>CAWGYN010000001.1:0-485677 GCA_963826735.1 uncultured Acidobacteriota bacterium
CATAAAATAAACGATTTTCATTGGTGATGGCCCGCTCCGCGCGCCACGGCCGCTATTGCAGCGGGCTACGCTTCGTCCGGCAACTTGATGCGCGCACCACAAGTTGCGGCGCGACCAACGAGTTCCTGGGACGTGCCGGCGCCTTGCCCTGGGCAAGTTTCAGGGCAAGCGCTGCGGCGATCCTTCCAATCATCCTGCTGTTCTGGTCCACCGACGAAAGCGGCACGCGAAGAAAATCCGAGTACGAAAGGTTTCCGCAGCCAACCACCGCGATGTCATCCGGAACGCGCAGCCCGGCATCGAGAATCGCGCGCATGGTTCCCAAGGCGACAGGATCGTTGAAGCAGAAGATGCCATCTGGTCGGTTCTTGCAGGCAAGCAGCTTCACCGTCGCGGCGTAACCGGCCTTGTCGCCGACGTGATCTCCGGATGGGCCGATCGAAATCACGTGACCCGGCAGAGGAGTCATTTGCTGAGTGGCAAGCGTCTGCCTGTATCCCTCAAGGCGTCCGACGGCTGTGCTGATTTCCGGACCGCGAACGTGCGCAATCCGCTGGCATCCCTGCTCAATCAGGTGCTTCGTGGCCAGCACGCCCACCGCCATGTCATCAACGCCGACAAAGTTGCATTCAAATCCCGCGAACTGTCGGTCCAGCAAAACGTAAGGAATCCTCTGTTCCTCGATCCGCCGAAAGCTCTTCACCGTCCACTGCACTGAAGCGATCAGCATCACGTCCACGCGGCGGGCCAGCAATTGCGCAATCTCTTCCTGCTCCAAAGCCGGATCCTCATCGGAAGAAGAGATGAAAAGGTTATACCCCTTCTTTCGAACCTCGGCAGAGATTTCCTTGGCAATTTGCGCAAAGAATGGATGCAGCAAATCAGGCACTACCAGACCGATGGTCCAACTGCGGCCGGTAATCAGCGAACGGGCAGCAAAGTTCGGCTGGTAGTTCAGCTCCTTCATCCGTTTCAGAACACGTCTACGTGTCTCTTCGCCAATGTCCGGATGATTGCGCAAAACCTTCGAGATGGTCACGACCGACAAGCCCAGATCCTCGGCGATATCCTTCAACCGTGCAACCATTTTTTGAACGTCTCCCGAAGTAAACTGGCATTTGATCGAAGACGAGCTACCTCGTGATTTCAGTTCATATCGCGCAAGCGCGAGTTTTTATTTGTTACAGATAACGTTGATCACGCTGCCGCAGTGAACGCTGCATTGGGACCAATCGCACGAAGAAGGGAGCGCTGAGCCGTTTGATGGTATTCGAACTGTGCGCGGAAACAATCGAAGCATGCCTCGCCGCACAGGCAGGCGGCGCGGATCGCGTAGAACTTTGCGCCGCGCTTGAAGTGGATGGTCTCACGCCTTCGCGCGCGCTCATAAAGCAAGCCGTGAGTCAGTGCAGGATTCCCGTTCACGTTATGGTGCGCCATCGTGCTGGAGGATTTTGCTACGACGCCTCCGACTTCTCTATCATGCGCGATGAGATTCAAGCCATTCGCAGTACCGGCGCTGCCGGTGTCGTTCTCGGCGTACTTCTCTCGAGCGGCGCCGTCGATATTGAGCGTACTCGCGCACTCGTGCAACTGGCTAATCCCCTCGAAGTCACCTTTCACCGCGCCTTTGATGAAACTCCCGATCTCGAAGAGGCTTTGGAAGATGTGATTGCCGCGGGTTGCCAACGCGTTCTCACCTCCGGAGGCGCCGCCGACGTGGTTGCCGGTTCCGCCATGCTCGCTCGCCTCCTGGAATGTGCTTCCGGCCGCATTGTCGTTGCCGTTGGCGGCGGCCTTCGTCTTCACAATGCGCGACAGGTTTCCCTGCGCACGCACGCTCACCATTTTCATAGTTCCCTTCCCCCTGAAGATTCCGCGCCTGCCTCGCTCGCGAAACGCGTCCGCATCATTACGCGTTCTCTGCGCGAAGAATAGCTCTCTTCTATTTCACAATCAGCCACGTCCGGTTTTGGGCAGCGATATTAACCGGCACTACCGCACCGTAATCTCGATCCAGTTGATATGCTCTGGCTTCACCGTCCTCCTGCTGAATGCGCGCCATCTCGGAAAGCCCTGTGTAATAGAGCGGCAATCGTATTGCGCGCGTGATTTCCCAAACAATGTTTCGAACGATCTTTGCGCGGGGCTCACAGACTACTACCGCTCGCAGCGGCCACCTTTCTCTTCACTTCGGGTCTGGCTGCATCCGGGCAGACCATCACCGGCGACATTACCGGGACCGTCACCGACCCCACCGGCGCGGTCGTAACCCAGGCCAATGTGACCGGACCTCCTGATTGTTATCAGAGAAGTTCCCTGCTTGCACGCTTGCGCGCCATCGCAAAGGAGATGCAACACAACATTGCGCAGATTTCCGATGTATCGGAGACGACGATTATCGGCGGCCTGCCACGAATTGCCGCTCTTGTGGCTTTCTTCTTATGGAAGAGGAAAGCCACGATGGAAGTGAAGGTCACGCATCTCGATCGAGTGAAGTTTGCCATTCAGTCACGCTCTCATTCAATTCTTTGCGACCAACCCGCGGAAAATGGCGGGGAAGACTGCGGCATGACGCCACCGGAATTGCTGCTCGCGTCGTTAGGCTCTTGCGCCGCCTTCTATGCCGTGCAATATCTTAAGACGCACAATCTCGCGGAGACAGGTGTGGAAGTCACAGTGACCGCCGAAAAGTCGAAGCAGCCTGCCCGCGTTGGCAACTTCCGCCTGCATGTTTTGTGCCCCGTCTTGCTCACGGAAGAACAGTCGGAGAGCCTGATGCGCTCCGTGCATCACTGCCTCATTCACAACACGCTCTTGACGCCGCCGGAGATTGTGATCGACCTGAACGCGAAGGAGACGGCTGGTCTCCAGGTCTGACAGCGTCGGTAAATCGGGCGCGCCTGTGGGTGGCAAGCTTTGCACGCCCGGTCTGGCTGACGACCTCGATGAAGGTTTTCTCGTTTTATTGAGATACGATCGCTCTACTTGCTGGGCTCGGGTAGAACCTCAATGGCGTTAATAAGTGGATAGTTAATAACCGGCGAGAACGTGAGTTCTATTTTCCCTTGCGCAGTTGCTTGAACATTATCAAAGGTCTTCGCGACCGGCCTTGTGCCGCCCTCGTTAAGGATGTCGAAATCTTTAAGCAGAACTACGCCGTTACACCACACGTCAAAGACCCGGCTGCCGGGACCGCCGATGCCGTTGTTCTCTTTGCCAAACCATGGCTCCTGGAAGTAGAGCCGAACGCGGTATTTTTCGAGAGGAACAACCGGGAAGATATATCGGAAGTTTCCCACTCGATGGGAAGCGTACAGACCTGTTTGCTGGTTTTTGACCACTTTTGCGCTCTGTCCGGGGCGGCCGCCCAGGAAATAGCGATCGGGAAACCAGAGGTTCCCTTCCGAATCTTTGTAGAGGCTCGGCGCAGCGACAATTCTGATGGGCAACAACGCTTCAGAAGGCGCGGGAAGGATCTCTACAGCCTTCAGCGCCGAGATTTCGCCAATATAGTCGATATGAATGGTGCCATCGTTTTCGGGGCGAATGCCTCGGAAGACCTTGGTATCGGCGATGTAATCGCCACCTGCATCGTCGACAACATCGATGGAGATGTTGTCGCTGGCATTCAGGGAAAATTCAGATCGGCTTGTGGCCTCGGTCAGGTCGGAAGCTTCCGCAAAAAGCAGATGCACTTCATAGATTCCAGGCTCGACGGGAAAGACGCAGTGAGCGTGGCCGCGAACCCCGCCGAGAAAAATAGCCGGGTCATCAGTGCCCGCGATCCGTTGGCTTGACTCGGAAAGGCTGTCACCGCCTGTACAGTAATTCCCCGACGACCAGGTATTTCCCGCGCGATCGACGTATGGCGCGCGGCCTTCGCCCAACAGCGCTCGAACGGGATGCCCTCTTACCATGCCGATTGGCTTGAAGTCTGGAACAGCGGCCGATGCGGAATGAACTCTCGAATGGATCACCTCAAACAGAGATCCTGCAACGAGGACAAAGCAGGTGAATGCAAATCCGGGGACCAGCCATCTGCGGCGCACGGCGCCAGTCCTGGCAACGGTTTCTGCTTCCGATGGAGAATCTGGAATCGCGGTTCCAGTATCGGAGGAAGATGTTGTGACAAGGTCGTCCTCTTTATGGATAAAGGAGGGCGCATATTGTCCGGCTGGGATTTGGATTTCAACGGGGCGTGAGGCGCCAGCGGCCGTGTAAATTTCCTGGAGGCGCTTTCGCAATTGATGCACGGTGACTCGGACGATTGTGTCTGTCTGGGGATTGAAATCGTCCCTGCGTCCGAGAGCGTCAACGGCGAGCGCACTCTCGGTGATCTGGCCAGCGTTGCCCTCGAAATGCCTCTCACAGATGAACTTGAGCATTCGGGCGAGATTGTGAGAGCGGCCCAATGCTCCGGAGTTCAACAGCCAAGTGAGTTCCTCACGCTCTCTCTCATTCGCGATCGAATCAGTTGCCATTGCTCAGGCGACTCCGCGCTGGCGCCACTGTCATTGCACGTGAATGTCGCGGAGTGCTGACTTTGGGATCAGCCACGCGCTCCGCCATTCACTGTCCTTAATCCTTCCTCAATATACCTTTAACGGAGATTCTTAACAACATTAACATCGCGAGCAGAAGCGCTTGCTCAGATGATTTGATGTCGCTTTTTAAACGGCTTACTGTGGCTTTGCGCGATTGTGCGTGCCGTCGGGCTTGTTCACAATTTCGATCACACAGATTTCACTCAGAAATCACAAGACGCCGATCAAAATGAATGGCTAAGCTCTCTCGCATCGAGCAATCTCGGTTTCCACACTGCATCGGAAGCTCCGGTCAATGTTTGTTGGCTGGTACCCGTGATCTCGATATGGGCAAAAGGCAGGTGCTCTCGCATGCAATAAAGAGCGTTCCGTCAACAACAGTTCGTCAACCTTCTGGAGGGCAGTATGGGTTTAAGCAGAAAGGCAATACGCCTGTTCACAGGCTCTGGCGCGCGCTTCCTGGCGCTGCTGGTTATCGTTCTCGGCGGCGCCTTCGGCGCGTTTGGACAGCAGATTACCGGAACCATCTTAGGTACGGTGCAGGATCCACAAGGTGCGGTGGTGAACTCGGCCACCGTAAAGGCAACCAACGTAGATACTGGATTCACCCGTTCGGCGTCCACAAACGGCTACGGCGAGTACCGCATCGATTACCTTCCCGTGGGCAGGTACACCGTCGAGGCCACAGCTCCCAGTTTCGAGCGCTATGTGCAAAAGAATATCGCCCTCGACGTGGAACAGGAGCTGACCGTCAACATCGCTTTGGCCGTGGGTGCGGCGACTCAGACCGTCACGGTTACTGCGGCTCCCCCGGCGATCAATACGGCGGACGCGGTATTGGGCCGGACCATTGAGCCGGACGAGATCCTCGGCCTGCCCCTGGTCAATCGCAATGTATACACGGAACTCTCGCTGACACCGGGCATTATGGCCAATAGCTCCAGCGACATCACGAACGCCGCCGGCACCCCCAATATGACCGTCGGACTTCCGTCCGAGGATGTCCAGGTCAACGGCGGGCTCGACTCCGGCAATGGAACTGTCGGATTTTATCTGGATGGCGGCAACAACATTACCGGCATGCGCAACTACGGCAACCAGGCTCCCAACCCCGACGCAATCGAAGAGTTTCGCGTAGAGACGAACGCATTCCAGGCGCAATACGGCGAATTCTCGGCCGCTGTTGTCACGGTGGTCACCAAATCGGGAACCAATAAGTTTCATGGCTCATTGTTCGAGTTCAACCGCAACACCGACTTCAACGCTTTTAGCTGGATTCCGAGTACCACTACCAACCCCACTACCGGGGCAAAAACACTTGCTAAGTCCCCCTACCACCGCAACCAATTTCGGCGGAACCGTAGGCGGCCCCATCCGGCACGACAAGGCCTTCTTCTTCTTCAGCTATGCCGGCCTGCGCCAGATTCAAGGAGCATCGGTCACAGGCGGTTTTGTGCCCACGGCTGCCGAGCGCTTAGGGCGACTTTACCGCGGACACGTTCAAGGTCTACATGCCGGGCACTGCGCATCCACCGCCAAGATTCAGGTGGATGGAACAAACACCGGCCCCGGTTGCAATCATGGCGCTGCACTGAACTGCATCCCCTCGAGCCCTCCTAGACCCGGTCGCTGCTAATATCCTGAACGTAACAAACACTATCGGTGTTTCCGTTCCGCTGAACACCATTGCGCAAACCGCCGCACTCCAGGGATCGAGCGGCGGCGCGGGTGTGGTCAGCAATTACAACACTCCGACAAACGATAACGAATACCTGGGAAAGTATGACGAGAACCTTGGCAGCAAGGACCATATCTCAGTGGACTACTTTTTTATCCATACCGCGTCAGGTCCCAGCGGAGGCGGCAACGTCAATTGGACCGAAGATCTGTCCGCCGCGGATCAGACCAATGCCAACATCAGTGACGTTCACACCTTCAGCCCCAGCACGGCCAACCAGGCCTGGCTATCGTTCACGCGGGCAATGGGCGGACGCGTTCTCATCCCTGTGACCGGTCCACGCAACCAGACCCTCGCCAGTTTCGGCTCGAACTTCGTCATCGACGGACCGGCCGGACTGCCATATATAAACGTCGCTGCCGGCTTTAGCACGGGGAACCCCAACGCCGGCCCGACCACGGGTTCCAACAACTATGAGCTGCGTGACGTATTCAGCATGACCAAGGGCAAGCACAACCTTGCCATTGGCGGTGAGTTCGGTCTCGACCAGACCTTTTTCGTTGCCAATCTGAATAATTATGGCGACCTTAGCACCTCGACCTCGGGACCCACCACCACGGGTAATGGGATTGCGGACTTTATCACCGGCCAGCTCAGCGCATTCGAGCAGGACGCGCCCTACGTCACGCATATCAGCATGTGGCACACCGCGATGTTTGTGCAGGACAACTACCGCATCACGCCCCGATTCACGGCCAACCTGGGAATCCGGTGGGACATCGATTCGGCTCCCGTCGACGCCCACAACAGGACGGATTCGTTTATTGTCAGCCTCCCGCAATCCACCGTTAGTCCGACCGCGCCGAAGGGCATGCTGTTCCCAGGGGACCCGGGCATCGGCCGCGGCATCATCACCACGCCGTACAGCCACATTTCGCCTCGTGTCGGTTTTGCATGGGATCCGTTTGGAGACGGCAAGACCTCGGTTCGCGCCGCAGCGGGCATCTTCTGGGGCAACTTCAGCGGTAATGAGTGGAACCAGCCCGGCAACGCCATGCCGTTCTCCATTCGCAACGGCTTTGGCAGCGAAACATCCATGCAGTACATTTACGATGTGGGTTTCCCAGGCGTGGGTGGGGTTGGATCATGCGTCGATGCTCCCCATTGCCCTGCAGGCGGCAATGTCTTCCCGTACACCTATTCGGCGGCTCACCCGCAGTTCTATTCGAGCCAAAGCATCGAATCCATCTCGCCGGGTATGAAACAATCGCGAGTCTACCAGTTCAACTTCAGCGTGCAGCGGCAATTGCCTGCCAGGATAAGCATGCAGGCAGCTTATGTAGGCACCCTGGGCCGCGACTTGAATGCCTTCATCGACGCCAACTACGCGCCTTACTCATTGGTCAACGCTTCCGGCGGCCCGTTGGTCGGCACCCTCGGCACTTCAGCGGCAAGCTACGAGCAACGTCGTCAATTCGATGGCGGCATCAACCTTTCGCCTGGCACCATCAACGGGATTACCTATCTGATCCCCGGCCAGACTTCCAACTACAACGCGCTTCAGGTCTCGGCGACCAAGACGTTGTCTGGCGGCTTCTCAGTCAGTGGTTTCTATGTCTGGAGCCACGCGCTGGAAAGCATGGAGCCCGTGGAAAATGGAGGGTCGAGCGCGCAGGATTGGGGCTACCTTGGCACGCCCTTCACCCCATCCAACAACGCCATGGGCGCCCTCGGCGGCGGCCTCGGCAGGATTGGGGGAGAATATGGCGATATGAATAGCAACCATGACGACAATGCGGCAATCAATGGCGTGTGGAACATCAGCTACTTCCACGGATCGAACAAGATCGTGAAGGAAGCTGTCAACGGCTGGACGATCACATCAATTGCATATTTCACCAGCGGCGGGCCGTTTTCGGTGTCCACGGGAGCCAACCAGAACAACGACAGCCAAGGTTCCAGCCGTCCCGACTACGTTGCCGGCGGGCCGAGCCCCAAGCTCTCTCCGAACCGCTGCCGTGTATGCAGCGCCACTGGCCTGAACAGCGTACTCACGGCGTGGTTCAATAACTCAGCCACCACCCCGACTTACGTATACAACGGGAACAGCCACAGCTCGACCCCCGTCGCCGGGATCGGCGGCATCGGGCCAGGAGGCGCAGACGGCAACGTGAGCCGCAACAGCCTGATCGGACCGGGGCTCAAGGATATGGATGCAGGCCTGTTCCGCAACGTTACCTTCGAGCGTGGAGTTGCCTTCCAGTTCCGCGCCGAAATCACCAATGTCATGAACTGGGTGAATCTCGCCAACCCCTCCGCAAGCGGCCCCCCTACCGTGGTAGGCAATAACAACCACAGCGGCAGCTTCGGCACCATCACCGGTTCAACCGGCACCCAGCGCATCATTCAGTTGGGCGGACGTCTCACCTTCTAACCGCATCTCGAAACGAGTGACAAACCGGCGTGCTCTTCCGAACGCAATCAGCGCGGAGGAGCACGCCACTAACAAACCGTACCGAACATCGCCGGCCGCAGAGGCAATCGTTGCCGGCTAATCCGGACTAAGCTGCGTTTTGGAGCCAAGCTCAATAACTTACTCGGCTCCCTTTACAGGGATGGGAAGCCTCCAATCCATCCCTTTTTTGTTTCTGGAAATTCCTACTTCCGCCAAGGACGTTCGATGAAAGCCAGGCTCTGCATCATTTTTGCTTTTTTCTTTATCGGTCAGATATTTTTACACGCACAATCAGCGTCAACCGTTTTGGTCGATGTGGATCATCGCCCGAGCGTGAGCCTCAACGGTGACTGGCACTACATCGTCGATCCGTACGCCACCGGGCTCTATACGTTCCACCATGAATTGCGCGAGGACGGTTTTTACCTGAACGGCGCCGCCGAGCCGGGAAGCGATCACCTGGTCGAATACGATTTTGCAAAGTCTCCCACGCTGAAGGTGCCTGGAGACTGGAATACGCAGAGCGCCCAGCTTTTCTACTACGAAGGCCTCGTCTGGTATCAGCGATATTTCGACTTTCAGCCCCAGGCCCATCACCGAACCTTCCTTCATATCGGCGCGGCAAACTATAAGGCCCTGATCTGGATCAACGGGCAACATGTCTGCGATCACGAGGGGGGCTTTGCCAGTTTCGAATGCGAAGCCACGCAGCAGTTGCACGCCGGAAAGAATTTCATCGTGGTTGCGGTCGATGACACGCGGCAAGACGACGGAGTACCCACGGCCACAACGGATTGGTTCAACTACGGGGGCATCACCAGCGACGTAGCCCTCATCGACGTGCCGCAGAGCTTCATTGACGATTACGACCTTCACCTTGATCATGAACGCACGGCAGTTGTGGGATGGGTCCATGTGGAGGATGCGAGCCCGGGGGCAACCGTCACCGTCGCGATTCCCGAGGTCAGTTTGTCGGTTGCGGCGCAGTTGGACTCCAGTGGAAAAGCACTGATCAGCATTCCAGCGACCAGCCTTCAGCTCTGGTCTCCCGAGCAACCCAAACTCTACCGTCTTCTGCTCTCTGTGGGAGAAGACAAACTGGAAGATGAAGTCGGCTTCCGAACTGTCGAAACCGACGGCGTCAATATTCTGCTCAACGGAAAGCCGATTTTTCTGCGCGGCATCTCCATTCATGCTGAGGCGCCTTTTCGCGGAGGCCGCTCCAACAGCGAAAAAGACGTCGCAACGCTGCTTGGATGGGCGCGCGAACTGGGTTGCAACTATGTGCGCCTCGCCCACTATCCTCATGACCAGCGGATGACGCGCGCGACTGACCGCCTGGGCATCCTGGTGTGGTCGGAAATCCCGGTCTACTGGGCCGAGCATTTTGACGATCCCGCAGTTCTCAAGAAGGCGCAGCAGCAATTGCGCGAGGAAATCCGCCGCGATCGCGACAAGGCTTCGATCATTCTCTGGTCTCTAGCCAACGAGACGCCAAACACGCCGGATCGAACGCGATTCCTCAAGACCCTTGCCGGCAATGTACGTACTCTCGATTCCTCTCGCCTGGTAACAGCGGCCTTGCTGGTTCGCACCGAAGGCCACGATAAATATATCGACGACTCGCTGGGAGAAGCTCTCGATGTAATCGGCGCCAACGAGTACATCGGATGGTATGAACAGCGGCCCGAGGACGCTGACACCACGGTGTGGCACATCGCCTATAACAAGCCGCTCATCATCAGTGAATTCGGCGCCGACGCAAAGGCAGGATTGCACGGTGTGGAGAGCGAACGCTGGACTGAAGAATACCAGGCCAACGTCTTTCGCCATCAGATCGGCATGTTAAACCGAATCCCACAACTGCGCGGCATGAGCCCGTGGATCCTGATGGACTTTCGTTCTCCAAGGCGAATGCTGCCCGGTGTGCAGGACGGTTACAACCTCAAAGGATTGATCTCCGATCAAGGAGAAAAGAAGCAGGCTTTCTTCGTCCTTCAGAAGGCATATCTGAATAAGGATTTGTTCAAGTTGAAGTGACCTGCCAACTGCTGCTGGGCGAGCGCTGGGCCGCGCCATCGCTAGAATCCAAGTAAAATCAAAGATTACTTAACCGAGCAACACTTTAGGATGGATGGAGCGGTTCAGATCGTCGATTCGATGTTCTGGAGGCTGGTGAAGTTGTGATCGATTCAGGAATCCTAAATCGAGTCCATTGCTTTTGCGCCGCCTCGCTTGACGGAGCTGCATGACAACCCGCGTGCCGATTTCACGTCGCGGCATGTTGTTCGTGCTTCACCCTGTGTTCGCGCTTACCGGGGTTGCCGACGCCATCGCCGGCCCCATGCTTCCCTCGCTGGCGCGCACATTCCATCTCTCCGACAGTGAATCCGGAGTGCTGCTGTTTTGCTTATTCGCAGGCATGGCGGTGGGAGCATTGCTCTGCCGAGGGAATTACGCACGCATACTGGTGCGCGGTCTGCTGGCGATGGCCATTACCTGCGGCGTTTTCCCGTGGGTTCCACGGCCGCTGCTTTATCCCTTTGGGTTCTTGCTGGGCGCGAGCATTGGCGCACCCATGACGGCAACCAGTCTTTTCGCCGGCCGCAACTACCCGGACCGCCGCGCTTCGACTCTCACCATGCTGAACTTTACATGGAGCGTGGGGGCGATGCTTGCGGGGCTGTTCGCCGCGCGCATTCTGTCTGTCTCCTCTTGGAGTACGGTGTACCTGGTACTGGCCGGAGTCTCCGCAGTGGCGGCCATCGGTGTTCACTTCACGATTCGCGATTCCAGCGAAGCCCCGCGCGCGACGGCTCAATACACCGGGTTGCGCAACTTCCGGCTCGTGTCGCTGTTCGCGCTTTTCTTTTTTCTTGAAGTTGGAATGGAAAGCACATTCGGCGCGTGGATCTCAACTTATGTGTTGCGCACGGCGCAGACTGCCGTGACGTTCGCTGCCGGCGCCACTGCGATCTATTGGGGCGGTTTCCTTCTCTCGCGCGCGCTTTCGCCTCTTATCCTGCTGCGCATCCGGCCAGGCCGCCTGCTGCAAACTGCTGTGATAACAGCTTTGGTCGCGGCTACGCTTCTCGTCGCCTCAAGCTCGCTTTCGATGCTGGCCGTGGCCATTCTGCTGCTGGGCATCGCACTGGCTCCAATCTTTCCCGTCGCTCTGGCTGCCTTCTTCGATCGCGCACGGCACAGTTCCGACTCGCGCTTCGTACTTGCCGTCAGCGGATTTGGAGGGTCGGTATTCCCTGCACTCGTGGGTTGGATTTCGTCTTACTCCGGGAGCCTCCGCACAGCACTCATTGCAGGCCCGGCTACGCTTCTGGTTATGGCAGCCATATTGCCCATGCTCGGTGACTCTCAATCCGAATCGTCTTCAGCTTCGGCTTGATTGTCCCAAGCCGGTTCCAGAATAGGTGTACCTAGCCTTCTTGCGTTCCCACCCTTTCCGCAAAGTTCGCGAAAAGGATGGGGCGTGGAGGTGATGGATTCAGCGATTGTGGAATGGCTCTAAAGAATCAGCGACAAAAGAGGGTGCTCTCGCGAGCACCCTCTCAAAGACATACTAAGACTCACTTCAGAAGCTGAAGCGAGCCTGGAAATCGACGGTCCTCGATCCCAGCGCGCTCGATGCCTGACCGAGGTTCGAGTTCTGGATGTTGTTCGAGATACTGCCTGGGTTGATGTTCAATATGTTAAAGGCGTTGAGCATGTCAGCCTTGACTTCGATCTTCGCGTTCTCTCCCACGACCTTCATCTTGGGCAAACCGAAGGCTTTGGCGATGTTGAGATCGACGTCGCGGTATCCGGGTCCGGGAAAGGTGTTGCGATCGATTCCCGGCGCAGGGATGAAGTTGGTTGTCGACTGTCCGGCATTATCCGTGATGGCATTGGCGTAGTTCGGGATGGAGAAGTAGCTGTTGGAGAATTGATTATTGTTCGTGCCGGTATTGGCAGTCCCTGGATTGGGGAAGTTGCTTCCGGTCTTAAAGGCGTTATTGCTGGTGCTGTTGCCGGCCCCTCCAAGATAGTGGGGACGAAGGCTCTGGTATCCGTAGTTGCACGTATTGCAATAGATCTGGTGCGGCTCTGTATAGACCGGAGTCCACCCAAAGCCTGTATGAAGAGTCATGATGCCGGTTAGCGACCATCCGCCGACGGCCTTCTCCATCCAGGTTCGGTCACCGTGGAAAATCACCGGCTGCCACACGCCAAAGACCTTGAAGGATTTGTTGATATCGAAATCCGACCGGCCGTAGGAGTATTTGGGATTGTACAGATAGGCGTCCCGAGAGTACGGGCCGGAATCTGTATCCATGCTGTGGGCCCACGTAAACTGCGCTTCAGCAGAGAAGGTATGGGAGAACGAGTGTTTGAGTCCGGCGAGCATCATGTTGTTCGTCGACCAACCTCTGTCGCCAAAGGTGTTGACGCTATTGACCAGTGGATTCTGCGCAGCGCCCTGAATATCTCCGAGAGCGGTGGCGTCATAGTTGTAGAGGAGATGGCGGCCCAGGCCACCCTCATAGCCGAGATTCGCGATCAATGCGTGACCCAGATCGTATTCAACGTCGAGCGAGAAGTGTTCGGTATACTCGGTGTGCAATTTCCCGGGCAGGCCGCCAAGGTTTGCGCCGCCGGCTGTCGGCAGACCGGCGGAGTTAAACGTCGTTTTGGCATTGGGATTTGCCGGGTAGCCGTAGTAGTTGTTTGGGCTGCTCGAAATCGCATAAATGATATTCTTGTTGATGTTCGTGGGGCCGGTGCTGGAACCTGGAACAGAACTCGTTCCGGGCGGGTTGCCGTCGTAATTATTAGAGTTTGCGATCTGCTCCTGGTTATAGTTCAGACCGAAACCACCGCGAACCACCATCTTGCCCTGGAACCATACGGGACTCCAGTTGAAGCCGATCTGCGGTCCGAAGTTCATCTTTTGCGCACTCCATGCGCTAACACCGGTGTGCAGCGCGATTCCCGTCAAAAGGGTGCTGCCGCTGCCGAACGAAAGCACACCCATGTTGTTGTCCTTATCGGTGAGCGGTCCGAAGTAGGAGTAGCGCAGCCCGGCGCTTACGGTCAGGTTGGGACGGAACTTCCAGTCGTCCTGGAAGAAGACGCCGGCCAGGTTTTCGCGGTTATCGTTGCGGTAGCCTCCGGAAAAGCCGGTGGTGGCTTGAAAACTGCCGCCTTCCGCCTCTGGGGCATCGTTCATGAAGTCCCAGAGATTGTAGAAGGTATATTGCGGCACGCTGATCGGGGCGTTCAAATAATAAACGCGGGTGAGATCGAAACCGAACTTCATGGTTTGAGCGCGCAGAACTTTGGTTGCAACGTCTTTGTAGCCGTAGGTCCATTGGTCAAGGTGGGAAGGGTAACCTGGACCCAAACCGCCGATGTTTATACTCCCGATCGTCGAGACAAAATCCTGGGGCAGGCCGAAGGGTGCCTGAGGATTGCTGGTCAGTTCGTTCCAACGCCAACCGGCGGCGTTGGCGCGGGCTTCATTCAGGAGGGTCGGCGTGAAGGTATGGTTCCAGATCAACGTTGTGGCATTGCTGGTCTGCGAGTGATTGAAGAGGTCGTAGCCCAGCCCGCCGTTGTAATTTGTTTTCGTGGATGGAATCCAGTAGATGGTAAAGCTGGCGTGATCTTTACCGGTTACATCGGCATCGAGACGCCCGTTGTACTGCTTGAAATCGGTATTGGTTGGATTGCTGGTGCTGTAGTATGCGATATCGGGGACGTTCGAAAGCCCGCTGCCAACGCCGGGGCTGTTGCTGCTGACATAGGTGAGGTCCTGCTTGCCCAGGCCGGTGGTGAGCGGCGATCCAATGTTCAAACCCTGTCCCGCAATGGTTTTGCAGTTTACGCCTTCTGTGAGTCCGGCGGACGCGCAGTTTCCAGAGGCAATTACCGTACCGAGAACGGCTGCCCCCTTGAAATTTAGATAGGTCGAGGCAATGCTGCCACTGGGAGCCAACGGCCCCAGTGCCGAGTCAACGTAGTACCATCCTGTGCCGATTGCAGGGGTGTTCTGCTTTTGTCCTTCGTAGTTGAAAAAGGCAAAGACCTTGTTTTTCCAAATCGGCCCGCCAGCGCTACCGCCGTATTGGTTGTAGCGGTCTGAGTCCCTGAGCAGACCACGTTGCTGGGGCGTGAGCTTGACTCCGCCCGAGCCGACCGACGCCACCGAATTGGGGCCGTTCCAGCGCTGGTATGCATTCAATCCAGGGCGAAAGAGCTCCATAAAAAAGCTGCCGTGAATATCGTTGGTTCCGCTTTTCGAGGTGATTTCGGTAATGGCGCCCGAGAAGCGGCCATTTTCAGCGTCGTAGGCATTGGTTACGACTTTGACGTTGGTGATCGAATCCTCACTGGGCGTAACGATGGTCGATCCACCCCAAACGGCGCTCACGGTGCTGATACCGTCCACGGTGACACCGTTGCTTTGAAACTGCTGGCCGTTGGTGTTCGCCGAGGCGCCACTTTCCGTGGCAAAGATGCTGCTCGAATGTCCGAGGTTGCCGCCGCCGCCGTGGCTGGCGCCGGACTGTGTCCCGGGCGCAGCAAAACCGCCGCCTCCGCCACCCTGCGATCCATCGGCGATGACACCGGGAGCCAACTGAATGAGACCGGTCGCGTCGCGCTGGAAAGTCGGCATGTGCTCGACTTCATCTTCCGAAATGGTTCGCCCGTTGTCCGCGGTTTCTGTATCTACGGCCGGCGTGAGAGCGGCATTCACGGTCACCGACTCGGTCGCGACGCCGATTTCCAACTGCACGTTCAGCGCGTTCGGCTGCTCTGGAATCAACTGTAGGTCATTGAGAACCTTGGTCTTGAAGCCAGTTCTCTCCACTGTCAGGGTGAAATGATCCGCGGGAAGAGCATTGAAGTTGAAGACGCCGACTTCATCGCTTTTTCTTACGACGGTCTCGTTGGTTGACAGGTTCTTGAGCGTGAGGGTCGCGTCTGGAATGACCGCGCCCTGCTGATCGGCCACTTCGCCCTGGATGGACGTCCGATACTGCGCATGGGCCGCGGGCAGCAGGAGGCCCGCCAGCGTCGCAAGCAGCAGGGCTGAGCATAGGCCGGACCAGGCGATTCTTAGGCGCGAGCGGAGCAGAAGGGTTTCCGTCGAGGACGAGCGATGGATTTCTCTTGTGATTGGCATTCTGACTCTCCTATAGCAAATGCGAGGCCGGCCGCCGGGGGCGGCCCCGCGGTTGAAGTTAAAGCTGGTAGTGGCCAGGGATTGCGGCTACAATTCTGGACCCAGATCTCTGCCCTGGAACAAACGATTGCGCCATAGTGCGCAAACGATTGTGCTACGAATAGAAGAAGTACCACCGGGAAAATATAACTGTCAAGAGGATTCTTTCGGGCTGGTCTTCTAGCCTCAGGCATCGCGCACTTTCCTCCGCCACCCCTTAGACTTCTGTCTTTTCTAGAATGTTTCAGGAATTCGCCGGTAAACCGGGGCGGTGAACCGCTTTGCCGAGATTCATTAATTTCCGGCTGTGTGCGTTGCGGCCTGTGCTGTGGACTTGCGCACGACCAGCTTGGGATAAACCGGGATGACGGCGGGGTGCGGACGCGGGATCTGATCGCCGATAAGTCCCAGCAGTGTGCTTGCCGCTGCCTGGCCCATATCCCGCAAGGGCTGACGAATCGTGGTGAGGGGAGGATTATAGGTGGAGGCAGCCAACACGTCATCGAAGCCAACCACTGAAACGTCCTTGGGAACGCGCAGGCCTGCCTCGCGCAAGGCCAGAATCGCTCCCATCGCGGTCACGTCGTTGAAAGCGAAGAGCGCACTGAAGGGCCGCCCTGCCTGAAGCAGTTGCCAGGTCACCTCGGTGCCAGGTCCGGGTCCGGGCTCCGTGCTCTGGAGTTGCACCACAAGCTCCGGGTGAATGGTGATACCGAGAGCATTTGCTTCTGCAACGATTGCGCGCCAGCGCCGATTGGTATCGGAACTGAAGGCCTGCCCCTTGATGAACGCAATCTCCCTGTGACCCAGGTCCTTCAGATGCGAAAGCGCCAGGTGTGCGGCCTGGCCGTGGTCGAGCTCGATATTGATGACTCCTTCGCGGTGCTGGTGGCCGGAAACGGAAACCAGGGGAACCGGTAGATCCTCTTCAATGGGGGTATCGACGGCAACAATTCCTTCCACCGAGCGCGCCAGCAGCATGCGCGGATATCCCTTCAATAGATCGGGGCGGTGCCTGTGGCTCACGACAAAGTAAAAGAAGCCGTCCTTCAGCAGTTCGTCTTCAATGCCGCCGAGCACGGCGGTGGAATAGCCCTCGCTGATCTCCGGCACGATCACACCGACCGTGTAGCTGCGCTTATTGCGCAAGCTGCGGGCCACGGTGTTGGCCGTGTACCCATGGAGCGCTGCGGCTTGCAGAACGCGCTGCTGTGTCTCCCGGGCGATGCGGTACTTGTCCGCCTCTCCGTTGACAATGCGGGAGACCGTAGACTGCGACAGCTCGAGAAGGCTTGAGAGCTCTTTCAGGGTGATCGGTTTGAGCCGCTTCTGCGTCATAATGTTTTAAACCGGCACCTCTAGCTTTCGCTTTTGAAGCCCACCAACTGCATGGCGCGCACACACTCGGGGTTACGCATGAAAGTCTTCCACACAAACCCACTGCGAAGATTCTCCGCCATCGCAACTGAAATTCCCTGATCGATGCCGAGCACATCTGGATCGTACCAGTTCGCCGCGGGATGGAATGCGTCAACAAATCCGTAGCGGGTCCAGGCCCGGTCGCCCCATTTTGCGCGCATGGAACGCAACACGGCGATGCAATCCGCGGGCAGGAAGGACAGCGAGCCGGCTGCGGCACAGGGAACCACCGAGCCATCGAGCGGCCCCTGCGGCGGCGGCCCTCCCCAGGCGGTGTATCCGTGTTGAGAGTCCGATGCCGAAACGCCCCAGTAGCCTTCGTTGTACCACTCCGGGTAAGAAAGACAGAATGCCTTGTGCGCACGGGTGGCGATCACCGAGTTTTCGAAATAGTCGGCGTACGCGTCGCGTTTGTGGCGGAAGTCATACCACGCCTGCGAATACTGGTGCGTGAACAGTGGGTCGTTTCCGCTGATGTATTTGTAACTCTCAAACTGGATTTCCGGCCGCGCAAAGTTGTTCCACAACTCAGGCGGTGTGGCGTGCGTTCGAGATCCCGTCGCCAGCAGGTAGATCATCATCAGCTCGCAGTAGTGCTTCCATCGCGCTGCCCCGAAGCCTGAATCGGGTTTCCACTCCATCGCGAAGGTGTTGCCGCCGTTCAGCATCCACGGCCAATCCACGCGCTCGTAGATTTGTTGTGCCAGAGACTTGATGCGGGCATCGCGGAAATGCTCTCGCGCGGTAAGAACGCCGCACAGCAGCAGCGCCGTATCGATCGACGACAGCTCCGTGCGGCCAAAGCGCGCGCCGGTTTCGATGTCTGTGAAGTGATAGAAAAAGCCGTGCACCTCAGGCATCTTGTTCAAGTGCCAATCGAGCGTGGTCCGCACGCGCTCCACAATCTGCGCATGAGGCAAGTAGCCGCGCCGGTCGGCAATCGAAAGCGCAGTGAGTCCGAAACCTGTGGCTGCGATGCTTGCCATGCGCCGCGGATCGCGCGCGCCGTTGAGATCGTAGCGCGCCCTGTCCAGAACCTGCCCGGTGTTCGGACTGCCCTGCTCCCAGAAAAACAGGCAGCCACTCTTTTCCAAATCGTCGAGTAGCTGCTCGTCCTCGCGGGAGAGCGTGTCGTGCTCTTTGCCCATTGCGTATGCCACGGGCAAGGCGCTGCCGGCTGCCATTGCGGCCAACGCGCGGAGAAA
The DNA here is from genome assembly GCA_963826735.1 of uncultured Acidobacteriota bacterium. Taxonomy (GTDB): domain Bacteria; phylum Acidobacteriota; class Terriglobia; order Terriglobales; family Acidobacteriaceae; genus Telmatobacter. Next base: position 18,527 of record CAWGYN010000001.1, read on the forward strand.
ACGGCGGCGGCTGACCGCCGGCAACAAATCAAATCTCATGGTCGAACTCCCAATCCCTATTTTGACTGGTTTATCGAATCTCCACGACCGCAAGCCCCATCGGCGGAAGTGTGAGCATGAGCCGATGGTCCCCGATCGCGCGCACTTCCGGCGCTCCTGTCTCGGAGGCTTTGCGCAGCGCGTCGATCTGCACCTGCGTCGGATTCTGCGGACTCCCCATCTTCTTCCACGCGTCCAGCGAGTCTCCATGGGAGCTGTCGACGCGTCGAATGGTTGCGTGCGCGTTTTCGCCGATGCCCTTCAGATCGAGGTCGATGGTTTTCGCTTTGCCGTCCACCCCAGGTTCCACCAGATTCCACATCGCGATCACCAGGGTTCCATCGCTGCGCCGCGTCGCCAGCACATCCCCTTGAGCTGTGGGCAGCCGTTCTTCACCCAGCTCATGCAGCAGCGCGAAGACATCGAACGCCGGCTTGGGAATTCCGTCCTCTGCCAACAGCCCAAAGCCTCCATAGAACGGCGTCTTCACCACGCCCTGCTCTTCAAAGACATCAGAGAAGGTCCAGTACGACATCATGTCCACCATGCCGTCGCATTGGCTGATGGTCTGCGCCATCCACGGCCCCATATAAATCGAGTCGGTGATCTCCTGCTCGTTCGTATAGGTCGCGTTGAACTCGCTCCAGATGAGCGGCATCTTCGGCCGCGCCGAGTGTTCGATCTCCTCATGAACCTTCTTCACCGCCTGGCAAACCATCTGGTGCGGCGCCATAGAGCGATCGTCGTGGAAGACATCGTTCGCTCTGTCGTTGCCGTAAACGTGCGTCGAGACGAAATCCAGCGGCACATGGTTCTGTGTCGGCGTGCGCGATCAAGTCGCCCACCCACGCCGCTTGCGCCGTCGCCGGTCCTCCTACGCGAATTCGCGCATTCACTGCCTTCAGTGCCCGCGCCGTGTGATCGTAGAGTTCGAAATAAGTCGACTGCTTCGGCGCTCCCACCCAGAAATCGATGTTCGGTTCGTTCCACACCTCGAAATACCACTGCGCAACTTCATCGATCCCGTAGCGCTCGACCAGATGCTTGCGCGAACGCAGTGATCAGCGCGTCCCATTTCGCATAGTCTTCCGGCGGAGAAACGATCTGCTTGTACCAGAACGCGTGATAATCCAGCTCGGCCGCCAGCGCCTTCGGCATGAAGCTGATCTCCACAAAAGGCCGCACCCCATGCGCCAGCAGCCCGTCGTAAATCTGATCCACGTACGACCAGTTGTAGACCGGGTTGCCCTGCGCATCCTCGCTGTAGACGCCGTTCTCATCGTGGAAGATCGCGTGAAAGCGCACGTATTGGAAGCCGGTGATCTTCTTTACGCTCCGCAGATCGTCGCGGTAGCTCTCTCGCATCGCGAGATTCGCGCGCCCTGAGCCGAACATCTGCTCCCAGTAATGCGGAAACGGCGTAGCTGAGGCGTGCGCGTCGATGGTCACCCGCTCCTCTGCAGGTCCCATACCAATCTGAGATTCGAGGGCCTGGAGCGCGTATATCGGAGCACATAAGGCTACGACGATGATCGCTGAAAACAGAGCCGGACGAATACGAAACATTGCTCTCTCCCAATCGCAGTGCAAAAGGAAAACCGGCTGCACCGAACTTAAGTGAATAGTACCGGTGGCGCAATCGATTGTGCTACCGCTAAGATTACTACACCCGATCGCCAAAAGCGTCAAATCGTTCGCCAGAATGCTGCGCTGGAGCGGCTCTTCGATCGGTAGCTTGTCTGCTCTCGTGGTCGAAGCGTCCCGTTTTGTCTGGACTTCAAAGAGGGCGAAATAGCACATTGGGCGCTGCCTGACTTAGAGGCACAAGGCGGATGAAAACAATCCCGGCCGATGTCGCAACGGGTCAACGCTTGCACATGCCGGATCAAGCTTGAGCGCTGAACGACATTGACTTCTGTGTGCGCTTCCCGCCAACGCGTTCAGAGAATCGCACCCTCCATACTTAGCCGCTGGCTCTTGGAATCTTGGCGATGCTACCCTGTTGATACCGTGCTTTCATCAGCTTCATCCCGCGCCGCCGTTCCGACTTTTAGGGGGAAGAAGCCAGTTCATCATTCGCTGACCAACCGCGACCTAATCAAATTGCTCGTGTCGTGTAAACTATTGATTCTAAAAGTGGCCCCGTAGCTCAGGTGGATAGAGCAGCAGTTTCCTAAACTGCGTGTCGGAAGTTCGAGTCTTCCCGGGGTCACCATTAAATCAACAACTTACAGCAACTTAAGGAAATCAGAAACTGCCAGTGTCACTTGGAGGGTCAGTCGATTTTCTTCTGTGCCTTCACCCGCCGAATGGCGCCTGCAGAGCGCAAGAAAGGCCGCATGCGCTTTAGGCATCCTTCACCTCGGAAGGGCTGAAGTGGTACGACGCAGGGAAATTGAAGACGGGGGTGTCTGAAAGAGTGCTTCGAAATGGGAAAAAATCCCGGCTTTTGATCCCGGAGGCCATCCAGCCGGGCACGCCCGGAGCCTTGGAACGAATGCAAAAAGATCGCGAGTGGAGCCAAATAGCGGTATATTAGTTACCTGCCGAAATGCAAAAGGGAAATCTCGATTTACTGAATATACAGACTATTCAGCGGGCGCATTTGGCGAGCTACTCCCATAAAGGCGCTGCTTTAGACGCCGAGGCGGGCGAGAATGGGTCGATTCTTTGACGCGTTACAACGATCCCAGGCCGAGCGCTCTGGAGTCGATATTTCCGCTCTGCCGGGCGCAACCGATTTGGTTGACAGCGCCGAGCAGGACGCCGCGTTGGAATGGGAAGCCGCGCTTAAAGGTCACGGTAAGAATATTGCGCAGGTATATTTTGAAAAAAACGACCCTCCGGACGCACCTGAATTGATGGAGAGCGGCGAGCAGGAAGCCGCGGTGGGTTGGGCAACCAAGCTTAGAGGTTTCGGTAAAAATATTACGCAGATAGATTTTGAAAACAATGAACCGCCAAGCGCAACTGAATTGATGGAGAGCGGCCAGCAGGAAGCCGTGTTGCAATCGGAAACCGCGCCTGGAAATCTCGGTGAAAGCATTGCGCAGGTAGATTCGGGGGATAACGAACCGCCGAGCACTGCGACTGCGGCTCCGGCCCATGCGCGAACGACTCCGGCCATCACGTGGCCGACACCCGACCCGATTACCTACGGGGAGAAGCTCACCGTAGCCCAGCTCAATGCCACAGCATCGGTTGAGGGAACTTTTGTTTACACACCTGACCCAGGCTATGTGCTGCCGGTCGGTACGCACATGCTATGGGTGACATTCACTCCGGCAGATTCCGGCCGCTACACTCCGCGACAGGTCGCAGTTTCAATCGTTGTGGCCAAGGCAACGCCAGCCCTCTCCTGGCCAAAACCTGCCGCGATCATCTGCGGCACCGCATTGGATAGCGCTCAACTGAATGCCTCGGCGCCGGTACCTGGAAGTTTCGACTACTCTCCCGCACTGGGCGAGGTGCTGCCTCCGGGAAGGCATACGCTCTCGGTAACCTTCACCCCCGCCGACAGCGCGAACTACGTCGCAGCACAGGCCTCCGCATCGCTCACAGTGGCCAAGGCAGCGTCTGTCATCCAATGGCCAACACCCGAACCGATTACGTACGGCACACGGCTCGGCGCCGCGCAACTATGTGCCGTGGCGCCGGTTCCGGGAACATTCGAATACAGCCCAGGACCAGGGGCGGTGCTTGCAGCGGGAGAGCATAATCTGTCCGTGGTTTTCACCCCGGCAGATACTTCGGTCTACTCCACATCGGAGGCTGCCACTTCACTGGCGGTGGCCAAAGCAACTCCTGCTGTCACATGGCCGACACCGGATCCGATTGCTTGCGGCGTGGCCCTTAGCGCCACCCAGCTCAACGCCACAGCAACGGTGCCGGGATCTTTTGCCTATACTCCTGCTGCGGGGGAGATGCTCGAGCCGGGAGTGCATGAACTCTCACTGACCTTCGCTCCCATCGACACTCTGAATTACGCAACGGCGCGTGCCGTCGTGCCGCTCACGATTACCGAGAAGTTGCCAATTCAAATCACCTGGCCGGTGCCCTCTGCCATTTCCTACGGCGCCGCGCTGAGCGCCACGCAGTTGAACGCCACGGCATCAGTCCCGGGAACATTTGTCTACACTCCTTCCGAGGGCCACGTACTCGCACGGGGGAAATATATCCTCTCCGCATCCTTCACTCCATCGGAGAGCGAAAAATACGCACCGGCGCGAGCCACGGTCGTGCTTCAGGTGGAGGGATCGCATGACAATGCTTCGTCGCCGGCCGCAGCCACCGAAGCGCCGTCCTCGCCGACCTTGTCGGCAATCAACCTTGCCCCCGAGGTTTTCAGCGAAGCTGAGCCTGTCAACGCTCGCGAAGAATGGGAATCAAGGCTTGCCGGTCATGCCTCCGGCAAGACTCCAAAGCCGCTTGGGCCGTCCGTTGACCGCGGCGCCACCCCGGCATCTTTGGTGGGCAAGCCGCGTGTTACGGGTGCAGCCTCACCCGCACCCGTCTTTATCAAGCAGCCAGAGTCGATCAGCGAGTCGGTGAATGGATCGCCTAGCCGCGCTGCGCGCCATTCGAAAGCTAGCCATACGACGAATGAGGCACCCGTGGCGCCGGGTTCGCCAAAACTCGCTAAGGTGCAAGAAATACGTCACTCACCCGAACCCGCGCCAACCTTGAGACGCGAAGCTGAGAAGGCCGACTTCCAGTTGTTTTCTTCGTACAAAGTCAAAATTAGGGGGGAGCGGAAGACAGCGAAGAAGAAATGGATGGCCGTTGCTGCCGTTAGCGCCGGTGCGATTCTGCTTCCGCTCATCCTCATCATTCCGCGGTTCCATCTTGGAATGAAGTCCGAGGCGAAACCGTCTGTTCAGCCACTTCCTGTTCCGGTAGCCACCTATACTCAACCGGCGACGAACGCGCCGAACCCGCCGGCTAATGAACCGCTAACTCAGGAAAAGCCGCTGGCAACGACCGAAAAACCCGAGGCAACGCACGACCAGCCAACCAACAAAGTGGACGGAACGAACTCGGCACAGGTGCAGACGAAAGTGATGAGCGATCAACTGACTGCGCCAACACGGATTCCGAAGCAAGAGGAGGACGGCGCGCTTCCCCCCGCGAGCATTGACACGGCCGGTGCGGAGGGTCTGGGTAGCAACAGCGCAAATGCCAGCATGTTCAATGGACACTCCCAGCCCAGCGTTAGAGTTGCATCTTCCAAACCGCTTGTAATTTCATCTGGCGTCGCTACCGGGATGCTAATTCAGCGGACACCGCCCGATTATCCGCCCCTCGCTAAAACAGCCCACGTGGCGGGCACTGTGGAGCTGCACGCCACGATTTCCGCGAATGGAAGAATTAAGGATCTGCAGGTGGTGGGCGGCCCGGCCATGTTGCGGCAGGCCGCCGTTGATGCCGTGCGGACCTGGCGCTACAAGCCGTATAGGCTCAATAACCAGCCTGTGGAAGTTGATACCACGATAAACGTAGTTTTCACCCTTGGCAGATGATCTATCGAAATGCGAACGTTACTCCATCTCTGAATGCACCGACGCGATTCTGGGGCATCTCGGCCCCGGCTAAAACCAAAGCTTTGGGAGTTAAGTTGAGATGCCTGCTTTCCCTCCCCGCCTCGTGAAATCCACCTTTTGACTTCACGCTCCTTTCCGGCTATAAAAGTTGATGTCATGGAAATCGATTCCATGACATCACTGCTGCAGCCCGATGCTGCTGCGCCACTCACCACAGCAATCGCCAGGATGTTCGGGAAGGCGGTGAAATTCCGCCACTGCCCCGCAACTGTGAGCGCACCTGCTTCGCTTCCCGTCGTTTATTTTGCGTGGAGACGAAACAGGATTTCAGCCAGGGCCTTCCGCCCATTGCGGAATTGCCCTTTCAAGCCACTGGAGTTGAACCGATAAGGTTCGGCTTTGGGAAGGCGGGCTGAAATGCGCAAGTCAGGAGACCGGTCCTATGGCGTTCGCACTCGCTTTCACGTTCCGAGGGGAACGAAGGAGCCGTCATGCGAGCTCTCGATTTCCTGTCCGCAGTTTTCCGCCGTGTAATGCGACTCGCCGTCGCAGCGATTCTCTTCGGCCTTCTTGCCAACGCCGTTCACGCCGCTTCCATTCGCGGCGTGGTCACTGATGCAACCGGCGCTAAGGTAACAGGCGCCAGCGTCTCTCTTGTCAGCAATGGGCAGGTCGTGGCTTCGGCGGTCTCTTCGTCCGATGGCAGCTTCCAGCTCACGACCGGAAGCGCGGGCCGCTTCTTTCTCGTGGTCTCGGCCAACAGCTTTCGCCAGTTGCAGACGCCGGATTTCTACGCCGGCCAGTTCGATTCGATCGAGCGCAACCTCGTGCTCGAGCCGGCCTGGGTGCGCGAATCCATCGTGGTCACGGCCACCGGCACGCCTACGCCGCAGCCGCAAACCAGCGCAGCGACCACTGTGCTTGTCCCGCTCGATCTTGCTCTGCGCACGAACTTCGCCAGCGTTTTGCGACTGATGCCGGGGACTCGAAGTTGTGCAGGCGGGACAAATGGGCGCGCAAACTTCGCTGTTCGTCCGCGGCGGCGATTCCGACGACAACAAGATCCTGCTTGACGGAGTCGATGCCGGCGATTTGGGCAGCCAATTCGATTTCGGCCCGCTTTCCACCACGGCGGTCGAGAGCGCGGAGGTTTATCGCGGACCCGATTCGAGCCTTTACGGCGCGGGCGCAGACTCGAGCGTGGTGAGCCTGACCACGCCTCACGGCACCACCAGCTTCCCTTCCCTGCTCTTTCAGGGCGACGCCGGAAATCTCTCCACCTCGCGCGAGCAACTCGAGGTGGCGGGCGCGCACAAGAAGCTCGATTACCTGGGCGCATTCAGTTGGCTGCAAACCGCCAACGATCTGCCCAACGACGAGTACCACGTGGCCACGACGGCGGCCAATCTGGGCTGGGCTCTGAACGGCACCACGCAAATTCGCGCCACGCTGCACTACGGAGTCGGCAGGCAACGGCGTTCCCAACGCGTGGGACTTTTATCACGTCGCCGACGACGCCACCGAGAAGGATCAGGACATTTTCCTGAGCGCCTCGATCGACAACCAGACCACCGCCAGCTTCCACAACGCTGTCCGCTACGGACTGACGCGCAAGCGCGAGCAGGATTATCTCTGGTACCCAGTCGGGCAACTCCCAGTGTCCTATGCGGACTATTGCTTCGGGCCCGGATACGCTGGGCAATACCGTCACCATCACCGGCGCCAACGGCTATTCCGCCACCGGCCAGGCCGTGCTCGATTGCGCCACGTATCCAGTGTCGCAATACGTCAACAATCGCGATCAGCTCGGCTACCAGGGCGACATCACCATCACGCCGCACTTGTCCGGCCTCGCCGGCTTTCAATATGAAGATGAACGCGGCGCGGAACCGGGCAGCACGCTACTACCCGCCTGTCGAGCGCACCAATTACTTCATTCCGCTCGCGGTGCACGGCGATTTCAAGAAGCGCTTCTTCTACACGCTGGGCGGCAGCCTGGAGCATTACTCCCTCTTCGGTTTGCAGACTTCGCCGCGCGCCGGCCTCAACTATTACGTGCTTCGCCCGCGCAGCGGCGTCTTCAGCGGCACGCGCATCCTCTTCAATTTCGGCGAGGCGATGCGCGAACCCACGCTCACCGATCAGGACGATTCGCTCTACAACTTCCTCGCTACGTACAACGCCATCCGCCATCCAGACGTTGCACATCGGTCCAGCTGGCCGCGCCTACCATGCGCACCTATGAGGGCGGCGTGAGCAGGCATTCCTGAGCCAGCACATCATTTTCCGGGCCAGCTACTTTCACAATGAGTTCGGCAAGGAGATCGAATACGTCGGCCTGGATCTGATTCCCGAGCTACTGCCCAACCTCACGCCCACTCAGCAGCAACACTCGAAGGGATTCTGCAGGCGAACTTTGCTTATGAGCTGACCATCAACTCCGAGGCCTTTCGCGCACAAGGCGTGGAGACTTCGGTCGAAAGCGGAATCGGACGCAATCTCTTTCTGCGCGGCGGCTACACCTACCTCGACGCCGTGGTGCAGCGCTCCTTCACCAACGACGATCAGGCATTGCTCGGCCCCATTCCCACCTTCAATGGCATTCCCGTCGGCCCCTATTCGCCGCTCGAAGGAGCGCGCCCGTTTCGACGCGCGCCCCATACCGGCTACTTCACAGCCACGTATGCCTCCAAGCGTTTCACGGGCGTCTTCACCTCCGCCTTCGCCAGCCGCTGCGATGACTCAACTTATCTTGAAGGCGAAGACGCGTTCGGCGGCAACAGTCTGCTTTTGCCTAACCGCAATCTCGATTACGGCTACGCCAAGGTCGATCTGGGCGGCAGTTTCCAGGTGCTGCCGTGGGTGGACGTCTTCGCACAGGCGGAAAACCTGCTCGACAATCAACACGTCGCTCCTATCGGTTATCCCAGTCTTCCTTTCACCATCCGCACCGGCCTCCGCCTGCGCTGGGGCCCGGGAAGCAGCCGCTGACAAGTGTCAGGTTTCAGGGGGCGGGTGTCTGGCTAGTGGCGCCATGCATCAGGAAGCAGATTTGCTGGGTTCCGCGAGGTCCCCCACGCCAAACAGACGCTCTAAGAACTGGAACCTGACGACTGAAACCCGTTTGAGCCTCCTTTTCCACAAAAACCCTGCGCAGCCGCATTATTTCAAGCGGAAATCGACCTATATTTTGCAATTCCCTCTTGGATTATCGGGTTCCGCTGCCCTACAATGGCTTCTCCTGAGATAGATATACCCCCGGGACTTTGCATCGAGGGGTTCTTCAGTTCGCGTAATTTGCGCGGCTGAAGCATGAGAAATGGATGCAGCCAGGCGCAGCAATCGCACCATCGGCGATTGCCATAGGCCTTCTCTAAGCCACTGCGCTGAATGGCATCCCCGGTATTTGTGTTTCTGAAAGAAATTTCGGATTCGCGTGAGGGCATGACAGCAGAACTTCAATATTGGCCATCATTAAATCGATCTCTTCGACCGCATCGTCGGGTGAAGCCGCGGGCCCATCGCGGCGCAAAGAAGCAATCTCGCGTTTACGCACCATTTGCTCATCCTTCACATCCCTTTCATCAAAAGCTTGTACGTTTGCAAGTTGGGAACATCTCAGCACTTTTGCTCGTTGAGACGCCTTCGGTGTCTCCAGTGAGTTTGACTTCAAACCATCGTTTCCTCACGCCTGGCGCGCCAGCCAGCGTGCAGCAGCATCGCACCAGCGGCGCAGCTCTTTGTTTACATAGTTTTCTCTCGAACGCAAACTACCACTTTGGAGGGCAGTTATGAGATCCAATCGAATTCGCCTGGGCCTGTTCGCCTCGGCGCTGTTCGTCCTCGCTTTGTGCATTAGCTCGGTCGTTTTGAATGCCCAGACGTACACCGAGGGCGCAATTGCCGGTACGGTATTCGACTCAACTGGCGCCGTAGTACCCGGCGCGGCTGTAAGTATCGTCAACAATGGCACGAATGCCGCGATCAGCCTGAAATCCGACGCCAGCGGCTACTACAAGGCGCCACAATTATCGCCAGGAAATTACACAGTCACGATCACCGGGTCTGGTTTTGAGACGTTCAAGGAAGTCAGCGTGATCGTCGTGGTCAACGAAGTGACGGAAGTCAGCCCGCACATGGTGACGGGCGCCGCGACCACGAACGTCGAAGTCACCGGCGAAGCTCCGGTTCTGAACTTCGAGTCGCCGGAAATCAGCTCTACGCTGAGCACTCACGACATTCAGGACCTACCGCTCAATGGCGGCCGCTGGTCCGATATGGCCCTGCTCACTCCGGGTGCTGTGGGCGACTCAAACGGATTCGGTCTCATCTCCTTCCGCGGCATCACGCCCACCCAAAACAACGTTGAGATCGACGGCGCCGACGACAACCAGGCGTATTACGCTGAGGAGCGCGGCCGCACCCGTGAAGGTTACTCGACCTCAAAATATGCAGTTGATGAGTTTACGGTCAACACTGGCGTCTACTCGACAGAATATGGACGCGCGGCGGGCGGCGTCATCAACGCCGTGACCAAGAGCGGCGGCAACACTATGCACGGAATCGCCTACTTCTCGGATCGCGACAACGACTGGGGCGCGGTGAATCCGTTCACCACCAACACGGTGAATACCGGCACCAATACTGCACCCAAATTCGTCACCTCGCCTTACAAGCCCGTCGATTGGCGCAAGGAATGGGGCTTTGACGCCGGCGGCGCGCTCAAGAAAGACAAGATCTTCTGGTTCTACGGATTCAACCAGTACGACCGTAACTTCCCAGGAACCGCCAAGGCGCTCTCGCCGAGTACCTTCTTTACTCTACCGGACCCGTCTCTGGCCACAAACTATCCCGGCTATACTTGCAACTTCACTACCCAGTTCACCGGTACCAAAATTACCGCTGGTGCAGGTTACATTTCGCCGCCCAGCGGCACAAGCACGTCAGCTAGCTCGATCGATCAGCAAGCCTGCGAACTGGCCGCCCGCCTCACCTATGCGGGCGTAAACGTCCCCGGCATCGGAGTGCCCAACACCTACGCGCTCGGCGTGCAGGCCTATGACGCTCAATTAGTCAATCTCCTCTCCGACCTGGGCTCTGTTCCGCGCCGTGGCTATGAGGAACTGAACACGCCAAAGCTCGACTGGCAGGTGAACGACAAGAATCACGCCAGCTTCCTTTATCACCGCCTGCGCTGGGATTCGCCCGGCGGCGTCCAGACCCAGGCCACCAACACCTACGCCATTGACACCTTTGGCATGGACTTCGTAAAGGTGGACTACGGCCTCGCCAAGCTCGATAGCCAGATCACCACCAACATCTCCAACGAAGTTCGCTACCAGTATGGCCGCGAGCTCAACGACGAAAGCCAGCAGCCGGTCTCTGCCTATAGCAAGCAATATCTCGAAGGCTTCAATGGCGCCACGGCCGCGGGCGGCGGGCTCTCGCCCAACATTCCTGAAGTCGCTCTCGACAGCCCTTCGTCGACCGGTTTCTATCTCGGCTCGCCGTATTACTCCTACCGCATAGCGCTGCCTGACGAGCGCAAATGGCAGGTGGGCGATACCGCGGCATGGATTCACGGCAACCACGACTTCAAGTTCGGTATTGACATGATTCACAACTACGACATCATGAACAATACCTACGAGGGGAACGGCGTTTACACCTACAGCTACCTCACCAACTATTTCGCAGACCTTTATAACGAGCCCAACGTCAAAGCCGGTACTACGAAGGGTGTTTGCAGCGCCGCCAGCAGCAGCGTCGCGGCGCCTGGCAGCGCCAGCACGGACTACACCGGGGCAGGCGTAACCTCGCCTACCGCAAGCTCCGGACCTGGACCCTGCGGGACGATGGTGCAGGGCTTCGGTCCGCCGGTCTTCACCATCGCTACCACGGACTACGGCGTGTTCGGCGAGGATCACTGGAAGTTGAATCCGCGGCTGACCCTGGACATCGGACTGCGCTGGGACTATGAATCCGTCCCCGGACCCTACGCGGGCCTGGGCACGATCACCCCCGGTACGTCATCCACCACCGGCACCATCTGCAGTGCCTACACCGGCCCGGGAACCTGTCCGGCCCTGGCGCAGAACGCCAATACCAGTAACTCCTTCAGCGACAAGCTGAACTTTGGGCCTCGACTCGGCGTTGCCTACGATCCATTCGGCACGGGCAAAACCACGATCCGCGTGGGCTACGGCATGTACTTTGGCCGCATTCAGAACGGCATGTTGCTGAACGTGCTGGATGCCACCGGCAGCGCGTCAGGCCAGTTTGTCTCGTCCACCTTCTCGCCCAACAACAGCGCTTCGCCGCTGTTCCCCAATCTCGTCAAGTCCGCCACTTTTTCCGGCCCCACCGTCTACTTCTTCTCGAACGGCTTCCGGAATCCTCAAATTCACGAATTCGATGCCTCGGTGCAGCAGGAAGTGGGCCGCAGCACCATCTTCCAGCTCAGCTACATGGGTGCTCTGAGCCGCGAGCTTCCGAATGCGCTGAACGTCAACGAAAATCCCAACGCCTGCACCAACTGCGGCACGGGATCGACGGCCACGCCGAACGGCGTCAACACGGCGATGGTGTACGTCTACGACCCGAACAATGCCGGTCCGATTGCGAACGGCACCACCTACTACGTTCCCGTCTACAACCAACGTCTGAACACGGCCTTTGGCCCTGTGAACGAACTATTCTCGAACGTGAACGCCAGCTACCACGCTATGGTGGCGGAAATCCAGAACCGCACCTCGAAGCTGATTCAGTTCGATGCCAACTACACCTGGGCGCATGCTCTGGATTACAACCAGGGTGAATACACAACCACCGTCAGCAGCGGCTGGATGGATCCGTACAACATCGACAACTACTACAAGGGCGGCAACTACGGTAACTCCATCTTCAACGTTGGAAACCGCTTTGTGGCCTGGGCGCTGTTGAATTCGCCCACGGTGCAGACCAGCAACAAACTGGTGAAGCTGGTCGCCAACGACTGGAGCTTCAATCCGCTGTTCCAGGGACAGAATGGCCTGCCTTACTCGGCGACCATCTCGTCGGGCTTCGCGTCGACCTCTGCATACCAGGGCACATGGAACGGCTCCAGCGGCAGCAACTACTGGATCCCCTATGTGGGGCGCAACACGTATGACCAGCCCCGTACGCTCGAGCTGGATATGCGCCTGGAGAAGCAATTCACCGCGACTCTCGGCGACAAACCTTACCACCTGGAGCTGATGGGTGAAGTCTTCAACGCGGCCAACCACCCCAACATCACCGGCATAAGTAACGGCGCGTACATTGAAAGCTCGAATTCCAGCACCACGTCGTCTTGCAACATTACCAACGGCGGCACCTTTGGCGCCATCAGCGGCCAAGGTCAGATCGAGTGCGCGCAGCTCAGCTACACGCCACGGACGAATAACGCCAATGGCTCAGGCCTCTTCAACCAGCAGAGCGGCTTTGGCGCAGCCACCAACGCCAACAGCAACTTTGCTTACAGCCCGCGGCAAGTCATGCTTACCATGCGCATCGAGTGGTAACCAGTTATCCGGGCTGATAGCCCCTCAGCAAAAAGCGCGGCGGCTCCGGCCGCCGCGCTTTTTTGTCTCTGCTTGGCGGGAACGTGCTTTGCCTGCGGCATTCCGTCCCTATGCATCCGAAGGCAGTAGCAGCTCGATTAAGTGAAACTTACTTTGGTCACATGAAAACGATATTACTTTCGATACGTAAACACCTCGGTTCCTGTTGAAAACATGGTTGCAATCACGTTAGATTGAGTCACTCCCTTGATGATTTATTTGGGGGTTCCGTACTTATCGGGACTTCCGAGGTGTAGCTATGTTGTGTCCCAAGTGCCAATCTGCCGCTCTTTCCCTGGTGCCGGCAGAAGTCCGGCTCTATCGCAATAGCCCCCGCACGTTGAGTCACCCCCCCATGACGCCCTCCCCCGATATCCGTGTTTGCCTGGATTGTGGCTGGTCGGAGTTCGTCATTCCGCGTGCCTGGCTGTCCGCGGGCTGGTTACGTTCTCTGCGTCCGCAGCCCGCTGTCGCTGAAACAGAAATGGTGACCCAGGGTGTGCCCGTCGTGGTGATGTAGCGCGCTAGCAATTTGTCCATGCGGCCCTCAAATAGGGTTCCCGTTCGCCGCAGACATCGAACGCCGGCACGCAAGATTTGCTCATGCCTGAAAAAAGGCCCCCAGCCGAAGCTGGAGGCCTTTTGCTTTTGTGCAGCCAGTCGCCCGTCATCCGGTCGGTGAACTACAAAGGAACCTTATCGAGAGGTGAAATGAATCCGATACCGGGTACGTTGAGTTTGTGCATGTCGGTGTCGTTCGTAATGAACAAGTCCACTCCGAAATGCGCCGCACACGCCAGTTGAATCGCGTCTGCGTTTCGCAACTTATGGGTCGCGCGCAGTGACGCGTAGCGCCAAGCGACTGACGCATCGAAGTTGACGATTTGGGCAGTTGTGCGGATGGCGCGATCGTATTGCTCAATCAAGGAGGTCTGGCCCAATTTCGTTGGCCGAACCTGGACCTCGCCCAACGTCATCGCCGAGGTCACAATACGGTCGCCGCGATCCATCATACGTTTGCGGATCGTGAGAGTCAGGCTGCGATTTGGTTCGATGCCCTCAAACAGGTAGATGAAGACATTGGTGTCGAAGAAGATCTTGCTCAAATGTCTTCCCTCCGCAGGTTTTCGACATATTCGTCGGCATGTTCGTCAGCCCAAATGTGCTTTCCGGAGCCGATTAGGCGAATGAGGGGATCGTCGTCATAGTTCGGCGCTTGCGGCAACGGAGTTTTGCGGCTCCAATTTGCATACCAATCGAGCAAATAGTGGTAGCGCTGCGGGATCTCCTGAAGCCGTGGAAATGACTTGGAGGGCTTGCGCAATTGCAGCCGCGCAGGATGTGTGAGGTCTCCCGGCCGAAACAAGCGAAGGTTGCCGTCCGATGTTTCGAAGAGCATTCTGTACTTTCCGGAGGACGACGGAAGATTCGCGACCAAATGCTGATCCAGATGCGCATTGAGTGTCCCGCGCTCCACACCCGCAGCCAAACCCTCAGTCTCTAGCCTCTCTAGTATTTCGCTTTTGCTGAATGCGGCTCGCGATGGATGGCCCTTCTGCAGAAGGGCGGCAGCAATCCAGATTCGATCTGCAATTCGGAGTTCATGCTGTGGCTTGACTTTCATAAGGCCTCACCCCCTCCCCTGCCAACTTGGTATACCATGTATACCACTTTTAGTCCGGTCGCTCTCCACAAACAGCGACCCAATCTCTGCAGGCCTCACCTTACCGATTTGATCGAGGGACAGAACTCCTGTCGAGCCGGCAAGAGGGTTTTCTCTGCGTATTGCGCACACTCCCAGCGGTGTGGCATTCTCGTTACCGTTTCCTGACACGGAGGATTATGCGGGCGAAACGGAAGATTGCCCTATTGGGCGCATTCTGTCTTATTGCGGCCTTGTGCCTGCCGGCACAACAACAACCTGCCCGGGATGACGCGGAAAATGTGCGCGTGAACGGCGATTCACTAGCCGACTTAAGCCCGGAGAATCGCGCACTCTTCGATGCCGTGCGAGACGCCGCCGAGCAAGGCCGCGACGCCGACGTGCTGGCGGATGGCTTGAGGCTCCTTTCTGCACTTAAGCCGGACTCTGCACTGGCCAACTTCGTCACACAACTCACGGCTGCCGCGGCGATTGAAACCGGCAAGACGAGTGATGCTCTGACGCTCCTCAAACCTGTTGCGGATGCGCATCCGCAGGACTGGCACGCGGCTGCGTTGTTGGTGCGCGCTTACGCGGAGAGCGGCGAAAAGGCTCTGCGCGACCAGCAGATCGTTCACCTGCTCGACTTGCATAAGCAGACTTCCGACCCGGATTTCGCCAAGTTGCATGTCTTCCCGATCGAAAAAATTAAGCTCCACACCGGCTACGCGGTCTTTCTCTATCCCTTCGAACCGCTGAAGCCTTACAACACCTATCTTGTCGCCTTGATCTATACGAGCGATGGCAAATCGGATTACCGGATCGAACTCGGGAGCGAGAACGCCGACCAAGCCTTTTTCAAGCCGAAAAAGCCCGGAGAAAGACGCTTCTCCATCGATTCTTACCGCAAAAACGAGACCAATGAAAACTGGCCCGAGACGCAGGCTCTATATGGATTCGTCGATGGGGTGTTCGACTACGACCGAATGCGGGACCTCATGGTAAAGGCCGCCAACGGCGAGAAGCTGTCGGGCAACTGACGGCGGCCGAAAGCCAAAAAATGCCTCCAGCCGAAGCTGGAGGCCTTTTTGTTCATCGGGTTTCAGGTGTCAGGTTTCGGGTCTTTACTACTCCCTATTCCCTACTCCCTATTCCCTGTCCTTAATACATGCCGTCCATGCCGCCGCCGTGGCCGCCGCCCGCTGGAGCAGCCTTGGGCTCGGGAATCTCGACCACCAGAGCTTCGGTGGTCAGCAGCAGTGCCGCGATCGAAGCTGCGTTCTGCAGCGCCGTCCGCGTCACCTTGGTCGGATCGATGACGCCGGCCTTCACCAGGTCCTCGAACTTGCTGGTCAGCGCGTTGTAGCCGAAGTGCGCTTCCTTCGACTCCAGCACCTTGGCCACAACCACCGCGCCCTCTTCGCCGGCATTGGCGACGATCTGGCGCAGCGGCTCTTCCAGTGAGCGAAGCACGATCTGGGCGCCGGTCTTCTCGTCGCCTTCGAGCGTGGCGATCAGCTTCTCCACCGCGGGTGCGCAGCGAACCAGCGCCACGCCGCCGCCGGGGACGATGCCTTCTTCGACAGCCGCGCGGGTTGCGTGCAGCGCGTCCTCAACGCGAGCCTTCTTCTCCTTCAGCTCGGTCTCGGTCGCCGCGCCCACCTTGATGATGGCCACGCCGCCGACCAGCTTGGCCAGCCGCTCCTGCAGCTTCTCCTTGTCGTAGTCGGAGGTGGTCTTCTCGATCTGCGACCGGATCTCCTTCACGCGGCCTTCGATGTCGCTGGCCTTGCCCGCGCCGTCGACGATCGTGGTGTTGTCCTTGTCGATGGTGATGCGCTTGGCCTTGCCCAGGTCCTCGAGCTTCACGCCTTCCAGCTTGATGCCCAGATCCTCGGTGATGGCCTTGCCGCCGGTCAGGATGGCGATGTCGCCCAGGATGGCCTTGCGGCGATCGCCGAAGCCGGGAGCCTTGACGGCCGCCACGTTCAGCGTGCCGCGCAGCTTGTTCACCACCAGGGTCGCCAGCGCCTCGCCTTCAACGTCCTCGGCAATGATCAGCAGCGGCTTGCCGCCGCGCGCAACCTGCTCGAGCAGGGGCAGAAGATCCTTCATGGCGCTGATCTTCTTTTCGTAGATCAGAACGTAGGGATCTTCCAGAATCACTTCCAGCCGCTCCGCGTCGGTCACGAAGTAGGGGCTCAGATAGCCGCGGTCAAACTGCATGCCGTCCACGGTCTCGAGGCCGGTGTGCATGGTCTTCGACTCTTCGATGGTGATCACGCCATCCTTGCCGACAACCTTCACCGCCTCAGCGATGATGTCGCCGATCTCCTCGTCGCCGTTGGCCGAGATGGTGCCCACCTGGGCCACCGATCCCTCGTTCACCGGCTTCGACAGCTTGCCCAGCGCGCCGTCCTGGGTCCACTTGCCGTCCTTGTCGCGCGTGCCGATGATCACCGTTCACGGCCTTCTCGATGCCGCGCTTCAGCGCCGTCGGGTTGGCGCCCGCCGCCACCGTCTTCACGCCTTCGCGGAAGATGGACTGCGCCAGACACCGTCGCCGTCGTGGTGCCGTCGCCGGCCACGTCGGTGGTCTTCGAAGCAACTTCACGCACCAGCTGCGCGCCCACGTTCTCCATCGGGTCCTTCAGGTCGATCTCTTTGGCCACCGTCACGCCGTCCTTGGTGATGGTGGGCGAACCAAACTTCTTCTCGATTACAACGTTCCGGCCCTTGGGCCCGAGCGTCGCCTTCACGGCGTCTGCCAGCGTGTTCACGCCGCGCAGAATCGCCTGACGGGAATCTTCACCGTGCAAAATTTGCTTTGCCATTTTCTAAACTCTCCTAATCAGGTTTCAAAATCTCAAATCGTCTGTCAGACTGACCGTCGCTGCACTCATGCCCGCATCAGCAATCTTCAGCTGACGCGCGCAAGCGCGGTACGCCCGTCCGGCCAGGACTACTTCTTCACGATGCCGAGGACTTCTTCCTCGCGCATGATCAGAAACTCTTCGCCGTCGATCTTGATCTCGGTGCCGGAGTACTTGCCGAACAGCACCCGGTCGCCCGCCTTCACGTCCAGCGGAAATACCTTGCCTTCGTCGTTCGACTTGCCCTTGCCCACGGAGATCACTTCGCCCTCCTGGGGTTTTTCTTTGGCGCTGTCGGGGATGATGATGCCCCCGCGGACGGTTTCGCCCTCTTCCACACGGCGGACCAGAATACGGTCATGGAGCGGGGTGAACGTGGTCGTTACAGATGTTGCTGCCATTGCTTCGCTTCTCCTTCCCGCGCAGCCGGACGCTGCCCGGCCACACGGGTTTTGATGATGTAATAACAAGACTTTGCGAGATTGTTGAGTGGGATCCGCCTCGACGTCCGGCGGCACCGTTCAGCACTTCCACAGGCAGGCTGCTAGCACTCTCGCCTTCCAATTGCTAACGATAGGCAAGGATTTGCGGTTTGTCAAGAAGGAAATCGTTAAAATATGAGTAACATTGACTCACATATGTATGCCATCACTATCGGCATGTGTGATTCAACGGCTCCGAAGCCATTCCGCGAGCAAAATCGCCTCATTCACCAGGAAAAGCGTCCCAAAGATGGTCTTATTGTGCCGGGCCAGCCAATTCGGCATATAAATATCGAAGTTCGGCGACCGGTCGTCTGTGTATTTCGCTGCCATATCGGTCATTGGGCATCGCCATCCATTTGCCAGGAGCACGCCGCACTCGACAAGAATCACGACCGAAAAGAATCGCCGCCCAGCGAAAAGCGCCTTGCAAAGCGAGAAATGGCAGCGCGACAATAGCTGCCGCCAAAAAAGCCCAAACCTCGGTGTGCAGCACCTTGATCGCAGTCAGCATCCTGGTTTCGTCCTCACTTGCCTTCCCCACTGGCTGCGTCTTGCACTGTCCTCCGGAACTGTCCCCGTGGCCTGCCCTGCGAAAGTGTAACCGATTCGCGCCTTCGCGCTTCGCCCTGCACCTTGGAACGCGATAAAATGTCAGCATGTTCCAACGTTCGCATCTTTCGATTTGCGCTCTCTTGGCCGGTATTGGCCTTTCTGCTTGTTCCCTCGCTCTCCTCGCCCAGGACGATAACCCGCATGGCCGCAAATACAAGGCGCCGCCGCCCTCTGCGCATATTGAAGTCACGGTGCTGAAGGACTTCAATGGCAAGCCCGTCACCAATGCTCACGTCATTTTCCATCCCACCGAAGGTGACAGGGACAGGGGATCACTGGAGCTGAAGACCAACGAAGATGGCAAGGCCATCATCGATGTGATTCCCATCGGCGACACGGTAACGCTGCAGGTGATTGCCGACGGCTACCAGACCTACGGCCAGAGCTACAAGATCGACAAGCCTGAGATGACGATGGAGGTACGCATGAAGCGGCCGGGGGGCCAGTACAGCATCTACAAGAACACCGGCTCCAATTCCGGAAGCGGTTCCGGCGGCTCTTCAAGCTCTTCCCCCAGCGCGCCTCCGCCTGCCTCCGGAGACAAGTCTTCTGGCTCCGGCGGCCAGTCGAACGCGAATCCGCCACCACCGCCGCCCAAGTAACTCGCTCCCTGCCGCGTCGACAGTCGGGTACCCCATCCATTCTGCGCATTCGCGACGCGAAGTCGCTAAATGGGTGGGATAGCGCAAAGCTCTGCTCTCCACTCTCAACTCAGCAAAAGAATGGTGCCCCCGGTCCCTCGCTTTTGGGGACCGGGGATCGTAGGCAACTTTCCTGCGCGCTCACTCGGTACACTGATCCTGTGCTACCCACCGAGCCTCTTGCCGGCAAAACTGCCCTCGTAACCGGGGGCGCGCGACGCATTGGCCGCGCCATTGCCCTCACGCTGGCGCAGGCCGGAGCCGACGTCGCCATCTCCTACCGCACTTCGCAAGCCGAAGCTGCGCGAACTGCGGCCGAGATTCGAGCAATGGCCGTCGCGCCGTCGTGGTCGAGTGCGATGTCCGTTCCGAGCCGTCTGTCCGCACGGCCGTCGCTGGCGTCATTGCGGAATTCGGCGGTCTAGATCTGCTGGTGAACAACGCCGCCGTTTTCGCCTCAGCGGCCCTGGAGAGCCTTACGCTCGAGCAGTGGGATGCGGTCTTCGAGACCAATGCCCGCGGCCCGTTTCTGGTTGCCCGCGAGGCCCTGCCGCATCTGCGCGCCGCGCGTGGCCGCATCGTCAACATTGGCTCGCTCGGCGGCTTTCATCCCTGGGCCGGCCACGCCCACTATTGTGCTTCCAAGGCCGCCCTGCACATGCTCACGCAAACCATGGCCAAGGCCTTCGCGCCCGAGGTCAGCGTCAATTGTGTGGCTCCCGGATGGATTCAGTTCCGACGATTCGCTCGACCCCCAGACGCTGTTATGCCCGATCCTTCGCAGAGCGAACCGGCGCGAAGGGTGGGTTCAGAAGCGCAGCGAAGGGTGGGATCACAATCCGCACGCTTCGCCGCCAAAACGCCCATGGGCCGCAATGGTTCTGCCGCCGATGTTGCCGAGGCCGTGCTTTTTTTCGTCACGGGTCCGCACTTCATCACCGGCCAGACGCTCGCCGTCGACGGCGGTTTGGGACTTTCGTGAAGCCGCATCCATCCGCCAAGCCGACCAGCTCACTCGCTTTTCGAGTCCCTTAGTCCCTTAGTCCCTAGTGTAGTGCGTCATGCAGAATGCCGATTATGAAGAGTCGCGTGAGCACGTTTGACCTTTTCCAGGATGTCGGCGGCTTTGGCGGTCCATATGAAGGGCTTGGGGTTCTCGTTGTGACGGTCGATATATTCGTCGATAGCTGCGATCAGTTCCTCGACGCTGCGAAAGACCCCGCGGCGCAGGCGGTTCTCGGTCAGATCGCGGAAGAACCGCTCCACCATATTCAGCCAGGAGCAGCCGGTAGGCGTGAAGTGCATGTGAAAACGGGGGTGGCGTTGCAGCCATCGCTCGACCTTGGGATGTTTGTGGGTGGCGTAGTTGTCCACGATCATATGGATCTGCTTGTCTTCGGGGACCACATAATCGATGCCGCGCAGAAACTTCAGCCATTCCTGATGGCGATGCCGGTCGTCGCACATCGAGATCACCTGGCCTTCGAGCGCATCCAGCGCCGCAAACAGCGTGGCGGTGCCGTTGCGCTTGTAGTCGTGGGTCATGGTTCCGCAGCGGCCCTTCTTCATCGGCAAGCCGGGCTGGGTGCGGTCCAGAGCCTGAATCTGGCTCTTCTCGTCGGCGCACAGCACCATGGCGTGCTCGGGCGGATTCAGATACAGGCCGACGATGTCCTCCAGCTTTTCGGTGAACGCAGGATCGCGGCTAAGCTTGAAAGTCCGCACCTGATGCGGCTTCAGTCCGTGAGCACGCCAGATGCGGCGCACGCTGGCCTCGCTGATGCCTGCGGCCCCTGCCATCGTGCGCGTCGACCAGTGGGTAGCGTTGGCCGGCGTTTCCTCCAGCGTCATCTTCACCACGGTTTTCACCTGCCGGTCGGTGATGATGCGCGTTCTGCCCGGCCGCGGAGCGTCCTTCTCCAGAGCGGCGACACCGCCCTCAAGAAAACGGCTCCGCCAGCGCGCCGCCTTCTCCGGCGTCATCCTCATCCGCTTGGCGATCTGCTTGTTCTCCAAACCATCGGCGGCCAGAAGCACGATCCGCGCCCGCTCTATCAGCCGGGCCGGCTTGGACCGTTGCCGGACCAGGCGCTCCAGCGCCGTTCGTTGTTCGAGACTCAATTCAACCAGAGCTGCCGTGCGCATCGTATCGTCCTCTATCAGTATGGACGCGCCCGACAGATAATCGTTATCATTTATGACGCACTACACTAGTCCCTTAGTCCCTTAGTTCCTCAGTCCCTGCCCTTTTCATCTTCCCAGCAACCGGCTCCAAAATCCCCGCGGGCGCGTCCCCGCAATCTCCGCTCTTTCTGCTGCGTCTTTCGCGCCCGCGTCGCGGCCGATCCATCTTCGACGTGCCGGCAAACCGCAAGGCTCATGCTCCCACAGCCCTTTGGGCACCGGCTGCTCAGGCCACGCCGCGCCCTCCACAGCCACCTGCGGATTGGTCACGCACAACCGTTGCGCGGTCTCCTCGCCGGCGTGCTTCGCCACGTACTCATATGCTTCTTCAAATGCGGCGGACGCTTCATCGGATGGTGCGCATCGGTGGCCACAAAATGAATCCAGTTCCGCTCCAGCAACTCATTGGCAAACGTCTCTTGCGTCTTGCCAAATCGCCCATAGAGCGATCCTGCGGTTACCTGGATCAGGCAACCGGCGCGCATCCAATCGCCCAGCAACTCCGGCTGGCGCAGCACCGCTGGATACCGCTCGGGATGCGTAACGATCAGCGTGTATCCCGCCGACTGCAGCCGGAATAGCGCCTCAAACATGCTGGGCGGAATCACGAAGTTGGGAAACTCAATCGAGCAGATACCCTTTTCCGTCGATCGAGTAGCGCAGCGGATGCATGACCGCTTCCAGAATGTTGTCGGCCGTCAGGTGGAAGTCGCAGCCCAGGCTCAGACTCCACCACGCCTTTCAGCCGCTCGCGCAGCTCGGCAAAGCGCTCCTCAATCAGCGGCAGCATTGTAGGGATACATGTCGCTCGCGTGCGGCGTGCACACAATCTGAGTCACTCCCTCGTCGGCCGCTTCCTGCGCCATGTGCAGCGACGTCTCCAGGTCGGCGCTCCGTCGTCCACTCCATAAATCAGGTGATGATGAATATCGATCATGATGAATCAGCTTTTAGCCTTTAGCTCCTAGCCGTCAGCTCCTTCTTGCACGATCTCCAACCATTGCTTTGCTCGCCAGTCGCAACAGCTCTAGCTGAGCTAACTAGCTAGCAGCTAGCTCTGCTGCATCTGCTCCATCATCGACGCAAAGATTCCCCATCCATCCACCGAACCCAGCAGCGCTTCGCTCGAGCGGTCGGGATGCGGCATCATGCCCAGCACATTGCGTCCTTCATTCAGAATGCCCGCAATGTTGCCGAGCGATCCATTGGGATTTGCCTCCGCTGTGATCTCGCCCTTCGGCGTTGCGTAGCGGAACGCGATGCGGTCCTCGCGCTCCAGCCGCCTCAGCTCCTCCGGCTCGCAAAAGTAATTCCCTTCCATGTGCCCGATGGGAATCTCGAGCACCTCGCCCTTCTTGAGTTGATTGGTAAATGGGCTGTTCGTGGTTTCCACGCGCAGGTGCACCTGTTTGCAGATGTACTTCAGCCCCGCGTTGCGCATCAACGCGCCCGGCAGCAATCCCGACTCGGTCGAGGATCTGGAAGCCGTTGCAGATGCCCAGCACCAGCCCGCCGCCCGCGGCAAACCGCTTCACCGCCTGCATCACCGGCGAAAAATGCGCAATCGCGCCCGTGCGCAGGTAATCGCCGTAGGCAAATCCGCCCGGAACCAGCACCGCATCCACGCCCTGCAGATCTTCGCTGTCGTGCCAGAGGAACGTGACTGGCTGGTGCGCGATTTCGGCAATCACGTTGTAGGTATCGTGATCGCAGTTCGATCCGGGAAAAACCAGCACGCCGAATTTCATGCTTTCAGGGTATCAGCCTGGCGCTCAATCGCCGTGCGCACAGTTTCACAGTTTCTGTGAGCCTGACCGGCTTTGCGTGAACTGGAGGGTAAGAAGGACGGCGACGAATGTGGCAAGCATTGCCGAAAGAGCGGGCAAGATGCCGCCTACGACCATCCCGACTCCGGTTTCATGCATTCTGCGAATCTCAAGATAAAGCTGCAGATCGAGAACAAGAATGGCGAGTACTGCTGCTGCGAGGCCCGCGGCGAAGGCGATCAGCACGCTTTTAAAGAAGCCTTTAGGCATGGCAGGCTCCGCTCAGGAGTTAAAGGAAGCGTAGCAGGAAACTTGTAAAGGAAGGTTAAAGCCCGGCTCGATAGCAGGCAGGGGCGGGTCGCTGCTGCGACCCGAAGGGGATCTTTTAAATTGGAGCGCCGGGCGGGAATCGAACCCGCGAATACAGGTTTTGCAGACCTGCGCGTTAGCCACTTCGCCACCGGCGCTTTTCTGGCTGTCGCCGGCAACTAAGCCCGGCGATCGACCGCAAAAAAAGAATTGTGAATTGGGTGCTAATCCTTGAGTCGACAGGCGCCTTCGAAGGCCTGAGCAGATTCAGTGACCTTGGTCTCGCTCAACTCGCGCACGGCCCAGCCGGCGATGAGGAGACTGGGTGCGGCGGCGGGGGTGACGGAGCCGAGCTCTCCAAGCGTAGTGTGCACTACATGCTGATCGGGTTGCGCGGCGCGGGAAACCACGGCGCAGGGCAGATCGGCGGGAAGCCCTTCGGCCAGCCACTCGGCGACCAGCAAGTTGAGGTCGCGGCCCGGCATGTAGATTACGCGCGTACCGGCTTCGAGCGCGGGCAATGCCTCGCGGTTGTGCGACTGCGCATGATGGCCGGTGGAGAAGATGACATGCGAGGCCCACTCGCGATCGGTGAGCGAGCGGCCCAGAGCCGCAGCCGCAGCAAAGGCAGCCGAGACGCCGGGAACGATTTCGTAGGGAATACCGGCTTCATCGAGCGCGGCCATCTCTTCTGCCGCGCGGCCAAACAACAGCGGATCGCCGCTCTTGAGGCGGACTACGCTGCGTCCGGCGCGCGCATGATCGATCATAAGCGCGTTGATCTCATCCTGCGTGATGGTTTTCGTGCCGCAGCGCTTGCCCACATTCACTATTTCTGCCGCGGGCGCAGCGAGATCGAGAATGGCCTCCGGCACGAGATCGTCATGCAGAATCACATCGGCGGATTCAATCAGGCGCACACGCCTTCACGGTGAGAAGTTCGGGATCGCCCGGCCCCGCTCCAACAAGAGCCACCTGGCCGGCAACGGCGCGCGTAACTTCCTTGCCCGTCCGCGCCAACTGGCGCGTGGAGCACAAAGCAGAATCGCAAATCTGGCGTTGCGCAAGCTCGTGGAGCAGCAGGCGACGCTCTTCACCGCGCGGATGTGTGGCGAGAACTTCCCGGCGCAGTGCGCCGAGCTGCGTAAGCCAGGGGCCGAGATCTTCGGGCAACTGCTCGTCGATTTCGCGGCGCAGGCGCTGCGCAACGGCCGGGCTTTCGCCAGCCGTAGAGATCGCGATTTGCAGGTCCCCGCGGCTGACTACGGAGCCAAAGAAGAAGTCGCAGTTAGGAATGTCGTCGACACTATTGCAGGCGATGCCGCGCGCAACGGCCTCGCGATAGACCGTGGCATTCACGTCGGGCACATCGGTAGCGGCGATGACGATGAAGTTGCCATCGATATCTGAGGGTTGGAACTCGCGCTCGATCCACTCAAGCTGGCCCTCGGCGGCAAGTTGCCGAACTTCAGGCCGCGCGTCGGGCGCAATCACGCGCAGCTTCACGCCCGTTTTGAGAAGACTGCCGATTTTTTCCAGAGCGACCGTTCCCGCGCCCACCAGCAGGCCGGGGCGGCCATCGAGTTTCAGGAAGATGGGCAGAAGAGAGTTCATAGTTCGTAGTTCACAGTGGTTAGTGATTAGTTCACAGTTCCTGGTTCACAGTTCGTAGCGGCATGCTGTTGTTTTCTACTCCCTGTTCCCTATTCCCTATTCCCTGTCTTTCTTATTCCGCGACAGCGTGGGGTACTCGGCCTGTGGGCAGGTCGCGCTCCACCGGTTCGAGAATCTCGCCGGCAAGTTGCGCGCGCAGCTCGTCGTTGGAGTGGCGCGCAAACCAACTACGCAGGCTCTCCTGGGACTCGCCGTGGGACGCGCGGCCGCCGAGGTAATTGCGCAGCAGCCGCTCAATGGCTTCGGGAACAAGCGTCGCGGGCGTGCGATAGCCCACCGGCCGCGCAATGCCCGCGTGCTCGCCCACCGCTCCGCCCAGGCAGAAGTAGTAAGCGTCGGCCAGTTTGCCCTCGTGCTTGATCTTCTTGCCTTCGAGGCCGATATCGGCGATCCAATGCTGGCCGCAGCCGTTGGGGCAACCGGTAACGTGCAGCTTGAGCTGCTGATCGAACTGCGGCAGCCGCTCCTCGAGCTCGTCGACCAGCCACCGCGTGAAGCCCTTGGTCTCGGTAATCGCCAGCTTGCAAAATTCAGTACCAGTGCAAGCGACGGCGCCGCGCCAGAAAGCCGAAGCTTCAACATGCAGGCCGATCTGCCCAAGTTCGCGCGCCAGCTCGCCAGTCTTGGCATAGGGCACGTCGACGATCACAAGATTCTGCGAGACTGTCGCGCGCAGCGAGCCCGAGCCAAAGCGCTCGGCCAGGTCCGCCGCAGCCTCAAGCTGCTCGCCGGTCATGCGGCCGCGCAAAACGGATGCGCCCACGTAGGCCAGTCCCGGCTGGCGCTGCGGATGGATGCCCACGTGATCGCGCAGGCTCTCGTCGGGAATCTCTTCGGGCACAGCAGGATCGAGCTTGAACCCGATGCGCCGGTTTAACTCGTCGAGGAAGCTCTCCGGCGTCCAACCTTCGCGCATGAAGAGGTACTTGAGGCGGGCGCGATCGCGGCTCTCGCGCAGCACCATTTGATCGCGAAAGATTTCGGCAACGCCTCGCGCCACGCGCACTGCCTGGTCGGGGCGAACAAAAGCGTCGAGGCGCACGGCAATATGCGGTTCGTTCGACAAGCCGCCGCCCACGCGCAGCGAGTAGCCCACTTCACCGTCGCGCATCACCGGCGTGAGGCCAATGTCGTTGATCTCCGGATAGGTGCACCACGAAGGGCAGCCGGTGGCCGAAATTTTGAACTTGCGCGGCAGGTTGTAGAACTCGGAATTCGCGGTGAGGTGATGCGCGATCTCGCGCGCCACCGGTGAGGCATCGATCAGCTCGTCGGCGGCAACGCCGGCCAGCGGGCACCCGGTCACATTGCGCACCACGTCGCCGCAGGCGCCTTTGGGCGAAAGTCCAATGGCATCGAGCGCATCCACAACCTCAGGCAGCGACTCAATGGTGAGCCAGTGCAATTGAATATTCTGGCGGACCGTAATGTCGGCCAGGTTGCGCGCGTATTTGCGCGTGATTCCGCCGATGGTGCGCAACTGGCTGGCCGAAACAATGCCGTTGGGAATGCCAATGCGCATCATGAACCAGTCCGTTGCGAGCCCTTCACCGCCCTTGCCGCCGGTAGCGCCAACGCCGTCGCCTTGCGTGTAGACGCCCCACCATTTGAAATACGCCGACGCCCATTCTGGAACGACACTCGCCCGTCCCTCGCGCGCGAACCGTCGAACCTCGTCGAAGGCCTCCCAGGGATTCTTTTCGCGCTTCAGCCGCTCCATGCGCTGGGCTTTGGTTTCTTTTTGCGGAATCTCGCTCATTTCTTTCCTTTGTTGGTTGTTCGATCAGGTGAAAATCGACTGCAAAAACAAAATGCCCGCGCTAGCTTTTGGGGCTGTGCGCGGGCAATTGGGAAGCCGGACTATATTTCTGGACTTCGACCGAGGCTACCTATGCCACGCGAACAGCGTGCATCGAGCAGCGACAACAGGCCATAACGTCCATAGAAGGAATATAGACCGAATTGGTCCGATTTGCAAGTCTGGTTTGTTAAATTAGGACAGTTTTTCACGCTAAGTGATGATTCCACGCTATTAAGGTCGCTCTCGTACCTCTCGAAGCGCCTAGGTGCGCCATGAAAAAGCTCGAAACTCGGCGATACGGGCAAAATCGCGGGGGTTGGCGGTCAAGACTGTGATGCCGGCGCGCGCGGCACTCATGGCGATGAGGGCATCGTTGGTCAGGCGAGCCCGTCCAATTCGCTCGTAGCCGTATTTTGCCGCCAGGCGCGCCAGAACTTTACCGGCGGAGGCCCAATCTGAGAGGTTCGGCACGAGCACGCGTTTCGCTCTCTCGAAATCGCGTTCCAGCCGTTCCACAGCCCGAACTGCAACCCCGCTGGCTCCTGCGTATAGCTCCTCGAGTACAACGGAGCTTAACCAAAGTGGCGCCTCATCTGCGCGTCGTTGGAAGAATTGCGAACGATCGCCGCCCGGCCGCAGAGCGGCGATATAGATCGACGCATCGAAGAGAACTGGCATCAATTACGCGTCCAGCGTGCTATAGACATCGCGAATCGTGGCGCGGCTCCGGATAAATCTCTCGTTGGCCTCGACCGTCAGACGGTCACGCTGGTGTTCTGAAAGAACCAGCTCAAGAGCACGCTCGATGGCTTCCGTCTCCGTCGGCGCCTGCAGCACCTTCTGCGCTTTCTTGAGCTTCACGGTGTCGAGCCGGAAGTGTTTATGCGCAATTGCGGTTTTTGCGGCGGCCATAGGTTCACCTTTCGGTGTAATCATAACACTGATGTTCATAAAATTGAATTTTATGAACATCCATGCCGGGACTATCCTGCCGTGAGAACGCCGGTTTCAGACGGGTCGGACGGCCGCAAGCAGTTCCGCAAGGATGCGCTGCTCGGCTTCCCGCGCGGCCCGGGCTGTACCTGGCGAGAGCTCCATGGAGATGGGCTGTTGAGGATCGATGGTGATGGCGTAAAGCACCACTTCGCGCGTTCCGCCCTGCATGTAGAAAGCGTCGAGCAGATCTTTGACGCCGATGTCGTGCGCGGTGAGCGTGGGCGGATAGTCCTGCGAGAAGCGCGGCGTGGTGCGGGTCACGGTGCCGGGAGGGTTCCCGTCGGCTGCGGCGTCGATGAGAATGATGCGGTCGGCGTTCTCGAGCGGCTCCAGCAGAATGAATCCGCCCGTCCCGCCGTCCAGGCACTCCACGCCTGCAGGCAGTGTGTGCTTTTCCAGGGCCCGCACCACGTGAACGCCAACGCCCTCATCGCCCATGATGACGTTGCCGAGGCCGAGCACCAGCGTTGACCTTTTATCCATCAAATCCCGAGTCTAATTCATGGAGTCGACTTGGGATCCGCCCTCTCACTTTTGCTTGTCTGCGTCTTTCGGGTCCAGCAGCTTGCACTCGGCGGCCATTTGCTCCACTCTCGGTCGAACTTCCATCCGCCTACGATCGAGGAAATCGTGCCGCGGCCCTCGATGTAGTCGTGATAGAAGGACAGATAGATGTGAACGATGATGAACGTGACGAAGAACCACAGGAACAGGTGATGCCAGAAGCGCACGCCAAACTCGCCGCCCATCAGCGGCACGATCCAGGTGAACATCCGCGGCAGCCACGAGTTGCTCATGCTGGAGTAGAGCGCAAAGCCGGTGATGGTCTGGAAGCAGAAGGCCAGGAACGTCAGAAAGTAGATGAAGGCCGCCAGCGAGTTGTGCCCGGTGGAGATTTCGCCGTGCATCTTCATCTGCAGCACGTCGGTCTTGATGACGTCGACAATCTCCTGCTGCTGCTTTTTCGTGAGCGGGAAGAAGTTGTTCCACTTGGCGTACTTGTTGCCGACAAATCCCCAGTAGAGCCGCGCCAGCAAAGTTGAAGACGTAGACGAACGCGGCGGCAAAGTGGATGAACCGCACCCAGCCGAACCAGTACTGCTGGTAGGCCTCCGACGCGTACGCAGATGCGAAACGGGTGCCCGATCAGGTAACCCGGTGACGCAGAGCAGCGTCAGCGCGATGGCGTTGATCCAGTGGTAGGCGCGCACCGGCAATTCCCACACATACACGCGCCGGTACTCCACCGGCGCGCCGCCGTTTAGCGTAAAGACGTCTCTTGACACCAGTGCTCTGTGTGCTCATGGTCATCACTCGAAGGAAACCTGGTGAAGGTGCCGTCCCTGCGGATCGTACAGATGCACGGCGCAGGCCAGGCACGGGTCAAAGGAATGGATGGTGCGGATGATCTCGACCGGCTGCTCGAGATTCGCCACCGGCGTGCCGATCAGCGACGCCTCAAACGACGAGCGCTGCTCCTTGGCGTCGCGCGGCGAGCCGTTCCACGTGGTCGGCACCACCAGCTGGTAGTTGTCGATGGCGCCGTTGTGGATCTTGATCCAGTGCGCCAGCGCGCCGCGCGGAGCTTCGACCAGGCCCACGCCTTCGGCATCCGCCGGCCAGGTCTTCGGCTCCCACTTCTCGCCGTTGAACGTGGAGACCTCGTTGATCTTCACGCGATCCATCAACTCGCCGAAGAACTCCTTGAGCCAGATCATCGCCAGCGCCGCATCCATGCCGCGCGCCGCAGTGCGGCCCAGCGTCGAGAACAGCGCGGCCACCGGCACGTTGAGCTTGCCCAGCACCGTGCCCACCGGTTCCTTCACATCCGCGTGGCCGGCGGCATAGGAAACCAGCAGCCGCGCCAGCGGCCCCACTTCCATCGGGTTGTCTTTCCAGCGCGGCGTCTTCAGGAACGAGTACTTGTCGAAGCCTTCGAGGCTCTCGAACGGCGGCTTCGGGCCGGTGTAGTTGATGTTGGTTTCGCCCGCCCACGGATGCATGCCCACGTTGTCTCCGCCGTCGTAGGTGTACCAGGAGTGCGCGATGTATTCCTTGATCTCCTGCGAGTCGCGCGGCATTGACCGGATAGCACGGTGCTGAGGTCGCGGTTGAGCACGGCGCCGCGCGCATACTTGAACGACTCCGGCTGGTTGTAGCCCTTGGTCGGGAATTCGCCGTAGCTGAGATAGTTGTGCAGTCCGCCGCCGTACTTGGCCCAGTCCTTGTAGAACGAGGCCACGGCCAGCAGGTCGGGAATGTAGACCTCGTTGACGAACTCGTCGGCCTGGCTGATGAGCCGCGACACCAGGTTCAGCCGCTCCATGTTGATGGCGGCCACTTCGTTCATGTTGATGGAGCAGGGAACGCCGCCGACCAGGTAGTTCGGGTGCGGATTCTTGCCGCCGAACACGGCATGGATCTTGACGATTTCCTTCTGCCACTCCAGCGCATCCAGATAGTGCGCCACGCCGATCAGGTTCACCTCCGGCGGCAGCTTGTAGGCCGGATGGCCCCAATAGCCGTTGGCGAAGATGCCCAGCCCGCTGGCGGCAAACGCCTTGATCTTGTCCTGCACCGTCGGTGAAGTAGGCCGGCGTGTTCTTGTCCCACTTGGAGAACGACTGCGCCAGCTCCGCGGCCTTCTTGGGATCGGCCTTGAGCGCGTTCACGATGTCCACCCAGTCCAGCGCGTGCAGGTGATAGAAGTGGATCACGTGATCCTGCACGTACTGCGTGGTCAGCATGATGTTGCGGATCAGCTCCGCCGTGGGCGGCACCGAGATGCCCAGCGCATCTTCCACCGAGCGCACGCTGGCCAGCGCGTGCACCGTGGTGCACACGCCGCAGACGCGCTCGGTGATGGCCCAGGCATCGCGCGGATCGCGGCCGATGAGAATCTTCTCCAGGCCGCGCACCATGGTGCCGGCGCTGAATGCGTCGGTGATGACGCCGTTCTCCACCACTGCTTCAATGCGCAGGTGGCCTTCAATGCGAGTGACGGGATCGACGACTACACGCGTTGCCATGACTGTTTACGACTCCTTCTGATCTTCAGCGTGCACTTCCGCAATCACGCTGCGCTTGCGTATGTTGGTCACCACGGCATGGGCCGCAACTCCGGCCAGCGTGGCCACTCCAACCGCCGTGCCGATGGTGTCGGCCGTGCTCTCGATGCCGAATCCGGGGAACGACGCCAGGTGCTGATAGAACGGGCCGTTGTCCCAGAAGCCCGCTTCGCTGCAACCGATGCAGCCGTGGCCGGACTGGATGGGATAGCTGGTGCCTTCGTTCCACTGCACCACCGAGCAGGCGTTGTAGGTGACCGGACCCTTGCAGCCCATCTTGTACAGGCAATAACCCTTGCGCGCGTTCTCGTCGTCCAACGACTCCACGAACAGCCCGGCATCGTAGTTGGCGCGGCGATAGCAGGTGTCGTGCACGCGGCGGCCGTAGAACTCCTTGGGCCGGCCCTGGCTGTCGAGCGCCGGAACCTGTCCCAGCACCAGCAGGTGCGTCACCACGCCCATCATCACGTCGGCGATGGGCGGGCAGCCGGGCACATTGATCACCGGCTTGTCCACCAGCTTGGAAATCGGCGTGGCGCCGGTCGGATTCGGCTTGGCCGCCTGCACGCAGCCGTTCGAGGCGCAACTGCCCCAGGCCACAATGGCCGCCGCATCCGCGGCCACCGTCTGCAGAATCGACTCCGCAGTCTTGCCGCCCACCATGCAGTAGACGCCGCCGTCCTTGGTGGGCACCGCGCCTTCCACCAGCACGATGTACTTGCCCTTGTTGTTCGCGATGGTGTCGTTCAGGCTCTTCTCCGCCTGGAAGCCGCGAAGCCGCCATCAAGCGTCTCGGTGTAGTTGAGCGAGAGCACATCGAGCAGCGCGTCGGCCACAATCGGGTGCGACGCCCGGATGAACGACTCGCTGCAGCAGGTGCACTCCTGAAAGTGCATCCACACCACGGCCGGTTTTTCTTTCTTTTCAAAGGCCGAAACAACCTGAGCCACGCCGGACTTTCCCAGACCCGCCGACTGCCGCGGCTGCGCGTGCAGAACTGCAGAAAATCTCTGCGGCTGTAGCCCTTCTGCTGCATTGATTGCCAAATCGTATCGCCCATGCCTACCTCGCTCACCGTATTGCGCCGGCAAATCCCAGGACAGCGTCGGAGGCCACGAATAACGCCTGAGACTCTGCCGGTTAATGTGACCGAAGTTACGCAGCACAAAGCACGAGTGGCTGTGAGCGTCATCACACGTGTCGCAAATCACATTGCTGGCGCAAGCTAGGGCGAAACTGTGATTTGCGTCACTTAACGCTTCGCAGCTTCTGACGGTCGAAGTTTGCCGTGGGGGAAGAGCCTTGGCGCTAGCAATGCTAGCATTGCTAGCGTTTTTCTGCTATGCTCTGTTTATGGCAACCATCGTCATCCGCAATCTCGACGAGAAGGTCAAGCGCAGGTTACAGTTGCGCGCTGCCCTAAACGGCCGCTCCATGGAGGCCGAAGCGCGCGCGACGCTTTCTGACCTGCTTGAGGAATCGCCTACCGACGAAGCGCTCACGGTGAAGCCGAGCCGTGACCAGGTCGACATCGGTACGGCAATTCACAGGCGCTTCGCCGCGCTCGGCGGAGTGGACCTGAAGATTCCTACCGCGCACTTTTTCCACTCGCAAACCCCCTAAGTTCGACGAATGATCTTGCTCGATACGAACGTGATCTCAGAAACCATGCGAGAAAGGCCCGATCCCGTCGTTCGCGCATGGCTTCGCCAGTTCCCACGCGCTGAGGTTTGGACCGCCTCAGTCGTTATCGCAGAGCTGCTTGCGGGAATCGAATCGATGTCCCCCGGCCGCAAGCAACAGACGCTGCGCGAAGCCGTAGAAGACATGGTCCTCGATGACTTTTTCGGTCAGATTCTTCCGTTCAACCTGCCTGCCGCTCGCCATTACGCGCAAATTCTGGCCACACGACAGAAGATGGGCCGTCCGATCCGCGAGATGGACGCTCAAATCGCAGCGATTGCATGCGTCCACGGCGCCACTCTGGTAACTCGCGACATAAATGATTTTGCCAATTGCAATCTGACGGTCGTTAATCCGTGGGAAAAAGAAGCGCAGCGGTAGACCAGCTCGGCCCCACGCTCAGGCCGGCTTTTCCACTGGCACCGGAGCTTTTCGCGGCGTGAACGCGGGCCGTGTGGCTGCCCACGCAGTCAGCGCAATCCCCGCCAGAACGGCTCCGGCAGCGGCCAGTTGCGCATTCGATAATCCCCATACAACCTTGGGGTTACGCCGGATAAATTCAACCAGAAAGCGAGCAATGCCGCTCAGCATCAGGTACTGGCCCAGGATGGCGCCTGTGGCGTGCGGCTTGCCCAGCCGCCACCACAAAAACCATCCGATCAGCAGACCCGCGCCCAGCTCATAAAGCGGGGTCGGATACACAGGGACCGAAATCGGCTCGATCCCGTGCGGAAAAGCCATTCCCCAGGGATGAAATGTGATGCCAAACAAATGCACCGGCAGTGATTTCGATGCCGTAACAGCCGTCTCCTGAGAGAAAGCAGCCGATGCGCCCTACGCCGTACCCAATGGCGGCGGCCGGTGCGCACAGATCCAGCGTCCGCAGCGCGCCGATCTTCGCCCGTCAACCCTGCAGAACCAGCGCCGCAATGCCGAAGACCATGCCTCCGTACCAGGCAAACCCGGCGTTATCCCACAGCACGCCCCAGCCTATGGCCCTGAACTCGCTCGGCGTGTCGAGAACGTGCCACAGCTTGGCGCCCACGATGCCTGCGACCAGCGGCAATGGCCACCATCCCCACCGCATCGGCAGTAATGCCTTCGCGCTTGAACGCGCGGTCGACCACAATCGCGCCCGCCACGGCGGCACACCACAGCATGAGCCCGAAGGTGGGCAGATTGAACCATCCGAGATGCAGATAAGGAAGCATGTCTCCTTAAGTATAGACGCGCGAAGGTTTCCGAACGCTGCACTGGCCGGCCCGCCCGTCGATTTCAGAGTCCATTGGGGTCCGATTTACAGGCCCCGATTTGCACAGGCGGCGAGGCAACAAATCGCGCGATACTGTCTGCATGGAAACCGTGACCTCCCAAGGCCTTGAGGTTCTCTATTCTCGCCAGCAGATCGCCGACCGCGTAGCCGAAATGGGCGCGCAGATCACCCGCGACCTGAATGGCGAAAAACTGGTGATGATCGGCGTGCTCAAAGGCGCGGCGTTCTTCCTCGTCGACCTTTCGCGCGCCATCCAGGCTGAAGCCACCTTCGACTTCGTCGCCGTCTCCAGCTATGGCAAGGGCCAGCGCTCCTCCGGCGCAGTCAAGATGATCAAGGATCTGGACCAGCCCATCGAAGGGCAAGAACGTGCTGATGGTCGAAGACATTCTCGACACCGGCCTCACGCTCGCCTATCTGCGCAAGCTCTTTCTGCAGCAGCATCCCAAGTCACTGCGCATCGCCACGCTGCTCGACAAGCCCTCCCGGCGCATGGAAAAGATCGACGCCGATTACGTCGGATTTTCCATTCCCAACCTGTTTGTCATCGGTTACGGCATGGATTACGCCGAGCGCTATCGCAATCTGCCCGACATCTGCCTGATGCCCGCGGAAAATCCGGAATAATTCCATTCCGGCATGCATCGCTCGTTCCGGCACGCATCGCTCTTGAGACAACCGCCGCATACCACTTTGCCATCGATACATTTGGTCTCCGCTCCCGCCGGCCACGTATACTCGTTTCCCGGAGACCGCCGGATGGGTTTTGCCTTAACAGCGTAGTCCTGCGTGTGCAAGGAGCACGTCCTCATGACAGCCAGCACCCCATCCAGGATTCCGATCTGGATTTTGACTACGGCACCTTTGACTCTGCCGCATTTACCGCGCAGGCTCTCTCCAGTTGGCAGTCGCTGGCGGCCGTCATCGACCACACTCTGCTGAAGCCTGAAGCCACGCGCAAGCAGGTTGAGACGCTCTGCGCCGAGGCCGTCCGCTACCGCTTCGCCTGCGTCATGGTAAATCCCGTGTGGACTTCCACGGCAGTCAGCGCACTTGCCGGCACCGGCATATCCCGTCGGCGCAGTCATCGGCTTCTCCTCTCGGCGCGTTCGCTGGTCTCCACGCTCCGCCAGGAAGCCGCCGCCCTCATCCGCCTGGGCGTGCGCGAACTGGACATGGTGCTGCCCATCGGCCAGCTCAAGAGCGGCAACCATCACCGTCGTACAGCACACCATTCACGCGGTGGTCGGCGTGGCCCATCATCATGGCGCTCTGCTCAAGGTCAATCTCGAAACCTGCCTGCTCACCATGGAAGAAAAACTGCGCGCTTCGGAGATCGCCATCCAGGCCGGCGCGGACTTCATCAAGACCTCGACCGGCTTTGCCGCCGGCGGCGCCACCCCCGCCGATGTGGCCCTGATGCGCGGCGTGGCCGGCGCGCGCTGCGGCGTCAAGGCCTCCGGCGGCATCCGCACCCTGGCCCAACGTCCGCACCCTGCTCGAAGCCGGCGCCAACCGCATCGGCTCCTCCGCTTCCGTCGCCATTGTTGCGGGAGCATGGAGCAGAATAGAGACAGTGCGGTCAGTGGCCAGTGTCAGAGTGCTGCGAGTATGCATCCGGCGCGACTCGCACACTCGCACTCGTCACACTCTTCCCTTGTCCTTTCTGCTGTATCATTCCCTTCGACCCTTTATGACCGAAACTCCGCCATCCCCGCCGGAAAGGCACGAATTCGAGGGCGACTACCGCCCTGCCGAGCCCGCGCATCTGGATCCCGTCAACGCCCGCATCGAGCCGGCCGATGTGGCCTACCTGATGCGCCTCACCGATGCGCTCAACACCACGCTCGATCTGCAAACCCTGCTCAGCCGCACCTCCGAACTGGTTCGCGCCCTCATTCCCTACCGCATCTTCGCCATCTTTCTGCTCAACGACCGCACGCACGAGCTGCGCATGCGATTCCAGATCGGCCACACGCCGCAGGTCGAGCGCACGCGCGTTCCCGTGGGCAAGGGAGTGGTCGGCCAGGTGGCGCTCACGCGCCAGCCCATCCTGCTCAACGACGTCTCCACCGCGGATTACTACATCAGCGCCAATCCCGACGTGCGCTCCGAGCTGGCCGTTCCGCTGATCGCCAAGAACCGCCTCATCGGCGTCATGGACCTCGAAAGCGAGCAGCCCGATTTCTTCCGCCCCGAGCACCTGCACGTGCTCACCATGACCGCCTCGCGCATCGCCCAGGCCATTGAGAATGCCCGCCTCTACGCGCGCGTCTCCCGCCAGGCGCAAACCCTCGAAGTGCTGAACGAGATTGCCGTCGAGCTGGCCTCGATTCTCGATCTCGAATCCGCTGCTGGAGCGCGTCGGCCAGCTCCTGCGCCGCCTCATCGACTACCAGATGTTCACCATCATGCTGCTCGACGAAAAAGGCGAAACGCTCATCACGCGCTACGCCTGGCGATTCGGCTACGCGCATGCGCCCATGCGGCGCATTCCCATCACCAGCGGCCTGGTGGGCGCAGCGGTCCGCGAGTGGCGGCGCCATCAACGTGCCCGACGTCAGCAAGGACCCGCGCTACCTGCCCATGAATCCCGAGACGCGCTCGGAGCTGATTGTGCCGCTCTTCTACAAGGGCCGCGTCATCGGCGTGCTCGACCTGGAGCACACCGCGGCCGGCTTCTTCAACGAAGAGCACGAGCGCATGCTGACCACGCTGGCCGCGCAGATCGCCATCGCCATTGAGAATGCGCGGCTTCTACCAGGCGGTGCAGCCGCCAGGAGCGGCAACTGGAGAAAGACATCGCCATGGCGCGCGAGGTGCAACTGCGCCTGCTGCCGACCGACGCGCCTTCGCATCCCCATGCCGAGATGGCCGTGCGCTTTCTGCCCGCCCGCACCATCGGCGGCGACCTTTACGACTTTCTCGACTACGGCCCGAACCGCACCGCCATCGTGCTCGGCGACGTAAGCGGCAAGGCCGCGCCCGCGGCGCTGTTTGCCGCGCTGGTCAGCGGCATCATGCGCTCCGCCGCCGCGCAGCAGCCAGAGCCCGGCGCAGATGCTGGCCCTCCTCAACGACGCGCTGCAGGAGCGCAAGCTCGAATCGCAGTACGTCACCATGCTCTTCGCGCTCTGGAACGACGAAAACCAGACCCTGCAGGTGGCCAACTCCGGCGCCGTGCAGCCCGTCTTCTGCCGCGCCGGCCAGTCGGTCACCGTCAAAGCCGAGGGCTTCCCGCTCGGCATGTTTCCCGACGTCACCTACGAAGAGCTCAGCGTCGCCACGCAGCCCGGCGACGCCATCGTCTTCGTCTCCGACGGAATTCTCGACGCGGAAAACGACAAGGAAGAGATGTACGGCGCAGGACCGCCTCGCCGGACTGCTCTGCGCCAGCCGCGACCTTCCCGCGCAGGAGATCGCCGACGCCATCCTCGCCGACGTCGCGCGCTTTCAGGGCAGCAAAGACCGCTTCGACGACGAAACCATCATCGTGCTCCGCGTGCGGTCGCAAGAAGAAACAGGGGTACCGCCGACCTGAGACGTTTATCGCCCGGGATTTAAAGCGGCGTCTTCATCGCAAAGCATTTACGTGGCCCTGGTGCACTGCTTTCGAACCAGCATTTCGCATCGGCAACCATAGGCTGCCACAATTCGATGGGATTCCCTTTGGGGTCGAGCCTCTTCGGATCCAACCCGTCATCTCCGCGCACGGAGCAGGAATCACTGGCCGAAGTCGACAGGCAACTTCTTCTTCGCCCAATTGAGCAGATCCGGCAAGTCGGCGACGTAACTGCGCGCAGTACCGTCCGCACTGGCGGTCACGATGTGCGTTCCATCGGGAGAGAACGCCGCTGTGTAGACCCAGTCGGTGGCTCCCGTCAGGACGCCGAGTGGCTCGCCGCTTGCCGCGTCCCACAAGCGCGCGGTATGGTCGTCACTCGCGCTCGCAATGCGCGATCCGTCGGGCGAGAATGCCGCATCCATCACGTCGTCGGTATGGCCTTCCAGAATGAGCTGCAATTTGCCGCTTGCGGCGTCCCACACGCGCACTGAATTATCGGCGCTGCAAGTCACAACGCGCTTTCCATCGGGCGAGAACCTTGCCTGGTACACGATCCATGTATGTCCTGTCATCGTTGCCAGCGACTTGCCGGAGCTGGCATCCCAAACCTGCGCGGTGTGGTCCTGACCGGCGGTCACAATGCGCGTTCCGTCGGGTGAAAATGCGGCGCTCAGGACCATGCCTTTATGACCCTTGAGGGTTTGCAGCCGCTGGCCAGAATTCGCGTCCCACACCAGGGCTAGACCGTCAGCACCGGCGGTGACGATGCGCCTGCCGTCAGGCGAGAACGCTGCGTCCCACACGATTCCCTTATGGCCGCTCAGGATTATAAGCCTCGCGCCAGAATCCGCATCCCAGACCATCGCGGTGCCGTCAAAGCTGGCCGTGACGACGCGCCTTCCATCGGGCGAGAAGGCCGCCCTGCCAACCAGGCCGGAATGACCCTTTAACGTAGCTCCAGGTTGGCCGGTTTGGATATTCCACACGCGAGCGAAGAAGTCGCCGGCAACGATTTGCTTTTCATCCGGCGCAAACATAGTGTCTGCGCTATTTCCGGCATGGCCCGCAGTCGGCGCCATCATCGCGGCCATTTCCGCCGTCTTCACTCGTACGGTATCGTCTGCATTCGCAATCACCACGCGGCTTAGATCGGGCGACAGATCGGCATGGAAGACGAAGTTGGCGTCGCCGCTCAAAGTCGACAGCGTTTCGCCTGCGCCTGCGTCCCACACGCGCGCAGTTTCGTCGGAGCTGGCAGTGAGGATGTGCTTGCCATCCGGCGAGAAGATCGCGCTGGTGAGCTTGCGGTCATGTCCCATCAAACTTGAGATCAATTGCCCGGTTGCGGCATTCCATATGCGCGCGGTGCGGTCCCAGCTCGAAGTAACCACGAACTTGCCGTCGGGAGAGAAAGTTGCCTGATCCACGTAATCGGCATGTCCAGGCAGGCTGAAAAGCAAAACGCCGGTTTGGGAATCCCACAATCGCGCGGTGTGGTCATTGCTCGCGGTCGCGATGACCTTTCCGTCGGGCGAGAAGGTTGCGGAGTCGACCTGGTCGATGTGTCCTCTCAGGGTCTCCAGCGAATGGCCGGACTGTGCATCCCAAACCACCGCGGTCTTGTCCGCACTTGCGGTGACGATGCGCGCCCCGTCGGGCGAGAATTCAGCGTCGCGAACCTCGCCGGAATGGTTTAGAGTTGCCAGCGATTTTCCAGTTGCTGCATCCCACACGCGCGCAGATTTGTCCTGACTGGTAGTGACGATGCGCTTTCCGTCGGGCGAGAAGGTTGCCGTGTTGACGATGCCGGTGTGTCCCTTCAGGGCCTCGATCATCTGCCCGGTATCGGCATCCCATACGCGCGCAGTTGCGTCGTCACTGGCAGTCACAATGCGCGCGCCATCGGGTGAGAAGGCGGCGGTTTCGACCACCCCGCTGTGG
The DNA here is from genome assembly GCA_963826735.1 of uncultured Acidobacteriota bacterium. Classification (GTDB taxonomy): domain Bacteria; phylum Acidobacteriota; class Terriglobia; order Terriglobales; family Acidobacteriaceae; genus Telmatobacter. The sequence continues at coordinate 58,199 of CAWGYN010000001.1, forward strand.
CCTTTCAAGATTGCGCTCTCTTCGCCGGTTTCGGCATCCCATACGATCGTGCTCTTGTCGGAACTGGCGGTGACGATGCGTTTACCGTCAGGAGAAAAAGCCGCATCCCACACCTCGCCGGAATGCCCGTTCAAGGTGAGCAGCAGTTGGCCCGATCGCGCGTCCCACACGCGTGCGCTGTGGTCAAAACTGGCGGTGACGATACGGCGTTCCATCGCGCGAGAACTCTCGCACTCCGTACTTCCGCATGGTGGTGCAGGATGAAGTGCTCCAGAGGCGCCTCAAGCGCGGTGCGCAATGCGAATTCGGATTCCTGCGTCTGCCGCAACTCCACGGCAGTCGATTGCGGTCTTGAGCGCCAACGCGTCATCGCCGCCCACGCCGGTTTCGCGTTCCGCCTCGCCGGCCTTATTGCCCGATTGTGCCGTGATCTTCTCTTCCTGCGCGTTGTGCCATTCCCAGATTGCTCCGGCGGCGATGATCAAAAGAACCAGGCTGGCCGCCATGCTGGCTTGCAAAACGCGCAGACGCGAGCGCTCGCGGTGTGCGATTTCCGCGTCCTGGCGTGCGATGCTCGCCTGGATAAAATTGCGTTGGTCCTCGGTCAGTTGCGAGGGCTTCGAGGCCAGCCACGATCGCGCGCGCGTCAGTTGCAGGCCGACCAGCAACGCGTCGGTTTTTTCTGCGGCGGGCGCTCTTTGCCAGTCGCGCAGATAATGTTCGAGTTGATCGATGCCGATAAGAAATTCGCGCTCCTGATCGAGCCAACCGCGCAGCAGCGGCCATTTGCGCAGCAGCGCTTCGTGCGTCACTTCCACGGTCGAGGCATCGCCGGCGCCTTCGATGGAGAGCAGGCGCGCGCGCGCCAGGCTTTCCAGCAGCGGACGCGCCTTGGCCGGCAGCGTCTCCAGTTGCGCGGGACGGCGTACATATTCGCCCTCGGGATTGACGCGCACCATCGCGGGCACAAAGGCATCGCGCAGAGCATCCAAATCCTCAGGCGGAAGCCTTGGCGACGGCCAGCACTTCATCGGCTTTCGAACGCACGGCATTTTCCAGCGGTGAAAGTTGCGCGGCCGGATCGCCGAGAGCGAGATAGGCTTCGAGCGTAAGCTTTTTAGTTTGGCCGAAGCGGTCGTAGAGTTCGCGCAGCGCAAAGGCCAGCAGCGGCAGCGCATCGTCGGTGGCCGCATCGTTCATGGCGGCGACCACCAGGTCTTCATCGACAGTGAGGCCGGCTACGCGCGCCGGACCTTCGATGATGTCGCGCACGCGATCGAGAGGCATCGGCTTCAGCGAGAACTCCTCAAATGCGGCAGTAAGGCCGGGCGCCTTCTGCAGCTCACCCAGATAATCGGAACGCATGGCCAGCACCACGAGGAACGGCAGGCTTGGGTCCTGCATTGCGTTCAGGACTTCGATGAACGCAGCAGCCTCGGTTTTGTCGGAGGTGCCGAACAATTCTTCTGCCTGGTCGATCGAGATCAGGATTTGCGCTTCGTTCTGGCCGCTTGCGGCGCGCAGGTCGCCTGCCAGACCGGAAAGCGTGCGCACCAGATCCGGTGCCGCGAATGCATCGCGCCAGTGCCGCCAATCGGCTCTTGATGGCGCGACTGACCCAGCGCGATACCTACGGATTGCGCCAGCTCGTCGAGCGGATGAACCTGCGGACGGAACGGCGGAAGCGCGATCCAATTGGCCTTGTCGCGCTTCAGGCGGGGCAGCAAGCCGGCGCGGATCAACGAGGATTTTCCCGAACCGGAGGCGCCCAGCACGGCCACGAGTTTTGCGCCGCCCTGCACGCGCCGCGCAGTCAGCCGCTCGATCAGGCGGCGGACATCGTTGTCGCGGCCGAAATAAATCGCGGCGTCCGGCTGATCGAGAGCCAGCAAGCCCGGATAAGGCGGCCGGCTCTGATCCCAATCGAATCCGCCGCGCGAATTCAGCACAATCTCGTTCAGCGCCTTCAACAATCGCGACAGGGCATCTTCGCGATTCTTCACCAGGTCGAGAGTCTGAATGTCGGCCGATACCACGGTCTCGCCAACGGGCGATTCGATCAGCGGGAAAATCGCCTTGCCCAGCGCACGCGCCTGCGTGAATTCTGCAAAGCACCATTTGCTCTCGAACCAGTTGCTGGTCAGAACCAGGATGACGACTTCGGCTTCGGCCATCTCGCGATAGAGCGAGCGCTCCCAATCGGAGCCGGCGGCGAGTCCGGCATGCTTATCGAAATCGAGAAAGGTTTCATTAAAGCCATTGGCGTGCAGCCAATCCAGCAGCCGCGAGGCTTGATCGGGGTCCAGGCTGGAATGACTGATAAAGATCTGCGCCAAGCGAACGCTCCCCCCAAGATATCCCTCTTAGGCTATATGAAGGAGGAGGCATGCTTAGGCTACCGGGGCAACCTTTATTGGCAGCAACCGAATCCCAAAAGTATCTTGAGAAACTCATCCGGGAACCCGGCATATTCGCGCACATGCGCTCTTGTCATTTTGCTGGGTTCGCTGGTTGTGCCCGGCATCTGTCAAGCCCAACAGTCCGAGAGTCTGAAGGATGACAATGCGATTGCTGCGCCAACTGCCTTGCCGGATGCACCCAGCCCATCGTTAGACGAATCAAGTTACAGCTCGATACTGAGAGTTCCGCCGCGAACAGAATCAGGCATTCCGGCAAGGAAGCTCCATCGCGTCATTCAACCGAACGAGTCTGCCCAGCCGCTGAACAGCGCCGACAAGCTCAAGCTCTCGATTATGAGCCGGCTCACACTGTCCGATATAGCGTCCACGGCCTTTTCGGCAGGGTGGAGTCATATTCGCGATAGCCCTCCGCACTTTGGCACCGACAGCGGCGCCTTCGGTGAGCGCCTGGGAGCCTTGGCGCTCAAGCAAACTTCGCAGTCAATCTTCAACTATGGAATCTATGCCAGCCTGCTCCACGATGACCCACGCTATTACGTGATGGGCCGGCAGGGGAGTATAGGCGTAAGAGCGCTCTATTCGGCATCGCGCCTTGTCATTACGCAGAGGGATGACGGCAGAGCGGCGATCAATTGGCCGAAATTTGCGGGCATTGCCAGCGCAACCGCCCTGGCCAATGCGTATTACCCTCCGCGCGATCGTGGCTTTGCGCACGGCGCTGCCGCCTTCGGTATATCTTTGTGGACCTCGATTCTCAATAATGAGATCCACGAATTCGTCGGTGACGGTCTTCTCCTGCTGCGCCACCGAGGACATTTCTTTTGCAGGGATCAGCAGCAAATCAGGAATGTTTCTTCGACAATTCCGACTTGCACCTTGGGCTCTTAGCGCAGCGGGTCCGCGATCCCCGCTCTCCACCGGACCCCACCCAGCACCAAAAGCTAGAGGCTAGAAGCTAGAAGCTGCTCTACTGCGCCGGCCGGTAACAAATCGCATCGCCATCAAGCCGATACTCTGCCGAGCAGGAGTCGCTTCCGCAGATCATGATCTCGCCACAATAAAGTTGATGGCGGGTGATCAGCCCCAGCGTCCCGCAGCGCGGGCACGACATCACGGCTACGTAGGGATTTTGTGCGTGGCCCAGCTTGGCCTGGTTCTCCAGCACAAAAACCGTTCCCGGGTCCATTCTTTCGGGGATCCACTCTTCCAGAAACTGCAAGTCGGCTGCCATCGTTCCCTCCAGACCCTATCAGGCCCTACCAGAGTTGATGGTTCCGAGCCGTGCCTCGGTTGCCGCCCGGCTCCGTAGTCTAAAGAAAAGCTGCTTGCGAAACACTCGCCGGAAGAAGTCACTCCGGTCAACTCAGTGTCTCCACGCCCCCAGGAAGATGTCAATGCGAATCAGCAAAGGGGAGTGGCAAGTGGGATTCCCTGAACTGCAACTAAAGTGTCCTGCCCTAATGAGCCGCTGACGCCGCAGCCGAACTGTGGGTGCGGGCAAAATCGTCGATCGCCCTGTATGTCTCCTCATTCCGCAAAATGGCCTCAACGTATTCGCGCGTCTCCGTGAAGGGGATCGACTCCACAAACTCGTCGAGGCCCGAATAGGGACCCGCCGCCTGCCAATCCGTCACACGACTGTCGCCCGCGTTGTAGGCAGCCAGCGCGTACTCCTGCACCCCGCCGAATTTGTCCAGCGTCTGCCGAAAATAGCGCGTCCCCAGCCGGATATTCATGTTCGGGTCGAGCAACTGAAAGGTCTGGAAGTGAGCGATTCCCTCCTGTCGCGCCAGCGTGCGGCCCACAGACGGTAACAGTTGCATCAAGCCGAAGGCGCTCTTGGTTCGAGACTGCGGTCGGATCGAACTCCGACTCTTGCCGGATGAGCGACGCCACCAGATAGGGATCGAGATTGTTCTTGGCCGACTCGGTTTCGATCGTGTTCCACCACGGCTCCGGAAAGAGAATCCGCCAGTAGGCGAGCGGAATGGATTGGATCGAGGCCGAAGCCGCACCCGGGATAGCCCGCTTGAGTGCGCGCACCGCGCGGAAGGTCTGGCCGTAGGAGGAGTAAATCTGTCCCTCGGCCAGCGCCCCCCACGTCGAGGAGTTGGGGTCGGCCTTGATCTCGAGCGCAATGTATTCCGTCAAGCCGGCATTGGCCAGCAGCCGCGCCTTAGCTAGATGCGGGCTGTCTTCGGGAAAACTGTCGACGTAATGCGGCTCCGGCAGCGGCTGAAAGCGATCCAGTTGCGGCTGCGGCGCAGCCTGTGTGTTGCCGAGCGCGGCCAGCCTCTGCCGTGCCATCTGTGCGTAGAAAAAGTGCTGGTAGGCGCGAACGATGGTGCGGTAGTTCGCCGCTGCCATGGCGGGATTGTGGTCCTGGGTTTCGTACAGGCGCCCACGCCAATAAAGCGCGGAGACGGTTTCCGAGGTCCCCGGATAGCGCTGGATCTGTTCGTCGAAGATGTGCTCCGCGGCGGGGTAAAGTCCCAGCCGGTAGCTCAGCCAGCCGGAGCGCCAGTGGGCAGCGGAAGCGTTCTTGTCGCCGGGAAAACGCCCCGCCAGATCGCCGTAGTACTCGATGGCCGTTGGGTAATCGCGCTTGAGCATGTACATGTTGCCCGCCGAGAAGAGCGCATCGGCGAGCCACGGGCTGTGCGGAAACCGTGATTCCATTTCCGCGACGATCTGCTTCAGGCCGTCGCTGTCATTGCGATCGCGGGCCAGTTCCATCAGCAGGTCAAGCCGCCGCGCGCCGTTTTCGTCTGCCGTGTCGGGCAGCGCCTGGGCTTCCGCCGCCGTCAGCCGTTTCAGCTTTAGTCGGCATGCGGCCTCGGCCACGGCAAATCCATCGCGGGTCTGCGCGTCGAGCCCCGGTGCGCGCTCCAGAACCCGAAACTGCTCCAACGCCTCGGCGTAACGGCCTGCGTTGTAGTAGGCTTCGGCAAGACTGCGCAGGTCTGCCGTGGTCAGCAATGCCTCTGCTCCCAGCTCTGTGAGCTTGGCGCGCGCGATTTGCGCCTCAGCGCTCAAGGGATGGCCCAGCAGAAGCTGCTTGAAGGCCGATTCCGCAGCCTGTTGCTGGCCCAGCGCCTGCTCCACCTGGCCCTCGGCAAGTTGGAAACCGACGCGGCTCGCCGCCGCCGTGCCGGCCGCTGCGGCCAGCACCTGGCGCGCCGCGGTGTAATTGCGCGTGTTCAGCAGAACGTTAGCCTCAAGCTCCGGCTCCTGGGCGTCGAAAATGCTGTCGGGATAGCGTTCGGTAAATCCGTGAAGGATGGTCTCGGCGACCGCATCGTTACCCGTCTGGTGGCTCGCCTCCGCGTCCAGAAAGTCCACGTAGTCTGCCAGTTCCCCGTCAGCCCTCCGCGCCTCTGCCAGGGCGGTTTCCGCTTCGGCGTAGCGCCCGTCTAGCAGGTACGCGTGGCCCAGGGCCAGATAAGCCGCCGTCGCAGCCTCACCCGTGTGGCTGTGCGCGTAGGCAGTCACTGCCGCGTAGGCTTCCGGCGTGCGCAGCGTCGCCAATTGCTGGGCCATCGGCTCCAGCTCTTTTGAAGCCACAAAAGCCTGTTTGATGCGCGCCGTGTGCGCCACCCGGGAAGCCCGGCTGGTTTGGTGCGTGGGCTTGTGCGTCGTGGTGCGTTTCTTCGGCTTCGCGGGCGTGGCAGAGTTCGACTGCGCCGCGCCCGATCCCGAGCTGCTCACCGCAGGAGTAGCCGTGGATTGCGCTACACCGGATTGCCCAACCAACAGCAATCCAAACAGAAGAACAAAACTACTATAACCGCGCCTAAGCATAGGCAACGGGGAAGAGGAACCAGACATAATTCCACTCTATGCCGATTTGCATCTCTACCGGCGCGGCCGAGGGAATCATTGACGTAACGGCCTGACCCTCCTTCTGGGATTTGGCCCGCAGAGCCTGCGTCCATTACACTCATATTTTGCGGGCCGGCTTCGATTGTTCCCATCCGGCCACAACCGTTTCCCGAGCCGGCTTCGCCGCGATTTTTAGCATCCGATTCCCATGTCGACCATCCAACCGTTAGCGGAACAAAACGAGCAGCATCCCGACGTCGCCCTCGTAGAGAGGGTTCGCGCCGGGGATCTCTCGGCCTACGACACGCTGGTCCGCAAGTACGAGCGGCAGCTCTTCAGGATTGCGCAGCACATTACGCAGAACCGCGAAGACGCTGAAGACGTGATGCAGGATGCGTTTCTGAAGGCATATGAAAAGCTCGATCAGTTTCAGGGGAACTCGAAATTTTATACATGGCTGGTACGAATCGCGGTAAACGAGAGTCTGATGCGTCTGCGCAAGCGGCGCACCGGCAAATTGGTCTCGATGGACGAGGATCTGCAGACCGAGGAAGGCAGTGTCCCCCGCGACTTCGCCGACTGGGCGCCGAATCCGGAGCAAAATTACAATCAGTCCGAGCTGTCCGAGATTCTGAAGAAAACCATTCAGGGCCTGCCGCAGGGTTTTCGCACGGTGTTCGTATTGCGCGACGTGGACCAGCTTTCCACCGAGGAAACCGCCGAGGCGCTGGGCCTGAGTATTCCCGCGGTCAAATCGCGCCTCTTGCGCGCGCGTCTGCAATTGCGCGAGCGTTTGAGCCGTTACTTCAAACTCAAGACTCCGGCAGCTTCCGAAGCACAGGCTTCCGCGAAGGCAAACGGGCCCCAGAGAAACGCGCCGAGGGGAGACGAGGTTGAAGCATGACCTGCACTGAGTTTCTCTCCATTCTCGACGACGTCCTCGACGAGTCCATCGCCGCCGAAACCCGCACCGAGATCGAAGTCCATCTGAAAAAGTGCGGCCACTGCGAAGTCGTCCTCGACACCACCCGCAAGACCATCGAGATTTTTCGCTGCCACGAGATTTACGAGCTGCCCGCCGAAGTGAGCGAACGCCTGCATGTCGCGATCATGACGAAGTGCAGCAAAGCGAAATAGCAGCTTCTAGCTCCTAGCTTTCAGCTCCCAGACCTTCACTTCCCGCCCATCCGCTTCATCCATCCACTTTCAGCATCCACTCTATAGCGGCTTCCTGCCTGCGAAAGTACAGTCTTACAGTGGCTGTATGGCAATCTACTGTACTTTGTATAAGTTGTTATTTATGTGTAAGTTACGGATGATTTACAGCTGCACAGGGGCTGTACCGGGGCCGCTGACTGGCTGCAAGCTGCTGAATCTTCGTGGGTTAAGTTGGCCGGTACAGTCTCACAGCCGGAAATTGTTTGTAGGGGGGTGGGGGGAGGAGGAGGGGGAGGGGTAGGGGGAGTAACCAAAACGTTACGGGCCGGGGCTGGTGGGGCGGAGCGTTTCGGACGGCCGTCGGGGAAGCACGTGCGTTGGACAGCGATGCGCAGGCGCGGGAGCAGCCAGGCGACGAAGGCGGAGACGGTGGTGTCGTATTCGGCGGCGAGGTGACGCGCCTCGCGGTAGATCTCCGGTGTGACACAGACGGTGATGTTTTTGACCTTGCGCATGGTGCGATTTCCCCTTGGGTGTGTTTCTTGCCCTATTGGTAGCTTGCGCCGAAACGGGGTAATTTTCTGCAAAGGCGAAGAAAGATATTCGGGTTTAGATTTCAAGGACTTACGGGGAAGTTGCGGGACGGGACGCTTGACGAATTGGCAGCTTGTAGTTTGTAGCCGGTGGCCTGTAGCCAATGCCCGGTAGATGCTGTCTTTCGCGGTTCCCGGGCCCCAAAAGCGAGGCCGAGGGGCACCGCGTGTCGTGGTGGGGTTGTTCCCCAAAGGACCGGGCCGCCCGTCGGGAGGGTTCCAGGTCAATTTTGACTTGGCTCATCACAAACCTCTCTCGGACGGAATCAATCATACGATTCCCCCCTTTCGAAGCCTGAGGATATTGAGGTTTGATGAAATGGGGATATTGCTGTCCTTGTGGCCTGTGACCGGTAGATGCCGAAATCCGAGGTTCACGGACCCCGGGGTCGGGACACGGGGCGCCCCATTTCGCGGCGGGTTTGCTTCCGGGGACGCGGGCGGCCCGCCGGCCATAGCGGGCACGGCGGTTATGTATTCGGCTGCGAGGTGACGCGTCTGGCGGCAGTTCGCCGGGGTGGCGCGGACGGTGATGTTTTTGACCTTGCGCATTGCGCGAATTCCCTTGGGCGATTTTTGCCCCATTGCTAGCTTGCGCCGAGTCGGGGTAATTCTCTGCAATTGCGGCGAGTGGGTTCGAGTCATTGGTTTCAGCGAGTTGCGGTGGGCCTGGGGCGGGTGAGGGCTTGACGGAGCAAAAAAGGGGCTTGGCTCCGCCGACCACAACTTTCCCCCCAGGATCACGTCTGATCCAACAGATAGCTCACGCCGCGCACTCTTGCTCGGCCATTCCCCTGCCAGGAGCATTTGCGATGGAGTCTTTGCACGGTCTGACGGCCATCCTCCTCTGTTACACCCTTTGCGTGCCCGCTCCCATCAGCGCGGCACAGCAGGTGGCAGATCCCAGCCAGCCGCCGGCGAACTCCAAATCCAGACCCAACTCCGCATCCGGTCAATTGCGTGGCGACGAGCGCATTCTGCAGGCGCTTAACCGATTCACCTTCGGGCCGCGACCAGGCGACCTTGAAGCCGTCCGCAAGATGGGCCTCGATCAGTGGTTCGACGAGCAATTGCGCCCCGCGAGCATCGATGAAACGGCCCTGAACGCGCGGCTCGCCCAGTTCCCCGCCATGCAGTGGAGCATGCAGGACCTGTTCTTCCGGCTGCCGAGCAACCCCATCATCCGCCTGGCAGCGCAAGGCAAGGTCGAGATCCCGCAGGGTGGCACATTGCAGGCGGTCTATGAGAACCAGATCTACCGCATTCAGGCGCGCAAGGAAGCAAAGGCCGAAAAGGGCACGGTAGCGGCCAACCAGGCGCCGAGCCTTTCAAACGGCGCCGTGAACCAGAGCATGAACGCTGAAGGCGAAATGGACGCGAGCGGCGGCATGGCACAGAACCAGCAAGCCCAGAGCCAGCCAGCCATGAACCAGCCGGCAGCAGGACAAAACGAAATGGGTCAGGCTGGATCGGCGCAGCCTTCAGACATGAACGCCATGACGCCCGCAGCGCAGGGCACGAATTCCGATCAGGCTCCTGTCGACGACGCGATCATCCAACGCATACTCGCGTTGCCGCCGCAGCAGCGCGTGATGCGCTTGCAGTCGATGCAGCCGGAAGAGTTCGACGGATTTATGAAGTCGCTGAAGGGGCCACAGCGCCAGGCCCTGATGACCGGCCTGAACCCGGACCTGAAAGAGTCGGTCGGAGCCCTCGAAAATCCGGAACGGACCACGGCGGAGGAGCTTTTTGCGCAGCGGCTGACGCGCGACGTCTACGCCAATGCGCAGCTTCAGGAGGTGATGACCGATTTCTGGCTCAATCACTTCAACATTTACCTGCGCAAGAATGAGCAGATGCCGTATTACCTGGTGAGCTACGAGCGGGACGTAATCCGGCCGCGCGCGCTAGGCAAGTTTGAGGATTTGCTTGAAGCTGTGGCGCACAGCCCGGCCATGATGCTGTATCTGGATAACGCCGAGAGCATGGGGCCGGATTCGCCGGCAGCCGAACGCGCGAAGATAGCCGCGGCGCAGCGTCCCGACGCCAACAAAAAACCCGACGCGGGGCTGAACGAGAATTACGCGCGCGAGCTGATGGAGCTGCATACGCTGGGCGTGAATGGCGGCTACACGCAGGCCGATGTAACCCAGGTGGCGCGCGTGCTCACCGGCTGGACCGTCAATCGCCCTCAGTTCGGTGGAGACTTCATCTACGCGCCGATGCGCCACGAGCCGGGCACGAAAACCGTGATGGGCACAAAGATCAAAGAGAACGGCGAGATGGAGGGCCGCGAGCTGCTGCACATGCTGGCCATGCGGCCCGCGACAGCGCAGTTCATCTCGCGCAAGCTGGCCATTCGTTTTGTGAGCGACGATCCGCCCAAGGCGCTGGTGGACCGCATGGCGAAATCCTATCTCCAAAGCGACGGCGACATTCCCACGGTGCTGAAGACCCTCTTCCATTCGCCGGAATTCTGGGCCGCGAGCGACTACCGCGCCAAGGTGAAGACGCCGCTGGAATTTGTGGTGAGCGCGGCGCGCGCCAGCAACGCCAACATCCAGAACTTTCAGCCGCTGATGAATGCGCTGCGGCAGATGGGGATGCCGCTGTACGGATGCATGCCGCCGACGGGATACAAGTGGGATGCCAGCGACTGGGTGAGCACGGGCGCACTGGTGGATCGCATGAACTTCGCGCTGTCGCTAGCGGCCAACCGGCTGCCGGGCATCACCGTGGAGTGGGCGCCGGACTTGGACATGAGCGCGCTCGACAGCGATGCACCATCGCAACAGATGATTCCCACGCCGGAATCGGAGGAAGCACGGCTGGAGCCGATGCTGATCCCGAGCGGAGTGAGCGATGCGACACGGACGGCGGCTCTCGAACAGTTCAAGGTGCAGAGCGAACAGAATCCGGCGATAGCCACGCCGGTCGCAGCGAGACGTCAAGCGCCAGGAGCGAAGGGCCGGCAGAGAGCGCCCGCCGATGCATACGAACGCGAGGATCAACTGCTGGCCGGATTGCTGATGGGCTCGCCGGAGTTTCAGCGGCGCTAGCGCAGCAGCAACTGTGAAACTGCAAGTTAGATTGTGTTTCAGAGATGGTTTCGCACGTCAGAAATGGTTTCGTGAAAGGGCACGACTTTAGTCGTGCCGAAAAAGGCTGATCAAACTTGGGGCTCTAGCCCCTGAGGGAAACTCTTAATCGGCTCACGTGAATAATCGTAACCAACCGTAGGAGCTGGAACCCGAGGAGACACACATGAACCGTCGATTCTTTCTCCACAAAGGCGCGTTGGCCGTGGCAGGCACGGCGGCCATGCCGAATTTTCTGGTGCGCAGCGTCCTTGCGCAAACGAATAGTGCGCCGGGCCAGCGGCTGGTAGTCATCTTCCAGCGTGGCGCGGCCGACGGCCTCAACGTCGTAGTTCCCTACCAGGAGAAGAATTACTACGCCATGCGTCCCACCATTGCCATTCCGCAGAATCAAGTCGTCGACCTCGACGGATTTTTCGGCCTGCATCCTTCGCTTGCCGCGTTCAAACCGCTCTACGACCAGAAACAACTGGCGATTGTGCACGCCTGCGGTTCGCCTGATATGAGCCGGTCGCACTTTGACGCGCAGGACTACATGGAGTCGGGCACGCCGGGCATCAAGGGCACCGACGACGGCTGGCTGAACCGCGCCTTGCAAGCCGAAGATCTGCGGCAAGACTTGCGGCATCGCTGCGCCGGCACCTGCGAGGCGCACACCGCGTTTCGCGCCCTCGCCCTCGGCGCCGATGTGCCGCGTACGCTTGCAGGCAAGATTCCCGCCATTGCCATCAGCAACGTGAACACGTTCACAGTGGGCGCACGCGGACCCCAACCTGGGCCGGCTGCGAACGCATTCGAGGCGATGTACGCAGGCTCCGGCGACCGCATCTTCCACGCCGCAGGCGATGAGACGTTTGAAGCGGTGAAGATGTTGCGCGCCGCCAATCCCGCGCAGTATCAGCCGGCTCCCGGCGTCAAATATCCCAACACTGAATTCGGCAACAACATGAAGCAGATTGCGCAACTGCTGAAAGCGAACCTGGGCGTGGAAGCCGCGTTCACCGATGTGAGCGGCTGGGACACGCATCAGAACCAGGGCAGCGTGAATGGCCAGTTAGCCAACCGCTTGAGCGATTTTTCGACGAGCATTGCGGCCTTCTGGCGCGATATGGGCGACGACGCGGGCAACGTGACGCTGGTGACCATGTCGGAGTTCGGGCGCACGGCGCACGAAAACGGAACCGGCGGCACCGATCACGGCCACGCCAACGCAATGTTCGTGCTGGGCGGAAACGTGAAGGGCGGCAAGGTATACGGGCGCTGGCCGGGTCTGGAGAATGAACAGCTCAACGAAGGTCGCGACCTGGCGCTGACCACCGACTTCCGCCAGGTGCTGGGCGAAGTAGTTACGCAAACACTGGGCGCGGAGAATCTCGATCTGGTGTTTCCCGGCGCGCGCCTCAATCGCGGAAATTTCCTAAAGCTCGTTTAACGTAACCGGAACCGAGAGGCTCTTGGGCGCGTAAGACGTATAATCGCCGCAGATTTTCGCCAGCGAAAGAGCCTCCATGAGATTCCATTGCCGTATTGTCTCCGCAATTGTCCTTCTTCTTATTGCATCGGGCGCCGCATCAGGGCAGGCGCCGCTGAGCAAATTCTCGTTCGACGTAGCCACGGTGAAACCGGCCGCGCCTCTTGATCCGGCACAAATCGCTGCCGATATGAAGGCGGGCCGGATTCCAAAGCTCGGGCAGGACATTGACGCCACGCGCGCGACGTATACCTACGAGCAGCTCGATCAGTTGATTGCCATTGCCTATAAATTGCGGTCCTATCAGATCAGCGGCCCGCCGTGGCTGTCGCAAGAGCGCTTCGATATCGTGGCCACGATTCCCGAGGGCGCGACCAAGGACGATGTGCCTGCCATGCTGCAGTCGCTGCTCGCGGACCGGTTCAAGCTGGTTGCGCACCGGGCCCAGGAAGAGCACAAGGTGCTGGGACTCGTAGTCGGCAAAGGCGGCCCGAAGATGAAGGAATCCGCAACAGTACCGCAAGCGTTCGACCCTAACTCACCGCTTCAGCCCGGGGAACGGCAAATTGACGACGTGGATGGGCCGATGCGCATGAAGATGAACACTGACGGCACTTTCACTATGAATATGGGTGCCAGGGGCACGGTCATTGAAAAGATCGACAGGCAGAATATGATGCTCGACATTAAATCGAGCGGCGTGACCATGCAGGGATTCGCGGATTTGCTTACGACCATATTGATGCAGATGGGCGGGGCCAACAGCCGGCAGGTGATCGATATGACCGGGCTCAAGGGCTACTACGAGGTCGATGTCCAGATTTCGATGACGGATCTGATGAACATGGCCCGCGCACAAAACCTGCAGATGCCGCCAGGTCCGTCGAGCGGCGGTGGTGCGAGCACAGTTCCGGAGGCATCGGACCCTGGCGGCGCTTCAAGCGTTTTCGATTCCATCAAGCAAATGGGGCTGAAGCTGGAAGACAGCAAAGCCACCGTGGATCGGCTGGTGATCGACTACATCGAGAAGACGCCGACGGAGAATTAGCGCGCAGAGCGCGGAGGAATTCGTTGCCTCCCGACTTGTGCGGGCCGGGAGGCCCGCACTACAGCCGGTCAGGAGACCGGCGGTACGCGGTTGGTGCAGGCTGGCACGCCCCACGCCGCATGATTTACCCTCGAAGTCGGCATGAATATTCAGCGCACGCTTCTCTTCTCTGCCCTGGCCGCATGTACGGCCCTGGTTGGTTTTGCACAACAGTCAACGCCTGCGAGCCAGGAAATTCCCGACGCTCCGCAGGCTACTCCCGAGGCCACGACCGTTCCCAACGGGCCCTACGTGGTGATGGACACCTCGATGGGTCGCATCACCTGCCAGTTCTTCCAGAAGCAGGCGCCGAATGCGGTGGCCAACTTCATCGCGCTGGCGGAGGGCACCAAGGAATGGACCGATCCCACAACCAACAAGCCGCAGCGCCATAAGCGCTACTTCGACGGCACCATCTTTCATCGCGTGATTCCCGAGTTCATGATCCAGGGCGGCGATCCCACTGGAACGGGGATGGGCGACCCGGGTTACAAGTTCGATGACGAGTTCGATCCCAACCTCAATTTCGATCGGCCGGGACGCCTGGCGATGGCGAACAGCGGACCCAACACTAACGGCAGCCAGTTCTTCATCACGGAATTGCCCTTCGAATCCGGCAACCAGCATTATGTGATTTTCGGCCAGTGCGACGACCCCAGCGTGGATGTGGTGAAGGCCATTGCCCGCGTGCCGCGCGATTCGAATGACAAGCCGTTGTCGCCGGTGATGCTGGGTAAGGTGGCGATCTTCGATCATCTCCCTCCGCCAGCTCCACCGCCGCCACCACCGCCCGGTCTGGCTGATACTCAGGGCTCTCATCCCCGTAGGTTTATTGCCGTTTCATCCGAGGTTGAATCCGGCTTGAAGGTCTATTCGCCAGCGCCTGTCAGACCGGGAGATGTTGATGCCTCGGGCACGGTTGTTCTCAATGTGATCATCGACGAGAAAGGCTCTGTTGAGTCGCTTCATATCATTAGTGGCCCGGCGATCTTACAACAAGCTGCGATCGATGCGGTGAAGAATTGGCGCTACAAGCCTTATCTGCTAAACGGCGAACACGTCGCGGTAAGAACGCAGATCAACGTGGTCTTTTCCCACCTTTAACCAACCCGGAGAGATGCTTCTCGGGTCCAATACAGAACTATCGGAGATCCTTCGAATTCGTTCCGGATAAGTTGTCGAGAGTAAACAGTAGCCTCTGAATTTCACTATTAGGAGCACACATGGCACTTGCAGCAGGAACCTACGCCGTCTTTAACACCACAGAAGGCAAAATTACCGTGCGACTATTCGAATCTGAAGCGCCCATCACCGTGAAGAACTTCATCGAGCTCGCCGAGGGCGCCAAGGAATGGATGCACCCGGTCACGCGCGCCAAGTCGAAGGACAAGCTCTACGACGGCACCGTCTTCCATCGCGTGATTCCCGATTTCATGATCCAGGGCGGCGACCCGGCGGGCACCGGCATGGGCGGACCGGGCTACCGTTTTCAAGATGAGACCAAAGGCTCGAAGCACAGCTTTGACAAACCGGGCAAGCTGGCGATGGCAAATGCCGGCCCCGGCACCAACGGCAGCCAGTTCTTCCTCACGGTCGCGGCCACGCCGTGGCTTACGGGCAATCACACCATCTTTGGCGAAGTAGTGGAGGGCCAGGACGTGGTAACCAAAATCTCCAAAGTGGCGCGCAACGCGCAGGACAAACCGCACAAGCCCGTGGTGCTGGAGTCGGTGACGATCGAGCGCGTGGCGTAGAAGCGCGCCGGAAACGGGACAGCCCATCATGGAAACGCCCGCGCCATCGCCGCAGAAAACGGGGCTCAGCGACTATCTCGCCGCTGAGCGCACTTTTCTTGCGTGGATCCGCACGGGGTTGGCCCTGATGGGCTTTGGTTTTGTCGTGGCGCGTTTCGGGCTATTTCTCCAGCAGGTGCAGGCGCTTCACGTGGTGGCCCCGCAGAAGAGCTACGGCCTGTCACTATGGTTTGGCACGGCGCTGATTGCGGTGGGAATCATCCTTAATGTCTTTGCCGGCTTCCATCACTTGAAGCTCATAAGAATACTCGATAGCGGCGAGATCCCGCGCAGCCATCCCACGGCGCAAGCCTTGGCGCTGGCTTTGTTTCTGGCTTTGGTAGGGCTGGCGATGGCGGTGTATCTGTTGTCGATCCGTGTGTAGAATTTCTGGCTGAACCGAAGAGATTGGAGGCGGGTATGACGGCGAGTGTAAACGGGATCATCGATGTGGAGAGTCACCATACCGTGGAGGCGACGGTCGAGCGGCTGCGCGGGATTCTGGCGACGAAGGCGGTAACGCTATTCGCATTGGTGGATCACAGTGGAGAGGCGGCGAAGGTGGGCTTGACTATGCGGCCCACCAAGCTGCTGATCTTCGGCAGTCCGAAGGCAGGCACTCCCGTGATGCTGGCAGCACCGAGCATCGCCATCGATCTCCCGCTCAAGATCCTGGTATGGGAAGACGCGGATGGCAAGGTCTGGGTGTCGTACAACGCGCCGGAATATCTGCGCGAACGGCACAACGTTCCAGCAGAATTAATGCCAAGCCTTGCAGTCGTCGAGGCGCTGGCTTCGAAGGCTGCTGAGTAGCTGGGTGCGGGCGGCTTCGCACGCGTGGCAAGCTAGTGGGGATTCGGGACGATGGCATTCGAGAGCAAAGCAAACCGGCGCACATTCCTGAAGAGCGCGCTGCTGGCCTCGGCGCCGCTGCTGGCTGCGCCGTCCGCGCAAGGCGCGGTGCGTGGCGCGCAGGCCGAGGAAAACCAATCAGGCGTGGGCGATCGCGCAAAGTGGCTTGCGATTGTGGAGCGCGTGGCGCAACCGGTGCTCGAGGCTATCAGTCAACAGAAGCTGCGCGCGACGATGCCGGTGGAGGCTGCTCCCGGGCAAGAAGACGCGCGAAGACAGTCGACGCATCTTGAGGCCGTGGGACGGCTGTTGTGCGGGCTGGCGCCCTGGCTCGAGGGTGAATCGGGCAGCGATCCCGCCGAAGAGGCGCTGCGCAATCGCTATCGCGAGTGGGCGCGGCTAGCCATTGAGTACGGCACCGATCCCCATTCGCCCGACGCGTTCAGTTTTGGAATCAATCAGCAGTCGCTGGTCGATGCCGCGTTTCTTGCGTTGGCCATGGTGCGCGCGCCGATTGAGTTATGGGCGAAGCTGGACGCGGCGGTGAAGGACAATCTAGTGCGTTCGCTCGTTGCCACGCGCGTGATCCAGCCGGGATTCAACAACTGGCTCCTGTTCAGCGCCATGATCGAGGCATTCTTCTGCAAGTTTGGGCTGCCGTGGGACACCATGCGCACCGACTACGCGCTGCGTCAGCACCAGGAGTGGTACAAGGGCGATGGCGTGTACGGCGACGGTCCCGAATTCCACTGGGACTACTACAACAGCTTTGTGATTCAGCCCATGATGCTGAACGTTTTGGACGCCATGGAAACGACGACGAACCGCTGGGCTCAGCTACGCAAGCCGGTGGAGGCGCGCGCTCGGCGCTACGCGGCCATTCAGGAGCGGCTGATAAGCCCCGAAGGGACGTTTCCGCCCATTGGTCGCTCCCTGGCCTACCGGTTTGGCGCTTTGCATCTCCTCGCCGAGATGGCGCTGCGGCACGATTTGCCAGAGGGTGTGCATCCCGCGCAGGTGCGATGCGCAATGACCGCAGTGATGACAAGGATGATTGCGGCGCAAGGCACGTTTGACGGCAAGGGATGGCTGACCGTCGGCTTTGCCGGCCATCAGCCGGCAGTCGGCGAGAACTATATTTCGACCGGGAGCTGCTACCTGTGCTCAGCGGCGTGGCTGCCGCTTGGACTCCCAGCAAGCGACGAGTTCTGGAGCGCGCCGGCCGAGCCGTGGACCGCACAGAAAGCATGGAGCGGCGTGAATCTGAAAAACGATCACGCCATCGCCGACTAGCTGGAAGACAAAGCGCACAATTTCAGGATCGCCTCACCGAACCGCTCGGCCTTCGCGGGGCCAATTCCATCAATGGCAAGCAACTGCGCCGGATTTACTGGCCGTGCCAGCGCGACTTCAAGTAATGTGCGATTATGCAGCACAATGTATGCCGGAACTCCCAACCGCTGGGCCTCAGCCGTTCGCCACTCGCGGAGCTGCGCTGCCAGAGCTTCGGAAGCGGGCGTCGGTTGCGGCGGAAGTGCGGCCACGGCGGCCGGTGTTCGCGCAGTGGACTTGGAAGGTTTCGGTTGCCGCGGAGGTGTGGCGCTGCTACCAAATTCCTCGACAATCCCGTCTGCGATCAGCAGCTCGAGCGGCGTCGTGGGACTGACGTTGTATCCGGAATAGGTCAGCATCACCTTGCGAAAACTCAAAACCTCGCCGTTCTTTTCAAATACCGCTTCCTCTATCTCGATCAGCCCTGCGCATACCATCGCCGCGAGCAACGCCTCGAACTCATTACGGCTGAATTCAAGTTTCCGTTGCAGCGTTCCAGCCGCAATGTACGTCGTCGGCCGCAGTTCATCCAACATCGACTGGACGTTGATTCGCTCGGCGGACGTGGCATGCCGGAAAAGCCGCAGCACTGCGCTCGCCGGATCACAGACGTCGCAGATGCCGCAAGAACGACCGGCATCTTTCACATCTCCAAAATGCCGCACCAGCTGCGACATCCGGCACAGGCTCGAATCGGCGAACCGGACGACATTCTCAAACTGCTCGGCGCGAAACTGCGCTTGAATCGTGTAGGTCTTTCTCCATCCCGTCGAGCCTTTGGTAACAGCGCCTCCAAAATCGACGCGCGCGCCGCCGTGGATTTCCAGCTTCTCCAGAGCTTTGTCGAACTCTTCTTCAGCGAGTTCCGAGAGGGCGCGCTGTTCTTCAACTGGAAGCGGCTCCGTGCGCAGCGCCGCGAAAACTTTGTTCAAGTGCTCAACCGGAGGATAATCGCGATTGAGAAAGAAGTCGTGCATGCGCTGGTCGCCATAGGAGTGCATCAGGTAGGTACGGCTCTCGGCGCCGTCGCGCCCGGCGCGGCCGATTTCCTGATAGTAGCCCTCAAGAGTCGACGGCAAACCGGCATGAATCACGGTTCGGATGTTGGCCTTGTCGATTCCCATGCCGAAAGCAATGGTCGCCACCACAACTTCCAGTTCACCGGCCTGGAAGGCGCGCTGCACGCGGTCGCGCGTCTCCGCGTCGAGACCCGCATGGTAGGCGGCGGCTGGAAGCGTGGCGGACAATTCGGCGGCCAGACTCTCGGATTGTTTTCTCGAGGTGGCATAAACAATCGCCGGCCGCCGTGCGGAGTCGCCAACAAGCGGCAGATGACGCCGGCGCGCGCCGGAATGGAAACCTCGACCACTTCGATCGCGAGATTGCTGCGGCGGAATCCGTGAATAAACTTGAGCGGGTCAACCATGCCCAGTTGCGCGAGAATGTCGGCCTGCACTCGGGGCGTCGCGGTTGCCGTGAGCGCGATAACCGGCGCGGGATTCTCCTGGCCGCGCAGCTGGGGGCAGATATTGGCCCAGCATCCGATAATCGGGCCGGAAGTCGTGGCCCCATTGCGAGATGCAGTGCGCTTCATCAATGGCAATCAGCGCCAGCTTGCGCTTGGCCAGCATCTCGGGGAATCCGGGAACGCGCAAACGCTCGGGCGCGATGAACAAAAATTGCAGTCCGTCCCGCAAAAATTCTGCACACGCATCGCGGGATGCGGCACGTTCCAGCCCGGAGTGAATCCTCGCCACGCGTAAGCCGAGAGCGGCCAGCTTCGCCGCCTGGTCCTCCATGAGCGAGATTAAAGGCGAGATCACCAGAGCAGTTCCGCCGCGCGCGATGGCAGGCAACTGGTAGCAGAGCGACTTCCCCGCCCCGGTCGGCATCACAAGCAGCAGGTCGCGACCGGCAATGGCCGCGCGGCAAACCTCTTCCTGATTGGCGCGAAAGCCGGCAAAGCCGAATGCGGACTTGAGGAGCCCGCGGAGCGCATCCGCATTGGAGGAATTCATCAATGTGTCGGGCGGACGAGCCGCAGCAATCTTTCCTTCAATCCTCTATTCTCTCAGAGCGCCAACTGCCCGGGGTTCCACAACCGCGAATTGTTCCTTAGAGTAGAAGAGTAGAGCAAATCAGCAGCGCGAATTCGCGTTTCATCATCTACGCGTCAAGAGCGCGAGGAGGACTTTTGGCCGGCAGCCCCACACCACGAACCGAGAGCACGGGCATGTCGCATGCGTGGCGCGCGTTGCGGCATCGCAACTTCCGGCTGTTTTTCGGCGGCCAAACCATTTCGCTCATCGGCACGTGGATGACGCGCATCGCCACCGCGTGGCTGGTGTACCGGCTGACGCATTCGGCGCTGTTGCTGGGCACCGTGAGCTTTGCGGGGCAGATTCCTACGTTTCTCGTTGCGCCGTTTGCGGGCGTGTGGATCGACCGGCTGGAATCGCCGCCAGGTACTGGTGTGGACGCAGACCCTGGCCATGGTGCAGTCGTTCGCGCTGGCCGGGCTCACGTTTTCCGGACTCATCACCATCCAATGGATTCTGGTTCTGAGCGTGATGCAGGGCATCATCAATGCCTTCGACATGCCGGGACGGCAATCGTTCATGGTGCAGATGGTGGAGGACCGCGCCGACCTGGGCAACGCCATCGCCATCAATTCATCGATGGTGAACGTGGCGCGGCTGATCGGGCCATCGCTGGCCGGAATGCTGATTGCGGTCACCAGCGAGGCATGGTGCTTCCTCATCGACGGCATCAGCTACATCGCGGTGATCGCGTCGCTGCTGATGATGCACGTGCATGCGCCCGCGATCATGCGCAAGGCGACATCGACCTTCCACGAGATGAAGGAGGGCTGGAGCTATGTTTCGGGGTTTCTGCCCATCCGCACCATCCTGATGCTGTTTGCCGTGGTGAGCCTGATGGGCATGCCTTTTGTGGTGCTGATGCCGATGTTTGCGGCCACGGTGCTGCACGGCGGTCCGCACACTCTGGGGTTTCTGATGGGCGCGATGGGCGTGGGCGCGCTCATCTCGGCGCTCTCGCTGGCCGCGCGCAGAAACGTGCGCGGGCTGATTCGCATGATCCCGGTTGCCGCGGCGGTCTTCGGACTGGGGCTGATCGGGTTCGGGCTGTCGAGCACGTTCTGGCTTTCGATGGCGATGGTGCTGGTGGCGGGCATGGGCATGATGCAGGGCATGGCGGCGAGCAACACCATCATCCAAACGCTGACCAGCGAAGACAAGCGCGGCCGCGTGATGAGCTACTACACCATGGCGTTTATGGGCATGGCGCCGTTCGGCAGCCTGCTGGCTGGGACCCTGGCGCATGCGATCCCACCGACGCCGTTGTGGATTGTGTCGGGACCGGTGTTGGCCGGCGCGCAGTGGACCGTCATTATTAATGGGCTGGCCATTGGGCTGGGCGCGCTATGGTTCTTCTCGCGCCTGCCGGCGCTGCGCGTCGTGGTGCGGCCGATTTATCAGGAGATGGGCATTATTCCCGCGGCGCAGGAGATGGCGGCGGAACAGATCCAGTCGTGAAAGCGGCAGCTGCTAGCTTCTAGCTGCCTAGCTTGCTATCCCATCCTAATCGCAAGGAAGGCGTTTAGGATGGGGCAACGGGCTTCGAGCTGAACCGCTTACTGCGTCACGCCGCAGAGATGCACGTGAATGCCGAGCTCTGCGAGCATCGCGGCCTTGGTGGCCAGGGCTTTGTCGGCAGCTTCCGCTGACGGCGCGTAGGCCACGTTGACGTGGTTGGCGCGGTGACGGGCCATCATCTGGTTCTGGCTGACGCCGTGCAGAATGGCGTGCACAATGGGCCATTGCGGCGTGGTCTCGCGCCAGCGGCGTTCGGTTTCGGCCGCAGGCAGACTGACGACCGTGCCGCGGCCCATGTCGGCATGCAGCGCGCCGCCCTCGACAAAGACGCGGCTCCAGACGATTTCGCCGGGCTTGCCGACGCCCTTGAGCGATCCGCCGCCGAGCGGGAAGTACATGGCCGGCTGGCGCTCGCTGGTCGCGCCCGCATAGCCGCCCACAAAATGATTGGCCGGCGCGGCGCCGGAGATCTGCAGCAGCCAGACAAAGTCGTCGATTCTCGAATTGCCGCCGGCGCTTCCGTCGCCCTTGTAGTGCTCGCCCCAGCGCACATCGTGCAGCGTGGTCGAGGGATCGAGGCCGAGCGCCTTCCAGCAGCGGTTGGTGATCAGCGCATCCACGCCGGCGCACTCGTCCACTTCGTTGAAGTGCGGGAGCGGACCGCCGGCATACAGCTCTTCCTTGGTTCCCTCTGCAAAGACCGGCGGACGCTCGGCATTGTTCAGCATGCCTTCGGCCAGGTCGGAGGCGGGCGCCATGTCTTTCAGTCCCTGCTGATACTGGATGCCGACGGCGTCGCAGCCGAATTCGTGCGCGATGCGCACCGCGGCGATGTACATCTTGCACTGGTCGAGCACCTGATCGAGCGTGAGTTCGGTGGCGGCGTCTTTGCCGAAGGCGAATTTGACGCCTTTGGCCACCAGCCACTGGTAGACGGCTTGTGCCTCGGCGTCGCTCACCGTGCGCATTTTGGCCACCAGCGCGGACTGGCTCAGCCGCTCCTTGAAGATTCCCGCGGGATTGAGCAGCTCGTCGTCGATGATGGCGTTGTACATGCCCATGCAGCCTTCATCGAAGATGCCCATGATGGCCTTGCGATGCTTGCAGATCCGGCGGCCAGCTCGGCGCCCAGCTTGGCGCTTTCGGCCGGCAGCTTGCTCGTGTCGAGCGCGTGCACGTGCGAGAGATCGTGCGTGATCTTGCCGGTCGCGCAGCCACTCGTCGAGCGCATTCTGGAAAATAGGCGTCGGTAAAATCCTTGCTCCAGATGGACGAAAAGGGCTTGCCGGCCTTGACCAGCGAGCCATTCAGATTGAGCAGGCCCACCAGCCCCGGCCATTGGCCCGACCAGTTGGCCACGGTGAGAATCGGGCCCTTGATGGCTGCGCAGGCCCGGCAGAACATGATGGCTGTACTGCCAGGCCGCAGTGGCAAACACCAGCTTCGCCTCGGGATGAATCTTCATGAAGACGTCCATGCCCTGCCGCTGCGAAGAGATGAAGCCGTGCTTCACCTTGTCGTCGTAAGCGTGAGCGCGGACCAGCTTGTAGCCCTTTTGCGCGAAGGCCGCGGTGAGCTTTTCTTCCATATCGCGCTGCGCGGGCCAGCACACTTGGTTGGCCGACTGGCGCAGATCGCCGCTGGTGACCAGAAGCACTTCATTTGCTGCCGGTTTCGATGACTTCCTGACTGTCATTTGCCCCATTTTGTACCTTTCTTCGTAAACGATTTCGGAACACCAAGAAAAACTATACACCCGAGGGCCGGGAACCGGCTTTGAGGGCGGCGCGATTAGCATGGAATTGGTTCCGCGAAGCTGGACGAGAAACCAGGGCAAACTGCACGCATGTCGCAGCAAGAAAACACGGATTGAGATTGTGGCTCGCGGCTCTGGACGGGGCGGCGAAGGCCGCCGCAGGCGAACGCGCGCATGCCCACCCGCGCGATGCATCGGGACGGATCAGGGTCTCTGGCCGCTGGCTGCTGGGCGCGGTCGCCCTCGTCATCGCGGCGGCGCTTTTTGCGCGTGGTGTGGCCTGTGCCTGCTCTTCTGGCAGGGCAGCTGGCAACTGCTCTACCACCCGTCGTCTGCGGCTACGCGCACGCCGGCGAGCGCGGGCCTGGCCTTCGATCCCGTAGGATTCGCCGCCACCGACGCGGGCATGCCGCGGCTTAAGGGCTGGTGGATTCCTGCTGCAACGGACGCGAAATTCGCCCGGCTCACGGTGCTCTATCTGCACGGGCAGGATGGCAATATGGGAGACACGGTCGACGCGCTGGCCCGGCTGCACGCCGCAGGCGTGAACGTGCTGGCCTTCGACTATCGGGGCTACGGGCAGAGCCAGTTTGTGCGGCCCAGCGAGGCCCACTGGCGCCAGGATGCAGAGTGGGCGATCGAATACCTGACTGGAACCCGGCACGTCGCTCCTGGCACCATCGTGCTCGACGGCACGGGGCTGGGCGCAAACCTGGCGCTCGAAGAGGCTGCCGCGCATCCGGAGCTGGCCGGGAGTGATTGTGGAGTCGGCCGCTCCCGGATCCGATGAGCGCGGTTTTCAGTGATGCGCGGGCGCGACTGGTTCCCGCGCGACTGCTGGTGCGCGACCGCTACGATCTGAATGCGGCTGCGGCGAACGTGCGTGTTCCGGTGCTGTGGTTCGCAGTGGGATGAGCGGTCGGCAAGGCTGGCGTCCTCCGAAAGAGCCGAAAGCGTTCGAGAAGATCGCAGACCGCAAGATGCTGGTGTCTGGTGAATCCCGCCAAGAATATTGACATGCAGATCGTGGATGCACTGACGCGGTGGCTCGACGATCTGCCGACGCCACTGACAAACTCGATGCGCCTTCACCGCACCATGTCGCGATGCAGCGCCTTCACCTGGTAGCCGGCTTTCTTCAGCCGCTTGGCCATCTCCTCGGCCATCATCACGCTGCGGTGCTGGCCGCCGGTGCAGCCGAAGGCCACAGTCAGGTAGCTCTTGCCCTCCTTCACGTAGTGCGGCAGCAGGTAAAGCATCAGCTTCGTCACGCGATCGAGGAACTCTCCGGTCTGCGGGAAACCGCGCACGTAGGCGGCAACTTTGGGATCGAGGCCGGTCTTCTTGCGGAACTCCGGCACGAAGTGGGGATTGGGCAGGAAGCGCACATCGAAGACCATGTCCGCATCCAGCGGCACGCCGTTCTTGAAGCCAAAGCTCAGGCAGGAGACGAGGAGGCGCTTGGATTTCTCCTCGTGCCCGAAGCGCGCCAGGATGTCGGCGCGCAGCTCGTGCACATTGAAGTTGGAGGTGTCGATAAGCGTGTCGGCAACGTTGCGGATAGGATCGAGCAACTGGCGCTCTTCTACGATGGAGCGCCACACCGTTTCGACTGCGCCCGAGCGGGTGCGGGCGGCGCGTCTCAGAGTAGCGGCGCACCAGCACGGCATCCTGGGCGTCGAGAAACACCACGCGCGTTTGCAGCAGTTTCTTGATGCTTTTCAGGATTTCGGGCAGGCGGTCGAGCGTGGCGCCCTCGCGCACATCCACCACGATGGCGGCGCGTTCCACGTCGGGCGATGTGCTGACGAGGCCGGCAAAATGGGGCAGCAGCTCGAAGGGAAGATTGTCGACGCAGTGAAATCCCAGATCTTCAAAGGCCTTGAGCGCCGAAGCTTTTCCTGCGCCGGAGATTCCGGTAACGATCACCAGTTCCTTCACCGGATTGCCACCCCGCGACGTGGCGACCTGTTTCCGCTGGTGCGATTTCCTCGGGTTGCGCGCGGGCTTTCTGGGCGTCATGCGTTCATGCTACACCGGGCGGAGTCGGCGGCGTTAACGGAGTTAGCGAGGTTAGCGGAGCCAGGAGCCGGCGAGTAAGTCCGCCAAAGATGCGGCTCCTGCGGTAGCAGTTGGTTCAGGCCCGGGACGCTGCGGCTCTCGCACCGGTTTGCGCCAGTTCGAGCGCACGCTCCGGGTCGAGAGCGGGCGACATGAGCGGCCCCTGACCCAACGCGCAGCCCATGCGGACCAGCGCCGCAACCTGCTCGCGGTTTTCGATTCCCTGGGCAACTACGGGCAGGCTCAACGTATTGCCGAGGCGGATGAGCGACTCCAGCACGGCCTGCTGACGGCCCGCCGAAACCGCTGCGGCCGTAAGCCGGGACGCGAGCTTCACCATGGAAACGGGAAGTTGCAGCAGGTGATTCAACGGCGCCAGGCTGCTGCCGAAGTCGTCGATGGCCACGCGCACCTGGCAGTCGGCAAGGCGCTGCAGGACGGCAACCGCGGCATCGGGAGTCTCGTTAAGGGCGCCCTCGGGAACTTCGAACACCAGGCGCGAGGGATCGGCGCCGCTGGCCGCAAGGGCTTTGATCAAATGGGCGATCAAATCAGTGTTGAAAAGCTGCCGGCGCGTGAGGTTGATCGACAGGAACAGATCCTGCTTCGGCAGCTGATCGCTCCAGGAACGCAACTGCGCGCACACGGTTTCGAGCGTCTCGCGGCCCAGCGGAATGGAGAGGCCGGTATCCTCGGCCACAGCGAGCAGGTCGTCGAAATCCTCGACAGTTCCATCGGCGCGGCGCAGGCACAGCAGAGATTCGAAGCCTTCGAGCTTGCCGTTCGTGAGCCGGTAGATGGGCTGGTAGAGGAAAGTGAACTGCCGCTTGTCGAGGGCCGTACGCAACTCGCGCTCCCGCTCCTGCTGGCTGGTAACGCAGACCTCAAGGTGCTTGTCGAAGACCTCGTAGCGCCCGCGGCCCGCCTGTTTGGCGCGGTACATGGCAAAGTCGGCGTCGCGCAGCAGCAGATCGGACGAGGTGTGCTCGGGACCGGCCATGGCCGCGCCGATGCTTGCGCCGGCGTGGACGGTGTGCCCGAAGATGTCGAAGGGCCGCTCCAGCTCATGCAGGATGCGCCCGGCAACCACTTCAAGATCGTAGGCGGTAACAATGTTTTCTACCAGTACGGCAAACTCGTCTCCGCCGAGACGCGCGGCCGAGTCCTGAGGGCGCAGCGAGGAACGCAGGCGCCCGGCAATCGCCATCAGCAGAACATCGCCCGCGGCGTGGCCCAGGCTGTCGTTGACTTCCTTGAAGTTGTCGAGATCCAGATAGAGCACGCCGCAGCCATTGTCAGGATGGCGCAGGCGGCGGGTCAGCGTCAGGTTGAGGCGGTCGAGAAACAGCGCCCGGTTGGGCAATCCCGTGAGCACATCGTGCATGGCGTCGTGCTGCAATTTGGCTTCCGTCTGCTTCACATCGCCGATGTCGCGAAAGGTGAAGACATAGCCCACCTTGGCGCCGTCCACCAGCAGCGGCGCGATCTGCATGCTCACATCCACAAATTCGCCGGCCTTGTTAGTGCGCACGGTTTCTGCGGTAGCGCTTTCCCGATCGTCGACCACGCGCAGCAACGTTGCATTCTCATTCAGGCGCGTTTCCGGGACAATCAACTCGCGCAGGCTGCCGCCGCCCGCCTCTTCGGCGGTGTAGCCAAACATGCGCGTGAACGCAGGATTGGTGTAGAGAACGTGATTCTGATGTTCGATGGCGACGGCTTCGGGAAGGCTGGAGAGCACATCTTCCATCAGCCGCGATTTGGGAGCTCGCTCCTTTTCACTGGGGTGCGCCACGATGACGGCTTCGCGCAATTGCGCGTTCGAGATGCTGTAGGTGCCTTCCACAGGCACAAGGCGGCCGTTAGGGGCCGGGAGGGTCGCGTGGAACGGGCTGCCGTGCCGCGTGCCAGTCAGGAGGGTTTGCGGCTCCGCTGTTCCGGGAAAGAGTCCCCACAAAACGTCTTCGACGGGACGGGCGATCCACTCGCCCTCAACCAGCCCCAACATCTGCCGCGCTTCGGCATTGGCAAAGACAATCTTGCCCGCACGTTCAAGGAAGACCAGAACCGGCAGACCGTCGAGAACCTCGCGCTGCGCGTCGGGATTTGTATTTCCGTACACGTTCAGTTCTATGGCCTCCCGGGGAACCGCCGGCGTTGGCCCTGGCGTGGGTTTCCGTACCCTCCTGGACCCGGCCTTTGGTGCAGCGGTTGCCATTGATTCGATCGTATGCGCCGCGGGGTCATGCAACCATCCCCAAAACCGGTCAACTAGTGCAACCAAAGTTCCGACCAGGCGCAGGGGCCGGACAAACCTCTCACTACATACAGTTGCGATCTTGCCAAGGGGCGCCGCGGGTCGCAAAACTCGGGGTCGCGACGCGAGCAAAAATCCCCGTATGCGGCTTGTCAGCGAGCCGGGCAGCGGCGCTTCTCACCGGCTTTCAGGGGATCTCGACCAGCTCCATTTGGCCGTCGCGGCGGCGATGCAGCACAAACGTCTCTCCGATCGCGGTGCGAAAAATCAGCAGGTCGCGGTCGCGAAACTCCGCGTCCTTCACCGCCTCTTCAATCGTCATCGGCCTCAGTGCAATGGCCTCGCCGCTGTTGACGATGTGCGGCTCGACCACCGTGGCGCGCGCAGGAAACGAGTGCACCGCGATGGATGCCCGCGCTTTGCCACGGGCCGGCTTGGCCTCTCCATCTTCGCCGTAGCGGTTCCACGCGCGCCTTGGGCCGCGCCACCGGAGGGGCTGTCATCACTTTTTCCCCTTTGGGCAGGCGCTTGCTCACGATGCGCCGGTCGCGGTACCGATGGGCCTGATGCTCGGCGTGTTCGATGGCCTCGCGCAGCGCCGCATCGGGCGAGTCGCCTTTACCCGTGGCGGCAAATTTCTGCGTGCGCGACATGACCGTCAATTCGACGATGTGGACATGCCTTTGCGCGCTGAAGGTGACGCTGGCTCGCGCGGTCCGGCCCAGAATGCGTCCAATGCGTTCCATCCCCTCCTCGGCCTGCATGTGCAGAGCCTTGGAGATCTTGCTCTTCCTCGCGGTAATTGCCACATCCATGGTCGCCCTCCGCTTGCGTATCGTCAATCCCGCGCCGAAGTCCTGCGGCGTGGAGCACAGTATATGACGATTCAGCTTCAGCTGCTAGCTCCTAGCCTTTAGCTTTTAGCTCTTAGCTTTTAGCTGCTCGTTGCTGGACGACCGCTTGTGACCCTTCCGGCACGAAGCACAAGCCCAATGGATGAGGGAACCTTTCCAAAACACGCATGGAGCCTGATTTCGCACAAAGCGAGCTAAAGGCTAAGAGCTAGAAGCTGCCTTTCAGATCTCCCAGCGCAGCAGCACCGTGCCCACGGTAAAGCCTGCGCCCACCGCAGCCAGCAGCACCAGGTCGCCCTTCTTCAGCTTGCCTTCTTCGATGGCCGTCTCCATGGCCAGCGGAATAGTTCCGGAGGAGGTGTTGCCGTACTTTTCTATATTGATGATCACGCGATCGGGGCTCATTCCCAGCCGGTCGGCCGTGGCCGTAATGATGCGCTTGTTGGCCTGGTGGGGAATGAAGCAGCCCAGATCCGCGCCGGTGACGCCGTTGCGCTCCAGCAGCGATCCCGTAAGTTCGGCCATTTTGCGCACCGCGAACTTGTAAACCGCGGGGCCGTCCTGGTGAATAAAGTGCATCTTCTTGTCGACCGTCTCGTGCGTCGAAGGGTTCAGGCTGCCGCCGCCCGGCATGTACAGGCTCACGCCGCCCGAGCCGTCGATCTCGTTGAGGGAGTCGATGAAGCCGATCTCGCCCTCTTCGCATGGCTCAACCAGCACCGCGCCGCCGCCGTCGCCGAAGAGCACGCAAGTGGTGCGGTCGGTGTAGTCCGTCATGCGCGTATTGGCGTCGGCGCCGCACACCAGAACCTTGCTGTGCGCGCCGCTCTCCACCATCTTCACGCCGGCCTGCAGCGCATAGGTGAATCCCGAGCAGCCCGCGGAGACATCGAATCCCCACACGTGGTGCGCGCCGATCTTGTGCTGCACCAGGGAGGCCGTGTTGGGATACATCATGTCCGGCGTCACCGTGCCCACGATGATGACTTCAAGCTCGTCCGGCCCAATGCCGCGCGCAGCCAAGCACTTCTTCGCGGCCTCCGCGCAGATGTCGCTTACGCCCAGTCCGGCGGCCAGCTTATGACGCGTCTTGATCCCCGTGCGCTCCATGATCCACTGGTCGCTGGTCTCCACCATCTTTTCCAGGTCTTGATTGGTAATCACATCGGGAGGAACGTAGGTTCCGAGCGCCGAAATCTTGGCGCGGCGGCCCACGACGGGGCGAACGGTAAGGCTCAATGCATTTCTCCTTGCGCAGGACCCGCGGGTGCGGCCACTGACCTTCGAGTCTCGGTCCCTGTCCTCTTGGTCCCTCGTTCCCTCGGTCCCTTGTTCCCTGCTCTTCACAAAAAAGTACCGGGTGACCTACTGCGCCCGTACTAGCCCGTTACCGTTGCTTCCTTCCGGACCTGGCGGGGTTGGCGGGATTACGTCGCGTAGGACCCGGCACTGATTGATTTTATCACTCGTGCGCCTGGAGGTTCAGGAGTCACGCGGTCGCGGAACCTGCGCGCGTTGCACAACACCCGGGGAAGATTTTGTGCGCCGCGAATTTCGCCCCCCTTATCCACATTGGCACCTCTTATCGTCGTTGACCCTGCGATTCCACATCCGTAAAGTCTCTAATGAAGCGGTGTATTGATGCGTGCGTGCGGCTTTTCACGAGGTCGTCGGCGGGCGCTCGCAAACCTTCAAGAACAAGTTCGTCGATCCGGAGTAAACATGCTGAAACTAAAGAAGATTCACATCCTCGGCTTCAAAAGCTTTTGTGACCGCACTGAAGTGACCGTGGCGGGCACCGGGATCGCCGTGGTGGTGGGTCCGAACGGATGCGGAAAGTCGAACATTCTGGACGGAGTGACCTGGGTGCTGGGCGAGCAGAGCGCGAAGACGCTGCGCGGCTCGCACATGCAGGACCTGATCTTTGCCGGGACGCGCGACCGCAAGCCGCTGGGCATGGCGGAAGTGACACTGACCATGATCGATCCCGAGGCCTACGAGGGGCCTATGCCGGTTGAGCCCGAAGTGCTCGTCGATCACGAGGGTCCGGCGGACTGGGACGAAGAGGAGATACGCCGCCAGCGCGCGGCCGAGGCCGAAGAGATCATTGCCAACGAGCAGCCGGGACAGGTGACCGAAGAAGAGGGTGAGGAATCCACGGTCCCCAAAGGCGAGGGACCGGGGGCACCCGCGCATGGGATCGAAAACGCAGAGGCAAGTCAAGGTCCGCAAGGCGTGGTCCTGAAAATTCGCCGCCGGAAATTCCAGAGCAAGCCGCAAAAGGGCGAGGTGGTCATCACGCGGCGGTTGTTCCGCACCGGCGAAAGCGAATATTTGCTGAATGGCAAGCTTTGCCGGCTGCGCGACATTCAGGACATCTTCATGGGCACGGGCCTGGGACCGGAGAGCTACGCCATCATCGGGCAGGAACGCATCGGGCAACTGCTGAGCTCGAAGCCCTACGAGCGCCGAGCGATTATCGAAGAAGCCGCGGGCGTAACGCGCTTCAAAACCAGGAAGCGGCTGGCGGAGCTGCGCCTGGAAAGCGCGAAACAGAATCTGGCGCGCGTGGACGACATCTTTGAAGAAGTCACGCGGCAGATGAACAGCCTGAAGCGCCAGGCAGCCAAGGCGGAGCGCTATGCCGCAGTGCGCGAAGAGCTGCGGGGACGATTGCGCGTGGTGCTGGCCAGCCGCATGGCGGCGATGGATGCCGACCAGGCGCGTCTGGAGCACGAGATTGCCGCGCTCACGGAGCGGATGTACCGACTCGGCCGAGGAGATTACGCAACAGGAAGCCGAGCCAGCACGCACTTACCGAACGCGGCTACGAGCTGGACCGCGAGGTTCTGGAAGCCAGACGCGCGCCAGCACGAAGCGGCCGTCGAGCTGGAGCGGGCCGCGGCGCGCGAGCGCAGCAATACGGAACGCGTGAGCGAACTCGAGGCGCGCATTGCGGCGTCGGGCGCGGAGCTGGAGCAGACGCGAACGCAGATTGGCCGGGATTGAAGAGGAGCGAGCGCAGCAGAAGAGCTTTCTTGAGACTGCGGCCGGCGAAGCGCACGAGTTTCATTCCAGAAGGTAGAGGCACGGCAGCATGAGGCGCGCAGCCGCTGCCGAAGAGGTCTTTACCGCTGAGCGTGAACTCGAAGCCGAACGCCGCCACGCCATGCACCTGCTCACGCTCTCAGGCAATGCGCGCAACTACATTGCGCAGGGCGAAGAGAGCCTGGCCGCGCTGGAGCGCGAAGCCGAGCGGCTGGAAGCGGAGATGGGCCAGGCGCACACTGAGCAGGAAAACCTGGGCGTGCAGACAGGCGAGTCGCGGCTGCGCTTTGCTTCGGCAGATGCGACGGTGAAGCGGCTGGAGCAGGAGATCGCCGCACTTCGCGAGACCCTGCAGTCCAAGCGCAGCGAAGAGAGCGCGCGTCGTGCACAGGCTAACCAACTGCGCGGCGAGCAGGCGGCCGTGCTGGGCCGGCACGACTCGCTGCAGGCGCTGATTCGCAATCACGGCTACGCCACCGACTCAGTGCGGCGGCTGCTGAAGCCGGGAGCGCTGGGGCCCTCGGTTGCGCCGGTGGGCACGCTGGCGGACTTCGTTGAAGTGAGCGGCGAGCACGAAGGCGTGGTAGACGAGTTCCTGCGCGAAGAGCTGAATTACGTCGTGGTGGAAAGCTGGGGCGTGGCGGAAGAAGGCGTGCGCGTGCTGAAGACCAGCGACGGTCGGGCGACATTTCTGATTCACTCCGACGCGCAAGGTGTGCTCTTCGAGACCAGCGAGGACCCGGTCGGGGAGCCCGGCATAACGCCGCTGCGAGATGCTGTAAAAGTGTTGAACGGCTTTGGGCGCTCGCTGGAAGCAGTGCTGCCCAAGCTGCGGCACGGCTACCTCACTGAAAGCGCCGTCGACGCGCAACGGCTGGCGTTGCGCTACATGCATGCGTATTTCCTCACGCCGGACGGCGAGTGCTTCCATCGCTCCACAGTGACGGGCGGCAAGCCGGCCAGCGAAGGTCCGCTGGCGCTCAAGCGCGAATTGCGCGAGACCGAGAGCCGGCTCGCGAGGCTGGAAGCGGATCTGGCGCTGGCGCAGAACGAAGCCGATGCGCTCAGCCGCGCCATGGAGGAGCTGACGGCGCAACAGGAGACACGCGGCGAGGAGCGGCGGCTGGGCGAAAGCGAGGCAGCCACACTGGGCGCGTCGCTGAAGCAGATGGAAGCCGAGGCCCAGCGCATCGAGCGGCGCTTGCAGGAGTGGCAGGCGCAGGCGGCGCGCAATAAGGATGCGCGCGACACCAAGCGCCAGGCCATTGCCGAAAAGCGCGAAGAAGCAACGCGCCTTGAGATGGAGCACAGCCAGGCGGATAGCGGCTTGAATGCGCGGCAGGCGCAGCTCGAAACCCTCAGGCAGAAGCGCGAGGCGCTGCAACAGGAAGCGGCGCAAATGACCGCGGAGCTGGCCGGCCTGGAAGAGCGGCGCCGCGGCGCCGAGGCGGCCTTCCAGCGTATCGACCGGCTGTTTGGCGATTTGACCCGGCGCGTGCAGGCAATCGAGCAGCAACGCACCGCCGCCGCGGCGGAGCGCGAGCAGCGCATCCAGGAAAACGCCGAACTGGTCGGGCAACAGAAGCAATTGGTCGAGACACGCGCGGCGGCGCTGGCCGCGGCGCAATCCCTCAGCGAGCAGGCGCAGGCCCTGCGCCAGCAGCTTGGCCGAGATGGAAACGCAACTGAAAACCGGACGCGCGGCGCTCGACCAGTTGCGCGAAGATCGCGCCGGACTTTCCAGCGAGCTGGCCAAGCTGCACTCCGATCTGGAATATCTCGAGGCGAGCTGCCTGGCCGAGGTGAACGTGGAGGCGCAGGTGCTGCGCGCCGATACCGAGATCGGGCGCCTGGCCGGCGAAGAGCTGGCCGCCGAAGAGGAAACTTGCCGTGGCTTGAAGCAGCGGCTGGAACAGATGGGCCCGGTGAACATGATGGCCCTCGATGAGTACAAGGAAACCGCGGAACGCCACGCGTTCCTCGAGACGCAGCGCAATGACCTGATCGAGTCCATCGAAAACACGCAGGAGACCATCAAGGAGATCGATCAGATTTCGCGCACCAAGTTCGACGAGGCGCTTACCCAGATCAACGAGAACTTCGGCAAGGTGTTTGCGCGGCTGTTCCAGGGCGGGCAGGCTTTCCTGCGCGTGACCGACGAGGAGAACCAGGCGGAAAGCGGGCTGGATATCGTGGTGTCGCCGCCGGGCAAGAAGCTGCAGAACGTGCTGCTGCTTTCGGGCGGCGAAAAGGCGCTGACCGCGCTGGCGCTGCTGGTGGGCATCTTCCAGTTCCGGCCCAGCCCCTTCTGCGTGCTCGACGAAGTGGATGCGGCGCTCGACGAGACCAACGTGGGCCGCTTCGCCGACCTGCTCGACTCGCTCAGCCACGACACGCAGTTCCTGATCGTGACGCACTCCAAGCGCATGATGCAGGCCGCCGACATGATCTACGGCGTCACCATGCAGGAGCCGGGCGTTTCGAAGATTGTGAGCGTGCGGCTGGGGCACCGCGAGCAGAAGCGGGCGACGGCGTAAAGCGTGGTTCGTGATTCGTGAACCGTGGTCTCGTGAACCGTGAGCCGTGACTCGTGACCCTTGGGTGTGAACCCGGTTCGCCTTGTCCACAGGCTCGCGCTGCGCACGGGACCTCGATTCATGAACCACGGTTCACGAGACCACGGTTCACGGCGCACGGTTCACGGTTCTTTGGAGGCGGCCGTGCCAGGCAAACTGGAAATGATTGTCGGGCCAATGCGAAGCAACAAGACAGCCGAGTTGCTGCGCAGGATCGAGACCCGCCGCGAATATGCCAAACAATACGTGATGCTGCTGAAGCCGAGCGCCGACACCAAGGCCGCCGCGGGACTGGTGGAAAGCCGCAATCGCAATGGCTGCGGCAAGATGGAAGCCGTCGAGTTCCCGGGCAACGATCCGTGGACCGTGCTTCCGATCATTGCATCCACCGAGCAGCGCATCGGCAAGCACATCGAGTGCATCGCTCTCGACGAAGGCCAGTTCGTGCAGGATCTGTTCCTGTTCACCAAGCGGCTGCTCGACTCCGGCTACGATGTGATGGTTTCCGGCCTCGAGCTCGACTTTCGCGGTATGCCGTTCGGCGAAATGCTCGACCTCTCGTGGCTGGTGCGCATCTACGCAGGCAACGTGACCGAGTTGGTGGCATATTGCAGTTGCGGGGCCAAGGCGCTCTATCCGCAGCGCCTGGTCGACGGCAAGCCGGCCCACTACACCAGCCCCATCATCATGGCCGGCGACAACTACGAGCCGCGCTGCGAAGAGCATTTTGTTTTGCCCGGAAGGCCGCATTGAAACGACAACGGGGTTTGCGGAGTTAGACAATCAGAGGCGCTAGTCGCGCGAGGAGCACATCCACGCGATGAGGCTCCCGATCACGATCCCCGCGGCGAGCACAATGCCTGCGGCCTGCAGCGGGTTCCGCTTGATGGCGTACTTGGCGTCGTGAATCGTGTCTTCGGCGAATGTTTTTCCCTGCTTCGCCGCGCGAAGTGCGGATCGAACGCCGTCATCCACCGCTTCGGTAACCACCGATTTGATGCGCGAAACCTCGCGGAGAACATCATCTACCGAGGCCGTTTTTCCCAATAATTCTGCCATCGCTTCACCTCTTTCCTTCCAGAATCGCCACAGTTTCATCCGAGCTATGCGCACGGCGAATGCAGTTGTGGCTTCTCTGTATCTGATGTGTTCCGGCGTGTTGGTGTTGCACGGCAGTGCATCTGTGGCGGGATTGGATTTCGGGCAAAAAATCGCCTCCGAAGGAACACTTCTCTTCGGAGGCGCTTGTAGAACGAACTTATAACACAAGATAAAGACGGGGACCAGTAGCCGGCACTGGAGGTCGGTAGCACGCGGCTACTGGTGATCCCTGCACTAAACGAGGCTAGCCGCGGCTTCCCCTTTCCACTGCTGCCTCGTGTCGCCCGGCTCAAAGAGGGCTAACTTACGTGCCCTCCGAACCATGTTGACAATCGAAGTGTCTCCCATGTCGTGGGGGCGGTCCGTGACGGCCGTCACACGAGTTCGTGCGCAGTCCGAAAAGTGCAAATAGCCTGAATCTCTGGCCGGTTTTGCGCGTTGCGCGCCATCCGGCCGGAGCGCAAAACTTTCGCGTTAGGAAATGCCATGCGGAAGATTGACAAAGCTTGTCTGCCGCACGAGAATCGGAGATTCAAACGCCTCCGAGGAAGATCCCCGTGACAGCTCTGCTCACCACCAACCTGGGCGCCACACCCTGCTGGGGCGGGGCAAGGTGCGCGATCTCTACTGCCGTGGACGGCGCACTGCTGCTGGTGGCCACCGACCGCATTTCGGCCTTCGATCACGTGCTGGGCACGGGAATTCCGGACAAAGGCAAGATCCTGACGCAGATTTCGCTGTTCTGGTTCGATCTGCTCAAGGATGTGGTGCCCAACCACTTGATCACGGCCGACGTTGAGCGAGTTTCCCGCGTCCCTCCAGCCCTATCGCGATCAATTGGAAGGCCGCTCGATGCTGGTGAAGCGGGCGGAGATGTTTCCCGTGGAGTGCGTGGCGCGCGGCTACCTGGCCGGATCGGGATGGAAGGAGTATCGCGCCGAGGGAACCGTCTGCGGCATTCGCCTTCCCGGCGGGCTGCTGGACGGATCGCGGCTGCCGGAGCCGATTTTCACGCCGGCGACCAAGAGCCAGGACGGCGCGCACGACGAGAACATTTCCTATGACAACGTCGAGGCCATCGTGGGTGCGGCGGAGGCGGCGGAACTGCGGCGGCTGACGCTGGCGATCTATGGCCGGGCGGCGGCACACGCCGAGGCGTGCGGGCTGATCCTGGCCGACACAAAATTTGAGTTCGGCAAAACGCCGGAAGGGGTTATCCTTGCCGATGAGGTTTTGACGCCGGACTCCTCGCGTTTCTGGGACGGCAAAGCCTGGAAGCCCGGCGGCGCGCAGCCATCGTTCGACAAGCAGTTCGTACGCGACTATCTGGAAGAAATCCACTGGAACAAGCAGGCGCCGGCGCCGGGTTTGCCGGACGAGGTGGTGGAACGCACGCGGGCCAAGTATCTTGAAGCCTTCCGGCGTTTGACCGGCCGGGAAATTGCATCGTAGTCTCTGAGCGTTGCCTTGGGTGTCAGCGTTGCCGTGAGAGAATGCGGAGTGACTTATGGAATGGGTGGATTGGGTCATTCTCATGGTGCTGTTGGGAGCGGTGCTGGGAGGATGGCGCAGGGATTCTTCCGCTCTGTCTGCTCGCTGGCTGGGCCTGATCCTGGGAGCTGGCGCTGGCGTGCGTGGAATTACGCGCGCGTGGCAGCGGTGTTCAACCGATCGTTCAGCGTTGATGCCGTTGCCAACGCCATTGGATTTCTGCTGATCGCGCTGGTGGTGATGGTTCTCGCCAACCTGATCGGCGATCATGCTGGCAGAAGTGTTCCAGCTGGATGGGACTGGGCTGCCTGGACGCTCTGGGCGGCGCGATTTGGGTTTTTGCAGGGAGCATTGCTGGTTACGTCTGCATTCTGGTCACTGTGGCCTTTTTTCCGCAGACGCAGTGGCTGACCCAGGCCACGCTGCCGCGGATGTTTTTCGGGGCCTGCCATGTGAGCACGCACGTGACTCCGGGAGAGCTGGGCGAGCGCGTGCGGGAGGGCCTGAAGTCCTGGAACACGAGTCGCCGCAATGGATGCACCCAAAGAATGGCGATAGCGTGAGAAAATCGGCTGCACGGCGGAATGAGCCGGTTACACTATTTGAGCGACACAGCAAGAGGGAAGCGTGAGACGAGAACTGGACAGCCTGGTGACGCAAATGCACTCCAGCGGCGTCCGCTACGAGGAAGCCGTGCGCGAGTTCAAGAGGCAGTATCTGCGCGAAGTGCTGGTGGCGCACCGGGGGAACCAGTGCAAGGCGGCCGAAGAGCTGGGCATGCACCGCAACACGCTGAGCCGCGCCATGGCGGACCTGGGACTGGATCTGGCCGAGGTGCGCGCCGGGCTCAAGCGTCCGCCGCGCAGCGAACGTCCTGTATATAGCGCGGTTCGCCAGGGCTACCGCCAGGGCTGAACAGACCCTGGGCCGAACACGCAGCCCGACATGATGCCAACAACTTCAGAGAACCCCGAAGCCCGCATCGCGATCGAGCCGGACTTCGCCTGGGATGGGCAGGACGCCTATCTCTTCGACATCGACGGCACCCTGTTGCGCAGCCGCGACCGCGTGCACTTCGACTCCTTCGCCGCCAGCGTGCAGCGCGTGACGGGCTTCGAGGTCACGCTGGGCGGCATCCTGCTGCACGGCAACACCGATACCGCCATCCTGCGCGAGGCCTGCCGCCAGGCGGGCATTCCCGCCGAGGTACTGGAGGAGCGCGTGCGACGCCATCCTCGAGGCCATGCGCAACAGCGTCGCCGAGCGGCGGCACGAGCTGGACCTGGCGTTGATGCCGGGCGTGGAAGAGGCGCTGCGCCACCTGGCCCAGAAGGGCGCACTGCTGGGCGTGGCCACCGGCAACCTGGAAGCCATCGGCTGGATCAAGATTGAGAAGGCCGGCTTGCGCGAGTGGTTCCGTTTCGGCGGCTTCAGCGACCACTTCCCCATCCGCGCGGAGCTGATCGCCCACGCGGCGTGGAAGGCGCGCGAGATGGCCGGCCGCGACGCCAATGTCTGCGTGGTGGGCGACACGCCGCGCGACATTGAAGCCGCGCGCGCCAATTTCCTCCCCGTGATTGCCGTGGCCACCGGCCGATGCAGCTTTGACGAGCTGCTCGAGTGCAAGCCGGAGGCCTGCGCCTCTTCGCTGGCCGATTTGCTGGCCACGCTAAAGAGCAGGACATGAGGGACAGGCCATGAAGCCGCGGCAGCAAACCATCAGCGCACGGGCGCGGTGCGAGTCAGCGAGTCAGCAGGTTAGCGAGTCGGCGGCTCAGCGATTCAAAGGCTCAAC
Source organism: uncultured Acidobacteriota bacterium (assembly GCA_963826735.1). GTDB lineage: Bacteria > Acidobacteriota > Terriglobia > Terriglobales > Acidobacteriaceae > Telmatobacter. The sequence continues at coordinate 96,381 of CAWGYN010000001.1, forward strand.
ATTCGACCATGCCCTGGCGACAAAAGCGCATTCATTGCCAGGTTGGGAGCTTTTGGCTCAGGAAGCGCGGTGGGCTTGGCGATGGTCCTATTTGCCGGCGCACTCGTCGCGCAAACGTCGGCTGCGGGACCGCCTTCGGGGCAAAGCACCGCGGCGCCGGCGGCCGCACCCAGTGCAGTTCCGAACGAAACTGCTCAGCCACAATCGGAAAATGCGCCGCCGCGATCGAGCGACAGGCGGCGCGCAGCCAAACTCTATCTCGCGGCGAGCAAATTATTTCTCGATCGCCAGTTTGAAGAGGCCATGAAGGGCTTTGAGCAGGCCGCCGCACTCGATCCCACGAATGCGAACTATCGGCTGGCCGCTGGTGTGGCGCGCAGCCATGCGGTCACGGCACTGATTCAGGAGGCAGCCAAGGATCGGCTGCTGGGCAACGAGGCCGCGGCTCGTGCTGCGCTGGAGCGCGCCCGCGCGCTCGACCCCACGAACATTGAAGTCAGCCAGCATCTCGACGAGCTGGCCGACGACGTCGCGCGCAGCCAGCCGCAAGCCGATTTACGATCAAAGCGGCAAGCGCCCTGGCTGGACCCGTACAGTTGGAGCCCGCTTCGGGCCTGCACAGCTTTCATCTGCACGCCGATCGGGAACAGATCATTGCGCAGGTTTTCAAAGCCTACGGCCTGACGGCCATGCTCGACACCAGCGTGCACCCGTTCCTGACCCGGTTCGATGTGGACGACGCCAGCTTCGAGCAGGCTGCACGCGTGCTGAGCCTGGACACGAATACGTTCTTCGTGCCGCTGGACGCGCACCGCGCCCTGGTGGCCGCCGACTACCCCCACCGACCGGAATCAGTTTCTGCGCCTCGGACGTGGAAACGGTCTACCTGACAGGGTTGAGCGACGATGAGCTGAACGACGTGTTGTCGGTGGCAAAGACTATCTTCCTCGTGCAGCAGGCAACGCTTTCCACCAGCGAACGCGCCATCACGCTGCGCGCTCCCCAGCGCACGCTGGAAGCCTTCAACGCCACTCTTGCAGAGCCTACTCGACGGGCGCAGCCAAGTGTTGCTCGACGTGCGCCTCATCCAGGTGGCGCACACCAGCAACCGCAACACCGGCGCACAATTGCCGCAGAGTATCGCGGCCTTCAATGTGTATGCCGAGGAGCAGTCGATTCTGAACTCCAACGCAGAGCCTGGTGCAGCAGATCATTTCATCGGGACTGGCTTCGCCCAACGATCCCCTGGCGATTCTGGGCATTCTCATCGCCTCAGGCCAGGTTTCCAATCCCCTGCTCTCCAGCGGCTTCGCCTTGTTCGGCGGCGGGCTCACGGAATCGGCGCTGGTTCCAGGGTCGGCCACTTACAACCTCAGCCTGAACTCCTCCGATTCGCGCGAGCTCGATCAGGTGCAGCTCCGCCTCGAAGACGGCGAAAAAGGCGAGATCAAGCTCGGCGAAAAATACCCCATCCAGACCTCTTCCTATTCGAGCCTGTCGGGCAGCACCGTGAACATTCCAGGATTGACGGGGGCGGGCACTTCCAGCAGTCTCAGTTCCCTGCTCGTCTTCACAGACCAGCACGGTACCTAACATCCCCATGGTGCAGTACCAGGACCTGGGTTTGACGCTGACGGTCACGCCCAAGGCGCTGCGCAATGGCGACGTGGCCCTGAACCTCGAGATGAAGCTCAACGCCCTTGCCGGAACCTCGATCGACGGCAATCCCGTGCTCAACAACCGGGAGTATACCGGCACCGTGACACTGAAAGAGGGCGAGGCGACGGTGGTGGCCACCGAAATGGACAAGTCGCAGAGTCGGGCAATCAGTGGAACACCTGGCCTCAGCGAGATCCCGGGGATGAATAATGTAACGGACAAGGATTTGCAGAAGAACTACGCGACACTGGTGATCGTGATGACGCCGCACGTGGTCCGAGGACCGCAGGCGGCGGGACACACAGCGATGATGCGGGTAGAAAAGAGCGCAACGCAGTAGGCTCACGTCTGTTTCCCCGGTTTGCCCGCGAGAGGGTGGTGTCGCGCGGCGCGAAAACCCTCGCTTCCGGCCGAGCGTGGCGGTCTGGTACTATATCGCGGTCGGTCCCCTTACACGGGCGAGCCCCCTCCGCCCGGTCTTCGATCAGGATTCATCCAGGTTTATCGGTGCGCGTCTTTCCCTTTCCGCGCGATGCCGGATTGTCGAACGATGGAGTGAGACCGCGCGAAGATCGAGATGTGATGGAGGATGTTTATGCAGAACTGCTTTGGATCGGAGTTAGAAGTTGGATCAGCAGAATCCTGCCCTATGCCGGCGGTCTTTGCGCGGCGCGCTGTGGCCTCTCTCGCGTTAGTGCTTTTACTGGCCGGAGCGGTTGCTCGCGCGGCGCAGGCCCCGCCGATCTTGAACTCACCTTATGTTTGCGCCAACGGAATTGCGTACATCGTGTCGGTGTGCAAGCCGTATCGCGCGGACCAGTGGTGCGAGACGACAGAAACGCAGAACGGCCGCCTGGTGACAAAGATGGACAGCTCTTGGTCGTCAATGACAGGAAGGCTGCAGGGATGCACCAACGCCGCCGCGGGAAAGCCGGCGAGCGCTGCACCGAGTGCGCCGGCGACTGCACCGGCACAGCCCGCCAGCGGCGCTCAGCAGAGCTTTAACCCGCCGTACCTGAGAGAATTTCCAACGGTCGATCAGATCATGGCGCAAGTGAAAGGTTCGAGCGCGCAGGATACGGTGTATCGCCAATTGACGGCATTGCACGAGTTTGCGCAGATGATTGCGGCGCTCGCAGGGCCGCGTATGCAGCAAAACAAGCTGACGGCCGATGAGGCGCGCATCCTTACAAGCTACTTCAACGCCTATACCGCTCTTGCGAAGGCGACGCCGAATCCGCAGGACGCTTATGCGGGTAAGAATGACTTTACGGCCTCGCTGTTTCAAATCTTCCACATGCCAACTATTCAACAGCTCTGGGAGACAGGCAACAAGATCACCGCTAGTCAGCAGGGCGGCGGCAATACGCAGTCGACGCTTCCGCCGACGACCGACCCGGCCACGCTGGCGGCGCGGCGTTGCGTGGAACTGGGCGGGAGCGCCATGCAGTGCCTGGGTGGGGCCCTCAGCACGGGATTGCAACAGTTGATCGGAATCAATTTAGATGCGATGACGAGCTCGGGCAAGACTGGACTTGTGCTATATGGCACGTACAACGGGACAACCGGCCTGCACTTCGACTTCAGCGATGCCAATGTGGACATTGGCGGCTGCGGCCAGATGGTGAAAGGCGTTCACGGCTATTCTCTCGGCGTGGCCGGCGGAGCGCTCGCGATCAAAATTGATAACCAGCCCCAACCGCTCGCGATGAGTTTGGATCCAGGTAAGAAGATGGCAGGTCCCGCAATGCAGCAGATCACGGGACAAAAGGTAGTGGGCTATTATGTTGAGACGAATTTGAAGACCGGAGCCAGCACGCGCACGCCCAATTACGGTCCGGACACGGAGAACTGCAAGGTCGGCTCGCTCACGCCCGGTCCGGACACTGCGCCGGATCAAGGGTTTCTCGCCACGCTTGGTAACGCCTTGTCTGACGCAGAGGTTCTTGCGGGAAAGGCGCCCGCCGGCTCCGCATCGCAGCAGAATCTGATCGCACCGGGGCCGCGGATGGTGGGTATTTTCAATAGCGCAACGGGGTTGAAGATCCAGTTTCAGGACGCGAGCGCCGTGATCGATTGCGCGCAGGCACACGTTGTGGCGCTTTACGACGTTTCCATCAAGGGCGGCGCAATAAACATCACGGTAAAGAATGGCGCTTCGCCGATTCTGCTGACCCTGCAGGCCAACGGATCGCTAACCGGCACAGGATCGACAACGATCAACGGGAAGCTGATGACAGGCGTGGATGATAGTGGCAATCCGATCCTGGCGCCGACCAGCGCGAGTTGCCCGGTGGACACATTGGCTGCGTCCAAATGATTCGGGCTGTCCATCGTCTCGCACTGAATGGTGCGGGATGCTGGGACAGCCCGAGGAAATGCGCAGCGACGCGTTGGCTATTGCAGCGCGACGCCGTCCAGCTTGGCCTGGAATACGACGATTTTCTTCAGAAAATCGTAGGGAACCTGGCCGATGGGAATCTCGCGGCCGTCGACAACGAGCGTCGGAACTGCGGTAACACCCACATCGGTGCCGAGCTTGACGGAGGCATCGACGTCGGCCTTGATCTCAGGCGTCGCGGCGCACGCAGAGACTTTCGCCGGATCAAGTCCCGCCTTGATGACGGCGCTGTTCAGGGTGAGGGCGGCGCCGTCCGGAGTTGCCAGGCCATCCTGGCCATCAAAGACCGCCGCGGCGAATTGGAAGAAGGCCGTGCTGCCGCCCAGCTTGTTCACGCAGAGGCCGTACTCAGCCGCCTGCACGGACGCGGGATGGATGGACGCGATGGGAAAGATCTGAAAGACGATGCGCGCCTTGGGAAAATCCGCGACGAGCTTGTCCATGTTGGCCTGCGCCTCTTTGCAGTGCGGGCACTGGAAGTCGGCGAACTCCACCAGCTCCAGATCCTTCGATGCCGAGCCGCGATACGGGCCGTCGGCGTGTTGCTGCATCTGCTCGCGGACCTCAGCGAACGGATGATCGCCAAAGTTGATGATGTCATCGCCGCTGATGATGTGCTTGCCATCGGGCATCACAAAGAACGCGAAAGCGCCGGGCTTTTCCTTGCCCGTCTTGTCGCCGATGTAAACCACGACCTTGCTCACGTTATCCACGGCAGTCTTGAGAATGGCCTGCACCTGCCAGATGCGATTCTCGTCGAATCCCCAGTTCGCCTGCAGAAAGGCATCGACGGTCTCCTTGGTGGGCGTGGCGGCGGTAAAGTCGGCTGGATCGGGCTTGGGAAAAGTCGGCGCGGCAGTTGGAGCCGGGGCGGTGGGTTCAGCGGCAGGTCTGCCCCGGTGCCGCGGGCGCCTGCTGGGCGCTGGCATCGGGCGCTGGCGGCACATGCTGCTGGGCAGCGGCCTGGAATACCGGAACGAAAAGGGCGATCAGCGCAGCAGCGCCGAGGAAACGGTCAGACGGACGGATCAAGCGGTTCTCCTTAAACGCGGGAAAACTCCCTCACAATAGCTTATAACGCTGGCTTGGTCAGGTCTCGGGCCCGTTCACACCTGGACTTTGACGGCAATCGGGAATCTGCGCCCCATGCCAAACGACTTGGCCGTAACCTTCAGAACCGGGGCGGCCTGCTGGCGCTTGTACTCGGAGCGCTCAATAAGGCGCACCACTTGTTGGACGAGATCGAGCGGAAATCCGTGCTCGGCGGCGATGCGCTCCGGCGTTTCGTAGCGCTCCACGTAGGCCTCGACGATGGGATCGAGTACTTCGTAGGGCGGCAGCGAATCGGTGTCCATCTGGCCGGGCCGCAGTTCGGCGGAGGGCGGCTTGGTGAGGATGGCGGCGGGGATCATTTCCCGCTCGCGGTTGAGCCAGTGGCAGACAGCGTAGACGCGCGTCTTGACCAGATCGCCGATCACCGCCAGAGCGCCCACCATGTCGCCGTAAAGCGTGCAGTAGCCCACCGCCATCTCGGACTTGTTGCCGGTAGTGAGCACCAGGGCGCCGAATTTGTTGGAGAGCGCCATCAGGAGCGTGCCGCGAATGCGCGGCTGGATGTTCTCCTCGGTAATGTCGTCCTTCATGCCGTGAAAGAGCGGCTCCAGCGCCTGGTTGAACTCGGCAAAGAGCGCGCTGATCGAGATGGTTTCAAAGCGGATGCCGAGGTTCGCGGCCAGCTGTCGGCTGTCGTCGATGGAACCCGCCGAAGAATAGGGACTGGGCATGCCGACGCCGATCACGTTCTCCGCGCCGAGAGCCTCGGCGGCGATGGCGGCTACCAGAGCGGAGTCGATGCCGCCGCTCAAGCCCACGATGGCCTTGCGGAAGCCGCATTTGCGCACGTAATCGCGCGTGCCCAGCACCAGGGCGCGATAGGCGGCCTCGGTGGCATCGTCTTCAGGAACCGGAATCGGCGCGGCGTGGAAGGGATCGACGATAACCAGATCCTCGTCGAACGAAGCGGCCTGCGCGATCAGCTCGCCGCGCGCATTGAGCGCCAGCGAGGAGCCGTCGAAGATCAGGCTGTCGTTGCCGCCCACCTGGTTTGCACATCAGCACCGGAATGCCGTCGCGGCGGGCGATGGCGGCCAGCATCTCGCGGCGGATGGTGCGCTTGGAGTGCCAGAACGGCGACGAAGAAAGATTGATGTGCAGCGCGGGCTTCTGGCGCATCAGCTCTTCCACGGGATCGACGGTGTAGAGGCGGCGCGGCCAGAAGTTCTTGTCGTTCCACGCGTCCTCGCAGATGGTGATGGCGAGGCGAACGCCGTCGAGCTCGATCACCTTCTGCGCTTCGGCCGGCGAGAAGTAACGCTGCTCGTCAAAGACGTCGTAAAACGGCAGGAGCCGCTTGTGCTGCTCGAGAAGCAATTGGCCCTTGTCGAGGAGGACCGCGGCGTTGAAGGCGGGCTTGCCATCCTTGCCGTCGGCAGGAAGTGCGACGCCGGCGAGGACGGCGGTGGGTAATTCGCGTGTCGCCGCAGCCAGTTCGTCTACGGCCGATCGGCAGCGCGCCAGGAAGCTGGGCTTCTCCAGGAAGTCGGCGGGGGGATAGCCGCAGATGGCGAGCTCGGAGAAAACCGCAAGGCGCGCGCCCAGCTCCGCCGCGCGGCGGCTGGCGGCAACGATTTTCTCGAGATTTCCGGTAAAATCCCCGACCGTGGGATCGATCTGGGCCAGCGCAATCTTCACAATTCCAGTTTAAATCGCGAAGCACGCCGCCCGCGTCTTTATAGAGCGCCACACCTCCCTCGAGGAACGGCGCCGTCTCGCTCCCGCAATGGGCGGCATATCTCTTTGACTCAAAATGGGCTCCGCGATTTTCCGGCGCGCGCGGTTTTCCCGCATGACTAAGACGCAGCTCACGGGCCTCGGTATCCGGCCGCACCCAACCTATGCACCGACCGAAAACGCGTCAGTCCGGTGAGTCTGCCCCCCAAAAGAGGGATTTCAACCCTGTGATTCAACCCTTAAACTACACTGACCCAAGGGTTGCCCTCGCGTGCCGCCGTCTGCGACGCTGCTGGAGCCCTGGGAAGTTCGGCCACAATCGGCCAAAGGGCAGAAAGATTGCCGGGGGGATGCCATCGACTCGCGAGTGCGACTGGGCGATCTATTAATCCGCGCAAAGCTGGTCACCGAAAAGGATGTGGCGGCGGCGCTGGAGCGGCTGAACGCGCAGGGCGGACGCTTGGGCGAAAACCTTGTCGCCATCGGCGCCATCGACCAGGCGGCGTTGGATGGGTTTATCCACCGCATTCCGAAAGAACCCAAAGATATTGCGGCCACCGGCATCGAGGAAACCGAACTGCTGTCGCTGCTGATGAAGGTGATTTATTCCTTCGGCCTGACCACCATCGCTCAGTATGCGGATGCCATCAAGCTGCCGCTGCCGATCATGATCGACCTGGTCCATCTTGCGATCGAGCGGCAGTTGCTGTATACCCTTGGATCGCGCAACTCCGAAAGTCCCATTGGCTTGACCTATGCGCTAACCGACGAAGGGCGGCGCTGGACGCAGGAGGCCATCAAGCGCTCAGGATACATCGGGCCCGCTCCGGTGCCGCTGGCGGATTTTATTTACCGCGTAGGTATGCAGAAACCGACCAACGAACGCATTACCGTGGATCGAATCCGCAAGGCGCTCAGTGAACTGACACTCGCAGACAGCGTCGTGGAACAAACCGGGCCGGCATTGAATTCGGGCAGGGCCATCCTGCTCTACGGTCCGCCGGGAAACGGCAAAACCTCCGTCGCGCTAAGCTTCGCCAGCGTCTTCCAGGATATGATCCACGTGCCTTACGCCATCATGGTGGAGGGCCAGATCATCCGCTTCCACGATCCCAGCGTGCACAGTCCCATCGGCGCGTTGGTTGAGGGCGAAGACGATGGCCAATCCTTCATCCGCCGCGAGACCTACGACATGCGCTGGGTGACGTGCCGCAGGCCCTTCGTGGTCACCGGCGGCGAACTGACGCTGGAAATGCTCGACCTGCGCTACGACAGCGAGGCCCGTTCCTACGAAGCCCCGTTGCACATGAAGGCGTTGGGCGGGTGCTTCCTCATCGACGACTTCGGCCGCCAGTTCGTGAGTCCCACCAATCTGCTCAACCGCTGGATCGTGCCGCTGGAGAGCCGCGTTGACTATCTCAAGCTGCACACCGGCAAGACCATCAGTATCCCGTTTGAGGAACTGGTAATCTTCTCCACAAATCTGGAGCCGGAAGACTTGATGGATCCCGCTTTCCTGCGTCGGCTTCCCTACAAGATTGAGGTGGGTCCGCCGGACCTGGAGCAGTACCGGCGCATCTTCGAGAGAGAGTGCGCACGGCAGGGCCTGACGCTGCGCGAAGATGTGTTCAACTTCATCGTGTACATGGTGAAGGAAGAGATGGGCCTCGAGCTTGCCGGCTATCATCCGCGGTTCATCGTGGATCAGGTGGTGGCGACCTGCCGGTTCCTGGGCCAGCACCCCCGAGCTCAAATCACCCTATATCGATTACGCGATCAACAACCTGGGAGTCCGCCGCAGATCCAAATCCGAACGCGATTCCGATCAGTCACCGGCAGGCTCGAAAAAGCCGGACCTCAACTTGCCGTCCGATGTCTTTGATCAGCCCTAGAGCAAGAGCCACAGGCGAGACAATCTACGTGCCGGTACCGGCAAAGACCACGGCAATGGTGCGCAGGATGATCTTGAAGTCCAGCCAGATGCTCCAGTTCTCGATGTAGGTAACGTCGAGCGAGACATAGCTGGCAAACGATGGATCCTGGCGGCCCTGCACCTGCCATAGGCCGGTAATGCCCGGGAGTGACATCCAGGCGGCGCAGGTGGCTGAGGTCGTATTTGCGCACTTCGCCGGCCAAGGGCGGGCGCGGGCCGACGATGCTCATGTCGCCGACCAGAACATTGAAGAACTGCGGCAGCTCATCCAGCGAATATTTGCGCAGGAAGCGTCCCAGGCGCGTGATGCGCGGGTCGTTTGAGATCTTGAAGAGCACGTCGTCGCGCTCGTTCATGTGCATGACCTCGGCGCGCCGGGTATCTGCGTCCCGAACCATGGTGCGGAACTTGATGCACCGGAAGACCACTCCCTTTTTGCCGATGCGCTCCGAAGAGTAAAAAACCGGGCCCGGTGAATCGAGCTTGACGGCGATGGCAAGGGCCACCAGCAGGGGCGAAAGTAATATCAGCGCCAGCACGGAGAATACGGTATCGAAGACGCGCTTGAAGAAGAGCTCCAGCTCCGGCACTTCGCCGCGATGCAGCGGCATGGTGGGAAACTGGCCGATGTATTCGATGGGGCTGTTCCAGGCCACGGCCGTCGTAAATCTCGGGAACAACGCGCAGATCCACGCCATGAGCGCGAGCCTGCTCCAGAACCTCCTGAACGATGCGGCGCTCGCAGGGCGTGGTGAAGAAAATCTCGTCGATAAACTGCTTGCGGGCATTCTGGAAGAGTGAGTCGAGCGTGCCCACGACGTCGCCTGGCGGCAACGGTGCGCGTGAAACGGAGCCGGGCAACTCGATGAAGCCCTTGAAGGTGTATCCCAGATGCCGGATGCTGTCGAGATGGTGGCGCAGGGCTTGCGCCTCAGGTCCGGTGCCGACAATGAGCACGTTGCGCGTATCCAGACCCCGATCGAAACGCCGATAGAGAAGCATGCGATAAATGAACCGACGCAAGCCCAGAGCGATTGCGACCAGACAGCACCGTGCTGATCACGATGCCGCGCGGGATGTCGTTGGCATGCACCAGGTAAAGCGCGCCAGTGAGCAGCAGGCCGGATGTGAGGCATGCCTGCGCGCTGAGTCTTTGCTCGTGCAGGAAGTTGGTCAGGCGCGTCGGCGTGTACAAGTGCAGACGGCGGCTGGTGGCGATGAGCGTAAAGCTGAAACCGCACAGCAGGGCCAGCAATATCCCCATCGAACGGCCGTGAATCAGGGTCCCGTGCCAAAATCCTCTCGCTTCATCCAACGGAGTGGTGTGAAGCTCAAAGATCGTAGTCACTGCCGCAGCCAGGCAAACCGTCAGGATATCCAGGAATATCCAGAGTTTGGCCGTGCCGCGAGTGGGCCGCGCGGGTCCACCCGAGGCGCTCGATTCCCATTCGGCCGACAACGCCAGGGAAGACGACAGCCTTTGCCAAAAATCCGAACTTGCCATAGGAGAAACGCAGACCTCAAGTTTTCTTCAAGCGCCTGGACGGCGTGCTATTGAGATTCTTTCGCAAGGGAATAGAAGTAAAGCAAAAATGCATCGCAACGTAACGATTGAGTAAACGGACCCGCCTCCCCAACGCCGGTCCTTCAAAGAAGTACACAGGAAAAGCCAGAGAGTTGCGCTTGATTAACTTCTCTGCGCCACCCAGTGGGCTTAGAGACGCCCGCCTCTGTATTGCATCATGCCACTGTAACTCAAACACACCAATGCGCTTAGCATCGCGAGCCAGGAAAGCTTGAAGCCAACGGAGCTTGATCCAAGCAAACATTTGCATCAAAAAACCGTATTGCGAGGTTTTGAGGTCTTTCAGGCGATGAAAAGCATTCGCAACAAAGCAATCTGGAAAGCTTCTTGTAAGCGCTGCACGTGGGGAGTCCCTGAATTGTTGCCCCACCAGTTTCGACACATTTCAAACGCAATTAATCTTCTCAAGCTTCGCCCGATAAAGTCTGGGCTGCAAGAGAATTGCAGGACCGATATGTTACAAGAGAGAGCAAAAACCGTAGTTACAGCGCGGCCTCTCTAACTTTCTTAAAGTCGTCCCATCTTACCGCAGAGTCGTTACAAAAACAATAACGTCTTTATTCCGTGGGTGGTAGGTAGGCATCCAGGGCCAAGAACAGCTTGATATCAGGATCTGTGGATGCGAGAAACGCCTCGATAGTGCCGAAGAAGAGCGCTCTACCCTGGTGCAGAAAGAGAACCGTGTCAGCCAGCTGGCGGGCGAAACGAGTATCGTGCGTGACCACAATGCTGGTAAAGCCGAGTTGATGCTTGAGGCGCTGAATAAGTCCGCCCACGTCGGCGGGCAATGAGTGGGATCGACCATAGTGGTGGGCTCGTCGTAGAGCACGACCTCAGGCTGGGCGGCCAGAGCGCGCGCCATGGCCACCGCGCGCTTGCGGCCGGTGGATAGGCTGGCCGGCAAAACATCGGCTACATCCTCGGCCCCGACCAGGCCGATCAGCCGGTCGACGATCTGATCGACCTGGTCATCGGCCAGGCCTCCGCGCTCGCGCAAAGGGAAGGCCACATTTTCGCGCACGCTGAGCGAGTCGAACAATGCGCCATTCTGGAAGACCATGGTGACGCGCTTGCGAATGGCGCGCATGCCCTCTTCGCCGAGGCCGGTGATTTCCTGGCCTTCGACGTGGATCGACCCGGAATCGGGCTTGAGAAATCCCATGAGCATGCGCAGAGACACCGATTTGCCCACGCCGCTGCGGCCAAGAATGCACAGCGTCTCGCCGCGCTCGACGGAAAAACTGACGTCCTCCAGAACCGGCCGGTCATCGAAGGAGATCGAAACCCGATCGAACACGATGATGGGACCCAACGGAGGAGGTCCCGGCGGAGCGATGGAGGGCGGATTCGGCCCTTCGGGGGCTCAGGCTGTGCGAGCGCATCGAGCTCCGCCTGCAACGGCTTCAGGGGATCGGGTTGGGAGGAGTGTCCGACATGCCTTTCAGATCAGATTACGCGATGCGGCGCGTCCTTGGCGCGTCTCGGATCGCCTCGGCCCGCTCGAGATCGTCAGGCGTATTCAGATTGAGAAACCAGTGACCGGCGGCAGCCGAGCGGATCGGAAACCTGGCCGGTTTGGGCAAGCAGTTCGACAGCAATGCAGCTGACGGACTGGCCGACGGCTGCGGAAGCCGCCTGGAACGCGGAAAAACAGCCGTACCGCTGCGCGTCGAGCTCGTTTTGGAGCGCTGGCAGTGCGGCGCGGTCGAGAACTGCCGGGAAAGTCTGCGCAAAACCCGAGACCGAGGGGACCGTGACGGCGCTGTCCGGTGATTCGGGCGTGAGTGCAGAAGGTAAACGAGGAGCGAGGCCGGAAGCAGAGGCAAGATCGACCGGCAGAAACACGGCGTAGCGCGAGGAGATGGTCGAGAGCGCGGCGCAAATGCCGGAAAGAGGGCCCAGGCCCGGCGAAGCATCCTCGACGATCGGCGCGAAAGCCGGAAGAGACCTTAAGGCGGACGAGGCGGCGCCGGCGATCATCGCCGGAACGCCGGCCGCCTCAAGGATTGAGAGCGCATGAGCGACCAAAGGCCTGCCCGCAAACGGCAGGAGCGCCTTGTCCCGGCCCATGCGGCTGGATTGGCCGCCCGCGAGCACGAATCCAATGACGTCCCCCGCGGCCTCGCTTTCCGGATCGTTGCATTCCGGACCTCGCCCGGCCGGATTCAACTGCCGACCTCCTCCAGGAAGCGGATGAGCGACTCGATGCCCAGCTCGAAGTTTTTCAGGTTGAACTTTTCGTTGGGCGCGTGGAGATTGTCGTCGGGCAGGCCGAAGCCCATCATCACGCTGGGCAGGCCCAGGTGACGATCGAAGTCGCCGACGATGGGAATGGAGCCGCCGGAGCGGATGAAGACCGTGTCTTTGCCCCACACCTCATGCAGGGCGCGCGTGGCGGCCTGGATGTAGGGATTGTCGACCGGAATCAGGCAAGCGTCGCCGGAGTGAATCAGCCGCACTTCCACATCGACGCCTGCAGGAGCGATCTTCTCCACGTAGCTCTTGTAGAGCGCGAAGGCCTTGGCCGGGGTCATGCCGGGAACCAGGCGCATGGAGATTTTGGCCGTCGCCTTGGCGGGAATCACGGTCTTGGCGCCCGCGCCGATGAAGCCGCCGGGAATGCCGTGCACATCGAGCGTGGGCCGCGCCCAGGTGCGCTCCAGCACGCTGTAGCCGGCCTCGCCGACCAGTTGCTTCGAGCCCACTTCGTTCTTGCGATACTCCTCCTCGTCGAAGGGCAGGCTGCGCCACGCGGCCAGCTCTTCGGGGCTGGGAGGAATGATGCCGTCGTAGAAGCCGGGGATGAGGATATGGCCGTTCTCATCCTTGAGCTTGGCGATGATGTGCGCCAGACGAGACGAATGGATTGGGCGCCGCGCCGCCATACATGCCGGAGTGCAGATCGGTCTTTGCGCCGCGCACTTCAAGCTCGGTGTAGATCATGCCGCGCAGACCAACGCAAAGCGTGGGCAGGCCGGGCGCAAACAGCTCGGTGTCGGAGACCAGCGCAAAGTCGGCCTTCAGGTCGGCGGGCTTTGAGGCGACGTAGCTTCGCAATTCCCTCCCCTCCCACTTCTTCTTCGCCCTCGAAGAGGACGCGCACATTGAGGGGCAGCGACCCGTTGGCGGCCAGCAGCGACTCCAGCGCCTTGACCTGCGCCACCACCTGGCCCTTGTCGTCGACCGCGCCGCGCGCATAGATGTTGCCATTGCGCTCGGTGGGCTCGAAGGGCGGCGAGAGCCACTCGTCGAGCGGATCGGGCGGCTGCACATCGTAGTGGCCGTAGATGAGCACGGTGGGCTTGCCGGCGGCATGCAGCCAGTCGGCGTAGACCAGCGGATGGCCTTCGCCTTCAATCAGGCGCGCATTCTCCATGCCGATGCGCTTCAGTTCGGCGAGCAGCACCTCGGCGGCCTTGCGGCAATCGCCCTTGTGCTCGGGCAGCGTGGAGATGGACGGAATGCGCAGCAGGGCCTTCAGTTCATCGAGAAAACGAGGATGGTTTTGGCGGGCAAATGCAACGGCAGAAGAAGACATGAAATCGCTCCCTTCAAGAATCAGACAGATGAGAGTATAGACCGGCGAGGCCAGGAGACGCGTTGACGACCGTTTCAGTATCGCGCCACGCCGGGATCGACTTCGACCGACCAGGCGTCGATGCCGCCGCGCAGCGATTGGGCTTTTTCAAAACCCTGCCTGCGCAGCCATGCGGTCACGTTCAGCGAGCGAACGCCGTGATGGCAGACAACGACCAGCCGCTCGTCCATGTCGAGTTCCTTGTGCGCGCGGGTAGCCACTTCTCCCATCGGCAGGTGCAGGCAGCCCTCGATGCGCGTGGTGGCGAATTCCCATGGCTCGCGCACGTCCACGAATCGGACGCCTTTTTCGCGCAGGATTTGAGCAGCTTCAGCGGGGGAGATTTCGTAGCTCAGCATGACTATAGTTTAGAGGGTGCACCGCACGCCGCGAACCGCTTTTAGCCGGTGCCACGGGCAAAAAGGTAAGCTAGAGATTGAGCGGATGCCCCTATGCAGAACGCGGTAAAGGTGTTGATCGCCGAAGACGAGCCCAACGCGCTGGCCGGGCTGGCGGAGCTGATCTCCGGATGGGGATACCGCACCGAGACCGCGCGCGACGGCGTGGAGGCGTGGGAAAAGGCGCTGGCGTGGGATCCGGCCATTGTGGTCACGGACTTGAAGATGCCGCGCCTCGACGGCATGGGGCTGCTGGCCAAACTCGCCGAAGGCGGCGTGGGCTTGAGCTCCAACATGGCCGTGGTGGTGCTCACCGCCATGGGGTCTATTCAAGCTGGCCGTCGAAGCCATGAAGCTGGGCGCGTACGATTTTCTGCCCAAGCCGGTGGACGCGACGCGGCTGAAGACCATCCTGGCCAACGCCACGCGGCAGCGGGAAACCACGATCGAGCTTGAAGTGGCGCGACGGCGGCTGCGCGAATCGGGCGTGCTGGGCGCGCTGGTAGGCAGTTCGCCGCAGATGCGCGAGATCTTCGGGTTGATCGAGCAGATTGCCCCATCGAACGTGCCCGTGCTGATCACCGGCGAGAGCGGCACCGGCAAGGAGCTGGTGGCGCGCACGCTGCACGATCTGAGCCCGCGCAAGTCGCGGCCCTTTGTTGCCGTCAACTGCGCGGCGATTCCGGAAACGCTCATCGAAAGCGAAATCTTCGGCCACGAAAAAGGCGCATTCACGGGCGCCATGGAGCGCAGAGCCGGCTGCTTCGAACTGGCCTCGGGCGGCACGCTGCTGCTGGACGAGGTGGGCGAAATGCCGGCCGGCACGCAAGCCAAACTGCTGCGCGTGCTGGAAGAGCGCAAGCTCCGGCGGCTGGGCGCGCGCACCGAACTGGATGTGGACGTGCGCGTGCTCGCGGCCACCAATCGCGATCCCCGCCATGCCGTGGCGCAGGGCCATCTGCGCGCCGACCTCTTTTACCGGCTCAACGTCTTCAATATAGCCATGCCGCCGCTGCGCGAACACATGGAAGATCTGCCAGCCATGGTGGAGGCGATGACGGCTGACATGAACCAGAAGCACGGGCGCAAGGTGTCCGGCGTCTCGGCGTCCATGCTGGACCGGCTGATGGCCCACAACTGGCCGGGCAACGCGCGCGAACTGCGCAACACCATTGAGCGGGCGGTGGTTCTTTGCCCCGATGGCGCGCCGCTTGATGCCGGACATCTGCCCCAGGGATTCGGTGAAGACCAAAGCCTGGAATCTTCGGCCTTGGATGGAAGCGTGGTGACGGTGCGCGTCGGCGCAACGGTCGATGAGGCCGAACGGCTGCTCATCCTGCGCACCCTCGAAGCGACAGGCCAAAACAAAACGCGCGCCGCCGAGATTCTGGGCGTGAGCCTGAAAACACTGCACAACAAGCTCAAGGAATATGGCCAGGAGCGGCATGAATTGAAAAGCTGAATGGAGTTTGGAGCGCGGTCAACGTGCATTGCGTCCGCGAAAGGGCACAACTCCCAAAACCGCTGAAACCTTTTTCGGGAGCGGCGACACGCGAAAGATTTCAACTATCGGTCATCCATGCGCCTGAAGACCAAACTCGTGCTGGCCATCTCGGCCCTGGTGTTCCTCATCGCCGGGGCTGGTGTCGCTGCGTCTATGTGCACCAATTGGTGAAAGCGGCGGTGCAGCAGACTTACGACACCAACCTGATGGTGGCCGATCAGGTGCGGCTTGCGCTGCAGAATGCGCTGGAGAGCGGCCTCCGGGGCCGCACCGTCGATCCCAACAATCCGGGTGAGTTGCGGGAGCTGGTGGCGGAGACAGTGCGCAACGATACGCACACTGCAGGCGGTGCTCGAATCGGTGAACCGCTATTCGTCCACTGTGTACGACGTGAACATCGGCGACAGCCAGGGCATGACACTGCTCAGCACCAACCCCGATAATGACGGCAAGCCGCTGCCTTTGCGCCCCAACTACGAACCAGTTGCTCAAGGCCAATCCCCTGCGCACTGATGATCGAGGTCTTTAGGCAATCCGACGGTCTTTGACATGGTGGCGCCGCTTGAGAACAACGGCAAGCTCTTCGCCACCGTCAATGTGGGCGTGCACACGTCGCTGCTGCGCGCGGTGTACGAGCCGCTGCTCAAAAACGCGTTGCGGCTGATGGCGCTGGCGCTGATCGTGGCGCTGGCGGCGGCTTTTCTGCTGAGCAATCTGGCCCTGCGGCCCATTGACCCAGATCAGCCGGCAACTGGACCGCCTGACGGCTGCCGGAGAGGCGCCAGCCGAGGGCAAAGACGCATCAAGAACAGGACGTGGCGGCGCTGGTCTCGACAAAGATCGAGAAGATCGGCCAGCGCATGCGCAACGTGGAGGAGGTCTACTCCGCGTTGCGGGAGAATCTCGACCAGATTCTCGGGCAATTTGCAGGACGGCATTCTGCTTTTCACCGAAGACAAGCGCGCGGTGCTGGTTTCAGAGGCGGCGCGCCGCTTTCTGCACGTCGATCGCGACGACATTCTGGGCCGGCACGCGCGGGAGATCTTTACCAATACCACCGCTGCTGGGCCGGACGCTGCGCGAGGCCGTCGAAGCCGGCGCCCACATGGTGAAGGAAGAGATTCGCACAGAAAACGGGCGGCGCATCCAGGCCTCGGTGGATTTTATTTACGACGATGAAACGCACCGCGGGCTCGGGCGCGCTGGTGACGCTGCACGATCTGGAATCGGCGGAGAAGATCGAGTCGGAGCTGGAGCTTTCGCGCCGCATGGCGGCCATCGGGCGCCTCACTTCAGGCGTCGGCCACGAGGTCAAGAATCCCATCAATGCCATCGTGGTGCATCTGGAGCTTTTGAAGTCCAAACTGGGCGACGGCCGAAGGGCCGGCGACGAGGCATCTGGAGGTGATCGACGCCGAGATCCGGCGGCTCGACCGCGTGGTGCAAACTCTGGTGGACTTCTCGCGGCCGGTGGAGCTGCAGTTGCGCGAACAGGACTTGCGTCTGGTGATCGGCGACGTGCTGGCGCTGGCTGCCGACGAGTTGACGACGCGGAAGGTCACGCTGATCGAGCCACATGCCGGAAGAACCGCTGATCGCCAACGTAGACGCCGATCTGCTGAAGCAGGCGGCGCTGAATGTGATCCAGAATGGCGCGCAGGCCATGCCCGAGGGCGGCCGGCTGGAAGTGGCTCTCGAAGAGGAATTTAGCGCCGGCAACGGTTCACTGTCCGAGGCGCGCCGAACGGCCTCGACGGAGTGCGCATCGGGCACATGACGCCAAAATTTGCAGTGCTGCGCATTGCCGACGAGGGCCGGGGATTCCCGCGGAGATTCGTGAAAAGATCTTCGACCTTTATTTCACAACCAAGACCGGAGGCAGCGGCATCGGACTCGCCATGACTTACCGCATCCTGCAGTTACACCACGGGAGCGTGGA
Organism: uncultured Acidobacteriota bacterium; assembly: GCA_963826735.1. Classification (GTDB taxonomy): domain Bacteria; phylum Acidobacteriota; class Terriglobia; order Terriglobales; family Acidobacteriaceae; genus Telmatobacter. Next base: position 114,167 of record CAWGYN010000001.1, read on the forward strand.
CGTACAATCGAGAGAAGGCCGCGGCACGGAATTCCTGCTGCGAATTCCACTCACCGCCACGGACCGGGGACACCGGTGCTCAGCAACCGGCGAGCACGCCGAAGCGAAACGGAGTTGGGGAAATGAAGTCGCCTCCAGGAGCGTCGCATGGCTGCTGCCGTTCTTGCTCACGGGCTGCTTCCAACTGCCGTTTCACAAGAAGCATCCCGTGCAGACCCGTATGCTCGCGCCCCGCGTTCAGCCGTCGCAGGCCATTCAACTCGTCGACATCGAGCTTCCGCCCGCGGATACGATCGTTGCCGCGTACGCCATCTACAACATGTGGGAGGAGGCGCAGCCGATCCCGCCGCCTGTGCGGCACCGGAGATCGCCCAACCCCAATCCCGACGATGCCGCAACTGCACCGGAGCCGCCGCCGCCGCCCAGCCCTGCCGTGAGCGCCATCGGACAACTTTCCTCGGGCGATCCCGGCGAATTCCCGCCAGCAGACCGAGAATTCCATCGCCGACATCGAGCGCCGGCTGAATGGCATCAATCGCACGCTGAGCGACTCCGAACAAAAGACTGCCGATCACATCCGGGAGTTTCTCAAGCAGGCCAGGGCCGCCCTGGCCTCCGGCGATGTGGAGGGAGCGCACACGCTGGCAGCGAAGGCCCAGGTGTTGCTGGCGGAGTTGACGAAGTAGGCTGGTTCCCGCGTTTCTTCTACTGCTCGCCCCAACTCAATTTGCTGCGCAACGCGTCAAAGAAGCCGCTGTCGCCCAGGCGGACCAGCTTGACGGTATGGCTGGAGCGGCAGCAGCGCATCTCGTCGCCGCGGCGCAGTTCGACCTTCTGCTGGCCGTCGATGGTGAGCAGCGCGACATCGGGAACGCCCTCTACGCGGACGGTAAGCGAAGCATCGCCGCGCACCACAATGGGCCGCAGCGTGAGCAGATGGGGACAGATGGGCGTCACCACCATGGCATCCACATCCGGCGTCAGAATGGGCCCATTGGCGGCCAGCGTGTAGGCCGTCGAACCGGTGGGCGTGGAGACGATGACGCCGTCGGCGCGGAAGCGGGCCACGCTCTTGCCATCCAATTCCACGGCAAAATCGCCCATGCGGGCAATATCGCCCTTTGAGACCACAACCTCGTTCAGCGCTTCGAAGCTCGCGATCTCGGCGCCCTGCGCGCCACAGCTCGGCGTGCAGCATGGCCCGCTCGTCGAGGCTGTGGCAGCCGGCGCACCAGTTCTCGAGCGTGGCGTAGAGATCGGCGAGACGCACTTCGGTGAGGAAACCGAGAAAGCCGAGATTCACGCTGAGAATGGGCGTGCCGACAGTGGCAAAGATGCGCGCCGCGGCCAGCAATGTGCCGTCGCCGCCCAGCACGATGACCAACTGCGGCGCATGCGACGGCAGCTCCGCGCGATCTACCGCGGGCGCATCCGCGGTGTAGCTTCCGCCTTCGCGGTCGAGCAACGGCTCGTAGCCGTGCTGCGCGCAGCCATCGCAATCAGTTCCGGCAAAAGCTGCTTAAGCTCTTCGCGATTCGGCTTTGCAACAATGGCGACGCGGGTCATGCGGTTCGAGTGTAATGGATCGGGCCGCGCGAGCTCGACCGCTCTTGCGTAAAGCAGAAACTCACGGTTGCCCTCGGCGCCGGTGATGGGCGAAGGGATGGTCTCGACGACCTGCCAGCCAAGCGAGCGCACGCAATCCGCCACTTTATTGATCGCCAGCTGGTGCGCGGCGGGGTCGCGCACAATGCCGCCCTTGCCCACATGCTCGCGCCCGGCCTCAAATTGCGGCTTGACCAGGATCACGGCTTCCACCAGCGCCGGAGCGGCGGCCAACACCGGCCCCAGAACAAGCGTGGCCGAGATGAACGAAACATCCATCACCAGAAGAGTTTTTTCCTGGCCCTGGCCTGCGCATTTGCAGCGATCCCGGCTCGAGCAGGCGCGCGTTGGTGCGCTCCAGCAGGCTGCACGCGCGGATCGTTGCGCAGCTTCATGTCGATCTGCCCGAAGCCGGTATCGACCGCAGTCACATGCGCTGCGCCGTGCTGCAGCAGGCAATCGGTAAAGCCGCCGGTCGAGGCGCCGACGTCGAGGCACGCGCGGCCCTTGACGTCGATCTTCCAATGCTCCAGGGCCGCGGCCAGTTTCAATCCGCCGCGGCTCACGTAAGGCTGATCCTCGCCGAGCAGGCGGATCGCGGAGTCCTGCGCAACCGAAGTGCCCGGCTTGTCGATCTTCTGCTCCTGCACCAGCACGCGGCCGGCAAGAATCAGCGCACGAGCGCGCTCGCGGCTGGCAACGAGGCCGCGCTCGACGAGAAGCAGGTCGAGTCGGGTTTTTCCGGGGCGCGTTTTGCCCGCATCCGGCATCGACGCTGGCCACTCCCTCAAAAAATCGAAGGGCCATTCCCCTGCGGGAATGGCCCTTTGGATTGCACTGAAGCGAACGATGCTCGATGGAATGGCCGGCCACTACGGAATGGCCTGGCATTCCGCCAGGGTATAGTTCGCGCCGTAGGTAGACACCATGCTCGCAGGCGACAGATTGCACGGCTGGCCGTAGCCCGGCACGCGGCTGCTGTAATTGTTGTTGCCGCTGGTGCCGTTTTGCGTCGTGGTGCGCACATCCACCACCGTGCCTTCGACCAGTATCGTCGTATCGATCAAGGTCGGTCACCGTCGGGCTCGATTCGATGATGGTGATGTACGGGCTATCGGGCGAGCCCACGTAGATCTTGGCGAACTCGGAGTTCTGCGTGTTCACCACGGTCCGCGGATGACCGACAACTGTGATGGTCTTTTCCACCGTGTACGTGGACAGGTTGACCACCGTCACCGTGCCGTTTTGCACGCCGTCGTTCTGATTCGCGGTATAGGCCTTGCTGCCGTCGTAAAGAACCGTCACGCTGGCCGGATTGGGCGTCGCTGTATTGCCCACAGGAATGGTGTGCACGGTTCCAAATCCACTCGTGATCGCGCCGCAAGCGGCATACGTGGTGCAATTGTTGTTGGCGTATGTGTTCTCGTCGTTGCCGTATTCATCCAGGGGGACGTCGATCGCACTGATCGTGCCACCGTCGTAATTGGCCACGACAGCTGCTGGGTCGCCTGGACGTACTCCGCGTAGATCGGCCCCGAGCCCGCTGGAAGTTGAATGGTTTGATGGCAGGTGATCCATTGCCCATTTTGATTCTGGAAGGGCGTGCAGGCGTCGAGCGTGTTGTTCCTGGTGTTGATGACAGTGATCGTGTCATCGCCCCGATTGAGGACAAACAGGCGCTGCTGGTCGCTGGACGGCACGGCAAATACCGGGCACTTGCCCACCGGGATTGCCGGGTCGGTAGTATTGCTGGAAATTTCGATCGGCACTGCCACGCCAACCGCGCCCACCGTTCTGGGCGTGAGGTTGCACGTCATCGGCGCGGTATCCGCCACGTTCTGACTGAGAACGTATTCGCGCTGGCCGGAAAGTGTTGGAGACCCGGCGATAAACACGGGCATGGTTGCGGGGCTCGCGGAGGTCGCCACCGGAATCGCGAGCTTGAATGCCTGCGGCGATCCTTGAAAGAGATCGACCACGTCGCCATTCAGATCGGTGGTCCAAAGCCCCGAGGAAGGCGGCATCAGGTTCACGATCTTCGAGGTCGGCGACAACGTGGAGAAGGAAACATTCTTGGTCTGCAGCGAGGTGGTGATGGCGAAATTGGAGAGCGTGCCGTCGCTGTTCACGGTGTATCCGGTGGCGCCCAGCTCATCGAGGGTGAACGCAGTTGGTCCCGGACCGATGGCGGTCTCGTTCAAGATCGAATCACCTGAGTAATCGATCAAGGTGACCACGCCATCCGTGGTCTTACCCGTGGAAGAAACCACTACGGTGTACGACGTGGGCTGTGCGGCCGGGCCGTTGGTGTATACCGGGGTGACCGTCGGCCTGTAGTTGTCGCCACAACCTGCAATCAATACGGCAATTGCAAGTGCCCCGCCTGCCTGGGCCAACAACGCGCGCCCCTGGCCTGAAATCATGGGAAAAAGCCTCATTCAGAATCTTTCCTGCTTACTAGGTGATTGTAAATCAGCCGGGTGGGATAACTGCGTCCCCCGATCCTTCACTTTCTTGCGACGCAGCAACAGCGCATTGGTCATCGGTTGTCTACAGAGCGCTTTCTGCCGGGAGCGGCCCCGGGGGATACGATGAAGCGTGGCTGGAAACAAGCTGACCTGGCAATCCAAGCTCGTGTTGCTTGCCGTACTGCCTTTTGCGGGTACTGAAATCGTGCTGGACTGCAATTGGTGGGTCTCCCAGGCAGCTCCAGTCGCCATCTGGACCATCGGGCTCAGCGCCATGCTGGGGCTGATCACCTGGAGGCTTCGGGCGGCCACTCCGGCAGCCGCGCTCGCCGGCGCGCTCATCACGGCCAGCCTCATGTTTTCCACCGTTGTGGTTCCCTATGAGCCTTGGCACACGGCCCTCGTTCCCACCCTGACGGTTTCTCTGATCGCTTTTGCTGCCACGCGCGCCGGCCGCAGCCAAAAGGAGCGGCTCGGAACCGCGGAAGAGCGCAAGGGAAGGTCCACCTCTCAAGTCACGGCCAACCTTGGCCTGGCAGCGCTGGTTTCGAGCGGCCCCGTGCAGTCCTGGCTCGCCGACTCGCGCTGGTTGCCTCAACATGCCGCTACGCAAACCATGCTGTTTGCCCTGGCGGTGGCGGCGCTGGCTGAGGCTGCGGCCGACACGGCTTCCTCTGAGATCGGGCAGGTGCTCGGCGGGCGTCCGCGCATGATCACATCGTTCAAGGCGGTCGATCCCGGCCGCGACGGCGCCATCAGCCTGGCCGGCTCTCTGGCCGGAGTGGCGGCCGCGGCCATAGTGGCCTGCGCGGGAATGTGGGCGCTGGGCGGCGGCTGGATCCTGTTTACGGTGAGTTGCGCAGGCGCCGTCTTCGGCCTCTTCTTCGACAGCCTGCTGGGAGCAACACTGGAGGAACGCGGCTGGCTGAACAACGACGCGGTGAATTTTCTGTCGACGGCCAGCGCGGCGGGGTTTGCCCTGGCGATGCTGTGTGCGATCAACTGAAGCCGGCAATCCGTCGCCCCCGCACTCACACTCGCACCCGCACCCGCGCTCGCACTCGCACTCAAACTCGCACTCGCACTTTAGTGCAGATCCAGCCGCCAGAAGGTATAGCTGAGAATCTCGTGGGCGATGCGCGCGCCTTCCTGCGTCTTTACCTCCGTGGCCGGGCGCGATCGCGGCGAAGTCAGAACATCCAGCCCATCCGCGGCGCAGATGGCATGAATGCGGAACATGTGCGTGTCGTCGCTGACCACCACAAGACGGTGCAGGCCGTTGACGCGCGCGATCACGGCAATGCGGCGTGCCGATTCCTCGGTGTTGCGGCTCTCGGTCTCAGCAATGATGGCGCTTTCGGGAACGCCCTTGCTCATCAGGTATTCGCGGCCCACCGAGCCCTCAGTGTATTGATCGCCGCCGGGGCCCCCCAGCGTGATGATCAGCGGGGCGATGCCGCGATGGTAGAGCTCGAGCGCGTGGTCCAGGCGGGCGCGGTAAACCGGGGAGGGCCGGCCATCGTACTCCGCCGCGCCCAGCACGCCGATGGCGTCAGCGGGCGCAGCCTGATCCAGATGCGCATAGCTCTCGATTTGCGCGTAGACCCACCGGTACCAGCCCAAAGTGCCGGCCACCAGAAGCAACAGCAGCGCCGTCGCAATATAAAATCCTGTGCGGCGACGCTTCGGCTTGGATTGGGCGGGCATGGGACAACGTTCAGGTGTCAGGTAACAGGGGCCGGTAATGAGTTCGCAGTTCTTAGTTTCGCACTCCGGCGCGCCCTTAGTCCCTTGTTCCCTCGTTCCCTGTCTCTCTCACCGCTGCAGGACCATCACGATTTCATGGGTAGGGATCGCGCCCTCGCGCAGAATCTCCCATCGTCCCTCTCCCAGCGTGAGATCGACGATGGTGGTGGGCTGCGCCCGGCCGGTAGGGCCGCCGTCAATGATGAGCGGAATGCGATCGCCGATCTGGTCGCGAACGCAAGCGGCGTTGGTACACTCCGACGCGCCCTGCAGATTCGCCGAGGTGGCCGTAATGGGCAGCCCGAAACGCTCCACAACCGCGCGCGCAATGGCCGCATCGGGCACGCGCAGCGCCACGTTGCCGGTGTTGGCCGTGGAGCGCAGCGGCAGCTTGGTTCCGGCGCGGACAATGATCGTCAGCGGGCCGGGCCAGAAGCGATCGGCCAGCTTGTCCAGCAGCGGATCGGTGTCGCGCGCCAGCTCATAAGCCTGCGCTCAGGCCGGAGATCAGCAGCGAAAGCGGCTTGTGCTTCTGGCGGGTCTTGATCTGGTAGATTTGCTCGACCGCGTGCAGGTTCACCGGGTCAACGGCCAGGCCGTAAAACGTGTCGGTAGGCAGCGCAACCACACCGCCTTTGCGCAGGCAGGAGACGATGTAATCGATCCGGTCCGGTTGGGGTTCATCGGGATGAACGCGCAAAATCTCCGCGGACAAGCAGGCCTACCTCGGTTCCCGAATAGAAAAAATAGAAAGAAGACGCTACAGAATCGGAAACTATCACAGCACCAGCCGTGGTGCAAGTTCCTGTATAGCTTCCAGCTACTAGCTTCTAGCTTTTAGCCGCTGGTTGCCAGCCCCGCGGCTCCTTGATTGTGGTTTTGGCGGAAAAGTAGCGCCGGTCTCCTGACCGGCTGTAGCGCGGGTCTCCCGACCGCGCTTGCCGCAAGACGATTAAGAGATCGCGTGGCCGGTGCACCGCGGCTAGTGGCTATAAGCTAGCAGCTGCTCTTAGAATCGACCCAGCACTTGAGAGGCACCGTTCGATGCCGGTTCGCGTGGTGGAAAGCAAGGACAATGCGCGCCTGAAAGAGCTGCGCAAGGCGCTGGCAGTGGCAAGCGCTAGCGCGCAGGGCCGCGTCGGCATCGAGGGACCGCATCTGCTCGAAGAGGCCCTGCGCGCCGGCCTGCGCGTGAAGACAATTTTCGTCGCCCAGGATGGCGAGCGGCTTCTGGACGCGCTCCGCGTGCCACCGGAGACCGAAATTCTGCGCTTGCCCGCAAAGCTGCTTCATTCTGCGCTGGCCACCGAGACGCCGCAGCCGATTGCCGCCCTGGTCGAGCCGCCGCAATGGTCGTGGCCGCACATCCTCGGCGCCCGGCCCAAGGGCGCCGAGCTTATCGTGGTGCTGGCCGGCATCCAGGATCCGGGAAACCTGGGAACCATTCTGCGCTCGGCGGAGGCCTTTGGGGCGACAGGCGTGGTGAGCCTGCCGGGAACCGTCAGCGCCTGGAACCCAAAGGCAGTGCGCGCCTCGGCGGGCAGCGTCTTCCGCGTTCCCTTGCTTGCGCTCAGCGAACGCGAGTGCCTTGAAGAGTTGCACGAGGCCGGAGTGAAGGTTTTTGCCACAACAGTGCGCGCCGCGCAGCCGGCCGAACTGGTCGACATGACCGGCCCAGTGGCCCTCATCATCGGCAACGAGGGCAACGGCGTGGCCGGCGATCTGGCGGCGCAGGCCGACGGCAAAATTACGATTCCCTGCCCTGGCCCGGTGGAGAGCCTGAACGCCGCCGTGGCGGCCAGCGTGCTGCTGTACGAAGCGGCGCGGCAGCGGGCGGCCGGGAGCGGCGGACCGGCGAACCGGCGAGGAACGCGGCGATGAGTTTGTTTGGCGAAGTTCCAGCCCGTCCGTCGGCACTCGTCCAAAGGTCCGCCCCACGCGGAGGTGCGCCGCTGGCGGAACGGATGCGCCCGCGCAGCCTGGACGAGTTGCTCGGCCAGGAGCACCTGGTCGGCCCCGGCAAGCCACTGCGCGTGCAGATCGAGCGCGACGATGCCAGCTCCATGATCTTCTGGGGTCCGCCGGGCGTGGGCAAAACCACGCTGGCCAAGATCATTGCCGAAACCACCAAGGCCAGCTTCATCGAGTTCTCGGCGGTCACCAGCGGCATCAAGGAGATCAAGCAGGTGATGGTCGAGGCCGCGCGGGCCGCAGAAATGCACTCGCGCACCATCCTCTTCATCGACGAGATTCACCGCTTCAACAAGGCGCAGCAGGACGCGTTTCTTCCTTACGTGGAGCGGGGCACCATCCGGCTCATCGGCGCAACCACCGAGAATCCCTCGTTCGAAATCATCTCCGCGCTGCTCTCGCGCTGCCGCGTGTACGTGCTCGAGCCGCTCAAGGAGGAGCAGATCGTGACGCTGCTGCAAGCGCGCACTGGCCGACAAGGAGCGCGGCCTCGGCGCGCTGGAACTGACGGCCGATGATGATGCGCTGGAGCTGATCGCGAGCTACTCGAGCGGCGATTGCCGCAGCGCCTACAACACTCTCGAAGTCGCCGCACAGCTCGTGCAGGACGATAAGACGATTGCCAAAGTGATCGCGGCCGAAGCCGTGCAGAAGCGCGTGCTGATGTACGACAAATCGGGCGAGGAGCACTTCAACCTGATCTCGGCGCTGCACAAGAGCGTGCGCAACTCCGATCCCGACGCCGCGCTTTACTGGCTGGGACGCATGTTCGCCGGCGGCGAAGATCCGCTCTATCTGGCGCGCCGCATCGTGCGCATGGCGGTTGAAGACATCGGCCTGGCCGCACCCGAGGCGCTGAACCTGTGCCTCTCCGCCAGGGACACGTACGATTTTCTCGGCTCGCCGGAGGGCGAGCTGGCGCTGGCCGAAGCCGTGGTCTACCTCGCGCTCGCGCCCAAATCGAACGCGGTGTACACCGCCTGGGGCGCGGTGCAGGACGAGATCGAGAATACGCGCCAGGAGCCGGTGCCGCTGCACCTGCGCAACGCGCCCACGCGCCTGATGAAGGAACTTGGCTACAGCAAAGGCTATCGCTACGCCCACGACGAAGAGGACAAAGTGGCCGACATGGATTGCCTGCCCGAGTCGCTGCAAGGGCCGCAGCTACTACCACCCCACGCAGGAGGGCCGCGAAAAGCAGTTGGCTGCGCGGATGGAGGAGATTCGCAGAATCAGGGCTGGCAAACGCGGCGGAGAGTAGAAGCTGACCTCTCCCCGCGTAAAAGAATTTCCCTGCAGAATGCGAATGGTGTACAATTTGTACATACGAAGAGGTAAGAATGAGCTTCGAATGGGACCCCGACAAGGCAGAGGCCAATTTCGCAAAGCATGGGGTTCGTTTCGCCGAGGCGGAGCCGGTCTTCGTGGACGATCATGCAATTACGATCACGGACGACGAATCGGACCCGCATGAGCAGCGATTCGTTTCGATTGGAATGGGCGTAAGGGAGAGGGTTCTGGTGGTCGCCTATTGCTATCGCGGCGGAAAAATTCGCATCATCTCGGCGCGGCCGGCAGAGCCGCATGAGCGCGCACAATACGAGGAGCATAGATGAAGCAGAGATACGACTTCAGCCAAGGCAAACGCGGGCGAATTGCCGCACGCGAGCCCGAGCCGCGCGGCAAGACGCGCATCACCATTCGGCTCGACGAAGACCTGATCAATCACTTTCTCCGCGAAGCCGATGAATCGGGCGGAGCAGCAGGCTATCAAACGCTCATCAACGAAGCCCTGCGCCGGCACGTCGAGGGCAAAGCGCCCAAACTCGAAGAGACGCTGCGCCGCATCGTGCGCGAAGAGATGCGCGCGGCGAGTTGAGGCGGGCGTGGAACCCGAAGTCTCAAAACCAGTACCGCTTGATCAAAGCGGGCCGCGAAGCAGCACCAACGGCAAAATCACATTAGCCTGGTGCCTCAGGCCTCTGGCATTTGAGGACTTGGGAAAGCGCGGCCGCATCTTCTGTCATTTCGCTCCGGCGGGGGCCGCGGCTGCTGCTGCTTCTTCGTCTTCTTTGTCGAGCGCTATGCGGATGATCTCGTAAGCTTCTTCCTCGAGGCTGCGGCCGTTCCGTGTCGCGCGTGCCTCTAACCACCGCTTCAATTCAGGCTTGACCTTGCGAATCAGAAGCTGCGCCATCGTGCACCTCGTTAGTTCTCACAATAACAAGAATGCGATGGACACGAAACATTACCGATGTACACACTGGATATCCATGCCGTCCACGGACAAATCCGTGGACGGCACTGATCTTTTGGTCTAGTTCTCCTCAGTCTTCCCGCTTGTTCGTGTTGCTCTTCTTCGCGTCGCCTGTGTCTTTCTCATCGCCGGTGCCCGTAGAATCTGCGGGATCGACCGTGCCCAGCGAATCGTTGACCACGCCATCATCTTCTGTGCATTCGGTTTGGCCGCCAGTCATCTCGTGGGTGGACTGTGTTTTCTTTTTCATCTCGTCTCCTCAAGGAGTTAAATGCGAAACATTCAGGCGGCGTTAGGTGATGGTCTGCCATCAAGCTTTTCCACGCACCCGTCACCCAACTTTAACAACCGTGGAGCTATACTCACCGGGTGCGCTTCCCCAATTCGCGCGCACGTCTGCTAATCCATCCCCGAGGAGGTTTTCAAATGAGCGATTGCATGAGTTTCATTCCCCACATCGTAGTGAGCAATGCGGCGGCAGCCATCGATTTCTACAAGCAGGCATTCGGAGCGAAGGAAGTTGCGCGGCACGTGGCGCCCAATTCCAACAAGATCATGCACGCGATGCTCGAAATCAACGGCGGCCACCTGATTCTGAACGACGATTTCTCAGAAGCGATGGGCCAAAAGCCGTCGACACCTGAGGCGCTGGGCGGAACGCCGCTCACTCTGCACCTGCAGGTGGCTGACGCCGACGCCGCATGGTCGAAGGCCGTCTCCGCAGGTGCGGAAATCACGTTCCCGCTGAAAGACCAGTTCTGGGGCGATCGCTACGGTCAGTTGCGCGATCCCTTTGGACACAAGTGGTCGATCGCCCAAACCATCGCCAAACCCAACCCGGAAGAACTGGAGAAAGGCGCGAGGGAATCATTGAAGCAGGCCAAAGAGCACGCCCACGCGTAGGTGGCTGGCATCCCTCAGTTCGACGGTAGCGCGATTCACAACCGCATCCGAGGGACAATGATTTTCAGGCCGTCCGTGGATTCATCCGTGGACGGCCTGACGCTTCGGTCCCTTGTTCCCTCGGTCCCTTGGTCCCTGCTTTTTCAGTTCGCGTACTTCACCGAGCAGCCGTACGACCGAGTGTAGGCGTGCGCCACCGGCTTGCCAGCCATGGCCTCCATCAGCGCGTCGTTCAGGTAGTTGTCCGCGCCTTTGATGTCGCTGACGTCGGGCGTAGCCGGTCGTCTATCGCGCCCTCATATATCAGCTTGCCTTCAGGATCGATGACGTACATTTCCGGCGTGGTTTTGGCGCTGAAAAGATGGCCCAGCTTGCCTTCGGGATCCATGAGGACCGCGGTGGGCGCCGCGTGCATTTGCTCCAGATACGCGTTCTCCTCGGCATCGGTCACGTAGCCCTGCTGGCCGGGCGCCGAAGAGATGACCGTGAACCAGACCACGCCCTTCGCGGTCCACTCCTTCTGCAGCGACTGCATGTTGCCGCTGGCGTAGTGCTTTTTGGTGTAGGGGCAATCGTGGTTGTGCCACTCGAGAACCACGAATTTGCCGCGGTACTCGCTGAGCGAGTGGGTTTGGCCGTGCGAGTCAGTTGCAGTAAATTCGGGCGCGGGCGAGCCCACCACCGCCTGGGCGCAAGCCGCAACGGGCAAGAGCGCAACGGCAAGCGCAGCCACGCCTGCAAGACAAGAGAGTGATTTCATCCGAGTCGACCTCCTGACTGTGGGGAGTTCGGACGTGCGACAACCGGGGAATCGGCGACCGCCCAGAACCGCGGGGCGATCACGCACCAAGTTTACTGCTGTTTGGACGAAACCGCGCTGACTGGAGTTGCAGCCCCAGTGGGGAGTTTGTTGATGGCGTCCAGAACGATGCCGGGCGTGAGCACCTGCGGCAGTAACTGCGGGTCGTTCTGCCCCGGCGCATAGAGCGCATAGACCGGAACGCCGCTGCGGCCCAGCGCCGTAAGTGCCTGGGTGATGGCGGGATCCTCGCGGGTCCAGTCGGCTTTGAACAGGGCCACATTTCTTGCCCCAAACGCCTGCATCACTTCGGGTTGGCTCGAGGGCGACGCGCTCGTTGACCTGGCAGCTCAGGCACCAGCTCGCGGTGAAGTCCACAAAAACGGGTTGCCCGGCGGCGAGCGCGCGCTGCAACGCGTCGGCCGACCAGGGCTGCCAAGCACTGCGTGCGGTCCCCGCCTTCGGACGGAAGGGCCGATTGTTCCGAGGCGCTTCGGCGAGTTCTCTGGGCGCGGTAACGCAGACGAGCAAGCGCCGTAAGCAGAATGAGCGCGGCAACGAGAGTCGCCCAGCGCTGCGCCGGCCAGCGGCCCAGGAACCAGCCGGCGATGGCGAGCAGCAGAAAGATGGAGAGCAGCGCCAGCAGTAGGTTGGCGCCATAGGCTTCGGCGACGACCCAGGCGAGCCAGATGACGGTGCCGAAGATGGGAACCGAAACCGCCTGCTTGAGAATGTCCATCCACGCGCCGGGCTTGGGCAGCAGGCGCGTCCACGCGGGCTGCAGCGTGAGCGCGACATAGGGCGCGGCCAGGCCGAGAGCAAGCGCGGTGAAGATCGCGAAGGTGACGGCGGCGGGTTGGGCGAGCGCGTAGCCGATGGCCGCTCCCATGAAGGGCGCCGTGCATGGCGTGGCGACGATGACCGCGAGCACTCCGGTGAAGAAGCTGCCCGCGTAGCCCTGTTTCGCGGCGAGAGATCCGCCCGCGCTGGTCAGCGTGAGGCCGATTTCGAATTGCCCGGCCAGCGAGAGTCCGAGGAAGAAGAGCAGGCCGGCCATAAGCAACAAGAAAACGGGCGACTGGAACTGGAATCCCCAGCCCAGCGTGGCTCCGGCGGCGCGCAGGCCGAGCAGCAGCGCCAACCAGCGCCCAGAAGGAGACGAGAATTCCCGCGGTGTAAACCAGGCCGTGCGCGCGCAGCTTGTGGCGTTCCTCTGTTCCCGAATTGCACCAGCGCCAGACCTTTCAAGAACAGCACCGGAAAGACGCAGGGCATGAGGTTGAGCAGCAGCCCGCCGAGGAACGCGAAGAACACCGTGCTGGCGAGCGCGGCAAAGGAGAAAGCGGGCGCAACGAGCGGACCAGCGGCAGTTCCGGGCAATGGGAGAGCAGGTGCGGCGGGCGGAGCAGTGACAGTTCCCGGCGTCGCGGCAATCTCGTAATTCCTGCCGCCCGCAAGCTCCAGCACGCCTTTCAACTGCGCGGGAATCTGCGGTGAGGTTCGCGTCTTTCTTCAGGTCGAGAACGAGGCCCGTTGCCGTCGGCGTCACGGTTTGCGGCGCGGGATTGTCGAGAATGTCCTCGTCTTCAGGAAAAAACGCAGCCTGCGTTTCGCGCTGGCCGGTGGTGACGGCGAGGCGGAAGCCGGTGGGCGTGGGCTGGAAGATCGGCCGTGTCGGACGAAGGCAGCGCTTGCGGGAGTGTGTTGGCGAGGCGATTCCAAAGCTCCTGGTCGGATGGAGAGATCAGATTGACGCACCGGCGCCCCGGCAACCACATTGACATTCTGGTCCAACTCCGCCTTGCCGGGAATACAAACCTCGCGGCAAACCAGCCAGTCAACCTTGTGCGTGCAGAAGTGGCGGAACCCGGCTTGGCAGTCGCAGCGGCCTGCACGGTGAACGGGAAAAGAACCTCGTTCTCGTAGCCGAAATCCATCAGCGGGCCCAGCGGCAAGCGCTGGGGCGCGGGAAACTCGATGGCGCTCGCCGTGATGCCGGCGGGCAGAGTCCACTGAATGTGCGGCGGCTCGCCGGAGTCACCCGCGTTCTTCCAGTAGACGTGCCAGCCGGATTCGAGCTTGAAGTACAGACCCGCATTCACCGGAGTTCCGGTGTTGAGGTTCTGATTGGGAAAGACCAGTTGCACATGCAGGTGCGCAACGTCGGCCGAGTTCGATGCGGCAAATGCGAAAGGCGACCGCGGCAAATGCGGCGAGCAGCGCGAAAATCAACCGGAAACGGCGCATGGCGGAGAGAGAATTGCACTCCTGACGATTGGACTCAGTGTAAAGGACTGGAGATGCTGCGTGAGCCAGAGAAAATAGGTTTGCGCTGCCGAAGATCGTGAGAGTCCCGGCAGGACGAGAGCGAAGCCCGCAGCCGCGGCATGGCCCGCCGCCAATTTGGCAACTGGCGGAACCCATCGGCCCTTGAGAAAAAGGCCGGAAAGCGTTCTTTTTTCGATGCAAACTCCGCGCTCGTGTGCTACCTTGATTGCGCATTCAGTCCCCCGCCCCCACAAATCCCATCCCAAGGAGGTTCGTCTCATGAAAGTCCCTAGTTTGTTCGCTGCGCTGGTATTGATTGGCGCGACTCTCACTCCCATGACCCTGGGCCAAAGTGAACCAGCGTATTCGCTCAAGGGCCCATTGCCCGCATGCGACGGTGTCTACGCCATCGTCCGGCTTACCCAGATCAAGCCTGACAGCAACTTTGAACAGTATGAGCAGGCCCTGGCTTTGCATAAGGCCTGGTACGAGAAGCACGGCTACAAAGACCGGATCTTCGCCGCGCGCGTGCTGGAGCGGGATGAGAAAACGAATGAGGCCCACTTTTCCAATCACATGGTGCTCCAATATCACTTCATCGAGCCGGGCAGCAAGCCTCCTGTTCATGATGCCGAATGGGATGCCTACGTGAAGGCGTACACGGACGTGTCGTCGATGAAAGAAACGTACGTCTCCTGCGTTCCCGCGGATCACATTCCCGCATCGATGAAATAACCGGAGTGTCGACTTAAACGATGCTGCAGTTCCGCCGGCTCGCCTCTGCTCTCAGTTCACGATGCGCGGCGTGCCGGCGGTGATTGCCGTCGTTTTGCAAGCACTTGACGCCGGCGGTGTGGGGATGGCCCGTCGCAAATCGGGCTGGGCCGGGGCCGGCTACTCGCCGGCCCCGCTTACTTGCCGGCCTGCTTACTCGCTAGCTCCGTTTCCCGTGCAATTCCGGTCGCGCCGCGTGCTCGCGGAAGATGCAGTCGTTCTGGACGCACTTGACGCCGGCGGCGCGGGCGCGGGCCACAGCTTCGTCGTGAATGACCTCGTCCTGCAGCCAGAGATAGGGAATGCCGAGCCGGATCACGTCGTCGACGATCGGCGGGCACGTGCTCGGAGGCGCGAAAGACGTCGACGAGATCGATTCCCTGCCCTGTTTGCTGCGCGTGCGGCGGCCTGCGCGGCGTCGAGGTCGGCGATAGCATGGGCATGCCGAGCACCTCCTCGAGCGCGGGATTCACCGGGAAGACGCGATAGCCGTTGCTCGGCCAGGTAGCGGCCGATGTTGTGGCTGGCGCGCCACGGTCTTGTCGCTCATGCCGACAACGGCGATGGTCTTGCGCGGTGCGCAGCATTTCGTCGATGATGGCCGGATCGTTGCTCATAGTGTTCATCGGCTCATGTTCGAGTTCAGCTGGCTCGACCGTTCGTGCTCACTCGCCCGTCACTCCACGTCCCTGTTCCCTGTCTCTTACACGTCCAGATCGTCGTCCGCGCCGGCCGCCACCGCGGTGCCGCGGCGCTTGGCCAGCAGATAGCCGCGCAGAAACGGCTCCAGATAGCCGTCGAGCACCTTGTCCACGTCGCCCACTTCGACCTTGGTGCGGTGGTCCTTGGCGATGCGGTAGGGCTGCAGGACATACGAGCGGATCTGCGACCCGAAGTTGATTTCGAGCTTCGAGTCTTCGAGCTTCTTGCTGACCGCGCGCTTCTTTTCGAGCTCGTACTCGTAGAGCCGCGAGCGCAGCATCTTCATCGCCTTCTCGCGGTTCTTGTGCTGCGAGCGCTCGTTCTGGCACTGCACCACGATGCCCGTGGGCAGGTGCGTCATGCGCACGGCGGAGTCGGTGGTGTTCACGTGCTGGCCGCCCTTGCCGCCGGAGCGGTAGGTGTCGATGCGCAGGTCTTCCAGCTTCAGATCGACGTGAATCGTTTCGTCGATCTCCGGCGAAACATAGACCGACGCAAACGAAGTGTGGCGGCGCTTGGCCTGAGTCGAACGGCGAGATGCGCACCAGCCGATGCACGCCGCTTTCGCCGGCCAGCATGCCCGAAGGCGTACTCGCCGATGATGGTGAAGGTGGCGGACTTGATGCCCGCCTCTTCGCCGTCCTGGTAGTCGTTCATCTCGGTCTTGAAGCCCTGCTGCTCGGCCCAGCGCAGATACATGCGCAGCAGCATCTCGGCCCAGTCCTGGCTCTCGGTGCCGCCGGCGCCGGGATGCACGGTGACGATGGCGTTGAGCGGATCGGCCTCGCCGGAGAGCATGGTGCGCGCTTCGAGCTCTTCGGCAAACGTCGCCCAGCGCCTTGATGCTCGCGCTCCAGATCGGCGAGAACATCTTCGCCCTCGCGCGCCAGCTCGAAGTAGGCTTCGATGTCGCCGGTGCGGCGCACCAGCTCGTCGTCGTCGGCGACCAGCGCTTCAAGCCGCTTGCGGTCGCGCATCAGCGGCTTGGTCGCGGCGGGATCGGACCACAGCGCCGGATCGGCCAGCTTCTTTTCTATGTCGGCGAGTTCCCTGCGGATGCGGGCAGGGTCAAAGATACTCCCGCAGGTCGCGCACTTGGTCGCGCACGGGAGCGTAGGCGAATTCGAGATCGTTCAACGACATGCTTTGCTCTTATGACCTGACTTTGGATTGCAAGTTTGCTGGGCAGCGTCAGACTCGACGCTTCGAGCGACCAAGCCCAACAACGCCTATAGACAGTATGGCACAGAGCCACGCGAACACGTCGCCGTGCGCGGTGTAGAAGGTGATGTCGTCGCGGAAGCCGAACTCGGCCGGCAGCGCGTCGGCCTGGTGGCGGGGAATGCTCTGGCGCACGCGGCCGTAGGGATCGATGGCCGCGGTGACGCCGGTAGTTGGTGTCGCGCAGAAGCCAGCGGCGGTTCTCGATGGCCCGCATGCGCGCCATGTTCAGGTGCTGCCAGGGAGCGCTGGTGTCGCCGTACCATCCGTCGTCGCTGATGTTCACCAGCACCTCGGCGCCGTTGCGCGCGAACTGGCGCACCTCGTCGGCGAAGACCGCCTCATAGCAGATGAAGACGCCGTAGCGATGACGCCCGCCGTTCTGCGTGTCGAGCAGAAAGACTTTGCGCTCAGTGCCGCGCGTGAACGGCGAGACGCGGCCGGTGAGCTTGTGCGCGAAGGTGAGCAGATTCTGGAAGGGAATGTACTCGCCGAAGGGCACGAGGTGGATTTTGTCGTAGCGGCCGACGAGCTTGCCGCTCGGCGTCGACGATGAACGCGGAGTTGTAGTCGTGCCAGGCATTGCTCCTGCTGTGCGAGAATTCGACGCCGATGCCGCCCACCACCAGCGGCGCCTGCGTGGCCGCGGCAACGGACTGCATGGCCTGCTTGAAGCTGCGGGTCGCCCTCGATGAAGGGCGCGGGCGACTCCGGCCAGACCACCAGATCGGGATGCGTGGGATACGGCGGGCAGATGATTTCGCCCGTGGGCGCGCCGGTTTGCGGAATGCCGGCGATGTAGGTCTTGCACTGCTCGCCGGCCAGGCGCGTGAATTCGGCGATATGGCGGTCCCACTCCGGCCCCTGCCAGTTGTTCGCCGCGCCCACATCGAGATTCGGCTGGATCAGAACGGCGGTTGCGGTGGGTGCGAGGCTGTGGCGGCGGAACAAAGACGCCGCGCAAAACCGGAAATCAGCAGCAACGCGCCGCAAGCGGCCCATGCCCAGCGGCCCGACGCGGCCGGCTTTTGATTGCGTTGCGCTTAACCAGCAAGCCGCCGGCAAGAAGCGCATTCACCGCGACCAGCACGAAACGTGATCCCATAGACGCCCGTCCACGGCGCGAGCTGGTTGATGAGCGCATTATCGACCTGCGAGTAGCCGAGCTGGTCCCAGGGAACGCTGGTGATGCGCGCGGCGGCCAGTTCGAGGCCCGTCCAGAGAAACGGCGCGAAGGCGAGCGCCAGGCGCGTCGAGCCGGTGGCGCGCCGCACCAGCACCAGTCCCAGCCCGAAGAGTCCGAAGTAAAGTCCCAGCACCAGGCTGAAGCCGATGAGCAGCAGCGTCCGGCGCAAGAGGCGGCATGTCGCCGTAGTGCAACATGGTGTCGCGAATCCAGTAGCAGTTGCCCACGTACCAGAGAACGCCGCAGAGATAGGCGATGAAGAACGCGCGGCGCAGGGGATGGCGCTCATTGATCTGGCGAGTTCGAAAGCAGCGCCCACACAGCGGAACCAGCGCGAACCACGCAAAGACGCAGCGCCACGGCGGCATCGGTCCGGCGAACGGAAACGGCAACTCCAGCAAGCCGGCGGAAAGCCCGCGGCAGCCCACGGCTTCCACCCCTGCGTACCATGACGATTGCATACATGGGCGAGTGTAAAACATTTGCCTGCGGTAGAATCGAAAGCATGGCATTAGCCGTCTTCGCAATACGCGTGCTGGAAGTGATGTTCTTTGTCGGCCTGGTGGGATCGGCGGTGGTGGTGCTGATCAGCTTCTTCGAGGACGGGAAAGAGCTGTTCGGCAAAGACTGAAGCTGAGATTTCACGATTTCGCATTCGTTCTCGGGCGTGTGCGGGCGTGGACGCCCGCACTACAGCCGGTCTGGAGACCGGCGGTACTTTTCCCGCTGCGATCCGGCCTTACGCATCCTTTTCCATTGCTGACTTGCGATCCTCCGCCGAAAACGCCGCCGCCTTGCCCTTACGCGCTGCGCCCACATAATGGGAAACTGCCGCCATCGTGGCCGCTACGCCCGCGTTGCTGGTGCTGTAACTCATGGCCGAAGGCAGCGGGATACTCATGGCTGCCGCCGTCTGCGATGGCATCCTGATTCGCTCCCAGAAAAACGAAGTCCCAGTTGTACTTGTCTCTCTGCTCCCGGATCATCTCGCCGATCTTGTCGAGGTTGTATTGCTTGCTCGCGTTCTCCAGGCCGTCGGTAAGCGTGACCACGATGACCTTCGATGGGCGCTCATGACTCGGGGAGCGCCGCAAGCTCCCGGCCCAGTTCGACGATGGTGCGTCCCTGCGCATCCAGCAGCGCGGTCGATCCACGCGGGGCAAATGTGTTTTGTGTCAGCTCCGGACACTCCTTGAGAGGCTTGTCGAACACCGTCTCGTATTGATCGTCGAACTGCACCAGTTTGACCATCGCCTCGCCGGGAATCTCCCGCTGCGTTCTGATGAACTCGTTGAAACCCGCCACAGTCGATTCCTTGCAGCTTTCCATGGAGCCCGAACGATCCAGAACGATCGCAATGCGCGTGAAATTGTCTTTCATTTTTCCTCCTCCGCCTTCATTTCTCGACTGGCTGGTCCTAAACGGGCTAGACCTGGCAGGCGTCGCTATGCGTGTAGACCATCGTTCTTCTCGACTTTGAGCGCCGCGGTGATGCTCTCTCCCGGAGGCCGCCTTCCGTTGTAGACGTCGCTCAGGTACTGCGGAGAAACCCCAAGCCTGGTCGCGAATTGCTGGGCGGTTTGCTCTCCCTGCTGCTTCTTCAGGAACTCCATGAACTGATCGAGATTCATTCTCTTTACGGCCATACGGCCAGTATACGTCACTTGACGTATACGTCAAGTGACGTACAATTGCGACTCCATCACGCCTATTTGCCGACGCCTTGCAACAACCTGAAACCCGCGTCTCTAAAGGCGATGCGGCTCCGGCGTTTTTGGATCTTTATTTTTCGTTGACATGCATTTGCTTGAGAATTAGACTCGTCGCAGAGCGGTGGTTTCGCTCAGAAAGTTTTTCACCACCGGTACCCCGCCGGCTTTCACGCGATGGCCTCTACTCGAACGACCGTAGCCCCTCCGAGTGACCGCGTGCGGCTGATCGTGGCGTCCTCCGTGATGCTCACGTTCATCTCCTTCTGGCGCGCGGCGGCCATCGTTCTCAACGACCTCGGATCTTCAGCCTTTTACGCCGGCGGCATCGCCGAGCAGGCGGTGGGCGCCGCTGCCCCGTGGTTCATCCTCGGCATCATGCTGTTCAGCTTCGCCGTGCGCGCGGTGTACGTCGAAAGCTGTTCGATGTTCACGCGCGGCGGCGTGTACCGCGTGGTCAAGGAAGCGCTCGGCGGCGGCTTCGCCAAACTCAGCGTTTCCGCGCTGATGTTCGACTACATTCTCACCGGCCCCATCTCCGGCGTTTCCGCCGGCCAATACATCACCGGCCTGCTGAACGAGCTGATGAATGTGGCCAACCAGAGCCACTGGCTGCCGCCGGCGTTGATCGACGTGCACAACAATCCCATCCAGTTCAACATGAACTACACCTCGGCGCTGTTGGCGGCCGCGGTGACCATCTATTACTGGTGGCAGAACATCAAGGGCATCGAGGAGTCGAGCGACAAGGCGCTGCGCGTTATGCAGATCACCACCGTCATGGTGATCATTCTGCTGATTTGGGGCAGTTATTCGGTTGCCATCCGCGGCGCCTCTCTGCCGCCTTCGCCCATCCCCTCCCATCTCCATTTCAGCAATGATGCACTCGGCTTCCTGAAAGGACGCGGGCTGCCGATCTTCGGCCTGTTCGGCATCCTGATGGCCTTCGGCCACTCCATCCTGGCCATGAGCGGCGAGGAGAGCCTGGCCCAGGTCAATCGCGAGATCGAGCATCCCAAGCTCAAGAACCTGAAGCGCGCGGCGATCGTCATCGCCATCTACAGCCTGATCTTCACCGGCGGCGCCACGCTGCTGGCCTCGATGCTGATCCCCAACTACGAGCGGACCCACATCTACCGGACAACCTGATCGCCGGCCTGGCGATGTACATGGTGGGACCGCTGGTCTGGCGCATCGCCTTCCGCATCTTCGTGGTGCTGGTCGGATTCCTGATTCTCTCCGGCGCCATCAACACCTCGATGATCGGCTCCACCGGCGTGCTGATGCGCGTGGCCGAAGACGGCGTGCTCACCGACTGGTTCCGCAAGCCGCACCGGCGATTCGGCACCAGCTATCGCATCGTCAACCTGGTCTTCGTCCTGCAGATGTTCACCATCATCGTGAGCCGCGGCAACGTGATCATGCTGGGCGAGGCTTACGCCTTCGGCGTCATCTGGTCGTTCACCTTCAACAGCCTGTCGATGCTGGTGCTGCGCTGGAAGTACCACGGCGAGCGCGGCTGGAAGGTTCCGCCCAACATCCGCATCGGAAAAACCGAGATTCCCATCGGCCTGCTTTCGGTCTTCATGGTGCTGCTCGCCACGGCCACCGTGAATCTGTTCACCAAGTCGGTCGCCACCGTCAGCGGCATCATGTTTGCCGCCGCGTTCTTCATCGTCTTCACCGTCTCGGAGCGCATCAACCTGCGCAAGCACGCGCTCACCGCGCGGCAGATGAAGGACCACTTCCAGCTGGAGCACCAGGACACGGTCAGCCGCGAGTCGGCGGCCATCCGCCCCGGCGGCGTGATGGTCACCATGCGCGATGCCGCCAATCCGCTGGCCCTGAAGTGGACGCTGGCGCGCACCAGCACCGATGAGCGGGACGTGGTGGTCATCAGCGTGCGCCTGATGGGCGTCGGCGGACCGGAGTACCTGAGCGCCGAGCAGCAGAGCTTCAGCGAGCACGAGCAGATGGTCTTCACCAAGGCCGTCTCGGTGGCCGAAAGCTTCGGCAAGAGGGTTTCGCTGCTGGTGGTTCCGGCGGGCGAGTCTTTGCCGCGCTGGCGCAGACCGCGAACTCGCTCGAAGTGGAGTCGGTGGTCTCCGGCAGTTCCAGCTCGATGACCGCCGAGGATCAGGCCTTCCACATGGGACAGGCCTGGGAGGCGCTGCCCGAGCCCAAGCGCCAGTTCAACTTCTATGTTGTGGCCCCGACGGCGACGTCAAGGTGTTCTACATCGGGCCGCATGCGCCGGCTCTGAGCCCCGACGACGTGCAGCTGGTGCACCGGCTGTGGCTGAACATGCGCCGCGACCCATCGGCGGCGGACCTGCATCACAGCGACATCATCACCTACGCCCTGACGCGCCTGGCCGGCCAGTACGCGCGCGAGAAGCAGGAGATCCTGCGCGACCTGCGCAATTGCCGCGCCGCAGCATCGCCTGCCTCGATGCGCCTTGGCGCGCAGGATACTCACGGTCCCGGCGGAATCACGCAATCGCCGCGCGCCATCAAGCAGACACGCGACCAGTAAAGCTTCGTGGCTCGTGTTTCGTGGTTCGTGCGCCGCGGCCTTCTGCCATTGCCAGCCGCCCGAAGTGAAACCAGCCAGGCGGCAGCGACGCAAAGTTAAAGTCCAAATTTCTCGCGCAGTGCGGCGGCGCAGCTAGCCGGCGTCCACTCCTCGACGGAATCCGATAGCCCCAGCATTTCGATCGCGGCCTCGACGATGATGTCGGGCACTTCGGGTTGGTCAAGCGCCAACAAAAGCGCTGGCAAGACACGCTCATCCTTCAAACGCGCAAGGCCCACGATTGCCTCCTGACGTGCATCCTCGAAGGAATCGTCAAGCCTGCCGATCAACGCATCTCGAATCGCGGGCGAATCCACTTTTCCGAGCGCCCCAATTCCGAATGTCGCCCAATCACGAACATCCTCATCCTCATCGCGCGATAGATGGACGAGAATATCCGCCGCATTCGCATCGCCGCTGAAATTACCCAAAGCGAATGCCAACGCAGAGCGAATTTCAGGAACCGAATGATTTCGATATTGCACAAGAAGTGATACTGCCCGCGGATCGCCAATATGGCCTAAAGCATAGATCGCAGAACCAAGCGGCCTCGATTCCTTCTCGGTTTGAATCAATGAAGAAATGACTGCGAGGGATTCTTCCGGGTAGTTATTCCCAGGATGTTCCGATGTTCGCCCCAACTGCGCAAGAATGTCCGCTCCACGTGCGCGTTTTATGGGCTCGACGGACGCACACCATTCCGCAGCTCTGTCGAAGACCTCACGGGTGCCAAGGCGCTGCAATTCATGGACCGCCGCCCAGGGAACCTCGTCTTCGTAGTCGCCGACAAGCGTCTTCGCAAAGACCTCATCGACCATTTCTGTCGTCATCGCTTGCGCCTTTCAGTGTCTGGCCTCTAATTTAGCGCGAATCCTCAGGCCTTGTATTCGTCTCCAGGCTGCCAGCGCAGCACTTTCACGCCCGGCTCAACCAGAGTGCCCAGCTCTTCAGGCGTACCTTTGAGCGGCGGAAAAGTGCCCCAATGAATCGGCAGCACAACCTTGGGCGCAAGCAGCCTGCAGGCCAGCGCCGCTTCCTTCGGTCCCATGGTGTAAAAGCCGCCAATCGGCAGCATCGCCACCTCGGGCTTGTATAGCTCGCGGATGATCTGCATGTCGCCAAACACGCAAGTGTCGCCCGCATGGTAAAGCGCGGGTCCGCCGGCCACTTCCAGCACGAACCCACCGGCCACGCCGACATAATGAACGCCCTTCTCGTCCTGCGCGCCGGATGAGTGCTTGGCGTCGACCATGGTGGCGGCCACATCGTCGAGCTGCGCAGTCCCGCCGAGGTTCATGCCGATGGTTTCCTGAATGCCCTTTCCGGCGATGAAATCCGCCAGTTCGTAGACCGCAACCACTGTAGATCCGTGCTTCTTGGCCACCGGCACGGCGTCGGAGATGTGATCTCCATGTCCGTGGGTCAGCAGGATGTAGTGGATCTTCGCTGGAAGTTGAAAACTCTGCGGGTACTTGGGGTTATGCGCAATGAAGGGATCGATCAGGATATTGGTTCCCTTGGCTGTCTGAATCAGCACCGTGGCGTGCCCGAGCCAGGTAATGCGCGTGGTCTTGGTTGAGCTCATGTAATCCTCCTAAAACTTCACGTCTGAGAAGTAAATCTTGACGGCGGGTGAAGGCAAGCGTAGCCTCTAAAAAGGCGAATATATGGCGAAAATAGAGAACCTCTTCCCCATCCTCGAATCCAATTCCGAAAAGGGGCCTTTGACCGGCTTGGCCCGCTCCGCCGCCCAGGCCCCGCTCAATTCCACCGGCTGCCTCACAGAGTACCGTCCCCTCGCCTCGCGGTCGATTCTGAACAAGACCGTCTCCCGCCGCGGCCTTCCCTTCACCCACACCATCAATCCTTATCGCGGCTGTGAGTTTGGATGCCGCTACTGCTACGCCCGCTACACCCATGAGTTCCTCGAGATGCAGCCGGAGGAGTTCGAACAGAAGATTTACTTCAAGGAGAATGCGGCCTGGCTCCTCGAGCAGGAGTTGCGTCGGCTGAAGCCGGGCACTGAGATTGCACTGGGCACCGCCACCGATCCCTATCAGCCACTGGAGCGCAAGCTCGAAATTACGCGCTCGTTGCTTGAAGTCTTCACGCGTCACAGCGGATTCCGCCTGGGCATTGTCACTAAATCCACTCTGATCGCGAACGATCTCGATCTGCTTGAGGAAATCGGCAAGCGCAACAAGCTCACGGTGCACCTGACCGTGACCACCATGAACGCCAAGCTGGCTCGGGTGTTGGAGCCTCGCGCGCCGCGGCCCGATCTGCGCATCCGCACGCTGAAGCAACTGCGCGAAGCAGGGTTGCGCGCAGGCGTTCTCTGTTCCCCGCTCATGCCGGGAATAACCGACAGTCCAGGCTCCATCCGCGCCGTGGCCCGGGCAGCGGCCGAAGCCGGCGCCTGCTTCTTCGCGGCGGGAGCCTTGTTCCTGAAGCCGTGCTCGCTCCCTACCTTTCTCGCTTTTGTGCGCGAACACTTCCCCGCGCAACTAGCCGCCTACGAGCAGCGCTACGCGGCCAGCGCCTTCGTATCGTCGGCATACCGGCAGCGGGTCACGGAACTGGTCGCATCGATATGCCGCGAGTTCAAGCTGGGAAAACGCTACACCTTCGAAGCGGCGACCAGGGAAGCGGCAGCAGAGGGAAATGCGGTGGTGGAATTGCAGCCGTGGCTGCCGTTCGCCTCGTAGCCAGCGCCACGAAATGGTGAGCTCAATGCCTGGCCACGCTCCCGGTCGCAGCCCTCTTGCTCCCTTGCTCCCTTGTTCCCTTGCTCCCTGTCTTCCTCACCGCGTGATGAGGACCTCGGAGACGCTGTCCTTGGCGAGGAACTGCCGATGTCCGGACCAACCCGTGAACAGCCGCTCGATGCTGCGGTTGGTGAAGGCGCGCTGGATAGGAAACTGCTGCGTGATCTGCATGTCGACGTCATCGATGGGCGTGACGTGGTAGCGGTAACGCACCACCTCTTCGCCCTGCGTCCGCGTGTGGAAGAAGGCCAGCACTTGCCCGCCGGGATTCATGGCCGATCGCAGACGTTCCACCATCGGCGCCACTAATGGCTCGGGGAGAAAGTCGAGCACGGTCCACAACAGCACCACGTCAAAAGAGCGTCCTGAGAAGTTGAGCGAGTGATCGAGATAGCCCGCGACGTTCCAGATCGGGTTGCCGTCCTCGTCGCTGCCCGAGCGCCAATCTCCCGTGTAGGCATCGGAGACAAGGTCGGCCATAAATACGCTATGGCCCAGGCTGGTCAGGTAGTTGATGTTGGCGGGCGAAGTATAGCCGGTATCGATAATGCGCAGCCCCGGCTCGGACTGCAAGCGCTTCCGCAACACCGACCATGCTCCGGAATGACGCGGTACGCGAGGCCCCGTAAGCCCTGCGGCCCCAGGGGATGCGGTAGCCTCATGTTTCTTATCGAACCACCGACGCAGCACAATGCATTCCTCAAACGGCCGGACACAAGCGAATGGGAAAATCAGGAATTGTCCGGCGCAAGTTTCCCAATTCTAGAAAGTACCGTCGCCGCTGTGCTGCAAGTTAACACCCTCGGTCCCCTTCGAAACCGATTGAGTCAGGTCCACCTTGCCGCGAAAGACGGCATTGTCTTCAACGGCCAGGCGCAGGGCGCGGATATCGCCTTCGAGGTTGCATCCAGCACGCAACTCCACGCGTCCGCTGGCTACTACGTTGCCTTGAACCCGGCCCAAAACCAGTACGTCTTTGGCAGTGAGGTCGGCCGCTACATTGGCATTGGGACCAATGGTCAGTCGATTCTCCGCCAGGCTCACTGTTCCTTCCACCCTGCCGTCCACGATCAGGTCTTCTTTGCCCTGAACTTCGCCACAAATCACGATCGTTTTCCCGATTCGCGCGGGAGAATTGTCCACTGCCATCGCTTTGATCCCTTTCGAGCTGCCTTAGAGGCCCTGCCCGCACTATATCAACCCTGCCCCAGCGGTTCAATTTGTCGGTGCAATTCGCGACTGGGTGAGATTGCCGATTCTGCGCGGGTTTCTCCACGATACACCCGGCGGGCATTTTGAAGAAAACACCGACGTCGACCCGCACCGTACACTATTCGTTGTGTACCGACTCATTGCCCTCCTCCTACTTTTTCCTCGGGTGAATCCGGTCTACGGGCAACCCTCTTCAGGCAAGGTCGTGGCTGCGCCGCCCCCAACGGGTCAGGCCCTTGTCGAGCGCGCGCTTGCCAATGAGTTGAATGCGGTCCAGGTCGCAAGCCATCCCATGCGCTACCAGTTGCGCAAATCCAGTCCACGCGTGATCACAACCAAGGAGATTTTGGAAACCCGCGACGGCGATGTGGCGCGCCTGATTGCGATCAACGATAAGCCGCTGAGCGCTGTCGACGAAGCGAATGAAGAAACGCGGCTCAATGCACTGCTCGGCGATCCCGGCAAACAGCGGCGCCGCAAGCAGGCCGAGGACGGTGACACCGCCCGCGTCCTCAAAGTGTTGCGTGCCCTGCCCAGCGCCTTTGTATATCAAGATGCCGGCCCCGGCGAAGGACCCACGGGCAAGGTGGAGAAGTTCACCTTCCGGCCCAATCCGGGGTTTGATCCGCTTTACCTGGAGACGGAGGTCTTGCCCGCCATGGCCGGGGAGATCTGGATCGATCCCGTGTACCTGCGCGTGGCCCGGTTGGAGGCCCACCTGCAACGAGATGTGGATTTTGGCTGGGGAATCCTCGGCCGGCTGAATAAGGGAGGCTGGATCGTGATCGAGCAGGCCGACGTGGGCCTGGACATGGGCCCTGACAAAGGAATCGCCCCGTGGCGGACGGTGCGCTTCCAAATGCAGATGAGCGGCCGGGTGGTCTTCAAAACCCGCGTGTTCGACACCACGGAGGTGCAAACCAATTACGCGCCGCTGCCCCAGGGAATGAGCTACCAGAAAGCCATCGAAACCCTGCTCTCAGGCAAATGAATCCTCAAGCATAAAAAGCGGCCCAGGCAATTGCCCGGGCCGCTTCATTCCGACTGAATCGGTAGTTTACTTCACCTTGATGATAATCATGGCGAAGGTGAACAGGGTGAGCGACTCGATGAAGGCCAGGCCGATGATCATGAAGGTCATCAAACCGGCGCGGGTTCCGGGGTTGCGCGCCAGAGCTTCCGTGGTTGAGCCAACCGCCCTACCCTGACCCAGGCCGCAAAGGCCGGCGGCCAGACCCATGCCGAGGCCGACGCCGACCGGTACCATGTCAATGGCTGGCGAACCGCCGTCCGCAAAGGCCGGAATGGCGAAGCAAAGCGCCGCCAGGGCCATGAACACATACTGAAGTTTCCGCATAGTTCTCCTGCTTCCCTTGAAATTGACCGCCAGTAGGTGGTTGAGGCTCACCGTGCTGGCCTCCTCACGCTTGCGGCCTTCCGTTGGTGCGGAGCGGAAGCGCTCTCCGCCGGAATTCCTTTTGAGCTTCTAGCTCTTAGCCTTTGGCTTTTAGCTCTTTCCTGCGGGAACCATGAACTCAGTTCTCCCGCACACCAGCTAAAAGCTAACAGCTAAAGGCTAATAGCTGCCTTTAGTGCTCGTGCGATATCGCCATGCCCACGTAAATCATGGACAGAACCATGAATACATACGCCTGGATGAGGGCCACAAGGCCGTGCAGTGCCAGTGGAAATACCGGAATAACGAACGGGATGAAAGAAAAAGCGATCAAGGTCAGCAGATCGCTGGCCAGCATGTTGGCGTAAAGACGGATGGTGAGCGACATCATGCGCGCCAGATGCGATATGACTTCGATGGGAAACAACAACCAGGAAATCTGCCACATGGGCCCGGCAAACTGCTTGGCGTAGCCGATGGGCCCGTGCACGCGAAGACCCTGAAAGTTGTAGTAAAGAAATGTCAGGACCGCGATGCCGAGCGGCACTCGCGGCAGGCTTGTTGGCGTGGTGATGCCCGGAACCAGACCGAGCAAATTCAGGATCACAATGAAGAGGCCGATGCAGGTCACGAATGCCTGGAAGCGCTCGTACCCGTGGCCGATAATCTGTTCCGCCTGAGTGCCCACGAACCCATGAATCATTTCCGCGATCTGCTGCGCCGGGTTGGGCTTCTCCACCGAAAGCGTCAGGCGCACGATGAGGAAGAAAGCGATGAGGCCGCACGCGACCAGCAGTTCGAGAGCAAACGTGTCATCAATGGGCGCGGCGGGATGCGCCGGATGGATGCGCAGCAAACCCA
Source organism: uncultured Acidobacteriota bacterium (assembly GCA_963826735.1). GTDB lineage: Bacteria > Acidobacteriota > Terriglobia > Terriglobales > Acidobacteriaceae > Telmatobacter. The sequence goes on from CAWGYN010000001.1 coordinate 142,587, forward strand.
TCAGCCACACCACGGGCCCGGCGAAGAGATGATTCAACAAGCGTGTAATGGCAAGACTTTCCGGCATCAGAATTGGATATCTTTCCGTTTCCGGCGGGCCGGGCCATAGCCCGCGTGCTCCAGCATTCAACCCCGGAGCAGGCGCAACGCTCCCCACACCAGCGTGAGGACCGCTAAAGCCAGCCCGCAGAGGAGTGCTATCGCAGAACCGTGGAAACATTTCAGGCTAACATAAATGGCTGCGGCGAAAACGCCGAGACGAAGCACAAACAAAACCACCGCAAACCCCGTGCCCCTCGGGGTCTGTTTCTTGTCCATTTTGGCGGCGATGAAGTGCGCCAGGCGGCGCCACTCAAAGATGCTGGCGGCTGAAATGGCGGTTCCCGTAGCCAGCATCGCGGCATCGCGCCAACTCGAGGCTTTCCACACGACAAGGGACGCTAGCACTCCGAAAATCAATGTGTTACGGATCGCGCCGTGAAGCATTCTTTCGAGGTCCGCATCGGTGATGTCGGAAAATATCTGCAATTCATCGCTCATGAGGGCGTGCCCGAATCTCCCGTCTTGCCGGATTTGTCCGCTTCATTCCCATTCTCGTCCAGTTTGTTCATACCGGGATCGTTGGCATATACCATCGCCATGCGGATGGCTGCAACCAGCCCGGCGATGATACCAAACACAATCCCGGCCATCGCGATCCATGTCTGGTGAAAATGGCGATCAAGCCAGAAGCCGGGCAGCCAGCAGATAAAGGCCGCACAAGGCAGCACCAGCGCGATCTGGATCATTTTTTCGGCCTGGACCCACGCACCCATTATGCCGCCGAACCCGCCTTTAGCTGACTCGCCGGCGCCGTCTGGGTCGCGCCGCTTTCGCTCCGGGATGGGGTTATGGTAAGGCACCATCGTGTTTATACACGATGGATGCCTTGGCGTGCGAAGGACGTCGGCTCATCTAATTTTGGTTTTCCGGTTTCGGCTTTGAGGTGCTGAGCTTCCTGGTCTTGACTCGGTATTTGCCCTGATCGTCGTTCAATTGAGAAAGATCGAAGTGATAATAGTATTGGGACTTCGTGACCTCGGCCGCGAAGTAGTAGACCTTGCCCGGCTCGGCGGTGACGGGAGCCAGGTCGAATCCTCTCGTCCCTCCTTGCCAGCTTGCGCACAGGTGATGCGTTCCCGGCGTGACCTCAAGTGTGAAGTACGAGTTCTCCTTGTCGGCGCCCACCCACGCCCCATCCATGCCGAAGCGGACGATATCATGCCACCCGCTGCCATCTTCGATAAAGACAATTTGCGCCTTGCCGGCTGCCGGAGGCGCAGGCGCTGGTTGGCCTTCTTGCGTGGTGACATCGAATTTTACCCTGTCATCGCCGCAGGCATCGGGCAGAGTCGTGGAGCGAGCCTGAAGGCCCGTCGCGAGGCAAATGCAGAAAAAGAGCGTGGCAATCTCGTGTTTCATGAGGTCCTCCTGATTTATTTTGACTCCCGCAGTCCCGATTGGTGGGGCCGTCACACGCAGGCGTGATGGCGGACACGGTGCAGGGCCGGCATCCCGCGTCGGACAGCAGCCGCTATACTGGCGGTTGGACCTTCGATCAGTTTGGAATGGTAGGCATGGAGTTCGAATCGGAATTTGAGAAGAACCTTTTTGAGCTGCGCCAGGCGAAGCTCAAAGAAATCGAAAAGCTGGGGCAGGCCGTGTATCCCAACCGCTTTCCTCTAATGCAAGGCGAGACGGCGATCTCGCTTGCCGCGGTGCGGGTCAAGTGGGACAAGGCCACCGGCGAGGAGCTTGAGGCCGATCGTCAGACCGTGACCGTGGCCGGACGCATCATGGCTATTCGCGCGCAGGGCAAGGCGGGTTTTGCCACGCTGCAGCAGGAGGGTCAGCGCCTCCAAATCTACGTGCGCCTCGACGCCGTCGGCGAGCAGGCATTCGCGCTCTACAAATTGCTCGATCTCGGCGATCACATCGGCGTCACCGGCTATCTTTTTCGCACCCGCACCGGCGAGCTCACGGTGCATGTGGAGACGCTGACTTTTCTCTCGAAGGCGATGCTTGCGCTGCCCGAGAAGTTCCACGGGTTGGCAGACGTTGAATTGCGCTACCGCCAGCGCTATGTCGACCTGTTTGCCAATCTCGCAGCCCGCGAAGTCTTTGTGAAGCGCGCCAAGGTGCTGCGCGCGCTGCGTACCTTCTTCGACAGCCGCGGCTATCTTGAAGTGGAAACGCCCATGATGCAGCCCATCGCCGGCGGCGCGGCGGCGCGGCCGTTTGAGACACACCACAACGCTCTCGATATGGACCTCTATCTGCGCATCGCGCCCGAGCTCTATTTGAAGCGGCTGGTTGTCGGCGGACTCGATCGCGTGTACGAGATCAATCGCAACTTCCGCAACGAGGGCGTGAGCACGCAGCACAATCCCGAGTTCACCATGCTCGAGTTCTACCAGGCCTACGCGAACTACCACGACTTGATGGACCTGACCCAAGAGCTGATCAAGTTCGTAGCGATGGAAGTGAACGGGACGACGGTGACGGAGTTCAACGGGCACACCATCGATTTGGGGAAGTGGACGCGGCTGAAGATGCGCGAGGCGATCATCCAATTCTGGCCCAGGGAAGCCGGGCGGAAACCGGGTATCGCGCACTTATCTGCAACCGATCCGTTGCAGAAGCTTCTGCAGGATGCGGTCGACCGGCTGGAACAGGCCGCAGCGGAGGCCGGAAGTAGAGCTCTTGCCGAAGAGAACACTGGCGAGGGCGCGGAAAGCCTTGCACGATTGGGCACGTTGAGCCGCGCTGTGAAAGCGGTCTTCGACGATTCGGTGGAGGGCGCTCCTATTGGCAAGTCCGTTTACAACCTCTTCGAGGCTGTGGTCGAGCCGTTCCTCGTCCAGCCGACCATCATCTACGACTACCCGACGGTTGTCTCCCCGCTTTCAAAGCAGAAACCCGACGACCCGGACCACGTTGAGCGGTTCGAGATCTTTGCCGGCGGCTTTGAATTGGGTAACGCCTTCAGCGAGCTGAACGATCCGGTGGAGCAGCACAAGCGCTTTGAACAGCAACTGACCGAGCGCGCCCACGGCGACGAAGAGGCACATGCGATGGATGAGGATTACGTGCGCGCTCTTGCCTACGGCCTGCCGCCCACGGGCGGCGAAGGCATCGGCATCGATCGCCTCGTGATGCTGCTGACCGGATCGAAGTCGATTCGCGATGTGATTCTGTTCCCGCTGATGAGAAAAACAGGGAACGAGGGAACCAGGGACCAAGGCACCGGGAAGACGGAGACTGTGGGCTAGGTCTCCTAGCTCCGCTAACTCCGCTAACAACGCTAACCCCGCTTGGAGTCCACTTTGAACATCCTTTTCGTCGGCGATATCTTCGGCAGCGCGGGGCGCAGGATCGTGCGCGAGCACATCGGCCACGTGCGCGAGGCGCACCAGGTCGAGCTCACCATCGTGAACGCGGAGAACGCGGCCGGCGGCTTCGGCCTCACGCCGCAAATCGCCGAGGACATCTTCGACTGGGGCGCCGACGTGCTCACAATGGGCAACCATGTGTGGGACAAGAAAGAATTGATCGATTACATGAACTTGGCCGCCAATAGTGCGACTGTGGATCGTCCCCGGCGCGTCATTCGTCCCGCCAATTTCCCGCCGGGAACACCGGGACACGGCGTCTTCGAAGGCGTGACCGCGAGCGGCGTGGATTATGCCGTAATTCAATTGCAGGGGCGCGTCTTCATGACGGCGATTGACGATCCCTTTCGCACCGCCGATGCGCTGCTGGCTCGAATCAAGGCCAAGGTGATCGTCGTCGACTTCCACGCCGAGGCCACGAGCGAGAAAGTCGCCATGGGCTGGTATCTGGATGGACGCGTGACGGCGGTGCTGGGCACGCACACGCACATTCCCACCGCCGATGAGCGCATTCTGCACAACGGCACCGCATTCCAAACCGATGTGGGCATGAGCGGCCCCTACGACAGCATCATCGGCGTGGAAAAAGAGCTGGTGCTGCACAAGTTCCTCACCGGCATGCCGGGCAAGTTCGAGGCCGCGAGAGGGAACCCAAAAATGTGCGCCGCGGTGGTCACATGCGATCCAACAACCGGCCGCGCCTCCGCCATCCAGCGCATCATGCTCGGCGAATAAGCACCATTCAATGGAGCAGCCTTTTTCACAAAATCCTGGGTGCTCGCTGCCCGGAATTGCACCGATCTGTGTGCCAGGCCCGCACAGAAAAAAGGGCAGCCCGCCGATGCGGACTGCCCTTTCAAAATCCCAGAAACTTATTAGTCATGGAGCCCCATGCAAGGCTCCTTGACCGGGGTTGAATTACATACCCGCGTGGTGTCCAGCAGCCGGCTTGGCGGGATGGTGCACCGGCGCCCCCTTCTTCTCCTCCGGCTGCACGAATCCATCACGCAGCACGATCTGCACCGTGGGACCCGCAGTACCTGCCCCCGGAACCTTTGTATAGGTGTCGTAGGTGCCGTTCAACTCGACAGCGGGTTGCAGCCCTAGAATCGAACCGCTCGCCGGAACCTCCTTGCAGGAGAGCGGCTCCTTCAGGTTGACGGTGAAATCGGCGTGTTGGTTGTCCTTGGCGTCCTGCGTCACGGCCACGTTGATGACCGTCACCGAGGGCACGATTTCGATCCTGTGCAGATGCGCGGGTGTCTCTGTCAGCACGTCTCCCATGGCGTCGGTATCAGCCTTCACGCCGTTGGCCAGAATGTAGTCCTGCGCGTCCTTGATCTTCAATTCGGTGGGCGGCACAGGTACGGCGCTGCAGGCCACGGAATTGGTCAGCTTGACCTCGAATTCCTTCGGCTTGGGCGAGGCGGTCGTGGTGACAGTAATCTTCAACACGGTTGCCGGATCGGAGATCACGTTGCCTGGAACCGGTGTCGGCTGACCCTTCAGCAGAGCCCAGAGACTGGTGGCATCCGCGTCAGTACCATTGGCCAGGATGTACTCCTTATCCTCAAGGTTCAGGTTGTGGGGATCGCCGCTGATAAGGGCCTGATGCGCGATCTTGTCAGGAGTCGGCGCAGGCTCGATTCTGAAATCCGCAGGCGGGAAGAGGGTCGCCTGGGCCTGGCCCTTGATGGTGGTGATCTGCTGCGTAACGGCCGCTTCGCCGTCGAGGGTGCCGTGATAGCGCTTGTACCAGTAATCGAGTTGCTGCTCGATGACCGACTTGAAACTGGCAGGCGCAAAGTCCCACGCACGCGCGTAGAACCAGACGGCCTTGACTTCATCCCGCGAGTCGCCGGGCTTGGAATAGGCCGAGGCAAGTTGCAAGGTGTCCTGCAATCCCGGGCCAGGGACCGTAGTTTGCTGCGGCGTATACAGCATCAACTCGGCCGTGTACTCCTTGATGGCGCCCGCGTAGTCCTTCTTCGAGACCATGTCGTCAAAGGCGATGGCCGAGTGGAAGATGGGATAGTAATTGCCGGTGAGCGTTTTCCAATCCGCGTCCGACGTGCCCGCAGGCTTGGCCACTGTGAGGCCTTTTTGGGCCAGCGCCGCCGCGTCGTCGCAGGTCTGCGGGTCGGTAGCCGAACCGCTGGGGTCGAGAGCCTTGCCGCACTGGGCCTTCTTCACATAAACGGAGGCGAAGATGGCCTGCGGGTTGTTGGGATCGATTTGCAGCAGTCGGCTCGCCGCGCTCAGTAAATTGTCCATCTGGTTGGTCTGGCCATAGCAATCCATCATCTGAGAAAGTGCGGCCGACTTGGCGGTGCTTTGCGGATAGGTCTTGAGAAAACTCTCGAGCGCCGCACATTTTTGCGCCGGATCGTTCTGAGTGGTGGCGTTTTGATAGCTGTTGAACTCGGCCGGATCCTGAATCTGGATGGTCTGGCCATGAGCGCGAAGCGCGGGCGTGGAAACAAGGCACATGCCTGCCAATGCCATCGCAGATGCAAAGACTAACTTGTTCATGCAATGCTCCTGGGAACTGTCGAAATGGGAACTACAAATTGCTCATTCGCCAGCCAATGTCCAACCATCCAACTTGGCGGCAGAAAGTTATAGCAACGGATATTACGATACCACGGCCCACAATGCTGCGTAGGAGGATTATAGAAAGCCATCCCGCCTCTGACAAGCAAGTTGATGCGAGGCGGGACGCACCGGTTGGGTGGTGAAGCGGCACCGCGGCGATTATCGGCGGTCAGGCATCTGCCGGCCGGGGAAAAACCGGGGCAGCGAGGCTGTTAACTACGATTGCAACAGCCGCACCAACTCTGCCTGTTCGGCCAAAAAGGCGTCGTGGCCGTGGTCGCTTTCCATCTCCCGGTAATCGGCATGGGCGCCGGCCCGGCGGATGGTTTCGGCGAATTGCCGCACCTCCGCGGCGGGGAAAAGCCAGTCGGTGCTAATGCCAATGAAGCTCAGCCTGGCGCGAATGCGGCCAAAGGCTTCTTCAGGAGAGTTGTAGCCCCGAATCGGATCCCAGGTATCCATGGCGCGCAGAATCGCCAGATAGGCATTGGCGTCGAAACGGTCGATGAACCGCTTTCCCTGGTGGTCGAGATAGCCTCCGATGTCGAACCGCCCGCCGATGAGACCGCCGTACGCGCCCTCAGCCACATACGGATCTTCGCCGCTGCGGTCGGGATTGCGCCCGTAGCGCTCGTTGAAGAGCGGAGCGGACTTGTAGCTGATCATGGCGATCTGGCGCGCCAGCGACAGACCCCGACGGGGCGGCCGTTGCGGCAGGTAGCGTCCGCCGGCCCACTCGGGATCGTGTTCAATGGCCTGCCGCTGCAGGTGATTGAGCGCCAGGCCCATAGCCGAAAGCGGCGTGACACCGATGATCAGGGCGCGCTCCACACGCTCGGGATGGAGAACGGTCCACTCCAGTGCTTGCATGCCGCCGATGGATCCGCCCAGCACCAGACGCAATTTGCGAATGCCGAGCGAATCGAGCAGACGCGCCTGCGCCCGCACGTTGTCGCGCACGCTCACCAGGGGAAAATCCGGCCCGTAGGTTGCGCCGGTTTCAGAATTGACGGACCCCGGCCCCGTGGAGCCGTAACAGGAGCCCAGCATGTTGATGCAGATGACGAAATCGTGCTCCAGCGACAGGACCGCGCCGGGAGCGAAGATTTCCGGCCACCACGAGCCCACCAGCGCCGAGCCCGAGAGCGCGTGGCAAACCAGAACGGCATTGTCTTTCGCCGCATTCAGCCGGCCGTAGACGGCGTAATGCAGCGTGGGACAGATCAGGGCATGGCCGCACTCAAGCGGCAGGGAGCCGTCGAGCACAAAGTCGCCCTCGTAGGTCGGCTCTATAGTTTTGGGCGGCGAAGCGCCGCTGCGACTAAAGCTATCGGACATAAAAACAGCTTCTAGCTCCTAGCTTTTCGAAAGTTGTTTTTCCAACATCTATGGGTGCCCCAGGTCTCGATTCTGAGACCTGGGATATCGAGATGCCAGAGCTCCAATTCGTGCGATCAACAACCTGGAGGCTAGAAGCTACCTCTCCTATTTTGCAGCATGAGCCTTGGCGGCGCCCGTGAAGGCATGTCCGTTCGCGGCTTCGATCGCCTGGTCGAGGTCGGCAATAATGTCGCGAATGTCTTCAATGCCGACAGAGAGCCGTACCAGCTCCGGCGTGACCCCGGTGGCCGCCTGCTCCTCCGCCGAAAGCTGCTGATGCGTGGTGGAGGCCGGGATGAATGACAAGCGACTTGGCGTCGCCAATGTTAGCCAGCAGCGAGAACAGCTCCAGCGTGTCGATCAGCTTCTTTCCCGCGTCGTAGCCGCCCTTAATGCCGAAGGTGACCAACCCGCTCGCTCCCTTAGGCAAATACTTCTTGGCCCGCGCCGTATAGCGAGCTGGATTCGAGGCCGGGATAGTTGACCCACTCCACGCCGGGATGCTGCTCCAGATGTCTGGCCACGGCCAGAGCATTCTCGGAGTGGCGCTCCATGCGCAGGTGCAGCGTTTCAATGCCCTGCAGCAGCAGAAACGAGTTGAACGGCGACAGCGCCGCGCCGGTGTCGCGCAGGCCCTGCACGCGCGCTTTGAGGATGAACGCCAGCGGCCCGAACGCCTCTGTGTAGCGCAAGTCCGTGGTACGAGGGATCGGGCTCGGTGAATTCCTTGAAGCGGCCCGAAGCTGCCCAGTCGAACTTGCCCGCGTCCACAATCACGCCGCCGATGGCGGTGCCGTGGCCGCCGAGGTACTTGGTGGCCGAGTTCACCACGATGTCCGCGCCCCATTCGATGGGCCGCACCAGCGCCGGCGACGCGCAAGTGTTGTCGATGATCAGCGGCAGCTTGTGCTCGTGGGCGATGGCGGCGAGCTTTTCAATATCCACCACGTCGAGCTTGGGATTGCCCAGCGTCTCGGTATACACGGCGCGGGTCTTCGCGTTGATGGCCGCGCGCAGGCCGTCGAAGTCGTCCGCATCAACAAAGCGCACCACGATGCCCAGCTTGGGCAGCGTGTAGTGGAAGAGGTTGTAGGTGCCGCCGTAGAGCGACGTGGTGGAGACGATCTCTTCGCCGGCTTTGGCAAGCGTGGTGATGGTGAGCGTCTCCGCCGCCTGGCCTGAGGCCGTGGCCAAACCCGCGGCTCCGCCTTCGAGCGCGGCCACGCGCTTCTCAAAAACGTCGGTGGTGGGGTTCATGATGCGCGTGTAGATGTTGCCGAACTCTTTGAGCGCGAAGAGGCGGCCGGCGTGGTCCGCGTCCTGGAAACAGGTACGACGTGGTTTGGTAGATGGGCACGGCGCGCGCGCCGGTGGTGGGGTCGGGCGATTGGCCGGCGTGCACGGCCTGGGTGGCAAGCTGATACTGCTTTGATTCTGACATGAGGAGTCTCCTTCTCTGATTTACAGGTTCATTGCTGGGGAACGGCAAGGGGAGCCGCGGGCCACAATGAAAACGGCCCGCATCCGCGTTGGACCCGGGCCGCTCGACTTGAAGAATCGGTTGCGCTGTTACCGCATTCGCCGCTCAAAGGTCGCACGGACGGGTCCACGGGGCATACACATGGCCATGACCGCGGTTCCGTATTCCCTTGAGTTCAGCATGTTGGCAGTATCAGGGGCGCGCTGCGCGGGTGTCAAGCTTGATCCATCTATCGACCGGCTTCCCTGCCCACTGTGCCTCGCTGTCTTGTTCCCTCGTTCCCTTTGTCCCTGTATTTCTACTCTTCCGGCTTCCACACATACGCGCCGGGCTGCGGCAGGCCCACGTGCGCCAGCACGCGATAGGCGAATTGCCGCGCCATTTCTTCCGATCCGGCCGGGTGGTTGTAAAACGCGGGTATGCAAGGGAAAATCGTCGCGCCGGCCTCGGCGGCCAGCGTCATGTTGCGCAGGTGAATGCGGTTGAAGGGCGTCTCGCGCACGCAGAGGATGAGCGGGCGGCGTTCCTTGAGCGTGACGTCTGCGGCGCGGGCGATGAGCGAGTTGGCAAGACCGTGCGCGATGGCCGCAAGCGTGCCCATGGAACACGGGAGAACGATCATGCCATTTGATGGATGGCTGCCGCTTGCAATGGGCGCGCCGATATCGGCGTCGGCATGCTGAATGGTTTTCTTCGGGGCGGTGCCGAGCAACTTTTCCAGCAGATTTGTACGGCCGGAAACGTCGAGTTCTTCGGCGAGGACGCGCAGCGAGTTCTCCGACGCGACAAAATGCACGCGGGTGACGCGCGCGTCGGCTTCCAGTGCGCGCAGCAGTTCGCGGCCAAGTATCGCGCCCGAGGCTCCGGTGATGGCGACAGTAAGATGCATAACTGCGGCTTCTACCTTCTCATTCTCCCAGCACGCGCTTGAAGATCGCGTCCACATTGCCGAACTGCCGCGTGTAATCGAAGGTCTTAGCCAGCTTCTCCGTGCTCAGCAGCTTTGCGATCGCCGGGACCTTCGCTACTTCCTCGCGGAAATTCAAATCTTCTTTCCAGGCGCGCATGGCATGCGATTGCACCAGCCGGTACGCCTCCTCGCGCATCATGCCGGCCTCGGCCAGATCGAGCAGCAAGCTGCCCGGAAAAGATCAGCCCGCCCGTGGATTCGAGGTTTTTCTTCATCCGCTCGGGATACACCAGCAGGCGGTCGATCAGATCCGTCGTCTTGGCCAGCAGATAATCGGCCAGAATCGTCGAATCGGGGAAGATCACCCGCTCGACGGAGGAATGCGAAATATCGCGCTCGTGCCACAGCGGAATATCTTCGAGCGCCGCCTGGGCATTGCCGCGCAGCACACGCGCCAGCCCGCTGATCTGCTCGCTCGTGATGGGATTCTTCTTGTGCGGCATGGCCGAGGAGCCTTTTTGCTTTTCGCTGAAGTACTCCTGCGCCTCGCGTACCTCGGTGCGCTGCAGGTGGCGCACTTCGACGGCAATCTTGTCGAGCGTGCTGCCGATAATGGCGAGCGTGGAAATGTAGGCCGCGTGCCGGTCGCGCTGGATGACCTGCGTAGCCACCGGCGCCGGCTTCAGACCCAGCCGCGCGCAGATTTTTTCTTCGTGTTGCGGCTGCAGATGACCAAAGGTGCCCACCGCTCCCGACAGCTTGCCGACGCGCATGTCCTCGGCCGCGGCGTCAAATCGCGTGGCGTTGCGCTCCATCTCGGCGTACCAGTTGAGCAGCTTGAGGCCGAAGGTCGTCGGCTCGGCGTGGATGCCGTGCGTGCGACCGATGGTGGGCGTGTACTTGAACTCGAGGGCCCGGCGCTTGAGCACCGCCAGCAGCGCGGCAATTCCTTCCTTGATGAGCGCCGATGCTTCCTTCACTTGCAGCGCCTGCGCCGTATCGACAATGTCGTTCGACGTAAGCCCGTAGTGCAGCCACCTCGACTCGGCGTCCAGGCCCTGGCTCTTGAGAGACTCTGCAACCGCCGTGGTGAAGGCGATGACGTCGTGCTTCACCTCCGCCTCGATTTCCGCGACGCGCGCGGCGGAGACGGTGGCTTTGGTGGCGATGGCTTCGGCTGCGGAGGCTGGAATCACGCCGTCTTCGGCCAGCACCGTGCTCGCCGCCGACTCCACCTGCAGCCAGCAGCGGTACTTGTTCTCTTCCGTCCAGATGCCGCCCATCGCCGGGCGCGTATAGCGTTCGATCAAGGAAGATCCCCTCGTGGTTAGCGATTCGTGCTTCGTGATTCGTGATTCGTGCCCGTCAACCGCAGCCTGTGGATGACCTTCGGCAGCCACCACGGGCCACGATTCACGGAGCCACGGTCTGATTGTACGAGGCTAAGGCGTTTATTCGCGAGGGATTCCGAGGCGCTGGTGCAATTCCTCCAAGAGCAGCCCGCGGCCGGGCTTGTAGGGCTGGAACCACTCGCCGTCGATCACCAGTTGCGGCACCGCGCGCTTGCCCACGCGGTCAACGATCTCATTCGCGGCGGCTGGGTTGGCATCCACATCGATCTCTGTGTAAGGCAATTCCGTGCGCGCTCAGGAATTGCCTGGCCCTGCGGCAATCGCGGCACCAATAGGTGCCGTATAACTGCACGGTCATGGGCGAATTTTACCGCCAACGCGCTGCTATGCTCTGTGATGAAGGCCACTCAGAAAAGTGAGGATGGCGATGACCGCACGAAGAGATTAAGGCGCTGCTCCGGCTGGAGCCGCACCCGGTCGAGGGTGGATGGTATCGCCGCACCTACACGTCGGCGGTGAGCGTGGCTCTGCTCGCGCGGCGTGCGGCCTTATGGCACGGCCATCTACTACCTGCTCGAAGAGGGGACCTTCTCCGAGATGCACGTGCTCGCCTCCGACGAGATCTTCCACTTCTATCTTGGCGATCCCGTGGAGATGCTGCAGCTACTACCCGGACGGCGGCTCCGCCGTCTTCGCTCTTGGACCGGATTTGGCGGCCGGCCAGCACGTGCAGCTTGTGGTTCCGGCGGGCGTGTGGCAGGGCACGCGGCTAATCGACGGCGGCAAAGTGGCGTTGCTGGGCTGCACGGTCACTCCCGGCTTCGACTTCGCCGATTATCGCAGCGGAAGTTGTGCGGAACTGGCGGCCGGGTGGCCAGCGGAAGCGGCGCGAATTAAGGCTTTAACCCGTCACTGAAGCAGTCTATTTGGCGCCTGCAGCCGTCAAACCTGTGAGGACATTCTGGGGGAATCCGCAATGAAAAGGTCGGCTGCGCTCCTGCTTGCGATTCTCTGCAGTACCGGGTATGCGCAAAACCCGCTGACGGCCGCCGTGCAAAGCATTTCGAATACGGGAGTTTTCGCATTCGGCGGTGTGGGATTTATCGGGAAGACTTCTCAGGGTGAAATCGACTTCAGGGTCATAGAATCCCAGCCACCCACGGTCGCCCTCGAGGAATTCGAAAAAATCTACGCCGCCGGAGATGCCGAAGCCAAGAGCTATGCCCTCGTCGGAATTCGGCAACTCGACAAGAAGCGCTTCAACGAGCTACTGCAGTCGCTGCAAGATTCGCCGCAAAAAGTCATGACCATGCAAGGCTGCATCCTGCAAAAACAGAAACTCGTGGATGTCGCCAAGACGATTGGCGCGGGGGGCTATGACGGGTATTTAAAGGCGCGCTAGTCACCGCACACCGGGATACGCACAATTCCGGCCATGTTCGCGCGACTTTACCTACCGACGCTCGCGAAAGAAGCTACGCAGCAGTTCCGCCGACTCCTCCGCGCCGATTCCCTGGTCGACTTCCATTTGATGATTGAGCTGGGGATGATTGAGGACCGCGAGCACTGACCCGCAAGCGCCGGCCTTGGGATCGGCAGCGGCGAAGACCAGGCGATCGATGCGCGCGTGAATCATGGCTCCGGCGCACATGGCGCAGGGCTCGAGCGTGACGTAGAGCGTGCAACCGGCCAGCCGATAATTACCCAATGCCCTGGCTGCCGTGCGCAGTGCAACGATTTCCGCGTGCGCCGTCGGGTCCACGTCGCGCGGATCACGCAATTCTGCGCGCGCGCAAGGATTGCGCCCTCATACACGACCACGGCGCCGATGGGCACTTCGCCGCCTTCAGCAGCGAGCCGAGCCTCGAGCGAGCGCCGCATCCATGGCTTCGCGATCGTCGATCATGGTTTCGATGCTAGCGCTGCCGGGTTGCTGTTGCGTCATGCAGTGCAATGCGCCCAGGCCCCAGATCAGGTCCATGGAGTGCACGCCGATGACTTCGCGGTCCGGAAAAACCTCGGCCAGCAGGTTCAGCGCCACGCGGTCGTTGGGATCGTGAAAGGTGGGCATCAGTACCAGGCCGTTGGCAATGTAGAAATTGGCGTAGCTGGCCGGCAGCCGCTGCCCGCGAAACACCACCGGGCGCGGCATGGGAAGCTCGACAATGGTGAACTGCTTTCCTTCGGCCGTGCGCGCGGCCTTCAATCGCAGGAGATTTTCTTTGAGCGGCGCGTGATTGGGGTCGCTGCGTGTCCGGCTCGACGGCCGCAACAATCGTCGCCGGCCCGGCGAAGCGCGCAATGTCGTCCACGTGACCGTGCGTGTCGTCGCCCACAATGCCGCGGCCCAGCCAAATGACTTGATCGATGCCGAGATAATCGTAAAACACGCGCTCCAGCTGCTCGCGGCTCAGGCCGGGGTTGCGCTGCTGCACCTCGCTCAGCAGGCATTCTTCGGTGGTGAGCAAAACGCCTTGGCCGTTTACGTCGATCGACCCGCCCTCAAGGACCACCCGCCGGTTCGTGCCGTTCTGGTCTTGGACGACCGGTTGCCATGCCGGGCAGCCGAGCAGCTTCGGTCACGCGACCCGGCAACTTGTCGTCGAGATGCCAGTCGTCATATTTGGCCCACCCATTGAAGCGCCAATTGGTCAGGCCTACGCGGCCCTCAGGCGTTTTGGACGAAGATCGGACCTGAATCCCGCGTCCATCCGCGATCGGTGGGCCAGCGATGAAAGCTCACCTGGTCGAGGTTCGCGCACGCACGCTTGAGCATGCTCTTTACGCGCCCTTCCATCGCGGCATTCTCGACGATCAGGTGCACGCGTTCGCGCGCGGCGAGCAGGCGCACGATTTCGGCATAAAGCCATGGAATCGTCGCAAACTTGCCCGGCCAATCTTCAGGATTGTGCGGCCAGGCCAGCCATGTGGCCTCATGCGGCTCCCACTCGGCGGGCATGCGGTAGCCAAGTTGGCGCGGGGGTTTTGTGGGTTCGATCAAGTCGGGCTTTCCTCACGTCATATCCCCGGTCCCCAAAAGCAAGGGACCGGGGGCACCCGTTATTTGGTGTTTTTGGTCTCGGTGCTAGCGGCATCGAGATAGCGTTGCGTAATCCCGGCGTACGCGTCCACGCGGCGATCGCGCAGGAAGGGCCAGTTGCGGCGCGTCTCCTCAATCAGCGCCCGGTCGACCTCGCCCAGCACGATCTCCTCGGCATCGTGTCCGGCCTCGGCCACGATGCGGCCGAAGGGATCGGCGATGAAGCTGCCGCCCCAGAACTCGAGCCCCGGTCCCGGTGTGCGATTGACGAGCACATCGCCCTGGGCCATTTTGACCTCGCCATGCTCGAGACCCACGCGGTTTACGGCAGCCACGTAGACGCCGTTGGCAATGGCGTGCGCTCGCTGCATGGTCCTCCATGCGTCGAATTGTGCGGCGCCGAACTCATCCTTTTCCGCCGGGTGCCAGCCGATAGCCGTGGGAAAGAACAGTACCTCGGCGCCCTGCAGCGCGGTGATCCGCGCGCCCTCGGGATACCACTGATCCCAGCAGACCAAAGTGCCCACGCGGCCGGCGCTCGTATCCACCGCCTGAAAACCGAGATCGCCCAGCGTGAAGTAGTACTTCTCGTGGTAGAGCGGATCGTCGGGGATATGCATCTTGCGGTAGACGCCGGCGATTTGTCCGTCGGAATTCAGCGTGACCGCGGTGTTGTGGTAAAGCCCCGGCGCACGCCGCTCAAACAGAGACGCCACAATCGCCACGCATAGTTCGCGTGCCAAGCGCCGAGAGAGCGTTGGTCGTCGGGCCCGGAATCGGCTCCGCCAGATTGAACAGCTTCAAATCTTCGCGCTGGCAGAAGTATTGGGTGCGGAACAGTTCCGGCAGACAGACGATTTGCGCGCCCCGCCGCGCCGCCTCGCGGATGTGCTTGACCGCGGATGCAAAGTTCGCCTCCGGGTCAGCGCCCATGCGCATCTGCACAAGGGCAACGGTGAATTTTGACGCCGTGGTCATGCTTTGTCCTTCGATCCTCTCCGGTGAGCGGTCCTGGCCCAGACAGCAAGGCCAACCCCGCGCGGGCAGAATTGGCCTCCGATCTCATCTTTGCAAACTGCTGGCCGTTACTCTTCCAGGATCAGCACCGCCGCGGCGATGGTTGTCGTCCACTTGCCGCGTTTGTCGCCCACCGCTGACTGGGTGACGTTGCTGGTGCGGACGATCTTGTTGGAGATGCGGTAAATCTCTTTTTTCTCGTCCCAGCTCGTATCGGGATCGAATTCCACGTCGAGCGTGGTGGCCAGCATCTCGGCAGCCAGCTCCTCGGCATACTCGCCCGCCTGGTCTTCGGTCTCGCCAAAGCTATGATGCTCGCTGAGGTAGCCGTAGGTATTGCGGTCGGCCGGAATAGCCACGCCAATGCTCGCAGCGACAAGCCGGTGCGCCTCGCGCGTGGAGTTTTCCGCAATCACCGCGAACACGACTTCGCCGTCATTCAGATACTTCAAACCTTCCTTGCGCGGAATCATCTTGCACTGCGGCGGAAAGATGGACGAGACGCGCACCAGGTTCTGCGAGGCGATGCCCGCATCCCGAAGGGCCAGCTCAAACGATGTCAACCGCTCCTTGTGTTTGCCGACGCCTTTGGTGAAGAAAAGCTTCTTCGGGACCATGCTTTTTCCCAATTTCTATGTGCCCTCCGTGGGGGTGAATTTTGTGGCAGATTTCGAACGTTCCCGCATGAGTCTATCGCATCTGGGCGGGTGCGAACAGAGATTCGCAGCAAATTTATTGGCGCTTCATAACGGCGGCCCGCGCGGAAGACAAAACCTGTCCATTCGGGCCACTGCCGGCGCTGAAAAATCGTGCAACCAGCTCTCCCGTTGCGCCGCGGCAACTTTTCCGACGCTCCAACGTTTAATACTGCATGAAACGAATCCTTACCCTGGCAATCCCTCTCTTGAGCGCCGCCCTGGCTTGCGGGTTTGGGCTGGCGCAAGCGCCCGTCCAGCCTTCCGCCCCGTCGCCGGACGCCGGCAACGCGTCCGCTGCGGCCAATTCCGACATTGGACCGGCCATCCTGGAGTGGGTGCCACCGGCGCTTGCGCAATTGAGCGCGCAGGCACTGGCCAAAGAGAGTTTCACTCTCGACCGCACCATGCTCGCCGCCGCGGCAGGGCTGTTGCCCGAAGCAGATGCCGACGTGAAGCAATCCGTGGCCAAAGTCGACGGCGTTAGCGTGCACATACTCCGCTTTGCCGCTGACGGTACGGCCGATCCCGCCGCAGTCGACGCCATCCGCGAGTCCTATCACTTGCGCGGATGGAAGCACGTCATCAGCAGTTCCAGCAAGGGCGGCCCTGTGCATAGCGGAACCACCGACGTGTGGGTGGTAATGGACGGAGTAAATGTGCGTGGCGCGGTCGTATTGGTTGAAAGCCCCAAAGGTCTCACCCTTGCTACCTTGGCGGGCGACCTGAGCCCTGTGGACCTGCTGCATCTGCGCGGTCACTTCGGCATTCCGCGTTTTGAGGGCGATGACCTTGAAGACGGTAGATCGGCCGGCGGCGCGGGCAAATAGCGGCTGCGCCCAGCAGTCAGGATTGCTGCCTCGACCCAGCGAGAATGCTATAGTCGTGCGTAGATTCCTGGCGGAGTTTTCGATCGATGCCGACTGGTAAGTTGACCTCCATCCTTCTCGTCATAACGGCGTTTGGGGCGGCGGTTGTGTGCGCTACGCCGGCGCGTGCCAAGGTCATTGAAGATACGAGTGGATCTCTCGCAACCCTGACCGGCATTGGCGATGCGCTGGATGCGCCGGACCACCACCCGGTGCACATTCTCTACGTGCACGGCATCAACCAAATTGGCGCCGGCGATTCCTCGCTGCTGCGCGAGTCGATTTGTACTGAGCTCAAGCTCTGCGACGTCAAAGACTGGAAAAACGCTGGCGTGGAATTTCCCAATCGCGGCGAGTTTGCCGACGGCGTCAATCCGCCCGCGCTCGACTACCTGGGCAGCCCGGTGTGGAAAAGCGCCGATGAGTGGCATGCGGCCGCGCCGTTCGTTGTGCACTGGGTGGTGCATCTCCGCGGACACGCGTCCGTGCTGGTGGTGGATGAGATTAACTGGTGGCCGCTAGTGCTCTCGCTCAAGTGCCGCCGCGTATTAGCGCCCGAGGCGTACCTCGCCGGTCCCTACCGCGATCTCCTCGAATTCTGCTCGAACCCGAAGGCGCAGAATCCGGATGGGACACTGCGGTATTTTCCCTGGATTACGCCTGAAAACGCCGCACAACTTGAGGCCATCAGGCCGCAAGGCGTGTGGCTCAATCGGAATCTGAAGGTCAACCTGGTCGACTGGGGACTTGCCGATGTGCTGCTCGCCACTGGACCGCTCGACGGCATTTTGCGCGACGGCATTCGGCAGCTTATGGCCAAATCGGCCGCCTTCGATCCCAGCCGGGCCGCCGCTTCCCCAAACGCGGGCGAGGCGAACGAGCACTACAACTGGAAGGCGCAGCTCGATAACGGCAAAACCATGGATCAGGAGTTCGTCGGCGTTACGCACAGCCTGGGCGCCTACCTGTTTTTCAACGCACTCAATCCGGATGCCGGCGCCGCCTCCGCGCCGGAGCCTTTGCAACCGCAAGCCACAATGACAGACGACAAAGATGCCGCTTTGCGCTATATCTTGGAGCGAACTTCGCTGGTCTATTTCTTCGCCAACCAGATCGAGCCGCTCGAGATCGCAAATCTCGAAGTCGCACCCACTTCTGCTGCTCCCGCCTTCCCGTCGAGCGGGCCTAATGCGCCGCCGGCTGCCATGGCGCCGGCCGAGAACTTCAGGGCGCTTGTCACTCGCTGGAAACAAATGCAGACTGATTTTCAGACCACCCTGCATCCAAACGACGCGGCGGCACGGGAGAAGGTCCAGGTGGTGGCGTGGAGCGATCCCAGCGACGTGATCACCTTCCGCGTTCCGAAGATCGGCGATGTGGACGTGGTGAATCTCTACGTGCAGAACGCACACCGTTGGTTCGGGCTCTTCGAGTCGCCCGGCAAGGCGCATTCCGATTACGCCAAGAATAAGGACGTGTTGCGCGTAATGTTTGAAGATTCGAAGCCCACGGTCGCCCACTGAAGCGGACGCCTGGCTGTCGCCATTGCCACCCCTAATTTGCGGATGTTAGCCTCAATTCTGGATCAATCTCAGAAGGGGCTTCCCTGAAAGACATGCAAAGCACCTACAACGGCCTCGAGCTGCCGAAAAACGGCCAGCCCATCGACTATAAGGACGGGCAATTTTCCGTTCCCGACCATCCCATCATTCCCTTCATCGAAGGCGACGGCACAGGGCGCGACATCTGGAAGGCGTCGCAACGGGTCTTTGATGCCGCGGTGGAAAAAGCCTACGGCGGCAAGCGCGCCATCCGCTGGTTTGAGATCTTTGCCGGCGAAAAAGCCTTCCGGCAGTTCTCCAACTGGCTGCCCGACGACTCCGTGGCCGCGGCCCGCGACCTGCGCGTCTCCATCAAGGGGCCGCTCACCACGCCGGTCGGCGGCGGCATTCGCTCGCTCAACGTGGCGCTGCGCCAGATTCTCGATCTCTACTCCTGCGTGCGCCCGGTGAAGTACTACCAGGGCGTGCCCAGCCCCGTGAAGCATCCCGAACAGGTCGACATCGTCATCTTCCGCGAGAACACCGAGGACGTGTACGCGGGCATTGAGTTCAAGGAAGGCTCGGAAGACGCCGCGCGGTTGATCGCATTTCTGAATGACGACCTGCTGTCCAAAACCAAGAAAAGAGTGCGCACCGATTCCGGCGTGGGCATCAAGCCCATTTCCATCTTCGGCACCAAGCGGCTGGTGCGCGCCGCCATCCGCCATGCGCTTGAGTCCGGCCGCAAGACGGTAACGCTGGTGCACAAGGGCAACATCCAGAAGTTCACTGAGGGCGCATTCCGCGAGTGGGGCTATGAGGTGGCCACCGAGGAGTTCCGCGACCAGACCGTGACCGAGCGCGAGAGCTGGATTCTCGGCAACGTCGACTCGAACCCCGGCATCACCGTCGAGGAGAACGCCGCGCTCATCGAGCCGGGCCTCGAATTCGGCAACCAGGCCTTCCGCGATGCGGTCTACGCTGAGATCAAGGGCGTTCTCGACTCCATCGGCAAGACCCACGGCAACGGCGCGTGGAAGTCGAAGATCCTGGTCAACGATCGCATCGCCGACTCCATCTTCCAGCAGATCATCATTCGCCCGTCGGACTACAGCATTCTGGCCACGCCCAACCTGAATGGCGATTACATCTCCGACGCGGCGGCGGCGCAGGTGGGCGGCCTGGGCATCGCGCCCGGCGCCAACATCGGCGAC
The DNA here is from genome assembly GCA_963826735.1 of uncultured Acidobacteriota bacterium. Classification (GTDB taxonomy): domain Bacteria; phylum Acidobacteriota; class Terriglobia; order Terriglobales; family Acidobacteriaceae; genus Telmatobacter. The sequence goes on from CAWGYN010000001.1 coordinate 162,111, forward strand.
GGCTACGCGGTCTTCGAGGCCACGCACGGCACCGCGCCCAAGTACGCCGATAAGGACGTCATCAATCCCGGCTCGGTGATTCTGTCGGGCGTGATGTTGCTCGAGTTCATCGGCTGGAAAGAAGCGGCGCACATGATCGAAAGCGCCATGGAGAAGACCATCCAGCAGAAATTCGTGACCTACGACTTCGAGCGGCAACTTTCCGGCGCGACGAAAGTGGGAACGAGCGAGTTTGCCACGCGGATTATTGGCAATATGTAGACGGAGCTAGCGGCGCTTCGCGCGTGTTAGCGGAGTTAAACGGGCCTTTTTCTAACTCCGCCAGCCCCGCTAGCTCCGCTCACAATTCACCAAGGAGAATACATGCGAAAGAAAATCTCAATCGTCGGCGCAGGCAACGTAGGCGCCACGGCCGCGCACTGGATCATGGCCAAGGAATTGGCCGATGTGGTGCTTATCGACGTGGTCGAGGGTGTGCCTCAGGGCAAGGCGCTCGATCTCAGCCAGGCACAGCCCATCGAACGCTCCGACGTACACATTCTCGGAACCAACGACTACGCCGACACGGCCGACAGCGATGTTGTGATTATCACGGCGGGCATTCCCCGCAAGCCCGGCATGAGCCGCGACGATCTGCTGCACACCAACTTCAAGATCATGTCGGACGTGGTCTCGAAGGTGGTTACCTATTCGCCCGAAACGATTCTCATCGTCGTTTCGAACCCGCTGGACGCGATGGTGCAGACTGCCTATCGCCAGTCGGGCTTCAACCGCGAGCGGGTGCTGGGCATGGCTGGCATCCTGGACTCGGGCCGCTTCAAGGCCTTCATCTCCGAAGAACTGAAAGTAAGTGTGAACAACATGAGCTGCCTGGTTCTGGGCGGTCACGGCGACACCATGGTGCCGATTGTGGGACATACCACCGTGGCCGGCATTCCCATCACAGAATTGCTCTCGCAGGAACGGATCGACGCGATTGTGCAGCGCACCCGCGACGGCGGCGCCGAGATTGTGAAGCATCTCAAGACCGGCAGCGCCTACTATGCGCCATCGGCAGCCGCGGTGGAGATGGCCGAGGCCATTCTCAAGGACAAGAAGAAAATCCTGCCCTGCGCGGCCTATCTCGAAGGCGAGTACGGCATTTCGGGCTACTACATCGGCGTGCCCTGCAAGCTGGGCGCCGGCGGCCTCGAGGAGATCATCGAGATTAAGCTCACGCCGGAGGAAGACGCCGCGTTGAAGAGGAGCGCTGAGGCGGTCAAGGAGCTTTGCGCGGTGATCGGGGTGTAGTTTTGAGCCTTTAGCTTTTAGCTCTTAGCTCTTCTTCGGAGCGGCCCGCAACGTTTGTTCTCCCGGGAAAGAGCTAAAGGCTAAGAGCTAACAGCTAGCAGCTGCTTTTTCAGTCGACCACCAGGCTCAATTCGTGGCGCAAGTCGGCGCCGCGAACCCAGAAAATCACGTCGGTAGCGATATTCGATGCGTGGTCGGCAATTCGTTCTATATTCTTCGCCACCAGGATGCCGTTCATCGCCTGCTGCGTAAACTGCGGCTTCTCCTCAATCATCCTGAGCAGATCGCTGTGCGCGCGGCGGTTCATGCGATCGATCTCGTCGTCCATCCCGCGCACCCTTTCGGCCAGTTGCGCATCGCCGTCCAGCAGCGCCTGCAACGCGGTGCGGATCATCTCCCCGGCAAATTCGCCCATGGCGGCAAAATCCACCGGCAGCTCAACGTCGTCGAGCGGCAGGATCTCCTTGGTGCGGCGCGTGATGCTCATGGACTGATCGCCGATCCGCTCCAGGTCGCCGTTGATCTTGATGACTGCCAGAATAAATCTCAAATCGATAGCCATGGGCTGTTGCTTGGCCAACAATTCATAGGCCATCTCATCCAGCTCGCGCTGCGCGGTGTCGATCGCCCTTTCGTTCTGCTTCACAAACTTGCACAGGCCCTTGTCGCGCCGCAGATAGGCTTCCAGCGCGGACTCGACGGTCTGCTGCGCCAGCGCGGCCATGGCCAGAAGCTTGTCCTTGAGTTCAGCCAACTGCTGGTGAAAGTGAATACGCGGCACTACGGTTTTCCCCCATCCCTCCATTGTGCATCAAGCAAGATTACAGGAATACAAATTTCCGCCTATGCACCAGAAGTGGTATACCCAGTGGAACTGGACCCGATCTGATACCCCGGAGTTGCTCTGAGAAAGAATTTCCTCTGCGGAGTGTTAAAGCGCTGCCAGCACTCCTGCTTACGCCGCGCCTTCCGGCCGAGCGTGCGCAAGTCCCTGCGGCAGTTCAATCTTGCCCAGCAGGAAGGTATACCCTGCAATGCCAACGGCCAGGTATGCGCCCGCCACGGCAAACGCCCACGCGTAGGAGTGAAACGCCGACACCAGGTAACCGGTCAAAATCGAGGCGGCAATTCCGGAAATCTGCCCGCAGAAATTGATAATTCCGCCCACTTTTCCCACATTGCCGCGCACGGCGATGAGTGAGGGCAACGACCAGGCCACCGGCGCGGCCGCCGCCAGCCCCCCGATCGAAACGCTGATCCACACCAGGGCCTGGGTGGCATTGTGCGCGTGAGCCGCGCCCAGAATGCCCAGCCCGAAGGCCGTTCCACCAATCAACACCACGCGGCGCACCGCGCTCGCATTCGAGCCGCGCTTCACCAGAAAGTCCACCAGCCAGCCGCCGATCGCGAGGTCGGTCGCAGTGGCGAAGAGCCAGGGCACGCTGGTGTAAGCGAACGAATGCAGCAGATCGATGTGCAAGGTCGAAGACAAATAGGTCGGCAGCCAATAGAGCAGCAGATAAAACACGTAGTTGTACGCGCCAAACCCCAGCGCGAGGCCCAGCACCTTGCGCTGCGCGATCAACTGGCCCAGCGTAGACGATCTTTCGTCGTCGTGCGCCGGCGAACTTTGCGGCTGATCGCGGTCTGCAATGTGGCGGCGCTCGATCTCGGTTAATTTCGGGTCGTCGCAGGGATCGCGATAGACGCGCGAGAAATAAACAAAGTAGGCGAAGCTGATGGCGCCGGTAAACGCGAAGCTCCAGCGCCATCCGGCGTGGATGAGCACGATCCCGATGAGCGGAACCCCAATGGCCGAGGCAAACTTTGCCGCTGCGTCGGAAAGCGCTGTGGCGAAACTGCGCTCGCGCGCGGGAAACCAGAGGCCGATGGCCTTGGCGTTCGGCGGGAAATGCCGGCGCTTCGCCCACGCCGAGCAGAAAACGCGCGCCAAAGAAGCCGCCCAGGTTGGGCGTAGCCGCCGCCGCAAACGACGCCGCGCTCCAGAGAAAAGTGCCCGCGCGCCCCACGCGCCGCACGCCGAATTTGTCGAGAATTACGCCGATGGGAAGCTGGCACGCGGCGTAGGTCCAGTTGTACGCACTCGAAAGATAGCCAAAAACCACGTCAGAGATGCCGAAGGCGCCGATCAGCGCATTGTGCGAAACCGAGAGATTGACGCGGTCGAAATAGTTAACCAGAATGCCGATGCCGAGCAGCCATGCGATGCGCCAGCGCCGGCCGGGCACACGCGTTGGCGTAACAGCCTCGTCCATCTCCACGATGTGTCCTCGCTTAGCCTTGTGCTTGCGCCGTGAGCGGCCCGCACTGCACCACGTCGTTTTCCAGCGTGCCGATGGGATCGATGGTGATGCGAATCCGGTCGCCCGCAGCCAGCGAAAAATCGTCCGGCGGCACAACGCCGGTTCCTGTCATCAGAAACACGCCGTGAGGAAAGCTGTTTTCGCGGAAGAGGTACTCTGCCAGTTCGGAGATGGGGCGCTTGAGCTCAGCCAGATTTGTCGACCCGCTGAAAACCGTCGCTCCTCGGCGCTCAATTTCCACACCGATGGGCGTTTCCTTGGGCAGCGGCTCGCTGCCCACCAGAATGCACGGGCCCAGCGCGCAACTGCGGTCGTAGACCTTGGCCTGGGGAAGGTAGAGCGGGTTCTCGCCTTCGATGTCGCGCGAACTCATGTCGTTGCCCACGGTGTAGCCGACAATCCGGCCGCGCGCGTCGAGAAGCACCGTCAGCTCGGGCTCGGGAACCGACCATTTCGCGTCACGCCGAATGTGCACGTGCTGGCCGGGTCCCGCTACGTGTTCGGGGCTGGATTTGAAAAAAAGCTCCGGACGCTTTGCCGTATACACGCGATCGTAAAAACTGCCGCCGCCTGCATCCTTGGCCTCGGCCATGCGCGCGCTGCGGCTGCGATAGTAGGTGACGCCCGCGGCCCAAACACTCTGGCTCTCGACAGGCGCAACCACTTTTCGTGGATCGAAATTCTCGGCCGGTTTCGCGCCCGCCACCAGCGACACCAGAAACCCCGCGAGATCGGGATGATTCACAACCGTGTCCCAGCGCTCCAACGGAATGCGATAGTAGTGTCCCTCGTGTTCCACATAGCTCGCATTGGCAATGCGGCCGTGGCTCTGTGCGGTTCGGTAAAGTTTCACGCGCGCTTCTCCAGTCGTGCAACAATCTGATCCACATCGTAGACGCAGCCGCCCCAGACGCCGCCGCTGGCCTGCACCAGCGCTGCCCAGAGCCGCGTGTCTTCGGGCAATTCGGGATGCGGCGCCAGGTCCGTGCGCGGGCTGCGCTGCGCCAGCCGCCGCGCGCCTTCCTCTGCGCCAAAACTCTCGCCGGCTTCGCCCACCAGATTGACGGATCCTGCAAGCTTCCGCGGTCGATGACGATTTCGATCTGGTCGCCGTCGCGCACCTTGCCGATCGGGCCGCCGGCCAGCGCCTCAGGCGAGATGTGGCCGATGCATGCGCCCGTGGAAACGCCGCTGAAGCGCGCGTCGGTCAACACCGCCACGTGCTTGCAGTGCGGCAGTTGCTTGAGCGCCGCGGTGATCTGGTAAATCTCCTGCATGCCCGCGCCCGCCGGCCCGCTGCAGATGAGCACGATCACGTCGCCCTCGATAATCTCGCCGGTCTTGATGGCCTGGATCGCCGCCGCTTCGGTGACAAACACCCGCGCCGGACCAATGTGCCGGTAGACATGATCCTCGCCGACGAGCGACGGATCGATGGCGGTGCTCTTGATGACCGATCCCTCCGGCGCAAGATTGCCCGATGGGGAAACAGACTGTCGAAGTGAGTCCGCGCGAACGCGCGCGATCGGGCGACATGATCACGTCGTCGGGATCGATGCCGTCCTGCTCCTGCAAGCGCGCGGCGCAGCGCTGCGCGGCGCGGGCTTTCGCGCCACCAGTCGAGGCACGCGTCCAGCGTTTCGCCGCTGACCGTCTTCACGCTTCGTATCCAGAAGCCCTGCGGCGCGCAGTTCCAGCATCACCTCGGGCACGCCGCCGGCCAGAAACACCTGCACCGTGGCGAAATTGCGCGGGCCGTTCGGCAGCGCGTCCACCAGGCGCGGAACCTGGCGATTGACTTCGACCCAATCGGCGACCGTGGGCCGCGGCAATCCCGCCGCATGCGCAATGGCCGGCAGATGAATGAGCAGATTCGTCGATCCGCCGAACGCCGCGTGCACCACCATGGCGTTGCGGATGGCCGCCGGCGTGAGAATGTCGCCGCGCCCATGCCAAGCTGATGCAGGCGCAGAATCGCGCGGGCCGAGCGGCGCGCGGCGTCGAGCCAGATCGGCTGGCCCGAAGGCGCAAGCGCCGTATGCGGCAGCGACAGTCCCAGCGCCTCGCCCACCACCTGCGAGGTGGCCGCGGTGCCCAGAAACTGGCAGCCTCCGCCGGGCGACGCGCAGGCGCGGCAGCCCACCTCGGCGGCGTATTCCAGCGTGATCTGGTTCTGCGCGAAGCGCGCGCCGATGGTCTGCACCTTTCCCGCATCCTCGCCTTACTCGGGCAGCAGCGTGACGCCGCCGGGAACCAGCACCGCGGGCTTCGTCCCCGACGACGCCAGCGCCATCATCATCGCGGGCAGGCCCTTGTCGCAGGTGGCAATGCCGATGACGCCCTTGCCCGTGGGCAGCGAGCGCATCAGGCGGCGCAGCACCGATCGCGGCATCGTTGCGATAGGGCAGCGAGTCCATCATGCCCGTCGTGCCCTGCGTGCGGCCGTCGCAGGGATCGGTGCACGCTCCCGCGAAGGGCGTGGCGCGCAGCGATTTCAGTTCGCGCGCGGCTTCGGCCACCAGCAGGCCCACTTCCCAGTGGCCGGTGTGAAAGCCAAGCGCGATGGCTTCGCCGTTTTCCGCGCGCAGGCCGCCATGCGTGCTCAGGATCAGGAACTCGGGATCGAGCAGGCGCGATGGGCTCCCAGCCCATGCCGGCGTTTTGCGTCAGGCCGAAGAGATTGCCGGAGGGCTCGGTGAGCAGCATCTCCGGCGTGAGCGGCAACGCGCCGGCCGGACCGGCCGCGTGCGTGTTCACATGGAGCAGTTGAGAGTCGTCATCTCCAGTACCGAGCTGAGGGGAATGGTTGCGATGGGAAGGACCTTTCCGCAGACAAGTATAGTGGGCGCGGCCGATGGCGCTCATAGGCGCCGGAGCAATGCGCTGTGCCGGCCTTCAACCCGGCGCTCACCGCATCCCGCGTAAACTCGCCATCAACCAGCCGCAAGATGCCGAGCGGATTCTCGTTTTTCAACTCGTCCGGCAGCGCCGCTTGCGGAAAATCCTGGTAGCAGACGGGGCGCACGAAGCGGTAGATCGAGTACGTGCCCACCGAAGTCGCGCGGCTGTCGCTGGTGGCCGGATACGGGCCCGCCATGCACCATCGCGTGGCAAACTTCCACGCCCGTGGGAAAGCCATTCACGATGAGTCTTCCCGCCTTGCGCTCCAGAATCGCAATCAGATCGGCAAACGCGGCCAGATCGCGCTCCGGTCCCATGCAACGTCGCGGTCAGTTGGCCTTCGAGCGAACGCGCCAGCTCCAGCAGCTCTTCGCGGCTGTCGTAGCGAATCACCAGTGCGCTCGGGCCAAAGACCTCCGTCGCGAGTTCCGGCTTCGCGCAACAAATCCTTGGCGCCGATCTGCATCACTACCGGCGCAGCATAGGTCGAGGCCGCCCCGTCCGACGAAGCCTGCGCGACGGTTTCCACGCTGGCTTGCCGCCTCGGCCACGCCGGAACGATAGCTCTTTGCGATTCCCTCGGTCAGCATCGCTGACCGCGCCGGCCTTTTCGACCTGCGCTTTCAGCTCGGCGACGAAAATGTCTCGCGTCGGCGTCGCGCGGCAGAAAAACCAGTCCCGGCTTGGTGCAGAACTGGCCCACGCCCAGCGTGAACGAGCCGAACAGTCCGCGCGCAATCTGCTGCGCCGCGCGTGTAGCAGCGCCTCAGGCAGCACAAAGAGCGGATTCACGCTGCTCATCTCCATAAAGCAGGGGATGGGCTCGGGCCGCGCCGCTGCCCGCTGCATCAGCGCCTTGCCGGCCGCGAGCGAGCCGGTAAATCCGACAGCCTTCACCTTGGGGTGGTCGACCAGCGCCGCGCCAATCTCAGCACCCGCTCCGAAGAGCAGCGCGAACACACCCGGCGGCAGCCCGCACTCCTTCACGCTGCGGGCGATCACCTGGCCCACCATCTCGCTGGTGCCGGGATGCGCGTGGTGCGCCTTCACGATCACGGGATTGCCCGCGGCAAACGCCGCTGCCGTGTCGCCGCCGGCCACGGAAAATGCCAGCGGAAAATTGCTGGCGCCGAAGACGGCGACCGGGCCCAGCGGCCGCATCATGGAGCGAATGTCGGAACGCGGCAACGGCTTGCGATCGGGCTGCGCGGGATCGATGCGCGCGTTCACCCACGAGCCCTCCTCAACCACCTGCGCAAAAAGCCGAAGCTGATTGATGGTGCGCGCCGACTCGCCTTTCAGCCGCGCCTCCGGCAGCGCCGTCTCGTGGTGCGCGCGCTCCACAAGCTCCGGCACAATGGCTTCGATGCCGTCTGCAATGTGGCGCAGGAAGCGCGCCTTCTCGCGGCCCGGCAAGCTTGCCGTAAGCCGCGAACGCTTCCTCAGCCAGATCGGCGGCGAAGTTCAAATCCTCGATCGACGCGCCATGATAGACGGGCTCAAGCCGCGCGCCCGTCGCAGGATCGAAGCCATGAAAAGCGGCGCCGCTTCCCGGCCGGGACTCGCCATTCACAATTGAGCAGCCCTGCAATGTAATCGTCGATAACATCAATCATCCTTTTCGGGAGCTTCCAGCCTCTAGCTGCTAGCTCCATTTTGCTGAACGAGAAGCTGATTCAGAACCGCCTCAGATTCTCCGAAACCCATCACCCAGGGGTTAAAACCCCTTGTATTTTTGGCTTTCTCGGCACGACTGAAGTCGCGCCCTTTCGCGGAACGGCTTATGAAGCACGCTCTAACGGCTAATAGCTGCTTTCGCCGATGTCTTCGTTCCAAATCTCAGGATGCGCGGCGATGAAACCTGCAAGCAGCTCGCGGCACTCGCGGTTGTCGAGATCGATCACTTCCACGCCGTTTTCGCGCAGCCAGTCAATGCCTCCGGAGAAGGTGCGGCTTTCACCCACTACCAGCGTGCCAATGCGAAATTGCCGCACCAGGCCGCTGCAATACCAGCAGGGAGCGAGAGTGGTCACCATCACCAGGTTGCGATAGCTGCGCTGGCGGCCGGCGCGGCGAAAGGCATCCGTCTCGGCGTGCATGCTGGGATCGCCCTGCTGTACGCGGCGATTGTGCCCGCGGCTCACCAGCTCGCCCGCGCGCGTAAACATGGCCGCGCCAATGGGAATGCCGCCCTCGACAAGGCCATGCCGAGCCTCCTCAAAAGCTACCGCAAGCATTTTCTCGTAGTCATTCACAGGATTACTCTACCTCGCTGACTTGCTGACTCGCTACTTCAGTTCACCGTCAGCACCAGCTTGCCGAAGTGGCTGCCCTCTTCCATGCGCTCCAACACCTCGCGCGCCTGGCTCCAGTCGAACTCCTCGCCCACGGGCCGCAGTTCGGCAAGAGAAATGGCCCGGTTCATCTCTTGAAAGTCCTTGCGCGAGCCCACATAGATGCCGTGAATCCGCGACCATTTGTGCAGAATAAGGCCGAGAGGAATGCCTTCAGTTCCCACAGCAAGCACACCAATCTGGGCGATGGTACCGCCCATGCGAATGGCCCGAAGAGAGCGCGTCAGCGTTCCCAGGCCGCCCACTTCCACCACCAGGTCCACGCCGTCGCCGCCGGTCTGGTCGTGCGCCCAGCGATCCCAGTCGGGGTTATCCCTGTAGTTCAGTCCCGCATCCAGGCCTATCGCGCTGGCCCGCTCCAGCTTTTCATAGCTCGAACTGATGCCCAGCACGCGCGCTCCCTTCAGCCGCGCAAACTGCAGCGCAAAAATGGACACGCCGCCCGTTCCCTGAATCAGCACCGTCGATCCCGGCTTGATTTCGACGGTGGTGAGGGCGTTCCACGCCGTCACTGCGGCGCAGGGCAGGGTTGCCGCTTCCTGAAAGCTCAGGTGCTCGGGAATCGCCACCAATCCCTGCTCTTTGAGCACGCACATAGTCGGCCAGCATGCCGTCGATGTCGCCGCCCAGAGCGCCGCGAGCCTTGGTTGGGGTCAGCGGCCCGTCCAGCCAGTTCTGCATAAAGATGCCGGCTACGCGGTCGCCCGGCTTCCACGCTGAGACGCCTGGGCCCACAGCGACCACTTCGCCGCCGCCGTCGGAACAGGGAATGCGCGGCAACTTCATTTTGGGGTTGTACAGCCCCTTCACCACCATCAAGTCGCGACAGTTCAACGAAACCGCGCGCACCGCCACCAACACCTCGCCGGGGCCCGGCGCGGGCGTGGGCCGCTCCACAAACTCCAAGAGAATCAATGCCAAAGGCTGAAACCTGCCAAACTCGCATGGCAAATCCTTATCCTTTCGTATTTCCCCATCCATCATTCTGCGGGACGCAATCGGTCAACGACCCCGTAGAATGAAGATATGGCTCGTGGTTGGGAAAGTAAATCGGTGGAGGAGCAGATGGCAAATGCCATGGAGGCCCCCGTGGCTGATTCCGGCAACAGGATGGTCACTGAGGAAGAGCGGCGTGCCGCCGAACTTCAACGCACCACACGCGAACGCCAGATCCAGGCGCTCAACCTGCAACGCGAAAACATCCTGTCGCAGAGGACGTCGAATCCAGGCCGCCGCGCCGCCCTGGAAGCCGCTTTGGCGCAGATCGAGGCGCAGATTCAGTCCCTCGGGTAAGGCCTGTCGTAACGCCGCCGCCCTACGGCTCGCGCAATTACTGCTCTCTGTGGATGAGCAGCGTATTGGCCTGATTGACTGAGGTCAGCGAAACGCGGGCGATGTTTACATGCTCGGGCCGCGTCACGGCCCAAAGAATCGCATCCGCAATATCTTCGCCGGTCAGCGGCGTAATGCCTTTGTAGACCTTGGCGGCCTTCCCCTCATCGCCGTGGAAGCGCACCAGGCTGAATTCCGTCTCCACCAGGCCGGGATCGACGCTGGTGACACGCACCGGCGTGCCCAGCAAATCCTCGCGCAGCCCATCGTTGATGGCCCGCGCCGCGGCTTTGGTGCCGCAATACACCGCGCCGTTGGGATAAACAATCTCGCCGGCCATCGATCCCAGGTTCACCACGTGGCCGCGCCCGCGCACCACCATGCCGGGAACCACGGCACGCGCCACATACAGCAGTCCCTTGACGTTGGTGTCGATCATCTCTTCCCAGTCTTCAATCCGGCCGGTGTAGAGCTTCTCCATGCCCCGGCTCAGGCCGGCATTGTTCACCAGGATGTCGATCTCCGCCCACTCCGGCGGCAGCTCGTCAATGGCGCGCTGCACGGCGTGGCGGCTGCGCACATCCAAATCAATGGAATGCACGGCGGCAGCGCCGCGGTCCAGGGCGCGCGAGGCAACTTCGGCCAGCTTTCCGGCGCGCCGGGCGGCCAGCAGCAGGCGCGCTCCCTCGCCCGCAAAGGCCATGGCTGTGGCCGCGCCAATGCCGGCGCTGGCTCCGGTAATGAAGACAATCTTCCCTTTCAGTCGCATCGTAGCTCTTATCTTGTAGCGGGTCAGTTTGAATTCGTCGTGAAAGTTGAAGCTGTCGTGAAAGTCGAAGCCGTCGTGAAAGGGCACGACTTTAGTCGTGCCGTTAATGCCGAAAAATAGACGGGGGCTTTAGCCCCTGAGGACGGTTTTTTCAAACTGTCCCACTCCCTCTTATCTTACAGGCAGGCTTCTTTTCTGGGCCATATTGTATTGGCCCGCGGCCCAATCTTCCTTGGCCAGTCCCTTGGCACGCGCCTCGGCAAAGACTTCGGCCATCAAATCGGCCAGGCTCAAACGCGTGTCGCGGCTGGCCGCGGCCTCGCGCAGCAGCCGCAAATCCTTCTCGCCCAGCTCCATCGTCGCGCCGGGCCGCTCGGGCGGGTGCAAAATCACCTTGCTGTACGCCTCGTAGAACGGCGACTGGAAGAGCGCGCTGTTCACGGCCTCGAAAAACGTCCCAGGATCGATTCCCTGCTGCTCCGCGTAGACAAACGACTCGCTCAGCGACTGCACCATCATGGTGATGAGAAAGTTTCCTCCCAGCTTGACGGCGTGCGCCTGCCGCGGCTCCGTGCCCACCACGGAGATGCCGCGCGAAAGGGGCTCCAGCAGCGGGCCGGGCTTTGGCTAACGCCTGCTCCGCTCCCGCCACCACGATCCACAGACGTCCCGCTTCGGCCACGTTGGGCCGTCCAAACACCGGCGCAGCCACAAATTCCTGCCCGCGCCGCGCGTGCTCCTCGGTCAGCCGCTCGCTCAGCGCCACGCTGATGGTGCTGCACGAGATGTGCAGCGCGCCCGGGCTCATCGCGTCCATCAAGCCATTGGGGCCAAAGATCACTTCCTCGTTGGCCGCATCGTCAAACAGCATGGTGAACACGGCGTCGGCGCCCAGTTCCGCCTCAGCCGGCGTGGCCGCGGCAATGGCGCCCTCGCGCAACAGCGGTTCGGTGCGCCCTTCGGTGCGGTTCCACACGCGCAATTCGTGGCCGGCGGCAATCAGGTGCATCGCCATCGGCGTTCCCATCTTGCCCAAACCTAGAAATCCAATCTTCATGCTGCGGTCCTCCTTACATCTTTTATAAATACAGATGGCAAAGGGAATGCGGGACAGCCAGTGTACATTGGGCACATGAGTACCGCCTCCAAGCATCTCGAACCACGCTGGCCCGCCATGGTCGCGCTACTTTCCGTGGGCGTATTACTCCTCGCTCTACCTGAGCCCCTTTCGCCGGGCCCCGGTTGGTTGCTGATCGCTGTCGTCGGAGTATTGCTCATTCCCACAGCATGGGCGCGCAGTCGCGGATTCGACCGCCTTACCCAGATGATGGGGTATGTGCTGTCATCGATCGTGACTGCCGACATGATCTGGTCGCTTTGCCTGCTGGTTTCAGCTTTGCCGTCGCACCGAATTGCGCCGCCAGAACTGTTGCGGGCCTCGGCTGCTTTATGGATTTCGAACATTCTCGTCTTCGCGTCCTGGTATTGGCGGCTCGACGCGGGCGGACCACACGCCCGTGAGGAGCGCGGCGCCCATACCGACGGAGCCTTTCTGTTTCCGCAAATGACCATGATCCGCCAGACCAGGATAGACCTGCACGAGCAAGGCTGGAGTCCTGGTTTTGTGGATTACCTGTTTCTGGCTTTTAACACCAGCACTGCATTCTCGCCGACCGACTGTCCGGTTCTTACGCGCTGGGCCAAGCTCTTGATGATGGTTCAGTCGCTCATCTCCCTCGCGACCGTAGTGCTGCTTGCGGCGCGGGCGGTCAATATTCTTTAGGATCGGAAGCAATCATGTGCATCGCCATCGGCGTTCCCATTTTGCCCAAGCCGAGGAATCCAATCTTCATGAGCAGATTGTAAAAGACAGTGGCCAGTGATCAGTTGTCAGTAACAAGTGATGTCTTTCACCGCTCGGCTGCTGGTCTGGGTATACAATTCGCGGATTGAATCATACAGCTCTTTTTTTTGCGGTCATTTTGTCCGCAACTGGTCTCTATGGGCAGGCTCGATCTGCACCGTCGCTTGCTCCTGCGCCCAACACCAGCCTGCGCCGCTTTGAAGTCGGCTTGCAGGGTGGGGACGTCCACACGGGCGGCGCAGGGAACTGTTACACCACATGCCCGTCCTCGGAAGCCCTGGCGGGAATCCGCGCCGCGATGAATTTCAGCCAATACCTTGCGATTGACACCAGCTTCAACGTCACGTCAAACAGCCCTTATGATCAGGGGTCTGGTTCCGGCGTGGATAACCTCAGGCTGGGCGGGCACGCCTCGGAGTTCCTCTTGGGCGCAAAAGGCACGGTTCGCGGGAAGCGCTGGGGTCTCTTTGGGGACGCCGAACCGGGTCTTTTGAGTTTCAGCCACGCGGCGCTCGACATGTCAACCGCGACGTCACCGGGAGGCAGGTTTGGCTATACCTTCGGAAGGCGCACCTCTTTTGCGCTCAATCTGGGTGGTGGAGTGGAATACTCCCCTCGTTCCCGGATGCGCGTGCGGATGGAGGTGAGCGACCTCGTTGTCGATTCCAATGACACGTTCACAACTCTCGTCCCCTTGAACGGAACGAAAGCGGCCAGTGGCGGCCATATTTGGCTCGACGAATTGCAAACTACCGGAAGCGTTTCCTGGGCCCTCGGAAAGCCGATCATTTGGACGCCGCCGGATATTCATCAAGCGCCGAGCCATAGATTCTTCGACAAAACCACGTTCGCCGTTCTCACGATCAGCCTCCTCGGCCAGGCATCGGATGCGATCACCACGCAACGATTTATCAAACGCGGACGGTCGGAAGGGAATCCGATATCGAAGCCGTTTGTCGAGCAGGGATGGCCCGGTCAGATTGGCCTCAGCGTTCTGGATAACGCTACGCAGTTGTCGGTTATGTTCGCCCTGCATCGCTTGCACCACCATGGGCTCGAAAGAGCTGTGCCGATCAGCTTCGGTGCTGCCAGCGGGATCATGGGCTACCGCAACGACCGGTCGGAATGATGGGCGGCGCACAAAGCTAGTTCGGCGTGCCCGTGGTCTCGTCCGCGGCTGAAGCGTGCACTCCCGGCACTGGCACACGCGGCGCAGATAATCCCACGAATAGATGCCGCCGGAGTGGCCGTCAGCCCAGTTGAACTGGATGGCGTAGCGGCCCACCGGATGCACGCTGGCCGGCTTGGGCGGCGGCGCGTACATGGGCAGCAGAGCGGCTGGCTTCGGCTTGGGCTGGCCCGCCTTGCGGCCCTCCTGGGCGCGCTCGTCCACGCAGGTGGCGCACGGACAGGCCTCGCGCAGCCAGGCAAAGCCCCACGCGCTTTTGTGGCCGTCGGCCCAGTCAATCTCCAGGCCCTTGCCCTCCGTCATCAGCACGCGCACTTTTTCCGGCGTGACGGCGATCTTAGGCAGCGGCTGATTGCGCGCCTCCTGCTGGCCTTGTTCCTCTTTTGGCGCGAAGCGGATGCCTTCGTGGCTCATAGAGACAGTTTACAGGGGTCAGGTTTCAGGGGTCAGTTCTTGGTGGTTAGTGGTTAGTGGAAAGTGGTTGTAGACGGCAGCCGGCGCTGATCTCTCGCCACTTACGGCTAATCACTAACCACCCTTCACTGCTTCACAAAGAACCACGCCGCCATCGACAGTCCGATCACGACAACGAGCCCGCGCAGCACCGGCTGCGGAACCCGCCGCGCCAGGCTCGCCGAAGTGTATCCGCCGATCGCCGCCGCCACCATCGCCGCCAGGCAGAAGCGCCACACTACCTGCCCATCGGCAATGAAGATGACAAAGGCGATGCCGTTGGCCAGCAGATTGGCCACCACCTTCAACGCGTTGATGCCGTGGATGTCCTCGTAGCCGAAGAGCGCGAGCATCGTCATAAAAAGGAAGCCCGCTCCGGCGCCAAAGTAGCCCACATAGAAGCTCACAGCGACGGTCGCGAGAAAAAGCGGCAGTCGGCGCGGCGCATGGACCCCACCACTACCGGCGCGCGCGTGGCGCTGGAACTTCAGCTTCTCCAGGCCCCGCGCCACCGGCCCACTCACGGCAAAAGTGCACGCGGCAAACAGCAGCAGCCACGGCACCAGGTGCATGAACGTTTTCTGCGGCGTATTCAGCAGCACCACCGCTCCGGCTGTTCCACCCAGCAGTCCTGCGAGCCCCATCAGCAGAGCTGCGCCCAGGTTTTTCCGCACATCGTCGCGATACGCGGCAACCGACGTGAGCTGGCCGGGCCAGATGGCCACCGTGTTCGTGGCGTTGGCCTGCACGGGCAGCACATTCATCCCCAGCATCGCCGGAAACGAGAGAAATGAGCCGCCGCCAGCCACGGCGTTCAGCACGCCGGCCAGAAATGCGGCCACCACGAGCCAAACCCAATGCCAGTTGATGGTTGCCAATGTGCCGTGAAGATCGGACATGAGATTTTTATTGTAGAGTGCCCAGGGTCTGGCCGGTCTCCCAGTGACGCCGCGGAACCGCCCGCCCCAACGCCCGCAAATTTCGCTTTTGCAATCACATCGGGCACGATATGCTCATGCCATGCTTCCCGCCGCTTCCCCTATACGGCAGAGAGATTTGCGCTCGTCCCCCGGCTGGCGTTGGGCATGAAATCGATGACGCGCCAGACGGCTCCGGTTCTCACCCGGGCGTAAGAGCTTCACGGGCTCCAGTAATTTGCGAGGTCAACCATGCGGAAAGCGATTGCGACGATTCCCATGCTTCATTGCGAGACGGATGCCGGCGGCCAATCCGCCGAATCCATCGCCCAGGCCGCGCAAGCCTTCGGGCAAGACGACGATATCACCGTCCTCACTCTCGCACTTGCTCCAGCGGAGGTTTTGCATGCGTAAGTCACTTCTCCTTCTGCTGCTTCTTCCGTGGCCTCTTGCCGCTCAAACGGCGCTGAGCATTGCGCCGCAACAGTGCGTCTGGAAGCAGGGCGACGACATGCGATGGGCTGCTCCGGATCTCGACGAATCGGACTGGCAGCCAGTAACTACATGGTCGGCATTGGCCACTCCGACGCCTTACTTCTGGCTGCGCTGCCGCTTCGATCCAGGCCGACTCGCAGCAGCCGTCAATCCTCAACTCCAGGTCTCCGGCGATCTCTCATGGCAGGTCTTCGCCAACGGCCGACAGATCGGTGTCTCAGGCAACATCGTCACCGGCGCCCACACCGTCGGTCTTGTCATCGACTACTCAGCCCCCGAATTCTCTCAGCGCACGCTTCCCGTCCTCGTTGCCGTCCGCATGACATTCACGCCTGAAATCAATGGCCGGCAGCAGTTGCCCGCTCTCACTCTGGGAGACGCGGAGCTGCAACGCAATGCCTACTGGAGCCAGGTGTACGAGCAAACGCAATCGCAGTCGGTCACGTGGGCCTGCTACGCACTCATCGCTTCCGCGGGCCTGTTTTTCATGGCGCTCTATTGGTTCGACCGCTCCCAGCGCTACATTCTCTGGATCAGCCTTAGCTGGCTCGATCTCGCCGATCTCCGTATCAACGAATTCCTGGTTGCAGCGTCGGTCAACTACTCCTCGCACCTGGAATTCCTGTTGTACGGGCTGGGTCAAAGCCTGCCGATCTTCGTCGTCCTGTTCTTCTTTGCCGTGAATCGCAAGCCTGTGCCCCTCTTCTTTAGAGTCGTCCTCGGCATCAATTTCTTCTACCCGACCGTGCTCTTCGTGGCTGCTCTGCTGCCACTACGCGCGAGCGTTGCTCTGCGCTGGTTCATTGAAGTCCAGCCCACCATGACCACCATCGAGGTGGCAGCGACCCTTGCGGCCGCATTTGCGGTCTCATTCGCGTTTCTGCCGTTGCGATCCGTGCGCCGCGGACAGACTGCGCTCGCCATCGTTTGCTTTATCTGGATGCTGATGGATTTGATCTACATGGTTGTGCAGTTCCCCTTCCTGAATCTCGACGTCGAGTCCATGTTCCTCAGGATTCAGCCGTACCGTTCCATGGCCATCGCCGCCGTCGTGGTTTCCATGACCATTTTGCTCGTTCAGCAATTGCGGACCACGAACCAGGAACGCGCAGAGTTGCACGGCGAAATGGCGTCGGCGCGCGAGATTCAGCAATACTTAATCCCCGATCAGCTTCCGCCCACTCCCGGGCTGGCCATTCACAGCGTCTACCAGCCCTCTCGCGAAGTGGGCGGCGATTTCTTCCAGGTCCTTCCCGACCCGCGCGACGGAAGCACGTTGGTCGTGGTCGGCGATGTAGCGGGCAAAGGCCTGAAAGCCGGCATGCTCGCGGCGCTCATCGTGGGCGCCATTCGCACCGCATTCCAGTTCACCCCCGATCCCCCCAGGATTCTGGCCCTGCTGAACGAGCGCCTGCAAGGCCGCGGCCTGGTGACGTGCCTGGCCATGCGCATCGATCGCAACGGAAACATCGAGCTGGCCAACGCCGGGCATCTGCCGCCCTACATCAATGGCAAAGAGCTGGCACTCGATGGCGCTTTTCCGCTCGGTGCGATGCCGGAGGTTTCTTTTCCGTCGCAGCGCTTTCAGCTCCGCGCGAGCGAATCCCTGCTGCTCGTCTCCGACGGAGTCATTGAGGCCCGCAACGCCCATGGCGAGCTCTTCGGCTTCGAGCGCACTGCCGCCATCGCCACTGAATCCGCCCAATACATTGCCGACGCGGCGCTGCGCTTCGGCCAGGAAGATGACATTACCGTCCTCACTCTGACCAGACTTGCCGTACCTCCCCTGGCCGCTGAACTGCGTCCTGAATCCCATCCCACCCGTGCCTGAGGCGGCTCTCAAAGGCCTTACACCTCTCCAGCCCGCCAAATCCACTCAAATTACGTCCTTTTAAGCCCTTTAAAAGCAATGCAATTCACGCCACTTGTAGAATATTAGTGTTATACACTCATATTTTATGAATCATTTATGCTATAGTTTCATCAGTTAGGTTGAATGGCGGTGAGTCCAGCTCCCGCCTACCTACAAATCTTGGATACACCTGGAGGAAATCATGGCTATCACCCGTTGGGACCCATTTCGCGAAGTCGTTGCACTGCAGAATCGTATGAACTCGCTGTTCGGCAACCTGAACAATGAAAGCGAGAACCCGCTGACCACGGCCAGCTTCGTTCCCGCCGTCGACGTCTACGAAGACGAAAAGAAGGTCGTCCTCAAGCTCGAAGTTCCGGGCATCGAAGAAAAGGACCTGGACGTGAGCGTGGAAAACAACACCCTCACCGTCAAGGGCGAGCGCAAGTTCGAGAAAGAGGAGAAGGAAGAGAACTTCCATCGCATCGAGCGCCGCTACGGCAGCTTCTATCGCGCCTTCACCCTGCCCACCACCGTGGACACGGAGAACATCGCCGCCAAGTACGACGCCGGCGTGCTAAAGCTGGAGCTGACCAAAAAGCCCGAAGCCCAGCCCAAGCAGATCAAGGTCAACGTTGCTGCCTAACAGCGGCACCGAGCTGCTAGCTTCTAGCCTGCAACTTTTCTGCGCTCAGGCTGGCAGCGGTAATTTGATGCGCCGGATTGGCAACGAAGCCTTCCCCGGCGCATCTCCTTTATTGCGGGAAGCACAGAGCTTTTTTGAAAATCAGTATGGACTCCGGCCGCTAGAAGCGTAAAGCTTAAGAGCGAACAGCTCGCGGCGAGGAGCCGGCGCCGGGCACGGATCACGAATCACGGTTCACGATTCGCTTTTTCACTCGTTCACCTATTCACTGAGGGTTTTATGGCCATTCGTTTTGACAAATTCACCGTGAAGGCGCAGCAGGCGATTCAGCAGGCGCAGACGCGCGCTGCCGAGCTCGGCAACCCCGAGTTGCAGCCCGTGCACCTGTTGCTGGCGCTGATTGAGGACCGCGAGGGCGTGATCCCCGCCGTGCTTGAAAAGATCGGTGTGCCCACAGAGCGTCTCGAGAGCGACCTGCACGGCATTGAGGAAAAACTGCCTCGCGTGGCCGGCGCCGCCGCTCAGCCGGGCATTAGCCAGACGCTGAACAAGGCACTCGAGCAGGCCTTCAAGGAAGCCACCAACTTCAAAGACGAGTACGTCTCGACCGAGCATTTGTTGCTGGGCATCGCCGGACTTAAAAGCGATCCTGCGCGCGACGCTCTAGTCGCAGTCGGCGCCACCAGGGACGCCATTCTCAAGGCGCTCACCGCCGTGCGCGGCTCGCAGCGCGTCACCGACCAGAATCCCGAAGCCAAGTTTCAGGCGCTGGAAAAATACGCCAAGGACCTGACCGATCTCGCCCGCCGCGGCAAGCTCGATCCCGTCATCGGCCGCGACGAGGAGATTCGCCGCGTGATCCAGGTGCTGAGCCGCCGCACAAAAAACAATCCTGTGCTCATCGGCGAGCCCGGCGTGGGCAAAACCGCCATCGTCGAAGGCCTCGCCCGCCGCATCGTCTCCGGCGACGTGCCCGAAAGCCTGCGCGACAA
Source organism: uncultured Acidobacteriota bacterium (assembly GCA_963826735.1). Classification (GTDB taxonomy): domain Bacteria; phylum Acidobacteriota; class Terriglobia; order Terriglobales; family Acidobacteriaceae; genus Telmatobacter. Next base: position 181,489 of record CAWGYN010000001.1, read on the forward strand.
GCGCGTGATCTCGCTCGACCTCGGCTCCATGCTCGCCGGCGCAAAATATCGCGGCGAGTTTGAGGACCGGCTCAAGGCCGTGCTCAAGGAAATCGAAGAATCCAACGGGCAGATCGTGCTCTTTATCGACGAGCTGCACACGCTGGTCGGCGCGGGCGCGGCCGAGGGCGCCATCGACGCCAGCAACATGCTCAAGCCGGCTCTGGCGCGCGGCGAGCTGCGCGCCATCGGCGCGACGACGCTCAACGAATACCGCAAATACATCGAGAAGGACGCGGCCCTCGAGCGCCGTTTCCAGATCGTCTACGTCGGCGAGCCCAACGTCGAGGACACCATCGCCATTCTGCGCGGCCTGAAAGATCGCTACGAGCAGCACCACAACGTGCGCATCAAGGATGCCGCCATCGTAGCCGCGGCCACGCTCTCGCACCGCTACATCAGCGACCGCTTTCTGCCCGACAAGGCCATCGATCTTGTGGACGAGGCCGCCGCGTCGCTCGCCATTCAGATCGGCTCCGTTCCCACCGAGATCGATCAGCTCGAGCGCCAGGCCACGTCGCTCGAAATCGAGCGCGCCGCGCTCAAGCGCGAGACCGACTCCAACAGCAAGGAGCGGCTCAAGGCTGTTGAACACGAAGTTGGTAACCTGCGCGAACAAATCACCGCCCTGCGTGCGCGCTGGACCAAAGAGCGCGAGGCCATCAACCGCATCGGCGAAATGAAAAAGAAGATCGAAGCCCTGCGCTTCGAAGCGGAAGAGCAGACTCGCAAGGGCCAGCTCGATCGCGCCGCGCAGATCCAGTACGGCGAACTGCCCAAGCTCGAAGCCGAGCTCAAGCAGCCTGGACGCCGTCGCAAGACGGCAAGGGCGGCGCGCCCGCGCATGTTGAAGGAGGAAGTCGACGAGGAGGACATCGCCAAAATCGTCTCGCAAGTGGACCGGCATTCCCGTCTCGCGCATGCTGGAAGGCGAAGTCAAGAAGCTCGTCCAGATGGAAGACCGCATGCGCGAGCGCGTGGTCGGCCAGGATGCCGCGCTCAGCGTGGTGGCAAACGCCATTCGCCGTTCGCGCGCCGGCTTGAGCGATCCCAAGCGCCCCATCGGGTCATTCATATTTCTGGGACCGACAGGCGTGGGCAAGACTGAGACCGCCCGCGCGCTCGCCGAATTCCTCTTCGACGACGAGCAGGCCATGGTGCGCATCGACATGAGCGAGTACATGGAAAAACACGCCGTGGCTCGTCTGATCGGCGCGCCTCCGGGCTACGTGGGCTACGACGAAGGCGGCCAGTTGACCGAGGCCGTCCGTCGCCGGCCCTACGCGGTCATCCTCTTCGACGAAATCGAGAAGGCGCACCCCGACGTCTTCAACATCCTGCTGCAGGTGATGGACGACGGCCGCCTGACCGACGCCAAGGGCCGCACCGTCGATTTCAAGAACACCGTGCTCATCATGACCTCGAACCTGGGCGCGGCCATGCTTGCCGGCGAGACGCTCAAGACCGAGCACGACTTCGACATGGCGCGCGAAAGCGTGATGCGCGTCCTGCGCGAGCACTTCCGGCCTGAGTTCCTCAACCGCGTCGACGACATCGTGATCTTCCGTCCGCTGGGCAACGCGCAGTTGAGCAAGATTCTCGACCTGCGCCTGAACGACGTGCGCAAGCTGCTCGAAGACCGCGCCATCTCGCTCGAACTGACAGAAGCCGGCGCGGCAGTTGATCCTGGCCGCGGGCTCCGATGCGGCCTACGGTGCGCGTCCGCTCAAGCGCGCGCTGCAGCGCATGGTCCAGGACCCGCTGGCGATCAAGATCCTCGATGGCGAAGTCCTGCACGGCGCGCACGTCAGCATCGACGTCGACCGCAAGTCGAACCAGCTGAACTTCGAGCCCATGGGCCGCGAAGCCATGGCGTAAGGATAAGTTAGAATCGAAGAAGGAGAGGGCGATCGATGAAGGAACTCGTCCTTGAGGTCAAGGGAATCTGACTTGTGTTCAAGCCCATGGGCCGAGAAGCGATGACCTGAAAGATTGAGATGGGGCGACCCATTCTCATCGCAAACGCCGAGCCCCCAACGGTGTCCGGGGCCCCCGTGAGCGATCTTCGCTCCAGGCAGCGCCTGCAGCCTCACTGCCTCAGCTCCACCAGCGTAGCCCCCTGCCCGCCTTCGTTCTGCGGCGCCTCTTCAATCCCCGCCACATGCGGATGTCTCTTCAGAAACTCGCGCACGCCGCGCCGCAGAATTCCCGCCCCGTGCCCGTGAATCACGCGCACCCTCGGCAGCCCGGCAAGAAACGCGCGATCGAGATACTTCTCCAGCTCGTCGGTCGCCTCATCCACCGTGCGGCCAATCAGGTTGATCTCCATCCGCATCTCGTCGGTGTTGGCGCTGGTCACGGTAACATGCACACCCTTCTGTTTCCGCGCCGCGCCAAGCGGATCGGCCTTCGCCGCAACTCCGCCAGACCTGACGGTTCGGCGAGCTCGTCGCGCTTGACGCGCATCTTGATCGGCCCCAGCGCAACTTCAAAAACATCCTTCTCCACCTCGCGCTGCACCACGCCAATCTTGTTCATCGACTTGATCAGCACGCGATCGCCGGGCGCGATGTGCCGCAGCACATGCGGCTGCGCGTTGGCATCGCCCTGGTCCGCGCCCGTGCGATGCGCCACAACCGTTTGATTAAAGCTCTCCTGGAACTCGCGCCGCAGCCGCTGGATGCGCCGCTCCGCTTCTTTCGACAGCTTCTGCTGCGCCGACGCGGTCCTCGATCGCGCGCACGTTCTCGCGCATCTGGAACTCGAAATCCTTCATCAGCGAGGCCAGCTTGCCTTCCAGCTCGCGCACGCGGTTGCGCACTTCCACAGTCGCCCTCGCGCTCCAGCTTCTTGCGCTCCTGGTTCAGCGCGTACTGCTGCTCGCGCGCCGCCTTGCGCTCTACCTCGAGTTGCGGCAATTCGCTGTGCAGCTTGTCGAGGAAGCGCGCAATGTCGGCCTGCTGCGAGCCCAGCCGCTGCCGCGCCGCCGCAATAATCGCCGCATTCAGCCCCAGCCGCTCCGCCGTCTGGATGCCCGCCGACGCGCCCGGCACGCCCAGATGAAACTGGTAGTTCGGCGACCAGCGTCTTCTCATCCACGCCCGCCGCCGCATTGCGCACACCCGGCGTATTCGCCGCGTAGACCTTGAGCGAAGTGTGGTGCGTCGAGATCAGCGTCCACGCGCCCGCTGCCAGAAAATGACGCGCCACGGCAACCGCCAGCGCCGCGCCCTCCTCGGGATCGGTCGCCGAGCCCAGTTCATCGAGCAGCACCAGCGAGCGCGCGTCGGCCAGCCGCGAAAGCCGGTCGAGATTCGTGATGTGCGCGGAAAATGTCGAGAGCGCCGCTTCGATCGACTGCGCATCGCCGATGTCGGCCAGGAACGCCGTGAACACGGGAAAGCTCGCCGCCGCAGCCGGCACCGGAATTCCCGCCTGCGCCATCATCGCCAGCAGCGCCGTGGTCTTCAGCGCCACCGTTTTGCCGCCGGTATTCGGCCCGCTGATGATCAGTTGCCGCTCATCCGCCGTCAGCTCCAGATCGAGCGGAACAATCGTCCCACCCGTTGCCCGCAATCGCTTCTCAAGCAGCGGATGGCGACCTTCCTGGATAGACAACAGCTCTGCCCCAAAAGTCGGCGCGGCGCAGTGGAAGTCGCGCGCAAACCGCGCCCGCGCCAGCAAGCTATCCACCAGCGCCAGCACCCGCGCGCCCTCCACCAGGCCGTGCGCGTAGCCCGCCACCTGCCGCGTCAGCGCGACAAAGATGCGGTGAATCTCCGCCTGCTCTTCCTCGATCAGCCGCACCAGTTCGTTGTTCTGCTCGATGGTTTCGAGCGGCTCCACGTAAACCGTCTGCCCCGAAGAGCTGGCCCCGTGAATCACGCCCGTCACGCGCCGCTTCAGCTCCGCGCGCACCGGAATCACGAAGCGCTCGCCGCGAATCGTAATCAGGTCTTCCTGCGTCGCGCCTTCGCCCGACAGCTTGCGCAGCGCCGCGCGCAGGCTTTCTTCAATCACTCTCTGCTGCCGCTCCTGCTCGCGCCGGATGCGGTTCAGCTCCGGCGAGGCATTGTCGGCCAGCGACCCGTCGGGCTGAATCGTGCGCTCGATCGATTCCGCCAGCGGCCGCAAACTCGTCGTCAGTGCGGCCGACAATTCCGACAGCCCCGGCAGCTTGCCCACCAGCCGCAGCGGCGGCTCGCGCAGCAGCGCCTGCCACGAGGCGACGTCGTTCGCCAGCCGCGCCACGCTCTGCAGCTCCGCCGCTTCCAGCGCCGCGCCGGCAATCTGCGCCTTGGCGGCCAGTTGCGTCGGATCGAACAGGCCGCCGAGCGGAATCGAAACCTGCTCTTCGAGCAGCAGCCGCACCTCGCTCACCAGCCGATGCTGGCGGCCGATCCACTCCTCATCGGTCGAAGGCTGCAGCGCGAGAATCGCCTCGCGGCCCACCGGCGACGCGGCGAACCCCGCCACCAGCGCGAGCAGCGGCTCCCACTCGAGCGCGGCAAAATCGGCGTGTTCCACCGGCGACGGAATGGGATCGAGAAGCATCGTCACGAACTATGGTAGCGGTTCGGGCTTGTGTGGAATGTGTGCGGCGCGGTCACCGCGCCGTTTGTGAGGCCGCGCCCTGCGTGGCCCTGCGCAGCGCAGCACGCGCCAGCAGCCGCGTGGAATCAAGCGTGGGCAGCGGCGAGTTCGCGTCGTTCATTAGCAGCGGAATCTCGGTGCAGCCCAAAACCACCGCGTCGCATCCCTCCGCCTTCATGCGTGCAATGATGCGCTGAAACGCCGCGACCGCCTCGGGCTTGACGATGCCATACGTCAGCTCATCCATAATGATGCGGTTGATCTCTTCGCGCTCTTCGGCGTTGGGGCGCAGAGCTTCGATGCCCCGCGCTGCCAGCTTCTCCGGATAAACTTCGCTCTCGACCAGCCATCGCGTTCCCGTAATCGCCAGCCGCCGGTAGCCGCGAACGGCTGCCGTTGCGGCAACCACTTCCGCAATGTGCATCCACGGCAGCGGCGACCGCTCCTCAATCGACGGCAATGCCTGGTGGATCGTATTGTCCGGGCAGATCAGGAAATCTGCTCCAGCCCCCGCCAACACGTGCGCCGACATGAGCATCATCTCGCCCACACCCTGCCAGTCGCCGCGTTCGATGCGTTCCATGTAGCCGGCGAACGACGGCGTGTGCATGGTGATCTCAGGGTGCGCATGGTCCCCGAGAATCTCCGCGCCTTCCGCGCAAATCGTCCGGTAGCAAAGCGCCGCGCCCTCCGCAGAGCACGCGACAATTCCGATATGTTCTGGGATGTCTACACCCCTTCCCATTTCGCGACCACTGCCGCCGCCATGCAATTGCCGATCACGTTCATCGCGGTGCGACCCATATCGATCAGGGTGTCCACGCCGAGAAGGAGCAGAATCGCGGCCGTGGGAATGTGGAACGAAGCCGCGGTGCCCATCAGAATCACCAGCACCGACGCGCGGCACGCCGGCCACGCCTTTGCTGGTGAGCATCAGCGTGAACACCATGATGAGCTGCTGCGCCCACGCTCAGGTGCATGCCCGCTGCCTGCGCGGCAAAAATCGCGGCCATGGAGAGATACAGGCTCGATCCGGTCATGTTGAAGCTGTAGCCCGTCGGGATCACGAAGGAAACAATCCACCGCGGCACGCCGAACTCCTCCATGCGCTCCATCGCCAGCGGCAATGCGGCCTCTGATGTCGTTGTGGCAAATCCAATGGCCGCCGGCTCGCCCACCGCGGCGCAGAACCGCCCCACGGGAATGCGCGCCAGAAAAACGATCGGCGTCAGCACCAGGAGCGCGAACAATCCCAGCGCCGTATAGTACGTTCCCACCAGCTTGGCCAGCGGCACCAGCGTGAGCAAGTCCCATGCTGCCCACCGCGTAGGCCAGCGCGGCTCCAGCGGCCACCGGTGCCATCAGCATCACGATCTTCGTGATGCGGAACATGACGTCGGTGAGCGACTGCAGCACCGTGACCAGCGGTGTGCGGCGCGACTCAGGCAGCATGGCCAGCGCCACGCCAAACAGCAGCGCGAAAACCGCCACCTGCAACACCTGGTTCTGCGCCACGGCCTGCGCAATGTTCTCGGGAAATACGTTGAGGATGACGTCCTGCCATCCAGGCGCATGCGCCGGCCCCGCAGCCGTCTGTGCCGCCGCGGGCAGCACAACGCCCCATCCCGCTCCAGAAAGATTGATGGCAAGGGCGCCAAGAAAGATGCCGAGCGTCGTCACCACTTCAAAAAAGATCAGCGCCTTCAGGGCCACGCGGCCCACTCCACGTAGCTCGCCGTGGCCGGCGATTCCCGTCACCAGCCCGCCAAAGATGAGTGGGGCCACGATCATGCGGATGAGGCGCAGGAAAATGTCGCTCAGGAATCGGGTTTGCATGGCGAAATGCGGCGCGTCCACGCCGAGCTCAGCTCCGGCAACCATGGCCAGGAAGGTCCACATCAGCAGCGAACGCCGATTCACTGCCACGGGGACGAAAAGCGCGAGGCCAGCCCAGCGCAAGATTGCAGCAGTGTCCGCGCGGATATGCGACGCGCCGACAACAACGCCCGCCGCAAACAGCGCCAGTGCCACAGCAGTGAGCACACGAAGCACCAACGGAAATTTTCGGGTCCGCCTAGCTTTGCCGGGAGCCGCTGCAGTTTCGTGCGAAGGTTTGGAATTCATGCCGAGCCTTGCGGTGTAAGGTCTCCATTATCCTATGGCGCCGCGGCCGCGCGTCATTTCGCCGCGGCTTTGGAAGCCTTGGCGGGTGCAGAGGGCGTGGAACCGGCTGAACCAGAACCACTGCCGCTCGCCGTCTTCGACTCGGTCTTCGCTTCGGCCTTCGATTCGGTCTTGGCTTCGGTTCCGGTCTTCTTGTCCGCCGCTGCGGACTCTGAGGCAGCGCTGCTTTCCTTCGAGGAACCGCCCTTGGCCGCGTAGTCGTTCACATACCATCCCGCGCCCTTGAAATTCAGGCCCGGCGCGGTCAGCGTGCGCTCCAGCGCGCCGCCGCACTTGGGGCACACCTTCTCCGGCTTGGCGCTGAATTTCTGGATTTTCTCAAATTTATGGCCGCATTCCTTGCAGCGATACGGATATAAGGGCAAGCTCTTTACCTCTTCGGCAGGAATCTCCGGCTGTTTTCCATTCTAGCGGGAAGGCGGCAATTCTTCAGCATTGGCCGCCTTCCCATCGCATGCCACGGACCCCGGAGAACTCCGTTCCGAGAGTAACTCGCAGGACTGCGAGCCGGTCCCTACTGCACCGCGAAGTTCACCGACGCGCTCACGTCTTCCCACGCCAGCGTCAGTGTGCCCTTGCCCCGCCATCGTCGGTCAAGGTGTAGGTCAAGTCCTCCACCATCGCTGGCGGCTTCGACATCATCATCGGTGTCTTGCCCAGGTCCTTCGTGGGATCGTAGGCCAGTCCCCACTCGCCGGTGGCCTTGCTCACAATCAGCACCCAATGCGCCGGGTCGGAGATGTCGACGAACAACGTGTAGGTCCCCGCGGGAACGTGCAAGTCGCCGATCATCAGGTCGCGCATCGGTCTTGAGCGTCGTGGCGGCATTCGCGCCCGCGCGCCAACGGGATAGTGCGGATCGTGGCTGATCAGGCCGTCCTTGGTGTAAGATCTTGCCCTCGCGGCCTCTCACGCGCGGCGAGCTGTAGGTAATGGTGATGGTCTTGCCGCCGATGGTCGCCGTTGCACGTGGCCGGCGGGCTGGCGGCGGCTTCTTGGGCGCGGCCTGCTGGGCAAAGAGCGTGGTTGCGGCAAAAAGCAGACCCGTACAAATCAAAACGCGTTTCATGCGATGCTTTTCCTCCGGGCAGAGCCTTTTTTGCATCGATCCGGCGTCGAAATCCTGTGACCGCGCGAAATACCGCGTCCGCGCCCCATTCAGTTTCGCGCACTTTGCGGAAAAGGGTGGGAGTAGAATGGCGCTGTCGATCGGCCGGATCAAAAGGGACGGCTCCGACGCGATGATTGTCGCATCCCGCGGCCCATTTGCGGAAGCCGTCATTGCGGTGGCCCTGTTATGATGCGCCAAGGAAAAGCGATGGCGGACATTCCCATTCACGAGACGCCCGGCGCGCGTTTTCGCGCGGCGGTTGCGGCAGAAAAGCCGCTGCAGGTGGTGGGCGCCATCAACGCCTACGCGGCGCGACTCGCCCAGGCCACAGGTTTTCGCGCCATTTATCTTTCCGGCGGAGGCGTGGCCGCCAACTCGCTCGGCATTCCCGACCTCGGCATCAGCACCATGGAAGACGTGCTGACCGACGTCCGCCGCATCACCGATGCTTGCCCATTGCCGTTGCTCGTCGATATCGACACCGGTTGGGGCGGAGCATTTAACATCGCGCGCACCATCCGCCAGATGATCAAGGCCGGCGCGGCCGCCGTGCATATTGAAGACCAGGTAAGCGCCAAGCGTTGCGGCCATCGTCCGGGCAAGGAACTGGTTCCCGCGGAAGAGATGGCCGATCGCATCAAGGCCGCGGTCGACGCGCGCACCGATCCCCAGTTCGTCATCATGGCGCGCACCGACGCGCTGGCCAGCGAGGGCCTGGCTCGCGCCATCGAGCGCGCACAAGCTTACGTTGCCGCCGGCGCCGACATGATCTTTGCCGAAGCCGTGACCGAGCTCGCGCAGTACACCGCATTTCGCAAGGCCGTCGGCGTGCCCATCCTCGCCAACATCACCGAGTTCGGCAAAACCCCGCTCTTCACGCGCGAAGAGCTCGCTGCCGCGGGCGTCGACATCATTTTGTATTGCTGCGCGGCCTACCGCGCCATGAACGCCGCCGCGCTCAAGGTCTACGAAGCCATCCGCACTGAGGGCACGCAAAAAAGCGTGCTGCCGCTGATGCAAACCCGCGACGAACTCTACAAATATCCTCGATTACCACGCCTACGAACAGAAGCTCGACGAGCTGTTCGCCAAAAGCAAGAAATCCGAGTAGACATTCCTTGCTTTCATCCATTAACTTAGTGCTTTCCCGGGGGTTAACATGAGCGTTCAAGAGGCGAGCCACGCGCCTGCCGCCTTCAAACCCAAGAAATCCGTCGCGCTGTCGGGCACGCCCGCGGGCAATACCGCCGTCTGCACCGTCGGCCAAAGCGGCAACGACCTGCACTATCGCGGCTACGACATCGCCGACCTGGCCGAGCACTGCGAATTTGCCGAAGTGGCGCACCTGCTCATCCACGGCAAGCTGCCCACCGCCGCGGAGCTGGCCGCATACAAGAAGCGCCTGCTCGGCCTGCGCAGTTTGCCCGCCGAAGTGAAGCATGCCCTCGAGCAACTTCCCGCGCACACGCACCCCATGGACGTGCTGCGCACCGGCGTCTCCGTGCTGGGCTGCCTGCGGCCTGAGGCCGAAGATCACAACGAAGCCGGCGCGCGCGACATCGCCGATGCGCTGCTGGCCTCGCAGCCCTCGATGCTTCTTTACTGGCATCACTACGCGCGCAACGGCAAGCGCATCGCAGACAGACGCCGACAGCGAACCGCTCGCCGCGCATTTTCTCCATCTGCTGCACGACAAGCCGCCCAGCAAAGAGTGGACCCACGCCATGCAGGTCTCGCTCATCCTCTACGCCGAGCACGAGTTCAACGCCTCCACCTTCACCGCGCGCGTCATTGCCGGAACCGGTTCCGATCATGTATTCCTGCATCTGCGGCGCCATCGGCGCGCTCAAGGGGCCCAAGCATGGCGGCGCCAATGAAGTGGCCCTTGTCATCCAGCAGCGCTACGCGACAGCCGACGAGGCTGAGGCAGACATTCGCCGCCGCGTCGATCAGCGCGAAGTCATCATCGGCTTCGGCCATCCCGTCTACACCATCAGCGATCCGCGCAGCGACGTCATCAAGAAACTGGCGCGCGCACTGGCCGTGGACGCTGAAGGCCAACGCCTCTTCTCCATCGCCGAGCGCATTGAAAGCACCATGCACGACGCCAAGCGCATGTTCCCCAACCTCGACTGGTTCTCCGCCGTGGCCTATCACCTCATGGGCATTCCCGTGGAACTCTTCACGCCGATCTTCGTGATGGCGCGCACCGCCGGCTGGGCCGCCCACATCATCGAGCAGCGCCAGGACGGCAAGATCATTCGCCCATCGGCCGTCTATACTGGCCCGGAGAATCTCGAATTTGTGCCGATTGCAGACCGTTTGTAGCGCCGGTCTCCAGACCGGCTGTACTGGCGGCGTCCACGCCGCCAGCGCAAAGGCTCAGAGTAACTTATACTCTTAGTCCAGAAACGGCCCTGCGTTAAATCGCGAAGCTCGAGTTAAACAGCCATGTCAAAGACTGAATTCTCCATTTTTCTAGCAGCGATTATGCTTGCGTTCGGAATTTTCGGATTCCTCGCGTCGCTCAGTTGGGGAAAAGTGATCGGGCGCGATATGGACCGTGACACCGTACTCTTCCTCGCCAAGATTTGGGGAGGAATCGTCGTTTTCTTTCTGGTGATCGACTTCATTCGATGAGCTGCTGAGATCACAAGGAGCCCGTTTGTCCTCGCACATCAGCAACGACCGCCCCGCGCCCGATCAGGTCCTCGCCGACATCGCCGACTACGCGCTGAACTACACGATCACCAGCGATCTCGCCTACTCCACCGCGCAGCATTGCCTCATTGACACGCTCGGATGCGGCCTAGAAGCTCTCGAATATCCGGCCTGCACCAAGCTTCTCGGCCCCATCGTGCCCGGCACCGTGGTTCCCAACGGCGCGCGCGTTCCCGGCACCAATTTCGTGCTCGATCCCGTGCAGGCCGCCTTCAACATCGGCGCCATCATCCGCTGGCTCGACTTCAACGACACCTGGCTCGCTGCCGAGTGGGGCCACCCCTCCGACAATCTCGGCGCCATTCTCGCCGTCGCCGATTGGCTTTCGCGCTCGGCAATTGCCGAAGGCCGCGCAGGGCTCAAAATGCGCGATGTCCTCACCGCGATGATCAAGGCCCACGAGATCCAGGGCTGCATCGCGCTCGAAAACTCCTTCAACAAGGTCGGTCTCGATCACGTCGTGCTGGTCAAAGTCGCCTCCACGGCGGTCGTCTGCCAGTTGCTCGGACTCACGCGCGACCAGACGATCAACGCCATCTCGAACGCATGGGTCGACGGCCAGAGCCTGCGCACTTATCGCCACGCGCCTAACACCGGCTCGCGCAAAAGCTGGGCCGCGGGCGACGCCACCAGCCGCGCGGTTCGATTGGCCTTGATGGCCGTGCCGGCGAAATGGGCTATCCCTCCGCGCTCACCGCAAAAACCTGGGGCTTCTACGACGTGTCGTTTGGCGGGAAGGAATTCAAGTTTCAGCGGCCTTACGGATCGTATGTTATGGAGAACGTGCTTTTCAAAATCAGCTACCCGGCCGAATTCCACGCGCAGACCGCCGTCGAAGCTGCGATGAAGCTTTTCGGGCAACTTGCCGCGCGCGGCCTCAACGCGTCAGCGATTCGCGGCATCACAGTACGAACGCACGAAGCCTGCCTGCGCATCATCGACAAGAAAGGCCCGCTCGCAAACCCCGCCGATCGCGACCATTGCGTGCAATACATGATCGCCGTCCCGCTGCTCTTCGGCCGCCTCACCGCCGCCGACTACGAAGATGCCGTCGCCCTCGATCCTGTCTGGGGCAAGCGCATCGATGCTGTGCGCGAAAGCATCACCTGCGTCGAAGAGCCGCAGTTCACGCGCGACTACCACGATCCCGACAAGCGTTCCATCGCCAACTCACTCCGCGTGGAGCTCAACAATGGCGAAATTCTCGAGGAAACGGTCGAGTACCCCATCGGCCATCGCCGCCGCCGCAGCGAAGGTCTGCCCCTGCTGATCGAAAAATTCAAAACCAACCTCCGCCGCCGCTTCCCTGCTCCGCAGCAGGAGCGCATTCTCGCTGCCTCGCTCGATCGCGCGCGCCTCGAGTCCATGCCCGTCAACGAGTACGTGGAACTCTACATTCCCTAGGGTCTGCCCCGCTTCCTTCCTGCACAAGATCCGTTTCTGCACTATAGTGGTCGCACAGCACAATTCCGCACGTGGGGCCCGCTCTATGAACATTCGAGTTCGTCCGTCTTTTTTTGTCCTTCTTCTGATTTCCGCAGCCTGCATCAGCCCGCTCTCCGCGCAACGCGCGCCTAATGCCAACGCGTACTACCAGCAGTTGCGTAGCTTGCTCCCGGCCGGCGACGTCATCACCATCAAGGATTTCGTCCTCAAGCGCGATGCCGCCACCTTCACGTTTCGCAGCGACAGTGTGGCGTTTTACGGCCAGGTCAACGGCAAAGTTACGGGAGCGGTTTTTCGCGGCGAAGGCCATCTCCACATCACGCCTCCGACGGCCGAGGAGCGCCACAATCTCTCCATCCAGGCCCACGTTGAGCAGCTCGATGAGGACTTTGATGAGGTGGTTCTGCGCTTCACCGATGCCACCGCCGGCGAGTTGCGCAAGGCCTCCGCCGGCGCGGGCCAGCCCGACAGCGCCTTTGCGAAAGCCGCGCAGGAGCTGCAGCTCTTTCTGCGCCATCATGCCGAGGGCTCGGTTATAGGCCAGGGGGGCACGTTTTACTTCAGCAAGTTTTACGGAAATCTGGATCTGCGCCTGCTCGAAGACGTCCTCAGCCCCGCCCCGGGCGGGTATTTCTTCGCCTCGATTCACGGCAGCAAGAGCCCTCACCTCTATTTCATTCTTGATCCGCACGGTGTCGCAGACGTGGCCCCGGAAGAGGTCGCGCTCCTTCAATGGGACACGATGAACGAGACGGAGACCATCCCCCTCGCCTTCCATCGCGCCGCGGAGTACTTGAACGGCACCCCCAGCGGCAACGAGCACAATGCTGCCTACAAGATTCTCCATCAGGATCTCGACGTGACCATCGAGAAGAACGGGTTCCTCTCGAGCCTGGCCACCGTCAACGTGCGCGCCGAAGAGGATGGCGTGGCCGTCGTCCCGCTCGACCTCTATCCCACACTGCGCGTCAGCCAGGTCGACTCCGGCATGGACGGCGCACTCGACTGGGTGCAGGAGAACAAGGACCTGGATCCAGATTTCGGTGTCATCCTTGGCGCGCCCCTCAAAAAAGGCGAAACCACCACGATCAAAATCGCCTATGGCGGTAAAGATGTCGTCCTCAACGAAGGCGGCAACAACTACTACCCCGTCGCACGCGAAGATTGGTTTCCCAATTCCAGCCAGGGCTTCGGCGACTACTCCACCTACCACATGTTTTTTCATGTGCCCAAGGGTTTACAGCTCATCGCCACGGGAACCCTGGTCAACCAAAGCAACGAGGGCAAGATCACCACCACCGAGTGGAAGACTGAAACCCCGCTTCCTGTGGTCGGCTTCAGCTTGGGCGAATTTCAAACCAAGGAAGCAACCATTGGCACTCCCCTCTCCGGACAGCTCACGGTCGACGCCTACGCCAACAGACAACGTCCGGACGTTGTCATGAGTATTGTGCAGCAACTGGAAGCCGCCAACCAGAGCTTCCTCGGCACGCTCGACACCACACCCATGTTGGCCAACGAACTCAGCCAGGGACAGGTAGCCGCGCAGATTTACACCGAATATTTCGGCCCGCTGTCCTTCCCGCACATTGCTCTCACGCAGCAGTCGGCCTGCGACTACGGCCAAAGCTGGCCCATGCTGGTCTACTTGCCCATCTGCGGTTTCTTCTATAACACGCAGCGGCATTTTCTTGGTCTCAGCGACTTCAGCGCTGCAACCTATTGGGACGTGGTCACTCCGCACGAAGTGGCGCACCAGTGGTGGGGCCACACCGTTGGCTTCCGCGGCTATCGCGATCAATGGATGAGCGAAGGGTTTGCCGACGAATCGGCCTCCATCTTTTTGCAGCTCACGCGCCCCAAGCCCGGCGACTATCTCAATTTCTGGCACGAACAACGTCGCATGCTCATCGAGAAGAACGCCTTCGGCTTCCGGCCCATTGACGTCGGTCCCGTAACCATGGGAGCCCGCTTGAGTTCTCCGAAAACCGGCTTTGACATCTACCAGGACCTGGTTTATCCCAAGGGCGCATTCATCTTGCACATGATCCGCATGATGATGTGGAGCCCCCGGGACGGCGACGCGCTCTTCAAGGCCACCATGCGCGATTTCGTGAACACCTACCGCCTCCAGGCCGCCACGACGGAAGACTTCAAGGCCATCGTGGAAAAACACATGAGTCCCGGCATGGACCTCGAAGGCAACCACACTATGGATTGGTTCTTCCGCGAGTACGTCTACGGCACCGATCTCCCCGCCTATCATTTTGAAGGCGACGCCACACCCAGCGGCGACGGTTGGAACCTGCACTTGAAGCTGACGCAGTCCGGCGTCCCGGCGGATTTCAAAATGCTGGTTCCGATCTATCTGGAACTTGCCGACGGCAAAATGATACGGCTCGGATCCGCCAACATCACGGGCGACACCACGGTCGAAAAGACCGTGCAGTTGCCCAAGCTCCCCGCGGCTGTCAAGCGCGTCTTGATCAACTACAACTACGACGTGCTGTGCACGGATAACTAGAGCCTGAACGCGAAGCTAGCCCAAAAACCACGGCCCCCAGTTTCCGTCAAACTGTGGGCCGTATGCATTTTCCTGCTTGGTTAGCTCTTACGCCTTCGCCAGCACCGGTTTTCCCAGCTTCTCCGCCACCATTTCCTGTGCGTGTGCGAAGAACTCTTCCTTCGTGATTTTGCCCGCTTCGAGATCGGCGAGAATCGCCTTCTGCGCCTGATACTCGCGGTTCACGATTCCAGCTTTGGACTGCAGCATGCGCCACGCCTTGCGCCGCTCTGTGCAGAACATGACGAGTTGGCGGCTGAGTGCGTAGTAGACCGACTTTCCGTCGACGTCGACCTGGATGTAGACACCGAAGTCGGGAATGAAACTGCGATGCTCGGGCAACAAGTAGTAGCGGTAGACCACATCCTGCTGCGTGATGCGCACCAGCATGTTGTCGAGCGGAATCATTCCCTCAATCTGGTCCGGCTTGATCTTCTTCAGGTGATTTCTGAAGCGCGCTTCGGTTGTGCACCAGTGCCCGACGGTGTAGCGATAGGTTTCCCCCGTCGCCTTTGACTTGGTCTCATACCAATCCAAATCGATCGACGGATTGCCCTTCACATCGAGCGCTTCCTGATAGGTCTCGCCCAGCCGCGGGTTGAAGACGAACTCCGGCACGCCGCGCGAGTCGCGCACGCGTTGCGCCTGATGCAGAGCCATGTCGTCGGCCACGCCGTGCTCCGGCTGGCAGGTGGTAAAGGCCTGCAGGAACATGGTGCCGCGGTATTCCAGGCCGTCGAGAATCGCCCGATAGAGCTTGGGCGCGTTGGCCATCGAAACCTGCGCCACGAACGGCGATCCGTGTCCGGCGAGGAAGGTCTCGGCCACCGTCTTCTTCTCAGTGTTCTTGCCCTGCGTGGCCGCGCCGAATGTATTCATGTCGCCGCCGCCCAGCATCGGCGTCGAGTCGGAGTTCTGGCCGCCGGTGTTTGAATAAACCTGAGTATCGAGCATGAGCACCTTGACGTTGGGCCGGTTCTGCAGCATCACCTTCGACGTGTTCTGGTAGCCGATGTCGCCTATTCCGCCGTCGCCGCCCACGACCCACACCTTGGGCAGTTCCACGATCTCCTGGTCGGTCATCAACGCGTCGGTGAAGTGCGTGAAGTGGTAGTATTCTTCCTCACTCAGGCATTTGCCTTCGCGCATGAGGACGATGTCGGCCAGGCGCTCGGGAATGACCGAGCGGCGCGCGTGATCCACGATGAAGCTCTCGCCCATGAGCCAGCCGACGGTTACGCCGTCCTGGAAGAGCGAGTTCATCCACGGATAAGGATGCGGATTGTTGGGCGCAGTCGATCCATAGACCGTGTTGCAACCCGTGTGCGCAGCCATCGCCATCACGCTCATGCCGTTCGCAAGTCTTCCGTCGATGGGCTGCAGATTCTTGTGATTGAAAGCTTCGGTCAAAAGAACCGCCGCGATGGCCTCGACCAGTTGCGCATCGGTGATTTCGCCATGCTCCTGCTCGTAGGCCGCGATGCGCGATTTGGTATCAGCAGTGTTTTCGCCGCCAAGGCCCATCACGAGATGAGCGATAGCCTGGCGCAGACGCGTGTAGTCCACTTCATCCGCCGCTTTCAGCGCAGCTAATCTAGCGGCTCCGTTCTTTTCGAGCTCGCCCGCTTTGGATACGAACCGGTCGCTCTTGGCGTGGTACACCGGGCGCATATACGCCTCGGTGACAGCGGCAATGGAGCGCAGCACGCTCTTTTCGCCGCAACCCGCGCAGGCGCCGTCGCCTGCAACCAGCGCGTCGTAGTTGGTCCGCACCATGAGCATGTTGCGCAGGGTCGCGGTCTTTGAGTCCGCCGGATTCGCGCCGTTGTAAAGGCCGAGATACTTCTGCGAGGTGTCGGGAAGCAGATCCAGGAAGGCGGTGCCGGTGGTGTGCTCGGCGTTTACCTCTGTAGTTTCCTGCACCATCTTCAGCGCCTGATGATCGCCGCAAGCCGTGACGCAGGCCGCGCAACCCTTGCACAGGTCGCTCACAAAAATTGAGAAGATGCCGCCCGAACCGGGAGCCTTGCGCTCCGGCGACGAGAAGATGGCATTCACCTTCTGGTAGGCCATCGGCACCTTGTCAACAATGTTGAAGAACTGCGCCTTGGCCTCAGCCGAGAATCCATCGACGGTCTCAGTGACTTCGCGAACGATCTGTGGCAGCGGCGTTCCCTGCTTGATATCTGCCAACATCCGCTGGCGGGTGAGCTTTTCGATCTCGGGCAATTTCGAGATCATCTTGCGGCGCTCGGCCGGATCGGCGACGTAGCGCGTGACTGCAGTGCTCAGAAGTGTGCCCAGGTCCTGCGAGCAGTTAGGCAGCGCCGTATCCGGACACACCGAAATGCATTCCATGCACTGCGTGCAATTCTCAGGGATGTAGAGTGGCGTCTCGCGGCGGGCAACGTACTTGGACGCGGTGTCGCCGGTGGCAGCGGCAATCACGCCCATCGCCGAAAGCGGCGTGGCCGGCTGGTTGTAACCGTAGTTTGAGCGGAACTCCGCATCGAATGTGGCGACACTCGAAACCGGGGTGCGCGGGCCCTGACCTGCGGGCGCTGCATGCGAACGGCAGCCGGCCCCGGTGGTGCAGGCCGCTTCAGCAAATTCGGGGATGTCGACTGCCTCGAAAATCGGCAGCAACGCCTGGCCGCGGAGGCTGGAGTGATCGGTTGCGGCAATCTCGCCGATCGCGATCTCCTTCACAAGTTCGAAGCCCTGCGTCATCACTTCCATGTTCGACTGCACCACGGCGTCGCCGAGCTTGCCGAACTTTTTCACATACTGCTTGAAGACCACGTCGCGGTACTGTTCCTGCGTAATGCCGAACTCCTGCAACATGGGGCTGACGGCGAAAAACGCGCCCAGAAACGCATTGCCCTGCATGCGCAACTGCAGATCGGCGCGGTCCGTGGCCTTGCGCGCGATGTCGAAGCCGGGCAGCGTGAAGACGCGAATCTTCTTTTCGATAATCTGCTTGCGCGCCCAGATGGGCAGATTCTGCCAGGCACGCTCGCCGTCCACGTCCGACTCCCACACCAGCGAGCCGCCCTCCTGCATGCCATCCAGCGGATTGGTGTGCGTAAAGGCCTTGGGATCGCAGCACAGCACGACCGTCACGTGGCGCAGATCGCAGTTGACGCGAATACGATCCTTGGCCGCGACCATGAAGTAGCTGGTGGGCGCGCCCTTCTTTTCAGAACCGTATTTCGGATTGGCGCTGACGTGAATCACTTCCTTGGGATTGCCCAGCGCGTCGACTTCGTGATCGCGCTCGAAGAGCAGATCGTTCAGGTCGCCGAGAATCGCACCCAGATTCTTGCCGGTGGTGATCGCGCCCCACCCGCCGATGGAATGGAAACGCACGGCCACTGCGCCTTCCGGCAGCAGCGAAGGCATTTCGTCGGCGATGACCGAGTAGGGATGGTCGATGCCCAGAACCACGAAGTTCGCGCCATCTGCGGCGCTCTTGCCATCCTTGCGCTTGCGGCCCGCGGTGGCGTATTCAAATGCGCCGATGATGTGCTCGGGGCGGAAGTCGCGCGATCCGAGACCGTAGCTGCCGCCAATGAACCGCGGCACTTCGGCCAGTTCGACTTTGGGCAGGCCTTCTGTTCCCTGCACCGCTTTCGAGAATGCGGTGCGGATGTCGCGGCCGAGTGGATTGTCGCCGGCCAGCGCTTCGTCGGTGCGCTCCAATATGATGACGTTCTTCTTGCCCTTGAGGGCGTTCACGAGCGCGGCCTCGGGGAAGGGGCGGATCACGTTCACGTGAATCGATCCCACACTCGACTTGCGAGTCTCGCGCAGATAATCGACCGCGGCTTCGATATTTTCGGCGGCCGAGCCCAGCGAAACGAAGACCGTTTCGGCGTCGGCAGTTTTGTACTCGCTGATGAGCCCGTAGCGCCGGCCTGTGAGCTCGGCAAACTTCTCATACGCTTCTTCGAGGAAATGCAAAATCGGCTCGGCGAAGTTGTTTCTCCGCGCCACCACGCCCTGCATGTAGTGTTCCTGGTTCTGCACCGGACCCAGCAGGATGGGATTGGCGAGATCCATCATCTTGGGCACGCGGCGGCGCGTCGGTCCGAACAGAACGCGCTGCGCTTCGGTGGGGCAGTCAATGATGTCGTCGGGCGCGCCGAGGTACTCGCGGATCAGCTCGGATTCATGTTTATAGAAAGTGCGCTCCAGGTGGGTGGTCAGGAACCCGTCCATGATGTTCATGCCGGGCGTGAGCGCAAGTTCTGTCACGCGGCGCAGAATCAGCGCCTGGTCGGCGGCCTGCTGCGCGTCTTTGCCGAACAACATGATCCAGCCAGTGTCGAGGGCTCCATAAATATCGTCGTGGCCGCAATGCACATTCAGCGCGTGCTTGGTGAGCGCGCGTGCGCCTACCTCCAGCACCATGGTCGATGCCTTGCCCGGCGCATGGTAGTACTGCTCCACGCCGTAGACCACGCCCTGCCCGGACGTGAAGTTGACCACGCGCTTGCCGCACACGGAGTGCGCAATGGCGCCGCCCTGGGCCGCGTGCTCGCCTTCGGTCTCGATGGCAATGGTGTTGCCGCCGAACACGTTCAGGTGGCCTTCAGCATAGGCCTGCTGGAAAAGCTCGCCGCCTTCAGTAGAAGGCGTGATGGGATAAAACACACCGGCGTCGGCGATGCGGGTTTCGGTGTGGTACGAGACCAGTTGATTTCCGTTGGCGGTAACGCGGATGCCTGGATAGCGAGCAGCTTTCATAGATCCCTCACAATGAGTCGTGATTTCAAGTCTGGTCAGACCACGTTGTGTGCATCGGAGCGCGGAGGCGGGAACTGACCAGCGTCCCCATCCGGCTTCCAAGACGAAAGATGTGCGGTGCGTGTGCGTCTGCCCGTGTGCGTCAGCAGCCGATCAATAGTCAGTAGCCCTTATCAAAGAATTGCAAGCAGAACGGCTGGAATGGCAATCAGGAGGCCTAAGGGGAAGGTTACTCCACGCGGATACAGCCATCCTAAGTATGCGCCTTGTATAGAGACGGTGTTCCATTATTTGGTACTGATTCTCGACGTGCTCGGGACCCTGGAGCGGGGCGCGTCACCACGGGAGCGCAGTCGTTGCGCTACCATAAAGACAAGATTGAGGTTCCTCATGTTTGTGGTGGTCTGGCAGTTTGAGATTGCTGAGGATAAAGTGGCTGGTTTTGAGGCCGCTTACGGGCCCGAAGGCGCCTGGGCGCAGCTTTTCCGCACATCGCCCGACTACAAGGGCACCGAACTGCTCCGCGATGCCTATATTCCAGGCAGTTACCTGACCATCGACCGCTGGAGCAGCGAAGAGGCCTTTCGCGCCTTCCGCAAAAACCACGACAGCGAGTATGAAGTTCTGGACCGCCAGTGCGACGCCCTGACCGGCCGGGAGACGCGGGTCGGGGCGTATTCGGCTTAAGCCGGATAGGCAAGACCGTTTGGCACTCCGCCAGCCAGTTACTCGAGAACCAATAGATTCTGGCTGAACTGCGGGCCGGCCAAATATTTGAGGCCGCGGTCGAATGTGACCAAAATCCCGTTCTCCTTGATGGCTAGTCCCAACAGATAGGCATCGGTCACTTGTTGGTGGCCAAAGATGCGATCAGCAAAGGGAGCGGTCATCGCGGTCCAGCTTTCCGCCATCGGCCAAAATCGGTGACACGGGTTGTCAGTAATCATGGAAAGAATGTCGATAGCGCGTTCCAAACTGCCTTCTGGAAAGCCAGTCGCAGGGTTGGCAACCAGCCGAATATAACCTGCCTCGGTGAGTGGGCAGGTTCCCCACTCCTCACGCCTGATTGAATGAAACCAGGTTTGGGCCTTCTGATAAAACTTGTGTTCATTGTCGGTCAGGGCAACCAAAACATTTAGATCCAGCAGATACGGGCTAGACAAAGTTGTCCTCCGAAAGCTCCTTCACCATCTCACAGGTGATCGTCCTGCCTGTCCTTGGAAGTAGCGGCAAGCCGTTCGGTCCGAAAAGGATCTCGGGCTTGGGCGCAGGCGGAGCCTGCGCCTTGCGGATCAGTTCGTCGATGGCAGCACTGAGGGTGAGCCCTCTTACGCGAGCATAATAGGCAGCGAACTCGTGTGTTTCATCGTCGAGTGTGATCGTGGTTCTCATATTCCCATTCTACATCATTTTTCAATTTGATGTAAATATCAATTATTGATGCTTTTTGTATAGATCGATGCATTCATGGATTTGTGATGCACAATACACATGATTGATTAGCGACCTCAAATATTCCCCATCTGTTCGCCCTTTATTCTGTCTTTCCGTGTCCCATCCTGCTACAATCCCTCAGAAATCCAATTTAAGCCCCTCGCCGTTTCCTGCAAGGAAAGCTTGAGATGCGCAGGGCGAGCATTTTTGAGGAGCCCTCCCAATGGCCATCGTTGACGACCGCGCCAAAGCCGTAGAACTAGCCCTGGCACAGATTGAGAAACAGTTTGGAAAGGGGTCGATTGTCCGGCTCGGCTCCCGCGAGGCGCTGCTGCCAATTGCCGTAATTTCCACCGGATCCATCAGTTTTGACGCCGCGTTGGGCGTCGGCGGCGTTCCGCGCGGCCGGGTGTCAGAGGTTTTCGGTCCTGAGTCCTCGGGCAAGACGACCATCTGCCTGCAGATCATCGCCGAGGCGCAAAAGGCGGGCGGTCTGGCGGCGTTTGTCGACGCGGAACACGCGCTCGACCCCGGCTACGCCAAGAAGCTGGGCGTCGATGTCGACAACCTGCTGGTCTCGCAGCCCGACTCGGGCGAACAGGCTCTGGAAATCACGGAAGCCCTGGTCCGCTCGGGAGCGATTGACGTGCTGGTCGTCGATTCCGTCGCTGCGCTGGTTCCCAAGGCCGAGCTTGACGGCGAGATGGGCGACAGCCACATGGGCCTGCAGGCCCGCCTCATGTCGCAGGCGCTGCGCAAGCTCACCGGCACGGTTTCGAAATCGCGCACAGCGCTCATTTTCATTAACCAGATCCGCGAAAAAATCGGCGTGATGTTCGGCAACCCTGAGACCACTACCGGCGGCCGCGCCCTCAAGTTTTACTCCTCGGTGCGCATCGACATCCGGCGCATTGCCGCCGTCAAAGAAGGCGACGTCGTGGTCGGTTCGCACACCAAAGTCAAGATCGTGAAGAACAAAGTCGCCGCGCCCTTCCGCGAGGCCGAGTTCGACATTCTCTACGGCGAAGGCATCAGCAAAGAGGGCGACGTGCTCGACCTGGCCGTCACACACAATATTGTCGAGAAGTCCGGCGCCTGGTACAGCTACGCTGGCGAGCGCATCGGCCAGGGCCGCGAAAACACCCGCACCTTCCTCAAAGAAAACAAGGAAATCTTCGCCAAGATGGACGCCGAGTTGCGCAAGCATCTCGGCATTGGCGTCGCCAAGGCTGACGTGCCCGAGGTTCCCGCAGGCGGCGAAGTCCAGGCCAAGGAAGCGGTGCGGGGGCGAAAGGGATAGCACCTGCATCTGGGGATGGTTGTTACACCGTCTTTGCCGTGACAGGACTGGCGCAAGGGCGTCGGATCGAGACCATCCGCTACGGAGACGGAACGCAGACCCACCTGCGCAAGAAGGAGCGTCCATGCCAGCCAAGTGGTTGTTAGCCTTTGCCCTCCTGCCCAGCGCAATCTTGTGCGCCCAATCGAAGCCCAACCGTGCAAGTGCGCCCATGCCGCCCCAGACTGCACTTGTCGTTCCGAAGCGGGACGACCTCGCGGCTGCGAGGGATGCTAGCGACCGGTTTCTCTCAGGCTTGAAAATCGCGGAGCTGCCCGAAGGAAGACAGCTAATGCGCGAAAACCAATGGATCACCGGCGAGGCAGACAACGGCGAGAATTTCTACACGCGGCCACAATTCGTCGAGACAACCCCTCTATTCGAAAGGCTCTTCGACACAGACGTCGCAGGCGTGCAGGGATACAAGCGCCTGCTGGAGATGAAGGCAACATCGGAGGCGGGGACTCAACTCTTGATTCGCTATTGGCTAGTCGCGTTTAAGGACCGACGAGCGGGAGAATGGAAGCTCCTCTGCACCGGCCAGGGCGATTCTGCTGACTTCGACAAGGAAATTGCATTTTGGTCGCAAAAAGACCAGCCGTTCACATCTGAAGTGGAACGCTTGCTCATATATGGACGCTGGTTGCTACTAGCTGGACGAATATCTGAGGCCCGTAACGCGCTCACTTCCGGACTTAGCGCAAGTACGAAGTACCCAGACCCGCCAGGACAAAGTTCTGACGCGTACGCAGGCCTCCATGTTCTACAACTAAGAACTCTACTGGGCGTCGTAGACTCAATCAGCGGCGATTGGGCCCAGCAATAGGTGGAGATAACCGCGAGTTGTGCTGTGTGCATAAGCGTTTCCCTCAATGTTAATGCTCTGTCGGCTCAAAACCACACTTCCGTTATTCGGTGCCCGACGTGTAAGCGATCCTTGTGCCTATTGCGACCATTGTGCTTCAGTAACATATCTATCGGACAGAGCCCACGGCTCGGCCGCCTCTGGAGCCGGGCAACAAAATATGGACCTCCCTTTCGATTTACAAAACGTATTGTGATCGTTTCGGGATCAATATCTTGCACTTCGTAATATCTAAAATTCCTATTCTTCTTTTTCGATCGGCAGTCATGCGTTACTTTGTTCGACCCGTAATAGATGTTCTTGCGATTGTCATGAAGCGAGCCGTCGAATTTTTCGCGTTTAAGCCTATGGGGTCGGACCGTGTATTTGCTCCCATACCGTGTCTTGAATCGCGCCTTCACATTTTGACCATACATTTGTTGAGTTGCCGCCATTTGCATAATACAACCAATAGAACCCCTTCTTAAGTAGTCTCGCGAAAGGGCATGGCTTCAGCGGCGCCGAAAAGGGCAAGAGAATTGATGGGTTTGACCTCTGAGACGCTCGGCCGGTCAGCCAAACCGTCAGCGAGTCGTATACTGGCTTCGCTTCATAGAACAGATCCGAAATTAGACGCAACCGGAGGTCCGCATGAAAGCCCTTTCACGCCGAGAAATGCTTAAAGGCAGTCTGCTGGCGCCGGCCATTGCCGCCGCGGCCAGCGGCATGTCGCCCGTTACAGCCGCGATGCAAGTTGCCGGAGAAAGTGCCGGTCCGCTGACGTCCGGCGCTCCGCAAAAACCGGCGCAGCCCCATGCGTCCCGCGAGCGCCTGTTGCTCGATTTCGGATGGCGCTTCCACTTCGGCGATGCGTGCGATGCGGCCAAGGACTTCGGATTCGGCAGCGGCCGCGGCGGCAACTTTCAAAAGACCGGCGGCTTTCTCGCCGCCAGTTCCCTCGCCTTCGACGACAGCGACTGGAAGCCGGTCGATCTCCCGCACGATTGGGCCATCGAGCTGCCGTTCACAAACGATCCCGCACTCCTCAGCAAGGGTTTCTATCCTCTGGGCCGCAATTACCCTTCCACCAGCGTCGGCTGGTACCGGCGTGTCTTCGAGATGCCCGCCTCGGACAAGGGAAGGCGAATTTCTCTCGAGTTTGACGGCGCTTATCGTGAAACCACGGTGGTCTTCAACGGTTTCTACATCGGCCAGCACAGCGGCGGCTACGATCCTTTCCGTTTCGATGTCACCGACTTTGCCAATCCCGGCGGGAGAAACGTACTGCTGGTTCGCGTCGATGCCACTGAGAGCGACGGCTGGTTTTACGAGGGCGCGGGAATCTATCGCCACGTGTGGCTCGTCAAAACCAACCCTGTCCACGTGAAGCAGTGGGGAACGTTCGTCCGTTCTGAAGTCGAGGTGGGCGCGGCCACGCTTTCTATCCGCACGGAAGTGAACAACGACGGCCAGTCCACTGCGAACGCGCGCGTAGTTTCCACCATTCTCGATCCCAGAAGCAAGACCGTGGGCAAAACGGTGACGGCGACGGCGGCCATTGCCGCGGGCTCCGAACAGACCTACGAGCAGAGGATGATTTTCACCCTGCCGAAGCTCTGGTCGCTCGAAGACCGGAACCTGTACCTGCTGGTCACGGAAGTGCGCGTGGGCGGCGAAGTGGTGGATCGTTATGAAACGATTTTTGGCATCCGCACCATCAGGTTCGATGCGCAGAAAGGGCTTTTCCTCAACGGCAAGCCGGTGAAAGTGAAAGGCACCTGCAATCACCAGGACCACGCCGGCCTGGGCGCGGCGCTGCCCGACGCGGTGCAGTACTACCGCATGCGCAAACTTCAGGAGATGGGCTCGAACGCCCTGCGCACCTCGCACAATCCACCTACGCCGGCGCTGCTCGATGCCTGCGACGATCTGGGAATTCTGGTGTTTGACGAGACGCGCATGATGTCGTCAAATCCCGAAGGGCTGAGCCAGTTTGAGAATCTGGTGCGCCGCGATCGCAACCATCCCAGCGTGTTCATGTGGTCGATGGGCAACGAGGAGGGCACAGCCAATACCGAAAGCGGCGTGCAGATTCTCACGGCGATGAAGGAAGTCGCCAAGCGGCACGATGGCTCGCGCCCCGTCTCCATCGCGCCTACGGGCGCCATCGGAACCGGCGGCCTCGCTGTCTGCGACGTCATCGGCTACAACTACGCCGATCCCGGCGCCGAAGCCTATCACAAGGCGCATCCCGAGAAGCCCGTCATCGGCACTGAGACTGTGAGCGCCGTGTGCACGCGCGGCATCTACGTGACCGACTACAACAAAGGCTACGTCGGGTCTTACGATCCCTACACCACAACCGGCCGCGCCTCGGCCGAAGGCTGGTGGAGTTTCTGCAACGTGCGCCCATGGCTGGCCGGCGGCTTTGTGTGGACCGGCTTCGACTATCGCGGCGAGCCCTCGCCCAACGGCTGGCCCAACATCAGTTCGCAATACGGCATCATCGACACCTGCGGATTTCCCAAAGACACTTTCTACTACTACCAATCGTGGTGGACCGCAAAGCCTGTGCTTCATCTCTTCCCGCACTGGAACTGGCCGGGAATGGAGGGCAAGCAGATCGCGGTCTGGGTGCACTCGAACTTCGAAAATGTCGAACTCTTCCTGAACGGCGAGAGCCTGGGTGCAGGGGAGATGAGGAAGGACTCGCACCTTGCCTGGAACGTCCCCTACGTACCCGGAGTCATCGAGGCGCGCGGCTTTTAAGGATGGCGAACTGGTGATGACGGCGCGGCGCGAAACCACGGGCGCTCCGGCCGCGCTCGCCATGTACGCGGACCGCGCGGAAATCGCCGCCGATGGCGAAGATGTCGCCATGTTCGCCGTGGAAGTGCGCGATGCGCAGGGCCGTATCGTGCCCATTACCGATAATCGGGTCACATTCAAGGTCATCGGATCGGGAAAACTAATCGGCGTCGGCAACGGCGACCCTACCGATCAGGAATCCGACAAGAGCTCTTCGCGCAAGGCGTTCAGTGGCAGGTGTATGGCCATCGTGCAATCCACCAAGCTGGCAGATAACATCACGGTCGAAGCCACCTCGCCGGGTCTCACTCCGGCACAGGTAACTATTTGGGCAGGCGCGGTCACGCTGCGTCCGCAGGTGGCCGCGTGGGAGCGCGAAGTGCCGAGAGGTGCCGGCATTACTGGCCTGTGGAGGCCGGCGCAGGACGGCGGCGCACAACTCTTCGTGCTACGCCAGGATGGAAACACGCTGACAGGAACCGCGGAAGGTATCGGCGGAGGCTGGGCGGGCGGATACGACGCGCCCATTGCGATTACAGAGGGCCAGGTGGACGGGGCCATTGTCAGCTTCAAAGCTGGAAACGGCGCGTTTTCGGGCCGCATCAACGGAAACACGATCGAGTTGGAGCGTTCCCCCAACTTCGGCTCGCGCCCGCCGCAGCCTGCAGCTCAACCTGATGCTGATCGCCCCGCCGTCGGTCCACCGCCCGACGGATCCGATCCATCGCGCAGTCCATTAAGCCGTCCGCCGGGACCCGTTGCGATGGTTTTGCGTCGCGTGCAGCGGTAAGCGCCGGCATTCTTGGCGCACGGCTGGTTGTCGCCGAACCCGGCCTTGAAGATATGCAAGCAGCTCAAAATAGATGCTGTTAAGCGGGAGAGAAGACTTGACGCCGAGAAGTAATGTATGTAGTGTTATGTATGGAGCATGAGCCATGAATCCTACAAATCAAACCAAGGAGCACGTAATCGCCACGTATGTAAGGCCAGCGCGGCTGAAAGGTGCGAATGTCGTTGAAGTACGAGTAGGCACCGTGCAAAAGGAACTCGGCTGGACGAATCGAACGCCGTCGGTTTTCTCCACTCTGAGGTCAAAGGAATTCCAGAAGGAAGCGGGCGTTGAGTTGATTGAAAAGAGGGGCGGCCCTCCGTCCGGTGGGCCCAGCACCACGGTGCAGTTTGTTTACCGCATTCTTGACGGGAGTGAGGCTGAGAAGCGCTCCTCGCGGAAATCAAGAACCATTCCGAATGGAGCTGGCCTGGAAAAGCTATACGGCATCCTCGCAGATGAATTCAAGGAGCTTGGCGGCGGAGAAGCATTCCTGAAGGCCGAGAGAAACTGGGGCCCCGACCCGTGGGAAAAGTATGAACAGGAAGAACGAAGGCGGAAGGAGAACGAGAAGTGACCCGGATTTACTGGGACTCGATGCTGTTCATCTATCTTCTGGAAGGAAACCCGATTTTCGGCCCGAAAGTTCGTAAGATCCTGAGTCGCATCGTGAGCCGGGGAGACGCGTTAAGCACGAGCGTATTTTCGATCGGCGAAATCCTCACCGGACCGCGTCGACGGGGCTCGATGTCCGGCGCCGATGCGGTGAAGCAATACTTCCTCAGCGGGGCGATTGAAATCCTCCCGTTTACAGAGGCAACCGCCGACCGATATAGCATCATTCGAGGAACGAACAAAGTAAGTCAGGCAGACGGAATTCATCTTGCGACTGCGGCTGAAGCCGGCGTCGATGTTTTCGTGACAAACGACCGAGACCTTTTCAAGTTGTCGATTCCAGGTATCAAGTTCTTTGCGGACCTTGATGGCAAGATGTTCTGAGCGGATTGAAGAACAATCTCCGCGTGGCCGTAATACCTTCTCTCGCGGCCACTGCTAAAATCCCTAGTGAGCCCATGCCCCAGAAAGCCCTCTATCCCGGCACCTTCGATCCGCCCACCAATGGTCATGTCGACTTGATCCAGCGCGGATCCAAGCTCTTTGACCATCTCACCGTGGCCGTTCTCAACAATCCGGGCAAGGATCCGCTGTTCTCGGTCGAGGAACGCGTGGAAATGTTGAAAGAGGTCACGGGCGTTATTGGCAATGTCTCCGTGGCCACCTTCGACGGCCTCATGGTCGAATTCGCCCGTCAACAGGGCGCCTCCGCGGTGCTGCGCGGCATCCGCGCCATCTCCGACTACGAGCATGAGTTCCAGATGGCTCTGATGAATCGCCGCCTCGCGCCCGAGGTCGAGACCGTCTTTCTGCAACCCGCGGGCCGTTACTCTTTTGTCAGTTCGCGGATGGTCAAGGAAGTCTTCAGTTTCGGCGGCGATGTCAGCGGCCTGGTGCCCCCCAATGTCCTCAAGCGGCTGCGCGAACGCATCAAGAACGGCGCGTGAGGCGGGGGCGCCTGTACAGTCATTTCGGAGACGGCACACTAGCATGCCGGACCGTGTCCGGAATGGAACTGCACACCGGGAACAATCTCTGCGCTACAACCGTCCAATCATGCTAAGGAGGATGGATTATGTCCGTGTTTTGCCAAGCGGCCGTATACGTCCTCATGGCTTTGCCTGCCGTCGCTCAGTCGCAAGCATTTGCAACGATCACCATAAAGCCTGCCCGCTCAGCCGATCCGCGCAACGCGCGCGTGCAAGTGCTGCCCAATGGTGACTTGATTGCGAGTGCGGTCCCTGTGATCAGGCTATTGAGTTACGCATACGACGTGCCGGTCAACCCTTCGCCGCGTGTTTCCACTCTTCCGGACTGGGCGCTTGTAGAGAAGTACGATATCGAAGCGAAAGCGCCGGCCAACGCCATCCCTCCCGGTCTCCAGCACAGCGAAGTGCGAAGCCGGATGCAGCAAATGATCCGCGGATTGCTCGCCGAACGTTTCGGGCTCGTGATGCGGGTTGAGAGTAAAGCGATGCCGGTTTATGCTCTCACCGTAGCCAGCGGAGGTCCGAAGCTTCAGACGTCGGCCATCGCCGAAAAGGATTGCGCCATTGATACCGGCGCGGAAGGTTGCCATAGCTTTGTTGGCGGCCTGGGCCATCCCCTGAATGCAAAAGCCATCGATATGGACGACCTTGTCCACTACATTTCGAACTGGACGGATTTACCAGTGGTGAACCGCACAGGGCTCAGCGGGCTGTTTACCGTAAACACGGAAGGCTGGGTCCCTATGCGGCTACCCCCTCCGCCCCCGAACGCCGCACCGGCCGCGAACCCCTTCGCCGGCCTCCCAACAATCTTCACGGTGCTAGGCAAACTCGGTCTCGAATTGGATCGCCAAGAGGACACGTTGCCGGTTTACACCGTGGAACGCATCCAGCGCCCTGTCGTCAAATGACGCTCACCCTCGATTACGCGGATTCGGTGAGAGACCGGATCGGACCGCGCAACATTTTCCGGCCAAACGCCAACATTTTGTCCTCCGCCAAAAATCTGTCAAGATAGAACTGTTATGACCGTTACCGCTCCAGCAAAAGTCTTTGCCGATCGCATTGGCCGCATCGAAGTATCCGCGACCATGGCTGTGGCCGCCGAGGCGGCTAAACTGCGCGCTCAGGGCGCCAACCTGGTGGATTTCGGGGCCGGCGAGCCTCACTTCGCCACTCCGCGGCACATCAAGGACGCCGCGATCGCCGCCATTGAGGCCAATTTCACCCGTTACACCGTGGTTCCGGGCATTCCCGACGTGCGCAAAGCCATCGTCGAGCGCCACGCCTGCGACTTCGGCTCGGACTATTCGATCGACGAGGCCATTTTCACCTCCGGCGGCAAGCTGGCGCTGTTCAACACGCTGCAGATCCTTGTCGACCACGGCGACGAGGTCATCCTGCCGGTTCCCTACTGGGTCAGCTTCAAGGACATCATTCAGTACGCGGGCGGCAAGGTCGTTTATCTCGAAACCAGCGAGGCAGAGAGCTTCCGCATCACCGCGGACGCCATCGAGCGCGCCATCACGCCGCGCACCAAGGCCATCATCCTGAACTCGCCATCGAATCCCGCAGGTTCGGTGGTTTCGGCGCGAGGATCTGGAGCGCATCGTCCACCTCGCCCACGAGCGCGGGATTTTCCTGCTGTTGGACGAGTGCTACGTGTACCTGAACTATGCCGGAAAGCCCGTCTCCGGCGGTTCGTTCACCTGGGCCAAGGAGCACATTGTCATTCTCGGCTCGCTGTCGAAAACCTATTCGATGACCGGCTGGCGCGCGGGCTTTGCGCTGGCTTCGAAGCCGGTGGCCGCAAACCTGAGCAAGCTGCAGTCGCAATCCACCTCGAACGCCACCAGCTTTGTGCAGAAGGCGGCCATCGCGGCGCTGACCGGCTCGCAGGAGTGCGTGGCCGAGTTTCGCGCCGAGTTCATCGACTTGCGCGACTACATGCTGGCCAAAGTCACGGCCATTCCGGGCGTCACCTGCACCAAGCCGGAAGGCGCGTTCTACGTGTATCCCAACATCGGGGCCTACCTCGGCAAGGGCGGCATCAAGACGGCGACAGAACTGGCCACGCGCCTGCTCCACGAGGCCCACGTGGTCACCGTGCCCGGCGAGGCCTTCGGGACCGGCGAGCACATCCGCATCTCCTACCCGGTCACCAAGCAGAACATCGACGAGGGCACGCGCCGCATGGGCGAGTTTCTGACCAATCTGAAATAACTACGACCTGGGTCGATCTTCCGCCGTTGGCGGCAGCCAATTTCCCGATGCAGCGACAAATGTTGCGTCGCAGGCAAGCTGTCCGCGCCGGCGGTTTTCTTCCTTGAAAATAATTCGCTTTGCCCTGTGCAAACGTTATCTTCGTCGAGTAGGATGTTTCTTCAATGTTGAACGCTATCGATTTTCGTCCCGTGATACTGGCCGGGGGCAGCGGCACCCGTTTCTGGCCGCGTTCCCGGCGCGCCCGCGCCAAGCAGGTTCTCGCTCTCGACGGCGAGCGCTCCATGATTCAGCAAACCGTGGAGCGCCTCAAGCCGCTGACCACACTGGAAAAAACCTGGATTATCACCAACGAGTTTCTGGCCCAGGAGATTGCCGATCAGTTGCCCGGCATGCCCGCCGCGCAGATTGTGCAGGAGCCGGTGGCTCGCAACACTGCGCCGGCCTGTGGCCTCGCCGCCTTCCTCATTGAGCGCGATAACCCGAACGCCGTGCTCGGCGTTTTTCCGTCGGACCATGTCATCAGCGACGAGCCGCGCTTCCTCAAGGCCCTGCAAAAAGGCATTGCCGCGGCCGCGGCCGGCGAAAACATCGTGGTGCTGGGCATCGAGCCTTCCCGCGCTGAAACCGGCTACGGCTACATCGAAACCGGCGACCTGACCAGCGACGACTCCGCCCTGCACGTGCGCCGCTTCATCGAAAAGCCCAATCAGAACCGCGCCGAGGAGTTTGTCGCCGCCGGCAACTACTACTGGAATTCCGGAATTTTTCTATGGTCGGCCCGCACCCTCGCCAACGCCGTCCGCGAGCACCTGCCTGAAACCGCTCCGCTGCTCGAATCCATCGCCGCCGCCTGGGGCACGCCGAAGTTCGACGAGATCTTCCGCAATACATATCCCAAGTGCGAAAACATCTCCGTCGACTACGCGGTCCTCGAGCCCAGGTCCGCCAAGGGCGAGCACCTGTCTAATCTCTTCTGTATTCCCGCCGAATTTAGTTGGAACGATCTCGGCTCCTGGTCCTCCCTCTACGAGTACCAGTTGGAAACGCGCATGCGCGGCGACGCCGAAGGCAATGTGGCCGACACCGGAGGTCACATGGCCATCGAGGCCAACGACAACTACATCTTCAGCCCCAGAAAATTTGTAGCTCTGGTGGGCGTGAAGAACCTGGTCGTCGTCGACACCGAAGACGCGCTGCTGATTGCTCACCGCAACCACTCGCAGGACGTGGGCAAGATCGTGAAGGAGCTGGGCGTCACAGGCCACTCCGAGCTGATCTGAGCGGCATCGCATTGAACATGGCCACGCTTGTCCTATTGAACTGCAAGCTTTAACACTTCTTCCATCGGGACGCACGCCAAACGCAGTGTAAGCTCGTAGGCCAAACGAGACTCCAAGCGCGAGGTGAAATGGACTCTGCGGCCATCCTCGGTCCAAATGCAGGCAATCGTGCGATCAACGAGTTCCCCCAATGTCGATGGCGGACGCATGTTTTCTTCCACGCGCTGAGCGACATGTTGAATTCGTTTTAGTGCCGCCTTCAACCAATCGCCCATCCCGGTACGAACCGGCGTGTGAAAAAGGACGTTATGCCTGTCCGACGCGCTCGGTTCGTAAGAATCGTCCGAGCCGCCGGTGAAGTACCCCGAACGCAATAGCGCCTCCCATCGATCGCGGCGCTCCCCTTTGTCTCCGGGAGGCATAAGAACGAGGGTTCTCGTCAGCGCATTCGCGCTTCTAAGTTGTCCATGCTCCCACTTGAGCCCCGGACTATAACCCGCCAACAGCACAACCAGTTTTGCCGAGCGCGTCAGTTCTGCGACGACACTCTGCCAGTTCTCAACGGTGGCGGGCGCACGGAAGGCAGCCGTGGGCGAATCGCCGCGGGCCGATTCGCCCACGGCAACGACGGCGTAAAACGGCCAGATGGCGCGTACAGCGATTTCTTCAAGGCGGCGATTGGGCGGCCGCATCACCCAGAGACCCGGCCAGAAGAAATCGGGGCCGAAGCCCAGGCCATCGTCCCAGAACGAGCGGAGATAGACGCAGGAGGATCGTGCGCGGCACTCTTCCTCGACGGCCTCCCAGGTGACTGACTGGTTCAGACGCCGACGAATCTCGTTGAACAGGAACGTGGCCACGGCCACGGCAATCGGCCAGCCCATGGCGAAAACCATAACCACGACGAGGATGATGATGCCGAATATGGCTGCGCCCAGGCCAAGCGCGACCCAGGATGTGAGCGAGGCGTGACGGCGGACGAAGGAGCCGTAGGAGCGGGATCCCTTTTTTCTTTGAAACGCCAGCCTGAGCAACGAATTCGGGGCAAGCGATACGAACCGGTTGAGGACGAACAGAGCGACTGGAAGCCAGAGCAGAGGGCCGATGAACGATGCGAGCGCACTGGGAGGGCCCTGAAGAGCGCCGGCTGCGACGCTTTCATCCGAATTTCTATTCTGAATGATCTCGAGGCCCGCGCCAATGAGCCACGCGGTGGCTTCGACGACGGCAGCGGCGGCGATAATCCAAAGGAGCGACCGTAACAGCAGCTTGAAATTCAGGCCCATCGCAGCCCATAACAATGCAAGCGGCACCTGTGCAAAGACTGTGGCTGCGTAAAGCAAGGCAATGGCTGCGAACACGTCAAGGATGAAAACCCCCGGTCCTGCGACCTCGGTGTTGATCCCGGTGCCGATGGTCAAACCTAATATCCCGATCAGCAGAAGCACAGGCAGATAGCCAAATGCCTGCACCCAGGGGCGCGTGTAGGAACCGCGCACGGTGATGGCCAACGGCACAAAGTAAATGACGCAAAAGAGGATGAAAATCTGCGGCGTTCCCCAGTCACTGACGTGGCCGGCGCTATCGGACGAATGCTCGGCCAGATAATTCGCGAAGTCCTGAGATTCCCATTCCACCAGCTTCCATAGTGCGAAGGAAAGGCAGAGAAAAATCAGCATTCGCGGCATTCCGCGCAGGGCAACTGCACTGGTGAGATCGACTTCGACTACGTTGTCATCTGCTGCGCGCGGCTCGAGTGCGTCGGCTGTTTGGGGTGGTTCCGAGACCTTGGCCGCGTCAGACGTCGGGAACTCATATCCACAAGTGCATTGCTGAACGCCGGCGGCGGAGGTGGCTTGGCAACGAGGGCAGTTCATTCCAAGGACTCCTGTCGAATGGATGAGTCTGCAGTCCAAATTTGGCGAAAACGGAAAGGGGAAAAGCGCAGGTACCAGTTGCGAGCAAGGATAGACAATCCTGCGGCGCGGGTCAAGATTCTTGAGGTGCGGAAGCGCGTGTGCGTTGCTTGGCGTGGCTTGAATCATGTGGCTGGCGGGTAGTGAGCCTGCGTAGCTGTACAATTCTTGCGTATCTCAGTGCGCGCAAATCGCCTGAGGGGAGCAAGAAATGCCCGATACAATTCATTGGCCTCCGCCGCCGAAGCCGCGGCGTCTTCGCCTTGCCGTCTATCTTCCCATTGCTCTCATCGTCCTCGTCATCATTGGCGGCCGCGCCGCCATTTCCTATTGGGTTGACCTCCTCTGGTTCGACTCGCTCGGGCTTGCTCCCGTATTCTGGAAGACCTTTGGCCTTCAATGGGGGACGTTCGCAGTTTTTGCCGTGCTTACCTTCCTTGTCCTCTTTGGCGCCTTCCTCGCCTTCCGTCACGGCCACGCCGGCGACCTGCCTGAGACGCATACCATATTTTTCGCCGGCCGCCCCGTCGAACTGCCGGTAGCAAAGTTCCTGCGCACCATCGGCCTCATCGCCGCACTGCTCATCTCCATCGCCACCGGCTTTGCCATGGAATCGCAGTGGCCCACGCTGGCGCTTTATTGGTACGCACCTGCCACGGCCACCAATCCCGTCGACCCCATCATGGGCCGCCAGCTTGGCTTCTATCTCTTTACCTTGCCCGCGTGGGAACTCATCGCCGGTTGGCTGCTCACGCTGGCAGTGTTGATTTGCATTCTCGCGGTGCTCTTCCTGATCGCCGCAGGCGGCGGACGTTTGCGGAGCGGCCACTTCGAGGGTTCCACTGCGTCAATCTGGCGCGGCGTTTCCATCGCCTTAGGATTTTTACTTTTCGCGCTGGCCATTCGCGAGTATGTCGGCCGCTTCGATCTCCTCTTCGACCAGCACGCCATCTTTTCCGGAGTCTCCTGGACGGACGCCCACGTCACGATCCTCGGCATGTCGTTCATCAGCGCGGCGCTTGCCGCTGGCGCGGTCGTGGCCTTCGCCTGCGGCCTGCTTAAGCTGCGCGTGCGCTGGCTGGCAGCGGCCATCGCTCCAGCGGTGGTTTGTTATGTCATCGTCGCTTTGGCCGGATGGTACGCGGCGACCTTCATCGTGAATCCCAACCGGCTCGACCGCGAGCGGCCTTATATCGTGGACAACATCGCCCTCACGCGCCAGGCCTATGGCCTCGACCTCTTTGCCCAGCAGGAATTCCCCGCTGAGACCACGGTTGCCGCAGCCGATCCGGAACACAATCAGGCGACGCTCGAAAACATCCGCCTCTGGGACGTGGGCGCGCTCCAGGCCACGTTGACTCAGTTGCAGGAAATTCGCACCTACTATGCGTTCCCTGGCATCGATATCGATCGCTACCAGATCAACGGATCGTTACGGCAGGTGATGCTCGCTGTTCGCGAGCTGGATGTGGACAAACTGCCCGACACCAGCCGCAACTGGATCAGCGACAAGCTGATCTATACCCACGGCTATGGCATCACCATGAATCCCGTCAATGGATTTTCGACCGAGGGTCTGCCTACGCTTTATCTCTCAAACATGCCCGTGCAGAGCACCGTGCCTGGCCTCAAAGTCACGCGCCCCGAGATTTACTTCGGCGAAAAGACCGACACCGATGTCTACGTCAAGACCGGCCAGCAGGAATTCAATTACTCGCAGGGCCAGAACGACAGTTATTCCACCTACGAAGGCACGGGCGGCATCGTGATGGGCGGCTTTATGCGCCGCGTGCTGCTGGCCTTCGATCGCGGCGACCTGACCAAGGTTCCGTTCAGCGACGACATCAAGGCCGACAGCCTTTTGCTGATGCGGCGCAACGTGCAGGCACGCGTTGCGGCCCTGGCGCCCTTCCTCACCTTCGATCACGATCCCTACATTGTGGTGGGCGACGATGGACGCCTCTCCTGGATCATTGACGCCTACACTTCCTCATCCACCTATCCTTATTCCGCGCCGGCCGATCTCTACGGGCAGTCGGTCAATTACGCCCGCAACAGCGTGAAAGCGGTGGTGGATGCCTACGACGGCACGGTCACTTTTTATGTCTTCGATGCTTCCGACCCAATCCTAGCCGCGTGGCGTGACATTTATCCGGGACTGTTCAAGGACGCCTCCGCCATGCCCGCGTGGCTGCGTGCCCACGTGCGCTATCCTGAAGCGCTGCTGAGCCTGCAGGCCGATGTATACGGTCTCTATCACATGACCAACCCCGAGGTCTTTTACAACCGCGGAGATCAGTGGACCGTAGCTACCGAAAATGGTTCAAGCCAGGGTGGCGATCAGGCCGCGCAGCCCATGCAACCCAACTTCGTGTTGATGACACTACCCGGAGAGGCGAGTTCCGGCGGGCAGGGCGGACTCGAGTTCGTCGAGATCCTGCCCTTCACGCCCATCAGCCGAAACAACATGATCGGCTGGATTGCGGCGCGCAGCGATGGCGCGCATTACGGAACTGCCGTGGTGTTCAACTTCCCGAAGACGCGCCTCGTCGACGGGCCGCAGCAAATTGAATCGCGCATCGATCAGAACGGGGAGCTCTCCGGACAGCTCACGCTCTGGAATCAGAATGGCTCGAAGGTGATCCGTGGCAGCCTCCTGGTGATTCCCTGCGGGCAGGCGCTGCTTTATGCGGAGCCGATTTACCTTCAGGCCAACCAGAGCCCCATGCCGGAATTGCGGTTGGTGGTTCTGGCTTTGCAGGATCGCCTCGCCTATGGGCCGACCTTCGAGGCCGCGCTCGCTTCGCTCTTTGGATCGCAAACGCCATCGCTCACCGGCGGGGAATCGCAGCAACCTGCTCCGGCGACTACGCCCACAGGCGCGCCCCAACCTGCGGCCAATGTTAACGCGCTGATTGCGCAAGCCAGTCAAGACTTCGCCGATTATCAGCGTCTGACTTCAGAGGGTAAACTGGCCGAAGCTGGGCAGAAACTCGACGACCTGAAGCGCGTGCTCGCTCAGCTCAGCACTCATGCAAAATGATGCGGGCGGTAATACTTATCATTGTGCTGTCATCCTGAGCGACCTCACGCTTTCCCTCGACAAGGCGAGGGAAAGCGTGAGGGAGTCGAAGGACCTGCGGTTGCTTTTCGTTGCCAGATGGATATACCACCTGCGGAGCCAGTCTGACTGAACTGCGCTTGCATCTGTCTATTTCGAAATACGGAGTCCACGCCATGCCTCGTTTTGCCGCCAACCTGACCATGATGTACCAGGAACACAAGTTCCTCGACCGCTTCGCCGCGGCCGCGCGCGATGGCTTCACGGCTGTCGAGTACCTGTTCCCATACGAGCATCCGGCCGCCACGCTGGCCGCTCTACTCAAGGAGCACGGATTGCGCCAGGTACTCTTCAACTCTCCTCCCGGCGACTGGAAAGCCGGCGAGCGCGGCATCACGGCGCTGCCCGGCCGCGAAAAGGAATTTCGCGACGGTTTTCTGCAGGCTCTCGAGTACGCGCTCGTCCTGCAATGTCCGCGCATTCATTCCATGGCCGGAATTTCTCCCTCGGGAGTGGACCGCGCGCACTTGCTCGGCGTCTACACCGCCAATCTTGCCTGGGCGGCGGAGCAGGCGCGGGTTGCCGGCATCCAATTGCTCATCGAGCCCATCGCCTTGCGCAACATGCCGGGCTTTTTTCTGAATCGCCAGGAAGAAGCGCACGCCATTGTCGCGGAAGTCGGCGCGCCCAATCTCAAAATCCTCATGGACCTATTCCATTGCCAGGTGGAGGAAGGCGATCTCGCCGTCAGGATTCGCAAATATCTTGCCGATCCGAAGCAGACGCGCGTGGGCCACATTCAAATTGCCGGCGTGCCCGAGCGCCACGAGCCAGACACGGGCGAAGTGAATTACAGCTATCTCTTCGATGTAATCGATGGCCTTGGTTACGAGGGCTGGATCGGCTGCGAATACATTCCCGCCGCGGGGACCTCAGACGGTCTCGGCTGGTTCAGCAAATGGAAAGCGACGTAGCGCCGGTCTCCAGACCGGCTGTACTGGCGGCGTCCACGCCGCCAGCACTTCGAAGCAGGCATCTCAATTGTGCCGGCCGGGAGGCCGGCGCTACACGCTGCTACTTCTCAACTCCGAACGTGAACGTCGTGGTCGAGTGCATGGTCTCGCCCGGCTTCAGCTCCGTGCTTGGGAAATCCGGATGGTTCGGCGAATCCGGAAAATGCTGCGTCTCCAGGCAGAATCCGGAATGCTTCTCGTATTTCACGCCGCTCCAACCTGTCAGGCTCCCATCCAGGAAATTGCCGGAATAAAACTGCACGCCCGGCTCCGTTGTTTCCACCGTGAGCTTGCGTCCGCTTACGGGATCGGTCACGATGGCGGCCAGGCGCAGCGTTCCCGCTTTACCGTTCAGCACCCAGTTGAAATCGTAGCCGCCCGCGCGCTTCAGTTGCTCGTTGTCGACATCGATCCGCGCGCCAATCGTTTCCGGCTTGCGAAAATCCATCGGCGTGCCTGCGACCGGCGCCAATTCACCGGTCGGAATCAGCCCTGCATCCACTGGCGTATAGCGGTCGGCGTTGATTTCAACCTTCATGTCGAGAATGTTGCCTTTGTCGTCGCCATGCAGGTTGAAATACGAGTGGTTGGTCAGGTTCAC
The DNA here is from genome assembly GCA_963826735.1 of uncultured Acidobacteriota bacterium. Lineage (GTDB taxonomy): Bacteria > Acidobacteriota > Terriglobia > Terriglobales > Acidobacteriaceae > Telmatobacter. The sequence goes on from CAWGYN010000001.1 coordinate 219,850, forward strand.
CACCGTAGCCTTGTCGGTAGTTGCGGTGTAGTCGATGCGCAGCGTATCGCCCTTGAGCGTGTAGCGAACTGTTGCGGTCATTGTCCCCGGAAACCCCATGTCGCCATCGGGGCTCACGTGCGTAAACTCGACGCCGTCCGGCACTTCTTTGGATTGCCACACGTATTGGTCGAATCCCTTCGTACCGCCATGCAGCGAGTTGGGACCGTTATTGACGGGAATCTGATACGTCTTTCCATCCAGCGTGAACTTGCCCAGCGCAATGCGATTGCCATAGCGCCCCACCACGGCTCCCAGATAGCTATTCGGAACGGTCGTGTAGCCTTCCAGCGAACCGAAGCCCAGCACCACATCGGCCATCTTGCCGTTGCGGTCGGGAGTTTTCACGCTCACCAGGTGCGCTCCGAACGCCGTCACTCTCACTTCAATCTGCCCACCGGTCAATGTATAAATCGGCACGGCGGTTCCATCCGCGGTATGACCCCAAATCGACATTTTCACTTCTCCTTGTGCAATGGGCGCAAGCGCCATTGCCATTCCCATCAAGATTGCGACAACACTAACTGTTGGTTTCACGGTTTACCCCTCTGCCTTTCGGCCTGCGCCGTTCGCACCGCCCGCCGGTCTCGACCCGTTTCAGTAGAGGGGCCGCAACCGTCGCGATTGTGTTCCTTGGAAACTATAGCTGATAGGGCTGGCAATGCGATCCCGCGCCCTGCGGCGGGGTGGGGTGAGAGGCGGAACTGCAGCACTTGCGCCAGGCAAGTTTCTCTAGTAAATCCGGCTGGCAATCACCTGCGTCCCGGTGGCGTTTGACTCGATGCTCGTTGAGCGCAGCAGCACTTCGAAATTGCGCAGGGAATTATCCTGACGCGTGGCTTGCTTCAGAATCGGATCGATGGCCGATGGATACAACAGCATCTCGGCCGCGGCCTGCGTTCCGGCCACATCCAGTCCTTCCAGAACCAGCAGATGTCCGCTGCCGCTCAAGTTGGGAAGGAAATCGATGAGCGCGAAGGTCTCGTGCGCCGGCTCGTTCCAGTGGCTTGAGTACGTCGCCGATTCTCCGGGCTGCGGCTTGAGATTGATAATCTGCGCTCCATTCATCCCGGGCCGGTCGACAATGCGGAAGTTGGCGCTGCTCTCAGCAATCGCGGCCCAGGGATTGCTGCCCACCGATCCGATGATGACGGCATTGGCGTTCTTGAGGTCATCCAGCCGCAGATCCCGCGGAAAGCGGATGAAAACCCGCTGCGGATCGTCCTCTGTCAGGTGGGCGAATGCCGCCGCGATCTGCAGATCGACAAAAGGCGTCAAGCGCTGGGAGCGCAGATCCGAGGCGCTGTGCGCATCCACTCCGGACAGTGGCAATCCCTGGTAGCTGCCTGAAATGTATTCCGCCAACGGCACGGGGCGGCGCGAAATGTCTTCCAGAAGATTGAACCCCGCATCGGAGGGAACGATATAGCTGTTTTCAGGACCGCTGAACAGTTGGGCCCACAGTAAATGCGCCGGCTCTTGCGCAACGGGCGGCGCCGGCGCTGGCGATCGCCTGGCGGCATACCAGGTTGCGGCAATCAGGACCGCACTATAGGCCACAACCAGCACTGCGCCCTGCGCCCAGTGGGTTGCCCTTGCCAGAACCGTAACCTGATCCGTGGCCTGAACCGTCGCCGCTGCTTCCGCTGGGCGCGCGGGCAGCGCATGAGGCTGCACCTGGCCGGGAGCCATCGCAGGCGAACTCGCCGTTTCCTCTTTATGGCCATCCTGAGTAGCCGGAAGAAACACCGGCACATAACCGCCCACCGGAATGTCGATGCGCATCGGTTCCGAGCTGCCCTGGTCCGCAAAGTGCTCTGCCAGACGCTTGCGCAATTGGCGCGCATAGTTGCGAACGATATTGTCTTCAAGCGTGCGGTAATCCGCCGGCCGGTCGAAGACCTGCACGCCGATCTGGTGCTCTGAAATCTCGTTTCCCCGCCCTTCCAGGGTCTCCGCCACCACAAACAACAGAAACTTAGTGAGTAAGGGGGATCGGGCGAAGTTCGGCCCGGCGATCACACGTTGCGCCAGGGCCCAATGCGGGTCTTCGTGCAGACTCGCAGGCCATGCCTCCTCGGGAGGAAGCATCTTGGGCTTGGATTGGACGGCTGCTATTTGATCCATGAGCCTTTATCTCCAGGCTGCCATCCAGGGACGGAGAGCGGTCTCCGGTTCAACGGTTAAGGAATGACGCGCGGCTTGACCCAATACTCAGTCTTTGCACAGACAAATCTGCGTTTTGCGCAGAGTTGAATAGCATTTCAATTCCATTATCGCCAGAAGATTCCGAGCAAGCCGCTGGCATCGAGCCAGTGTCTCGTGGCGACCTTGCCGCCCATCGCAAAAGCCTTCACGCGCGGGCTTGTAACACGATTGCAACGCAAGCAAACACGTTGTTTCATGTGCTGCCCCGTCTTCCGCGCCCGGACTTCTCAAAAATAACCCAGAGAACGGTCTTCCAGCCGAACAATTTCCACAGTTTACCAACAATTCAAACAGTCAACAAGTCCTTTTCAATCAAATAATTATCTACTTTGAACACTAGTGTATACACGTCCATGCACCTAGGGTAAACACTCCCGCTCGCATCGTAAGTGCAATATCGTTGCGCTGCTCGCAGAAGTGCGGGTGAGTGCAAACGTGTGAAAAATCTTCAAATTGGAGGTAACAAAGCATCATGAACATCAAACAGCAATTCAGAATTGCAGGACCATGGCTTACTATCGATGGTCTCGCTCCTTGCTCTGTGCCTTCCGGGACGCTTGGCGGCCCAGTTAGACCGAGGAGAAATCACCGGAACAGTAGAGGATCCGAGCGGCGCGGTCGTGCAAAAAGCCACGATCGACCTCATCAACGACGACACCAGCGCAAGAATTACAACTAAATCCACGTCTACCGGTACCTATGTATTCGACGACGTGCTTCCCGGCAAGTACACGGTAGAGGCCGAGGCCGGCGGGTTCCAGAAGTATGTCGTGGACGGAGTAATGGTGCACGTGCAGCAAGTGCTCACCATCGACATTCATTTGGCCACCGGCAACGTGCAGCAGAGCGTCACGGTGACCGCTGCGGCGCCGCTCCTCGAAGCGGAAAATGCCCAGGTCGGTCAATCGATTACGAGTATCACTGTGAACGATATGCCGCTTGTCACCCGCGACTGGGGGTCGCTGGCGCAACTTTCCGCGGGCGTCAATACCGATGCCACCGGAACCGGAGCCGGCGGCAACGGCACCGCCGACGCAGGCAGCTCTTCGTCTGCTTATTTCCGGGTGAATGGCGTCGACGAATGGCAAAACGATTTCCGCCTGAACGGCATTAACGACAACATCGAGTTCTACGGCGGCAACTATACCGGAACCAACGCCGCCATCGTGCCGCCGCCTGATGCCATCCAGGAATTCACGCTGCAGAGCGGCGACTTCAACGCCGAATTCGGCCACTCCACCGGCGGCGTCATCAACGCGTCGCTCAAATCCGGCACCAATGGACTGCACGGCGACCTGTGGGAGTACGTGCGCAACAACGATCTGAACGCCAACTATTTCTTTAACAGGACCTGCAATTCCTCTGGCGTCTGCACCTCCAATCCGGTTCCCCCCTATCACCAGAACCTCTTCGGCTTTACGGCGGGGGGCCCGGTCCTGATCCCGCATCTGATCAATGGCAGGAACCGGGTCTTCTGGTTTACCGACTACCAGGGAGGCCGCTACGTCCTTCCTGTGCCGGACGGCAATTTAACCGTGCCCAGCAAGAGCATGGTCAGCAGCAATTTCACCAACCTGCAGGACAACATCACCTACAACACCTCGAGCACCTGCAGCGCCACGGTCACCACCGGCTGCCACACCGACGCCTTGGGCCGCGCCTTCTCCAACGGCACCATCCTGGATCCGGCTTCTACCCGCCAGCTCTCCGCCACCGGCTTCGACGCGGTAACCGGACTCACCGGCACACCCAATGCCTTCGTGCGCGATCCTTTCTACAACTGCACAGCGACGGGCGGTTGCACCAGCTTCGCTGGCATTACCAGAACCGACTTCACCCAGGACACAGGCGGTGTTCTCCTCTCCGCCCTCAACGTCATTCCAACCGGCCGCCAGGATCCGAACGCAGTCAAGCTGCTGGGCCTGTATCCGGCGGCGACCACCTCCGGCCTCGCCAATGATTTCCAAGGCTACGTTCCCATCGAGAGACAAAAACAGCAACACCTGGGACATTCGGATCGACGCCAACATCAGCCCCAAAGACATTCTGTTCGGCGTCTATCGACCGCAGCTTGCTCACCGCCAACCTGCCCTCGTATTTCCCCGGCGTTGGCGCGGGCCAGAGCGGCGGGCGCGTCGACAGCCTGCCGGCCTACGCCTGGGCGGTCGGCTACACGCGCATCCTCACTCCCACGCTCACCAACGATATGCACGTGGGCATGGTCCACAGCGACAAGCTCCAGGTATCAGTCTGGGGCAACGACTTCGGAAGCGCAGCCTGTTCGGGAACCGTGAATCCGGGTCCGGGTACGCTGCAATATCCCCCTCGAGTACGGCATCCAGGGCGTTCCGCAGGTGGCCGGCAACGGAGGTCTGCCCATCATCAACATTGGCGGGCTTAGGGGACTTGGCGTCGGCAACTACTCGCCCACGCTGCAATATGTATGGAGCCTGGAGGGAGTGGACGCGGTCACCAAGGTCTGGCGCAATCACGCCTTCAAGACCGGCATCCAGGTGGACGACCTGGAAGGCAACATCTCGCAGCCGCCGCAAGGCCGTGGCGACATGAGCTTCAACGGCCAGTACACCGACATTTCCAACCACAAGCAGCTCGGGGTTGAACGGCATCAGTGACATGCTGGTGACGCCAACAACTTACGCCTATACCGCATCGGTTCCGACAAGCACTGGCGTGAATTATGTCGGCGGCCAGAACGGCTTTTCCGCCTCCAACATTCCAGTCACCGACGACCATCGTTGGTACATCGGCGCCTACTTCCAGGACGACTGGAAGGTAAATCCCAAGTTGACACTGAATCTCGGCCTGCGCTGGGATCTGTTCACGCCCTACGAGGAAACCCGCGGCTTCCAGTCCAACTTCGTTCCCGCGGGCGGCAATGGGCCTACCGCAAACTTCTACATCCCCAACCAGGGATGCCAGACCCCGCGGGCCAGCGATCTTCAACACCGTGGCCGCTCTCAGCAATATCAACATCGTGTGCTCTGGAAACGCCGGCGCTCGGCAACGATCAAAAGACCAACTTCGCGCCGCGTGTCGGGTTCGCTTACAAGTTCCGGCCTACGCTGGTGGTGCGCGGAGGGTTCGGCACGGCCTACGGGGCGCTGGGCAATCTCGGTTACGGCGGCACGCTGGGATTGAACTATCCCTTCGGTTACGTGCAGACCATCCCCTCTCCCGACTCCAATCACCCGACGCTCGCCGGTCTCGAGCGCGCCGGCGACCCTGGAAAATACCTTCAATAACTTCAACTTCACCAATCCGACCGTGCTGCAAAGCCCAACCCCCTACACCGACGACGATTTCTTGCTCCACTCTCCCGCTCAACTCTTGCGTGGGAGGCCAATACATCGGCAGCGACTATCTCGGCGCGACTCTCAATGGCCGCCAGTACAACTACCAGACGCCGCTGATACAGACGGAGAACCTGACCGTCGAGGATCAGTTCACGCCCCACGACGCGATCCAGGTGGGATATGTCGGCACCCAGGGCCGTCACCTGGATATTCTGGGGACCTCGAACAGCAACTCTATAATCTTGCCTCCCGGCACCAACACCCAGTTGTATATTCCGTACCCGTACATGGCGCGGAACGGCACCTACGAAACCACCAACGCCAACACCAGCTACAACTCCATGCAGATCACGTATCAGCACCAGATGAGCTTTGGGCTTTTGGTGCTGGCCAACTACACCTGGTCCCAGTGCGCGGGCGACCAGCACGCGCCGCAGAACTCGGAGTTCAACGCAGGTTACCGCGCCGAGTGGCTCGCCGGTTTCGGCATCAAGGGCGACTACGGCCTCTGCGATGCCGACGCCACCGACCTGTGGCACGCCGCCGCCACCTACGAACTGCCCTTCGGCCGTGGCAAGCAGTTTGGCTCCGCCATGAACAGGGCCGCGGACCTGATCGTGGGCGGGTGGGAGATCAACGGCTTCTACACCTTCCAAAGCGGGCAGCCGTTCACGGTCACTTGCCCCGATCGCCACGACGGCCGACTTCAATTGCGCCGCCAACGTGGTCGCCGGGCAAAATCTGTACGCCGGCCCGCACAACTACACGCAATGGTTGAACCCCAGCGCGTTCGCGCAGCCGCCCAGCGGCTACCCAGGTTGGACAGGTCGATTACTCGCCGCTCGGCTGGCGGCATCCAGCAGGCACGCGGACCGCATTTCAACAACCTGGATTCGTCAATCCTGAAGAACTTCAAATTCACGGAATCGGACGATATCTGCAGTTCCGCGCCGAATTCTTCAACACCACCAACACGCCGCCCTTCGTGCAGCCGCAACAGTTGAACTTCCAGGCCGGCAGCTTCAGCAACATCGGGGCTACGAAGAACAGCAACGGGAACAACGGCGCGCGCACCATTCAGCTCGCGCTCAAACTGTTTTCTAAGACACAGGGCCTCCTGTTTCGTGTCTTAGCTTGATCCCGCATCCGGCGCAGATCACCGCTCCGGATGCGGGCCTTATTTTGTAAAAGCGGCGCCGCCGTGCCTCAGGCTGGCAACCTAACCGACGCCACCACCTGCCACGCATCAAGATCGATAATGTCCTTATGAAGAAAACGCTGCCGTCTTCAGCCGGCGCAAACTCGGGACAACTCTGCTCAGGACTCGACCCTGATTTGCCTGTCATCCTGAGCGACCGGAGGGAGTCGAAGGACCTGCGGTGCTTTTCGTTTCAATATGGATGCACAATCTGTGGAATCGTTCGCGAACGTCTTTCTGCCTCGTGGCCCTCTACTATCTTTCTTTGTCGTTCCTTTCATCGTCGCCTTCGCGCAGCAAGCGCCTCCCGTCGCGGATTCTTCCGGCACAGATTTCGTCCTCCAGGGCGTCGTGCGCGGCTCCCAGAACCAGAGCTATGTGAAGGTTCCCTTTGCGGTGCCCGCTGGCACGGAGCGCGTGACCATCACCTTTAGCTACACCGAAAAAGAACAGCACACCGCCCTCGATCTCGGTCTGCTCGATCCCGCCGGGCTGCGCTGCTGGAGCGGCGGCAACAAATCCACGCTCACCGTCGGCCTTATGGACGCCACGCCGTCCTGTCTGCCGGGCGCCATCCCATCCGGCACCTGGAATGTTCTGATCGGCGTGCCCAACATTCGCGCCGGCGTCGAGTCGCATTACACCATTCATGTTATCTCTGACGCGCAACGGCGCGGTGGCTGCATTGCCGCCGATCTTGCGCGAGCCGCTGCGCACCGGCCCTGCCTGGTTTCGCGGCGATCTGCACATGCATACCGCGCACAGCGACGGCCAATGCCCCAGCCAGACCGGGAAGATGGTTCCCTGCCCGGTCTTTTTCACCGTCGACGCCGCCGCCCGCCGCGGCCTCGACTTCATCGCCATTACCGATCACAATGCCAGCTCGCAATATGATGCAATGCGCGAGCTGCAACCTTACTTCGACAAGGTGCTCCTGATTCCCGGCCGCGAAATCACCACATTTCAGGGCCACATCAACTTTCTCGGCAGCACCGATTTCATCGACTTCCGACTCGATGGCAAAACCGTTCCCGATATGAACACGCTGCTGCGCAGCGCTGCGCGCGTTGGCGCCATCACCTCGATCAATCACCCTCTGTCGCCGAGCGGCGAAATCTGCCTCGGCTGCGGATGGACGCCTTCCACGCCAGTCGATATGCATCTGCTCACGGGCGTTGAGGCCGTCAACGGCGGCAGCGAGCGGAGCGGCATCTCTGACCTTCCCTTCTGGAACAAGGAACTCAATCGCGGCTGCCGCCTCACGGGAATCGGCGGCAGCGACAATCACCGCCCCATGCAGCCGCTCGATCAAATCGGCTCCATCGGCAGTCCGACAACCGTCGTGTATGCTACCGAGCTCTCCACGCCCGCGATTCTCGACGGCATTCGCGCCGGGCACGTCTTCATTGATGTTGCGGGGACCCACGACCGGCTTCTCGAAGTGACGGCGCACGGCGGCAGCCAGTCGGTTAGTGCGGGAGACATGTTGAACGTGGCGACGGGCGGTCGACTTGAGTTCTCCGCGCACGTGTCCGCGGCTGCCGGCGGAACATTGCATTGGATTGAGGATGGCCAGGATGCCGTACCCGTCGCCGCCATCTCCAACGCGGACTCGACGCAGATTCTGCCATGGACGAGTGATGGACGCCGTCACTGGCTTCGCGCACAGGTCACCGGACCCGATGGCAAACTGTGGCTCATCGGCAACCCCATTTACGTCAATTGGGAAGTCGCGAATGACTGTAACAGCGACCAGCCAGCCCACGCGGAGGGAATCAAGACCGCGCGATGAACCTTCTGCACTTTCACCTGTCTCTGGTCGAGTTTCTGGCCGATCACAGAAACATTTACCTCACTCATTTCCTTCACGCCATAAGCTTCTTGGGTACTGCTTACTTCTATTTCTTCTTCACGACGTTGGTTTACGTGGTGTGGGACAAGCGACTCGCCGTGCGTCTCACCGTGCTGCTTCTGCTCACCATGGTCTTGAACGATCTGCTGAAGATTTTCATCAAGAATCCCAGGCCCTTCGTGGCCGACGGAACTTATAAGGGAAAGTGGGCCGTTCCTCCATTCGAAGCCAAGGCGTTGGCTCTTGAGTATTCCACACCCTCGGGCCACGCCATGGGCTCCGCCGCCTTCTACTCCAACCTTTTCTCTTTCACCAGAAACCGTTTCCTCCGCTTGGGGCTAGTGGTTCTCGTCGTCCTCATCGGTGTCTCGCGGCCCTATCTCGGCGTGCACTACGTTGAAGATGTTTTGCTGGGTTGGGCAATTGGCCTTCCCTTCGGTCTTGTTGCGTTCCGTTACAGCGATCGGCTGGCGAATCTGTGGAATGAATTCCCGCACGGCTTGCAGATCGCCATCACTGTCGCCGGCAGCGCCGTGGTCTGGCTGCTCGCAGTCGCTCTCAATGGCTGGCACATCGACAGCCAGGTGGGGGAAATGACGATCTATTGCGGCTGGCTAACCGGTATTGTGATCGGCTGTCCGCTCGAGTTGCGCATCGTGAACTTCGACCCGCGCAGCGGAAGACTCGCCGCCAAGTTTCTACGCTACTTCTTATCGATCGGCATCATGATCGCCGTCTCGCTAGGCCTCAATGCGGCCTTCGCGCCGATTGCCGCCAACGCGTCCTTCATTGGTTCGGCACTCGACTATCTTCGCATTGCAACGGCCAGTTTCGCAGGTATGTTTTTCGCGCCCTTCGTCTTCTGCAAACTCAAGCTGGCAACCGCGATGCCTGCGGCCTGATCGCGGACCGGCATGATCTCGAACACTAGCGGATTTTCAACTTCGGTGTACAATCCCCGTAGCATTCACCATCAGCTTGTCGCACATGAGCGGCTGCACGGAGGAGAAAGTTGACCGCCGCGGTTTATCTTGCGATTTATTTCGGCCTGTTCATTTTTCTGGCCGGCTGTCTAAGGCGCATTCTCGTTTATGCCCGGACGCCATTGCACCTGCGCTGGGAGCTCTATCCGTTGCCCCATGAGCATCCGTACCGCGCGGCATATGGCGGATCGTATTTCGAAACTCAGGAATGGTGGCGTCAGCCGCAATTCATTAACCGGCGCGGCGAATGGCGCGTAATGATCGAGGAGATTCTCTTCCTCAAGAGCCTGCGCGAATACAACCGCCGCTTGTGGCTTCCATCCTTCCTCTTTCATTTCGGACTCTATATCGCCATCGCCGCGGTTGCCTGCGCTGCGCTAGCGCTGGCGTGCGGCCAGTTGTCCGCCACGTCGCAAATCGCTGGACTCGTTCACGTGCTGGCTCCGATCGCCATGTTCTCCGCAGCTATCGCAGCCGCTCTCATCGTTGCCGGAGCTTGCTGGCTCCTGATGCGCCGCACCGCCGATCCGGCCCTGAAGAACTCCACGCACGCAGGAGACATCTTCAACCTGCTCTTTTTCATTGCGGCATCTGCGCTTCTCATCGGCGGGTACCTGTTGCGCGCGCCCGGCACGGCATCGCTCGGCGAACTCGCGCGCGGTGTCGTTCATTTCGATCGCGCCGTCAGAGTCGCACCCGCATTCGGCGCGGGCTTGATTCTGGCCTCAATGCTCGCGGCGTACATTCCGTTCACGCACATGGCGCACTTCATCGCCAAATACTTTACCTGGCATGCGGTGCGATGGGACGACCGGCGCAACGACCGCGGAAGCGCCATGGAAGGCAAAGTGGCCGCATCGCTCGACTACAAACCCACGTGGTCTGCGCCGCACGTGGGCGCTGACGGCCAGCGCACCTGGGCAGAGATTGCCACTAGCAATCCCACCAAGGAGGCGCAGAAATGAGCAGCAGGATCAATCTGCGCGACGTTTCGCGGCCCGGCAGCGAGCCCCTGATCCACATAGAAAACGAAGAACTAATGGCGTTGCCTGCGCCGCTGGATAGCCCGGAAAAGGACCGCCCATGGGCTGCGCTGTCCGAGCAATGCCAAAGCCGCTATGAATGCGGCCTCGACGACACCTGCGCGGTGAACATTCCCCAACCCAAGTCGCGCGAAGAGGAGGAGGCTGCTGGTCGGAAAGTTTCTCCGGGCCTGGAGAAGCTTTTCGAAAGGAGAACAACTGGACCTTCCTCGCAGCCGCTGCTGCTCACCATGGAGCACTGCGCCAAGTGCCAGACCTGCGCCGATGCCTGCCACATCTTCGAAGCCAGCGGCCGCAACGAACTCTACCGGCCGACCTTTCGCTCGGAAATCGTGCGCCGCCTCTACTTCAAGTACGTGAAAGCGCGGCGGACTTGCTCTCCGCATGGCAGCACGGCGACATCGAATTGAACTGGCCGCTGGTCGCCCGGCTCATCGAACTGGCCTACCGCTGCAATCTCTGCCGCCGCTGCGCGCAGATCCTGCCCCATCGGCGCGGACAACGGCCTGGTGGCCCACGAATTGCGCAAACTATTCAGCCAGGAGATGGGCATTGCGCCGAAGGAGATTCACGACAACGGCTCGATGCTGCAACTGCAAGGTGGGGTCGTCCACCGGCATGAACCGCCGAGGTGGTGAAGGACAACATCGCGTTCATCGACGAGGATATCAGCGAGAAGACCGGCATTGAAGGTCCAGACGCCGTGGGACGTGGAAGGCGCCGACGTCCTGTTGATTCACAACGCCGGCGAAATCCTGGCGTGGCCGGAGAACCCCGGCGCCTTCGCGCTGATCCTCAACGCGGCCGGCATTAAGTGGACGATGTCCTCGGAGCTGGCCGCCTACGACGCCATCAATTACGGCCTTTGGTACGACGACGCCCAGTTTGCTCGCGTGGCCTGAAGCATGCTGAGGCCGCCAAGAAACTGAAGCGTGAAGCGAATCGTGCTGGGCGAGTGCGGGCACGCGCACAAGGCCCTGTGCCGTAATCGCCGACCGAATTCTGACCGGCGACCTCAACATTCCGCGGGAAAGCTCTCTGACGCTGCTGCGCGACATCGTGATGAGCGGCAAGCATCAAGCTCGATCCCAGCGCGCAACGATTTTCCCGTCACCCTTCACGATCCCTGCAACATGGTCCGGCTGATGGGCGTGGTCGAGCCGCAGCGGGAGATCCTGCGCGCCATCTGCCCGCAGTTTCGCGAGATGGAGCCGCACGGCGTGGACAATTACTGCTGCGGCGGCGGCAGCGGATTCGCCATCATGAGCGGCAACAACTTTCCCGACTGGCGCTTCCACGTCTCGGGACGCAAGAAGCTCGAGCAGGTGCTGAACGCATTCTGCCGATTGCCCCGGGCCCGGAGACTCGCAAATACCTGTGCGCGCCTTGCAGCAACTGCAAAGGGCAGTTCCGCGACATGCTGGCGTACTACGATCTGTGGGAGAAGAATCGCATCCTCTACGGCGGGCTGGTGGAACTGGTCGTCAACGCCATGGCCGACGTGAAGCCCGGGTTCATCGAGTGGGAGTGGCGCTGAAGAAGGCGCCGAGAGCGTGGGTCGGGAGGCCCACGCTACAGCCGGTCAGGAGACCGGCGCTACAAGTCACGACGCGCGCTTCTTTCGCGTCGGCGTCGCACCTTCATTGCACAGAAAATCGCGAAACGCTTTGGGCGTTGCCATCTGTTGCAGACGGCGCCGACGGCTCTTCTCGGGCAACTTTCCCCTCAGTAGTTCATCGCGGCGCAGCCCGAGATCTTCCACCCACGCACCCCACTCCGGCCCGAACTGCCTTTCCATCTCCCGGCGCAATCGAGCAGCAAGCGCGGGGCTACGTCCGCCGGTTGAAATCGCTATTTGCAACGCCCCTCGCCGCGCCACCGCGGGATAAATAAAATCGCAGTGCTCCGGATCGTCCACTGAGTTGCACAAAACTCCCCGCGCCGTGCAGGTGCGAAACACCGCCTCATTCACCTTGCTCGAGTTGGTAGCGGCAATGGCCAGGAATTTCCCCTGCACATCTCGTTGCGAGAAGGCCTTTCGCCGCCACACCAGCCTCCCATCCCGCGCCAGACGTTGAATCGCCGCCACCGCGCGCAGGCTCACGACCACCACATCGGCGCCACAGAGCAGCAAACCCTCAATCTTGCCAGCGGCAACTATTCCGGCTCCCACCACGACGCACTTTCGCCCCGCCAGGTTCACCAGCATCGGGAAGAACGCGGCCTTGCGGCTTGTGGATGTCACTTTCACCGCCAATCCAATGCGACCTGAATCACATTCCCACACCCAATCGCTGCCCGTTGTGACACTCATCACGGCGAAAGCCATCATGCGACGCGTTCAATCGATGGTGATTGATTCTCTTCGTGGACGGGAGAACCGCGCGGCTTGGCCAGCACGCAATCGGCTTGATGCCGCCGCTCTCCGGCCCGCTTTTCTGACCGAGCAGTTTCTCGAGTTCGATGTTGAGTGCCGCCGAATAATCCGGCGCTTTGTGGCGAAAGGAGCAAGGCCATGGCAGATGCAGACGAGGGCGTAAAGCCGACCAATGGCAAACGCGAAACCAAACTGCTCGACGAGCTGGAAAATGGCCCATGGCCGAGCTTCGTCACAGAGATCAAGTCGGCCAGCGGAGCAACCGGGGGTGCCGAAGATCTGCTTGGCCAGTTGGAGCTTTCCTACGAAGACAAAGTGAGCCATTGGAAGCACGGCGGTCTCGTGGGCGTGCTGGGCTACGGCGGCGGCGTCATCGGCCGCTACAGCGATGTGGGCGAGCAATTCCCCAAGGTCGCGCACTTTCACACCTTGCGCGTCAATCAGCCGGCCGGATGGTTTTACACCAGTGAAGCTCTGCGCACCATCAGCGACATCTGGGAGCGTCACGGCTCGGGCCTGACCAACATGCACGGCTCAACCGGCGACATCATCCTGCTCGGCACCACGACCGATCAGCTCGAACCAACCTTCCAGGAACTCACTCATGCCGGGTTCGATCTTGGCGGTTCCGGCTCTGCGGTACGCACGCCGTCGTGCTGCGTAGGCATGGCCCGCTGCGAGTGGGCCTGCTTCGACGCCATGAAGCTCTGCTACGACCTCACTCAGGCCTACCAGGACGAATTGCACCGGCCCGCCTTCCCCTACAAGTTCAAGTTCAAGTGCTCGGCCTGCCCCAACGACTGCGTCGCTTCCATTGCCCGCGCCGATCTCTCCGTGATCGGCACGTGGAAAGACGACATTCGCATCGACGAGGCCGAAGTAACGAATTACGCCGCAGCCGGGCTCGACATTCAAAAAGATATCTGCGGCAACTGCCCCAGCAAGTGCATGGATTGGGACGGAAAGAAGCTCAGTATCAACAACCGTGACTGCGTGCGCTGCATGCACTGCATCAACGCCATGCCCAAGGCGCTGCGGCCCGGCGTCGAAAAGGGCGCGGTGATTTTGATCGGAGCAAAAGCGCCCATTCTTCAGGGCGCGCTGCTTTCTTCCGTCTTGATTCCCTTCGTTCCCGCTGACGAATTGCTCGAAACTATCAAGGAGCTGGTCTCGCGCATCTGGGACTTCTGGGATGAGTACGGAACCAACCGCGAGCGCATCGGCGAACTGATTCAGCGCGTCGGGCTCCCCGCATTTCTCGATGGCATCGGACTCGATCCAGCGCCGGAGATGGTTTCCGCGCCGCGCGACAACCCTTACATCTACTACCAGCCCGCGAAGGAGGACGAGGCATGACAACTACACCCGTGCAGCCAAGGCTTACCGATGTCGGCCCTCCACGCTACGACAAATTTCTGCCGCCGATTGTGCTCAAGAACTACGGCACGTGGAAATATCACGAGAGGCTTGCGCCCGGCGTCCTGTGTCATGTTGCCGAATCGGGCGACCGGCTCTACACCGTGCGCGCCGCCACGTCGCGCCTGCTCAGCATTCAAACCCTGCGCAAGTACGCCGACCTCGCCGACAAATATTGCGGCGGTTATCTGCGCTTCACCAGCCGCAACAACGTCGAATTTCTCCTCGTCGACGCGACGCTGATCGAGCCGCTGAAGCAGGAGCTGGCCGCGCTGGGCATTCCCGTGGGCGGCACCGCCAATTCGATCAGCAACATCGTGCACACCCAGGGCTGGGTGCATTGCCACGCCGCGGCCACTGACGCTTCGGGGCTGGTCAAGAGCATGATGGATGCGCTCATCGATCGTTTTACGCACGAAGATTTGCCCGCCAAGCTGCGCATCGCCGTGGCCTGCTGCCTGAACATGTGCGGCGCCGTGCATTGCTCCGATATTGCCATTCTCGGCGTACATCGCCGTCCGCCCAAGGTGCAGAGCGAGCTACTTACCAAGTCCTGCGAGGTGCCGACGGTCATCGCTTCCTGTCCCACTGGAGCGATTCGCCCCGCGCCCGGCGTGGGAGGCAAGCAATCCGTCGAAGTTATAGAAGAAGAGTGCATGTATTGTGGCAACTGCTTCAGCGTTTGCCCGGCCATGCCCCTGGCCGATGCGGAAAACGACGGGCTCTCCATCTGGGTTGGCGGCAAGGTGAGCAATGCGCGCAGCGTGCCGCGCTTCTCGCGTCTGGCGATCCCGTTTCTGCCTAACAATCCGCCGCGCTGGCCAGAAGTGGTGGAAGCAGTAGTGAAGATCGTCGATGTCTATCGCGGTGAAGCTCGCAAATATGAGCGCGTGGGCGAGTGGATCGACCGCATCGGCTGGCCGCGCTTCTTCGAGCTCACCGGATTCGAATTCACGCGCTATCACATCGACGATTTCAAACACGCCAGCATGTCTTTCGCGCGCTCGGCACACGTGCGCCACTAATGTGGATTTTGCAGATGACCGAAGTGTGATTCACAAATGAGTTTTGTAAAAAGGGCACGGCTTTAGCCGGGCCGAAAAAGGCAGGAAACAGATTGGGGCTTTAGCCCCTGCGCAGTGACGACTCGGATTTACAAAACCATTTTTTGAGACACGCTGAAGTAGAGGTTGCTGATGGGGCTATTCAAGGAAGTGAAGAAACCGGTAATCAAGCACAGCGTCGCTGACGGCGCCGGTGGCCCTTCTCATCGTCCCGCCTACGTTGCGAAGACGGCGCCCTGCATCCATAGCTGTCCCAGTGGAACGGATGTGCGCGGATGGCTCGTGGCGCTGGCCCAGCACCAGGCCTACGGCCGCATGCCCGCGCAGGCCTTCGAGTTAGCCTGGCGCACAATTCTGGAGCACAATCCTTTCCCTGCCATCTGCGGCCGCGTCTGCCAGCATCCTTGCGAGTTGAACTGCAATCGCAAGGCAAAAGACTCGCCGCTTGCCGTGAACAAACTGGAGCAGTTCGTCGGCGATTTCGCCATCGCGAATGCACTGCGCGTGGAGAAGCCTGCAAATCGCAGCGAAGCCGCGCCGCGCATCGCCGTGGTCGGCGCAGGTCCCGCCGGGCTTTCTGCCGCCTGGCATCTTGCTCGAAAGGGTTACGCGGTCACCGTCATCGAAGCCGCGCCCCGGCCCGGCGGCATGATGCGTTCTCGCATCCCTCGTTCGATCATTCCCGCCGATATCCTCGAGGGAGAAGTCGCTAACATTCTCAGTCTTGGTATCGAGTTGCGCGCCGGCTGCGTGGTCGGCCAGGATCTTTCGCTCGAAGAGTTGCAGCGGAATTATCACGTCGTATTTTTTGCGATGGGTTTGCAAAAAGCCGCGCGGTTGGAGTTGCGCACCGGGACTGACGGCAGCGCCGCGCTCATCGGCGAATTACCCGCGGAGCCGCCGGAACTTCTTCCGATAGAAACGACTGAGGTCGTCCCGCGTGTGCTCAACACTGTAAGCGTCGCCATCGCCCAGGGTCGCGCAGTCGCCGAAGCCATCTCCGCGCACCTTGAAGGCCGCAGCCCAACGCAGTCCGTCGCATCCGCGGTCATTCACTCTGACAAATTAAAGCTCGATTGGTATCCGGCAGCAGCCCAGCGCGTCGACAGCGGCGCTGGAATGACCGAAGCTGAGGTGCTTGCCGAAGCCGTGCGCTGCATGTCATGCGGCATGTGCATGGACTGCGAGACCTGCTGGATGTATTGCAGTAAAAATTGTTTCGTCAAATTGCCCAAAGGCGAGCACTACAAAATCAAGCTCGATCTCTGTAATGGTTGTGGGAAATGCGCGGAGTCGTGTCCGTGCGGATACATAGCAATGAACTAATGAGAGGTGAGTTGTGCCGACGTTTGAAGTGGAAGGCAAGAAATACGATGTCGACGAGGATGGCTTCCTCCAGGAACCCGCGCTCTGGACCGAGGACGTAGCCAAGGATTTTGCCAACTCCGAGTCGATCGCTGCGTTGACTGAAGGCCATTGGAAGGTGATCAACTACATCCGCAACTACTACCTTCAGTTTGGCATCGCGCCCATGGTCCGCAAGGTCTGCAAAGAGACCGGATTTAAGCTGAGCGAAATTTATCAGCTCTTTCCATCCGGCCCAGCCAAGGGGGCCTGCAAGCTCGCGGGTCTTCCCAAGCCCACGGGCTGCGTGTAGGTTCTCATGAGCGTGAGCGGGGCCATCGCGGAGATCGTCGCCGAGCGTTGGATCGAGCGGACCCTCGAGTCCTATCCCGCGGAGGCGCATTCGCTCCTGAGCGGCGAGCTTGATCCCTTTCGCAATCCTGCAGGCTATGCCATCAAAGAGAGCCTGAACACGCTTGCCTGCGAGTTGCTCGGCATGATGGATACGATCGCCATTGCGGCCGCACTCGACGCCTTGGTCCGCCTGCGCGCCGTGCAGGATTTTCGCCCCTCAGACGCGCTGCGCTTCATCTTCGACCTTCGCGACGTGGTCGCTGAAGTCACAGGCGCTCCTCCACAGGCTCTCGAAAGCCGGATCGACGAACTGGCATTAATGGCCTTCGACAAGTACATGGCCTGCCGCGATCAGATTGCTGGGCTACGCGAGAAAGAGCTGCGCTTCCGCATGCAATGCGCGGCAAGCTGAAGGGACCGACCATGAATGCGCTCTATTCGCTGCTCGCGGTGCTGGCCCTGGTTTTGGCCGGCATTGCAGGCGGACAAAGCGAACCATCGCGCATTGCTCTCACCGCGTTTGTTCCCTACGCAGCCTTCGCCATGCTTCTCGTTGGTTTCTGCTGGCGCGTGGTGCATTGGGCGCTGGTGCCAGTTCCCTTCCACATTCCCGTCACCTGCGGCCAGCAAAAATCGCTCCCCTGGATCCATTCCGCGAAAATCGACAACCCCTCGACGGGATGGGGCGTTCTATCTCGCATGGCCGGTGAAATTCTGCTTTTCCGCTCGCTCTTTCGCAACAATCGTGCGCATCTTTCCGGCGGGCGCTTGATTCTTGGCGAGAGTGCGAATCTCTGGCTTAGTTCTTTGGCCTTTCATTGGGCGCTGCTGTTGATCCTGCTCCGCCATCTGCGCCTGTTCCTCGAGCCGGTGCCCGCATTCGTCAACGCTCTCGAACGCCTCGACGGCTTTTTCCAAATTGGCGTGCCGCCACTCTATCTCTCTGACGTGATCTTGGTGAGCGCGCTCACCTGGCTGTTGTTCCGGCGTTTCCGCGATCCCGCCCTGCGCTACCTCTCGCTTTTCTCTGACTACTTCGCGCTCTTCTTGCTGCTCGCCATTGCCGTCACCGGCATTCTCATGCGCTACTTCACGCGCGTCGACATTCTCGGCGTAAAGCAATTTGCGCTCAGCTTGGCCGCGCTTCGGCCCGCCGCGCCACGAGCGCTCGGCACACTCTTTCTGTGCCATCTACTGCTGATCTGCGCGCTCGCCGCATATCTCCCTTTCAGCAAACTGATGCACATGGGCGGCGTGTTCCTGAGCCCGACGCGCAATCTCGCCAACAACAGCCGCAGCCGGCGGCATATCAATCCCTGGAACGCTCCAGTAATTACCCACCCCTATGCGGAATGGGAAGAGGAATTCCGCGACAAAATGCAGGCGGCAGGAATTCCGCTCGAAATCGAGAATGAGACCGAAGATGCCGGACACGCTCGTACAAATTGAGCCAACGCCGCCGCATGGCGACTGGCGCGACCCGCATGTCGAGTTCCGCAAGGGCTCGATCTGCTACAGCGCCGCGCCCAAAAATCTCACCGCTCTCGGCCTTCCCAATCCTCGCGTCTGGCAACCGCTCGATGAAGACTGGAAGCTCCCGCCCGATTGGAAGCGCATCATCCTCGACGGCATGAAGGAGCGACTCCGGAAATATCGTTCCTTCCGCCTTTTCATGGACATTTGCGTGCGCTGCGGCGCCTGCGCCGATAAGTGCCACTTCTATCTCGGCTCTTCCGATCCCAAGAACATGCCGGTGGCGCGCGCCGAGCTAATGCGCTCCATTTATCGACGCTACTTCACGCCGACCGGGCGCATTTTTGGCAAGCTAGCCGGCGGCCGCGAACTCACCGAGGATGTAATCAAGGAGTGGTTCTCCTACTTCTATCAGTGCACCGAGTGTCGCCGCTGCTCCGTCTACTGCCCTTATGGCATAGACACCGCGGAGATCACCATGATGGGCCGCGAGCTGCTCAATCTCATCGGCTGCAACATCAACTGGGTGCTCGAGCCCGCGGCCAATTGTTTCCGGGTCGGCAATCATCTCGGCATCCAGCCGCATGGATTCAAAGACAGCATCGACTTTGCGGCCGACGAGGCTGCGGAGATCACCGGCCTCAACTTCGAAGTTCCCATCAACCGCAAAGGCGCCGAAGTGCTTTTCGTCATGCCTTCGGCCGACTATTTCGGCACGCCGCACTATTACACGCTGCTCGGTTACTTAATGCTCTTCCGCGAAATCGGTCTCGATTACACGGTCAGCGCCTACGCTTCGGAAGGCGGCAACTTCGGGCTTTTCTCTTCGCACGAAATGATGAAGCGCCTGAACGCGAAGATTTACGAGGAAGCCAAACGCCTCGGCGTCAAATGGATTCTCGGCGGCGAGTGCGGCCACATGTGGCGCGTGCTCCATCAATATATGGATACGATGAACGGGCCGGCCGATTTCCTGGAAGCGCCCGTCTCGCCGATTACCGGCACGGTCTTCGCGAATGCCCGCTCCACAAAAATGGTACACATCTGCGAGTTCACCGCCGACCTCATCCATCACGGCAAGCTCAAGCTCGATCCCCGGCGCAACGATCACTGGATCGCAACCTATCACGACTCCTGCAACCCGGCACGCGCCATGGGCCTGCTGGAAGAGCCGCGATACATTCTCAACAACGTCTGCAACAACTTTCATGAGATGCCGGAAAACACCATCCGCGAGCAGACCTTCTGCTGCGGCAGCGGCGCGGGCCTGGGCACCGACGAGAATCTCGAAATGCGCCTGCGCGGCGGCTTTCCCCGCGCCAACGCCGTGAAATACGTGAAAGAAAAGTACGGCGTCAATCTCCTCACCTGCATTTGCGCCATCGACAAGGCCACGCTGCCCACGCTGCTCGAGTATTGGGTTCCGGGAGTCGAAGTCGCCGGCGTGCACGAGTTGCTGGGCAACGCACTGGTGATGACCGGCGAGAAGGAACGCGTTGCCGATCTGCGCGGCGAGCCGTTCCCAGCCGAGGCATGCGCAGGGACCACAGCAAGCGAGGCCGACCATGCGTGATCGCGTGTGGATCATCGCTGGCTTGGCCGTCTTCGTTGCGGCGCTCACCTCTCCCGCCTGGTATGCGCTTGCGAATAGGAAGGCGTCGAGCCAGCCGCCCGACCTCGAGATGCCTGCAAATCAGAAAGAATGTGTTGCCCCCGCCGGCACCATGCGCGCCGCGCACATGCAGATGCTGATCCAATGGCGCGAAGACGTGGTGCGCCACGGCGACCGCCGCTTTGTTGCGTTCAACGGCAAGGTCTACGAGAAGAGCCTTACAGGCACCTGCCTCGGCTGCCACAACAAGCAGCAATTCTGCGACCGCTGCCACGCCTACTCCGGCGTCTCGACTCCGTACTGCTGGAACTGCCACAGCGATCCGCAAGCTGTCGCCCGTTTGACAACTCGGAGCACGCCATGAAGATCACGCGCAAGGATTTTCTGTGCCTCTCCGGCCTTTCGCTCCTTGCAGCCGGATGCAAGCAGGCAGCGCAATCCGCCAATCAGCCCGCACCGGGCGCGGGCGCAGCGTCGACACAACCCACCCGCTGGGGCATGGTGATCGATCTCGGCAAGTGCCGCGAGAAGGATGGTTGCAACGCTTGCATCCATGCCTGCAACGCCGCGCACAACATTCCGCAGATTGCCAATCGCGCGCACGAAGTGAAGTGGATCTGGACCGAACCGTACGCCACTGTCTTTCCTTCTGCGCAACCTGACTACGCGCCGCAGACCGTCACAGAGACGATGGTCCCGCTGCTTGTGCAACCACTGCGCCGATCCGCCATGCACACGCGTTTGCCCTACGCAGGCCACGTGGAAACGCGACGATGGCATCGTGATGATGGATTGGCATCGCTGCATCGGTTGCCGCTACTGCATTGCTGCCTGCCCTTATGGCTCGCGCAGCTTTAATTGGCAGGATCCGCGGCCCAGCATCGCCGGCATCAATTCCGATTTCCCCACGCGCACAAAAGGCGTGGTGGAGAAGTGCAACTTCTGCGAGGAGCGGTTGGCGCGCGGCCTCAAGCCGGCCTGCGTCGATGCCTGTCCTGCAGCATGTCTTCACCTTCGGCAATCTGGCGGACCCGGACTCTGAGCCGCGCCAACTCCTGCGCGAGCATTTTGCCGTGCAGCGCGAACCCGAACTCGGAACCGGTCCGTCGGTTTTTTACCTGGTCTGATGCCATGTTGATGCTCGACAAAGCGCTCAAAGGAAGCCGCCGCTACTGGACGTGGCTGCTCTGTCTGCTGTGCATCATCGCCGCCGGCTTCTGCTTTTACTTGCGGCAATTGGATCAGGGCCTGGGCATCACTGGCCTTAGCCGCGACGTAAGCTGGGGACTTTACATCGCGCAATTCACCTTCTTTGTCGGTGTCGCCGCTTCGGCCGTCATGGTGGTGCTGCCTTATTACCTGCACGCGAAAAGCAATTCGCGCGCATCACGATTCTTGGTGAGTTTCTCGCCATCGCCGCCGTGATCATGTGCATCCTTTTCATCTTTGTCGATCTCGGTCAGCCCGCTCGCGTGCTCAATATCATTCTCTATCCGTCGCCGCGCTCGCTCATGTTCTGGGACATGATTTCTCTGAGCGGCTATCTGCTGCTGAACGCCATCATCGCCTTCGTAACGCTCCGCGCGGAACGCGAAGAAACGCCAGCGCCGCGATGGATCAAGCCACTGGCGATCATCTCCATCCCCTGGGCCATCAGCATCCACACCGTCACCGCGTTTCTCTATAGCGGCCTTGCCGGCCGTTCGTTCTGGCTCACCGCGATTCTTGCGCCTCGCTTTCTCGCCTCGGCATTCTCCTCCGGCCCCGCATTGCTCATCCTGCTTTGCCTCGCGCTGCGCAAGCTCGCCGGCTACGACGTGGCCGATGAAGCCATTCGCAAGCTGGCCATCATCATGACCTACGCCATGGCCATCAATGTCTTCTTCGTGCTGGTTGAGATGTTCACAGTCTTTTACGCCGCGATCCCCGAACACACCGTTCATTTTGAATATCTCTATCTGCTCGGTGGGGGGCACAATCTTGCTCCCTGGATGTGGATTTCAGCAGTGTTCGCGATTGCCGCGCTCATCATTTTGTTCACGCCCAACTTGCGCCGCACGCAACTGCCCTTAGCCTGCGTCTTCGTGTTCATTTCGCTCTGGCTTGAGAAAGGCCTGGGCTTGATCGTGGGCGGCTTCGTGCCGTCGCCGCTGGGTGCGGTCGCACACTATGCGCCTACCCTGCCGGAGTGGAGCATTGTTGCGGGGATCTGGGCCCTCGGAGCGCTGCTTATTACTGTGTTTTACAAAGTCACTGTTTCGGTTCGAAGAGAAATCAACAATTGACGGAGCAAAGAATGTAAGGAGAAACACCCATGGCCACTGCGATTGAACCTCCGGGAACTGAACACGTAGTTCCCATTGCCGCCACCCCGCCGCCTCATCCAGGATTGAGCGAAGATTGGCTCGCCGTCTGGATGGGGCTTTTCGTTTTCATCCTTTCATTTGGAGTCATGTTCCACGCCGATCTTCTGGGGTGGGCAGTCACCACTTCCGTTTGGACGGTTCCCGCCAAAGCCCTGGCGCCGGCTTCCGCAATTTACGCCAAGCTTCCGCCGCTGGTTTCACTGTTGGCAACCTATGTATTTCTCTTGGTAATGGTGCTAATTGGCGCCAAAGCCCTGCGTGCTAATATTGCGCGCTTCGCGCAGGGGTTTACCGTCGTCTTCGCATTGAGCTACGCTTGCTGGTGGCTTGGCAGTTGGGCTTACATCGCGGCCACGCCCGATAAGAGACACGCATTCGGGATAGCCTGGTCGCTTAATCTAACCAACGAATCGGGATTCATCATTGCGCTGCTGGCAGGATTGGTGGTAGGCAACTTCTTCCCCGGCGTAAGCCGGGCGCTGAAGGAAGCCCTTCGCCCGGAACTGTACATTAAGACGGCCATCGTCATTCTGGGCGGTTACCTGGGAATCACCGCGCTCTCACAACAGCAACTGGCATCGAAAATGTTTTTCCAGGGCCTTTGCGCCATTGTTTGCGCCTATCTCATCTTCTGGCCCGTGGTCTACTACGTGGCGCGGCGCTGGTTCGGGTTCAGCCGGGAATGGGCTGTTCCGCTGGCTTCGGGAATTTCCATCTGCGGAGTTTCGGCCGCGATCGCCACAGGAAGTGCCATCAAGGCTCGTCCCATTGTTCCCATCATGGTCTCGTCGCTGGTTGTGATCTTCGCCGTGGTGGAGTTGCTGATTCTGCCTTTTGCCGCGCAGCATTATCTTTACTCGCAACCTCTGGTAGCCGGGGCATGGATGGGACTCGCCGTGAAAACCGACGGAGCCGCCGTGGCCAGCGGCGCAATCGCCGATTCTCTCATTCACGTCAAAGCCATGGCCGCCGGACTTTATTACCAGGCAGGTTGGACGCTGGGCGTGGCCACCACAGTGAAAGTATTCATCGACATCTTCATCGGCGTGTGGGCGTTCATTCTGGCCTGGGTTTGGTCTGCGAAGATCGAACATCGCGAAGGTGAAGTTCACGCCGGGCAAATCTGGCAGCGCTTCCCGAAGTTCATCCTTGGCTACGTTGCCACGTTCCTGATCGTCATTGCCATCGGCTTCATGATGCCGCATTTGCTGCCGCAGGTGAAGGCGGCTATGGGGCAGGCCAACATCTTCCGCGCCATCTTCTTCGTGATGACCTTCTTTTCCATCGGAGCCATTACCAATTTCCGCAAACTGTGGCAGGAAGGCATTGCCAAACTTGCCGCGGTCTATGTGCTTTGTCTATTTGGATACATCATCTGGGTAGGCCTGCTTATTTCGTGGCTCTTCTTCCACGGAATCCTACCGCCCGTCATGAAAGGATGACCGATGCCGGAACCACAGTTTAAGGATGAATTGCAAAAGATGGAGAGCCAGTACGAGCCAATGCTTCCAGTCGAGTACAAACTGATTTGGTACACCCTCGGAAGCGGAATCGTGCTGCTTGTTGCGCTGGTGCTTCTCAGCCGGCTGTTTGTGTAGAACGGGAAACAGAATTGTCAAAACTTGGAAAAGTCGTATTAGTTGGCGCAGGCCCGGGTGATCCGGATCTTCTGACCATCCGGGCCGCGCGCCTCATCGGCGGCGCAGATGTCCTCGTGTACGACCGTCTCATCCAGCAGGGGGTGCTCGCACTTGCGAAGCCCACTGCGGAGAAAATTTACATGGGCAAGCCGCAGGGACACCATGCCCTCCAGGAGGAGATCCATGCACTCCTGGTCGAAAAGGCGCGGCAAGGCAAGACCGTTGTTCGTCTCAAGGGCGGCGATCCGTTTCTCTTTGGCCGCGGCGGAGAAGAAGTGGAATACTTGGCCGAGCACGGAATCCCCTTCGAGGTCGTTCCCGGCGTCTCATCTTGCCTTTCGGCTCCACTCAACGCCGGCATCGCGGTAACCCATCGCGAGTCATCCTCCTCTGTCGTCATTGTGACGGGGCACAGCGCAGACGGCGGCGAGGATCGCGTAGACTGGGAGGCCGTGGCGCGGATCGGCACGGCGGTATTTCTCATGGGCGTACACAACGTTGAGACCATCGCGCGCAAGTTGATCGCCGCGGGCCGCTCTCCGGCCACGCCGGCAGCAATGATCCAGATGGCCTATTGCGAGGGTGAGCGCGTTGTCACGGGTACGCTGGAAAACATCGCCGCAGAGGTGCGACGTGCCAACATTGAGCCGCCGGCAACGCTCGTAGTCGGCGAGGTGGTTCGCCTGCGCGAACGACTGCAACAACTGGTGGCTTTGCATGCAATGCAGAAAGAGGTAGAGGTATGACAGACGTCGCCGCAGTTTCCATTGAAACCTTGGCGGAAGAGATGCATCGGCTGGTGGCCGAATGCGCCGGAAAGAAAAACCTGAAAGCGGGTGATCTCATCAAGGAGATGATCGCCCGGCATAGCGAAGCAGCCTGCAGCAAAGACGATTGCAAAAAAGCGATCCGCATTCTCATTGACTCCGGCCGCTGCATTTACAGCTATCTCGGAGGCTCATACATCCAGCTTCCGCCGAAGGAAGGCGCGGAATAGGCCTGCTGCGGCCGCATTCGATTGTGAACGCCAAACCTTCCATGCCGCGCCTGCTCGTTGCAGGGCTCTCCGGTGGCTCCGGCAAGACCATTGTCACGCTGGGCCTTTTGTTGTTGCTCCGCCGCGCGGGGCTCGACGTTCGCGCCTTCAAAAAGGGGCCGGACTATATCGATCCTGCGTGGCTGGCTTGGGCATCGGCACATCCGGCTCGCAATCTCGACGCATTTCTGATGGGCGCGGAAGCGGTGCGAGCCACCTTCATGCGCCACGGCACACGCAGCGGCGTCAATGTGATCGAGGGCAACCGTGGACTGTTCGATGGACTCGACGCCGAGGGCACCTACTCGAGCGCGAACCTCGCTGAAATCCTGGACGCGCCAATCGTGCTGGTGCTCGACGCAACCAAAATGACACGCACAGCTGCGGCGCTGGTCCTCGGTTGCCAGCAACTCGCACCTCACGCCTCGATTCAAGGCGTAGTGCTGAATCAAGTCAACGGCCAGCGCCATGAGCGAGTTCTCCGCGAAGCCATAGAATCGGTTTGCTCCATCCCGGTCATCGGTGCTCTGCCTCGTCTCGCAGAAAATCCTTTTCCCGAGCGTCATCTGGGATTGGTTCCTCCCGATGAGCACCAGACCATGGACAGCGTGGAGCGCAATCTTCTCGAGTGGATGGAGAATCATGTGGACCTCGATGCGCTGCTGGCAATCGCTCGCAGCGCCCCTGCGCTCGCAGCGCCCGCAGACGAGCGCTCGCCTTTACCAGATGCGCGCGGTCTCAGGATTGGATATCTTCGGGATTCGGCATTCTCTTTCTACTACCCGGAGAATCTTGAGGAGTTGGAGCGTGCTGGCGCCGAGTTGGTGCCCATCTCGGCGCTTGATGCAACTTCCCTGCCAACCGGTCTGCACGCTCTCTATATTGGAGGTGGATTTCCGGAGACCCATGCCCATGCGCTCTCCGCCAATACCAGTTTTCTGGAGTCGCTTCGTCATGCATGCGCCGCCGGCCTCCCCGTTTATGCCGAGTGTGGCGGCCTAATGCTTCTGGCGCGCAGCCTCACCTGGCAAGGCGTCCGTTCTCCCATGGCCAACGTGTTTCCCATCGACGTCGAGGCCTTTGCCACGCCGCAAGGCCACGGTTACAGTGAATTGCGTGTCGATGCGCCGAATCCATTTTTTCCTCAAGGCACCGTTTTACGCGGACACGAGTTTCATTACTCGCGCATCGTCAGCGGTTCTGAATCCGTAACCTCCGCATGTGCCGTCCTTCGCGGCACTGGATGCAGTTCGGGCCGCGACGGTCTCGTCACGCAGAATGTTTTCGCGGCATACACACATCTTCATGCCACGGCCACCCCGCATTGGGCTTCGGGGATTCTCGCGGCTGCCCGTCAATTTGCTCGCCGCGCAGAGACCCACGACGCGTTGCAATCTGTTCCTTCGTGAGCAAATCGCGAAAGCAGCAGCGCCAAATCCGATTTGTGGATGTTCTAATAGTTCAATGGCAAGTCTCGAAAACTTCCGACTGGTCGTCTTCCGGACGGTCGCGGAACAGCAGAGTTTTCGCAAAGCCGCCGAAGAGCTTTACCTGACGCAGCCCGCGGTAAGCCTGCAGATCAAGGCTCTAGAGGAAGATCTCGGCGTTCAGCTCTTCGATCGCTCCGGAGCGCACGCCGGGTTGACGGCGGCGGGAACGGTGCTGCTCAAGTACACACGGCGCGTGCATCAGTTGATGGCGCGCGCGGAGCACGAAATCGCCGCTCTCACCGGGGATCATGCCGGCAGGCTCACTCTCGGTGCTTCCACAACCATTGCGCAGTACGTTCTGCCGCGCCTGCTCGGGGAGTTTTGCGCGGAACATCCCCGCGTTTTGCCCACGCTACTCAGCGGCAATACAGAACACATAGTGAGCGCTGTCAGGGAAAAGAAAATTGCGCTCGGATTCATTGAAGGACCGCCGCGAACCCGAGATGTGCGTACCGAACCCTTTCTGCGCGACGAAATCCTGCTGATAGCGCCCGCCGCGCACGAGTGGACGGAACAGGCCTCCATCGCGTGCGCCGATCTCGCCGCGGCCCCGCTACTGATGCGGGAACGCGGATCGGGCACACGCAGAATTACGGAGATGGCCCTGGAGCGGCAAGGGATCAAGCGCCGCGCGCTTCAGATCGTGATGGAACTCGATTCCACAGAAGCGATAAAATCGGCCGTGGAAGCGGGCCTCGGCGTGGGTTTCGTTTCACGCTGGGCAATTGCCAAGGATCTGCGCCTGGGGCACAGCTTCAAGATTGTCGAAATCAAAGGCCTGCGCATCCACCGCGATTTTCTGCTGGTCACCGCGAAGGGGCCCGAACCGCAAGGCCTGGCCCAGGAATTCCGCAAGTTCCTTGCCGCGCGCGCTGGAGCGAGGCGGGCCGCGGTCAAGGCCTGAGAAATTTACCCGCATACAAAAGGCGCCCACAGCCGATAAGCGCGGCTAATGCCCCATCATTCGTTCTGCTTGGACGCGCAGGCAGCTCCAACCGCACACTGAATGTGTGTCGAAAACCCTCTTCTTTCTCGGTCTGATCCTCGCTGCCACAGGTCTTGTTTCCCCGCCAGTCGCACTGGCCGGCGGCCTTGTCTTCGGATTCTCATTTGTCCACCCGTACAACTCAGAATCCAAACGGCTCTCCAAATTTCTCTTGCAAGCCTCCGTCATCGGCCTCGGCTTCGGCATGGATCTCCACGAGGTGATCAGCGTCGGCCGCTCCGGCTTTGTCTACACGGCAATCAGCATTGCTTTTGCCTTGTCGCTGGGATGGGCTCTCGGCAAGTTTCTCAAAGTGAGTCGCGGAACTTCTTTCCTGATCTGTGCAGGCACCGCCATTTGTGGCGGCAGCGCAATCGCCGCTATCGCGCCCATTACCGATGCCGGCGAAGAAGAGATTGCCGTCTCGCTGGGCACGGTTTTCGTCCTCAACTCGGTCGCCCTGCTGACCTTTCCTCTCATTGGAACCCTGTTGCACATGACGCAAACCCAGTTTGGCTTGTGGTCCGCGCTCGCCATTCACGATACCAGTTCGGTGGTGGGCGCGACGGCCAAGTTTGGTGCACTGGCTCTCGCGGTCGGCACTACGGTCAAGCTGGCGCGCGCACTCTGGATTGTGCCCATCTCCATGGGAACTGCCGTCGCCAGGAAAAGCAGCGCACGCGTGCAGTGGCCGTGGTTCATTCTCTTCTTCTGCTTCGCGGCCGTCGGCAATACTTACATCCACACCTTTCAACCGGCCTACCCGGTGCTCAAGCATCTCGGCGTAATTGGCCTTACCATGACGCTCTATCTGATTGGCACAGGGCTATCCATGAAGACCATTCGCCAGGTTGGCGCGCGGCCGCTTTTGCAAGGCGTCGTGCTCTGGATCATTGTTGCCGTGGCGTCGCTCTCGCTGATTCGCGGCGGCTGGATTCATCTGTAAATATCGATCGACAAAAAATATTGCCGGAGCCCGACGGCGAGCCCCCGGATTATGATCTCATGGTGAGATCGCAATCCGTTTCTGGGCTTGCGGCCGGAGACTCCGGCACACTGCTGTTAGAAGATGATCTTGGCCACAAACTGCCACACACGCTGCGTGCCCACCGCGGATGGTGTGTTCACGCTGCCCGTGCTGCTGCTAGTGCTGGTGATTTGTCCGAATGTCCCGGAACTGACACTCGCTGTGGGATTGGCAAGGTTGGTGTGATTCCAGGCATTGAAGGCCTCAGCCTGGAACTGGCCGTGAATGCGATGTTCGCCCATGATGTCCTTGAAGAGCGAAATATCCGTGTCCTCATAAGCAGGCCCGCGCAGAGAGTTGCGCGGAACATTGCCGAACGACTGGGTATAGTTGTTCGCGGCCGAAGGAACTGGGTTCTTCGCGAAGGCTAAAGGATTGAACCACTGCGTGATTTTTGACGCGCCAGCAGGTCTGGCAATGCTGACTCCCGGGTTATAGACAGCCAAGTCGTTGCCGATGCCGGACTCTGAATTGTCCACGCCGCTGGTGATGCTGAACGGCAGGCCGCTTTGCGAGGTAATGATGGCATTTGCCTGCCACCCATTGGCGATCTGACCGAGTGCATTATTCACGTGGAATTTCGGCAGCGGGTAGTTGGCCGATGCAGTGAAGCGTAGCGCCTGGTCAAAGTCGGCAACACCTTTATAGAAGTTGAGATTGTAGGGATTCGATGGCCCGGCCTGTCCTTCGGTCCCCGACGAGCCAACGTCGATCGTCTTCATCCACACGACGTTGGAAAGCAGCGTCAGCCCATGCGCGGAGCGACGCGTCACGTTGAACTCCACCGCGTTGGTTTTCTCCCAGTCGTAGGCGTCGGCCAATTCCACCGCGCCGAGGCCCGGATAGGAGCGGGTAGTTTCGACCACGGTAGGTGTCGTGAGTACGTATGGGTTGAACTGCCGCGAGGCCATTACGTGCTCGGCGCGGTTGCCCACGTAGCCAACGTTGACGGCAAACCCGTTGCCCAGGTCCTGCTCGATGGCGAAGTTGTACGCCTGCGTGTACTCCACGTGCGACGCAGGATTCAGCACGCCGCCGGCGAGTGGCGTCAGGAACGTGTAGTTCTTGAATTGCGAGGGGCCGACATGGCCGCGCGGGAAGGGATCGCCGCCAGCGTAGCCGGCAAAGGGTGCATCCCATTGCGGTGGGTTGTTGAGAGTTGAGGTAGAGGTCTACGGGCTGCATGGCGTCTGTCCTTTGATAGAGCAGACCTTCCGGGAACCCGTAGAACAGTCCGTATGCTCCGCGCACCACCGTTTTGCTGTTGCCGAACACGTTGTAGGCAAAGCCCACGCGCGGTGCGAAATCCTTGAAGTTGTTGTTGAAGACTGTGTTCGAAAGCCCGGAATCGCCCACAAACATCATGCCCTTCGGCGCTCCTGGGGCGATCGCCGATTGAAAGCTGGGATTCGCCAGATTAAATCCCACTAGCGTTCCGTTCAGGTCAATGGGCGGCATCCATGGATCCCAGCGCAAGCCAATATTCAGCGTCAGTCTTGGCATCGCCTTCCAGTCGTCCTGCACGTACGCAGCAGGACGCCACTCACGCAAATACGCTTTGCGGCCGTTGTCCATGTAATAGGTCTGCTCGTAGCCGGTGTAGAAGTCAGCGATAGCGTTGCCGGAACCCGTGAATCCGCTTGGCAAAGTTCCGGTTGGAATCTGCTGTGCGTTTGCCGTTGAAACCGGGCGACGTGCTGTCGCCAGGCGTATAGGAGTAATCGTCCATGTCAATGCGCGACCGCTCCAGATCGAAGCCGAAGGCCAGCGTGTGCGTATGCCAAAGCTTCGTTGCCTGGGCGTGAAGATCAAACGTAGTTGAATCCTGCGTGAGAGCGCCGCCCGAAAAAGCTTCGACGTATCCCGAGATTTGTGCGCGCACGCCAGGGAAGGGCACGAGGCTTTCGTTGGGACTGCCGAATGGAGCGTTTTGCCCCAAGGCCTGCAGCGTCTTCAGGCCCGGTGCTTCGGGAATCTGCGTACGCGCTCCGCGGTAGAAGCCAAAATACACTGCGCCAGTCAACGTCGGCGAGAAAACGTGCGCATCGCTGAGCGTCAACGACTGGTTGCGGAAAAGGTTTGCTGCGTAAAAGCCCAGGGGCGCGGTAAATGGCCGCTGGAAATTGTCCTGGTTGTAGAAGTAACGGCCGCTGATGTGGTCGTTCTGGCTCAGGGCGTAGTCGAGACGGGTGAGATATTGTGTGTTGTCGATATTGTTGTTGGTGGTGGAAGCAAGTTTCAGATACGTTCCGTCACTGGACAGGGTGGCCGACGACGCCGCCTCCTCAGAAGCCAGATATTGCGCGTTCACCGCCTTTGAGAGCGGGGAAATGGCGATCTTGTCGCCTGCACCTGTGGAAGAAACATCGTCGGTGATCGTGCCGGCTGCATGTGTAACCGCCGCTGCCGTTCGCGGTTGCGATCTGGCCGAAGCCGCAACCCGTAACCGGGCTATAAAGCGCGATGCCCTTGGCGACGAAGGCCGAGAAATTGCCGGCAAGCTCTGCCGCGGTGGGGTATTCGATGGTGATCGGTGTCGGCGCCGAGCGCTGCTGCAGATCCTCTGCCGAGAAGAAGAAGAATGCCTTCTTGCTCTTGAACACCGGTCCGCCGACGGTGCCGCCAAATTGATTCAGCTTGAAAGGCGGATTCGTGCGTTGGTTGCAGGCCAGAAATAGTTACGCGCGTTCAGCACTGTGTTGCGGAAGTACTCCCATGCGGACCCGTGAAGCTGATCGGTGCCGGAGCGTGTGGAGAGTTGCACCAGCGCGCCCGCGCCCGCATGATCGGCGCTGTAGTTCGAGGCCTGGATGGTGAACTCCTGCAGCGCATCTGGGTTCGGCATGGTGGGCACGGAGTCGAAGAAGCGGTTGACGTAGATCGTGCCGTCGAGCGTATAGGTATTTTGCGTTGCCCTCAGGCCGTTCACTGAAAGGCCGGTGTTGTCTTCCTGGCCGCTCTCAGTGCCGGTCGTGGTCAGAACCGTGCCGGCCGTCAGCGTGGTCAGTTGCAGCGGATTGCGGCCGTTCAGCGGCAAGTCGCGCATCTGTTGCTGCGTGACCGATTGTTCCACGGTCGAAATACTGGTTTCGATCTGCTGGGTCTCCGAACGTGACAGTGATCTGCTGAGTTTGCGAGCCTACTGCCATCGCAATCGGCAAATCGATCACCTGGCCGGTGAGCAAAGTCAGGCCGGGACGATTCATCGTCTGCGAATCCTGCGGCGGAGATCTTCAGCGCGTACGAGCCGATGGGCAGATCCGGATACACAAAGATGCCGCTATCGTTGGTCACGGTGTCACGGCTGATGCCGGTGCTTGTGTCCGTGAGCGTCACGGCGGCTTTGGCAATGGCAGCGCCGCTCGGGTCGGTCACCGTGCCGCGGATGCTGCCTGTGGATTGCGCGAAGGCGCGTGATGCCAGCGCCCAGCGCGAGGAGCACTGCGAAGCTGGCGAAGAGTAGTTTGCGAAGTGTGTTATTCATTTTGTCCTTTCATGAAGGAGCGTGTAAGAACGCTCCTTCGAAGGTTTCAACTGGTTGTTCATTTCCGCATGCTCGCAAAAGCCATGCGGGGCCTCTATGAAAGTTCTGCTGCCGTACAAAGCTTGCGCGACCAATACGACTGGAGCGCCATCATGACGGGCACGCTGGCTGCCAGTCCGGCTGCGAGCGGCGCGTTCACCTTGCTGCCATTCACAATGGCATCGATGAAGTTTCCGGTGTGCGCGCGCTCCAGATCCTGTGTCGTGTCGAACTGGGTGGCCGCGCCGCTGTTGGGAGTGAGCATGTATCCTTCACGGCTCAGGTCGAGGCGTCCCTTCGGTGCCTTCAAAATAAACCGAAGGCCGCGGATTGCGGATGGAGAGAACGGAGGATTCAAAGTTCAGGTTCCAGTTCTTGTAGCGGACCACCGCGCTCACGGTGTCGGGATTGGTGAGGTCGCCCGTGAGCTGGAAGTCGCCTCCCAGCGCGGCCGCGGTCTCCGGCTTGTCGTCGCTCAGCATCCACTGCGCCACATCCGCCCAGTGGGTAAGGATGTCGGCGAGCAGGCCATTGCCGTAGTCGTGATAAGAGCGCCACGAACTGTACCGCGACAACTCATACGGAACCTTCGGCGCGGGCCCGAGGAACAAGATCCCAGCGCAGTCCCGCCGGCTTTGGCTCGTCGGGAATCGTGCGGCGCTGCCAGGGGAAATTGCTCCACACCGCGCGCGCAAAAATCACCTGACCGAGCTTGCCCGTCATCGAAGATCTCCTGCTTCACGCGCTGGTAATGCGCGCCGCTGCGCTGCTGCATGCCGCATTGCAGAATGGCCTTGCTCGCCTCCGCGGCCTTCGTCAGCGCCTCGCGCTCGCTCCAGCGATGCAGTGTCGGTTTTTCGAGGTAGGTGTGCTTGTTCGCTCCCAGCGTGTCCTTGGCAATCTCGACATGCAGGTGATCCGGAGTGGAAACCAGCACCGCATCCACGTCTTTGCGATCCAGCATCTTCTGGTACTCGACCGAAACCTCGGCCTCGGCCACGTGCTCTTTGAACCGGCCCTGAAAATCGGCAACCTGCTTGTCGTAAATGTCGGCCAGCGCTCGGATCTCGCACTCTGGGATCCTGCACAAAACCGCCGCATACGATAGTTCCGCGGCGACCCAGACCGATCACGCCCAGGCCCACGCGATCGTTGGCGCCAGGGATGGCGGCGTAGGCCCGCGCATCCATGCTGCGCGCGGCAGCCGCGGCGGCTACGGCTCCCGTATAAAGAAATTCACGGCGGTTCACGATGTAAATGCCTCCCTCATGGCCTTGTAAGCTGGCGCAATCACTTTCACGCCGGCCTGCGAATGGTCGGCGCGCTCTTCTTCGTTCTCCACCCATCCCTTCCAGCCGATCTGCTCGATGGTGGCAGCGACCTGATGAAGCGGAAAATCGCCCGTGCCGAGTTCGACGTAATCGTCGTTCTTGAAATCGCGCAGGTGGAATCCGACGATGCGCTTGGCGTGTGCGCGAATGAATGCCGGGAACATCGGCGCCGCCGTGAAATGCGTGTCCGGCGTCGAGCACAAAATGCACCAGCTCGGGATCGGTCTGCGTATAGAGAGCTTCGATCTCGCCAATCTTCGACTCGAACTCCCACCAGTGATTGTGATAGGCAACGGTAAGGCCGGAGGCGAGCGCAAACCGTCCTGCGGCATTCAACCCGTCGATCTTGCGTTTTGAGTTGATCTGCGTTTTGCGCCGGCGCGCCGCTCAGGATCATGTGCTTCGCGCCCAGCGCCGCACCGCCGCGCGCAACTGGCTCGTAGATCGACGGCGCCGCGATTCTTGTGTTGGGGTCGTACATCTCAAAGGTTGGCAGGAAAATATGAATGCCAAAAAACGTCAGACCAGTCTGCTCAATCTTGCCGCGCGCCATCTCCGGCGCGGCGAACTGCTCGCTCACAATAGCGGAAGCCCGCCTCGAATCCCTGATAGCCGATCTGCTTGACCTGCTCGAGCGCCGCAGTGAAAGTCTCGAAACGTTTCGGGTCGATAGGAAATGCATTTAACTGCACTCCGAACCGGATCCCCGCCGGAACATGGCCGCCTTGCCCGAACAGGCGCGTCGATCCGAGCGAAGAGACGGCCCCGCTCGCCGCAAGCATTCCCAACGCCTGAAGAACCTCTCTGCGCGATTTCGATTCCGTCGTTCTCGGTATTGCCATCATCCACTTTCTTTGTTCCCAATCCCTTCGTTCAACGAAACGCGCGAACCATTCGGCGTTCACGACGCCATCGCAAACTGCATCAGTTGCTCGGGAATGACAGGGTCGCCCAAAAATGCAAAAACCCACCGCGCCTCGTGGCGGGTGGGTTGCCGGGATTCAGAATTCGCTTCTGAACTTATCCCCTGGAACACGCCCGCATGGCGCCGCAGCAGCAGCGACACATACAAAATGCGAGAGTGAATCCGGAAATCATTGCACGCGAATCCTGAAGAAGTTTCCCGTTCGCTGGCAAATCTGCCTTGCCCCCGTTCGGGTATGGCTAATGTAGGGCCTCGATCCAGGCCTTTCAAGAGCCGCCGGTTTTTCTGCTCAGATTGCTTCATAGCAATGGCTTGTTACCCCGCAAAATTCGGGATTGGGAATCTGAATCGGGAACCACCGGCATCAAACAGGCGGATCGACGACCCACTCCAACCTCGAGGAGTTTTGCAGTCTGATCTTGGGCAAAAAAACAACGGTCTCTGATTCGGGCCGAAGTATAGGCAGAGACCATAACGTCTGTCAATCAATTTCAATAGATTTTTTGTAAATATATGAAATATATAGCTTTAAAAATTTTGCTCTGACTGGAGTCGTGAGCAAATTCGCGGCCTGACTGTCCTCCGCGCCTGCCATCGATTTTTGCGTGACGCAGGCGCCGTGCCCCCCTCCTCGCTGCTTTCCTCGTGCTCCGATCCCCGTCGCCTTTCAAAATCATTGATTATCAGTTATCATCGATTGACACTCCAAACTCAGTCCGATATAGTTCTTGCGACTCGTTGGAGCAGACCCGAGCCTCAAGTTCTTTGCGCTTTCCCGCTGCGCTATTGTCCTGCGTGCCGAGCCAAAATACCAAAGTGGGAGAAGTACATGCCAATTAAATTGACCTTGACACCCGGCAAGATTGCCGGATTGAAAGCCGTCTCCGATAGCCGGGGCATGATCGCCGCGTTGGCCATGGATCAACGTGGGCTGCTCAGGAACATGCTGGCAAAAGAACTGGGGGGTGGTGAGCCGCCCGCCGAGATGGTGTCGGAGTTCAAGACTCTGGTCGCGCAGAACCTGACCAAAGAGGCCTCGTCCATCCTGCTCGATATTGAGTATGGCCTTGAGGCTACAAAGCACATCCATGGCAAAGGCCTGCTGCTCGCCTACGAACACGCAGGATACAGTCCCGACAAGCCGGAGCGGCTGCCTTCGCTGTTTGAGGGTTGGTCGGCCTTGCGCATCAAAGAAGCTGGCGCCAACGCCGTAAAGATTCTCGTCTACTACAATCCCTTCGAAAAAGAGTGGGTCAACGATCGCAAGAAGGCGTGGGTCGAGCGGATCGGCGCCGAGTGCAAGGCCGTCGATATTCCGTTTTTCCTCGAATTCCTGCCCTACGACGTGCACGGCGAAGGCGAGAAGAGCATCGAATACGCGCGCAGAAAGCCGGAGATCATCCTCAAGTCCATGGAGGAGTTCACCAAGGAGCGTTACGGCGCAGACGTGCTCAAGATCGAAGTCCCCATGCAGATGGCGCATGTGGAAGGCACTCGGGCTTTCAACGGCCAGAAGCTCCACACGCGCGCTGAAGCGATGGAGTTCATCCGCGCCGAAGCGGCGCTCACCGACAAGCCAATCATTTTCCTCTCCGCTGGAGTCAGCAGCCAGGTGTTTCTTGAGACGCTGGAG
The DNA here is from genome assembly GCA_963826735.1 of uncultured Acidobacteriota bacterium. Classification (GTDB taxonomy): domain Bacteria; phylum Acidobacteriota; class Terriglobia; order Terriglobales; family Acidobacteriaceae; genus Telmatobacter. Next base: position 256,083 of record CAWGYN010000001.1, read on the forward strand.
TTGGCAGTCGAGAGCGGCGCGAAGTTTCACGGCGTGCTGGCCGGCCGCGCCACGTGGCAGGACGGTGTTCCCGTCTACGTCAAAGGCGGCGCTTCCGCGCTCGAAGCGTGGTTGAACACCACCGGCCTGCAACAATGTCAAAGAGATCAACAAAGTGCTCAAGTCCGCGTATCCTTGGCATGAGGCCCGCGGCGTTGCAGGGCTAGGATCTTGTAGCGCCGGTCTCCAGACCGGGGTCGCCAGGGAACGTCTTGGTTTCTTGGGGTGGAAGACCGGCTGTAGTGCGGACGTCTCGCCCGCACAATTCCATGAATCGCTATGGAATCACGTGGTCGGGCAGTTATCCCGGAGGAAGTTTGCCGCACGCTGAAGAGATCGTCGGGACCGAGAGCGGGCAAACACTCGAACCTTCGAGCCGAGCGCCTGCCTGGCTCATTCTCTGCCTGCTTTTCTTTCTCACCGTCATCATGTTTATCGCCCGCCTGGCGCTTTCGGTCATGGCGCCGGTGCTGCGCACGGTCTTTCATCTTACCAACGCCGCCTATGGAAGAATCGTCTCCGCGCTCGGCTTCGGCATGATGACCGGCGAATTCCCCATGGGCTATCTCATGGATCGACTCGGCGCTCGCCTCGGGCTCACTGCCGCCATCGCCTGGTGGTCGACTGCGACCGCCTCGTTTGCGCTCGCCGGCTCCGGACTTTCGCTGGGCCTCTCGCAATACTGGAAAGGTACTGGCGAATGCGGCGCCTACACCGGCGGAGTCAAGACGATCACGCGTCTTTTTGAAAAGAAAGACCGCACGCTCGCCATCGGCATCTTCAACGGCGGCAGCGTCATCGGCGCAACTCTCGCCGTGCCGGTCATCGTCTATCTCCTCCAGCATTACGGCTTTCGCGTCGCGTTTCTGGTGCCGTCGATCGCCGGGTTCCTTTGGATTCCGACCTGGTGGTTCATGTACGGCAAGGAGCCGAAAATCGACGGCGCCGGCTGGCCAGCCTTCGATCTCCGCACGCGAACTCCTCGGCAACTCTTCCACATGGGCCGTCATGCTCTGCCGCTTCTTCGTCGGGCCTGTCATGCAGTTCTACTGGTACTGGACGCCCATCTATCTCTATCAGCGCGCGCCACATGACCATGGTGCAGATTGGATTCGTCGCCTGGATTCCGTTTCTGATGGGCGACGTCGGCGGCATCGCAGGAGGATGGGCGGCGGGCGTAATGATTCGCCGCGGATTTTCGGTGCGCAATACGCGGCGCATGCTGATGTATGGCAGCGCCCTCGTGTGCCTGCTCAGCTTCGCCGTGCCGTATCTTCATGGCATCGGTCTGGTCATGATCCTGCTCTCCGTGACCATCGCCGCCGATAATTTTCTCTCCGCGCATATGTTCGCGGCCGTCACCGATCTCTTTCCCGAGCACCAGGTGGGCCGCGCCGCAGGGCCTGATGGGCATCGCCGGAGACTTGAGCGGCGCGTTGTTTCCGCTGCTCACGGGCATTCTCGTCGACCGCTTCTCCTACACGCCGGTCTTTCTGCTGGTCGCGCTCATGCCTCTCGCCGGCACGATCGCGCTCTTCGCCGTCGGCCGCAAATATCGCACACTCGATCGGCCCGCGGCCGCCGCGGCATAGTCCTCGCACGAAAGGATTCCATGCCTACTCTCACGCGACGCGATGCTCTGGCGCTCCTCTTCGCCGCGCCCGCGGCAATCCATTCCCTTCCCGGCCAATCCGCGGAAGGTATCTCGCTCTTTGACGGCACATCGCTGCGCGGATGGCGGGCCCAGGGGCACGCATCCGCATTCACCGTGGCCAACGGTCAGATTTCTGTCCACGGCGGGGACGCGCGCCTCTTCTATGCCGGCCCCTCCGGTCAGGCAGACTTCAAGAATTTCGAATTCAGCGCAGAAGTCACGATGCAGCCGGGCGCCGAGTCCGCCATCTGCTTCCACACACAGAGAACAGCCCGTAACCTCGCCCGCTCCGGGTTTCCAGGTGCTGTTGGCCAACGACGCGCGTGGCCCGAATGGCTTCATCCAACGCAGAAAGACCGGCTCGCTCCATGGCGTGCGACACGTCTGGAAGCAGTTCATCCGCGACAACGAGTGGTTCACGCTGAACATTCTCGTTCGCCAGAAGCAGGTGCAGGTTCGCATCAACGACATGCTGGTGGTCGATTACATCGAGCCTGACGACGCCTTCTCGGCCAACGCCGGACTTCGACTGTCGTATCGGCCACGGCACATTCGCGCTGCAGGCGCTCAGTCCGCAAGGCGCCACATTCTTCCGCAACCTTCATGTCCGCCCGCTGCCCGATGCCGTCCCGCAACTCTCCGACGAGCGCCCGCAGGTCGACGAAGTCTATCGCGACATCATCCGCCTCGGCGCGGCCAACATTCCCGTGGTCGATTACCACGCGCATCTTAAAGGCGGCCTCACGCTCGATCAGGCCCTCGCCAATTCGCGGCGCGTCGGCATCGGCTACGGCATCGCCATCAATTGCGGCCTGAGCTTCCCGGTGCACGACGACGCCAGCATCCGCGACTATCTCGAAAGCATGAAGGGCCAGCCCTGCTACGTGGCCATGCAGGCCGAAGGACGCGAATGGAGAACTCTCGTCACGCCCGAATCCGTCGCCCGCTTCGATTACGTTTTTACCGACGCGATGACGTTTAGCGACGACAACGGCAAGCGCATGAGGATCTGGATTCCCGAGGAGATCGGCGTCATCACCGACAAGCAGGCGTTCATGGAGATGCTAGTGAAGCGCATTGAAGGCGTGATGCGCGAGCCTATCGACATCTACGCCAACGCGACCTATATTCCCGACCAGATTGCCGCGGATTACGACGCGCTGTGGACGACGCGAGCGGATGCAACGCGTGATCGACGCCGCCCTCCGCAACGATGTAGCGATTGAAATCAACAATCGCCGCAGGATTCCCAGCCCCGCATTTCTTAAAATGGCCAAGGCCGCCGGATGCAAATTCTCCTTCGGCACCAACAACGCCGAGGCCGAGCTGGGCCGCCTCGAATATCCGATGCAGATGGTGAAAGAGTGCGGCCTCGTCTGGCAGGACATTTTCGTCCCCAGGCCCGACGGCCAGAAGCCGATCCAGACTCAGGAAGTAACGCGCGGCATCGGCAGTCGTCCGCTTCACCGCGTTCAGCGCGGGCTTCCCATCCAGCACGCGCGCCACATCCTCGCAGATCGCCGCTGTCACCCGATCCTGCGCTTCGCGCGTAAACGCCGCGATGTGAGGCAAAAGAATCACGTTCGGCATGGTCTCGAGTTCGCCGACCTGCGGAGGCTCCTTGCCCCTCACATCCAGCGCCGCTCCGCCCACGATCCCGGCCTTCAGCGCCTCCACCAGATCCTGCTCCGACAACTACTTTGCCGCGCGAAGTGTTGATGAAAAACGCGCCCGGCTTCATGCTCATGAACCGCTCGCGGTTCAGCAGTCCCACGGTCTGCGGTCGTAGCGGGCAAATGGCACGAGACCACGTCCGCGCGCGCCAGCAACTCATCCAGCTCCACCAGCTCAGCCTGCACTTCGCTCAGCAGAATGTTGTCCCGGCTCAGAAAGGGATCGTAAGCCAGAACCTTCATGCCGAATGCCATCGCGCGCCGCGCCGTCAGGTATCCGATCTTGCCAGCGCCGACGATGCCCAGCGTCTTGCCGTAGAGCTCCGTACCCACGAAGCGCTGCCGGCTCCAGTTGCCTTTCTTCGTATCCGCGTCGGCGGCGGGAATAAATCGCGCCAGCGAAAGCATCATGCCGATGGCAATCTCGGCCACGCTGATGGCATTCTGGTCGGGCGTAAACGAAACCACAATGCCCGCCTTCTCGGCGTGCTTGTAGTCGACATTGTCGAGCCCCACGCCGGCCCTGCCGATCACCAGCAGCTCCTGCGCCGCGTCAATGAGCGACGCCGTTACCGGCGTCTGGTTGCGCACGATCAGCGCGCGGCACTGCTTCACTTTTTCGGCCAGCAGCGCCGGATCCTTCCACAAATCCGGCTGGAAAGCGACACGAAACCGCGAGCCGAGCGCATCGACGGCAGCGCCCTGAATATTTTCCGAAATCAGAATATCGATCATGGCTGGCCTACCACCTCATGGCAATTGAATGCGACGTTCAAGCGGGAGCACCACTGCTCGATCTCCGCCACGGTCTCGGGCGAGACGGGAATGCCCTGTGCGTTGTTGATGGCGGCCTTCCGCGAGGAACGCTCGCCGGGAACCAGAATCTCTTCCACGCCAGGGCGTTTTTTCGAGTTCTTGATGCGATCGATGGTTTCGTCGATGCGCGCGAGATACTCGCCGTAATCGAGAAACGCCTTCACGTCGAACAGGCAGAAGAAATGGCCCACATCCTGCTTGCGATCGAGGTTCTTGTACATCGAGCCCACGTCAGGGCCGATGGCCGCGCCCGAAAGCACGCCGCTGAAAAGCTCCACCATCATCGCCAGCGCATATCCCTTGTGCCCGGCCATGGTGAGCACCGTGCCCAGCAGCGCCTGCGATGCATCGGTCGTCGGATTGCCTTCGGGATCGAGCGCCCAGCCCAGCGGAATCGGCTGGCCCTTCTTTTGTGCGGCGATGATGTTGCCGCGCGCCACGCCGGAAGTCGCGAGATCGATCTTCACGGGAAATCCCTTGCCGGTCGGGAATGAAGCGGCGATGGGATTGGTGCCAAAAAAGGCTTCGTATCCGCCTTCAGGCGACATGGCCGGCTCGCAGTTGGTCATGGCCAGCAAAATCATGTCCTGGCCGGCCGCGTAGTTGCAATACCAGGAGAGCGCGCCAAAATGCTGCGAGTTGCGGATGGTCGCCACGGCCACGCCGTTCTGGCGCGCCAGCGGCATGAGCAAGTCGAGCGCCTTGCGCGCCTGCATCTGGCCCAGCCCGTTGCCGGCGTCGAGAACCAGCACGCTTCCCGCCTGTCGCTCGATCTTGAGCGTGGCCTTGGGATCGATGAGTCCTAACTCGATGCGTTTGAGATAAATATTCAGCCGCGAGACGCCGTGGGTGGAGACGCCGCTCACATCGGCATCCACCAGCACCTCGGCAAACAGCGCCGCATCCGCAACAGGCACGCCCATTCCGGCTGCCAGTTGCGTCACGACGTTAACGAGCACTTCTTTGGAATAACGATTCATAATGGCCACACTAAATCTCTGATTGCTTGTTCCAGCACTAACCCGGGGTGCCCCAGGTCTCGATTTTGAGACCTGGGAAACCACGATTGTTGTACGATCGCCTACTTACGCGCTGCGATAGAGCTTGGTCATCACGAACTCACGATGGCCCAGCGCTTCCGCCGCAGTAATCCGGCCGTTCGCGGTGCGCACGATCATCTCGATCAGCGCATCGCCTGCCTGGTCGAGCGTCATCTCGCCCTGCAGAACCGGCGACACGTCCAGGTCGATGTGATCGGCCATCAACTTCGCGGTCTTCGGATTTCCCGAGAGCTTGATGACCGGCTCAATGGGATTGCCGATGACGTTGCCTTGTCCCGTCGGGAACAAGTGCACCACCGCGCCCGAGGCCGCCCACAGCGTCACGGCTTCCGCCGCGGCACTCGACGTATCCATGAACCACAGGCCCTTGTCCGTGGGCATCTCTGCCGGTTTCAGGCAGCCGACAAACTTCGTCTGCTTGCCCAGCTTCTCCACGTTGCCCAGCGCCTTCTCTTCGATGGTCGTCAACCCGCCGGCAATGTTGCCCTTGGTCGGCTGCGACTCGGAGAGATCGTTGGTCTTCTCGCCGAATACCAGCTTCTGGTAGTCGTCGAACATGGCCTGGAACTGCGCGCGCACCGTGTCATTCGCCGCCTTGGCGGCCACAATGTGCTCGGCGCCGGTCAGTTCCGTGGTTTCTCCAAAAGAAGCCATGCCGCCCATGGCGCAGTGCTTGTCAATCACGTTGCCGACCGTGGGGCAGCTTGCAAGCCCGGTGGTGGTGTCGACTCTCGCCGCACTTCACGCTGATGTAGAGCTCGCTGAACTTGCACTCCGTGCGCTGCAGCTCCGTCGCCCACTGCACAAATTCCTTCGCCTTTCTTGAAGCCTGCGCGATGCTCGCGATATCGCCCTGGCCTTCGATGGAAAATCCGGCCACCGGCTTCCCGGTCTTCGCGATGCCGTCCACGATCTTCTGCGTCCAGCCCGGCTCAATGCCGATCACGATCGCCGCGGCCACGTTGGGATTCGAGCCGGTGCCGATCATGGTGCGGAAGAAAAGCTCGAGGTCCTCGCCGAACTGCAGGCGTCCGTACGCGTGGGGCAGGCCCAGCGTTCCCTTGATGTTGTTGGCCACGGCCTCGCACGCGGCATTCGAAATGTCGTCCACGGGCAGGATGATCACGTGATTGCGAATGCCGACGCGCCCGTTTTCACGCCGATACGCATGAATTGTCTGATCCTTCATTATGCCCACCTCTTCGTCTTCAGGTTGTGCACGTGCACGTGTTGCCCGGCCTTGACCGGCTGCACGATTTTTCCAATTTCGCAGCCATACTTGATCACCGTATCGCCCACGGCCAAATCCTTGAGCGCCAGCTTGTGGCCCAGCGGAATATCCTGCGCCGCCTTTGCCGTCAGCGGCTTGTTGGTTGAGAGATCCCGGCCGGTCAACTCTGTTCCGGCCGCAATATCCACGACGGCCACGCCAACCGTGTCCGCTGTATCGTGAACGAGAAACTGAATCATCGCATTTGCTCCTTCATACTTCCTTCCGTGTAAAATCTCACATTCCGCCAAAGGAGACGTGCTTCGTCTCCAGGAATGCTTCCAAACCTTCGCTGCCCAGTTCGCGGCCCCATCCGCTTTGCTTCACGCCGCCAAAGGGAGCATTGCTCGTAGTCGGCGCGCCGTCGTTAATGCCCAGCGTTCCCGCCTCAATGCGTTCCGCCAGCCGGAAGATGCGCGCAATGTCGCGCGTCATCGCGTAGGCGCTCAGTCCGAACTCGCTGCTATTCGCCAGTGCGATGGCCTCGTCCTCGGTTTCAAACGTCGTGATGGGAGCTATCGGCGCAAATGTTTCTTCGCGCATGCACAGCGACGCGGCGCCGACTCCGTCAATCACCGTCGGCTCCAGGAAATAGCCGCTCGATCCCATCCGTTTGCCGCCGCACAGCACCTTGCCGCCTTTGCCCGCGGCTTCTTCAATCTGCACTAAAGCCGCGTCCAGCGCCTGCTGATTGATGAGCGGACCAATGTCGACGCCCGGCTCCAGTCCCGGGACCGGTCTTCAACTTCTGCACTCCGGCGACAAACCGCTTCACGAATTCGTCGTGAATCGAACGCTGCACATAAATGCGATTCGCTGCGATGCACGATTGCCCCGTGTTGCGGAACTTCGCGATCAGCGTCTCCTGCACCGCCTGGTCCAGGTTGCAATCGTCGAAGACCAGCAGCGGCGCCAGTCCGCCCAGTTCGAGCGAAAGCGGCTTGATCGCTTGCGCCGCTCCCTTGATCAGTTCCCTGCCCACTTCGGTCGATCCCGTGAACGTAATCTTGCGGCAGATGGGATTGGTCAGAAACTCCTCGGCAATCATCCGTGCGCTGCCGATCACAATCTGAAAAACGCCGCCGGGAATGCCCGCCGCTTCAACACACTCCGCAAAAGCAATCGTGGAGAGCGGCGTTTGCGAAGACGGCTTCAGCACCACCGGGCAACCTGCTGCCAGCGCCGGCGCGGCCTTGCGAATGCCCAGCACCAGCGGAAAATTCCACGGGGCAATCGCGCCCACCACGCCGATCGGCGTCTTCACCACCATGTTCCGTTTGCCTTGCGCCTGGTGCGGAATCACCCGCCCGTACGCGCGCCGGCCTTCCTCGGCAAACCAGCGCAGATGGTCCTCGGTCATCGCCATCTCGCCCTTGCTCTGCGCCAGCGGCTTGCCGTTTTCAAGCGTGATCAGCGCGCGCAATCTCGTCCGCGCGCTTATGCACCTCGTCGGCCACGCGAAACAGAAATGCGCCGCGCTCCTTGGCCGTGATTCCGCGCCACGCGGGGAATGCCGCCTGTGCCGCATCGAAGGCTGAATGCACCTGATCCCGATCCAGCGCCGAAACGCTGGCAAACTTCTCGCCCGTCGCCGGATCTGTCACCTGAATCTTCTCGCCGGTCTCAATCCACTTCCCACCGAGATACACCTTGTACGATTTTTGCTCCTCGCCGCTCATCCGCTTTCCCTCATTTGTAGCACCGGTTTCTTTTGTAGCGCCGGTCTCCTGACCGGCTGTAGTGCGGGCGTCCACGCCCGCACTCGTATGCCACTCCTTACTCGCACCACTCCACGCCCAGCGCTCTCGCAAGTCTCCTGAACGTCTCTTGCTGCTTGCCAAACGACAGCAGCACATGATGCGGCATGCCCGCATGCACCAGGCGGTCGAAACGCGCCGGCACATCGCCGCTGCGCGCCACTTCCTGCTCCGCAAGTTCCACCAGCACCATGTTTCCGGTCACCTTGCGCCGCGGCGCCACCGAGCGCCCTTCAAACGCCGTCATGTGGTAGCGGCCGTCGCACCTCCACAGCCGCGTAATGGTCACGTCCTCGTTGATGCGAAGGCTTGCGTCTACCACCATCGGCTTCACGATATTGAAGTGCTTGGCCAGCGTCGGCCCGCCTTCGCGAACCCACCGGGTTGCACATATCCATCGGCGCCATGCCCGGATGCCAGAAGAAGATCGTGTTGCGATCGTGCTCCAGCCAGTCGCTCAGGTACCCGGTCCCCGCTCCCAACTCGCGGCTCATCAGGCTGCCGATCGATCCATCCACATCGCCTTCAATCGAAACCGCAACGCCCTCGGTGCCCATCCGCGAAACTGCGAGATACGGCCATTGCCCGATCATGTTCGGCAGCTCAGGCCAGCATTGAATCGTGATCGCGTCCAGGCTTTCCTCCTCCATCAGCTCCCGCATCGCCAGGTAGCAACGCGAGCTCATGGGCAAGTCGTCCTTCGTAACATCGCGCATCGGCAGCTTCAGATCGAGCACGCGTTCCACATCCTTGCGCGCGGCCTCGTCGGAAATCGCATGCACGCGGTCAACAAATTGGGGCAGGCTCAGTGGATGCAACTGTGTGCCCATGGTCCTCTGCAGAAGAAACGGATCGGCAGCGAGATCGATAAATCCCGGAGCGTGCGTTCCGATCACGCCTGCCTTCGCGCTGCGCAGCACGGCCACCGTGCGCGCAATGGCAATCGCCCGCACCATCTCCGCGCGCAATGTTTTGTCATCCGGATCGCCATACACCAGCTCAAACGCATGTCCCGCCTGCCGCAGCGTCGATCCCCACAGATGCTGCCCCACCAGCGAGCACGAGCTCACCTTGCCATCGCCCGGCCTTTCCGGCGTCGCCCACAGAACCACCGGATCGGGCCACTGCTGCGCCACTGTCAACGCCAGTTGTCCATTTCCCATCGAGGGGTGCAGCATCACCAGCGCCTGGCAACCGGCCGCACGAATCTTGTCAAGCGCCACTGCGATAGTGGCATCGTCAATCACCGGCGTCTCGGCGCCCACCGTCGCGTAGCCCATATCCTTCAGCGCGGCCAGGGCGCGCCCGCAAATGATCTGGTTCCATTCCTGGTCGAATCCGGGGCGCTTCCGTCCCAGGATCAGCACGCCAATCGGTTTTTTCGCGGCCGCTGTTTCAAACTTTTGCATGTTCATCCTTTCCCCACACCGCATCAATTCGTATAGCGGACGAAGTACGGCGTAAGCTCGCCCACCAATGGTTTCACGTAGTTGAAGAATCGGTCGCCCACGGGAATCGCCGCGTCCAGAATCCACTCCGCCGGCAGCGGCCGTTCCGCGTCGGAAACTTCGTTCAAGGGAACCAGCTCAAATCCGCTCTCAGTTCCAATCGGCAGCAGCGACACCATCTTCTCCGTTTCGCCGGCGGCGAGCGCGCGCACTCCCGCGCGGCCCACCAGCTCGGCGTCCTTCTGGTCCTGCGCGGAAACCTGCGTCATCGCAGCCCGCGCAATCAGTCCCGGCTTTTCCGTGCGGCAGCGCATCTTCAGCTTCTCGCCCACCAGGTTCGCCATGAACTGCCCCACCCCGCCCGTCATGGGGCGCGCCAGCGGATCGAGATGCGTGGCATCTTTCAGCTCGTACACCAGGCTTCCATCGGGATTGCGTATGCCTTCCGTCGCCACCACAATGGCCCAACCGTGCTTGCTCACGATCCGATCGAGATCCGCCAGAAACTTCTCCGCATCGAACGGTCTCTCAGGAAGAAAAATCAAATGTGGCGCATCCGCTTCTCTATCCTTCGCCAGCGCCGTTGCCGCCGCCAGCCAGCCAATGCTGCGCCCGATCACTTCAAGAATCGTCACCGGTTGCGGCAGCGAGCGAATATCCATGCCGAGGTCGCGCGTGGTCTGCGCCATGTACCGGGCCGCGCTGGCAAAGCCCGGACAGCGGTCGGTCATCGCAATATCGTTGTCCACGGTTTTGGGTACGCCGATGACTTGCATCGAAAATCCCGCAGCGCGGCAGTGCTCGCTCACCAGCGCCGCGCCCTTCATGGTGCCGTTGCCGCCCATGAAAATCATCGATCGAATATCGAGCCTGCGCAGGTTCTCGACCACGCGGTCGTAGTCTTCTTTCGTGGGTTTGTAGCGGGAGGAACCCAGCGCCGCGCCCGGGCTATTGCGCAGCAATTCGAGGTCGGTGGCCGTCATTGTGCCGAGTTCGACAATGTCATCCTCGGCCAGCCCCTTCATGCCGTAGCGCGCGCCAAACACGCGGCCTGCTCCCTGCTGACTGACTGCCTCTGCGATCGCGCTGGACAAGCTGACGTTGAAGACGGCCGTGGGTCCGCCGCCTTGCACGATCATCAGATTCCCCACGCCCATTCGCGTCCTTCTCTCCCAACCTGCGGGCCAAGCCAATTCTCAAGAGGCAATCGCGCTCCGCGTTGCCCACGCGCATCGTCGTTACGCCGTCGCCACAGCGCGCGATTCCAACTCGGCAAGCCGCTTCGCCAGCAACGTCTCCAGTTCAACCAGAGCGGCGGAGAAGCCTTCAATGCCTTCCCTCAGCTTGTCAGTGGCCATGCGGTTGGCGGCGAGATGCCGCTCGAAGCTTTGCTTGCTGTCGACGACAATTTTCTCAATGGGCATCGCCTTCGCCGCTTCCACACTGAGCTTCGGCGTCAGTTCGTCCTCAACGGCTTCGAGCTCGGCCAGCACCTTAGGCGCAATCGTCAGCAGATCGCTCCCTGCCAGCTCCCGCACCTGGCCAACATTCCAAAAGCTCGCGCCCATCACTTCAGTTTTGTAACCAAACTTCTTGAAGTAGTTGTAGACCGCAGTCACGTGAATCACGCCGGGATCTTCCGCGCCAAAATACTCCTTCCCGGTTTCCTTCTTGTACCAGTCGAGAACGCGCCCGCAAAACGGCGAAACCAGCGTGGCCCCAGCCTCAGCCGCCGCAACGGCCTGGAACGTTCCAAAAATCAGCGTCAGGTTGCAGTGGATGCCTTCCTTTTCCAGCACCTCCGCAGCGCGTGCGCCTTCCCACGTCGCCGCAATCTTCACCAGAATCCGCGCGCGCGAAATTCCTTCCGCTTCATACTGCGCAATAATGCTGCGCGCCTGCGCAATGCTCGCGTCTGTGTCGTAGGAGAGGCGCGCGTCCACCTCGGTCGACACGCGGCCGGGAACGACGGCGAGAATATTTTTGCCCCATGCTATGCCCAGCCTGCGGAAGGCCAGATTGGCAACCGCTTCGTCGCTCGCGCCCGCGCCCAATTCCTTGCGCGCGTTCATCAGCTCCCCATCCAGGATGGGCTGATACTTCGGCATCTTGGCCGCATTGGTAATGTGCGAGGGGTTAGTCGTGGCGTCCCGCGGCTTGAACCGCTCCATGGCTTCAATGTCGCCCGTGTCGACGACAATTACGCTGTGCTTGCGAAGTTGTTCCAGCAGATTTTGCGGCATGATTCCTCCCGCGAATGCTCAATTTCCGTTTGCGTGCATCTGGCGCTGGGACCGAAGTTTTTCGGCCAATCGTTAAAGCAAAACCGTTCAGTTCCAAGAGCCAGACGAGGAGTTTTCTACTCTCCGGAATGCAGGAGAATAGTATTATCGATTGCAAACGATTGTCAATTCAAATTATCGCACAATCGTGGACCGCCCGGATGCTGGATTGACCGGCGCCCCGATCCGCCGCAGTTCTTGACACCTGCAATCAATCGTAATAGATTTCTCCTGCCCAAGATCTTGCTGTTTCCGGGCCACCGATTCAAGGCTTAAGGAGAAATCACCATGCCTACCAGACGTGAATTTGTCACCGCCGCGGCAGCCGGTGTGGCCGCTTACACCTTGGCGCCGCGCGCCTTCAGCAAAATGATGGATCGCCCCGTCGGCGTGCAGCTTTACACCGTGCGCAGCCTGGTCGATAAGGACTTCCCCGGCACCCTTGCCGCCATTCGCAAAATCGGCTATCGCACCGTGGAAACCTACGTCGCCGAGTACAAGATGGCCGCGAAAGATCTGCGCCAGGCCATTCTCGATGCCGGACTCATCGTTCCCAGCGCGCACTTCGGTTACAACGACTTCGGCGCGCGCCTCGATTACGCCAAAGAACTGGGCGCGGAGTGCGTGGTGTGTTCTTCGGTCCCGGAATCGGTAGGCAACTCTGCCGACGGCTTCAAGCGCGCCGCCGATCAATACAATGCCTGGGGCGAGCAAGCCCAAAAAATGGGCCTCAAGTTCGGCTTCCACGACCACGACACAGAGTTCAAGGAATTCGATGGCGTCACCGGTTTTGACATTCTGATGCAATCGACCGACCCGAAGTTGGTGCAGTGGCAGATGGACTGTTACTGGGTCACGCAGGCCGGGCGCGATCCGGTGGAGCTGTTCAAAAAATATGGCGCGCGCATGCAATCGCTCCACCTCAAAGACCGCAAGCCCAATGCGCCGACCTCGACAGATACCGGGCCGGGCTCCCAGCACTTTGCCGAGGTGGGCATGGGCACGCTCGACTGGCCTGACATTCTGCGGCTTGCGGAGCAGTTCCATGTTCCCAACATGTACGTGGAGCAGGATGTGACCGAGCGCCCGCCGCTCGAAAGCCTGCAGATCAGCTACACCAACATCGAGAAGTTTCTGAACGCGTAGAGTAGCGCCGGTCTCCTGACCGGCTGTAGCGGGGGTCTCCAGACCCCCGCTCGCTCGCAGCGGCAACAGCCCGGTTTATTCATAACCTCGAGATTCTGGACGGGTACAGCGTTTCCTCGCTCCCTGCCAGAATCCCGCGCGGCCGATTTGTGCCCATCGGGATGGCGCGCTCCCTTTTTTCAAATAGAATTGAGCAAATCCGCGGAAACCTCGCTATTCTTGTGACACTCCAGAAACTGTTTGGAAGGGCCAATCTCGGGCAAGCGGAGTTGTTCATCTCAGGCCATCTCCGTTCCCCGTAAAGATCGACGCCGATGAGCACTGCTTCGACTGATCCCGCCGTCGCGGAACCCGCCGTTTCGCCCGCCCCCGCCGCGCCGCGCAGCCGCCGCGGCTTCTGGGCGCTGATTGCCACGCAATTCCAGGGCGCCTTCTCCGACAACATCCTGCGCAATCTCCTGCTCTCGATCGTCATCGGGATGAACATGGCGCAGACCCAGCGCGAGACTTTTGTCTCCGTGGTCACCTTCCTGTTCTCAGTGCCGTTTCTCATCTTCAGCATGCCCGGCGGCTGGCTGGCAGACCGCTTCAGCAAGCGCCAAGTCACGATCTGGACCAAGGTCATGGAGTTCGGATCGATGCTGCTCGCGACAGCCGGCCTCGCGACGCACACGCTCACGCTTTCGCTGGTCGCGCTCACCCTGGTGGCCAGTCAAGCCGCGCTGTTCGGGCCGTCAAAATATGGTTTGCTCCCCGAGTTGTTGCCGGAGAAAAACCTCTCGTGGGGCAACGGCGTCATCGAGCTGTGGACGTTTCTGGCCATCATCATTGGCACGGTCGTCGGCGCGTGGATGGGCCAGCAATTCGCCGGCCGCGAAGTGGTCGCAGGCTGCGTGCTTTTGGGTCTCTCGGCCGTCGGCTTCGTAACCAGCCTCGGCGTCGACAACGTGCCAGCCGCCGCGCCGGAAAAACCCTTCCGCATCAATATCGTCGGCGATCTCTGGGTGCAGATCCGTAAAATGCGCAAGGACCAGGCGCTGTTTCTGGCCGTAATGGGCAACACCTACTTCTGGTTTCTCGGCTCCCTGCTCTTCTCCACCATCGTCATTTACGGGCCCGATGTACTGCACGTCAGCCAGACCAAAACCGGTTACCTGAACGCCATGCTCGCCGTGGGCATCGGCATCGGCAGCATGACCGCTGGATGGGTAAGCGATAACAAGATCGAGTACGGGCTCATTCCGCTGGGTTCGATCGGCATGACCGTCACCGGTTTCATCCTCGGCGTCACGCCGCACGGCATGGCAGCTTCGGCGGTACTCCTTGGCCTGCTGGGATTCTGGGCGGGATTCTTCGCGGTGCCAGTCAACGCGCTCATCCAGCACAAGCCGCCGGAAGAAGACAAGGGCGGCATCATCGCCGCCGCCAACCTGCTGTCGTTCGTCGGCATCGCACTTTCGTCCGTTGTCTATTTCATCTTCACCCAATACGTCCACCTTGAACCTCAAGGTGTCATCATCGCCGGCTCCGTGATTACTGCGGCCGCCACGGTTTACGTTCTCTATCTGCTCCCCGAGTGGTTTGGCCGCCTGATTCTCTTCTTTGCCACGCGCACCATCTATCGCGTGCGCGTAATCGGCCGCGATAATTTTCCAGAAAAAACCGGCGCACTGTTGGTTTGCAACCACATGTCGTTTGTCGACGTAGCACTCCTTGTTGCGGCCACAGACCGCCCCATCCGCTTCCTCATGTTCCAGGGCATTTACGACCACGCGTACGTCAAACCCCTCGCCAAAATGATGAAGGCGATCCCCATTTCGAGCGAGCTCCGTCCGCGCGAGATGCTGCACTCGCTGCACGTGGCCAGCGATGCGTTGCGCAACGACGAGATCGTTTGCGTCTTCGCCGAAGGACAGATCACGCGCACCGGCCAGATGCTTCCCTTCCGCCGCGGCCTGGAGCGCATCATGAAAGACGTCGAGGTGCCCATCATTCCCATGAACCTCGACGGCGTATGGGGCAGCATCTTCAGCTTCGAGCGCGGACGTTTTCTGTGGAAGATGCCGCATCACATTCCCTACCACGTCACAGTGAGCTTCGGAAAACCCATGCCGCCCACGTCCACGGCCATTGCGGTGCGTGCCGCCGTGCAGGAATTGCAGGCCGTAGCATTTGAAGCACGCAAGCCGCGCATGAAAACTCTCGACCGCGCCTTTGTGCACACCGCGCACCTGCACCCGCGGCAGTTCTTTATGGCCGACGGCAAAACGCCGCGCGTCTCTTTCGCATCGGCACTCGTCAAAACCGTTTTCATCGCCCGCCGGTTGCGGCATCGGGTCGGCAACCAGCCCATGATCGGCGTTCTCGTTCCCCCCAGCGTCGGCGGCGCGCTCGCCAACTACGCGCTCATGCTCGCGGGCCGCGTGCCGGTTAACCTGAATTACACCGCGTCCAACGAAATCATTGCCAGCAGCGCGCAACAGTGCGGCATCGATGTCGTCATCACGTCTCGCGCGTTTCTCGACCGCTTCCCCAACATGATCATCCCCGGCCGGACGCTGCTGCTCGAAGACGCCCTCGCCGCGCCGCGTTTCAGTGAGAAGCTGGCCGCGCTGGCCCTGGCGTGGCTCATGCCCGCCGGTCTGCTCAAGCGCGCACTCGGCGCCCATCGCGTCAAACTCCAAACAGAATTCGCCACCGGCAAAGGCCGTGCCGGACAAATGGATCAGCTCGCCACGGTCATCTTTTCCAGCGGCAGCACCGGCGATCCCAAGGGCGTCATGCTCACGCACTTCAACATCGCGTCGAACATCAGCCAGATCATGCAGGTGTTCATGCTCGATGGCCGCGACAAGATTCTCGGCATCCTGCCCTTCTTTCACTCCTTCGGTTTCATGGCCGGGCTCTGGCTGCCCGCGGTGCACGGCGTAGGCGTCGTCTTCCACGTCAATCCGCTCGACGCGCAGACTGTCGGCGCGCTGATCGAGAAGTACAACGTCACACTCCTCGTCGCCACGCCTACGTTTCTGCAAGCCTACATGCGCCGCTGCAAGCCGGAGAGCTTCGGCTCGCTGCAGTACGTGCTCGTGGGCGCGGAGAAGTTGCAGGAGCGTGTCGCCCTCGCCTTCGAAGACCAGTTCGGCATTCGCCCTCTCGAGGGCTACGGCTGCACGGAGTGCTCCCCGATCGTCGCCGTCAACGGCAAGGATTTTCGCGCTCCGGGATACCGCCAGGTCGCTGCCAGGCGCGGCAAGATCGGCCACCCGCTCCCCGGCGTCAGCGTCAGAATCGTCGACATCGACAACGGCCAGCCCATCGCGCCCGGAACCTCAGGCATGCTGCTCGTGAAAGGCCCGAATGTGATGCGCGGCTATCTGGGCAAGCCGGAGAAGACGGCCGAAGTTCTGCATGATGGCTGGTACACCACCGGCGACATCGCCATGATGGAAGAGGACGGCTTCCTCACCATCACCGATCGGCTCTCGCGCTTCAGCAAAATTGGCGGCGAAATGGTGCCGCACATTCTCATTGAAGAAAAGCTGAACGAGCTCGCCGAATCCACCGAGCAGGTCTTCGCGGTTACCGCTGTACCCGACGAAAAAAAGAGCGAACGCATCGTCGTCATCCACACGCTTCCCGAGTCCAAACTGGCTCCGGTGCTCGAAAAGTTCGCGCAGTGCGACTTGCCCGCCTTATGGAAACCCAAACCCGCCCAGTTTGTTCACGTCGATGCCATCCCCGTGCTCGGCACAGGCAAAATGGATCTGCGCGGAATCAAAGCCCTCGCAGCGGCGCTGTCGATCCCCGTCGAAGCCGCCAAAGAACCCGGCCGCCGAGTTTGACGTCGATCGAAGCGCAACCAGCAATTACTCGTAGCGCAGCGCCTCGATGGGGTCGAGGTTCGCGGCGCGGATGGCGGGAATCATGCCGCTCACCAGCCCGGTGACCACGAGGATCACTGTGGCAATGGCGATGGAGCCGGGAGTGATGATCAGGCGGATGTCGGCGGCGGTGGCGTTCTTGGCCATCGCGCTGTAGAACGGGATGCGGCCCACCGTGAAAGAGATCAGGTAGGCCAGCGCGATGCCGCACACTCCGCCGACGCCGGTAATGGCGAGCGCTTCAGCCAGGAACTGCACGAGGATCTGGCCGCGGCGCGCGCCCAGCGCCTTTTCAATGCCGATTTCGCGCGTGCGCTGCTGCACGGCCACCAGCATGATGTTCATCAGGCCGATGCCGGCGATGCCCAGCGTGAGCGCGCCCACCATGCGAGAGCAGCACCTGCAGCGCAATGGAGAGAATGCGGAACTGCGATAGCTGCGTCATCAGGTTGGCCACATAGATAGCGTCGTGGTCGGCGGGAGTGAAGTGATGCGCTGCGGCCAGGGTGTCGCGCAAGGCCTTCTCGATCTCCATGTGGTCGCCGCGATAGCTGAACCAGATGCCGTCGACATAATGCGTGTCCTTGAGGTCGCTCATGGTGTTGAAGGGGACATAGATGATGCGATTGCGATTGTCGTCGCTGCCTTCCTGCATCTTGGGGCTCAGCACGCCGATCACGGTGAAGATCACGCCGTTCAGACGGATGCTTTCGCCCACCGCCCACTCGCCGGAGAAGAGCTTGGTCTTGGCCTCCGAGCCGATAACGCAGACGTGTGCGCGCTGCTGCTCTTCTTCGCCGTTGAAAAAGCGGCCGGCATCGGTGTCGAGCTTGACGATGTCCTGAAACACAGGGCGCACGCCGTCGACCTCCCAGGTGTAGGTGTGCAGATCGTTCTGGACCGTGGCATTAATCCACTCGTTCGGCGAGATGTGGAAGACGCCGGGAACCGTGTTGGCGACGCGGTCCACATCGTCGAGGGTGAACCGCACCTTCACGCCGGCCTTGTCGCCGCCGGCCTGCTGGCTGGTGCGGCCGGGAAAAAAGCCGATGGTTTCCGTGCCCCACTGGGCGAAGATGGCCTCGATGGCGCTGCTGAAGCCGGTGCCGTAGCCGAGCAGCACCACGACGGTGGCGATGCCCCACGCCATGCCCACCATGGTGATGGCGGTGCGGCCGCAGTTGGCGAGCATCGCCTCCCAGGCCTGCGCCAGTATGTCCTTCAGCATTCCCGGAACTTCCCTTCTCAGTGGCGTTTCAAAATGCTGCCCAGTTGCGCGAACCGCGTTTGCTTGCTCCCCGCTCCCTTGCTCCCGAGTCCCTAGTCCCGAGTCCCTTAGTCCCGAGTCCCTTAGTCCCTGTTTTTACTCCCTGCGCAGCGCTTCGATCGGGTCGAGAGCCGCGGCTTTGCTGGCTGGGTAGAGCCCGGCCACGATGCCGCAGACGGCCAGCGACCCCACGGCCAGTGCCGCGGACCAGGGCACCAGCCGCGGCGGATCCCAGCCGGGCATCTTGCCGGTCAGCGTCGCCTGCAGCAGAGCCATAAACGCCCCCGACAAGGCCACGCCGATGAGGCCGCTGATGCCGGTGAGCAGCAGCCCTTCCCAGAAGAATTGCGCCAGGATGCTGCTCCTGGTGGCTCCCACCGCCTTCATCACGCCGATCTCATGCGTCCGCTCCGTCACCGAGACCAGCATGATGTTGATGATCCCCACTGCGCCCAGTCCCAGCGTGACGAGGCCCACTCCGCCCAGAAAAACATCCATGGCGTTGAAGATGGCGGCGATCATCTGCTCGGTGTGAATGGTGTTCCACTCCTCGAAGGCATCGTTGAGCGCGGGGTCGAAGCCGTGGCGCTCGGCGATCACGCGATGCACCGCGGCCACGGCAGCGGTCACTTCGCCTTTTACCGCAGGCTGATATTGGATGGAAGTCAGGGCGTCCTGCGCCACGTTGTCGCCCTTCATGGCGAAGAGTTCGAGCATCGTGGTCAGCGGAACGTAGATTTTCTGGTTCTCGCTGTCGTTGTTGCCGTGACTGATGGGCGCGGCGCGGCCGACCACTGTGAACGCGATGTCGTTGATGGTGATGGTTTCGCCGAGCATGGGGTGGCCGGGAAACAGCAGCGTGGCATTCTTCGATCCGAGCACCACCACGCGCCGCCGTTCGGCCAGATCGGCGCGTTCAATGAAGCGCCCTTCGGCGAGGGGCAGAAACCGCACCTCGGAATAGTTCGGCTCCACGCCCAGCACCTGCCCCGAGGTGTTCGCGTACGCGCTCACCTGGTAGAGATCGTTGCGGCTGAGGTAACCCGTGACGGCCCGCAGCTCAGGCAGCTGGCGCATGGCGGCTTCGTCGTCGCAGGGTGAGCTGGTAGGGCCGCATGCCCGTGTGCTGGTTGGCCAGCGCGGGAATGGTGCCGTTCCACATCATGACCAGGTCGTTACCGAACGTGGCCAACTGCTTGTGCTGCCCGCTGCGGAAGCCCTCGCCCAGCCCCACCAGCACCAGCAGCGAACCCACGCCCCAGGCGATCCCGAACATGGTCAGAAAGCTGCGCAGCTTGTTGGCCATGATGGCGCGAAAAACCTGCCCGAGAGTGTCGTAAAAACTGGTCATAAGCCTTTAACAATCCGGAATTCCCTATCGTGACCCTGCACGAGCCCCCGCGAAGATGATACGCCGCAGCCGGCGTGCCGGTTCCCGCGACTCTTGCGAGCCGCCGCCGTTTGGGCACAAGTTCGTGGAACCAATTGCGGGCCATTTGCGTACTGCGGGTTAATGGGTTACAACGGTGCCAGCGCACCGTCTGAATTGTTGATTGCTTTTTTCTTCCATCAGCGTCCGCCGGAGAGCCGCCGGGCCCTGTGAGAGTGGTTTTCCGCCTCGCCGGGGTGAAGCGCCGCTTTCTCTTCAAATCCTGGGAGGCCACATGGCCGCATCGCGCAAGAAGAAAAGGATTTGGATCATCCTCGGTTGTGTAGTCGCCGTCCTGTGTTATCGTGGCAGTGATCGCGCTTGTGCACCTCGCCAAGGGCGATCCCATCGACCCCAACAAGATCGCCAAGGTCACCCGCGGCGACGTGGCGCGCTCCGTGGTGGCCACCGGCAAGATCCAGCCCATCACCAAGGTCGAAGTCAAGAGCCAAGGCCTCCGGCATCGTGGAAAAGCTCTACGTCGACATCAACGACCGCGTGCACAAAGGGCCAGGAGCTGGCGCAGCTCGATCAGCAGGAGATTCAGGCCCAGGTGGACGCGCAGCGCGCGCAACTGGCCAGCGCCGAGGCCAACGTGACCACCTACGAGGCCAACATTGAGCAGGACAAGGTGAACGCCGCGGCGCCCGATCTGCCCATGTACAAGGCCACGCTCGACCGCAACCTGGAGATGCAGAAGGAAGGCATCGTCAGCCGGCAGGCCCTGGACGACGCCAACCAGCGACTACCTGGCCGCGCTCACCCGGCGCGATTCCGCCAAGGCGCAGATCGGCGTGGACACGGCCAAGCTGAAGCAGGCGCGCGCGCAGGTGCAGCAGAGCCAGGCCAGCCTCAAGCAGCTCGAGGAGCAGCTCGGCTACACCACGATCGTCGCGCCCATGGACGGCGTGATCCTGTCGCGCGACGTCGAAATGGGCGATGCGGTCAGCTCCATCCTGGTGCTCGGCTCGACGGCCACGCTGGTCATGACCGAGGGCGACACACCGAGGTCTATGTGCAGGGCAAGGTGGACGAGGCCGACATCGCCCACGTCTACATGGGCCAGCCCGCGCGCATCAAGGTGGAGAGCTTCCGCGACCGCCTCTTCAACGGCAAGGTGACCAAGATCGCGCCCATGGGCGTGGAGAAAGACAACGTGACCACCTTCGAGGTGCGCGTCTCCATCAACAACCCCGGCGGCGAGCTCAAGGCCAACATGACCGCCAACGCCGAGATTCTGCTCGACGAGCACAAGGGCGTGCTGACCGTCCCGGAAAACGCCGTCATCTACGACAACCAGAAGAACGCCTCGGTGCAGATTCCCGACAAGCACCAGAAAGAGGGCTCGCGCAAGATCCCCGTCACGGTCGGCCTATCCAACGGATCCGTCACCGAAATCGTCTAGCGGCCTGAAAGAAGGCGACCAGGTTGTCCTCCAACAATAGGCCCCTGTTTGTTTTCCTGTTCCCTGCATGAAGCAGAGTTTCGGTTACATTCATTCTGTATCCAATGCCAGAAGCAAAACCAAAGTCCGGATCGGTGACAGGCGGAAGCCGCCAACGAGCCCGATCGTCGCAATCGCCTCTCCAGGTCAGTCTGACGGATCGATGATCGGATCGCTCGGGTCTGTGATCGGATCGCTCGGAATAATGATGGGATCGCTCGGGAAGAAGGGCGTTGTGTCGTCCGAATCGCTGAGTACGAGATCCTGCGCGGCGGACTTACTTGAAGAATACGTCGTATCTCCATCGTAAACAGCGGTAATCTCGTTGTCGCCGATGAGCATGAAGACCTGCGACCATGCGGCCTTGCCAGACGAAACCACGGCGTGACCCACCAGGCTGCCGTTATCGTAAAAATCGACTTGCCCGGTTGCCGCCGCAGGATTGACGGTCGCCGTCAGCGTAACAAAATCTCCGGTGTAGCCGTAGCTTTCACTCACCGTCAGCGTGGTCGCGCTTGGCGTCGGCCCCGGATTGCTCACCTGCAAATTAACGGCGCTGCTGGTACTCGAGATATACGTAGTATCGCCGTTATAGACAGCCGTCAGGTTCTGCGAACCCGCACTCATGAAGGCGTTCGAGAGCGCGCACGTGCCCCCGGCAACTGTGCAGTTGCCGAGCAGGACCGTGCCATCGTAAAAGGTCACGCTTCCCGTAGCCGCGGCTGGTGAGACGGTGGCCGTCAGCGTCGCAAAGTCGCCGATAGTCAGTGAGGAAGGCGCGGTCTGTAGCACGACGCTCGAGGGCGTGTCGCCGGTGACGAATAGAGAGAACTGATTCGATGTGCTTGTTTCCCACGAAGAGTTTCCCGCAAAAACCGCCTTCAGCGTGACATTGCCCGAAGCCGCAAAAGTCGTATTCAGCGTCGCCACGCCCGCGTTCACATTCGCCGTGCCGATCGCAGTCGATCCGTTATAAAACGTCACCGTGCCCGTGACCGTTGCAGGCGTCAGATTTGCCGTCAAAGTCACGCCGCCGCCAATCGCAACGCTGCTGGTTGACGCCCCGAGACTTGTCGAAGTCACCAGCGGGCCGCTCACATTCATGGTCAGCGAATTCGACGTGCTGGAAAGATAGTTATAGTCGCCGGAATAGACGGCGTGGACTGTATCCGTGCCTCCCGCCGCGAACTGAGTTGTCAGAACCGCCGTGCCCGCGCTGACAGCCGCGCTGCCCATACTCGTCGACCCGTTATAAAAGGTGACCGTACCCGTAGCTACCGCAGGAGAAACCGTGGCCGTGAACGTCACATTGGTCAGATATTGCGGCGTCGTGGTCGAGGCCTGCAGACTCACCGAAGTGGCCGTCAAGTTTTCGTTGTACACGCCGATCGTCACGGGCGCGGACGTACTCGCCAAAAAGAAATTGCTCCCGCTGTAGTGCGCGGTGATGCTCTGCGCACCGATGGAATTAAACGTGGTCTCGAGCAGAGCAATCCCGATGCTGCCAACTTGAGCGATCTGCGCCGTCCCGATCGCAGTCGATCCGTTATAAAAAGTTACCGTTCCCGTGGCCAGCGGATTGACGCTTGCCTCGAGAGTCACCGGCTGGCCCTCCGTGACGCTGACCGCAGAAGCGCTGGCGTATACATCCGCGTTCGACTTGTCGGCCAGGCCGCCGCCGCTCAGGCTGCCCGCTCCGCCCATGCACCCGGCAAGCAACAAGAAGAAGACCAGCAAAAGCGGAAATAGAAAATAGCGACGAGAACAAGGCATGAGGTTCATATCCTCTCCTTTTCGTTCGGGAGTGGTCTTGCATGATCCCTTCACACAAGCCAACCCCAATATAAGGACGTGGTAGCGAGAAAAATTGGTGAATGCTGGTAAGTTGGATTCCCGGCGGCTGATACGGGTTGCCCAGCACTGCAGGATTCGTGCCGCTTACCCACATCCCCCACTCGACACAGACGCCGCCCCTTCTGTTATTTGTTGTTCATGGCCACGAAGATCAAGCGCATCGGCATTCTGACTGCCGGCGGCGACAGCCCCGGCCTGAACGCCGCCATCCGCGGCGTCGGCAAAGCCGCGCTCGGCTACTACGGCATGGAGATCATCGGTTTTCGCGACGGCTTCCGCGGCCTGGTCGAGAACCGGCGGATCAATCTGGATCGCACCGCTCTTTCCGGCATTCTCACCGTCGGCGGCACCATTCTCGGCACCAGCCGCGACAAGCCGCACCGCATGGTGATCGACGGCCGCACCAAGGACATGACCGGCGTCATCAAAGACAATCTCAAAAAGTGGGGCATCGATTGCGTCGTCTGCCTCGGCGGCGGCGGCACGCAGAAGAACGCCCTGCGCCTGCACAAGGCCGGCATCAACGTCGATCACGCTTGCCCAAGACCATCGACAACGACGTGGCCATGACCGATGCCACCTTCGGCTACGCCACCGCGCTGGACATTGCGACCGAGGCCATCGACCGCCTGCACAGCACCGCGCACAGCCATCACCGCATCATCGTGGCCGAGATCATGGGGCATCGCGCCGGCTGGCTCACGCTGGGCGCGGGAATCGCCGGCGGCGCGGACGTTATTCTCATTCCCGAAATTCCCTACGACGTGGAGAAAATCGCCGACGCCATCGGCCAGCGCAGCAAGCGCGGCAGCAACTTCAGCATCGTGGCCGTGGCCGAAGGCGCGATGAGCCGCGACGACGCCCGCGCCTTCGATGCCGCCGAGAAGAAACTGGAACGCGCCAAGACCCTGAACGACAAGATGGAGGCCAAGCGCGCAATCGCCGCGTCTCGAGGTCCGGCACCAGGGCAACACGCTGCGCCTGGCCCACCAGCTCGAGGAACTCACCCACCTGGAATCGCGCGTGACCATTCTCGGCTACGTGCAGCGCGGCGGCACACCCTGCGCCGGCCGATCGCATCCTGGCGACCCGCCTGGGCAGCGCCTGCGCCGATCTGATTACCAAGGGACAGTTTGGCGTCATGGTGGCGGCGCGCGGCGAAGATGCCGAACCGGTGCCGCTGGAAAAGGTCGCCGGCAAACGCAAATCCGTTCCGCCCGACCATCCATGGGTCGAAACCGCTCGCCGGTTGGGAACTTGTCTCGGGGATTAGAACTGGCTGTGTAAATGGGTTTCGTGAAAGGGCACGACTTTAGTCGTGGCGGGAAGCCCGGCCAAGGTTCTCACTCTCGGTTCTCCCTCGAAAGATTGTGCCCCATCCAAGCGGCGTCTTTTGCGGCTTGGGTGGGAAGGCACAAACGTTCGCCCTCCCTTACGCGTACCCCTTCCGGTAACTGGTTGCCGCGCCGCCACGCCGTCCGCTGCGATTCGATCTCGACGGTACCCGTCGCCCCGGTCGCATATTGCAGGAAGCTGGACCACGGCCACCGGGGTCCCCACGGACAGGTCTTCGTCCGTGGGGTGGCAGTCCTCCGGCTTCGCAACCAGTCCGCGCTTGACTGGATTCCACCCCAGCACACAGAATTCGCGCGCCGGGGACCCCGGATTGCGATGGATATAGCGGATCACTTCGGAACGGGCCTGCTCTCCGTAGACATTGCTGTCGTAATAACGGTCTTGCCAGAACTTTTCGCGCGCTCCTCGCAGCTTACGCGAAGTCATCTGCTTGACGGCTTTCAAGAAACTGCGCCAGGACTATCTGCGGCGGTTCATTGACAAGAAGATGTACATGTCTATCTCCAAAGCTGCAGTGCTGCGCACGTCGATGCGCTAATTATGTGGATACTGCAAACGGGAGCAGCGTGACATTTTCTTCCCGACGAGTATCCTTCGCGCTCGACCTACTGGCGACGGTTGAAGCCGTGGGAGGAAACGGGGTGGGAATAGGGGGACATGAAACCTATTCCCGCAGTTTCAGCTGTTTGTCGGCTGCGAATTCGGTTGTCGGTCTGCGGCCCGGAGCGAGCCGAGCAATCTACAGCCTTGCTTTGGCAAAAGCCCGGCCAGATCCGGACTTCAGATACTTCTCGAAGGCGATAGCCCGCGCCTCGTCCGAAAACGCGATATAGCTCTTGATGCCCCAAGGACGGAACTTTGAAGTGTGGGTTACAGCGTGTATTGTGTTTCGACAATCGGGCGTCCAAGTCGTCGGTGATACCCGTATAGAAATGCTCTCCGGCAAGGCTTTGAAGAATGTAGACATATTTCACGACAGCCATCTCCCGCTTTCGGACATTCCAGCCTATCAGACTATTGGGTTGGTTGGCATACCCGCCTTCGTTGAAGCTTCCGCCTTCGCTGAAGCTTCGGCGCGGCGGGCCGGCGCGAGAGCACGAGACGAAGCCCTCAGAGAGGGTCCGCCTGCGCTTACGCTTCGGCGCGACAGCCTTCGCCCGCTTTCGGACATTCGAGCCTATCAGACCATTAGGTTGGTTGGCATGCCGAGCCGTAGCCCTCTCGCAGAGGGCGAAGGCTGGTGGGCGGTGCAGGACTCGAACCTGCGACCTCCTGCGTGTGAAGCAGGCGCTCTAACCAACTGAGCTAACCGCCCGAAAAAGGCTTTGGGAGGGGTTGCGGTCACCGTCCCGGCGGGGGAAAACTCCCGATTCCCGAGAGGCGCGGCCTGCCGGGAAATGCTTGCCCCGTTTCCGGCATTACCCGAACCCGGCCTTCCCTGAAACCGGCCTGAAAACCGGCCCGGAAACCAGTTTGAAACCCCTGCCGCAGGAAGGTCGCCCGAGAAGGCGTTCCGTAGGGTAGAGTAGCACCAGCAGGGCTTTGCGTCCAAATCCGGCGCCAGGTTGGTGTGCGGTTTGCCCTTTCGTGCCACGAAGTTACACCCAGGGGGTTGGACGGGAAACCGGGTATGTTCAGGAGAGCGCGTTCAATCCGCCAGAAAAGCGAGCTCCCCATGGATGGGGAAGCCGTGCTCGGCCCTCTTTCCGGCCTGGCGGGCTCTCGATTGTCTACTCAGGTTACGGGCCGAAAGGGTCCTCTTTCCACCTTCTCCCGCAACGAGAGCCCAAGTGCCGCCGAGGACGACCAGGAAAATGGAAAATCCGGCGAAGAAACCGGTTACGCGGCGCAACCTTCGGGCACGGATCGGGTTCCAGAAGATATGGCAACCATGGTCCTTAACGGTCCCGCCTTGGGTGCTGGTTCGGCCTTGAGGCCGGGCGCGGCTCCTGACCCGAACATGGGCGTTCGGGAGGGACTGGACCCAGCCAGCGACGCGGCCATTATGCTCCGCGTGGCAGAGGGGGACGAGGCCGGTTTTACCTACCTGGCGCAAAAATACCACCGGCCGATGATTCATTTCCTCTACCGGATGGTAAACAACCAGGCGATTGCCGAAGAGTTAGCCCAGGAAGTCTTTTTACGCGTCTATCGTGCCAGGAGCAGTTACCGGGCCGAAGCCAGGTTTACCACTTGGCTTTACCGCATCGCGACCAACCTGGCCGTAAATTACGCGCGCGACACCAAGCACGAACGGACCGCGCAAACGGTGTACCTGGACCAGCCCGACGAGGAGACCGGTACGTCTCCGGATCTGGCCGACGACGAGCCTTCGGCGGAAGAGCAGCTGCTGCGCAATGAGCGCATGGCTGCGATCCGCCTGCACGTGATGGCGCTGCCAGAGCGGCAGCGCATGGCAGTGTTGATGCACAAGTACCAGGGAATGGACTATCGGCAGATCGGTGAGGTGCTCAAGCTGAGCGAGTCGGCGACCAAGTCGCTCCTCTTCCGCGCCTACCAGACGCTGCGGGAAAAGTTGAAGGATTTTGTTTGATTGGAAAAGTGGAAAGAAGCCGGAACCAACCGGCAGAGAGCGGGGTGGCAAGCTATGAAACAGACAAACACGAATTGCAAAATGGTGGACGAGAAGCTGGCTGATCTGCTGCTCGATCCGCATGCTGTACCTGCCAAGGTTCAAGCGCATGTTGCCGAGTGCACCGACTGCCAGAGCGAGCTTGCGAAGTTGCAGGCCACATTGCAGTTGCTCGATACTTGGGAAGCTCCCGAACCGAGCCCTTACTTTCTCACGCGGCTTGACGCCCGCATGCGCGAAGAGCGCCAGGCCGCGCCTGCCGGTTGGCTGGCCCGCGGCGTCGCGCGCATTCGCGCCAGCATCGCGTATGGTACAGGCCTGCACGTGCGTCCTCTGGCGGCGATGGCGTTGACCGCCGTGCTGCTGCTGGGCGGCGGCACTTATCTTGGCGTTACCGATTGGATGCAACCCGTGCAGCCCACCCCGCTTGCTGCCACCGTGCATGATCTGCAAACCCTCGATAGCAATGCTCAAGTGCTGGACCAGATGGAATCTCTCTCCAGCAACCCGAGCGGAGACTGATTTTTGAGATGTTGGCTTACAGTTGGGAGAACGATTTGTGAACTGGACCTGGAACGCGGAAAGAAAGTGTCCGGCGGCCTCGACCGCCGCTGCGATCCTGCCTTTCCGTCTGTCCGCCGCTGCGGTCCTGCGTTTCTGCCTGTCCGCCGCTGCGGCCCTCGTTCTCTGTCTGCCCGCGGCAGGCCTCCACGGTCAGCGGCGAGCTGAATTCCGTCCCGGTCCTGCCATGCGGGCGGGATTCGGTCAAAATCGTCCGCGCGCAGGTGTTCGGCAGAGCCCTCCCCGCCAGGTCCAGAATGCGCCGCGCGCCAACCCCAACCAGCAACGCCAGTACCAGAATCAACAGCGGCAGATTCAGCAGAGACCCTATCAGAATCAGCAGCGGCCGTACCAGAACCAGCAGCCGCAGTATCAGAATCAGCAGCGGCCCTATCAGCAGAATCCGCAGTATAACGGCGGCCAGCGCGCTTCGCCCGGATACGGGCAAAATGGCGGCGCATATGGCCGGCAGGCTCCGGCCACGCGCCAGGGAAACCCTTATCAAAATGCCTATCCCGGCGCTGCTCCTCCAGGGCATCTCGGCGACTTTCTAAATCGGCACCAGGGGCTTCCCGTCACGCAGCAGGAGCAGTTGCTGCGCAGCGATCCCAGCTTCAACCGGTTGCCTCCCGCGCAGCAGCAGCGGCTCGTCCAGCAATTGCATCAGCTGAACCAGATGCCGGAGCAGCAACGCGATCGCCGCCTGGCGCGCAGCGAGATGCTGGAACGCATGTCGCCGCAAGAGCAGATGCAGGTGCGCCAGGCCGGCCGCCGCTATCAGGCGCTGGAGCCCGGGCGCCAGCAGATGGTGAAGCAAGCCTTCCGGGATCTGAGTGCCGTGCCGCTCGATCAGCGCGATACCGTGCTCAACTCCGCGCGTTACCAGAGCAACTTCTCGCCGGATGAGCGCAATATCCTGTCGAATCTGTTGCGCGCCGAGCCCTACGAACCGCCGCGCTAGAAACGAGTTGGGATGCGGTGCTTTCGCCCGCCTCCAGTCCGGTGCTTGGAAGATAGTAAACGCGCCTGTAGCCCACTATCAGTTCGTCACAGGTTGGGCCTGTCTGGACGTTCTCACGGCTGCCACTCCGGCGTTCGCTGTCGTGCGACGGTAGCCGTCCGCGCCAAGCAAAATTAGTTGCTCTTGTCTTGTTGCGCAAACCACGCAAAATGATCGTGGGCTTTGGCCCCTGAGGGACGCTTCGCCGCGACAGAGCCCGCGCAGCAGGCGGAAGACGCTAGCCCCAGGCGCGAGCCTGGGGGATAGTGCAGAACCCAAATTGAAAGCCCGCTTTAGCGGGCGTAAGAACGCCCGCAAACCCCGTCCTCATCCAAACAGAATTCATCGAACGGACTCTAAGAACGTGGCGCCACATCCGCGCCGTGCCCAATCTTGCTTCTGAAATAATCCAGCGATTTATTCAGCCCTTCTTTGAGCTGAACCTTCGGCTCCCAACCCAGCAACGTGCGCGCCTTGGCGATGTCGGGGCGGCGGCGCGTCGGATCGTCCACCGGCAGATCGACAAAACACACTTTGCTCTTCGATTCCGTGACGTCCAAAATGGTTTGCGCGCATTCCAGAATCGTGAACTCCACAGGGTTTCCGATATTGACGGGGAAGTGCTCCTCGCTGCGTCGCCAGGCGCATGATGCCCTCGATCAGATCGTCGACATAACAGAAGCTGCGCGTCTGTTGGCCGTCGCCGTAAATGGTCAGCGGCTCGCCGCGCAACGCCTGCATCATGAAGTTCGAAATCACCCGGCCGTCGCCGGGATGCAAACGCGGCCCGTAGGTATTGAAGATGCGCACCAGGTGCGTGTTCACTCCGCGGGAACGGTGGTAGGCCATCACCATCGCTTCCGCAAATCGCTTGGCCTCGTCGTACACCGAACGCGGACCCACCGGGTTCACATTGCCCCAATAGCTCTCGCTTTGCGGATGCTCCAGCGGATCGCCGTAGCACTCTGAAGTCGAGGCGTGAAGGAAGGCCGCGTTGTAACGCGCAGCGATTTCCAGCGTATGCTCCACGCCTACGGAACCGACGCGCAGCGTCTGGATGCCCAGGCGCAGATACTCCGGCGGGCTGGCCGGCGAAGCCAGATTGAAAACGTAATCCACCGCGCCCGGATCGAAGCTCGTGCAAATATCCCGCTCCTCAAACCGGAAGCGCGGGTGACCGGCGAGATGAGCAAGGTTCTCCAAATCTCCAGTGGACAAATTGTCCACGCCAAGAACCGTGTGGCCGTCGCTCAACAAGCGATCGGTAAGGTGCGAACCAAGAAACCCGGCGGCGCCGGTAACGAGAACGTGCATGCTCAAATTGTCGAACTCCGAAAACAGTGGTTAGTGATGAGTGGCGAGTGTGAGCGTAGGTGTGGCGAGCGATTTGGAACTGCCGGCAGTTTACAAACCCTCTGTTCGTTGACCATTGAGAACGTGAACTGTCCACTCACACTCGCACTCACACTGGATTTACGCCTTGCGCGGCTTGCCTTCCTGCGCATGGTACGCGGTCGGTCTGCCCACGCTCACATAGGTGAATCCGTGGTTCTGCATCTCCAGCGGCTTGTACAGGTTTCGCCCGTCGATCACGATCGGGAAGCGCATGACCCGGTTCAGCCGCGCCAGGTCCACCGTGGCAAACTCCTTCCAGTCGGTCAGAATCAGCACCGCGTCGGCATCCTCCGCCGCGCCGTACAGATCGCTCGCATAACGCATATTTTCCGTGGGAGGCAACACTTCCTTGGCGCGTTCCATCGCCGCAGGATCGAATACGGTCACAATCGCGCCCGCATTCAGCAACATTTGAATCATGCTCGACAGCCGGCGACTCCCGGATGTCGTCGGTTTCGACCCTTGAAGGCCAGGCCCAACGCGGCCAGCCGCTTGCCGCGCAGGGTCCACAATGCCGAGCGCACCTTGTTAAAGAAAACTTCCTTCTGCGTCTCGTTGATCTTGCGCACTTCTTCGAGCAGTTGAAAATTCACGCCCCGTTCCTGCGCCACCCAGTGGAACGCGGCCACGTCCTTCGGAAAACAGGAGCCACCATACCCCAGTCCTGCACGCAGAAACTTGGGACCGATCCGGCTGTCGAGCCCGATGCCGGCGGCAATGTCTTCAATGTCCGCATCCACCGCTTCGGCCAGGTTGGCCACAGCGTTGATGAACGAAATCTTCATCGCCAGAAATGCATTCGATGCGTGCTTGATAATCTCCGCGCTTTGCGTCGAGGTCACGACCAACCGCGCAGGACTTGTGGCACTGCACGTTCCGGGAAGCGCGCCCGGCTGGCTGTAATAGCTGCCGTCAGTCAGCGGTTCGTAGATGCGCTGCAGCACTGCCGCCGACCGCTCGTTGTTGGCGCCCACCACAATGCGATCGGGATGCAGAAAATCCTTGACCGCCGTGCCTTCGCGCAGAAACTCGGGGTTCGAAACTACGTCGAATCTCTCCGGCTCGATGCCATGGCGGTGCAGCACGCGCCGAATCCAGTCGTTGGTGTACACCGGAACCGTGCTCTTCTCCACAATCACCTTGTAGCTGGTCATGGTGCGCGCAATCTCTGCCACCACCGCCTCAACGTACGACAAATCCGCGGCGCCGCTAGTCGCCTTGCGGCGTGCCCACGGCGATAAATACCGCTTCGCTCTTCTCCACCGCCTCGCCCAGATCTGTGGTGAAAACCACTGATCGGCCGCGGTGCTTGGCCAGCAACTCCGGCAGATGCTCCTCGAAGATAGGCACGCCGCCGTCGCGGAGTTGATTCACCTTGGCTTCATCGTTGTCCACGCAGATCACGCTGTGGCCGATCTCGGCAAAACACGCAGCCGCCACAAGTCCCACGTATCCCGACCCGATCACACAGATAGAAACTGGCTTGTCCATGCGTTGATGTTTTCTCCCTTGCGGCCTTTCACAGGTTCATCGCTATTTTACATTGCGCTCATTAATGCCCTGTCTCTAAAACCCGCAACCATGAGAACGTTGTCGTCCTCGCTCCCTTGCTGCCTCACTCCCTTGCTCCCTTGTTCCCTTGGTCCCTGTCTCTTCACCCGCTGGGCTACAATATATAAAGGCCAAACGGCATCATTCATTGCGCACTGCGCGCAAATCCAGCAAGGAGCTGCACCTTCTATGGCGATTCCCGCCACACAACTTCGTCCGGGCATGATCATCAAACACAACGACCAGCTGCACACGGTCTTCAAGGTCGAGCACCGCACGCCCGGCAAC
Organism: uncultured Acidobacteriota bacterium; assembly: GCA_963826735.1. Classification (GTDB taxonomy): domain Bacteria; phylum Acidobacteriota; class Terriglobia; order Terriglobales; family Acidobacteriaceae; genus Telmatobacter. Next base: position 287,848 of record CAWGYN010000001.1, read on the forward strand.
CTTCGCGCCTTCATCCAGGCCAAGCTGCGCAACCTCAAATCCGGCGCCATGTTCGAGCACCGCTTCCGCTCCGCCGACGCCATCGAGAAGGTCGTCGTCGACGAAATCCTCATGGAGTTCCTCTACGCCGACGGCGACGATTACTACTTCATGAATCCGCAGGACTTCGAGCAGACCGTGCTCAAAAGCGCCACGCTCGGCGACACGGTCGAATACCTCACGCCCAACCTGCAGATTCACGTGAGCTACTTCGATGGCCAGCCAGTGGGCATTGAACTGCCGCAAACCGTCGACTTGGAAGTCGATCGAGACCGAGCCCGGATTGAAGTCGGCGACCGCCTCCAGCGTCACCAAACCCGCCAAGACTGAAACCGGCCTCGTGGTCCAGGTTCCACCCTTCATCAACGAGGGAGAAAAGATTCGCGTCGACACCAGCGAAGGCGCGTATCTGAGCCGAGCCTAGAGATCCCCCGCTCAGTCAACATCAGGAGGTCCCATGCCCGCCCCGGCAGTCATCGCAACGGCCGCACAAAACTATCGCTTCAACTCCGATTTTCTGGTGAAGATGGTAAGCGATCTTTCGCCCGAAGAGTGGCTGCACCGCCCCGACGAAAAATGCAATCACATCGCCTGGATCGTGGGCCACGTAGTGTGGACGCGCAAGGCGCTGCTCGGCCGCCTGGGCACGGAGTGGTCCGAGCCCTGGCTGGACATGTTCGCGCGCGGCAGCAAATGCGAGGAGGACGCCGCCTATCCTTCGGCTGACACCATGCTCGATGCGTGGCGCGAAGTCTCCAGCGTGCTGGCCGGCGCGCTCGATACGGTATCGGAGGAAGCGCTCGCGCAACCTGTGACCAAAGGGCCTCCGAGCACCGACGGCAAAGTCAGCGGCATCGTCGACTTCCTCGCCATCCACGAAACCTACCACATCGGCCAGGCGTCTTATCTGCGTGGCTGGCTGGGACACAAAGGACTGATGGGATAGCACGCGCGCCGGCGCATTTGCGGGCCACGATTTTTTCGTTGCAAGAAGAGCGGCCCGCTGCGATCTACGGATCAGCTGGTGCCTTTCCGCACATCAGTCCAGGGGGCTTTCAATGAAGCCGCTGCTTTCTCTTCTACTCGCGTCGTTCTGCGTTCCGGCGGTTGTGGCCGCCCAGGCGCCGCCCGCTGCAAACGCCGATCAGGCCGAGGCCGTCAAAGGCAGCAACGCCTTCGCCGTCGATCTCTACGGCCGGCTCAGCGCGCAACCTGGCAATCTCTTCTTCTCGCCGGAAAGCATCTCCACGGCCTTCGCCATGGCCTACGCCGGCGCGCACGGCCAGACAGCGACCGAGATGGCGCGCGTCTTCCACTTCACGCTGCCGCCGGACCGCCTGCACCCGGCCATCGGCGCACTGCTCGCCGGAATGAATGCGCCCCATCCAGGGATACGCTCTCAGCGTGGCCGACGCGCTTTGGGCCGAGAAGGATGAGAATTTCCTGCCCGTCTATCTCAAGCTGGTCGGAACCAATTACGGCGCGGGATTTCACCCCGTCGATTTCAAGTCCGCCCCCGAAAGCGTGCGCGCCACCATCAACCAGTGGGTCGAAAAGCAGACCAACGACAAGATCCAGAACCTTCTCGGCCCCGGCACCGTCACGCCGCTCTCTCGCCTGATTCTCACCAACGCCATCTACTTCAAGGCCGCGTGGGCGGATCAGTTCAGCAAGAACGCCACCGAGAACAAGGATTTTCACCTCTCCGCGAGCAAAACCATTCAAGCGCCCACGATGTACAACTCGGGAGGCTACTACTACCTCAAAGGCCCATCCTTCCAGGCGCTCCTGATGCCTTACGAGAAGGACGAAATCTCGATGCTGATCCTGCTTCCCGACAGTGTCGATGGCTTGCCCGCCCTGGAGCGCTCGCTCTCGGCCGCAAATCTTGACAAGTGGACTGACGTCGCTCGGCTATGCAGCACGAGGTGATTGTCTCGCTGCCGCGCTTCAAAATCACCCAGGAATTCGAGCTGAACTCGACGCTCGAAGGCCTGGGAATGAAAACCGCCTTCGACCCAAACAGCGCCGACTTTTCCGGAATGACGGGCGACAAGAGTCTCGTCATCTCCGCTGCCATCCACAAGGCGTACATCGATGTAGATGAGAACGGCACCGAGGCCGCGGCGGCCACGGCCGTGATGATGGAGATGGCCACGGCCATGCCGTCCCAGGACGCCCCTCCGCCGCCCATTTACTTCACCGCCGACCATCCCTTCCTGTTTCTCATAAGGGATAACTCGAGCGGAGCCATCCTTTTCATGGGCCGCGTCATCGACCCCACGAAGTAACGATTTTTCGAAGCCGCGGTGCGGGGCCAATGAGCGCATGGGCCTGCTCCCGTCAGTTCAGCACGGGGAGCATCCCACCGCTTCAACCGGAATCGGCAGCGGCGCTCCCTCGAGCGCTGAAACCTTCTGCGGAGCACAGCAGGCTTTGCCCAGACGCGCCAGGTCCACCTGCATCGCTTTCTCTTCCCTGACGACCGCCAGCGTTTCGCGGAGAATCTTGGCTGCGCCGGCATGTGCGGGCACAACGATCTTGTAGTGCATCCATTTGCCTTCGCGGCGCGCCGCCACCACGCCCGCCCGGCGCAAATATGCAAGGTGTCGCGAAATCTTGGGCTGGCTCTGCTCCAGGATCTGGATGAAATAGCAGACGCACACCTCCCGCCCGTCCATCAGGTTCAGTAAGCGCAGGCGGGTGCGGTCGGAGAGCGCCGCAAACAGCACGGCAACGTCGTAGGCTTTGCGGGAGCGTTCCACGTTTTTATTATATACGCCTTGACAAATATGTCCAGCCGGGAATACATTCGCTTTAGCGTATGCAAGGAGAGGCAAGAATGGAAACGTCAGCCACTGTTCAAGAGCAAGTAAAGGAAAAGTACGGGAACGCGGCCCGCGCCGTAACTGAGTCGGGCAGTTTGCAGGCATGTTGCGATCCCGGCCTTCGTTGCTGCGATCCCATCACAACCAATCTCTACAGCGCAGGCGAGAAAGGGCTCCTTCCGGAAAAAGCCGTCCTGGCTTCGTTGGGATGCGGAAATCCGACCGCGTTGATCAAGCTCCGCGCCGGAGAGACCGTCCTCGACCTCGGTTCTGGCGGCGGCATCGACGTGCTGCTCTCCGCGCAACGCGTTGGTCCCACCGGCAAAGCGTACGGCCTGGACATGACGGACGAGATGCTGGCGCTCGCCCGCCAAAATCAGCGTCAGGCAGGCGTGACCAATGTCGAATTCCTGAAGGGCGAAATCGAGAACATTCCCCTGCCCGACAACTCCGTGGATGTCATCATTTCAAACTGCGTAATCAATCTCTCGGCCGACAAGGACCGCGTGCTGAGGGAGGCGTTTCGCGTGCTCAAACCCGGCGGGCGCTTTGCGGTTTCCGATGTGGTGGTGCGGGGCAGCGTGCCCGACGAAGTACGCAAAAGCATGCTTCTCTGGGTGGGATGCATCGCGGGAGCGCTTGAGGAGAACGACTATCTTGCGAAGCTATCCAGGGCCGGGTTCGGCGATGTTTCAATCGAAATCACACGCGTCTACAACGTGGAAGACGCTCGCCAGTTCCTCACCGAGGCCGGCGTGGATGTCGACGCCATCGCGCCGCAGGTAAACGAGAAATTCATGAGCGCCTTTTTCCGTGCCGCCAAACCGAAAGCCGCCTGCTGCGAACCGGGCTGCTGCGCCCCAGTCACCATCGCAGCCAAGGAGTAAGCTATGCCCAAGCATTACAACGTCCTGTTTCTCTGCACCGGCAATTCGGCGCGGTCCATCATGGCTGAGGCGATCCTGAACCAAAAGGGGATGGGCCGCTTTGTCGCGTACAGTGCGGGCAGTCACCCCTCAGGTCAGCCGCGTCCAGAGGCGCTCAAACAACTTGCGTCCGCCAGGCTTTCGACGAGCGGCCTGCGCAGCAAATCGTGGGATGAATTTGCCGCACCGGGAGCTCCCAAGCTGGATTTCGTCTTTACCGTGTGCGACAACGCCGCCAAAGAGCAGTGCCCTTACTGGCCAGGGCAGCCGATGACGGCACACTGGGGAGTTCCCGATCCGGCAGCGGTAAAAGGTACGCCCGATGAAATCGCGCGCGCGTTCCGCGATGCCTTCGTCGTGCTCGACCGCAGGATAGGTCTATTTCTGTCGCTGCCTCTCGACACCCTTGACCAGCTCGCCATCAAACACGAACTCGACAACATTGGACGTTCGTAGCCGCGCCTGAGGAGGCCTGTAGTTGAAGAAAAGCCGTCTGTCGTTTCTAGATCGCTACCTGACCGCGTGGATCTTCGGTGCCATGGCGTTTGGCGTTGCATTGGGCTGGGTGGCTCCCGGAGTGGTGCCGTTTCTCAATCGATTCAGCATTGGCACCACGTCGATTCCTATCGCAGTCGGCCTGATTCTCATGATGTATCCGCCGTTCACGCGGGTTCGCTATGAGGAATTGCACGAGGTCTTCCGCAACAAGCGCGTGCTGGGGCTCTCTCTGCTGCAGAACTGGCTGATCGGGCCCGTGCTGATGTTTGCGCTCGCAATCATTTTCCTGCGCGGCTATCCCGAGTACATGGCCGGCCTCATCCTGATCGGCCTGGCGCGTTGCATCGCCATGGTCATCGTGTGGAACGAGCTGGCAAAAGGCGATACGCAGTATGCCGCGGGACTGGTGGCGTTCAATTCGCTCTTCCAGGTATTTTTCTATTCCGTCTACTCCTGGGTGTTCATCACGGTTCTGCCGGGCTGGTTTGGATTGCATGGCGCAGTGGTGAAAATCTCCATCGGCGAAATCGCGCGCAGCGTCTTCTTCTATCTTGGCATTCCCTTCATCGCCGGGTTTCTCACTCGTACCGTGCTGGTTCGCGCCAAGGGGCGGGAGTGGTACGACCGGAGCTTTGTGCCGCGCGTCAGTCCGCTCACTTTGATAGCCCTGCTGTTCACCATCGTCGTAATGTTCTCCTTGAAGGGCAGCTACATCGTGCGCTTGCCGCTGGACGTGCTAAGGATCGCAATTCCGCTCCTGATCTACTTCGTTGTCATGTTCCTGGTGTCGTTCTACATGGGGCGGAAGCTGGGAGCCGATTATTCGAAGACGGCCACGCTCGCGTTCACTGCCGCCTCAAATAACTTCGAGCTGGCCATTGCGGTTGCAGTATCGGTGTTCGGCATCAACTCGGGCGCAGCATTCGCTGCAGTCATCGGGCCTCTGGTCGAGGTTCCGGTAATGATTGCCCTGGTGAATCTGGCCTTGTACTTCCAGCGCCGTTACTTCGTCAATCCGGATTCGAGCGCAGTCGAGGGTGTCTGCATCTCCCGCACGTCCTAAGTTCTCTGGGCCGTTTGCGGGGCGTGTCTCCTGATTGAACCGGCGCGTTCGTTCTGCGCGCATACCTCCACGCGGGCTTCTGTCCTGAGTCGCAAGATCGTGTGAATCGTGATCGGTCATCCTGAGCGAAGTTTGCCGCGTTTTGCGCGGCAAACGGAGTCGAAGGACCTGCATTTGTTCCCCAACGAATTTCAGACTCACCACACCAGATCGCCGATGCACCGATCAATCCTGGTAGTCTACCGGGCCTTCGGCTTGGTCTTGCCCTGGAGATTGAGCGCCACTGCCGCGCGAATGAGATTCTTCAAGGCCGTCTCATTGATCTTTTCGCCTTCGTGGATGTCGATGGCGCGCCGCACATTTCCGTCGAGACTCGAGTTGAACAGCCCGGCCGGGTCCGGCAGCGAAGCGCCTTTGGCAAATGTCAACTTGACCACGCTCTTGTAGGTCTCTCCTGTGCAGACGATGCCGCCGTGGAACCAGACGGGCGTTCCCATCCACTTCACCTCTTCCACAATCTCAGGATCGGCCTGGTGGATGAAGTCGCGCACCTTCGCGAGCGTCTTGCCGCGCCAGTCGCCAAGTTCGTTGATCTTCGCGTCGATGAAGGCAGAGCCAGATTCCGCGGGGACAGACATTTTCATAGGCACCTCCAATGCTCCCGCTTATTCTCGCGCCCCGCGGGTCAACCTGCAACCTGTTTCACCGATCCAGCGAAATAGTCCTGCCGGAAACACCACGCTCGCCACAGCTTTTTCTCGAAAATTCAGAAATCCCTCTTGACACGCGGATCGCTTTGTGTGTTACAGTTGGTAACACTATGGCAAGTAACACTCAATCCGGACATGATCCCGCGGAACTGGGAGAACTGGAGAGGGACATCCTCTCCATCGTGTGGCGCCTCGGCGCAGTCACCGCCGAACAAGTACGCGAAACGCTCGACCGCCCTCTCAAGGACTCGACCGTGCGCACCGTGCTGCGCCGTCTTGAAGAAAAAGGCTACCTCGCGCACTCCATCGAGAATCGCACATTCTTGTATCGTCCCGCGGAATCGCGCCAGCTTGTTGCCGGCCGCGCCGTCAAACGCATCGTCGACTGGTTCTGCGAGGGCTCGGTGGAAGCGCTGCTGGTGGGCATGGTCGATTCCAAGGTTCTCGATCGCGCGGAACTGCAGCGCCTGGCCGCACGTATCTCTGAAGCGCGGCAACACGAAGACCGCACGCGCCACCCCGCCCACCCCAAAGCCAAGGAGGCCCGCAAATGACCGTCGCGCCAATGATCCCTGACCCCTTGATCTACGGCAAGTCGATCTACGGCCACTCGATTTCTGGCCCCGCGCTCTCTCTCCACGTCCCCTCCGCCCCGATTCTCTTTACCCAAATCGTCTCCGCATTGCCCAATGCCGCCCTGCGCTCACTCGCTCTCGCTGTCGCCGTCTGGATATTCCTGCGCCTCTTCCGTGTCCGCAACGTGCTCGCCCTCAAGTGTGCGTGGACGCTGGTGCTCGCCGCAGCTTTCTTGATGCCGCTGCTTTTGCCGATGGCATCCCGCCTGCCCCGCGCCACGCTGGTCCTGCCCGCTTTTATGCAGCGCACTGCGCCGGCAGCGTCCGTATCCTGGTCCGAAGAGACCGTACCGCCGCAGCCCAACGTACCGCCCACGCCGCAGCAATTCGCCGCGCCCGCAACATCCCGCCCGCATCATGCCGTTACCCCAGAAGCGGCGCCCACCGAACCTGGCGTCCTCCCTCCTCCGGAAGCATCTTCTGCTCAAGCGCCCGCACTTTCAAACTTCTCGGTCTTCGCGGCAATCGCGCTTCTCTACCTCGCCGTCTCTGGCCTGTTGCTGGTTCGGCTCGTTTACGGCCTCGTCTCCGCCTACCTTCTCTGGCGATCGGCGCGGCCGGTCTCAAGCCGATCTGTCGGCCACACACGGCCTCCGTCTGCGCGCCAGCACTGCCGTCTCCTCACCTGTCACGATTGGTTCTTCTGTCGTCCTGCCTGCGGACTACAAGTCGTGGGACAGCGAGAAGTTGCGCATCGTTCTCGCCCACGAGCGCTCCCACATCCGCCAGGGCGATTTCTATCTGCAAGCCCTTGCCGGCCTTTATGCCGCCATCGTCTGGTTCAGCCCCCTGGGATGGTGGCTCAAACGCCAACTCTCCGATCTGGCCGAGGCCATCAGCGACCGCTCCGGTCTCGAGCAAGCGGCCAGCCGCGCCTCCTACGCGCAGATCCTCCTCGAATTTGCGGCCGCGCCGCACCTAACCGAAATTGGAGTCGCCATGGCCCGTTCATCGAATCTCTCGCATCGCATCGAGCGCTTGTTCAACGACAGCGCATTCCGCCAGGCCTTCACCGCAAGCCGTCGCACGCTGGCCACTGCGCTGCTCGTTCCTGTGGTCCTGTTTGCCGCCGCCACATTGGTGCGCGTAACGGCTGCGGCGCAGACGCCGCAACAAACCACCTCCGCTCAGAGTCCGGCACCGGCCTCAGTGCCATCAAGTCCAGAAGCTGCGCCCGCAGCGATCGCAGCACCCGCCGCACCTGAGGCCGTGCCAGCTCCGCCGCAGGCGCCGGCGCCCAGTTCCATCGCAACTCCCGCAGCCCCCGCCGCACCGGCCTCACCCGCGCACATCGAGGTTCCAGCCGTCCACGTCAACGTACCGGCAATCCATGTAAACGTGCCGGCGCAACACATCGATGTTCCGGCTGTCCACGTCAACGTGGAGGCCAAACACATCGACGTTCCGGCCCAGCATTTCGACGTTCCCGCAGCACATGTGGACATGCCGGCACGTCACATCGACATCCCAGCCCAGCACATCGACATCCCGGCGAAACAAATCGATATTCCCGCCAAACACATCGACATTCCCGCAATTCATATCGATGTGCCGCCGTCAGGAACGCCGAGCAGTTTTAATGGGCCCGCAGCGAACGGTTCAGGCGGCGAGCTTCTCGCCATGCTCAACAATTTCGGACACGCGCTGTTCTTGCGCGCGGCTCCCGATGCAGCCGAATCCACCTTCGATCGCAACTTGACCTTCAGCGGCAAGCTGGATCTCTCGGTTGCCACCGGCGCTGGATCCATCACGATCACGCGCGGCTCCGCCAACCAGATCCATATCCACGGCATCGTCAAGGTGAATCGCGACGGCGACCCGGCACAGGCGCAGCAGATCGCCGCCAACCCTCCCATTGAACAGCAAGGAAACACCATCCGCATTGGCGGTCACCAGGAGAACCTGCACAACATCAGCATTAGCTACGAAATCGAAGCTCCAGCAGACGCGATGCTCAATGCCTCTACTGGTTCAGGCAACATCACCGACACCGGTGTCGGGCAGGACGCAAAGTTGACCACCGGATCCGGCAACATCATGGCCACCGGAATTGAGGGCGGCTTCAAGGCTCAGACCGGTTCCGGCAACATCGCAATCGACGGTTCCGGCCAGGGCGAAGCCAAAGCGCAAACGGGATCAGGCACGATCGATTTGAAGGGCGTACATGGATCGCTCATCGCCCAGACCGGCTCCGGCCGAATCAAGGCGGAAGGCACGCCTTCCTCGCCCTGGAAGCTGCAGACGGGATCGGGCAGCATCGAGCTTGCGACAGGCAATGCGCCGATCACACTCGACGCATCCGCAGGGTCGGGCAGTATCTCCACTCAAGCTGCAACGACGCAAACTTCCGCAGACAAGCATCACATGCACGTGCAATTGAATGGCGGCGGACCCGAGGTCCGCGTCGAAACAGGCTCAGGCAGTATTCGCGTCGATTAACTGTCGTTTCTCAGTTGCCCCAGGAAAAAGTACCGCCGGTCTCCTGACCGGCTGTAGCGGGGGTCTCCTGACCCCCGCAGCGAAGCTTTCGCTTGAAAGACGAGCGGATGCCCTGTCTCTGAAGTTCGCTTTGCAAATAAAGTTGTCATCCTGAGCGACGAGCGCAGCGAGGAGTCGAAGGACCTGTGGTTGTTCTTTGCGCGCTCATACAACGCACTTCCTTAACCCCACACGAGCGACCGGCGTACGCTCTTTCACTTCCCATTCGTCAGCTTCACCAGCCGCGCTTCCAGCAGCGCCTCAATCACCTTCAGCGCTTCCAGCACCGACTCCGAAACCGGCTCGTCCACCTGCACCACGGCCAGCGCCTTGACGGGCTTCGAGCCCGCACGCTCGCGGCCCAGCGCAAAGTTGGCGATGTTCACGCCCTGCTGGCCGAGAATGGTGCCGATGCGCCCGATGACGCCGGGCACGTCGAGGTTGCGGCAGACCACCAGCGTGCCCTCGAGCGGCGCTTCCACGTCGATGCCGTCGAACGCCAGCAGCCGCGGCTGCTCGCCGTGAATCACGGTGGCGCTGGCGCGGCTTTCGCCCTGCGCCGTATGCAGCACCACGGTGAGCACCGTGGCCGCGCCGCCGCGATGGCTCTCTTCCTTTTCCTCGTGCACGCGAATGCCGCGCTCCGCGGCCACGGCCGCCGCGTTGATGCGGTTCACATTCTCCGACCCCTGCAGCAGGCCGGCAATGGCCGCGTTGCGCACCAGCTCGGTTTTGGCCTCGGCCAGCGCGCCGCCGTAAATGAGCGCAATGGACTCGATGCCGCCCTTGCCCGCTTGCGCCAGGAACGAGCCCAGACGCGCCCGCCAAGATCGATGAACGGCGCGAGCTTCACGTACTCCTCGTGGCTCAGCGAAGGCAGGTTCACGGCGTTCTGCACCACGCCGAGCTTGAGATACTCGCGCACCTGCATGCGCGATCTGAATGCCCACGGCCTCCTGCGCTTCGGCCGTCGATCCGGCGATGTGCGGCGTAAGAATCACGTTGTCGAGCTCGAAGTAGGGCGAATCCTTGGGCGGCTCTACGGTAAACACATCGAGCGCCGCGCCGGCCACCTGGCCGCTCTTGAGCGCAGCCGCCAGATCCGCTTCGCACCACCAATTCGCCGCGCGCGCAGTTGATGATGCGCACGCCCTTCTTCATGGTGGCAAGCGTCTTGGCGTTGATGATGCCGTGCGTTTGCGGCGTCAGGCCCACGTGCAGCGTGAGGTAGTCGGCCTTCGCAAAGAGCTCCTCGACCGGAACCAGCGCAATGCCGTTCTCGCGCGCCACGGCCGCGGAGACAAACGGATCGCTGCCGATAATCTCCATGCCGAAGCCGCGCGCGCGCTTCGCCACTTCGAGACCAATGCGCCCCAGGCCGAGAATGCCGAGCGTTTTGCCGCGCAGCTCCGAGCCCTGCAGATTTTTCTTCTCCCACTTGCCGGCGTGCATGGTGGCGTTGCCGGCGGGCAGTTTGCGGGCCAGCGCGATCATCAGGCCGATAGTGAGCTCGGCCACGGCCACGGCGTTCGCGCCCGGCGTGTTCATCACCACAATGCCGCGGCGCGTGGCGGCTTCGGCGTCGATGTTGTCCACGCCCACGCCGGCGCGGCCAATCACGCGCAGTTTGGGCGCGTGCTCCATCAGCGCGTCGTCCACCTGCACGGCGCTGCGCACCACCAGCGCGTCGGCATCGGCCAGCGCCGCCGGCAAGCCGTCGGGCAGCTGGTCGTGCGTCTTCACATCCCATCCCGGCTCGGCCGCAAACACGGCCAGCGTGGCCGGAGAAACCTTCTCCGCCAATACGATCTTCATCGCTGCTCCCTTGTCCGCCGCAGCGGACGCCTTCTCGTATTCGTCAAAGCGGATGCCTTGCTGCTCGCAGAGCAGGTCGAACATGCGCACCACCGCCGCGTGCGGCTTGCCTTCGCCGCGCTCGTACTTGGTGAGCGAGTTGGGATGCACGCCCAGCCGCTCCGCCATCTCGTATTGAAAGAGATCGAGCTGCTTGCGCGCGATCAGCAGCTTTTCTCCGAAGGTTAGTTCAGGCATGAATCCTCTTGAGCGGTCGTTAGCGGAGTTAGCGTGAGCTAGCGGAGTTAGGAAGAACCGCAGCCCCCGTCTTTGCTAACACCGCTAGCACGCGCGAAGCGCGGCTAACGCCGCTAACTCACGGCCTTCGCATACACTTCCTGCGCCGCGGCCACAGCCTGGCCAAACTTCACCGGCAGCCCCAGCGTATCTTTGGCGATGTGTTCCATCGCGCCCAGCAGCGCCACGGTGTCGAGATAGTCGAAGAAGCCGAGGTGCGCCACGCGGAAGATCTTGCCCTGCATCTCGCCCTGGCCGTTGGCCGTCACCAGCGCAAACTTCGCCTTCAGCGCCTTCACCACCGCGCCCGAGTCCATGCCCTCCGGCACCGCAACCGCCGTGGCCGCAGCCGCCGGCGCGGTGGGCGCAAAGAGCGTGAAGCCCAGCGCCACCAGTCCCGCGCGCGTCGCCTCCGCGTTCACCTGCGCGTTGTCGATCAGCGCGATGCGGCCCTTTTCGAGATCGCCGCCCGCCTGCCCGGCAATGTAGTCGAGCGCCGCGCCCAGTCCGGCCACCAGCGCCACCGCCGGCGTGTAGGCGCTCTCGCCCTTCACCGCGTTCTTGCGCTCCTTGCGCAGGTCAAAGTAGTAGCGCGGATTCTTGCTCGTCTCCATCGCCGCCCACGCCTTCTCGCTCACGCTGAGATAGGCCAGGCCCGGCGGAATCATCACCGCCTTCTGCGAGCCGCCGATGAGCACGTCGATGCCCCAGCCATCCACGTCGAAATGCGTGGTGCCGAGGCCGGTAATGCCGTCGACGACCAGCAACGTGTTCGGCGCAATCTCGTCGCGCAGCTTCGCAATGGCCTCGATGTCGTGACGCACCGCCGTCGAGGTCTCGGTGGCCTGCGTGAAAATGACCTTGTGCTCGGGCTTGAGCGCCGCGCGCACCTGCGCCAGGTCGAAAGTCTGCCCGTAGGGCGCCGTCAACACGTCCGGCTCGCAGCCGAACGCCTTCGCCAGGCCCGTCCAGCGCTCGCCAAATTTGCCGGCCGTCAGCACCAGCACCTTGTCGCCCGGCGAGGTCAGGTTCGACACCGACGCCTCCATGGCGCCCGTGCCCGAGCAGGACAGGAGCAGCACATCGTTCTTGGTGCCCACAAACACCTTGAGCTGCGCCAACACCTTCTGGAAGAGGGCGCGAAACTCCGCCGTGCGATGGTGCATGTCGGCCGCAGCCATGGCAAACTGGGCTGCCGGAAGCAGCGGGGTCGGTCCGGGAGTAAAAAGGCGCGTCTTGCGGATCATGGTTCCCCCCTCGTTTTTCTCTTTTTGGAGCAAATTCTCGGCAGATTAAGTCTTCCGCCCGTCGTCAATCACATAATACACAATCTTGTGATTTTTGTGATTAATTGCATTGTGAAAATCAAATCTTGGACCGCAATCCGGGAAATCCCTCCCCTTTTGCTCCCAAATCCCCAAAGTCGTTACAATCTCTCTTTGCCGGCCTCGCCACGGGAGCGCGGGCTCAAGCCTGCGCAGTGGGCGAAAGATGCTAGCCTCAGGCGCGAGCCTGGGGAGACAGCAGCGGATGAGATGTAGCCCGCGGGCGGGCGTAAGAAATCAGCCAGGAGCCAAATAAATGTCAGAACAAGGCGCACTCGAAGTCCTGATCAGCAAGCAAATGGTCACCGCCATGAAGGCCCACGACGCGGAGCGCCCGGAACCCTGCGCCTGATCAAGTCCGCGCTGAAGAACAAAGCCATCGAGAAGCGCGCGGCGCAAAAGCAGATCGACGCTTCACTGACGCAGCCCGAATCCGAGCAGGTCGCTCGCGAGCGATGATCAAGCAGCGGCGCGACTCCATCGAGCAATTCACCAACGGCAACCGGCCCGATCTGGCCACCAAGGAAGCCGCGGAGATCGTGATCATCGAGGAGTTCCTGCCCAAAGCTCTGGACGAAGCAGGACTGGCGAAGCTGGTGGCGGAGGCGCTCGCCGAGCTAGAGACCACGCTCGGCCACAAGCCCACGCAGAAAGAAATGGGCCCGGCGATGAAGGCGGTCCAGGCCAAGCTGCAAGCCGCAGGCGTGCGCGCCGACGGCAAAGCCGTCAGCGAGCTGGTAAAGAAAAATCTGGCCGGGTAACGAGTGCAGTTCATCCGCGTAGCGGGCGTGAAACTCCGCACCGTCCGGGATTTACCCGTGACCACGCGGCTCCGCGACCATTCTTCCCCCTCCCGAAACTAATCCCCCCATTCCGGGTCAAATCATTAGCCCATCCCAGGGCTGCAGTGGGTTGCGCACGATTCCTACTTGCAATGGGATGGGCAGGCAATGGAACGGCTCCGGCCGCCCGGAGCTTTCAGCCGGGACAGCCCGGAACGGACTGTGAGGGATCATGAAAACCGCATTGAAGCCGAGCGCGCTTGCTTCCAGCGTTGCCGGCGCAGCGATTGTCTCCGCCCTCATCGCCCTGGCCGCCGCACCCGCGCATCTCGCGGCGCAGCAAGGCTATCCGGCGTCGCCAAACGGATACTACGGCAGCCCCTACGCGCAGCCGCAATATCAACAGCCACAAGTTCAGCAGCCCCAATACCAGCAGCCCCAATACGGCTACGCGCAACCGCTGTACCAGCAGCCGCAAGTTCAGCAGCCCTCCCCGCAGCAGTCTTACGCCGCGCCATATCCCGATCAGGGAACCCCGTATCCGGATCAGCAACTGTCTCAGCCCGCCATCCCGCCGCAGTCTCTAAGCGCCGACCAGCTCGAGCAGCTTCTCGCGCCCATCGCACTTTATCCCGACGCACTCTTGGCGCAGATTCTCACCGCGTCCACCTATCCCGCGCAGGTAGCCGTGGCCGACCAGTGGTTGCAGCAGATGCGCGCGCAAGGCTACGGCGCGCCCGATCAGATTGCCGCGGGAGCCGATCAGCAGGGTGATTGGGATCCGAGCGTGAAAGCGCTAACGGCTTTCCCCGATGTGCTCGACTTGTTGAACCACGACCTCGACTGGACCACTGCCCTCGGCGATGCCTACTACAACCAGCCGCAGGACGTCATGCAGACCGTCCAGGTGTTGCGCGATCGCGCCCAACAGGCCGGCAACTTGCAAACCACGCCGCAGGAAGACGTGACCCAGAACCAGGGTTACATTGACATTGCGCCGCCCAACCCGGAGGTCGTCTACGTCCCCACCTACGATCCGTGGGATGTATATGGCGCGCCCATCGCCCCCTATCCTGGCTTCTCGCTGGTCGGCGCGTTGGGTTCCTTCTTCGGTGGCCTGCCGATCCAATATGGCCTCAGCTTCGCACTCGGCGCCTTCGATCGCATGCCCTTCGGCATGTTGTCATGGGGCCTCGACTGGATGGGGCATAATGTGCTCTTCCATCACTCCGGTTACTTCACCGCGAGCGCCTCGGTGCGCGATTGGGGTCTGCCGCGCGGCGGCCCACGCGCGTATAACGGCGCCTACAGCGGCTGGCGTCAGAATGCGCGCGCACCCGGCGGCTACGGCAATGGCGGCTACGGCAACCCCGGCCGGCGCTATCCTACTCCGCAAAACTCGTACCAAAATTCCTACCAGCGCGGCGGCGCGTACGGCAACCGCGCCCCGGCGCAGAACTACGCGCGGCAGCCCGAGCCAAACCGTGAGCCCGCTCGCCCCGATGCGTATTCGTACCGCGGCGCACAGCAGCCGGGGTACGGAAACACGCATCCCGCGCTGCCCGCGCAGAACTACGCATATCATCCGCAGACCTACCCCAACCGCGCGCAGACGTACTCGAATCCCACCTACGCAAATCGGGCGCAGCCCTTCGGCAATCCCGGCTACGGCTATGCCAACAGGTCCACGCCGCAGAATTACGCGGCGCGGCCCGGATACGCGTATGGCAATGGATATGGCAACGGGTACAGCAATTCGTATCCGTCCTATCGCGCGCCGCAGACGAATTCGCGCGCCTATTCCGGCCGCTCGTATGAGCCCTATGGCAATTCCATGGCGCGCAATGAGTCCGGCGGTTTTCGTGGATTCGGCAGCCAGAAGCAACCGAAGTTCAGCGCGCCAAAATACCAAGCCCCAAGGAACTCCGGCGGCGGCGGCCATTTCAGTGCGCCCAAGGCTCCCAGGATGAGCCACTCCAGCGGCGGAGGCGGGCGTCGCCGCTAGTGACTCTCGCGCCTACTTAAGCGTGCTCAATCGCCGACCCGCTGACTTGCTAACTTGCCGACTTGCCAAGTCTCCGCGGATGCGCCTCGTGTAGTTCGTGATAGAGCTCGTCAACTTTCTCTTTTGCCCCTGCCAGCGCTTTTCGTCCCGCCGCAGTAATCCTGTACATCTTCCTGCGTTCTCCGTCGCCATGGTGCACGGCCTTCAACAGCCCTGCGCGCTCCAGCCCGTGCAGCAGCGGGTAGAGCGTGCCCGGCCCGATGCTATAGCCGTGATGCGCCAGCTCTTTCATCATGGCCAGGCCGAAGATCGGCTCCTCGTGCGCGTGCAGCAGCACGTGAATGCGAATCAGGCCGTCGAAAAGTTCGCGTTTATGATCCATCACAGCACCCACTATACAATGATTTGCACAAAATTTTCTTGACGAGTATCGAAATTCGATATAACGTTTGCCGCAGAGGGCTCTCCCCACGGCGCATCGCTCCCCATCTCGAAATAGATCTTCGCGGCAGCTAGACGGCAAGCTTCTCGGCCTTGCCGCGCTCGCAATCTTGCTTTGCGTGGCCCCACGGCTTCGCGCGCAAGGCCCGCCCTACCAGACCGACGATCCCGTCCCGGTCGACCTGCATCACTACGAGTTTTACATCTTCGGCGGCGTCGACGGCACTCCAGTCGTGCTCGGCTCTACAGGCCCTGCATTCGAATTCAATTGGGGCGCGCTGCCACGCGTCCAACTCCACGCCATTCTGCCGTGGGGTGTGTCCGCTCCTCTAAACAGCAAGGTCTACGATCCCGCAGGCCAGGGACCCGACACCTTCGGACTCACCGACATGGAACTGGGCGCCAAGATCGCGTTCATCAAGGAGTCCAAACATTTTCCGCAGATCGGCAGCTTCACCATGTTCGAGATGCCCACCGGTAACTTCGACAAAGGCCTCGGCGTGGGCAAGGTCTGGTACAAGCTGCCCATCTGGCTGCAGAAGAATTCCGGCAAATGGCTTTTTGACGGAGGCGGCGGCGATCAGGTCGTTCCCCAGGCCAATTACCGCGACTTCCCCTACACCGGCTGGCTCATCAAGCGCGAGTTGAGCGAGCAGTGGGAGCTGGGCGCGGAAATCTTTGCTCATGGTCGCGAGGGATTTGCCGCCGCGCAAACCGGGCGCTCGGCCATGATCGATGTGGGCGGCTACTATCACTTCAAGCACAATACCAACGAGCAGATTTTGTTCTGCTATGGCCACTCCGTCGCGGGACAAACCGAAAACTACGCCTACGTGGGTATGTACTGGACGTGGGGCAAGGAAAACAAGGACGCATCCCCGGACCAGCAGAAAGCATCCGCCGGCAACGCACTCTTTCCCACACCGCCCGGCAAGAACGGACTGTAGTGGCATCAGAAGAACTAGTTTGGCAAGGCGCTTTGTATCAGGGCGCGAGTTTCCTCGCGCCGCAAGCAGCGCAAAATGGGTAATGGGCTTTAGCCCCTGCGGGTGGTTCTCTCGCGGTCGGCCGCAAATTCGGCCTTTTCCCGCAGTCCGTGTGACCCCGTCACACTCGGAACGATAGGCATGAAAGGATCGTGTACATGGAAATGACATCACGCAGTCTGTGGACCCTCATCCACGGCATGGGCTTCGGCGCGCTTTACCTGTTGGCCTGTTCCGGCGCGCTGGTCGAGCTCTACCGCCGCTATTGCACGCACAACCCTGAGCTGCCCACGGAGCGTGACGAAAAATTTCTCCGCGTTTATCTCGTCTGTATGGCCGCGCTGGCGTGGTTGGCCGTGCTCACAGGCGCATACATCATCTATCCCTGGTATCGCGCGGTTCCACCGCCGGGCACGACGAACCTCGCGGCATTTCCGCAGCGGCTGCTGATGGCAAGCCCCACAACCAGCGGTTGGCACTCCATCGGCATGGAGTGGAAGGAGCACGTGGCCTGGATCGCGCCCATCTCCATCACCATGGCCGCGGCTGTGGTCCCTGCAATATGGACGCGACCTCAAAAACCATCCCCAGTTGCGCGCCGCGGTTCTCGCGTTTGTGTGGACCTCGCTCCTCGCCGCCGGCGTCGCGGGATTCTTCGGCGCCATGATCAACAAGAACGCGCCCGTTGAGGGCGGCCCGGTCATCCATATCGTTCAGGGAGAATCGAAATGAGCGCGCCAATCGCTTCCACTTCCGTTTCGTCCGCAACTCGCCCCAACGGCGCCGGCGCCGCGGCCATTCTCGCGGCTGGCACCGGCGCGTCTCTCGTGGCCGTCTTCGCCATCCTTGCCGACCAATCCGCCGCCATCAAAAACCTGATGATTTTTTCCAAGCCCACCGGCCCGCTCTCCGGCGTGACCACCTGCGCCATCGTGTTGTGGATTGCCGCGTGGGCGATTCTCCACGCGCGCTGGCGCAACAGGAGCGTGACGCTGGCGCGCATCAATGCCGCAGCTTTTGTCTTACTGATACTCGGGTTGCTGCTCACGTTCCCACCGATCGCAGACCTGTTCTGAGAAGTACCGCCGGTCTCCTGACCGGCGGTAGTGCGGGTCTTCTGACCCGCACATCGGCAGATGAACTTTGAATGCAGCATAACGCACGAAACAAAAACACGCCGGAGCCGCTTGATCCGCGGCCCCGGCGTGTTTGTCGTTCATGCGCCCGTCTTACTGCCAGGCGGTTACAGCCGTGTCGGTCAGGGTGAGCCCGTCAATATGACGAGCCACCAGCACTGTCTGCCCGTTGAACTTTAGCAGGATGCCCACCACACGAATCTTGGCACTATCCGTAAGGTCGCTGAATGCCCCGAATCCGTAGCGGAAGTCGCAACCCGTGCCCAGGTATACGGTGATGGGCGAAGGAATGACCTGCCCCGCAAACCCGGTCACATTCATCTGGAAGGTACCTTGCGACGAATTCCTGCTGCCCGCAACAATGGTGCCGTTATAGCCCCAGTTCCGCAGGTGGATGCGCTTCACCGTAATGGGACTCGCTGTCGGATCGGGTCCGCCCACCGAGATCTCCTGACCGGCCGTCAACGATGTGTCGTTAAAGAGCAGGTTGGTGAGAGCATTGTGCATCCAATAGATGCCGTACTTTCTCATTGCCTGTGATGGTCACGTTGGCGATTCCGCCCAACGGAACCGCAGAGAGCTCCGACGGCAATACGTGACGAACGTAGAACTGCATGTCAGTGGCCGCGCCCGTGGTAGGCGTCACGTAGGTCACCAGACCGCCTGCGTAGAAGCCCGTGTCAGAAACAATGGCAACTTCATCCGCATCCAGCGTCTGGTCGGCGGGATCGAACTGCCCGGACACTACCACGATCGCGTTCGAGCCGTCACTGATCAACTGGCTCTCCGTTGCGCCGCCATCCCACTCCGTCGAACTGGAGATGTTGATGGTGAACGCTTCGCCGTGCGGGCCCGTGATCACAAACGAAGTAGCGGTCGCGCTGGTAGGCGCGGTAGTCACCGATGCGATGAACTCGTCAATGTGTGCGCCCTGGTCGGTGCGCGCCACCGTCTTCACGTCAAACGTCGGATCGATCGTGCCCGTAATACTACCGCCGCTCGTCTGGATCGACTGCCCCAGATCGAGATCCATGCGCAGGCCCACAGGCACTCCGCCGGTGGCGCTGACTGTAAGAGGGTTGTTCAGCGTGATGTTTACTGTCGATGTCGTCAGCGTGGGCGTCAGGCATGGAGATGGTTGGCGGCGCGGCGCCCGTGTTCAGGTAGTCGATTTCATTCGACGTCCCCAACCCGATCGTTACGCCGGTGTAGGTTCCGGTCTGAACATCGTTCATATCCACCAGGCCCTGCAAGCCGTTGAAGCGCGCAAAGTCCACGGTGACGGGGCTCACAAGCAGGTTGTTCGACTTCGTTGTCCCGTTGGTCAGCACGATACTTTCGAGCTGAATCTTGACGCCGACTACGGAGGGCAATGGCGCCGGCGCATCGGTGCCAACCACAAACGCCGGGCCGGTGTTGGCGGATTGCGTTCCGCCATTGCTTGCGACCATGGAGCCGCCGCAGCCCATCGTCGCGATGAACGCTGCACTAAGAGGCAACAGCGCCAACTTCAGGAGCTTTCCCAATGAATTGGGGGACATAGAGGGTCGTCGCTTTCCGCGGGCATCCGCAACACGAGCTGGTCAGCCTCCGGGCAAACCCGGATCGCAGACCGCAACATCCGGAACGGCGCTAAGGTTGCGGGCCACGTCGTGCACGCATGAACGAACACTGGCTCTCAACGTTAGCAAAAAAGAATTAGCCGTTCCAGGACGAGCTCATACACGGAGCCGCCGTCTGAATTTGATTACGGCGGCATTTTTAGAGAGATTGAAGTCACTATCGTGCCGTCGCTCAGTAATGACCCCAAAGGATACAACAAAGTTGCGAAAAAGTTGAGACTTTTTCTGCTGAACTTTCGTCATACAACGATGTCATCTCCCCGCACTTTTCCCCGTCTATATATAATCCACTTCAGTCAATTTTTCTCAACCAGATGTCGCAAGAAACTCCGTTGCCGTTGCCCCATCCTTTTCGCGCCCCTTGCGAAAAGGGTGGGACACCACAAAAGCCGGAGACACGTTTTCACGCGGTCTGATCCTTGTTAGCCTTCAGTTAATTTTTCTCAACCAGATATCGCGGAAGGACACTTTGCAGGGTGTGCCCTCGATCTGCAATCCGAACAGCCCCGCAACATTGTTCGTCGAAGCCGGATCGTCATCCACCAGCACCGCCATTAGTTGTCCATTGAGGATGTGCAGAATCACACCGCCCCTCGCGATGATCGTGTACTGGTTCCACTCGCCGTCTTTCACATACGTGCCCAGTTGCGCACGGTCGCCGATGGTTCCCACCAGGCGCTGAAACCTTCCCGGCTCCGACTCGACCACCTGCCCGCGCCAGGCAACAATTCCCAGCGAAGTATTCTGCGAGTAGAGCTGCCCGCTATATTGCTTGGCGTGCTCGTTCACCGGATACCAGAAGTCGGCCTGTGGCCCAATCATCACCCAGCGCGGATCGAGCGGCGGCTCGCCCTTGCCGGCCGTGCGTCCGGGCGGAATGCCGGTGCTGCTGCGGTACTGCACGCCGCTGCCACCGCCCCACTCCACCTTGATCTCGAGCTTCAGGTCGAAGTCCCTCGCCTCCGCGCCGTGATAGACAAGAAAGGAATTGCCGGCCACATGTTCCTTGGTTGACACGCCCACAATGGCGCCATCATCCACGCTCCACACGCCAGGCTGCCCATCCCATCCGGTGAGCGTTTTGCCGTCGAAGAGCGAAACAAAGCCAGTATGGTCGGCAAAATCGATGCGGGTCAGGCTCAATGAAAACTCCGTTACGCTGCCCCGAAATATTCGGTTTCACCTTCAGCAGTTCCGTGCGATCCGGCGGCGTTGTGCCCGGCTGCGACTGCGCAGGACTGGTCTGCGGCGCCGCGGAATTGCTCTCAGCCCCCGTGGTATTCGTCTGGCTCTGCGCCGCAGCCGTCCGTAGCACCGCAAACAAGACCATGAGCGCCGCAAGCGTGAATCCTGATCGCCTTATGCTCTTACGGAGCAGGTCGCAGGGGAACGCAGAGCCCGCGAAGCGGGCGAAAGACGATAGGCCCAGGCGTGAGCCTGGGGAATAAGTTGCCTGCGAATTCTCAGCCCCCGCAGGGGGCGTAAGAACAGACTGTCTGCGCCAACAGAAACTCAAAACCTAACCCCGCTAATGTCGCTAACTCCGCTTCAAGTCAGTAAACTTCCGACCTCACGCCCTCCGGAATCGGCGTGTGTTTCAGCAGACCCAGTTCCCCGGCCAGCCGCTCCAGCTTGGTCGCGCGTGGCCGCCATGGGAGGCACCAGCGGCAAACGAACCGTATCGCCGCAGCGCCCCATCAGACTCAGCACGGTTTTTACCGGGCTGGGATTCGACTCCCAGAAATTCGCTTCGAACAGCCGCGCAAAGCGCCGCTCCAGATCGCGTGCATCGTCCCAGCGGTTGTCGAGCGCTGCGCGAATCATGCGTGTCACTTCGGCCGGCGCCTCGTTTGAGGCCACGCTGATCAGCCCGTGCGCGCCCACGGCGATGGCCGCAAGTGCCAGGTTGTCGTCGCCCGAGAAAATCTTGAAGCCGCGCGGCAGTTGATGCGCCAGATCGGCAAATTGCGTGACCTTGCCGCTGGCTTCCTTAATGGCCTCGATGTTCTTTGCCGCTGCGGCCAGACGCACCACAGTCTCCGGCTCCAGGTTCGCGGCCGTGCGTCCCGGCACGTTGTACACGCACACCGGCAGCGGATCCACCTCGCGCGCCAGCGCCAGAAAATGCTGGAACTGCCCCTCCTGCGTCGGCTTGTTGTAATAGGGATTGGCCGAAAGCACCGCGGCCAAACCGGGCACGCGCTTCAGCAGCGCCGCCTGCCGCAGCAGCACACGGGTAGCAGTTGTGCGTGCAGCCCGCCCAAACAGGAACGCGCCCCGCAGCCGCATCGATGACCAGACGGACGGTATGCAGCCACTCTTCCTCGTCCAGCGTCGCGGCCTCGCCCGTCGAGCCGCAGGCCACCAGAAAATCGATGCCCGACTCGATCTGCCAGTTCACCAGCGACCACAGCGCCGGCTCATCCACCGATCCATCGGCCCGAAACGGCGTCACAATTGCGGTACCACAGCCCGTCATTTCCATAACAGGTCAAGTTTATAATGCTTCGGCGAGAACGGCGTGAAAGCCCGGAGGCATCTTGGGCAGCATGATCGAATTCTTATTGGGTGCGCTCACGAAGGAAAGACGGAATGTCCCGCGCGCCGTGGGTGACGGCCACAACTTCCAGGCGTTTCTTCCGGACGCGATAAAGAATGAGATACGCGCCAACAGGCCAGACGAAAATGGGAAAATCTGTAAGGTCCGGCCGCTTGTGACCGATTCCAGGGTTCCGGGCGAGCGCTTCGATGGCTTCGCGTAGCCTCCTGATCCAGCGATCCGCAGCGACCACACTGTCGTGAGCGATGTACTCCCAGATCTCAGTCAGGTCCCCCTCCGCTGCGGAGCTGACAATATACTTGATCATTTCTTCTGCTTTCTACGCTCAAGCGACCTCTGTTCCAAGCGTCTCCAGACCGCCTCCGGCTCGACGTACTCCCCGCGATCCAGAGACTGGAGTCGGGCCGCCAGTTCCCGGTTAAATGCCGCAAGCTGGCCAACGCGCGTGCGATCCTGTTCTTCGAGCAGCCGCAACGCCTCGCGCACCACCTCGCTGGCCGAGGTATAGCGCCCGGAAGCAACCTTGGCGGCAACAAACTTATCGAGTTCGCGAGTCAGGGAAACATTCATGGGGAAATCTCCTGCTTTTCATGCTGGACCGAATAACAGGCTTTGTCAATTCTTGTTATTTTCTACCCGATCGCATAATCGCATATTTGACCGGCCGTAAGATAGAATGCAAATCCGCGGATCCAGCCGTGGACTCTTCAGAGACCGGTCCCGCACATCTCGTGTACCATGGTTGCAAGAGCACCCACACCATCGCCATGAATCACGTTGAACGCTTTCGCGCCCTCATGAACTTTCAGCCCATCGACCGCCTGCCTCGTTGGGAGTGGGCCATGTGGTGGGACCTGACCATCGATCGCTGGCACACCGAGGGGCTCCCCGCCAACCTCACCGGCGTCTTCGAAATCGCCGAATATTTCGGCCTCGATCCCTACCAGCAATTCTGGTTTTCCACCACCGCTCCCACCATCGAGGCCGTGCAGCACCACATCGAGGGCACCGTCGCCAACATGGACGACTACCTGCGCATTCTGCCCTCGCTTTATCCCAATCACAGCGCGGCCATCGACTCCATGCGTCCCTGGGCCGGCCGCCAGGCGCGCGGCGAAGCCGTGGTCTGGATCACCCTCGAAGGTTTTTTCTGGTTTCCGCGCACGCTGCTCGGCTTTGAAACCATGATGCTCGCCTACGCCGATCAACCCGAGCTGCTGCACCGCATCAACACTGACCTGCTCAACTTCAACCTCGGCCTCCTCGAAGAGATCGGCAAAGCCTGCGTGCCCACCTTCATGACCATCGCCGAGGACATGTCGTACAACCACGGCCCCATGATTTCGCGCCGCATCTGCGATCAGTTCATGACGCCCTACTATCTGCGCCTGCTCGAGCGCGTGAAGGAAATGAACATCCTCACCATCATGGATAGCGACGGCGATGTGACAAAGCTTGTGCCGTGGCTGCAATCGGTGGGTGTAGAAGGCGTGCTGCCGCTGGAGCGGCAAGCGAAGGTAGACGGCATGGTGCTGCGCCAGGCCTATCCCACCCTGCGCATGGTAGGCCACTACAACAAGCTCGTCATGCACCTCGGCGAAACCGCCATGCGTACAGAATTCGAAAGGCTAGTGCCGATCATGCGCACCGGCGGCTTCATCCCCAGCGTCGACCACCAGACCCCGCCCGCAGTTTCGATCGACGACTACCGTCTCTATCTGCGGTTGCTTGACGAATACACAACGCTCTGACCGTCGCCCATAGCGTTCTCTGATCGCTCGAAGAAGAACCCTCCGTGCCCCATCCATTTCCGCGTTTTTAGCGGAAATGGGTGGGATCGCACGAACTCCCAGCCGCCGCCTGCCCGGCTTGGAACAAACGCGCCCCTTCCGGTGTCTAATGACGTATGGCCTCCCATGTACGTTGGGGTCGATGGATCAGGATTGCGGCCATCGCAATTCTCGCGCCGGTCGTCTGCCTCATTGCCATCGTGCGCATTCAGCAGTACATCCTTCGCTGGCGCGCCGAACGATTGCTCGCCGACATCCGCCAAATTCAAATGGGCAAAAGCACCTGGGCCGACGCGCAACGGCTGATGTATCGCTGGGGCAAGTGGGGAATGTGGGAAGGCGAGTGCTCCTCAAAGAAGTGTGACTACCAGATCGCGATGGAAGACTTCTGTCATGCGTTCCCCATCCACATTTTTCCCCAAGCGGAGATTCGCGAGGAAGCCCGCCCGTACTGCGCTGCTTTGTATCGTCCGTATTATCTGCTTGGCGGCCGATTCGCATCTATAGTTGCTCGGGTCGGGGTCAAGAACGGGATCATATGGACCAAATCTTACTCGGCCGCCATCGATACTTTCACTCGCAGTCCGGACAGCAAGGAATCGATCAGCTATGTCCTAATAGGCGACGCAATCGGAATGACGAGCTTTCGATTTGACTACCGACCGCGTCTGTTTAAACACCCCGAGTATTTTGTCGGGCGACCTAGTGGCTGCGAAAGCCGTGACGATCTCTACGCCCATTTCTCTCCTTTTGCCGATCCCGCAATCGTCGACCAACTCCTCGACTTCAATCTGGCTTGTCTAACCCAACTCTTGGCTTGTAAATATGCCTCTGAATTGATGCCCTCTGTCTGGCGTCTTTACAATCAGCCTGACTCAAACGAGCGGCAAATCAAAGAGGAACAGCCCCTCGAAATTGCCGCCCGGGATAATTATTTTGTCGCCATCGCCGAGGTCACGGCTGTGCGAAGCTCGCAAGAGCTTTATGGGAAACAAAAATGGATTCGCTTTCGCATATTGGAAAGTCTCAAAAACGTCGTTCCCGTTGATTCCGCAATTTATGATTGGAAACCGGTCGGAGAGTATGAATTTATTAACTGGGGAAACAGAAAACTTGCGGAGCTAAAGAAAGGCGATAGAATATTGGTGTTTTTTGCTGCTCACACCGACCGTCCCGAACCGCCCAACCCTCAGACTGAGTTGGATGATTTGTCAATCTATTCGCAATGCAACCTGGAGGCGGTGAAACGCGGCATCGCCCGCGATGCTCTGGCCAATGTGCCGTAGCACGTCATTTCGCGCATCCGCGGGGTCATGGCAATACTGAGCTTGAGCTATAGCTGGTCAAAGATCTCGCGGAACTCCCAGGCTCCCGATTTACCCGCCAGCCACTCCGCGCCGCGCACCGCGCCCAGCGCAAATCCGCGCCGCGAATGCGCATCGTGCCGCAGTTCCAGCACATCGCAGTCGCTCGTGGCGCGCACCATGTGCTCGCCCTTGGCGTCGCCCACGCGATGCGACTCAATGGGCACGTCGATGCCCGGCCGAACGCCAAGAATGATCTCTTTGAGCGTGATCGCCGTTCCCGAGGGCGCGTCGAGCTTCGTCACGTGATGCGTCTCGTCGATGGAGAATTTGTAGCCCTCGAGCTTCGCCAGCTCCGCCGTCAGTCGGAAGAGCTTTTGCACGCCGATGGAAAAATTCGTCCCGTAGAGCAGCCCGCCGCCGCGCTGCAGGGCGAGCGCCTTCATCTCGTTCAGCTTGTGCGTACCAGCCGGTGGTGCCCACCACGATGCGCCCGCCCGAGGCCAGCACCGCGCGCATGTTTTCAACGGCCGCTTCGGGAGCCGTGAAGTCGATGACCACATCCACGCCGGCCAGGTTGGGCGCCGTCAGCGCCGAGGCATGCAGGATTCTCGTTGATGTCGAGCGCGCGCACGCCGTGGCCGCGCTCCCGCGCCACCTCCGCCACCAAGCAGCCGGTTTTTCCCTTGCCGAGAACGAGAATCAGCATACGTTCCTTCGGAATCAGTGGTTCAGTGAACCGTGAACAGATCACGCCACACGGTTCACGGCTCACGGCTCACGGCTCACGATTCTCTGATCACTGACCACTGACAACTGCTTTCTCGCTTCCACGTCGAAGATTTCCGGATCGGGCTCTTTGAAGAACGCCGCGTGCAGCGACCGCACCGCCTCATCGGCGTCGTCTTCTTCGATCATGAAGCTCATGTTGATTTCGCTTGCGCCCTGCGAAATCATGCGCACGTTGATGTGCCGGATGGCGTTGAACACCTGCGCGGCCATGCCGTTCTGTCCGCGAATATCCTCGCCCACCATGCACACCAGCGCCTTCTTGCCTTCGTAGTGTCACATCCGCCAGCTTGCTCAGGTCGGCGGCAATCTCCGGCAGGCTGGCGTTCGAGTCCACGCGTCAGCGAAACGGAAACCTCGCTGGTCGAAACCATATCCACCGGGCATTTGTGCTTGTCGAAGATGGCGAAGATCTTGCTCATGTAGCCGTGCGTCATGCAGCATGCGGCTGGCCACAATGTCGATGATGGTCAGCTTCTTCTTCACCGCGATCGACTTGAACGGGCTCTTGCAGTGCGGCGCCATCGAGATGATGCGCGTGCCTTCGCAGCGCGGCGTTGCGGCTGTTCAGCACCAGCACCGGAATGTTCTTCTTCACCGCCGGCAGAATCGTGGCCGGGTGCAGCACCTTGGCGCCGAAGTAGGCCAGCTCCGCCGCTTCTTCAAAGCTGATCACCTTCACGCGCAGCGCGTCGGGGCACACGCGCGGATCGGCGGTCATGATGCCGTCCACGTCGGTCCAGATCTCGATGGTCTCGGCGTCGAGCGCGCCGCCCACCAGCGCGCCGGTGTAGTCCGACCCGCCGCGGCCCAGCGTGGTCGTCAATCCCGCTTCGTTCGACGCGATGAAGCCGCCCATCACCGGGACCTTGCCCTCGGCGAGCAGCGGCAGCAGCTTTTCCTGCGCGCGCTTCTCGATGATGTCGTCCAGCGGCGCGGCCTTCTGAAACTCCGAGTCGGTGACGATGATCTCGCGCGCGTCCACATGCGCCGCGTCGATGCCGCGCTCGCGGAAAGCCGCGGCCACAATGCGGCTGGAAAGCCGCTCGCCGTAGCTCACAATCAGGTCGGAGATGCGCGGCGTAAGCTCGCGAATCGCCGCCAGGCCGCGCAGCACTTCGTCGAGCGCGTCGAATTTTTCGTCGATGAGTGCAAACCAGCGCGGCGCATTCGGCCGCATTCTTCACCAGGTCCGCCGCCGTGTCGCGATGCCGCGCGCGCAGCCGCGAGCTGATGGCCAGCGCTCCGGTGCGGTCGCCCTGCGCGGCCGCGGCCGCAGCGCGCAGCAACTGGTCGGTCACCTTGGCCATGGCGCTCACCACCACCACGGGGCTCTTGCCCAAGGCCACGCGCCCGGCCACAATGGCCGCGGTGCGCCCAATGGCCGCCGGATCCTCCACCGACGTGCCGCCAAACTTCATCACTACCAGGTTCATGCGAAATCCAAACCAGCTTTCAGCCGTCAGCTTTCAGCTATCTCGTCTCTGCCGAGGGCTCCCGAAGTTTACACAAGAAATTGCATCCTCGCCCCGCTCGACCCGAAGACCCCTTGTCAGCCAATTCAGCCCACCACCCGCACAACAAGCTAAGAGCTGACGGCTGATAGCTGAGAACTGTTTTCCAATTTCCCCATGCTCGCCAGCATCTCGGCATTCAAAATGGTTGCGCCGGCCGCGCCGCGCACGGTGTTGTGCGAAAGCAGCACAAACTTCCAGTCCAGCACGTTGCACGGGCGCAGCCGTCCCACCGTCACCGCCATGCCGTTGCCGCGATTGCGATCGAGGCGCGGTTGCGGCCGGTCATTCTGCCCCGTCCACTCCACCGGCTGCTCGGGCGCAAACGGCAATCCCAGCCCGGCCAGCGGATTGAACTCCGCCCATGCCGCCAGAATGTCCTCGCGCGTCACTTCCCTGCCCAGCTTTTTGCCCAGCTTGATCGACACGCATTCCGTATGCCCGTCCACCACCGGCACGCGATTGCAATGCGCCGTGATCTTCGCGCCCAGCGGCTCCACGCCGTGGCCTTCCAGATGGCCCAGCAGCTTCAGCGTCTCCGCCTCCATCTTTTCTTCTTCACTGCCGATGAACGGAACCACGTTGTCCAGAATGTCCATCGACGCCACGCCGGGATAGCCCGCGCCACTCACCGCCTGCATCGTGGTCACAAAAATCGTCTCGATCCCGAAGCGCTCCTCGATCGGCTTCAGCGCCATCACCAGTCCGATCGTCGAGCAGTTGGGATTGGTCACAATGTAGCCGCCCGACTCTTTGCGCGACGGCTGCTCTTCGATCAAGTGCAGATGATCGGCGTTCACTTCGGGAATCACCAGCGGCACGTTGGGCGCCATGCGGAAGGCGCTCGAATTCGAGATCACCGCGCAACCGGCCGCGGCAAACTTCGGCTCCATCTCGCGCGCAATGGCCGCGTCCACGCTGGCAAACACAATCTTCGGCGCGGCATCCGGCTCAGCCGGCGACACCATCATCTTCGCGATCCGCTCCGGCAGCGGCGTGTCCAGACGCCACTTGGCGGCCTCGCCATAAGTCTTTCCACTCGACCGGTCGCTGGCCGCAAGCCAGGTCACCTCGAACCAGGGATGGTTTTCGAGCAATTGAATGTAACGCTGGCCGACCATTCCGGTCGCGCCCAGGATGCCTACAGGATGTTTGGTTTTCATCGTCGTCTACTTTTTGAGTCCCTCATTGCGTTTCCGGCCCGCCACGCGTGAAACCCGGTCGCCTCCAGGAGCCGATCTAGCTCCGCTAACCCCGCTAGCCCCGCTTGTTTCTCTCTAGTGTACAAGAGGACGAGTGTGCGCGCAGCCTTTGCGGCACGCGCTGCCCCTACTGCCGCGGCAGTTTTGGTCGATAAGAACAGGGAGGAGTCGTTGCCGGATGAACCTGCGCCAGATGACTGGATTGGGCGGGGCGAGCTCGACGGAGAAAAAGGCGATCGAGCTTCCCAACCCCGAGCGCGTGCTGACCCTGGTCGTGGAAGGCGCTGCGCTGGGCGTTCCGGAAGTCGACATAGAAACCTACAAGGAGTTTCGCGCCAATGTCGCCAGGCTCGCCTTGCAACTCCCCGACCGGCTGCCCGAAGGCGAGAAGCTGGCGCAGGTGCGGCTGGTGTTGCGCGAGTTCGAGAGCTATCGCAGCCGCAGCGAAGCCGAATTGCGCGACCGCACCATAGAGTGGCGCGCGGTGGTCGTGTTTCTCTTCCGCGAACTTTTGAGCAACCTGGGCATCGATGCTTCTGCGTCCAACCCCGCCGGGCTGATTCACAAGCTGGCTGGCGTGACCACAGCGCAGAATATCCAGGAGTTTCAAGATCGGCTGGAGGCTTTTCTGCACCCCGAAGGCGCTGCATCCGCTCCTGCCGAAGCCTCGCAGTTTCGCACCGCCGACCACTCCACGGAAAACCTCAATGCCGCGGGTCTGCGCGGCGGCGGCAGCGCCATCGAGCACGTCAAGCGACTCCTCGAAGGCGGCGACAAGGCATTCATCGTCCTCTTTCGGCTGAGCTGTCTGAACATGATCAACCAGCGCTTCGGCCCCGAGGCAGTAGAGGACTGCCTCATGGCCGTCTCCGCGTTTCTCACCGAGAGCCTCAACTCCGACGTCGCCATCTATCACTGGAGCGACTCGTCGCTGCTGGCCATTTTGCTGGGCCGCCCCAACGAACAGATTCTTACCGCGGAACTGGAGCGCATCGCCATGCAGAATCGCGAATCCACCGTCAGCATCGGCGGCCGTGCCACCGTGCTGCGCATTCCCATCACCTTTGACCTGACACCCATCGAGCGGCTGAAAACTGCCGACGATCTTTACAAAATTACCTTGCTGACCAGCAGCGCGAGAACGCGATGAAAGACAATCGTCGAGCCGCTTCCATCCCGGCGGCGCCAGGGCCCGCCCTCAACCCCGCCCGCCGGCCGTTGCTCAATATCGACCACCTGCCTCTGCCCTATGTGGAAATGGACGCGCAGGGAATCCTCACGCGCGCCAACCGCGCAACCCTTGCTCTGCACCATCCCGAACAAGGCGAGCTCATCGGCAAAAGTGGATGGGATCTGCTCGCCATCGACGAAAAGAATCGCAGCACCGCCGCCTTTCTTTCGCTCATGGCCTCGGGCGAGGAGCCTCCCGTCATCTGCCGGTCCATCTTCGATCGCTCCGGCAAATTCCGCACCTACGAGATCCACCGCAGCATCATTCGCACCACCGGTGGAAAGCCGGCGGGCGTGCGCATGATCTTCATGGATGTGACCGAAAGAATGCATGCGCTCGAAGAGGCGCAGCGCACCTGTCAATGGCTGGAGAGCATCATGCGCTCCCTTGCCGACGCCATGATCCTCACCGATGCGCTCGGCGTGATCCGCTCGGTGAATCCCGCAGCGGAACGGCTCTGCGGCTGGAGCACAAACGAGTTGACGGGCATGGCGATCGACGAGCTCCTGTCGATTCAGGCGCGTCCCGGCGGAGGCAATGCGGCACTCAGTCTGCAAGCCATGCTCGAATTCCCTTGTATCGGGACGGCCACCGTGATGACGTGCGAAAGGCAGCAGATCAAACTGGAGATCAGCACATCGCCGATTCTCGATAAGAACCACGGCTCCGTCAGTGGCGTAGCTGCCATTCTGCGCCGCGTCGAGAGCTTCGTCTAGCATCCCGTTTCCGGAGTTCGCATCAAAAGCACGCTGTCATCCTGAGCGACGTTTGGCCAATTTTTCGGCCAGACGGAGTCGAAGGACCTGCATTTCGGGGCTTCAACTTATGCTGCGAACTTCCGGGACACCAACACTGGCCTTACGCCATCGCCGCTAGCTCAGCTTCAGTCAACCGCGTAGCGCAGGCCGTTCCTTGAACCTGGCCGCAATCCCCACACAATCCTGCCAGCAAACGATATAAAGATGCTACGATTCGATCTACGTAAGCCCATGGCCCACCCAGCCTTCATTGCACATTACAAGCTCACCTCAAAGCTCGGCGCTGGAGGCATGGGAGAGGTTTATCGCGCTTTTGACACCAGGCTGGATCGCGAAGTGGCCATCAAGATTCTTCCCGATAAACTCGCGAAGAACCCCGAGAGGCTGGCCCGTTTCACGCGCGAGGCTAAGGTACTGGCTTCGCTCAATCACCCCAACATCGCCACCATCTTCGGTGTGGAAGAAGGCGCACTTGTGATGGAGCTTATTGAAGGCGACACCCTGGTAGAACGCATCGCCAAGGGACCGATCCCGGTTGAGGAAGCGGTGCGCATTGCCGGGCAGATTGCGGACGCGCTGGAGTACGCGCACGAGCGGGGAGTCATCCACCGCGATTTGAAACCGGCCAACGTGAAGGCTGCGGACCGCGTGAAGGTGCTGGACTTCGGACTTTCCAAGGTACGGGAGACGGTCGGACCATCCGACGAAACCATCTCGGACGCGACACAGGCGGGAACCATCATTGGGACGCCGGCTTACATGTCGCCCGAGCAAGTGGCGTGCAGGCCCGTAGATGGCCGCTCCGACGAATTCTCCTTCGGCGTACTTCTCTACGAGATGCTCTCGGGTAAGCGTGCGTTTTACGAAGCCACGTCGATTTCAACCATGGAAGCGGTTCTTCACAAGGAACCGCGCCCGTTGCGGGAGATCGCGCCCCATGTGAGCGCGGAGCTCGATGCCATTGTCACGCGCTGCATGGCAAAAGAGCCTTCCGCGCGGTTTTCCGGCATGAGCGCGTTGAAGCGGGCATTGAAGGAGCTGACGCAGTCCGCGGCGCGGCCGCCCGAAACCCCATCCATCGCCGTGTTGCCCTTCGCCAATCTCAGCGCCGACAAGGAAAACGAGTACTTCAGCGACGGCTTAGCGGAAGAACTTCTGATTGCGTTAAGTAAGGTCGAAGGCTTGCGTGTCGCTGCACGCAGCTCTTCGTTCTCCTTCAAGGGCAAGAACACTGAGATGAGCGAAATCGCGTCGAAGCTTCGCGTCGCCAACGTTCTCGACGGCAGCGTTCGCCGTGCCGGCAATCGCGTCCGCGTGACCGTGCAGTTGGTTGACGCCCGGAACGGCTTCCAGCTTTGGTCGGAGCGCTACGACCGGCAGATGGAAGGCATCTTCGAAGTCCAGGACGAGATTGCCCACGCCATCGCCGATCAGCTCAAGGTGACCCTCAGCGCGGGCGTCAAGCCGGCGACGCAGAACCTTGACGCCTATGAGCTTTACCTCAAGGGCCGCCATCTGTGCAGCCAGCGATCGCCCTCTTCGGTACGCCTGGGTATGAAGTGCTTCCAGCAGGCCCTTGAGCTCGATCCAGGCTTTGCCCTCGCCTGGTCGGGGCTTGCCGACTGCTATGGCATCCTCCGCGTCTACGGCTGGATCTCGCACGAGCAATCCCAACCACCGGCTCTTGCCGCCGTCACCAAAGCCGTCGAGCTTGCTTCCGAGCTTTGGGAGGTCAACTTCTCGCGCGCCATCTACGCCTTTTACTTCGTCTCCAACTGGCGTGAAGCCGGCCCGCACTTTCAGAAAGCTCTCGCCATCAACCCCCGCTCCTCCCTCGCGCAAGCCTACTATGGCATATTTCTGGCGCTGGATCGTCGCCCGAAAGACGCGTTAGCCCATGTCACGCTGGCCTGCCAATTGGATCCGCTTTCTCCGTTCATTCATGGTCTTGCATCTCTCTCCTTCGTGAACGCGCGGCAATTTGAACCCGCGTTGCGGCTCGCTCAGCAGTCGGTGGAATTGCAAGCGGATTACTTGTTCGGAAATTGGGCCAAAGGACTGTCGTTGTGCCTTCTTGACCGCAACGCGGAGGCCGTTGAAACCCTGGAAAAGGTCATCGTCGCCTCGCGCGCGCCACTCTATATAGGTCTACTGGGAACGGCATACGGTCGCGCCGGGCGCCGCGATGATGCCGCCCGCTTATTGCATGAACTCGAAGACCGCGGCAGCCGCGGCGAGTTTATTCCTGCGTTCTCGATATTGTCTATCTTCGCCGGTTGGGGCGACATTCCGGCCATTCGCCAGGCGCTCGCCAGCGCACAAGCAGAGTCCACGCCCGCCTTCAGCCTCGCCGCTACCTCTGCCCTTTTTCTCGATAAACTCCGCAGCGATCCAGAAATAAACCGCATTCTTGTTGAGATCTTCGGCTACTGAAATAGCGCGCCGGAGGCGCAGCGTTTGTTAGCCCCGCGCTTCAGCGTGGGGAACGCGAGCCACCCAGATATGCCTCGGAGTCCCGTAGGGACGGCGCAACGACATTTCTCTTGCAGGGATCAATAGCCCCTGAGGAGCGGTCCTTTCAAACCGACCCACTACCGATACTGACTCCTGAGCTGTATCGCCGGGTCCGCTTGTCTCGCTCTTGAGGCCCGGGAAACTCAACTGCGCATGTGCGATTGATGCGGTTACAGACCAGCCTTACGCCATCGCCGTCAGCACCGCTTCCGTAAACTGCGTAGTCCCCGCCGTGCCGCCCACATCGCGCGTCAGTGTCTTTCGCTCAACGTACACCGTCTCCAGCGCCTTCTGCGCCCTGTCGGCCGCGGCCTCCTCATCCAGATGCCGCAGCATCAGAATCGCAGACTGCAACAGCGCCGTGGGATTAGCCACATCCTTGCCCGCAATGTCCGGCGCCGACCCGTGCACCGCCTCGAAAATCGCGCAGTTCACACCAAGATTCGCGCCCGGCGCAAGTCCCAAACCGCCCACCAGCCCCGCGCACAAGTCGCTCACAATGTCGCCGTAGAGATTCTCGAGCAGCAGCGTGTCGTACTGGTAGGGATTCATCACCAGCTGCATGCAGGTGTTGTCGATCAGGTGCTCGCCGTAAGTAATCAGCGGAAATTCCTCGGCCACCTTCCGCGCGCAGCGCAAAAACAGCCCATCCGACAGCTTCATGATGTTGGCCTTGTGGATCGAGTGAATCTTTTTCCGCCCGTGCTTGCGCGCGTACTCGAAGGCAAACCGCGCAATGCGCGTCGATCCCTTCTCGGTGATCACCTTGATGCTTTCCACCACGCCCGGAACCACCTCGTGCTCCAGGCCCACGTACTCGCCCTCGGTATTTTCGCGCACAATCACCAGGTCCACGCCCGGATACTTGGTGTCGAGGCCAGGCAGATTGCGAATAGGCCGCAGATTGGCGAAGAGATCGAACTTCTTGCGCAGCGTGACGTTGATGCTCTTGAACCCGCCGCCGATGGGCGTCGTAACCGGCCCCTTCAGCGCCACGCGGTTGCGCTCGATCGATTCGTACAGCGCCGCCGGAATGTACTCGCCGTGAATCTCGAAGGCCTCAGCGCCCGCGGCAAAGCGCTCCCACTCGAACTTCGCGCCGGTGGCCTCAAGAATGCGCACCACCGCCTGCGTAACTTCCGGCCCAATGCCGTCGCCGGGAATCAGCGTTACTTTGTGCGTTTTTGTATTTGCCATACTTCGTTAGCTCCGAGTTTCCAGCCTTTAGCTTCGAGTTCCTAGCCTCTAGCTTTTCTGTCCCGCCTCTTAAGTTCGCAACATAAATACAGCTGTCATCCTGAGCGGAGTTTGCCGCGCCCTTTGCGGCAAACGGAGTCGAAGGACCTGCGGTTGCCTTTGCTTTTGCCTTTCTTGCGATCGGAGTCGAACAGCTAGCCTTTCTTCTTCCCGTGACTCCCCAGCAATCCTTCCAGCTCTTCCTTGAACTCGTTCACATCCTTGAAGTCGCGATACACACTCGCAAAGCGGATGTACGCCACCGTGTCCAGCCCCTTGAGGTGCTGCATGATCAACTCGCCGACCTCGGACGTAGTGCGCTCGCGCTCCGGTGCATCCACGAGGAACGCCTCCGTCGCGTCGACAATCTTTTCCAACTGATTCGACGACACCGGCCGCTTTTCGCACGCGCGCAGCAGGCCGCTCAGCACTTTTTGCCGGTCGAAGCGCTCGCGCCGCCCGTCCTTCTTCACCACCATGTAAGGAATCTCGTCGATGCGCTCGTAGGTGGTAAAGCGCCGGCCGCACTTCTCGCACTCCCTCCGCCGCCGGATCGAGTCGGCCTCTTTGCTCTCGCGCGAGTCCACCACCCGGTCCTGCCCGAAACCACAATATGGACATTTCATCTTCAGGCTGATTTTACGGCATCCATCGCAGTTCCGCCGCAGCCAGTGGCGCCTTGTCCCTGAAGTTCGCGACATATATTATGCTGCGGTCATCCTGAGCGGCGTTTGGCCCTTCTGGGCCAAACGGAGTCGAAGGACCTGCATTTCGGGGCGCCATCAGATAAACCCGGTCAGCCCTGGCGCTCGCCAACTAACTGCCCGCCGTTCGCAGTCTGCATCGCCCTCGCCGCCACCCCGTCTTTCGCCGTCGTTTCCATCTCGCCCCGATAGCGCGGCAAGCTCCTCGGATAGTTCTTCTGCAGAAACTCGATCAGCTTTTCTCGCACGAGGCAGCGCAAATCCCACGCGTCGCCTCCATTCCGCGCGTCCATCAGCGCGCGCAACTGCAAAGTGTAGTGGTCCATGTCCGACACTTGCAACACGCACACCTTCCCTTTCCACAGCGGCGTCGCTTCCAGAATCCGTTTCAGCTCCTGCCGCACCGCCTCCACCGGCGTCGTATAGTCCGTGTAAATGTAGGAGTACGCCAGCAAATCGGCGCTGGTGCGCGTCCAGTTCTGGAACGCATTG
Source organism: uncultured Acidobacteriota bacterium (assembly GCA_963826735.1). Lineage (GTDB taxonomy): Bacteria > Acidobacteriota > Terriglobia > Terriglobales > Acidobacteriaceae > Telmatobacter. The sequence continues at coordinate 323,507 of CAWGYN010000001.1, forward strand.
GTGAGGAAGTAGCTCACCGGCAGCACCAGCCGGCGCAGGTCCCAGCATCGCACAACCACGTACATCATGCCGATCTCTTCAATCCATCCCCACTCGCCGTCGATCACCACCGCGTCGCCCATTCTGAAAGGCTGTGCAAAGGCGATCTGCACGCCCGCAATCAAATTGGCCAGCGTGTCCTTCATGGCCATGCCCACCACCAGGCTCACCACTCCGGCCGAGGCCAGAATGCTTACGCCGATGTGTTTGATGTCGGGGAAGGTCATCAGCCCCACCGCCAACGCCACCACCGACACCAGGATCACGGCCATGCGGTGTACCATCTGGAACTGCGTCTGCACGCGCCGCGCGATCAGATTGTCATCCACGTCAATGCGGTAGCGCGCGGTCAACATATCCTTGGTCACTTCGATAAACAGAATGGCCAGCCACGCCAGCGCAGCGATCAGCCCCAGCCCCGCCAGGTGCTCCAACCCCAGTTTGAAATTCGGCGGCAACGACAAGCTCGGCACAATCGCCAGCACGGCCACCAGCGGCAGAATCCACAGCGACGGCCGCTGTCCGTGCTTCACCAGCGACTGGCCAAGTACCGTGCCCTTCCGTCGCGTCAGCCTCCGCAGCGCCATCAACGCAATCGCGCGAACCACCAGCGCAGCCACGATCGCCGGCGCGAGTATGCCCGCAGACCACAACACGTCCTGCCAACTACTCTCCAGATATTGCATCAGAAACATCCCGGCGCCTGTCCCTCGCTCCGTCTGGTTTTCCTTTCCTTATATGTTTCGGATGCGCAAGCACGCGTTCCGGGTGCCCAATGCCCGCTCCCCTATGAGCAATCAATAAGGATGTCATCCTGAGCGACGCATGGAAAGGATGTCATCCTGAGCGACGCGTGGCCCGAATCCGGGCCACGCGGAGTCGAAGGACCCGCATTTCGCGGCTTCGGCTTAAGCCACGAAATTCGAGGACGCCACACTTGCTCCCTCGCTCCCTTGTTCCCTCGGTCCCTGCCTTTATCCCGCTTCGCTGTGCCCCGCGCACCGCATCACGCCCAGGAACCGCACCCACGGCCCCACAGCTTCGCGCACCTGGTGCGCCATGATCCGCGAAATCTGATGCAGGTGCGTCAAATCGTGCGCCGCCCACGTGGCCAGCAGTTCAGACAATGTCACCGAGCCGAGTGTCGGATGCTTTGCCCGCCGCTCGAGATCCTCCGCCGTCAAATTCAACGCGCGCAATTCCTCCAGCCCCCTCACCCGCGCTCGCGCATACTCATCGAGCAGTTGCGGCAGCGTTTTGCTTCCCTTGTAGCGCACATGCCCCTCGCGATCGAAAGGCGGAAAAGGCTCGGTCTCATCCGCATGCAAAATGTGCCGGGCCCGAGGCATCCAGTCCTCGTTTTCGCAGTGGATCAGGTGCGCGATCACGGTACTCACGCTCCACGTCTCCCCGCCTTCGTTGGTTTCCGTCCACACCTCCGGCAATCCACGCAGCAGCGCATCCAGCGCCTCCGGCGTGCGCTCCAGCAGTGCAATGGTGTTCTCAGTTCGTGCCCCATTTGTTTCTCCTAGAACTTTTTTATAAGTGGTTTCGCGAAAGGGCACGACTTTAGTCGTGCCGAAAAAGGCAGGTAAGTTGAGGGGTTTTAACCCTTGTGGCATTCAGGCAAAAACAACAGCGGCCCGGGAACTCGCGCTCCCAGGCCGCTGCCGGTGATCTGTTGGAATTGGACTGAGGCGGTCGCGTTTCAAGCGAGGGCCAGAGCCAGGGCGGAGAACCCTCCGCCAGGTCTTATCTGGAGCCGGAGACGCTAGGCCTCAGGCCTCAGTCACCTCACGTAACGTAAATCTCGAAGAATCTTTGCTCATAGGCTGGATCAACCTCCTTTCCCGTGTAAAGACAAACTAAGACGAATCAAGGTGCGAAGTCAAGTGCGACCGCTGTCCGGCAGACGAAATTCTTCGCGCGCGTGCCACTTCCGAACGCGGTGCAAGATGAGACGGCCAGATTCGCCGCGGCCCACGCCTTCCGCAAGGGCAACCGGAAGAAGCCGCGCCTTATTGGCTCGCCGGAATATACGGCGAGGGCACTTGCTTGTAACCGGCCGGAACCTGGAACGCCGACGCCGGAATCGCATCCTGCGAGAAGTTCAACATCTGTTCCGTCGTCTGCATCAGAATCACGTTCGATCCCCCACTCGATCCAGAAGCCTGCGTGGTGGTTGCGGGAGCAGGCTGAGGCGCCGGTTTCTTGTGAAAGCCCCCCATCATTGATCCCAATTTTCCCGGCAGCACCGAACCCAGCGCCGAACCGGTGTTGTTCTGATCGCTCCCCGGGGAGCTCGTCGACGCGCTCGCTGTGGTATTCCCCGCCGGCGCATTGCCGCCTACGCTGGTCACCGTCATCACGCGCGTGCCTTTCAACTTCGCCATCTCCTGGCCCGACTGCTGCAGTGCCGCAGCCGCGCCCGGCTGGTTGGCAAAAAGCTGTGCAGTGGATGCTTTCGCCTGGTTGACCTCCGCCATCATCGCGGTCATATCCACGCCCTGCATCATCAACTTGCCCATGCGCACATCGAAGTCCTGAATCTCCTTGAGCTCCGGCGGATCCTGAAGCGCCACCCACATGTCGGTCGTCACCACAAACACCGCGGGGTTCGTGCCGGCCGCTAGCGGTTGGCTCGTATCGGTCACCGTCACCGTCAATGTCAACATCTGCTCCTGCGCATTCACGCCGTTCACCGGCTTGGTCACGCCGGTGTTGTTCACCGAAACCTGAAAGGTGGTCTGCAGATTGCTTTGCGGCTGGGGCGTTGGCGCTTGCGGCTGCTGCGGGGCCTGGCTCACCTGTTTCATGGCGTTCGCCATGGCCTGGCGCATCTGCTCGAACGTCACCGTCCAGTAGGTCTTCTTCGCCGTGTCAATGTGCGTCATGGTTTGCGCGTCCAGGTCCCAGATCTCCGTCGCGTCCGGGCGCACCACGGCCTTCTGGTTGCCATGCACCATGTTGGTCGTGGTTGTAGCCGCAAATGCTTTGCCCATCATCCGCGACATGATGGGGTTCGAGGTCATCTGGTCTTTCAGGGTCCCGCCTGTGATCTGGCTCGACGACTGATAGCTCAGTCACCGAGCGCCGGCTTCGCCGCCATGGCGCACGCCACGAGAACCGCCGAAACCCCCACCAGGCTGGCGAAAGACTTGTTGCCGAAGGGAATCATCTGATTGCTCCTTACGTGGAGTAACGATGCACACAACCGCCTTTCTGTCCCCATGTGCTTTCGGCGCAAATTATAGTCCCTTAACCCTGCAATGATCCTCACCATTCGGACAGCTGGTAGTGGGTTAGTTTGAGTTTGTCGTGAAAGGGCACGACTTCAGTCGTGCCGTAAAACGCGCATAAAAGGCGGGGCTTTAGCCCCTGACGGAAGTCTCTTCACCACCTCAAGCTATTTATGCAACCAATTCCAGGCAGCTATTCTGATGGTGTGCCACCGAGCGTTCCATATTTGCTCGGGCTAAGGACAGTTCCCGAGCGCCTGCCCGAGGAAAGACCTTTCCCGTTCAACCTACCATTTGTTCCGGCCCTCGATCTACGCTTCGAAGCGCCTGTGACATTTTTCGTGGGCGAGAACGGCACAGGAAAATCCACGCTCCTTGAAGCCATCGCGGCAATGAGCAGGCTCCGGTTTCCGGAGGCAGCCGAAGCGAACTTGCAGACACTCACGGCCCGGAAAAGGAAAGCTCCCTCTCGCGAGTGATTCGACCCGCTTTTCGGCAGCAGCCGAAGGACGGCTTCTTCTTAAGAGCGGAATTCGCCGCGCACTTCGCCTCTCTGCTGGAGGAGCGAGAAAAAGACCCGAGTTTTCTGGGGAATCCCTATCAGATTTACGGAGGCCGGTCGCTGCACACGCGTTCCCACGGCGAGGCCTTCCTCGCCATTCTTCAGAACCGCTTTGAAAAAGGCCTATTCCTACTCGATGAGCCGGAGTCGGCGCTCTCGCCCCAGCGGCAACTTGCACTCCTCACCCTGATCTACGACCTCGTCGGCGCAGGTGATGCGCAGTTCATCATCGCTTCGCACTCACCGATTCTCATGACTTATCCAAACGCTCAAATCGTCAGCTTCGACGATGAGAATCTGCGCGGATAGCGCTCGAGCAGACCTCCCACTATCAAGTGACACGTGGGATTCTTGAACATCCGGAAGGATATTGGAAGTACCTTTCGGAATCGGGAGAAGAAACGCCCTAGAATTTGTTGCATAAATGGTGTCGTGAAAGGGCACGACTTCAGTCGTGCCGTAAAAGCCGCATAAACCCTGGGGCTTTAGCCCCTGAGGGATGCTTCTCAATCGGTCCAGAGGGTTTATGCAACCAGCCCTAGCAGGCCTTTTCCTGGCACAATCGCGTGGCCCACTTGCGAATCGCTTCTGGCGTCACCCGCTCACCCGCCGCTTCGCTCGCCGCCAGTTGAATGGCCAGGTTGCCCACGGTCGAACTTTCGGTTTCGCCAATCTCAACCTTCAGCCCGGTCTGCTTCTCGGTCAGCTCGATCAGCAACTTATTCCGCGTCGCCCCGCCGATCATGTGGATGCGGTCGAGCTTGCGGCCCAGCATCTTTTCCAGATTCGCCAGCGCCGACGCGTAGCGCAGCGCCAGGCTCTCAAAGATCGTCCGCGCAAACACCGGCTCGTTGCCGGCCACATCGGGAATGGCGTCGAATCCCAGCCGCGTCAGCTCGATGATTGATCCGCTCCGGCATGTCCGAGTCGAGCATCAGCGTCGGCGCATCCATATCCAGCACTCCGCCGGTAGCATTGCATGCAGCAGCCTCTTGGACAAGTTCCTCGATCGGCCAGCTCGCGCCCCTGCCGCCGCCCACGCCATCCATGCACTGCTTCAGCACCCACATGCTGTTGATGAGCGAGTGAAACAGCAGCCCGCCGCCCGCCGCGCCAATATTCGTGTAGCCGGCGTCGAAGGCGTGTCGCGTGGTCACCGGCGTCTGCGTGATCGTGCCCACCAGCGACCACGTGCCCGAGCTGATGTACGCCGCCGAGCTCAGATCGCGTGGCAATGCCCGCGATGGCGCTCGCCGTGTCGTGCGTGGCCGGCGCAATAATCTGCGTGTCGCGAAATGCATCGAGCGCGGCCAGCGGCCCTTCAATCGGCCCCAGCACCGTGCCCGTCGGCACCAGCGGCGGCGCGGCTTCCACTGCGAGGCCCAGCATCTCGAACAGCTCCGCGTCCCAGTTGCCGGTCTTCAGATTCACCAGGCCCGTGTGGCTGGCGTTGGTGTATTCGCGCCACGCGCCGCCCGCTCAGCCAGTAGAGAACGAACTCCGGAAACATGACCCACGGCGCGCGCGTCGTCGATTCCCGCCGCCGGGATCGGCCATCAATTGATACACGGTATTGAGATTGCAGCGGATACGCGCCCGTGCGCTGATAAAGGTCAAAGGGAGAAATGATCGCGTCCGCCGCCTGCTTGCTCTGCCACCGTCCGCTCATCGCGATAGCAGAACGGCTCGCGCAGCATCTTGCCATCGGGCGCCAGGCGCACATAGTCCACCGACCAACTATCCACGCCAATCGACGCAATGCCCTCGGGCGCCGCCGCAGCGGCCTTGCGCAGGCCCTCTTCCAGCCCGGCCAGAATCTGCTCCAGCGGCCAATGCAGCGAATCGCCGCGATGCACGGGCCCGTTGGGAATGCGATGGATGACTTCGACTGCCGGCTTGCCGTCGACCCAGCGAAGCAGCGAAACCCGGCAGCTTTCCGCGCCTAAATCAATGGCAACACGTGCAGGTTCTTGCATGACAGCAGCAGTTCCCCTATTTCGCGCTCTAGCGCTGAAACGCCTCGGTCAATCCGCCGTCCACGGGAATCACGTGTCCCGTGGTGCAGCGCGCCCGAGGACTGGCCAGGAAGAGGATGGCTTCCGCGCAGTCGGCCGGATCGATGGCCTTGTTGCGTCAACGTGCGCTCGGCATAGAACGCGGCCAGGCGGCTGCGAAGCTCCTCATCGCTGAACGATTCCTGGAAAGGAATATTGTACTTCGTCAGCGAAGCGCGCACGCCGGTCGCGCGCGAACATGGTCGATCCCTTCACCACCGTGGCCGGGCTGATGCCGTTCACGCGCACATTCGGGCGCCATGCTCACCGCCAGCTCGCGAATCAGGTGCGACAGCGCCGCCTTGCTCACGTCGTAGGCCTCGCTGCCGCGCTTGGCCACCACCGCATTCGCCGAACTGGTGAACACGATGTTGCCGTGCAGTCCCTGCTCCTCAAACAGCTTCGCCGCTTCATCGGCCAGCAGGTAATTCGCCGTCACATTCATGGCCATCGTGTCGGCCCACATCTCGTCGGGAATCACGCCGTCCGGCGTGGACGGAAACATCGCCGCGGTGTTGATCAGAATATCGATGCCGCCGAATGCCAGCGCAGCCGCGCCCAGCACCTTGCGAATCGACTCGCGGCTGCGAATGTCCACGCCGCGTGCTGCCGGTAAACTCCGGCGACGTCACCGAAGCCAGCTCCGTCGGCCACCTGCGCCGCGCCATCCTCATTGCGGTCGGCAACAAACACATGCGCGCCGCGCGTCGCCGCCAGCTGCGCCACTTCGCGCCCGATGCCGCTGGCTCCGCCCACCACCAGCGCCACGCGCCGGCTCAGCTCCTTCTCCGGCGGCTGGCGGCGAATCTTCGCCTCTTCCAGCGCCCAGTACTCGATGCGGAACGCCTCCATCGCCGGCAGCGCCACATAATTCGAAAGCACTTTGAAGCTCGCCGGATCCATCCCCGGCGCGCACTGCGGCACAGTGCCCTTCACCTCGCCCTCGCCCAGCAGGCTCGCGCCTTCCATCACGTGAATCGCGTTGGTATAAAACTCGCCCGTGATGCGCGCCTCGGTCTTGTTCTTGCCGAAGCTGAACATGCCCATCCCCGGAATCAGCACCACCGTCGGGCTGGCATCGCGCATCGCCGGCGAATCCGGCGTCGCAAATGTGCTGGTAGTACTGCGCGATACTGGTCGCGATACTCCGCCAGAGCGCAATGTCGATCTGCTTCTTCAGCGCCTCCAAATCCTCGCCTGCACCCCACGGCACAAACATCGGCCGGATCTTGGTGCGGATAAAGTGATCGGGGCAGCTCGTCCCCAGAAACGCCAGCTCTTTCGCATCCGCAGAATCGACAAACTGCAGCACATCCGCCGCGTCGCTGAAGCTCGCAATGAACCGCTGCTTGGCGCTGATGCGTCCGCGCAGAAACGGCGCAATCTGGATCGCCAGTTCCCTGCGATCCGCGCGCGCCTGCTGCAGCCTCGCCGCCAAAACGCACCTTGCCTCTGCCCGTGCCGCTCGATAAACTGTCCCAATCTGTCAATCACCGTCAGCGTGTTCAGGTAGCACTCGCGCTGCGTCTGGCCCCAGGTAAACAGCCCGTGCCCGCCCAGCACAATGCCGTCGCAGCCGGGATTCTCTTCAACCGCCCGCTTCATCATCATGGCCAGCTCAAATCCCGGGCGCTGCCACGGCAGCCACACCAGCCGGTGTCCGAACTCGCGATTGAACTCCTCCATCTTGGCTTTGCCGTTGGCGCTCGCCGCCAGCGCAATCGCCCAATCCGGGATGCAGGTGATCCACATGCGGGAACGGCAGAAAGCCATGCAGCGGCGTGTCAATCGACGCGGCCACGGGATTGTTCTTGAACGCGCACAGCGGATACATCGCCGCCATCTCGTCTTCCGTGTCCACGCCCTTGTACCTGCGCTCCAGCGCCAGCAGCTTCTTCCTGGTAGAGCGTGGCAAAGCCCGTGCGCTTGATCGTGCCCAGGTCGCCGCCCGAGCCCTTCACCCACAGCACTTCCACCGGCTCGCCCGTAAGCGGATCGGCTTCCATGATCTTCGAGCTGGTGTTGCCTCCGGCAAAATTGGTGATGCGCAGGTCCGACCCAAGCAAGTTCGAGCGATAGCGCAGGAGCTCAGGTTCATCGAGAGTGGCCGCAACGGCAGTGTCCCAGCGGTCCTCAAGGAATTGCAATACAGGGGAAGCAGTAGCAGTGGTCATAAGGTGGGTGCACTCCACGGGGAAGTGTAAGAGCACACATCTATTTTACAGCCAAGAGCCGTCAGGAAACCGTTTTATTCGGGGCTTGAGGAAGACGAAGGCTTGGTTCGATCCATTTTCTGAAGTATGGGACAAAAGCCTCTTGACCTGGAGCGTACCGATACTCAAGCCATTCATCGTGGCTGATCGTTATAGCGCGCGAACGGTCTAGATCGGCGATGTCAACGCCCCAAATGAAAAACAGGCTGAGAGAAAGAATGCTGATAAATGCGTCTTTGTCTTCGACCGAATCGAAAATATGAACTGGAGCTTCCGACAAAGGTCTTTTTTCTCCGTGCGATAGCCTATATCCGTAGAACAAGTCCATGTGTTCTGCACTTCCCCAAATCCCAAACTCGTCAATCCAGAGAATGGCCGGCCCCGTTTCCAAGAAGGTGTTAGCTATTATTCGCGCAAGGCCTACTTTTACCCCCGAATCCTCCTGAAGAAAATACGCGGGAACGGGGTCAGGGTACCGCCAATTAACCCCTCCGAAGAAGGCGCCAATATCAGGCACATCCAAAACCTTAGCCGCATCGTTCGGTGTCAAGATTCTCATTACTATGCGCCCCAGTCACGTAATTGCCTACGGTATAGCGAGGATGGTCAGCCCGGCAGCCTCTGAAAAGCAGACTCACCACGACTCGAGGGTGCCCCCGGTCTCGCTTTTGGGAACCGGGGAAGTCCGCCCAACCCCAGCACAAACAACGAATCCCGGGTCCCTGATCTTCTTACGCCGGCTCTCCCACCGCAACGGCCCTCGCCGCCTCTTCGCGCTTCGCGCTGTGCGCCTTCGCCTCATCCCCCAGCGTCTCCGGCGTCACCGCCTTGTGGTGCACGTAGTTATAAGGAGGCACCGTGTACCCGCGCAAAATCGCAATGCCCAATTGAATCAGCCGCGGCCCATACGTCTCCGGCTCATGCGAAATCGACCCCACCATGGCGCTCGTCCCGCGCCGCATCTCTTCCATCACTTCGGGAATGCAATCCTGCCCCACAATGGCGAAATTTTCTTCAACACCGGCTTCGCGCACCGCATCCAGCACGCCCAGCGCACTCGAATCCGTAGCCGCAGCCACCAGCGTATGCTCGCCTGGCCGGCAACCGCGCAGCAGTTCCGTCATCGCCTTGTGGCTCGCCTCGCGCATGCCTCGGCCCTCGATCTGCACAAACTGCTCGGGCGCAAGCTCTTTGAACCGCTCGCGAATTCCGTCGAACGCGCCCGTGATGCGGTTCTGCACAAAGCTGCCTGCCTCAATAAAGCCCACGCCCACCACGCGGTCGACCTTGCCCTTCCACTTGCGCTGCGCATACTGCGCCAGCATCGACGCCGCTTCGTATCCCACCTCGAAATTATCCACCCCGAAGTAAGTTGAATTGGGATGGGGCACATCGATCGCGACCAGTGGAATATCTGCCTTCTTGAAAATGTGCGCCACGCGCGGCGCCGCCGCTTCTTCCACCTGGAACTCCAGCACCAGGTCCACGCGCTTGGCCACAAATTCCTCGGCATTCCTCACCGCCACTGCCGGATCGTAGCGGTTGTCGAGCATCAGCAACTCCACGCCCGACGCCGCAGCCGCCGCACTCACGCTCTGCGCCACAGCTTCCGAGTAAGGCATCTCCGCGCTCTGCACCGCAAAGCCGAAGCGCAGCCGCCGCGGCCGCGAAACCAGCCGGTACTGCCCGCTCGGCGTTTGCGCCAGGTAGCCGCGATGCACCAGCGTTTTCAAAATTCGGTAAACGCTGGTCTTGGAGATATTGGTCCGCTGGTAAACGTCTTCCAGCGTCAGTGAAGCGCTTTCCTGCTCCAACAGCTCAATCACATCGAGCGCTTTCGAAAGAATCGGAATCAAATACAGCCGTTTGATCTTAGCCTTGGCCAACCCACACCTCCACACCATTGTCCCTAATGAAACTCTGGCTTTTACCCATCATAGAACAACCGTGCGGGGAACGACTTAGGAGCGGGTGACGGTGTGACTGTGCGTGCGAGTGTAAGTGGAGGTCAGCGCCAGGGTGAGCCGCACTCACACTCCACACTCTTTTGACACTCACACCCCACATTCACACTGGTCTTACGGCCGGTGGCCCCGGTCTGAGGAAGGATTCGATCCAGTTGAGGGTGCCCCCGGTCCCTCGCTTTTGGGGACCGGGGATAACCACCGAATTCAACCCACCTCAACGAGCTAAAAGCTAAGAGCTAACAGCTAGAAGCTGTCTTCACGCATAGCTGCTCACCGCCGAGCTCCGGCTTCCCCGCTCCTTGCGCCGCGCTCTCCACATAGCCGCTCGCGCGCAACTCCGCCAGCGGATCGGCCGGCAGCCCCCGCGCCTCGCGCCATGCCCGCAATATCGGCCGCACATCCGTCCAGAATGCGCCACGGTACAGCTCCTCGGCAGCCACCAGGTCGCAGCTTTGCTGCAAGCCTGCCAGCTGCTTGCGGTCCACCAGCGCCGCCTTCAGATACAGCTCCTGCGCCGTCACCACGGTCTGCACCATCGCCTCCATCTTGCCCTTCAGGTTGTGGCTCTGGTCGATCATGTAGGCGATGTCGATGCCCAGCCCGTCGTCGGTAGCCGCGTGAATCTCGTGGAAGATGCGGAAAATCTGGTAGGGATCAATGGAGCCCAGCGTCAGATCGTCGTCAGCATAGCGGCGGTCGTTAAAGTGGAACCCGCCCAGCATGTTGGTGTGCAGCAGCCACGCCACAATCTGCTCGATATTCTGCGCGCTGTAATGATGGCCGGTATCCACCAGCACCCGCGCCTGCGGGCCCGGCGAACTGCGCCAGATGGCTCGACATGCCCCAGTCGGCAATATCGGTGTGATAAAACGCCGGCTCGAACGGTTTGTACTCCACCAGCAGCCGCTGATAGTGCGCCAGGTGGCTCGTGCGAAATGCGCAGCGCCTCCTCCAGCCAGCCAATGCGCTTGCGCATGCTCTGCGTGCCCGGATAATTCGAGCCGTCCGCCATCCACAGCGAGATGTCGCGCGACTCCAGCGCCTTCGCGATCTCGATCGAGTCCAGCATGTGCTCCAGCGCCTGCTGCGCGGATCTCCGCCGCGGGGTTGCACAGCGAGCCGTACTTGTACTCCTGGTCCTGAAACAGATTGGGATTGATCGATCCCGACTTCACGCCGAAGCGCTTCTCCAGCTCCTTCACTTCCGGCACGTCTTTCACGCCGTTGGGCAAATCCCAAAGCACATGCAGCGCCACCGTCGGCGTCACGCCGGTCAGCCGGTTCACCTCGCCCGCGTCGGCAAACTTCTCTTCAATGGTGGTGGCGGCGGCAGCCTGCACAAACTTGCCAAAGCGCGTCCCGGTGTTGGCGAATCCCCACGAGGGAATCTCGATCCGAAAGGAATCCAGCGCCTTGAATGCCAGATCCTGCGTTGCCGATTCTGAAAGTTTCATCGTCTCCCTACCTTGTTACCGATTTCGCGTCTTACCTGATTCCTTGATTCCGTACCTGGTCGCCCATCTTCGGCACTGTCATCCGCCCCGTAGGGGCGATCGACAATAGCCCAGGACAAGCATGGCCGCGCAAGCGGACAGGCGCTGTCCTGGGAAACACCGCCAACAATCGAGTGCGTCCCGTGGGGCCGCCCGAACATCAGTCCTTCACCAAAATCACATTCAAAAATCTCGGCCCATGCACGCCCTTGATGCGCGTCATCTCAATGTCAGCGGTAGCGCTCGGCCCGGAAATCCAGGTCACCAACTTCGGCAGCGTCCCCGCCTTCTGTTCCCTGTTCCCTGTTCCCTGTTCCCTGTCTTCTTGTTCCCTGCAGCGATCGAAATATTCCGGCAGCGTCTCCACCACCTGGCTCGCTCGCACCACGCACAGGTGCCAGTCCGGCAGCAGCGTAATCACGCGCCGTCCCTCGGCCGGCGCCGTGATGCAACACGATGGTGCCCGAGTCGGCCACTCCGCAAAAGCACGCCTGTCACCACGCCTTCGGCCTGCTCGATCTCGTGCGTTTCAAGTCCGTGGTCGAAAGTGCATTCCAATCCTTCGATCTTCCAAGCGGCATCAACATACCATTCGGCCGGGATTCCCGGCGGCGCAACAAATCTGACGCCTGCCGCTGGCCGCCAACTGCGCCGTAATCGCCGCCGCCAGCCCGTCCGGCTCGCATTCCACTACTTCTGCATCGTATTCCCGCAAACGTTCGATGAACCGCTCCTGGCGGGCTCTGACAGTCATATCGCCCCGCCGCACATAGTCGCGCGGAATCTCCAGATGCCCCTCCGCACCCTCCGCAGCCGTCTCGGTGCCATTCCGCGCAGCGGACCCGGCAGTGGCCGCACGAATGCGCTCCAGCACCTGCTTCCGGCCATCGGTCACAGCGCTCATCGTGCCTTCACGCTCCCTCGCTCCCTCGCTCCCTTGCTCCCTCGCTCCCTGTCTTTCCACCACTCGTGAAACGTCTGCTTCGGCAGCCCGCGCAAATCCCGCGTCTGCGTCCACTTCCCGCCCACGCTGGGCAGCGAGTGAATCCATCCATCTTTGCGCGTAAAGAACTTCAGCTCCGATCCGCCCCGCCCATTGCGCCAAATGAAACAGCCACGCCCGCGAAAAAATCAAATTCGCCACGCGCATCCCAGATACATGGGATCGAAAAACTTGCCCACCGTGCTGCCGCTCCTGATCCGTCACCTGCGCGCGCAGGTCGATCAGCACCTCCGGAATATTGATCTTCACCGGGCACACTTCGTAGCACGCGCCGCACAGCGACGACGCAAACGGCAGCGACTGCGCATGCTTCAACTGCTCGAGCTGCGGCGTCAGAATCGCCCCAATCGGCCCCGGATACACCGACCCATACGCGTGCCCGCCCGTCTGCCGGTACACCGGGCAAGTATTCATGCACGCCGCGCAGCGAATGCAGCGCAGCGTCTGCCGCTCCGTCTTGCGCCCCAAAATCGACGAGCGCCCGTTGTCCAGCAGCACCACGTGAAAGTTCTGCGGCCCATCGCCCGGCGTCACGCCCGTCCACAGCGACGTGTACGGATTCATCCGCTCGCCCGTCGCCGACCGCGCCAGCAGTTGCAGCATCACTTCCAGATCCTGGAACCGCGGCACCACCTTCTCAATCCCTGCCAGCGTGATCAAGGTCCGCGGCAGCGTCAGGCACATGCGCCCGTTGCCCTCCGACTCCACAATCGCCACGCCGCCCGTCTCGGCAATCAGGAAATTCGCGCCGCTGATCGCCGTCGGCACCATCAAGGAATTTCTGCCGCAGATAGTTCCGCGCCGCCGCGGTCAGCGCCTTGGGATCGTCGGAAAGATTCGGCAGCCCCATCGTCCGCGCAAAAATCTCCCGCACCTGGCTGCGATTCACATGCAGCGCCGGAACCACAATATGCGAAGGCTCTCCCTCGCCCAGTTGCAGAATGATCTCCGCCAGATCCGTCTCATAGGCGCGCACCCCCGCGGCCTCCAGAAACGGATTCAGCTGAATCTCCGCCGAAGTCATGGTCTTGATCTTGATGACCTCGTCGGCCTTTTCCTCGCGCAGAATTTCGAGAATGATCTTCCGCGCCTCGGCCGCATCCGCCGCCCAGTGCACATGCCCGCCCGCCGCCGTGCAGCGCTCCTCAAACTGCTCCAGATACGCGCCCAGATTCTCGCAGCGCCTCATCCTTAATCCACGACGCGGCCGCGCGCAGCGCCTGCCAATCGGTCTTCTCCGCCACCAGCCTCGCCGCGCTTGGCCTGGATCACATCAATCGCATGCGCCACGTTCTTGCGCAGTTGCGGATTGCGCAGCACCGGCAGCGCCGCCACCGGAAACGGCGGCGCCAGCGCCGGATCGAGAATCGGATGGTCAGCCGCGCTCATCCCACCACCTCCGCAGGATGTTCCTGCGTGCTGGCCAGAATCTGCGCCATGTGAATCGTCTTCATCGGCGCGTACTCGCCGGTGCATCGCCCCGCCCAGGTGCATCAGGCAGCTATTATCCAGCGCCGTGCAAAACTCCGCCTGCGTCCGCAGCACGTCTTCCAGCTTCACCGTCAGCATCGCCGACGACACATCGCCATTTTTTACGCTAAAGGTCCCGCCGAATCCGCAACACCGGTCCAGATTCGCAAGCGGCACCAGCTCCATCCCGCGCACTTTCGCCAGCAGCCGAAACGGCCGGTCGCCCAGGTGCAGCGCCCGCAGCCCGTGGCAGCTCGCGTGGTAAGTCACGCGGTGCGGAAAATACGCGCCCACATCCTCCACGCCCAACTTGTCGATCAGGAATTCGCTCAGCTCATAAACGCGCGGCAGCAGCGCCGCGAAATCCCTCCGCAGCCCCTCGTTGCCCAGTTCCTCAAACAGCCCCGGGTACTGGTCGCGCATCATGGCCACGCACGACGACGACGGCATCACCACCGCCTCGGCATCCGCATACAGCCGCACCAGCCGCTTGGCCTGGCTAAACGCCTCGCCGCGGAAACCCGTATTGGCATGCATTTGCCCGCAGCAAGTCTGCTCGGCGCGAAACTCCAACTCCACGCCCAGCCGCTCCAGCAATCTCACCACCGCGCGCCCGGTCTCGGGATACAGCGTGTCGTTATAGCAGGTAATGAATAATGAAGCGCGCATCAATCCACTCGTCCCACTCATCCGTGAAAAAATAAGGACATCAGCTAAGAAATCGCATCATAAACCTTTGCTCATCACTTGTCTATTGCAATGCAGTGCCTATTGAAGAAAGACCGAATGAGGGAACAAGAGAACAAGGGAACGAGCAAGCAACTCGCCGTCCCATCCGTAGTCCCTACGTCCCTATTCCCGTCTTCTCGCTCCCTCGCTCCCTTGCTCCCTCGCTCCCTTGCTCCCTCGCTCCCTCGCTCCCTTGCTCCCTCGCTCCCTCGCTCCCTGCTTTAGTCAACCTTCCCTACTCCCGCGCGTCTAACTTTACGGGTTCGCCCGCCTTATCCTCCAATGAGCGAACCCACGTCCATCTTCATCCGGCTTCACACGTTGGTATTCATCAGGGATGCGCAGCACCGCGTAGTCTGCAGATAGTTTTTTTCAGATCGCCCGGCGCAATCCGGGCCGTCCGTTCTCAACCTGGCAGCGATCACCGCGACCCCGCGACCTGCCCGTGCCATTCTTTGGCCCCATTGGGGGCGAAGGTTGGGATAGCACTCTACCGCCGCCGTATGATGGTCTTGTCTTCAACTCGCACGATGGACGCAATCCTATTTAGCCCCGTGCCGGTTTTTCTCACGCGCACGGCAACTCTCCTCCCATTCGTGGGTCTTTCTCAAGAAAGGGTCCAGGACCAACCTCTATGATCAAGCTGCGTTCCCTCCCCCTCTACATGCCCCTGTGCATTTTAGCCAGTACTTTCGTCTTCCCCGCCGTTTCTCAAGCCCAGGGAGTCGCGCCCAGGGTCCGCATTCTTAACCGCATCGACGAGTCCCAGCTCGTCACGCTCCGCGGCAACACTCATCCCTTCGCCAACTCGGCGCACGACCAGGGCAGGGTCGCCGACAGCCTTCCCATGACCGACCTCATCCTGGTGCTCAGCCGCGATCCGGCGCAGCAGGCCGCCTTCGACGCCTACGTGGCCAGCGAATACGACCAGAACTCGCCCAACTATCACCAGTGGCTCACGCCCGACCAGATCGGCGAGCAATTCGGTCCCTCGCAGACCGACATCCTCACCATCACCAACTGGCTCACCGGCCACGGCTTCACGGTCTCGCAGGTCACCCGCGACCGCATGTCCATCCGCTTCGGCGGCACGGCCAAGCAGGTCCAGAGCGCCTTCCATACCGAGATTCACAACCTCACCGTCAAGGGCGAAGCGCACATCGCCAACATGAGCGACCCGCAGATCCCCGCTTCGCTCTCCACCGTCGTCATCGGCGTCAAGGCCCTGCACAACTTCTTTCCCAAGCCCGCCCACCACATGGGCCAGACGGTCCAACGCGACGCGTCGTCGGGAAGATGGGCGCGGCAGGCCCCGGTCGGCGCGCTTAGCAATACGGGCCTTGGCTCCGCCCAGCCCTTCTCGACTGCAGGCGCAAACTCCACGCTCCCGCTCCCGAGCGCAGTGGCCGATTCCCGATCCGCGCTGCCGCAGTTCGGCGTCAGCGTAACCGGCGCTTACCCCTACCTGGTTGAGGATGTCGGCCCCTGGGATTTCGCCACCATCTACAACATCACCCCGCTGTGGAATGCGGGCATCGACGGCACTGGCCAGACCATCGCCATCGCCGGAACCAGCGCCATCGACATTGGCGAAACCAACGTCATCGGCTCCAATGGCTACAACGACGTCAACACCTTCCGCACCTTCTTCAATCTGCCCACGGGCAACTCCTGGAACACGCCCATCCAGGTCTCCGGCAACAGCCACGCATTAGAGGTGTGCACAGATACCACCGGGACTCAACCCTGCGGCATCGACGATCTGCTCGAGAATTCACTCGACGTCGAATGGTCGGCATCCATCGCCAAAAATGCGCAGGTCGTCCTCGTGGCTAGCTATCCGACCTCGACTACCGACGACAACCTCTATGACTCTGAAAGCTATATCGTCGACAACGTCGGCAATTCCAGCTCTCCCGTCTACGGCGTCCACGTCATGAACGTCAGTTACGGCGAGTGCGAATTGGGCATGGGCACTGCGGGCAACGTGCAGTACTACGACCTGTGGCAGACCGCCGCTGCTGAAGGTCTCGCCGTCATTGTGGCTGCGGGCGACTCCGGCTCGGCAAGCTGCGACGCTGGCTACAACTTTGCGGCAAACGGGCTTACTGTCAGCGGCCTGGCCTCCACGCCCTGGAATACCGCGGTCGGCGGCACCGACTTCAACTGGTGTGCTCCGCAAAACTTCTTCAACTCTCCCTCCACCGAGTGCACCGCATCGCCCTACTGGAACACCACGAACAATTCCACCAATCAGTCAACTGCCATTGGCTACGTGCCCGAGGTTCCCTGGAATGAAACCTGCGCCAATCCATTGGCTCTAACGTGGGTCCAGGACATAGCAACTGAGATTTATACCGAACCAACAGGGACGGTCACCTCCCCGGAGCAGGCCTGTAACTTCATCTATCTCGCCACCAACAGCGGAAATCTAAGCTATTACTACGACTATGGCACCTACTTGCTCGGTGTTGTAGGCGGCAGCGGCGGCGCCAGCAATTGCGTTGTGAACACCTCCACCTCCACCACCACGGGAACCTGCACCGCCACCACCGGCGCGGGCACTACGGGCACCACAACCAATCCCGACACCGGCGCGTCCCAGGCATCCCTCGCCACCTACAATAACGGCTGGCCCAAGCCGAGTTGGCAAACCGGTGTCACCGGCATTCCCAGTGATGGCGTCCGCGATCTGCCCGACGTAAGCTTCTTCGCCGCAGACGGATACCTTTCCTCGAGTGCCTATCTCATCTGCGTCTCCCAGGACTCGTCCGCCTATGGCACCAATCAGGCGTGCGCCTATTCCAGCAACCAGGAGCCGGTTGCTCAGGAGGTAGGCGGAACTTCGGTGGCTACGCCTGCCATGGCGGGCATCGTCGCCCTCATCAACCAGAAAGCCGGCGCAGCGCAGGGCAGCCCCAACGCCCAACTGTACGCATTGGCGGCGAAGCAGACCTACTCAAACTGCAGCGCCGAAACCGTCACTACCAGCAGCACCTGCTACTTCAACGACATCGACAAATACACCATCGCTCAGCCCTGCGATGCCTACGACAAGACTCCCAACTGCACCGCAACGCAATCGACGCTCGGGAGCCAGGACGTGCTCGGCATCCTGTCGGGCTATACCGCCAGCACCGGATTCGACCTCGCCTCCGGCCTCGGCTCCATGAACATCGCCAACGTGGTGAATGCATGGACCAAGGCGACACCCGGCTCGACAGCCCCGACGGTCACCGTCACGCCCAATCCCACCAGCATCAACTCCAACAACTCGCTCAGCGTAACCGTAACCGTGGCCGGCGGCACGGGCGCAGTCCCGCCCACCGGATCCGTCACGTTGACCGCCTCCGGATCGACCTACACCGCAACCAGCACGCTGATCACCAACGGGTCCTATACCTTCACCATCCCCGCTAACAACCTGCCGGGCAACGCCACCGGCGAGGCCGACACGTTGACCGCGAGCTACGCTGGCGATGTCACCTACGCGGCAAAGACCGGTACGGGCACCGTCACGGTGACCACGTCTACAACGTCGCTGCTTACGCCTACCATCGCCGTGAACCCCGCATCGTCAACGCTCAATTCGAGCGCCAGCTTGAATGTCACAGTCTCAGTCACCGGGGCAGGCGTCATTCCCACCGGAACCATCACCCTGAGTGCATCGAGCGGCAGTTACACGGCCACCACCCAAACCATTGGAACCGCCCCGTGCACCAGCAACACCAGCTGCGTCTTCACCATCCCGGCCAACTCGCTGGGCTCGGGTTCCACTAACGATTGGACAGCAGCTGTAACGCTGACCGCCAAATATAGCGGCGACAGCAACTACGCGGCGGGGCAGAATACCGGCTCGGTCACCGTCGATGAGTCGTCGATAAACCTCCCTAGTAGCGAAAGCGGTTTCACCTTCAGTCCGACGACAGCGAGCACAACCGGCATCTCGCCCGGATCGTCGGCCACCGTAGCCGTACCCGTCAGCGCACAGAACGGCTATAACGGCACCGTCACCCTCACCTGCGCGCAGCAGTCGAACAGCCTCGGCGGCGACGGCACCACATGCAACCCCAGCGGGTCAGACCTGGTCAACCTTGCCACCTGCGGCACCAGTTGCAGCGTGACCTTCACCATCGGCACCTACCCAAAGATCACCGCATCCCTGGATCGTCCTAAGCTGCCCGGCGGCAGAGGCCCGGGCAATCATGAATGGCTGGGCGCGGGCTCCGGCGCGGTCCTCGCCCTGCTCGTCTTCTTTGGCATCCCGGCTCGCCGGCGTAGCTGGCGTTCCATGCTCCCCGTCCTCGTCGTCATGGTCGCAATCGGCACCCTGGCAAGTTGCGGCGGAGGTGGCAGCAGCGGCGGCGGCGGCGGCGGTGGCCAAAGCGATCCCGGCACAGCCGCCGGAACCTATACCTTCACGGTGCAAGCCTCCGCGCCGAACGTCAGTCCCACGGTCTCCACCACCTTCACTGTTGTCGTGAACTAAGCAATCCTGCCCGGTCCCCATCCTTTCGCCCGTTTTTGGGCGAGAGGGTGGGACAGCACAAACCAAGCACACCCATCGGGCCCTCCGGCAAGCCGGAGGGCCCGATTTTTTGCGCAGCTTAGCCGACGATGAACAATGAATGTAGCGCCAGTCTCCACAGGCTGCAGAAAAACGCAACAGAAGAGTCTTTGTAACAAGGGCACGGCTTCAGCCGGGCCGATAATGTCAGCAGAACGAGTCGGGCTTCAGCCCCCGCCAATCCACCCTTCGCCGAATTCGTTTTTCATTCCACCTTTTTCCGCAGCACCCATGAAATCCACCCGCCCCCCTTCCTTCGCGAATGGCCCGATTTTTTATGCGCGGTTTTGCATATAATTTCCCCCTCCCGGCGCATACTGTTCCCATCAACTCAGCCACACGGCCTGCGGCCCACGGTCCACGGTCCACGGTCCACGAGCAAGGCGACCAGCCACCGGCGCTCGAACCGAGCTATAAGCGAGAAGCCGGTCCACCGTCCACGGTCCATCGTCCACGGCCCCTAACTCCTTTGCCCTCTAATTTCTGCGGGCAAAGATATGGTTTTTCAAATACTTGCGCGGCAACGCATCGCGTAACCTGCTGAAAAGAGGATATTTGTTTACAGAAACTATGGAGGGGAAGGGGGGTGGGGGGACGTAACCAAATGGTAAGCAGGGCGGCCAGCCCTGAGTCCCTTAGTCCCTCAGTCCCTCAGTCCCTAAGTCCCTAAGTCCCTGTCTTTCTTCTCCGGCCCAAGCGCACAAAGCACCACCAGCGCCGCAATCGACGCGACCTCAAACGAGGCCAGCGCCCAGGAATAACCAAAAGTCCGCCGCAGCGCAAACTCAATTCCGACCGACGGCGCGCCGATCAGCATGCCGAGCTGGTAGACCACGCCAGGAAACAGGCTGCGCACGGCGGGCGGCGCAAGCTCGTTCAGGTGCGCGGGAATCACGCCGAACACCCCCTGCACGCCGAACTGCATCACGAACGCTCCTGCGGCCAGCACCGCAAGCGAGCCTCCGAAAGCCCATGCGGGAACGGCAACGAGCGCGACTCCGAGCGCAACCAGAATGCTTGAGCGGCGACCGATCTTCTGCGAGAGATGGCCGATCGCAAGCGCGCCCAGAATCGCCCCCACGTTGTAGAGAATGGCGAGATTCGAGGTAGCCAGCGCGGAAAACCCGCGCACAGTGCGCAGAAAGTCGGGATAGAGATCCTGCGACCCGTGCGAGAAGCAGGTAATTGCCGTCATCAGCGCGACGAGGTACACAAAGACGCCTTTGTGGTCCCACAGTGCGCGCGCCACCGCGCCAAAATCCGCAGGCCGGTTGCTGCGCCACGCCTCCGGTTCCCGCGCGAGCAACGTAAGCAGCACAATCGGCGCCGCCAGCAACAGTCCGCCGAGAAATACCCACTGCCAACCGAAGCGCGGCACAACAACAGGCATAACCGCCGCGGCCAGCAAATAGCCAACGGAATAGCCCGCCTGCAAAATGCCGCTGAACAGCCCGCGCCAACGGCTCGGCGAGCTCTCAATCACCAGCGACGCGCCGATGCCCCAATAGCCGCCCATGCCCACGCCGTAGAGCGCGCGCAAAATCAAAAATGCCCTGTAGCTGGGCGCGAACGGCGTCATCGCCGAAACGATAGAAAAGAACAACACGCACGCAATCAGCGGCCCGCGGCGTCCATAGCGGTCGGCCAGCGCGCCCAGCACCAGCGCGCCCAGCGGACGCGTAACGAGCGTGACAGTGATCGACCACACGATCGCGGCTTTGCTCACACCGAAGTGCGCGGCCAGCGTATCGAGAAGAAAGATGAGAATAAAAAAGAAATAAGCATCGAGAACCCATCCCAGGATTCCCGACGCCACGGCGAACTGCCATCGCGGCGCGCGCGGAGATTTCGCGAGTATTTCCGGCAGAACAACCTCCGTCACAACCGCTGCTGCGTCAGTCCGCCGTCGACCACGATCATCGCGCCGGTCGCGTAGGGCAGTTCGCCGCGCGCCAGCACGCTCACCGCGCTAGCCACATCGGCCGCAGTGCCCCAGCGCTTTTCAATCAGCAGCCCGACTGTCAATCAGCGCATCGTATTTGCCGCGCACGCCTTCGGTCATCTCGCTCTCGATAATTCCCGGCCGCACCTCGTACACGCCGATGCCAAACTCCGCCAGCCGCGCCGCCCACAGCCGCGTCGCCATAGCGACTCCCGCTTTCGACAGGCAATACTCGCCGCGATTCACGCTGGCCACCGTAGCCGAGATCGAACCAATATTGATAACGGCGCGATGCTGCCGCGCCCAGGCTCTCCCGCTGCCGAATCATCCATGCAGCCACAGCCTGAGTCAGGAAGTACGGCCCTTTGAGATTGGTCGCCATCACCTCGTCGAAGTGCTCCTCGCCCGCTTCCAGAATGTCAGCCCGCACGCGCGGTGCAATGCCCGCGTTATTCACCAGCACGTCGAGCCGGCCGAAGCGCTCTTCGACCGCCAGCAGCAAGCGCGCGCGAGCACACCCATCGGCCACGTCGGCCTGCACGTAGAGAGCGTCGGTTCCGCGCTCGCGAATACGATCTACTGCGTCTTGCACGTCTTCGGCCGCGCGCCGGCCCGCGATCGCGAGGTCGAAACCATCCTGCGCCAGGCGAAGCGCGATGCCGAAGCCAATGCCGCGCGCCCCGCCCGTCACCAGCGCAACCTTGTTCCCCATCTTCGACCCTCCTTTCGAGCGCGCACTAGCCCTGGAAGAACGTGTAGTGGCTTCCCTCGGCCATCCGCGTCGCCAGCAGCATCGCCTCCAGCAGATGATAGTCGCCCCACATGCTCGACTCGCCGCAGGGAATCTTTGCGCCCCGCGGGAATCGCGTCCCAGCCGTTGGGCCGGTGATAGACGCTGTGCAACAGCATCCCCTCGTGATGCGGATCAATAGATAGATACGGCTCCTCGAGCAGCCGCCGCAACACCGTCAATCCAGCCTGCGTGTAAGCGTTCCCGGCCGCACCAAGCGCGTGCCCCAATCGCAGCAACCCCTGCGCGGCAATCGCGCTCGCCGAGGAATCCACCGGCTCGTAGATCGTTGAATGGATCGGCGGCTAGCGCCTGCCAATCGCCCAGCCGCGGCAAGTCCGGTGCGCCCGTGTCCCAGTAGCAGATTCCGTCCCGCGCGCTAGCCTGGTGCATGTAGAAATCGCACGTAGCACGAGCCGCCCGCTCCAGCATCGCGCACGCGTCACCCTTACTCCGGAACGCCATCGACGCCGAATTCCCCGGCCGCAAGCGACTGCACAAACTCAAGCTGCTCGGCAAATCCCAGCATGGCCCAGGCCAGCCCGCGCGTCCATGTGGTGAACGGCGAAAAGCCCTGCTGCGACGATGGGCAGCGAAACGCGCCGCTCGCGGGATTGAAGATCGCCTCATGTGCCGTGCGGCCGCGCAACTCCGGCACGTCGAAGTGGTCGCGTCCCTCGCCGTAATAAATGTTGAACTGCCCCGAAGTCTCGGCATGCGCCAGCAGCCGTGCCAGCAGGTTCACGCGCTCGTCCTGCTCACCCAGCAACGCGTGGCCCAACTGATGCGCGATACCGCACACGCGCAAGGTGCGCATGGTGTCGATGAACAGCGAGTGGCTGCCGTTGAAGGAGTGAATATAGCCGTGACCCCTGGGAAGGTTCGTCCAACGCGCCGCCTGCACCGCGCCGCTCACTTTCAACGCGAGCTCATAAAAGTTCAATTCCCATTCGTTGCGCTCAATGCGCCCAGCCAGCATGAGCCGCCGCAAATTGCCGTAGGTGGAGATGTTGTTGAAACCGTGGTCGTGCACGCCCATGTGCGTCAGATGCTCCGCCATATCGCTCACAACATGCCGCCGCGCCGGCGCCAGCAGTTGCTCATCGCCGCCCAATTCAAAGCACAGCAGCGCATTGCCGTACTGGAATCCTTGAGTCCATTGCGTCCAGCTACGAGCCGTGTAGTGGCCGCCCACCGTGAAGACAGGCGCGCAGCCGGGAACGCTCCAGCGATGATCAAGCCGCAGCGTCTTCTCCGAAGCCAGTTCCACCGCCCGTCGGATCGCCGGCATCAGCTCCTGCGGCGTGATGACTTCGTTCACTTCCACATGCACACTCGCTTCCTATACGTACTGCTCAAACCGTTCGATCACTTGCGCCAGCACCGCGTCGGGATCGCTGTCCCAGAGCGCGCGATTGAAGATCTCTACCTCGATCGGCCCGTCGTAACCCGCCCGCTCCACCAACCGCCGCAGTCCACGATTGTCGATCACGCCATCACCCATCAGCCCGCGGCCCAGGAGCACGTCGGGCAGCGGGACCAGCCAGTCGGAAACATGAAAACCAAAGATTCTTCCCGCGGCCTGCGCGATCAGTTCCTCAACGCGCGGATCCCACCAGATATGAAATGTATCGAGAATGACTCCAACCTCGCCTGCATCGTAGGCTCGCGCCAGTTCGAGCGCCTGATCAATCGTCACAAGCACCGAACGATCCGCGGCGAACATGGGATGCAGCGGCTCGAGGCCGATGCGTACGCCACGCTGGCGCGCGTAGGGCACGAGCTCGGCAACACCGTCGGCCACCATCTGCCGCGCATCCGCGAGCGGGACGCCCACGCAACCACCCACCACCATCACCAGTGAATCCGCGTGCAACGCGGCTGCCTCGTCCGCGGCGCGAAAGTTGTCTTCGATGTTCTTCTTTCGCTCCCCGGCCGTCGCTGCAGGGAACATGCCGCCGCGGCAAACGCTGGAGACATGCAATCCGGCGTGGTTGACGACGCGCACACACGCGGCAAGGCCGGCCTCCTCAATCTTGTGCCGCCAAAGCGCGATCGATCGCACGCCATGGCGCACGCAGCCTTCCACCGCCTCGGCCACGCTCCAGTTGGCCGTTGTGATCTGATTCAACGAGAGCCTTGCCCTATCTGCCATGCCAACTTGCCCGTCTTTGTGCGACTGTTTTACGCCGTCGTCGCGGCGCCGTTCGAAATCTCGGGAACATCAACCCAGCGCCGTTCACGCCACGAAGTCATAGCCAATTCCGCCAATTGCACGCCGCGCGCGCCATCGAGAAAATCATGCGGAAAGGGCGCATCCTCCGCAACGTGGCGCAAAAACATCTCCCACTGCACCTTGAACGCATTGTCAAATTCGGCGTTGTCGGGTGCTGCCGCCCATAAACTGCGAAAATCAATTGGATTCGGCAGATCGGGATTCCACACCGGCCGCGGCGTGTTGGCGCGATTCTGGATCTTGCACTCACGCAGTCCCGCAACGGCGCTGCCAGCGGTGCCGTCCACCTGCAGGCTCAGGAGCTCGTCGCGATACACGCGTGTGGCCCACGACGAATTGATTTGCGCAACGATCCCACCGTCAAGCTCGAACACGCCATACGCCGCGTCATCGGCAGTGCATGGGTAGCGGCCGCCCTGCTCGTCGATGCGTTCGGGAATGTGCGTAGCGCCTGTGCACGAAACCGCCCGCACCGCGCCAAAAGTGTGGTCAAGCACGTAGCGCCAGTGGCAGAACATGTCGAGAATGATGCCGCCATCCTCTTCCTTTTTGTAATTCCACGAAGGCCGCTGCGACGGCTGATCATCGCCTTCAAACACCCAGTATCCGAAATCGCCGCGCACCGAAAGAATGCGGCCAAAGAAGCCTGCATCGATCAGGCGGCGCAGTTTGCGCACGCCCGGCAGAAACAACTTGTCCTGCACTACGCCGTGCTTCACGCGGGCTTTCTCTGCGGCCCGCGCCATCGCCAGCGCGCCGTTGAGCGTGGTTGCGAGCGGCTTCTCGCAATAAACGTGCTTCCCTGCCGCGATCGCTCGCAGCACATTCTGCTCGCGCTGGCCCGTCGCGCCGGAGTCGAAGTAGATCGTGTCCTCAGGGTTGTCGAATGCGCGCCTCAAATCAGTCGTCCAACGCGCAAGGCCGTGAGCGCCGGCAATTGCCTTCAGCTTTTCTTCGTTGCGGCCCGCCAGGATCGGGTCCGGCATGAGCGCGCTGCCGTCGTCGAGTACCACGCCGCCTTGCTTGCGAATCTCCAGGATCGACCGGATAAGGTGCTGATTGAGCCCCATGCGCCCGGTCACGCCGTTCATAATGATTCCCACTCTGCGCTCGCGCATCTCGGCTCCCTGCATTTCGACGGAATGCTATCACACCACTCGTGATTGCACGAACAGCCCGGCAAGGGTGCGTGCCCGCGCGTACACCTTGCTAAACCGAATGCAGCCAGAGCACCGGCTGGCGTATGGGGAAGTTCCGGATGATCTCCGCGGTTTTAGGATCGGGCGGCAGCGTGCGCCACAGCGCGATGTATTTCGGCTCGCGGTAGACCAAGCCCGCAAACAGCAAACTCGGCTGCCGATTCGGCAAGTCGTCAAAGTACTCCACATCGTGCGCGTAGGGCCACTTGCTCTTGTCCTGGATGAACGGAAACATGAATTCGACTGCCTTCTGGTAGCGGTTGCCGTTGGGCAGCGCGAACTGCCACAAATCGTTGGTTGCCCCACTCGGCTCTGCGCCGGTTCCAGACGCAATCAAGCACACCATCGCCAGCATGTCCAGATCGAAGAGCGAATAGCTGTAAGGCTTGGTGCGCGCCAGTTCCAGCGGAAAACTTCCGTCGGCGGCCAACTGATCGGGCAAAAGATGATTGCGGAAACGCCCGCGGCAAAGCTTCATTACGTTCTCATCGCCCGTGAAGGCCGCGAATGCCGCCACCTGCGCCACCCAGCAGGTACCGTGGTTGTTCTTGGCGGCCTCCTCCTCCTGGCCGTTCTTTGAAGTGATCATCCACAACATGTATTGCGTGAACCATTCGCGAACGCCGGTGGATTCGGCTGGCGTCATCACCTTGCGCGCTCTCGAGATGGCGCGCCGCGCGCGTGACTTCAACCAGATGCAGCGTGTCGATGATTCCCGTGCCCCGTCCCGGCGAAACGCCCCAGATCGCCTGCGCATAATCGAGCGACGGATTCATCCGCGTCGCTGGATCGAGAAACCACGCGCGCAGATGCAACGCCGCGTGCTCGGCATAGCGCTTCTCCTGCGTGATGAGCCACGCCGCAGTCAGCGCCGGCACAATCAGACTCAGCCGAATCAGCGCCTCGCGATGGTCGTTGAAATTTTGCGGGTTCGAGTAACCGTCGCGGCGGATGTACGGCCCATCGGGATTCTTTGCGTCGGGCCACCAGTAATCGCCTTCAGAAAAATAATCGTGCTTGCCGCCCTTGCTGCGCGGCGAAGACGCGGCCGTCACTGTGATGGGCGGCTGGGTAAGGTACTCATTCGCGGCGCGCAGAATCCGTTCGCGGTCGATCTTCTCGATTTCGGCGAGCGTGATCAAGGGCCCGTTCGCGGAGGCCTGAAAGGCCGACGCGGCAAACGCGGATGCGCGTGCCGAGGCAGCAACGGCAGTAGCAGAGAGGCAAAAATCCCGGCGGTTCATGTCATCCACATTCGCGCATGGGGCGCGCTGTTGTCCAGCATCGCTTCCCCACTAAAATGTGGCGCTCAATGCTAGCAGCGAGAAGTTGCCTTCTGTTCCCTTGGTCCCTTGTTCCCTTGGCCCCTTGTTCCCTGCTCTTAAGGCAGTGGCGGCAACTCCGCCGGCCGATTGTGGTGATAAGTCGGCCAGCCGAGGTAACGGCCCAAAGCCTCTGCCACGGCGGCTGCGGTGTGGCTGCGGTTCATAGCGGCGTGGTGCTCAAAACCGTTCTGGCAGATTACATGCATCAACGCGGGCAGCCCGGCCACTTTCACCACCGCGCGCGTGCCGAAGGTTTTCAGCGGATCATCGGTAAATTCTCCCTCGCCCACGTAGGCCGTGATTTTTCCGGCAAGATCGTCGGTGCTCACGCGTCCAAAGGTCACCGGACCGGCGAGAGTGCGGCCCTCCAGCGCGCCAAAGGTGTTTTCTTCGCCGAGCGTCGTGCCCAGAATAGGCGCGGTGGCAATGCGAATGTCAGGCAGAAAATCCTTGGCCCAGTTACCGCAGTGGAAGAAGACGCACTTCTCTGGATCGCCGCCGTAATTGTTATTCCAGTCAACCAGCGCGCTCGGCGATCCGCCGGCAAGTTGCAGCGCATACATGCCCACCACGCCGGCAATGTCCACCTCACAGGCCGAGGGCAACATCTGCTCGCTCATCATCGACATGATGGTGCACACGTTCACGCCGAAGTTTTTCTGCAGCGAACTCCAACACTGAATGGCCGTCGCCGTAATCGAAAGCGACTGCATCCAGTCGTCCACCACCAGCGCGAATTTCGCCATGCGCACAATGGCCTCGTCGGGAGCCTTCGACGCATCGGCATACGACCGAATCTGCTCGATGCGCTGGCCCACCCGCTGGTCGTCGCTGGAGATTTTACTCGCATTGCCAAAAACTTCAGAAAGATCGATGGTGTTCACCGTGATGCCGTTGGCTTCGAGCAGCTTTTCACTGAAGCGCGTGGTATTGAAGGCGTTGGGTCGCGCGCCAACCGCGCCAATGCGTACGCGGCTCAAGCCGCGAACTACCTTGCATGTCTGGGTAAATTGCACCAGGTCCTCGCGGAACCGCGGTTCGAGAATCGCCACCGTGTGATCGCGCGTGAGCGAATACGGAATGCGGTACTGGCGTAGATTGTTGCAGACGGAAATCTTGCCGCAAAAGGCGTCGCGCCGCCGGTCCAGACCAAACTGGTCGAGATCGTCGGGGCAAGCCTGCACCAGAACCGGCACGCGCGTCTCCGCCAGCCGAATTGAGTCAGCGACCCCCTTTTCGTCGCCAAAATTCGGCAGACAGACCAAGATGCCCTCGATGCGATCGCGATTTTTACGCAGCAAATCTCCGCACTTTTGCGCGTCCGCCCAGGTTTCCACCGCACCGAGCTTCGATTCTTCCGGCGACAGCCAAACCGGCTCGATGTTCAGCTCGGAAAACAGTTTGGTCAGATCCTTGCGCGCTTCAGAGATCAGCACATCGGGAAAGAAATCGCGATTGCCGACAATGACTCCGAGACAAGTGGAATTCGCCATGGCGTTCACCTTACCTTTTCGAAATTGCGATAGTTTCCGGCATTGCTTTTGGTCACCAGTTCGCACGGAATAATCTGCAGCTCCGGCTGGCCGGTAGAACCCGTCTTAAGAAACCGATCCGCCTCATCCATCGCGAGCCGGGAAATCAACACCGCGGGCTGCAGAGCAGTGGCCCGTAACTCGCCGCGCTCAATGGCGTCAATAGCATCGGGGCTTCCGTCGAATCCCGTAATCTGCACATTTGACTTCCCGGCGGATTTCAGCGCCGCCGCCGCGCCCAGGGCCATGGTGTCGTTTCCCGCGATGATGCCCGCGATATTCCCGTGCGCCTGCAACATGGTCTCTGTCTTTTGAAACGCCTCAGCCTGCGACCAGTTCGCGGACTGTGCGGAGACGAGCTTCAGGTCCGGATCTTGATCGAGCACAGCGTGAAAGCCCCGTGTGCGAATCTGCGCGTTAGTGTCGGATTCCTTTCCCAGCAGCTCCGCGTACTCGCCCCTTCCGTCCATGGCGCGCGCAAATTCCGCCGCCACTAACCGGGCACCCTGATCATTGTCCGAAATGATCTGCGCCTTCGCAATCCCGTTGGCATCGATCTCGCGATCGATCAGAAACACCGCGATGCCGGCCCGGGTAGCCCGCCGCACCGCGGAGACGGTCGCATCGGCGCCGGCATTATCCAATATGATGGCTGCGGCATTCGAAGCGATGGCGGCATCCACCAGATTATCCTGTCGGAAAGCATCGTCTTCGTGCGCATCCACGCGCACGCGATAGCCAAGCTCGATTGCTCGCGCCGCCGCGGCATCCGCCTCAGCCTTGAAATAAGGATTGTCCTGCGAGGGAACAATCACCACAATCAGTTTCTTGCGATGCTCGTCGCGGTGGCAGCCCGCGCAGGCAAGCAGGAGCACCAATGCGCACCCCAGACTGGCAGCCGCGCGACGCATCATGAATGGCCCTCGTCTGTGCTCGCAGTCGTCAGATACGGCAAAATCCGGGCTTGCAGCCGCGTCTGCAACTGATCAAGCCCAACAGCCAGCACGATCACCACACCTTTGATCACAATTTGCCAAAACTCTGAGACTCCCAGCATCACCAGTCCGTCGGCAAGCACGCCAATCACAAAAGCGCCGATCAACGAGCCTGTGACCGAGCCACGGCCGCCCATCAGCGAGGTTCCGCCCAGTACCACGGCCGCAATAGCATTCAGCTCGAAGGTTTCGCCGGTTGCCGGATGCGCTGCTTCAAGCTGGGCCGCGATAATAAGCCCCACCAGCGCGGCACAGAACGCCGAGAAGACATACGTTGCCAGCTTCACCTGCGCCACGCGAATGCCCGCCAACCGTGCCGCGCGCTCATTGCCGCCAATTGCGTAGACGTGCCTGCCGAACGGAGTCTTAGTCGCCACCACCCACGCCACGGCGAAGAGCGCGACCATCATCCAGACCGGCGTCGGTACGTGCAACAAAAAGCTTTGCCCGAAGGCGGGAAATCCCGTGTTGTCTCGCGACGCCGCACCGCCGAGATTGGGAAAGGTCTTGCCGTTCGAGATCAACAGCGCCGCGCCGCGTGAAATATAGAGCGTGCCCAGCGTCGCGATAAACGGAGCCACGCCGGCCTTTGCCACCAGCCATCCGTTCAGCGCGCCCACCAGCAGGCACGCGCAAATCGTAAGCAGGATGACGATGGCAACCGGCGGAAAGTGCGTGGCGCCGCCAAAGAAGAGTCCCTGCGTGAGAAGATAGCCCGCCACCATGCCGCCAAGCCCCGCAATGGAGCCAACGGAAAGATCTATGCCGCCGGTCAGAATGACGAAGGTCATTCCCACTGCCAGGAGTGCCGTGATAGCCACATGCTTGGTGAGGATGGAAAGATTGTTGGCCGTCAGAAATTCCGGAGCGAGCGCGGAGAACAGAACGAGGAGCAGCAACAACACCAGAATGGCGCGGGCCCGCAGCAGAAGCAGAACCACGCGAGCCGACGCTAACGCGAACTGATGGACGCGCGGTCGGGTTGGTGCGACAGAACTCATGCCGTACCTCCTGCGGGCCGTGCTATGGCCACGTTGGCCGCGGCGGCAACCGAAGGGCTAGCAGCGGCAAACAAGCCCTCATCGCTCAGTTGGTCACGCGAGAACTCAGCAGAAATCCGCCCCTGGCAGAGCACGAGCACGCGTCCGGCCAGCATTTGCGTCTCTTCGATCTCCGATGACGTGAACACAATGCTCAGTCCTTTCGCGGCCAACTCGCGCAGGATGCTGTAGATTTCGGCTTTTGCGCCCACATCCACGCCGCGCGTCGGCTCATCCATCAACAGCACCGACGGCGAGCACATCAGGCAGCGCGCCAACAGCACCTTCTGCTGATTGCCGCCCGAGAGCGTAGTCACAGGAAGCTCAAAATCCTTCGCAGCGATATGCAATTCCGCCGCAACCTTGCGCACGCGCTGTGTCTCTTCGTCGCGTGAAAGAACAGGGCCAGTCTTGGCCGCCATCACCACATTTTCGCGAATTGAGAGTTCCGGAAACAGCCCGTCTCGTTGCCGGTCTTCAGGCATCAGAACCATACCCGCCCTTAATGCGTCGCGCACATGGCCGGTGCGAATCTTCTGTCCGCGAACTGCGACAGCCCCCGACGCAATCGGTCTCAATCCGGCCAGTGCTTCTACCAACTCGGTACGTCCCGCGCCCAGCAGCCCGTAGACTCCAAGAATTTCTCCTTCGCCGACGGAGAAGCTGACATCGTGCACCGGCGCCTGCGCGGCTTCATCGCCAACCGAACTGGGCAGAGTGAGGCCACTTACCGCCAGCACCGCGGGACGAGACGCCGAAGTCGCGGTTGACGCGCCATGGACGCCTTCCTTCCGGCCCGACATCCGCTCCACGATCCACGCGCGCGTCGCATCGGCTCGCGATGCCTCGCCCACCACGCGTCCCGAGCGCAGCACGGTGAATTGATCGCCGAGATGGAGCAGCTCATGCAGCCGGTGCGAGATATAAATGATGGTCACGCCGGCGCGCTTCAAATCCGCAATGACTTCGAAGAGCGACTCCGCCTCCGATGCCGAAAGCGCGGAGGTCGGCTCATCGAGAATCAGAATCCGCGAACCCTGATCGAGAGCGCGCGCGATCTCCACAACCTGCCTGCATCCCAGCGACAATCTCCCCGTTTCGGTTGCCACGTCCATCGGCTTACGCAGATGGCGCAGCGCCGCTGCAGAACGCTGGTCTTGCGCCGCTTGATCCACGAACAGTCCCGCATGACAAAGCTCCCTGCCGGCAAAAATGTTTTCGCTGATCTTCAGATTGGTAAGCGCCAGCAGCTCCTGATGGACGATCGAAATTCCATGCGCCGCAGCGTCGCGCGGCGTGCGCAGCGCCAGCGGCAGGCCCTCGAGAAGAAGCGTGCCTTCATCCGCCTTTTCCGCGCCCGCCAGAATGCGCATCAGTGTGGACTTGCCCGCGCCGTTCTCGCCGATCAGCACATTCACTTGCCCGCGGTAGGCGCGGAAGGTGACGCGATCAAGCGCGACATTGCCCGGATAGCGCTTGGTAATGTTGCGCGCTTCCAGAATGACCTCCGCAGAGGGCTGATTCACCTGGCTCATGCAACACGCTCCGCAGTGAGTCGCGCGCGTGCGACGGCGAGCCGCCACGCGCCGCGCAGGCGCTGGCGCTCCGCCTGCGATATTTTTGGCTCGAAGGGCTGCACGGACCTGGGCAGCGCGGCCAACTCATCTAGCCCGCGCCACCAGCCGAGAGTGAGCCCGCCCAGCAAAGCCGCGCCCCGCGCCGAGAGATCCTCCTGCGTAGATCGGTGCACGGGCCGGCCAAGAACGTCAGCCTGCATCTGCATCAGTGAGTCGTTACGCGTTGCGCCGCCGTCGGCGAGCAGAACCGGCAATGTGACATGCGCAGCGGTCTCCATGGCTTCCAGGACGTCGGCGACTTGAAACGCAATCGCGTCGACCGCAGCGCGAGCCAGATGCGCGGCGGTGTGCGAGCGCTCGACATTCGTCATCAAGCCGCGCGCAGCAGAATCCCAATAAGGCGCACCGAGGCCGACCATCGCGGGAACCAGAATCAGCCCGGCAGCGTCGGGGACGGTTGCGGCCAGGGCCGCAGCCTCTTCAATAGGATGCGCCAGTCCGAGAAATTCGCCCACCCACTGCACGGCCGCGCCGCTCATGGCGATGTTGCCTTCGAGCGCAAAGTGCGCGCCGCTTTCACTCGACCACGCCACGGTGCGCGCCAGTTGTTTCGCTTCCGTCACAAGTTCCGCCGAAAGCATCATCAGCGAAGAACCGGTGCCGTAGGTAGCCTTCACCGTTCCCGGCTGGTAACGGCCATGGCCCACGAGCGCGGCGTGAGAGTCGCCGATCATAGCGACAATGGGAACACCGGCGAGCTCGGGAATCGCAGCACATTCTCCAAAGTCTCCGCTGGAAGTGCCCACTGTGGGCAGCGCGGCGAGAGGAATTCCGAAAAGATCGCTCAGCGCCGGATCCCAGTCGAGCGTAGCCAGGCTGAGCAGCGCGGTACGCGATGCGTTCGTATGATCGGTGGCGTGCACCTTGCCCGCGGTCAGGTTGTAAAGCAGCCACGCGTCCACTGTGCCCAAATGCAGTTCGCCTCGTGCGGCCTGCGCTTGCAGTTCGGGGTGCTGATCGAAGAGCCACGCCCACTTGGTCGCGCTCAGCAGCGGGTCAAGCGGAAGCCCGGTGATGGATTGAATGATTGCTGCGTGCGCGCGAAGGCGATCGCAGACGGGCGCGGAACGCCGGCACTGCCAGGTGATGGCGTTGCCCACAGGCTCGCCCGCGGCAGCACTTCCTGAGGCGGCTCGACCCCATGCGACAGCGGTTTCGCGCTGATTGCTGATGGCAACGCCCGCAATCGATGCGCGCTCCGCATGAGCATGGCGCACGCAAGCTGCGATGACCTGAACCACCGACTGCCAGAGCGCGAGCGGATCCTGCTCCACAAAGCCGGGCTGCGGCTGCAGGATTTCGAGCGGCACCGAGGCGCGATAGACGATGCGGCCCTCACGATCCACCAAAAGCGCTTTGGTGTTGGTCGTGCCCTGGTCGATCGCGAGAATCCATTCGCCGCTCATTTATGCCTCGCGCTGCAACAGTTCCAGAGCTGCGCGTTCGATACCCGCGGCGGTCAGCCCAAAGTGCTCAAGCAAAAACTCGGCAGTGCCCGTCGGCGCGAAGACGTCGGGCACGCCCAGGATGCGCATCGGCGCGGGATGTTCTTGTACCAACACCTCTGCCACCGCCCCGCCCAGTCCGCCCGCCGCGAGCGCTTCTTCGGCCGTCACAATGCCGCGCGTGGTCCGGGCCGCGTCCAGAATCGCCTCGCGGTCCAGCGGCTTCACAGTGCTCATGTTCAGCACGCGTGCCGAAATGCCGCGCGCCTCGAGCGCATCAGCCGCATCCAGAGCGCGGCTCACCATCAGGCCGTTGGCAATCAGCGTCACATCGGAACCCTCGCGCAGCCGCACCGCCTTGCCTGGCCGAAATTGGTAATCGTCGCCATGCACGCGCGGCACGGGCACGCGCGCAATGCGCAAAAACATCGGCCCCTCGTGAATCAGCGAGTAGCGCATCGCAGCTGCAGTCTCCACGGGATCGGCCGGAACAATCACGGTGAGGTTCGGCAGCACGCGCATCCATGCCAGATCTTCAATGGAGTGATGCGTAGGCCCAAGCTGGCCGTAGGCCATGCCGGGCGACATGGCGCAGAGCTTCACATTTGCCTTGGTGTACGCGAGATCGACCTTGATCTGCTCCATGGCGCGCGCGGTCAGGAAGCACGCTGCGCCGCACACGTAAGGGACCATGCCGCCATTGGCCAGCCCCGCGCCCACGCCCACCATGTTCTGCTCGGCAATGCCCACATTGACGAAGCGATCAGGAAACTTCTCTTTGAAATTCTTGAGCTTCGCCGAAGAAACTGAGTCGTTGGCGACGGCGCACACGCGCGGGTCGGCCGCAGCCATCTCTTCCAGGGCACTCATGTAGGCGTCGCGGCAATCGAAGAGCTGCTGGCCGCCCGTAGACGAGGAGGAGCCGCTCACCATGCCACCTCCACGTCGAGTTCCTTCGCCGCCGTAGCAAGCTGCTCTTTGGTCGGCACGCCATGATGCCACGCAGGTTGATTTTCCGCAAAGGAAACACCCTTGCCCTTGATCGTGTTTGCGATGATGCACGTCGGCTTGCCCTTTTCCAGAGGCAAACACGAGAGGTGGTCGAAAAGCGCCGCCGGGGAATGGCCGTCGATCTCCGCAACCGCGAATCCGAATGCCGCAAAGCGCGCGGCCAGCGGCTCCATGCGGATTGTGTTCTCTGTAAAGTCGCCCTGCTGGATGCGATTGCGATCCACTATCACCGTGAGATGGTCGAGACCGTAGTGCTGCGCAGTCATCGCGGCCTCCCAATTGGAGCCTTCCTGCAATTCGCCGTCGCCGGTCAGGACAAAGACGCGCCAGGACTCCTTTCTCATGCGCGCGGCCAGCGCCGCACCCACCGCGATGGGCAGGCCGTGACCCAGCGGACCGGTGTTGGCCTCGACGCCCGGCACCTTATTACGGTCGGGATGCCCGTTGAGCATCGACAGCGGGTCCATGTACGTCTTGAGCTGCTCGACCGGCAAAAAACCGCGCGCGGCGAGGGTGGAATAATACGCCGCGGCCCCGTGCCCCTTGGAAAGGATGAAGCGGTCGCGTTGCGGCCACCGTGGCTGCGCAGGATCGACCCGCAAAATGCCGCCGAGAAAGAGCACAGCCAGGATGTCGGCCGCGGACAAGTCGCCGCCAGTATGGCCCAACTTCGCGTGATGGTTCATGGTCATAGCGCTGAGCCGGATCCAATTGGCTTTATGCTTCAGCCATGCGGCGCGCTCCGGCTCTGTCGGCGGCATTTCCATCGCAATCGGCTCTCCAGTCATTTCCATGCGAATCGTATTTGCCGCGGCTACATCGGTCAACAGCAAACGTTTACGTAGCCCGATCGGCCCGCTGCAGCAAAAAATCGGACTTGCCAATTCCGGAGATCGGAATATAGTGTACCGCCTGAAGATCGAAATACCTCGGAGACGAACGTGGCGCGACGCGGAGACAAAAAAATCGTGGAGGAACTGGAACCGGATGGCGCGGAAGGAAACGGCCGCAGCAGCGATCGCAATGAATCGCAAACCGTGCTGCGCGCGTGTGAAGTACTGAAGGCTTTTCGTCATCTCGGCGAGGAGTTGCCGCTGACCACCGTAATGGAGCGCACCGGGCTGCCCAAAACCACTACCTTTCGTCTGCTGCGCACCCTCATTCACGGCGGGCTGGTGGAGCGCGTGAGCGCGGGCGTTTATCGCAACAGCTTCGGGCCCGTCACGGCGCGGCCTTTCCGCATCGGCTTCGCGACGCAGGGCGACACGGAATTTGCCCGCGAGGTGACGCGCAGCATGGTTACCGCCGCCGCGCGGGAGCACGTGCAACTCATCACTCTCAACAATCGTTACAGCGCGCGCGAGGCGTTGCGCAACGCCGACGTGCTGATTCGCGAGCGCGTCGACCTGGTCCTCGAATTCCAGACCTACGAGCGCGTCGCTCCCGTCATTGCCTCGAAATTTCTGGCCGCAAACGTGCCCGTCATCGCCATTGAAGTGCCGCATCCAGGCGCCACCTACTTCGGCGCGGACAACTACAAGGCCGGACTCATCGGCGGCCGTGCCCTGGGCCGCTGGGCGCGCGAAAACTGGGAGGGCAAGGTGGACCAGTTGGTTCTCGTCGAACTCCCCATCGCGGGTTCGCTCCTCGAGTTGCGGCTCGCCGGCCTGGTCGACGGCCTGCGCGCCGAGTTGCCAAAAATTGTCGAGGCGCCGCTGGTACGCCTCAACGGCCGCGGAAATTTTGAGCAGGTACTGGATGTGCTGCGCAAATACCTGCGCCGCCGCGGTCCGCGCCGCACCCTCGTGGGCACCGTGAACGATATCTGCGCGCTGGCCGCGCTGCGCGCCTTTGAAGAAGCCGGCGCGTCGCAGCAATGCGCGGTGATGGGCCAGAACGCACTGCGCGAAGCGCGCGCGGAACTACGCCGGCCGGGTACGCGCCTGGTCGGATCGGTGGCCTATTTCCCCGAACGCTACGGCGACGAACTCATCCCGCTGGCGCTGAATATTCTGCAACAGAAGCCTGCGCCGGCGGCGATTTTCGTCAAGCATCAGCTCCTGACACCGCGCAACGTGGACCTCGTGTACCCGCTCGACGAGGCGGGGGCAGGCACCACGCGTAAAAGTGCGAGTGGTCCTGAAAATTCCGCATTGCGGAATGAAAAGGCCGCCGAAGTTTGAATTACGGCGTATGCCAGTCCACGTCATACTGTGCAGGGGGAGAGCATTCCCATCGAGATGAAAAACAGAACCACAAGAAGGGACTTCATGGCCGGCGCAGCCGCGGTCGCGCTGGCCAGCAGTGCGCGGGCCTCTGCCCTTCCCGCTACTCCTCGCTCTGCCTCTGACCTGCTGGCCGAGTTCGATTACGGCGACGTTGAGCTGACGGGCGGCCCTCTCAAGCAGCAATATGACCGCATTCACGCCGCATATCTCGCTCTCGATAGCGACCGGCTGCTGCGGGTCTACCGCGAACGCGCCGGTTTGCCCGCTCCGGGCGAGCCAATGGGCGGATGGTACGGCCGCGATGGCTTCGTGCCCGGCCATTCGCTCGGCCAGTACATTTCCGGGCTGGCTCGGATCGGTCGCACCACCAGTGACGCGGCCTGCGCGACCAAAGTTGCGGCTCTGGTTGAAGGCTTTGCGGCCACTCTAGGTCCCAAAGATCAGTGCTTTGCAGGGCCCAACGCAGAAAATCTCTGGCCCTGCTACATCCTCGACAAACATCTTGCCGGGTTGATGGACGCGCACCAATTGAGCGGCGTCGTGCAGGCGCGCGATCTTGTTCCCCGCGTGTTTCATGGAGCTCTCCCGTACATTCCGGAGCGCGGGCACGACCGCATCGGCAAAAAAGATCCTCCCTATGACGAGACTTACGTTCTGCCCGAATCACTTTTCCTCGCGTATGAGCTGACCCCGGATCGCGCATTCTATGACCGCGCGAAGGCTTATCTGCTGGATCGCGATTACTTCGATCCGCTCGCTGCTGGGCGGGATGTCTTGCCAGGCCGGCACGCCTACAGCCACGTCATTGCGCTCAGTTCTGCGGGCAAAGCGCGCCTGGTTCTCGGTGATGAAAAGTATCTGCGCGCCATGCAGAACGCATCGCATCTGCTCCAATCCACGCAGCAGTTCGCTACCGGCGGCTGGGGACCGAATGAGACCTTCATCGCGCCGCACAAAGGCCAACTCTACGCGAGCCTGCGCACGACCAATGACCATTTTGAGACGCCCTGCGGCAGTTACGCGGCCATCAAACTGGCGCGATACCTGCTCTGCGCCACCGGCGATGCGCAATACGGGGACGGGCTGGAGCGCGTCGTCTTCAATGGCATTCTCGCCGTCAAAGAACCCGATACCGATGGCGATTACCCTTACTACTCCACCTTCGGAGCCGGGGCGCACAAGGTTCTTTATCCAAAAAAATGGCCGTGCTGCTCGGGAACGCTCGTGGAGGGCGTCGCGGACTACGTGAAGAACATCTACTTCCGCGCGCACGACGGTGTCGTGGTGAATATGTTCGCACCTTCCCGCGTGCAATGGACAGAACGCGGCGCCGCGGTGACGCTCGCGCAGGAGACCGATTATCCGCTTGGAGGGAAAGTAGCTCTGCGCGTAACCTCGACCGCACCAACCACATTTGCGCTGCAATTGCGCATTCC
Organism: uncultured Acidobacteriota bacterium; assembly: GCA_963826735.1. Lineage (GTDB taxonomy): Bacteria > Acidobacteriota > Terriglobia > Terriglobales > Acidobacteriaceae > Telmatobacter. Next base: position 361,659 of record CAWGYN010000001.1, read on the forward strand.
CTCATGGCTAAGCGCAACTCCGCAGCTTCGCGTCAACGGAAAACCGGTGTACGCCGACCTGCAGCAGGGATTTGCCGTGGTGCGGCGGCGCTGGGCCAGCAGCGATGTGCTCACTTGCGAATTTCCGCTGCAATTTCGTACCGAAGCCATTGACGACCTGCACCCTGAAACCGTGGCACTGTTGCGCGGTCCACTGGTGTACGTCGAACAGAATCCGGCGGACGCTGAATCCGCTCACGCAAACCCTGAAGCCCTCCGGCCCGCATCAGAGACGCCCGGAGTTTTTTCGTCTTCTACTGGCAACCGCATCCGAACCTACGCGCCCTTCTACGGGGTGCGCGATGAAGCTTACACGATGTACGCCCAGCATGGATAAAACCAACACAAGTTCGGAACGCATTTGCGCGCGCTATTGGATCGAGACGGCGTTTCCGCTCGACGACGCAGCAGCCATCATGGCAGGCGAGCAGTCCACGGGAACCTTCGTGCGCGTTCCCGGCGAAACCGACGAACTCCGCGAACGCTACGCCGCGCGCGTCGAGCAAATTGTCGAGCTGGGCACCGTCGATTCGCCTTCGCTCCCAGGTTCCGGCCTCCCGAAAGAGCATACCGGCCCCGTGGTGCGCCGCACCGCTGAAGTTACGCTTTCATGGCCCATCGAAAACATGGGGCCTTCGCTCCCCAATCTGCTCGCTACCGTCGCCGGAAATCTCTTCGAACTCAAACCGTTCTCCGGCCTCAAGCTGCTCGACGTCTCCCTGCCGCCGGCTTTTCTGTCGGCGTATCAGGGACCGCAATTCGGTGTCGAGGGAACGCGCCGGCTCACTGGCGTCTACGGCCGGCCGATCATCGGCACCATCATCAAGCCCAGCGTTGGCCAGTCGCCAGAGCAAACCGCTGCGCAGGTAAAGATGCTCGCCGAAGCCGGCGTGGACTTTATCAAGGACGACGAGTTGCAAGCGGACGGCCCTCACTGCCCCTTCGAGCGGCGCGTTCCCGCCGTGCTGCGCGTGCTGAATGAATACGCCGAAAGAACCGGCAAACGGCCGATGTATGCGGCCAACATCACCGGCGAAATCGATCAGATGCTGCGCCGCCACGATCTGGTCGTTGCGTCCGGCGGCACGTCCGTCATGGTCAGCGTCAACAGCGTGGGCCTACCCGCGTTGACCGCGCTCCGCCGCCATGCACAGGTCGCCATCCACGGCCATCGCAACGGCTGGGGAATGTTCAGCCGCTCGCACGCCACGGGCATGAGCTTCATCGCCTTCCAGAAATTCTGGCGGCTTGCCGGCATCGATCACATCCACGTGAATGGCCTGCGCAACAAATTTTGCGAAGAGGACTCGAGCGTGATCGCATCCGCGCGCGAGTGCCTCTCACCCATGTTTCCCGCGCCACATAAGGGCTGCGAAATCGTGCCTGTCTTCTCTTCGGGCCAGTCCGCGCGCCAGGCGCCGGACACGTACAAGGCGCTCGGTTCGATGGATTTGATCTACGCCTGTGGCGGAGGCATTCTCGCCCATCCCGGGGGCCCCGCCGCAGGCGTGCGCAGTCTGCATCAAGCCTGGGAGGCAGCGGCTGCGAACATCCCGCTAGCCGAATATGCGAAGAACCACGAGGAATTGCGCTCCGCGCTGGAGGCGTTTGCCTCGTGAGCACGCAACCAGCAGCGCGTCCGCTTTATGCCTGGTATGGTGACGACTTTACCGGCTCGACCGATGTGCTCGAGGCGCTGGCGCTTCACGGCGTCAAGGCCGTCCTGTTCACGCATACGCCCAGCTCGCGCGAGATCGGAGCCTTTTCTGATTGCCGCGCCGTAGGAATCGCCGGCGAAAGCCGCAGCCGCAGTCCCCATTGGATGAGCCGCAATCTGCCCGCAATCTTTCGCGCCATGCGGAGGCTCGGCGCTCCCGTCAATCACTACAAAGTCTGCTCCACCTTCGACAGTTCGCCGAGCGTCGGGAGCATTGGCCGCGCCATGGAACTGGGCCGCGCTGTGTTTCGCTCCGGCACCGTCCCGGTTGTCGTCGGAGCGCCGCACCTGGGCCGTGCCGTGGTCTTCGGCAACCTGTTCGCGGAGGCCGACCACGTTTGGTATCGCATCGATCACCATCCGACCATGCGCCATCATCCAGTTACGCCCATGACGGAGGCCGACCTACGCCTGCACCTCGCCCGCCAGACAAAGCTCCCAATGGAACTTGTCGACCTCACTGCCTTCCAATCGCACTCCGCGCAAGAGCATTGGCAGAACCATGTAGACGCGCGCGCCGGCGCCGTCGTATTCGACGGCTTTTCTGACACCATGCTCAAAGAAACCGCGAATATCATCTGGCAGCGTGCCGCGAAGCGAGCGGCGTTTGCTGTGGGCAGTTCCGGCCTCACGCATGGGCTGTTGCATCTTTGGCGCTCGGCAGGATTGATCGACGCACCGCAGGCGCTTTCGCCCGCGTCGCCTGTCGATAGACTCCTGGTGCTGAGCGGAAGTTGCTCGCCGGCGACTGCCCGCCAAATCCGTCGCGCAAAACAGATGGGTTTTGCTGCGTGGCGCCTTGAAGGCAAGGAGCCATGGAGCATCACGGCAGCAAAGGCCCATCGAGCGCTCCAGAGTGGCCGCAGTGTCGTACTCTACACGGCGCTCGGCCCGCAAACTCAGAGCAAAAAATACGGCGATAAATTCAGTTCGGCGCTCGGCGGCCTGTTACGCGAGCTCGTGATCTCGAGCGGCGTGCGCCGCGTTCTCATCGCCGGCGGCGATACAGCGACTCATTCCGTGAAACAACTGGGCCTCGACGCGCTCACGTTCGCCGCGCCCCTCGTTGCCGGGGTGCCGCTCTGCCGGGCCAGCGCCGCATCGCCACTCGACGGCATCGAACTCGCGCTCAAAGGCGGCCAGATGGGCCCCGAAGATTTCTTCGCCAACGTGCGCGATGGCCGCCGAACCTGATCACGTCTTGATGATTCTTAATTCGCGTCCACACATTGCGTGCAATCGATGCGCGTAAAGATCGCAGCGCTCGCCAGCACCATCGCAGCGATGAAATAGAGCGGCAGGTTGTAGCTGCCGGTCGCGTGCACAATGTAACCAAACAGAACAGTGCACAGAAACCCTCCAGCCTGGCCCGCGGTGTTCATCATGCCCGTCGCCGTACCACTCAAGCGCCCGCCGATTGCCAGGCACAAGGCCCACGCTGAGGGCAGCATCAGATCCATCGCGCCGAAACCCAGGCTGGATAGCACGACCACCGCGATCTTCCCGTGAAAAAGCGCCATGGCGACAAGCAACAGCGCCGTCACCGTGAGGCAGACCGCTGGGATCCATTTGAGAGCGCGTCGCGCGCCCCAGCGCACCGTCAGCCGATCGCCCAGTTGCCCTCCAGCGAGGTTCGCGGCTAACCCAACGAGAAACGGCAGCGAAGCAAACAGCACGCCATTCAGCGAGAATCCCGCCGCGTGCATCATCCAAGTCGGAAACCACGAAAAGTAAAACCAGCTTCCGCATCCGTAGCATCCGTAGGCGACAACAATCAGCCACAACGCGCGCGAGCGGAAAAGTCGCCGCCAAGGCACGGCCCCTTCGTGATGCGCCGCACGGGTGTCACCAATCTCCGCCAATTCTGCTGCCGTCACTGAAGGATCGTCCTGCGGATGGTTACGAAAACGCAGCCACCAAACCGTCGCCCATGTGAATCCCGCCAGCGCCAGTACGCGAAAGGCCGCGCGCCATCCGAAAAAATGCACTATGGGAACAATCAGCACCGGCGCCAGCGCTCCGCCCAGGCGGCTCGCGGCCCACACCAGGCCCTGGCAACGCGCGCGTTCCCGTGCCGGAAACCAGCGCGCAATCACTCCTGCAATGTTCGGATACGCGCCCGCAGCGCCCAGTCCGAAGAAAAACCGCGACGCGCACAACTGCCAGAATCCGCGCGACCATGAAGCCAGGGCGTTGAAGCAGGACCACCAGGTCACGATGCGCGTCATCTCACCGCGTTGCCCGCGACGGTCGCCCATGGCGCCGGACGGCACTTCGAAGATCCCATTGGCCAGTACGTAGGCGCTCAGAATCCATCCCCATTGCTGTGGCTGGATATGCAGATCGGCCTGAATCGCGGGCCCCGCGACGGCAATGGCAAGGCGATCGAGAAATGTGAGGGCTGAAAGCAGGCCGAGAAACGTGAGAACCTTGTAGCGCTGCTTCAAGCGCTGGCCCTCGCCAGTTGCGGAAGGTTCAGCGCCTTGCGCGCACTCAGCACCGCGAGTTCGGGGCTGGAGAGCACCGGCGCGTGCACCACGTCGGCCGCAAGGGTGGTCAACACGCGCGCCATCGAAGCTTGTGCGAGCACGATGAGATCCACTCCCTTCAAATCTTCCACCAGCGCCTTGGCCAACAGGCGGTCGTGGGTTGCGGTGTCGCCGGCGAGCACGGCGGGAAAAGCAGCCTCGCATAAGCACTCTACCAGTTCCACCTTGCGGCCTGCCTTGGCCGCCTTTTCGTGCAGCAGCGCGGTGGTGGGATCAAGTGTGGTGCGCAACGTGGCCAGCACGCCGATAGTGTGCGCCTGCCGCACCGCCTTCTCGGCCATGGCGTCATCGATGCGTAGCACGGGAATATCGAAAAGCTGCTGCGCCAGTGTTGCGCCGGGACCGATCGACGAGCACGTCACCAGCACCGCATCCGCTCCGGCCTCTTCCGCCGACGCAACTTGCTCGATCAGGCGGCGGATGGTGGCTTTGCGCAGGTGTCCCGACTTCACCGTGTCCTGAATCAGGCTCTCATCCACCATGTGAAATACCTTGGCCTCGGGGATGTGCAGATGGCAGAGCTTGGTGAATCCAGCCGCAAGCGTAGGACTGGTATGAATGAGAGCAAGAGTCGGTTTGGTTTGAGTGGACAACGTTTTGCCTTTCCGTGCGGCGAGCTTGCCCAGCCATCGCGTCCAGGCCGGGAATCATACCCCGACCTCAACCTGGATATCGAGCCGGTTTTCAGGTGCTACCCAAGTTACCGCATTTGCATCGTTTCCCGCGAACCATGACAACCTCACCGCACTGCAATTCCGGTACGCGGAACGGAAACGAACGCTCGTCGGGCCCTCGATCTTTGCCCTGTGTGATACAACAGCCTCGAATGAGAAAACGCATCGTGCTCGGCAAGGGAACTCCAGCGTACTCGTTGCGCGGCGCGGGTCTGGCCTTGTCGCTGGCGTTGTCGCTGGCGGCACTTTCTTTCGCCCGCGGTCCGGCCTTTGCGCAAGGCGTAAACTCTGCACCTCCGCCGTTGCTCCTGGGCGCAGCGTGGTATCCCGAGCAGTGGCCCGAGTCGCGCTGGGACGCCGACCTGCAGCTGATGGAGGATGCTCACCTGCACGTGGTGCGCGTCGGCGAGTTTGCATGGAGCACCCTCGAACCGGAAGAAGGCCATTACGATCTGGAATGGCTCGTACGTGCGGTCCGGCTCGCGGAAAAACACCACATCGCGGTCGTCATCGGCACGCCCACAGACGCGCCCCCGGCATGGCTCACCGCGGCACACCCTGAAACTTTGCGCGTCGACGCCGACGGGCCGACCGCGCGGAACACGGCAGCCGCCGCCAGTTCAACTACGCCAGCCCGCGAGTACCGCAAATTCTGCGCGGCCATCGCGGACCAGCTGGCGCGCCGCTTCGGCCACGACCCCAACGTCATCGGTTGGCAAATCGGCAACGAATACACCGACGAGTCCTTCGACCCCGCGACACGCCGCCAGTTCGAGGAGTGGCTCAAGCGCAAGTACGGAACGCTGGACGCGCTGAATCGCGCCTGGGTCACCGCCTACTGGAGCCAGACCTACGACCGCTGGGAGGAGATTCCGCTGCCCAGCGCCGGCGGCAATCCCGGCCTCCTGCTCGATCATCGCCGCTTTGTCAGCGACACCTGGCGCGATTTCCAGCAGGTGCAGATCGACGTCATTCGCAAATACGCCAACCCTCGCCAGTTCATCACCACCAACATCGGCGGCCTGGGGTGGAGTGACAACTGGGACCATTACGAAATCACGCAGCCGCTCGATCTCGCCGCATGGGACGACTACGTGGGCGAAGGGCATTTGAATGTTGCACGCAATGCCGCCATGCACGACTTTGTGCGCGGCTGGAAACGCCAAAACTTCTGGGTGATGGAGACCCAGCCCGGCTCGGTGAACTGGGCGCCCGTGAACACCACGCTCGATGCCGGTGAAACCCGCGCCATGGCCTGGCAGGCCGTCGGCCACGGCGCGGACGCGGTTCTGTACTGGCAATGGCGCGACGCGCTCAACGGCCAGGAGCAGTATCACGGCGCTCTCGTGGGTCCCGACGGCACGCCGCTGCCCATCTATGCAGAGATCAGCCGCATTGGCAGCGAGTTCGAGCGCACTGCTGCTGCGCTGCGCGGTACCCGGCCCGAAGCGCAGGTTGCTCTGCTCGTGAGCTACGACAGCCGCTGGGCCATCGACTTCCAGCCGCACAACAAGAACTACGATCAGCTTGAGGTCCTGCTCGACTACTATCGCCCCCTGCGCGACGAAGAGCTTACCGTCGACATCGTCAGCGCAGATTCTTCGCTGGACGATTACAAATTGGTCTTCGCGCCCAGCCTGAATGTCATCTCGCAGGATCTTGCCGCGCACTTACTCGCCTATGTCCAGCAAGGCGGCCATCTCGTGCTCGGTCCGCGCTCGGGCATGAAGGATGAGCACAACTCGCTGAACGTCCAGCGCCAGCCCGGTCCGCTCGTCGCGGCGCTCGGCGGGCGCGTCGAGCAGTATTACGCGCTCGATGCCGCCATGCCGGTGGGCGGAATGCTTGGTTCAGGCTCCGCGTCACTGTGGGCCGAGCAGCTCTCGGCAAGCGCGCCTGATGCTGAAGTTCTTCTTCGCTACGGAAAATCGAACGGCTGGCTCGATGACCAACCGGCCATGATCACGCGCCGCGTTGGCAAGGGCCGCATTACTTACCTGGGCGCAGTGCTCGACCCTGATCTTATGCGCAAGGTGGTCGCATGGGCGACGTCCTGACGCACATGTTGAGCCCGAATTTCCCGAAGTGCCCGCGGGTGTCGAAGTGAACCATCTTAAAAGTGATGCCCGCGCGGTTTACGTACTCATCAACCGCGGGACTGGCGTGGCTCACGTTGCATTGCCAAAAGCCATGCGCGACGTTCTCCAAGACAAGACCGGCGTTTCAAGCGTCGATCTCGCGCCGCAAGGCGTGGCCGTGCTGTCTGCCGATGCGATCGGCGGCGAGCGCTAAGGCATTTTGAACCCAAGGACAAACGGAATGACGAATAATCTAACCCGCCGCAGATTCACGTCCGGATTGGCCGCGTCTCTTGCCGGCTTTCCGCTTCTTCGCGGCAACTATCTCTCTGCCGAAGGGTTCACCGACTCCGAGATCGCCCCTTTCCGCACGCCCTACAAATTCGGCAAGCTGATCCTCGCAGCCGCAGACGATCCCAACGCATTCGACTCGAAATCCGTCGACGACCCTTTCGTGTTTCTGCACGAGGGCGCGTTTTACATGCTCTACATCGGCTTCGACGGCACCGGCTACCAGACCGGCCTGGCGAAATCCGCCGACCTGCTGCACTGGGAGCGCGTCGCCTGCGTGGCCCGCCGCGACCCCAACTCCAAATACACGCGCTTCAACATCGCGCTCAGCTGCATCGTGCGCGAAAACGGTCTGACCTCAAAAGGACAGCTGAAGAAAGTGCGCGGCCGTTACCTGGGCGCATGGAACGCCTATCCCGGCGCGGGCTATGAAACCGGTGCGGCAGTCATCGGCCTCGCGTGGAGCAGCGATCTGCTGCGTTGGGAGCTCACCGACCCGATTCTGTTTCCCGCCGACGGCGCGCCATGGGAGCACGGCGGCCTCTACCGCCCCAACCTCATTGAGCAGGACGGCGTCTTTTACCTCTACTACAACGCCAAGACTGATGCGTTGCCAAAGAGCGAGGGCGGAGGCTGGCACGAGCAGACCGGCGTGGCAACATCGCGCGACCTGAAGCAGTGGACGCGCTACGATGGCAATCCCATCCTGCCCAACGGTGGCCCCGACTCGTGGGACGCGCGCTTCGCCAGCAATCCCTTCGTCGTCCGCCACAAGAGTCTCTGGGGCATGTACTACTTCGGTCTCGACCGCCGCGGCGTTGCCCGCGAACTGCTCGCCCTTGGCCGCGATCCCTGTCACTTCGAAAAAGTAAACGAGATCATGATCGATCGCGGCGCTCCGGGCACGGTGGATGAAGACTACGCCCACAAACCCTGCGTCATTTTTCACGACGGCGCGCTCTACCACTTCTACTGCGCGGTTTCAGGCAAATGGCCGCATGACATCCGCGGCATCTCCGTCGCTCGCTCCAAACCGTGGTGATTGATCGCGCCCCCAATGAAGTTGATCGCGCAATTGGGTATGGAGTTGATCGAGCAAATGGGTGACGTGAAAGGGCACGACTTTAGTCGTGCCGAAAACCACCGCAAAACTACAGGGCTTTAGCCCCTGAGGGACGCTTTCCCAATGACTCCGAGCATCTACGCAGACCGCACTATCGCGCAGGATTCGCCGCGCGCACTTCGTATTTCCCTGAACCGACCGTCATCACAAAGCGACCGCCCTCAATCGTCGATTCTTCAACACCGAAGGCATGCGCCGGCGAAACGCCGTTTACGGTCACCATTCCCGCGCCCGCCGAATCAATTTCGATCGTCGCCGTTGCGTTCGCTGGAACGGTGAGGTTGTACACCGTCACCGTTGCCCCGCGATGCCATTCGCTCTCGATTTCACCGAGAGCCGACCGATAATGAGCCCGCGCCCACTGAATGTTTCCCACCAAAATGGGTTGCAGAATCAGCCGCTGTGCGCCCTCACGCGAAAGATCCACGTTGATCCCGCCCAGCCCGCGATAAAACCATTCCTCTGCGCTGCCCAGCATGAAATGATCCTGCGAATGGCCGCCGTCCCATCCCTCAGTCAGCGAAGTTGCGCCCTGCGCCAGGATGTAGCCATAACTGGGCGCATCGGTCCGTTCCAGCATGTCGAGCAGAACATCGGAGCGCCCGCCCTCAAGCAGCGCATCGACCTCATAGTGGAAGCCCACTTCGCCCGATGTCGTGTGATTCTGATGCGTGCGGATGTCTTTCACCAACGCATCGAGCACTGCCGATCGCTGGTCCTCGGGGACCATGCCCAGTGCCAGCGGCATGGCCTGTGCTGTCTGGCTGCCTTTGTCGTAGCGGTGTTGCGCAGCATCGAAGAAGCGCGCGTTGAAAATCTCGCGCACGCGTGCGGCCTGATCTGCGTACGCCGCGCTCTCCTGGTTCCTGCCCAGCACTGCGGCGGTCTTCTCCAGAGCCTTCAAATCCTGGTAGTAGATTGCCGTCCCCGTCACGCCCGCCGTCGTGAGCTTTGAGAATCCCGCGTCGCCGGGGCCGATATCGAACCAGTCGCCGAGGCCGTAGTCGACAATGCCTTCGTGCACGCGCGAGCCAAGATACTTTGCATACGCCGCATCACGCCATACTGCGCCGACAGAAACGCGTGATCGCCTGTGCGCTCGTAGACGTACCAGGGCGCCAGCACTGCCGCGCTGCCCCACTCCGGCGAATCGTTAAAGACGGCGTACTTCGGCTCGAAGACCACATACTGCGGCGCAATGGTCGGCACCATGCCCATTTCCGGGCCATCGCCGCGCTGCACATCGGCAATGTTGCGCGCGGTGGCCGCATAAAGGCCCGCAAAGTCGAAGTCATACAGAAGCGACGGCGCCATCAAATGCGTCTCTTCAAGCCAGCCCAGTTTTTCGCGATGCGGGCAATCGGTAAAAAGGCTTACCGCGTTGTTCTCAATGGCGTGCAGAATCAGCGCGTGAATGCGATCGAGCATCTCGTCGGACGATGTGAATGTGCCCACCTGCTGCGACGAACTGTGCACCGCTTCGCCGCGCAAGCTCACCATGCGCACGCCGCCTTCTGCCGCGCCCTCCACCTGAACGTAGCGGAATCCGTAATAGCTGAATCGCGGATGCCAGGTTTCAACGCCCTTCCCGGAGCCCACGCCGCGCAGCGTGTAAGAAAACCATTGCGGACGGCCCGAGCTGCGCTGCGATACCAGGCCGTCCTTGTCGAGCAGTTCCCCCGGAATCAGCTTCACCGTGATCCCCGCTTTTCCGGCCACGGCGATCTCCGGCCAGCCCGCGAAGTTCTGGCCCAGGTCGTAGACCGTCACTCCCGGCTTGGGATGCGTCACCTTTACGGGCGCGTAGGTATGCATCACGCGAATAGGCGGCGCAATGTCCGGCGTCAGCGCGCCGCCTGGGCCATCGACCACGGAAACGGCACGCCACGCGCTGTCGTCAAAACCCGCGCGATCCCATCCCTGCAGCTCCAGCCGCGCATCAAAATCTTCGCCACCGTACGTGGATGAAAAAGTGATCGGGCCCGGCGCAGTCTTCCACGAACCATCGCTCAGAATCTCCGCCGCACTGCCGTCAGCAAAATCAATATGAAGCTGCACCGTGCATTTCAGTTGTCCAAAGCTGCCCACAAACTTCGTGTAGCGGTCCGGCGTTTTCAGCACGCGATACATCCCGTTGCCCAGCATCACGCCCATCGCATTCTGTCCCGCGCGCAACAGCGCCGTCACGTCGTAGGCGTCGTAATAAACCGTCTTGCGATAGTCGCTCCAACCCGGTGTCAGCTCGTCGTTGCCCACCTTGCGGCCGTTCAGCCGCAACTCGTCCTGCCCCAATCCCGAGGCGTAGAGCAGGGCGCGCGCCACCGGTCGCCGCAACGTAAACGATTTTCGGAAGAGCGGCATCGGTTCGTTTGCATCGCCGTCCGCGGGATGCGCCGCGATCCATGCGGCGCGCCACACCGGCGCTTCCGTCCAATGGCCCGCATCGCTCCAGCCGCTCCCGTGTTTCTGTTCGTCCCAAACCTCCACGCGCCACGTGTACGCGTGTCCCGCTTCCAGCGCAGGCCCGGCGTAGGCAATCCCAAAACTCGCCGCGCTGGAAATGACGCCGCTATCCCAAACCATGGCTCGCGCCGCTCGAGCGCCACGATCGTCAGCCGTAACTTGAATGCGGTATGCAGACTGGCTTACCGAATGCAGCGCTGGCGACGCCGCAGCCAGTTGCCAGGAAAACTCCGGATGCGCGTTCGCAACAGCCAGCGGTTCGCTTATGTCATCGCAGCGCAGATCCGTCGGCCGCAGCAGATGCGACCCTGAATTGGCAACCGCATGCGCCAGCGCAGCCGCGAGCGACAGAAGAGTCGCGCAACAGATAAATCCACCAGCACGAACCGCGGCACGCTTCAGAAACATTACGAATAAGGTCATCAGCCCCGTGATACAGCACGCGGGTGCGGGAACGCAATCCTCAAACCCGCGCAGCATCTGCTAGCTTGGAGGTCATGAACCGCCAAGCGCGCATCCGCCCGACCCAATTTGCCTTCGCCGCAACCGTGTTAGCCGCGTTGGCCTGCCTGGCCCACGCGCAGCAAACATCCGTAAATGTGCAGCGGCAACTAGCGCGCGTCGACGCGGCCGCGCGCACCGGCCCGTTCCGCGCCGATTGGGATTCGCTTGCCGGCTACCGCGTACCCGACTGGTTTCGCGACGCCAAGTTCGGCATCTTCATCCACTGGGGCGTGTACTCCGTTCCGGCATTCGGAAACGAATGGTACTCGCGCAACATGTACATCGAGGGCAATGCCGCGTTCAAACACCACGTCGCAACCTACGGGCCGCAGTCCAAATTTGGCTATAAGGACTTCATCCCCATGTTCCGCGCGGAGCACTTCGACGCCAATGCGTGGCTCGATCTTTTTGCGCAGGCCGGCGCCCGCTATGTGGTGCCGGTGGCCGAGCATTGCGACGGTTTCCCCATGTACGATTCGAGCCTTACCGATTGGGACGCCGCGAAGATGGGGCCGAAGCGCGACGTCGTCGGCGAATTGGAAGCGGCGACGCGCCGCCATGGCCTGCACTTTGGTGTCTCCTCGCATCGCGCCGAGCATTGGTGGTGGTACGACGGCGGCATGAAGTTCGATTCCGATGTGCGCGACCCGCGCTATGCCGGCCTCTACGGCCCGGCGCGGCCCATGGCGCTTCCCGGCGAAGACGACTCGAAGGAGCCGGACCCCGATCATCTCGAGCGCTGGCTTCCGCCTGACAAGCCTTTCCTCGACGACTGGCTGGCGCGCAGCAGCGAACTCGTCACCAAATATCATCCCGATTTTCTCTACTTCGATTGGTGGATCGGCCAGCCCGCGTTCCGGCCCTATCTCCAGCGCTTCGCTGCCTACTACTACGACACAGCGGCAAGCCGCCACCAAGGCGTAGTGCTTACCTACAAGGGATACGATTTCCCCGAGAATGCCGCCACCCTCGACATCGAGCGCGGCAAGCTCGATACGCTCCGCCTGCTGCCGTGGCAGACTGACACCTCGGTCAGCATTCACTCCTGGGGTTACGCAAACAACGACGAGTACCGCAGTGCCAAGTCGCTCATCGACGAGTTGATCGACGTGGTCAGCAAGAACGGCAACCTTCTGCTCAACGTGGGACCAAAGTCCGACGGCACCATTCCCGAGCAGGCGCGCGCCATTTTGCTCGAGATGGGCGCGTGGCTCACGACCAACGGCGAAGCCATCTACGGCTCGCGCCCGTGGCTCGTCTATGGTGAGGGCCCCACAAAAGTCACCGGTACGGCAAAAAACTCCGACCGGCAGGAGTTCACCGCCGAAGATATTCGCTTCACCATGCACAACGGCGCGCTCTACGCCATCGCGCTGGGCTGGCCCTCTAGTGGCGACCTGCGCATTCGCTCACTGGCGCGCGGCTTGCCCTATCTCAAGGAACCGGTATGCGGAGTGAAAATGCTGGGATCAGATGAGGCCCTTTCCTGGCATCAGGAGGCCGACGGGCTTCACATCGCACTGCCCGCGCAGCGCCCAAATGAGCCCGCTTGGACATTCCGGATAATGGAACCGGAAGTTCATACGCGCCACTGCGGGAACTAACTTCCTATTGCAGATCGGTGTTACCGCCCGCCCCAGGTAGCGCACCGGCCCTCCTCTCGCTCCAATGAATGAAGACTGAGGCTCGCTAACCGGGGTGTTGGCAAAGCAGGAAGCATCCGCGCATTTCTTTCGCGATGCGATTTCCGTCAAGTGTTTAAGCCCACTCCACAAGCCTTTGCGCGCCGCTTTTCGCCCCGGAACTCCGTTCCGTGAGCGCTGCCAAACTGTCGAAAATCGCGCCTCCGCTCATCGAGAAAATTGTTCCGCATTGCGGATTACTTCGCTGAAAAATTGCTGGCGGTCCGAGCCGCGGTTCTGCCCGGACATCCCCCCTGCATTTCCGCACGGCGAAAAACTGGTTTTCACGTTGACATCGAATTTGAGGGTTCCTTACTGTTCCCCCGCAACAGCAATGCTGTGCTCTCTTCGCGGCAAGCCATGAGAGCGAACCAAAATCGGAAGGAGGCCTCCATGACACTGAATCAGGTGCGCAACGCATCTCGACTGGTTGTAGTGTTTACCCTGTTCTGCATAGCCGCCTGGCTACACTCGCAGAGCGCAACCGGCTGTTCGATTACCGGCACAATAACCGACGCCACCGGTGCGGTAGTGCCCGCAGTCCAGGTGACGATCACCAATCAGGCTACGGGCCTGTTGCGAACCGAAACCAGCAATGGCTCCGGATTCTACGACGCGGAGTCGCTGGCGCCGGGCGATTATTCGGTCGCCACCGCCAAGGTCGGATTCAAAAGCGAGCAAATCAAAAACATCCACCTCGATCCCGGCCAGCGCCGCGGACTGAACGTGAAGCTCGCCGTCGGCAGCGAAACCACCTCAATCAGCGTGCAAGCTGACGCCGAAGTTGTGCAGACGGAGAGCGCCGAAGCCGGCGGCACCATCACCGCAAAAGAAGTCCAGAACATCATGCTCAACGGCCGCAACTTCGAATCTTTGTTGACGGTTGTCCCGGGCGTTAGCAGCGTCAACGGCGCCAACGGCACATACCAGGCCGGGCAAGGCGCTATCACCTCGGCTGTCGTGATTAATGGGTCCTCTGACGAGGAGAGCATGTACACCATTGACGGTGTATACAACGACGTCAGTGCGTCGGACATTACTCTGCCCATCACGCCGGTCGTCGATCACGTGGCCGAAATGCGCGTGCTGAGCGACAACTTCAGCGCAAAATACGGATTGGCCGGCCGCCAAGTCCTCGTCAACACCAAGAGCGGCGGCGACCAGTTCCACGGCAGCAGTTATTTCTTCGACCGCACCAACGAATACGGCACTGCGCACGGCTTTCTCCAGAACGGATCGGTACCATTGACCTCGCTGCACCAGTCCGACTGGGGCATCACGCTGGGCGGTCCGGTGGAGATTCCCAAACTCTTCACCAATTTGGACAAGAAGCTCTTCTTCTTTGTTGGCGCCGATTGGAAAGCAGTACATCAGTCCTACACTTCCGGCGCTCGCGATGTATTTTCGCAGGCAAACCGTGGCGGCGACCTCAGCACGGAGGTTGTGGATCCAGCCGGAGCCAGCGCGAACCTCACGCCGTATGCATCGCTTGATACGCCGCATCAGGCGATCCTCGACGCCCGCGAAGGCGGCGGCGCCGGCTCAGGTGCGGCCTGTATCTACCAGAAGGGCGGCACCGGGCCCTATAACCAGATTCTGTCCAAGTGCATGGACACGAATACCGTAGCCCTGATGAACGCCTACTGGCCGCTTCCCAACTACAACACCACACTCGCGGCCACCAGCCAAAACTATTTGAACGACAATCCCACTAAGTTCAGCGTCAACGATGAGTTGTATCGCGGGGACTACAACATCAACTCCAACAATCTTGTCACCTTCCGCGTACTGCATGAAGAAGTCGCTTCCATCAACGCCACACGCGGCTACAACGATTACGCGCCCAATCCCAACTCCGCAGCCTACACGCCTTCAACCGACGCCTTGCTGCGCTGGCAGACGACCATTAAGCCGAATGTGATCAATGCAGTCGGATTTGCGTTGATCTATTCCAGGTACATTGCTGCGTTGATCGGACAATATACCGTGCCCAGCGGCGTCACCATCAACCAGAAATTCCCCGGCGCGGATCCGCTGAATCGCATTCCCGATATCAGCATGAACAACGACTCCCAAATGACCAACGGCTGGTTCTGGCTCGGTGAGGGAGCGCTGCCAACACACTCCAATAGCTCCAGCGGCGAGCTCCTCGACGACTTCACCTGGATCAAAGGCAACCATGCTTTCCAGACGGGAATCACCGTCATGTGGGATCGTCTTCATGTCAACGCCAGTTCATTCCCCATGGGTAACTTCTGCTTCGACGGCAGCTACTCCAACGACACTGCCGGTGACTACCTGTTGGGCTTCCTGGCCAGCGGCAGCCATGCGTGCAGCAGCTACGGGTACGAACAAACCAACACCCAGCGCGACGGGCTCTTCCGCAACGTCTGGACAGAGGCTTATTTCGAGGATGACTGGAAAGTAAACTCCAGACTCACGTTCAACATTGGCATGCGCTGGTCCTATTACACAGCTCCCACGAAGAAGGGCAACGATGTGTCCAACTTTGTTCCCAGCGCATTTTCAACCAGCAGTGAGCCGGCCATCTGCGCGTCCCCGACCGGCGCCGCGCTCGGAAGCCTGCCCGCCTGCGCTGTTTCATCCTACGGGTTCACTTCCAACACCTGGCAGTATCTGAACGCCACCAACTCGCCGCTAGAGAAGGATGGCCTCACGGCGGCCAATGTCACCAGCAATGGCATGCTTACTGCCGGCAGCGGCGTCCCTATTGGATTCACTACGCCCCACAAGGACCTGTTCGCGCCTCGCCTGGGCTTTGCCTATCGCCTTACCAATGACGGCAAAACATCGATTCATGGCGGCGCTGGCTTCGGCTATACCCAGGTGGGCTTGCTGCAGACCTCAAATCTGCTGAGCAATATCCCCTTTGTGCAAACCCCCGTCTACTTCAACACGGAGTTCACCAACCCCGCGGGTGCCTCAGGCGGCGGCTCTGTGCCCAATCCTCCCGGTCTCCTGGCGGTCAACTCAACCAACAAGAGCTATCGGCCGGCAACCATCCGCGACTACAGCTTGACGATTGAAAGACAAGTCGCTCCGGGCGGCGTCGTTGCCATCGGATATGCCGGCATGACCACGCAGCATATCTTCACCACCGGCTGGGACTCCAACTTCCCATTGAACGCAAATCCGGTGACAGGGACCTATGCCAACCCTTCCGGAACCGCGGCCTGCGTCGCAGCGTCTACAGCTCCCAACCAACTAACATCGGGCTTCGCCTACGATCCCTGCATCAACCAGGGCAAGGTGAATAGCTACTATTACCGTCCCTATCAGGGATACAGCAGCATAGGCACCGGCGCCAGTTTTGGCGTCGCCAACTACAACGGCCTACTCATTGGTTATGTGCAGAAAATGCATGACCTGACCGCACACGTCTCCTACACCTTCAGCAAGGCGCTGGGCGATATCAACGCCACCGGCATCCAGGTGGCGTACAGCTCCAGCGGCGCTTTCCAGAACGCCAACAATCCTCTGGGCGATTACGGGCGTCCGGATTATGACCGCCCCGACGTCTTCGTGTACTCGCTCGTCTATGATGCGCCGTTCTTCAACAAAACCTCGAACAACCTCGAAAAAGCGCTCCTGGGCGGATGGAATTTTACGTCCTATGGGGTGGTCGAAAGCGGATTCGCTCAAACTCCGACCTATAGCTCGGGCTTGGCAACACGGCCCAACGTGGGCGGGCCTTTGTATCGCAACCACGGAACCAGCGGCAAGCTCAGCGAACACCAGCAACCTGTCTATAACGTCAGCAGCTTCACGCCTCCCTCGTGGGGCTATTTCGGTACCGCACAGGTGGGCTGCTTGCGGGCCCCGAAGGAAGTTGCGTTCCATATGGCCACAGAGAAGGGCTTTGCCATACGCGAATGGGCGACCGTCAAGCTCGGCGCTCAGGCATTCAACATCTTCAACCACCCCAACGTGCTAGGCCTGAACGCCTCCTGGGCTCCAGGCTCCACCACATTTGCCACAGCTACGTCGTTCGGCGATCCACGCCAGATGCAGTTCTATACCAAGATCACGTTCTAGTCTTCTTTGCTTTACCCAAATGGGGGACGGGTGCCGCTTGGCAACCGTCCTCTTTTTTTGCCGCGCGAACATTCTCTTCGGTGGGCCTCGTGCCGCGGCTCCCCGCGCTGGCGTTCATTCCGCGTAGCGGATTGGCCGCGGAGCCTGGTCCTCGGCCGCGAGTAATTTTCTGGCCAATCCGAGGAGAAGTAGCTACGGGAGTTCCAACTTTCAGGCCTGTGCCCGATGCGAAACAGAGGCTCGCTGGGCCGGTTCACCGAGCGCGAAATCGCTCCTCGATCTCTCGTGGAATTTGTTGATTCCAAATGGATGATGGGCGGCAATGCCGGCGGATTTCTGGCCTCGGGAAGCTCGCATTCTCCAGTTGAACCTCGCCCCTTATCCCCGCCCGGAACCCTCCCTCCAAAATCGTCGTTCCGAACATTAGAAAATAATCGTATACTCTCGAAAATAAAGCGCCGCCGCCTTCATGCCCACTGCTTTCGCCAACCCGATTCACAAACCGGCTTCCTTCGCGACCTCGCTTCCGGAGCAAATCTGTCTTCTGGCCGATGATTTGACGGGCGCTTGCGACGCAGCCGCGGCATTTCTTCCCACAGGCCGCACCGTGCGCGTCTGGCTTGGTGCCGCGGCGAAGTTTCCGGCCACAGAGCCCGTGCAGGCCTTCAATACGGATTCCCGCTCGCTGTCGCCGGCCAAGGCGTCGCGCCTAGTGTCGCGCCTCGTGTCGCGCACTGCCGCAGCCCTCGCCTCCAATCCCCATGCACTTCTGTTCAAGAAAATTGATTCCGCGGCCCGCGGCCCTTTTGCCGCCGAAATTCTCGCCGCGCATCGCGCCTTCGGTTCGCGCCCCGTCCTGCTGGCTCCTGCATTTCCCGCCGCGGGCCGCACCGTGCGCAACGGCATCTTGGAAATTAAGGATGCTACCGGCCAGCGCACATTGGTGGACATCGCCGGTCTCTTCCCGCCGGGCAGCAGAAGTCTCATCGGTCTGGTGTCACGTCCCGAAGAGCTTGCCGCAGCGCTCCACACCGGCAAGCCCGTACTTTTGTGCGATAGTTCCACGCAAGCGGATCTTGAAGCCCTGGTGCGCGCCGCGGAGAAATTTCCCGGCCTCCTGTTTGCGGGCTCCGCCGGGCTGGCGCACGCTCTCGCCAGCCGCGAAGTCCGCCGCATTCGCCGCGCGCCGCCGCCCTCCGCCGCGCGTACATTGCTCGTTGCCGGATCCGATCATCCCGTGACGCAGCTCCAGCTTGAAACCCTCGATCGCGTCGACTCTCGCGCCCTTCAGGTGCTGCGGGCCCAATTCAACAGCCGCGATCGCGCGCGCATTCTCGGCGCATTCCGAGCCTTCGCGCCGCATGCCTTGATTCTCACCGGCGGCGACACCGCTTTACTCGCGGCCAACGCGCTTGGCGCCCATTCTTTTATCCTCCATGGAGAGCTTGCGCCCGGAATCCCCTGGGGCATTGTGCAGGGCGGCAGGTCGGAAGGGTGCATCGTGATCACGAAATCCGGCGGTTTTGGCGCGCCCACGATCTTCAACGAAATCCTCAGCGCGCTGCGAGGTCCGGCATGAGCAGGCTTGCGCGTATCGCCATCAGCATCGGAGACCCCGCCGGCGTCGGCGCAGAAATTGCCCTCAAAGCTCTCAGCGACGATTCTGTCGCTTCACTCGCGCAATGGATTCTGATTGCTGACTCAGCCGCACTCCACGCTGCGGGCCGTCTCTCCGGCATTGACCCGGCCACGCTGCCCTGCACTCTTGTTGAAACCGGCACGCTGCCGGCCGATCACGCCATTGCCTTTGGCCAGCTTCGTGCCGAGTACGGCCTCGCGGCCATCGCCTATGTCCGTCGCGCCGTGGAGCTCTGCATGAGCGGCGAGGCCGACGCCATGGTTACCGCTCCGCTGAATAAGGAAGCGGTCACGCTCTCCGGCCGCGCGTTCTCCGGCCACACCGAGTACATTGCCGAGCTGACCGGCGCTCCGGAGCCGCGCATGTTGCTCTACTCTGAGAAGCTGGCAACCATCCACGTCAGCACCCACATTCCCCTCGAGCAGGCCTGCAAACTCGATCGCGCGCGCATCGTTGAGACCATCAAATTCGGTAACGACGCGCTCCTGTGGATGCGCCGCCGCGCGCCGCGCATCGCCGTTTGCGGCCTCAATCCCCATGCCGGCGAGCATGGACTCTTCGGCGCTCAGGATGCCGCCGTCATCGCCCCCGCCATCGAGGAGGCTCGCGCGCTGGGCATCGACTGCTCCGGCCCCCACTCGCCCGACACCATCTTCGTCCGCGCCCTGCGCGGCGAATTCGATCTCATCGTCGCCATGTATCACGACCAGGGCCACATTCCCATGAAGCTCATCGACTTCACCGGCGGCGTAAATGTTTCGCTCGGCCTGCCCATCATCCGCACCTCCGTCGATCACGGCACCGCCTTCGATATCGCCGGTACCAACCAGGCCGACGCCACCAATATGAAGTCCGCCATGCGTCTCGCCGTCAGCATGGCTGAGGGCAAGCTCGCTATTGCGGACGCGGCAGCAAGCTCCGCCAAGGCCGAATCGGCGAATCTTGGGAGCGTGCGCTGACATGCATCTCCTCGACACACTCATCATTGCCGCCTACATGATCACGCTGGTCGGCATTGGCATCCGTGTCGCAGGCCGCCAGAAGACCACTGACTCCTATTTCATCGCCGGGCGCACCGTACCCGGCTGGGCCGCGGGCCTTTCGCTGCTGGCCACCATCATCACCAGCCTCACCTTCATCGCCTTCCCCGGCGCGGCCTACGCGGGCGATTGGAATCTGCTCGTTCCCGGCATTCTTTTTGTCTTCGTGATCCTCTCCATCGGCCCCATCATCGTGCCCTTCTTCCGCCACGTGGTGTCGATGTCGGTTTACGAATACTTCGGCAAACGCTTCGGCCCCGGTGTCCGCATGTATTCGTCCTTCGCCTTTGCCGCGGGCCATTTTGCCAAGATGGGCTTCGTCTTTTATCTGCTTGCGCTCGCCGTCGCGGGCTTTACCAGTTGGTCCATCGCGTTCCTCATCATCGGCCTCGGCGTCATCACCATCTTCTACACGTTCATCGGCGGCCTGCGCGCCGTCATCTGGACCGACGTGGTGCAGGGCTTTCTGCTCTGGACCGGAATCGCCATCACGCTCATCCTGTTGCTGCTCTCGCCGCACGCACGGCCCGCCGCCATGTTTCATCTCCTCGCCGCGAACCACAAAACCAGCCTGGGCAGCTTCGACTTCGACCTCGCGCGCCCCACCTTCTGGACCATGGCTCTTTACGGCTTCTTTTACTACCTGCAGAAATACACAGCCGACCAGACCGTCGTGCAGCGTTATCTCGCCGCCAAATCCGAACGCTCCGCCCTGCGCGGCATCGCCATGGGCGCCTCGCTTTGCCTTCCGGTTTGGACCGCGTTCATGCTCATCGGCTCGCTGCTCTGGGCCTTCTACCGTCTCTCCGGCCAGTCGCTTCCCGCCGCCGTCGCGCGCGCCGATCAGGTTTTTCCCTACTACATGGTCACGCAAATGCCCGTCGGCGTCGCTGGCCTCTTCCTCGCCGCACTCTTCGGCGCAGCCATGTCCATGCTCGCCTCCGATCTCAACTGCCTGGGCCTCATCCTGGTTGAAGATTTCTACTCGCACTTTTTCCCGCGCCACAGCGATGCGCAGCGCCTGCGCTTCGGAAAACTCGCCGTCGTCCTCTGCGGCTTTCTCGCCATCGCGGTCGCGCTCCGCCTCAGCTCCACGCACGGCTCCGCGCTGGCGCTTTACTATGCCGCTACCGCCATCGTTGCCGGCGGCCTGGCCGGGCTCTTTTTGCTGGCCTTTCTTTCGCCGCGAGCCGGCCGCTTCGGCGCAGTCGCCGGCATCGTGGTCAACCTGCTCTTCACCGCCTACGCCACCCTCACTCTCGACGGCGGCAAGATGCTCAACCTCCATCGCTACAACTACCCGTGGAGCGAATACACCATCGGTGTCTTCGGAAATCTTCTGCTCCTTGCCACTGGGCTGCTCTGCGCGGCGTTTGCCCCCGCGCCAGCAAAATCTCTCTTCCAACCAAACACTCTGGAGTTGGCTTGCCGCTCGCAAGCATTCCAGCCCTCAATCCGTTCCATTAGGAGATACTCCATGAATCGTTTGCAGCAAGCTGTTCAGGCCAACGGCGGCAAAACTCTTTTGGGCGCGGCCGTCTATTTTTACGATCCCATCTTTCTAGAGATCTGCGCGCATCTCGGCTACCAGGTGATCTGGATCGAGATGGAACACGGCCACATCACCTTTGCTGAGGCCGCCGATCTTTGCCGCATGGCCGCCGGCACCGGCATGTTGACCATGATCCGCATTCCCGACGTGCGCCGCGAGAACGTGCTCAAAGGCGCCGAATGCGGGCCCGACATTCTCGACGTTCCCATGATTGAAACGCCCGAGCAGATGCAGGAACTGCGCGAATACGCGCGCTTTGCTCCCGCCGGCAGCCGCGGCTTTTTCTCCGTCTCGCGCGCCGTCAACTACAGCATCCCCAGCCCCGTCGTCGCCCAGCAGCAAAGCCTGAACAAAGACCTTTGCCTCATGGCGCAGATCGAAAGCAAAAACGCGCTTGACCGTGTCGACCAGTTAGCCGCGGTGCCCGATGTCGATCTCTTCATCGGCCCCGCCGATCTCGCCGCCAGCCTCGGTCTGCCTTCGCAAACAACGCACCCCACGGTGCAGGCAGCCGCAACAAAAATCGTCAAAGCCGCCCGCGATCACAACAAATGTGTCGCCACGGCCTGTGCGCCTGACGAATTCGCCTTCTGGCTTGGCCTCGGCATCGACCTGTTGTTCTGCACCAACGACATCTCTTGCCTTAAGCAAGCCGCCGGAGATTATCTGAGCGACGCACGCACAATTCTCGAGCGCCTCAACGGCCAGGAGGTCACAGCAAGCGCAGTACGCCGCACGTAGCGCCGCGGTCGCATGATATGTAGCGCGGGTCTCCTGACCCGCGCTCGTCCAAGGACCGCTAGAGCGTGTTTCATAAATGGCTTCGTGAAAGGGCACGACTTCAGTCGTGCCGAAAAGGGTAGCAAAATTGAGGGGTTTTAACCCCTGAGGGATTCGCGCCGGTCAGTCAGGCCATTTATGAAACATGCTGTTACTAAACCACGATGTCCGAGCACTACACTGTATTCCCGGGATTCGTCGATGAAGCTTCCTCTCCAATTCGCATTTGCCCTCGCGCTGCTTCCCGTCGCCGGACTCGTGCAGGCCCAGACGTCAAATCGAGCCTTTCACGCTCCTTCACTCCGGCGACTATCAGCCATTACGTCATTCAGTTCGCAGCCGACGAGCGCGAAGCCACCAGCCAGCAACCCGCCGACGAATGGCCGTGGATCGCCACCAACATCCCGCTCTTCAATTCCTCAAACAAGCAATTCGAGGAAATGTATTACTTCCGCTGGTACTCATTTGAGAAGCACATTGAGCAGACAGCCGACCACGGCTTCCTCATCACCGAGTGGCTGCACCGCCCCGACCTTCCCAACAACGGCGTGCTTCCCGACGCCGCGCCCTTTCATCTCGGCGAGGCACGCTGGCTGCGCAACCCTAAAATCGCAGAGGATTATGCCCGGTTCTGGGGCAGTCCCGATGCAAAACCCCGCAACTATAGCTTCCCTTTTGCGTGGAGCGTGCAGTTGGTAACGGAGGCCACCGGCGACGCGAAACTCGGCGCGGATTTACTCCCCAATCTCATCGCGAACTACAGAGCGTGGGACGATCACCTCGACCCCGCCGTCGGCATGTACTGGCAGATCGATACCCGCGACGCCATGGAGAAATCCATCGGCGGCGACGGCTATCGCACCCCGCTCAACAGCTACATGCTCGCCGATGCGCGCGCCATTGCGGATTTCGCGCGCGGGTCGCGACAACCAGCAGTCTCCGCCGAATACGATGCAAGGGCCGCCACGCTCGAGCATCTGATCGAGACCAAACTCTGGAATCCCAAAGACGAGTTCTACGAGGATCTTTCGCCAGCCGCCGACTCCGGCATTCGCAAAGAGAAAAGATTCCGAGATCCCGGCACGCAGTTGCAGTTCTCCGGCGTGCGCGAACTCATCGGCTATATTCCCTGGCAGTTCTACGCGCCCACGCCGAGCCACGCCGTCGCCTGGAAGCAACTCTTCTCGACCCCAGGGATTCGCCGGAAAATTCGGACCCACAACCGCCGAGCGGCGCAGCCCGCGCTTCCGCTTCGCCTCCAGCGATCAGTGCACGTGGAACGGTCCTTCGTGGCCATACGCCACCACGCAAACCCTGCTGGCATTGGCCAACTTGCTCAACGGCCCCGCACAAGACTTCATCGCCAAGCAACAGTACTATCAATTATTCGCAAACTACGTACTGTCGCAGCACATCAAACTGCCCAGCGGCCGCGTCATCGACTGGATCGACGAAGATCTCGACGCCGACACCGATGAGTGGATCGCGAAAGGCATGCTCATCGCCAAAAACAGGCAGGTGGGTCGCGGAAACTACTACAATCATTCCGGATTCGCCGATCCGCTCATCACGGGGCTCATCGGCCTGCGTCCGCGCCCGGATGCAACGATTGTCCTTCATCCGCTTTTGCCCACCGGCACGTGGACGTATTTCGCCGTGGACGGCCTTCCCTATCACGGCCATCTGCTTGCGATCGTGTACGACGAAACCGGCAAGCAATATCGGCAAGGCCGCGGCCTCATGCTCTTTGTCGACGGAAAGAAGATCGCCAGCCGCGCCACGCTAGGCCCGCTCGAAGCCGAACTGCCTCACTGAGATACGAACGTACCGCCGGTCTCCAGACCGGCTGTAGTGGGGGCGTCCACGCCCCCACAAACGAGGGCCGATGGAGAACCACATTGAAACAGCATCGAAGAGGACTGACATCTCCATCGCTGGAGGGACTCTGTTTGTGCGCATCTTGAATCCCATCGCATTGTTCGCCCTCGGCCTCGCCGCCGCTTCGCTGCCGGCGCAGCCCGCGCCCACCATCCCCGTGACGCAAATTCCCGCCGGCTCATTCACCATGGGCGCTGACGACGCCCCACTCTCACCCGCCGTAGTCAACGGCTTCGGCGTCATGTCAACCCGCCCCGTGCACGGCGACTTCGACGAAGTCCCCGCCCATCGCGTCACCATCGCGCACGCCTTCTCCATCGCCACGCATCGCGTCACCGTCAAGGAGTTCCAGCAATTCGATCCCGCCTACCAACCCGTCGCCGCGTATCCCGATTACGCCGCCGGCATCAGCTATCAACAAGCCGTCGCATTCTGCGCATGGCTCTCAAAGAAAACCGGAAAATCCTATCGATTACCCACCGAAGCCGAATGGGAATATGCAGAACGCGCGAACACGCAGACTCCGTTTTTCACGGGCGACACTCCGCCCAATCCAGGTCAGGCCAACGCGTGGGGCGTAGTCATGGGCGAAGGCACGCCGGAGTGGGTTGCTGATTGGTACGCCCCCTATCCCTCCGCCGCGCAAGTCGATCCTACCGGTCCGCTGCACGGATACTTCCGTGTCGTGCGCGGAGGCGGCCTCGACTTCCGTAAATCGAAACCCGGCGAAATGGTCCCCGCAACCGCGCCGTATTTCATGCGCTCCGCCAATCGCGCCAGCATGGCGCCCAGCTACGCGTCGAAGGAAGGCAACATCGGATTCCGCGTCGTCGAAGCATCGACTCCCGCTCCGCACCCCTCGGGCGCCGCACAGTTTTTCTTCTTCACCGACGTAAAGCAGACGCCCGTCGATATCGCCGAAGGCCCCGATCCCGCCAAGCCCTTCTATCACGTTCATGAACTGTTCCCAAACCTCAACGGAAGATCGATGCCTGATGTTGGTTGGCGCACCGGCCTCGCGCCCGGTCTCGGCATCAACTATCACAACTCCGCCATTCAGGTGCTTTCGAACGGCGACGTGGTTGCCGCGTACTACAACACACCCCGCAACGAAGACGATCCCGACCAGACCGTGATGGTGATGCGCCGCCGCGCCGGCGCAGAAGGCTGGGACATGCCGGAACCGTGGCCCGACTTTGCCGATGCCGCCTGTGCCGCGCCTGTCTTCTGGAACGATCACGGACATCTCTGGCTCTTCTTCGGTTTCCCGCGCCTTATCGGCGCGCCGCCCTTCGCCTTCACCACTTCCGATGACAACGGCGCGACATGGGCGCCGATTGAATTTCCTCACTTCACCGCGCCCATCGGTCGCTACGTCTCGCAGCCCATCAACTCCATCGTCCGCGCGAAGAACGGCACCATCTACATCCCCACCGACTCCACGGGACGCGATGCCGATGGCAACGGCTCCATCTCCGCAGTCTGGGCCACGCGCGATAACGGCCGAACTTGGTACGACACAGGCGGACGCACCGCAGGCCGTCACACCACGATAGTGATGGCGGAAAATGGCGAAACGATCCTCGGCTTCGGCGGGAAGAACTCCAACATCGACGGCCGCATGCCGCTCGCCACCAGTTCCGACGGCGGCAAAACCTGGGTGAAATCGAAGACCATCTTCGACCCTCTCGACAGCGGCGAGCGGCCCAGCGTCATTCGTCTCGCCTCGGGCCGTCTTCTTTTTGTCGCCGATTTCAATCCTCACAACGAGAAACATCTACACAAGGACGGCGCATACGTTGCACTCTCCAACGATGAAGGCAAAACCTGGAAACAGAAGCGCCTGCCCGCCGACATTCTCACCGTCGGTTACGTAACGGCCACGCAGGGTCCCGACGGTGTGATTCACATCGCCACGTCGAAGAACACCGTGAACTACGAGATCGAATTGAACGAGGCCTGGATTCTCGAGCCGGATGCCGCGCAGTCGCCTGAGCCCGATTCAACCGGACCGGTCACGAAGCACACTGAGAAGTGGCCGAACGGAAAGCTCAAAGCCGAATGGGGCACGGCCCGCGCAAACGACGGACGCACTTTGCTCGAAGGGCCGCAGACGTTTTATTTCGAAGACGGCGCGCAGCAGTGGACTGCGGAATTTCATCTCGGCCGGAAAATCGGCGACGAAGTCTTCTATCGCGCCGATGGCTCAAAACAGTGGCAGAAAACCTACGCCGCGGACGATCAATGGACCTGGCAGCTCTTTGATGCTGCCGGGAAACAAAGCGCCGAGTCCCACTGGCACGGCAAAACGCTCATCGATGCCACATTCGCGGAAGCAAAATGAGCGCAGCGCGCAAGTTATTCCATTCTGCTACCGCGGCCATAATCTGGGCTTTCGCAAGAAGTCTTGTATCAGGGCACGACTTCAGTCGTGCCGAAAAGGCCTTTCAAAGGATTCGGGGGCTTTAGCCCCTGCGGAAAAAACGCAATGGCAAAAACTCTTTCACGTACTGCATCAATCATCCTTGTCCTCGCGTCAATTTCATTCAATGCTCAACCTCGGGCTGCCCAGGACTCTCCCGGCGCGTGGCTCTTCATTTACTTCAAGGAGCCCGGCAATCAGGGCATCTATTTTGCGCTCAGCCGCGATGGTTATCACTACACGCCGCTCAATGACGGCCAGCCTTGGGTCGCACCCGCGCAAACGGGCGAGCTCATGCGCGATGTTTTTCTAACCCGCGGCCCCGATGGCGTCTTTCACATGGTCTGGACGTGGAACTGGCGCGGCAGCTCGTTCGGATACGCCTCATCGCCCGATCTACTCACATGGTCCGCGCAAAAAAACATCCCCATCATGGCAGATTTTCCCGCGACCAACAACGTGTGGGCTCCGGAGACGTATTGGGACGCAGCGAAAAATCAGTGGCTCCTCATCTGGTCGAGCTCCATGAAGGATACTCAGGACGGCAATCGCATCTGGTTCTCGCTTACGCCCGACTTCAATACCTTTTCGAAGCCGGCGATCTTCTTCGATCCCGGCTACGTCACCATCGACGCCACAATCTTTCACGGCGCAACCGGCCCTTACCGCCTCATCTTCAAGCAACAAACCTACGATCCCCTAACCTTTCAGGAGCGCGTTGCAACAGGCCCCACGCTTGAAGGACCGTGGAGCAACATCTCCGGCCCCATCAACGAAAGCTGGTCGGAAGGTCCATCAACGATTCAGGTCGGCAATCGGTACATCGTTTTCTACGATCACTATCGCGCGCCGCGCGCACGCTACGAGGCCGTGGCCACCACCGACTGGAAGCACTGGCAGGACATCACCGCGCAAACGTCGCCTCCACCGTATTCCAAGCACGGAAGCTTTCTGCACATTACAGATGAAGAAGCGGCTCGCCTGCTTGCGCGCCACGATCCGTCCGCGAGTGCGCCGCCCTCTTCAACACAGGAACCGCAAAAGTAGTAGCCATGGCGCGCACTCCCTGAACCTTGCTGACGGCTGAAAGCTGACAGCTGTCTCTACTCAAACAGCCAGTCCAGGTTCGGCGCACCGCCTCCGTTTCCCGTCTGCGCAAAGTTCACATGCGGAGCGACATGGTCATCAGCAGGAATAAAGCCGAGGATCACGTATTGACCCTTGCCCAGGTCGAGCTCGTTTGCGCCCGCCGGCAACGGCTTGGCCCACACCGCCATCGCCGGAACCTTCGGCGTCGTAATCGCATTCAGCAGCACCAGGTTCCACTGCTCGGTCTCAGGATCGAGCACCGAGTTTTTCTTCGACGCGTTACTCACAAAACCAACCAGGATCTGCGCCGGCTGTGCAAGATCGAAGTGCAGCGTTCCGCCTTCGCTGGGCGCGATGCGGATTCCCTTCATGCCGGCAAGCTCTGGCGCCAGATCGCTGATCGCTGCGTTCGCGCCCACGAAAAGATTCGCGCCCTTCTCCACTGTGAATGCTTCGCCCTCCCCAGGATGGAGCGTGAACGCAATCTGCGGCAGCGTTGCAACCGGCTTGTTCTCGTCGATCTTCTCACCGGAGCTCAACTGGGCGATGCGCTTTTGAAATGTCGCCAGCTCTTTCTCATACATCGGCAGGCACTGCTGCCAGTTGGGAAATTGATTCATGCCGCCGCGAAATGGAATCTGGCGCTGCGTCGTCTCCATGCTGGTCGCGGTGCGATACGCCGGACCCGCAATCGCAGTCAGCTCACGAGAATAGTCCACGCTTTCTGCCAACAATGTTTCAGCCCGCCGCAAATGTGCCGCATCGTGATCATATCCATAGAGCAGCACCTGTTCCGCAGCCTTAGTCTTCGCGTTGTAAAACTCCATCAGCAACGCGATCGCGTGCATGTCGTTCACGATGCGTTCGTACTCAGCATTGTTCTTGGTCACAAAGGGTCCAGCCGCATTCGCCGCATCGAATGCCTTCCGCGATGCGTCCACAGTTTCGTCGCTCACGCCAAGCGGAGTCTCGCCATGATGCGGTTCGTTCTTCACCTCTTCGGCTACATAATCTTCCAGCCGCTCGCCCGGCGGAGCATCGCCGGTCCAAAGCGTCACCGCGGGATTGAAGCGCGCAGAATCGATCAACTGCGGCATGGTCATACCCAGTGTGAACGCCTGCCGGTTTCCTTCCGTAATGCCGATGCGCGGCAGAAGCTTTGGCTGGCACGGTCCGGCCAGCGTGTAGGCGGCGAGGATTTTTTCACCGGCCTCCGCCGATCCGAATTTCTCCGCGAAGCGCGACACCCAGTAATCGTGCTCTTTTTCGGGATCACGATTCGGATTCCACGCGTAGCGCCCCCACGCCGCGAACCAGATCCAGTCACGGTCAGTTTGGAGCAGCATCGGCTGCGTAGTATCGCCCGCATACGGCCAATCCCAGTAGCGCAGTGGATAAAGATGCAGCCCTTCGATGCCGATGCGCTGAAAATTCGTCTCCGTCTGCCGAATAAAATCCGGGTCGCCCCAGCGGAACGGCTCAAGATTCGAAAGCAGGTGCACGTTGGCAATGGCCACGTTCGAAGATTCGGCGAGCATTCTGAAGCGGTCAAGCACCGGCCCGCGCACGTTGGTCCACGTCAGCGATTCGCCGTTCCACTTGAACATGGTGTCGATGTTCGAATAGAGCGGCGTGGCCGCCTTCATCACCGCGTCGATGTCCGTGGCATGCGCGCGCACCACGATCGGAGGCTCCTCTTTGATGCCGAGTTCTTTCAGCCCATCCTCGACGCCGGGAATGATCGTCTGCGTAAGCCACTCCGCGCCGTAGCGCGGGCTCAGCGCCTCGCCCAGCGTCATCATCAGCCCAGCGTGCGGATACTCGCGCACAAATTCCGAGATCGCGTAGCGCGTGTAGGCGCTGGCCTCGGCGTTCGGCGCCGACAAATGATACGGAAGATGATGTGCGCGGGCAAAGGCGTGCGAAAGATGAATGTTGTAGAAGCCCTGCAGCACCCAGATGCCGCGCCGGTCGGCCTCCGCCGTCAGCCACTTGAAGAGCGCGATGTTCTGCTCCAGTTGCGCCGTGGGCAGTTCCTGCGCCTCGGGATACTTCGGCAGTTTCAGCAGGCTGGTGAAAGGATGCCCGTTCCAAAGGTAGAGCGTGTTGTAGCGCTCCTCGGCCAGCATGTCGAGATACTTGATCCACGCGGCCCTGTCGTAGAAGAACCGAAAATTCTGCGGCGTGTAGGGATAGTCGTACTCGGCGTCGTCGTAAGTGATCTCCTGTTTCTGCATTCCGATGCAGGTTCCCCGCAGCTTCAGCGCCGGATGCTCCATGTCGTCGATCCCCACGGGCAGCGCCTTCGCCACGCGGATACGATCGGCCAGCTCCAATTCGCCGTAGAGCACGCCCGAAGCATCGGATCCGGTAACGATCCATGTTTTACCAATCTGCTCGATGAGAAACGCTTCCTGAGCCTGTGGCCAGAACTCGGGCAGATCGAAGTGTGCGAGTTCCGGTGCGCTGCGCACCGCGACCAGCACGCGCGCACCCGCCGGCGCCGTCTTCAATTCCGCAAGCGCGGAGCGCAGTTTCTGCGCGCCATAGAGCTCGCGCGGCGACGCACCCTTAGCAGTAACCATCACGACCTGCGTTGCTCTGACCGATGCACTCGCTGCCAGGATGGCGATTGCCGCACAAAACGCTGCCGCAAAACGCATCCTCATCCACTCTGTTCGTTTCATCGCTTTCAATCCCGTTTCGCGTCCGTGGTGATAATCCCTGAACCACGAGTCCATGATGTCCCCGCAACTGCTGAATCCGGCACATAGAGCTAGGAGCTAGGAGCTAGAAGCTAAAAGCTAGCAGCTAGCTTTTCTCAAACAGCACAGCCATGTGCGGCTTGCCGGTAAGCGTGATCTTGCTTTTGCCGCTGAAGGTTCCGGGCAACGGAGATTCCGTCATCGCCCAAGGATCGATCATCGTCGCCTTGAATGCGACTTTCTCCGGCAGCGGAAATTCATATTCCCCCACGCAGTGATAGTCGAAGTAGTAAAGAATCACCGCGCCGGGATTGCCCGCATTCAGGTAGTACGGATTCTCGGCCGCCATCAGGCCTGTGGTCCCGGTCTTCTCCAGCAGCTTGCGCAGAAACGTGATGCGCGCGGGGCTGGTTCCATGCAGTTCGCCCGCGTCGGACCACACCGGGCTCCCATCCGTCACCATGTAGGTTTCGCCATGTGTCGCGTACACGCCGTAGACGGTTGCCCGCCAGAAGCGATGCGTCATCTCCTCCGGCGACAGATTGCCCCAGCGCCGCGAAATGTTGCCCTCGTATTGAATCTCGTCATAAATGATGGGCTTGTTCCAGGCCGCCATACGTTCCGGCGATTTTTCAAAATCGGATGCCTGCAAACTCGCGTGCGTGCACCACGGCTTGGAGTTGTCATAGATGACGCGGCTGTGATGAATCGACCGCAGCCGGCTGTATGGATCGCATTCCTGCACGATGCGAAAGAACCGGTCCCAATCGGCCATCGTCTTCGAGCGCACCAGGTCATATTCATTGGCGATCGACCACCATACGTTCCGGTATGCGGAAAGCCGCGCCACCGCATAGCGCAAATAGCGGTCGTCCGCCTCTGCCCCCATGGCCTTGAATCCCCACGCGTCATAAGGATGAAACAGAATCACATCCGCCTCGATGCCGGCCGCCATCAGGTCCTGAATGCGCGCTTCAAAATGCTCAAAGTAGCGCCGGATTAAAGCGCGCCAGATCGAGTTTCTCCTTGCTTCGTCGCCATTGTCCGCGAGATTTTCCGCGCCCGGCGGTGGCGCTTCTCCCACACGCTCAAATGGCATAGCCACCGGCTGCAACTTGCCCAGCGGCTTGGGCAGCAAGCAGATGCGCACCTTGTTGAAACCTGCCTCTTTCAGGTTCTTCAGCGTCTCGTCGCCGTAAGGCCCGCCGATAAATCCATACGAGTAGCAGGTAGTTCCGAAGGGAAAGTAAGGCGTAGCGTCGGCATATTGAAAGTGGAACTGGTGCGCCGTCCCCACCGGACCGCGATTGCCCGCCGCGGGCG
This sequence comes from uncultured Acidobacteriota bacterium, assembly GCA_963826735.1. GTDB lineage: Bacteria > Acidobacteriota > Terriglobia > Terriglobales > Acidobacteriaceae > Telmatobacter. The sequence continues at coordinate 393,263 of CAWGYN010000001.1, forward strand.
CAACGCATTCGAAGCCGCCGGTCAGCCCGGCAAGCTCCTTCGCGCTGCTCGTGGTTTCAAAGCTCCAGCGCCCCACGGTGTCTGGCGAGAAGCGCACTTTGAAGACCCCGTTGCCGTCATAAAATCCTGCCGCGTCCACGCTGCGGTGCCCCAGCGTAAATCGTGCGCCAAACTGAACATCCACAAAGGGATTTCCGGCCGAAGGCCCCTGCGCCTTGACCTCAAAAACGCCCCACTGCTCCACATTCTCGTTCGTGGACTTCTCATTGGTGGGGCTTGCCGTCGCAGCCGAAGCGCCGGAAACAAAGCCCGTCACCACCGCCCCGGCCCCCATTTTCATCAGATCTCTACGATCCATCGTTCCTCACTTCCCCGGCCAGCCCAACGCACCACCCAGTTTGAGTGCCGGCCCGCGGCCAACCCGGCCCGATTCGATCCTCGTTCAAGTAGTTGAATCCGCGCCCATCATGAAGCAAAGCCTGTTCTACACAGCTTCCGCCAAGAGTGTCAAACCAAATCTAAAAAATGAAAATTATTGCACGCAATGGTCCGGACAGCGTATAAATTGCAACAACACGCAAAAACACCGTCTCTAAGCAAAGGTGCGGTCCTTCCATGAAAGTCAAGACAGAGTCCTCCTCCACGCAACGCAAGACCACCCGGCGGCGCATTCCCAAATGGGCGCTCCACTCCAACGACTCGGCAGCCAACGAGCAGTATTACCTGCGCTCCATCGGCCGCGCGCTTGAGGTGCTCGATTGCTTCGACGGCAAAGCGCCGCTGGCGCTCAAGGAAATTGGCATCTCGACCGGCCTTCCCGAGTCCACACTGTTCCGAGTTTTGTTGACTCTGGAAAAGCACGGCTATCTGAAGCAGGCAGTGGACGGAACCTACCAGCTCGCCCCCAAGCTCCGCTTTGGCTGGCTCATTGAGCAGGCCAACGTGCTGCGTGACAAGGTGCGCCCTGAATTGGAGCGGCTCACGCGGCGCTTCAATGAAACCGTCAGCATGGCCTACCTTTACGAGGATCGCATCCACGTCCTCGATTGCATCGAAACCTTTCATGAGATCCGCATCTCCAATCGCATCGGGCGCGTGCTGCCGCCGCATTGCAGTGCGATGGGCAAGGCCATCACCGCATTTCAAGACCGTGCCCTGGCCGAGCAGATCGTCGAGGTCTATGGCTTGTCGCGCCGCACAGAGTTCACCATCACCGATCGCGCCCGCCTGTTCGATGAATTCGCCCAGATTCGCTCCACCGGTATCGCCTGCGATCGCCAGGAATCGATCTTGGGCGGCATCTGCTATAGCGCCGCCCTCCGCCCCGCCGAAGGTCCAGTGGTCGCAGCCATCAGCCTCTCCACTCCCGTTGTCCGCATGACTCCCGAGCGCGATGAAGAAACCCGCAAGGCCGTGCTCGAGGCTGCAATGCGCGCCTCGGCACTTTGAACCACACCGGCATGAGCGTTTGAAAATTAGCGAAAATAATTTCCACGGCGCCTCCGCACTCGGCCATCTCGCACTCGTTCGCCTTCAAGACGACCCTCGGCGCCATACAACCGCATGACCCTTTTCCCATGCAGCCGGGGTCCGGGCTGAGCGCCCATTCGCATCTCCCATAGGTGAGCCGGCAAAGAAGCCGATCGGTTTTTCCACGTGGGTGAAGTTGCGTGAAATCGGAAGAGGTCGTTCCGAGCCGCGGAATATTAGGGGTCACTCTGATGGAGTTCCGGGGTCGATTCTCCGCATTTCCCGGAATTTACGGATTCAGCGACTTTAATTTTCAAAAAGCGCTCTTAGTTCCCCGATTCTTCTTGACACTTATATATCCGCCTCATTACCTTGACCAATGTTCCAGTAACCGCTAACTGCCTGCACGGCAAAACGGTTGCAAAGCAAAGGGTTTCCGCGTACAGCAATTTCTCGTGATCGATCTTCCCGTCGCCTTCACCAGCCGCCTTTCCGAGTGCCGGGAAACCCACGACGCACGATTGATTGCCGGGAATTCAAACTCATCGGCCCTTCAAAAAAACCGCAAGAGTGAAACAGTGAAATAGGAGGCATCTAGTGAAGCACTTTGTGTTGTTTCTTCTCGTTCTGGCTGGCACATATGCCAACGCACAGAGTTTACGCGGATCGATTACCGGGCAGGTGACAGACCCAACAGGGGCTGCCATATCGAACGCCGTTATCACGATCACCGACACAGATAATGGCGCGATCATTCACGGTAGGTCGACTTCGGATGGTTTCTATACCGCTCCGGATCTGTTGCCCGGCGGATATTCGGTCACGGTGGCCGCTCCCGGCTTCAAGACCTTTGAACATACGGGCATCAAGGTCGAGACGCAGCAGAACGTGACCGTCAACATCAAGCTCGAGGTCGGCGCGACCTCGGAGCAAATCACGGTTACGGCGGCGCCTCCGCTCATCGACACGGCCGACGCGTCGTCGGGCCAGGTGCTGACAACCGACCAGGTCGAGGACCTGCCCAGCAACGGTGGCACGCCACTCGGCTTCGCCCGCATTGAATACGGCACGGTCGTCAAGGCCAAGCATGCGCTCGGCGCCGCCAACCCGACCAGCAACAGCACGGTCGACGACTTCTCACTCGGCGGCGGCAACTCATCGTCGAATGAAATCCTGCTCAATGGCATCCCGAACATGGAGGATAGCGGCCGCACCGCGGGCTTCAGCCCGCAACTTGACTCGGTCAATGAAATTCGCGTGGACGTTTTCGGCGCCAATGTGCAGTACGGCGACACTTCGGGCGGTACCGTCAATATCACCACCAAGGCCGGAACGAATCAGTTCCACGGGTCGGCAAGATGGCAATACGAGGATGTCGGGTGTTCGAACCTCTCCGGGAAATTTGCCAGCCGTTCTGCCAACAACTGTACCTGGATGAACGCGCTTCCTTACTCAACGCCAGTGGGAGTCGCTGCTCCGACCGGCAGTCACACCAACCAGTTTGGCGGCACCATCGGCGGTCCCATTTGGATTCCCAAAATCTTCAACGGCCACAACAAGCTCTTCTTCTTCTACGCGTACGAGACGTTTCGCGGCCAGCCTCCGGCCGCGCAGACCCTCACCAGCGTGCCCACCGCGGCGGAACGCGCCGGCGACTTCGCTCCTCTGCTTGCACTCAACAGCTCGTCAAAAACTTACAACCTTTACAACCCCTACACGGCGACAGGTACGCAAACCAACTACACGAGAACGGCAATTCCCAACAATTGCCTGGGACCGGCCGCTACCGCATACTCCGCTAGCGATTGCCCGGGCAACGCGGGACTGGCATTGAGTCCCATCGCGCTGGCATATCTCAAACTCGTTCCGTTGCCCAATTTCAACGGTGCAACAACCACTGCAGACGGCGAGAACAACTACTTCACGTTCACGCCCACGGTGCAGGATTACCGCTCGCACATGGGCCGCATCGACTGGAACATCAGCTCCAAGGACAAGATCTTCGGAATGGCGCAGCGTAGCCGTTATCTTAACAAGGCCAGCAACTACTTCCATGACGCGTTAAGCGGCACCAACTCCGATCAGATCATGGCCGGTGGCCAAGTGGACGAAATTCACACCTTCTCGCCCACGCTCTTTTCCGACATCCGCGGAAGTGTCACACGTTACGACAATGGCAACCTTCTATCCAGCACGGGCATCAGCCCCACGACTTTTGGCTTCCCTGGGTACCTCGCCCAGAATTCCACGACGCTCGCCATTCCGCGCGTCACCTTTACCGACCAGACCAGCCCGCAAAGCTGGAGCGCGCAGCCGGGATCGTTTGAGAACTTCGACACGGTTCAACTGATGGCTACGGTGACAAAAATCTATAAGGCTCACACGTTCGTCGGCGGCACTGACATTCGCGCCTACAAGCTCTCTTCTCTCACACCGAGCTATGCCGATGGAACCTTTTCGTTTACGAATGCAAAGGGAAATCCGGTCTCGGGAAGCAATAGCTCGAATCCCGCCTACTTCGGCAGCTCGTGGGCTCTCCTGATGCTGGGCATTCCCCAGAGCGGTGAAGAGGACATCGGTGTGCCCTTCCAATACAACAGCTTCCTGAATGCCTTCTTTGTGCAGGACGACTGGAAGGTGAAGCGCAACTTGACAGTGAGCGTCGGCATCCGCTTCGAGCACGAGATCCCGGTCAACGAAAGCCAGAACCGCATTACCAACGGGTTCAGTACCACAGCAACCAACGAAGTGACGGCAGCAGCCGAAACCAACTACAAGACAGATTGCACCGCCTCGTGCACCGCACTTCTGCCGGCCGCCTCGTTCCTGCCCGTGGGCGGCGCGACCTATGCCTCCTCGAGCAATCGCTATCCGTATCACGTTCCGTCGGTCTATTACGGCCCGCGGCTGGGCATCACCTGGTCCCCCGACTTCACGAAGGGCAAGGGCGTGGTCCGCCTTGGCTTCGGCATCTACGACAACCCGTTCAACGACTACAACACCAGCCAGACATACGGATATTCCGCCACCACCGCCTACGTTACGTCGAGCACCAACGGCATCACCAACAATACCTGGGCCGATCCCTTCCCCACCGCGTCGACCGCGGCGGCTGTAAACCCGATCCAGCAGCCGAGTGGCAACTCCCTGGGCGTCAATGCGAATCTCGGCGCCAAGATGGTGTATTACTCGCCGACGATCAAGGTGCCCTACTCAGAACGCACCAGCATCGACATTCAGTACCAGATCGGAAACACCATTCTCATCGACGTGGGCTATCTCAACAACCATCAGGTCCATCTTTCCTACAGCAACACGGTCGACTACATTCCGATCCTGCCGTACCTGAGCCACTCGCAGAACTTCGACATACCATCGAACAACGTTCTGACTGGCACGACCTTCAAGACTGGCGGCCCGCCAACCACCGACATTACCAATCCATTCAAGGGCCTTACGGGAATGACGGGAAGTTACGCAACCACCAGCACCCTTCACGCCTATCAGTACTTGCAATCGTTTCCTCAGTTCAATTCCAGCTCGGTAACTGAACAGTTGATTCCCGGCGCGGAGGCGACGTACAACGCTCTCAATGCGCGTGTCGCCAAGCTCATGGGACACGGCCTCACCCTGAATGGCGTCTTCGAGTGGTCGCGCCTGCTCGGCACATTCAACCAGCTCAACGCGGGCGGTCCGTTGAATTACGGTGAAACGACATCCGATTATCCTTATCATTTCGCCGGCTACGGGACCTATCAGATCCCAGTCGGCCGCGGTCGCCAGTTCTTCTCCAACGACAATCGCATCGTCGACGAAGTCGTTGGCGGGTGGCAGATCTCGGCCATCTACCAGTTCCTCTCCGGCACACCTATCTCGTGGGGGAACGCTATCTACACCGGATCCGGGTGGAGAGACTTCCACAACAAGCAGCACAACACAGCGGCCGTGCTTGGTGGCCAGCCCGTCTTCAACACCTCCGCGTTCGATACGCGCACCTGCTTTAACGGCGGGTCAACCTGCCAGAACGACCCGTCACAAGCGGGCTACAATCCCCAGGTGCAGCCCGGCACCTACAACTTCCGCACCTTCCCGCAGTACCTGCTGCGCCAGGACTACACCAGCAATTGGGATGCTAATGTGCAGAAGGACATCAAGGGCTGGGAGAATACCGATCTGCAACTGCGTCTTGACTGTTTCAACCTGCTCAACAGGCCGCAGTACAACACGCCAAACGTGAGCCCCACGTCGAGCCTGTTTGGCACGGTCGGCAACACATCCAACAATAGTGGGTTCGTCTACACCGGCACCGCTTCCCGCCAATTCCAGGTGGGTGCGCACATTTCGTTCTAACGATCTCCGGGCTTAAACCAGACGGGGGATGCTTGACGCATCCCCCGTTCTTTTTTCCCGCCAATTGCTTCGCGCTACTGGTAGCGGTACAGCGTAATCTTCTCCGTGCGCACCTGCCGCGGATCGAATCTCCAGTGTTCTCCCTGGTCGTCCTCATCGCCATTCAGGCGGCGTCCCGCGATCCACTTTCCGTCCTCGAACCGTCCTTCTTCCACCGCGCCGATTCCCACCTGCGGCCCCAAACTGGCAGAGAACGTCACACGGAATCCCTTGCCCACGCCGAGAAAGCCGTCCTTCCCATCAGCCATGATCAGCCCGAAGCCGCTTTCGGTCGTACCGCCGAAGATGCTGTCGAGACTCACGTGCAGCGTTACACCGTTCATGGTGAAATCCACTTGAGGGTGATCGCGATCCAATAGGAATCCGTGCACGTCGCCCGCGCTCTGGTGCTCCAGCAGCAGCGGCGCCACGGCCGCAATCGCCTTGTAGCTCTCGCCTAGCGGATCCGATTCCCCAGCCTCCGATTCAATGCCGAACGGCGAGAATCCCAACCCCGCCTCCTCGCCCAGCGCATAAAACACGTTGCCCGCGCCTGCAGCGCCGCCGCGCGTCTCGGGCATGAACAGTGGATTCCCATCGCGATGGTAGCGCCTGCACCACTCCTCAAAATTCGCCGCATATAAATCGGGCGAATAGAAATCGATCGCCGTCCCTGCAGCCCTCCAAACATCCATCGCGCGCGGCTGCGAACCTCCGCTCGGATATTCCCCAGGCGGAGTGTTATCACCCGGCAGCCACGTGTTCACGTACATGGGAATGTCGTACTCCGCCTTGCCGCGCGCCGCCACCGACTGCATAAATCGCGCGTACTGCCACGCCATGAAGATCTCGTCTGCCCGCTCGCCCTCGCCGAACACCTCGGTCCAAGTGCCCGCGGCCTTCGCGCCGTTGGCGTCCCACAGATCCCGCAGGTCCGGATACAATTCGTCGCGATGCGCCGCCAGATACGCGGTCAGTTGCGGGGGAACCGCGCCGGCAAACGCCTTGTCCGCAGCGCTGGACCGGTCGCGCGACTCACCCAGCACGCCGACCTCGTTTTCCACCTGCATCATCAACACCGTGTGCCCGTTCTTATCTGTCGACCCATCCACTTCCTTGATGTGCCGCATCAGCGCCGCGAAGGCGCGCCCATCCGCCTCCCCGGTGGCCGCGCTCAGCGGGCTCAGAATCTCCACCTCGTTCCCATGCTCCACCACGCGCGCAAAGCGCCGCGTATCCTGCTTTACCCACACCGGCGCGTAGCTCGACATTCCGTTTTTCCACGTCGCCAGCCACAGAAACACGATGCGCTCGTGCGCCTGCCGCGCCTGCTCGATAAGCCCGTCCACAAGCGCGAAATCGAATTTGCCCTCCGACGGCTCGACCAGCTCCCAACTCAGCGGCGTAACCACGGTGTTCAGCCCCGTCGCCGCCAGCTTGGGCCAAATGGGTTTCATATATTCGAGATTGGAAGAGGACGAGTTGTGCAGCTCGCCAGAAAGCATCAAGAATGGTGTGCCGTCGACGATAAGCTGCGTGGCCACGCCGCGTTTTTCCAGGTGCGGTCTGCCATCCTGTTGCGCGCCGAGGGGCAGCACTGCGGCGCCAAGGCACAAAAGCAATGTGAGCAAAGTTTGGTTTTTCATAACGGCAGGAGTGTAGCACGCGCCGCCTGTCTTACCGCCGCAAATGCCGGCGAGGTCCGCGCCCGAACCCGCCCCCGCCCGTTCCATTTCGGTCAGCGTCTCAAATCAGCGCAAATCCATGGCTGCGCCAGGATTCTTCGCGCCGCAACGGCCCGGTCCGGCCGTAGCCTCAGAAATATGGCCGTGCTCTCCGTCGATCTCGTCTGCCGCCGCTGGTCCGATCTCGGCGTCGTGGTTCTCAGCCGCGCCGCTTCGCCTTTGCCCGCCCCTTCAGTCACCTGCGAAATCATTGCCCTCCATCCCCCCGGCCTCGATGCAGTTCACGTTCAAGGTCCCATCGACCCCGAGATCCTCGCCGGACGCCTCAATCATCTTTGCGCGGTGCGCAGCATCCGCATTCTGATGCTCGACGGTCCCCAGGCTTGGAAATCCGCCGAAAACGGCCTCCAGCACGCGCGCGTCAGCGAGCGCCAACTAAACACCGCGGCCAAAACCGGCCTTCCCGGCATGGTCAAGCCGGCCACCTGCAGGTCGTTCGCTGAATTTTGCATGGATGTATACGATGCGCTCTGTCGCCGCGGCTGGCGCCGTCTTCAAACCCGGCCACAACCCAATTCACCCGAGCCGGCCGCAGCGTCGCTTGAGCGCGTGCTCGTCGAAAGCTATCCGCACGCCGCCTGGAAGTCTCTGCAATTGAAACCGCTGCCCGCCAAGCGCCGTGCGCGCGTCAGCGACCTGGCCGAGGCCTATGGAGCGCTGCGCGCGCTCGTTCCCTTCACCACCAACCGCCCGCCCAATCACGACCAGTTGCAGGCCATCGTGGGCGGCCTGCCCGGCCTGGCTTTGGAAGAGCACAACCCCGCCGCAATGCGCATCGTCGGGAATCCGCCTCACCGCGAACAGGGCCATTGGCGCGAAGGCTTCATCGTCGTGCCCTTGCCGCCCCGCACGCTCTCCAGCCTTCGCTGGCTCCATTAGGGACAGTGCGAGTGCGAGTGCGAGTGTGGGTGTGAGTGTGAGTGTGGGTGTGAGTGGACTGTCGGCGCTGATGACTGACCATTCACGCCCACACTCACACTCGCACTCACACTGTTTCTTTAGAACCGGTACACCACGCCGAACGTAGCGCGCGCGTTCCAGGTCCGGTGCGTCGAGTAGGCGAGCTGCGGAGTATTGTTGGCCAGCGAGAACGATGCGCCCACGCGGTCGGCCGCCAACCGCACCGCAAAATTGCGGAACAGGTCGTAGGTCAAGCCTCCCCCAAAACCTCCCGCAAACGAGATATTGGGCGTCATGCCCTCGCCTGCGGTGTGCTCCCCGCCCACTCCCGCGAATACCTCACCGCTGAGTGCTCCGTAGAGGTTGGCGTGGACTCCCGGACCCACGAGGAACGAGTAGACCGAAGGGTGACCGGGACTAGGCAGATTCTGGTGGCCCGTTCCCACCGTGTAGTAGTCGCCCGATGCGACAAGCTGAAAATATTTTCCCCAATCGCGGGCCACTGACACTTTTGCACCCAGCAATCCGCTATACGACTCGGTTGCCTGTTTGAAGCGAGTATAGGCAACGCCGCCGTATACCTCGTACTTGTATGGTGTGGCCTGCCCGGGACCTGGCGCTGCCTCTGGGTTTACCTGGCCAGCGGCTGCCAGCGGCGCAAGCGCCAATGCAACCAGGGCCGAAATTCGCAATAGGATCGTCCTGTTCAACTTGAAACTCTCCTCCAACGCTACCGTCGTCAAACAAACCTGTGTCCGCCGGGTTTCAAACCGCGGCAGGCATCTTCCGGCTGGTTTCCGTTACCCTCCTAGACTATCCTTTCACCCCGCCTTTCACGAAGCCCATCGACCGAGGAAACACCCCTGCCCGACGGTCCAGGAAACAACCCTTTTTGCTCTAGCCTTCCTACTTGGGACGGCCATTACGCCGGAAAGATAGCATGGGCCTCGTCCGCACTCGGACTCGATGCCGCGGAGCGATCAGCTGTTTTCCAGGTACCAGGGAATATTGATGACCACGATGCGGCGGTTGCCGCGCATCAGCAGCATCACCTTCAGCAGATCGGAGCGGCGGTTGTGCAGCACACCTTCCCACCAATGCCGCACTACCAACTCCGGTATCAGAACGCAGACTTTGCAGGTTGTGGTTTCGCACTCCACGCTCAGTACATAATCGACAATCGGATGGAGAATGTAGCGGTAGGGCGACTTGAGCGTAATGAGCTTGGGAACGCACTTTCCCGCGGCCTTCAGCGGCGCCGCAATGTCTCTATCCCACTCGTCGCAAAACGGATCGGGATCGTCGCTGATGCGCACGTGCACGCAGCGTATATCGCACGACATCGACAGCGCAAACGAGAGCGCCTTCTCGCTGATCCGGCTCCAGCGATCGATGGGAACCACCACGATCGGCTCGCTCACCTCGGCCGGCACAATCGGCCGGTCCAGATCGATCTCGCGATTCACCCGGACATAGTGGCGATTCACGGCACGCATGAACACGATCATCACCAGAACCAGCAGCACCGTGATCCAGGCGCCTTCGGCAAACTTGGCCAGCAGTACCACCACCGTAGTGATGCCCGTTGCCAGGGCGCCTATGCCATTCACGAACATGCGCCCGGGAGCGTTGCCCTGGCGCTTCCAGTGCATCACCATGCCCGCCTGCGAAAGCGTGAAGGCCAGAAAAGCGCCAATCGCATACAGCGGAATCAGCCGGTCCGTCACGCCGCCAAACACCACCAGCAGCAGCGCCGTCAGCACCACGAGTACATAAATACCCCACGAGTAGAGCAGGCGCCGCCCGCGGATGAGAAAGATGCGCGGCATGTAGTAATCCGACGCAATGGCGCGCGTCAGCCGCGGAAAATCGGCAAACGCGGTGTTGGCCGAAAGGGCCAGCACCAGCAACACCGAACCAATCGTCAGAAAATAGAACCATCCGTGGCCCATCACCGCGCGCGTCAGCATGGAGAGCACGCTCTCGTAGCCCGCACCGCCGGGATTGGTGGCGGCAATGCGGTAGGCGCGGCACAGCAGCGCAATCCCCAGCAGCAAAATCGCCAGCAGCGCAATGATGATGGTCAACGTGATTTTGGCGTTCTTGCGCGTGGGATCGCGGAAGGCCATCACGCCATTGCTCACCGCTTCCACGCCCGTCATGGCCGTGCAACCCGAAGCGAAAACCTTCAGGATCAGCCACCAGCTGAATACCGCGGTGATGGGCGGAATTGCCGGCATCGGCGTCACCGGCATAGGGTGCCCCGCCGCATGAACCACCTGCCATCCGCCCACCGCGATCACAATCAGCAGCGTCGCTGTGAACAGATAGGTGGGGATCATGAACACCACGCCCGTGTCGTGCACGCCGCGCATGTTCACGAGCGTCAGAATCACCAGCACGATCAGGCACAGCCCCAGTGTGTGCGGCTGCAGGGAAGGAACAGCAGAGATCAGCGCGCCCACGCCCGCGGAGATGCCCACCGCAGCGGTGAGAATGTAGTCGATCATCAGCGCCGCGGCTGCCAGCAATCCAGCGCCCTCGCCCAGATTCTGGCTGGCCACGGTGTACGACCCGCCGCCACGCGGATAGGCCTCGATAGTCTGCCGGTAACTGAAGTAGACGATCACCAGCAGGATCACGATCGCCGCGCTCACGGGCACGATGTATTTCACGCCCAGCAGGCCCAGCGGAATCAGCAGCGTGAGCGCGGCTTCAGGCCCGTACGCGGCTGAACTCAGTGCGTCCAGCCCAAATACGGGAATCCCCGCCAGCGGGCCGATTTGCTCCGCGCGTTCTTCGCTGGTCGCCAGCGGCCGCCCGAACAGCAGATTCAAAAACCCTGTGGTTACGCCCATGAACCCCCGGAATCAATCCCCCGGTATCAATTCCCAGATCAATATTGATCGGCGGATTTGAATGCCATGCAGGAAAAGCCGCCGATGGCATTGTCTCACGGCACACGGATCAACCGCGTATATACCCACAGTCCAAACGGGCTGCGGAAAAAGCTTTGTCCGCAAAGGCAATCTGGAAAAACTGCTGGAGACGCTGCGCCATCTCGTGCCACAACCGATGTAGGAAAGTTCGAATTCCCAGACAACCCTTTGGACCTATGCGACATCTAGCTCCGATTGTGCCTTCCCCCGACTGCATTCAAATTCTGGAGCTCCACATTCTGGAGCCTCACGACGGTACGTATGCCCACACTAGCTGGACGGGTACTGAAGAGAGTCGTCGCTTATGGATTGGTTTCTCTTGCCGCCTCGCATTTCTGCGTCGCAGCCGACGCTCCGCAGACCGGCAAACTGAAGCAGCTCTCGCTCGAAGAACTCGGCAACGTCAAAGTCACATCCGTCTCCAAGGAACCGGAGGAGAGCTTCGGCACGCGCACCGTGAGTTTCATCACCGCGCCCGTCTCCGCGGAAGTACTGACCATCCCCTACGCCAACGGCATCAAGGGCACTACGGACGGCCTGGAGATTGCCCCCGATTGGAAACCCGCCAGCTGGTGGGAAATCAAGGGCAATTTTTCCCACGTCCACATCGGCGTGCGCCCCATGCCCGGCTACAACGACACCAACACCGTAGCCGGCTATCAGGGCTCCAGCCCGCATCGCACCGCCACTCTGCAATCGCTGCTCAACCTGCCGCATGGCGGCGAATTCGATTTCGATTATCGCTTCGTCAGCCGCCTGCCCGCGCAAAAGGTCGCGAGCTATCAAACCATGGACTCGCACGCCAGCGGCCTTCGCCGTCAGGCCATTCAATATGCCGCCATCGCAGCGGGCATCCTGCTCATCTGCCTCGCCGTGGCCTTGCTGGTCGGTGCGGCATTTCGCCGCCTTCTGGCCAAACCCATCGTTTCGCTTTCCAGTACCGCGCGCCTGGTTTCTCGTTATCGCGATTACTCCCTGCGTTTCACTCCTGAACGGAGTTACAACGAACTGAATGCGCTCACTGAAGCATTCAATGAAATGCTTGCTGAAATCCAACGCCGCGATGAAGCTCTGGAGCAGGCCAGGGCCGGCCTCGAACTCCGCGTCGAGGAACGCACCGCCGAATTGCAAGCTGACAACCGCGAGCTCGAGGCATTTTCCTACACCGTAGCCCACGACCTGCGCGGTCCCCTGCAATCCATCAACAACATTTGCTACCTCATCCAGCAAACGGATCGGGCAAAATTGTCTGAGGATATTGCGCCCATGCTGGCGCAACTTGGTCTTTCGGTCAGAACTATGTCGGCGATGATCGACGATCTATTGGATCTCTCCCGCTCCACTAGTGTTCCCCTGGAATCCAAACAAACCGACCTCAGCCTGCCGGCTGCATCAGTCCTCGAGCGGCTCGCCATGGAGCAACCCGAAAGGAAGGTCGAAACCATTGTCGCCAGGAAATGCCTTGTGAACGCCGATCCGGGCTTGATGCAAATCGTCGTGCAGAACCTGCTCCGCAATGCCTGGAAGTTTACCGGGCGCACCGATCATGCCCGCATAGAATTCGGCTGTTCGCAGCAGGGCAAGGTCTCAGTCTTCTATGTTCGCGACAACGGCGCGGGCTTCGACCAGCGATTCGCTGAAAAGCTCTTCAAGCCCTTCCAAAGGCTTCATGCAGCCAGCGATTTTCCTGGTACCGGCATTGGACTGGCAACCGTGGAAAAGATTATCCGCCGCCATGGCGGAGAAGTGTGGGCCGAGGGCGAAGTCGAAAAAGGCGCCACCTTCTATTTCACACTCGAACCTCGCGAGAAGTAAGGAGACGGCGCACCGCATCATCCGCGCTCTGCGCAGCCAGGCCACGGCCCCAAAGTAGCGCCGCACGAATTGTAGCGCCGGTCTCCAGACCGGCTGTAGCGCGGGTCTCCCGACCCGCGCCCGCTTACCGCTTAGCCGTCCGTCGAATGGACTTACATCAAGCGGTCTTCCGCGGGAAGACTTGCCTCTCACGCGGGAGGCGGCGGAGGCGGGGGAGGCGGGAGTGGCGGCTGAGGCGGCGGCGGTGTGGGTGCGGGCGGTGTGGATGCGGGCGGCGTGGGCGCAGGCTCGTCGAGCATCATCGAAAAATTGGCCTCCTCTTCCGCAATACGCACCGCCTCGTATGCCTTATCCGCCGCGTTCATCGCATCTTCATATTCAAGATTCGCATAGTTCAGGCTGATGGCAAGTTCAGGGGACAGGCTAAGCTTAAGGGATTCAAATGCTCCATCCGCAGTCGCCTGACTCGCTGCCGCCGCTGCCGCAGCCAGGCTATATGCCACGAAGTTTTCAGGGGAGGGCTGGGCTATTAAGTGCTCCCTCGCATCTTCAAGCTTCTGCTGTGCCGCGACTTCGTCTGACAATTTCTTGTTGTAGGCATCTAGGGCCGCGGGTGCAACCTCTCTGACTTTCTTCCAAACCTTCGCAGACGCTTCTTCTTTTTTGTCCACCTTTGATCGCGCATCCCTTAGCGCGTTCTCGGCATCCTTCACCGCTTTCTCTGCGGCTGCACGGCCCGTCGTTGCCGGCGTGGTGCTGTCGACGGGAGCGGTGTCGCCGATGAGGGCAGTGTTTGCAGGCAATGCTCCGCCTGTGCAAGGCGTGTCACTCCCGCTTGGGGAGCAACTGGCTAGCGAGTAGAGACCTGTGGTCGACGCTGGCTTGTAATCCAGGTGCGTGCTGGGATTCCACAGGGAGTCGCCATAGTTATTCGTTGCAGGCGCCGTGGAGCCCAGCGGATACCCAAATCCCAGCTCAGGCTGCAGGTAGGCACGGGCAACGCCGAGAATGCTGAAACCGCCATCCGCGATAGCGCCGACTCCGCCACTGATCTGATACGAGCCCGACGGAGCGAACAATTTTGCGTCGAGGGTGCTGAAGGTGTTCTTCATCGTGATGGTGCCCGGCGATTCATTGGTCACGGCGAGGGTGATGTAGCCGGACTGCGAATTGCCGGGCGCGGAAGATCCGCCAGAGCTGCCGCTCAACTCGGATGGGCTGATAAGGTCGGTGGGAATGAAGGACGAACTCCACGCAGAGCTGGGCAGCCCGTTAAGACCATCGAGCTTGACATAGTAAGTGGTCGATTGGCCTTTGTGGAGGTTGAGCTGATCGGCCCACATGGTCAGGGTCATATAAAAGACCGGCATCTCCGTCGGCGGCATCGAGGGGCCGTCAAGAATGAGATTGTTGAGACCCGGCGTCAGGTTGATGGGAGGCATGAAGTAGAGTTCACTGCCCGTTCCAGCCAGAGGCCAAATCGTATTCGTACCGATGTGCAGGTTGGTGTCCAGCGGGTCGTCGTAGAAGCTGCCGCGAACTGCGCCCAGCTTGCCTTGAGTCAAGATAGGGTTAGTCCAATACGGGCTTTCTGCAATCCAGTGAAAATCGCCAGCAAGCCAGTGCGCGTGTCCAGCCTCATCATCGAGGAAGTCCGTCCAGCCTTGCAGATCCTTGAGCTCGGCCACATTGTCTGCTGTTTGCGGCCCGTCTTCCAGCGCTTTGATGCGCTCGTCGGCCTTGGCTATCTGGTCGTGAGCCAACTGCGCCACATCCGCGGCCGGAAGACTGTCGATCACATCGTCAATCTCGTTCCACAAGTAGTACTCATATTCTTCGAGGTCGTCCATTTTGGCCCAATAGAAGTCGTCATCTTTGATATCTTGAGCTTCGCTGAAGTCAATCTCGAGATCGCGGGCCAGGTTCCAGAGATGTTTCAGATATGCGAGATTCTCTGCCTTGAAGGCCCCAGAGACCTTTTGAGAGAGGAGATTCGTGGGTAGCGCAGGCGCAGCAACCGGGTTGCCGATATCGAGCAGCGCGTTACCGGGGCCGGCGCCGGGCAACGAGTAGAGATCGCGCGTTTGCAACTGGAGAGGGCCGGTCCAGGTGCCGGGGATGTGAACAGAAAATGTGCCATTCGGGTTGACAGGCCAGTAGCCGTCATTCTTGACGCCGATCTCAAGACTCGACCACGATGGAGTGCCGTCCGGCAGATGCGCGATCTCAATGGGAAAGGTATATTCGCTGAGGCCGGGAACCGTCTTGAATCCCTCAGCATAAGTGGCAGGCCAGAGCGAACCGGTAACCGTCTCCCCGGCGTGGAAATCTCGAGGAAAGAGTACGCCCACTTGCATTGTGGATGGCGGCGGAGCTTGCATCGGCTGCGCGCTCGGCTTTGCAGGCTGCCCCGGCGTGGTGGGTGGCGGCTTGTAGGTCGTGGTTTCTTTGGTCCACGCGTGCTCGTAGTCGAGACCCACGTGCCATGTGCTGGTGTCAAAACCCCCGAGATTGTATGTGGTCTTCTGCTCCCAGGTGCGCCCGCCATGCAGGCCAAAATGCTCGTTGTCCAAATATGAGAGTCCGCCCTTCACGTCGAACTTGTAGTCGGACAGGTCGAGAAGGTTACCCTTGAGGCCGAAGTCATAGACCACCCTTTCGGCTTCGTGCTTCGATCCACCATCTGTTGAGTACGTCTCCTTCACTTCGCGGCGCAGGTTGTTTTGCGCGTCGAATACCTGGCCTGTCAGCTCGCCGGTCGCCTGATTGACAGTTGCGTTCATATGGCCGCCCGCGCCGTAGTCGCTCGAATCCAGATTCGTTCCAGGGGATTGCGCAGCGCGAGAGAAGTCCTGTGCACGGGCAGGTCGGGCTGGCGCAATCGCCAGCAAACATCCCGCGGTCACGACGATCGCGGCGAGAACCAGGCGAGGCAACGAGAAATCAAACATTCAGAACCTCCGGGGAACGGATGCCCCTGTCCTTCGTGCAGTACCGGAGGACAAAGGAATAATGACGGATGAAAGGTTGCGGAGGCCCCACCAATTGCCCGGGCCGGCTGGCAAAGAATTGCCGCGATGGATGAATTGCCCGCCGAGGAAATTAGTGCAGAGAATAGCAATCTTTGCAGTGGATGTCTATTGGATTTTCCGCAGCAAGTACTTCATCTGAACATCCCGGAAGCGAGACCCGCCGGGCGGCTTGCGACGACGGTCCGTGAACCTTAGCGGCTGTGCGGCACGGCGCGACCGTGGTGCATCTGCGCCCGCGTGGCTCAGCTCTGCGACCAGATTCGCAAGGACGTGACGAAAAGTAATGCGCGGAGAACCGCGGCCTACTCCCTATTCCCTGTTCCCTACTCCCTGTTTTTCCGCCGCCGGCAGCGTAAACAGGAACCTGCTTCCCTTGCCCACTTCGCTTTCGGCCCAGATGCGCCCGCCGTGCTGCTCCACAATGCTGCGGCAGAGCGCCAGCCCCAGCCCTGTCCCGCCCAACGCCCGCGAGTCCGACGCATCACCCTGCTGGAACGGCTCGAAGATCCGTTCCAATTTCTCCGGCGCAATGCCGCGTCCCTGGTCCGCCACAGCCAAGCACACCTCTTTCGCTCCCGGCGCGTTCACTCCAGCCGCGCTCCCACTCGGTCCGCTGCCGCCCGCATCCCATGCGCTCAATTGAATGCTCGTGCCCGGCGGCGAGAACTTGATGGCGTTGGTCACCAGCTCATTCAGCACCTGCATCACGCGTTCCGAGTCGGCAAACACCGGCGACGCCTTGGCATCGATGCGGAACTCCATGCGCGCCTGGGTCGCAGCGCACGTGCGCCACGTCAGCCGCGCGCCGCAGCAGGTCGATAACTTCCACTGGCTCGCGGTGCAACGGCAGCCGTCGTTTCTCCGCCCCGTCGAAATCTAGAATGTCGTTTACCAGCCGGCTCAGCCGGTCGCAGTTGCCGATGGCCATTTCCACCATCTGGCGCTGTTTCTCCGGCCGCTTGTCGAGCGCGCCAGACTGAATCAATCCCAGCGATGCGCGCAGCGAAGTCAGCGGCGTGCGCAACTCGTGGCTCACCGTGGAAATGAACTCGTCCTTCATGCGTTCCAGGCGCCGCCGCTCGCTCACGTCCTGGAAGGCCACCACCATGCCCGAAACCCGGCCATCTTCCAGCAGTGGGTTGGCGCTGTACTCCACCTGGATCGCGCTGCCGCTCCTGCGCCAGAAAACCTCATCCCGCATGCGGATCGATTCCGAACGCCGCAGTGCCTGCAGAATCGGGCTGGTCGATCGCGAATACGGCGTGCCGTCGGCGTGGCTGTGGTGAATGAGCTCGTGCAGGTCGCGCCCTTTCAATTGCTCCGGCGCATATCCCAGCGTGCTCGCGCCCGCCTCGTTGATAAACGTCACCCTGCCGTCCAGATCGATGCCGAAGATGCCGTCGCCCACCGACTCCAGAATCAGTTCGCGTTGCCGCGTGGCCACGCGCAGCGCTTCCTCGGCCTCGTACTGCTCGGTCACGTCCATGCCGTGCACGATCGCAAACGAGCGCTCGCCGGCCAATTGCATGCTTCGGCTGTGCACCGCTATGCGCCGGAAGACACCATCGCTGCGCCGCAACGACAGCGCTCCCTGCCACTCCTCGTCTGTTTCCACCGTGTTCAGGCAATCCTGGAACGTCGCCACTCCCGTCGCGTCCATCAACTCCGTCACCATGCGCCCCAGCATGTCCTCGGGACGATATCCCAGGGTTTCCGCGGTAAACGCATTCAGCGAGGTCAGTCGTCCCTCCATCGAGCAGGTGAAGACAAAACCCAAACTGTTTTCCACCATCTCGCGATAGCGCGTCTCGCTTGAGAGCAGCGCCTTCTCCATCGCGCGCTGGTCGGTCACGTCCTGCCCGCTCACAATCAAATACTGAATTTCGCCGGTCGGCCCTTGCAGGGGCCGCAGTGTCCAGCTCACGCGCCGCCAACTGCCGCCCGCCGCACGCCACGCCGTCTCATGCGGCCCGCTCGCCAGACCCACCACGGCGTCGCGCAGTTTGCTCGCCACCCACGCGCGGTCTCTCTCCTCCAGAAACTCCTCTACGAACGGCAACCCGATGGCATGGGCCAGGCTTAATCCCGTCAACTGCGAGCAGGGTTCGTTCATCCGCACCACGCGCCCTGCCGTATCCAGCACCGTCACCAGCGCGGGAATTGAGTCCAGCGTAGCAGCCACAAAGCAGCGCTCGATGGCCAGCGCCCGCTCCGTTCTTTGCCGCTGCCGCTGCGCTTGTTCCTGCATGCGAATGCGGCTGTACAGCTCCAGCCGCGTCACCACCTGCCGTCCCAGAGTCTCCAGCAGGGTCAAATGCTCCGGCCTGAATCGGTCCGCCGCCCGCGCCAGCACCGCCAGCGTGCCGATGATCTGCATGTCGCCGGAAAGCAGCGGAACTCCTGCATAGGAAAGGCAGGGATCGGCATTGGGCAGCGGGATGCCGGTGGGTGGGAAGCGTGGATCCTGGCCGGCATCCGCGATCAGCAGCGGCTGGCCCTTTTCCAGCATCCATTGGCAGGCCGTGGCCGCGCGCGGCTGGTCGCTCGCACGGAATCCGTAGCGCGATCTGAACCAAAGCCGGTTGTAGTCCATCCAGCCCAGGTAGGCGTAATCGGCATTGCACAGCACCGCGGCAAGCTCAGTAAGCTCGTTCAGTCCGGGATCGGAATTGCGATCGAAGACACTTAGCTCCGCACGCACGCCCATATCCTGGTTCTCGCCGCCTTGCGAACCGAGCACTGCGCACATAGTTACACGCACCCGATTGTTAGTATCGGGGAGATTGACCAACTTGGCTCTTCCACGAAGTAGGTAATTGTGTGCAAAAGGCTTACAACCCAAGTACTCGCGATTTTCCGCGCGCCCGATTCATTCGAAGATTACGATTGGCACTTCAAGATAGTTACTACCCGCGATGAGGGAATCAGCGATCGGAGAACAGCTAACAAGTGAAGGTAATGAAGGTAGTGAAGTGAGTGAGGGTAGGAAAGTGAGTTTTCACTACTTCAATAATTCACTCTTTCATTCGCTCACTCGCTCCCTTGCTCCCTTGCTCCCTTGCTCCCTGCCTTCAATGTCCCGGCAGCTTGCAGCAATCTCCCGCCGCCGGAGGCTCGTTCGCCCCGGCATCCAGCACCACTTTCCAGGTGCCGTCCGCCTGCTTGCGCCACATGGTGATGTAGCGCCCGCTCGTCAGCACGGGATTTCCGTTGGCGTCCTTGCTGCGCCCCTCGAAGTGACCCCACGTGTAGCCCATGTCCCCTGAAGGCCCCATCATCGCATCGGTCGGCGTCCAGCTCAGCTCATAGTCCTTCGGCGACCAGTTGGCGCCCTTGGCAATGGCCACCTTGCCGATCAGCGGCGCCGCCCCATTGCCCAGCGCCACGCCATCGTCGGCGAACCAGTCCGCAAAGCCCGCGCCTCCGCGCTCCAGCACGTCCTTGGCAAAGCGCGCCTCCAGGTCGTAGAGCAGCATCTTGCCTGGCTTGGCGCTCACATCGGTGAGCGGATTCGGAGCCTGCTGGGTCATTCCCGGCTCCGGCAACTGCGCCCGCGCCGCACCCGCACCCCAACCCGCCGTCAATCCCGAAATCACCATCCATAAGTAAAAAAGACGTCGTATTCTACGCACTGCCTTGCCCTCCAACCAGCCGCAAGTCTCTCAGGCCCATCCTACAACGCTGGAGCCTGCTATTCACTTTCGCACGCGCGGGTGTTGCCAGCGAAAATCCCGCCAGAACCGATACCCCCTCGCGTTTACGCGCGTGCGGCGTTATGATGATCAACCGGGAGAACCGCAATGTGCCAATATGTTTTTCATTGTCGCGACTGCAATAAGGAGTTCACCCTCAATCTGCACATGACTGAACGCGGAAGCAGCCAGGTGGCCTGCCCGCATTGCGGCGGTCAGCATGTGGAACAGCTGGTGGCGGCTTTCTCCGCAGTCACTTCTAAGAAGAGCTAGGCCGCGCACTTCCTCGGCGCAACCCTGAACCTGCCGCCGCTATGGATGCTGAGGCGGAGGTGTCGCGCCCGTGGGTGCCGCAGGCGCGGAAGCAGGTGCTTCAGCCGGAGATCCCGCCGGCGCATCGCCCTCCCCGCCGCCACCTGTCACGATCCGCGCTTTCGAGCGGAACAAGTGATACTGCGTAAAGGCAACATCGTTCAACTCCGTTTGCACGTCGATCGCCGACCCGGCTTGCGCCGCGGCGCCATGCGCCAACGGAACCTTCGAGAAAGCTACGCCGTGCACCGGGCAAATGTAGCTCTCTTCGCCGATCGTCACCGGCGCATACTCCACCAGAATTGCCGTCTGCATCGCCTGGTACGGCGGTGGCAGTTCCGACACCACGCTGATGCGCAGAATCGCACCTGTCGCCGGATCGATGGCGATCTCTCCGTGGTAGCCAGGATAGATCTCGTCGATCTTGCCTGCCGACGGAATCCCCACCAGGTAGTTCGATTGCTCCTGGAGCACGGCATATCGAAAAACCGCTACCGGCTCGCTCGCGCCTTGCTCCCAGCGTTGCCACGTCACTTCACTGCGCAGGGCGTCGCCCATCACCACGGAGAGAATGGAGCCAAATTCGCCGTTCGTCGTCAGCCCGGGGGACGGCTTGTCTTGGCTTTTACCGTTCCCTGTATCCGTTCCGTGCACTTCGCTCCCATCCCGGTACGCGACCGGGGTGCTGGAAGTGCCTGTGCTATGCAGAGATTTGTATTCGGTGCTGCTGACCGCAATCCCCGTCACTCGCCTCCCGTGCATTCCCATGGCGCCAGATCCACTATCAACAATTACCTGCTGCGAGGGCGTGTCTTCAAAGTGCGTGGTTTCCCGTGTGGCAAGAAAGTTTGGCAGACGGGTGATGGTGGACTTCACGTAATCCGCGGCCAGCGCCAGCATCCGGTCCTGGGTAGCGCTGTCCGGCGCGGCAATGGGATCCACGTCCGCGGCGGCAGGGTTCAGGAACGCCGCGAGATCGGTCAGCTTCGTCAGCGCCTCATGGCTTCGGCTCCCAGGGAAATCCTTCTCCCATTTCGCCAGCAGCGCCGGGCTCACCCGCTCCGTCAGCTCCAGATCCGAGAGCTCCTGCGCCACCTTCCCATCGGATTTTCCACGCAGCGTGTACAGCAGTTGCTCCACCTGTCCCGCCGTCACGCTCTTGGCCGCCATCGCCGGCCACGCCGAGACCGCCAAAAGCAGAAGCACCGCCCATTTCCGCATCACGCAACCCCCCGTTTTCATCGGGGTTCAAGTATAGAGCAGCCACGGGGCTTCTGGCCTCGTGAAGTTCTCTTTTAGGATGGCTCATACGTGCGTATAAGTAAATATATTTCAACACTTTACATGAAATCTCACCAGCCTCCCATGCCGCCGCTTTTTCCCACCCGGCTCCACCCGGAATTATGTCAAACTCCGCCTCTTCGGAGGCGTCTAACACTGCAAAGGTCAGATCCTTTGCACGGGTATACTAAGAGGAGGCGAAGCCTCAATCAAAGACCCCCGTGCAGGGGCTTTTTCCCTTCGAAGCCCGGCCTTCCCGGGAAAGGAACTGAATGGGAACTCTGCTGGACTCCATCAACTCTCCCGCTGACGTAAAGCGCCTCAATCCCGCGCAGCTCACCGAGCTCGCCGAGGAGATTCGCGACTTCCTCATTCAGACTCTATCGAAGACGGGTGGCCACCTCGGCCCCAATCTCGGCGTGGTCGAGCTCACTCTGGCCCTGCATACAGTCTTCTCGACGCCCGAGGACAAGATCGTCTTTGACGTGAGCCACCAGGCCTACATCCACAAGATCCTCACCGGCCGCCGCGATCGTTTTGAGACCATCCGCCAACCCGGCGGCCTGAATGGCTTCATGCTCCGCACCGAAAGCGAGCACGACAGCTACGGAGCCGGCCACGCCGGCACCGCGCTTTCCGCCGCCCTGGGCATGGCCGTAGCCCGCGACCTCGCCGGTGGACACGAAAACGTCATCGCCGTCGCCGGCGACGCCGCCTTCACCAACGGCATCACCTTTGAAGCGATGAACAACATCGCCTCGCAAACCAAGCGCATGATCGTGGTCCTCAATGACAACGAGTGGTCCATCGATCGCAATGTGGGCGCCGTGGCCCGTTATCTCCATCGCATTGTTACCAACGAACGCTACCAGCACCTGCACGACAAGGCCACTCATCTCATCGAGCGCCTCGGCGGCAAGACGGCGGTCAAAGTTGTCCGCCGCGCCGAAGAGGCCGCCAAGGGCTTCCTCTGGGCCTCCATGATGTTTGAAGAATTTGGCTTGGAGTACTTCGGCCCCATCGACGGCCACAACATCCCGCTGCTCGTCGAGACTTTCAAGTTTCTTAAAACCCTCGATCACCCTGTTCTGCTGCACGTGCTCACGCAGAAGGGACGCGGCTTTCAGCCCGCGCTCGAAGGCCAAAAAAAATTCCACGGCCTCGGCCCCTACGATCCTGAAACCGGCCAGACTCCCGACGGCTCCGCGACCTATGCCGAAGTCTTCGCCAACACCCTCGCCGATCTCGCCGAAAAGAACGAACGCATCGTCGCCATCACCGCGGCCATGCCCAACGGCACCGGTCTCGATCTCTTTCGCCCGCGCCATCCCAAACGCTACTTCGACGTCGGCATCGCCGAGGAACACGCGGTCATATTCGCCGCCGGCATGGCCACTCGCGGCTACCGTCCGGTCTGCGCCATCTATTCCACCTTTCTGCAGCGCGCCATCGATCCCATCGTTCACGACGTCTGCCTGCAGAACCTCCCCGTCCTCTTCTGCATGGATCGCGCTGGACTCTCTGGCGACGACGGCCCCACGCATCACGGCCTCTTCGACATCGCCTATCTGCGCGGCATTCCCGGCATTGTGCTCATGTCGCCCAAAGACGAAGACGAGCTCGCCGACATGCTCAAGACCGCCCTCGAACTTCCCACCGCGAGCGCCATTCGCTATCCGCGCGGCGCCGTGGCAGGCGTGGCCCGCAAGCCCGAGCCGCAGGCGCTTCCCATCGGCAAAGCTGAGATCCTCACCGACGGCTCCGACGTTGCCATCCTCGGCCTCGGTCCCATGATTTCGCTCGCTCAGGGCCTCGCCACCACTCTCGCGCGCGACGGCTATTCCGCCGCCCTCATCAATCCCCGCTTCATTAAGCCAATCGATCGCGAAATGATCGAGCGTTACGCCCGGCGCGTCGCCGCCTTCGTCACTTTTGAAGATCACGTGAAGATGGGTGGCTTCGGCACCGCCGTCGTTGAAGCCCTAGACGAAATGGGCCTCGCCGTTCCCGTCGTCCGCATCGGCTGGCCCGACCAGTTCATCGAACACGGCAAAGTCGACGCCCTCCGCGCAAAATACGGCCTCAGCGTAGAAGCCGCCTACGCCCAGGTGCTCCCGCTGCTAGCCGGCCGCCGCCGCGCCACCCTCGTCGCCAGCTAATCGCATCACCGCTTCGACCCTGTGTAGCGCCGGCCTCCCGGCCGGCTGTAACGCGGACGTCCCCGTCCGTGTTCGAGCGTACCCCATCCTCGCCGTGTTTTTGTTTTGCGGCTCGGGTGGGTTATCGCCCGACCAGCTAATTCGCTGACCTGCTGACCCGCTGACTTGCTGACTCGCTGACTCGCTGTATTCTTCTCTCTATGCTCCCATCGCTCCATCCTCCCCGCTGGCCACGCCGGTGGCCGCTCTGGATCGCGCTGGGGTTCATCCTCCGCCTCTACTTCATCTGGTCTCCACGCACCATCGACGACGATACCTGGGACTACCTCGAGCTCGGCCGCAATCTGCTGCACCACGGGGTCTACGGACTCGGCGCCGGCAACGATCTCGCCCCCAGCCTCTTCCGCCTGCCCGCCTATCCCATCGTTTTGGGCATTTTCCATCAACTCTTCGGTAATCTCCCCCATGGTGGCTGGCTCGTCGCCGTCTATCTTTTCCAGTCTGTAGTCGACATCGGCGGATGTCTCCTCCTGGCGGCCTTCGCCTATCGCTTCATCTCGCCGCGCGCCGGTGAAATCGTCCTCGCTCTCGCCGTGCTTTGCCCCTTCACCGCTGCTGAAGCCGGCACCGCCATGACCGAGTGCCTCTCCATCTTCGCCGTATCGCTGGGAATCTACGCCGCAGGGCGCATCCTCGCGGCAGTCGCGTTGGGTTCACACGACACACGCGCGGTATGGCTCGCCGGCTGCGCTGCGGCCCTTGCCATGCTATTGCGGCCTGACGGCGTGCTGTTGTTTGTTGTGCTCGTCGCGGGTATTTTCTTCTACATCCTCCGCGGCCACGCCGGGCAAGGCATCGGTCTCGCGCTTCGCCGCAGCCTCACCACCACGTCCATATTCTGCATGGTTTCCCTGGCTTCGCTTGCCGTGTGGACGTTGCGCAACTGGGTCACCTTCCAGGTCTTTCAGCCGCTGGCTCCGCGCTATCTCGGCGACCCCGGCGATCGCCCCAACGTTGGCGTCTATCGTTGGTTCCGCACCTGGTCCGTCGAGTACGTCTCCACTTCCGATGTATTCTGGCAAGTCGGCGTCGGCCCCATCGATCCCAACGATTTGCCCGCGCGCGCTTTCGATTCGCCGGCTCAGCGCGCGCAAACCCTCGCTCTCCTCGACGAATACAACCACACCATCTCTGTCTCCGCCGATCTAGACCGTCGATTCGGCGCCCTTGCCGCGCAACGCATCCGCGCTCGCCCGTTCCGTTATTACGTCGTGCTTCCGCTCGCCCGCATCGCCGACATGATGTTTCGTCCCCGCACCGAGGAGTTCGAACTCGAAATCTTCTGGTGGTCTTTCAGCGACCACCCCGCGCAAACCATCTGGGCGATTCTGCTCGGCCTCATCAATCTCTTTTATGTTGCGGCGGCAGCGTGGGCCTTTCTTCGCCGTCGCGTCCCTTGGCCGTGGTTGCTGGGCGGTTATATCGTCCTGCGCTGTTTGCTCCTGGGCACCATGGAAAACTCCGAGCCGCGCTACTCGCTCGAGTGTTTTCCCATCTTCATCGTCGCCGCCGCCGCAGTCCTAAGCGGCTCCAAATTTGCGTCGCCGCAGACGCGAGTTGCCCCACGCCAGCGGGTTGCCCCATCCTAAAGCTCGGCGCACCGCGGCGAGCTTTAGGGTG
This sequence comes from uncultured Acidobacteriota bacterium, assembly GCA_963826735.1. Classification (GTDB taxonomy): domain Bacteria; phylum Acidobacteriota; class Terriglobia; order Terriglobales; family Acidobacteriaceae; genus Telmatobacter. Next base: position 418,677 of record CAWGYN010000001.1, read on the forward strand.
GGATCGCACGCCGCGTTGCTGACTCGCCGACTTGCTGACTCGCCGACTTGCTGTCCCGCTGACCTGCTGACTTGCTGACCTGCCGGCTCGCTCCCATGTGCGACAATCCACTTCAGACTGATTTTGTGATGCGATCGTATCGTTATTTTCCCGCGCTTATCTTCGGATTAGCATTCACCTCCGTCGCGGCCCACCCGCAGGTCGAGCCTGCTCCCCTGGTTCTTGCCGGCGGCACGGTCGTCGATGTCGCCAATTGGGGCCACTCGGCCCACGACATTCCCGATGCCATTGTCGTCATCACCGAAGGCAAAATCACCGCGGTCGGCCTGCCCGGAGAAGTTCCCATCCCCAAAGGCGCGCGCATCATCGACTGCACCGGAAAATTTCTCATCCCCGGTCTCATTGACGGCTTCGCCGGCCTGAACTCGCAGGCCCAGGCCAACGCCAACCTCTACATGGGCGTCACCACCGTGGTCGCCCGCGCCGACTATCAACGCGGCTTTATCGATTCCGGCGCTCAGCCCTCGCCGCACATCTATCCCATCGATACGATTGGCGTGACGGACAACTGGAGCCTGCTGGCGCGCCAGCCCGAGTGGGTCTCAAAGCTGCGTGAGGGACCCCATCCAGCCGAGTTGAGCCCGCAGGATACGGCGCGGCAAATGGCCGACACCGCGCGGCTCGGCACGCGCGTGCTGCTACTTACGCCTCATCTCACCGCCGCCAATTCCCAGTGGATTATCGCCCGCGCCCACCAGATGGGCCTCGTCACCTACGGCATCTTTGTGGCCACGCCCTATCGCGTCGGCGTTGAAGCCGGCGTCGACGCCCTGCCCCAAATGGATCGCTACGTCCTCGGCGTAATTCCCGACGAACTGCAACGCCCGCTCACCGACGATCCCGACGGCTCCGCGGCCGGCACCGCATACGATTACTCCGAGCACGTCTCGCCCACCGATCTCCGCCTGCGCAACTACGCTCACTTCCTTGCCACGCACCACGCCGCGCTCATGCCCTGCTTCAGCCTCTATTACGCCAATCTGCCGGGGCATCGCAATCTTTGGAAAGAACCGGCCGCGGCGCTTCTCGATCCCAACCGCATGTTTCATTCTTCCGACCCTGCCACCGGCGAAATGATCTATCCACTCTCCGCCTGGGAGCATCATCTCCCCGCCGCCGGCCAGCGCTGGATGGAAGAAGATCTGCAAAAGAAGGCCGCGCTCACTGCCCTCCGTTTCTGGCGCATCAACCAAACCATCTTCGCGGATCTTCCGCACTATCTGGCCGCCTCCGGCGCAGACTCCATGGGCACCATGCCCGGCATTTCTCTGCACACGGAGCTCGAGCTTCTGGTCCGCCTCGGCCTTTCGCCGCGCGAAGCCCTGGCCGCCGCCACCAACAACTATTCGCTCCAGTTTGGCTGGAACGAGCTCGGCCTCATCGACGCCGGCCGCCGCGCCGACATCCTAATCGTCGATGCCGATCCCGCCGCCAACATCTGGAATGCGCGCCGCATCTCCACCATCATCCTCAACGGCGAACCCCTCGACCGCAATTCCCTTCTGCATCTTAAGAAATAGTTACGCGAACCAACCACAATCCGGGGTGCCCCCGGTCCCTCGCAATTGGGGACCGGGGATAGCACGAACTCACCCTTCGCGCTTCCATCCCAAGCGATAACAATCGCCTGTCATCCTGAGCGAGTCCCGGCGCACCGGGATGAGTCGAAGGACCTGCGGTTGTTTTTGCTTTTGCCTTTCGCAACCCTCGCCCGACCACGATCCGGGTTGCCCCATCCTAACGCCCGACGCAACGCGGCGAGCTTCAGGGTGGGATTGCGCTGACTCGCTGCCTTGCTGACTCGCCGACTCGCTGACTCGCTTGCCCGCTGCCTTTACGGCTTCTGCGCCGCTGCGTTCCCTCGCTCCACATCCGCAATCGCATCCCGCGCCCACGCGGAATACACAAACTCTTCGCGCCGCTTCTCCCACTCCGCCATGGGCAGCACGCTCAACTGCTCCGGCGTCAGCTTCGGCACACCCACATCGATCGCCACCAGCCCCGCGTCGCGGTCCTCGCGCTGCGCGCTCTTGTTGAACTCCACGCCAACCTTCGCCGCCCAGTCTCCAATCCTGATCGTCGGCAAACCCGCAATCTGGCTGCTCTTCCAATTGGCGAAATGCAAATTGTCCGCGAGCCACTGCGCCGCAATCTTCGTCACCCATGCCGGCCGATGGCTCGCACCCGGATCGAAATAAGTCGTAAACACATTCTTGTCCGATCCCAGCTCCGCAATCGTCCGCTTGCGCAGGTCGTCGAAGAAATCCGCTCCGTGCGTCGGAATCGCCACCACCGTATCATTCGTCCCGTTGAAAATAAACGTGGGCCCTCGCTTCGCCTGCAGCGCAAACAGCACCGCCCCCCGGTCGCCCAGAAATTCCAGCGCATTGTATGGCCCGCTCTGGCACATCACATTATGGCTTGTGGCCCAGTATCCACCCGGCCCATCCAGATCGCCGCCGCCCGTCAGCAGCACCGCATGGATGCGATCGTCCACCGCGCCCGCGATCGAAACCACAAACGAGCCCATCGAAAATCCCATCACCCCAATCCGCTTCGCATCCACTTCCGGCCGGCTCCTCAAATACGAAACCGCTTGCATCACGTCCGTCAACATCTGCCCGCCCATACGTTGCGGCACGCCCGGCACGTCGATCAGTTTGTCGTGTTCGCTGGTGCCGTCCTTGTGATCGTCGTTGCGCTCGCCCTCGCCAATCATGTCGTACGTCAACACCACCGCCCCCGCGCGCGCATATTCCACGCCCGTGTACCACGAGTACCAACTCGTCTTGTCGGCGCCGTGACCGTTCACCACCACGATTCCCGGAATCTTGCCGCGCATCTTCACCGGCCGGTACACAATCGCCGGAACTCGCAGCCCGTACTCTGTCGCATACGTCACGCGCTCCGCCACCACGCCCGCCTCCGGCGAGAAGCTTCCGTAGTTTTTCGCGTCGAGATCCGGTAAAGGATCCGGAACAAACAATGCTGCGCGAATCTTTTCCTGCAATTGCTTCGCGGTGGCATTGCTCATCTGCGCCGTCAGGGGCGCGGCTGCCATCAACAGCAGTGCCAGGCCCGCGCCGAAAGCCAATCCTGCGCCGCGAGCCAGGCCCGTCCCGAGCGCCCATCCAACCATCCGGCGCCGCGCGCAACCTTTCTCTTTTCCATTCGCCTCAAGATACATATTGCTCTCCCTTGCCCCGCCATAGTACAAGCATCCTTCGTAGACCGTGTTTCATAAATCCGCTTTGTATCAGGGCACGACTTCAGTCGTGCCGAAAAGGGCCAAGAAAGTCAAGGGGTTTTAACCCCTGAGGGACGACAACCCCGATACGACGGCCATTGATGAAACACGCTCTAAGCTTACACAGCGCATTGCGCAATACACGCATTTAGGAAATGGAGTTTCTCATGCCGCAACCCGTCGATCTAGTTGCCGCGCGAACCTTTTCGCACCGCATCCTTGGCACATTCTTTTTCGCGGCGCTCGCTTTATGCGGCACTCTCGCCCATGCCGCGCGCGTCTGCGACGTTGCTGCCTATGGCGCCAAGGGCGATGGCGTCACCAAAGATACGCACGCCCTTCAGGGCGCCATCGACGCCTGCGCAGCGAAAGGCGGCGGCACGGTGCGCCTTGCATCGGGAACCTTCCTCACCGGACCCATCGTGCTCAAGAGCCACATCACCCTCGAAGTGGATGCGAGCGCAACCCTGCTCGGCAGCCAGGACAAAGCCGACTACCCTCAGGTTCAAGAATTGCGCGAGCCCGCCCTGCAGCCCCTCGTCAGCGCAACCAACGCCGAGCACATCGCCATCCGCGGCGGTGGCACCATCGACGGCAATGGGAAGCCCTGGTGGGAGGCCGTCTACGCCCATCGCGCCGGCTCCAACTTCGTCGCCGCCATGCGCCCTCGCCTCATCCTCTTCGATCACTGCAAGCACATCCTCATCGAAAACATGACCATCCAGAACTCCGCATCCTGGCAGGTCGTGCCCTACTACTCTGACGATGTCGTCATCCGCAACAGCAAAATCCTGGCGCCCGCGCGCTCGCCCAACACCGACGGCATCGATCCCTTTTCATCGAGCCATGTCACCATCTCGCACATGACCATCGATACCGGCGACGACAACATCGCCATCAAATCCGGCCAGCCTAACTCCCCCGGCCCCGATTCGCCTTCCATCGATATCACCATCACCGACTGCACGTTTCTCCATGGCCACGGCATGTCCATGGGCAGCGAAATTGCCGGCGGCGTGCAGCGCGTCCGCGCCCGCCGCATTCACTTCCAGGACACCGCCAGTGGCGTCCGCATCAAGTCCAATCGCGATCGCGGCGGCGACATTGGCAACTTCGACTTCCGCGACCTCACCATGGAAAATGTCGGCACGCCCATTCTCATCACCGAGTATTACCCGCGCATTCCCCAGCACGACACCGCGCAGCCGGTCACGCGCCTCACTCCGCACTTTCACGACATCCGCATCAGCAACCTGAAAGCGACCGGCGCCAAGGACGCGGGCACCATCGTCGGCCTTCCCGAAAGCCCCATCACCACCGTCACGCTCGATCATGTCCAGATCGTCGCGCAAAAGGGCATGACCATCAGCGACGCCACCGTAACGGCCCACGATTTTTCCGTAACCGCCGCCGCGGGAGACCCCTATATTCTGCTAGAAAACGCGCATATCAACCGTAAGTAGCCCGGCTTTAGGGCAGGACCGCACGCTGACTCGCTAACTCGCTGACCCGCCGTCATCGTATACCCTTGAAGACAGCGATTTACCCCAGACCCCATGGCACGATTTCGCCTTTCAGCCCGCTCCAGACCGCAAAACCACAACCGCGTGCTACTCCTGATCGCGGTCTACAAATTTCTCCACGCGGCGCTGTTCTTCGCCATCGGCATCGGCGCACACCACCTGCTCCACAAAAACATCGCCGACCAGATCGACCTCTTTGCCCGCCATCTGCGTTTCAATCCCGAGTCGCGGCTGGTCATCTTCATCCTCCGTAAAGCCTCGTTCATCAACGGCCGTGTGCTCGAGCGCATCAGCCTTGTCGCTTATTGCTACGCCACCGTCACCCTGATCGAAGGCATCGGTCTCTATCTCGAAAAGGCCTGGGGCGAGTTCCTCACGCTCGCCATCACCGCCTCATTTCTTCCCTGGGAAATTCTGGAAATCATCCGCCGCATCACGTGGATCCGCGTCGGCCTGCTCACCATCAATATCCTGGTCTTCGTCTATCTATTGCGCCTGGTCTTCGATAGCGCCCGCCACCGCACCAAGGCATGGAAAAACTGATCTACGCCCACGTCTCGATTCTGAGACCGGGGATAGCACAAACTTGAGCCCACGCACGAACAAGCTGAAAGCTGATGGCTAAAAGCTGACGTCTGCTCTTAAAACACTCCCAACTCTTGCAACGCTGCCCGCAGCGCATCCGCGCCAGTGAACTGGATCGCCTTCATTCCCGCCGCCAAACCACCGGCAACATTCTCGTCGCGATCGTCAATGAAGAGAACACGTTCGGGCTTGCAACCAAGAATATCCAGTGCCCTCTGGTACATCGCCGGCTCCGGCTTACGCAGGCCCAGATAACACGAACTGAACGCAACCTTGAAATACCTGCGCAGGCCAAAGTGGCCAAAGCGAAACTCGTTGGTTTCGCGTGCTTCATTATTCAGGGCGCCAATCAAACAAGGATTCGATTCCGTAAGCTCCGCAAGGATGTGCAAAGCTCCATGAGGCAATTTCTGCGATTGGGCGAGTATGAACGAGAAAAACTCGCTGCGCGAAAACGCCCGCGGTTCATAGAACACCGCCGCGTTCAGATACTGGTTGAGATCGATCTCGCCACGCTCCCAGGCTCCCATCACCTCGGCATGTCTGGACTCAGCGCCTCAGCATCCAGGCCGAAATGCGCCACGGCGGCCGCACGTTCCCCGCGATCCCAGCCGTTAGTCAGCAGGACCCCGCCTACATCGAAAAGAATTACGTCGAAGGGGAACATAGTCAGCGAGTTAGCAAGTCAGCGAGCCAGCAAGTACATAGTCAGCGAGTTAGCAAGTCAGCGAGTCAGCGAGCCAGCGAGCCAGCAAGCCAGCAAGTCGGCAAGTACATAGTCAGCGAGTTAACAAGTCAGCAAGTACAAAGTCAGCGAGTTAGCAAGTCAGCGAGCTAGCAAGCCAGCGAGTCAGCAAGTAAGCCGGTTAGCAAGTTAGCGAGCAGGCAAATGAACGGCTGCAACGAGTGAGGCGATTTAGAAGCTTGCACCAAAATGAAATTGTCATCCTGAGCGGAGTTTGCCGCATCTTTTGCGGCAAACGGAGTCGAAGGACCTGCGGTTGCAGTTCGGAACTTCTGCAAAAACTTAAGCGACACCACGCTAGGCGCGTTTACAGCGTTGGAAAAACGAACCCGCAGGTTGATCGACCGCGCGAACCCGCCGCCCTGCCGACTCGCTGACTCGCTGACTTGCCGACCCGCTTACTTCTCTCCGTCCCCGCACTGGTACTTGGCCTCGATCGCCAGCACCTTCTTGAACCGCCGTTCGAACCGGCCCTCTTGCGCCTGAAATTTGGCCGCGACGAATGTGTGCGCCAGTTCGAACGCCAGAGCGGAACCGATAATTCTCGCGCCCAGCACCAGCACATTCATGTCGTCGTGCTCCACGCCCTGGTGCGCCGAGTAGGTATCGTGGCAAATCCCCGCGCGAATGCCGGGAATCTTGTTCGCCGCCACACACACGCCCACGCCGCTGCCGCAAATGACAATGCCGCGCGGAGCCACGCCCGCCTTCACGGCTTCGCCTACCTTTTCAGCAAAATCGGGGTAGTCGTCCTCCGGTTCGTACGTGCACGCTCCCAGGTCCACAACCTCGTGCCCAGCCGCCGTCAAATTGGCGCGCACCTCATCCTTCAACTCAAATCCCGCATGATCGGAAGCAATGACAAGTTTCACAGTTATCCCTTCTTGAGCCGAGTTGGCGGTGTTAGCAGAGTTAGAATCGCCTTCAGCGACGCTGGGCCTTTTCTAACTCCGCTAGCTCCGCTAACACGCGCGAAGCGCGGCTGACTCCGCTACTTCAGAATCTTCTTCGCCCGTTCCGCCACATTCTCCGCGCTGAATCCAAGCTCCTTCATCACGATTGGCCCCGGAGCCGACGCGCCGAAGCGATCCAGCCCCACCACATCGCCATCGAGGCCCACGTACTTCCACCATCCCAGCGTCGCGCCCGCCTCAACCGCCAGCCTGGGCACCCCCGCCGGCAGCACGCTGGCTTTATACTCGGCCGATTGCTCCTCAAAAAACTTCCAGCTCGGCATGCTCACCACGCGCGCGCCGATTCCCTCCGCGGCGAGCAGTTTCGCCGCGCCCAGCGCCACGCTCACCTCTGAGCCCGTCGCAATCAGAACCACCTTCGCGTTCGCCGCATCCTCCAGCACATACGCGCCCTTGCTTACGCTCGCGTACATGTCGCGCTTTGACACGTCGATCACCGGCACATCCTGCCGCGTCAGCGCGAAAAATGCCGGCCCCTTGCGCTCCAGCGCCAGCCTCCACGCCGCCGCCGTTTCATTCGCATCCGCCGGACGAAAATCCGTCATGTGCGGCACCGCGCGTAGCGCCATCAGGTGCTCAATCGGTTCGTGGGTCGGCCCATCCTCGCCCACTCCAATCGAATCATGCGTAAACACAAACAGCGAATGTGCTTCCATGATCGCCGCAATGCGCAGCGCCGGCTTGGCGTAATCGGAAAACACGAAGAACGTCGATCCGAAAGGCTTCAACCCTCCGTGCACCGCCATGCCGTTCACTGCCGCGCACATGCCCAGCTCGCGCACTCCAAAAAACACGTTGCGCCCGGCCGGGTCGGCGGCAAAATGCGCCGAATTCTTGAATATCGTCTTCGTCGACGCCGTCAAATCCGCCGCCCCGCCAATCAGCTCCGGCACTGCGTCGAAGATCGCGTTCATCACCTGCTGTCCCGCGTTGCGCGTGGCGATGGGCTTCTCCGTCCCGAAGCTGGGAATCGCTTTCTCCCATCCCGCCTTCAATGCCCCCGACTGCGTCCGCTCAAACTCCGCCGCCTGCTCTGGAAATGCGGTCTTGTATCCGGCAAACAGCTTGTTCCATCCCGCTTCAAACTCCGCGCCTCGCTTCACCGCTTCGCGCCAGTTGGCCAGCGCCTCGTCCGGCACATAAAAGTTCTGGTCCTCGGGAAACCCGAAGAACTTTTTCGTCGCCGCCGCATCCGCAGCGCTCATGGCTTCGCCGTGCACTTTGTTTGTTCCCGCAAGTGGGCTGCCGTAGCCGATCACCGTGCGCACGCCAATCAACGATGGTTTGCCGGTCTGGGCTTTCGCCGCTACGATGGCTTCCTCAATACCCTCCAGATCGTTGCCGTCCCTCACGCGCTGCACGTGCCAGCTGTAGGCCTCGAAGCGGTCGTAAACATTCTCGGTAAAGCTCCAGTCCGTCGGTCCGTCAAGCGAGATCAAATTGTCGTCGTAAAGAACGATCAGTTTGCCCAGGCCGAGTGTTCCCGCCAGCGAGGCCGCCTCGTGCGACAAGCCCTCCATCAAATCGCCGTCGCCGCACAATACAAACGTGTGATGATCCACCACATTGAAGTCCGGCCGATTGTACGTTGCGGCCAGATGCTTCTCCGCTATGGCCATGCCCACGCCCATTCCGAATCCCTGTCCGAGGGGCCCGGTCGTCGCCTCCACGCCATCCGTCAATCCGTACTCCGGGTGCCCCGGCGTCTTCGATCCCCATGTGCGGAAGCTCTTCAGATCGTCCAGCGTCACCTTGTAGCCGGTAAGAAACAACGAGCTGTAGAGCAGCATCGACGCATGCCCGTTCGACAGCACGAACCGGTCCCGATCGGCCCACTTCGAGTGCGCCGGATTGTGCTTCATCAGCTTGTGAAACAGCAGGTAGGCGATCGGTGCGCAGCCCAGCGGCGCTCCCGGATGGCCGCTCTTAGCCTTCTCCACGCCGTCCAAGGCGAGCAGCCGCAAGGTATCGATCGAAAGCTGGTCGAGTGAGGGTGACACAATACTGGAAGCCATGGTGATCTTTGGAATTCCTTTCTCTCAAGTGCGAACGCACTGGCCGAAACGAAGTCGTAGCGCCGGTCTCAAGACCGGCTGTACTGCGGGTCTCCTGACCCGCGCGCCTGCTCGTGGATTGTTGCGAAATCGCCTGTGCCCCATCCATTTCCGCGCTTTTGCGGAAATGGATGGGAAAATCAGTCACAATTCGTAGACCGGATCAATCCACCGCATCCACCTTGACCTTTACATTGTATCCAAGCCAGGCCTCCGGTCCGCTCCCCAATTCCGCCCAGAGCAGCGTCCATTCCGTTCCTTCAGCCCGGCACGAACACGGGTGCCCCACATCTCGCTTTTGAGATGTGGGAAATCACCCCCGCCAACTTCCGTAGTCCCTGGTCCCTAAGTCCCTGCCGTCCTCGCTCTCACCAGCATGTACTTCACCGCCGCCTCAATCTCCGCCGGCGTCACATCCTCCACCACGCCCGCGTCGCCAATCCCGATCGGCAGCACGAACCGCCTCACCCCGCCCACATTCTTCTTATCGCTTCCCGTCGCCGCCAGCACGCGCCCCGCACTCACCTTCAACTTAGGCAACGGCCCGTAGCGATAAATCAGCTTCTCCATCCGCTCCATCTGCGCCCCGGTAATCGTACCCCGCCGCCGCGCCACGGCCAGCGCCGCCACCATGCCCCATGCCACAGCCTCGCCGTGCAGCATGGCCTTGTAGCGCGTGGCCTGTTCCAGCGCATGGCCCACGGTGTGCCCAAAGTTCAAAATCATGCGCAGCCCGCCTTCGCGCTCGTCGCGCCGGACGACATCCGCCTTCATCCGCACCGACGCCGCAATCACCCGCTCCAATGCTTTGGGATCGCGCCCCAGAATCGCGTCCGCATGATCTTCCATAAACCGCACCAGCGCCCGGTCCCGAATGAACCCCGCCTTCACGCTCTCCATCAGCCCCGCGCGCAATTCGCGGTCCGGCAGCGTCCCCAGCACCCCGATATCGGCAAACACCGCCCGCGGCTGCAAAAAATTCCCGACAAGATTTTTCCCCTCTGGCAGGTTCACGCCCACCTTGCCGCCCACGCTCGAATCCACTTGCGCCAAAAATGTCGTAGGCACCTGCACATACTCGATCCCGCGCATGAACACCGCCGCCACAAATCCGCCCACGTCTCCCACAATCCCGCCGCCAAAAGCAATCAGAAACGATCCGCGGTCGCCCCCCGCGCGCACCATCTCCCGCGTCAACCGCTCCACGCTCTTGATGGTCTTGTGGTCTTCGCCGGGAGGCAAGAACAGAACAATCGGCGGCTCAATTCCCGCCCTCAAGAACGACCCACAAAACGCCTCGCCCCACAGCGCCCAAATCTCCGGCGAAGTCAGAACAAAAACCCGCCGCGGCAACCGCCCCACCGCCCGTTCAATCCGCGGCGCCAGCGTCCCCAGCAACCCGCTCCCCGCAAACACGTCATACTTCGCCGAAGGCGTCTCAACCCGTATCGTCTGCACGATTCAATCCTAAATGGAGCCCTCGACAAATGGACGGGTCGCAGGTCCATGGCGGTCCTGCCTGACACCGCATGTACTTTTGGATCGTCGTTAGCCCGCCCGCAGGTTTAATCTGAAATGAGTATGGCTGACCCTACAACCCTGACGCTAACGGCACCCGAGCATTTACCCCGTCGCGAGCGTTTTCGGCGGTATATGAGGGCGTTCAACCCCACGGCGTCGGCACGCGAATTGATAAGGGAGGGGTTGCTCTTAGCAGATTTGCATCGGTCCCTTTACCAGACACTTGCGGCACGGGCTGACCTCGAGCCAGGCAGCCAACAGTTAGTTATTGGGGGCATCGGAAGCGGCAAAACCACAGAGCTCCTTATGGCCGAGGATTTGCTTAGTCGCCAGGAACTTTGCATCCCAGTCTATGTTGACGTTACTGCAGAGACGGACCTTTCTGATCTCAAGTCCGGCGCTTTATTAGCGGCTCTAGGACTCCATCTCATTCGCTTAGCCAGGATTCATCATCAGGACATTGGTCAATCAGTTCCGGAGGCGGACCGAGCCAGTCTCAAGAAAGCCAATGACGAACTCGTAGAATTTGCACTGGGCAAGACGATTCGTACGTGGGTAGAAGACGAGGAGGAGGATTATGAGCCCTATATTTCTGACGATGACCGGCCTCCAGGGCGACTTGTAGTAACGAACGTCCCAGGAAAGTTGGATCCTCCAGTGCCGCGGCTGAAGAAAGATATACAGGGCATTCGAGAATCACTCGGCGTCCTATTGAATTTCCTTACAACACGTGGGGGCACAAAGCGAGATCTTGTCGTGTTGTTCGACGGGTTAGACCGACTCATTACTCCATCCAAATTTTGGTCGGTGGCCCACCAAGATCTGAGAATCCTCAAGCAACTCAAGGTATCCGTCTTGGGCACGGCCCCCTTGACCGTTCTGTATGAGGGTAAAGAAATCGCCGAGCAATTCGACAGGGTCCACCATTTGGCCGCATTGTCCACAGACGACCCAGGGCAACTCGAATCAGTCCTCCTCAGGCGAGGAGGGGATCTGCTACTCAGCCGGAAGCAGATGGCGCAACTTTGTGCTGCTTCGGGCGGGGTGCTTCGAGACTTGATTACGCTTGCCAGAGACTCAGCGGAGGAAGCCTATATTGCAGGCGATGCTAGGGTCGGCGACAGCAGCATCGACTCGGCGATTACACAACTAGGGACTAGCCTCCTTCGTGGGCTGAATGCTCAGCAACGAAATAGGCTAAAGCATATAAGCCAGTTCAGATCGCTCGACTTTAAACAGCAGAGAGATATGGAATTGCTGGCGACCAGACGCGTCCTCGAATACTCGGCCACGGACTTCCGCGTCCATCCAGCCTTGATGAGCGTTCTTTCCAAGTTGGGGGGCAGTGGTGAATAGTCGCAGAGCCTCCGCTGCCGACATCTTCGCAAAGCTGCAACTTCGAGGAGAATCATCGGCCTCATGGTTTGTGATGATAGCGGGCCGCCGGGCTTCTTCAGCGAGCCTGAGGGAATTCTCAAACGACCTTGGGGCGTTGGCGGGCTCTCCCGTCCGGGTCGTGGACTGCGAAAACATGTCGTTCGCGGCCATCGTAGAGTCGTCGCAGAATCCGAATGGCGATGCAGTGATACTTACTGGATTAGATAAATGGTCAGCCGCTGACTGGGAGGTCCTCGACCTTAACCGCAGCGGCCTCGAGAGGAAAGGACCGCTGATTTTCTGGGTGTCGGAAAGGGCAGTCGACCAGATGTTTGAATACGCGCCGAACATTCGCAGCTATTTGGCGTCCAGTCTGTTTCATCCTGGCTCGGATGGCTCAGAGATCGCCGAACCGGAGCGATTGCTGAGGCTTCAAGAACTCAGCGAGCGTTTTGCGATGAGCAATGATGAGGTTGTCCGAAAGGCCCAAGAAGGAACCTTGCCGCCAGGCCCCAGCTTTGTAGAGTGGCTCATTCTACTTAAGAGAGGGGACTTAGTTTGAACTGCTTGGAACATGCCCGCCAAAAAGCCGCCGGCCTCAACGAAGTCATGGAATTGGAGGTCAGCGCCATCCCCCTCGCGGCGCATCACGAGTTCCTCGCTGAGATTCTGAGTTTCTTAATCACGAACGAGCAGTCGGAGAAATCAAATAATCCACAAAGGTTGCTGAAACGCACAACTGAAGGCGATCTCGTCAAGATTGTGCTTGGACCCCAAATAGACAAAGGGCCGAGCGACGGCCATTTCAAGTTTGATTCAGGGGCTAGGCTCAGCTTCGGCATAACACTGAGACAACTCCGTCGCAAATCCCATCTGGTTGCATACAGATTCCATTACGTTTTTAGAGACGGACACTCTCCATCTTTTGTAAGGTTCGACCTCAACTCCAGCGGGGAGAGGCCAGCGCTTGAAGAATCCAGGTGTCATCTTCATCCTGGCCTTGACGATTCAAGACTGCCCGCAAGAGTGCTCCGCCCATTGGAGGTTTTGGATCGGATCTTCTTCGTCTTGGACAAATGCTCATGCGCAGTCTGTGTGGAGTAGGAGCGAAGATCCAAAAAGGTGGCCTGAGGGCTCACCCCGCCGACCGCACTTCCTCCCGCACAATCCGCCGCAGCGTCTCCTCAAACTTCGGAGCCTTCCCTTCCACGTGCCGCCGCAGCGCTTCGTTGATTAGAGTCTGGTAGCCCCTCGCCCCACCCGAGGCATCGGCCACTTTCAGAAAGTGCTCCACCAGACCCTCATCCAGCCGGACCGTAATCCGCGTCTTGCCGCGCGGCTCCGGCTCCTTAGGCGTAATCCGCCCCCGCTTGCCCCCGCTGAAATCGTATTTTCGACTCATTCTCATTCAACCGCACTGCAGTTCCGCAGCGCGCTCAAAGTCGTATATTTCGGCCGTTATGCGGGGTCGGCGCAAAGCCCCCGAAGGGGGCGCCAGATGGTAGCCCCAGGTCCGGGGTCCCCACGGACAGGTCTTCGTCCGTGGGGTGGAGGCGCCAGCCTGGGGAAGATGATCGAATTCAGCAGAGTCAGCCCGCTTGAGCGGGCGAAAGAAACCGTCACGATCCCTCCGGCCATGCAAAAGATAATCTGCGTTCTGAATGGCGCACCTCACCAGAACAGGAAGATGATCGAATTCAGCAGAGTCAGCCCGCTTGAGCGGGCGAAAGAAACCGTCACGATCCCTCCGGCCATGCAAAAGATAACCTGCGTTCTGAATGGCGCACCACACCAGAACAGGAAGACGATCGAATTCAGCAGAGTCAGCCCGCTTGAGCGGGCGAAAGAAACCGTCACGATCCCTCCGGCCATGCAAAAGATAACCTGCGTTCTGAATGGCGCACCACACCAGAACAGGAAGACGATCGAATTCAGCAGAGTCAGCCCGCTTGAGCGGGCGAAAGAAACCGTCACGATCCCTCCGGCCATGCAGAAGATAACCTGCGTTCTGAATGGCGCGCCACACCAGAACAGGAAGACGATCGAATTCAGCAGAGTCAGCCCGCTTGAGCGGGCGAAAGAAACCATCACGATCCCTCCGGCCATGAAAGAGATAACCTGCGTTCTGAATGGCGCACCACACTAGAACAAGGTTTCGTCCCCGGAAAACCACACCGCAGGAAAAGGATCAAGAAATTCATTAATACTATACCAGGGTATAGTATATACTTTAACCATTTTAGAATCAGCAGGCTTTCTCGGAAACACATACTCCATACGCGACCCAACCCACGATCCCCGATCCGAAAACTTCCCCCGGTCTTTTGCATATAATTACGCTGCCTTGGCGCACAATCTAGTTATGTGCAGCCAGAACCATCTTGGGCCCGGAGTGTCAGCGGTGTCCCCGATCTATTTCGTCGGACATCCGCCCGGTCTAATCTGTCGGAGGTCCGCCCGGTCCGTACCACCTACCCCCTCCCCCTCCCCCCTCCCTCACCCCCACCCCCCTACCCACCCTCAAAAAACGCGCTGTGAAACTGTGAGGTCTATAACTTATTCATAATCATAAAGTTGCAGCAAAAACTGCTCAGCCCCACAGAAACTGTGAAACTGTGGACCCTCCTAACACAATCCAAATCAATGACTTACGGGAAGGCTCGCGCCGCTTCACAGAAACTGTGAAACTGTGAGTGATTTTGGCAAGCGGTCAGGGGAGAGAGGGACTTGCTCCCTCGCTTTCCTTGCTCCCTGTCTTCAAGTGCTAGCCTCAAAGGTTATGGCAAGAACTCCTCAAGTGGATTTTCTGGTGATGGGCGCGGGCGTCGCCGGCCTTCGCGCCGCCATCGAACTCGCGCAACACGGTGAAGTTCTCGTCGTCACCAAGGAATCGCTCAGCGAATCGAATACGCACTACGCGCAGGGCGGCATCGCCGTCGCCATGGAAGGCGAGAAAGACGTCGCCCTGCACCTCGAAGACACCGTGAATGCCGGCGACGGCATCGTCTACCGCCCCGCCGCCGAAGCGCTCGTATCCGAGGGCCCGCAGCGCGTGGCCGAGCTCATCGAGTGGGGCGCGAACTTCGACGAGCCACGGACGCGGAAGGACGTCGCCTCGACGGCCAGTATCTGCGCACGCGCGAAGGCGCGCACTCGCTAGCCCGCATTCTGCACGCCAGCGGCGACGCCACCGGCGCCGAAATCAGCCGCGCCCTCGTGGCCTTTGCCCGCGCGCAGAAGCAAATCCGCTTTGCCGAGTGGACGCGCGTAGCCGGTCTCGTCGTCGCCGACGGCCGCGTCATAGCCGCCGATCTTGCCGCCGCCGAGCCCCCAGCGCGACATCAGGCGCCGCAGACCACACGCCGCCACAGATCGCCGCGCGCTCCATCCTCATCGCCTCCGGCGGCGCGGGCCAGGTCTACTCCGACACCACCAATCCCGCCGTAGCCACCGGCGACGGCATCGCACTCGCCGCGCTGGCCGGCGCCGAACTCGCCGACATGGAGTTCTACCAGTTCCATCCCACCGCGCTCGCGTTGCCCGGCGCGCCGCGCTTCCTCGTCTCCGAAGCGCTGCGCGGCGAAGGCGCGTACCTGCGCAACGATCGCGGCGAGCGCTTCATGGAGCGCTACCATCCGCTTCTCGAACTCGCTCCGCGCGACGTGGTGGCCCGCGCCATCGCCCGCGAAGGCCTGGCCGAAGCCCGGTGCGCCAGCCGCACTGCGTCCCGTCTATCTCGACATGCGTCACGTGCGCAACATCGACCTCATCGCGCGCTTTCCCGGCATCAGCGCATTCCTCGCGCAATACGGCCTCGACCTGCGCCGCGACCTGATCCCCGTGCGTCCCGCCGCGCACTACCTCATGGGCGGCATCCGCACCGATCTCGGCGGCCGCACCAGCCTCGCGCGGCCTCTACGCTGCCGGCGAAGCCGCCTGCACCGGCGTGCACGGCGCCAATCGCCTCGCCTCGAATTCTCTGCTCGAAGGCCTCGTCTTCGGCGCGCGCGCCGCCCGCTCCATGCTCGCCGATACGCTCCCGCTCACACCCCGAGCGCATCCAACTCCGGCCCCGCTCTGCAGCCCCTGTCCGCAGCCGAAGGCCAAGCACGTCGAGACCGTCATCACCTCGCTGCAAGCCTCCATGTGGACCAACGCCGGCCTGTTGCGCGAGGAGTCTTCGCTGCGCCAGGGCCTGGCCGCGCAGGCCGAATGCGAAGCCACTCTCGCCGAAATTACAGCAATCGGCCGCACCAGCCGCCGTCTCGCCGAAGCTCAAGCCCTGAGCCGCGTGGCCCGCGCCATTCTCATCTCAGCGCTCGCCCGCACCGAAAGCCGCGGCGCGCACTTCCGCTCCGACCATCCCCGCCGCGACGACGCCAACTTCCGCAAGCACTCAGTCCTCAGCAGCGACGGCAAAGTCCGCTTCGAAGCCTGGTAGCGCCCTCGCTAGCCCGCTGACTCGCTAACTCGCTGACTTGCTGACTCGCTGACCTGCCGCACTCACCACCGCGCACACCGCCAGAATCGCGCCAATCACCACCAGCGAAATCGTCACCGGCACCTCGATCCATCGCGCCGCCAGCATCTTCAGCGCCGCAAACGCCAGAATCGCGCCCAGCCCGTAATGCAGATATGCGAAAGCGATCCAGCATCGCCGGCCAGCGCAAAGTAAAGCGAGCGCAACCCCAGAATCGCCGCCACATTCGACGTGTACGCCACAAACGGATTGTGCGTAACCGACAGCACCGCCGGAATGGAATCCGTGGCAAACAGCAGATCGGTCACCTCGACCGCCAGAATCACCGGCAGCAGCGAACCTTTCGCCGGCTGCAGCCGCACGATCCACTCCGGAATCGCCGCGCGCGCCGATCCGCCGCGCACCAGCCGCCACGCCGCATACAGCAGAAACAGTCCGAAGACCCACGTCACCCACTCGAACCGCTGCAACAACGTAATCGCCCGCCGCGATGAACGCGGCCCGCAGCACAAACGCGCCCCACACGCCCCACATGCAGCGCCGTGTGCTGCCGCTGCGCGCTGATCCGGAACCCCTCGAAACAGCACCAGGAAGACAAACAGATTGTCGATGCTCAGCGAGGTTTCGATCGTGTACCCGGCCGCAAACTCCAGCGCCGTCTGCCGCCCATGCGCCACGGCGATCCAGCAGGCAAATCCCGCGGCGGCCAGCACCAGTCCCGCCGTTCCCACCCACACAAACGCCTGTGCGTGCCGCGATTCGCGCCGGTGGCCGGGCAGAAACGAGTCCGCCAGCAGCACCGCCGCCACCACCGCGTGAAACCCCACCCACCATGCCCAGGAAACGCCCGCGATCATAGCTGGATGCTACAGCAGCGGCCATGGTCAGGTATCGCGCCTGTCGCTTATTCCATGCTGAATCGCTCTGATCGATCCGCATACGTGCTGCCTTCGTCGCGCGCATCCTTTTCCAGATACGAGGTCTGCTGCGCATTGGGTCGAATTCACCAAACCGACCCGCGTAGCAAGCAAGATCGCCGCCGCTCGCCGTCCCCGCGTCGTCATCGTCGGCGGAGGCTTTGCCGGCCTTAACGCGGCCAAAGGCCTCGCGCACTTGCCCGTCGACGTAACCGTCGTCGACCGCCGCAATCATCACACCTTTCAGCCGCTGCTCTACCAGGTGGCGCTGGCCGTGCTTTCGCCGGCCGACATCGCCCAGCCCATCCGCTCCATCCTGCGCCACCAGCGCAACACCGAGGTGCTGATGGACGAGGTCGTCGGCATCGACATCGCCGCGCGGCAGGTCGCGCTGGCCAGCGGCGCCCGCCTCGCCTACGACTACCTCGTCCTGGCCACCGGCGCCACCCACTCCTACTTCGGCCACGATGAGTGGGAGCCGCTCGCGCCCGGCCTCAAGACCATCGAAGACGCCATCGAGATTCGCCGCCGCGTGCTGCTGGCCTTCGAGCTGGCCGAGCGCCAGATGGTGGAGCAGGGCTGGCACCCTCCGCTCAACTTCGTCGTCATCGGCGGCGGGCCCACCGGCGTCGAACTGGCCGGCGCCATCAGCGACATTGCCCAGCTCTACATGCGCCACGACTTCCGCCACATCGATCCCACCAAGAGCCGCGTGCTGCTGCTCGACGGCGGCGCCGCGCGTGCTGGCCGCCTATCCCGCAGGATCTCTCCGCCAAGGCCGAAGCCGACGCTCAAGCGTCTGGGCGTCGAGGTCCACACCAAGACCCAGGTCACCGGCGTCGGCCCCGGCTGGGTCGAGGCCGAACGGCACAGCGCATGCGAAGCCGCCGTCACGCTCTGGGCCGCCGGCGTGCAGGCCTCGCCGCTGGGCAAGATGCTCGGCGCGCCGCCCAAGTCAGCTCGACCGCCGCGGCTGCGTCCTCGTCGACGACCACCTCAACCCGCCCGGCCTGCCCGAGGTCTTCGTCCTCGGCGACCTGGCCCACTTCGAGCAGGACGGCCGCCAGGTCCCCGGCGTGGCCCAGCCCGCCATGCAGATGGGCGACCACGTCGCCAAAATGATCGCCGCCGACCTCGCCGGCCAAGCCGCGCCCCGCCTTCCGCTACTTCGACAAGGGCGACATGGCCACCATCGGCCGCATGGCCGCCGTCGCCAAAGTCGAAGTGGCCCTTCAAAGCCCACATGAGCGGCTTTCCCGCCTGGTTCACCTGGCTCACCGTCCACATCTTCTTCCTCATCGGCTTCCGCAACCGCATCTCGGTCTTGACCAACTGGATCTGGACCTACTTCACCTTCACCCGCGGCGCGCGCCTCATCACCGGCGACCAGAACCTCCCCGGCTGGAAGGATCAGCCGCGCGGCGGCGCGGCAGAGCACGAACGCACATCCTGACGACAAAGGCCGTCGAGTAAAATAACTAAGAGAATGCTCGATCTATCCTTTGTTCGCGCCAACCTGGAGTTGGTCGAAGAAAAGCTGCGCGCGCGCGGGGCCGACCCCGCCGCGCTGCTGGGCGATTTTCGCGCCCTCGACAAGAGCCGCCGCGAGGCCATCACCCAATCGCGAGCAGCTCAAGGCCCGCCGCAACGAGCTCTCGCAGCAGGTGGGCGCTCTCAAGAAGGCCGGCAAGAACGACGAGGCCGCGGCCGTCATGGACGAGACCCGCGCCCTCAAAGACAAACTCGACGAGCTCGACAAGACCGCCGCCGAGCCTCGACGAGCAGTTGCGCCAGTCTCTCGCCCGCGTTCCCAACCTCACCCGCGACGAAGTCCCCATCGGCGCTCTCCGAAGCCGACAACAAGACCGTCAAAACCTGGGGCGAACAGAAAAAATTCGACTTCGAGCCCAAGCCGCACTGGGAAATCGGCGAAGCCCTCGGCATTCTCGACCTCGAACGCGCCGCCAAGCTCAGCGGCGCGCGCTTCGCCGTCTACATGGGCGCCGGCGCGCGCCTCGAGCGCGCCCTCATCAGCTTCATGCTCGACATGCACACCCAGCAAGCACGGCTACACAGAAGTCCTGCCGCCGTTCATGGTCAATTCCAAATCGCTCTTCGGCACCGGCCAGTTGCCCAAGTTTGCCGAGGATCTCTTCCGCTGCTCCGATGCCGACGCCGACGCCGCCACGCGCGGCGAGTTCAAAGACAACGACCACTGGCTCATCCCCACCGCCGAAGTCCCCGTCACCAATCTCTATCGCGACGAGATTCTCGACGAAGCGCGCCTGCCCATCTCGCTCACCGCCTACACGCCCTGCTTCCGCGCCGAGGCCGGCGCGGCCGGCAAGGACACGCGCGGCATCATCCGCCAGCACCAGTTTCAAAAGGTCGAGCTGGTCAAGTTCACGCGCCCCGAAGAGTCCGACGCGCGAGCACGAGCGGCTCACCCGCGATGCCGAAGAGATTCTCGAAGCGCTCGACCTGCCCTACCGCCGCGTCCTGCTCTGCACCGGCGACACCGGCTTCTCCTCGGCCAAGACCTACGATCTCGAAGTCTGGCTGCCGGGCCAGAATCTCTACCGCGAAATCTCTTCCTGCTCCAACTTCGACGCCTTCCAGGCGCGGCGCGCCAACATCCGCTACCGGCCGCCTGCAGCGCGGCGCCAAGGCCAAGCCCGAGTTTGTGCACACCCTCAACGGCAGCGGCCTGGCCGTGGGCCGCACCTGGCTGGCCATCCTTGAGAACTACCAGCAGGCCGACGGCTCCGTGCTGAATTCCCCGAGGCCCTGCGCCCCTACATGGGTGGACTCGATAAAATTGTGAAGGAGTCCTGATGGCATCTTCCACATCCAACGGCGCCCCAGTCGGCGCGACCGCCCAGCCAAGGCGCGGCATCAAGCAGATTCTGCAGAGCTATTTCTACTGGACCTATTCGCGCGGATCGTTCCACTACGACATCATGGTCACGCTGATTCTGCTCTTCATCTTCGTCACCCCGCATCTGTGGGACTACGGCGCCAAGCCGCCGCTCTGTCGCCGGCCCCGCGCATCCTATCCAGGTGGTCGGCAACGGCCGCGGCGTCATCGTCACCGTGCAGGCTTCCGATGTAACCATTCCTGCCGGCGCCTCCGACCAGCGAAGTGAAAAAGGCGCTGCGCAAGGCCATCGAGCCAGTCATCGGCGACTCCGTCTTTGTCGAGCAGTGGGAGACCGTCACCGACGCCCAGGGAAATCTGACCTGGAAGGTCTGGGCGCACCGGTAAGCTCTCTTTTCACGAATCCTCCAGGCCCATTCCTGCGTCAAACAAGTGAAGGAAGATCATGCACTCACGCAATCATTCTGTATTTCTCACGCTCGTTGCGCTCGCCATTCTGCCGCTCCGCCCGGCACACGCTGAGGATCTTGCCAGCGTGCTCGCGAAGCTTGATGCCGCGGCGAAAGATTTTCACACCACCACAGCCACCTTCGAGTTCGACACCATTCAGACCGACCCCGTTCCCGACAAGGATGTAATGACCGGAACGGCCTACTACGAGCGCAAGGGCAGCCACTTCGAGATGGCCGCTCACTTCACGGCCACATCGTAGATGGAACAAGTCACCCCACGGCAAAGGCCTACATTTATCTCCGGCGGCACGCTTCGCGTTTCCGATACCGGCAAGGAAAGCGACGCCAAGACCTACAGCCAGGCCAGCAAGTACGAGAGCTATCTTGATGCTCGGCTTCGGCGCCAGCGGCAAGGACCTTGAGGAGAAGTGGGACATCAAGTATCTCGGCACAGAAACCATCGACGGAATCAAAACCGACAAGCTCGAACTGGTCGCCAAAGATCCCGAGATCCGCAAGAAATTCCCAAGGTCACCATCTGGCTCGATACCGCCGCGCGCCGTCAGCCTCAAACAGGTCTTCGACGAAGGCGAAGGGCAATCCCGCGTCTGCCATCTACACCAACATCAAGGTGAATCAACCCTTGCCGAAGACCGCCTTCAACTTCGACAAATAAAGCCGGTCGCATCAGCCGCGCCAGCGCCACTCCGCCCAGCGCAAACAGCATCGGGAAGCACTCCAGCGTGTAACGCGTCTCCGGCGCTTCCACGGTCAGCAGCAACGCGCTGCGCAGCAGCATATACGCCAGCAGCGCGCCCCAGAACCGCGGCCGCAGGCACAGCCCGGCCATCCCGAGAAGCAAATAAAGCGCATTCAACCCCGCGTAGCCCCAGCTGAACTCCGTCTCCGCGTGATGATGCGCGTAGACCCACCAGTCCAGATCGATGTTCAGGTTCTCCACGCGCGGCCGCAGCCACATATCGGCCACCCGGCCCAGCGGCAGCCACACAGTAGTAGCGCAGCGGATGCGCGGCGATGCGCTCCTCGGCCAGCCGCGCAAAGCCCGCGTCGATCTGCGGCGTCAGCTCCATGCCATGGCTGTTGTAGTCCGCGGCCAGCGCCGCGGTCTCGGCGTACTGCGCCGGCGTGTCGAACGCGCGGTTGGGCAGCTCGCTCACATCCAGCTTGTCCCCCGGCACATTCCAATAAATCTCGTACGTCGAAATGAAATCCAGGCACCAGCTCTTCACCCAGCGCTCCCATCCGGGATTGATGCTTTCGCCGGGATCGGTAGCCAGCCGCGGCGCCAGCGGCTCAAACACGTGAAAGACGCTCCAGTTGCGCGCCGTCCACACCGCAAACGGCGCCAGCGCCAGCAGCACGCAAACCACAGCCATGCGCACAATCGAAGTACCGCCGGTCTCCAGACCGGCTGTACTGGCGGCGTCCTCGCCGCCAGAAGCGATGTACGAGTCGGGCAAGTCGCCAGGCAGCTGCCTTGTAATCCTGTGGCGCCGGCCCCCAAGCCACAAAAACAAAACCGGCGCAAAAGCCACTGCCGCCAGCGCTCCATCGGGCCGCAGCAGCGCCGCGCACGTCACCGCAAACGTAAACCAAAGCGCATTCCCCCAGCGCGGACTCGTCGCTGAATCGCGCCATCGCCCACATGGCCAGCGCCAGCACGAAGAGCGTCGGCGTCTCCGCCAGCGGAGTCGCCGTGTACGACGCAGTGAACGGGCACAGCGCCGCCAGCCACAGCGTGCTAGCGCCGCGCCTCGGCCCGCTCCGGCCGGCGCAATCCGCCGCACAAACCCGGCCAGCAGCAGGCAGCCCAGCAAATCAAGCGCAATCTGCACGCACGCCGCGGCAAAGTAGTTCTCCATCCCAAAGAGCCTGAAGCACAGGGCGAGAAACAGCGGATATCCCGGCAGCCGGATCAGCGTCGGATAAATCGCGCCGCTGGGCAGACGTCAGGGCATATCGGCCGTGCAACAGCAGATTCTTGGCCAGATCCCCGTAAATCAGCGTGTCGCCGTTGACCTCGAAGAGTTTATCCAGCATCCAAAGGCGCAATGCCAGGCCCGCGCCCAGCGCCAGCACCACCGGCAGGGCCGGGCGCAGATACCCGGCCGCCCCGCGCGCCCAGCCGCGCATCCGGGCCGTCAATTGACTCTCTTGGCCAGCTTCCATACGATTCGTACTGTATACAGCGTACGGCATTTCCAGGGATTGCGCGCCTTGCCTATCGTGGGCCAGGGCGGCCATCTGGGGGGCGCTGGGGCCTTTTTTGCGCGATTTTCGCGCCGGAGTCATCTAAACCACTCATGCCCGACCGGCAAATCTTCTACGACCCGCAACGCAAGCGCTGGAAGCGTCTGCGCCGCATTCTGGATATAACCGCCGTGGTGTCCACCCTGGTGGTCGCCGGCTTTATCTTCAATGTGCTGCGCAGCCAGCATCTGCCCGGAGTTGCTGCTCCCCATTCCCCGCCACAATTACAAGGCATTGCCCGACCCCTCTGCTCTCCGCAACGCCAAGAACCAGCGCCCCGCGCGCCGCAAAACCAAACGCAAGCCCTCTGAAATTCCCCTGAATACCGGTGAAGGTTTGCGCGCCGCCTATTACGTGCAGGACGACGCGGCCAGCTACTCCTCGCTCAATGAGCACGTGCACCAGATCGACCTGCTGTTCCCGCAGTGGCTGCATGTGGATTCGCCGCAGGGCACACTCATGATGATGAGCGGCGACAATCTGCGCGAGTATCCGGTGATTCAGGGCGACACAATTCACGATCCCGACGACCTCAACAAAGTCAAGCTGGTCATTCAGTCGGCCCACACCGACACCGAAATCTTCCCTGCCCTCAACAATTTCAATCCCCACACCCAGGACTGGGACACAGGTGTTGGCGATGTGCTACAGGATCCCGCCAAAAGCGCCGCGTTTCGCCAGCAGATCATGCGCTTTCTCACCACGTATCCCGTCTATCGCGGCCTCTCTCTCGATATTGAAAGCATCCCCGACGAAGACGGTGCCGCCTACCTGAGCTTCATCCAGGCGCTCTATCAGGACATGCGCGCCCGCAATCTCCGGCTCTATGTCAACGCCGCCGTAGCCACCAGCGACAGCGATCTCAAGAGCATCGCCGCGAATTCCGACGGCATCATTCTCATGAACTACGATGAGCACCAGACCACCAGCGATCCCGGACCCATCGCCAGCCAGCCCTGGTTCATCGCCAATCTGGTCCGCGTGCTCAAAGTTGTGCCCAAGGAAAAACTCATCTGCGGCGTGGGCAGCTACGGCTACGATTGGGCGCTCTCCATTCCCGACCCCAAGGATCGCCATCATCCCAAGCCCAAGGTTCTCAATACTGATGATCCTCTCCGTTTCCGATGCCTGGGAGCGCGCCTCCGACGCCGACGCCGATCTCGATCTCGATTACGATGCCCTCAATCCGCACTTCGAGTACATCGACGAGGACGCCAACCAGCGCCACGTGGTCTGGTTCCTCGATGCAGTTTCGCTGCTCGACGAAATGCGCGCCGCGCGCCAGCTCGGCCTGCAGACCTTTGCCCTCTGGCGGCTAGGCGGAGAAGACAGTTCGCTCTGGAACATCTGGGATCATCCCAGCGATCCGTCCTCGCTGCAGGCGCTCAACGACAACGTCCCGCCCGGCCACGACGTGGACACCAACGGCGAAGGCGACATTCTGCGCATCACCGGCCAGCCCCAGCCCGGCAAGCGCACCGTGGAAGTGGATACCGACGAGCCCGATCCGCGCAAGAAGCTCATCGTCGACGAGCACATGGACGTGTATCCGCACCCCTAGATCGACGAGCAGTACGGCTACCATCCCCATGAGCTTGCGCTCTCCTTCGACGACGGTCCCGATCCCAAATGGACGCCCAAAATTCTCGACGTCCTCAAGCAGCATCACGCCACCGGCACCTTCATGCTCATCGGTTCCGAGGCTGCCGACAACATCGGCATCATGCAGCGCATCGTCCGCGAAGGCAACGAGATCGGCAATCACACCTGGACACATCCCGACATCAGCCAGATCTCCGCGCGCCAGCTCGACCTCGAGGTGAAACTCACCGAGCGTCTCTTCGAGAGCAAGCTGGGCGTCCAGCCGCTCTACTTCCGCCCGCCTTACGACATCGACGAAGAGCCCGACACCGACCTTGAGGCCGAGCCCGCCTGGCGCATCCAGCAGGAAGGCCTCACCATCATCGGCAGCAAAATCGACACCGACGACTGGTACGAGAACCCCAAAAAGAAGCCGCAGGAGATCATCGACTCGGTCCTCGCCCAGTTGCAATCCATGCAGACCAAGCCGCAGTTCCAGCGGCTCCATCATCCTCATGCACGATGGTGGCGGCGACCGCTCCGCCACTGTGGCCGCCCTGGGTCCGCTCATCGATGCGCTACGCGCCCACGGCTACACCATCGTTCCCGTTTCCGCGCTCATGGGCAAGACCACCGCCCAGGTCATGCCGGCGCTTACCTTCTGGCAGCGCCTGCGCACCCTTCCTGACTCCATCGCCTTTTCGGCGGTCGATTTCATCAGCAACTTTATCTTCATGGTTTTCTTCGTTGGCGACGTGCTCATGAGCGCGCGCCTCATCATCGTCGGCATCTTCGCCATCATCGACCGCTTGCGGCGTCCCCACAGCCAGGCCTCGCCCGGCTTTTGCCCTCGCGTTGCCGTTCTAATCCCCGCCTATAACGAAGAATCCGTCATCGTGCGCACCATACGCTCCGTGCTCAACTCCGACTACAAGAACCTCCGCGTCATCGTCATCGACGACGGCTCCCGCGACCGCACCGCTGAAGTGGCCGCCGCTGCGTACGCCCAGGACATCGCCGCCGGCCGGCTGCAGGTGCTCACCAAGCACAATGAGGGCAAGGCCGCCGCCCTCAACTACGCCCTCGATCGCATCTCTGAGGAGGTCTACGTCGGCATCGATGCCGATACTGTCATCGCTCCCGACGCCATCTCCAAGCTCATTCCCCACTTTGAAGATCCCGCCATCGGCGCCATCGCCGGCAACGCCAAAGTCGGCAACCGCGTCAATCTCTGGACCCGCTGGCAGGCTCTCGAATACATCACCAGCCAGAACTTCGAGCGCCGCGCCCTCAATCTCTTCCACGTCATCACCGTGGTGCCCGGCGCCATCGGCGCATGGCGCACCGCGCCCGTAAAAGCCGCAGGCGGATACCCGCTCAACACCGTGGCTGAAGATGCCGACCTCACCATGAGCCTGCTCGAGCAGGGTTGGAAAGTCGATTACGAAGACCGCGCCCTCGCTTACACCGAAGCGCCCATCGACGCCCGCGGCCTCATGCGCCAGCGTTTCCGCTGGTCCTTCGGCACCCTGCAGGCCGTCTGGAAACATCGCGCCGCCTTTGTGCGCAACAAGGCCATGGGCCTCTTCGCGCTGCCCAACATCCTCATCTTCCAGATGCTCCTGCCCCTCGTCTCGCCCTTCATTGACATCATGTTCGCGGCCGGCATCATCAACTACTTCGTCGATCGCCACTACCACCCCGAAGCGGCCTCCGCCGCGAGCTTCGAAAAACTGCTGGCCTACTTCGGCGCCTTCCTGCTCATCGACTTCATCACCTCGACAATCGCCTTCAGTCTTGAGCGCCGTCATCCCGCTAACAAGGGCGACGGCTGGCTGCTCTTCCACATCTGGCTGCAACGCTTCGCCTATCGCCA
Source organism: uncultured Acidobacteriota bacterium (assembly GCA_963826735.1). GTDB lineage: Bacteria > Acidobacteriota > Terriglobia > Terriglobales > Acidobacteriaceae > Telmatobacter. Next base: position 445,218 of record CAWGYN010000001.1, read on the forward strand.
GGTCTTCTCCGTCGTGCTCTTCAAAACCCTCAAGCGCGCCATCGACGGCAAGCCCTTCAACTGGGACAAGTTAGCCCGAACCGCCAAGATGAGCAAGCGCACCGACGCCCTCACTGAAGTCGCGCCGTAATGCAACGGTCAGTTGAAATTAGACTAAAGCGTGCTTCATAAATCCGCTTTGTATCAGGGCTCGACTTCAGTCGTGCCAATAAAGACCAAAAAAGACGCTGGGTTTTAACCCCTGAGGAACGACAACCCCGATGCGAATGCCATCGATGAAACCCGCGCTAAGAATCATGAAGCTTTTCCCGCCCATCGCTCTCGTAGCGCCCCTCGGCCTGTCTAATCGTCTAAGAGGTAAATAATGGCAGCTTCCACCGTGATCGCGCCCAGTTCCACGCGGTCCAGATTTAAAACCGCTCTCTGGATTTTTCTCGGTCTCACCACGCTCTTCGTCTTCATCACTTCTGAAGTTCTTCTCGTTACCGATTTCCCCATGTACCACGCCTACCGTCTGCAGGTCATCGCCGACCGCCATCTCCTCATCCCGCATGTGCTAGCGGGAACCTTCGCTCTCTTGATCGGCCCCATCAATTTCTCCTCGCGAATCCGCCAGCGGCACTTCAAGTTGCATCGCGTACTCGGACGCATTTACGTCGTCTGCGTATTTGTCGGTGCTTTCACAGGCATCGCCCTAGCCAGCGGCCACCCCGGTTTGCCGGGAACCTCCATGCAAGCCGCCGCCTGGATCGTCTGCACCACCGCCGCGTTCATCACAGCGCGCAACCGCCAAATCATCCAGCACCGCCAATGGATGGCTCGCTCTTACGCCGTCACCTTCACCTTCGTCTCCAGCCGCGTGCTTAACCTCTGGCCGCGTTACTGGAGCCACCTCGGCGACAGCCTCTCCGCCGTCGGCGTTATCGCCTTCACTCTTGCCTCGCTGCTTATCGTGGAGCTCGGCCTGAATTGGCGCGAGCTCACCACGCGCCGTGCCTGAAATGTATCAGTCTGATTTTGTTGACCGTGACCGCAATAGGAAACGAACGCCCATCCAGATAAAATACCCAGCCAATATCGGGGTAAATACAAAGAACATCTCACGATGCAGTTTTGACATTCCATTCGTCCAGTTCCCCGTAACGAATCCCTGCCACAAGTACACGAAAAGAACCAGCGCAAAGAAGTACCATCGCGCGCGCGGATTAGAGCGGCGACCATTCTTCTCATTCGGATCGTAAGGCGAATTCATTGTTACCATCGAAATGTCCTACTTTCCGAAGCTGGTTCCATCCAGCTCCGAGCTGACCACAGGCCCCGAACCACCCAACTGTCCAACGACTCTCACCACCGCCGGCTGCTCACCCTCCAGTATCCACACCATCACATCTTTCGGCTGCATGCCGAGCAACTGCGCAATCCAGCCCAGGAAGCCACCCAACTCCGGATGGATGCGAAACACCGTCGCCTTAAGCGTCTGTCCTGCCTTCTTGAAACGGTTGCTCGCCCTCCTGCGAAATCAGGATCCGAATCAATCGCCCGCCGAAGACCGGCGCCAGCATCCCCACCCGAAACGGCTTCGTATTGGGGGGCACATTCAGCAGCAACGTTCCAACGAACCCATTTGCCAGGTCATCCGGCAGTTCGATGTGCTCACTCTCGACGTGGATCGTGCCATTCTTGTCCGCTGTGCGTGTGGTCGCAATGCCGGTAGCGGCTTCCACTGCAAAGTCGACGGGCTTGGCAAAAAACGGCCCATTCTGTATGTGATGGTTGCGTATTAATTGAAACGTGCCCTGCTGCCTGTATGTCGTCGTCTCGTCATCAATCGACCCATCCACAAAGCGATAAGTCAGGCGCATCGTCACTTCATCGCCCTGCACGGTCTCCGTAAATTCAACTCGGGCGATGATCTGTCCAGTCTCCGAGCGCGCCACCATAAACTCATGCCTCGGGAGTTGGATGTGTCTTACTGGAATTTGTTCTGCCTGCGCCGCGGCGCCCGTGGCGATTAGCAGGAAAGCGGCGACAAGGAATCTGCTTCGCTCCATCAAAACCCTCGCTTGAACGATCCGCTCGATGAGATGCCAATGGTGCGGCAGATGGCTCGTTACAAGAACGCCCGTCTCACTTCCACCGCCCCACGCACAACCGTCCCGGCCGCCAATGCTCCACCGTTACCGCCTCTCGCGGAACCTCAGCCGCCGCCAGCAACCGCGCCCAGTCCTCTTCCCGGAAGGCCCGCCGAAACGATACCGGCCCATCATGCCGTACAAACCGGTGCCACCGCACCATCCTGTCCGCCAGACTGAACATCCGGCAACTCCGCTCCGACCGCTCCAGATCATTGATGAACCAACCCGCCTGCGCAGTCGCTTCCATCCACCGCAGCAGCGCGATGATTTCCTCATCCTCCAGATGATGTGCCATCAGCGAACTCACGACGATATCCACCGGTTTCTCCGGCCGATACACCAGAGCATTGCCGGTGACCCATGTGATTTCGAGCTCCTTCGGCGTGAACTCCGCTGCCGCCCGCGCCGCATAAGGATTCAAGTCGATCCCCGTTAACTGGACAGCAATGCCGCGCCTCCGCGCCCAGCCTGCAATCCGCCGCAGCAGATCGCCGCCGCCGCAGCCCACATCGACAATGTGCACCGGCTCACGCAATCCATGCGGCAGCCGCCTCAGCCAGGCCAGCGTCGGTCGATAACCCAGCAGCCAGCGGTTGATCTGCTCCAGGCTGCGCAGGCAGTCACGGAAATCCTCATAGCTGCAGTCCCCATCCATCAGCTCTGGCAGATCGCGCGGAGAAACCCGCAACTTGAATTGGATCTCCGCACTAGATCCCATGGAAGCGAATTGTCTTTGCAATGCGGTTCAGGGAAGCCGTAGTCACGCGCAATAGATCCTCAGCTCGAATTATAGGGATAGACGTCGCGTGGGTGTCCCGGGGAAGCAGGATCACGAAAAGGCGATGTTACAGGCCAACCATTCATCCGATTGGCAGATTTGGCGAAGTTACAAGCGCTCCGTTCACAATCCTCCTGGTGCGAATACTCGGACAAAGCAGGCCGAGGCTCACAACTTTGCCCGAGTTCCGTCAAACCCTACGGCGAGCCCGAGCGCGCAAACTGCACCACTAACCAACTGCAGCATGGGTCATGCCTCACGCATGGAAGCGGTATCATTTCAGTACCGGTTCCCAACAAGGAGATCCCAGTTACAACGTCCAATCTCGATCGGATTTCTTTGCAAGGTGATGTCCTCATCCTCGGTGGTGGAGTCGCGGGCTGTGCGGCTTCTATCGCGCTCGCCCGCAAGGGTCGCCGCGTCACGCTGATCGAACGCGAGCCCACTCCGCGCCACAAGGTCTGCGGAGAGTTCCTCAGCGGTGAGGCGCTTGAGGATCTGCAAGCGCTCGGCATCGACGTGGCCTCGCTTGGAGCCGTGCCCATCAATTACGTTCGTCTGGCCGCCGCCAGGCGCGCCGCGCAGGCTCCGCTGCCTTTTCCCGCAGCCTCGCTCACGCGCAAGGCGCTGGATACAGCGCTCATTGCCGAGGCCATCGCCGCGGCAGTTCGCGTAGAGCAAGGCCGCAGCGTGCAGAGGCTCGCGCGCACGGCGCCCAACGTGTGGCAAGCCACGCTCGACGACGGCAGCACCCGTGACGCAGCGACCGTCTTTCTCGCCACCGGCAAGCACGATCTCCGCGGCCACGCGCGTCCCAGCGACCCGCAGCGATGGGTGGCCTTCAAAATGTATTTTCGCCTGGCTCCCGCCCAGGCCCGGGAGTTGGGGCACGCCTCTGAGCTCATGCTCTATCCCGGAGGCTATGGCGGAATCCAGCCGGTCGAGGGCGGCATTGCCAACCTCTGCTGCGTGGTGCAACAACGGTATCTCGCACGTTTGGGTTATCGCTGGGAGAACTTCCTCGTGAAGATGCAGCAGGACTGTCCGCACCTCGCAATGAGGCTCGCCGGCGCGGAGCCGTTGCTCGCCAAGCCCATCTCCGTCACCCATATCCCGTATGGCTACATCCGCCGCACCACGGAGGATGGGCTCTACTGCGTCGGCGATCAGGCAGCCGTCATCCCCTCGTTCACCGGCGATGGCATATCGATTGCACTGCATACGGCGCGCTGCGCTGTCGCTGCCTTTCTTCGAGCAGAGCCGGCGCCGCTCTTCCAGGCTAAACTGCGATCCAGTCTGCTGGCCCAGATGCGTCTTGCCGAGTTCGCCGCCGATGGCTTGAACAACTCCCTCGCGCGCGCTGTATTACCGTTCTACCTCAGGGTCTGGCCCGGCGTGATGCGCGTAACGGCGAAGCTGACCCGCGTCGCCCAGCACGCCGCGGTTGCTCCACAGGCAGTCGCCGGCTGAAGTCGGGCCACGCCTAAACAATTCCCGGTAGTTGAAAACGTTCGTATGTGCTGAGTCAATTATTTTGACGGTGATAGATTGACGGAGCACAAAGCCCGCGAAGCGGGCAAAAGATAGTAGCCCAGGCGCGACAGGCTGCGGAAAAACTTCGATTCAATGGGCTCTGTAACAAGGGCACGGCTTCAGCCGGGCCGACAAAGTCAGCAGAATAAGCCGGGCTTCAGCCCCTGCCAACCTATGATTGCTGAATCGGTTTTTCATTCGGCTTTTTCCCCGGTTTCGCGAGCCTTGAGGAATAGATTGCGACACGAAAGCCAGCCCCCGCAGGGGGCGCAAGAACGACGCACCACCACAGGAGAGATGCCATGAAATCCATCACGCTCTTCGCCCTCGCTGCCGCGCTCACTCCAGCCGTACTCGCCCAGCATCAGACCTTCGCCGTCAATCCCGATGCCAGCCAGGTCAAGATGACGCTCAACACCACGCACGAGGTCGTCAACGGCACATTTCACATTCAATCCGGATGGATTGAGTTTGACCGCAGCGCCGCTAAGATTTCGGGGTCGGTGGTCGTCCTCGCCGGCAGCGGCAAGACCGGCAATGATAGTCGCGATAACAAGATGAACAAGGACATCCTCAAAATCGCACAGTTCGCAACGGTTTCCTTTGAGCCCAAGATCTATACCGGCGCTATCGCCCCATCAGGCGATTCGAGCATCCAGGTGGCCGGTATCTTCACGCTGCTGGGAACCCCTCACGAGATCACCATCCCCATCCTTGTCCATGTTGAAGGCACAGCCGCAACCGCCAAGGCTCATTTTGTCGTACCCTACGTGCAATGGGGATTGAAGAATCCAAGCTTCATGATTTGGAAAGCCGACAACGACGTCGCGATCGACCTCCTTCTGGCCGGCCGGCTTTCACAAGAGTAGCCGTAGCCGGCACCCGGCAGTTCCATAATCCCGTAGTCCCTTGTACTCTTGTCTGAGATCGCCATTCCAGCATGAACGGGCTTCGGGCGAAAAACTAGCAGCTAAAGGCTCAGGGGCATTTATGGCAGGACGCGGATTCACCGTGAAGAAGAACTGGGACAATCCGGTGGAGCATGCCATGCCCGCGGAGGCGCGGGTTCCCGCGGAGTTGCGGCTGGGCTCGGTGGCAGTGCGGCCGGCGACGGTGCTGGCGCCGATGGCCGGCGTCACCGACACGGTGTTCCGGAGGTTCATCCGGCACGCGAGTCTATTTTCCCACGCTGAATTTGGGATAGGTGCCAGTCCCGCTTCCCACATCTCAGAATCGAGATGTGGGGCGCCCCCTTCTGTGGTTGAATCGCAGAGCTCTGTGGGTGAAACGCAGATCGATGCGTCAATTACGAATGCGCAGTCTGGATGCGGGTTGATCATGACGGAATTTACGTCGGCGGATGGGCTGAGCCGGATGCGCGAGACCAAGCGCCAGCGCTACCTGACGTTCTACGACGACGAGCATCCCATTGCAGCGCAACTGTTCGGATCGAATCCCGGGACTCTCGCGGAAGCGGCGCGGATCGTGGAAGAGACGGGCTTCGACACGGTGGACCTGAACCTGGGCTGCCCGGCCAAGCGCGTCGTGGGGTCGAACGGAGGGTCGGGTCTGCTGCGCGATCTACCGAAGATCGGCGAAATTTTTCACGCCATTCGCAAGGCGGTGACGATTCCCTTCACCGTGAAGTTCCGCATGGGATGGAATGAGAGCCAGATTGTGTGCGTGGAGTTGGCGCGCATGGCCGAGGCCGAAGGGTTGAACGGACTGGCGCTGCATGCGCGCACGCGCGAGCAGGGTTACAGCGGCCAGGCGCAGTGGAACTGGATTGCTGCGGTGAAAGCAGCCGTGCGGCTGCCTGTGGTCGGCAATGGCGACGTACGCACGCCCGAGGATGCGGCGGCGATGGTGGCCGAAACGGGCTGCGACGCGGTGATGATCGGGCGCGCGGCCCCGGCGAATCCATGGATCTTTCGGCAGATTGCGCAATACACGGCGACGGGCAGCTATGACCGGCCGACCACCGAAGATCGCTACCGGATGATTCGAGCGTACTTCGAAATGTTGATGGCGGAGGCCGAGGCGACAAAGGATTTGCCGCGAGACGCGCGGCTGGGTGATCCGGTGGGAAAGATGAAGCAGTTTGCCACGTGGTTCACGCACGGCGTCTCCGGCGGCGCGAAGCTGCGCGCGGCCATCTATCATGCGCGCAATGGCGCCGATGTGCTGAGCGAAGTCGAGCGTTTTTTGTGGCGCGCATGGAAGCGGGCGAGTGTGCTCGACTCGGAGATCGAAGACGCTGCCGATGCGTTTCCTGACGCGGCGCTGGTCTGCGACTGATTTATTTCGGGTGCGCGCCAGCCTCCGGCCACGCCGCGGGCCGAAAGCCATTGCTCCATTGCGTCTCCGACTGCCGCAGCGGAACCGCGAGCATCGTGTAGTAATCGTCAGTCAGGTAGCCTTCATAGCCCATATCGGTTCCGTCCCAACGCCGCCAATCGGGCGAGCGGCCCTTGCCGCATCGCGCCCTTCGAATCCGCATTTGCCATATCCCTCCGAGCATCGGAAAGAGAATCGCGTCGGCCTCAGCCGCGCGGCCCAGATCGTAGAGTGCTGCGAGAGTGAAGTAGGCGAAGGCGCCGGTGGCGCCGCCGTTCTCATAATTCTGGAATCCATCGGAGTTGTCGGCGAGCACGCCGCCGCCGATGTGGCCGTCGGCGGTTTTATGCACGTAATCCTTGAGCGTGACGGTGATGAGGTTGCCGGGCAGTCCCATAGTGAAATTGTCGTAGCCCACAGCCTTCATCTTGGCGAGCAGCTTGTCCATGATGGCGTTGGCCTGCGGCTTGGCGACGAGTCCATAGTGGATGGCGATGCCGTTGACGAAGAGGAAATAGTAGTCGTGCAATTCGCCGTCGGCACTGCGCCAGCCGGCGAGGACACCGGTAGCGGGATCGAAGAAGCGTCGTAGTAATGGGCGCGTAGCTTGTCCGCGGCGGCCTTGATAGCGCGCGGCATCGGCGGGCTTGCCGGCCTTGCGGGCCAGCATCGCCATATCGCCCAGCGCACGATAGGCGAGCGCGTTGGCGTAGGCGTCTTCGTAGCCGAAGCCGATCGTGTCCCACCAGTTTGACGGCCTGATCTTGGGAAATCCCGGCCGGCCCACGTGTTGGAGTTGCCGCTGACGGAATATTTGATAAGGCCGTCGCCGCTGGAATCGCGTGGCGAGCATGGACTCGGCCCAGCCGCGAATGCCGGCGTAGTTTTGCGGCGAGCCATTTATCGCTGTGCCCCGCGCGCACACAATTGGCCGCGGCGATGACCATCGAAGGCCAGGTGTCGGAGCTGACGGTCGGATGGTCCGGGACTGACAGACAGGCCGTAGGCAAAGCCGCCGCCAGCATGCGGTCAAGAGTTTGACGAACCACATCGAGAGCGGTGAGGCCCGGCGCCAACGGCGGAGTGAGCGCGGCGATGTCGGCGAATTCGTAGTAACAAAATGCGCAGGAGTCGCTGGCGGTGTTGTTGGCCAGCGCCTGAAGTTCAGGATTGAGCTGCAGGGCGTTGAGCCAGTTGCGGCGGAAGGCATCGAAGCGCGGGTCGCCGGCGATTCCCGGAACATCGGGATGGATGGCTGTCACGTCAAATGTGTAAACGATGCGCTTGTGAACGAAATCTGCGCCGGGGAGCGAGAGCATTGCAGATTGCCTTGGCCGATCGGAGGTGTAAGTCAAGCCGACACCGGGATCACTGGCCGTAAGCCGCATGGAGCCCTGACCGGGAAAATGCAGGAGAGCTGGCGTGGCCAGAAGGCCGTCGCGCGAGAAGAGGCCGAGTGCTGTCGAGTGAACCTGATTCAGATTGAAACGGAAGAACCATGCGGGGGGCGACGAAATCCGCAGACCACTCGGTGGTGAGAACGATTTTGCTGGGGGAACATTCGAACGTCCATCCGGCGGGCGAGTCTTTTGCCGCGGTTGCGGTGCGGTATTCCACGCGGAGGGTTTGACCTCCGGTGACAACCGATGCCTGATAACCGCCTATATTGCGATCGGCATTGAGGATGTTGGCACCGCGCTGGCCTTGGCCCAGGCCGTCGATGTTCAGGCTCAGCAGCTCCGGCGCGGACCGGGAAAGTTCCACCTCGATGTGTTCGGAATTCCAACGAAACGACGCATTTTCTGCGCCGGCATTTTGCGCTCGCAGCAACGGCCGGGCGAGCAACAGGGCTGTGGTTTGCCCGGCAGCCTTCAAGAATTCTCTACGCTTTATCATCGCTGCATTCTCCTGGATTGGTTCGCGCACTGGGCGCGCGTTCCTGATGATTTGTGAACTACATTAAGCGTAACGGATGGGGCTGGGCAGAGGACGAAATCTTCCTTTGGCGTGTGGGCGTGGAGATCGATCCAAAAACGTTAGGCGAGACGACCATCGTCGTCGATTTCTCCCTCAACCCGGGGACACCGCGGAGTTCCGCACGAAGGCGCGATTCCCGCCCACGAAATCGTCGCCGTCCTGTAGCGGTAAGATGGTGGACATGACGGGCCTAGCCAAGCCTCATCGCCGCAACTGGGCCCTTCGCGTCTTTGTTGTTCTGTTTCTCGCTTTGATTCTCGCGTTTCTGGGATGGTCCTGCTGGGTCTACGTGCAAATTGAGGATTATGCCGGCTTGGATCAGGCCGCACCGTCGGACGCCATCGCCGTACTGGGCGCGGCGGAATACGATGGACAGCCCTCCCCGGTTTTCCGTGCACGCCTTGACCACGCGCGCGAACTCTACAATCGCGGCTTCGCACCGCTCATCATCGTGCTGGGCGGTACCGGCGGAGATGAGTATTCCGAGGGAGCCGTGGGCCGCGACTATCTAATGGGCTTCGGCATTCCCGAATCCGCCATTATCGCCGAAACCCAGAGCCGAAACACCGAAGAACAGGCCCACCGCACTGCCGTCATCGCCCGAGCCAATGGTCTGCGCCGCCTGGTTGTCGTCAGCGACGGCACCCACCTCTTTCGAATTCACGAAATCTGCGCAGCCGATGGCCTAGGCCGTATCGACATATACACTTTGCAGGCAGGTTTCTAGCTGTTGAAGTGTGAGTATGTCGGCTAGTCGATATGAATTGAGTGATTTGCAATGGGAGAAGATCAAGGATTTTCTTCCTGGACGCAAGGAGCATGTGGGCCGGACCGCAGTGGATAACCGTTTATTTGTGAATGGCGTGCTGTGGGTACTGCGCTCGGGAGCGCGATGGGCTGACCTTCCGGAGCGTTACGGCAAGTACAAAAGCGTGCATAAGCGCTTCGTGCGCTGGGCCAACTCCGGCGTCTGGGAGCGGGTCTTTCACGAGTTGGTGCGCGACAAGAAGAACCAGTATCTGATGTTGGATTCGACCATCGTGCGGGCTCACCAGCAGGCGGCCACGGGCCGCAAAAAGGGGGCACAGACAAGGCTCTGGGGCGTTCCCGAGGAGGTCTGACGACCAAGATTCATCTCCTCACCAATGAACTGGGCCTGCCTCTGGATTTTCTGATCACGGGCGGCCAGGTGAATGACTGCACCCAGGCCATCGAACTGCTGGGCCAGCACAAGACTGAGGCAGTGCTGGCCGACAAGGGCTACGATGCCGACGCCATCGTAGAGCACGTTGAAGCCATGGGAGCCAAAGCCGTGATCCCTCCCAAACGAAACCGCAAGGTGCAACGAGAGTACGACAAAGACCTCTACAAGCAGCGCAATCGGATCGAACGCTGCTTCAGCAAACTCAAATGTTTTCGCAGATTCGCCACGCGATACGAAAAATCAAAAGCCTGCTTCCAAGCACTGGTCGCTCTCGCCTGTGCTTGGTTGCATCTCAGGCTATATGTCGATACGGCCTAGATGTACTCACTTCACCCCGGACACGCGTCTCCTTTGGAGGCGGCACCGAGGAAACCGAGCGCCTTGCGCACGAGATCCTCAGCTACACCGCCTGGCGGATGCATCTGCATCTGCACTAAGGCTGAGTTAGCCGCCCAGCCCGTCACTGCGTCAGAAGAGAATCACCGGGGTTCCCATTCTTTCCACGCTTTTGGTCGGGATAACATTTGCTTACTCTCTGAGAAATGGGGTCAGGCAATTGATCGAGCAGGGCCAAATTTAGCAGGGACTTAAGTACCTGGATGCGGCAAGCTTTTGGGAGTTCTGGGCATGTTGCGGCTAACATGAAGCTCGCCACGCCGCCCAATGCTGAACAGCTCTTGCACTACCGCACGACCTTGATTCCAGGCAACAGGAACCAAATTAGTTCACATGCCGGTCGCAGACAGAGGATTTGAACCCATGTTCGCCGGCCATGCTAACTGCTACCGAATCAGGACGATAAGTTCGCAATATCTTCCACTGGATCGCAGAAGGCACTCGAGTATCCCAAGAGTGTACAAAAGAGAACAGTACTATAGTCCGGGTTTTGAGATGCTTCAGTTAGTTCGTCTGGGGAGGTTCCGCGCACTCATGAATTCCAGGAAAGTAACGCCAGGTTGCTCGCGCCGAGGTGAAGCCGATGGAAAAACGCCCAGACAGTACCGTTCTTCTGATCGAGAATGACCCCGAACAAACTCGCATCATCCGAGTGATGTTCGACGACGATCAATCACACTCCTTCAAGTTTGCCCACGTCAAGTGTCTGGCAGACGCCGAGATATATCTCAAAGGGCATCAGGTTGACATTGTTCTGTTGGACTTGAGTTTGCCCGATCCGGAAGGGCTGATGGCGGTCAGACGTGTGCGTGCAGTCGCGCCCCACGTCTCCATTGTGCTGTTAACCAGCATGGACGACGAGTCGAAGGCAATTCAAGCCATGCGAGAGGGCGCTCAAGACTATCTCATCAAGGGCCGGATCGAGCCGAACACGCTCATGCAAGCCCTGGGCAACGCCGTCGTGCGCACGACGAACGAAGAAATCCTGACCAATGAAAAGGAACGCGCCGAGGCCACGCTCGAATCCATCGCAGATGCCGTGATCTGCACCGACATGTCAGGAAACATCACCTTCCTCAATCCCATCGCGAGCGGCATGGTGGGCTGGCCGCTGGAGGCCGCAGTCGGCCGTCACCTGAGCGAAACCTTCCGGATCGCGGACGCCACCTCGCGCCAGCCGATCCTTGATCCGATGGCGAAGGCGGCATCAGAAAACCTGACGGGCACGCTGCCTTCGAATTGCGTGCTCATCCACCGTGACGGTCGCGAAGTCTTCATTGAAGACTCAGTTGCCCCGATCCACGACCGTGAAGGGACGGTCACTGGAGCGGTGATTGTTTTTCGCGACGTAAGCGCAGCGCGGGCGCGGTCAAAGCAAATGGCCCATCTGGCCGAACATGATTCCCTCACCGGTTTGCCCAATCGATCGCTGTTTTGCGACCGGGTTGGCCAGGCGATCTGTCTTGCGCGGAGACACCGCGGGCAGGCCGCCGTGCTGTTCCTGGATTTGGATGGCTTCAAACAGATCAACGATTCCCTGGGGCATGCGGCCGGCGACAAGCTACTTCGATCCATCGCAAAACGCTTGCTGGCCTGTGTGCGCGACCCTGATACGGTCAGCCGATACGGAGGCGATGAGTTCGCATTGTTGCTGCAGGATGTACATCGGCCCCAGGATGCCGCTGCCACCGCATTAAGAGTGCTCCGTGCTCTGGGCGCGAGTCATTCGGTCGACGGCCAAAAGGTCCACGTCACCGCAAGCATCGGTATGAGCATCTATCCCGCCGACGGTTTTGATGCAGAGACGCTCATCCGGAATGCAGACACCGCAATGTATCGGGCCAAGAAGAACGGGTGCCAGAGCTGTGAGTTTTACATTTCGGAGTTGAACGTCTGCACATTTGAGCACCAGTTCACGAGAGAGGATCTGGAGCGCGCCCTGGAACAGTACGAATTGACCTTGTACTACCAGCCCAAAGTCAATCTGAAGACGGGAGCTATTACCGGGGCTGAAGCGCTGACGCGCTGGAACCATCCTACGCAGGGAACCATTCCTCCGGGGGAGTTCATTCCCATCGCAGAGGAAACCGGTCTGATTCTGCCTATCGGCGCCTGGGTCTTTGATGAAGCATGCACGCAGGCCCGAACCTGGGCGGATGCGGGGATGCCTGCAAAGACCATGGCCGTCAATGTCTCTGGAGTGCAATTTCAGAACGAAGGTCTCCTGGATGCGCTGTCCGCAGCGCTCAATAAGACCGGCCTGGATCCGTCGTTTCTGGAGCTGGACGTAAACGAGAGTGTTCTGATGCGCCATCCCGAGCGCTCAGCATTTGTCCTCAAGGCCATCCGGGATAAGGGCGTGCATGTGTCGGTCGATCAATTCGGCACCGGCAACTCCAGCATGAGCAGCATGCAGAAATTACCCGTCAATGCCCTCAAGATCGACCGGTCGTTCCTTCGCCAGATCACGACCGTTCCTGGTGGAACGGCCGCCGTCGAATCGTTCATCGAAATGGCTCGGAGCCTTCACCTTCAGGTCATTGCTCAGGGGGTTGAAACGGTTGAAGATCTGGAGTTTCTGTGGGCTCACGATTGTGACGAAGCCCAGGGGAACTTTTTTGGGCCGCCCGTTCCTCCAGATCAGTTGACCAAGCTGTTCCGGCCAAACTGAGTCTGCGCGACGTGACAGCCGGAGAGAAATCGAAATCATAGCCATCGCGACTAAACCCTTCTGCGCCGATGCGCAGACAGTGCCGCCAGCAAGAATAGCTTGTCCTCGTAGTTGCGCGGCGCCGCAGCGATGAGCGCTTTGAAACGGGGAAACGCCGTATTCTCTACCACCATTCCGTAGAACGCCCTGCCGGAGTTTTTCCGCTGCCGTCAGGCTTGGCCGATCGCAGAAGCAGGAGGGGACATTGCACGAGCTTGACGACCTTTTCCGCAATCGATCCGAAGACCAGCGGATGCCATCCGGAAATGCCGTGCGTCGAGATCACCACCATGTCGATATGCTCTCGCTCCACCACTTCCATGATGCTCCCGGCGATGTCATTTCCAACTTCGACACTGGAAGTTGACTTCACTCCCCTGGCCGCTAAGGTTGCATGACACTTGGCCAGATGTTGCTCCGCAAAGGTTCTGGCTTCCTGAATGAATTCGCTTTCTGGAATCACGTCAGGAAGGGTCGTGGTGGGAAACATCGGGAATCACATTCACGAGATGGAGTTCCGCGTGAAAGTGCTTCGCAAGGTCAGCTGCCATCTCCAAAGCTGCCTGGGAAGATGGGCTGAAGTCGATGGGCAACAAGATCCTCGTGGGGATGGAAGGATAAGCATGAACCTTGGACATAGCGGACTCCTTGCCGAACCTCAGGAATAACTAGCTCCTTATTCTATCCTCTTGTTACAAGAGCAAAAACTTCGCTCTTTCGGACGCCTGTTCCCTGGGCCATCTGATCGCAGCCCTTGGGTGTAATGAGCGACGCGCGGTCATTTTCATCGATGCCGGCTCCGCGCTCAAAAACCATAGCGCAGCTGCGCGAGGGCATACGACAATACAGCAAATTGCCTTGACACTACATGAGCTCAGCAGGTATCAGGGGAGTTGGGCATGAAAGTATCTCCAAATTTGTGGATAATTGTTCCCGCGCTCGCATCAAACATCGTATCGGGAGGATTCCATGGAACTGGGCATGATCGGCTTGGGCAGGATGGGAAACAATATGGTGCGGCGTCTTATGCGGGCCGGCCACCAATGCGTTGTGTACGATATTCACCCGGAAGCCGTGCAATCGCTTGCCAAGGAAGGCGCGGTTGGCGCGAATTCACTTGAAGACTTCGTGAAGAAGTTGAAGACGCCTCGCGCCATCTGGATGATGGTGCCGGCCGGCGTGGTGGATGCGACGCTCAAAGGCCTGACCCCACTGCTCGAACCGGACGACGTGGTCATCGATGGCGGGAACTCCTATTATCGCGACGACATTCGCCGCGCCGCTGAACTGAAACCTAAAGGCATCCATTATGTGGACGCGGGAACCAGCGGCGGAGTGTGGGGCGCCGAACGCGGCTATTGCCTGATGATCGGCGGCGAAAAGGATGTGGTTCAGCGCCTCGACCCCATTTTTTCTGCATTGGCGCCAAGCATCGATTCGGCGCCGCGCACGCCTGGCCGGGAAAAAGTGGGCGGCACCGCCGAGCACGGCTATCTGCACTGCGGCCCCAGCGGCGCCGGACACTTTGTGAAGATGGTGCACAACGGAATCGAGTACGGAATCATGGCCGCGTACGCGGAGGGGCTGAACATTCTTCACCATGCCAATGTTGGCAAGCAGCAGCAAACTGTGGACGCCGAAACCACGCCTCTGCGTAATCCCGAGGTGTACCAATACGACCTGAATCTTGCCGACATCGCCGAGGTCTGGCGTCGCGGCAGCGTGATCGCTTCATGGCTCCTGGATCTGACCGCCATCTCTCTGCTCGACAGCCCGGATCTGGCAAAATTCGCCGGCCGCGTGTCGGACTCCGGTGAGGGGCGCTGGACGATCACCGCTGCGATCGACGAGTCGGTTCCGGCTCCCGTGCTGAGTGCTGCGCTGTATGAGCGCTTCAGTTCGCGCGGCGAAGACACTTTCGCCGACAAGCTGTTATCCGCGCTGCGATTTCAATTCGGCGGCCACGAAGAGAAAACCGCCGGCCAGAAAGAAGGCGCCTGATGGCCAAGTCGCAGTCAGACGCTCTGGTGGTCTTTGGCGTGACGGGCGATCTGGCCCACAAAATGATCTTCCCGGCGCTCTATGCCATGGTGAAAAGCGGCACGCTCAAGGTTCCGGTGATCGGCGTTGCTTTTCCGAAATGGAGCCTGGAGCGGCTGCAGCGGCGTGCGACGGACAGCATCAAGCGAGCAGGTGGAATCGATGACAAACGCGCGCTGCAACGTCTTTTGTCTCTGCTGAAGTACGTGAGCGGAGACTATGCAGACAGCAATACATTCACGGCGATCAAAGAGGCGCTGGGGAAGGCGCGGCGGCCCGCGCACTATCTGGCAATTCCGCCTGCGCTCTTCGAAACGGTGATTAAAGGACTGGGAGCCGCGAACCTGGCCAGGAATGCGCGCGTGATTGTCGAAAAGCCGTTTGGGCGCGACTTGGCTTCGGCGCGTGAATTGAACCAGGTTGCGCACGCGGTGTTTCCTGAGGACTCGATTTTCCGCATCGATCACTTCCTTGGCAAGGAAGCGATCATGAATATTCTTTACTTCCGTTTCGCCAATTCATTTCTGGAACCGATCTGGAATCGCAACTACGTGGCCAGCGTTCAGATCACTCTATCGGAGGATTTCGGCGTGGGCAAACGCGGCGCGTTTTACGAGACAGCAGGCTGTCTGCGCGACGTGATCGAGAACCATCTTTTCCAGATCGTGGCGTTGCTTGCCATGGAACCGCCCGCGGGGCGCGACTTTGGAGATGTGCAAACTGAGAAGGCCAGGGTCTTTAAAGCCATGTGCCCTCTGAAGCCCGACGACTTGGTGCGCGGCCAGTATGCCGGTTATCGAGATGAGCCGGACGTGGCCAGGCGCTCCGACGTCGAAACCTATTGCGCCCTGCGGCTCTTCATCGACTCATGGCGCTGGGACGGAGTGCCGTGGTATTTGCGCTCGGGCAAGTATCTGCCCACCACCGCGACCGAAATCCTTGTGGAGCTCAAGCGGCCTCCGCAGAAACTCTTTGCCGATGCAGTGCAGCCGCAATAGCAGGTCGAATTACCTGCG
Source organism: uncultured Acidobacteriota bacterium (assembly GCA_963826735.1). Taxonomy (GTDB): domain Bacteria; phylum Acidobacteriota; class Terriglobia; order Terriglobales; family Acidobacteriaceae; genus Telmatobacter. The sequence goes on from CAWGYN010000001.1 coordinate 461,344, forward strand.
CTTCCGGCTCTCTCCCAACTCGGCCATCGCTCTGGCTGCCCGCGTCAAGCTTGCCGGGCAGGAATTCATCGGAGAGGAGCGAGAGCTTTATCTGTCCGATGAACAGCCGGGACGAGGAAGGGCCTTACCAACGGCTTTTGGGCGATGCCATGAAGGGCGACGGGGCGCTCTTCACCCGCGAGGACGCGGTTGAAGCCGCATGGGAGGTGGTCAATCGGGTTCTGAAGAACCATCACCCGGTTCGCCGTTACAAACGCGGCACCTGGGGGCCGAAAGAGGCTGACGCGCTCATCGCTGCAGACGGCAGTTGGCACAACCCAAGCCCCGATGGCACATCCGAATAGTCGCCTGTTTTCCGCGAGAAGTTGTGGCAGCCCTTATGCGCGACTCCCGAGGTCGCCTGGTCGTTCGGCTCACACAATAAACATTGCAACGCCCGCTACGAACATGGCTACTGTCGTGATGGCCACAACAATCCATCCCAGGCGGGAGCTCGGCTGGCCCTGCATCAGCTTCTTGTCCGCTGCCACAATCAGGATTGCGACCATGAGGAATGGCGCCAGCAATCCGTTGATGACTGCAGTCCAGTAGAGCGCCTTTACCGGATTGATCCCGATAAAATTCAGCGCAACACCCGCTGCGGTAGAGATCAGAATCAGAGCATAAAACCAGCGCGCCTGTCGCAGTTTCCTGTTCAAGCCCTGCCGCCATCCCAGGGTCTCAGCGAAGGCATAGGCGGCTGATCCGGCCAGCGTGGGAATGGCAAGAAACCCGACTCCAACAATGCCGAGCGTGAACACGGTTGTAGCGAAGTTGCCGGCGAACGGCACGCAGGGCCTCGGCCGCTTGCCGCGAAGTTTCAATATTCGTAATGCCGTGCCGGTTGAGAGTGATGGCGGTGGTCAGGATGATGAAGAACATGACGGTGTTCGAGAAAAATGCGCCCACACCCACATCGATATTTCTTAGTTCAAGCTCTTCGGGCGTGGCTCCTCTGCGCTTAGCCAGCGAACTTTGGCCTGCCGACTTCTCCTCTTCGACTTCTTCGCTCGCCTGCCAGAAAAATAGATACGGACTGATTGTGGTGCCGAGGATCGCCACCAGCGTCTGCCCATGCAATTCTGGTATGCGGCATGGAAGGAATCAGGGTATCGCGCATCACCTGGCCCCAGTCGGCTCCCACCACAAACGCAGTAATTGGATAAGCGAACAGAACCAGAACCAGCCACTTGAGTACGTTTGCGATCTGGACATACTGCAGCCGGATGGTTGCCCACGAGATAAGAAGCGCGAACGCCACGACAAACCAGTGGGAATTGACGCCGGACAGCATGGACGCCGCATCCGCCATGCCCGCCAGGTCAGCGGCAATGTTAATTGTGTTGGCGGTCAAAAGGGCTATGACGACTGTGAGCAACAGCCATTTGGGGAATCGCTGCTTCAAATTCGCGGCCAGACCCTGCCCCGTCACCTTGCCGATGCGGGCGCACATCATTTGCACCGCGGCCATCAACGGCCACGTCAGCAGCGCAGTCCACAGCAGTTTGGTTCCGAGTTGCGCGCCGGCAATGGAATAAGTGGCAATGCCCGACGGGTCATCGTCAGCAGCCCCGGTAATGATCCCGGGCCCAAGCGACTTCAGCAGCGTTCGAATCCAGCGAGATGGGGCGGACGGTCGGCAAAAGATAATTGGAGTATCGCGGCTTCCTTGGGGTCTGAGCACGTCTCAACCTTATAACCATCCCGGCACCAAGACGGTGAAAAAGGTAGAGCCGGCTTAATCCCCCCAAAGCTATCGACTAGGATTCACGCCGGCTTCATTTTGTTGCATTGTGAAGAATTTCGTGTGAGTCGCTCACCCGCTCCGCAGTTGTCGCTGCGCAGTTCCCCGCGCACAGGCGAAGATTACTCGCGAACGGCAAGCAAGCTAGTCATGGAGAACGACAGCAAGAAGTGAACTATGGATCTGCAGCCCATTCCTGCTATAAGCAAGGAACCCTGATTCCTCGAACCTGTTCATGAAAAACCCGACGCGCAACCGAGTTGTGCCCGCCATATCGGCAAGGGTCTCCTGGCAGACCTCCTTGATTGTAGTCTCGTGCGTGCCGTCCTTGTCGAAACGAGCGAGCAAGAGCAAAGCCCGGGCTATTCTCTTTTCGCAAGGATCAAAAAGGTGGTCAACCAAAGCCTCATGATATCGGAGGTTCCGCGCCAGCAGGTATGCGATGTACAAATCTGAGAGAGTGCAATCCCGCTGCAGCGCAAGGATCATTGCCTTCTCGTCAATCTGCAGAAGTGTGCAGTCCGTCATTGCGGTCGCAGAGTCCTTGCGCAAAGGCTGTCCAGCCAGGCCACCGTCTCCGAAAAACTCTCCCTCACTCAAAATGCTGAGGGTCACTTCCTTGCCAAACTTTGATACGACGGTGAGTCGAACCTTGCCTTCATGGATGTAGAAGATTGCGCCGGCCGCGTCTCCCTGCGCGAAGATTGTTTGTTTCCCGGCAAAGGCCACGACTTCTACACCCTTGCCGATCGCTGCAAGGATTTTCTTTGAGTTGAAGTCATGATCGTTCTTTGCCGTAGCGTTGGGCGCCATCAAGGCTTCTCCAGGATTCGAACCTGCGTTTCACAATTTTATGTCAGAAGGAGTCGCCGGAAATGTTCAATTTTGATCACATTGGGTCGGGGGACGCATAAAATTATTCGCGACAGTGCAGTTAGGACATTGCCCCGTGGGAGCGCTTGCCCATTGAAGTTCTAACAGCGTCTTGCGATGTCGAGATAGCTCGCTCTTCTTCCTCGGATTTCAGGCTGGCAGTCTTGACTTGGCTCGCAAGGCCGAGTTTTTGCAGAAGACAAATGCCATAGTAATTGACATCGATCTCATACCAGGCCAGCCCGTGACGGGCAGATACCGGATATGCGTGATGGTTGTTGTGCCATCCCTCCCCGCCGGTCACGAGCGCTACCCAAAAATTATTCCGCGAGTCGTCGCTCGTGGAAAAGCGCCGTGTACCCCACAGATGCGTGACGGAATTGACCATCCAGGTGACGTGAAATCCGATGGTTGCCGGCAGAACTGCGCCCCACAGGAGCCAGGACCATCCTCCGAACGCGAAAAGCGTAATGCCAGCGACAGTCAACGGAATCCAGTGATACTTACTGAGCCAGACATAGTAACTGTCCCGCGCCAGATCCGGGGTATAGCGCTTGAGCTCTGTTGTTTTATTGCGAAGAGAGCCGTTCAAGATCCATCCCATATGGGACCACCACTTCCCGTCGCGCGGCGAATGCGGATCTCCCCCCTTATCGGAATATCTGTGGTGCATGCGATGAACACCCACCCAGTAAATGGGCCCGCCCTGCAAGGCAAGCGTACCGCAGGTAGTAATGCAGTACTCCAACCACTTATGGAGTAACATATCCGCGGTGAGTTAGCAGGCGGTGGTAGCCCATCCCTATCCCGACATTCTGCCGCCAGCACCCAAACCACTACAAACGCAATAAGCGCCGGCCATCGAAAACAGAAAAAAGCGGCCAGCGCGGCAAGATGAAAGATGGCAAGAGTAATCGCAAAGATCCAGTTGACGCGGTTTCCCTTCGTCTGAGTCGTGAACCAGTGTCTCGCCATCAGGAGCAGGAACGGGCACCTGCGCATTGAGTGGACTAAGAGGAGGCAGAATCTGCATCTCGATGATCCTCCAGGTTCCTTGATTGCACCCAGCGGGCAGGCGGCTTGTTTCGTCTTAGTCAACTTGTACCAAATGGCATTGCTCCTGGGAAGGTAAAAGTGAGACTTCGGAGTATAAGGCCACAAGAGCCAGAGTCGCCGCTGCCGCGATGAATTGGCGCACCTCGAAATAGTCTCCATGAACAGCGAGATGAAAGCTGTTCAGTTTTGCCCAAGAACGGCTGAGGTGACAATCGCACCTGGCGCCTCAGTGCAAGTGCCAATTTGCGTGCGGCAATGTTGTTGAACGTCGACCTTTAACTCAGGGGAGCCGGTGGCCATGTGGAACCCATGCCAGGTCGCCGCTGAGAACGTAAATAGCGAGCGCAGCCGCCATGAAGACCGCGCCGACCCAGAAGCGCCAGTCACGATGCATGCGCTTCCAGTAAGGCCCGGGTTCGGGTTCACCGCTGTCGCCGCTGTTTCCTTCATGGTTGTGCTTGCTTCCGGTCATCTCTTCTCCATTACCGAGTCGTATTCACCGCGGTGCGCTGATCCCTGCCAAAGGTTCCGATCTGTTTTCGTTTCATGAACCATCCGGTGAGCGCCCCTGCCATCGCGCCTAAGGCAAACGTCGTCGCAACAGTGAGTGTAAGATGCCGCTAAAAGCGATGAGTTGCCTCATTCAAAAATTCTTCGTCTAGAACCTTGACCAGAATTAGTATTTGAATTCGTGTTTCGAAAGTCTGGCTAGATTTGACCGGGCACAATTTCATAACAAACTGATCATTCGGGACCAGGGCAACGCCCGGCTGCGAAACCGTCCATCTGAGACGCTCTTGCATCCCGGGGAAAGAGGCAGCAACGATGACCCATCCAAAGGCTTTGCATATCACCCGAACATTACTCCGAATTGAGCAATTTTGACCAGCCCTCTCGCCCAAACTGCTTCACAGTTGAGGTGGGGTTCGCTGACCTGGCCATGCGGCTCCAACTCCCGCGGCCATTCGATGCAAAGGAGAACGCTATGTCCCACCTTGCGATTGTCCTGTTGACCGTGGGGGCCTTCGCCCTCATTCTGGGCACGGTCAAAGCCGTCGGAGCGTACCTTGAGAATCGCGGCGAAGAAATGGCGCCTTTCCGCAATTATTTCGAGTCCGAGTACGACCGCGACCTCCTCCGGCAAAGCTCCTGGTGCGACAACGAGAACCCATATGATCGCCAAAATCGCTCGAGCGTCTTCAATGTTCGCGATCGGAGCGCCACCGGGGGGCATTCAAGTAACAGCGGCACAACCTGGAGGAATCGCGACCGGGATTGATCCCGAAGCTATTCAAGCTGCAACGACGGATGGCATTCTCCCGGGTCTCTCTTACATCCCCCTCATGTCCATGGTGTGCAATTGTGGCCAGCATTCACGCGCACGGTCGCCCAAGATGGGTTCTGCGTAGGTTCCTTTCCCGTCTGCGAATCCGCTCCCATTCAACCTTCGCGGTCGCGGGAATCCCGCATAGGAGAACACAATGTTTCATCAATTCACAAATGCCCAGGTCTTCATTGCACTAGCTGTACTCGTCGTTGTGGTCATCGTCGTTGGCGATTATCTTAGACGCCGCAAAGCCAGGACTGCGGCCTTCCGCAATCGCTTTGGATCGGAGTACGACCGCGCTGTCGTGGAGCATGGCTCTTCGCATAAGGCCGAGGCAAATCTGGCCGATCGTGAATCCCGAGTGCACGCACTGAATATCCGCGAACTCGGCGCCCCCGCGCGGGAGCGATTCATCGCCCAGTGGCAAACCGTGCAATCCCGCTTCCTCGATCACCCCGAGGCCGCGGTCACTGAAGCCGACGACCTGATCGCTGCGCTCCTCGAGTCCCTCGGCTATCCCAAGGACGGCTTCGATCAGCGCGCCGCGGACGTCTCCGTCACTTACCCTCGCGTGATGGAAAACTACCGCGCGGCGCACGCCATCGCGGTGCTGCCCTACCGAGCCGAGGAAAGCACTGAAAAGCTCCGCACTGCGTTGATCCAATTCCGTGCCATCTTCGAGGAACTTGTCCAGGTTCAGATCCCTCAAGAGAAAAGGCCAGCAGCATAAGGCAAGTATGCAGCGCGAAGGGTCTTTGGATAACGTGGATGTCCTGGAGGATCACAAGATGAAACGACTCACAAGCAACATTCGATGGGAACGCAAGTTAGGATCCTCCAGCTTGCTGCTCGCGGCCTTGTTAGCACTTGCAACTACCCCGGGATTCTCCAGCAGTCCGAGTTCAGAGAAGATTCAGGCCACTTATACGAAAGACGGGAATGTGGTCCACGTAACACTGGTCGTTTACAACTACACCACTTCCGCGGATCTTCAGGCTCTTTCACTGGCATTCCAACGAGGGCCATGATCGGGAATTGGCCACAGTACTCTCCAAAACGAAGGCGGCCGGCCTATGCTCGATTACCGGAGATCTCAGCTTTGACGTTGCCTTCATCCAAATGGTTGTAACGCCATCCGGGCGGCAGATCACCTTCATCGCCAACCGTCCGCTTCAACCCGACGAAGTCAATTCGAGTCTCGGATTCCCAGTCCTTCGATCTCTTGGTCGGTCAACTCGACATGAATGACACCGATAACACCAAGAGCACAGGATTCCTATACCGGGCAAGCAGGCTCGTGATCGATGAGCAGGGAGAGTTTCACTATGATATGACCGGTAACCCCTGGTCGATGGTCAACGTTCTCGATTCAAATTGGGCTCCCGCGCTAGTGTAGTGCGTCATGCAGAATGCCGATTATGAAGAGTCGCGTGAGCACGTTTGACCTTTTCCAGGATGTCGGCGGCTTTGGCGGTCCATATGAAGGGCTTGGGGTTCTCGTTGTGACGGTCGATATATTCGTCGATAGCTGCGATCAGTTCCTCGACGCTGCGAAAGACCCCGCGGCGCAGGCGGTTCTCGGTCAGATCGCGGAAGAACCGCTCCACCATATTCAGCCAGGAGCAGCCGGTAGGCGTGAAGTGCATGTGAAAACGGGGGTGGCGTTGCAGCCATCGCTCGACCTTGGGATGTTTGTGGGTGGCGTAGTTGTCCACGATCATATGGATCTGCTTGTCTTCGGGGACCACATAATCGATGCCGCGCAGAAACTTCAGCCATTCCTGATGGCGATGCCGGTCGTCGCACATCGAGATCACCTGGCCTTCGAGCGCATCCAGCGCCGCAAACAGCGTGGCGGTGCCGTTGCGCTTGTAGTCGTGGGTCATGGTTCCGCAGCGGCCCTTCTTCATCGGCAAGCCGGGCTGGGTGCGGTCCAGAGCCTGAATCTGGCTCTTCTCGTCGGCGCACAGCACCATGGCGTGCTCGGGCGGATTCAGATACAGGCCGACGATGTCCTCCAGCTTTTCGGTGAACGCAGGATCGCGGCTAAGCTTGAAAGTCCGCACCTGATGCGGCTTCAGTCCGTGAGCACGCCAGATGCGGCGCACGCTGGCCTCGCTGATGCCTGCGGCCCCTGCCATCGTGCGCGTCGACCAGTGGGTAGCGTTGGCCGGCGTTTCCTCCAGCGTCATCTTCACCACGGTTTTCACCTGCCGGTCGGTGATGATGCGCGTTCTGCCCGGCCGCGGAGCGTCCTTCTCCAGAGCGGCGACACCGCCCTCAAGAAAACGGCTCCGCCAGCGCGCCGCCTTCTCCGGCGTCATCCTCATCCGCTTGGCGATCTGCTTGTTCTCCAAACCATCGGCGGCCAGAAGCACGATCCGCGCCCGCTCTATCAGCCGGGCCGGCTTGGACCGTTGCCGGACCAGGCGCTCCAGCGCCGTTCGTTGTTCGAGACTCAATTCAACCAGAGCTGCCGTGCGCATCGTATCGTCCTCTATCAGTATGGACGCGCCCGACAGATAATCGTTATCATTTATGACGCACTACACTAGCACGGCATGAGGCTCCCGCTGCAACCGGCCAGCCCCTCCTGTCTTCGCCCCCATAAACGTAATTGGCGCCGATTCAGGAGATTTCAGCTAAAGGCAAACCACGGAGGAAAGAATATGTTTCACATAATCTGGTATATCATCATCGGGCTTCTCTCGGGAATTATCGCAAAGTCGGTGATGCATCTGCACCTGACGATGACCTGGACAATCGTGCTCGGCATCATCGGATCGCTTCTCGGCGGCGGCGTTTCTCACATCATTTTTCGCTCGAGAAACGAGCGATATCACCCCGCCGGCCTCATTTTTTCCACACTGGGCGCGATCGTGATTCTCTTCGTTTGCTACAAGCTGAAGATTCATCTCCCCTAGGTCCCGGTTTGTTCCTTTGGCAGATGGACGGCCCTGCTAGTTCTGCCCATTGGGCGTGAGACGAACTGGCACGGGACATTCACGCCGTTTTCCGGGCGTTGCAATAAGTGCATTCAGCGGGCCCGAGAGCGACATGACTTACACTGCTCCAAGATGAGAACTGTTTACATCCTTGTTTTGCTGTTGTTGCTCGGGGGCAGGTTTGCGTTTTCCGCAGCTCAAGCCGACGCCGCCAGCCGCGATCCTTTCGTTGGTTCCACTCAGTTGATCGTGGTTGCCACGTCGAACTGGAGCGCGGTCAAAGGACAGTTGCAGCGATTTGAGCGCGTCTCGGTGCATGAACCCTGGCGTCCTTTCGGCGAGCCGATTCCGATTGTCGTCGGCAGGAATGGCATGGGGTGGGGCATCGGCCTGGTTGCGGCCGACGACCCTAATGTCCGCCTTTCATCCGATCCCGCAAAAAAGGAGGGGGACGGAAAGTCGCCGGCCGGCATCTTCGATCTTGGCACTGTATTTGGATACAGCGATCGGCCTCTGCCGGGACTGAAGTTACCCTATCTGACGCTGACCGAATCGATCGAATGCGTCGACGACGTCAATTCAAAATACTATAACCGGATCGTGGATCGCTCCGCCGTGCCTGCCGACTGGAATAGCTCAGAGCACATGCGGGACACCGGCGAGTCGTACCGATGGGGAATCGTGGTGGATCACAACAGGACGATTGCAAGGCGCAATCAGGGAGTGCCGCAGCCGGGAGGCGGCTCGTGTATCTTTCTCCATATCTGGCACGACCATAACCAAGGCACCGCCGGATGCACTGCTATGCCTCAAATGGATCTGGAGACGCTTCTCACCTGGCTCGATCCGAAGTGCAGGCCGCTGTTGCTGCAGTTACCGATGGCGGCATATGAGCGGTTGACCCATCGCTGGAACTTTCCGAAGTTGAGCGATGCCCCCGCGCAATAACCACACCGCAATGAGCATAAGTTGACCAGCTGCGGTTTCTCTACTTGCTGCCAATATCCTCGAATCTGACATTCAGGATTGGATACTTTTTCCAATCCTTATAGTCAAAATGCCACCATTCTTCCGGGTTGACCGTGAATCCCTGCTTCTCCATGACCTGGCGCAGCAGGGCGCGGCGAGCCCGCTCGTCGGCCGTGCCGCCGGGGAAATCTGCGTAGGCGCGCTCTGACATTTCGTCGTAGCCGCTGGGCATCGTTACTTCCTCTCCAGTTGCGAGAACGTACAACGACAGGTCCACGGCACATCCGCGATTGTGGTTCGAGCCCCTCGCCGGATCGGCGACAAAAATCCTTTTGTCGATGGGCGTGGCTTCCCAGAAAATCTTGGTGACATACCATGGGCGATACCCATCGTGGATGATCAAACCGTACCCGTAGGCCTTGAGCTCGCGATGCGCGCGAAGCAATGCTTCCGCCGCTGGCCGCTCGAGAAAGGCACGTGCTTGCGTATAAACGGGCGTCCCCAGGAAATTGTCCGTGGTCGCGTAACGAATGTCGAGCTTGATCGTGGGATCGAGCGTCGTCAACTCCACCAGATCGGGTTTGAGAAAGGTCCCCTGCTCGCGTGGGGGCTGTTCTTTCAGCGCTTCTGCGCGCAGCTCCGCAACGGGACGAAGCGGGGTAATACGGAAGCTAACCTGCTGCGCGAAACCCAGAGTCATCAAAGCAATGAGGAGAGCGCACGGAAGGATAAATAGCTTTCGCGGGGAATTCATAGGACCTACAGCAGGTTAGCGATTTTACATGGTAGGCGAGGCGTCTAACGAATAGTAGGCGTAACTCATTGATTCAAAATATCAATCTCTTACGTGAGAAGCGAAGTTGCCCCCAAAGTTGCCCCCAGGCAAATTATTTTTGCTCCCTAGCTTGCAGGTATCTGCCGCTCCGCTTCCCCGGCGGCTCTGGCGATCCCTGTCCGCAATTTGCGGTACGTGCTGCATTGCCCCCGGCGCACTGGCCACAGGAGCGAACGGCGTGCCATCGCTAAGGGCAAAGCCTTGGCCCTGCTAGAAGGTCGCTGTATTGGCCGCTGTAAGGTCTGGTGCGTGACCAAAGACCTGAGACGCGATCCCGCATTAGTCCAGCCCACGAAACAGTTCCGAAATCTTGAGATTCAGGGCTTTGGCAATGGCCTGAATGCTCTGTAGAGTGAGGTTTCGCTCTCCCCGCTCCACCTGGCCGATGTACGTCCAGTGCATATCGCTGGATTCCGCCAACCGCTCTTGAGACCACTCCTGAGCCTTTCGCAATTTGCGAATACGCGCTCCGAGGGCGGTTTGGATGTTCTTCCCCACCCCAAAAGTGTCATGAATTGATACTCAGATCACTAGAGACTGTGAGTATTATTTCGTGCTATCGTTTTCAGCATCAACGCCACTCTGAGGGATCATGGTCGGTTCTGTTTGGAGGAGTCCGCTCTCGTCCCCCTTCGGTTTGGCAGCGAGGAAGCCTGAGCGTAAATCGGGCTCATTTGGAGAGGTGAAAATGCCCAGCGACATCACTGGCCCTGGCAGAGAACTTCACACACGTTTCTTGGGACTAGGCGACATGACGGGAAAGACGGTGGCTGAAGTAATCGCAGTTGTTGGTCCGCCTTCTTCAATAAGTTCCATGGCTGGGGGGAATACGCTCGTGCAGTGGCAGGCAACTGGTTGTCATGTGGCGTTGCATTTCGATCAGAATGAGCGGTTCGTGAAGATCACGCATCAATACGCGCAATACGCCCCCGCACCATCGGGATGCCTCAGCATTGTGATTTTTGTTTTGGGCGTTTTAACTTTGCTCTTATCAACTTCGGCAACTCACTCGCAGACTTCGTGCCCGATAGAGTTCCAAAAGGTCGATCCACACTCCCTCCCTTTCAGCTCGGGCCTGCTCGACTCAGAAAAAGATCCATGGGACCACTATCTTCGGATCGAGTACAGGAACGCAGCCCCGAAGACGATTATTGCAATTAGATTTGGGGTCGCTTTCGTGGACGCTCTGGCCGATGCGAACGAGTCGGTATACTCCTACACCTCCGATGGGATCGTTAAGCCGGGCAAGACTGCAAAACCATATTGGGGGGATGGAGTTTACTTTCACGAATACGGATGGAAGATGGGGGCAGTTGCCTGGGTAGAAAAAGTGCGATTTTCAGACAACACATTCTTTGTTGATGACGGCAGCCATTCATGCGCCTTCCCTCGGCCTCCCCGCGCTACAACGGCCGAGTCCCCCGCGGCTAGCGGACGGTCGATGCAACCGTACAGGTCGGCCGATGGGCGTTTCACCGTAAATTTCCCGCAGGCCGAGGTCAAGCAAAAGTCCCACACGATCGACCTGAGGGGCGGCGGGACCACGACAATGTACCAGTTCTGGGTAGAGTTGGCCGACAGCCAAGTTAGCTACATGGTGATGTACAACGACTATGCAGCAGACAACGCCAACGGCGACCCGCAATCCGTGCTGGCGACGACGCGGAACGGCGTGGTGGGCGGCAAGACGCTGCTGTCGGACATGGCGATCAGTCTGAATGGCGTGCCGGGCCGGGAGTTTACGGCAAAAGACGACACCTGGAATTACACGGTGCGGCAGTTCCTCCAGGGAAAGCGCCTCTACCAGTTGATTATCGTCTCCAATAACGACCATCCCGCCACACAGATTTCGGAGTTCCTGAACTCGTTCAAGATCCTCTGAGCGGTCTCAATAGATGGGGAAAATCTCGCTGTCGAGATACCGCCGGATGTACTTTGGGTCTTTCCAGCGTTTCACCATGATCTCGCTGTAGTACCGCTCGGCAAACTCCCGCAGAGTGGGGTTTGATGGCATTCCGGCCCGCGCCTGTTTCTTTTCGAGCGTCGGCGACTCGCCCTTGACCACTCGAACTATAGGAAAATCAAGATTCCATTTCAGAGAAAGGTCGCGCGGAAAAGCCTTCGCCAGTCGGTAGAAGCGTGGTTTTTTGACAAGACCTTGCTTGCGGGTTGGGTGGAGCGGGGGCCGGGATTTGTGTTTTGCGGATTACCTGATTTCAGGCGCGGGCCGGTAGGGGAATTCAACCTCAAATTGGTTCAGCCTTGGCCGGGGGGACTCGGCCTGCCCAATACATACGTTGCCCGTCGCTATCGAGCAGCGGGTCTTGCCCGAAAGTGTTCCGAATCGACGCTGCCCACGGGATGCGCTTTGGCCGGGGCGGTCTCCGCTTGCCCAGAAGGGCCAGGAACACTTCGTAGCTTTTGCCAATCGACTGCGGCGCAAGCAAGCCGAAGTATCGAACCCCGTGCCGGTAACGATCCGGGACTTGCTCGGCAAGGCGGGCGATGAACTCCTGCGTGGTACAGGCCGTGGTGACGGTCCGCCCCTGCTTCTTATCCTTGGTCAAAAAACGGACCTCATGGTTTCCGCCGGGTAACAGCCGATACTCAGCCAATGGCGGCCGGCGCAGATAGCGGGAGATGTAGCGGAGGAACGCACCCTTGGAATTGAAGTAATCGACCTTGGCGCTCCACCAGCGTTCGCGGTGCGCTTGGAACAGCTCTTCAAGTTGAGGCCGGGAATGTCCGCTGGAGAGCAGACCGGATTCGAGGGCGATCTTGAGGTAATCGAGCAGGGTATGCCGCCATTTTTTGACAATGGCATCCTTACAGAACCGAATCCTCGGCACCAGCCTGTCTTGTGTCTTATGCAGGCCCACGGTTGAGACCAGAATGTGAAGATGCGCATTGAAGTTCAGGTGCGCTCCGAATGTGTGGCGAACTACCAAGATCATGACGCGCGCGCCGAACTTTTGCTCCGCCCGATCTTGCAGGACGCCCGCGGCTAATGCAGGCAGATCGTCGAGCAGGCGCCTATTCTGCTGAAAGATGGTCCAGAGCACATCCGGCATGGTAAGGCCGATGCCCGCAAATGGAACGTCTGGAAGCATGGCTGCAACGTCACGCTGCCAGATGAGCGTTGCTCGCTGCCCGCAGCTCGAACACGCCCTGGACTTGCAGGTATGAGGGAAAGACTTTCGCTCCCCGTTTTCGGATGCGTAGACCTCAGCCCCGAGTGCAAAGGTCCGGCAATCGAGCACTTTTTGGAAGTTCTCGCGGACCGCTGGCCTTGTCGTCGGGTGATCCCAGAGATCCCGATTGCTGCCAAGTATCTGCTTGAGAGACGGCTTGACGTTCATCTGAAATGCTCCTTTCCGGCGAGGGCTTGCGCTCAATGGCTTCGATCAAACTGTCAATCTGTTTCCAGAGGGAAACCATGCAGGGCTCGTTCTTCAGCCCTTTGAGGCCCCGGATGAGATAGTGAAGGGAATCCCCGACGGGATTGTTTTTGGGAAGGCTTTTGCGAATCAGCCGCCGGAGCCGTTCGGTGCTGCGTTTCCTGTATCGCCGGTCGTCTAGGTCGTCCACTTGCTTTGTTACGGAGAGGTTTCTCAGCGTCCAGGCGCGGTGAATGCGGATTTCGCCGGATCGCAGTGCTTTGATCAGTTGCGGTGCCGTCACCGAATGGAGGATTTGCTTCACCTTGGTCACGTTGCCGGTGGATACGCCCGCAAGGGCGGCGATCTGTTTCCGGCAGTCGAGCCGCCGATCTTCTGTCAATTTTGACGAAACCTTGTCTTTGCCCCCGGCGCTTTGATTCGCTCGCGCCCTCTCTCGAAACCACAGCTCAAGGTCAAGAGCAAGTTGCACCCGGCTGAAGGCGTTTAACCATTCCGGGCGGCGGTTGGTTTGCAGGATTCGTTGCAGGGCTTCTTGCTCTGTGAGTTGGCACACCTGGCACAATAACGTGTCGCGCTGCTGACGGTGAGCAATTCGCCAACGGGCATAGCCATCGACGATCAGGTTCTCTTGCGTGATGAGGAGCGGTTGCTCGAAGATAGCCGCGCCGAGTTTTTCGAGCGCGAGGAGCCGCTCGTTTGTGGGCGAGAGGTCTTGCTTGAGCAGGCTTGGATGCGGCTTGAGGGCATCCGTTCTTCGCATCACCATTCGCGGGACGGCCTCACCGCTGGCATCTGACGGCGCGGCGGGGGGAGCAGAGAAAAGAGACCACTGCGCAGGCTGTTCCGGCGGCATGGTCTGCAAGCGCGTGCTGCGAGGATGCACCGCTTCCGGTGTGCGGTCCAGGTGCGCCGGACAATGCGCCTGCAATTTCCCCGGCTCTGGACGGCGCGCCTCCACCAGCGCGGCGAAGGCATCGGAGGTCATGGCTGCGGATTCGCGCTGGGCGCTGGTGCGCTCAGACGCGCCTCTATCCAGGCGGTCACGTCCGATTCGAGCCAAGCCACGGCGCGCGCGCCCATGCTGTAGGGGCGCGGGAATTGCCCCGCTGTTATTAGTCGGTAGATGGTGGCGCGGGAGTAGGGCACGCGAGCCCGGACCTCGGGGAGCCGCAAGAAACGCACAGGGCTGCCATCTGCGGGCGTTCCTGAATTGTGCGAAGGGATGAGCGGCCGCGCTGAACCTGTCGCGTTGAGACGCGCGGCAAAATCCTCGTGCAATACGCCGGTTGGGGGCATAAACATTGCTCCTGTCTACCGGCGACTTCGTTGTCGTTTTGCGGGGTGAGAGGCCCCCGAGGACGTTACAACGCCATCGTACCGCAGATGCTCACTGCGTCCAAACAGCATTCTGTGCAAATCGGGGCCGGAATCTCATCCGGCCACCTGCCCAAAGTTGCCGACGATCACCTTGGACGCTTCCCCAATCTTGAGGCTGTCCAGGTAATCGGCCCACCGTTGCATCATGCGCTTGCGCTCAGGGAGGAAGGATGTGCGATTGTAGGCCCGTCCGTTGGCGTCTTTCACCATGTGCGCCAACTGATGCTCAATCCAATCCACGCGGAACTTGAGCACTTCATCGGCAATGGTACGAAACGAAGCGCGGAATCCGTGCCCGGTCATCACATCGGCGGGAATCTCCATGCGCCGCATTGCCGCCAATACTGCGTTGTCCGACATGGGACGTTTGGCACTCCGCGCACCAGGAAACACGTATTTCCCTGTTCCTGTGAGCGGGTGCAATTCGCGGAGAATTGCCACGGCCTGTTTGCTCAGGGGCACGATGTGGCTCGGGTGAGTCTTGGACGCGATATAGCGCCACTCGGCCCCGTTTAGATCAATATCCTTCCACTCGGCCTTGCGCAGTTCACCAGGCCGCACAGCGAGAAGCGGAGCGAGACGCAAAGCACAGCGCACAGTAAGAGTGCCGTCATAGGCATCCATGGCGCGCAGTATCGCGGCAAATTCTTTTGGTTCGGTGACGGCGGGGAAATTGGATTCCTGAACCGGAGCAAGCGCGCCGCGCAGATCCGATGCCGGGTCGCGCTGGCAACGTCCCGTCGCAATGCCGTAGCGGAAAACCATGCCGCTGTATTGTCTGGCACGATGAGCGGTAAACGCCACGTCCCGCCCCTCAATCCGGCGCAACACCATCAGCAGCTCAGGGGCCTCAATCTCGGCAATCGGGCGGTTGCCGATGTAAGGGAAAATGTCCCGCTCAAATAACCTCAAGATTCGCGCCGCGTGCGCTGGCACCCATGCGGCGGTCTGTTTCACTTGCCACTCACGCGCGACGACCTCAAAGGTATTCCCTGTCTGGTGAGCCGCACGCAGTTTTTCGGCCTTGCGGTTTTGGCTGGGATCTATTCCATCACGCACCAGTTGCCGGGCATCCTCAGCGGCCTTGCGCGCAGCCTCCAGGCCTACTTCCACGGTTTTTGACCCCGCCGCGGAATAGACTCCCAGGGAGATCCGCTTTTCCTTCCCGCCAACGCGGTATTTGAGCCGCCACCACTTTCCGCCGCTAGGGGCAATCTCCAGATACAGGCCGCGACCATCAAACAGGCGAAGAGTCTTTTCTGCGTCCTGCTGAACCTTGCTGATCTTTAGGGCGGTAAGGGGCATCTCGAAAGCCTCCTGAAAGAATTAGGGGCAACTCAGAAAACGATTGCACCAGTTGCCCCCAATATTGCCCCCAGTTGCCCCAAGCTGTCAAGAGAGCGCAAGAGACACTGCGAGAAGATGTTTTGTTGATTTTATTGATGTTATTTAGAAGTTGAGACAGGATGAGACAGCGTGAGAGGGGAATTTGGTAGGCGAGGCGGGAATCGAACCCACAACCCCCGGCTTAGAAGGCCGGTGCTCTATCCGATTGAGCTACTCGCCCACGTTATTTATTGTAGCTGCGAAGTGAACGAAGCGCGCGGCGTGGTGGGGGCCGGCGTATCTGCGGCGACAGCCTGAAGGTAACGGACCACGGTGGCCTCGGCCCAGTGCACGTCGGCGGGACGGCACGCCAGAAACGCGCAGTGGCCGCCGTGTCGGCTCTCGACGAAACGAATTTGGGCATTGGCGAGGATGCGCGCGCGGGTTTCAGGCAAGAGGCGGATGAAGGGATCGTCTTCGGCGCTGAGGATGAGCGTAGGAACGGCGATGCGGTCGATAACGCGGGCGCTGGCGGCGCGAAAGTAGTAATCATCGGCGTCGCGAAAGCCGCAGTAGCGCGCGACGATTTTCTGATCGAACTCGCGGATGGAGCGAATGGGGCCGATGTCGTCGACTTGATATACCCCGGGAAAAAGCTCAGCTTTGTGGTGGATCCGGCGTATCAGGCCGCGCAGAAATCGCCACTCGTAAACTCGGTTGGCGGGATCGTGCAGTGCGTCGGCGCCGGCGGCGAGGTCGATGGCCGGGCAGACTGTGGCGACGGCGGCAAGCGGCGGCTGCGCGCCCCACTCGCCGGCGAGCTTGAGCACGAGATTGCCGCCCATGGAATATCCAACCAGCGCCACGCGTTCCAGACCGAAGCGCGCGGTGAAGTGATGGACCACTGCGCCCACGTCAGCCGAGCGGCCCGAGTGATAAAGCGTGGGAGTAAGCGCATCGCTGCCACCGCAGTTGCGCATGTTCATGCGGATGACGTTCATGCCCGCGGCAAAAGCGCGCATGGCGATGCCCCGCACGTAGCGGGAATCGGACGAGCCCTCGAGGCCGTGCACCAGCACCGCAGTGAGTCGCGAGACGCGCTCCGGTTCAGGTTGCCAATGACAGTGGCAAAGAACGCGGCTGCCATCGGCAGCATCGACTTCGACGGTTTCAGCGATGCTGGGCAGGCGAAACGCGGGCCGGGGAAGAAAGTTGCCAACGATGGTTTGCAGATGGCCGTTGGAGAGCCAGGGATGGGGTTCGAAGGGAGTGAGCCAGGCGGGAGTTTCCGCAGGCGCGCGAGCCAAGAAATTATCTGGCCCTGCGCTGGATGGCACGGCGGTAGAAATGGGTAAACCCTCGCGTTCCATCAACTTAGGAAGGGAGATTGGGGCGGCTAGTGGGGATCGAACGTTAAAACCCCCTTTGCCGTCAGTAACTTACAGAAACTACATTACCACAGCTGCCGTAAATGCCATGGTTGCAGACGACCATTGCACGCTATTGCACGCTGGCGCACGAAAGTTCTCACCAGCAATTGAACTCTCAATTCCCTTCTCGGGATTCGATTTTGACCGAGTCACATGCAGGCCAATGCTGGCCCTCGGAGTCGAGCAGCCATTCGCCACAGTATACCTCTCGAGATTCGTGATGATTGCAATGTCGCGAGCGGTTCTCTCGCTATATGTTTGAGTCATTCTGCAGTTCGAATCCCACTCTATCATCCATTACAATCAACAACTTACTGGAAATGCTTGCCCCGGGATAAAGTCGCAGCGTATTCCGTTTTCGATGCAAGATTATTTAGCCTTCCGGCTCTTCTCTTTTCTCCGACAAGCCGAGAATCGATCATTGGTGGGTTCATTCGTTATTCCAGGGGTTGAGGCATCGGAATCCTTCGTTCAGGGGTTGGCGGAGCGGGGCTGAAACAGCTCAGTTGCAAATCGAATAACTTGCCTTCAAGACTCTCCATTCGTTTTCTCACGATCTCTCGAACTCGATCGGGTGTTCCGATAGCACGAAGATTCAAAAGTATCTCGTGCCTGGCTGCCGGAGATGCATCCAGATCTCCCTCCGCCTCCGGCTCCGCGCCGTTCGAGCAGATGGATGCCTTCACCCAGCCCGCCGGGGAGCGGTCGATCATTTTCAAATGCGCAATCGGGATTCCGGCCTCGGTCAGTTCCTTGTCCAGATGATCGAAGAGTGGGCCCACAACTCCGGCGGGCGAAACAGCGCATTCTGGCTCGAATGCAGCACTCAAATTAAGCCATGCCAAGGCGGCTTCAGCCTGCGCGTATTGGCCGTAGTCGACGTCGAGCGCCTTGGCGCCTGCTTCTGATCTGCCACCGAGCACATCATCGAGCCATTGACGGACGCCAAATCCTGTTTTGGCGCTCAGTGGCCGAGCTTCCATTTCGAGGGCGCAATCAGTCTGAGGATAAAGATCCGCCTTGCTCGTACAAACCAGATCAGCTTCCTGCAGTTGTTTTAGCGCCAGGAACTCAATATTGGGATCGGCGCCACCGGAAAGTACGGATGCCACGAGCCTGGGATTGACGAGCACCGTGAAGGGCGCCAGCCGGCAAAGCTCGAACTCCTCCCGCAGAGGCCGGATTACCGTCGCCGCAATATCGACACAGCTCCCGACCGGTTCTGCGAAGATGACCTCGGGCGCGACAGCCCTCAACTGTTCAATCGCCGAGACAAGATCGGAAAACTTGCAGCAGAAGCATCCGCCGGTGACTTCAATTGATGCAAGTCCGCGTTGCCTGACGTGCAGTGTATCTACCAGTTCTTCGCTTTGATCGTTAAGCACGACGGCGCAGCGGACGCCGGATCGCTCAAGTTGAGCGGCGGCATTCAAAATCAGGCTAGTCTTCCCTGCCCCGAGAAAACCGCCGACCAGCACAATCCGGGGTCTCCACTGCGCGGCGGAGGATGTCACGCGCGCACCTCAATTTGCATGTCACTTCCGGGCACAAAGCTGAAAGGTTCGGAGAAGCTGACCAGCAAGCGGTCTCCTCGCTGTTCCGTGTTCGCGTGGAGCGGGGTCGCTCCGCGCCTCGTATCGACCACCGTGCCGGCGGCAAAGATCTCGCACGATCGGCAACGCAGAGATCCTTCAATCACCTCGAGCTTGAACAGCGTCCCGGAACCCTTTCTTCGGTAGGCAAAAGTTCCCCAGCCCGTCGCTGTAGCCCAGAAGCAATCGAAGCGGTCGGGCAGGATGCGCGGCGTGGCAACGACTGCGCCCTTTGCGCCGTCATAAACAAAGCCGCTTAGTGCAACCACCGTCGACCACGACGACATGGCTCGCGCATAGTGGTGTCCGCACTCCGGCTCGTCCCATGGGTTTCGCTTTTCGCCGTCGTAGCGCGGCGCGGATATTCGTCAACGCACTCCACGCCTTCTTCCACCATGCCCCAATTCATCATCAATGCTGGCCACCAGGTATTCCTGCCCCGTCCACGATTCGGCATAATAGGGAAACGGAATGTGCGGCCGCTCGGCTTTGCCATAGTCGCAGACCACCACCGCCGCTTCATCGTTCAGCGCGTAGGTTCGCTGCAACATTATCGTGGTGCGCCAGCGAGGGCTTGTAGTTGTAGTGGTAGATGGATCGCAGCGTCTGTGCGAATGTTCTCCGGCGAAACCAGCGGTCCCATGCCCGCCGACATCCGCCAGGTACTGGCCGATCAAGCTGATCGGCGAGACAGCCGCCGCCCACCTGGTATTCCGGGGTCTCGGTGTTCTCAGCTCCCATGTCGCCGCGCAGGTTCTTCGCAATTTCATTCTTTTTGAATCCGCGACCTTCTGAATATAAAACTCGCCGTTGAAGAGATTGGCGTCAATCCATTGGCTGCCTTTCTCAAAGAGCCTCTGGTATGTCTCTGCGCAGACGCGCCATCGCCGGCCGCGCGCGCCATTTCTTCGCCGGCCCGTAGACGCGCCAAGGTAGTAGATGCCGCACATCGGGTTTGGCCCGTAGAACTCGACGTCGTAGGTGTTGTGTTGCACGCCTTCCATCACGCCATCGCGATTTGCATCCCATCCGCCGGGCACCCACGCAAACTCGATCGCCTTCTTCACGCGCGGCCATAGTGCTCGCAAGCAGCGCTCGTCGCCGCAGATCTTCCAGTCGAGCCAGGCATGGATGATCTGCCCCATCTGGCCGTCTGCCGCGGCGAAACCCGAATCGCGCCTTGCCGTCGGGCAGCAACTGCCGGAAATGAATCGCGCCCGCATCGTCCATCGAGTAGCCGAAGGCGCTCTCGCCGCAGCGACCGCGCAAACTGAGGGAAACAGGAACGCGTTGCGGTCTCGTAGTTCCACACATGCGTGCAGTTGCCAAAGCAGCATCCCGCGCGTGTCGTTGCTGCCCTCGAACCCGTGGAACTCGCCATCCGCGGTGCGAAAGCAGGTGGTGGTCGCCAGCGTGGAAAGATTGGCGCTGGCTGCTTCTTTCACCGCCGCGGGCAGCGTGCTTTCGCGCAATGCGCGTCTGCAAACATCGCGGGTGCGCGCTTCCAGATCTTGCAAGATTCGCCGCCGCATAAGCTCACGGCCTCCCACGCGCTCTTGAAGCGCGTCGCATAGTAATTGCCGATGATGGTTTTGCCTTCGCCCGGCGGGCGCCGCCCAGCCGCACCAATCCGGCGTGCGATTGGGAAATCTCCAGCCGAGCAAAAACTGAAAGCTCGCCGTCTGCCCCGGCGGGAATGGTCCGTCTGCAGGCACAGCACGCCCACCATGTTGTGCGGATCCGGCTGCGTCGCCCAGGTCGCCTGTCTTTGAAAACTGATCCCAGAAAAGCAGCGGAGAATTCCACCAGCGGCCCTGCCGGCCATCCCTCCCAGTGCGAAACCTCGCGCGCCGCTCGCGGTGTCGCCGCCAGCACAAATCTCCCGGCCATCGGATCGTCCGCCGCCAGCGCGGAGTTGCTCATCACCAGGCCCGCAATGCCCTGCCCTCGATCGCGATAGTTCGTTGCGCCGGCCGCTCGTCCAGCTTCTGTCTGCGCATCGTCGTCGTGCCTCTTCTGCGTGTCACAGGGTTCTCGATGGAGAACGCAATGCTGACGCTGAGCTGCCTCATGTCCGGAGTTGGTCGACGCGATAGCGCAGAATCGCCACCGGCAGTCCCGAGTCGTCCGGCTCATGCGGGATGAAAGGCGAGAAGGCATCGAGTGTCAACCTTCACCGGCAGCGAGCGGTCTTCAAAATCGATATGCGCCAGCGGATACTCGCCGGTAAACGTCGCCGACTCCAGCCGGCTGAAGCCCGGGAACGTTGCTCGATCCCAGGCCGTCCTGCCCCTCGTAGGGCGGCAGAATGCGCGACTCAAGCACGCGCGCCACCGGCTTCCGCCTGCCGGCCTGCGCCCAGATGGCCGGAAACGCATACAACGGCCGGAATCCCTTATTGGGGCGGTTGAAGATCTCCCAGTCGATCAGTTGCCCGCGCCCGCCCAGCCCGATGCTTCCCGCGGCCACGCCGCCCAGCGGAAACGAAATCATCTTGAGTTGCCGTCCGCGAAACTGGCGCGGGTACTCGATACTCTCGGGTATCGATCCCTGCGTCTGCTTCCGTTGCTCGCCTTCCGGCTCTGCCGCTGCAGGGATCGAAAGAGCAACCTGTGCCGCCCCTATGGTCCCTGCAGCTTGCTTGAAGAATTCCCTTCGATTCATGCCTGGAGTTCGCGTCACCTTTGCTCCGTTCAGAGTTGCTGAAGGTGTTTCTCCGTGAAGTTTCAACCCGGATGCGCACCATCCATGTTATCCCGCAGGACGAGTGGATTCGTCGATACCTCGAGAATGCGAAAGTGTTCTTCGGGTTTGCTGTTCCTGGTTTTTGACGGGAGCGACTCGCGGGTGCGGCTGAACGGACAAGGATGCGCTAGTGTAGTGCGCCATAAATAGTAACGATTATCAATTGGGCGTCGTCCTTACAATAGAGGACGACATCGATGCGCGTTGCAGGCCCGTCGTACTGAATCCGGCACAACGGAGAACTTTGGAGCAGCATTCGCGGCGCGCTCGTTACCTGCCCGCCTGGTGGAGCGTGCGCGCATCGTGTTGCTGGCCGCGGACGGACTCCAGGACAGGCAGATAGCCGAGCGGATGAACATCACGCCTGAGAAGGCGGCGCGATGGCGGACCCGGTTTCTGGATGGCGGGATACCGGCCTTGCAGAAGGACGCTCCTCGGCCAGGGCAGGACGCGTACGATCACCGACCGCAAGTGAAGCGGGTGATGGATATGACCACGCAGGACAAGCCGGCCAACGCGACGCACTGGAGTACGCGCACGATGGCGGACGCGGCGGGCATCAGCGAGACCAGCGTGCGCCGCATCTGGCGTGCTCACGGACTCAAGCCGCATCTGGTGCGGACCTTCAAAATCAGCCACGATCCCGCAGTTCGCCGAGAAGTTGGAGGACATCGTCGGCCTGTATCTGAACCCGCCGGAACATGCCCTGGTGCTGTGCGTCGATGAGAAGAGCCAGATTCAGGCGCTGGACCGCACCCAGCCCGGCCTGCCCATGAAGAAGGGCCGCTGCGGCACCATGACCCACGACTACAAGCGCAACGGCACAACGACGCTGTTTGCCGCGCTCGATACGCTCGACGGCAAGGTCATCTCGCATGTGCGACGATCGGCACCGGCATCAGGAGTGGCTCAAGTTCCTGCGCGTCATCGAACGACGTCGTCCCTGCGGACAAGCAAATCCACCTCATCGTGGACAACTACGCCACGCACAAACATCCCAAGGTCGCAGAGATGGCTGCGACGGCATCCCCGCTTCCACGTCCATTTCACGCCGACCAGCTGCTCCTGGCTGAACATGGTGGAGCGCTTCTTCCGCGACCTGACCGAGAACCGCCTCCGCCGCGGCGTCTTTCGCAACGTCGAAGAACTGATCATGGCCATCGGCGACTACATCGACAAGCACAACGAGAACCCCAAGCCCTTCATCTGGACCGCCAAGGCCGCCGACATCCTGGAGAAGGTCAAGCGCGCCCGCACCAGCCTGGATAATCGTCATTCTGCTTGACGCACTACACTAGCGCCGGAGCCCAATTTGAATCGAGAACGTTGACCAGCGACCAGGGACTGCCGGCCAGATCATAGTGAAACTCTCCCTGCTCATCGATCACGAGCTTGCTTGCCGGATAGAGGAATCCTGTGCTCTTGGTATTGTCGGTGTCATTGATATCGAATTGACCAACCATCAGGTCGAAGGACTGGGAATCCGGGATTCGGATTGACTTCATCGGATTGAAGCGGGCGGTTGGCGATAAAGGTGATCTCCCGCCCGGTTGGCGTTACGACCATTTGGATGAAGGCGACGTCAAAGCTGGGATCTCCGGCAATTGAGCAAAGACCGGCCGCTTTGGTTTTGGAGAGCGCGGCGGCCAATTCCCGATCCTGGCCCTCCTGGAATGCCAGCGAGAGAATCTGCTGATCCGCTGGAGTGGTGTAGTTGTAAATGATCAGCGTTATGCTGACCGCGTTCCCGTCTTGAGCATATGTGGCCTGAATCTTCTCTGAAGCTGGACTGCTGGAGAATCCCGGGGTGGTTCCCAGCGCTAATAAGCCCACGAGCAGCAAGCTGGAGAATCCTAACTTGCGGCCACATCGAATTACGTTCGTGAGTGCCTCATTTTGCGATCCTCCAGGAATGCCACCTTATCCAGACGCCCTTCGCGCTGCAAAGACTTCGCATTATGCGGCGGACTTCTTCTCTTGAGGGCTTTGGGCCTGGACGAGCTCATCGAAGATGGCGCGGTATTGGATCATTGCGGTGCGGAGCTCTTCAGTGCTTGCTTCGCCCGGTCGGGCCGCACCGCGATGGCGTGCGCCACGCGGTAGTTTTCCATCACGCGAGGGTAAGTGACGGAGACATCCGCGGCGCGTTGTTCAAAGCTGTCCTTGGGATAGCCGCGGGCCTCAAGGAGCGCAGCGATCAGGTCGTCGGCTTCAGTGACCGCGGCCTTGGGGTGATCGACGAAGCGGGATTGCACGGTTTGCCACTCGGCGACGAATCGCTCCCGTTCGGTGGCGCCGAGTTCGCGGATCTTAGTGCGTCCACGCGGGTTTCACGATCGGCCAGTTTTGCCTCGGCCTTGCGTGCAAGGAGCCATGCTCCAGAACAGCGCGGTCGTACTCCGATCCGAAACGATTGCGGAAGGCCGGAGTGCGGGTTTTGCGGCGATGAATAATCCCAACGACTGCGAGACACGAAAGACGAGTACAACTACTGCAATGATGATCTGGGCATTCGTGAAGTGATGAAACATTGTGTTCTCCTGTGCGGGATTTCCGCGGCTGCAAAGAGTGAGGGGAGAGCCTTTGCGGATGGGGAACAAACCCGCGCAGAATCCATCATGGGCGGCCATGCGCGTGAATAGCAGTACGTATGTACCAAGTAGATCAAAAAAAAA
>CAWGYN010000002.1:0-417991 GCA_963826735.1 uncultured Acidobacteriota bacterium
TGTTGCGGAGACGGTAATCCCCGAGAAGAGTTTCAGCGGCGCGGGTAAATATGGATCGGGTGACGCCGGATACTGAGGCCTCGGGCAACCTCGGCGTTGTGGCGGATGCAGAGGCATTGGCGTACATCATGTACACCTCCGGCTCGACGGGCCATCCCAAAGGAGTCATGGGCACCTGACCGGGCGATAACGCGCCTGGTGTTGAAGAACAACTACGCGCAGTTTGAAGAGGGCGATCGGGTGGCCTTTGCGGCCAATCCTGCATTTGACGCTTCGACCCTGGAGGTCTGGGCGCCGCTGTTGAATGGTGGTTGCATCGTGGTGATCGGCCAGGAGACGTTGCTTGATCCTGTGCGGTTCGGCGAGGCGCTCAGGCAGTACGCGGTCAGTGCCGTTGGCTCACGGTGGGGTTGTTCAATCAATATGCAAGTGCGCTGGAGGAGCATCTGCCAGCTTTGCGATACGTGATCATCGGAGGCGAGCGTCTGTAATCAAGAGTTGAATCCCGGGTCTTGCGCAGCCATCCTCCACAGCATCTGCTCAACGGCTATGGCCCGACGGAGACCACGACCTTTGCGGCGACCTACGGGATTAGTGAGGCAATAGAAGATGCGCGAAGCATTCCCATTGGCCGCCCGATCGCGAACACGCAGATCTACATACTGGACGCGAACGGTGAGCCTGTGCCGGTCGGCGTTACAGGCGAGTTGTATATCGGCGGTGCCGGCGTAGCGCGTGGATATCTGAACCGTCCGGAGTTGACGGCGGAACGTTTCCTCAAGGATCCATTCCTGGACGATCCGGAAGCGCGGATGTACCGTACGGGGGACCTGGGCCGGTGGCTCGCGGACGGCAACATCGAGTTTGTTGGCCGCAACGACTATCAGGTGAAGATCCGCGGCTTCCGCATCGAGTTGGGGGAGATCGAAGCCCGTTGCTGGAACACCCGGCGGTACGCGAGGCGGTCGTAATGGCTCGCGAGGATACCCCCGGCGATAAGCGTCTGGTGGCCTATTACACCACTTCCCATCCCGCCGCTTCGGATCAGGACATCTCCGCCGCAGAACAGTTGCGTACGCACCTGTCGTCGGTTCTTCCCGAGCACATGGTCCCGGCTGCATACGTGTCCATGGAGTCGCTGCCGTTGACGCTCAACGGCAAGCTGGACCGACGTGCGCTGCCGGCGCCGGAAGCCGGGGCCTATGCGATGCGCGGATATGAGCCGCCGCAGGGCGGGATCGAAACGGCCCTGGCGCAGATCTGGGCCGAGGTACTGAAGCTCGACCGCATCGGCAGGCACGACAACTTCTTCTCGCTTGGCGGGCACTCCCTGCCGGCGGTGCGGGGGTCGCCCGGTTGCGGCAGCGCGTCGGTCTGGAAGTGGCCGTCCGCGACGTGTTCATGTATCCGGTACTCTGCGATCTGGCCGTGTCCTTGCGGGCGAAGCAAATTCTGAATTGCCCCTGATTGAGCGAGATCAGCAGATCGTGCTATATATAGCACTGGAACAACGGACATAAAATTGTATCCGCGATCATGGTGATACTTGGTTCGATTCCGAGACCGGAAGGGTGATTGAATAAGATGCAGATTCCAACTGGATACGTACTGGACGCGCAGTCGGCACGCTTTTCCATTCACCATCTGGTCATCTGCCTCTTTCGTTTGCGCAGCAGCGGTTGTGGTTTTTGGCGCAGATGGAAGGCGTCAGCCGGGCATATCACATTCCGTTTGGGTTGCGTTTGAACGGAGAACTGGATCGCGCAGCTCTTCAGGAAGCGCTGGATCGCATTGTGTTCCGGCACGAGGCTCTGCGCACCACCTTCGATTTTCTGGATGGGGCACCGGTGCAGCGGATTGCTGCGGCCGAGGAAAGCAGCTTCCTGCTACTCGAACACGATCTTCGCAGCTGCGGTGATGTTGAAGCGGAACTAGAGCGCCTCGCCACGCAGGAAGCCGGTGCATCCTTTGATTTGAAAGCCGGTCCGCTGATCCGAGGCCGGCTGATTCAGCTGGCTGACAATGATCATGCTCTGCTGCTCACCATGCATCATATTGTCTCCGACGGCTGGTCGACAGGTATTTTCAACAGCGAACTGAGCGCCTTGTACGCTTCCTTCCGCGAAGGTGGAGCCGATCCTCTGCCCAGTTTGCAGATTCAGTATGCCGATTACGCCGTCTGGCAGCGGCAATGGATCGAAGGCGAGATACTGCAACAGCAGGCCACTTACTGGAAGACGGCGCTTGCCGGAGCCCCGGAGCTACTCGAATTGCCCACTGATCATGTGCGGCCTGTGGAAAAGGACTATGCCGGAGCCTTGGCGGGTCTGGTGCTTGACGAGCGACTGACGGCAGGACTGAGGGAGTTCAGCAGCTGTCACGGAGCCACTCTGTTCATGACCCTGTTGGCCGGATGGGCCGCTCTGCTGGCAAGACTATCCGGCCAGCAGGATGTGGTTATCGGCACGCCTATGGCGAATCGCGGGCGGACAGAGATCGAAAACCTGATCGGCTTCTTCGTCAACACCCTGGCACTGCGTGTGGATCTGAGTTCGTCGTCGACCGTGAAGCAGTTGCTGGAGCAGGTCAGGGCACGGTCCATCGCCGCGCAGCAGAACCAGGATATCCCCTTCGAGCAGGTGGTCGAACTGATCAACCCTGTCCGCAGCCTCGCGCATACCCCCCTATTCCAGACGATGTTCGTTTGGCAGAACAACGAGCGAGGCCGTTTGGAGTTGCCGGAGTTGGAAGTGCGATGGCTGGGTACGGCCTCCAGAAGAACAGCCAAGTTCGATCTGTCTCTGTCGCTGGTGGAATCTGGGGATCGGATCATCGGGGGACTGGAGTACGCCACCTCGCTGTTCGAGCCATCCACAATCGAGCGCTACCTCGGATACTTCCGCAACCTGCTCGCGGCCATGGTCGTCGATGAGACTCAGGCAGTTGACCGTCTACCCATTCTCAGCGCGGCCGAGCGTCATCGTGTGCTGTACGAGTGGAACGACACCAGGACCGATTTTCCCGCCGACAAGTGCGTGCACGAGCTGTTCGAGGCGCAGGTGGAGAAAACTCCCGATGCCGTCGCCGTGGTCTTCGAGAACGACTCGCTCAGCTACGCGGAACTGAACGCCAGAGCCAATCGGCTGGCCCATCACCTGAGGGAACTGGGCGTCAGGCCCGACAACAGAGTGGCAATCTGCCTGGAACGCAGCTTCCAGATGATCGTCGCCCTGCTCGCAGTGCTTAAGGCGGGGGGGGCCTACGTGCCGCTGGATCCGGATTATCCGGTGGAACGGCTGCGCTTCATGCTCGACGATTCTGGACCGATCGCCCTGCTCACCCAGAGCCATCTGGCAGGCCTGTTCTCGGGAATCGGCGACAGGCTGCCGGTCCTCGACCTGGAAGACGGAGCAGCATGGAAGGATCAGCCTGATATCAACCCCGATCCGGCCCGCATCGGACTCGATCCCCATCACCTCGCCTATGTCATCTATACCTCGGGATCCACCGGTACGCCCAAGGGCGTCATGGTTGAACACCGCGGGGTACGAAATTTGGTTCTTTGCTATATCCGGGAATTCAAGCTTTCGCCCAAAGATACTGCTGTTATCGTGACATCAACGAGCTTCGATCTTACCTATAAGAATATCTATGCACCCCTTCTCGTTGGGGGGCGACTCTGTTTAGTAAGGGATATATACGATCCTCAAATGATTCTCTCATTAATCTCAAGATTAGGTGGGAATGGGAACTTCATGAACATTACCCCAACGGGGTTCTATCAATTGATAGATGCAAGAATGAATAACGAGCTATCCAGATTGGAGCGTGTGATCTTTGGTGGAGAATCTATTCAGCCTGACAGGTTGCTCGGAATCGAGACGCAAACAGAGTTTATAAACAGCTATGGTCCAACTGAATGCGCGGGGATCGCGGCATATCACCCAATTCCATCCGAAATTGAAACGTCGGCCGGACACTCCATTCCCATTGGCCGCCCGATCGCGAACACGCAGATCTACATACTGGACGCGAACGGTGAGCCTGTGCCGGTCGGCGTTACAGGCGAGTTGTATATCGGCGGTGCCGGCGTAGCGCGTGGATATCTGAACCGTCCGGAGTTGACGGCGGAACGTTTCCTCAAGGATCCATTCCTGGACGATCCGGAAGCGCGGATGTACCGTACGGGGGACCTGGGCCGGTGGCTCGCGGACGGCAACATCGAGTTTGTTGGCCGCAACGACTATCAGGTGAAAATCCGCGGCTTCCGCATCGAGTTGGGGGAGATCGAAGCCCGTCTGCTGGAACACCCGGCGGTACGCGAGGCGGTCGTAATGGCTCGCGAGGATACCCCCGGCGATAAGCGTCTGGTGGCCTATTACACCACTTCCCATCCCGCCGCTTCGGATCAGGACATCTCCGCCGCAGAACAGTTGCGTACGCACCTGTCGTCGGTTCTTCCCGAGCACATGGTCCCGGCTGCATACGTGTCCATGGAGTCGCTGCCGTTGACACCCAGCCGCAAGCTGGACCGGCGTGCGCTGCCGGCGCCGGAAGCCGGGGCCTATGCGATGCACGGATATGAGCCGCCGCAGGGCGGGATCGAAACGGCCCTGGCGCAGATCTGGGCCGAGGTGCTCAAGCTCGACCGCATCGGCAGGCACGACAACTTCTTCTCGCTTGGCGGGCACTCCCTGCTGGCGGTGCGGGTGGTCGCCCGGTTGCGGCAGCGCGTCGGTCTGGAAGTGGCTGTCCGCGATGTGTTCATGTATCCGGTACTCTGCGATCTGGCCGGTGTCCTTGCGGGCGCAGCACACACGGAACTGCCTCTGATCGCGCCGCGGTCAGCTTTCGTGCCCTATATTATTACCGCCACTGGATCCAACGGACATAAAATTGTATCCCGCGATCATGGTGATACTTGGTTCGATTCCGAGACCGGAAGGGTGATTGAATAAGATGCAGATTCCAACTGGATACGTACTGGACGCGCAGTCGGCACGCTTTTCCATTCACCATCCTGGATATCTGCCTCTTTCGTTTGCGCAGCAGCGGTTGTGGTTTTTGGCGCAGATGGAAGGCGTCAGCCGGGCATATCACATTCCGTTTGGGTTGCGTTTGAACGGAGAACTGGATCGCGCAGCTCTTCAGGAAGCGCTGGATCGCATTGTGTTCCGGCACGAGGCTCTGCGCACCACCTTCGATTTTCTGGATGGGGCACCGGTGCAGCGGATTGCTGCGGCCGAGGAAAGCAGCTTCCTGCTACTCGAACACGATCTTCGCAGCTGCGGTGATGTTGAAGCGGAACTAGAGCGCCTCGCCACGCAGGAAGCCGGTGCATCCTTTGATTTGAAAGCCGGTCCGCTGATCCGAGGCCGGCTGATTCAGCTGGCTGACAATGATCATGCTCTGCTGCTCACCATGCATCATATTGTCTCCGACGGCTGGTCGACAGGTATTTTCAACAGCGAACTGAGCGCCTTGTACGCTTCCTTCCGCGAAGGTGGAGCCGATCCTCTGCCCAGTTTGCAGATTCAGTATGCCGATTACGCCGTCTGGCAGCGGCAATGGATCGAAGGCGAGATACTGCAACAGCAGGCCACTTACTGGAAGACGGCGCTTGCCGGAGCCCCGGAGCTACTCGAATTGCCCACTGATCATGTGCGGCCTGTGGAAAAGGACTATGCCGGAGCCTTGGCGGGTCTGGTGCTTGACGAGCGACTGACGGCAGGACTGAGGGAGTTCAGCAGCTGTCACGGAGCCACTCTGTTCATGACCCTGTTGGCCGGATGGGCCGCTCTGCTGGCAAGACTATCCGGCCAGCAGGATGTGGTTATCGGCACGCCTATGGCGAATCGCGGGCGGACTGAGATCGAAAACCTGATCGGCTTCTTCGTCAACACCCTGGCACTGCGTGTGGATCTGAGTTCGTCGTCGACCGTGAAGCAGTTGCTGGAGCAGGTCAGGGCACGGTCCATCGCCGCGCAGCAGAACCAGGATATCCCCTTCGAGCAGGTGGTCGAACTGATCAACCCTGTCCGCAGCCTCGCGCATACCCCCCTATTCCAGACGATGTTCGTTTGGCAGAACAACGAGCGAGGCCGTTTGGAGTTGCCGGAGTTGGAAGTGCGATGGCTGGGTACGGCCTCCAGAAGAACAGCCAAGTTCGATCTGTCTCTGTCGCTGGTGGAATCTGGGGATCGGATCATCGGGGGACTGGAGTACGCCACCTCGCTGTTCGAGCCATCCACAATCGAGCGCTACCTCGGATACTTCCGCAACCTGCTCGCGGCCATGGTCGTCGATGAGACTCAGGCAGTTGACCGTCTACCCATTCTCAGCGCGGCCGAGCGTCATCGTGTGCTGTACGAGTGGAACGACACCAGGACCGATTTTCCCGCCGACAAGTGCGTGCACGAGCTGTTCGAGGCGCAGGTGGAGAAAACTCCCGATGCCGTCGCCGTGGTCTTCGAGAACGACTCGCTCAGCTACGCGGAACTGAACGCCAGAGCCAATCGGCTGGCCCATCACCTGAGGGAACTGGGCGTCAGGCCCGACAACAGAGTGGCAATCTGCCTGGAACGCAGCTTCCAGATGATCGTCGCCCTGCTCGCAGTGCTTAAGGCCGGGGGGGCCTACGTGCCGCTGGATCCGGATTATCCGGTGGAACGGCTGCGCTTCATGCTCGACGATTCTGGACCGATCGCCCTGCTCACCCAGAGCCATCTGGCAGGCCTGTTCTCGGGAATCGGCGACAGGCTGCCGGTCCTCGACCTGGAAGACGGAGCAGCATGGAAGGATCAGCCTGATATCAACCCCGATCCGGCCCGCATCGGACTCGATCCCCATCACCTCGCCTATGTCATCTATACCTCGGGATCCACCGGTACGCCCAAGGGCGTCATGGTGGAACACCGCGGCTTGTGTAACCATACTTCTTGGCAATGTCAAAAGTTTAAGATTAATCCGAGAGACAAAATATTACAGCGCACTCCAATTTCGTTCGATGGTTCTGCTATGGGAAGTGTGGACCTCCCTTGCAATTGGGGCGTATATTTCTGATGCCAATGGAACTAGGGAAGGATCCTAGCGCCATCGCGGAAATCGTGAAGAATAACAATGTCACAATTGTCCAATTTGTTCCGAGTCTGTTGCGAGTGATGCTTTCGGGCCCATGGCAAAGTAAAGACTTCCAGTGCCGGTACATTTTCTGTGGTGGGGAACCTCTTAACGCAACTCAGGTCAAGGGGGCAATTTCCATCGCGGCACAGGGATTAGTTAATTTGTATGGGCCGACAGAAGTAACAATGAACGCTAGTACGTGGCAAAGTATGGATGCAAGATCGATAGACCGAGTTTCCATTGGTCGTCCGATCGCGAACACGCAGATCTACATACTGGACGCGCACAGCGAGCCTGTGCCGGTCGGCGTTAGAGGCGAGTTGTACATTGGCGGTGCTGGCGTGGCGCGTGGATATCTGAACCGTCCGGAGCTGACAGCGGAGCGTTTCCTCGCGGATCCGTTTACTGGCGATCCGGAGCGCGGATGTACCGGACGGGGGACCTGGGCCGGTGGCTGGCGGACGGCAACATCGAGTTTCTTGGCCGCAACGACTATCAGGTGAAGATCCGCGGCTTCCGCATCGAACTGGGAGAGATCGAGGCCGTCTGGCCGGTCATCCGGCGTGCGCGAAGCTGTGGTGATCGCACGCGAGGACACACCCGGCGATAAGCGTCTGGTAGCCTACTACACGGCTGCCTTCGAAGAGCACGGTTTCAGGCGGGGAGCGTTGCGCTCCCATCTCTCGGCGGCACTACCCGAGTATATGGTGCCGGCGGCTTATATTCGCCTGGACACGCTGCCGCTAACGCCCAACGGCAAGCTGGACCGCAAGGCACTGCCGGCTCCCGACACCGGCGCCTATGCGACGCACGGATATGAGCCGCCGCAGGGCGAGATCGAAACGGCCCTGGCGCAGATCTGGGCCGAGGTGCTCAAGCTCGACCGCATCGGCAGGCACGACAACTTCTTCTCGCTTGGCGGGCACTCCCTGCTGGCCGCGCAGATGCTCACTCGTATCGAGACACTGCTTCAGAGTCAATTATCTATGCGTAGCTTTCTTGAATCACCAACCATCGAAGGTATGACCCACACATTGAAAGCTAGCCAACACCTAAATGCTTATGTTCCCCTTTTGGCCATCCGCAAAAGCGGCCACACCTCACCCTTGTTCTGCTTTCATCCGGGAGTTGGACTAGGATGGTCATACAGTAGGCTCATTACAGTCATCGATCCTTGGGTCCCAATATACGCGCTTCAAGCCCGAGGGCTGGATCAGAAAGACAGCGTTGCCACGTCGTTAAGCGAAATGATCGAAGATTATCTCGAGCAGATTCGCATAGTTCAACCGCAAGGACCTTATCACTTACTCGGATGGTCTTTTGGCGGATTGGTCGCATATGAGGCAGCCGCACGGCTGAGGCAGGAAGGTGACGCCATCCGCGCACTTATTCTACTCGACGCATTTCCCTCTTTAAAAGAGTCCGCCGACTCCAGGCTGAACAAATCTACCCTTGACAAAACACTCATCGAGGAACTCAACGGAGATGCTTCCGACAAACTTCAAGCAAGCGCTCCAATAAACAATGACCGCACGAGACTCAAACTGCTGCTACATGAGGATCCTATCTTTGCTCAGATGGACGATCTTCAGCTAGAGCGTATCGTCTCAGTGATAGAGAACAATGCCCGCTTGTCATCAGGCTATACTCCTTCTCAATTTGATGGTGATATGGTCCTCGTGATTGCTACATTGCGAGATAATATTCGATCGCCCGATCTTTGGCGGCAATACCTGTCAGGGGAAATTCATACACATTATCTCCATTGCTCTCACGAAGACATGACGAAGCCCGGTCATATTTCGAGCCTCGGAGTCATCATCAATCGCTATTTAGAGAGCGCTATGAGCCCTTCCTCCAGGACTTTGCTTGCGGACCAATGACCGATAACGTGGGGATAACGTACGATTTCTTTCGCATATTTGATTCGAGTTTGAGTTCGAGATGGGGAGGTAAAGGTCGCGCGAGGGACGAACCTTTCCAACAACTTAGCTGGATTCGCGCTCTGCTTGCGCTCCGTTTGTCTGGAATGCAAGTTCAGCAACCCTCAAGCCCGCCGTGCTGATTTCATCCGTAACGACATCCCCGGGGATGTTCGTCGTGGTGCGGATGTCCGTGTGCCGCATCATTTTCTGTTGCACGGCCACTGAGGTGCCCACAGCGTCAAGCCATGAGCGATAAGTGTGCCGGAAAGAGTGCGAACCGATATGCCCGATTTTCGCGACGCCTAGCGGCCCGCTCAAGTTCCCGCCACACGCCCGTGTAGGAGTACGGGAGTCTGCCGAGTTTGAATGGGCTTGCGAAGATCCAGTCGGCAGCTCCCGAAAAATCCGAGCGCTGTTTCCAGGTCTTCAGGCGCTCCAGCAATTCGCCCGCGAGGCTGAATGTCCGTGCGGAGCCTTCCGTCTTCACATCGGCCACAATTTGCTTCACGATGCCTCGCTGGACACACAGCCGTGAGCCTAGCCAATCCACGTCACCCCACCGGAGGGCAAGAGCCTCACTGATGCGAAGGCCCAAGCATACAGAAAGCAGAGCCATAGTGGAGAACGGCTCGTGTAGCTCTTTCAGCAGAGCGTGGAACTGCTCCGCTGTGAGGCTCCGGGCTTTCCGTACTTTCCGCGTTGCCCCGATGTTGCGGGACAAGGGAGACGGGGTTGCGGCTGATGTCCAGCAGCCCGGCCCACATCGCAAACTCCACAAGCCCGTGCATGAGTGACCGCACGTGCGTCTTGGATTTTGGCGATAAGGGCAGCTCACGGAGCCACAATTCAACCGGGCGGGGCTGTACGTCCTGAATCCGCGTTTCACCCCACTTCGGCAGTATGTGATTGTTGAGGAAAGAGCGATACACCCGCGCCGTCGATTGACGTGAGGGCATCCGCTCAGCTTCATACCGTGTAATCACGCTTCGCACCGTGTCCCCGTCCTGTGGTTTCGGTTGCTGGAGTTCAAGGCTTTCGACTTCCTTCCATGCGGCGGCCTTGGTTGGAAATTCTTGCTTCGTCCCAATTCGCTTTGACCGGCGAGTTGGGCCGTCATACCAGAGGTAATTCCAGGTCTTGCGCCGTTTGTCATAGCGCACAGACCCGCTTGCGTGTCGCTGAACCCTCATTGCTACCTCCCCTCAGCAGGGTCAGCGGATGACGAGCACAGAATAGCATCCAACTCATGCCTTCGGAATCTCCAGACACACCGTCGCACGCCGGATAGCCGGTGTGCGGGGATCTTTCTTTCCCGCACCCACTGGAGCAGCGTGCGCGGCCTCACCTTCAGATATTGGGCAGCCTCATTTGCGGTAAGCCATTCGGTTTCCATGTCAACCTGTTTTCTCGCTCCGGCAACACAGGAAGCCGGAGGTTGCGTGGACGGTTAGGTTGTGTCTTGAGGAGAAAACGAACGAAGTTCCTTGACATGGTTGCCGCGATCATCTCCGTAGATCTTCTCGAAGATGTGCCGAGTACATTGCAGGATCCACCAATCGATTTCTGCGGGGCATCCAAATGTTGCGGATAGCCGACCAGGCCAGCACTGCCGTTACAAAGCAAACTCTTGCCATACCCTGCTCTTTTCCTAAAGCGGAATGTCCGGTTTCATCTGGAATTGTCCACGCTTTACTTCAACGGTTGGTGACCCCACCGTGCCCTTATTGGCGGCCTTTACTGGAGCGTGTTCCTTTGGCAACGCCAGGTTCTTCAGGTAGGTAGAAAGGGCGTGGATTGTGATTGTGACGCCGTTCTCTTCAAAAACGCGGACCAACATCTTCAGCGTGTAGCCATTCTCCCGCAACTTTTTCAACTGCGGGTATACGCCTCGCACGATCTCCCCCATCATGTAGGACTCGGGTTGCGGCGGAGGTACATCCCCTCTCTCATCTAGGCGAGTGCGAAAGGCCTCAAATTGCTCTGCGGTGAGCGATTGCGGGTTGCGGCGCCGATTTTCCATCTGCCTTCCTCCTTTCCTTGCCAACGACGAGTCGAGAACATCATAGCACAATGTTGACATCAAATATGTATTAAATTAAAGTCGGAACTGTTGCCTGAGCAACCGGAATTGTTAAGTGGCACGGCGAGGTGCGCGCTGTAGCCACAAAACCCCTGCGGGGTTTCGCGTCTCCACCACCATTTCTCCAATCCGCCTGCGGCTACTCGGAGAAATGGTTGCGCATCTCGCTCAGGGCTGCGCCCCGAGACCCCGCAGAAAGGACAAGGCACAATGCCACGACCCAAACGAGCGCAAGGCGTCACATCGGAAATCCACATTCGTGTCACGAGTGACGAGAAGGAAATTCTGCATACACAAGCGCAGAAGGCCGGACTCACCGTGAGCGAATACTTGCGAAGATGTTCGCTGAATAAGCGAATTCATTCGCGCGTAAGCGACAAGGCGGTTGCCCGTTTGAGCAGCTTGTGCGGCCTGCAAAAACATCTGCTCATGCAAATAACCGGCCTTCCACAGGAAGGCACACTTCGCAGTGAACTGAATTCGATTCTTGCAGGGATCACCGCAACGCTGCGGGTCATTGTCAAGAACGACGAGCATTCAGAATGATCGCCAAAGTGCAACCGAGCAAGCGGAAGTCGGGAAGCAGTTTTAAGCGGCTCCTGAATTACCTCACAATGGAACGCGACCCGGAAACCGGAAAGACTCTTCTCCGGGGAGACGTCGTAATGTCGTACAACCTTGTCAGTTTCGACACAGCCGCTGCCGAGATGAAAGGAGTCGAATCTCTGAACCCACGCTGCAACGACGCAGTTTTTCACTATGAACTCGCGTGGCCTCCAGGAGAACGCCCGTCGCGGGCAGAGTGGATTGATTCTGCCTCATACACGCTGAACCAACTTGGCTTCAAACAACACCAGTACGTTCTCGTTGCTCACGACGACAAGAAACACTTCCATATCCACGTCATGGTAAACAAGGTTCACCCTGTTACGTATAGAGCGCATACACCAACTTATAGTTGGCTCACACTCGATGGCGCAGTACGCCATCTGGAAGCCAAGTATGGCTGGTCCCACACGCTTGGTCCAATGCGATGGGACGAGGCCACTCAAAAGGCTGTGCGGACATTCAGATCCGAGCGCAATAAGTCCCGGTCCACTGAAGACCAGACGATTGGCGCCGCCGCAAAGTACGAACACTATCACGATGAAGAGTCCCTCCAGACCTATGTGCGTCGAGAAGTCGCTCCGCGTGTACGAACGCTGCTAGCTCGCCAGAGCGCCTCATGGGACGCCCTGCATACACTTCTTGCGAAATCTCATCTTCGCATAGAAAAAGGGGAAGCAGGCGGGTACACAGTCCTCGCCATCGACCACGCCATCCGCGTAAAAGCATCCGATGTATTTCGTCATAACTTTGCTGGTAAAGAGAATCGTAAGGCGACCGAACAGCTTCTCGGGGCCTGGAGAGAGCCCCCGACAGCGCTTCAGTCTCCCCCGGCAGATACCGGACATACTACTGTTCGTAACCAGACGCTACGGGACGAACGAAGAGAGCAGCGACTCCAGGACAGAAAAGCCCTTTTGTTTGAATATAATCGATACCGAAACCAGCAAAGGGTAGTCTGCAAAGGCATTACTGCGAAGGGCAGAGAGGACCGACAACAAACCCGCACCCGGCTGAAGCAACGCAAAAAGGAAATCCGCGCGTTGGTGCAACCGTGGCCCGCCAAAAAGATATTGCTGTCGGAGGATGTAGCCGCGTCCGTCATTGAGCTACGAACGCTCAAGTTGTCCACGCAGAAGACGCGCCAAGCACAGTTTCCGAAGAGCCTGTGCACATGGGTTGCTGAGCGTGCCGCCGAGGGCGACGCGCGGGCGGCGTCACAACTGCGTGGCTGGCGCTATGCGGACCAACGTAACCAGCGCCGGCTCGACGCGACCCTTGAACCAAACGCACTGCATATCGGGCTGCCGCCAGAGAATAATCAGAAATCCGACTGGGCAGACTTTGCGCAGCGGCGGCTATCGACTCAACAGCGGGAACAGAATCTTGCTGAACAGATCGCCACGACACGCATCTGGACGATCAACCGGAAGACCGGCGATGTATCGTACATGCTGAACGGGAGAGTTTCCGTCATCGACCGCGGACGCCTTGTGACCGTACTCAATCAGGACGAGGCGGCAATTGTCTTCGGGTTGGAGATGGCCGTCCAGAAATACGGATCGCGGATCGCATGTACAGGAAGCGAAAAGTGGAAGCGGATGGTTACCTGGTGCGCGATCAAGCACGGCATCTTCGCCCAATTCACGGACCCGGAGATGCAAGGCGCCTTCTACCAGGAACAACTCCTCGCGAATCCTCTCCAACTCCGAGCCGTGCGACTGCATTCCATCGAAACCAGACTCAGAACTGAGGAAACCGAAGATTTGATCTTCACCGACGAAACAGATGCGCGGCTGCTTCTTTCAACTCTCCAGCCTGCCGCCCAGTCCCGACAACTTCTCGAAATCCTGAAAGCATCGCAACAACCAGAGCCGAAGGCGAATGTCGGCGGCAACCTGACAATTGCCCTTGTCAGGTCTTCCACGGGCCAGGAAGCTTTCAGAGTATCGATTCACGAGGGGAAGCGGCAAGAGATTATCGAGGGAGTTGCTCAACTCCGCCAGACTGCCTATCGGGCATCGCGCAACAACGTCAGAATGCTGAGAAACGAACGTGGTAGCAGATAGCTCATTGCTGAGGACATCCGCTATTGACTGCGAAGTGCGCGAACCATGCGCCATGGCCCATTGGTGGCAAGCTCTTCACGGCGAGCATCGCGTGTATGCAGTCGCCGTCAGCAAGCTGTCCTGGAGGGACTATACGAATGTGGATCGGACTGGAGTCTTGAGTTTATAAACGGCTGCGAAGTAGGCCACCATCACGCGAAAAGTCTTGGACTTATTCACGCCGCCGAGAATCTCGCCGCCGACTCTCTCCAGCTCGTCGGCAATGTCGTGGGTCAAAGGGAAGACGAACGAGGTGTCAATACTTTGGAACGGAATGTCCAGCCACGGCCGTTATAGAAAGCCAGAATCTGCGCCTGCGCGGCCTTGGTTTTGAAACTCATGATGATGTGCTCAGCGAGAGCGTTCTGTCTCCGGATTTTCAGCACGGCAAAGAGTTGGCTGAAATGTGTCTTGGTGAACTTGGAATCGACGGTGAGCCGGACTTGAATACGTTTCTCTGCGGGAGCAACGACTCTGCGCTTCGCTCTGGCTGTGGATTTCGTCTCAGGGATCATGGCGTTTTATTCTCGTGATATAGTATACATCAGAACTATATGTCAGAAACGAGAATCCGCTAACCCGCCGAAATCAAAAGAGTTATCGCGAAAGAAATGCCGGGAGTGCAGTGGATTCATTGCATGGAGAAGGGGCCGAATAGATCCCGATAAATCGAACCGTGGGGCGCAGCGAGAAAAGAAAACTGGCCAGAAAACTCGTAGCGCATCACGACAGTACCCTCGGCACGGACACCTTCCCTATGCTTGACGCCCAGCCTTCGCAGATGTCGGCTACCCCCGACCCTCTGCTCCCAAAGCAGATTTTACTGTTTATTGAAGCCTGCTAAAATTGAGTGAAAATAAGTGATTTTGATTGAGCTGTTTACTACTCGCCTGCCGACCCCTGTTGGTCCTTGTGGCTCTTGGGTGCTTTGAGAGTTACAAATTTGACTACAGCCGATAGGGATGAGATCCGCCAGTGCGGGGTACCTACCGGCCGCTACTGGCTGAAATCAACCTGTCGTCCGCAAAAATCAAATCGGTAGCTAGGCAGCGGCTTTCTCAATTGCATATTCATGGTGAAGCCCGCCCAAGACCGATGTCGAAGTAATTCGTTCCCCCACCTCAAAGCGGTGACGATGCGCCCTATACGGCGGTGTCGCCCTCTGATCCGGAATTCCCGGACCCAAGCGGGAGTGCGGGCGGCCTTTGTTGTAATGTGTGGCCCATTCGCGAACGATCTTCCGCAAATGGCGCTCGTTGAGCGGAATCATAAAGTCCAGGCATTCTCTTCTCATCATTCCGATCAATCGCTCGCAGTATGCATTTGCCTGCGGCGTTCGAACGGGCGTCTTCAGCACCTGCAGTCCGAGACCAGCTACGGCTGCGTCCAGTTCTGAGGAGAACGTCGCGTGTCGATCATGAATGAGGAAGCGATACTCGTGATCGCTTGGTATGGCTTCCCGTAGCCGTTGGATCGTCCATTCGGCAGTTGGGTGCGGTGTCGCGCTGCGACAAAGGATTCTGCGGGAGCCGATCTCCATCACCACGAAGATATAAATGACGTGGAAACGAGCTGTGACAGCGACCATGAAATCGCACGCCACAAGGGTTCGGGCGTGGTTGCGGACAAATATACTCCAACTCTGCGAGCGCCGATGAGATCGTGGATCTCTGGTTGGCCAGTAGGCTCTTACCGTCCGCGGAGAGACGCGGATACCGAGCTTGAGCCACAGTTCATGAGCGATGCGTTCTTCCCCCCAGGTCGGATTCTCGCGAACCATCTGCTCAATGAGTTGGCGTAGATCCTGAGGGATGCGCCGCCTGCCCGGCCGCGACTTCCATCTCCAAAATAGCCGGAACGCCTTGCGATGCCAGCCGATCAGGGTTGCGGGCTTGACGACCATCAGAGCCGACCGCCAATCAAAGAAACGCGACCAGAATATCAACCAAAGCCGGGCAGTATCGGTCAGCCGGCGCGGCCGAAGCGCACGCTCTTGGTAGAACGCCAATTGCTTGCGCAGAAATAGGTTTTCGGCGATCAGGGCGGCGCGAGAACTGAGAGCCGCGCGAACGAAACCTGGTGCCTCGCGCGCCAAGTCTCGAAAAACGTCAATTATCGAACAGAGCCATCTCAGGAATCGCATCGATCCAATCATCGCTGGGAGCACTCCGGCGAGCAACATACGTCTGGCAATTCGGACTGAAAGGCCTGTGTTTTCAGGGCGTAGATAATTTTTGCGGAGCACAGGAGTTTTGGCGAGGCACAGCAACAAACCAAGCTCATCTGCCAATCATTACATTGGCGGTCAGCGGTGTGTCTTCTGAGGAGAAACCAGCAAGAATCTGAAATACTCCAGGATCAATCCGCCAGTCATGGTTCTCTGTGTCAAAGTATGCGAAAGCCCGGTCAGTCAACTCCAGAGTCACCCGTTTGGATTCTCCTGGGCCGAGACGTATTTTCGCGAAGCCTCTCAGCTCCCTTTCAGGACAAGCGACCCTCGAGGTATTGTTCCTGACGTAGACTTGCACGACCTCGGCTGCGGCGACTTGACCGCTGTTCTTTACTTCAACGCTCACTTCGAGCGGCGACTCTTTGAGAGAGGCAGCCGAGCGGTGGTCCGAAGACAGTTGCAAATCGGATAATTGAAACGATGAGTAGCTCAGCCCGAAGCCAAATGGAAATAGCGGTTTTTGCTGCTTACTGGTGTAGTAGCGATAGCCGACCATCATACCTTCAAGGAAATTGACGTCGAGTTCGTGACCTGACGCCGTACCGTTCGGATAGTACGAATTGTGAACAGGGTTATCCTCCCACCGCCTGTCAAAACTGATTGGTAACTTGCCTTCAGGTGAGTACTGCCCCAGGATAATCTGAGCGAGGGCGCGCCCCCCTTCCTGCCCGGGGTACCAGTTGTGAATGAGGGCCGCGGTATTCCCCAGCCAGGGCGCAGTCTCAAATGCTCCGCCGGCCGTGACGTTGACGATTGTCTTCGGATTTGCGGCTGTGATCACGTTGATAAGGGCAGCCTGTCCCCACGGCAGCGCAAAGCTTCTATCGAGACCTTCGGACTCGCTTGTGGGATCGAAGCCTACAGAAACAATCACAGCATCAGCTTTCGCAGCGATCTGTTTCACTTCTGGTGCGATGAGATCGTCCATAGCCTTGATGCCAAATCCCATGCGCAAATTGCTTGTGTCCGGCTTGTATTCAATTACCACTTGCACTGGATGATTCGCAGTCAGGGTGATTTGGCTTGCCCGAGGCGACTGCCCTTCGCTTCGCTGCTGCACTAGCTCCTCGTGACCGTCCACTTCCACTCGATAGGTATCGCGCGAAGCTGCTGCCGCAAGAAGAAGATAGCTTCCACTCTTAGGCGGCAGGAAGCTTCCAGACCAGCGGATGCTCTTGCGGGGCAGAGATGCAGCGGACCACATTTCGAATTTCCAGCTGTTGACATGGCGTACGATATCGGTGGCTGCGGCGCCGGTGAGGTCCTGGTTCGCGTAAGTTTCCATCTTCAATCCAGGTTTGCCATCAGGAGTGGTGAAGTTGGTTTCATTGAAGACTGCATCCGCTGTAGGCAGGCCACGGGCGTAGAGCACCTTCACCTTACCTGCAAGCTCATCGCTAAGTCCGGTGAGAAAGCTGGAGGCTACAAACGGCGTGGTGAATGCACTGCCACCGCCGCCTGGAATCGCCGGGTGCGCATCCGGTCCAATGACGGCAATCGTCTTTATTTTGTTGACCTGCAGTGGTAGCACGCCGTTGTTCTTCAGCAGCACCATACTTTCTCGCGCTGCTTGCAGGGCGATACCTCGTGCGCCTTGTGGATATAACGGTATAGAGAGATCTTCCTGCGGGCGATCGAAGAAGCCGAAGCGCACAAAGATGCGAAGAATTCGCCTTACTTTGTCGTCGACCGTCTCCGTCCTGAGCTTCCCTGAAGCGATTGCGGACAACAGCAACTGCTTGTTCATGAATTTTGCGCGTGGCATCTCAAGATCAAGCCCTGCGGCGGCTGCGGCTAGGCCATCGTAGGTGGCATCCCAGTCCGACATGAGGATTCCGTCGAATCCCCAATCCTTCTTGAGCACTTCATTGTTCAGCCACTGATTCTGCGTAGTGTGTTCTCCGTTCAGGAGGTTGTAACTGTCCATCACGGCTGCAACATGGGCCTCTTTCACAGACGCTTCAAACGGGGGCATGTATATCTCGCGTAGGGTCCGTTCATCCACGACTGCGTTCACGTTATGCCTGTTGTACTCGGAATCATTGGCGATATAGTGTTTGGCCGTCGCAGCGACTCCTTCGCTCTGCACGCCGCGAATATAGGCGACAGCGATTCTCGACGCCAGAAATGGGTCCTCTCCAAAATACTCGAAGTTACGGCCACCCATTGGAGCGCGGTAGATGTCCATTCCCGGTGCCAGCAGAATGTGAACCCCTCTTGCTCGCGCGTCCATACCGAGCGCTTTGCCAACCTCTTCCACCAACGCCGGATCCCAGGTAGCGGCCAAGGCAATTCCGGCAGGATAGGCCGTAGCTGGACCCCAAACCCGCACGCCAGCCGGTCCATCCGACAGCTTGATGCGCGGCATCCCAATCGAAGGGACAGCATCGATATACATGTCCTCTGATCCAACCAGGATGTCTACTTTCTGCTCGATGGAAAGTGTGGACATCAAGGTTTGCACGCGCTGCTCAACACTGGCTGGATCAGGCGCGGGTAGCTGAGCCGCCAGAGTGAGGTCGCCAGCCAGAAGAAGCAAAGCAAGAACAACATGCCTCTTTAGCATAGAGAATCTACTTTCAGGGACGAATAAGGTGCGATTCCAGTCTTGCTGCGTGTAGCGACCCTCTTCATCGGGTGATTAGCGTGCTGTCAAGAGGCGAGAAGCAGCCTAGCCAATGCCATGACTCGTCTCGGTCACAAGCACAGACTTGCCGCCCAGTCGAACGAAATTCAGGTACCCAGTCGCCTTAATTAGAACCTTTGATAGCGCTGGAAGACTTCGACGGGATCATCACCGCGGGCAAAGTCGTGACGTGCCTGATCTTCCAATCCCTTGATCCGTTCGCATTCCTCAAGTACCCTGATCGTCAATTCCTTCGGGATCACGATTACGCCATCTTCTTCTCCAAAGATGAAGTCTCCGGGGTTTACCGTGACGGTCTCGGAGGTTTCGCCTGAGATTCTTACTGGCACCTGGGAACTTAGCAGCGTGTACCTGCCGAACGCCTCGACCGGTGAGCGGTAACGCGCAAAGACAGGAAAGTTCATGGCAATCAAATGGTTGCTGTCACGCGTTCCGCCATCAATCAGAGCGCCAACGGCCCCATGTGCCCGTGCCGTTGTTGCGCTCAGTTCGCCATAGAGCGCTACGTTGAATGGCGTTCCCCGGTCACGCACCTCGACACATGGATGTGTCATGCTGCAGACCATCTTCATTCGCTTGCTGCGGCCTGCAGTATCTCGTTCAGCGGTCAAGGTCCCCTTCACCGTGAATGCTGGGCCGGCAAGCTTCATTCCCGGACTGAGAGCCACCAATTCGTGCGAAACCGCCTGATCGGGGCGGCCCAACCCCTCCAGTACATCAAATACGAGGCCGCCATACAGCTTCTTATAGCGCTCGCAGATATCTTCCAGGTTGAACCCATTATTTGTTTCTCCGTGCGTCTCCATTGTCGTCTCCATAAAAGCGGTTTGGTAATAAGTTGCCTAAGAA
Source organism: uncultured Acidobacteriota bacterium (assembly GCA_963826735.1). Lineage (GTDB taxonomy): Bacteria > Acidobacteriota > Terriglobia > Terriglobales > Acidobacteriaceae > Telmatobacter. The sequence goes on from CAWGYN010000002.1 coordinate 19,568, forward strand.
AGCAGAAGTCCGCCATCAACGTAGATCGTTGTGCCGTGAATATAGTCAGCGTCGGAAGAGGCAAGGAATGCGACCGCTGCAGCGATATCCTCAGGATTCCCAATTCTCCCCGCCGGAATTCTTGCCAGCATCCGTTCTTTACCGGAGGGATCCTCCAGACTTGCACGATTCATGTCCGTCAGAATTGCCCCCGGTGAAACTCCGTTCACATTGATGCCAAACTGCGCAAGTTCCAGCGCCAATGATTTAACCATCATCAAGAGACCGCCTTTGCTTGACGAATAGGCGGCACGCCTCCGCAGGGGTTGAACATCGTGCACGCTGGAGATGCAGATGATCTTGCCCCCTCGCCCTTTCATCGCCCTAGCCGCTTTGCAGCTCAAAAAGTAGCAACCCTTCAGATTTACGTCGTGGGTCTTGTCCCAGGCTGCGGGGGTCACGTCGAGACACCACTCGAGCACTTCAAGCCCCGCGTTGTTCACCAGGATGTCGATCCCGCCAAACTGGTCACATTCCGCCAGCAACCCGTCGTGCGACTCCAGATCGCCTACATCTGCCTTGTGCGCAATCGCTCTTCCGCCAGCCTGTTCGATCTCGCTGACGATCTGCGTGGCCTCGTTAGCAGAAGAGTTATAGTTCACGATCACTACTGCGCCCTCTTTTGCCATGCGCACGGCGATGCCGCGACCGATCCCGCGGCTGGCGCCAGTTACAACAGCCACTTTGTCCTTAAGCCTCATAGCACGCCTCAAAAGCCCTGCGCGTTTGCTTCGGAGTCCGGATCATGGCCCAAAGTATGAGAGCCGCGATGACGTGGACTGAACCTGCAATTGCAAACACGAACCGATAGGAGCCGAATCGCGTTACCAGAAACCCGACCAGCGGCATGAACAACATTCCCCCGAATGTTCCTGCGGTCCCCATAATTCCCAGGATGGAACCGGTCTGGCGAACCGAAGCAATATCGGGAATGACAGCAGCCGTGTTGATGAACCAGCAGTAAATGATGAACGACATGAGCGACATCAGCGCCAATGCCAAAGCAGCGGAGCGTACCTGGCTGGTAAGAACTCCCAGAGGGGCAACCGCAGCCGAGATGTACAGGATGCGCAATCTCGCCTTCGCTGGGTGCGTACCCCGCTTGATCAAGGTATCCGACCACCACCCGCCCACTATTCCGCCAACCGCCCCGGCCATGAAGGGCATCCATGCGTACATCCCAATGTCAGCCAGGCTAAAGCCACGCTGGCTTTTCAGATATTCCGGTATGAAAAATACATAGAAGTAGTTCACCGGGTCGGAGATTAGCCTGGCCAACACAAGCGCCATCACGTTGCGATTACGAAAGAGAGCAAACCAGCCTGACTTCGGATCGGTCGAGTCCTCCTCCGCCAGATTGGCCAAATCTCTTCCTGTGACTCCCGGGTGTTTCTCAGGCAGACGGTACATGGCCATCCAGCCAGCGAGCCAGAGCAGCCCAAGTGTTCCGGGCAGAAGGAAGGACGCCCGCCACCCGAATCGCAGCGCGACCAGCGCAATCAACGGTGCCGCAAGCATATTCCCAATTGCGCCGCCCGAAGAGAATAATGCAATCGGAGTGCCGCGTTCCGCCTTCGGAAACCAGCGCGTGGTCGTCTTGAGTGCTGCGGGATAAACGCCTGGTTCTCCTAAACCAACTAAGAACCGGACCGCACCCAGGCTAATTGCGCCCTGCACGAGAGACGTCAGCATGGTACATACTGCCCACCATCCGACGCAGACTGCCATGCCGATCCTCTCGCCGACGCAATCTACGAACCATCCACCAACTGCGTACATTACTCCATACGACAGCAGAAACGCAGTAACGACGAAGGAATACTGCGCCAAGCTGATATGCAACGTCTCCCTGAGGAAGGGTGCGACGATCGACAGCGTCTGCTTCTCGATAACGTTCAGAATCGTAGACAAAGTCAGCCAAAAGGCTATAAGCCAGCGCATCGTGCTGTAGTCAAGCCGGAATCTGGGAGCCGCAAATGTTTTCAACTTGATCTCTTTCCGAGCAACTCTCTTGATCGGCTGATATTACAATGCCGCCGCAGTGGGCTGAAAGCAGGCATTCACTGCCTATAGCTTCTGCTCCTCGGCCGGACTTAAAAGGGCCCGGAACCGGTAAATGGATCAGCGAAGTCGCCTCTAACCATGCCAGAGAGCAACGGCCTAGAGCAATTGAATAGTGGCGAACAATCATTCTCTCCTGGTGAATCCTCGCTTTTTCATTCGATCAGCCGGCGCCAATCACCAAAGGGCCGTGCACTCCTGTCAGCCAGTCCTAGTGATGAGGCCGATACCGATGTCTTCAACGATGAGCATCCCCACGGTAAACTCAAGACCCGCGCTGCGCAATATGCGCAGCCAATTCAGTCTTGAACTTCTCGAATTCGGAGCAATTTGGTTCGATCGGAAGCAAACGGGATGGATGTATCGGCTATTAGGAGCGGCATCCCAATGACGATGTTACAATTCGGTCGCTGTTGTGCAGCGACGCCTGGTACCAACAAGCGTGCGAGGAACTTCAAATATGAACGTGGAGAGCTCTATGAAGAAAGTGATTACGGCCACCTTGCTGGCTTGTGCCCTGCTAGGAACATCGCGTGCAGTCAGCCAAGTGAAAATGACTCGCGATCAAATTCTCTTTTACACCTCGGACTGGAAGGGGGATCGATTTCCCGACGGGCGTCCAAGGCTGCCGGACGCGCTGATCAAACGAGCAGTAGACCTTTCCATTGAAGACCTGTGGGACTTTCTGCGCGCACATGGCTACGAGAACCAGTTTGAGGGCGGCTGGCAGGCTCTTCACATTGAGAAGCCCTTTGCAGGCCGTGCCCTCACAGCGCAATATATGCCGACGAGGCCGGACATGGCCAAGGCCATTCTCGCCGAGGGCAAAGCGGAGGGACGGATAGGCGGAACCAATATGTGGCCGATTAATGAACTGCAGGATGGAGATGTCTACGTTGCAGACGGTTTCGGGAAGATCATCGAGGGGACTCTGATCGGATCAAATCTCGGTAACGGGATTGCAGCACATACGCACTCTGGGTTTGTCTTCGACGCGGGCATCCGAGATCAGGAAGAGAACCGGGAGATTCCGGACTTCAACGGATTCTATCGTGGATACGATCCGTCTGCGTGGGCGCAGATGGAGTTGACCTCCATCAATGCGCCTATTCGTATTGGAAGAGCAGTTGTGTTGCCAGGAGACCTGGTGCTGGCCAAGACGGATGGCGTCCTCTTCATTCCTGCAATCCTGGCTGAAGAAGCCATCAGCAGCGCGGAATTCACCTCGTTAAAGGACGATTACAACTTTGAATTGAATCGTGAGGGCAAGAACGGTGCTCAATTCGAAGGAGGATGGACCGTCGAGAAATATGACGGGTTTGCGAAGTGGATCGACGCCCATCCTGAAAAGCTAAAAATGCCGCGCAGCGAATTTGACGCGTTGTTGGTCAAGTCAAGCGCGCATGCGGAGCCTTGAGCGACTCCGCTCGCAGCGTTCCAGTTCACTCGGCTTAGCGAGGTTTATCTTCATTTTCGACGACCAAGGCCGCCTGGAGCATGGCTTTCGCATAGGCAATATCGTAGAGGTCGCCCGCATATCCGCCGCCGCCCGGATAGCCTTTGATGGGCCCCCGCGCGCGGTCGTAATCCAGGGCGCGCGGGTGTTCTGGATAGAGTTCGCGCGAGTACTTCAGTTTTACCAGCTCGCGCATCACGGCAAACATATTAATGTCGCCCTCGTCGATAAAGCCCTCGTCATATTTCACATAGGGCGTCATCACGTGAGGGTTACGGTAATGCATATGGTTGATGCGATCCCGGGAGCCGAAATAACGGCAGACCGCGACCGGGTCTTCTCCCATTTCCTTGGTGACCCCGCAGTCGAAAGTGATTCCGTTGGCCGGGCTGTCGACGATTTCGATCAGGTGCTTCCAGCCGGCAAGCGTAGCCATGATCTGCTGCGATCCGCGGCTTAGCGGGAAGGGCGGGTCGTTGGGATGAAGCGCCAACCGGACATTTGCCTTTTCTGCAACCGGAACGACAGCCTTCAGAAAATAAGTGATGTTGGCCCAAATCTCGTTTAGGTCATGCGCACCTTCCTCGGGAAGTGGCGGAAGATCCTTCATTCGGTCGTAATCCGCCCCGGTCAATCCCGCACCACCCCTGCCAGCTTCTTCGAAGTAGCCTTCCATTGCCCTATGCGCATAAAAGTTGTATTCGACGACGGGGATGCCGACCTGGCCGGCGGCCTGAATCGATTGCCTAATCTTCTCAATTTCCGCGTCCCGTCCCGGCCGACCGTAGATGATGTTGGGAAAGGCAAAGCCGCGAATCATCAGGTTTCCAAGTGCGATGCCGCCCGCCTTGAGCTTGTCGACTATCGGCTGCAGATCATTGACCGTCCACGGAAGAGCCGGCCCGTTGCCGAGCACGTGGTAGACACCGATCTGGACAATGCTGCGAATGGCCTCATCAGTAACGCCCTCGCCGAAGTCGATAGCGCAGGCAATCTTCGGAGTGCCGGCGCCTTCTTGCGGCATGCCGTCGCCCAACCACCATGGCTTCTTGCCGGACTGCGCAACTGCTGCGGCCGGCAGAAAGGCCATAATTCCCTTAAGCAAACTCCGCCGCGAGATATCGATTGCCATTCCCATGCGCTCCTTGAATCGAACCGACCTACAACAGGCAAAGATCGAATGCCAGTTCGGTATTCACTTAATCCGCCACTTACTCTACCGAAACGGTTGACCCACTGACAATTCACTCCGAGTAAAGACTTCTTCCGACAAATTGAATTGACTGCGGTTCCTCGCCGTGCATATTCTTCTGCCGAAAGTTGGCTGATTGAATTGACATCACTGAATCAAAAACAGCCATCGAGCCTGCTTACGAGTTGACAAGCAGGCGCTTCTCGCTCCCTGGGTTCGCGCGAAAGTCACTTATCTCATCTCCTCAATGGAAACGGCGCGCGCCGGAAAGACTCCTGAGAGGAAGCCCATTGCGGCTGATTCCTTTAATCGTCTGTCGTGAAACGGCAGGAAACCCGCGTATGCGGAAATGAGGAGGAAGAGTCATGCGAAATAATCTGGGAATCGCTACACTTGTCGTAGCGTGTCTGGCTCTCGTTTCGAGCAGCCTGGTTGCAAATGCGCAAACAAACGAATCGAGCTGTAGTACTGGGGCAGTATTTGGTGTTGGCGATGGCTACAACGTCCAAAACAACGCCTATAACTTGAACAGCGGCGCTCAGCAATGCATCTACGTCAACAGCAACGGCCAGAACTGGTACGAGACCTCGACCGCCAATGTATCCCTGAGCGGCGCGCCTAGCGCGTATTCCTCCATTTACACCGGCTGCCACTGGGGCACATGCTCTTCGAACCAGCACGGCCTACCCATCCAATTCACATCCATAACGACGTCGCCGACAGCATGGAATTTCACCCCGTCCTCGAATGGCGATTGGGACATCGCATACGACATCTGGTTCAATCCAAACTCCACCACGAGCAACAATTCGACGGGGTTAGAGCTGATGGTTTGGCCCAACCATATGGGGAGCATCCAGCCGGCGGGCTCGGTCGTGGTCTCCAACGCCTCTATTGGGGGCATGACTTGGAACATCTGGAGGAGCGGAAGCACCGAGAACAGCGGCACGATCTCTTATGTAGCAACAAGTCCGGCGAGTTCGTTCAATTTCGATCTGCTGAATATCTACAACGATCTCGTGAATCGAGGGTATCTGTCGTCGAATCAGTGGCTGATCGACATTGAAGCGGGCACAGAGATTTGGGTTGCAGGAAGCAACTTCACGACCAACTCCTTTAGTGCATGTGCGAATTGCAGTGGAGGCGGTGTGCCGTCTGCGCCGACAAATCTGACGGCGGCGGCGGGGAATACGCAGGTCTCGTTGAGCTGGTCGGCTTCATCTGGAGCAACGGGCTATGACGTATCTCGGTCAACAACCAACGGCGGCCCGTATAGCCAGATCGCGTCGGGTCAAACTTCGACGGACTACACTGACTCGGGTCTGACCAACGGAACAACGTACTACTACGTCGTTCAGGCATGCGACAGCAGCGGCTGCTCGGGAAATTCAAGCCAGGCGGCAGCGACGCCTACTTTGGGAGTGTCGTTTACCCGAGCCTCACAAAACTTCGCGTCTGGCGGTGGATCGAGCATCAGTACGTCCCTGGCGAATAACGAGGGCGACACGCTGGTGGTGGCTTGCCGGCAAGGCTCTGATCAGACATCGATCTCTTCCGTGACTGACAGCGCAGGTAATTTGTATACCGCGGTGAACCACTCCGGCTCCGACGGCTCGGGTAACAACAGAGAAGCGGCAGTGTATTGGGCAAATAACGTGAAGGCGTCGTCGAGCAATACTGTTGCCTGCAACTTCGCATCGAACCTGACCAAAGCGGAAGCCATCGTGGTGGAGGAGTTTGCCAATGTGGGATCGCTGGACGCCAGCGTAACCAGTACCAGCGGCAGCAACTCGGTCACGAGTCTTTCAACCGGTTCGCTCACCACGACGGCGAACGACGATCTGTTGATCTACGCAGTCACAACCAGCGTAACTGAAAGCACCTGGACTGCGGAGAGCGGCTATGCAATTGCGCCGAACGCGAGCAACTCCCAGCTAGCGGTTGAGTATGGGGTTGCCGGTAGTCCCGGAAGTTATTCAGGGTCGCTCTCCTGGGGAAGCTCTGCAGTTGCCAACGGGGTATATCTGGCTCTGACTCCGTCAACTGGACAAGCCCCAGCCGCTCCAACCGGCTTGACAGCCACTGCGTCCTCCTCCAGCCAAATCAACCTGAGTTGGACTGGATCTAGTGGTGCGACCAGCTACAGCGTGTTCAGTTCTACCACCAACGGCGGTCCGTACAGTCAAGTCGCAAGCGGAGTAGCATCAACCTCTTACTCCAATACTGGCCTGACGGCAGGCACCACCTATTACTACGTGGTGCAAGCCTGCAATAGCGATGGCTGCTCGGGCGATTCCAACCAGGCGTCCGCGACCACTCAGTCGGGTGGATCCGCGAATTGCTACGCAGGATCGTGGTGCGTGAAGGGGACGTTACCAAGCAGCGCCAACTACAGTAATATCTCTGAAGTAGTGAGCGCTGCCAGCAACAGCACCTACGTGGCAAGCGTGTGGATCAAAGGTTCGGGATCGGTACAGCTCTACGTCGATGCTGGCAGTTGGGGATCGACTCTGGCCTCGGTTCAATGTACAGCATCTTCTGCATACACCCAATGCTCTACGCCCTCGATCAGTACCGGAAGCAATACGCAACTCACGTTTGTGATTCAAAACAGCTACTCGGGAGCGGGCACGGTTTACCTCGATAACACGTTCCTGGGTGTATCCGGAGGTTCGAATACGCTGGCGAATCCGGGATTTGAAAGTGGAAACACGGGTTGGAGCAACAGCAATACATCGACATGGTCGATCGGACAGTATTAACAATGTAACCATCGGGCGGTGCGCTGTTGCCATACCTGGCGGCAGCGCACCATTTCCTTTACGGCCCTTACCGATCTGCTCATTTGTACGAAATAGAAAGTGCGTCCATGGCGCCCTTCATATACCCCACTGCAAACAGCTTCCCGCCCATGGCGTAGCCCGGCTTGTCGTTCGATTCGCCATCGAGAGTCGGCGCGTGGTCTGGCCGCATGGGCCCTGCGAATCCATTCTCGTGGTAGATGCGAAGCATCTGTGCGAGATCGACGGGGCCGTTGTCATGGAAGGTTTCGCGGAACTTCTCACGGCTTCCCTCCACATCGCGCAGGTGCACGAAGAATATCTTCTTCTGCTTGCACCACTCCACGGCCAGCGCGGCGATGTCCTCGCGCATCAACCGGAAAGTCGCCTGGCAGAAAGTGATACCGTTCAGCGGGCTTGGATACATAGCCAGGACACGGCGAAACGCATCAGCGCTGGTCAGGATGCGACCGATGCCGCGCAAAGGCGAGAGCGGCGGATCATCGGGATGCAACGCCATCTTCATACCGACTTCGTCTGCGACCGGCATAACTGCATTCAGGAAATATTCCAAATTCCGCCAGATGGTCTGCTCGCTGACCGTCCCCCACTCCGTAGGCCCAAGCCTCTCTGCATCCTGCCGGTCAAACTCGCTGACCAAAGCGCCGCCGCGCGCCGCAACGTCAGACCTGGTGCGATACCAGCCAAGGCCTGCCATCCAGTTGTAGCAAACCATTGGAACTCCTAGCCGCGCCAACACGCGAATCGCTTCCATGTAATTCTCGATTTCTTCATCGCGGCCAGGCAGTCCGAGTTTGATCTTTTCGGCAGGTACTGGGTGGCTCTCTACTCCGTCAAAGGTCATTCCCGCGGCATTAAAATCGGCCTTAACCTTCGCCAACGCCTCGGCGTATTGCGCGCGAGGCCGGCCACGCGTCGCTGGCGTCACTGTCACAATCGCGTGCGTTATCCCAATTTGCCGGGCTAGACGTACCTTATGGTCTTCGTTCAGAGAGAAGAGTTCGGCGATCTGAATCGCGGCTTGATTGGATCGCGATTCCCGCAGAGGCGTCGCTGTTGAAGCGCCACAATTCTTTGCCTGTTCTACAATCATTCCCGCCCGCTTCCGAATTCTCTCTCGAGGACTCATCAATTCGTCTCAGATCCAAATTTTCGACTATGCATTCCCGTATCTATGTTCAATCTGACCAGCTTTCCACTAGCCGCCGCGAGAGGCAAAAGCCAGGCACGCGGGTTGACTCACTTGCATACGGCGGCCGGTGTCATTCAATAAGCCGGTCACGCGATCTCTGGAGAACACAGCCACGTTGTCAGAATCCTGGTTTGCCACCAGAATAAACCTCTCGGTTGGATCGAGTGCGAAGTGGCGCGGCGTTCGTCCCCCGCTGCCGATTCTCTGCCTCGGGCTCAGTTCGCCGTCCGAACCTATCACGAAAACGGCAATGTCATCGGCGCCACGGTTGGAACAGTAGAGAAACCTGCCGCCGCGATCGATGGCAATTTCAGATGCGATATTTTCACCGGAGAACTCGCGTGCTATGGTTGGCTCATTCATAAAACTGCGGATAGAAGAGCCGTCCAGGCTGCAGCGGAAACCGACGATGCTCGAACTGAGCTCGCCGATTAGGTAGCCAAATCCTCCGCGAGGATGAAAAGCGAAGTGGCGCGGCCCCGTGCCGGCTTCGACAGGAATGGTGGCCGGGAAAAACGCCTTCAACTTTGCGCAACTCGCATCCAGTGAGTATACGTAGAGCAAGTCTGCGCCAAGATCAGGGACGACAACATATTGATTTGCTGGAGCAACGAATGTCCCGTGAGCGTGTGAACTGCTCTGCCGATGAATGTTGATACTGCTGCCTATTTGACGATGGACAGAGGCCGCCGCTCCAAGCGTTCCGTCGCTTTCCAGGCGAAAGGTTGCCACGCTCCCTCCGCCATAATTTGCCACCATTGCTACGTTTCCTGTTCGGTCCAAGCTGACGTGGCAGGGAACCGAGCCTTCTGACGACTTCTGGCTCAAACAGAGAAGCTGGCCAGTCCGCGAATCGATCCGCCAGGATGAAACTGAGCCGGATCGTTGTCCGCGGAACGTGGCGACTTCGCTGACTGCAACCAGGGCATTCCTCGAGGTCGAAACACAGAGGAACGATGGGTTTTCAACCTCTGCTGCAAGGCCCAGGGGTTCGAGGCGCCCATCGGCCGCAGAGAATTGCGCCAAAACGATTCCTCGGCCGCCTTGGGTGGTGTAGGTGCCGGTATAGAGAAAGTATTCGACGAACAGCTCCTTTTACGGCTGCAGCGTCCTACGCCCGGCTTACGGCTGCAGCGTCCTACGCCCGGCCGCACGATGAAAATCTACCAAGGGACCTGCATTACGGGAAAACGAAAAGAAGCGAACGCTTGTTCACTTTATGTGAATCGTGGTAGTGTGGCTAGCTGTGGAACTTAAAGAACTTCGCAGTTTGGTTGCACTCGCCGAGCTTAAAAGCATTTCTCTGGTTGCTGACCACATTCATCTCAGCCCGCCAGCCATTCACAAGCAACTGAAGACGCTCGAAGGCGAACTCGGAGTGCCCCTCTATGAAAAGGCTGGCAAGCAATTGCAGCTTACTCAGGCTGCCACGATCCTGCTTCCCCATGTCAAGGAACTGCTGGCCCACTATGATTTTGCATTGGAGGCGCTGGACGAGTGGAAGGGCCTCAAGCGCGGGCTGGTTCGCATAGGAACTGGTCCGAGTTCTTACGTTTTGCCGGCGATTCTCAAGCACTTTCGCAAAGCCTATTCCAAAATTGAAGTCGTAGTCGAGACCGCAAACACACCTGCGCTGCTTGAGGAACTTCAAAAGGGATCTCTCGATCTTGCGCTGGTGGTGTCGGCCGACCTCAGCGAACTCCACGATTTCATTATCGAGACGGCGTGGGATTTCGAAATGATCCTCGTCTCCCATTACAAACAATTGCCCCCGCAACCCCGCCTCGACGATCTGAGGGATCAACGATTCATCTTGTTCCGCCAGGGATCGCGCATGCAGGAGCCAATAGACCGGTACTTCGCCGCAAACGCGTTTGAGCCCAAGGTCGTAATGCGGTTCGATAATGCAGACTTCATTCGATCCATGGTGCAGGCGGGTTTGGGGATCGCACTGCTGCCGCTCTGGGTTGTGCAACGCGATCTGAAGGAAAAGCACCTCAGCATGATCCGGCCGGTCGAGGCAACTCCTTTTTCGAAGATCGCCCTCATCCGCCGGAAATCGAACTACGTCCCACGCCCCGTTCAGGGTTTCATTGAAATCGCGGGTGCTCTCCCAGCCAAGGACGTTCCGTTGCTCACAGTGTCCCGGCGTCCGGCCTCGCTGAATTCAACAAGAGTAAAGCCGGCGTAACTTCTTTTGAATAGAACTGAATGCTCTCCGCATGCTACCTTACGCATCGTATGAAAACCATTGTGCATTCCGCGCTGCTTTTTTCTCTTCTTTCATTCTGCTGTATAGGCCTTTCACAGCAGCCGACGCAAACTGAGCGAGTCTTCGTTGTGCCGTTCTCGCATCTCGATCTCTACTGGGGCGGGACCCAGGAGGAGTGCTTGAGCCGAGGGAATCGAATCATCAGCAGGGCGATGCAGCTTGCCGAGGAGCATCCTGAGTTCCGCTTTCTCATCGAAGACGAGGTCTTTGTCAACAACTTTATGGAGAGCCACGTGGGCACTCCCGAAGCCGACAAGTTGCGGAGCCTGGTTCGCAGCGGACAAATCGAAATTGCTCCGAAATGGGCGGCCATCTACCAAAATCTGCCGCGCGCCGAGGCGCTGGTTCGCAATCTCGTGTATGGCAAACGATACGCCCGCGACACCTTTGGAATTGACCCGCTGGTTGCGACCCTCACGGACATTCCAGGATTTACACGTCAGTACCCGCAGATGCTCGCGAAGTCGGACATCCCGTACATGGTCATGACGCGGATGGGGCCACCAGACGCACCGCTATTCCAGTGGAAGTCACCCGATGGCTCGAACGTCCTGGTCTGGGACACGATCCGAGGCTACGGCTGGGGAGTGGGCCTTGGCCTGCATCACGACCTTGACGACGCGCACATTGACCGAATCCGAGCAGAAATTGATGCGGTTCAGTCACTGACCAAAGCGCCGATTTATCTCGGATGGGGAACCGACCTTTTTGCGCCCAATGAGACGCTGGTCAGCAATCTTGCCGTTCTGAATAAGCGCCTGGTCCCAGCGACCTTTCAATTTGCGACACCGACGGAGTACTTCAAGACAGCAGAGAAATCCCCTGAGACCCCTGTCATCTCCGGTGAAATTTCATCTTCCTGGTCAAATGTCATCAGTTCCATGACCGTGAATTGGCCCCCCGCGATCACCGCAGCGGACAGCCCTGTCTACATGGGGTGGGGAACCGATCTGTTTGCTCCCAACGAAGGCCTGGTTTCAAATCTGGAATTTCTAAATCATCGTCTTGCGCCCTCGCATTTCCGCTTCGCTTCCCCGACGGAATACTTTCAAGCCGCGGCTAAGACTCCGGGAATCCCAACGATCTCCGGTGAGATTCCGTCCTCATGGGCGAACATTATCACCACCATGACGCCGACTTGGCCGTCAGCAATGGCGGCGGCCGACATGCTTACCACTGCCGAGAAATTTGCCGCTATCAACGACGCCCTAGGCCTTGCAACTTATCCCCAGGCTGAGTTCGACCATCTTTGGCGGAAGGCGATCGAATCCATGGACCACAACAACTTTGGCCAAGGTGGCGACATTGGGGATGCCCGCAAGGTTGGTTATGCCCAAGCCGCCCTTCTTCAGGGTGGCCAGATCCTTCGCGAGTCCCTGCGAAACATCGCGGAACGCGTTCAGCACCGCAATACAAAGGGAACGGCCATCGTCGTCTTCAACCCTCTCAGTTGGACCAGGGATGACGTTGTGACTGCACATGTCTCGATGTATGGTGATGTGGCTCCCGGTGACATTAGCGATTACCGAAAATCCATGCGACTTGTGGACTGGGAGGGCACCTCGATCCCATTTGATGTCGAGGGATATTCGGAGGTTCTTTCGCGCGGAGTTAATTTGGTGTTTGTCGCTCCAAAGGTTCCTTCCTTGGGCTACAAGACCTTTTACCTGGAGCCGGCTCTGGCGGAGCCCAAGGCGCAGGCCGCACAAATTGCCATGGATGACGATCTCGACAAAGCGAATCCTCGCCGGGTCGTGGGCAATGATACTCTGGAAAACGCGTTTTACCGCGTCTCCGTGGACCGAGCAACAGGTCTGATAGAGATATTCGACAAGGATCTGGGGCACGATGTTTCAAAGGGCGTGACAATTACCGGCGTGGAGGAGCGCGGCGGCAATGCGCTTGACTCTATACCTGAGACAGGCCGGACCTTCATCAATAACATTCATGATGTCCAACTCGTTCGCAACGGCTCAGAAGAAGCCGTTATTCGCATTGATGGGGACGTTGCCGGAGTGCCAATAACGCAAACTCTCACACTATATCGCGATGTAAAGCGAATAGACCTTGAAAACAAGGTGGTCTGGACGCCGGGTCATTTCATGAAGGTTGATCAACTATTTCCAATCGAGATGGCGAACGCAGAGATCAGAAATGGTGTGCCTTTTGGGTCCGCGGCGAATGGAGATATTATGCCGCACGCTGGTCCCTGGCAAGTCGACGAAGTGAGCCATGACGTGTGGAAGAGTTGGCGTCAGATTCAGGATTGGATTGCCGCAAGCAATGCGGATTGGAATCTGACGATCAGTTCGGACCATCAAATGTTTACCGTGGACAACACCATGATTCGAGCCGATATGATCCGTGGAACCCGTTTCAATACAGCGAAATTTGTGCAGGACGGAAAAGAGGTTCTCGCCCAACTGCCTCCCGCGAATACCTACATTTATCGGTATTCGATTACCTCGGGAAAAGGGAACTGGGCGTCGGCGCGTGCATGGCGTACAGGCATGGCCTTCAATTCGCCGTTAATCGCCGTGGTCAGCGAGGATGAACTTTCCAGCAAGCCCTACCCGCCGGAGCAGAGCTTCCTGACCATGACTGGCGATACTCTCGCGCTCACAGCGCTCAAGAAGTCAGACAAGGGGACAGGCATGATCGCCCGTTTCTACGAAGCTGCCGGCACCTTGACCGAGACCTCCATACAATTCCTCGGAAAACCGCGCCCACTTCGTGTAACCAACATGTTGGAGGAGCCGGAGCCTGGTCCCGAAAAGCAATCGCTGAAGGTGAGGCCGTATGAAATTGATACCGTTGAATTCCACCCGGAAAAGAAATGATGCCGCAATACCCGCACGCCACAATCGACGCCGGTGAAATTGTGGCGGATGTTTACCTTCCAGATGCCGAAAACGCATTCTATCGAGGAACGCGGTTTGATTGGTCTGGCATCATTGGGTCTCTGAGATTTCACGGCCATGAGTACTTCGGCCAGTGGAAGGACTTTCACGATCCGCAGCACCACGATTGCATCTTAGGACCTGCAGAGGAGTTTGAAGCTGTCGACTCTCCAGACCAGGATTTTCTGCGTGCCGCTCAAGGTTCGCCGTTCTTGCGTCTGGGCGTCGGGTTATTGCGAAAGATCGGCGACGGAGACTTCCGCAGGTTCCACACATATCCCATCGTTGACGATAGTGGCTGGCAAACTTCGATTGCGAGCGACCAAATCTCTTTTGAGCACACTGCGGCCAGCCCCACCGGACTAAGCTATCGATATCGGAAGACGCTTCGCCTGAAAGCGCAGGCTCCGGTTCTCTGGTTGGAACATAGTCTCTGTAACACGGGACGAATCCCGATCGTAACGCGCCATTACAATCACAATTTCTTCCGCATCGACGGTCTGCCTCCGGGCCCTTCTCTCCGTGTAACGACGCCATTTCCGCTTTCGCTCAAGAATCCGGTCAACGAGCCCCTTACGATTGAAGGGCGCACAGCGTCGCTATCGAGAGCACTGAGCCCCGGCGAAAGTATCCTTGCGGAAGCTCTGCAACAAAACGAGCGATACGAGATCAGCATCTACCAACAGGCAACCGCGGCGGGCGTGCGAATCTGCGCCGATCGGCCGCTTGTCCGCTTACTTCTTTGGGCATCAAGTCGAGTCCTTTGTCCAGAGCCATACATCGATATCCACGTCCAACCGGGAAAATGCTTTTCATGGAATCTGTCTTATACTTTCTATACCAACTAAACGTCACATTGCACTGCTTGATGCCGGATTGGAAAGACAAACCGATCGGTGCATCGGGATAACTGGATTTCCAAATCGCTTGCGGTCCGCATTTGATCTCGATTTATACGCGGGACAAACAGCAGCGGAAGAGCAGGATCTCGATTTGGAACGATTTCCGGTTATCCGGATTAGGCAATGTGTTTCCGGCCAACGCAGATTGTTGATTGCGGGCCGATCACCGGACTAACGATGGAATCGCAGGCAAGACTCCTCCCGTGTGGGGGTCAAAGGTTTGACGGATGCGGCGAGAACACCTGCAAAGCGACGCTCGCGGTGGATTCACAAGAAGTGAAGCATTCTTACCTACAATTCAATTGACTAAGGTTCTCTCACTCCTTAACCTCCAAGCCGCAGTTGAATTTCTCAATTCGTTGCGCTGAATAGAGAGGCCTAAATGAACAAGACGAGACACGCACGCGGCACCGCGCACATCGTGAGAGCGGTATGCAGTTTTTTCATCGCAGTTGCTTTTCTCCTTTTTGGAGTATCGGCAAACGCACAGACGATCATGGGGTCCTTAACCGGAAGCGTCGTGGACGCAAAGGGCGCTCTCGTGCCGGATGCTTCGATTACGCTAACGAATACAAGCACAGGAGAAGTCGCGAAAGCGACCACGAACCAGCAGGGGGAGTTCGTCTTTCCCACGCTCTTGCCGTCGGTGTACTCCGTGCGAGTCGAGAAGACGGGCTTCAAGACGCACGAGGCGACTAATGTTAACGTGACAGCGAACGTGACGCTTTCGCTCGGAGTGATCGCACTTCAAATAGGGTCCGCTAGCGAAATAGTGGAAGTCCACGCTGAAGGTCAATTACTGGAGACAGAATCCGCCGCACAAGGAACCTCGATTACCGGCGCGCAGCTTCACAACATCGAAGTGAACGGCGACAGCTTTCTCTCGCTGATGCGTACAGTTCCCGGAGTTTATAACGGCGACAACTCGTTTGCTGTTGATAATAACCAGACCGGAAGCATCTACACCAACGGATCGCGAGGCACGCAGTTCAACATCACGCTCAACGGCGCGAGCAACATCGATATGGGCAGCGAGACCAAAATGATGTCGACGGTGGGCATGGAATCGGTGCAGGAGTTTCGGGTACTGACCAGCAACTATCAGGCCGAGTACGGCAGAACGTCTGGCGCGATCATCAGCGTGGTGACCAAGAGCGGGTCCCGCGATTTTCACGGCGAAGGGTTTACCGACTATCGCGACCGTGGGATGAATGCAAACAACTGGTACAACAAGGCGAGTGGCGCGCCGCGCCCGCAGTATCACTACGTCTACGGGGGCTATCTCATTGGTGGCCCGCTGTTCATTCCCAATCATCTCAACACGCACCGCGACAAGCTCTTCTTCTTCTGGAGCGACGAATACGAGCACCAGTTGATTCCTGAGAGTCTCCACAAGATAACCCTGCCCACTGCGCTCGAAGCGACAGGAGACTTCTCGCAGAGCGTGAACCTGAATGGCGCTGCGATCACGATTAAAGATTACACAGGGGGCACGAATTTTACCGGCAACAAGCTCAATTCGGGGCAGGGGTATGCTCCCGGCCTGGCCCTTTTGAAGTGGTTGAACAACATCCCAAACACTCCCGATGGCAAGCTTGGTCAAGTCGTGACCGGGCAAAAGGGATACAACTACCAGTCCCAGATATCCGACAGCGAGCCGCGCCATGAAGGGTTGCTTCGCGTGGATTACGCCCCGAACTCCAAGTGGCAAATCTATGGCAGTTGGTCCCGACTCTTCAAGGATGAGTTGGATAGTGAATATTGCCCGTCGGGCTATTCGCTCTGCCCGAATATACCGCTCGGAAAGATTGGCTACATTCACCCCGGTTACGTCGCGACAGTAAACGCGACTGTAACTCTCAGTCCCACGCTGGTGAATGAGGTGACGTGGGACATGGCCTATCATCCCGTCACCATCTCCCCCAATAACCCGAATGCCTTCACGCAAAGCGGCACCGGCGTATCTCTGGCGACGTTGTATGCGCCCTATAAGAACTGGATTCCGAACATAGGGTTTGGCGGGTCTCAGATTGGCAACAGCCCCAATTTGGACACGGGTGGCGGGGCCTGGACGCCCTTCATAACGACGAATCGGACGACGGAGTACATCGACAATTTGAGCAAGCAATGGCGCAATCACGAGTTGAAGACCGGTGTCTACGTCTTTAGAAATGCGAAAAACCAGACCGCATATGCTCTGACGGGCGGCAGCTATAGCTTCGGCGATTCGTCGAACAATTCCTACGACACCGGATTTGGCTACGCAAACGCCGCCATCGGAACCTACTCAACCTTCCAGCAGGCGGACCTGCCGAACGCCAATGTAAATGGGCTATATCGCTCCACAAACGCCGAGTTTTATGTGCAGGACACCTGGCGTGTTGTGCCGCGCCTGGTGCTCGATTACGGAGTACGCGGCTACTGGATCCAGCCTATGTACGACCGGGCCTACCAGACATCGAACTTCATTCCTTCCGCGTACAACCCGGCTCAAGCTGTGCGCCTCTACAAAGAGGAGATTGTTGGAGGCAAGAAGGTTGCCTACGATCCTCTAACGCTGCAGACGGCCTCCATCTCGCTCAACGACGACATCGTCCCGAATTCGGGCAATCCATTTAACGGCATCCTGCAGTCGCAGCGCGGGATCAACAAGTACCTCATGAACTCGCCGGGCATCCTGTGGGGGCCTCGCCTGGGTTTGACGTTCGATCCTACCGGGCATCAGAACCTGGTGGTCCGCGCGGGCGGCGGCGTGTTTTATGACCGCTATGAGGGCAATGAGATCATCAACCTAATCGCAAACCCGCCCGCCATTGTATCTCCAACACTTTATAACGGCCTGGCGACGGGCATAAGCGCGAGCAGCGGCTACCTGGGAGCGAACGGTTTGACGGCCATCGATACCACGGGAAAGGTTCCGCGGACCGTCAACTACAGTCTTGGACTCGAGGCCAAGCTGCCCCTCGCCCTTGTGGTGAACGCTTCGTATGTAGGCGCCAACAGCCGCAATTTGGTTCAGGGCTTGAACCTCAACCCCGTGCCGATGGGAGCGGATCTCCTAGTTGCTAATCAGGATCCGACCAAAACCAGCTCTGTGCCCGGGTCGAACGCATGGGATTCGGTGCAACTCCGCCAATACGTGGGCTTTGGCGACATCACCCAGGAGCGGCTGGGCGGAACGTCCAACTACAATTCCGCGCAGGTGACGGTGAACCGCCGCTACGCCAACGGCCTTTTCCTGAGCGCGGACTACGTCTTCGCCAAGTGCCTCGACACAGGATCGTCCGATGGGAACGGTGTTCGATTCGATGGATTGACACGTGTTGCCCTCTACGGACCCTGCGACTTCAACATCAAGCAGAACTTTACGTTCGACTACGTCTATCCTCTGCCGTTCCAGAAGCTGGCATTCGACCACTCAAACGGCTTAACGAACGCAGTTCTGGGCGGATGGCAACTTTCCGGCATTACGATCTTCCGGAGCGGAACGCCCATTACTCCGGGATTCAGCGTGGGCGGCGGGAATACCAACGCAGACTTCACGGGGTCGACGAGCCAAAGCGCCAGAGTCAAGCTTGTGGGGAATCCATTGGCGGGCACAAGCAGCAGCCCCTTTAGTCGCCTGAACTTCAGCGCTTTTGCCATGCCGACGCCGGCCACCGCGCCCAATGTGGCCACGAATACGAATGGTACGATCGGCACTCTGGGCTTTGATTCTCCAAGGAACTATATCATCGGTCCGGGCATCAACGATTTCGACATGAGTCTAGAAAAGGACACGCCAATCAAGGAATCACTTAAGCTACAGCTCCGCATGGATGCATTCAACGTCTTCAATCACGCACAGTTCAGCGGGCTTAACAGTGGCATCAGTTTCACCAGCATCACCAACCCGACAATATCAAGCTCTCCGGCTGGTCCAACGAACCTGGGCGGCTTTGGCGGTGTCAGTGGCGCTCGTGATCCCCGCATCCTCCAGTTGATAGCCCGTATTGTCTTCTGAAATCAAACCAACCAGGTCTAGGAACAAAGCGTGCGCCGTTTCCCTTCATCATGAAGGACCGGCGCACGCTCTCTCTGAGGAGAATGAATGAAGGCATGTGTGATTCATGGCAAGCATCAGCTGAGCATTGAGGAACGGGAGATTCCAACACCAGGTGAACAGGAGGTACTCGTTCGTTTTTGTGCCGGCGGGATTTGTGGCTCCGATTTGCACTATTACCACTCGGGCCGCGTCGGCGCATTTGCCCTTAGAGAACCAATGATCTTAGGCCACGAGATTGCAGGTGAGGTCGTGGCCGTTGGCCCCGCTGTCATCCAAGTGACCATTGGTGACCGGGTTACCGTTCATCCCGCCCGCGTTTGCGGTGTCTGCCGTGAGTGCCGTAGTGGACGCTCCAATCTGTGTTCCAATGTCCTCTTTTACGGCAGCGCGGCTCGCTTTCCGCATGTGCAAGGCGCCTTTGCCGAATATGTTCTCGCCGATCAAACGCAGTGCATTCCTATCGGCCCGGAGTTGACTTTTGTCAAAGCGGCCTGCGCCGAGCCTTTGGCTGTTGCGCTTCATGCGGTCAAGCGCGCAGGTAACCTGCTGGGCAAGAAGGTGCTTATTGTCGGCGCGGGTCCAATAGGACTCCTCATCCTGATGGTGGCGCGGTTAGCTGGCGCTGCTGAAATCGCCATCACTGATCAGCTCGACGAACCCTTGCAGGTCGCGCAGCAGTTGGGCGCTCAGCAGATTCTTAACATCACGCATGCCGACAGCAACGGCGGACGAGTGGCGGCTTTTGAGAATCGATTCGATGTCGCAATCGAGGCTGCTGGAGCGCTGCCCGCACTGTCGTTTTGCATCAGTTCAGTCGTGCCAGGGGGCCGAATTGTGCAACTGGGGCTGTTGCCACCGGATTGTGATGACCGGCTACACCTATCTCGACTCGTAAGCCACGAGATCGAAGTGGTTGGCTCATTCCGTTTCTTCGGCGAATTCGCTACGGCCATTCAGCTTCTCAACGCCGGCAAAATCGACCCTGATCTATTGCTCACTGCGCAAATTCCACTGGCCGATGCTGAACGCGCATTCCAACTAGCCAGCGACCGAAAACAGGCGTTGAAGGTTAGCCTCATACAGTAGAAGTAGAACGCACTCCAGAAAGGCTTCAAAATCGTGACGACAGGGCCAAGCAACGGCAATTTTAACGGAAAGCGAATTCTCATTACCGGCTCCAGCAGCGGATTGGGCTTTGAGGTTGCCAGAGGGCTTGCACGCGCTGGAGCAACGATCATTTTGAACGGTCGCCGACCGGAAAGACTAGCGGCGGCGGTACAACAACTGAAACAGGAGAATGCTTGCATTTTGTCAGTCTGCTTCGATGTGACCCTTGAGGACGAAGTACAGCGCGGTATCGCGGAAGCCGGTGTGATCGACGTGCTCATCAACAACGCCGGCATCCAGCGCCGCGGACCGCTGGAACAGTTCACGCTCGCCCAGTGGAACGAGGTGCTAAACGCGAACCTGACGAGTTGCTTCCTTGTGGCACGCGAGGTCGTGCGCAGCATGATCGAGCGCCGGAGCGGCAAGATTATCAATATCTGCTCGCTGATGAGCGATTTCGGACGCACCGGAACGGCACCCTATACTGCCTCCAAAGGCGGTTTGAAAATGCTCACTAAGGCTATGTGCGCCGAGTGGGCCCGCTACAACATCCAGATTAATGGCATCGCTCCGGGATACTTCATCACTGAGATGACAGAGAAGCTTGCCAACGACCCCGAGTTCGACGCTTGGGTCAAGAAGCGTACGCCGGCGGGACGCTGGGGCGATCCGGCGGAACTGGTCGGTGTGGCGATCTTCCTCAGCTCCGAGAGCAGTTCGTTTGTGAATGGGCAAATTCTGTACGTAGATGGCGGGATGAGCTCGGTCTTATAGCTGTTCGGACATACATCAGCCCTTAGCAAGTCCTTCACAGGGACGAGATCGCGCTTGCACATTTCCCTCGTGAGTAGATATTGGACTGTCCATTGTCAAAACTCCATTCGGGGGCAAAACGGCCTGCGCTTGACCATTAAGCCTGGAGCGGAGCGTTTTTGGTTGGCTGCCATAGAACGAACTGCTGGAGACGGGAGAATAGTTGCGCGCCGAATGGAGCCCGTCTGAGGGATCGGGGGTCGACCGACGAACGCACCACGCCCTTGTGTTTTCGATGGTGCTGCGCGTAGGGCACAGTGAGGCCTCAAGCGGCGAGGTCGTATCGATGATGCAGACCACTGAGCCTCGGTATGGAAATCACCTTCGCACTGACCGGCGTTTCCTCTGCGGCCTTCCGGCCGGCTGGAGTTTCCTTGTCCAAACCGAGATGAGTTCGGTCGTCATGATAGTAGCGAACGTACTCGTTCATCAGGCGTTTCAGATGGCGCTTGTTGAGCACAATCACGTGGTCAAGCAGATCACGACGGCAAGTGCCAACCCAGCGTTCGGCCACGCCGTTCTGCCAGGGGCTTTGGATCGCAGTGCGGACCGGGCTTATGCCCAAGCCTTCCACGGCTTCCAGAACTTCGCCATGGAATGTGTGCTCGCGATCAAAGATCAGATACTTTGGCGCGGAATTGTACGGAAAGGCCTCGCGAAGTTGTTGTGCGACCCAGGCGGTCGTCGGATGACGAGTGACGTTGCAGTGAAGAATGCGCCGCCGGTCATGGTGAATGACGAAAAAGCAGTAGAGCACGCCGAACGTAAGAGTAGGCACGGTAAAGAAATCCATCGCCGCTATAGCTTCGCGGTGGTTTCTTAGAAACGCCGCCCATCGCCTGGCCGGCTTCGGATTTCTGGGAGCCTTGCGCATCCATCGCAGAACGGTTCGCTCTGAGATGTCAAGGCCAAGCATCTTCAACTCCCCGTGAATCCGCGGCGCGCCCCAGGTGGGATTCTCAGAAACCATACGGAAGATGAGTTCGCGCAATTCGCGACTGGTGGGTTTCCTACCAACTTGAACGCGCCCGCGCGTGAGCCAACTCCAATACAGTTTGAATGCGGTCCGATGCCAGCGCACAACCGTATCTGGCTGGATCAGCACTAAGGCTTTTCGCCATCCAGCCCATAACCGCCGCAGTGCGATCCAAAAGAAGCGGTCAGGAACGGAGAATCGCGTCTGAGGACGGCGCCTGGCCAAAACTGCCAGTTGCTGTCGCAGGGCGAGACCTCCTAAAAGGAGGTCACGGCGAGAGCGCAAAGAGCGAATGAGCACCACTAACAATAACCTCAGAATATGTGGCATGGTTGGGTTGTATCACAGAAAGTGCAACGGAATTCGCTCGGAAGGAAGACTTGGCAATCCGCGCTTCCGCCGGTTTCGTCGCTTTTTCTTAACGGTTAAAGTTATCCGAAAATGCGCATTTATCGCGCCGAGAAGCAGGCGTCTATCCTGAAGAAACCAAAGCAAGTTATGGTCAGATCGAGTTTTGGCGAGGCACAGCTCCTGGCCCGCCGCAGCCGCTCGCATGCCTCCGTTAAAACATGAAAAGCAAATGCTTTTCATAGCTGATAATCACCCGCATCGGAAGGCACTGCGCGTAAGTTTTTCGGTTGCCGAGTTGGCCGATTTACCTCGCGCTGCGGCGCACCCAGCAAACCATCCGTAAGGAGGAGCAGAACTGGGAGCCTTGGCTGGCGTTCTTCCTCAAAACGATGGCCAAGCAGAAAGATGATCTCGCCGCGAAGGTGAAGGAGGAACAGGCCCCCCGCGCTTCATTGCCGGCGCTTTCCCGCCAGATCCTGGAATTGGTCAAAACGCGCGGCGAGATCACCGTCAAGGAAATCGAGGATTCAACCGGCGCCAACCGCAACGCGATCTAGGTGCATCTGAAAAAACTCACCGAGCAGCAGTACCTGGCGCAGGTCGGCAAGGGCCGCGGCGTGCGCTACATGATCAAGTAGCGGCTCCGTCCTTTGCGGCATTCTGGATGAAATACGAGTGTCGGAGCTATTCTGGCCCCTACCCCCTGCCCCGCTTCAGCCCGTTTCGCTCCGCGGCTGCTGCAGCGTTCTGGGCGGTGATGAGGGAAGCCAAAACACGACAAGGCTGATCTCGATAGTTGTTTCGCAGCGTACACAAAACGTACATCGTAGGGCCTAAATCAGCCCAGACGGTCCCAAATCATCCTAAAACAAGATTGCTGTAACTCCACTTGTATCAATAATTTACGCTGATTCAAGACCACTTGCTTCCTATCTGTAGGAGGCCCTGAAAAGGCCGACATCGGCGGTTCAATCCCGTCCCTGGCCACCATTCTTTAAAGCATATAGCAGCTTCAAGAGATTTCTCTTCCACCCGTCTTCGTCCACCCGCGATCCACCCCGAACCCCAAACAATGAGCGGAGTTTCGGGGGTGGATCAGGGAGAACTGCGCAGGAAAGGCACTTCTTGCAACGGAAACAGTGCACGAATCAGGCAGGGGAGCTACAGTGCTGACGCTGCAAAAACGCGCTCTATCCGCGCTCCGTTTGTCGGTTTTAGACTGCTTTGCATGGTCTAAGGTGTCATCCGCTGTCCTGCATGTTGTTGAAAATACGTTTGAGTGTTCGCCGGATACGTGAGAGGGGTTTGGCTGGTCTGGACGGCAGGGAAGGCCCTTTTCGACAAAAGGCGAATTGCAGATTCCCGAAAGGATTGAGACAATTTATCCCTCACGCGACGTCTAACCGGACTAGATGCCACCCCACGCCCGGCGGTATGCTTCAAGAAGGCCCTCGGCGCACGAAAGGCAAACGAATGAGTGAGATTGACGAGACCCCCCGAACGTACTCTGGCGCATTGTTAGCCGCCATCGCCGTTGCACTGCTCACCGCCATCGGCGGTCTGGTTTGGTGCATGACTCTGAATAGCAAAATCGCAGCCCAGCAGGCAGAGCTGACGGAAGCGCAGCAGCAGAATGCCAAACTGGCCGCGGATCAGAGAGAAACCGAGGCCCGGCTGCAGGTGGCCACGGATGAGCTGGGCAAATCGCTGGGCCTGACGCAGAAACAGCTTGACCAGCGCGCCCAGGCAATTATCCAGCGCGAACAGGCCGATGAACAGAAGCTGGAGAGCGAGCAGAAGCAGACCGAACAGCAGGTGAGCACAGTTTCGAACCAGGTCTCCAATGTGCAGACCGATGTGGGCGGCGTCAAGACGGACCTGACTAAAACCAAGAGCGACCTGGCCAACACGGAGAGCCAGCTGCAGAGCGTGCGCGGCGACCTGAGCAGCACCAACAGCGTCATCGCCCGGAATCGCGACGAGCTGGTGCAATTGGAGCACAGGGGCGACCGGAACTACTACGAGTTCACGCTGACCAAGGGACAGCGGAAGCCGGTGGGCACCATCAGCCTGGAGCTGAAAAAGGTCGACACCAAGAAAAACCTCTTTACCGTGATCGTGTATTCCGACGACAAGGCCGTCCCGAAGCCGAATCGCGGCCTCGACGAGCCGCTGCAATTCTATAGCGGCAAAGATCCGTCACTGTTCGAGATCGTGGTGAACAACATCAACTCGAAGAACCAGATCTCGGGGTATCTCTCTACGCCCAAGAATGCGCCCTCTCCGCCTACCGTTCAGTGATCTGCACGTCGTGGGGCGTGACCGTGAGAACGGGCTGGTACCGGAAAGCGAAAGTGTAGTCCAGGTCCTTGCGCGCGTCCCACTGCTGCTGCGTCATCTTGAAAGCCGAAACGATGGTTCCTGTGACCGTCTGGCCGGGGCCGATCGTGGTGTCGAGCGGCGAGATCGGCGCCAGGTGCGGCACGGGAATGTCTGGATAAGCTACAAAGATGCGCTCGTAGTCGCCCTTGTTGGCGGCGTAGCAGTGCGCGATCGAGCCATCGGCGAGCGTGACGTTGGTGGTGACGTTGCCAAGAAACAGCGGGTGGTCGGTCTTGTTTTGCAAACTCACGGTGGTGAAGACCATGACCTGGTCGACGCTTTCCTTTGGCATGGGCGCGCCGCTGGCGTCCAGGCCCGAGGTTTCAGTGTGCTGAGGATGCGCCCAGATGGCCGTGATCTGGCCGGTAGCGAAGGGCGGCTTCTGGCCGGCGATGACGTAAATTGCAATGGCGATGCTGATCACGAGACCGGCGACGATGGCGGCGACCACCACGTGGCTGGTGCCTCTGGTTAACTCTTCGCCGCGTGCCGCGTCGTCCCGTTCTTCCTGGTGAAGCAGGCTCATGGGATCTCCATCCACCTTGCGAACTTAATCTTAGCTCGAATCAGATGGAATCGGCTATGGGGAGTTTTGGCGGCGGGTTACGAGGGCGCGAAGACGCAGTGACTAATAGACTACGGGGCTGCGGGATTGCAGGGCGCGGGTCGAGAGGCGGGTGAGTTGGAAGCTACGGCCTTGGCCGTAGGCCGGCGAGAAAATCCCTCGCAGGTTGCGTATTCAGAACGTCTTCTGTGGTAAGCCAGGCCCGGCGCAACTGCTTTGCCCCATAAACCATTTTCCCCAGGTTGCGGCTATCGTGCGAGTCGGACGACATGACAATGCGGCAGCCCAACTCTTTGGCCAGGCGGAGATCGTGATCGTTCAGGTCGAGCCGCTCGGGCGCGGCATTGTGCTCCATGGCGACGCCTAGCTCGCTGGCGCGCTTGAGCACCGCGGTCATATCCAGAGCAAACGGCTCGCGGCGCAGCAACAGGCGACCGGTGGGATGGCCGAGGATGCGCACGTAAGGGTTTTCAATGGCGCGCAGCACACGCGCCGACATCTCCTCGCGGGACTGCTCAAAGCGGGTGTGGACGCTGGCAATGACCACGTCGAGCTGGGCCAGCACATCGTTGTCGAGGTCGAGGGCACCGTCGGCCAGAATGTCGACTTCGATGCCGGTGAAGACGCGGATGCGGCCTTCCATAGCGCGGTCGACGGCGCGCACCTGCTTGATCTGCTCGAGGGCGCGCTTTTCGTCGAGGCCGTTGGTCATGGCGAGATTTTTGGAGTGGTCGGTGATGGCGATGTATTGGTAGCCGCAGGCCAGAGCGGCCTCGGCCATTTCGCGAATGGAGTTGTGGCCGTCGCTGGCGGTGGTGTGCATGTGCACGTCGCCCCGAATGTCGTCGAGCGAGACCACGAGAGGCAGCGCATGTTCGGCAGCAGCGTCAATCTCGCCGAGGTTTTCGCGCATTTCGGGCGGCATCCAATCCATGCCGAGAGCGGCGTAGATCTCCTCCTCGGTGGCGGCGGCCACGGTTGAGCCATCGTCGAGGCGCGCCAGGGCCCACTCGTTGAGGGTATAACCCATTTTGAGAGCTCTTTGACGGAGTACAACGTTGTGCGCCTTGGAGCCGGTAAAGTATTGCAAGGCAGCGCCATAAGAGGCGGTGGGCAGCAGCCGCACGTCGACTTGCAAGCCCTGGTCGAGATTGAAACTGACCTTGTTTTCGCCTTTGGCGATCATGTTGTGGATGCCGGGGTAGGCGGCGACGTGTTCGACGGCTGCTTCAGTGTGCCCCGGCTCGCAAGCCGGACCGGTGGCCAGCAGGTCGAGGTCGCCCTCGGTCTCGCGGCCGCGGCGCAGCGAGCCGGCCGGCGTGACGTTGTCAATTCCCTTCATTTTCAGGAGCTAGGCGGCGATGCGGGCGGCTTCTTCAGTGGCTACGTCAATGCGGAAGCGGCCGGCGCTGCGCCGGTAGTCCTCGATGCCCTTGCGCAGCTTTTCAATCTGCTTGGCGCCCATGCGCGGCAGGCCGTTGAGGCGGCCCGCTTCGATGGCCTGAGAAAGTTCGTCGATATTGCCGATTTTGGCCGCATCCCAGAGCAGGGCGACGGTTTTCGGACCCATGCCGGGGAGTTTGAGCAGCTCGAGGACGCCTGCGCCGAACTTGGCGAGCAACTCGTCGCGCTGATCAAGAGATCCAGTGGCGGCGATGGCCTGGAGCTTGGCGGCCATGCTTTTGCCGATGCCGTCGATCTCCATCAGGCGGGAGGTGTCGTCGGCGGCTTCGGTCAGGTCGACCGTGGTCTGCTCGGCGGCATCGGCGGCGCGGCGGTAGCTGCGGATGCGAAAACTGTCGGCGCCGTCGATTTCGAGCAGGTCGGCCGTCTCCGCCAGCAGGCGGGCCATGGTTTTGTTGTCCATGAAGCGACTCTCCGCCCTTGAGTATCGTCGATCCGCGACCGGGAAGGCCAATCGTCGTGATTCGTGACTCGTGATTCGTTCCTCGTGATTCGCGATCGGGTCTCCTCCGCCCGGAGTGCCCGGCCTCGAGCCACGGACCACGAGCCACGCACCGCCGCTTTAGCTGGATCCACGAGCCAGCATCGTGATCCAAATGGACTCAGAGATTCTTGATGTGATTTGAAACCGGAGGGTGGGCGCACTTCACCTTTACCGCCGGGCGGCGGTCTTGCGCTTGCGATACGCCCGGGACCTATCGACGCTTAAGCAGCGTTGTGGGCGGCTGCATCCCGAAGGCGAATCACAGCATCCGCCTGGGGACCTTTCTGCCCTTCGACTATGTCGAACTCGACTTCGTCGCCTTCTTTGAGCGTTTTGTATCCGTCCAACTGGATTGCTGAGTAGTGAACGAATACATCCGGCCCGTCTTCGCGTCCGATGAATCCGTAGCCCTTGGCGTTGTTAAACCACTTGACCTTACCCTTGTACTGAGCCACAGGTTCCGCCTTCCTCTTTTCCGTTGCGGGGATACGGCGCGTCATTCGGGGAATACGGGGGAACACCACGCCGTATCTGTTAAGACGCTAGAAATAGACGAAAGGTTGACTAATTTTCTCTGTTCCACAAAGTGGAACGGACGATCAGGGCGCGCGAGCGGAAACCCGCGAAAATCGCTGCGCGGGTTTGGGTGGTAAACCGGCGCTGCGGCGGCTAGTTCTTGCGGCGGTTTTGCAGGCGCGCGTACAAGAGCACGCTGGTCATAGTCTTGCCGTCGAGAATGGCGCCTTTCTCGATCATTTTCAACAGTTCAGACATCTTCACGAGCCGCAGCTCGATCTCTTCATCGTCTTCCAGGTGGGTCTCGCCGGGCTCCAGGCCTTCGGCGAGAAATACTTTCATCGACTCGCCAAGAAAACCGGGACTGGCGTAATACTCCACCAGCGGACCCCATTTCTTCGCCCGGTAGCCGGTTTCTTCGGCCAGTTCGCGTTGCGCACCTTCCAGCGGTGTCTCGCCGGCATCGAGTTTTCCGGCCGGCAATTCCCACAGGTATTGATTGGCCGCATGACGGTACTGCCGTTCCAGCACGATCCAGGGGTCGCGCTTGTTCTTTGAATTGTCGATGGCGAGGATGACCACGCTGCCGTTGTGGCGGATCACATCGCGCTCGTTCGTCCGGCCACCGGGCTCGATCAGCTTGTCGTGCTGCACGCGAAAGAGCGGCCCCTGGTAGACCACCTTTGAGCTGAGCACCGTGGCGCGCTCGATGACAGCAGTCTTCGGCGTCTTTCCTGGGTTTTTCCGCTTCGTGACTTTGGCCTTCGCCGTTTTCCCCGTGGTTTTTGAGGGCATGGTCCATCCTTTTCCGTTGGCAAGCGCTGGATGCGCAAACCAGGTGCGCATAGTTGACGCGCCAGGTTCAAGACGAGTATACGCATTGCGAGTGGGAAGGCCCGCGAGTTCTGCATCGATCCGGGCTGCCGTGGCATCCTTAACTCAGCAACACACTGAGATTTACGCGAACGCATCGGTCCGCGCTCGCGTAGTCAGCACCTTCCAACAACGAGCCGCAAGTGAGCGAAACAACGACCACAGATTGTTATCCCGTAAGCGTGATGCCTGGTCAGAGCAGGCTGTTTCTGGATTTTTGTGCCGGGGCTCTCCGAGCCTTTTTGCCTTTGGATGAGGTCGAGCAGGAGAGGCCGCCGCTTCCGGCGCACTGGCCGGAGCTGGTTCGGTTGCTAACGGCGCAGAATCCATCGGCCTCCGCGGCGGCCGGGCTGGCGACACTGGAGCAGGGTGCTGGAGCCATCCTGACCGGGCAGCAGGTGGGATTGTTCGGCGGGCCGTTGTATACGCCTTACAAAGCCGCTACCGCCATCGCGCGCGCGCGAAAAGGCACTGCGATTGGCAGACCCCATGTGGCGGTTTTTTGGCTGGCCTCGGAAGACCACGATTTTGCCGAGATCAACGAGGTGACGTTTCCCGCGGGGCGGGAGCTGGCCAGCTTGAGCTATGTCTCCGCGCCCCAAGCCGCCCTGCCGGCGGGCCAAATCGTTTTCGACGAGTCGATCACGGCGCTCGTGGAGCGTGCGGCAGAGATCATGGGTGCTTCTGACGCCACCGACGCGCTCATCGCGGCATATCAACCGGGCCGCAGCTTTGCGCAGGCCTTCGCTGCGTTTTATGCGAGGGTTTTCGCAGCGCAGGGGCTGCTGATTGTGGATGCCTGCAGCCGCCGATTTCACCGTCTGGGCGCGCCTGTGCTGCGCGCCGCCATTGAACGGGCCGACGAATTCCATGCGGCGCTCACGGAGCGCAGCCAGGCGCTCGAAGCGGCGGGCTACCACTCCCAGGTCTTGGTTGCGCCGCAGTCGAGCCTGCTGTTCTTGATCGACGAGAAGTCGGGCGCGCGGCTCGCGCTCAAGCGCGTCGCGCCCACGGCCGGAGAGCCTGACGGCCTTTGGCACGCGGCGAGCGAGGCGGGGAATCAAACCTTTGCGACCGCCGATTTGCTGGGGATTCTCGATGCCGAGCCGGAACGCATCTCGCCCGCGGCGCTGCTGCGGCCTGTGTTTCAGGATTTTCTGTTCGGGACTACGGCGCAGGTGGGCGGCCCGGCGGAGATTGCGTACCTGGCGCAGTCGACGGTTCTGTTCGAGCGCATTCTGGGCCGGCAGACGCCGCCTATTGCGCGCTTTTCGGCCACGCTCATTGAGCCCGCGATTGCGGAGCTGCTGCGGCGGCATGAGCTCACTCTCGAACAGATTTTTGGCGAGGAGAATGCGGGCGCGCTGGCGCTGCGGCTGGCGGCTCGCGCCATGCCCATCGAGACCAAGATGAAACTGGCGGCGGCAGGCAACGCGCTCGACACGGAACTGACGGAGTTGGTGGAGTGGCTGCAGTCGCAGGACAAGGGACTGGGGCAGTCGGCCGAGACGGCGGCGGGCAAGATGCGCTACCAGATGAATCGCCTGCGCACCATGGCCGCGAACTTCCAACTGCAGCGCGAGGCCACGTTGACGCGCCACGCCAACAGCATCTTCAATGCGCTCTATCCCGGCGGCGTGCTGCAGGAGCGGGTGCACGGGGCCGCGTATTATTTCGCGCGCCACGGACTGGAATTGGCGGAGATGCTCTCGGCACAGGCTGGCTCCTGCTCAGGCCACACCGCGCTCTGGCTGTAAGAAGCAGGGAGCAGCCAATCGGGAATAGGGACAAGAAAGCCACGATGACGTACTCAACAGGGGTTGTTGTGTGCCACTGGGTTTCTCTCCGCGAATCGCGATCAATCCGCTCTTGGCTACTCCCTACTTCCTATTCCCTGCCTTTATAATCCTCGCGAAAGAGTTGAGGCTCCCATGAAACAGATCTATACGCGTCTTATCGGGGCGTTTCTCC
Source organism: uncultured Acidobacteriota bacterium (assembly GCA_963826735.1). Classification (GTDB taxonomy): domain Bacteria; phylum Acidobacteriota; class Terriglobia; order Terriglobales; family Acidobacteriaceae; genus Telmatobacter. Next base: position 49,930 of record CAWGYN010000002.1, read on the forward strand.
TCGCAGCATTGCTGGCCGCGCCTGCGATCGCGCGCAAACCGTCTCCTGCGCCACGCCGGGGACCGACAATGCCTTTCTGGGCATTCAGACCATCCGGCTATGGCCGGGAGCCGCGCCCGAGGCCAAGGGCGCGACCTGCGACGACATTCCCGCGCTTACGCTGTTGGGACCGCGCCCGGGAGCGGCCAACGGCTCGGCGGTGATCATCTTTCCTGGCGGTGGATATACGCACCTGGCCGGGGATCTGGAGGGGCGCGAGGTGGCCGATTGGTTCACCGCGCGGGGCTTCCGCGCTTTTATTTTGAGCTACCGGCTCACCTCGCAAGGCTACGTGCTGCCGGTGCCGCTGTTCGACGCGCGGCGCGCCATTCAGACCGTTCGCGCGCGGGCGGCGGATTACCATATCGATGCCAATCGCATTGTGGTGATTGGATTCTCGGCCGGCGGGCATCTGGCGGCGCTGGCGGGAACGCAGTTTGTCCCGGGCGATCCCAATGCCGACGACCCTATCGCCCGCGCCTCGAGCCGGCCCGACTTCCTGGTTCTGGGTTATCCGTGGCTCGGCGCGATCGGCAGCGACTTCACGCACCTGAACTACTGCAAGATTTTCAACCTGATGGACCAATGCGAGGCACTGCGCGCGGCGTATTCTCCCGACCTTTTTGTCACCAAAGACACGCCGCCCACGTTTATTTATCACACTTTTAACGATCGGACGGTGCCCGTGGAGCAGAGCCTGCTCTTCTACGAGGCGCTGGTAAAGGCCGGCGTGCCCTCGGAATACCATGTTTTTGCCAACGGGACCCATGGCAGCGGCCTGGGCAAAGGTGATCCGTCGCTCGACCAGTGGCCCGGACTGCTGGAGAACTGGCTGCGCGCGCAGGGGCTTCTTACGGTCGACAAATCCGCCGCCGGCGCGAAGCCGTGATGAGGTCACCTCCGACGGGAGCGGGGCGAGACAAGGGGCGATTGATCGTGAATTCTGAATGGTATTTGGCCGAGCTGGTTATGAAAATTACCGTTGATGGAGATTTACGCAACGTAGTCCATCAAAATCTGACCCTCGTGAGAGCCAGCACCGCGGAAGAGGCGTACGAAAAGGCGCTTGGTTTTGGCAAGGCTGGCGAAACATCGTACCCCAATCCGGATGGCAAGGCCGTTCAGATCACCTTTTTAGGCATTTCTGACCTGACATTGGTTTATGACGATTTGGAGGACGGCGCGGAAATCGCATTTACCGAAACACTGGGGATGCCAGAGGACGAGATGCGCGAGCTGATTCCGGCGCGCGACCGCCTTGCGGTATTCCAACCGCCGGGACGATCAGACGGCCCGGATTACGCCTCCGGCGAAATAGTTGAAGAGGTCGAACGAAGGTTCGGAGTCAAGCGGCCGGAAATCTCTCCCAAAAATTAGAAGCGGGCGGCCGGAATCGGGAGTGGAAGGTAATCCCGAAACCGGCTGCCCGCAGGACCCTGGACCGGGTCTAGGTGGTAACTTCAAGTGTAGGACCAATTCAGGCAAAAGCAAGCCCTTTTTTGCGTGAAATTTCCCAATTCGTGACAGGGGTCACAGTAGGTAGTGCTGTGTGCTCCGGATGCGTTGACTTGGGGGTTCTCCCTTGGTAAAACAAAGGGTTCCACTGGCTAAAAATCTCATCTGAGAAGCCACAGTAGTCCGGTACCGCCATGCAAGATATCTTTCGACAACTCGGAGAGCTTCTGGTAAGCGCGATCCCGACGGCTCTGCTCTTCATTGTGCTGGTCATTGCGTATCAGTTTCTGGTGCAGGGCCCGCTGACGGCGGTGCTGGCCAGGCGCCGCGCCCTGACGGAAGGCGCGATGGAAGATGCGCGGAAGGCCGTGGCCGAAGCCGAGGCGAAGGCCCAGGAATACGCTGAGCGCTTGCGCGAGGCGCGCGCCGGCGCTTACAAACTGCGCGAGCAGCGCACCAAGCAATGGAGCGCGGAGCGCGATGCCGCGCTCGATGCCGCGCGACAGGCAGCCAGCCAGAAGGTGCACGAGGCCCAGGCTGAGCTGGAGGCGGAAGCCGCAGCCGCGAGGGCCGCCCTTCAAGCCTCGGCCGCCGATCTCGCCGGCCGGGCCGTCCGCGCCGTTCTGCCAGCCGCTGCCGGGGGTTCCCGTTGAGACATTCTGGATCGAAATTGAGTTTTTGCCGGCGCGCTTTCTGGCTTGTTATGGTGCTGGCCGTGACGGCGCTGATTTTGGCGCCGGGCCGCGCGGCCGCGCAGCAGGGTGCGACGGGTGCTTCGACTCCGGCGACGAGTGCGCCGGCGGGCGGGGCGACCAACGGATCTGGGGCGGCTCAGCCGGCTCCCGCAAAATCCGACGACGAGGGAGACGCCCAGTTCCTGCATTCTCCCGTAGTCCAGTCGGTGGCCCGCATCCTGCACCTGAAGCTCGATACCGCGGTTGCCATTTTTCTGGGGATCAACTTCGCGATCATCTTCTTTGCCGTCGCTATTCCGCTCAAGCGCACCATGCCCAAAATCCTGCGTAAGCGATCGCAGACCCTGAGCCAGGATCTGACGAGCGCACGCCAGGCCACGGCGGAGGCGCAGGCGCGGCTCAGCGCCGTAGAGGCCCAACTGGCCGGACTCGGTGAGGAGATCAAAAAACTTTCGGCACAGGTAGAGCAGGAGAGCGTTGAAGACGAGAAGCGCATCAAGGCCTCGCTGGGCGAAGAGAGTGCCCGCATTGTGGCCGCAGCCGAACAGGAAATCAACATGGCGGTGACCCAGGCCAAGCGCGGCCTGCGGAGCTTTGCCGCCGATCTCGCCATCGGACAGGCGGAGAAGCAGATTAGGTTGACGCCCGAGACCGACCGTGCGCTGATCGCCGAGTTTGTCGCCGGAGCCGCCGGCGATGCCGCCGGCAAGGGAGGCAAGAACTAGATGCCCGCATTTGTCGCCCGCTACGCCCAGGCCTTTGCCGATGTGGTCCGGGATCTGAAGCTCGACTCGGCTGTATTGAACAGCCAGTTCGCGGATTTTCTGGCGACTTGGCAAGACAGCCTCGAGCTGCGCTCGCTGTTCGAGAACCCGACTTTTCCCGCCACCCAAAAGGTGGCGATTCTGGACAAGCTGAATGTTCAGATGGGTCTCCAAAAGGAGTTGCGCAACCTGCTTGCCGTGCTCATCGACAACAATCGCATCGCGCACGTGGCCGAAGTGGCCGCGGAGTGGCGCAGAATTTTGCAGGAGCAGCAGGGTATTCGTCCCGCCGAGATTGTGACCGCGCGCGAGTTGAACAAGGAAGAGCGCGACGCGCTTGCAGCTGAAGTGGCCAAGCTGGCCGGCGCGAAAATCGATGCGAGCTTCGAGCTCGACAAGGGAATTCTCGGCGGCGCCGTGGTGCGCATCGGGTCGACGGTGTATGACGGCTCGGTCCGCGGACGGTTGGAGCGGTTGAGAGAAACGTTAACAGCGGGTTGAAGCCCGCAAGGTTTCAGGTTTCAGAAACCTCGGCTTGACTGCGAACAAGAACAAGGGTTTCTGAGTAAACAAGAGTTTTTGGATTTAAGAGATTTTCATGGAGGAGGCAGGAGTTCGGAAGTTTCGGATCGACATCCCGTTCGGTTTGGCGGAGAACTGATCCCTGACACCTGAAACCTGACCCCTGAGGAACGTACATGGCTCAGATCAAAGCAGACGAGATTACACAAATTCTTCGCGAGCAGATCGCGAACTACGACGCAAAGGTCCAGGTGGATGAAGTCGGGACCATCACCACCCTGGGCGATGGCATTGCCCGCCTGAACGGCCTGGACAAGGTGATGGCCGGCGAGCTGCTCAGCTTCCCGCACGGCATTGCGGGCCTCGCGCTCTCGCTCGAGGAGGACCAGGTAGGCTGCGTCATCCTGGGCGATTACACCGAGCTGAAGGAAGGCAACGAGGTCAAGCGCACCGGCAAGATTCTTTCCGTGCCCGTGGGCCCGGCCATGATCGGCCGCGTGGTGGACGCGCTGGGCCAGCCCATCGACGACAAGGGCCCCATTGTCACCACCGAGACCCTGCCCATGGAGCGGCTGGCTCCCGGTATCATCGACCGCCAGCCCGTGCGCGAGCCCATGGCCACCGGTTTGAAGGCCATCGACGCCATGATTCCCATCGGCCGCGGGCAGCGCGAGCTGATCATTGGCGATCGGCAAACCGGCAAGACCGCCGTCCTGCTCGACACCATCATCAACAACGCCAAGAACGATCTGATCTGCATTTACTGCGCTATTGGCCAGAAGCGCTCGTCGATCGCGCAAGTGGTGCAGACGCTGACCGAACATGGCGCTATGGGCCACACCATCATCGTGGCCGCCTCGGCCTCGGAGCCCGCGCCGATGCTTTATATCGCTCCCTACGCAGCCTGCGCCATGGGCGAGTACTTCCGCGACAACGGCAAGCACGCCCTGGTGATGTACGACGATCTTTCGAAACACGCCATGGCGTATCGCGAAATTTCGCTCCTGCTTGCGCCGTCCGCCGGGCCGCGAGGCGTATCCGGGCGACGTGTTTTACCTGCACTCGCGCCTGCTGGAGCGCGCGGCCAAGCTCAGCAAGGAGCGCGGCGGCGGCTCGCCTGACCGCACTGCCCGTCATCGAGACCCAGGCCGGCGACGTTTCGGCGTACATTCCCACCAATGTGATTTCGATTACCGACGGGCAGATTTTTCTGGAAACTGATTTGTTCAACTCCGGCGTGCGCCCGGCGGTGAACGTAGGCCTCTCGGTTTCGCGCGTGGGCTTCTCGGCGGCCATCAAGGCGGTCAAGCAGGTGGGTTCGACTTTGAAGTTGGACCTCGCGCAGTATCGCGAGCTGGCGGCCTTCGCGCAATTCGGCTCGGATCTGGATCCACTTACGCAGAAGCAGTTGGCCCGCGGCCAGCGGTTGACCGAGCTCCTGAAGCAGCCGCAGTTCCACCCCCTTACATGGCAGCAGCAGATGGTGGTGCTGTTTGCCGGAACGCAGGGCTACCTGGACGATCTACAGGTCAGCGACATCCGCGCTTTCGAGGATGGACTCTACAAGTTCTTTGCTGCGTCGCAGGATGCGTTGCTTGCCGACCTGACTGCGAAGAAGCAATTGGACGACGATCTCCGCAATCGCCTCCACGCGGCGCTGAAAGAGTACGCAGCGGACTTTAAGCAGGAGCTGGCGGCGGTGAAGGCGTAAAAGCAGTTGTCAGCGATCAGTTGTCGGTGGTTAGTAGCAGCCGCCGGCACTGCATCACGGAAACTGACAACTGACAACTGATAACTGAGAACTGAAATGGCAAACGTCCTCGACTTACGACGCCGCATCAGAAGCGTGAAGAACACGCGGCAGATCACCAAGGCCATGAAGATGGTCTCGGCGGCCAAGCTGCGCCGCGCGCAGGAGCGGGCGCTGGCGGCGCGGCCTTACGCGCGCATGATCACGAGCGTATTGCAATCGCTCAGGGGCCGCGTGGATCTCTACGACGAGAAGACCGGCAACCTGTGCTCGCCGCTCTTTATAACGCGGCCGGAGAAGCGCGTGCTGCTGATCGTGGTCTCGGGCGACAAGGGCTTTGCCGGCGCTTTCAACGCCAATATTTTGAAAGTCGCGTACCAGTTCATCAACGGCAACCCGGACAAGGAAATTGACATTGAGGCCGTGGGCCGCAAGAGCCGCGATCAGTTGCGGCGGCGCTATCCGGCAGCGGTGTATAGCGAGCAAAGCGACGAGCAGGGCCAGACGCGACAGGTACGGAGCGCGCGGCAGGCGAAAGTGGAGCTGACGGGCGACCATCCCGGGCTGCTGGTGAAACTCGAGACCTCGCGCGTGGAAAAGATGGCGCACCACATCATCGCGCGTTACGTGCACGAGGAGATCGACGCTGCCTACATCGTCTACAACGAGTTCAAGTCGGTGATCTCGCAGCGGCTGGTTGTCGAGAAGCTGTTACCGCTGATCGAAGTCGGCAAGCAACAGATTGCCGGCGCGGTGGAACCAACCGAGGAAGAGAAGGAACGCGCGGCCGAGGCCGCTCTCTCGGCGGGCATCCAGATCGAGCCGGCCGACACAGCGGAAGCCGAAGAAGAAGCCAGGAAGTTCGGCACCGCCAACGTGGACTACATTTACGAGCAGCCGGCACACGAGCTGTTCAAGGGCCTGCTGCCGCAGTACATTTTTTCCATGCTCTACCACGCCATGACGGAATCGGTGGCCGCGGAGCACGCGGCGCGCATGACGGCGATGGATTCGGCAACCAACAACGCTTCGGACATGATCGACGCGCTGACGCTGCACATGAACCGCGTGCGCCAGGCGGCGATCACCAAGGAGATTATCGAGATTGTTTCGGGAGCAGCCGCATTGTAAGGACAGCTTCTAGCTGCTAGTTTCTAGCCTCTAGCTTTTCGTGCCGACCCTTTCGGCGGAAGAGAACCTGGAGACTGAAGCGGCGGAAAAACAGGCTAGAAGCTAGCAGCTAGAAGCTAGAAGCTTTGAAAAGAAGGCAGAAGAAATGGCAGAAAACATCGGCAAAGTGATTCAGGTCTCCGGCCCGGCCGTAGACGTGCAATTTGAAGAGGCGACGATGCCGCCTATCTATCAGGCGCTGCGCGTCACCGACGAGGGCTTCAAGGTACCCACGCCCATCAACGTGATTCTCGAAGTCCAGCAGCACCTGGGCGAGGGCCGCGTGCGCACGGTCGCGATGAAAGCCACCGACGGCATGGTGCGCGGCATGAAGGCCATCGACCTGGGCGGGCCGATCCGCGTGCCCGTGGGCAAGGAAACGCTGGGCCGCGTGATCAACGTGATCGGCGAGCCGGTGGACGAGTTGGGGCCGATCGGCGAAACCGAGCGCATGCCCATTCACCGGCCCGCTCCGCTCTTCGATGAGCAGTCCACGCACGAGGAGATGTTCGAGACCGGCATCAAGGTCATCGACCTGATCCAGCCATTTTTGAAGGGCGGCAAGATCGGCTTGTTCGGCGGCGCCGGCGTGGGCAAGACCGTTGTGATCATGGAACTCATCAACAACGTGGCCAAGAACCACGGCGGCTTCTCAGTGTTTGGCGGCGTGGGCGAGCGCACCCGCGAAGGCAACGACCTTTGGCTGGAGATGAGCGAGAGCGGCGTAATCAAGCCCGGCAAGTGGCAGGAGTCGAAGTGCGCGCTGGTGTACGGGCAGATGACCGAGCCGCCCGGAGCGCGCCTGCGCGTGGCGTTGACCGCGCTTACTGTGGCCGAATATTTCCGCGATAAGGAAGGCGCCGACACGCTGCTCTTCATCGATAACATCTTCCGTTTCACGCAGGCGGGTTCTGAGGTGTCGACGTTGCTGGGCCGCATGCCCTCGGCCGTGGGCTACCAGCCTAACCTGGCGACGGAAATGGGCGAGCTGCAGGAGCGCATTACCTCGACGAGCAAGGGATCAGTAACGTCGGTGCAGGCGGTGTACGTGCCGGCCGACGACTTGACCGATCCCGCGCCGGCCACAACCTTCGCTCACCTGGACGCGACCACGGTGTTGAGCCGCCCGCTGTCAGAACTCGGCATTTACCCGGCCGTCGATCCATTAGCGTCAACCTCGCGCATTCTGACGGCGCGCGTCGTAGGCGACGAACACTACGATGTTGCGCAGGGCGTGAAAAGGATTCTGCAGCGTTACAAGGACCTGCAGGACATCATCGCGATTCTGGGCATCGACGAACTGTCGGAGGACGACAAGCTGACCGTGGCGCGCGCGCGCAAGGTGCAAAAATTCCTGTCGCAGCCGTTCCACGTGGCCGAGCAGTTCACCGGCATTCCAGGCGCCTACGTCAAGATTGCCGACACGGTGCGCGCCTTCAAGGAGATCATCGAAGGCAAGCACGACGATGTACCGGAGCAGGCGTTTTACATGAAGGGCGGCATTGAGGAAGTGCTCGAAACCGCGGAGAAGCTGAAGGCGACGGTGTGACGACGTGTTTCGTGAACCGTGATTCGTGATTCGTCGGAGCAGCATCCGCCGCTGACCACGAACCACGAGCCACGGACCACGATCCACGAAAGGCATTTATGGCAGAACCTACATCCGATCAACTTCGCGTCCGTCTCGTCACGCCGGAGCGCACTCTGTTTGAGGCGGATGCCTCGGCGGTGGAGCTGCCCGCGAAGAACGGCTACATGGAGGTGCTCTACGGGCACGCGCCGCTGATGGCGGAGCTAGGCGCGGGCGACGTTCGTATTCACCAGGGCGGCGGCATCGAGTCCGCCAGCCCTGAGACGACGAGTTACAACGTGAGCTGGGGATTTGTGGAAGTGCTGGGTGACCGCGTGACCATCCTGGCCAGCGATGCGCTCAAGCCCGAGGAGATCGACGTGTCACGCGCCGAGCAGCAACTCGACCGCGGCGAGAAACAGTGGAACGAAGCCGGCGAAAGCGAAGATGCTTACGACGAGGCCCTCCGCGTGATCTCCGAAGCCGAAGCCAAGATCTCGTCGGCCGCCGAGGCTGGGAAGCACTAGACTGCAGCGTTGCGCCCGCCGGAGCGGTGCAAAACCGCCGCGCTTGCCCGCCGAGCTGGATGCAGGCCGCTGTCAAGGCCATGCGGAGAATGAGCACGATGAATGTTCTCCAGCAAAATGCGGCAAGCCGGCGAAGGATCGCCGCCGCACTCTGCCATCGCCAGCCGGATCGAGTGCCGATCGACTTCGGCGCCACCAACTGCAGCGGCATACATGTCAGTTGCGTAGCTGCCCTTCGCGATTACTACGGTCTCGAAAAGCATCCCGTTCGTGTCAGCGAGCCGGGACAGATGCTTGGCCTCATCGAAGACGATCTGATTGCCGCCATGGGCATCGACACCGTGGGCGTCTTTCCGCGCACCACGCGCTTCGGCTTTGCTAAGGACAAATGGAAGAGTTGGCGGCTGAACGGCCTTGAAGTGCTGGTTCCCGAGGGATTCGCCGTCACCACCGCAGAGAACGGCGACACGCTGATCTATCCCCAAAGCGACCTTTCCGCGCCGCCCAGCTCGCGCATGCCCGCCGGCGGCTTTTTCTTCGATAACATCATTCGCCAGGACGCGATCGACGAGGAAAAACTCAATCCCGAAGACAACCTGGAAGAGTTCGGCGCCATCGGGCAGCCGGATCTCGATTGGTTCGATCACGAAACCGCCCGTGCTGCCGCAAAAGGCCTCGGTGTGGTGGCCAGTTTCGGCGGCACCGCGTTTGGCGACATCGCCAACGTCCCAGGGCCCGGCCTCAGGCATCCCAAAGGCATCCGCGACATCACCGAGTGGTATGTATCGACCACCAGCCGCCGTGAATACATTCACAAGATCTTCGATGGACAAAGCCGCATCGCTCTTGAGAATCTTGAGCGCATTCACGCGGTCGTGGGCGATCGCGTGCAGGCGGTTTATCTCTGCGGCACCGATTTCGGTACGCAAACTTCCGCCTTCTGCTCCGTAAAGACATTTCAGGACCTTTACTTCCCCTACTACAAGCGCGTTTGCGACTGGATCCACGCGCATACCTCGTGGAAAGTCCTGAAGCACTCCTGCGGCGCGGTCTCAAAATTCCTGCCCTCGTTCATTGCGGCCGGCATCGACATTCTGAACCCCGTGCAATGCTCCGCCGCCGGCATGGACGCGGCCGAGCTGAAGGCAAACTTCGGCGAGCGCATTGTTTTCTGGGGCGGCGGCGTGGACACACAGCGCGTGTTGCCCTTCGGAACGCCGGCCGAGGTCCGCGAGCAAGTGCTGCGCCGTTGTGAGGTCTTCGCCCCCGGCGGCGGCTTTGTCTTCAACACCATCCACAACATTCAGGCGCAAACACCTGTCGAAAACATCGTGGCCATGATCGATGCGGTGCGCGAGTTCAACGGGAGTTGAGCGGGCCGGCTGGGAAAGTTGCTGCTTCCCGGGTCGAGTGAGTCGGCTGCCGGCGGAAGACTGTGCTCAAGATCAGCGGTCTTTCATTGGAGTGCTACCTACCAGATCGCCCGCGGATAATGCTCTGCGATCTCTTCGTCAGAGGAGATCAATGGCGCCAGCCCGTTCAGCCGGGCCTGGGCCACAATGATGCGGTCGAATGGGTCCCGTGTCCATTTTTCATCGAGCGCGGCTCTTGCGATGTCCGCGAAAGGCAGGTCGCAGACGCGAACGCCGAGTTCTTGTTCCAGCTTCCGCAAAACGTCCTGACCGCGTAGCGCGCTGCGGCCGATCTCGCTCATGTACTCGAACTCGAGCAGCACCATGGGGGAAATGCGCAGGCTGCCATGTTCGATGAGCCTGCGCGCCCGGGGATGAAAACGGGCGATACCGCGTTGCGCCAGAAAAACTGCCGCATTTGTGTCCAGATAGACGATCACAGTTTCTTGACCTTCTTGCGTGAGTGCGGACGATGGTGGCGCGCTGGCGTGGGAGCCGGGCCGAAGTCGCGCTCCCAATCGCGCTGCCATTCCTTTTCCATCTCCGCCAGCATCTCAGCCTTGAAGGCGGGCTCATCCGGGTCAAAGTCTTCGGGGATGAGAATCTGCATCGGCGTAATGCGGCTCAGCTTGGAGGGAGGGTGCTCCGGCACAAGCCGCAGCCGGCGGCCCTTGTGCGAGACCCAGACCTCCTTGCCGTCGAGGGCTTGGTTCACAAAATCGAAGAGTTTCTGCCGGAATTGTGTGATCGGAACTTCCATAATTGTGCGAGTATAACATAGTGTACATAAAAATATGTACACCACGTACGCTCAGGCGCTTTTCTGCCGAACGCAGGGCGCGATCCGGCGTGGCGCCGGCTTACTGTCTCGCTGACTTGCCGATTCTGCCCCCCGCCCGATAAAGTTTGAGCCGGGGCTTCTCCTGCCTGAGCGCCGCGTCTCAGCGCCCCGCGAAACCCCAGTCTGTTCATTCCCTTAGAGGATCGTGCATGTCTAGCTTGCCTGCATCCGTCGCCAACCAGGATATCGACTCCACACTGCGGGAGAACCGCGTGTTTCCGCCGCCGGAGGAGTTCAGCGCCAAGGCCCATATCAAGAGCCTGGAGGAGTACGAGGCGCTTTACAAGCAGTCCATCGAGGATCCCGAGAAGTTCTGGGCGGGCGTGGCGAGCGACCTGCACTGGTTCAAGCCGTGGGACAAGGTTCTGGAGTGGAATCTGCCGTGGGCCAAATGGTTTGTGGGCGGCAAGCTGAACCTGAGCTACCAACTGCGTCGATCGTCATGCGCAGAGCGAGCGGCGCAACAAGACTGCGATTATCTGGGAGGGCGAGCCGGGCGAGATTCGCAGGCTGACTTACGCGGAGTTGCACGCCGAAGTGCAGAAGTTTGCCAACGCGCTCAAGTCGCTGGGCATCCAGAAGGGCGATCGCGTGGCAGTGTACATGGGCATGACGCCGGAGCTGGCCATTGCGCTGCTGGCGTGCGCGCGCATCGGCGCCGTGCACTCGGTGATCTTCGGCGGATTTGCCGCCAACGCCATTGCCGACCGCGTCGAGGACTCGGAATGCGTGGCGATCATTACGCAGGACACGAGCTATCGCCGCGGCAACGAGGTCAAGCTCAAGTCAACTGTTGACGAGGCCATGCCCGCCTGCCCCACTGTGAAGCACGTGGTGGTGTTGAAGCGCACGGGCACGCCGGTGAACATGGTGGCCGGCCGCGATCACTGGTGGCACGACCTGGTTGCGAAAGCGGCGGCCGAATGCCCTGCCGAGCCGATGGATTCCGAGGATCCGCTCTACATTCTTGTACACGTCGGGGACCACCGGAAAACCGAAAGGCCTGCTGCACACCACGGGCGGCTACGCGGTGCAGACCTACCTCACCGCAAAATACGTTTTCGACCTGCGCGACGACGATATTTACTGGTGCACGGCGGATATCGGCTGGGTGACGGGGCATTCGTACGTGGTCTATGGACCGCTGCAGAACGGCGCCACGGTGCTGATGTACGAGGGCGCGCCGAACTGGCCGGATTTTTCGAGATTCTGGAAGATTATCGACGACCACAAGGTGACGATTTTCTACACCGCGCCCACCGCCATCCGCGCGTTCATCAAGTGGGGCGATGAGTATGTGGACAAGTACAAACTGGACTCGCTGCGGCTGCTGGGCACAGTGGGCGAGCCCATCAATCCCGAAGCGTGGATGTGGTACCGCGAGAAGATCGGCCACAACCGCTGCCCGATTGTGGATACGTGGTGGCAGACCGAGACGGGCGCGATCATGATTGCGCCGATTCCGGGCGCGGTGCCGACCAAGCCGGGCTCGGCGACGCGGCCCTTCTTCGGCATTCAGCCGGAGGTGGTGACGAAGCCCGATGCGAACGGCCATTTTGAAATGGTTCCGGCGGGCCACGGCGGGCTGCTGGTGGTGCGCAAGCCCTGGCCGTCGATGGCGCGCACAATTTACGGCGATCCCGAACGCTACCAGAAGACCTATTGGAGCGATGTGCCGGGCTGCTACTTCACCGGCGACGGCGCGCGTCAGGACGCCGACGGCTACTTCTGGCTGATGGGCCGCGTGGACGACGTGATCAACGTGAGCGGCCATCGGCTGGGCACGATGGAAGTGGAGTCGGCGCTGGTGGCGCACCCCAAGGTGGCCGAGGCCGCGGTGGTGGGCCGTCCGGATGATCTGAAGGGGCAGGCCATTGCGGCGTTCGTCACGCTGGAGCAGCGGCAACGCAGCCCAACGACGCGTTGAAGGACGAGCTGCGCAAGTGGGTGGCGAAGGAGATTGGCGCGCTGGCGCGGCCCGACGATATTCGCTTCACCGAGGCGCTGCCCAAGACGCGCAGCGGCAAGATCATGCGCCGATTGCTGCGCGAACTGGCCACGCACGGCGAGATCAAGGGCGACATGACCACGCTTGAGGATTTCACGGTGATTGCCAAGCTGCGCGAAGCGGAAGAGGGGTAAGTCGCCCATCTTCGGGTCTGATTTTTCTCGTTTGGCAAAGTTCTGAGCAGCGTCGTTCGTCTCCCTATAATAGGAAGAGATTGGCAGAGCGCGCCACGCGCTCTGCAACTTTTTATTGGGGAACGCATGGCTGCACTGTTAGAAGCAATCGAAATAAAGCGCAAGATGGTTTTTGAGTTTGAAGGCATACCGTATTACTGCTTGGAGGCGGAGATTTCCACGCCCACGGCCCGCGGCGGCCAGACTCTTGTGCGTCTGAAGATGCGCAATCTGCTTACACGCGCGGTGTTTGACAAGACTTTCAAAGCCGGCGAGAAATTCAAAGAGCCGGACTTGGAGCTAGTCGAGTCGTCCTACCTATACAGCGATGCAGATGGTTCCTATTTTCTTGACCAGCAGAGCTTCGATACGCACACCCTCTCGCCGAGCATGGTGGGCGACGCGCTGGACTTTCTGGTGGAGGGAGCGCTGATTCAGTTGCACAAGTTCAACGGCAATCCCATCGGCTTGCAAATGCCGGCCCAGGTCGAGTTGAAAGTTGCGTATTCCGAGCCGGGGGCGCGCGGCAATACGTCAGGCGACGTGACCAAGCTCGCGCGGCTGGAGACCGGCCTCGAGATCAAGGTTCCCCTCTACATTCAGGAGGGCGAGAAGGTGCGGGTCTACACCGAAACCAGGGAGTTCGCCGGGCGGGCGTGAACGGCAATTTCCCAATTGCCTCAGAGAAGCGCATTTTTCGCCGGACTGTGACGTAATCAACGACGCATTGCTCGCATTTGCACGGGTCTGCAATCTTTGATTGTTCATTTCGGGAATCTAACCGGCCGTGGTCAAAAAGGGCATCAGGAAACCGTGAAGTTGGCAGATTGCTTCCCGTATTTCGTAATCTGTTGCGCCCATTCTGCCGTCAATTCCTATGTGAGCACCGCAATCGAAGTCCATTACCGCTGCCCTTGTTGTGGATATAAGACGCTCGAAGCGCCCGGCACCCTGCAGTTGTGCCCTGTTTGCTGGTGGGAGGATGACGGCCAGGAAGACGAAGACGCCTCCGAAGTGCGACTAACAGTGAACGGCCAACTGAGCCTGAACCAGGCGCGCACCAATTACAGTCAATTTGGCGCGGCGCATCCGCGTTTTCTGCCTTACGTTCGTAAGCCCCAGAGCGCAGAATAGTAACGTGCCTTCGACGGTCCTTTGGTGCCGCCGAGCCGCCTATCTGGTTTGACCCCTCCAGCAAAGCCCCGTACCATAAAAGTAGGTATTCCCTCGGCCAAACGGCGCCGAATCGAATAGAAGCAGCCGTGGCCGCATGGACTACGGCGCAAGCCCCGGAAGGTACATTTTGACTGCCAGCAGCACCCTCGAAAACAACTCTGAAACGGCTGAACCCCAGCATAATCACGATCACGCCGAAGAACCTCACGACCACGCCCATGGCCCGGTTTTGAATCCCGAGTGCACCCGGGAGCTGGTGATCGATGTGCCTGCGGAAGAAGTCTCCCGTGCGTGGACCAACGTGGCCGCGGCCTACCGCAAACACGCCAAGATTCCTGGTTTCCGCGCCGGCAAGGTGCCGGAATCGGTGATCCGTCGGCGCTTTGGGGCGGAAATTCGCAAGGAAGTGATCGACACCCTGCTGCCGGAGCGCTTCAACAAGGGCGTCGCCGAGCTGGGCATTCGTCCCGTTGGCCAGCCGCAGGTGACCGAGCTTTCGCTGGAGGAAGGCGCGCCGCTGCATGTGAAGGCAGTCTTCGAATTTCTTCCCTCCTTCGCGATCGATGGCTACAAGGACGTGACGGTGGCCAAGCCTTCAGTCGAAGTGACGGAAGAGGAGTTCAAGCACGAGCTCGATCATCTGCGCGATTCACGCGCGACGATTGAGCCGGTGGAAGAGGACCGCGCGCTTGTGGACGGCGACTGGGCGCAGATCAGCTACAAGGGCGAGATCCAGAAGGACGCAACGGAAGCCGTGGCTGAAGGTGCGACCGAAGCGCAGCCGGAGAGCGCCCCCATGAGTGGTGAAGACACGCTGATCGAGATCGGCGGCAAGGATACGGTCGAGGCTTTCAACAGCGCCCTGCGCGGAGCCAAGCCGGGCCAGGAGTTGAAGGTGGAAGTGATCTACCCGGCTGATTACGCGGAAGCCAAGCTGGCCGGCAAGACGGTTGCATATGAAGTCACGGTGAAGGGCATCAAGAAACGCATTCTGCCCGAACTGAACGACGAATTCGCCAAGGAGATCGGGCACTACGAGAACTACGCCGATTTGGAAAAGAGCGTCCGCGAGTACATGGAGAATCGCAAGCGTCGCAGTGTGGAGTCTGAAACCAGGGATCGGCTGTTTGCGGCGTTGAGTGAGAAGTTCACGTTCGCAGTTCCTGAATCGCTGGTGCAGGATCAGATTGACACGCGTCTGGAACGCGGATTGCGCGCCCTGGCGGCGCAGGGCATGGCGGCTGAGCAGATGCGCAAGCTGGACTTCGGGCGGCTGCGCGCCGCACAGCGTGACAGCGCGCTGGCCGAAGTGAAAGCCAACGTCCTTCTCGACCGCATTGCCGGAGAAGAAAACATTACCGTCAACGAAGAGGAGATGGACAAGGAATTGCAGATTGCTGCAATTCAATCTCGCGAGCCGCTCGATGCCCTGAAAGTTCGATTGACCAAGGAAGGCGGACTGGCTAGGATCAGGGAGCAGCTAAGACGGGAGAAGACTGCGTCGGTTTTGTATGAACGCTTACCCGCGTAATGGAGTGGGTTCTGAGCGGGAATTAGGGCGATAACAGCGATACAAACAGGAAAATGCCAGGAGCTGGAAGCTGGCAATCAGGAGTTAAGAACGCATGGCATTGGTTCCCATGGTGGTAGAGCAGACGAGCCGGGGCGAGCGCGCCTACGACATTTACTCTCGTCTGCTGCGCGATAATATTATCTTTCTTGGTACACCGATCGACGACCAGGTGGCCAATCTGATCGTTGCCCAGATGCTGTTTTTGCAGGGTGAGGATCCCGAGAAGGACGTCTCCCTTTACATCAATTCTCCGGGCGGCTCCATCACAGCGGGTCTGGCAATTTACGACACCATGCAGTTCATCAAGAACAAAGTTGTGACATATTGCATCGGCCAGGCAGCGAGTATGGGCGCGTTTCTGCTGCTGGCAGGAGAAAAGGGCAAGCGGTTTACGCTGCCCAATTCGCGCATTTTGATCCATCAGCCGTCGATGGGCGGATTGAGCGGCCAGGCCACCGACATCGACATTCACGCGCGCGAGATTCTGCGCATTCGCGAGATCACTAACAATCTGATAGCCCGCCACACCGGCCAGCCGCTGGAACGGATTGAGCGCGATGTGGAGCGGGACTTCATCATGAACGCGGAGCAGGCCAAGGAATACGGGATTGTGGACGAGATTATCGACCGTCCGCGCACGTAGCCGCCGAAGGGGAATTGGATTACACTCGTCAATGTGCGGTTGGGGTGCAGTTGGGGTAGGGTTCGGGGGGAGCAAACGGGATGAAAACGCGGATGGGACCTGAAGAAGCGCTACGCTGTTCGTTTTGCCACAAGTCGCAGGACGCCGTAGCCAAATTGATCTCGTCGCCCAGCGACTATCCTCGCGCCTACATCTGCGACGAGTGCGTTGCCGTTTGCAACTCCATTCTTGAAGACGACCGCAGCGGCGAAGCTCCCGCCACCACCGCCGGCCATCTCCCCAAGCCAACAGAGGTCAAGAGCTTTCTCGACGATTTCGTGATCGGCCAGGACCAGACCAAAAAGAAACTCGCCGTGGCAGTCTACAACCACTACAAGCGCATCCAGATGAACAAGGTGCGCTCGAACGAAGTGGAACTGGCCAAGTCGAACATCCTGCTCATCGGCCCCACGGGAAGCGGTAAAACACTGCTGGCGCACACCCTGGCTAAGATGCTGGATGTGCCCTTTGCGATTGTGGATGCGACCACGCTTACCGAGGCCGGATACGTTGGCGAGGATGTGGAAAACATCATTCTCAAGCTGCTGCAGGCCGCCGACGGCGACGTGACGAGAGCGCAGCAGGGCATCATCTACATCGACGAGATCGACAAGATCGGCCGCAAGGACGAGAACCCGTCGATTACACGCGACGTTAGCGGTGAGGGCGTGCAGCAGGCGCTGCTCAAGATCCTTGAGGGCACCGTGGCTAACGTACCTCCGCAGGGTGGGCGCAAACATCCGCACCAGGAATTTACTGCGGTCGACACCACCAACATTCTCTTCATCTGCGGCGGCGCTTTTGTAGGTCTGGAGCGCGTGGTGGGACGTCGTGTGGGCAAGAAGGCGCTCGGTTTCCGCACCATCGATGCCGAAGCCGACGAGGCCACCACGCGCTCGCATCGCGACACCGAGCTGCTGCGCCAGACCGAACCGCAGGACCTGATCAAGTACGGACTGATTCCCGAGTTTGTCGGCCGCCTGCCGGTAATGGGCGTGCTCGACGAGCTTGACGAGCCCGCGCTGATCGAGATCCTGACCAAGCCGCGCAACGCCATCCTCAAGCAGTACCAGCGCCTCTTCGAATACGAGAACGTGCGCCTGCACTTTACGCACGAGGCGGCATGCGCCATCGCCCGCGAAGCGCTGGCCCGCAAGGTGGGCGCGCGTGGACTGCGCATGATTCTCGAAGAACTGATGCTCGACCTGATGTACCATCTGCCCTCGAACAAGCGGGTGCGCGACCTTGAGATCACGAAGGATATGGTGGAGCGCAGAGATCTGTCGCTGTGCCTGCTGGAAAAAGCCGGCTAATTTTTCCGGAATCTCTAACCAAAATCTGTCATCCTGAGCAAAAAGGCCGTCCACAATGTGGACGGCCTTTGCAGTCGAAGGACCTGTGGTTGCTGTTCGGGCATGCCGCGCATATGCTAAGGCCCATGCGCGTGCTTTACCTGCTGATCTGTTTGGCCCTCCCGAGTGCAAGGATTGTGGGTCAGGCGCCACCGCCGCCGCCGGCGTTCGATATCGTCTCCGTAAAGCCGGTCCAGCACATTGTCGGACTGGACTACAACAATCGACTGACGTATTCGCCAAACGCGCTTACGGCCAGGAACATCACGCTGAAGCGCCTCGTAGCGGAGGCCTATCGCCTGCAATTGAGCCAGGTATCAGGGCCGAGCTGGATCGACCAGAACGAATACGACATTGACGCGAGAACGGCCGGAGCAGCCACCAGAGAGCAGATGGTCCTGATGCTGCGAAGCCTTCTGGCCGAACGGTTCAAGCTGAAGCAGCACAGCGAGCTGCGAGAGATGCGCGTGTATGACTTGATCGTCGGCAAATCGGGCGTCAAAATCCACCCGATCGACGAAGGAGAAACAACCACGGCACACGCCGGGTCGCATTTTCGCGGAGACATGCGCGACTTCGCGAACTTTCTGGCCGTCATGTTCACCTTGCCGGCGCCAAGCAGTCCAAGCGAGCCGGTTGTAGCGGGTGGCCCCCAGATCCCGGTGTTGGACAAAACGGGGCTCACTGGAACTTTTGACTTCAGCGTGGACATGCGCCCTGAGCTGGGTACGGATGGCTTCGCGATGGCGCAGCGTATCCTGCAGGACGAATTGGGACTGAGTGTCGAAAGCCGCAAAGAAAATGTAGTCATCGTGGTTGTCGAGAGCGCGACAAAAGTCCCCACGGAAAACTGACGGCGGAAGAAGCTTTCTCCTGTGCAAGTGTGACTTTCGTCACGCGAAAAGTTGTGCAGGCCTAGGACTTCAGTAATCTTTCGGGCCGCGCGCAGCTTTCCTCTCGTTCCCTGATTACCTGCTTGGCTGTACAATCCCTACATGACCTGCGTCCGACCTCGAATCCTGTCGTTGGCCGCGGGCGTCTAATATTGAGACGAGCCGATGACTGTGCCCCGCGAAAAAAACGAACCGCGCAAGCTGCCCATGATGCCCATCCGCGACATGGTCATCTTTCCCTACATGATGACTCCGTTCGTGGTGGGCCGGGAGTCGAGCGTGCGCGCCCTCGAAGAAGCGCTCACCGGGGACCGCAAGATTTTTCTCGCCACGCAGCACGACGCCTCGATCGACGAACCCAAGGCCAAGGACATTTACCAGGTCGGCTCGATCTGCAATATCGTGCAGAGCGTGAAGATGCCCGACGGCAACATCAAGGTGCTGGTGGAAGGCGTGGAGCGCGCCAAATCCATCGAAGTGACCGACCGCGACGGCTTCTTTGTGGCCACGGTGCGCACCGGCAAGACGCGAGTTCGAGATGACGCCGGCCGCCGAGCAGCTGATGCAGCGCGTGACGACGCTGTTTGAGAAGTACGTCAAGCTGCAGCAGTCGCTGAACTACGAGACCATCATCGCCACGGTGCGGATGGACGAGCCGGCCAAGCTTTCCGACACCATTGCCGCGAATCTGCAGCTGGGCATCGAGGAGAAGCAGGAACTGCTGGCGATCTTCGATCCCGCGGCGCGGCTGGCGCGCATGGCCGACATGCTGGATGTGGAGATCGAGAAGCTGGACCTGGACCGCAACATCCAGTCGCGCGTGAAGCGGCAGATGGAGCGCGCGCAAAAGGAGTATTACCTCAACGAGAAGATCAAGGCCATCCAGAAGGAACTGGGCCGCGGCGAGAAGAGCGAGTTCGACGAGCTGCGCAAGAAGATTGAAGCCGCGGGCATGCCCAAGGATGTGCTGGAAAAGGCGATCCAGGAGCTGAAGAAGCTGGAAGCCATGCCGCCCATGTCGGCCGAGTCGACCGTGAGCCGCAACTACATCGACTGGCTGCTGGCGGTGCCGTGGAAGAAGCGGTCGAAGGAAACGCGCTCGATCGACTACGCCGAAAAGGTGCTGAACACCGACCACTACGGCCTGGAAAAGATCAAGGAGCGCATCCTCGAATTTCTCGCCGTGCGGCAGCTGGTCAAGAATCCCAAGGGCTCGATCCTGTGTTTCGTCGGACCTCCGGGCGTGGGCAAGACTTCGCTGGGCATGTCGATCGCCAAGGCCACGGGTCGCAAGTTCGTGCGCCTCTCGCTGGGCGGCGTGCGCGACGAGGCCGAGATTCGCGGCCACCGCCGCACCTACATCGGCGCGATGCCCGGCCAGATCATCCAGCACATGAAGCGCGCGGGGACGAAGAATCCCGTGTTCCTGCTGGACGAAGTGGACAAGATTTCGTCGGACTTCCGCGGCGATCCGGCATCGGCGCTGCTTGAAGTGCTGGACCCCGAGCAGAACACGACCTTCCAGGATCACTACCTCGACGTGGACTACGATCTGTCGCAGGTGCTGTTCGTGGCCACGGCCAACGTGACTGCACACCATTCCGGCGGCGCTGCAGGACCGCATGGAAGTTCTCCGCCTGCAGGGCTACACGGAGCAGGAAAAGCTGGAGATCGCGCGGCAGTACCTGGTGAAGAAGCAGCGCGAGCAGACCGGCCTGAGCGAGAAGAACATCGTCTTCAAGGACGACGCGATTCTGGAGATCATCCGCTACTACACGCGCGAAGCCGGCGTGCGCAACCTGGAGCGCGAGATCGGCAACGTGTGCCGCAAGGTGGCGCGCAAGGTGGTGAAGGCGGGCACCAAGCACAAGGAAGAGATCACGCGCGGCGAACATCGCCGAGTTTCTGGGCGTGGCCAGGTTCCGCGACTCCGAAGTGCACGAGAAGAGCGAAGTGGGGCTGGTGACCGGCCTGGCGTGGACCGAAGTGGGCGGCAGCATTCTGACCACCGAAGTGCAGGTGCTCGACGGCAAGGGCAAGCTCACCATCACCGGCCAGCTGGGCGACGTGATGCAGGAGTCGGCGCAGGCGGCGCTGAGCCTACATTCGCAGCAAGGCGCAGGCGCTGGGGCTTGCGCGCGAGTTCTACCGCAACGTGGACATGCACCTGCACGTGCCGGAAGGCGCGATTCCCAAGGACGGTCCTTCGGCGGGCATCACCATGGCGACGGCGCTGGCAAGCGCGCTGGCCAAGATTCCCGTGCGGCGCGACATCGCCATGACCGGCGAGATTACGCTGCGCGGCAAGGTGCTGCCCATCGGCGGGTTGAAGGAGAAACTGCTGGCGGCGCTGCGCGCGGGAATCTTCGAGACCATTCTGCCGCGCGCCAACGAGAAGGATCTCTCCGAACTGCCGGACAACATCAAGAACGCGATGAAGCTGCACTTTGTGGACACGATGGACGAGGTGCTGGCGCTGGCGCTGGAGAGCCCGCTGCCCGCGCCGCTGCCCGAAGAGACCAAGACACTCGCGACCGTGCCGGGCGAAGTCAGCGGCAATCTTCCCGCGCCGCAGTAGGCAGCGGTTCGCGCCTGCACTCCACTTGAGGACTGTTTCAGGCAAGCGGCATGCCTGTGCCCCCGAAACGGTAGTGTCTCAGTCTGAATTAGAGGGCGCTCGCAGCGCGTTCCGCGCGTCCTTTGATTTAGAGAGCCACGAACACAATACTGGCGCAGAATATGCTGGCGATGAGCGGAGGCCAAGGCGATCTTCCTTGGGATTTCGCAAGTCTCCAAACCCCATACATAAGAGCCACTTTGCAGCCAACCAAAATTAGGTAGAACGCAATATAGGCCATAACCGCCATGCTCTCAGGATTTCCAGCGGCGTGCAAGGCTTATTCCGCCAGCGTCGCTATCTCTTCATGGCTCCAAGAGTGATCGTAGATGCCAGCCGCAGATTTCAAACTGCGACACTCCCCCCGAAATCATTGTCTGGTTGGAAGCGTGGCGTGACAGGTACACTTGTCCGGACGATTCCGTCGGGGTGTTTATGCTCAGCCGCCGCAAGTTCCTGAAGACCGGCCTCACCACCGGGGCCGCAGCCATTCCGCTCGCCGCGGTTCTCGACGCCGCGCAACAGCCCGCCCACGATGCCGTGATGCCTGCGCCATCGATCCCGGCGTACCAACTGGTCGCAATGCCCGCGCGCCTGCCACAGCCCGATCGCCGCTGCCGAGCCGTGGCAAAACAGAGTCCGCCGCGTAGGCCAGACGAATATGACCGAGCACGACCCCGCGGTGATGAACGTGGAGGAGTGGGCTGACTACTGGCACTCGTGCAAGGTCGACGTGGTGTTCGTGAGCGTGACGGGCATCCTGGCTTTTTATCCGTCGAAGGTGCCGTTTCACCGGCACGGGAAGTTTCTCAACGGGCGCGACTTTTTCGGCGACTGCGCGGCGGCAGCAAAGCAGCGCGGCATGCGCGTGGTGGCGCGCATGAGTCCCGATCTGAATTGGGGCGATGCGCTGGAGGCGCACCCGGAGTGGGCGATGCGCCACAAGGACGGCTCCGCTCAGTTCAGCACCGAGGAGCCGCGGCTCTTCAAGACGTGCATGTTCTCAAGCTACATGGACGATTACGTGCCGGCTGTGATGCGCGAGATCAATTCTCTTTATGACGTGGATTGCTTTTACACCAACGGATGGCCGCCCATCGGCATGCTGCCGGAGTGTTCCTGCGCGGTTTGCAGCAAGCTGCCCGCGAGCAATACACCGGCCTACTGGCGCGCCTTCAACGATCGCGTGTTGGATCTGTGGACGCGCTACGACGCGATCGCGAAGGAGAAGAAGGCGGACAGTTTCTTCTTTGCCAATTCAGGCGGCAATGTGCACGCCAGCGTGAACCTCGACCGATTGGGCAAAACCATCGCGTGGTTTCAGGCCGACAACCAGGGACGCACCTACGATGATCCCGCGGTGTGGGGATGCAGCCTGCAGGGGCGCGTGTGCAGCGCGGTGATGGACGGAAAATTTGCCGCCAACGTGACGGCAGCTTACTCGACGGGCAATCCCGGATGGCGCAATTTGTCGAAATCTCCCGAAGAAACGCGCATGTGGTTGAGCGAGACCGTGGCCAGCGGCATGGCGCCCTACAACCATTTTGTCGGCGCGGAAAAGGGATTCTGCGAGGATCGCCGCTGGCAGAAGGTGGGCGAGGAGTACTTTCAATGGACGGCGCGTCATGACGCGCACCTGGCCGCGCGGCGCTCCGTTGCCAACATCGGCGTAGTGATGGGCCAGAGCACGCAACTGCTTTATCCCGGCCCGGCCACCGCGCGGGCGCGCACGTACATGCGCGAGACGACGCAAGGCATGTACGAGGCGCTGCTGCGCGGTCGCTTCGCTTTCGACTACGTGCATGAGGACCGGCTGGAGCCGGAGCGCCTGAAGAAATATCGCGCACTGCTCTTGCCGAACATTGCGATGCTCAGCGACCGGCAGTGCGAGCAGTTGCGCGAGTACGTGCGCGCGGGCGGTTCGCTGGTGGCGAGTTTCGAGACCAGCCTGTATGACGAAGACCTGAACCCGCGCGGAGATTTCGGTCTCGGCG
This sequence comes from uncultured Acidobacteriota bacterium, assembly GCA_963826735.1. Taxonomy (GTDB): domain Bacteria; phylum Acidobacteriota; class Terriglobia; order Terriglobales; family Acidobacteriaceae; genus Telmatobacter. The sequence goes on from CAWGYN010000002.1 coordinate 73,143, forward strand.
ACCTATTTGGCGTGTCACGCGCGGGCGACGTCGTGGGCACGAATGGCAATCCGTATTACGCGCGCATTGAGGCTCCGCAAGCGGCGCATCCGCACCAGATTCTTGATGGATTCAGCGACACCAACTGGCTGGCCGGCGCGCAAAATCGTGTGCCGCTCAAGCCAGTTGCGAATCCGGTACTGACCGTGGTGCCGGGATTCGTGCGCTATCCACCGGAGCTTGCCTATCCGCCAGTTTCAGAAACCAGTGAGCCGGCAGTAGTACTGCGCGAAGAAGGCGCAAGCCGGCTGGCGTGGTTCGCCGGCGACGTGGAGCGCACGTATTGGCTCACGGGTCACGGCGATCTGCTGCGCCTGATCGACAACACGATTCGCTGGGTCACGCGCGACGAGCGGATGGTGAGCGTGGCGGGGCCGGGCTTTATCGAACTGTTCTGCTGGGAGACCGAATCGGGCTATGCCGTGCACCTGCTCAACTACTCGAACGCGAATGCATTTCACGGCTGGCTGCAGAATGTAGAGCCGCCAGGGCCGCAGCGCGTGAGCATGAAGCTGCCCGATGGAGTGGGCGTGAGGTCCATCGCGTTACTCAAGAGTGAACGGAATGTTCCGTACAGTCTCGACGAAGGCGTGTTGCGGTTCACCGTGCCATCGATGGGCGATTACGAGGTTGCGGCAGTGACTGTGGCCTGACGCGCGTGTAATGCTTGCAGCGCGTCGCACGCGGTTTTGACGCCGTTCTCTTGGGCGACTTCTTCGGCGGCAACACGCGCCCGCTCCCCATACTCCGGATCGGCGAGCATCCTGCGCACGCGGCGCGCCACGCGCCAGGGCTTATATTGCGAGCGCTGGATGACGCGCGCCACGCCCATGCGCTTCATACGCCGCGCGTTGTCCGGCTGGTCGTGCGAGTAAGGCATGATGAGCATGGGCCGGCCGGCACGGAGGCATTGCGCCGTGGTGCCGACGCCGCCCTGATGGACAACCAGAGACGAGCGGGGAAACAGCCCCGAGTAGGGCGCGTACTCCGCCACGCAAATCGAGTCGGGCAGCTCCTGCGGCTGCGGACGATTGCGCGGGTCGTTTCGCGGATCCGAGCCGACGAGCAGCACCGCGCGCACACCCAACTTTTTGGCCGCACTCGCCGACTGCTCGTAAAAATCTCCCGCGGCCAGCACCGCGGCCGAGCCCAGCGTGAAGACGACCGGCGGCTCGCCCGCGGCTAGGAATTCCTCGAGTTGCGCGGGCAGCGCCGCGTTGCCGGCATCGGCGTCGTAAAAGCAGAAGCCGGTAATGAGCGTGTTCTCGGGCCAATCCTTTTGCTCGGTGCCCAGCACGCGCGAGAAGAGCGCAAGCACGAGATTCGGCGAGTGCTTGGCATCAAAGAGGGGGTTGGGGCCCGGCAGCAATCCCAGCTCACGGCGCAACTCGTAAACGGGCTCGGGCCATTTGCGCGTGACAAAGCGCGCCAGGCGGCGCATCGCGCGCCCCATGCCCGGGGCCTTATCGGCGCGGGCCAGCCGGGGATAGGGCGGCAGCACCGGGGGATCGAACGCAGAGAAAAATGAGAACGGCGCCAGCACGTAGCTCGCCCAGGGAATGCCTGTGACTTCAGCGACAATCGGCCCCGCGTAGTTGAGCTCGCCCAGCAGAAGCAGATCCGCACGCGCAGGTTTGGTGGCCGCGTCCAGCAGATCGTCGTAGGTTTGGCGCAGAACCGGAAACAGAAATTCGCGCAGCCCCGTCTCCGTGCCTTTCTTCACGTCGTAGATCATCTCCACGAGCTTGGTATTCGTGGGGTCGATGTCAGGCCGCAGCTCGCGAAACTCCAGGCCCAGCGGCGCAATTTTCGGCCGGTATACGTTGGGCAGCGCCATCACGGGCGCGTGGCCGCGGCGCTTGAACTCCAGCGCAATGGAAATCAGTGGATTGATGTCTCCAAAAGTTCCAATGTTCGACAGAACAATGCGCAATTCCGGCTCCCCTGATGCTTGAATCAACTGCAAGTTTGAGAGTAATGCATAAGAACCGCAAAACACCTGGCGGGCGCGTCACCTACTTGGTACCAGCGGGCGGAGTGTACGCGCACGCCGCCGGCGGGTCCTTCAACGTCGGCCCCAGGTCTGGCCAGTACGGGCTCCTCTTCAGCAGCGAGCAGAAGTCTGTCAGCGAAGCGAATGGCTTTTGCTGCGCCTTGGGTCCCAGCGCATCCACAAACTTCCATGCCAGATCCGAGTGGCCTGTGTAAATCAGGTCGAGTACCACGCCCCACATCGTCTGTCCCATGTCGTCGATGGCGCCATTATTCACAGCCTTTTGTGCCGTGCTCAATTCCTTGTTCCAAGCCGCTTGCCGCGGCGCGGGCTTCTGCATCTTGTCGAAAGCAACGTGATATGCACCGCCGTTGGCATCGTCCACAAAGCGCAAAATCACATCCTCCGAAGGCGAACACGCAAAACATGTGGGCCAGTACCGAAATGTCCAATCTGCGGTGTAGTAATAGTATTTACGGTCCTTCGGATCGCGCCCAAAGTGCGCCATGTCGTCATCGGCATCGTTCAACCGGGCCAGAAGCCGCACCGTCGGCGCCAGTTCATAGAGGTAGTGCGACATACAGCAGTGCGCTCCGCCGGTAAACAGTGAAACGATCAAGTCTGGATGCCCGCTCCCCGTCACATCGGTGCCGTTGGCGATCTCAGGAACGTCGGAGTCTGAGCCAGGCTGCCCCAGTTTCAGCGTTCCCCCGCCTTCTATCGTGCCGCGATAGAGTACTTTGGTTCCGCTCGTCACCTGCAGGCAGTCGGCAGCCTCTGCGGAAAAAGCCCAAATCTTCAACTGACCCACGGTTGCTGTGCTGTCCGGGTTTTTCGCCCTGCACACAGGCGCCGCATCGTCGCTCGGCTGCTGCTGTGCAAAAAGCTCGCCGGATGCCGCCATCAACGCCACTGCGAACGCAATCGCCCACCCGCGACCCGTGCCCGCTCGAATTTGCCAGCTCATCATCGATGCACCCGCGTGTGCGATCAAGATAGCATCCCCCCCCCGCCTGTTTGCCAATCTGCGCGCCGTCGCCTTCCACGACCGTCTCTCTTCCTGCCCCATCGTCCCATGGGAGAACCGCTAAAGCCCGCTCGGTCCCCCGGCTGGAATTCCCGTATAGTTTCTGTAGCAGTCGCCGGTTGGTGCTATGAAACTTGTCCTTATTGTCATCGCGGTTCTGGTTCTCGCCGGCTCGCTGGTGGCCGACTACAAATGGCGGCAGTGGATGGCCGCCCGGCGCCGCGAACGCAACCAGCCGGACTCGCGGGCCGACCGCTAGGGCGCCGTTCTTCCCAACCCCGATCTCTGACCCCTAGACCCGGTTTTTCCCCGTTTACAATAGGTTCAGGGAGCCGTCTAAACGCCTATGCGACTCATGTTTGCCGTTCCATTCCCCGTACGACTGAACCGTGCCCGCCTTGCGCTGGCCCTGCTGCCCGCGGTGCTGCTTTTGTTTGCGCCCGCCGCACGCGCCCAGTTTGGCGCCCCGCCCACCACCCCGGTGCACGACGCCGCGGCCCTTAAGCCGCCAGCCGGCGCCCGCGTGGCCATTATCGAGTTCGAGGACCTGGAGTGTCCCGACTGCGCCAACGCCAACCCGCTGCTGAAAGAGGCCGCAGCCAAGTACAACATCCCCTGGATCCGCCACGACTTTCCCCTGCCCATGCACAACTGGAGCTTCCAGGCCGCTGTGAACGCGCGCTTCTTCGACACCAAGAGCCAGGTCCTCGGCAACGAGTACCGGGATTCCGTCTTTGCCAACCAGATCTCCATCGAGACGCCCGCGCAACTGCAGCAGTTTACGCAGCGCTTTGCCGATGCACACAAGGTCGCACTGCCCTTCGCCATCGATCCCATGGGTAAGCTGGCGCAGCTCGTGAAGGCGGACTACGCCCTCGGACAGAAAGTTGGCATTGAGCACACGCCGACTATCTGGATTGTGACCAATGCTGCACATGCAGCACCCTTCGTCGAGGTGGTGGACCGCAGCAAACTCTACCAGCTCATCGACGAGGCCGAGGCGGAAGCACGGGGACGCTGAGGCGCCATCGGCGGCGGCAATCCCTCAAGTGCCATTCGTAATCACCCTTCACGGAACCTCTACTGCGAATCTCCTGCTCGCGGTGTATACTGCGCCCATTCGCTGCCCCTAAGGGCGCTTCCCTTCGGTCATCTCAGGTGCTAAGGAGGTCTTGTGAAGTTCCTTGTGAAATTGAGTCCTGTGCTCGCATGCTTCCTGTTCGCCGCGCAAGCGGTGGCGGGCGATTTGGTTCTTATGGCGAAGTGGGCAGCGCAGAATCCGCCGTGGACATCGACCACCGATACCCGCGTCGACTTGAACGCCCAAGTGCTCTCCGCCTGGCGATCGATATCGGGCAACAACGGCGCCATGTGCCAGGCCGTCTGGAACAATCTCGGCCCCGGCCTCTCCGGCGCCGGCAACTGCCTTCGCAACCTTTACAACACCGGCAACACCTGCAGCTTCGATCAGAACCCGGCGATCTCTGTCGACAGCCGGAACAACAGGGCCACCATCACCTTGCGCACCAACAGCAACCAGCTCAGGTTCACCACTTCGGTGCAGGGCGTGTGCAACTGGATCAACACCGGCGATCCCAACTTCACCGCCAATGTCGACGTCAACGCCACCGCGGTCCTCAGTTACAACGGCTCCGAGGTGCACGTTGATTCAGCCAATGCCGAAATCACCTACATTTCGCTCAGCGGCAACAATACGCAGGCCCAGGCCATCATCGGCATGGGCAACGTGCTGGGCTCCATCACTCCGGTTCTCAACCGTCTCGTCGGCCGCCCTTTCGATTTCTCCGGCCCGCTCAACCCATCCATCATCAGGGTCAACACACTTCTCGCGATTGCCAAAAGCCAGCTCACGCTGCCCGGCGAAAACTTCTCGCTGGGTTCTGACAACAACGGCATACTTTTCGAGGCTGTCGCGGACAAGTGCCTTTCCGGACAAACCCCGGGCAAGCTCCCCGGTACCGACGACGTGGTTTGCCTCACCAGCGCCGATTGGATGAAAGTGAATGCTGTTGTAAAAGGATGCACGCCGGCGGGCAAGGTCGAGGCTAAATGCCCCGCTGCTTCCGACCGCGGGCCAAAGCCACCCGATGGTTGGTTCGGCAACGGAAGTTGCGTCACTTGCGCATGCGCAAGCCCCCGTCAATGGAATGCGAGCAACAATGCGTGCATGTTAAGACTTAACGTTCATTAGGATCCGCCGCACGGATCACTGACCACCGACCACTGACGACTGACCACTGATCTTCACCAGTTCCTGGCCGCCGGGAGCGACCATGCGCGTTTGCGGGGCGCGCCAGTGATCGATGTAGCTGATGCGGTGCACGCAGCCGATGGTGCAATGCGGGGCGCAGCTCTTGGCGGTCACAAACTCGCGCTTCACGTCCTCGCGCGTGTAGTCGGCGATGGGTACGCCGGGATAGCCGCGCTGCTGCGAGCAATAGTGCACCAGACCGTCTTCGCAAATATATAAATACCGCGACCCGGCGCGGCAGCGCCAGTTGTTGGGCCGGCCCTGCACAATGGCTTCCTGAAACTTGTCGAACTGCGCGTAGTTGGTCTTCCTGCGATGCGTCATGGCATGGTAGACGCGCGCCTCTTCCTCTGCGAGAGGTTTGAGCTGACCGTCGCCGTCGTGGATGATACCGATCGTCGACTCGAAGCCAAGCCCCAGAGCGCGCTTGCCGATCACCAGCGCGTCGTTGGGATTGCGAATGCCGCCGCCCACCACGGAGTTGATGTTCACGTGGAACTCGGCGTACTCGGCCAGCATTTCCAGGCGCTTGTCGAGCGTCTTGAGGGACTTCTTCGAAACGTCGTCGGGATCGAGATTGTCGATCGAGATCTGCATGTGGTCGAGGCCGGCTTCGTTCAATCGTTGAATACGCTCGGGACTCAACAAGAACCCGTTGGTGATCATGCCGGCGATGGCGCCAGTCTTCCTCATGCGGCGAATAATGTCATCCAAATCTGGGTGCGTTAGAGGCTCGCCGCCACTGATACCGATCATGGCCGTGCCCAGGCGGCCCAGCGCGTCGATGCGCCGATACATCTCCTCGAGTGGCACCGGCTTGCTCACCTTGTCGTACTCGTTGCAATACGCGCAGCTCAGATTGCAGAAACGCGTGGGAATGATCTGCACCAGCACGGGATGCGATTTGTGAGCCAGCGCCCACACCACCATCCAGTACTCGCGCAGCTTGCGCCTGGCGGCGATCCAGCGGCCTTTGAGCGTCGATCTCCGGGGAATTGCCATTGCTTCTATTTGAACACGGATGAGGCCGGGAGCGAAAAGGCAGGGGAATAGGGACTATGGTGCAGGGAATAGATAAACGGTCTTGTATTTGGGCGCGACTTTGGCCGCGCCGATAAAATCAGCAGAATGAGTCGGGTCGGGACCGCGGGAAGCGCAAAAGCCGCCGCAAGCCCGCGACGCGAGCGAAATACGCCAGGCCCAGTCCCAAGACCGGGGATAACGGCCCCCCTCGTCGCGGTGAGTTTGCTTCCTGAAGAACCGGGCGATCCGCCTGGCGGTAGAATTACTGCGCAGCAAATTCTTGCATCGCGTGGCTCCGCAAAATGCCCCGCGCCCGTCTAACCGAGAGACCGCTCCCTGAAAGGCAGGACCTCATGCGTTCAGCAAGGTTGTCCGCAATACTTGCCTCCCTTCTCATTTTCATCGCAGCGAATTATGCTCAAACCCTTCCGCCCGGCGTGCAAAAGGTCGCCTCTATTGAAGGCATCACGGAGTACGCCTTTCCCAACGGCCTGCACGTTTTGCTGTTTCCCGACAATTCCAAGCCCAAGATCACGGTCAATGTTGTCTACCGCGTGGGCTCGCGCAACGAGGGCCCCGGCGAGACCGGAATAGCCCACCTGTTGGAGCACATGTGCTTCAAAAGCACCACGTCGGGCCGAGTGATCTTCAAGGAATTGACCGACCACGCCGGAGGTGGCTGGTTCAACGGCACCACCAGCTACGACCGCACCATGTACTTCGAGATCCTGAACGCCTCAGATGAGAACCTGCGCTGGGCGCTGGGCCTGGAAGCCGACCGCATGGTGAACATGACGATGCAGAAGTCGGACTTGGATACTGAGATGCCGGTGGTGCGCAACGAGATGGAGAACGGCGAGAACTATCCGCAGTTGGTTCTCGAGGAGCGCGTGCTGGCCGCTGCCTACAACTTTCACACCTACGGCAGGACGGTGATCGGCAACCGTACGGACGTGGAGCGCGTGCCCATCGCCAACCTGGCGGCGTTTTACAAGAAGTATTACCAGCCGGATGATGCCGACCTGATCATAGCCGGGCAGATCGACGAGTCGAAGGCGCTGGCGATGGTGGCCGACACCTTGGGCAAAATCCCCAAACCCGACCGCGTCCTGACCCCGCCCTGGACCACCGAGCCGACGCAGGAGGGCGAGCGATCGGTGATTCTGAAGCGGGTGGCAAGTATGCAGGAGGTCCTGGTGGTCTATCACATCCCCGCCGCCCTTCACCCCGATATAGCGCCGCTGGAGGTGATGGCGTCGATCATCGGCGAGTCGCAAACTGGGCGCCTGTGGAAGGCGCTGGTTGACAGCAAAAAGGCGACGTCTGCCACCATGAGTCTCCGCGAGATGCACGATCCGGCATGGGCGCAGGCCCGCGTGGAGCTGAAGCCCGACCAATCCATTATCGATGCGCACGACATCCTGCTGAAAACCATTGAAGGCTTCACCGCCGATCCGCCTACGCAGGAAGAGGCGGATCGCGCCAAGGCCCGCCTGCTCAAGAACAACGAACTGATGCTTGCCGACTCGCAGAACGTGGGGCTGGCGCTCGGCGATTTCGTGGGCGACGGCGATTGGCGCATTCTCTTCCTGAAGCGCGACGAGATCGCCAAGGTGACGCCGGCCGACGTGATGCGTGTAGCCGGGGAGTACCTGAAGTCCTCCAACCGCACGCTGGGCGAGTTTATTCCCACTACCGCACCGGAGCGAGCCGAGATTCCTCCTACTCCCGACGACCAGCAGCGATTCAAGGGCTACACAGGCGGGGCCGCAATCCAACAGGGCGAGGTCTTCGACCCCACGCCTAAGAACATCGAAGCGCGCGTGATCCGCGCCACGCTGCCCAATGGAATTCACCTGGTGATGTTCCCGAAGAAGACGCGCGGCGGCACGGTGACGGCGCAGGTCAACGTCCGCTTCGGCGACGAGAAATCGCTCTTCGACAAATCCACTATGGGCGAGATGACGGGCGCGCTGCTGATGCGGGGCACGAAGACGAAAAACCGGCAGCAGATTCAGGACGAGACCGACCGGCTGAAGGCACAGGTCAACGTCTCCGGCGCCAGGAGTTCCGCCTGGGCGTATGTTCGGACGCTCGATGCGAACCTGCCCGACACGTTGCGCCTGGTCCGCGAGCTGATGCGCGAGTCCACGTTCCCAGAGGCGGAGTTCGAGCAGGTCCGCCTGCAGCGCATTGAAAGCGCGGAGAGCAGCAAGACGGAGCCCAACGCGCTGGCCTCGATCGAGATGGACCGGCACATGAAGGCCCAATACAAGCCCGGCGATCCGCGTTATGTGGAGACCCTTGATGAACAGATTGACGCGCTCAAGGCGGTGAAGCTCGACGACGTGCGCCAGTTCTATCGTCAGTTCTACGGGCCGGGCGAAGGCATGATTGTGGTGAGCGGCCAGTTCGATCCGCAGCAAATCCACAAGCTGGTCACGGATCTGTTCGGCGACTGGAAGAGTGCCAGCAGTTATACGCGCATTCCGGGCATTTACGCAGCCGTGGACCCGATCAACCGCAAAATCGAAACGCCTGACAAGAAGAACGCGCTCATCGAGTTCGGCGGGGCGATGAAGATCAACGACGAAGATCCCGATTACGCCGCGCTCACCATTGCCGGCATGGTCTTCGGGGGAACGCCGAATTCACGACTCTTCCAGCGCATCCGCGTCAAGGATGGGCTGAGCTACGGCGCCGGGGCATCGATCTCCATGCCCACGAAGGACGATGATGGCAGCCTGAACGGCTACGCGATCGCCGCGCCCGAAAACATGCCCAAAGTGGAAGCTGACTTTAACGACGAACTGGCACGCGCACTGAAGGATGGCTTCACGGATGATGAGGTGGCGAAGGCCAAGAAGATGTGGCTGGACTCGCAAGCTACAAGCCGCGCTGATGAGGGTTCCATCGCCAGTATCCTGATGAGCCGCGAACGCTGGAGCCGCACCATGGAGTGGGACGCAAAGCTGGAAGCGGAGATTGCCGCGCTTACGCCCGACCAGGTGAACGCGGCCTTCCGTCGCCACGTCGATCAGAAAGCAATTTCCATCGTGAAGGGCGGCGACTTCAAGAAGGCGGGGGCATACCAGGAGTAAACGGGCGGACCGATTTTTGGGAAGCAGACTCAGCAAAAAAGGGGTGCCCCGGGTGAGGATTCCTGCGATCCGGGAACCAAGCTCATCACCGCGCCACGCTGAAAGAATTCGCAAACTGCATGGCGCGCTGCCGGAACGCTGGGCTGTCGGGCCCGGCGGCTGTGATCACATAATCGACTTGTCGCGTTGGCTGCACACTCCAGGCCAGGTAGGTGACTTGCCCGATGCGATAGATGACCTCATCAGCCGGATAGCCGGCCAGCTTCGTGGTGCTGATGCCTAGAATCTTCGCACCAGGGGGGCTGGAAGTCTGGTTGCGGGCAAAATCCTGCGGGCTCACCAGCTCTTGCGGCGAGGAAAACTGAAGAAAACTGAAGGTATACGTGAATGGCGTCAGAGTGACCGCGTAGACGGCGGCGCTTGTGGTGCTGGTGGCCGGATTCTCCACCAGCCGCGGCTGTGCCGGCCACACGATGCTGAAACTACCGTATCGCAGCATGACTCCAGATGGGGCTCCCTGCTGGGCTGGGAATTGAATTGCCTGCTGGGCTGGCGCGCAAGGCTGCAGGCTCAAAGCGAGCGCGGCGAGCAGGCAGGCAGGCCGCATCGATCGTGGATGCTTCGCGGCTCGATACTGGTTGACCATTGCGCGCGGAACTGTCATTTTCGTTCAACCTCCTCGCTCGCTTTCGATTCTGTTCGCGCCCCTGGGGAAGGCACACTGTGGTTTGATCCACATTGCACAAGATTTGCATGACTTTATCAAGGGTTATTGCCGGCGCCGATTGCGGATCGGGTCTTCGCGCGGCTCGACAGGGGGATGGATTCACGTACGGTTGATTTTCTCGGGGGTTTTGCGGAAGACACGGTTGAAGATTTCGTGAGCCAGATCGACGGACTCGTCGATGGCGTGACTGGTGGGGATGACGCGAACGTTAATTTGGCGTTCGCGGGCGAGGCGCATGCCGGCGATCAGACAGGCTCCCAGGTAGATCATTCCGCGGTTGATGCGGGGCAGGTGGGCGTCGGGGTCGAACATCAGCGAGGCCTTCGGTTCTGGTGGACGACGAGGGGGTCGACGCGGCCCAGAAAGGTCTCCGAGGGGCGGTAGCGACGGGCCTCACCGCACAGGGGACAGACCACGGTGACGGACTGGAAGGGAAACTCATTGAGGCCGGTAGGGATATCGCGCCGGCACGTCTTGCACATGACCACGAAGGTCTTGCGATTCGCTGGTCCCTGGAACATGGGGAGAGCATAGGCGAATACAAGGCGAAAAGTAAAGTGCAAAACCCAACGGCCTAACAGGCGGGACAAACGCAGGGAGTGAAGCAGCTTCTATCGTGTGGCCAATGGGCGGTCAGGGTTCGTTGTCGAGATACTCCTCGGGAACGTCGTCCTCCGGCACCTCGCGGGTGCGGACCTCGGCGACATCGGCGTCGGGCGCGTTTTCTACGCCGGAGAGGATTCCGGCCTCATAGGCGTTGCCCTCTTCGACCAGTTCCTCAACGCTTTCAGAGTCCGCGAGGGCAGAGTCGCGGAGTTGCTGCGTGTCGCCGGATTGCCCAGCGGAGTCCGGGCCGGTCTCGTCGCGCAATTTTCGCCTGGGGTTCGCCATGGGGTTGCCTCCTGTCGGGTTGGATGCTCTGCGGACGCGAACGGTGCCGGCGTTTGTCGAAAAAGGAAGCCGCGAGAAGAGCCACACGAGCGGTGGGATACGCGAATCTAGTTTTCCGCAACTCGGAGCAAGGGCGTAGTGAAGCGACGGAGGGATAAAGTGGCTGCCGGCCCCCGGGCTTCCAGCTCGTTGAAGCGGTTGGATGGCTCTATACTGTGCGCTGTGCCTTTGCCGCCGGATCAACTCGTCGCCCTGATGATTGCGGTTAGCTTTGCCGCGGGGCTGAACGTGTACGCCACGGTGGCGACTCTGGGCCTGCTTGGACATACGCGATGGCTGGTGTTGCCGGCGTCGCTGCACCTGCTAACGGACTGGAGAGTGATCGCAGCGGCGCTGGTTCTCCTGGCACTGGACTTTTTTGCCGACAAGATTCCCGGGTTCGACGTGATCTGGAATGCGCTGCACACATTCATCCGCGTCCCAGTGGCGGCGCTGATGGCCTTTCAGGCGGCGGCGAATCTCTCGCCCGGCCAGCAACTGCTGGCGACCCTCGCCGGCGGGATGATCGCGTTAATTGCGCATGGCGGCAAGACAGCAGTGCGTATCGCGGTGACACCCTCGCCCGAGCCATTCTCGAATATTGCGCTCAGCCTCAGCGGAGATGCGCTGGCGGTGTTCCTGACATGCCTTTCAACGTGGAAGCCGTACATCGCCGCCGGAATTGCCGTGGTGCTGCTCGTAATCGCGCTCTTGCTGGTGCGTTGGATGTGGCGCGCGATGCGGTCCCCCTTCAGGAGACGCGCGGAGGCGGCTAGACGATGAGCCGCCTCACTATGAACTCGCGTCGGCTCTGCGCGGTCGCGCCGGTCGGCCCTGCGCCTTAATGAAGAAAATGAACGGCGCTAACTGCCACTAGAATCGCGGCGATCACGATCCCTGCAACTTTCTCCGCCGTTGTCATCCCTTGCGATTGATTCATTGCACGGTCCATAAGTCACCTCTACAAGCATTAGATGCCCAGGCCTGCGCCGCGAGGCCTGGCGCGGGTATGATGGTTTTTGATGAGGTCGAAACCGGACCGGAAGTGCCCGATTCGATTGCACTTCCCCCCTGCGGGAGGCGAATGGTCTGCCGAAAATTCGCCGCGGAACTCGGCATCTCGCATTGCGGATTCTTCGATTCACTTTGGCGCGTTTTGTGCAGCATATTCACTCAGCATGACCTCCGAGTATTGGCCGATCGCGTGTCCGTGGTTTTTATCGTGCGAGAATTCAGGGACGGGATTCTCGTCCGGGAAAGAGATTTTTCGAGATGACGGCTTTGCGAAGAATGGCGCTGATTTTGCTGGCAGGGCTCGCGGTGCGAGCCGGCGCTGCGCCCAGGATTCTTGTGGCCAACGATTATGGGGCCAAGGGCGATGGGACGACGCTGAACACAGTTGCGATCCAGAAGGCGATTGATGCGGCCGCGGCCGTGAAGGGAACGGTGACACTGAAACCGGGCACGTATCTGACGGGCTCGTTGTTTTTAAAGTCGGGTGTGACGCTCGATGTGGCGGAGGGCGTGACACTGGTGGGATCGGAGCAACTGAAAGATTATCCGATGTCGCCAACGCGCATTGCCGGAATCGAGATGACGTGGCCGGCGGCGCTGCTGAACGTGCACGACCAGCGCGATGTGAAGATCATTGGCAAGGGGACGATTGACGGCGACGGGCCCATGTGGTGGAAATCGTACTGGGACTTGCGCGCGACCTACGAGCCGAAGGGACTGCGGTGGGCGGCGGATTACGATGCGCGGCGGCCCCGGCTAATTCTGATCCAAAATTCATCGGCTGTCGAATTGGGCGGTGGGATTCTGCTGAAGCGATCGGGATTCTGGACGGTGCAGATACTTTATTCGCACGATGTGCACGTGGACGGTGTAACCATCCGCAACAACGAGGGCGGGCGCGGGCCGTCGACCGATGGAATCGATATCGACTCATCGCAAAAAGTGTTGGTGGAGCACGCGGACATCGACGTGAACGACGACGCGCTTTGCCTGAAGGCGGGACGCGACGCGGATGGGCTGCGCGTGAACCGGCCGACGGAACATATTATTTTGCGCGATTCTATTGTTCGCAGCGGGGCGGCGGCCGTGACGATCGGGAGCGAGACGTCGGGCGGATTTCGCGACATTGAGGCGTACGACATCACGGCGTTGCAGGGAGTGCCTTCGGGCGTGCTGTTCAAGAGCGCGCACACCAGAGGTGGATTCGCCGAGAACATCCGGATTCACGATTTGACCTTGGAGGGCGTGGCGATTCCCATTCACATTACGATGAACTGGAATCCAAGTTACAGCTACGCCGCGATTCCAGCGGGGATGACGGATGTGCCGGATTACTACAAGGTGCTGGCGACGCCGGTGCCCGAGGCAAAGGGACTACCGCATTTTCGCAATGTGCACATCTCGTATGTAAAGGCGACGGGTGCGCGGCAGGCATTCGACGTGAGCGCGTATCCGGCAGCTCCGCTTGAGGATTTCCGCATCGACCATCTGGACATTGAAGCGGCGAAGGCGGGAACGATTGCCAACGCGAAGAACTGGCGGATGGAGGACAACAAGATTGTGACGGCGGACGGGAGCGTGGTGAAGTTTACGGATGCCGCTTCGGCGGATCCCAAGGATGTGCCGTATGGGGACCGATAGGGCAGGGACCGAGAGACCAAGGAAACAATGGACCGAGAAAGCAGGGACCTGCGACGTGGGGAGTGGCGGGTGATGGCTGAGAAGAAAGCGCGTGCGGTGCGGAAGACGTTCACGGCTTTGCTGGAGCCGGACGGCACCGATCTGAACTGGACGATCGCGCGGATCCCCTTCGACTTGGCGAAGGCGTGGCCACTGCGCAAAGGCCGGCGGGTGCGCGGCGAAATCGAGGGATTCGCATTCCGAACGACGCTGTTTCCGCGCCCCGGAGGCGCCGAGCATTATCTGCTGGTCAACAAGAAGATGCAGGCGGGCGCGGGCGTGCGCGCGGGCGAGAAGGCGCGGATCTGGCTGGAGCCGGATCTCGAGGAACGCGAGATTCTGTTGCCGGCGGAGCTTGAAAAGCAGTTGAACGGTGATCGTGGGTTGCGGAAGTGGTTCGATGGCTTGAGCGACTCCATGCGGCGCGAGATTGGGAAGTGGGCCGACGAATCGAAGAGTCCCGTGAGCCGGCAGAAGCGCGCGGAGAAGATGGCGGAACGGCTGATGCAGGCCATGGAAGGGGAACAGGAGCCTCCGCCGGTGCTGAAGGCGGCCTTTCACCGTCAGCCGCGGGCGCGGGAGGCGTGGTTTGCACTGACGCCGACGCAACGAAGGAATCACCTGCTGGGCATCTTTTATTATGAGACGGCCGAGGGACGGGAGCACCGGGCAGCCAAGGCGATTGAAGAGGCAGTGAAAAAACAGCTTCTAGCTTCTAGCTCCTAGCTTTTAGCTCGTCCATGCGAGTCCGCAGCAACGGAGGGATGAAAGCAGAGAACAGGGATCAGATTGAGGGGCTAGAGGGACTGAGAAAGCTGGGAATGGCCAAAGCTAAAGGCTAAAAGCTAAGAGCTAGAAGCTAGAAGCTGTTTTTGGACCTGTGGACAACTTTTGGGGCGGGAATGGGGTTGGGAGAGAATAGGGGGACGATCAAGAGGCTTCGGGCTTGGGATTTTGGGGGTTTGGTCGACTTTTGGTCGACCGCTGGTCCTGGAAGCTACTCTTGTCGTCTAATAGAGACAGATGACCATTGCTTCGATACGGCCATTCTTTGCCAAAGCGTCAGTAGCTGCCGACGAGCAGGCTCGGCGAGAAAGCCTTGCTGTTGCCGAAGGGCTGAAGCGGCGCAAGGCAGGGCTGCTGGATGAGTTGATTGTGCGCTACCAGCACCGGCTGCTGCGCTACCTGCTCTTCCTTACGGGAAACCGGGAGACCGCCGAAGACCTGTTTCAGGAGGTCTGGATGCGGGTGCTGGTGCGAGGCGCCCAGTTTAACGGCAAGGCGCGGTTTGAGACCTGGCTGTTTACGATTGCGCGCAACCTGGTGATCGACCTGCGGCGCAAGCGGACCATGAACAGCCTGGATGAGCTGATCGACGGCGTTGGCGATGACGACCGGGCCATGACGTTTGAAGTGGCGGCTGACGACCCCACGCCTTTCGAACACGTTTCAAACCTTGAAGACCGCGAGAAGATTGCGGCCGCGCTGCTGGAACTGGATACGCTGCACCGCGAGGTGCTGGTGCTGCGCTTTCACGAGGAGCTCTCGCTGGAAGAGATTGCCAAGGTGACCAGAGCGCCGCTTTCGACTGTGAAATCAAGGCTTTACCGTGGACTGACGATGATCAAGCCGCGGCTCGGCTACGCCGCCGAGCGCTTCGTTGCGCGCTGCGGGGAGGCAATGTGAAGACGGCGGACTGGGTCGACAACCCGGCAGCGAATCCGGTGGCCGGGGAGGCAGCGAAACTCGGGCCCAGCGCAGAAGACATCCGTAGCGGCCTGCTGTCGGCATTGGCCGGGAAACAGGCAGCCCGCGAACGAGCCGTGGTCCAGACGACCCGTCGCGTGGTGTCGACTTCTCTGGGAGTGATGCAGGAACAAAGTGCGAGCCGGCGGCGCAGCCGTGCCCTGGCCCTGGCAGCTCTGCTGCTGATTCTGCTGGCGCTGGGACCGTTCGTTTGGCACGTGACGGAAGGCTTGCTGGACGGCGAGCACATGGCAGATATCTTCACCCAGACCAGCCTTTGGATCTGCTTCCTGTGCCCGGTGATTCTCGCAGCGGTGATTGTGGCCGGGTGGGCGCACATCAAGCAATAAGTTTGTGATTTCAAGTGTCAGGCCGCGTTGGCGCGGGGATCTCGCCTAAACTGTTCGCGAGGAAGTAAAAAGTCCCCAAAAACGGGTAAAAACCCCGAAGATTGGGAACTTCTGTCTCGCCTCTCCCGTCCATTGAAAAAGGGGTAATCTCATTCAAAAGTTTTGAGGAAAGGCCCTCATAACGGGGGAAGATCCATGCCCGATCCGCAAGCCATCAGCGTGAACGAAGAAGAACGGATGATTCCGGTGTGGTCGATTATCGCGGCCGGCCTGGCGTTCGTTCTGGTCGAGTACTATTTCTGGCTCATTGCTCCCAGCCAGCACCATCATGCGCCGGCGCCGCTGGGCCTGCGCATCTACTTCAATATCTCGTGGGGCGTGGTGGCTTCACTCTACTTCCTCATGGTGGGCTACATCAGCAAGGATGCGCCGCGGCGCGCCATGAGCACCCGCTTCTGGATGTTCATCTGCTTCGTGATGCCGGCGGGGATCGGCGCCGTGCTTTATTTTCTGCTGCGGCCGCCGCAGGTTTTCCGCTGCCCCGCATGCGGCACCCATGTGCAGGGCGATTTCCACTTCTGCCCGCAGTGCAATTACCAGCTATCGGCCAGTTGCGGCAACTGCTTCCGCACGGTGCGCGCTACCGATCAGTTCTGCACGCGCTGTGGCCACGAACTGGCGCAGGATCCCACGCCGGCGCGGCTGCGGGTGATGAGCGAGTAGCTCAAGCTCTGCCAACCGCGCTAGCTCCGCTAACTCCGCTGTTTCACCGCATTGACCCTGCCGGTTCGGCTCCCTACAATCGAATCTTCTGTTGTCATGTCCATTTCCGCACTGATTATCGATGACGAACAATTGGCCCGCGAGGAGCTGAAGTATCTGCTCGACTCGGTGGGCGGGGTGGACGTGGTGGCGCAGGGAGCGAACGGTATTGAGGCCGTGGATCTGATTGAAGAGTACCATCCGGACCTGGTGTTTCTGGATGTGCAGATGCCCGGTCAGGATGGTTTCGCGGTGATCCAGCGGCTGATGGACCGGAATCGCGTGGCCACGGTCGCGCCAGAGAAAAGAGATTCGGACAAACGCGATTCGGAAAAGCGCGAGCCGGAGAAGCACGGCGCCCCAAGCGCCGGGAGCGCAGGCAAGCTCGCGGCGACTCTGCCGCATTTTGTCTTTGCGACGGCATATGACCAGTACGCGGTGCGCGCGTTCGATGTGAATGCCGTGGATTACCTGCTGAAGCCGTTCGACCGCGCGCGAGTTCTTGAAGCGGTGGAACGCGTGCGCGCACGGCTGGCCACGGGCAGTTTGCCCGGTGCTAGCGCGACGGACGCAGAGTCACAGATCGAACGGCTGCTGCGGTTGTTGAATCGGCCGCAAGCGGCAGAGCCGGGGCGGGCGCCGGCCAAGCTGATTGTGCAGGCGCAGAGCCGCTTGCTGCTCGTGGACCAGGCGGAGATCTGCTTTGCGGCCATCGACGAGGGCGTGATTCGCGTGGTGACCCGCGCCTTCGAGGGGCAGTCGAAGTGCCGCACGCTGGAAGAATTGATGGAGCTGCTCGACCCCGCGCGCTTCTGGAGAGCGCATCGCGGATATGTGGTGAATATCGACCAGATTCGCGAAGTGATGCCGTGGTTCAAGTCGAGCTACCAACTGCGCATGAACGATAAACAGCAGACGGAGATCCCGGTGAGCCGCGCACAGACCAAGCGGTTGCGCGAGTTGTTCAATTTGTAGCGTTAAGCGTCATCGCAAAACGAGCAGGCTGCGCCGGGTGTCGCTTTCGAAATCGGAAAAACGGATGGCGTTGTTGCGGATGATTTGAACGAGATCGGCCGTTGTGCAATTCCCCGTCTGCAACAGGATGACCTGGGGCGGTGCGCCCCAGGCAATGCTCAGGCTCGCTACATCTTTGTCCTTGGTCAGGAACGCGAATCCGTGAGTTCTTGCATACTCCCAGATGATTGCATCAGGGGTGCTTGCTAACCCGACGGAGCTTACGTGAGTCGAGTCGGGAAATAGGTCGGCCAAGTCACGGACAAGCCGCGGGGGAAGGTTCTCGTCAACGAGAAGCTTCAAGGACGGCGATCCTTTCCGGGATACTGGCGAAAAACTCGTAAACCGCCTGGAAATCTTCCTTTTCCAGATTGGGGAATTCGCGCAGGATTTCGTCCTCTGTCATGCCGGACGCGAGATACGATGCGAGGTCGTAGACGGTGAAGCGCAGGCCGCGAATGCAGGGCTTGCCCCCCATTTTGCCGGCTTCAACCGTGATGCGCGGGTTCAGGCCAGTCATTGAGGCACCACCTCTCTTGTTCACCCATTCATTCTAGGACAAAACTGGTTCTCAGTCGTAGCGCTCAAAGACGATCTGCTTTTTGTGCCAGCCAAATGCGGCCAGCCGGTCGCGCACACTCGACACCATGAAATTAAGACCGCAGATGTAGGTGTAGATGTCGAAGCGCAATTCCGCGGCCGGGGTTGCGGGGTCGACGGGCGGCACAGGCAAGGGCTGGCCCAGGAGCGCGGCGCGTTCCTCGACAATTTTAGCGACGTGCTCCTGCACGTAACCGCGCAGGCCGGTCCACTCCGGCTGCGCGCGGCTGAGCGTGGGCAGGTAGTGGAAGTTGGGCACCCGCTGGGCGAGCGCCACGAATTCGTCATGGTAATACATATCGGTTTCGTAACGCGTGCCGTAGACCAGCCAGATCTGCTTGCCGTTGCTGCGATCGGGGCCAGCGTCAGGGCCGCTTTGGGGCGGGAACAGCCACTGCGCATAAGCGCGCATGGGCGCGACGCCGGTGCCGGTGGCAACGAAGATGGAATCGGTGATGGGCTCCTGCAGCACGAAATGGCCGTGAGGGCCGTGGATCTGGATCGCCGAACCCACGGGCAAGTCGGGCAGATCAGCGAGGTGATTGGAGAAGAAGCCATTCTCCACGCGGTTGACGCACAGCTCGAACTGGTTGCCGCGGGGCGCCGAAGCGATGGAATAGGCGCGGGTCTGCTGCTTGCCATTCTCGTCCGGGGCGACTGCGGAAACGAACTGGCCGGGCTGGTAGGGAAAGGATTCTAACGACTCGACAGAGAACAGGAAGTGATAGCACTGCGCAACTTCAGAGATGCACTCTTTGCGCAGAAGACGCGCTGTATAAAGCTCACGTGCCAAGGTTTTTCTCGCTTTGCCGGGAAGTTGGGGCCGGTACAATACCTGTGGAAATTATAGGTCGGCAGAGCGGGGTGCGGCTATTTTTTGGCGTGGAGATCAGCGATTCATCACCGGCAGCTCCAGCGCGGAGTCGTGGCCGCGGCCGGAGTAGATAGTGATAGTCGCGGATTTGTAATCGGAGGGCTTGGCTTTCATGATGTTGGGCGCGAAGGTTTGCGGATTGCGATCGTAGAGCGGGAACCAGGTGCTCTGGATTTCGACCATCACGGTGTGGCCGGCCTTGAAAACGTGATCTACATCGTGAAGGCCGAACTTGTACTCGTGGATGGAGCCCGGCGCGAGCGCGGTGGGGTGGTCGTAGCCTGAGAGATAACGGCCGCGAAAGATTTCGGCGTTGGTCATGAGCTGATAGCCGCGCATCGCCGGATCAGGATCGTCATCCGGATATTGGTCGATGAGCTTGACGACGAGATCGTTGTCGCTGCCAGTGGTGGACGCATAGATATCGGCGACGACTTCTCCGGTGACGGTCAGGTTCTGCGCGAGGACGGGCAGCTTGAAGACGGCGACGTCGCTGCGGCCGGTGACGAAGCGCTGATCTTCCGTGAGCCAGTTGTACCACTGCGAGCCTTCAGAATACGTGTGCTGGATGGGACGGTGGCGATAGGGCACGGGATTGGCCGGGTCGCTTACGTAGGATGCGGTTGCCGTTGTTGTTGAGGAACTCCAACTGAGCAGGCCAGCGCCCGCGAGATAGAGGCTTGTGGGGCGCGATTCTTTAGGCGGGAAATGCGAGTAATACTGCCAGGTGTTCGATCCCGTCTGGAAGCTGGCGGTGTCTTCGAGAGTGAAGCCGGGCTCATCCTTGAGATAGTGCGCGAAGAATCGTGCTTCAATGCGGGTGCGGAACTCGGTGCCGATGGGTTCGCCGTAGTCGAGATTTCCCAGATGGCGCTGCGGCGAGCTCCAGTAGCCGTGACGCCACGGACCCAGCACGAGGAAGTTCTCGTGCTTCGAGTCGTGCGGCTCGAGTGTTGCGTACTCTTCCTGCGGGCCGTACATATCTTCCTGGTCGTAGTAGCCGCCCACGCTCAGCGTGGGCACTGCGACAGTGTTGAGGTGGTACTCGACGCCGCGCGAGTGCCAGGCAGCATCGTATGCAGGATGATCGAGGAAGAGCTTCCAGGTGGGCAGCAGATCCGAGCCGGATTCTTTGACGTCTGCGGGCAAAGTTGCCGCGCTCGAGGAAATAGTCAAAGCCGTCGACGGGTTGGCCGCTCGCGTCTTTGCCGTAGTTGTTATTGATGAACTGCTTGCTCGATTCCATGGCAAGCACGTAGTCGTAGCCGTAAGTCTGGCGGAAGGCGCCGTTGTGAAAGAAATCGTCGCCGATCCACACGTCGATCATGGGTGCCTGCGGTGAGATGGCTTTGACGGCGGGGTGGGGATCGATGCCCGCCATCATGGCGAGAAAACCGTCATAACTGGTGCCGACGACGCCCACGCGGCCATTGTTGCCGGGCACGTTGTTGAGGAGCCAGGCGACAGTGTCGTAAGTGTCGGTGCTTTCGTCGATGGCCGCGGCGTCACGATGATCGGCGAGCGGGCGCATCATGATGAATTTGCCCTGGCTCCTGTAGCGGCCGCGAATATCTTCGCCGACGAAGATGTAACCGTCGCTGGCGAGCTCGGGACGGCGCGCATAAAGCGACTTGCGGTCCTCATCCTCCACACCGTAGGGCGTGCGTTCGATGAGAATGGGCAGCGGCGTGGCAATGTCGGAGGGCTTGAGGATGACCGCGTGGAGACTTGACGCCGTCGCGCATGGGAATCATGGCTTCAGTGCGCACGTAATCGTGGAAGACGTGGCGCACCGGCGGCGCCGATGCGGTAAGAGACGGAATGATCGGACCCCTGGGAAAGAACCACGCTGGCGCCGCGGCCGGAAGAATCGAGCGCAAAGCGGAGACTGGACTTGGTATTTGGGATTGCGAATTCGGTCGGAGAAATTGGCTCGAGCGCAACAGGGAGGCGGCGCTCGCTTTCGTAAACGAGCTTGCCATCCTCGACGTAAATACTCAACGGTGTATCCGGCTCGTTGCGATTCGCGTATGCGCCGGTGAGAGCCTCAAGTTGGGCAGCAGTTACGGTCTGGGCCGGCGTTGCAGCCTGATTTTGAGACGCCTGCGGCCACGCCGCGGCGGGTGCGCAGGCAAACAGCGCGAAGCGCAGAGCGGCTGGGGCGAGATGGAGACGGGCCAAGGAAAGAGCCTCCTCAGAATAGGCTAATGCGCGTGGCTGTGAGGATGCGCGTGGCCAGCGGAAATGGTCTCGGGAGGCGCGACGCAACCCTCGAAGGTGCTCGCAGCCGATATGCTCGAACTGAATGGTGGTGTGGCTGATCTGAAACTGCTCGCGAAGCAGCCCATTGAGCTTGATGAGAATGCACGCGCTTTCAGACGGCGGAATGTCGGCGATGGTGACGTGGCACGCCAGCGCGCGCGAATTTGAACCGAGGCACCAGACGTGCAGATCGTGGACGTTGACGACACCCTCGACGGCTTCCATGCCCGAGCGGATCTGGGCCGGCGAGCAGCCGCGCGGCGCGCCTTCGAGGAGGATGTTCAGGGTTTCGCGGACGATGCCGATGCTCGACCAGAAGATGAGCGCGGCGATAAGCAGCGAGAGGACGGGGTCGATCCAGTTTTGCCCGGTGAGGAGAATGCCGAAGCCACCGGCGATCACGGCAGCTGTAGAAAGCGTGTCGCCAGCCATGTGCAGGAAGGCGCTGCGCAGGTTGACGTCGCGGGCCACGCCCCACAAAAGCGCTGCGATGATGCCGTTCATGGCAACGCCCGCCGCAGCCACAATCATCATGAGGCGGGGCTCGACGGCGACCGGCGCGCTCAGGCGATGCACGGCTTCGACAGCGATCCAGAGCGAGATGGCGATGAGCGTGGCGGCGTTGATAAAGGCAGCGAGGACGCCGGCGCGCTGGTAGCCGAAGGTGCGCGCGTGGTCGGCGGGGCGCGATTGAAAGTAGACCGCGGCAAAACTGAGCAGGAGGGCGAGAAAATCGGAGACGTTGTGGCCGGACTCCGAGAGCAGCGCCAACGAGTGGGCGCGCAATCCGGCGACGAAGGTGACGACGACGTAGGCCAGCGTGGCTGCCAGCGAGATGCGCAGAACCAGCGTTGTCCGTTTTGCGTTTTTGTCATTGGAGGCCGGGTGCCAATGCATAAATATAGTGTAACCGGGGTTGGGTATGCGAGAAAAGCAGCGGCAGCACTGGTTGCTTAACTGACGCCGTGAAAGGGCACGACTTCAGTCGCGCCGCGAAAGCCGCTTGAAATCAGGCGCTTTAGCCACCTGAGGGATGTTTTGTCAACCCGCGGCCGCAAGCTAATGAGCGCCAGGTTCGAGATGGCTGCGGTCGATAGGATCGGGGTCGTCGATGGAAGGGAATTGCGGAAGGCCTGCGCGCAGACCGGTCCAGCCCTCGGCGACCACGATGCTGTTGTACGGGTTGCCCGGCTGGTAGCGCACGGTGCAGGGGAATCCGGCACGCACTTTGCTTGTCTCGACCACGCCTAGCATGGCGGTAATCTCCTGCGAGCACTCGTAGTCCACGCCGCCGATGCGGTAGCTGAAGAGGAGGAAGGTCAGAGGCCGGCCCTCTGCGCCGTCCACTTCGTAGACGTCGAGCAGCATGCCATCGACGAGACGCCCCGACTGGACCAGAAACTGACGGCGCGCACGCTCGATCTCCTCGGCGCTGGGGCGCCGGCGCATCACCAGCCAAACGGCCACGCCCGCAACCGCGGCAACTGCGGTTACGCCGGCCACGATCTGCCAGTCGTTGTTGTTCGGAAAGGTCATTTACGGATTGGACATTGCCCCCAACTGCCCTTGATTGAGGATACCGCACGCGAAATGCCGGTTGGGCAGGAGCGGCGGCGTGTCTTAACGGCCGGGACGAATGCGGCACGCAGGAAGCACTCGAACGCCGCGTAAATGCCCTATACTCTAGGTTGCATCGGGCGCGGGATTCCTCCCAGTGGAGAGCCCGTGTTCCCGGGTTTGAGGGTTGAAAACTAACGTGAAAGAGCATTTGTCATTTCATTCCACAACCGTGATCTGCGTGCGGCGCAACGGCGATGTGGTGATGGCCGCCGACGGCCAGGTGACTTTCGGCGATCATGTGTTGAAGCACTCGGCCAAGAAAATAAGACGCCTCTTCCAGGACAAAATCCTGGCGGGATTCGCGGGATCGACGGCCGACGCGTTCAACTTGTTTGCGCGCTTTGAAACCAAGCTGGAGCAGCACGCGGGCAACCTGAACCGCGCCGCCGTGGAACTGGCCAAAGACTGGCGCACCGACAAGATGCTGCGCAACCTGGAGGCCTTGTTGCTGGTGGCCGACAAGGGACAGACGTTTTTGATCTCCGGTTCAGGCGACGTGATTGACCCCGACGAGCCGCTGGCGGCGATCGGCAGTGGCGGAAGCTACGCCACGGCCGCGGCCCGGGCGTTGTTGGAGAACACCGACTTGAGCGCGCGCGAGATCGCCGAGAAGGCGATGAGAGATAGCCGGCGAGATCTGCATCTACACCAACGACCGCATTACGGTGGAGGAATTGGCGAGCTAGATTCAGGGCCGCGAAGTTTCGGCAGGGGCTAAAGCCCGCATTCCCTTTTTGCAACATCTTCGGCACGACTGAAGTCGGGCTCTGATTCAAGACACAGGAGCATTCAGAAGTTTTCATGGCCATCTATCTTCCCGCATCCGCTGAAGAACAGGACATCTCGCTGGACGAGCTGACGCCGCGCGAAATTGTCGGCGAACTCGACAAGCACGTGGTGGGCCAGAAGGCCGCCAAGCGCGCAGTGGCGATTGCGCTGCGCAACCGCCAGCGCCGGCAAAAGTTGCCCCCCGACATAGCCGACGACATCATGCCGAAGAACATCATCATGATCGGGCCGACGGGCGTGGGCAAAACCGAGATTGCGCGAAGGCTGGCCAAGCTCACCAATTCGCCGTTCTTGAAGGTGGAAGCGTCAAAGTTTACCGAGGTGGGCTACGTGGGCCGCGACGTGGAGTCGATGATCCGCGACCTGGTGGAGATCGGCATCGATATGGTGCGCGAGGAACGCCTGGAAGAGGTGGAAGACCGCGCCGAAATGAACGCCGAGGAGCGGCTGCTCGACGTGCTGTTGCCTCCGCCGCCCGCGGCGCCGCACGGGCAGGAGGGCCAGCTTAAGCTGCCTGAATCCGAAAGCCACCAGCGTTCGCGCGAAAAGCTCCGCCAGCAGTTTCGCGAGGGCAAGCTCGACGACCGCATGGTGGAGATCGATGCGCGCGAACGCTCCACGCCGCAGTTCGGCATCATCTCCAACCAGAACCTTGAAGACATGGAGATGAACCTGAAAGACATGCTGCCCAATATTTTTGGCAGCGGCACGAAGAAGAGAAAGATGAAAGTGTCCGACGCCTTCGACTACCTGGTGCAGGAAGAGGAGGGTCGGCTCATTGATATGGACTCGGTGAACCGCGCGGCCGTGGAACGCACCGAATCGAACGGAATTATTTTCCTGGATGAGATCGACAAGATTGCGGGACGCGAGAGCGGACACGGGCCCGACGTATCTCGCGAAGGAGTCCAGCGCGACATTTTGCCGATTGTCGAGGGCACAACGGTGAATACGCGCTACGGCATGGTGCGCACCGATCACATTCTTTTCATTGCCGCGGGCGCGTTTCATGTTTCGAAGCCCAGCGATCTGATTCCCGAACTGCAGGGGCGCTTTCCCATCCGCGTCGAGCTGCAATCGCTTACAGTCGAGGATTTTCTGCGCATTTTGACGGAGCCCAAGGCGTCGCTCACCAAGCAATATGCGGCGCTGCTCGAGACCGAGGGCGTGCGGCTGGAGTTCGCGCCCGACGCGCTGCGCGAGATGGCGGAGTTCGCTTTCAAGGTGAACGAGCAGACCGAAAACATCGGCGCGCGCCGCCTGCACACCATTATGGAACGCGTGCTCGAAGACATTAGTTTCCTGGCGCCCGATGTGGCGCGCCGCATCTCGGATGAACAGGCCGCGGCGGCAATGAAAAAGGCCATCAGTGACGAATCGTCAACTCCGTTGCCCTACGAGGAACGCATGGCAACGTCCGGCCCGGAGAAGGTGTTCCTGATCGACGCCACATATGTGAAGCAGATGGTGGCTTCGATCGTGAAGGACCAGGATCTGTCGCGGTACATCCTCTAAAGCTCTCGGAAAAAGTCAGCGCAGATTACGTGGTATTTTTGCCGGCACGCAAAGCGGCGACGATCTCCGCAGTGCTGCGCACGCGGCCCATGCGGGGAAAAATATTGGCGATGGCGTTGGTGTGGCTTTCGGCAGTGCGCGAGGTCATGGCGTCTTCAGAGAAGATCTGTTCAAAACCGCGCTCGTAGGCGTCGCGTGCCGTGCTTTCAACGCCGAACGCGGTAGCGATGCCGCAAAGGATGATGGTCGAGAGGCCGCGGCGCCGCAATTGCAATTCGAGATCGGTGCCGTAGAATGCTCCCCACTGGCGCTTGAGGATGACAAGATCGTTGGGTTGGCGATTGAGCTCGGGAATCAGTTCGCTCCAATCGGACGGCAGCGCGCCAGGCATCCGCATGGGTTCGTCGCAGGCGACCTGGAGGCCATCGCTGCCGTCGAGCGAGCGGCCCACATGCACCAGAATCGGCTGCGCACCCACGCTGCGCGCGGCATCGAGCAGCGCGACACTGTTGGCGATGACGCTGGCCGCGGAATGCGGATTCCCCGGGAACCCCACAATGCCCTTTTGCAGATCGATGACGACGACCGCGGTGCGGCGCGGTTCAAGAATGAGTTCGCTCATGATGTTCCCCCAGGATTGCAGCCGCGCTGTGGCGTGCTGGCGCGTCTGCAGTTTGCTGCGAGCCATTTTGATTCTCGCATGGCAGATGCCTGCCCGATTTACGGCGGGAACCGGGGGCGGAGTGCCCGCGGACGCATGAATGCGGCGTTACAATGGGAACCGTTCTGAGAGGAGCTCCCAAGACATGAGGCTTTCTACCTGGATAGTGTTGCTTTCAGCCGCCATGCTTGTGCAAATCACAGGCGCTCGTTGCCAGCAACCGTGGCAGCATTTGCAAAGCCCGACGGCCGCCGATGTAGCTGCCCGGTGGAAGGCCCCTCCGCCGGAGTACGGCCCCGAGCCGTATTACGGATTGAATGGCAGCGTAAGCGTTGCGCAGGTGGAGCGCGATCTGGACACACTGCACAATCTGGGCTTCCAGGCGGTGACGGTGCAGGCGGGATTCAATATGCCGTTTGCGTATCTGTCGCCTGAGTACTTTGCGTTCTTCCGGAAATTTGTGGAGGAGGCCAGGCAGCGCGACATGCGGGTGTGGATTGTGGACGATGCGGGCTACCCCAGCGGCTTTGCCGGCGGCAGATTCACGAGCGAGAAGCCCGAGTTGCGGATGCAGGCGCTGGAGGTGGAAGAGAAGATTCCGGTGGCGGGCGGAGCCACGCTGCACAAAGAGTTGCCTGCGGCGGTGGTGAGCGCAGCCGCAGTGGATGACAATGGAGCGGCGATGCCGCTGCCGTTGCACGGAAATGCTCTCAACTGGACAGCGCCCGCGGGTAACTGGACCGTGCTGCTGGTAGATCACGAATTCCGCACTTCGCCTACGCGCTCGGATACGAATCCCAAGCGCGTGAAAGATACCGAGCAGTCGCTCGAAGATTATCTGGACCCGGCGGCGACGCGGCAATACCTGGCATTTACGCACGAGCAGTACAAACATTACGTTGGCGATGAGTTCGGCAAAACCATCATGGGCTTCCGCGGCGACGAGCCCGACTACTCGATTGCCGGGCTGCCATGGACGCCAAAGTTTTTCGCGCGCTTTCGTGAGATTAAGGGCTACGACGTGCAGCCGTATGCCGCGCTGTTTGCCGAGACACCGTCGCGGCGCGATACTGGCGTCAAAATTCATCTGACGCCTGAACAAATGCGCATCAAGGGCGATTATTACGATGTCTTCTCGCAGATGTTTGCCGCGGGTTTTTTTGAGCCGCAGGGCGAATGGTGCGCGGCCAACCATCTGGAGTACCAGGTGCACTTAAATCACGAAGAGATGGAGATGGAGCTGACGCACAGTGAGGGCTCATTCTTCCGCGACATGCATTGGGTGGAGGTGCCGGGGATCGATGCCATCTGGCACCAGATATGGAAGGATACGATCTCGGATTATCCTCGGTTGGCGGGCTCCGCAGCACACGTCGACGGCAAGCCGCGCGCGTTCACCGAGAGTTTCGCTGCGTACCGTCCAGCGCCCGACGTTGAAATGGCGCGGTACATCGTCAACGAACAGTTTGTGCGCGGCGTAAACCAGGTGGAAATGATGTATTTTCCCGCGACATCTGCGGGCCCGCGACCGGCGCCGTCGTACATGGGCGAGCCAGGATTCTCCGATCTGACCGTGTACGTGCGCCGCATGAGCTACCTGATGGCGATGGGGAGGCCTGACGCGACGGTGGCGCTGTATCTGCCGTCGATGTCGATGTGGCTGGGCAACGACAAATCGGACGAGCAATTTGTGTCGGCGGAGCGATTGCTCAGCGAACACCGGATCGATTTCGACATTGTGGACGAAAATGCGCTGGCGAGCGGATTAAAGGCGCTGCCAGGTGCGTTTGAGACGCTGAGTGGCAACCGCTATCGCACGGTGATCCTGCCTGCGCCGCTGGTGCTGCCGGCTGCGGCGGAGACGCGACTGAAGGCATTCGCGCGCAGCGGAGGGAAGGTGGTTTTCCTGGGCGGCGCGCCGCAATGGATCGCGGGCCGGACAATTCGCAACGCACGCGCGGCAACAGCGACAGAGTTTTCCTGGGCCAACGTGGTAAACGCACAGTTGCCGCCGACGCCGACTCCGCCAGCCGAGCCACCGGCTGTGCCGCCGGCGCCGCAGACGGTTCCCGCCGAGGTGCTGGCGGCGTTGCAAGCGGCAGTGATTGCGCCGGTGATCAAGATGGACGCTCCGGACACGGCGCTGCGCGTCATGAAGCGCCGCTGGAAGGACGCCGACGTATACCTATTCTTCAATGAGGGCGCGACGGCGAGCCAACACGCGGTGACGCTGATGGCGAAAGGGCGCGTGCAAATGGGACACAAGGTAGAGGCATGGGACCCGCAGACCGGCTCGGTGACGCCCCTCGATGCGACGCGGAGTGGCGGCCGTCCGGTGATTCAGCTCGATATCGAGCCTTACGCGACGAAATTGATCGTGGTTCATTGATGGGCGTAAGATCCGGGGCCTGATCGGCGGATAGGAGCCAGGATAAGTGAGGCCGAGAAGCCGGGGCGCCGTCGGGGCCAGCGCGGTCAGCGAAAATTCCGCAACTGCGATAGAATCAATGAGGAGTCGCGAATGCGGAGTGGCCCATGTGGACCTCCTCGCGTTCGACGCCGCACCTCAAACGGCGGCAGGCGAGCCTGAAACCTTCTTCAGCCTTGCACTCCAACTTGCAGCGCGTCGTGCATCCCGAGGCTGCAGGTGACAATCAGAGTGTCGGGGAGTGGCTCAGCCTGGTAGAGCACCTGGTTCGGGACCAGGGGGTCGGAGGTTCAAATCCTCTCTCCCCGACCATCTATCTCGCAATATCAATCAATCAGCGAATACCTACTTTCCGGCCAACCCGGAACTTGGGTCCATTTTGGGTCCAATAAGAGAACCCCTGGTTCCGAGCAGCTTCTCGACCCCCCCCCACCGCCTTCCGCGCACCGGCGAGAAATCACTCTAACCATATTTGCCGAATGCCTCGACCTGTTTGCGATGATATTCCCGCCGTTGCACCGGCGAAGAGAGCACCGTCGAGGTGGATGTGGCGCCGAGCGCCGATAGCTTGTCAATGAGGACTTCCAAATGGCGGATGGAGACGACATTGAGCCTCGATCACAAAGGATTCATCGCCGGTGATGCGATGGCATCGGCTGATCTCAGGCAACTCTTTGATGGCTGCGACCGAGCGAACGATCTGCAAATCGCCTCCAGGAATAGTGAGGCGCACTAGAACGCGGATGGGAATGCCGAGTTTCGCAATGTCGAGCGCGACATGGTAGCCGGTGATGACGCCGGCTTCTTCAAGCCGGTGGACGCGCTCGGCCACTGCGGGTGTGGAGAGGCCAACCTGCCTGCCGATCTCCGCGAAAGGCTGCCGGGCATTCCGTTGCAGGGCTTCGAGGATCCTCCATGCAACATCGTCAAGTTCGAAAGCATTGGGGACGGTCCTGTGCGGCATGGGTCTGCAATCCTTAAGCAATAAGTCTATTATGCTTAATCCTGTTAAGCAGTTCCAGCCTTTCTTCAATTCAATCGCCATTTTCTGACCTGATGCGCGGGCCTATGCTAAGGCATGAAAAAGAGCATGTGCGCCTCTTGACGCGCCGTGCATCCAAGAAGGTGGCTATGAACGCATTCCCCCGTTCAGCTTCCGAGCAAGTCCTGACTGCCCCCACTCCCACGCTTTTCGGAGACGTGGATTTTCTGCCCCTGAAAGGGACTGACCACGTGGAGTTCTACGTGGGCAACGCGCGCCAGGCGGCGTATTTTTACCGCGCCGCCTTCGGCATGCGGCTGGTCGCTTACGCAGGACCGGAAACCGGCCAGCGCGATCGCGCCTCGTACGTTGTGCAGCAAGGCAAGATTCGCTTCGTGCTGACCACGCCTCTGCGCAGCCACCATCCCATCGCCCAGCACATTCACTTGCACGGAGACGCGGTGCGCGTGGTTGCCCTCTGGGTCGACGATGCGCGCCAGGCCTGGTATGAAACCACCACGCGTGGCGCCGTCAGCGTGGAAGAGCCGCACATCGTCTCGGATGAGCAAGGTACAGCGGTCCTCGCGAGCATTCGCACTTACGGCGATACGATTCACACTTTTGTGGAGCGGAGCGGCTACCTGGGGCCATTTCTTCCCGGCTTCC
Source organism: uncultured Acidobacteriota bacterium (assembly GCA_963826735.1). Taxonomy (GTDB): domain Bacteria; phylum Acidobacteriota; class Terriglobia; order Terriglobales; family Acidobacteriaceae; genus Telmatobacter. Next base: position 103,218 of record CAWGYN010000002.1, read on the forward strand.
GTGTCGTCGCTGAGGACTTGGTGGCTCGCCCGACCGGCTTGCTCCACATCGACCACATGGTCGGGAACGTGGGTTGGCATGAGATGGACCAGTGGGTCGATTTCTATGCCAACGTCATGGGGTTTTCGCTCTATCAGCACTTCGATGACAAGGACATCTCCACCGAGTATTCCGCGCTCATGTCGAAGGTGATGGCGAATGGCAACGGGTACGTGAAGTTCCCGATCAATGAGCCGGCCGAAGGCAAAGAAGAAATCGCAGGTCGAGGAGTATCTGGATTTTTATCCCGGTCCCGGCGTGCAGCACATTGCCCTGGCCACCAACGACATTCTGCATACCGTCAATCGGCTCCACGAGCAGGGCGTCGAGTTTCTCCGCGTGCCGCACTACTTACTACACCGAGTTGCAAAACCGCGTGGGCAAGATCGACGAACCAGTCGATGAATTGGAAGAGCTGGGCATCCTGGTGGATCGCGACGACGAAGGCTACATGCTGCAGATCTTCACGCGGCCTGTTGAAGACCGCCCCACGCTGTTCTTTGAGATCATTCAGCGCAAGGGGAGCCGCAGCTTCGGCAAGGGCAACTTCAAGGCGCTTTTTGAGGCCATCGAGCGCGAGCAGCGGGAGCGCGGGAATTTATAGCGGGAGGCGGGCGATGAACACCGAAGCGCTTTCAGCGGCTGCACCCTACATCATCCGGCAGGATTACGCCGCTTATACCGCCGAGCAGCATGCGGTGTGGGCAGAACTTGTGGGGCGCGTGCTGCCAGAGCTGGAAGAACATGCGGCGCGCGAGTATCTCGATGGATTCGAGATCATCGGGCTCCAGAATGACAGGCTGCCAAATCTCAAATCGATCAGCACTCGCCTTGCGCCCCGAACTGGCTGGAGTTCGACTCCCGTGAGCGGATTTCTGCCGGCGCCGGCGTTTTTTGAGATGCTTGCCACGCGCAACTTTCCCACCACCACATGGCTGCGCAGCCGCGAGTCGCTCGAATACACGCCCGAGCCCGACATCTTTCACGATGTCTTTGGCCATGTGCCCATGCACGCGCATAAAGTATTTGCCGATTTCCTCGAGCATTACGGGCGCGTTTGCGCATCCATCTCCGACGCTGCGGTACTTGAGAAGTTGGGCCGGCTCTTCTGGTACACCGTAGAGTTTGGCGTGATTCTGCAGCGTGGTGAGATCAAGGTTTATGGCAGCGGCCTCATCAGTTCTCATGGCGAGTGCAAGAACGTGATCGATGGCCATTGCGCCATCCACCGCTTCTCGCTCGATGAAGTGCTATCAACCAAAGTAAAGGTCAATGAGTTGCACAAGATGCTATTCGCCGTCAGCAGCATCGACCAAATCTACGAAGCCATGCATGAAGCGGAGCGGCGGGCACTGAGCGGCAGTCTGTGAGAGGTGTTTCATGACACGTGAAAATAGGATAGATGAGATTCGCTATCAGACGGGTTTCGGCAATGAGTTCGCGACGGAGGCCGTTCCGGGAGCGCTGCCCGCTGGCCAGAATGCGCCGCAGAACCATCCCCTTGGCCTTTATACCGAGCAGTTCAGCGGTACGCCATTTACGGCGCCGCGCGCCACCAATCGCCGCACCTGGACCTACCGCATTCGTCCGTCGGTCACGCACCGGCCGTATGAAGAAATCCCCATCGGGCCAGATCCGCAGCGGGCCATTTACTGAAACGCCGACCACGCCGAATCAGCTGCGCTGGGATCCGCTGCCGCTGCCGGAGCAGAAGACGGATTTCCTTGACGGTATCGTCACACTCGGCGGCAATGGCGATCCCGCCATGCAAACCGGCGTCGCCATCCATCTCTACGCCGCAAATTCCTCGATGGAAAGTCGCTTCTTCTCGAATGCGGATGGTGAAATGTTGATCGTGCCGCAGTTGGGAGGCCTCAGCCTGCACACCGAGTTGGGCATCCTTGATGTGGCGCCCGGTGAGATCTGCGTCATTCCGCGCGGCGTCAAGTTCCGCGTCGAATTGCCGGAAAGTCAGGCCCGCGGCTATATCTGCGAAAACTACGGTTTGACCTTCCGCCTGCCCGAGCTCGGACCCATCGGCGCCAACGGATTGGCAAATCCACGCGACTTCAAAGCGCCCACAGCTGCGTACGAAGATCGCGACGGCGAGTTTCACATCGTCTCCAAGTTCCTGGGCCGCTTGTGGCAGGCGGCCATCGATCACTCGCCCCTTGATGTCGTCGCATGGCACGGCAATTACGCGCCGTACAAGTACGATCTGGCGCTTTTCAACTGCATCAATACCGTTTCGTTCGACCACCCCGACCCGTCGATTTATACAGTTCTCAGCGCGCCATCCGCAATTCCCGGCACCGCGAACTGCGACTTCGCCGTCTTTCCTCCGCGCTGGCTGGTCGCAGAGCACACCTTCCGTCCGCCCTGGTTTCACCGCAACCTGATGAGCGAATTCATGGGCCTCGTCTTTGGCGCCTACGATGCCAAGGCCGAGGGATTTGTCCCCGGCGGCGCCAGTATGCACAATTGCACAGCGGGCCACGGCCCCGATGCCGAGACGTTCGAGCGCGCAAGCCACGCCGGACTTGAACCCCAGTATCTCGACGGCACTCTGGCCTTCATGTTCGAGACGCAATTAGCCGTCCGCCCAACAGAGTTCGCCATGCAAGCCAGAATCCTGCAGCACGAGTATTTTGAATGCTGGCAGGGATTGAAAAAGCGCTTCGTGGCGCCGGATCGTGCCGCAGAGCCGGTCAGAGGATGAACGGTATGGACTTGGAGGAGTTGGGATGGAGCTGAAAAGCTGGCTCGCATCGGCGAATGATCCTGACTCCGATTTTCCTATCCAGAATTTGCCTTACGGAGTCTTTCGTTCCGCCGGCGAATCGCACATCGGTGTTGCCATCGGCGATTGCATTCTCGATCTCCACGCCTGCGCGAACCACGAACTGCTCGCGGGATTGCCAGAGGAGATCAGCGCCGCATGCCGTGCGGCGAGCCTCAACGCGTTAATGCGGCTTGGACCGGAAGCATGGCGTGCCCTTCGCCGCCATCTTACCGATCTACTCGACGAAGAAAAGGCCGGCCCTGGGACGCAGGACCGCGTGAGGCCGTTCCTGTTGCCTATCGAGGAAGCGGAGATGGAGCTTCCCGCGGAGATTGGCGACTACACGGACTTCTACGCCTCGATCGATCACGCCACGCGCGTGGGCGAGCTGTTCCGCCCCGCGAACCCCCTGCTTCCCAACTACAAATACGTTCCCGTCGGCTATCACGGCCGCACATCGTCCATCGTGGCCAGCGGGGTCGAGATTCGCAGGCCGTGCGGACAGACCAAGCCAACCGAAGACGAGCCGATATTCGGGCCAACGCGCGCGCTCGATTACGAGCTGGAGGTGGGCATTTTTGTGGGTCCGGGCAATCCGCAGGGGCAGAGCATTCCCATCGCCGAGGCCGAGAATCATATCTTCGGCCTGTGCCTGGTGAACGACTGGTCGGCGCGCGACATCCAGTCGTGGGAGTATCAGCCGTTAGGGCCCTTCCTTTCAAAAAGCTTTGCCACCACAATCTCGCCATGGATCGTTCCTCTTGAAGCGCTGGCTCCGTACCGTGTTCCCGCCGCTCAACGCGCAGCCCTCGACCCAGTGCCACTCGCGTACCTGCGTTCTCAAACGGCGGAGCGAGACAGTGCCGGTATCGACCTTTGGCTAGAAGCTACCATCGAATCGGGCCAGATGCGAGAGGCAGGAGCGGCGCCGATGCTCCTGAGCCGAAGCAATCTGCGCGACCTTTATTGGACCATCGCGCAACTGGTCACCCACCACACCAGCAATGGCTGCAACCTGCGCGCCGGCGACTTACTGGCCACAGGCACTATCTCCGGCCCTGATGCCGGCTCGGAAGGCTGCCTGCTCGAGAAAACGCACAACGCGGAGCCCATCCGTTTGCCCAGCGGAGAGATGCGGACCTGGCTGGAGGATGGTGATCGGGTTACGCTGCGCGCTTATGCGCAGAAACCGGGATTGCCCAGAATCGGGTTTGGACTATGCAGCGGAACCATTTCAGGTGCAGTCTATGAGTGAGGGGAACGGGCTGCTCTCTGCTTCCGGACTCCTCTCGCGCCTTAGTGGAGACGAAATGGCCGAAGAGTTGAAGATCGAAAGCGCATTGCATTCCGCATTGCATTCGGCGACGGACTTCGCGTCGACGCGGTCAGTCGCCAATCGCAAAGCGTTGCTGGCGCTGAGGTCTACCATGCGCGCCGAAGAAGATACGATTCGGCTGGGGGGCGGGGCAAAGGCGGCGGAAGCGCAGCATGGCAAAGGACGGCTTACGGCGAGGGAACGGCTCAATCTGTTGCTCGATGAAGGCACGGAGTTCCTGGAACTGGGGCTGTGGGCGGCGCAGGGGATGTACGCGGAATTTGGCGGCGCGCCGGGCGCAGGCGTCGTAACAGGGCTGGGAAAAGTGAGCGGGCGTCTGTGCATGATCGTGGCCAACGACGCAACCGTAAAGGCCGGCGCATTTTTTCCAATGACCGCGAAGAAAGTTCTGCGCGCACAGACCATCGCCATGGAAAACCGCATTCCCACTCTCTATCTGGTGGATTCGTCGGGCGTGTTTCTGCCCTTGCAGGAAGACGTGTTTCCCGACACCGACGATTTCGGGCGCATCTTCCGCAACAATGCGGTGATGAGTTCGCAGGGAATCCCGCAGATCACGGCCATCATGGGCATGTGCGTGGCGGGCGGAGCGTATCTGCCGGTGATGACGGATACGGTGTTGATGACCGAGGGGTCGGGATTGTTTTTGGCGGGGCCGTCGCTGGTGCAAGCGGCCATCGGACAGAAAGATGGGCCCGGAAGAACTGGGCGGGGCGGCAATGCACGCGGCGATCTCCGGAACGGTCGACTTCAAGGAGCCGAACGACCACTTGTGCCTGGCGCGGCTGCGGTCGCTGGTGGCGAAGATGGGCGAACGGCCGGCGATTCCCGAGGTCTTTCGACGTCGTGAATTCGATGCGGTGCGTGACGCGCCGAAGTTTGCCGCCGAAGATGTGTATGGATTGCTGAACCCGGAGCCGGGGTCAAGCAACGCATACGATATGCGCGAGGTGATTGCGCGCATTGTCGATCGCAGCGAGTTCGACGAATACAAAGCGGAGTTTGGCCGCACCGTGCTTTGCGGATACGCGTGGATTGGCGGGCACGCCGTGGGCATTGTGGCCAACCAGAAAATCAATCAGAACCAGACAGTGTCCATGGGGCCGGCAGCGGGAATGACGCAGATGGAGGTCGGCGGCGTCATCTACACCGAGGGCGCTCAGAAGGCCGCGCGCTTCATCATGGACTGCAATCAGAATCTCGTCCCGCTCATTTTTCTGCACGATGTAAATGGATTCATGGTCGGCAAAGAGGCGGAGTGGTCGGGAATCATTCGCGCCGGCGCGAAGATGGTTTCTGCGGTGAGCACAAGCGTGGTGCCGAAGATTGCGGTGATCGTGGGTGGAAGCTTTGGCGCCGGGCATTACGCGATGTGCGGCAAGGCCTACGATCCGCGTTTCCTGTTTGCGTGGCCCACCGCGCGCTATGCGGTGATGAGCGGAGCCTCGGCTGCAGCCACGCTGGCTGAAGTGCGCGCCAAGCAGATGGAGCGCGGCGGCAAGACCCTGACGGATGCGGAGAAGGCCGCCTCTACGAGGAGATTCGCGCCACGTACGACGCGCAGGCCGATCCACGCTACGGCGCGGCGCGGCTTTGGATCGATGCGATCATCGATCCGGCCCAAACCAGGGACGTGTTGATCCAGGCGCTGGAGGCTTGCGCGCTGAATCCCGATGTTCCCCGCTTCAATCCTGGAGTTCTGCAAACCTGAGGAAGACTTTTCGCGCGCCTTGGCGCGGTTCGGCCCGGAAGCAACGGCATCATACGGTATGTAAGCGGAAATGGGCACTCGAAATCCCCGCGAAGGAGCCTGAGCATGCAAATTGAAGTGGAAGCCGGTCGAAAGGCTGACGCATTGTATCCGTTTGTTCTTACCGAGCAGCAGGAACATCTGCGCCGTGAGATACGCGAGTTTGCCGCGCGAGAGATTGCGCCCCACGTAGCGGCATGGGACGAGGCAAGCGAATTTCCTCTGGCCACGGTAAAGATGCTGGGCGAGATGGGACTGCTGGGCGTGATATTTCCCCCTGAGTATGGCGGCGCGGGGCTGGGCTATGTGGACTACGTGCTCGCCATTGAGGAACTGTCCGCCGTCGATGGATCGATGGGCCTCACCGTGGCGGCGCACAATTCGCTGGGAACAAATCACATTTTTCTCGCCGGTACGGAAGCGCAGAAGAAGAAATATCTTCTCCCGCTGGCCAGCGGCGAGTGGCTCGCGGCATGGGCACTCACGGAACCCGGCTCCGGCTCGGATGCGAGCAACGCACGCACCACGGCGGTGAAGCACGGCGACCGCTACGTGTTGAACGGCAACAAGACATTCATCACCAACGGGCGCTATGCCGATGTAGTTGTGGTCATCGCGGTCACCGACAAGAGCAAGGGCACGCACGGATTGTCCGCCTTCGTGGTGGAAAAGGGAGCGAAGGGATTCCGGCCCGGCAAGAAGGAAAACAAGCTGGGACTGAGAGCCAGCGATACCAGCGAGCTGATCTTCGAGGACTGCGAAATTCCCGCGGAGAACCTGCTCGGCGCCGAGGGCGAAGGGATTTATCGATGCCATGCGCGTACTGGACGGCGGCAGAATCTCGATTGCGGCTTTGGCGCTTGGCATCGCGCGCGGCGCGCTGGACGCGGCGTTGAAGTATGTCAAGGAGCGCCGCCAATTCGGCAAGGCCATCGCCGAGTTTCAGGGCATCCAATGGAAGCTCGCGGACATGGCGACGGAACTGGATGCGGCGCGGCTTCTTACGCAGCGCGCCGCGGTGCTCAAGGACGCCGGCCGCAAGGTGACGCGCGAGTCGTCAATGGCCAAGCTGTTCGCGAGCGAAGTGGCAGTGCGCATCTGCGATGAGACGGTGCAGTTGTTTGGCGGCTACGGCTTCATCAAGGACTATCCGGCGGAGAAGTATTATCGTGACGTGAAGCTGTGCACCATCGGCGAAGGCACCAGCGAGATTCAGCGCATGGTGATCGCCAGGGAAATCCTCAGGGTTCACCCATCGCGTGGGTGAGGGCCAGCTGTCGCGGTGTGCATGTCGAAGCGGATTCGGCCTGCAGAATTGAACAAGAATGGGTGACGTGGTCAAAATTGTGGAGTGCCCGCGCGATGCCTGGCAAGGTCTGCCGGTTGCAGATCCCGACTGCAAAGAAGGCCGCCTATTTGCAGGACTTGATTGACGCGGGCTTCACGCATATTGACGCAGTCAGTTTTGTCTCCCCAGCGGCCGTTCCTCAGATGGCGGATTCCGAGCGCGTGCTCGAATTGCTCGGTCCTCCTGAAGGGGTTGAGATCATCGGAATCGTGGTGAACCGCAAAGGCGCGGAACGAGCCATTCGCACCGGTGCGGTCAGCACGCTGGGCTTTCCTTATTCAATTTCCGGCGAATTTCTTCGCCGCAACCAACATCAGACGCCGCAAGAATCGCTGGACGAATTGGAAGCCGTACAAGCGCTCGCTCAGGACGCGGAATTGGACACGGTCGCCTATCTTTCCATGGCCTTCGGGAATCCCTACGGCGAATTATGGAGCGTCGGCGCCGTCGTCGAGGGATGCGAACAACTCATCGCGCTCGGCGTGCGCACCATCTCCGTCGCCGATACGGTGGGACTCGCGGCGCCGGGACAAATTGCAGATACAATTGCAGCGGCACTCGAGGCATGTGGTGGCGTCGAGTTGGGAGTGCATCTTCACGCGAGACGGGACCAAGCGGCCGCCCGCATTCGCGCTGCCTACGATGCGGGTTGCAGGCGCTTTGACGCGGCCATCGGCGGATTGGGCGGGTGCCCGTTCGCGCAGGATGATCTGGTGGGGAACCTGCCCACAGAAACATTGATCGCGGTGCTAACCGAGCGCGGCGCGGCGCTTCCGAAACTGGGCCCTCTCACAGGCTTGCTCCGTGCCAGCGCGGAGATCGCCGCAAGTTGTGGAGCTCCGGTGCAATAGTGGGCGAAGCTTCCGGAATGAATGCGGGCGGCTGCGGCGAAGGAGGGTCGATTGGATTTTAAGACCATTGTGGTAACTGATAGTGCATCGATAAGGACGATTACGCTCCATCGCCCTGAGCGGCGCAACGCGATGACGCCCGAGATGCAGACTGAGTTAATCTCTGCGCTGGAAGACGCGGCCTCAAGCAGTGACCGCGTGCTCGTGCTGACCGGAGCCGGCGAGGCCTTCTGTTCCGGCCTGGACTTGTCGGCGTTACAGGCCATCGGGGATAAGAGCGCGGCCGAGCACCGCGCAGATGCCGAGCGCATCGCCCGGCTCTTCCTCTCGTTGTATGAACTTCCCATTCCGACCATCGCGGCGGTCCACGGCGCGGCCATTGCCGGCGGGGCGGGATTGGCCTTCATCTGCGATTTTACCCTCGCAACGCCGGCAGCCAAATTCGGTTTCACTGAGGTGAGGATCGGCTTCGTGCCCGCACTGGTGTCCGCTTTTCTCGCCCTGCAAATTGGAGATAAGAAGAGCCGCGATCTGTTGCTGACCGCCCGGCTCTTCGATGCGGAAGAGGCTTATCGCCTGGGCCTCGTAAACGAAATTGTAGCGCCGGAGGAGCTGACACCACACGTGCGGGCGCTGGCAGATGAGTTGATCGCAAACAGTCCTCAAGCGCTGAAAGCAACCAAGTTGCTCCTTGCTCAGCAAAACAGATCATGGCTCGACGCAGCGATTGCTCAAGCGCTCGAAGCCAACACGTCATCCCGGGAAACGGCGGATTTCCGTGAAGGCATCGCCGCGTTTCTTGAAAAGCGAAAGCCGGTGTGGGGGAAAGAATCGCAAGCTAAGCCGCAGCCCCGCTGAAGCGCGCCAGTCCGCCGGTTCAGTGCTGCCGAATCGCTTTCGGCGATGAGCCTTTCCAGAAGATCGTTGGACGTGGGACCGGAATGATATTCCTGGATGCTCATTCTGCGCCTCGCAGGGAGACCCAGTAATACCGCCGCCAGCAAAACTTGCAGCGAACGGGACGGAGAAAGAACAATCCAAGCAGCCCATCGAAGGAACGCAACTCGGCGGGTTTGAATTGAACGGATTTGCAGCGAGGGCACTTTCGCCGCAACCAAAGCACTCTCGGCAGCCAAACGGGCCAGGTCATCGCATCAATGTTCACGGTGAAATTCCTTTCAATGCAAGAATGGAATGGGTCACTGCTCGGTTCCGTCTCCCGCGCTGGAATTCGCGTCCAGCCACGTCAGAAGACAACTTATGCTTCCGGTGGCTAAAGCTACACTCGAATCGGCTGCTCCGTAATACAGGTTGATGGTATTCCCATCCGCGCCGATGGTCTGGCCGCATGGAAATACGACGTCGCGGACATCGCCGACGCGCTCGTACGGGGCCTCGGGACCAAAAATCCATGAGTTTCCACGTTGCAGGCAAATCTCAGGATGTTCAAGATCGAACAGTGCCAGGCCCAGGCGATAAATGCTTCCCGACGCCGTTGCCCGCACGCCGTGATAGATCGTCAGCCAGCCTTTTGGCGTCTCGATTGGCGGAGAGCACAGACCAATCTTGTTCGCATCCCACCATCCTCCACGCCGCGCTTGAAGAATGACTTTATGGCTACCCCAATGCCGCAGGTCGGGCGAGTACGAGATCCACATATGAGCGCCGGTGGCCGTCATGGGACGGTGGATCATCGCCCAGTAGCCGTTGATTCTTCGCGGCAGCAGCGCGGCGTCCTTATCCTCAGGCGGCATGATGACGCCGAAGCGCTCAAAGCTCCGGAAATCTTTGGTGAGAGCCAGTGAAACTCCCGGACCGCCGCGCGCGAAGGAAGTGTAGGCCACCGCATACTGCTCGAGTTCCGGGACCCAGGTGATACGCGGATCTTCGATGCCCCAGATTTCTTCAGGGTAGTCGCGCGGATTGGCCATCAGCGTCGGTTGGGGATCAATACGCCATCCATTGATTCCATTCTTTGAACGTGCCGCGCACAAGTGCGACAGGCCGCTGCGGTCTTCAACGCGGCAAAGCAATAGCGTGTCTCCGTCGGGTAATTGCACCGCTCCGGCGTTGAAGACGCTGTTCACGGCATAGGGCCAATCGTGCCCGCTAAGAATCGGATTGTCGGCGTAGCGTGTGAGCAGCGGAAGGTCAGTACATGCTCCCGGTTTCGGCGGTTCTGAAGCAATGGTTTCTGGTAAGTCCGGCGGATGAATAACTGGATTCAAAGGGAGATGCTCATTTCTTGATAGGTAGTTTCTGCATGGGACCCATGCGCTCGCTGCAATTCCAGGAGCGCCATAAGGAACGAAAGCGTTGATTCCGCTCCCTGATTTTCATTGACACGGTCGGGATGAAGTCCGTCCTTGCATCCACCGGTTGTTGCGTCGTAAAGCGGTACCTGCAAGTCATTCTTGCCCAGGAACCAGCGGAAGACACGATGGGCTTCCTCGGGCCAACGCTCATCCTGAGTGAGCCTGTATGCCTCAAGACAAGCTGAGATGGTGGCACAGGCTTCAACTGGCTGCTGATCGAAGCGCGGTTTCTCCGCGCCCTCGGTGAAGCATCGGCTGGAGCCCACGGGCACAAAGATCTCCGGGTCACCGCAGTGTTGAGCGGCGACAAGCCATTGGAGAGCCTCGAGCCCCGCGTCAAACATCTTCTTGTTCTGGCTACGCCCACCGGCCAGAATGAGCGCTTGCGGCAACCGCGCATTGGAGTACGCAAGACTCTTCTCGAACCAATGCCAGGTCTCGGAGCGGCTGCGCTCGTAGATATCAAGCAGGCGATTGGCGAGGGTATTGCGAATGCCCTGGATGGCCCTGTCGCCGGGGAACCAGTCGAGGTAGGCCTGCATACCGAGTACACTGAATGCCCACGCCCGCGGGCTGCTGAAGGTTAAAGCCGCGGGAACCGCTGCCTCAAAGAGTCTCCCTGTTGCTCCCCGCAATCCTGCAATCTGCGATTGGCCAAGCACCGTTCCCAAGGCCCACAGCGCGCGCCCATGGCTGTCTTCCGAACCGACGTCCTCAAGCCATTTGCGGTCGTAGCCGAGGAAATTCCTGAAGCGTCCGGTATCGGGATGGAATGCGAGCCAGAGGAAAGCCAGGTAGCGGCGAGAGAGGCTAACATGATCCTCGCAGGGCTCGCCCCCGGCACTCTTATCCAGAAGAGTGGACACAATGAGCGCCCGCGCGTTGTCGTCGGTGGTATAGCCCTCGCGTGTATAAGGCACGGAGAAGATAGCGTGCTGCAACATGCCTGTGTCGTCGGTCATGGCACATAGATGACCGGTGTTCAAAACCGGCCAGTGTTCGACGGGGTCGATCAGGCTTAGCGTGGCATCGTCCGGATGGGCGGCCCTTGGCTGCAACGAGCGCTCGAAGCGTGCCCGCTGAAAAGTCGCCATATAGGCCCGCGCTGTTTTCGGCCAGGTGGTTCCGCGAGAGTGCAGATAGGCGCGCTTGCGCATGGCGTGGCGCTCCGCGTCGTTCTCCAGCAAGGCGATGACCGCTTCCGCGATGGCGTCTGGATTGTCAAACGGGACCAGCACGCCTCTTTTGTCCGCGAGCAGCTCCTTGGCATGCCAGTAGGGTGTGGAGACAATTGCCTTGCCGGCTCCCAGCGCAATGGCCAAAGTGCCGGAGACAATCTGCGCCTCCTGGCGATAGGGCGTGATGTAGATATCCGCGGCGCCGACGTGCTCAATCAGTTCTTCAGTGCTTACGAAGCGATTGTTGAGTATTAATTGGGAGGAAACACCAAGCTGCGCCGCCAGCGCCTGCAAACTTTCGCGATAGCGTTCGCCTTCATGCCGCCGGATATGGGGATGCGTTACTCCGGAGACGATATACGTGACGTTCGGATGCCGCGCCAGAATCGCCGGCAGCGCTCGAATCACGTTTTCAATGCCCTTGTTTGGAGAGAGCAAGCCGAATGTGAGCAGAACGGATTTGCCTTCGGTGCCGAACTTGTCCTTGTAGTAGTTGGGGTCCATGAAATGCATGTCGGGCACGCCGTGCGGGATCACATCGATCTTGCCGGCGGGAACCGCATACACTTCGCGCAGCAGCTCGGCCGCAAGTTCGCTCATGACAATCAGGCGATCGGAGAGCTGTGCGATCTCCTCCAACACAATCCGCTGATTTGCGTCCGGCTCGCGCAGAACCGTGTGCAGCGTAGTGACCAGCGGCATTTTCAGCCTGCGCAGCAAAACCAGAATGTTGCGGCCCGCGGCGCCGCCGTAGATGCCGTATTCATGTTGCAGGCAGACAAGATCGTTGCTATTGAAGTTGAGGAAATCGGCCGCCCGCTCATAGGAGGCGATGTCCTCCTGCGTCAGTTCCAGGCGCACTTGCTCTGGATAATCGTAGCTGGAGTCAGGATCGTTGACGGGAATAGCGAACAGGCGTCCTTCTCCGTATTCGGCTGCGAGCGCGGTGCACAAGTCAGTCGTGAAAGTGGCAATGCCGCACTCGCGCGGCAGATAATTCCCAACAAAAGCGATGCGCGTGGGCAAAGGCAGACGGCTCGCTTCAAACGCGGCGGGCAAAGCGCCTGGCGTCCCGGTTATTTGCGCCTCGACTTCGGAATGGTTCATTTCCGGGGAAGACATTTTATCCTCTTTTCACTCGGGATTCGATTCGCCCTTGAAATACGCCGCACCGGTGCTGCAAGGGATGCGCGGCGCGTGGCTTGCCGTATGGCTCTTGTACACTGTCAAACCAGGCCCGGTCTGATCAATAAGGAGCATCAACTCGCAGAATGCCAGGGAGACCGGCTGTCGCCCTATCTAAAAGGCACCGCCAAGCGATGCCATTCTTCCGCAATTTCCAGCCACGTGTATTGCTGAATCTGGCGGGGTTGCAATGTGACGTTTGCGGAGTGCAAGCCGGAAAATCTGCTGGCCTCAACGTCAATTAGCTCAGAGGCGTTGAATCGTCTTGCCACTCCCTTCAGAGCGCGCGTTAATGCTCGCCGGGTCGCGGCTTCCCGCGTCATCCCAAAGCCTTTTCGTGTGCAGGGGCGGTGCACCCACAAGAAATGCCAGCCCATCTGGCGAACCATGGTGTCGAAAATCGGCGCCGTGATCTCTTTCAGAAGGTTCCAGTGTTCGCCGCAGGGCTCACGGAGCGGATCCAGACGCTCCGGAAGGATGCACTCCTTGCGCAGGAAGACTGAATGCGGCTTCACGCCCGCGCGCTTTTCGATGCTGCGGGCGCCTCAGGGCGGAAGGAACCGGGCAAATGATCGCCTGGCACGGCCGTTTCACCGGGTGACGAATGTTCCGCAACGAAATCCTGAGCAAAAGTCAATGGATCGCCTTTGATTGCAGCAGGTTCGGGCACGGAGTAGCGGGTTGCATCGGGCTCGCTTACCGGATCGCACAGATGTATCTTTGTGCGGAAGCGCGGAGACAGATGGTTCTTCACATCGCTTTGCCTGATTTGGCTCATGGCGACTCCAGTGGTCCTGTTGCGTACCTGAAAGACGCTCGTCTGGAGCCAAGCCTGGAGTGCCGAAGGCGAGAAGGGAAAAACGGGTTGCTGCTTCAAGCATACGCTTACCCGAGCCTGCGTGCCGGCGGCCTTTCCTGTCCATCTACTACAACGCGCGCGTCCTCACACCCGCGGGGCCGTATCTGCAACTCGAAGACGAACGCAACGACGGGATTATCATCGAGGGCGGAGATCTGTCGAAGTCGTCATCGGCCGTCGCGTTCAAGAACGGCGCATCGGATAAATCCGTCAAGTGGCGCAATGTGACCTGGAGTTCACCCTTTGTGCACCAACCTGCAATCGCGCCAGGTGCGCATGGGCAGCAGAGTTAGGGGTAAAAAGCAAGGCGGCGCCCGAGCGCCGCCCTGTGAGGTGTAAAGGTCACTTGTTTAGAACGCGAAACGGCCGCTGACCTGGATAATGCGGTTGCTGCCGCCGCTGCCGGTGATCTTGCCAAAGTTCGAGCTATTCATCGCGGCCGTCGGAGCGCCGAGGTTTGTCAAATTGAAGACGTTGACGGCCTCACCGCGGAACTCGAAGCGGTACTGGTCATGGATAGGGATGCTGCGCACCAGAGACGCGTCGATGTCCCGGTAACCAGGATCGGACAATGAAGCGGGGCGCTCGTTGCCGAGGAGGTTCAGAGGACCAACACCAGGGCAAGCGTTTGTTGTTCCCGTGATCAATCCTCCGGTAGCACAATAGGCCGTTGTATCGAACCATTCATTTTCCTCGGCCACGCGGGAGGACGTCTTGAGCGTTCTCGGAGTCACGCCTGGGACAATGCTGGGGCGATTGTTCCCCTGGCCATTGAAGTAATTGTCCACGCCAGTGGTTACGGTGAAGGGCTGGCCACTGTTCAAGACGATTGAGGAGGTCAACGTCCAGCCATTCAACACGGTCCTGACGGTCCGATTGAACGCGTCGAAGTAGTCGGGCTTCCATACCACTGAAGCCGAAACCATGTTCCGCCTGTCCTGGTCGGAGCGCTGCTTTTTCTCAAGCTGAGGGTAGTTGTAATCGAGGAAAATGTTGTTGAGCGACGTGCCATCCAGGTTACTGCTGGCCAGGGTGTGGCTCCAGGTGTAGCTGCCCTTGGCGCTGACGCGATGCGTGACCCGCTGCTCGACAGTGGCCTGCATGCCGTTGTAGTTGGAGCCCTGATTCGCCTGGATGTTGTAAACGTTGGAATAGACGGGCGAGGCGGCGGAAAGGCCGTACAACGAGTTCAGTTTGCGGCGATTGTTCACCGTGCTGCTGCTATTCGCATAGCCGCAGGCCTGGGTCAGGTCGGTGCAGCTTGCGCCGGAGGTTCCGGTGGCGGTGATGTTGAACTGCGCGGGATTCAGGTCCTCATAGTGTGGCTGCCGGCGATTCAACGAGCCAACATAGTTGACGCCAACGGCAAGACCGCTATTGATCTGCTGCTGAATACCGAAGTTAAGCTGGTATGTGAACGGCCACTTGAAGTGTGCGTCCATGGAGGAAATCTGGTTGAGCGCAAGGAAGCTCGCGGTTCCGGTCCCAGGGGTAAACGTGAGCGTTGGGAACGGGTTGACTCCGCCCGGGAACTCCGTCGGATCGTTGGCATAAGGATGGGTAATCGAAGTAACTTTGCTGAAGGTCGGCCGGACCGCATAGGGAGCGAAGTTTGAGGGCAATTCCCACAAGTTTCCCGCAATGCCGCCGAAGAAGACACCAGCGGCGCCATGGACGACGGTTTTGCCGTTGCCGAGAGGATCCCACGAGAAGCCCATGCGGGGCGAAGCGTGATAGAGCGGAGTGAACGCGCCGCCCTTTGGCACGCCGGGGTCGCCAGGGAAGAGCATTCCGATCGGAGCCAACTGGTTACCGGTCTTGCCTGAAATATTCACGGTTGTGAACGCATGAGACTGCACGCCGGGAGTAAAGTTAGTTTCCCGGTTCTGGGTGTCGGTGGGCGCCTGCTGCCAGTCGTAGCGAATCCCAAGATTGAGCGTCAGGTTGTGCAGAATGTGCCAGTCGTCCTGTGCAAATGCCGCGTAATTGAAGTAGTTGGCATCGGCATATTCGCCGGTGTCCTGCTCCATGCTGTTCGGTTCGCCGGCGATAAAGTTCGAAAGCGAATAGTTCGTGAGCGCGCCGGCGGCTGTGGTAAAGCCGAACACGCCGTAGTTGTCCAGCGAAGTCTCCTGGAAGTCCTTCTCCAGGCCGGCTTCGCCGCCGAGGTAGAGCGTATGCTTACCGCGGGTCGTGTTGAGGACATCGCGAATGCCATATTGGTTGGTGCCGGCCTTGGGCCCGGTGATTGCCTGGGTCAGTCCGAACCAATTGGTGTCACTGATCTGTCCGCGCGATGGAGTACCTGAGATACCGAAGTCGGAGCCAAAATCAGCGAATGTGCTGTTGTCTGGAACTGGAATGCGGCCGGCAAATTGCCGCGTGTAGCTCAGCCACGCCTGGTTGACGGTGCGGGGGCTGATCGTCCACGTGTCGCTGACGTTGGCGTTCTGCTGCTTGGCCGCATAGTCGGAGTAAGTCCAACTGGAGGTGAGGCCGCCCGGAAGGCTGGCAACCGAGGATTTGTAGAGGAAGTAGCTGAGGGTTACACGGTGGCTGGGGGTCAATTGGTGATCGGTCTTGATCAGGTACTCGTTGTTGGTTTGCGGAGCCGGATCGTACTCCCTGTGCGTGTAAATCGTATCGCCGACGATGACGCCCGGCTGCCCGTTGCGAGTCAGATGTCCGGTATTGGCGATAGAGCCGGTCAGATTGCCATTGGCGAGATACTTGAGAATATTCTGAACGGTTGGGTCGAGTGTGGGCAGTGTGTTATTGGCATAGGGAAAGCCTGTCGCCCGATTGCAGACCCAGAACTGGATCGCCGTGTTATCGGCAGCAGTAGGAGCTTTGGAGCAGGCATTGGTGCTGGTAATCGCCGGGTCGCCGGGTTGATTGGGCGTATTCTCAGAGAAATTCCCCCCCATTTCGGCGACGCTGGGCACGGAGGATACGTATTGCGACGAGGTCGCGAAGCGATAGCCACCATAGCTGCCGAAAAAGAAGTCTTTGTCTTTGCGAATCGGGCCGCCGAAGGTCGCGCCGAAGCGATGCTGGACATAAGGAGACTTGACTGTCTGGTTGTGCGTTACGGCATTGAAATTCCTGGAGCGATAGTACTCGAAGGCTGAACCGTGAAATTCGTTCGTTCCGGACTTGGTGACCACGCTGACCACGGCAGCGGCGTAGCGACCGAGTTGGGCACTGAAGTTGTTGGTTTGCACATCGTACTGGCTGGTGGCATCGGGATTCGGGACCTCGTTGCCGCTGTTGCGCAGGCCGGTCATGTTCAGGCCGCCATCGAGATAGTACGAAACCTGCCCTGTGAAGTCGTCGGTGGAACCATTGATGTAGACGTGGTACTCAATGAATCCAAGACTATTTGAGTTTTGGTCAGACTGCACTCCAGGCGTAAGGCTGAGCAACGCGTAGGTGTCGCGATTAATGAGCGGCAGATTATCGATTTGCACATTGGATACGCTGGTTCCAAGTGTCGAATTGCTCAGATTGATCAGAGGAACGTCGGCAGTAACGCTGATTGTCTCGCTCTCGCCTCCTATCTGAAGCACCAAGTCCAAAGTCGCATTCTGCATGACGGATAGGACGACACCGCTGCGCTCGAGCGTCTTGAAGCCGGCAGCAACAACGGAAACCCTGTAGGGGCCCACAGGGAGAAAGTCTTCGTGATAGGTTCCATCCCCTTTGGAGGTCGAGACCCGGACAAAATTCGTATCGGTCTGGGTCAGCGTGATCTTCGCATTGGGAACCACGGCGCCGGCGGGATCTGTGATCGTGCCGGAAAGACTGGCGGTGCTGAGCTGTGCGGACGCCCCAATCGCCGTAAGAGCGGCGACCAGCAGCGTGAACAGCGCTTTGAATAGAAAGTGCGCGCGATTCATAGAATGGCTCTCCTGTTGAAGTTGTTCGGGTGCTTCGTAGAAGCTTTGGGTAATTGGTGCGTGCGTTTTGACAGGCGTTTCTCCCCCGTCAAGGCGAACTCTTCGCGCTCGTTCATACGGCGCGACGGACTCGTTTGTTGCCCGGGGTTATGCCGGCCCAGCGGAAAGGCCTGCTCAACTTCGGCGATGGATCTGCGGCAGAACCGCCGCCCATCATCGAGCGGGCAGCCTGATTGAAGCGTCCGATCCTGTGCCAGCCAGGAACGAAAAGCCCCTCCAGACCATCGAGAGGGAATCGGAAGTCCGGCAGTACACGCGGAGGCGGTGTGAAGAAACCGCTGACGCGACAAATCGATCAAATTGGCTCCTCATCACACGACAGCCAACAGCGCGCGGCATTACGCCGTTGAAATAGCCACAGTTGAGTTTTAACGGCGGAACAACGTCGGTAATAATCCTCTTCGCGTTTTAGGTTGGCAAGTGACTAACCGTTTTGATCTTTTATGTGACTGTTAACATGTTTAAAATCAATGTATTGATATCAAGATTCATTTTTGTGACAAACGTCCTTGCGCTCTTCGGCCAGAGTCTCCTTCCACGAGAACTCGACAGAGAACGGGATCGGTGCCGGGATGGCGACCGGTCCGATGACTGCGGCAATGGCCGCCTCGGAGGATTGACGCATTCTGGCTTCGCTACGGCCAAGGAATGCAGCGGGGTAACTGGCGGCCGCCCGGGACGATATTTCCGTCGGCCGACCCGCAACAAAGAGAAATTCGCTGCTGAGCCTGGAAGGGCACGGCATGCAAGGCTGCCACGGCCGGGCAGAAAAGCCGGAGCGAGCGGCGAGCGGCGCTCGTCTGCTCCGTGCAATGTTGGTGGAGGCGGCGGGAGTCGGATTGCTGCAATGCGCTCATTATAAATAAGTTATTGATATTTCATGACCGCTACATCCGCACGAAACGGCCGATACGCGCTCTTGAAGTACGTGAGAAGTACACGGTTTTTGAAGCTTCTTTGGCGTTTCTCACTCAGTGATTTCATTGCACGCAATCGCGACTTTTCGGAACGGGGAATTTTGGGCCCTCACTGACTTGGTCGCAATGATCTCTTTGCATCACTTCGCGTCTTCGTTTCGTATTTCTCAACCTTCGTCAGCCGCGCACTCAATTGCCAAACGCAGATTGTACCGTGGCAGGTGTTCAAATCTCTACGCCCATTTGAGTTCGAGCGTAAGCGCCTAAGCGTCCTCAGTACCAGCATCTCGCAAGAGCAGCGGCGCGTCGTAGGGTCGAGGTCTGACCAACCGACGGATCACCCGCAATTCAATTCGTGAACCTCGAGGCAAAGTGGAAGGAGAAGGGTCTGGAGTGTCACGGACTCGTCCTCTTCTTGATGGGATCTGATGGCCGCAAAAAAAATACTGCGACGAGCTGGCCGATATAGGTGGAAGTCGCGCATTGTCTCACTTCGAGCAAAACAGCAATTCTGTGATGCTGCGACACCTTGTCCGATTGCCGGCGAAAGAGTCCGCGAACCGCTTACCGATCCAAGGTGAGGGCGTAGATTTCCATGCTCCCGGCGTTTCGCAGAAGCAAAGGAGCATCAGTGGGGTCGAGCCCCATCCAGCGGCCGGCCGATCCTATTTGGGTAATATCCTTTAAATCGGCAACCGGCTCGGCTTTTCCGTTGGGGATAGAAACTCGAAAGACTTCCGTCGAGTCCTCACGCGTCAGAAGGAAGTACACATACTTGCTGTCGTGTGACCACACCGGGAAGAGCAGCAGTTTGAACGGCGGTAGCTCATGCAGGACGGTATAGCGGCGCGTTCGCATATCGAAGAACATCGGGCCCGATGGAGTGGGAGTGGGAGAGCCGGCAAAGAAGATGTAGCGGCCATCGGGCGACAGCCTCGGAGACCAACCCGCCTTGGGCCCGGGCGGAAGGACAGAGATCTCGCCGCTAGCCACGTCGGCGATTCGTGCTTCATGTTTGCCGGGGGCCAGGTCTCCCTCTACTCTGCAGTCCGTTTCGTAGAAGACTCTCTTTCCGTCTGGTAGCCAGCTCCCGTCGCACTCGGCGTCGGCGTCATTGGGAAAAAGGCGGGTTGGGGAACCACCCTGTGAAGATACCACGTAGAAAGCGAGCCTCTTATTTGGTGCGAAATCTTTGAAAAGTATTTGCTGGCCATCTGGGGACCAATGAGCCGAACGAGGATGGAAAGGCGAGCTGGTCAACTGCACAGGTCCTGTTCCATCCAAATTGCTGCGCCACAGTTTCCCGTCAGGGAATGTCACGTAAGCCAGGTACTTGCCATCTTTTGAATACTCGAGGAACTCGGCGGATATCCCTCCGAGATACGGAAGGAACTGCTTTGATTGTTTGTCGAACCGCTCGAGCTCACCGCGCAGCGTCACGGCAACCGAAAATATCCTCCTGCCGTCAATCGAAGGAATCGGCGTTTCCCACGCGGTTGCACCAAGTGTTAGTTGCATGGGCTGCCTGGCAACCGGTCGCAGCCATGCCCGACGCTCGTCGAGGGCCCACAGTTGGAGGTGAGTCGGCGTAGGCGCCGATCTGACTCCAGCGGAAAACAGGTAGAAGTCTCCGTCCCGCGTCCATTGGCCGCAGCAGACATAGTAAGTGTCGTCCCAGCCGGGAAGCAGCCTGCGAAGATTGGAGCCATCGGCCGAGATCTCCCATAACTTTCGTTCGGGATACCGGACAAACCAGATTCTTCGTCCGTCCGGCGACCAGTTGAGGGAAACAATGACATTGCTCGCGCTGTTCTTCGGCGCTGCGAGAAGCAGGTGAGGAATTCCGCCCCCGCTGGGCATCGTAAACAGGTCGCCACTCTTCCTGGAGAAAAGTACCTGACTGCCATCCGGCGACCAGACTCCATACCAGGCTTTCGTCAGAAACCGAGCCGGACTCCCTGAGCTTCCCACCACCCATAGGTCATAGTCATCAGCATCGCAACAACCAGTGCCACCTTGAACAAGCATCCTGGTTCCATCGGGTGAGATACTCCCTGGCGCCAGATGCGTTCTATAAAGCGGTGCCTGGTTGGGCAGATCGATTGTCAGAGGCGTGGCTTCTTCGCCATTCACGGAAACCTTCGCCGGACTGGCTAGTTTCGAGCCCTCCTGGTAGTTCAGATAGAGGCTGATGCCATCTGTTCCGACAAGCGTTTTTATCCGTCCGTCTCGCGTGAGTTGAACGTAATCGCCGATATGCGGTGGGGGTAGCGGCTGGCTCAAGCGCCACAATGCAAACAACGCCGTTGCCGCCAATCCCATGGCTGCAACACTGTACACGGCCCAGAGGTAGGTGCGGCGGCTCCTCTCTGCGGTACTGGACGTCCCTGTCGGCTGCGTGCCAGCAGCCGCAAATTGAGGCGGTCCAGGCGACGAAGGGCGGCTTGCGAAGGTTGCTGCAGGGCCGATTTCAACAGGGCAGATGAACCTGTACCCGGCATTTGACACCGTTTCGATATAGCGGGGATTGTGTGGGTCATCATCGAGTAGACGGCGCAACAAGGCGACGGCTCGGGAGAGCGAGTTTTCGGTAACGGCAACGTCTCCCCACACGGCGGTGAGCAACTCTTCTTTGGCAACCAGCCGGCCCGCGTGTCGCAGCAGGTAAATGAGCACACGGAATGCTTTGGGCTCAATGGCTAGAGGCTCACCCGAGCGGATCACGCGCAGTTCCGGTTCGCGCACCTCAACGTCGGCAAAGCGGAACGTGAAGGAGGTCTGCAGTGTCATAGATTCCTCCCGTAGCTGGAATCTATCGGCTGTACATCTGGCTTGGAGCCAGCGCATCAACTCCGCTTCGAATCATACACCCGTTTTTTGATCGCGGCCGCGAGGAGCAGGCCAGCGGTGTACCAATCGCACTCGCGGGCCAAGCTCTCAGACCTTCCAAAGAAAACCCTAATAGCCCATCAACTTTCCATGATCGGCCATCAGGAAACTTCATCGGGCCATGGAAAAAGATCAACCGGCGGTCAGGACAATGGAACTACACGGACCCAGAGTTCACCCAGCCACAACGGCTGAGGTGAACTTCGATGATCGATCGCAAGCCGTTCTTCTCCTTCCTTCTGCTCCTCACTCCCATAATGGCTCTCGCTCGCACGACTCAATGCCCTGCGAATGCCGCGGCAATCCCGTTTCATTCTCTTGCGGGTTCACCAATCGTAATCCCAATTTCGATTAATCGCGTCGGCCCTTACGAATTCATGGTGGATACGGGCGCGCAGGTGACAATCATAGATCCGCGGCTGGCGACCGAACTCAATCTGCGTCCGCAGGGCTTGATCCGTGTCGCCTCTATGTTGAATTACGCCGCGCTCGATCTTGTGAAGCCGGAACTGGTCGAGGCCGGCCCAGCAGCAGTGGAGGATCTGCCCGTGGCCGTCGAAAGGTTGGACCAGATCCCGGCGCTCAATCCAAGGGTGCGGGGAATTCTCGGCGAGAACTTCCTTGGCCGCTTCGACATGCTCATTGATAACCCTCACAAGTTGATCTGCCTGGACCATGCGAAGGAACTCGAGAACGAGATGAAGGGCGGGCGGGTTCCCCTGTTGGAGCAAATGGATCGAGGGGGGGAATTAGCATATTCGCAGCCAATTCTGGTGACCGTCCATCTGGAGGGCGACAGGGGAAGAGGGACGGTGCTGGAGATTGATTCTGGAAGCAATGCTCCGATGCTCTTCGTAGACCGGATCGATTCTCCTTGGTGGCTGCAGCGCGAACATGCACTGGAGGGAAACGTGGTAAGCAGAAGGGGCGCACTGGCGTTTTCGACGATGCCAAGCCAGGATGTAGAGATCGGCAAGCACATGACGCGGCCGATTGTGTTTCTGACGCCGCTTGGCACAGGAGCCAAGTGGGGCAGGTCCGGCGTGGATGGACTGCTGCCGACATCGCTTTTCAAGAAGGTCTTCATCAGCTACGCGGACCATTTCTTGATGTTCGACCCTCGCTAAGATCACGCGTAGTCGCTCGTTGAATCGACTGCAAACCCACAAAACCTGATCTCGCCGGGAACACCGCCATTTCGGCGTTGAGTCTTTACCTTGTGAAAGTGCAGGCAGAAGAATTGACATTGTCTCCGCACCGGAAAACGATGCATGTCAACGAATACATGACTATTATCGATAGTGGAGTCGGCGGAAACACGCCTTTCGTAAGTTATTGATCGTAAGTAGGATAGTCAAGGGCTCCAAACGGCGCAATGTTTATTAAGTTGTTTAATATCAATAAGCTATGGTGGAGGCGGCGGGAGTCGAACCCGCGTCCGAAATCGCTGTCAGCCGGGAGAGTCCATGCTGTGTCCGATTCGATTGGTTTCGCTCCCGGCGCTTAAGAACGGACAAGATGCGCCGGAAACTAGTCCGATTGATCTCGCTCTTGCCGCCCGGACCGAGCCGCTCAAGCCAGCCTACTGAATGACGTCTTGCTCGCAGCCCATAGGCGAAACCGCGAGAGACGGCTGCTTATTTAATTAAGCAGCAAGTGCCAGATTATCGTTGGCAACTTTAGTTTTGCAGGCGATTACGGGTGCCCACACCCCGACATGCCTCCCATGCCGCAATCGATCCCGTCGAAACCGTGACGCCCCCACTTGAGCGGCACTCCAATTAGATGAATCAGGAGCGCCGATGGGTGCATGCCGGGCCGAATGGCTCGTGCTGCGTATCTATATTCTACGCTGATTCTTAATCTCAAGCCGGCGCGCACATGTTAGCGTCACAGAAGGCCGGTCGAAGAATGCCGGTCGAAGTATGCCGGCCGTGGCGGCATGGAAAGAGGAGGCGGATATGGAGAGGCAAGTAGTTCGGCTGAAGGTGAATTTCACGGTGAGCGGCGAGCAACTCGAAGAGTTCAAGAGAATTGCGCAGGCGATGACCGCGGTGAGCCAGGCGGAGCCCGGCACGCTGGGATATGAATGGTTCGCGAGCGCCGATGGCAAGCGGTTCCGGCTAGTCGAAACTTATGTGGATGCGAACGCCATCGAGGCGCACTTTATGGGCCCGGCGGTGCAGCAATGGGTGCCCAAGATTGTGCCTGTTTGCAAAGTGGATGGATTCGAAATCTACGGCGATCCTGGGCCCAAGGTGGCAGCCATGGCCGGCGGGCTTGGGGCGGCCATCTTCCAGTACTGGATGGGACTCAACCGCTAACCATTAACCACTGGCCCTTGCCTCACTCACTGTTTTTCCAGGTCGATCGACTCGTAATCGTGCCGGGCAATGCCGGCGCGAATCTGCGCGGGCGTCCAGCCGGCCTTGGTCTTGTTGTAGGCGTAAAAGCCTTCCTGGGCGCAGGTAGAGCACTGCGTGGAGTGCGTCGTCTCATAGCAACTGTGCAGGCTGGTGTGGCCCAGGGCGCGGTCGCAGCGGCAGTTGCAGGGCAACTGATAAATGACGCCGGGAATCTGCGCGGCCAACTTGTAGCAGCTTACCTGCCAGTGATAGCGGAAGTCGGGACCCGTGAGCTGGGCGCCGTGAAGAATGGGCGGAATGGAATGAATGTTCAATGGGGCCGAGGGATGATAAGCCGGAACGTCGTCGGCCGGATTCGACCACTGCGCGTAGCTGGCAGCGGTGACGGCGAAAACGGCCAGAGCCACGGCCCAACGGGTTGCCATCGGATGTCTCATATACGGTACGGGGTTGCCTCATCCTTATAGTACGGCAAAGTCTGAAAAGCAGTGTGAGTGTGATGTGCGAGTGTGACGTGTGAGTGTGAGTGCGGGTGTGAGTGCGAGTGTGAGTGTGGGTGTGAAGGGGGGAGGGTCGACGATCGGGATTTCATGCATTTTTCTTTCTCTCCGGGCTTAGATCGGGGAAGTCCTATGGAATCAGAGAAAATGTTCGTTTTTCGGGTACCTAAAACCTGCCAAATGTTCGCTCAAGTGCGACCGGTTGCCCCGCGAATGTTCGCTCAGGTTGTCGTGATTCTTTGAGACAAATCAACAAGAATTGCGCGCCTCAAGGGTGAACGTGAATAGAGAATTTCGCGAGTAAGAGCCGCGGTTGGCAGAGAATTTCCCATAAATGCATCAAGATAGGCTCCGGAGTGTGTTTTTGGGGTCATTCTGGGCCATTTTTCGCGTGTTTTGCATGCAAGGAAGCGTTTTCTGGAGTCGTTTTCGGCCCGACTTGCGCGCGGCAATGCCGCATGGTTCCGAGTGGAATCAATCTAAGGACTGAGGGGCTGGGAGCAAAATCGCCGGGCCGACTGAGCGCGACCGCGCTTCCGGACCCTGGGGCATTCGCCGGGATCGATCCTGCCGTGGACTTCTTGCTGCCAATTGAGGTCCGGAGTTTCCCCGGTCCCCGAGTGCGAGGGACCGCGGGCACCCTCAGTGTGGTTTTTGGGCGTCGAGAGCGGGGCCGCACGCCCGCCTGCGACATCGCCCAAACTCAGTTCAGACTCTGTCAAATAATGAAATCAACGAGCTGCAATTTAGCCACTCGCCGGACACGCGCAATGTCAAGCCGGCTCGACGTTCGAAGGCCCTACGGTCTCTTCCCCGGCGAATTCCCGCTGGGCGACACACACTCGATTCCGTCCACTGTTTTTTGCCGCATAGAGCGCCCGGTCGGCGGCAGCTAACAGGGCTTCGCGGGTGCAACACCATTCCGGTGTCGCCGTTGCCACGCCCACGCTCACCGTGAGATACGGAGCGACCGGCGATGTGGGATGGGGGATTTTGAGATCGACGATTGCCTGCCGCACAGTCTCCGCAATGCGCTCCGCGTCGGCGGACTTGGTTAAAGGAAGAATCATCGCGAACTCCTCGCCGCCGCAACGCGCGGCCAAGTCCAATTTGCGCCTGCACAGCCGGGTCAGCTCGGCACTCACTGCCACCAGGCACTCATCGCCTTTCAAGTGGCCTTGTGTATCGTTGAGGACCTTGAAGTGATCGATATCGATACTCAGAAGCGATCCTACTGAATTCATCCTCTGTACGCGGGCGCATTCCCAACCGAGGGATTGGTCAAACACTCGCCTGTTCGCCAGTCCGGTCAGCGGATCGGTAGATGAGAGGATTGACAGTCTTTCATTGGCGCTCTTCAGGTCCGCTGTCTTCTTCGCAATCTCCTGCCTTAGCTCGCTTTCTCTTCTTTGCGCGCCTAGAAAGCGAAGAATAAGCACTCCCGCCGCCCCAAATAGGGCGACCAATACACAAATGCCGATAAACCACCACGTCAAATACCACGGAGTCGAAATCTCGAACGCGAATTCCGCACTGTGCCCGCTCCATGTTCCATCGCTGCCGCGTGCATCGACCTCCAGCCGGTAAGCTCCTGGCGCCAGATTGGCGAATTGCAAGTCCCTTTGAGTCGTCTCAGTCCAGTTTGAAATTGCGCCGCCTAATCGGTAGCGGAAGATCACTTCGTTCTGACTGGATGCATTCAGCGCGGAATACCTTACGATGAGAGAGTTTGCGTGGCTGCCGAAGGATGGATTGCGGAGCCCGGACACATCCGTCCGTCCATTCATAAGCCCGGTGAAAACGACCGTGAGTGGAGCGCTGGGTGCGTTACGCTGGACTGGCCTGAAACGCGCGAGTCCGCCGCTTGTTCCAATCCATGCTGTTCCGTCGGGCTCTTCGGCGAATGCATTCAAGTTGCAGTCGTCCCAGATCAAGCCGTCATTCATGTCGTAGTGGGTCCAGCGGCCGCCATCCCAGACATCTACGCCATGCTCGGTGCCGGCCCACAACCTTCCCAGATGGTCGAAATCAAGGAAGTAAATCAGTCCGTCACTGCCATGCCTCTGAATGCCCTTCTCGATCGCCACGCCACCAGCTTGCGAATGGACTCGATCAATACCGCCTCCAAACCTGTAGCCGACCCACACGACGCCATTTGGTCCCGCACCGAGCGAAAGCACCTCCGTGTTACTCAGTCCGTCGGCGCGCGTCAGGTTCTTCCACTTGCCTGCTGTGAATTCATACAGCCCGCCGACGCCCCCAGCCCAAACCGTGCCATCCGAGCCTTCGGTAACTGCCCAGATCCGCGTTGGCGGCAATTCGGTGATGCGCGAGAATTTTCTGTACGGAGGCATGGCCATAAAGAGGCCGGCTTCGGTGGCTGCCCAGAGCCGCTGCTCGCGGTCGAAGCGCAATGTGTACGCCGCTTTGCCGAGAAGGCCCTGCCTTTCGCCAAACCACTCTGCCTTGCCGGTTCGCGCATCGACGCGTGCTGCGCCTCGCGTTTCGGTCCCGATCCAAATTTCCCCGTTTGGCGACTTGCGCACGCTGTGCACTGCAAAACCACTCAGTCCCGCAACACTCCTAAACGACATGCCGATTGGGCGCCGCTCTCCGCGAAACAGGCCCGCTTCCGTGCCCACCAGGAGCGCCCCACCGTCCTGCGGAAGGATTTCGTAGACAAGATCGCTGGCGAGCCCGCTCTCGGTCGAGTAACCTTCCCATTCCCCGTACCCGAGCCACTGCGCCAGCCCACGGCCGGCCAATCCAATCCACAAAGAATGCTGTCTGTCCTCGAAGGCTGAGTAGACTGTTCCGCGAAGCCCGACGGACCGGTCGACCATCTGCCATCCGTTCTTATCCCCAATCAGCAACCCCACTGAAGACGTAAGCAGAACCCTTCCATCGCCATCCACTGCGGGAACGCCACCTATGTTTTCGGGTGGAAAGGGTAATTTGGGCCTCTTGAATTTGGCCTTGCCGGCCGGCCATTCAAAAACGCCCGCATTCCGCGCTCGCACCCAGAGATTTCCAGCGCCGTCTTTCTGGATGGCCTGCAGCTCCCGGTCCGGAAGTCCGCTTTCTCGTCCAAAAACCCGGGTGCCAGCGGCATCCATGCGGCAGAGTTGCTGCCCGCAGCCGTACCACACGACGTCGCCGTCTACCAAAATCCCGGACGCGCCCGGACCGGATGTTCCCTTAGGCTGAGGAAACTTCCGCATGCCAAATTGATTCTGCCCAGGTTGGGAATAGAGTTCCACAAGCCCGGCGTCAGTGCCAAGAAAGGTATGGCCTTTCCCATCCGATTGGATGCCCTGGGCCCAGGCGATTGTGTTGAAATCCACCGGAAGCTTTTCAAAGCGGTTGCCCGAAAGACGATAGAGTCCAATGCTTCCACCGGCAAGAAGAGACCCATCGGGCGCATCGCCAAACGCCACACCCGAGTTCGACGGAATCCCCTGTTCCGTTGCGAAGGCCTCAAAGCGGTCCCCATCGTATCGGTAAATCCCGTCTTCGGTGCTCACCCAGACGAAGCCAATGCGGTCCTGGTAGATTCGCCGGATCGCAAGATTGTTCAGGCCTTCCGCGACCCCAAAACTACGGAAACTGTACTCTTGTGCGCACAGCCCCCCACCTGTCAGCGTCAGCAGGGCAAAAGCGAACGGGATTGCCTTACGGAGCGCCAGGAGCGGCAAGAGGCACATCCGGTTGGACCCTATTAGCCAACGACCATCTCGCCTGCAAACCAAGTTCAGATAGTTAACAGACAAATCGGAAGTTGACTTTGTTGACGATGATACGCCTTTTCATGATCTGGGGGCTCATTGGGCTAGGTGCGGTCTTTGCTTCAGGTAATTTCAGAGTGGCTGGCAAACCGGGACTTGGGTCAGATGACGATGAATCGCTAATGCGCATTTTGAGGCAAGATTTGTAGCGGCTAGTCGGCTTTGTGGGCATCTTTGATCGGTTGATCGCTCCGGGGATGGGCGGCTGCAGGCGCGAGGATTCATCGCGGCTTCGCCGCGTACTTTGTTTTCGGGAAGGACCGGTCCGGATCCCCAGGGTTTCACCCTGGGCTATTTTCGTTCCCTCCCTACGGGAGGGATGAAGTGCGCGGGGTTGAGGGCGGCTTGATAGAGGCAGGGATTAGGGAACAGGGAATTGAAAACGGGGACGGAAGGGCAGGGAGCGTGGGAGCGTGGGAGCGAGGGAGCGAGGGACGAGAAAGCCGGACCAGAAGCTGAGGAGGCGGGCGGGAAGGGGTGGCCCAGAAAAAAAAGACGGCACGAACGGTCTAGCTGTTCGTGCCGGGAGGCCAGTGACGCAAACTACTTCCGGCTTGGAGAATCTTCTCCACAACCGGAATAAATACACGATAGCATAGATGCGAAAAAATGCAATACAAAAATCAAAATTTATTTTTTGCGGCCGTGTAAACCTATTCCTCAAGAACACATCCAACGCGACTCCCAAATCAAGGTGGATTGCGCGGCATTTTGGCGCTGATAAAACGAAATCGGTGATGATCGATCACATTGATAACGATGCAACTCCATTAAAGTCTGATGCTTGAAAGAGTTTTCCAAGCAGCCATCTAT
Organism: uncultured Acidobacteriota bacterium; assembly: GCA_963826735.1. Taxonomy (GTDB): domain Bacteria; phylum Acidobacteriota; class Terriglobia; order Terriglobales; family Acidobacteriaceae; genus Telmatobacter. The sequence goes on from CAWGYN010000002.1 coordinate 132,090, forward strand.
GCGTTCTGGGCGCGCGAGGTTGGGGTAATTCGCGCTCCGAGCGGGATGACGGGGACAGCTCTCAATGCCAGTGGGAGCTGGAAATCTATATAAATCCAGATTTACGGAGAAATTGACGGGCCCTGTTTGGAGGGGTTAAGCTTCCCATATTGTGGTAAAACGGGGATGGGCTTGCTAGTCGACAAGCTTCTGCGCCTGGGCGGCCAGGTCGAAATCCTTCTGGGTGAGACCGCCGGCGTCGTGAGTGGTTAGAGCGAGACGCACGCGGTTATAGCGGATATCGATGTCGGGATGGTGCCCGGCCTGCTCGGCCAGCTCGCCGACTCCGTTCACAAAATGCAGGGAAGCGCGAAAATCTTTGAATTGAAAGGTTTTGACTAGCTCTCCGGCCTCGATCTTCCAGCCCGGGAGACCAGCCAGGCGGGTTTGAGCTTCTTGTGGGGAAAGTGGCGGCATGGGTTCGACCCCCTGTGTGGAATATGACGGGTTGAGCGCTCCTGCGGTTGTTCCAATCCCCGGTCCCCAAGTGCGAGGGACCGGGGGCACCCGATCCGCACCCCCGATCCGAGGCCGGATTGACGGCTCTTAGTGGCTTACGCGCCAGCGGCATTGGCCATATCGAAGGTGGAAAAGCGCTTGTTCTGGCCGCTGATTTCGGAGCGCAGCTCCTGCCAGAGCTCGTTGGGAATCTTCAAAAAGACCTCGACGACGGCAGGATCGAACTGGGTTCCCGAGCAGCGCAGGATCTCTTCGCGCGCGAAGTCGAAGTCGCTGGCCCGGCGATAGGGGCGGTCGCTGGTGATGGCGTCGAGGGCGTCGGCGATGGCGAAGATGCGGGCTCCGACGGGAATCTCGCGGCCGCGCAAGCCATTCGGGTAGCCCGTGCCGTCGTAATGTTCCTGATGGCAAAAGACGATCTCCGCGGCGCCGGCAAGAAACGGAATCTTACGCAGCATTTGATAGCCGCGCGCGCAATGTTCGCGCATGAGCTCGCGTTCCATTTCAGAGAGCTTGCCGGGCTTGCGCAGAATCTCATCGGGGATGGCCATCTTGCCGACGTCGTGCAGGAAGGCCCCGCGAGCAATGATCTTGATTTCCTCGGGAGGGATGCCCATGGCGCGCGCCAGGGCGATGGCGTAGGCAGTGACGCGCTTGGAGTGGCCTTCGGTTTCAGAATCCTTGAGGTCGAGGGCGTCTCCGAGCGCCTCGAGGGTCACGTCGTAGGAGTGCTCGAGATCCTCCATGGCGTGGCGCAGCATCTCGGTTCTGGCGCGGACCATTTCTTCAAGGCTCTGGTGATAGCTCTCGGTCTCCTCAAGCGCGCGGCGGTGGCTGAGCGCCCGCTCCACGGTGCGAGAGCAGTTGATCCTGCTCGAAGGGCTTGAGGAGATAGTCGTAGGCGCCGCGGCGCATGGAATCGATGGCCACACTGATGTCGTGCACGGCCGTGACCATGACCACGGGAAGGTTAGGCTGGAGAGCGTGAATGCGCTCGAGCAGGGCGATGCCGTTGACATCCTGCATCACGATGTCGGTGAGCACCAGGTTGAAGGTGTTGAGCTCCAGCGCTTCGAGGGCTTCGCGTCCTCCGCTGGCCAGTTCGATGTCGTATCCCTGGCGCTCGAGTGAGGCGGCGATCATGGTCCGCACAGGGGTTTCGTCATCGACCACGAGAATCCGCTCGGGCCTGCGTGCTGCCTGCTCAGCGCTGAAAGCGGGCGCTGGATCCGGCCGCTTCGCATTTGCGAGCTTGGGTCCCAAACGCCGGCTTCCGTCCTTTTCGCGCACCTTTTACCCCTGATTCGACTGGCTCAACCCCAGCGTTTATGCCCGGTTGTGATTCACTGTCCTGTTACTGAACAAAAGACCTGCTGCGATCACTGACGTCCGCAGGCGCCCTTCGTGGTCCCCCTTGTGTTTACGCGCGGCACGCTCCCCCTGTTCCATGGGATGCTGAGCCGGAAAGAAGACACCGACACAGTTGCGCAGCCCGTAAGAGGTTCCTGAACCAAGAAAATAGCCACAACTGGCCCGAAGGTCGGCATGGGACCACGATCCAAAGTGCGCCCGAATGCTGCCGTGCACGCAAGGGGGGCGGCCGGCCGGGTCTTTTTGCTTACCAGAGCCTATCACCTTCGTAACCCATTCTCAATGACCCGAACGTGACATGCAGAGACGGGTATCTACGGCGTCACTTCCATTCGTGAGCAAGAGCGCTGGCGGGCTGGTGCTGGGTAATCTCCGCATAGGTAATGGCAATATCCGTGCTTAAGTCGTTGGGAATCCAGTTGCGGTCGCGCTCGGGGAAAACGGGGGCAATCTGCGCGAGGGTCTCGCCGGCATCGACTTGCTGTTTGACGGCGGCATACAAATCCTGAAGAAACGCCTGCTGGCCTGAGAGAATCTCCGGGCCGCCCGCGTCTCCGTGACCGGGCAAAACGTGGACGGGATGGAAGGCGAGGGCCAGGGCGAGAACGCGCGGCCAGTTTTCGATATTCGCGTCCCACAGCTTGTTATGCGGGCCGTTGACGGCGGCGTCGCCGGTGCAGAGGATGCGCTCTTTGGGGAGCCAGACAAAGCCGTCGCCGCGTGTGTGCGCCCAGCCCAGAAAGTAGAAGCGGACCTCGCGGGTCGCGTCTTTGAGGATGAAGGGGCTCTCACGGAAGAGGAGTTGGGGCCGGGGAGCGTCGGTGAGGTTGAGGGAGCGCACGTCGTCGCGCTCGGCTGCAGTGTCGCGCCAGCGCTTGGGTTCGTAGCGACCCATCTCGTCGGCAACGCCCTGGTAGGCGAAGGTAGTGGCGCCGGCCTCGGTCCAGACGATGTTGCCGTAGGCGTGATCGCGGTGCGCGTGGGTGTCGAAGACGAAGCGCACCGGTTAGGGCGAGAGCTGGTGAATTTCTGCCACGAGTTCGCGGGCGCGGCCGGGATAATTGGCGTCAACCACGATCAGGTAGTCACGCATCTCGATGACGATGTTGTTGCAGTAGCCCTTGGAGGCGTCGCCGGGAAGAAACCAAACACCATCGGCGATTTTTTGCGCGTTGAGTCGGCCGGGTTCGGGACGAGCCCGGCTGTGCCGCGGCCGGCGCGAGACAGAAAAATGCAGCGAGCGCGAAGACCACTGCGAAGCGGTGCGGGCTCATGACTGCTTCGGCGGGCGCTTGGCGCGGCGCGTGGCGGCCCAGCCCTCGATGTTGGCTTGTTTGCCGCGTGCGACGGCAAGCGCGTCGGCGGGAACATCTTTGGTGATGCAGGAGCCAGCGCCGATGTACGCGCCGTCGCCGACCGTGACGGGCGCGACGAGCGTGGAGTCGCTGCCGACGAAAGCGCCCTTGCCGATGCGCGTGACGTGCTTGTTGACGCCGTCGTAGTTGCAGGTGATGGTACCGGCGCCGATGTTCGTGCCTTCGCCGATCTCCGCGTCGCCGAGGTAGGTGAGATGGTTGGCCTTGGCGCCTTTGCCGAGCTTCGCCTTCTTGGTTTCAACAAAGTTGCCCACGTGCGCGTTCTCGCCGATCTCGCTGCCAGGGCGGAGGTGCGCGAAGGGGCCGATCTGCGCGCCATCGGCGATGGTTGAATCCTCAAGCACGCAGCTCTGGCGGATGAGAACGCCGTTGCCGAGGGTGCAGTTTTCGATCACGGAGAAAGAACGAATGCGGCAACCCGTGCCGACGCGCGTCTTGCCCAGCAACTGCACAAACGGCTCGATGATTGTGTCCGCGCCAACCTCGACTTCCGGATCGATGACGCAGGTTTCCGGGCGTTTGATCGTGACACCATTGCCGGCGAGCCAAAAGGCGCGAGGGTCCGGCCTGGCACTTATTGCCGTTACCGACGCAGACGGCTCACTCTGATGCGGCTCGCGCGCCAGCTCGTCTCGAACTTGCGCGAGCTTCACGCCGCGCTCGCGCAGAATCTGTGCCGCAAAGCATCCCTCCTCGCGCAACAGCCCCAAAAGCAAATGCTCGGAGCCAATGTGCTTATGGCCCAGCCGTTCTGCCTCTTCGGCTGCATACGCCAACACGCGCTTGCCCTCGTTGGAGAGCGGCAGATCGACGCTCGTGGCAACCTTCTCGCGTATGACGGTGTGTTCTCTGATCTGCGTCACGATGGACTCCAGGGAGGCTTGCGCACGGAGGAAGCGGTTAGTTAACGCTTTGTCCTCGCGCAACAGGCCGAGCAGCAGATGTTCCGTCTCGATATAAGGCGAGCCATACTGGCTGGCCTCGTACCTCGCAAAGAAGATTACGCGCCGGGCTTTTTCCGTATACCGTTCGAACATGATGCTCTCCTGTTTTATTGCTGCTCGCCCGGCGAGCCGTGCGCACCGGGGGCGCCGGGAATTGCAATGTCGACGATCTGCGGCGCGCCCATGCCGAGAGCATCGACGGGCGGCTTGATCTCCGGGCCGTTGCCGACCACGAGCACGGCCAGCTTCTCGGGATGAATGTACTTCTTGGCGGCCGCGGTTACGTCGGCGAGCGTGACTTTTTCGAGGGCGGCGCGATAGGTCTCAAGATAATCGGCCGGATAGCCGTAGAACTCGAGCCGCTCGCGCTCGGCGAGAATTTTGTCGCTGCGTGTCGTAGCGGAAGAGGAACGAGTTGAGGATGTTGTCCTTGGCGCGCTTGCAACTCTCCTGCGGTGAACGGCTTGGTGTTCAGGCCGGCGATCTCGGCTTCGGCGGCCTTGGTGGCGTCCACGGTGGAGACGCTCTTGGTGAGCACTTCGACGCGGAAGGTGCCGGGGTGGTCGTAGGGCAGATCGAAGCCGCCGCCGACCGCGTAGGCCAGTCCCAGCTGGGTGCGCACCTTTTGAAAGAGCCGGCTGCCGAAACCGCCGCCGAGAATCTCGTTCATGACGACGATGGCGGGCACATCGGGATTGTGGCGGTCGATGCCCAGAGCCACGATCTGCACGTTGGACTGGTTCACGTCTTCCTTGTCGATGAAGTAGACGCCGGGCTTGGGTCCGGGGAACTCATCGTGGCGCGGCGGCTCGGGACGTGACCGGCGGCAGGGGCTTCGAAGGCCGCGCGCACCTTGGCTTCCATGGCCGCGGGATCGAAGTCGCCGCTGATGCCGACGATGAGCTTGCCCTTGAGCGTGCGATCGTGCCAGGCCTGCAGATCGGCGAGCGTGACCGCGCCGATGGTGGCCAGCTCGGGCTGGCGCGTGTAGGGGCTGTTCGCGCCGTAGACCAGCTTGGCCGACTTCGCGCTCGGCGATTCCGTCTTCGTCGTCGTTGCGGCGCACGATGCCGGTGGCTTCCTGCTGCTGGGCCAGCTGCAGCTTTTCCGCGCTGAACTTGGGATGGAAGAAGCAGGTCCATGGCCAGCGAAAAGACCTGGTCGGCGTCGCCCTTCAGCGAATCCCAGGAGAGCGCGGTCGAATCGTCGTCGCCTTCGGTTTCGATGTGCGCGGCCTTGGCTTCGAGCAGGTCGTCCATGGCGTCGCCGTCCATTTTTGCGGTGCCGCTGGTGCGCCAGGCCTGGCCGTAAATGCCGATCAGGCCGGCCTTGGCTGGATCTTCGTCGCGCGAGCCGCCGGGAATGAGCACCGAGCCGGAGACGAACGGCAGTTCGTGATCTTCCTGCAGGAAGATGACGATGCCGTTCTTGAGCTCGATGCGTTTGGGCTGCTGGGGATGGAAGTCGTGCAGCGTGGGGATGGGGATTTGCTCCCAGGGCTTGGATTGCTGGGCGGAGAGCATGTGCGAAGGCGATGCGATAACCGCGAGGAGCGCCGAGTGCGAAAGTGAGTTCGGCATGGCCGCGGGTCTCAAGACGAGACCTGGCGGCTACCCAATGATATGGCTGATTGGCGTTCTCTCATTGCGCGCCTCCGTCCTTCTTCGCGTTCGCGGCCGGAGGCTCGGTGTCGATTTCGGCGCTGGTGCGATTGGAGGCTACAAACACTTGATTGGCTACGCGGCGGATGTCGGCCTTGGTGACCTTGTCGACCTCGTCGAGTTGCAGGAAGAGCTCGCGCCAGTCGCCGTAGCGGGTCTGGTACTCGGCCAGCGAGTTGGCCAGGCCCTGGTTGTCGGCCAGGCCGCGCAGCAGGTCGGCGCGAGTGCGGGTCTTGTACATCTGAAGCTCCGCGTCGGTGACGTCGGCGGTCTTCAGCTTGTCGATCTCTTTGTGGATGGCGTCGCGCATCTCGGCCGGCGTGTGGCCGGGGAGCGGAACGGCGTAGAACGCGAAGAGGCTGGGATATTTTTCGCCGGGGAAGGGGCTGAAGCCCTCGGCCTCGGCGGCGATCTGCTGCTGCTCCACCAGGCTGCGATAGAGGCGCGAGACGCGGCCGTTCGACATGATGTCGCTGATGGCGTCGTAGACCGCGTCGTCGGGATCGCGATAGTTGGGCCGGTGATAGCCCTCGATATAGAAGGGCTGCGTCTGCTCGCGAATGACGACCGACTTCTCGGCAAACTGCTTGGGCTCGACGGTGGTCATCTCTTCCGGCTTGGGCCCGCCGGGAACGCGGCTGAAATATTTCTCCAGCATGGGCATCGCGGTTTTGGCGTCCACATCGCCCACGATGGCGACCACGATGTTCGCCGCCGACGTAGTACTTCTTGTGGAAGGCCATGGCCTCGGTGGCATTGATCTGGCTGACCTCGCTGGGCCAGCCGATGTCGCTGCGGCCGTAGTTGTGCGCCACATAGGCCGTGGCCAGAAACTGCTCGACAAGGCGGCCGATGGGGTCGGAGTCGACGCGCATGCGGCGCTCTTCCATCACCACGTCGCGCTCCTTGTAGAACTCGCGGGGCACGGCGTCGGCCAGGCGGCTCGCTCTCCATCCACGCCCAAAGCTCAAGGCGGTTTTCCGGCATCGACCAGAAGTACTGCGTGTCGTCGAGGCCGGTTTCGGCGTTCAGGCCGTCCGCGCCGTTGGCTTCGGCAACCTCGGTGAACTGGTTGGGGATGACGTATTTCTCCGCCTCGGCCTGCGCGTCGAGAAAGGCCTTCTTCAGCTCGGCGAGCTTTTCTTCGCTCGCGGCCGACGGGCTTCAGGTACTCGGCCTCGTAGGCGTCGTTGGCCGCTTCCACTTTTGCGAGCGCGACTTTTTCGGCGGCGTAGTCGGTGGTGCCGATCTGGCTGGTTCCCTTGAAGGCCAGATGCTCGAACATGTGCGCCAGGCCGCTCTCGCCCGAGGGGTCGTCCACGTCGCCGGCATCGATAAATGTGGTGTAGCTGAAGACCGGCGCCTCGTGGCGCTCGCAAATGATGAGCGTGAGCCCGTTGGGCAGCACTTTGACGGTGATGCGCTGCTCAAAGCTCTTCAGATCCTGGGCGTGGGCGCCGGATGCTGGCAGGCTGCACTAGCGAGACAGCACACCCAGAACCAGCAAAACGTCCAAAACCGCGAGAAAAACCTGAACTGCATCCAACCTCCGTCGAACGAACGATAGCGATTTACGCGCCATCGCTCTCTTCCAAGCTATTGCCCGCAGGCGGGGCCGTCAATCGAAAGCGGCGTGGGTCTTCACGACTGGCTGTACCGGCGGCGTCCACGAAACCGGCGAAAGGGTATAATCGGACGGCATGGCGGGCGGAGACCCGCAGACAGCCGAGTCAGGAGACCGGCGCATTAAGCGGAGCCAGGCGCAGAGTGCGCAAGCCGGGGCGCAGAGAGCGCGGCGGCGAAGCTGCGCGCGCTTGAGGCGCGGCTCGGCGAACTGGGCAGCGTGATGGTGGCCTACTCGGGCGGCGTGGACTCGGCATTTCTGGCGGCCACGGCGCATCGCGTGCTGGGCGACCGCATGCTGGCGGTGCTGGCCGATTCGCCCTCGCTGGCGCGGCGCGACATGGAGCAGGCATGCGCTTTTGCGCAATCGCTCGGCATGCCGCTCGAAGTGATTGCGACCGAAGAGCTGGACCGGCCGGAGTACGCGCGCAACGACGCCAACCGCTGCTTCCATTGCAAGGACGAGCTGTTTCGCGGTGATGGAGAAGCTGGGCGCGAAGCTGGGGTTCGCGCACATCGCCTACGGCATGAATGCCGACGACACGCGGGATTACCGGCCCGGGCAGCGCGCGGCCGAGCAGCACGCGGTGCTGGCGCCGCTGGCCGAGGCGGGCCTGACCAAGCTGGAAGTGCGCGCACTGGCCAAGGCGGCCGGCTACCCGGTGTGGGATCGTCCGGCTGCGCCGTGCCTTTCGTCGCGCGTGGAATACGGACGCACCGTGACGCGCGAGGTGCTGGAACAGGTGGAACGCGGCGAAGAGAGCCTGCGGCAGTTGGGATTTCGCGAGTTGCGCGTGCGCCACCACGGCGAACTGGCGCGCGTGGAGATTGCGCGCGATGAACTGCCGCGCGCGCTGACGATGGAGATGATGGACGCGATCACGGCGGCGTTGAAGCAGGCGGGATTCAAATACGTGACGCTGGATTGCTCGGGTTTTCGCTCGGGCTCAATGAATGCGGTGCTGCCGGCCGAAGTGCTGATGCGGAAAGGCGCGTAGCGTCGATCAGCAAGTCAGCAAGTCAGCGAGTTAGCAATCTGCGGGAGAAACCTCGCCTGAGCGGAAGAAACGACGCAGCAATCGTGAGGCACTCGCGATTGTACGCTGGTCTCCAACCGCTGTCGTGCGGGTCTCCCGACCCGCACACTTGTGCAAGACGATCATTCCTTCTGTGGCGGCGTGAACGCCGCCGCTACAGCCGGCCTGGAGACCGGCGCTACATCACATAATTTAGAATCACAAAGCGATGCGAATCGGCTATCTGGAGTGCTTTTCCGGCATCAGCGGCGACATGCTGCTGGGCGCGCTGGTGGATGCGGGCGTGCCCTTCGAGCTGCTTGCCGAGACGGCGGCGGCGCTTGAATGTGGGCGCGCGCCTGGAGATGCGCAAGGTGAGCCGCGGCGGGCTGGCGGCGGATAAGGTGGACGTGATCACGAAGAGCAGGGAGCAAGGGAGCGAGGGAGCAAGGGAGCAGAACGCTGCGGACGCACGAGCTAGCGAGCACTCGACAGGCTCACACGAACACCCACGACGCACGAGCATCCACGGAGCACGATCCTCACGACCACGAGCACCACTCGCATGAAACGGAGCCTGCGCATCACCAGCCACGAGCATGCGCCGCATCGATCGCTTGTCGACGATTCTCGGGATCATTCAGGCTGCGCCGCTGAAGGAGACGGTGAAGCAGCGCGCGGCGCGCGCCTTTCAACTGCTGGGCGAGGCGGAGGCGGCGATTCACTCCATCCCCATCGAGAAGGTGCACTTTCACGAAGTGGGCGCGGTGGACACGATCGTGGATATCGTGTGCGCGGCGGCGGGATGCGAGGCGCTGGGCGTGGACCGCTGGATGGCTTCGCCGCTGAACGTGGGCAGCGGAACGGTGAAGTGCGAGCATGGCACGCTGCCGGTGCCCGCGCCGGCGACCTGGCGCTGCTGGGCGATGCGCCGGTGTATGCCGCCGGGCCCGCCGATGGAGCGCGTGACGCCGACCGGCGCGGCGTTGTTGCGCATGCTGGATGTGACATATGGGCCGCTGCCGGCGATGCGCGTGACGGCGCGCGGCTACGGAGCGGGCGGGCGCGACACGCCGGGCGAGCCGAACCTGCTGCGGCTGCTGGTGGGCGAGGCAGACGATCGGCGGCGCGGCGCCGATACGATCCGATGCGGAGCCGATCGCGGTGATCGAGACGGTGATCGACGACTCGACGCCGCAGTTGCTGGCCTACGTGAGCGAGTTGCTGCTGGAGGCCGGCGCATGGGACGTGTACCGCTTGCCGGTGCAGATGAAGAAGGGACGCACGGGCGTGCAGATGACCGTGCTGTCGAGTCCCGAGACGACTGCCGGCGCTGCGCGATCTGCTGCTGCGCGAGACCACGACGATCGGACTGCGCTGGCGGCTGGAAAACAAGATGGCGCTGGCGCGCGAGTTCGCGGAAGTGGAGACCGAGTGGGGCAAGGTGCGGATCAAGATTGCGCGCTGGCCGTCGGGCGAGGTGGCCAACGCGTCGCCGGAGTATGAGGAGTGCCGCAACCTGGCGCGCACGCACGGGGTTCCGCTGAAGCAGGTGATGCAGGAGGCGATGCGGGCCTAGGCGGAGACGGGACTGGCTCGGCGAAGAAGGAAGGACGCTGATGGATCGCGCGCAAATTGAAGCGCTGTTGAACGAAGTGCGCGCGGGGTCGACCAGCGTGGCCGATGCGCTGGAACGGCTGCGCAATTTGCCTTTCGAGGATCTGGGCTTTGCCAAGCTCGATCATCATCGCGCGCTGCGCACCGGCATGCCGGAGGTGATCTTTGCCGAGAGCAAGACGCCGGCGCAGGTGGCGGCGATTTTTGCGCGCATGGCGAGCGCCGGCGGCAACGTGCTGGCCACGCGCGCTTCGCGCGAGGTGTATGCGGCGGTGCGAGCCGCGGAGCCGCGCGCGGAGTTTCACGAAGCGGCGCGCGCCATCACGCTGAAGCAAGACCGATGCGCCTGCGGGCAAGGGAACCGTGGGCGTGGTGTGCGCGGGAACCAGCGACCTGCCTGTGGCCGAAGAGGCCGCGGTGACGGCGCGGCTGATGGGCAACACCGTGGAACTGGTGGCCGACGTGGGCGTGGCCGGCATTCATCGCCTGCTGGCGCAGCAGCACACGCTGCAATCGGCGCGCGTGCTGATCGTGTGCGCGGGCATGGAGGGCGCGCTGCCCACCGTGGTCGGCGGCCTGGTGAATGCGCCGGTGATCGCGGTTCCCACCAGCGTGGGTTACGGCGCGTCGCTGGGCGGCATCGCGGCGCTGCTGGGCATGTTGAACACCTGCGCGCCCAATGTTTCCGTGGTCAATATCGATAACGGATTCGGCGCGGCGTGCATTGCGTCGCTGATCAATCATCTGTAACGGACACTCGCGCCGCCCGCTTCAATCAAACTCGAGAACGTGCTCACGCTATTGTGCCGGCTGCGCCACCAGGTCGTCTGCCAGCTTGAAGTGCACAATCGACTCCGCCGGTATGTCGAGATCGCGGTTGCCCGTCAATCCCGCGAGGGCGGTTCCACCGCCGCCACCCACCAGCCCGCCTACCACCAGCCCTACCCCTCCGCTGGCCACGCCGCCCACTAACATTCCCAGTCCTGTTCCTCCCCCGATCAAGGCCGCCGAACGTCTTCCCTTGCCCTTCTTGCTTTCCGCAAGATCCCGCGTCGTCAGCGGATACTGCGTTCCATTCAGCGTCAGCGAAGTTAAACGCAACTCCAGCAGCGATCTTCCCTTGAAGTGTCCGCGCCGATGCGATACATCCACCACGCCACCCACCAAGGTACCCTTCGGGAGCAGCTCACTGTTGTCGCCGGCCAGCACCGGGTCCACCAACTCGCCGGTAAACGGGTCACCCGCGCGGCTGGTTCTTACGCTGATGCGCTGATCGATCCGGATCGTCAGCATGGTGCCCGCCGGGATGGTCACGTTGACCGGTTGCGGCACCGCGGAAACCGTCGGTCCCGAAGCTGCTGGAACGGGCGCCCCGGCAGCGGGAGGAGTCTGCGTCGTCGTGATCGCTTCGCTCGTCTGCCCCGCCGCCGGCGGCTGTACCACTGTCGTCGTCGTGGTCCCATTCTTGTCTACTGAAACCACCTGCTGCGGCTGCCCGGTTTTGGCCGCCTGCGCCTTGGCCTGATCCAGCGCCTTTTCCTGCCTGGATTCGCACCCCGAAAGGATGGCCGCCACCAGCACCAGGAGCAGAACCGGTATTCTCCCGGCGCGAACCAGTGCATCTGAATTGAACATGATCGATCCTCTTCCGCTGTGTTTCTCGTTAACACAGCCCGAATCAATAGCCTGCACTTAACGGCCAGGAAATTCTGTATAAACTTGCACTGTTGTATTTGGATGAGCATTCTTCCGGCAGGGGTGCCCCAAGCTAGAACTTTCTTGGCTGCCGCACATATTTCCCGCGCTCGCCTGCGTGGGACGTCCCGGGCGAAATGAACCGGTTCTGGCAAAAAGAACAACACGCGAACCTCCAATCGGTGATGCGGATCACTGTACGGCATGGGTCCGAACACCAATCATTCTTCCCATATACGTGGCGCACGCGCACGCGGCGTGGGGAGGGGTTTGTGGCTGGGTCCAGGTTGCCGCGATGGCGCAGGATTTCGCAGATCTTTTTTCTGCTGCTGTTCCTCGTGCTGCTGGTGTTTACGGCGCTACGCGCCATGCCGGGCACCACCAGCGACATTCACCTGCGCGGGCCGGTGCGCCTGTTCTTTGAGTGGGACCCGCTGGTGGCTTTGACCAATGCCCTCGCCAGCCACGCACTCTATCGCGGCCTGTTGTGGAGCCTGATCATTCTGGTTCCCACGATATTTTTAGGGCGCTTTTTCTGCGGCTGGATCTGCCCCATGGGCACACTGCAGCACTTTGTCGGCGACATGCCGTCGGAGTCGAAGCGCGGCAAGCAGCGCATCGAGTCCAATCGCTACAAGCGCTGGCAGACCATCAAATATGTAGTGCTGATTGCAGGCCTGGTGGCCGCGGCCTTCGGGTCGATGGTGATCGGCTGGCTCGATCCATTCAGTTTGTTGGTGCGCTCTATCGGGCTTTCGCTGTTGCCGGCGTTCAACTACATCGTGCGCGCGGCGCTGACGCCGCTGGAGCACAGTCACATCGCCGCGATCAAGGCCACGGGCGGGTTGATCCACGCGGTGCTGGGCTCGGTCGTGTTGGAATTCCGGCAGGCGCACTTTACGCAGGGAATTTTCCTGGGAGTTTTGTTCCTCGCGATCCTTGCGATGAGTTTGCGCATCACGCGCTTCTGGTGCCGCTCGATTTGCCCGCTGGGAGCGCTGCTGGGCGCGGTGTCGCGGTGGTCGCTGCTGGGCCTCGACAAGGATCCGAAAGCGTGCAACAACTGCAACCGCTGCCTGCTTCATTGCCAGGGCGGCGACGATCCTATCGGCAGCGCGCCATGGCGCAAATCAGAGTGCCTGATGTGCATGAACTGCGTCGGCAGTTGCCCCGATCATGCGCTCACGTTCCGCTTCTTCCGCCCAAAATCTAAACCCAGGAAGTGGCCTCGCCCGACCTGGGACGGCGGCGCACGCTCACAGGTCTCGTGGCGGGCGCGGCTGCGGTGCCGTTGCTGCGCGCCAACACAGGCCTGGGCAAAAGCCGCAACGAGCACCTGCTGCGTCCGCCGGGCGCGCTCGATGAGCCGGAGTTTCTCTCGCGTTGCATCCGTTGCGGCGAATGCATGAAGGTGTGTCCCAACAATGCGCTGCAACCGACGCTCGTCGAGGCGGGCATCGAAGGCCTTTGGACGCCGACGCTGGTACCGCGCATCGGCTACTGCGAGCCGAGTTGCGTGCTCTGCTCGGAGGTTTGCCCGACCGGCGCCATCTGGCAGATTACGCCCAAGGAAAAAGGTTGGGTGGTGGGCGTGGGCGCCGCGCAGAATCAGCCCATCCGCTTGGGCACGGCATTTTACGATCGCGGGCGCTGCCTGCCGTGGGCCATGGCTACCGATTGCATTGTGTGCGAAGAGTGGTGCCCGGTGTCGCCCAAGGCGATTTATGTCGAAGAGGCCGAGGTGGTGGATGCGGCGGGCAAAACCAAAAAGCTGCAACAGCCGCGCGTTGATCCCAGCCGGTGCGTGGGCTGCGGCGCCTGCGAATTCGCCTGCCCGCTGCAGGAACATCCCGCCGTGTATGTGACAAGTATTGGTGAAAGCCGCTCCCCCAGCAGCCAGATCCTGCTAACCCGCAAATGAAGGAGAACGATCAAAGCATGTTTGGGCCAAAAAGATGGAAATCAGGAATTGCGGTGATTGCGATTGCGGCGTTGGCCGTGAGCGTGGGATGCAAGAAAACGAAAATCGATCCGCTCCCGCCGTCGGGAGCAGCGGCGGGATGGGAGAAATCGGGCGATACGCGCGTTTATGAGGCCAAGGATCTTTGGCAGTACATCGACGGCGACGCCGAGCAGTACATCGCGGCCGGCGTGGTTTCTACTTCTACATCCGATTACAAGTTCCAGAACCAGTTGGACGCAGTGGTAGACGTTTACACTATGGGAGATTCCGCGGGCGCGCGCAAGATTCTGGAGTCGGGGAATTCGAGCGGCGCCAAGACCGCGCAAGTGGGTGACGCGGGGCTGGCGTACGAGCAGAGCGTGATCTTCCGCAAAGGCCCGTACCTGGTGCGCATCGTGGCCTATGACGCCACGCCTGGCACGGCGCAGGCGCTGCTGGCGCTGGCGCACGGCGTGGAAGCAAGGCTCTAGCGCTTGGGGCACGTGATTTCGAAATGATTCCTCGACGAGTGCGGGTCTGGAGACCCGCACGACAGCCGGTCTGGAGACCGGCGCTACAAACCGATGGGAGTGGCCGATGGCGCATTGTCCGATGAAATTTCGCATGGTGCGCGGCAGGCTGACTGCGCCTGCACCGCGCATTCTCGACATCGGCTGCGGCAACGGTTCGCCCACGCTGACCAAGCGCTGGTTTCCCGGCTGCCACTACGCGGGCGCCGACATCCAGCGCTACAAGCTGAGCGACGCGGACATGGCCGCGATGGACGCGTTCTTTCCGCTCAATGCGGATGGATCGGGCTACGATGCGATTCCCGATGCCAGCTACGATTTCGTGATTCTGAACCATGTGGTGGAGCACATGCGCGAGCCGGCGCCGGTGGTGGCGACGCTGTGCGCCAAGCTCAAGCAGGGCGGATATATATGGATCGCATTTCCTTCGTTGCGCAGCTTGTCGCTGCCGCATTCAGAGAACGAGACGCTGCAGTTTTCAGACGATCCTACGCATGTTTATCTGCCGGATGTGCGCGAGATGGCGAATATTCTGCTGGCGAACGGAGTGGCGATTCTGCACGCAGGCCGCTCGCGCGAAGGTTTTTTTACTCGTCTCGTAGATGCTTTCAAGCTAGGGAAAAGAGTGGTGAAGTGGCTTTTCACTGGAAAATTTTCCGGGCGCGGCATGTGGTATGTGCTGGGCTTTGAGGATCACGTGTTTGGGCAGCGCAGGATGAATCAACGCAGCTAGGGAAGTGCGGGGATCGCTCCCCGGTCCCCAAATGCGAGGGACCGGGGGCACCCCGAAGGCAAGGGATCGATGAAGAGTCGCAGGGAATTTTTGAAGGAGGCAGCTACCGGTGCGGTGCTGCTGGGTTCGTCGGCTGCTGCAGAGAAGTTGGCATTTGCCGGAACGCTGGAGCAGCGCTTAGCGGCGGGCAAGTCGAAGGTGGTGATTGCGCGCGATGCGTCGTTACACGGCGCGGGAACACAACCCGACGAGCAGCGCGTGCTGAATCTGCTGGACAAGGCGATGGCTGCCTACACCGGGCGCGACAAACCGCTGGAAGCGTGGAAGAGCATCATTCCCGCAGATATTCTTGCCGGCAAAACCATCGGACTGAAGGTGAACGGACTGGGCGGGCGCGGGATTTCTACGCACGCGGCGCTGACCCTGGCCATTGCCGAGCGCTTGCAGCAGGCGGGCGTGCGCGCGGGAAATATTTTGGTATGGGAACGCGATGCGCGCAGCCTCGCAGCCTGCGGCATGACGGTGAATACCGATGCAAGCCGCGTGCGCTGCTACGGCAGCGACGTGGGCGGCTACGAAGACCAGCCGGTGCCGTGCGGTGCGACGCAGATTCGCCTCGCAAAGATTCTCACCCGCGAGTGCGCGATGGTGATCAATCTGCCCATTCTCAAGGATCATGAGATGGCGGGAATCACGTTCTCGATGAAAAACATGTACGGGGTGGTCGATCGGCCGTTCTTGCTGCACCCGAACAATTGCAATCCCGGCGTGGCCGACGTGAATGCGATTCCCGCGGTGCGCGCGAAGGTTTGGTTCACAATTGGCGATGCCATTTCGTCGGTATATGACGGCGGGCCGGAGTTCCATCCCGAACGGTTGTGGTATCCGAACGCCCTGGTGGTGGGCGAGGACCGCGTAGCACTGGATCACACGGCGTGGCAGATGATCGAACGCCAGCGCGCCGCGGCGGGAGTGCCGACGCTCGAAGCAGCTGGACGCAAGCCCGAGTACATTGCCACGGCGGCCGATGCGGCGCATCGGCTGGGGACAAATGATCCAGGGCGCATCCGGCTTGTGGAAGTGTGAAGAGGAGTTCAGGAAGTTCCTGGCATAAGTCGAAGCCCCGAAATGCAGGTCCTTCGACTACGTTTGGCCGAGAAATCGGCCAAACTTCGCTCAGGATGACAGCGTATTTTTGATGCGAACTGTCGGAGACAGGACACTAGCGATTGGACGAATCATGACGGATGAAAGCGGCGAAGTTGTGAAGCTGGATGCAGGCACGGCGAAGCACGCGGCGAGCATGACGCGGCGCGAAGCGATGCTGCAACTGTTGCGCGTGGGCGGCGTGGCTGCGGGGGTTGCGGGCGCGGCCGTTTGGCTGAGCGAACGCAGCAGCCGACCGATTCCCGAACAAGCGCAACAGGCGCGGCGCGATCATCGCGTGGCCGCCGATGCCGCGTGGCCGCAGATGACCGTTGTCCAGAACGGCGAACCGCGAGCGCTGGCCGCGCAGGCAATAGCCAATCTTGGCGGCATGAGCCGCTTCATCAGCAAGCAGGACGTCGTCGTGCTGAAGCCGAACATTGCCTGGGACCGCACTCCGGAGCAGGCCGCCAACACCAATCCGGATCTGGTGGCGGAGGTCGTCCGGCAGTGCTGGCAAGCAGGCGCCAGGCGCGTCATCGTGACCGACGTGAGCTGCAACGAGGCGCAGCGGTGCTTCCATCGCTCGGGGATCGAGGCGGCGGCGCGAGCTGAGGGCGCAGAGGTGATTCTGCCCGATCCCGATCGCTTCCGCGAAGTCGACATGGGCGGCGTGGTGCTGAAAAGTTGGCCCGTCTTCACCCCGTTCCTCGAAGCCGACAAAGTGATCAACCTGCCCATCGCGAAACATCACGCACTGACCGGCGCCACGCTGGGCATGAAGAACTGGTACGGGATTCTGGGCGGTGAGCGCAACCGGCTGCACCAGCAGATTCACCAGAGCCTGGTGGATCTGGCGAATTTCATGTTGCCCACGCTCACCTTCATGGACTGCTATCGCGTGTTGTTGCGCAACGGGCCGACGGGCGGAAATCCCGAGGACGCGGTGCTGAAGAAGACGCTGGTGGCAGGCACCGATCCAGTAGCGATCGACGCCTATGTGGCCAAGGCGTACTGGAATCTCGACGCGGAAAAGATGCCGTATCTGGCGATGGCCGCGGCGCGCGGCTTGGGCACGGTGGATTTTGCCGCGGTCAACATTAAGGTGAGCCAACTGGGGTAAAGGTGAGCCAACTGGGGTAAAGGTGAGCCAACTGGGGTAAAGGTGAGCCAACTGGGGTGAAGGTGAGCCAGCTGGCCTGAGCGCGGCAGCCGGCTGCATCGTTTCCTCTTATTCTTCGCAAATTCCTCAATCCAAATCGGGCAGTGTCTCAGTTTGAGGAAATCCATGTTTCAGGGGCTAAAGCCCCGATTCATGTTCTGACTTTTGCGGCCCGGCTGAAGCCGTGCCCTTGTTACAAAGCATGGCTGCAGCATTTTTCGGCACGCTCAAAAATCGTGACCTTTCATGACGGCTTCAAACTGAGACACCACCCCAAAGCGGAATGTCTTTACATTGCTGATGCGGAGTGATATTTTCCAGAAATCCCCACTGGACCCCTTTTCAGGATAGGAGAATCACAATGTTTTGCCCTTCTTGTGGCACACCGTCCCTTCCGGACCAACATTTTTGCAAGAAATGCGGTACGTCCTTGCCAGCTGCGGGTGACGCTGAAACCGTTCCGGTAGTCGCAGCGGCCCCAGGCCCGCAAGTTGTCCCGCCGCCGGCACCAGCGCCGGTGCAATATGCGCCTCCGCCAATGCCACCGGCGTATCAGCCGCCTCCGCCCATGCCGCCGGCATATCAGCCTCCTCCGCCCATGCCGCCGGCGTATCCGCCGCCCCCACCTGGGTTTGGAGCGTATCCACAGGTGGCGCCGGCTCCTAAGAGCACGGGCGCTCGCAACATTGCGATTCTGGTGCTTCTTGCGGCAGTGGGTTTCGGTCTCTGGTACTACTTTCAGCGAACCGGCACGGTGATCATTGGAACCAAGGACAATGTGACCTACTCTGGTTTGGCCACTGAGGCGCAGGCCACGGCACTGGGCAATGCGCTCAAGACCGTCGGATATTTCCAGGACAGCGGTTTTTCGGTCCTGCTGCGCAAGCCAATAGGCGGCAGCATGATCATTTCGTTCGTGACCAAGGACGGCGCCGCGAACAATGCGGACATGGTGAGCGATTTTGAATCGCTCACTCGGGACGTTGCTTCGTCTGTGGGCGGATTGCCAATTGAAATGCGCCTGGTGACTTCCACGCTGACGTTGGAGAAGGACGAGACGGTCACCGCGCAGACCGGCGCGCAGCCAGGCAATCAGACCGGCACGCAGCAACCAGGTACGCAACAACCAGGGACGCAACAACCGGGAACCCAACAACCAGGTACGCAACAACCAGGGTCGAGTTCCACGGTGACCATCGGAACGAAGGACCAGGTCGTCTACTCCGGTACGGCTACTGAGGCCCAGGCCACGGCACTGGGCAATGCCCTCAAGAGCGACGGATATTTTCAGGACCGCGGCGTGTCTGTGCTGCTGAACATGGGTGGCGCGAATGGCACCACGATTGGGTTTGTGGTCAGTGACGGCGTCTGGAACCAGCAGGGCACCATGGGACAATTCGAAGAAGTCGGGCGGGAGGTTGCTGACTCGGTTGGCGGCCTTCCAGTGACGGTGCAACTGCTGAACACCCATGTGGAAGTCGAAAAGACTGGGGTCGTGGGTGAGGTGAAACTGACCGGGGACGACGCAGTGTATTACGAAGGCTACTCTACCCTCGCCGACGCACAAGCGCTTGCCCAGAAGCTGCAGTCCATTGGTTTCTTCACGGGCAAGGGCGCCAACGTGTTCTTGAAGAAGCACACCAGCGGCACCACGCTGGCCTTCGTGGTCACCGACGGCGCCT
This sequence comes from uncultured Acidobacteriota bacterium, assembly GCA_963826735.1. Lineage (GTDB taxonomy): Bacteria > Acidobacteriota > Terriglobia > Terriglobales > Acidobacteriaceae > Telmatobacter. The sequence goes on from CAWGYN010000002.1 coordinate 151,086, forward strand.
GGAACGACGCCAAGATGGTGAGCGGCTTCGAAACCATAACGCGCACCGTGGCTCCATCGATCGGCGGATTGCCGATTGACATGCGCCTGATGAGCACTACGCTTGTCGTGGAGAAGGACGAAAAGCTCCAGTAGGTACAGCAGGGGTCCGAAACAGCGAGCCCAGGTCCCCGATCGGGGATCTGGGTTCTCGCGCCGAATCATACGGGCTTTAAACCAATAAACGAGTATCAGAATTCAAGCCCGAATCTTTGCAACGCGCACTGCTCGCGGCTTTTCCGCCGCTTTCAGCGCCTGCCGCGCCAACTCCCTGAATGTCTTCCGCAACTCCGGCGGGCCGTCGACCACGATGCGACGGCCAATGCTCAGAAGCATTGCGGCAATCATCTCCAGCCGGTCGCGCCCGCAGCGCACGCGCGTTCCGCCGTTTTCTTCCTCGATGGCCACGCGCAACGGCGCAAAGCTCTTCCGCGCTTCCTCCATCGGCCAAGTCGATCCACACATCAATTTGATATTGCGACTGGACAAACGGCATGCTGGCGCGCAGGTGCTGCCGTGCGTCGAAATCGGCAGGCCGGCGAAAGCTTCCGGCGCCGGACTCGATATTCGCCACGCGATCCAGCCGAAAGGTGCGCAGCGCGCGTCGCGAGAGGCAGTATCCGATCAGATACCAACGCCCATCGGTGTGCACCACTGCGTACGGTTCAATGTGGCGGCGCGTCGCGTTTCCATCATGGGCAAGGTAGTCGAAGCGGATGCGCTTTCCCGCTCGAATGGCCGATGCGGCGCGAATCAGATGCTCCACCGACGTGGTCACAACCCACGGACCGGGCTCGATGGCCACTACGTCGTCCACGGTTTGGATGCTCTCGCGCAGGGCCTCAGGCAGCACGCGCCCCAATTTCTTGAGCGCACCCTCGGTGGCCGGAGCAAACGCCGAAAGGCCCACCTGGCGCAGCGAATGCAATCCCAGCGAAAGCGCAAATGCCTCCTCATTGGTGAGCAGCAGCGGAGGCAGCCGATAGCCGGGCCGCAATCGATACGCGCCGCCCACGCCCCGCGAAGACTCAACAGGAATCTTCAGATCCTTGAGCCGCACAATGTAGCGCTGCACCGTGCGCAGGTCCACCTCAAGCCGCTCCGCCAGCTCCGCGCCCGTTACATGATCGCGCGCCTGCAGGACTTCCAGCACGGTCAGCACGCGCATGATCGGGTCATACATGGGGACTCCGGGGCACGCAGTTTTTATCCTCTCTTTAATTTACGACAGATTCTGTCGGGAATTGCGGCTACCTTCAATGATGAGCCCTGAAGGGCCACATGGAGGTTTGCTATGACAACCGCGACAACAACCGTAAGCGTGCTCAACGCTGAGGATTTACTCAAGAACTGGCAGGGCCACCGCGCGCTGACCCGCCGCACCATCGAAGCCTTCCCTGAAGACGATCTCTTCAACTTTTCGCTGGGTGAAATGCGGCCCTTCTCTGCCATGGCCACGGAGTTTATCGGCATGGCAGTGCCCATTGTCGAAGGCGTCGCCACCGGCAAATGGGTTAAGTACGGTGACGGCCCCAAGCCCGTCTCAAAGAGCGAAATTCTTGCACTTTGGGATCAGCAGACAAAGGAGCTCGACGCCAAGTTCCCCGCCATTCCGACGCACCGCTTCGCCGAAGTCGACACCGCTTTCGGCCAGTGGACGATGACGGGAATTGCCATGATTCAATACGCCATCGACAACGAGATCCATCATCGCGGCCAAGGATATGTCTACCTACGTGCCCTCGGCATCGAGCCGCCGCATTTCTGGGAACGGTAGACCTGCGACCGCTGGAGAAGGGCTCCCCGTGCCCCGTCCTTTCGCCCAATTCTTTGGGCGAAGGGATGGACGGGGCTCGCGCTTCAAAGCTGTGGTCCGATCGAATGACCACGAATTTGAGAGATGCGCTGTGGAGCGGTATGCTACCACGGAACTGCTGCGCAAGCTGAGTGTGAAAGTGATGGAATGAGCTGACGCCTTGTCCCGCCCTAACAAGTTACGACGGGGCACCCGGCTGGGAAAGAGAGGGTGAATCTTGCGCGGCTTGCGCCGATAAACTGAGTGTGGCGGTTCTGCGGTGGGTAAAACGACGAGAGTGCTGATAGACCGGAAACTTGCTGACGAAGCAATACGCGCACTCGGCGCGAAGTCAAGATCAGAGGCGGCTCGCATCGCGGTCAAGCAACTCCTCGATCTGAGCGCGGAGAACGATCGCCAGCTTCGCAAGCGCGGGTTGAGCGAAGAAGAGATCCTTGCCGACTTTGCGTCTTGGCGGAAAGCAAAACGCGAGGGTGGACATTCGGACAGACTAAAAGCTAAGTGGTAGAGATCCATCGAACGGAAGTACCATCGTGCGTTCCGCTTCGATTTCCTCCTGCTTTCTTTTCTTCGATCCACTCTTGCGATCGCGCTTTCCGATGGATATTGGCACATTGAAATAGCTGGCGGCTTCCGACATTCCCATTCGCAGCAACGTCGGGTCTCCGAGCTCGATCACGCCTGCGGGACGTCGCGGCGCGTGGCGGAGGGCTCTAACAACCTGGTGCGCCACTGCCCGAGCCAAGGGAGGTGGCACCGCATTTCCGATCTGCCTCGCACCATGCCACTTGGTCTGGTGAAAGCGGAACCAGTCGGGAAAGCCGTGTAGCCTGGCCATTTCGCGAACCGTAATGCAGCGCGGCAAGGCGTAGTGTATCGGCCTGGGACTTGTGAAGGCACCCCTGGATGAGTCAGTTCCGGCCCTCAATGTGTTGCTGAGTCCGTCGGCCGGTAGTTTGAAAAAGCGGGATATTGGCTCTACCTCTCCCGGCGGCGTCGCGTCGAACCGACGTCTCGAAATTAGGGTGTGGTCGGTTCGCAAGCTTGACGTGAGCCAGCGACGGTCCCATTCGCGAACGTAGCCAAAGTGCCAGGAGGCGCTACCAACGCAGCGCATTTCCCTCCCGTACCGGGTGGCACGCCCCCATTTGGCCGTCAGAGCTTCATCGCTTCGCATTAGCTCTTCGATCTGCTCAGCATCCGGCAGATCGCCCAGCGCGTCTCGGCACGTCGGTCCCTTTGCGAGTAGGCCGCGTCCCTCGGCATCCGCCGGCCGGAACATAGCTGCGGGATAATCTGGCAAAGGGAAGCCTCTCCTTGCGCCCATCAGGATCAACCGCTCGCGATGTTGAGGTACGCCAAACTCCGCAGCGTCCAGGACCTGCCACGGCAGGCGGGTACGGTAGCCCTTGCGACGAAACTCCTCGATGAGTTCTTCGAGGACGCGTCGATGCTCCCCAACTGTCAGGCCTTTGACATTTTCGAAGACAAAGTAAGAGGCCTTGAGTTCGGTCACAATCCGGACGAATTCGCGAACGAGGCTGTTCCTGGGATCATCGAGCGCGCGATGGCCGATCAAGGAAAACCCTTGGCACGGAGCGCCTCCAAAAACTACGTCGACACGGCGACGGCCTATTCCTGCCCGCCGCCTAATCTCGTCTCCGGTGAGACCCACAACCGACTGCGGCAAGATGGCGCAGCGAGGGAAATTGTATGCGTGGACGGCGCAATGGATGGGATCGATTTCAACGGCAGCGACAATATCGAAGCCGGCCTGTTCGAAGCCCAGGCCTAGGCCCCCAGCTCCCGCGAATAGGTCGATTCCGATTGGTCTTGGCACCTGCAATCTCCTGCTATCAATTATGAGCTTACGCGGTTTTGGGTGGCTTGTCGATCGGAATTTTTCCGGGCGGTCCCAGGAAAGACAGGAACTGCGCAGCGAGACGATTTTGGGATCTTGTCTGACATTGCCAGACGGTCAGAACGCCCCATCCCGAATTGCGCAGAGCCCGTCTATTGCGTGCGTCTTTTGAACGATTCCTCTCCAGTTTCGGCAGCCAAAACTCTTGACGTGATTTTGGTGGACGGCCGATGCGGCATCCGTGGGCGTGCCAAAAGCATCCATTTACGAAAATGACCTTCCTGCGCGCTGGAAAAACGATATCGGGGGTGCCTGGCAGGTCCCTGCGATGTAATCGAAACCTGTAGCCAAGCGCATGGAGGAGTCGGCGGACAACCAACTCCGGTGCGGTGTTCTTTCCGCCGATGCGGGACATCAAGGCGCTTCGGCTTTCCGGCGAGCGATTGTCTGCCATGGTACAAACCCCTTATCTGAGCCGACGAGAGGCCCCACAGTGCATTATTATCCTTGCAACAATAGGGAGGGCACCTTGCCGCAAGAAAAGGAGAATCGATACAGCCAGCTCTTGGAGCACATCTTCTTCGATAAAGATTTTGGCTCATACAAGAAGGGCCTCAGGACAATAGAATTCGAACGCGAAGATCTTGAACGCGCTGCAAACGTCCTGGAAATCAAGCTTCCGAAGAATCCAGGCGATGTCATCTATTCATTTCGCTATCGAACTTCGCTACCGAAGACAATTCTCGCGACTCAACCCAAGGGGATGGAGTGGATAATCGATGGGGCCGGTCGGGCTCGATACAGGTTCTCCCTGGTTCCGGCGAATCGAATCCTGCCCAACCCTGCGCTGAGAGCGATCAAGATTCCAGATTCTACGCCAGAGATAATAAGCGCATATGCCCTCAATGACGAGCAAGCCCTGTTGGCCAAGGTTAGATATAACCGTCTCATCGATGTGTTCCTCGGGGTGACGGCCTACTCCCTCCAAAATCACATGCGTACCACGGTCAAGGGAATCGGTCAGATCGAGATTGACGAGGTTTATGTTGCACTCGACCGGCAGGGCGTGCAATACGTGATTCCGGTGCAGGCTAAGGGAGGGAAAGACCAGCTTGCAGTGGTGCAGACGAAGCAGGATTTGGCCTGCTGCGCCGAGAAGTTCCCTACGCTGGTATGCCGATCGGTTTCAGCGCAGTTTATCGATATGGAAGGAAAGAACAAGAAAATTGCAATGTTCGAATTGTCGGTCGAAGATGGGCGAGTGGTCATTGTCGAGGAGAAGCACTACCGGCTCGTACCCTCTACCGAAATTAGCATCGAGGAACTTGCGGCATATAGGAGTAAGTAAGAGTTCCTTGCGGAGAGTTCTTACCACTGCTTACAGGATTTGTAGGTACAAACACAAAGGCCGCCCTCGCGGGCGGCCTTCGTGTTTCGTGATGCAGTAGAGGAGGGTTGCTTGTACGATCAGTCGCCGGAGACCAGTTCGCTTTCCTGCTGATGCCGGTTGATGGGTGAGGCGGCGTTGTTCGAGGCGGGGCGGATGTCGCCGAGCGAAACCAGGCCCTCGACCGGCTTTTCGCCCAGAACATGCTCGCGATAGAGCTTGGCCATCTTGGCGTTCTCGGCGTCCGTCTTCATCTTCTCGTCGCGCGCGCGGATCTTTTCTTCGCGGGCGTTCTTGGCGATGCCGAGATTGTCGAGCGTGTGGTTGGCTTCGGCGTTCACGTGCTCCATGTTGAGCTTCAGCTCGTGGCCCACGTGGTTCATGCCCACCTTTTTGCCGCCGGCGAAGATCTCGTGGCGGCCGTGCTCTTCGTACCACTTGGTCAGCGTGGCCGTCATGTGCATCTTCTCGATGATGTTGCGCCAGCCCACGCCGGTGTTGTAGGCGCAGAAGCTGATCTCGCCTTCCTGCGTGGCGTAGGGAATGATGCACTGCTCGGTGCGGCGGAAGTCGTAGTTGAACAGATCCTGGAACCACATGCCGGCGATGAAGAGGAAGTTCCAGCGGTCCTGGCGGCGCTTCTTGATGTCTTCGATGGTGCGGTCGCCCTTGACGCTGCCGTAGTTCTTGCCGGTGGCGTTGAAGGTCTTGTCCATCTTCTTCATCATGTCGGTGATCTTGAAGTGGGTGGGCGCCTGGAAGGGATCGTAGTTGCGCAGCAGCGCCAGGCCGAAGCCGATGACCGAGAGCCACTTGCCGCGGGCGGCGTCGTTGACCTTGGCCAGATCCTTGGCCACCTGGTCCATGTGAGGAAGGCGGTGACGGGAGCGGATTCCTTGGTTTCCTTGTCGATCATCACCGCCATGCCGATGCCGCAGTTGGGATGGCATCCGCAGGAGAGCTGGCCCCACTCGGCGGTGGGCCCGTGAACCAGGTCGGCCCAGTCAGAGAAGGTGCTCATGAAGCTGATGGGGAACCAGTCGCGCTCCGGCTCGCCGATGCCGCACCTGCGTCTTGACGTCGTGCGCCATGTGCGAGAGCGTGTAGCGCTGCGCCACGCGGCGCTCGTCGGTGATGTCTTCGTCGCGGCCGGTGAAGCTGACCGGCTGGAAGCTGAGGAAGCTGATCTTCTTGGGATTGTCGAGCGCGAACTCGATGATGCGGCCCACCTGCTCGTTGTTGATGCCGTTGATGATGGTGGTGACGGGCACGATCTCGACGCCGGCTTCGTGCAGATTGTTGATGGCCTGCAGCTTGACGTCGAACAGGTTGCCGACCTTGCGGTGCGAGTTGGCGGCGTTGCCGATGCCGTCGAACTGGAGATAGACGTAGCGCAGGCCGGCTTCGGCAGCGGCGCGGCAAAGTTCCTTCGACTTGGCGAATTCAATGCCGTTCGACGCGGCCTGCACGCGAGTTGTAGCCAACCTTGCGCGAGTAGGCGACCGCGTCAAGGAAGTAGGGCGAGAGCGTGGGCTCGCCGCCGGAGAACTGCACGCTCATCTGCCGCTTGGGCTTGATGGTGATGGCGTTGTCGAGCATGGTCTTGATCTCGTCCCACGTGAGCTCGTGGACGAAGCCGACCTGGTTGGCGTCCATGAAGCAGGGATCGCACATCATGTTGCAGCGGTTGGTGAGGTCGATGGTGAGCACCGAGCCGCGGCCGTGGGTGACGGTCGACGTGCCGTGGTGGTGCAGGTTCTTGTCGCCATCGCCGTGGGCGCGCATGTCGCGGCCGGGGAAGCTCTCTTCAAGATGCTTGAAGAAGGCCGGGTCGATGGACATCACGTCTTCAAAGTGGCCGTGCTTGGGGCAGTCCTTGACCATCAGGATTTTGCCGTCGCGCTCGATGATCTGGGCCTTGATCTCGCCCACCTTCTCGTTGAGCAGAACTTCGTGGGGCAGCTTGCCGTCGAGAATCTGCTTGCGAATCTCGGGGACGCACTTGGGGCAGAGCGAGTCCGTGGTGCGCGGCCAGCCGAGGGGCGGCTTTTCCTTCTGCCAGCTCTTCTGCAGGGGCTTGTCGCTCCACTTGGGGGTGAAGGAGGCGTTGGGGCTGATGCGGTTCAGGCGCTCAAAAACAACCCAGGCTCCCTTGGCCGCGTAAACGGCGGCCTTCTCGGCGTACTTGATGGCTTTGGACATGATTGCGGTGTCTCCTCAATGAACTCTTTGAAGCCGCCGGGGACCCTAGAGATTCGTCCCGGCTTGAGGCCTCGCGGTTTCCGGTAAGGGATTCCCGAGGCTGAATAGTCATTACGAGGGTAAAGCGGCTGGGCGGCAACCCAAGGCGGTTGCAGCGAATGGCGGAAACGCGGGCTGAATGGGGATTTGGGGGCGGCGAACGGAGGGGGTGGTCCGAGGGGGTATTTCATGGGGCAAGTGACAGATGTCACAAGCCTTAGAGAAGCAAAAAATCGGGAGCAAAAGGATGGAAGTGTAGCCCTGATATTGAAGGTGAGTGATCCTGGCCCACGGGAGTAAATCTCAGCGAGACCCAAGTATCCCCGGCGAGACCTGGCGTGCCTCGGGGTCCGGCTTCTCGGCGCTCGGCCGCAGGCTAATTCCCCTTCTTGTAAAATACATCTCCATCGACCGTGATAGTTGTCTGATTTACCCAGATAACGCTCCAGCGAATGTGGCCGGGCGCGAGAGGCATGGGATATTGGAGATCGAGAATCCCGCCTTTGGCCGAGGGGGTCTCCCACTTGCAGGTTCCGGAGTACCTGACCTTGCCGTTGACCAGGAAGCCGCAGGTTCCGTTCTGCTCAACCACCAGACCTTCCGTCTGGTTGGCCCAGTTGCCGATTGGCGGGGGCGAAGCCTGCGCCCTGGCGGTTTGGTTGCTCATCACGCCCAGCAGCACGCATGCAAAAGCCAGGCAAAGCGCACTCAAAGAGAAGAACCTGCGAACGTTTTTCATTTCTCGAATAACCTCCGTTGCGCCCGATGAAACCGGCATGGGTTGAAAGATGTGTGTCTGGGGGACGGGGACCTGTGATGTGAATTTACCACGACAAGGGGGCCGAAGGACAACCAGGATCTGCCATGGCCGGGGGCTGGCGGAATCTCTGGTAGCATCTGGACAGTCATTTAGCGAGGGGCTGACTTCGAGGAGGAGGAATGAAGAATCACTCGCAATCGCTCTCACGGCCGGCGTCTCTCTCGTTCCTGATGCTCACGCTGGTTTTGAACATCGCTTGCCTTGCCGCGCACAACAACCAGTTTGCCGCGGCAGCCCAAAGTGCCACCGCCGGGTCGTGCACGCCCGTTCCCGACGGCAACATTACACAGGCCCAGGTTGCCCAGTACGAAAGTGTGGAAGCCGGCCTCAAGGAGCGCGAAGCGCAGGCCGACCACGATTACGAGAACGGCAAACTGCGCTGCAAAGCCGATCCCAAGCCGAGCGCCTGCTTGATGACGGTGCAAAAGAAATATGAAAACACAGCGGCAAGCATCCAGGAAGGCCGTGAAACGAATGACGCCAATCGCCAGAAGGCCGAGATCGACGCCGGGGCAGCGAGGGACCAATGTAGTTTGACGGGTCAAACTCCCGCGGAAAAACAAGAGAACATTCGGCACTTCCAGGCGCTCATCGCTCTCAAGAAGAAAAACGTCGATGTGCAACTCAAGTACAGCATCGCCGAACTCGAGTGTCAGATGTACTCAGTGGCAGCGCCTCCCGACAGCGGAGGCGCGCCATCTTCGGACAAGCGTCCCCTGAACGATTACGACACCAACAGTAAGCCGGCGGGTTGTGACAGCGCTGCCGAGAAGGCGTACTCGGCCGACCAGGTCAACCTACAGGCCGATTCCAACGACGAAGACTTTCTTCATACAAAGAACATGACGGCAATCCAGAAGCAATAGAGTACGGACAGCAACTGGCGCGAGCGGCCATTCTGGCATGAGCGAGCGAACCGCCACGAGCGGTAGCTGCTGCCGTTGTCAGCGGGCAGCGCCCATCACTGCGCCGTATTATCCGTGCGCGCCACCTGGTTGATGACGCGCTGGATGACGACGACCTTAATGCGGATGTGGCGGGCCACGTCGGGCGCGAACTCGGTGACGAAGTTGTCGGAGGGGGCGACGGCCAGGCCGATGGCGTAGCGCTCGGGGCTGGCGAGACCTCTGGTAGCATTAGAAAACTCGTTTAGCGAGTAGCTGACTTCGAGGAGGAGGAATGAAGAATCACTCGCAATTGCTCTCACGGCCGGCGTCTATCTCGTTCCTGATGCTTACGCTGGTTTTGAGTGTCGCCTTTCTTATCCCCCACAACAACCAGTTTGCCGCCGCGGCCCAAAGCGCCAACGCCGGATCGTGTACGCCCGTTCCCGACGGCAACGTTTCACAGGCCCAGCTTGCCCAGTTCGACAGTGTGGAAGCCGGCCTCAAGGTTGAGGAAGCGCAGGCCAACCACGACTATGAGAGCGCCAAACTACGTTGCAAAGGGGATCCCACGCCGAGAGCCTGCATGGATGCGGCGCAAAAACACTTTCAAAACGCAGAGACAAGCATTCAGAAAAGCCGCAACGAAAATGGCGCCAATCGCCAGAAGGCCGAGATCGACGCCGGGGCAGCGAGGGACCAATGTAGTTTGACGGGTCAAACTCCCGCGGAAAAACAAGAGAACATTCGCCACTTCCAGGCGCTCATCGCTCTCAAGAAGAAGACCGTGGATGTGCAACTCAAGTACAACAATGCCAAACTCGATTGTCAGATGTACACAGAGGCAGCGCCTACTGTCGACAACGGAGGCGCGCCATCCACCGACAAGCGCGACTACGGTGATTACGTCACGATGAATAAGCCGCCAGCGAGCTGCGTGAGCGACGCCGAGAAGGCCTACACGGCCGACCAGGCCAACCTGCAAGCCGATACCCTCGACGAAAACTTTCTTCATACAAAGAACATGACCGCAATCCAGAAGCAATAGAGTACGGACTGCAACTGGCGCGAGCGGCCATTCCGGCATGAGCGGTAGCTGCTGCCGTTGTCAGTGAGCTGCGCCATCACTGCGCCGTATTATCCGTGCGCGCCACCTGGTTGATGACGCGCTGGATGACGACGACCTTAATGCGGATGCGGCGGGCCACGTCGGGCGCGAACTCGGTGACGAAGTTGTCGGAGGGGGCGACGGCCAGGCCGATGGCGTAGCGCTCGGCCGTTGCGCTCGCCCGCGTCTGCTCGCCGGGGACGTAGAGATTGGCGATGGCGCCGTCAATGGCGAAGCCGCCCAGATCGGCGTAGTTGATCATGCCGCGGCCGTCGTCGCCCTGCGTCCAGACAATTTGCGCGACACAATGGAAGATGCGTCGCCGAACGGTGGCGTTGGGCATGCGATGGTAGTGGGGGTCCTGGTGGACAAGGGAGGGAATGAGGAAGGTGCCGAAGAATTCGCCGGTCAGATCCTGGGTAAAGTTGGTGCCTGACAACTTGGCCCAGCCGCCAAAGCCCGGGCCGTAGGGCGTGTGCGAGTTGGCGGCGACGGAGATGCCCGCTTCACCGGCGATGGTGAGAAGGTTGAAGGGGTCGAGCAGATTGTGTCCCGCGAGCAACGCCTTTTCCCCAGGCGTGAGCGGCTTGACCTGGGGGCCGTCGAGGAATCGGGCGTACCAGTAACTCATGGGCAGGAAAGGAACGCAGACCTTGGTTTCTACGGCGGTCGCGCCCGCCGAGGCATCGACCCCTGTCATTCCGAAAACTGCCATGGCGCGCATGGACGCGGTGGCGGCCATGGTTGCGCCGGTGTTCTTGATCAGGCAGGGCTCTGCGAATTGCTCGGCAAGTTGGTGCAGAGCCGAGGCTGGATTCTGCGGCGTGGGATTTTGCGGCGTGGATTGTGCGGGAGTGTCGACCGGAGCAGGGGGATTCGTCGCCTGTGCCGCGGCGGAGTGGCTTGCGGCCAGAGTAAGCGCCAGGGCAAGACCCAAACCGGGCGGCAGGAAAAGAAAGAGCCGCGGCCAGTGCGTGCGCGAAAGGCGGTCGCGGTTTGAAATTCTAATCCGATGCAAACCTAGGCCTTCCAAACGTTGGACCTCTTCAGTGAAATTGTTCTTTTCTATCACTGGGGCCTTCCGGCCCAAAGCCCCGGACCACGAAACTCAGCACCGCGAAAATCGATTGCCCCTCAACAGCCAAAGGGCACACCCATACTGCGCGTTCTAGACCTTAGGACGCAAATCGGGTGTAAAGGTTGCATCGCGGAGAGAGAGCGCCGCGACCGAATCGGATTTCCTGAGCGCGACGTCTATGGCGGATTCACCGCCACCTGGTTAATGACGCGCTGCACAAAGACCACGTGCGTGTGGATGTGGCTGGCAATCGAGGGCACGAACTCGGTGATGAAGTTGTCGATGGGCGCCGTTGCGAGGCCCACGGCATAGCGCTCGGCATCGGCGCTGAAGTGCGTCTGCAGTCCGGGCACATAGAGATTCGAGATGCCGATGTCGAATACTGGAGCGACGATCTCAGAATAGTTGAAGGAGTCGCCGCCGTTATCGGCGCGCTGCCAGACGATCTGGTCGATGCAATGCCAAATGCGGTGCGGAATACTGAAGTCGGGCCGGCGGTGATAGTGCGGATCGGTGTGGGTGATGGAGGGAATGAGGAAGGTGCGGAAGAACTGGTCCGTCATGTCCTGCGTTAAGTTGGTGCCGGACAACTTGGCCCAGCCGTCGACTCCCGGACCGTAGGACGAGTGCGAGTTGGCGGCGACTTCGATGCCGGCTTCACCCACGATGGTGCCGAGGTTGAACGGGTTGATGATGTTGGTCACGGCCAGGCGAAACTTTTGCTCGGGCGAGAAGCGCATCACGTCGGGACCGGTAACGAAGCGGTCGTACCAGTTGATGGGCGCGAAATCGCTGCAGACCCTGGACTGCACCGCGGAGGCGCTGGCGGTGCGCGAGGTTTCTCCCACGCCGAGCACGGCGACGGCACGCAAGCCTCCGGTGGCGGCCATGGATGCGCCAGCGTTCTTGATATCGCACTTGTCATAGGGTCTTGGGGGCTTTGCCGGTGTGGCCGGCTTCGAATTTGATTCTGGAGCAAGGGCGCCGGGCGTGGGCGTGGCCCCGGAGCTAGTTTGTCCGGCCGCGCAGTTGCCCGCGTTCATGGCCGGGCCCAAAGCGAGCACGCCAACGAGCAGAAACCTACCGAAGCCCAGCCTTCCGCGTGCCCACCTTCTGCCGCATGCAACGTCTTTCAAGTGGAACGCGCAGTCTTTCAAGGGATCCGAACCTCGCTGACAGAATTTGCCTTGATCCGCTTACCCGAGAGAAAAACGTCCCGCGCCTGAAGAGTACGAACGAAGCAGCGCGCTTAAGGAACAGCTAGAGCTTGGACCCTGAAAATCTGGACGCAAAATGGCGGCAAAAGAGGAAACCGCCCATTTTCGGGCGTGTAGCCCGAAGAATTCGCCGCGTCCGGGGCTGTCGACGTTTCCCCAGGCGGCGGGTAATTGGGGGACTCAAGGCAATCATCCGGAATCGACACGAATGCGTCAATAGTAATTTTTGCGATTCCCGCAAATTCTCGAGGGCATTGACTCGATCCGCGCCGTCAAGCAGACTTTGGACAGGTTGGATTTCGCAGTTCACCCGCAAAGAGGCGAACTATGAGCACGAACAATACGCCAAACTGGGGTGGTCCCGGCATCGGCCACCGCATCGAAGAAGCAGTTGAGCTCATCGAGATGGAGTTGCGCCACGCCATTGCGTATGTGAATGACGCGGTGATCCCGCAGGTACGGCGCGAGTCGATCTCGGCCATGCGCACGGCCGCCGATACCCTGCGTACCCTGGCCGACCGGTTTGAACAGCGCAGCGGTCCGGCTGCCGGCCCACGCAGCACTGCAACGGAAGACAGCCCCCCGAAAACTTCCGGAGAACCGCGCAGTTGAAGGATGCCATGCCTGTTTTAGAACGGCACCTCGGTCCGGCTGCATGGGTGGCGGCCCCTGCGTTGCGGACGGTACGATCGCTGCGTCCTGCTCTGCGAGGTTTGGCGTTTCTACTCCCGGTGCTGCTGGTATTGACTGGCTGCCACCACAAAAACAACGCGCGGGTTGCGCCGCCGCAAGCGCTGCCGCCGCGAGCGCAGCCGGCTCCGGCCGAGCGGCCGCCGGGCGCCAACCAGCCGAGCACGAAGATTCCCATCACGCCGGTGCCGCCCGGCGGGGTGAGCCAGGAAGATCTCAAATTTGTCGCAACGCACATACCCATCCTGAGCGAGATCGGCGTGGCCTCCTGGTATACCGCTCCGTACAAGGGCCGCAAAGCCGCCAATGGCGAGGTCTTCGACGGCAACGCGCTGACCGCGGCGCATCGCACGCTGCCCATGGGCTCGCTGATTGTGGTGACCAATTTGAAGACGGGGCAGTCCAGCGCCATGCGCATCAGCGACCGCGGCCCCTTTGTGGCCGATCGCATGATCGACCTTACGATTGCATCGGCAAAAGCCGTGGGTGTTTACCAAGCCGGCGTGGCGCGCGTGCGCCTGGATGTGTACCAGACTCCCAAGCCTATCTCGACCGGCGGACGCTGGTGCGTGCAGATCGGCGCCTTCCACAATGAGAGCGATGCCCTGCAACTAAAGGCGCAACTGATCGAGCTTTATCCGGACGCGAATGTAATCGAGTTTCCCGGCGAGAACAGCTTTTGGGTGCGCATCCGGCCGCTGGGCGACGATCGCGCTACGGCTGCACACATCGCGCGGCAGGTGCAACCGGTGGAAGGCGATGCGTATTTGACGAGGCTGGACTAAAGCAGGGACTAGGGACACAAGGACTAGCTGCGCCAACGCCAGGGGATACAGCTTTCTTCAATAACGGCCAACGCTGGGAAGACCAGCTGGCGGAGTGATGTCTCTGACGTTCGATCCGTTTGGAGCCTCAAACAAGTCCTTGCTCTGGTCTCCTTCGGAAATGTTTGAAAGCCGCATTACGAAGTTGCCAAAAAGCGGATCCGTGGCATCGATCTCTACGACGATGCTCATATCCAGATTGATCCACACGTCTCGGGTCACCACGACATCATTCCCCGTTCCCAGAGATGCTGCGGGGATAGTTTCCTTGTAGCGCGTGCCTTGAGCGCGAATTCCGCCAATGTTCTTCTCCCCAAGAGGCTCGGTGACGCACGCAACTCCGCCCTGGAGGCAATTCAATTCGAAGGAGCGCGCGGCCGAGAATGCTCTTGGGACGGTCAGGTTTTCGAAAATGTGATTCGAGTAATCCAGGTGTGGCGAGCGGAACGAGGTCACGGTCGTCGCGCCGGTCTTCCAACTCAGCATGGTCCCAGTCGATGCCAGAAACAGAACATCGGAGCCAGGAAGCTGAACTGGCACAGTCCCGCTGCGCGTCATTGTTCCTTCCAGCTTCACGTCGCCGGCCGCATCTCGCCAGATGTTTCCCGTTGCTTCGGTGCTGAAGGTTCCTCCCCCCGGCCGAGATAGTTTCCAATCGGCGGTGACGGTCGCGTGGAAAGGGTGGCCGGACACTCCAAGAGGGAATTCCGGAGGCTGCATGAAGAAAATCGGTACTTTTGGGCTCTGCGCTGCGACGGGATTTTGTGAGCGCGACAGCGACAGCACGAAAGACAGAACAGCAAGAACTCCAGCTACTTTACTTCGCGCATTCATTCGAGGTCACCATGCTCTTTCATTAGCGGTCACCTTCTACACCGGTCACCTCTTACCGCAGCAACTCCGATGCCGCCCACAGCACCGGCTCCTGGCCGTGGAAGTCGCCGGTTCTGCGCTTGCGTGCGAGATAGTAGTCGTAACTATTCAGCTTGTTGGTGCCCTCGCAGATGCTGGTCACGTCGTTGTTCTGGTCGATCATGCCGGTCACCGCGATCCAGGCCTTGCGCGCCGCAGGGCCGTACGTGGGCCCATCGAGCCATCCATTTTTCACGCCGGTGATGAGCGCGAAAGTAAACATGCCAGTACTGGACGACTCTTCCCACGCCTCATCGTGGTCGATGAGTTGACGCCACATTCCGTCCGCGCCTTGATATTTGAGCAGCGCGGCCATCATCAGCTTGTAGCCGGCCATAATGCGCGCACGTTGCGGATGATCCGCAGGCAAAGTCAAGCAGCATCTCCGTCATGCCGGCGGCCACCCATCCATCGCCGCGGCCCCAGAAGAAGGGCACATCGGGCGCGTGGTAAAAGAGGCCGTTGGGCTGCTGTAGCTTATCGAGATACGCCACCATTTCGTGGGCGTCGCGGTCGAGGTACTTCTTGTCGCCGGTGGCGCGGTAGGCCTCGAGCTGCAAGATCGTCAGCATGTACATGTCGTCGATCCAGAAGCGCGTCTCCTGCGAGAGGCCGTCGGCATCGGGGTGGTCCCATTGCCGGTCGGCGTAGCCCAGTCCGTAGTCGATGTACTTCTTGTCTTTCGTCTGCATGCCGATCTCGAGCGGCACGATGCCGAAGATCGAAGTCATCGACGTGATCCGCATGGGGAATCTTATCCGCCTCGGCCCCGCCAGGGAGCAGCGGATCAAAGCGCTTGATCAGCCGGTCGCGAAGATCGGTGTCGTGCGTCAGTTCGGCGAAGGTGAGCGCCCCATACCACGCGCCGACTTCGCTGTAGACGATAGTCGTGCTTGCCTTGGTGCGGCGTGGTGATAAAGTGCTCGGCCAGCGCCTTGCCCACCTCCTGTGGTGAGCGACCCGCGGGCCAGTTGCTGAAGTAATCCTGCTGCGCGGCAAGCGGCAGGGCCGCGGCCGGCAAAAGCAATGCCAACGCTGCAAGTTTCAAAACGGCTTTCATGCGCATTCCTCGAAGTTTAGGTGATGAGTTGGGGCTCAAAAATGGTGCATGACGATGATAGCGCTCGGGGGTGCGGTTTTGGATGGGGAAGATGCGCGCGCGGCATGGTTCCCCGGTCCCCAAATGCGAGGGACCGGGGGCACCCAGACACTTTCTGGCGCCGGCGATTAACGCTGCGCGGCGACATAGGCGGGATCAATCGCCGCGCGCATGGCCGCGGAGAAACCCTCCCATGTGCAGGAAAGATCCTGACGGCTGCAGCCGGGAACAAAAATGGGTGCGACGGCGGGCGGATTTTGAGGGGTCAGCGCTTCCGAGTTGCGCATCTGCTCCAGGGTTTGCGCAATGTATTCGAGACGCACAAAGGGCTTGCCGCCAGCGCGCGGACGCCAGAGCTCGAAGAGCAATGCGCCGCCGGGAGGCGTATCGTCGACACCGCCATCCAGGATCCAGTCGATGTCGAGTGCGCTGGCCACGGTGACGATGTTGGTGTCGTGGCCCACCAGGATCACGAGGCGGTCGCCAGGCTTGCCGAGCGCGCCGGGAACTGCCGCGCCGGTGGCGTCCCCGCCGTTCACACCCCCGCCGCTCACACTTTGCTGCATGGTTTTCAGGATGCGGTCAAGAAGCGTCGAGGCATAGATGCGCGCGATCGCCGGGGTGCGCTTGGCGTAGTCCCAGTTTGCACTGTTGATCTGCATGATGGTGCGCAGGGTTGCGCCGTCGATGCAGCCCCAGCCGGTGTCGGCCCGGCTCATGCCCTGGGTGTATTCGAGCAGCAGATTCTCGGCCATCGTGGCCGCGGTGGTCACCGGCCCGCGCAGAGCGGCGGGGCTGTCGCCCGAGCCGGGTGCGAGCGAGGCGGGGATGGTGAAGATCGAGCTGCGCGTGGTGTTCGCTGGCGCGTGGCCGCAACCAGCCAGCACATGGTCAAGCAGCGTCAACTGCGAGCGATACAGCTCGGTGAGGTTGTTGGGATCGCCGCCAATGCGGCCGGCGACGGCCGCGGTAGCCAAAGCCGTGTCGGGATGGACGGCGCCCGACTCGATGGGCCGGAAGAGCGGATCGTTTGTACCTTCGGTCCCCGCGCGCACCGCGATGTCGCAGCCCGGAAACATGCCTTCGGCGAGAGCTTTGCCGGTTTCGCGCGTGCGCTGGTCGGAATCGGCCACGATGCTCACGTGGGCCGCGTCGGCGCAGCCCGCGGCGGCGAAGAGGTTCTCGCTCGAGAACTCCGCGCGGTCCCAGGCTCCGAAGAGCTTCATCAATTGATAACCGTGCCCAGTCAGATAGCCAGGCGACACATCCCACGCGGGCCAGGGCGCGACGGCATATTTACCGTACAAAGCGGAGTTGCCCAGGGGGGCGCGGACGCCGTGGCGGCTGAGCACGACCACTAATTGCAGGTCGGCATCGCGGCTCGCGGCCGGGTCGGCAGCGGACTGTCCCGCGGCCAGCGGGGAGAGCGGGAAACAAGCCAGGGCGAAGAGGAGAATTCGAACCGTAGTGCGCATGTGAAGGTAAGGGACTCCCAGGGAAAAGTGTAGCCGCTGCAAGCGGTGGTTCGATGGCGGCAAGAGAAAACTGCACCGGAGAAACGCCATCTTCGGCTCACGAAGAATTTCGCATTCCGGCCGCGCGCACGGGACAGGTGAAATCAAAATAAGCGTTGGATACGTTCTGTGAAATCGCCACGCGGCGCAGCAAGAATGTAGAAAGTATAAGCCGCTAGTAAAGCGATTCACTTAACCAGCAATGTTGTCTAAGTTAACTAGAATCTGTCGCTTGCGTCTTCATCGGGAGATTAATCGGGCCGGGCGCTGGTTTCACCGGGGAGATAAATCGGTTTTTCTGTTAAATAAATCGTTTTTTTGTCTTGACAATGGTCCGCAATCGCTCATATAGTTCGCATCGCCAATAAAGGCATGGTCCGCCGTGTAGCGAACCGCTGCCCGGACTCGCCGATGTTGGTTTGTGGAGCCAGTGTGGCTTTGCTCTGAACGTGAGTTATGGCAAGGCTTTTCGCAACAACAACATTTTTTGGGAGGTGGGTATGTCAAGAAGGTCAAAGGGCGAACTTCGAGTCCAGCAATGCGCGATCAGAACTCTGATGATGGTGGTCGCGCTCACGGCGATATTCCTTGCGGGCACCGCCGCACATGCGCAAATCCTCTATGGTTCGATTACCGGAACCGTGACCGACAAGACAGGCGCGGTGATTCCGAATGTTACGGTGAGCGTCACCGACCAGGCGACGGGCGCAGTCCGCACCGACCAATCGAATGGCGCAGGCATGTACAACATTCTGAACGTGCTGCCGGGCGTATACACGCTCTCTGTTGCCAAGGCGGGAAACTTTGCCGGCATGTCGCAGAAGGACATCCAGGTCGAAGTCAACCGCCAGGTGCGTATTGACGTGACCTTGCAACCGGCAAGCGTGTCCACGCAAGTCACCGTGACCGAGGCGCCTCCGGCGTTGCAGACGGAGACCGCGGAAGTCAACAGCGAGATCAGCCAGACACAGCTCAGCCAGATGCCCGATGACCTCCTCTCAGGGGCGCAGCTATCAGGCTCTGTACTCGCTCATACCCGGCGCCGCCTCGTCCAAAGGAACAAAACTCAACCGCTTCCAATCCCTCGCGCGCCATGTCGATCAATGTGAACGGCATGAGCATGAACGGCAACACCACGCGTATCGATGGCGCGGTGAACTACTACGGGTGGTTGACCTATCTGATTGCCTACGTGCCACCGGTGGACGCGATCGAGAACGTCAGCGTCACCACCAACGACTTCACCGCCGAGCAGGGCCAGGCGGGCGGCGCATCGATCAAGATCACCACCAAGAGCGGCGGGCACGACTTCCACGGCGAGGCATGGGAGTATTACCAGGATGCGTCCATCAACGCCCGGCCGTACACGACAACCTATTACGCGTCACCGACGCTGCCCAAGAACATCTTCAACGAATACGGCGGCAATGTCGGCGGCCCGATCTACATTCCTAAGCTGATGACCAGCCGCAAGAAGCTGTTCTTCTTCGACAACTGGGAACGGACGACACGGCGTCAGTTGATCAGCGGTCTGCAGACGGTTCCCGACAGCAACATGATCGGCGCGGGGACGCTCACCCCCGGCGCCGCCAACTTCTCCGAGGCTGCGTCGCTGACCACGCTTTACGATCCGCAGCCCACGGCGGCATGGACCAGTGCATTCACCCCAACCGCAAACTGTCCGACGTTAACCTATGTAGCCGGCTATCTGACTCCCGCCTGCCGCCCGAGCTTTACCTCCGAGTACGGCGAGACGGGCAGCGGCGTGAACACCATTCCCGCAAGCCGCCTGCCATCGAGCTCAGCGCCGATGGTCATGATCGCCAATCTGGCATCGATCGCGTCCACGGTCGGCACGCCGTCGTCAACGCTGCTCAACAATTACATGGCCAACGACTACTTTGGGGCCGCGACGTTTGCCTACAACCGCACCACCAACGATGCCAAGATCACCTACATTCCGAATGACAAAACGCAGATCTTCGGCAAGTACAGCATTGAGCCGTTCCAGGTGAACGATCCGCAGCAATTGAAGGCCGCGGGCGGCGGCACCTTCGACGGCGGCCAGCCCGGAGCGGGACATGGCAGAATCCAGAACGTGGGCTTGGGCATGAGCTATGTCATTAACGCCAACACCGTTCTCGATTCCGATTTCGGCTACACCCGCCAAGTGTCGGGAGCGGAGTCGACGCTCGATCTGTCACTGGGCAACTACGGATTGAACACTCTGCATATTCCCGGAACGAACCTCGCCGGGAACGATCCGGATTATATGGGGCAGCCGTTGTTCAGCTTTAACAGCACCTTCAGTTCGATTGGCAACTCCAATACCGCCAATCCCTTCCTGTTCCGCGACAACCAGTTCACCGGCGATGTGAACCTGAGCTATATCCGGGGCAAGCATCAATTCAAGACCGGCTTTACCTACTATCACTTCGACCTGAACCACTTCCAGCCCACGACCGGCGGCGGCGTCTCCAACGTGCACGGCGGCTTCCTGTTCGCAGGCGGCATGACCTGCGGCGGCACGGCTACAGGGTGCGGCACGACCGCCTACAACGATCTGGCTGACATGCTGCTGGGTCTGCCCAACTCCAACGGGACCGGCAACGCTGTGCAAAAGGCGCAGCAGATTTACGATCCTAACTCACTGCGCTGGACGGAACTTGGCATCTACGCACAGGATCAGTGGACGGTGTCTCCCAAGCTGACTATCACTTACGGCATCCGCTTCGAGCGCTATCCGTCCCCGTACCGCGATCACACCGGCATCTCTGAGGTGCATCTGGAGCGGCCTCAGTCTTCCAACGTCGAAATCGGCGGCCTGATGGGCAATCCCAAGAATGGCGGCGTGGATTTCAAGTACGGATTCTGGGCGCCTCGCGTCGGTTTCGCGTATCGCCTCAACAACAGAACCGTGATTCGCACCGGCGCCGGTATGACCGTCGATCCGGATAACATGCGCGAGTTGCGCGATGAATACCCCTTCGACATAGCGCCAAACTACGCCTCGGTCGGAGCCGGAACCATCGCGGTGGATCCGGCGAATGGCAACGCGGCTATGCCCATTGGCGGCTGCGGCGTGAGTGGGTCAACCACCTGCTACGGCATTCCGATTCCAGTTGCTCCCAACTACACCTCAGGCTACGTGGCGCTGCCGGTAGGCCAAGGCACCAACGCCTTGTGGCCGAACTTCCGGCGCGGCTACATCGAAAGCTGGAACCTGTTTGTGCAGCGGGACCTGGGCTGGGGCTTCGTGGCCAACGTTGGTTATGTGGGCGATCTGTTCGTCCGGCAACAGTCCAACGTCAGTCCGTATAATGCGTCGCCGCTGCCCAGCTCAAGCACGCCTTGCATGGCCAACGGACAATGGAACACCACGCTTACCGGTCTGACAGGCAGTTGCACAAGCTTTGGGACCTCCGCCAACGAAATCATCAACACGCAGTATTGCACCATCAACGGATGGGCAACCTGCGCAACCTCTGCCGGGCTTTACAACACCGGCGGCATTACCATGAACGGGCCGATCTTCAGCGCGAACTACAACGGCTTGCAGACGCAAGTGACGCGCAATGCCGGCAAGAACTCCACGCTAGGCTTGGTCTACACTTACTCGCACGCCTTCAACTATGCCGACAACGGCGCCGGGACGGGATCGTCAGGGCCGCCGTTCGCCTACCCCGGGTATTACAAATTGAACCGGGCGCAAGCCAATCAGGACCAGAAGCACAACCTGCAGATCTACGGCATCGCCGCACTGCCCTTCGGCTACGGCCAGAAATGGCTCAACAGTAACAACTTGTTGAGCGAGATCGTCGGCGGGTGGCAGTTGACGGGTCAGTATAGCTACTACGGCGGCTTGCCGTTCTCCGTCAGCGCCAACAGCAACACGCTCAACGCACCGGGCGCCACGCTCTATGCCCAGTTGGTAGCGCCATATCAGACTGAAGGCGGCCACAACCGGAAGTTCGGCGACACCACAGTTTCCAGTGGCAAGCCGTGGTTTAATCCGGCCTCCTTCGCCAACCCGACGGAGCCGACGTTCAGCACAGCCAATACGACCATTGCCTCGCCGGTCATCGCCAACACGCATCGCAATCAGTTCCGCGGGCCAGGCACTGGCGTCGTCAACGCCAACCTGTTTAAGGGTTTCCGCATATACCGTGAGAGCGAATTCAAGGTCGGCGTGGAAGTGTTCAACCTCTTCAATCACCCGTATCTGAACCTGAACAACCCGGGCACCACCGTACCCACGACGGCTAACGTCAACGCGGGCAACTACGGAACGTTCGGTTTGATCACCTCCTTTGGACCGCCGTACTCCCAGACGCAGGGGGCACGTTCGATGCAGTTCAGCGGAAAGTTCAACTTCTAACCTTTGCTCGACTAACCTTCTGCGGCAGCTCCTCCAGGGGCTGCCGCATTTGTTTTTGCACGAGATTCAGCGGCCTTGCGAAGTTCCAGGAAGCGCAACCCAACACCCGCCCCGCCGGATATATTGGTTGCTGAACAGTTTGCTTGAGGCCGCGAACCGGCAAGCCGCGCCGCGCGAGCAGCAAGCAACAGAACACTTTGGGAAACGTTCGATTTCAGAAGGTGAATCGAGTTAGAAAGCCGCCCACCATGCCAGCACCTGACCAGCGCCCGACTCACAAGCCATCCCGGCCCCGCCGCGCCGTAGCCTCCAGCGAAACCGCGCGCGAGATTAACCGCGACATCCTTCTGCACGCCATCCATCTGCACCAGCCCGTGAGCCGGGCCGACCTGGCGCGGCTCACAGGACTGCAGCCCAGCACGGTTTCGGTCATCACCGGCCAGCTCATCGACGAAGGATGGGTGCTGCCGGGCGCTTTGGGCAGATTGCCGCGTGGCCGGCGGCCAACCTACATGTCGCTCAACGACCGGCACGTGGCACTGGCCATCGACCTGCGGCCGGGAAGGGCCAATCTGGCCGTCGTGGATATCAACGGCAAGCTTCTCAGCCGGGACACGGTCCCCTACGAGATCAAGGCCGGCTCCACGGCCGATGAGGCCAGGACGGCCATTGCGCACATCGCCCAGGCCGCGCACGCAATGAAGGCAGCCTTCGGGGACCGCATCTTCCAGGGGCTGGGTGTCAGCGTCTCAGGCCGTGTGGACCAGAAGACGCATCGCTTGCTGTTCTCGCCCAACGTGCCCTGGGGCCAGATCGATGTGCATGAAGAGCTGCAGCGCGTTCTGGAAACCCCGATCGAGATGGAGAACGCGGCCAACGCCTGCCTGTTCTCGGAGCGCTGGTTCGGAAACTTCCACGACGCCTCCAACATCCTGGTGGTTTCAGTTTCAGAAGGCATCGGCACAGGCCTGCTCGTCGACGGGAACGTGGTGCGGGGCAGAGACGACATGGCGGGCGAGTTCGGCCACATGACGCTGGACGACTCCGGCCCCGTGTGCGGCTGTGGCAACGCGGGCTGCTGGGAAGTCTTTGCCTCCAACCGTGCGGGGCTGCGCTACTACCGTGAGCTGGCGCCGGAATCCACGCTTACCAACTTTCAGGAGTTGCTGAATCTGGCCCTGGCCGGCGATCTGCGCGCTCTCCGCTCCATCGACAAAATGATGACCGGGTTGGCGCGGGGATTGACCATGCTGGCTGCAGGCCTGTCTCCCGAGGTGATCATCATCGTCGGCGACTGCACGGCGCTCTGGCCGCGCATTTGCCCGCTGCTCGAGAGCCAGCTCATTGCCAGGTCAATTACTCCGCACACGCCCCGCGTGGTGCCGGCCATGGATGGCGACGCCGCGCGCCTGCGCGGCGCCGCAGCCCTGGTGCTGCACAAGGTCCTCTTCGGGCATGCCGACTTCGCGCCGCAACCGGCACGTGGCAGCGTGACTCCCATCTCAAAGGCAGTGTCAGTCTCCGCCTGATTCCGGCCTTCGCCCTCGTGCTGCAAGCAGAGTCCTGTTCCCGCTGGAATAGGCTTTTCCGGCTTGACAACTGTCCTTTTTGGGTGACTATACTTCGCGAGAGCAACAATTCGGAGGTCACGAAATGGCATTCCCCATGTCTTTCAGAGTTCTGTGCAAGGCCCTCTCGCAACCACAAACAACCATGCGAATCGCCCTGGGATGTTTCCTGGCAGTTCTCATCTTTACTTTGACCAATGCGCCGCTCGCACGCGCACAGGCCGTCGGAGCCGGTCAGATGCAGGGAATCGTTACCGATCCAACCGGCGCACCGGTGGCGTCTGCAACCGTGGAGGCTCTGCAAACAGATTCCGGACTGCGGCGCGATGTAACTACCGGCCAGACTGGCGAATATCTGCTGCCCAATTTGCCCGTCGGACCTTATCAATTGAAGGTGACAAAAGCCAGCTTCGAAACCTACACCCAATCCGGCATCGTTCTTGAAGTCGGCAACAATCTGCGCGTCGATGTGCAGCTCAAGGTGGGCGGAGCCTCGGAGACCGTCCAGGTCACCTCTGAGGCCTCGATGGTACAGACCGAGGATCAGGCAGTCTCTCAGGTCATCGACAAGCAACGCGTCATCGATCTGCCGCTCAACGGCCGCCAGGCCACGCAACTCATCCTGCTTACTGCCGCCACCGCCGTCGCGCCCAACGGCGACAATGTGGGATCCAAGAACTACCCTTCTGAAATCACGTACTCCATCGCGGGCAGCCAGGGCACCCAAACCGATTACCTGATGGACGGCGCCGACAACACGGACAGCTTCTCCAATGTCAACCTGCCGTTCCCGTTCCCTGACGCACTGCAGGAATTCAGCGTGCAAACCTCGGGACTCGCCGCGCAGTATGGCTTCCATCCCGGTGGAGTGGTCAATATCGTCACGCGCTCGGGAGCCAACGCGTTTCACGGCACTGCATTCGAGTTCCTCCGCAACAACTACTTCAATGCGCAAAACTACTTCTGGGCCCCCGGCCAACTGCCCGACACACTCAAGCGCAACCAATTCGGTGGAGTACTTGGTGGACCGATCGTGAAGAACAAGCTCTTCTTCTTTGGCGGCTACCAACGAACCATTGTTCACCAGCAGTCGGCCAACACCAAGTACATTCTTCCCACGCAGGCCATGTTGAATGGCGACTGGACGGCATTTGAGGGCAGCAAGACACTCAAAGCGCCGTTTGTCGGAAACAAGATCAGCCCGACGGCCTATAACCAATCGGCCGTGCAACTGGTGACGAAGTATCTTCCGCTCGCGACCGCTACGAACGGTGTTTTACTTTTCGGTCCGCCCAATCCCACCAGCGAAAATCAATACATCGGGCGTGTGGATTGGAACAAAAGCGAAAAGCAAAGCCTCTTCGTTCGCTACTACCTTACCCACTACTTCCAGCAGGGGTTCTTCAATAACAACCTGCTCAACACTACGAACCCGCAGTTGAATGATCAGGAACAGTCACTGACGTTAGGCCACACGTACACGATCAATTCGTCGATGGTCAATGCGTTCCACGTAGCCGGAACGCGCAGCTTCATCAGCCGCGGCCAGGTGTCAAGCCTCATCACTCCGCAGACGGTCGGCATCAACGTCAGTATTCCGGTTCCGAATTACATCTACATCGCGGTCTCGGGAGACTTTACCGAGTCCTGCGGAACCTGCGAGACCTACCAGGTGACCACGAACTCAGAGAATGTGGTGGACGACGTTTTCTGGACGCGCGGCAAACATCATTTTGGTTTTGGCGCCGACTTTCTGCACCCGCACATGAACCTGCAAGGCACCAACAACGCCAACGGGCAATTCACCTTTAACGGTTCGTTCAGCGGCGACGCCATGGCCGATTTCTTCCTTGGCGATCTCTACACCATTTATCAGGGCAACGACACGGGCAGCACCTTCCGCAAAAACGAATTTGGAATGTACGCGCAGGATAGCTACCAGGTAACACGGCGCTTCACATTGAACGCCGGCGTGCGGTGGGAGTCGGACCTGCCGGAGGTTGAGACCGCGGGCCGCGGCGACAGCTTCTCCATGTCGGCCTTCCTCGCCGGAACCACCTCCACTGTCTTCAAGAGCGCGCCTCCGGGACTGCTCTTCGCTGGCGACCCCGGCGTCCCCAAGGGCTACATCAACAACCACTGGGATCACTTTGAGCCGCGCATCGGCGTTGCCTGGGATCCACGCGGCCTGGGCCGTGAAAGCATTCGCGCGTCCTATACCGTAGGGTTTTCGCAGCCCATCGTCTACATGGAAGACCGCTATGAGAACAACGCACCCTATGGAGACGCGATCACGATCAATCCTCCTGCAGGCACGTTTTCGAATCCGTACACGGGTTACCCCGGCGGCAATCCCTTTCCGCAGCCCTATCCGCCGAGCCGCACCAGCGCCTACTTCCCGTCCGCAGCTTCGTACTTCCTGTTCCCTGTGAATATGAAGCCCAGTTATACGCAGACATGGAACCTGACAGTGCAAAAGCAACTGGGCGCCAGTTGGGAAGTTACGGTCGGCTACCTGGCCAACCACGTTGTACACATTCCGTCGGGCAACGAGGACAATCCTGCGACCTATATTCCCGGCACGTGGACCGGTGCGGGAAGCTGCGGATCGCTCACCGTTGCTCCCGGACCCAGCGGCACGGCATGCTCCAGCACGGGCAACACCAACCAACGCCGCGCCACAGCGCTGGCCAATCCTGTCACGGGCGCGTACTACTCCGAGATCAGCGTGATGTACGACGGATCGAGCAGCATCTATGACGGCTTGCTGCTCACCGTGCAACACCGTCTGGCCAACGATTTCACGCTGCTGACCAACTACGCCTGGTCGAAGTGCATCACCGGCGGCACGGACGTGGGCGATCTGGGCGGCAACACCTTCCAGAATCCCTTGAAACCCGCCACTGACCGCAACAACTGCGGTGAAGACTTCAGGAATAACTTCAATACCTCCGTAGTGGCCACAAGCTCGGTGAAGGGAGGTCCAGTGGAGCGGGCGCTGCTGAGCGACTGGCAGATTGCGCCCATTGTTGCCATCATCTCCGGGACGCGCGTAACACCCACCACCGGAACGGACGCTTCGCTCACGGGCGTGAACGTCGACCGGCCCAACCAGATCGGAAGCCCGTATCTGACAGGGCAAGGCCGGAAGATTGTCCTGAACCCGGCGTCGTTCGCGAAAAACGGTCCAGGAACATACGGCAATACGAGGCCGTACGAGTTCCTCGGCCCTACTTATTACGATCTTGACGGGGCCATCGTGCGCTACTTCCCCATGCCCGAGAACATGAAGCTCGCGTTCCGGAGCGAGTGCTTCGACTGCCTGAACCATCCCAACCTGCCCGGCCCTACGGCGGCATTCAACAGCTCGCTGTTCGGCCAGATCACCACCACCAGCCCCTATACTCCGCGCATCCTTCAGTTCAGTCTGAAGCTTGATTTCTAACATCACGATGAAGAGTTGGATCGCGCAGACCGCTTGAAGTTGAGTCGTCACGGGGCATCGGCCGAAAGCCGATGCCCCGAGTTTCTTTGGCGAACTGTTTTTGCCAGAGCCGTTCTGCCGGAGCTGTTCTGTATGATGGGGTTTCGTAAAACTTCATTGTGATGGGAGTCTTGCAATCCATGAGAGTGGGAGTTATCGGCACAGGAGCCATCGCATGGAAGCACGCACAGGCCTATAAGAACATCGGCTACCAGATCACGGCGTGCACCGACCGCACCGAAGAAAAGGGGCGGAAGTTTGCCGCGGCGTGGGGCGCCGAATTTGTAACCACTCCCGAACAGCTGAGCCGCCGCGCCGACGTGGACTTTCTCGACCTATGCACGTTTCCGGGCTACCGGCTCGCCGCCGTGGAACTGGGCGCGAAATATGGCAAGCACGTGCTGGTGCAGAAGCCGATGGCCGTGGACCTCGAGACCGCGGCGCCCATGATCGCGGTGGCGCGCGCGGCGGGCATTCAACTGGGCGTGGTCAGCCAGCACCGCTTTGACGATTCCACACTGTTTCTCAAGCGCGCGCTGGCCGCGGGCCGGCTGGGAACCATTTTGCAGGCAGACGCCTACGTGAAGTGGTACCGCACCGATGAGTATTACGCACGCCCGGTGAAGGGAAGCTGGGCCGGCGAGGGCGGCGGTGCCCTGATCAGCCAGGCCATCCACCAGGTGGATGTGCTGCTCTCGCTTTTGGGCGCCGTCGACGAGGTCTTCGGTTACTGGCGGCTGGGCGCCATTCACAAAATCGAGTCGGAAGACCTGGTGTGCGCCGTGATGAATTATTCATCAGGCGCGCTGGGCGTGATTCAGGCCGCGACCGCACTATGGCCGGGCTATCCGGAGCGCATCGAGATCCACGGCACCAAGGGCAGCGCCATCGTGACCGGCGACCAACTGACCACATGGGATGTGCGCGACGACGTAGGCGAGCCACCGCCGCTTTCGCTCGCGGCCAAGTCAGGCGCGTCCGATCCCATGGCGATTTCGCTCACCCCGTTCGAACGCCAGCTCGCTGACTTTGGCGAGGCCTGCAAGACCGGCCGCGCGCCGGCGTCGTCAGGCATCGAAGGCTATCGCGCGCTGCAACTCGTACGCAGCATCTACACGTCCTGCGCCGAGGGACGAAAAGTGAAGATTCCGGCAGTCGAGCTTTAGGGAGACGCGAACGCCGGCTGCCCCACGCGCCGCGTCCCCCACGTTTTCTCAGGACTTCAAAAACCTCCCTTGACAAGCGGGGCTGAATGGGAATTCTGAGCTTCCCCCGGCCAGGCTCGGCTGGTGCTGCCGGATCGCTGCGAAGCGTCACTTCTAGCTCTGATCGGAGGTCGTTTGCGCTAGGGATAACTGCAATTATCACAGTGAGATGCCGCCTTCGCCGATCATTTCCGAGCCGGAATTGGTATAATTCGAGATACAAACAAAATATGAACAGCTCAACCATCGCCGCCCCTCCAAACGTAACCCAGGACGCCTTTGTGGTCGCGAATCCAGACCTGGACCGGAGCCCGATCACGGGAATGACCCGCCAGCACTATATCGAGTGTGCTCAATATGTCCTGGGCCGCGCCTTCCGGCACGTGAAGTCATTTGACCAGCCGATCATTTTTCCGCTGGTGCCCGGCAAATCCTACCCCCAGCCGAATGACCCGGAATGGCGCGTTCGTTCTTACGAATTCGAAGCTCTGGAGAGGACGTTCAACCTCGCTGCGCCGCTGATCCACGTCGATCCCGAGATGTCCATCGGCAATATCAAATTGCGCGATTACTATTGCCATCATTTCTATAACGCGCTCACGCCAGGACACGCGAACAGCCTGCCGCTGCCCGAGGATTTGCCCGACGCCACCTATCAGTTCACCTGCGAATTCGGCGGATTGACGAAGACTCTCCTGCTGATGCCCGATGTGCTGTGGCCGCATTTGACCCAGCAGCAGCGTGACGCGATGGCCGTCACCATCTCCAAGTGGGCGCATCATCGCACCACGCAAAACAACTGGCGGCTATTCAATATCTGCGCGCTCTCGTTCCTGAAGAAACACGGCTACGCCATCGACGACGATCTGCTCAAGAGCCACCTGATGTGGATCGCGTCTTACCATGCCGGCAACGGCTGGTATCTGGAGCAAAGCTACAACTACTACACCATCAGTCTTTTTGTGGTCTACGGCACCATTTGGAGCCGCGCTTTCGGACGCGAGCACTATCCCGAGATCGCCTCGGTGCTCGAAAAAAGTTTCGTGGAACTTGTTTGAAACCTATTCCAACTTTTTCGCGCGCAACGGTTTCATCAACATGTGGGCACGCAGCATCTGCTATCGCTCCTGGATCTCAGGCGGCTTCCCGGCGTCTTTCATGCTCGAGACCAAACCGCCGTTCGATCCCGGATGGGCGCGGCGCCTGTGCTCCGGATCGATTTTGCAGTTCACCGGCCGCGAAGATTTTTACCAGAACGATATCCCCAGCCTGGGCTTTTACGGTCATCGGGAATATCGCCATCCAGAGCTACAGTTGCCCCGCCAGCCCGTTCATTATGTTTCTGCCGTTCATCGCGCTGGCGTTGCCTGAAGACGCGCCTTTCTGGACGGCCAAAGAGAACGACGGCATGTGGGAGAAACTGGGCGCGAAGTCAAAGAGAACGGTTCTGGAAAAACCGGGGATCGTTCTTGTCAACCACGGCTAGCAGCGGCAGTTCGGAGATCGTCTCCGGCAAGGTGTACGACGACGATCACAACTATTCCAAGCTGGTATTCAATACGCATTTCCCGTGGGAGAACCACAATCCGTAAGGGCGGCACATCGCAGGAGTACTGCTTCCGCAGTCTCGACCCTCGCGATTTGCGCGGCGTCGACATCAATTTTTACCTCACCGGCCTCACCGTCGATAACACGGCAGCGAAGAGCGGCGCCTACTCGACTTCGCAGAGCATTCTCTTCAACGGCGTCCGCAACGGAGTGCTCTACCGGCAGTTGATCATGCGCAAGCCGCCAAACAATGGCGTCGGATACCTCATCGACCTCGCGGAAATCACCGTGCCGGGCGGCGTGGTGCGCGTGGATCGCTGCCGCCTCGCCTTCGAGCACGAGCTCACGCTTGGCCATTTCGGTCTGCCCCACATGGGCGGTGAAAGCGCCGTAGTGCGCGCCTTCGAGACCGACACAGAGCGCGGCATCACAGCCTCCATTCCCGGCCGCCAGGTGGCGCTCATCGCCTACTCCGGCTGGGACGAGATCCAGAGCCAGGTGCATCGCGGTTTCAACGCCGAGGCGGACGAGAGCACGGTGCTGTATGTTCACCGCAAACGCACCGCCAAAAATCCGCCGATGGAGTTGATGATCACCGCCATGCTGCACAAGACGGACGACTCCGAATGGACTAAAGACCAACTGTGCCCGGTCAAGGATGTCCGGATCGTGGACGTAACTCCATCTGGCTCGGTACTCGGAGCCGAGATCACGTTAGCCGATGGCGCCGTCTATGTAGTCGACTTCAAGGACGTCGATGGATTGAAGAAGTCTTGACGGCTCAGTGACCCGCGTTTCGATCCGGCAGCACCGCCCAGATCTCCGGATCCTCCTGTCCGAGAGACCACGAGCAGAAGCCCGCGAGACCGCGATCCGCCGCCAGTTGATAGCGGTCGCGAAACGCTTGCAGGTCGGTATAGAAAACCCACTCGCGCATCTGATCGCGGTAGAAGAAAAAGAAAGCAGTGTGATCGGCCGCATCCCAATCGGGCTTGACGGCGAATTCGGTGGACAGCTGCAGCGCATCAGCCGACTTGATGGAGTCGCCGGTCAAATTGGGCCGTTCGTCGCCAGTGGTTTTATCCGTGATGGGCGCTCCGGTGTACCAGTGGTAGCCGTAGAGCGGAATTCCCAGCGAGAGCTTTTCCTTGGGCACAAACTGCAGGGCGTAGTCTAAATTTTCGACAGTCCATTGCCACCCAGCAACCGGGCCGGGCATGGTCCAGCGCGTGTGCTCGTCGTAGGTCATCAGGCAAATCAGGTCTACGGATTTGGCGAGAGCGGCAAGATCGTATGCGCCGCGCCAGTCCGTGTACATCCACTTTGAAAATCCACCATTGCCGGGATAGCCGGGTGCGTTGGGCACAGTGGCGATGGTGAGCTTGAGGCCCGAGCTGTGCAGCGCTTCGGCCGAACGTGTGACCACCGCCGTCAGCCGGTCGCGGTCAAGATAATCGAGATGTCTCGAAATCGATTTGGAAGCCGATGTAGCCGTGCAACCTTGCCTCGCGGAGCAAAGCATCGTTCATGCGCTTTTGAGCGTCATCATTGCCGGCCAGATTGTGGAACTTGGTTTTGCCAAAGAGCGCGACGATGGGCATGACCGGCAGGCCCTGGCTTTGCGCGGCCTTGAGAACTGTTGCGTTGGGCGCGCCTGTCACCAGTCCGCTTTCATCCACGTTGTACCAGGCGGGCACCAGCAGATCGATCTTGCCCGAGTGAGCGAGAAACGACCTCACGGAGTCGGCGGAATCGGTCATGTAAAAGAGCGCCGACGGCGCGGCGCAGAGCGCGGGGCCAGCCAAAAGCCAAAGCCATCCAGCGAGAATCAATCGACGCATAATGTCTTACCTCACAGAAATCCACGCCAGAGACCGGTCACGAAGCGTTGCTAGAAACTATAATCGAACGGCGCGGCGGTTTGCCGCGTTCGTAGCGCCGGTCTCCAAACCGGCTGCCGTGCGGGCGTCCACGCCCGCACCTTGTTTCGGCGTAATTTCGTAATTACGGAGTCTGAGCACTCATTTTGGTAATTCTCAACGAACTTTAGGGAGCGGCTGCAAAATGAAAGACGATTCGAGGAGTGAGTGGCCGACGCGGCGTGAGGTTTTGCTTGGCGCGGGCGCATGGAGCCTGATGCAGGCCGGAGCCGCGCGCGCGTTTGCGGGGCAGGCAACGGCTGCGCCCGCGAGTCCAACCGGCCAGGAAACCGCGAGCCCGAAGCTGCCACACGCGCGGCCACCCGTGGCGGACCGAAAGTTCACCTCCCCGGCGGTGGAAGACGCCATCGCCACGTTGCAGCGCCTGATTGCCGACCCGGCTCTGCGCGTGCTGGTCGAGAACTGCCTGCCCAACACGCTCGATACCACGGTGGTTCCCGGCGCCTTCGACAAGCATCCTGACACGTACGTAGTCACCGGCGACATCGATGCCATGTGGCTGCGCGATTCCTCGGCGCAGGTCTGGCCGTATCTCCGCCTCGCGCTCAAGGATGCGCGGCTGCGCATTCTGCTCGAAGGCGTCATCCGCCGCCAGGCGCGCATGATTCACCTCGATCCCTATGCCAACGCGTTCACGCGCGACGCTACCGATCCGCCGCTCTCCTGGGCGGCGGGCGATCACACGGAGCATCGCCCGGGCGTGGCCGAACGCAAGTGGGAGATCGATTCGCTCTGCTTTCCGATTCGTTTGGCACACGGTTATTGGCAGGCAACGGGCGATGCCGGTCCGTTCGACGCGCAATGGCGCGCAGCCGCGGATGCGATTCTGCGCACCTTTACCGAGCAGCAACGCAAGCAGTCGCAGGGGCCGTACAGTTTCCAGCGCAAGGCCGAATCACCCTACGACACGCAGGGGCTTTCTGGATTCGGCAACCCGGCACGGCCCAATGGCATGATCTTCAGCATGTTTCGCCCGTCGGACGATGCCTGCATTTTTCCACTGTTGGTGCCGGCAAATCTTTTCGCGGCCAAGGCTCTTGGGCAACTGGCTGAGCTGGCCGCACATGCCGCGCAGGATACGTCCCTGGCTGCGCGCGCCTCGGCGCTGAGCGATGAAGTGGCGAAGGCAACCGCGCAGCACGGACGCATGAACCATCCGCACCACGGCGAGATCTGGGCTTACGAAGTAGACGGCTACGGTAGCCAATTGCTTATGGACGACGCCAACGCACCCGGCCTGGTGACGCTGGCTTACCTCGGCATTTGCCCGGTCAGCGATGCAATCTATCAGCGCACGCGCACCTTCGCGCTCAGCGAGGCCAATCCGTATTTCTTTCGCGGCACGGCAGCCGAAGGCGTGGGAGGGCCGCACATCGGGCTCAACTCCATCTGGCCGATGTCGATCATGTACCGCGCGTTCACGTCGACCGACGACGCGGAGATTCGCCAATGTCTGCGCTGGCTGCGCGACACCACGGCCGGCACAGGCTTCATGCACGAGTCGTTCAATAAGGACAATCCGTCGAAGTTCACGCGCTCGTGGTTTGCCTGGGCCAACACGCTTTTCGGCGAACTGATGCTGACGCTCGCCGACCAGAAGCCCGCGCTTCTGGCTGCGCCGTTGGGCTAGCGCAGATTTCTCGCGCGCCGCAAGAACATGTAGCGCCGGTCTCCAGGCCGGCAGTACTGAGGGCCTCCTGGCCCTCAGAGACCTGGAAAACCGCGCGTTCGTTTGTGACAGAGCGTAGTCCAGCCAGTATCCTGATCCAGAGATGGATGGGCGCAAGTTGATCGACATCTTCCGATGGCTTTTTGATGCGCGCCGCGGCCCGCGTGGCCGGCTGGTTCCGCGATGGATCTTTCTGCGCTCGCTCGCCCTCATTTACTTCTCCGCGTTCTATTCGCTGCTGTTTCAGATCAAGGGCCTGATCGGTCCTGAAGGAATTCTGCCCGCCGCGCAATATCTGGCCGCGATTGCACAACAACTTGGGGCCCCGCGCTTCTGGTATGCGCCATCGCTGTTCTGGATTTCGGCGAGCTCGGACTTCCTGATGGCGGTCACTTGGATCGGACTGCTAGCAGTCGATCACCGCCTTCTGCAACCTGTGGCCGCGGCTCAGCTTCTTCGTCTGCTGGGTGTGCTTCCTCTCATTCATTGGCGCGTCCGGCGTGTTCTCGAGTTATCAGTCGGACGGCATGTTGCTCGAGGCCGGATTTCTTTCGCTCTTCTTCACCCCGCCGGGGCTCATGCCGGGATGGGGCGCGAACCATCCGCCGTCGCGCGCCAGCTGGTTCCTACTGCAGTGGGAGTGGTTCCGCATCTACTTCGAATCGGGCATGGTGAAGCTCGCTAGCGGCGATCCGCAGTGGCGCAACTTTACGGCCATGGATGAGTACTACCAGAACGGCCCGCTGCCCACGTGGATCGGCTGGTACGTCGAGCATTTGCCGCATTGGTTCCACGCGGCCACGGTCGCCGGCACGCTGGCGCTGGAACTGGCGATCGTCTTCATGATGTTTTTCCCCCGGCGCGTGCGCTTGATCTGCTTCTGCATCGTCACGCCGTGGGAGATGGGCGTGATTCTCACCGCCAACTACACGTTCTTGAATTACCTGGTGCTGGCGCTCGGGTTTCTTCTGCTCGATGACAAGTTCCTGATGCGATTCGTTCCCGCACGCTTCCGTCCGACCGAACCGGAAGCCGCGCCCGAACCGCGATTGAAAACAGAGGACGATGCGCCGATCTCGATCTTCGCCGCAACGCACGCCGACGCGCCGCAAGCAGGAGCCGCAGCGCACGAGGGCGAGCATCCATCAATAAAGAGCGGGCCAGCGATGCCGAGCCGGGCCGCCTTCTATTGGCGGATCACGCGACTGTCGGTGACGGCATTTCTGCTGACCTGGATTGCTTACGACACCACTGCGGAGATGATCGCGATTCCGTTTCGCGAGGTGCATTTGCCCGTCGCGCCCATCGAAGCGCTGGAGCCATTTCGCATCGCCAACCAGTACGGCCTCTTCGCGGTGATGACACGCGGCCGCTACGAGATCGAATTTCAGGGTTCCAACGACGGCATGAATTGGACTGCTTACGAATTTCGCAACAAGCCGCAGGCGCTGAACGAAGCGCCGCGCATTTACGCGCCATACCAGCCGCGTTTCGACTGGAACCTGTGGTTCGCGTCTCTGAGCGATTGGCGCGAAAACGAGATGGTTCCGCTCACCGAGGAGCGGTTGCTTCTCGGTGACAGCGACGTGCTGGCGTTATTCCGCCGCAATCCGTTTCCGCAGTTGCCGCCGCGATACGTGCGCGCGGTGCTGTGGCAGTATTGGTTTACGTCGATGGACGAGAAGCGCAACACCGGCAACTGGTGGCGGCGCCAGTTACTGGGCCTATACGCGCCGGAACTGACGCTGACCGCGGATGGAGGCTTTGCCGCGGTGGAATTTCCCGAAGAATTGCCGCCGCACGATTAGACAGCGAGTCAGCGAGCCGTCAACTCCGGGAGAGAGTAAGTTCGCGGGTGAACGAGGAGTATGAAACGAGGACAATAACACGATGAACCGCGCATGCGTGATCGGATCGGGCCCGAATGGGCTGGCGGCTGCCATCGTGCTGGCGCAGGCGGGGCTGCGCGTGGACGTCTACGAGGCCGAATCCGAACCGGGCGGCGCGACCCGCACCTTGCCCCTCACGCTGCCGGGATTTCTGCATGATTTTGGCTCGGCCGTGCATCCTTTCGCAGCAGGTTCGCCGTTTTTCAAGACGCTTCCACTCGCGGAGCACGGCCTGGAGTGGGTCTACGGCGAAGCGCCACTCGCGCATCCGCTCGACGACGGCACCGCCGTGGTGCTGGAGCGCGACCTGGCCGCAACCGAGCGCGCGCTAGGGGAAGACGGCAACGCATGGCGGAAGCTGATGCAGCCTGCGGCCGATCACTGGCTGGAATTTGCTCAAGATTCGCTGGGGCCGCTCCTGCGTATGCCGCGCCATCCGTTGCGCATGGCGAAATTCGGATTGAGCGCGCTTGAGTCCGCAGAACATTTCGCAACAAGCCATTTTTCGAACCCCCGCACGCGCGCAGTGTTTGCGGGCCTGGCAGGGCACTCTTGCCTGAGCTTCGACCAGCCGCTGAGCGCAACCATCGGATGGATGTTCGGCATCACGATTCATGCGGTGGGTTGGCCCATTCCGCGTGGCGGCGCGTACGCCATTGCGCAAGCGCTCACCGGTTATCTCAATTCGCTGGGCGGCACGGTGCACACTTCGCACCGCATCGATGCGGCGGCGTTCAAAGAGCTCGAAGCGGAGAGCGATCTGATATTCTTCGACACCGCGCCACGGCAACTGCTGGCCACTGCCGGCGACCGGATTAGCAACGACTACCGGCGCGCATGCGAGCGATTCCAGCCAGGACCAGGTGCATTCAAGATCGACTACGCACTTTCGGATCCTGCCCCGTGGCGCGCGCAGCAGTGCCGGCGCGCCATTACGGTGCACCTGGGAGGAACGTTCGAGGAGATTGCCGCTTCGGAATCCGCCGTGGCGCGCGGCCGCTGCGCGGAGCGGCCTTTCGTGCTGATTGCCCAGCCCACGCTTTTCGATCCCACGCGCGCGCCCGCCGGCAAACATGTGCTGTGGGCGTATTGCCACGTGCCCAACGGGACGAATTTCGATACGACGGAACGCGCCCGGATGGAAGACCGCATTGACGCGCAGATCGAGCGCTTCGCTCCCGGCTTCCGCGATTGCATTCTGGCACGCAAAGTCTCGACGCCGGCTGCGCTGGAAACCATGGACGCGAATCTTCTGGGCGGCGACATCGGGGGCGGCGCATTGTCGCTGCGCCAGATGATTTTCCGGCCCACTCTGCACGGCTACGCGACGGGCGCCAGCAATTTATATTTGTGCTCGGCGTCGACGCCTCCTGGCGGCGGCGTGCATGGCATGTGCGGCTACCATGCGGCACAGCTGGCGCTGCGGCAAATGAAGAGAGGTTAAAACAGCCCCAAGGAAAAAATCGGCCGCTTGCTGGAATCGCGCTATACCTTCCCCATTGCACAGCTCGAGCAAACGGCCGGTTGAGTTTTCTTTCCAGGAGGACGAAATCTTCTTCTTTACCCGCGCGCGTAACTCTCGAGAGCCACGCGGCTGGGGATGGTCAGCGTGCATCCGTGCTGAGCCACCAGATGATGATTTTTGAAAATGCTCAACGTGCGCGTAACGGTTTCGCGCGAAGCGCCGATAAACTCGCCGATCTGTTCGTGCGTAAGCGAGAGGCGGCAACGCGCCGCGCGTTCGGGTTTCTGATCGGGCTCGTCGCTCCAGACCAGCAGCAGACGCGCCAGGCGCTCGGGTACAGAGGTTGAGAGGCCCACCATGCGCAGTTGCTCGCAGGCGGTGTGGTAGGTGCGGACCATCTCGCGCGCCACGGATTGGTAGACGGCGGGATGGCGGGAGAGAAATTGCAGGAAGACTTGCTGTGAGATATGCGCGATCTTGGATGGGTAGAGCGTGTCCGCGGTCATTTCGTACTCGCCGCCGGAGAGCGCGGAAGAAAGGCCCAGCACTTCGCCAGCCTTGGCGATGCGGAAGCTCAGGCGGCGGCCGTCGGGCGAATTGATCGAGAGCTTGACCTCGCCTTCGAGAACCACGTAGATGCCCGAGGCCGGTTGCGTCTCGCAGAAGAGAACCATGCCAGAGGGATAGTTGGAGGGCGCGAGCAAATGCTCGAGATCGGCCAGAGCCTCGGCCGGCAACGCCTTGAAAAATTCACCCTTCCGGTAGGAAGGAAGACTTGCCTGGTTCGTCGTTTCGTATGCTGTGTGCATTTCAGACCTCCGAGCCCGCTGGTTGAGAGTTCGTGCTTGCCACTTCTTCGGCAAGATACTGGGTCCATGGTGTGCCGCTGAGGATCGCGGCTCCGGTTTGAGCGTAGATGGTTTCAGAATCCGAATTCCGCCTGGGTCGGCGAACGTCGTTTCCCGCAGATCGAGAGACAGCTTTCTTTTGCGTGAATGCCGGAGCTTTCTCTTCCCAAAGGCGGCCAAGTTCGGCCGCCCATGGTCCGGCAAGGCGCCCTTCCAGCTTGAGAACGACTGCATCCGATTTTTCTTCAACGAGTGATTCGCAGCACTTGCTGGCTCGTCCTGCGCCATGCCCGGATAAAGGCACGGCGCGTGCCAAACTTATGCGGCTGCGCTGCGAAGGTCATGGCGCGCTGAAATCAAAGCATTTAAATTTTTCTGGAATCTGTCGCGGCGCGTGGCGGCGGGCGATGCGTGACGAAGTGACGACGACGAAATTTCGTCACGGAGACGATGGGAAGTCGCGGAGCGCTCACCCTCGCACTCACACTCGCCGTCTACATATAGTCGTTGCGCTCGATGCCGAGCTTCTTGATTTTGGAGTTGAGCGTGGTGCGTTTCAGGCCTAGCCGCTCGGCCGCGCCGCCGGGTCCGCCGATCATTCCTTTGGCTTCGCGCAGCGCGCGCAGAATAGTGTTCGCGCTCGGCGGCTTGCAGCGTCGGATTGGTGGACGCCGCCTCGTCTTCTTCCTCGTCCTGCATGGATTCGAGTTCGGCGAGCGGCACATAGAGCACCGTCCCGCGCGAAAGAATCACGGCGCGCTCCAGAAAATTCTCCAGCTCGCGGATGTTGCCCGGCCACTTCCATGCCACCAGCGCATCCATGGCCTCCGGCGGAATGGTTTCGATGGTCTTGCCCATGCGGCGGGCGTGGCGCGAAACAAAATGACGCACCAGGATGGGAATGTCGGCGACGCGGTCGCGCAGCGGCGGCGCAAAAACCGGAAACACCTTGAGGCGGTAAAAGAGGTCGCTGCGGAACTCTTTTTCCGCGACCATTTTGGCCAGATCGCGATTGGTGGCGGCGATCAGGCGCA
This sequence comes from uncultured Acidobacteriota bacterium, assembly GCA_963826735.1. GTDB lineage: Bacteria > Acidobacteriota > Terriglobia > Terriglobales > Acidobacteriaceae > Telmatobacter. Next base: position 189,603 of record CAWGYN010000002.1, read on the forward strand.
CATTGACGGGGATGGGCCGCGTGCCGCCGAGGCGCTCGATCTCGCGCTCCTGCAGGGCGCGCAGCAAGTTTCGGCTGCAGATCGAGCGGCAGCTCGCCCACCTCGTCGAGAAAGAGCGTGCCTTCGTGCGCCAGCTCGAGGCGGCCGATTTTGCGCGCGATGGCGCCGGTGAACGCGCCCTTCTCGTGGCCGAAGAGCTCGCTCTCGAGCAGGCCGGCGGGAATGGCCGCGCAGTTCAGCTTGATAAAGGTGCGCTCGCTGCGCGGGCTCAGGCGATGGATGGCGCGCGCCAGCAGTTCTTTGCCGGTTCCCGTCTCGCCCTGGATGAGCACGGTGGCATCGGTGGGCGCAACGGTCGCAATCTCGCGCAGCACGTTGCGCAGGCCCGGTGCTTTCGCCCACGATGTCTTCAAAGCGGTGTTCGAGATTGATCTCATCTTCGAGATACTGCTTTTCCTGGGTCAGGCGGTCGCGCAACTCCGCGATCTGCTTAAAGGCCATTGCGTTGTTGACTGCCATGGCCACCTGGCCCGCCACCTGCGCCAGCATTTCGGCGTCGTGCTGCGAAAAAGCATTTTCCAGACGGCTGGCCACCATCACAGTGCCGAGAGTCCTCTCGCGGTGCACCAGCGGAACCCAGACGCCCGACTGCATGCCCATCCCAATGAGGTGCTGCACGGATTCCGGCGCGAAGGGCCAGCGGCCAATCTTGTTGAGAATCACCGGCCGCCGCGTGCGAAATGCCTGGCCGGCGGGAGAAGCATCGGGATCGAGCAGCACTTCGCCCTGGTTAGCGTCGGTGTCGCCGGTGGCGAGGAATTGCACGCGCAGCTTGCCGGTGGGTTCTTCATAGAGCGCCAGCGTCGCGGCATCGTGCGGCACCATCTGGCGGATGCTTGCGGTAAACGCTGCGAGCAGCTTGCGAATGTCCACATTGGCCAGCAACAGGCTGCTGAGCTCGGCAATCACCGACTCCTGCGCCTGCTTGTGCTCGGTCACGTCGCGCGTGACTTTGGAAAAGCCCGTAACTGCGCCGGTGCTGTCGTGGATGGCAGTGAGCACCACGTTGGCCCAGAAGCGGGAGCCGTCTTTGCGCACGCGCCATCCCTCTTCTTCCACGCGATTCTTGACGATGGCCTGGCGCAGAAGTTCGGCGGGACGGCCCTGCTCCACATCTTCCTGCGTAAAGAAACGCGAATAGTGCAGGCCGAGCACCTCGTCCGCCTTGTATCCCTTGATGCGTTCGGCGCCAGGGTTCCAGGTCAGAACGTGGCCCTCGCGGTCGAGCAGATAGATGGCATACTCGCCGATGCTCTCGACGATGGAGCGCAGCCGCGCATCGTTGAGCCGCAACGCCTCCTGCGCCGCGCGTTGCTCCGTGGCGTCGCGGATGAAAGTCACCACCGCAGGGCCGTCTGCGGTTTGCGATCGGCTTGAGCATGATGTCGACCGGGAACTTCCGTGCCGTCTTTGCGCAGGCCGAAGAGATTGAGGGCCGCGCCCATCTGCCGCGTGCGCGGATGTGCGCTGTAATTTTCGCGATGGCGGGGATGGCCGCCGCGGAAGCGCGCCGGCACCAGCATTTCTACCGGCTGGCCGATCAGCTCTTCGCTCGCGTAACCGAATAGCTCCTCTGCGCGCGGATTGGCGGCGCGCATCACGCCGTTCCCGTCGGAGACGAGGATCGCGTCCGGCGAGAACTCAAAGAGCCGTTCGATAGTGTCTTGGGCGAAACCCGGGCGAGCACGTTCCGATGCACCCGCATGTTGCCCAGGGGAATCCAAAGGACCCATTTCGTGCTACCGACCTTAGCTGAACGGTACCGCTACGGGCCACCCGCACGCAACCGCGATCGAGGGAAGAATATCGCGAAATGGGCCAGATCGGGCCGCGGTGGGCTCAGGAGGGTCTCGCCTGTTCCGCCAGATAGTCGAGCCACGCGTCCATCCCCGCGCCGCTTTTGGCGGAGGTCTCGAAGATGCGAATGCCCGGCCGGATCTCGTTGATATTGTGCAGGGCCAACTCGCGGTCGAAGCCGCAGGGCTCGGCGATATCCATCTTGGTAATCACCGCCGCATCGGCGGAGTTGAACAGCCCCGGGTATTTGAGCGGCTTGTCTTCGCCCTCAGTCACGCTGAGCAGGGCCACGCGGATGCGCTCGCCCAGATCGTAGCTCGACGGGCACACAAGGTTGCCAACATTTTCGATAAACAGATAGTTGAGACCGGCGAGCGAAACTTCCTCCCAGCCGTCGAGGTGCTTTGCGATCATCTCCGCGTCAAGATGGCAGATGCCGTGAGTATTGATCTGGCGCACGGGCGCGCCGCTCGCCGCCAGCCGCCGCGCATCGTTGTCGGTTTCCAGATCGCCTACCAGGGCCGCCGCCTGCGCGCCGCGAGCGCGGAGTTCACGCAGCGTCCGCTCCAGAAACGCGGTCTTCCCCGTGCCCGGGCTTGAAACCAGGTTCAGCACCAGCACGCCTGCCGAAGTGAATCGAGCGCGCAGCCCCGCCGCCAGCTCGTCGTTCTTTTTCAGAATTCCCCGCCGCAACTCGACAATGCGCGTCGTCATACCTGCTCCTCAATCCGTTCCTCGCAACTTCGTCCGGTTCTTCCAGTTCAATCGATTCAATTTCCAGCTCGCGTCCCTGGCGCAAATCGGCGGCCAGCTCGCCGCATTTAGGACAGCGAAAACTTTGCACGCCCGCAATCTCGGAGTCGGCTTCGCAGGCATCGCAATGCAAGATCACGGGCAGCATGTTAATCACCAGCGCCGCGCCCGCAAGCGGCGAACCTTCCGTAGCCAGCTCCCAGCAGAAGCTTAGCGAGTCCTCGACCACCGACGCCAAAGCGCCCACGCGCAGCCGCACTTCTTTCACGCGCGCTCCGGGATACGCAGCGGCCGATTCGGTGACAGACTCCACAATGCTGGTCGCGATGGAAAGCTCATGCATAAAGCGCTTCTATAAAGCTCGTGCTTCGGTTCTTTCTGCAAGATACTACGCCAGCGTCGGCTTTGGCAGCAGTACCGCGATAGCTCGAGCGTAGCGCCGGTCTTCAGACCGGCTGTACTGGCGGCGTCCACGCCGCCAGAAGCGATGTGCGGGTCTGGAGACCCGCACGACAGCCGGCCTGGAGGCCGGCGCTTCTTAGCAGCGATTAGTTTACTGCCCTTGCGCCGCCAGCCATTTCTTGAGATTAGGCTCCTGCTCACGGCGCAATTCGATGCAACCGTCGATGCGCTCGATGGCATGCCTGAGGGTCGCGTCGGCCGCGGGCACCGGGTGGGCTGCGAAGAAGTTCTTTACGTCGTTGCGCGACTCCACGGTGCAGAAGTTGCCCGCGCCCGCCACAAAGTACTCGCCCATCTCGGGCGTGAATTCCGTCTGCACCTGGTCCCAATGCGACTTGATGAATTTCCAGGTCTGGTCGCGGTTCTCCGGAATCCGCATCGCGATGTTGAATTGCATGGCCGAATCCTGATTGCGCACCTTCGCAGAGACGGCGTATTCGAGAGCGCGCTCCAGCAGTTCGGGATTGGTGAACATGACAAGCTCGCGCAACGCGATTTCCTGCAACTCGGGATCGTTCGATGTCTCGTAGATCTTTTGCAACCTGTCGAAGAGCGCTGCGTCGCCTTCCTCCACCGCGATGCTGAGAGCGGTTTGGCCGAGAGTGGGACTCACCGAAGACGGATCGTCTAAGTATTGCTTCGCGATGTCGCGCGCCTGGGCCCGCAAATTCGCATCTTTGCCGCCGGAGGCGAGAATGCCGAAGAGATACGCGCGCAACTCACGCTGGTGCGACGTGTCGCTTGCCGAGGCGTTGCCGAGCTGCGCATACACCGGGATAAACGTCCCTCGAATCCAGGCGGCAAGCGCGTCGCGCTCTTCTTTGGTCCGGGCCACGTCGCCGGTAATCACGCTCACGTTGTCTACGGCGTTCGCGAGCACATCGCTGCTGGGATCGGACCTGAGCGCAGCCACGAGCGTCAGATAATCGCCGACCGTTGCCTTATCGGCGCGCACCTGCGCCCACTCGTCGCCGGTCAGGCTGATGCGCTCTTCGGGAGTCAGGCCGGTTTCGATCTGGGCCACAAGCGCCGCGTATTGTGCGGGCGCATACGCACTGCGGTAATAGCCCTTGCCGCCCGCGTTGGCGAAGAAGACCTTCGCAGCCGGCACCGCCAGCGATGGCGCGGAAGGAGTGAGGACTTGGCAGTCCTGCTTTTTCGCGCCCGCTTTGAAGCAAACCGGCAGCGTCCATTTCTGTTGGGGATCGGGCGTGATGCCCGGGCTGAGGAAGAAACGCGACTGCGCGACCGTGAACTTGGCCGGCGGCGGGAAGGCCAAATTTCAGAATGGGCGCGCCCGGCTCGGCCACCAGCGACTCCATGATTTTGTCGACCGGCTTGTGGCTCACCTCGGTCTGCGCGTTCCAGAAATCCTCGGCGGTGGCATTGCCGTACTCATGCGCGGCCAGGTACGCGTGCACACCCTCGCGGAAGGTTTCCTCGCCAAGATAATTCTCAACCATCAGCAACACCGCGCCCGCCTTTTCATAGGCGATGCGGTCGAACATCTGATCGATCTCCTCCGGCGTTTCGGCGCGGGCGCGGATGGCGCGCGTGGTAGGTTGCGCATCGATATCCAGTGTGTGCTGTTCCTCGGCAGCGACAAATTGCGGAATCTCCCAATCGGGATGCATCGCGCCCGTGCACTTGTTCTCCATCCACGTGGCAAAGCCTTCGTTGAGCCAGACGTTGTCCCACCACTGCATGGTCACCAGGTCGCCGAACCACTGGTGCGCCATCTCGTGAACAATAGCGAGCGTCGCATTCCGTTGCGCGCGAAAGGTCGCGGTCTTGGGATCGAGCAGGAGGTCGGTTTCGCGGAAGGTGATGGCGCCGAAATTTTCCATGGCGCCGGCCTCGAAGTCGGGAATGCCGATGAAGTCGAGCTTCTTGAGCGGGTAGTGAATGCCGAAATAGTGGTCGTAATAATGCAGGGCAAATTTCGCGATATCGAGCGCGAAGGGCGTGAGCGCGATCTTGTCGGGCGTGGCGCAAACGCGCAGAGCCACGCCGTCCTGCTCGCCGCGGGTACACTGGAAGTCGCCCACCACGAAGGCGACGAGATAGGTAGACATTTTGGGCGTGGTTCCGAAAGCCAGTGTGTGCTTGCCGGGACCGGGCCCCGGCGCGTCCGATGCGATGGCGCTGTTCGAGATGGCGGTGTCGCCGGCGTCGATCGTCAGTGAGATGTCGTAGGTTGCCTTGAAGGCCGGCTCATCGAAGCAGGGAAAGGCGCGGCGCGCGTCGGTAGATTCGAACTGCGTGACGGCGTAGCTGCGCTTCGCCGTTTTAGAAAGATAGAAGCCGCGCAATTCATTGTTGAGGATTCCCGTGAAATGAATCTTCAGCGTTGCATCGCCGGCGGGAATGGTCTTCGCAAAGGTGAGCGTGGCTTGCTGTTTTTCGGGATCCAAGCTCACCGATCCCGATTGCGTGGCGCCGTCGCCGCCATCGATTTCCACGCTCTCAAATTTGAGCTCGATCGCATTCAGCGTAATCGCGTTGATAGGCGCCTTGATGTTGACGTCAATCGCTTCAGAGCCAGAGAAGGTGGCAGCCTTCAGATCGGGCGTGAACTCAAGCGAGTAATGAGAAGGAATGACGTTCTGGGAAAGGCGTTGCGCCCGCGCGGCGTGAGAAAAATTAAGAAGAAGAAAGCAGATTGCAGCAAAGGCGCAACAAGGGGCGCCTAGTGAGAACAAGTTCCAGCGAAATTTCATCAGGTTCCTCAATCGGATAATTAAATAAGTGGAGCGGCAGGGCAACAGTTCTACTTAATATTTTCCACCCCAGAACGCACCCTCCCGTATCGCCGCTGAGACTCATCTAGTCCCGCTAGCTCCGCTTGTGTTTTATTCAAACCGCGCCGGCGCCAGCCTGGGCGAGATGGCGTGAATGACAAGAAATGCTGTGGGGTAAGCGAGGCACGCGATGACAAACAGCGATACATAGCTGTGCGTCGTTTGCACAATCGCCCCCGCGCTGAACAGCAGCAGCACTCCCCCGATGGCTCCCGCCATGCCGCCGATGCCGGTCACACTGCCCACTGCGGCCTTGGGAAACATATCGGAGGGCAGCGTGAACAATGTCGCTGACCATCCCTGGTGACCGGCGGTAGCCAGACCCAACAGCGCCACCACGGGCCAAAGGTGATGAATGAATGGGGCTGCAAAGATGGGTGCTATGCAGAGGACGCAAAGCAACAGCGCACTCTTGCGGGCTTTGTTCGCAGTCATGCCACGGTTGATAAGCGCCCCCGAGATCCAGCCGCCGCCCACGCTGCCAACGATCGAGATGGCGTACGCCAGCATCACCGGGACCCGGATTTGCGACAGGCTCAATTTAAAAGTGGTCTGCAGGTAGCCAGGGATCCAGAATAGATAAAACCACCAGATTGGATCGGTGAGGAACTTGGCGGCCGCGAATGCCCATGCTTCCTTGCACGGCAGCACGCGGCTCCAGGGAACGCTCTCGATCTTCTCGCCGGGATCGCTGAGGATCAGTGCGAGCTCGGCCTTGGAGACGCGAGGGTGGTCTTGCGGCCGGCGATAAATAGTGAGCCAAAACATCAGCCACACAAAGCCTAAAGAACCCGCAACGACAAAGGTGCCGCGCCAGGCATTTGCCGGGCCGAAAACGCTCCATTTGCTGAACAAGGCCACAAAGGCCGTTACCACAACAGGCGCAACCATGTTGCCCACGTTGGCGCCGGAGTTGAAAATCCCGGTGGCATAAGCGCGTTCGCGCTTGGGAAACCACTCGGCTACCGTCTTGATGCAAGCAGGGAAGTTGGCGGCCTCGCCCAGGCCGAGGAGAAACATGGCGATCGCAAAAGTGACGATGGAAAACGCCAGGCCGGGCAGCATGGCCGCGACGCTCCATAGGCAGATGGCGATGGCAAACGCCTTGCGCGTGCCCAGTTTGTCGGTCAGGCCGCCGGCAACGAACATGGCGATGCCGTAGGCCAGTTGAAACGCCACCGTGATGATCCCATACTTGAAGTCGTTTAGGCCCGGAATCACGGTTTCGAGTGTGTTCTTGAGATTGGCAATCACCGCACGGTCGACGTAGGCAATCACCGTGGCGAAGAACAACAAGGCGCAAATGACCCAGCGCTCGTGCGACATGCGATCTGAGGAACCTATGTTCGGGAGAGAGGTGGGTAATTCGCTGCTGTCTTGCGGCATTTAGTCAGACTCCAGAAGATGGCAAAGTGGTCCGACCAATTATACCGGGCAGCCGCAGCCGCGCGCTGTGCAGGCGCGGCCCACCCGTCTTCCGCCGCGGCGGGCGAAAAGGACTCTGCGGCGAAGGGCTGTGCGGCGTCCGTGATCAGCTGTGAAAGAACGATCTACGATCGACGCCGCGATCGGGAGGATTACTTCGGCGCGGGCGCCGCCGGCTCGGTTGCGTCAGGCGCGCTCGAATTCAGCACCTCAGTAATCTCCTTCGACATTTCCGCGGTGAGCGCCTTGCTTCGCTCCTGGACGCGCTGCATCACCACCGGCATGTACTCCTGCATGATGACCGGCGTCATTTGCAACAGATGCTTGCCGGCGGGCGTGGAGTAAAACGCGATGTAGGCGTCCACATCCTCGCGGGTGAAATGCCGCTGGTAGATCGCGGCCATGTCGTCGAGCATTTCGTCCACAGAGTAGAGGGTCATGGCCTTCTCGAGATAACGCTCTGTCACCTTCTCCAGCGCCGCCTGCCGTTCCGGGCTCATCCTTGCGCCCTCCGGCTGGTTCGCCGCGATCTCCTTTTCCTGCTGCCGCAACTGTTGCTGGATCATCGCCGGAAACATTTGCATCACCGTCGCGACTTGCTCGCGAATTTGCATCACCTCAAACAGCTTCGCCAACTGTTGCTTTGTGGGTTGCTGGTCGGGTGGAATGGCTGACGGCGTGGATTCCGGCGACGCCGTGGTGGTGGCGGATGGGGGCGGGCCCGCTTGCGCGCGGACAAACGAAGCGGAGATCACGAACCCGATGACGAGCGCAGTTACAAAAAACTTTTTCATAGTTTCCTCGCGGACGTGTTTGAAAACGCTGATTCAACCGCGGCGGAGACTGTGCCCGATTTCGCAGCTGAAAGGTCAAGCCAGTATAACCGCGAAGGGCCGCGCCGCGGTCAGGAATTGGATTTTCTCCGCGGCAGCAGCGAATCCAGAAACAGCAGGCAGGCGCCGGTCACGATCGAAGAGTCGGCCACGATTGAAGTCGGGCCAGTGATAGCTGAAGATGTGCACCTCGATGAAGTCGACGACCGAACCATAGACGATGCGGTCGTGCACATTGCCCAGCGCCCCGCCCAGGATGAGCGCGAGCGCGACCGTGGTCAGCGTGATGCGGTTGCCCAGCCGCACCATGGCGATCAAAACGCACAGCGCGGCCACCAGGGTGAACGCGATCAGGCCCCAGCGCACCAGATTGCGGCGAGGCCGTGTCGGCAAACAGCGAAAAGGCCGCGCCCTCGTTCGTCCAATGCGTAATGCGCAGCACGTGATCGAATCACGGGAATGGCGCCGCCAAGGCGAATGTGCCGCGTCACCCACGTCTTGGTGAGCCGGTCGGCGACCACGACCAGTGCGGAGATCAGCAGCAGCCAGGGCAGGCGCCGCGGCCGGGGCCAGTTGGAGAAAGCTCACTGTGCGGCCTCCGGCTGTCGGCGGTGCGATGCCCATTTCTTGCAGCGCCGATCGGCAGCGGCCGCAAACATTTTGCCAGATGCCGTAGTCGGCGGTGTCGGGCATGAAGTTCCAGCAGCGGGCGCACTTGGAGCCGCTGGCGGGCAGTGCACGGATTTCAACGTGTCCGCCCAACGAGGGAAGTATCACTTCCGATTCGGATGCCTGAAGATCGACTCTGATCTGGTACTCTTCAACTCGCACCGCCGAAACATTGAGAACTTCCTTCAAGTCCGGCGGCAGTGGCGTTGCAGGAGCTCAGCAATGCCTCACCGGACGCCGTGATTTCACAGGTCGGCTTCAAGACCCTTGCCGATGCTCTTGGCCTGGCGCGCTTCTTCCAGCTCGCGCAGCGCCTCATCGCGAACCTCAAAGAGCTGCTTCCACTCCTCGAGCAGCGCCGCCGGATCCTCGGAGAAAATCTCTTCCGGCTGTGGGAAACAGCGCCAGATGCACGCTGATTTCGCGGCCCTCGACCGGCGGCAGATGCTCCCACACCTCGTCGGCAGTAAAGCTGAGAATCGGCGCCACCAGCCGCACCAGCGCCTCGGTGATCTGCCACAGCACCGTCTGCGCCGAGCGCCGCGCCTGGCTCGTGGGCGCAAAGGTGTACATGCGGTCCTTGAGCACGTCGAGATAAAAGGCGCTCAGGTCGACGATGGCGAATTCATTCACCGCCTGGTAGACGCGATGGAACTCGAAGGCCTCGTACCAGCCGAGAATTTTTTCGGTCAGCTCGCGCGTGCGCGCCAGCATGTAACGGTCGAGCGGCAGCAGCTCTGCCTCCGCAACGCGGTCGCGCGCGGGATCGAACCCGTGCAGGTTGCCAAGCAGAAACCGGAACGTGTTGCGCAGCTTTCTATAGAGCTCAGCGCAGCGCTGCATCAGGTTTTCGCTGGCCGCCATGTCTTCGCGGAAATCGACCGACGCAACCCACAGCCGCACGATCTCGCCGCCCATGCGGTTGGCAATATCGACCGGATCGACGCCGTTGCCCAGCGACTTCGACATGGCGCGGCCCTGCTCATCCAGCGTCCAGCCTGCCGTGGCCACGTGCGAGTAAGGCGCGCGCCCGCGCAGCGCCACCGAGGTCAGCAGCGAAGAGTGGAACCAGCCGCGATGCTGGTCGCCGCCCTCCAGATACAAGAACTTCGCGTGCACCGTTCTCGCCGTCCTGGGCCTCAAATGCCTTTATAGGCCGCACTCAAGATCCGGATCCGATTCGCAAACCGCCAGCCAACTCACGCCGGAGTCGAACCAGACATCGAGAATGTCGGTCTCTTTGCGAAACGCTGTTGCCGCCGCAGTGTCGCGCACTTGGTCCCCGCCGGCAAGCAACCCGTCGCTCGCCGACAGTATGCCACGCCTCGGCGCCTTCGCGCTCAAACAGATCCACGATCTTGCGATTCAGATCCGCATCCATGATCGGCTGGTTGCACTCTTCGCATAGGAACACCGCGATGGGCACGCCCCAGATGCGCTGGCGGCTGATGCACCAGTCGGGCCGCGTGGCGATCATGTTCGTGATGCGCTCCTTGCCCCAAGCCGGGTCCCACACCACTTTGTCGATCTCTTCGATGGCAAGCTGCCGGTAGGTTGTTCCGATCCGTCGGCGCGCTTCACGGGCGTCTCAAGCGAGATAAACCACTGCTCCGTAGCGCGGAAGATAACGGGATGATGGCAGCGCCAGCAATGCGGATAGGAGTGCTCGAGCTGTGCGCCGCCCAGCAGCGCGCCGCGTTCCTCCAGCATGGCCACAATCACCGGGTTCGCGGCCAAGACCTTCATTCCGTCGAAGGCCGGCGGCGTCGGCGAGCGGCCACGCATCGGGATCGACGTGGATGTGCCCGCCGGCATCGACGCGGCTGGTGGGGTCGAGACCGTAGTTCTGCCCGGTATAAAAGTCGTCCGCGCCGTGCGAGGGCGCGGTATGCACCGCGCCCGGTTCCGGTATCGGCGGTCACGTAAGTGGCCAGCACGCCCAGAATCGTGCGGTCAAGAAACGGATGCTGAAACGTCACGCGGTCGAGCGCCGCGCCCTTGAAGCGCGCAAGCTCTTTGGCGGGCCCGAGCTTGCAAGCGGCCCTCACGCTCTCCGCCAGCTCCGCCGCCACAATGTACGCCGGCGCTTTCGCATCGCCTTCGTCTGCGATCGCCACGTACTCAAAGTCCGGATGAAACGCCACAGCCATCGACGCGGGAAGCGTCCACGGAGTCGTCGTCCAGATGATGGTGTAAACCTCGCGGCCGGCGAGCGCCGGTGCAATCGCCGCCGCATCGCTGGTCAGCTGATAGCGCACGTATACCGACGGACTGGTGTGGTTCGCGTACTCCACTTCCGCCTCAGCCAGCGCCGTCCGGTCGTGGATGCACCAGTAAACCGGCTTCAGTCCGCGGTAGACGAAGCCCTTTTCCAGAAATCCGTAAAACGCCTCCAGCGTGCGCGCCTCATAGCCGCGCGCCATGGTCTTGTACGGCGTCTGCCAGCGCCCGAAGCAGCCAATGCGCTCAAACTGCTCTGTTTGCAGGTCGACGTACTTCTGCGCGTAGGCCCGGCAAGCGTCCAGCACCTCTGGCACCGGCATGTCCAGCTTTTTATGGCCCAGTTTCTCGTCAACCTTGATCTCGATCGGCAGCCCATGGCAGTCGTAGCCGGGGACGTAGGGCGCGTCGTACCCGGCCATGGTCTTGGATTTGACCACAAAGTCCTTCAGGCCCTTATTGAGAGCGTGGCCCAGGTGAATGGGTCCATTGGCATACGGCGGCCCATCGTGGAGCAGGTAAACCGGCCGCCCCTGGCAGGCTTTGCGCAGCTCTTCATACAGGCCGAGCGAGGCCCAGCGCGCCAGCCGAAGCGGCTCATTCTGTGGTAGATTGGCTTTCATCGGGAAGGCTGTCTGGGGTAGGGTCAGGGTCGCCTTCAACTCCGGCGCAGGGGACATCGGGACTCCGTTCTAGGATGCAAACCTGTTCATAACCCAGTGTAAACTGCAGGATGACGATTTTTCCGGTAACAAACCGGCCGTCTGGAGCGTCTATCGTTTATGAGTGCATCAAAGTAACCGGTCCTGAAACTTTGGAGGCTGCTGGAGGTCGTGAGTGCTTACCGTTTAGCCAAGACAAAGAAGGGCGCGGTAAAGCATAATGGATGGATGGTCCCGTAACGGGCGAGCTCGCGCCTGAGCGGGCAAAGGCAGCCCAGTGGTGGCGATAAGGGCAAACAACCAACGCACATGACACCGGAAGAAAAGAACGACCAGCGAGGCGCAGGGCCGGAGTTTGGCCATGAGCTTGATGCCTTCCTCGGCAAAGCTTTCGAGGAAAAGCCGCTATGGGCCGACCTCTGGGAGAGCGTCCGCGACGTGTTTTTCCCGGTCAAGCTGCCGCCTTTGCAGTTGACCTCGACGCCCATTCCCGTCCCCGACCGCATGGCCGTCAAGCCCAATCCCTGGGCCATCGGAATCTCGACCACCATCAACCTCACCATCCTGTTGATCATCCTGTTTTTTGTCGGCAAGAAAGTCATTGAGACGGTGAAGCAGCAGGCGCTCAATGTCAACATCGACATTTCCGACTACAACGCGCCCAAGTCCGACACCAAAGCCGGCGGCGGCGGTGGTGGCGGCGACCGCAGCCCCATCGAGGCCAACAAGGGTAAGCTCCCGGAAAAGGTGCCGGATCCCATCACGCCGCCCACGCCAGTGACCATCGAGCATCCCAAGCTGGCGGAACCCGCGGCCATCAACGTGCAGAAAGACATCCAGCTGCCCGATAACAACATGCCGATGATCGGCTTGCATAACTCACCGAACGTGACGATGGCCTCGGCGGGCACCGGCAACGGCGCCGGCATGGGATCGGGCAGTGGCGGCGGCCTCGGCTCCGGATACGGCAATGGATATGGGCCCGGTTACGGCGGCAATACCGGCGGCGGGGTTTACCAGGTGGGCGGCAGAATCTCTGCCCCCGTGCCGATTTACCAGCCTGAAGCCGAGTTCTCTGACGAAGCGCGGCGCGCCAAGTACCAGGGCGTTTGCATCATCGCGCTGATTGTCGATGCCCAGGGCAATCCGCAGAACGTCCATGTGACTCGCACCCTCGGCATGGGACTGGACGAGAAGGCCATGGAAGCCGTGCGCAAGTACAAATTCAAGCCGGCCATGAAGGACGGCAAGACCCCGGTTCCGACCATGATTACTGTCGAGGTCGATTTCCACCTGTATTGAGGCGTGAATCAGGCCTGCGTGAGCAGGCACTGCGAATTGAAAAAGCGGAGCGCACATCGCTCCGCTTTTCGTTTGAGTTCTCACTGAACGGTCTAGCACAAAGTGTGTTGCCCCATCCTTTCGCGCTTTTGCGAAAGGGTGGGAAACCGCATCAGCCTGGGATGACCTAACTCCGCTAACCGCGCCAACTCCGCTAGCTCCGCTGCCTCACATGATCATCCAGTCGCCGTCGTCTTCCAGCAGTTCCTTCATGGCGGCGCAGTCGCCCGGCGCATGCGAGCAGGGAGCCACTTCGGGGCCATCCACCGCGCGCATCACCGTCACAATCTTCTGATGCGTCTTCAGGACTTCATCGTGGCACTTCTTGGCCACGGCCATCAGTTGGTCCCAACTGCCTTCGAGAACCGTGCCCTTATTCTTCACCTGGTGGTAGAGGCCGCTCGAGTCAATAATCTTCGCCAGATTCGCTGTGGCATCAACCGTATGCCGCCCTTTGCTCTTGGTCTGCACCGTCAACTCGAGAAGCATGAGATTCGTCCCCTTCGCAGTCTTCCTCTTGAACTGATACATCGAGCGGAGGACGAAAGCCGTGATTCAGGTCACGTTCGCGATGCGATGGCCGACCAGCAAAACTCGTGGATTCTGAGTTCAAGGGGGCGTGCCGGGTCAAGCCCCATGGAATCAGCGTAGATGTTCGTTTAAATGGTGCGTTGACCCGGCCACATGTTCGCTTAAGTGGTGCGGCGCGCCCCGGGAATGTTCGTTCGGGAGGTTGCGATTCTTTGAGGCAAATTAACGAGAATTGGACATTTGAAGGGTGAGTGTAACCAAAGAATTTCCCGAATAAGAGCCGCGGTCGGCAGAGAATCTCCCAAAAGAGCGGTCAAACAGGCGATAGACACGCTAAAAAGCGCGTTTTTTGCGCACTTTTGGCGTGTTTTGCGTGCCAGAAAGCGATTACAGGCGTCGGGAAAACAGGGACCGAGGGACTAAGGGACTCGGGGACTGAGGGGGCTGGAGCAGAATCGCCGGGCCGGCTGGGCGCGACCGCGCTCTCGGACCCTGGGGCGTTTACCAGTACCGATCCAAGGGGTGTTTACTGAACGACAACTTCCGACTAGCCGACGAACGGCCGGAACGTCCGAGTCCCAATCGTAAGGACGCGGCGGGGTGCGCTGACTGTAGTAGAATCCTGCGCAAGCGTACTTTCCCCCCCCCAAGAAAATCCAGTGAAGAGGTTCAAAGCGATGAAGAGGCGAGCGCGTTTTGAGATCGCGGCGGCACAAACGGTGGTTGCGTCGTTGGCGTTTGCGCCGGCCGGTGCGCAGGCGCCCGTGATGTGCCTGAGTGACGGACATTCCGTGACTCCGCTTGTAGAGAGGGGGGCACCGGCCGCGGCATCATCCTGGAAACTGCGGGCCGCTTTTGAAAAAGCGATACGGCGCGTTTTTTTCTGGCGCGAAGCCATTCGCTGCGCATGCATGGCGGCGGCGTGTGCCCTGCTGCTTGCACCAGCGGGCATCGGTCGCGCGCAGGACGTGTTCAACGGTAGCTACTCGGCGGATACCGCCAGCGACTCGTTTTCGACGAGCTGCATTGCTTCGCAGAAACCGAACATCTGGAAACAGTTGGGCATCAACCCGCTGACCTGCCAACCGCAGACGATGGGGCAGGACGCCAAAGGACAATGCACCCTGAAGGGCGCGACGGTGGTGGCTCACCAGGGCGGCGTTTGCTATTACTGCGAGGCGCTTAACCCACCGGGCCAAATCTACATTCCATACGACCAGGTGCAGGCTGCGTCCGTGCGCGGCTTTTCGTGCGGGACTTCTCCGGTGGACCCGGGGTGCATGGCGATATGCCGCCAGCAATCCACCACTACGACCACCACCTTGGTTCCGAAGACGACTGGCGGAGGCGGCACCCCCGAGCAGAGAGTCCCGGAAACGACGACGGAGAGGGTCTATCCGATCGACACGTCGACCTCGTCGGAGAATCAACCCTGCCAGCCGCCCCGGGCGGACGAGCCCGCCGCGGCGCCCTATTACCGCTATCAGGCGGGATTTCAGACTGGATTTAACGATTGCAAGGTCACCCCGACAATCGTGGGAGACGTGGCGGCCGCTGCATTCGGATCGGTCTATTCGGTCATTCCATCGACGCTGGAAATATCAGACTCAGCGAAGACCCTGGAAAGCGTAATCCACCCCGCGGGAGCGCCGGTCAATTCCAATCCCTATTTGGAAGGCGAGACGGACGGCGGCAGGTTGTGCACGTGGCTGTTGAAGAATGAAGCGGGCTGGGTTACCGAATGCCCGGGAAAAACGCCGCCCGCGACACAGACGCAGCAAACCATCCCGAGCTCTCTCTCGGCCTCACAGGTGGCGCAGTGTATCTGCGGCCAACTCGTCGACTTGCCTCCAGGCTTCGACAACGGGTCCGGCAAGACTTTGCCGGTCAACTATGGGCCGGCCAATGCAGGTTGCACCGGAAAGTCTCTCAAGAACCTTCCGAAGTGGACGCCCGCGCAGGCAGACACCCTGCGGACGGCGCTCGACGGCGCGATCACAATGCTGAAGAATGCCAAGGCGCACACCGACAAAATCCCTTGGGACGATGCAACCCAGGAACTGGGCACCACCTTTTTAGGCAATGCCTCGCAGGCGACTCAGGCTACGACTCGGGACGACATCAACGGCGCCCTTCTGCTGGCGCAGAGGATCAAGAACATAGGCGACAACATATTCCCTGGGGATCCTAATGCCCCCGGATTGCCGCCCGTTCCAAAAGGTTCTAGGGGGTATGCGGCCTATGTTATCCCCTGGAAGACTCCGCCAGGGCAGGCCCTGATCTTCATCTTGCCGCTGTTCTGGGCTGAACAACCGTGGGGACAGTCAGTTACGCTCGTACACGAGCTGTCGCATGAACTTGAGGGCGGCTTAAAGGACGACGTGGTGTATGGCCAGCAGAAATGCCAGGACCTGGTCGGGAGCGCTAACGCCGATTTGCTCGGGAAACTGTTCATGCCCCTCATTCACCCCGATCTACCTCCGAACATCCCCCCTGACGCGCCGATGAAGAACGCAGATTCGTTTGCCTATTTTGTATATTGGGTGGCAAGAGAGAACCAAAAGTGATTGCAGTGCGATGGCTGCACGGCGGAGGCTAGAACTTCGATCTTCTTTTGAAATCAAGACGAAGCGGGCAGTCCGCACGAAGACTCCAGGGATCAACAGCTTGGCATGCTACTTCGGCTGGGCTGCGGATTACTACCCTGAAGTCGGCATGGCGTAAGTTTCCCAGGCTCGGGGGTTGCGCCGACTGGATGCGGGGCAATGGCCATCAGAGAAGCTCGCGCTGCGCGGCCCGGGCGACGGCATCTTTGCTCTCGATCCTCAAAAGGCGCGCGGGTCGAGAGACCTGTGGCCGAAAATAAACCTCCTGCGGTTTGCAGATCATTACGCCCTCCCGGCGCACAATGGTTCCATGCTGATTGCATCCGATCTCCGTCCTGGCCCGAACCATCGCCCGATTGAAGTGTCAGGGATGTCCCCGGTTCAAAATGTCAGGTATGTCCCCGGTCCGTACCACCTACCCGGCCTACCCCCACCCCCCTCCCAAACACGAAAAAACGGGCTGTGAAACTGTGGAAACTGGAACCATATAAGAATCAATAACTTACAGATGAATCGGCGCAGACTCACAGAAACCGTGAAACTGTGGACCGAGGTAACGCTATTAATATCAATTACTTACAGCCAGAAATGTCGCGCCCCACAGAAACTGTGAAACTGTGAGCGCTCACTCAAGCCGCTGATTCACAAAGGGTTGATCGTTCCAGCCTGAAAGCTGATCGTCGCCTTTCTAGCTCCGCAGAGTCTGCACAACTCCGTTCTCTCCGCCCGCACGTGATGGGGATCACTGGTTAGACCACTTGCGGCTTTCTATACTCGGGGCGCGGTTCGGCTCTCTCATGCTGCGCCTCAAAAGGCGCGGCGAACGATCGCAGGTTTGCGCGCGACGCGGCGAAGGATCGCAGGGTTGCGCGGAGAGCCGAAGAAAGGGTGCGTCATGGCAGGAGTGGCAGTGGTCGAGGCTGGACATGAATCTCGAAACGAGGCAGGCGTTGCGCCGCGGGAAGGGTTGGACCTTGCGGGATTGACGAAGATGTACGACTTCACCGGGAAATCGGTCGCCATTACGGGCGGCGCAGGCATCCTGGGCAGCGAGATTGCCAGCGCGTTGGCGGGTTGCGGCGCGCAGGTAGCGATTCTCGACGTGAATGCCGACGCGGGCAAGGCCGCCGTGGACCGCATGGGCGAGCACGGCAAGCAGGTCGCGGTCTTCCAGTGCGACGTGTTGAACCGCGACAGCATTCTGAAGACGGCTGAGGAAGTGGCCGCGCGCTTTGGCAAGCTGGATTGCCTGGTGAACGGCGCGGGCGGCAACAAGGCGCAGTGCACGACGAGTCCCGATATGAAGTTTTTCGATCTGCCTGCCGATGCGCTGCGGTGGGTCTTCGAGCTGAACATTCTGGGAACCATTCTGCCCAGCCAGGCCTTTGGAAAAATCATGGCGGCGCAGGGCTACGGCGCCATCCTGAACATTTCGTCGATGAATTCGTTCCGGCCGCTGACGCGCATTCCGGCTTACTCGGCGGCCAAGGCGGCGGTAAGCAACTTTACGCAATGGCTGGCCGTGCACATGGCGCAGGAGTACTCGCCGAGAATCCGCGTGAACGCGATCGCGCCGGGATTTTTCCTGACCAATCAGAATCGCTTTCTGCTGCTGGACAAGGAAACCGGCGAGCTGACGGCGCGCGGCAAATCGATCATCGGCCACACACCGATGGCGCGCTTTGGCGAGCCGCAGGATCTGTTCGGATCGGTGCTCTGGCTGCTTTCGCCGGCGGCGGAATTTGTTACCGGCGTGGTGGTGCCCATCGACGGCGGTTTTTCGGCCTACAGCGGCGTGTAAAGATTTAGCCGCGCCAAAAAGGGCGCGAAAAGCTGCCCGGTCTTAAGCCCCGTCCGATGTCCGTCCTTTATTTCGGTTCAGCAGGTGAAGTCGAAAGGTCGGCATCCGCGACGATGTCTTTGGAATCTTCCACCGTCACGGATGCTGGGGGGACCAAATCGGCAGGCTTGGGTTCGTCTGCAGTTTGAGCAGCCGCAGACTCGATGGCCTGGATTGCTTCCAGCTCAGCGATGCGTTGCACAAGTATGCGTTTGAGCTCGGCCAGCGCCTCTGCGTCTTGCTCGGGTTCGGCGCTCTGTTCCACCTTAAGCAGGGTCAGGCGCAGGGATTCCAAGGTCTCTCGAGCCGGTCGTCCTCTAGTCGCAGCAACCACAAGTATCAATAAATAAAGTATCCGGCCCGATGCCCACGGAAAACCTAATTTCTCCCTTGGTGCGTTTGATGCGGCTGACGGACTAGAGGAGGTCTAGCCACTAAGGGTCAGGAGCAGACAGCCGCCTTCGGGAGTTCAAACCTCTCCGGGTGCACTATGAAATCAAAGGCTTACGGATACAGTTCAATGCTGCCTGAGGACAGTTTCAGGAGAGCGGTCTTGCACAATATGGGCTCTTTCGCCCTGGCGCTCGGCGCCGACTCGCGATGCTCCTCTCAGCGCTACATCTTCCGCGCGACGTCCAGATAGTCAATCCTGGCCATGGCTTCCCTGCGGATGGACGCGCTCATAGCGCCCGCGACGATCTCCTGTGCGCGCAATCCGTCAAGATGAGTGATCGGAAACGGCCTGTTGTCGCGACAGCAGTTCAGGAAGGTCCGCAGCTCCTCTTTATAGGCCGCGCCGAAGCGATCGATGAACTCTGGAAGAGGCTGGTTATACCGCCGCATCTCAAAATTTCTACACGCGAGCGGCTCCTTTGCTTCCCGGGTTGCATACGCCTCGACCATAACTTCAAGGAGCTTCTGCTTGAAACATCCTATGCGGATCAAACCCTTCTCGCCATAAATCACGGTCTCGCCGCGATAACCCGATACGTGATTGCGCGTAACCTGGATTTGCGCGATAAGTTCATCGTCAAAATCGAGAATCATCAGGGCATCATCGAAATCCTCCTTGCATGTGGTCAGCTTGTGGCTGTAGATGCGTGAGCCGATCGCCAAAGCGAGCTTCGGCTTGCGGCCGGAGAACCACACAACTTCGTCCACATTATGGACGGCCATGTCAGGCAAAATTCCGGGACTCGCGAATCCGTCGGGTGCAGGGCCTGAATCTTCGAGCGATGAGTAGATCTTGAAGATCCGGCCTATCGCGCCTTGATCGATGAGCTGCTTGGCAAAGCAGATGGGGGCGTCGAAGCGGCGTTGGAATCCCAACATCAGCGCGTTTGGATGCTCGCGCTCAAGCAGCTCCGCATATTCGCGATCGCCCTCCAACGTCCCGGTGAGAGGCTTTTCGAGAAACACCCGCTGTCCAGCTTGAATCATCATCAACGAATGCTCGCGATGCAGTGGCGTATTTGTGGCAATCACCGTGACGTCGCACAAGCCCGATTTCGCCGAGCCTTCTATGTCATCAAATACGGGCGTGGAAGCGCCGGTCAGCGAAAGAAACGTATCCGCGGCTTTGCGATCGGTGGTGGAGACGCATGTCAGCCGGCACAGGTCGGACTCTTGTGCCAATTCGTGAATATGCAGTGCGTGGATCATGCCCATGCGGCCCAGGCCCACAACGCCTACACGTATCGGTTGAGTTAAGGATTTGGCGGAAGACGTAGAACCCTGCGTAGACATCGCGCGGCACCCCTTATAAGTTCAGGAAATCTGTGAACAGGTTATCCCATTCGGTTCAATTGCTGAAGTTCGTTATTCTGGCGCCACCCAGGTAATTCATTTTCTGAATGCAGCGCATAAACTGATGGACATAGAGATCTGTCAACGGAGAAAGAATGTTGGATCGCCGGTCATTTTGCTTTGGTGTCCTCTCGCTCCCTGCTATGAAGTCCGCAGCATCGTTGCTGGCGCCTTCGGATACTTCCTCCGCTTTGAAACCTGCAGTCTGGGACGGCCATCGCGAGATTCACTTCGTATTGAGCGATTTGCTGGAACATCCGTTCTACTGGTGGCCGCGGACGCTGCTTAGCTACCCGATTGAATTTCAAACCCCGATTGCTCTCAATCGCCTGCAACTCACCCGCGTCGACACGGGCGAGCGGATTCCCATGCAATTCTCCAATGCCATTGAAGATCATGCGGGGCTTCATTCCGCCACTCTCAATTTCTTTTCCGATCTGCCCAGCGGAGGCCGGCGGGAGTTCGTTCTGAATGCCGCGGACAAGCCGGTTGTGCGTCAATCGCAGGTCAGCGAAAGGCTGGAGGGCAATACGATCGTGCTCGATTCCGGGCCGATGCAGGTTCGCATCCCGGCGACGCAGCGGGTTTCAGGAGACGCGCCGGGCCCGATCATGCAGGTCTCGCGAGGAGGTAAGTGGATCGGTTCGTCGAATCTAAGCATCGCCGGGGATCGAGTCGTGCATATCACCTCTACTCGCGTTGCGAATGGACCATTGTTCATCAGTTATGAACTCACTTATGAGACCGCGGGGGGCTCTCGCTATCTCGCTCAAGTGACATGTATCGCAGGGATGGACTTCGTTCGCCTCGAGGAGAATATGGAGGGACTGCGGCCGGCAGCGCGCGGCATGTTTACATCTACCTGGACCGGATTCGAGGTGACCCATCGTCAGGCGCCCAACCACCCTTTTCCTTTGCCCGACCAAATCCGCAGCTATGACGACTATGCCTGGGAACGTATCGATCAGCCCTGGCGCAATCTCGACGCAAGGTGCGGCTCAAGCCGCCCGATCTATCCCGAGACGATGGCCGAAGGCGAACTGCCAATCAGGCTGGGCATCTACCAACCGGCGCCGGGAAATTTTCTAATTGGGAACTGGGCGAATTTCTGGGACCAGCATGCGAGCGATGCTTTGGGCGTTTTCATCGATGACGCGACCGAATGGCAAGACCACGAGTACGCCTATGAGGTCGAATCTCCGACGTTGCAGGTTCGAACTTACCATCAGGATGGTCGTTTCAGCTGGAAGTGGCCGTTGGCCATCGGCCGCCGCTCCACGTGCATCGCCTTTTACGATCACTCCAAAGACCAGGAGGCCATGCATCAATTGGAACGGGACTCGCTGCCAGTCGAGCAGGACGGGCTGTCATACCAGGCGCCTCTTAGTTTTACTTCGCATACTCTGTTTCTCCAGAATCGCTACGGAACGCTCGATCTGAATCGAGTCAAGGATTGGGTCCTCGACTATCCCGAAGGCTCCCGGCGGCCGCCAGTGATCTTTACGGGCGGAGGCGTTCAAACCGCGGCGGATCTGGAGCGTCAGGTGATGACCGCGCCTTATGTGTGCACGCTTCCTGTCACCGGTGCGCGACAAATGGATGGTCACGGCCTGATTCCGGGCAGGAGCATCGTGAATTTCAGCCCGGTTCCGAGCAGGCGCATCATGGGGTGGTGGATCGACGGCTTCAATCGGTTGAGCGCAACCATGAGCGAGCGGCAGCGCACGCGGCTCACGGCGATGTATCTCTTGATTGCGTATGTGCTGGCGAGCGACGAGTTCATGCCGGTTGTCCCCATGCTCGCTGGCCATCCCAATTATCTGGCCGATGTGAAAGCCGCACCACCCGCGATGTCGTTTCTGTTTCCCGAACATCCCAAGGCGCAGGCCTGGGCTGACATGTGGGAGAAACTGGTGGAGTTGAATACGCGCTACAACACGCGGCCATCCGTGAAGACGTGGGATGCCGACGGCGGCCGATGGACGGAAGATATCGGCACCTATGTGTGGGCATTTGCCCGGCCTTCCCTGAGGACGAGTTTTTTGCTGCGCAATTATGACGGCGTGGAGCGCTTCGTAACTCCGCAACTTGCTGAGATGGCCGATTGGTTGGTCAACGCTCTTTCTGCTCCCTTCAATGGGCAGACCGAAGAAGAGATGCGCGCATTATTGGCGGCCGACCATGGGCGCGAATGGGGCGTGGTCGGCCCGGGCGAGGGTCCGCGCCGCGTCTATCCACCTATCGGAGCGCACTCCGAGCAACGCATGCCGCCAAGGTCCCTTTGGTACCTCGGCACCTGCCTTCAGCGTTATGCCCCTCTCGCCGCGGAGCACGCCATGTGGGCGTCCCGCTCGACGGACCAGGATGCGGAGTCTGCGCGCGGCAACGAACCGCCCTGGGACGACATCATGTATCGTGCGCCGGATAACCGCGGCACCAATCCGCACCTGCGCAGCCGCAAGCATACAGGCTATGGCATCGTGCTTCGCGCTGCGGTGGAAACTCCGGACGAGCTTTCCGTTCATCTTCAGCAAATTGACGAAGGACCGAACTACCGCTGGGGACTTGCAGCGGAGGGCGGATGTGGTGTCCTCTACTTTTTTGCTGCCGGAAAATCCTACAGCTATAACGGATCGGAAGATGTAGGCGACCGCAGGGATCAGGATACTGACTTCTGCACGACGTTCGGCGTCTACAAGAACGGCAAGTTCTGCTCCGTCGGCCAGAACGTTCTTTCGCGGCCGTTTTACGATCTGGGCCACGGCCAATTTGCGGAGATCGTGCCGCGCGAAGGGCCTTCAGAGTATGCGGCGCCGGAGTATGTCAGTCGCAGCGTCCTGCTGGCAGGCCATGACTATTTCCTGCTCCATGACAGGGTCCTGGACCCCACAATTGACCATCGGCTCTCATGGTATGTGTGCCGCGGCGGCGAACTTCCTGCCATGCATTTCATCCGCAGTTCGACCGATGCAGACAGAGCGTGGACGCGAACAGACATCCAGACGGACAAGACCATCGGCGCCTGGTTCGATGGCGCGGGAGATTCCATGGTTGTGGTCAGCCACCGGAAGGATCTCCAGGTGGAAGCCAAACCCTGCTGTTGTCACGTGCATGCCGACAGCATCGACGATCTGGTCTTTCGCAGCCCCGAACCCATTCACTTCAGCGATGCGACAGTTTCTTTCGACGGAACAGCCGGAATCGTTCGGCACAGGCAGGACAGGATCGAATTCGCGATGTTTCACGGCACTCGGATTGGCGTTTCAGGGCTGACTTTCAGCACAACCGATACAGACCTTGGGCTCGGCGGCTCAGTCATTGTAGGTCAGCCGCCGCGCGGTGAGTACTACGCGCCCAAAGTATCCTCTGTGACCATTACGCTTCCGCCGCTTTCTGCCGGTACGCGGTTCTATATCGACGGTGAGCGGCAAACCGAACCCTTAGCATCGGGTGCTCTCGTCATCAGCCTGAAAGCAGGACATCATCGGTGGGAGTTAACCCATGCCTTGCCTGTTCCCATCGCGCCTGAAATTTTGAGAACCGAGAACAAGGCAGACGGAGCTCGGGTTTTCGTCGGCGCTGTCTCCGCTGCAACCTCTTACCGGCTCGAGTTAAGCAAGGACAATGGCGCGAGCTGGTCGAAGGCTGGTTTGCAGCAGGAGCCTGCGATCGAAGTGAGTGGGCTTGCCAACGGAGGAAAGGTCCACGTCCGAGCTGTGGCTTTGAACGCATCGCACGAAAGCTTGCCTGGCGCGGAATATCCTATTTACGTAACCAGCGAGCCGCCTCTTCCACCAGATGGCTTGCGTGTCGAATTGTCCGAAGGGATGGCCACACTTACCTGGGGCGAGGTCCTTGGCATTACTGAATACCGGCTCTATGCGCGTCCCACCGGGGGGGGCGAATTTCATCTTCTCTATCGTGGGTTGGATCGTCTCTATCAAGACAAACGCCCAGGCATTCATGCTGCCGCCCTCGTCCCTGGAGAAGGCAGCGTCCCCGCTGCAGACTTCATCGAGTACTGCGTGACCGCCGTCAACGGCAACGGAGAGGGAACCAAGTCTCGCATTGCTGACAGCAACGTCGCCTCCTGGCGCAACTGGGATCCCAGGCCGGGAGAAAGCTTCCGCCGTGTCTACAGCTTTCCGCTCGATTTACCCCCTTCTCCCGATCTTTGGCCCAGGTATTACCCTCGCTGAGGGCGGGCGGCGGGCTTTGACGCCGCTAATCCGGTCCGTGTACTCCTGCACGATCGCATAGCCGCGTTGGGCGGCCATCTGACGCAGGTCGAGAAGTTGCGTCTCCGGGTGTTGATCGACGCTGGAGACCCTCATATATTGGGCGGCCCGTTTCATCTGCGCCGCCTTGCTGGTTTCGATGATTGCTTATCGGCGTAGCTGCGGAAGAACTTCAGCAGCTCGTCGGTCATGTTTTGGCCTCGGGCGGCCGTCGCCGCCTTGAAGGCGTTGTGCAACTCGACAGGAGGGTTCAGATTCATGCGCTTGACTTCCTCGTTGTTGACGGTAGTGATCCGACTCACCTCCTCTCTTCGAGATGAGCCTATACGACTATAAGTACGGCGCGCCAGGGGCGGCGCGCCCCGATTACAACTCCCAGGCCGCCCAGCAGACCAGGACCAGCGTGGCGATCTTGTGGAAGCTGATTTCCATCGCATCGGCCATGGCCCGCAGCCGGTTGATGTCCTGGGGCACGATGCCCTCCTCGATGGCCATCCACTCAGAAGCCTCCATGCCGGACAAGCGCGCGGCTTCCTCGACGGAAAGGTCAGCATTCTTGCGTGTCTGCTGGATGCAGTGGCCGAACAACCGGCCCATGCTTTGGCCGAACACTTCGTTGAGATAGGGAGAAGGAAGAGGGGGGTACATTTTCGAGTCTGTGCTCATTTACTTATGCTCCTGTTGGCCAGCACTGCCAAGTGATCAGGACAACAACTACGTAAATTTGATTCCACGATGAGTATTTACTCAGTGAGGTCTAGAACCATAGGCCCAGGCCATCAACTATTCGGTCACCGGTGAGAAGGCACCCGTATACACCATGGGCAGCCCCGACGCTCGGGCCTATTCCCGCAACAAGCGCGGCATCGCCGGCAGCCTGATCTGGATCAACTTCGACCGTCACTCTCTGTTGAACCTCATTCAGAAGTGCGCCGGCACCTTCGTTGCCGACATCGATGAGATCCGGCCCCAGTACAGCGTCACTCAGGTCGGAACTGTATTCCAGTTCTCAGTCGTGCGCGACACCAGTATTCCTGCCAGCGCAACAATCGACCAGCTGGACAACCGACATGGGCTGGTTGATTTCGAGCGCCGCGGTTTTGGTCACCTCCATTCCCCAGAGGCGCGACCGTGACGACGGCCTCGGTGTCAAGACGCTTTGGCCCCAAATCTTCCATATAATGCGAGACTACACACGTCGGCTGACTGGCCATCAGCGGATCGAGTCTGGCTAGCGCGCGTGGGTGCGGTGGCGCCTTGTTCCGGTGTGCGAGGGGTGTGTCAGAGTTTGAGAATCGCACTGCTAGATAGTCCATGTCTGATGTGATCGCGGGTTCCCCTTCTGCCGAAGGGCATTGGAATGACGAAACACAAGCCAAATTGAACGAAGCCGCTGCGGCGGCGGACGCTTCCGCGTGCGGCTGAACCGGCCTTTGAGTCTGCCGGCAAAGTCTGGTTTGCAGAGAAGGGGGATCCTCTGTGAACCAGTGCCGATCGGATGTGCTTACCTAATTGCCTTCCCGAAGATGCGATCCGTGTCGGACTCGGCAAGAAGTAATCTGTGAGCACGCCCTTCCGATCGATAGGCCGGATTTCGAGCGGCGCGGCGGCATCCTTTGGTCGATATATATTGCGAATATTCAGAATATGGAATATACTGAATAACATGCAGGAGGCGCTACGCACTTACAAGGCCAATATATTTCGCGCGCTCTCGCATCCCACCCGCATCGCCATCCTTGAGGTCTTGCGCGACCGCGAGCTCTCCGCGCGGGCCATCCAGGAAAAGCTCGGCCTCGAACAAGCGAATCTCTCGCAGCACCTGGCAATCTTGCGGAGCCATCAGATTGTCGTGAACCGTAAAGACGGCAACCAGGTCTTCTATTCCATACGAAATCCGGTGCTGGTGCAGGTTCTCGACATCATGCGCCAGTACATTCAAGGAAGCCTCGCCGACGCCGTTCAGATGCTCGGGGAAGTTGAATTTGAGGCTCCTGCGGAATGATCTCTGAGCTTTTCCTGAGCGGAATCATCATCTGGCTTGCGGGCGCCATGGCCAGTCTGGCCTTATGGCGCAAACCGGTTGCCGCACGCCGGGTGGCCTGTGCGGCGGCGCTGGCAGGTTCGCTTCTCGATCTCTCCGCTTCGGCGTTCGCAATCTTCAGCAGCAGCCCCACAGTGATCGGTCTTCCGTTCGGCAACCCGATCTTTTCCTGGGCCGTCAGAATTGATCCACTATCGGCATACTTCAACGTGACGCTCGGGGTGCTGGCTGCCGCCGTGTCGCTCTATTCGTTCGGCTACCTGCGGGAGATGGAAGGCCGCCGCAACCTGGGCGCTTTTGGATTCTTTTTCAATCTGCTGCTGATGAGCCTGGCGCTGGTCTTCACCGCGTCCAACGTCTTCTTCTTCCTGGTGGCGTGGGAAGTGATGGCGCTCTCGGCCTTCTGCCTGGTCAGTTTTGAGCACGAAAAGCAAGAGGCCCGCAACGCCGGAGTGCTCTTCCTTGTCATGTCGCACGCGGGCACCGGTCTACTGTTAATTGCGTTTTTGCTCCTCACATCGGCGAGCGGAAGCTTGGATTTCTCGAGCTTTCATCTGCTAGCTTCGAGCCTGTCACCGCTCCAGCAGGGCGCGATCTTCCTGCTTTTTCTCTTCGGCTTTGGTGTGAAGGCGGGACTGGTTCCGGTTCACATCTGGCTTCCTGAGGCTCACCCGGTTGCGCCCAGCAACGTTTCGGCTCTCATGTCGGGCATCGTGATCAAGACCGGCATCTACGGGATGGCGAGGGTCTTCTTCGATTTTTACGGGGCACCTCCTATATGGATGGGAACCGTTGTGCTGGCGCTAGGCGTGGTTTCCGCTCTACTCGGAGTGCTCTACGCGTTGATGGAGCACGACCTGAAGCGCCTGCTCGCTTGGCACAGCATCGAGAACATCGGCATCATACTCATGGGCTTCGGCGCTGCGCTCATGTTTCGCGCGCTGGGCCAGCCGAATCTCGCTGCCCTTGCCCTGATCGCCGGACTATATCACACCTTCAACCATGCCACATTCAAGGGGCTGCTCTTTCTGGGCGCCGGCTCCGTGGTGCACTCCACGCGCACGCGCAACATGGAGAAGATGGGCGGGCTGATCCGGCTCATGCCGGTGACAGCCATTTGCTTCCTGGTGGGGGCTGTGGCCATCTCTGGATTGCCTCCGCTGAACGGATTTGTGAGCGAGTGGCTAACTTACCAGGCGCTGCTCGCCGGCTTCGGCACAACGCAGAGCTTGACACGGTTGATGTTTCCCATCGCCGGCGCGCTGCTGGCGCTGACCGCAGCTCTGGCGGCGGCCTGTTTCGTCAAGGCTTTTGCGATTCCGTTTCTCGCACTTCCGCGCAGCGAGCAAGCCGCTGATGCCAGGGAAGCCTCGCCTTCGATGCTCGCTGGCATGTCGGTCCTTGCGGTGGGATGCGTCGCGTTGGGCCTAGGCGCCACTTGGCTGGTGCGCGTCTTCGATCCCATTACGCAGCAGACGCTTGGGGTTAGGGCGAGTTCGGCGATGGTAACGGCTCGCGGCCTGGCGCTCTCGCCGGGAACGCCACACGGCGGCACCATATCGACCGTTGCGATGGCATTTCTCTTCTTGTTTGCCGGAGCGGCATTTGCGATTCCGCTGGCGATTCGCTGGAAACGTCGCAGTGTAAAAGGGCCGGCCTGGGATTGCGGCCTCCCAGGACTCACCGCCGACAACGAATACACGGCAACGGCTTTCTCAAAGCCGCTGCGCATGATCTTCTCCGCCCTCTATCGCCCGCGCCGCGAGATCCAGGCCGAGTACGAAGTCTCCCCCTACTACCCCAGCGCGATCCGTTTCGAGAGCGAGATCGAACCTACGTTTGAAAAACACCTCTACGAGCCGCTGCGACAGCGGATTATGGCTGCGGCAGAGCGCATGAGGGCCATTCAGGCGGGCAGCATCAACGCCTATCTCGCCTACATCTTCATCACGTTGATCCTGCTGCTGTTGTTTGGAGTGCGCGGATGACCCAATCAATCATGACCCGAATCATGGAATCCGCAACGCAGCTCTTCCTGCTGCTGGCGCTGGCCCCGCTGGTCACGGGAGTCATTCGAACGCTAAAGGCACGGCTGCAAACTCGGCGTGGCCCCGGCATCTTTCAGCTGTACCGGGATCTTTTCAAGCTCTTTCGCAAGGGCATGGTCATCCCGGAGACTGCATCGTGGATTTTCGCGGCAACGCCCTGGATCGTCTTTTTCAGCACAATTCTGGCGGGCTTGATGATTCCGATGGTTGCCGCCGACGCACCGCTCGGTTTGTTTGGTGGCGCGCTGGCTGTGATCTACCTGCTCGGGCTGGGGCGCTTCTTTCTGGCGCTTAGCGGACTCGATACCGGCAGCTCATTCGGCGGTCTCGGCAGCAGCCGTGAGATGACCATCTCGGCTCTTGCAGAACCGGCCATGATGCTGGCCATATTCACAGTGGCCATCGGCGCGGGATCTACAGGCCTGACGCAGATTGCCGGAGCGGCGATTGGGCAAACCTGGCGCTTTCTTGCCCCTGCGCAGATGTTTGCCTTCGCCGCGTTCGCACTGGTGCTGATTGCGGAGACGGGCCGGATTCCGGTGGACAATCCAGCCACCCACCTCGAGCTGACGATGATCCACGAGGCCATGATCCTCGAATACTCAGGACCCTACCTCGCGCTCGTTGAATGGACAGCCTCCATCAAGCAACTGGTCTTGATGACCCTGTTGATTAACTGCTTCTGGCCGATAGGCCTGCAGCCAACTTGGTTCGGTTTCGGCGCTCTCATCGGTATCGGCTGGCTAATTGCGAAGCTGCTTCTCTTAAGTTGTGCCATTGTTCTGCTCGAAACCGTAAACGCCAAGATGCGGCTCTTCCGTGTACCGGAGTTGCTCGCTGTAGCTTTCACTTTAGGTTCGCTGGCGCTCGTTTCCACTTTTCTCTTTTAACGATTATGAGACCGTTTCTGGATATGCAATTCGGCGAACGAATCATCACGCTAATGGCGGCGCTGGTGCTGGTCCTGCAGATCGCCGTGGTGGCCCAGCGCTGGATCGTCACTCACATCCGCATCTTCGCGATTCAATCGTTTCTTCTCGCCATGATCGCCGCAACCATCGCCTGGTTCAACCACGCGCCGCATATCTACGTCGCCGCCGCGCTCACTCTGGTCGTGAAGGGGATTCTGGTGCCCATCCTCTTTGAGCGCCTCGTCTTGCGAATGGATATCCGCGAAGAGATCAAGCCGATCATCAACGTTCCGCTCTCCGTGGTGATCTCCGGCGGGCTGACGCTGCTGGGCTATGTTGTGGCGGAGTCATTTTATAAGCCGGACGAGCCGGGCCTGGGCCACAATGAGCTTGCCGTAGCCATCTCCCTGTTCCTCATCGGCTTCTTCACCATGATCAACCGGCGCAAGGCGCTGACGCAGGTGCTGGCGCTGCTTTCGTTGGAGAACGGCCTCTTTCTCGCAGCCATTTCGCTCACCTATGGTATGCCGCTGATTGTGGAACTGGGAATCTTGTTCGATGTGCTGGTGGCGGCGATGGTGCTGGGCATTCTTATCTACCGTATCCGCGAAACCTTCGAGTCGATGGATGTGAGCCGGTTGCGGAGGTTGCGAGGATAGGATGCTGCTGCTTGCTCTATTGCTGGTCCCCGTTGTCACCTCCGCCGCATCCTATTTAGCGCGCCGCCGCGAGGAAATGGAAAGATTCAATCTGGCCGGATTCGCCTTAGTCTTTCTCATTGCCATCGGACTCGCCGCGCAGGTGCTTGCTCACGGCACAGTCTCGCTGGCAAACGGCTTCTTCTATGCCGATGCGCTCAGCGCGCTGGTGATTCTTCTCACCGCTTTGGTGGCGCTGGTTTGCGCAACTTACTCGATCGGCTACTTACGCGACGACCAGCAGAGTGGAGAACTCGGCGACGAAGACAAGGAGCAGCTCGCACAGCTTCGCATGTACTCGACGCTCACACCGTTGTTCGTGTTTTCCATGATGTTCATGGCGGTGGCCAACAATCTTGGAGTGATGTGGGCGGCGATCGAAGCCACAACGCTGGTCTCGGTCTTCCTGGTCACCTTCTATGGCAAGGTCACTTCCCTTGAGGCGGCATGGAAGTACGCCATCATTGGCGGCGTGGGCTTGTCGATGGCGCTCTTCGGCACCCTGGTGACTTACTATGCGGGCCACCGGCTTGCCGGCTCCGATGCGCTGGCGGGGTTGAACTGGTCTGTGCTGGCGCAACACGCCGGGTTACTCGATAAGACCTCGATGCGGCTGGCCTTCGCTCTTATTCTCATGGGCTATGGAACCAAGGCGGGCCTTGCGCCTATGCATACGTGGAAGCCGGATGCTTACAGCGAGGCCCCGGTGCCTTCCGCGGCGATTCTTTCATCGGCGATGCTCAACTGCGCCCTCTACGGCCTCATCCGTTTCTACATCCTTACCAGCCGGTCTCTTGGCCCGACGTATCCGGGCCACCTGCTGCTCCTCTTTGGATTGCTCTCGATGGGCATCTCCGTTCCGTTCATCCTGGTTCAGAAGAACTATCGCCGCCTGCTGGCCTATCACACCATCGATCATGCCGGTATCATGGTCACGGCATTGGGGCTTGGAGGGGTGCTTGGCAGTTTGGGACTGATGCTGCACATGACCTTCCACACAATCGCGAAATCGCTGCTCTTTCTCTGCGCGGGAAATGTGCGGCAGCACTTTAAAACCGATCTTTTCTCTGAGATCAAAGGCAGCGTAATCCGGGTCATGCCACTGACTGGCGTCGTTTTTCTCATGGCCATGCTGGCTATCATCGGCATGCCGCCTTTCAGCCTCTTTCAGAGCGAGTTCTTGATTGTGCGTGCGGCCTTCGATGGCGGGCATCTTCTTACCGGCGTCCTCTTCATCCTCTTCGGGACCGGCGTCTTCGCGGGCGCGCTGCTGCACGTCGGCGGAATGATCCTCGGACCGCGTGGCGACACGCCTGCTGCGCCGCGCCGCCCGTGGCGGGATGGTTCCTTGCTTGCTTTGGCGGCAATGCTTGTGATCATCGGATTCTGGGTGCCGACTCCACTGCTCGAACTGATCCGCGAAGCCGCGAAGGTGGTGAGTGGATGATGACGACCTTCTTTGATGAACTTCACGATCGCTTCCCAGATCTGGTCCGCTCCGTGGAAGAAGCTGTCTCCGATCAGGTTGTGGTTCTGTTAAACGGCCCCGACGTCACGGAGATCGTCCGCCACCTCCTCACCGCGCATCAGGCGAGAATCGTAACCGTCTTCGCCGAGGATCGGGTGAATGTTGAAGGTGTTTTCTATAATTACTACGTTTTCGACCGGCCCGGCAATCCAAGCTGGGTGATTCTGAAGGCTCCGATTCCCGAGCGATTTCCCGCCTTTCCTTCGCTCGCAGCGGAACTGCCGGCGATCAACTGGCAGGAGCGGGAGATTCAGGACTGGTTCGGCCTTGAAGCCGTAGGCCATCCGAATCCGCGTCGCGTCGCGCTCCACGATAACTGGCCCGACGTGCATCCGCTGTGCAAGAGTTTTCTGCTCGACACCGTGCTGCCTCCATTTGAAGGAGAGCGGCACGTCTATCGGCCCACTTACGGAGAAGGCGTGTTCCAGATTCCCGTCGGCCCTGTTCATGCCGGCATCATCGAGCCCGGCCACTTCAACTTCGCTGTCGCCGGTGAGCCGATCCTGTACCTGCAGTTGCGCATGTTCTATACGCACAAGGGAACTGAGAAGCTCTTCGAGAGTATCCCCATTTACCGCGCGGTCTTTCTGGCAGAGAGCATCTCGGGCGACTCGGCCTTTTCCCACGGCGCAGCATTCTGTCAGGCCGTCGAGAAGGCAGCGGAGATCGAAGTCCCGGCGCGTGCACAATTTCTGCGCACCATCCTCCTCGAACTCGAACGCATTGCAAATCACATCGCCGATGTCGGAGCTATCGCCACTGACGTAGGATTCGTGATTGCCAACGCCCATGCAGGGCGCATGCGAGAGCTTGTGCTGGGCTTGAACGAGACTCTCACCGGAAGCCGCGTACTGCGCGGAATGATCGCCATTGGCGGCGTGCGCAGGGACTGGCAGCCGGATCAGGTCGAAGCCATTGAGAAAACACTTAAAGTTGTGGAGCGCGAGTTCCGCGACCTGGTGGCGATTATTCAGTCCTCCGATTCCACCCGCGACCGCCTGGAGCACACTGGAATCCTACATCCAGAGAAGGCGCTAACCCTGGGAATTGTCGGCGTGGCGGGGAGGGCATCCGGCGTCGATTGCGATATCCGGCGCGATCATCCCTACGAGGCCTATAACCAACTCCCCTTCAAAGTCCCCGTGTACCGCGCGGGTGATGTGCGGCACCGCATGCAGGTTCGCATCGATGAAGTTGGCGAGTCGATCCAAATGATCCGCGCGGCGGTCGCACTTCTTCCTGGAGGCCCGCACCGCGCTCCAACTCAGCCCATACCTCCGGGCCGCTGCGCGCTGAGTGCCGTTGAAGGGTGGCGTGGCGAGATCGTCCACTGGGTCCGGACCGGCGAAGGCAATCGCATCGAACGCTGCAAAGTGAAGGATCCATCCATCAACAACTGGCCGGCGATTGTCGAAGCTGTCGAAGGCAACATCATCGCTGATTTTCCGGTGATCAACAAGAGTTTCAATTTGTCCTACTCGGGAACGGATCGGTAACACGATGTTCAAGATC
This sequence comes from uncultured Acidobacteriota bacterium, assembly GCA_963826735.1. Taxonomy (GTDB): domain Bacteria; phylum Acidobacteriota; class Terriglobia; order Terriglobales; family Acidobacteriaceae; genus Telmatobacter. The sequence continues at coordinate 222,388 of CAWGYN010000002.1, forward strand.
CTCCAAAAATCGTTCAGCGTTGGCTCCGCAACAGCCGATTATCCGAACATATCGCCACAGCTGGCCAAGGAGTTTCGAGGGTGCCCGGAGTTCGACTTCGAGACCTGGAGCGATGCACGCACCGCGGCCGAAGCCTGCCCCACCGGAGCCATCGCCTTCGTCGACGCAGGCGAAGTGCGGCAGGTCACGGTGGATTACGGCCGCTGTATTTTTTGCGGTGAATGTGAAGCAGCCTCCTCCGACGGAGCAGTGCGCATGACTCGGAACTTTGAACTTGCGGCCGCCGATCGGCGCGACCTGGTGCTTACCGCCGAATACACCCTCCGTCCCGACGGCACCCACGCTGGGCTGCAGTCGGCCATGATCGGCCCAATCCTCGAAGAGCCAGGTAAAAGGATTGCAGAGGCAATTCAGAACTTACTGGGACGGTCCCTGGCGATCCGGCAGGTGGACGCGGGCTCGTGTAACGGATGTGAGCAGGAGATCGTTGCATTGAATAACCCGGTACACGATATCGAGCGCTTCGGCATTCATTTCGTGGCCTCGCCGCGTCATGCCGACATGCTGCTGGTTACCGGTCCGGTGACTCGCAACATGGAATTGGCGCTGCACAAGACCTGGGCCGCCACGCCAGATCCGAAGGTCGTAGTGGCCGTCGGCACCTGCGGCATCAGCGGAGGCATCTTCGGCGCCAACTACGCCTCAATGGGCGGAGTGGATGCAGTCATTCCCGTTGACGTCTACATCCCCGGTTGTCCGCCTCGGCCGGAAGCACTGCTCCACGGCATTCTGCTTGCATTGGGCAAAGCACGGCAACGAGCGCGCTCCCATCCGGTGCAATGATTCTTGCGCAAGACTGCCGTCGGCGCCAATGTAAGTCATCGAATGAGTAACGATAAACGCTTCTCCATATTGAGATATAACGTAATCACCGGGCAGTGCGAGCGGGCCAGCACCTTGCAGACCACGCCCTGGCGGCTAATAGCGGCAAAGGTCGATGCGCTCTTTGCTCCCAAAACGATAAGGTCGGCCTGTTGAGCCCGGGCCTGGCAGATCAGCTCCTCGGTCGGGTCGCCCTGCACTACGATTGATTGCACGGCGATCTTACCTCGAATCTTGGCCGGAACCATCGAGGCCAGGTCGAATTCAATTTGGTTGATGGAGCGGGCTTCATTCGCAGGGACTTTCTCCGGCAGGTGCCAGCATTCATCCTGAGCGTGTACACCGGTATGCGGTGGTCCGAGCAGTTCAATCTGAAATGGTCTCAGGTAGACCTCAAGCGTCGCGTGAGAAGAAGGTCAGAGGCATTTTTGAACTTCCGGGGGATCAGGCGTCTGGTTGGCGATGGCCGGAGTCTCCATCAAGGAGATCCAGGAACTCGCAGGCCACAAAACAATTGCTATGAGCGCCCGCTATGCCCACCTGTCTCCTGATGTGACGGCCTCTGCGTCCGAGAGAATGGTCAGCGGGGCTACTGCCAGATCCAACAGCCACTAAGACAGCCACTAGCCGCAAAAGGCCATCTGAGAAATGATTCTCAAATTGCCATTAACATATTTATTTTGTTTTATTTAAATGGTGCGCCCGGAGAGATTCGAACTCCCGACCTACTGATTCGTAGTCAGTCGCTCTATCCAGCTGAGCTACGGGCGCACATGAGTGGGCTTCAGGGCGAAGCCGCGTGGACCTACTCAGATTACCAAGGTTGGAGCCGTGGCGCAACGCTTGTGCGCGTCAGGCTGTGGAAGTTGCGGCAGCCGGCGGGGGAGCGGCGATCTGAGGCAGGTCATCCTCGAATCCGGGCTCGATTTCGAGGCCGGATTCGCGCAACAGTTTGGTGATTGCGGCGACATTGAGGCGCGTGGCGTCGAATTCGATGCGCAAGGTGCGGGCCTCGCGGTCGAAACGAAGCTGCCGGATGCCGTAGACGTCGCGCGCACGCGCCAGCGCTGTGGCTACCCGCTCCGTGGGCGCGGCGGCATAGCGATAAACAATCTCCACCGTGGTCATACTGAAAGAATAACAGCGGATGCGGATGGCGGGTGGCTGGGCCGGGACGGCCGGGCTGCCGCGCTGAGGTGGTGGGTCAGCTTGAAAGAAACACCCCTGAGAGGCTAAAGCCCCTCATTCATTTTTCGATCATTGCGGCACGACTAAACAGCTTGCTGAAAAAGTCTATCTGGCGTCCACAAAAGAAAAGCCCGCGGCTAAAGCCACGCAGAATCGAGGGCATTTATTCGGGAGGCTGAAGCCCCCCGCTCCCTCCGACTCATAAGAAACCGAGTTTTTCCGCAAGCTGTAAAGTCGTGCCCTTTCGCGACGGGTTGAAACTGACCCAATACCCGCGCTTACAGGCTGTTCAGATAATTGCGGATATCGGCGCTGGTCCAGTCCTGGGGGCCGACGAATTTGCGGCGGATGATGCCGTTGCGGTCGATCAGATAGGTTTCGGGCCACATGTCGGTGTGGTAGAGCTGCGCCGCGGACTCCGATGGATCGCGCACCGTGATGAGATCGACGTGGTGACGGACCAGGAAGCGGGAATAGGTCGCGGCATCGTCGTCGATGCTGACGGCGAGGATGGTCAGGCTGGGCATCTGGTGGTGCAGTTCGAGCAGCGAGGGCAGCTCCTCGAGGCAGGGGGCGCACTGACTCCCCAGAAGTTAAGCAGGACGACTTTGCCGCGATAACTGGCGAGATGAACGGTGGTTGTGCCGTCGGAGACCGTAAAATCGGGCGCGGCCTTGTCGGTTTGCGCGGGATGCGCGCCGCGATTGCACGCCGCGAGAAGGGCGATGGGAGCCAGAAAAACCCAGATCAGGAAACGAGGAAACCGCACATCTCTATAATACGAACCGAAAGGGCAGAAAGGAAACGGTTGAGGCGCGATGGAAAGCGATAAGCCGGGATTGCTCGGATCGGGAGGTAGATCCGGTAGTTGGAAGCCGGTGCTGGGCCTCGTCGACCCGGCGGAAGCCACATCTCCAAGGGCGGATTGGCGCGAATGGGCGGCCAGAACGATCCCAGGGACGGTCTTCGACCAGCCGGAGCCTGAGGAGCTGATCGAACTGACGGTGATCGTGCCGGCGCGGAACGAGGAGGACTGCCTGGGCGCATGCCTCAATCGCTGGTCAGCCAGTCGGAAGAGATATTCGAGCTGGGCAAGGATTGGGATCTGATCGTGGTGGACGACCACTCGACCGACCGGACAGCCGAAATTGCGCGCGGCATTTACCGGAGTGACCGTGATGCAGGCGGGCAAGCTCGAGCCGGGCTGGACGGGCAAGACCAACGCCATATGGACGGCGGCGCGGCGGGCGCGCGGCCGCTGGCTGCTCTTTACCGATGCGGACACGATCCACGAGCCGGGCGGTCTGCGCCACGCGATGCACGAGGCGGAGCGGCACAAGGTGGGCATGCTGAGCTATTCGCCGCGGCAGATTGTGAGCGGGTTTGCGCAGCGGTCGCTCATGCCGCTGGTCTTTTGCGAACTGGCGCTGGCCTATCCGCCGGCCAAGGTCTCTGATCCGGCGCAGCGTATTGCGGCGGCCAACGGGCAGTTTCTGCTGGTGGAGCGGGAGGCGTACCGCAAGCTGGGTGGGCACGCGAGCGTAGCCGGCAAGGTGCTGGAAGACGTGGAGCTGGCGTTCCTGGCCAAGCGGCGCAGGGTGGGATTGCGCTTCCGTTATGCCGACGACGCCGTCTCCGCGCGCATGTACCGCACGACCGCGGCCATGATCGAAGGCTGGACCAAGAATCTGAAGTTGCTCTTCAACAACGCGCTGATGCTGGCGATTTTGGCGGGCGCTGGATTTTCTTCTTCTTTTTGGGCTGCCGGTGTTGGCCTTCGAATTGTGGAACGCGCGGCTGGGCGCGCATGGCCTGGAGTGGCTGGGCGCGGGATGGGTTCTGGCGTTGCTTTGGCTGCGCACGCTGTTCCGGTTTTACACGCGGGTGGCAAAGTCGAACTTTCCGTTTCTCGATTGCGCGATTTCGCCGCTGGGGCTGCCGCTGTTTGTTGCGCTGCTCTATCGCAGCTGGTTTCAGCACCGGATTCTGAAGCGCGTAAGCTGGAAGGGGCGGGAGATACAGAGGCTAGGGAACAGGGAACAGGGAACAGGCCCGGGAAGCTGATTGGCTTTTGAGCGCACCGTGAAGGCTCGGCAGATTTTTCGATGAGACGCAAACCTACGCCGATTGCGTGAAACCTGAATCAGCGTTCTAGGGCATCTTTTCTAATGTAGAGGTCAGATATGATTTTCCTGACGCGGCGGGCGACATTTTCCGCATCGCACTACTACTGGAACGAGGCCTGGCCCGCGGAGAAGAACGAGCAGGTCTTCGGGCGCTGCGCGAATCGCAACGGGCACGGGCACAATTACACGCTGGAAGTGACGGTGGCGGGCGAGCCCGATCCGGTGACCGGATTCGTGGTCGATCTGAAGTGGCTGAAGGACGTGATGGAGCGCGAAGTGCTGGCGGCGTACGACCACAGGCACCTGAATCTCGATGCGCCGGAGTTCAAGCACGCGATTCCGACCACGGAAAACATCGCCATTGCGGCGTGGAAGCGGCTGGAGCCGGCGATCGACGGCGGCGCGGAGGCGGCGCGAGATTGAGCCGGATTCGCGTCTACGAGACGCCGGAGATCTTTGCCGAGTATCGAGGTGAGGCGTGAAAGCGTATTTCGGCCGCCGCTACATGCTCAGCGCCAGCCACCGGCTGCACACGCCTGCGCTGACGGCTGAGGAAAACCGCGCGGCCTATGGAAAGTGCAACAACGCGCACGGCCACGGGCACAATTATATCGTTGAAGTTCTGGTGGGCGGCGCGGTCGACGCGGAGACGGGAATGGTGGTGGATCTGGTGGCGCTGGATCGAGCGGTGCGTGAGCGCAGTGCTGGATCGATTCGATCACGCCAACCTGAATCTCGATCCGCTGTTTGCGGATCGCGTTCCGACGACGGAGAATTTCTGCAGGGCGATCTTTGCTTTGTTGCAGGATGCGTTGCCGGCGGGCGAACTGGAGCATGTTCGCGTGGAAGAGACGGAAAACAATTTCTTTGAGTGTTCGGCGAGAGGATAACGAGACAATGGCGCATCCGATTGCTGTGAGTAAGCCAGTTCGCAGAGCAGTCGAAGCGGACGAAGGACTGAGCGCGTTCAGCACGCAGGAGATGTACCGCGAGATTCTCAGCCGCCTGGGCGAAGATCCCGATCGCGACGGCCTGCGCGCGACGCCGGAGCGCGTGGAGAAGGCGCTGGCCTTCCTCACCAAAGGATACGACCAGGATCCGGCGAAGATTCTGCGCGGCGCGATGTTCGAGGTGGACTACGACGAGATGGTCATCGTCAAGGACATCGAGATGTTCTCGCTGTGCGAGCACCACATGCTGCCCTTCTTCGGCAAGGTGCACGTGGCCTACATTCCCAAGGGCAAGGTGATCGGGCTGAGCAAAATTCCGCGGCTCGTCGAGGTGTTTGCGCGGCGCCTGCAGGTGCAGGAGCGGCTGACGCGGCAGATCGCCGACGCGATTCAGGAGGCCATCGCGCCGCAGGGCGTGGGCGTGGTGATTGAGGCGCGGCACCTGTGCATGATGATGCGCGGCATCGAGAAGCAGCATTCGTCCACGGTGACCAGCGCCATGGTGGGCTGCTTCCGGCAGAAAGAGACGCGCGCGGAGTTCCTGTCGCTGGTGCGGCAGCCGGGCACCGGCGTCGGCTTGAAGATGGCGCGAAGTGCTTTATCGCGCTTCAAGCGCCCATCGCGCGGCGGGCATGGTCAGATACTTTCCGCGAAGCGCATTCGCGGCCGTAAGCGCCTGATCGAATCTTGCGCTTGGCGGTCTCGTCGATGCGCGTCCAGCAGCGCGCGGTCTTGTTCCGAGCTCAGAATCTCGCGCGCAATCTCCTCCAATTGGTGCCAGTCGTGCCAGTCGCCAATGCGGCGCTGCACATCCCCCAGCGCATCCATCAGGTCGGAGTCGGCCTCCGCGTCAAGCTGCAGGATGTAGCGCAGCTGCTTCACCTTCAGCCGGAACGCATGGATATTCTCCGCGTCAAGCGGTGGCCATTCGCCCAGCTCGCGCATCAACGTTCATGCCGCAGAACTGTGAATCTCCTCCTGCCTCGGCTGGCGTGTTCGTCGGAGCGTTGCGCGTGCTTCGCAGACCGACGTCGACAAACTTCGCAGTACTCCTTGAGATCCTCCCGCGCCGCCTTGCGCCGGTGGTGCAGCGCACGCTGCAACTCCACCGGCATTCTGCTGCCGGGCAATTTCCAGATGGTCAACAAGCCGGGTGAGCGAATCCGCCATCGCGTATACCGCGCCAGCTTGCGCGCGTTCGATACAGCACGTCCATATCGCGCACGCCGCCGGCCGCCTTGCGCACCGGCTCAATGGATTTGACAGGCGCCGCGATTTCTTGCCATCGGCGGCGCTCGAGCACGCGCGGCAATCGCCTCCACCCGCCGCGTAGCCGTGCGCAGCTTGTGAACGTCAGCGGGCGCGGGATCGCCGGGCAAGCTCTTGAGCGATTTGCCGAGCTCGCGCAACGCCTTCCGCACGCGTTCCAGTTCGTCTGCCATCTCTCTTTAGATTCGGCGGTCGCCGGTGAGGTTGGCAAGGGGACCCACGCAGGCTAAAGTGATGATGTGAACGGGCTTCTTGTTATCGATAAGCCAGGCGGAATCACCAGCCACGATGTGGTGAACCGGCTGCGACGGATCACCGGGGAGCGGTCCATTGGCCATCTGGGCACGCTGGACCCCATGGCCACCGGCGTTTTGCCGCTATTGATGGGCAAATTTACGCGGCTGGCGCAGTATTTCTCCGCTGCTGAAAAGAGCTATACGCGGAGCCATCCGCTTCGGATTCGCGACCGACACCTACGACGCCGACGGCGAGCCGGCGGGACCGGACCGGTGGCCGGAGGTGTCGCAAGGCCGTGACACTGGAGCGGGTGCGCGCGGCGGCCGCGCGGTTCCACGGCGAGATGCGAGCAGATGCCGCCGCAGTTTTCGGCCAAGAAAATTGACGGCAAGCCCGCGTACAAGCTGGCCCGCGAGGGCAAACCGGTGGAGTTGAAGCCGGCGCAAGATTCGGATCGATGCCTTTGAGATTGAGGCGATGGAGGGCGCCGAGGCCAGCTTCACCATCGACATCAGCTCCGGCGGGTACGTGCGCTCGGTGGCGCACGAGCTGGGCCAGGATCTGGGTTGCGGCGCGCATCTGAGCCGCTTGCGGCGCACGCGGGCGGGCGCATTTACGCTGGCCGACGCGCACACACTCGAAGAGCTGGAGGCGCTGGCGGGAAATGCCGAGCGCGCTTGAGGCCGTGTGCGTGCATCCGCGCGCTGTTGCTGCCAGAGATGCCCTCAGTGACCGGCGACAGCCATGGCGCTGGGCCGGCTGCGCAACGGCGCGCAGGCCAATCTGCCGGAGTTCTCCGCGGCTCCGCTGGTGAAAGTCTTCGCCGGGCCGCGCGAGCTGGTCGGAATCGCCGAAGCGGGTGGCAGGAACGCTGTTTCAGCCGGTGGTGGTGATGGGGTAGAAGCAGGGAACAAGGGACCAAGGGAACAAGGGATCAGAAAGACAAAAGCGTGTTGCCACGATCAGAGGTTTCCGTCGCCTCGTTCTCTTGTTCCCTCGGTCCATTGGTCCCTTGGTCCCTCTTTTCCTCACCCCGGCCCTCACCGCTTAAACTAGATATTTCGCAGTTTTCTGAAGGAGCAGACCCGCCATGCCCTATCCCACGAATTATCGTTATACCCGCGAGCACGAATGGATTTCGGTCGAAGGCGCCATCGGCTCGATCGGCATCACGGACTACGCGCAGAACTCACTGGGCGACATTGTGTACGTCGACGCGCCCAAGGTGGGCGACACGGTGACCGCCAATGCCACCTTCGGCTCGGTCGAGAGCGTGAAGGCCGTCAGCGATCTCTTTTCGCCCGTCACCGGCAAAGTGACCGCGGTGAACGAGGAGCTGAAGACCGCGCCCGACAAGATCAACGAGGACCCGCACGGCACGTGGATCATCAAGGTCGAGCTTTCGAACCCGGCCGAAGTGACGAGCCTGCTCGACGCCGCGGCGTATGAGGCGTTTATTGCGGAAGAGACAGTGAAGAGCTAGTTGCAGATAGCTGCAGTAGGTCGAAGGACGTGAATCATGATTCGTGCGGATCAGCTCTGTTCACTGTCATTCACTCCTGTCACGTCTTTCAGCTACGAGCTACGAACTCGAGCAACGGACTCCATGCGCTACTTACCCAAATCCGACGAAGAACGCGCGCAGATGCTGGCCGAGATCGGCGCGGCCTCCATCGACGATCTCTTCGCGATCATTCCGGCCGAGTACCGCCTCGACCGCGACCTCGACGTGCCGCGCCAGCAGGCCGAGAGCGAGATCGTCGACTACTTCCGCGCCGCCGGCGCAGAAGAACGCCACCGGACTACGCCAGCTTTCTGGGCGCGGGCGCTTATCGCCACTACCGGCCGGTGATTATCGATTCGCTGGTGCAGCGCGGCGAGTTCCTCACCAGCTACACGCCCTACCAGGCCGAGATCACGCAGGGCACGCTGCAGGCGATCTTCGAGTTCCAGACCATGATTGCCGAGCTGACCGGCATGGACGTGGCCAACGCCAGCATGTACGACGGGTCGACCGGAGCGGCGGAGGCGGTGATGATGGCCGTGCGCGTCACCGGCCGGCACAAGGCCGTGGTGGCTGCGACGGTGCATCCCGAGTACCGCGAGGTGCTGGCCACCTACGCGAAGCATCAGGGCCTGCCGACGACGCTGGTTGGCTACGACGCCGAGACCGGGCGCGTCGATCTTGAACGCGCTGGACGCGGCGGTTACCGAAGAAACCGCCGCCGTGCTGGTCCAGAGCCCGAACTTCTTCGGCGTCATTGAAGACATTCCGGCCATTGCGGAGATCGCGCACGCCAAGGGCGCGCTGCTGATCGTTTCGATTGCCGAGGCGGTTTCGCTCGGCATCGTGCGGCCGCCGGTCGAGGCCGACATTGTCGCCATGGAGGCGCAGTCGTTCGGCGTGGCGCTCAGCTATGGCGGCCCGTTCTGCGGCGTGATCGCGGCCAAGGAGCAGTATGTGCGGCAGATGCCGGGCCGGCTGGCCGGGCAGACGGTCGACGGGGCAGGGAATCGCGGATTCGTTCTGACGCTCGCCACGCGCGAGCAGCATATCCGCCGCGAGAAGGCGACCTCGAACATCTGCACCAACCAGGCGCTGGTCGCGCTGATGGCGACGATCTTTCATGGCCGTCTACGGCAAGGAAGGCATCCGCGAGCTGGCCGAGCACAACCTGGCCAAGGCCGATTACGCGGCGAAGACGCTCGGCAGCCAGCCGGGCGCGAAGCTGCGCTTCACGGGCGCGCCGCGCTTCCACGAATTTGTGCTTGCAGACCGACGAAGCGCCGGCGGCGTGGAGCCAGCGGCTGCTCGACAACAAGATCGTCGGCGGCATCGAGTTGAGCCGCTGGTATCCGGAGCTTGCGCAATTGCACGCTCTGGTGCGCGACAGAAGTGGTCACGCGCGAACAGATCGATGCGGCGGCGAAGAGTGCTGGCGAGCGAAGCGGTGGAGGCGTAGAGGGCGACAGCGCGAAGACGTGCATGCAACGGAATGTAAGATAATCCGGAAGCTACGTGTCACGCATGGAACCGATCCCGCACCCTCGGCAAGGTCCGCCCGCACCCGACGCAGAACGAGGCGCTGCTCTTTGAGAAGTCGTCGCCGGGCAAGCGCGCCTACAAGCTGCCGCCGCTCGACGTGCCTGCGGTTGACTCCGCAAGCGCTGCTTGGCGCCGCGCGTCGCGAGCACCGCGCGGAGCTGCCGGAGCTGAGCGAGATCGAGATCATCCGCCACTTCACGCGGCTCTCCACGTGGAACTACGCCATCGATCTCGGCATGTATCCGCTCGGCTCGTGCACCATGAAGTACAACCCGCGCGTGAACGAGTTCGTCGCGCGCATCGAGGGGCTGGCCGAGGCGCATCCCTACCGGCCCGGATTCGCTGGCGCAGGGGATTCTCGAAATCTTCGACCTGCTGCAGCGCTGCCTGCTCGACATCACCGGCATGGACGCGATCACGCTGCAGCCGGCAGCCGGCGCGCACGGCGAGTTCACGGGAATCCTGCTCACGCGCGCGTGGCACGAGTCGCAGGGCAATCCGCGCAAGAAGGTTCTCATTCCCGACTCGGCGCACGGCACCAACCCGGCCACCGCGGCCATCAGCGGCTACACGGTCGAGAATCTCAAGTCGAATGCCGACGGCGGCATCGATCTCGAAGCTCTCGCGCGGCAGGTGGACGAAGAAACCGCCGCGCTGATGCTCACCAACCCTTCGACGCTGGGCGTCTTCGAGAACCAGATTCACAAGATCGCCGACATTCTGCACGCCAAGGGCGCGCTGCTCTACATGGACGGCGCCAACATGAATGCGCTGGTGGGCAAGGTGCGGCCCGGCGACTTCGGCGTGGACGTGATGCACCTGAACCTGCACAAGACCTTCTCCACGCCGCACGGCGGCGGCGGGCCCGGCTCGGGCCCCGTGGCGTGCAAGGCGTTTCTGGAGCCGTTCTTGCCGATCCCGGTGCTCGTCCGAAACGAGAACGGCACGAAGTGCCCGGATGCCGGCGATTGGGAGGATACCAATGCCGAGCCGACAGCCGACGGCTGCCCGCCGCTGTTTCGCGCGCCCGTGCTCAAGCCCGATGGCGAGCGCGTCGGCGACACGGAGCCTTTGCCGCTGCACCCGCAGGGCGGCAGCCTGCATTGGGAATACAACCGCCCGCAATCCATCGGCCGCGTGCGCGCGTTCTACGGCAACACGGGCATGTTCATCCGCGCGCTGGCCTACATTCTGGCCAACGGCCCGGACGGCCTGCGCCAGACCACCGAAGACGCGGTGCTGAACGCCAACTACATCCGCAAAAAGCTTGAAGACCTCTACGAGCTGCCCTACAAGACGGCTTCGATGCACGAGGTGGTCTTCAGCGACAAGCGGCAGGCGGCGCACGGCGTAAAGACCGGCGACATCGCCAAGCGGCTCATCGATTACGGCTTCCATCCCTACACGGTCAGCTTCCCGCTCATCGTGCACGGCGCGTTGATGATCGAGCCTACTGAGAGCGAATCGCGCGAGGAGCTGGATCTGTTCATCGACGCCATGCGCTCCATCGCGCGCGAAGTCGAGGAGAATCCCGAGCTGGTGAAAACCGCGCCGCACTCCACGCGCGTCTCGCGGCTGGACGAAGTGCAGGCGGCGCGAAAGCCGATTCTGCGCTGGCGGCGGCAGGAGTAACATCGGGATGTCCTGAAAGGTTAGTCATGAGGCGTTGGGTGAAACGGGCGGCCATCATGCTCTTGGCGGCTGTAGTCTCCTTCGTCTTCTACGCGCTGGTTATCCGTCGCACGCCTGTGCTCTTTCACTTCCCAGGCAGTTGCGCTTGTACTGATTACTCGGAGGAGGTTAAAGGATTCACAGTTCTCAACCCCTTCCGTGATCGGTCGCCAGAACGGGCGGCGAGTGTATTCCTGACGGAACTCAGTAACGGCCGCTGCCCGACGGGATCCACACCCCAAATTGTCAGCGACTTCTGTCAGCACGTTCGTCCGGGGGAAAAGTTTCCCTATTTTGAATGGAGGCTGAGGAACCGGGTGGATCAACCGCACCAGACGACAATGTATTACAGCTTTCGTCGTGTCAAAGATGAGCCCAAATTCGATGGTGAAGGCTTCGTCGGGCTGATCGAGGACAACGGCACTTGGAAGCCCTCGGGATTTGACGTCATCTGGTGAAGCGGCCGGCGTTCCTTGCTACCTCGCTTCGCGCTTCAGGTATCAAGCGCGCTATATGCCGCATCAAGCTGCTGGCTACACTCGACTCAGAATGGCCAGCACTCCTTCATCGCCGGCGTCGAGCTATCGCGGACGGCTGGCGCCTTCGCCCACCGGCTATCTGCACGTAGGCCACGCGCGCACCTTCTGGACGGCCTTCCAGCGCGCGCGCGAGGCCGGCGGCACGCTGGTGATGCGGATGGAGGATCTGGACCCCGACCGCAGCCGGTCAATTATGCCGAGGCGGCGATGGAGGATCTGCGCTGGCTGGGGATTCGCTGGCAGGAGGGCCCGGACAAGGGCGGTCCCTACGCGCCCTACGTGCAGAGCAAGCGCCGCGCCCTCTACCTGGCAGCGTGGCGCAAGCTGCTGCGTCGCGGCTGCCTGTTTCCTTGCCGTTGTTCGCGCAAGGACATCGAGTCCGCGCTGGCCGCGCCGCATGAGCGCGTGCAGGCCGCGAGCGCCGGCAGCAAGCTCGACATCCTCGACGACGAGCCGATGTACCCCGGCACCTGCCGGCACTTTACGGGTCATGCGCCGCAGCTTCCCGGTCCCACGCCGGCGGATGTTGACACGCCCGAAGGCACAACTGGCGCTTCCGCGTTCCCGACGGCGAAGTGATTGAGTTTGTCGACCGCAACCTGGGTCCGCAGCGTTTTGTGGCCGGCGTGGACTTTGGCGACTTCGTGGTCTGGCGGCGCGACGGCGGCCCCAGCTACCAGCTTGCCTGCGTGGCCGACGATGCGGCCATGCGGATCACCGAAGTGGTGCGCGGCGCCGATCTGCTCAAGTCCACCGCGCGCCAGATCCTGCTCAATCGCGCGCTGGGATTCGAAAATCCCGCCTGGTACCACTGCCGCCTGGTGGTGGACCACAACGGCCGCCGCCTGGCCAAGCGCCACGACGCGCTGAGCCTGCGCGCCCTGCGCCAGCGCGGGCTTACGCCCATGAACATTCTGTCGGCAGAGCTGCCCATCGAAGTCTAGAATGCAGTCTCTCACTGCAAATCAAACAATCCGGCTGCGCCGCATGGGCACGATGCTTTACCATCGTTGACGATCAGAAATTCACTTCCGGCGTGCGCAGCGCGTTCAATTGCGCCAGGGTCGCGTCAGAATCGGTTTGCCATGGATGAGGAACCGCGCCGCCGCTTGAACCCGCTACGCAGCGCCCCAACCTGCTTACGCTCCTCCGCATCTGCCTGGCGCCCTTCCTGGTGGCGGCGATCCTCGAGGGGCACTATCTGCTGAGCTTCGTGCTTTTTGTGGCTGCGGGGCTTACCGATGCGCTGGATGGCACACTGGCGCGCTGTGCTCAAGCAGCGATCGACATTCGGCGCATATCTCGATCCGGTGGCCGACAAGCTGCTGCTGAGCACCCTGTTTCTGGTTCTGCTGCACAAGGGATTGATGCCGGTCACCGTAACGGTGCTGGTGTTCGGCCGGGATGTGGGCATCCTGCTGGTTTCGGCGCTGCTTTATGCCGCTGTCGGCCGGCGTGAATTCCATCCCAGCATCTGGGGCAAGGCCAATACCCTGGCCCAGATCGCCGCGGTGGCGGCGGTGCTGCTGCAACAGGTCACGCCGGATTGGTACTGGGTCGAGGCGTTCCGCACTGTGGCGCTGGACGCCACGATGGCGCTCACTGTGATCTCGGGCTGCACTATGCGTGGGTGGTTTCGCGCCGCAGCGGGCCCACGGCGGCCAACGGCGCTGCCAAGTGAATCGCTCCGAACCAAGCGAATCGCTCCGTGCCCCATCCTTTCGCGTTCTTTGCGAATGGGTGTGAGGCCACTAGCCTCGATCCGCTCTCATCCGGTCTCTGGAGAGGCCCTACGAATCGTCCTGGAGATCCTCCGTGCCAGCGGTGTCTTCAATCTCCATATCGCGAAACTCTTCGGAATCGAAGATTTCGCCACACTCCAGGCACTCGACAAACTCGGTGTCTTCGTGCCGGGAAACGATCCGGACCTTAGGATGTCTGCAGGCGGTTGCCATCGTTCTCGGGGCTTCGTGCCCTCCAGCAATTCCAGTTGGATGCGCCCTTTCCGGCTCCGTCGAGCCCGCCGCTCCGGGCCATCGCGGGAGGGTCAACTTTCACCCCAACAATAAAAGGCTGCTTGTGGGGAGCCTCGGGCTTGAGGGGTGCCGGCTTGGGAGTACGCCAATCTGGGATTGCGATAGATGCTCTATCCGCAAGATTGTAGCTGTCTTTTGGGCAATTGCAAACCCATTTTTGATGAAAGTTGCAGCCGGAATCGAGGATTTCCCCAGGCAGGGCGGAGCGCTTGTCAACTTGAAAGGCAAACGAAAGCGGACGTATACTAAATACGGACCGTTCCAGTCGCATATTCTATGCTAAAGCTCACCAAGAAAGCGGATTACGGGCTGATGGCGCTCAAGTACCTAGCCGAGCACCCGGAAACCCCTGCGTTGAGCGCCAAAGATGTTGCGGATGCGTATGGAATTCCGGCGCAACTGCTGGCCAAAATCCTGCAGCGGCTGACCAAGACGGGCCTGCTGAAGTCCAGCGCCGGCATGAACGGCGGCTACGCGCTGGCTCGCGACCCTCGCCAGATTTCGGCCTTTGAAGTGATCCACGCCATCGACGGGCCGCTGTTTCTCACCTCCTGTACCAAGGGGGCGAAGTCCTGCGACCTAACTCCGAACTGCACCATCAAGGAACCGCTGGCGCGGGTGAATGAAACCATCATCGGAGTGCTGAAAAGCATCAGCATCCACGATCTGGCGGAGCAGGAGCAGGCCGCGGCCAAAGCGCGCGAAGTGCAGGGGCTGGTGACGTTGACGTTGTAGGGCGGGGTTGGCGGCGTTTGCGGAGCTAGCGGAGTTAGTGAGAGCCCGGTTCTGCTAACACCGCTAGCTCCGCAAACTCCGCTAACACCGCTAATAAGGATGGAGACAAAGATGAGCACGGCAGCAAGTCACGTGGAGGCGCCGGCGGGCGTACACCTGCCTATTTACATGGATAACCACGCCACCACGCCCCTGGATCCCAGGGTGCTGGAGGCGATGATGCCGTACTTGACTACGAAGTTCGGCAACGCGGCCAGCCGCAACCATTCTTTTGGATGGGAAGCCGAGCGAGCCGTGGACGCGGCCCGGGACCAAATTGCCAAATTGATCGGCGCCACTGCCAAAGAAATCATTTTTACCTCCGGCGCCACGGAGAGTGACAACCTGGCCCTCAAGGGCATTGCGGAGATGTACCGCGAGCGCGGCAATCACATCATCACCCAGGTCACAGAGCACAAGGCGGTGCTCGATACGTGCAAGCGGCTCGAGAAATCCGGCTGCCGGGTCACGTACTTGCCGGTGAAGGCCGACGGCACCATCGATCTTGAAGACCTGAAGCGCGCCATCGACGACAAGACCATCCTCGTAACCATCATGGCGGCGAACAACGAAATCGGCGTGCTGCAGCCCGTTCGCGAGATCGGCAAAATCTGCCATGAGCGCGGCGTGCTCTTCCATACGGATGCGGTGCAGGCTTTGGGCAAGGTTCCTTTCAACGTGATCGACGACTTCGTGGATGCGGCGTCGATTTCCGCGCATAAGATTTACGGCCCCAAGGGCGTGGGCGCGCTCTATGTGCGGCGCCGCAATCCCCGCGTGCAAATCGCCGCGCAAATCGACGGCGGTGGCCACGAGCGCGGCATGAGGTCAGGCACCTTGAATGTTCCCGGCATCGTGGGACTGGGTAAGGCCTGCGAAATTGCGCAGCAGGAAATGGCCAAAGAGGCCGTGCGGCTCGCGATGCTGCGCGACCGGCTGAAGACGAAGCTCGAAGCGGAGCTCGATTACGTGCACGTGAACGGGTCGATGGAGCACCGGTTGCCCGGCAATCTGAACATGAGTTTTGTCTACGTCGAAGGCGAATCGCTGCTGATGGGCATCAACGATGTGGCTGTTTCGAGCGGATCGGCTTGCACTTCGGCGACGCTGGAGCCTTCGTATGTGCTGAAGGCTTTGGGATTGGGCGACGATGTAGCGCACAGTTCGATTCGCTTTGGTTTGGGCCGCTTCAACACCGAGGCCGAGGTGGACTACGTGGCCGCCAAGGTGATTCAGGTGGTGCGGCACCTGCGCGAGTTGTCGCCCCTCTACGAGATGGTGAAGGACGGCGTGGATTTGACCAAGGTTCAATGGGCGGCGCACTAACCGCCCGCGGCGGGTCCAACTGCCTTCGGTGCGGGGAACGGAAGTTTTAGAAGTGTACCGCGTTACTGTCTGCGGAGAATTTTCGCAGAGGGTTTGGTATCAGGGCACGCCATTAGTCGTGGCCCGAACGCCGCAAAAGGAGTGGAGGCTCTAGCCTCTGCGGGAACGCACGAGGCGCCAATCAACTTTTTCGATTCGGCGGGTGGGCCTGCCGAGTCTAACAAAAGAGAGGGATACGGCTTCCCGCGAAAGGAACAGACGCAACAATGGCGTATAGCGATAAAGTGGTGGACCATTACAACAACCCGCGTAACGTGGGTACGCTCGACAAGAGCGCGGCCGAGGTGGGCACGGGCCTGGTGGGCGCGCCGGAGTGCGGCGACGTGATGCGCCTGCAAATTCGCGTCAACCCCGAGACGAACGTGATCGAAGAGGCCAAATTCAAGACCTTTGGCTGCGGCTCGGCCATCGCCAGCTCGTCGCTGGCCACGGAATGGATCAAAGGCCGTACCGTGGACGACGCGTTGAGCATCAAGAATACAGATATTGTGAAGGAACTTTCGCTGCCGCCGGTGAAGATTCACTGTTCGGTGCTGGCCGAGGATGCCATTCGCGCCGCCATCGGCGATTGGAAGAAGAAAAACAGTGTCGCGGAGATTGCGCCGCCGGTGCCGGCGAAGTAATCAGCCGCAATCGGGATAGAAGGATGGAAATGATGTCGGATATCGTCACACTCGAATCGAAGCCCTCCCAGGAACCGGCCGCAACCGATCCGCAACTGGCCGCTGCGCAAGCCGTCCACGTGACGCCCAGCGCGGTCAAGCGCATCCGGATGATCCTGGCCAAGGAAGGCATCGCGCCGGAGGAAGGCGGACTGCGCTTGGGAGTGAAGGGCGGCGGCTGTTCGGGTCTGTCGTACGCGATTGCATTCGACGCTCACCCCCGCCAGCGCGACCGCATCTTTACGTTTGACGGCGTGCGCGTGTTCGTCGATCCCAAGAGCTTTGTTTATCTGAATGGAATGACTCTGGACTACGAAGAAACGCTGATGCGCCAGGGATTCAACTTCATCAATCCGAATTCCACGCGCTCCTGCGGTTGCGGTACATCGTTTTCGGTTTAGAGCGCCACGCGCGTAAAGGCCGTCTCATGCTGAAAGTCGTCGAGAATGCGGTCCCGGTTGCCTGCTGGTCCTGCTCCGTTGCGCACAACGAATCCACGCTCTTTTGTCCGGATTGCAGCAAGATTCAGCCCCCTTCCAGCGGCGATTATTTCTCTGTGTTTGGACTGGCGCCGCGGCTGAACGTCGATCTATCTGCGATGGAGCAGGAGTTTCATCGCCTCAGCCGCAGGCTGCATCCAGACCGCTTTGCCCGCGCCAGCGAAAGCGAAAAAGAGTGGAGCCTGGCTGATACCGCTTTGCTCAACGACGCGTATCGCACCCTCAAGGAGCCGTTGCGCCGCACCGAATACCTGCTGAAGCTCCAGGGCGCAGAGATCGGCACATCCGCTGCGGACGAAAAAGATCGCAAGAATCCTTCGCGAGTTCCCGCAGATCTTCTCGAAGAGGTATTCGACCTGAACATGCAGCTTGAAGAGATGCGCATGGCCCGGAAGATGGGCCAGCAAGACCCGGAGCTGAAGGAAAGCCTGCTGAAGGCGAAGGGAAAATTTGTGGGATTGGTGGACGCGGTGGACCGCGAGCTGCGCGCGCAGTGGACGATTTGGGACGCCGGCGATGCGGCCGCGCGCCAGCCCGCGCAACAAGCGATGGTGGCCCTACTCGACCGCAGGCGCTTTCTCAGTAACCTGGTCCGCGACGTGACTGAAATCCTGGGAGATTAAGCAGCAGAGATGGCGGAAACGGAGAGAGCGGTTGTCGTCGGCATCGACCTGGGAACCACCAATTCCCTCGTCGCCTACATGGAGGGCGACAGGCCCGTGGTCATTCCCGGCGTGGACGGCTCGAATCTTGTGCCCTCTGTAGTTGCGCTTGATCCAGTAGCGCTCGATCCCATGACCGCAAAGGGCGGCCGGCCCACGGTCACGGTGGGCAGCAGCGCGCGCAAGGCGCTGATTGAAACGCCGGAACGCGTCATCTATTCCGTCAAGCGTTTGATGGGCCGCGACCTCGAAGAGGTCCGGACGGAGCTGAAGTTTTTCCCTTTCCGTCTTGCCGGCGACATCGAAGCAGGTGAAGTGCCGCGCATTCAATTGGGCGAACTGCGCTTTACGCCGCCCGAAATTTCGGCATACGTTCTGCGCCAGCTCAAGCGCAATGCCGAGCGCTTCTTTGGCGTCCCGGTCAAGCAAGCGGTGATCACCGTGCCCGCTTACTTTAACGACGCGCAGCGCCAGGCCACCAAAGACGCGGGCCGCATGGCGGGTCTCGACGTGTTGCGCCTGGTAAACGAGCCCACCGCAGCGGCGCTGGCCTACGGGCTCGATCGCGCCAAAGAAGGCACCATCGCGGTCTACGATCTCGGCGGAGGCACCTTCGATATTTCCATCCTCAAGCTGTGCGACGGCATCTTCGAAGTGCAATCGACCAACGGCGATACGCACCTGGGCGGCGACGATATCGACAATCTCCTGCTGACCATTGCACTCGACGAAATTTACGCCGAGCACGGTGTCGATCTGCGCGCGCATCCCGGCGCGGTGCAGGCTTTGCGCAAGGCCGCCATCGATGCCAAGGTCAAGCTCTCGACCGAGCAGGCCGCGCATTTCGATATTGAACTGCCCAACGGCGACCGTTACCAGCGCGAGATTCCACGCGCGGTGTTTGAACTGCTGATTGAGCCGACGCTCAAGCGCACCGCCGCGCCCTGCAAGCAGGCCATGGCCGACGCCGGCATTACTCCGGAACAAATCGATGAAGTGGTGCTGGTCGGAGGGTCGACGCGCATTCCTGCTGTTCGCGCACTGGTCGACGATCTTTTCCGGCTCAGCGCGCGCGGAAAAAAGCCGCATACTGAGCTGAACCCCGATGAGGTCGTCGCGTTGGGCGCGGCAGTGCAGGCCGGCATTCTGGCCGGCGCCTCAAAAACTACCGACGACATGCTTCTGCTCGACGTGACGCCGCTTTCGCTCGGCATTGAGCAATTAGGCGGAACGGTGGCGCGCATCATCCAGCGCAATTCCACAATTCCCGCCTCGGCAACCGAGCACTTCACCACTGGCGTCGACGGCCAGACCAACGTGGCTATTCACGTATTACAGGGCGAGCGCGAACTGGCCGCCGATTGCCGCTCGCTGGCGCGATTCGACCTGAAAGGCATTCCTCCCATGGCGGCGGGGCTGCCGCGCATTGAGGTGCGTTTCCTTATCGACGCCGACGGGATTCTGCACGTATCCGCGCGCGAACAGCGCAGCGGAAAGGCCGCAGAGATCGAAGTGAAGCCGACCTATGGGCTCACGGATGAGCAGGTCGAAAACATGATTCTCGATTCCTTCGACCATGCCGAGGAGGATTTTTCACGACGTCTGCTCATCGAAGCGCGCAATGAAGCCGATGCGATTCTCGCCGCCGTCGGGCGCGCTCCGCAAAATCCTGCGTGGAACGAGTTGAGCGCGGAAGAGCAGGCGGCCGTCGCCGTGGCGCGCGACCGGCTCATTCTTGTCAAGCAGGGCAGCGATTTGAACGCGATCAGTCAGGCCATGGTTGCGCTTGACAAGGCGACGCGCCACTTTGCGGAATTGATGATGGATGCGGCGGTTTCCAGCGCCATTCGCGGCAAAACCATGAACGCGGCCGGCGAAGAGTTGAAGGAATCGGTGACCGCGCCGCATGACTTCGCGCCGGCGGAGTTCATATAACAGCGGAGTTAGCGGCGCTGGCGGAGTTAGCGGTGTTAGCAAGTCATTGCCCGGGGAACGAGAGCTGTGAGTGAGACGCCAAAGAAAGAAATACCGGTAGACAAGCTTGTGCGCGTCACCTTTCTTCCCGAGGGCCGCAGCGTCGAGTTTGAGTTCGGCACAATGCCCTACGATCATCACGGCAAGCCCATGTCGTTCCTCGATGTTGCGGAGAACTTTGGCGTCTTTCTCGACCACGCGTGTGGTGGATCGTGCGCCTGCACCACCTGCCACGTGTGGATCAAGGAGGGCGCGGAGGGCTTGAGCGAAGCGGAGGACGATGAACTCGACCGCCTCGACATGGCCGCCGATCAGCAATTGAATTCGCGGCTGGGCTGCCAGGCCGTGATCACGCGCCCCGGAGCGTACGTCGTCGAAATCCCCGGTTGGAACCGCAACTATGTCTCCGAGGGCAAACCCGTGGCGCTGGCCGAGCCTAAGTAGGGAGCGAACCATGCCGCGCGAAATCTACTGGACCGACGCCGAAGAAATCGGCATTGCACTGGCGGAAAAATTTCCCTCGCTCGATCCGCTCACGGTGCGATTCACCGATCTGCATCGTTACGTCACAGAGCTGGCCGGTTTTGCCGACGATCTGAAGTTGTCCAACGAGCCGCGCCTGGAAGCGATTCAGATGGCGTGGGACGAAGAGTACAAGGACGCGCAACAGTAGTTGGGCCCAATCGGCATTAAGGTTGCAGCATGAACTTCGTGCTCAGTGTCGTCTCTGAAGACCCTCCAACCCAAACCGTGTAATTGCCCGACTCAACCGCCCATTTCTTTTCTGTGTTCCACACCGCGAGCTGGTCGCATGGCACGCGGAACGTGACGGTCCTGGTTTCCTGCGGTTTCAAATGAATCCGCGAAAATCCCTCGAGCGAGCGCCGCGGCGTTTCCACGCTGCTCACGTCTTCGCGCATATAAAGCTGCGCCACTTCGTCGCCCTCTACGCTTCCTGTATTCGTTACGTCCACTGCGATTTGGATATCGCCGCGACTCCCGGACGCTGGCGGTTGCGCAGACAAATGATCGTATCGGAAGGTGGCGTAGCTCAGACCGAAGCCGAAGGGAAAGAGCGGCTTGCCGTCGCCGTCCCTGTACTTCAGGATCCGCGACGGATCGGAGTTGTAAAAATCCGGCAGTTGACCGGTGCTGCGCGGAAAGGAGATGGTCAACCGGCCGGCGGGATTGTTGTCGCCAAAGAGCGTCTGCGCAATAGCCGTTCCGCCAAACTCGCCGGGATACCACGCTTCGAGGATCGCGGGTACGTGTTCCTTCGCCCAGCCAGTTGTGAGCGGCCTGCCATTCTCCAGCACCAGCACGGTCGGCTTGCCTGCGGCCACAACGGCTTCAAGCAGCGGCTCCTGATTACCGGGCAGATCGAGATTCGAGCGATCGCTGCCCTCACCAGAAATACCCCCGTGTTCTCCCAGGCCGAGAATCACCACGTCCGCGCTCTTCGCCGTGTCAACCGCGGCCGTAATGTCGCTTCCGTCGTTGAAGGTCACCTGCGCGTGCGGCATCATGGCGCGAATGCCGTCGAGCATGGAGATGCGCTGACCATTCTTTTCGTTCTCATAATCGGTGTAGTGCGCCACATTCGCATTCGGACCGATTACGGCGATGTGTTCGACGGATTTCGAAAGCGGCAGCAGATGGTTCTCGTTTTTCAATAGCGTCATGGATTCCCGCGCCGACTCGAGCGACACGGCCAGGTGCGCCTGCGAGCGCCACACCTTCGCTTTCAAAGTGGGATCGACATAGGGATGATCGAAGAGGCCAAGTGCAAACTTGACGCGCAGCACGGAGCGTACCGCGCGGTCCAGATCGGCCTGCGCGAGCGAACCTTCGCGCACGCAATCAACGAGCGCCTTCTGAAATACGTCATGAGGAAAGTCATAGAACTGCATGTCCACGCCGGACCGGATGGCCATGCACACGGCGTCCTTGGGCGTGGCCGCGACAAAGTGCGCGTTGTAAAGGCGCTTGATTGCGCCCAGGTCGGAAAGCACAAAGCCCTGGAATCCCCATTCATCGCGCAGAATCCCCTTCAGCAGCATGGGATCGGCGGTAATCGGGATGCCATCGATTTCGTGGTATGCGGCCATCACGCTCATGGCGTGCCCATCGCGCAGCGCCGGCTCAAACGACTTGAGCATCACTGTGCGCAACTCACGCTCGCCGATGTGCACCGGCGAGGTATTCGTTCCGCCCTCCGGCGATCCGTGCCCGGCAAAGTGCTTGGGCTCGGCGACCACGGTGTGATCGGTATCGAGGCTCTCGCCCTGCGCGCCTTCAACGTACGCCAGGCCAAATCGCCCGCTCAGATACGGATCTTCGCCAAAATCCTCCTCGACGCGGCCCCAGCGCGGATCACGGGCAACATCCAGAACCGGCGCCAGAATCATGTCGGCTCCGGTCGAACGAGTTTCTGCTGCGATAGCGGCACCGGTCTGCCGCGCAATCTCGGGGTTCCATGTTGCGGCCAAATTGAGCGGCGCAGGAAACACCGTGCCGGTGTTGAATCCGAGCAGAGCCTCCTCGATAAAAATCGCTGGAATGCCGAGCCGGTTGTGTTCGATCACCCATTTCTGGATGGCGTTCGCCTGTTCGGGGGTGGGATAGAGATCGTGAATGCTGCCGATGCCCAGTGAGCCCAGCAACGCTTGCGCCTTGTCCTGCAGAAAAGTCGCATCGGGCGGGGTGTGGGACTCGTCGAGTTGGGCGCTCATCAGCTCTTTGGCTCCGTGGTACATGTCGAGCTGGCGCACCTTCTCTTCGAGCGTCATGCGGCTGAGCAGGTCGTTGACACGGCTATCAATCGGCGCGTGAGCCTGCCGGTACAAAGGGATCGAGTTTTCTTTCATAGACGGTTCCTGGGCCACCAGGAGCGCCGTGACGCATCCGCAAAACGCGAGCACAACTCCAGCAAACGCGAGTGATTTCAGAAAAGATGTCGTTACAATTCTCGTCGCGTAAAACTTTGTCATTTGAACCTCCCTGTCTTCTTTTCGATCTTCGTCCTGGTGACTGTGCGGTCGGAGTTTCACGCCATGGTTCGCGATCCGCTCTGAAAATTCAGATCCAGGCGCTGATTGTTGCATGCGATGCGAAACTGCTCGGAGCCGAATTCGGTGTGCGAGTACGGGTTCTGCCAGCGAGGATAGCCGTGTAAGGGAATCGCATTCCCATTCAGTAGAAGCGGCGTGTTCCAGCCAAATTGCAGATCCCCATTTCCCGGAGAGTTGAAGCGAACGTCCAGCTTGTCCACCGTAACGGCCGCTGCTCGAATTGACTCGACAAAGGCCGAGAACTCCCCGTCGTTCGCTTTGCGGCCAACTTGGCAAATCCACACATTCTCAAAACCGGGTGCTCCAATCTCCCTGTCCGCTTCGGGCCCAGATGTGATCCACTGGCGCGGAAGATGCGAATAGAGGGCAATGTAGCCGTCAGCGACGCGGCCGCATGTCCAGCCTCCGCCCGACGGCGACGGCACGTCGATGACTTCATCGAATGCCCACTTGGGAAAATACGCATGCGTGTAACCATACGGCCGCGATTCAAGACGGCCGGGCACAACGTGCTGTTCGATATTGTAGATCGAGATCAGCACATTCCGATATTGCGCGTTACGCGGCATGCGTCCGTTGGCTGACCAGTAGCCGGGACCCTGGCTGCGTCCATGCGGCCCCGGATTGGTGACAAAAACTACTGCGTAGGGCCCGAGCGTTGCCTGCCAAATGTGTTGTTGCGCGCCCTCTTCACCCGGCCGATAATCCTGCACTGTCGAGAGCATTGCATCGGGCGTGCGATAGGTGATTTTGTTGGCCTCGGAAAGCAGCGCGCCATTTGAATCCGGGCATAGTGCGCGGCTTGCAGTGGGCAACAAGTCTAGACGCCGCAAAAAGCCGCCGGAACTTTTCAGTTTCTGGAAATCCTTGTAATGCCAAAGATCGAATTTCTCGATGGCGTCGTAGGTCAGATCGATGACGGCAGGATTGGTGAACGCGCCCATCGCCCACCAGGTTTCAACATCGCGAAGATCGCTGAGGCTCAGGCCATATTGCGCCGCTGCATCGGATGTGAGAGGGATCGAATGTCTTTCAAGATTGAGAAACTCCTGCGGCATATCCAGGCCGATGGCTTCGAGAACCGGCGGGACAACGTAGCGCTTGCCGGTGACCAGCATCGAACTGGCCATGTCGGCAGATTGCAGCCGTCCGCAGCCGAAAACCAGCGTCTGAAAGGTAAGGAGGCTGTCGCCGGCGGCGCTGAGCACATTGTTCGTGTAAGCGCGCCCGTGCGAAGTTCCCAACTGACCGTAATAAGAATTTACGGCAAGATCGAAGATCAAGAGGTCCACCATCATGGTGGCGCGCATCTGAACGTCGCTATCCTGCGCAAACTCGACGAGATTCAAAAGCGCCGCAAGGTCCATGTTGTAGTAGGGGATCGAATCCCACTCCGCAGGGCCCGTACGCGCGCGATAGTTGATCCAATGCAACACGCGCTCGCGCGCCGTGTCGCGATGCTCCGCCCCTGTGCGCCCATCGTTAGTGAATTTCTCATTAGGGAACAACTGCCCCGCCAGATAGTCGGAACCGTGACTGAGAATCTGATGGTTCTCCGTCCACATTTCGGTTTGAGATTCTCCGGGTTCGTCGAGAGCGTATTTATAGTTCAGCAACGCGTCGCGGACGGCATTCACTTGCGCGGGACTTAGGAATCCCGTGTCTTGGTGCAGGAAATAGAGCCGCACGAGGTCCGCCAACGTGAAATCCGAAGGGTCGCGCCGGGCGTTGACGAAGGACAGTGCATCCTCGAGCGCGGCGGAAGTGATGGTCTTGATCGCGCCGGCCTCATACTTCACTAAATCAATCAGCACGCCATTGCGCCCCTGGGGAGTGCCGCGTTGCGCAACCCACTGCAGAAACATGCCACGCCGGGCGGCATGGTGGGGAGCGATGGCAGTCTTGCTGAACGGCGCATCACCTGGTTTTGGGCGTGCAACTTGAGAGTCTTCCTTGGACGCATCCGGCGGCGGACCCGGCTTGATGGATGTTTCCCGTTCGGCGGCAAATGCGGCCAGTCCGCCACCGGAGGCGAGCAACAGGTTGCGGATGAATTTTCTGCGGCGCATTTGTCCTCCAAGCGACGGAATTGGCCTAGTGTGAAATAGAATCTGAGCGGCTCTGTGGCTGCGGCGCATCGCTTGTAAACAAGCCAAGATCGATCGCGTCCGCCATCGCCTGGTATCCCGTGTCGTTGGGATGCACGAAGTCACCTGAATTGTATTGCCCCAGCAACTGCGTGATATGCTGCGGATCGCGCGTGATGAGGTCGAAATCGATGAGTCCGTCGAAAAGTTTAGAGGCGCGGGTCCACTCGTTGAACACAGTCCGCGCCTTCTCGCCTTCCGGCCAGGCGCAGTGAAAGTCGCGGCAATCCGTCATCTGCGTTGCAACCAAAACCTTGATGCCGCGATCGTGTGCCTGCGTAGCGATTTGTGCGAGTCCCCATTCCAACTGTCTCACGAGCTCGTCGTAGGGTTGATGCATGCGGGTCTGCGCTTCAATGTCGTTGATGCCTTCAAAAAGAATCAGGGTTCGCACGCCGCTGCGGTCGAGTACATCCCAATTGAGCCGCGCCATGGCGTTGGGACCGTCGCCGTCCAGAAGCAGGCGGCTGCCGCTGGTGCCCACGTTAACCACTCCGAGCACGCCCGCCTTGCGTGTTGCCGGATTCTGCGCGAGGCGCACGGCGAGATCGTCTGGCCAACGCCGATTACCATTGAGCGTGGAATGATTGCCGTCGGTAATGGAATCGCCAAGAGCAACGACCGCGGACGCGCCGGGCGCATAGACGTCAACGCCGGTAAGAAAGTACCAGGAATTTCGCGTCCACGACTTTCCCGTCAGATCGGCAGCGCCGGTTGCGTCACCGGTTGCGAGATACGAACTTTGCTGCGCGCCCGAATGCACGGTCGTGGCAAGCGTCGCGTCTGGACAGTAGAGGCTCACGGCCAGATTCTGGAGCGGCGGCACATCGAGCGTCGCGGGGTCGCTGGCGATCGTAGCTCCGGGCGGGATGGTCACCGTCTCGCTGCCGTTGAAGGTCAATGCGCGATCGGTCTCGGGCCTGATGGCGCTTTGATCCAGATTCAGTGCTGGTGTTGGGTTCGTGCCCGGATCGACGCTCACGGCGATGTGCGCTGAGCCGATGCGAATCGGCGTCACACCAAACCGGTTGGAAAGCCAGATGCGCACCCTGGAGCCGCCCACGCTGGTATGCACGATGAGGCGCAGCGTTTGCCCCGTGACATTGGGCGCGCTTCCGTTGAATGCCTCCTCCATCGCCGTGCCCCACGTGGCAACCCATGGCGAACAATGCGCGGAATCGGAGGCCGTCACGCATTGCGCCGCGGAAAAATGTGCGGTAAAGATCGCGGCGAGAAGAATAGCCAGAACCTTCAGATGCGGAATATTTCGCATCGACGGCGAACCAGGACGAAACATCGCTGCACCTCTTTGTTGAAGGCTTATGGTTTGCATCATTCCGGATAGCAACGCGGCCACGCGCTGGCGGATGGCGGCGAATCGGGTGGAAAACTCGACACGCGGCGGAATGGCTCGCCTGGTTTCGGGTCCCAGTTGCGCCACGAGGCAGGATTGGTGTCGGCGATCCGCGATCGCGCACCTTCACCGTTTCCATTCGAAGCCGTCACGTAGTATTGCATGATCAATTGGCGAGAATCGGCGCCGGTTTCTCCCGGAGCAGAGTTGCAACTGCGAATTTTCGGCCGCTTGTCAAGATAGCTTCGTTCCAGTCCGTGATAAAGCAACTGAAATTCGCTGTCGCCGCCGACTCTCCCAAACAGACGGTATTCGGTGACGCCCAGCACCTCACCCCAAGTCACGGTGGCTGCGCCATCGGATAAATCGACGTGCAAGCCGTCGGGTGGTGCAGGCGCTTGTTCCGTTACGTAGATGGGATACTCGGGACCGGGCTGGCTCGCTTGCATCGCATTGATGGCCACGCCGCGGACATGCACCTTTTGTCCGTTGGCAAGACCGCTCAGCTCGACCGTTGGCTGAGCCTGCGCCGGTAATACTGTCCACGTCGCTCCGGAATCCTTGCTCAACTCCAGACGGTACTGCGAGGCCGATGCAGCCTCGGCTAGAAACACGCGCGCCCCTCCCGCGTGATTCTCCGTGCGCAGAACAACCGGCGCAATCGGCATCGGCAATTGATCGGTCAACTCCCAATGATGCTGTCCCGCTGCGAGATCGATGACGATTGCGTTCTGCTCGCGCCTTGCATTCTGTGCTGCGCCATCGATGTAGAGGGCGGATCTGCCGGCGAGAGTCGGCGCGGAAATTCGCACCGAGCAGGCCTTCGGTGCAAAGTATTCACCTTGCGGTGGCTGACCTGCGACGATTGTTCCGCCAATCCCCAGGTCCGTGTCGTCGGTGCTGAAAATGAATCCCGCAACGCCGATGCGCGTGCCGTGGAACATTGCGAATTCGGCTGCGCTCTTGGTTTTGCGGATCAATCCTGAAGTTCCATCGAAGACCGCATCGCCTTCCGCAAAATGCACACCGTCGTGATGATTGAAAACGAGGTCGTCGATGTCATCCACATGAACACGGCAGCCGAAGGGCGTCGCCTTTGCGTCAATGTCTTTGCGGTGACTGACCAGCGCCATGGAATCGCCCACGCCATCGAACCAGACTCCCGTGGTGGCTTCGGTTTGAATATCGGTGCGTTGGGTTGACTTGTCGCCGGGGACAGCGCCGCGCAGCAGCTTGATGGTGGGCAGCTCGCTGCCGCGGCGTACGAACCACGAAAGGCGGTGAATCAGCGACGCGTTCATCAACCGGTCGTAGGCGATGAAATATTCGTGACCGGCCAGAAGCACGCTGCGGCTCACGTACTCCGGCCACGAGTATGCGGTGTCGCCATCGCGCGACAGAAGCTCGGCAAACTGGCCGGTGCCCAGATCGTAAAGCGGCCGCAAGAGCACGTTCATGCCGATAGAGCGGAACCCGCCGTTTTTGAAAACGCCAAAATTGCTGCAGAAGTCGGTGTCCTGATCGTCGCGGTCGCCCACGTCTTCTGAGCCGTTGAAGCCGTACGCCTTGCCGGCAGCAAAAAAGTACATTACGCCGCAACCGCCTTCGCCGGCAATTCCCCAGCGGTAGTTCGGCCCTTGGTCGATTTGTTGCAGATGAATCGAAAGCTCGTTGGGCGTGTCGACGGCCGAACGCAGCACGATGCCGTATCCCGTAAACTTGCGCGTGCGCAACTGCGGCTTGGTGCCCAGGTTGTCGGGCAGGCGATACATCGCATCCCACGCGTTGGGCTCGTTGAGCTGCGTCTCCATGTCCTGATTGGTGGGGCGCGCAGCCCACATGGCGTGCTCGGCGGCGAGAGGCGCGTAACGTTGCAAGCATGTGCCCAGGTACCACATCGAACGCGGAGGCACGCGCCGCTCGGAGTGCGCGCCTTGCGGCGGATAAACGCGATGCGCACCTGTGCCCGGCGCCACCGCTCCCCACTCGTGCCCATAGGCCAGCGTCTGCAGATCCTTGCATGCTTGTGCGGTCTCGCCTTCGAATGGTGCGGAAAGCGCATGCACCAGCCATTCTGCCATCTCCGCGAGTTGCGGTGAAAGGAAGCGCTCCACGCCGTCGAAGTTGCGCAGCAAGAAATCCGTGCGCAGCGAAGGCCGCAGAAAAGCCCAGACGTATGTGCCCAGGTTTTCGGTCCAACGGCCGCCGGCAGCGTCCCAGGTTTTCACCTGCGGGCGCGTGTTGTAGCGCGTGTTCAGTTCCACGCACTTTTGCCACAGGTCGGCCCACGTGCGCGCCATGGGATGGTCGGGAAACAGGAACGCCATGGCAGCGGAGTTCCCCTTCACGTCGGGAAGAAAATTGGGGTGGCCACTGAGCATGGGAATGAGCGGCATGAAATCTTCGCCGGCATGCACGTACGCAATGAATAGATACATGGCGGTGAGCCGTTTGCGCTGGCGCTCGGTCATGGACGCAGCGAGGCGGTTGAACGCGTCGATCCACCATAGTTGGATTTGCCGGCTGGGAACGGGGCTGAAGTTCACGACGCTTCTGCCGGGAATGGGCCCCATGCCGCCGTTTTCGCGCGTGCCCAGCAGCAGTAGTGTTCCCACGTACTCGAGCGTCATTACGCGCCGCTCCAACTCGTCGGCGTTCTTCACCGATCCAGTCTCGAAGATCACCGGCGGCCGGCGGCCGCTCTCGGGATACTCGAGCACCCAATCCTTGATCGAGTTCAAATCGAGCGTGCCGTAGCGGTTCTGCAGAAACATGGTGTGCGAGGTGTACGCGCGCCCGCCATGGTAGGTGAAACCGTCTTTCTCGACCGGTTGCGCCGCCTGCTCCAACTGACGCATGGCTTGCTTGTCTTTTTTGTGATCGTAGAAGGCTATACACATCGACCGGCCGCCGCGCGTGATGGGCCACCTCCACGTGAACTTGCCGTCCTGGTAGTAAAAGCGCACCTGGATCGTTTCAGACTCCACGTGGTTCGCGTACTCGTGATCCTGCCACTCTACGGACTTGTCGATGAAGACGCCGAGCGCGTCGCCCGATTCATTGCTCCAGAAATTTGCCGAGGTGTCGCTGTGGAATGCCGTCCATGTTTGGTAAATGCCAAGATTGAAGGGAATCTGGCCATCGGGCAGCACAACGGGATTGAAAGGGAACGGCCCCTCGATATGCTCCCAGGGATACTCATCGTAGGGAAGAACGACGGGCGGCAAAGGAATCGGATGGTTGGGTGCCTGGCGATGGGTCACTGGAAATCCCGTCCACGTGGCAGTGAACGCGCCATGCACGCCGGGTCTCATGCCTGCCATGTTTTCCTGGAAGCGAATGAAATCGAAGCCGGCATTACACTGCACGCGCGCAACGTAGCGCGAACCGCCCGCCGAATCGTAAGCAATTTCGTAAGCGATCAGGAGTGGGCCGTGCTCAACGCGGCTCGTGGTGATGCGCACGATCTTGTCGCCGTCAAAACTCAGGAGCGACGAACCAACCCAGGCGGCGCCACGCGAAACCTGCGTGATCGGACCCGGAGCATCGCCGTGGACTTGCTGGCTGGCGGGAATGCGTACACGCATCGCGCCCGAATCGAGCACGATGGTGTTGCCCTCGCGGATTTCCTTGACTTGCGGCGAGAGGGCGGCTGGAGCGTTCGCGGCCGATAGCACGAATTCGTAATGGCCGCCGCTGGGCAGATCGGAACAGAAATTGAGGGTGGCTGACTTGACGCCGGAGGCACCGCGCACCAAATCTGAAAATTGCATCGGCACGCGCTCGCCAGTATCAGCGCGCGTCAAAACCAGCCGGTCCAGATCGGCGGGCTGGTGAAATTCGATGGGATACGTGAGCAGGGTGCGCGGCCACCAATAAAACGGATGATCGAGCGGATCGTTGAGCACGAGACGAATGTGTTTGGAACTGTCCCACACTGCGGGCGCGACCCGCGCCGCGCCGTTTTCAGCCGCGAGCAGCCGCGCCGCGCCGGCGGCGTTCGAGAGAGCGATAAGGCTATAGCAGAATTCTCTGCGATTCAATCGAACGGCTCCGTGGTTAATGGAACTGGCTGCGCAAGTCCTGTGGGTTGCTTAAAAGTCATCGCTCAGGGGTTAAAACCCCTCAATTTTGCCGCCCTTTTCGGCACGACTAAAGTCGTGCCCTTTCACGAAACCATTTATGAAACACGCTCTATTAAAATGTCCGCCGCACAACCGCAGCGGACATCCCCATGCGCATGCAATCGAGAAGCCAAGTGGCAAGCTTACTGCTTCTGGTGCGGGTAATCGACGCGCACGGCCAGAATCTCGAAGGGATGAATGGCCACATGGATGCGATCGTTGTCGATGGCCAGCGCCTTGCCTCCGGGCTGCTCCATCAGGTTGGTCTCCGCCGCGCCCGTGGCTCCGTGCGGAACCTTCAGCTCCACTGTTCCGTCTTTGCCCGCCCACTCGTACATGTGGAAGACGAGCGCGTCGCTGTCTTCGGCTTTCTTCATGGCCGAAAGCACCACGTTGTCCGCAGAAACGGTCACGAAGGAAAACTCCGCCGGCATTGCGCCCGCGTGCGCTTCGACTTGGGTCGCATAAGGCGCTTCGTTGAACTCGTATCCGTGGCGGACAGTCATGGCCTGCTTCCAGTCTCCGGCATGGGGATAAAGCGCATAGCGGAATTGCTGATGACCGCGATCGGCGTCGGGATCGGGGGACGTGGGCGAGCGCAGCAGAGTCAGGCGCAGCAGGTTGCCCACGGCGTCATATCCGAATTTCGAATCGTTGATCAAGCTCAGACCGTGCTCCGCGTTGCCCAAATCGGCCCAGCGCAGCGCCGGCACTTCGAAGCGGGCCTTTTCCCAACTGTTGTTGCGCGTCGTCGGCCGCTCGATGCTGCCGTAGGGAATTTCGTAGGTTGCGAAGGGCGCTGAAGCCGACAGCGGAAACGCCACCTTGAGCAATACGTGCGTTTCATGCCAGTCAACGTCGTTCACCACCTCGGCCTGGTCGCTGTCGGCGCTAAGAACGATCTGCTGAACGAACTTGGAATTCTGCCAGTGGCGCGTTACGCGAATTACGCCGCGCATCGGGCCCTTTTCGACCACTTCGACCGCGTCGGCTTGGGTTAGAAGCGCTGGCGGCTGATCGAGCGTTCCGGGATCGATATTCCAGGCATCGTAATTCTTCGGCAAATCCTTGAAGGCCTGGAGTTGGTTGCCACAGGCTCCCGGCGCCAGCGCTTCAAAGCCCGCCTTCTTGTCGAAGAGGCTTGTGATGCAGCCGGTTTTGGGATCGACGACGACGCGCAGGTTCGCATTCTCGAGCGTGGTCCCGTCCACTTTGAGATCGCTCGAAAAGGAGCGCGTGCCGGGAACTACGCGCAGAACCTCATAGCCCATCGGTGGCAGATCGCGAACTGCGACGAGCAGATGGAAGGTGTGTGTCTGCGCATCCGCGGAAAGAATTTGCGAGGGCAGAACCGCTCCGTGTGCATCGAGAACGGCGACGCCGGCAGCAGGCGCCGGCAATTGCACGTCCACTTCAACTTGGCCTGAGCGCTGCCACGCCAGCGGATTAGAGACCAGCACCGGAACCCCTCCCGGCGCGCTGGTGGCGTTGGTGTTGATGCGCTCCGCAAGCGTGTGCAGCGCCTTGGCGGAGATCTCGTTCGTCTCCCAGCGCACCTGGTCGAAATCTTTTTGCGCGTCGCGATAAATAACGGCGATGCCCGAGCCCGCGGCGAGATCGTGGAAGCCGTTAAACGTGATCTTCTTCCAAGCGTCGGTCAGCTCATCTGCGGGGTACGAATCGCCATCCAGCCACGCCAGAGAAGCGTAATTCTCGGCATGCAGAGCCTGCTCCGGCCCTTCTCGCAGATTGCGCTTCAGATTGGCCTGCGTCGTGTACACGCCGCGGTGATATTCCAGATAGAGTTCGTCGTTCCAGGTGGGAATAGAAACTTCGCCGGCCGGAGGAGCGGGTGGATACTGATAGCCATCGGCGATGCTGCGGTAGTTCCAGAGTTTCGAATCCGGAGCAATCTGCTTTTCGACCCCGAGCAAGTAAGGATACGCCGTGCCGAATTCCATCTTCGGCGCCACCTTGTCCGGCTGCATCCAGCGCACGCCTTCGTCCAGAACGTCGCGCGTGGGCCCTCCGCCGTGATCGCCCACGCCGTAAAGGTCCATCAGTTCCGTCAATCCCGGAGCCATGGTGCGCGCCTGCACCAGGTCCGCGGAAAGCCGCACCGGGTTCAGGCTGTTGTTGCCGTAGCCGTGGGGAAAGTAGGTGAGCACCCTGCTGCCATCGGGCGATGCCCACCAGAAGAGCTTGAAGGGCAGTTGATTGGTGTCGTTCCACGACATCTTCTGCGTGACAAAGAAATCGATGCCCGACTTCTTGTAAATCTGCGGTAGTTGCCAGTTGTAGCCGAACGAATCCGGGTTCCAGCCGACGCGCACATCCACGCCGTAGTGTTGCAGGTACCAACGCTTGCCGATGAGAATGGAGCGCGCCGTGGATTCGCCGTCGGGTAGATTCAGGTCGGGCTCGACCCACATGCCTCCCACAACCTCCCAGCGGCCTTCCTGGATGCGCTTGTCGATGTTGGCGTTGATCTCGGGATACTTGTCGGCGAGCCAGTCGTTGTAAATCGCCGCCGATTGCGTGTAGGTGTAGCCGGGGTACTCGTCCATTAGTTGCAGCGCGGAAGAGAAAGTCCGCTTGACGACGTCGATGGTCTCGCTCCGGGGCCACAGCCATGCGGCATCGATATGCGAGTTGCCGGTGAGATGCATGGTTACTTGCTGCAGCAGCGGCCGCAAGGGCTGCAAGGTGGTCTGCGACGCCTTCAGGGAATCGTCGAATTTCTGCTGATCGCTCCCATCGAGAGCCGCGACATCGACCTGTCCGATAGCCTTCTCGAGCGTGGCCTGGTCGGCTGCGGTTTGATGGGAGATGCTGGGAATGAGGATGGCCGCGGAAAGAAACTCGTCGTGGAGTTCCTGCGGATTGGGCCGATCGGACGCAAACTCAACGGCCAGAAGGGTGCTCTGGTAGCGCTTGTTGAGCGAGCTGCCGAGCAGTTTGACCGCAACCAGAATGCGCTCGCCGGGCTTGGCGCCATGCACAAGCTCAAGCCGCTCCAGGCTCTCGCCCAGGGCCACGCGGGCACCATTCACATACACAATCTCGGTCACGGCTTCGCGGCCCGTGGTCCGGGCCTGAAACTGGAACCAGATGTTCGCGCCCGTCAGATCGTAGCCATGCACATTCTTCGGGATCTCGATCCACTGACGAAACCAGACCGCATGTTCGGAGTACTCGCTGCCCGGCTTGGCAGTGGGCCACGCGGAATCATCGAGGTTGAGGCTCTCGCCATGCGGCAGATCGCCGGGGTGCACTCGCCATTCCCCATCGGGAATGCGATTCATCTGGCCCAGGCGCGCGATGACCTGCTGCTCCTGCACCGGCAGCGACTTGGTGGCGGCGATTTGCTGGGCCGACTGCGCCCATGCCATTCCAGAAAGTAAAATACCAACTGCCGCAATTCCGCAAAATCTCTTCTTCATCAAAATGGCGTTCCTTCCCCTATGTTTAAGCAATGCAGGAGCTGTGTTCCGTTGTCCCGCATCCAGACAAAGCCTGTGAAAGTTGGAGTTTAGATCCCTGGCCACCGGGTTTATTGGAAGCTACGTCAGTCTGTTCGGCACCAGCGGAGGGTGACAAGTCAATTTACCGTAAGGAATACAGTAAGAGGATGTAAGATTTCCAAAATCAATCGTTTAACTTGATTTCCTCTCCGATTATAGACTCCCATCGCGGCGCCTTTTCGCCTCGTTCGGAGAGCACATGTGCCTGATCATGGGCAATCCGTGAAAACAGAACAACTTAAGCCCGCTAAGACCCTGGATTGAAGGCCTCTGGACGGCCATCTTGCCGGAAGATGTGCCCATCGTGAATGCGCCGTCGAATGGCTCTGTACAAGCCTTTCCATTTCAACGTGTTACGGTTGAAAATCTAGACGATTGCCAGACCATAGTGATACAAAGATACGGGGAGTCACCCCATTTATCCTCGCAGACCTTGCGATCCCAGGTTAAGGGGAGCATTCTCAACCTCGCCATGAGTTCAGGTCCCAAAGGCGCTGCCCATCCCATCACCCCCGAGGCGTGCTGGAAGGTATTGGAAGCCGCTGCTGCGAGCGATCATTTGAAGCGGGCCACCCGCCTCAAAGAGTTCCTCTACTATGTTGGGAAGAAGTCCATCAAAGAGGGTCTCAGCGACATTCATGAGCAGGAAATCGGCCAGGCCGTTTTCGGGCGAAAAGACTCTTACGATACCAGCCAGGACAACATTGTCAGAGTAAGCGCGACGGAATTGCGGCGTCGCGTGGAAGCGTACTTCGCCGCAGAAGGCAAGGACGAGCCACTCATCTTTGACATTCCGCGCGGCAGCTACTCGCCGGTCTTCCGTTGGCGAGCGGAAACTCAGCCCACCGAGGCGGCCAAAGCTGCTGAAGCCGCGGCCGCTGCGTTGCTGCCCGTGGTCACTGCGCCGCGGTGGCGTACGCAATTGCCGCTGCTTCTGGTGTCTGCGGCCGCCATTGCGCTGGCTATTGCCTGCGCCTCGTTGTGGCACGAGAATCGGTCGTTGCACAAGATGGTGTACACGTGGGATGGGCAGCCGGCCCTGGCCGCGTTTTGGCCGCGCTTTCTGGATGCGACGCAGGACACCGACATCGTCCTTGCCGACACCTCGTTTGCGATTGTCGAGGATATGATGAAGCAGTCGTATCCGCTGAGCGACTATTTGAATCGCAGCTACATGAGCCAGTTGCATACGTTTTCCCTGTGCACTGCCGATAACAAAGTCGTCAATTCCATCGCGTTCGAATCCATTGCGGCCAGGAACAACGGGAGTTTCGGCGATTTCGAGGTGGCGCAGCGGATTGTGGCGCTCTACCCGCGTTCGACAAGCGTTCATATTTCCTATGCCCGCGAATTTACCGCCGACTCGGTGAAGCGCGACAACGTCATCCTCATCGGCAGCCGCAAATCAAATCCGTGGGTCGATCTCTTCACCGAGCAGATGAACTTCCTGGTGAAATACGATGCGACTCTGGATCAATCGTTCGTCGTGAATCTGCACCCGCGGGCCGGCGAGCAGGCGCTGTATGCGCAACCTGCGAGTCCCTATGCAGCGCTCGGCTATAGCGTGATTGCGTACCTGCCGAATCCCAGCCGCACCGCAAGTGCGTTGATCATCGAAGGCACCAACGCCGAGGCTACCAATGCCGCAGGCGAGTTTGTGACATCGGAAGATACCATGAGCAATTTCCTGAAAAAGCTTCCGGGAGACAAGACTCCCTATTTTGAAATTCTGCTCAAGACCGCGCGCATGAGCGGCACACCCTTCCAGGCGGAAGTGGTGGCTTATCGCAGCTACTAAGAACCAATACGCTGGTTGCGCTTTTGAGTAGTACCGCTCTTCGGAGCGGATCTACCGATGGCGTCCACGCCGCCAGAGTCCGTGTGCGGGCCGGGAGGCCCACACCACAGCCGACCGGGAGGTCGGCGCTACTCATAAGACATGCCCGTGCTCCATCCATTTCGCGTTTTTTGCGAAATGGGTGGGAAAGCAAGAGTCCTCGCACATCGGTCCCGAAACCGGCTTAAGCTGAGCTTTCTTCTCATCGCGCGTTTGCACCAACTCGAAGTGCCCGCAGACAAAAATGCGCTGGCCCGGGATGATTGACCCGGGCCAGCGCTTCTGAGGAAGAAAGTGTTACAGCAGTCTTACCAGAGGAACTTTGCGGAAAGCTGGATGGTACGCGCGTTGCCCTTTCCGGTGATCTCGCCAAACGTGCCGCTGCAGCAGCTAGTGTTCGGTTCGCCGGGCAATGGATGGTTCAGCGAGTCGAACGCGTCAGTACGCCACTGGAACTTCAGGTTCTCCCAGAGCTCGAACTCCTTGAAGGCAGCCAGATCCAGGTTGGTGTTTTTCGGTCCGTTCAAATCGTTGCGGCGTTCATTGCCGAACACGTTGTTGGCCGGAACCGTGTAGCACGAGGTGTTGAAGTATGGTTGCAATGCATTGGCTGCCTTTGGAACGAAGCTGGATTTGCCGCTGTTTCCATTGCAGGTTGCCGTGGCGCGATTCTGAATGCCGCCGCCGGTGTTGGAGTTGTCGCTGGCAGTGGCGTTGTACGGCATGCCGGCTCTGATCCCCATCAGCCCGCTGAATCTCCAGCCGCCAAGCTCGTTTTCCCACCACTTGCCGCCGTTCAGAAACATCTTGCCCTTGCCAATGGGAAGTTCGTAGATGCCCGACAACTTGATGACGTACTTCTGCATGAAGTCCGAGCGTCCGTAGTCAACTTGCGGGTTGTTGCCCATCTCACCGGTGGCCTTGTGGTCGGAGTCCTGGAAGTCCATGGACTTGCCCCAGACGTAATTGGCGTTGAACTCCAGACCGTTGGTGAAGGTCTTCTTCATCTGGACTTCGAGCCCGTCATAGTGGGATGAGCCCCACTTGTGATACTGCTCGATGTTGCCCTGGACAGACTGATAGGGCCTGCGGGAGTTGATATCGGCTGTACTGGTAGGGTTGGGATCGCCGGCAGCAGGCAAAGAGGCCTGGTTGATGTTGCTGTAGTTGAAGATGTGATGGTTCGAGCTTCCTATGTAGTCGACCGTCAAGAGATAGTCCCTGCCGAAGGTTCGCTGCACAGCTACGTTCCATTGCTCGCTATAGCTGGTGGGCATCTTTTGTGTGAAAGTTCCGTTGCCGGGCACAAAGACGCCGGTTGGCGCAGGCATCTGGGCCCAGACTGCTTCCGCATTCGCCAGGGTGAAGAACTCCTGCTTCCCAGGCGCAGCCCCTGTATTGGGATTCGCAGCAGAGCTCGAAGCCGGCCAGATGACGGGGTTGGCTTGAGTCTGGGTAGAGTTCAGCCCGGTGATGTAGTACGGATCGTTCATCATGTTCGTCAAGTCGTAGTAGCTGAACTGGTAATAGTAGAGACCACCTCCGGCGTGAATGGCAGTCTTATCGTTCAGGGAGTAAGCAAAGCCGGCCCTGGGGCTGAAGTTGAACCGGTTGGGGTTGTAGTTCGTTACGCTGAACACGCCATTGACGGGGTTGAGGATGCCGGCGTGACCGCCCGCCTCGGTAACGGGCGAGTAGTAGTCGTAGCGCATGCCAAGGTTGATGGTGAGCTTGGGCTTCACGCGCCAGTCATCCTGGATGTACGGCATGATGTTGTGCTGATGGAAGTGTCCAACCTGGCTGCCGGCGGTGGCATTGGTCGAGACATAATCCCCCAGTAGGTAATCCGCCAGGACGTTGGCGGCGGGGAAAGTGCCGCTGACGCTTCCCAGGGCCCAGATTCCGCTTCTTTGCCAGGCGGCGCCGGGGGCTGTCGTTGCGCCACCGGTGCAGGTACTGTTGCAACCGTTGTAGGTGTATTCGCCATTTGAACCTAAGCTGCCGTTCGGGCTTCCGTTATACCAATATGCGTTGTAGTCGATGATGTCGAATTCTGCGCCGAAGAAAATGGAATGTTTGCCGCGCAGCAGGTTGATCTCATCGATGTACTCGTACATGTTCTGATGTTCACCCAGCGGAGAGCCGCTGATGCCGCTCCAGGCGCCGCCCAGGCCGAGACCCGGCAAACCCCAGACTGTCGGCAGCGGATTCAGGCCGGTAAGGCCAAATACGTTGTGGAAGTAGTCCGTGCCATTGTCAATCATGTCGAATTGCTGACCGTTCACGGAACGGGCATAGCCGACACGCGCTGTGTTCACAAGCGTGGGGCTGACTACGTGACTCTCTTCGAAGTAGATGTCGGTTCCGTAGAGCTGGTTATGTTCCTGGGTGTCCAGCAGGGGGCCGGTCCCGGCGCCTTCTCCTGGCGCAGTGTTGGCGGCATTGTCCCAATCCTCCGGACGAATGATGTCCGGGTTATTGGTGTCGTATGCGCCGAACATGTGGTCCTTCTCGCTCAGGTTGTAATCGGCGCGCCCCTCCCAGTTGTCGTGCGTGAATTTGGTCCGGCTGTTTTTGCTGCCGTAGTTGTCGCCCACGGTGGTATTTAGGCCGTTGGGCAGCGGGATTGCCAAATTCAGGTACGTGGTTGCCAGCTTGCTGATCGAGGCGGGGTTGATCGTGTTCGGATGACCGTTGAAGTTGAACTGCGACAGAACATTCGGACCGGCGCCGGTGGTTCCTACGCCGTTTGCGGGGGTATACGTCGTGGGATCCCAGATGGTGGTTGCCGGCTGTTTGGTCCCTGTATTCCCCGCTAGATCCGCGCTGAAGTCTCCACCGCGTTCGGCCGCCGTGGGCACGAAGGCCTGCAGGAAGGCGGCTGCTATCTGACGGTAACCCTCATAAGAAACAAAGAAGAACAACTTGTTCTTGGTGAATGGGATCTTCCAGCCGGCGTCCGCGCCGTAAACATTGTAGCGGAGCTCGCCCAGCGGGCCCGCTCCCCAGCCTCTGGCATTCATCTGGTTGTTTTGGAAATACTCATAGGCCCGGCCATGGATGGTGTCGGTACCGCTCTTGGTGATCGCGTTCAGCGTGTTGGCTCCGTCGTAGCGGGCGTTCGCGCTGTTGCGGATGATCTCCACCTGCTGTGTGGTCTCGATGGGTGTGTTCACGGTGGCAGTCTGATCGAAGTAGCTCATGTCGACCACGCCGTCCAGCAGGTAGCTGCTGGACCAGAAGCCCTGGCCCGCGATGAACAACTGGTTGCTTTGCTGGTTGTACTGGCTGACGTTGGAGTTGATATTGCTGTAACCCAGCGTTGACCCAGGCTCCACGCCGGCCTGTGTCGTTTGCGCGTAGAAAGCGCCATTGCGATAGCTCGATTGCGACGGCGTATTTTCCATGACCGCTGCGTCAATGGTGGTGTTCAAATCATGATCTTCCGTCTCAAGGCCTGTCGACTCATTGGCCACAACCACAACTTTTTCGGTCCCCGCAGATCCCACTCTCAGGCTGAAGTTGATGTTCAAGACCTGACCTACCGCGAGTGTCAGGCTGGAGGTGTCTCCGGCAAACCCCCTCGCCTCAACGTCTACCGTGTAGGAGCCGGGCTGAAGTGCCGGAATGGAGAAGACTCCTGAGCCATTGGAGACGGTTTTGCGAGTGTCGCCCGTGTTCGTGTTTTGGACGGAAATCGCGGCGCCAGGAACCACGGCTCCGGCGGGATCGGTCACAACACCCGTCACGGTGCCGGACGCGGTTTGCGCATGGAGCGGCGTACGCATGAAGAGAAGCGCTGTCAACGCGATTGCCAGGCACAGGCCTGCGCGGAAGATTCTTCCCCGCAGCAGTGCGAAACCGGGCAAACCTTGCGCTGATTTTGAGTAGAGTTGCATCTTGATTGCCTCCAATGTTTGGTTGCTGGTTATGTTTCCTGCTCTGCGACAGTCTTGAGCTTGAATTTATGTTTCCAGGGTTCGATTGCTGCCATGAACGGCCGATATGCCATCTCCCGGACAGCTCATGGTTGCGGTTACGCGGATGATCCATAGCGGATGCCCGCAGGGAAGTTGCAATCTCCCCCTCGCGGGCCCCCGTGCTCAACCAGACCCTGGCCGGCCGAAGAGGAGGTGCAATGGAACATTGCGAAGAATCGGGATAAGCCTAGGTAGCTATCAATTGAGCTGACAACGTGAATTTACGGTAAGGAATACAGTAAGCCGTAAACTGGCTTGGTTCGCGAGTCGCGACTGGCTCCGTAACACGTTGAAAAATATAGAAACGCGGGGTAACATTCACCCCGGTCCCAGACCCGCGGCTTGTCGGTAAGTCGTTCCCGGAGGAAGCGCCGCGGAGCCCGGTTCAGCGACTCCGTTACAGGCCATGCGTGACCCCTTCTTCCTCTCTTTCAGGGTGGCTGCGTTTCCTGCACTTGGCCCGCGCGTGTCCCCCGGCACTCGCTCTATTTGAGCGCCTTCTCAATGCTTGCTTCCGCCAGCGGCGACATGACGGCAAAACCGGCCGGAAGCGGGTGCACCCCGTCCCTGCTCAGCGTCGTGGGCAGTCCTCCGCGGTCGTCCTTCATCGCGGAGTAGAAATCGACATACACGTAGCCTTTTTGTGCCGCGTACTCGCGCAGCCATGCATTCACCTGCGCGATCTTCGGCGCGGGAGTGAGTCCCGGCGCCCAGTGGTAGTCGAACGCCGGCAGCACCGAACACAGCACCACGCGAATTCCGTTGGCCGTCGCCAGCTCGGCCATCGACGCCAGGTTTCCCTCCGTCTGTTCCAGCGTCATCGGCCCCGTGTTGCCGGCGATGTCGTTGGTCCCGGCAAGAATCACCACTACCTTCGGCTTCAGATCGATCACGTCCTGGCGGAAGCGCACCAGCATTTGCGGCGTGGTCTGGCCGCTGATGCCGCGGTTGACATACGGCTTACCGGGAAAGGCCTCGTCCAGCTTCCAGCCCTGTGTAATCGAGTCGCCCATGAAGACCACACGGTCCTCGCCGGTTTTCGCGGCACCAAGCATCGCATCGGCCTCCTTGAAATGCGCCAGACCGCCAAAATCCACCAGCATTTGCTGGTCGTGCTCGGTCCAATAGGCATCGTTGGGATGCCCCGAAGGCGAGGTTTGCGCTGGAGTCGCGGGCGCTGGAGCAGTTAGCGCGGCCGGAGCCTTGGTCTCGGGCGGGGATGCGGGCTCCTGGGCCTGTAGAGAGGCCACGGCGAACAGTCCAGCCAGCGCTGCGGCGAGCAACATGGTCTTGCAAATTTTCTTTTGATCCACCTCGGGTCTCCATTCGGTGCGAAGTTAGACAGCGGCAATCTGCCGCGTTTCCACGCGCTTCCGATTGTAGCTATTCGCGCCCCAACCAAGCCACCATCCCGCCGCGCGCGGCCTCCGCACGCCTCGCGATAAAATTCAAATATGCCCGCCGCCGCAATCTCTCCTGAGGTTTTGGCGAAATACGAGCCCGTGATCGGCCTCGAAGTGCACGTGCAACTGCTCACCGCGACCAAGGTGTTTTGCGGTTGCGCCAACCGCTTTGGCTCCGATCCCAACACCAACATTTGCCCGGTTTGCCTGGGGCTGCCGGGTGCGCTGCCCGTCGCTGAATGAGAAGGCCGTCGAGTTTGCCACGCTGGCCTCGCTGGCGCTCAACTGCCAGGTGCGCGAGCGCTCGATCTTCGCGCGCAAAAACTATTTCTATCCCGATCTGCCCAAGGGCTACCAGATTTCGCAGTACGACAAGCCGCTGGCCGAGCATGGCTGGATCGAAGTTCCCACCGCCGACGGCGGCAAGAAACGTATCGGCATCACGCGTCTGCACATGGAAGAGGACGCGGGCAAGAGCCTGCACGACGGTTTTTCCGACTCCGCCACGCGCACCTATCTCGACCTGAACCGCTGCGGCACGCCGCTCGCTGAGATCGTCAGCGAGCCCGACATTCGCACGCCCGACGAGGCCTTCGAATACCTCACGCGCCTGAAGGAGATCCTGCTCTACACCGCCGTCTCCGACTGCAACATGGAGGAAGGATCGCTGCGCTGTGATGCCAACGTAAGCGTCCGTCCCAAGGGGCAGGAAAAATTCGGCACCAAGGCCGAAGTCAAAAACGTGAACAGCTTCAGATTCATTCGCGCGGCGCTCGAATACGAGATCGAGCGGCAGATCGAAGTGATCGAGTCCGGCGGGCGCGTGGTGCAGGAGACGCGGCTCTGGAACGCCGACGAGGGCCGCACCTACTCCATGCGCT
Source organism: uncultured Acidobacteriota bacterium (assembly GCA_963826735.1). Classification (GTDB taxonomy): domain Bacteria; phylum Acidobacteriota; class Terriglobia; order Terriglobales; family Acidobacteriaceae; genus Telmatobacter. The sequence goes on from CAWGYN010000002.1 coordinate 264,611, forward strand.
CGAAGGAGCAGGCGCACGATTACCGCTATTTTCCCGAGCCCGATCTGCCGCCGCTGATCGTCTCCGCAGAGTTCTTGTCCGAAACCAGGAAAAAACTTCCGGAGCTGCCTGAGGCGCGGCGCGCGCGCATGATCGCCGAGTACGAGTTGAGCGCGCAGGACGCGCACACGCTGACGGCTTCGCGCGAATTTGCCGATCGCTTCGAGGCCGCGGCCAAGACTGCGCGCAATCCGCGCCGCGTGGCCAATGTTCTGCTGAGCGAAGTGGGCGGCCGCCTCAAGGCGCTCGGCCTCGAGCAGGAGCAGTCGCCGGTATCGATGGCCGGCATCGTGCTGGCCGCCGATCTGCTCGACGAAGGCAAGATCAGCTCGAAGCAGATGAAGCAGCTCTTCGACGTTTGCTTCGAGAAGGGCGAGGATTTCGCTGCCGTCTACGAGCGCGAGAAGCCGCAGCAGATCACCGATGCCTCGGCCATGGAGAAGCTGATCGACGAAGTGATCGCCGCCAATCCCAAACAGGTGGAGCAGTATCGCGCGGGCAAGAAGACCATGGCGGGATTCTTTGTCGGCCAGGTGATGCGCGCCTCAAAGGGCCAGGCCAATCCGGCGCTGCTGAATGAACTGGTGACGAAAAAGCTGGAAGGGTAAAGTTATAGCGCCGGTCTCCAGACCGGGGTCCCCAAGAAATGGTCTTTGTATCTTAGGGTGGTAGACCGGCTGTAGTGTGGGCCTCCAGGCCCACGCCGGCCTTTCGATCGCCGCCTACTTGATCTTTAAGTCCAGTATAAATTCTTTGCGATCGTCCCACGAGCTCACGGTCCTTGTCGCGCTTTTTCTGCCGTCCTTCTCCGCCCACAGATCGAAGTCGACGCTCATGTCGACCTGGGAGAAGCGAAAATGCCCGTCCGCGGTGGAAATGTAGCTGCGGATTGCCTTGGTCTTCTCGTTCTTGAGGAACACCGTGGCTCCCACGACCCGCTGCGAGTTCTCATCCAAAATCGTGCCCGAGACCGTGCGGTCACCCAAATTTTGGCCCCATGCTGCCGCCGCCGGCAGCCCGCACGTCGATATTGTGGGGATCGCGCCTAACGTCAAAAGACCGCACGCAATCGCTGCCAGCCAACTTGCACGGCTCATTTCTTACTCCTCCTCGTCCTCTTGGAAGACATCCTCTTCCTCTTCGATGCCCTCTTCTACGCGTGCCAGCTCCAGCGGCTCCACGCCCACTACCTCAAACTCAGTGCCACACTCATCGCAGGCTATCACGTCGCCTTCTTCTACCTCGTCCACATCAACGTTCAGATCGGTATCGCATTCAGGGCAACTAGGCATAGCAGCCTCCTCAATTTCCATAACAATTCGCATTGCGGGATTAAGACGTATTCCGCAGCCATCGCTAGTTTTAGTGAGAACCCGGCCTCAGGTCAAGAGGCACGCGTCACTCTCGATAGTCCGGGTTTTTGTTTGCGGAAAGCCAGCGCTGCGCTCTTCCCAAACAGACGCATCTCCAGAGACTGGTTGCCTCTGCTGCGTCCTTGTGCAGATCGATTGCGATGCGGGTGCAGAAGGCTTAAACTCCGGCGTCCATCATGACACCGGCCTGCTCCAGCGTATAACCTGATGATTGCCATGCCCAGAATTGGCTCGACTCCGTTCGCTTTCCCTGACTTCCGCGGCGCCACCCGCCGGTTGATCCTCATCAACCTGGCGGCGTTCTTTGTATTGCTGATCGTAGGGTTCGCATCGCCGTTTCAACAGCTCCGGGTTGAGTCCCTCCTCGAGTTTGATCCCTTCTCGTTTGTCCACGGCGCACTGTGGCAGCCGTTTACTTACAGCTTCGTGCATTCCGGCATCCTCGGCACGCTCTTTGAGCTGCTCTCGCTCTGGTTTCTGGCCGGATTTCTCGAGGGCTTCCATAACGCGAAATGGGTGACCGGCCTCTACGCCGTTTCAGTGCTGGGAACCGCCGCTGCTGCGCTGGCCCTTTACGCCATGTCGAGCACGCTGTCCCCCAAGCTGCTCGGCGCTCCCATCCCGCTTTACGGTTGTTTTGGCGGCGTCTTTGGGCTGCTTGCCGCTATCGGTCTCCTCTACGGCGATGTGCAATTCATGCTGTTTCCTTTGCCCATGGGCATCAAGGCACGCTACCTGGTGATGATCTACGCGCTCATCGCCATCGCTATGCTCTTCGGGCAGGAGCAATGGTATGCCTTCTCGCAACTCGGTGGAGCGTTGGCCGGTCTGCTGTTCGTGCGCACTGCGCCGCGAAAGGGAATCTCTTTCCTGCTCAGCGAACGTTGGTACGGCATGCGCAATCGCTATTACCGCTGGAAGCGCCGCCGCGCCGCCCGCAAATTCGAGGTCTACATGAAGAAGCAGGGCCGCACGGTGAAGTTCGACGGCCAGGGCCATCGCATCGACGAAGATCCCGACGACAAGAAGCGCTGGAACTGATAAAGACAGGGAATAGGGAGTAGGGAATAGGGACTGGAAAGAACGGGTGCTCCACATCTCGCTTTTGAGATGTGGGATACCACGAACCTCAACCCGCCTCTTTCAGCCCGGCGCGATAAAATTTCATAAGAATGTCCACAAAGATTGCTTTCCTCTTTCCGGGGCAGGGTTCGCAGGCCGTTGGCATGGGCCGCGAGCTGGCCGAGCGATTTCCTGTAGCCGCTGAAACCTTTGCCGAGGCCGACACCGCGCTTGGGTTTCCGCTTTCGAAGCTCTGTTTCGAGGGGCCTGAAGAAGATCTGCGCCTCACCGAAAACACGCAGCCGGCCATCATGGCGGTGAGCGTGGCGGCGGCGCGCGTGCTCGCCCATCACAGCATTGCCCCGGAGCTGGCCGCGGGCCACTCCCTCGGCGAATGGAGCGCGCACGTGATTGCGGGAACACTCTCCTTTGCCGATGCATTGCGTGCGGTGAAGGCGCGTGGCGCGGCTATGCAAAAAGCGGTTCCGGCCGGCGAGGGCGCCATGGCCGCTGTGCTCGCGCTCGATGCCGCGCAGGTGGCCGAAGCCTGCGAGGAAGCCGCGCGCGAAACTGGCCTCGTTGTGCAGGCCGCGAATCTGAATTCACCCAACCAGACGGTCATCTCCGGCGCCGCTGCGGCAGTGGAAAAAGCCGCCGCCCTCTGCAAAGCCAAAGGCGCGCGCCGCACCGTCATGCTTCCCGTCAGCGCTCCCTTCCATTGCGCGCTCATGCAGCCGGCGCAGGAGGAAGTGGCGCGCGCGCTCGCCGGGCTTTCGCTGCACGATCCGCGCATTCCCGTCGCCGCCAATGTCACTGGCAGCCTTGTCGCAACCGCCAATGCCGCGCGGGACGCGCTCGTCAGGCAAGTCACCGGCGCGGTACGTTGGGTGGAGTGCGTGCAGTCGCTCGAGGGCCGGTCACTGTTCGTGGAGGGCCAGGGCGCAGGCGCCGATGTCTTCATCGAGGTCGGTCCCGGCAAGGTGCTCTGCGGCCTGCTCAAGCAGATCGATCCCGGGCTGAATTCGCTGAACGTGGAAGACGCGGCGAGCCTGGAGAAGACGTTGGACGAGTTGAGGCACGCCTAATCGGTCCACTGATTATTTCGCCAACTGCCCTTAACGGATGCGGAGTAGCGGGACGAATCCCGCTAATAGAGTCTGAAATTTATCTGGATGGTTACACGCACTGCGGCCGGTTTGCCGTCCTTCATTGCCGGAGCGAAGCGATAATCCTGGATCGCCGCTGCTGCGTTGGCGTCGAGACCATAACCGGCGGATTGCGCTAGTGTAGTGCGTCATGCAGAATGCCGATTATGAAGAGTCGCGTGAGCACGTTTGACCTTTTCCAGGATGTCGGCGGCTTTGGCGGTCCATATGAAGGGCTTGGGGTTCTCGTTGTGACGGTCGATATATTCGTCGATAGCTGCGATCAGTTCCTCGACGCTGCGAAAGACCCCGCGGCGCAGGCGGTTCTCGGTCAGATCGCGGAAGAACCGCTCCACCATATTCAGCCAGGAGCAGCCGGTAGGCGTGAAGTGCATGTGAAAACGGGGGTGGCGTTGCAGCCATCGCTCGACCTTGGGATGTTTGTGGGTGGCGTAGTTGTCCACGATCATATGGATCTGCTTGTCTTCGGGGACCACATAATCGATGCCGCGCAGAAACTTCAGCCATTCCTGATGGCGATGCCGGTCGTCGCACATCGAGATCACCTGGCCTTCGAGCGCATCCAGCGCCGCAAACAGCGTGGCGGTGCCGTTGCGCTTGTAGTCGTGGGTCATGGTTCCGCAGCGGCCCTTCTTCATCGGCAAGCCGGGCTGGGTGCGGTCCAGAGCCTGAATCTGGCTCTTCTCGTCGGCGCACAGCACCATGGCGTGCTCGGGCGGATTCAGATACAGGCCGACGATGTCCTCCAGCTTTTCGGTGAACGCAGGATCGCGGCTAAGCTTGAAAGTCCGCACCTGATGCGGCTTCAGTCCGTGAGCACGCCAGATGCGGCGCACGCTGGCCTCGCTGATGCCTGCGGCCCCTGCCATCGTGCGCGTCGACCAGTGGGTAGCGTTGGCCGGCGTTTCCTCCAGCGTCATCTTCACCACGGTTTTCACCTGCCGGTCGGTGATGATGCGCGTTCTGCCCGGCCGCGGAGCGTCCTTCTCCAGAGCGGCGACACCGCCCTCAAGAAAACGGCTCCGCCAGCGCGCCGCCTTCTCCGGCGTCATCCTCATCCGCTTGGCGATCTGCTTGTTCTCCAAACCATCGGCGGCCAGAAGCACGATCCGCGCCCGCTCTATCAGCCGGGCCGGCTTGGACCGTTGCCGGACCAGGCGCTCCAGCGCCGTTCGTTGTTCGAGACTCAATTCAACCAGAGCTGCCGTGCGCATCGTATCGTCCTCTATCAGTATGGACGCGCCCGACAGATAATCGTTATCATTTATGACGCACTACACTAGACAGATGTCTCTAGCCTTGCCGTCGACACCAACGATGAGGCCAACTATGGACTCAAACTCTGGTGTGTGATGATTTTGTCGTATTTCGCGTATTGCTTCATCCGTGAGGCGGGCCTCCGGTATGTGTTTCGGTTTAGGCGGCGTTACGCCTTTCGTACCCCTGGCAAGGACGCCGTCCGTTTCGAGACTGTCGTCTGATTTCGCGGGGCAGAGCGGGACGGCCAAATCTGCACTCGTCGAGTGAGGGTCCCGGACAATCGGGGCTGGCGCGGGCTGATCGGGTTTGGGTGTTGGGGCCTGTTGTGACCAGACGGCGGTCGCTGCTAGAACTATGAAAGATGATGCTAGAATTGCCTTACGCATAGCGCTCCCACTCTCCCGGAACGGTAAACGCAATCAATCTATCACACAACTCCCAGCTCCCGCAGCAGAAACGCGTAATCGAGCGCGATCTCCTTCAGATAGTCGTAGCGCCCGCTCGCGCCGCCGTGCCCGGCCTGCATGTTTGTCACCAGCAGCAGCGGATGCGTTGTCCGTCTTCAGCGTGCGCAGTTTGGCCACATACTTGGCCGGCTCCCAGTACATTACCTGGCTGTCGTGCAGGCTGGTCTTCACCAGCATCGCCGGATAACTCGCCGCGCGCAAGTTGTCGTACGGCGAGTAACTCAGCATGTAGCGGAAATACTCTTCGTCGTTCGGGTCGCCCCACTCCTCGTACTCGGGAACCGTGAGGGGCAGGGAAGCGTCGAGCATGGTATTCATCACGTCGACAAACGGCACATGCGAAACGACGGCGCGAAAGAGATCGGGCCGCATGTTCGCGACCGCGCCCATCAGCAATCCGCCCGCCGACCCGCCCTCGATGGCCACGCGCGCGGGGTCGCCGTAGCCCGCCGCGGTCAGGTGCTCGACGCAGGCAATGAAGTCGGTGAAGGTGTTGCGCTTCACCAGCATCTTGCCCGCGTCGTGCCAGGGCTTGCCCAGGTCGCCGCCGCCGCGGATGTGCGCATAGGCCATCACCACGCCGCGATCGAGCAGGCTCAGCCGGTTCGAGCTGAAGCCGAGCGGCAGCGAGTAGCCATAGGATCCGTAGCCGTAGACATAGAGCGGATTCTCCTGCCCCGGCCGCGTCACTTGTCGAGCTTGTCTTTGCGATACACGATCGAAATCGGAACCTGCGACGCCATCCGGCGCCGTGGCGTGAATGCGCTCGCTGGCGTAGAGCGTGCGGTCGAAGCCGCCGGGAATCTCAAGCTGCTTCAGCAGCGTCGAGGCGCCCGTCGCCACGTCGTACTCGTACACCGAGCTGGGCGTCACCAGCGACTGGTAGCCGTAGCGGAACGTTGTCGTCTCGAAGATGCGGTTGATGTGCGGATGCGCGCTGTAGGCCGGCTCGGGAAAGGCGATCTCGCCGGCGGGCGCAGCCTCCGGCCCGTCGCCCGCGAACCTCCACAGCCGCAGCCGCGGCAGTCCGTCCTCGCGCTCGCAGGCGATGAAGAATCCCGCGAACAGATCCACATCTTCGAGCATCACGGCGTCGCGATGCGCAATCCGCTCCGTCCAGTGCTCGCGGCCCGGCGTGGCCACCGGCGCAGTCACCAGCCGGAAGTTGCGCCCGCGATCGTTGGTGCGGATGAACCACAGCCCATTGCGATGGTCGATCGAGTACTCGTGCTCGTCCTCGCGCGGCGCAATGAGCGCGAAACTCGCCGGCCGGCTCGTCCGCCGCGCAGAACCCGCGCCTCGCTGGTGGTGTGGCTGGCCGACTCGAGCACGATGTATTTGCCGTCGCGCGTGCGCCCGGCGGCCAGGTTGAAGCGCTCGTCGTCTTCCTGATAGACCAGCACGTCGTCCGCGTGCGCTGCGCCCAGCGCGTGTCGCCAAAGCTGGTACTGCCGCTTCTGCTGCTCGTCCTCAACGGTATAGAAGAGCGTGCGGTTATCCGCGGCCCAGACCACCGAGCCCACGCGCTCCACTTCGCCCGGCAAGCGTCTCGCCGGTCTCAAGATCCTTGATCCGCAGCGTGTACTGGCGGAAGCCCGTGGTGTCGGTCGTGTAGGCCAGCCAGCGGCCGTCGTCGGTAATGTCGGTGTCGCCGATCGAGAAAAACGCGTGCCCCTGCGCCAGCTCGTTTCCGTCCAGCACCACTTCTTCCGCCGCATCGGCGTCCGGCCCGGCCGCCCCGCCCCGCTTGCGGCAATGGATGCCGTACTGCAGCCCCTCCTCGGTGCGCGTGTAGTACCACCAGGCGCCGTCGCGGTAGGGAACCGAGACGTCGGTCTGCTTCACGTGGCTCAGCATCTCCTGGTAGAGCTCTTCGCGCAGGCCGGCCAGCGGCGCCATCACCGCTTCGGCATAGGCATTTTCGGCTTCGAGGTACGCGGTCACCTCGGGATTCTCTTTGTCGCGCAGCCAGGCGTAGTCGTCGGTCAGCACGCACTCCGTGCATTTGCGTTTCGGTGTGGTGCTTGCGGGCGATCGGGCGGCGCGGGAATCGCGGATTCGTTATTGGCTCATTTCTATCCCAGTGTAGAGCCTGCCGTGCCTCGGGAACCTTCCGCCGCCCCGCCCACGTACAATGGAGAAGCGATGAAAGGCCTTCGCCGCGCGCGTTTCGCCGTGTTTCCGCCCTTGCTGGCGGTTCTTTTCGCATTTCTGCCCGTTCCCGCGCGCGCCGAGACGGTCAACGACCTGCCCCAACCCACCGATTACGTGAGCGATTTTGCCCACGTGCTTTCGCCGGAGGCGATTGCGCGGCTCGACTCGCATCTGCGCGCAGCTCGACCACTCCGCAGGCCAACGCGCAGATCGCCGTGGTCACCGTGCACGATCTCGACGGCGACGACGCGGCCGACTACGCCAACCAGCTTGAAGACCACTGGAAGATGGGCAAGCAAGGGCGACGAACCGGTACGCCATGGTGCTTCTGGCCGTGGCCGACCACAAGTACCGCATCGAAGTCGGCTACGGCCTGGAAGGCATCCTGCCCGACGGCAAGACCGGCGACATCGGCCGCGACATGGTTCCCGACCTGCGGGCCGGCGACTATGACGGCGCGGTCACGCTGGCAGTGGGCGAGATGGCGCAGGTCATCGCCGCCGACGCCAAAATCACGCTGCGACAGACGCAGCCGTGCGCCCAGCGCCGAGCCCGCCCGCAACATCAACGCGGCATCGGCGGCTCGGCAAGCATCATCCTTACTGATTCTTCGTGCTCGTTCTTTTTCGGCGGCTGGCTCGCTGCTGCGCATGCTGTTTGGCTTGGCCGAGCCTGTTCTTTGGCGGCTGGGGCCGCGGCGGCTGGGGCGGCGGCTCTGGTGGCGGCGGATTCGGCGGCGGTGGTGGTGGGGTTGGCGGTGGTGGTGGCGGGATTTGGCGGATTTGGCGGCGGCGGCGGCGGTTTTGGCGGCGGCGGCGCCGGAGGAAGTTGGTAGATGCAGCTTTCAGCCTTCAGCGCTCAGCTTTCAGTTCTGGCACGTGCAGGTCGCAAGGCTGGAGAGCTAAGCTGAAAGCGGATAGCTGTTTTACGGAGGAGAATCAAACTGTATGAGCAAGGGACTTGGAATTACGCTGGCCGTTGTGGGCGTTTTGCTTCTGGTGGTTTTCATGGTCTTTGGCAGCTACGTCAGCGCCAAGAACCAGATGGTGGCCAAGGATCAGAATGTGAAAGCCGCATGGTCCGAGGTGGACGTGCAACTGGAGCGGCGCGCCGACCTGATCCCCAACCTGGTGGCGACCGTGAAGGGCTTCACCAAGGAAGAAAGCAGCGTGTTCGCCGACATCGCGCAGGCGCGGGACGGACTGATGAATGCCCAGACCCCGGCAGGCCAAGATCGCCGCCAACGGCCAGCTCGACGATGCCCTCGGCCAAGGTTCTGGTCCTTACCGAGAACTATCCGCAACTGCGCTCCAGCGATCAGTTCATGCGCCTGCAGGATGAGCTGTCCGGCACCGAGAACCGCATCAGCGTGGCGCGCAAGCGCTACAACGACGCGATGCAGGACTACAACACCTTCATCCTGCAGTTCCCCAACAGCATCTGGGCGGGCATCGCCGGCTTCCAGCAGAACAACGCCTACTTCACGGCCAGCCCGGCGGCGCAAGCCGTGCCCGACGTGAAGTTCTAAGAGCTCACGCCGCGCAGCCGGCAAACGCAAAAAGGCCATTCCGCCTGCGCGGGATGGCCTTTTCGTGCTCGAAAGCTTCGCCTGGACGGTCTACTTGAAGGAGCGATGGCGCTGGCCTCGTCATCGTAGATGTCGAAGACGGTATAGAGCTTGGTCAGCTGCAGCAGGTCGTGGACCTTCTTGGTCAGCTTGAGCAGCTTCAGCTCGCGCCCTGGTTCTTGGCTGTGGTGTAGGCGCTCACCAGTTCGCCCAGGCCCGAGCTATCGATATAGTTCACATCGCCCAGATCCAGCAGGATGTCTTCTGTCCTTTGCTGATCAGGTCGCGAATGGCGTCGCGCAACTGCACGCTGCCCTCGCCCAGAGTGATCCGCCCGCTGAGGTCCAGAACGGTGACGCCATCCACTTCACGGGAAGCAATCGCAAGTGCCACGGAAAATTCCTCCTTATTGGTAATTCGGTTATAGCATCTTTGCCGCCGCCGGCTTGCGGAAAACTCCGCGCCCGGCTCCGGCGCGCGGAAAGCAATGATTCGCATGCCCGCGCACTCCCGCCACCATGCTAAGTTTTTTCGCCCGCCGGCGCCAGATGCTTGACCAGCGTCAACTCGGTTCCGGGATGCAGTTGTCGAAAGTGTACCTCATCCATAAGGACCGGATGAGGAAGATGCCGCGGCCGGTGCCGCGCAGAAGGTTTTCCGGGGCCAGCGGATCGGGCACATTGTCGGGATCGAATCCATGGCCCTGGTCGGCAATGATAATCACCAGGTCCTTGCCGGTATTTTCAAGCGACACCTCGATCTGGCGGGCGGGATCGTATTCGTTGCCGTGCAGCACGGCGTTGATGGCGGCTTCGCGCACCGCCATGGCGATGTGAAAGCGCTGGTCCTCGTCGAGACCTGCCTCGGTGGCCAGCTGATCCGCGGCCGTCTTCCACCTCGCTCCACGCTTTCCATGGTGGAGCTCAGCCGGAAACTCCGCCGTCCTCTACTGGGTGCGCTCACCGGGCTGTCTTCCGCCTCCGCCGGAGCGCGTCGCGCCAACGCCACCCCTGCTCCATCAACCTTGCTGGCAGTTTCAAGTCTGGATGCGATTGTGTCAAGCGCGAGAGGTTGCTATTCAGTTTCGCATGCGCCAGATGCGAATAGCAGGTGCGACCTGCTCCAGCGTGCTCTGCAGGTGAGTCAAAACTTGCGTTTCGATAGGTCTACACTCATCCCATGGAGCACGCACACCCCGCATGCGAGCCACTGACGCTCATACGAGCCGCGCACCGCCAATCCGCGTCAGCCTCACCGCGCTGCTCGGCACGCCGGTGACCGATGCGCAGGGGCAGCTGCGCGGCAAGCTCAAGGACATTGCCGTGGCCACCGGACCGGACGGCGGCAAAGTGGCCGGCCTGGTGCTCAAGACCCGCGCCGGCCTCTCGCATTGTGCCCTCGCAGGACGTGATGGAGACCCCCGCCGGCACGCTTGAACTGCGCTCCGCCGAGGCCATTGCGTCCGCTCAAGGACGAGGGCAACTATCTCTTCCTGCAGCAGGACCTGGTCGACCGCCAGATCATCGACATCCACGGCCGCAAGGTGGTCCGCGTGAACGACGTGGATCTGGAGTGGATGGGCCAGGGCGCGGCGCACCTGCTGCGCGTGGCCGAGGTCGAGGTCGGCCTGCGCGGCGCGTTTCGCCGGGTCTTCAAAGGGCGTGTTGCCGCGCGCCGCGCTGGAATCCATCTCGCGCAAATTCAGCCGCGCGCGCCATTCCCTGGCAGTTTGTCGATGTCATCGAGCCCGATCCCGCGCGGCGCGTCAAGCTGCGCATCGAGCACGAGCGCCTGGCCGAGATTCACCCCTCCGAGCTGGCCGACATTCTGGAAGATCTGGCGCCCGCCGAGCGCGAGGCCGTCTTTACCTCGCTCGACGAAGAGGTGGCCGCCGAGACCCTGGAAGAGGTCGAGCCCAAGCTGCAAAAGGCGCTGCTCGAAAAGCTCGACGAAGAGCGCATCGCCGACATCGTCGAGGAGATGGACCCCGGCGCCGCCGCCGACCTGCTCGCCGAACTGCCCGAAGAGCAGTCCGACGCCATCCTCGAGGAGATGGAGCCGGAGGAGCGGCAGGAGGTCGAGGAGCTGCTCGAGTTCGACGAGGACTCCGCCGCCGGCTGCATGACCACCGAGTTCGTCTACCTGGGCGTGGATGCCACCGTGGCCCAGGCCGTGCAGGCGCTGCGCAGCTTCGACGGCGATCCGGAAAGCGTGACCGAAGTCTTATCTGCTCGACGAAAAGCGCGTGCTGCGCGGCGCCGTTTCGCTGGCGCGCCTGGTGATGGCGCAGCCTGAAACGCGGCTTGAGCGTGCTGGCCGAGCCCCGCGTCCTCTCCTGCCCGGCCGACCTGCACCAGAACGACCTGGCCGAGATGTTCGACAAGTACAACCTCCACGCGCTGCCCGTGGTCGACTGCGCAGGGCCGCATGGTCGGCGTGGTGCAGGCCGAGCAGCGTCATCAGCTTCCTGCGCGAAAAACTGTAAAACTCAGGTCACAGCACTGAGCACCTGCCTCAATCTGGCGTTCGTGAGCAAAATTGCTCACATTCTGATCCTTCATTGTCACGAATCCTCGAAGAAAATACCGGATTTATCGGAATTTGTGAAACAATTCATGAGATGATCCAGTTTCCAAAGATTATTCAGGGCGGCATGGGTGTCGGTGTCTCCAATTGGCGCCTCGCCCAGGCCGTTTCAAAACTCGGCCAGCTGGGCGTCGTGTCGGGCACGGCGCTGGATTCGGTCTTTGTGCGCCGGCTCGCCGACGGCGACCAGGGCGGCCACATGCGCCGGGGACTGGACGCATTTCCGTTTCAGGAGATGGCGAAGCGCATCTGGCAGGAGTATTTCGTCCCCGGCGGCAAGCCTGCCGGCGCGCCCTATAAGGCGCTGCCCATGCACCAGAAGCGCGATTCGCGCAAGCTCGTCGAGCTGTGCATGGTCAGCAACTTCGTTGAGGTTTTTCTGGCGCAGAGAAGGCCACAACAATCCGGTGGGAATCAACTATCTTGAAAAGGTGCAGATGCCGCACCTGGCTTCGATTTACGGAGCCATGCTGGCCGGCGTGGGCTACGTGCTGATGGGCGCGGGGATACCGCTGCACATTCCCGGCGTGCTTGGACGCCTTTGCGGCGCACCAGCAGGCTGAGTACCGCTTGGCCGTGACCGGCGCGGCGCAAGCGCAGTTTGCGAATATGGACACGCTGATGCGGCTCGATCCGGCCGAATATGCCGAGGGTCCGCTGCCGATGCTCGACCGGCCCAGGTTTCTGGCCATCGTTTCCTCGAATACGCTGGCCGCGACCATGCTGCGGCGGGCCAACGGGCGCGTCGATGGGTTTGTGATCGAAAGCCCAACGGCGGGCGGGCACAATGCGCCGCCGCGCGGCAAGCTGCAACTCAACGCCGCCGGGGAGCCGATCTACGGCGAGCGCGACCGGGTGAACATCGCGGAGTTGCGCGCGCTGGGCGTTCCCTTCTGGCTGGCTGGCGGGTATGGCAGCCCGGCCAAGCTGCGCGAGGCGCTGGACCAGGGCGCGGCGGGAGTGCAGGTTGGAACCGCGTTTGCGTTCAGCCGGGAATCGGGCATGAGACCCGACCTGAAAACGCGGCTGATCGCAGCAGGCCATCGCGGGCACAGGCGAGGTGTTTACCGATCCGCTGGCGTCGCCCACGGGATTTCCGTTCAAGGTTGCGCAGCTCGAGGGCACCACTTCAGCGGCCAATGTTTACGAGGAGCGGAAGCGCACTTGCGATCTGGGCTACTTGCGCGAGCCCTACGCCACGGGCGAAGGCGAGATTGGCTACCGTTGCTCGGCGGAGCCGGTTGAAAACTACGTGGCCAAGGGCGGCAAGATCGAGGAGACCGTGGGGCGCAAATGCCTGTGCAACACGCTCATGGCGAATATCGGGCACGCCCAGACGCGCCGCGACGGCTCGGTTGAGCCGGCTTTGGTTACGGTGGGCGACGACCTGAATACCATTGCGCAGTTCATCGCGCCGGGCCGCGAGAGCTACAGCGCCGCGGATGTCGTGGAGCGCCTGTTGACACTGAGCGCGGTCGTGCCGCAAGAGGCAGACTCCCTGCTTGAGGCCACCGCGTAGAGCGCGTCCGATTATAACCAGCGCCGTCCGCAAGTAGCGCAGTCCGCAAGTACCGCCGGTCTTCTGACCGGCTGTAGTGTGGGTCTCCCGACCCGCACGGTTCGAGAGTCTGGTTAGCCCATTGCCGCCATCTCCCTTCGTACTTCACAGGCCAAACACCTTCGTAACGCCCCCGGATCAACCCAGTTATCACCCGCACTTTATCCCCGTGCTACACTGGCCGCGGAATCCCGACTCAGCCGCATTCTTCAGAATCAGCAAGCATTTCGCAACGTAGGAAAGTGGTTCGCTTGCGCAATTTGTTACGCCTTGAGACCGGGCCTCGCAGACTCTGGTTTTGACGCAGGGCGACATTCACTGCCGCGCAGCGCGGCGCCAAAAAAGAAGGGGAGAATCCGTGGAGCCGGTCTACAAGTGGGAACCCATTACCGATGAGTACAGGACGCAGGCGGCTCAACCCGCCGATATCGAGGCCGAGAGCCAACAGAAGCTGCTCGAAGTTCATGAGGAGGCAGCAAAGAATATCTGGGTTGAGAAGAAGGCACCCATCGGCATCAGAGTGTTTACCTGGTACCTTTTTTGCCGCGCCGGCATCTATGCGCTACTGTTGGCCTTTCTGGCCACCTTCCCGCAGTCGGGCCCTTCCACCTGGCTGGTGGGGACGATGGGCCATTTCCTGCCGGGAACGGCTGCTCGTGAAAAGGCCGCTTTACAACGGGAACAGTTGAAGAAGCAAGCTGAGGCGTACGGGTACACGTTGCCCGACGATGCTACGGCCGATAAGGAAACGCCGGAACAGTTGGCTCAGGATGAGCGCCAGGAGGTCATGGTCTACCTCCTGATCGCGACGATCATCACCGCAGTCGTGGGTTTCATGTGGTGGAACCATTCCTGGAAGATACGGTGGATCACCATGTTTTACGCCGGCGCCATGGTCGCCAGAGCGGGAGTGTATTTCTTTGCCGCCTGGGCCTCGGGGGTGGGCTCACAGCTTCCTCCGGATGTAATGCCGAGCCTCCTGTTCGCGATCGCATTGAACGGCTTCATCTTCTGCTATCTCGCGTTCTGGCCCGACGTGAAGGACTGGTTCGAAGAACAGCACTGAGCATCGCCGGTCTCATGGCTCGTGTACTGCCGGTCTCTCGACCGGCACAGGTAGAGAGCGCAACTAACTTGCTGGCGTCGCCACCGCCTTCGCTCCGCCTACGCTGAACACCTTCGGAACCCGATCCGCCACCGCCGGCAGCGTCGGGAACTGCGCGTGCGGCTCTGTCTGGTACCAGTACGCCGTCGAAAAGAAGTTATCGGAGCGGTCATTCGCCGTGCCGTGTTCGATGGTTACCTTGATGGACTTTTCAAACGCAATCGGGCTCTCATAGTGCCAGCGATATTGGCAATACCGCCCTCCGATACGCCCCGGGTCTCCGATGTAAGGCGTACCCACGTGAAGATATGCGTAGGTCTGGTCGCCATAACCCCAGGCGCCGTTGAAATAATCTTCCGTCCCCGTTCCGTTGATCGTAGGCAACTGGTCTCCATCGACAAAAATCATGTCGTCGCCTTCGCCGAACCATCCGTTTTGGTTTTGCAGCACGGCCTGCGTCACGCCGACAAAATGTCCCTTGCCTGCGGCTTCGAGAAACACATAGTTATCCTTTCCGCTCAGGTTTTTTCCGTCGCTCACCACGCCCTTGCATGGCGTGGCTTGACGAAACTGCGCGTGAAAGCGGCCCAGGCCCTCCGGCAAAGCCGGAAGAGCCACGTAGTCGATGGCAAAGTAAAGACTTCTCACCGGCGCAGGCCCCTGGTTCTCGAGCGTGATGCGGGCTGCGGTCGCAAACGGCATCTGGAAATACGAATTCAGAGCTTTGACAGGCGCGACGGCCAGCAACTGCGATTGGTAAACGAAATATTCGCCCAGGCCAAGGCCGAAGAAGTCGCCGATAGGAACCTCGATGGACGGCGCGTCCTCGTCATCCCACCACGCGCGCAGTACCAAATTCTTCAGGTGCATAGGATCCTGCGAGTTGATGGTGAACCAGATGTGCGTCACCACGCCGGCGCCCTTCGTGTCGAGCAGCGTGGCCGTTTGGCCAGGTCCCACCACGACCCAATCCGCGTTGCCGCCCGTGCGATCCCAACTGCCGGAGCGCATATTTTTGTAGCTCCGCAGCCGCGCCAGCGCGAAGAGATCCTCACCTGCTTGCCCTTCGGGCTCTGCAATCGCCGCGCCCCCCGTCGCCGCATGGCCCGCCGCGCTGCCCAGTCCCAACAACGCGCCTGCCGAAGCCATGGTCCCCAGCATCCTGCGCCGGCTCGTTCCGATCCCATTTCCGTTACTCGAAGACATAGATCAACCCTTCAAAACAAAAAGTCATGACCGCATCCAATATAGTCTCTCCCGCTCCGGCTGATTCGCAGCGGGTGCCCCACATCTCGCTTTTGAGATGTGGGATACCACGAACCTCAGCGCGGCACCGCCGGAAAAACCGTCAGCCGCAACTGCGTTGAGCCATACGGAACCAGCGAAACGCGCTCCACTTCCCCGGCAGGCCGGTTGAGGCTCAAGTCCGGCAGCGGCGGAGTGAACTTCTGCTCCGGCTGGTCCGGATTCGCTTGCAATGCCCACCCCTCAATCTTTCTCACCGGCACACTCAGCGTGACAGGAGGATTCTCCCACGGGTCAATAATCGGTCCGGGGATCGACCCCGGGATCGGTCCGGCGACAGGCCCGGGAATGTTTTTGACCCGCACCTCGCTCTCCAACCGATCGGGATCGACAGCGAGACCGTAGTTCCAGTCGCTGACCGGTGTGGCTTCCCAACTGGGAAACTCTGCGGTGCTGAATGTTGGCTCCACGCGCGGCGTCCACTGCTCTTTAATCGGCAGCGAGTAGACGATCGGGCCGCGCTCGATTCCGATGCCGTTCTGCGGCCAGTGCGTGACTGTCAGCTTCATCGGCAGAGTCAGCGCAATGCGTTCGCCGGGCGTGAACGTGCGGCGCAGAACGATGAAGCCCTTATCGTTGCGCACCGCAGCGACCGGCTTTCCGTCGATCTCAAGCCGCGGCGCAGAACACCAGCCTGGCACGCGCAGCGCCAGCGGAAATGCGACCGGTCGCTCGGCGCTGATGTTAAATTCAATGCGCTCGTGGAACGGATAATCGGTGGTCTGCACAATGCGCACCAGGCTGCCGCCGTCGCCCACGCCAGCGGTCACTGTGGACGGCCCGTACAAAACGGCCGCCAGTCCGCCGTCGACAGTTTTCATCCACATGCGGAGGACGTAGTTGGGAAAGATGCGATGCACATTGCCGCCGCAACAGGCGGTCTTCTGTCCGGGATTGGGCTGGTAAGCCATCTTCCGCCCGCCGTGCTCCATCATGTTGTGGTCGGAGTTGAGCGTGGCCAGAAACTGGTTGGGACAGGAAAAATACTGCACTGCTTTCCAATCCTTTTTGATGGCTCCGGGCGCGGCGTTGAAGCAGGCGCGCTCCACGCGATCGGCCCACACCGCATGACCTCTGGTCATCAGCATGGTGCCCCACGACCAGGTGTGATCGGAAATGTCGCAGGTCTCGTGCGAGTCGAGCGACGTGACCGTGCGATAGTACTCCGTGGTAGAAGGAATCCCATCGATCAGCATGTGATGGTCGAAGATGCGCCGTTCCGCTGCCGCGGCAAAGCGCAGATACTCTGGATTTCCCGTGTAGAGATAGAGAATGGCAGGCAGCTTCATGATCTCGGCGTAGGTCACGCCGTGACAGGTAATCGGACTGGCGGAGAACACGCGCAACGCCGACATATCGGCGTAACCCGGGTTTTCATTTTCCAGGAACTCGCCCCAGGCATTCTCGGCCAGTTCCAACAGGGCCGAGTCGCCGGTGCGCGCGTAGGTCCACAGCATTCCCTCCACATTGGTAATGTTCCTCACTGGCTTCCCATAGTCCGCTTGGTCAGACAGGAAATGCTTGCGCAATGCGGCAGGGATGTCGACGCTTTCAGGATCGCCCGGTACCGCCGTGGCATCCGACAGGGCCGCCAGGCTGCGGAACAGCACGTTCTGCGGCCAGCGATGAAAATCGCCCACCGGACCTGCAAAGAACTTCGGGCCGAGATACCCGTTGGCCGCAGCGTGCGTGAGCGTGTAGTCGAGCGTGGCCCGCACCTGCGCCATTAATTCTTTACCTTCGAGCACAAGCGCCAGCCGCGTTGCGCCGTCGAGCCAATAGGCCTTCTGTTCCCACGGCCACCAGGACTCGGCCGTCTCCTCGCCTGCCCAATAGGCATCGCTGAACGGCCAGGAGACCTGCGGAAGTTTCGAGCCCAGCTGCGCTGCTTGTTTTTCGAGCCAGTAGCGCAGCCAACCCTCAGGCCGCACGGCTCCGGGAGCCAGAGGCTGCAGCGCGCCGTAATACTTCACGCCGGGATGCGTCTCCTTGTCTGCAAATGAGAGTCTTCCATTCGCCAGCGCGGCCGAAGCCAGCAACCCAAGACGAAGAAATTCCCGGCGGTTCCATTCCGTTGTGCCAAGGCTCGAAGGGTTCTTCATTTTGTTCTTTCCTGGAGTTTCTTTCGCAGACACTTGCGTGCTCCTTGAATGCGAAAGCGAATTCTAGCACAGGCATTGGCGGCGGAATCTTGCTCCTCGCCGTCCCGCGCCGGTTGAAATTCTCGCACAAATTCAGCAGCCGCTCGTGCCACCGCCGTCCAGCCTGTTATGGTCAGGAAGGAAAAGTTTTCTACGCATCAAAAAGACTGCAATGAACCCACCCTAGGAACTCGCATCGACATGTGGAAGCGCTGGCGAATCCGGATTCTTCTCTTCCTGGCCGTCCTCGGTCCCGGGTTCATCACCGCCAACGTCGATAACGATTCCGGCGGCATTTTCACATACTCTCAGGCCGGCGCACAGTACGGCTACACCCTGCTGTGGACCATGATCCCCATCACTATCGCGCTCATCGTGGTGCAGGAGATGTGCAGCCGCATGGGGGTGGTCACCGGCAAGGGCCTCAGCGACCTCATCCGCGAGGAGTTCGGCCTGCGCATCACCTTCGTGCTCATGGTGCTGCTGGTGGTGGTCAATTACACCAACGTGGTCACGGAGTTCATCGGCATCGCCGGCTCGCTGCACCTGTTCCACGTCTCCAAATTCATCTCCGTGCCCATCTGCGCCTTTCTCGTATGGGCGCTGGTGCTGCGCGGCGACTACAAGAGCACCGAGAAAATCTTCCTCGTCGCCTCGCTCGTCTACATTGCCTATATCTTTGCCGGAGTTTTTGCCCAGCCCGACTGGCACGAGTCTCTGCGCGCCACTGTCACACTGCCCAAACGCTCCGTGTGGAACGAGAGCTATATCTACATGGCGATCGGCGTGGTGGGCACCACCATCGCCCCGTGGATGCAGTTCTACCTGCAGTCGTCGATCGTGGAGAAGGGAATTCGCGTCAAAGACTACGCCGCTTCGCGCCTCGACGTCATCGTGGGCTGTATTTTTACCGACGTCATCGCCTGGTTCATCATCGTGGCCTGCGCAGCCACGCTCTTCGTGCACGGCATGGGCGCCATCCAGGTTGCCGCCGACGCTGCCGAGGCCATGCGCCCGTTGGCCGGCGACTTCGCATTCATCCTTTTCGCCTTCGGGCTCTTCAACGCTTCGCTGTTTGCGGCGTCCATCCTTCCGCTCTCCACGGCCTACACCGTGTGCGAAGGCCTGGGCGTTGAATCGGGCGTCGACAAGAGCTTCCGCGAGGCGCCCTTCTTCTATTGGCTCTATTCGCTGCTCATTATCGGCGGAGCGCTCACGGTTCTGCTGCTGCCCGATGCGCAGCTCGTCAATGTCGCCATCCTCTCCCAGGTGCTTAACGGCGTCCTGCTGCCTGTCATCATCATTCTCATGCTGCTGCTTATCAACCGCACCGACCTCATGGGCGAACACAAAAACTCGCGCCTGTGGAACTGGATCGCGTGGGGAACCAGCATCATCGTGATCGGCATGACTTTCGCCATGCTGTGGGGCATGATGACTGGACATTGATGCCGGAGCGGGGCAAGTCCAGGCAGGAGTAGCGCCGGTCTTCCGACCAGCTCTAGTGTGGGCGTCCACGCCCACGCCGATCTCTCCGAGCGTATAACTCTTTGCTCCGTGCCCCACCCTTGTCGCGTTCTTTGCGAAAAGGATCGGAGCAAAAAGGCAAGTTACACCCGTCCCGCAACCGGCTACGACTTCGCGCGCATCCGGCGATAGCGCCGCCGCAGCAGGTAAACTGGCACGCCAAGAATCGCGATCCAGATCAGAATCGTGAGCCCGTAAGCGATCAGAAACAGGAAGATCCCAACCACGGTCCCGGCCGCGTTGCGATACCCCGCAACAAATGCATTGCGCACCCGCACGGAAAGCGGCGCAGCGCCCGGAGTCGGGCTGTAATCTACTGTCACCGAAAGGTCAATGCTGGCAAAGTCGACGCGATGCTCCAGATTCGTTTGCTCGGCCTCCATGCTTTCGATGTCGCCGCGCACACGGGCAATCTCTTCTTCCACCTGAAGCACGTCACTCACGCTCCCTGTGCGCTGCTGAAGGATTGCGCGCAAGCGATCCTCGGTGTCGCGAGCCGTTTTCAACCGCTGGTCCAGGTCCGCATGCTGCTTGCGTCACGTCCTCGCCCGATTCCTCTTCGTTCGCGACGCGTCCCAGCACGCGCAGGTCTTTCATCGCCGCGTCAAGATCTGCAACCGGGATGCGCAGCGAGGCCTTCAGGCTCGGCGCATCGTCGGTGGGTGTCGAGACGGTCATATCCGCCGCATAGCCGTGATGCTTCGCCAGAATCGCATCCAGCGCCGGCCGCGTCGCGGGAATATCCTTGGCCACAATCACCAGGCTCACCGACCGCGCAATCAGCGGACCAGCCGGCTGGGTGCTCGCATTCGCATCCGGAGGAGGCGGCGGTGCCGGTTCCGGTGCAGCATTGCCTTGCGGCGCCGCGGAGAGCTGCTCGACCATCATCGCTGAACCAGGCTGGTTCTGCGCCAGTCCCTGGTTGCGGCGGGTGGTGCGCCACTGAAATACCGATCACCGCAATCAGCAGCATCGCGGCTACGGCGCTCGCTCCTCCGAAAACCAATGGTCTCCAGCGCCGCTTGCTTGTACGGCCGAATCGAGCCTTCGATCCGCGACCGCTGCGCCCGGAATCCGCACCTTGCAAATGTTCTTCAACGGCTTCTTCAATACGCTTCGAAACCGGAGGCGCATGCCACTCGCGGAGCGACTGCGAGGTCTCGCGGAATTGCCGCACCTGGTCCGCGCATTCACTGCACTCGATCAGGTGGGCCTCGACAGCCTGCGTTTCCTCGGCCGAGAACTCGCCGTCGCAGAAAGCCATCAGCTCTTCAACGGCAAACGGATGTGTCGTGACAAGGTTCATATGCTCTCCTCTGGTCCGCGCGATTCGCGGCTACTTAACGAAGCGTTTTCCGAAAGCAATTCCCGCAGGGCCGTGCGCGCCCGAAAGAGCCGTGACCGGACGGTATTGACCGGCAGTTTCAGCAGTTCCGCAATCTCGACGTAACTCAATTGCTCGAACTCGCGCAGCAGCACGATTTCGCGGTCCACGTCCTCCAATTTTCTGATCGCCTCGCGCATGAAGACCTGCGTAACAACGCCGGACTCCGCAGCCGGCTCTGGATGTTCCGCTTCCGACCCCAGGAACGTCGCCCGGAATGCCGCCTTGCGCCGGTAGGCCCGCAGAATCTTGAGCGCAATCGCATAGAGGTAAGTCCGGAACTGCGCGCTAGGCTCATAGCGCGGAGCAGCGCGAATCACCGCGACGAAGGTTTCCTGGGTCAGTTCCTCGGCCTGCGCGCGATCGGCCACTCGCCGCCAGAAAAACCCGAACAGCGGCTGCTTGTAGCGCGCAAACAATTCCGTGAACGCATCTGTCGAACCGCGCGCGAAAGCTGTCATCAGCTCCTCGTCGCTGCTCTCGGCAACAGGTTGCGCGGCGCCGAAGTTCGTTCCGAAGTTCATTCTCATTCGGTCCATTCCGCCTGGCTTTCTTGCCATCGAGCGTAGACTCATGGCCGGCAATACATCGTCCTTCATTCCGCCCGCGCCTTTCATATACGGTCATTTCGCAGAACGGCGAAAAGTTCCCGGCTTGCCAGATTTATTTGGATTTTGTGCGATTGGAGCGAAAAGACTGCGGAATCGCCTAAAGCAGTTTGCCGGCCGCCAGATCCTTGATGAGCCCGCGGTCCGCCGCCAGAAACTCGTAGCCGGTCAAATCTTCGAGCTTCACCCAGCGGATCTGCTGGTAGATCTGGTTGCTGATTTCGCCGCTGAATTCGCGCACGGCAAAAAACTGCAGATCCACGGCGCCCCCGCGGCGGTAGTGGTGGCGGATGCGTGTCACCGGAGGTCCCACCTCAGCCTGAATGCCCAGCTCTTCACACAGTTCGCGCGCCAGCGCTTCCTTTGCGCTCTCGCCGGGCTCGATTTTCCCGCCGGGAAACTCCCACATGCGAGGCCATCGGCTGATCTGCCCTGCGCTGGCCGATCAGGACCTCTCGATCGCGCACGATCAGCGCGGCCGCTACAAAACGCAGAGCGGGAGCCGCGGGCCTGGGGCCGGAATCTGTCTCCGATTCATCCACGCGTCTAGTGTAAACCCCGTAAATCGAATGCGATTCGCAGAGTGGATGACTCGGTTTCCCGGTTCACACGTGCAACTAGACTTTGCCGGCCGCCTCGCCCATCACGGCGGCATCAATCCCTTCGGCAGTCCTCGGTCTGAAATAGCCCCAGCCCTTTTTCGCCGCTGCTTCCTTGAGGGCCGGAGACGGATTCACGGGGAACGCACATCGCGCCATTTCCAGCATCGCCAGGTCGTGGATGGAGTTGCCGAAGACCGCGTCGGGGCAAGGAAGGCCCACGCGCTTAAGAGCCTCGGCCTTGGCCTCGTCCGTGGGCACATCCAAAATCTCGCTGGTAATGATGCCGTCTTTGACGCGCACCTCGGCCGCCAGAATGCGCTCCACCGGAATCCCGAAATCGCGCAGGCCCTCTGCAATCACCCAGCGATTGGTCGAGCTCACTGCCCAGATCTCGGTGCCAGCCTTCTTCAAGTTCGCCACCAGCGCAAACAGCTCCTCAAAAATCCGCTGGCGCACAAATTCGTCGACATATTCGGCTGCGGCCGCACGCAACTCCGCCTCGCGCAGGCCCGCGTACATCTGCACCATCTCGCCGCACATCGCTGCTTCGCTCACGTTGCCGGCCCGGTAATCGCGGTAGCGCGTATCGATCCAGTCATTAGTAGAGCGCGACACCAGTCCCTTTTCCAGTGTCCAGGCCATGAATCCGTAACCTGCGTCGCCGCCCCAGAGCGTTCCGTCGCAATCGAACACCGCGACCATTGGTTTGCACTCAAAAACCAGGCGTTCAAACTCTTCAGTTGTCCATTTCTGAAT
The DNA here is from genome assembly GCA_963826735.1 of uncultured Acidobacteriota bacterium. Taxonomy (GTDB): domain Bacteria; phylum Acidobacteriota; class Terriglobia; order Terriglobales; family Acidobacteriaceae; genus Telmatobacter. Next base: position 287,271 of record CAWGYN010000002.1, read on the forward strand.
TTCAATATGTGTAGCCGTCAATCGATCCTCAATCCCGTCTGAAATTTGTCCAATTCTATTTTCGTCGAAATCGCGAGTATTTGCACGTGCGAAAGCCGCCGCGCATGTGAATGCGGCATCAATTCAGCTCACTGCGCTTGCAGAAAAGTTAGGCCGGGTGATTAGGCAATTCCCAGCGCCGCCGCGCCTCGGCAAAGCACTCCTGCGCCACGCGCATCAGCACCAGCGACTGTTCCCAGCGATCCGTTTCTTCGCGCCCGCCAAAAACTCGCGCGTAATAAAACTCCGGCCCCAGCAACTCCGGCGTAAAGCAGAACCGGTCGCACAGCGGCTTTCTGCGCAGATAGCCAAGAAACGACTCGGTCCACAGCGCGCGAAAGTGAGCCACGTATGGGCGCCCGTTCACCGAACCATCGCCGATGCCTGCCTGCATGCAGCCGGGGTTGCCAATGCGCCCGTGCAGGAAGCTAATCCTGCCCAGGACCGGCTGGAAGAACTCCATCTTGTTCTCGAATCCGCCGTAGACCATCTCGGTTCCCGTGTACCAATGCGAAAAATCGCCATTGAATTCGAGTTCCGGGAAGCGCTTGAGGAACTGCACCGTGCGCCATGGGTCCTGAAAGATCGTGGCGCGGTGCGTCTCGGGATACAGCGGAATGGAAAACTGCGCGGAGGCAGATAAAACAGATTCGATCAGCGCGGCCGCTTCGTCGTCATTCTCGGTGCCCCAGCCCACGTGAAGCGTAAGGCATTCGAGACCGGCTTCGTGGGCCTCTTTGGCAAGCGGCGCGGCTTCCGGCGCCGCATTCACGCGCCCGCTTCCGCAAATGCCCAGACCGAGTTGGCGCGCCTCGTCCAATTGCGCGCGGTCGATCTGCCAGCCGAATTGCACACCGTCGTAGCCTGCGTCGGGAATCGTCTTGAACCCGTCGGCGGCCTGTGCCATATCGCCAAAAGCCTGCAGGTTCATAAAAACCCGCAGACGCGAATCGCGTAACGCATCGGGAGGGTTGGCGCTGGGTAGAGTCGTCATCAGAACTCATCGTACGCGATCTGCCGCGCCGAAACTCCAATCGACTCGAGCATCCGCGTGCAGGCCTTAATCATCTGCGGCGGCCCGCACAGGTAATACTCCGCCGCCTCCGGATGCGGATGTTCACGGAGATACTTTTCCAACACCACCTCGTGGATGAATCCCTCGTGCCCGCTCCAGTTATCGCCGGGCAGCGGCGACGAGAGCGCGAGATGGAAAGAAAAATTCGGGTGGCTGGCTTCGAGCTCCCGGAAATACTCCTCGTAGAAAATCTCCTGGCGCGAGCGCGCCCCGTACCAGTAGCTGATCTTGCGGGCGCTGCGCTCCGATTCCAGCAAATGCGAAAGGTGTGCGCGCAGCGGAGCCATGCCCGCACCGCCTCCGATGTACACCATTTCGTGTTGCGTGGGCTTGATGTGAAAGTCGCCGAAGGGGCCGATGGCTGTAACCGTATCGCCTGGCTTTAGGCTGAATACGTAGCTCGAGCCCACGCCGGGCGCGCACTCCTGCCCCGGCGGCGGCGTGGCGATGCGGACGTTGAAACGCAACTGCCGCTCCGTTTTCGGATTGCCGGCCAGCGAGTAATTGTTGCGGCGGCCGGGCTGCGGATTACGCGCCACCAGATCGGAAACGTGCTGATTCTTCCACACCGTGGCGAACGGCTCGGGAATATCGAAGTCGCTAAAACGAATCGCCTCGTAAGCGGGGATGTCCAACTGCAGATAGTCGCCCGGCGCAAAGCCGATGGCGCAGGTCCCGTTTCCCGAATCGTTCTCCGGTTCCAGAACCAGCTCCTTGATAAACGTCGCCACGCTGCGATTGCTCACCACGCGGAACTTGAATTCCGTATGCGCGCGCGCTCCCACACCGCCGGCATGCACCACGTCGACGAAGATGCGGCCCTCGCGCTCTTCTACCGGATAAGTAGCCAGGCCGCGGCAGATCGGCGCTCGCGCCGGCGAGCCATCCGCGAGATGGAAGCGCCCGTTATGCTTCGGACACTCGATGATTCCGCCAATCACCAGGCCGTCGGAAAGATGCGTATTGCCATGCGTGCAGAGGCCATCGGTCGCGTAGAGCCGGCCGTCTTCGTCGCGGTAAACTGCGTAAGTTTTTCTGGCATGGTCGAAGCGAACCGCATCGGCACGCCGCAAATCAGCCGCCGCGCACACCGCTACCCATCCCTCGGCATCGGGTTGCGCTTCCGATGCAAAGCAGGCTTCGCGTACGCGCGCCCTGGGCTCGGGCAGCCGGCGCTTTACGTGGTACGCCGGATCCTTTCGCTGGCGCAGGACAGTGGGAAGAATTTCGCGCCACGCAGAAAGGATGGATGGATATGGCGGCGGGCAGTCGCTTTTGATGTCCTTGTGCAGCCGGGAGAGCGCGTGATACGGCACCAGCGGGAACATGTGGTGCTCAACGTGGTAATTCATGTTCCAGTAGATGAACCGGCTGATCGGATTCATGTAGACCGTGCGGCAATTGAGCCGATGGTCCAGAACATTCTCCGCCAGCCCGGCGTGTTGCGGGGTGTTATGGATGATCATGAGCCATGTGCCGAACAATTGCGGCAGCACAAACAGGAAGATCGGAATCCAACTGTGCCAAAAGATGGCTGCGGCGATGGCCGCTGCGTAAATTGCCAGATAGAGCCGCGCGTTGCGATAGACCTTGTGGAATTCGGTTTCGGGAATGAATGTTCGCTCACCGTCGGGGATGCGTCCCAGCGCGTGCCGGAACAGGCTCGTGAAATGGATGCGATAGACGCCTACAGCAAAAAGGCTCAGAAACAGCGCAAAAATATCCGGCGGCCTGGGAATTTGAATCTCGGGGTCGCGCCCCACAATGATGGTGTCGCTGTGGTGGCGGTTGTGGCTCCAGCGCCAGAGCACCGATTCCCGCATCACCATGAACGAGGCTAGTTCGTAGATCGCGATATTCATCCAGTCCGTCCGGAACGCGGTTCCGTGGCCGCATTCATGCCAACGTGAATCGGAACTGGTGCCGTAAAGCACGGCATAAACCATGTAAGGAAGAATCACCCACCACGTGCCCCAAAGCCGCCACGTCGCGTAACCCGAAGCGAAGAGCAGCGCGAACCATAGAATCGTGTCGCGGATCGCGGGCCCATTGCGCCGCACCAGCAGTTCGCGCATGGTTTCTCGCGGCACCGCGCACTGGTACCAATCGGCCTCGGCAAGCCCTTTCTCAATTGCCAGTGTGGCATTCACGCCGGTCAAACTGTAATCGGGGAGGGGCACGGGTTTCTCGAGAACCGCTGCGTTGTGACTCATCGCTGACTCGTTCCTTCCTGATAGCTTATAGACGCGCTGCGCGCGGACCCGTCTTTCTCCGCCGCGTCCCCGGAGCGGACCGAAAATGCGTACGCCGTGGCATGGCGCTGGATTTGTCCCGGGCGCAGAAGAATATCGCCGCGGCGCGCGGCGTTCGCGGCGTCTGGATAGCCTTCGCACTCCAGGCAGATTCCTGCGTGGCGCGCATACACGGCGCCTGATTTTCCTTTAGTCGAGCAGTTCAGATGGCTGCCGGTGTAAAGCTGCAGATATCTTTCCGTGGTTGACACGGTCATCACGCGCCCGCTCGCGGGATCTTCAAGGCGCGCAGCCAAGCGCATTTCGCTTCCATTTCGCGTGGGCAATGCATACAAATCGCCGTGGCCCTGGTAGAGCTGGCCTATCACGTCGCCAACCCGGCGCGGTGCTGAAAAATCGCTGCCATGGAAAGATGTCGATTCCAGCCGGCCTGTCGCGGTCAGATATTCATCCACGGGAACAAACTCGCTCGCAAAAATCTCCAGCCGGTGATCCACAATCGAACCCGAGGACTCGCCGGCCAGGTTGAAATAGGAATGATGTGTCAGGCTCAGAGGCGTGGTTCGATCGCTTACTGCTTCGCTCTCGATCAAAAATGTATTCTGATGGGTCACGGTGTACGTCACTGTGACTCGCACGTTTCCGGGGTAGCCCTCCTCGCCCTCAGGGCTATGATAACTGAGCCGCAACGAAGGCGCCCCGTCCTCGCGGTCGACGGGCGCCGCGCTCCAAAGACGCTTGTCGAAGCCTTCAATCCCGCCATGCAAATGGTTGGGCGGATCGTTTTGCGCCAGCCGGTAGGTGTTGCCATCGAGCGTGAACGCGGCGTCGCGAATGCGGCCCGCCACGCGGCCCGTGATGGCGCCGAAATATGGATGGCCGCCGAGGTAAGATTCGAGGTCGTTGAATCCCAGCACCACGTCCCCGGCGTTGCCGTTACGGTCTGGCGCCAGCAACCGGGTCACTATCCCGCCGTACGTAATCGCTTCGAGTTCGAGGCCGCCGCGGCCGGCGAGCGTCCACGCCTCCACCGTCTGGCCGGTGGGAAGTACTCCAAAAATCCGCGAGCTTATGGGGGAAGCCATCGTGCAGGACCTGTGCAATTTCCAAGTTACTGCTCCCTCCGCCGCGCTGTCCACAATGTCATCTCGTGAAGCCGCCAAAATGTAGCGCCGGTCGCCCGACCAGCTGTAGTGCGGACGTCCTCGCCCGCACAAGACCGTGAGCGACACAAACCCGGGAGCCCCGCATTTCGCTTCGTCTTTATGCTTTTGCTCATTATTCGTCACGCTGGCGCCATTGGCGCACAAGATCCGCAGCCGCTTCGGGCCAGGTGGGGAATTCAAATTGGAATCCAGCGCGAAGGAGACGGCCGGGAACGACGTAGCGGCTCTTGAGAACCAGTTCCGGTTCCGTGCGCAAAAAGAACATGCCAATTTTTAGAAGCGCGGCTGGAGCGGGCAGGCCGTTTGGAATCTCCCACGCGTCGCGAAGCGCGGCCATGAATTCGCGATTGGGCAGCGGATGAGGCGCGCAGAGATTCACGGGGCCGTCGATTTCTTCGTGCGCGATAAGAAATTCAAGGGCTCGCGCGTAGTCGGACTCGTGCATCCACGAAACCAGTTGGCGGCCGTTGCCCTGAGTGCCGCCCAGGCCGGCGCGGACGAGATAGGATAAGGTCGCGAAGACACTTCCGGGCGCGGGGCTGAAGACAAGCGAGGTGCGCAAAGCAATCTTGCGCGTGCGCGCCGTGGCCGTCGAAAAGAATGCCGACTCCCAGTCCTTCACCAGCTCGACGGTCCAGTTCCATTTCTCCGGCGCGCGGCGACGCCGTGAAATAAGCTCGTTGCCACCGATCTCGCCGGTTGCCTCGTCCATAGCCTTGTCGAGTGAGTGCCTGTAGATGGTCGCGGTCGACGCGTTCATCCACAGGCGCGGCGGATTGACGAGACAGGCGAAGGCCTGGTGCAACAGGCGCGTGGGGCCGATGCGCGAATCGTAGAGCGCGCGGCGATTGCGCGTCGTGTACCGGCAATTGACGCTGCGCCCGGAGAGATGGATGCAGACATCGGCGCCCTCGAGCGTTTCCACCCACGGCCCGAGCGATTGGCCGTCCCAGTGCACGGTTTGCCAGGCAGCGGTGTAAGGGCCGCGCGTGAGCACGGTGACGTGATGGCCGCGTTCCTGAAAGAACCGCGCCATCATGCGGCCCACCTGGCCACTGCCGCCGGGAAGCACGATGCGCAGGGGACGTGCGAGCGCTGTTGCTGAATCGCTCATGGAATCAGCCTACAGCGCCGGGCGGCCTAGGGCGCTATCCCACCCTTTCACACAAAAACGCGCGAAAGGATAGGGCACGGGAGGGTTCCTCTTCGCGCGGTCAAAGATCTAGAACGAAAAGCGCATGGCCAACTGCATGCGGCGGGGCGGCGCGACTGATGTGATCTGGCTGAAAGAGGTTGACGATTCGACGGTGTCGATTCCCTGCCCGTTGACGATGGTTGACCACGTTGAATGAGCTGGCGGAAAAGCCCAGGTGCGGCGCTTCGTCGTCCTTGTTCGCGGTGATGGCGAAATCGTGGCCCCAGCGAAGATCCAGGTCGACGTAGCCGGGCCCAGTCTCGGAGTTGCGGCCCACGCCATCGGGGCGCGCATTGAAGAGGCCGTCGCCGTAGGGATCGGTGCCGGTGACGATCGGTCCAGGGCGAGCCGGTATTCGCAAAGATGCCGCCAGCCAGGTTGAGCAGGCTCTTCTGGTTGAAGATGGCGTACATGCCGAAGCGCTGGCGGCGGTCGTAGCTTGAATTCGACCACTCCTGCCCGGGGTCGAACTGATTTTCGGGAAACCAGCCGATGCCGCCGGTGTTCGACTCGTAATGCGACCAGGTGTAGCGGCCAAAGCCGGTAAAGTACTTGTTCCACATGCCGCGGTAGGAAATATCGAGACCGTTGCCGACGTAAAAACCTTCGGGCTGCATCTGGCGGATGCGGCCGTACGCGGGATTGGGGCGCAACGTGTAGCCGGACTGCGGCGTAGGCGCGTTGATGTCGATGGAGCGGAACATGTCGATTCCGCGCATGGAGTAGGCGCTGACCGTTCCCGTGGCGCGCTGGCCGAGCTGGCGCTCGATGGAGAGCCCATAGTGAATCTGGTAGGGAATTTTGGCGTTGGGCATCCAACTCGACCAGCATGGGCGGCTGCGCGGTGAGCGTGACGCAATTGGTGATGGGCACGCAACCCGTGGCCGGCAGCGTGGCGGGATCGAGCGCAAGAATGATTGCGCGACGGCGCGCGTTGCTGAAGCGCTCCAGATCGAGCAGCGGGCCTCCGCCGAAGCGGTCGTAATAAATGCCGCCGCCGCCGCGCACGATGGTTTTCGAGTCTCGATCGAGCACCCACGCAAACGAGACGCGCGGTGAAAAGCCCAGCCTGCGCGTGGCCAGAAAGTTTTGCCAGTCGTAGCGAATGCCGGGCGTGATCGCGAAGCGGTTGTTGACCTTGTATCTGATCCTGAACGAAGGCGCCCATCTCCTGCTGGTGGTAGATAAAGTGCGTGTCGCCGGTGTTCTGCAGAGAATGCATGAAGGCAGATTGGCGGCGTAGTTCTGGAACGCAGTGGAGAGAACGGTGACGCCGTCGGCGGCGAGCGTGGGAGCGAAGGTGTAGGTGCCGAGCTCGTTGGTCTAGTCGTCGAAGGCGCGGCGGCCGAGGTGCGGCACACTGACGCCCCACTTGACCAGGTTGCGGCCATGCGTCCAGGTGACTACGTCGGAGAGGCGGAAGTTGTACTCAGTGCCGAAGGAGTCGGCTTGCGCCGAGCCGGAAAGGAAGTCGCCGGGAAGGCTGATGCGTGGGCCTTCGGCCACGTTCTGGTTGCGGTTGGACCAGTGTTCGCCGACCAGAGAGATCTGGTTCAGCGTGACGGCCGAAAGTGCAGAGTCGACGTGGGCAACGAAATCGTCTTCGTGGTAGAAGGAGTTGTAGCCCGCAGCGGCCAACGTCTGCCCGCCCACTCCCTGGTTCTGGCCCGTCCAATCCTCGTAGCTGTATTGCACGTAGGCCGAGTGCTTGTCGCCGAACTGGTGCGCGGCGCGTACGCTGAATTCGGTGTCGCGCGTGGGCGCGGGCACATTGGCGTTGAAGGCGCCGCTGGGATTCGCTACGGTGGGCGCAAGCGTGGCGCTCACCACCGCATCCTGATCCTGCTTCAGCGCGGTTGAAGGAGACCAGAAAGCTGCTGTTGCGCGCGTGCGGAATGGGGCCGATGGCGCTGCCCTCGTAAATGCGCCGCTGCTCGAAGGGCTTGGAAGGCGCGAGAGCGTTCTGCGCATTCAGTGCCGAATCGCGAAAGTAGAAATTGAGTTCGCCATGATATTTATCGGCAGTCGACTTGGTGATGATTTCCATCTGGCCGCGGCCGGGGTAATAGTAGCGCGCCGAGTAGGGATCCTGGTTGATGCGCACCTCCTGCACGGCCGAGGCAGAAACGGTGACGCGGTTGGCCTCCACGCCATCGACCAGAAGACCCGTGCCGCCGGTGGCAGAGACGTCGGAGTCGAGGAAGGCTCCCATGGCGCCGACAAAATCGTTGTCGAAGATGGGCAGGGCCTTCAGGTCGTCCGCGGTCATCACGGAGGTGTCGCGATTCTCGTCGGTGGAGGTCAGATCCTGATTCGATTCCGCGTTGACGACGACGTTGGTTGAGGCTCCTGCGACGGAGAGCACGATGTGGAGCGGCGCCGCGAGGACCTGCGCCGCCGGGGAGGACGCCGGCGTGTTGGCTGGTGCGGGAATGGTGACCGGCGTAGTGACGGTCTTGAATCCGGCCAGCGAGACCACGAGTGTGTATGCGCCGGGATGAGGTGCGCTGACCAGAAAGCTGCCGTCAGCGCCGGAATGGGTGGTAGCGGCAACGGCGCCGCTGGTCCCGCTGCTCGCCCCGGCGTTAGCCTCGATCAAGTCGATTTGCGCGCCGGAAATGATGGCGCCCGTGGAGTCCGAGACCACGCCGTGCAAGACGGGCCTGGCTGGAAGGGCCTGGCTGGGAGCATGGCATGCCAGTGCGGCAGCCGGAGCGAGCAAGAAAAAGGCCGGGGAAAAAAAGCGCATGATGAGAACCTTCAGGCAATAAGAAGTGCATCGAAAACAGTGGATCAAAACAATGACGAAATTGCGGATGGAACCGCTCGCCGCGCTGGCCAGGCGCGGCTGAATTTTGCGCTTCCTAAAGCGAACGCTCAAATGGAATGATTGCGATTTTCTTCTGTGCCAATTTTACGCGGGAGTAAGTGCCTGCGTCCATTCCGAGCGGCATGTCGACCAAGACGTCGGGCGGATTATCGACGAGAGTATGGGGGCCGAAGCCGAAGGTGCATCCCAGGGACCAGGTACCGGCGTTACGCGCAGTCTAGCACATCCACCTGGCTGTCGCCGATCATGACGGTTTCATCGGGACGCGCGCCGGTTTCCTCCATCAACGAGCGCAGACCGAGAGGATCGGGCTTCTTCATGGGAAAGCTGTCGCCGCCATAAATATGGAGGAGATAATCGGCCAGGCCGAGGCCCTCGCAAATGCCGCGGGCCGGGCGCACCGGCTTGTTGGTGAGCACCGCCATGATTCTCGAAGGACTGCTAGGTGCATCGTGCAGCTCGTGCAGCGCCTTCAGCGCATCGAGAACGCCATCGTAGGCGTAGGTGAAATCCAGTTTGTGCTCGCGATAGTACTGCAGGAAAAACGCGTAGGCGTTGTTGAAAAGAACATCGTCCACCTGATCGATGGCGGAATTGCAGGCCATGGCCAGCGCGCGGCGCATGAGCATGGGCGCGCCATTGCCGACAAAGCCGGCGATCGCGGGGTCGGGCAGGGGCGCGAGTCCAGATTCCTGAAGCGCGGCATTCACACTGTTGCACAGGTCCTGCGCGGAGTCGATAAGCGTGCCGTCGAGATCGAACACGAGCAACTTTAATCGCGCCGCGGGAATGGGACGAAAAACGCGGATCATATCTCCAGTGTAACGGGGCCGGCGGGTTCATTTAGCCTTCGCAAGCGGAGGCGTGGAAAGGAGATTCATATTTTGCACACGCGCAGCCAGATGGTGGCCAAAGGCTACACGCTGGCGCTGAATGTCGGCGACCAGTGGAGCGATTTGAAGGGCAAGCCTGAAGCGGAATTCTCCGTGAAGTATCCCGATCCGTACTACTTTATTCTGTAGCGACGACCTAATGAATGTGAATGCTGCCGGAGCCGGTCTCGATGCGCACCGTGGGGCCGCCGCCAGCGATCCTGCCTGCGAGATGGTGGCGCTCCGTCGTTCCCTGGGTCGCAATTTCGCGATCGCAGTGAATGCTGCCTCCGCCCGTTCCGGCATCGAGAGTAAACGCCGCGCTGCCGGTCCAGAGTTCGACGCTCCCTGAGCCGGTATGGAGTCGCCACTGCGCGGAAGGCGTTCCGACGACTTTGATACCGCCCGAGCCGGTCTCGGCGTTCAACGCGCTATGCAGATTCCTGAGCTCGATGGAGCCGGAGCCCGTATCCGCTTTCACATCGCCGTCGCCAGTTTGCTCGGCATAAATGTTGCCAGAGCCAGTCGAGACCTTGAATCCGCCCTGCAATCCTGTGGCGTGAATGGAGCCTGAGCCCGTGTTGAGTTTTGCATTGGCGCCCACGCCGTCGTCGGTAACGTTGCCCGAGCCGGTCGCGGCATTCAGAAAGGCGTCGGCGGGAACCTGAATTTCGTAGTCGATGCTGATATTGCGCAGACTTTCGTGCCTGGTTCCGATGCGCACAATGTTGCCGGTCTGCTCGATGGGCGGATGGTCGGCGATCTGCGTGCACCTTCGCATCGCTCCCGCCCCAGCTCGACTTGACGCGGCCGAAGATTTGGACGCGGCCGGCGGGGCCGCTCGTGAGATGAATGGAGCCGGAACCGGTTTGCACGGTCAGATCCACTCTGCCGCTGACCGTGAGGTCACGCTTAAAGGTCGCCTCCTCGGCCTGCGCCGGAGCTGCCGCGGCCAAGGTGACCACAAACGCCGCACATAAAAGAAAGTTCTTCATTGCGATCCTCATCCACCTCAAGATACGCCTCTTGGCGGCGTCCGGTTCCGGGAACCGTTCGGTTTTTGGTTGGTACTCCCTATTCCTCTGTTCCCTGATCCCCGTTCCCGTAATGCTATCCTCACAGCCAGATGCACGGTCTGCTCCTGTTCAAACCCGTGACGGTGGCCCTGCTGATTCTGGCCAACGCCTATTTTGTGGCGACCGAGTTCGCGCTGGTTTCCATCCGCGAGACGCGCGTCGAGCAACTGCTCGAGGCGCGGGTTCCGGGAGCGCGCGCGGTGCGGCGGCTGCAGCGCAATCTCGACGATCTTCTGCCTGCCGTGCAGCTGGGCGTGACGCTGTGCTCGCTGGCGCTGGGCTGGCTGGGCGAGCCGCTGGCCGCGCAGTTTCTTGACCGGTGGATCGGCGACCTTCCGCACGCGCAGATTTATGGCAACGTAGCCGCCCTGGTGCTCGGCTTTTGCCTCATCACCTACTTTCACGTGGTGGCCGGCGAGCTGGTGCCCAAGGCGCTGGCCCTGCGCCGCGGCGAGGCGCTGGCCGTAGCGGTAGCGCCGCCCATGCTGGTATTTATGGCCGTGGCCCGCCCCGCGGTGCGGCTGCTGAGCCGCTCGGCGGCGGCGGTACTGCGTGCATTCGATATGCCCAAGGGGGAACGCGCCGCATCTATCCACTCCGCTGAGGAGCTAAAGCTGATTGCCACTGCGGCGCAGCGGCTGGGCCTGCTTCCCGAATTTCAGGAAGTGCTGGTGCACCGCGCTCTCGAGCTCAGCGACGTGCTGGTGCGCGAGATCATGACGCCGCGGCAGAAGATTTTCTCGCTGCCCTCGAACATGCTGCTGGAAGAGGCCATCGCGCGGGTTTTCGCCCGCAATCACTCGCGCATTCCTGTTTACGACGAGGCCCGCGGCCCCGAGCACATTGTGGGCGCGGTGTATGCGCGCGAACTTTCGCGGCGGTTTTATCAGCGCGCGATGGCGTCAGCGTCCGCGACGCCGCAGGCCGAGATTCGTCTCGCGCAGATGATGCACGAGGTACTGGTGGTGCCGGAAAGCAAATCCGCGCTGGAACTGCTGCGCGATTTCAAGCAGAACCGCCGCCATCTCGCCATCGTGGTGGACGAGTACGGCTCCACGGCGGGACTGGTGACGGCGGAAGATGCCATCGAGCAGCTCGCGGGCGAGCTTGAAGATGAATTCGACACCCCTTCCGAGCCGGTTATGGACAGCGCCGGCGGCGCGGTGGTGATGGATGGAAGCGTGAATCTGCGCGACCTGGAAACGCAGATGAATTGGAGCCTGCCCCGCGATGGCGGCGTGGAAACTCTGGCGGGATTCGTGCTGGCCCAGTTGGGACACATTCCCGAACCCGGTGAATCGGTGGTGTATGAGGACCGGCGGCTGACGGTGGTGGAGATGGATGCGCGGCGCATCGCCAAAATCCGCGTAGAAACCGTGGAGAACGCGCCAGCCGAAGCCGAATAAGGGCCAATGTTGCGGCGTGCTTCGAATAATGACACTGTGGGTTCCAGTTGTTCTCCCTCAGGGGCGCTCACGAACCACGAACCACTGACCACTGACCACTGACCACCGATCACTGCGCGGGCGTCACGTCCGTCACCGGCAGATCCCAGTGCCCCAGCAGAATTTCAAATCTGCGCTGCTCTTCTCTTTTGTATGTTTCCTTGTCAGGCCAGAGCTGATCGATAAACGCTGCCTCGTCCGGGTTGGTGCTCGTCGCCACCGTCGAGTTCTTGTAGACAATGGTCACGCGATAGTCCCAGCGCCCGTCCTCGGTGGTGTGATAGGCCGGAGACTCGATCTTGAGTGACAGAATGCGCCCCGTCGCCTGGATTTTCTTGAGCAGCGGCCAATGGTTCTTCAAGAACAGGTCGAGAAACTCCTGTTGATGGCCCCACTGGCACTTGTAGTAGTACTCGATGGTGTACGGCTGGCCGGCGGCAGTTTGTGTGGGCGCGCCCTGCGCCACCAGCGGACGCGACAAGCCGGCCACGAAGGCGAAAGCAACCAGGGCGAGAAGAATTCTGCGCAACGAAATCTGCATAAAGGCCTCCATGCATGCGATGACAGCATTGTACGGCGTTGGGCAAACGAAAGAATGGAGAGGTTCACTCCGCCTTGCAGGGCTTCATGTAGGTACGCAGCCAAATCGCGAGTTCTGGTTCCGACATGGTTCCATCGGCCACGGCCAGCATGGTCATCACGCCATCCCGGTCGCTCGCAATCAATTCGTACCCATTCTTGAGCAGAAAAGTTTCAGCCACCACCCACGCAGTCCGCTTGTTGCCATCGAGAAACGCGTGATTGCGCGCAATGCCAACAGCGTAAGCAGCGGCAAGATCGGCAATGTCGGGAGTCCCGTATGCCACAAGATTTTGCGGCCGCGCCAACGCCGATTGCAGAAGGGGCATATCTCGAACGCCGGCCAAGCCGCCGTGTTCCGCAATCTGCTCGTCGTGAATGGCGAGGACGGAGCTTTCCTTGATCCATCTCCACGCCGGCCCGGTCATTTGGCCAGCTCACGAAGCAGATCGCGGCGCTTGCGCATCACCTGGCGGGCCAGCGCCATGTCTTCCTCGAACTCGGAATCGTAGGGCGTGATGCGATACCCGTCGGGCGACTCGGTGAGGAAGATGGAATCGCCTTTTGCAACCTTGAGCAGCGCCAGGGCCTCTTTAGGCAGGATGATGCCCGCGGAACTGCCGATGGTGGTGATTTTGAGCTTCATCGCGGCACCCCTATTCTTATGATTATAACATTCATTATAACGCTTGGGGCGCTTTCCTCGATCGCTACTCCGCACTGCTCACTGACCGCTTTTCGTGACGATGCGCTCAGAGACGGCTTCGAGGATTTGCTCGTGGACCTCGTCGATCGATGAGGTCGCCCTCGATCAGGACCACGCGGCCGGGTTCGCGGGCGGCGATTTCGCGGTACTTCTCCCAGACGCGGCGGAAGAAGGCGTCCTTCTCCGACTCGAAGCGGTTTTCGCTGGAGCCGGTTTCAGCCTCGACGCGATCGTTGCGGCGGCGCGCGCGGGCAAGCGATGCCGCAAAGCCGGGCAAAAGCAGGAGGGTGAGGTCGGGCTGAAGTCCGCCGCAGATAAGCCGATGCATATCGAGAACCACCTCGGAGCCGAGCTCGCGGCCGCCGCCCTGATAGGCCTCAGTGGAATCGGTGAAGCGGTCGCAGACCACGATGCGGCCCGCGTCGAGAGCCGGCTGAATGACCTCGGCGATGGCCTGGGCGCGGTCGGCAAACATGAGGGCCATTTCCGTCATGGGCGCGACGCCGCTGCGAGCGGGAGTTGAGCAGGATTTCGCGGATGCGGTCGCCGGTTGCGGTGCCGCCGGGCTGGCGCAGCAGCACGGGTTCCTGGCCGCGGCGCGTGAGCCATGCCGCCAAACGCTTGATCTGCGTGGTTTTACCCGACCCGTCGAGGCCTTCGAGCGTAATGAAAACACCGCGCGGCATGGGGTGAGGATAACACCAGGGACTAAGGGGGCAGGGACTTAGGGACTCGGGCTAGTGTGAGTGAGAGTGTGGGAGTGTGAGTGTGTGGGTGGACTGGAGTCCGGCGCTACGATTCCAGCTACCGCTGCTGTGAGGGAGACAAGTCGTGTTTGAGTTGTGTTACAAGAGGTGAATTCCCAAAAACTTTTCGGGATTCGGGCCGCGGAGGCCTGTGTCCTGGTGGAGTGAAACATGCGTTTGCCAGTCTCGCTCAAGCTCATCCCTTGCGTCCTTTTGCTGGGCGCTCTGCCGGCTAGCCGGCTCACCGCGCAAAACCTGACGCTGGAAGGCCAGACGGGCGGATTTCTGACGCCGACCGCGTACGTGGTCTACGCTGATAAGGGGCAATTCTTCTCGCATCCGGCCGTCGGCTTCCATTTCATCGATGCTGCGTCGGTCATCGGCAATGTTGAAACCTTCAGCATCACCGAGGGCTTTGCCAACCGGGCAGAGGCCGGCTACACCCGCAGCGTTCATCAGTTTGGAGACCAGCCCACCACTACGGCTACACCGCTCGGTCTCAGCAACCTGTGGAACTACTCCGGCATGAACGTTTTCCACGGCAAGGTCGTGGCTTTCAGAGACGGGCAGTTCGGCGCGTGGATGCCGGGGATTGCGATCGGCGGCGTCGTCCGCACCAACGACCACTTTGTTTCGGGCGCGGCCAACAAGACGCTGACGGGAACGGACAAGTCGTACACCAACGGCGACGTGTACGTTGCCGTCACCAAGACCTGGGCGAAACCTCCTGTGCCGTTCCTGCTGAACCTGGGCTGGAAGGCCACCAATGCGCACGATCTTCGGCATCGGCGGCCAGAGCACACGGTTTGGCGGGCGGTTCTTCGGCGGTCTGGGCATTCCGCTGCCCATCGGCCATGGAATCGTGGCGGTGCCCTCGGCGGGATTCACGCAGGAGCCCAAGACTTCAGTGAATCTGAATACTCTGCTGAACGCGGCGCTCTATCAGTGCGAGGCTCTGCTCGCCTGCAATCCTGCGTCGTACCCGCTGATGAGCGCCCATATACCCACAACGCTGGACTACGCCGTGCGCGTGACGCAGAAGGACAAGCCGCACTTTGCGTTCGATATTGGCGTGGGGCAGGTGGCAGGGAACATCGGATCCATCTATGTTGCAAACCCCTACTTCAATCCCACCAATCCCGCGTATGGGCCTCCGGTTGTTACCACGCCGGTAAACCTGCAGGCGCGGCACGTGGTGGGCATGGGGCTTAGCTACAGGTATTAGCGGAGTTAGAAGCGAGGCGTGAGCCAGCGAGCGGGCAGGCCGGCGCGGTTCCTGCGCTCTGTCGCAATGAACAGGCGACGAGGCCGGGGCGAGCGCTAAATCTATTCGATTCAATGCGAATTGTGGAAAACCCGCCCCTACCGGGCAACTTCTCGGCTCGGGAGGGGTTCCAATTGACATAAACTGATTGCGCCGTCGAACGGCTGGCCCCAGCTGGCCGAGAAAAACGGAAAGCAGAAAAGGGGAGGTTTTTCATGCGAATTTTCCGAGCGATGCGCGTGAAATCCATGCGCGTGATGTTGCTGGTGCTGTTTTTGTGTGTAATCCCCGCATCTTCGTTTGCGGGAGTTTTCATCAGCGTGGGTTTTGCGCCGCCGGTGCTGCCGGTTTATGTGCAGCCGCCCTGCCCGGAACCGGGCTTGATGTGGACCCCGGGCTACTGGGCTTACGGTCCTGATGGCTATTACTGGGTGCCGGGCACGTGGGTGCCTGCGCCTTATGAGGGCGCACTGTGGACGCCTCCTTATTGGGGATGGGATGGCGGGCTGTATGTGTTCCATGCTGGCTACTGGGGACCGCACGTGGGCTACTACGGCGGCGTGAATTATGGGTTTGGCTACATGGGAATCGGGTTTGCGGGCGGCGTGTGGGTTGGCGGAGGCTTCCGCTACAACACCGCGGTCATGAACGTAGGTCCTGGTATACACAACACCTACAGGGACACGACGATCGTCAACAACACGACCATCATCAACAATAACCACGTGGCCTACAGCGGCGGCCCGGGAGGCGTCAACCATCGGCCGACGCCGCAGGAGAACTCCTACTCGCACGAGCAGCACGTGGCCCCGACCGCGATGCAGACGCAGCATGAAGGCGCGGCCAGGAGCAACACGAACAACTACGCCAGCCATAACGGCGGGCATCCGCAGAACGTGGCCATGGCACGACCGGCGGGCGGCAACACGGGCCGCAATACGGATCGGGCCGTTAACTACAACTCTTCGAAGTCGAATTCTGGCAACGCGCCTGCAGCTAGGACCTACAACAGCTCGCACTCGAATACGGGCAATGCGCCGGAACCGAGGACATATAACGCCTCGCACTCGAATACGGGCAATGCGCCGGAGCCGAGGACATATAACGCCTCGCACTCGAATACGGGCAATGCACCGGAGCCGAGGACGTACAACGCCTCGCACTCGAATACGAGCGCTGCTCCGTCGCACCCGGCAGGCGGGCAGGCAACGCACCAGCCGGCGCCGCAGCAGCACGAGGCGCATCAGGCACCTCCGCCACGGCAAGAGGAGCACGGGCACCGCTAAACGGAAACTACCTCTGTACATGAAGAAGGCCCACGGGAAACCGTGGGCCTTCTTGCTGCAGCAGGAATAGCGGGGCTGGTGGAATTAACGCAGTTACCGCGGCTTCAGAATTACTGAACTCCGGAATCTGCCTTCGCGGTTTCCCACCCTTTCCGCAAAGAGCGCGGAAAGGATGGGGCACGGGGCCCCCTCGTTCCCCTGGTCCCCCGCTCCCTTGTTTCCTTACTCCCTGTTTCATTTGTCCGGCGTGGGGGCGTAGTAGCCTTCCCGTGTGTATACGGTCAGGTCGCTCTTGTCCGTCTTGAGGGCGATCTTGTGGAACTCGCCGTCGGTATCCACCTTATCGGGCGTGTAGGTGAGCAGATACTGCTGGCGCAGCAACGTGGCGATCTGGTTGTAGATCTCGTCCAGATTGTCCTTCTTCTTGGCTTCGAAGAACTGGCCGCCGGTGCGTGAGGCGATCTGCTGCATGATTTTTTTGCCGTCAACTCCGGCTTCGCTTCGGGGGTTTTGGCCGCCGCGGCGTCCGCCGCCGCCGGGGTAGCCACCGCCGCCGCCGGGATAACCTCCGCCGCCCGTGCCGCCACGATGGCCGCCGTTGCCGGGAAAGCTGCTGTTGGAGCGCTCTTCCTCGCCCTTGAAGTAAATGGTGAAGACCTGCAAGTTGGCGCGGTCGGCGGCATCGATGGCGTCGTTGAGCGTCTCCTTGCTGCCGCGGTCTGCGCCGTCAGAGAAGACGATGAGCGCCTTGCGCCCAGACTTGGGTTTCATGAGCTCGTCGGAGGCGAGGTAAATGGCGTCGTAAAGCTGGGTTCCGTTGCCGCTGCGCCCGCCGCCGTGCTGCCCATAGCCGCCATTTCCGCCGCGGTCGTCGCCGTTGGTTTCAGGGCCCTGGTTGCTGCGCTCTTGCGAGGTTGGCCCCATGCCGTCGAGCTCGTGGCGCAGCTTGTCACGAGAGTTGGTAAAGTCTTCGAGCAGCTCGACTTCGCGATCAAAGTGAATGAGGAAGGCTTCGTCCCCCTGGACGCCGGTTTTCGGATCGGCGGGGAGCATGAGGTCAATGAACTTACCGGCAGCCTTGCGTTCGCTGTCCATGGCCGAGTTGACGCTGCGGCTGGTGTCGACCAGCAGGCCGAGGCGGAAAGGAAGGTTGCTCTGAGAGGTAAAGCTCTTGATGACCTGCGGGCGGCCGTCCTCGGTCAGCGTAAAGTCCCTGGCCGTGAGGTTGGTCACCAGGGCGCCGTGCTTGTCTTCGACCACCACGGGCAGCAGAACCTCGCGCGCCTGCACCTTGAGGTTGGCGATGGGCTGTTGGGTTGAGGGGGACCGGGAGGGCTGCTGAGCCGCGCCGGACCCCCGCACTGCGAAAAACACGGGCAGAGACGCTGCGGCGAGAGCGAGGGCAACGCAAAACTTGGACTTGGTATTCATAAAATTTCGCGAAAATTAAGAGTTCAACCCTTTAGACGCGCTAGTTGGGTCCTTCGTTGACCTTTTTCAAGTCTTCCTTAGAGCGGAACATGGGATGCTATTCCCCGGCGGCGGTCGGGGCCCCAACCTTGCGACAGAAAAAGTCGCAAGGTTGGGCACGGAGCTTAGGAACACGGCCATCTTGGATACGCTCTATGGAGCAGGTGATGAAGGCGGCGGGTTGTGCTGGGCCCAGTGGCCGTGCGAGCTGGCCATGGTGAGCACCAGCCGGCCTCCGGCGGCTATCTCGCGGTGACGGAGCCAGGCCCGGTCGAGGGGCTGGCCGTTTAACGTCGCCGAGGTCACGTAGATGTTCTCCGCGGAAAGATTTCTTGCCTCGATCACGAAATCTTTACCCCCGGCCAGATGCAGCGTGGTCTGGGGATATGCGGGACTGCCGATGAGGTACACATCCTGGCCGGCATTGGGAAAGATGCCGATTTGCCCGAAGGCGTACCAGGAGGACATTGCGCCCGAGTCGTCGTTGCCGGGCAGGCCGTCTGGACCGGCGTGATAGCTGGCGGCGATGATCTGACGCACGCGCGCGTCGGTTTTGTCGGGACGGCCAGCCCAGATGTAGAGATAGGGCGCGAGAAATCCGGGCTCGTTGCCCACGTCGTAGCGGCCAGGGACGTCGAAAAACGCGTCGAGGCGGCGCACGAAGGTCTCTGGGCTGCCGGATTTCTCAATCATTCCCGCGACATCCTGAGGAACGAAGGTGGAGTAGGTCCAGGAGTTGCCTTCGTAGAACGTGTCTCCGTTCCAACTGCAGCTCATCATGGCCGTAAACGGCGTGAGCCAGGTACCGTCGCGATGGCGCGGACGAATGAAGCCGGTGAAGCCGCCTTCGCTGGAGTTCGGGTCCCAGAGCTTCTTCCAGTTGGCGGACCGGTCGAGGTATTTTTCGTATGCGGCTTTGTCGCCCAGGCCGTTGGCGAGCAGGGCAATCTCGAAGTCGTCGGCAGCGTACTCCATGTCGGCCGACGCGGGACGGTCGGACCCCTCAATCGACACGTAGCCGAGATGATGCCAGTCGTCGAGGCCGCCGCGGCCTTCCTTGAAGTGATCGGAGGGCGAAACCTCGGCATCATGCACCTCCGCGGCGAGAGCGGTTTTCCAATCGACGCCTTTGAGGCCTTTGACGAAGGCGTCGGTGAGGATGAACTCGGCGTTGCTGCCGCCTTGGGTGCGGCCGTTGTAGTTGCCGCTGCGCGCATCGGGCAGCCAGCCTTCGTGCCGGTAGAGATCGACTAAGGCACGCACGATTTGGGTCTCGCGCTCAGGTGCGATGAGCAGCAGCAGAGGACTGGAGGTGCGGAAGATGTCCCAGATGGCGTAGTAGTCGTCGTAATACGGCTCGGCTGACTTCCAGAGCGGGTTCTCTCCGGTGCGATCGGTCGGCATGAGCATGGTGTGGTAAAGCGCGGTGTAGAAGATCTGCGCCTGCTCGGGGGGTTCGCCCTTTAGCTCGACTTTGTTGAGCGCCTTGTCCCATTGGGCGAGGGCGGCGGCGTGCACGGCGTCGAAATCGAAGCCGGGAATTTCGGCGGTGAGATTCTGCCTCGCCTGCGCGATGCTGATGAATGATATGGCGATCTTCATGAGGACCGGATGATTGCCGGGGTCGGCGAAGGTGAGCCACGCGCCCGAGCTGGAGCCGGATTCTGCGTGCGCGCTTTTGCTGTCCGGGGTGAGCTTGTCATTGAGCCATGTGCCCCAGGATGCGGCCGGAGCGCTCAAGTGCGCGTAGAAGTAGACGGTGTAGGAAGTGGGCTGCTTGTTCCATCCCCCGGAGACGCTGGTTGATCCGGCGATCTCAGTGGGAGAAAGGATCCTCACTTGGGAGCCGGCAAGCACTTGATACTCGCCGGTTTTCATGCCCGAAACAAGAAAGTGGCTCACATCGAAGAGGAGGTTGGCGGGTGCGCCTTGGGGGTAATGAAAGCGGTAGATGGCGCTGCGGCGCGCGGCCGTTATGTCCACGCCGATGTTGTAACGGGCGAGCGTGACGGAGTAGAGGCCGGCGGAGGCACGTTCATCGGCGCGGGGCGAAGAGTCGTCGAGCGGGGCGGGCGTGCCGGTGGTGGGCATGACGAGAATGTTTCCGTATTTTGCGCCGCCGCCGGTGCCGCTGACGTGGGTCTGGCTGAAGCCGCGAATGTTGTCAGTCGCATTCCAGCCGGCGTTGGGATCGTGGCCGGCCGGCGCTGCCATGTCGGGGCCGGGCTTGATTTCGCCGAAGGGCACGACGGGGCCGGGAAAGACGTTGCCGCCGCCCGATGCGCCAAGAAAGGGATCGACGAGTTTGGCGGATTGGGCGTGGACTGAGACCCAAGGCAGGAAAAGGACGGGCAGCGAAAAAAAGGCGCGGAGAAAGGGTTTCATCGCAAGGGTGTTCGTGCAGGAGAAGAATAACATCGAGAGCAGCGGAGTTAGCCGAGCGCCCACTCATCGCGCCAAAAGCTGCGCGATGAATGGGGCACAGTGGTTACTTTCTCGCGAGTCAGTGGAGCGCGCTAGCGGAGCAAATCTTCGAGGGTGGTGCTGAGGTCGGTTTTGTCGTCGCGGTATTTCACGATGGCTGGGGCGTAGAGGCTGAGGCCCCACGCCTGCCCGTTGCCCTTGCCGATGGCGCGTGCGCCGGGGACGACGACGGCATTCTCGGGAACGATGAGCGGAGTTTCAGGGCCGGCGCGCAGCACGTCGCCTTTGACGAGATCGTACAGCGGGGTTCCGCGGGTGAGGATGGTTCCGGCCGCGAGGACCGCGCCTTTGCGCACGAGAGTGCCCTCGTAGACGCCGCAGTTGCCGCCGACGAGCACATCGTCTTCAATGATGACGGGGCTGGCGTTGACCGGCTCGAGGACGCCGCCGATCTGCGCCGCGGCACTCAGGTGTACGCGTTTGCCGATCTGCGCGCAGGAGCCCACCAGGGCGTGCGAATCGACCATGGTGCCTTCGTCAACATAGGCGCCGGTGTTGATATACATGGGCGGCATGCAGACGACGCCGCGCGCCACGTAAGCGCCGGCGCGCACGGAAGAGCCGCCGGGGACCACGCGCACACCGTCGGCCGCGGAAAAAAGGCGCGCGGGAAAGGTGTGCTTATCGACAAACGAAAGAGCCCCGGCGTTTGAGCCTTCGAGTGCGCCGAGGCGGAAGCCGAGCAGGATGCCCTGCTTGACCCAGGCGTTGACGCGCCAGCCTGTGGGCGCAGCGGCATCGGGCTCGGCGGAGCGCGCTTCGCCGCGTTCGAGACACGCACGCAGATCCAGAAAGGCCTTCATCGCCGCCGGGTCGCCGCTAGCGGCTGCTCCTGCGGCAAAGTGCCGCACAATCTCTTCTTCAAGCTGGGTGAGATTCATTCCAATCAGAGTGTAGCAAGACAGTGTGAGTGTGGGTGCGGGTGTCAGTGTGATGGGTCGGCGATCAGTGCACGCTCGCACTCACACTGTTCCCTCTTCTCTTCGTCAGGCGGGGTTGATGGGATTGAGGGTGGGTTTGATCCTGAGTCGCGCGTGCGCGCCGACGGGTTGCAGGCGGAAGCAGTTTTTGCCGGATGGAATCAGCGCCAGAGGGATGGGCGCGTCGCCCGGGCGCCCGTGAAAGTTCTTCGACTCCAGCCACGCGCGCAAGCGTGGATCGCAAATCTGCGTCTGGCCCTGCCAGAAATCGGGTTGGAGGCCAAGCTGAATGAGCAGATGATCGAGGTGCAGCTCGATGACATTCGCACCGCGGGGAAAATAGCGGCGCACATTTCCCGCGCCCACGTCGACGCCGGTCAACTCGCGGCCTTTGCAATGCGTTTTGACGACCATAGAATCCTGTCGAGCGACGGCGAGCGAGGGCCGCCTGGAATGAGCCCAGTCTAAGGAGAATGGGGTTCAACAGGATACGGACAGGGAGAGAAAAGCGGCGGCAGGTTCCTGATTTGACACCGGCGAGGAGGACGCACGGATTTGGGAAAACCCGGACAGAACACGGGAAGCGGCAAAACCGACGTGGATGAGTCGCACCAGGGAGGGCGCGATTTGCGGCGCGTATGCGATACTCGAAGCGGAATGTACAAACGGATCGTATTGAAGCTATCGGGTGAGGCTCTTGCGGGAGAGCGGGGCTTTGGCCTGGATGCCGAAAAAGTGGCCGAGATTACCGGTGAGCTCGCGGAGATTCATGCGCTGGGCGTGGAAATCGGCCTAGTGGTGGGCGGCGGGAACTTCTTCCGCGGCGTAGAGGAGCAAGCCAAGGAGATGGACCGTGTGAGCGCGGATAACATGGGCATGCTCTCCACGGTGATCAACGCGCTGGCACTGCAGGACGCTCTGGAACAACGCGAGGTGCAGTGCCGGGTGATGAGCGCGGTGTTCATGAATCAGATTGCCGAGCCGTACATCCGCCGGCGGGCAGTGCGGCATTTGGAAAAAGGCCGCGTGGTGATCTTTGCGGCGGGCATCGGAAATCCGTTTTTCTCTACCGACACGGCGGCCAGCCTGCGCGCCATGGAGATCAAGGCCGATGTGCTGCTGAAGGGCACCAAGGTGGAGGGCGTATATAACGCCGACCCGGTGTTGGTGAAAGACGCCGTGAAATACGACGAGATCACCTACATGGACATTTTGCGCCAGGGGCTAAAGGTGATGGACCTGACGGCGGTGAGCTTGTGCAAAGACAACAACCTGCCCATGATCATCTTCAACATGAACCGCCCGGGCAACATTCGGCGCGTAGTGCTGGGCGAAAAGGTGGGTTCGCTGGTGACGGCGTAAAAACAGGGAATAGGGAGTAGCCGGTGGGGAGTAGAAGGACTGCTGTGGAGTCGGGGAAGCTTTCAAGCAGTCTGGCTCCGTCGCCGAACAACGGTCGCCCTTCTCTTCGAACCGCGAACCCTGCCGACCTCCAATATTCCCTACTGGCTACTCCCTAGTCCCTGCCTCATCGGAGCGTCTAACTGTTCGTGGAAACTCGCAAGCCAGCGCCGCTGAAAGCTCTAACAGGCTTGCGCTGCTTCGCGGCCATCAACATCGTTCTCTTCCACTTCTCCAATCCCCAGTGGTTCAATTTCAACTTCTACTTTCCCACGCCCTTTATGGCGCGCTCGGTTCACGTTCCCCTGCTGCTGGCGCCAGTGGTGAACGCGGGCTTCATCTCCGTGAGCTATTTCATCCTGCTCTCGGGATTTGTGCTCGGCTACAACTACAACGAGCGGGCGCGCAACGGCGAACTGGATCGCAAGCGCTTCTGGGAGGCGCGCTTCACCCGCATCTATCCCATTTACTTTCTGAGCCTGTTGCTGAGTGTCGGGACCCTCGGGTCGGAGTACCGGACTCACACGCATGCCATGTTCTGGACGGGAGTGGTGCTGACTCCGCTGCTGCTGCAGGGGTGGATTCCTGCCGTGGCTACTTTCTTGAACACGCCGGCGTGGACCATGTCGGCCGAAGCCTTCTACTACGTGATTTTTCCGTGGCTGGCGGGCTGGAAGAAGCCCGTGCGCGTGGGGCCGTACATCGCGAAACTGGCGGGTGTATGGGTCCTGGGGCTGATACCGGGCGCACTGTACATTGCGTTCAATCCCGACGGCATCGCTCATCCTGACCGCTGGAGTTACGGGCCATGGCTGTGGGCGCTGAAATACACGCCGTACGCGCACATTTTCAGTTTTATCTTTGGCGTGATGCTGGCCAACCTGGATGCGATGATCCCGCGCGCGAGCCACGTGCGCCTGGGCCTCGGCTTGATCGGCTTTGGGGGACTTTACGGAATCCTGAGCCTGGGACCGCTGGTTCCCTACGCCATCATTCACGACGGCCTGCTGATGCCGCTGTTTGCCTTCATCATTCTGGGGCTGGCGGGGGATAATCCGCTGGCGCACTGCACTGGGCGTGCGGCCGCTGGTATTTGTGGGCGAAGCCAGCTACTGTCTCTACCTGCTGCACTTCAGCCTGTGGAACATGATTCACGACTCGCACGTGCTGGAGGCGCTGGGGCTGAGCCGCTTCGACCCATGGCTCAGTTACGTTCTGCTGATCGCGCTGTCGTTGGTGGCGCTCTACTTTATTGAGAAGCCGGCGCAGCGCAAATTGCGCGAGTGGATGCACGCGACGAATGTGATGAAAGAGCCCGTGGCTCGTGGATCTTGATGCGTGGGGGTTCGTGCTTTCCCACATCTCAGAATCGAGATGTGGGGCACCGCGTGTAGTGGTGAATTGATTTCTGAGGATTAGGCCCGCGGGCCGGAAGTGAAAAGCCCAGCCTCGCGGCTGGGCTTTTCACTCTTTCACTTCTCCACTCTTATCGCTTCCTCAACTACGAACTACGATCCACGAACCACGATTCACGGCTCCTACGGAGTAATCGACTGCGTGGCATGGTTGCCATGCGGAACCGCGATGACCGCCATGGGGTACGCGCCGGTGGGATAGGGCGTGGCCTGCGTGGCGGCCAAAGCGCCGGTGTCGGGATTGAGCTTGAAGCCTGAAAGCGAGTTGCCCAGGCGGTTGGCGGTGTAGACGTAGCGGCCCAGCGAGGGCTCGACTGTGACTGACACCGGGTCGGTATCGGTGGTGTTTCCGGCCGTCGAACCAGACCCCACAATGGTGGAAGGAGTGCCGTTGGGCAGGGAAATGGAATAAGACGACAAGGTGTTATCCAGCGAGTTGGTGACGTACATATAAATGCCGCGCGGATCGATGGTGATGGCGGTGGGCTCATTGCCGGTCTTGAACGGCCCATTGATCATGAAGCTGAGCACGTTGGTGGACAGCACGGTGTAGCCGATGAGCTCATTGGAAGCGTAGTCGGTAACGAAAACGAAGCGGCTGGTGGGCTCGGTGGCCAGCGCGGAGGGCTTGACGCCGGCCTGGTAGGGGCTGCCGGTGACCGCGGTGAGGGCGCCGCTGGAACCAACCGAGTAGCCGAAGAGCCATCCGGGGTTGGCGTTGCTGGATGTAGTTCCGCCTGGGTTGTATGCCGACTTGTCGTATGCCGTCGCATACACCGCATTGTTGTTGGCCAGGACGGTGACGCCGGTGGGGATGATGGTGTCGGTGGGGTATGCGGTGAGGGTGAGCGGCTGGGAGGAGGTTGCGCTGCCGATGGCGCCGCTGCTGAGGGCATATTCGGTCAGCGTGGCGGAACTGGTGCCCGAGACCACGTAGAGGTAGGTATTGGCGGGGTTAACCGCGATGGACACCGGGGTATTGGGCAGAGTAATCGAGTCTTTCTGCGTGAGAACGCCGCTATCGGAGATGGCGAAATGCACCACGGTGTTATTGCCCTGGTTGGCGACATAAACATTGTTGTAGTCCGAAGTCATGGCCATGGCCACCGGGTTGGTTCCGCCCGAGGAGATGGGTGTCACTGCCGAGCGGATGGCGCCGGACTGGGCGTCGGCGGCGTAGCCATAGATCTGGCCCGCGCTGCCGGCAGGAGGCGCCCGCCGAGGCGGCCACGTAAACAAAGTCGATGGTGACAAGCTGGCAGGCCGTCAGGAGTGTGGCCACAATGAGGCCAATCGCAGAGACCAGAGCGAGCTGGCTCAATTTACTGAACTTCATGCGCTTCCTTCGTCATGGGCCTTTGGCTGCAAAAGCCCTCAAAAAATCTCGTTTAAGTTGCCCCGTGTTTATTGTAAAAGCCGCATACGGGGTATTGCCAAAACCGGCTTCGCTGCGGGAGCCGGACGATTACCACGGTCTCACTTCGACTGCACGCCGCCTCCGGTGCCGTTGTGAGGAATGGCCGCCGCGGCCACGGGCTGGGCGTTGGTGGCAAACGGTGAGAACTGGGCGTCGAGCAGGGTACCGGCCGTCGTGCTCAGCTCAAAATCTGAAACCGTGTTGTCGAGAAAGTTGACAGTGAAGAGAAAGTGGTTGGTCGAGGGATCGATGCCGATGGCGACCGGCTGCAGGCCGGTGGCGTAGCTGCCGATGCGCGTGAGCACGCCGTGCTGCTCATCGAATAGGCGGTCACGGTGGCGTCAGTCGCGTTGGAGACGTAGGCATAGGCATACGAGGGATCGACGACTATGCCGGTGGGCTCGTTGCCGGCCGGGTAAGGGCTGCCGCTCAACGCGGTGAGCGCGCCGGTGGAACCGACGGTGTAGCCGAGCACGTTGCCGCGCACGGAGTCGGTCACGTACACGTAGGCGCTTTTGGCATCGCTGGCGATGGCGGAAGGCTGATCGCCGGCAGCAAAGGGCGAGCCGGGCACGGCCGTCAGCACGCCTCCCGACCCGACAGAGAAAGCGAAGACATAGCCCACGTAGGGCGTCACCGACGAGTCGTAGGCGGTGACATAGACATAGGCGCCGGAGGCGAGCACATTCACCGCCGTGGGCACGATCACGTGCGAAGCATTGGCGCCGGTGAGCGTCAGCGGCCAGAATTGGGCGTTCACCGCCGGGTTGGTGGCCGGCGTTCCAAGCCCGATGGGCGTGCTGCTGGTTGCGGTGGTCAGCGGGTACACGGCGATGGAACCGGAGCAAGGATCCGCCGTGGAGCAGAGCGGAAGCGGCTGGTAGGTATCCACCACGAAGACATTGGATTTGTTGGCGGCGATGGCCAGCGGGAAGATTCCAGGAGTATTGACGGTGTTATACGGATAGAGCTTGCCATCGTTGCCGATGACGAACTGGACGATGGTGTTGTCGTCCTGATTGACGACGAACAGGTTCTGGTAATCGGCGGAGACGGCCTCGGCGACTGGGTTGCGGCCTTCAGAAGGAAACGGCGAGGTGGGAATCTGGCGCATACGGCCGGACTCGGAGTTGATCTCGAAGACGTCGATCTCGCCGTAGTTGTTGGCGCCGGCGGCTTTGGCGCTGGCCACGAAGACAAAATCCACGGTGAGCGTCTCGCAGGCGGTAATGAGCGAAGCCACCGCGAGGCTGGCCGCGGCGACCAGCAACAGCTGGCTCGATCTAGAAAACTTCATGCGCATCTTTCGTCAGCAGGGCCACCCATGGCCCCTCAAAAAATCTGGTTTTCAATCAATTCTCGATCAAATCAAGGCGCGAGTTGCGAACGCCCTTCCGGATTTGAACAATGTCTTTTAGAGACTCCGAAGCATCCGGAACCCCTCAAGAGGCGCCCGCCAGCCTGTCGCAACGGGCCGGCGAACG
Organism: uncultured Acidobacteriota bacterium; assembly: GCA_963826735.1. Lineage (GTDB taxonomy): Bacteria > Acidobacteriota > Terriglobia > Terriglobales > Acidobacteriaceae > Telmatobacter. The sequence goes on from CAWGYN010000002.1 coordinate 314,393, forward strand.
CCGCCTGGCTTTAACTGGTGCGCCCGTCCACCAGGCACCATGTCGGCTGCCCCTGGAGGGTCTAGGTCTCCGTAGAGCGCATAGGTTTCAGGTCGCCGGTATTGGGATCGAGCATGCGTCCCGTGACGGTGGAGTCGTATTCGTTGGCGTCGTAGACGAACTGATTCGAGGGATCTTCGACAATGCACTGCGGACCCGAACCGGAGCCGAATGGCTCGTCCGCCAAGGAACTGTAACTCATAGGCAGGCGCGGTGTAGATTTCGTACCCGGCGATGCCGCTCTCCGGGTTGTTGCCGGTGGTGTTGTTGCCCTGGTTGGCGACGTACAGATACTTTCCCTTCGACTCGACCAGAATCTGGATGGGGTTGGCTAGCGTACCCGTGTCGGGGAAAACGCCACTCGGTTCGGCCTGCAACGCGCCGCCGGTGCCGGTGGTGAAGGGCAGAATCTGTCCGGGGTAAGTGCCTGCAGGGAATGGACAGGTTCCAGTGGTAAGGTGATGGTGACGGGCTCGTTGTCGAGCACGTAAATGACGCTGCCGGCATTCACAATGGCGTTGCCCTGCTTGATGCCCAGAGACTGCACACTATTCTGGCTCAGCGTCAACTGGCCGCTGGAGGAGGTATAGGAGTACGGCCAAACGGAGGTGCCGCCGGTGTACGGATAAGCGGTGGGTGTCGACGCGCCGGTGAGGGTGAGGAGGAATTGGCCGGTGAGAACGAAATCGACAGGATTGGCGGGAACCGGGAAGTAGGTGAGCGCAGAGCCGCTTGGCTGCCGTCACCTGGGCATTGACGACCAGCGACAAGCGGCCCGTGGTCTGGTTGATCTGGAAGACCGTAATGTCGCCGCAGGTGGTGGCTCCGCCTCCCAGAGCGCGCGCGCAGTTGTCTGTGCTCGAGGGGTTGGCGTTGTCCGGCGCATCGTGGTCCAGAACCATCAGATAATTGCCCGACGAGTCTACGAGAAGCCGGAACGGGTTCAGGCCCTGCGTGTAGAAGGTCTCCTGGGGCGTCAGGATGCCATTGCCGCCTACGGCAAACTCGGTGATGTTGGCGTTCTGGCACTCGGCGCTGCCTACGCCGTAGCAATTGCCGTTGCCAGCGTTGTTCACGCCGCGATTGAGGACATAAAGGAAGCGGCTACCAAGGGTGAGGACGGCGCGGACCGGGTTGGCGCCCCCCGAAGAGACAGGCAGGCCATTAATGGGGGCCAAGGTGCCGGTGTTGTGGTCGATCTGATAGCCGGAGATGATGCCGTTGCTCCCGGACGAGGCGGTGACGTTCCCGTTACATACAAGAAGCCAACCGTATAACTCTCAACGCAAGACGTTACGCCAAAGATGATGCCCGCCGAGAGGGCGCCCATCAAAAGCGCCTTGCCGAATTTCGTAAACCTCATGCTATTCCTTCATCCTGGTCAGGCGTGCGCCGCCAAGTTTGGTCGTTCCCGAGCAGAGCTGGGTTGGGATGGAGTCCCTGATGAATTGTAAAAGGCGAGGGCAGGTTGTGCCTAGTTTCTGCTGCGATCGGGCAAAAGGCGTGATTTCCAACACTTCGCCGCCCTGACCTTGGCCCCTCGGCCTGCTTCATTACCCGGCAAACCCACTCTCTGGATGTAATCGCAGTATAGACGTTCCGAGGGTGGTAATGGTCAGCGAGGGTCTTCTGGAAATTTTGGCCGCGGCCGGCCGCGGAGGATTTTCGACGGACGACCGGGGTTTGGCTTGCCCACGAGTGCGGGGGTGGAGACCGGCGGTACTGTCTGGCGGCGGCGCTTCCCGGATCCCAAAATGGGGACCCGAGGCACCCCTTGTTGTAGTTAGTTTGCTGGGACGCGGCGTTCGAGTTGGGCTTGAGTCTTACCAGACGCGGCAGGAGTTTACGGGTACATGGGCTGGCCTTGCTTGCAGCCAAAGGCCTTACCGAAGTCGTCGAAGTTCTGCACGGTGCCGTTGACGCGCCAGCGGCCCGGCGAATGCGGATCGGTGAGCGCCCATTGGCGCGCGATGGCATCCGTCTGGTTCTCGCACCATACCTGGGCAAAGCCGATAAAGTAGCGCTGCGCCTCGGTGATAGCCATCGATCTTGTCGTCGATGTTCTTGTGCTCCTCGGCCAGGGCGTCAAGCAGCGCCTGATAGGCGATGCGCAGCCCGCCATTGTCGGCGGTGTTCTCGCCCAGCGTGAGGCGTCCGTTCAGATTTGCGGCGGGTGTATCGCCGTGCGCCGGCGCGGCCTCAAAGCCGCTGTACTCGTCGGCTTCGCAGTCGGTGCGCTCGGTAAATGCCTTGCGATCGGCGGGCGTCCACCACTCGCGCAAGTTGCCTTTGCCATCGAACTGCGAACCCTCATCGTCAAAGCCGTGCGTCATTTCGTGGCCGATGACCACGCCGATGCCGCCAAAGTTCACCGCCGGATCGATGGTGAAGTCGAAGAACGGAGGCTGCAGGATGCCGGCAGGGAAGTTGATGTCGTTGAACGAGGGGCTGTAGTAGGCGTTCACGGTGGGCGGCGTCATGCCCCACTCCTTTTCGTCCACGGGCTTGCCCAGCTTGGCGAAGTCGTAATTGCGCTCGTAGACGGCCGCTTGCTCCACATTTTCCACGAACGTATTGCGGTTCACTTTCACGCTGGAGTAATCGCGCCACTTTTCCGGATAGCCGATCTTGTTGCGGATCATGGCAGTTTTTCTTCGGCGGCTTTTTTGGTCTCGTCGCTCATCCAGGGCAGGTCGCGCATGTCGTCCGCCAGGGCTTTTTCGAGGGCGGCCACCAGCTTGTCCATGCTGGCCTTGGCGGCGGGGGGAAAGTTCTGCTTCACCCAGTCCTGGCCAACGGCCTCGCCCAGCGCCCGGTCGGTAGCGCGAGGTGCACTGCTTCCAGCGCGGCTGCGGCTCCTTTTGCCCCGCCAGAGTCTGCCAGAAGAATCGGAAGTTCTCGTCAAAGAAGGCGCTGGAGAGGTTCTGGGCCTCGCCGTGCAGCACCTGCCAGCGCAGATAGCTCTTCCATGCCGCTAGACGGCTCGCTCGCGAGAAGCGCGTTCAGAGCTTTGAAGAAATCGGGCGCGACCACGTTGAGCGTGTCGAAATGGCCGATGCCGATGGTGCTGAAGTAAGCTTTCCAGTCGAATTCCGGCGTCAATCTTCTGAAAGTCTTCCACGGTGTAGATGTGGTAGACCTTCTCGGGATCGCGCCGGTCGACGCGGGCCATGGAGGCTTTGGCCATCGCGGTCTCAATTTCCATCACCGCATGCGGCTTCTTTGGCGGCCTGCTCGGGCGAGTCGCCGGCCAGCACGAACATCTTCTTCATGTGCTCGACGTAATCGGCGCGGATTTCGGCAAAGTGAGGGGAATCGACGAGGTAGTAATCGCGGTCGGGCAGAGAAATGCCGCCCTGGTCGGCTTCGGCAATTTGCTTCGACGAGTCCTTCTCGTCACGCGAGACGCCGAATTCAAAGAATCCGTCGGACGTGCCGCGATTTTCGAGCCAACTCAGCAGGGAGGGGATATCTTGCGATGCTTTTCAGATGCCGCAATCTGTTTCCACGTTCCCTGGATGGGTGTCGATGCCGAGCTTTTCGATGGTGGCCGTATCCATGCAGGACGGCGTAGAAGTCGCCGTACTGCTTCTGCAGCGGGCTCTTCGGGGCACTGGCCGCCGCTTCCAGGTCCTTCCAGAGCAGGTACTGATTGCGCAGCAGCAACTCGGAGAAGGACCGCGTCCAGCGCGTCTGGTCGGAGGGAATCGGATTGTTCTTCATCCAGTTGCCGCAGGCGTACTGGTAGAAGTCGACGCAGGGATCGACGGTGGTATCCATCGCGGAGACGTCGAAGCTTTTGGTGACGGGAGGCGGGGTGGGTTTTGAAGTGACATCCTGTGAGATGGGCGTTGGCGCTGGGGCGGGCGTTTGCGCTAGCGCGGTTGTAGTGGCAAGAATCAGAAAGATGGGAATATTGCGAAGACAGTGCATCGTGAGCCTCTCAAAAAAGCAGCCTGAACCGAGCGCTTGATGGAACGAAAACCGGCCGGGACAATTTGAGAGCCGAACGTCGACCCGCGGCTGCGATGTTGAACAGGCTACCACAGGGTTTGAGCGATATTCGAACGGGAGGGGGCAAGAGTATGGGGGCGAGTGTGCCGAGCATCGTATGGGTTCTAGCGGCGAGTTGTGTGGCGGGCTGGTTGCAATGTGCCGGCGCTGCCCAGGCGCAGGACGTGCACGTGCGGGTTTCGCCCGATGTAAAGACCGGAACCGAGGGGACGACCGAGTTTCCCACCATCCAGATGGCGATGGATCACCATCCCTTTGCGGGCAAAGGCGCGGATGGCAAGGCCGGCCGCGTGTATATCGAGATTGCGCCTGGGGTTTATCACGAACGCGTGATTATCACGCAGAATCACACGAATATCACCCTGGTGGGCATGGGAAAGTCGCCCGCGGACGTGGTGATTACAAACAGCCTGAACGCGAAACAGGCCGGCGGGACATTTTTCACGGAGACAGTGGAGATTAACGGGGACGGATTCGAGGCCGACAACCTGACTTTTGAAAACACAGCCGGCAATACCGGCCAGGCCGTAGCCGCGGCGGTGCGCGCGGATCGCGCGGTCTTCAAGAACTGCCGATTTCTGGGCCACCAGGACACGCTGTTTGCCGATTATGGACGCCAGTATTATGTCGACTCCTACATTGAGGGCGGAGTGGACTTCATCTTTGGAAACGCCGCGGCGGTCTTCGATCACTCGGAACTTCATGCGAACGATCCCGGCTATTTGACGGCGCAATCGCGCACCTCGCCGGCGCAGGCAACCGGCTACGTGATTATCGACAGCAAAGTGACCAGCGGCATCCCGGCGGGCGCACCGCGCGACACTGTCGGCTTGGGGCGGCCGTGGCGGCCATTTTCTCGCGTGGTGTATATCGATACGGAACTGCCCGCGGACATTATCTCGCAGGGTTGGAGCGCGTGGGGAAGAACGAACGAGACGCCGCAAGCGTATTACGCGGAGTTCGGGTCGAAGGGTCCCGGCGCGAATGTGGCGTCGCGCGTCGCGTGGTCGCACCAACTGACGGCGCGCGAGGCGGCAAAGTATCGGCCGCGGGTGTTTTTGGCGGGGAAGGACCACTGGAATCCGGAAGCCGAGGCGGCAAAGTTGCCGTAGTGGCGGGCAAGCGGCCGGATTGGTATGTGTAGCGGATCGCTTTTCTCCGGGCGCGGTATCACTACGAGTGATTCAGGTCACATTCACCGATTAGAAGTGTGATCAGGGGTATGATGTTTGGCGGATTCCTGCCATGTCTTTTTGCTTGTGTGAAGCAGACACGCGCAGGCCGAGCTGTCCATGATGGCTATTCTTCCCAGTTGTTGTTTGGCGTTGCTTCATCTTTGCGTCGCCTTCCGCCGCGGCCGCGCAGTCTTTGCGCTCGTCCTGCTGTTTGCCGCCAGCCTGCTTGCGTCGGCGCAGAACACGACGATCAGCGGGACGGTCTACGATCCGCGCACTACATCGAGCGCGCTCCCGTTGCCGCACGTACTGGTTTACGCGACCACTGCGGCAGTGGCCCCGCTGCCGGCGGGGGTGCAATGCCTGACCTACCAGGCGCCAACGGGCGTGGTGAGCTTCACCTATACCGCGGTGGACGGTACCTTCACACTCGCCGGCATTCCTGAAATTGCCAGCTACACGGTGGTGATTCAGGCGGGAAAATGGCGGCGCCAGTTCCCAAACCAAGCGGTTGGGTCCGTGCCGCTTACCGGGCTTCAATTGCACATGCCGGCGGATCATACGCAGGGCGACATTCCGCTGATTGCGGTGGCCACCGGCAACCTGGACGGCTCAGAGTGCGTGCTCCGCGACATGGGAATCGCCGACTCGGAATATACCGACGACAACGGCACGAGCGGAGGACGAATTCACCTTTATATTGGTACCGACAATGGATATGTCGATACGAATTATGGATATCCCGGGGGAGGAGGCGCTGTCATCAACGCTTCTACCCCGCTGGAAACTGCGTTGACCGAAAATGCGACGACCCTGGCGCAATACGACGTAGTCATGTTTCCATGTCACGGTTATGCATCGGTAAGAGATCCCGATGAACTGAACAATGTTTTGAATTACGCCAATGCAGGCGGCCGTATATTTACGAGCGACTTCGGTTACCAATGGCTTGATCCCGGCGCACCCTATAACTCACCATTTCCGCCGGTTGCGAACTGGAATGTCGGCGAGATGCCCTACTACATCTACGGACTGGTGACTGTGAACCAGAGCTTCAACGATGGCGCGACGATGGCGCAATGGCTGGAGGATGCCGGTGCAACGATTACGGGCACGACGAACCAGGTCCCGATTGAAAACGGATTGGTGCGCCTGGACACGGTGATCGCGCCTACGCAACCCTGGCTGACCCTGAACAGCAATACTTTCGCCGGCCAGAATGGCAATCCCGTAATGCAGTTCACGTTCAACGCGCCGGTGGGAGCGCCTGCGGCCAACCAATGCGGACGCGTGATGTTCAATGACTATCACGTGATTCCGGCCTCCGCCTACCGATTAATCTTTCCTACGGAGTGCCCGCTGAATTCCGGGGTCATGTCGCCGCAGGAGCAGATGCTGGAGTATGCGCTCTTCGATCTGTCGGCCTTCGTGCAGCCGGTCGTGGTGCCCGATCTCAATATCGCCTTCAATCCCAGCCCGCTGAGGGTTGGGTCGGGCGATATGGCCGACCAGCTTGCGGTGACTGTGACCAACAACAGCGCGACAAATGCCCTTGATAGCTCCGCGACGTTGAGTTTTACACTGCCGCCCCTGTTGACGGTGACAGCCATAACGGACTCCTCGGGCGGCTGGACCTGCACGGTAGCGACGCTCAGCTGCACGCGCAATACGCAACTCGCCGTCGGCGCAAGCGATTCCGTGACACTGGACATCAACGTGAGGACCCTTCGTGACCGCGCCGAGCGCCGGCCAACTGACGGCAACGGTTTCGGACGTGGCGTTTTCGAGCAGTCCCTCGGCTTCCGACACGGTCGTCTATCAGACCCGCCGGTTATCACGTGGCCCGCACCAAAGGCGATTGCGTACGGCACGCCGCTCAGCGGAACGCAGCTCGACGCGACGGCGAACACGGCGGGCAGCTTCGTTTACTCGCCGGCGGCGGGAACTGTTCTGAGCGTCGGGCAGCACACTCTGACCGCGACCTTCACGCCCACCGATATCGGTCGATTACTCCACTGCGACGGTAACGGTAACGCTGACGGTGTTTCCAGGCGCGGTGACGGTGACGCTAACCTCGTCGGCAAATCCGGTCTTTCTTTCGAACCCGGTGACACTCACTGCCAGCCTTCCCTCCTTTGCGTCTTCCGAGACGGGCAGTATGACCTTTTATTCCGGGTCCACGGCGCTGGGTACGGCCACAATTTCGGGCGGCTCGGCTACGCTTACGACAACATCGATCGCCGCCGGTGCTGCAATCGATCACCGCGGTCTACTCGGGCGATGCCAATGTCAATCCGGCCACCAGCAATGCGATCAGCGAGACCGTGCAGGACTTCACGCTGACCGTGAGCGGACCGAGCGGGGTGAATGTGCGCGGAGGAGGCACGGCGACTTATACGTTGATCGTTACCCCAGTGGGCGGCACGACGATGCCCGCAGCGGATCAGCCTGAGCGCCAGCGAGATTCCGCTGGATGCAACGGCTACTTTTTCTCCGGGTACAGTGGCGGCGAACTCCGCTGCGACGAGTGTGACGCTCAGGTGAAGATGCCGGGCTCAGCTGCGCTCGAGCCGGCGGCGCGGGCTGTTTAGCAATCGGGGTGTTCCCGTGGCCCTGGGGCTGCTTCTGCTGCCCTTTGCCGGGCGGTGGCGCAGGTGGGGCCGGGGCTGGCGCGTACTGGCGCTGCTGGCCGTTTCCGCGGCGATTCTTTCGTCGGGCGTAAGCGGGTGCGGCAGCCTACGCCCGCAAACGCTCCCATTGAACGTCACCGCGGCTTCGGGATCCTTATCGCATGCGACGACTCTTCAATTGACGGTGCAATAGGTTTTGGTCTTTACACGTCTTCGCGTCCCCTGCCACACTGGAGCGTGGACACCCAGACAATCGTTATCCTCGATTTCGGCTCGCAGTATACGCAGCTGATCGCGCGGCGCATCCGCGAGCAGAATGTTTTTTCCGTGGTGCTGCCCTGCACGGCGCCGCTCGAGCGAAATTCGAAGCCTACAAGCCTATCGGATTGATTCTCTCGGGCGGGCCGTCGTCGGTTTACGACGCCGACGCGCCGGCCGCCGACCCGCGCGTGCTGGCAACTGGGCGTGCCGATGCTGGGCATCTGCTACGGGCTGCACTTCATCGTGCATCACCTGGGCGGCAAGGTGCGCTCGGCGCCCAAGCGCGAGTACGGCCACGCCGAAGTGACGATTGAAGACGGCGCGACGCCGCTGTTTGCCGGGCTGCCGCCGACGATCCAGGTCTGGATGAGCCACGGCGACGAGGCGCTGGAGCTGCCCGCGGGCTTTCGCCGCATCGCCGTCACCTCGAACGCGCTGGCCGGAATCGCCAACGAGGAGCGCCGCATCTGGGCGGTGCAGTTCCATCCCGAGGTGCACCACACGCCGCTGGGCCCGCAGCTGATCCGAAATTTCCTTCAGCATCTGCGGAGCGCGCGGCGACTGGACGCCGGCGCACTTCATCGAGACCACGGTGGCTGCGATCCGCGAGAAGGTGGGCACGGGCCACGTGATCTGCGGGCTCTCCGGCGGCGTGGATTCTTCAGTGGCGGCGGTGCTGGTGCACAAGGCCATCGGCAGCCAGTTGACCTGCATCTTTGTGAACAACGGCGTGCTGCGCAAGAACGAATTTCAAAGCGTGCAGGAGAATCTGCGCGACAAGCTGGGGCTGAACATTGTTGCGGTGAATGCCAGCGCGCGCTTCCTGACGAAACTGGCCGGAGTGACCGATCCGGAGACCAAGCGAAAGCGCATCGGCGCGGAGTTCATCGCGGTCTTCGACGACGAGGCGCAGCGCATCGCGCGAGGAGACGGGCGGCGTGGATTGGCTGGTGCAGGGCACGCTCTATCCCGACGTGATCGAGTCATCGAGCGTGAAGGGTCCGAGCCAGACCATCAAGAGCCACCACAACGTGGGCGGCCTGCCGGAGCGCATGAAGCTGAAGTTGATTGAGCCGCTGCGCGATCTGTTCAAGGATGAAGTCCGCCGCATCGGCCGCGACCTGGGCATGCCGGAGGAGATTCTGGGCCGGCAGCCGTTTCCCGGGCCGGGCCTGGCGGTGCGCATCCTGGGCGAGGTGACGCCGGAGCGCGTGGCGCTGCTGCAGGAGGCCGACGAGATCGTGGTGGCCGAGATCAAGGCCGCCGGGCTCTACAACAAGATCTGGCAGAGCTTTGCCGTGCTGCTGCCGGTGATGAGCGTGGGCGTGATGGGCGACCAGCGCACCTACGCCTATACCGCGGCGATCCGCGCCGTGCACTCGGAAGACGGCATGACCGCCGACTGGACGCCGCTGCCCTACGAGCTGCTGAAGCGCATCTCCAACCGCATCGTGAACGAAGTGCGCGGCATCAACCGCGTGGTCTACGACATCACCTCGAAGCCGCCGGGCACGATCGAGTGGGAGTGACTGGCCGTCACGGGCGGGCGCGGCTTCCGCCATTCGTGCTGAGGCGGCTGAATTAACCCATCGCAGAGTTGTGCCGGTATTCCGGTGGAGTGGGAGAACGAGCAGCATGAATCTTCCGGCATCGCAGACGCGCTCGACGCTGTGGATGGGGCGCGATGGGCTGCGTTTCGGATGGGCGATTCTGCTGTTCGTGGCCGTTGCCGCGGTTTGTTCGGTTTGCTTTTTCGGGATCGTGTACTGGCTGGCGCACTTCACGCGCGCAGACCTTAGCGCCTTGCGCAGCGGGCTCGAACCGCGCGTGCGAACAGCGCTGGTTGTGGCGGAGAGCTGCGGCTTGCTGGTGGCGACAGCGGTGATGGCCAAGATCGAGGGGCGCTCCTGGCTGGATTACGGGCGGGGCTTCGGGCACCAAGGGCGCAGGGGCGTCGCGCTGTTCGCACAGGGTGCGTTCTGGGGCGCGCTTCTGATGGCGGGGCTGGTGGGCGCTTTGGCTCTCACCCACAGCGTCACGATTGCATCTTCTGGGCGCGGATCGTGGCCGCTCTTTCGATCGGGACTGGCATGGGCGGCTATGTTCCTGACCGGCGCTTTCGTGGAGGAGCTGCTGTTTCGTGGTTACCCTTTTTTTCGGCTTGCCCGCGTTAGAGGCCCGATACGCGCGGCGATTGCGATGTCGGTCTGGTTCGGCCTCGCCCACCTGGGCAACCAGGGTGAGACCGTGATCGGCGTGCTTCAGGTGGTGAGCGTGGGGCTGGTCTATTGTCTGTCGGTGTGGCGCAGCGGTTCGCTGTGGTGGGCCTTCGGCGCTCATGCCGCGTGGAATTGGACGCAGTCGTTCGTCTTCGGCTGTTCAAACAGTGGACTCGTGGCAAGCGGCCAGTGGCTGGTGAGCACGCCGAGGGGATACGCATGGTTGAGTGGCGGCACCACGGGTCCCGAGGGCAGCATTTTGTCTATCGCGGCGATGGCATTGATGGCGTGGATCGTGGTTCGCACGCTGTCTTCCGAGCGCGCGAAGGCTGCGAATTCTGCGGCGTGATCAGGCATTGATTTTTGTCACCCATCATCCCATTGGGGGTGGCACTTTTTCCGATGACTGCCAGAAAATAAGAAATGTGCCATAATTGTGACAAGGTGGCAGATCATGGCGGAAACGGTAACCCTTGGTGAAAGTGGCAGAATTGTTCTGCCCGCCTCCATTCGCAAGGAATTCGGTCTGGCGCCGGGCGAGCGGCTCACTGTAGTCGCCGACGATGGCGAGATACGGATCTTTAGCCGCAAGATGATTCTGGAGAGTGTTCGGGCGCGGATTATCAAAGAGCGTGGGACTTTAAAGGGAATTCTCGGCGAATTTATCGAGGAACGGCACGAACAAGCAAGACGCGAGGCAGAGGGTGAGTAAGATTGTCTTCGATGCCAGCGCCGTCCTGGCGATGATCCTGAAAGAGCCGGGTGGCGACCGGGTCGAGAAGGCGCTCGATGCCACGAGCCAAGGTTCCGATACTCAAATTGCGATCAGCTGTGTGAATTGGTGCGAAGTGCTGACCAGACTGCAACGCAGTCCTGCGTCCCTTACTCCTGAGGAACTTGCGGGAATTCTGAGCGGGGTCGAGGTGGTCCCATTCGAGCGGTCCGGGGCTGAGCAGGCCGCGCAGTTGAATTTGCTGGCTCCGTTCATCTCGCTCGGAGACCGCGCTTGTCTTGCGCTGGCTTCGGCTCGCAAGGCCACGGCCTGGACTACAGACAAGACTTGGAACCGAGTCAAGGCGGGCGTTTCCATCCAGTTCTTGCGCTGATGTACCGACGTACGCGACGGGCGCGCAGCATCAACCGCGCGGTCTGCGACGTGACATCGAAGCCGCCCCGGCACCATCGAGTGGGAGTGAGGACTGGCCGTCCAGGCGGACGCGCGCTTCGTGCGCCATTCGCGGCGCGAACCGCGTTAAATACGGGAGTTTCCGAAGCTGCTAATGCGGTATTGGATCCGGATTATTCGCCGGAAGCACGGTGATTGTGATGGTGTTAGATTTGACGTCGACGCTGTCTGGCTGCCCCGGATCTGTGCCCCGAATGAACGTAATCTTGTAGCTGCCTGATTTGCTGAAGTCGAAGTACAACGACAATTCCACGTAGAACGTTTGAGAATGCCGAGGCTTAATTGTCCAAAAGGCCCAATCGGTCGTGAGAAGTGCGCCCTCCTTTGGCGGAGAGAAAATGCGCCGGTATTCGTTGGTAGTTTCTGCGGGTTTGTTGTCAAAGAGCACCACCATCTTGTACCACTCTCCGGGCTCATTTGTCCGTCCCGCGTTGATCGGATGATCCGATATGTTCGTCTCCTTAACTTTGATTGGGATATCCGCGTTCTTTTGGGCAAGGATTGCTCGGTTTGGAGTGGATATTCTTAACGCGAAGTCTGGCTCATGCCTAGGCTTCTGAGCGACACCGCAACAAATCGCTGCGAGGAGAGCGGCTACGAGGAGCACTGCTACGCGGCTATTATTCGATTTCATTTTCATTGCTTCCTTCGGAGCGATTTATTGGGCACAAGATGAACCCAGCTACGGCGCCGCGATTCGAATTTGGCGCAGCGGATGTCACGGCCCACCTTGTGCGGCTTTGGCAAAGTGGAATACGACGCTGACCTGATGCGTGCTGGCGTCGGGCTTTATGTCGAAGCTGGTGATGACGGTTTGCATCCATTTTGCGAGAGTGCGGTCCTGCTTTTGGGCGCGCGCCGCGAATGTCGACACGTAGCTTTCGTCGAAAGGCTGGCCGGGCGCCAGCTTCCAGAGCCGGACGAGTCTTGCGATCATGGCATCGGGAGCGCCGTCGAATTGCACGCTGGCCATCTGATACGCCGGGCCGGGATCAATGGCCACGCTGTAACTCACAATGTGCGTGGCCTCATTGAACGAGGCGTGCGAGACGACCGCGCAATCGAGATAGCCGCGCGCGTGATAGGCGTCGCGCACGGCGAGGAGAAACAGATCGAGCGGACGGCCGGAGCCGGCCTGATATTTTGACAAAACTTTTTGCACTTCAGAGCGGGGGACAAGCGCGCCGCCTGGATAGTTGATGGCGCCCAGCTTGTAGATGCCCCCTTCTTTGATGGTCACGGCGAAGGGGATCGCGATAACCTCATCCGAAATGACGGGAGGGTCGATCTCAGATACGGCGACTTCGACTGCCGCGTAGCCCTGGTCCTGGTAGAGATCCTCAAAAGCATGCTCGAGACCAATGGCGGTGTTCTCGGTATCAAAGGCGTTTCCAGTTTGGCCGGCGACCAGCGTATTGACCTTGGTCTGCATGACAGGCGAAACGCCGGAAAGCTGGATGGCGCCGATGCGCACCGGCGGCGATGTGATGCTAAAGTCGATGGCGGTGATTTTCTGCGGGCCCAGGCCGCTGGTGAGGGCGGCTTTCACAGTGGCATGGATGCCCTGAGAGGCGAGCATCTCTGCGAACATTTTGCCGATGCCGTCGTTCATGGAGCCGCTGGCGGGCAACGAACCGTGATAGAGAGGAAAGCGCGCGTGAATCTTCGCGTCGAGTTCTTTGCCGGGCCCCTCGCCTGATTCGAGCGGCAGATTGTCGAGGTGCATGGGGAAGAGCTGGTTCGTCGGCGTCAATGAAAAGAGCAGCCCCTTGCTATCACTGCTGAACTTGACCACCGTGAAAAGGCCGGTGTCGTTGAGAAGTTTGGCGTGAGCTTTCACTTGAGCGGCGTTGAGGCGCGCGCCCGGATTGAGGCCGGCAGCCGCGAGCAACTCCTCTTGCGTGTATTGGGGCGCGCCTTGAAAGCGGATTGCGGGCGCGGGAGCCTTCCTTGGCGCGGGCGAAGCCTTCTTTTGCGCGAGAGAGGAAAGAGCGCAGAGAAGAAGAACCGCGGCAATCCATGCAGACTGTTTGATCATGCTGCGCCAAGATTAACAAACCGGGAGTGGACCCTTCGACCGGCTCAGGGCAAACTGTCCGGGCGGACGCGGCCTTCGGACGCCATTCGCGTCTGGGCGAGCGCGTCAACTGTGCCGGGTTCCTTCGCACATCGCCACGGTTTTGGACCGGCGCGTAAGATGGCGATCTGGCGCAGGTTACCGGTCTGCTAGAGTGAGGATGGCATGAGCGGAAAGACCATCCAAAGGAGCGATTCTGTGGCACAACTGGCGCCATTTGGCATTGAGCCCGCGATTTCGCCGCGCCCGTGGGGGTACTGCGATTTGCGTCCCTGGTACGATCGCGTGGCCGAGGGCGAACCCATCGGCGAAATGTGGCTGACGGGCGACGATTGCCTGATTACCACCGGGCCCCACGCGGGCAAGCGGCTGGCCGCGCTGTTTGCCGAGGCGCATGTGGAACTCCTGGGCGACGCTGCGCCGTCGCCGGATTCGCCGCTGCTGATCAAGACTATTTTCGCGCGGGAAAAGCTGAGCGTGCAGGTGCATCCCGACGACAAAATGGCGCAGAAATACGGCGACCCGCGCGGCAAGACCGAGTGCTGGTATGTGCTCGCCGCCGAACCCGGTGCGGAGGTGGCCCTGGGAGTGAAACCCGGCACCACGCTCGAGCGGATCGAGGAAGAGATTCACGCGGGAACGCTGGAAGCGAGCCTGAACGCCGTGCCCGTGGCGGCGGGCGACATGATTTTTGTGGATGCGGGGACGATCCACGCCATCTGGCCGGGACCGATCCTGCTCGAGACGCAGCAGAATAGCGACCTGACGTATCGCATGTTCGATTACGGACGCGGGCGCGAGCTGCACATCGCGAAATCGCTGGAGGCGACGAAGCTCACGACGCGCGCGGGGAAGATTGCGCCGCGGAAGCTGGCCGATCGCACGGTGCTGATCGATGTCGAGTACTTCCGCGTGGAGCGAGTACCGGTGGAAGGCAGCCGGACAAGCGAGAGCCTGCGCGGCGGCGAGAAGCCGGGGCTGGCCTACCTGTTTGCCGCGGCGGGTTCGGGGCGGATTACGGGCGCAGGATTCGCGCCGGTGGAGTTGGCGGCGCGGGGGATTGTCGCCGTCCCGGCGGCGTCGCCGGAGTTTGTGCTAGAGGATGCAAATGCCGGGTGCAAGCTCGATTTGATTCGGATCACACCCAATTGGCCGGGATAAGAGTTACCTGCGCTCACAAACTTTTGCACATTCTTTGCCTCGCAACCATGCTTTTGAGGGAGAATCTATAGTCATATGAACTTTCGACTCGCAATTCCCGCTGAACTGCGCGGGGCCGTGGGTGCGGCCGCCGCCGACTGGCAAGCCAACCGCAAAATCGAGCGTTTCTGGAAGAAGGATTCCTCGCTGTGGACCCGCGATGGCGAGGAGCAGTGGATGGGCTGGATCGATATTGTGGAGCGCCAGCAGAAAGACCTGTCGTCGCTGGCCGAGCTAGGCGGCGACGTGCGCAGTGCGGGCTTCACGGCGGCCCTGCTGCTGGGCATGGGCGGCTCCAGCCTCTGTCCTGAAGTTCTGGCCAAGACCTTCGGGCCGCAGGAGGGCTTTCCCGAGCTGCACATCGTCGACTCTACCGATCCGGCGCAGGTGTTGGCTGCGTGCGACGCGGTGGACCTGGGCGAGACGCTGGTGATGGTGGCCAGCAAATCGGGTTCCACACTCGAGCCCAATATTCTGAAGCAGTTCTTCTATGAGCAGGTGCGCCGGGTGGTGGGGGCTGAGAATGTCGGCAGCCATTTTGTGGCCATTACCGATCCCGGCTCGAAGATGGAGCAGGTGGCGAAGGACGACGGCTTCCGGTACATCTTTTATGGCGACCCGCAGATCGGCGGGCGCTACTCGGCGCTTTCGAGTTTCGGCCTGGTTGCGGCGACCGTGGCCGGCCTGAAGGTGGGCAAGCTGCTCGACGAGGCCGCCAAAGGCGTGGCCAGCGCAAAAGAGCCGATGCAGAACAATCCCGGAGCGCAACTTGGGTTGCTGCTGGGTTCGGCAGCCAATGCCGGGCGCGACAAGATCACCTTCTTCACTTCGCCCGAAATCTACGATCTGGGAGCGTGGCTGGAGCAACTGATCGCCGAGTCCACCGGCAAGCAGGGCAAGGGAATTACGCCTGTGGATCGCGAGGCTATTGGGCCGCCCGAGGTGTATGGCAACGACCGCGTGTTTGCCTATGTGCGCCTTAAGAACGCCGCGGACGCGAGCGCGCAGGCGGATCTGGACGCCAAGGTTGCGGCTCTGGAGGCTGCCGGCCATCCGGTGGCGTATATCGAAATCGAGGACCTGTACGAAATCTTCGGCCAATTCTTCACGTGGGAGATTGCCACCGCGGTGGCCGGCTCGGTGATGGGCATTAATCCCTTCAACCAGCCCGACGTGGAGGCGGCGAAGATCGAGACGCGTAACCTGACCACGGAGTACGAAAAGACGGGCACGCTTCCTAAGCGGCAGCCGGTGCTGACGGAGGCCGGGATTGAACTATACGCAACGGAGGCCTATGCGGCGCAGCTACGGTCGCATGCGCCCACGGATACGCTGACCGGGTTCCTGCGCGCGCATCTGAGTGAGCTGCGAGCGGGAGAATATTTTGCGGCACTGGCCTTTCTGCCCATGTTCCCCGAGCACGAGGCGGCGATCCAGGTGCTGCGGCACGATATACGCGACCGCAAACACGTGGCCACATGCCTTGGCTTCGGACCGCGTTTTCTGCATTCGACCGGGCAGGATTACAAAGGCGGCCCGAACACGGGCGTCTTTTTGCAGATCACCGCAGAGCACGCCGAAGATGCGGAAATTCCAGGCCAGCGGTACAGCTTTGGGGTGGTGATCGACGCCCAGGCGGCCGGGGATCTGGCGGTGCTGGAGGCACGCGGGCGTCGCGCCCTTAGGGTTCATCTGGGAGCCGATGTGAGCGCGGGCCTGAATGCATTGAATGCGGCGGTAGCGGCCGCGCTGGGGTAGATCTCAGTCGAGAAGTCTGATTTTTGGGTGGATTCTTACGTCCGCTGAAGCGGGCTGGCGCTGGGGGTCGCGTGCTTACCCCAGGCTCACGCCTGGGCTAGCGTCTGACGCCCGCTACGCGGGCTTTGCTGCTGTAAGGCAGGCTGAAGAAGCTGCCCAAGCCCCAGTTCCAGACTAGCTCGCGGGGAAACTTTTTGCCCAAAACGGGGTTTTAGCCGGTAACAGGCTCAGGGCCGGGTCCGTCTAACGGTTTGAGCCGCCTGAAAGGCTTTGGAGGTCGTTCTCCCTGCGAATCTTTCCCGGGTTGAGAACGATCGTATCGATAGAGGAGACATCGAAAATGAATCGCAGCTTGCTGAAGAACATGATTCGACCGCTCGTGGCCGGGACCGGCGTGGCCGTGCTGTTTGCAGTGGTCGCGCTGGCGCAAGATGCCGGCGCTCCGGCAGGGCAATCACAAGGGCAGGCGCAAGGTCAGCCGGCAGCGCCGCACGGACCGCGCACCGATGGACAGATTGAGATGGATGTGGTGCACGCGCTGGACGCGTCAGCGGCTCTGAAAAACGACCTGATTACGGCGGCCACAATTCAGGGCGAGGTTACGCTTTCGGGAACGGTATCGACGGAGGCATCGAAGCAGTTGGCCGAGTCGATTGCCGCGCACGTGGATGGCGTAACCAAGGTGAACAACAACTTGAAGGTGGGCAACCCGGCTGCCGATGCTCAGACTTCGCAGCCAGCTCCCGAGACGCAGGAGATGCCGGACCCCGACCAGTCGCAGGCGCAACAGCAAATGGCGGGTTTGCCGCCTCCGGGACCGGCTTCAGGCCAGGGTGCGACCCCGACACCGAACGAGAGCCAGGCACCGGCACAAGCGCCTTATCCGCAGCAGCAGCAGGGAGCTTATCCACAGCCACCGCCTCCGCCGCAGCGGCCTCAGTATCAAGGCCCGCAATACTCGCAGTATCCACCGCAGTACGGGCCGCAGTATCCGCCGCAGTATCCGCCGCAATACGCGCCGACTCCGGCAGCGCCGCAGTACACGCCGGCCAGGGGCCCTGTAACGCTGCAACCGGGAACGCTGCTGCAGCTTCGCACCAGCGAGCCGGTTGAAAGCAGGCGGGCCAAGGATGGCGCAGCCGGTGCAGTTCATGGTGATTCAGGACGTGACCATGGGCGGCGTGTTGGCGATTCCGCGCGGAGCGGTGGTGCACGGCGTGATTACGGAGAGCAAGAATGCGGGCTCCGGCCAGATGGCGGGCAGCTCCTCGCTGGCGCTCACGCTCACTTCGCTCGATCTGGGCGGGCGCAATTATCCGCTCGCGAGCGATCAGTTCAAGGTGAAGGGCCCGAATAAAGTCGGCCAGACGTTTGGCGGCGCGGTCGCGGGCGCCGTGATCGGCACGATCATCGGCTGCGGGGTGGATCACCGCGGCAATGGGTGCGCCATCGGCGCCGGAGCCGGTGCGGCTGCCGGAACCGGTCTGGCGACGGCTGCGCCCGGGGCAAAGGCCTGGATTCCCGCCGAAGCGCTCGTCACCTTCCACCTCACGGCGCCGCTGACGGTGCAGCCGGTGAGCCCGCAGGAAGCGGCAAGGCTGGCGCAGGGCCTGTATCCCGGCGGCCCGGCGCTTTACCGCCGCGCCCCCTATGGATCGCCCTATTACGGCTATGGATACGGCCCGGCGTACTACGGGTATCCGGCGCCCTACTATCGGCCGTATTTCATAGTGGGCGGAGCGTACTACTGGCGGTAAGAAAACAGGGAACGAGGGACCAAGGGAACAAGAGTCGGGCATCCTGCTTGCAGGATGCCCGATTTGTTGTAGAGCTCTCGCACGCTAGAACAGAACGGGGCCTTAATGGCCGTCGTCTATAATGGCAGAGTCGCAAGCAGCGAGAATTGCGCATCGCAAAGCCATCGGAATGCAGTAGATTTGCCGCTGTTGCCCACCCCGTGAGTGCGAGTGCGCGTAGAGAGTTGAAGGTCCAGATCCATCCATGATTCGTTTCCTGCAATCAGACAATCGCATTACCAAGGCGCTGTTCGTGGTCGTGATCGGCGCCGCATCGGTCGCCATGGTGCGTTTACCTGATCCCCGGACTAACCGGGGCCGGCGCTGCCGCGCCCGATACCTTCGCGGTGGTTTATCCCCACTGGTACAGCAAGATTCTGTCGTCCGGCGACACCATCAGCCAGACGCGCGTGCAACAGGTTGCGGAGAACGAGCTGCGCCAGCGCGGCCCGCAGTACGCCGACAATCCGATGATCGTGCAGTTCTTTGAGCAGCAGGTGGGCCAGCAGCTGGTGCAGCAGCAGGTGCTTTTGCAGGAAGCGCACAAGCTCGGCGTCTACGCCACGGACGACGATGTGCGCCAGTATCTGCGCACCGGTCCCACGGGCCAGGTGCTGTACCCCGACGGCAAGTTCATCGGCGACGGACGCCTACAGGCAGCTGATTGACGACCGGCTGCACATATCGGTCGACGACTTTGAGAACCAGATCAAGGACGACATCACGGTCCGCCGCCTGCAGGCTCTGATTACCGCGGGCGTTACGGTGAGCGACCAGGAGGTCCGCGATGCCTACCGCAAAGCAGAACATCAAGATCAAGTTCGACTACGCGGTGATCTCGGCCGACGACCTGCGCAAGACGATCAATCCTTCCGACAGCGAGCTGGAAGCGTTCTTCAAGAAGAATGCCGCGCGGTACGCCCAGGCGGTGCCCGAAGAGCGCAAGATCACCTACTTCGCGTTCACGCAGGAGCAGGTTCCGGGCGGCGTTCCGCAGCCTACGCAGCAGCAGATTCAGCAGTATTACAACGACCACATGAGCGATTACCCGGTGCCCGAGCAGGCCAAGTCGCGGCACATTCTGATCAGCGTGCCGGAAGGCGCCGACGCCAAGACCGATGCCGCGGCCAAGGCCAAGGCGGAGAGCGTTCTGAAGCAGCTCCAGGCGGGCGGAAGCTGGACCGAGCTGGCCAAGAAATACTCTGACGACCCGGGCAGCAAGGACCAGGGCGGCGAACTGGGATTTGCGCAGCGCGGCAAGATGGTGCCGGAGTTCGACAAGGCCATCTTCACGCAGAAGATCGGCGACATCGACATCGTGAAGAGCAGCTTCGGCTACCACATTATGCAGGTGGAAGAGCGCCAGAGCGCGCACACGCAGCCGCTGAGCGAAGTGCAGGCCACCATCGTGGCGGCGCTGACGCGCGATGTCGCGGGCGCAGGCAGAAGCGCAGTTATGCGCAGCAGTTGACCGCGGAGGCGAGCAAGAACGGCCTGGAGAAGACCGCGGCGGCGCATCATCTGGAACTGGTGACTTCAGAGCCGGTGGGACGCGACGGCGTGATTGCCGCGTTGCCCGACAGCTCGCAGCTTCTGGCCAAGGCCTTTCAAGCCAAGCAGGGCGATCCGCCGCAATCCGCGCCGACGGGCGAGGGCTACGCGATCTTCCAGGTGACGGGCGATGATGGCGGCGCACGCGCCGAGCTTTGCCGACTGGAAGACCCACGTGCTGGACGACTACCGCGAGGAGCAGTTGCCGGCGTTGCTGGGCCAGAAGACCACCGAACTTGCCGACAAGGCGAAGGCGATGAACGATCTTGCCAAGGCTGCCAAGCCGGAGGCGCGACGGTGAAGACCAGCGACCTGGTGGGCGAGACCGGACAGGTGCCGGACTTTGGCGAAGTGGGCCAGGTGGCTCCGCAGCTCTTCGATATGACGGTTGGCGCGATCAGCGGCCCCATCAACGCGGGGCGCACCGGCGTGGTGGTGAAGATTGTCGACAAGCAGGAGCCGACCGCCGACGAGATCGCGCAAGAACTTCGACCAGACGCGCGATCAGATTCTGGATCAGCAGCGCAACGAGGCCTTCAGCGTGTTCATGAGCGGCGTGTGGGACGACTACAAGAAGCACAACCTGATCCGCATCAACGCCAAGCCGCAGCAGACGCCGGGGACGTAGACGCGGAGTTGATGAAGCAAATGATGAGGCCCGCAGCCGGAAGGTTGCGGGCCTTTTGCCTATGTGGTCTGCGCTCTCTAACGCAAGCCCTCGGTGGCGAAGGGCAGTCCTGTCGTGGGCGAGTGGTCCGGTTGCGCGTCGAGATTCGGCGCGACGGACACGCGGCGGAATGAGGCCGGCGCTACCGTCACATTCCAGCCATCGACGACGATGAGCGGATCTTCGCCGTTGAAGTCGCTCTGCGCGGCTTCGATGGCGATGGTCTTCGTTTCATCGGGCACCAGCGAGACGTAATTGTCGCTGTAGAAGACCGGCAGCACGCGCTCGCCGGATTTGCGGCGCAGTTGCACGTGCGCCATGAGGGCGATGCTGTGTGTGGGATTGTGCAGCGTGATCGCAAGCAGCCGCTGGCCGGCGACTTTTCCTTCGAGCTCCTCCGCTTTTGCCGTCAGCGTGACCATGGGCAGGTTGTTGAGGCCGTCAGATCGTCGGGATGGTCCGGCAGCGCCGCGCCAGTAGAAGTTGCTCGAAAGCAGTTCGCCGGCGGCGTCGTGCAGGTCGAGCTTGAGAAAGTGCACTGCCGAAGGATGCGCCGGGAAATCGACGGGGCCAAGATTGGTGGCCGCGTCGGGCGCAGCCGTCAGCTTGGTCTCGTGCTCGTAGGCGAGCGAACCGTCGAGGTTGTAGACGGCAACGTGCGCCACGGCATCGGCGACAGGCTCCGGCAGGTTGTTGATGACCTGCAGCTCGCCGTTGGCCTCGTTGAACTGGATGTGCACCATCTCCGACGCGTGCATGACGGCGAAGAGCGAAGCGTTGGGCTCGAGGTCGTAGTGGTAGAGCTGCCAGACGAAGCTGGGCTGCGCGGGATTGCTCATCCAGGTGATGACGGCCGTGGTGGGATGGAAGAGCTGCGCATTGCGGCCCTCGTACATGGCGCGGAAGGCCTCGTAATTCGCCATCTGCGCCTTGCGCACGAAGTCGGCGAGGTTGGCGATCTTGCCGTAGCGGCCGGCGAGAATGGCCGGGTAGAGGTCGCCGTGCTGCGCGCCTTTGGCGAAGTCGTGCTCGGCCCAGTCGTCGTTGATCGTCTCCCAGTCTTTCTTCGGCATCATGCCGTGGATGGATTCGAGCGTGGGCACGGAGACGCTGCCGGTTTCGGTCTTGAAGTAGTCGTCGGTGACGGTGTAAAACTCGCGCGGCGCGCGCCAGTAATACGGCCCGTGCGAGCGCACGCCGGCGCCGTCGGTCGAACTGGGCTGGTAGCGGCGCGTGGGCTCGAGCTCGGCCAGCAGCTTGCGCAGGGCGGCGTCGATCTCCGGCGGCGGATAGCCTTCGTTGCGCGCGCACCACAGCGCGATCGAGGGATGGTTGCGGAAGCGCAGAATCTTGTCGCGCACATTGGCGATGTAGGTGGGCGATGTCGGTGGGATTGGGGCCGTCGCCGGGATTGGGCTGGAAGAACTCGTCCCACACCAGGATGCCGTACTTGTCGCACAGCTCGTAGAAATCCTCGCCGGTGCTTTGGCCCACCCAGTTGCGGATCAGGTTGAGGTTGGCCAGCTGGTGCATGTGGATCTCGGCGTCGAGCCGCTCGCGGGGAATGCGCTTCATGGCTTCGTCGAGGCCCCAGTCGCCGCCGCGGATGAAGACGGGCACGCCGTTGACGGAGATGGTGAGCGTGTCGGTGCCGGGCACCGAGTAGGTGATCTTGCGGACGCCGAAGTCGACGTCCTGCGGCGTCGCTGAGACGTCGTGCCGACGTTGAACTCGAGATGCAGATTGATAGAGATTCTGCGCGCCGTAGCCGTTCGGCCACCAGAGGCGCGGATGCTCGATGTGCAGCGCGGGCGTGGTCTTGGCGATCGAAGGTGATCAGCTGCGTGCTGTGCGGAGCGAGCTGCACCTGGCTGCTCGAAGACGATGTTCTCGATGGTGCCCTCGAGCACGCCCGTTCACGCGGCTGGTCGCTGACGTTCTCCACGGTGGCCTGCACGGCAACGTCGGAGGAGTCGGTGCGCGGCAGCGGCAGATCGGTGGTGACCAGCGGATCCTTGACCACGCACGGGCCCGGTGGCGGAGAGAAAGACCTTTTGCCAGATGCCGGTGTCGCGGTCGCGAACGGCGTGGAGCCAGTCCCAGCCGATGGTGGAGAGGAACGTGGGTCCGTCGATGCGCGGTGATGCCGCCGTTCTTGCCGACGCCGTTGCGCGATCGTGTGTTCGTGCGGGATCGCCGGGATGCGGCTGCGGCGTGACCAGCACGGCCACCACGGCCGTCTTGCCCGGCTTCACGTGCGCGGTGATGTCGAAGATGCCGCGGATGAACGCGCCGCGGATCGTGCCCACCTGCGACGCCGTTCACCCAGACGTCGGCGGAGTAGTTGATGCCGTCGAAGTTGAGCCAGACGTGACGGTCCGTGTAGGCTTGCGGAATGTCGATCAGCGGTGCGGTACCAGTACGAGGTGTGGCACCAGGCTCTCGGGAATGATTTCGGGGCGGTCGTTCTCGCCATACAGCGGCTCGGGATAGACATGATCGTTGACCAGCGTGGTGAGCACCGTGCCCGGAACCGTGGCCGCGTACCAGCCGCTGGTCGTCGAATGCCGCGCTCGCGACTTCCGCGCCCGCTTGCGGAACCTTGGCCACATCCTGCAACTGCCAGCCCGCGGTAAGCGTGACAGGTTGCGGAGCGGAAGCGGCGGCGGCGAGCGAGGGCCAAATACTGACCAGAAGCGGAGCCAAAACAAAAAGGCAAAGGCGAGAGAAGCGACGGTCGAATTTCAACGGAGAACTCCCTCAACTCAAAAATCGATCAGCAGGCTGCGCGGGGGGCACGCATTTCAGTGTCTCAGATCGGCCTGCATTCTGCAGGGCTCCCGTCCATCCGTAACAGGGCCGACGCATATCAGATTCCGAGTAGCTTGAGCAGATAGGGGATGTTCCAAGCAGCCTTGAGGCGCTTTCCCTTGATTCCGCGCTTGGAAGATTTGTCCTGTTTGAGCAGATTGAGGGCGATGCGGTTGAGGATGGAGAAGTTTTGTGCGGCGTGGCCAGTGCGTTTGCGGTCCAAGTCTTCGCCGAAGCCGACGTCGAGCACCCAGTGCAATTTGTTTTCGATCCCCCAGTGCTGGCGGATCACTGAGTTCAGTCGCGCGGCATCGGGCCTGAGGCTGGTGATGTAGTAGCGAATCTCGCGCTCGGTTTTGCCTGTGGCCTTGTGGTACCGTTCCGACTCGATGCGCACCAACGCCTGTAAAGAGGCCCATTCGGATGCCTTTTCGATCAGGCCAAGATCGGCCATCACTGAGCACTTGCGCCGCTCGACCCGTCCGTGTCCACAGTCGATTTCCTCGGCCACCGCATCGGAGTTCATCAGTAGAAACGAGTCTTTTACCTGTTCGGCTAAAAGACCCTGGTTCTCCTTGACTGCCAATACATAGTCGGCTTTCTTCGCGACGATCTGGCGGGCGATCCCGCGCTGGCAGCTCATGGCGTCTATGGTCACCACCGTGCCCGTCAACTCCAGCGCGTTGAGCAACTTGGGAATGGCCGTGATTTCGTTGGATTTTTCATCGACCTTGCGCTGCGCCAGCACCAGTCCGTTACCCTCGGCCCAGGCCGAAACCATGTGCACCAAGGTCTTCTTACCGCTCTCGCGCGTGCCACACAAGGCCTTGCCGTCAATGGCTACCACTTCGCCCGCCGTCAGCTTGGCGATCGACGAAACCCAAGCCACAAAACCCTTTTCCATCTCTTCCGGGTCCAGCGCCGCGAACACCCGGTTAAACGTATCGTGCGATGGAATGCCCGATGGAAGCGTCAAAAAAGTCTTCAACCATTCCAGCTTGTCTTCCCCGTACTCGGCTATGTCGTTCCAACTCTCGGCCCCGCTCAGCACCGCGGCTATCGAGATCAGAAGGATCTCTTCCAGCAAATGTTCCCGGTTCCGTTCCACGCGGGGATCGCGCAACTCTGCAAAATACTTCAGGGGATTTTCCATATCCCCTTCTCGTCTATCTACATCCCCCACGCATATAGCAATTTATACGCGTCGGCCCTGCCATCCGTAATAATGACGTTATGGAATTTCAACGTTCATCGGGAGTCCTGCTGCACATCAGTTCACTGCCTTCTCATGGAGGCATCGGCGACCTGGGTCCGGCAGCGCACGAATTTGTGGCATTTCTGGCCCGCGCCAGGCAGCATATCTGGCAGGTTCTGCCGCTGTGCCCCACGGGCTACGGCAACTCGCCTTATGCGGGCTCTTCGGCTTTCGCGGGCAATCCCGCGCTCATCAGCCTGGAGGTGCTTCGCGACTGGGGCTGGATCGGAGCCGACCGTATCGCCGGCTTGCCCGGCGGCGCGGGCGCCGTGAATTTTGAGCAAGTGGAAGCGCTGAAGTTTCCACTGCTCTATGAGGCCGCGGGAAATTTTCTCAATCGCGCACTGGACGAGCCGGCACTGGCAGAACAGTGGGAGGATTTTGAGGCGTTTTGCCGGGACCAGACTTCGTGGCTCGACGATTATGCGCTCTACGCCGTCTTGCGCCGCGCCCATAACACCGGCGCGTGGACGGAGTGGCCCGAGCCGCTGCGACGCCGCGATGCGCGGGCGCTGGCTGCGGCCGCAGTCGAACACGGGCGCGAGCGCACGATCGAGAAGGTGCTGCAGTTTGCGTTTTCCCAGCAGTGGAACCTTCTTCAAGAGGCTGCGGCACGCAGTGCGATACGGATCATGGGCGACGTGGCGATCTTCGTCAACATGGACTCGGCGGACGTTTGGGTGCACCCGGAGATTTTCGAACTCGACAAAGACCTGAAGCCGATCCGCGTGGCCGGCGTGCCGCCCGATTACTTCTCGGCCACGGGCCAGCGCTGGGGCAATCCGCTTTATCGCTGGGACGTGCTCGCCGAGCGTGGATTTGCCTGGTGGATCGAGCGCATCCGCCGCGCTGTGGAGATTTATGACATCGTGCGCCTCGATCACTTCCGCGGCTTCGAGGCGTACTGGGCCATCCCTGCCGAGGAAGAGACCGCGGTCAAAGGCGAGTGGATCAAGGCGCCGGGGCTCGCGCTCTTCCGCGCGTTGGAGGCGGCGCTGGGACCGCTGCCGCTGGTGGCCGAAGACCTGGGCATGATTACACCGGAAGTGGAGGCGCTGCGTCTGGCGCTGGGTATGCCGGGGATGAAAGTGTTGCAGTTTGGATTCAGCAACAAGGGCGCGCACATACACCTGCCGCAGCAGTTTGTGCCCGCGACCGTGGCGTACACGGGCACGCACGACAACGACACCACGCAAGGCTGGTGGAATGCGGCCAATGCGAAGATAGCGCGCGGCCGTGGAGGCGCTGGTGGGGCCGGTGAACAACCGTCCCGCGTGGCCGTTGATCCGCGCGGCGCAGGGCAGCGTGGCCGAGATTGCGATTGCACCGGTGCAGGATCTGCTGGAACTGGGCTCGGAGGCGCGCATGAACACGCCTTCAGTTGCTGCGGGCAACTGGAGCTGGCGCGCGCCGGAAGGCTGCTGGACGGAGGAGCTGGCGGAGAAGTTGGCGGCGCTGTCGGAGGTGACGGATCGGGGAAACGATCCACTTGGCAGGTCAGGAACTGCGAATGAGACTTAAGTGGAAGAATTGATATAGTCGAGAGCGCGATCTCTTGGAAATTTATAAATCTCAAGCATCTTGTCGATGAGAGCGAATGCCTCGGCGTCTGAGATTCCCGAGGCGAAACTGAAGCTCTTATCGGCTACCTCAATCGAGACGGCGCTCTGAGGCGCATTTCGGCCGCGACCCGCCGGCGTGAATCGCAGATTGCGAACCTTGCTCGTGGGGCAAGTGAAACCTCCTATCTGAAGCCCAAAGAGCCGACGCCTGATCTCCAAATTGGAAGGATCGAGCATCAACGTGATTGATCCGCCCAGTCCCCACAGTATGGCGCCAGATACAACGCACTCTCCGATCGCCCACCCGCCAAGCCAAAGCATATTGAACCAACTGTTGGGATGCGATGCGGACCTTCCAAAGGTTTCTGCAATTACGTGGCGACCACCAACCGTCCACATTACAAGCCAGACCGCAAAGAACAAGATCGTCCAGTTCCTCTGGGCCGGAATCTCTACTCGAATTCCCCCGGCCATCGGTTCCCAGGTGAGTCTGCCCGCGAGTTTCTCCAGCATCGTTCGCTCCAGGAGAATTTCAATTCTAGAATTCTAAGCGCCGGCCATTGGTCACCGGAAACTGGAGTCGTCGAAGCGGCTCATGTCGATGGAATCATCGAGGACGCCGATGGTCACAACAGCGAAGGTGAACACCTCCGTGCCGGGTTCGAGATGGCCGCCGAAGGCCTTGTCGGCATTGGCGAGCACGATGTGCGGATGAATACGTCCGTTCATCACCATGCCGCTCATGCCGATGATGTCGGCGGGCGCGGTGGGATTCTTGATGAACAAGTTCTTCGACGGCATGTCACGGTTCGAGACCTGATGAACCTGGTAGCCGCGCACGGAGCCGAATCCGGAAAGAATAACGGCGTTTTTGATCTTCTCCTGCGCGATCATTTTCTGGAGGCCGGCGAGCAGGTCGGCGCCGAACTTGAAGCGCAGCACGACAATGCGCTGGAGATGCCCGCTGACGGCAAAAACATCGGGCACGTCGCGACTGTTGGGTTTGGAATCGATGGCGGGATTTCCCGTGGCGTGGCTAACCTCGCGGCGCGTCTCCTGCGCGGGCAGGGCGAGGCATGAGGCAAGAAGCGCAACGACAAAGAGTTTCTTCATGGGCGTTCTCCGTGGAGGAATAGCGGAATAGGGAGTAGCCAAATCGGGGAGTAGAAAAACCTACGACGACGGCCTACTCTCTATTGGCTACTCCCTGCTCCTGTTTTTAGAACGGGATATCGTCGTCGGAGATTTCGGCCGCCTGCGAGTAATCATCCTGCGCCGCGGGTTGGCGCTGGTCCATGCTGGAAGGCGAATTTGAAGAACGGCTGGAACCGCCACCATCTTCGCGGCCCGAAAGCAGCGACAGTTCGTTGACGATGATTTCGGTGCGGTAGACTTTGCGGTTGGCGAATTCCTTATCGTCCCAGTTACGGGTCTGGATCCGGCCCTCGACAAAAAGCTTCGTGCCCTTCTTGACGTAGTCGCGAATGATCTCTGCCAGACGGCCGTAGGCAACGATGTTGTGCCACTCGGTGCGGTCCTGCCAGCTGCCCTGCGGATCCTTGGAGCGTTCAGTGGTAGCGAGCCCGAAGGTGGCCACCGCGGTGCCCCCTCCCGTGGAGCGAATTTCAGGGTCCTTGCCCACATTTCCCAAAAGAAAAACTTTATTCACGCTCTTGGCCATGTTCTTGCTCTCCTTATTCCAAACCGTTCGAAGCCAGATTGTTGCTCGAAAAATTGCCGCGCGACGAGTTGGGTGTCCGCACAGCCGCGCGCGTGTGCTGGAAGAATCTTAATATATGGCTGCGGATTGCGTGCGGCTTGGCGCAGGGAAGGATTGATTGGAAGGAAATGGCTGCGCCGGGAATCCCATTTCTTGCGCGCTATGCGGGCTGAATTCAGCTCATCCGTCCTAGTTCGCGGAACTGGTGCGCGATGGCTTCAAGGAAGGTCTCCACGCTGATCTCAGTAGGGATGGCGAGTCCGGACTTTGCACACAGGGCTGAGGCAATGCGCCCGGCCAGCATGCTGCGCGTTGTCAGGTCCATGTCGAGCCGCCGCGAAAAAAAACCTTCCAGCACCTCAAGGTCGGCAGGGTTGAGTTTGGCCAGAGCCGGTGCCGGCAGCGCCACGCGCAGGTGGGGCGGAGGGATGGGCGAATTCGGGGCGAGCGCGGCCGCCGTCAAAGTGCGCGAGGTGCTTTCGCCCCACATGGGCGCCTCCACCTCGCGTTCGCGCACCACCAGGGTGCCCGCAACCATGTCGCCGAGGCGCTGGGATCGCTGGCTCATAAACATGGCCGCAATGCCCACGCCATAAAAGCCTGGCAAATAGTCGATGATTCGCACCAGGTTGCGCGCCAGCGCTTCAGCAAAATTGATGCCGCGACCTGACTGGTGGATCACGCGAATTTTTGCTACGCGCTTGCCCAGAGTGCGTCCGTTGTTGAAAGCCTCAGAGAGTGCAAAGTAGCCCCAGAACAGCAGAAAGAGGATGAGCAGGAAGATGCCGATGCCCCAGCTTGCCGACTTCGGACCCAAGAGGTTGAGAGCCGGGAGGATGAAAGCGGCGAGAAAAATGAGAAGAATGACCGCCGCGCCCAGGATGAGCGAGTCGATCAGGATGGCGATGAAGCGGCTGCCGATGCCGGCCAGCGGCAATTCGATCGACACAAGTTCCGGGGTATCGATGTTAAGCTGGTCTGCAATCGGCTCGATGGCCATCATTCTCTCCAATCAGTGGCTGCAAAAGCGCCGTCCCTACTGGGAACGCCTCAGCTGGCTCCTGAACCAGGCTGCCGCGGGCGGCGTGCGCAGGCTTTCCCGTGCGGAACTGCGCGAAACCGCGCTTCTTTATCGCCAGGCGGCCAGCGACCTGTCGACCCTGCGCCAGGACCCCACCGCGCGCGCTTACGCCGAACTCGTCAACCAGTTATTGGCTCGCGCCCACAATATCATTTATTCGAGCCGTCGCAAAGGCTTCCGTAGAATCTTCGATTTTCTGCGCGACGGATACCCGGCTCTGGTGCAGCGCCATTTCCGTTACGTTCTGCTGTCGCTTGTGATCATGGTCGCCGGTGCGGCGCTGGGCACGGTGCTCACGCTGGCGCGTCCGCAGTTCATGCGTCACATGCTGGGTCCGGAGATGGTGGACACGATCGAGCACCACAAAATGTGGACCGAATCGATTGTGGGTGTCGAGCCGGAAGCCAGCGGCCGCATCATGACGAATAACCTTTCTGTCTGCTTTATGGCTTTCGCCGGCGGTATCGTGTTTGGGCTTTTTCCCATCTGGTCCATGTTCTTCAACGGACTGCTGCTCGGCGTGATAGGCGTGGCCTGCCAGCAGCACGGCCTGGCGCTGAGCCTGTGGAGCTTTGTGGCCCCTCACGGCTCGCTGGAGCTGCCCTCGATCATTCTTGCCGGGGCAGCGGGCTTGCGCCTGGGACGCGGCGTGGTTTTTCCCGGCCTCTATCGCTGGCGCGACTCTATCGCCCTGGCGGGAGTTGAATCCACGCGCATGGTCGCCGGAATCATTCCGTTGCTCATCATTGCCGGCACGCTGGAAGGTTTCTTCTCGCCTTCGGCGGCGCACCCGTGGCTCAAGTTCACGGTGGGCGGGACGCTGTTCACGTTGCTGCTGGTGTGGTTGTTCCGGCCGGTGAGGGCGACTCAAGAAAAGGCGCGAGAAGCGCGTGTTGTTAAACCATCGCCCGCTCTTTCACCTTTAAGTACTGGTTGAGCACTGCCGAGGTGAGTTGATCGGGATCGAGATCGAGGGTGAGGGCTCCTTGGTCGCGCAGCTGCGCCAGCAACAGTTCACGGCGCATCACCAATTCCTGGGCCGCGGCGGAGCGGAACATTTGCTCGACATTCTTCGGACGGCCTTTGGCAATCGCCTCCACGTCGGGCTGGGCCATGGCCACAAACAACAGCACGTGGCGGCGCAGGAGTTGCATGGCGCCGTCGATCACTTCTGGACGCATGGCGGTTTCCGCCAGGTCGGTGATCCAGAGGATCAGCGCCCGCCGCGGCTGCCAGCGGTTCAGCGTGGCCGTGGCGCGCAGATGATCGGCTTCGCTGGTTTCGGCGCGTGCCTGGGCCAGCGCTTCGACAATCAGGCGCAAGTGCGCTGGGCCGCGGCCGGGCAATACGCGCTGCTGCACGTGCTGGCCGTAGACGAGCAGGCCCACGCGATCGCCGGAGTAGAGCGCGAGTTGCGCGAGAGCCACCGCAGTGGAGCACGCGTAATCGAGTTTGGAATAGCCGCGCCGCTGCTCGTCGTCCGTGTCGCGCAGGATGCGGCCCTGCAGCAGCCGTCCTGCGTCGAGAACGATCCACACCGCCTGGCTGCGCTCGGTCTGGTAGCGCCGCGTGATCAATTGTCCGCGCCGCGCCGTGGCCGTCCAGCAAATGTCGCGCAGATCGTCGCCTTCGAGATACTCGCGGAGGCTTTCGAAGTCACGGCCCAGACCGCGTTCGCGCACCTGGCGCAGTTCGAGATCGATTTGACGGCCGCGCGCCAGAAAAATTTCCTGATCCTCACCCTGCCGGAGCGCGGGATAGACGCGCACAGTTTGCTGGAGCGGCGCCATGGCCCACTTGTCGATGAGGCCGAGCAACGACCGGTAGCGCAGATACACCGATCCCGTGGTGACATCGCCACGATCGCGCGGATCGATGGCGTAGCGCAGAGCGGCGCGCACGCGCGGCCAGGCACGCAGACTCCGTGTGTCGCGGAACGCCCACCAGCGCTTCGGGAAGGTCGTCGACGACGCGGCACTCCAGGATGGTGTTGCCGTTTTGCTCCACGGCGATTTCGATTTCGGTTGCGCTCGAAAGGGAAGGCGCGTTGCTCCAGGATCGTTCCACGGTGATCGCTTGCGGAGAAGGCAGCCGCAAGAAATCCAACAACACGGCGACCAGCAACAGTGCATCCCACACCAGCATGCCGTAGGCGAGACGCGCGGAGAAGAATCCCGGCAAGGCCAGCGCCAGGCCCGCAACCAGCAGCCAGATAGTGCGCGGCGTGAGGCCGAAGGCAAAGCGGCCGCGCGGCTTGCAAGCCGCACGCACTGTTTCGGGATGGAGCGAAGCCGAGATCATTTAAGCGACCGCGGCCCGCGGCACCGCAACCGCTGCAACCACATCGTTCAGAACGCGATCGGCATCGAAGCCCTCCAACTCTGCCTCCGGTTTGAGCAGGATGCGATGGCGCAGGACGGGCAAAACGGCGCGTTTCACGTCGTCGGGAATCACGTAGTCGCGGTCTTCAAAAGCAGCGAAGGCCTGGGCCACGCGCAACAGGCAGATGGCGGCGCGGGGGCTTGCGCCCAGAGCCAGCATGGGCCACTCGCGCGTGCGGCGCACCAGATCGAGGATGTAGCCGTACAAGATCTGCTTCCACGCGGATGGCGCGAATCTCGTTGCGCGCGGATTGCAGAAGTTCGACGGCGAGGGGCTGGATCTTCGCGTCATCCAGTAGATTTACGCTCGTGCCATGATGCCGCTCCAGCATTTGCCGTTCTTCGTCGGCGGCGGGATAGCGAACCTTGATCTTGAGCAGAAATCGGTCGAGCTGCGCTTCGGGAAGCGGGTACGTGCCTTCAAAATCGATGGGGTTCTGGGTGGCGAAGACTGTGAACCATTGCGGCAATTGCCGTGCGATGCCGTCACTCGTGACCTGGCGCTCTTCCATGCATTCTAGCAGCGCGGCCTGGGTGCGCGGCGGCATGCGGTTGATCTCGTCGACCAGCAGGAGGTCGGTAAAGACTGGGCCGGCGTGAAATGTGAAGCTATCGGAGCCGGGCTTGAAGATCGTGGTGCCAAGAATGTCGGCAGGCATCAGGTCGGGCGTTCCCTGCACGCGCTGGAAGTTGAGTCCGAGCAGCCGGCCTACCGACTTCACGATGAGGGTTTTCGCGATTCCCGGCACGCCTTCGAGCAGTGCGTGGCCTTGCGTGAGCACGGCCACCAGAACTTCGCCAATCACTTCATTTTGGCCTGCTATGACGCGTCCCAGCTCCCCGTGCGCCTGGGTCAGCAGCTCCTGCGTGGCCTTGAGGGTTGTGCCTGGCGCCTGCGCGTCCTGTTGCAACTGATTCTCTTCGCTCATTCCGATCTCCTTGCTTGCCATCCTGCTGTTCTTTCCGATCCTGATTTAGAACTCATTTTCAATCGTAGGTCTTCGCTCTTGCGGCGCGATCTAATGCTTCGCTGTGGCGGCTGAGAGCCTGCACCAGTGCCAGCGCTTTCTTTGGCTGCAAGCTGTCGTCGCCGACCGCCTTCTCGCATTCTGCCAAATCCTTCTCAAGTGCTTCGGGAGCCTTCGGAAAACGGCGACGCAGGGCCATGCCCAGTTCCTCCGCGCTCATCTTTGCTCCTTGCAGGCCGCACAGATCGCCCATGCGACGACGAAAACGCTCGTACGCGAGGTCGACCGACGTTGCCGAAGCGCCCGCCTCAGCGTAGAGCGACCCCAACGCCTCAAGAAACTCCACCGGTGTGGCACGCACCGGCGCGGGAAGATCGCGGACGGGACCGCGGCGGCGGCTGAAGCTGAAGATCACGAGCAATAGAATTCCGAAGAGACCCGCCTTGAGCAGATTCAGCGCCGTGCCGCTGGCATAAAACCAGTCAGAGTAGACTTCGCCGTGCAACGATTCATCCCAATAGAAATGATGGTCCTGAGGCGCGCCCAGTGAATTCAAAAATAGATTCAGGTTTTCGGCGCGCTGAATTGAACCGTTTTCAAGCGGCGTGGAGCTGGCCCACCAGATGACCTCGCCCTTGCCGCTCGTGTACTCCACCACAGCCGGCGATCCAGCGCAGTTGTATTCGACGCGGTCAAGCGGCTGATCAGATCCCCATGCGGCTTCGGGAACCATCCACACTTCGCCCGATCCGGCCAACGGGTCGAGTCCCTGCGGCGTGAGCTTGCAGGCTGTCCCAAGTTGCTGCGGAGGCAGGCTGTTTCCGCCGGGAGCCAGAATTCCTCCCAACCATCCGGTCACGAGTACACGCCCGCCGCGCGCAACGATGTCCTGCACGGCTTTGAAATCTGCGGGTGAAGAAGGATCGGGCTCGGCGAAGATCACTACGGTTTGCGCGTCGGTCCGCGCCGGCAGATCACTGAGCGGCTGTTCCCACCGCTCGACGTCGTAACCATTGGCCTTGAGCAAATCGTAGGCGGCGCGGGCTCCATGCCTGCCGGTGCTATAGGTGCTGGGCACAGGGTTGTTGTCGTTGTCTTCGCTGCGCGCAAAAAAAGCCGTGACCACTGCGAGTACAACCACCGCGCAAATGCAGCCGATGAGCAGTTTGCGATCTTTGGGGTCGAGTGAGGCGAAGAGTACTGGCCCGCTTCGAGTCTTGGCATCGCTCTTTGATCCGCGGCGCGCCGCGATCCAACGGCGAATCAGGAGGGCGACAAGCACGGCCAGCGTGATTGCGGCCCAGGCGCCGTCGGAGAGCAACTTGCGATCTAAGGCTGCGGCCGCTGCTAGCAGAACGATAGCGCAAATGCGGGCGATGAGCAGCCAGCGGTCTTTGCGGTCGAGTGAGGCGAAGAGTTTCATTTCGCTTCGACTCCCAGTTCCGCGGCCAGCGCCATTGCAGAATTGAAGTCGACGGCCCCGGCATCGCGCCCACCATACCATGTGCGCTCAAAGCTGCGCGTGAGGGCCGTCAACGTGGGTTTGCGCGGATCGTTGCCGCCCATCAGGCCGAGATATTCTCGCGGCGTGCGCGCGCGATCGGCGGGCCACAAACGGCCCGATTCCAATCGCGCAATCGACGCCCAATACACAGAATGAATGGCTTCGCGCCACAAACCGCTGGCCGCTGCGGCCTGCGCATCCTTTATCCACAACTGCCATTCGCGTGCTGAAGGCGATCCCGGCGCGGGGTCGACGTCGGGAACGAGGCGCACCCGTGCGCTGCGCTCGATACGGATGAAAAACCAGACCAGCGCGATGCCGATTCCGCCCAGCAGCAGGCCCTCCAGAATCCGGGCAGCCCACGGCGCGCGCGCCCCCATTCCCGCCAGGTTCATCAGGATTTTGTCGAAGAGGTTTCCCAACCATTCCAGAGCGCGGTCCCTGAGTGAAACCTTGGTGACGCCCTGGTACTCCCGCTGGGCCAGAATGGTGTCGAGCGACTTTCGTTCGTCAGGATATGCGGGATTCGCTACGGGCGGGCTTTCGGCCTGCTGCTCGTCCATCTCTAGGCGTTGGCTCGCCTGGTTGAGCAAATCGCTCGCATTCAGCGGCTGGCTTTTAGCGCGCGAAGGCGGACCCATGACTGCGGGTTGGCGAATGTTGCCTTTGTCCCCCGCGTGAATCAGTACAGTTCGCAGCCAGTCGTAGCGAACGTCGCGCGCCTGCGACGCGGGGGCGCCCGGCTTCTGCACTCGGTCGTTGGGGCCCACGCGATTGGGGTCGCACGCGTTGTTGCTGGCCGGCGCCGGTCTCTTGAGCTTGAGCTGCGCCTGGCAATCGGCAACCACGCTGTCGAGGGATTCGAGGTGCTGGCGGTACTCGGCAAGATTCACATCGCGCCAGCCCGGGTTGGAAGGGAACTGCTGGGCGCGTGCATGCGGCACGACGGCCGCGGGCACGAGCAACGCCGCGACGAGCGAAAGCAAGGCAATTGGGGCCAACTTCGCCGCTACTCTGCCGATCCACCCACGTGGGCTACGCAACCCGAACCGCATCGAACTCATCGTCCTTCCACGGTATCAGGCGGCGTAGGCGGCGGAAACTCTCCTGTGCTCGCACCGGGCGCCGCTGCGGAAGTTGGCTGTCGCAGTCCCAGGATTCCGGCAGGTGCGGCCTGAGGTTGGGGAGGCGTGAGCCCCGCCCGCTGCATCATCCACTCAATGTCGAAGCCTTCCTTGCGGATACGCTGGTCGTAGTAGAACAGGACGGCAGCGATCATATAGATCGGCGCCAGCAGCACCTTCGAAATGAAATCCAGAGACACTCTCACGATCTCGGTCACGACCAATGTGGTCGATGAATTCGCGATGGTGATTCCCGCCGCGGGAAGCACGGCCACAAGGATCAGCAGGGGAATGGCCAAGGCCATTCCGATTGCAAAAGCCAACGCCGCGACCAGCAGATTGGTGACAAAAATGCGGCCGCGCGTTCCCTGGCTCAGGTGCCACGAGCGGACGATCGATTCCCAGGCGGTCTTTTTCTCCACGATGCATGCGGGCATGCCCAGGGCGAAGGATAATGTCAACCAAGCGATGGCGCCAAGCGCCACAACTCCCACCAGAACCATCAGGAAGCCAAGAGCAAAACGCGAGCCAAGGTCGGCGTCCGGGCGGGTTATGAAGTAGATGAGCGGCCCGATGATGGACAAGGCGATGACCATGGGGACGAAGCCGGCCAGAATTCCCTGCAGCAGCAAGTACCACAAATAGGTCCAGAATCGGGTGTGCACGCTCTTGAGCGTGGCGCGAATTGTGGGCTTCTCGCCGAGATGCACGCTCACCGTAGCTTGCGTGATGCCCGCGTAGGAATACACGTACACGGCAAGGTAAATGGGCAGGGCGACGATGACGGTCAGGGCGATGATCCCGATCTCGGCGGGAGACGGCCCCCCGGCGCCTGCTGCTCGCAATCCCGGGAATGAGAAAGATGGCTCCGGCGGGGATGGCGAGAGCAAGTACAATCAGCAAGGGCAACGCTGCCGTGCCCACAAACAGCCAGAAGTTGCGCCGATAGAGCTGCGCCGTGCGGTCAAGAATTTCGCCGAGATTCAAAGGCCGTAACTGGTTGTCCATACCCACCCCTTGTGAGCCCGGAGCCTAAGGTGCGGTCCGGACTGCTGTTCCGGGAAAGGCGTTCGCCGTAAGTAGTGCAGGAAGAGATTTTTCCGGCTACGATTCAGCGCAAAGAATCGAATCCGTGAACGCTTCCACGGATCGTAGCATAGAGCGGTTCCACAATTCGCGAGGGATTTCAGGCTGTTCCAGTAGGAGGGTTTTTCTCGAAGAAAAACCCTCCCGGCGGTTGTTGCTGCGAGATATTGCAATTGTGGAACCGCTGTAGGGTGCGCCGAGGAAACGCTTTCTTCGAGGCGCTGCAGCTTGACGGGGGAAAAAATATCTGGGAAACTGCAAACTAATCCTTTAGTTGTTCGTCTATAGGAATGTAGGCGTCATTGCGATAGAGACTAAGAAAGCAGAATCAACAGGTTAGCGATGCCGCCAAGAAAATCCAACACGCTCACCGAAGCCGAGCTCAGGCTGATGAAGATCCTGTGGCGGAGGGGCGAGTCGGCGGTGACCGACCTGGTGGCCGCTCTGCCCGAGAGCGAACCGCTGGCGTATAACTCGGTGCTGACCACCATCCGGATCCTTGAGCAGAAGGGCTACGTGGAGCACCGCCAGGAGGGCCGCGCGTTCGTATTCAGTCCCTGCGTTGCCGAGGACGAGGCCAGCCGCACGGAGGTGCGCAACGTGCTCGGCCGGTTCTTTGGCAACTCGCGTGAGCAACTGGTGTTATCACTTTTAGGCGATGAGGAGATCAGCGCCGAAGAGTTAGAGCGCCTGAAGGATGCGATTCGCAGCGCGAGCGCCGGCGCAGACATCGAAAAGGGGAGCGGGGAATAGATGTTCCAGATCCTCATGGCCGATGGAGTGCACGCGGCGCTGGCAAGCGCGGGCGGATGGCTGGTTGCTTTTGCCGTGACCGCTGCGCCCGTAGCGGTTGCGGCCCTGTGGCAGGGCGCGGCGATCGCGCTGGTTCTCTGGGGTTTGCCTTGGCCTGGCGCCGCGCTTCAAATTCACATTGGCGCAGCGCAGCGCTTCGGCCGTCTGGGCCGCGGCCTTTGCGGTGGTTGTGGGTCTTGCGGTTTCTGCCCTGGCTTGCGCGCAGCGCAGCAGGCGCAATCGCGCCGAACGCCCTGCCGGGCGCATCGGCGCGTCACGCCGTGGTTCCAGATCCCATGTATCCGAATCGATGACCGCTGGGCCTTCGCCATTGCCGCGCTGTGGCTGGTGGCATCGCTCGTGCGCGCAGCCAGCCTCGCCGTCCACTCGCTGCACCTGCGCCGGCTGTGGAATTCGGCCTCGCCAATTGAAGTAGATGCGAATTTGCGCACCCTGCTCACCGCTGCCTCTCCTACGCGACGCCCTATCGAACTTTGCACGACGCGCAAGCTCGATCGTCCCAGCGTGATCGGCTTTCTGGCGCCGCGCATTCTGATTCCCGAATGGCTCTTCGCCCGCCTGACGCCCGGCGAACTTGAGCAAGTAGTTCTGCATGAAGCCGAACACCTGCGCCGCCGCGACGACTGGACCAATCTCTTCCAGAAGCTGGCCCTGGTTCTGTTTCCGCTGAATCCTGCGCTGGCATGGATCGAAAGCCGCCTATGCCGCGAGCGCGAGATGGCGTGCGACGAGGGCGTGGTGCGCCGGACACAAGCGCCGCGCGCCTACGCGGAATGCCTCACCAGCCTGGCCGAGCGCGGCCTTGAGCTTCGCCTGGAGCGGCGCCGCGCCCACGCGCTTTCGCTCGGCGCTTTCGAGCGCCGTCCCGAGCTGGTGCGCCGCGTCTACAGCATTCTCGCGCGCAAACAGGTGCTTCATCCCATGGCGGCGCGGGCACTGGTTGGCGTGGCCGGCTGCGGCCTGCTGATTGCGTCGGTGGAATTGGCGCGTTGCCCGCAGATGGTGGCTTTTGTTCCCGCCGCGCATGCGGCGACGCTCGAGACGCAGGCGGCGCGCGGCGATTCCGGTTTGCGCGTGATAGAAACCAAGGCGGTTTTACCCGCGAATCACGATGTCGCAGTGTTGTCTCCGATTTCTCCGCACCGGGCCGTAACGAAATCGGTTGAGCCGGCAGACGCCCGGCAGCCTCAGATCGCGTCGACGAGCGGAACGCCGCGCGAGGTGCTGCTCCGAGCAGAAATGCCCGACACAGATGTGGGTGCTGCGAGGCAAGACGCAAATTCCGCCTTTGCCGCTCAACCGCAATATGTAGTGCTGACCGCGTGGGAAGAAGTACGAATCTCGCCGCGCCACGCCGAGTTGATTTCCGATTACGACACGGATACAAACGCGCCGGCGCAATCTGCCGATGCCGCAGATCCAACCGGCGGACAGATGGTTACGCGGATCACTGTCACGCGTCTGATTTTTGCGGTCTATCCAATCGGATTTGGGCCCAACTGCCCGGCGCCCGGCACGAAACCGGCGCGTGCAGAAGACTCTGGCCAGCCTACCGCTCCATTGCCTGTGAGCGGGTGGCTGGTTTTCCAACTCTAACTAGAAAGCTCAAACCCCATTATGGAGATGAACATGTCGACGACAACTAATTCATTAGTAGCAAGAGCGAAAAAGCTGGCGGTGGTGGCGGGCTTGCTGGCCACTTTTCTTTTTGTCATTGCGTTTGTAATTGACCATAACAAGGCGATGGCTGCCGTGGCGGGACCAATGGACGACTCGAGTGTCTCGGCGCTCACCGCGCTCGACAACGCCGTTGAAGCCGTTGCCGCGCGCGTTACGCCTGCCGTGGTCAACGTCTCGGTAACTTCGCGGGTTTCGGACGATGAGCAAAGGGAAGGTAACGGCGGCGGCCATGTCCAGAACTTCGGCGGCATCAATCCGCAGGACCTGCCACCGGGACTGCAGCAGTTCTTCTTTGGACAAGGTGGTCCGGGGGGTGGGCCGGGTATGCAGGGCATGAAACCGCAGCCCCAGATTGAGCATGGTGTAGGAAGCGGAGTCATCATTTCGCCGGATGGTTATATCGTGACCAACGACCACGTGGTAAATGGCGCGACGGAGATGCGAGTTACTCTGAACGACCGGCGGATATTTACCGCGAAGTTAGTGGGCGAGGACAAGCTCAATGACCTGGCAGTTATCAAGATCGACGCGCATAACTTGCCCAGCATTCCCTGGGGTGACTCGGCCAAACTTCATCCCGGTCAAACGGTGCTGGCCTTCGGCAGTCCGTTCGGGTACTTCCAGTTCTCGGTGACGCGCGGCATCATCAGCGCGCTCAACCGGCCTAACCCATACACCGACGATGCGCGCAAGCCGGGCGATTTCATTCAAACCGACGCGGCTATCAATCCCGGCAACTCCGGCGGACCGCTGGTGGATGCGCACGGCGAGCTGATCGGCATCGACACCTTCATCATTTCGAACAGCGGCTCGTTTGCGGGCGCGGGCTTTGCGATTCCTTCGGAGATCGCGCAGGCCTCAGTGGACCAGATCATCAAGACCGGCACGGTGCATCACGGCTACCTGGGGATCAGCATGAACGACGTGACGCCCGACAACGCGCAGTTCTTTAACTTGCCCGATGCCAGCGGCGCAGTCATCAGCCAGGTAACGCCTGACTCGCCCGCCGGCCGCGCCGGACTGAAGAGCGGCGACGTGCTGCGCGAATTGAATGGGAAGAAGATCCTGGACGGGCGCGAGCTGCAGGTCGCGGTGAGCGAAACCAAGCCGGGAACAACGATTGATTTGGGCATACTGCGCGACGGCAAGCCAGAGCGCATCCAACTAACTGTGGGCGAGTTCCGCAAGGAGGTGTCGGAAGAAGCCAGCAATGCGGGTGCGAGCGAGCAGCGCGGCCGGCTGGGATTGACGGTAGCGGATTTGTCGCCTGACGTGCGCCAGCAACTGCATGTGCCGGAGGAGGTGCACGGCGCGGCCATTGAGCAGGTGCGCCCGGGTAGCGCGGCCGACGATGCGGGCCTCGCTCCCGGCGAAGTGATTCTCGAAGTGAATCGCCATCCGGTGACGGACGCCGATAACTTCGTGAGCCAGGTTCACGCGGTGCCGCAGAACAAAGACATTCTGCTGCTGGTGTGGTCGGACGGTGGAGCGAGTTATCGCGTGGTGCATCCGGAGGATAACTCGCAGAGCGGGATCTAAGTGGCGGGTTATCGGGTCAGCAAGTTAGCAAGTCAGCTAGTCAGCAAGTTAGCAAGCCAGCAGGTCGGCGAGTTGGCGCGTTCGCAAAATTTGCGGGGTTGGCGGGGCTGGCGGAGTTAGCGCCGCTGGTTCAATGCGACCCCGCACGGCGAGGGAAAGCCGAGGACGTTGCCCGGGACAAAATTTCGGGAGACTCGGGTAACTCGTGCGCCCAACTCAGAGTCGGGGGACGTCTGGGTTGGGCGGCGCATTTTTTGGCCGGGGAGCATGGGACGCATTTTTTGTTTTCGCGCGGCAGGGTTGGATAGGGGTGGGGAAGCCCCATGGAATCAATGGAGATGTTCGACTTCGTGCTGCCGGATAGGGGCCAAATGTTCGCTTGGAAACGACCTGCTGGCCCGCATATGTTCGCCTGGGAGTGCGCGATTTTTTGAGACAAATTAACGAGAATTGCGCGCCTCAAGGGTGAACGTGAATAGAGAATTTCGCGAATAAGAGCGGCAGTTAGTAGAGAATTTCCCATAAGAGCGTCAAAACGAGGCTAAAAGCGTTTTTTTGCGTGTCAGAAAGCGTTTACTCGCGTGTTTTTGCATACAAGTAAGCGTTTTCTGGTGTCATTTTCGGGTAAAAACGGCCTGACGCGTGTGCGGCAATGCCGCATAGTTCCGAGTGGGTAGAGGGACTGAGAGGGCGGGAACAAAATCGCTGGATCGGCTGGGCGGGGCCGCGCTCCGGACCCTGGGGCGATTGCCGGGACCGATCCTGCTAGACTGTGGACTTCCTGCTGCCAATCGAGGTTCGGGGTCTCCCCGGTCCCCAAGGGCGAGGGACCGGGGGCACCCTCGTTGTGGTTTTTGGGACGTCGAGACCGAGGCCACCCGCCAGTTACGAATCAGGTCCTACAGACCTTCCATGTCAACTTCGAACGATTCGGGGATTGGCGCTCTCTCCTGAGCTGGAGGCAGACTGCGCTCAATGTCCAAGACAGTCCCTTCGTCGAAACCATCTGGAGGACTGATCCCCTTCCGCTGGATCTCGAAGAGGACTTGTTGCGCAACGAAACGCAAGATCGGAACGGCATTTCTCTTAACCACTTCGTCCTTGGTCGTCGCCACCTTCTTCAGCCAAATGTGCCAGATAAACATCAGAGCTCCGAGGATTGCGTGATCGTCCGATCCAGATGGCTGCTTTAAGGTGCTGAAATGGAACCCCCAATACACGTAGACATCGCAATACTTGGGGGTATCGGTACTCTTGAGCATTTCGTTAAAAGCGGCTAGGACGTTATGTTGGAGAAGGACGCTTCGATAAAAGCAGGTCGCTGCCTGCTTCGCTTCCTCGTTGCCGACCCTCCAGAGGGTACCGACATATCCTCGTGCTCCGGCACTCAAGAAATTTATCGCCAGTTCATGGGAAGAGGAGCAGGTGTTGTTGAACACGATGGGGTTTCCGAGCCCCGAAAGTTGATCAAAATGACCTTGATGGATGCTTTGGTGGCATTGGATGTGGCAGGATAGGGCGATCGGGGATTGGTGTCGTGCACGAACGACGCCGTCGAGCCTGTCGGCCTTGATTGCTTTCATTAAATCTTCGAAAACATAATTAGGGAACGAATGCAGGGGCTCGGACATCCATCTGTGGCCGTCCAACTTATGGAAGATAGCTTTCTGGTGGACGAGCACTCGATTTCCCTTTACGGGTCCGAATCCAACGACCTCGTAGTACTCAGCGAGATGTTCAGCGCCCTGTCTATCTCGAAACGACTGTTGCGTGAAATAGCCGTCGGTTTCGCCGCCATGTGAGCAAATGTGAAGAATATCGTATGGATAGTACCCTCCAAAATTTGCGAGGTTTTCTACTGTTGCTTCGGCACCCAAGAGAGGTTTGACTCGAAATCCCGCAGCCTCACATAAGCTCCGGATTTCGCTAATTTCCTCTGAGGGAAATAGTTGCGGAGAAAACAAAAGCGCGCTCCCGAAGAAATACGGCTCATGCTCCAGCGCTAGTGCGTTCGCAATTTGGACGCCCGAATCAAGGTACTTGACGACGTGTGAGCATGGTATGGAGTTGGAGATAAAGAGGCCGTACGGTAGGCCGGTGGTGAAAAAAGTCGCGAAACGGTACGGGGCGAGGTCAATATCACGCAACGCTGCCCGCGCCCAGCGTTTCCATGACTGATAGGCGTGATGCGATCGGTCTCTGCTCCAATCATTCAAATCTCCTGCCAAAGAAAAGAGGCCCTTTTTGTCTGTCGGCGGGAGAAGCGCGACGTCTAGCCCACAGGAATACGCAAGGTTTATTGCAGCCAGGTCGTGCAAGTCTCCGTCTTCCTCGATCGCGATTAGACCGCAGTTCCCAGCTAAGCGAGAAGTCGGCAACGGGCCCGCGAGATTATCGAAGACGAGTCTTTTTCGTTCAAACCGAGCCTTCAGGAGCCCACGAATAGCCTCGTCCGGCTTGCAGCGAACCTCCCCTGCAAATTGTGGCGCTATAGCTAGTCGATCCTTTAGCTCGGCTGGAGAATCCAGCTCAATAGTGATTTCCGTCGGGAGGTGTGCAGATAGG
Source organism: uncultured Acidobacteriota bacterium (assembly GCA_963826735.1). Classification (GTDB taxonomy): domain Bacteria; phylum Acidobacteriota; class Terriglobia; order Terriglobales; family Acidobacteriaceae; genus Telmatobacter. Next base: position 357,055 of record CAWGYN010000002.1, read on the forward strand.
TATCCTTTTTCGATCTCGGTTAATCGAAGGAGGACAATCAACTCCGGCTGAATCTTTGCCAGAGCGTTCCCTATGTTTATCGCGGCGCGATCACCATTGATGCGCGAAATGTAGCCATCAGTTCCGAAATCCGAAGATCCCGTATACGGGTATTCGACCTCTGGAAACTCGAAGAAACATACGTACTTGTTTGTGTCCGGAAAATAGCTTGCGACCGCGGCTGCAAGTTGGATCTCACGGTTCGTCGAGATGAACACCCACCTCGCTTCGATCTCCGGTGCGGCGCACTTGCTCTCTGTGTCCATTTCTCGCCCTTGCAGGATTCTAGCCCACTCATAATCGACTGTGTTCCGGGGAGCGCTGGTCGGTATCGGCAAGTCGGCTTGTGGTGATCTTCGCCCGGGCGAAGGCTTTCGGCGGATGAGCGATTGCGGGCGCGGGGTTTGGGCGCGGCTTCGCCGCGTACTTGATTTCTCGAGAAATGGGTGGGCGGGTTGCGGCGTGGCTGAAGCCAAGCCCTGATACAGAGCTCATTGACCTTTATGGCGTGAGGTTTGGATGCAGGCCGCGCGCGGCTGCGCCGCGGACTTTATTTTTCGAGAAATGGGTGGGCGGCTTTCGGCTGGGCTTAAGCGGCTACGGAAAAAGGCCGAATGAAAAACGAATTCGGCAAAAGATGGATTGGCAGGGGCTGAAGCCCGACTCATTCGGCTGTCCTTATCGGCCCGGCTGAAGCCGTGCCCTTGTTACAAAGCCCATTGAATCGAGTTTTTCCGCAGCCTGTGAAGCCCGCGATTCTTTTGGGGCGTTTGCGGCGCGGCTAAAGCCGCGCCCTGATACAGGGCCATGCTGGTGCGGCGCGGCTAAAGCCGCGCCCTGATACAGGGCCATGCTGGTGCGGCGCGGCTAACGCAGCGCCCTGATACAGGGCCGTGCTGGTGCTCACCCGCTTGCTGGCGGAGTCTTCGATTTGAAGATGTGGAAGACGTGGCAAAGGTGGCTGATTTATGGGAGCGGAGGAAGCTGTGGAACGGAGGCGGGGGGCTGGAGCTTATTGAAGAAGGCTGCACTGGCCTCGCGCACCTGCTGCTTGATGGCGCGATTCTTCCTGGCGCGGGGGCGATTGCCGGGACTGATCTGCTCCAGCGGAATCTCCTCTATCGGGACCGGAGCCAGGAAAAAGCCGGCGGAATTCTTGACGAAGCCGAGTTCGGCGAAGAAGTCGTCGTAGGACTTGCGCAGGGAGTGCTCGCAGTCTGCGCAACAGGAACTGTGGCGTATGGCGGAGACGCCGGCTATCTCGCGGATGTCGCACGCCTGAGCGATGCCCTCGAGCGCACATAGGAGCGCAGTGCGTGGGCGAACCCCGTGCATGGCTTTGGTGGCGAGCTTCATCTGGCCGGGATAGCAGCCGTACGTGCCCTGCAGTCGCGAGATGAGGAGGACCTCCGCGGCATTTGCCTGGACAACCCATCCGGGGATGATGGTGAAGGCGAGCGTGAAGAAGATTTCGCCGTCGATTTTGAGGTGCAGAGAGAGTTCGCCCTCTTTGTAACAAGGCCGGGAGCGGCCCATGCTGAGGGTGAAACAGTGGTTGTCTTCGCGGATCTCATGGAGCGGCACATCCCAATGCAGCACCTGGCGCAGCAAGCGGTCGGGGAGCAGAGCGTGCAGGCGCTGGTAGTGGTGCAGGAAAGATGCGGCGCGCTGCGGGATAGTGAGGCCGCGGGCGAGGTATTGCCAGGTGAGGTATTTGAACGCGAATTTCGGATTGTTCTCTACCGTGTCAATGAAGGCAGGCAGGTGGAGCAGACGGCGCACGCGGCGGTGGGTCCGGATGCTTCTGAGGGCCTGCTTGACGATGCCGGGAATTGGAAATCGGGCCCAGTCCCAGGCGTGGCGGGGACGCGCCAGGCGGGGGCGCTCCCTGAGCAAATCGGCCGAGACCGCCGATGAGATGGTAGCGGCGTCAATCGGCGGTGTGGACATTGAATTCCATCGTGCGCCTTTGGGGGCCCGTGGATCCCGACAGTGAATCCACAGCCGGTGCTGCGCGGCTGAGGAATCTCCGAAGGAAAATGGGCTAAGTACCATGATTATCGGCTTGGGAGCCGCTGGGTCAATGCCACCTTGGTTGGAGGAGGTTCTGGGGATGGGCGGCGACGATGCTGTGCCTGCTCGCTCCTGGAGTCATGGGGGGTAGAACGAATTGCGTTTGGTGCCGATAAGACAGGCATGGATCCGTTCTGGTTGATCAATCAGGCGTCGCTGAAGGGTGTTCGGGAAGCTCAATCTCGGGTGGCCGCTCCAAAGCCGGGTGGGGCGGAAACTGGCGCGCCTTTTCTGGCACAAATTGAGCAGGTTCTGGGTGTGGAAACGGAACCCGATGCGGAGTTTTTTGTTGACAGCTGGACCGTGGGTGTTGCTGCCGCGTCGGAGGGCTTTCTGCGGCGACAGGAATTAAAGAGGCGCGAGTACCAAAACCCTGCGTGGGACACTTTCTCCTCCTTCACGCCATGGTTTGTCTCCAACGTAGAGGCTTCATCTGGGGCAGCATGGTCGCCGGGCGAGCAGCGATTGATGGCGGATCTGCTGTGGGTTGACGATGAGGATGAGGTTGACGGGCAGGCAGCGGATAAAGCGATGGAGGGTCCGTTGACGGTTGAGTCCGCGCGGCGGTTGCTGGGGGTTGCGGCGACGAGTACGCGGGAGCAGATCAGGGTTGCCTATAGGAAGATGGCGAGCCGGTATCATCCGGACCGGCTGGCGCGGGCTACGGCCCGGGAGCAGGAGCTGGCCAACGATCGCATGGCCAGGATTAACGAAGCGCACCGGCTGTTGTGCATGGACCTGGTTGGGAGAGAGAAAGACCGCTGCATCATGTGAGAAGTCAGGCGACGGTCAGGCTACAGGGAGGGTTGGGGGCTCGCGGATTCTTCAAGAGGCGAATGCGGCTGAATGCGCTGCGCATTGCAGTGCTCGTAGAGTTTCAGGCCCAGGCGGGTGGGAGTGATATCAAAGCTCTCCGCGGGAGCATAGGACGAATAGACGAACGCTTTGTCGATCAATCCGGCGTCGAATAAACGTGTGATTTCTACTCCGAGCCGTATCGGATCATAGATGCCGGTTAGTCGAGCCACCTCCTGCGTTGAATAGATGATTCGCGACGAGGGAAGATCCCCGGTCTTTGTCCCGATCTCCATCGCCTTTTTGCATGCGGTAACCAGCATGAGGCCCTGGGCGGGCGTGACACTCACAAGAAGATCGACAAAGTCGTGGCTCGAATCGTCGACGGCATTTACATGGCAGGAGGTGACGAACAGGCCTATCCATAACTGCCTTGTTAAATCATCCTGCGCCCATGATCCGTATTGAAGTATGTTCGCGACGATCTGTGGCTGAGCGCGCATCTGGCCAGCGCCGGGTTCTGAGGCGAGCAGTTTTTCCGCTCCGAGCGCAATCTCCATCGCGATCTCAGTGCGAGGTTTATCCAGTTCGCCGCCAAACAACTGAAGGGCCTGGTGGGATTCTTCTTGACATAGCCGACAGAGGAACAGGGAGGTTCGGAGCAACCTGGCCGTGTATACGAGTGCCTTGGGGTCGGTAAGAATTACGGCATTGTCGACCAGAACGTCCCAGAGGTCTCGATCCATGCCGGCGGGCAAAACAAACGCTAATCCGACGCCATCTTCGTCGTGCCGAGCTACCCGCGCATGCACTGGAATTCGGTTCTCTTCACGATCCTCCGGCAATGCTTCAAGCTCTATTGTTAACGGGATTAACTGATCGATGGGCCAGCGCTCTTGTGTGAGCAAATAAAGCCCGGTGGAGCTGATGTTTTGGATGGTCGATGGCTGCGAAGCAGGTTTATCGGTGTGCCAGGCTGTAAGCCCCAGTGGGGTTCGCCTTTCGGCCCGCGGCGATTCCGGATGTCCCAGCCTCCGGATCCAGCTTTTCCATTGACTCACTGCGGTCACTTCCTCAAAGAACCCACCTGGTTGCGGAGTGCGGGCGTGGCCGTTGCCGGAAAATCAAGGCAGCGCGACCGCCAGTATAGCCCAGCTCCGAACGCTTTGAGTCCCGATTGCTTTGATTGATGAACATCATACAAGGCAGATTGGCGATTTGACGCCAAAGTAACCACAATCTACTCCAAGAGACCATAGGAACCTAATACCCCGGTGGGATTCACGGCGACTCTGTTGGGACCTACTCTTTAAAGACGTTGAGGACATTATCTCGAAGCGCAGAAGCCACGGTCGAACCTGGCTATGGTTTCTTGCGCTCAGTTCAAGCTCTTCCGCTCAGCGAAAGATCGACGCTGCTCTTTCTGCTTCTTGTGAAAGTGCAGCGCCTGCGAGACGACCAGCGTAGTGGCTGCCTCGCCGGGAAGTGGGCCCCGAAGTGGTTTTAGACTGCGTCAACATTGCCGGTAAATCTGCCCGAGACTTAACTACTGCGGGCTTTTGGATGGACGATGCTGAGGCCTCGAAGCTGGTAGGCAAATGAGAAAGAAAAGGGCCCTCGCCGTCGTGGCTCTCCTGATCGCGGTTGGCGGGGTTTCGTTCCTGTTATATAGGTGGGTGAACCGGCCGAGCAGGGATGCGGCCACGGGTATAGGCGACTCGGGAACTCCGGCTGCGCCTGCGGGCGAGGGTGGGCTCGGACCATCGGCATTTACCCACGCGACGCCCAAGCCGAGATCCGCGTCGCCGGCGGCTTCCAGAGCGAGTCCCAACGCCGTGGTTGCCAGGGTGAATTCGTACGCCGTGGTTCGCAGCGGAATTTGCGCCCCGAGCAACGCTCCGGGCCAGGAAAAGGCATCGCAAAAGAAATGGGAAGAGCTGTTACGCGATCCGTACTGGCAATCGGTGTTTGCCGGCGTCGATCCGGACAAATTTCATTTGGAAAGAACCTCGCTTCCGCTTGAGCGTTACGTGAACTACTGGAAGATGGAAAACGGGCAGGCGATTCATTGGACCGGCAAGAAGATTTCCATCCCTACGGGCACAAGAGTTTTCACTGACGGGCGGGGAGCGATGTATCTCTGCGCGTGCGGGAACCAGGTGGCGGCTGTATTGCCGCCGGGAAAACAAGAGACCGTGTTGCCGGCTGCGGACCAGCCGCCCACGGCGTATCTTGTTCCGTCCGAGGCGGAAGGGAGTTCCGAAAGCCCTGGGGATCCTACTGATGAATCTGTCGCTCTGCTGGCACCATCGGGTTTGGCTTCGCCGGCGCCGTTTGGCGGATCGGATTCGACGCCCGGTGACCCGTCGACGCCGCCGATGTTTATGGGGGGACCTTCGGGTGGGGGCGGCGGGTCGGGATCGCCTTCGGGGTCGTGGCAGTCCGGGAACCCGCCGGGAAATCCGCCCGGGAACCCGCCGGGGAATCCACCTGGAAACCCGCCAGGGAATCCGCCGGGTAATCCGCCAGGGAATCCTCCTGGCGATCCGCAGGGCAATCCGCCGGTAGTTCCTGAGCCGGGCACTTTGTCGCTGATTCTCATTGGGCTTGGCGCTTCTGCCGTTGCGCGTCGCCGCCAGAAGGGGAAGTGAGGAATTGTTGCGCTGGCACCAAGGTGGTTCTCCGTGGCGCGGGCCGGTGAAAGACGAATTCGCGATGGAGTGAGGTTCGCGCCGTCGCGGTTTGCGGGTGTTTAAATTAACTTAAATTACTTCAAAAAATAGCATGTAAAAACGCGGGCTGTCGCCGAGGTTTTGTGGCAGCCCGCGATTATAAGGCTGCTGCAAGCTTGCATGCAGGCTGGGGAAAATCCGAAGGAAAAGCGAATTCGGCAACGGATAGCGGGGCAGGGGCTAAAAGCCCGACGCATTCTGCTGACCTCATCGGCCCGGCTCAAGCCGCGCCCTGGTTACAAAGCTCTTGGATTGAATTCTTCGGCGGCCCCGGAAGATGCCACGCTGGAGGCGCACTTCCAGAGCCTGTCCGGCGCGATAAAAAAGAAAACCTGGATATTTACAACCGCGAGACGAGGAGACGATAGCGCAGACGGCGGAGGTTACGCGCGCTGCGGCTAAAAAAATCATTCGATACACGGTGCGTGTCGAGGGTAGAATTGCGGGCAAATAGTTCCCAGACAGTTCGAAAGGCGGGAAGCATGAGCGAAATGGGAGTTTCACCGGCGGTGGGAGCAGTGCCGGCAGGCGCAGGATTGACGCAGTGGCAGCGCGTGGCCTGCACGTTTACGGCACCGGCGAAGACTTTTGAAGACATCAGGCGGGGCAATCGGAGCTGGTGGCTGCCGTTCCTGATTACTTTGGTGTGCGGCACGCTGCTCTGGGTCGTGGTGGGCCAAGTGGTTACGTGGCGCGGAGTTTTTGAAAACAACCAAAGGAACTTGCCCGCGTTTGCCAAGCGCATGATGGAGAACATGACGCCGGAGCAAAAGGCCAAGCAGGAGCAAGCGGGGCCTAAAGGGCAGGAGATTACCTGGGCCATTGCGCCGCTGGGGCTGTTATTGATCAATGTGTGCGTAGCAGCGGTTTTGCTGGCAACGATCAATTTTGGATTTGGAGGGAAGGCTAAGTTCGGCGAACTTTTTGCTGTCACACAGTACGCCGGGCTGGTCTTGTGGCCCATCAAGTTCCTGCTCGGGGCCATTGCGCTCTTTGCCGGCGCGCTTCCCGATGCGTTCGATCCCAAGAATCCAGCGGGCACGAATCTGGGCTATTATCTGTCGCAGCAAGACACGCCATTCACGCTGTATACGCTGGCCACGAATATCGACATTCTTGCCATCTGGTGCATGGTTGTAACGGCGATCGGGGTCGCGGTGGTCGCGGGCACGAAGCGCGGAGCGGGTTACATCGCGGTCTTTGGCTGGTGGGCGATTATGTTAGTGCTTTCGCTGGGAATGGCGGCGATTTTTGGCTGAGGGCCGGCGCGCAAGGCGGGAATGATCCTCAAAGGCTGTCGGTTCCTGCAAATCAGGTGTGAGGCTTGCGCCGTCCCTACGGGACTCCGTATCGTTATTACGCAATTCCCTTTCCCCACGCTGAAGCGCGGGGCTAAAAACCTCTGTGCCTACGGCGCGTTTGACGCGACGGCCGCATTTGCGGCGGGATCGAGACGGTCCGCTGCGCCGCGCTTGTTAAAATCGGGTAGGCCGCGACTTGGAAATTACCTACACCATGAGCGAGCCGTAAGATTTGGACGCGATGACCCTCCGCCTGTTTAATACCCTCACGGGACAACTGGATGCGCTCGAGCCGGCCGACGGCAAGGCGCTGCGCATGTATGCCTGCGGGCCTACGGTCTACGACTACGGGCACATCGGCAACTTCCGCACGTTTTTGCAGATCGATCTTCTGCGGCGCTTTCTGCGCCTGAGCGGCGTGGCTGTGCGGCACGTGATGAACATTACCGATGTGGACGACAAGATCATCCGCAACGCTGCCGCGGCGAACATTTCTATCGGCGACTACACCAGGCAGTACGTGGACGCGTTTTTCGAGGATCTGGAAGCGCTGCGCGTGGAGCGGCCGGAGCAGATTGCGCGCGCCACGGAACACATTCCGCAAATGGTGGAGCTGATTGAAAAGCTGGCGGCGGCGGGCGCGGCCTACAAGGTGGAAGACGGGTCGTGGTACTTCAGGCTCAAGTCGTTTCCTGAGTACGGCAAGCTGAGCAAGAAAGACCTGAGCGGCATGGAAGACGGCGCGCGCGTGGACGTGGACGAGTACGAGAAGGATTCGGCGCGGGATTTTGCATTGTGGAAGGCACCCAAGCCAGGTGAGACTTCCTGGGAGACGGCGATCGGGACGGGCCGTCCGGGATGGCACATCGAGTGCTCGGCCATGGCCATGGAGTATTTGGGCGAGAGCTTCGACCTGCATAGCGGCGGCGAAGATCTTATGTTCCCGCACCATGAAAACGAGATTGCGCAGAGCGAGACTGCGACGCATAAACAGTTCGCGCGGCACTGGATGCACGTGCGCTTCCTGCTGGTGGACGGCAAGAAGATGTCGAAGAGCGAGGGGAATTTTTACACCTTGCGCGATCTGCTGCTGAAGGGATACAAGGCGTCAGCGATCCGGCTGGCACTGGTCTCGGTGCCTTACCGGCATCCGCTCAATTTCACTTTCGACAGCCTGACGGATGCGACCAAGGCCATCGAGCGGCTGCGCACGTTCAGGGCGCGGCTGAAGGCGGGGAAATTTCTGGCGGGGGAGAATCCCGTGTTGCAGGAGGCTGCGAAGAAGGCGCGTGCCGATTACCTTGCAGCGCTGGGCAACGATTTAAACACCGCCGACGCGATGGCGCCGATCTTTGAACTGGTGCGCGCGGCGAATACGGCGATGGATGACGAACAACTGTTCACGGCCGACCGCGACGCGATGTTGCCGGTGCTGGCGGATTTCGATGCGGTGTTCGATGTGCTGGAGGACCGCGACGCCGCGCCCACGCGACGGGCACTCGCATGGGCCGAGCAGGAAGGGCGGATGAGCGAAGTGGCTCCGGAGTTGATCGCCGCACAATCGCTGTCCGATGCGGCGATTGAAGAGCTGGTGGCCGAGCGGACAGCGGCCAAGAAGGCGCGCAATTTTGCTCGCGCCGACCAGATTCGCAATGAGCTGGCGGAAAAAGGCGTGATTCTGGAAGACTCCAAGGATGGCGTGCGGTGGAAGCGGAAATGAAAAAACAGCTTTTAGCTCTCAGCTATTAGCTTTTAGCTTGATGGTGGTGGAGCGGGCGGTTGTAGCTGCGACTCAGCGCATTTTGGAATTCGGAGTCAAAGGGGCGAAGATGAAAGCGCGGGCAGAGTTGTGAATGAAACTACGCAACCGGCACAACTCTGCTCGCACGCGCGTGCGACTGGTGTGGTGTATCTGAGTTATTTTGCGACGGCGATTCTTGGGCTGCTCCTGAAAAGCCACAAGGTACCGGCGGGCGTTGTGTTGCTAGGCCTCGCGCCCGTGCTGTACGCAACAGTGACGATTCTACTGTACCGGCTCTTTCGTCGCGCACAGCCGCTGTTGGCGCTGGCGGCGACCCTGTGCAGCCTGGCGGGGTGCATTAATGATGGGCTGCAGCAGCTGGACCATAGTCTTGCGGTCCGGAGTTCGCTGGTGTTTTTCGGACCGTTCTGCGTGCTGCTGGGTGTGCTGATCCTACGATCGCGGTTCCTGCCGCACTGGCTCGGTTGGCCCCTGATCGTGGCCGGATTGGGATGGCTCGCTTACCTTAATCCGCAGGTCGCGCAGCATGCGAAAATAGTGATTTTCCCGGTCGGCTTCGTGGCGGAGTTCGAGCTGATGCTCTGGCTTCTGCTGCGGGGCGTGGATGAGGTGCAAGGGAGATTAAAAGCAGCTCTTAGCTGTTAGCTATCAGCTTTCAGCTTGTAACTCCCAGCGAGTCGTAATATAGGATTTGTAACGGCAGTTAATTCCCCGGACCTTACAAATCCAAATGAGAAGAATAGATCTGGCCATGGAAGCTAACGAAGCGCAAGAACTGCAGGAACACGCGGAACACGGCGCGCACGAATCGTCGTTGCGGCCGGTTGCATTCACCATGAGCGTACTGGCCGTGCTGGTAGCCGTGACCACGGTGCTGGGCCATCGCGCGAGCACGGAGGTGATTCTGTATCAGAACCAGGCCGCGGACGAGTGGAATCAGTATCAGGCGCACAAGATCCGCTTGTATAACACGACATTGATCCAGGATCTTCTGACGGTGACTGCAGTTTCCGACAAGGCTGCGGCGGCGAAGATTGCCAATGGCTACTCCGACCACGTGAAGAAGTGGGACGCCGAGTTGGAGGAGGAGCAAAAGCAGGCCGAGGGATTACAGCAGAAAGTGGAGCAGTCCGAAGCGCGCGAGGATCGTTTCGATCTGGCCGAGGCGCTGCTCGAGATCGGCCTGGTCATCACGTCGGTTACGCTGCTCACACACAGCCGCATCTATTGGTACCTGGGCATCGTGTTCTCTGTCCTGGGAGTCGCGTCGACGGCGTCGGTTTTCCTGCTCAAGTAACGATTACCGCCCGGCGGAAAAGTGTTGTCGCATCGGCGAGGCTGCGATAGACTTAGCCCCGAGTGAAGGTGGACCCATGAGAGTTGCCGTCGCCGCTGCTCTGTTAATCACCGGTTGCGTGGCGCTGCTGGCGCAGACGTCCGCGCCTGCGGCTGGGCAAGAAGCGACACCTGCGCAATCTGCAACGCCTGCGCCTGCACCCGCTGCAACGCAGCCGGCTCAGGTTGATGACAGCGACGTTGGTTTCAACTACAAGCTGCCCGCAGACTGGGAGTTTGTGGCTCCGCCTCCCGCGCCCAAGGTCACGGTGCCATTTCCCGACGCCGTGGGGGTCAAGAAGGGCGACGCCTGCGTGGAAGTGGTTTTGACGGCCACGCACGGTACGCCGGCCTCGGTGGTGGTGGTGACGGCGCTGCCCTTTGCCTGCTATGGGCAAAGCATGAAGCTGGGCGAACTGGCAAACTTTGGCGACGGCGCCGCGGAGGGCCTGAAGCAAACGTTCGACGTTACCGATCCCGTGCAAGGCAACTACACACTGGGCAGCCACACAATCTGGATCGAGCGCGCCAAAGGAACTCCCAAAGGCCACCCTGAGAACCCCTTCACCTTTGAGATTGCCTGCACGGTGCTTGCAAAGGGCGCGGTCTGCTGGATGACGATGGCGACGGATTGGCCGAATCTGCGCGATTTCCAGAGGTCTCCGGTAACGCTCGACGGTGACACTTTCGCCGCGCTGGTTCCCCCGCACGCCTTCGTTCCCGTGCCCAAGTAAGCCGGGCCAGGCTGAGACCAATGCCGGGCATAGAGCGGGCGTGGCCACTTACGCGCGCGAGACGCGCTGCATGCTATGCTTTGAAAAGAGCGGAAATCCGATGAAGGCGCGCGACCTATTGCAATCGCTACACCCGCCAGCCACCAAGAGTTGGTCGCGTTCGCGCGTGCGCAGCATCTGCCCGCGGCGGCACTTGCGCGTGCTGCCCACCCGCACTCGACCTAGCCTCTTCGGCGGCGACTAGCATAACCCTCCGCCGAAGGTTCTCACTCATATTTGGGCCCGCGTTGGATCGATTGGGCCCGCGGAATTGAATGATCCCACGAGCCGGGATCAGTGGCCGCGCCATATCAGTATCCAGGATGCATGGGATTAGGGCGCGCAGGCCGCGACAACCGAATCTGCCGAGGAGAAGATGCGATGAACAAGCAGGAATTGCACGCGCAATACGGACCGAAACTTGTCTGTCCTCTGCCGGGACCGAAGGCCCGCGCGGCCGTTGAGGCCGACCATCGGCTGATCTCGCCCAGCTATACGCGGTCTTATCCGTTGGTCGCCAAGCGCGGGCGCGGCCTGCGCATTGAGGACCCCGACGGCAACGAATTTCTCGATTTCGCCGCTGGCATCGCCGTGGTTTCCACCGGCCATTGTCATCCCGAGGTGGTGGCTGCGATTCAGAAGCAGGCCGCCGAGCTGATTCACATCTCGGGCACCGATTTTTACAACGAGCTGCTGACCGATCTGGCTACGCGGCTCTCGGCCGTGGCGCCGATGCGCGGGCCGCATCGCTTCTTCTACGGCAACTCCGGCGCCGAAGCCATTGAGTGCGCGCTGAAGATTGCGCGTTATCACACCGGCCGCCAGCAGATCATTTCGTTCTTCGGCGCGTTTCACGGCCGCACCATGGGCGCGCTCTCGCTCACCGGCTCCAAGCCGCAGCAGAAGCGCCGCTTTTCGCCGCTGGTTCCGGGCGTGACGCACGTGCGCTATCCCTACGTCTATCGCGGCTGCATCGGCAGCGCGCAGGAAGAGGAAGCCTTCAGCCTGGGCTGCGCGCGCTACATCGAAGAGAAGCTCTTCAAGACCACCTGCCGCCGGAAGAGGTGGCCGCGATCTTCATTGAGCCCATCCAGGGCGAAGGCGGATTTGTGCCCGCGCCCGCGAATTTTCTGCGCGAGCTGCGCGCCATCTGCGACCGTCACGGGATTTTGCTGGTCGCGGACGAGGTGCAGAGCGGATGCGGAAGGACCGGCAAGTGGTGGGCGATTGAGGACTCGGGCGTGGAGCCGGACATTGTCTGCATCGCCAAGGGCATTGCCAGCGGCATGCCGCTGGGCATTTGCATGACGCGGGCCGAGATCATGGACTGGGCGCCGGGCTCGCACGCGTCGACTTTCGGCGGGAATCCCGTTTCGATTGCCGCGGCGCTGGCGACCATGGACATCCTGGAGCGCGAGGCGATTGCCAACGCCGCGAGCGTGGGCGAGTTCATGCTGGAGCGCGTGCGCGGCTGGAAGCAGAGCCATCGCATCGGTGGGCGACGTGCGCGGACGCGGCCTGATGATCGGCATCGAGATCGTGAAGGACAAGGCGACGCGCGAGCCCGCGGCGGAGCTGCGCAATCGCGTTGAGACGCTGGCCTTCGAGCGCGGCCTGATCATGCTGGGCTGCGGCGAAACTTCGCTGCGGCTGTCGCCTCCGCTCATCGTGAGCAAAGAGGAGGCTACTGTGGCGCTCGACATTCTGGAAGAGGCGCTGACCGAGGCGGAGAAGGAGCACGAGGCGAGCGCAGTGGCGGTGGTGACGGTGTGATCGTGTGAGCCGCTAGACTGGGATTAGCAATTTGGGCCGCGGAGATCATGAGATCGCCGCGGCCCACGTATTTTGATCACAAGGGAAAGACTCCGAAGTTCCACCCCACGCTAAAGCGCGGGGCTAACAAACAGAGCGCCTACGGCGCAAGCCTGTTTCGGATCGTACAAGCTTCTTTTGTAAATGCAGGTTCCATTTGAGGCCCATGGTTCTCATACTTCTGACTGCGGCGAAAAATTGTTACTCGGCGAGGCGCATGTTGGCTATTTCTTTGGTGCGGTGCGCGGCATGCTCCAGGTTTTGCGCCATCTCCTGTGTGGCGAGGTGCTGCTCCTCGGCGGCCGCGGCCATCTGGTGCGAGAGGCCCGACAGGTCCTCGGTCTGGGCAGCGATGCTGTCGATGCCCGCAATGGCCGTAGCCACGTCGGCGCCGATCGCGGTTACCTTGTTTTGAATCTCCGACGTGGCCGCGGCCGTCTGTTCGGCGAGCTTGCGCACCTCGCTCGCCACCACCGCAAAGCCCTTGCCATGCGCGCCCGCCCGCGCGGCCTCGATATTTGCGTTCAACGCCAGCACGCTGGTCTGGGTGGCGATGGAAGCGATCAGCTCCGCCACTTTGGCCACGCCGCTGCTCGAGCTCTGCAGGCTCAGGATCGAAGTTTTGCTTTCCGCGCTGGCGTGGCGCGACTTCTCAGAGGCGTTGGCAAGTTCGCTCGCATTCTTGGCAATCTCCGCGATGCTGGACTCGATCTCATGCGTGGCCGTGGCTACCATCTGCAAATTGCCGTTCAAATGCTCGATGTCGGTGCGCTGCGCCTCCTGGGCTTTTCTTAGAGCATCGATTGCCTGCTGCGTGCTGATGCCCCAAATCACCACAGCGCCGATATGTTCGCCGAATTTTCCCAGCATCGGCTCCACGTTCAAATCCAGCTTGACGGGCCCGAGCTCGATCACCGCCTTGTGCGGCAAATGGTGGGTCGAGTGTCCCCCGGCGGCCAGAATCCTGTCGATGTTGGCAGCGTTCCTATGAAAAATGTGGATGGACTTGCCGAGCATCTGTTCCACGGGCACGGGCAGATGCTGCTGGAGCGGGAGCAGTGTTTTGCGCGACGACTTATTGATGTAGCGCAGAATCAGATCGCGATCGCAAAACATCACATTGGCCGGCAAGGCATCCAGAGCGTACTGGAAGCTGCGGTCAACGTCGACAGCGGGTTCGACGGCCGGGGCGGATGCGACCACCGCTGGATGGTTGAGCACGGCGGACGGCGGTGCGGCTTCGCGATGGGCAAACAGGCCCCCGAATAAACCGTGAGCCATAACCGATTCTCCTTGGCGGTACAGTTTCAGTTTCGGGCAAATGGTGTAAGGCGTCAGCTTTCGCGCGGGGCGGATTTCGTGATGGTTCCGGAAATGGCTTGACGAGTTTCAATTTGGGAAAGGCGCCGATGCGGTGATGTCCGTGAGCGCGTGCATTCGTAATGGCTTTTTGAGCGGTGCGGGTCGGGAGACCCGCACTACAGCCGGTCAGGAGACCGGCGCCACACTTCTGCGATTTGCGCCCGTTGGCTGGCAGGGCCACAATGGTTGGCGATGGAATGGGCTTCAGAAATGCGCGCTGAATGGCTGAAACGGACCCTGGACGGCCTGGATTCTTTGGCCGTGCGCCGGGGCCGGGCAGCCTGCCTGCCTGCCCACCTGCTCACCGGGATTGAGGGCGAAGAGGCGGCCTTTTTTTACCTGCTTCGCAAGGGCTACACGGTGGTGGCGCGGCGATGGTCGTCGGGCAATCGGCCCGGCGACCTGGATTTAGTCGCCTGGCAAGGGCCGATGCTTTGCTTTATCGAAGTCAAAACCCGGACTGTCCGCGATCTGAACCCCGCCGAAGCCGCGGTCGATTTGCATAAACGCAATGTGCTGCGCCATCTCGGCCGCCAATATGTCCGGCAACTGCCGGACAGCTCCGCTCCGCAGGCGCGCTTCGACGTGATCAGCGTGTACATGGAGCAAGGTAAAACGTCTGAATTCATGCATTTCGAGAATGCTTTTGGATGGCGCGAGGCGGGGCGGCAGGGTGGGATTTATTGATTCGCCGGTTCAACGGCGGTATTCACGCCCATCCATTTCCGCAAAGAAGCGCGGAAATGGGCGGGGCACAGATGTTGTGCTGCGGGGCACGGACGGGGTACTTTGTTACGGAATCAATAAAATGAGTGTATTTATTGACAATCGATTTTGATAGATTCTATGTTGATAGCTCAATTCAGGCGGAGCCGCGCAGCGGGCTGAGAGCGCATCGATGCTCCAGACGCGGGTTTTCGGGGAATGGGGGATTTGTACGTTATGGTGATGCAAGCGCCTGTTGGCCGGCACCAGGTTCGTGAAGAGATCCAACGCCGCATCCTTTCGGGCGAAAGCCAGCCGGGCGAGCGGCTTACCCAGCAAAGCCTGGCTAAAGAGCTGGGCGTTGCTCAAGGCACGGTAAGGGAATCGCTGCTGGAGTTGCAGTGGCTGGGGCTGGTCGAATCCATCGATCGGCTGGGCGTCTTCGTGCAAAAGCTCGATGCCGCACGTCTTTGCGAAGCTTACCAGGTGCGCGAGTTCCTTGAGGGTTTGGCTGCACGGCTGGCCTGCGAGCACACCTCTCGCGCGGATGTGGCCTTGCTGCGCAGAAACGCCGACCACATCTGGGAGCTGTCGCAGGAGAACCGGGAAGAGGAGATGGGCGCCGCCGACCGGGCCTTTCACCTGCAGATTATGAACTTGTCGCACAACAAGGTTTTGCTGCGCCTGGCTGAGGGGTACCGCGTGCTGGGCATGGCCGTGAGGGCTTCGCGCGACCCGAAGAGCGTGTATGAAGAGCACGTGCAGATCGTGGACGCCATCGGCAACAATCTACCCGACGAGGCGGAGCGGCTGATGCGCCTGCACGTGGCGGAGGCGCGAAAGATGATCGAGCAGCAGGCGGCGCGCAGCGACTTCACCCCCAAGTGGGTGGCGGACGCGGACGAAGAAGCGGGACCGTGTGAGCGGGTTTCGCGCGGGATTGCGTCGAAATATGTATCGAAATATGTGTATGATGGGTCTCTACGGTTTTTACCCGGTTTTGGAAGCAGTATCAGGAAACGGAGTCGACGCAATCCGGCAGGTTATTGCGTAATCCACGGTGAGCGAAGCCGGCCGATGCGAAAGAGGTTCGTCGCCATGCCCGCATCGTTCTGCTCTCATTCTCTCCCGATTCGCGGCAATTCACAACCGGTTTGGGCGCTGCCGGTATGGGATCGGTGCGCTCTGGCTGCTTGTGCTTGCCTGCAGCTTTGCTGCCGCGCCAGAACACCACCATCAGCGGTACGGTCTACGATCCGCGGGGAGCGACCGGGCTTCCGTTGCCCAACGTTCTGGTGTACGCGTCGACGACTGCTGTGACGCCGCCGCCGTCGGGTGTGCAGTGCCTGACGTCTGCGGACCAGACGCCTACCGGCGCCAACGTGGTCAGTTACGCCAACACCGCAGTCGACGGCACGTTTACCTTGCAGAACATTCCGGAAAACGCGAGCTACACCGATCGTGATCCAGGCGGGCAAATGGCAGCGCCAGTTCGCGGAGACAGTGGGAACAACACCCTTGACCGGGCTGCAACTGAGTATGCCGGCCAATCATACCCAGGGCAACATGCCTTATATCGCGATTGCCACAGGATCGGTGGACGGCGCCGAATGCGTGCTGCGCGACATGGGCATTTCCGACTCGGAGTTTACCGACGACAACCAGACGGTGAATCCCGGCGGCTACGTCCATCTGTACAGGGGCAGTGCGTCGGCGGGTGCGGAGATCAATGCGTCGACTCCGTCGCAAACCACGTTGATGACAACGGACCAGAGCGGCACTACGACCCCACTTTTGAACGAGTACGACATGGTGATGTTTCCCTGCCAGGGAGGCGCAGCCGGCCAGGCGACCCCGACCGGCGCAAGCAATCTGCTGAACTTTGCGGAGGCGGGAGGCCGCATCTTTGCCACGCATTTCAGCTATGCGTGGCTGGAACAGGCCTCGCCTTACAACGCGCTGTTCGGGAACGTGGCGAACTGGATGAGCGAGGTTTCCCTGAGCACGGAGCCGGCGACGGTGCAGGAGAATTTCAGCGACGGAATCTTCCTGGCCCAATGGCTTCACAACGCGGGCTCAACGCTTTCGGGCACAACGAACCAGATCGACATTAGCAATGTGAGGGTGGATGTGGGCACCGTGAATGCACCCACGCAGTCGTGGGTGACTCTGAACAGCGGTTCCTACTCCGGGCAAATCGGCAACCCGGTGATGCAGATGACCTTTAATGTGCCGTTCGGCGCGCCTGCGGCAAGCCAGTGCGGACGCGTGATGTATAACGACTATCACGTGATTACTCCGGTCACCGAGCACCGGCACCGTTTATCCCAAGGAGTGCCCCAGCTATAGCGCTAGTGCTCCGAACAATTTCAATCCCGCTTACACGATGAGCGCGCAGGAGGAGATGCTGGAATACGCGCTCTTCGATCTCTCGGCATTTGTGCAGCCGGTTGTGGTGCCTACGGTCAGTGTCACCTTCGCTCCCAGCCCGCTGACGGTGAAGTCGGCCGATACCGCGGACCAACTGACGGTGAACGTGAACAGCGGGTCGACGGAGACCGACAGCTCGGCGGTTCTCAGCTTCACTGTGCCCGCGGGGCTCACCATCACCGGCATGAGCGACCCGACCGGCGGATGGATTTGTACCGTCGCCACTTTGTCGTGCTCGCGCACCACCGATTTGGCGGCAAGCACCACCGATTCCGTGACGCTGACCATCAGCGTGGCCACGTATACCACGCTCTCGAGTTATTCGGGCACGATTACGGCGACGGTTTCCAGCGCGCTCTTCTCCACCAACCCGTCGTTCAACGAGAACGTGATCTTCCAGCAGTTGCCACCCATCACGTGGGCAACGCCGGCGAACATCGTTTATGGCACGCCGTTGAGTGGAGCGCAGCTCAACGCCAGTTCCACCTTGGCCGGATCGTTCACTTATAGCCCTGCGGCAGGAACTATTCTGGGCACCGGGAAACAGACACTGAACGCGACCTTCACGCCCACCGACGTGGTGGATTACACCACTGCGACCGCATCAGTGACGCTGACCGTGGTTCCGGGCACGCCGACGATCACGATCACTTCCTCAGCCAATCCGATCTTCGCGACCCTCTCGGTCTCGTTCACGGCCAGCCTTCCCTCCTACGCGTCTTCGGAAACCGGCACCATGACGTTTTACGCGGGATCGACTGCGATCGGCACAGCTACGGTGTCGGGCGGCTCGGCCACGCTCACAACAACGTCGCTTGCGGCCGGGAGCGCAAACGATCACGGCGGTTTACTCGGGCGACGCAGACTATGGACCGGCCACCAGCAGTGCGATCACCGAGACCGTGCAGGACTTTACATTGGCCTTTGTTGGCGGCAACGGCACAGTGACCGCGCAGCCGGGAGGGCAGGCAACATATTCTCTCGTTGTCACTCCGGTGAATGGAGCACTGCTGCCGGCCACAGTGACCTTGACCGCGAGCAATCTTCCGCTGGGCATGACGGCCAGCTTCTCTCCGGCCACGATTGCCTCGGGCTCCGCGGCTACGACGGTGACCATGACCATCACGCTGCCGGGCAAGGCTGGGAACGAGCGACCGCGCAGCCCGTTCGGCGGCGGCGCTTTTCCGGTGGCGCTGGGTCTGATCCTGCTGCCGGTTGCAGGGAGGATGCGCAAGACACGCGCGCGGTTTGCCCGGCTGATGGTGCTGCTGGTGATCAGCGCAGCTCTGGCCGTGGGATTCACGGGATGCGGCGCCAAAACCTCTCCGCAGAACTTCTCGTTCTCAGTGACCGCAGCCTCAGGAACACTTTCGCACTCGCTGACGCCGGGACTGACCGTGGAATAAGGATGGCGGCGGAGCGCGGCGATCGATCATGGCAATCAGTGGAACTGCTCCTCCGCGCGATTGCGCCATCGGGCCGCGAGATCCTTGTCGGAAAGCGCTTTGATGTAAACTCCGCCAACGA
Organism: uncultured Acidobacteriota bacterium; assembly: GCA_963826735.1. GTDB lineage: Bacteria > Acidobacteriota > Terriglobia > Terriglobales > Acidobacteriaceae > Telmatobacter. Next base: position 375,701 of record CAWGYN010000002.1, read on the forward strand.
CGGAGCGAGCTTGAAAACCTTTCTGGACACCGGTCCTGGTGTCGTACCAGTCGGTAAGTGGAACGCGCGTGGGACCTTCGTTTATCCAGCCGCCGATGGGGGCTATCAGCGTGGCAAAGGCATCGGGAGCGCCTGGCTGCGACTTATCGGCAAGGGTCGCGGTCCATATCTCCCAATCAAGCTTCGTGTAGTCGGCACGATTATCCAGCGGCAGGCCGTACTTATTCAGGTGTTGGAGATAGAAAGCGATCTCTGTCTGCCGTACCTTTGCCGGGAAGAGGTTGAGGCCGAGAATCTGGTCCCACACCAGGTTATATTTCTGGCTCCAGGTTCCGGGCTTGTCGAAGGCAAGCTTATAGTGGTCGCCGTCGATAGCCATGGTCTGCCATTTGGACAGCCATTTCGGCGGCAAGATGAGAATATTCGGCTGCAACGTCGGGCTTGCCGATGCCATTTGCTATTAGCGCGTAGGCGGCCAGACCCTCAATTGCCTTGATGGAGAGATTGGCGTTATGGGCCAGATGGCCAGCGAAATCGTCGGTGGAAAGTTGATTGGCGGGGTCGAGCCCCTTATCGCGGAGATATTCAGCCCACTTGGTGAACTGGGGCCAGTACTGGCGCGCGAAGTCCCAGTTGCCTTCTTCCTGGCCCATGGCAGCCACCAGGATGAGCAGATTGCCGCTCTCCTCGACGGGCATCTGATTTTCTTCCGTGCGTTCAGCCGCCGCCGTATACCTGACCGTCGGCGAGCGGATAAGTGCCAAGATCGTGCGGTGCGAACGGCCATTTCCAGCGCGGCAGGGCGGCGTATTCAAGGACAGGCTTGAGCTGCGCCTCAAGGAGCGCGGGGTTGAAGAAAAGAAAGAAAGGCGCCGAGGGATAGAGCACGTCGACAGTAGAGATGCAGCCGTTGGAGAAATTCTCTTTGGGAAAAAGCATCGGCGTTCCGTCGACATCGGCGGCGAAGCCATGCGCAGCCAGGGTTTGCCGGTAGGCCAGAGTGGCAAGCTGAGCGTAATCCTTGCCGCCAGCCTTTTCGAGATCCGCAGCCGAGCTCGCTGTCGAATTTCTGGCCGCGCTGCTCGAGAGCTGGGATAATCGCTCTCGGCCGTTGCCAGCAGTCTGTGCGACGGTTATGCCGTTGCGCTGCCAGTAAGGACGTAGCTTGCGGCCGAGATACTCGATGGCGTAGTCCTCGGTGTAGGCGAGCAGCACGTGACGGACGGTGGGGGTTGCGGACAGCTTGCCCATGGGCAAAAGGACCGCCAGATGCGCGGCGTTCTCACGGGGCATGCGAGGCATGTCCATGTCATCATTCGCAGGCAGCGTGCCAGTCGGCCGCAAAGCTTTCGATGGCATCGCGAGACGCGGCGAACTCTGCGTCTTCGCCATCGGGAGCAGCGAGATGAAAGTAGCCCCAGTCAATGCGCAGGTCGTCGCCGGGGCGGTTCAGGACGCGCTGGTCGCGCGAACCAAGGTTGAGAACCGTGAGACCCTGGGCGCGAGAACGTCCCCAGGTTACAGCTTCATCCGAGGTGTTGACTGCGATGACCGGATCCACATCGACAAGCACCGAGACGCTGCGATCGCCCTGGCATGTGGCGGAAAAGGAGAGATACGTAACCGGGCGGGAAAGCACGTCGAGATCTTTGGGAAATGCAGGTGTGAAGAAGGTGACGGTAAGAGTTACCTGATCGGCCTGAAACGTATAGATAGTGTGCGTGGCGGTGACCGTGAGCGCGGTCTGCTCCATGGCGGGAATGCCGCGAGGCAGAGCACCCATGAAGCGATAGGTCTTGCCATCGATCCGGGCCAGGCCGGCGATGGGCTGGCGCGCGCCGGTCCAGTGTTTCGTATCCTGATCGGTGAGCCGGTCGGCCATCGACCATGCGCTGAAATAGGGATTGTGCGCGATGAGCGGAACCGCGGGAGGGCGCTGCTGGGCGGCGCACAATCCTGCGGCGAAGAAGGTAAAAATCACTGGCAGGCAAAAACGATCAAAAGTGCGCATTAGAATTGTCATGATCTTTGTCCTTCTTTGAAGAACCTCTCCCAGGTTTTTCTCAACGTTGAGCCTGGTAATTATTTCATGGCCGCAGATTGAGGGTGCAAGACCACTGGGAATGCCAGTGCAGCGCCGGCGGTGGCCCTCCTACCGCAATCCGTAGACAGAAGTGAACCGGTCGCCATCCTGCAAGACTCACTTAGTCGGGCATGGCGAAGAGTTGCATATCGCCTCACGGTTGCTTCTTAATCAAGAAGATTCTTCGCTCTTTTAATTCGTCGTTTTTCCCATTGTTCGTGCCATGCGGTTTCCCACGAAGGCAGACCCAGGTAGATCTGTTGTGTTGCGTCACAGACTTTAAGCAAGCCGCTCACGCGATCGAATTTTGTTTTTAGCCCCATGTCTTCCCAGCAATATGGTGGTCCTTGATAGCTGAGCAACTCATTTCCCGTTAGGATAAGTACGGGATTGATTGGTCGTTCATTTTTCCACCACTTCCGTCCTGCGCGGGTAATGCTAGTGATCGCACGTACCTCCCTTTGTTCTAACTTCTTTCGCAATGTAGCGAATACCAAAACAGCGCCGGGAAAGGTTGTGGCGATGTATTTCATTCTTTCAAAATCCTTTTTCTGAAACTCACCGTACGTTTTGCATTCTCCAAAGGCGATCCCATTACGCTGTTCGCCAAATATTGAATCCTGCCAAAACAGTGCAAAGTCCGCCTCTATATCTTTTTTGCCAGAAGCCCTCGCGATAAAGCTCAGAGACGGAGTCGTGAGCAACGTATGCAGTTTGCGATCATTAAAGAAATCCAACGCGAGCAACGTCGCATATGCACCATCGGCGTAGTTGGGAACGCTGAATGGTCCTGTTGTTTTGTAGCGCCACGTGCCGCTCTCGATGTTGCCAATTGCCGGAAACGTGTTCAGGCATTTCGAGCACGTCAGCTCTTTGTTGATGCGATCAACCGGATGCCAAGAGTTGCGAAGACAATGCGGACACTGCACGCGTAGGCCGACTGCAAAAACTCCTTTGGAAATCAGATAGTCGGTAGCAGTGCGCTTCTTTGGTTCATCGATCCTACTTCGAATCTCGCCCACTGCCAGATCCCGCTCCTGGGTAATCCTGTTCTCGGAAACCGGATCGCCGCTTTTTTGGACAGTCCCCCCGTTCATGTGCTCCAGCAGCCCGAGCAGTTTTTCGTCCGCCAACATGACGGGGTGCCCCTCAAGAGTCCTGAGCATCTGCTTGGCGAGACGGCCAGCGGTTGAGAGTTCGGCATCCCATCCATGATCTTTCAACCACGCAAAGACAACCCCCTGCGATTCGGGAATTTTCCAATATTCGGTGAAATTGTCGGAAACCAATTTCACGAGGCCGTTCCGACCGACCCGCCAGTAGTCGCGAAAAGAGCCAAAGCTCGAAATCGACTGAATGAAGTTCCTTCCGTTAAATTGCGGAAATACCTCTGCAAGGTATTCGTCGGACCCGTAAAGGCGGAAGCTCAATTCGTTCGCGCACCGAATTTCTCCGACGTACGCATGTTCGTCGATGAAATCCGGCAAGAGCGGCTGAAATGAAATCTCAAGGCCCTTTGCGTCTTTATCGATTTCAATTGACGTTTCTTCTCTGTAGAAATCATCCGGAAGCGCGCCGTCTTTTTCCCGCTCCCATTCATTCCAGATTCTCGGGTACCAATGCTGCAATGAGAAGAAGGGGTCGTTCGATGGATCGTCGGGATGCTTTTCGACGACGAATGACTTGGCAAAATCCTGCATCTCCTCCATGGTCGAGTTCCTCGAACGCACGATTGACGCAAAATCGCATACGGACGGATTGTGCGCCCAATGTTTTCGATTCTCATGGAAAAAGCCGGTAAACACCGCCCGAAATGCGTCGTTTGAAAGGAACTGCTTCGGCATTGGGACGACGTTCCGGCCCATTGCGCGGAGATTCCAATAGTCAATTACGTCTTCGATCTTGTCAGCATCCATGAAAAGCGCATATGCACTCCTCCTTCCGTGCGAGCGAGGATGATGCTCAAGCGCGTGTTGAGTAAGCCTCCTTGGGAAAACTGTATCCCGCTTAAGCATCGCTTGAATGTCATCCGGTGTGATGTCTCGTTCGGTGATCTCGAGTGGCTCGTAATATTGGGCGTTGATGTGGGGCATCAGTTTTGGGGATATGTCGCCGTATACGCTCGCCCAAAAGAGCGTGTGTATTTTGGGTAGTACCGGGACGACGACCTTGATCGGATATTTGGCCTTATATTTGAAGTGCTCTTCGAAGATGTCGTTTAGCAGTTCCGGAATGCCGATGCCGAACTTTGGAGCAAGACCTCTTCGCTCGTCCAGCGTTTGCCAGGTTTCGTCTGGCTGGACAATTTTCAAACCTCGTTGCTGCACGTATTGAGGCACCTCTTTCGCAAATTGCACGAGGATGTCCGGATCGAACGCGTCGATGTATCCCAACACGACATCCTTGGCGCGGGGGGCCTTGAGGTACTTTTCGCGCCATGTCGTAGGGATTCTCTTATGAAGGACGACTATCGGAAAGTGAGCGCCTCCCCAAAGCGTGGAAGCGAGTTGGATCGCCTGCCTCGTTTGCTCGGCATTACCAGGATCGACGAGAAGGGCAAGTCGGATAGGCCGGATTTTCAGATTGATACTGCCGAAGCGGGTCATTTGTTAAGTCATTTGAGTTCTTGTTTGGGAGTCCCCAAAAGGCGTCATTACGCGCCCCTTCGCGACTCAGACCTATTGCGTTGGAAGACCTTTTCAAGCATAGCTCGTGTGGGGTATTTGACAAGGAAATTGATGGGCAAATTTAAAAATCTCCCGCGAGAAATGCGTGGAGGAGTGCACGGCTACAAAATCGACTACAGTGCTGTGGCGGGGAAAAGCAGATGCGTAGCCGGAATCGGCCGTATCGCTTGAAATATCAATGGATTGGAATGGTCGGGGCGGAGGGATTCGAACCCCCGACCCTCTGCTCCCAAAGCAGATGCGCTACCAGACTGCGCTACGCCCCGATTTCCTCTTTCGATTGTAACCCGGATCGATTTGGCTCGACGCGCTCCGCGAAGCACCGCGACCCGGTGCGGACGCGCCGCATCTAGATCATTCCGCGGCAGATTTGCCCCTCTCCGCCCATCCGCATCGCATCCGCTTCGATGCTACAATCGATAGGGTAGACGGCGGCTATAGTTCAGCGGCAGAACGCCTGACTGTGGCTCAGGATGTCGTGGGTTCGATCCCCACTAGCCGCCCCAAACTATATCACGTTATTTTAGTTAGATTTGCCGGATCTGAGGTTTCACGGTGGGCCAATGTGGGCCAAGTAAGATATAATTCTTGCCGTGCCACTCGCCCTTTACCGTCGCCATCGTCGTGAATGCAAGGGTCAACATCCGCATAACCTACGCACATCTGAATACGACTCGCACACAAGCTTAAATATCTAATTATTCATAGTAGTTTACGGATTTTACTAGACATTCCATCAGGGCGATATCGGACAATCAGGCATGGGTTTGGCGCTTTATCGCCGCCACCGCCGCGAATGCAGAGCGCAGGCGCATCAGAAGAGCTCCGCACGTCCGAATACGACGAGCGCAAGAAGAAGGGCTGGAAGCGGTGCGATTGTCCGATCTTCGTCTCCGGCACGCTCAACAGGAAGTTTGCCCCGTCAAACCACGGGCCAGTGGGAATGGGAGGCGCGCGCGCACTCGCCGCGAAGCTTAAGTTTGCGGTCGATGGAGTTGCAGACCCTGTTCCAAGCCATCCAGAGCCCTAGCGGCTCCAGAAGCGCGTAACCATCGCCGACGTAGTTGAAGCGTTCTTGGCAAAATGCAATGGCCGCGACATCCAGCCCACGACCTTCGCTAAATACCAGACGTTCACGAACCAGCTTGGCACCTACTGCGACAGCCGCGGCCTCAAGTACATCGATCAGATGACCGTGACGGACATGGACCGCTTCTACACTTCCTGGAACGACGGGATCCGGGGCAAGGCGAAGAAGCTTGAGCGCCTCAAAGGATTCGTCAAATTCTGCAGGAAGAGGAAATGGCTCACGGAAGACCTCGTGGAGGATTAGAAGGCCCCCACCGATCATCGATCACCGTGCCCAAAGCACCCTTCACCGATGACGAGTTGGCGAGGATCTACAAGGCGTGCGATAAGATCGGTCCTCCCACGAGACAAGGCCCCGGCCATCGAACATGGGGCGGCGAGGACGCGAAAGACTTCATTTTTCTTCCGTCTACACGGGCCTACGCATATCCGACGTAGCTACATTCGACTTCGGGAAGCGACTCAGGGGGAACGACGTCTTCCTGCGCATGCACGACTAAACGCCCCTGTTCACATGGATTCCAGATTGGCTCGTCGAGCGCCTACGCGCGCGGCAGAAAGGTTCATGGCCCGCTCATCTTTGCGGCTGGCATCACGCAAAATGCGAAGCAACTTTGCGACATTTGGCGAAACAAGAGGCTCGACAGAGGTTTTCGATCTGGCGGGACCGTGGGAGACGCCCGGCCCACCCCCATCGATTCCGACACACCTTCGTCAGGACTTCTGCTCGAAAAAGGAGTGCCAATCCCCGATGTTGCGGAGCTAATTGGGGACACGGAGGAAGTCCTCCGGACACACTATGCGGCGTGGATTCCCGGGCGCCAGGAACGCCTCTCCAAAATCCTTCAAGAGGCCTTCAAAGGAAGCTAGGCCACCGGCTCATTCAATTGCAGCGAAAGGGCTAGTGAACGTTGTGCTCAGTTGAATGATATTGATTTGCCCGTCCCGATCAGCGCTCCGATTGCCGATGTACTTTGATTACTGTTTTGGACTGAAGGCCTAGTTGAACGTGGTCGTTCTGGGAAATCGTTGGACTGGGGATCACGCTAGACAGAGATTAAGGCGATGAGAATGTTTACCAGATCGGGACTAAGTCATGGAAACGTCCTCGGGGCTCTGTTGTCAGTCGCCCAATCTTGATCACAATTAAGCGACATTCGACATTCTGGAGTGAATTCTCCTCGCAACAGATTCAGGCACGCTGTATGTTGTTCGCCTTCTTCCGGCCTTGGCGGATCTGGATGACTCCTGGTTCATCTTTGACGATCTTGCGCACTGTCTCTCGTCCGACTCCCATAATTCAGCAGCTCTATGCAATTCTGTAGTGCTTCTCGGTGAAAGCCTGATCGTTGGGAAAGGCATACGTGCTGTTCATGGATTCCCTCGAGCACCGCCCCGACACGGATGGGTACCGGCAGCTGAGCAGCTTGATGGGGATGGAGATTTTCTCTTCGAGCGAGTAGCGCGATTGCAGGAAGTGCAGAAGATCGCCCGAGATGACAGCGCCTTGCGAGTGCGCGACGATGACGATCTCGTCGTAGCCGAGGCCGTCGGCGGGATCTTCGAACGTGTCGATGTAGCGGAGTGTGGACATGTAACGCTCAAAAATGCGGGCGCGTGGCGGGGCTTTGCGTGGCGTGTCTCGGAGATAGGTGTCGACGTCGAGAACGATGCCCAGCACCACGCTTCCGCTGCGGGCAAGGCCAGCGAGGATTATGGCGGCTGCGAGGACCTGAGTATAGACGATGTCGACGGTCCATTGCTGGAGTGTGGACAACAAGTGAACCAGCCCCAATAAATGGTAGTGATTACCGAGGTCGAAGAGAAGAATCCACGCGGCAGGGGCGAGGAAGATGGAAGACCACAGTAAGAAAGTGATTACCGAGGTAGAGTCAAGTCCACGGGAAAGCCAAGTGCCCATATGGAGAGAGGTGGCGTTGTCAGTGTCGCGCGGAGCTTTGCCGGAGTGTTGCCCGTCCTTGGCGTCATTGCGGTAAGGAAAGCGCTCTGTAAGGGCGCTGGGGAGAGCCCACCACGTGAGCAAGAATCCGGCAACCGCGATGAGAGCGAGCGAAACCGGAAGTTGGTAACCGACGCTCCATGCGAGCGCGGCCGGGATGAACTTAGCTGGAGTTATCTGAGGCTGGTCGACAACGTTGAGGTCGTCGCCTTGTGCGTAGGTGTGGTGTGAGAAGGATTGCCACGTGTTGTGAATCCAGGTGAGATGAAGATCCGCGCCGCTGAACATCGTCAGATGTGGGAAGGGAACATTGATGACGGCTTCAGGAAAGAGGGGGTTGCTGGAGATTCCGCTGGAGAAGTGAATCAGGCTGGCCCAGATCGCGAGGGTGATCAGACAAAACGATGTGCAAGGTAGGGCGAATGCGAAGCGGCTGGTGCGGACAGCGGCGCGGGCCCTGGCGCGCCGGGCAGGGTCACGCTCGGAGCGCCAGGCGATGCTGCCGAGGATGAGCGCGGCAAACGCGAGAGAGATGATTAGAAACCAGCAGAAGCGGAGATACCCCAAAAGTACCTTAGCGGTCCAGAAGGCTGCGAGGGGCACGATGGTATGACTAATTACCGAAGCGAGGTGAGTGGGGGGATTCTTCCACGCGTGATCGAGCACGATGACGAAGTAGATGAACGCCGCGATGAAGAGCACGAAACCAGTGACGCGAACCCCTTTGCGTACGTCCTCGTAGTAACTGAGAATCCACGAGAAGAGACCGACGCCGGGCAAGAGCCAGAAAGCAAGGGCCGCGGTGACATTGGCGCAGTCGGCGGGGGTGAGATGGACACGGAGGATTGCCATAAAGCCGAAAGGGACAGCGGTTCCCACGAGTGCGGGCATGACGGCAAGCAGAGACCAGAGCCAAGGCCCGACCGCGATCCTGTTCTTGACCGTGAGGATGAAAAACAGGCCGACCAGGACGCCGCTTATCGCGCCGAGTGCGAGCGGCAGGGCCGGCCTGTCGTGGGTAAAGCAGGAGGCCGTGCTCAGACAGCTTCCGCAGGCGACCAGCACGAGAAGTTGCAGGAGCGGGGCGAAGATCTGCAATAGGCGGATGGCGTAGCGCTGGCATTGCCGGTATCTCCGCCAAACGAACGAGGTCCCCTCTGCGGCGCCGGTATCGACGGCGATACGGCTGAGACTGGCCAGATGGAGCAGCATCTGGAACAGTCCGAGGAAAAACCTGAGCAGGCCGTTCGAGGGCTTGGCAAGGTCCGCCCAGAGAACCTCGTAGATGTGGACCTGAGTCCCGTCTGCGAGGCGCGTATGCTTTCCGTCCTGGCTCCGCTGCACGGTCCAACCATCACGGTCACATCGAATTCAAAGATCTCAAATCCCCATCTTGATCCAGCTTGTAAGCAGCCTGCCCATCACTAGACGCAGCCCAGACAGACACTGCTTTTACATCGAGCGAACGGGCATATCCATTTGTATTCCCGAGGGCATATCCCCAATAGAAGGTTCCACCAATCAAAAGCATTCCTACAACCGCCGCGCCGCCGAGCCACTGAAGCCAGGATTTACGGGCCGTGGTTTGTGCAACAGTCTGTGCAGCCCGCGCAATCTCCCTTTGCGCCGACGTTACGAGGGCTTGGCCCACAGTTTCTTCTATCCGCGCCTTCGTTGCCGCAAGATCCGTTTCGGCAAGCCTGCGAGCACTGTCTAGTGAAGATGTGTACCTGGCGAGCGATTGCAGAAATCATTTTGTCGATTTGTTCCGCAGGCATCTGTTTCGCCAAATCAAGATGATGGCCAAGTAAGAAGGCGATGGCCCATATCGCATCGTTGTCGCGAATATCTAGCTCTTTGCCAATGCGATTGAACCGGTTCGTTTCTCATCAGGACTCGGAGCGCGGCCATAGACTGGAACGAAAGGCTGTATCGAGGTTCATGCAACGACCTCATCGAAAACCGATGCACACTCCTTCGTACCCCAGCTGAATGTTTGGTACACACTAGTGGCGCCTTATGACGAAGATTGGTGCATGGATTGGGACGATTGCTACTGGATGTACAGTCAACGGGTCTCAGGGGTTCGGGTCGAGGTCACGGGAAATCCTCCACCGGCTCCAACAGGTCTCACTGCAATCGCCAGCGGCGGACAGGCCACCTTGTCCTGGAACTCATCATCGAGGCGCAACTTCGTACAGCCTGTACATGGGTTCGGCCTCTGGAGGAGAAGGTTCGAAGTCCCATCTTCACAGGCATAACCGGAACCTCATATACGGTCGGCGGGCTGACGAACGGGACAACCTATTTCTTCGAGGTGGCGGCAGTGAATTCCGGCGGGACGAGTGGTATCTCAAATGAAGCTTCTGCCACGCCAATTTCAGGCCCACCTTCTGCTCCCGCTGGCCTCACAGCATCGCCAGGCAATGGCCTTGTGGCGTTGTCCTGGTCTGGATCTACGGGTGCAACTTCTTACAATATGTACCGCGGCACGTCATCGGGTGGGGAGCGTCCGATCGCGACGGGAATCACGGCAACCGCATTTTCGTCTACTGGTCTGTCAAATGGGACGCCTTACTACTTCAGGGTGGCGGCGGTGAACTCCGGGGGCACAAGCGGCTACTCCAATGAGGCAAGTGCTACGCCGACGTCGGCTCTGCCTAATGGATACAGCTATTTCGCAACCTACGATCCCGTGGCAATGTCGCCAGCTATAATGACTCTGTGATGGGGTCCTGGACCTTCGGTTACGACCCGATGAATCGGCTGAAGAGCGGCCAGAACACAGCCGTAACAGGTACATCGGCGCAGTTCCTCGGCCAAGACCTGTGCTGGTCCTATGACTCGTTCGGCAACCGGACAGTGCAGGCTCTGCAGTCGAGCGCGTGTCCAGCGCAATCCTCGTCCAACTCCACGTTGGTCTATAATGCCAACAATCAGCTCTCGGGCGTCGTCCCGCCGGGTGGCGGCTCACAATCACCCTCGCCTTACACGTATGACGCCGCGGGCGATGTCACCACTGACTCAACGACCAGCAACCAGTACCTCTACGACCCCGAAGGGCGGATCTGCGCGGTCCGTAGCCCAAATGGTGCTGGTGGCTGGATCATGAAGGGCTATCTTTACGATGCCGAGGGGGTCCGTGTGGCAAAAGGCACCGTCACCAACTGGGGTAGTTGCGATCCGGCAATTAATGGTGCTGCTAACCACCTTACAAACTTCTATGCTCTTGGTCCGGGAAAAGAGCAATTTACAGAGACGGATGGAAGCAGCAACTGGCAACATACGAACGTGTGGGCCGGGGGCAAGTTGCTAGCCACCTACGATACAACGGGCCTGCATTTTTACATGGACGATCCGTTGGGTTCGCGGCGCGTGCAAGCCACTTCCGCAGGCGTGACGGAGCACGATTGCTTGAGCGGCCCATATGGCGATTTGTGAAAGCTGTCTGCCCACACCTACTGAGCACTTGTTTACCGGCAAAGAACGAGATACAGAATCGGGCAACGACTACTTCGGGGCTAGGTACTACGCAAGCAGTATGGGCCGGTTTATGTCGCCAGATTGGAGCGCGAAGGTTGAACCAGTCCCATACGCGAAGCTTGACAACCCGCAAAGCCTGAACCTGTATGAATACGTTCTAAACAATCCGCTTCACGGCGTTGATCCAGATGGGCACTGCTCAGCCCCCACCGTTCAGGGCGGACACGTAGGAATTTGTCTTGAGTCGTACATCCAAACAGCTCGGTTTGGCTTCCGCAATTGGGGTCATGGAGACAATAGAGGCCCGGTCGGCAACGACCCGAAAGCAACATACCGTACCCAGACAATGATTGATGTCAACGTCAGCGCCCAGGGCGCGACGGAACATTCCACGGCGGGTATGAGCGTCACTGATATACGTTCCAAGCCTGGCGTCGTCCACGACTGGATCAGTGACGGCCAAAAAGGGACGGATGGGAGCACTACATTCACGGTCCACGTCTATGGCGAGAACGGAGAGGAAGCAGCGGGTAATCCTCTAGCCCCGGGAGGCTGGATTGAGATGGTTTTCACTCTGAAAGTTGCGGCAGATGGAACGGTGTCCGTAGTGTCTGCTGACACTAAAGATTTCCCCTCGGTCAGCGTCTACTCCTATCAGTCCGACGGGACTATGAAAAGTGTGTATCAACAGACAGAGAGCGGAAACGTGGATGATCTAAATAAACCAAGGAAGCACCGAAACCCCAATCCCGGTTTTTGCAGCGCAGAATTCGCGAGTTGCAATTAGGAGGAACGCATGGAAACTACGACAAAAAAACACCTGCTCCTTGCAGCCTTGGGTGCCACTTCAGGCGGATTGGGGATCCTGTTTGACGCCGGCGTAGTTCAGCTTCCGACCTTCTCCCTGATGCTTTTGCCAAGTGTCATATTTAGCCTGGTTATCTTGGCCACCATCTCGGCCATTTATCCAGCAACTAGGCCCACTATCGGCTACATGCGGTGGCTCTCGTCCTTTGCCGCCTTGGCAGTTGGGATGCCCGCCGCCCTCTACACCGGGGCGGTCATCCTTAATGTCGTAGATCTGTTGATACCTGGGACTCATTATCAGGTTGGGGGCATTGCAATATCTTTCTTCATTGCCGAGTTGGTTTCGTCCGCATCTTGGTCATTTGTCGTTTCTTTGTGCCTGTTTTTCTTATGCAGGGCGGGAATATTATCGTCATTAGTATTGTGCTTGCCGGCTATGCTTTCAACGGTCGTCTTGTCCAATGTGCTTGAGGTCGCATCTACCATACTCTTGCACAAATCGCCGTTCCTTGGCTTTGTAAGCGTTACGTTGCAGATGGTATCCGCTTTGGTCCTGTCTATTGGAGTTGCCCGGAGTACGAAACCTCGGACCGGCATAGGACCTACGAATTCCGAGGGTTGGCAAACAACTGAGCAAACGTCGAGGGACCCACAGGTATGACGGTCCGTGCCATTTGTGGGAAAACCGGAAATCGTTCTCGCCATCATTTCACCGGCAAAGAACGCGATGCCGAATCCGGCAATGACTACTTCGGAGCCAGGTACTACGCTTCGATCGATGGGGCGCTTCCTCAGTCCGGATTGGGCTTCAAATCCGGAGGCTGTTCCCTACGGAATCTACACCAATCCGCAAACGCTCAACCTGTACAACTACATGCGGAACAACCCGCTGAGCGGGGTTGACAAAGATGGGCATTGTGGCGGCCCCAACGATCCCTGCAGCGATATAGCCGTGACTGCGAAAGTCACGCAGCAGCCGACGATGCAAAAGAATGTGCAGGAAACGGTCAATGGCAAACCTGTCCAACTGACTGGCCCCTCGGGGCAACTCACATTTCAAGTAACGTCGAAAGGCGCTCCACTCCCCGGTGTTGGTGTGACGGAGCAAAACCAGAAGACAGTAACCATCGACGGAAAGCAGACTCCCGCAGGTCCGACTGTCGAGGGGACGGCTACCTCGAACAATGAGGGCAAGTGGGGAGATGTCGTCGGCCGTATGAGCGTGACGGACGGTTCAAGCAAACAAAACGATGCAATCGTGGGTGCATATAGCACCAACACGGTCAGCGTCACAGACAAGCAGACGCTCACTCTGACGCTCCCAGGCGGCGCGGGAACCTGTTCGGCAACAGACACGAGGACTTTGACCAATGTCGGACCAGGCGGAACGCCCAGTGGCACGTACACGATCACTCCCACCAATCCAACGGTTACGGTTACTCCGCCACCGGTGAAACCACCAAATCAGTAAGCGCGGCTCGCGCCTACACGTTCACTAGGAGGAATTGCGGATGTCCAAGAACGTGATGCCGAATCCGGAAACGACTACTTCGGAAAGCGCTACTACGCAAGTTCGATGGGGCGGTGGCTGAGCCCAGACCGAGTGACGGTAACAGATGAGCGTTTGCTGAACCCCGCGAACACGCTCAATTTGTATGCTTACGGGGCGAACAATCCCTTGAAATATGTGGACCCAGATGGCCAGGACATTACCTATTTTTATGACCAAGGTGGTGTAGCTGGACATGCAGTCCTCTTTGCCTACAATCAGGGAAATAGCGATTGGGCAATTGAGAGTTTTGGGCCGAATATTCACGCGCCTATAGGCGTAGGCGAGTCAGACTTCGACATGTCTCAATTCAAGTCAGCTCAAGACCTACGGGACACTTATGCCGCGATCACGATTCAGGCCAATCCGGAGTTGACGCAGGAGGTCATCGACTACATCCGAAACAACCCGGACCCATCCGTCTGGTTCATGACCGGCCCCAATTGCAGCACACAGTGCGGAAAGATACTTCACAAGTTTAAGCTCGATTACCAGAAGTCGCTGGTTAAGAGAAACCTGACGCCGAAGTACCTATTCAAGAACCTCATGATGCGCTACAACCCGAGCCAGCAGAATGTGAAACCGTCGGGAGGAGTCGATTATGGCCATCCTCAATTCGACATGTTCAACCTGTTCTGGGGGGCCATACAGAGCGGTGACAATGCGACCGTAAAAGTAACCGTAACGAACTGCGTGACAGATAACAACGGCGAGAAGCACTGCGATACGCAGTGACCTTCGAGGTGGAACGATGGCGAGGAAAGTTCTTTTGGGTGTTGGGTGCGGACTTCTTCTTGTTTTTGTCCTCTTCGCGCTGTGGTATCGCCGCGCGGCCAACTACGATTACAGCGCAGTGTCCGGCACCTATACCTTCAATCAAGCTAGCGAGAAATGCACGCTTCATCTGAGACCGGATCAGACGTTTTCTGAGGAGTTGGATCGCGGAGGAGTGGTGCAGAAGGCGGAGGGACGATGGCGTCGCTACGGTGAAGCCCATGTGTCCTTTTCGAGCGAGTTCCTGATCGTGTCGGGGCAGAAGCTGGATGCTGCTGGCGAAGCTGATGGACAGTTCGATAAGAAGTTCGGGCTTTTCCCCTACCTTACGTTGGCTCCGCTTCCCGATGGCCCGACGTTCCACAAGAAACGGTTCCGCTGACCTCAACAGGCCGCCACCCGTGGCGGCCTTGCTGCATCTGGCGGCGCTGAAATCCTCGTCCCGGCCAGCGTCCCGAAGCCCGCGCCGCCTACGGCGTCGGGAGGATAGGGACACGTCACCCCTAAAAGGTTGCTGTAGAGCAACCTTGGGGAACCTTGCGGGAACCACAGCGGAATCAAGCATCTACAGCCAACAAGTGCGAAAAAGATGGCGTTTACAGGTTGCTATATGGCAACCGTTGAAAATAAAGCGGTTAGATGGGGCTCTGCCGATTCCGGTTCCTGCGGGAGTAACCTTGGGTTGCTGCGGCGTTAACGTGTTGAAAGCAAAGGATCGAGGACGGAATCGGCGTCCCGGCGCGCTCACGCGCGGTAGCCTCCGCTGCGGTGGCCGT
The DNA here is from genome assembly GCA_963826735.1 of uncultured Acidobacteriota bacterium. Lineage (GTDB taxonomy): Bacteria > Acidobacteriota > Terriglobia > Terriglobales > Acidobacteriaceae > Telmatobacter. Next base: position 390,909 of record CAWGYN010000002.1, read on the forward strand.
CAAGGGTCTGCGCTTCGCTCCGATGAACGGGCAAAGAACGCCCGCCCTTGACCGCCATCCTCGCTGCGGCTGTTTTCCAGCTATGAGAAAAATGTCTTTTTCTCATGTTCCACATGACCAGGGCGACGACTCCCGGCCATCGGCGGCACGGTGAGGTCCGGCAATGAAGCGTGCAGTGCAAGGGCGCTGGCGAGCGTCCGTGGCGCATCCGGCGATGTGTTGGAGCGTAGACACCATCCCTAAGCCTGACGGCTTAGCGGGGCCGCTCTGCGGCCCGTCCTCGAATCAAGATCGAACGCAACCCGGACGCTGTGCGACTCTGTGCAGCATCGGTCCGAGCCGGGTCCGGCACCGTTCGAGCGGTGTTCAGCGGTAGGCTTCGGAGCGATGCTTGACGGAGAGGATGAGGATGGAGTCGCCGTAGTCGTAGAAGCGGACGCGGTAATCGCCGACGCGCAAGCGCAGTTCAGGCGGTTCGATGTCCTGGAGGCGTTTTACGTCGCCTTCGCCGCTGGCGAGATAGCGTGCGATGGTGTGCAGGATGCGCAGCGCCGTCGTCTGATCGATGGCGCGTAAGTCGGCCTTGGCTGGATCGGTCCAGGCGATCTTTTTCTGTCCCATGCTTACTGGCCCAGGTGACGCGGTTCGGGTTCGAGGGGCGTACGGCCCATGCGCTCGAAGTCTTCGGCGGTGAGGCCGAACTCAGCCAGGACATCTTCGTTGGGGATAGGTTCGTGATCCTTGAGCCACGCCTTGGAAGCGGCGACGGCGTGGGTCTCTTCCTCGCTGATCTGTTCGTCTTCAAAAGGGGCGTTGGCGATGGCGCGGTCCACCGGATCGAGCATCGCGTTGATGAAGATGACGGCGGCGGAGGCCTGCCCGGTGGAGAGGCGGTTGATGAGTTCGTGGGCCTGTTGCTTCGGGTTGGTTGCGGCTAGAGCCATCGGGAAACCTCTCTTAGCTACTCTGCGCTGCGGCAAGGAATTTATCAATCGTGGTCAACAAGGCGCGCTGCTCATAGAGCGGCAGGGCCTCAATCTGTTCCATGCGGCGGACGAGCTTAATGCTGGGCTGTTTCTTGGCCGTAATCGTGCTCTTGCTGCCCCGCAGCAGTTCATCGGCAGAGACCTCGAAGACTTCGGCAAAGCGCAGGATCATGTCGGCGTTGAGGCGCAGCTTGTCCGTTTCGTAATTGGAAACCAACTCCTGAATGAGGCCGGTTCTCTCGGCAATCTGCTTCTGCGTCAGCCCGCGTTCCCGACGCAGACGCGCGAGGCGCTGTCCCAGGGACTCGTCGCCCATATCAACCGGCTTGAGCTTCAGCTTGGACTTCGTGGGCATGGCCTGAGTGTAACGGTGGGTTGTCTGCAATGGGGGGCCTCCCTGTTTCCACTATAGAGTATTATGCTCTATAGTGTCTTACACTGAGAGGGTGCGAAAAAAGGTCATTACCCTCTTGACAGGTTTTTTGCAGAAGGTCTGAAAACGGCAGAAAGGAGGGTTCACGGATGCCCTACGTTCCCCCAGAGGTGAAAGAACGGCTCAAGCGCGAGGTGTCGATCCAACGACTGGCCGAGGCGCGGGGGATCAAGCTGACGCGCAGCGGCAAGGAGTTGATCGGGCTGTGCCCGTTCCATGACGACCGGAATCCCAGCCTGAACATCGACCCGGTGGCGAATGTGTGGCACTGCAAGGGCGCTTGCGGCGAGGGCGGCGACGTTTTTCTGTGGGTGATGCGGGCCGAGGGGGTGAGCTTCCATCATGCGCTGGAGTTGTTGAAGCGGGACTATGCGCCATCGGCTGGGCCGGTGGTGAAGATCGCCACGGTGCCGAAACTGCCGCCGCTGATCGACGCCACGGCGGACGACAAAAAGCTGTTGGGAACGGTGGTGGACTACTACAACCGGACGCTGAAAGACTCGCCGGAGGCGCAGCGGTATCTCGTCAAGCGCGGCCTTGAATCCTCTGAAATCATCGACCGGTTCCGGCTGGGCTACGCCAACCGCTCACTGTGCCTGCATCTGCCAGCGTCGAACCGCGCCGCCGGCGAAGCGCAGCGGACGCGGCTGAAAGAGCTTGGCATCCTGCGCAACCAGAAGCCGGGGCATGAGCACTTCAACGGTTCGCTGGTCATCCCGGTGTTCAATCTTGCCGGTGAAGTGGTGGAGATGTACGGGCGCAAGATCACGCCGAACCTTCGCGCGGGAACGCCGGACCACACGTATCTTCCGGGGCCGCATCGCGGGGTGTGGAACGAGGAAGCCTTCCTCGCTTCCAAGGACATCATCCTGTGCGAGGCGCTGATCGACGCGCTGACGTTCTGGGTTGCGGGCTACCGCAACGTCACGGCGAGCTATGGAGTGAATGGCTTCACAGCCGACCACCGCGCCGCCTTCGAGCGGCACGGCGTCGAGCGCGTGTACATCGCTTACGACCGCGACGACGCCGGAGACAAAGCCGCCGCGAAGCTGGCCGAGGAGCTGATGGGAATGGGCATCGAGTGCTTCCGTGTGCAGTTCCCGAAGGGCCAGGACGCCAACGAGTACGCGCGTGTGACGCAGCCAGCGGCGAAGGCGCTGGGCGTGTTGCTGACCGGCGCGGCGTGGATGGGTAAAGGCCCACGGCCAGCGGGCCGCGCGCCGGTTCCGGTTGTCGTGGCCGAGCCAGTTCGAGCGGCGGCGCCAACCGTCGAGCCACTGCCAGCGAAAGACAAAAGCACAGCTAAAGAAAAAAAGATCGAGGAGCCAATGCCGGAACCAGCAGCAGAGCCAGCGCCGACGCCGGAGCCAGGCGCAGCAGTTGCGCCGGTTGCGAGTGAGCCAGGCCCGGAGCCAGAGAAGCCGCAGGAGAGAGCTTTTTCTTTAGCTGTAAATGCCGTGCCTTTACCCGCCGTTCCTGTAGAAGAGCCAGCCGCGCGGCCCATGCCGCTGTCTGTGCCGACAGAGCCACAGGTGAAGACGGAGGGCGGCGAAGTCGCGGTGACCATCGGGCCGCGCGAGTATCGCGTTCTCGGACTCGACAAATGCACGAGCCGGGGCCAGATGCGCGTGAACGTGAAGGTGTCGGGGCGGAACGTGCGCGGGGAGTTCTGCTATCACGGCGACACGCTGGACATGGAGGCGTTCCGGCAGCGAGCGGCGTTCGTCAAGCAGGCCGCGCACGAGCTCGCCGCGAAGGAAGAGACGATCCATCGTGAGGTGGGCCAGTTGTGGACGGTGCTTGCGGAGTTGCAGCGGGAGCGCATCGCCAAGGTGCTTGCGCCGCCCGAGGAAACGGCGCTGATGACGGCCGAGGAACAGGCGGCCGCGATGGAGTTGCTGCGCGATCCGCGCTTGCTGGAGCGGGTGCTTGAGGACTTCGAGAAGTGCGGCGCGGTGGGCGAGGAGACGAACAAGAAGGTAAGTTATCTGGCGGCGGTCTCGCGGATGCTGGCGAAGCCGCTGGCCATCGTGGTGCAGTCGTCCTCGTCTGCGGGCAAGAGTTCGCTGATGGAAGCGGTACTGGACTTCATGCCGGAAGAACACCGGGAGAGCTACACGGCCATGACCGGCCAAGCCCTGTTTTACATGGGGCAAAAGAATCTCAAGCACAAGATACTTGCCATCGCAGAGCAGCAGGGCGCGGAGGCCGCGAGCTATCCGCTCAAACTCTTGCAGTCGGAAGGCAAGCTCAATATCGCCAGCACTGGCAAAGACCCGGTGAGCGGCAAGCACGTTACGCACGAGTACACAGTGGAAGGCCCGGTGATGCTCTTCCTGACGACGACAGCGCCCGACGTGGACGAGGAGTTGATGAACCGCTGCCTCGTACTTGCTGTCAACGAGGACCGGGAGCAGACCCAGGCCATCCACCAAAAGCAGCGCGAGGCGCAGACGCTCGAAGGCTTGAAGGCGCGGACGCGGCGAAACAAGATCGTTCGACTGCACCGCAACGCGCAGCGTCTCTTGCGCCCGGTCGATGTGGTGATCGAATGCCTGAAGGAGCGCCGCTTCCCCGACACCATGACGCGCACCCGGCGCGACCACATGAAGTTCATCGCGCTGATCCAGGCGATAGCCCTGCTGCATCAGCATCAGCGCGAAATCAAAACCAGCATCAGAGGACGGCGAAACGCTGGAGTACATCGAGGCGACCGAGGCCGACGTAAAACTGGCGTGGGAGCTTGCCAGTCATGTGCTGATGCGTTCGCTGGACGACGTGCAGACGCAGACGCGCCGCCTGCTGCTGCTGATCGACAAGATGGTGACGGCGGAATGCGAACGGCTCCAGATCGAGCGGCTGGACTACCGCTTCACGCGGGCCACCGTGCGGCAGTTTACCGGCTGGAGCGACTCGCAGTTGAAGAACGCACCTGCACCGGCTGGAGGAGTTGGAATACCTGGCGCTGCATCGCGGCGTCTCCGGCCAGAGCTTCGTCTATGCGCTCAACTTCGAGATGGACGCGAACGGCAGGCCGGTGTTGCCGGGGTTGAGCTACGGCGCGAAATCGGCGCGTTCGGAGGACCGGTCTGGGTTTACAGAGGGGGTGTCTGGGTTGGAAGGGCAGCGGTCTGGCCCGCGGACACGGGGGTGTCCGGGGGATGTCTGGGGGGTGGTCATGAGTGACGAAATCGCCAGCAATGACGCGGGTGGAAGCCGGTTTTTCCGATAAAAGCGCGAAAAACGCATATATGGAGGCCGAGGCCAGCGGCGTTCCGCAAACTCCCATCGTAATCGTACCCATGCCCCGGCCCAACGGAAACGGCAACGGCAGAACAGGGGGCAGCGCATGGCCCGCATAACCAAAACCCGCAAGCCCCAGGCCGCGCCCAAGACGCCGATGGAACTGCTGATGCGCGAGCATCTGGAGGCGCTCAGTGTGCGCGGCTACTCCGAGTTCACGGTGAAGAATCGTCTCGTTCACATCGGCTTTTTCATCGAGTGGGCCTATGAACACGGCTTGCGCGAACCCATCGAGGTCACGCGCCCAGTGCTGGAACGCTATCAGCGGTACTCTTCTTCTACCGCAAAAAGAACGGGGAGCCGCTGACCTTCCGCAGCCAGCACGCGCGGCTTGTGCCCTTGCGCGTGTGGTTCCGATGGATGACGCGGCAGAACCACATCCTGCATAACCCGGCGTCGGAGATCGACCTGCCCAGGCTGGGCCGCACTCTGCCCAAGACCATCCTCTCCGTTGAAGAGGTCGAGCGGATCATGACGCTGTGCGAGGTCGAGGAGCCAATCGGCTTGCGGGACCGCGCCATCCTCGAAACGATCTATGCGACCGGCTTGCGGCGTCTGGAAGTGGTGCGCCTGAAACTCTTCGATCTGCCGCTTGACCGCGGCCTGATCCTGGTCAACCAGGGCAAGGGCAAGAAGGACCGATACGTGCCGATCGGAGAGCGGGCGGCGGCGTGGCTGCGCAAGTACATCGCCGAGGCGCGGCCCCAGCTTGCCATCGAGCCGGACGACTTCACGGCGTTCCTGACCACGGACGGCGAGCCGTTCAGCCGCGACCATCTGACCTACGTGGTCAAGGAGCGGATCGGCGCGGCGAAGTCCGGCAAGGGCGGGGCCTGCCACTTACTCCGCCACTGCATGGCCACGCACATGCACGAGAACGGGGCCGACATCCGTTTTATCCAGCAGATCCTCGGACACGAGGACATCAAGACCACGCAGATTTATACCCAGGTTGCGCTCAGAGCCTTGCAGCAGGTCTACGCGGCGACCCATCCGGCGGCGTTCATCGAGCCAGGGAACGCGCCGCCCTTGCCCGCCTCCAAGGGCTTCCAGTCCTAGCAATCCAGCCGCCGAAGCACTGGCGGCGGCGCTCGAAAGGGACGCGGCAGAAGACCGCGAAGAGCCGGACGAATAGCCGCCGAATCCGCCCCATCTGAGCCACGCAAACGGCCCGCTTCCAGCCAGGTCAAAGCCTGCGAAACAGTCAGAAATCTTTTCCTTTAGCTGCTGTTTTTTAACTGAAATCCTTCCCCCTTTAGCTGTGTATTTACAGCTAAAGAAGAATGGACTATGCCCAAAATCCGTCCCCGCTCGCGCTCCGTTCCCAGGCGGCATCCGGGGCCGCATCCGCTGCCCTTCCCAGCCCCTCAAGCCGTACAATCGTAGCCACATGCAGCTTGCTTCCAGCGCGCGCATCCCAGACGGCCTCTATGGCCGCGATGCGGCTTGGGGGCGAAAAACCGCATCAGGGGCTTTCGGGCAGGAATCCGGCCCTGTATCAGGGGCCGACTGTCTGCAACTCCACGACCGCATTAGGGTTGCGCGGACAGGCGGAATTAAACCGCGTCGGGTCGTGTAGTACCGGCAAAGAACGGGATACCGAATCAGGCAACGACTACTTCGGGGCAAGGTACTACAGCAGTTCGATGGGCCGGTTCATGAGCCCGGATGACTTTTGGAATGATTCGCACGCTGCCGATCCTCAGAGCTGGAATCTATACACATACGGTCGTAATAACCCGCTGCGCTACACGGACCCTTCTGGAACCACAGCGACGCAGTCCTGGAGCTGTTCAACCACTGACAATAAAACGACGTGCAATGTGAGCATCACGGCCAGCTTTGCGATATATGCGGCTCCGGGAAGTGGCATCACCCAGAATCAATTGAACAGTGCGGCATCGACAATTACTAGTTCGATCGACAAGGCTTGGACCGGTTCGTTTACCGACGCCAACGGTGTTAACTATAACGTGACAACGAGCGTCAGCGTTCAGGTCGTGGGTAGCCAGCAAGCAGCCGAACAGAGCGGTGCGCAGAATGCCATTGGACTCAGCAATGGCGCCGCGTTTCCCGGCGTAAAGGTGATGGGAGACACCGTGGATGGCAGCTCTGGGGTGAGGCCAGGCGACGGATCAGGGCAGGATAAGGGCACTTGGAACATAAATTCGCTGGGCTCTGACGCTCCGCACGAGTTTACCCATTTAATGGGCGTCAACGATCACTATGAACTTGGTGGCACCGAGTCGACCGGAATAAGTAACCTTGAACCAGGTCAAGCCGTTACCCAAGATTATCTTTGGGCTCTTCATGGCGCGATTCAAGCTGTCGATTCAGGGGTTCGTGCCAATACCCGCGCGACCGAATTTGGTCATCCTACAACTCCGATAGGGGGCAAATCTATCGTCGGAGCACCCACACCTGGAAACAAGTGGTGGTAGCTCGAATCACCAGTGCGTATGGTCTGTGAACAATGTCGGACATCAATTTGCGCCGCGTCAATAGAAGGAGGCGTCTTCATGGGTTTGACAAAGGCTAAGTGTATCATCAACTTTTTGTATGGGACGTGGGTCCTGGCGCTTTCGATGATGTTTTCTCCGTGCTCGGGAGCGTCGGAAAAGGGCACGATTGCAGTCCGGCTCCTTGTGCCTTCACCGATGGTTTGTGTCGGACAACAGACCCTTGATCTTGAAGCAATATTGACGAATGCGAGCGAGCAAGCAGTTGAACTGAGTCAGGATGGCGTGGTTCACTCCATATCTTTTGAAAGATTTGAGAAAGCGACGTCAACGGGTAGCACAGGATTGCTACTAGATATTAAACCGGGCCATTGGATCACGATCGCCCCACATCAGTCTGTTGTCGTCGCATTCACTGAACCAATCACAGACAAGCTATTCGTAGCAGGGGGACTGTTTTCGGCTCGGATCGAGTTTGGAGTCCTCTTGAAGAATGCAGCACAGTACTCGATGTTCCCTGGGTCTATTCCATCGAACAAAACTCTATTCCTGATCTCCGACTGTAAGAGTGATTCGACTTCAGTCTCGTCGCCCCCATCGCCATCATGGACCGCACAAAGACCGCCAGTAACTCCGCTGATTCACGAGTCAGACCATGCCGATCCCCCGACGCAGCAATGAGCCTACGACAGGAAGGAATGACACTATGATGCGCTCCGCAGTTTCTGCATCCGTAGTGTGCTTTTTGCCATGCAGTTATACCGGCAAAGAACGCGATGCCGAATCCGGTAACGACTACTTCGGCGCAAGGTACTATGCAAGTTCCATGGGCCGTATGATGAGCCCTGATCCATCAGGACTTGCCTACGTCGATCCCACCAACCCCCAAAGCCTGAATCTGTACGCCTACTCGATGAACAATCCTCTGAGATTTATTGATCCGAATGGCCTCGATGGCGATTGTCCGCCTGTTCTAGCCAGCCCAGCGAATGGGGATGACGGCGGAGGCGGAATGTCAGACGGTGGGTGCGAAGACAATCCAATCCCGCCGCCTCCGCAAGAACTACCTAATATTGATCCCTGCGAGGGACAAGGGGATGGTTGCTACCAAGCTCAACTTGCGGACACTGAGAAGGAGAACGCCGGTACCGATGCCTGGTTGAAAATCATCCTCTCCTGTCCGCTCATGGCACCCGGAGGAAGCTTTAACCTCGGGACCAACGCTGTCGCCCTATTTAGTCCATCGATGGCGGTTGACCTCACTGCCGCATTCAACAACCTAAACTCCCAGAACATCACTCCTACGATCAATAGCGGTTTTAGAACGCCTGACGATCAGGGCCGAATGCAGAACGGAGGATCAGGCCCAAATCCGGCTGCGAGAGTGTCCCAGCATGAAGTTGGAAATGCTGTCGATATCAATGGAACAACAAGTAGCAATTTTCCCAAGGTCAGAACGGCGATGGGGGCGCAAGGTTTAACGTGGGGCGGAACCTTTTCGCATCCTGATCCTCCTCATTTTCAATTACCACACGCAGGTACGAGTCCCAGCGCAGCTCAAGTAGCTAATTGCCAGGCTAGTGCAGGTGCCCAATGAGATCGTTTCTAGCTATTTTCGCAGGCTGTTTTCTGCTGATTCAACCCAGCTCTGCTTCTGCGCCAACCCAAGCCTCGAAGCTCTTCTTGCTGGAGGATGCGAACAATAACCAATGGTGTTCCTACCTCGCGGAATCGACGTGGAAGGCCAGGGTGCAACAGGTTGGAGCCATGACCGTTGGCACGGTGGCTTTCTCGAATGGCCATTTATCACAGATCGACATGACAGAGACTGACGAATCGGGCGACTGGACGGTCTACGACCACTACTTCTTCGACGACCACGGGCAGTTGGTGAGGCTCTCCCGTCTCCTCAATGTCCTGCCAGGTGACAGGAGCGTATCGGAGTCCTTCTCGATCAGCAAGGGGAAGGCTACGAAGACCGCGACGAGCGAGAAGCATTTAAGCACAGGTAAGCCGACGACCTCGCCGACGGCAGACTGGCTCCCAGATGTGTCTATCGTAACCGCCGCAAACATGTTCCCCTTCTCTGCACTTCTTAGCCTTCCTGGGCTAAGGACAAGCCCGACATCCTGCGTGAAGGTTCCTGCCGCGCAGTAGGCTTAGGTGTCGCGGCCTTGTCGGCAGTAGCCCACTTGGGCAGCCGTGGAGTACCCGCCGAAGAGCACGCTGCTAAAGCAGCGGGTGGATAGGGACACACCACCCCGGAACGGGTGCTGTAGGGGAACCTGAAGTTACTCTGCGGGAACCACAATGGAATGAGCGGCCTACAGACGGAAGCCGCGAAAACGCTGGCGTTTACAGGTTGCTGTGGGTGAACGTGTGTGGAATGAGGCAGTTGGCGGCGAATCGGCGTGTTCTCGGTTCCGTCGCGTAAACGTGACGGTTACTGCGCGTGAACTTGTTGAAAATACAGGCCATCGGCGTCCGTGGCCGAATACCCTCCGCTCCAGCGTCCGTCAAGGCGCTTCGCCCGCTACGCGGCGCGCAAAGGACGCGCGGCCCTGACCGACGCCTCCGCTGCGGGTGTTCCCAGTCATGAGGAGCATGTCTGCTCCTCCGTTCTCAAGAGAACCGGAGTGCGACTGCGGAGCCATCGGGCGGCATGGGCAGGGCCAGCGGCGGAGCGGTGAGAGGGAGACACCATCCCTTGCGCCAATGCGCAACGAGAGCCGATACCCGGCGCGGCATCGAACCAAGCTCGTACTCACTTCGTACCGTGTCCGGCGCTGTTCGGGCTTTGTTCGCCATCTGTCCGGCATCCATGGCCAGGGCGGGCGCGGCTTCGTAGCGGTTGCAAACTGCCAAGAGAAAAGCCGACAGACAACATTTCCTTTTCTCCCTCCCCCCACGGTTAGGACTTGTTGTGTTTCATTCGGGTCCGCGCACTCGCCTCCTCATGCAATAAAGCCACTGCTGCCCCCGGCGCTCCCTCCACGCGAACCCTTTTGGTCATAATCACTTAGTGCATGGTCTTTGAGCATAGAATACAAATGCTGTAAGATATATCACGAGAAGGAGGCCAGATGCCTGCCACGAAGAAGGCAACAACCCGACCGAAGCGCAGAGTCGTTTCTCCCGCAGAGAAGCGCACTCAACTCCGGCTCACCGTCGATTCCAGATTCACCAAGACCCATTTCAATCAACTCTTTGCCGTGCTGAAAATCCAAAGAAAGAACGCCCTCGCAGAGCACATCATCATGAGTTTCAAAACCAAGGCCGCGCAGGCGCAGCTTCTTGCTTTCTACAACAACCAGTGGCTGAACATTCCATTTCAGACTATTGACACCGCATTCGTGTTTCCATTGACGTACGAGATTGCCGATGAGCTGGAGAGGGTTGGAGGAGAGGTCCTCTGCGGAGTGAATCGGTCCAAGGCATTTCGCGTGATGGTGGCCTATTTTGCCTTCGTCTATAAGCTCAAAGTTCCGGCACAGGCCACAGTGGCATAGCCGTTCCTGGCGGTGCTAAACAACAGGCGGGCGCACACGAGAGGATCGTAGAAAGTCTGTTGCGGGCGCGCTGCAGCGCATGTCCACTCTTCCGTGGTGGATGATAACGGTGTTGTTCGATCATCACCTACCTGCCCTCTCTTTCATTGATGTATGTTCTGAGATTACTGCGCATCAGCCGATGCGCCATCTGCCGGGCTTGCACAACCAGATCGATGATCTCTTGTCGCTTCCCCTCGTGAATCGATACCCTGAAAGACTGCTGGCCCGTGGGAGACCTGAGGAGGGCGATGGTCAGAGTGCCGTCTACGTTTGACTTTGGTTCCGGGAGTTGAGACGCGGTCAGAAGCTCGACGAATTGTCGTGCCTGAGCAACCGGCTGGAAAATAAAGAGAAGCTGGCGCACATCCGCTTCGTCGGTGAAAACCAAGTCTTGAGTTTCCTCCGTTCTGAGACGGGTCTCTATGGAATGCAGACGCGCAGCCTGAAGTTGCAGTGGATCAGCTCCGCGGTGTTGTTGGCTTTGGGCGTTTTGCATCTCCGGGTTCGTGAATTGGGCAAGGATGCCATGCTTAACGGCGGTCGCTGTGACCATCCGCTTCCACTCGTCGGTGCCGGTACAAGCAATTCGCGATCCATACTTCTGGACGGCCATCTCCAACCCGAAGACGATTGCCGCTTCATCCTGGTTGAGAACGGTCACGAGGCGCCCGCGGTCGATCACCGAGACCTTCCCGTTGAGCATGTAGGACACGTCGCCGCTCCTGCGGTTGATCGTCCAGATTCGTGTTGCGGCGATCTGTTTGGCGAGATTCTGCTGCCCCTGCTGAGCCGAAAGCCGTTGCTGTACAAAGTCCGCCCATTCGGATTTCTGGTTGTCCTCGGGTGGCGGCTCGATATGCAGTGCGTCTGGTTCCAGCCTTGCGTTGAGCCGTCGTTGATTTCGTTGGTCGGCATATCGCCATCCCCGAAGTTGCGCGGCCGCTCGTGCGTCTCCTTGGTCGGCACGGTCCGCAACCCACGAGCGAAGATCCTTCGGAGATGCCTCCTGTCGCCTCTGTTGAATAGACAGCTTCAGAGATCCTACTTCGAGTACCGATTGGGCCACAGCCTGAGAGAGCAGGACCTTTTTGTCCCGCCACGGCAGAGCGGATGCGCGAATCTCCTTCTTTTGTTGGCGCAAGACATCAAGAACATATTGTCGGCCTTCCCTGCCGTCTGTTGTGAGGGCTTTGCACACTTCTCGCCGCCGATTACGATACTGGTTATAATCCGCCATCAGGGCACTACGTTCGGCGTGTCGTTGCGCTTTCCGTTCTTCCCTCAGTGGGCTATTACGAGGGTTATGTTGCGCCGTATGTTGTGCGCCATGTTGATCGACCTCATAGCCGAATGTTGAGGCGGGTGTCCAGGTCCCAAGAGCAGCCTCAGTGTTCTGACGGTTGATCTTTCCAGCAAAGTTGTTGCGAAATACATCAGATGCCTTCACCCGGATGGTGTCGTCGATGGCGAGAACCGTATATCCGCCCGATTCCACCTTCTCAAGCCTGAGATGAGCCTTCGAAAGAAGGCGATGGAGGTCCTCCCACGTGACATTCTGCCGCGTTAGAAGTTTCCGGACACTGGGGGCCACTTCCCGTCGCACGTAGGATTGAAATGATTCCTGATCCTGGTAATGTTCAAATTGCGCGGCGGCGCCGGTTGCTTGTTGTCTGGCGCATCGAAGCGCATTGCGTTCGGATCTTGAAATGCGCACAGCCTGTTGCGATGCCTCATCCCAACGTGTCGGACCAGGTGTGTGCGCCCAACCATGCTTTGCTTCAAGAAAGCGTACTGCGGCATCGAGAGTCAGCCAACTGAAAGATGGCGTATGGGCTCTGTACGTTACGGGGTGAATCTTGTTCACCATGATGTGGACATGGAAGTGCTTCTTGTCGTCGTGAGCAACGATAACGTACAAGTGTGCGTTGAACCCAAGTTGCTTCAGTGTGTGTAAGGCAGCATCGGTCCACTGTGCGCGAGACGGACGTTCACCTGGCGGCCATGCCAGTTCGTAATGGAACACTGCATCGTGGCAACGTGGGTTGAAGAATTCCAGCGCTTTCAACTCGGCTGCTGCTGTGTCGATACCGACGAGGTTGCTCGACAATACGACGTCTCCACGAAGAAGAGTATCGCCGGTAATTGCGTCGCGTTCTTTCGTAAGGTAGTTGAGCAACCGCTTGAAACTACTTCTGGATTTACGTTTGCTCGGTTGGACTTTAGCAATCATGTTGGTCCCTCAGTACATCGCGATTCAGTCCCTGTTACAGACCATCTTTCTGTGAGGTGCCGAGATCGATCGCTTCTGATGTGGGAGAGAAGCGTTGCGCGCGTACGTCAAGGATTGTGGGCCGTTGTGTCGGCACTCTGGACAAAGTCGGTGCTCTTGTATAAGGGGAGTCGTTGCGTTTGTACGAAGCCGGTTTGACTCGTGGTACATCGACCACCACGCTGGTTAGGTCGTCCACCGGAGCGAGTTCTGTGGACAGGTAATTGAAGAACCGTCGGAGATTACTCACTGAATCATTGCCACAATGTGCTCGTTTGGCGATCATTACGAGTCCTCGTTATTGCTGACAACGGTTCGTAGTGTTGCGGTGATCCTCGCGAGAATCGTATTCAGTTCGCGCCTGAGTTCGTCCTCGTGTGGATGGCCCACAATTTGCATGAGCAGATGTTTCATGAGACCGCATAGGCTGCTTAAGCGGTTGATTGCCTTGTCGTCTATTCGCGAATGAAGCCGTTTGTTGAGGGAACATCTTCGCATGTATTCGCTGACCGTTAAGCCGGCTATGTACGCGTTGCGTCGAATGATCTCTTTTTCTTCTGAAAGAAGTTTGATGAGCTGCCCTCGGCGATGTTCTTTCTGTTTTGGTCTGGCCATCGCAGGATTCCTCTGGGGTCTCGGGGCGAAGCCCTGAGCGAGATGCGCAGGCCCAAACACGAGTAGCGAAGCGGATTGTGTTTGGGCCGGTGGATATGCCGAAACGACCGTAGGGAGTTTTGGTATATACAGCGCGCACCTCGCCGTACCATTTAACAATTCCGGTTGCTCAGGCAACAGTTCCGACTTTAACTTAATACATATTTGCTGTCAATTTTGTGCTATGATGTTCTCGACTCGTTGTTGGCTAGGAAAGGAGGAAGGCAGATGGAAAAACGGCGTCGCAAGCCGCAAACGCTCACCGCAGAGCAGTTCGAGGTCTTTCGCACTCGCCTGGATGAGAGAGGGAATGTACCTCCTCCGCAACCCGAGTCCTACATGATGGGAGAGATCGTCCGGGAAGTATACCCGCAGTTGAAAAAGTTGCGGGAGAACGGCTACACGCTGAGGATGTTGGTCCGTATTTTTGAAGAGAACGGCGTCGTTATCACAATCCACGCCCTTTCGACCTACCTGAAGAAACTGGCATCACCAACGGAACAAACTCCAGTAAAAGCGAGCAGTAAAAGCACGCCGGGGGCATCAACCGTTGAAGTAAGGCCTGGGAAGTTTCAAATGAAGGCGGACATTCCGCTTTAGGAAAGAAGCAAGGTATGGCAACGGTTTTCTTTGTAACGGGCAGCAAAGGTGGCGCCGCGGCGTGGAAGTCGATGGGCGTGATCGCACTCCTCGACTACTTCGGATGGGAAACCGGCAGGTCCCATTGGTGGAAACCGATGCTGCCTACCCCGACGTTGGCAAAGCCTGCCAGAAGGCCGTGAGGTCGTTCTCACTCGTAAACCTCGATGAAAACGACGATTGGCTGCGTCTTCTGGACATAGTGGACGCAAGTAAGGACGATAAGGTTGTGGTCAATACCATCGCAAGCAACAATGAGGGCGTGAACCGCTTCTTTGGCATGACCCCATCGCTGTTTGAGTTGTGCGACAACTCGCCTCTGCGGGTGGAAGTGCGGCAAGGATTATCGTTGTTTCTTCGGCAACTCGCCACGCGCGTAACCAATTTCGTGCAAAGCAACCGACTCACGCTCGAAAGAGCGCGGGAGACGGCAACACTGGGAAATCGCGCGGAGATCGAGCGGTGGCACCGCGAATGTGCCCACAACATTTTCGACAAGGTCTGCGACGATGCCCCCAGCAAGTAACGACCTCTATAGCGTCCTTCTTGCGGACCTGTCTGAGGATGAGCGCGAGCGTGTCAGGTCTTACGCTGACAGGTTCGGGATCGAGCCGACAGATGCCGTATGGGCTTTGATGATCGTACTCAGCCATTACAGTGACCTTCACGAGGCAGTTCCAGAAAAGATCAACGTAACCGTGCGGGGCATCCTGGAGAAAATCCGGTCGGCTGCCGCGATGGCTGGCGGGCCTACGAGCTATGGAAAGGCGGCGATCTTGAACATTTGACCGCCTGCGACCGGCCCGGCTGGAAATTGGATTCCGGGGTCTGCTTTCCCAGGGCCGACGAGGGGAAGCTTTACGGTTAGGACGTCCGATGAGGCCCAGCGCAAATCATGTAGAAGAAGTCCGCTTTCGGTGGCGGGGATGTGGTAGTGCACCGGGTCAAAACTTATTTGGCCGAGCGAACTTGGAAAGGGAGGCGTCATGAACGCGGACGAAAAATTCATGGTCGAGCCATTTGTCTCCGCCGATGAGGCTGCGGACTTCATCGGGATCAAGCGTCGCTTTTTGCTGACGCTCGCCCGGCGCGGCATCGCCGGAGCCTATTCGCTTGGGACCGGCGAACTCCGCAAAACCTGGGTGTTCCGGCTCTCAGAACTCGCGGCGGCCATCGCCCGCAACGCCGATCCAAAAAGTGCGGGAATTGTGCGATCATCGAGTCTAGGCAGTCCCCGCTGAAAAGAGGAGCTATGGCTTATCAGCGAGGATGTTTGAAAACAGTAAAACGCAAGGAAGGAGAGACTTGGGTGCTGCGTTATCGTGTCATGGGAGCGGATGGCAGGCGGGTCGAGAACACTTTGCCAGTCGGGCTCGTGCGCGATTTTCCGAAGGAAAAGGACGCCTGGCGTGAAGTGGACAAGCTCGGACTGCTCGTCAGAATCAACGATGCCCCCGGGCCCGGTCGCGTCCGGTTCGACTTTCTGGCGGAGCAATACCTGAAAAACGATTTCGGCGCGGACGCTGTGCGCCCGAAATCGGCAAACACCATCCCCATCGTTGAGCATTATGTCCGCGACTACCTCATCAAGAGGTTTGGCGAGGCCATCGCGGAGGACGTCAAACCGCTCGAGATTCAGAAGTGGCTAAAATCCCTCAACGAAACCAAAGGACTTGCCTGGACGACGATATCTAAGATACGAGGCCTTATGCACCGCATCTACAAGATCGGCATCCTGCACGAACACGTTGCGAAGAACCCAGTGCTACACGTCGAAACGCGCTGCAAGTCCAACTACCGGGCGATTATCATCACCCCGGCCCAGACGCTGACCATTCTCAAATCCCTCTCCTCCCCGCTTCATTTCGCGCTGGTGCTCACCTGCGCGGCGACCGCATTGCGCTCGTCGGAAATTCTGGCATTGCGCTGGGCGGACGTGCTGTGGATCGAGGGAAGGATTCGGGTGTCGAAACGATGGGCCAAGGGCGAAGACGGAAAAACGAAAACCGAAGCATCGGACGGGTACGTGCCGCTGCATTCGGTCTTGGCCGAGCATCTTCGTGTGTGGCAACGGCAAACGCCCTACGCGAAAGAGGCTGACTTCGTTTTTCCATCGATGCGATCCCAGGGAAGGAAACCGCTCTGTTCTTCCGTATTCGTCGCCGACCATCTGCGACCGGCAGCAAAGCAAGCCGGAGTGCACATCGAGGGCGGCCAGCGGTTCGGGCTTCACAACTTGCGTCACAGCCTCAGCAACTGGTTGGTGAACAAGGCGAAGGTCGAACCGAAGACCGTGCAAGGCATCCTGCGTCACAGCAAGATCCAGACGACTCTCGATCTGTACACGCAGGAAGACTCGGACGAGACACGCGCAGCGCAGGGATCGTTCTTGAATGCAATGGGAATGCACTCAAGTTCGGTGCAATAGAATGTGGGTTGGATTGTGGGTTGTCACTGTGGGTGCCATCATTCCGTAAGCTCTTTGGAATGTATGGCGGGGACGACGGGGCTCGAACCCGCGACCTCTGCCGTGACAGGGCAGCGCTCTAACCAACTGAGCTACGTCCCCTCTTTCTTTTTTGACTCATGCTAAGTCTAAGAATTTGCTGTCCACCGCTGCTGTCTATCTTTTCTCCCGCTTTCACATTTTCCGCGGAATCTAAATGAATTCCGCGATGAATGGACCAGCACGGAGGGCATGAAGCCTTGCCGACAAAGCTGCTGCAGGCGACCCGCAACACGAGAACATCTGTCCATGTCCCGTGATTCAAATTGTACCAAACAAATCAGGTTCGGAGACGGTGGCTGAAGTGCATTCCGGCGGCCTAACTGCACCGTTCAATGGCTCCAGTTCTCGGGCACCGATTCTCGACCGGCTCATGCCCGACGTCGCGATCAAATATTGGCTGTGCTTGCCGTGCAATGCACGGTTCGGTGATCCATTGAAAGTGCCCCGCTTACGATGCCGTCTCAGTATCGCGGCAGCGGCATGGGTCCGCTGACGGCTCGAGGAGCCCGCCGGACGACGTGCTGCAAAAAAATAATCGCCTGCTCCCTTACACCTTTCGTGTCCTGCCGGTTCGTTGTACCGGCCAATCCCCGGAGACTGTTTAGCTCTGGGATGCAGCTGATCTCGAGTGATTCCTCCATCAACAAATCGCTGCCTGAGCGCGCTTTCCACATATGCGGACCAAATTAAAGGTGCAGCTCAGTGAGTGAACTATTATCGGGCCTGACCGCGGGAACCCCCGACCCTCAAACACTTTGGTAATGCAACTTTGAGGTTACCTTAGTTCCAAATTGCCCCAAAAATGATTACCATCATCAGACGACGTACTGTAGGGCAGGCAGTGATATGCCGATGCTTACACTGAAGGTTTTCTCGCCGGAATCGAACCACTACTGAACGGATGCAGTGGAAGAAACCTGCGAGAGCAGTCGCCGGACAGTTGTCGGTTTGAGGTTTGAGCGAGGAGTGGGGCGCAACCTCAAGGAGTAGTGAAGACCGTGAGTTCAGCAGACGTTTCACCAAATTACGGCTTGAAGTTTGCCGGAGGCAATGGGACCAAACCTCTGAAGGTCGCATTGATTGGCCCGCACGAGGAGAGGCGCTCGGCTGTGGCAGCAGCTCTTGGTGGAACTCGCCGCGCCGTTGTGCGTGAGTTCGATTCCTACCCTCCGGAGCTTGAGCATCTGCAAAGGTTGCTGGCGTCGTTCGACATTCTCGTCCTCGACCTCGACAGCGACCCCGATGCCGCACTCGAATTAGTGAAGACGGCGAGCGCCAGAAACGCCGCGATCATGGTTTATTCGCTGAATGCCGACCCGAGACTTGCCGTCCGCTTCATGCGCGCCGGGGCACGTGAGTACTTGCTTCTGCCTCTCGAGCAGAGCGCTGCCTCCGAGGCCCTTATTCGGACCGCAAACACGTTGCATGAAAAGCCTGCGTCCTCAGAGGGGGGGCCGGGCAAGTTGCTGGTTTTCGCGGGCTCCAAAGGCGGATCCGGTGTTACCACGGTCGCCTGCAATGTTGCCATCGCTCTGGCCCAGAGAGCTGACCAAAAGATCCTGCTCATCGATCTCGCTCTACCCATCGGAGACGCGGCGCTCTGTCTGGGAATCGCAGCGAGTAATTCGACGGAGGATGCGCTAAGGAATATCGAGCGGATGGATGCCGCCTACCTCCAAACTCTGCTCGTCCAGCATCGCTCGGGAGTATTCGTACTTGCGGCTCCCACCAACGTTCCCGAGGTTGAGGTTTCCAAAGAGTCCATCGACAAGCTGATCGCCGTAGCGCGGCGCGAATTCGATCATGTGATCGTCGACGTGGGATCGAGGATCGATGTGGCGGCCAAGGCTCTGTTCGAACATGCCTCCACCAACTACCTGGTTATCCAGACCGGCATCTCGGAACTGCGCAATTCCAATCGCCTGATCTCGCAGTTCTTCACTGAAGGAAGCCGAAACCTGGAAATCGTAATCAACCGGTTCGATTCCCATTTCCACGAAACCATGAATGAAGATGTCATCGCCCAGGCTCTCGGCAAGCCGGTGCGATGGAAGCTCCCCAATGATCAGGACGCTGCACGGGCGCTGCAGAGCGGCGAAACCGGCCTTACAGAAACACGCATCTCGCGCATCAGTCTCGAGATGGCCAGCTCGATTACCGGTCGACCCCTGCCGCCGGAAAAGAATAGCGAATTCGAACATAGAGGTTCCGGAAGAAGTTTCTTGCAGACGGATTTGGCCCACGATGAACAGGCTGGTCACACAAAGTTGGCTTCCGTGGAGACACATTCGACTCCGGTCATTACATGGCCCGCGCCCGATTCCATTGCCTACGGAGACAAACTTACCTTCGCCCAGCTGAATGCCAAAGCATCGATTGAGGGGACACTTATCTTCACCCCGGGCCCAGGCTATGTGTTGCCGGTTGGAACGCACACGCTATGGGTAACATTCACACCGGCAGATTCCGACCGCTTTGCTCCGCTGCAGTCCGCAACTTCAATTGTTGTGACCAAAGCAACGCCGGTCCTCTCCTGGCCAAAACCTGCCACGATCATCTACGGCACCGCACTGGACGATGCTCAACTGAATGCCTCAGCGCCAGCGGCTGGAAGTTTCGACTACTCTCCCGGTCCGGGCGAGGTGCTGGCCCCGGGAAGGCACACGCTCTCGGTAACATTCACGCCCTCCGACAGCGCCAACTACACCACAGCGCAGGCGACCGTGGCGGTCACCGTGGCCAAAGCAGCGTGCACCATCCAGTGGGCGACACCTGAATTGATTACGTATGGCACGCAGCTCAGCGACAAACAACTCTGTGCGGTGGCGCCGATTCCCGGAGCTTTCGAATACAACCCTGGCTTTGGAGCGGTGCTTGCGGCGGGGCAGCATAGGCTGTCGGTCGTATTCACCCCCGCGGATACTTTTACCTACTCTTCATCGCAGAGTTCTGCTTCACTGACTGTGACCAAGGCAACTCCTGTCGTCACATGGTCCCCAGCGGAGCCCATTACCCAGGGCACTGCTCTTAGCGCAACTCAACTCAATGCCACAGCAACAGTGCCGGGATCATTTGCCTATAAACCTGCCGCCGGCGAAGTGCTTGCGCCGGGACAACACGAGCTCTTAGTAACCTTCACTCCGGCCGACACATTGAATTACACAACAGTGCGTGCGGGCGCGTCGGTGACGATTACCGAGAAATTACCAACCGTCATCACCTGGCCGACCCCGTCTGCCATTTCCTACGGCGCAGCGCTGAGCGCCACTCAGTTGAACGCCACCGCATCGGTTCCGGGAACATTTGTCTACACTCCTGGCGCGGGCCACGTCCTCGCGCCAGGAAGGTACACCCTCTCCGTATCGTTCACTCCAACGGACATTGAAAATCACGCGACGGCGCAAAGCGCGGTCGTGCTTGAGGTGGAAGGATTGCCTGACATGACTTCATCGCCGACCGCAGCCACTGAGACTAAGCCCTCGTGGAGCTTCATCGCAAACAACTCGGCCCCTGCGGATTCGGCGCCGGCGGAAACAACAGGCGAAGACACTGCCGCCACGGCAAGCCCGCGCGAAACGCGTTCCTACAAAGGCGCGACCTACGAGAAAGGAGAGGACGGACAATGGCATCTCCAAAAGAGTTAGCTCCGTTATTACCTGACACTCTTCCCGAGGATTTCAACGAGTGGGACGGCAAAGCTTCTGCTGCGCGTTCGCCGGTCAACTCCGGCGAACGGGACGCATGGGAGGCTTCTGATTCCTTCGGCGAGACGCAAAAACCGCTTTGGCAATCCGGTGACCGCGAAGCTCTCATGGCATCGCTGGTGGACGGGCCGCGGGCTTCGGGTTCAGCCTCGTCCGCGCCAGTCTTTCTCAAGCAGCAAGAAGATTTCATCGATTGGGAGAGCGAAGCTACCCCTGCGCCATGGCCTGTTGAGCGTACGGAATGGGATGAATGGGAAGCCACTCATTCCCTTGGCAAGACGCAAAAATCTCCTGGACAATCTGCCGACCGTGAAGCGTTCCTGTCGCCCGTGGTGGACAAGCCCCGTGACTCGGGGACAGCCGCGACCGCACCAGTCATTATCAAGCAGCAAGAGCCGACTAACGAGTCGGTGGATGCATCGCCCAGCCAGGTTTCGCCAAAGCCAGAGGCCGCCCACACGACGCTTGAGGTTCCGGTAGTGGCGAGCGTGCCAAGCGCCGCTGGCGCGGATGGAACGGCCAAGTCACCCGAACCCGTGGCGACAACGAGACGCAAGGCTGACGAGGCCGTCTTCCAGCTATTTTCAGCGAAGAAAGCCGAAGTCAAGGTTGAGGAGAAGACGTCGAAAAAGAAGTGGATCACCATAGCCGCCATTAGCGCCGGTTCGATTCTGCTTCCGCTCGTCCTCATGCTCACGATGTTCCATCATGGAACAAAATCCGTGGCTAAACCTTCGGTTCAGCCGCTTCCGGGAGCCAGCGAAACTCAACCGGCACCGGACCCGTCGGCCAGTAAACCGCCAGCTGAGGGCAAGCCGCTGCCAACCGGAAAGCCACAGACGACGGATAATCAGCCAATTGGCGAAGCGAACGGAACAACCCCAGCCCAGACGCAGACGTCGATGATGAACGATCAACTCACTGCGCCAACGCGTATTCCGAAACAAGAGGCGGAAAATGCGCCTCCCCCCGCGAGCATTGACACGGCCGGTGCGGACGGTCTGAGTGGCGGCAACGCAAACACCAGCATGTTCAATGGACACTCCCACCCCAACATTAAAGTCGCAGCTTCCAAACCGGTTGCCATTTCATCCGGCGTCGCGACTGGAATGCTGATTCAGCGCACGCCGCCCGAATATCCGCCCCTCGCCAAAACAGCCCACGTGGCCGGCACAGTGGAGCTGCATGCCACTATTTCCACGGATGGAACGATTAAGGATTTGCACGCAGTGAGCGGGCCGGTCATGCTGCGGCAGGCCGCCCTCGATGCCGTGCGGACTTGGCGCTATAAGCCGTACAAGCTCAATGACCAGCCCGTAGAAGTTGACACCACGATCAACGTAGTTTTCACGCTTGGCGGATGATCGATCGCAACGCGACGTATGTTAGAGCTTCGTGGCTATAGGAACTGCGAAACCGGAATAGCTTCCAATTTGTGCGAGGCGCATCCTCCGCGGCCTCGCATTTTTTTGCCGTTAAGAGCTGCGGTAAGCTGAGCGGCGCGAGTCGAGGTTTGTGCTCTCCCACATCTCAGAAGCGATGTGGGGCACCCGTGTTTGTGTTGGGTTGAAGGACGCGAGCGTTTACGCCGAAATGGCCGCTCGCGCGCCGCGTCCGGCGGACATGTAGCCCATGTCCATCGAGATGCCGCGCACGCACTGCAGCAGATGATTGGCGATCGAGGGCAGCTTTTGCGCGGTGACGCGGAACGAGGGTCCCGAGACGCTCACTGCGGCAACCGGCAGCCGCTGCGCGTCCAGAATCGGCACGGCGATGCAGCGCAAGCCTTCTTCGAGTTCCTCATCGTCCACCGCGTAGCCGCGACGGCGCGTCTTTTCCAGTTCCGCGCGCAGGGCCTCGGGCGTGGCGATAGTGCGGGACGTCATGCGCTCGAAGCGTACGCGCTTCAGAATCTCGGCTGCCCGCTCCGGCGGCAGAAACGCCAGAATGGCCTTGCCGACCGAGGTGCAGTGCACCGGGTTGCTGGCCCCGATGCGAGTAATCATGCGCACCGAACGGGTGGGCTCGATCTTGTCGATGTAGATGACGCGCGCCGCCTCCAGCAGGGCCAGATGCGCGGTCTCCTCGGTCTCGGCTACCAGGCGGCGCAGATGCGGCTGGGCGCGGTCGCGCAGGTCGTATTGCTCGATTGCGCGGTTGCCGAAGTCGAACAGGCGCAGTCCCAGGCGGAACTTGCCGTTCGTGGTCCGCTCCACCATGCGATGCCGCTCCAGAACCATCAGGAAGCGGTGCGCCGTGCTCTTGTGCAACTGCAGCGAAGCCGCCACTTGCGCCAGACCCAGCGGCGTTTCGCTCTCCCCCAGCAGATCCAGAACGGCAAAAGCGCGGTCGAGGGCTTGAACTTTGTAGGTGCCTTGGGGAGTAGTGTCTCGCATGTTGATCCTTTGTTCCGTTCTTTGAGTCCATTTCTAGATTCTCACATGATGGGACGCGCGTCAACTGGTGAAACGGAGAGCTGCGTCGTTGCGGGCGGGAAATGCGCGACGTCAGAGAAGCATTTCGCGCGGGCGTGGCCGACCGGACGACAGCCGGGCTGAAGACCCGCGCAATACGCCGCTGGCGCGGCTACGCTTCCCTATCTTCGCCTACATCATCTTCTTCGATCTTGTCGCCTTCGCCGGGCGCAAGAAACAGGTTGGCTTCGAGGCCGTGCTGGCGGGTGTAGAGGTCGTAGTAGCGGCCGCGCAGGGCAAACAGCTCGGCATGATTGCCGCGCTCGACGATGCGGCCCTTCTCGACGACCAGGATCTGGTCGGCGCGGCGGATGGTCGACAGGCGGTGCGCGATGACGAACGTGGTGCGCCCCTGCATGAGTTCAGCGAGCCCGCTCTGGATCATGGCTTCCGATTCGGAGTCGAGCGAACTGGTGGCCTCGTCGAGAATGAGGATGCGCGGCTCGGCCAGCAGGGCCCGCGCAATCGACAAGCCGCTGGCGCTGGCCGCCGGAAAGCTTGACGCCGCGCTCGCCCACGATGGTGTCGTAGCCCTCGGGGAAGCGCTCGGCAAACTCGTCCACGCTCGCCGTGCGGCAGGCGAAGAGAAACTGCTCCTCGGTCGCATCGGGCCGCGAGAACATGATGTTTTCGCGGATGGTGCCGTCGAAGAGGAACGACTCCTGCAGCACCACGCCCAGTTGCGAGCGATAGGTGTTCAGGTCCACGGTGGCGAGATCGATATCGTCGACCAGCACCGGCGCCTTTAGTCGGCGTATGAAAGGCGCACAGCAGGCTGATGATAGTGGACTTGCCCGAACCCGAAGAGCCCACCAGCGCAGTCACCGTTCCGGGCTGGGACTCGAAGCTGATGCCGTGCAGGACCGGCTTCTCCGGCTCGTAGGCAAACTCCACATCCTCGAATCGCACGTCG
This sequence comes from uncultured Acidobacteriota bacterium, assembly GCA_963826735.1. Taxonomy (GTDB): domain Bacteria; phylum Acidobacteriota; class Terriglobia; order Terriglobales; family Acidobacteriaceae; genus Telmatobacter. The sequence goes on from CAWGYN010000002.1 coordinate 414,803, forward strand.
CCCTGATTTCGCCCAGCTTGACGGTGCGCGCCGGGATCGGTGAATTCGTCCTTCTCGGACAGGATCTCCATGGTGCGGTCGATCCCCGCCACCGCCTCGGTGAGCTGCGTGCCGATATTCACCACCTGAATGACCGGCGCGATCATGAACGCCAGAAACATGGTGTATTGGATGTAGGTGCCGTCGTCCATCTGGTTTTGCAGACGCCAGACGCCCGCCCAGCAGCATCACCAGTGCGCCCACGATGCCCAGCACCGTGGTCGCCGCCATCGACAGCACGCTGGTCATGGTCAGCGACTTCATCACGTTGTCCAGCAGGCGCAGCACGCCGACACGAAAACAGCTCGCCTCGCGTTCCTCGGCGTGGTAGCCCTTCACCACGCGCACGCCGCCCAGCGATTCGGTCAGCCGCCCCGTCACTTCGGCGTTGATCTTTGCCCGCTCGCGAAAGATGGGACGAATGGTCTTGAAGGCGTACTGCAGGATGAAGACGAAACACGCCGACCACCGCGAACACGATCAGCGTCATCTCTGGCGCTGCGGTGCAGCAGAAAGACGAACGCCATCACCGCGGTCAGCAGGCCGCCGACAAACTCCACCAGCCCGGTGCCGACCAGGTTGCGCACGCCTTCCACGTCGCTCATGATGCGCGATACCAGCAGCGCCGGTGCGGTTGGCGTCGTAGAAGCTGACGGCGAGGCGGCCCGACGTGCCGCTGCACCTGCTGGCGCAGATCGGCAATCATGCGCTGCGCCGCTTTCGACAAGCAATTGCGTGTTCGAGAACGATGTGATCGCCTGGATGATCGTGGCAACGTAGACACCGCCGTCACGATGCGGCAGCAGCTTGCCGCCCTCGATGCTTCCTGAGCACCAGATTGACAAACGGTCTGGCTACAAATGGCAGCACCAGGCCGGCGACGCGATTGATGGCCACCAGCACCAAGCCCAGCAAGCAGCAGCCATTTCCGCGGCCGCACCAGCGCTCCAGATCTCCGGCAGCGCCTTCCGGAGTCTGTCTTTTTCTTCGGCAGGTCGGCCTGCGCCGCGCGCGTGCGCTGCGCCCGTGCGGCGAGCGCTCGGCGCGCATGCCCATTCCCATTCCTCCGCCGCGCATTGTCGCCCATGCGATTATTCCTGCCGTGATCTGCGTGCTTGGATGAACGAGCGCACGCAAAGATTCACATAGATCAGCAGCAGGCCGGCCATGGTGAGCTTGGCCGCGAGCGCGATCGTAGTCGGGATCGATACCCAGCGACCGCGCGTGGCCGTAGCCGTGGAGGGCTGCAACGAATCGCGCCGATGCAAGCCCAGCAGCCCGACCGTCACATTAATGTGCATGAAGAGCTTGCGCCGGCCTTCGCTGGGGCTGATGGCGAGAAATCCGCCGACGCACGAGCGCCAGGCCAAACCACGTGGGAATCAGCGCCGTGGGATGGACGCTGCCCGTGCCCAAATAGCCCACCAGCCCCAGAACAATCAGCAAAACGCCGAAAACAATCGTCACTCTTGCCATGCCAGACCTCCAGCTTAGTGCATGGCAAGGATAACAGTTGGAAGCGGCAGTTCACAGTTCGTCAGTGAGCAGTTCGCAGTGCATCGAATCGTGATGCCGCGGCGATGACTCGCTACGGCCTCATGACTGCGAACTACGAACTGTGAACTGCCTTACCGCTGAATGCGCGCCGATCCGCCCTTGGCGAACGCGCGCACCTGGTCGAGCGTCGCCATGGTGGTGTCGCCGATGAACGTGGTGAGCAGCGCGCCATGCGCCCAGCCCAGCTTCAGCGCGTCTTCGGGCTCTTCGCCGGTGAGCAGGCCGTAGATGAATCCGGCCGCAAAGCCGTCGCCGCCGCCCACGCGATCGACCACGTCCAGCTCCGCCGTCGGCGCGACATAGGTCTTGCCGTCGATCCACGCCACCGCGCTCCAGCTGTGCCGGTTGGTGGAATGCACTTCGCGCAGCGTGGTCGCCACGATCTTCACGTGCGGATGCTTCTTGACCACGTTGTCGATCATGCCGAAGAACACGCTGGGATCGAGCTTCGACTTGGCGTGCACATCCGGCCCGGGAATGCCGAGGCCCTTCTGCAGATCTTCTTCGTTGCCGATCAGCACGTCGACGTTCTTCACGATCGTCGCGATGGTCTCTACGGCCTTCTCGGCGCCGCCCGAAATCTTCCACAGCTTCTCGCGGAAGTTCAGATCGAACGACGTCACGGCGCCGGCCTCCTTGGCTGCCTTCATCATCTCCGCAACCAGCGGCGCCGTGGTGGGCGAGAGCGCCGCAAAGATGCCGCCCGAGTGCACCCAGCGCACGCCGCCGCGCAAGATCGTCTTCCAGTCGAAGTCGCCCGGCTTCAGCATGGCGCCGGCTTCGTTGGCGCGGTTGTAGAACACCACCGGCGGCCGCACGCCCGCGCCGCGATCGCTATAGACCGTCGCCATGTTCGGGCCCGTTGCGCCGTTGTGCTCAAAGTGCTTGTAGATCGGCTTCACGCCCATGGCGCGCACGCGCTCGGCAATCAGGTCGCCGATGGGATAATCCACCATGGCCGACGCGACCGCCGTCTTCATCCTGAAGCAGTCGGACAGGTTGGCGGCCACATTGAACTCGCCGCCGCTCACGTGAATCTTGCACTCCGTCGCCTTGCGAAACGGAATGATTCCCGGATCGAGCCGGTGCACCAGCGCTCCCAGCGACAGAAAATCCAACTCACCATCCTTGCGAATATTCAACCCGTATTTCATCGTTCTCTCCTTGCCTTCGTTCAAAGAATTCCATCAATCCGAAACTCGAAATCTCAGTCTAGCCCGGCTTTGCCCGTGACGGCCACTAAAGTCTGCGCTTCCGCTCCCACAATTACACTGCCGAACACTCAGCTGACCGGCACAAAGCTAGCAGCTAGGAGCTGCAGCTGTCTTTCTTACGTCCGCCACCACTTGCTCCGGCGTCCACTCATTGCCCGGATAAAACTGCGCTACCTTGCCATGCGCATCGATCAACGTGGTCGAAAGCGTGTGCGTAATCGTGTCGTCTGGGCCGGGCGTGATGCCCACATCGAAATACTTCGCCATTTCCAGCAGCTCCGGCTTCGTCGGCACGGCAAAATCCCAATGCGCAAACGCGCCCTTCGCGTCGCTGCCGATGTATTCCGCGCCATAGGCACGCAGCCGCGCCGGCGTATCG
>CAWGYN010000003.1:0-261317 GCA_963826735.1 uncultured Acidobacteriota bacterium
GTCGACGATCGGCCGAATCTCCCACGTCCATGTGTCCGGCGAGTAGACCGCGCGCTGGTAGCCGGCCTCCGTCGACAGGCTGACGCCAACCGGCCAGTGCCACGAATCGGGAACGCGCACGCGCGGGCGGATGTGGTCGCCCACCCACTGCACGCCGTGGCCCGCCTGCTCGCTGGTAAAGACGTAGAAGCCTACCTCGGCCCAGTCGTTGATGCCCTCCGTCAGTTCCAGCGTCTCGTGCTCCTGGTGGTTGGTGGGATAGACGCCGTCGATGATCTTCTGCTGCCCGTCAGGGGTGAAGTTCGAGTGCAGCTCCACCATCAGGTTCTTCGGCGCAACCGTGTCTGCGCCGTACACCTGGATCTCGTAGTTACCCTGTGCGTGCGCTGTCACGGTAGACGCTGCCAACGCAAGACCGGCGAGAATGAGAAATCTTAGTTCAACAAGACGCGGGGAATTTGCCATTGCACTAGTGTCAATTTATCCTGTCAGCCCTTTCCTCTTCCGCCCGATCTAGCTTGTACGCCGCCAGGAATTCCTCAACGTCGGCGCGCATCGGCATCGAGGCTTGCGCGCCCTTGCGCGTCACGCTGATGGCCGAAGCCGCATTGGCAAACCGCGCCGCCTCCCACGGGTCCTTGCCTTCCTCAAGCGCCACGGCAAACGCGCCGTTGAAGCAGTCGCCCGCGCCCACAGTGTCGATGGCGTCCACCTTGAACGGCTTGACCCACGCCGCCCTTCCGCCCGCAACCGAAACAAATGCTCCTTCGGCGCCGCGCTTCAGCACCACGCCGCGCAGACCTTTGGCGTGCAGACTGCTGCGCAGTCTCTTCGACGTCGGCTTCTTCGCCGACGTAAAACGCCGCCTCAGTCTCGTTGGGCGTAAACCACGCGACCTGGTGAAGACGGCATCCGGCAGCGCTGCAGCCGGCGCAGGATCAAGCATCACGGGCACCTGTGCCTTCGCGCAAAAGTCGAGCGTGTAACTGAGCGTGTCCATGGGAATTTCAAGCTGGCAAAGAACCATGCCGGCCGAGCGAATCAAGTCTGCATGTCTGTCCACCGTCGCGCGATCCATCTTGCCGTTCGCGCCCGGAACCACAACAATGGCATTCTGCCCATCCTCGGCGACAAACATCGGCGCCAGACCCGAGGAGCCGGCGGTCTGCGCCATCGCCGGCCGTGTCCACGCCGCGCCTTTCAGATTATCGAGCAGCTGAGGGCCAAAGTCGTCGTCGCCAACTTTCGCCGACCATCGCCACGCGATAGCCGAGCCGCGCCGCGGCCACTGCCTGGTTCGCGCCCTTGCCTCCGGGCGTGGTCTCGAATCCAGTGCCGATCAGCGTTTGCCCGATGGCGGGAATGCGCGGCGTCCGCGTAACCAGATCCATCGTGATGCTGCCGACAATCACAATCGGTTTGCGCGTGTCACTCATAACCAGAGTATCTCGAATACAGTCGGAGCTCAGCGGCCACCGATGCCAGCCCCACCAGGAAACACAGAAACATCAACACCAGAAGAACCGTGGCCGCGCGCGGCGCGCCGGCAAACTCGCGCCACACAAATACACCCCAGCACGCGGACACCATGGTCGCGCCTTGACCAATGCTATACGAGACCGCCGGGCCCACCAGATGCGCGCCCGACGCCAGAAAATTCGCCACGCCGCCCGTGCACCAGATGGCTCCGCCCAACGTTCCTGCCAGGTGCCAGCCGAAGGGGGCCTTCCAGTAATCAGCGCCGTCCACCGGCTCGCTTGCCATCGAGCGGCTTCTTCATCAGCAGCCAGTTCGCCGGCACGGTGGAGATCAGCAGTCCGATGGTGAAGAACAGTGTCACCGCATAGGGTCCCGGCGCCGGTTGCCCCGGCTCGCCGTTCAGCGCCCGCGCCACAAACGGATAAAAGCAGCCCATCAGCACGCCGCACGCGAGGCTGATGACAATGCCGCGCATCGTCGTCGCTTTGGCCGTGGCTTCGCGCTTGCGATAGGCCGCTGCGTCCAGCACAATCGCCACCACCACCAGCGCCACGCCGCCAAACAGCAGCAGCGGATTGCCCACCGGCTTGATCACGTAATTTGAAATTGCGCCGATCACCAGCGCCAGCCCGATGCCGACAGGGAAGGCAACCGCCAGTCCGGCCACATCGATCGCGGCCACCAGCAGCAGGTTCGCCACGTTGAAGATCGCGCCGCCCGCCATGGCATAGAGCATGGGCGCGACAGCCGTCTGCGCCACGTCGTGCAGGAACGGCGTTCCCACGTGGCCCATGCTGCCTGCGGTCAATCCCCAGAAGATCGCGCCCACCGCCATGCCGATCGCGTAGTCCCAATAGAAAAGCTGGAAGCGATAGCCGGGGCAAAGCTTCAGCGTGTTCGCCCACGATCCCCAGCACAGCATGGTCAGGATCGTCAGGCACAGCGCGGCCAGATACGTTTCGGGAGCTAGCATCGTGAATTCCCTCCGTTCACACGCCGACTTGCGGCAAACAGGGAACCATAACGCATCGGCGTTGCCGGTGTATAGAGTGTGACGGAAATTCGTCTCTGTGATTCTCGGAATCGGCCATGTGCGTTGATACGGGTGCGGCGGCCTCGGCGCGAACTCCGCTAGCTCCGCAAACTCCGCCAACCCCGCTATTTCCCCGCCTTCACCGCTTCAGTCAGCGCCGGAACCACCTCAAACAGATCGCCGACAATGCCATAATCGGCCACCTCGAAGATGGGCGCGTCGGGATCCTTGTTGATGGCCACGATGCATTGCGAGCCTTTCATGCCGACAAGGTGCTGAATGGCTCCCGAGATTCCGACCGCCAGATAGAGCTTGGGCGCAACCGTTTGGCCCGAACTGCCCACCTGCCGCTCCATGGGCAGCCAGCCGTTGTCGCAGATGGGCCGCGAAGCGGCCAGCTCCGCACCGAGCGCTGCCGGCGAGTGCCTCGATCATTGGCAGATTCTCCGCTTCCTTGATGCCGCGGCCCACGCTGACAATCCGCTGCGCCGAGCCGAGATCGACGGTCTGCGCCGATTCGCGGAACGGTTCGCCTGGCTTGGTGCGAATCTGCGCGGCATCGAGCGTCGGCGTGAAAAGTTCAATCGGCGCCGGTCCCGCGCCGACCTGCGTCGCAAATGCATCCGCCCGAAACGCACCCGCCTGCACCGAGACAAAGCACGGCCCGTTGCCGCTGTGCCGGTAGCTTCCGTTCAGCCGCCCCTGCATCAGTTGCCGCGTGAAGATCGGCCCGTCTTCGATGGCCATCACGTCGCCAATCAGCACCTGGCCGAATGGTGCATGCCAGCGCAGGCGCGTAGTCGCGCACCTGGTACGTGTGCGGGAACACGACGCACTTCGTGCCGTTCTGGTTTTGGATGAGCTGATGCAAAGCGAGCGAAAAACCATCCGCCGTGTAGTGCGCCAGCAACGGGTGCTCCACGCGCACCACTTTGCCGATGCCCTTGGTTGCGGCTTCCGCGGCCAGCGCCTCGGTCTGCGCGCCGATCACCACGGCCGTCACATCCTGCGCGGGGCCAAGCTTCAATGCGGCCGCAAGAGCTTCCCAACTGGCGCGTTTAATCTTTCCGCCGCTCTCTTCCAAAACCAGAAGAATACTCATAGCACCCGCGCCTCCGTTTTCAGCTTCTCTACCAGCGCTGCCGCAGCTTCTTTCGCCGAGCCCGGCGAGAATCTGGGTCGATTTTTGCTTTTTCGGCGCCGCAATCTGTTCGAGCGCCACCGTCGGCGCAGCCTCCACGCCCAGTTCCGCAGCGTTCACCGCGCGCAGTTCCTTGGTCTTGGCGCGCTTGATGCCCATCAGCGTGGCGTAGCGCAGCTTGTTCCCGCCCGGACTGCATGGTCAGCACCGCGGGCAGCGGCATCTCGATGGACTGAAACCATCCCTCTTCGAGCTCGCGTTTCACTTTGAGGCCCGCATCGGTCTTCTCCACGTGCAGAATCAGCGTGGCATGCGGCAGCCCCAGCAGCTCTGCGAGAATCACGCCGGTCTGGCCCAATCCCAGATCCTCCGACTGCAATCCGGTCAGCACCAGGTCAGGATTCTCCGGCTTGATGGCCTCGGCGAGCAGTCGCGCCACACCCAGCGCATCGAAATTGCGAAGACCGCCGCTGGCGCCCGCTCCAGGTCGTCGCACACAATATGGATGGCCCGGTCCGCGCCCTTGGCGAGCGCTTCGCGAATGGTCGAGCCCACGCGCTCCGGTCCCGCGCTCAGCACGATCACTTCGCCGCCGTGCTTTTCTTTCAACTGCAGCGCCTCTTCGAGCGCGTAAGCATCCGGCTCGTTCATGGCCCACTGGAGCTCGCGCTTCTTCTATCCATTTCGCGTTCGCGGCGATGCGAACCGGCGCATCGCGGTCCGGCACTTGTTTGATGGCTACAACGATCTTCATAAATTCTTACCTTGGACCTTCGCAATGAGCTCTCGTGCCAAATCAGTCTTTCTTGGATCGGTGTTAGGGTCTTCGGGGCGGACCTTTTTACGAAGCAAGACCAGTCGCCCACTACGCTCGGTGCGATCGAGAGCAGGCTTCGGGGCGGGGTCTTCAAGACCTAACAACCAGCTTCGATGCATTCTCAGGGTATCTGGTTCTAGAGGAAGGTTTATCTCTGGAACTGACCAGTCGTACAAAGTTTCGCTAATGACCTCGTCGTCCCATTCGAAGCGATCTGACGCTAAGAGCGCGAAAGCAACTGTACTCATCACTTCTTGACTTAGCTTACTCGGAATCCCGCCGTCGCAAAGCGAAAGAATGTGAGATCGAGTAAGGCAAAAGTCTTGCTGCATGTCTTCGATTGTCACGTTGCATGAAACCGCATCGAAATGAGTAATAGATCGCGCGACTTCCTCCGAAAGCTGATCGGCGCTGGTTTCTCCACTGACAAAAGAGCGGATTGTATCTTCTTTCATTTGCTTTCCTGAACTTCCTTCGCGCGATCAGCAGGGCCGACGCATATCAACTCCGAGTAGATGGAGCAGGTAGCCGTGGTCCCAGGCGGCTTGGAGGCGTTTACCGTGGATGCCGATTTTGGAGGTTTTGTCCTGTTTGAGCAGATTCAGGGCGATGCGATTGAGGAAGGAGAAGTTTTCCGCGGCGTGGCCGGCGCGTTTGCGGCCCAGGTCTTCGCCAAAGCTGACATCCAGCACCCAGTGCAGTTTGTTTTCGATGCCCCAGTGCTGGCGGATAGCCGCGTTCAACCGCTTGGCGTTGGGTTTGAGGCTGGAGATGTAGTAGCGGGTTTCGCGTTCGGTCTTGCCCGTCGCCTTGTGGTAGCGTTCGGCCTCGATACGCACCAACCCCTGTAATGACGCCCATTCGGAGCATTTTCCAGCAGGCTCAGATCGGCAATCACCGAGCAGCGGCGCCGTTCCACGCGCCCATGCCCGCAGTCGATCTCTTCTTCGCTGCCATCGGCAGCCAGCATCTGAAACGAGTCCTTGATCTCGGCCAGCAGAACGCCCTGGTTTTCCTTCACCGCCAGGATATAGTCGGCCTTTTTAGCGACGATCTTCTCCGCGATCGCCCGCTGGCAGCCCATCGCATCGATGGTCACCACCGTTCCGCTCAATTCCAGCGCCGCCAGCAAGCTTGGGAATGGCCGTGATCTCGTTGGACTTGTCGTCGACTTTGCGTTGCGCCAGCACAAGGTTGTTGGCGCTGGCCCAGGCCGAAACCATGTGCACGAGCGTTGCCTTGCCTGCCTCACGCGTGCCGCGCAAGCGACTTGCCGTCGATGGCCACCACCTCGCCCGCCGTCAGTTTGGCGATCGACGACACCCAGGCCGCAAACCCGTTCTCCAACTCCGCCGGATCAAGCCCGGAGATGACGCGGTTGAACGTATCGTGCGAGGGAATGCCGCCCGGCAACTTCAGAAAACTCTTGAACCACAAGTGTTTGGCCTTGCCATAGCCCTCGATCTCGTTCCAACTGCCGGCTCCGCTCAACACCGCCGCAATCGTCATCAACAGGATCTCTTCCAGTAAATGCTCCCGCGTCCGCTCCACCCGCGGATCACGCAACTCGGCAAAATACTTCAGGGGATTGTCCATCCCTCCATCTCAACCGCTATCAGCCCCCACTCATATAGCAATTAAGATGCGTCGGCCCTGGCGCAATTCTCCGGCAATCCCCGCGCCGCAATCTGCGCAATGTCCATCAGCTCCGGCGCGCCTTCGCTGCGCGCCGCGAGAGCGTCCCGAAACATCGTATTGCAGAAGGGGCAGGCCGTGCCGACGAGTCTCGGCGCCCGTCGCCGCCAGCTCCGCCGCGCGCACATGGCTCACGCGCTCGCCTTTCTCCTCGCCGAGAAACGCCAGCCCGCCGCCCGCTCCGCAGCAAAAACTGCGCTCATGCGAGCGCGGCGCTTCCACCAGTTCCCGGCCAGCGCCGCCACCTGCCGCGGCTCGTCGTAAACGCCGCGATAGCGCCCCAGATAGCACGGATCGTGAAACACGATTTTCTCCTGGTTCTTGGACTGTGCGGCAGCTGGTCACGAAGCCGCGCCAGAAACTCGCTGTGATGCTCCACCTCGGGCGGCGTGCCTAACTCCTTCCAGTCTTCCTGAATCGTGCGCACGCAATGCGGGCAGATCGACACGATCTTCTTCACCTTGATTCTGCGCCAGCGCCTCAAGGTTCGCCTCCGCCAGTTGCTGAAAGACCAGATCGTTGCCCAGCCGCCGCACCGGATCGCCCGTGCATTTCTCCTTGCGCAACACGCCGAAGCTCGCGCCCAGGTGTCGCATCACGCGCGACCAACGCCAGCCACAATCTCGCGGCCCTCGCGGATCGTACCCGCCCATGCAGCCGAGCCACAGACAATACTCCTGCGTTCCGTCGAAGATGGGCAGCGCATTCTTCTCGACAAACTTGTCGCGCTCCGTTGCGCTCATGCCCAGCGCATTGCTGCCGCGCTCCAGCGCCAGAAAAAGCTTCGCTCCGTGATCGTCTTCCCACGCGCCCGTGTTCACCGCGCCGCGCCGCAGCCCGACGATGATCGGCACATGCTCGATGCCCACCGGGCACTGAAACTCGCACGCGCCGCAGGTGGTGCACTCGAACGACCGCCTCCTGCGCGTTGTACTTGCCCAGCAGCGGCTCCTCGGACGCCGGCCCATATTCGTTCAGATAGCCGCGCAGGCCCAGCACGATTTCCTTCGGGTTCAGCAGCTTGCCGGTATTGTTGGCCGGGCAATGCTCCATGCATCGCCCGCACTCCACGCAGGAGTACGCCTGCAGGCTGACCAGCTGCGTCAGGTCCTTGCCCGCGACCAGGCCGAAGTCTTCATCGCCGTGCAAGCGGAGGAATCTGCGCGAACCCGCCGCGCGAGAGAAAAACCGTGAACGGGCTCAAGCACCAGGTGCAGATGCTTGGTATGCGGAATGAGCGGCAGAAACGCGAGCAGCGTGAGCGTGTGCGCCCACCACAGCGCCGTGCGCCGCATCGCCCGTTCCGGCACAAAAAACGCCGCCAGATACGTCACCATCAGCGCGAAGATCAGCAGCGCAATCAAGCCGGACTCCCACGAAAGCCTCGCCCAGCCACTTGGGCCGCACCACAAACCGCCGCACAAACAGCCCGAGAATCCCCACCGCGCAGGCCAGCGCAAACACGGCCGCAAAGTCGAAGTAGAATCGGCCCAACGCGCCCCGTCGGATCGAGAAAGCCAACGCCCGAAAACCACCGCGCAGTGGTTCAGCGTGACCAGCGCAAAGGCGCAGAACGCCCAGAAGACCAACGCATGCGCCAGCCCGGCCAGCGGCCGCTCGCGAATGACCTTGGCCTGGCACAGCACCTCCCAGACGAAGTCCCACACGCGCTTGCCGATGGGAAAGAGGTGGAAATCCGCGTCTTTCTTCGATTGCAGGATTTTGTCGAGGATGGGCCCAAAGCGCCGCCAGAACCCGTAGACCGAGGCTGGGCAAGCCAGCGCGGCAGGAGCAGCTTCTCCAGAGCGAGAAGTGCTGGGGCTCGGCCAGGGTCGGGAGCAGAGGTCATCATGGTAGCGACCCAGCGACAATACATGATCGGGCTACAGATCGGGTTAGGCGCTGTCGGCGGTCCGAGGCTCGGCGATGCCATACAGGCCTCTAGCAGCGCACGATTTCGGCGAGTCGATGCCCTTGGTGGCGTTGCGCGTATCGACCACCAGCTGCGATTGCTCGACGATGGCGCGGTAGTCGTAGCTGGTGTGGTCGGTGACGATCAGCACCGCGTCGTACTGGCCGAGATTGTCCAGCGGAGTGTTGGTCATGTTCAGGTCGTAGTGGCGTCCGCGGCCCACCGTGGGGAAGTACGGGTCGTTGTAGGCGACCTTCGCGCCCTTCTCGCGCAGCAGTTCGATGATGGTGAGCGAGGGCGACTCGCGCAGATCGTCGATGTCGCGCTTGTAGGCCAGGCCCAGCACCAGCACCTTCGATCCCTTGATGGACTTTGCGTTGCTCGATTGAGGCCGTCGGCGGTCTGCTCGATGACGAAGTAGGGCATGGCGGTGTTGACTTCGCCGGCCAGCTCGATGAAGCGGGTGCGGAAGTCGAACTGCTTGGCCTTCCAGGAAAGATAAAACGGATCGATGGGGATGCAGTGGCCGCCCAGGCCGGGGCCGGGATAGAAGGCCTGGAAGCCGAAGGGCTTGGTCTTGGCCGCGTCGATCACTTCGTGGATGTCGATGCCCATGCGCATGCAGAGCTGCTTCAGCTCGTTGACCAGGGCGATGTTCACGCAGCGGTAGATGTTCTCCAGCAGCTTGGTCATCTCCGCGACCGCGGGCTGCTGACCGGCACCGCGCGGCGGAAGATGGCGCCGTACAGGGCCGCGGCCAGCTCCGATGGCGGCTGGGCCGCAGCCGCCGACGACCTTGGGAATATCGTGGCGGGCGACGGTTTCGTTGCCGGGGTCTTCGCGCTCGGGCGAAAAGGCCACGTGGACGCCGCGCTCGTCCGCGCTCGCGCGCGACTTTCAGGCCGAGCGGATTGCCGGCTTCGAGCAGCGGGACGACGACCTCTTCGGTGGTGCCGGGGTAGGTCGTGCTTTCGAGAACGATCAGCTGTCCCTCGTGGAGGTGGGGCGCGATGGACTTCGACGGTGTCCGGTCATATAGCTGAGGTCGGGCTCGATGATACTCGTCGAGCGGAGTGGGCACGCAGATGATGATCGCGTCCATTGCGGCGATCTCCGAGTAGTCGGCGGTGGCGCGGAAGCCGGCTTCTGCGCCTCCTGGATGTCCTCGGCAGGAATGCGCACGATGTAGGAGCCGCCGGCGTTGAGCGTGTCTCACCTTGTCGGGCGCGATGTCGAAGCCGGTGACGCGGAAGCGCTCGCCGCTGAAGAGCAGGGCCAGCGGCAAGGCCGACGTATCCCATGCCGACAATGCCGATGCGGGCCTCGCCGGGTTTCCATCTTTTGCTTCAGATCGGAGAGGGAGTTAGCGGTGGAATTTTCACGCTATCGTTCATGTTTTCGATTGTAAGGCCTCCTGGGCGGCCTCGATTCGCGTCAAATCTCAAACAGGCTCGGCTGCACCGTCGCGTACTATCCGGGCTCAAGGCAAAGCATTAGAGGCCTTTCCGGAGCAACCCGGGCTCTCTGCGCCCCAATTGTGATGAAAAACATTGACGAATCGCCTTCTTTGGACGAAACTGACAGCGTTTTCCTCAGAATCAGCTTTTCGTGCTGAACGCCAGGGTCATCCCTTCGTCCCGTTAGGCGCGGGAAAAGGAGAGACCTATGGCGGGCGTCAGCTGCGGTATGCCGCGGCGGACCCAATCGCTTCGTGCCGTTCCAGTGTTCTCGATTATGGCCTTGGAGACGGCCCGGGTGGCAATTTCCCCAGGAAACTGCCACCTTGAACAACGCCAGAGATGTCAACAGGTGAATCGAGAACGCTCTAGTCCGGTAGGAATCGGGCGAAAGCTTTGCTCTGCGTGAGTACTTATGAGCGAGGTTTTTGCCCTTTGCCTGATTCTCTGTCCTTTCAAACCGCTCTACCGGACGATTCCGCCCCGCGTACTCCAGCCGAGGCGCCGCGAGCCGCATCCACTTCGTTGCGCGAACTGGGTCAAGCCTTGTGGCGTCGCCGCCGCTTCATTGCCGTCATTGAAGTGGCGTTGTCGCTGCTCTGCCTGGTCTATTGCCTCATCGCTCCCAATCAATATGAGGCCGATGCGCGCGTCCAGTTGCGCACTGCGCCGGCTTCTTCGCTCAGCCTCGAGGCGCAGCAGCCCTTCGCCTCGGCCTCCATCCTCTCCGCGCCATGGCACTTGAAACCCTGGCCGGCGTGCTGCGCAGCGAACAACTGGCCTGGCGCGTAATTGGCGGGCTCAAGCTCTACCAGCAGCCGGGCTTCCGGGGCCGATTTCCGCAGCGCTTTCAGGGTTTCAATCCCGACCATCCCGCTCCGGACGCAGAGGCCTGGCTTCTCGAGCACTTCGAGCACGGCTGCATGTCGAAGCCGTGCCGCACACGCTCCTGGTTGAGATTCGATTCCGCTCCCACGACGCCGCATTGTCGGCCGCGGTCGTTAATGCGCTCATCCGCGCCTATCAAGAGCAGGAGAACGAATCGCAGATTCGGCCACGGCGCGAGCATCGGGCTGGCTCAATGCGCAGCTCGCCGATTTGAAGGCCCGCGACGATCAGGACCAGCAGCGCCTTGCCGATTTCGAGGTGCAGCACGGCATCGTGAGCACGCCCGAGGTGCAGGCCAATGGGCAACAAGGGGAAACCGAGCACGCGGCGGCTCTGTTTCGAGATGGATGAGTTCAGCCGCCAACTGGTGGCCGCCACCACGGACCGCATCCTAAGCGAAGCAGAGTATCGGCCGCCTCGCAGGGCGACCCGGAGATGGTGATCGCCGGCGATCCGCGCCTGCAGGCGCAAGGCGACTTTGCCGCCGCGCTCCTCCAGCAGATTCACGCCCGCCGCAGCGATCTGGAGCAGGAACAGGCCCAACTCAGCTCCGAACATGGCCCCAATTTTCCGCGCGTGGTTGAGATTGGCCGTCAGCTGCAGGATCTCGATCGGCAGAAGCAGGCGGAAGACGCGAAACTCGTTGAGCGATTCCGCAGCAACTGGCAAACTGCGCTGGACCGCGAACAGCTGGTGCGCAAGAGCCTGGAACAGGCCACCGGCGAAGGCATGAGGCTGAACCAGGCCGCCACGGAGTACGCAGCCATGCGTCAGGAGGCGAATGCAAGCCACGATCTCTACGTGCGGGTGCTGGAAAAAGTTGAGGAAGCGGGACTGGCGGCTGGCGTCCACGGCTCCAATATCTCGGTGGTCGATCCTGCCCGGCAGCCGGTCAAGCCCGTGGCTCCCGATCTGCCGCTCTACATGGCGATCACCTTTTTTGCCGGGCTCTGGCTGGCAATAGGAGCGGCGCTTCTGCTGGAGTCGCTGGCAAATCCTCTAAAGCGCGCGGCCGCAACTCTGCTTGCATTGCTGGTCGCCGGCGCCATGGCTCCACGCGCAGGCGCCAACGCCCAACACCTCGGGCCTGCCAGCGGGCGTGGTCAATATCCCGCAAACGCCGGAGACAGGAGCGCTGCCCAATCCCAAAGAAGCTCCCACGGTGTGGAACAACGCCGGCAGCGCTGGCGTGTCCGCCGCCGCCGGCGCGCAGTCCTCGTCACCCATGCCCGCTCCCATTGGTCCCGGCGACTTTCTCGACATCAGCGAGTACCACACGCCGGAGTTTCATTCCGCGGTACGCGTCTCCGCCACGGGCACGGTCACGCTGCCCATGATCGGCGAGATCAAGATCGGCGGGATGGACGAGCAGGCGGCCGCGCACGCCATTGAAGCGGCACTGCTGGCCAAAGGCATGCTGCTGCATCCGCTGGTTTCGGTGCTGGTGATGGCGTATGCCGGTCAGGACGTGAGCGTGCTGGGCGAAGTGGCGCATCCCGGCGTTTATCCCTTCACCTTTCACCATCGGCTGCTCGACCTGATCTCCGCAGCGTCCGGTCTCTCGCCGAATGCCGGCCGCCTGGTGAACATCTTTCATCCCGAGCGACCCCAAGACGCCGCATCCGGTGGTGCTCGACCCCAGCGGAACCGACACGGCAGCCGACCACAACCCGGAGCTCAGCCCGGGCGACACCGTGCAGGTGAGCCGCGCAGGGCTGGTTTACGTGGTTGGCGACGTGATCCGTCCCGGCGGATTTCCGGTCGATCCGGTGCAGGGGCTGACCGTGGTGCAGGCGCTCTCGCTGGCCTGGGGCCCGTCGCAGAATGCCGCCGCGGCCAAGGCGGTGCTGATTCGCGAGCAAAAAGGCGGACGGACGCTGACCGCGCTCAACCTGAAGCGGATGCTGCACGGCCAGGACCCCGATCAGCCGATCCAGGATCGCGACATTCTCTTCGTGCCGGACTCCATGGCCAAGAACCTCTGGAACCGGACCATGGAATCGGCCATTCAGTCCGCGATCGGCGTCACCATTTACTCCGGTCTGGTTTATTCGCAGAGGTATTAGGCGATGCGAAGACTGCATGGATTCTGCTGCTCCTCTTCGTCTTCGCCATTCCATGGGAGTATTCGCTCGATCTGGGCGAGCCGCTGGGCAACGTGGCCCGCATTGCCGGCCTGATGGTGCTGCTGGCGGCCATTCCTGCGGTTCTTCAGGCCGGCCGCATGCGCACTCCCGGCGCATGCTGCATTGGCTGGGCTCGCGCTTTATCTCTGGTTCTGCTGCACCTGTTTCTGGACCATCGATCCCGTCGGCGACGCTGCGAAAGATGCGCGGCTTACATTCAGGAGATGATGATCGTCTGGCTGGTGTGGGAGTTTGCCGAGACGCCCGCCGATCTGCGCAATCTGCTGCGCGCCACTGTGGCCGGCGCGTGGGTTCTCGGCGCTGCTGACTCTCCTCGCCTTCCGCTGCGCGGGAAGCTGTGAGTAAAACGGCCACGGCCCCGAGCGGCAGAAATCCGATGGCCATGAGGCGCAGTGGCCAGCGGCGCTCGCAGTTCACCAGGAGGGCGGCGAGCGGAAAGCCGAGATCGAGAAAACGGGCCACCTCATTAGGATCCTGGCCATAGGCGGCGAAGCGGATCTGGCCGGT
Source organism: uncultured Acidobacteriota bacterium (assembly GCA_963826735.1). Taxonomy (GTDB): domain Bacteria; phylum Acidobacteriota; class Terriglobia; order Terriglobales; family Acidobacteriaceae; genus Telmatobacter. The sequence continues at coordinate 13,077 of CAWGYN010000003.1, forward strand.
GGCGAGGGCTTCTGGCGAGCGGAAGGCGAGGAGCGTCAGCGCGGCGAGAACGCACGAGCCGGCCACAGTGGCGCGCAACAGGTTGCGGAGATCGGCGGGCGTATCGGCGAACTCCCACACCAGCCAGACGATCATCATCTCCTGAAAGTAAGCGCGAAGTCTTTCCAGGGTGACGTACGGAATCGACGGTCCAGAAACAGGTGCAGCAAAACCAGAGATATAGCGCGAGAGTGATCCAGCAGAAGGCGTTGGGAGTGCGCATGCGGCCGGCTTGAAGAATTGCAGGAACAGCCGCGAGCAGCACCAGCAGGCCGGCGATGCGGGCCACATTACCCAGCGGCTCGCCGAGGTCGAGGGAGTACTCCCAGGGGATGGCAAAGGCCAGAATGAGTAGCAGAGTCCATGCAGTGCTTTCGCATCGCCTAATACCTTTGTGAATAGACCAGAGCGGAGTAGATGGTGACGCCGATGGCGGATTGAATGGCGGATTCCATGGTCCGGTTCGCCAGATTCTTGGCGAAGGAATCGGGCACATAAAGGATGTCGCGATCCTGGATAGGCTGGTCGGGGTCCTGGCCGTGCAACATGCGTCTGAGGTTGAGGGCAATCATGGTGCGGCCGCCTTTTTGCTCACGGATCAGCAAGGCGTGGGCGACGGCGGCGTTAAGCGATGGCCCCCAGGCCAGCGAGAGCGCCTGCACAACGGTGAGGCCCTGCACAGGATCGACCGGAAAACCGCCGGGACGAATGACGTCGCCGACCACATAAACCAGGCCGGCGCGGCTCACCTGCACGATGTCGCCTGGGCTGAGTTCGGGATTGTGATCGGATGCCGTGTCAGTGCCGCTGGGATCGAGCACCACGGGATGCGGAGTTTTGGGGTCCCCGGAATGAAAGATGTTCACAAGGCGGCCGGCATTGGATGAGAGACCGGAGGCGGCGGAGATCAAGTCGAGCAGGCGATGATGGTAGGTGAAGGGATACACGCCGGGATGAGTCACTTCGCCGAGAACGCTCACGTCCTGACCGGCATAGGCCGTGACCAGCACCGAAACCAGCGGATGCAGCAGCATGCCTTTGGCAAACAGAGCAGCTTCTATGGCATGCGCAGCGACCTGCTCGTCCATGCCGTTGATATTGATTTCGCCGATCATGGGCAGCGTGACCGTCCCGGTGGCAGAGACGCGCACAGTGGAATGAAATTCCGGCGTGTGGTACTCGCTGATGTCGAGAAAGTCGCCGGAACCGATGGGCGCGGGCATGGTTGATGAGGACTGCGCGCCGGCGAGCGGCGGAACACCGGCGCTGCCGGCGTTGTTCCAAACCGTGGGAGATTCCTTTGGATTGGGCGCGCTCCTCGTATCTGCGATTGCGGGATGTTGACGACCCCGCTCGGCAGGCCCGAGGTGTTGGGCGTCGGCGCCTGGGCGTGGAGACAGGCGCCGGCAACCAGCAATGCAAGCAGAGTTGCGGCCGCGCGCTTTGCAGGATTTGCCAGCGACTCGCAGAGAAGCGCAGCTCCTACGGCGATCCAGAGACCGGCAAAAAAGGTGATTGCGAGATACAGCGGCAGATCCGGTGCCACGGGTTTGGCCGGCTGGCGGGCGGCGTCGACCACCGAGATATTGGAGCTGTGCACGCCGGCGGCGAGGCCGGCTTCCTCGGATTTTTCAAGCACCCGCACGTAGAGATCGTGACTGGCATTCGCTTCTTGACGCATGGCGGCAGTACTCCGTGGTGGCCTCGTTCAGCTTTCATGCCCTCGCTGGTGGCCTGTTCCAGGCTCTTGCGCACCAGTTGTTCGCGGTCGAGAGCGGTTTGCCAATTGCTGCGGAAGCGCTCGACGAGTTTCGCGTCTTCAGCCTGCTTCTGCCGGTCGAGATCCTGCAGTTGACGGCCGATTTCAACCACGCGCGGAAAGCTGGGGCCGTGTTCGGAGCTGAGTTGGGCCTGTTCCTGCTCCAGATCGCTGCGGCGGGCGTGAATCTGCTGGAGGAGCGCGGTGGCAAAGTTGCCGTCCTTGAGCCTGCAGGCGCGGATCCGCGGCGATCACCATCTCCGGGTCGCCCTGCGAAGCGGCGCGATACTCAGCTTCGCTGAGGATGCGGTCCGTGGTGGCGGCAACAAGTTGGCGGCTGAACTCATCGATCTCAAACAGAGCTGCCGCGTGCTCGGTTTCCCCTTGTTGCCCATTGGCCTGCACCTCGGGCGTGCTCACGATGCCGTGCTGCGCCTCGAAAATCGGCAAGGCGCTGCTGATCATGATCGACGCGAACCTTCAAATCGGCGAGCTGCGCATTGAGCCAGCCCGATGCTTGCGCCGTGGCCTGAATCTGCGATTCGGTCTCCTGCTCTTGATAGGCGCGGATGAGCGCATTGACGACCGCAGCCGACAATGCGGCGTCGCGGGAGCGGAATCGAATCTCAACCAGGAGCGTGCGCGGCACGGCTTCGACGTGCAGCCGCGCATGCGAAGCGCTCGAGAAGCCACGCCTCTGCGTCCGGAGCGGGATGGTCGGGATTGAAACCCGGAAAGCGCTGGGGAAATCGGCCCCGGAAGCCTGCTGCTGTAGAGCTTGAGCCCGGCGATTACGCGCCAGGCTAGTTGATCGCTGCGCAGAACGCTGGCGAGGGTTTCAAGCGCCATCGGCGCGGAGAGGACTGGAGGCCGAGGCGAAGGGCTCCTGCGCCTCAAGGCTGAGCGAAGAAATCGGAGCAGTGCGCAACTCGACGCGCGCATCGGCCTCATATTGATTGGGTGCGATGAGGCAATAGAGCAGGCAGAGGAGCGAGCAGCGCCACTTCAATGACGGCAATGAAGCGGCGGCGACGCCACAAGGCTTGACCCAGTTCGCGCAACGAAGTGGATGCGGCTCGCGGCGCCTCGGCTGGAGTACGCGGGGCGGAATCGTCCGGTAGAGCGGTTTGAAAGGACAGAGAATCAGGCAAAGGGCAAAAACCTCGCTCATAAGTACTCACGCAGAGCAAAGCTTTCGCCCGATTCCTGCCGGACTAGAGCGTTCTCGATTCACCTGTTGACATCTCTGGCGTTGTACAAGGTGGCAGTTTCCTGGGGAAATTGCCACCCGGGCCATACATCCAAGGCCATAATCGAGAACACTGGAACGGCACGAAGCGAATGGGTCCGCCGCGGCATACCGCAGCTGACGCCCGCCATAGGTCTCTCCTTTTCCCGCGCCTAACGGGACAGAAGGGATGACCCTGGCGTTCAGCACGAAAAGCTGATTCTGAGGAAAACGCTGTCAGTTTCGTCCAAAGAAGGCGATTCGTCAATGCTCTTCATCACAATTGGGGCGCAGCAGAGCCCGGGTTGCTCCGGAAAGGCCTCTAAATGCTCTGCCTTGAGCCCGGATACTACGCGACGGTGCGGCGGAGCCTGTTTGAGATTTGACGCGAATCGAGGCCGCCACGAGGAGGCCTTACAATCGACAGCATGAACGATAGCGTGAAAGTTGCCACTGCAAACTCCCTCTCCGACTGAAGCAAAAGATGGAAGCCCGCGAGGCCCGCATCGGGATCGTCGGCATGGGCTATGTCGGATTGCCGCTGGCACTGCTCTTCGCCGAAGAGCGTTCCGCGTGACAGGCTTCGATATCGCGGCCGACAAGGTAGCCAAGCTCAACGCGGGCGGGTCGTACATTGTGCGCATTCTGCCTGAGGCCATTGCGGAGGCAAAGCGCGCCGGCTTTCGCGCCACGGCGGATTACTCCGAGATCGCCGCGATGGACGCGGTCATCATCTGCGTTCCCACGCCGCTCGACGAGCACCACGAGCCCGACCTGAGCTTACGTGACGGGAACGGTCGAGTCCATCGCGCCGCACATTCATGAAGGCCAGTTGATTGTGCTCGAAAGCACCACCTATCCCGGCACGACGGAAGAGGTCGTGGTGCCGCTGCTCGAAGCCGGCAATCCGCACGGCCTGAAGGTTGCGCGCGGCGCGGACGAGCGCGGCGTGCACGTGGCCTTTTCGCCGGAGCGCGAAGATCCCGGCAACGACACTGTCGCCCGGCACGATATTCCCAAGGTCGTGGGCGGCTGCGAGCCACGGCCGCCACGGAACTGGCCGCGGCGCATGTACGGCGCCATCTTCCGCCGCGTTGTGCCGGTCAGCAGCCCGTCGGTCGCGGAGATGACCAAGCTGCTGGAGAACATCTACCGCTGCGTCAACATCGCGCTGGTCAACGAGCTCAAGCAACTGTGCATGCGCATGGGCATCGACATCCACGAGGTGATCGATGCCGCCAAAACCAAGCCCTTCGGCTTCCAGGCCTTTTATCCCGGCCCCGGGCTCGGCGGCCACTGCATCCCCATCGATCCGTTCTATCTTTCCTGGAAGGCCAGGGAGTTCGACTTCCGCACCCGCTTCATCGAGCTGGCCGGCGAAGTCAACACGGCCATGCCCTACTTTGTGATCGAGCAGATCGCCGACGGCGCTCAACGAGCACTGCAAATCGCATCAAAGGATCGAAGGTGCTGGTGCTGGGCCTGGCCTACAAGCGCGACATCGACGATCTGCGCGAGTCGCCCTCGCTGACCATCATCGAATTGCTGCGCGAAAAGGGCGCCGATGGTCGCCTACAACGACCCGTACTTTCCCACCGTGGGCCGCGGCCGCCACTACGACCTGAACATGACCAACACGCCGCTCGACAATCTGGGCCAGTACGATGCGGTGGTCATCGTCACCGACCACTCCAACTACGACTACAAGCCATCGTGGAGCAGTCGCAGCTGGTGGTCGACACGCGCAACGCCACCAAGGGGATCGACTCGCCGAAGATCGTGCGCTGCTAAAGGCCGGTACTCAACTCTGACCGAGCCTCGAGAACCAGCCGATCCGGCGCCCAAGCCAATCGTGTATCTTGACCGTGTCATTGTGGCTTGGTGCAACCATGATGAATCTCGCTGAACCAACTCTGGCCGAGCCCCAGCACTTCGCGCTCTGGGAACGAGCTCCTCGTCGCGCTGCCTTAGCGGCAGCGTCGGCGCTACGGATTCTGGCGGCGCTTCGGGCCCATCCTCGAAAAATCCTCCAATCGAAAAAAGACCCGGCTTTCATCTCTTCCCATCGGCAAGCGGGTGTGGGACTTCGTCTGGGAGGTGCTGCTGCCAGGCGAAGGTCATTCGCGAGCGGCCGCTTGCGGGCGTGGCGCACGCGCTGGTCTTCTGGGCGTTCTGTGCCTTCGCGCTGGTCACGCTGAACCACTGCGCGGTGGTTTTTGGGCTCGGCTTTCTCGATCCGGCGGGGCGCGTGGGCCGATTCTACTTCGATTTTGCAGCCATCTTTGCCATCGCCTGCGCGGTGGGCATTCTCGGGCTGTTTGTGCGCCGATTTCTGGTCCGGCCCAAGTGGCTGGGCGAAGCTTTCCTGGGAGTCCGGGCGTGATTGCGCTGCTGATCTTCGCGCTGATGGTCACCTACCTGGCGGCGTTCTTCGTGCCGGGACCGGGCGGCGCGGCGCAGGCGCTTTGGTGGGCGCACACGCTCACGCTGCTCGCGTTTCTGCCGCTCATTCCGCACACCAAGCATCTGCACCTGGTGCTGAGCCCGTTCACGGTCTTTCTCTCGCGCGGCGGCTTCAGCCAGATTCCTCCGCTGGCCGGCGACGAGGATTTCGGCCTGGTGGCGGGACGGACCTGACGCAGCTGGTGAGCCTGCAGGCCTACTCTTGCGTGGAGTGCGGCCGCTGCATGGAGCACTGCCCGGCCAACAAGACCGGCAAGGAGCTGAACCCGAAAGAAATCGTGCTGGGGCTGCGCGGCTATCTGAACGAATTCGGGCCGCAGTCGGAGGAGCCGCTGCTGGGCAAGTACAACACGCAGGAGGCGGCGTTCGAGTGCACCACCTGCGGGGCGTGCGAGTTCCAGTGCCCGGTGGGCATCGAGCATGTGCCGATCATCGTGGGCCTGCGGCGCGGCGCGGTGAACACCGGCGCGTGGGAGAACGATTACGGGGCCAAGCTGTTTCTGGCTTTGGAGCGCGGCAGCAACGCGCTGGGCATGAGCCCAGCGGAGCGCGACAAGTTTGTGGAGAAGCATGCGCTGCCCATCTTCGACGGGACGCAGGAGTATTGTTTGTGGCTGGGCTGCATGGGCGGCGTACGATCCGCGGGGACGCGAGATTGTGCTGGCGCTGGTGCGGGTGATGCGGCACCTCGGCGCGAGCTTCGGCGTGCTGCGCAAGGAAAAATGCACCGGCGACCCGGTGCGGCGGCTGGGCAACGATCTGCTCTTCCAGCAACTGGCGGAGGCGAACCTCGAGGCGTTGGCGCAGAATCAAGCGTGAAGAAGATCATCTCGATCTGCCCGCATTGCGTGCGCACCATTCAGGAGGACTGGAAGGAGTTCGGCACGCCGCCCGAGGTGGAGCATCACAGCGAGTTTCTGGCGCGGCTTCGCCGACCAGCTGCCGTCAAGTCCAAAACGAAGAGAAAGATCGTCTTCCACGACCCCTGCTATCTGGGGCGCTATCGCAACGTGTACGACGAACCGCGGCAGGTGGCGGCGCTGGCCGGCGAGCTGGTGGAAGCGCCGCGCTCGCATGAGCGCAGCTTTTGCTGCGGCGCCGGCGGCGGGCTCGCGTTTCTCGGCGAGGAAAAAGGCGAGCGCGTGAGCCACGTGCGCGCTGAAGAGCTGGTTGCGACAGGCGCGAGGTTGTTGCAGCGGCCTGCCCCTTCTGCAATACGATGTTCCGGGATGCGCTCGCGGCGCGCGGCGAAGGCGCGCCGGAGCTGTTGGACATTGCGCAGATGGCGGCGCGGGGATTGCCGGAGAACTGATCGCGCCAGGGCCGACGCAGTATAAATTGCTATATGCGTGGAGGGTGGTAGATAGACGAGAAGGGGAGATGGAACAATCCCCTGAAGTATTTTGCAGAGTTGCGCGATCCGCGGGTGGAGCGGAACCGGGATCATTTACTGGAAGAGATTCTGTCTGATCGCGATCGCGGCGGTGTTGAGCGGGGCCGAGAGTTGGAACGACATTGCAGAGCTACGGCAAGGCCAAAGCTGGAGTGGTTCAAGACGTTTTCTGACGCTTGCCGGGCGGCATTCCGTCGCACGATACGTTCAACCGGGTATCTGCGGCGCTGGACCCGGAGGAGATGGAAAAGGGTTTTGTGGCCTGGGTTTCGTCGATTGCCAAGCTGACGGCGGGCGAAGTGGTAGCCATCGACGGCAAGGCCTTGTGCGGCACCCGCGAGAGCGGGCAAGAAGACGCTTGGTGCACATGGTTTCGGCCTGGGCCGAGCGGCAACGGGTCTGGTGCTGGCCCAGCGCAAGGTCGATGAAAAATCCAACGAGATCACGGCGATTCCGAAGCTTGCTGGACGGCGCTGGAGTTGAGCGGAACGGTGGTGACCATCGACGCCATGGGCTGCCAGCGCGGCGATCGCCGAGAAGATCGTCGCCAAGAAAGCCGACTATGTTTTGGCGGTCAAAGAGAACCAGGGCCATCTGCTGGAGGAGATCAAAGACTCGTTTCGGAAACTGGCCGCCGATGCGGTGGCCGAAGAAATCGACTGCGGCCACGGACGGGTCGAACGGCGCAGGTGCTCGGTGATCGCCGACTTGAGCCTGATCGAAAAGGCATCGGAATGGGCGTCTTTACAGGGGTTGGTGCGCATCGAGGCGGAACGCTACCACAAGGCCACGGGCAAAACCGAGCGCGAAATCCGCTACTACATCACCAGCCTCAAACCCGATGCCGCGCGGCTGAACCGTGCCATCCGCCAGCACTGGGGCATCGAAAACAAACTGCACTGGGTGCTCGATGTCGGCTTCGGCGAAGACCTGGACCGCAAACGCGCTGGCCACTCCGCACAGAACTTCTCCCTGCTCAACCGCATCGCCCTCAACATGCTCAAACAGGAGAAAACCACCAAACGCGGAATCAAGGGAAAACGCCTCAATGCCGCTTGGGACAATCCCTATCTGCTCAAACTACTCGGGAATTGATATGCGTCGGCCCTGCTGATCGCGCGAAGGAAGTTCAGGAAAGCAAATGAAAGAAGATACAATCCGCTCTTTTGTCAGTGGAGAAACCAGCGCCGATCAGCTTTCGGAGGAAGTCGCGCGATCTATTACTCATTTCGATGCGGTTTCATGCAACGTGACAATCGAAGACATGCAGCAAGACTTTTGCCTTACTCGATCTCACATTCTTTCGCTTTGCGACGGCGGGATTGCGAGTAAGCTAAGTCAAGAAGTGATGAGTACAGTTGCTTTCGCGCTCTTAGCGTCAGATCGCTTCGAATGGGACGACGAGGTCATTAGCGAAACTTTGTACGACTGGTCAGTTCCAGAGATAAACCTTCCTCTAGAACCAGATACCCTGAGAATGCATCGAAGCTGGTTGTTAGGTCTTGAAGACCCCGCCCCGAAGCCTGCTCTCGATCGCACCGAGCGTAGTGGGCGACTGGTCTTGCTTCGTAAAAAGGTCCGCCCCGAAGACCCTAACACCGATCCAAGAAAGACTGATTTGGCACGAGAGCTCATTGCGAAGGTCCAAGGTAAGAATTTATGAAGATCGTTGTAGCCATCAAACAAGTGCCGGACCGCGATGCGCCGGTGCGCATCGCCGCCGACGCGAAATGGATAGAAGAAGCCGACTCCAGTGGGCCATGAACGAGCCGGACGCCTACGCGCTCGAAGAGGCGCTGCAGCTCAAAGAAAAGCACGGCGGCGAAGTGATCGTGCTGAGCGCCGGCCCGGAGCGCGTGGGCTCAACCATTCGCGAAGCCCTGGCCAAGGGCGCGGACCGGGCCATCCATATCGTGTGCGACGACCTGCGGCGCAGCGCGATGCGCTGGGCGTGGCGCGACTGCTGGCCGAGGCCATCAAGCCGGAGAATCCTGACCTGGTGCTCACCGGACTGCAGTCGGAAGACCTGGGACTGGGCCAGACCGGCGTGATTGTCGCCGAATTGCTGGGGCTGCCGCACGCCACGCTGATTCTGCACGTCGAGAAAACCGATGCGGGCCTCAAGGTGAAGCGCGAGCTCGAGGAGGGATGGTTTCAGTCCATCGAGATGCCGCTGCCCGCGGTGCTGACCATGCAGTCCGGCGGGAACAAGCTGCGCTACGCCACGCTGATGGGCATCAAGCGCGCCAAGACCAAGGAACTGCGCGCGGTGAACGCTGCGGAACTGGGCGTGGAGGCTGCGCCGGTCGTGGCGCTCGAACAGATCGCGCTGCCGAAGAAGCAGAAATCGACGCAGATTCTCGCCGGGCTCGGCCAAAGAGGCCGCGGCAGCGCTGGTGGAAAAGCTGAAGACGGAGGCGCGGGTGCTATGAGTATTCTTCTGGTTTTGGAAGAGAGCGGCGGGAAGATCAAACGCGCCAGTTGGGAAGCTCTTGCGGCCGCACTGAAGCTTGGCCCCGCGCAGGATGTGACGGCCGTCGTGATCGGCGCGCAAACCGAGGCGCTCGCTGCGGAAGCCGCAGCCAAGGGTATCGGCAAGGTGATGCGCGTGGAGCATCCGCTGCTGGCGCAATACACGGCGGATGGGTTTTCGATCGCTTTGCATCAACTCATCCAAAACCAGAACGCCACGAAGTGCGTCGTATTTCCGCACACGTATCAGGTGCGCGACTACGCGCCAGCGCTGGCCTGCACGCATGGGCCAGGTGCTGATTGGCGACGTGATCGGGCATCGAGGACGGTCCAATCTTCACGCGGCAACTCATGCAAGGGCGGCTGAACGGCAGCTACCGGCACAGCGGCAACGGGCCGTGCTTTGTCTCTGTGCAGGCGGGAGCTTTTCGCGCGGATGAATTTGACGCGCAGGTCGGCGCGCGAGCGGCGCCAATTGCAACTCTTCACGCCGACGATCGATGCCGCGCAGATTCGCACCAAGCCCGGCGAGCCGTTCCGTGAATCGGCGCAGACAGTCGACCTCGGCTCGGCGCAACGGATCGTGAGCGTGGGCCGCGGCATCAAGGACGCAGAGAACTGCCGCTGATCGCAGGAACTCGCCGCCGCGCTTGGCGCGGAGCTGGCTGCCTCGCGGCCCATCTGCGACAACGGCTGGCTGCCCATGGAGCGGCAGGTGGGCAGCTCCGGGCCAAACGGTTGCGCCCAAACTCTATCTCGCCGTCGGAATCTCCGGAGCCATTCAGCACCTGGTCGGCATGAAAGGCTCGCAGTGCATCGTGGCCATCAACAAGGATCCCGACGCGCCCATCTTCGAAGTGGCCGATTACGGCATCGTCGGCGATCTGTTCGAGGTGGTTCCGGCGCTGACTGAAGCGGTGAAGGCGGCGAAATAGCGGGGTTGGCGGAGTTTGCGGAGCTAGCGGAGTTCGCGCCGAGGCTGCCGCACCCGTATCAACGCACATGGCCGATTCCGAGAATCACAGAGACGAATTTCCGCTCACACTCTATACACCGGCAACGCCGATGCGTTATGGTTCCCTGTTTGCCGCAAGTCGGCGGTCGAACTGAGGGAATTCACGATGCTAGCTCCCGAAACGTATCTGGCCGCGTTGTGCCTGACGATCCTGACCATGCTGTGCTGGGGATCGTGGGCGAACACGTTCAAGCTTTGCCCCGGCTATCGCTTCCAGCTTTTCTATTGGGATTACGCGATCGGCATGGCGGTGGGCGCGGTCTTCTGGGGACTCACGGCAGGCAGCATGGGACACGTGGGAACGCCGTTCCTGCTGACCTGGCGCAGACGCCTCTCGCGCCCATGCTTTATGCCATGGCGGGCGGCGCCATCTTCAACGTGGCGAACCTGCTGCTGGTGGCCGCGATCGATGTGGCCGGAATGGCGGTGGCATTTCCTGTCGGCATCGGGCTGGCGCTGGTGATCGGCGCAATTTCAAATTACGTGATCAAGCCGGTGGGCAATCCGTTGCTGCTGTTTGGCGGCGTGGCGCTGGTGGTGGTGGCGATCGTGCTGGACGCGGCGGCCTATCGCAAGCGCGAAGCCACGGCCAAACGACGACAATGCGCGGCATCGTCATCAGTCTCGCGTGCGGCGTGCTGATGGGCTGCTTTTATCCGTTTGTGGCGCGCGGCGCTAAACGGCGAGCCGGGGCAGCCGGCGCCGGGACCCTACGCCGTGACACTGTTCTTCACCATCGGCGTTGCTCATCTCGACCGTGCCGGCGAACTGGCTGCTGATGAAGAAGCCGCTCGACGGCAAGCGAGCCGGTGGACGGCGCAGATTACTGGCGGCGCCGCTCGGCTGGCATCTCGCAGGAACGCTGGGCGGAGCCATCTGGTGCACGGGCGGCGTGGCAAATTTTCTCGCGTCGGGCGCACATCTTGTGGGCCCGGCGGTCTCGTATAGCATTGGTCAGGGCGCGACCATGGTGTCGGCGTGCTGGGGCGTATTTGTGTGGCGCGAGTTTGCCGGCGCGCCGCGCGCGGCCACGGTACTTCTGGTGTTGATGTTCATCTGTTTTCCTGGTGGGGCTGGGCATCGGTGGCCGCTGGCTCCACTGTATTGAGATCTCTGTTATGAGCGACACACGCAAGCCGATTGTGATTGTCGGCAGCATCACGATGGATCTGGTTACGCGCACGCCGCGCATTCCCGCCATCGGGCAAACGCTGATCGGCACCGGATTTGAGACCACGCCCGGCGGCAAGGGCGCGAACCAGGCGGTGGCCGCGGCGCGCCTCGGCTATCCCGTGGCGATGGTCGCCAAAGTTGGCGACGACGACTTCGGCCCGCGCTGCTCGAAAATCTCGAAGCGCGCCGGCGTCGACACGGCCGCGATGGCGCAGGTCGCAGGCTCCTCCGGTCTGGCGCCGATGTTTGTCGCCGACGATGGACAGAATGCGATCGTGGTGGTTCCGGGCGCGAACGGCAAGATGGATCGCGCGGCGGTGGATAAACACGCGGAGCTTGATTCGCTCGGCCGGCATGGTTCTTTGCCAGCTTGAGATTCCCATGGACACGCTGAGCTACACGCTCGACTTTTGCGCGCGAGGCAGAGCGTGCCGGTGATGCTCGATCCTGCGCCGGCTGCGGCGCTGCCGGATGCGGTTTGGCACAGGTGGCGTGGTTCACGCCCAACGAGACCGAGGCCGACGTTTTACGTCGGCGACGGAGCCGGCGTCGAAGAGACTGCGCGAAGCGTCTGCATGCCAAAGGTCTGCGCGGCGTAGTGCTCAAGCGCGGCGGCGAAGGGGCATATGTTGCCGTTGCGGGCGGAAGGGCCGCGTGGGTCAAGCCGTTCAAGGTGGACTGCCATCGATACCGTGGGTGCGGGCGACTGCTTCAACGGCGCGTTTGCCGTGGCGCTTGCTGGAAGGCAAGGATCCGTGGGCGGCGGCGCGGTTTGCCAATGCTGCTGCGGCCATCAGCGTGACGCGCAAGGGCGCGCAAGCCTCGATGCCGATGCGCGCCGACGTTGAGGAATTCCTGGCGGCGTACAGCTAGATCGGGCAGGAAGAGGAAAGGGCTGACAGGATAAATTGACACTAGTGCAATGGCAAATTCCCCGCGTCTTGTTGAACTAAGATTTCTCATTCTCGCCGGTCTTGCGTTGGCAGCGTCTACCGTGACAGCGCACGCACAGGGCAACTACGAAATCCAGGTATATGGCTCCGACACCGTTGCTCCGCGCAGCACCATGGTGGAACTGCACTCGAACTTCACCGCCGAAGGCCATCCGAACAATAGACGGCGTGGCGCCCACCAACCATGCCGAGCACGAAACCGTGGAGATCACGCAGGGCATCAACGACTGGTCAGAGGTCGGCTTCTACATCTTTACCAGCGAGCAGAGCGGCCTGGGCCGCAGTGGGTGGGCGACCACATCCGGCCGCGCGTGCGCGTTCCCGAAAAGTGGCGCTGGCCGGTGGGCGTGAGCCTGTCGACGGAGGTCGGCTACCAGCGCGCGCTATTTTCGCCGGACACCTGGACATGGGAGATTCGTCCCATCATCGACAAGACCGCAGGGCGCTGGTACTTTGCCGTGAACCCGGCCCTGGAGCGCACCTGGCACGGGCCCGATGTGAATCTGGGCATCGATTTTCACCGGCCGTAAAGATCAGCTACGACTTTACGAAGCAGATCTCCGGCGGTCTCGAATACTACGCCGATTACGGCAGCATCACGAACATCGCCAGCCTGCACAACCAGCAGCAGCAGTTCTTCCCCGCCATCGATCTGAATGTGTCGCCGAAGTGGGAGATCAACTTCGGCGTGGGCGTAGGTCCCACCGCGGCCACCGACCACTGGATCGTGAAAGGGATCATGGGCCGGCACTTCGACTGGGGCCACAAAAGCAATAAGCAGGCCGCGCCCAGCCTGGGCGCGGCCCGATGCTAGCAATCAGCTTCAATCACCAAACGTGGCAGGCGTTCGCCGGCATCATGGGCTGGCCCACTTTGCAGCCGAAGGCCTCGCCGAATGCCGGCAATTCTGCACCACGCCGTTGGCGCGGAACTGCTCTGGCGAATGGCCGTCGGTCTGCACCAGCAGCCGAAGTCATCTCGGGCCGGCGGCTGCCGCACCAGTTCTGCCCGAAGGCGAGGAAGAACTGCTGCATCGGCGTGTAGCCCGTCCTGCTTTGCATTCAGATCGATGCCTTTGCGCTTGGCGTCGGCAAGAAACGCAAGATAGGCCAGGCGCAGGCCGCCGTTATCGGCCGTATTCTCGCCCAGGGTCAGCTTGCCGTTCAGCTTCACGTCGTCCCACCGCCGTGAAGTTGCCGTATTCGTTCACTTCGCAATCGGTCATGGCGTCGAATTTCTTGCGATCGTCCGGCGGTCCACCAGTCGGACAGATTGCCGTTGCCGTCGAACTGGCTTCCTTGATCGTCGAAGCCGTGCGTCAGTTCATGTCCGACAATAGCGCCGATGTGCCCGTAGTTTTCCGCGTCGGTGGCGTTCGGATCGTAAAACGGCGCCTGCAGAATTGCCGGCGGGAAAGTTGATGTCGTTCATGATGGGATTGTAAAAGGCATTCACGGTCGCCGGAGTCGTAATCCATTCGCCCCGATCCACCGGCTTGCCGATCTTATGCCAGCTCGCGCTTGTTCTCGAAGTCCGCCGCGCGCAAGGCGTTGCCAATGCGCGTCGCCGCGAATCGACGTCAAGGTTCGAATAATCGCGCCAGTGATCGGGATAGCCGATCTTGTCGGCGACCATGTGCAGCTTGGCCTCGGCTTTGCGCTTGGTGTCGGCGCTCATCCACGTCTGCGTATCGCAGTCTCCGTGCCCATGGCGGCTTCGATGTCGTGAACCATCTGCAGCGTAAAGGCCTTGCTCGCGGCGGGAAAGTTCTTCGCGACGTAGACCTGGCCGACCGCCTCGCCCATGCGCGCCGTCCGTGGCCGCCGCGCACCGCTTCCAGCGCGGCTGCTGCACCGGCTGCCCGTCCAGCTCGTGGTTGTTGAAAGTTGAAATCTTCCTCGTCTCATCGCCTTGGGCAGAGCATATTCGGGAATGGAGTTGATCAATTGCCAGCGCAGATAGGTCTTGATGGTGTCGAGATCGGTGGACTCGAGAACGGCCTGCAAGCCCTTTGAAGAAGTCGGGATTGGCGACATTCAGATCCGCGATGCCGGGCACGCCGGTATCGGCGAAGAACTTCGGCCAGTCGATCGCCGGCGTCAGCTCGGCCAACTTGGCCACGGGCAACAGGTGATAGACGTTCTCCGGCTGGCGGCGCGACAGTAACGTCCATCGACACTTTGGCCAGCGCCGTTTCCAGCGTCATGATCTTTTGCGCGTCGGCTGAAGCCTGTGTCAGCCGGCTCGCCCAGCAGCTCGCAGCATCTTCGCCACGTGCTCCACATATTCCTTGCGCGTTTTTTCGGCGGCGTCGCCGGTGCGGAAGTAGTAGTCGCGCTCCGGCAAGCCCGAGCCCGCCCTGATCGACGACGGCAATCTGCTTTCGCGCGTCCTTGAAGTCCTGCTGCTCGCCGTAAGCTGAAAAACGCGTCCACGTTGATCATCTGGTAGTGCGCCAGCAGAGCGGTCAGTTGCTTTTTGTCGCTCAGTGCCGCGATGCGGTCGAGTTCCGGCTGCAACGGCTTCAGGCCCTCGGCGTCAATTGCGTCCTCATCCATGCAGCTCGCGTAGTAATCGCCGATTTTCTGCTCGTTTGCGGTGTGCTGCGCGCTTTTTGCGGCTACCTGGTCGAGCAGTCTGATGCAGGACGTCCTGCGTGTGGTCGTGGACGATGTAGAACGATCCGTAGCCGCGCTTGTCGGCGGGAATGGGATAGAGCTTGGTGAAGTTTCCGCACGCGTACTGGTAAAAGTTCACGCAAGCGTCTGCGGTGGTGTCCATCAGCTGCTTGTCGAGTCCCGGCAAAAGCTCGACCTGTTTGTGGAGCGCTGCTTGCCGTGGCGTTCGTGGCCTGCGCATCAAGCACGGCCACACAGGTCGTGAGGGCAAAAGCGCCCAGCAGTCCGACAAAGTGCAATGCGACAAAGTCGATTCATTCGATGCCTCCTGAAATTCAGATCTTCGAGTGTAATGTCCGACGACGGCTCACGGCCAGAAAAAGATTACGCAGATGCGAGTGGAAATGGTTCCCGCGAAGGACCGGCGTCAGTTCGGATGCGAGGATGCGCCATCCGGCCGCGCATGTGCGGCCAGACTAGGCAACAGCTTCGGCTGACTCGCGAACTCGCTGACTTGCTGATCTAGGCCACCAGCGCCATGGCGCGGATGGTTTCTTTGCGCACGGTGAGCTGCTCGATCAGGTCGGTGCGCACCTCGTAGCCGCGGCCGGGTGTATCGGGAATCGCAATCTCGCCTTCGCGCCGAGACCGTGACTTCGGGCTCGATGATGTCTTCGGCAAAGTAGCGCGCCGAGGCCGAGACATCGCCGGGCAGCGTGAAGCCTTCGAGCGTCGAAAGCGCGATGTTGTGCGCGCGGCCGATGCCGGACTCGAGCATGCCGCCGCACCAGACAGGAATGCCGCGCTCCAGCGCCGCGTTGTGCACGGCGATGGCTTCGGAGAATCCGCCCACGCGGCCCAGCTTGATGTTGATGATCTTGCACGACTCCATCTCGATGGCCGCCAGCGCATCGCGCCGGTTGCGGATGGATTCGTCGAGGCAGATGGGCGTGTTGAGCCGCTTTTGCAGCACGGAGTGGAAGTAGAAATCGTCGTGCCAGAGCGGCTGCTCGATCATGAGCAGGTCGAAGGCGTCGAAAGACTCGATGTGGTCCTCGATCGCGCAGGCGATAGGCGGAGTTGGCGTCGCAACTGAGCAGAATTCCGGGCCAGCGGCTGCGCACGCGCTCGAAAACCTCCACATCCCAGCCCGGCTTGCACTTGAGCTTGATGCGCTGATAGCCGGCGGCCAACTCGCGCTCAATGATCGCAAGCAGCTCGGGAATCGAGGACTGAATGCCAAGGGAGACGCCGCAGGCAATGCTTTCGCGAACGCCGCCGAGCAGCTGGGAAAGCGAGATGCCTTCGCGTTGCGCTTCAAGATCCCAGATGGCGTTTTCAAGCGCGGCCTTGGCCATGGGATTGCCGCGCACGGCGCGAAAGATGCGCGGGCACTCGCCGCCGTGCTCCGGCGACTCGGCGGCCAGCATGGGCCCCAGTTCGTTGCACCAGCACCTGCCAGGCGGAATCGGTCGGACTCGCCGGAGAAGAACGGCCGCTCGCCCGCCGTGCACTCGCCCCAGCCGGTCAAGCCCTTCGGACTGAACCTCGGCCAGCACGATCCTTCGGTTGCGGGTGACGCCAAAGCTGGTTTCAAACGGACGCACCAGCGGCATATGCAGCTTCACGCAGAATAATCGCATCAATTCTCATAAGTTCTCTTGCAGGTCGGTCTAACAACCAAAAGTCCGGTTTTAAGGCCGATTATTCGTCGCACGAGCTAAACATCAGCGCGGCTTAGCCGCCGAGGGATGGCTGTCAAATCTCGCCACATGCTGTTGAGGGCCCAGTTCGAAGACTCCGTTTCCTTCCGCATCGAGAGAGAAACCTAGTACGGCCAGACCCCTGGAAAAAGCCTGCTGAAACTTCTGCCGATTCTCAAACTGAACATCGAGGGCCCGTTCGCGAGTTGCTTCGCTGGCCTTCCACTGGTCGATGGAGGCCGGAACCTGAATGCGTTCTTCGATGGTGCGCGCACCTGCCGGGCGGCGAGCCAGAAGTGCCTCGACTCGCGGGGAATCCAGCTCCCACTCCGCCAAAAGCCGGTCGGTCGGAAGCCCACCCTGCAGTCGAGATGAGGATACACCATAGAAATCCACGCGATACTCGCGGCAGATAGCTCCCAGCCTGTGGATATTGAGGAAAGCGTTCTTGATTTCGACGGGATCGAAGGTCCACTCCATATGCCGGATGCCCCGCGAAAGCGCCTCACGTCGTTGTTCCCATTTAAGTTGTGTGCCAAGGCCGCGATTGCGGTGCGAGGGGCTGACCGCCAGCATATGCGAGTGAATATAAGGCTGAGGTCCTTGTGGAGTTGTTTTGAGCCCAGGCAAAGACATGGCGAAACCGACTAGAGTCCCGTCGGAATCTTCGGCCGCATCGCTTCCGAAATCGCTGTCAAACGCCCCGATCACCTGGCCGCCGATTTTCTGCGCTAGCAGAAATGTTTTGCGCGGAATGACATCGCTCTCGTCGTAGCCCCAGGTCTCGATCTGGAGATCCACACACGCTTCCATCTCGTCCATTCCCGAGCAGGAGCGAATTCGCATCATGGCTTGGCCTGCTGTTGAGGCTTGGATGCCTCCGAGCCAGCTGCGAGCTTCCTCTTCGCTTCCGCCCAAAGCGCTTCCAATTCATTCGGCGAAAGTTCTTCGAGCGGCCGCGGCGCGGCCAGCTCCATCTCGCTGAAGCGCTGGCGGAAACGCAGGTTGCAGTTGCGCAGGGCCATCTCCGCATCCACGCCGAGATGGCGGCCGAGGTTGACGACGGTAAACAGCAGGTCGCCGAGCTCGGCTTCGACCGCCGGATTGCGTGCAGGATCGGCAGAAGCGGCTTCGGCTTCAAGTTCCGCCGTCTCTTCGGCGATCTTGGGCAGCAGTTCGCGCCAGGTCGGCCAGTCGAAGCCGGATTTCTGCGCCTTGGCGCCAAGCTTGGCGGCCTCAGCCAGTGCCGGCATGGCGCGCAGCACAGAATCCAGCCTCGACAGATCCTTCGCTTTGTTGCTCCCTTGCTCCCTCGCTCCCTCGCTCCCTGCCTTCTCAGCGGCTTTGATCTCTTCCCAGTTGCGCAGGACCGCATCCGCCGATCCTGCGACATTGGCATCGACCTCGGCACTGATTGCCCGCGGCGCGCGCGGCCTCGTCGCCAAAGACATGCGGATGGCGGCGCACCAGCTTGCGATTCAGAGAGTCGAGCACGTCGGCGATGGTGAAATGGCCCTCGTTGGCGGCCATCTCCGCATAAAACAGCACCTGCAGCAGCAGGTCGCCGAGTTCTTCCGCGAGATGCGCGAAGTCGCGGCGCTCAATGGCGTCAAAGACCTCGTAGGCCTCTTCCAGCGTGTATTTGCGGATGGAATCGAAGGATTGCTCGCGGTCCCAGGGGCAGCCGCCGGGAGCGCGAAGCCGCGCCATAATGGCCACGGACTGCTCAAACAGCGCGGCCGCCCGCGCCGGGTCGGTGACGGTTTGCGGCGTGGAATTCTCTTGGCTGGTGCGAGCCGGCGGAAGATCCATGCATTTCCAGTTTACCTTGCGACGAGCGGCGGCCAGGATGCGCGCGTCTCATGGACTCGCGTTCCGACACCACATGTTGAGACTGCGAGTGGCGTTTACCTCACATTTCCATTTTGAGCCGCAATTCTGAATCCTCCGATCGTCGCAATCGTCGATGTTTGGAAGGGCGCGGATGCGGTCAAAATATTCAGGAGGTGAATCTGCAATAGGTGTGATGCAGAACCGGCCCATGCGCTCCCTCTTCCCCTTCTCTGTGAAAGCCCAAACTGACCCACCACCCGGAAATCCTGGCTTGCTATAATGCCGTTATAATCCAAAGGTGCTCATTTAGGAACCAGGCCAGCTAGCCTGACATTCACCGACTCGTTGCCCCCATCGGCGCCGGAGGACCAAATGAAACCATCGGCAGATGAGTTCGTGGTCCAACGATCGCTCCCACGATATGGGCTTGCCGTTCTTTCTTTCGGCATCGCATTGGGAGCGGCATTACTCCTTGAGCACTTCCATTTTCGGTCCCCTGCGGCGCTTCTGCTGCTGTTGGCGGTAGCCATCGCTTCCTGGTATGGAGGGCGAGGCCCCGGCTTAATAGCCGGGATTCTTTCCATCGTCGCCTACTACTGGTACTTCGTAGAGCCGGTCCGCACCATTTACATCTATACGTCCGAAATCCCCCACTTTGTCACTTTTGTAGCATTCGCTGCGCTGCTGTCGTGGTTCGGTGCGGTCCGGCGCCGCGTGGAGGCCGGTCTCCGCGAGCGGGCGGCTCTCCTGGATCTCACCCACGACACCGTCTTTGTGATGAATATGGAGGGGGTGATCAAGTTCTGGAATCGCGGCGCCGAGGAGCGCTACGGCTGGACCGCCGATCAGGCGGTGGGTAGATTCGTTCACGGCCTGCTGGAAACGGTCTTCCCGGCGCCAGTAGAACAGGTCAGGGCGGAACTGGAGCGCGCTGGCCGCTGGGAAGGCGAGCTGCGGCACACCAGGAAAGACGGCACCCATCTGGTGGTGGCGAGCCGCTGGTCATTGGAGCGAGACGAGCGCGGTGCGCCGCTTGCCATCCTGGAGACGAACAATGACATCACCGAGCGCAAGCGCGCAGAGGAAGCGTTGCGCCGGTTGAATCGCGAATTGCGAGCCATCAGCGACTGCAACCAGACCCTGCTGCGTGCCACCGATGGACAGAGCTTGCTCAATGAAATCTGCCGGATTGTCTGCGAAGAGGCTGGCTACAAGATGGCTTGGGTAGGATATGCCGAGCACGATGAAGCCATGACCGTGCGTCCTGTCGCATGGGCCGGGGCCGAGGAAGGATATCTCACCACCGCCGGCATTACCTGGGCCGACACGGAGCGTGGACGCGGTCCAACCGGAACGGCTATCCGGAGCGGAAAAAGCTGCTCCATTCAGGATTTTGAGACGGATCCTCGACTTGCGCCCTGGCGGGAGGACCTTCTGCAGCGCGGTTTTCGTTCGGGCATTGCCGTGCCGCTCAAAGACGAAGAGGGCCACGCCTTTGGCAGTCTTACCATTCATTCCGCACAGCCCAACGCTTTCACGCCGGAAGAGATTCGGCTTCTCGAGGAACTGGCTGGCGATATGGCGTTCGGCATCATCAACCTGCGTTCCCAGGCCGCACGCAAAAAGGCTGAAGAGACAGTCCGCCGTCACGAGATCGAGCTGAGACAAGTTCTGGATCTCACCCCACTATTGGTTGCTGTATTCGGGCCCGACAGGGAACGCTTCTATGCCAATCGGCCCACGCTCGATTACTTGGGCGTGACGCTTGAGGAATGGACGAACAACCCCAATCCTCTCTGGTTCTATCATCCGGATGACCAGGAACGCATAGCGAGAGATGCGTACACCGGAGGCGAAGCTCCACATGAGTTCGAAGCGCGGTTCCGGAAAAGCGATGGGACTTACAGGTGGTTTTTATTCCGCGACAATCCCGTGCGAGACGAAGAAGGGCACATCACGCGCTGGTATTTCTCCGCCACCGACATCGAAGACATCAAGCGCGCCGAGGAGGAGCGCACAGCGAGGGTCTGCTTCCTGGAAAGCATGGACCGCATCAACCGGGCGATGCAGGGCACCAACGATCTCGAACAGATGATGAGCGATGCCATCGATGCCATGCTGTCCATTCTCGATAGCGACCGGGCGTTTTTGTACTACCCGTGCGATCCGGATGCCCCTTCCTTTGAGGTGGTCATGGAGCGGACCCGGCCGGGATTTCCGCAAGCAAGAGGCGTAATTCCCATGACCCCGGATACGGCCAGGGGCTTTCAAATAGTTCGGACGTCAAGCGGAGTTGTAACATTTGGTCCCGGATGCGACCACCCCCTGATAGGAGACTTCACGAAGCGTTCCGGCCACAAGTCCTCCATTGGGATCGCCTTATATCCGAAAACAGGCAAGCCGTGGGTTTTAGCGATGCACCAGTGCTCTTACCCGCGTGTCTGGACGCCAGACGAAAGGAAGCTGCTGGAGGAGATCGCCCGGCGGCTGGAGGACTCGCTCACCAGCCTGTTGGTGTTCCGCAGCCTGCGTGAAAGCGAGAAAGCTCTGCGGCGGAGCGAAGCGTATCTGGCCGACGCGCAACGGTTGACCCATACGGGCAGTTGGGCCCACGATGGCGCGACTCGTATGACGTTGTACTGGTCGGAGGAAACGTTCCGGATGTGGGGTTTTGATTCGCAACAGGGGATACCGACGTTTGACAAAATCGTGCAGCGAATCCACCCGCAAGATCGTCACAAGCACGAGGAGGCCAGCAAAAGGGCGTTCCTTGAGAAAGCAGCCGTGGATTGCGAACACAGAATCGTGTTGCCCGACGCAACTGTCAGGCACGTCTATACCAGCGCCCATCCGGTTTTGGGTCCCGCTGGGGAGCTTCTCAAGGTGGTTGGCACGACCGTCGATATCACCGAGCGCAAGCAGGCCGAAGAGGCTTTGCGGCAGTCCGAGGAGCGCCTGCGGCTGACTTTGGAGGCTACCCAAATCGGAATTTTCGACTGGGACGTCGCGCGCGATGCGTGGTACGCGTCTCCGGTTTACTATACGGCTCTTGGATACGAACCCCGAGAGGGGCCAGGAAATCGGGCAGAATGGATTGAGCGTCTGCATCCCGGGGACTACGACCACGTTACCCGGATGCAGCAGGATATCTTAGCCGGCGAGACCGATCGATATGAGTACGAAGCACGCCTGCGCCACGCTGATGGCTCATACCACTGGGTTCAGGTCAAAGCATTAGGCATCGAGCATGACTCGGACGGGAATGTTAGCCGCGAATTGGGTGTCCGGATCGATATTACAGAGCGCAAGCGCGCCGAGGAAGCCTTGAGGCGCAGTGAAGCGTACCTGGCCGAAGCACAACGGTTGAGCCACATCGGCAGTTGGGCCTACAAGCAGGGTACGGAAAGGCCATCTTACTGGTCTGACGAGTTGTTCAGAATTTGGGGTTTCGATCCAAAAGAGGGTCCTCCGGACGCCGAAATCTTGCGGCAACGGATACACCCGGATGATCGCGACAGGACGTTCAAAGTCCGTGATCATGGATTGCAAGCGAAAACGGACTTCGAATGTGAATTCCGAATTGTCCTGCCCGATGGAACAGTCAAGTTCATTCGTGTGTTAGGACATCCTGTTTTGGGCGCCAATGAAGAGCTGACCGAAGTGATCGGAACTCACATGGACATCACCGAGCGCAAACGCTCCGAACAGGCGCTGCGCGAGAGTGAGACGCGCTTTCGCACCTTTGCGGACCACGCCGGTGACTCCCTCTTCGTCGTGGATGCCGAGCAAGGTTCCATCGTGGATGTGAACCTGCAGGCGTGCAAGAGCCTGGGCTACACGCAACAGGAATTGATCGGGATATCGCCGCTGGCCTTCCACCTGGATTCGGACCGCTCGAAAATGAAATCGGCTGCGGAGAGAGCGTCCGCGGGGGAAGCCGTGGTCGAGACACACTACCATCGGCGAAAAGACGGCTCCACGTTTCCTGTCGAAGCAAACACGAGTTCGTTTTGGTATAGCGGTCGTCGCTTCCTGTTGCATGTCTCCCGCGACATCAGTGAACGCTTGCGGTCTGAAGAACAGCGGGACAAGCTGCGTCAGCTTGAGGCTGAAATTGCCCACATCGATCGGGTGAGCATGCTGGGAGAACTGGCAGCCTCAATTTCGCACGAGTTGAATCAGCCCATCGCTGCCTCAATCATGAACGCCAGCCTGGCGTTGCAATGGCTTGAGCACGACCCGCCGGACCTGGCGCAAGCCCGTCATCGGGCGGAGCGAATCATCGAGGCGGGCACCCTGGCGTCAGAGATCATCGACCGCTTGCGCTCGCTTTATAAGAAAGAGACGCCCAAACGGGAGCCGCTTCCCATCAACGGGGTGATCGGCCAGATGGTCTGGCTGCTGCGCGCTGAGGCCACCCGGCACGCAGCTTCTGTCCGTACGGATCTCGCTCCCGGTCTCCCCATCGTCAATGCAGACCGTGTGCAAATCCAGCAGGTGCTCATGAACCTGATGCTGAATGGCATTGAGGCGATGAGCGACACCGGCGGTGTTCTCACGGTCAAATCGCAAACGAATGAGAGCGGCCAGATTGAGATTTCTGTAAACGACACAGGGCCCGGGCTGCCGTCGGGCAAGGCCGGTCAGATCTTCGATGCGTTCTTCACTACCAAGCCGCAAGGCAGCGGTAT
This sequence comes from uncultured Acidobacteriota bacterium, assembly GCA_963826735.1. Lineage (GTDB taxonomy): Bacteria > Acidobacteriota > Terriglobia > Terriglobales > Acidobacteriaceae > Telmatobacter. The sequence goes on from CAWGYN010000003.1 coordinate 36,417, forward strand.
GGGCCTGGCGATCAGCAAATCCATCGTTGAATCGCACGGCGGACGCATATGGGCCAATGGCAACGACGGACGTGGCGCGACATTTCATTTCACCCTGCCGGTGGCTCCCTCAGGAGCAGGCCTTCCCCCGGATGTGGCGTAACTGGTGATTCGCCTTTATACTCTCACTCGAATGATTCCGATATTTGTAACAGCTTTTGCGACGGTTTTGGGGCTGGCGTTCGGGAGTTTTCTGAACGTTTGCGCCACCCGATGGCCCGAAGAAGAGAGCACCATCAAAGGCCGCTCGCGTTGCCGCAGCTGCGGCCGCACCCTGGCATGGTGGGAAAACATACCGCTCCTAAGTTGGTTGGCGTTACGCGGGCACTGCCGGACCTGCCGCGCATCGATTGGCTGGCGTCATCCGCTGGCTGAACTGGCAGTCGGCGCTCTATGGGCGTTTTCCACGTGGCACACCTTCCTTGAGGCCCCCGAGCTCAGCACGGGGAATTTTACCTACGACGCGACGGTCTGCCTGGCCAACGGCATCGCCCGCATCATTTTTCTCTGGATTCTGGTCGCCCTGGCGGTCATTGACATCGAAAATCTCTGGCTGCCCGATCGCCTCACAATACCGGGAATCGCGTTGGGATTTGCATTGGCCTTCGCGCGCGGAGGTCTCTGTGCTTCGATGGCCTTCGGCGGCGGGTTCGACGAATGGAGACATTACGTAGCGCTTTGGGAGTTCTATTGGTTTATCGGGGCCATCGTCTCCGCGGCAGGAGTCCTGGTGGTCCGCTGGGTTTACATCATGATCCGCGGCCAGGAGGGCATCGGCCTGGGCGACGTCAAACTGGTCGCGATGATCGGCGGATGGCTCGGCGTCCGTTGTGCGGTGCTTTCCTTCGGAATCGCCGTTGTTCTCGGCGCTCTTTTCGCACTTCTGATACTCGTTCTACCGTCGGCACGCGCCGGCAATAAATCCTGGAGACAGCAGAAGCTTCCCTTCGGAGCGTTCCTTTGCATTGGCGCGGCGGTGAGCGCCTTCTGGGGCATGCCCCTGGTCGCCGCCTATATGAGCTGGGCCGGGTTCTGACGGGGTTCCAGCAGTTTATTGTGGCGATGGCGTAGGTTGCGCGGGCTGCGGCGGCTTGGCGTTGGCGATGGCAGGATCCGCAAGTGCCTTGCGCGCCTCTTTGGCGTGGCGGCTGCCGGGATCGTAGTCCGTCACCTTCTGGTAATTCGCACGGGCGTCAGCAAACTGGCCCAGGTGATGCTCGGCCTCGGCCAGGCCCCAATACACATTGGGATTATCGGGATCGAGCACCAGGGCCGATTGAAATCGCGACAGAGCGGCCCTCCAATCCTTGTTGTCGAGATAATACTGGCCGACGCTCTCATCCTCGGCCGCCGTTTCTTGATGCTCCGGCACGGTCTGCTCGCCTTTGCGATGGTGCCTGCCCGGTTGCGCATCGTCGTCAGCGGGGGGAAGCAGACCGCTCATTCCGGCCAGGCTCGAGCTGGAACTCTGCTGCTGATTTTCCGCCGCGGCTCCCGCGTCTTCCGGACTACGCACCGGGTCCACGTCGTCGGCAGGCATCGGGATGCGGCCGGCCCGGGTCTCGTCGCTGTCCCCCGGAATGGTGCCCGGCGAGTTTCGCGTCGGCATCACGGGAATATCGCTGGTGTCTTCAGGAAACGGATTCTGGTTCGACTGCTGCTGCGTGCGAGCGGGCGTTTGTGTGGCAGGAGGGTTTTGCGCACCGGCAGCCGGCTGGCTTTGGCCTGAACCGGAGGCATTGCCTGCGCCCTGGGCTCGCGCGCACAGCCGCGACCCTGCGACCACAAAGCACGCCAGCACGAGCCCCATCGAAAATGCCGCCTTCACTCTTAAATCCCTCGCCTCTTTGACGCGACCTTCGCTTTGCCGTGGTCGAAATCTGCCATCCATGAAGAATCTGCGTCCCATCAAAGGATCGCACATGTGCGCAGATGATTTCATCCTGCCTCTGGCCCTGGCGCCGTGCAGGCCGCCTCTCTTTTTGGACTCGGCATCCGTTTAATGGTCATAATCGGCCGGTTTCGCACCTACACCGATCGATTCTCAGGACGCAATTTTCCACGCGGCGCCTCCCTGCCCCGGAACGATAGAATCACTCCAGGCTGTTTGTCCTCCGGCAGCCGCTTGAGGAGCGTTTTTCGCATGGGTTATCAGGTTCTGGCCCGCAAATACCGGCCGCAACGCTTTGCCGACGTGGCCGGCCAGGACCACGTTACGCGCACACTGCTGAATGCGCTCGAGCAGAACCGCATCGCGCACGGGTACATCTTCTCCGGGCATCGCGGCATTGGAAAAACCACCATCGCGCGCATTCTGGCCATGGCGCTGAACTGCCGGACCGCGATCGGATCCGCCCGAGCGGCCCACGCCGGAACCTTGCGGCGTGTGCGACGCCTGCACGGAGATTCGCCAGGGCAACGCGGTGGACGTGATCGAGATCGACGCCGCTACCAATCGCGGCATCGACGAGATTCGCGAATTGCGCGATGCGGCGCGCTACTCTCCGGCACGCGACCGGTACAAGGTTTACATCCTCGACGAGGCGCACCAGATTACCGAAGCCGCGTTTAACGCGCTGCTGAAGACGCTGGAAGAACCGCCCGCGCACGTCATCTTCATGATGGCGACGACGGAGCCCGAGAACATTCCGCAGACCATCCGCTCGCGTTGCCAGCACTTCAGCTTTCACGCGGTCAAGTTCGACGACATTCTGGCGCAGTTGAAGATGATTGCCGCCGAGGAAAAGGTCGCGGCCGACGAGGAAGCGCTGGCGCTCTGGCCGAGGCCGGCGACGGCTCGATGCGCGACGCGCTCTCCATCATGGACCAGGCGATTGCGTCGGCTCCGCTCGAAATCGTCCAGGGGGAGAGCCGGCCGAAGCTTTCGGACGAGCAGATTCGCGAGCTGATGGGCGTCGGTGCCGAATACAGTGTTTGAACGACTGCTCGAAGCCGTAGCCGCTGCCGAGAGCGCTCCGCTGATGGAGCAGATTGAACATTCTGCTGAACGCCGGGCATAGTCCGTTGTCGCTGGCGCGGCAGATGGTGCGCTACCTGCGCAATACGCTGATGGCCAAACTGGGCGGCGAGCAGACGCGAGTTGCTCGCAAATCTCCGCCGACGAGCGGGCGCGCGCGGCGCGTACGGCGCTGCTTTTCACCGAAGAAGAGCTGACGCGCAATTTGCAGATCGTGTTGCGCACCTTCGACGATTTGAATTATCGCCAGGAACAGCGATTTCACCTGGAGTTGGGACTGCTCAAGCTGATCCACGCCCAGCGCCTGCTGCCGATCGAGGAACTGCTGAGCGGCGTGGCTGGAGGCGCGGGCACAAGAACTGCGGCGCCAGGCAGTGGCGCCGAGCGCGAGCCCAGCACGGCCGGCAGTTGCGTCTGTCGCATTCGGCAGCCGCGCCAGTGCGAGAACCGAGTGGCTGGAATCGAGCGCCGTCCCCGAAGCAGAGCGCAGTGCCAGAAATCGGCGCCGTCATGAGTAGATCGGCTGCGGTGGTCGAGTCCGCGATGCCGCTGAATACGGTCAGCACGCGAGCTTCGCCCTTCCCTGTCGTTGGCACGCAAGCAGCGGGGAATGGATCGTCCGAGCCCCTCACCGAGGGCGCGCTGGCGAAAGCGCCTGAAATCGCCAAAGCGACACGGCGATACGCTGAGTGTTGAATCGCTGCGCCAGGACGTTGTCTCCGCGCTGGCTGCTGCCGGGCACGGCTCAGCCGCGCAATTGCTGGGCAACGGCGCCTGGCGACTGGAGCGCACAAGCGTGCAGGTTTCGGTGCCGGGAATGGGCAAGAAGATGCTCAGCCTGACGGTGAATGCCGCCGCGGAGAAGATCGTGCGCCAGGAACTGCAGCGGCTGGGCGCGCCCACGCGTTTTGTCGTGTCTGCCGGCGAAGGCTTGGCATCCGGCTGTGATTGCGGCGCCCGTTGCGCTCGTGGGCAGCGTGCAGGAGGCGGCGCTGGCAACATCCGTTGGTCAAGCAGCGCGCAGGAGATTTTCAAGGCCGAAGTCCGCAGCGTGGTCGATCTGCGGCAGAAGTAATGGGCGTCTGAGGAGAACACAACGAGAATGATCAATCCCGTCAAAATTTCGGAGATGCTTTCCAAGGCCGGCCAAATGCAGGAAGAGGTTCAGCGCAAGCTGGGAGAGACCGTGGTGGAAGCCTCCAGCGGAGGCGGTGCCGTGACCGCGACCATGAACGGCAAGAAAGAACTGCTCAAGATCCACATCGATCCCTCGGCAGTGATGAGCCTGAGCGGCAGCCAGCCCGACGTGGAAATGCTGGAAGATTTGATTGTGGGCGCGGTGAACGAAGCCGGACGCAAGGCGGATGAGGCCATCAAGTCGAGCGTGCAGGGCATGCTGGGCGGATTGAAGATTCCAGGACTCGGCTCATAAAGTTTTGAAAGGTGATTGTAGTGTCACGCTATGCCGAGCCGATGGCCCGGCTCATTGAAGAACTGAAGAAGCTGCCCGGCGTGGGCACCAAGAGCGCGCAGCGCTACGCCTTCCATATTCTGCGCTCGAGCGACGAGGACGCCGCCGCGCTGGCCGACGCCGTGCGCGGGCTGAAGGCCAGCCTGCGCCTCTGCTCCATCTGCAACAACGTGACGGATATCGATCCCTGCGCCTATTGCGCCAGCCCAACGCGCAACCAGCGCCTGGTCTGCGTGGTGGAAGAGCCCACGAACATCGACTCTGTGGAGCGGACGCAAATGTATCAGGGCGTCTACCACGTGCTGCACGGCACGCTTTCGCCACTGCACGGCGTGGGGCCCGACCAGTTGCGCGCAAAAACTCTGCTTGGCCGCGTGGAGCGCGGCGAAGTGGACGAGGTGATTCTGGCCACCAGCCCCACGCTTGAGGGCGAGGCTACCGCGAGTTGGCTGGCAACTGCGTTGCGCGGCTTTCCCGTGAAGATCACGCGCATCGCCACAGGCGTTCCCGCCGGCAGCGACATTGAATACGCCGATGAGGTGACGATGGCGCGCGCCATCGAGGGGCGCAGAGAGCTTTAGAACGAGCCGAAAGTTGGCGGCTTGCTCCCTTGCTCTGTGTTTTTTGGCACAAAAGAAAAGCGGGAGAGCCGGTTCGCTCGTCCCGCTTAAATGAGGCTGGGGAAGCCGCCTCTCAGGAGCTTCTTTATTTCGTCAGCTGATCGAGCGCGAGGTTCAGTTCCAGCACATTCACACGCGGCTCGCCGAGAAAGCCGAGCTGGCGCGACGGTGGTGTGGTCCGCAACGAGCTGCCGCAACTCATCCGGATCGATGCCGCGCGCCTGGGCAACACGCGCCACCTGGTAATACGCATTGTCCGGCGTGATATCGGGGTCGAGACCTGAGCCCGAAGTGGTCACCATGTCGATGGGCACGGGCTTGCCCTGGTTCTGCGCGGCCAGCTTGTCGATGTCGCCCTGAATGCGCGTAACCAGCGTCTTGTTTGACTGGGCAAGGTTGGTGCCGCCGGAGGCCGTAGCGTCGTAGCCATTGCCGGCCGCCGACGGGCGCGGATGGAAGTACTTGTCCGATGTGAAACTCTGCGCGATCAGCTCCGAGCCGATGACCTGGCCGTTGTTCAGAATCAGGCTGCCGTCGGCCTGATGGTGAAAGAGGACCGTAGCGAGCCCTGTCATCAGCAGCGGATATCCCAGGCCGAACAGAACCGCGGTGACGAGCGTAAAGAGAATCGATGTCTTCCAAACCGAATGCACTGTGAAACTCCTTGCGAAACAACTTTCAGCTTGCAGGGCGAAATTCGCGCTGCGTTGACGTCTACGCCAGATGCAACGCAACCAGGCACACATCGATGGCCTTGATGCCGATAAACGGAATAATGATGCCGCCCACCCCGTAGATCAGCAGGTTGTTGCGCAGCAGAACATCGGCAGCCTTGGGCTCGTACTTGACGCCTTTCAGGGCCAGCGGGATCAGCGCCACAATAATGATGGCGTTAAAGATGACCGCCGACAGAATCGCCGATTGCGGCGAGTGCAGATGCATGATGTTCAGCGCGCCCAGCACCGGAAATACGCCCAGCGAACATGGCGGGAATGATGGCGAAGTACTTGGCCACGTCGTTGGCGATGGAGAACGTGGTCAGAGCGCCGCGCGTCATCAGAAGCTGCTTGCCGATCTCCACAATCTCAATGAGCTTGGTGGGATTGGAGTCGAGATCGACCATGTTGCCGGCTTCTTTTGCGGCTTGCGTGCCGGAGTTCATGGCCACGCCCACATCGGCCTGGGCCAGCGCAGGCGCGTCGTTGGTGCCGTCGCCGGTCATCGCGACGAGCTTGCCCTTGCCCTGCTCGCGCTTGATCAGGTCCATCTTGTCCTTGGGCTTGGCTTCGGCAAGGAAGTCGTCCACGCCGGCTTCGCGCGCGATCACCGCGGCAGTCAGCGGATTGTCGCCGGTGATCATGATGGTGCGGATGCCCATGGCGCGAAGGCGCGCGAGGCGATCCTTCAGGCCGCCCTTGACCACGTCCTTCAAATAAATCACGCCGAGCGCAGTGGAGTTCTCCGCGACCACCAGCGGTGTGCCGCCCATGCGAGCGATCTCTTCCACACTGCTCGCGAACTTTTTGCGGCAGCGACGTACCCTGCTCCTCAAGGAAGCGGGCGATGGCGTCGACCGACCCCTTGCGGATGCGCGTGCCCGGCAGATTGACGCCGCTCATGCGGGTCTGCGCGGTGAAGGGAACAAACTCAGCGTGAATGCCGCCGAGATCGCGCCCGCGCAGGTTGTACTTTTCCTTGGCCAGCACCACAATCGAACGGCCTTCGGGAGTTTCATCGGAGAGCGAAGCAAGTTGCGCCGCGTTGGCCAGCCGCTCCTGGCTCACGTCGGGCGCAGGAATGAATTCCGTAGCCTGGCGATTGCCCAGCGTAATGGTTCCGGTCTTGTCGAGCAGCAGCGTGTTCACGTCGCCCGCGGCTTCCACAGCGCGGCCGCTCATGGCCAGCACGTTGTACTGCACCAGGCGATCCATGCCGGCGATGCCGATGGCCGAGAGCAATCCGCCGATGGTGGTGGGAATGAGGCACACCAGCAGCGAAACCAGCACGAAGACGGTTTGCGGCGCGCTGCGAGTAGATGGCGAACGGCTGCAGCGTTACCACCGCCAGCAGAAAGATGATGGTGAGGCCGGAGAGCAGAATGCTGAGGGCGATTTCGTTCGGCGTCTTCTGGCGCGTGGCGCCTTCGACCAGCGCGATCATGCGATCGAGAAAAGTTTCTCCGGGATTCGAGGTGATCTTTACCTTGATCCAGTCCGAAAGCACCTTGGTGCCGCCGGTAACGGCCGAGCGGTCGCCGCCGGCTTCGCGAATCACGGGAGCCGACTCGCCGGTGATTGCCGACTCATCGACCGACGCCACGCCTTCGATCACTTCGCCGTCGCCCGCGATGTAGTGGCCGGCCGCAACGTAAATCACATCTCCGGCGCGAAGCAGAACCGCTGACGATCTCTTCAAAGCCCCCGTCAGCCTTGTAGCGCTTGGCGATGGTCTCGCCCTTGGCCTTGCGCAGCGTGTCGGCCTGAGCCTTGCCGCGGCCCTCGGCCATGGCCTCGGCAAAGTTGGCGAACAGCACCGTGAACCACAGCCAGAGCGTGATCTGCAGGTTGAAGGCAAAGGCCTCACGATGATGTTGAAAGTTCATCGACGAGCAGCGCCGAAGTAAGCACGCTGCCCACTTCCACCACAAACATCACCGGGTTCTTGACCATGCCACGCGGATCGAGCTTGCGAAAGCTGTCCACAATGGCCTGGCCCCATGATCTTCGTATTCCAAAGACTTATTTTTTCAGCCATGACTGTCCGTTTCGCCTTGTCCTGATGCGGTTTCGCTTCGGTTTAGAACAGCGTTCCAGGTTGCGTATGCAGCAGCAGGTGTTCCAGAATCGGTCCCAGGCTCAGCGCCGGGAAGAATGTAAGCGCGCCGATGATCAAAACCACGCCGATGAGCAGCACCGTAAACAGCGGAGTGTTGACCGGGAATGTGCCGGGTGATGGCGGCACGCTCTTCTTCATGGCCAGATTGCCGGCCAGCGCAAGCGCCGGAATCATCATGAGGAAGCGGCCGATGAGCATGTCCAAGCCCATCGCGATGTTGTACCACCAGTTGGTTCCCAGGCCCGCGAAGGCCGATCCGTTGTTGCCCGCGCCCGAGGTAAACGAGTAGAGGATCTCGGAGAATCCGTGCGGGCCGGGATTGTTGGTTACGGAAAGCCCTTGCGGAATCAGCACGAAGATCGCCGCAAATGTGAGAATGATAAACGGGAAGATGAGCGCGTAAAGCATGGCCATCTTCACGTCGTAGGATTCGATCTTCTTGCCCAGATACTCTGGCGTGCGGCCCACCATCAGTCCGGCAATGAAGACCGCGATCACAACGAAGATCAACATGCCGTACATGCCGGCGCCGACACCGCCAAAGACCACTTCGCCGAGCATGATGTTGGCGAGCGGAACCATGCCGCCGAGCGGAGTAAAGCTGTCGTGCATGCCGTTGACGGCGCCGCAACTGGCATCGGTGGTGATGGTGGCGAACAGCGTGCTCTCGGCGATGCCGTTGCGCACTTCCTTGCCTTCCATGTTGCCGCCGGGCGCGGTTGCGGTGCGTGCCTGCTCGGCCCCGTGAATCACTGGGTGCGGCTGCGACTCAGCCCAGTAGCACACCGCGAAGCCGGCGGCAAAGAGCAGATACATTGCGGCGAAGACCGCCCAGCCGTGACCTCGCGATCCGGTCATCTGGCCCAGCGTGTAGCGTGAGGCCAGCGCCGATGACGAAGATCGAAAGGATCTGAAGGAAGTTCGACAGTGGCGTCGGATTCTCATAGGGGTGGGCGCTGTTGGCGTTGAAGAATCCGCCACCGTTCGTGCCCAGCATTTTGATGGCTTCCTGCGAAGCCACCGGCCCCTGGCCGATGGTCTGCGTGGGCTGCCTTCGATGGTATGCACGACGGTGTAGGGATGGAGATTCTGCGGAACTCCCTGCCAAACCAGCAGCAGTGCGTAAAGGATGCAGGCCGGAGTGAGGATATAGAGCAACGTCCGCGTCATATCGACCCAGAAGTTGCCAATAGTGCCCGATTGCGTGCGCTTGATGCCGCGGATGAGCGCTACCGCAACTACGATGCCTGCGGCAGCCGACCAGAAGTTGTGCGTCGCCAGCCCGGCCATCTCCGTGAGATAGCTCATCGTGCTTTCGGGCGTGTAGAACTGCCAGTTGGTGTTGGTGGTAAAGCTGGCTGCGGTATTCCAAGCAAGATCAGGTCCCACGGCGGCCAGATGCTGCGGATTGGCCCAACCCGCGACCAAGCCCTGCAGTCGCTCGAGGCCATAGGTGAGCACCAGGCCCACGGCGGAAAAGCCGAGCATGGCAAAGGTGTACTCGCGCCAGTTCATCTCCTTGTCGGCATGGACGCCGCAGAGCTTGTAGATGATCCGCTCGAAGGGTCGAAGCACCGGGTCAAGCCAGGTGCGCTCGCCCTCGAGAACGCGCGTCAGGTAAATGCCGACGGGGCGAACCGTGGCAAGCAGAATGATCGAATAGATGGCGAATTGCAGCCAGCCGTTTACCGACATATCAGAATTTCTCCGGGAACAGCAGCGCGACGGTGAGATACACCATGAGAAGAATTGAGAGAACCAGTCCGGTCACCGAGATCCAATCCATGTGCATGGGCTACCTCAACTTTTCGCACGCCTTGACGTAGAGGAACGCCAAGGCGAAGAAGACGGCGGTGAAAAGCAGCATGACTACATCCTGCATTCGGGAACTCCAGATTCCGGCCGGCGCGGCGCCAGCGGGGTTGCCAAAAGTTAGATTCCGTTTCTGGTGCGTCGGTTCTGGCGGGGCTGGCAAAGAGATTCTCTCCGCGATGCGGCCCCGGCCTCGCCTAACGGCTGACACGAAATTGATTCTGAGTTCTGGCTGATTTAAATATCGAAAAGAATTCCTAAATAAATCGTAAGGATCAGGACTAATCGGCGATAAGCTCCGCAGAATCAGCGACAATTGGGCAAGTTTTGGCTCCCAAAGCGATATGCCCGGCGCTTGCCCGTTTACTCTTCGTTGCCGGTCCAGCCCTCGGGAATGAAGCGGTAACCCACCCAGGGCTCGGTCTGAATGTATTGGCGGCCGGTCTCGATTTCGAGTTTTTTTCGTAATTGTCCGATAAAAACCCTCAGGTACTCGGGCTGGTGAGCCGATTGCGCGCCCCAGACGGAAGTCAGAAGAGCGCGGTGCGTCATCACCTTGCCAGCGTTGCGCGCGAGATGCAGCAGCAGGTCGAATTCCTTGGGCGTCAGGTGGGTGGGCTTGCCCTGCACGGTGATGCTGTGCGCCAACTGGTCCACCACAAAGTCGCCCACCTCGATGGCGGCCGTAGTGCGCTCGGGAGCGCGCCGCAAATGCGCCCGCACACGGGCCAGCAATTCCTGAATGCTGAAGGGTTTCGTGACGTAGTCGTCGGCTCCGGCATCGAGCGCCTCCACCTTCGACCGCTCGTGCTCGCGGACCGACAGCACGAGGACCGGCGTGGCACCCCGCGTGCGAATCGCGCGGCAAACGTCTACCCCGCTCAATCCCGGCATCATCAGGTCGGTAATCACCAGGTCGGGCGCCCAGTCGCGGAAGACCCGCAAGCCTTCCTCGGGATCATTGGCTATGCGCACGTCGTAACCCTGCGCAGAGAGCGCGGCGCGCAGTACCCGCGTAATCTGCGGTTCGTCGTCGATCACCAGAATTCGTCCAGGCATGTCTTTCTTCTTTCCACCGAAGATTACATCATTGCCGCTCGCCATTTCACAAACCGTGAAAGGCGATTATGATTCCGATGGGGAAGTCGATGCGCGTCCGCGCCTATTCCGGGCACATTCTTCGCTGGTTCCTGGCCACCGCCGCGGCCATGTTCACCACATTTCTGCTGGCGTGGCTGGGCGCTAATTCCACCACCGCGGGCATGGTCTTTCTGGTGCTGGTGGTGTGGTCGGCGAGCCAGGCGGGAATCGTCCTTTCGCTCTACATGGCGGCCCTGTGCGCGCTCTTCTTCGACTATTTCTTTCTGCCCCCCGTCCACACATTTCGACTGGTGGGCGCGCAGGCCTGGGTGGATATGATTTCCTTCGCACTGGGGTGCGTGGTCGTCAGCCGGTTGGCGGAGCGCGCGCGGCAACAGGCTATGCAGGCAGAACAACGGCAGGCAGACGTGAGCCGGCTGTACGCCCTCAGCCAGGAGATGATGCTCTTTGAGGATGCCGACAAGCTGATCCGCAACTTGCCCGGTCTGATCGATCGCATTTTCGCGCTCGACAGCGTCATTCTGTACATTTGCGACCACGACCGCTTTTATTCCTCCAGCGGCGAAGCGCCGGCCAGCATACGTGCGCACATGCAGGCCTTGACGCAGGGATTGAGCCCTACGGTTGTCCCGCTCTCCGGCTACCATTCCACATCGCTGACGCTGGGAATGAGATCCGTGGGCGCGCTGGCATGGCGGCCTGAATCACTTTCGCGCGAAGTCTCCGCGGCCATCAGTGCACAGGTTTCGATTGCCGTGGCGCGCTCCATCGCCATAGAGACTACGGCCCGCGTGGAAGCCGCCCGCGAAGGCGAGCGGCTGCGTACGGCGCTCATCGATTCCCTCACCCACGAGCTGCGCACTCCGCTGACCTCCATCCGCGCCGCTTCCACAACTTTGGCGGAGAGCGAGGGCCTGGACGAGGCCGCGCGCCTCGACATGGCGCGCATTATCGACGAAGAGGCGGCGCGCCTGGATCTGCTGATCGGCGAGGCCGTGGAAATGGCCGAGATTGACGCCAACGTGGTGAAGGTGAGGATGTCTCCGCAGAATCCCCGTGCGCTGCTCGACCAGGCTGTGGAGGAGTCTCGCAAGATTTTGACCGCGCACAAGGTAAGCATCGTGGTGGAGAACGAAAACCGTCCCGGCGGCAATGAATCGACCTCAGGAGAATCGGTCTCGGCGGAATCTGCCTGGTTCGATCCGCATTTGCTGGGCCGGGTTTTGCGCCACCTGCTGGAAAACGTGGCTGGCCACACGCCACCCGGTAGCCGCGTGAAGCTGAGCAGCACACGCACCGACGATCGGCTCGAGTTTTGCGTGGAGGATAGCGGCCCTGGCATCGATCCCCTCGACTTGCCACTGATCTTTGAGAAGTTCTACCAGGGTAAGCACCGCACTGGCCGGCGCAAAGGATCGGGCATGGGCCTGGCCATTACCCGCGCCATCCTGATTGCCCACGGCGGAGGCATCGAAGCGAGCAACCTTCCCAGCGGCGGCGCGCGCTTTCGCCTCTGGGTGCCGCTGATTGAGAGAGAGCCGAGCAGGCAGTAGGCGGTCTGTGCGACGAACAGCCATTCCGGGATTGGTGCGGTTCCTGAACTTTGGAGAATACAGCCGGGACTAGCAGTCGGCTGTAGAATCAGAGCGGTATGCTAACGCGATTCGTTTTGTCGGTTGGCGTCTTCTGCTCCCTTCTGCCGGCCCTCTACGCCTCTTTTCAAACGACGCAATACGCACGCTACGTTGATCCCATTAGCGAGATGTATGGCGAAATCTCACGTCTTCCGCCGGATCAAATCGCAGCCCTCGAGAAGAAGGCTCAGTCCGGCGATCCGGATTCGCAACTGAAATTTGGCCTAGTCTGTCAGACCCGATACGCCGCACTCGGAATCTCGCTCGCGGAAGGACAAAGACGGGCAATTACGTGGTTTGAGAAATCGGCCAATCAAAACTACGCTCTGGCCCAGCGCATATTTGCAGCGTCCCAATCGGCGGATTGGCGCGCAATGCAACACTGGTACCAACTCGCCGCGGAACAAGGGGATGTCGCCTCAGCGTATAGCCTCGGCCAGATGTACTTAGACGGAAATATTAATGGGAAGCCAGAGCCCACGGAGGCGGCCCGATGGTTTCTCATTGCCGCACAAGGCGGAGACGTCGAAGCTGCATTTAAAATGGGCTGTTTTTATGAGACTGGGAGCGGCGTTAATCGCGATCCCATAAAGGCAGCCAGCTGGTACCTCATGGCAGCGAAGCTCGGATGGAAGCCCGCTCAGGTCAAGCTGGGGATATTTTACGAAAACGGAACTGGAGTCGCGCAGGATTTCCAAGAGGCAGCCAAATGGTACCGGGGCGCCGCAGATTGGTCCGGCGATGCGGCCTATGGCTACGCTCACCTCGTCGCTTCCGGGCGTGTCAGCCCCAAAGGCAAAGAGGGCGTTTCGGAGCTGTACAGCCAGGCCGTGAGGCTGTTTCAAGCCGACGCTAGACTGGGCAATCCGGTTGCGGCCCAGAAGGTGGCTAAGATGTACGAGGATGGGACTGGGGTAGGCCAAAGCTATTCGGAGGCCTTTTTCTGGTACTCACTTGCGCAAGAGCTCGGCGCCGATGTGGGCGCCGACGTGACCCGCGTTGAATCCCATTTGAAAGCAGATGAGATTCTTCGGCTCAAGAAGCGAGTCGATAAGCTGACGTCTGCTCCTGGCTTGTGACCGGCCAGCTGGAAACTGCACCTTAACGGCTAGTTCGGTTCCTGGCTCCAGTCGCACGCGATCTCTCCGCGCCTTTCGGAGCTTTCGACTGCCCATTCGAGCAGCCGCGCCACGCGCCAGCCATCAAGCCCAGTGACCGGAGCGGGCGTCTTCCCCAGCAACGCATCGCGAATGCCCGCGTAGTAGAGCCGGTAGTCGCCGGTGACTGCTGGAACGGGACGGCTCACCGAACCGCCGTCGATATCCACGTACAACAGGCCCCACGCCGACGAGGGTTCCTGGCCCCACGCAGCATCGGGAATGCGCGTGATTTTAGTAAGCGCGGCCTCTTGTGGGTCCACGCCTTTCTTTATGAACCCGCCGCGTGTCCCGCGCAGGCGAAAGCGCGGCCCGGCCTTAAGTGAGAGGAGATTGGACGCGACAGTGACGATCAGACCGGGGTAGCGCAAGCGGATGGTGAACGAATCGTTTGGTCCTGCTCCATTTCTTTCGCGGAGCACTTCTGCGCTCAACCCCTCGGGCAGTCCGAAGAGAGCCAACGCCTGATCAGCGAGGTGCGGCCCCAGGTCCTGCAGCATGCCGCCCGAATCAACGTCTTCTTTCCACAGACGCTCCGTCAGCCGAGCCGGACGCCAGCGGTCGAAGCGGGATTCCAATGCCACCAGCCGGCCCAGCGCGCCTTCATGCAATAGTTTCTGAACCGTCAGGAAGTCGCTGTCCCAGCGACGGTTTTGAAATGGCGCCAGCAGTACTTTGTGTTTCTTTGCCAGGCCAATTAACTCCGCGGCTTCCGCCGATGTCATCGTCATTGGCTTGTCGACGACAACATTTCTCGCCGCGCTCAGGATTTCCTTGGCGATCTCATAATGGGTTGCGTTGGGCGTGGCGACAACGAAAAGTCCGAGAGATTTGTCGGCCAGCATGGCATCGAGCGAGCGGTGCACCTTGATGCCGGGATAGCGCTCGGCCGCCTTGTTGGTGCTGCGCTCCATTACCGCAGCCAGCTCCAGCCCCTCCACCGACGAAAGCAGCGGACCGTGAAAGACTCGGCCTGCCATGCCAAAACCCACCAATCCCACGCGAATCATGAAGCTCTTCCTTTCCGGCCGCCTCCGCCAACCCCGCCAACTCCGCTAACACCGCTCGTATCTAGCCATCAAGTTTAAATCGGGTCTCCGCCAGATGGTAAAGCCGCCGCCACACCAGCCGGTTCATGGTGACCACCATGAGCGAGATCATGATGGTGGCCAGCAGAAGCATGGAAAAACGGCCGCTGTCGGTGGCCGCGTCAATTTGTGCGCCCAGGCCGATTGTCGAGAGCGTCTGGTCCTTCACGTGCGAGTATTCGGCCATGACCGAAGCGTTCCAGGCACCGCCTGAGGCCGTCACCATTCCCGTGATGAGGTAAGGAAAAATGCCGGGAAGGATGAGCTTGGTCCAGCGCTGCCAGCGTGTGAAGTGAAAGAGCGAGGCGACCTCGCGCAGGTCCGATGGGATGGACATGGCGCCTGCAATCACGTTGAAGAGGATGTACCATTGCGTGCCAAGCAGCATCAATGCAATCGATCCGATGCCCAGGCCGCCGCCGATTCTCACCAGCCCCATCAGCAGAATCGGAAAGAACGCCGTCGCCGGCACTGAAGCCAAGATCTGCGCAATGGGCTGCACCACGCGCGCAATTCGCGGATTGAGGCCGATGGAAACGCCAACGGGGATCGTCCACGCGGCAGAGAGGAGCAGCGCGACGTTCACGCGCAAAAAGGTCGCACCCGCGCCTTCGAGCAGCAGGCGCAGGTCGGCCCAGCTCACGGTCTTGAGCATCAGCGCAGCCTGTGCCGCCGCCCAGCAAACGGCCATCGCGCCCGCCAATGCCACCGCCCAGAGAATCGGCGAAACCTTGCCGGATCTCGTCTCGTCGAGCGGCTTTACCACACGGCATTCCTTGCTTTGCGCCAGATGCTGGTAGACCGGCTCCTCCACGCGGTCCCAGATGCGGCCGGGAAGAGTCTGACAAATTTTGGAGAGGCGAAGGAGTTCAAGGATGGGCGAAGTAACCTGGTCGGCGGCTTCCACCTGCTCGAATTTGAATTTGTCACTCCAGGCGATCAGCGGACGCCACACAAGCTGATCGGTGGCGACGACGATCAGAATGACAGTGGCGATGCCCGCCAGCAAGGCACGCACGTTCCCTGCATAGGTTGCGGTTTGGATGTAGCTGCCCAGGCCCGGTAACTGGAAGTTGCGGTCTCCCATGGTGAAGGTTTCGCAAAAGATGAGTGCGAACCAGCCGCCAGCCACAGAGACGATCGAGTTCCAAACCAAGCCGATCGTGGAAAACGGCATTTCGAGCTGCCAGAAGCGTTGCCAACCGGAATAGCGATAGATGCGCGATGCCTCCTGCATCTCTCGCGGTATGGTCTTGAGCGAGGAGTAGAAGCTGAAGGCAAGATTCCACACCTGGCCGGTGAAGATGAGCAGGATGACCGCCATTTCAATTCCAAGTTGATGGCCTGGAATGAGCGAAACCATGGCCAGCACCACCGGGGGCAGAAAACTGAGCACTGGAATGGACTGCAGAATGTCGAGGACCGCGACCATCCACGGCTCGATGCGCGTGTTATAGGCGGCGATGTATCCGTAAGTGACGGCGAAGGCCAGGCTGAGAAAGTACGCAATGGTCATGCGCACGATCGAATAAAAAGCATAGATAGGCAGGGCGCTAATCGCACTCGAAATGGGCACCACCGGAATGGGCTTCTGGAACCAATAGACGCCAGTCGAGACGACAGCGAAGAAGACCGCCAGGGCGCAGGCTGCCACGCCCAGATCGATGAAGAAAGGCGTGCTGCGAGCGGTGACCAGAGTGCGTGCGAGCGGGCGCTGGAGATTCACTTCTTGTCCTCGCTCGGAGCAATCTCCTCTTCCAGCGCGTCGGGCAGTACAAAGCGGCGGCGCGCGGCATCGAAGTCAAACAGTTCCGCGTAGCGGCCCCACGTGACGGCGGTTTCCATCTGTCGCTGGCCTTCCTCCTCGCTAAACTGCTCGTCGAGCATATCGAGGAAGAAGTCTTCGCGCACGGTGTGGTCGCTTTTCGTATCGAGAGCGCGGCGAATCTGACGCAACAGCAGCACATTCTCGACGGCGGCGTTGCGGAAGAGCTCCTTCTGGCGAAGAATTTCGGAATTGGCAAACTCCTCGCCGGTGGGAGTGATAACGGCGTCGCCCTCCTCGACTTTGAGGAAGCCCAGCAGCTGCGCGGCGTCGACGATGGGCAGCAAGTCGTCGATCTCGAAGGCCAGATCGTCAGCCAGGCGATAGATGTCATCCCGTCCGCCCTTGTCGAGCAGCAGTTCGAGCAGGCCGGCGATGCCGCCTGGCCGCGCGTGGGGCAACATCTGGTAGTGCATTTGACGCTGGTCGCGCACAGCCGGCACAACTTGCTGGCCGGGCGCTTCTGCCGGTTCTGTGTCGGGCCGGGTGAGGACCTTGTAAATGTAGTCCACCAGTTGCGTAAAAGCTTCTGACTTGCGCTCGCGCGGCTGGGCAAGCTGCACGCGGAAATCGGTGCGGATGTGGCCGGGATTGCGTCCCAACACGATGATGCGATCGGCCAGCAGCACGGCCTCTTCAATGTTATGTGTGACCAGGAAGATTGCCTTGGTGGGCATGGTCTTCTTCGCCCACAGCTCCAGCAGTTCGCTGCGCAGGTTCTCTGCCGTCAGCACGTCGAGCGCGGAAAAAGGCTCGTCCATGAAGAGCACTTCAGGCTCAACCACCAGGGCGCGGGCAAAACCCACACGTTGCCGCATGCCGCCGGAGAGTTCCTTGGGATAGGCCGATTCAAATCCGTCGAGGCCGACCATGTCGAGCATCTTCATACTGCGTTCGCGGCGCACCGCGGGTGTCTCGCCGCGTGCCTGTAGCGGCGCCTCAACATTCTCGAGCACAGTGAGCCAGGGGAAGAGCGCGAAGCTCTGGAAGACGATGGACACGTTGATTTCGGCCTCAGCGATAGGCGTGCCGTGCCAGTACACCTGCCCCGCCGACGGCGTGGAGAGCCCGGTGAGCATGCGCAGCATCGTGGATTTGCCCGATCCCGAGGGCCCCAGCAAGGCAAGAATCTCTCCGGGCACGATGCTCAAATCCGTCGCCGAGATCACCTGAATGCGATTCTGGCTCGGCTGCGCGTAGTACTTCTCGATCTTCTCGGCGCGAATGATCGCGTCATCGCTCGTTTGGGGGATCGCCTGGGGGATCGCTTGACGGGCCGCAGGCGCGGCGTCGAGGGTCTGGTTCGGGGTAACCGATTCCGGCATTTCCGGTTCTCCGGATGGGGATCTTCTGGCCCGTTCGCGGCCAGATGCTGCCAGTATAAGGATGAAAAATTGATTCGCGGTGAATGCGCCGCCTGGAGCCGAGGAATCTGTGGCTCATGTCCCCCGGACTCCCGCCACGGCTCTCGACGAACACGGGGCACAGTACATTACACTACCTAAGCGTACCATTCCTGCTGTACGGAAAATTTTGGCTGGAAGGGGGCGCAAACTGGCGCGGTAGACCGTGACGCGTGAGAACCGCCGTCATGATTTCTCATCCCCGGCGCCAAGGAGAGTATGCCCACGACCACCCAAAAACCGAGGATTCTGGTGGCGGATGACGAGCGCGTCATCGCCGATACCTTGGCCATGATCCTGAACCAGAGCGGCTTTGAGGCGCGCGCCGTGTATTCCGGCGAGGGAGCCCTGGAGCTTGCCGAATCGTTTCAGCCGGACATGCTGATCTCCGACGTAATCATGGCCGACCTGAACGGCATCGATGCGGCGATTCGCATTCGCGCGGTGCTGCCGGCGATCAAGATTCTGCTGTTTTCCGGACAGGCCGCCACGGCCGACCTGCTGGAAAAAGCGCGCAAAGAAGGCTACGAGTTCGACATCCTCGCAAAACCTGTCCATCCGCAAGATCTGCTTGCCCGTCTCCGGAAGTAGCTGGAACCACTGCCGCAGAATCGCGCGCGGCAGCACATACAACACAACGTCAACGGAATATAGCGGTGCGTTGTGTTGGCTTTTGCATCCTTGAGAAGCTAATCAGTTTTTGGTTAGAGCGCAAGCGGGGTCACCGGACTCCGCCGCAGCGCCACTCATCGCGGCCTTGTCCCAGGTGCGGATGCGCAGCCCATCTTCGGCAATCCGGTATGGAACCGCGCTGCGGTGCGATGTTTCCTGACCGAGCGCCGCACGCAACTCCGTGGCTGCTTCTTGATTGCGAGCCAGCAGCATGAGAAACCCGCCGCCTCCAGCGCCGGCCAGTTTGGCTCCATAAATAAACGGCCGCGCACGATCCAGCAGCGCGTTGATCGGCGCGTTGGCCGTATTGGGATCGAGCACTTGATTCAACTGCCAATGCCGGTCGAGCAATTCGCCCAGGTGCTTCCAATCGCCTTCTGCCGCGGCATACGACATCTCCAGGGCGAGCGTCTTGATGCTATGCAGCACCTGCACGGTGGCCGTCTCGCGCGCCAGGTAACGCGATACCACCTGGCGCAGCAGATCCTTTGCCATGCGCTGCAGGCCGGTGTTGTAGAGCACCATGTGCGCGCAGAACTCATCGCGCCGTTGCTCGCTCCACGGCACCGGCTGCACGCGAATGCGCTGATGCAGGCCCGGCCCGGTGATGAGCAGCTTGGCGCCGGGAAAAATGCCGCCCGCCTGATCCTGCCATCCGCCGCCGGTGGTCATGTGCTGCTCCAACTGGATCACAGCGTCAGAGAGCGCATGATCGTCAAGTACCCTTCCCGAGAGACCGGCGAGCGAGCGCACCACCGTGGCCGCGAGAATGCTGCTGGTTCCCAGGCCGGAGCCAATCGGCAACTGCACACGGCAGCAGATTTCGACACCGCCTCCCAGCCGGCGCAGCGTGTCTTTGAGCGGCTCGCCTGCAACCGGAATGCCGTGAAGGTGCAAAGCCGCGCGCGGAATGGAATAGACCGATCCCGGCTCGCAAGGCTCGCGGAGTTCCTCGGCGCGGCGATATTCGGCTGGCGTCTCCTCGCCGCCTGCAATGCAACGGATGACGGGCTCATCGATGCGCCGGATCTCGGTTTCGATCGGATAGGTTCCGTCAATCTCGACGGCGCAATTAAGCACTGTGCCGCCCCAGTCAAAACAAAAGGGCGGAGTGTCGGACCAGCCGCCGCCGAGATCGATGCGCGGCGGCGCGGAGACCACCACGCGTTCGAATTGCCACGGCGACGGCACGCGTTCCGCGTCTGCGGTCGAGCCCGCGCGCACCGCATCCTGAATGCATGTAAAAGCATCCGCCTCGGCTGATGCGGCCTCTGCTTCACGCCCTGCGCGGCTCAGCAAACGCGCGGCTTGCATCAAATGGCTGGCGGCAAGCGTGAATTGATCGGCCGAGCCTGCGCGCAGCCCATCAGCATGCGCGCGCAGCGCGCGACCGGCAGCCGCGGCGGGACCCAGACCGGGCAGATTCGCAAGCAGCGGGCGCAGATCCGATCCCGCCTTGGCGAGATCCACTGCCGTCTCTTGCCAAATGCCCTGCAAGCGGTGATTGCGCGCGTCGGCCAGCGCTTTTCCGTCGGCGCAGCGCGCACTTTCGGCCAGGGATGTGCGGGTTCGCTGCCTCCACTGCTCGGCGTCGAAGCTGCTCGCGTATCCCATTATCCAGCGCGCACACGCCCAGGCTTCGTCGGGGGTGGTCACGGGAAAAAGCGCGGCGCTCCACAAGTTGTGCGGCTCTCCTGCCTTCCAGATCTCCTCGCCGCGCAGTCCAAGCCTTTCAAGCGTGTCTGCAATCGGCCGGTTAAACCACGTCGCGTTTTCGAAGAGTTGCTTCGGATCGTCTTCGACGCCATAGGCGCGAATCACCCAGCCAGTGCCGCATTCCCCGTCCACCGGAAGCTGGTGGACGACTGTGTCTTCGGGAACTTCAATCGATCCGGCGAGACCGGTGAGCCCGTGCAGAATCGCGCCGCGGCTGGCGTAGACCGGCCCTTCGAGATCGCATTCCAGAACTATGGCTTCGTGTCCGGCCTTGCAATCCCGCGCAATGATGCTGTCGAGGATTCCCCCCGAGCCCGCTGCCAGCGCGCGAAAAGAGCGCGTGGTGCCCGCGTGAATGAATTCTCCGTCGACCACCGAGCAATGAAACTCCACGGGCTGCTCGGCGCCGCGCAAAATTCTTTCAAGCTCGCGCCAGAAGAGTCCCGCTCCCGCCTCCGGCCTCCACTGGCCCGTGAGCATGCGCGTCATCTGGTCGTAAACATCCACCGGCGGCAGGCTCTTGAATCCAGCCAGCTCCGTCAGCGCGGCAGTCAGGTCGGCATCAAAGCGCAACAGGCCGATATCGACAGCCACGCGGCCATCGTCCAGCAAACCTCCTGCGGCTTTCACCTCCGCGGGCGACGGTTTTTGCAGAAAGGTATACACCTGATCGCCGGCGCCCACCGCATACACGCCGTGATGCACGGCCTGCTCCATTTCGAGCCGCATGGCAACGCCCGTAACGCCGCGCCGGTCCCATTGCACCTGGCCGGCGTCGAAGCGCAGCACCACGTCGCCTGAAGCCACCAAAAGTCCGCTGCGCATCTTCTCTGCCCACACCGACGAGAGCGACATGGTTTCATCGAAGACCGTAGTAGTAGCGCGCGGCTGCGTGCGTGAAGGCAGGATCCCGAACAGCTTGCCGCCCGGAGAATATTGCGGCAGCCTTCTCGAATCGCCGCCGGAATGCACAACGAGCGCGCGGTGTTCGCACCACCAAGCGCGGTCTTTGCCCAGAATGCCGAGCGCATTGATGGTCGCGCCGCCGCTTCCCACTCTTTGGCCGCCGGGATCGGGCACAACGAGAAATTTCGTCTCTCCAGGCAACAGCCCCGATGAGTTCCGCCGCTGTATCTCCTCGCGGTAAAGCTCCGCTTGCCGCTCCGACGAGGCCGTAATGATCACAACGTCCCAGAAATTCACCGAGATCTCTCCCCCAAAGGCGCGAAGGCGCCTGCCGTCATCTCAAGCGCAGACCACGTAACCAGCGATAGACGTTCCTCTTGCTATCCGCATCCCCCAACGGCGAAAGTAATCAAAGGATGGCAAAAGCACTTCGTTCGACGCGCGTCTTGACGCCGGAGGGCATCGCACCCGCCGCAGTGATTGTAGACCACGAGCGGATCACTGCGCTGTGCGGTTGGGATGAAGTGCCCGCAGGCGCGGAGGTTTTTGATTTCGGCGACCTTGTGCTGCTTCCGGGTCTGGTCGATTCGCACGTGCACATCAATGAACCCGGCCGCACAGAGTGGGAAGGATTTGCGACGGCGACTCAAGCGGCGGCGGCGGGTGGCGTGACCACGCTGGTCGATATGCCGTTGAATTGCATTCCGGAGACCATCGATTTGCCGGCCCTCGAAGCCAAGCGCGCTGCTGCGCAAGGCAAAGCGTGGGTGGATTGGGCGGCATGGGGCGGAGTGGTGCGGGGTAATGCCGAATCGATCGACCCGCTGGCACGCGCGGGCGTTCCCGGATTCAAATGCTTTCTCATTCACTCTGGCATCGACGGCTTTGCGTGGGTGGATGAAACCGACTTGCGCGCGGCGCTGGAGAAACTGCGCGGCACCGGACTGCTTTTGCTGGCACACGCTGAAGTGGCCGGGCCGATAGGCGCTGCCACGCAGGCGCTGGACAGAATGAGTGCGGACTGGCGGAAGTATTCCACCTACCTGCGCTCTCGCCCTGACGTTGCGGAAATTGAGGCCATCGCCTTGCTCATCGGCCTCGCCGAAGAGTTCCGGACTCCCATCCACATCGTGCATCTTTCGAGCGCTCAGGCGCTGCCGCTGCTGCCGGGATGCGCGCGAGCGCGGCGTGCCCGTCACCGTAGAAACCTGCGCACACTATCTTTGGTTCGACGCAGCGGAGATTCCCGACGGCGCCACGGAATTCAAATGCGCGCCGCCGATTCGCGACGCCGAAAATCGCGAGGCACTGTGGAATGCGCTCAACGAAGGACTGATTGAAATGGTGATTACCGACCACTCCCCTTGCCTGCCGGAGATGAAGCGCCGCGAAGAAGGCCGATGGGACAAGGCGTGGGGCGGCATCGCGAGCCTTGGACTGGCGCTGCCGGTGCTTTGGACCGCAATGAAACAACGCGGCATTGACGCTGGAGCGAATTGGGGAGTGGATGGCGGCTGCGCCCGCCGGCTCGCGGGGATGAGCGGGCGCAAAGGCGTGATCGCGGTCCGGGCGCCGACGCGGACTTTGCCGTCTTCGATCCCGACGCCAGGTGGACCGTCACGCCTGCCGACCTGCATTTCCGCCATAAAATCTCGCCGTACCTCGGCGCCGAACTGCGCGGGTCGCGTGCGCGAAACCTGGCTGCGCGGCGAGCCGGTATTTCGCGCCAACGCGCATTCGTGGGCGAGGCCCGCGGCAGAGAGCAGGTGCGCTCATGAGCGCCTGTGCAATGTCAGAACGCGCTCAACGCGCCATCGCCGAGTGCCGCCGCATCGCCTGCATGAGCGAAGAGCCGGATCGCATCACGCGCCGATTCCTGACGCCAGCCGGTGCGCGAAGTTCATGCATTACTGCGCAGCCGCATGGAAGCGCTGGGCATGACGGTGCGCGTCGACGCAGCCGGCAACCTGCGCGGCCTGTGGCAACCGCCGAACTCAAGCAGGCAAACGCTTGATCATCGGCTCGCACATCGACACCGTGCCCAATGCTGGCGCCTTCGACGGCGTCCTCGGCGTCACCCTGGCGCTCGAATGGGTCGCAGATCGCGCAGGAGCTCAAGCTGCCGCTGCCCATCGAAGTCATTGCCTTCACCGAAGAAGAAGGCGTGCGCTTCGGCGTGCCGTTCATCGGCAGCCGCGCGGTGGCCGGGCGATTCGATCCTGCCCTGCTCGAACTGAAGGATGCCGACGGCGTCACGCTCGAGGACGCGA
Source organism: uncultured Acidobacteriota bacterium (assembly GCA_963826735.1). Classification (GTDB taxonomy): domain Bacteria; phylum Acidobacteriota; class Terriglobia; order Terriglobales; family Acidobacteriaceae; genus Telmatobacter. The sequence goes on from CAWGYN010000003.1 coordinate 59,943, forward strand.
TTCGCGCCTTCGGGCTCGATCCCGAGGAGATCGACAAGGCGGCAATCGACGCGGATGCGTTGGGCTTCTTAGAGATTCACATCGAACAAGGCCCGGTTCTTGAGGCGGAGGGACTTACAGCGTTGCCGCCGTGACCGCCATCGTGGGCCAGACGCGGCTCACTCTCGACGTTGGACAGGCCACGCCAATCATGCCGGCACCACGCCCATGCATCTGCGCCGCGATGCGCTGGCCGGCGCGGCGGAGTGGATTGTCTGCGGTTGAGTCTCATCGCGCGGCGCACCGAAGGCCTTGTGGCCACCGTGGGCCAAGTCGAGGTGGAACCGAATGCGGGCAATGTCATCGCCGGGTGCGGTGCGGGTGAGCCTTGACGTGCGCCATGCTCACGATGCCGAACTCGTCAAGCCGCAGTCGATTCCTTACTCGCGCAGGCCGAAGCCATCGCCGCACGGCGCGGCCTCACTCTCAAGCGCACGCGCCAGATGGATCAGCCGGCCGTGCCCATGGACGAGCGGCTGACAGCGTTTCTTGCCGAAGCCATCGAGGCGGCAGGGTTGCCCGCGAAGCGCATGCCAAGCGGCGCCGGCCACGACGCCATGGTGATGGCCGCGCGCGTGCCCACGGCCATGCTCTTCCTGCGCAGCCCCGGCGGCATCAGCCACCATCCCGATGAAACCGTGCGCGAAGAGGACGTTGAGGCTGCGCTGGAGGTGGGCCGCAAATTTCTCGAGCGGCTGGCCGCTGAGGTCAGATAGAATCGAGCAACGGAATTTTGCTGAACACCACTCTTCCGATTTCCCTTTGAACGAGGTCGCACGTGCATCACTTGGATCAACACGCAGCAGCCTGAAGCCAGACCATCTGCTGCAGACTCCAGACACATTTGTCCGCTCGCCGCTGCCCGGCGCCGAGGGCGTGGAGTTCATCATTCACGCCGCGCCGCAACTGGGCGCGCGCTTTACGCAGATGACGGCGGAGTTTGTCGCCGGCGGCGCGCTCGGCCCCGCGCCGGCGCAGCGCTTTCTCTACGTTCTCGACGGCAAGATCGAAGCTCAAAGCCGGCGGGAAAGCGGCACGTTCTCAAGCCGGGCGGCTATCGCATATCTGCCGCAAGGCGCTGCGCACACGGTGCGCGCGCCGGGCATTGCGCGCGCCGCCGTCATCGAGAAGCCCTACGAGCCCACGCCGGCGCGGCCGCTCCGGAGATCGTCGTCGGCGATGAAGGCGACGTGGCTCCAGTAGCGCTGATGGGCGACGTGCATTGCGCGTGCGCGCGCTCATGCCCGACGGCCCGCCCTACGACTTTGCCGTGAACACCATGACCTACGATCCCGGCGCGTCGCTCAGCATGGTGGAGATTCACGTGATGGAGCACGGCCTGCTGATGCTCGAGGGCGGCGGCATCTACCGCCTCGGCGACTCGTGGTATCCGGTCTACGCCGGCGACTTCATCTGGATGCGCGCCTATTGCCCGCAATGGTTCGGCGCGCTGGGCAAGAGGCCGGCGAAGTATCTCATCTACAAAGATTGGCGCCGGCATCCGCTGGGAGAGCGACGCATGACAGCACGAGCGCGCCCCAACTTGTCGATCGACGGCCTGATGGCGGAGTTGATGGCGCTGGCGCAGATCTCCGAAGCCGAGCCGCCGGTGGTCACGCGCGTCGTCTTCGGCGAAGCAGACATGCGCGCCCGCGCGTACGTGAAGGGCCTTTGCGAGGAAGCAGGACTCACAGTGCGCGAAGACGCCATCGGCAACACCTTCGCGCGCTGGGATGGCAGCGATCCCGACGCTCGCGCCCATCGGCACCGGCTCGCACATCGACGCCATTCCCAACGCCGGCCTCTACGACGGATGCGTGGGCGTGCTCGGCGGCCTTGAAGCCATTCGCGTTCTGCAAGAAACTCGGATTCAAGCCGCGCCGCTCGATCGAGCTCGTGATTTTTACCGCCGAGGAGCCCACGCGCTTCGGTATCGGCTGCCTGGGCAGCCGCATGATGGCCAGCGTGCTCACTCCCAAGCAGGCGCTCGCCCTGCGCGACAAGGAGGGCCGCGGCCTCGAAGAGTGGCGCGCGCAAGCCGGATTCACTGGCCCGCTTGAATCCGTCGCTGTGCCCAGCGGCCGCTTCCATCAATTCGTCGAGTTGCACATCGAACAGGGACCGTACCTCGAACAGGAAGGACTCGACGTCGGCCTGGTGACGCACATTGCCGCGCCGGCCAGCCAGCGCATTGTGATTGAAGGCGAAGGCGGCCACGCCGGCGGCAAACTGATGCCGGGCCGCAAGGATGCGCTCGCTGCGGCAGCCGAATTGATTCTCGCGCTGGAATCGGCGGCGAAATCGACCGGCGCCATCGACACTGTCGGCACCGTGGGCATTTGCGAAGTCTTTCCCGGCGCGGTCAACAGCGTTCCTTCGCGCGTGCTCATCACCACCGACGTGCGCGACATCGACGGCGCGCGCCGCGACGGCGTTCTGGCCGCGCTCGGCCGACGCAGGCAACGATGTAAGCGCACGCCGCGGCGTCAAGATCACCACGGAATTGATCAACGCCGATCCGCCGACCACCTGCGATCCGGCGATTCTTGCCGCCCTTGAAGAGTCCGCCGTCGCGGCTGGCAAGAAATACAAGAAAATGGTGGCGCGCGCCTATCACGACTCATCGTTCGTGTCGTGCATTGCGCCTGTGGCCATGCTGTTCATTCCCTGCCGCGGCGGCGTCAGCCATCGGCCCGACGAATACGCTTCGCCCGAGTGGATCGGCAGCGGCGTGCACGTGCTGTCGCGCACGCTGGCGCGGTTGGCGGAGTAGACCCCGCTTTCACAATTTCGCTGCGCCGTTGTATGCTATCCCTCAACCCGTACGGCACTGTCGGCACCCATGAGCACGCATGCGACAACCCGCATCGTTGGCGCCCCCGTTCCCCGCAAAGAGGGCGTGGACAAGCTGGTGGGCCGCGCCTGCTACGTCGACGACATGGAGCGCGAAGGCATGTGGCACGGAGCCACGGTGCGCAGCACCATTCCGCGCGGGCTCATTCGCTCCATCGCCTTCGACCGCCGCATCGACTGGAGCGAATTCACAATTGTCACCGCCGCCGACATTCCCGGCGAGAACATTATTCAGCTCATCGTTGCCGATCAGCCCTGCCTCGCCGACGGCAAGGTGAATCATTGCGAAGAGCCGATTCTTCTCCTCGCGCATCCCGACAAGCACAAGCTGCGCGAGGCCGCTCGGCGCGTGTGAAGATCGAATACGAACCGCTGCCGCCCATCTTCACCATTGAAGAGAGCGAGCGGCAGGACCAAGTCGTGTGGGGCGCAGACAATCTGCTCAAGAGTTTTCTGCTGGAAAAAGGGCGACGTGGACTCGGTGTGGGCCCGTGCCGCGCATATTGTCGAAGGCGAATACCGCACCGGCGCGCAGGAACATCTCTACATCGAGAACCAGGGCGTCATCGCCGAGTACAGCACCGAAGACGGAGTTACGGTGTGGGGCTCGTTGCAATGCCCTTACTACGTGTTCAAAGCATTGCGCGGCGTCTTCGATCTGCCCGATGAAAAAGTGCGCGTCATTCAGACTGAAACCGGCGGCGCATTCGGCGGCAAGGAGGATTATCCGTCCATCCTCGCCTGCCACGCGGCACTTCTGGCCATAAAGAGCGGTCATCCAGTGAAGATGGTCTACGACCGCATGGAAGATCTGGCCGCAACCACCAAGCGCCATCCCTCGCGCGTGCGCCACCGTACCGCACTCGACAAGGATGGCAAACTGCTGGCGATGGAGATCGATCTCGACACCGACGGCGGCGCCTACGCCACGCTTTCTTCCACGGTGCTCTCGCGCGCCACGCTGCACTCCACCGGCCCCTACCTTTGCCCCAATGTGCGCGTCCGCGCGCGCTCCTGGGCGACGAATCACGTCCCGTACGGCGCGTTTCGCGGCTTCGGAGCGCCGCAAGCGATTTTCGCCATGGAGCGGCACATGGACGAAATCGCCGCGGCCCTCGGCATGGATCCAGTCGAGTTGCGGCGCAGGAATTTTCTGCATGAGGGCGACACGAACGCGACCGAACAGCTGATGCGCGAGCCGATCATCCTCGATAAGCTGCTCGATCGCGCGTTGCAAGAAAGCGATTATCACGCGAAACGTGCGCAATTTGCGCGCGAGAATGCTCTGAATCCCATCAAGCGCGGCATGGGAATCGCCGCGTTTTATCACGGCTCCGGGTTCACCGGCTCGGGCGAACTGTATCTGAATTCGCTGGCCGGCGTGGACGTTACGCCGGAGGGCAAAGTACGCGTTCTGGTGTCGAATACCGAATTCGGCCAGGGCACAAACACGATTCTCACGCAGATTGCCGCCGAAGCGCTGGGCATCGAATACAGCCGACTTAACCATGGCCGCGCCGGACACCGATATGGTGCCGAACAGCGGGCCTACGGTGGCTTCGCGCACTTCGATGGTAGTGGGCCGCTTGATTGAGCGCGCTTGCCTGCAGCTCATCTCTCTGTTGCGCGAACAGGCGGGCCTTGGACGCGACGCATACGCGCGAAGAATTCTTCGCCGCCTGCGAGCGCTATCGCAGCTGCACACGGCGAAGTTTCGTCCATGTGCCGCTACGAGGCTCCGCCGGGCATCTACTGGGACGATCAGAAGTATCACGGCGAGGCATACGGCGCGTACGCGTGGGCGATTTACGTGGCACAGGTCGCCGTGGACACCGTGACCTACTCGGCCGAAGTGGAAGATTTCTGGGCCGTACAGGAAGTCGGCCGAGTGCTGCATCCGGTGATGGCCGCAGGGCAGATTGAGGGCGGCATCGCGCAAGGCATCGGCTACGCGCTCTACGAAAAAGTCGTTCTCGCAGGATGGCCGCATGACCAACAACCAGATGACGAACTACATAATGCCGACCGCTGAAGACGTGCCGCCGATTCACGTGTACTTCGAGCAGATTCCCTTCCGCTACGGAGGATTCGGCGCGAAGGGCATCGGCGAATTGCCGCACGACGGGCCTGCGCCCGCGATTCTGAATGCCATCCGCGACGCAACCGGCGTGAGTTTCAACGCCATTCCTTTTCTTCCCGAGGATCTTTATGCGGGGCTCGCCGCGAGCCAACCGGTGGAGGAGCCGGCCTTGCCATGAAGGCTAACGGAAAGGTCAAGGCGAACGCACAATGGCCGGCGATCCGCTTTACAGTGAATGGCGAAAGCCGCATGGTGAACGTGCCGCCCATGAAGCGGCTGCTCGACGTGCTGCGCGAGGACCTGCATCTGACCGGAACCAAGGAGGGCTGTGGCGAAGGCGAATGCGGCTCGTGTTCGGTGCGCATGAATGACGAGCTGGTGAACAGTTGCCTTGTGCCCGTTCTGCAGGCCGAAGGCGCCGAAATTCAAACTGTAGAAGGACTGGCGCTCGACGGTGGCCTTCATCCCTTGCAGGAAGCTTTCTTGCAGAACGGCGGAGCGCAGTGCGGCATTTGTACTCCCGGCATGTTGATGGCCGCGGCGCAGCTTCTCGCGCACAGCCCGCATCCCAGCGAGGCGGAAATTCGCGAAGGGCTGGCCGGCAATTTGTGCCGCTGCACGGGTTTCATGCGCATCTTCGCGTCCGTCGCAGCCGCGGCCCGCGTCGCGGAATCAAAGCCGGCAACGGAACCGGAGTCTGGAGCAGACGCACCATGCGCGGTAATGCGGAAATGCACGAGCTGGTTGCGCCAGGCAGCCTGGGTGCGGTGCTCGACCTGCTTGCCGCGGAGCCCGGCCAATGGACGCCGATCGCGGGCGGCACAGAATTGATGGTGGCGTTTTCCGCCGGGCGGTTGACCGCGCCAAACTCGTCAGTCTCTGGGGCATTCCTGATCTGCGCACGATTGAAGTCACGCCGCAGAGCGTTGCCATCGGCGCATCGGCCACGTTTCTCGATCTGCGCAAGCACGCCGTCATCAACGCGGAGTTGCCGTTGCTCGCAAAAGCCGCAAGCTGGATCGGCTCCATTGCCAACCAGAGCCGCGCCACGCTCGGCGGAAATCTGGTGAATGGCTCACCGGCCGCCGATTCTTCGCCCGCACTACTGGCATACGATGCTGAGATTGAAACCATCTCTGTGCGCGGCCGCCGCAAGGTTCCCTACTCCGAATTTCACACCGGCTACAAACGCAATGTGCTCGCCGCGGATGAACTGCTCTACGCGATTCATCTGCCGCGGCGATTCGCGCGCCATCGGCAATATCTGCGCAAAGTGGGAACACGGCGCGCCATGGCGATTGCAAAGGTCGCGCTCGGAGCCACCGCGCTGCATCGAGCAAGGCCGCATCCTCGAAATTCGTCTCGGAGCAGCAAGCCTGGCTCCCTATCCTATTCGGCTTAAGCAAACCGAGGCCGCGCTGCTGGGCCAGGCGCTCACGCGTGAAATCGTGCTGGCCGCGCGGCGCGCGCTGCTTGCCGAAGTGCAACCCATCGACGATATTCGCTCCACGGCCGAGTACCGGCGGCGCGTGGCCGTGAATCTGCTCGAGGAGTTTTTGCTCGAACTGCGCCGGGAGGGATCGTGAACGCTACGCTAGCAGCCTGGAATGCGGCCGGCGCAACGGAGGCGAGAAATGCGATGCTGGCCTGCTGCGGATCGAAACGGTGGGCCAATGCGATGGTGGCCCTGCGCCCGATAGCGAGCGTATTTGCACTCAGCGAAGCGGCAGACCGCACGTGGGGCACGATGCAGGAAGCCGACTGGCTTGAGGCCTTTGCTTGCCATCCCCGCATCGGCGAACGCGAAGGTGTCGGCGCACGCGGGTGCGCAATCGGCCGCGTGGTCTCGGACTGAGCAAGCGCAGACAGACTCGGCGAGCGATAATGTGCTGGCCGAGATTGCCGAGGAAAATCAAAAATACGAAGAGCTATTCGGATTCACGTACATCGTGTGCGCCACCGGCAAGAGCGCGGAAGAGATGCTGGCGATTCTGAAACGGCGGCTGGAATCGACGCGCGAAATCGAGTTGCGCGAAGCCGCTGAGCAGCAGCGGCAAATCATGCAAATTCGTTTGGGAAAGTGGTTGATCGAATGAGCGCAATCACAACACATGTATTGGATGCGGTCCTGGGCAAGCCGGCAGCGGGAATTGCCGTGCGCCTTGAGAAACTCGACGGCGGGGGCCGGATTGAAGTTTCGTCGAATGGCGAACCGCCCGAACGCGTGCAAGATGTACCGGGCGGTTGGGTTGAAATTGGGGCCAGCGCCACCGACGCCGATGGCCGCTGCCGCGATCTCGCGGCCGATGCGCCGGCCGGCGATTACCGGCTCACATTTGACACCTGCAGTTACCTCCAGCGCCTGGGCCGCACGACCATTTACCCGGAGATATCCATAACCTTCACATGCGACGGCAAAGGCCACTATCATTTGCCGCTCCTGCTCAGCGACAACAGCTACACCACTTATCGAGGAAGCTAACCAATGGCAAGACTGGGTGAAAACCGCTACGGGAAATCCCGCGTGCGCTTGTCGCGCATTACACGCCTGAACGATCGGCATGAGTTCAACGAATGGACCGTGCACGTGATGCTGTACGGCGACTTTGAGTCGAGTTACACGCAGGCCGATAACAGCAAGGTTCTGCCTACCGACACCATGAACAATACCGTGTACTACGTGGCGCGCGGCTCGCAGGCGGAAACCATCGAGGCTTTTGCCTGCGAGTTAGGCGACTACTTCCTTGACAATCAGCCACAGGTGGCAAAGGTCAGCATCGAAGCCCAGGAGAAAGCCTGGCAGCGCATGATCGTCGACGGCGCGCCTGAGGCCACGACCTTCAAGTTGAGCGGACCGGAGTTACAAACTGCATACGCCGTGCGCGAAAGAGATAGCGCGTGGGCCGTGACCTCGGGCGTCAATGGCCTGACGATTCTCAAGACCACGAAGTCAGCCTTCACTGGCTACATTAGAGAAAAATTGACCACACTCAAGCCGGCCACCGACCGCATCTTCGGCACGCGCGCTACCGTTACATGGGACTACATAGCAGCAACGCCTGATTATGCTGCGGTGCGCGCACGGATTCTGGCAGCGCTTCTGAAAGAATTCGCCAATCACAACAGCATGAGCGTCCAGCACACGCTCTTCGACATGGGGAAAGCAGCGCTCGCCGCTGCGCCGGAAATCGCGCGCATTCATCTCTCCATGCCCAACCTGCACCATCTGCTTGCCGACTTGAGCCCCTTCGGCCTCGACAATCCGAATCACATTTTCGTGCCCATCGAAGAACCGCATGGTACGATCGAGGCCACCGTCGAGCGGTAGTTCACGCACAACAAATAAAAGGCAAGCAAGTGAGCGGCGAATCGACTACAAAAGGCCAGGTGTATGCGCAAGCAGGCGCAGCCGAAAGTTACGGGCTGCGCGCGGGCGTCCTCGGCCCTGTCGAAACCCTGGCACAGTCCGTCTCGGCCATGGCGCCCAGCACTTCGGCGTCGCTCACTATTCCACTGGTCTTTGCGCTCGCCGGCAATGCCACATGGTTTGTCTATCTCCTGGCCACCGGCGCCATGCTGCTTGTGGGTTTTTGCGTCAGCCGCTTTGCAAAACTCTCTGCCTCGCCGGGATCGCTCTATAGTTACACGGCCGATACATTGCCTCCCGCATTTGGCGTCGCAGCCGCATGGGGATTACTGCTTGCCTATCTCGCCACCGGCGCATCGGTTGCCGGCGGAGCTCTTTACTACGCGACCGTGCTCTGCCAGCAGTTTCTCCACATTTCACCTCCAGCCATTCCTACGCTTTTTGTGGTCTGCCTTGTCGCTGGCTTCATTGCCTATCGCGACGTGAAGTTATCGGCCGAAGTCATGCTGTGGATTGAAGCGGCTTCTGTCAGCCTCATTGTGATTGTGCTTATTCTTCTGCCCGTCCATGTGGGACTGCACATCGACACCAGCCAATTCCGTCTGCAGGGCATTTCGTCTAAAGGACTGGGACCGGCGCTCGTGCTCTCCATCTTCAGTTTTGTCGGATTTGAAAGCGCGACCACTTTAGGAGGCGAAGCGCGCGAACCTCTCAAGACGATTCCCCGCGCCGTGATGCAATGCGCGTTGCTCGCCGGCGTCTTCTTCATGCTTTGCGCTTACTCTGAGGTGGTGGGCTTTCGCGGCGAATCCACGGCGCTCAGCGAGTCCACCAGTCCGCTGCACCTCCTCGCCGCGAAGGCCGGCGTTTCGCCGCTTGGCGTGGCCATCGACTGCGGCGCGTTCATCAGTATGTTCGCGTGCGTGCTCGCCTGTTCCACAGCAGCCGCGCGCGTGCTGCTGCGTATGGCGCACGACGGACTTTTGCCCGCCGCGTTGGAGCGCACCAACCCGCGGCATAAAACTCCGGGAACCGCGCTCACGCTTTCGACGGTGCTCATGTTCGCGGCCACGGCGGGTTTTGCTCTTTGCGGCGCCACCGGCTCCGCCATGTACGACCTGCTCGGCTCGCTTTCAGTTTTCGGTTTTCTCACGGCGTACGCGTTGGTGGCCGTGGCGCTGCCCTTTGCGCGGCACGCGCTCGGCAGGCACTCTCATGGGCTGGTCGCGGTCAGCGTTCTCACCGTCGCCATTGTTGTTCTGATCGCGATCTTCGACCTTAACTCCGCAGCCGACACGGTTCACGCGCGTATTCCCTATCTTTATCTCGTCTACATTGCCACGGGGTTAGGCTGGTACGGAGTGCAGCGGGCGATGCGTGCAAATCGTTGACGCAATGTGGAAAACGCGTCCCCAATGGGCGCAAATCACAACAAATCTTTACATGAACTTTATATCGCAGACATTATCATCCCAATAAGCCGCGCGGTCGCAGGTCCAAGCCTTTGAACGGTCTCCGTTCAAAACCATAATTCTTTCAGGTTGGAAGTTGTACGCAGTCAAACGCCGGATCTCACATTCACCAATGTTTCTTTTTTGAAATCCCAGATCTTCATCCGGGAAATCTCTATTTCGAGGTCAGTCCTTTGAAGCACTCCATGCGCACAATCTGCTTGTGTATCGCTGCTCTGCTGGTAATCGTCGTGGCCGCGGTGTTCTCAGCCAACCCGCTCAACGCCCAACAAACTCTGGGCGGAATTACCGGCGAAGTCACCGACGCCTCGGGGGGCGTGATTCCCAACGTTACGGTTACGGTGACCGATGAGCAGACCTCTCTCACTCGCACCACCAAAACCAACGGCACGGGCAGTTACAGCTTCGTCAATTTGCCCATCGGCGTTTACACGCTCACTTATTCGGCCGATGGTTACCAGGCGCAGAAGACTCCGCACATCACGGTGCAGGCCGACCGCACGGCCACGTTGAATGCGTCCCTAAAAGTTGGCCAGGCCAGCACCACGGTGGAAGTTGAAGCCGCGCCATTGATGAATGCCGTCGACACTACCAACGGCTACGTGATGGAGACGCAGCAGATCGACGCCGTGCCCTTGCCCACCGGGAGCTTCACTGGCCTCGCGATTCTTTCGCCCGGCGTGGATGCAGAGTTGCCCGGCGGCACCGGCGCCAACTCGGGCCTGGGCAACGCGCCCATCTGGGCCAACGGTCAGCGCGACACCTCCAATGCATTTCTCGTGAACGGCGTCGATGCCAGCAATCTTTTCAACGGCAAGAGCACCAGCCAGGTGGATTCTTTCCGTGTCGTGAACAATACTGGCCAGGCAAATAACGCGGCCGGCGGCGTGATTCCCAGCGCAGCCTCGGTCTACCTCGCCATCGGCAATGCCATTCCTACGCCCGCTCCCGAAACCATCGCAGAGGTACGCGTCAACGCTTCGATGTACGACGCGCAGCAGGGCTCCGACAGCGGCGCGCATATCGACATGAGCACCAAGTCCGGCACCAACCAATTTCACGGCGGCGTCTACGCCCATCGCGGCACCAATTGGATCAACGCCGCGCCGTTCTTTTTCAAAAAAGACAACAATATTCCGGCTGCCGACAAGAACCCCGAGCTGCATCGCTACATTTTGGGCGGCGATATCGGCGGGCCAATCATCAAGGATAAGCTCTTTGGGTTCGTCGGCTATCAGCACCTGCACATCTCCGACCAGGAAACGGGCGACGAGCTTCTCGACGTTCCGCCCGGATTGGCTGCAAGCGGCCGCGGCGTAGCGAACCTGATCTCGGTCGCTGACAACCACTGGACGAGCAACATCGGCTATCAGCAAGACTCGGGATTCGATCCCACTTATGGCGCCACGTACAACCCCTCCACCGGCACTTACAGCGGCGGCACCTACAACGGTTTCGGCCCCGGGTCAAACCCCGTCGCCTATGCCTTGCTGACCGCACCGTCCCTGCCCGGCGAGCCCGGAAACTATCTCGTGCCCAGTCCTCTCACCACCGCGAGCCCCAACGTCTATTCGCCCTATAACGCATTTCTTCCCGGCACGTCCCGTTTCATTTCCGATCAGGGCGTCGCCGATCTTGACTGGAACGTGAGCGCCAAGGACATCCTTGCGGTCAAGTACTACTACCAGCATGATCCTTCGAGCTCGCCCTACGCCTACTCCAACGTGCCGGGGTTCACTGGACACATGGATACCGGCTCGCAGTTGGGTTCCATCAATAACGTGCAAACCTTCGGCTCTACCCTGAGCGTCTCTGAAACGGTTGGCATCCTTCGCGAAAAAGCCTATGCCACCAACGACCAGCCATGGGCGCCCGGCGAGGCAAACACGCCCGCGGCCGGTATGACTTCCGCGTTCGGCAAATACTTCCCGGGATTCACAATTAATGATGCCATTGGCGATCAGTACGACTCATCGACTGGACCGCTTTATGGTGGTGTTGCTCCATCGCTTTCCATTGGCCCCGATGCGGAATACCAGGCTGAGAATACCGGAGTTTTTCAGAACCGCATCGAGCCCTCGGGCACAGCGATATGGTCGAAGGGACGCCATTCACTCAGCTTCGGCGGCAGTTGGTCGCACACGCAGTTGAATTTGCGCGACCGCCGCACGGGCACGGGCAGCGTAGCCTCGCCGGACTATGTCGCCTTCCTCGATAACTGGGTGACGCCTTACTCCACGCAGAACTTTACCGCGTCAACCTACTTGCAGGGCAACGCCAATCGCTATTACCGCGCCAATGAAACCGGCTTGTTCGCTCAGGACAAGTTCCAGTTGACGCCAACCCTCAGCATCACGGCGGGTGTTCGCTACGATTGGAATGGCGGCCTGACGGAGAAGAACGGCGACATCATCAACTTCGATCCCTCGCAATACAGCTACAACGTCGGGTCCGACACGATCACCAGCTCCGGTTTCCTCATCGCCGGCAACAACGCCAACGGAACCCACGGCGTGAGCAAGACCACGCTGACGGGCCGCCAGTGGGGCATCGCTCCTCGCCTGGGCTTTGCCTGGCAACCATCCAATTTCCATTCCAAGTTCGTGGTGCGCGGCGGCAGCGGCCTCTACTACGACCGCGGCGAACTCTACACCTATCTCTCGCCCGGATATGCGGCAGGCGAAGTTGAGGGCGGCCCCTTCGGCATCGCGCAGACGCCTCCCTTCGTCACCCAGCAGCACTGCCCCTATTCCTCGTCCTTTCAAACCAACACGTTTCAAGAGGCAACTTTCCTTTACTTGAATTACATCCCGATTTGCGGGGGCGACTATTTCACTCCTCCCACCGGCGGCGACTACACCCTCTCAACTCCCTGGGGACCAACGAAGGGTGCAGGTCCTTCCAATCCCAAGGCATCGGACGTGAGCAAATACCTCCCCACCGCTGGGGACATTATCGACGGCACGGTGTCGGGCTCCAACGGACAGCAGCCCTTTATTCTTGGCGTCTATAATCGCGCCAACAAGCTGCCCTACAGCATCAATTTCACGCTCAATCTCCAGTACCAGCCGCGCAACGATCTGATGATCGAAATCGGCTACGTCGGCAATCTCGGCCGTCACCAGGTCATCCCCGTGCCCTTCAACCAGGCGCAGATCGCAACCCTCTCCAATCCCACGCATCCGGGCGGTAAGGCCACACAATACTACAGCTACGGCTACACGGTGTATGACCCCAACAGCTTTTACCCCATCTGCGTCAATGAGGATCCGACCTGCAAGTACGACCCCATGCAGAACAACTACGAAGGCGGAAACGTGGACCTGCGCGTGCCGTACATCGGTTACTCATCGGAGTCCGAGTCTTACACCGCGGCCGGAATCGCCGCCTATCATGCGCTCACGTCGCACCTTGAAAAGCGGCTCAGCCACGGCCTCCTGGCCGGTGTGTCCTACACTTACTCCCACGCCACCGACGAACAAAGCGGCCTGGGCCTCTTCTACAACGGCAACAATCCCACCAATCTCCGCAGCGGCTACGGTTCGGCCGACTTCGACCGGACGCATGTATTGAACTTCACCTACGGCTACACGCTGCCCAAGGTTGTTAACGAGCACACCTTGGCGGGCAAAGCCCTCGACAGCTGGGCCATTCACGGCATCGCCATCATCCAGAGCGGACAGCCTTACAGCATCATCGACTACTCGGGAGCCGTGGGCAGCATCTTCTACAGCACCTTCAACGGCATCACGAATCCCATCGTGCCCTTGAACTACGCCGCCGGCTGCACGCGCAAGAATGCGATAACCGGCGCCAACGGCGCCTTCTACAATCCGAACGACCCAGAGGCATCGGCACTGGCGCTGAAGGCCAGTTGTTTCACCCTCCCGCTGATCCCGGTGGGCACCATGGGCGTCCCGGCCGGCGATCCCTATGAAACCAACTTCACCACCGGCCAGCGCAACATCTTCCGCCAGTCGTGGCAGCGCCGCGCCGACGCCTCGTTGACCAAGGATCTGCCCATCCACGACCAATTCACATTGCACTACAGCTTCGACATGTACAACCTCACCAATACCTCGAGCTTCGATATCCCGCAGAACAACGTGAATCAAAACCAGGCCTTCAACAACGTGCCCGATGCCATCGGCAGCAGCATGTATGCTCCCACGCAGGCAGCGCCCACCAACAACTGCCAGACCAATGCAGGCGGAACCAATACGGGCTTCTATAACTGTCCCGCGGGTCTTGGTATCACAAAACACGCCATTGGGAGCGCGCGCCAGATTCAGATGTCGCTGCATCTCGACTTTTGATGCGCTAAGAATTTCAACACACATAGGGCGGCTCTCCACGGAGCCGCCCTTTTCGTTGCACTGATGCAGGTACATTTCTGGCTGCGCGACGGTCAAACCCGCTACCCATACAATCTCTCTATGACCGCCATCCCGTGGACTCTCCGCGCTCTTCGCCACACCCTCGCCAACGAAACCACAAGACCTTCGGAATTGGCTGAAGCGGCGCTTGCGCACTCCAACGGAAATGCCGGTCGCAACACCTACCTCTGGCAGGATGCCGCGTGGACGCGCGCGGAAGCAGCCCGTGCCGAGGCCATGCCGCGTTCGACTGGCGGCCCATTTGGCGATGGCCGCCCCGCACTGTGGGGCCTGCCCATCTCCGTGAAGGACTGCTTCGATCTAGCCGGCTCGCCAACCACGTGTGGCGTGCGTTTCTATCGCGATCTCAACGGCACAGCCGCACGCGACTCCTGGCTGGTACAGCAACTCCGCGCCGTCGGCGCCGTAATCATTGGCAAAACCCACCTTCATCCGTTGGCCTATGGAATCACTGGCGAAAATCCGGAGTTTGGCGATTGCGTGCAGCCGCGCGATCCCGGCGCGCTCACAGGCGGATCTTCGAGCGGCGCAGTCGCGAGCGTCCAGGAGGGTTCGGCCGTCGCAGCGATAGGCACCGACACCGGAGGCTCCGTGCGGGCTCCCGCGGCGCTCGGCGGACTGGCCGGCTATCGCGCCACCATCGGCCGCGGCAACTGGCGCGGTGGCGCGCATCTGTCCGTCACCTTCGACACCATGGGCTGGCTCTTCCGCGACCTTGAGGACGCGCCGCTGCTGGCTGCGCCGTATGCCTCTGTCCATAACCGGGAAAAGATTCGCTTCACGCGCTTCGCTTTTCCCGGCGATGAATTTCTCCACGATTGCGAGCCGGAAGTAATGGAGGGCTTTCGCCACGTCATCGGCGAACTGCAGGCGCTGGGACTCGAGGCCGAGCCCATCGAGCCTGACTGGTGGCAAGATTCGATTGAGATCTTCGCGCCGCTACAGGCCTCAGAGGCCGCTCTGCTGCACGCAGGCAACTTCGACCTCTGCGAGCCATCGATCCGCGACCGCCTCAAGTGGGGCGCGAGCTTTTCGGCGGACCAGGTTAATGACCTGCGGCAGCGTCACGCCGATTTTCGCGCACGCATGGATGAACTTTTCGCTGCTCATCAACTCATTCTCATGCCCAGCACTCCGGTTGCGCGCCTTGCGGCCGGGGCCGACCACAGCCAGACGCGCAGCCGTCTGCTGCGCTACACCGCGCCCTTCAGCCTGGCCGGCGTGCCCGCAGTCGCCATCCCCTGCGCCCACGGCGGTATGCAATTGGCTGCCGCGCGCGATTTCGACGAACCACTCCTGTCGCTCGCCGCACAAATCGGCACCCAAAGAAATGCGGCTTCAGATTTGTAGCGCCGGTCTCCCGACCGGCTGTAGCGCGGGTCTCCAGACCCGCGCGATCACAGGGGGATTACGAAATCATAAGGCCAGAATGCTAGAACGGCTTCTCCGTCAGGAAGTTCTCGGGCTTCATAGTCCCGTCGCGCTGCTTCACCAGCATCTGCACCTTGCCCTCAGCCGCTTCCAGCTCCTGCTTGCAGGCGGCTGATAGATTCACGCCCTGCTCGAAGAGCCTTAGCGAATCCTCAAGCGCCAGATCGCCCTTCTCCAGCTGTTCAACAATGCTTTCGAGCTTCTTGAGCGATTCTTCGAATGTCACCATGGATCCCCATCTCTTTCGCGCCTTCAGAATACAGGATTCGCCGCGAGCCGAAACGACCCGCGATTTGGCCAGCGCGCCGACGTCAAGATTTTTCTCAGTAACTCGGCCGAAAGACCATCAACCAAAGGACGTTCACGGCCAGGAAGTAAACCAGCACGGCCGCAACAGTAATTCCGATCCACTTTACCGTGTTTCGCGCCTTGCGGAACTCGGCGTCATCGCTCTCGAGCCCGCGATACTTCAACAGCCAGCGTAGCGCCCAAAACGGAAGCCCCACCAGTAAGACCCAGAATCCGACCGTGCCCACCAAAGCAATGAATGGAACAAAGCGCAGCCCGAAGAATACAGGCAACGTTAGCGCCGTGCTTCTCATATAACTGGCGTCGCTGCACGCCTGATTGACCTTGGCCAGGACCACCGCAGCCCTGAGCGCGGCTTCGTGATCTACTTTGACGCCACAAAAACGGCAAGTTTCTGCTTTCGCGTCAATGGTCTCCTTGCAAGCCGGACACTCGAATATGGTTGGCTCGGCCATGGCCGCGCCAATGGTGAAACCGTCTGACATGACGGCGCTCCTTTCGGTCGCGGCAGATCTTGGCACGCGTCCATGTACGGTTGGAATTCGCAAAGAAGTGTACGCGCCTCGGCACGCCGCCGCAAGCGGATTCCGGCTGCGAGAATTGTCTATTTTCCCTGCGGCAGCGCGCCGGCAATCACCTCGGCGGCAATATCGTAGTGGCCGTACGGTGCGCTCACCTGCACGCCTTGCACGTACGGACGCACCGCCTCGGCCATCTCCTGGGCGATCTTGATCCCCTCGGCCCGCGCGGCTTCCGGAGTATCGGCCTGTGCCATGCGCAGCATGATCTCCTCGGGCATGGCAATGCGCAGATCGTTCTTCATGTATTCGGCGTTGCGCAAACTGGTGAGCGGCCAGATGCCGGCAATAATCGGAATGCCTTGGCCCCCGATGCGATCTTTAACCCGCTCCAGAAACTCCTCCAGCAGCCGCAGATCGAAGACCGCCTGGGTGATGGCGTACTCCGCACCGGCCTCCACTTTGTAGGCAAACCGCCGCAGCTCGTTGTCGATCTCGGACACGCCTGGATTGGCGGCCACGCCGATGGTAAAGTTCGTGCTCGCGCCCATGGCGTTCGAGCCGATGTCGAGCCCGTGATTCAATCGCTTGGCCACGTTCACCAAACCGATGGAATCCACGTCAAAGACTTGAGAAGCGTCAGGATAATCTCCCTGTTTGGGCGGTTCGCCGGTCACGCAAAGTATGTTGCGCAGACCGATGGAAGACGCTCCCAGCAAATCCGACTGGATCGAAAGCAGATTCCGGTCGCGGCAGGTGTAATGCAGAATCGTCTCCATCCCGGTGTGCTGCTGAATCTGGATGCAGAGGCTTTGCCCGCTCATGCGCGCCGAGGCCTGGGCCGCGTCGTAAACGTCGATGGCGTCGACGCCCAGCCGCCCCAACAGTTGCGCGCCCTCGATCTCTTTGGCGCAATCGATGCCCCGCGGCGGCACGAACTCCACCAGTTTGATGAACGCTCCCTCGGCGAGCAATGCGCCCAGCCGCGAGCGCTGCCCAAGCGCTGCCGGAGGCGTCTCCCTGCTAACCTCCGGCGCCGCGCCGGTCACTGTCACGCGCGTTTGCTCGTCCATCGCACGGATGGCCGAGCGCATGGCGCGAATATGATTCGGGGTGGTACCGCAGCATCCGCCCACAATTTGCACCCCGGCGGCAACGGCCTTGCGCGCAAAGCTGGCCATATACTCGGGCGAGCAGAGATAGATATTGCGGCCTTCCACGGCCCGCGGCACGCCCGCATTGGGCATGGCCGCCAGCGGCAACGCCGTCGCCGCGCGCATAGCCTCCGCGGCGGTCAGACACCGTGGCTGGCCCGGTGGAGCAGTTCACGCCCACGGCGTCGGCGCCCCACTCGGTCAGCAGAGCCGCCGCCTGCGCGGGCGAAGCGCCATCCAGGCACTCGCTCTCATCGTCCACCGTCACCATCACCACGCACGGGCAGATGCGGAGCCACCGCCTTCGCGGCCTCCAGCGCCTCATGCGCCTCGTTCAAAGCCGGCATGGTCTCAATAATCAGCAGGTCCACGCCGTTCTCAGCCAGAATGCCGATCTGCTCGGCAAATGCCGCGCGCGCTTCATCCAGTCCGGTTTTGCCCAGCGGCTCCAGGCGCACGCCCAGCGGGCCCAACCGAACCGGCAACCCAGGCGGCAATCTCCGCACTGCCCGCCTGCTTTTCCTTCAGACGCTCCACCGCCTGCCGCGCCAGGCGCACGCCCGCTGCGTTGATCTCGGCCATCTTGCCCGCCAGGCCATGCCGCGCCAGCCGGAAGCGGTTGGCCCCGAAAGTATTGGTTTCAAGAATCTCCGCACCGGCCTGCAAATACTCCTCATGCACGCCAAGGATCAGGTTGGGGTCCGAGAGGTTCAGCTCGTCGTAGCAGCGATTGACGAAGATGCCGCGCGCATAGAGCACCGTACCCATGGCGCCGTCGGCAAGCACGGGGCGGTCGGCAAAAAGCTCGGAAAAGCGGGTCATTCTGTTGTCATGCTATCGCATCGCTGCTGGAATTGTATGCATTCTCACCGGGGTTCCTGCCGGAGTTTGCTGCGGCCTGCCGGGCCTTTCCCGGCGGTGCTCGCCTCTGATTTCACCATAAGGCCAAGGGTCGTAGGCAGCCCGGTGGTTCGGGCCGCTCCGGAGCCGCGAGGAGCCGGGCGGCTTTGTTATACTTCGGGAGTCATAACCTGCGTGGAAATCGCTTCCGGCCTCTGCAATTTGAACGATTTCCGTGTGCACGCATTGCCATTTCTTTGTCGCGGCGGCTTGTGCCGCTCCATCAATCGAGGATTGGGATTTTGAAGAAGAAAAGCCTTTGGATCAGTGCCAGTACAGCTTTGGCAGCGGCCGTCGCGCTGGCAGGTTGCGGTAGCACCTACTATTTTGACGGCCGCGTATTGCCCCCCAGCGGGATCACCAACCGCGTCGTCATCGCAATCCAGAACCCTGGCGTCCTGGCCAAAGGGGCGCTTCAGATTGTCGACGCCTACTACGACGAGCGCAGCGGTTACAACGGTACGCCGGGCTCGTTTTCCATTGCCGGCTTCGGCGGCGCGCTGCCCATCACCATCCAAAGCATGCCGGAAGAGCAGTTCGGCGCGGTGTACGGCGCAGGCGATGGCAGCCTTACTCTCGCCAATTACGCTGGCGAGAAGACCTCGGGTAGCGTGAGCGGCCTCCCTGGTCTTTCCTCCAGCGTCTTCATTACCCGGAACGAGAACTTCGTCTTCGCCGCCAGCCAGTCGTCGCATCAGTTCACCATCGTGAATCAATCCGGAGGCAGTGCCATCGGTCTGAGCCTTCCCAACGTGTATCGCGTCAGCGTCAATCCCGGCGGATCTGTCGCGCTGGCCTTCGTGGAGAATTCCAATTACGTCTACTACCCGCGCGAGCTCAGCGCCGCGCAAACGCTCAACTATTCCGGCGGCCCTTCCACGTGGCCCAAGGCCGCGGTGGACTGCGAGCCGCAGAGTGCCCCCTACTGGTGCCTGTTTCAGATGCAGAGTCCCGATAATACCGACGCGACAGGCAACTACTACGGCGCGCCGCTCACCTTCGATCACCCGATCAAGGCTGTCTTTTCGTCCGACGGAAGCACGGCATACATTCTGAGCTGCGGGCCGGAATGCGGTGGCGCCACCGCAGCCTACACGCGAGTTCCCATCGCGCCCATGATCTTTCTTCAGGGCCAGTAGTCCGGGCTTCTGCCCACCACCAGCGCTCTCGCAAGTGCCACCGTGCCGATTCCCGGCGGTGCCAGCAACGCGCTGGTCAACGGCACGACCATGTGGGTCGTGGGACAAAAGCCGCAGTCAATCAACGGGCAGACTCTCTTCGGCGGCAACCTGACCGTGGTCAATCTGGCCAACAATACCATCTCCAGCAGCACTGCCATCAGCGACGGTCAACCCGGCGCCATGAGCCGCATCCTCCAGGCCGACGACAATACCCTGTGGATCGCCATGACCAATTGCACCACCGGCGTGCGCTATGCGACCAACCTGCCGGCGGCTACGGCTGCCTGACCATGTACAACACCTCCACCAACAAGGTGGTGCTGCTTGAGCCGTACATCGGCGACGCCACCGGCATTGCCGCGGTTACGGGCCTGCACAAGCTTTACGCGGCCGAAGGCGGGCAGGTGTACATCTACTCCACCGAGGATGGCTCGTCGATCAACAACGAGTACGTGACCGTGACAGGCACTGCTTACGACGTGGCCTACATGGACGCAATCACCGACGCCAACAACACTGTCTACTGAACAGTTGCACTAGGTACCCGAATGCTCTGGTGCCCCATCCATTTCGCGCGATTTGTATTTGCGAATTGGGTGGGGATATCACCGAACCTGAACAATCCGTCTTACGGGACCAATTCCGACATGCCCACTGAAGCCATCGACTTCCGCGCCGACGTCCTGGCCATCGCCGCACACCGCGACGACGTGGAGCAGACCTGCGGCGGAACCCTGCTGCGCATGGCGGCGCACGGCCTGCGCACCGCCATTCTCGATCTGACTCAGGGCGAGGCCGGAACCCGCGGCACGCGCCGACGATCGCGCCCGCGAAGCCGAAAAAGCCGCGCGCATTCTAGGCGTGGGCTGGCGGCAGGCGCTCACTCTCCCGATGGCGCCATCGAGAACACGCTTGAAAATCGCGATGGCCATCGTGCGCGTTCTCCGCCGGCTTCGTCCCCGCGTCGTGATTCTTCCCTACTGGCAGGCTCGCCATCCCGATCACGCCGTAACCGGGACGCTCGGTTACGACGCCTGCTTCCTCGCGGGCTTCAAAAAGATCGACACGGGCACCGAACCTCACCGACCCTTCAAAATCGTCTACGCCAGCCTCTACGCCGACGTGCGTCCCAGCTTCATCGTCGACATCACGCCATTTATCGAGCAGCGCCATCAGGCGCTGATGGCCTATCGTTCGCAATACGCGAATCAATCGGCCGGCAGCGGCCTCTTTGTCCCCGAAGAGGAGATTCGCGAACGCACTTTTGCCGAGGCACGCCACTACGGCCTGCTGGCAGGTGTGCGTTACGGCGAGCCCTTTGTCCAAAAAGAAGTCGGCCTCGTCGACGATCTCACGCTCTTGCCTGTGCAGTCGATCTAGCGTCCCGTCACCCAAGTTCGAAACAAAATTAGCGTTGCCGAAAATTCGCATCTTCGCCCACACTGGATGTGGAGGCCCCGATGCCGCAAACCTGGAACCCTGAAACCTACGGCCGCGACGCGGCATTCGTTCCCCAACTCGGCAGTGGCGCGCTCGAGTGGCTCGCTCCCGAAGCCGGCGAGCGTATCCTCGACCTCGGCTGCGGCGACGGGCAACTGACGGAACGCATCGTCGCTTCCGGGGCCAACGTAACCGGCATCGACGCCTCACCAAACATGGTCGCCGCGGCGCGCGCCCGCGGCATTGCCGCCGAGGAAGGCTCCGCGGAGTCGTTGCCCTGCGCGGATCACGCCTTCGACGCTGTGTTTTCGAATGCGGTGTTGCATTGGGTGCGAGGGCAGGACGCAATGATGTCCGAGGTGCGCCGCGTGCTGCGTCCGGGCGGACGTTTTGTCGCTGAGATGGGCGGACACGGCAACATCGCCGCCATCCGCGTCGCCTTCGCTGCCGTGCTCACGCGCCTCGGCTACGCGACTCTGGGAGAACGCGGCAACTACTATCCCACTCCCGACGCCTACACGCGACGTCTCACGTCGCACGGCTTCACGGTAGCGCGCATGATTCTCTTTCCCCGCCCTACTCCGCTCGGCGCCGGCGGCATGGCTGCCTGGTTGAACACATTTTGCCGCGGCGCGCTCGATGCCCTGCCCGAAGATCTGCGCGAAACCGCCATCGCGGAAACCGTAGCTCTGCTAGCGCCCGCCCTGTGCGATGAAGAGGGAAACTGGACCGCCGATTACGTGCGCCTACGTTTCATCGCGACGACCTGACGAAATGCGGCGCACCGGCGCTGTCTACGCGCTGGCCATTCTGCTGCACTAGATCGCCGAGGTCGGGAGCAGCTCATGCAAAGCCGCTCCCCGATTGTTTTGGCTGGCCTTGTTAGTCGGCAGCAAGAAGCCTGGTGCGGAACAACAGTCCCGCCACCGCGCCGCCCACGCTGGGAAACACCAGGAACAGCCACACCTGGCTGAGCGCATGGCTACCGGCAAAAAGCGCCGGCCCAGGCTGCGCGCCGGATTCACGCTCACGCCCGTAATGTGGATGCCGAAAAGGTGGATTGCTACCAGCGTAATACCGATCGCCAATCCGGCAAAGCCCGAGGGCGCGCTCTTCTGCGTCGAGCCCAGGATTACAATCACGAAAATCAATGTGGCCACGAACTCAAACAGAATGGCCGATGGCATGTTGTACTCGCCCTGGTAGCCGGATCCCCAGCCGTCCTGCCCCAACCCGTTGGCCGCAAGGTTATACCCTGCAGTGCCGACGGCAATCACCAGCAGCACCCAAGCCGCCAGGATCGCGCCGGCGAACTGCCCCACCCAATAGCCGATCATGTCCTTCGCGGACATGCGTCCGGCGATACAAACCCCCAGGCTTACCGCGGGATTGATGTGACAACCGGAGATGGGGCCAATTCCGTAGGCCGCACCCATGAGCGCAAGGCCAAAGGCGAACGCGATGCCCACAATGCCGACCTTGTCGCCGGCCACCACGGCCACTCCACAACCAAAGAGCACCAGAATGAAAGTGCCCACAAACGCTCCCTTCTTGTTGTGCTAAGGTTCAAGCGTGAGCGTTAGCGCGCCAGGCAATGCTGAAAGAAAGACCGCAAAGCCGCGGCTTTTGCCGGGTTTGGCGGTCAAAGATGGGCTGATTCGCCACCCCTTCGACCTCGAGTTTGGCGTACGCACCAGTGGGCTGGTCGCCGGCCGCCATCTTAACGCCGGGCACCGGCACGATCGGCACGTGACGGCCTACTACGCAGTTGCGCCTTCGGTCTTTCGAGGCATCATGGTGCGCTGGCGGCAATGCCGGCCCATTGCGCCCCCCACTTTGCCCATCGACGCCTACACGTTTGTCGATCTCGGCGCAGGCATGGGCCGTGCTCTGCTGCTCGCAGCGGCATATCCCTTTCGCGCCGTCGTCGGAGTCGAGTTGCACCCTACGCTAGCGCGGATCGCGCGCCGCAATCTTGCGCTGTGGCGCGCCGCCGGCCGCACCCGCGTGCCAATGCGCATGCAGTGCCGCGACGCCGTCGATTTCCCGCTTCCCCCGGGTCCGTGCCTGGTTTTTCTCTTCAATCCCTTTGGCGCACCCGTGCTACGGCGGTTGCTGCGGATGTGGAAAGAAAACTTTGCCGACCACGCCGGGCAGCTAGATATTCTGTATGTCAATGACGAGCAGAAGAACGTGCTGGCTTGCGAGCCCGGTTTTGAACGGCTCTTTCGCGGCCAGGTCCGCCGCTCGCACGCCGATGCCGTTGCTGATCGCACCATCCTTACGCAGCAGCCCGGCGGCGAATATGCTGCGCCGGGTTGGGAAGACTGTTCGATCTACCGCTGGAAAGGCTAGGGACAGGGCATAAGAAGCAGTGAGTAGTGTGAAGTGTGAGTGCGAGTGCGTGGGCAGATACAACCACAGTCACACTCACACGCGCACTGACCCGAGACCACTAACCACTACTCACTAACCACTGACCATTGTTTCCTAGACCCTGCATCGGAGACTTCATGAAAGAACCGCATCTGATCCTGGGAATCGGCGAACTGCTGTGGGACATTCTGCCCGACGGCATACGCTTAGGCGGCGCGCCCGCTAACTTCGCCGTGATGGCCGGCCATCTCGGCAATCATGCCGTAATCCTGAGCCGCATTGGCCGTGACGACCTGGGCCGCAAGGCCATCGACCGCCTGAACCCGATGCCCGTGGAAACACGCTTTTTGCAAGTGGACCCGCTCCACGAAACCGGCCGCGTCACCGTCAGTCTCGAAGGCGGAGAGCCGCACTACACCATTCACGAGCCCGCGGCGTGGGACTTTCTTGAACTCTCGGACGAGTCAATTCAGCTCGTCGAGCGCGCCGACGCCGTCTGCTTCGGTTCGCTGGCGCAGCGCAACCAGCAGGCGCGGCAGACCATTCAAACGCTCGCGGCACAGACCTCCTCCGCCTGCATTCGTGTCTTCGACGTGAATCTGCGCGCGCCCTTCTACTCGGCCGAGGTCCTTAAGGAATCGCTGGAGCTGGCCACTGTGATGAAGATGAACGACGCGGAAGCGCCCTTGGTTCTCGACCTGCTCGACCTGGCCATCGAAGAAGCGCCCAGCCCCGGCCAGACCTTATCGACTCCAGAGTATTTGCGCGAGGCGGCCGAGCGCCTGCTGGCCGAATTCCCTTCCTTGCAAATGGTGGCTGCGACGCGCGGCAGCAGGGGCAGCCTCCTGGTCACGCGCGGCGAGTGGGATGAGCATCCCGGATTTCCCGTGAAAGTTGCTGACGGCATCGGTGCAGGAGACGCTTTCACTGCAGCCATCACCCACTACATGCTGCGCGGCGCCGACCTGGCCACCTTGAACGAAGCCGGAAACCGCTGGGGCGGTTGGATGGCTTCGCAATCCGGCGCCATGCCCGCCCTGCCCGACCCCGTTCGCGATGCAATTACCGCAGCCATCGAGAGCACGGCAAATTAAGAGTCCGTGGCTCCATGTAGCGCCGGTCTCCTGGCCAGCTATCGTGCGGGCCTCCAGGCCCGCACTCATTCGCCGACCATTAGCAAAACTCGCGATCAAGGTGCCGGCTGCAAGCTACAGGTACTGGCTCAAGTAAGCGTTTCCCAGATTGTCAACCAAGCAGCCCCCGCAGTACGATTGCGGGGTCATGAACAAGCTCGCCGCAGTTGTCGTATTTCTTGCCGCACTCGTGTTGTCATCGCCCCTGTCTCCCCAGGCGCCTTCCTTCACCATCCAGGCCGACCACCCCATCGCAACCGTGAGCCCCACCCTCTACGGCCTAATGACCGAGGAGATCAACTACTCCTACGACGGCGGCATCTACGCCGAGCTGGTGCGCGATCGCGCCATCGGCCGCGGCTTCGGCGCCCTCTCTCATTGGCCTATGGTGGCGCGCGGCAACTCGATAGTGAATGTCTCTGCCGATGAGACCACCGGCCCCAGCACGGCGCTCGCGCGCAGCCTCCGCGTCACCGTCTCCGCAGCCACTGCCGACTCGCCCGCCGGAGTTGAGAACGACGGCTACTGGGGCATTCCCGTGCGCCCGCACACCGCGTACACAGGATCGTTCTACGCCAAGACCGACACGCCGGAAATTCCCGTCACCGTGACCCTGCAAAACGATCAGACCGGCGTAGTCGCGGCCTCGGCCACGGTCACCGGCCTCACTGGCGATTGGAAGCAGTTCACCTACACGCTCAAAACCGCCGACGTGCCCACTCTCGTCGAACAACCATCTCATCCTCACCATCGCGCAGCCCGGCCACGGTCTGGTTCAATCTCATCTCGCTCTTCCCGCCTACATACCACGACGCGGCCCGATGGCAATCGCACCGACATCATGAATCTGCTGGCTGCCATGCAACCCAAATTCCTGCGCCTGCCCGGCGGCAATTATCTTGAGGGCGACCACATCGCCGACCGCTTCGACTGGAAGAAGACCATCGGCCCGTGGACCGACCGTCCCACGCACCCGAGCCCCTGGCGCTATCGCTCCTCCGACGGCATGGGCCTGCTGGAGTTTCTGCGAGTGGTGCGAAGACCTGAAGATGGAGCCCGTCCTCGCCGTCTATGCCGGCTACTCTCTGGCACAGGATCACGTCGATCCCGGCCCCGCGCTCGAGCCTTACGTGCAGGACGCGCTCGACGAAATTGAGTACGTCACTGGCGGCGCAGACACCAAATGGGGCGCGGAGCGCATCAAAGACGGCCATCCCGCTCCGTTCCCTTTGCACTACATCGAGGTCGGCAACGAAGACCAGTTCGACCGCTCGCACTCGTATGACGGCCGCTACGCGCAGTTTTATAACGCCATCAAACAGCGCTATCCCGATCTACAGATCATCGCCACCACGCCTGTAAAAAGCGTCACGCCCGATGTGCTCGACGAGCACTTCTACATGTCGGCCGCAGGAGTCGTTCTCGCAGGCGCACCACTACGACGCCGCCGACCGCAACGGTCCGAAGATCTTTGTCGGCGAGTGGGCCACGCGCGAGGGCGACCCCACGCCGAACCTCGAAGCCGCACTGGCCGATGCAGCCTGGCTTACGGGCCTCGAGCGCAATAGCGATCTCATCATCATGGCCAGCTATGCGCCGCTCTTCGTCAACGTCAATCCCGGCGGCATGCAATGGGCCCCCGATCTCATCGGCTACGACGCGCTCACAAGCTACGGCTCGCCCAGCTACTGGACGCAGGTCATGTTCTCAACGCCATCTCGGAACCGAAGTTGTCGCCAGCACGCTCGACCAATGCGCCGCCGCGCGTCTTCGCTTCCGTCACTCGCGACGACGCCAAGCACAAACTATTCGTCAAAGTGGTCAACGCAACCTCGACCGATCGCAGCCGCTCTGCCATCGCATTCACCGGCGTGGCCAAAGCTGTCGCCGCGAGCCACGCTCACCACCATGAGCGGCAAAACCCCCAACGCGACCAACAGCATCACGCACCCCGATGCCGTAGTGCCGATGACGCACACTGTCTCGATCGCCGGCCCCAAATTCACCGCAGACCTTCGCGCCGTATTCGGTGAACGTACTGGAGCTGAGCTACGAATGATTGACAAGTGTTAACTGATAGTTTACAGTTTACGCGTGATCAAGAGCTTCCGGCACGCAGGGCTTCAGAAGTTTTTCACAACCGGCAGCAAGGCCGGCATTCAACCTCATCACGCAGCCAGGCTGCAGCGACTGCTGACGGCGCTCGATGCGGCGAAGGGCTCTGCTGACCTCTCAAGACCGGTCTCCTATGGCCTCCATCGGCTCAAGGGCACGGAAAAGCATTGGGCGGTTTGGGTCGATGGCAATTATCGCCTGACATTTGATTTTGAGGGAACGGACGCGATCCTGGTCGATTATCGCGACTATCACTGAGGCGGCGCATGGCCGTCGGAGGGAGAAGCAATGCCTAGCGAAATGTACAACCCGGCCCATCCCGGACTGGTCTTACGTGACTTTTTCAAGGGTCACAATATCACGCAGGTTGCGAAGCACATTGGCGTGTCGCGCGTGACGCTTTCCAAGATTCTGAACGGCCGCACCGGCATTACCGCTGATATGTCGCTTCGCCTCTCGGCCGCCCTGGGAACCAACCCCAGCTTCTGGCTCGACATGCAGAGCAATTACGATATGTGGCAGGCCAGAAGCAGGAAACGTCCTCGCATCCGCCCGCTGAAGATCGCTGCATAGCCTGCGACAGCGCCAGGAAGGAATGCGGCTCGCCGATGCACCTCGAAGTCGCCTATCGAATTCAGCAGATAAACTATTCTCAACCGTAACCTCCAGGGTGTATAACTCTTTGGCGCGCCGCAGCTGGATGAAGATCACATCAAAAATCTGCCGCACGCAGTGCCCAAAGGAGCTCATCTCGATGCTGCGCAGCCTTCTCCCTGCCGTTGCCTGCCTTGCCCTCGCACCAGCCGCTATCATCGCCGCCCAAACTGCGCAGACTGCCCCGCCGAAAACCTGGGTCGACAAGGACACTGGCCACCGTGTCTGGCGGCTTACCGATGAGCCCAACTCCGGCGGTTTTTACTTCAACGTGAATGGCTACACCCCCGACCACAAAACCATGATCTACACGGCACCTGACGGCATCCACGCCATGGACATGGAGACCAGGAAGACGCGTCTTCTGGTTCCCAATCCGCCGCGCCCCGCCGACGCCCCGCCCGGGCCGGGTGGCTTTTTCCGCTTTGGCGTTCACGCGCTCGTGGCAGGATTCAAAACCAACAGCGTCTTCTACACGCAGACGGATCCTCAAACCAACGTCACCTCTGTCTACAAGGCCGACGTCTACACCGGCGCCATCCGCAAGCTCATCGACTTGCCCGAACGGCACATGATCGTCTGCATCAATGCCGATGAGACTCTCGCCGCCGGCACATTCGATGAAAGCAACCGGCCCGACCAGCAATACGGACAGAACGCGCCGCCGCGGCCGCAATCGTCGACGGGTGGCGGCGACAACCGCGTAGCCAGCCCCGATCAGGGACCACACTACCAGCCGCTCGACAAGGGCCAAATGATGGAGCGCCGTCTGGCCGCGCGTCTTCCGCTGCAGCTCTTCACCATCCGCCTCGAGCCCGGCCCCAACGGCGAGAAGCCCGGTGACATCAAGGTCCTGCTGCACTCCACCGACTGGGTCAATCACCTGCTCTTTTCGCCCGCCGATCCCGAGTTGCTCATGTACTGCCACGAGGGCCCATGGCAGAAGGTCGACCGTATCTGGATGATCCACACCGACGGCACGCACAACACGCTCATCCACAAGCGGACCATGGCCGATGAGATCGCGGGCCACGAATTCTGGGGACTCGACGGCGAAACCATCTGGTACGACTGGCAGTACCCCAAGGGCGAGGTCTTTTATCTTGCAGGCTACAACCTGAAGACCGGCAAACGCACCGCGTTTCACATGGAGCGCGACGACTGGGGCATTCACTTCAACCTGACCAAGGATCTCGACATTTTCTGCGACGACGGCGGCGATCCCGGACAGGTGGCGCGCGCCAAGAATGGCGAGTGGATCGAGCTCCTCCATCCGCAAACGCTCACGGTCACCGCGGACGCGCTCAACGGGCCGGATTTCTGGCAGCCCGGCGTCTTCCACTCCGAGCACCTGGTGAACATGTCGCACCACAACTATCGCGAGGAGCCCAACGTGCGCTTCTCGCCCGACAAAACGCTCGTGATTTTCACCAGCAATATGTTTGGGCCGAGCTACGTCTTCGGCGTCGAGGTCGCAAAGGCCGATCCCTCGGCCACCGACGTCGAATCCACGCCCGACCTGGCGCGCAAATTCAATCCGGTTGAGCCAACTTCAACGCATGCGGTGCCCGTCGACCCTGCGGCTACGCATTGATGCCATTCTGTAGCGCCGGTCTCCTGACCGGCTGTCGTGCGGGCCTCCAGGCCCGCACACCTTCTTTAGTCCGCCCTATCCCGCGCCCTTTGCAGCCACCAGCGCACGAACGAACTCCGGCGTCGAGCCGCAGCATCCTCCCACAAACGATGCGCCCGCGTCGCGCAGCGCCGCGAAGTACGAGGCAAAGTACTCAGCCGTTGTCGCGTAGTGAATCGCCGCCCCCTCCATCACCGGCAGCCCCGCGTTGGGCTTGATCCAGATAGGCAAATCGCAGGCCGTGCTCAGGCGCTGGCAAATCGGCACGGCAAATTCGACGCCCACGCCGCAGTTCGCGCCTATGCCGTCCGCGCCCGCTTCCGCCATGGCGGCGGCAACCACTTCGGGCGTCGCGCCCATCATGGTCCGGTCCTTGTTCTTGCCTGAATCGAATGCAAATGAAGCGATCACGGGCAGCCCCGTAGCTTTTGCCGCGCGCACCGCCAGCCGCGCCTCTTCCGGATCGCTCATGGTCTCAATCAGCAGCGCATCCGCTCCGGCCGCTGCCAACGATTGCGCCTGCGCGGAAAATGCCGCGGCCAATTCTTCAGCACTCACTTCGCCGGAGAGCAGCATCTTGCCCGCCGGGCCAATGGATGCAAAGACCAGCGCCCGAGTGCCCGCAGCCCGTTTCGAAATGCCGACGGCGGCACGATTGATCGCGTCGAGATCGGCTGCAGAACTCGCGCGCATGGCGATCGCATTGGCGCGGAAGCTGTTGGTCAGGATCACCTGACTGCCAGCCTCCACATACGCGCGCGCCACCGCCTCCACTTGCTCAGGATGCGTCAGGTTCCATGTGTCGGGAATGGTTCCGGCGGGCAAGCCACGCGCCTGCAACTCGGTTCCCCATGCGCCATCGCTGATGAGGACGCCGTTTGCCAACCATTTCTCGAGACTGTCAGGGCCGTGCATGTCGAACTCCGTTCTTACCCTCGGCGGCGCTATGGATAGAGCTTCGCCGGCACAATCTCCGGCTCCGCCTCACCGGCCTGCACCATCAACTCCTTAAGTTGCTGGCCCAGCTCATCCGCACGCGCACGGAATTCCTTCCTGCCGGCCAAGTTCACCAGCTCGTGCGGATCGTTGCGCTGATCGTAGAGTTGGTACTCATGATAATTCGTGCTCGTGGGTTTGTCTGTTGCGCCGGTCGGGTCCGCGATGCAATAAGTCCAATCTTTCGTCCGAATCGCACGTCCTGTCATCGACTCACTGATTTGAATCAGCTCGTGGTTCGGCCACTCGCTCCGCGCTTCTGCATTCCGCAGCAGCGGTAGAATGCTTCTTCCCTTCATCGTCGCAGGCACCGCAATACCCGCCGCATCCAGTAGCGTCGGAGCCATGTTAATGATTCCCACAACCTCCTGAATCTGCCGCGCATGCTCGAATCCCGGACCGTCTATGAGCAGCGGAACCCGCAGGCTGCTGTTGTGCGTGCTGCGTTTGTACTCCTGGTTGCGAGTCATGAAATGGCATCCGTGGTCGCTCATGAACACGAAGATCGTGTTTTCGCTCAGGCCTTCCTCTTCCAGCACCTTGCGCACGCGGCCCACTGAAGCATCGATGCTTTCGCACGCGCCGTAATAATCGGGCAGCTGCTTGTGCCAGTCGCCGGGAAAGCTGCGCAGATCCGCAGGGACAAAAGCATCGATGAATCGCTCCGCCGAACCCTTGGGTCCGACCATGCGCCCCAGATCGTTCTGCTGGTGCGGCTCCAGTTGCGAGATCATCAGCAGAAACGGCTTCTCCTGTTTCCGCCGCAGAAATTTTTCCGCGCGGTCGGTGATGAAATCCACGCGATACTCATCTTTGAACGTGATGGGATTTCCGTCGCGATCCCAGATCGTCCCTTCATACGGATGGCTGGAGTGCTCGAGAGCATTCGCCGCTTCCCACAGATCGAGAAATCCGCCGCGATGCTCTGGCTTGACCGCTCCCGATCCGCCGCCTTCTGCCTCTGTACCCGGTGCCATGTGCCATTTGCCGATGTAATTGGCCGTGTATCCGGCTTTGCGCAGCTCCGTCGCCAGCGTCGGCAATTCCTGCCGCAGCGCCTGGCCATTTCGCCACACGCCGGTCTCGGTTGCATAGCGGCCTGTGATCAGCACCGATCGCGATGGCGCACACACCGGCTGATTCGTCAACGCACACGTAAAATTCGTGCCGCTTGCGGCGAGCGTATCCAGGTTCGGCGTATGCGTGGAGCTGTTCAGCCCATTCGCTCCCACAAAGTCCCAGCGAAACTGATCGGAGTGATAGATAACAATGTTCGGTCGCATTGTCTGGGCACCCGGCTCGTTTCCCTGCCCCGCTTGCGGCTCGGCATGCGCCATGGCCGCAGCCACGCCTGCCTGTGCAGCCGCGGCTGCCGTACCCAGGAGAAATCGACGCCGGTTTACTCGACTCATTGCGACATTCCTTCTTCGCGATCTTGCCTTGACGCTCAACTGGCTCTGCGCCATCGCCGGCACCGCGCCAGTATACATGCTGCAACTTGCTTCCAGAGGGCGCTGAACTCGAGTAAAGTAAAGTATCGTGATTATCGATCTGGCCCGGCGCGCGCACGATCACAACTGGGAGATGGATCCCATCACGCGCTCTCTGCTCGACACCGACTTCTACAAGCTTCTCATGCTCCAGTTCATCTGGAAGCATTTTCCCCGCACGCGCGCCACGTTCACGCTCATCAACCGCACCGCTTCCGTGCGCCTGGGCGAAATGGTCGGCGTGCCGCAGCTCCGCGAGCAACTTGAGGCCACACGCCAGCTTCGCTTCCGCAAGTCGGAGCTGGTCTGGCTCGCGGGCAACACCTTCTTCGGCCGCCGCGGCATCTTCGAGCCCGCCTTCCTCGATTGGCTGGAGCACGATTTCCGGCTTTCCGATTACGAACTTTCCGTGCACGACGGGCAACTGCATCTCCGCTTCGATGGACTTTGGTCGGGAACATCGATGTGGGAGATTTACGCCCTCGCGCAGATCGGCGAATTGAAGACGCGCGCCGCGCTCAAGCATTTGAGCGAGCTGCGAGCTCGACATTCTCTACGCGCGCGCCAAAACACGGCTCTGGGAAAAGCTGGAGCGTCTGCGCGGCGTCCCCGATCTGAGCATCAGCGACTTCGGCACGCGCCGCAGGCACAGCTTTCTGTGGCATGAATACGTCGTGAACGCCATGCAGCGACACCATCGGCGCAAGTTTCACCGGCACCTCCAATGCGTTACCTTGCTTACAAGCACGATCTTGAAGCCATCGGCACCAATGGCCACGAATTGCCCATGGCCATGGCCGCGCTGGCCGGCAATGACGAGGAGTTGCGCACCGCGCAATACCGGCTGCTGGAGTTGTGGCAGCAGAGTTACCAGGGCGAGTTGCTGATTCTTCTGCCTGACACCTTCGGCACCACGCAATTCCTGCGCGACGCGCCCGATTGGGTGGCCAACTGGACCGGCCAGCGCATCGACAGCAAGGACGCCTACGTGGCCGGCGACGAATACATTGCGTGGCTGGAGCGCCACGGCCGCGATCCGCGTCAGAAGCGCCTCATCGCCAGCGACGCGCTTGACGTGGAGCAGATTCTCGGCCTGCACGCCTACTTCGCCGGGTCCCTCCGCAACGGCGCCACGCCCGACGATTTTCGTTCGGCAAGCGATTTTCACGATGCCAGCCGCTGGGTTCCCAATCGCCGCATCCGCTTCAGCGCCGGCTGGGGTACGCTGCTCACCAACGATTTCCGCAATTGCAATCCTCAGGGCGACGATGGATTCAATCCCGTCGGCCTGGTCTGCAAACTCACTCGAGGTCGACGGCCGGCCCGCGGTAAAGCTTTCCGACAATGAATCCAAAGCGATGGGCGACGCGAGAGAAGCCGAGCGCTACCGGCGCGTCTTTGGCGTGGCTGGCGTGGCCGACATACCTGTCCTGACATAAAACCGTTTCCGGCATCCGGGCCGGTGCTTTCGCCCATCGGTTGTATGCACTCGCGCATTTCGCGATCGAGGTTCGTCAACTTTCCTGCTCATCCAGCCTGGCCTGCCGAACGATTTTGTTTGTCTGGCCTCCCGGTCCCCGCACACTAGCGCTGCCTTTTCCACTGCCCCACATTCTGGTAGACATGTTTCGGGATTTTTAACCCGAGAGTAAACATTTATTCACATTTCCCACTTAATGTTAGGGCGGTTTACTCCTCTTTCCACCACATTTACATACCTTTAGGAGGCAGTTCATGATCAAAAAAGCAACGATGAAGTGGCTGTGGGCAACGTTCTTCCTCGTGTGCCTGTTAATTTGTGACGCCGGCATGAGCCGGCTTCATGGCCAGAGCAGTACAGGCACCATCAGGGCACTGTCACCGATCCAGACCGGGCAGGCGATGCAGGGCGCGAACGTGGCGGTGGTAACCGAGTCCGGGGTAGTGCAGCGTGCTCGTCACCAGCGCCGACGGCAAGTTTGTCGTCAACTGGACTGCCCGCCGGCTCCTACACCGTCGAGATTTCGGCAACCGGATTTTCCACCCAGATTCAGCCATCATGTCGTGGTCGCCGCTGGAGCTACCGTAAGCTTGCCGGTCGACGCTTTACCGTCGCATCGGTTTCTGAGGAAGTAACGGTTGAGGCCGAAGGCGACACCTCGATTGCCGCGCAGCTTGCGCCCGTGAAGTCGGTACTTGACGCCGGTTCGGCCCGCACCGAGATCACCAGCAACTATGTAAGCGAGTACACCTCGCCGGTGACCGACTTTGCCGACATCATCCAGGCTGCTCCCGGCACCGTCAGCTTCACCACCAACGGTATCGGCAACGGCCAGGCCAAGATCTACTTCCGCGGCTTCGTCGACGACGACTACTCCATGACCTGGGACGGTGTTCCCTTCAACGACTCGAACGATCCCAGCCACCACTCCTGGGCTTACGTTCCCGCTGCAGCCATCGGCCATGTGGACTTTGACCGCAGCCCCGGTACCGCCTCCGATATCGGCACCTCCAACTTCGGCGGCACCATTCACTTCTTCTCGCCCGAGCTCAGCGACGAGGCCCACGTGCGCGGCGAAGTGACCTACGGCTCCTGGAACACCCACCAGGTCCTGGGCGACATCAATTCCGGCGCCTTTTGGCATGGCAAGGCCCATTTCTGGCTCAATGGCGACTACCAGAGCTCCGACGGCTACCAGACCTTCTCGCCCAAGCAGGACGTGGCCGCCACCGCCAAGTTCGACTACAAGTTCAGTGACCGTACCTACCTGAGCGTGATCGGCACCAACATCATCCTCGACGCCTTCAACAACAACGATCCGACCCGCCGCCAGCTCTTTCACCACGGCGACAACTACCTCTACGACAACACCCTGACCAATGCGGCTTACGCGTCGACCTCGAAGTACTACTACGACCCGCAGTTCTGGCGCTTCTCGGTCTACCACGTGGCCAGTCTTCTTCGACATCATTACCTTCAACCACGACTTCGGCAAGAACTGGAAGCTCGACTACCAAGACTTATGCCTACGGTTACTCCAACCACCAGCACTACCAGAACAAAACCGACCACGATCTGATCACCGACTCGGTGCTGACCACGTCGATTGAAGAAGAGCAGGTCGGCGGTGACTGACCAGCCCGGTTGGGTCAACTACGGCACGACGCCGACCGGCGTCGATAAGCTGAACCAGTACGCCCGCGGCGGCGAGATCGCGGACCTCAGCTATGCCACCAGGTGGGGCGTCTTCCGCGCCGGTTCCTGGTACGAGCTCACCAACACCCTCCGCTATCAGATCTACACCGACCCCATCACCTGGGTGGATTCGCCCTATGTCCAGGACATCAAGTTCCACGAGCACTTCTTACACTACGGCCGTCCAACCCTATGCCGAGTTCCAATGGGTTTCCATCCCGGATTTGACCGTCACCGCCGGCGTCAAGGACGCCTTCTTTCGCATGAACCTGACCCAGTACGCGGACGGCCATACGATCGGTAACTTGTCCAATATCCAAGCCGCCTGCGGCGTGGCCCTCGCTCTGTCGGCAAACTGCACTGCCACCACCCAGCACGCGCAGAATTACAACTCCATCCTGCCCTCGGTTGAGGCCAACTACCGCCTCATCCCCAACGCGTCGGTCTATCGTCAGTACGGCCGCGGCAGCATCGCTCCCTTCAGCACCGTCTTCGACACACGCGGGCGCTGAGGTTGCCGTTACCCCGCCGCCCACCATCGCCGACACCTACCAGGGCGGCACGGTGGTCAAGCTGAACCGCTTCGCCTTGGATGCGGATGTCTATCACATCCACTTCACCAACACCTACTCGACCTACACGAACACCACGGTTGGCGACCCCAATTATGGCTTCACCTACTACTACGCCAACCCCAACTCCGACACCATCGGTTTTGAGGCCGAGGGCAACTACGCTGTGACCAACAGCCTGAGCTTCAACGCCAACGGCACCTTCGGCTCCGCCAAGTACGAAGCTTCCGGCGGAAGCCCTGCTGTCACTCGACGCGCAGCGGCAATACCATCACTCCGGCCATCGCTCCAACTTCCGCGGCCTGGGTGGCCCTCGCCCCGCACGATACCGAATCGCTGGGCATGACCTATCAGCCAGAGGAGCGGCCTCGACTTCGGCGTATTCGGCAAGCGCATCGGCAGCCGCTGGAACGACATCGGCAGCTATCACCAGAACGTTCCGCTGGACCCGTTCTGGATGAGCAACCTCTTCCTGAACTACAACGTCCGTGGCCACTCGATCTTCGATGGCTCCAAGATTAAGCTCAGCATCAACAACCTCTTCGACGACCACAGCATCGTCGCCAACAGCGCGGCCAACGACGGCACCACCCTGACTTCGACCACCGTCAACAATGCTCTCAAGGTTACGCAGAACCAGCAACTCTACAGCCCGAGCTGGGCAGACAGCTTCGAGAAGGCGGCCGGCCGCTCGATCATGATCAGCTTCCAGATCGGCCTCACCCGCGAGCGCTGACCAACTTCACCACGCCATCGTGGCCCAAGGCAAAAGGCCTTCCGGCAGATATTCGCCGGAGGGCCTTTTTCTTCTCAAGCGGGAGTAGTCTGATCTTCAGATGGCTCGCTCAACTGCGCTCTATGCAACTCGACTCCGCCAGGAACTCATCGCGCGCAACCGCAGTTACGCGCGCGGGCGCGCGCACGTTGAAAGCTACGGCAGCTCGCCGGTCATCGTCTACGAGCCGGACGGCGGCCGGCACGGCAATTTCTTTGACCCGGCCTTTGCGGCCATCCTGGCGCGGCCCGAATGGGTGCGCCGCTTCGACAAGATTCACGCTCAGGCGGCGCGCTCATTGCCCAAACCCCAATCCGATATAGCCCGGCGTTGGCGCGAGCTTGACTCCTCTATGAGTTCCGACGCGCTCCTGATGAACATTTTCTGCACGCCCGGCGTTGCGGAGTCCCCGGCGATCCGGTCCATGCTCGGCGTTGACGAGGTCGCGGAACCGATATTTGGCTGGAAGGCCCGCGTTCCGCTTGCCAACAGTGGACCCGATCGCATCAAAGTTGACCGCACCGAAGTCGATCTACGCCTGGGCTCGCTGCTAGTGGAAGCGAAGTTGACCGAGTCGGATTTTCAATCGCGCTCTGCGGCGATCGTCGAATCCTATCGCGATTTCGATGAGGTCTTCGACCGCGACCGTCTGCCCCGCACTGAGATCGCAACTACACGCTGGATGCAGGCCAGCGAATTCCCTGAGAACTCCTCGCAGGAACTCGAAAGTCTTGTCGGCGATCCCGGTCCTTTTCTCTCCTCTCGAATCCAGCTTCCGCTCTCCCGGCGAAGAGGGCTATGCCGGCTATCAGCTCATCCGCAATGTGCTGGCCGCGCATGCTGCGGGTTGCAGCTTCTGCGTGATCCACGACGCGCGCCGTCCCGATTTGCGCGAAGAGTGGTTTGAGGTGAGGCCGCCGTGAAGAGCGCCGAGCTGCGCGTCCGTCTGAAAGTGCTCACCTGGCAGGAGCTGGCCGCACTGCTTCCCGCAGAGTTGCAGGAGTTTCTCGATCGTGAAATATGGCATCGTCGCGCCGGGCCGCGAACCGTCACCCGTAGAGCCGTCATCCTGATCAACAAACTTCGGCTGTCATCCTGAGCGAGTCCCGGCATGCCGGGACGAGTCGAAGGACCTGCATTTGCCTTTCAGCGAACCTCAGACTCATCACACTAGAGTCCCAGAATCTTCCGATTCCGCCCAGCATCCGCGCCACCGCCAGCGAAATCGTCGAACGCCCGATCCGTCACACGAATCATATGTTCGCGCACAAACTTTGCGCCCTCGGCCGCGCCCACCTCGGGATGCTTGATGCAGCACTCCCACTCCACGACCGCCCATCCCGGATAGTCATACTGCGCCATCTTGCTGAACACCTGTCTGAAATCGATCTGCCCATCTCCCAGCGACCGGAACCGCCCCGGCCTTTCAATCCAGTCCTGATAGCCGCCGTAGACGCCCGCGCGCCCGCTCGGCCGAAACTCTGCGTCCTTCACATGAAACGCGCGTACGCGCTCGTGATAGAGATCGAGAAAGGCCAGATAATCCATCTGCTGCAGCACCATGTGGCTTGGGTCGTAGAGAATGCATGCGCGTGGATGATTGCCCACCGCGGCGAGGAACCGCTCGAAGGTTGCGCCGTCATGCAAATCCTCGCCGGGATGCAGCTCGAAGCACACATCCACTCCGGCCTCGTCGAAAGCATTCAGAATCGGCAGCCAGTGCGCCGCCAGCTCCTTGAACGCCTCGTCAATAAGACCCGCAGGCCGTTGCGGCCAGGGATAAAAGAAGGGCCACGCCAATGCCCCCGAGAACGTCGCATGCGCGCTGAGGCCCAGGTTGCGGCTCGCCTTCGCCGCCCAAAGCAGTTGCTGCACCGCCCATGCCGACTTGGCTTTCGCGTCGCCGGCAAGCTCCGGTGGAGCAAAGCCATCGAGCAGCGTATCGAAGGCCGGGTGGCTCGCCACCAGCTGTCCTTGCAGGTGCGTGGAGAGCTCCGTCACCGCGAGCCCAGCCCGTGCCGCAGTCCCCTTCACCTCGTCGCAATACACCTGGCTTTCAGCGGCTCGCTCCAGATCGAAGAGCCTTCGATCCCAGCTCGGAATCTGGATGCCCACGTAGCCGTGCTTTGCCGCCCAACCCGCCATGCCTTCCAACGTGTTGTACGGTGGCTGGTCGCCGGCAAACTGCGCCAGAAAGATTGCGGGGCCCTGAATGGTGTTCATGGTTCGCTCCTTAATGCGTTGCGGCCCCGGGCGTTGCGACAAGATCAGTGCTCTTGCTTTTCGCGTCTTCGCCATGGGTGAGTAGTTCGAAAGTCATCATGTGAATGTCCACCGGGTCCGGCACGGT
Organism: uncultured Acidobacteriota bacterium; assembly: GCA_963826735.1. Classification (GTDB taxonomy): domain Bacteria; phylum Acidobacteriota; class Terriglobia; order Terriglobales; family Acidobacteriaceae; genus Telmatobacter. The sequence goes on from CAWGYN010000003.1 coordinate 98,353, forward strand.
CAAAATATGATCGAGCCACTCCCGCGTCTCCGGCAGCGATTGCCCAAGGCGATTGTGATATTCGTTATATCCGATTCCAAACGTGTACCCCTCGGCGTAGTGGACCTTGCCCAAGCACACCGTCATCGGAGCGGGTTCTTTTCTCAGCAGCAGATGCGCGTGAAACTCCAGCACCCCGATGAGCCGTTGCTCTTCACTCTCGTACAGTTTGTCTCCCTGGATATGTGCGGTTTCCGCGGCCGCCAATGCGGCGGAGATGGAGAACCCCGTGTGGCCCAGGTCGCGGCACGTCTCGGCCGCGATGCCGTTCGTACTCTCGTCGAACGTGGTCTGTCCGTACCAGCTTTGATGCACCGAGGGATCCGGCGGCCGCGGGTGGTCGCCATCCAGCTTGGCGTTGTAAAAGTAGGTCGACACGCGCTTCTGCCACATATCCTCGGCGTGATCCAGCAGTGCACGGTCGTCGGTGAACACCGCAATGCCCATCATGCCCTCGATCATCGCGAGTTCCCAGTTTCCATTGGTCCGTGGTCCGCCATCGTGAATGTGCGGCAGAATCACCTGGGTAAGCATGGTGCTGAACGCCTGAATATCTTCGCGCTTCCATCCCGCGCGGCTGTGGCGGATGATCTCCGCCGCGCGTGGAAACATCTCCGCGCTCCACGCTGCCTGCAAGGGCGTATTGCTGTTGGTGTATCCCTTTAGTTGCCTTGCATAAGTATTCATAATGCGGATGGCGTTGTCCGCATAGCGATGATCGCCTGTGATCCACCACAACACCGCCTGCAGATACGCCGCGCTGGCATCGTTATCTTCGGCGTGGCATCCGTTATCAGGATGCGAGTACGGGCCGCAATCAATGATTCCCGTCGCCGGCGGTCCCAGCAGTTTGTAATCGAACGCGGCCAGCGGGCTCGCCACAGCCTTCAAGTACTCGCCGTAGATCGGTTCCCGCTTCTCCTGAACTTGCTGCTTGATGAATTTCAGTTGTTCCCCGCTCACCAGGACACCGGGATGCTTCATCGCTTGCGCTTGCGCAGCACCGCACCAGGCGCCCAACAAAATCAAGATGGTCAGCCGCATTCGCATCGTCAACTCCCTGAGGATTCACGTGCCGTTAGAAATCCACCCAGCCTTCACGCTTGTTGCTTTCAAGCGCGCGCTCAATAAAGCGCATACCGCGCACGCCCGCCTCAATCCCGGGCAGCGTTGCCGGCAGCGGATTCGTCTGCCCCTGCTTCCACGCCAATAGCGCATCGGCGAACTCGCGATAAAGCACGGCAAAAGCTTCAAGATACCCCTCAGGATGCCCGGCCGGCACACGCGCCACCGCCAGCGCATCGGCACTGAGGTAATTCATCGCCGCGTGATGAATTTCTTCCGGCTTGTCGAGCCATTTCACAATCAGCCGGTTCGGATCCTGCTGCCGCCACGCGAGCGAGCCCTTCTCGCCATAGATACGCAGACGCACCTCGTTCATCTCGCCGGCAGCCACTTGCGAGCAGGCCAGCGTGCCGGCCGCGCCGTTGCTCATGCGCAGGAACGCGTTGCAATCGTCGTCCAGCCTGCGTCCCGGCACAACGGTGCGCAATGTCGCGTTGATCGCTGTCACTTTGAGCCCGCTGATGTATTCGAGCAGGTGAAACGCATGCGTGCCAATGTCGCCGATAGCGCCGCCTGCGCCGCTTTGCGCAGGATCGGCACGCCACGCCGCCTGCTTGTGTCCCGTCGTCTCCAGCGGCCCGCTCAGCCAGCCCTGAAAATACTCCACGGCGACCTTGCGAATCGCTCCCAGCTTGCCCGCCGCGCACATCGCCCGCGCCTCGCGCACCATCGCGTAGCCCGCATACGTGTGCGTCAATCCATAGGGCAGGCCGCTCTTTTCGACCGCGGCCTCCAGCTTGAGCACTTCTTCATAGGTCGCAGTCGCCGGCTTATCGCTCATCACGGGAATGCCCGCTTCGAGCGCCGCCAGCGCCACAGGCAAGTGCACATGATTCGGCGTCACGATCGCCACAAAGTCGATTCCGTCTGCCCGCTTGCTCTCGGCCTCGATCATTTGCCGATAATCCGCATAGGCACGCGCGGGATCGATGTGAAACCGCACGCCCGCCTCCCGCGACCGCTCCGCCGACTGTGAAAACGCTCCCGCCACCAGCTCGATTTTTCCGTCCAGCTCCGCGGCAATGCGGTGCACCGGACCAATGAAGGCCCCCGGCCCTCCGCCCACCATCCCCATGCGCAACTTGCGTGCTTCTGCCATCATTTCCCTCGTTCCTTTGGTTCCTGCCGGGGTCCCCGGCGGGCGATTTGTGTACGCTGGGGTGGCTTGTTCCCTGTTTTTCAGCAGTTCACCCCGCTCGCCAGAAAACCGCCGTCCACCACAATCACTTCGCCGGTAATGAACGACACCGCCTCCGAAGCCAGAAAGATCGCCGTGCCGACGATCTCTTGCGGCCTTCCAAAGCGACGCATCGGCGTGCGCATTATCAATTCCTCGCCGCGCGGCGTGCCCTCCACCATGTGCGCATTGATGTCCGTGGGAAACACCCCCGGCGCAATCGCATTCACATTCACGCCGGTTCCGGCCAGCTCCACCGCCAGCGTCTTGGTCAGCGAAGCCACCGCGCTCTTGCTCGCCGCATACGGCGCCACCTGGTAGAAACCGCGAAACGCCGTAATCGATCGCGATATTAATGATGCGCCCATAGCGCGCCGCGGCCATGGTGCGCCCAAAGATCTGGCAGCAGCGCATCGTTCCCGTCAAGTTCGTCTCCACAATCTGCGCCCAGTCCGCTTCATCTGCATCGAGCGTTGGCATTTTTTTGGTCGTGCCGGCCGCGTTCACCAGAATGTCTACTTTGCCGAACTTCTCAATCACCGCATCGTGCAGGCGCTGGATCGAACGCGGTCCAGCACGTCGCTCGTGATGCGCAGTGTGCGACGGCCCAGCGCCTCAATCTCCGCGGCCACCGCGTCCACCTGTTCCTGCCGCCGCGAGCTGACCACCACGTCTGCGCCGGCAGCCGCAAACCCCAGCGCAATCTCGCGGCCCAGGCCGGTCGTCCCGCCAATCACCACGGCGACCCGCCCGCTCAAATCAAAAACTTCCAGACCCTTCAATGCATCCTCCCGCGCAATTGCAGCGCCGGTCTCCAGACCGGCTGTCGTGCGGGCGTCCTCGCCCGCACCCGTCATGCTCCGATCACGAAATCACGAAGCCAGTACTAGCCTAAATGATCCATCTCGCGCGCGGTCCCGCCTGCAGCCACTCACTGACCGCACCAACCCTCCTGCGCTAAAGTATTCAGTGACCATGAATCCACTCTCAATTCCCGATTCCAACCGCCGCTGGGACTGCCTCAGCCTGGGCGAAGTCATGCTTCGCCTCGATCCCGGCGAAGGCCGCATCCACACCACGCGCCATTTCCAGGTGTGGGAGGGCGGCGGCGAATACAACGTGGCGCGCGGCCTGCGCCGCTGCTTCGGCCTGCGCACCGCCATCGCCACCGCGCTCGCCGACAACCCCGTCGGCCGCCTCGTTGAAGACTTCATCCTCCAGGGCGGCGTCGATACCTCGCTCTCCGGTGGGTCCCTTACGACGGCGTCGGCCGCACCGTGCGCAACGGCCTCAACTTTACTGAGCGCGGCTTCGGCGTGCGCGCCGCTGCCGGCTGCTCCGACCGCGGCCACACCGCCATCAGCCAGGTCAAGCCCGGCGACTTTGATTGGGAGTCGATCTTCGGCGCCGCAGAACGGCTCGACGCTGGTTCCACACCGGCGGCATCTTCGCCGCGCTCTCCGCATCTACCGCCGAAGTTGCCGTCGAAGCCATGGACGCCGCGCGCAAATACGGCACGCCCATCTCCTACGACCTGAACTTCCGCGATTCGCTTTGGAAATCCATCGGCGGCAAGGCCAAGGCGCAGGAGGTCAATCGCGACCTCGTGCGCAAGGTCGACGTGCTGCTCGGCAACGAAGAAGATTTCTCCGCCATGCTCGGCATCGAAATCAAGGGCGTCGGCGAGGACTTCGCCGAGCTGCCCATCGCCGGCTACGAAGAGATGCTGCGCGAGGTGGCCGCCGCGTATCCCAACCTGAAGCTCGTCGCCAGCACGCTGCGCACCGCGCAAACCGCCAGCCGCAACGCCTGGGGCGCCATTGCGCTCTACGAGGACAAGATCGTCCACGTCCCGCAGCGCGAAATCGACATCTTCGACCGCGTGGGCGGCGGCGACAGCTTCGCCTCCGGCCTCATCTACGGCCTGCTCGCCGGCAAAGGCATCGATGGGCCGTCCACTGCGGCGTGGCGCACGGCGCGCTTGCCATGACCACCCCCGGCGACACCAGCATGGCCACGCTGGCCGAAGTCGAACGCATCATCAAAGGCGGCTCGGCGCGCATCGCGCGCTAGGCAGCGGTTCTGCCCGACTTGCTGAATCGCGCTTTTCTAGCTCCGCTAACACCGCTACGCCGCTAGCTCCGCTGAAAGGACCCAATGTCCGAAACCACGCAGCAAATCATCGAACGCGTCGGCCTCATTCCCGTTCTGCGCGCCAAGAGCGTTGCCCAGGGCCGCGCCGTCGTCGACGCCATGATCGCCGGCGGCGTCACCGTCGTCGAAGTCACCATGACCGTTCCCGGCGCCGTCGATCTGCTGAAGGAACTCAAGAAAGAATATGGCGTCGAAGCTCCTGCTCGGCTCCGGCACCGTCACCACCGCCGATCAGGCCCAAGCCACCATCGATGCCGGCGCGGAGTTCGTCGTCAGCCCCAGCCTGCATCCCGAGGTCATCGCCGCCACCAAGAAGAACAACAAAATCTCCTGCCCCGGCGCGCTCACGCCCACTGAGGCCATCACCGCGTGGAACGCCGGCGCGGACTACGTGAAGATCTTTCCCTGCTCCGCCGTGGGCGGCGCAAGCTATCTGAAGTCCCTGCTCGCGCCCTTTCCGCATCTCAAGCTCATTCCCACCGGCGGCGTCACGCTGCAAACCGCCGAAAGCTTCATCAAGGCCGGCGCACGCGCACTCGGCGTGGGCAGCGACCTCGTCAATCTCGCCGCCATCGACGCGGGACACCCCGAAACCATCACCGAAACCGCCCGCGCGTATCTGAAAGTGCTGGCCGACGCGCGCAAAAGTTAACAGCGTACACGAATATGCAGAATCAGTCAGATCCATTTCGCCTCGACGGCCGCACGCCCTCGTCACCGGCGGCGCCAGCGGCATCGGCGAAGCCACCGTGAAAGAACTCGTCCGCGCCGGCGCCTACGTCTGGATCGCCGACATCAACCTCCCCGCCGCCGAAGCCCTCGCCGCCTCCCTTCCCTCCGCCCAGGCGCTCCATCTCGACGTCACCAGCCCCGAATCCATCGCCGCAGCCCTCGCGCAACTCGAATTGCCTCGACATCCTCGTCAACAACGCCGGCATCGGCCACGTTGGCTCCATTGAAACCACCGAGCCCGAAGACTTCGACCGCCTGATGAACGTCAACGTCCGCTCCGTCTACCTCGTCACGCGCGCATTTCTTCCGCTTCTGCTCTCCGCGCAGCGAGCGTCACGAGGCCGTGGGCGCGATCGTCAACATCGCCTCCGTCTCCGGCCTGGTCGGCATCAAGCAGCGCTTCGCCTACTGCACCAGCAAAGGGCGCCGTCGTTGCCATGACGCGCCAACTCGCCGTCGAGTATCCCAAAACCCTGCGCGTCAACGCCATCTGCCCCGGCACCGTGCAAACGCCCTTCGTCGAGGGCTACCTCGACAAGTTCCACAAGCACAACAAGGAAGAGATGCGCGCCGAGCTCCGCGCCCGCCAGCCCGTCGGCCGCCTCGGCAGACCGGAAGAAGTCGCCTCCGTGGTCCGCTATCTCGCCTCCGACGAAGCCGCCTTCATCACCGGCTCGCTGTTCACCATCGACGGCGGCTGGACAGCCGCCTGATCTTCGCGCATCGAACCATTCGCCACGGAGACCACTTATGAAGCTCGTTTCCTTTTCCGTCGCTGACAGCCACGTGCCGCGTCCCGGCGTACTGCTCCAGCAAAGCGACACTGGTCGTCGACCTCGCGCCGCCGGCTACGCCGATACTCTCGCCGTCATCGCCGCCGGCATCACCGCCATCGACAACCCGGCGCCTACCCGCATCCCACAAGCTCAGCGACGTCCGCCTGCACGCGCCGCTCTCGAATCCGCCGCGCATCTTCGCCATCGGTCTCAACTACCGCGACCACGCCGCCGAGTCCGGCATGGCGCTGCCCACCGCGCCCGTCGTCTTCTTCAAGCTGCCCACAGCCATCATCGGCCCCGGCGACGCCATCGTGCTGCCCAAAAACTCCACCGAGCCCGACTACGAAGCCGAACTCGCCTTCGTCATCGGCAAGGGCGGCTATCGCATTCCCGCATCGGCGTGGCGCGAGCACGTCTACGGCTACACCATCATCAACGACGTCAGCGCGCGCGATGTGCAGCTCGCCACTTCGCAGTGGTCGCTAGCCAAGAGCTTCCCCACCTTCTGCCCCATGGGCCCAGCCATCGTCACCGCCGATGAAATCCCCGACCCGCACCAGCTCGCCATCAGCCTCAGCATCGACGGCGAGACGTCTGCAGAACTCCAACACCCGCGAGCTGATCTTCAAGATCCCCGAGCTCATCGAGTACATCTCGTCCATCACGCCGCTGCTGCCCGGCGACATCGTCTCCACCGGCACGCCGTCCGGCGTGGGCATGGGCCGCACGCCGCAGCGCTGGCTCAAGCCCGGCGAAACCGTCACCGTCACAATCGAAGGCCTCGGCTCGCTCACCAATCCGGTCGTGGCCGAATAACTGGCAGATAAACCCAAACTGGGTACCCCGGGTCCCTCGCATTTGGGGACCTGGGATAGCTCAGACCAGACCTTACCGGCTCGGGCACCATCCTAAGCGTTCTCCGCGGCAATCTCCTCCGGATCCATTTGCGATCCAAGCCACGCATACAATGCGATTCCCACAAAGCAAATCGCTGGCACGATGTAGGCGACTGCAATACTCACACGATCGGCCACGCGCCCCATTGCCAGCGTAATCAGCGCGCCTCCGATGATCGCCATCACAATGCAGGCTGCGCCGCTCTTTGTGCGCGCTCCCAGCCCCCTGGTGCCCAATGCGAAAATCGACGGAAACATCGTTGACATCAGGAAGGTCGCGGCGACTAAGTGAATAGACGCCCAACCACCCTGGCCTCAAAACGGCCACGCAGCAAATCACCGTATTGAGCGCCGCATAGCTCCCCAGCAAGTGTTGTGCAGGGATGAAGTTCAATAACCAGGCAGAGAAGAACCGTCCCGCTGTAAATGCAATCAACGCGCCTGTGAGCCAATATCCTGCCTGCCGCTCGCCGATTCCTGTCCCGGAAATCACATAGGGAATCATGTAGCTCCAGATACCCACTTGCGCTCCCACATAAAGAAACTGCGCCACTACGGCAAAAACAAAATGCCTTCGCTTCCATAGCGGCTTGGAGTGGTCGGTGGCGAGCGTGTCCTTTGCGTAGTCGAGACCAGTATGCGGAAAAGGCGTGCGGGCGATAAGAATGGCCCAGAAGAGTACAATCGCGCCGAGCACGAGGTAAGGCGCAACCACGCGCAGAGTTTCCGACTTCAGATAGCCTGATAAGTTCCCGCCAGCCTGCATCGCCACAACCTGGGCCGGCTTCAATTCAATTCCTGAAAAAATGAACCGGCTGCCAATCAGCACCGCAGAGATGCTTCCCAGCGGGTTGAACGCCTGCGCGAAATTCAGGCGCCGTGCCGCGCTGCGAGGGTCTCCGATTTGCAGAGTAAAGGGGCTCGCCGCCGTCTCGAGAAAGGCGAGTCCCACTGGCGATCACGAACAGCGCCGTCAGAAAGAACCAGTATTGCCGACGATCGCAGCAGGCCAAAACAACATGCAGCCCGTCGCCGTAAAGACAAAGCCCGACGAGAATCCCGGCCTTGTAACCCGCGCGCCGCATCAACTGTGCGGCAGGCATAGCTAGCAGAAAATATCCCAGGTAGAATGCCAACTGCACCAGACCCGCTTGAAGCCGGTTAATCTCAAACGACTTCATGAATTGGCGAATCAGAATGTCATTGAAGTTGTTCGGCACACCCCACAGAAAGAAGAGTGCTGTCACCAGAACGAATGGCAACATTCGTCCCGCGGGAATCAACGGGGCTTCAATGTCTTCATGCTGCGACGGCGAATTTCCTTGCCCTGTGTTTCGTGGCCCCGCCGTTCCCGCATCGCCCGGCCCTACAGAAAAACTCAAGATGCACTTCTCCTTCTGCTCGGCAATCCGCATTTGGGCGCCGGCTTCCAGTGCCGGCTCTTATTAGCTTCCTGCCCGCCCCTTTGAAAAGGTACTTCCCTTTGTATCGAATCCGGCTTTGTACTGGCAAACTCGTATTCGTTCGCGTTAACGTTACTCCCGCAAGAGATCGCGGATCGCCATGCGTTGAACCGCCATGTTCCAACTCGTCCGTCATCGTGATCGAGACGCCTATAATCTGCGGTGTACCGCCAGTCTCCAGACCCGTGACCGATCCCATCGAATCCGCGCGGCGCTTTTATGCTGAGGAGTTGTGCCGACTCAATGGGATCTCCTCGCCAGCCATCCTCGCCGCGTTCGCAACCGTGCCGCGCGAGCGCTTCGTGGGACCCGGCCCGTGGGCAATTCAAAGCAGCGGCACGAGTTGGTTCACTAAGGATGCCGACCCCACCCACCTATACCGCGACGCGCTTATCGTGCTCGACGAATCGAAGCGCCTGAACAACGGCCAGCCCAGCCTCTGGGCCATTCACCTCGACCTGCTCCGCATTCGCCCCGGCGATCAGATTTTCCACCTCGGCTGCGGCACGGGCTACTACACCGCAATCCTCGCCGAGCTTACCGGCCCAGCCGGCAAAGTCACCGCAATAGAAATTGACGAAGGCCTTGCAGCCCGTGCGCGCATCGCACTCGAACCCTGGCCGCAGGTGACCGTGATCCATGGCGACGGCTCGCGCGGCCCTTTCGAGCCTGCTGACGTGATTGTCGTCAGCGCCGGCGCCACCCATCCTCTTCCCGCGTGGCTCGCCGCCGTCAAGCCATCAGGCAAGCTCCTCTTTCCGTTTACCTCCACGCGAGGGCCCGGAACCATGGCGCACCTCATCCGCGTCAGCGCAGACTTCTTCGCTGCTACGCTTGAAGGCTCGGTTTTCTTCGTCGATTTCGCAGGAGCGCGCGATCCTGCTGTCAGCAGTGAACTTGCCCGAGCGCTGGGCCGCGATGACGGCGTCGGCGTACGCTCCCTGCGCTGCGATGTCCACGCCCAGGAAGAATCCTGCTGGCTGCACGGCAGCGGCTGGTGCTTTTCGCGTCGGCTGGTAGGAGAAATATGATAGACTAGACCTAGCCAGACCAGGAGCAGTCCATGCCTACCGTGAATATCTATCAAGCCAAGACCCAGCTTTCGAAGCTGGTCGATCTGGCCTCGTCCGGGACGGACGTAGTAATCGCACGGAACGGGAAACCGGCGGCGCGGTTGACAAGTCTACATGGGAAGGAAAAGCGCTTGGTTGGACTCGGCGCTCTCGAAGGTCAGGGCTGGATCGCGGACGACTTCGACGATCCGCTGCCTGACGATATCCTGGCCCAGTTCGAGGGGCGGTAATGCGCCGCCTCTTGCTCGACACGCATATCCTCTATTGGTGGTTCTACGAACACGAGAGGCTTTCACAACCGGCATTCGAAGCCGTCAAGAATGCAGATGAGGTCTTCTTTTCGGCCGCGTCGATTTGGGAGATTGCCATCAAGGTGCGTCTGGGAAAGATGAGCGCCGATCCCTTGAAAATCATCCACTGGACCGCGCAAAACGACTTCATCGAGTTGCCCGTCCTTTCAAGGCATGGAGCCGTAGTTGCAACTCTGCCCATGCACCACACCGACCCGTTTGACCGCTTGCTGTTGGCACAAGCCATCTCCGAGCCGCTCCATTTGCTCACCGTGGATTCGAAGCTGAAGCCGTATAGCGAGCTGGTGATCCAGGTATAAGGCGTTTCCCGGGCCGGGGGTGCCCCTCCCTCTCGACGCTTTTGTTTTTGTCGCTAGCGTGGGAGGGCTGCTCACAACACCCGCGCCAGCCACTTCCCCGTATGCGAATGCAAATTGCTCGCAATCTCTTCAGGCGGACCCTCGGCCACAATTTTTCCGCCGCCTTCGCCGCCTTCCGGTCCCAGATCGATCACCCAGTCCGCACTTTTGATCACGTCCAGGTTGTGCTCGATCACGATCAGCGAACCACCGCCGTCGATCAGCTTGCGAAACGCGGTCAGCAGCTTCGATACATCGTCGAAATGCAGTCCTGTCGTCGGCTCATCCAGGATGTACAGCACGCGGCTGGCCTGCGAGGGCTTAGCCGTCGCATTCACGGCGCGCACCGAGGCCAGATGCGCGGCCAGCTTCACCCGTTGCGCCTCGCCGCCCGAAAGCGTCGTCGCCGACTGTCCCAGGCGCAAGTATCCGAGCCCGATTTCATCCAGCACCGCCAGCTTTTCCAGCAACTTGGTCTGCCCGGCAAAAAAGCGCAGTGCCTCCTTCACCGTCATCTGCAGCACGTCGTGAATGTTCTTGCCTTTGTACCGCACTTCCAGAATTCTGGGTTGGTAGCGCGTGCCGTTGCAATCCTCGCAGGGCAGCTCCACGTCAGCCAAAAACTGCATCTCCACCGTCACCGTGCCGTCGCCCTCGCATGTGTTGCAGCGCCCGCCGGGCACGTTGAACGAAAAATGTCCCGGCGTCAGCGAGCGCCGCTTGGACTCAGGCTGCGCGGCAAACAGTTCGCGGACCAGGTCGAAGCCCTTGATATACGTGATGGGATTCGACCGCGGCGTGCGCCCAATGGGCGTCTGGTCCACCAGCACCACGTCATTCAGCCGTTCCGTTCCGTTCAGCGAACTGAAGACTCCAGATGGATCGCCGCCATCGGTCTGCCCCAGCGCCCGCGCCACCGCGCGATAAAGCACCTGGTGCACCAGTGTCGATTTGCCCGATCCGGAAACTCCCGTCACCGCAACCAGCATGTTCAATGGAACTGACACGTCCAGCCCATGCAGATTGTTCGCTCGCGCCCCCTTCAGCACCAGCTTCTCGCGGCCCGGCTCACGCCGCCGCGTGGGCACGGGAATCGCAATCTTCCCGCTCAGGTACCGACCCGTCAGCGACGCCGGGTTGGCCTCGATCTCTGCCAGCACGCCCTCGGCCAGCAGCTTGCCGCCGAATTCGCCCGCACCCGGACCCAGATCGAGCAAATGATCGGCCGCGCGCAAAATGTCGGCGTCGTGCTCGACGACGAGAATCGTGTTACCCAGGTCGCGCAGTTTCTCAAGAATGTGAATGAGCCGCGCCGTGTCGCGCGTATGCAATCCGATCGACGGCTCGTCGAGCAAATAGAGCGCCCCTACCAGCTGCGATCCCAGCGAAGTCGCCAACTGAATTCGCTGCGCTTCGCCGCCCGAGAGCGTCGACGCCAATCGGTCCAGCGTCAGGTATTCCAGCCCCACCGCAACCAGAAAACTCAGCCGCTGCCGCACTTCAGTCAGGATCGGCCCGGCAATTTCCTCCTGCATGGGCGAAAGCTTAAGCGAGTCGAAAAACTTCTTGGCCTCTGCAATGGTCAGCGCCGTCGCCTGGCAAACATTTTTGCCATCTATGCGCACGGCCCTCGCCTCTGCCCGCAGCCGCTGTCCGCGGCAGTCCGGACACTCCGCATAGCCGCGATACTTCGACAGCATCACGCGCACGTGCAGCTTGTATTTCTTGCGCTCCATCTGCGCAAAGAAACCCATCACGCCCGCGAATCCATCCTTGCCGCGCAGAACCGTTTCGCGCGCCGCCTCCGGCATCTCGCGCCACGGCACGTCCAGCGGAACGCCCAACTCGGCTGCGCGCTTTTTCAGTTCGGTAAACCACGGGCGGTATTTCGGTCGATTCCACGGATCGATCGCGCCGCCCTGCAACGTCAATCCGGGGTCGGGAATCACCAGGTTCATGTCGAAGTCCACGGTGTTGCCGAATCCCTGGCAGCGCGGGCACGCGCCAAAGGGATTGTTGAAACTGAACAACCGCGGCTCCGGCTCGCGCCCCGGCCGGTGGCAGTTCGTGCACTCATACGATCCGGAAAACCGCAGCCGCCTGCTCTCTGCCGTCTCGTCACGTGGCGTCTCTTGGAAAATGACCTCGCCTGCCTCGCGATACGCCGTCTCCACGGCGTCCACAATGCGCGGGCGGTTGTCCGCACTCACCACGATCCGGTCCAAAAGCACAAACACTGGAGCTGATAAATGCAGATCGATCAGCGACTCGGGCGTGGAGAACTCGAAGATCCTTCCCTGCTGCCACAGCCGGTTGAATCCGCTCGACCGCAAGTCGCTGAGCCGTGCCTTCATCACTTCGATATGCGCCGCGTCGTCAGTCTTGGCCGACGTCTTGGCTTTAGCCGTCTTTCTCGCAGCACGGCCCGCGGTTTTCTCCGGCTTGGCGTTAATTCCTGCTCCGGGTTCAGGCGCCGCAGTCGCGCTGATTGCCGGAAACAGCACATTTAGCCGCGTACCCTCACCCAGCGCGAGAACCGCCTCGGCCGCCTCGTCCACCGAATTGCGTTTTACCAACCCATCGCAATAGATGCAGTGCACTTCTCCGCAGCGCGCGTAGAGCAGGCGCAGGTAATCGTAGATCTCCGTCGCCGTCGCCACCGTCGAGCGCGGGTTGCGCGTAGTGTTTTTCTGCTTGATCGCAATGGCCGGCGCCAGCCCGTCGATCTCATCGGCGTCGGGCTTCTCAATGCGCTCCAGAAACTGCCGCGCGTAGGCCGATAGCGACTCCACATACCGCCGCTGTCCCTCGGCATAAATAGTGTCGAAGGCCAGCGAACTCTTGCCCGATCCCGACACGCCGCTGATTACCGTCAGCTTGCCGTGAGGAATATCGCACGAGAGGTTCTTCAGGTTGTGGGTCCGCGCACCGCGGATGATGATGGAATCGTTCAAGAGGAAGTCTGCCGGCAAGAATTTGTCCGGCGGCGACACAGACGCCTCAGCGAGGCTCAGAGCGCAACCGTCCATTTTTTATTATAAATTGTGCCGCAAGCCTGCGGGAGCTCAGCAGGCTCGGGGGCTTCCTTAGACTGCGAAAAGCTCACTTGGCACGGGTGACGCATTAGGGCGCGAATTTAGTCGCGCCGCAACTTGCGCATCATGAGTACGGGGCTTCAGCCCCTGTGCCCATCCACACTTTGCCGAATTCGCTTGGACCTTATCCGCCTTTGCTGCTCGGGCGGAATTCAAGCGGCCAGGGGCACTCCATCGACACTGCCGGCCGCGGTGTGCGCAAAGCGCACCTGTGTTATCTCCTCACGCTCTTCGCGGTTCAGCACATTGGCCAATCCGATAAGTGCTCCTGACGCACACGCGGGGCAATGACTCGCACAGTTGCCCACGCAATGGCAGTCCGCGCAGAGATACGCGCAGGTTAGTGGCATGTGTTGCATTGAGTTGAAGGTCATGGGCTCGCTCCTCCGGTCATCGAATCGCTGGAAGATGATGGCTCATAAGGGATCTTTGGAAAGAGCTGACCCCACCAGCTCTCGCTCTATGATCGATGCATCCTTTGCACTCGAAGTTGCCTTTTCTTTCCCTTATCCAGCACGAACTAGATCCCGATTCCTAACTTGGAAACGTGCACGTTCAACCAGCGCCAAACGTATCTCGTTCTATTGCAAAGTATTCCCGCCGGCCCGCGTTGCTTCCCAATTTTCGTGCAGCCATCCTCACGCTGGCAGATGGTGTTCCATCACGCCAACCGCGCAACAACTCCTTGAATCTTTGCCCTCGGAGGTGAGCGTCGACCCTTCCGCGGGAATGATTTCAGTGAAAGGCCTGCTATTTTGTGAAAATCGACTGGTCCGTGTCGGATTCCTGCTCGACTTTTGTAGATTTCTTGGCGAGCTTTTCTGCCTCGCGATCCATTTGCTTCCGCGGTGTGGCATTCGAGACGGTTTCATCCTCCAGCTTTGACTCATTGGGATTTTCAAACTGCGGTTCCGGACCTTGGGGTTCTGCGCTCATGGTTAGTTCCCTTCTGTGGATTCTGCCCTCTTTCCTGAAGGCTGGGATCGGTATTGGTATAGATGCCGCGGCTAGGCCCCTGGTTTTGCCGGAGTCACATTTCCGCCCCTCTTTTCCATTCCCCTTTTCCATCCCTCGCCACGGCAAGTCCCGCCGAGGTATCCAGCGGTCGCCTGGAACTTCCCCGCCAGTTACACTGTTAATTGAGGAATTTCGTGCTCCGTATTGCCCTTTTCGCCCAGCTTATCGCACTGATTTTCTGCCCCTCGCTCGTTGCCGCACAGAATTCCGCGTCGCCACTCGCCACCGGCTCGCCCCAGTCGTCATCACAGCCAGCGCAGCCTCAGTCCATCCCAGCCGAAATCGTCGCCGCCGAATCCGCCATCGCCGGTTCCGATTGGAAGACCGCCGAGACCAGGCTAGATTCCTATTTGGCCACCCATCCCAGCGACGCACGCGCCCTCTTCGATGCCGGCTATGTTGCCGACGCGCAGAATCGCCTGGACGACGCGGCCACCCTCTATCGCCGCGCCATCGCAGCCAATCCCAATTCCTTTGAGGCGCACCTGTCGCTAGGCCTGCTTCTCGCCCGCCAAAACAAGCTCGACGAAGCCCGTCCCGAACTTGCCGCCGCCACAACCCTCGATCCCGGCGAGGCTGGTCCGGAACTCAAGGCCCGCGCCTGGCGTGCCTTGGCGCGCGTCGATCGCGCTCACAGACCCTGCAGCCGCCTCAAACGACCTGCTTGAGGCCCTCAAGCTCTCACCGGAAACTCCCGAAGACACTCTCCTTGCCGCCGAGTTGGCAGAACAAGCCGGCCAGAATGACGCCGCCGAAACCGCCTACCATCGTGTACTCGAGAAAAATCCCAACTCTGTCCCCGCCAATGCCGGCCTGGCGCACCTACTCATTTTGCGCAAGCAATATGCCGACGCCGAAACCCTCCTCCGCGCCGCGCTCAAGAGCGCCCCCGACGATCCCACGCTTAACGCGCAACTGGCCGCAGTGCTCGCCGCGCAGGACAATGCGGAAGCCTTGCCGCTCCTGCAAAAACTCCATGAGGCGCACCCGTCCGACCCTGCCATCACGCGCATGCTCGCCCAGGTGCTGGCCGTGGCCGGAGATTATGCCGGCTCCGATCAGCTTTATCTCCATCTGCTCGCCGCCAACCCTCAGGACGTCAGTCTCCTCGTCGCCCACGGCCAGAACCTTGTCCGCCAGGCCCGTTTTACTGAAGCCTTCACCGTCTTCGACAAGGCCACGCAGATTGACCCTGCCAACGGCGACGCATGGAGCGGCCTGGCCTTTGCCGCCTTCCGCACCAGCCGTCCCGACGTCACTCTGCACGCGCTGACCATGCGCTCAAGAACTTTGCCCGAAAACCCCGCGACCCTATTCCTCTGGGCGCAAGCTTACGATTCGCTGCACCAAAAGCAGCAGGCCGCCGCCTACTATCACCGTTTTCTCGAGGCCGCCGCCGGCAAAATGCCCGATCAGGAATGGCAAGCCCGCCAGCGCCTTCAAATCCTCGCAAAATAGGGCTAAGCGCCCCCAATTCGGCCTTCGCAGCTCCGATTTCAGCTCGCGCACCGCCCTTTTTGGTTATTTTGTTATCCACCCAATCAAAATATTGCATCTTAGTTGTTGCGCGGCGTCGTGAAATGCGACTAGTATTGCTACAAATTTGGGGGGGCATCACCGCGCAAGAGGAGGTCCCCAATGCGCAGCGTAATTCCCATCGCCGCGTTCCTTACCCTCACACTGACCGCTATTCCTCTGTGCGCTTCCTCGGGCGAGAACAAGTCGCCTGATCCTGATGCCATTGCCGCACTCGAAGCGCGCGCCGCCCAGGCTCAGCCGCGCGAGCAGACCTTCCTCTATGCCCAGCTCGTCCAGCAGATGACGGAGCTCAGCATTCGCCAATATGCGGCAGGCGACGTCGAAAAAGCCAGCAATCTGCTCAAGCGCATCCAGCAGATCACGCAAAAGATCCATCTCTCTCTGTCTGACAACGACAAGCGCCTCAAGAACGCCGAAATGCTGCTCAGCCACACGGCCTTCCGCCTCAATGAGATGCTGCACGCCACAAGCATTGAAGACCGCCCGCTGGTGGAGCAAACCCTGGCGCAGGTGACCGAGGCGCAAAACGCCACCTTGATGCGTGTCTTCCAGAAATAGCCGTCAGCGGCTAGTGTGCGTGTGAAGTGTGAATGGTTCACCGCACCCGACACTCACTCTCACACTCGCACTCACACTGCCTTTTATGCTGAAATGGAAGCGCCGGAGACGTGTCGCCATGCGTCCATTCCTGATCAGTCTTTTTTGCCTGCTTTTGAGCGCGCCCCTCACCGCTCAACAGCAAAAGCGCGAGCCTCTCACCGAAAAGCAACAGGACCAGATTGAGGAAGCCGGCATCGACCCCGTGGCCCGCGTCGATTTGTACGTCAAGTTTGTCAATGACTACTGCGACACCATCAAAGGGTTGATCCCGCGCGCCAAATCCTCTGCCCGCGTCCGCCGCATCGATGACGAGCTGCAGGATTTTTCCGCCCTCATGGATGAACTCGGCGACAACCTCGACATGTTCTCCCAGCGCAAGGCGGATCTCCGCAAGTCGCTCAAGGGCCTCAATGAGTCCATTCAGCGCTGGCAGGCAGTACTGCGCGATCTGCCCAGCGAGCCCGGCTTCGAGCTGTCCTTGAAAGAGGCGATCGATAGCACCAACGATCTCGCCGGCCAGGCCAGGGAAATCACCGCCGACCAGGAAACCTATTTCAAAGCCCATCCCGACGAAAAAGGCCAGGACCGCGCCGAACCGAAGTAAACACCAGTGTGAGTGTGAGTGTGGGTGCGGGTGTGGGTGTGGCCGATACATTCACACTCCCACTCACCCTCGCACTCCACTCACACCCGCACTCACACTCGCACTCAGACTGATATTCTGCTCTTCGTGCCTCTTGACGTCGCTCCCATCTTTCAGGAAGAGTACCGCGCCCTCCGCCCGCGCGCACCCATGCCGCCCATCCATGTGCGCTTTCGCCGCTTCACCTCTCTCAACACCACCATCCGTCTGCGCGAGGGCGGAATCTTCGTCACGCTCTCCGATCTGCTCGAAGGCGCACCGGAGTCCGTCCTCCACGCCATCGCGCACATCCTTCTCGCCAAGCTCTACCGCAAACCCATCGACCGCGCGCACAATCTGCGCTACAAGCGCTTCTCCTCCAGCTCCGCCGTCACGCGCCAAACCGACCTCATCCGCACCGCGCGCGGCAGCAAGCGCTACTTCGGACCCGAAGGCCGCTATTTTCATCTCGAAGAGGTTTTCGACGCGCTCAACACGCGCTTCTTCGGCGGGCTGCTTGGCCGTCCCGACCTCACCTGGAGCGAACACCACGCCAAGCGCTCGCTCGGCCACTACGATGCCGCGCATAACACCATCGTCGTCAGCCGCGTCTTCGACCGCCCCTCCAGCCCGCGTTACGCGATCGAATATCTGCTCTACCACGAGATGCTGCACCTGAAGCACCCCGTCCGCACGCGCGGCCTGCGCCGCTGCATCCACTCCCGCGAGTTCAAAGCCGAAGAAGCGCGCTTCCCTCAACTCGCTGAAGCCCTCGCCTTCATCAAGCGCCTATCCTGACCTCTACATTTCGCAACATAAACACCGCTGTCATCCGCTTATGTACCGCCGGTCTCCAGACCGGCTGTAGTGCGGGCGTCCTCGCCCGCACATGCGAGTCGAAGGACCTGCGGTTGTTCCTCTATGCAATTCGGAATTACCGCGCTCGCCTGCGTTATCCTACCCTCTTATCACTTCCCTCTCCAGGTGCACCCAAATGACCCAGAATCCCCGCCTCGTCCTGACCAAGCGCTTCACCGAGGCCGTCGAATACGTGCGGCTGTTGCACACCGAGTACCGCAAAGGCACCGATATCCCCTACATGGCCCACTTGATCGGCGTGGCAGCGCTGGTGATGGGCGAAGCCGGCGGCCCGGTCCCTGTAACGGAGGACATGGTGATCGCCGCCCTGCTGCACGACGCTGTTGAAGACCACGGCGGCATGCCGCGCCTGCGCGACATTGAGCAGCGTTTCGTTCCCGAAGTCTCCCGCATGGTCGCAGCCCTTTCCGACACCTTCGCTGAGGATCACGACAAGAAGGAAGGATGGGAGGCACGCAAGAACAATTATCTTGCCCGGCTGCGCGGCGAGCGCGACGACGTCCTGCTCATCTCCGCCGCCGACAAGCTCTACAACGCCAAGGCAATTCTGGATGACTTCAAGGAAATTGGTCCGGCAGTATTTGCAAGGTTCAAGCGCGGCGCGAAGGAGCAGCTCTGGTATTTCGGCGAGCTCTTGAAAGTTTTTCGCGCCCATCCGCCGAATCGCATCGTGAATGATCTGGAGCAGGTCGTCCAGGAGCTGCGCGCAGAAACGTCAAACAAGGCTTGATTCTCCAAGAGCCGATTTCGCAGCCCTGTAGTCCCGAGTCCCTAGTCCCGAGTCCCTAGTCCCTCGGTCCCTTGGTTTCTTGCTCCCTCGCTCCCTTGCTCCCTTGCTCCCTGTATTTCCAGCGCTCCCGTCAGGCTGCTCACCTTCGCCACATCGTGGCTCCTGCACCACGATTCGAGCCCCTTCGCCAGCCCCTCCGTCGCGCGCGGGTCGGCGAAGCTCGCTGTCCCCACCTGAATGGCCGTCGCACCCGCCAACAAAAATTCCACCGCATCTGCCGGCGTCACGATTCCGCCCATCCCCAACACAGGAATCTTCACGGCCCGCGACGCTTCCCAAACCAGGCGCAGCGCGATCGGTTTAATCGCCGGCCCCGACAGCCCTCCCGTCACGTTGCTCAACCGCGGCTTGCGCTCCTCGGCATCGATCGCCATAGCCAAAAACGTATTAGCCACACTCAGGGCATCGGCTCCGCTATCCGCGGCCGCGCGCGCCATGTGCGCAATCGAAGTCACATTCGGCGTCAGTTTCACAATCAGGGGCCGGCTCGCTGCCGTCTTCGCGCGGCTCACCAGGTACTCCAGCGACCCCGCATCCGCCCCGAACGCCATGCCGCCGGCGTGCACGTTCGGGCACGACACGTTCAGCTCGTACGCCGCAATCCCCTCCGCGTCGTTCAGCCGCTCGATCACCCCCACATACTCGCTCACCGTGTATCCGAAGACATTCACAATGACCTTGCACCTGGGGTAGCGCTTCATCGGTGGCAGTTTGTGTTCAATGAACTCCTCGACGCCCACATTCTGCAGCCCGATCGCATTCAGCATGCCCGCCGCCGTCTGCACCAGTCGCGGCGACGGATGCCCTGCCATCGGCTCCAGCGAGACACCCTTGGTGACGATCGCGCCCAGCCGCTCCAGCGAAACAATCTCTTCGAATTCGATGCCGTAGCCAAAGGTTCCGCTGGCGGCGATCACTGGATTCACCAACTCCAGCCCGGCCAACTTCACTCGCATGTCAGGTTTCACTGGGGTATGTCTTCCTTTGCGGCCAACTGACGATCACATCATTGGCCGGGAGGAGATGCAGGCGGAGCTTTGGGCTTTAGCGCTTCCACCAGCACACGGCCCACCGCTGCTGACGGGCGATTGACGCCCGCCAGCGAAGCAAATGTCACCGCCAGATCTACGGGCTCTACGGTTTCATCATACTCGCCCGGCTTGAAGACCATTCCGTAAAATGCCAGCGGCACGTGCCGGTCGTAGTTCCACGGACTGAAGTGTGTTGTCCCCGCGAACTGTCCCGACCCCGCAAGTTGGTAGGCGTCGAGCACCAACATCACATACCAGTTTCCGTGGTCCGTTACGCTGTGCCCAATCAATCGGCCCCACTGAGTCGGCGGCAATTGCCCATTCTGGAGTTGCAGCCGGGTGTACGCATACTGCACGCGCGGCGAGGGAGGCAGTCTCTGCTGCGAAGGATGGTAGACCGGCGGCGGCAGAGTCGCACGCACCTGCGGCGGCGGGTTCGCATTCTGCGCATTGACGGTCTCGCGCAGCAGCGCAGCAACGGTATCCTCCGCTGCCTTCTCGTCCACACCTGCCTTCTTGAAGGCTCTCTGGTCGAGCACAATATAGGGCAAGTCGAGGTAGATATTCATCTGGTTCGGGTTGGTCGGGTCCGGCATCAGGTAACTTATGTGCGCCCCGTGCGAATATCGCTCGTCGAGCTTCGCATTCACCGTTTCGTAGATCTTTCGCATGTCCACAGCGTAGGCATTAATTCCCAGCCTGGCTGCCTCGCCGGGCACCGGCGCCACGCCATGATCCGCCGTCAGAGCCAGCCACACATTGTCCAGGCCAATCGTCTTGTCCAGCCAACCCGTAAACCCAGCAAGGTCCCGGTCCAGACTCAAAATCATCTTCTCTTGAAAATCCGAGTCCGGCCCAAACTCATGTCCCAGGATATCGTTCGCCGAAAGTGAAACCACTACCAGATCGGTGACCCCGTTCTGTCCCAGCTTCTCGTTCTCGATCAGCGCCTTGGTAAAGTCGAGCTCATAGCTGTTCGCTGCGGGCGTCTCTCCCACCAGGCTGTAAAAGTCCGTGGTTGAGGTGTCGACGTTTGCCTCGCGTTCGGCTTGCGCGATGCGGCCGCTTGCGTTAAAGTCACGCACCCACTGCGGCAGATGTTCCATGTAGTACGTCGAAGTCGTAAACTGCCCGCTCACACTGTCGGTCCAGTAAGCAGCATTCGCCGCCTGGCCGGATGGCAGAATCGCCGCTCGATCCTTGAGCGCGACTCCGAAGACGCGTGAACGCCCTTGCGTTGCCAGCCGCAACTCGTCTCCCAGCGTCGTCGCGCGCAAGTTCAGAGGCGAGGCCCCGACGACGAACTTCGCTGCCCATTCCGGCGCGCCCGGCTGACCGGAGGGGAGCGATGCCTCCGGCAAATCGACCAGTTGATAACGCTCGTCCTCCACCGCGCTCACCGGCAGATCATAGGAGCGCGAAGGGTCCCACCAATCATTCGCATCAATGCCGTGGCCGTCGCTGTAGGCGCCCGTCCCGATGGTCGCGTGGCCGGGGGCGGTCTTTGTGTTTGCATAGTCGAAGTAACAATTGGTGAACCAGGCGCCCTTTTTCATGAAGAGGTTGAAGCCGCGCTCTCCAAACTTTGCCTGATCGCGGTTCAGGTAGTCGCCGCGAAACTGGTCGATCACAATCATGACGATGAGCTTCGGGCGCCCCGCATAAGCCTGTCCCCAGCCTTGCTGTGGGATGGCCAGGGCCAGCACAAAGGCCGCCAGCGTCATTAGAAACGCGCTTTGGATACGAACTCGAAGAGACATGGCAGGATTCTATGAAGCCAGCTTTAAAGATACGTGAAGATGCCCCGCTTCGTCCCCATTGCGCAATTGCACCATTCGCCACAGCACAAACGCCGAGCCAAACAGCAAAAGGCCCTCCAACTCACACCGGAGGGCCTTTGCTGTTGTTTTTGCCTTTGCCTTTCCTATTCCCTACTCCCTGTCCCCTATTCCCTGTCTCTACGCCGTCACCGTCTCGCTCGAGTCCACCTTCACCGGGGTCAGCCAGCCAAACCGATCCGGCTTCAGCCCGTTCACAATGCCGAAGAACTCGTCGGCGATCTTCTTGGTAATCTCGCCGGGCTTGCCATCGCCAATCGTCACGCGGTCGATGGAGCGGATCGGCGAAACCTCCGCCGCCGTGCCGGTAAAGAAAACTTCGTCCGCGATATACAGCAGTTCCCGCGGAATGGACTGCTCAGTCACCGTGAATCCCAGGTGGCGCGCGATGGTCAGCACACTGTCGCGCGTAATTCCCGACAGCGCCGAGTTGGCCAGCGGCGGCGTGAACAGCACGCCGTTGCGCACCACAAAAACGTTCTCGCCCGATCCCTCGCTCACCAGCCCGTTCACATCCAGCGCGATCCCCTCCTGGTAGCCGTTGATTTCGGCTTCCATGTGGATCAGCTGCGAGTTCATGTAATTCGCTCCGGCCTTGGCCAGCGCCGGCATTGTGTTCGGGGCCAGCCGGTTCCAGCTGGAGATGCACACATCGGCGCCTCCGTGCCCGGCAATGTATTTGCCCCATGGAAAATTGGCGATGTACACCTCGATCGGCGAGCCTTTCGGGCTCACGCCGATCTCGCCGTAGCCGCGCAGCACGATCGGCCGGATGTAGCACGGCGCCACGCCGTTGGCTTCAATCACATCCACCACGCCCGCACAAAGCTCTTCGAGCGTGAACGGAACGTCCATGCGATAAATCTTGGCCGAGTCGAGCAGCCGCTGCATGTGCTCCGGCAGGCGGAAAACCGCCGACCCGTGCGGTTGTCCGTAGCAGCGGATCCCCTCGAACACGCTGGAGCCATAGTGAATCACGTGGCTCATCACGTGGATCGTGGCCTGCTCCCACGGAATCAGCTCGCCGTTGTGCCAGATCTTCTCAGTAGTTTGGATAGGCATCGGGGTTGAAGAACTCCTTCATGTGCGGAACTCACGCACTTCTTAAAAGGTTGTCATGCTTCGCCATTCGCTGGCAAGCACCGGGTTCTTGAAATAGTAACGCCCCACCCGCAGTCCCTTAATCCCCGAGTCCCTTAGTCCCGAGTCCCTTAGTCCCTGTCTTTACCACGGCAGCGTCTGCCCCAGATGAAAATACCCTCCCGTCGGCCCATCCTCAGGCAGCGTGGCTAGCGCCGCGCTTGTCTTCGCGCCTTCGCTCAATTCCATGGGCGCCTCCGGACCGCCCATATCCGTTTTCACCCACCCGGGATGCGCCGAATTCACCTTGATCTTCGTGTCGCGCAAATCGTACGCCAGGTGCACCGTAAACGCGTTCAGAGCCGTCTTCGATGCGTCATAAGCAAAGGACTTGGCATTGTAGATTGGCGATTTTGGATCGGCGTGCAGAGTCAACGAACCAAGAATGCTCGAAAGATTCACAATCCGTCCCGCCGGACTCTTCCGGATCAACGGCAGCAGCTCCTCCGTCAGCGCCACCACAGCAAAAAAGTTGGTCTCAAACACCTTGCGCAGCAGCGCCATGGGAACATCGGCTGCCCGGTGCTCCGGACCCGTCCCCGGAAATACTCCCCCGGCAACTCCCGCGTTATTCACCAGAATATCCAGCCGGCCGTAATGCGAGTTGAAGTAGTCGTACGCCGCCTGCTGGCTGGCCGGATCCGTCACGTCAAACTGCAGCACATCCGCATCCACTCCAGCCGCGCGCAGCTTTTTCACAGCCTCTTCGCCCTGGGCAAGGTCCCGCGACCCAATCACGACTTTCGCCGCGCCCTTCAACTCCAGCGCGGTCTGGAAACCCAATCCACGATTCCCGCCAGTAATGAACGCAATTTTCTCTGCCATCGGTTGAAATTCTCCTGTGCAGCTTTGGATTCCCGAACCCAGCCAAAAGGTGCAAGCTCTCCCTCCGCCCAAGAGTCCCGTTCCCTGGTCCCGAGTCCCTCAGTCCCTTAGTCCCTGCTTTCCGTTCCCTGGCTTCTATACTTCCTCTATGGGCGAAACCCCGCAGACCATTCCGCCAAACCAGAGCTCCGTCCGCATCTCGCCCGGCCCGCGCATGAAGGCCGCCCTGCTGCTCGCGATCCTCGCCGACATCGTCCAGCTAATTCTCCTCCCGTTTTTCGTCGAAGGAGCGGAGTCGCCCGTCGACGACATCCTCGACGCCTGCATGGCCGGCATCCTCTCCTGGCTCCTGGGCTGGCACTGGGAGTTTTTGCCCTCGTTTGCCGGCAAGCTCATCCCCGGCGTCGACCTCGCGCCTCTCTGGACCCTAGCCGTCGCCAACGTCTACCGCAAGTCCCGCCCGCGGAAGATCGACCCTGAAAAATAAGGAGTTCGCCCCGAGAAAGGAGAGAGAAAAGCGAGGCGTCGAACAGAAAACAGGCCCTCAGCCGTCTCACCGGCTCGCCAACTCTTCTACCGTGACGTCATACGGCGGCAAAACCCCGCATTCGGCCGCCATGCGGAAGAATCCCCGCATCCCCTCCAAGCACTCCTCGTCGAGCACGTAGTGGATATTCGTCGTCAGGTACGCCCGGATGGTCTCCTCGGGAATGGGAAACCGCACCGCCCACTCCGCCACCAGCGCGTCGATATTCGCAAGCCCGTGGTCACGCGACCGAATGAAGTCCTGAGCAATTCTCTCGTCCAAAGGGCTGCTGCATGCAATGCCAGCACCCCAGACAGCGGAGACGTAGGGCAACCCGGTCAGCACATTCCACTCCGCGGCCAGGTCGCGATACATAAGCTCCTCGCCGGTGCGCTCCATGCGGTTGAATCGCTCTTCGAGCGCCAGCAACGCGGGATCGCCGATCAGGATGGCGGCGTCGGCGCGCGCCAGCATCGAGTCCAAGTCGGCAGCCATGGGCACAAACTGAATCGCCGCGTTGCCCCACTTGTGGAAGAGGATGCGCGCGTAGGCGATTGTAGTGCGGCTGGCCGTGTCGGCAGCAACCGATTGCAAATCGGTAAGTGGCTGCCAGGCCCGGTGCACCAGCAGCAGTGAGCGCACGCGGCCCTTTGAGGCGATGGTGCAGCCCGGCAAGATCCGCAGCTCCGGCGAGGTAGCCAGCGCGGCAATGGGAATCAGGCCGATATCTGCCTGTCCCGTGGCCAGCTTCTCCGCGCACTCCGCCGGCGTCATGAGGTCGATGCGATAGCGCTTGGCCAGTTCATCGCAAAGAGGCGGGTGCTCAAAATCCCACATCAGCGGCGCAGGATTCAGAAAATCCAATCGCCGCGATGCGCAGCCGTGCGTCTTGCGCTTCATTCACATCCTTTAGACTATCAATCCGCGCGCCGGAATTCGCGACGAAATGCGCCTGTGGAAACGGATTGGTCAACTCCGCGCCAGGTTTGTACCGCCGGTCTCCTGACCGGCTGTAGTGCGGGCCTCCAGGCCCGCACTTGCCCACGCAGGACCGACCGATTAACGAAGTCAGTTTCCCGCAGTTCACCGCCCCGCTTGACAGCGCAAGCCCGCTGCCTCGGATAATCAAGCCCATGCGATGGATTGTGTTCTTCGCGTCTCTGGCTGTAGCCGCAGGCGCCTCCGCGCAACAAGCGGTTCCGCTCCCTCCTCCGCCAGCAGCCTCGACGCCGGCCGCCGACACTTTCCGCTTCGTCTCGGATGGACCCGCCGGTCCCGGCTGGGGCCGTCCCGATGAAATCGCGCGCAAATATTTTCACGAGAATTTGACCGCGCTCTTTGACCGCACTCTCACGCTCGACGCCGCCCTTCCCGAGCGCGCCACGTTGCGCTGGATCTTTACCGGTCCGCGCGCTGGCCTTACTGTCGAGCTTACGTCCAACAAGGTCCGCATCGCGGAACGCTACTACGATTCCATGGCGCTCCACGAAGGCCAGGGCAACTTTCCTGAGAAGACTACGTTCGCCGAAGAGCGCCAGTACACCGGCGACGCGCGCACCCTCACCGTCATCGCCGATGCCCATCTAGCCGTGCGCGTGCTCGTCAACGGACAGCAGATTCTCGAGGCCCGGCTGCTCTTCGACCTCACGCGTCATCAGCTCATGCTCGTAGCCTCGCGCACCGCGCACCTGATCGTCTCCGGCTCACTTCTCAGACCCGATCTAAAGAGCTCGACCATCACGATCAATGCATCGCAAGTTCACCAGACCATGCTCGGCTTCGGCGGCAGCCCCAGCATCGCCGCCTACGGGGAGTTGAGCGACGAGGGCAAGCGCGCCTACTGGCAGATTCTCAAGCGCTACAACCTGCTGCTCTTCCGCGAGTACCCGATGGGCACCGAGCTCAAGCCCGACCTGAGCAATCTCGAAGATCTCGCCGACGCCACCCCGCATTATTACGGCGACAACTTCCCCAACAGCGAGCTGTCGAGCTTCGAGTACAGCCGTCACGTCCTCGATCTGGGCGGCAGCGTCATCTACGAGCTTTGGGCGCTGCCCTCCTGGGCCACCGTCCCCAACAACGGCCCCCACGCCACGGACACCTGGGACAAACCGATCAAACGCAGGTGGCAAATCCCGACGAATACGCGCGCCTCATCGTCACGTATTGCAAAAAGGCTCAGGCCGCTACAGGCTCCGCCCCAGCCATCGTCGGCATCGAGAACGAAGTCGATCAGCCGCCTGAGATCTTCAGCGCCATGGCGCTCGCCCTGCGCCGCGAGCTCGACAAGGCCGGATTCACCGCGACCAAAATCCACATGGCCGACGCCAGCTACATGTTTCTCGGCATCGATCGCGCCACGGAGCTGCGCAAGAATCCCGACGCCTGGAAGGCCATCGACTACGCCGCCGTGCACGAGTACGACTTTCAGGAGTTCCTCGCGAACCCCGATCTCTACGACGCGCGCATGAAGCAGATGCACGAGGCCGCGGACGGCAAGCCGTTTCTGGCCACCGAGATCTGCATCAACGATCCGCATTACCAGGAGCCTTCGTACCGCATCGCGTTTGCCGTGGCGCAGCTTTACCACAAAAATCTCACAGAGCTGGACGCCGTGGCGCTGATGTATTGCTGGCTGCTGCTCGATGTGGAGCAGCCGACTTTCGCCGGTTCGCGCTCGCTGCTCGCTCCCGATCGTACGCGCGGCTGGATTCCCGTACCCACCAGCTATCAGTTGCGCGTGATGGGCGCATTCAGCCGCCACATCGTGAAGGGCATGCAAAGGATCGGCGTAGAAACCGGCGATCCGGATCTGCTCGCAACCGCGTTTGCCGGCGCGCAAAACGAAACGCTTGTCGTCATCAACCGTTCGGCCACGGCGCGCAAGTTCGCTGTGCAGGGCGCCGCGCATCCCTGGGCCGAGATGGAGCGCACCGGCCTCGAAGAAGAAAACGCCGTCTCCGCCGTCCCTGGAGAGGTGATTGTCGATCCGGGAGAAATTGTGGTCCTCTCAACCATCAAGGCGGATTGATGGCGAGAGATCCAATTCCGCGTTGTCATCCTGCGGGGTCGCCGCGGCGGCGATCGAGTCAAAGGACCTGCGTTCTTACGAGGCCTATTCAGCACGAACCTCGAACCGTATCATTGAGCGTGATTATGCCGGTCCATCGAACACTTCCCGTAGTTCTTGCCTTGCTGCTGGCCGCGGCCATTCTTCCCGCACAAGTTGTCATCGACCATCGCTACACAAACACCGACGCGCAGGGTCTGATCGGCCTGCCCATGGGCAGCCACAAGACCATCGTCGACAAGCAGGGCGACTTGAAATGGTCGCAATGGAGCCTGAAGCGCAAGCCGCTCGACACGCCCATCGGCTTCAGCGATCAGATGGACGGCGAGCTCGCCATCGAGGTGCTGGCCGGCGCCGATCCGCTCAAAGTCAGCAGCCAGCAGCTTTATCGCGGACGCTATCCA
This sequence comes from uncultured Acidobacteriota bacterium, assembly GCA_963826735.1. Taxonomy (GTDB): domain Bacteria; phylum Acidobacteriota; class Terriglobia; order Terriglobales; family Acidobacteriaceae; genus Telmatobacter. The sequence continues at coordinate 125,816 of CAWGYN010000003.1, forward strand.
TTCATCGTCTCGTCCGCACAGTCCGGCAGCCTCACGCTCGAGGAACTAGCCTTCTCCGTCGACCCCGACGCTGTGCCCGGCCAAATCCCCGCCGCGCACTCCGGCGCAAAAGCCTTCGACGTCGTTCGCCTCACCATCAGCAACAACGGCACGTCCGCAGCTGACATCACGCTCAAGCTCAGCGGCCGCGAGCGCAATCTTCCCGGCCACGTCGTCGGCCAGATGCTTGAAAACGGCGCCGGTGAAGACGTCGCACTGGTCACCGAAACGGCCGGCGCCACCGTCGCAGCCGAGGACAACGGCCTGACTCTTGCGTTGCATCTATCTGTCCCCGCACAAGGCAAGAAATCGATATGGATCGAACTGCCGTACGAATGGCCCGTTGCGCGTAACGACGAACTCTCACGTGAAAGCGGCGAAGCTTTGCTCATCAAGGCCGTCGCGCAATGGGATGGTCTGTGGGCGCAATCGACCAAGGTCGAATTCCCGCAGAAACAGCTCACGGATGTCTACTATTCGTCGATCGCCTATGTGCTCATCCTGACAGAATTCGACGCACGCGGCGATCTGTGGGCCCTCGACGGCCCCGCGGTTTACCGCCAGTACTGGGGCCGCGGCGAATATTTTCAGGCGCGTGCCATGGAGGTCGCGGGATTCATGGAGCCCGCGCGGCTGAGCGTGGAGCACGCCTTCCATGTCATCAACGACGACGGCGAGTGGGACTTCCCTCCCACCAGTGGCTGGCCCGCGTGGGACAACTCCGGCGGCAATGCTGCCGCCGTTTGGGACTACTACCTCTTCTCGCGCGACAAGCAGTGGCTCGCAAAAGCGTATCCCGACCTGCTCCAATCCGCGTCGTGGATTCGCGATCACCGCGAAGAGTCCACGCTTGAGGGCGTCGACGGCATCCCGGCCGGCGCGCGGCCCATCCATCGCATGCTTCCTTCAAAATGTCGGCCTGAACCCAATCCTCCGCTCAAGCCCGGCGAGAAAACCTACTGGTACGGCCTGCTGCCGTGGAGCTACGGCGACTCGGGCCTGCCTGAGGGCCACTCCTTTTCGCACAACTTCCTCGCGGACTACGCGATCCAAGTCACGAGCGACGCTGCGACCGTGCTCGGCCATCCGCATGATGCAACCTGGCTCGATCGCGAGTACGCCGCTTTCACGGCTGCCATTCGCGATGATGTGAGCCGGGCCGTGACGCTCGAAACCATCACTCCGCCGTATCTGCCCGCCATGCCCACCTATCCGCAAGGCGCTTACTCGCAGACCTTTCTCGCCGTGTATCCCACCGGCCTCTACGCGCCCGACGATCCGCTCGTCAGCGGACTGATCACGCGCATGGAACACGAGGAAAAGCAGGGCCTGCCCACCAATGTTGCCTGGGCCGGCCCCGCCGGCGTCTGGCCCGGCGAGTCCATGAACATGGCCGAAACCTATTTACTGCGCGGCGAAAAGCAGAAGGCCGCCGACACGCTCGCTGCCGCGCTCAATCACAGCTACACCACGAATGTCTGGAAGGAAGAGATCCTCGTTGATGTCGACGCGCCGCGCGCATGCGACACGCCGCACAGCAAGCGCTCCAACATGGAAGGCACCGGCGACATGCCTGAAGCCTGGGCCAACGCCAATCTTGTGCTTCTGCTACGCGACATGCTCCTGAACGAGCGCGATGGCAAGTTGCATCTGCTTCCCGGTCTGCTTGCAAGCTGGGTACCCGAGGGCAAAACACTCACCCTTGATGACGCGCCCGTAACGACCGGCGGCACAATAAGCCTGCGCGTGGAGCACGTGAACTCAACACTCTGGCGCATCACCATCGATCCACACGGAGCCTTCCGCGATTTCGTTCTCCACCTCCCGTTTAATCCCGACACGCGCGTCCGCATCGACGACAAAGCGAATCACAACATCCTCAGTGCTCAATCTCGGCCTCGACAAACCCTTGACCGTGGAGCTCGAAGTCCAATGAAACGTCGTGAATTTTTATCGAGCGCGAGCGCGGCCGCAGCCTCCTGCCTCGCGTCTCATCTCCTCCGCGCGCAAAGCGGCGCGCCCATTTCCGGCACACTCACGATCGACGAATCCACGGCCCTCGCCACCATTCCGCCCGACTTCATCGGCCTCAGTTACGAATCGGCACAACTAGCCAACCCCGCTTTCTTCTCCGCAGAAAACACCGCGCTCATCACGCTCTTTCGCGAACTCAGCGATCAGGGCGTGCTGCGTCTCGGCGGAGGAACCAGCGAATTTACAGCGTTCACTACGGAAGAGCCTCCCTCCGCTGCGCCCTTCGATGCCGTCGGCCCCGACACCAGCAAGAACGTCAAATCCGATACGCCCATCACTCCCAAGAGCCTGCGCAACCTGCGCGCATTTCTCGATGCCGCAGGTTGGCGCTGCCTCTACGGTCTCAATCTCGGCCGCGGCCCCGTCGCACGCGCCGCCGAAGAAGCCTTCCACGCGCAAAGCATTCTGGGTCCGCGCCTCATCGCTTTCCAACTCGGCAACGAGCCTGACGCATGGCGCAATCGCTACCGCCCCGCGACGTGGTCCTACGCCGACTACTGGAAGGAGTGGTCCGCGGCGCACGCCGCTGTCGTCGCGCGCGTGCCCCAAACCAAATTCGCCGGCCCCGATGTGTCGAACAAGATGGCCTACGTCACCGGCTTCGCCGAAGACGCGAAGCACAGCGCGCCCAGACGTCGTGATGCTCACCTCGCACTACTACGCCATGGGACCGGCCGGCGCGCCCGGCATGACCCTCGACAAACTGCTCTCGCCCGACCCCAAGCTGGAACGCGATTTGCCGATTGCCATGACTGCGGCGCGCAGTGCAGGCCTGCCCTGTCGCATGAGCGAAGGCAACTCCTGCTGGAACGGCGGTCAGCCGGGTGTGAGCGACACGCTGGCTAGCGCCTTGTGGGTCGCGGATATGATGCTCGACTTTGCTTCGCTCGGTTGCGCCGGGGTGAATCTGCACGGCGGCGGCAGTGGCTTCTACACGCCCATCGCCGGCAGCCTTGCTGCGGGCTTCGAGCGCCGTCCCGAATATTTCGGTATGGAACTCATCAAGCAATTCGCGGGCGCCACCCTCATCCGCAGCACGCTCGAATGCGCCAACGACCGCATCCGCGCCTACGCGGCCCGCAATCCAAATCGAGTTCGTGTTCATCATCAACAAATCCGATCAGCCCGCGGCGATTCGCACCACGCTGCGCCACGCGCATCCGGCAATGGCTGCTCACGGGACCTGCCATCGACGCGAAACAAGGCGTCACACTCACCGAAAGCAACGCACATGCTTTGCGCAATGGCACGTTGCAAGTGCCGGCGTACAGCGCAATTCTGCTGGAGACATAAGGGAGAATCATGGCACGAGGTAAAAAAGAACTGGAGCCGCCGTCGCTTTCTGCGCGACGCATCGCTGACAGGAGCAGTGCTGGCGCAGCGCGGTTCCCTTCCCGCGTTGAGCGCGGAAATCCCTGCGGAATCCATCACCAGCGAGCACGTTCTCTTCTTCGAGCAGCCCGCGGCCACGTGGCCCGACGCGTTGCCCGTTGGCAACGGACGGCTCGGCGCCATGGTCTTCGGCAATCCCGCCAACGAGCGCCTGCAATTGAACGAAGAGACAGTCTGGATCGGCGAGCGACGCGATCGCAACAACCCGCAGGCTGGCCGCACGCCGGAAGTGCGCAAGCTGCTCATGGCCGGCAAGGTTCACGAGGCTGAAGCTCTCGCCGCGCAGGTCATGATGGGCGTTCCGGACCGCCTGCCCTGCTATCAGACGCTCGGCGATCTTTGGCTCGATTTCGATAACGTCCCCGCCACGGTCAAGGACTACCGTCTTGAACTTGATCTCGACGAGGCTGTGGTGAAGACGCGTTTCAACGCTGCGGGCGCGCAGTGGACGCGCGAAGTTTTCAGCTCGGCGCCGCGCAACGTGATCGTCGCGCGCATTGAGTCCATGCACCCCTTCGCGCTTACCGTCCGCCTCGATCGCCCCGCACACAGCGAAACCACTGCGGCAGCCAGCGATCGCCTAGTGATGACCGGCGCGGCGCGGCCCGTGAAGCCCACCACCGATCCGGCGACGCAGGAGCAGCAGGTCGGCGTAGCATTCCGCGCTGAAGTGAAGGCCATCCCCGAAGGCGGCAACGTGCGCGCCGCGGGCAACACGCTGCGCATCGAAAACTGCCCGCGCCGTCACGCTGCTGCTTACCGCCTCCACCGATTTTCGCGAGCACGACGCAGCCGGCATGGCCGCAGCCTGCGCCCGCAATCTGCGCTCCGCGGCGGCCCGCACTTACAAAGAACTACGCGCAGAGCATGTAGCCGATTACCGCCGTTATGCCAGCCGCGCCAATCTTCATTTGCTCGAAGGTCCCGACCCATTGCGCGACGTCGCCACCGACAAGCGCATGGCGCGCCTCCGCAATGGCAGCGACGATCTCGGCCTCATCGCCATCTACTTCCAGTACGGCCGCTACATGCTCATCAGCAGCAGCCGCCCCGGCACGCTGCCCGGCCAATCTGCAGGGCATCTGGAACGAGAGCCTCGATCCACCGTGGGGATCGAAGTTCACCATCAACATCAACACCGAGATGAACTACTGGATGGCCGACTCCGCGAATCTTGGCGAGTTGCACGCGCAGCTATTCGATCTGCTCGACTCCACGCGCGCGTTCGGCTCCGTCACGGCCCGCAAGTATTACAACGCCCGCGGATTCGTCGTCAATCACAACACCGACCTCTGGGGCGATTCCATTCCCGTCGATCACGTGCAAGCCGGCGTGTGGCCCATGGGCGCGGCGTGGATCTCGCTGCATCTGTTCTCGCACTACGCGTACTCGCTCGACCAAGCTTTCCTGCGCGACCGCGCCTACCCACGGCTCAAAGAGATTGCCGAGTTCTTCCTCGACTATCTCGTCCCCGGCCCCGATGGAACCCTGCTCAGCGGCCCCAGCCAATCGCCTGAGAACAAGTACAGACTTCCCGACGGCACCACAGCCAGCCTGTGCATGTCTCCCGCCATGGACACCGAGATCATTCGCGCAATCTTCGATCGCGTTTCCCGTTCCAGCAAGATTCTCGGCGTCGACGACGCTCTTCGCGCCCAGGTTGAGGCTGCGGCGAAGCGTCTGCCGCCATTCAAGATTGGCAAAGACGGCGCGTTGCAGGAGTGGAACGAAGATTACGCGGAGACTGAGCCTGGCCATCGTCACATCTCGCACCTCTTCGCGCTGTACCCGGACCACCAGATCACGCTGCGCGAGACGCCCGATCTCGCCAAAGCCGCGCGCGCCGTGCTCGAGCGCCGCCTCGCCACACGGAGGTGGCAGTACCGGCTGGAGCCGCGCATGGATTGTGAATTGTTGGGCGCGTTTGGAAGACGGCGAGTCTGCGCACAGCAGTCTGCTGGCCCTGCTGCGTAACTGCACGCGGCCCAATCTCTTTGACATTTGCGGAATGAAAGCCAACTCGCCTTTTCAGATCGATGGCAATCTTGGTGGAACCGCGGGCATCGTTGAGATGCTTCTGCAAAGCCACAATGGCGTATTGCGCTTTCTGCCCGCACTGCCCACGGCGTGGCCTCAGGGGAGTTTTCGTGGCTTGCGCGCGCGCGGCAATATCGAAGTGGATTGCGCGTGGCACAACGGCAAAGCGACCATTGCGGCCCTGCGCGCCAACGCCGATGGCCGTATCGCGCTGGCAGCGCCTGCAGGGCAGCGCATCCTGCGCGTCACGCGGCTCGGAAAGGAAATCCCTCTGCAGTCTGGCCAAGCGCAAACCCCGCAAGTGGACCTGACCGCAGGATCGCAGTACCGCATCACGTTTGTCTAAGCGGAGCCGCCTGAATGCGCGCCCTAGCGGTGGCCGCCATGCAAGCCGCCGCCTCCGCCACCACCACTGCTGCTATGCGATCTTCCGCCGCTGCTGCCACCACCACTGCTGCTATGCGATCCTCCGCCGCTGCTGCCACCACCACTGCTATGCGAGCTGCCGCCGCCGCTGCTCCCGCTGGAATGCGATGAGCCACTGCTGCCACTGCTCGAAGAACTCCTCGGCGGCGAATACGAAGGAGCGGGAGTATAGTGTGGTGCCAGTGCCGGCGCAGGCCGCGGCGGAGTGTAAGTCGGCGCGGTCCGCGTTCCACCCGCAGGGTGGCTGCCGGTAAAGCTCGATCCAGGCGTAGCAGGCGGCCTGCCCCTTGCCCCTGCTCCGGTATTGCCGAGCGTGGTGCGATTGCTTTCGGAAGTTAACCCCTCATGCGAATACACGGGACGTGAAGGCAGTGGACGCAATGGCTCGACCGTGCTTCCTGCAATCGTCACATGAGCATTCCTGTCTCGCGCGGGCAGGCTCGTGTTCACCAGCGCCGTATGCCGGTTCACCGGGACCACCGGAATCGGCCGGTGACCAATCGGCCCATGCGGCGGCAGCGGCCTTGGAATCGGGCGATACCCTCCAGGCGCATGGCCGATATTGGGGCCGCCATAGAAACCCAATCCCCACCACGGCCGGCAGCCGCCCATTCCCGGCGCCCATCCCCAGCCGAAGCCGTTGTAGAAATTCCACGCTCCGCACTGGTAAGGCGTGTAGCCCCACGAGTAGCCGGACGCCCACACGTAGCCGTAAGCTGGAGTATACATCCACTCGCCATTTCCGTAGGGATCGAAGTCGGCGTTCGCCGCCTCATACGGAGACCAGACGTAGCCTTGCCCGGGCACATCGTACCAACTGCCGCTGGCATCCAGATCGTTCCAAGCCGGGTTCTGGGTTTCACCCAGATTCTCGGGCGCCCCTGTCTGCGCCGCGGCCTCGGCCGTCAGTGCCTCGTCGCGGTCGGAGTTCCACTCATCCCAGGAGTTCGGCTCGATCGATTCTGCAAGGGAGTATTGACTCGGGTCGGCCGGGTCGAGCGCGATGTTTTCGCCGCCATGCAAATCGGCGGAGACTGCGCCGGAAGCGCCGACCTGCAGGTGCACATTTCCTGAAAAGACAGCGAGACTGCCAGGAGGAGTGTCCATGGCAACGCGCAGGACAGTAAACCCACTTGTAGTGGCCACACTGGCGCCAAAGTGCACGCTCATCTGGCCGGCCTGGCCGCCGCCCTGGATCTCGAAATAACAAAGACCGGAATTGACGGCCAATTCCGCGTCGGCCCCGGTACCCGCGCCGCGCAATACTTGCAAGGTCAGCATGCTGTCGGGCGCAATCCGCACCACACTGCCGTCTTCAAACTGGATTTCGGCCTTGCCATCGTCGGCGGTCGTCAGTTGCATGCCTTCAAACAGCGGCGTGTTGACCACAGCCTGTGCGGCCAGCACCTGGTTACCCTGCGCCAGCTTTACCTGGCCGTCGACAAAACTCAAGCGCACCGCGCGAGCGGGCTGACCGGTGCCTTGCTGCGCTTCCTGGGCCGATGACACAGCCATCAGAGAAGCTACCCCCAGAGCCAGCGCTGCAAGCCCTGCATTTGCTTTGCGATTCCCCACTTTGCGATTCAAGAGATTCACGGTGCCCCGCCTTCCCGTGCCTTGCGACGACCCCATCTCCGCTCATCGGCAACCCAACACTCTATTGACACTCTGCAGAGGCAAAAAGTCGCTTTATGCCAAAGATTTATGCCGCTCCCTGCATCAGCAGCATCCGCGCCCGCTTTCTTACTCTCTCCAAGACTGTGTCGTCCTGCGCCAGCCGCTCCAACAACTCGCGGATGACGCAAACCTGTTGCGCTCGGCCGTCGCCCACGGCTTCAACAAGAAATTCCATCTCCGCGTCTAGGCCCAGCCGATCGTGTTGCAGCAGCAATTCCATGCGCGCACCCTCCAGAATGGTCTCCGCGACGGCCTCCAGCGAGTCTCCCAGGTCCTGAATCTCCTTGTCCTTCGAGTAGTTGAACGTGCAGGAGCCCTGCCCTTGCGGTCCGGTGTAGGTGAGCGTTTTCCAGCCCTGAAAGGCCACCTTCAAATGGCTTTCGCAGGCCTCGCTGAACCATTTGTGGCGCTCGGCTGCAGCAAAGACGTGTCCGGCATAGGCCGCGCTCACCTGGATGTCACGATCCAGGGCGGGCGGCACCATGCCCGGAGTGGCGTCGTCGGGGGGCTTGCCCGCCTGAGAACGAAAATGGCCGGTCCCGTCAGGCCGAAGGGTAAGTGTCCATTGCGAAGGCGAGAGGCCGGGGTTGGAAAAGTCCAACTGGAACGTTGGGTCCGCCGCGGAAGGCGCTTGGCCATTTGCCGCAATCGGCGCGGCGACGACCAGGAGCGCAACTGCCAGCCCCCATTCCTTCCCCAATCCCCTCATCGAGTAACCCCTTGCAAAGCCAGCGTCTGCGCCGTATGAATGTGGCAGATCGCGATAGCCAGCGCGTCGGCGGCATCGGCCGGCTGGGGCAGCTCGGCCAGGCTCAGCAGCCGCGCCACCATAAACTGAACTTGCTCTTTTTTCGCCAGCCCGTAGCCCACCACACTTGATTTGATCTTGAGCGGTGCGTACTCCGCCACGGGTAATCCCAGCCGCGCCGCCGTCAGCAACGCCACCCCGCGTACCTGGCCCAGTTTGAGGGCCGACTTGGCGTTCACCGAGTAGAAAACCTCTTCGATCACCACCGTATCTGGCTGCCAGCGCTCGAGTTCGGCACTCAGTTCGCGAAAGACCTGCTCCAGGCGCTCTGGCAATGGACGGGCCTTGGACAATCGAATGGCTCCCATGGCCAGGCAAGTGAGCCGCGGCTGCCGTTCACCGTGGTCCGACTCAACGACGCCGAAGCCCGTTACCTCCGTACCGCAATCGATGCCAAATACCCTCATGCGGTCCAAGTTTACCGCAGATAACATGGAGGTATCGAAGGCAGGCGTCACGGGACCAGGGGAATGGGGGAACAGGTAAACCAGGGAGCAAGCCGCAGCGGCGAGCAACGGCCCCTCGTCGGCGGCCCGCCAGGGAGCAGGCGAGCTTGAGCCCGACAGCGGCATGAACCCTTTTGGTTGCAACGCGCATCGTAGGAGTAACGAGTTGGGTTCGTGGACAAAAGTTTCATCTGGGGGAAACAAAACGGGATCTCAAGTGTCGATATCTTGGAGGGGATATTGCTGATGGGGTTGCGGAGGATCATGGGCGAGGTTCAGGTAGCTGCGAAACGGAACGCGATCTACTGGCTGCGCCAGGGGATTTCGCCGCGCCGTTTGGCCCTGACGCTGGCGCTGGGATTCGCTGTCGGCTGCATTCCGGTGGTGGGCATCCCCACGGTTCTGTGCGCCGGCCTGGCCCTGGTGCTGCGCCTCAATCTGCCTGCGATCCAGATGGCCAACTACGTCGCCATGCCGCTGCAACTGGCTCTGATTGTTCCGTTTGTGCGGCTAGGCAGATGGCTTGTTCCTCCGCACGGCGGGCCTGCTTTCGACGCGCGCACCCTGCTGCATCTACCTACCCTCAACCTCGCTACCCACCTCGCCACATCGGTCGGGGACCTGGCCGGCAAGGCTCTGCTGGCTTGGCTGCTGGTCGCGATCCCCGCCGTCGCCTTGCTCACCTTTACGCTGACCCATATGCTGCGCCGCATCCCCGCCGTCGCCTCCGCCGAAACCGCCGACTGAGAGAAGCGGGTGCTCCCGGCGGTCGAAGCGAAATCGGAAATTGCATTCTTGCTCTCGCTAAGGCTCCCGTTTCCAATAACTTATGCAGAATCAACACAAATGTTGGTTTTGCTGCTGCCAAGTACGGGCCAAATGTTCGCTGGGAAGCTGCCAAACACCCGCGGAATGTTCGCCCGGAGCTTCGCGATTTTTTGAGACAAATTAATCGGAATTGCGCGTATTTCGGGTGCGCGTGAAACGAGAATTTCGCGAATAAGAGACGCGGTTGGTAGAGAATTTCCCATAAGTGCATCAAGATGGGCTTTGGAACGTGTTTTTGCATGCTTTTTCGCATGTTTAACATGCAAGGAAGCGTTTACTGGCACGCATTTGCAATGCTCAGTGATCGGTGATCTGTGATCAGTGAACAGAAAGGGACCGGGCCGCCGGCCGGCATGGCACACTTGGACACATGAAGAGAATTGGCTTCCTCTCCTTCGGTCATTGGACAGCTTCACCGCAGTCGAAAGTGCGGTCGGCGGCTGATGCACTGCTGCAATCCATTGATCTCGCCGTAGAGGCTGAGCGCCTGGGAATGGACGGAGCCTATTTCCGCGTGCATCATTTCGCGCAGCAACTGGCATCGCCGTTTCCACTGCTCGCGGCGGTGGGCGCCAAAACGCGAACCATTGAAGTTGGCACCGCGGTCATCGACATGCGGTATGAGAATCCTCACTACATGGCGGAGGACGCCGGGGCTGCGGATCTCATCGCCGGCGGCCGGCTGCAGTTGGGTCTCAGCCGCGGTTCTCCCGAGCAGGTCATCGATGGCTGGCGCTATTTTGGCTACCGTCCGCCTGAGGGCAAGGGCGATGCAGAACTGGGACGCCGGCACACCGAAGAATTTCTCGAGCTGCTGCGCGGCAAGGGCTTCGCTCGGCCTAATCCGCGTCCCATGTTTCCCAATCCGCCGGGCCTTCTGCGCCTTGAGCCCTACTCCGAAGGATTGCGCGATCGCGTCTGGTGGGGATCGGCGACCAACGCGACTGCGGTGTGGGCGGCAAAGTTGGGCATGAACATGCAGACCTCAACTCTCAAATTCGACGAGACCGGCGAGCCGCTGCACATCCAGCAAGCCGCGCAGATTCGCGCCTTTCGCACAGCGTGGAAGCAGGCCGGCCACGCGCGCACTCCACGCGTCTCTGTCAGCCGCAGCATCTTCGCGTTGATCGACGACCGCGATCGCGCCTATTTCGGGCGCGGCTCCCACGAAGGGGACTCCATCGGATTCCTTGACGAAAGCACGCGGGCGATCTTCGGCCGCAGCTACGCTGCCGAGCCGGAAATTCTCATCGAGCAGCTCAAGAAAGACGAAGCCATCGCGGAGGCCGACACGCTGTTGCTGACGATTCCCAATCAACTCGGTGTTGCCTACAACGCGCACGTGATGGAGGCGATTCTGACTCGGATCGCGCCAGCGCTTGGTTGGCGATGAGGCGCCGCGCGCTTTGTATCAGGGCTTGGCTTCAGCCAAGCCATAACTCGTCCATCGATTTTTCGAGAAATAAACTACGCGGCGAAGCCGCGCGAGGCATTTGCGGCTCGTTTTCAGCGGGTTGCGAAGAAGATGGACTTGGCGGGGGCGTGGGGCGGTTTGCGGTTGGCAGAGTTGGCGAGGCTGCAGGGGACCGGGGAACTCTTGCCATGCCATCACTGGCGCGCAAGTCTTTTAAGATTGGCGTCGCAATTTGCAACTTCGCGGGCGACGCGATCGGGTTCTGAGAGATCGTAGGGCGCGAGCAGATTGCGTTGTTGCAGCGTCTGCAGTTGATTGAGGCTCTGCTGAAACCAGTACCGGGCGGTGCGCCAATTGGCAATGGCTTGGGATGCAGCGGCAGCGGGCCGCGCAGCCAGCCGCTTGAAGTCATTGGCGAGCGCCGACTGGGAGTGGGCAAGGGCGAGAACTCTGACGGAGGTGCTGCCACGGCCGGCAGAGGCGAGGGCGGCAAAGATTTCGACGGCCCGGCGCCCATGCTGGATGCCCTGGACCACATTTCCCAAAGAGGAGAGCGAGTTCCCCACGCCCAATTCGCAGAGACCCAGGTAGCGCATGGCCAGAGCATCGCGCGGATCGGCTGCGCTGAGCTTCTGGTATCCCGCGAACGCCTCCCGGTACTTGGAGATCGCCTGTCGATAGTCGCCCTTCTGCTCGGAATATTTTGCGATCCAGTATTCGCTCTGCAAAAGGAACTCGCGAAGCTGACTGTTTTGGGGATCGGCCGCAATCTCTGCGGTGAGGATGGCCTGTGTCTTGCTTTGAAGAGCGATTGCAGAGACAGGATCGCCTTGAAGGGCGAGATCGCCGGCCATGTATCCGTACACACCCGCGAGACGGGTTTGCACCTGATCTCTAAAGGCCTTCGATCCTCCTCGAATGGCTTCGCGGATAGCTGCAGATTCTCGATAGTAATTGAGCGAGCCGGCCACGTCGCCCTGGTCGGCGAGCAGGATGGCAAGGGAGAAGCAGACCCCGGCCAATGTCTCCTGTGCCTGCGGATCATCCTTGCGATCGACGGCCCAGGGGGTTGCGATGGCGTAGGCCTTACGGTACGCATCCATGGCTGCGGCGAAGTCGAGGTTGTTTTCGAGAGCGAGACCAAGATTCATGTAGCTGGCCACCAGAGCCGCCTGATCGGAGAAGGCGCTGGGATGGTCGCCGGCCAGGGCAAGGCGAATGCGAAGGGCCTTGCGATAGCTTTGGATGGCTCCGGGAGTATCGCCGAGGTTGGCGAAAAAAGGATTTCCCTCTACGTCGCCGACGCGCTCATATGCCGTGGCCAGCTCGCGCTCAAGATCGGGCGAGCCGGCTGATTGCTGGGAAAGCGTGTCGAGATAGTGCAATGCTCTGTCTGCGACAATTCTGCGCGCCGGCGTTGAGCCGGGCAGGTCCTGGATACTGTCGTAGACGTCGAACAGGAGTGAGTTGGCAAGGCTGCGTACGTCGTTGAAGCGCCTTTCCGCGCGCGCCTCCTGCATGCGAGCGATCTGCGCTTCTCTTACGATGGCCACCGCCCCGGCAAGCACCATGAGAGCGAAAACCGAGGCCACAGCGAGCGCGAATTTGTGGCGCTTCACGAATTTGCCGCTCCTGTATGCAGCACTTGCCGGCCGCGCCAGGACCGGTTCGTGGTTAAGATAGCGACGAATGTCGGCGGCCAGATCGGAGGGCGCGCCATAGCGGCGAGAGCGCTCCTTTTCCAGAGCCTTTATGGTGATGCAATCAAGGTCTCCGCGCAGCACACGGGTCAGTTGCCTGGGCTCGGTGCTGCGCGCTTCCGCTATCGCGCTTGAGGAATGACGATCGCTACTGACCCTCGTGCTCGGTCTCGGTGGTTCATCCTCGCGCAACTTGCGCAGCAACTCGTCGAGCTGTTGCTTCTGACCCGGTTTGCTTTCAAGCGGCTCTCGCCCTGAAAGCAATACATAAAGAACCACTCCAAGCGAGTACACGTCGGTGCGCGTGTCGATATCCTGCACATTTGCGTCTGCCTGTTCCGGACTCATGTATCCCGGCGTTCCTACAAGGTTTCCAAATTGTGTTTTGCGGGCGTCGCCGGCGATGGGTTGCGTGGCCGCCTTGGCCAGTCCGAAGTCGATGATGCGCGGCACCGGCTTGCCATCCACCGCAACCACAAGGATGTTTGCCGGCTTCAGATCGCGATGAATGATGGCTTTCTGGTGCGCGTGCTGGACGCCTTCGCAGGCTTCAATAAAGAGCTCGAGTCGATCGCGGATGGTGAGTTTCTTGCGATCGCAATACTCCGTAATCGGCAAGCCGGGCACGTATTCCATCACGAAATACGGCTGACCCTGAGGCGTTGTCCCCGCGTCAAACACCTTGGCGATCGCCGGATGTTCCATGATCGCCAGCGATTGCCGCTCCGATTGGAAGCGTTCGACAACAGCCTCGTCGTACATGCCGGCCTTGATCATTTTCAAGGCCACTTGCCGGCGCACGGGAAATGTCTGTTCAGCCAGCCACACCTGTCCCATGCCGCCTTCGCCCAGCTTGCGAATCAGATGAAAGCGCTGCGCAAATTCTTGTCCTTCTTCCATGTCAGCGGCAGAGTTGACGCTCTCCAACTCCGCGCTGATCATTTCGGCCATCGCGGAGGATTGCAGAAAGCCGGAGGGCACGTTGGCGCTCTGCGCGAGCAGAACTTCAACTTCTTTGCGCAGGGATGGATCGGAGGAGCACGCCTCGTCGAGAAAGGCAGAGCGCTCGTCCGGCGCCAGTTCCAGCGCACCATCGAGCACATCGCGAATCTGTTCCCAGCGCTCGGGTGTCATAGGTCGGTGGCGTTGCTCATCTGGTGATGCAGCCAAAGCCGGGCCGTGGCCCAATGCCGTTTGACTGTAGTGGGCGAGAGATTCAGCGCGCACGCGGTTTCATCGATGGAAAGACCGCCGAAGAATCTCATCTCGACGATGCGGCTTTGCTGCCGATCGAGTTTTGCCAACTCGTTCAGCGCGTCGTCGAGCGCGATCATGTCTACGGTCGGAGACGAGCCCGCCAAGCCCTCATTCAGCGAGAGCCGGTAGCCTCCGTCCCGCTTTGCGGCTCTTCTGCTGCGCGCGTGCTCCACCAGAATCTGCCGCATCAATTGCGCGCAGATGGCGATGAAATGCTCGCGGTTTTCGAACGGCCCTGTGCGCTGTTTTTCCAGCCGGAGATAGGCCTCGTGGACGAGTGCGGCGCTTTGCAAGGTGTGGTCGGGACGTTCTTTTTTGAGGTAACGATGCGCCACGCGCCGCAGTTCGTTGTAAACGCGCGGGAACACGGCGCGCAAGGTCTCGTTGTCACCGGCGTGCCAAGTCGCCAGCAGCTCATTGAAAGTGTTGGATGGCAGTTGGGGCAACTTGCCCTCCGGCTTGAGACCCCCGCGGAGCGTTTGAAATCAAAGATAGGCGCACGCGGAGTCAATGTCAACCTATTGAAACTAAAGATAAATCGACAGTAATCGCGCTGGGTTTCTTATCCCCAACTGCCGCCCGACAAAGAAATTCTTTCGCTTCCCTGGTCCGATTCTCTTATCGATTTCGCTTTAGCAGATAACGGGGCTTTCTGTACTTGCACTAGGGCCACACGAAAACATCTCTTCCCGGCTTCTTTCATTCGCGCATCAACTTTGGCCATCCCGCCACGTCTTTCTTGGCTTACCGCGAGCGCGGAGCAGCCGGAGTGACGGCAACGTTGGCGAACGGCAAGAGAAGCAGAAGGGAATTGCCGGCTGCACCACGCGGCAGTTTCAGAGTTTTAGAGAAAAGACAGCGGAGAGGAGAGACAAAATGAGGTCAAACGGTAAATACGGGTTCATCGCACGAATCGCCGGGCCGGGCTTGGTGCTTGCCGCCCTTTTCGCCTTGGCGCTGGCGTTACCGACCGCCTCGTATGCGGATGGCCTGACGGTTTATCCGGCCGCAGTTGAGGTCATGGCGGCGGGCGGAACAACCATCACCGCCGTCGGAACTGTCACTGGAAACCTGTCCTTCCTCGGTGCCGGGGGCGGCACCGCATTCAGCACCGCGACCGCGTCTTATGCGGACGGCAGCGGAGTGGTGTCTGGAAATGGGTCCAGCACCGGGGGAACGAATTCGCCAGTATCGAGTGGTTACGCTGATGTGGAAATCTACTTTGAGTTGGTGGGTTCAGCACCTGGTGTAACGACTGTGCCCATCATCTTCACATCAAACGCCACGACCTCTGCAAGTTCAGGTACAGGCGGCGACGCCTCGGCGACGGCTGGATTCGGTCTTTACGGATATTTCGACGATGTTGCGTGCTCCGGTTACGATTGCAACTCCTCCATAGACCCATCATCCTTCGCAGGCACCAATTCAGCAGACCTCTACCCTAATGTCGTCGTTTATGACCTCTCAATCTACGTCAAGGGCAGCGCGGGCCTTGGCAATGGAACTTGGTCCGCCACTCTTGATCCGATGATCGAGATCGATCCGAGCTTCGCCGACGCCAGCGATTTCACGCTCGAAGTCAGTCCCAACCCAGCAGGCACAAGCCCCGCTCCCGAACCTGGTAGCCTGCTCCTGCTCGGCACAGGGATGATTGTCCTCGCTGGGATGGTTCGACGCCGCGTGAGCAAGCAGACTTGTTGATTCGATATCGAAGGGCGAGGGCACGACCCTCGTTTATGGCTGAGGGGTTCCACTGTTGTTTCTCATCGAAACAATTCCTCGGCGGGCGAATGTCCTCAGTTTTCGCGCTCCGATTTGGGCGATCATCGGCGGCCTTTGTTCGTTTCCCTGGAGCGGGGAGCGGGAAGAACGAAGGTAAAGTTGGTGCACAGCAAGGCTCGCAGGATGGAATTGCAGGCTGCACCAGGCGGCAGTTTCAGCACTTAAGAGAAAAGACACCGGAGAGGAGAGACAAAATGAAGACAAACAGGCAATACAAGGTTATCGCACGAATCGCCGGGCCGGCATTGATGGTTGCCGCCCTACTCGCCTTGGCACTGGCGCTACCGTCCGCTTCATATGCGGATGACCTCCAGCCGCCGTCAGTGGTCGGGGTGATAGATAATGGGCTTTACCCGGCTCAGATAGCTACCCTCAATGACAGCCTCGGCAGTGTGACGGGGACACAGACCTTCGACTATGGATATAACCCGTCCCTGGACGGCACCACAACCGATACCATCACCGCGTCTTACTTGGACGGCGTCGCGACGATCTCGGGAAATGGTTCATCGACAGGCGCGGCAGGGAGCAGCCCACCACAACTCTATTCGCAGGTCAATGTCGATATCAATTTTGAAGTAGTGGGTCCGGAAAACTACGTGTCGGTACCCGTCATCTACTTTGCGACCGGCACGGCATCGGCGACCGGCGGGTATGCCACGGTGGGCTTTGCCGGTTATAACACTTCCTCGCTCATCGCCTGCTCCCCCTCAACCAGTTGCGCGGCCGGTGATGTGTCATCCTTTTCAGGGTCGCTAGACGGAACTGTCCTTTCGAATACTGTTGGGGACTCCTTTGGGCTCAGTTTGTATGGCCAATCCGGAGGCAATTTCTCAGGCCCGGGCAGTTGGTCCGCTTCTGTAGATCCGACGGTCGAGATAGACCCGACGTTCCTCGCCAGCAACCCCGGTTATTCACTCATAATCGACGCCAATCCTCCAGGCACAAGCCCTGTTCCCGAACCTGGCAGCCTGCTCCTGCTCGGCACAGGGATGATTGTCCTCGCTGGGATGGTTCGACGCCGCGTGAGCAAGCAGACTTTTTGATTCGATATCGAAAGCCGAGGGCCGGGGTCTCGGGGATGAAAACTTATCGCGACAGGGGCACCCCGGGGCTCGATTATTGGGACCGGGGACCCGCAATAGAATATCCGTATTGCTTCGGCTATTTGGCAGAGAAGAAGCGCAGGGACATAAGCTCGGTGTCATTATGGGCGTCTGTTTCGGCGCGAGTAAACTCGCGCCGTGATACAAGGCGGGAGATAGTGGGCAACAGCCAAGAACCAAAGGCCAATAGGCAACGGCCAGTAGCCACAGGCTGGCTGCTATCTGCGACCTCTGTCACCTGAAAGCTCCCTTACAGGCGCGAATTTGCCCCCAATAGCACGCAAAGCACGTGCAAAATGGCCCCCAAACACGCTTCTACCCCATCTTCACGTGTTTATGGGTAATTCTCTGCCAAGTGCGGCTCTTATCCGGGAAATTCTTTGGTTACAACCACACATTAAATGGCCAATTTCCCGGTATTCGCCTCAAGAAATCGCAACCACCCAAGCGAACATTTGCGGGGGTGCGCCGCACCAGCTAAGCGAACATTTGGCCTGTTCAACGCACCAGATAAACGAACATTTGGCAATAACATACTTGACTAACGATACCAAATGCGCCACACTCGAACCTGCCGTGACAGGGCAGTGCGATCTAAATACCGAGAGCTTGGCGTCTAAGTGGAGACCATATCTCGAAAAACTTGCTTTTGGGGAGCTGCCTCAATTCAGGAAGCTTATCGCTTGGGATGTAGTTGGCGAGGAATTGATGCCCTTCCTTAGTAAGTATGTAGGGCTTTGTAAGAGAAAGCCACACCGCAAACGATGATTCATATTCATTGGCGGGAATCCGCATGGTTTCCAAGCCCATAACCGCAAAGAGTATAAATAGTTCGGAAATTACTGGGAAAAACTCAATGGTTGCGTCCGTTGGGTCTCTATCGGCGTGTTTGAAAAAATGCGCGAATTTCTTGATGAATATTCTAAACTTGCCCTTATCTTCATCTGAAACCGTGACGGTATCAAACAGCAAGTCTCGCGTACGGCCCTTCTTTTTGCTGATCGTGTGAATTACCTCGTAAGCGGCGAACGCGAGCGTATGAATCGAGACCTGATCCTTGTCGTAAAACCACAGCTCTATAGCTGTGGCCAACTGTCGGCGAGCCGCGTCAAGTTTGGTTACGATTTGTGCATCATCGGATGGTTCTGGCATAGAATGTCCCTATGAGTTTAAAACCGCAGTCGCCCGAGTATAAGGCATTTGAGAATCTACTGGGACAGGTTCTCACGGTGCCCAAGACTGAAATAACGCGGCGCATCGAAGCGGACAAGCGCGGGAAGCGAACGCCTAAATCCTCTTCCCGCGTTTCTGCCGTTCGAACCAAGCGGGCCTAGAACGGTATTTCCGGCACCTTGCCGGTCAGCTCTGCGTAAGTCAGTCTCTTCCCTGAAATCTGCGATACTGCCAGCGCGAAGCGATCCGCGTCAGACATCGGATTGTCTTTAGTGGCGCGGTTATTGAAGCGAAACACCTGCTCATCCGTGTAGCGGCTTAGGTGGAATGGCTCGACGGCAACATAAGTGCCACGCAGCCCGCGCTTCAACAAACTCCAGAAATTCTCGATCCCGTTGGTATGCACCTGTCCGCGAACGTACTCGGTTACGTGGTTCACAGTCTCGTGAACGAAGTCGGTTTTCTTGAGAAAGTCATAGCTCACGGAATTGTCAGTGTAGATGGTCGAACCGTGGCCGATCTGATTCAGGATCGCCGCTTGTACGGTGGTCCGCTTCACATCGGGGATCACGTGGGCACGCACCTGTCGCAGTTCCCGGTCGAGCATTCCCATTACAATCACTTTGCCTTGATGTTTGTTTAGTTCGATCCGGCGCAGTCTGTCCTTGCGATGCATCCGGGTAGTATCAGGGCCGATGAACGCCTCATCGACTTCAACCGGCCCGCCAGTGTTCCCCAGCTTCCGAATAGAACCGCTCTTCATGGCCTCACGAATGCGGTGCAGCATGAACCACGCCGATTTCTGAGTGACGCCGATGGAGCGGGCAATCTCGTAGCTCGAAACTCCGTTCTTGCAGTTCGCCAGGAGCCACATTGCGGGGAGCCACTTCTTGAGCGAGATGGCCGAATCCTCGAAGATGGTATTCACCTTCACGGAATACTGCCTGCCGCAGTCCCGGCACTGCCAGCGCCGCTGAGTCTTAAGCCAGTGCTGACGTTCCTTGGGCATAAGGCACGCGGGGCACTCAACACCCTTGGGCCAGCGCATGAACGCTACGGTGTCGATACAGGTTTGCTCATCAGAGAAGTATCTGATTGCATCTGCTAGGGTTTTGACTTCGTTTTTCATGGCAAAGACAGAATCTCACGAATTTGATCATTAGTCAAGTATATTATTGCCGAACATTTAGACTGATTCCATGGGACTTAACCGGCATCCCGCCCTTCGCCGGAATAAAGCAACGGATGGAGCAATGGTTCGAGCACGCTCAACTCTACTGTCCTGCTGGGCGTTCGGGGACCGGTTGGGCGCTGTCGATCCAGGCGGTGTAGATCATGTCGCGTAACATGCTGGCGCCGTCGGCCAGGCGAGCGGCGGTGAAGTCGCGCGAATCGGGCGTGCCCGCGCCGATGAAGGCTCTCGCCTTGTCGAACTGGTAGACCTTTTCGGTGTAGGTTCCGGTGTGGCGCAGATAGGCGACGTAGGCGTCGAACATATCGCCCTGGATGAGCTTGACCGGCGTCATTTTGGCCTGCACTTCGGGGGCGTGGATGTTGGCCGCGACAAATGGGCCCTCGAACTGGTGGTGAATCTGATGGCTGGTGGTGTAGCCGTTGGGGTTGGGGCCGACCCAGCCGTTGTAATTGATGGTGACGTGGAGAGGCTGGGAGCCGTCGCCGACGTAATGGCCGAGCCAGCCGGCGTAGAAGAGAATGGCGGCTTCGACGGATTTGGTATCGGCATCTGCGGATGGACCGGCAGTAACGAGATAGCGGTACTGGCGCATGGCGGCTTTCAGGCGCTCCCAGACTTCGTCGGTCTCCCACGGCTGCAGGCCGATGGTCTCAGGCCGCAGGCCGGCGGCGAAGACCTTGGCCTCGAAGTCGAGGCGCTTGTGCGGCAGCGGGCCGAGGGCGTCGGCTGCCTCAAAATCGATAAAATGCTCCGGAGCCTGGGCTGCGCTGAGCTCGGGTTCGGCTCGGGAGCGCCAGCGATCGGGCTCGGGGCCGAGATACTCCATCTCGTCGATGGCAGCCTGAGTGCGCAGGAAGGCGGGCATGTCGGCAGGCAGATTGCTCGCGGCCAGCTTGTTGATGATGCGATGGCCATCCTGCTCCCATGCGCGGGCGGGCTCGGAAGGAAGAGCGAGGCCCAGAAGCACGGCAGCGGGCAGGACGATGCGGAGAGAGATGGCTTTCACGCGGTGGCGGATCATGAAGCCAGTATATGAGATGCGAGTGTGAGTGTGAGTGCGAGTGTGGATGGGCCGATCCAGAAGGTGTTGGGGGCGAGCGGAGGGGGATGCGGGCCTATCCAAACTGCCAAAACGGGGACGCGGTTCCCGGACCGGTAACTGGATTGCGTCCCTCGTGGGGGTGGGATGTGGTTTTGCCTAGAGAGGGTGGAATCAAACGCCTATACTACGTGCAATTCGTAAAGTCGCACCGCCTTGGGGTGAAGTATGGTGCGAAACGGGTGTTCGATGGCGCATTGTGACGTTGCCACGCGGGGAAATACCCCCGCAAGGAAACGTTTGCAGTTGACCATTGGGCGGATGAAGGCCAAAGCCGGCGAAAAGGGGACAAGGAAGAGCCGATGAGCGTGGCGGAGATCCAGAAGAAGCGCGAAAATATTCGCGGCAACGGGCAAGCAGATGGGGCCCGGCCCGCCATTTCGCAGCTTTGGCTGATTCTGCCGCTTTTCATCCTGACGCTCGCTGCAGGCGTCGGGCTGGCGCGCGTGCTTCCGGCTTTCCGGTGGCAATCGCTGATTATCCTGACGGCCGCAGTGGGCACGGTGGTCTTTGCGTACATCGTGAACCGGCTGGTGGTACACGCCACGCATGAGGTGCCGGCGCACGAGGCCATCGGCAAGGGTTTGCGCGAGCTGCTCGACGCGGCGGGGCCTGCGGTTGTGGCCATGAATCTCGAAGGGGAGATGTTCTACGCGAATCCCTCGGCGGAACGGTTGCTAGGCTACCGCGCCGCAGAGGTGGCGGAAATGTGGGGCAAGACCGCAATCCTGGCGCCGGGAGAGGGTGAACGGCTGGTGGGGGAGATCCAGAAGCTGTGTCACGTGACCCGGCCGCCGGAGGTTACGCCTGCCGGGCGCATCGCCGAGTACCTGGCCTGCGTACGCATGTTGCCGCCCAGCATGGTGCCCAGCTTCAGTGCGCAAGTGATGCACAAAGACGGCACCATGATCCCGGTCAAACTGCATATCTCGGCACTACGCGGCCCCACGGCCGAGTTCACGGGCATGGTGGCAGTAGCCGTGGAACAGGGTTCGATTCCGCAACGCGAGCAGGCGCAGCGCGAGTCGCAGGAGACGATACCGCGATCTTTTCGAGCACTCCAGCGAGATGATTGCGACGCTGAGCCCGACCGGACAGTTTCTTTATGCCAATCCCGCATGGCAGACAGTGCTTTGGGCTGGAGCGCACGGCGATGCTGGCTCTGCATTCGTTCGAGGAGCTTTTCTCAAGCAGCGCGCGGGCCGAGGTGGCCGCGCTGTTCCGCCGCGCGCTGGACGGCGAACCGGTGGACCGCGCACCGCTGCGCCACCATACCGCCAGACGGGCGCGTGCTGGAGCTGGAGTTGAGCCTGAGCCGGCGGCAGAAAGCGGGCAATCGCGCTGGCGGTGCGCTGCCTGCTGCGCGACGTGACGCAGCAGAAGCAGCGCGAGAACCGGCTGGCGCTGCAACTGGCGGTGAGCCAGATCGTGGGCGAGAATGCGTCGGGCGAATCCGCGGGCATGCGCATCCTGGAGGCGCTTTGCATCTCCCAGGGATGGGAACTGGGCATCGAATGGCTGGTGAACGCCGAGCAGATGCACCTGGAGTTTGGGACGGCATGGGGTGTTCCCGGGCGACGCGCTGAAGAGCTCATCCAGCGGAGCATGGGCCTGACGCTGGCCAACGGCACCGAGCTGCCGGAGCGCGCATGGAAGGAGGGGCGCGCGGTGTGGATCGCCGACCTGGCCGCAGCGCCACCCAGCCAGCGTGTGACCGAGGCGCTCGAACACGAGATGGTTTCAGGCTGGGCCGTGCCGGTGCGCGCCGGCAACAAGGTGCTGGCGGTGCTGGAATTCTATTCGTCGCTTCCGTCTGCGCGAAGACCGCGAGGCCATGGCTGCAGTGGAAACTGCAGCCGCATCGCTGGGACAGATGCTGGCGCGGTCCCAGGAACGCGGGCGCGCCGAGGACTTGAGACGGCAGCAGGAGATCCTGCTGGATGCGGTGGCCGACGGGATCTGCGGGCTGGACCGCGAGGGCCACGTGCGCTTTGCCAATCCGGCGGCGGCGCGGCTGCTGGGCGCGCCGCCGGACACGCTTGCAGGCAGGCCATTGCACGAATTGCTGCACGGCGCCGCGCCGCCGGACCGCGCATGCGGCGAGGATTGCCCGCTGCGCAAGGCCGCGACAAGATCCGCCTCCGCGGCCGGCGAGGAAAACTTCTTCCGCGCCGATGGCAGTTCCTTCCCGGCTGAATATGTTCTGACGCCGATCCACGGGCAGCGGCAGTTTTTCCGGCTCGGTGCTGAGCTTTCGCGACATCAGCCAGCGCTACGCTCTGGACCGGATGAAGGATGAGTTCATCTCCACGGTGAGCCACGAGCTGCGCACGCCGCTGACTTCGATTCGCGGGGCGCTGGGACTGCTGACGTCGGGAATGCTCGGCGAGGTGAACGAGAAGGCGTCAAACCTGTTGCGCATCGCGCTTACCAACTCCGACCGGCTGGTGCGGCTGATCAACGACATTCTCGATCTGGAGCGCATCCAGAGCGGGCGCGAGCCGCTGGCCTTCCGCGCGGTGCAACTGGCGGATATCGTGAGGCAGGCCATGGAAGACATGCAGCCGGTGGCCGATGCCGCGGGCGTGAAGCTATGCACGACACCACGCAGGCGGAAATTACGGCCGATCCCGATCGCCTGCTGCAGGTGATCACGAATCTGCTGTCGAACGCGGTCAAGTTCTCGCCGCCGAATTCGCCGGTGAGCGTGATGCTGCGGCCGGGCGTGACCGGCGTGATTCTCTCCGTGATCGATCACGGGCGCGGCATTCCCGCCGACAAGCTGGAGGCGATCTTCGGGCGCTTCCAGCAGGTGGACGCTTCCGATTCACGGCAGAAGGGCGGCACGGGTTTGGGCCTGGCCATTTGCCGCACCATTGTTCTGCAGCACTCGGGACGCATTTGGGCCGAGCGCAATCCAGTGCGCGGATCGACCTTCCGCATCTTCCTGCCGTATCATCCGGTGCCTGTGCCAGTAGAGGGCGGCACGCCGGAGCCAGAAACCGGGCACGGGACGGTGGTGCTGGCCGATGCCAACGCGGAGTCGCGGCCGAGGATTGCGGCGCAGTTGGCCCGCCATGGCTATTCGGTGGTGCAAACCTCGACCGTGGAGCAGACGCTGTCGGCGGCACGGCGAGGGCGCGCACGCCATCCTTGTGGATACGTCGCTGGACGGCATGAACGGATGGGCGATTCTTCCGCTGCTGCGGCGCCTGGATTCTGCCGCGCACACGCCGGTGGTGTTGCTGAGCGTGGAGGATGCGAATAACTCCGAGGCGCTGCCCGGGGACGCGCAGGGGCTGGGTAACAAATCCGCTTGAAGAAGATGCGCTGCTGACCGAATTGGCGCGCGTGCTGTGCGGGTCGGCCGGCACGGCGCGGATTCTGATTGTGGAGGACGATCGCGACCTGGCGCAGATGATCGGCGAGGTGTTTACCCGCGGAGGTATTACCGTGCAGACGGCGCACTCGCTGGAGGAAACCATTGACGCCTGCTCGGAATTCGCGCCCCACCTGCTGGTGCTCGATATCGGGCTGCCCGACGGCGACGGCTTCAACGTGGTGGATTGGTTGCGCCAGCACGAAAGCCTGGCGCACCTGCCGCTGGTGGTGTACTCGGGCCGCGATCTGTCACCGGCGGAACGCCGGCATCTCACGCTGGGGCCAACGTATTTCATGGCCAAGACGCGCGTGCAGCCGCAACAGCTTGAGGCGCTGGTGCTCACGATGCTGCGCTCCCTGCAACAGACGCAGGAAGACGCATCCGCGCAACCGGCCGTACCGAATTCATAACGCGTATTTTTTCGCGTGCATCGACAACACTGCGCGGGCAGCGGACAATAGTCTAGAACCGGTTGCATAAATTGTCGGGGCGGTTGAAAGACATCCCTCAGGGGCTAAAGCCCCAGGTTTTATGCGTCTCGTGCGGCACGACTGAAGTCATGCCCTTTCGCGGCGGCATTTATGCAACCAGTTCTGGTGTGGTGAATCCGTTGTGATGCGAACTTCTGAATGACCACACCCGAAGGAGCCTTTCCAGAGTGGCGCGCAAGATCCTGATCATCGACGATGAAGACGACATCCGCGAAGTAGCCGCGCTGAGCCTGGAAAGCGTAGCGGGCTGGGATGTGATCAAGGCCAGCTCCGGAGCGCAGGGACTGTTGCGCGCGGCGGAACATCAGCCCGATGCTATTCTGCTGGACGTAATGATGCCGGGGATGGATGGGCCCACGACCTTTCGCGAACTGCGCAAGAACGCGGCCACGGCGCGGATTCCCGTACTGCTTTTGACGGCCAAGGTGCAGGGCAACGACCAGCGACGCTTTGCGGACCTCGGCGTGGAGGCCGTGCTGTTCAAGCCCTTCGATCCCATGACGCTGTCGACGCAGATTGCCCGCGCGCTGGGCTGGAGCTGAACGCTCGATGCCATGAAAACCAAATCCCAACCCAGCCCCCTCACGGATGAGGCTCTCACGCAGGCGATGGATGGCCTGTGGGCGCGGTTTTTGCCGGATATCATTGAGCGCGTCGCAGTTCTTGAGGCCGCAGCCCGGGCCGCCGCCGAAGGCAAGCTCACAGCAAAGCAACGTGAAGCTGGGCAATCGGCCGCGCACAAGCTGGCCGGCGTGCTGGGCACCTTCGGCCTCACGCGGGGCACGGTGCTGGCGCGCGAAGTGGAGCTGACGTTCGCTCCCCAATCCTCGCCGGGCCGCGATGCGGGCGCGAAACTTGCGGACGCTGCCAGGGAATTGCGCAGCATCGTGGAGAGCCGCAAGGCCTCGGCCTGACGCCTCAACAATTACACTCATTTGCAGTGACCGCACGCGATCCATTTGCATCCCACACCGACCTCGAGGACCAGCTCGGCCTGAGCTTTGATGAGCCGCGCGCCACGCGCCGCATCTGGCCCGTCCGCGAATTGGTGGCGCAGGTACGCGAGCTGGTGGAGCAGGAGTACGGCGACATCTGGGTGGAGGGCGAGATTTCGAACTTCCGTCCCGCGCCCTCCGGGCATGTGTATTTCACGCTCAAAGATGCCGACGCTCAACTGCCCATCGTGCTTTTCCGGCGTCAGGCCATGCTGCTGCGCTTTCGCCCCGAAGACGGACTGCATGTGCTGGTGCGCGGGCGGGTGAGCGTCTACGAACAGCGCGGCCAAATGCAGTTGGTGGCGGAGACCATGGAGCCGGTGGGCGCGGGATCGCTGCAACTGGCCTTTGAGCAACTGAAGCAACGGCTCAAGGCCGAAGGGCTGTTTGACGCCGAACGCAAAAAGCCGCTGCCTCTGTTTCCACATACCGTGGGCATCGTGACTTCGCCCACGGGCGCCGTGATTCGGGATTTTTTGAATATCGTCAGCCGGCGTCACTCGGGATTGAACGTTCTGCTTTGCCCGGTTTCGGTGCAGGGCGAATCGGCGCCTGCGGAGATCGAAGCTGCGCTGGCCGAGCTTAACGCGGGGAATCTCGTGGACCTGATTGTGCTGGCACGCGGCGGGGGTTCGCTCGAAGATCTGGCCGCCTTCAACAGCGAGCGCGTGGCGCGAGCGATTGCATCAAGCAGGCTTCCTGTCGTTTCTGCGGTCGGCCATGAGACCGACTTCACGATCGCGGATTTCGTCGCCGACTTGCGCGCGCCCACGCCTTCGGCCGCAGCGGAGTTGATCACCGAGGCGCAGCACAAGATTGCCGAGCATCTGGCCACACAGTCGCATCGCCTGGAGCGCGCCGCGCGCTTTCAACTGCTGCAGGCGCGGCAGCGGCTGACGCGATTGCCGGTAAGCCGCGTCGAGTCGCGCGTGACCACACTTTTGCACCGATTGGGGCAGCGCCTGGACGATGCGACCGAGCGGCTTGATACCGCGCTCACCGCACAACTGCGCTCGCGGCAGAATCGGATAGCGGAGCTGACCGCGGCAGTGCTGCGGCACGATCCACGGCAGAACCTGGCCCACGCGCGCGAGCACCTGGCCGACTTCCGCGCCCGCCTCGACCGTTGCCTGGAGCGCTTGTTGCAGTCTTCTGCAGCCAAATTAAATGCTCTCGACGCGCGCCTTCATTCCCTATCACCGTTGGCAGTGCTGGATCGCGGGTACGCCCTGGTGCTCTCCGCTGAGGGCGCACTGGTACGCTCGACGACGCAGATTGCAGCAGGCGACTGCGTGACCACGCGCCTGTCCGACGGCTCCTTCTTGAGCCGGGTTGAGTCGACGGCGGCCGTTGCGCCCCAGACTTCCCCAAACCGCGCAACTGCTGCGCCCAGCTCCGGCAAACGAGGCAGGAAATCGAAATCATGACTGCATCTTCCACACGCAAACTTTTCGGAACCGACGGCATTCGCGCCATTGCAGGCCAGGCGCCGCTCGACCCCACCACGATTTACAGCGTGGGCCTGGCGCTGGCGCACTCGCTGCGAAAAACCGCGGCAAAACCCAAAGTGCTTCTCGGCCGCGACACGCGCGAGTCCGGGCCGTGGATCGCGGCCACACTGGCGGCAGGCCTGCGTGAAGCAGGCGCACAGGTCGAAAGCGCGGGTGTTGTGACCACGCCGGCGGTCGCGTTTCTCGCGCGCACGCATGGCTACCAAGCCGGCGTCGTGATTTCTGCTTCGCATAATCCATGGCAGGACAACGGCATCAAGCTTTTTGGCGCGGATGGCTTCAAGCTTCCCGACGCGTTGGAACTGGCCATGGAAGACGAGATTCTTCACCACGCCGCGCAGGTGGAGATCTCCGACGCGCAACGTTTTCCCGCGGTCGAGGACAATGCGGCGCTGCAGGCCGACTACATTCAATTTTTGATCGATTGCGTTCCCGGCCTCTCGCTCTCTCATCTGCAAATTGTGGCTGATTGCGCCAACGGCGCGGCTGCGGCCATTGCGCCGGAACTCTTTCAGCGCCTCGATCATGGCGGACGCAACAACATTACCCTGCTCCACATCGCGCCCGACGGCCGCAACATCAACGCGAACTGCGGGGCGTTGCATCCGGAGCACGTGGCTGGCGAAGTGAAGGCGCAAGGCGCGGACCTGGGTGTAACGTTCGATGGCGACGCGGATCGCTGCATGCTGGCCGGCCCGCAAGGCAACGTGATCAACGGCGACGCCATTCTGCTGATGGCGGCGCGCGACTTGAAAACGTGCGGCATGTTGACGGGGGACATCGTGGTGGCGACGACCATGTCGAACATGGGACTGGAAGCGGCGCTGAAGCGCAGCGGCATCCGCATGGTGCGCGCAGCGGTGGGCGACCGCTACGTGCTCGAGGAGATGCAGAAGCTGAATGCGGCGCTGGGCGGCGAACAGTCCGGGCACATTCTCTTCCCTCACCTGGCGACCACGGGGGACGGCCTACTGACCGCGCTGGTGGTGCTCGATCTGGTGGAGCGCACCGGCAAATCTCTGGACGAACTGACCGCCGATCTCAAAGTCTTCCCACAGGTAATTGTGAACGTGAAGGTGCGCGAGAAAAAGCTGCTGGATACAATTCCCGCGGTGGTCACGGCGATCCGCGCCGCGGAAGAAGAGCTGAAGGACACGGGCCGCGTGGTGATTCGCTACAGCGGAACCGAGGCGCTGGCGCGCGTGATGATCGAGGCCGAGAGCGAAGAGGCGATGCGCAGACATGCGGAAGCGATTGCCGCCGCGATCCGCGCTGAACTCGGCGCATAAACGGGCTTCCTTTGTTTCGTTCAGGCGCGCTACGCAGCGGCGCTTGAAAGCCCTAGGCGCGGAATGCGCAACTTGCCGGCATTCTTTCGCGTCTTCGCGATGTCGTAAGCGCTCTGCATCCGCATCAGTGTATCCATCCTCACGCCGAAGGCTTTTTCGATGCGCAAAGCCATCTCTCCGGAGAGGTCCGCTTTGCCGTTGAGGAGGCTGGACAAGGCGGGCCGCGAAACGCGCAGCGCCCGCGCCGCAGCTGTAACCGTCAGTCCCGCGGCCTCGACAATTTCGGTCTTAATAAATTCTCCCGGGTGGGGCGGGTTCTTCATCGGCATGGGTTGTCTCCATTCGAGCTCAGTGATAGTCTTCCAGGTTTACGTCGAGGATTTCGCGTCCGGTCTTGTCAAAGCGAAAGGTCAGGCGCCGATTGGCCGTCACACTCAGGCTCCAGGTTCCCTTGCGATTGCCCGTCAGCGTGTGCGCTCGCCACGCCGGAAGAGCAAGCAATTCTTCCGCATTCTCCATTTCGTCGAGGAACAGAAGCATCTTGCGAAGTTTATCGACCGTGGCGGCTGCGAGGCCCTTGGTCTCATCTTCCTCGTAAAGCTTCTTGAGGCCCTTGTGCGCGAAGCTTCGGATCTTCACAAGTAAAGTGTAGCCTGTTACTTTACACTTGTCAACTGCGCTAACTCGGCTATAAACTTCTATGGCACACTGGAAATAAACACCCCGCAGCCTTTACCATCGATCTATGCCCCGCTACCCTGCCGGACAAACCCTGCTGATCGACGCAGACGATACGCTTTGGGAAAACAACATCTACTTTGAGCGCGCCATCGCCGCGTTCATCAGCTTTCTGGACCATCACGAGTACTCGCCGGCCGAAGTGCGGCTGGCGCTGAACGCCGTGGAGCGCGAGACCATCCTTTCGCATGGCTACGGACTGTCGAGCTTCACTCGGTCACTGGTCGACTGCTTCGAGCGCCTGAGCCCCGCGCCAGTGACCGAGGAAAAGCGTGAGCGCATCCGCGGCTTTGCGCGCTCCATTGCTGAGCAGGAGATCGAATTGCTGCCGGGAGTAGCGGAGACACTTGAAGAACTGGCCGGCCGGCATCATCTCATCCTGATGACCAAAGGCAACCACGCCGAGCAAGCTGACAAATTGGCGCGATCGGGCCTGGCCCAACACTTTGCCGCCGTGGAGATTGTGGCGGAGAAGGATCCGCCAACCTATCGCGAAGTGATTGCGCGTCATGAGCTAAGGCCGCACACCAGTTGGATGATCGGCAACAGCCCCAAAAGCGACATCAATCCCGCGCTGGCCGCCGGTCTGCATGCGGTGTTTCTCTTTCACAAAGACACGTGGGTGCTGGAGCACGCGACGGTGGACGCAGCGCCGGAGGGCCAGCATCTGATCGAGCTGGACGGGTTTGCGAGGCTACGGGAGATTTTTTGAGGGCCTGGAGCCGCTGCGGAGAACCGCCCTTCCGGACCGGATTTTCCGCGTTTTTTATGAGAAACTAGAAGTGTGGCAGTGAGTTTTTCTTCGGGGCGGTTGCATCTGCCCTAAAACCACGCTTCAACCTGGTTGGAACGGGCTCTTGCGGCCGATGCACCGTTGCGGCTTGTGCGCGCAACTGGAAATACTCTTAGGAAATCGCAAAGAATGATCAGCGTCAGCAATGTTTCCATGCGCTACGGCTCGAAGATTCTCTTCGAGGACGTGAGCACCGCTTTCACGCCGGGGCGGCGCTACGGACTGACCGGGCCAAACGGGTCTGGCAAGTCGACTTTCATGAAAATCCTGACCGGCGAACTGGAGCCGCAGAAGGGGACGGTGGTGCGCCCGCGCAAACTGGGCGTGCTGCGCCAGGATCAGTTTGCCTTCGATGCGTATCGCGCGATCGACACCGTGATCATGGGCAACAAGCCGCTGTGGGCGGCTCTGGAAGAGCGCGACCGCATCTATGCCAAGCCGGAAATGACCGACGAAGACGGTATGCGACTGGGCGAACTGGAAGGCACCATCGGCGACGAGGACGGTTACACGGCCGAGAGCGACGCTGCCGTCCTGCTTGACGGCCTCGACATTCCCGAATCCTTGCACGAGCGCAAGATGAGCGAGTTGCAGGGCGGGCAAAAGGTGCGCGTGCTGCTGGCGCAGGCGCTCTTCGGCAAGCCGGAGGCGCTGCTGCTCGACGAGCCGACCAACTATCTTGATCTCGATTCGATTCACTGGCTGCAGGATACGTTGACGAACTACGACGGCACCCTGATCGCGATCTCGCACGACCGGCACTTTTTGAATTCGGTCACCACGCATACCGCCGACATCGATTACGAGACCATCATCACTTACACCGGCGGTTACGACGAGATGGTGATGGCGAAGACTCAGATTCGTTCCACGCTCGAGGCGCAGATTGCGCAGCGCGAAAAGAAGATCGCGCAGTTGAACGATTTTATTGCGCGATTTGCGGCGGGTACGCGCTCCAGCCAGGTGACGAGCCGGCGCAAGGAAGTGGAGCGGCTGCAAACCAACGACCTGGCGCGGTCGAACATCCAGCGGCCCTACATCCGCTTCGACCAGACGCGGCCCAGCGGTAAGCACGTGCTGGAGTTCAAGCACTTGACGAAGTATTACGGCGAACAGGAAGTCATTGATGGCTTTACCGCCAACATTCTGCGCGGCGAAAAAATCTGCCTGATGGGGCGCAACGGCGCGGGCAAAACCACGCTGCTGAAGAGCCTGCTGGCAAATTATCCCGGCCTGGCCGAGAAGGATTTCACGCTCGATTCGGGTTCAGTATTCTGGGGGCACGAGGCGCAGGTGGGATATTTTCCGCAGGATGTCGGCGCGACGATTCTGCCTGGTCTGACAGTTTCGGATTGGCTGCACCAGTGGAATCCCGCAGCGCACGTTGAAGACATTCGCGGGATCCTGGGGCAGATGCTGTTCAGCGGCGAAGAGGGCTCGAAACCAACGAAGGCGCTCTCCGGCGGCGAGCAGGCGCGACTGGCGTTCTGCAAACTGATCCTGACCAAGCCCAACATTTTGATCTTCGACGAACCCACCAACCACCTTGACCTCGAAGCCATCAACGCGCTGAACATTGCGCTGCAGCGGTACGAGGGCACGGTGCTGCTAGTGACGCATGACCACGACCTGATCGATGAAGTGGCCACGCGCATGTGGATTTTTCACGACAAGGAGATCGAGGACTTCCAGGGGCCGTACGCGGAGTGGAAGGGCAAGCACAACTAGTGTGGTGGGTCTGAAGCTCCTTGAAGAACAAATGCAGGTCCTTCGACTCCGTTTGCCGCACAAAGCGCGGCGAACTTCGCTCAGGATGACCGATCATTATGATCCGAACTTCTGACTCGGGACACTAGCCGTGCTTTTATCGGCAACCTCCGCTATTTCGCGCTCGCCGGCGGCACAATTCCGTTCATGCGCAGGTATTCGACCATCTGGCCGTAGTGATCCCAGCAATGCGATATGCCAAACGAGGCAAGCGTGGCGCGCGTCTGGAAGCCCGGTTCCGGCGATTTGATCACCTCAAACGCGTTGGCCGGTGTCAGCGTAGCGATGGCTTTGTGGGCAAAGGCAAACGAGGCCGCTAGCGCAGCCACCACGTCATCCTTTTTGGTCAGCTTCAGGATCGCGCGTGGATCCCTGTCCGGCTCGAGTCCGCTGACGATGTTGTAGAAGAAATAATTCGCTTCGGCCACATGAGTCGCCTGCTGCGCAAAGGTCCTCACCGTGGCGAACTCGGTCTTCTGCCCCGGCACAAAGATCGCCTCGCTGGGAGCAAAGTCGAACTTGTCGGCGGGCATGGCTTTCACCGCGCTCATCATCTCGCCTTCAATCACGCTCAACTGCGAATCGAAAGCCACGGCCGGCGTGGCAATGGAGCCGATCTCCGGTCCCTTCGCCGGGCCGCCCATCTGGGCTGTCGCTGGGGCCGCCGCAGCGAGCGAACCCAGACCCAATAAACAACATGCTGCCATCAATCGAATGTGCATCGCAAAACCTCCGGGTAAGTTTCCTCTACAAGAGTCCACAGGTTAACAGAATGTAGCCTGGCAGGTTTCCCACCGGCGCGATGATGACATTTGCGGGCCGCGCCGGCTCTCAAAAGCTGAACCGCCCCGTCAACTCCAGACTGCGCGGGCCTGCGCCTTCGGCCGTCTGCAATGCCGTAATCGATCCGAAGGCGGAGGAGTCGACCTGCATGTTGGGCGGCTCGTAGTTGCGGTGGTTGAAGACGTTCGCGGCCTCGGCGCTGAAGCGGAAGCTGGTTTGCTCGTTGAGCGTTACCGCCTTCATGAGAGACAGCGAGAAGTTGGCCGTGCCGGGGCCGACCACGCCGCCCACCGGAGCGTTGCCGAAGCGGCCGATGCCGGTCAGGTTTCCGGAATTGTAATCGACAGCGAGATTTTGGTAAGGAAACGCGGCGGGATTGAGCCACTGGGCAGTCGTACGCTTGGGCGCGTAGAGCGAAACGCTCTGCAACTGGTCCGTGCGGGCGAGGCCAACGGTGGTGAGAATGTTGGTATTCGCCGGATCGATGGACTGCTCGTAGGGCGTGAGGAATGGACCGCTCTGGAAGACCGTTACACCCGCCAGTTGCCAGTTGCCCGCGACCGCCCTCGCCGTGCTGCTCCTTGTCAGCCAGCGCTGGCCTGCGCCGAATGGCAAATTGTAAAGATACGTGGCCAGAAAGCGATGCCGCCGATCGTAGATCACGTTGCCGTAGTCGAGGCCGGGATTGAAGCGATCGGTAAGAAAGCTGCCGCCGGCGACGGCAAACGCGCTGGGCGTACGCCGCCGGCATTGGAAAGGTCGCGCGTGAACATGTAGCTCGGCGTCGAAGGTGATCGACTTGCCGCTGTGGCGCGATAGCTCGACAGTGCCGCTC
The DNA here is from genome assembly GCA_963826735.1 of uncultured Acidobacteriota bacterium. Taxonomy (GTDB): domain Bacteria; phylum Acidobacteriota; class Terriglobia; order Terriglobales; family Acidobacteriaceae; genus Telmatobacter. The sequence goes on from CAWGYN010000003.1 coordinate 158,813, forward strand.
TGGTAGTTGCTGAAGGCGGCGTTCTCGACGCTCTGAATCACGCTCCAGCTGGGGTACGGGAGGCTGGCGGCGGCGGTGGCGTAGCCCACGGTGTTGGGATGCACCTGGTTCAGGTCCTCCATGGCTTCGAGGTCCTGCCCGTGGCTGCCGGTGTAGGAGAGCCGGAGGCCGATGCTGTGGCCCATATTCTGTTCGAAGGTCAGGTTCCACTGCTGCACCGTCGGGTCGATGTAGTGGATGGGAAAGGAATAGTAGAAGCCGCGTCCCGTGAGCCGCCGGTTGCGGGATTGAACGGGTTGGAGAGCGAGAGCAGCGGAGTGACGCCGCTGGAGTCGTAGTCCTGGTTGTACGTGGCCACGTAGCTTGCGGCCACGGCCCAGCCGGCAACCAGCGAGAAGCCGAGCGGCGATTCAATGAAGCGCCCCCAGCCGCCGCGCAGAACCGTGCTGTCGTTGCCGAGGGGACGCCAGGCGAAGCCGAGGCGCGGACCGAAGTCGGTGTGATCGGTGAAGCGCAGGGACTCGAGGAATGCCTGCTTGCGCAGCGGTCAGGATGGGCGTGGGCGCAATGCCATTGCGGAAAGCCTGTGACGCGTTCTGGCTGGCCTGCGCGTTGGGAACCACCACGGCGCCGTTGACCTTGGTCACGCCGTCGCTGCCGATGCCGGACCAATCGGGCATGAAGGTAGCCGTGTTCTAGTGGGTGTCGTGGATGGGCGGGTGCGAGTTCGTAGCGCAGGCCCAGGTTGAGCGTGAGGTTTGGCGTGAGCTTCCAATCGTCCTGCGCAAAGAAGGCCCAGGAGTAGCCGAGACCGTCCATCGTGGAGTTGTTGGTGGAACTCACCTCGGTGTAATCGGGATAGCCGAGCAGGAAGGCGGTGTAGGGATCGCCGATGGTCTGGCCGACGCTAGAGCGCCGTCGAAGACATACCAGCCGGAGCGGTAGTTGCCGATAGACGTTGTCGTCGTGATCGGTGAGGCGCTTGAAGTCGCCGCCGAACTTGAAGCTGTGTGTGTGCCACGCGTCCAGGTGACGTTGTCGAGGAGTCTGGAAGATCTGGCCGCGCTGCATGCCGGGATTGCCCGCGCCGGTGGACATGAAGCCGTTGATGAGCACCTGTGGCGCTTCAGACCACTCGGTGTCGGGCTGCGGAACGACCGAAGCAAAGCCGGTTTCTGCGAGGAGCTGCGAGGTTGAGTAGCTTCTGCGTCTCGGAGGTGTGCTGCGCGTTGAATCCGCCGCGAAATTCGTTCAGCAGATTCTGACGTGAAGATGAAGTTGTGCGCGAAGGTAAGCCCTTCGTCGATCTCCGGCGTGTTGTACGCGCCCTGCAGCGGGCTGCCGGCCTCAGCGCAGTAGTGAAGGTGCAGGCGGCAGAGGGCGCGGTGAGGACCTGGCGATTCTTGTAGGAGAAGCGCGCAAAGATGGATTGGCGGCGAGGAGAGCGTGCGGTCCAGGCGCACGTCGCCCTGGTTGGCAGAGATGGGCGAGGGGAAGTTGATCTGGTAGTTGTTGGCGTAGGAATCCGGTGCGCCGTAATTGGGCACGGGCAACAGATACTTGAGCACGTTGGCGGCGATCGGGGCTCGGCGGTCACATTCGCAGGATCGATAGGCGTATCCGTCGGGCTGACGAAATGGCACTGAGACCCTGGCCGGCAAGATAGCTGATGAGATTGCCGTTGCGCATGGCTGCCGATGGCACGCTCAGCAGCATGGGCGTTTCGCGCGGCAGACGCAAGCCCTCGTAGCTGGCAAAGAAGAATGTGCTGATTGCTGTTAGGGCGAGGAGCGGAATGCGCAGCGGCCCGCCCAGCGTGCCGCCAAAATCGTTCATGATGATGCTCGGCTTGGAAAGCGCAAAGGGATTGTTGGAGTTGAAGACGGTGTTCTCGTGGTTCTCGAAGAGGCCGCCGTGGTAGTGGATGGTGCCGGCCTTGGAGACGGTGGTGATGTCGGCGACGCCGGAGAACTCGGCGTTGTTGTTCGACTTCCGAGACGCGAATTTCCTCGATGGAGTTGAAGGAGGGAAACATCTCGTTCACGGGGCCGGAGTACTCGACGCCCACTGAGGAAATACCGTCGATGGTCACGCTGAGCAGCGCGGGCGTCGTGCCCATCACGGCCAGGTCGCCGCTATCGTCGGTCTGCACGCCGGCTTCGGTGGTGAGCGTGGAGATGGGACTGGTGGAGCCGGTGGAGCGGGAGTAGATGGCGACGGGCAGATTCGACGAGTTCATCGCCTAGCTTGGTTTCGGCCAGGTTCGAGACGTCGGTGGTGATCACGGGCACGGCGTCTTCGACTAACCACCACGGTCTGGGTCTGGGCGCCGGGCTTGAGGGTGGCGTCGATGCGGCGGGTTTCGCGCGCGGTCAGCGCAATCTGGGGCAGCGACTGCGGTCTCAAAGCCTGGCGCGGCAATGGTGAGCTGGTAAGAGCCCACGTCGACGTTGCTGAAAGGCGTAGTTGCCGCTCTCGTCCACCGTGGCTACCAGCGTGGTCTGGGTTCCGGTGTTCTGCGAGCGTCACCTGCGCATTCTGGATAATGGCTCCGGTGGCGTCGCGCACCATGCCGAGGATGGCGCCGAATGTGGATTGCGCATGAATGTGGCCTGCGACTGCGGAAAACAGCAGACCGAGGAGAAACCACCTCCAAGCGAGCCGACCTGGAGAATGGGAAGAGCAGGAGAGATGTTTCATCTACTCACCTTTCGAGCAAACAAGCGAGAAAAATATCTCTTTCGCTGCTTTTGTAAAGTTGGAATTAAATTCAATGTAATGCCTGATGAATGCTGAGTGTGGCAGTCAAACTCTCAAGCAGATATTTCCTGTGGAAAACCGGACGCGATTCGGCACGTCAGGAGAAATGGGAGCGGGCGACCAATCCTGGCGAGGCTTCAGGTGCGGCACAGATGCGGGACGGCAAACTTTTTCTCTGGGAAGATTCGGCAACGGAAGGGCCGCGATGGCGGCTGTGGCGCGGCCGCGCGTTGGCTTTTGGCTTCATCACTGCGGCAACGACGGCGCTCCTCATTTGCCCCTGCGACTACGCGGGCCGAAACCCCCATGCAATTTCTTTGATCGCGATTTCGATCCTGATGGGCTGCGGCGCGGCGGCTCTCGTCTACTGGGAGATGCAGCGCAGGAGCGATATCACGGCTTTCCTGAAAGCCGTCATCGCCATTGGCATCGTGATCGTTGGAGTTTACGCGGAATTCGCCTTGGCGATGGACTTGATTGCCTGGCTTGCGCGGCGCGGGAGATAGCGCCGGCGGCTACGTCTTGCGCTGCACGGGGGTTTTGAGCACCCTTTAAATGGGCGCCTTTTCAAACGAAGTGATGAAGTGAATCCCGGGAACTGTCATGCCCTGGAGCCGGTCGTCATTAGTTAAAAAGAGGTCGCATCCTGCGGTTGCGGCGGTCGCGAGTTGAATTGCATCCGGTGGCCTGATCGATGCCTGGATCCGAATTCGCGCGAAAGCCTCCGCGGCCTGTTCGGCAAACGGCAACACAGAGATCCCCCTTCCCCGGAAGATTTGCCGATAACGTTGTGCTAGAGCAAAGTCGCCGCTGCGTAAAGGAACGACAAGGACCTCTCCAACGCTCATCGCTGAGGTCAGCACTTCATCTTGCCGAGCTGCGAATGCGCGACTGAGATACCGTGCGCGAACCGATTGAGGGCTTGCGCCCTCAATCAGGTAGATAAAAAAGTTGGTGTCGAGAAAAATCCGGCTCATTCCCAACCCTCGCGCAACTTGCGCACGAATTCGTCGGGATCCACGTCCTTCCAATACTCTTTCCCAAGTCCTTCCATTTCGAGGAGTGATCCAAGCCATTGATCCGCTGTCTTTGCCGATGCGCTTGATGCCCCGTCCGGCCTTTGATCGCCACCTGATCGTCCCCCTCCCGCCACCGGGCCACCCTCCTCGTATCTTTTCTTCGCCCATTCGAGCAGCGGCAGATAGCTTTCTGGAATTTCATCTGCATCCGGGAAAATTTTTCCCGTCCTCCCTGGGTGGACCTCGTCGCCGGGCAGTAGGAGGCGGCGTGTGTGTTTTCCGGTGGCAAAAAGCATCCGGTGCTTGGCCGGGTTGGGGGGACGGTTAGCCACGCAGTGCATCGAAACATGAACGTTGACGCCTGATCGCAAACTTCCGTAAAGCCCTTCGCGGGCCGCGCGACTCACGATGTCCCCGATGGTGAAATCCACTCGCTCTGGCTGCTCGCGATGAAGCAGCGCTGTCGAAAGAAATACCTCCACAGCACAAGTGACTTCAGTTTTCTCCATCAAAGTTGGCATACATCCTCCAGGCCGAAATCTATCGTCCGGACAATAGAGAAAATACGACAATTTAGATATTTTGTCAAATGAGACATTGAGACATTAATATGGTCTCATGCCATCCGCTGCACGGCCTCTTCGTACACCTGCACGTATTCCTTCGCCGGGCCGGACCAGCTGTAGTCGCGGGCCATGCCGTTGCGCATCAGGCGCGTCCAGCCCTTTTTGTCGCGGAAGGCTTCGAGGGCGCGGTCGATCTCGGCGAGCAGGTCTTTGGGATCGTAGCCTTCGAATTTGAAGCCGGTGCCAGTTCCCTTCTCCGCGTCCCACTCCTCGATGGTGTCATCCAGACCGCCGGTAGCGCGCACGATGGGCACGGTGCCGTATCTTAAGCGAGTACATCTGGTTCAGGCCGCAAGGCTCGTAGAGTGAAGGCATGAGAAACATGTCGGCGCCGGCCTCAATCTTGTGCGCCAGGGCGTCGTCATAGCGAATCTGCACGGCCACGGTGTCGGGATGGCGGAAGGCCCAGCCGCGAAATAGGTTTTCGTAGTAGGGATCGCCGGTGCCCAGCGCCACCACGGCTAGATCGCGATCCGCCAGCTCTTCGACGATCTTGGCCACGATGCCGAATCCCTTTTGCGTGGCCAGGCGCGAGACGATGCCGATGACGGGAGTGGTGTCCGCGACCTTTTCAAGGCCAAAGGCATGCAGCAGATCGGCGCGGCAGATGCGCTTGCCATCGAGATTCTCGGGCGTGTAATGCGCGGCCAGGTGGCCGTCGGCGGCTGGGTTCCATTGCGCGTAGTCCACACCGTTCAAAATGCCGTGCAGATCGGCGGCGCGCTTCAACAGAACGCCTTCAAGCATCTCGCCGAACTCGGCCGTCTGGATTTCCTCGGCATATTTGTGGCTCACTGTGGTGAGCAGATCGGAAAATACCACGCCACCCTTCAAAAAGTTGAAGCGATCGAACTGCTCCACCTTGTCCATGGTGAAGAGCTCCCACGGAAAGAGGAGCTGCTCGGTGGTATCGGGCGGAAATTTGCCCTGGTAGGCGGCATTGTGAATGGTGAGCACGGTGGCCGCGCTGTGCAATACGGGATCGTCAAGGTAGGTGGTGCGCAGATAGACGGGAATCAGCGCGGCCTGCCAGTCGTGAACGTGAAAAACATCGGGCACGCCGAGGAGTTTTGACGCCTCGATGACCGCCCGGCAAAAGAGACCGAAGCGCTCGGCGTTATCGGCATAATCGGCGCCGGGAGGACCGTAAAGCTCCTTGCGGTCAAAAAGCTCCGGGCAATCGATAAAGTAGTACTGCACGCCGTCGCGCTTGCCTCCGTCGACGACGCCGGCAAAACGGTTGTAGTAGCGGAAAGGGATGGTGATGGAGCGGACCGCGGTATTTCGGTTCGCCTTCAATGAGCTGCCGGATGCGCGCATAAAACGGCAGGTAGACCGTGACCTGGTGCCCCAGCTTGACCAGCTCTGGCGGCAACGCGCCCACCACGTCGGCCAGCCCGCCGGTCTTGGCAAGCGGCGTGCTTTCTGAGGCGGCAAACGTAATTTGCATCGAGCGAATCTCCCGTTGCGCAATCAAGGCTCAGTCTACTATGGCAAGACAGCGGAGCTAGCGGTGTTAGCGGAGTTGGCGGAGTGAGCAGGATGGGCGCCCCGCAGATTGAAAGCGCCCGCGTGTCATATGATTGGGTGGGCGCGCAAAGGGAGTCTGCACATGGGATTGCGCATGTGCTGGTATGCGCAGCGCGGCATTCCAATTTTCAAACTTGCATCACGGGAAAGACATTCATGATCAGCAAAATCAAATTGCTCTCTGCTCTCGTCTTCGTCGCTATCGATTATTTTGTTTGCCGGCGCATGCGCAGCGCAGGCTTCCGGCGCGTCGCACGTGGCCGGCGAGGCTCCTGCCCATCGCACCTTTGGTGTGGAAGGCGGCAAGTTCGTGCTCGACGGCAAGCCGTTCCAGATCGTCGCGGGCGAGATGCACTATGCGCGTATTCCCCGCGCGTATTGGCGCGCGCGGCTGCGCATGGCCAAGGCGATGGGACTGAACACCATCACAACTTATGTGTTCTGGAACTTTCATGAGCCGCAGCCCGGGGTGTACGACTTCACGGGCCAGCACGACGTGGCGGAGTTTGTGCGCGAGGCGCAGAGCGAGGGGCTGCTGGTGAATCTGCGGCCCGGCCCCTACTCCTGCGCGGAGTGGGAGTGGGGCGGATTCCCGGCGTGGCTGCTGAAGGACCCCGGCATGGTGGTGCGCAGCGCCGATCCCAAATTCATGGAGCCGGCGCGGCGCTGGCTGCTGCGCCTGGGCAAGGAACTCGCGCCTCTGCAACTTGCCAACGGCGGTCCGATCATCATGGTGCAGGTGGAGAACGAGTACGGCTCATTCGGCAGCGACCACGACTACATGGAGCAGATTCATCAGGACATCGTGGATGCGGGGTTCAGCAAATCTTTGATCTACACCGCGGATGGGCCCGAGCAAATCCCGAACGGCTCGCTGCCGGGATTGCCGGCGGGCATCAACTTTGCGCCGGGCAACGCGCCCAAGGCGTTTGCGACGCTGCACAAGCTGCGCCCCGAAGGTCCGTTCATGGCCACCGAGTGGTGGGACGGATGGTTCGATCACTGGGGCGGAGAGCACCACACGTCCGACCCGAAGGCCCAGGCCGATGAGCTGCAATGGATTCTCGCGCAGGGCTACTCGATCAGCATTTACATGGTGCACGGCGGGACGAGCTTTGGCTGGATGAATGGCGCAGGCGTGAATCAAACGCCGTACCAGCCGGACGTGACCAGCTACGACTACGATTCCGCGATCGACGAGAGCGGTCGGCCGGGCGCAAAGTACTTCCCGTTCCGCGACGCCATTGCCAAGGCCACGGGCGTGACGCCACCGCCGGTTCCGGTTGTCGATCCGCCGATTGCGACGCCTCCAGTGGAATTCAAGGAGTCCGTCTCGTTGTGGCAAACGCTGCCGCAGCCGTTCTCTTCAGAGCAGGTGGTGTCGATGGAGGATCTCAACCAGGCGTACGGCTACATTCTCTACCGGACGACAGTTCCCGGCCCTGTGGCGGGCGACCTGGTTCTTGACCAACTCCACGACTACGCGCAAATCTACGCCGACGGCAAGCTGCTGGGAACGCTCGACCGGCGGCTTGATCAGAATCATTTGCATGTCGATTTGCAGGCGCCGAAAACACGGCTCGAAATCCTTGTGGAGAACACGGGCCGGGTGAACTACGGCGTGGAGATTCGTGGCGAGCGCGCGGGCATTACGAAGCAGGTCACACTGGCAGGCAAGCCGCTGACGGGCTGGCAGATCTATTCGCTGCCCATGAGCGATCCAGAGAAGCTGCCGTTCCGCGCGGCCGATTGCACGGGCGCGTGCTTCTATCGCGGCGCGTTGCAGATTGACCGTCCCGGCGACACGTTTCTCGACACCGGCAAATTCGTGAAGGGAATGGTGTGGCTGAACGGCCATGCGCTGGGGCGCGTGTGGAATATTGGACCGCAGAAGACGCTTTATGTGCCAGGTCCGTGGCTGCATCCGGGCGCGAACGAAGTGATCGTTTTCGACCTCGATGGCGCGCCGGGCAGAACCGTCGCGGGAAAGACCAAGCCGGTTCTGGATGCGCCGGTCGAGAAAGAAGGAACCGGGAAATAGAGGGCGACGTTAGTCCATTCCAGCGGCTTCGGCCGGCGCGGGAACGGGAAGGAGTTCTCCTGCCCCGCTGCGCTCCCTGACGCGTTCGCGCAGCACCAGAATGGCCTGGCAGCCGAGGACCACCATTAGCGGATCGACCGCACGCAGTTGGTAGGGCTCAGTGTGCGAGAAGTAATACATAAGCGGAAAGAGAAAGAGCACGCCCGCATAGCGGATGGCCTCGAAGGGTGTATCGCGCCACGCGAGCAGGATACCGAGAAGGCAGAGCAACGTAAGGGTGGTGGCAAAGGGAATGTTGGCCGGATCCATGGGCTCGAGCGCGAGGTAGTCGCGGTTGAAGCTCCAGAAGCCGGTCCAGATGTACACGGCACGGCGCGCGCACATCCACGCATACCAGCCCGGATGGTCGTGGATGTAGGCTTTGGCCTGCTGCGATTTCCAATTCATGTAGGCCACTTCGCCCATGGAGTTGTAGGCGGCCAGCTCCTTCGCGTCGTGCAAGGGATGGATGTCGTCGCTGGTCCAGCGTAGATCGTAGCCGTTATTACCCATCCAGAGCTCAAGGCCCATGTTGTCGCGCATGGGGATGAAGCGGTGAAAGACCAGGGCGTTGCGGATCATCCAGGGAGAAAGCGCAGCGGCCATGGTGACACAGGCCACGCAGCCTGGCAGGAACCAGCGCTTGCCGTCGCGGAAGAGCCGCCAGCAGGCGAGCACCAGCAGAAATGGAATCACAATCAGCACCGAGGGCTCGGTGAGCCCTGCAAAGCCTGCGAGGAGGCCAAAGCCCGCCCACAAGCCCCACCGCGGAGATTGCTCCATGTGCTGCGCCAGCACCAGCAGCCAGCATACGCACAGCAGCAGCAGGTGCGTGGACCAGGCCCAGGCCGCCGCAAAGTAAATGCCGTAGGGCAAGAACGCCCATCCCCATGCCGCCCACCAGCCCGCGCGTTTGCCAAAGCTGCGGCGCGCCATGAGAAAAATGGGGATGCAGGCCAGCGAGTTAATCAGGCAGTCGAACGCATGAACGGCAAAGATCGACGCCGCAGTATGGATACCGAAGAAATAGAAGGAGGCGGCGACAATGAGCGGATAAACCGGAGGCAACATGGCCGAGGGTTGGTTCGACATCAAGGAGCTGCCGAAGCCCCGGCCGGCCAGGAGAGCTTCGGCTACATTCCCCGGTTCCCAACCATGGATATGGTCGGCATCCATCAAATTCTCGAAGTTCGGCGCCAAAATTACGGCAAGCCGAAGAGCAAGCCCGATCAAAACGATCAAGGTGAGCATGCGCCGAGTGGTGGCTCGGCGTTCCGAAGGGCGAGTTGGAACTGTCTCAGTCGACATTTAGCACTTTAATGGTTGGACGAGAGTGTTAATCGTCGTGATTACATGGGAAAGAGTTTTTTATAAAGAATCCATAAACATACTGTGCGTTACGCACCAAAGTCATACAGTACCACCTGCCGGCCTGGCGCAACTACGCTCACATGGAGCGCGATGTCCTTCGCGATCCAAAAGAAAGACAGGACCTACTGTCCTGCCCCTTTCTGAATAAGGTGAGTGGTGGAGCGGCCTTCGACAAGTGGAATGATTCGGACTTCTCCGCCCCAGGATTCCACCTCTTTGGCGCCGACCACTGTATTCAGGTTGTAATCGCCGCCCTTCACGATCACGTCTGGCTTGACGGCAACAATCAACTCCAGAGGCGTCGGCTCGTCAAACACCACCACGGCGTCAATGGCGGCCAGCGCGGCCAGAACCGCAACACGTTCGCGCTCGCCCACGATGGGCCGGTTCGGGCCTTTGAGCGCGCGCACCGAGGGGTCGCTATTCACGGCGACTATCAGCCTGTCACCATAGCGGCGGGCCTGCTCCAGCAAGGTGATGTGGCCGATGTGCAGCAGATCAAAACAGCCGTTGGTAAAAACCACTCGCTCGTTGTTGGCCTTCCAGATCACCACGCGGTCGGCCAGTTCCTGCCGGTTCAAGGCCTTGTTGGCTGCGGAACGGGCGATCTCAGGAGCCAACGCGGCCAGCAGTTCGTGTCGCTCCACAGGCACTGTGCCGACCTTGCCCACAACAATGCCGGCGGCGAGGTTGGCGAGCTGCACTGCTGTCTCCGGGGAAAGCGCGGACGCCAGGCACAAGGCCAGTACCGCGATCACCGTATCTCCTGCGCCGGAGACATCGAACACCTTGCGCGCCACTGCGGGCGCGGTGAAGATCTTGCCGGGACGCACCAGGGCGATGCCCTTATCGCTCAGGGTCGCGGTAAGGAAATCCAGATTCAACTCCCGCACCATCGACTGCGCTGCACAGAGCGGTTCCTCGATGCCGTGCACACGTGTCCAGTCCGGCTCCCGAGCGGCTGCGGAAATCTCCGCCAGGTTGGGGCAAATCGTGGTCGCGCCGCGATAGCGCGAAAAGTCAGGGCTCTTGGGATCCACCAAAACCGGGATGCCCTTCTCGCGAGCCGCCTGGATGAGAGCCTGGCAGACCTCGGCGGAGAAAGAACCCTTCGCATAATCGGAAAGAACCAGCGCATCGCACCCCGGAAGCCGCGCCAGTACTCTCTGAATCAGTTTGTCGTAGTCGGCCTGCGGCCTGGGGTCGGAGCGTTCCGTGTCGAGGCGCAGCATCTGCTGCTGGCCTCCCAGGATGCGCGTCTTGACAATTGTCGGAAAACCTTCGGAGACGATGAAGTCCGAAGCAACGCCGTGGCTGCGCAGGCTCGCCTCCAGGACTTTCGCGTTCTCATCATCGCCGGTAAAGCCAACCACGCAGGTTTGCGCGCCCAGCAACGCCATGTTCATGGCCACGTTGGCCACGCCGCCCGGGCGGGCACTCCTGTAGGTCACTCGAACCACGGGCACAGGCGCCTCCGGTGAGATTCGCCCGACCTCGCCCCAGATGTACCTGTCGAGCATGACGTCGCCGACCGCAAGCACACGCTTTGTGGCCCACGAATGCTCTATTTCGTGAATAACTTCGTTCAGTTGCTCGATCATCGGGGCTCTCGTTCGCCACCTGGCGATGCTTGTACAAACTCTCGCTGTACATTTTTTTCGCTATTGAGCACGCCGCGGATTGACTCCATTACGCGCTCCGGCGTCACCATGCGCATGCAAACCGGATCATTGCAGGCAGAGTTCTTCTGATTCGCGGCGGTCACACAAGGCGAGCAGGCCAGCTCCGCGGTAATTGACTCCGTATTGCCCAGGCTGCCATAGAGCCTTGGCGTCTCCGGGCCAAATAGGACAATCGACCGGATGGGCGTGATGGCCGAGAAGTGTCCGGGACCGCTGTCGTTGGTCACCAAAACAGCGGATAAGTTGTATAGCGGAATCAGGGCATCGAGCTTATGCATTCCGGCGAAGCTGCGAATGCGCGGGTGGCCGATAGCGTCTTGCATGCGGAGAGCCTCCTCGCGCTCGCTGGGCGAACCGGTAATCAGCACCAGCGCATCCTCCCACTCCCGCACCACCATTTTGGCGAGCGCGGCAAAATTCTCCCTCGGCCAACGCCGTTGCGGCAGCATCTCTGAGCTGTTGGGATTGATGAGCACGATCCGGAAATGCTCCGGCTTGAATGCGGGATAGACCTCGCGCACCAGTCCGCGCACAAACTCCTTGTCATTCTCCGGCACGGGCCGCACCGGAACGCGAATCTCCTCATCGGAGACATGGGTCTTGGAGTACGGCACCTCCGGCTTCGCAGCCAGAAGCGCATTCACCATGCAGACGAAATTCTTGGCCATGTGGATGTGGCCGTTGTAATTCACGCGGTGCGACATCATCTCGCCGCGGTAGAGCCCCTCGGAATGAAAGCGGTAAAAGCCCACGCGCCTGCGTGCGGCCGTGAGACCGGTTAGAAGCGCGGAGTAGCGCGAGAACAACTCCAGATCCACCACCGTATCAATCTTCGCCTTGCGCACCCACCGCAGAAAGCAAAGCGAGTCCAGCGTCAATGAAGTGAGGCCGTTGTCGCGAATGGTAACGATATTCTCTGCGGGAACCGTATCCAGCAGGCGCAGGCTGTCTGCGTTTCGCTCGAAGATCAAAAAGAAGATCTCCGCGCCCAGCTCTTTCCTGGCCTTTTCCAGCGCGGGGTTGGCAATCACCGTGCTGCCCATCTCTGAAAGCTCGATAAAGAGGACTCTTTCCGGCTTCACCGGGCCCTTGCGGCTTCCAAGCAATCGCATCAACTGGGTACACAAAAAGCACAGGGGCACGCCAATCCAGTAATCCACGGCCCGCATGGTGTTCAACTTCATTTCGCCGATCCTTCGCCGCCCTCGAGTGATGAACTTATTCTCATTCCTGGCAATCCCGGTGGCTTCTTTGGCCAGTTGCTTCTCCTGGTTGATCGGAACCGAATCGTTCAGGCGATTGCTTTTGGCTGCGGCGCTTTCTCCATTCAACGCGGGCGGGCACAACCCGGTCAAGTACAGCTCTTGATCCTCCCGACGCGTCTGAACGCGCCTACATTTCAACCTGGATTCTTAACAGCGCAGGGTTTCCACGCTATCCTGAATCTGCTCCCCGGAGGCTCGCCGATGCTTTCCCTCACTGCCGCACAGCCCGCCACTCCCTCCCCTGCGGAAGAGATCGCGGCCGCCCTCGTACATATTGGCGCCTTGCACGACCTGCCGCTCGAAGACCGGCTGTGGCTGGCGCGCCACGGCCAGGAAGTCGTCGCCAATCCCGGCGACATTCTGTTTGAAGAGGGCGCGCCCGCCGAGCACATGGTGCTGATCCTCAAGGGCGAGATTCACGTGCGGCGTCAGCACGGCGGCCCCATGGCGCTGTTCGTCGGCCGCATGGGGCAAATGACCGGCATTCTGCCTTTCTCCCGTATGAAAGGTTACGGCGGGCAGGGATTTGCCGTGTCGCCGGTGTGGGCACTGCTGGTTCACCGCTCGCTTTTCCCCGAGATGCTGGCGGCCATTCCATCCATGGCGCAGATCGTGGTTTCGGCGCTTCTGGACCGCGCACGCGAGGTGACGCGTATCGAGCAACAGGCGGAGAAGCTCACCGCGCTGGGCCAGTTGGCCGGAAATCTCGCGCATGAGCTGAACAATCCCGCTTCTGCCGCGCAACGCGCCGCAGCCAGTTTGCTCACGGCCCTGCGCGCCAACCGCAGCAATCGCCTGAAGCTGATTCTGCTTTGCCTGACCGAGGAGCAGATAAGGAAGATCGAAGAGTGGGAGGAGAAGATGCTCTGCCGCGCCGGCGGATCGCTCGGGGCAGAGGACACGGATGCCCTGGGGTTTATTTCCCGCGAAGAATCGGCGCGCGCGTGGCTCACGGCGATCGGCTGCCCCGACGCATGGGAGATGGCCGCGCAACTGGCTGAGCAGCACGTGACCACCTCCGACCTTGAAGAGTTGCGCGGATTTCTCGACGAAAACGCAATTTGCGTCTCGCTGCAATATTTCGCCCGCTTCCTGCGCTCCGCGCGGGCGGCCGAAACCATCGTGAACTCCACTTCGCACATCTTCGACCTGATCGGCGCCGTCAAAGACTACTCCAATATGGACCGCGCGCCCATTCTCGAAGTCGACGTGCCGGCCGGTCTCGACGCGACGCTGCAGATGTTTCGCTCGCGCATGGCGAACGTCGAGATCGAGCGCGACTATCAGCCCGACCTGCCGCGCATCAGCGCATACAGCGGGGAGCTGAACCAGGTGTGGACCGCGCTGATTGAAAACGCACTGGACGCCCTCGAAAGCGAGGCGTCGGGGAGCCCGCGCCGTTTGCGCGTGGCTTGCCGGCTTGAGGCCGAAATGCTGCTGGTAGAAATCTGGGACACCGGCCCCGGCATTCCTCCCGAGTTGCAGGAGCGCATCTTCGAGCCGTTCTTTACCACCAAGGCCCCGGGCAAAGGGCTTGGCCTGGGACTGGACAATGCCATGCGCATCGTGCGCAAGCACCGCGGGCATTTGAGCGTGAAGTCGGAGCCGGGCTCGACGTGCTTCCGCGTGCGGCTGCCGCTGGATCAGCTGCAGGCGTATTGAAAGACAGGGACCAAGGGACCGAGGGAACAAGGGAACAAGAACAGGCCCTGCGCCAGCTTCGGGGCGTCGCAGATTGAGATTTTGGCAAAGTGAGATTTTTTTGATTCGGCCCTGGGCAGCAAGGCAAGGCCCCGTTGGAACGTCAAAAGACCCAAGCAGAAAAAAGAGAGGGCGCCCCATCCGCTTGCTTGTTCCCTTGTTCCCTCGGTCCCTTGTTCCCTGCTACTTAACTACTTCGACGCCGCGCCAAAAGGCGACATAGCCTTTGAGCTTGCGCGCGGCGGGCTTGGGGTCGGGGTAATACCAGGCTGCGTCCTGGTTGTCCTGGCCGTCGATCACGACCGTCAAGTACCGCTTCTGGCCGGTTGCGGGATCGGTTGAGGTGGTGGTGCTGGGTCGGAAATACTCGCGCTTGAGGCTGGATTCGGGGAAATAGACCGTCCCCTCAACTTCCATAATCTGATCGCTGTCGGCAACGACTCGACCATTCCAAATTGCTCGCGCCATGGATTTTCCGGTTACTTTCAATCGTTCGGCCCGTGCCCCGGCCAGAAGAGGAAATCTGCCGGGCAAGGGGGAACCGATACGACAGTAACAGACTTCGGCCCGCGTGGCGAGTCTTAAGTGGCGAGTCCCGATCTGATACCGGCGCGCAGACGGCCCTATTTTGCCGCGACAATCGAATTGATATGCATGCTCTTGTGGGTGGCATCTTCGGTCGCCGTCACGGTCACGTGGTCGCCATAAAAATCCTTGACCGCATCGGGGTTGTCGATGGCCCACACCTGCTTATCGGGGTCGACGAACACCGGCTTCAGTCCGCCTTCAATGCATTTCTTGACGCAGGCTGCGCCGGTTCCCATGTGTTTTGCGCCGCACATGGAGTCGGAGATCCATCCTGTGCTTGTAGTTGAGCCGGCGGCTTGCGCCACAACGACGGCCAGGGCAAACAGGGCCGCCAACAGGGAAATGGTTCGTTTCATGGGACCTCCCGGGGGGAATCTTGACTGGCTTTTATGATGCTCTCGTTGCCGGGAATCCACAAGGGTAAATTCTGGATCGCTCAGTGCCCCTGTGTAGCGCCAGTCTCCCGATCCGCGCATCTGCCCTCAACAATCGATGCAGCAATAAAACACCATCGCCTATTTCGACCTGCGAGAGATCCGCGAGGCGTCGACGCGCTTGAGGGTCACCTCATAACGCTGCGCCGCGGCCGAAAAGCGGTTGATCATTTCCGAAGTCTTGGTCATGAACGTGGGATTTCTCTCGCGGATGGCTTCCAATATAGGCGCAAACTTGGCCAGCAGGAAAAATCCCTCACCGTTGGAGTCGACAAACAGCTCTGCCGAAACCGCGCCGTGCAGCACCATGGCCGCCGCCATCTCCCAGTACGTGATGACTTGCCGAAACCAGGCGTTGTGCGGAACGGCAGGATTTTCCGCCACAGCATTGAACTCTTCGATCGTCGTGGGCCAGAATTCGCCCCCGATCCAGGCGCGCGCCTGGCGCATTACTGCTTCCGTGCGCAGTGCGTAGAGTTTGAGGATAATTTCAGCGTCGGCCGGTGTGGCCAGCATGCGTTCCATATTTGGGGACATCTCCGCTGTCATAGTACAGGAAGCGGCAGAGATGTGTCGCTGGATTCTGCCGATTTGCCAACCGGGTGAGAGGCGTCTATGCTGCCGGAGCTTCCTTCTTCTTTGCCGGCTTCTCGATCCGTCCCGTGGCAGCGCCGGCGGCCAGCTCTTCGTCGGTGTAAAAGCGGCCAGAGCCGTCGTCCTCGCCTGAGGCGAGACGCTGGGGAACCTTATCCAGCCCCCTTCGGATCGCCTCATGAATCTCCTGCGAGTTTCTTCGGCTCATTCCACTACCTCCTCGATTCGCAACCATCGCGCGCGATCGTGAATCGTAAAGATATTCCCAGCGCGCTTTTCGGCGATCAGGATCAGTTCCTTATCGGAATTATCGTAGATTTCCGCCTCATCCGCTACCGGTAAGTAGAAATCCCGCAGGTTCCGTACGCTGGCAGGATATCTGCGCCGGATTACATCTTCTGGTATGCCGTGGCCTCCGCGGCTCACCCTCTGCGCCACGCGAGCGATTGCGGCCTCAGGCGAATCAAGCCAGAAATACAGCAGGATGACGCACCATCCTTCAGCTTTGCACTGATTGAGGAGGCGCAGGTACGACTTTCCCGAGCACGTCGTTTCCAGGCCGAAGGAGGTTCCCTCGTTGATCAGTTCCCTCATCCGTGCGATCAACTGACGGCCGGCCGCCAGCGCAGCCGCTTCAACGTTCTCCGGCGAGATGCTTCTGGCGATTTCGTCGGCATTGAGGAACTCATACTTCTGGCAATAAAACGGTTGACGCATATGTTGGCGAATAGATCGGGTACTGGTCAAGTTTCAAATCCGACCAGAGAGCGGAGGGCTAATTGAGACTCCGTGACAGGGTAGACGCCTCACTTGGCCGTCTGCGAATCCGCAAGAGCAACCATCTCGGAGTAGTCGGGACAGTATTGATCGGTGCAGTTATGCTGGCGACAGGCTTCAAAGTTGAACCTGATGTTCATAGGATCACCGGGCAGGAGATCAACGGAATTAATACGCCTACAGTATTCGGTCAGATGAGCCGGGGTATTTGGCAGTACATCCCGATAAACCATCCAGCCGTAGAGATAAAAATCGGGCTTCAGATGCGCTGGAAAGTTTTCAAATCTATCTCCAAGATTCTCCCCAAACAAATCAGATTCATCCCATGGGGTACGCATTGCTGCTTGAGTGGCCTTAGCAGCAATGCTTGTAGAAATCGCCGGGCCATTGAGGTGTTCGAAAAGGGATTCGGGTATCTCCCCGCTTACTTCACCAATCCAAGTAGCGGAGACAGCGTCGATAGCTGGCGTGTTCCCGCTGTTTTCAAAAATGGTCTGGAAATCCCAATAAATCTTATCTCCAGATTTAGTTCGTTCAGATTGGATACTTTTGTATGCGATAAATGCTCGCTGAACAGATTCAAGGGATTCGCGATTGATCTGGTTGGATTCTCTCATTGATCTCCACTGCAAAAGAGCTACAACAGCATAGGCTACAGTGGCAATAAATATGAGAGCCGTGAATATGGCCATCGTCGCGTTGGAGTGCTGAGGCTTTTTGATAAACTCCCACAGTTTCATGATTGCCTCAAATGTGTTTGGCTTTTTGGCGGAATTGCGGGACTCGTGCTGGGGGTCTACGGGATATGCTTGTGTTGGTGGTCGTTCAGCGACTTCGGCACTTGGACTATGTTCTTGAGAGGGATCACTTGCCTGACCGATGGTTATGCTGCCGCTGTCGTTTGCTTTTTCCGTTTTTGCCTTTTGAATTTTAGCCTGTAATGCCGCACGGCGCGCTTTACGGTTCGGCATATTCAACTCGCAAACAACTAAGATGGGAATGAATCTCCCTCCCACCTTTCACTCGTTCCTCTTTCGAATTTCGAGTCAATTTCTATCTTACGCCGGCTGCAGCTCGCCCTTCTCTTCCTTCTTTTCCACCACCGGTCCGTGGGTTTCAGATGTTGGCGGAGGCGGCGCGTCGCCAATGCGCTTGGAGTAGGTGCACGTGACCTTGCCTGGCTCCGCAGGAGCCGCGGCGCTCTTCTTGCCCCGCTTCTTGGGTGCCACAACCTCTTCCTCAGCGGACTTCTTTTTGTTCGGGCATTCCAGATAGACGCCCGAGCGCAGAGTCTTTTCCACGAGGTACGGGCTGCCGCACTCGGGGCACTTCCTAGCCACGGGTTTCAGATTCGAGGTGAAGTCGCACTTGGGATAATTCGTGCAACCCCAGAAGACATTGCCGCGGCGCGCCCGACGCTCCGCGATGTTCCCCTCGCCGCACTTGGGACACTTCATCCCCTCGATCAAATTCTGCTTCACGTATTTGCACTTGGGGTATCCCGAGCAGGAGACGAACTCGCCGTACGCGCCCTGGCGCAGCACCAGCGGCTTGCCGCATTCGGGGCAGGCTTCCCCGGTGGGCTCGGGCGGCTTCTGCTGCTGCTTCGAGCTCAGCTTGCGGAAGGTCTTGCAGGGCGGATCGGCGTTGTAGTCGGGGCAGGCCATGAAGGGACCGAAAAGCCCGCGGCGCATGACCATCACCTTGCCGCAGTTCTCGCAATACTCCTCGGTGTCGCCCGCTTCCTGCGCCTCCGGCGTGTTCAGGTCGGGCTTGGAAGCAATGTTCTCCTTGGTGAAAGTGCAGCTCGTGGGGTCCTTCTTGTTGTAGGCCGAGCAGGCGTAGAAAGTGCCGAACTTGCCCCACCTTAAAATCAGCGGAGAACCGCAGACGTCGCACTTTTCCGTGGTCTTGATCTCCATCCGCTTGATGTTTTCCATCTTCTTGCCGGCGTCTTTGAGCTCATCTTCAAAGTGGTCGTAGAAGGCGTTCAGCAGGTCGGTCCACTTCTCCGTGCCTTCTTCAATGTCGTCGAGTTCGGTTTCGAGCTTGGCCGTGTACGCGGTATCGAAGATGTAAGGAAAGTTCTTGACCAGCAGGTCGCACACCACCACGCCGATCTCGGTGGGATAGAAGCGCCCGCGCGAGCCGCCGTGCTTCACCACATATTCGCGGTCCTGAATGGTGTTGATGATGGAGGCGTAGGTGGACGGGCGGCCTATGCCGCGCTCCTCGAGTTCCTTGACCAGCGAAGCCTCGTTGTAGCGCGGAGGCGGTTGCGTCGCGTGCTCCTCGGGAAGAAGTTCGTCGCGCTCCAGCGTCTTGACGTTATCCAAACTGGGCAGCCGGTTCGCGGATTCGTCGTCATCCTTGTTGTCTTCAGACGATTCATACAGTTTCAGGAATCCGTCGAAGCGCATCACGGAACCGCTGACCCGGAAATCGTATTTTTTATTGGTTTTGGATGAATGGGCTGCGATGTTGGCTGTCGTTACGTCGTAGACCGCCGGAACCATTTGCGAGGCCACAAAACGCCGCCAGATGAGGGTGTAGAGCTTGAGCTGCTCGTCCGTCAGGTAGCGTGCGATCGACTCCGGCGTACGCGCGGCATCGGAGGGCCGGATGGCTTCGTGCGCATCCTGCGCGTCCTTCTTGCCTTTGTAGATATTGGGCGAGTCGGGCAGATATTGGTTCCCCAGTTCCTTGCCGATCCACGCCCGCGCCGCGGCAATGGCTTCCGGCGCCACGCGCGGTGAATCGGTGCGCATATACGTGATGAGGCCCGTGGTGCCCTCCGCGCCGATGTCCACGCCTTCGTAGAGCCGTTGCGCCACGCCCATGGTGCGGCGCACGTTGAAGCCCAGTTTGTTGGCGGCGTCGCGTTGCAACTGGCTGGTGATGAAGGGCGCCAGCGGCCGGCGCTGCTGCTCGCGCGCCTGCACGCTGGTGACGGTCCAAGTTGCTTTCTCAAGCGCCGCCAGAACCGCGTCCATGGCTTTCTTGTCGGGCACAGCGTTCGCAATGAACTGGTCTTTGCCGTCCTTGTCCTTGCCGTTGGGCACGCGCACCGGTTCGCCTTCAATACCGATGAACTTTGCCTTGAACTTTTGCTCGGCCTGTTTTTCCGGATGGAGCAGCGCTTCGAGAGTCCAATATTCGACCGGCTGGAAGTCGCGAATCTCGCGTTCGCGCTCCACAATCAGCCGCAGCGCCACGGTTTGCACGCGGCCGGCCGAAAGCCCGCGGCGCACTTTGTCCCACAACAGCGGCGATATCTGATACCCCACCAGGCGATCCAGAACTCGCCGCGTCTGCTGCGCGTCCACAAGATTCTGATCGATGTCGCGTGCGTGGCCAAAGGCCTCCTGCACGGCCTTCTTCGTGATCTCGTTGAAGGTGACGCGGCGAATTTTCTTTCTTTCTTTGGCGTTGGTTCCAAGCTGCAGCGCCAGATGGTACGCAATCGCCTCGCCTTCGCGGTCCGGGTCAGGCGCAAGATAGATTTCGTCTGCCTTGGCCGCCGCCTTCTTCAACTGCTCAACAACCTTTTCCTTGCCCGGCGACACCACAAGCTCCGGCTCAAACGTCCGGTTCTTCAGTTCCACGCCAAGGTCGTTCTTCGGCAAGTCCATAATGTGCCCCACCGATGCGCGCACATCGAATCCCTTGCCCAGATATTTCTCGATCGTCTTGGCCTTAGCCGGCGATTCGACGATCACTAATGCTTTACTCGTTGCCATTCCTGACCCAATTCCCTCTTTTTCTTCTTAAAGATCCGGCGCCAGATACTGCCGCCGTGCCCCACGCTTTTCCGCGTCTTTTGCGGAAATGGGTGGAAAAATCTGCCGCATTTCACGAGCCAGAACGATAGTGCTCTGGGAGGAGCTCTCCTGCGGGACCGCTG
The DNA here is from genome assembly GCA_963826735.1 of uncultured Acidobacteriota bacterium. Lineage (GTDB taxonomy): Bacteria > Acidobacteriota > Terriglobia > Terriglobales > Acidobacteriaceae > Telmatobacter. The sequence goes on from CAWGYN010000003.1 coordinate 179,144, forward strand.
CGCCCATTGAGCGCAACTCAACATTGGACTCATTTGCTGCCCTTCCGGTTCGCCGGGGTGGCTCAAAACCCTCTTTCGAGCCAAACCCCTGCCCGGTACGGAAAAAATGGGCCGCAAGTGATGCACCCTACCATGGAACACCATGGCATTTCCACCTGCGGAGCGCAATTTTCTTCGTCCGCCGTCCCATTTCCGGGGGCAGAAGATATTTCCACGGCCTGAAAACCTTTGCAGATCGTTACGTTTACCGTGAAGGAGCTACTTCAGTAAAGGGGAACCTCCGATTTTTCGCGGTGAGGCGTGTGAAAAGCCCTCTTGCCGGTGCGAATCCCTTCCGCTCGCTCTCCCTCCGGCCATGGTCCCTGCCTTTACATCGTCCGCACGTAGTTCTTTCCTGGCAGTTGCCGTACCCGGCCTGCCATTTCCAGCTCGAAAAGCGCGGTAAACACCTCGGAAGAGGTGAGTTGCGTCTCCAGCAGTTCGAGAATCCCATCGATTTGCAGACTCTCGTCCGCGTGGAGAATCTCGAGCACCATGGCTTCCTGCGGCCGTAGTACGGGATCAGGCAATAAGGATGCTCCCGGCTCGGCTTTGGATGCAGACGGAGCCTCGGCCTCAAGTTCCGTGCGCACTTGCGAGGGCAGATCTTCCCACACATCTTCCCACGTGGCCACCAGCTTGGCGCCCTGTTTAATCAATGTGTTCGGCGTCCAGGAGCCTTTGTTGGTCACGTTGCCCGGCACTGCAAACAGGTCGCGATTCTGCTCCGCGGCGCAGCGGGCCGTCACGCGTGTCCCTGAATTCTCGCTCGCCTCCACCACCAGCACAGCCACGCTCAGCCCGCTCAAAATGCGATTGCGGCGGGGAAAATTCTGCGGTGCGGGAAACGTGCCCATCGGCACCTCGCTCACAATGGTCCCGCCTGCGGCTAGAATCTCCTGTGCCAGCTTCCGGTTCTCCTTGGGGTACACCACATCGATCCCCGTGCCCCAAACGGCGAGCGTGGGCATGCGCGCCGCCAGCGCCCCTCTGTGCGCGCAGGAGTCGATGCCACGCGCCATGCCGCTCACAATCAGCAGCCGCCGCGCCGCCAGGTCGCGCGCCAGCATCTCCGCCACGCCCGATCCGTAAGGCGTGGGATGCCGTGTGCCCACCACCGCGATCGCGGGACGGCTCATCAGCTTCACGTCGCCACGCACCCACAGCACCGGCGGCGGATCGTAGATCTCGCGCAAGCGCTCGGGATACTCCCTGCAGGCGTAGCTCACCAGCGTCGCGCCCTGCGCAAGCAGGCGCGCCCACTCCTCTTCCGCCGCGCGGCGGCCCTTGCCATCAAACAAAAACTGCGCCGCTTCGGCGGGAAAGCGCAGCCCTTCAAGCGCGGTAAGCGTCATGGTGAGGACGCGGCTGGCCGCGCCAATCTGCTGCACCGCGTCGAGAATGCGCTTCGGTCCCAGGCCCGGCGCCAGAGCCATCGCCAGCCAGGCCAGGCGCTCCTCGTCTAGTTGAGGTGCGGGGAGCTGCGGCGCAGGCGGGCTATCAGGCTGCGGGCTTTCGAGCTGTGACGCGGAAGCGCTTGAGGCGTGCTTCAAATTGGCCGCGGGGTCGGGCGCAGCGGTGGGAGAGAGCAGGGTCGGATTCAAACAGTACACGCTCCGGCTTTCAGCATAAGAAAGCCCAAGCAGATCAAAGGGGTGTGCGGCCACGTTACTGCCGGGCGCGGCGGAAGTCAAGGCTGGGGATCAAGCCGACCGGCTTTCTCTACCGAGGACGACAGGCGGTGAAGGTTGCCAGCCTCGGCAAGCAGGCCGCGGACAAGTGCGCGGATACCAAAATCGAAGATCTCTTCGAAGGTGCGGGGGGAAGATGAAAGGCCTTCGGCCAGCAGCGGGAATTCCGCGGCTGGAAGCGCCTGCCACATGGCTGCGAATTCCTCTTCGCTGGGCTCGTGGACTGGTCCCATGCCTACGGCGCCACGTACCGCAGCGGCGACCACGTTCATGCCCATGAGTGCCTCAGCGGGCGGCAGGCCGGCGTCGCGCAAAATGCCGATGAGCAGCTCGACGGGACGCATGGCGCCCGGCGTGACGGGGCCGTGCGCGAGCAGGATGGGCAGGGCGTTCACGTGGGCCAGCAGCACGTCACGATAGGCGCGGGCGGCGGCGAGAACGCGTTCTTCCGAAGGCTTGGCCGGGTTGTCGACGGTGAGATCGATGGAGCCCATGACGGCTTCAACGATGGCGTCGAGCAGGGCTTGCTTGTTGGGCAGGTGATAATAGACGGCCATGGGATCGACGCCAAGTTCAGCGCCGAGGCGGCGCATGGAGAGCGCCTTGAGGCCGTGACGGTCGACAATTTTGAGCGCGGCGGCGACGATTTGCTCGCGCTGGAGCGGGGTTGGGGAACCTGCCCGGCGATTGCGGACCGCAGGCCGTTTGGCGAGTTGGGGAGCGGGCCGGCGGCGAGAGGCGGCGTTTCTTGGAGGGCCTTGCGGCGTCGATTTTCGGGGCTTCGCGCGGTTCATGGGGTCCTTCCGGGGCAGCGTCGTTCGAGGGCGAGGGGCGAAAGAAGCTTCTAGCTCCCAGCAGCAAACAAGATACACGCCAGGCCGGGGGCACTGAAAAAGCTGGTGCCGGGGCCGGACAGAGCTCGTCTTCCCCGGTCCCCAAAGGCGAGGGACCGGGGGCACCCTCGGGGCACTGCCAAAAAACTTCACGGCCTGACTTGACAAACGAATTCTACAACGTAGAATTGGTTTCAAGCAAGCATTTCTACGGTGTAGAACTTGCGCTGCCGGACGAAAGGAGTTCTGTCATGCGCATTACCATCCTGAACGGAGAGCCCGACGCGGCCTCGCCGTTCCATGCCTACTTGGAAAGGCTCACCAATCGGCTGCTGGCATCGGGGCACGCGGTGACGAAGCTGGACCTTGCCGCGCTCGACCTGAAGGGCTGCACCGGCTGCTGGAACTGTTGGGTGAAAACGCCGGGCGAGTGCGGGAAACGCGACGACTCGGCGACGGTTTGCCGCGCGGCGGTGGGCGCGGATTTGCTGCTGCTGGCCTCGCCCATGACTATGGGCTTTACCACTGCCCTGCTGAAGCGCGCGGCCGACCAGATGGTTCCGCTGGTGCATCCCTACTTTGTAGTGGAAGGCGGCGAGATTCACCATCGCGCCCGGTACGCGCATTATCCCGTATTCGCATTGCTGCTCGGCGCGGGCCCGGACAGCGACGCCGAGGACGTGGAGATCACGCGGACGATGTGGGGACGGATGGCGCGCAATATCAAATCGCGCCTGGCATGGAGTTCGGTTGCAGAAGGAAATGCCGAGGAGGTAGCCGATGAACTCGCTCGTGTTGCTTAACGGCTCGCCGCGCGGCGAGCGCTCGAACTCGATGAAAATGCTGAAGCGCGTGGCCGAGGGCTGGGTGCGCGGCGGAGGCGCACAGCCGGAGGTGCTGCACCTGGTGCGGCGCGCGCAGTTCCAGCGCGCTGTGGAGGCGTTTGCCGGGGCTGATGTGGTTCTGCTGGGCATGCCTCTTTACACGGATGCGATGCCGGCGCTGGTGAAGGCGTACATCGAGGCGCTGGCCCCTCGAGTGGAGGCGGCAAGGTCTGGCGGAGCCAATCCCACACTCGCTTTTCTTGTGCAAGGAGGATTTCCCGAGGCGGCACACTCGCGGCCGCTGGAACGGTATCTCGAAAAGCTGGCGCGGCGAATGGGTTCGCGCTATGCCGGCACGATTGTTCGCGGCGGCGGCGAGTCGCTGCAGGCCATGCCGGAGCAGGCGAACCGGAAACTGTGGGCACGGCTCAAGACGCTGGGCGAACAGTTGGCGCGCGATGGCCGTTTTGGCGCGGCTGCGATGAAAGCTGTTGCAGGCACGGAACGGTTTTCGCGGATTGCGGTGATGGTTACGTCGCTGGCCTGCAGGATTCCCGCCATTCAGTTCTATTGGAACGGCATGTTGAAGAAAAACGGCGCATGGGAGCGGAGGTTTGCTGCGCCTTATGGGCCGGCGTTCGAGGGATAGATTAAGCGCAGAGGCAGAAGCCGAGGACCAGTGTGGTGAATCTGAAGCCCGCGGAAAGGCAACCGCAGATCCTTCGACTGCGTGGGCCGCACAAAGCGCGGCCCGCTTCGCTCAGGATGACAATTTCACTGTGATGCGAACTTCTTAGTCACCACACTAGCGGTCTTTTGACTGCCTCTTTGCCAGCCTTGCCAACGTGGCCTGCTCGCGCAGGACCTGCTGCAAGGGCCGCGCCGGTGTGCCCCAGTGCACCGTGCCCGGTTTGAGGCCTTCGTTGGTGATGGTCTTGCCGCTGAAGACGCCGGCTTGGCCGCCGAGGATGACGCCGGGACCTACGTGGACGTGGTCGCCAATGCCGACCTGGCCGGCGAGAACTGCGCCGTTGCCGATCGAACTGGAGCCGGAGATGCCGGTGAGCGCGACCAGAATCACGTCTTCGCCGATGTCGCAGTTGTGGCCGACGTGGACGAGGTTGTCGAATTTTGCGCCGCGGCGGACGCGGGTTTCGGCCAACGCGCCACGGTCGATGGTGCAGTTGGCGCCGATCTCGACGTCGTCTTCGATGACGAGTGTCCCCTGCTGCGGGAATTGCGTGTAGGCGCCGGTCGAGGGATCGCGCACGTAGCCGAATCCGTCTGCGCCGAGGATCGCTCCCGCATGAACCGTAACCCAATTGCCGAGCACCGTTCCGGGATAAATGACTACGCGCGGGTAGATTCTGCAGAACTCTCCGACGCGAACGTGCTTGCCGATGACGGCGCCAGCCTCAATATGGGTGCCGGCGCCGATCTGCGCGTGGTCTCCGATCACCGCTGCGGGGCCGATGGAAACGCCTTCGCCCAGTTCGACCTGCGCGCCGAAGATGGCGCTGGCGTGGACTCCCGAGGGCGCAGGAAACGGTCTGAGGAGCTTAGCCGCCAGAGCAAACCACAGGCGGGGATGATCGGCCTCAAGAATGCACCTATCGGACGGGTAAGCCTCCATGCATCCGGCGGGAAGCACAATCGCACCCGCAAAGCTGTTCAGAGCTTTCTTGGCCGAGTCCGTACTTTCGGCGAATACCAAATCGGAAGGACTGGCAAACTGGCCCGAGCTCACTCCATCGATCTCTTGCTGCGGCGTCCCTTGAACGAGCTCTCCGCCTAGCGTTTCAATCAGTTTTTCCAATTTCATGCGCATCTCCCGTTTCTGCAGGGGCTAAAGCCCTCAATCATTTTGCGCAGCTTACGGCGCGAGTAAACTCGCGCCCTGATACAAAACCCGATTTATGCAACCAGTTCTAGAAACACACTGCAATCACTTCCCGTACAAGCTCGGTTCGCCCGGGGGGCGGGTCTTCCAGCGGCGGTGAATCCATAGCCACTGGTCAGGATAGCGCCGAATCCACGACTCGATAACGGCGGTGCATGCCCGAGTGCCTTCCAGAATATCCGCGGCGCGGTCGGCGGTGCTGGGGATCTCGACCTCGGGACCGAAGTGGAGCACATAGCGGCGCTCGGCCGGCTCCCAAAGCATGAATCCAGGAAGAACCGCCGCGCCGGTTTGGCGGGCGATGTGAGCCAGGCCGGTTCCGGTGCAGGCAGCGATGCCGAAGAAGGGCACAAACTCGCCCTGCGGCGGGGTCATATTCGTGTCCATGAGGATGCCGACCGTGGCGCCGGCATGGATGGCCTTCAGCAGTCCGCGGCCAAAGTCGTCTTTCGAGATGACGAAGTTGCCGTGAAGGCAACGGATGCCGTTGACGTATTCATCGAGGCGGCGGTTGTCGAGATTGCGGATGATCATGCCCATGGGATGACCCATGAGCGAATGGTAGAAGCTGGAAAGCTCCCATGCGCCGAGGTGCGCGGTAATGATGAGGACGCCCTTGCCTCGGGCTTGCGCCGCCTTGTAGCGATCGAGGCCCTCGGTGCGCATCCAGTTGCGCGTGTTGTCGGCGGTGTAGCGGGTCATGCGGCAGAACTCGACGAGTTGCCAGCCCAGATGGATGTAGACACGACGGAGGATTTTTTTTCTGGTTTTGGACGGGAGATCAGGCAGGGCCAGCTGAAGGTTGCGCATGCCGACGCGGCGCAACCTGCCGAAGCACCAGTAAACGGCAAAGGCGAGGCAGGCGGCGAGGAGGCGCGCCAATGCCCGCGGCATGCGGCCCAGGCAGCCGGCTACGGCCCGAACCAGCCCGTACTCCAGATTTTCCTGCATCGATGAACGCAAGGATTAGTGTAGACGGTCGGCGCCGGCCATCCGTAAGGCGCGGGCCGCGGGGGCTAAAGCCCCGAGCTCATTTTGCGCAGCTTGCGGCGCGCGACCCACCCACCGGGTGGGTTCCCCGCTCGCGCCCTGATACAAAACTCCCCTCCCAAGATCTGGCGGGGTCTCTGAGAGCGAAGAGGCCCAGGACAGCCGATCTTCCACCCCAGCGAGCAAACATCGCGCGCAGGGGACCCCGGTCTGGAGACCAGCGCTACAGTCCGGCCGTCGCGAGATCTGGCGGTTCGAGGCTTAGTTGCCGGCTTTGGCTTTGACGAAGTATTGCGCGACATCACGCACAAATGGGACGGCGCCTGGCGGTACAGGGACTTTGCCCCCCAGGACCTTGTTGAAGTCTTCGGGAGCGCCATAGTAGAGCTCGGTATCTTCCTTGTTCTGGCTTACGCTGGTGCCATCGAGATCGATGCCGGCAAACAGGCCCTTGGCGCGGGAGTAGCTGAGCAGCTCCGCGCTCATCTTCCAGTCCGTGGAAGCTGTGCCGGCGCGGCCCACCGGCCCGGCGGCTGCGGAGGCGTCGCCGCCAATTTTGAATTTATCCTTGAGCAGATCCTGCATGCCACGATCATTCACGGCAATGAGGATCAGATCCGTCTCCTGGCCGCCGAACTGCAAGCCGAAGGAGCCGCCTTCCATGCGAATGAACACCGGCGCGCTCCAGCCATGTCCGGTGCGGCAGGTGACGACGCCCTGGCCGTACTGAGCGCCGACAAAGAAGGCGCCCTTCTTCATGCTTGGCACTACGGCGACACAGGTGGCCGAGCGGAGAATGTCGGAGGGGACAGTGGCGTCGTTGGCAGCCATGATCTGGTCGAGGACTATGCGGGCGGCGTCAATGCGGGCCTGCAGGTCATCTTTCGTCGAGCCCGCAAAAGCTGTGGACGTAAGCAGGAAGCTGAAACAAATGCAGGCAATGGCCTTTTTCATTTCCATGTCCTTTCCATTCCGTCGGCATGACGGGGCGGTGGTAAGAATCAATCCGAGGCCTCTAAGGCGAAGAAGATATCGACGCTGCCAAAGGGGCCGGCCTGAAGGGAAAACCGAATAAACGGGGACAGCGCCGCAACCTCTTCGAACAGCCTACCGCATCCGAGGTAAGACGCGCACTCTCCCTTGCTGAAATCTGCGGCTGGCAAGATTGGTTCCCCTGGGGCGGTATGGCGGCAAAAGGAAAATGCCGGGGAGCAGTTTGCGGCTGGCGCAACGGCGCTCGGGCTTCGGTCACAAGCAGAACCCGCGCGAATCGCCATATTCGCGGCTTATGACGCACGACTCTTATGATGGATTTTGGTGGAGGCAGAACAGAAAGGGAGGGCTGGCTAAGCTACGCGAACGAGCTGCTGGATAAAAAATAGGAGTTCCCAGGCTTCATGGAAACATGCTGCCTGGGAACTCCTTTCCCCAGATCTGCGTTGTTTCTGGAAACATCATGTGGATATCTGCGCACATACACAAGAGTACTTAGGGGCTATGACCTAAAGTAATCCACCGATATAACTACTTAGTATCATCTTTCGAGCGCGGTCGCGAGGTGGCGGCGCGCTTGCCGCTCGCCTCAGCCAGGAGTGAGTGGCTCACTGCCGAAACCGAGAGCTTGACGCGGTTGTCAGCGCCTGTTTTGCGCATAAGTCTCGCAATATAAGCCTTTACAGTGCGTTGCTCGATGCCTAGCTGGCGGGCAATCTCGCGCGTGGAGTGCGCTAACAGGATCAGTTTCAGCACCTGCTCTTCGCGGGGCGTGAGTTGAGGGTGGGGGGTGGTGCGAATCGGAAGGTGAACATGCAAGCAGGCGATCGATGAGGCGTGAAAGTAGACTGGCGTGGCGCCCAGATGGAGCCTGAGGTAACTACTTCAATAGCCTGGCGTACCGATATCGGGGCCCGCGGAGAGGCCCAGATAGGCTCTGGCGCCCGCAATGATCGCCTTGAACACCAGCTCCTCGTCGCCCTCCGGCCCGATGACGATCAGCCGGACATCCGGGACGCGCGACGGCGTACGGTCTCCAGGATTTCAAGACTGCCCTCGGAGGAATGCAGATCGACGACGACGTATTCGATGTTGGAGGCGCCGGTCAGCTCCTGCGAGGCTACCGATCACCGGGACGAGTTGCGCGTGGCCTTGCTGCGCGGGCTGATCGAAGATACTTGCCAGGCCGGCAACGCGAATAGGTTCAACTGCCAGGATCCCAATGCGAATGGGAAGAGGGTTCGCAGATCCGGATTTCATGGCCCTCCCTTCGGCTGCTCGAAGGGTCTTCCCTGGATTGGCAGACACGTATTCCGGGAAGCTTGATTGTTGGTTAGATTCTTCCATCTATCGAACAATTGCGCAATGGTCAGAAAGCGCCACGCTCCTGAACTACAAGTGTTAGAAAATCATCAAGTCGTCCAGGATCGGCATGTTATGCCGAACCGGGAGGGTTGACGGGGACGAACGTCAAGGGCTGCAGACCCCGGAAACACTGGAGAATTCCAATGTCCCGATCAGACTTCAGCCTTGAAACACTTCAGCCTTAGAGCTTGGGGAGAACAATTCCCTGCTGCTTTTGATACTTGCCTTTCCGATCGGCGTAGCTGGTTTCGCAAGGCTCGTCCGACTGGAAAAACAAAATCTGGCACAGACCTTCGTTGGCGTAGATCCTTGCCGGCAGCGGCGTGGTATTGGAGATCTCGAGCGTGACGAAGCCTTCCCATTCGGGCTCGAAAGGCGTCACGTTCACGATGATTCCACAGCGCGCGTAGGTTGATTTCCCCACGCAGATCGTAAGCACATCCCGTGGAATACGAAAATATTCAATGGAGCGCGCCAGGGCAAACGAATTGGGCGGAACGATGACCGATTCCGCCTGTACCGAGACAAACGACCGCTCGTCGAAGGCCTTGGGATCGATGATGGCGCTATTCACGTTGGTAAAGATTTTGAATTCGTCGGAGACTCTGAGATCATAGCCATACGACGAGAGGCCGTAGGAGATGACGCCGCCGGCCACTTGTTTTTCGCTGAACGGCTCAATCATGCGATGCTGAACGGCCTGTTCTCTGATCCAACGGTCGCTTTTGATCGACATGGGTCTCCTGTTGCGGAGGTGGAATTTGCCTCCGGCACCGTAGCGGGCCGGCTAAGACTTGAAGATTCATCTTACGAAACGGGCGCGGGAAATGACAAATGCGGGGGACGGTTTCTTCGGCTGGAACGCCTTCGGAGATCCCAGCCCTCCACGCCGCCGAAAGCTGCCAGAGCCAGAAAAATCCGGAAATCCTCAATCCGCATGTTCCCTAATCGCCGCAAAATCTGTACTATGGGCGATGTAGGTCGTAGACGGTCACCCCAGTTCACGGCAAGCGAGGAGACTCCATTGATCAAGCAGGACATCGTTCACAACGTGGTCGAGCGCACGGGTCTGCCGCGCACCAAGGCAGAGGCGGCAGTGGACACGGTCTTCGAGGGTCTGAAGCAGGCTTTGGCGGCAGGCGAGCGCATTGAACTGCGCGGCTTTGGCGTGTTCAGCGTCCGCGCGCGCAAAACCGGCATCGGCCGCAATCCCCGCACCGGGACTGAGGTCAACATTGCTCCCGGCAAAGCGGTGCGCTTCAAGCCCGGCAAAGAACTGCACGCGCTGCAGCCTGGGGCTACGAACAGTTAGCACGGTCGCGGGCTGCCTGAGCTCACTCCGTCGCGCGCGCTATCCCCGGCGAGTTCCTCCGCCGGGCGGTTTCTGTGCGTGTGCTTCTCTGCCAATCTCACGGGGCTTCCGTCGCGGCGGAGATTTCAATCCTGCGCCATCTTCCCAGAATGCATTTCGAAGGGGCTTGCAAACGGCCTCATAAATCCCTCAGCCGCATCGCGAACACACATGGGACTCGACAACAATCCGGGTCCCATGATTCAAGCGGATTGATACAGACGGCTAATGAGACCGGCGCCCACTCCTTTTAGAAACCTTCGACCGTGTCCGCGTCGAACTGCAGAGCATGCAACTGGCACACATCGATGCCCTGCGAGTAGGTTTCAGAGGATCCGTCACTGAATACCAGCTTGAAATCCTCGTGGCAGACACCGCGCCATGAGGGCGGAAAGATGATCAACGTTCCCATCCCGACAGGCAGAGCTGCACGCCCCAGCACGTCTGCGCCCCAGGAATTCTGTGAGTGCGGCGAAACATACAGGTTGTTCAGTTGTTTGCCTGTGTTATTCAGGAACCAGAAGTTCGCCCGGCTCTGCGGGATCGCCTGTTGCGGAAGCACGCAGACCAGCAGTACCGCAGGCAGAACAGCGGTTAGAAGCAGTTTCGTAAAGGTTCGCATGATCTCCTCCTCAAATCGCGTAGAACCCATCCAGGACGTGCTGCTCTTGTCCCTTTCAGGGTCGAGGAATTTCACGCCCACTCAACAGGTTCTGCGGTTTGTTTAACGCTGAGGCAGTTGGTTGACGCCCTCTTGGTTGCTACGCCAACACTTGCGGGAAAGGAATGCGATCTGCCGAAGAGCCGCTTCCAGAGCCCACAGACCGCTCTTGATCATGACCTCGCGGAAGCTGCCCGGAATCATACCGGCCAAATCGATCTTCAGCAAGTCAAAAAACTCGACGCTCGACAAGTTGATCATCGCGCACGGTTTCAGCGCGAGCTCGACTCGTAACTACCCCGCGATCCTGAGCGAAGTCGATGGATCTGCGCTAGTTATTCGATTGCATGGCCTTGCTGCCCTACTCGCCCCGCCTAATCCGCTAGCTTCGTTAGCCCGCCTACATCAGTCGCAGCGCGTCCACATCCACAATCAGATTGCGGCGCGGGATGCCGGCTTCGTCGGCGTGCGCCAGCATGCCGCGCAGCGCTGCGTTGAGCGCCTTGCGCGAGGCGCTTTTCAGAATCATGTGGAAGCGGTAAACGTTCTTGATGCGCGCGATGGGCGCGGTGCACGGCCCCAGCACGCGCACCGCCGCCGCGGTTCTGGCTTTGGACAAGCCACTTGCCAAGGGTAGCGGCCCACCCCGCGGCTTCTTCCAGTTTTTGCGACTGCACCAGCACGTTGGCCAGCACGCCGAAGGGCGGGTAGTGCATCCAGCGGCGGTACTTCAGCTCGCGCTCGGCAAAGGCCTCGTAGTCGTGGGTTGTGGCGGCCAGAATCGCGTAGTGATCGGGATAGTAGGTCTGCACCACGACGCGGCCGGGCAGATCGCCGCGGCCGGCGCGGCCTGAAACCTGCGTCATCAGCTGGAAGACGCGCTCGGCGGCGCGAAAATCGGGCATCGACAGCGCGTGATCGCAGCCCACCACGCCGACCAGCGTGACGCCGTGAATGTCGTGGCCCTTGGCGATCATCTGCGTGCCGACGAGCAGGTTGATTTCGCCCGAGTGCAGGCGCGCCAGCAGCCGCTCCAGATCGTCGCGCCCGCGCACCGTGTCGCGATCCATGCGCCCGATGCGCGCGCCGGGAAAGATCTCCTGCAGGCGCTCTTCGCCCTGCTGCGAACCGGCGCCGAGATAGAAAAGATGCTCGCTGTCGCACTTGGGGCAGCGCGCGGGGACGGTGCGCCGGTAGCCGCAGTAGTGGCACTCGAGGCGCTGCCCGGCGCGCGACCTCGGCCAGATCCTCCGACGGCTGGCTTGTGATGCGTGAGCGCGATGGCGCAGTTCTGGCAATCGAGCTTTTCGCCGCAGGCGCGGCACATGACGGCGAAGGAATAGCCGCGGCGGTTGAGCAGGATCAGCGCCTGCTCGCCGCGCTCGAGCGCCGCCTTGGTCTGCTCGACGAGCGACCGCGAGAAAAGCTGGTCCTGGCCCGATCTCCTGGAACTCGCGGCGCATGTCGATCAGCTCGACCTCGGGCAGCGGGCGATTCATCACGCGGTCGCGCAGTTCGATGCGCGTGTACTTGCCGCGCTCCGCGTTGTGCCAGCTTTCGAGCGACGGCGTGGCCGAGCCCATGCACCACCACCGCGCCGGCCAGCTTGGCGCGCATCACGGCGACGTCGCGCGCGTTGTAGCGCGGCGTTTCTTCCTGCTTGTAGCTCTGGTCGTGCTCCTCGTCGACGAGAATCAGGCCCAGGTTGGGCGCGGGAGCAAAGATGGCCGAGCGCGTGCCGACGACGATGGGCGCATCGCCGCGGCGGATGCGCCGCCACTGCTCGCTGCGCTCCTCGGGCGTGAGCGCGGAGTGCAGCAGCGCGACCTTTTGCCCGAAGGCGGCGTCGAGCAGGCCCGCGGTCTGCGGCGTGAGGCCGATCTCCGGCACCAGCAGGATGGATGACAAGCCGCGGTCGAGCGCCTTCTGCATGGCGGCGAGATAGACGGCGGTTTTGCCGGAGCCCGTGACTCCGTGAAGCAGAAAGGGATGGAACGCCCCGAGCGCAGCGGTGATCGTGGCCAGCGCATCGGTCTGCGCGGCGTTGAGGCTGAAGGGCGTCGGACGTGGGCGGCAATCCGCCCAGGCGAAACAGCTCCGGACGCTCTTCGATGCGCACCAGGCCGCGCCGGACCAGGGTTTGCAGAGTCGACGAGGGCAGATCGCGGCGGCGCAGCTCGGCGAGAGGCAGTTCGCCGCCGCAGGCCGCCAGCTCGGCCAGAATTGCCTGCTGCTTTTCGGTCAGCGAGGGCAGCCGCGCGTCGGGAATCAGCACGGCAAAGCGCTCCATGCGGCGCGCATCGCGCTCGACGGCTGCGGTCTCGCGCGCAATCCATTTTTTGCGCAGCCATGGCGGCGAGCAGCGGCAGCGAGGCTGCAGTCGCCGTGCGCAGCGTGGAGACTTTGACCGGCTCGCCGGAGGCCAGCCGCTCCAGAACGCGACGCTCCAGGTCGTGGCCTTCGGCAGAGAGCTTCTGCGGACGGCGCGAGCGCGGCCTGCCGATTCCCGTTCGCTCGATTTCCCTTCTCTGGCTCGACCGTCCGATGGCTTGCGGCCAGCACGTCGCGGCCCAGATCGGTGATGCGGTAGTAGACGGTGCGGCGCACCTCGGCTGCCAGCGGCAGCATGCCGCGCAGCACCTCGCCGAGCGGCGCCAGATAATATTGCGCGATCCACTCGGCCAGCTCCAGCAGGTGCTCGCTGAGCAGGGGCTCCTCATCGAGCACGGCTTCGAGATAACGCACTTCGAAGTCCGGCGGAGCCTTGGCCACGAGCGCCGTGACTACGCCGATGAGCTTCTCGTTGCGGAAGGGCACGATGACGCGCGCTCCGCGCTGCGGCGACTGGCCCTGGCGCACGCCGTAGGTGAAGGTGTGGTCGAGCGGGACGGGCAACGCGACTTCGCAATACGCGGGCATGGGAGACAAGATTCAGTGTAGGGGATGGGGCAGCTAGCCGCGGGTAGTGGGTCAGTTCGAACAAATCCATCCCTCGGGGACTAAAGCCCCCGGTTCATTGATCAGCATTCTTCGGCGCGGCTGAAAGCCGCGCCCTGATACAAGACCTTTGGGTTTAGGCTCGTAGGCAAGCGCACACCAAAGACGAACGAAGGGGCAAATTGTTCGCTCATTCACCGTTTCCCTACTCCCAATTCCCTGTATTTCAGTACAATGCATTCGGATGAGTCCGAAAGCCGCCACTACCGCCGTCCCTGCCTCGAACGCCGCAACGCAGGCCTTGCGCGTCCAACCTGCCCCGGTCACGCTCTCGATCGACATCGGTGGATCGGGCATCAAGGCCATGCTGCTCGATGCGCGGGGCAAGCCGATCAGCGCACGGGAGCGCATTGTGACTCCGGCCGTGCCCACGCCCAGCGCCGTGTTGCGCGCACTGGAAGAGTTGCGTGCGCGGCTGGCCGGATTCGATCGCGTTTCGGTGGGATTTCCCGGCGTGGTCAAGCGCGGCGTCACGTATGCCGCTTTCAATCTGCATCCCAAGTGGGTGGATTTCCCGCTCGAGCAGCGAACTTGAAAAGCGCTGGAAGAAGCCAGTCAGGGTGGCAAATGATGCCGCGGTGCAGGGTTATGGCGCCATCAAGGGCCACGGCGTGGAACTGATTCTTACGCTCGGCACCGGCATGGGATCGGCGCTTTTTACCGACGGCAAACTCTGCCCCGGACTGGAGCTGGGCCACCACCCCTGGCGCGAGAAAGACCTACGAGGACTACCTGGGCCGCCGCGGCCTGGACAAGTACGGCAAGAAAGCAGTGGAACAAGCGGCTCCAGGAGGCCATCGAGCAGACCGCGGCCACTTTCAACTGGGACCATCTCTACCTGGGCGGCGGGAATACCAAGAAGATCAACTTCAAGCTGCCGAAGAATGTCTCCATCGTCTCCAATGAAGAGGGCATTCTGGGCGGCGTGGTGCTGTGGCGAGACTGAAGACAGCTGTCAGCCAACAGTGATCAGGGTTAAAGAGCACCAGCACTTCAATGGTGGAAGCCTGCGCCTGCGGGCGATGGGGTGAAGCCAGGCTGCGAGGCGAACCAGTCCAGGTGCCGCTTCATGTCGCGCACCAGCATTCCGGCAAGGTCGTGGGTGAAGCCGTTGCGCACCACGATGCGCTGGAGGACCATTTCCTCGCGATTGGCGGGCATGCGATAGGCGGGCACCTGCCAGCCGCGGTCGCGCAGCCGGTCGGATAGATCGTAAAGCGACCAATTCGACGGCTGTCCTTCAGCTTCCACGCCATCACGGGCAGATCCTGTCCCGTGGAGAGCATCTCGAACGGTCCGAGCTCGGCAATCTGGCCGGCCAGTTCGATAGCCACTTCGCGGCAGGCCTCGTGCATGGCGCGATAGCCGGAGCGGCCCAGCCGGATGAGGTTGTAGTACTGCGCGACGATCTGGCTCGCCGGACGCGAGAAGTTGATGGCCAGCGTGGGCATGGTCCCGCCCAGATAATCGACTTTGAAAACCAGGTCTCGTCGAGATCGGCTGGCTCGCGCCACACGATCCAGCCCACTCCGGGATAGACCAGGCCGTACTTGTGCCCCGACGTGTTGATGGACTTGACGCGCGGCAGGCGGAAGTCCCAGACGCAGATCGGGCTGGAGAAACGGCGCGACAAAGCCGCCGCTTGCGCCATCGACATGGATCGGGAATATCGAGCCCGGTGCGCTCCTGAAGCGCGTCGAGCGCCGCGCTGAGCGCCTGCACATTCTCGTAGTGGCCGGTAAAGGTGCTGCCCAGCACGGAGACAACGCCGATGGTGTTTTCGTCGCAGGCAGCCGCGGCGCGCTCGGGATCGGTGACGACTTCGTCGCCTTCGAGCGCAACTTCGCGCGCCTCCACGTCCCAGTAGCGGCAGAACTTGTGCCAGCAGACCTGGGTGTTGGTTCCCATCACCAGGTTGGGCCGCACGCCGTTGCGCTCGGGTCCTTGCCTGCGGCGCATCTGCTCGGCGCCAGCGCCATTTCAGCGCCAGGCCGCCCAGCATGCAGGCTTCGCTCGATCCAATGGTCGAGGTCCCGATGGTTTCCGCGGCGTCGGGCGAATTCCACAGCTCGGCCAGCATGTGCACGCAGCGCATCTCAAGCTCGGCGGTCTGCGGGTACTCGTCCTTGTCGATCATGTTCTTGTCGAAGGTCTCGGCCATCAGCTTGTGCGCCTCAGGCTCCATCCAGGTGCTGCAGAAGGTGGCCAGATTGAAGCGCGAACTGCCGTCGAGAATCAGTTCGTCGTGGATGAGGTTGTAGGCGGTTGAGGGAGCCATGCCGTCTCGGGGAATGGAGTGGCGCGGGGTTGGTCCCAGCAGCGAGTGGCGCGCGTACATGGGGCGGACCTTGTCGGAGTCGTGGTGCTTGCGGATCGGGGGTGACAATGGCGGGTTGGGCTGGCTCATGTTATGACCTCTTCGGATGAACTATGGTAGCGGCAAAAACTGGGTTCCATACAAATTCGCGGAAAAAACTGCCGCGATTTTTAAAAGCTTTTTGCTTGCCAACGCCGCGCCGGCTTGGGAAAATCGTAACGCGCTGTCAAGACGAACGCTTCCTCGCACGTCCTACTCAACTTGCTCAAGGAGACCTATGCTCCTGAAGAAGTGCGCCCTCGCAATCGCTCTGGCTGCCGTGATGGCCCCCCTGCTGTCCACTCGCAGACGAACCCCGCACTGCGCCTGAGATTGATGGAGGACGACGCGGGGATTGTACTGGGACAGCCTTGCACGGTGGTTCAGCAGACCGAGGTCACGCAGCAGCTGGCCGATGGAACCACGCTCACCCACCGCACGGTCGTGCGCAAATGGCGCGACAACCAGGGACGCTTTCGCAGGGAATCTGCCGAGATTCAGGGCGACGAGACACCCGAGTTTCAGCGCGCGAGCCTCATTGATCCGGTAAACAACACGTTCGTCAACCTCAATCTCGAGCGCAAGACGGCCACGATTTATCATCTGCCGGACCATGGGCCGGATGCGCTGCATCCCTACGTCGATCAGTTCGACAAGGACATACCCGCGTTGCCCGGAGTGCAAGTAAAGGTGGAGAAGCTGGGCGGGAAGACCATCGAAGGTGTGTACGCGGAGGGCAGACGGGTTACGCGGTTTCGCCCAGCCGGTACGGTCACCCTCGGCAACGATAAGCCGATCGTCGGCGTAAGCGACCGGTGGATCGCGCAGGACCTGAAAATTCTCCTGGTCAGCACGATGGACGATCCGCGCCACAAGGAAGTAAGCCAGGTGACGAAACTCGACCGCAACGAGCCCGACCCGGCACTGTTTCAGATTCCGGCGGACTTTACGGTGCGGGAGGTTTCGGCCGATTCGTCGCAACGATAAGCCTCAGCGACGTTTGCCAATCGCGATTTGCATGATCGCGAATTCTTGAATGTCGAGTTGGCGCTATTCCTTTGCGGGCGCTTTCAGCCCCAGTTCCTTCATCGCAATTTGCAGGTCGGCCCAGGCTTCTTTTTTCTGGCGCGGATCGCGGAGCAGGAACGCCGGGTGATAGGTGACGATGAGCTGCATGCCGCGAAAGGCGTGGACGCGGCCGCGCAGGCCGGCCAGCGGCTGGCGCTGGCCTAGCAGATAGGTGGCCGCCGTGGCGCCCAGCGCCACCAGCACCTGCGGGCGCACCACGTCGATCTGGCGGAAGAGAAACGGCGAGCAGGTGTTGGCTTCTTCGGGCTCGGGCGTGCGGTTGCCCGGCGGACGGCACTTGACCACGTTGGCGATGTAGACCTCTTCGCGCTTGAGGCCCATGGCGGCGATCATGTTGTTGAGCAGTTGCCCGGCGCGGCCTACAAAGGGCAGGCCCTGCGCGTCTTCGTCGGCGCCCGGCCCTTCGCCCACAAACATGAGGCGCGCGGTGGGCGAGCCATCGCCAAAGACGATCTTGTTGCGGCCCTTGTGCAGCGCGCAGCGCGTGCAGTCGCCGATGTCTTCGCGAATGAGCTGGAGTGCGGCGGCGCGCTCTGCCGCGGGGACGACTGCGCCGATTTGCCGGGGCTGGAGATGGCCTTGCGGGATTGGAATGGTCGGTTCCTCTGCGAAGAAGTTGGGTGCGCAGTGTCCTGCGGCCGGTGGGAGTGCTCCCACCCTTCCGCGGTCGCATGCGACCCGCGGAAAGGATGGGGCACGCGATGATCTTCGGGAATTGACTGCGCTTCGCCGGTCTCCGAATGCGAGGGACCGGGGCACCGTTCATCTCGATTGAGCGCCTCCACGGGACGGCGGTAGAACTCGGTGAGGCCCAGGTCGCGATAGAAGCGCACGCGCTCGGCGAGAGCTTCGCGAGTGGCGGGATCGAGCGGCGCGGCGCGCAACTCGGCAGTCTTACTCCACGATCAGTTGCCGGCGGCCAGCGCCGACGGGAATGCTCTCGCTCAAGCACGCGGTCCTGCGCGGTTGCGTGTCGGTTTCGCTTCCTGATGCTCATCGAGTCTCGACGACCACGGAGCGGGGGCGGCGCAGGGTGAGAATCTCGTCGAGAATGCGGTCGGCGAGTTGGCGCTTGGGCATCTCGGGCAGCTCGATGGCCGTGGTGCGGCGTGAGGAACGTGGCCGCATTGGTGTCGGCGTCGATGCCCACGCCCTCGCCGGCCACATCGTTGACCACGATGGCGTCTGCGCCCTTGGCGAGCAGCTTGGCGCGGCCGTTCTCCATGCGGTTCTCGGTCTCGGCGGCAAAGCCGACGATGAGCTGGCCCGGCCGGCGGCGGCGCACCACTTCGGCCAGAATGTCTTCAGTGGGCGCAAGCTCGAGCGTGATGCGGTCCGGTGCGCTTGAGCTTCTGCTCGGAGACGGCGACGGGCCGGTAGTCGGCCACGGCCGCGGCCTTGATGACAAGCGTGGCCTCGTTCATGCGCGTCGAGCACGGCGTTGCGCATCTCGTCGGCGGTGGTGACCTTGACCAGCTCGCAGTGCGCGGGCGCGTGCAGGGCCGATGGGCCGCTGATGAGAATCACTTTTGCGCCGCGGCTCTGCGCCGCCTCGGCCAGCGCGTAACCCATCTTGCCGCTGGAACGGTTGCCGATGAAGCGCACCGGGTCGAGCGCCTCGCGCGTGCCGCCCGCGGTGACCAGCACCACTTCACCGGCCAGATCGTGACGGCGTCCGAGCGTCTTCAGCACCGCATCGGCAATCGCTTCCGGCTCGGCCATGCGGCCCGCGCCGACCATGCCGCAGGCCAGGTCGCCGGTTCCCGGCTCGACGAGGCGCACGCCGCGCTGGCGCAGGATTTCAAGATTGGCCTGCGTGGCCGGATGATTCCACATGTTCACGTTCATGGCGGGCGCCACGAGCACCGGCGCGGTGGTGGCGAGATACATGGTGGAAAGAAAATCGTCGGCGATGCCGTGCGCAAACTTGGCCAGAATGTTGGCCGTGGCGGGAGCGACCACGAGCGCGTCGGCCCACTGCGCTTCGGCGATGTGATCGATGCCGTTCTGCTCGGCGGCATCGTCGGCGCTCCAATCTTCCCAGAGACTGGTGATGACTTTGTGGCCGGTGAGCGCGGCAAAGGTGAGCGGCTGGACGAATCTCTGCGCCGCCGCGGTCATCACCACGTGGACTTCCACCGCCTGGCGCTGCAGGGCGCGCACCAGTTCGGCCGCTTTGTACGCGGCAATTCCGCCGGAGACGCCCACGGTGACTCTCATGATGTCGATTGTAGATCAGTGGACAGTGGTTAGTGGATCGTAGCGACGAACACGGTGCTCTGACCTCGTGATATCGTAATCGTTCCGTTGCGGGTGCCGGGTGCAGGAGACCCGCACTACTGCCGGTCGGAGACCGGCGGTACACTTCCACTGCCCGCTGATTGCCAGCCCTGACTTAGCTGAGCAGAATGGGGACGGCAGGGCCTTCTACCAGCGGCTTGGTCACCTGCGACTTCGGTGTTCTTGACGTAGGAGATTTTGCCGGCGTTGATCTCGTCCTGCGCGATGCGGCAGGCCTTGTTCGAGCGCGTGGGGACAAGAGCCTGCGACCCGTTCTGCAATTGCCGAGCACGGCGAGCCGCGACCAGAACCTTGCGATAGTTCGAATCGAAACTGGTCTCAATCGTCATCGGAGTCATCCTCCAAAAAGAAGCTGCTGCTGGTCGGGGCCTCCATCGATGCCGAAGGCCTCCAGCACAGGTTTGAGCCGCTCCTGCGAGTTGGACTGCAGGCAGGCCGCGGCGACCTCCAACACACGGCGGGAACGGTAGGCGATGGGCTCGCCATTGCGATAGTAGCGTTCCGCCAGCACAATGGCTTCCAGTTGCGCTACCGCCCTGTCGAGAATGTCATTGATCAAAATATAGCCGTACTGGCGATAATTCTCAATCTCCTTGCGGGCCTGGCCGAGACGGCGAAACAATTCGTCCTCGTGCACTACGCCCTCGGCGCGGCTGCGGTTGCGCAAGCGCGTGCGCAAAACCTTGGGATTGGGCGGCAAAACAAAAATGCTTACTGCCTCGGGCATGCGCGAGCGCACCTGTGCAGCGCCCTGCACGTCGATGTCGAGCATCAGGTCGTGGCCCGCGGCGAGCGCTTCGTCGAGCGACTGGCGCGACGTACCGTACAAGTTGCCAAAGACCTCCGCGTGCTCCAGAAACATCCCGGCATCCACCATGCGCTCAAACTCTTCGCGCGTGGTGAAATGATATTCGCGTCCGTCTTCCTCCGATCCGCGCGGCGCGCGCGTGGTCCAGGAAACCGCGAAGTCAACGCCGCTCACCTGCTTGCGCAGTTCGCTCACCAGCGTGCTTTTGCCGGAGCCCGATGGCGCCGAGATGATGAAGAGGATGCCTGCCAAAGTTGTTCGATACCTTTCTTCGTAGTGGCTAGTGTGAGTGCGAGTGTGTGTGCGAGTCGTCGAGTTTATCCGTTCGGGCGCCAACCGTCATCGACTCCACTGACTCACACTGTTCCCTGACTGTCTTACTCCACATTCTGAATCTGTTCGCGGGCTTTTTCGATCTCTGCTTTCATGGCGAGTCCAAGTTCGGTAATGCGCATTCCCTTGCCGCTCACGCCTCCGGTTTTCGAGAGCAGCGTGTTGGCCTCGCGGTTCATCTCCTGGAGCAGGAAGTCGAGTTTCTTGCCGGCTTCGCCACCTGCGCTGAGCAATTCGCGAAAATGCTCGATGTGCGTGGTCATGCGCGCCAGTTCTTCGCTGATGTCGCTGCGCTCGACGAGGACAGCCACTTCTTCAAGCACTCGTTGCTGGTTGAAGTCCGGCGCCGGCAGCCGCCGCCAGCCGCTGCGTCAGGCGCTCCTGGTAGCGCTCTTCGATCTCCGGGCGCAGTTCCGCGACGCTCGCGGTGGCTGCGGCAAGCCGGTCCAGCGTGCCGCGCAGAATCGCTTCGAGGGCTTCGCCTTCGCGGGCGCGCATGACTTTCAATTGCGCGATGAGCGGGACTGCCTGCTCCAGAGCACTCGCGGCAAGCGCGGACAGGTCATCGTCCTTGCGGTCCTCACCCTGCAGAGCGCCGGGCAGACGCAGGGCCGCGTTCAAGTCCGGCTCGCCCGCGAGGCCGTGCTCGCGCCGCGCCGCGTCGAAGGCGGCGAGATAGCCCGCGATCAGCTCACGATTGAATCCGGTGCGTGGACTGAGCGTTGCGTTCGACAGAGAGAGTCACATCGACGTGGCCGCGGACCAGGTGCTCCTTCAGAACGCGGCGCAACTCCACTTCCAGTGCGTCAAGGCCGGACGGAAGCCGGAATTGCAGATCGAGAAAGCGATGATTGACGCTTTTCACGGTGAGCGTGTAACTGAGCTGATCGTCATTGCCTGTCTGCACGCGACCTTGCACACGCGCAAATCCGGTCATCGAAGAAATGGCCATGCTTACTCCTGCGCCTCCGGTACGAGCGCCGCCTCGGCCTGGTGCGACCAGCCGTTGCCGCTTGTCGGGCATATCGGTGAACTGCAATTGATAGAGCTTTTGATAGGTCGGCGACGCGACGAGCAGCTCATCGTGCGATCCGATGGCGGTAATGCGGCCTTCCTCGAGCACAGCGATGCGGTTGGCGCGACGGATGGTGGAGAGCCGATGTGCGATCACCACGACGGTGCGGCTCTGCATGAGGTTGGCCAGCGCCACCTGCACCAGCGACTCGCTCTCCGAGTCGAGGGCCGAGGTAGCTTCGTCGAGGATGAGAATCGGCGCATCCTTGAGGATGGCGCGAGCGATGGCGATGCGCTGCTTCTCGCCTCCCGAAAGGCGAAAGCCTTTTTCGCCGATGATGGTCGCGTAGCCCTGCGGCATTCTCAAGATAAAATCGTGCGCCAGGGCATTCTGCGCGGCCTGCTCCACCAAGGATGCTTTGGTGTCCGGCTTGCCGTACGCGATGTTGTTGTGCACGGTGTCGTTGAAGAGGATGGTTTCCTGCGTGACCTGCGCCACCTGACGCCGCAGGGAAGCCAGGGTCAATTCGCGCACGTCGTGGCCGTCGATGAGAATGCGTCCGGAAGTGACATCGAAAAAGCGCGGAATCAAATTGACGAGTGTGGACTTGCCCGCGCCGCTGGGCCCGACCAGGGCGAGCACTTCGCCGGCATTCACCTCGAGGTCGACATTATGAAGAATCTGGTGTTCGCCCTCGTCGGTCGAATAGGAGAAGCCCACATTCTCAAACTTGATGGACTGACGGAAGTGGGTGAAGGTGGACGCGTGCGGCCGCTCTTTCACATCGTCCTCGGCGTCAAGGAAAGAGAAGATGGATGTGGAAGCGCCCATGGCCTGCTGAAAGCTGTTGTAGAAAAACGCGAAGCGGCGCAAGGGGTCGTAGAGCTTGAAGAGCAGAAAAATAAACGCGCCGAACGCGCCGATCGTCATGTAGCCGGTCTTGATCCAGTCGCGCCCGATCCAGAGTAGTAGCGCCATGGCAATCGCGCCCACCGTATCCATCAGCGGCGAACTGATGGACTGGACGCGCACGCTGCGCAGGTTGGCGCGGAACAGCCTTTTGGCAGCATTCTTGAAGCGCAAAATCTCCCACAGCTCGGTATTGAACGCTTTCACGATGCGGTTGCCCGTCATGGTCTCGTGCAGAATGTTCTGCACTTCAGCCAGCTTGTCCTGGCCGGTACGGGTACGCGTGCGGACCTCCCGGCCAATCTTGCGCACGGAGGTTATGACCACGGGAATAAAGAGAACCAGCGCCCAGCTCAAGCGGCCACCGAGGTGAATGACGAACGCCATGGCCACCGCAAAAGTGAAAAACTGCTGCAGAAAATCGCCCAGCACCGAACTGAGCGAGGTTTGCACGCGGTCTACATCGTTGATGAGCGTGGAAAGGATGGTGCCGGTGGGGTGCTTGTGAAAGAAACTCGAGGAGCGGCGCAGCGTGGCTTCGTAGAGATGATTGCGCAAGTCCGTAATGGTGCCGAAGCCGGCGTAATTTACGAGGTAGTTTCCCAGATAGTCGCAAACGCCCTTCAGAACGGTGGTCAGAACCAGGGCAAAGGCCACCACGGTCCACGCATTGTGCAGATGCAGAAAGCGGGGAACGAGGCTGCGCAGATCGAAGTGCCAATCTGATTTGGCAAGGCCCAGCATGATGGGGCCTTCCGGCGCGCTCGGCGCCAGCACACGATCGAAGATGGGCTGCAGCAACAGGATGCGGAAGGCGTCAAGCGCGCCCACCAGCGCCGACAGCATGACCCCGGGCAGCCATTCCAGCGTATAAGGCAGCCCATAGCGCAACAGGCGCAGGAGGTTCCTCATGCTGGAGGGCCTGCCTGGCGCAGGTCGCTGCGCAGCAGGGGCCCGGAATTGCGCTCAAAATGGTTGCGAAAGTCCATCCCCGTATTGTATCCGGGCCGACCCTGCAGACGGCTGAGATCACGGTCTCTCGGGCGCGTGGGTCGGTTTGAAAAAAACGCTCCTCAGGGGCTAAAACTCTGCTACGCTGCATGGCCGGGATGGGGCTCGGGGCTGTGATGCCCTTGTCCACTTCCGTCCCATGGTCCCGAAGTCCCTTGATTCCTCGGGCCCGGCTTTCTTGTTCCCTCGGTCTCTTGTTCCCTTTTTCCCTGCTTTTCACATCGCCTTCCGCCACCAGGCTGTCGGCTCATCGCGCAAATAGTGGGTCTTTTCTCCGCGCGAAAGATAGAAGTCCAGCACGTCGCCCTTGTGAAAGCTCGCGCACGGCGGCCAACTGTTCTCGTCCTTCTCCAGGTGGCTTTCGGTCTGATGGTTATCGACCAGCGTAATTTCGGTCGGAGAGCACTCGACCACTTGCTGAGCGTAGAGCCAGAAATCGTAGCCGACGGGGGCCGGTGGCGGAATCTGGTTCGCAATCTTCGCCAGCAGCAGAACGAAGACAAAAACCGCCGTGACAATCAAAATTTTCTTCATGGCTAGCATCCCGCCGGCGCTGTGCGTACACGTTCGTCACCGAGGGCAACCGCCGCAGGAAAAGAACTTCGTTTCGGTGGTTTTCAGTATAGCGAAGAACGAGCGGCGTTAGCGGTGTTAGCCCAATTCCGGCGCAGAACAACGAGACGCCGCGCAGTTCCATTTACGGCAGGACACAAGCGTAGGCTAGGGTCTGGTCCCTCGGTCCCTGCCTTCTTGTTCCCTTGTTCCCTGCCGTTATCAGTTCTGGTTGTCGTCGCGGCGATGCAGCGTTGGCGGTCCGTCACCCGAATCACCTGAGCTGTCGCCGGCCTGGGTGCGTCGAACCCGATCCGGAACCCGAGCCAGATCCATCTGTGCTCGCCCTGCGCAGCGACGGCCGGGTCACGCCCTTGGTGTCGGTCAGCCGGCGCTTGTTCTCAATGCGCGCCAGCCGCGCCTTCACGTCGTCAAACTCCGAAGTGGTCACCAGGTAATCGTGCTTTGCCGGCAGGATGCGCGCAATCTCTTCCTGCGAGTGCAGGATGCGGTCCGGCGTCTGCGGGTGGTCGCTGAACGCCTTGGCCACCAGTCCCGGCTTGCGCTTCTCCAGCGCCTGTATCTTCTCAAAGAAGGTGATGAACGCCTGCGGATCGTATCCGGCGCGGTACATGTATTGCACGCCCAGGTAGTCGGCCTGCGCCTCGAAGTCGCGCGAGAACTGCAGGAACGTGATCGGAATCGCCAGCTGCGCCGCCTCGTAGATGCCGTATCCCGTCCAGTCGTAGGGCAGCATGATCATCAGCGGAATCATGCCGATCTGCGCGTAGTTCAGCCGCGTCATCTCGCGCGCCGCGTGGTGCGCGCACACGTGCGCCGTCTCATGCGCCATCACGCCGGCCAGCTCCGCTTCTTCGTCCGCAGCCAGAATCAGGCCCGAGTTCACATAGAAGAACCCGCCCGGCAGCGCCATGGCGTTGATCTCGTCGGAATCGATCACCTTGATCGTGAACGGCACCTTGCAGTCGGAGTTCTTCACGATGTTCTGGCCGATGCGGTTCACATACTCCACCACCACCGGATCGGTGATGAACTTGGTGCTCTTCTCGATCTCGTCGGCGTACTGCTTGCCCATCTTGATCTCGCCGTCGGTCGAGTACCAGTTGCCCAGGCCGCGCTTGCCGATGTCGCGATTGCCCACCGCGCTCACGTCCTCAATGCTGCCCGGCTTCACCTTGATCATCTCGCTGCCGGGATCGACCACCTTGTCGGGATCGACCTTTACATTGCAGGGATCGGCAACAGGGGTGGTTCCGGGCTCCGGATCATCCTCTTTCGCGCTCTCGTTTTCCTTTCCCTTCTTCTTCTTGTCCGGTTCGGCCTGGCATGGCGCGGAATTTCGCGCTGGTCGACGCCGTCCCCGTTTTCGGCGGCAGCGGCGCATCTGCCGCCGACTGGCTCACTACCCGGGGCCGGCTTCGCGGCGGGGGTGCCTGGCCGAGTCGAGGTGGGTTGAGTCGTGATCTGATTGCGTTCCGCCGCCGGAATTCGTGTCTGAAGGAGCCTGCGCGGCAGGTGTGCTGGCCGGGGCCGGACTCGATGACGTCCCGCTCGTTTGGGTCGACTGAGCCCAGACTCCCGCAGCCAGCGCCAGCGCCAATCCTGACAGAACCGCCAGCCTCAAACCGATGCGATCCGATGTCTTCATGACCTCACCTCCGCCGCGGTGCCTGACCGCGCAGACTTGCCCCGCTTCGCTCCATCTCTTAGACGCAAGTATCTGCTCTTTTGGCAACAATGGGAAGCGAGATTCCTGCCAAAGGCGGCCGGCGGACCCAGACTTTCTGACCAGAATCGCCGGCCTCCCTTGCTGAAGAATCGACCCTCCGCAGTTTGCTTTGAGCTTCGAACGTCATGGCTGTAGAGTGAAGAACACAGGATTGGGAGGCGCTTTGCGGTTCAGAGTCCTAGCGGCTGTGTGGTTTGCGGTCTACGGCGCAATGCCGCTGCTTGCCCAGGGGCCGTTGCCCGCCCCTTCTGCCGCTGCCCCTGTCCATTCCCACAGCCGCGCTAAAACGGCTCCCCTTGCACCTTCAGCTCCACAGGCAGTCTTTGACGCCACCGGCCTCGGCTCGCCGCTCCAACTGCAAAGCAACTGGCGCGTCGGCATCACCTCCGATCTCGCGGCGCCTTCACCCACATTCGACGACTCCAACTGGGCTATCCGTAATGCCAAGCCCTATATAAACGATGTTCCGGAAGAGGAAGATGAGGGTCCGGCTCCTCCGGCGACGAGCGGTTCAGGCTCAGCCGCGAAACCCATCACGGATGCCAGTGCGCAGCGTTACGCATGGTTCCGTCTCCACATCAAGCTCGCGCCCAACCACGGACCGGTCGCACTGCTCATCGAGCTGCCTGTCTCCGCCAACGCCTCCTTCAGCCTCGACTCCACGGGTAACAACCCCGACATCTACGCTAACGGGCAACACATTCAGCCCGAAGGCCCGCACGGCGACGCACCGCAGCGCTATCAACTTATCTCGCGCATTTACAACCTCAACGTGCCGGCCAATGAAACCTCGCTCACTCTCGCGGTGCGCATCTATTACACCGCCTTCGGCTACGGCGCATACACCACCTTCTTCGCCAATCGCACTTTCACCCTCGGCAACCCCGGCGACCTCGAGCGCGAGCTCAACCTCTGGTCGAATCGCTCGCTCTTTGAACGCCTGCCTCGCCTCATCTACTCCGTTCTGCTTGCCGTCCTCGCCGTCTTCCTGTTCGCGCTCTATTTCACGCAAAAAGACCACACCGAATATCTCTGGCTGGCCCTGCACGAGCTGGCGCAGGCGCCCCTCGGCTTCATCGAACTGGCCGGCAGCTCCGCGCGCCTCAATCACTCTGGTACGCCGCGCTCGTCCTCCAGCTCGTCCTGGTCTCGGCCTATCTCTTCTTCGAGTTTCTCGTCGTCTTTCTTTCCCTTCCGCGCCCCTGGTATACCGCTGGCTCCGTTACACTGCGCCGCTTCTGCTTGCCGTCGGACCCGCACTGCTCCTTGTCGGGCACAGCACCACCGTCACCATCCTTCTCATCAGCCTCTTCCTTTTCTGCGCGGTCTGGATGCTGGGATGGTGCATCTTCGTCTTCATCACCCTCTTCGCCGCCGCCGTGCGCCGCAACTTTGAAGCCGGCCTCTGGCTCATTCCCCTCATCCTCAGCGTCATCGGAGTCATCGAGCCGATCACCACTTCCGTCGTCAGCGACGAAACCGGAGTGGTCTACCGTTCGCCGCTCACCCTCCAGGCCGGTCCCATTCCCATTCACATGTCTTCCGTCGGCGACTTCGCCGGCATCCTCGTCATTCGTCCTCATCCTCTTCTTGCGTTTCCTGCGCATCCAGCGCGACCAGGAGCGCGCCGCCAGCGAACTGGCCGCCGCGCGCAGCGTGCAGGAGCTCCTGATTCCGCAGGAGAAGATCGCCACACCCGGCTTCGAGGTGGACTCCGTCTACAGTCCGGCCAACGAAGTGGGCGGCGATTTCTTCCACGTGCAACCGAGGGCCTCGACGGCATGCTGGTGGTCATTGGCGACGTGGCCGGCAAAGGGCTGAAAGCCGCCATGAACGTCTCCCTGCTGATGGGCGCGCTGCGCCGCACCCACGAGCGCAGCCCCGCCAAAATCCTCGAGTCCCTGAACCGCGTCCTGACGGGAACCGAAAGCTTTACCACCTGTCAGGCCCTCTGGTTCGGCCTCCAATGGCGAGGTGGTCGTCGCCAACGCCGGCCATCTTCCGCCCTATCTCAACAGCCAGGAGATCGATCTGCCCGGAGCCTTGCCGCTGGGTGTGATTCCGCAGGCGAGCTACGAAGAAGAACGCTTCTATCTCCATCCCGGCGATCGCGTTCTGTTGCTTTCCGACGGCGTAGTGGAGGCTCGACAGCCTTCCGGCGAGCTATTCGGCTTCGATCGCGTGCGTTACCTCAGCAACCAGTCGGCGTTTTATCTTGCCGATGCCGCCAAAGCCTTCGGCCAGGAAGACGACATCACCGTCCTAACCGTCCGCCGCCTGGCGCAGGCCGTTGCCGCCTAAGTTTCTGGCGCTCCTTACCGCTCCAGTGCGCCTATTTCATTGGGCTAAGGAATATCAAGGCTCTCTCATCCCGGATAGGGAATGTTGATGAGGGAGGCAGCAGCACGCGAATCGAACTCGATGTCTACAAGCTCCTCAGCCAGGCGGTCGGCGGAGAGGACGCGCTCTGAGCTAGGCAATGCGCTGAGCGAAGCTTCAATTAAAGCCTTGCGCTCGGCGTGGGAAAGACTGCTCGCCAGCGGATCCCGAAGAAGACCAAAGCTGAATGAGTCAGCCAGTTGCACCATGCGAACAAGATCTGCCACTTCGCGTGGAATCCGGCTTTTCGCTTCGCCATATATGTGATGCAACCGTACCGCCTCGCAAACTTTTCCGGGAAGGTGCCATCGGTCGCATATCTCGCCGCCGAGGGTAGCATGATCGAATCCGCAGATCCTGCGTTCGGCTTCGATCAATGCGGTGGGGTCGTTAGGGTGTTCGTCTTCAAGCAGGTTATTTTCCTGGGGCCGGTATTCAAAGATCACGAACCGCCCAATGTCGTGGAGCAGGCCGGTTAAAAAGCTGGCCTCGGGGTCGATACCCAAATCCGGCCTTAGCGTTGCCAGTCTTCGCGCTGTCAATGAGGTCTGAATCGAATGAATCCACAGGTTACATTGCCCAGGTGTTCGTGGGACGAACACTTCCACGACAGACAGCGCCAAAACCAAACTCGCAAATGGCTTGGTGCCTACCACCGCAACCGCCTTGGGAATAGAGTCGATACCTCCCTTGCCACGGTTGCGCACGTTTGCCAGGTCCAGGAGGCGCAATGCAAGGGTGGGGTCACTGCTGACTAAATCGATGATCTGATCCGTCGCGTCGAGTGAGTCGAGATCGAGAGCTGCAAGGCTCAGGACGACTGCCGGCAATATCGCGATCCTATCCAGGCGCGCCCCCAACGATTCAATGGTTCTTCTCTGAATCTCGCCCAGCTTCGAATCCAAGACCGAACTCGCAGGAAACGAAACCATGGACTCGAAAATCCTCGAGTCCGGGGAGCGTTTTGGAATTGCACCGGGGGCTGGAATCTGCTCTCGCAAGCCCCTTTCATCCAGGACTATCCTTCCGCTGGCAGGGCACTTAAGGCAGGTGATCACACCGAGGCCCGGGGCTGACGGATCGACGAGATCCTCGCACGCAATCAAGGGCGTTCGGTGAACGCCGCAGATGGCTGGATCTGAGCCTTTCTCTTTGAAACAGACAGTCGTCATCCCCTCACCGGCCTCAAATCATACCCCAAAAACCAAAAAACATGCCAAAACTTTTCCAAATTGCAGACAGCGTCACTGGATTTCTCATAAGCTGGACGTCAGACAATTCGCATACAATTTGCGCGTTCCTTTCCGCGAGGTTTCATGTCAACGAACCAACCTTCGCCCAGCCCAGTTTCCGCCCCCAATCCCTCTTCATTCGCATCCGTCACTCTTGAAGCCGTGGCCTTGCTCGCGCTGCTTCTCGGCCTGGTCTACC
This sequence comes from uncultured Acidobacteriota bacterium, assembly GCA_963826735.1. Taxonomy (GTDB): domain Bacteria; phylum Acidobacteriota; class Terriglobia; order Terriglobales; family Acidobacteriaceae; genus Telmatobacter. The sequence continues at coordinate 208,722 of CAWGYN010000003.1, forward strand.
TATTCGGCACCAATTCCGCCGGCGCGCATTGGCCGCAGGGCTACAACCCTGCCGGTTTCTGGCAACTCTCCACGCTCATCGCCGCTCTGCCCATCGTTGTTCTTCTTGGCGCTATGGCCGTCCTCCGCCTCAAGGCCCACGTCGCCGCGGTCGCCGGTCTCGTCACCGCGCTCGCTCGCCGCCATCGTCGTCTTCCACATGCCCGCGCGCCTCGCCTTCACTGCCGCTGCTTACGGCGCGGGTTACGGCCTTTTCCCCATTTGCTGGATCATTCTTCCCGTCATCTTTCTCTACGACCTCACCGTCCAGACCGGCCGCTTCGTCACCCTCCAGCAGAGCCTCACCGGCATCACCGCCGACAGCCGGTTGCAGCTTCTCCTCATCGCCTTCGCCCTCGGCGCATTCTTTGAAGGCACCTCTGGCTTCGGTACGCCCGTCGCTGTCTGCTCCGCCATTCTTATCAGTCTCGGCTTTCGTCCTCTGCAAGCCGCGGGGCTTTCTCTGCTCGCCAACACCGCGCCGGTCGCCTTCGGAGGCATGGGCATTCCCATCGTCGCTCTGCACGGCGTCACCGGCCTCGATCTCTTCGCGCTCACGCGCACCACCGCCGTCCTTCTGACTCCTTTCGATCTCCTGGTTCCCTTCTGGCTCATCTGGGCCTATCGCCGGCTTCGCCGCCATGATCGAAATCTGGCCGGCCATCCTCGTCTCCGGCGTCACCTTTGCCACCGCCCAACTCCTCATGGCGTTCTGGAGCGGCCCCTGGCTCGTGGCCATCGTCGCTGCCGCGGCCACCATCGTCGTTCTCGTCGTTTTTCTCCGCTTCTGGCAGCCCACGCCGCACGCTCAATGTCGAACGCGAAGACATCACCGGGCAGGTTCGCCAGGCTCACGGCCACACCGCCGCCACCATCTTCAAAGCCTGGCTTCCCTGGCTGGTCCTAAGCGTCGTGGTCTTTGCCTGGGGCCTGCCCCGCTTCTCTGCGTGGATGGACGCGAAGACCACCATCAAGATCGCCGTCGCCGGCCTGCACAACGTCGTGCAGCGCGTTCCGCCCGTCGTCGCCGCGCCTACTCCCGAGCCCGCAGTCTTCAATCTCAACTGGCTCTCCGCCACGGGCACGGGAATCCTCTTCGCCGCCCTCCTCGCCGGCCTGCTCATGGGACTCGGCCCCGGCGCACTCGCCCGCGCCTTCATCCGCACCGTCTTCAAGATCCGCTACACTCTCGTCACCATCGCCGCCATGATGGCCTCGGCTACATCACCCGCTACTGCGGTCTCGACGCGACGCTGGGCCTCGCCTTTGCGCGCACCGGCGTGCTCTATCCCTTCTTCGGCACGCTCATCGGCTGGCTCGGCACCGCCTCGACCGGCTCCGACACCTCCTCCAATGTTCTCTTTGGCAGCCTGCAAGCACATGACCGCCCGCCAGATCGGCGTCTCCCCCGTCCTCATGGCCTCGGCCAACGCCGCCGGCGGCGTCATGGGCAAGATGATCGCCGCGCCCAGCGTCGTTGTCGCCAGCACCGCCACCCAAACCTACGGTCAGGAAGGCTCCATCCTGCGTTTCGTCTTCCTGCACAGCCTCGCTCTCGCCGCCCTCGCCGGAATCTGCGTCTCCCTGCTGGCCTACGTTCCCCTGCTCGCCAGGCTCGTCGCGCGCTAAGTCTCTGGCCGCTTGAAGAGTATCCACCCGACCCACCCAAAGTTCCTCAGGTGAATTTTTTTCTTGCGCCCTCTCTCCTGTGTAGTGCTAGGATGGTGGGTCAGCGGAATTGAAATTGTTTCTTATGTGAAAAGGAACACCATGCGCGCTTGTTTCCTACTCAAAGTCCGCCCGGAAAAGATGGACGAGTACAAAGCCCGCCATTCTCAGGTCTGGCCTGAGATGCTCGAAGCCCTCCGCGAAAGCGGCTGGCGCAATTACTCTCTCTTTCTGCAGCCTGACGGCCTGGTCGTTGGCTACGTGGAGGCCGACGACTTTGAAAAGTGTCGCGCCGCCATGAAGAACCATCCGATCAACGCGCGCTGGCAAGCACGAAATGGCTCCCTTTTTCGAGTCCTCCAACGGCCACGGCGCCGACGATCTCATGTTCCCCCTCGAAGAGGTTTTTCACCTCGATTAATCTCACCTTGCCGCACCCGCGCCCCAAGTCGGATAATGCCCTGTCTCGCCAAACTGCGATTTTTTGTGCTCAAATCCGCCTCATCACCACGAACTAGCTAGAAGCTAGGAGCTAGGAGCTACTGCAATGAATCCGTTCAATTCCGCGCGCCGCGATCTTCTCCGTGTCGGCAGTCTTGGCATGGCCGGAGCCGCTTTGCCTTCTCTCGCCTCCGCAGCGGCGTCAAAGATAAGATCGCCTGCCATCCCCACCGCCATCTTCAACGTCCGCCAGTACGGCGCCACCGGCGACGGCAAAACCCTCGACACCGACGCCGTCAATCGCGCCATCGAAGCCGCGGCGGCTGCCGGCGGCGGCACGGTCCTCTTTCCCGCTGGCGTCTATCTCTGCTTCTCCATCCATCTTCAAGAGCAACGTCCATCTCCATCTCGAGCAGGGCGCCACCATCCTCGCCGCCGAATCGCCCAAGCCCGGCGAAACCACCGGCTACAACGGCGGCACCTACGACGCGGCCGAGCCCAACACCGCCATGGGACGCCTATCAGGACTACGGCCACAACCACTGGCACAACTCCCTCATCTGGGGCGAAGACATGCACGACATCTCCATCACCGGCCCTGGCCTCATCTACGGAAAGGGCTTGAGCTTCGGCGCAGGCCTGGCCGCGGACAGCAAGCCGGGCTGCGCGGCTTTGGCATGGAGCGGCCAGCCGGTGCACCGCCGCCGCCCGCCAACCGCCCGCTCCAATCCCGCGCGCATGGCCCGCGGCGACTATCCCATGTATCAGGCCGAGCAAGCCCGGCGTCGGCAACAAGGCCATCGCTCTCAAGAACTGCCGCAACGTTCTGCTGCGCGATTTCTCCGTCCTCAAGGGCGGCCACTTCGCCCTGCTCCTCACCGGCGTCGACAACCTCACCATCGACAACCTCACGCATCGACACCGATCGCGACGGCATGGACATCGACTGCTGCCAGAACGTGCGCGTCTCCAACTGCACCGTCAACTCGCCGTGGGACGACGGCATCTGTCCCAAGTCCAGCTACGCGCTCGGCTACGCGCGCCCCACGCGCAACGTCACCATCGCCAATTGTTTCGTCACCGGCTGCTATCAGCTCGGCACGGTTCTCGACGGCACGTGGAAGAAGTTCCCCGCGGGCGCGCGCGCTTACGGCACTGGCCGCATCAAGTGCGGCACCGAGTCGAACGGCGGCTTCATCAACATCACCATCTCCGACTGCGTCTTCGAGGGCTGCCAGGGCTACGCGCTTGAAACCGTCGACGGCGCGCTGCTTGAAGACATCGCCATCACCAACACCACCATGCGCGATCTCATCTCGCCGCCGCTCTTCATGCGTCTCGGCGCGCGCCTGCGCGGTCCCAAAGATACCACAAAGGTCGGCACGCTCAAGCGCGTCGTGGTCAGCAATCTCGTCTGCCACAACGCGCCCATGCGCGTCAGCGTCAATCCTGAGCGGCATTCCCGGCTATGCGATCGAAGACGTCAAGCTCTCGAATATCTATATTGAGAATCTCGGCGGAGCTACGGCCGACGCGGCTCAAATCAAGCCGCCCGAGAAAGAAGACTCATACCCTGAGCCCGGCTATGTTCGGCCAGATGCCCTCTCTCGGGTTTCTTCCTGCGCCACATGCGCAACCTGGAGATGAGCCACGTCGAGATGGCCAACGCTGACGCCCGACGCGCGCCCTGCGTTTTACTTGGAAGACGTGGACCGCGCCGACTTCTTCGCCATCACCGCGCCGCGCGAACTCCGCCGGCGACTTCGCTCTCCACGGCGTGAAGGATCTGCGCATCGGCTGGAGCCGCGCCGCTGCCGACACCACGCTCGCCGCCGCCGACAGCAAAACGCTGTAGCGCCACGCGGCTTTGTAGCGCCGGTCTCCTGACCGGCGCTACTATCTTTTCGCTGCTTCTACCCTTGCAGCCAGTCTTTGATTTTTTGCACGACGACGTCGCGGCCAACGTCGCTGATGGCGTTGGTGAGGGGGATTTGCTTGGGGCAGGCTTGAACGCAGTTCTGCGCGTAGCCGCACTCCTGAATGCCGCCGTCGCCGGCGAGGGCGCGGAGACGATCTTCTTTGAAGACTTTGCCGGTCGGGTGGTTGTTGAAGAGCTTGACCTGGGCGATGGTGGCCGCGCCGACGAACCCGGTATCGATGTTGAATTGCGGGCAGACTTCCATGCAGCAGGTGCAACTGATGCAATTCGAGAGCGGGTAGTTGGCTTCTTGCTGCTGCGGGTAGACGCGCGGGCCCGAACCCAAATCATACGTGCCGTCGACGGGAACCCAGGCCTTGACGCGCATGAGATTTTCAAAGAGGACGGAGCGGTCGACCTGGAGATCGCGGACCAGGGGGAACTTCGAGAGCGGCTCAATGCGGATAGGCTGCTCGAGATTGTCGACGAGAGCAGAGCAGGCCATGCGGGCTTTGCCGTTGATGAGCATGGCACACGAGCCGCAGATTTCTTCGAGACAATTGGAGTCGTAGGTGATGGGGGTGGTCGGGCGGCCGTCGGCGGTGACTGGGTTGGCAGCGATTTCCATCATGGAAGAGATGACGTTCATGCCGGGACGCCAGGGGAGTTCGAAGCGCTCCCATGTGGCGGGCGCGTCGGGGCTGGCCTGGCGCTTGATTTCGATGGTGACGGTGCGGTCTGCCATGGTTTCCTTCGTTGGTCTCCGGGCCTAAAGGCCCGCGTTGCAATGCTTCCAATTCAGGGGCCTGAAGGCCCCTGCTCCCTCCGTCACTTTGCCGCGTCGTAGCGGCGCGGGCGCGGCTTGATGTACTGCGTGTCGACTTCTTCGTACTCGAAGCGTGGGCCCTCAATGTTGCCGGTGAAGCTGGCTTTGGTGGTTTTGAGGAAACGCTCGTCGTTGCGATCGGGAAAGTCGGGTTTGTAGTGCGCGCCGCGGGACTCGTCGCGCAAAATTGCGCCGAGTGCAATGGTGCGCGAAAGTTCGAGCATGTTTTTAAGCTGGCGGGCGAAGGCGAAGCTGGTGTTGGCCCACTGGCTCTTGTCGCTGAGGTTGACGCGTTGATAGCGCGCGAGCAGCTCGACGATTTTTTCGTCGGTCTGCTTGAGGTCCTTGTTGTAGCGGATGACGGTGGCGTGCTCGGTCATGGCTTCGCCCAGTTCGCGCCACAGCTTGAAGGGATTTTCGCCGCCTTCGTTATTGATGAGTTTCTTGTTGATTTCGGATTGGCGCGCGACTTCGGCTGCGGCACCGCCGTCGCCTTCTACTGCGGACACATTTTTGGCGTACGCGATGGCGTTGGGGCCAGCCTGGAATCCGCCGAAGATACAACTGACGAGCGAGTTTGCGCCGAGGCGATTGGCGCCGTGGTACTGGTATTCGCACTCTCCGGCGGCAAAGATGCCGGGGACGTTGGTCATCTGGTTGAAGTCGACCCAGAGGCCGCCCATGGTGTAGTGCATGCCGGGGAAGATCTTCATGGGGTCTAGTGTGAGGATCGACGCCGACGAATTTTTCATAAATCTCAAGAATTCCGCCGAGCTTGCGGTCGAGCGTGGCGCGATCGATGTGGGTGAGGTCGAGATAGACCATGGGCTGGCCGTCTATGCCGAGGCCGAGCTCGTAGACGACTTTGTGAATGGCGCGCGTGGCGACGTCGCGGGGCACGAGGTTACCGTATTTCGGATACCACTCCTCGAGGAAGTAGAAGCGCTCGGACTCGGGGATCGCCTTGATGGCGCGCTTGTCGCCGGGAGTACGTGGGACCCAGACGCGGCCGCCTTCGCCACGCGCCGACTCGGACATGAGCCGCAGCTTGTCTTCGCCGGGAATGCAGGTGGGGTGCACCTGGATGAATTCGCCGTTGGCGTAGTAGACGCCCTGCTGGAAAACGGCGGACTGCGCGGAGCCGGTGCAGACGACGGAGTTGGTGCTCTTGCCAAAGATGGCGCCGATGCCGCCGGTGGCGAGAATGATGGCGTCAGCGGGGAAGGCTTTGAGCTCCATGGAGCGCAGATTCATGGCCACGATGCCGCGCGCGGCACCTTTGCCGTCGATGATGGCGGAGAGAAACTCCCAGCCTTCGTACTTTTTGACTTTGCCTTCGGACTCGTAGCGGCGGACTTGTTCGTCGAGCGCGTAGAGCAATTGCTGGCCGGTGGTGGCGCCGGCAAAAGCTGTGCGCTGATAGAGCGTGCCGCCGAAGCGGCGGAAGTCGAGCAAACCTTCGGGCGTGCGATTGAAGGGCACACCCATGCGGTCGAGGAGATCGATGATGGCGGGCGCGGCTTCGCACATGGCTTTGACGGGCGTCTGATTGGCGAGGAAGTCGCCGCCGTAGATGGTGTCGTCAAAGTGCTGCGCGGTGGAGTCGCCTTCGCCCTTGAGATCTTTTGCGGCGTTGATGCCGCCCTGCGCGCATACCGAGTGCGAGCGCTTGACGGGGACGATGGAAAACAGATCGACCGTGCCACCGGCTTCGGCGATTTTGATGACCGCGGCGAGTCCGGCGAGCCCTCCGCCCACCACGATGATTTTGCGTGCTGCCATTTAGTACCTTTCGGAAAAGCCGTGGAACGTGGTTCGTGGATCGTGATTCGTGGGCCGGTGCCGCGCCTCAGCGAAAGTCTAGAGAGGAGGGACGGGCGCGTTGGCGTACCAGGGGCCGACAAATGCCCAGATGCTGGCGATGCCCATGCCGGCGAGCAGCACTCCGAGCACGAGGCAGATGTAGGCGAAGCGGCGGCGCGCGGTGACTCCCGAGGTGATGCCCCATTTGGCGGCGAAGAGCCACACGCCGTAAGCAAAGTGCCAGCAAACGGCGATCATGGCGATGACGTAGACGGCCAGCATCCAGGGATTCGCAAGCTCGACCTGCACCTTATGAAAGGCGTAATACGGATTCTCAGGGAGCATGACGCCGGAGAAGCGCTGACGCCAGACATGCTGGGCGATATAGGCGAAGGCGATAAGGCCGGTGTAGCGCTGGGCCAGATACATCCAGTTCCCTGCCCACGGGTAGTAGACGATGTTTGACTTGCCGCGCAGCCAGATCCACACGCCGTAGAGGGCGTGATAGAGGATGGGCAGAAAGATGAAGACCCACTCCAGCACGCGAACCAACGGAAGGCTGTTGAGGAATTTGACCTGCTGGCCGTAGGCGAGGGGCCCGTGGAGAGCTTCGAAGTTTGAGAGCAGGTGTTCGAGCAGAAAGGCCCCGATGGGAACGATGCCGAGCAGCGAGTGCAACTTGCGCCAGATGAAGCTGGTGCCCTCGCCTGCGCGTAGCGGCTCGACGCCGCTGCGGGTTATATGCGCAGAGGACGGCGCGGAGGATTCGACGGTTGCCATGAAGAGTTTGGCTCCTAAACGTGCAGGCCGAAGCGGTCTTAGATTGAGGGACTATGAGCGGTGTTCTGTATCACTTGCATTATTCGAGGCTGAGGGTGCGACCGTCAAGGCGCGCCGCGCTCTTGAGTCTTGGAGGAAAGTAGTGGAAGTTATCGCGCAAGCTTAGGCAGCAGCGCGGCAAGAGCGCGGCCGCGGTGGCTCAACGTGAGCTTGGTTTTGAGATCGATTTCGGCCATGGTTTTGTGGAGTTTCGGCAGATAGAAGAGCGGATCGTAGCCGAAACCGCCGGTGCCGCACGGGGCTTCGAGAATGAATCCTTCGACGGTGCCGTCGGCGATTTGGACTACCTCGCCGTCGCGCGCGGCGACGAGGGTGCAATGGTAGCGGGCGGTGCGAAGCTTGGCGGGAATGCCGTCGAGCTTCTGAATGAGAAGCATGTTGTTCCAGACATCGGTGTTGTCGTTGGCATCGGGCGAGTCGACCAGGCCCGCATCGGCGGCGTAACGCGCCGAACGCACCCCGGGGGCTCCGTTGAGCGCGTCGACTTCGAGGCCGGAATCGTCGGCGACGACCAACTCGCCGGGGATGAAACGCGAATAGTAGACGGCCTTTGTCGCGGCGTTGGCGAGGAAGGTGTCGCCGTCTTCTTCGGGCGCAGGAATCTGCTCGATTCCGGGGAGCGGGACGATATTCAGGTCGAGGTCGATGGAAAACGCCTTTGCGGCAGTTTGGAAGTCGCGGAGTTTGCCTGCGCTGGTGGTGGCGGCGTAGAGGCGGAGGGGCATGCTCTGAGTTTAGAAGACAGGGAGCAAGGGAGCGAGGGAGCAAGGGAGCAAGTTGGCAGGTCAGCGGGGCAGCGCAACCGAAGTTCCGTGCAGCGAATCGCACTACAGCCGGTCAGGAGACCGGCGGTACATTACCAAGGCGATTGACAAGGCGTGGAGCGGTTTCATAAGGTGGTTCCGCTCGGTAAATCCTTTCTTATGAAAAATGCGTGGATTGGAATCGTCGTCTGCGTTTTGGCTTTGAGCGGAGTAGCGATCATAGTTGCAGCGCAAACTCCAGCAACGATTGCCGGGGCCGTCGAGCTTCGCGTCGATAACCTCAAGAATCCACTCGGCATCGACGATCCCGCGCCGAAGTTCTCGTGGCGGTTGCTCGACGAAGCGGCAGGCGCACGGCAAACGGCATATGAGGTGATGGTGGCGACGTCGCCGGAGCTGCTTACGCAGGGCAAAGCCGACGTGTGGGATGGTGGCCGCGTGGCATCTGGGCAATCGCTGAATGTGCGCTACGGCGGGCCGGCGCTTGCGGCGAGCACCCGCTACTTCTGGGGCGTTAAGTTGTGGGACGCCGAGGGCAGGTCGTATCCCGGAGCCATACCGAGCTGGTGGGAAACGGGCCTCATGAGCCAGGACGCGTGGAAGGCTCAATGGATCGGCTACGAGACGCCGGAAGAGGCGACGGTGCGCCACGCGCCGGCGGACTGGATCGCGAATCCCGATGCCAAGTCGCCGGCGATCGCGAAGGACGCCGAGCAACGCTTCGCCTATCGCACCACGATCACGTTTCCGCAGGCGGTGAAGTTTGCCGCGCTTTACGCTACCGGGCAGGACACGGTTGCGGCGTGGGTGAACGGCGCGCAGGCGCTCACGGAGAATCCGCTGCCGCCGTACAAGCAGATGCCGTGGAAGAAGTTTGTGCGCGCGGATGTGACAGCGCAGTTGACCGCGGGCAAGAACGCGTTGGCGATTGAAGTGCTGCACTACGTGGTGAATCCCAACGGCATGGCGACCGACGATGCGCCGCCGATGATCGCGACGCTGGTGGTGGAATATGCGGACGGCACGTGGGCGAGTTTCGCGAGTAGCGCGGAGTGGAAGACGGCAATCGCCGCTTCGGGCGGATGGCACGAGAAGAGTTTTGACGATTCTGCGTGGAAGGCAGCGATGGTGTGGCAGCCGCTAAGCCCGCGGCGCTCGGAGTCGATGGGCAAGCCGTGGATTCCGGACTCGGTGAAGGAGCTGCGGCACGAATTCACGGTTGATGCTCCGATCAAGTCCGCACGTCTTTATGTGACGGCGCTTGGCGTGTACCAGATTTTTCTGAATGGAAAAGGCGTAGGGAACCAGGTGCTGGCGCCAGGGTGGACGGACTATCGCGAGCGGGTCGTCTACCAGACCTACGACGACGTAACGCGCTCGATTACGCAGGGAAAGAACGCCATTGGAGCGCTGCTGGCGCCGGGGTGGTACGAGACGGCGCTGGAGTGGTTTCAGCAGCCGAATAACTATGGATTGACGCCGCCGGCGCTGCGGGCCGAGCTGCGCATTGAGCACACGGATGGAAGCGTGGAGTGGGTGGATACGGATGCGAGCTGGCAGGCTGCGCCGTCGTACATTCTCCACTCTGAGATTTACGACGGCGAGAGCCAGGACGCAGGGCTGCGGCAAGCCGGCTGGGCAAGACCGGGCTTTGCCGCGGAGGGGTGGAAGAGCGCGATTGCAATCGAGCCGAAGCCGATGAAGATCGAAGCGCAGGACTTTCCACCGATTGGAGTCGAACGCACGCTGCAACCGAAGTCCATTACGGAACCGAAGCCGGGAATCTTCGTCTACGACTTCGGGCAGAACTTCTCCGGGATAGAGAGTGGTGAGGATGAGCGGGGCAGCGAGCGGCGATGTGCGGGCGCGCTTTGCGGAAGTACTCAACTCCGACGGAACGATTTATACGGACAATCTGCGAACCGCGAAGGCGACGGACTCGCTGGTGCCGGCGAGCAAAGGGGTGAATGTGCTTTTTCCGCAGTTCACTTTCCACGGCTTCCGTTACATGGAATTGACGGGCGTACCTGCGGCTCCCAGCAAAGACGAAGTGGCCGGTCTGGTGATTCACACCGACGCGCCGTGGACGGCGAAGCTTGAGACTGGCAGCGCGATGATCAACCAGTTGTGGAGCAATATTCTGTGGGGGCAGCGGTCGAATTTTGTGGGCGTGCCTACGGATTGCCCGCAGCGGGACGAGCGGCTGGGCTGGATGGGCGATGCGCAGGTTTTCTGGCGCACGGCCAGCTACAACATGGACCTGGCGGCATTCAGTCGCAAGTTTGCCGCGGACATGCGCGGGACGCAAGCCGGGCAGCCGTTCTATGGAATTTTTTCGCCGGGTACGGTAACGCCGTTTGCGGGCGCGGCAGCCGCGTGGAGCGACGCGGGAGTGATTGTTCCGTGGACGAGCTGGCTGCAGACCGGGGACACCTCGATCATTGACCAAAATTGGGACGCGATGACGAAATATCTCGACGCGATTGCGGCGGCGAATCCCGATTTTCTGTGGGAGAACGAGTACGGGCAGCCGTTTGGCGACTGGCTGTCGCCTGAGGGCAAGACGGACGAGCGGCTGCTGGCTACGGCCTACTGGGCCTGGGATGTGACGCTGATGCGCCAGATGGCGCTGGCCACGGGACGCACGGCGGACGCGGAGAAATACGCGGGGTTATTCGAAAAGATTCGCGCGGCGTTTCAGAAGCAATTTGTGCGCGGCGATGGTTTTGTGGCCGGCGCGGACAACTCGCCGTCGCAGTTCGGCGTGATCAATAATCCCAATGCGAAGAGCGAGGGCGGCGACACGCAGACCGGCTACGTCCTGGCGCTGCACATGAATCTGCTGCCGGATGAGTTGCGTGCCGCGGCGGCGAAGCGGCTGGTGGACAAGATTGAAGCCAATCATGACCTGCTGGCCACGGGTTTTCTGGGCACGCCGTATTTGCTGGAGGAGTTGACGAAGGCCGGGTACGTGAAGCTTGCGTACACGCTTCTGCTGAACACGCAGTACCCCTCGTGGGGCTACATGGTGACGCATGGTGCAACGACGATGTGGGAGCGGTGGAACGGCGACCAGATGCGCGACGATCCCAGCATGAATTCGTACAACCATTACGCGTACGGCGCGGTGGCCGACTGGATGTATCGCTACGCGGCGGGCATCGATGCCACGCCGATGGATGCGGGCTTCCACACGGTGGTGCTGCATCCGGTGTTCGACGAGCGGTTGGGGCATATTGCGTTCGATTACGACTCGGTGTACGGGCCGATTCATTCGGATTGGACTTCTACTATCAGCGGGGTAAGGTGGAACGTGACGATTCCCGCGAATACCTCTGGGTGGCTGCCGATGAGTGCGGCTGAAGTCTTCAAATACAAGCTGGATGGGGCGCCCCTCAACGGAAACCTGCATGCGAAGTTAGCCACGCATAATGGTCAAAACGGATTCGAACTTGCGCCTGGCACCTATACGTTCGATATTCAGTTGCACACCATTGTGGAAACTTCGGTTTCGCAAGTTACTCATTATTGATCAGACGCGATGACGAATTCTTGTCTGTTTTCTACTGCTGTACAAAGGACACACGCAACCGATAGGCTTTGAGTTTGCTTGCGGGCACACGTGCGAACGCCCGCTGAAAACAGAAATGGAGAAGGAATGCCGGTAGCGATTCTGGCGGGAATTGGGTGGCACTCGTTGGTGCGGCGTTTGCCGCGTCGTTTTATGCGCCGATTGAGAAGGTGAAGAAGTGGTCGTGGGAGACTACCTGGGCCCTGATGGGCCTCTTCTCGTGGATTCTGCTTCCCCTGTCGTTTGCCTATTTCCTGCTGCCGCATTTTCACGCCTTTTACGCATCGTTCGATTCCGGCCTATTGATCAAGGTGGCTCTTTACGGCGCATGTGGGGCGTGGGCAATGTGAGTTACGGGCTCACGATGCGGCATCTGGGCATGTCGCTCGGGATGGGCGTGGCCATCGGCGTCACGCTGGTGGTGGGCACGCTGGAACCGCCGATTATGCATGGTCAATTCACCGCGCTTTTCAGCACCCGCGGCGGCCTGTGGAGCATGGCGGGCATCGTGGTCGCGCTCATCGGCATCGCGATTGTTTCATACGCCGGCCACCAGAAAGAAGCGCAGATGGGCGCGGAGGTGAAGGAATTCAACGTGATGCTGGGCTTGGCGCTGGCCGTTCTGTGCGGGATTTTTTCCGCGGGCTTCTCGTTCGGGCTCGATGCGGCGACGCCAATCTGGAACGCCGCCAAGGATCTGGGCGTCAATCCGCTGTTCGCGCGGATTCCCAGCTACGTGCTGATCATGGGCGGCGGCGCCATCGTGAACCTTTGCTACTGCTTTATACGGCTGGCATTCAAGAAGGAGCTTTCTCTGCGCGCCGACTTGGCGCAGCCGAGTGGCGTGATTGCTAGAAATTCCGCATTGGCTGCTTCGGGCGGCGTGATGTGGTATCCTGCAGTTCTTCTTCTACTCCTGGGGCGAAGCCAATATTCCGCAGAGCCTGGAGTACGTGAACTGGATGCTGCATATGAGCATGTATGTACTCTGCGGCGGGCTTCGTGGGCCTTGCGCTGGGCGAGTGGAAGGGCGTGGAAAGGCGACCGATTCGGCTGCTGTGGGCCGGGATTCTGGTGATCATTGCCGCGGCGAATCTTGTGGGGCTGGGGATGGCGTCGTAGAAACAGGGAACAAGGGAACGAGGGAGCAAGGGAGCGAGAAAACGAGACAGCGACGTTAGGCGCTTGTGGGCAGAGGGAGTTCCTTGTCGAGAGATTGGGCGATTAGGTCGGTTCGGAGTTGGTCGACGGTGGTGAAGACGAGCGCCTTCATGCCTAGCGCCGTGGCAGCTTCGACATTCACTTCGCGGTCGTCGATGAAGAGCGCTTCTGCGGGCTGGACGCCGAGTTTGTTGAGGGTATAGCGATAAATTGCCGGATCGGGCTTGGCCATGCGCAACTGATAGCTCCACACCAGCACGTCGAAGCGCGTGAGCCATTTGAGTTCGCGTTCCATGGCCTGCTGCACGGTGTCGCCAATGTTGGAAAGGATGGCGGTGAGAAATCCGCGCGCTTTAAGCGCGCCTTGCCACGCCAGCATGGGCGGATTCAGCGTTAGCCACATGCGCGCATCCCAATCCACCAACTCAGCGATGGCGGCCGGACCCAACGTGAGCCCCGCGTTACGCACAATGTCGCGCCAACACTCCTCGCCGGTGAGTTTGCCTTCGTCAAAGGCGTGGCGATCGGCCCAGTAGAGAGGATCGAGCTTCTCCGCGGGAAGCCCGGTGATGCGCATCAGTTCTGCGTGGCATTTCGGGTCGGGCGGCCCGCTCAAAACCATTCCGTAGTCGAAGATCACCGCGCGCAGAGCCAAGCTCACACCCCTCTTGCGCCCGTGTATGGTGGAGGGGGGCGCTGTTTCCATTGTGCACGATGGGGTTCGGAATTGGGAGTGGGAGCGTGAGTGGGAGTCATGCGGTTTTCCGAAAGAACTGGTTGGAACACGGAGGAGAGCGAGCTGGCGCGGGCGCACCGGTTGCGGCGCGAGGCGGGACTGCCGATCGCGGATCTCACGGCTTCGAATCCCACGCGCTGCGGGTTCGATTATCCAGCCTCCCTGCTGGATGCGCTCGCCGATGCGCGGGCGCTTGACTACGATCCGCAGCCGTGCGGCTTGCTTGCGGCGCGAGAGGCGGTGTGCGGGTATTACGCGGACCACGGCGTGGCGCTCGATCCCGGCCAGATTGTGCTGACCACGAGCACCAGCGAGGCGTACAGCTTTCTCTTCCGCCTGCTTTGCGATCCGGGAAGCGAAATTCTGGTGCCGCAACCCGGCTATCCGCTCTTCGACTTTCTGGCGACGCTCGACGATGTGCACATCAAGGCCGCGCCGCTGGTGTACGACGAGGGCTGGCAGATCGATTTCGAGGGGATGCGGCGCGCGATTACTCCGCGGACCCGCGCCATCGTCGTCGTGCACCCCAACAATCCCACGGGGCACTTTACCAAGGCGTGGGAGGCGGAAGAGCTGGCGCGCATTTGCCGCGCGCACGAGCTTTCGCTGATCGTGGATGAAGTGTTTCTTGACTACAGGGACCAAGGGAACAAGGGAACAAGGGAACAAGAAAGCATGGAGCAGCGGAGTTTTGCGGCGGGGCTGGAGGGAGTTCCGGTGTTCGTGGTCAGCGGGCTGAGCAAGATTGCCGGGCTGCCGCAGATGAAGGCGGCGTGGATCGTCGTGACCGGCCCGGAAGAGGCGCAGGCGCCAATACAACCCGCACTCGACCGACTGGAGGTGATCGCCGACACCTTTCTCTCGATGAATGCCCCGGTGCAGTGGGCGCTGCCGGCGTGGCTCGGAGGCCGGGCGGAGATCCAGGAGCAGATTCGGCGGCGCGTGAGCTGCGAACCTGGCGGAGCTCGACCGCCAGCTTGCCACGGTGCCCACTCGTGCAGCGGTTTGGTGGTCGAGGGAGGGTGGTACGCGGTGCTGCGAGTTCCGGCGCTGGAGCCGGACGAGCAGACGGTTCTGGCGCTTCTCGAGCGCGGCGTGTGGGTCCATCCCGGCTACTTTTTCGGGATTCCGGAGTCGGGCTGGCTGGTGGTGAGCCTGCTCGGCGAGGAGGCTGAGTTTGATGCCGGAATGATCACTGTTACTAACTACTTTCGAACGAATCAGCAGGGTAACTTTTGAGGGTAACCACCGCAACCTTTAGTTGAAGTAAACCTGCTATCCCTTTGAAGTATAAGGTGCGAGCGCAGGTCACATCCATCGCTATCTTTTTTGCAAGAAGGGGTTACCTTGCCGTTCCTCGCCAATGGTCGTCGCGGGGCCGTGTCCGGGAAGAACTCTGGTCTCATCGGGCAAGATCATGAGGCGAGAACGGAGCGAGTCCATGATCTGATCGAAGTTGCCGCCGGGCAGGTCGGTGCGGCCGATGCTGCCGGCAAAGAGGGTGTCGCCGGCGACCAGCAGCTTGAGCGGGGCAAAGTGCAGGCAGATCGAGCCCTGGGTGTGGCCGGGGGTGTGCAGAACCGGGCGGGATAGTGCTCCAGCCCTACAATTTGGCCATCGACAAGGCCTGCGTCGGGCGGAGCGACCTCCGGAGGGCGAACGCCTAGCCACGCTGCCTGGGTGTCCATCATTTCGAGCAGCGGCAGGTCGTTTTCGTTGAGAAGGATGGGCGCGCCGGTGAGGCGTTTGAGCTTGAGCGCTCCGCCAACGTGGTCGATGTGCGCGTGGGTCACGATGATCTGCTTGAGCTTGAGGCCCAGTTTGGTGAGGCGGGCGTGAATGCGCGCCACGTCGTCGCCGGGATCGATGACGATGGCCTCGCGGGTCTCTTCGTCGCCGAGGATGGTGCAGTTGCAGGCCAGCGGGCCGACGGGAAAGGACTCTAGGATCATGGGTACATTGTAAGAGCCGATGGGCCTTCGGTTCGAGTTAACCCCGGCCCCCAAAAGCGAGGGACCGGGGGCACCCCCGTCTCGGTGGATGTACCGAAAAAGTAACGAAAAGGCGAAAACAAGTGTTGCGATTCGCTTTTTATTCGCTATAATGCGCGCCATGGCCGTCACTCGAAGACAAAAAGAGGTTCTGGATTTTCTTGAGTCGTTTGTTAGCCGCAACGGCTATTCGCCTTCGTTTGAAGAGATTGCGCGCGGCATGAGCCTGAAGAGCCTGGCCACCGTGCACAAGCACATCACCAACCTTGAAAAGAAGGGGATGCTGGACCGCGTGCACAACCGCAGCCGGTCGATCGACGTGCTGCCGCCGGGCTCGCGCACCCGCTCGAGCTGAAGCTGCCCCTGGCCGGGCGCATCGCCGCGGGCCAGCCGGTGGAGGCGATGGAGAATCCGGAGACCATCTCGCTGCACGACGTGGTGGGCAACCGCGACGTTTTTGCGCTGGAGGTGCGCGGCGACTCCATGCGCGACGAGCACATTATCAACGGCGATTACGTGCTGGTGGAGCGCACCCGCACCGCGCGCCAGGGCGAGATCGTGGTGGCGCTGGTGCACGGCTCGGAGACAACGCTGAAGCGCTTCTACCCGGAGGGCAACGTGGTGCGCCTGCAGCCTGCGAATATGGAGATGGATCCGATCTACGTGCCTGCGGCGCAATGCGCCATCCAGGGCCGCGTGCTGGGCGTGCTGCGCAAGTACCGATAAAGCAGGGACCAAGGGAACAAGGGACCGAGTGAAGAAGTGACTGGGCGGGCCGCGCTGAATGCGCGGCCTTCACCATTTGCTTAGCCTGCGATCTTTGCCATGCGCTCGGCGCGCCAGATTGCACCTTTCAGCGCGACCACTTCTTCTGTTCCTACCGGCATACCGGGCGCGGCAGCGTGCAGGCCTGCGAAGAACTGCTGTTGCACCAGATTCATTTTGCCGATGACGCTGCCGGTCCAGGCGACCGGAATTTCGCCGGCGATGCCATGTTTCCGGCGCAACTTGGAGCGCACCAGAAGGACAAATCCGCACCAGATCGACTGCGGCCTGTCGCAAAGTGCTCACGGCGACCGCGTCGCCAGCCTCGGCTAGCTCGTTGATGGCCGGCGCCAGCGCGGCAAAATCCGGAGGCGGCGTGCCGTCGCCGAGGTTGATGAATTCGTCCATGCCTTTCGTGCCCCAGATCTCCATCACTTTGGGGATCACCTGGCAGGGCTCCTCGCGATCGAGGCGTGGAGCGCGCGGCGAATGGCGTTGACGCCGATCCAGTAGCCCGAGCCTTCGTCGCCCAGGCGCGAGCTCCAGCCCGCCGGCGGTTTCGAGAGTGCCATCGGGCGCGCGGCCGATGCTGTTCGTGCCGGTTCCGGCGATCTGCAGGATCCCCGGCCCTCCCTGAAAGGCCGCGTCGAGGGCGATGATGTGGTCGCCGACCACTTCAGATCGCTCGACAGCGAAATCGTCGAAGACCGCGGTGATCCACTCCGTAATGCCGGGCATGCTGGCGCTGGCCACGCCGCAGCACGCGGCCTCGCACTCCTTTCACGCCCGCCTGCGCAAAGACATCTTTGAGCACGGCGCGCAGATTTGCTTCCGCTGCCTCAGCGCCCACGCGCAATCTTTTGATGGATCCACTTTGCCCGCTGCCCACAATTTTGCCATCGGCGACAATGGCGGCGCGCGTATTGGTGCCGCCGCCGTCAATTCCCAGAACTACGCTCATGATTTGCTTGCCTTTCCAAGGTAGACAGGGGCTAAAGCCCCGTTTCAAATTCGCGCCGCCCCTACGGGGCTGCGATCATTATTGTGTTGCCTACCCAGGACTGCGTGCGCTTGCGCGAACTTGTCCTGGGCTATTTTCCTTGCCTCCCTACGGGAGGCTGATCGGTGCGACTGCCTTCAACTATTTTTCCGGCGTGGCGCCGTCATCGCGCAACGTTCCCGACAGAATGTTCAGGCTGCCATCGGTTTTTGGCGGATTGAGGCCGAGCATGATGCGCCATCCATGGATACAGATTGACGTTATCAAACGGAGCGACCGTTTTCCCCGACGAGATCCGGCCCGGCGGCGAAGAAGCTGGCTTTCATCTCCGGCAAAAGGTGTGGATCGAAGCCGTGCATGCCGAGGTTCGGCGGGTGACTGGTTTCACCGGCAGCAGGGAGCGTGGGCGCGAATTGCAAATGGCCCCGTGGCCACGATAATCGGGTCGCCTTCGCGCGGATTCTGGTTGTAATTCAGACCGGCGGGCACATCCTTGCGGCGATAGACGATGAACTGCGAGGAAACGTGCTTGAGCTGGTTGTAAACGCGATCGCGATCTTCTTCCGTCTTGCCGTAGAGCAGCGCGCCGACGGTTCGAAGCCGGAGAGATCGGCGAACTGATCGAGGTTGATCCAACCGCCTTCCGATCTTGACCATGCCGTGATCGCTGACGACGACCAGATCGATGGGCAGGCCGGTGGTGTTGAGCGCGGCTCGAGTTTGCCGACGATTGCGTCCATCTTGAGCGCGGCGGCGCGGGTCTCGCGGCGCGTCGGGGCCGAATTCGTGACCCGTCGTGGTCGGGCTCGGAGAAGTAGATGGCGATGAAATGCGGACGGTCGGCGGCGGGCAGATGGAGCAGCGCGAGCGCATCGTCGATGCGCGCCTGCTGGGACTCGGGTGTGGGCTCGGTTTTGCCATCGTAAGGTGCGCGTAGTACGACGGCCGGAAGCCGGCGATTTTGGCCTCAGCACGCGACCCAAAGAGGCACGCCGTGCGCATGCCCTGGCTCTCGGCGAGGCTCCACAGCGGAACGCCACCGTACCAGGAGCCGTCGTTGGTGGTTTGCGTGTCGTACATGGAGTAGCGAGCGCTGCGCGCGGGATCGAGAAAGCTGTTGGCGACGATGCCGTGGTGCTCGGGGTAAAGGCCGGTGACGATGGTGAAGTGGTTGGGAAAGGTAAGCGAGGGATAGCTGGGCAACATGCCCTCGGGCGCCCAGACGCCGCGCTTTGCCGAGCGCGAGCAGATGCGTCGCGTTGTCGCGCTTGGCGTAGTCCCAGCGGAAGCCGTCGAGCGAAACGAGCACAACATAATGCTGGCTCTGCGCCCAGGCGGAGTTGGGTCCATTGTCGACATGGGTGAGCGGCAGCGCCGGATTGAAGCCGGTTCCCTGCCCTTGCAGCGGAGCACGGAGCGGCAACGAGGCCGAGGGCGAGAAGAAACGCAGCGAGAGGATTGCGGCGCAGAGCGCGAGATTGCATGGAGGGATCTCCCGAATCAGGGTATCGCATGGAGGTTGAGTGAGTGCGAGAGCGAGTGTGAGTGTGAGTGTGAGTGTGGGTGATGCGCTGATGGCACGCACTACAGCAGGTCAGTAGCGCGGCGGTACGTCGAGATGCGCGCCCAGGTTGTGCGCAGACCAGGCCGGCGAGAAGAATGGCGATTTTCTGCACGGTGGGCACAGCTGGCGCGGCGGGTGAAGACGTCGTAATCTGCGCGCTCAATGCGCTTCAGCAGCGCGTGATAGATGGAAACCAGAACCCAAAGCGCGGGGCGGCTTTCGCGGTCGATCGAGCGGCAGCAGTTCGTCGCGCGAGCGGTAATAGTCTTCGGCGCGGCGGGCCATGGCAGCCAACAGGTCGCGCTCGGCTCGGCGTGGGCGGCGCGTCGGGCGCGCGATGCAGCAGCGCATCGAGCGAAACTCCGTGGCGGCGAGATCGTTGAGCGGAAGATAGACGCGGTTGCGCGCGGCATCCTCGGCCACGTCGCGCAGAATGTTGGTGAGCTGGAATGCGATGCCGGTTTCCTCGGCCAGTTTTTCGGCGCGCTCGCCGCGTGTAGCCGAAGATGCGAATGCAGACCAGGCCCACGACCGACGCGACCAGGTAGCAATAGCGATAGAGATCGGCGAAGGTTGCGTAGGTGTCGGGCGCGCCGTTGGCCGCGTGATCCAGATCCATGGCCACGCCGGTCGACGAGCTCGTCGAGCAGCTGAAGCGGGATATTGAAGCGCGCGGTCGCGTCGCGCACGGCGAGGAAGACGGGGTCGAGGTTGTCGCCGCCGCTGGCAGCGCTCGTGCCAGGCTGCGAGCCAGGCATTCAAGCGGCGGCGGCGCTCTTCGCGCGGGAAAGTTCTCGTCGTCGGCCAGGTCGTCGGCCTGGCGCATGAAGGCGTAGATGGCGCAGATGGCGTTGCGGCGTTCAAGGGGAAGCGCGACGAAGGCGTAATAGAAATTCTTGGCTTCGCGCTTGGCGATCGCCGCGGCACACTGCGTAGGCGCGGGCCAGATCGGTCGTGCGATGGAGCCGTCGGCGTCAAGCAGGTCTTTCCTGTTGATTGCGGACCGAGGCGCAAGAACGGCAGCGCCTTGCCGCCCAGTGCGCGCAGGGCCAGCGCGAGCTTGGTGCGCTTGGAGATGGCCGGCCGCGCGCTGAGCACATCGTAGTCGCAGCGCTCGATGGCGCGCAGAATTTCAAGCCCGCCGCGGCTGAAGAGATCGAGATCGAGGGCGAGGTCGCGATTCACTCGGCCGATGAGCGGCAGGCCTTGTTCGAAGAGAGAGCGCGCGTAGTCGACTTCGTGACGCAGCAGGGCGCGGAACTCCGGCGTGGCGACGCCGCTCGCGATGGTCTCGTCGCTCACGCCAAAGCGGCGCATGTCGTCTTGCGGAATGTAGACGCGGTCCTTCGGCGAAGTCCACGCGCACATCCTGCCAGAAGTTGGCGAGTTGCAGCGCCGAGCAGGTCGCGTCGGAGAGGCGGAAGTTTTCTTCGGCTCACTTCGCCGCAGGCGTAGAGCACCAGGCGGCCCACGGGATTGGCCGAGTAGCGGCAGTAGCCGAGAACATCGTCCATGGTGGCGTAGCGGGTGACGGTCTGGTCCTGGCGAAAGGCGACCAGCAGATCGGCGAACGGCTCTTTGGGAATGGAGCAGGCGCGGATGGTTTCGGCCAGCGCGACAAAAACGGGATGGCGCGCGCGGCCTTCGTAGCAGGCGTCGAGCTCGCGGCCCCACAGATCGAGGAGCGCCAGGGCCGCGGAGCTGTCGGGCACTTCGTCGCCCAGATCGTCGGAGATGCGGCAGTAGGCGTAGATGGAATGGAAGTGCGGGCGCAGCGGCTTGGGCAGGAACCACGTGGCTACGTGGAAGTTTTCGTAGTGCGACTCGGCCAGGTGACGGCAGTAGGCGCGCGCTTCATCGAGCGTGGGCGCAACATCGGGGATGCGATAGGAGGCGGGAAGCGCGGCCCATCCGCGGGCGAGGAGTTCATCGGTCGTGGGCTGAGCGGTGGTGGTCATGGGCGAGGCCTGTATCTATTTTGCGCCTATTCGGGTGGATGCGTGGTTCAAGGGCTGAAGCCCCGATCTCTTGATGTTAGGACTTTACGGTTGCGACGGAAGTCACCGATCGTGTGCGGGCCGGGAGGCCCGCACTACAGCCGGTCAGGAGACCGGCGCTACAAGTTCACGGCACGATCGCGGTCTTGATTTCGCTTTCGGTTGAGCGGTTCATCAACTTCTCAAAGACGCGGTTGAGCTCGTAGAGATGGGCGTGGCCGGTGATGAAGGCGCCGGCCTGGAAGCGTCCGCTGGCAATGAGCGCGAGGGCTTTGCGGCAGATGGCCGGGGTGTGATGGAAGGTGGCGCGCAGCGTGATGTCGCTATAGTGGATGCGGTTGGTGTCGAGCGTGACATGGGTGTTGGCGGCGCAGCCGCCGAAGAAGTTGACCGTGCCGCCCTTGCGCACCAGCTCGACCGCCTCCTGCCAGGTTTCGGGCATGCCGACGGCCTCAATGGCGATATCGACGCCGCGGTCTTTGGGCGTGAGGGCGCGCGTTTCGCGGATCGCCTTGCGAATCGATGGAGCCTGCACCACATGGGTGGCGCCGAGCTGCCGCGCCGCCTCCACCTGGCCGTCGTGCTTGACGATGGCGATGGTCTCGTAGCCGGCCAGCGCGGCCACATGCAGAATCATCAGGCCGAGCGGGCCGCCGCCAATGACGGCGACGATGTCGCCTTTGCGGGGACGCGAATCTTCGAATCCGTGGACGGCGCAGGCCAGCGGCTCAGTGAGCGCGGCGTGCTCGAGCGGCACATTTTCCGGAACGACGAGTGTGTTCTTCGCGACGATGCGCTCGGGAATGCGGATGAACTCGGCATAGGCGCCGTTGTTGAAGAGCAGGTCGTCGCAAAGATTCTCCTGGCCGCGCAGAGCAGAAATAGCATTTGCCGCAGGGCGCGGAGTTGAGCGCGACCACGCGGTCGCCGGGAGCGAAATCCGTGACGCCTTCGCCGGCTTCGACAACAGTTCCCGCCATGCTCGTGGCCGAAGAGCGCGGGAGGCACGATCATGCGCGCGTGATAGCCGCGGCGAAAGACCTTCAGATCGGTTCCGCAGGTGAGCGCCGCGCCGACGCGGACGACCAGCTCGCCCGCTGCGGCCTTGGGAATGGGAACCTGCTCGATGCGAACATCTTCGCGGCCGTGGAGGACGGCGGCGCTGCATGGTGCTGCGCCCGTGGAGAAGCGCGTTCTCGACGGTCCTGCGGCCCAGGCTGGACGGCGGATTCGACCGTGCTTGCGGCCTTTGACGACAGCCGCCTCGACGGTATTCAGGCCGGCTTCGACGACCGTCTCGACGGTATTCAGGCCGCCCTCGACGACGTTCTCGACCTTTTTGCGGCCTTCTTCGACAACGGTCTTGACGGTCTTGCGGCCGCGGAGGATCGCGTCTTTCACCGTGCTGGCCATCGAGTCCTCTAGGGTTTGTCCCTACTCTGCTCCGGCCCCGGGCACAGGCTCCATCATAATCTTCATGGAGCCGGGCTGGGGGTGGGATGCGATTTCAATAGCCGCGACCGCTTCTTCGAACGGGAAGCGGTGCGAAATCAGCTGCGTCAGGTCGAAGCCGTTGCGGTAGCCGTCGAAGACCAGGCCCGTGACTTCGTCCAGGATCGGGAACGAGGAAGAGTATGAGCCGAGCAGGGTCTTCTCGTCCACACAAACCGCGGCGGGATCGAAATGTAGCTTCGCCGTGCTGGGTCTGGGCAAAGAGCATCACCTTGCCGCCGGGGCGCACCGCGTCCATGGCGGTGCGGATGAGCGCGTTGCCGCCGACGGCCAGGATGACGGCATCGGCGCCGCGGCCTTCGGTCTCGGCAAAGACGCGCTCGACTACATTCTCCGTGCCGGCGTGGATGGGATTGGTGAGGCCGAAGCGCGCGGCAATGGCGTGGCGCTCGGGAAAAAGATCGGAGGTGAGCACGCGAGCGCCGGTGCGCGCGGCGAGCGCGGCGTGCATCAGGCCGATGGGGCCCTGGCCGATGACCAGGACCGTATCGTCGGCGGCGAGGTTGAGCAGCTTGACGCCTTTGAGCACGGTCTTCAGCGGCTCGACGAAAGCCGCCTGCTCGAAGGGCACGCCGTCGGGGATGTGCACCACGCCGCCGTTGGCGACGACGAAGTCCATGACGCGGATGTACTCGGCAAAGCCGCCGCCGGAAGGCTCAAAGCCCGCCGTGGCGCCGGTCTTCTTGTAGAGCGGGCACTGCGCGGGCGTGTTCTTGCGGCAGTAGTAGCACTCGCCGCAGGGAACGTGGTGGAAGCTCATCACGCGGTCGCCGACGGCAAACTTGGTGACGCCCGCGCCGACCGCGGCGACGACGCCGGCCATCTCGTGGCCGAAGATGCGCGGCGCGGAGTGCGAGCCCATGTGAATCTTCTTGAGATCGGTGCCGCAGACGCCGCAGGTGGCGATCTTGATGAGCAGTTCGCCGGGGCCGATGCGCGGAACGGGGACGGTTTCAAGGCGCATGTCGTTGATGCCGCGATAGACGACGGCGCGCATGGTGGAGGGGATCTTTGTCGTCGATGCGCAATCTGGGATTGGAGATTTGGGTAGCCATTCTGTTCTTCGAGTGTGACCTCGTTCATCGAGAATTGAGCATCGAGAAATCGCGAGCGACTCCGCGATGCTTTGGGAAGCCTTTTTACTATTTTCGCCCATCCGGATGAGTGCGGGCCAGTACCACGGCCGCAGCATGGCAAAAAGAGTAAACGGCGCGAGCTCGAAGTTGGCCGGTCGGGCGAGAGAAATCGATTGAAGTCGGGCAGGCGGTCGGTGAGGCCGTCGCTGACGCCCTTGATGCAGTAAAACGGAATGCTCGCGCATGGCGGCGAGGCGCGCGATGGCCGCGGCCTCCATGTCGACGAGGGCGGCGTTGTAGGCGGAGGCGAGGCGGCGCTTCTCGGCGTGATTGGCCACCTTGGGACTGGTGACGAGCCAGAGATCTCCGGCTCCGGCATCGCAGTTGAAGCGCTCGCCGGTGCGGACGTCGATGACGCCGGCGACGTTGTGGGCCGAGCCGGGGGCGATTTCGGCGCGGAGCGCTCCGGCCCAGCCGATGGAAAAGACAAGATCGATGGGACCGCCGTCTTCAATGGCGGCGAAGGCGCGGGTCGCGGCGGTTTGGCCGGCTCCGGCGCAGGCGGCGATCCACTCTTCTTCCTCGGTTGCGCTGCGCCCAGAAGTGGATGCCGTTGCGGGTGGAGTGCGGCCAGCCGCGGACGAGCGGCTTGAGCTCGCCGGGCATGGCGGCGATGATGGCGATGCGGGTCATGATGTTGGCGCCTGCGCGAATTTCTACGGCGCGTAGCCGTTGGCGCGGAACCAGTCGATGGCGGCGCGCATGGCGGGGTAGACGGGCAGGATGCGGAAGCCGAGCTCCTGCTTGCGCGCGGGCGCTGGAGGCGTACATTTTCTTGCGGCCCATGCGGACTTCTTCGAGCGTGGCGCGCGGCTCTTTGCCGCGGATGCGGCCGGTGATCAACTCCTCGAAGAACGCGTAGGTGGCGGCGACGGCAAAGGGAATTTTGACTGTGGGCGAAGGGATGCCGGTGATGGCCGACATCTTGTCGAGGATCTGCTTGAGGGTGAGGTTTTCGCCGCCGAGAATGTAGCGGCGGCCGGGCGTGCCTTTGGTGAGCGCGAGAACGTGCGCGCGCGCGACTTCGGAGACGTCGACGAGATTGAGGCCGGTGTCGACGTAGGCGGGAAATTTGCCGTTGAGGAAGTCGACGAAGATGCGGCCGGTGGGCGTGGGCTTGCGGTCGTTGGGGCCGATGGGGGTGGTGGGGTTGAGGATGATGACCTGCTGGCCGCTGTGTGCGGCCTTGATCGCTTCCTGTTCGGCCAGGAATTTGGAGCGCTTGTAGTGGCCGACCATGTCGGCGAGCGAGACGGGCGTGTCTTCGTTGATGACAATGCCGATCGGTGCGGAAGTGCATGGTGGCGACGCTCGAAGTGTAGACGAAGCGCTTGGACGCCGGCTTCGCGGGCCATGCGCAGCAGCTCGCGGGTGCCGTCGACGTTGGCGCGGTACATGGCGGCGGGATCGGGAATCCAGAGGCGGTAGTCGGCGGCGACGTGGACGACGGCGTCGATGCCGGCCAGCGCGGACTTAGTGAGGCTGGGTCGGAGAGATCGCCGACCACGGTTTCGCCGGGGATGCCTTCAAGATTGGCGAGGTTGGAGGATTTGCGGGTGAGGAGGCGCAGATCGGCGCCTTCGGCGGCCAAGGCTTTGGCCACGTGATGGCCGACAAAACCGGTGGCGCCTGTGAGGAAGACTTTCATCGTATTGAAGCTCTAACCATCTTAAATTGTTGGGCAGTGCAGCTCGGATTGCGGGCAAAAGGTAGGCGCGCGGATGGAATTCACTTAGAATATACGCAGGGGGCTGAAATGTACTTTTGGATTCATATTGTGCCAAGCCATTCGTCTGTAGGGCCGCGCTTTATGTTTTCTGTGGCCAATATGCGGGGCCCGGGCGGCTCTGTACCCTACGTCACGTTCGATAGCCTGGACAGTTTGACGGCCTCTATGCGCTCGATCAATGTTGACGACGGGGACATCGGTAAAATGCAGAACGACCTTGTAACTGGAAACGCCTTCAGTCTTCCAAATGTGTATCTTACCGATCAGGACTTAGCAAACCTCGGACTCTATGTACTTGGGAACGTGCCCGAGAGATCATCGGCCATTTCTGCTGTCGAGGGCCTGAAGCTCGATCCTGAGAGCGTGGAGCGCCTGGAACGCACCAATGGCCTTCGGCCGGAAGAGCGGCGGGCAGAGACGATTGAAGCATTCGCGCACTTACGGAACCGCGAGTGACAGAAAGCTACGATGCCTTCGACGATCCCTACGCCTATCCAGGCACATCCGTTCTGCGAAACCGGCTGGACATACGGGACGCCAGTATTCTGGAGGCGTTCGAGGTTGAAATCTTCACGCTTCGTGCAGAAGAGCCCCTACCGCATGGCATATTCGATCCTGCCCACTACTGCAGCATTCATCACCACCTCTTTCAAGATGTTTACGAGTGGGCGGGGCGATACCGGACTGTGCGCACCTCAAAGGGCGGCAACGCATTCTGCTATCCCGAACACATACCTGCACAGATGGATGCTCTCTTCCGATCAATTCGGGGCGGAGAGGCATTTGCCAAAAAGAGCCGGAGCGAATTTCTGAACGAGGCTGCCCGATTTCTCGGAGAACTGAATGCGATCCACCCGTTTCGCGAGGGAAACGGGCGCGCACAACTCGCATTTTTGGGATTGATAGGAGCAACAGCCAGCCATCCGTTCGCGTTTGAACGGATCGACAGGAACGCGTTCTTGCAAGCGATGATTGAAAGCTTCATCGGCCGAATCGAAGGACTGACGGCGGAACTCGGGAAGCTTCTGACTTGATTGGGATCACTAACGCAGACCGATTCAGAGAAGTCCCCCAAACCTTTTTTCGATCTTTATTCCAGTGCCTCAGGGTGGAGGGCGATGTTCTTTTCGCCGGCGGCTTTCTTTTCGTTCTAGGCCTTCACCCAGTCTTCCCAGTGCTTGCCGGCGGCGCGGTCTTTGCCGGTGAATTCGAGGCGGGCAATTTCGGCGTAGCTAGTTTGCGTTTGTCGGACGCGTTGGGCGTGAAGTACTGGACCCAGGAGTCGGCGAGCGTGGCGCCGGTGGAGCGATTGAAGATGTAGGCTTCGATCTTTTCGCCGGATTTGAGCGTGAGGGTGACGTCGCCGCGATAATCGAAGGCCTTTTCGAGGGCGTTCTTGAGATCTTCGTCGCTGGCGAGCGTGGGAACCGAGCCTTCGAGCTGTTCGTGCTCGAAGCCGGGAGCGAGTTCGAGGGATTCAATCTGTTCGCGGGTGTATTTCTGAACTTCAGCGGTCATGGGTTCCTCTAGCGGAGTTAGCGGAGCTAGCGAAGTTAGCGGTGTTAGCGGAGCTAGTTCCCGCTACTGGGAATTTCGTGGGTTCCCACGTCCTCAAAATCGAGACGTGGGGCACCGAGCTTTGTGCCGCGGCTTATAGCTTGGCCAGTTCGCGCTCTGGTTCCGTGATCTGCACCAGGGACGAGGGGCCGGTGGGCATGGGCTCGTTGAGCAGGTTAAGCGCGTGCTGGTCGGGATAGAGCGAGAAGGTGCCCTTGACCATGGCCCAGAAACCCTTGAGCGAGCCGAAGCCATCGATGACCGCGGTGGGCTCATAGCCGCAACTGACCATGCAGTTGGCGCACTTGGGATTGCCGCTGCCTACGCCGTACTC
This sequence comes from uncultured Acidobacteriota bacterium, assembly GCA_963826735.1. Classification (GTDB taxonomy): domain Bacteria; phylum Acidobacteriota; class Terriglobia; order Terriglobales; family Acidobacteriaceae; genus Telmatobacter. The sequence continues at coordinate 236,073 of CAWGYN010000003.1, forward strand.
TTCCCACTTGGTGGTTTCCATCAGCTCCTTGAAGGTTTCGGCGTAGCCATCCTGGAGCAGGTAGCAGGGCCGCTGCCAGCCGAAGATGTTGAAGGCGGGCGAGCCCCACGGCGTGCACTCGTAGTTGCGGTCGCCCATCAGGAACTCGAGAAACAGCGGCGACATGTTGAACTTCCACGTCTTCTTGCGGTTGGAAAGGATGGCGCGGAAGAGGCGGCGCACGCGGGCGCGGCCCATGAAGCGATTCTGGTCGGGCGCCTTGTCGTAGCTGTAGCCGGGCGAGAGCACGATGCCCTCGACGCCCATGGCCATCACTTCGTCAAAGAAAGCGCGGACGCTGTTGGGATCGGTGCCGTCGAAGAAGGTTGCGTTGGTGGTGACGCGGAAGCCGCGCTTGACGGCTTCCTTGATGCCTTCGACGGCGATGTCCCAGCCGCCCTCGCGGCAGACGGAGAAGTCGTGATGCTCGCGCTGGCCGTCGAGATGAACGGAGAAGGTGAGGTACTTGGACGGCGTGAACTCCGGCAGGCGGCGCTTGAGTTCGAGCGCGTTGGTGCAGAGGTAGATGTACTTCTTGCGCGCGACGAGGCCGTTGACGATCTCGACGATCTGCGGATGCAGCAGCGGCTCGCCGCCGGGGATGGAGACCATGGGCGCGCCGCATTCTTCGACGGCGGCGAAGCACTCCTCGGGCGTGAGCTGCTTTTTGAGGATGTGCGGCGGATACTGCACCTTGCCGCAGCCGGCGCAGGCCAGGTTGCAGCGGAAGAGCGGCTCAAGCATGAGCACAAGCGGATAGCGCTTGTTGCCCGTGAGCCTCTTCTTCAGGACGTAGGTGGCAACCGTCCACATCTGAGAGATTGGAACTGCCATTCGTGTTTGCCCTCAGGGGCTGAAGCCCCGTTTTCCAGCTGTCAGCTTTCAGCCATCAGCTTCGGTGAAGCCCTATGCAGCTCATTGAAACAAGCATCGTCCCTATGACTTGGCTTACGATCGTTCTACTTCCCCACGCTGAAGCGCGGAGCTAACAAACCTGCGCCTACGCGCTAACCGGCTACGACACTGGCTCAGCTATGGCTGCTGCTCTCCATGGCCCGCTTGTAGGTGGTAAGCGCCATCAGCGGGAAGTACTGGCGGTACATGGTGTAAGCCAGATAGAAGACTTTGGGGAAGCCGGTTCCGGTGATGATGGCCTGGCGCGTCGGGCCTTCGCCCATGGATTCGTCCCAGCTGCCGTCTGTCGCGCTGGCGCTCAAGCAGCCAGCGCACGCCCTTGGCGATGGAGTCGGAGCGGTCGTCGCCGGCGGCGAGCAGGCCGAGCAGCGCCCAGGCGGTTTGCGAAGGAGTGCTGGGGCCGATGCCGCGCGTGTCGGGATCGTCGTAGCTGCCGCAGGTTTCGCCCCAGCCGCCATCGGGATTCTGCACCATGCGAATCCACTCGGCGGCCTGCTGAATCTGCGGCTCGAGATGATCGACGCCGATGGCGTCGAGCCCGCGCAGCACCAGGAACGTGCCGTAGATGTAGTTCACGCCCCAGCGGCCGAACCAGCTTCCGTCCGGCTCCTGCTCGTTGAAGATGAACTTGATGGCCTTCTGCACGCGCTTGTCGTCGCGCGTGTAGCCGTAGGCGGCCAGCATCTCCAGCATGCGCCCCGTAATGTCGACCGTCGGCGGATCGAGCATGGCGTTGTGATCGGCGAAGGGGATGTACTGGAAGATCATCTTGGTGTTGTCTTTGTCGAAGCTGCCCCAGCCGCCGTTGCGGCACTGCATGGCGAACTCCCACTCGATGGCGCGCTGCGCAACCTGGTGCTGATAGCGCTCGCGGGGATTGTCGACCTTGCTCAGGGCGAGCAGAACCTGCGCCGTATCGTCGGTGTCGGGATAAAACTCGTTGTTGAACTCGAAGTACCAGCCGCCGGGCTCGGTGTTGGGCACCTTCACGGCCCAGTCGCCCTTGTGGCGAACTTCTTTGGAGAGCATCCAGTCGGCGGCCTTGATCATGCGCGGATCGTTGCGCGGCACGCCGGCTTCGCCGAGCGCGTAGACGGCCTGCGCCGTATCCCACACCGGGCTCATGCACGGCTTCATGCGGAAGGTGGGCTCGGGCATCTCCGGCGTCGGCTGGCTGCTCGATGCCCAGCTTTTCAAACTCGTCGCGCGCGCGAATCACCTGCGGATCGTCTTCGGAGTAGCCCAGGCAGCGCAGCGCAATGATGGCGTTGAGCATGGCGGGATAGATGGCGCCGAGGCCGTCGGTCATCTCCAGGCGCTCGAGCATCCACTTTTCCGCGCGCTTCAGGGCCAGCTTGCGCAGCGGGCGAATGTGCACCGCCTCGAACCAGTGCGTCATGCCGGTCGAGAATGAGGAAGAAATTGCGCCAGGAGATGAGGTGCTTGCGATCCATGCGCAAGCGCAGGATGGAGTTGGCGCGGCCGCCTACAAAGAGCTCGTCGATTCCCTGCTCCGGCGGAATCTTCTTGAACGGCTTCTTGGCGTAGATGATGGCCAGCGGAACGAGGATGGAGCGCGACCACGACGAGATTTCGTAGATATTGAAGTAGAACCACTTGGGAAAAAGAACAATCTCCGGCGGAATGGCGGGGACGGCATCGTAGTCGTACTGGCCCAGCGCGCAGAGATACATCTTGGTGAAGGTGTTGCAGGCGACGACGCCGCCATGCGCCAGCACCCACTCGCGGCACTTGGCCAGGCGCGGATCGTCGGCGCCGATGCCCATGAGCTTGGCGGAGAAGTAGCACTTGACGGAGAGCGAGATGTTGCCGGGCCCGCCGGGATAGATGCTCCAGCTGCCATCGTCGTTCTGGTAGCGCATCATCTCAGTGCAGGCGCGCTTGAGCCGGCCGGGATCGCCGCTTTCGAGCAGCGTGTGCAGAAAGATGTAGTCGGCCTCGAGCATCGAGTCGGCTTCGAGCTCGCCGCACCAGTAGCCGTCAGGATGCTGCAGGCAGAGCAGGAAATCGCGCGCGCGGGCGATCGCCGAATCGACATCGGCCAAATCCGCGTCGATGCGACCGAATCTCGGTTGGCCGATGCTGCGCTGGCCGAAACTGGGCGCCGCGGTTTGTGTCTTCTGCTGCTCGGAGTCATGCGGTCTGAAACGCCTCAAGTTTCCGGGGAAAGCGTATCTGCCTTCAAAAAACCTGCGCCCCGTGGCGCGCGCAAGTGCCGCGTGCCTGTTATTGCAATCGAGTCTTAGCTTACGGCGACGGATTCGGCGCCGCTGGCGCTGCCAATGGCCTGCACAATCTCAGGGGGCAGGCCGAAGCGCACATTTTCCGGCATCACCTCAACCTCTTCGACGTTGTCAAAGCCGTTTTGACGCAAATAATTCACCACGTCCTCGACCAGCACTTCGGGGGCCGAAGCGCCGGCGGTGACGGCAACGTGTATCAACGCCGTCGAGCCATTTGGGGTCGATGGCCTGAGAGTTATCAATGAGGTACCCGATGGTGCCCAGGTTGCGCGAAACCTCAACCAGGCGGTTGGAGTTGGAGCTGTTGGTGGAACCCACAACCAGCACCAGGCCGGCATTGTGGGCCACGTTGCGTACCGCGACCTGGCGGTTTTCGGTGGCGTAGCAGATGTCCTGCGAGTGGGGGCCGACGATGTTGGGAAACTTGAGCTTGAGGGCGTGAATGATGTCGCGCGCCTCGTCGAGGCTAGAGCGTGGTCTGGGTGAGATAGGCGACGCGGTCGGGATCGGGAACCTGGAGCGCCTCAACCTCGGCAACGTTTGAAACCACTTGGGTTACGTCCGGCGCCTCGCCCAGCGTGCCTTCGATCTCGTCGTGGTCGCGGTGGCCGATGAGCACCAGCGAATAGCCCTGCTTGGCAAATTTGACGGCCTCAATGTGCACCTTGGTGACCAGCGGGCAGGTGGCGTCAATGACCTTGAGATTGCGGCCCTTGCTGCGCTCGCGCACCGCGGGCGAAACGCCGTGGGCCGAGTAGATGACGCGCTGGCCATCGGGCACGTCGTCGATCTCGTGGACAAAGATCGCGCCCTTTTCCGCCAATTCGTTCACAACATAGCGGTTATGGACGATCTCGCGGCGCACGTAGATGGGCGCGCCGAAGGTTTCAAGGGCGATCTTCACAATGTCGATGGCGCGCACCACACCGGCGCAAAAACCACGCGGCTTGAGCAACAACACCCTCTTCTGGCTGGGGGAAGTGCCGGGCGGAACCGTGATGGGGAATGGAATCGAGGGCAGTTGTGGTCACAATCTTAAGTATACCAACCGGCGAGTTGAAACGATAGGAGAGAAATGGGGCTGCAGGGGGATTTGCGTCAGGCGGCTTCGCCCAGCAAATCGGCCACTACCTTGGGGTTGCGGGCGATAATTATGAGATAGGCGCGGGCGGGTGCATCGGGACGCTTGCGGCCCTGCTCCCAATCGCGAAGAGTTCCCACGGGAATGCGGTATGCCGCCGCGAACGCCTCCTGCGTCATGCCGAGTTTTTCGCGCAGGCGCTTGACGTTGGGGATGCGAATGAAACCGGGCATGTTGAAGAAGCCGATGGGGGCGGCGTCAGGATCGTCGCGCACTGCCGTTGCGATTTGCTCGTCGGTAAGCGCGGCAACTTTGGCCCAATCCGTGTTGGTCTTAATAGGCGGATCGCCGGGATTATGCTCGACCGAAATTAAACCAGTCTTCTTCATACCAGGTAGCCTTTCTCACTGAGATGATACGGATGACCGCCTCACCCTCTTCGGTCAGCTCAAGTTCGGTGGAAACCACAACCAGGACCTTGCTCCCGTTGTGCCCTGTAGTCACCACGCGCTCTTCCTCGTAGTCGAATCGATCATCGACCGAAATGTCTCGTTTCGGATCTTCGAGGGCGGGGATTCCATCAGAGAGCGACAAACCATGCTTGCGCTGGTTCAAGGCATCTTTCGCCGGGTCCCAGACATAGCGCATATCAGGATAGTACGGCTAAGCCGTAGTTGCGTCAAGTGGAAAAGGCCGAAACGCACTCAATAGAACCCGATCATTTTCCCCGGTCTTCGTCTTACCTCTTTACCAGGCCCGATGGCGGGCGATCGGCTTGAGCGGAGGCCCATTCCTTGTTTGGTTTGGGGCCCATGCGGAAGTGCAGTTCGCCGCCGGCAACAATCTGCGCATGCGTGATCCAGGAGCGGTTCCACTCCTTGCCGTTCAATTCCGCACTTTGGATGTAGACGTTCTCGTGCGAGTTGTTCTCGGCCACGATGGTGAAGGTCTTTCCAGATTCGGGATTACGGATGGCGGCACGATTCACGATCGGGCTGCCGATGATGTAGACACCCGTGGCCGCGTTGACCGGATAGAAACCCAGCGCCGCGAAGACAAACCAGCTCGCCAACTGTCCGCAGTCGTCGTTGCCGGGAATGCCGGTTGGAGTGTTGTTGTAGAGCGCGGCCACTTTGCGCACCCAGTACTGCGTCTTCCACGCCGCACCGGCAAAGGGGTACAGATACGGGTTGTGGTTACTGGGCTCGTTGCCTTGCGCATCCTGACCGACCATGCCGCTGATGTCGGGCTGCGGGTACGGCGGACCCGACACATACGAGGGCGCGGTAAACAAGGCATCGAGTTTGGCAATGAAGGCTGCGTCGCCACCGTACAGATCGATCAGCCCCTCGACGTCATGCGGGACGCTGAAGCTGGCCTGCCAAGCATCGGTCTCGACGTAGTCGTTGTATTCGATGTCGGGCTCGAATGGATCGCGCCATTTACCGGCGGCGGTCTTGGGGCGCATGAAGCCGGTGGAAGAATCGTAGATGTTTTTGTAGTTCTGGCTCAATTTGTAGAACAGTGCGGCGTCGTCCTGTTTGCCGAGAAGCTCGGCCATGGCGCCCGCGCACCAATAGTCGTAGGAAATGTCGAGGGTGCACGAGACGGCGCCGCCGTACAGCTCCATGGGGACATAGCCGTATCGCCGAAAGTCCTCCTGCATCTTGCCATTGTTGCGCGAGCGTTCGATATCTCGGGCGGAAGCGCCCGGCGGCGTAGTATCGCGCGCGCCCAGCGCTGTGTCTCGAATAGCCGCATAGGCCGCCTCGGCATCGAAGTCGCGGAAGCCGCGCACGTATGCGCCCACAATCATGGCCGCGGCATGGAATCCTGTCATGCTCCAGGTCTCGTTGCCCCATAGCGGCCACATGGGCAGCGTGTGCAGGCCGAGTTGTTCGTAGTCGGCGAGTAAGGTGCGAACAATGTCGCTGGTGCGCTGCGGCTGCATGAGCATGATGAAAGGCACTTCGCCGCGATAGATGTCCCAAATGGAGAGCGTGGTGTATTTGGTGAAACCGGGATGAGGATGGTTCTGGCGATCCTGACCGCGATAAGTACCGTCCACGTCGTTGAAGGTCGCTGGAGCCACAAGGCCGCGGTAGGCGTCGGTGTAGAACGTCTCGGTGAGCGCCTTGGTGGGCAACTCCGCATCGAGAACGCTGAGCGCCTTGGACCACTCTGATTCGGTTGCGCGCGCCACGGCATCGAAATCCCAATGCGGCATTTCGGCCGCTAGATTTCTTGCCGCGCCTTCCACGCTGGCGCAGGAAATGCCTACGCGGATCACGAGCGGCGCGCCGGGCTCATGAGCAAGCATCGCCTTGATCTCTTTGCCTTTGAGCTCGGCGCCTGCGGATACCGCACTCACGGCGCCATCTACGCTCACGTCGATAGAAGTGAGCGGCCGGGAAAACTCCATCACAAAGTAGACTTGCTTGTCCTGGGCCCATCCGTGCGTGGCGCGCATGCCGCTGATGCGCGTGGCGCTTTCAAGCTTGAGCTCGGCGTGATAGACCTTGCATCCGATGCCGTGCACCAGATCGAGCAGCACCCCCTGCTTTGTGCCGCTGGGCAATTGCGGATAGCTGTAGCGATGCATGCCGCAGCGCGCGGTCGCGGTCAGCTCCGCCTGCACATCGGGCGTAAGCAGGTGGACGCCGTAATAACCTGCGTGCGCGGTTTCGCGCTCATGCGTGAAGAAGGAGCGGTATCCCGGCACAGCCTTGTCGAAGACCCAGCCGGAATCGAGGCCGAGTTCGGTGATCTGCTCTTGCGCCAAGGTTTGCGGCAGGCCCGCATCCCACGACCAGTTGCGTCCGTCCACTACGGGCATCAATAGAACGTCGCCGAGGTCGCCGCCGCCGGTGCCCTGCACGTGGGCGTGGCTGAAGCCGATGACAACATTGTCGGGATAGTAGTAGCCAGGGCAATGATCCCAGCCCGTATATTCGCCGCGTTCATTCCAACGGGTTTCCGGCTTGCCGGCGGTGTCGGGGCTCAGTTGCACCAGGCCGAATGGCGCCACGGCGCCAGGAAACATGTGTCCGCGCCATCCGGTACCGATCTCCGGCTTGACACTTTTCACCGCGTTCCCACCGGGAAAAGCGCCGCCTGTTGCGCTGGGCGACGCGAGGGCGTTGGCGGCTTTGAAGAACGCGCCAAGCGGTGTAAGTGCGCCGGCAGTTGCAGCCGCGGAGGCCCGGAGGAACTCGCGGCGGCATAGACTCGAATCTTTCCCAACCTTCATGAAAGCTCCTGAATGCAAATCCAGATTGATTATAGTGTCCCGCTCCGGGCATGGGGCGGCCAGGCGTTCCATCCTTCCGAGTGGAGTTTGCATCGAACCTGCCATGTTCGCGAGAAGAGTGCTCAAAACTCGGCGAACCAAGGAGGGAAGATGATGTCAGAAGCGAAGAAATGCAATAACCCGACATGCGACTGCGTGCCCAGCGACGGGTCGAAGTATTGCAGCGCCTATTGTGAAGGAATCGAAGAGGAGACCAGCGTGGTGTGCCATTGCGGCCACACCGGATGCGCAGGCGACGTTTCCGAAGTGGAGTCGCCGCAGAGCGACGCCAGAGCGTAAGAGTCGAGCATATTGGCGTCAAGCGGGCAGCCACTCAGCCGTTCAAGGGCGGCTGGGTGACCGGTCACTCAACCGTAGCGCAAAACGGAGGCAGTGCTCCGGCATTGCGGGCTGCGGCGGTCGCGCGCGCTGCCCGCTAGAGTTGCGGTCAGCGGATCTGGCTGGAGCCGTGCTCAGCTGCCTGTTGAAGCGCGTCGTTGGCCTGATTGAGATATCTCCCTGCCATATTGATATCGCTGCCGAATTGGGCATCGTTGGCGTGGGATTTCTGGGCCTGGGTCGCATCATTCCATGCCTGGATGATGGCGCGCTGTGCCGCTTGCAGACTCGGATATTGTGAGCCCACCGTGACCCTGGGCGGAGCCGACGCAGTCACCAGAGTCTGTCCGACCAGTATGCCTCCCCCAAAGATTGCCGAGGCGGCAATGGAGCCCAACACGATCTTGCTTCTTGTCATGGGGAAAACCTCCTGCCGCGACTATTACAGGAGGCGATGAGGGTCTGGCAAGAGGAAACTTGCTGCAGCGCCGGCAACGGTTGAGAGTTCAGACCATAGTCCGGATTCAGGGAACGTTAGCCGATGGGCCGCTCAAGCAACTGCAGATTCAACCGGTCGCAGGCTTACCTGAACGTCGACTCGGGTGCCGAGCCGGTTGAGAATTGACATCAGGCGGTCGAGGGTGAAGCGGCGAAGGTCGGCATTGCGGATGCGGGAGAAATCGGCCGCGGCGATGCCGGTCAGCGCATGGGCGCCGCGGACGGTCAGTTTCTTGCGGTCGAGTTCCTTAATGATCTCAGCGGCGAGGATCGCCTTAAACTGCTCGACGTCGGGGTTTGCATAGCCAAAGTCGCGAAAGACATTACCGCTGCCGCGCACGACTTCGATTTTTTCACGCTTCATCCGAGTAACTCCTTAAGTTTCTTTAAGCGGTTCTTGATCAGGTCGATTTCGCGTTGCGGGGTTTTGATGCCTTGCGTCGATTTCTTCTGGAACGCGTGAATCACCCAAACCTCACTCGCAATCTGCACAGCGTAAATCACCCGGAATGCTTGTCCGCGAAAAGGCAGAGCGATTTCAAAAACTCCGGAGCCGACGCCTTTGAACGGCTTCGCGATGTCGGCCTTTCCGTTCTCAGCTGCGATGGTCAGCGCTGTCATGCAGATGGTTTGCGCCTCCGCAGGAAACTTCTCGAAGTCGTTTCGGGCGGCCTTGATCCATGAAATGGGCCGCGTTTGTCTGGTCATACGCTTGCCACTAGAAGTTACGGACCAGTGTAGTCATATTTGACAACACATGTCAAGATTGAGGACTCCTATTAGATTCCAGACCGCGCACTTGGGGCACGGGTCCTTCTTTTCCTCAGTCGGGTGGGATTTCAACCGGGCTTCGGGTGCGATTCCCGAAGTGCTTCCTCGATAGAATCAATCTAGCCATGTCTGAATTTACCCATCTGCATCTGCATACTGAGTATTCCCTGCTGGACGGCGCGTGCGACGTTACTAAGCTTGTGGATCGCGTGGCAGCGCTCGGGCAGAAGTCCGTGGCAATGACCGACCACGGCAACATCTATGGCGCGGTGCACTTTTTTGACGCGGCCAAGGCGAAAGGCATCAAGCCTATCCTGGGCTGCGAGCTGTATGTGTGCAAGTCGGAGGATCACCGCGGAGACGTGACTTGGCGGTCGAACGAGTCCGGCTCTCAGGGAGGCGAGCGGGAGAGCGAGTACAACCACCTGCTGGTGCTGGCAGAAAACGAGGAGGGCTATCGGAACCTGATCCGACTTACGTCGGAGGCGAGCCTGAACGGGTTCTATCGCAAGCCGCGCGTGAGCAAGAAGTATCTTGCGGAAAACTGCAAGGGATTGATCGCGACTTCGGGGTGCTTGAGTGGCGAACTGTGCGAGGCGCTCGAGAAAAATGATTATGTCAGGAGCGGCATCTGTCGCGCAACAGTACCAGGACATCTTCGGCAAGGGGAATTTCTTTCTCGAAATTCAGGATCAGGGGCTGGAACAGGAGAAAAACATCCGCGCCGACCTGTTTCGGCTGGAGCGCGAGCTGGGCATTCCGCTGGTCGCCACGAACGACTCGCACTATTTGTGCGGCGAGGACTCGCACGCGCACGACGTGATGCTGTGCGTGCAAACCGGCGCCAAGATTCACGAGGCCAACCGCTTCAAGTTCGACAGCGACCAGTTTTTTGTGAAGAGCGGGGACGAAATGGCCCAGCTCTTCAAGGATTCGCCTGAAGTGGTCAGTCGCACCATGGCGATTGCCGAGCGGTGCAATTTGAAACTGCACAAGGTGCACAATCCGTTTCCCGAATTTGCGGTGCCGCCGGGACACACCATCGACAGCTACTTCGAGGAGGTGTGCAGCGCGGGGATGAAGAAGCGGCTCGACACGGCCGTGCGGCAACTGGAACTGCGCGGCATTCGGAGATCGACTCCCGAGGAATACGAAGCGCGGCTCAATTATGAAATCGATGTGATCAAGCAGATGAGCTACTCGGGCTACTTCCTGATCGTGTGGGACTTCATCAAGTACGCGCGCGACAACGGAATTCCCGTGGGACCGGGGCGCGGGTCGGCGACGGGATCGCTGGTGGCCTACGTCATGGAGATCACCAACATCGACCCGCTGCAGAATGTGCTTCTCTTCGAGCGGTTCCTGAATCCGGAGCGCGTGACGATGCCGGATATCGACGTGGACTTTTGCATGAACCGGCGCGGCGAAGTGATCGACTACGTGACGCGCAAATACGGGCGCGAACAGGTGGCGCAGATTATCACGTTCAATACCATGGCGGCCAAAGCGTCCATCAAGGATTGCGGGCGCGCGCTCGATATGCCCTACGGCGACGTGGACCGCATTGCCAAGCTGATACCGGCCACGGTGGGCATGACCATCGACAGAGCGCTTGAAGATGTGCCCGATCTGCGCAAGATATACGACAGCGACAAGCAGGTGCGGGAACTGATCGACACAGCGAAGAAGCTCGAAGGGCTGGTGCGCGGAGCAGGCGTGCACGCCTCCGCGGTGGTGATTGCGCCACGCCCGCTTACGGAACTGGTGCCGTTGAACCGCACCAAGAACGACGAAATCGTGACGGCATACGATATGAAAGCCGTGGAGAAGATGGGCCTGCTGAAGATGGATTTCCTGGGCCTGACAACTCTCACGGTGATCAACGATGCCGTAAAACTGATCGAGCAGACGCGCGGGGAAAAGCTCGACATCGAGATGATCCCCATCGACGATCCAGAAACTTTCCAGAAGGTATTTCATACGGCGCTTACTTCGGGCGTGTTTCAGTTTGAATCGCCGGGGATGCGCGACATTCTGCGGCGATACAAACCAGACACAGTGGAAGAGTTGACGCAGTTGAACGCGCTGTTCCGGCCCGGGCCGATGGACGATGATCGATGACTTTATCGAGCGCAAGTGGGGCCGGCGCAAGGTGGAGTTTGTGCTGCCGGAGCTCGAGGCGATTCTGAAAGATTCGCTGGGCGTGATCGTTTACCAGGAGCAGGTGATGCGGATTGCGCAGGTGCTGGCGAGCTTCAGCCTGGGCGAGGCCGACCTGCTGCGGCGCGCAATGGGGAAGAAGGATCAGAAGGCGATGGCGAAGATGCGCGATCGCTTCATGAGCGGTGCGGCGAAGTCCGGCCATCCGAAGGCGGCTCTGGAAGAGTTGTTTGAGCAGATGGCGAAGTTCTCGGAGTACGGATTTAACAAATCGCATTCGGCGGCGTATGCGTGGGTGGCATATCAGACGGCGTATTTGAAGACCCACTATCCGGTCGAATTCATGGCTGCGTTGCTTACCTCGGAAACCTCGAAGCCCGACAGCGTGGTGAAGTACATCGGCGAGTGCCGTGAGATGGGAATTGCCGTGGAGCCGCCGGACGTGCAGGTTTCGGGCGCACAGTTTACGCCGCACGGCGAAGCTATCCGCTTTGGGCTGGCCGCGGTGAAGAACGTGGGCGGCAATGCCATCGAATCGATCATGAAGGCGCGCGCGGAGGTGGGAGGGCGCTTCAAGAACATTCTGGGAGTTCTGCGAGAAGGTCGACCTGCGCGTGATGAACAAGCGCGTGATCGAGTCGTTGATCAAGGCCGGCGCACTGGATTCGCTGGGCGCGCGCGGGCAGCTCAACAACGCCGTCGACAAGGCGATGGAGCGCGCGCAAAAAACGCAACGCGACGCGGACCAGGGGCAGAGCGGATTGTTCGGCCTGTTTGACGAAACGCCTGCGCATGGCCGCGACGCCGACGCCCTGCCGCCGGCTCCCGACTGGGAAGAGACGGTGCGCCTCGCGAATGAGAAGGAAGTGCTGGGATTCTTCGTCTCCGGGCATCCTCTGGACAAGTATGCGGAGAAGTTGCGCAACCTGACGGGCGTGATCACGGTTGCCGAAGCGTTGGAGCGCAAACCGCCAGAGCGGCGCTGGGGCGGGCAGCAAGACCCGGCCGACGAACTCCAGGTGGCCGGGATCCTGCAAGGTTTGCGCGTACAGAAGAGCCGCCGCGACCAACGGCTCTATGCGCAGGCTGCGCTCGAAGATGCGACCGGCAAGATTGAACTGATTTGCTTTGCGCGCGATTACGAGAAGCTTGCCGCACAGTTGAAGATGGAAGTGCCGGTGCTGGTGCGCGGCATGTTGATGGGCGATGAGGATGCTGCGCCCAAGATCGCCGATCAGCCAGGTGCAGGCGCTTGAAGAAGTGCAGGTAAAGCTGCCCACGGGAATACGCATCCGCATCAACCTCGACCGCGCCACGGCTGAGATGCTTGCCGCGCTCAAGAACGCCGCCGACGCCGCACCGGGCCCCGGCAAAGTGATGCTGCAGCTGGAGAAAAAAGGCGAGTACGCCGTGGTTCTGGAGCCTGAAGGGATGAGCGTCGCCGCTGACCGCGGCTGGGTGGAGCGCGTGGAAGAACTGGCCGGCAAGGGGTCGGTGCAGGTAATTTGATAGGGGCAGGGACCTAGGGAACAAGGGACCGAGAAGACAGAGTCTCGGCACTAAAAAAGGATTGGCGAGTGAAGGCTTGTGCGATATAGAAAACTGGGCGGCGGCCCGCTAGAAGTTTCGGAGCTGAGTTTCGGCACGTGGCTCACGGTGGCGGGCGGCGTAGCACGCGAACAGGCTATTCGCTGCATCCACGCGGCGCTCGATCACGGCATTACGCTTTTCGATACGGCCAATCAATATGGAGCGGGTGAAGCCGAGCGCCTGCTCGGCGAGGCGCTCAAAAGTACTCCACGCGACCGCTTTCTGATCGCCACCAAGCTCTATTTTCCGGTGGGCGACGAGCCCGATCGAGGACTCTCTGCCGTGCAGATCGAAAAGCAACTGCACCGCTCGCTGGAACGGCTCGGCATGGATACGATCGACCTCTACCAGTGCCATCGTTACGACCAAGACACGCCGCTAGAGGAAACCATGACGGCGCTGGATCGCGCGGTGCGCGCGGGAAAGGTGCGCGCCATCGGCTTTAGCGAGTGGACCGCGGAGCAGATCGACGCCGCAGCGGAGCTCGCCGAGAAACATGCGCTGGTTCCCTTCTCTGCGAGCCAACCGCAGTACTCCATGCTGTGGCGCAAACCTGAGGCCGCCGTCTTTCCGGCGTGCGCGCGCCACGGAATTGGCAACCTGGCCTTCTCGCCACTCGCGCACGGCGTGCTCACGGGCAAATATGCGCCGGGTGAACCGCCTCCGCCGGGAACTCGCGCCGCGAGCGATGAGATGAATCAGTTCATGGAAACGGCCGGCCGACATTACCGTTCGGATTTTTTGCTCTGCGCTGTCGCGCAGCTTAAGCCCATTGCCGCAGAGCTGGGCCTGAGCATGGTGCAGATGGCGCTGGCGTGGGTGCTGCGACGGAGCGAGGTAGCTTCGGCGATCATTGGCGCATCACGCCCCGAGCAGATCGCCGATAATGTGCGCGCCGTCGGCGTGACGCTGCCCGCCGAAGTACTCCAGCGCATCGATGAGACGCTGGACGGGGTTGTCGTGCGGTAGATGTTTCGTTCTTCAGGACGCCCGCACTACAGCCGGTCAGGAGAAGGGCGCTACATTTCGTTCAGCGCTACATTTTGGCCTTAGCAGGCGGCTTTGGGGTTGGGATAGGTGTCGCGGTTGCCGGCGTGAGTCGAATCGAGGCAGGCGAAGTCCTTCTCAATGGCGAGCGCGAGGGAGCCGGAGCCGTTCGGAGCATCGCCATAGATGCCGACATCGTCGCCATTGGCCCAAGCCTGCGCGACGCTGGTGGGCACAATCACAGTCACTTCATGGAGCGCGTGAGATACCGCGATGCAACGCGCCGCCGCGGAGTGCTGAAGCGCGTAGCTGAGGTGGACGCCGGGCGCGAAGTGAATGGTTTCTACCACGCGGCCAGCGGCAATGAGTTGCTGCACCTCCGCGGGACCTACGCGAAGTCGCAATGAATCTCCCTGGATGCGTAATTTCATGGCGCTTGCCTCGCGGCGCGGAACCGGTTCGCGCCTTTGCATTCGATACTACTCAAGAGAGGAAAGAGCCAGCAATCGAAGCAGACGCAAACGTCTGGCACGATGCGTAGATGCTCATGTTTATCGCATGTCAAATTCGCTGTGGCTGAACGCCAGCTAGTGCAGCAGCGATTCCCAGTTGGCCGGCACCCTTCCTGCCGGGCCGGGAACGGGCTGGCTTCTTGGATGCGCGTGCGGCGGAAGCAACTCCGCACCTTGGATCTCTCCCCGCGTCTCGTAGTCATAAAACCAGTCCTCACCGGGCTCAAAACTGGCGATGATCGGATGCCCTGTCTCTGCCGCATGCCTGGATGCGTGCTGGCTCGGAGAGCTGTCGCAGCAGCCGATGTGCCCACACTCCGCACAGCGGCGGAGGTGAAGCCACCAACCGTTCGGGGACGCCAGGCATTCCACGCACCCATCGCCACTTGGCTTCGAAGCGGGATTAATTCCGCGGTGATTTTTCTTCATTGCGATTTTTCCTCAGACGTTGCAAGCCCAGCAAAGAGTTCCAGCCGCTAGCGCGACTTTCCGAATGGCGCCCAAGTTGGGCGAACAAGCATTAATATACATCCGGCGAAAGCAGCCAGCTCGCAATTATCCGATCGTATTCTTTGATTCATAGCTCCATGACAACGGCAGCGGATCGGGCGGGAATCTTCAGCGTGCCGTCGGTCGCTTCGGCCTCCGGTCGCTCCGGCGTGGCCATCACGAGTTTGCCCGCATGCGGCAGGTTCACCTTGGCGGTAATCGCCGAATCGGAGCTGGGGTTGACGACCACCACCGCCCGCTTGCCGTTTTGTGCACGATAGACCGAGTAGCGAAATGCGGTATCGGCACTCACATCCGCGCCGAGCGTGTCACGAAAATCGGCGTCCCAAAGATAGGCTTTATATTTCCGGCGCAGGTCATCGATCTTCTGACCGTATGCCATGGTGAGCGGAAAATCGTGCAGGTGCCCCTTGTAAAGAAACGGCTCGTATTGAATCACGCACCGGTTCAGCAGGATCATGTTTAACTGCTCGCGATCGTCGAAGCCGCTGACTCCGGCGATCATCAGCGAGTGCGCAGTGTCGAGGTACTGGCAAACCGGCGTCGCGCTCACACCGCATTCGTTCACCGGAAAATACTGCATCAGCCAGTCCTGCGGTCCTTCGCCGGCAAAGATAAAATCGGGACTCACTTTGTCAGCAGCGGCCCTGAGGCTTGCGGAAAGCGGCAGGTCGCCGCCGTAGATATAACCAGGCGGATTGTAACCATGGCCCGGAGCAAAGTTGTAGATTGCTCCCGAGTGATGGCAGATCTCGTCCCACAACCAGCCGGTGGATCCAAGCGCGAGAATCTTCTGGAATTCCTTCAAGGCAATCTCGCGATAGCCAGGATCAGCGAAGTCCATCACCGCCCGCCGCCGCGTGTTGATGCCGGCTAACTGCGTTGGCGTCAGATAATTGTAACCGCCCTGTTCATAGCGAATGCCGTACGGATCCTTCGCCTCATATTTGTAGAGTTCGTCCTTGTACCATTTCGATGTCAGATCGGCCCAGTTCAATTTGCCGAACAGAATTACGTTCACGCCCAGCGATTGCACCTTGGCGATCGCGTCGTGAAACTCCTGCCACGTGCCCAGGTTTGGGTCGGTGTCCTGCGAGGGATCGTCGCGATCCTGGCCGCCGATGTTCCATCCGATCAGTTGCACAGCTTTTACGCCGTACCTCGCATACTCTTCGCCATATTCCACAAATTTCTTGTACGAGATGGTGTAGTCTTCTTCCGGCGTGTTCATGCGCAACATGGTCCAGGAATTCACGTCCCTGGCCCAATCAGGCAGATGCGGCGTTTTGAACCACGTATTGCGCCATTCTCTATAAACATCGATGCCCACATGCCAATCGCCCTGGTAGCCGCGAAACACGATGGGAGCAAACTTCTTTGTCGAATTGGGCTCGGCAAAGACAAAGTGACAGATGCGGAACTCCTGATGCGACTGGGAAGCCTGAGAACTCATCGGTCTTCGGAATTACCGCGCCGTGCACCACACCGGGATGCTGCTCGAAAGTAAATTCCATGTAATAGGGCAACGTGGGATCGGACAATTCCACGTAGAGGCCCTCGGCCTGGGCTTGGATCAAGCAAAAATTGCTGCGCTGCGATCCGAAAGTCTTGATGGGAAAATCAACGCCCCAGTATCCCTTCTCGTTGCCAAAGTTCGGGTAGATCTCATCGGAGCCAAGATTGCCGTACCACATGGTTCGCGCGGCCACTGATGTATTCGCTGAAGGAGGATTCAGGTCGCCGAAATACGGATAGTCGACAGTCTCTACCGTGCAGGTGGAATTGTTATTGAGCGTGGTGTCGAAGGTGAGTTTGCCATTCTTCAGAGTGACGGTCGCGGTGAGCGTAATGGGCAGCACGCCTCCGTGTTCGCTGGCCAGATCTTTCCACACAATGCGCACCTGGCTTTCTGAAATCTTCTTGACGCTCGCAGCCTTCTGCTTCTGCCCAAGCACAAAGTTGGCCCGGCGGCCGGGAATAGGAACCAGCATGCGGAAAGAGGCGCCGAGTGCGGGCCGCCGTTCCACGATCCAGTTCGTCGGCTTGTGCTCCATGCGCGTAAGAGCGCCGGTGGCGGGATCGAACGCTACCAGAAATTCACTATCCTCGAGGATCACTTCGCCTGCAATGTCGGCCGCTTGCGCCGTGCTCAGTTCCATCTCGGCCGCCAGTGCTCCCATCGCGGCAAGTCCCGCCAGCTTATTGAAAGTTCTCCGGTTCATCGCTCTCCTCTATTCTTTCCTCGCGCGTAGCGCGCTGTCGACCGTTCCATCGCTGCCCCAAATATGGTCACAGCAAGTCAGTCCATCACCTTTATCTCAACTGGACCGATGAGGCCAGAAGACATTAAGCCTGACGGATTCTCTACCGGGCCGGGGTGAAATGCCAGAGGGTCGCGCAAGGCCATGGCATTGTAGAGCGTGTTGGTCACCGCAATCTCCAGTGTATTTTCTCCGGTCTGCGCGAAGTCCGTAACGTCCACCTGATACGGTCGCAGCAGCAACGTCGCGGCATGTTTGCCATTCACCGTCACCTCGGCCACATCTCCCACGTTGCCTAGATCGAGAATCAATCGGCTGCTCGCGTCTGCCGCCACGGTAAACGTCGTCGTGTAAACTCCGCGGCCTGAAAATCCACGCAACTCGTTGTCGAGCGACCAGTCAATCAGCATTGGCAGATCGCGGCGAATCTCTGCCGTTTTTCCCGAAGGCACCAAGCCGGTCGCCGCCAGCTTCCATCCGCCCGCGCCTATCGGCTCAGTCCGCCGCAACGTGCCGGACTGCTTCGCCGTCGCAAGAGCCGCGCCATCGCTCTCCGGATCGAAGACAATCAGCGTCGACCCGAACGGCTCCAGGTCGAGTTCGATCTCTACCCAATCACCTTTGCGCCGGAACCCTGCCATCGCCGTCGTCCGACCGCTCCACGGATCCCACGACTCCGGCGTGCCCTCCGCTCGAAACTCCGCTTGAACGTGTCGCACAGCATCGGTTTCGTTGCGCAAAAAGTACGCATTCACTTTCCCGATGCGCTTCTGAATAAACGGCACCGCCTCGCCATTGAACCTGACATTCGGCTCCGCAATTCCCTTCAGTTTCGCTACGAGTTCCGCGCGATCTGCAGCCACAACCACGTTCGGCAAGCCGCGCATCGCCTCCATCGCCGCCTGCACTCGTTGCGCATTCTCTTTGAAGCCATCGGCGCGCGCGGGCATGTGCTCCGCAAACAGAATCGGCAGTCCGGCGCTCGCCCAACTTTGCACCTTCTCTGCCAGCGCTGCATCGATCAAGTCAAGCGCCGGCAGCACCAACGCCTGATACTCCGCTCCGCCCCGCGTCACCAACATCTTGTCGCGCCCCGCGTCGCGAATTGCCGAGTGCAACAATGAATCAACATTGATGTGGTCGTAGTTGTAGCCCGCGTCCATCAGCGCCTGGTTCAACTTCGGCGCCGGCGGCACTTCATTCGCGCAATGTACCAGGTCATAACGGTAGAGCGCCACCGCTGCCACATTGGTTCCCGCCTGCGATAGGTACTGCACGCGCGCCATGTAATCGTTGAGCGGCGCAAAATACGGCCATAGCGGATTCAGCTCGTTGAACTGCGAAGAGTAGTTGCCCTCGCCGAATCTTCCCGAGAATGGGTGCCAGCCCGGCGCTGGAACTTCCGGCATGATGTAACCATAGCCGTGATACACAATCGCGTTCACGCCGGCGGTCAGCAGTTCATCTGCCGCAACTTTTACCTTCTCGGGCGTCGTCTCGTACACACTGTTTGACCACACAAACGACTCGCTGCCCACAATGGCGCGGCCATACACGTGCGCCGCAGACCCCGCCATCTTCAAAAAGTCGTACCCGCCATCCGCAAAGAGATCCTCCGTTTCCGGAATATCCGCCTCGCCATAAATGCGCAGCACATCCGTGGGCGAGCCGTGCGCCTGCGTGCGCGAGAGCAGCTTGTGATCGTGCGCCCACTGGTTGAACTTTCCGTAAAACCTCTCCGCCATTAAATCTGAAACTGTCTGCCGGTAATCATGACGCACTGCGTCGCCCATCCCGGCCATTTCATAAACGGGCCGATCCACAAACACGCCATACGGCTCCCCATAGCTCTGCACTTTCAGGATCGGCAGGTAAGGCAGCAAATCGTATCCGCGCCGCCGCTTGAACTCGGCAAGAAAATCGTCGCTCCAGAAAAGATTCGCGCCCACTTCAAGGCTGTCGCAAAAAAGCGCGCGCAAACCATTGCCAAAATACTTTCCGATGTAGGGAATCGCATTATCGCCGACGCGTTTGGCGTGCGCGGCGAACGCTTCGGAACTCAGATGGTCCATGACAAACTGTGGACCTTCTCCTGCGCCCGCGTTCACACGCTGCCCTGTCGGCACGGAGCAAAACACAAAAAGCCGCCACGTCCCCTCGGGCACATCCCAGCTCAGCGAGCCATCAGCTTCGAGCTGCGCGGTCAAATCCACTTGCGTGCCCGCTTCCAACTTGCCGGATTTCGCTGCGCTCCGTTGCCGCCCTCCGCCCTGGTTCCACTCCCACCGGGCATCGCTTCCGCGCACCGCCACCACGGCAACCAGCTTGGTGCGCTTCTTCATGCGCTCGGCCCACCCGTCGGGCAGTCCCTTCAGCCAGGCGGGAGGATTCGCTGGATCGCCGTCGTCGATTGATGGAACTTGCACGCGTTCGCGAAATTTCGCCGGCCCCGCGACCGATGTATGAGTCCATCGCAACTCAATCGACGCCAGCTCCGGCGTAATATCGTACCCGCCGCCGAAAGGCCAGCCCGAACCGAACGTGTAATCGATAAACATGCCGTGCTTGCGCGCTTCGTCGATTGTCGCCGCCACGTTCTCAAAAAAAGGCGGCGTTGCAAAACTGCTCACGCGGTTTCGTTGCGCCTCCGGCATGCCCTCGAAGTCAAATCCCTTATTGAACGCCTGGATCTCGGCGCCGCCAAAACCGGCCTTATCCAGCACGCCGATCTCGCGCCGCAGCTCTTCCTCCGTTACATCGTTTCCCGGCCACCACCACCGCGCAATCGGCCGATACTTCTTCTCGGGCGATAGAAACTGCTGTCGAATCGCAGCGGTGCCGCTGCCACCCTCTGCCACCTGGTTTGCCGGGGACGACAGAGCCTGCCCCCTGGCGGTGAATTTCGTCAGTGCTGCTGCTGTGCCGGCCAATGCGCTATTGCGTAGAAATGTTCTGCGATTCAGTTTCATGTGAACAGTATGCCGCCCTTTCAATCACCCTTAATTTTTCACGGACCCGCAACAAGTAACAAACGGGACGACTTTCCCCATGTAAGGCATTTCCAACTTGATTCTCTGCCCCTTCAGTGGCGACCACGGCTCGAGAAAATAGCCGTGCTCATCGAAGCCGATGCCGAAATGCCCGGTAAACAGCGCATCCAAGCCCTGCCAATCCTCCGGCAGATAGCCTTCGCCCCGCCCCCGCGATCCATCCCATTGGTAGAACGCGCTGCCTACCGGGTTCCGCTGCTTTTGCCCCGGCAGTTCAATCCCGGCGTTGAAAGTTCCCTTTTCGTAGGATTGCATCAGCGGCCACAATAGCCGCTCCGCTTCGTCCTTCAACCCTGTTTGGTAAAGCGCCTGGATGAAGTAATACTCATATGGTGACGTCGCGCCTCCATTCATGTAGATCTGCCAGGTATCTTTGCCATCCGGCTGCTTGGGCGCGCCGCTGGTATGCGGAATATAGTCCGCCGGGCTCATGGGGATAAGATTCGTCGGCAGGCCGTATTGGAACGATTGAAATCCGATGCTCTGCATTTTCGCGAGCATCGTTTGCAGAATCGTCTTTGCCTGCTCGGCCGGTACCAGCCCTTGATAGATCGCGAAGCCATTCACCCACGGAAACATATAATCGTGCAGCTTGCCATCCGGTGACTTCCATCCCGCCAGCACACCCGTCGCAGAATTGAAGAACGTCTTGAAGTACACCGCCTTGATGCGCTCGGCATCATCGCGGTAGCGCTTGGCCTGCGCAGGCCGCCCCGCCAGCTTCTCCACATCCGCCATGCACAGGAAGGCCCGGTAATCCGCAGCATTCGAAAACGCATCCGGCCCCTGAAAATCGTAGACGTCGAACCACTCCTTACCGGGCTCATCCACAAGCCCGTCAGCGTCGAAGTGCGCTTCGATGCGATCCGCTACCGCCTCCATCGGCTTCAGCCACTCATGCGCCTGCGGCGTGCCTCCGATGGTACGAATCACGTACCACGCGGAGATCACCAGGTAGGCCGGAGTCTCGCGCGACGACTTCCACTGCGGCGAAAACACATTCAAATTGGGCATCATATAGCCGCGCGCGCCCTTGAAATACTGGTCCACCGATGCGCCCACCAGCGCCATCGGCGAAATTCTGTCCTCCAGGTGCGGCGCCCACACCGCCTGCTCCGCATAGAACAGCATCGCCAGCCCGCAGTTGATGCTCATCACGCTGTTGCTCACCACGCCGGTATCCGGCCGCCACTGCGTCATGTCCAGCGAGTACTTGGGGAAATGCTCCAGCCGCGGATCACGGCTCAACAGCGCCGGCAGCGGTTCAACGGCCTGCACTGCGAAATGCAGAGTGGTATGCCACGCCCGCGGCCCGATCTCATTCAATCCGTCTTCGCTCGTGGGCTGCTGCGGCGTGACATCCACATCGTACGAAGTTGCCGGGAACAGCGACGAGGGCCTGCGGTAAAACGCCGCCGCGTCGCCGGTGCGTGTGATGTAGACGGTCCCAAAATCCGGCGCAGCCAGGTAGGTCGGCACATCCACATAATTCATCAGCTTCGACGGGTGACCAACGAACGTCGTCGGCGTCTGATTCGCAGCAAACTCGAATCGGAACAATCCGCCGCGTAGCAGTAGCGTGCGATTCGCCGCGGCGGTAAGCGACAGGTCGAATCCCTTCGCGTCCGCGCGAATGACCACCTGCTCATACGCGCCTGGCGCAACCTCAACCGGCGCGTAACGGAAGACGTTTCCAGTTCGCGTCAGTGCGCCTGCTGCCGGCGGCATCGCCTCCGCGAACGGCTGGTCCAATACCGGGTACGCCCCGCTGGCTTGTAGCAAGTTCACGCCCAGCTCGCCTTTGCCCAGCGAATCCAGCGCGAGCGACTCGATGCGCGGCTGCCTCTTGTCCAGCACCAGCCGGTACCACGGCGTGCTGATGGCCAGCGCTTGTCCCAGGTCCTCCACCTTCGGGG
The DNA here is from genome assembly GCA_963826735.1 of uncultured Acidobacteriota bacterium. GTDB lineage: Bacteria > Acidobacteriota > Terriglobia > Terriglobales > Acidobacteriaceae > Telmatobacter. The sequence goes on from CAWGYN010000003.1 coordinate 258,255, forward strand.
AAAACTCGCTGGGAGCCAGCGCCGCATGCAACACATCATTCTTCGCTGCGCCGATCGAATCGGCAGGGGCGCCGGGCGCTGCATCCGTCCCGAATACTTCTAACTGCGCCAATTCCGCCCACCAAGACTGCGGCGTTTCCGTGGCTGCCGTTCGTTCGATCAAAATGCGAATGTTGTTCGTAACCACGGGCGTAAAGTGCACCGTATATGTGAGGGCCTTCGCATCGAATTGCGCCCGTTGCACGTGACAAACGGTATGGAACGCCGCGCCACGATCCAGATATTGCCCCGAAAACTCCACCGGCATCGTGGCCAGGCTCGCGGCATGCAACACCACTTTATCGATGCGCCGCGGTGCTGGAAAATGCACCCATACCCATTGCGGTAGGTGCTGAAATACATTGCTCTGCCAATGGCACGGTCCCAGCGCGTCGGCCGCATCGTTGCCGCTATTCACCGGGCACGGAATCTGTTCCTCTGCCTTCTTGCTGCGAAATAGAAAAGAGCTGTACTCGACCTTCACGCCCGGCTCCTGCCAGAACGCTACATCCCGGTAGCCGCTCGCTGCCTCGCTTCTTCCTACCTGACACGTCATCATGAATGCGAGTGCAACTGCCGCATATCCCGGCATTCTTCGGAGAACTCCTGCGATCAACACTTCCTACCTCTTCAATATTTGTCGAATCCGGCGCTCTGGCCCGCTCCTCAAGATATGTGAACACCATTAAGCGTAACGGATGGGGCCGCGCAGCAGTCTAGCGGCCGGCGGCGCGAATTCTCACAATCACGGCGGTGGTGCTGTCAACGCGGAGCGCGAACTTGCCATTGCGCACGCGGCCCAGAGGCGTCCACTTGCCTGACCATGGCGCGTGATTGGTGATCGTGGCCCCGCCGAGTGTGGCAGTCGAGAGTGCGGCATTGCCGGGCTCGCCATCGGTCAGCACCATAGCATCCACCCCGGCGCCGTCGAAGCCCGCGGCCTCAATGACGACCGCGGCAGCCATCGCATCGTGCGTCGTGGAATGCGTCTTGTTGATGATGGTGACGTAGAGTTCGCGCGAGCTTCCCACCGCGTAGGCTGTCAGGTTGATTTTTTGCCGATTGGCGATGGCGACCGGCTCAACAGAACCGTGGCTGCCGAGATCGAAGGCTCTGATGCCATAGGCCTTGGGCGCTACGCGGTAGTTTGCGCAGCCTGTGGCAGCGCAGGGCGCGGGATCGGGAACGATGGTGTCGGTGGGGAGCCATGGATTGTTGTGGAAGTTGACTCCGGCCATGTGATGCGCGGCCCACCAATGCATGTAATCGAGAGCCCACAGAGCCGAGGCAAAGCCATTGCTTGCGCCGGGCACGCCATGCAGGCAATCGTTGGCCTCTGTCATGCGATAGGGCACGCCCATGGCGACCAACGGAACGAGCACGTGAGCATATACATATGGGTAGGAATGAAACTCGGCAGAGCCGCCATCGTTCGCGGGCTGCGCGCCAATGGCGGCATCGTCGTCCCAGGCGCTCGACAGCATGTCGTCGATGGCTTCCTGTGTGGTGGTGTTTTCCGGCAAGCCCCACACGTAATGATGTTGCAGCGCTGCCGCCAGGATGCCGGAGCTTTTGAGATCGGTGGCAAACTGCACGGTCCACGATACGCCGTGCGCGGGACTGGGAGTGAAGCTGCTGGTGTCGGATACGGCGGTGTCGGGACCGGAAAATTTCGCGCCCGGCGCCGCTTTGCGGATGACCGCCGCGAATTTCTGCCATTCGGTGAAGTAGGAAGCGTACGCCGATCCGGGAACACCGGGCGTGGACTCGTAGATGGCCGGATCGACGACGTGACCGGGTCGCGAATGGAAGCCGTGTACGTCGGGCTCGTTGCCGATGGAAAAGCTGTCGAGCTGGGCGCGGTATTTCTGCCAGATGTAGGCGACGATTTGGCGTCGTCTTCCGGCGAGATGCGGATTCGCGCAGGAACTAACGTTCAAAGGCGCACTGAGTAGATGACCTTGATGTCAGCGGCGCGGGCGAAGGCGAAGAGATTGTCAATGTCAGCAAACGACGGCGTAGGGGTGACACAATGCTCGTCCCCGCCGGAGCCATCGACCGTTCCGCCGCCCACGCGGATGTTGCGAATGCCGATATTGCGAAACAGCGTGATGAGCTCAATGTTTGCGGGAGAGAAGAAATTGCCGGTGACACCGTAGGTATTCGCCACCACGCTTTTAGTTTCAAAGCCCAGGCCGGCGAAATCATCGGGAATGCGAAACTGCCTTGATGCGGTATCGACGGTCAAAGTAACAGGGGCCTGTGCCAGCAGGGCGCCGGCCAATACGCACCAGGAGGAGACGACACTCCACGTTCTAACCTTCATGATCTGACTCCTGTTTCGCTTTCCCCGTTCCGCACTACACATTGTTCGCACGGTCCGCGCGCGGCGGCCACTCGGGAACTCGGTTGCTTCGATTCACCACCCATTTGGGCATGAATTCATTTTTTGCCGCCTCCTGCTCAATGATGAGGCGGGCTTGGAGCACGTGCTGGCGGGCAAAACGTTCCGCTTTATCCGGCATATTGCGGCTGATAGCGTCGATGATGCGCAGATGTTCGTCGTAGACCACGCGCGGATCGCGCGAGGCGCGGACGGCCATGCCCAGGGTTCTGTAGCCTTCCGCCAGACGGACGAGGACGCCGTTGCGGGATAGATGCATAATCTGGAGATGAAGCGCGCGGTCCGCGGCGCCCATCTCTTCCACATCACCTTTTTCAGATAACTTCCAAATGCGATCGGCTATGGCTCGCAGGTCGGTCATGTCAGATTGCGAAACGCGTCCGCAGGCGCGGCGCGCGGCCAGGCCTTCAAGGTATTCCCTCACCTCGTACGCCTCGATGAGGCGGGAGGCATCCAGTTTTCGTACAAAAACGCCCAAGCCATCTATGGAATCGACGAGGCCGAGCCATTCCAGTTCCAGCAGGGATTCCCGTACGGTTCCCTGGCCGACACCCAACTTCTTGGCCAGGCTTTGCTGGGCCAGGCGCTCACCGGGAAGACTTTCGCCCGACAAAATCCGG
>CAWGYN010000004.1:0-355560 GCA_963826735.1 uncultured Acidobacteriota bacterium
GCGCACGTCTATTCCGAGGATCTCGATCCTACCCGCGCCGCATTTGCCACCGAGCAGCCGGAGCACATCGAGGAAGAGATTGGGCAAAAGGCCGTAGCGCACACCATGGCCGACCTCATCAATCACTGTCTGCGCGACGAGATGCGCCGCGACCAGCGCATCGTGATCTACGGCGAAGACGTGGCCGACGCCAGCCGCGACGAAGCGCTCAACGAGGTGAAGGGCAAAGGCGGAGTCTTCAAGCTGACGGCAGGCCTGCAAACCGAGTTTGGCTCGGAGCGCGTCTTCAACTCGCCGCTGGCTGAAGCCAACATCGTGGCCGAGCCGTGGGCTACGCGCTGCGCGGCATGAAGCCCGTGGTGGAAATTCAATTCTTTGATTACATTTGGCCTGCTATGCACCAGATTCGCAATGAATTGTCCTTGTTGCGCTGGCGCTCCAACGGAACCTGGGGTGCTCCGGCAGTCATTCGCGTGCCGATTGGCGGCTACCTCACCGGGGGCGCCATTTACCACTCCCAATCCGGCGAAAGCATCTTCACGCACACTCCGGGCCTGCGCGTTGTCTTCCCCTCGAACGCGCTCGACGCCAACGGCCTTTTGCGCACGGCCATCCGTTGCGACGATCCCGTCCTCTTTCTGGAGCACAAACGGCTCTACCGCGAAACTTACGGTCGCGCCGCCTATCCAGGGCCGGATTTTGCCATCCCCTTCGGCAAGGCGAAAATCGTGCGGCCCGGCTCGCAAATCACTCTCGTCACTTACGGCGCTCTAGTGCCGCGCGCTCTCCAGGCCGCGCAACAAGCCGAGCGCCTGCACGGCATCGACGTGGAGATTCTCGATCTGCGCACCCTCAATCCCTACGACTGGGAGGCGATTGCCACCTCGGTGCGCAAGACCAGCCGCGTGATCGTCGCCCACGAAGACATGCTGAGCTGGGGTTACGGCGCAGAACTTGCCGCGCGCATCGCCGACGAACTCTTCGACGATCTCGACGCGCCGGTGCGGCGCATCGGCTCCATGGACACCTTTGTGGCCTACCAGCCCAAGCTGGAAGACGCGATCCTGCCGCAGCCGGAGACGATTCTCAAGGCGATTGTGGATTTGAAAAAGTTCTGACCGGCGCGGTCACATTCAATCGGTGGACAGCAGCGCATCCACGGCCTCGGGCAGGGAAGCCAGGCATAAATCCGCCAGCTTCCCGGCTTCCTCACCGCCCGGTTTGCGATGCTCCTCATCGCCCTCGACAAGAATCGTCTTCATTCCCAGGCGGCGGCCAAACTCGATGTCGGAAGGCGAGTCGCCAATCATCACGCTGCTCGCGGCCGTAATCTCAGGGAACCGCGCCACCGCTTGTTGAAAGAGACCCGGCAAGGGCTTGCGGCAGTCGCATTCGTCCGCCTCGTGCGGGCAGATGAAGAAGGCATCAATGCGCGCGCCCTCGCGTTCGAGCAGCTGTTGAAATTGCGCGTGCATCGCTTCCAAATCCGCCGCCGTATAAAGCTCCTTCGCGATGCCGCGCTGATTCGAGACCACCACCACGCGCAGACCGACCTCATTCAGCCGCCGCAGAGCTTCGGGCACGCCGGGCAGCACGCGGAACTCCTCCCAGCGCGTCACGTACCGGTGTTCCGGCATCTTCTCGTTCAGAATGCCGTCGCGGTCCAGAAACACAGTGCGCAAGCCGGCAGCCCATGCTTGATTTGTGGAGCGAGTCACCTCGCCATCATAGCAACGCGCGCAGAATGCCTTTGGGAGGGTGATCTCCGGTCAATCGGACAAATCGTACGGACCATCTGCACTAAGAGCGCTAGGCCTTGGGGTGGTGGGTTGGCCGCGACGCAAGGGAATGCGTTTTTCCGCAGGGCTGTCAGAAGACCATCTCGGGCGAAAGCCTATGAATTTCCTACAACTTCCGGAAATTCCTTGAATATCCCGATGAAGTCGGGTTAAATACAAAATTACCGGTGGGTTTGCCGGAATTCGCCCTTTTTCAAGAGACCATTTCCGGGAGGCAATCATGCGCAACGCCGCAGTCCGCTCCAACCTGCTGGTTCCCGAAGTTCGCGAGGTCATGGACATCCGCCAGGCCTCGAATTACCTTGGCATCTCGCCTGACACGTCTCTATAAATACGCCTCGGAGGGTTTTGTTCCGGCGTTCAAGCTGGGCAATCGCTGGCGCTTCAAGCGGTCGCGGCTGGATGAGTGGATGGACAGGCAGAGCGAACTGCACGCGCACGGCGAGATCGACGCGGGCAAGAAGAAGCCGGTGCAGTCGGCGATGTAAAAACAGGGATCAGGGAACAGAAGGACCTTCGGGCTCGTGCAAATGATTGCGTTTGGGCGTTATTGCCGATCGACAATTGCCGTATACGTTGCGGTGGTTCTGAGTTGCGCATATGTGGGGGCGCAGACAAAATCAGTTCCTCACAACGACCAACGCTATTCGATTACCATTCCAAATCTCCGCTTAGCACCGGGCGAACGTGTTGTCGGTTTCAGCGTTGAGGTAGACTCCGGCAGAATCGTGAGTGCTCCGAACGCTCCGATCGGTTGGAATTTAACGATCGATAATGAACCTTCCTGGAGAACGAACCTGACGGCTACTGTGATCGTGGGCGCGGCGGCGCTCGACGCTCGATTCTTTCAAAATTTCGTTGTAATCGAGAAAAGTTCGCTCGGCGGCGTCCCATTTGCTGTTCGATGCGAGGTGGATGTCACCAAGGATTGGCAGAGCGTGCGCCGCATTCAAGTCAATCGGGGGGATCTGGTGCTGCAGCGGTCGGCGAGGTAGACTACGCCGCCTTCACGCCCGGGCTGAGTCTGAATCCGCTGCCGATTGCCGACCACTGACACCTGGAACCTGACACCTGAACGCTGTGATAAAACTAAGCGCGTGGACCACTTCCGCCGCATGGGCGCACTGCGCCGCAAGCTGACTCGCGCCGGGCTCCCCGGGCTTCTCGTTACGCATCTTCCCGATCTTCGCTATCTCTCCGGATTTACCGGCTCCAGCGCCGCGCTGGCGGTGACGCGGCGGACGGCGCGGCTGTTTACCGACGGCCGCTATACGGCGCAGGCTGCCGAAGAGGTGAAGGCCGCGCAGGTGCAGATTGTGTCGGGCTCGCCCGCGGTGGCGGCGGTGCAGTGGCTGGCCGCGCAGCCGGGCGTGAGCATGGCGGGATTCGACCCGGCGCGGACCACGGTGGCGGAGCTGGCGCGGTGGAAGAGTGAGCTGCCCAGCCGGCTGCGGCGCGGTTTTCTTCAGGCCATTGCCGGCGCCGTTTGTCGAGCATGCTGCGCATGGTGAAGGACGAGGACGAACTGGCGCTGATGGCCGAGGCGGCGCTGGTGGGCTGCAAGCTGTTCGAGCACATTCTGAGGTTTCTGCGGCCGGGCATCGCGGAGATTGAAGTGGCCGCGGAGCTGGAGCACCAGGCGCGGCTGCTGGGCGCGGAAGGCATGTCGTTTGAGACCATCGTGGCGTCGGGTGTGCGCTCGGCGATGCCGCACGGGCGCGCGACGGCCGCGCCGCTGCCGCGGCGGGGGTTTGTGACGCTCGACTTCGGTATAATCCTCAAGGGTTACTGTTCGGATATGACGCGGACCGTCTATCTGGGCAAGCCAAGGCCCGAGGAGCGGAAGGCATACGAGGCGGTGCTGGAAGCCCAGGAGGCCGCGGTGAGCGCGGTGGCTCCGGGCGCAAGTTGCGCGGAGGTGGACGAGGCCGCGCGCAGCGTGTTGCGCAGGGAGGGTTTGGCGAGGCGTTTTCCCACTCCACCGGCCACGGGGTCGGTCTGGAGATTCACGAGCCGCCGCGGGTTGGCGCGGGACAGACAACGCGGCTGCGTGCCGGGCATGGTGGTGACGATCGAGCCTGGCGTTTATCTGGCGGGCCAGTTCGGCATTCGCATTGAGGATATGGTGGCAGTAACGCGCAGCGGGGGCCAGGTGCTGACCCCGGCGCCGAAGGCGCTGATTGAGCTCTGAGGAGCTGGACGTAAAACGCGCGCTTGAGACTGCAGATTGAGAAAGTTGACACCCGTGCGTGGAGAGTCAAAGGAACGAATGAAACAACAAGATATTGAAGATCTGAGACAACTGATTGAGTTTCTGAAGCAGCATCAGGTGGCCGAGTTCGACCTGGACCGCGGCGACCTGAAGATTCGGCTCAAATTCAATCCACCGGAGAGCGGGCCAGCCGGACTGAGCGACCTGGCGCGGCTGCTGCGGACAGCGCCGCCAGCCGTGGCGCATGCGCGCCGGCGGCGACAGCGTCAGGAGCGGCGCTGCAGCCGCGGCGGAGCCGGCTGCCGATCCCGAGGCCGGGCTGCACATGGTGAAGTCGCCGATCGTGGGCACGTATTACGGTTCGCCTTCCCCCGGCGCCGCGGCCTTTGTTTCTCCCGGCGATCACGTGGAGAAGGGCCAGGTGATCTGCATCGTCGAAGCCATGAAGCTGATGAACGAGATCGAGTCGGACGTTTCCGGCGAGGTGGTGAGGTGCCTGGTGTCGAACGGCCAGCCCATCGAGTTCGGCCAGCCGCTGTTTGCGATCAGATCGGCGTGAACAACGGCGGAGTGAGCGGAGCCCAGCTAACTCCGCTAACTCCGCTAGCACCGCTAACTCCGCTTTCTAAGGTCATGCATGTTTCGTAAGGTACTGGTTGCCAATCGTGGCGAAATCGCGCTGCGCGTGCTGAACGCGTGCCGGGAACTGGGCATTCGCACGGTCGCCGTGTACAGCGAGGCCGACCGCAACTCGCTGCACGTGCGCTTTGCCGACGAGGCGATCTGCATCGGGCCGCCGCGCGCGGCGGACAGCTATCTGAATGTGCCCGCCGTGATTTCCGCGGCGGAGATTGCCGACGTGGAGGCGATCCATCCCGGCTACGGACTGCTGAGCGAGAACGCAAACTTCGCCGAGGTGTGCCGCGCCTCGAATATCAAGTTCATTGGGCCGCCGCCGGAAGTGACGCGGCTGATGGGCGAAAAGGAAAAGGCGCGCCAGGCGATGAAGAAGGCCAAGGTGCCGATTCTGCCGGGGTCGGACGGCATTCTGACGACGGCCGAAGAGGCGCAGGAGTGGGCCGAGAAGGTGGGCTATCCGGTCATTCTGAAGGCCAAGGCCGGCGGCGGCGGACGCGGCATGCGCATTGTGCGCGACGCCGAGGAACTGCCCAATCTGTTCCATGCGGCGTTTACCGAGGCGGCCAACGCCTTCGGCAACGGCGAGCTCTACATGGAGAAGTTCATCGAGAATCCGCGGCACATCGAGTTCCAGATGCTGGCCGACGAGCACGGCAACGTGGTCTCGCTGTTCGAGCGCGAGTGCTCGATCCAGCGGCGGCACCAAAAGCTGATCGAAGAGGCGCCGAGCCTGCAGGTGACGCCGAAGATGCGCGAGGAGATTGGCCGGACGCTGTGCCGGTGCCTGAGCGAGATCGGCTACCAGAATGCCGGGACGGTCGAGTTCCTGATGGACGCGAACCGCCAGCTTTACTTCATCGAGATGAACACGCGCATCCAGGTGGAGCATCCGGTGACCGAGGCGATTACCGGCGTGGACCTGGTGAAGGCGCAGTTGCGCATTGCCGCCGGCGAGCGGCTGGACGCGATTCTGCCGCCGAAGCTGGAGATGCGCGGCCACGCCATCGAGTGCCGCATCAACGCCGAGCATCCGCAGAAGTTCACGCCGTCGGCGGGACAGATTACGGCGTTCAATGTGCCGGGCGGCAACGGCGTGCGCGTGGATACGGCGCAGTATGCCGAGGGCGTGGTTCCGCCGTATTACGACTCGCTGATTGCCAAGCTGATTGCGCACGGCGTGGACCGCGCCGAGGCGATCGCGAAGATGGAGCGGGCGCTGAGCCAGTTCATCGTGCAGGGCATTGAGACCTCGATTTCGCTGCACCAGGAGATCTTTCAGAGCGAGGCGTTCCGCGCCGGCGAGTTCGACACCGGGTTCATGGAGCGGTTCCTGGCCGCGCGAGCCGAAGCGGAAAAGCAGCCGGCGTAGGGCGGAGGCAACGCCTACGGCAATGGATTGACGGCTAGGCCGGCGGCTTGGGCGGTCCGGTGTTGTTTCTGGTCAAACGTGAAAAGGGAACTGGCGCCGAGTTCGATGGCTGCGGCTACGTGCAATAGGTCAGCGGCACGAATTCCGATGATTGGCGTGAGGGTTAGCGCGAGAGCCTTGGCGCGGGCGAATGCGCTGTCGGGAAACGATAAGAGCTGATAGATGCCTCTGTAGAGATTTTTCTCCAGATCGGCGATGGAGGCATGAGCCTGCACGTCGGAAATCTCTTTGCGAAAGAGGCGAAGAGATACTGCATTGACGAACTCGACTTCGCATAGTCGCGTCAGCGCCAAGGATTCGCGAGCAGATTGCAGCAGAATTGTTGCTGCCAGGGTGTTCGCATCTTTGACTTGCGCGGAGAAGACCACGCTTGAATCCAGATAGATCATGGGCTTAGAACCGGTCTTCGCGGTCGGCCGAGATCAGGTCGGCCCCGCTTACCTCAAGAACCTTGTCGCCGTAGATTTCCTTCAGGCGAGCGAGGAAGTCCGGCAGAGGCGGTCGCTCGACGGGCGCGGGAGTGAGGCACGCGATCACTTTACGTCGCTTGGTGACCTGGATTTCATCACCCTGGCTGAGCAGGCGCTCGACCTTCTTGAAGTCGTAGCGGAGATCGCGAACGGAGACGGTCTTCATGTGATACATTTTAGCATCACATTGGAGGAAATGGCAGCGCAGCGGAAGATTTATCGCTTTTTCTTCGCCTTTTTCGGCGAAAATCGGCTATGCTGTGTGGGCAACTTGGAGGTTGCTTGCATGGACGCTCAGAAAGAACTGATTGCCGAGTTCGACCGCGAGGCCGCGAACACCCGCAAAATGCTGGATGCTATTCCGGCCGACGCCGATTTCAACTTCAAACCCCATCCCAAATCCATGAGCCTGGGCCGCCTGGCCGGGCACTTGACGGATTTTTCCGGCGAATGGGCGCGTTCGACGCTGACCAAGGACAAGATTGAGTTTGGCTGCGGACAGCAACTGGAAACCCTTTGTGCCCACGAGCAAGGCCGAGGCGCTGGAGAAATTTGATAAGGAGCTTGAGGGAACGCGCGCGGCCCTGGTGGCGACCACCGGCGACACGTGGGACCGGAATTGGCAGCTTATATGGCAGGGCAAGGCCTGGATCGACGCAGCCCAAGTACCAGGTGTTTCGCGACTCCGTGCTGAACCACATGATTCACCACCGCGGACAGTTGACCGTGTATCTGCGGCTGCTGAATGCGAAGGTTCCGGGGACATACGGGCCGAGCGCGGACGAAATGTAAATGGCGGGGAGCAGGGAACAGTGTGAGTGTGAGTGCACAGCTTGCACCGGCCACTCACACTCACACTCACACTCACACTCGTCCAACTCCCTGTTCTACTCTGGAAGCATGTCTTTTCCCTTTCCGACGATATATCCGATTCTCGATAGCGCTGTGATTCCGCAACTGGGCCGCGCAGAGTTTCTGCGCCGGCTGGGTAGTGGGCTTGCCGACGCCGGCGTGACGCTGCTCGAATACCGCAATAAGACCGGCTCCGAGGCGGAGCTGCTGGCCGATGCAGCGATTCTTCGCGCGGCACTGCCTGCGGGGAAGGTGAAGTTGATTCTCGACGATCGCGCCGACCTGGTGGAGCGGGCAGGCTTTGATGGCGTGCACGTCGATGCGGGCGATGCTGCGCCGGCAGAGGCGCGGCGGCTGGTGGGTCCCGGACGCATCGTGGGCACCTTCGGCGGCAGCGAGGCGCTGTTGCCGGGGATCCTGAAAGAGCCCGCGGATTACCTGTCGATCGGCCCGGTGTTCGCGACCACCACCAAGCAAACCACCAAGGCTCCCATCGGCGTGGAAGGCGTACGCAAGCTGCGGAAGGAAGCCGGTCCTAATGCCGTGCTGGTGGCTGTGGGAGGGATCACGCTCGAGACCGCGCCCGCGGTCCTCGGCGGCGGGAGCCAGCGTGATTGCCGTGGCCGCGGCCATCTTCCGCAGCACCGATCCGGCGGCTGAGTTCCGGCGGTGGAAGAAGGTACTTCATTAAAAAGTTCCGAGCGGTGTCCGGAAACGAGGCAAAACCGTCCAAATCCAAGACAGTGCGCGCCGAAAAACGAGGCATTCCTGTCTGGAAGCGGGACAGGCGCTGCCCGGAAACGATACAGTCTCAAAAAGCGCACGAAACAGGTCGCACGCCATGCAGCCGGCATGACGTAAGCCTTTGGTTTCGTATCGTATGATTGCGTTACGGTCCCCACACGCACGTTTGGCCACACACAGTTTGCCCCATCTAACTTATTCACCAGGGAGGAAGCCGCCCTTTGATTTCCCGATTGCTGCGTATTAAACCCATGTCGATGCTCTCGCGGAAGCGGGCGAGCAGGGAGAGCACACACTCAAGCGCTCACTCGGCGCAGTCAACCTGATCACGCTGGGAATTGGCGCGATTATCGGCGCCGGTATTTTTGTGCTCACGGGACAGCGGCGGCGCTAACAACGCAGGTCCGGCGGTCTCTCTGAGCTTTGTGCTTGCTGGCATTACCTGCGCGTTTGCCGGGTTGTGTTACGCCGAGTTTGCATCGATCATTCCCATTGCGGGTTCGGCTTATACGTATGGGTACGCCACACTGGGCGAGTTGGTGGCGTGGATCATCGGCTGGGACCTTGTCTGGAGTACGGCTTCGGCGCTGCTACTGTCGCCTCGGGCTGGTCAGGATACTTCACGGCTCTGCTGGCGCAGTTTCATATCTATATCGCACCACAATTCACGGCGACGCCCGGAGCAAAACTCGTCTTCTTCAAGAACGAATGGATGCCGCTGGCTTCGCTCCCGTCCGGAATCGAGCGGAACTTTGCTTCCGCACGCAACCGGAGCATTCAATCTGGTGGCCTTCCTGGCCATCCTCGTCGATGACGGCGGTCCTGGTGATCGGAATCAAGGAATCGGCCAATTTCAACAGCGTGATTGTCTTCATCAAGCTCACCGTAGTCGCCATCTTCATCGTTGTTGGCGGCTAGTTCCTCATCAGGCATCCCGATGTTGCTACGCATGAACTGGCATCCGTTCATTCCCCAAGTCAGACGGCCACGGCAATTTCGGAATGAACGGCATCTCCGAAGGGAGCAGCGTCGGATCTTCTTCGCCTATATTGGATTCGACGCAGTATCGACAGCCGCGCAGGAAGCGAAAAATCCCAAGCGTGACATGCCCATCGGCATACTGGGCTCGCTGGTCATCTGCACCGTCCTTTACATCATCGTCTCCATCATTCTCACCGGCCTTGTGAACTACAAGACTCTCAACGTGGCGGCTCCGGTTGCGCTGGGCATCAAGGTCACCGGCGTCAGTTGGGGTGCGTTGCTGGTAACGATCGGTGCAGTATTTGGCCTGGGCACGGTCATGCTCGTCATGCTCCTCGGCCAGTCTCGCGTCTTGTACTCCATGTCGAAAGACGGCTTGCTCTGGCATTGGGTTTCTGCCATTCACCCGAAATTCCGGACACCCTGGATTTCGACCATCGTCGTCGGAGTCCTTGTTGCCGTTATGCCTGCGTTCTTCGATGTGGAGCAACTCTCAAAGCTCGTCAACATCGGCACGTTACTGGCCTTTACCATCGTGTGCGCAGGCGTCTGGGTTCTGCGCGTTCGCCGTCCCGATCTGCCGCGGCCTTTCAAAACCCCGTTCGTTCCACTGGTGCCGATCCTTGGTATTATCTCGGCGCTCTTTCTTATGACGCGCCTTCCCCTGTTCACATGGAAGGTGATGATTGGATGGCTGCTCTTCGGTCTGATTATCTACTTTAGTTACTCGCGCAAGCACAGCAAGGTGCAGCAGATGAAGAATGCGCAGGCGGCCGATTAAGACCGCGGGAATCGAAGAGCAAAAACAACGGCCTCCCTCGCGGGAGGCCGTCGTTGCATGAAGAAATAGTTGCCGCGTTACGCCGTCGTCTTGGCGCAGTAGGCGTCGAAGGCGCGCATCGAGCTCGCCGGCGATGTCCTGCGCGGTGGACTGTTCGATGACGGAGCGCTGCATGAGGTAGACCAGTTTGCCGTCGCGCAGAATGGCGACGGAGGGCGAGCTGGGCGGATGCCCTTCAAAGTAGCTGCGGGCGCGTTCCGTGGCTTCGCGGTCCTGGCCGGCAAACACAGTGATCTTGCGATCGGGCGGGTTGGCGGTATTTGAGAGCGCGAGACGGATGCCGGGGCGAGCTTTGCCCGCCGCGCAACCGCAGATGGAGTTGACGACGACGAGAGTTGTTCCCGGCTCAGCCAATGCAGCGTCGACCTCTTCGGCTGTGCGGGTTTCCTTGATCCCGGCGCGGACGAGTTCTTCGCGCATAGGGATGACCATCAGTTCTGGATACATGTTTGCCTCCGGCAGGAGAAGCTGCCTGCTTTCATTCTACTGGTTTGATGCGCGGGGAGCTACTGCCGCGAGTACCCCAAAGTTATTCGGCGGGTACACAGCCGCGATTGCGCTCGATGTTCTGGATCTGCTGCAGCTCGCCGGTGCGCATCTGCGTGAGCGTGAAGCCGAGTGAAGCGTGATCGTTGTTGGGGAAGACGGCAGCCATGAATGTAGTCCAGGCGTCGCGCATAGAGACCCAGGCGGTCTGCTCGGCGCGGAGTTTTTCTACGCTTGTGGGCGCATTAGGTGGATCGCCGGGGATGGACTTGGTGAGGCACGGCGAGGAGATGACGGCGCGGAAGGCTTGGTTGAGATGCAGGTCGGCCTCCTCGAATTCATTCTGCGAGGGCATGCGGTTGCGTTGCTGCATTTGCAGTTGGCTTGCCAACTGCTGCTCCAGCATTTGAACGTAGTTGTCGTTCATCTGGCCGGGCTCGGCTTCAGCGCGGGCCTTGGCGTAGTCGCGAATCGCAGCGTCTACTGGTTTGAGCGCGGCATCGAGTTGATCGGCAGAGAGGCCGGTGACAAAGCGAACCAGCATCGGCTCGATGGACTGCTCCGGCTCGCAACCGCGATTGCGTTCGATGTTCTGGAAGCGGCGCAGCTCGGCGTCGCGCTCGTTGGTCATCATCCAGCCAAAGCCGGAGGGGTCAGCCTTGGGGAACAGTTGAGCGAGAAACGCGGACCAGGCATCGCGCAGCGCAAGCCAGGCAGTTTGCTCGGCACGGAGACCGTCGGCATTCGCAGGGATGGTGGGCGGGTCGCCGGGCTGCGATTTGTCGACGCAGGGCGAATTCACCACCTCGCGAAAGGTCTCTTTCATGCGTAGGTCGGCGTCTTCAAGCTGCGCCCTGGGCGGATTCGGGTTCTGCTGCAGCATGTTCAGCTCACTGGAGAGCCTTGCGCGCAGCTGGTTGGCAAAGTTGTCGCCACCGCTGCTGACGCAGTACCCGTTGCATATCATCGGGCCGCGGAGATTGCTGTTTCCCGACTGAGGCTCGGCTTCACTGTGGGCCTTATCGTAGGCCTGAATCGCCGCGTCGACGGGCTTGAGCGCGGCTTCGAGTTGATCGGGGGTGAGGCCGGTGACGTAGCGGACAAGCTGGGGCTCGATGGACTCTTCAGGCACGCAGCCACGATTGCGTTCAATGTTCTCGAGGCGGCGCAGGTCCATTTCGCGCTCGTTGGTGATCATCCAGGCGAAGCTCGCAGGATTGCTGTTGGGGAAGAGCTTGGCGAGGAAAGCGGTCCACGCATCGCGCACCGCGAGCCATGCGGTTTGCTCGGCGCGGAGGCCTTCGGCGTTGGAGGGAAGGTTGGGCGGGTCACCGGGTTGAGGCTTGTTGATGCAGGGCGAGTTCACCACCGTGCGGAAGAGTTCGTTCATGCGCAGATCGGAGTCCTGAAATTGCATTGGGCGCGGCCCCGAGTTTTGCTGCAGCACGCGCAGATCGCTCGAGAGGCGCATGCGCAACTGGCCTGCAACTTCGTCGGTCTTGTCATTGGGCGCGGCAAGCGCATGGGCCTTCGCGTAAGCGCCAATGGCGGCTTCAACGGGCTGGAGAGCCGTGGTGAGCTGATCGGCAGTCATGCCGTTGACCATTTTTTCAATGAGCGGCTCGAGCTCTGCCGGGTAGATGGGGCGAGACTGAATGCCGCGACCCATCACCATGCGATAGCCATCGGGAATGCCGAACCATTCCTTGCCGGGGTCGCCCAGTTTGAGGTCAGTCACTTCGAGTTTTTGCGTGCCGTTGCGCGGATCGATGCGCGTGACGGAGAGATTGAACTGCAACTGGGGCGAGTACCAGATTTCCTTGGTGACCACGACGGGCTTGTCGTTACCGAAGGCGCCAGGATTGAAGGTGCGGGTTTCGCGTGTGCCGGTGCATGCAAGGCCATCGATGGTTTTAGTGCCGAGGCTCTCGCGGGTAAGCACGGATTTGCCGTCGGTCGAGGGACCGGCAGGCTCATCTTCCGGTGCAGCGCTGGGGTCGAGGAGAATCTGCCGGCAGGTATTCATCCCGGGAAAGCACTGTGTGATCAGCATCGTTACCGGGTCGTAGATGGTGACGCGCTGAAGAGCCGATTCCAACGTGGAGTTGAGAGGAACCTCCTTGCGAAACTCGCGGTATGCGCGTCCTGCGCTGTCTCGCGCCTCCTGGTTGTAGTACTTTTCCGAAACGTTGGTTCCATCGGGCAATTCATGCGTGATTTCAGCCTCAACTTTTGCGCGGAATGGCTGCCCGGAGACGAGCGGAATATAGAGCCCTTCCGTGTAGACGGGGGTTCCAATTTCCGGATCGGGGGCGTGGGTGGTTGAGGCGCTGGCCGGGGTGGCTGAGGGAGCGGCCGTCTGGGCGACGAGGACGCAAGGGAAAGCCAGCCAGAAAAAGAGCAGGAAGACGCGCACAAGTTGGGTACGCATGATGAGGCTCCCAGGAATTCGATAGCAGTATACAGAATGATTAGACGGACGCTTACGAATTTCCCGCATTGCTGTAGTCTTGATTTTTGAAGATTCTCGAGAACATTGCGCTGGCTCCGCTGACGACCCTTGGGATTGGGGGTCCGGCGCGGTGGTTTGCTGGGGCCACCAGCGAGGCGGAGATTGCCGAGGCGTGCGCGTGGGCGCGCGAACGGGGCGCGCCCGTGTTTGTCCTGGGCGGCGGCAGCAATGTGCTGGTGGCGGACGCGGGCTTCGACGGTTTGGCGCTGCATATTGCACTCGCCGGAATGAAACTGGAGGGGGAGTTGCTACGCGCGGCTGCCGGCGTCTCCTGGGACGATTGCGTCGAGCAGGCTCTTGGAGCGAATTGTGCCGGGATAGAGTGTCTGGCCGGGATTCCCGGCACCGTAGGTGGCACGCCGGTGCAGAATGTGGGCGCATACGGGCAGGAAATTGCCGCGGTGATCGAACGCGTGCGGGCATTCGACCGTGCGGCGCAGGAGTTCGTGGAATTTGCGAATGCCGAGTGCGGATTTTCGTATCGCCGGAGCCGGTTCAACACGACGGATCGTGGGCGGTATGTCGTCACGCGCGTGGATTACCGGTTGCGGAAGAATGGCGCGCCAACCTTGAGTTACGCGGAGCTTAAGGCGCATTTCAGCGGGCAGGAGAAGGCGCCGTCGCTGGTCGAGGTTGCGGAGACGGTGCGCGGAATCCGCAAGAGCAAGGGCATGCTGCTGGTTGAGGGCGATCCTGATTGCCGCAGTGCGGGGAGTTTCTTCAAGAATCCGTCGGTTGCGCCGGAGGTTGCCGAGCGCGTAAAGCAAATGGCCGCGGACGCCGGCGTTGCGGTGCGCATGTTTCCTGCTGAGGGCGGGATGGTGAAGATTCCCGCAGCGTGGCTGATAGAGCAGGCGGGATTCCGCAAGGGGTACGCGATGGGGGCTGCGAGGATTTCTTCGCGGCATACGCTGGCGCTGGTGAATCGCGGCGGCGCGACGGCCGAGGAGATTCTGGCGCTGGCGGAGAAAACTCGTGCGGCGGTAGAAGCGCGGTTCAGCATCCGGCTAGAGAAGGAACCGGAGATGGTGGGATTCTAGTCTGCGACTATAGTAAGACTCATCGGTCAACTCAGCATGGCTCAGACACTGAGGCGGTGTGAACGTGAAGTTTTCGTCTGTGCGACGGTTTATTCGGCAGCAAATTATTTACCTTGCCCTTTCTGCGGCCCTTGTTGCCATTTTCTGGGCGATAGGAGAGCGGGTTCCATTTGGCCCGGTCGTCGTGTACACGCTTTGCACCGGAAATCTCCTCTCGTTCGCAATCGAGCGGGTGCAGTTCCTCTTTTCGGGAAGGCCGTTTCCGTACAACTGGGTGATTTTCCTCGCTGTTCTCATGGTTTTATCGGTCCCCGTCTACCTGATTTCGACCGCAGCGGTGTGGTTGATCATCCGGCCAGCCTCATTGACGCTTCCTACCCTGCTTGAAACGGCATGGAAGTTTCCATTTGTGGCAACATTCGTCTTCGGTGGTGTCTCGTTTGGGCACCAAACGACGAAGGATCGGCTTGAGAAGCGCAACAAGGAATTGCAGCAATCGGTGGAGAGAGGTACGCAGCAGCTTGAGCTGCAGGCGCAGGAAATGCAGCGCGCGCGGGAGATTCAGCAGTCGCTGCTGCCGAAAGAAATTCCTCAGCTTGCAGGTTTCGAAGTGGCGGCAGCGTGGCGGCCGGCGCGCGAGGTGAGCGGCGATTACTACGATGTCTTCAGGCTGGACGAACACCGGCTGGGCGTTTGCATTGCCGATGTCGTGGGCAAAGGCGTAGCGGCGGCGCTGCTGATGGCCAATGTGCAGGCGGCTGTGCGCGCGTACGCGCGCAGCGCAGAGAACGCCGCGCAGTTGTGTGCGAAGGTCAACCGGTTGCTTTCTGAGAATCTGGCGACTGGGAAATTTGTGACGTTTCTTTACGGCGTGCTGGACAACGAAACGCGGACCTTCGATTACTGCAACGCGGGAAACGTCTGCCCGATTCTGGTTTCGCAAGGGGCGGTGCGATCCATCGTGGCGGGAGGCGCCGTGCTGGGCGTCTTTCCTGAGTGGCAGTATGAAAACGCGAACCTCGCGCTCGGGTCGGGCGACCGGCTGTTGCTGGTGACCGATGGCATTACCGAAGCGTACGGCGCGGACGAAGAGGAATTCGGCGAAGAAAGGCTCGCGCTGGCAGCGCTCGCGAGCAGTAAGCGCACGGCGGCGGAGATGAGCAAGCTTCTTCTCGAAGAGGTATCGACGTTTTGCGGGGCCCGGTTTCACGACGATGCGACGCTGCTGGTGATCGCGGCGAGGTGAGGGCGATGGTAACTGCCAAGCAGTTTCTGATTCGATTCTGGAGCCTCATAGCTGCTGCATTGATTTCTTATCTGACGTTCCGGGCGGGTTTTTTCGCAGATTCAATTAGCGGGGAAACCCCGAATGCTGTCGCGTGGGTTTGGGGTCTTTGCGCACTAGCCTTAGGTGGAACCTGCATGAATATCATTCTGCTGGAACATGCGTGGAAGATTCAGCGAACCCATGCGAAAGGGAAGTGGCGACGGGTATTCTGGGCCCATCTGTTGATGTTGCCTCTTCTCGTCGTGGTGGTTCGTGGCCTCCGCAACATTCAGGTTGCAACCTACGATTTATCGGTTGAGCATGATCGATTTCAAATCCTCAACTTCCGTGCGGGGCAAGTTAAAGATGTGCTGATTTGGCTTCTTCCTCTTGATGTTTTTCTGATTGTGATTTGGGGAATCGTGGCTCTTATCAATTGCTTTGGCTCGAAAGCAAGAATAAAAGAACTCTAATTCGCTTTCAGTCGCAGCGCGATGCGTTCGCGCTCGGCGGCGAGGACCTGGGCGGCGGGGCCGAGCGCGGCTTGACGGCCTTCGCGCAGGAACAAAACTTCGGCGCCTGTGGCTAATGCGTCCGTGACGTCGTGGGTGGCCATTACAGCTTGCACCTGATTTTCCTTGAGCCACATTTGCAGGCGTTCGAGCAGTGCATCGCTCGCCACTCCGTCGAGCGCGGAAAATGGCTCGTCGAGCAGCAGGAGGCGGGGCGCGGGCGCCAATGCGCGAGCGAGGGCCACGCGTTGCGCTTCGCCGCCGGATAGGTCCTGGGGGCGGCGCGCTGCGAGATCGGTTGCGCCGGCGAGGGCGAGCATCTCTTCGACACGCGCGGCGCGAGTGGTGCGGTCGAGATTGCGCAGACCGTAGGCCACGTTGGCGGCGACGCTGAGGTGAGGGAAGAGCGCGGGCTGTTGCGCGACCAGCGCCGTCTGACGGCGGCCGGGGGCGAGATGCAGTCCGATGGCGGTGTCAGTCAGCGTGCAGCTGTTGAGGGCGATGCGGCCGCGCATAGGGCGATCGACACCCGGAAAATCGAGGCCGGCAAGCAAACGGAGCAACGTGCTCTTGCCCGCGCCGGAGGGGCCGAAGACGACGGTCCAATCGGAGGCGAAGGCGCACTCCACTTGGAGGTGGAAGCTGCCGCGGCGCGCGTCGAGAGAGAACTCAAGCACGGCGCGCTCCGCGCTTTTGCGTTTCGGAATAGATTAGCGCAAGTGCCAGCAACGCTCATGCCGAGCAGGATGGCCGCGGTGCGGTTGGCGGCGGCGTAGTCGAAGTTTTCCACCTGGTTATAAAGCACGATGGAAAGCGTGCGCGTGGCGCCGGGAATGTCGCCGCCGAGCATGAGCACGACGCCGAATTCGCCGATGGTGTGCAGAAAACTGAGCACGATGGCGGCGAGCAGCGAGCGGCGCGCGAGCGGAACGAGAATGCTCGTGACAAGGCGCACGGGACCGGCGCCGAGGAGCCGCGCGGCATCAACGAGGGCGGTATCGACCGATGCGAAGCCGGCAACGAGCGGCTGCACGGCAAAGGGAAGGCTGTAGATGACCGAGCCGACGACGAGGCCGTTGAAGGAGAAGGCGAGCGGATGGCCGAGGAGGGCAGTGATGCCGCGGCCAAAGGCAGTGCGAGGGCCGAGCAGGACGAGCAGAAAGAATCCGAGGACGGTGGGCGGCAGAACCATGGGCAGCGTGGCCAGGGCTTCAAGCGCGGCGAGCCAGCGGCTGCGGCCCAGCACCAGCAGCGCCGCAAGAGGCACGGCGATGGCGAGGAGAATCGCTGTGGTGACCGTGGCCAGATCGGAGCGAGAGTGCGAAGGCTTGCCAGTCCATTGCTTTCATGAACAGAGTAACGTTCGGAAGCGGGGCTGCGCACCCATTTTGCAAAAGGGCAATGAATGAGGTTCAGGAAACGTCTCCAACTCCGCAAACCCCGCCAACTCCGCTAACCCCGCTAGCTCCGCTCACTCCGCTAATTTCACTTCACCGGCGTGAGGCCGCTTTTGGCGAGTTGCGCCTGCACCGCCGGCGAGAGGAGGAAGTCGAGGAGCTTGTGGGCGGCGGCGCGTTGCTTTGTACTGCTGACGATTACTGCGCCTTGCTCGATGGGCGGATAAAGATTGCGGGGAATGACGAAGTACTCACCGTCGGCGCTAAGGCGCGGCGTGAGCGCGGAGGTGAGCGAGATGAGGCCGGCGTCGGCGTTGGCGGAGTCGACGAACTGGGCAGCCTGGGCGATGTTTTCCGCGGTGACGATGCGCGGCTTGAGGGCGTCGTAGAGTCGGAGGCTTTTGAGCGCGGCGACGGCGGCGCGGCCGTAGGGCGCGCGATCGGGGTTGGCGATGGCCAGGCGCTTGAGAGCCGGCGAGCGCAGCAGGTCGAGCGAAGGCAGGGACAGGTGCGAATCTTTGCGCACCCAGAGGACGAGCGTGCCTCTGGCGTAGGTGATGGGCGTGGAAGAATCGGCCGATCCGGCGGCGTCGGCCAGGCCGTCGTCGATGAGGCGCTTGGGATAACTGAGGTCGGCGGAAAGAAACAGGTCGAAGGGAGCGCCGTTTTCGATCTGGGTGGTGAGCATGGCTGAGGCCTGGTAGGTGGCTTCTGCATGAATGCCGGTGGCCTGCCGAAATTGCTCGAGGATGGGCGGCAGAACGGGCTCGAGGTCGGCGGCGGCGGCGACGCGCAGTGGAGCTTGCGCAACGAGCGGCGCGGCGAGGAGTGAGTACGCAATGATTGTAAAGAGAAATCTATTCGGCATTGACAGTATTGACTCAGAAATTTCCATAGGTTTGGGTTGATGCTCGTTACCAACAGCCGTGTTCACGAACATGAACACTGTAGTGGCTTTGCGCAGCATCGAGCTTCGCCCTACACCTTTTCGTCTCTGCTACCTTGGCTTCGCGGGAAGAACCGCCCTTTGAAGTCTGCTTGAGATCATCGGACGCGGCTAGCCACTCTGCGAGCGATTGAGACAAGTCAGTATGAAGCTGGTTTCGCTCCTCGCAATCGGGAGTCGTACGCGTCAGGAGCCTACGCTTATCACTCAATTTCATGCTGGCCACTCTCAAAAGCTTCAAACGTGATCGACCGCGCTCGCTTCCGTCCCGGGAGTCGTTGTCACTTGTACGCTCGCTCCGTCCACAGCAGAAACCGCCGTACACTGGTAGGCTAACACCAGGTTATGAACGACAACTTGCATCAGTTGCGCTGTTTCGGATGCGGGAGCCGGATCGCGGGCGCGGAGGCGCGGCCCGACTTTCGCTGCGCTCAATGCGGAGACCTGTTTGAAGTGGAGTATCCGGGCTGGAGCCAGCGCGGGGGACACGACCGGCCCAATCCCGGCGCGCTGAAATGGCTGTGGCGGGAGCGGCGCTGCTCGGGAGAGGCGCTCGATGCAGTCGGGCGTGTGGCGCTTCCGCGAGCTGCTGCCGATTCTGGACAGCTTTGGCAACGCGGTTTCGCTGCGCGAGGGCAACACGCCGCTCTATCACCTGCCGCGCGCTGCCAAGGCGCTGGGCATCGATCAGCTCTTCGCCAAGCACCAGGGCATGAATCCCACCGGCTCGTTCAAAGACACGGGCATGACCGCGGCACTGAGCGTGGCGCGGGAGCGGGGATTCGAGTGGGTGGCGTGCGCGTCGACGGGCAACACGTCGGCGGCGATGGCGGCCTACGCGGCGCGCGCCGGGCTGCGCAGCCTGGTGCTGATTCCCGAAGGCAAGATTGCGTGGGGCAAGCTGTCGCAGGCGATGGATTACGGCGCGGTGACCTGCCAGTTGAAGACCGACTTCGACGGCTGCCTGCGCGTGCTGACCGAGATTGTGAAGACAGGCGCCGATCTATCTGCTGAATTCGGTGAATCCTTACCGGCTGGAGGGGCAGAAGACGCCGGCCTTCGAGATTGCGGAGGCCTTGGACTGGAATGTGCCCGACCACCTGATCGTTCCCGGCGGCAATCTGGGCAACAGTTCGGCGCTGGGCAAGGGATTTCGCGAAATGCGCGAGCTGGGACTGGTGGCGCGGATGCCGAAGATCTCGGTGATTCAGGCGGCGGGCGCGAATCCGCTGGTGCGGAGCCTGGCTGCGAATCACGGCGCCGTCGCTGGAGCCGGTGGAGGCGCACACGCGGGCCACGGCCATCCGCATCGGGAATCCGGCTTCGTGGCGCAAGGCGGCGCGGGTGATTCAGGAGAGCGGCGGCTGGTGCCTGGACGTGACCGAGGCGGAGATCGCCATTGCCAAGGCGGAGATTGGCGCGGAGGGGCTGGGCTGCGAGCCGGCTTCGGCGGTGACGCTGGCGGGGTTGAAAAAGCTGCGCGCGCAGGGAGCGATCCAGCCGAGCGAGACGGTGGTCTTGGTGCTGACCGGCCACACGCTGAAGGATGCCGACTACACGATCGACTTCCATCGCGGAACGCTGCTGACCGATGAAGAGAAGGAGGGTCTGGAGGCGGAGATCGACGCGCTGCGGCGCGATGCCATCACGCGTGGATGCGACGCCGGCCGCGGTGCTGGCCGCGCTGAAGGGCGAAGTGGGATGAAGCGACGCGCGAACGATCGGATCGGCTTCCGGCTCCGCTTGCCTGCAACCTCTGCGAATCTTGGCCCCGGATTCGACGCCGTGGCCGTGGCTCTGGATTTTACTCTGGAGATTGAGGCCGAGCCGGCGCCGGAGTTTCGATTGCGGCCACGGGGCGCGATGCGGAGCGCTGCGGCCGGCTTCGAAGACAACCTGATTCTCGAAATCTACAAGGACCTGCTCGATGCCAATGGACGGCCGATCGTTCCGCTGGCGATTCGGATGGCGAACGGGATTCCGCTGGGGATGGGATGCGGCTCGTCGGCGGCCGCGCGGCTGGCGGCCATCGCGCTGGCGGTGCACTTTGGCGAGCTCGGTTGGGACACGGAGCGGATTCTCGAAGAGGCGTACGCGCTGGAAGGGCATCCGGACAACGTGGCGGCATGCTGGCTGGGCGGATTTGTGAGCGCGGTATGCGAGGGAAGAAGCGTGCACGTGGCGCGGGTCGATCCGCCGGCGGAGTGGCGGGCGATCGTGGCGCTGCCGGCCGAACCGCTGGCCACCAGCAAGGCCCGCGCGGTGCTGCCGGCGAGCTACTCGCTTGAAGATGTGGTGGCGAATCTGCAGTCGGTGGCCGTGCTTGGGCTGGCGTTTGCGCAGGCGCGGGGCGATCTGCTGCGCCTGGCGATGAACGACCGCATTCACCAGCCGTATCGCGCGCCGATCTGCCCGCTGCTGCCGCTTTTGCTGCCGCTTGGTGGGCAAAGACGGGATTCTGGGTGTTGCGTTGAGCGGAGCGGGCCCGGCGGTTCTGGTGGTTGTCGACGGCGAAAGGAGCCTGCACGCCGCTACAACCGCAATAGGAAATGTGACAGAAAATCGCATTGCGGCGGAGCTGACAATCTGCCGGTTTTCGCGGGTTGGAGCCAGTCAAGTCATTGAAAATAAATAAGTTCGGTGAATAATTCTCCAGAATTGTGCCGCTAGGCTGTGCGTTATCAATGAGTTAAGGTGGTTACCGAGGTAGATAATCACCTCATTCTTGATTACCCTACACATTACCTAAGTTTGCTTGCCATTTATCGATTGAACAACTACATTCGCTGCGTGGGCAGTTCTGGGGGAGGGCTGCTCTAGCGCCCGCGATCCTGTATGGATCCGGGCGCTTCTCTTTGCGCTGAAAGTCGTTTTGCGGCTGCGCGGGATTGTTGGACAACCGCGGGCGCGCCACGTTTGGCCCAGGTGCGCAAAGCCGTGGAGTCGCGTGGGGTCTGCGACTTTACGCGGTCATCGCGCATCGGATAAGTGTACGGTTTCCTGTACAATGACCAGTGCGGGGATCCGCAAGGAGGATCATGGCTGGGCTGGGTGTTTTGGAAGTGAACGATGCGAATTTTGACCAGGAAGTGCTGCGCAGCGAGCAGCCGGTTCTGGTGGATTTCTGGGCCGTCTGGTGCGGCCCGTGCAAGGCGATTGCGCCGATTGTGGATGGCGTGGCCGCGACCTACGCGGGCAAGTTGAAGGTGGCCAAGGTGAACGTGGATCAGAATGGCGCGACGCCGTCGCGTTACGGGATTCGCGGCATTCCGGCGCTGCTGTTCTTCAAGGGCGGCAAGGTAGCCGACCAGATTGTGGGCTACGTACCGCAGGACGTGATTGAAGAGAAGGTGCAGAGCCTGCTGGCGTAACCGCACTGCGAACTCTGGAGTTAGGAAAACAAGCGAGGCTCGGGCAATGCGTCCGGGCCTTTTGTTTCGCCGCGTCGGCTTATTTACGCGCGCCCGCGGAATTGAATGATGCGCCGACGGTCGCGCTTGGTGGGCCGCTGTGCGGGCAACGGCGCATACTGCTGCATGGTTTTGCGTTCTTCCGCAACGCGCAGACGCGCTTCGCGGCTGGCTTCGGTTTCGCGGTAGAGGGTTTGCGCTACCGATGCCGGACCGCGCATGTGGCTGATTCCCAGCACATCGATCTCAAAGCGTCCGGCATCGTTTTCGATCTCGAGGCGATCGCCGGCGCGGACGTCGCGTGCGGGCTTGGCGCGGAAGCCGTTCGATTCAATCCGGCCCAGATCGCAGGCGCGCGAGGCCATGGCGCGCGTCTTGAAGAAGCGCGCTGCCCAGAGCCATTTGTCGATACGCACGGTGTCCATTTTGAAATCCGGTCGGCGCGAAAACTTGTGCGGCGAGGGTATCGTAGAAGGGTTCGCGGCCGGCTTCCAGCGCGACGCGCGGCGTGAATTTCCTGTTGCTGCAAGGTAAAAAAGACGCAACAAGGTAAAAATTTCACCTTTTTGCGGGAATTGATACCTGGATGGCTGGATCCCAAAGCCTGCAAATCCCGGCATTTACACCAGAAATCCAGGAATTTCTCTGAACCGCGGGTATGGAACACGACGTGCTGCATCAAAAGTGGTAGTGAGGAGAAGTGTATATGGGCCGAACAGTCTCCCCCTCAGTGGCGCCGACCGGCAAAGCGTCGCGTTCTTACAAAAGCGGAAGACGTTCCAGGATTCTGGTTGTGGACGAGGAATCGGTGACCGCCGATACCCTGGCTGGAGTCCTGCGCCGTAACGGCTATGCCACCGAGGCTGCATATGACGGGAGTGGTGCATTGGAAAAGGCATTACTTTCGCCACCCGAGCTCGTCATCACCGACGTGGTGCTGCCGTCGGGAATGAGCGGGGTGCAACTGGCCGTCACTATCAAACGCGTCTACCCGGATTGCAAGATTCTGCTCTACTCGGGGCAGGTGTCGACGCCCGAGCTGGTCAGGTCGCCGCCCCATTGCGCGCCGTACGATTTTGCGCTTCTAAGCAAGCCTGTGCGACCGAGGGATCTGCTGGCCCTGGTGGAAGACCGGCTGGGTACGGGCGGATCGGTGTTAGTGCCGGCCGCGGCGCAAGAGTTCCATCCATCCATTTAAGCCTTCTATCCCATCTCCCATCCATCCCGTCTATTGTCGGGCCCGGGCTCGCATGAGCGTCAGGGCTTTGGCGCGGACTCGCCATGCATAAGCGCCTGGTAGCGCCGCGCATATTCGGCTTTGTACGCGGCGACGGCGCGCTCGTAGCTGAGTTGCGGGGTATTGGGCCTGATGCTCCAGTGCAGCCGGATCTCTTGCGCCGTTGGGAGAACGGAGATTGAGCTACCCTCGCACGGCTCGACGCAAGAGAAGGTGATGGGCGCGCCATCCGCCGACGCGCTTTGAAGCCGAACGAACCACGGCAAATGGACCTCAATGCTTTTCGGAGCGCGATCGAAATGAGTATCTAATTTGAGGATAGCCACGCCATCCTGCGGCTGAGTGAGCGTGAAGGCCAGCGGACCGAAATACGTGGGCGCCTGGCGCACGGCGATAGTTTTGCCTTTGCCGATCCACGCCGGTGAGACAACCGACAGCAAATGGAGCTGATCGCCTTCTTCGCGTACCAGCATGGTGCGCAGAAGGGTGCGGTACTCGGCGGCGAACCAGCCATGAGGCGCGAGGTTGTCGCCGAAGTTGCGATCGCCCCAGGGACGGATTTTGTACTCAAAGCCGGCGTTCGTCGAACTGGTGTGGACCAGGATGCGCGTAGAACTCCTTGAGTGCCTGCTCTTGATCGCCGCGGATAGTCTCCGTCATGGTGTTTTTGATGGTGAGGTAGTGGTGCAGGAATTCGCCATCGGCGTAGGTCATGATGCCTTCGGCATATTTGGCCTGCGTGGCGTGGAGCGTTGCCGTCACGCGGGGATCGTGCGGGTCGAGCGTGGGCTCGGGGACAACGGAGAGCAGATTGCCCCAGTCGTAGCCGCCCGGCTGACCATCGAGC
Organism: uncultured Acidobacteriota bacterium; assembly: GCA_963826735.1. Lineage (GTDB taxonomy): Bacteria > Acidobacteriota > Terriglobia > Terriglobales > Acidobacteriaceae > Telmatobacter. Next base: position 23,622 of record CAWGYN010000004.1, read on the forward strand.
ACCGGCGGAATGTAGCCGTTGTGCGCGGCGGCCTGGGCGTCGAGAACCTTGAAGAACGCCTGGTGAAGGCTGTCGTACTCGGCCTGCCATTTTTGTGCGAGATCCGCGTGGCCGGTTTCGCTGGCCATCGGGATGGCGAGGCGCAGGCCGTCGAGCGCGAGAAAGTTGTAGCCGGTGAGATGGCCGGGGATGTACTCGTTGTCGCGCACATCGCTCGCAGGAACGATGTGCAGCGGGTCGGCGGCGCACGCCTGATGCAGCCAGTCGACGGCGCGATCGATCTGCGGCAAGGCCCATTCGGCAAAGGCCTTGTCGTGTGTCATGCGGTAGTGCTGCGCATAGGCCCACACGGCTTCGCCCCAGCCGTCGTATTGCTGCGGCTGCGAAAGGAAGTTGCCGTCGGGCTTTTGCGATTTGGCGAAAAAGTCGAGGCACTCGCGCGCGATCTGCGGGTAGCCGGTGACGTCATAACTGTGCACGATGTCGGCGCCGTCGCGGAGATAAAAGGAGTGGTAGTGCAGCTTGTTCACAGTCTGGATAAAGTCAGGGCCGATGTGATCGATGGCGATGAGGTCGTAGATGAGGTTGGTCGAGAAGGTGTCGACGGCTTTGGGTTCAGGCAGCTCGATCTGCATGCCGGCGGAGAGAATGTTATTCCAGTACGCGATGATCTGCGCCTTGGCGGCGTCGAAGCCCGTCTGATCGATTACGGAGAGGATCTGCGCATCGGCGGTGGGAATGATCGGCATCTTGAAGTCGAGCGTGCGCTGTGCGCCCGGCGGCAGCAGCGTTGAGTAGGTGACGATGCCGACGGGAGTTTCCGGCTCGACGTTGAGATGGGCGGGCCTGCTAAGGTCGGGCGGGTGCATGTCGCGGGTGCTATCGCGGAGAGTGAAACCGCGCGCGGCGTAGCCCAGGGGGAAACTATAGAGCAGGCGGCCGTCGCGGAAGAAATGCGCGGCGTCAAATGAGTTCGCCCACTGGCGATTGAAGGGCTCGCCGATCTGCCGGTAGGCTCCGGGGAATTTGCCTTCCGCGGGGCGCAGGAAGCGGTTATCGCCGTGCGGCAGGCCGGTGGTCGAAAGCGCATCGTAGCGGATGCCGGTGGCGAAGATGGCGCGCGTAGGCTGGCGCGAAGCGTTCTTCATCTCCACGCGGATGAAGTTGACGAGAGGTCCGCTCTCGCTTCCGTCGAGCGTAGCCGCGAAGAGAGTAAAGCTGTAGACGATTCCGTCGCGCGCGAATCCGTAGTGGACGATGGGCAAATGGCCCTGCTCGAGCATGCGGATGCGCACGCTGGTGGGCTCGAGTTCGGGGCCGGCGAAGAACATGAGTTCGCCGAAACCGGTGCGCAGATAGCCTTCCGGCGTGATTTCCGTGGCGGCTTCTCCGCCCATGACGCCGATCTCGTCGGTGGGCTGGGAGAAATAGGAAAACGGCTGGCCGGACTGATCGATGGAGGGGGAGACCATTTGCGCGCGCAGGTTCACCGCAGAGATGAGAGCAAGTGCCAAGCCGGCAACGCAAAGGACAAAGCAGCGAAGGCTGCGGTATGCGGCAACGGTCATGGAGCGCGAACCTCCGGGAGTCGCGGATCGGCAAGGGCAGAATAAATGAGCGCAGGCAAGGGGCTTGCATGCGGTCAAGGGAACATCATAGACCAGCCAGAGCAAGCATTCCGGGCGCATGGGTTCGCGTGATGGGGATCACGGGCAACGGTGTTGAAGCGGGCCTACACTTCCTCATCGCAGTGGGACTTAAGCCTGTGAAGGAGGGGCTGCAAGATGAGCGAAACCTGTCGAAAATGCGGAACGCGCCTCGAAAGCCCGTGGAAATTCTGCCCCCTTTGCGGAGTTGGGAACACGCAGGAGGCCGGGGAGATTGCCAAGGCGCACACGGAACCCGAGAAGGCGCCGGTGATGGGCGGATTCAGCGGCCTGCTGTTCGGCCTGATCGCGGCTCCGGTGCTGATTATTCCCGGGGTGTTGATGTGCCTGATGGTGGGGCCCTGGATGGTGATCGGCATTCCCTTCATCGTCGCGGGGATTTGCGCCCCATTTGCTGGGCCGCTCATCGGCATCAGCGCGGTGCGGGGAAGTTGCCCGTGGTGCGGGGTGAAAATCTCCAGCGTAGGGCCCATGAACGCGTTTCACTGCTATGCGTGCAGCAAGCGGATTGTGGTGCGGAAGCACCAGATGGTGCGGGCCGAGTAAGCGGGAAACCGGCCAAGCCGGGCTCAGGCGGCGCGAGGGGCGAGCTTGATGCTGTATGCGCGCGCGAATCTGGCTATTTTCTTCCGCCTGCCCATTTTCTTACCTTGGTGTTTGAGTAGCTCTCAATGCAGACGCCCTGCATGTGTCCCGGGCTATATTTGCTCGTTGGACAGACAGTGAAGTCCCCGTAAATGGCGTAGTCTTCCCAACCAGCTTTCTCGAGTATCTTGTCGAGGTCATCGTTCGTCGTGTCCAACGTCCTTTTCGTTCCTACGACCCACAAATAGTCCCCGTCGGCGTAGATGGCGTATCTTCCGTGAACGCTGAAGCATTTGCCGAAGGTCATTTCTTTGCAGTTCGCTGCATTCGCAGGGAGCGCCGACAGGGCAACGAGGGAAACGACAAAAATTATCACGAGGCGCGCATTCATAGCGAATGCGATTCTAGCCCAAATTCAGTTTCCGCGCTCAGTCGCGACGAGTCATTCTTTATCAGTCCCTTGCCAGCGAGGCTGATCACCCCGTTGGCTCTGGCTCGTGAAAATGCCGCCAGATGGTCTCGGCGGTTTTGCGCGGGACGACGGCGGCGAGCGATTCGGCTGTGGCTTGCTGCACGTCGCGCAGGCTGCCGAAGTGGGTGAGCAGGCGCTGGCGGGTTTGCGCGCCGACGCCGGGAATGTTCAGCAGCTCGGAGTCGCGGTCGCGCATGGCGCGGCGCTGGCGGTGATAGCCGACGGCGAAGCGATGGCTCTCGTCGCGGATGAGCTGGACGAGATGGAGCACGGGCGAGCGGCGGTCGAGGACGATGGGCTCGTCTTCGTTGCCGTAGAGGTAGATGACTTCTTCTTTCTTGGCGATGGAGGCGAGCGGCTGCGAAGTGAAGCCGAGGGATTCGAGGGCTTCGGCCGCGGCGTGGAGCTGGCCCAGGCCGCCGTCGATGAGGATGAGTGAGGGCATGGGCTGGTCTTCTTCCTTCAGGCGGCGGTAGCGGCGGTCGACCACTTCGCGCATGGAGGCGAAATCGTCGACGCCGGCGACGGTCATCACCTTGAACTTGCGATAGGCTGACTTGTTCATCTTGCCGTCTTCCCAGACGACCATGGAGGCGACGGTTTCCGCGCCCTGGATGTGCGAGATGTCGAAGCACTCGATGCGGCGGGGCAGCTCGGGAAGCATGAGCGCGTCGGCGAGCGCCTCCTGAATGGCCTTGCGCGAGGGCTCGAGCACGCGGAAGCGCTGCGTGTAGGACTGCTTCGCGTTCTGGCCGGCGAGATCGACGAGGGAGCGCTTTTCGCCGCGCTGCGGCACGGCGATTTCGATGTGGTGGCCGGTGCGCTCGGTGAGCAGCGCGGCGAGGGTTTCGCGGTCGTCGAAGTCGACCGGGACGAGGATGGTGCGCGGGACGTATTGCTGGTCGATGTAGAGCTGCTTGAGCAGGGCGCTGAGAAGACTGCGCCGGCGTGGAATCGAACTCCGAGCCTGCTTCCCTCAGTCCCGACCGATGCCCCCTGTTCGCCGGCTTCTGTTCCCTGTTCCCTGATCCCTAATCCAGCAGCTCGGCAGGTCTTCCCAGAAGAATTCGCGGCGGTCGACGATTTTGCCGGCGCGCATGTGGAAGAGGTTGACGGCGAGCGCTGCCGTCTTCGAAGTGGTAGCCGAAGACGTCGGCGTCGTCGTCCTGCTCGGCCGTGGCGATGCGCTGCTTCTCCTGGAGCTGGTGCACGGTGGAGAGCTGGTCGCGCAGGCGCGCGGCGGCCTCGAACTGCTCGGCTTCGGCGGCGGCCATCATGCGCGCGGTGAGGGTGCGCTCCAGCTCGGCGTGGCGGCCTTCGAGAAAGAGCTGCGCGTCGCGGACGGCTTCCTTGTAGGCTTCGGGCGTGGTGAGGCCTTCGACGCAGGGGCCGAGGCAGCGGTGAATGTAGTACTGCAGGCAGGCGCGGGGATGGTAGCGCGAGAGATCGACCTTGCAACTGGGCAGGAGAAAGCTGCGGTGGATGAGCTCGACGACGCGATAGGCGAGGTTGCCGGGAAAGTAGGGGCCGTAGTAGGCGGCGCCGTCCTTGCGCAGGCGGCGCGTGACGAAGACCTTGGGGAAGCGGTCGCCGAGGGTGAGCTTGACGTAGGGGTAGGTCTTGTCGTCGCGCAGCAGGATGTTGAAGCGCGGCTTGCGCTGCTTGATGAGGTTGTTTTCGAGCGCGAGGGCTTCGTGCTCGTTGGCGACGAGGATGTAGTCGATGTCGACGGCCTCGCGCATGAGCGAGCCGGTTTTGGCGTTGGCCTGGGAGGCTTCGAGCAGGTAGGAGCGCACGCGCGAGCGCAGGTTGTTGGCCTTGCCGACGTAGATGACCTCGCCCTCGGCGTTTTTGTAGAGGTACACGCCGGGCTGCGTGGGCAGAGCTGCGGATTTTTTCGTAGAGATCCATGAATGAGGACGGGTTCGCTGCGCTCGAAGCCAGTTCTTAGGATAGCGGGAGCGGCGCACTGAACGATAAGTGGGTGCTCGCGCATTTCGTGGCGCGAGGTCGCGGAAAGGCGAGAATAGGGCAATCCTTACCTTGTGCGGTAAAAATTACATGGTTTTTGCCGTTGAGAAGAGTTACGTAAGGCTGTGTAATGGTAATATCTTCAATCACTTACCGAGAGTTTTGGGATTGGATAGCGACGTGCACTTTCCAAAGTGCAGCAGGTAGTCTCACTGCGGGGAATTCCCCGGCGGAGGACAGAAGGTGGAGGCAATGACAAGCCACCGATTTGGATTTGCAGTGGCAGCCGCGGCGCTGTTGGCGCTGGGCGTGACGGGGTGCGCCACCAAGAACTACGTGCGCACACAGACGGGACCGCTGGTCGACTCACACGGATCAACTGGACCAGAAGGCGGCAAATAACAACCGGGCGATTCACGATGTGAATGACCGTGCGCAGGCGGGCATCACCAAGGCGCAGAGCTCGGCCGATACGGCCAACCAGAATGCGCAGAACGCGAGCCAGGAGGCGAATACGGCCGATACCGCAGCCAACGATGTGGCGCATCGCGCCGATTCGCTGGACAGCGTGGTGAAGGGGCTGGACAACTACAAGGAGGTCACGAAGGCGTCAGTGACTTTCGGCTTCGACAAGGCCATGCTGACTGCGGACGACAAGGCGCAGCTGGACACCTTCGCGGGCCAGCTTGGCTCCGCGAAGAGCTACATCCTTGAAGTGACTGGCGGGACCGATTCGACGGGGCCGGCGCAGTACAACTACGAACTCAGCCAGCGCCGCGCCGATGCGGTGGTGCAGTACCTGGCAGCGAAGTACAACATTGCTGCCGCACCGGTTTTACCTGATTGGCATCGGCAAGGATCAATATGTGGCGGAGAACAAGACGGCGGAAGGGCGCAAGGAGAATCGGCGCGTGCAGGTGCGGCTGCTCTCGAATATGAGCGGCGACAGCACGCCCAGCGGGCCGTCCGCGGTGACGGGTCAGGCGACGCCGCCCAGCGAAACGCCGAAGCCGGTTGACGAGTAGCGCGGCTGAAAACGATTGACGATTGTGCAAGAAACCAGGGGCAGGCCTGAACGGGCCTGCCCTTTACGTTTCTTACGGCGAATAAAAGCTATGACAACCTTCGGGGACCCCTATGCTGCTGCCAACCGCTTGAGCCTGATTCGATTTGCTGGGATCTGCGCCAGATCGTAGTGAGCCTGCTGTGTGATCCAGCTTGCCGCACTGCCCCCGAAAACCTGGGACAATCTAACCGCCATCTCCGCCGAAATGCCGCGTTTGCAATTGACCAATTCGGAGAGAGTTGTTCGCGTTACGCCAAGAGCCTGGGCGGCCTGTGTGATGCTTAGGCCGAGCGGCTCGATACACTCGGCCAGAACGAGTGTTCCGGGGTGAGGTGGGTTTTTCATCGGCATAGCAATTTCTCCTCAGTGGTAATCAAGATAATCGACTTCCTCGGCATTGCCTTCAGTGAATCGAAAGATCACGCGCCAGTTCGCGCGCACTGTTACTGCCCAGAACCCTTTGTAATTGCGCTTGAGTGCATGAAGACAAAATCCGGGGAGGTTCATGTCTTCTTGTGATGTGGCCGCGTCCAGACGAGCCAGAATGCGTCGAAGCTTTGGCAGATGCTCAGTATTGACGCCGCGCCCGTCATCTTCTTCGTAAAGCCGTTTCAGGCCTCTGTGGCGGAATGAACCAATCACAGATGATCGTAATGCGTTACGTAACGCATGTCAAGACGATCGGCCGGAAGACCCAGCCGCGAGCTGCTTCACGTGCTCGGCGCGGACGTCATTGGCTGTGAAAAGGCGCAAAAAGGGGCTGCCGTGCGCAGCACCTTCGACGGCGGGACGGCCGTTAGCTTCTTCGCGCTCCACAATGCAGACCACGGCGGCAATTTTCATGCCGGCCTCCTGCGCGGCCTCAATGGCGGCGATGGTGGAGGCGCCGGTGGTGCAGACGTCGTCGACGATGACGACGCGCGCGCCGGGGCGATAGAAGCCCTCGATGCGGCGGCCGGTACCGTGAGCCTTTTCGGCTTTGCGGACCAGAAAGCCGTGGAGCAGCGGCGCGTCAGGGCGCAAAGTAGCGCGCCAGGCGCTGGCCGTGGCCACGTTGGAGACGATGGGGTCGGCGCCCATGGTGAGGCCGCCCACAGCTTCGGCGTCGATGTTGTTGGCTTCGAGCAGTTCGAGAATGGCGTGCCCAGTGAGGCGTCCGCCTTCAGCGTGGAGCGTGGTGGTGCGGCAATCGATGTAGTAGTCGCTGGTTGCCCCGGAGGAAAGCTTGAACTCGCCAAGCTTGAAGCTGGTGCGGGCGAGGAGCGAGAGTAGCTGCTGAGCGTAGCTTTCGGAGGTCATCGAGAGTGATTGTAAGCGAGTGAAGAAGTGAAATGAGTGAAGAGAGTGAAAAAGTCAAGAACCCTGATTCTTCGCTCCCCTCACTTCCTTCACTCGCTTCACTGCTTTCTCACATTTTGTCGAAGTGGCGGAAGCCGCCGGTGGCGATCAACTCTATGGAGAAGATGAGGAAGTTGTAGCTCGCGTGGACCAGAGTGCTCGCAGCCAGGGATCTGAATTTGAGACGCACCGAGCAAAGAATCAGGCTGATGGCAATGAGGAGCAGGAACGGCCCCAGCGAGTGGCCCTGCTGTTCGACGTGCAATCCAGCAAAGGGAATGCTGGTGAGCACGGAGCCGATGATCATGGCGGCAAGCGACCACTGTGGATGACCGTTGGCGTCGAGCGGGCGTGGAAGCGTGTGCCGCATCTTTTCGGCGATCCAGTCGCAGGCCGTGCAGAGCGACGGCAGAAGAAAACCGCGGAAGAACATCTCCTCGAAGAAAGGCGCCATGGTGACGCCGAAGGCGAACATCATCCAGGCGGCTCCGGGGGAGCTGATCATTTTTTCAATAGGCGCGTTGGCGGGGCCGGGCATCAGAAACTGGTCGAGGATTGCGAGGCCAAAACAGGCAAAGGCCGTCCAGACGAGCGGCCGGAGATTTGAACTCGCGACCCTGCCGCGCCATTCGAGTCCGGCAAAGAGACTCTCGCTCCAGACCATGGGAAAGACGACGAGGCTTAAGCCGAAAGTGATGAGGTAAAGAAAGGCCTCGCTTGCGAGGTTGAAGCCGAGGTCGGTGGCAAAAGTCTTATACGATTGCGCGGCGTGGGGATCGAAATGTATCGCGATTGCATAGGAGATACCCCCGACGACAATAATGATGAGCAGCGCGACGACCAGCAGCAGAAGAAGAAGCATCAGGTGGCCGAAATGGGGAATGCGCACTGGCCGGCGCACCGGCGGCTGCGAATAGGAATAGAAGAGCGGTGGCTCGGGGCTTGGGGGCGGCGGAGGATAAGAGGGCGGAGGGTAAGAGAAGGAGGGCGGTGGCGGCTCGAGTGCGGCAGAGTTTTCGCCGAAGGGCGAAGGTGCGGCGGCTTGCTGTGGCGCGGAATTCGGTGGATCAGAGGAATCGCTGCTGGCCGGGATGAAGGGCTCGCGCAATGGGTCTTGGGGTAGATCGGTCATGCGCTCTTTTCCATGGCTTTCCAATTCATGTGGTGAATCTGAAATGCATTCAACCCCGTATGCTTCGACTCCGTCCCGGAACGCCGCGACTCCGCTCCAGATGACAAGCTTTTTTGGAACGAGCTTGTGACTCAGGATACTAGGATCGCGCGCTTTTTCGTCTGCGCAATTTGTTGGATTGCGTTGCTGCGGTGGCGCTGGGGTCGGCGCCGTTCGATGAGGAGCCCTTGGACCCGTTCGGCGCTGTCTGGGGCGCGGCAACAATCTCCGCTTCGGATTCGACAGGCGTGAGGCGGCCGTCCGTGAGCTTGTAATAGCGCTTGAGGAACTGGCCGGTGTACGAGCCGGGCGTGGCGGCAATCTTCGCGGGGCGGCCTTCGCCGACGATGCGGCCGCCGTCTTCGCCGCCCTCGGGGCCGAGATCGATGACCCAGTCGGCGTTGCGGATGACGTCGAGATTGTGCTCGATGATGATGACCGAGTTGCCAAGATCGGCGAGGCGGTGCAGGACTTCGAGCAGCTTGCGCACGTCGTCGAAGTGCAGGCCGGTGGTGGGCTCGTCGAGCAGGTAGAGGGTCTTGCCGGTCTGGCGCTTGGAGAGCTCGCGGGCCAGCTTCATGCGCTGCGCCTCGCCGCCGGAGAGTGTGGTCGCGCTTTGGCCGAGGTGCACGTAGCCGAGGCCGACATCGACCAGCGTTTGCAGCTTCTGGCGCACCTGGGGCACGTCGGTCAGCAGCGGCAGAGCGTCTTCGATGGTGAGGTCGAGAACGTCGGCGATGGAGTGGCCGTGGAATTTTACGGCCAGCGTCTCCTGGTTGTAGCGGCGGCCGTTGCAGACCTCGCACTGCACGTAGACGTCGGGCATGAAGTTCATTTCAATGCGGCGCTGGCCGTCGCCCTGGCAGGCCTCGCAGCGGCCGCCGGTGACGTTGAAGCTGAAGCGGCCGGGCTTGTAGCCGCGCTCGCGCGCCTCGGGCAGCATGGCAAACAGATCGCGGATGGGCGAGAAGAGCCTGGTGTACGTGGCGGGATTGGAGCGCGGCGTGCGGCCGATGGGCGACTGGTCGATGCGGACGACTTTGTCGATCTGCTCGGCGCCGGTGAGCGCTTCGTGCGCGCCGGGCTCCTCGCGCGAGCCGTAGATGGTCTTGGCGAGCGAGCGGTAGAGAATGTCGTTGATCAGCGTGCTCTTGCCGCTGCCGCTCACGCCGGTGACGACGGTCATGACGCCGAGCGGAATGCGAAGGTTCACGTCCTGCAGGTTGTGCTCGCGCGCGCCGGTGATGGTGAGCCACTTGCCGGTGAGCGGACGCGGCTGGGCGCGCTGCAGCATGGTGGCTGCGCCGCTCAGATAGCGGCCGGTGAGCGACGCGGGCGAGGCCATGATCTGCTCCGGCGTGCCTTCCGCGACGACGCTGCCTCCCAGCCGGCCCGCGCCGGGTCCGAGATCGAGAACATAATCGGCGTGGCGGATGGTTTCTTCGTCGTGCTCGACGACGAGCACGGTGTTGCCCAGGTCGCGAAGCTTTTCCAGAGCCTGGATGAGGCGATTGTTGTCGCGCTGATGCAGGCCGATGGAGGGCTCGTCGAGCACATAGAGGACGCCGCGCAGGCGCGAGCCGATCTGCGTGGCGAGACGGATGCGCTGGCCCTCGCCGCCGGAGAGCGTGGCGGCATTGCGGTCGAGCGAAAGGTAGTTGAGGCCGACGGCGCAGAGGAATTCCAGGCGCTCGGCAATCTCGCGGCGAATGCGCTCGGCGACCAGCGCTTCGCGCTCAGTGAATTTGAGGTTGATGGCGGCGGAGAGCGCGCGATTGAGCGGGAGGGCGGTGAAGTCGGCGATGGAAAGGCCGCCGATTTTGACGGCCAGCGACTCGGGGCGCAGGCGCTTGCCGCGGCAAACCGGGCAGGGCGTGGCCGACATGAAGCTCATCATGTATTCGCGATAGCTGTCGCTGCGCGCTTCTTCAATGTTGTCGCGCAGGTAGGCGAGGATGCCGTGAAAGCCGGTGCGCGGCGCTTCGCCTTTGGGCGGGCCGTAGACCAGGATGTGCTGCTGCTTTGGCGGCAGATCTTCAAAGGGCGCTTTGAGGTCGATTTTGTAGCGGTCGGCGGCAAGCTGGATGAGCTTGATCAGATATTGCGACGAGGAGCCGGGGCCGAGGCCGCCGTCGAGCAGCGGCTTCGACCAGTCGGTGATGACCTTGGCGGGGTCGAAGTCGTAGAGCGAGCCGAGGCCGTGGCACTTGGGGCAGGCGCCAAAGGTGGAGTTGAAGGAGAAGCTGCGCGGCTCGAGCTTGGGCACGTCGAGGCCGCAGTCGGGGCAGGCCATGGAGGAGGAGAACAGCTGCTCGTCGCCGTCGTTGAAGGCGACGAGGACCAGGCCGTTGGCCAGTTGCAGGGCTTTGGCGACGGCCTGCTCGAGGCGCTTTTCAACGGAGGGCTTGTTCGGCTGAGGCCGCGGGCTTACTTCCTTCCCCGGTCCCCGAGGTGCGAGGGACCGGGGGCACCCTCGGGCTTAAGCAGGATGCGGTCGACGATGGCTTCGATGGTGTGGTTCTTGCGGCGGTCGAGCGCAACGGGCTCGGAAAGGTCGCGGACCTCGCCGTCCACGCGGGCGCGAAACCCTTGCTGGTCAAGCTGATCCAGCAAATCCTTAAACTCGCCCTTGCGGCCTCGCACAATGGGCGCCATGACGGTGACGCGCTCGCCTCTGCCCAGTTCCAGGATGCGCTGCACGATCTGCTCGGCGGTCTGGCGGGCGATGGGCCGGCCGCAGTTGGGGCAGTGCGGCGTGCCCACCGAGGCGTAGAGCAGGCGCAGGTAGTCGTAGATCTCGGTGATGGTGCCGACGGTGGAGCGAGGGCTGCGGCTGGTGGTTTTTTGCTCGATGGAGATGGCCGGACTGAGGCCCTCGATCGAGTCCACGTCGGGCCGCTCGATCTGGTCGAGGAACTGGCGCGCGTAGGCGGAGAGCGTCTCGACGTAGCGGCGCTGGCCCTCGGCGTAGATGGTGTCAAAGGCGAGCGAGCTCTTGCCGGAGCCGGAGAGACCGGTGACCACGGTGAGCGCGTTGCGGGGAATGCGCACGTTGATGTCGCGCAGGTTGTGCTGGCGCGCCCCGCGCACCGAAATGTGAGTGATGGACATGGGTGGACTTTACGAGGACGGACGGTACTTTCGAGTGTTGCGACCGGTCGCAATTCAACGCAAAAAAACACACTCTAGAGGTATTCTATTTGCCAACAGAAACGAGGGTCAACGCGGCGGATCTTCTGCGACAATCGCATAGACGCCTGCGAGACTTGCCGGTACCCTCAGACTGACCGGAATTCGACGACAGGCGGCGGGGCGCGCACATCGCGACCGTAGGCGCACAATACGGGAGAAGCGGTAGTAATGGCAGATTTGCTGGATTTGGCGATGTTGATTCTGGCGTCCCTGGGCGCGTTGGCGTTTGGCATTCTCGGCGCTTATTGGATTCTGCGCGTGGGTTTCGCGCTGATGCGCGCACCGCGCCGGCCAGCCCCCCTGAAAACACAACCCCAGGCGGCGCGGACCTCGTAAAGGCAGCTTTCAGCCTTTGGCCGCGGGCTGCGGCCGACCTCCTACTGCGGATTCTGTGGATTGTTCTGCTGCTGTTGCTGCTGCATCTGCTGTTGGCGCTGCTGCATCAACTGCTGCTGCTGCATCATGAGCTGTGGAGAGCGGGCCGGCACGGGCGGTGGCGGGATACTTCCCGGTACCTCAGGCTGCGAGAACGGCCCGGTTAGCGGTACTTCCGGGGGTGTCATCGTCTCCTCGTCGCCTTCTTGAGTGCTTTGGGCGGGGGGCGGCGGACCGGTGGGGCGGCCGCTCAGTACGATCCTTCGCGGCGTTCCCTGGCCCAGATCGCCAACCAGGAGCACGTTGTAGCCGGAGCCATCCAGAAGCTCGGAGAGTACGTCACGGGCAGGACCGGGACCGTAGGTGCCAAAAATGCGCTCGTCCGCACCCATGCCTTCCACCTTCGCGCCGGTCTTCAGCGAAACATCGTTCAGAATCCGGTCCAGGCTGGAGTTGTAGGCCTGGATAAACAGACCGTGGCTGTCCCAGACGATCGAAGCCTCGTCAGGCTTCTTGTTGGCGGGCCAGTTGGGAATGCAAGGCGTCGCTGGCTGAAGGACTGGCGCTGGTGCCGCGAGGGGACAAGGGGCCGGAACCGGGGCCGATTGCGCGACGGACACAAGGGCCGGAGGTGATTGGGCCGCGGGCTTTTGAGCCGAGGGCTTCTTGTGATGATGGGCGGGCGGATGCACGGGGGTCGTGGCCGGAGTCGTGGGCGTTTGTGCGGCCAGTGCGAAGCCAAAGATGAATTGTGCGGCGAAAAGCTCGACGAATGCGAGAAGTGCAGGCCGAAGGCAAGGGGCGCTCGGCCGGCAACCTACGAGGGCGTTACGCGGAGCTTTCGGCTGCTGCGCTACGAGGGTTCGCATCGGAATCGGCTCCTTCCGGCGGGATGCGGTACGTGCGCGCCGCGATCCATACCCGCTCACTGTACTAGACTAGCAGTGGCCGGGCGACGCTCATAGACCCGGTTACATAAATCTGGTTTTGTATCGGGGCGCGAGTTTATTCGTGCCGACAAAGCCCGGAAAACAAGTGGGTTTTAACCCCTGAACGATGCTTTTCAAGCGGCATTGTGCGCTTATGCAACTAGCTCATGTCGCCGTCGAAAAATGAAACCTTTGGGGCAATAAGGATGAACATAAAGATGCGCTTGCGGCGAATGGTTTTGTTGGCGTTGGCGCTGCTGTTGACGCCGTGGGCAAGCCGGGCGGCGAGTTGCACCCCGGAGCCCCAACTCGCATCTCTGGACCGCGATGCGCTGTCCGCGATCGTCACCAAGGTGGCAAACGCCGTGACGGCGCAGGATGAGTCCACTTTGCAGGCCGTGCTGCTGCCGCAGGAAGCATCGCAGTGGGACGGAATTCGCGCCACTGTGGAACAGGCGGCGCCGCTGCTGAAGGGCGGCCACTTCGAACTGCGCAATCTTTACCTGCTCGACGCGAGCGAGCAGACCGCGCCCCAGGATACGCAGTTCTTCTGCTCGAACGCCTCGGGGTCGCTGACCGTGACCGTCAATATGAACGCGTTGCCGCCGGGGCGTTATGCCGTGGTGCTGGCCGATGCCGCGGGAGCGCCCCTGGCCGGGCAGGTCGGTGTGATTCTGGCATGGGACAGCGCAGCGGTGGCTTGGAAACTCGCCGGGTTGACGATTCGCCCAGGCGCCTTCGACGGGCACGACGGCGTGTGGTACTGGGTGCGCGGGCGCTCGCTGGCCAAAGCCGATCCGTGGAGCGCGTGGTATAGCTACGATGCGGCCCGCTACCTGTTGCTGCCGGTGGATTTTCTCTCCTCGCCGAATCTCGAAAAGCTGCGCCAGGAGCAGGCGCTTATCATGCCTTCGCCGCAAAACGCGTTTCCGTTGTCGCTGCCCGATGGCGATCGCACCTGGAAGATCGAGGCAGTGGGCTTCGATCCCACGCTGCACGAGGCCGATCTTGGCGTTGTGTACCAGTCAACCGGCGTCACCGATCCGGCCGCGCTGCGCACCGAGGCAACAGCGGTGTTGAGCGCGTTTCTGAAAACGCAGCCGGGAATCCGCGCCAATTTCCACGGGCTGTGGGCGTATGCGGAGAAGGACGGCAAGCGCTCGCCGGTGATGGAACTGCCGATGGGGCAGATCCCGTAGGGAGCGAGGACGCGAGTCCGAAGCCGGTAGCCGGTACCGGCTCCGGCGAAGCTACAGGCTACCGGTTACAAGCTGAGGATTGTGAATGCAAGCACTGATTGATCTGCGTTCGGATACCGTGACGCGGCCTACGCCGGAGATGCGCGCGGCCATGGCGGCTGCGGAGGTGGGCGACGACGTTTACGGCGAAGACCCGACCGTCAATCTGCTGGAGCAGCGCGCGGCGGAAGTGTTTGGCCGCGAGGCGGCGCTGTTTGTGCCCACGGGCACCATGGGCAACCAGATTGCAATTCGCGCTGCTGACGCAGCCGGGCCAGGAAGTAATTGCCGAGTCGCGCGCGCACATTCTCGACTTCGAGATGGCGACGACGGCGGTTTTCTCCGGCTGCCTGATCCGCGCCGTGCCCGCAGAGGGCGGCATTCTCACCTGGAAACACATCGAGCCCGCCATCATCCCGTGCGGTGCGTTCCGCGCGGCGACCGGGCTCATCGAGATTGAGAACACGGCGAACCTGGCCGGCGGGCGCTGCACGCGCCTCGAAGTTTTGGAGGAGATCTGGGCGGGCGCGAAAGAGCGCAAGCTCCCGCTGCACCTGGACGGAGCGCGCATCTTCAATGCCGCCGTGGCGCTGGGCGTGGATGTGAAGACGCTGACGCGCGGCTTCGACACGGTGATGTTTTGCCTGTCGAAGGGGCTGGGCGCGCCGGTGGGATCGATGCTGGTGGGTTCGGCGGAGCTGATGGCGCGAGCGCGCGTTCTACCGCAAAGCTCTGGGCGGCGGCATGCGGCAGGTGGGCGTGCTGGCCGCGGCGGGGCTGATTGCGCTCGAAGACGGGCCGAAGCGGCTCGCACGAAGATCACGCCAACGCGCGGCTGCTGGCCGAGGCGCTGGCTCACACCGAGGGCGTGACGATCGATCTCGCGTCGGTCGAGACGAACATCGTCATCTTCCGGTTGAAGGCGGGGAAGGGCGCTGCCGAACTTGCGGCGCGGCTGAAGGCGCGCGGCGTGCTGGCCGGAGCGTTCGGGCCGGATGCGATCCGCCTGGTGACGCATCGCGACGTGAGCCGCAAAGACTGCATCGACGCGGCCGAGGCGCTGACCGAAGAGATTGAAGCGGCAAGTCCGGTCGCATAAAAACTAAAGGCCCAATCTCCCGCGTGGGAGATTGGACCTTAAGAAATCTGCGGAAAGCCTTTAGAACAAATTCCACAGCGACTGGTTGTAGACCGAGTGGTGGAACTGCACTTCGGAGCCCTTGACGATGGTTCCGAGCTCGCGCGGTGAACGGTTGGCGGCAGCCTGTTTCAGATCGGCATAGCGGCCCTGCACATCAGCACCGAGAACCTTGCGCGATCCACTTCGATGCTGTGAAGTCCTCGATGGCCTTCTGGATATTGTCGGGCAGGTAACGGCCGCCGGCGCGCAGGTCCTTGGCCTTGGAGATGTCGCCGTCAATGCCGGTCTTGAAGATGCCGTAGAGCGACAGGTAGGGGTTGGCGTCGGGCGCTACCGCGCGCACTTCCGTGCGCATGGAGCGATGGTTGCCGATGGGCACGCGGACCATGGCGCCACGATCGACGGCCGACGCACGAATCTGGTTGGGCGCTTCAAAGTGCGGATCGAGGCGGCGATACGCGTTCACGCTGGAATTGAAGATCAGGCAAAGATCGAGCGCGTGGGTCAGGATGCGATCCAGGAAGTCCCAGCCGAATTTCGACAGCTGCTCCTCGCCCTTCTCATCCCAGAACAGATTGGTCTTGCCTTTGGAGACCGAGACGTTGGTGTGCATGCCGCTGCCGTTGACGCCGACGATCGGCTTGGGCAGGAAGCAGGCCGTGTAGCCCATGTTGTTGGCAATCTGGCGGCAGAGCAGCTTGTAGAGCTGGATCTGGTCGGCCGCGGCCACGACTTCGGCGTAGCTGAAGTTGATTTCGAATTGGCTGGGCGCGACTTCAGGGTGGTCCTTTTCGTTCTGGAAGCCCATGGCGCGCTGCACTTCGGCGGCGGTGTCGATGAACTGGCGCAGCGGATCGAGCGGCAGCACGTGGTAGTAGCCGCCGGTGTTGATGAACTCGAACTTGCCCGTCTCGTGGTAGCGCTGCTCCGCATCTTTGCCGGCGAAGAGGAAGCCCTCGATCTCAGCCGACGCGTTCAGGGTGTAGTTCTTGTTCCTTGAAGAGCTTGTCGGAGTAGTTCTTGAGCACGCCGCGCAAGTCGCCCGAGTAGGGGGTGCCGTCTTTATCGATGACGTTGCCGAAGACCAGCACTTTGCCGTTGCCGAAGACGTCGGCCGGCACCCAATAGAAGGCGCTCCAGTCGATGCCCAGGCGCAGGTCGCTTTCCTTCTGCGCCGTGAAGCCGCGGATCGACGAGCCGTCGAAGGTCAGGTTTTCGTAGGAGCCGAGCAGAAACTTCTTGTCGTAGTCGAGCAGATGCAGACGTCCCTCAAGATCGGAGAACAGCACGGTGACAGCCTTGATGCGCTTTTCGTCCGTCAGATATTTCAGGCGTTTTTCGCGGACTTCGCCGGCGGCCGTGCGCTTGGTGCGGTCGGCCTTGGCTTGCAGGTTCAGGGTCTCCAGCTCTTCGTAGGAGAGAGCGAGAAAATTCCGATAATCGGTGGACATGAAACTCCTTTCATTGCTTCCGAACGGCGGTTCGGAGTGCTGGCAAATGCACTTCAAACGGAGCGAGGTTTTTGAGGCAGTCGGAGAGCCAGGAAAAACACTCGGGCTTGCTTGATTCGCTCCGTGTCTGACAGGCGATGCAGGCGATTTTCGCGGACTTCGCGGGCCGCGGGCCGGTTCCTCTTAATGGTTCAGGCTGCGCGCTTCCAACTGCGCCCACCGAGCGATGAACAAATCTCTCGCTCCGCAGGCAGAACTTTTGGCAACGCAGAAATAGAGCAGGAGCCTTCCCGCAGAAATTTATCATCCGCGCCCGAGACATAGCAAACTGAACGAAAAATGGGAAGGGGAAGGGGAAACCAGGCGCTCTTCTGCATGGCCGGCGAGCTAGCTCCGCCAACCCCGCTAGCTCCGCTAATTCCGCTGTTCCCTCTCAGTGGTGGCGGGCGATGAGCACCATGATCAGCAGAATCACTACAGGAATCAGGGCCAGACCGCCGTAGTAGAGAATTTTGCGGGAAAGCTGGGATTTGCGCTTCTGCCAGTCGCGAATCTCGGCGCGGTCTTCGACGCCGACCTGCTCCGGGTGCTCAAGATCGTGGAGAAACTCCTCGGCCCTGGCGTAGCGGTTCCTGGGATCGCGCTCCAGAGCGCGGTAAAGAATCTCCTGCAACTGCGGGGAGACGGAGGGATCGGCAACGCTCGGCGGCATGGGGTGATTCAGCAGGCGGTCGTTCATGGCGGCCAGCGGCGTGGAGCCATGGAAGGGCAGCTTGCCGGTGAGCATTTCGTAGAGAATCACGCCCATGGAGTAGATGTCGGTGCGGCCGTCGCCGCGCTTGCCCTTCACCTGCTCGGGAGAGATGTAGTCGGGCGTGCCCAGCGTGGTGGTGAAGTTGGCGTAGGTGAGCCGGCGCGAGGCCGAATCGCCGGCGATGCCGAAATCGATGAGCTTGATGTTGTCGTTGTCGTCGACCATGATGTTTTCCGGCTTCAGGTCGCGATGCACCACGCCATTGGCATGGATGTAGTCCAGAGCCTTGAGAACGTCGATCGGCGATGCGGATGGCGCGGTCCTAGGGGAGCCGGCCTTCGTCGAGAATGCGGCGCAACAAACGGCCCTCGCACCACTCCATGACCATGTAAATGCGGGAGCGCTTTTCGCCGCCGAAGACGCGCATGACATTGGGGTGGTCGAGACGTTCGCCGATGGCGGCCTCGCGCTTGAAGCGGTCGGAAGAGAAGCGGATCGGCTTCCATGTCGGGGTGGGGAATCTTCAGGGCGACGGTGCGGTTGTCGCGCAGGTCGGTGGCGCGGTAGATGGTGGCCATGCCGCTGCGCGCCACCGGCGCATCGATGCGGTAGGAATCGAGTTGCGCGCCGGGTTCAAGGGCATCGTAAAAACTCATCGGGCTACGGGCTCCATCGGGGAAGCTTTTTCTACTGTATCGGGAAACAGCATCAACATAACTAAGGATTTCGTAAGAAAGGGAGCGAGTCAGCCAAGTCGGCAAGTCAGCAGGCGGACAACCTGGCCAACGCGATGTCTTCGAAGTTCGTTCGGAAGGCGAAGCCCTTCTCGGCCCCTCGATCCCGTCTTCTTGTTCCCTCGACCCTTGTTCCCTTGGTCCCTGCCTTTCTCAAATCGGCAGCCGGTAGGGCCGGCCGCGATACATGCCCACCTGTTCCACCGAGCGGACGCGAATGACCTGCGCGGTGGTGTTGTCGCCGCCATCGATTTCGACTGCGCGGGCCACCAGTTCGCGGGCGATCTGCGCGGCGTCTTTTTTTTGCGAAACAATGGAGGCGATCTCGGCTTCGCGCATCTCGTCGTGCAGTCCGTCGGTGGAGAGCACGAGCACGTCGCCCGGCTGCAGGGTGATGGCGGAGGTGTCGGGCGAGACGAACATCTCCGGCCCGAGGGAGCGAATGAGCACATGGCGCGAATCGGACGATGCGATCTCGTCGGCGGAGATCAAGCCCATCTTGCGCTGTTCGTTGACCAGCGTGTGGTCCTGCGTGATCTGCCGCGCCTGGCCGTTGCGGACCAGGTAGCAGCGCGAATCGCCCACGTGCGAAACCACGGCCTGGTCGTAGCGCAGGGCGCAGGCCACGAGCGTGGTGGCCATCTTCTTGCCGCGGTATTCGAGTTCGAGCCGTGCAATCGTGCACGGCGGCATTGGCGTGCTGAATCAGCCGCGGCAGCAGGCTGATGAGCATGGAGCCGGGTTGCGCCTTGGCGAACTCTTCGGTGAGCACGGAGACTGCGGTGGCCGAGGCGACTTCGCCCAGATCCATGCCGCCCACCCCGTCGGCAACCACAAAGAGAAAACCGTGGGAGCGCGCCTGCTGGCGCGATGCAGGGATAAACGACCCCATGGCGTCTTCATTATTGGTGCGGACTTTGCCGAAGTCGCTTGCCTGGCCGAACTGTACATCTAACATGTGCGCCGCCGTGTGAAGCATTCCGCGCGGTGACGACGGAAGGCTTCCGTTCAGGGAATGGGGAGTCGAGCTTGAAAACGGCAATTGGGTGGGCCCCCTCTCCAGCCTCACGGCACGAGGTTGGAGAGGAAATCCACCCAGGATCTGAGACTAAGTTTACGATCAACTAGAAAGCCTGGTCTTTCGCGGTCAACAGGACCGCCTTGCCTTTGGCTTTCGAGGAGCGGAGGAAGTAGATGGCTCCGTAGAGGCCCCAGACAGCGGAGATGCCCAGCGCGGTCAATGGTTCCATCTTGGTGCCGAGGTTGAAGAACGGACCGGCCACGTAGAAGGCCATGCAGATGAGGTTGGCGAGCAAGCCGAATCCGGGAATGAGCGTGTGCTTGAGCAAGCTGTAAGTCGTGGCGCCCAGTGTAGGCCACGATGCACAGGAAGCAACTGAGCGCGTAGAGGATGAAGGTGCCGAAGTTGGAGGTGAGCGTCATGGCGAGCAGCGAGTTGGGCAGCGCGGCCAGGGTGTCGTGCGTGGCAGGTAGCCGAAGCTGGAGAAGATGCCGTGCGGCAGGGCGGCGATGGTGGCGTCGGTCGGCGCGCCGGCGTCGCCGAAGACCAGCGAGACGGCGATGACGCCGATGACCGCGGAGATGCAGGCCAGCGTCCAGATGGCCTTGCGCGGGGAGAGCGACTCGGCGTGCAGCATGCCGAAGTGCTCGGGAACTTCCTCGTCCTTGCCCATGGCGTAGGTCACGCGGGCGCCGGTGTTCATGCAGCTCAGCGTGGTGCCGATGAGCGCGAGGAACACGGTGAAGGCTTCGGCCAGCATGAAGTACCTGCCGTGGCCCTGGCCGAGCAGCCGATCGCCGACGATGATCATCATGTCGCCGATGGGCGCGGCGGAAGCGGCCGCGCTTTGCATGGTATACCCCGAGTTGAGGAAGTAGTTGGCGCAGAAATACTCAAACAGGTAACAGAACAATCCCTGGATGAGCAGCGAAGCAATGACGGCGATGGGAATATGCTTGGTTGGATTTTTGGCCTCGCCTCCCATCGAGGTGACCGATTCGAAACCGACCAGGATGAGAATGGCGACCGTGGCCTGAATGAACACCCAACTGCACTTGTGAACGCCGATCACCGAAGCGGCGTTGGGATGGGTGAGGAAGTTGCCGCTGGAGTCCGTCGTCGGATAGGTGATGGTGAAGGGAACAGGCTTGCCGGCCGAATCCAGCAGCGGCAAGCGGAGTGCCGCTGGAGTCGCGCATGATGGAGCCGTCTTTGGCGTCGTGGCGAACTGGTAGGTGTAGGTGGCCAGCGTCTGGGCGTCGTACTGGAAGGCTGGGCGTGCCCGTCGGGATGGCTGGCGCGATAGCCGAGGGCCAGAACGCTGAAGACGACCAGGGCGGAGATCTGAATCGACGTTGATGGCGATGTTGACGGCCGTGGAGGCGCCGGCGCCCTTGGAGGCGATCCAGGCGACGAAGAAGGAGAAGACGACGGCGACCAGGGCCATGAAGAGCAGGTCCGGGGTTGGAGCCGCTCATGAAGGTGGGATAGAGGAAGCCGACCACGTAGCCGACGAAGATGCCGGTGACGGCCACCATCACGCCGGGATAGACCCAGTAGTAGAGGTGCGAGCCCCAGCCGACGATGAACTTGGCAATGCGGGCGTACTTGAAGGCCTTGTCCTTGGAGAGCATGGCCTGCTCGGCGTAGTAGTAGCTGGAGCCCGTGCCGGGATAGAGCTTGGAGATCTCGGCGTAGGACACGGCGGTGGCCAGGCAGAGCAGCAGGGCGGCGAAGATGCCCAGCCACATGGAGGGCGCGGTGGATGGCTGGCCGGCAACGCCCGTGGTGGCCTGGATGAAGAAGGTGAGCCAGAGGAAGGCGCCGGGGGCGATGAGCGCCATTGCATTGCTGGTCAGCCGGGTAAGGCCCAGCGTGGCCTGCATCTGAGGTGCTTTCTGATCTGCCATGAGCATTCTCCTGAGGGTTGAAATTCGTCTGGCGGCTCCCGGCGGATGGCCCCCGGGAAATTTCGAAAACAACTGCTTGCGGCTGCGTCCTCCGCCGCGCACGCCGAACCGTAGTGCGGCGTTGCTTAAGGCGGGCCCGGCCAGTGAACGGTTGGCCGGTCCCGGTTGATCTGCTGTGAGCCGAGTCTATCGTCGGGCTCATGAGGACGAAATAAAGAAGCAAACAGATTGTTTTCTTAGCGCTTGGGTCCGAAGAAGGCGATGAATGCCACGGTCAGCGTCTGCTGCTGGCTCACGGCACCTGGCGTAAGGCTGGGGTGCGTTTGCTTGTTAAAGAAGTTGACGTTGGATGCGTCGCAGCGGTATTCAACCCGCATCAGCGCGCCTTCCACCCACTTGTACTCATAGGTGAAGGTTCCTTCGACCAGGTGCTGGCCAATCGCCGCTCCGTCGTCTGGAATCCGTCGGGATCGTCGAAGTATTCGGCACGCAGTGCGATCGCAGATCTTGCTGTTGGCTTGTGCGTGCAGTGCGCCAGCCGCGCCCCACCAGTCATGCATCTTGGTGTCGCCGCAGGTGTACGGCGCGCAGGAGTAGGTGCCGTCGTGGTTCTGGCCGTAGTCGAAGTTGATGTACGCGTTGTATTTTCCCGGAGGCGTGAGCAGCAGCGTGGTGTCGATCAGGTTGCGCAGTCCGCTGGTGGTGTTGGGGTTTTCAGGACCGACGATATAGTTGAGGTCCCAGGTGGCCTTGGGCTTGGTGAAGGCGCTGGTAAACACGCCCGTCAAGCCGCCGTTGCTCTTGGAGACGTTGTTCCAGCCGTTGACCAACTGGAAGCCGATGGTGTCGGTCTTCGAACCGGGTATCGAAGTGCGCGCGCCGAAGTGCCAGTAGGGAATGGCATTGACGAAGAGCAGCGAACGCGAGTAGTTCCAGTTGTCCTTGGCCTCGATCACTTCGGCTCCGGCCGAGGTGACGAACTTGCCGAAGTCCAGTTCAAAGCCCTTCGCCTTGGGTGGCTTGATGCTCAGAAATGCCTGCTCAATATAGTTGAGCTGGTCAGTGGAGGTGCTGTTGGTCGGGGCCGAGTTGATCAGGGTGTTGGTGCGTCCGTAGATGAAGTCAACGTGCGCGCCGATCGGATCGGGATCGTGATTCAGCGTCAGCTTGGCCGCGCTGAGTTCAAACTGATCCGTCTTATCGTTGAAGTTGTAGAGCTGGTTGATCTGGTCGCCCACGGAGTTGGCGCTCGGGGCGGTTGAAGTTGAAGCTGTAGTAGCCGTCGATAAACCCGCTCAGATCCATGGGGCCGACGCTCCAGGTGGGAGAGGCTGCGGGGGCCGCAGGCGCGGCCGCGGGCGCGGGGGTTTGCGCGGCCGGCTCGGTTGAGGCAGGCGCCGGCGCGGGGGCGGGTGTTTGCGCGCCGACTGTGAGTGCGAATGTCAGCGCAGCTCCAGCGATCGATCGAAGTATTACCGTGGAATTCGAATGCATCGACAAGATTCCTCCAGAAAAAATTTGTGAAGTTCGCAAGACACGGTGAGGTTGTTCAGGCGCATCAACGCGCGCCCGCTCTGGGCCCTGTGCGAGGACCTTTCGGGGTTGCATGGAAGTTCACACACTTGCGGTTGAGACTGCCGGTAGCGTGCCGGCAATCGGATGATGTTGGTTGAATTCGCGATAAGAGTGAAACTGCCTAGCACCAGTAATGCAAACAAAGCATAAAGAACTTATGAGGATCAGAAAAAGATTTCCCGAGAGCCCCGCGCAAACACTGCTATCCCCTTTTGCGTGCGGAGCCTTACGGCGCATTCAGACCAGCAGCGAATGAGAGGTTCCGCGGCATGAAAAAGCCCTAAAGAACCTGCTAAACTTTTATTTCTCCTGTTCAGGCGCCCGAATCTGAAGACAATTCCGCATTGCAGCGGCAACGATTTCCGCAGATTGGACGGTTCGAATGCAGGCCGCCTGAGCTTCCAGATCGGCACTCGCTCGGTACCACGGGTGCACGCAGGGCACGTGAGAACAGAAGGTGAGTGTCGGGTTGACTCAGAGCTATCTTATGCGTTCGGTTTTCGGGCCATGGCGCTCGCGCGGCTCGGGCACGCGCATCCTTCTGTTTACCCTCGAATCCGCGCTGGGCGGAGTGAGCGTTGTGCTCATGGCTGCGCTGGCGCATTGGTCCAGTTGGCTGCTTCCCGTGGCCGCGCTGCTCTATCTGCTGATCGTGGTTCCCACGGCGTTGCTGTGCGGCTTTTGGCAGGCGGTGATTGTTTCGCTCACTGCGGTGGTGGCGCAAAGCTGGTTTTCGGTGCGGCAGCCGGAGCTGGTCGCTGGCCGCCAATCCGGCAAACTCGATCACGCTGGTGGTGTTTGTGCTGGTGGCCCTCACCGTGAGCCGGCTTTCCTCGCGCGTCACCGAGCACGCGCGCGAGGCGGAGTCGCGCGGCGGCCAGATGGAGGATCTCTACGAGTTCACGCGGCGCACCCTGCAGATGAACCTGTACATCGAGCCGGGACCGCAACTGGCCGAGCTGGTGCACGAGATCTTCGACCTTGAAGCCGTCGCGGTCTTCGACGCCGACCTGCACGACGTCTACCAGGCGGGATATTGGAACGTCGATCCCCAGGAGATGGCGCAGAACGTCTACTATTTCGAAACCTCGGACGACGATCCGGAGAGCGGGATCGGACGGCGCGTGGTGCGACTGGGAGCGGTGCCCATCGGCAGCCTGGTGGTGCGCGGCGACACCAGCCCGCTGACCAACAACGCCATCGCCTCGCTGATCGCCATCACCTTCGACCGCTATCGCGCCTTTGCCAACGAGAGCCGCATCGAGACCGAGCGGCGCACCGAACAACTGCGCTCCACGGTGCTCGACAGCCTGGCGCACGCCTACAAGACTCCGCTGACGGCCATTCGCGCGGCGTCGACAGGCTTGGATGAGATGGGCCATCTTTCGCCGGGGCAGGCGGAGCTGGTATCGCTGATCGACGAGCAGACGCGGCTGTTGGGCGACCTGACCACGCGCCTGCTGACCACGGCGCGGCTCGATGCGGGCGAAGTTTCCATTCACGTGGAGCAGCGTGAATGCGGCAACGCTGATCGAAGAGGTGGTGAGCAGCCTCAAAGACCGGCTGGCCAGCATGAAAGTTGCCATCGAGATCGAGGACGAGGATCTGACGCTGAGCTGCGACCGGCAGTTGATGGTGATGCTGCTGACCCAGTACATTGACAACGCGTGCAAATACTCAAATTTCGGCACCACGATCACGATCCGCGTTCTCGCCGTCGGGGGCTGAGGCGATTTTTTCCGTGCACAGTTTCGGGCCGGTGATTCCCATGGCCGACCGCGAGCGCATCTTCGATCGCTACTACCGTTCCTCGACCTACGCCAACCGCGCCCCCGGAACCGGAATCGGGCTTTCCGTGGCCAAGCGCGCGGCGCAGATCCATGGCGGCTACGTGTGGGTGACCAGCGATGAGCAGGAAGGCACCACGTTCTTTGCCGCCATTCCGCTGACGATGGAGAAGGAGAGTTCGGGATGATGCAGCCAGCGATCCGCATTCTGGTGGTCGACGACGAATCGGCAATCCGCCGCGCGCTGCGGCCTCCGCTGATGGAGCTGGGATTCCAGGTGGCCGAGGCTTCGCGCGGCGAAGAGGCGCTGCAGGCGCTGCGCGGCTCCGCCTACGACGTCGTGCTGCTGGACATCAACATGCCGGGCATCGGCGGCATTGAGACGCTGCGGCGCATTCGCGCTTTTGCGCCGCGCCTGCCGGTGCTGATGCTGACCGTGCGCGACGAGGAAGAGGACAAGGTGGAGGCGCTGGACCTGGGCGCCGACGATTACGTGACCAAGCCGTTCAGCACACGGGAGCTGATCGCGCGCATCCGCACCGCGGTGCGCCGCGTGCGCGCTCCGGCTCGGCCTGAAGACGCGCCCATCGAGATTGGGGAGATTCGCCTCGAGCCGGTGAAGCGGCGCGTGACCAAGCGCGGCGCGCCGGTGAAGCTGACGCGCAAGGAATTCGACATTCTGTATTGCCTGATGAGCCGCGCGGGGCGCGTGGTGACTTATGCCAAGCTGCTGACCGCCGTATGGGGCGCCGAATGCCGCGAAGAGGTGGAGTATCTGCGCACCTTCGTGCGCCAGCTGCGCAAGAAGATCGAGGACGATCCTTCGAGCCCGCTGTATCTGCTGACCGATGTCTACGTCGGCTATCGCTTTGCCGATGCGCAGATGTTCCAGCAGGAATCAGAGGCCGGCGGCGGCTCACTGGAGCCAGAAGCCGGCGGAGTCCCGCCGGAGCCAGTTGAAGAGGCGACCGAGGACGTGTAGGCAAAATGTAGCGCCGGTCTCCAGACCGGCTGTAGTGCGGGCGTCCACGCCCGCACTCGCCTAAGATCATCACAAAACTAAGTGGACACGGTACTAACTCCGCTAGCTCCGCCAACTCCGCTAACTCCGCTCTACTCGTCGTAGTGCAGCAGGCTGAAGACGTCGTATTCCTTGAAGCGCTCGCGGCCCTTCAGGAAGTCGAGCTCCACGGCAAAGCCCAGCCCGGCGATCACGCCGCCCAGTTGCTTCACCAGCTTCACGGTGGCTTCCATGGTGCCGCCGGTGGCGAGCAGGTCGTCGACCAGCACCACACTCTGGCCGGGCGCAATCGCGTCCATGTGAATCTCCAGCGTGTCGGTGCCGTACTCCAGATCGTAGGTAACGCGGGCCACCGGAGCGGGCAGTTTTCTGGGCTTGCGCACCGGAACAAAGCCGGCGTTCAGGCGATAGGCCAGCGCGGGGCCGAAGATGAAGCCGCGCGCCTCAATGCCCAGAATCAGGTCGATCTTGCGCCCGATGTAATGCGCGGCCATGGCGTCGATGAGCTGCGCAAAGCCCGTCTTGTCTTTCAGCAGCGTGGTGATGTCGTAAAAGAGAATCCCCGGCTTGGGGAAATCGGGCACGGTGCGGACCAGCTTTTTCAGATCTTCTACGTTCACGGGCTTGCTGGCTTCGGGCATGGCAGCGCTTCACTCCTGGATCAGTTCTCAGTGGTCAGTGATCAGTCGTCAGTTCTCAGTCTATCGCTTGAAGGCAGGAAGCAGGTGAGAGCGTGAAGTGTGAGTGTGGTTGTGTCTGCGGCGACGCATGACACACTCGCACTCACACTCACACTGTCTTTTTTCACCACGCGCCGTCAATCCGGAACGAGGACAGGTTCTCCGCTTCGCTGTCGTTGAGCGTGTGCTCGACGAGGCGGTCGACGCGGCTGCCGCGCGGGCCGCGGCTGCAGGCTGGATGCGAAGCTCGTCGAGATCGGCGGGCTCGCCGGCGGCGACGACTTCCACGTCGCCGTCTTCGGTGTTGCGCACCCAGCCGCGCAGGTCGAGCTCGCTGGCCTCGCGCTGCACAAACCAGCGGAAGCCAACACCCTGCACGCGGCCCTGAATCAGAAAGTGAAGAACCATGGTCGACCATGGCCAGTTTTGCAGATGGGCGCGAGCGGCGCAAGCGGCGCAACTGTCGCACACCGTCCGCAACGTCGCGCTACACTGGAAATCACGATGGTCTTCGTTCTCGACAACTACGATTCGTTCACCTACAACCTGGTCCAGTATCTGGGCGAGCTGGGCGCGGAGGTCGTGGTGCGCCGCAACGACGAGGTGACGCCCGAGGAAGTGGAGGCCATGAAGCCGGAGCGGATTTTGCTCTCGCCGGGCCCATGCACGCCGGGCGAGGCCGGCATCCTGGTGCCGCTCATCCGCCACATGGCGGGGAAAGCACCGATTCTCGGCGTCTGCCTGGGCCACCAGGCCATCGGCGAAGCCTTCGGCGGCAAAGTCGTCCGCGCGCAACACCCTGATGCACGGCAAGACCAGCGCGGTGGAGCACGACGGCAAGGGCATCTTCTGCCGGGCTGCCCACGCCGCTCACCTGCACGCGCTATCACTCGCTCATCGTGGAACAGAAGTCGCTGCCCGCCGAACTTGACGGTGACGGCGCGGACCGCGGAAGCCAACGGACCGGGATCGGTCATCATGGGCCTGCGGCATCGCAGTTTGCCCATCGAGGGCGTGCAGTTCCACCCCGAGAGCGTGCTGACCGAGGGCGGCCACCAGATGATCCGCAACTTTCTGGACATGTAAGTCATGGACGACGCACCCGAGACCACAACTCGCCGCACGAGGCCCCTACGCGCCCGGAATTGTATGCGCGCGCTTGGAGCACTTTCCGGATCGCCTTACGCATCATCTCCGTGCCCCATCCATTTCGCGCTTTTCGCGAAATGGGTGCGAGAGCAGAAAGGCCGGGCATATCAGTCCTGGAGCCGGCCTGGATGCGTCCACACTCGAGCCTGCGGGTTGTGATCGCGGCGTCGGCGCTCGCGGCACAGACCCCGCCGCCGGCAGTCCCGCGAAGGAGACGCCAGCGCCAACCGCGGCAGCGCCGCAGCAGCCCGCGCAGTCCGAGCAGCCCCCGACGTTCAGCATCGCCTCCCGTCGCCATCGTTCCGCTGGACAAATCGATTCCCGGCGCAGCGCTGTCGGTGGACGGGTCAGATGCAGGCGTGGAACGGCCGCGCGTACATGACAGGCAGCGGCACGCATTACAGCCGGCGACGGCAACGGCGCAGGTCACGCTGCCGTATCGGGGAACGCTGCGCGTGTGCGCCTCGAGCACGGTGAAGCTTGCGGCCGATTCGAGCGCCGCCGGCAGGCGAGGTTCCGGGCCTGCTGATCGCGCTCGATCGCGGCGCGGTGGAGATGAGTTTTGCGGCGAGCACTGCGCGCGAGCAGAATGCCGACACGCTTCTGACGCCGTACTTCCGCATTCTCATCGGCGGTCCCAACGCGGCCGATGTGAAGGTGCGGCTGGGCGAGCATGGCGACACCTGCGTGGACAATGCCGGCGCCAACGCGCCCTACGTGGTCGTGACCAGCGTCTTCGAGGGCGGCCTCTATCGCGTGCAGCCGGGGCAGCGCGTGATGTTCGAGCACGGCAGCCTGCAATCGGTTGTCGACCAGGAAAAGGAACCGTGCGGATGCCCGCCATCCGCCGCGAGCCGAGGCCAACGAGTTTCCTCTGGCTCAGAGCGAAGGACTCGCGCCCGGTTCGGCGCAGGCTCCGGCGGTTACTGCTCCACCGGCACAGGGAGCGAGCGCAGTCCAGCACACTCAGTCTAT
Organism: uncultured Acidobacteriota bacterium; assembly: GCA_963826735.1. Classification (GTDB taxonomy): domain Bacteria; phylum Acidobacteriota; class Terriglobia; order Terriglobales; family Acidobacteriaceae; genus Telmatobacter. The sequence continues at coordinate 51,824 of CAWGYN010000004.1, forward strand.
ACGGCAGCTGACCATGCAGCGCAGACGGCTGGCCCTGTAACCGCAGCCCCGGCCGCGCCGGCTGCGAGCGCAAGCCCAGCGACGCAAGTTCCCGCGAAACAGAAGAAGCCCGGATTTTTCGGCAGGATCGGGCAATTCTTCCGGAAGATCTTCGGGGCGGAGTAAGTCCGTGCCGGTCCTACGGGATCAACTTTTGCACATCGCAGGGAACGCGCCGAATCACCTCTCCCGGCCGTTGCAACTGAAACATGAAGGTGCATTGCAGTGCCGAATTACCTGTCGTAGCTCCTTGATAGACGTACACGGTCTTTGCTCCCGGCTGGTACACCAGCAACGAACTCGTCGGACTCACAGTTGTCAGTTGAAACTCCACATCGCCCGTGCTCGATTCGCCGCTCGATGCGTTCACCGTGCGGCCCGCGCCAAGCCAAAAGCCCAGTGCCAGCACTCCAATCAGCGCCAGATCCGTTTCTTGTCCATTCCCAGACAGTTTTCCATCTCTCCCTCCGGCAAGGCGATTTTCCCAATAGACGCAAATGGTCTGGCTGTCGCTCGCCAGCACTGGGATTTCACCGCGGAATGAGACGCGTTACATCTCCCTCGCGCGCTCGATGGCGCGGATGACGGCCTGGGCTTTGTTGATGGACTCCTGATGCTCCAGCTCGGGCACGGAGTCGGCGACGATGCCCGCGCCGGCCTGTACGAGCCTTTGCCGCCGATGGCCAGCATGGAGCGGATGGCGATGCAGGAGTCGAGATTGCCGGAGAAGTCGGCGTAGAGGACAGCGCCGCCGTAGGTGCCGCGCCGCGCGGGCTCGAGCTCCTCGATGATCTCCATGGCGCGGACCTTGGGCGCGCCGGAGAGCGTGCCGGCAGGGAAGCAGGCGCGCAGCGCATCGACGGCGGTGAGGTCCGGCCGCAGGTTGCCTTCGATGGAGCTCACGATGTGCATGACGTGGCGAGTAGCGCTCGACGAACATCAGCTTGTCGACCTTGACGCTGCCGAAGCGGCTGACGCGGCCCACGTCGTTGCGGCCCAGGTCGACCAGCATCACGTGCTCGGCGCGCTCCTTTTCGTCGTGCAGCATCTCTTCGGCGAGCGCGTTGTCCTCCGCTTCGGTGGCGCCGCGCGGCCGCGTGCCGGCGATGGGACGGTACTCGACCTTGCCCTGGTGAACGCGCACCAGCAGCTCGGGCGACGAGCCGGCCAGTTCGAGGCGTCTCCGATCGCTTTTGATTTTTTGGACGAGGGTTGCTTGCCGGGTTCGCGCCCAGCGGGCCATCCGGTGCGAAGCGCAGGAAGAACATGTAGGGGCTGGGATTGACGGTGCGCAGCGCGCGATAGACCTGGAAGCTGTCGACGCCGGGCTCGACGTCGAAGCGCTGCGAGAGGACCACCTGGAAGGCGTCGCCGGCGCGGATGTACTCCTTGGTGCGGGCGACCGCGGCCAGGAAATCCTTCTTTGCGGTGCGGTACTTGACCTTGAGCTTGCCGGGCTTGCGCGTTTTTCGAGTTCGGCGCTCGGGTAGCGGCAGCGTTGAGGCGCTTTTCCAGCTTGTTGAGGCGCTTGACGGCGCGATCGTAGGCGGCAGAGGCATTGCCGCGCGAGACATCGGCCGTGACCACGAGCCAGATCTCCTTGCGCACATGATCGAAGGCCAGCACCTCGTCGAAGAAGAGCAGGCAGGCGTCGGGAATGCCGAGCTCGTCTTTGGCGCGCGCGGGCAGGCGCTCGATCTGGCGCACGGCGTCGTAGGCGAAGAAGCCGACTGCGCCGGCGGTGAACGGGGGCAGGCCCGGCAGGCGCGCGGGCTTGTGGCCGCCGAGCGCGTCGCGCAGCACGGCGAAGATGTCGCCCTCGAATGCGCGGGTGGTCTTGCGGCCCTCGGTGATGGCGATGTCGCGGCCGCGCGCCACGATGCGCTTGAACGGCGTGAGGCCGATGAAGGTATAGCGGCCCACCTGCTCGCCGCCCTCGACGGATTCCAGGAGAAAGCACTCGCGCTCGGCGCCAGGCCGCGCGCAGGAAGGCCGAGACCGGGGTTTCCAGGTCGGCCATGAGGGTGCGGCAGACGGGGACGAGCGTGTGCGTCCGGGCGAGGGCCAGGAACTCCTTGCGGCTGGGCTGGGCTGAGCGGGAAGCGGCTTTCACAGCCTAAGTGTAACTGCTCGCAGCGATTTCGCCGTTGCGACGGCCTTCCCGCTAGAGGCAATGAGCCGGACACTGGAACCCGGCTAGAAAGGGCTGATTCAGATGTGATCGGCGCGCCTTGACGAGGGCGGACGGTCAGGCCTAGACTCACTGAGGTTTGGTTCTGCGGGCGGTATTGGCCCGCTCGCAATGCGCCTCCGCACTTGGCGGTGGGATTGCGCGGTAAGCGGGTACAATCGCGGAAGCCTGACAGATTGGATGCCGCGCCGATATGCTTGATGAACGGAGTAACATTCCGGCTCCGGAAAGAACGGAAACGCGGCAGGAGATGGAGAACTTGATATGGCAACTGGGTCCACCAATGTGACGCTGGACCAGGAGATCAATCCCTGGGAAGCGCAAAGCGCGCGCTTCGATTTTGCCGCGCGCAAGCTGAATCTGGATGAGGGATTGTGGAAGGTGCTGCGCTCGCCGTCGCGGGAGATCATCGTGCACTTTCCGGTGACGCTCGACAACGGCATGATCGAGATGTTCACGGGCTTCCGCGTGCAGCACTACATCGCGCGCGGGCCGTGCAAGGGCGGCATCCGCTACGCGCCGGATGTGACGCTGGACGAAGTGCGCGCGCTGGCCAGCTGGATGACCTGGAAGTGCGCGGTGGTGAATATTCCCTTCGGCGGGGCCAAGGGCGGCGTCATCTGCGATCCCAAGACCATGAGCCGCGGCGAGCTGGAGCGCATGACGCGCCGCTACACCTCGGAGATCATCGAGTTCATCGGGCCGGAGAAGGACGTGCCCGCGCCCGACGTGAACACCAACGAGCAGACCATGGCGTGGATCATGGACACCTACTCCATGCACATGCGCCAGACGGTGACCAGCGTGGTGACGGGCAAGCCGCTCAACATGGGCGGCTCGCAAGGGCGGATTGAGGCCACGGGCCGCGGCGTGATGGTGGTGTGCGACGAGAGCCTGCGCTACCTGAACATGCCGGTCGAAGGCTGCCGCGTCATCATTCAGGGATTCGGCAACGTGGGATCGAACGCGGCGCGGCTGATGCAGGAGCATGGATACAAGATCGTCGGCATCGCCGAGCGCGATGGCGGCCTGTACAACTCCGGCGGCATCGATATCCACCAGTTGCTCGAGTACAAGTACCGCAACAACACCATTCTCGGCTTCCGCGGCGCCGAAGCCATGCCCAGCGAAGAGCTGCTGGTATCCGATTGCGAGATCCTGATTCCGGCGGCGACGGAGAACGTGATCACCAGCCGCAACGCCGACAAGATCAAGGCGCGCATCGTGGTGGAGGGCGCCAACGGGCCCACCACTGCCGTGGCCGACGAGATTCTGGCCGAGAAGCGCATCTTCATCGTGCCCGACATTCTGGCCAACGCCGGCGGCGTGACGGCCAGCTACTTCGAGTGGGTGCAGGACCGCCAGGGCTACTTCTGGAAAGAAGCGCATGGTGAACGAGCAGCTGGAGACCATTCTGCGCGACAGCTTCGACGACGTGGTGCGCTATGCCGAGGCTCACGACGTGAACAACCGCATCGCGGCGTACATGCTGGCCATCGATCGCGTGGCCTTCACCATCAAGCAGCGCGGCATTTACGCGTAGGGCAACCCGCAACGGAGGCAAGCATGGCGGGGGAAGCGAAGGCTTCTCCCGCCATTTGTCTGTCGATGCGAAACTGGGCACATGGGCTCTTCCGGTAGGTTCCACGGAAAGCTGACTATCTCCGCTGGCCGCGCAGTTTCGCCAGATGCTCGGGTGAACTAGAATCGCTATTCAGTGCGGCAGGAGGGAGTGTAATGAAGACTCGTCTGGTGGCTTGCTTTATGGTCCTTTGTTCAGCGGGTCCGAGCCTGCTCGCGGGGCCTAAAGGGCCAATTAGCCCCATGGAGATAGCAAGCAACGACTCATCGGCCGTGGTTCAGCTTGAGTACTGGGGCGAAGGCGGTACGCACCCTCCACATCCCACCGTGGTTGGAACCGGATTTCTGATCGGGAGGGAGGGCTACTTCGTTACAGCAGCTCATGTCTTAGCGCGATACAAGGCAAATTCTCCGCAATTGACAGCAACCACACATCAACGAGACAAGAACGGGATTGGGGTTTGGTTCGACGTAGTTGAGGTCGACCGTGAGCGCGATTTAGCTTTATGCAAACTGAAGGGTTTCGCTCCGTACAAAGAGCCCAGCAGCGGCATTAGGCCGAAGTTGAGTTACCGCCCTATAACCTCACTCAGGGTTTCAGAAGAACCGGCGTTGGCTGGCGAGCCAATCGCTATCCTCGGGTATCCGCTCGGCTCCTTTGCGAGCCCCGTAATTCAAACCGGGAATATTGGAGCCACCGATGCAATGCTTGAAACAGTCCCAAATTTTCCAGGGGGGCGGAAGGATTTACTCATCGTATCCGTATCGGGAAATCGTGGGGACAGCGGATGTCCAGTCATTAGCTTGATAACGGGAGATGTAATCGGGATGTTGATTCAGTACGTTCCGGCGCCCGTTCTGTCTGTGGGACAGGGAGATGCTCGTCAGGAGGTTCCGCAGCAGTCCGGGCTCATGGTGGCGGTTCCGGCGCAATGGATTATCGAAATGTTGACTCGCCACAGCGTTGCCAACGTAGCTATTGTGCTGAAGGAAGATCTAGTAATGTAGGCAGGCATTTTAGCCAAAGGTAACGAGGCCGTGGGCGCGCGACTTAGGTTCCGGTGCAATAATGGTGTCACGTCACCAGAGACCAGATAACGTGGCGCGCGCGCATGAATCTGCCTAACTCCATCACTATGAGCCGGATCATCATGATCCCGCTCTTCCTGTGGATTCTGTCGCCGCATTTTCCGTGGCAGGGGCCACGGAGACGCAGGAGATCGTGGCGTCGGTGCTGTTTGTGCTGGCGTCGATCACCGACGGGCTGGATGGATATCTGGCGCGCAAGCGCGGCCAGATCACGACCATGGGCATGCTGCTCGATCCGCTGGCCGACAAGATCATGGTGACGGCGGCGTTTGTCGCGCTGGTGGCCTACAACCCCGAAGTGGTGAAGGTGTGGATCGTGGTCGTGATCATCGGCCGCGAGTTTCTCATCTCCGGATTGCGATCGATCGCGGCGTCTGAAGGGTTCACCATTACGGCCAGCGAATTGGGCAAGCTGAAGACGGTGGTGCAGATCGTCTCCGTGGTCTCGGCCATTCTGGCGCACCGCTGGGATCATTGGCAGATCGGCGTCGATTGCGATTCCAGTGAAATGGTACGCGATTGCCGCCATTTACTTCGCGGCTCTGGTTGCGGTGATTTCGGCGGTCGATTATTTCATCGGCTTCTGGAAGAAGATCGACCACGCTTCAAAGGATCGCCGCAAGGCCGCTGTGCTTTCGCGCGGCAAGAGCGTGAAGATATCGTGAACCGTGATACGTGGACCGTGGTTCACAGACGGTTCAGGACACGCGCGCGGTTCACGGTCCACGATTCGCAGCTCACGGTCCCACCCTATAGCGCATCAAGACCAACACATGCGGCAGAGAAATCTACTGCGCGCCGACCGTGGTCAGATCGATGTTGATCTCCGGAGGCGAGAGCAGAGTATTGTGAACAAGACAACGCTCGATGGCGCGGACCAGCCCTTCGTTGTGTTCCGGTGTGAGCTGCACGGGGCTGAGCACATGGATGCGGAAGTTGCCCAGTCGCGCTGGCTTCAGAAGTTTCTCGGCGGTTACTGAAACTTCCACGCCGGTTTGCGCGAGATGGCGGGTCCGCAGATACTCAGCGGCATAATAAGCCGCACAGGAGCCAAGCGAAGCCAGCAGAAACTCTGGCGGCGTCATGCCAGAGTCTTCTCCGCCGTTTTCCAGCGGTTGATCGCAGGTATACGACGTGCGACCGCGCCTGAATGGCGAACCTGACGCCGTCGACATGCGAAACTTTCACTTCCATAGGAGCCCTCGCCTTAGACCTCTCGATAACTGACAGGGAAGCCTGTTTACAGGATAGCGAAGAAAGCTTCAGCGTGCGGAGCGGGGAACGGCGAGGAAGGCGGCGCTTTCAGGCAGCGCGGATTCGGTGCACGAGGGCCATGTCGCGTTCGTCGGCGCTCTGACGGCGACGGCGACCGGCGGCGCTCCGATCATGGCGCGAATGGCGTTGATCACCAGATCGGGCTCATCGAGATGAATCCAGTGCTCGCTCTTCGCGCGCGATGGTCTGGTGGACAGAATCGCCGATGTGGTCAAGTTGATTCTGTGTGAGGGGAGCGGCGTTTCCGGGCGTGAGCACGGTGACGGGAATGCCGCAAATGGGCTCGGCCGTATGCATCTCTCTCACGGTAGCGGGGATGGAGCGAATGTGGCTGCGCAGTCCGGCATAAAAGCTGGGCCGCGACCAGTGCGCGGCAACTGCGGGCCATACCTTGCGCGGCATCTTGCGCACCTCGGTCTTGATGCGGCCCAGCACATGGCGCGGATGCGCGCCCGCAGCGCCGGCAATCTGATCAGAGAGATTGCCTGGCGCGGCCGAAGAGCCATGTGACCAGCAGGCGCGCCAGCCCGCAGCGCACCACTGGCAGCGCGTAACGGATGAGGCGATTGCCAAGATCGAGTTGCGATTGCCGGCTGGGGTTGAGAGGCGGCCATTCCTCGCAGCGCATGGGATCGACGAGGACCACGCCCGTGACTTCATCGGGATAGAGCAACGCAAAGCGGCGCATGACCAGCCCGCCGAAGGAGTGTCCCACCAGAACGTACGGCGGCTGGAAGCCCGGCGCTTGCGAGCATCTCGGTGCAGCTCCGTGGCAATGTTGCCGGGCGTGCGCGGCGTGCGGCAGGGGCTGCTCCAGCCCAGGCCGGCACGATCGTACGCGATGGTGTGCGCGAGCGTCGCAATCGGTCCTGAATGCCGCGCCAGTTGAGATGCGTGGCGCCGATCCCGGATTCGAAGAGAACGGTCGGTTCGCCTCTGCCCTGCTTCAAAGAAGTAGAGCTGGCATCGGCGGCCGATGCTCACCCAGCGGCCTTGACTCGTGTGAATGCGGCGGTCGCGGAGGCTGCCGAGATGCTGATACACGGTTCCGGCGAGAACCAGAAGCGCAACGGACGCGAGAATCCAAAAAACTATGTGCATCGGACATCCTAGAAGTGCGTGAGTTGTGCGGGGTTGAAATCGGCGAGCGTGAGATTTGCTTTGGCGCTGCCGCGGTCGAGGATGAGCAGCGTGGAGCCGGACTGGCCGCGCACCTTCACTTCGACCTGGTGCGCCGACCAGACGCCTTCCTCATGACGAATGCCGTAGTAGGTGAACTCCTTCACCAGCGCCGGTCCATTCACGGTTTTTTCAAGGTAAACAGGGAATCCAATAGCTGGGATCGAGCCAGGTCTTCACCTGCGCGTAGTGCGTGCGATCGGAAGGGCCCGGCGTGCTTTTGAGGACGACGCAATCGCGCGCGCCGAACTTGGCTTTGCCCTCTGAGGTCTGGCCGGCCCAGAAGTATTGCTGCTCGAGGAAATCTTCGTAGCTGAATCCGGGCCCAAGCGGGCCGTCGCTCCATTTTTCGAAGGGCAGCAGCGGTCGGAGACGTGTCTCCGGGATGCGCGATGCGTAATTGAGCTTTGTCCGTTGGGGCGCAATTCGAGAAGCAAGTGCGCAACCCGGTGTGCTATCCCGGGCTGCCATCGCCGGTCTTCTGATGCGCCGCGCCGATATCAACGCATTCGCGCAGCACGCCGGGAAACCAATGCGCTTTGATGGTGATGGGATAGCTGAGTCGCGCTCCGCTCGGCTGCACCCAGACCAGGTGCCCGGTGGCGCGAAAGTCGGCGGTCTCGATGCGCTTGCGCATCGACGCAAGCAGATCGTTCAAATTCGCCGTCTGCGCGCAAAGCAGCGGCGCCAGCGCGGCGATGCACCACCGCACGCAGCATGACGCTCGTCATAACTCGATCCTGCCATCGCGAATGCGAATGTGGCGCGGCGCGGCGTGCGCAATGTCGTTTTCATGGGTCACGATGATCATGGTCATGCCGCGCTGCTCGCGAATGCCGCGCAAGATCTCCATGATGTGCGCCGAGTTCACGCTGTCGAGGTTGCCGGTGGGCTCGTCGGCCAGCAGCATGGCGGGATCGTTGGCCAGAGCACGCGCGATGGCCACGCGTTGCCGCTCGCCGGCCGAGAGCTGGTTGGGAAAATGGTGCATGCGATGTCTTAAGCCCCATCTCTTCAAGCAGAGACGCGGCGCGCTCGGCGCGATGATTGGCCTTGTCATGCAGCGCCAGCATGGCCACCTGCACATTTTCCACAGCGCGCAGCGTGGGCAATAGGTAAAAGGCCTGGAAGATGAATCCCACCTGGCGCGATCGGTAGGAATCGAGGTCGACAGCCTTGCCCAGATCGGATCCATTGAAGAAAACCTGGCCTTGTGTGGCCGTATCGAGGCCGCCGAGCAGATGAAGAAGCGTGGATTTTCCGCTGCCGCTGGGGCCGCTGATGGCGACATATTCTCCCGCGTCAATCTTCAAGTCGACGCCGCGCAGAGCTTCCACGCGCCCCTCGTCGTAGCTCTTCACGAGGCCGCGCGCTTCGAGAATTGGGTCGCAGGCGCTAATTGGGTTGCGGGCGCTAATGGGGCTGGCGGCGCCGAGGGGGCTACTCATAGCGCAACGCCTCCATCGGCGAAAGCCGCGCGCCGCGCCAGGCGGGATAGGCTCCGGCGAGCAGGCCGGAGGCGATGGCGATGAGCAGCGATTCGAGGAGATACGACGGCGAAACTGATGCCGAGACTATGCTGGCGGTTTGCGGCAATGTGGAGAGCAGGCGCAACGCGCCCCACCCCACGCCAATGCCGAGCAAGCCGCCCACGAATCCCAGAGCTGTAGCCTCGACGAGGATGAGCAGGATGACGTGGCGGCCCTTCCAGCCCAGGGCTCGCAGAATGCCGATCTCGCGGGTGCGCTCGAAGACCGACATGGCCATGGTATTGGCGATGCCGAGAATGCCGATGAGGAGCGCGATGGCCGATGTGCCCCAGGCTACCGAATGAGCCAGAGCGACGAACTGGTTGTTGGCGGCGCGCTCGGCCGCGGGATAGGCGCGAGTACCGGGCAGGGCGGCTTCAATGGCGGCTGACGCGCGCTTGACATATTCATCGTAGGTTTCGCCTGCGGGTGCGGGGCGCAGCTTGACGTGAAACGCAGTGACTTTGCCCTCCATGCCGGCAATGATCTGCATTTGGTCAAGGGGCATGATGACGGCGCCGGCTTCAAGCGCCGAACCTCCGTGGTAGATGCCCACGACCGTGAAGCTTGTGCCCTGGATGGAAAGCATGTCGCCGGCTTTTTTCCCGAGATTACTGGCCAGCAAATCGCCCAGGAGAATCTCCGGTGCCCCTTCGTGAAAGCGGTGGCCGGAGAGGAGGGTGAGGGAATCGAGCTCGATAGGAGTTGGCGCGCCAGCCATAAACCAATGCGTTCACTTCCGGCGTCAGATCCATGAGATTGAAGATCATGGGTGACACTTGAGCAACATCGGGGACGGCACTGATTTTTGTGGCAAGGGACTCATCGATAGAGCTGGAGAGGAGGTTGCTCTGAACGACTGCGATGTCGATACCGGAGCTTGTATACATGCGCATCCACTCGTGCTCGAAGGCGCGTGAAAACCCCACCAGGGCCACGAAGGCGCCGATGCCCATGGTGATCCCGACCAGCGTCAACAGTGTCCTGAGTCGTCTGCGCCAGAGATTCTTCCACGCGAATCCCGAAAACGAGAGTTGGGAAGCCATGCGGTTGGGAAGCATCCTTTTCTGGCAATCTTCTTGGAGGGGCCGTGAGAAAAAGTGTATCGAGTGGAGCCGTCTCTGTCTATCAACGATTCATTGGATACGGAGTCGTGCGTCCGAACCCGTTCGAGTGAGCGCGTATCCAGATTCGCAGAAGATGCGCTGCCAACGTGACTGCCGGAGGAGATGGGCAAACCCTCACTCTCGACAGAGCCCTTGCGAGATGCGTGGCCGAATTTCGACCGCCGCGAAGCCTTGCCCTTACGAATCCTGAACTGTTGCGGCCCGGCTGCAGAAAAGATTTCCGGAGGCGGGCACTTTCTTTATCAGCGGTCGCGTCCTCTGGAAGCGCCGCCGCTTCCTTTGCGCGCCGTGTAGCAATCGCGGCAATAGACCGGACGATCGCCTCGCGGTTCGAAAGGAACGGTAGTGGGCTGACCGCAACCCGAACAAATCACAGGAGTTCCCTGTGAAGGAGCCGAACGGTAGCCGGATCCCCCCTGATCGTTTTTCTTTGCCTGGCGGCAAGGCTTGCAACGCTTTGGGGTCGAATAACCACGTTCCTGAAAGAACGTCTGATCAGCAGCGGTGAAGGTAAAGTCCTGCCCGCAATCGCTGCACGTAATTTGCATATCTCCGGCCATAGGTCTCCTTGGGGGGAATTGTACAGCCCAATTGCAAAATTTCGAAAAGATTTCTTTGAAATAAGTAAGGCCAATAGGAAAGCGGGGGTTTGCCGCGCCGCTGCTTGCCGGGGCAAGGCGGTTGGGGGATGGTGAATCAGCGGGCAAGGAATTGGGGCTGCGAAAACGCTCAAATGGGGTTGCTTGGCCGCGCCAGCTCATAGAAAAGACGAACAGTTGCGAAAGGGTTATGATCGTTGCACTCAATCCATTCAGCAAAGTGTGGACCTATGCGCATCGTGACCGTTCTCACATCGCTCGGCATGGGCGGAGCGGAGAAGCTGGCTCTGGCCGTGGCAGAGCGCATGGCCAGGCGCGGCCACGATGTGGCACTGCTCGCGCTCATGCCGCGGTTGCCTGAGCAATGGCCGACGACGCTCCCGATCACCTATCTCGACATCCGCAAAAATCCCGCGAGCATTGCGGCGGGATTCCAGCGCGGGCGGCGATTTTCTGCGCGCGTTCCGGCCGGACGTGGTCCACAGTCACAGTTTTCACGCCAACATTCTGGCGCGATTGCTCACAATCGGTGGGTCCGGCGTGCCGCGCGCGGCGGTCATATCCAGCGTGCACAACGTGTATGAAGGTGGCAGGATGCGCATGCTGGCGTACCGATTGACAGATCGATGGAGCTTGCGCACCGTTGCCATAAGCCAGGCCGCGGTGGAAAGATTTGTGCGCCTGAAAGCGATTCCAGAACATAAATGCTCCGTGCGCGCGCTGGGAATCGACACCGAGGTGTTTGCGCCAGACGCGAGGCGCCGCGCGGCAACCCGAAATCGAATGGGGCCTGCCGCCACGGGCACCGATTCCACCTTTGTCTGGCTGTGCGCCGGGCGGATTGCGCCGGCGAAAGATTATCCCAACCTGCTGCGGGCTTTCGCGAAGGTGGAGGAACAGCGCAGCGATACGCGGCTATGGATTGCCGGTGGGGGGAGCGATGCCGCGCGCGAAGAACTCGAATCTCTGGCCAACGATTTGGGGATTCGTGAAAAGGTGTTTTTTCTGGGATTGCAGCGCGACATGCCGGCCCTGCTGGATGCGGCAGACGGATTTGTGCTGGCTTCAGCCTGGGAAGGTTTGCCGCAGGTGATTGTTGAGGCCATGGCCATGGAGAAGCCGGTTGTGGCTACGGATGTGGGCGGCGTGCGCGAATTGCTGAGCGATCGACGCACGCTGGTTCCGGCGAAAGACCCGGATGCCCTCGCGGCGGCAATGGTGGCAACGATGCAGCGCAGCAGAGACGAGGCGGCGCGCGAGGGAGAAGCGGCGCGCGAGCGAATGCTGCGCGAGTTCAGTGTCGATGCAACGGCCGATTGGTGGGAGGAGATTTACGATCAGGGAATAGAGAGCAGGGACTGAGGGCCAGGGATTAGGTGCTTGAGTGGCGGTTATGCAATTGGCCGCCAGCGGCCGAACGAGGAAAAGGGCCAGAGCAGATTGCTCCGGCCCTCGATGTTGCGCCTGTTCCAATCAGAACGTGAATGCCGCCATGAAGAAGATGCGCCGCGCCGCCGATCCGGATGGCGAGGCGAAGATTCCTCCGGCAAGATTGGTTGACTCGCCAAACCGCCGGCCCGGCCCGGTGGTTCCCAAGGATCCTGTGGTGGGAACGAAGGTAGGCGCCACGGCGCCAGATGGCGTTCCATAGTCGATGTCGTTGAACAGGTTCAAGGCCTGCGCGCTGAAGTTCAGTGAGTATTTGTGCCCGGTATTCGACATTCCTCCGCGGCCGCCCCCGCCGCCGAACATGCCACCGCCGCCTCCACCACCACCTCCGCCGCGACCACCGCCGCCGCCGGGACCGCCGAATCCGCCGCCCCCGAAGCCGCCGGGACCGCCGCCTGGCCGGTTCGGTCCACTTGGCGAAGCAACCTTGGGACCAATGCCGAACGAGCGGCTCACGCGCAGGTTCACCGCCACAGCGGCCGGTCCGTTGCCGAGTTCCGAGGGCAGAACGGTTTCACCGGCCTGCGGATTGGTGTCCAGGCAGCCGAACGAGGTGAGTACGTATTGCGAGGGATTCGGGCCGGCAGTGGCTGCGCAATCCGACGTCGAAGCCGCGTATGAGGGCCGATCGTTGAAGAAGTTATCTCCGGTCAGGTCGTTCTCCGACGTAATGTTGAAGTGCCTCCCCGCCTGGGCTATCAGAAAGGGATTGAACGTAATCGCCCAGGGCCCTGTGTAATTGCCCATCAGGAAGACCATGTTCCTTCTCACAAACGAAGCGCGCCCGTAGTCCTGGCTCAGGTTGTAGGAGTTCGATGCTGTCCCGGTGTTGCCGTTGGCGAAGCTCAAGTTGTAGTAGCCCGAGATGCTCAAGTTAGGCGAGAAGCGGGCATTGAGGTTCGTGATGAATTGGTTCTCCTTAAAGACCGCCTCGGGATACATCTCGTCGACGATGCCCAAATTTGGATTGAGTCGCGGGCCGGTGGTGCTGTTATAGATGGTTGTTCCCGGCAATGCCTTGTATGGGTTGGCGTTGCGCGTGTCCATCTGGTGCACGCCGAAGGAGTGGACATAAGTGAGTGTGAGCGTCGATACCTTCGTCAACTGGCGCTCCAGACTGCTTCCAAATTGTTCCATGACGGGGGAGCGGTAGGTGGGCGAAACCTCCTGGATCTGTGCGGCAACGGCACTGCCAGTTCCGCAACTGGCCAGGAAGCCGCTTTGTTGGATGGCCGTGTTCAAGTTGGTCGTCGTATAACAGGTTGGGTTGTTGATCACGGTCACGACCTGAGTATTGGGTCCGCCGTTGTTACGCTCCAGCGACATCAGGCTGCCGACCTGGAAGCGGTCATAGAAGAACCCATAGCCGCCGCGTACCACCGTCTTCGTCACTGTGCCTTTCTTGTGCCCGTCCAGCGCATATGCGAATGCGAAACGTGGCGCCCAATCGCTGTGATCCGCTACGTGGTTCTGTCCCTCCCAGCGCAATCCGCCGGAAAGTGTGAGGAATTTATTGAACTTCCAGTCGTCCTGAAAGAAGACCGCGGCGTCGAAGACGTTGCCCAGAAATGACTCTCTTCCGGTGGTGTAGGACAGCTTGTTGGGCTGCCCGCCCGCCGCAATAACCGCTGACGGAATGCTGGTCTGGTTCGCGGGCAGGCCGTTGAGCATCGTCACATAGTTGGCAAGGCTGGAAAAGCTGAAGTTGCCGTTGAAGCCTCCGTTCGACGTAGTGGCGTCGCGATTGTCGCGCAACCAGGTTCCGAACTTGATGGCATGCGCGCGAACCGACATGGTGGTGATGTTCTGCAGTTCCAGGTGATCGGAATGATCGCTTGAACTCCCGCCGCCGCCGCCGTTGAAGTATCCGCCGACACCAAACGACGGCGCCTGGCTCGTCGGAGTCGAGCGATCGAGAGAGCGCCGGTACTGAAAGCGGGTTTCGTTCACGATGCGTTCGTTGATGATCTGCGAATCCATCAGTTGCAGTGAATTTTCAGTGGACGTGGAACTTGTGGCCAGCGACGGCAACGATATGTTCGATCCAAGCTCTCCGCTCGAGCTGCTGCGTTCGTACTGGTAGCGCAGGGTCAAGGTGTTTTTCTGTCCCAGTTGCAGGTCGAGGCGGGGAGAAACCTCGACGCGTGTTTGCGGGGTAAACAGGCCGCCCGTAACGGTAGGGCTTGTGGGAACTGTGTATTGGTTTGTGGCCGTATTCAAAAGGGGCAAGTAGGCGGTGTAGACGTTGGCATCCTGGCTGTTGCGGCCTTCCACGCTGAGGAAGAATGAAGACTTCTTATTCATTGCACCGCTGATGGTTCCGTTGTACTGGATGCTGTGATACGGGGGAACCGAGGTGAACGGGTTGCCGGTATTGAACGCGTTGTCGTTACCCTGCAGGAAGCCCCGCCCATGCAGCGTATCGGTGCCGGGTTTGGTGAGAATCTCGATGCGCCCGTAGCCGATGTGGTCGAATTCCGCCGAAAACGGATTCTGATTGATGCGAATTTCGCGGATGGCCGACTTTGGCGGCAGCGTTCCGCCGGTAAATCCGTCGATATAAATCTGTCCGCCGTTGGGGCCTGCCGAAGGACCGGCTAATGCCTGAAGCTCGTTCGAAAGCTCGTCGGGATCGTCGGAGAGCGCATCGAGGTCAGAGCCTTTGAGCACAATGGCGCTGGCGTTGGCGTCGGCGTCGGTGCTTACAGTTGGTCCACTCTCGTCGGTCACGACGACCTGCTGCTGGTTGGTCTCGACCGCCATTTTGATCTCCAGGCTCTTCGCCTGCCCTGCGGTAAGTGGAATGGGCTCGGAGACAAACGGCGCAAATCCGCTGTACGTGACCTGAACGATATAGCTTCCTGCCGGCAGGCCGCGCACCACGTAAGAGCCGGACGCACTCGCCGTTCCGGTTCCCACGGTGGCGCCCTTGGTGGTGGTCACGGTGATTTGCGCGCCGGGAATGAGCGCGCCGGTTTGATCGAGAATGTGGCCGCGCAGTGTGCCCGTGGTGGACGGAGCGGTCTGCGCGGCAGCAGGCGTCGCAGGAGTCGACACGGCCGGCGCCGTCTGCGGGGCAGTAGCCGGTGGGGTCTGTGAGGCGGGAGCCGACACCGCCTGCGCGTTGGCCGCCGCGGCAACCAAGGCCAAGGTGGCGGAAACCAGAAATGCAATCAAGCAGTGCGACTTCGAATACACGATTTCCTCGCTTTTGTATGAATGGAATGTACGAATCCGGTTATTGGGCAGCTTCACCTTCGCCTGAGCTTAGGCTCCAGTTGGAAAGCAGGTTTGCCGCCTCCGGAGCTTCGAGCAGCGGTTCGACTCCGGCGAGCAGCTTGACCGCGTTAAGGCCTGAAGCGTCTTCCGTGGCCACGATCATCACCGCATCGCCCTTCTTGAGGGCGCCCAGTTGAATCTGCGGCGCGCGTTCCAGGACGGATTCAAGATTCATAGCTCCGCCGCCCGGGCCGCCTTGATTAAAGGTGTGCTGGCCACCGGCATTGCCTCGGCCATTTGCGCCGCCGCCTCCGCCGTATGCACCGCGCCCGCCGGCGCCCGCCGGGTTGCCCTTGAGTCGCGCGGCAAGCATCGTCGCCATATTGTCGTCGAGCCGCCGCAACTGCGCATCAGCGCTGATGCGGACAGTGACGGGCTTCTTCGTCGACAGGTCCTTCACCGTGGCTGTGGAGGCTGTCGCATCGATGGAGATCACCGTGCCGGGAATGCTGCGGAAACTGCCCGAAACGACATGGTCGGCCGCGATTGCGGAGCCGTCTGCGTCCCTGGTTCCGCGCGCCCACAATTGATCGCCGGTGCGGATGGCGGTGATGGGCGCGGGCTGGGCCTCTTCGAAACGTACCGAACCGGGTGCGTAGCGCTTGAGCACCGTCGCCGACGTGGTGTTCACGGTGACATCTTTGGTAATGGGGCCCACGCGCGTCGTTACCACGATGACGCCAGTGTTGGTATCGACGCTCTTTACCAACCCATGGACGCCCTGGTTCCAGGCGGCATTTTCCGCTTCCTGCTTCTGGGCCACATCCGCCTGCTTGATGGCGATGACGCGCGCCGCCTGAGGCGTGCCACCGGTGGCATTGGGATCGAGCGTGACCAGTACGCGATCGCCCACGGCCAGGCTGTTGTACTCGATAGGCTCGGCCTTGGTCAGATCCTTTTCCCCCGGTGCGATGCGCTTGAGCACGGTTGTTGACGGAACCTGGACCTGGTGCACATCGCCGGCATCGGTCTTGACTGTCAGGGTGTCGCCGCTGATGGCGGTGATGCTGCCGAGATAGCGCGCCACTTGCGCACGCGCGGCAGGGGCCGCTGCCAGTAGAAATACGGCCAGGGCTACAACTCCAAGTACGGCAATGCCACGCGTCTTGCTTTCACTTCTCATTCGATGTCATGCTCCACGGTCTTGGGTCGATGGTTCGGGGAGGCGTGCGCTGCCCCTCATTTCCTAGACGAACCATCCCCGCAAAAGGTTGAAACCTCATCTCATCATCTGAGGTTGAGCCTAAGTTCCGGGCAGTCAACCGCTTGGATGGCGGAAGCAGCCGGTATAATCGGCCCGTGAACCCTGCCGTTGCGACCGCTCATGATGCCTACCTGCTGGCCTGTGTGGCCGGCGCCGTTGCGCTCCTGTTGCTGCTCGTGGGGAGGTTGCGGCTGCACGCCGCCCTGGGCCTGTCTGTGGCCGCCCTGGCGCTGGGCGCGGTCGCGGGCATTCCTCTGGAAAAGGTTCCCGTCGCGTTCACCGCAGGGGCCGGCGAAATGATGGGCCATATCGCCATCATTCTAGGCATGGGGGCGATTCTCGGGCAGCTTCTGGCCAGTTCCGGCGCGGGAGCGGCGCTGGGTAAGGCAATGGTGGATGGATGCGGCCCGAAAGGCATGCCCTGGGCGCTGCTGGTGCTCGGTATTCTGGTGGGCATTCCGGTTTTCTTCGAAGTGGGACTGGTTCTACTGATGCCCATCGTGGTAGATGCGGCGCGGCGCAGCGGACGGCCTCCCATGCTGGTGGGGCTGCCGGTGCTGGCAGGACTTTCTGCGATGCACTGCCTGCTGCCGCCTCATCCCGGAGCCCTGCTGGCGGCCGCCGAATACCATGCGGCCCTGGCCCCGGTGATGTTGTGGGGGTTGGTGGTGGGCGTGATTGCCGCAACACTGGGGGGACCTGTGCTGTTCGCGGTGCTGATTCGTTTTTGGGAGCGGCCGGGAAGCTTTCTGCGCGGTGTGCTGCCTCAGGATGCTGTCTTTGCTGCGCCGCCGGCAGAGGAGACTGCGCCAGCGGCAGGGGCAATGTTCGATGAAGGCCGCGCTGGCACGACGCCCGCGAAGCAGGAGGGCCGCGCCGCGCCGGCTCCAGCCGGGGCGCTGCTGGCTCTCGTCGCGATCCTGTTGCCGGTGGCGCTGATTCTGGCTGGAGGCTGGGCCGACGCGGTCACGGCCAAGGAAACTCTGCCCAATCGTGTCCTGCATCTTGCCGGTTTTCCCGATGTGGCGATGGTGGTGGCCGCACTGGTCGCACTGGCCACGCTGGGCCGCAGGGTGCAGGAGCCCGCATATCGCAGTTCCGGCGGTCTGCGCAGGCTGACCATCGACGCGTTCGCACCCATCGCCAGCCCGCTGGTGATTCTGGCCGCGGCGGGAGGCTTGAGCGGCGTTCTGCGCGCCTCGGGCGCGGCGCAGGCTGCGGTCACCTTCGCCATGGGGGCACACATGCCGCCCCTGCTGCTGGCCTGGGCGCTGGCCGCCGCGGTGCGCGTGTCAATGGGTTCGGCGACTGTGGCCATGGCCGTGGCCTCCGGGATTCTGGCGCCCATGGCAGGGACCATGGGCGTACGGCCGGAGCTGTTGGTGTTGGCCACCGGCTTCGGTTCCATCCTGCTTTCGCACGTGAACGATTCCGGATTCTGGCTGATCGGGTCTCTGTTCAAAATTGATGTGAAATCGACCCTGGCCACGTGGTCGGTGCTGGAGACAGTGCT
Organism: uncultured Acidobacteriota bacterium; assembly: GCA_963826735.1. GTDB lineage: Bacteria > Acidobacteriota > Terriglobia > Terriglobales > Acidobacteriaceae > Telmatobacter. The sequence continues at coordinate 69,878 of CAWGYN010000004.1, forward strand.
TTCATTGACCGGGTTAGCGGGGACACTGCTGCTCGCCGTGATCCTGAAGTAGCAGGAAACAGTGCGAGTGCGAGTGTGGGTGTGCGCGGCGATTGCCGATCACACACAGTTCACACTCACACTCGCCCTACACACTCACACTTCACACTCACACTAGTCCCTTCTCACCATGCGCCCAGCAGGCGGCGCAGCAGCACCAACTCGCCGAGGTGGTAGGCATTGTGGTCGGCAACGAGGAGCGCTTCTCTCAGGATGGTCTGCCCGCTGCCGTGGGAAATCTTCGCGTAGAGATCGGTGGCGGGGTCGGCCACGAGATCGGACATTGCCTTGAGGTCGCGGCGGAAGGCGCGCACGCTTTTGTCCCAGGCTTTCTCGTCCGGAGGCGCGGGCGTGGCAGGCCAGTAGCCATCGGGCCAGGGAAGGTGCTGGTAGTCGGGATTGCGCGTGAAGTCGAGGATATCCCATTGCGCGATGCGCAAGTGCTCGAGCACCTTCCACGGCGAGTGCTCGGCGCCTTTGGGGCGCTTGCCGCGCAGGGCAACTGGCAGGTTCTTTACGGCAGCATCGAAGGTGGCGTGTGCGTGGCCGCCTTTGAGGAGTTCGACCAGGTGTTGGCGGAGGGAAGCGTCGCGATTGGCGGAGGCTTTCTTTGCAGGCATGAAAGACCTTTCTCAGTTGAGCACTAGCGGTGGGATCACCGGCTAATTAACAAAAGATTCGTCAGCGTAGCGGCGCGACGCAACAATTTTTGAGCGCGACGCACGTGCGCAGTCGAAGGATTCGGCAGCTGGCTCTCTGTTCCCTGTCCCCTAATCCCTGGTCCTTGTTTCCTTAAAGCGAAAAACCCTGTCTCAATGGCTTGAATCATTCTTCCTCGGTCGCCTCGCGCATCGTTTTTCCGGATCGAAACCTTGGGGAAAGATCGTTGTCTCATCGTAAATCGCTCCTGTGAAATCGGCATCCTCTAGATTCGCGCCCGAGAAATCCACCCCAAAAAGCGACTGTGCACCTCCCATGTTGTCCAGAGCGAACGACGCATTTCTCAGGTCAGAATTTCGAAAGCTCGCATCGTACAGTGCACTGCTTCGCAGATCAACGCCTACCAACCTGCACAAATCGCATTTCGCACCAATGAGGCTGGCGCCGTATAAGTCGGAGCCGCTGAAATCGGTTCCCCGTATGTCAGAATCGTTGAAGGATATTCCCTCCAATTCAAGCCCAACCAGATAAGCATCGTGAATTGTCATTCCGTCAAAGACACGACTATCTGCAGGGTTTGAAGTAGCGATGATATTTCCGTTCTTGTCATGAATAATCATTCACCTAAACTCCTCAGAGCACTGCCCGCTGCGCCGCGAAGATTTCCTTCAGGCCCCCCTCCGCCAGGTCGATCAGAGCGTTGAGATCGGCGCGGGAATAGGAACCCTTCTCAGCCGTGGCCTGCGTCTCCACCAGACCCCCATCGGCAGTCATCACCACGTTCATGTCGACTTCCGCCTGCGCATCCTCTTCATAGCAGAGGTCGAGCAACGCGGCGCCGTCCACGATGCCCACCGACGTTGCGGCCACCAGCTGTTTCAGCGGCGAGGTCTTGAGGGTTCCGGCTTTGACCAGCGCGTCGAGCGCGAGAGCCAGGGCCACAGCCGCGCCGGTGATGGCCGCGGTGCGCGTGCCGCCGTCGGCCTGGATCACGTCGCAGTCGAGAATAACCGTGCGTTCGCCCAGAGCCTGCATGTCCACAACCGAGCGCAGGCTCCTGCCGATCAGCCTTTGAATCTCGTGCGTGCGACCGCCGATTTTGCCGCGCTCGCTTTCTCGCGGGCGTCCGCGTGACCGTCGACCGGGGCAGCATGGAGTACTCGGCCGTCACCCAGCCGCGGCCCGAGTTGCGCAGCCAGCCGGGAACTCCCTGCTCGATGGTGGCGTTGGTAAGCACGCGGGTGTTGCCCAGCGAGACCAGAACCGAGCCTTCGGCGGTTTGCACAAAGCCGGGCGTGAGAGTGAGCGGACGAAGCTGGCCGGGGCTTCTGCCGCCGGGTCGCAGGGAGAGAGGCGTTGCGTGCATAGAGGGATTGTAAGGGAGGTAGGGCCTGCCCATACAACCTGGGCCCGATCGCGGAGGCGGGAAGGGCAGCAGTTCCGGATTGGGAATCGCGACATTTCAAGTGCCGGAAAGGGAACAGCGTGCGAACCTCATGAAACATCGCGACTTAACGAAGATTTGTATTGCCTCGAGTTCCGTTTCGGAACAATTGCGGGTTAGGGCGCGGCTCAGGTTTCTCCGGTTTGTGGCCCTGATCCATTCTCTTATGAGGGACTTAGCCTTGGCGTTCTGGTTTGGCACGCGACGTGTATAGATATAGGGCAAAACCTCCGGCACTCAGACAGAAATGGGAAGCGGAAAGATGGGGACCACGGAAAAGTGCAGAGTGTGAGTGCAAGTGCAACAGCCACAAGCACACTCGCACTCACACTCCCACTCACACTCCCACTGTCCACTGCTCCTCGAAAGGATCCGGCGTATGCAGCAATCCGAAGAAGTCGTGACCAAAGCCAGTCCCACCAGCACATGGAATGGCGTCGAGCGCAGGCGGGTAGAAAAAGTGGTGGAAACACTGGCCACGTTGCGCGGCCGGGGCGAAAGCCTCTCCGAAGTGGCCCACGATGCGCGCAACATGGTCACGGCGCTGGGGCTCTACTGCGATCTGCTGGAGGAGCCTGGCGTGCTGGCGACGGCCTTCACCCACTATGCGCACGAGTTGCGTCTGGTGGCCGCGGCCAGCCGCCGCCTGGTCGAAAAACTGGTAACACTCGATGCCAACCCATTCCCGGACGGCAACCCGCACAGCCTCCTTCATGCCACCGCCGCGAGCAGGACAGCACTCGCGAGCGCCGCCCCCGGTAGCGCCGATGCGCGGGCCTGGGGAAACGCAGGCGCCGCCTTTGCAGGCCCCGGCCGGAGCCCGGCTGCGCACGCCGTCATCCGTGAGGAGCGGAACCAGCGATGGGATCTTCTGCCCGCGCTGCCCATCGCCGATCTTGCTGCCGAACTGCTCGCCAACCGCAATCTTCTCTCCGCGCTGGCGGGCCCTCCCATCGTCGTGACGATGGAGATCGAGGGCGGCGCACAGGCGGTGCGTCTCACCAGCGAGGACCTGACCCGGCTGCTGGTGAATCTGGTAAAGAACGCGGCCGAGGCCATGCCCAAAGCCAAGGCCCAGAACGGCCGCATTTGTATCGGCCTGCGCGAGCGCGAAACCGCCCAGGGCGCGGCGAACTGCCTGGCGCTCACCGTCGAGGACAACGGGCCGGGCATCCCCGAGGCGGCTCTGGACAGGATTTTCACCTCCGGGTACACCTCGCGGGGCAGGGAAGCAGAGACAGACGGCGAAACGACGCCCGGCGCCAGCTGGCCGCAAAACCATCGCGGACTGGGGCTGGCCATCGTGCGCTCCATTGTTGAAGGCGCCGGCGGGCGCATTACGGCCTCCAACCGGACGCCGCGCGGAGCCTGCTTTACTCTCGAGCTCCCGGTGCGAAAAACAGGGAACAGGGAATAGGGAAAAGCGAGGAGTGTGAGTGCGCCGGACAGATACAACCACACCCACATTCGCACTCACACTGCTCCCTGAGCCCTGAGAGCTGACACCTGCAATTAAACGATGTTCCAACCACGCATGAGGCGAATACAATGCTGGATACAGTCTTCAACACACGGGCCATGGAGTTCATACCACAACTCGCCGAGCCGGTGGTTCGCTTGCACCTGCTGGTGGTGGATGCCGACGCGGCAGTGCGCTCTGCTTGCGCGGAGATCGCGGCCAGCCTGGGCTACGCTGTCGAAAGCACGGGCGATCTGGCCCAGGCGCGTAGCCTCCTGCGCGGCCACACCGCCGACATCCTGCTGGTGAATCTGCCCGCGGGATCAAACGAGGGACTGGAGCTGGTCTCCGAGGTCAAGCTGCTTTACCCCGACACTTCGGTCATCGCCATGACCGCCACGGGCTCGGTGAACGCGGCCGTAGAGGCGATGCGCTGCGGTGCCTCGGACTACCTGACCAAGCCCTTCGCCATGGACGAGCTGTCAACAGTTTTAGATCGTGCCGCGCAGAGTCACACCACCGACATCGCGGCCCGCCAGCTGCGCGAGCGGCTGCGCCTCTCCGAGGGACTGGGCTCCATGATCGGCCGCTCGGCGGAGATGGAGAAGATCTACCGCATCCTGTCGAAGGTCGCGCAGACCACGCATCCGGTTCTCATTCTGGGCGAGAGCGGAACCGGCAAGGAGCTGGTGGCGCGGACCATCCACGCCTACGGTCCCAACGCGCAGAAGCCCTTCCTGCCCGTCGACTGCGGGTCGCTCGTGCCCACGCTCATCGAGAGCGAGCTCTTCGGCTACGTCAAGGGCGCCTTTACCGGGGCCAACCGGTCGAAAGACGGGTTATTGGTCTCAGCCGAGGGAGGAACCGTCTTTCTCGACGAGATCGGCGAGCTCACGCTGGATCTTCAGGCCAAGCTGCTGCGAGCCCTGCAGGAAAAAGAGGTGCGGCCGGTGGGCGCCACGCATTCCATTCCCATCAAGGCGCGCATCGTGGCCGCTACCAATCGCGATCTGGCCGCCATGGTCGAGAAGGGCAGCTTCCGCAAGGATCTCTTCTACCGCCTGAACGTGGTCAACCTGCGGCTGCCGTCCCTGCGCGACCGCCGCGAGGATATTCCCCTGCTGGCTGCACACTTTCTCGACCGCATCAGCCGGGAGCACGGGCGCAAGTTCACTCTGAGTGACGAAGCGCTGCGCACCATGATGCGTCACGACTGGCCGGGCAACGTGCGCGAGCTCGAGAACTCCATCGAACGGGCCTGTGCGCTCTCTTCGGGGCCGGTGCTGCAACTGGGCGACCTGCCCACCCAGTTACAACAGAGAGGGCTGGAAGCGCGGCGCGCAGCCGTGGCCACGGGCGAAGGCTCGGCGGTTGCCGGCGCACCAGAGCTGAGAACGCTGGCCGAACTGGAGCGGGAGGCCATTCTAGGCGCAATCCGCACCCTGAACGGCGACAAGCTGCAGGCCGCCAGGCTCCTTGGCATCGGCAAGACCACGCTCTATCGCAAGCTGAAGGAGTACGGCATCGCGGACCCGCTGCACGACGAGTAAAGACAGCTTTTAGCTCTTAGCCTTTAGCTTTTAGCTGGTTCGTGCCCGGTCGAGCTTTGCAGGTAGCTTCAGGATTGTGCAGCGCGGAGAGACCGGCCAACGTCGCACGGCCAAAAGCCGAGAGCTAATAGCTAAAAGCTAAAAGCCAAGAGCTAAGAGCTAAGAGCTGAGAACTGACCACTAACCACTAAGCACTGACAACTGGCTTCCAAGATCGGGGAACGACATGAGCATTCTGATGGTGACGGGAATTGAAGGCGCCCGCAACTGCGCCGCCGTGGTAGCCACGCAGCTGGGCATGGAGGTCGAGGTGGCGGAAGGGCGCAGGGCCGCGCTGGCCGCATTGCGGCGCCGCGAGTTCTCAGCCCTGGTGATCGATGAATCGCTGGCCGAGTGCGATCCGGCGGCCGCGGAAAAAATCTGCGAAAGCGCCGGCCTGGCCATTCCCATGCAAATCAACTTTGCCATCTCGGGAGCGGCGCGGCTGACTCGCGAGATCCGCGCGGCGCTCAACCGTCGCGAGCGCGAGCAGACGTTAGCCCGCCGGGCCGCGGCGGCAGCCATCGAGAGCGAGTTGAAGACCACGGTCGCCGGCCTCCTGCTGCATTCGCAACTGGCGCTTAGCGGAGGCGGAGTACCCGCCGCCGTGGCGGACCGGCTGCGCACCGTGGCTGACTTGGCAGGCAGCCTGCGCCAGCAGTTGAACGCGCCCTCCGAGACGCGGCGTGAGACACAGGCCTGAAAACGCGGCTGCTCGCTGAGCACGGATCGGGCTCCGCGCCCAACCCGCACCAGCATGTTTGCGAGATCGCTGGAGCAGGTGGCACATAACGCCCGAGCTCGCCTTTGGTTAGGCTGAGAGCGACGCCCGGAGCGCGGGCGAGGTCGGCGGGCGAAACGCGGGGCGAAGCCGTCTGTCGATTTGGCAAGTACCGCGCACGGCAGCGGGTATTTATAGCATCTCTTGGTCTGTTTTCTGCGTTATGCTGCTCTGCATGAAGATGTCATGGTGCGTGATGCCTCTGGCACTGGTTTGCGCTATGTCTCTTCGAGCACAGCTCGAAGATGCCGATCAGGCGACACAAGCCAAGTGCGCCGACCACCTCAAAACTCCACTTCCCGCTGAAGCCCTCACGGTGTCCGCTCCCAAAGCGTGGCCCGCATGCGATTCCTTGAGATCCTACGCAGGCATTGGCCGCAAGGTGGACTTTGAATCGGCGCGGCAGTGCGCGTGGTCCGAACGTCTGGCCGAGCAGGCAAACCTCGAACCCCGATACACAGAGGAGAGCGTCTTTGGCGGTTCGGCGATGCTCACCGTTCTTTACGCCAATGGCGAGGGAGTTGCAAAGAATATTCCCCTCGCCATCCGATTCGCTTGTGAAGCTGGAGGGGCCCCGGCCGAGATCGCTCTTCGCGTCAAGCATCTTGAAGCGACGGCTATGACGACGACCGGGAAGGGCGTAAAGTTCGGTTTTTGCGATGACATCACAAGCGGCTTCATGCAGGGCTTCTGCGCGGCGTACGACAGCGAGATTCAAGATCAGAAGCGCGCGGAATCGCTGCATGCCTTGGTTTCGCATTTCGACCCGGCCCAGCGCGTTGCCTTTGAGGAGCTACGCAAGTCGGAAGAAGCGTACGCCCTTGCTCACGCAAGCGGAGAGATCGATCTCAGTGGCACGGCTAGAGCCATGTTTCAGATCGACGCGCAGGATACTCTGCGAGACGATTTCCTCGCTGCCCTCCAACTCTTTGAGCAAGGCAAGCTTCCCTATGGGTCGGCGGCCCAATATTCCGACGCCGATGTGCGGTTGAACCTCGCCTACCGCAAGGCCCTAAGCGCTGCAGAGACCCACAAGAACGATTACGGAGCTGTTCAGCCAGAGGGGATCCGCAATACCGAGAGGGCGTGGCTGAAATACCGGGACGCGTGGATCGCCTTCGCTAAGCTGCGCTATCCGACGGTGCCTGCGGAGTCGTGGCTCGCGCTCCTGACGCGTGATCGAACCTCGATTCTCGACGGCTCCTTCTGCGATATGGATGCCGAGGACCGACCGTGCGCGCAACAGGGGGACACATGGAAGCCAAGTCCATTACCCTAGGAGGTTGGGCGGAAGGGCCCTCCCAGAAATGACCGTCATTCGGCAGGAAGATTTCATTGCCAGTGTTGCAGGCGCGTTGCAGTACATCAGCTACTACCACCCGGTGGATTACATCACTTCGCTCGCCCAGGCTTATGAGCGCGAGCAGTCGCCGGCGGCGCGCGACGCCATGGCGCAGATCCTCATCAACAGCCGCATGTGCGCCGAAGGTCACCGGCCCATCTGCCAGGACACGGGCATTGTGAATGCCTTCGTCAAGCTCGGCATGGACGTACGTTTCGAACCCGGCCCCGGTGAAGAAGTGAAAGACCTGCAAGAGATGGTCGACGAGGGTGTGCGCCGCGCTTATCTCGATCCCGACAACAAACTGCGCGCCAGCTTGCAGTCCGACCCCGCGGGCAAACGCGTCAACACGAAAGACAACACGCCGGCCGCTGTCTTTGTCGAAGTGGTGCGCGGCTCAACGGTCGAGGTCACCGTCGCGGCCAAGGGCGGAGGCTCGGAGGCCAAGTCGAAGTTCGTCATGCTCAACCCCAACGATTCGGTTGTCGACTGGGTGCTGAAGACGGTGCCCACCATGGGCGCGGGCTGGTGCCCGCCGGGCATACTGGGCATCGGCATCGGCGGCACGGCGGAGAAAGCCATGCTGCTGGCCAAGCAATCGCTGATGGACCCCATCGACATTCAGGACCTCATCGCGCGCGGCCCGCAAACCACCGCCGAAAAGCTGCGCGTCGAGCTCTACGACAAGGTGAACCGGTTAGGCATCGGCGCGCAGGGTTTGGGCGGGCTGACTACGGTGCTCGATGTGAAGGTGGTCGATACGCCCGCGCACGCCGCGAATCTACCTGTGGCCATGATCCCCAACTGCGCCGCCACGCGCCACGCGCACATCGTTCTCGACGGCTCGGGGCCCGTGTTTCTCGATCCGCCTTCGCTCGATGCCTGGCCAAAGCTGACCTATGACGTGAGCGGTGCGCGGCGCGTGAACCTCGACACCGTGACGCGCGAAGAAGCCGCGACGTGGAAGCCGGGCGAAGTGCTGCTACTCAGCGGGAAGCTGCTTACCGGCCGGGATGCCGCGCACAAGCGCCTAACCGACATGCTCAACCGCGGCGAAAAACTCCCCGTCGACCTGCGCGGCCGCTTCATCTACTACGTGGGCCCGGTGGACCCGGTGCGCGGTGAGGTCGTCGGCCCCGCTGGCCCAACCACAGCCACGCGCATGGACAAGTTCACGCGGCAGATGCTCAGGGAAACCGGTCTGCTCGGCATGGTGGGCAAGGCCGAGCGCGGGCCGGAAGCCATCGACGCGATCCGCGAGTACCGTGCGGTGTATCTCATGGCAGTGGGCGGCGCTGCGTATCTGGTCTCGAAGGCGATTCGCAGTTCGCGCCTCGTGGCCTTCGAGGACCTGGGCATGGAAGCCATCTACGAGTTCGAGGTCAAAGATATGCCCGTCACCGTGGCCGTCGATGCCAAGGGAACCAGCGTGCACGTAACCGGCCCGGCGGAGTGGCAACAGCGCATCGCGGGCATTCCGATACTGCAGTGAGACAGGGACCAAGGGAGCAAGAGAGCAAGTCAGCCCCGTGCCCCATCCATTCGCCGGATTTTTGGGCGAATGGGTGGGAAAGCACGAACCCCAACTAAACCTCGGTTATCCTGAGCACCAAAGAATAGCCTGTCATTCTGAGCGAGTCCCGGCATGCCGGGACGAGTCGAAGAACCTGCATCTGTCTTTCGTCTTGTATCAGGGCATGAGTTTACTCACGCCGCAACCCGCCCACCCGTCCTTCAAAGAATCAAGTCCGCGGCGAAGCCGCGCCCTCGCGCCTGCCACAAAGAATCGTTGCCCCATCCATTCGCCCGATTTTTGGGCGAATGGGTGGGATAACACCAACCCCAACTAAACTTGGTCACCCTGAGCGACAAAAATCGGACGTCATTCTGAGCGAGCGGGGCGAGTCGAAGGACCTGCATTTGCTTTTTCCCCTCGCAGCGATCGAAGTCGAAGGACCCGCATCTGTCTTCGCGTTGCCCATATTTCGCCAAGAAACGGGGATCTGTTTTTCTACTCCATGTTCCCTATTCCCTAATCCCTGCTTTTTTGTATCAGGGCTTGGCTTCAGCCAAGCCGCCCCCGCCCCAACCCACGGAGGGAGCGTGGGGCTTCAGCCCCACGAAACCCCGCCCACCCGTCCTTCAAAGAATCAAATACGCGGCGAAGCCGCGCCCCGCCCCGTGCCTCATCCTTTCGCGCCTTTTGCGAAAGGGCGGGATAGCACGAACCCCAACTTAGCTCGGTCATCCTGAGCGACAAAAATCGGATGTCATTCTGAGCGAGCGGGACGCGAGTCGAAGAACCTGCATTTGCTTTTTCCCCTTGCGGCGATCGAAGTCGAATGGGCAGCCAACTGAATGTCTTTGGTGTCTCCTAACATCAGCATGGCAAATTCAAAACGTACTTCAGGGACGGCGTAAAATGGCTCATGCACCAGTGGCATGATGACGTGATACGGCTCTGGAGGTGGTTGTCCAAAGAGGATGTCACGCGAGTCGCGACAGTCCTCCTCGTCTTCATCACAGCTTGGTACGCGTGGCTGACAAGTCGTATGACACGCTCCATGAGTCTTCAAACCAGAGCGACGGTGCAGCCGGTCCTCGGGATCATGCTTTATCAAGACAAGGACGAAGCGTACCCAAAGGGGAGATGGCAGGCGAAAAACCTGGGTGAAAAGCCGATAATCCTAATTGACACGAGACTTGAATGTCGGAGGGACTCAAGAGTCTTCCATGAGCAATATCTGTTCTATCAGAGGCATGTGTTGCCACCCGGTGAACCGATAGCGTTCGAGTTCGACTTTACAAAGAAGTTCTTGGATGAGCAGGGTCGGGGTTGGTTTAGCCCTGGGATGGAATCATTCAATTTAGAAATCGTTGCAGCAGACATCAGTGAGCAGGTCATCCTCACGTACCGGATGTTCTTGTACACGCAATCACTGATAGTGAAAAAGGGTATGCCAGCCAGAGTCAGATGGAGAATCTTGTCTGACCCAACACGGTACTTCTACAGGCGCATGAAGATGCGCATAGAGCGCTGGCTAAAGATTGATGAGTTCTCGCGTCTCCGAAAAGCAGATGCCAAGAAAGCGGATGCGGCAGAGGTAGCTGTTCTAAAGCCGGAAGCATCTACGAAACGTGAAAGGAAGCGGAGACGTACTCAAACATCGGCATCGCCAGAAGAAAAACCCAGTCAGCCAGATAACGATTCCCGCGACGGGCAATGAAGTATTGTCGTTTAGCGAATGATTGGTTCAGCGAACCGAAATTGAGAGGTAGAGAAGAATGAACCAACGTCCAGATTTCGACTCGATGAATGAGACCGACGTCCGTGAAACAATTGTGAGGCCCCTCATTGAGGGCATGGGCTATGGCCGTGAAGCTGAGACGAGGATTATCACAGAGAAAAAACTGCGTTATCCCCGAAGCTTTTTAGGGCATAAGAAGCTCAAGACAGACTCACCCCTTGCGGGCAAAGCGGATTACATCTGTGAGGTGATCTCTTTCGGAAGGTGGGTTGTCGAGGTAAAATCCCCATCCAAAGAACTCGCGCAAAACGTTGTAGAACAAGCCCACACTTACGCAATGCACCCAGAAGTTGCCGCCTCATTCTTTCTCGTCACGAATGGCCGCAAGTTCCGTCTCTACGAAACCGCAAAACTCGAACGGCCCGCTCTCGAGTGGAACTTCGAAGACGATGACAAAGAAGAGTCTTTGCTCCGTCTATCCAATGCCCTCAGCCCTTCGGCGTTCAAGACGAGAGCGAGATTGACCCTAATTGACCCAAAAAGACCGCTGGGCAATGGACTTGCCTCGAGACTCCGAATCATCGGTGGACAGATCACGAACGAAGATTACACCGGAAATCATCCCCTTCTCCCAGTAGAGAGCGTTAAAGGTCTGAGCTTGCCGGTGACTGGCGGCTACGTTACGCGATCAGAAGACAAACGCATCATGGGCCATGTCTTGGTTGCGAAGGCGGTTGCATTCATACCGAATTCTGCGGCGGGGATCCCAGACAGCTGGGACTTCTTCTCGGCAACGGATTATTTCTCGGATGACCCGGAGCGCCCGACCATATTTCAAAATTCCGTAACGGGCAAAGTTCCAGCGGGTCGCATGTTTGACTTTCCTGGAATGCAGCGCGTGCCAATACCTTTCGGATGGTCATACACGCAAATCAACGAGGCGGTGGGATACGTGCGTGAGAATATGTTTGTTGGCATGATGAGACATACTTCTGACTTTGCGTTCTCGGAGATATCTCCAGAAGCTCGAATGACTCTGGTTAAGAGATTCGGCCAGTTTCCAGACGCAGCCCACATGGAAGGCATTGGCCGTTTCGAAATATCGATTCAAGACGATATTTAGGCTAGCGCGAAATTCGCTCGGCCATTCTTGCCGCGAACCTCCACGATAGGTACCGCAAAACGCTCACTCACCACCGATCTCGCCCCAAAAATTTCCCCCCGCCGTTTTGCATATAATTTCCCCCTCTCGGCGCACACTGTTCCCATAACCCTTCAATGAGGCAGGGAGCGCGGTTCGGCGGACCCCGGTCCACGGTCCACGGTCCACGAACACGGCACCTGCCTCTAACCCTTTTGTTGTCATATCTCTGCAAGCAACTATATGCTTCCTCAGATACTTACGCGGCAACCCATCGCGTAAAGCGATGAAAACAGAGTGTTTGTTTACAGAAATAGTGGGGGGAGAGGGGGGTAGGTGCCTGAATGCACTCTGAATGTCGTCACATCATGCCCAGCGGAAAAAAGTGCCACGCCGCTGCGCTCCGCGGTACGCCCTACTGCTACTTCCACACCCGCGTGCACCACTTCGCCAAATCCAAACCCGAGCCCAAATACGCGCCGCTCAAGCTCCCCGTCCTTGAAGATCGCTCCGCGATCCAGTTGGCTCTCGCCCAGATCCTCGACGCCCTCGCCAGTGCTCGCATCGATGCGAAACATGCCGGCCTTCTCCTCTACGGCCTGCAGATTGCCTCGACCAATATCTCTGGCGACGCCTCCGTCCCCTCCAGCACCGTGATGAATGTTACCCGCACCCGCAACGGCGGCGAGCTGGCGCCCCAGGAATTTGAGTGCGACACTCCCGAAGACTGTAAGCAATGCATAGGCCGCGAGAGGTGTGTCCAATACCGCCTCGTCCGCAAACTCAGCGGAGGCATCCACCCCAACGAAGACCCCAACCTGAATCCCCCTGACGACGAGGAACAAGAAAGCGACCCGGACCCCGCCTGATCCCGCAGCCCCTGGCTCGAAACGGTAAGTCGGTTTGTGGCGATCTTTGCGCGTGTGAAGGATGCGGGGGGTGTCGGTCCTTCGAGAAGCATGGCGTCGATTGATAAAGTCAAGACTGGCCCCAGAGAATTACATTGCTCTGGGGAACAGGAGTGGCGCCAGTTTGAAGTCTTCTATCTATTTTCTTGCAGCGGTTGTGGTTTCTTTCTTCGCGCTTTCCGCGTCAGCGCAGATTCGCACCATCGAAACTCCCGTGGCGACGCTTCGCCTCTCGGAAGAGAATTGCGACTTGATCGGGCTGCACTGGAAGAGCCCTGAACTTGAGGTCATCGGCGAAGCCCGCCTCGGCGAGAATTTCCGCATTCTCATCCCGCAGAAAGATTACGAGGCAAACTACTTCAACAGCCGCGATCAGAAGGTCAATGAAATCGACGCGATCCCTGGCGGAGTCCTGTGCACATACGACGCGCTGCGCAACGATCGCGAGACCTTGCCGGTCAAAGTGCGTTACCGGATCGAGGCTGTAGATGGGCAGCTGCATTTCTCGATCGCAGTCGACAACCCCACGGACCGCAAATTGGCCGAAGTGATGTACGGAATCATCGGTGGACAAAAAGGGATCGGCGATCGGCTCGATACGCAGTCGATGATTCCCGGCGCCAACAACAACCTTTCGCCGGTCCTGTTTACCCGCTTTCGCCCAGGGTTCGGCGGCGGCAACTTCGGCATACCCTACGACGCGGTGCACTACACCTATCCCGGAGAGATGTCGATGGGGTGGATGGACATCTATAACCGCAAAGACGGCATCGGTTATTACTACGCGAACCAGGATCCTGTCACCCGCCTGATGATGCTGCAAGTTGAGCTTCGGCCGTTTTCAAAGGGCGCCGACATCAAGGATAACTGGCCCGCGGCCTCCGAGCTTCCACCGGCAGAGCCGGTGGGCCTGACCGTGGGCTGGGTGAACATGCCGTATTTGAGCCACGGCACTTTCACCTCCGGCCCCGTGGCGCTCCAGGTCCACAACGGAGACTGGCACCAGGCCAGCGGAATTTATCGCGCCTGGTTCGACCGGTACTTCGCGGTGCGCCGCACGCCGGATTGGCTGCGCAAAGAGAATGCGTGGCAATCCATCATCATCGCCAACGGCGAAGATGTGATTGTGCACCGCTTCAACGAGCTGCCTCAACTCGCCGCCGACGCCAAGAAATACGGGATCACGACCTTCGAGATTCTGGGCTGGGACATCGGCGGCATCGATCGCGGTTACCCGCAATACACACCCGATCCCCGCCTGGGAACGCCGGACGAATTTCGCAAGGCGCTTGCGGAGATCCGCGACCTGGGCGTGCATCCGCTCATTTTTTCGAACGTCGACGTGGCCGATACCGGCACCCCGCTCTTCCAGAACGAGCTCAAGCAGTATGCGGTCGACGGGGAATGGGCGCCCGACTGGACCGTGCTGGGATGGGGAGAAGGAACCATGAGCGCCCGCGCCGGCCTCACGCCTTCGAATATGACGCTGGTGAGCCCTGCGCATCCCGAGTTCAGGAAGTTCGAGATGGACCAGTACCTCGAACTGGTGCGCGACGGGGCGGAGGGGTTTCAACTGGATAAATCGGGCGGCTCAAACAAACTCGATTTCAATAAGCTTCTCACCGTCTCTCCCGACCAATCGCTGGTGCCCGGCATTCTTGAGACGTTCAAAGAGCTGCTCACCGCCGCGCGGGCTATCCGCCCCGATTTCTCATTGGCCGGAGAAACATGGTCCGACCGGGCCATGCCTTACATTGACGTTTCCTATATGCGCATGGGCGACATCGACATCGGCTCGCCGGTTTTGAAGTACACCTTCCCGGAGTGGACGGCTACGATCTTCGGCGAATCTCCCGGCGACTTCAATCAAATGAACAACGGCATGCGCTACGGATTTGTGTGGGACCTGGCGCCGCGCCACTACAACGCATCGGTCGATGAGCCGCTGACGCGGCCGTTGGCGCGCTACGTCAGCGAGCTGATCAGGATTCGCAAGCAGTACGCGGACCTGCTCTTCCTGGGGCGCTTCAACGACACGATGGGCGCGACCGTTCACGGCGGCGCGTATGTTCGCTACTCCGTGTTCAAGCCGTTAGAAGCGGGCAAGAGCGGAGAGGCGTGCGTGGTGGTCAATTTCGATACCACGCCACAAACCGTGACTGTGAACCTCGACGGAGTCTCAGGAAGCGTGCAGGTCGCAACGCCGTTCCATGCCGATCGAACCGCAAACCTGCCCGTTCAGCTTACGATTCCTCCGCATCAACTCGTCGTGGTGGTGAAACCATGACCCGCGATTCGCAGCTTGTGCCCGCTGGCATTTGAGGGCGTAAGCCGGGAAGCCATCTGCGAGTTCGACGCCTCCGAGACAACGCGACCTTTTCGGGGAGCATCGTAGCAACGGAGGAGTTCACTATGAAAAAACTGCACAGCATCTTAGCGCTCACGATCCTCTCCACAAGTCTCATGGGCGGCGTGGCCGGTGCCCAGGACCAGGACCATCATGACAACCACAGTTACGTCCGACACAAGGAATGGAAGAAAGGCGCAGCCATCAGGCACGAAGACTGGGATCGCGGCGACAAAGTCGACTACCGCCAATATCACCTGAGCGCCCCGCCAGACGGTTACGAATGGCGGATGATTGATGGCAACTACGTTCTCGTGAACGTCTCGACGTTCCAGATCCGCGCCGTCGTCCGCGTAAAGTAACGCTCTCCCCCGCAGCCATCAGGGCCGCCGGATCAATTTGAACCGGCGGCCTTGGCATTTCAAAGTCAGGCAGGCGCAAGCCGGTCCTGGACCTATTGCAAATGACCCTGGATTCTCAGGGAACGTGCAAATCGCCACGCCGTTCCATGCCGAACGCAATGCAACTTTGCCCGTCTCACTCTACATTGCTTCTTATCGACTGGGCCCTCGCCGTTTTAGTCCTGTTTGTCGTTGGCCTCGTCCTCGTCTTCATCGCTGTAGTCGTCCTCGTCATCGCCGTCTTCTCCGTCGTTGCCGTCGATCTCTGGGTCGAAATCGGGACAGGTCTCTTCATATTTGCAGCCGACACAGATATCGAGTCCGTTGCAAATGCGGAGCTTGGGGGCGAGCTGGTCGCCATCCTTGGATTGGGTCATCGATTCCACCGAATCTGTGCCGATATCGAGGATGTGATGATTGGCATGCTGGGAGGCAATCTGCAAGCCGTAAAGTAGCTGGCGATACCTTGGCATTCGGATTCTTGCAAAAGAGTACGCAACGCCGTTTGCGGATATGTGCAATTCATACGGTGGTATTGGTCGATACCTTCGTCCAATAGACTCGTCGTCGCACTTCTGCCAATCTCGGCTTGAACGGCACTCGCTGAGGCACTCGGCTTTGACTCGATCGCATCGACTTTAATCTTCGGCGAGTAGGCCGCGGTGCTGGCACGCGCAACCATCGCGGTGGCTGAGGCCGAGGTTCTGGCAAATTGGGTGGCCCTGCACAAGCTAAGATCCCGGGAAACAGATTCGATTTCAGAGGAGAATGAAATGGCGACAAGAGGAAAAATCCTGGTGCTCGTCTCGAGCGGTTACGGCTTGCCATTGAAAGACGGCAAGGTTTATACCGGCGCTGGTTACTACCTCAACGAGCTGACGGTTCCGACTCGCGCGCTGATGAAGGAAGGCTACGAAATCACTTTCGCCAACCCCAAAGGCAACACGCCGCAACTGGATCTTCATTCCGCTGTTCCCGATTTCTTCGGCGGGGATGAGGCCAGGCTCCAGGACTATTTCAAATTTCGCGACAGCCTCACCGGGCTCAAGAATCCAACGCGCATCTCGGATGTCATCGCATCGGGTCTGGACCAGTATGACGCGGTTTTCGTGCCCGGCGGGCATGGCCCGATGATCGATCTTCTCGACGATCCCGACGCCGGCACCGTGATGAGACACTTTCATGAAACATCGAAGCCTACGGCGGTGCTGTGCCATGGCCCCATTTCACTTCTCTCGGCGCTTCCGAATTCGACGGAGGTGGTCGCAGCGTTGGCAGCGGGCGACGCGGATGGAGCGCATGCAAAGGCTCAAGGATGGATCTATGCCGGATATAAGATGACGATCTTTTCGACGGCGGAAGAGCAGCAGCGGGAGCCGCTTGAGATCGGCGGTAAGGTCCTCTTCTACCCCGACTTCGCGTTGCGCACCGCGGGCGGCGACGTGAGTGTGCTTGCTCCATGGCAGAGCTACGCTCTTCAAGATCGCGAGTTGATCTCAGGTCAGAACCCGTTCTCGGACCAGGCGCTTCTGAAACTTCTTCTTCCGGCGCTTGAGGCGAGGAAGAAGTGAGTCGGTAGGTGGGCTGGCTCATTTCGCATTGGTCGAGCCTTGGGGCTGTCGCTGCGACTTCCCCGGTCCCCAAATGCGAGGGACCGGGGGCACCCTCGATTGAGCGAAATTGGACGGGGGCACCCTCGACTGAGTTAACGGAAAGGGAAATTCCATGAAATATCCGACGGTCTATCGCACCACCAAGATCGATGGGCTCTCGATTTTCTATAGGGAGGCTGGTCCGAAGGACGCGCCGACATTGCTTCTGCTGCACGGACTGCCGTCATCGTCGCGCATGTTCGAACCGCTCTTCTTGAGATTGTCGGATCGCTACCATCTGGTCGCTCCCGATTATCCTGGTTTCGGACACAGCGACTGGCCGGATGCGAAGGCATTCGCTTACACGTTCGATCGATACGCAGAGATCATGAATCATTTCACCGAGGCGCTTGGGCTGTCGCGCTACACGCTCTATATGCAGGATTATGGCGGGCCGGTGGGTTTTCGCATGATTCTGGAGCACCCCGAGCGCGTGGAAGCTCTCATTGTTCAAGACGCGGTTGCGCATAATGAAGGCCTGGGCGTGAATTGGAAGACACGTCGCGAGTTCTGGGCGGATCGCGCTGCGAACGAAAACGCGTTGCGCGCGAATTTGCTCTCGTTGGCGGCGACACGCACTCGTCATGTCGGCAACGATCCGAATGTGGAACGCTACGACCCCGATCTGTGGACGGATGAGTTCTATTTTCTCAATCGGCCCGGCCAGGCTGAGATTCAAAGCGATTTGTTCTACGACTATCGAACCAATGTGGACGCGTATCCGAAATGGCAAGCGTGGATGCGCGAGAAGCAACCGCGACTGCTGGTGATATGGGGCAAGTATGAGCTCTCGTTCGACCCCGGCGAGCCCGAACGTTATCGCAAAGATGTGCCGAACGCCGAAGTTCACATTGTGGACGGCGGCCATTTTGCGTTGGACACAGCAGCAGATCAAATCGCAGCATTGGTGCAAGGATTCCTCGGCTCTTCTCGCGAGGGGCTGAAGGAGCGCCGGGCGGGATGACCGAGTTCAGTTGGGGTTCGTGGTGTCCCACCCTTTCGCAAAAAGCGCGAAAGGATGGGACACGGAAGTGTGGGTGCAGCCATTTCGGAAATGCTTCGGGGACGACTGCATATCCTTATTCGACCTGGGACGTCCTAGCTCGCTGTTTTCGTCAGATACCCCATGCCATCGAGCACACCGCGCATGAACGCGAAGCTCTCAATCACGCCCGGCATGGGATCGTCGCCGTGGATCTCGTACTCGAGATCGACGAAGCCTTTGTAGTCGATTTTGATGAGCGCCTCAAACATCTCGCGGAAGGGCAGGATGCCTTCGCCCACGGGAACCTGGCTTTCGCGGCTGGCAAAACTGGTCAGATCCTTCACGTGCATGTCGTAGAGGCGCGATCCGGTGGCATGAATGGCCTCAACCAAGTTCGCGTTAGCGCGGGCCGCGTGGCCTACGTCAATGCACAGGCCGATGCGCGGATCCATATCCTTCACAACCTTGAGCACATCGAATGGAGACGGGAAGAACTTGTCCTCAGGCCCGTGGTTGTGGATTGCGATGCGGATGTCGTACTCCTTCACAAACCGCTCGATCCACTTCAAGGACTCGGGGGTGGGATCACCGGCCACGATGACGCCGATGCCTGCCCGCTTGCAGTACTCGAACTTGGAGCGGATGTCGGCTTCGTCGTCCTTGGGAAAATAGATCGCGCCGGCGGCGTGGAGCTTGATGCCCGCGGCCGCATAATCGGCCAGCGCAGCGGCCTCAAGCGTGGGGTCCATGGGCAGATGGTCCTTCACGTCCTTCACATTCAGGTCAAGCAAATTGAGTTGCTTCATAAAGCCAATGAGCTGCGCGCGCGTGAAGTTGCGAAAGGTGTAGCTGGCGAGGCCGAGCTTGATCGGTGACGGCTTGCCTGAGGCGGGAAGAACTTGAGCTTGTGCGGAGAGAGGGTTGATGAAGGCTGTGGCGGCAGTGGAGGCGGCAACAAAAGTAGACGACTGCAGAAAACTGCGACGCGAGATTGTGTTTTTCATGGCGCGAGCCATTATAGGGGATGGCCATCATGCCAGGCTGTGAGTCAGCAGGCCGGCGGGCGGGTGAGTCAGTTGCGCGCGCCGCGCGGGGGCAGGAGACCCCCGCGACAGCCGGTCCGGGGACCGGCGCTAGTGATTCGTCGCGCCGTTCTACTACTGTTTTCCGAAGCGGTAGAGCAATCCGATTGTAAAGCCGAAGCTGTTCTGCGTGGTCGAGCCAAAACCGGTCACGAAATACTCCGGGGCGAGCTTGAAGGCGACGCTCGGGGTTAAATTGTATTCGCCAATGGCGCTGGCGCTGAAGGCAAAGGTGTTGGCGTCGGGGTAGAGCCCGAGAAGCGGAGGAGAGATGCCGTTGGTGTCGCCGGAGAAGTTACCGTGTGCCCAACCGCCCATTACACGGCCCGAAAAGGAATACTTGGGTTGCAAATAGAAGCGATAGACGGGGCCGAAGAGCACGTTGTACATGCTGATCGCGGGCCGGGTGAAAGCGCCCTGGCTGTAGGTGTTCAGGCCCACGTAGGCGGTGCCGAAGTAGCCGCGGCCGTCGAGCGTGTAGCCCAGCCGCTCGTTGGAGAAGCGGGTGAGGCCGGTTTCCCACGCGTAGTAGGTGAGGCGCTGCGTTGGCGACGGGCCCGGCTTGAAGCGCAGGTAGCCCATGTCCATGTACGTCTCCCACCTGTGGTCGTAGGCGTCATGAATGGCCGTGGCGCGGCGCTGTTCGCGGCGCTGGCGGATGCGTGCCTGGACGTTGATTTGTCCCTGGGACTCTTGGGCGGATTGCTGACTGGAACTGGTCTGATCTCCGGATTGGCTCTGGTCCGGCGTGGCGCTTGATGAAGAACTGCCTGAGCTTTGTGCGAATGCGGCTGGCATGGCCGGCAATGCGAACGCCAGCAAAAAGGCGAGACGGCGAAAAGATTGCATCGGTATCGGGATTCCTCCACGGGAGTGCGAGAGCGGACCCAAACGGCCACCGGCTCCCCCCATTGGTATTAAAACATCTTAAAACCAGTTGAGGGGGAGCCTTGTGCCGGGGTTTGTCCGTTGACCTGCTCTGTTTTGACGTGTGGAGGGGTGAAGCGGCATCGGAAAGGCTAAACAATCGCCTTCAAGTCAGCCAGCAACTGGGCTTGATCGAAGCCTCCGGGCGAGCCTTTGGCAGCGAGCCAATCCTGACTGAGCAGGGTATGCGCCTCGTCGCAGTATTTGTTCCAGAAGGCCAGGGTCATGGTCTTTGGTTGACCCCAGGTGATGCAGGTAAAGCCGTTCTGATCGTATTTGGGCACGTACACGCAGTGGCCGCCCCAACTGCCGGGCGCGGCATCGGAGCCGCCGTTCGGCACCACATCCCAAACGTCCTGCTTTTGCGCCGTCACAGGCAGCGACAGGCCGATGTAAACGCCGCCAAAGAGGGCAATCGACTGGCGTACCTGGGTGAGGCTGGCGGGCTTGGGGTCGACGAAAGCTGTGAGCGTGTGACCGTCGAAGCCATGCTTCTTCCAATCGTTCAGCACGTCGAGCTCGATGCCGCCGTTATCGGTTGAGGGATCGCCGGGTTTGTAGCCGTCCCATTTCTCGTAGAACTTCTCGATCGTTGCGTCGGGGATCGTGACCATGCTGGCGACATTCGCGGTCCAAACCTGGACGGCGTGTCCGCAGCCGGCGATGGTGCAGTCGCCCAAGGTATCGTTCAGCATCATGCCCCAGGAGGTAATGCCCTTGGTCCAGTCGGCCGTGGGCGGTGGCGGCGGCAGGCTGGGGGTCAGATACTCGGCCAGCATCAGCGTACGACTGTCGGTCTTGATGGCCTTGCGGCCCAGTTTCATTTTGGAGTGGTCTATCACGGGAGAGGTCCTTTCGTGCGCATGGAATCGCGTGAGAAACGGCTGATGGGGTGGGATCGGGAAGCGATGCGCCCCCTCAGTCTAGCTCCATTTCCGGACGCGTACCTGTTATTGTTGCGTAAACTGCCGAAATGATCTGCAAAACTACCAACAGAGAAAAACCGAGGTACGGAGGAAGCAAGAAACCATGGGTCGTATCGTTTTCGGAGTGATTTTAGGGTTGATTCTGGCGCCTTTGGCGGTGCTGGCGTGGTTCCACTGGGGACAGGTGCCAGTGGCTGTGGCCGATCCGCCGCTGCCCATGGAGAAGCAGATTACGCATGTGGCACTCGATGCGCGCATTGCCCGCGAAATGCCGGGAAACTCGCCCATTCAGGCCGACCAGAACAATCTTACGGCCGGGGCGGAGGTCTACCGCGACCAATGCGCCGCCTGCCATGGGTTTTATGGCAAGCCATCGAGCTTTGGCGCGCATATGTATCCCAGCGCTCCGGGGTTGTGGCAACAGCACAAAAACAGCGACGTTGTGGGCGTGAGCGATGATCCGCCGGGCGAGACTTACTGGAAGGTTGCGAACGGAATCCGGCTCACCGGAATGCCGTCTTTCAAAGACACGCTCACGGACACGCAGATGTGGCAGGTGAGCTTATTGCTTGCCAATGCCAATAAGCCAATGCCGCCGTCGGCGGTCGCTATTGTGCACGGCGAGCAGACGGCGGCGCCGATCGTTGCTGCTCCACCCGCTGCAAACCACTAACGTGTGCGCGGCCAGTTGGCCGGAAGGTCTCGCAGAAGAATGGAAGGGAAGTAGAGGCATGAGTTTGGTCGACGCGCTAAAAAAGGGTTTTGGGTTCGTTTTGCTCAGCATGGGCGTTTCGCGGCCCGCACCCAAGCCCAAACCCGTGATAAAGCCCGCGGCCAAAGCCGAGTCCCGCGAATAGGCGGGATCCAGCAGACAACTTTCAGTGGGCCTCTGTCATCCGCCGCACTCCTCGTACAATGAGAGAGGAAGCAAACCCTGCGCGGCCGATGGCGGAATCAGAAGACAACAAGACCAAATCCGGCTCCAACTCGGGAGCAAAGCCCGGTGCAATATCGGGCTCGGGCGGACCTCGCCGCAAAACCGACGACGAAGTAACCGGCAAGGTCTACGACGCCCACTTGATGCGGCGGCTCGGCCATTACGTCCGCCCCTACTGGCTGCAAGCCAGCATCGCCTCGCTGGCGGTTTCACTCAAATCGCTGTGCGACGTGGCCGGACCGATCCTCGTGATGGTGGCCGTCGACCGCTATCTCGCGCCGGAAGTGGGCGCACATGATCATTCGAACGCGGTAGCGCATTGGGTGGCGAATGCCAGCCCGCTCGCCCGTCTACTTCCAACGGGCACCGTCGCGGGCGTGACACGGCTCGCCGCCATCTACCTGACGATGCTGGTTTCGGCCTATCTTTTCCAGTTCGTCCAGGTCTACCTGATGCAATGGACCGGCCAGAAGATCATGTTCGATCTGCGCCGCGATATTTTCCGGCACATGCAGCGCATGCACGTGGGCTTCTTCGATGTGAATCCGGTGGGGCGGCTGGTCACGCGTATCACGTCGGATGTCGATGCGGTAAACGACATGTTCACCGACGGCGTGCTGGCCATCGTGAACGACTTCTTCATGCTCGCCATCATGGCCGCCGTAATGCTCGCCATCAGTTGGTGGCTGTCGTTGCTGGCCTTCGCGGTGCTGCCGCTGATCTGGATCGTCACGCGCATCTTCCGCGACCACGTGCGTGAGAGTTTCCGGCGCGTGAGGACAGCCATCGCGCGTATTAACAGTTTTACGCAGGAGCACATTTCGGGCATGAGCGTGGTGCAGCTCTTCAATCGCGAAGAGCGCGCCTACACAGACTTCGAAGCCGTGAACCGGCAACACATGGTCGCCTTCATGGACACGATCCTTGCCTACGCGCTCTATTATCCGGCCGTCGATTTTCTGTCTTCTGTCGCCATTGCTCTCGTGGTGTGGCGCGGCGGCTTTGGGGTACTGCACCTGCCGCCCACGGTTACGATCGGCGTGCTCATCATGTTTACGCAGTTCTCATTGCGCTTCTGGCGGCCTATCCAGGATCTGAGCGACAAGTACAACATCCTGCAATCGGCCATGGCCGCCTGCGAACGCATCTTCAAGCTCATGGACTCTGCGCCGGAGATTGTCAGCCCTCCGCATCCTGTGGCCGGCAACGGATCGAATCGCATTGAATTTCGGCACGTCTGGTTCACCTATCAGAAACTTACGGATGCGCAGAAGGCCGCCGTGGCAAAGGCCGAGCAAGCGGCGGCGGACGGCGCGGAACTGGCCGGCCTCGATGGCATCGAGTGGATTCTCAAAGACGTTTCCTTCACCATCGAGCCGGGGCAGACGATCGCGATTGTCGGTCACACCGGCGCGGGCAAAACCACGCTGACCAGCCTGATGATGCGCTTTTACGAGGTGACTGCGGGCCGCATTCTTATCGATGGCGTGGACCTCCGCGATCAGGATTTGACGGCGCTGCGCCGCCACTTCGCGGTGGTATTGCAAGATCCGTTCCTTTTTTCGGGAACCATCGGCGAAAACATCCGCCTCGGCAACGAAGAAATCACCGACGCCACGATGCGCCGCGCGGCGAGGGATGTCAACGTGCTCGACTTCATCGAGTCGCTTCCCAACGGCTTTGACGAGGCGGTGCGCGAGCGCGGCAACTCGCTCTCCACGGGGCAAAAACAGCTCATCAACTTCGCCCGCGCGCTGGCCTACAATCCGCGTATTCTCATCCTTGACGAGGCCACATCGAGCGTCGACACCGACACCGAGTTGCGCATTCGCGGGGCGCTCGAACGCATGGTCGAGGGGCGCACGAGTGTGCTGATCGCGCACCGGCTGTCAACTGTGCAAAGGGCCGAGACCATTCTGGTGATGCACAAGGGCCAGTTGCGCGAGATGGGCTCGCACCAGGAGTTGCTGGCGCAACGTGGACTTTACTGGAAGCTGTATCAGTTGCAGTACAAGGACCAGGAGGCAGGCGCGCTGGCACCGCCTTCGCGTGAGCCCTCGGCCGCGCCCGCAGTGTGAGAAAGGCAGGGACCAAGGGACCAAGGGAACGAGGGACCAAGAAAAGCAGAGCCCGGCTAGGAACCAGGATCAAGAAAAACAGGAGCGGGGCTGCTTACTTTTTACGCCGTTGCTTGCGATGGTTCCCCATCGCGATGCCTTTACTTCGGACGCTGGAGTGCCCGAAATCTTGAGCCACGATATGATGGTAACGTGAGGGTTTTCTCGTCCCACGGCAGAAAAACCTGAGGGAACGCGATCGATTGCAGGAAGAGATGACGGAAAAGACCATCAGAAAAGTCGAGATCTTCGACACCAGTCTCCGCGACGGCATGCAGCAGCCGAATCTGGAGATCTCTGTGCCCAATGCCGTGCTCCTGCTTGAGCGTATGGCGGCGTTCGGCGTGCATTACGCTGAGATCGGATTTGCCGGAGCCAACCAGTTTGTCAGCGACCTGACCAGCGCTCTCGCCAACGTCGATACAGGAGCGATGAAGCTGGCCTTGTTCGGGCGCACACGCGGACGCGGCGCGAAAGTTGAAGATTGGCCCGATGTCGAGTTCATCCTGCGCCACAAGCGGCGTGTTCCCGTTGCGGTGATCGTGGTGAAGTCGCGGCTGCTCGACGTGGAGCGCTCGCTCGGCGTGAGCCCGGAAGAAAATCTGCGCATGACGTGGGAGACCATCGACTGCCTTCAGTCGCACGGCCTTGAGGTGATCGTCGACCTGGAGCACGCCATGGATGCGCAGTGCGGGCGCTGTGAAAACGGCAATCCCTGCGACGGCGATTTTGCGCAGCGCAGCCTCGACCACTTTCGCCAGCTTACCGAACAGTGTGTTCGCCAGAACGTAAGCCGCATCGTGGTGTGTGACACCAACGGTGGCGCCAATCCCGAAGAAGTGGAGCGGGTAGTCGGCGGCCTCATTCGCGACTTTGACGGCGCGGGTTTCGGATTTCACGGTCACACCGATCGCGGCCTCGGCGTCGCCAACACGCGCGCTGCTGTCATGGCGGGCGCCGTGCAGGTGCAGGGAACACTGATCGGCACGGGCGAGCGTTGCGGCAACGTCAACCTGACCACAGTCATTGGAGCCATGCAGCTTCGCGGCGAAGCTGAGTTTGTTTCTCCGCAGGCGCTTACGGGATTGACCAGCCTGGCGCACTCGGCCTACGCGGCTTTCGCACTGGATCCGCCGCACGGGGCGCCTATCGTAGGCCCCGGCGCGTTTGGCACCTGGGCGGGGATGCATGGCTCGAGCGAACGCAAAAATCCCGGCGCGTACTTGTGGTGCGATCCGGCGCGCGTGGGCGCCAGCCCGGTCATCGGCGTGAACGCACAGTCGGGTAAGGCCAACATCATGTTGCTGGCGGAGTCGCTTGGCGTACCGCTTAACTCCGCACAGGCGCAGACGCTGATGGATGCGAATGCGGCCATGATCGAAGGCGGGGGCTTTACGGCCAGCGAGGTTTCGTTCCGTCTGGCTTGCATGAGGACGCTGGGAACATTGCCGAATTGGTTCGCTGTGAGAAGCTGGCGCATCTTCGACGAATGTGACGACGTCGGTGACCACTATGCTCTGGCTTTTATGACGCTCATGCTCGGCGACGCGAAAGTCGCGACCACGCGGGCCGAAGGGGCCGGCCCGGTGGACGCCCTCACCAAGGCGCTTCGCCGCGAACTCGAAAAGCCGTTCCCGTCCCTGGCCAAGATGCATCTGGGAACCTTCACCGTGACCGCACTCGACGTCAAGGCGTACGATTCGGCCGCGCATGTGCGGGTCGCGGTGAGCTTTAATGCCGACGGTCACGAGCCGTGGACCACCGCGGGCGTGAGCAGCGACCTGAACCAGGCCGCGCTGATGGCTATTGTCGATGGCTTCCACTACTGGCTCCTGATGCAGCCGGGCGAATCGAGTCGAGCGGCGGGTGTAACTGCTGCGCCCATCTCCACTGAAGTGGCCTGAGCCCGTTACAAAAGTTACAACTCGCGAAAGCCTGCCTCCTTCTGAACGTTTAGTGTTGGATCGAAGCGTGTTAGCGTGAAGCGAATGACTCTTTTGGAACTCCCTGCCAACATCAAGTGACTTAGCTCACAGCGAACTCCAATTCACGCCTACACACTAGGGCCAATCCAGCCGAAGTATGGGGCAGCGGGCCGGTGCTCTCGAGGCTGGTGGTTTCCGGCTGATCGCTCGAGATCATCCCCGCGGGAAATCCGCGGAGGGAGGACTGCCGTGTCCACGGAATTGCTTTACGCTCCGCTTCACGCATCATTGATGGGACCTGCTTCGCGCTATGTCAAAGAAAGCCGCGAGGCGATGCTGACTTACGAGATCGAAGAGTTGGCCGCGCTGCGCTTCTCTATTATTCTCACTGCAAGATGGGAAGCCTCCGACGACGAGGATCTCCAACAGCGTGCCGAGTTGCGCGCAGACCTTTCGCTGCTGCGCCGTCACTACGGCGACAAGATCGACGAGCTTGCCATGACCTTCGGCGTGGAAGAGGCGATGAAGGCGAAAGACACGGTGGAGCGAACCGTGGTGGTGCCGCGCGACTTGAAGCCGCTGAAAATTCAGCGCTACGAAGAAGTGAGCAGCGAAGAAAGCGGCGATACCAGCTACGGCCTCTGAAGTCGAGTCGCCGGCGAGGTTCAGAAGATTTGTGCAGCAGAAAAAATGCGCCACCCGCAATCGCGGCGTGGCGCATTTGTCGTTCAGCGGGGTGAGGAGCTACCGGGCAGCGACGGAAGGGCGTGTGTCGAGCTTGCCGCTCTTGTAGCCCTCTCGCGATTTCGCTGATCGGAATCGGCGTGTAATCGCCGGCATGGCCGGCCTGGCCGAATTCGGTCATGCGTTCTGCCACTACCTTCGCCATGGCTTCGCGGGCCGGCTTCATGTAGTCGCGCGGGTCGAACTTCTCCGGCGTCTCCGCGAAAACCTTGCGGATGGCGCCGGTGATGGCCAGGCGGTTGTCGGTGTCCACATTGACCTTGCGCACGCCGTTGCGGATGCCAAGCTGAATTTCCTCGACGGGCACGCCCCAAGTAGGCTTCAGATTGCCGCCGTACTGGTTCACGATGTCCTGCAGTTCCTTGGGCACAGATGAGCTGCCGTGCATCACCAGGTGGGTGTGGGGCAGGCGCTTGTGGATCGCGATGAGCACGTCCATCTTGAGCACGGAGCCGTCCGGCTTCTTGTTGAACTTGTAAGCGCCGTGGCTGGTGCCGATGGCGATGGCCAGCGCGTCCACGCCGGTACGCTCGGCAAATTCGACAGCCTGGTCGGGATCGGTGATGTGCTCGAGGCCGGTGCCGCCCGCGCCGTGGCCGTCTTCGACGCCGCCCAGCACGCCGATCTCGCCTTCCACGGTTACGCCGCGCTCGTGCGCGTAGTCGACCACGCGCCGCGTGACGTCGACATTCTCTTCGAAGGTCGACGGCGTCTTGCCGTCTTCCTTCAGCGAGCCGTCCATCATCACCGAGGTGTAACCCAGAGCGATGGCGCTTTTGCAGGTCTCAAAACTGTTGCCGTGATCCTGGTGCATGGCGATGGGAATATCGGGATTCAGCTCCGCAGCCGCCTGAATCAGCTTGAAGAGGTAGAGGTCCTCGGCAAATGCGCGCGCGCCGCGGCTGGCCTGGACGATCACCGGCGACTTGGTCTGCCGGGCGGCCATCATGATGGCCTGAATCTGCTCCATGTCGTTCACGTTGAACGCGCCGACACCGTATCCGCCCTTGGCAGCCTCGTCGAGGAGCTGCCGCATGGAAACTAGAGGCATAAAAATTCTCCTTTGAGCGGCTCTCGCTCGCCTTTGCGCTCAACTCTCACTATGTTGGGAATTCAGCCGGGCGCCGGGAACCGCAGTCACCCTTATGGTAGCAGAAATGTACCTGAAAATCGGGCGACTGGAATCACATCCTCACCAGACAACACCAGTACAGTCTTGCTTGAGCTGCGCAGTTTCCTGAAAGGTCTAACTTCCTGAAGGCGATGGAACCACGTGGGTTAACCCCCGGTTGTGCACGACGAGCGTATCGAAGCACCAGAGATTCACGAACGTCAGGCCGCGCGCCAGAATCTACTGCAGTGCCGACGCCGCGAGCGCAAGCGCTTTACGCATAGGTCACTTGTCCGAGGATCGCGGCGCGCTGGGCTCCCGTTGCGCTGGGTACATTGCCCGGCAGCCGATGCCATGTGCACCACGCGAGCAGCGCAAACGCCGCCGCTTCCTTGGCTTCGGCGGGCAATCCGAAGGCATCGCTGTCGCGCAACACGCAACCCAGGGGCTCGAGCCGTTCAGCCAGCATCTTCATCAGTGTCCGGTTGCGCGCGCCGCCGCCGGAGACGATGAAATCGACGGCGCGGCCTTTCATGCGGTCTTGGACATCGCGCGCGTAGCTCTGTGCGATGCGTCTCGGCGGTAAGGCCGTGGCTGTGGCGAGCGCATCGTCGAGCGTCTTTGGACTGTGCCAGGCACTTACGCAAAAATTCCGCCGCGTAAGCTCTGGCCGAACTGCTCGCGTCCAGCGGTCTTGGGCGGGCGCTGTTTGAAATATGGATGGCGCAAGGCGTCTTTCAGCACGGACTCGATCACGCGTTCCGCGCGCCGCAAGGGCGCCGTTGCGGTCGAAGGGCTTGTCGAAAAGTTTTTGCGCCAGCCAGTCGATGACCATGTTGCCCGGCCCGGTATCGAATGCAATAACTGTGCGGGGCAGACCGCCGGCGGGGATGGCAGTCAAGTTTGCGATGCCGCCGATGTTTTGCAAAACGCGCCCGCGCTTCGCATCGGCGAAGAGAACATAATCCAGAAGCGGGACCAGCGGCGCGCCTTGGCCGCCGGCCAGCATGTCGGCAGGGCGGAAGTTCGATACCACCGGAACTCCTAGCACTGCGGCTATCGCCTGCGCTTCACCCGCCTGCCACGTGCACGCAAATTTGCGGCCCGCATATGGGCCGCGCGGGCCTGGTGGTAGAGCGTCTGGCCGTGACAGCCGACCAGATCAAGATGCAGCTTGTGCCTTTCGGCGGTTTGCTTCACCGCCTCCGCATACGCGAGACCGAGGCGCCAGTTGAGCCGCGCGAGTTCGGCTGTTGAAGTCGAGGATGCATTCATGGCAGCGAGCACAGCGCGCCGCAGTGCCGCAGGAGTAAGCGAAATGCTCATGCGCCAGCAGTGTGAGTTTCGGGCGAGTCGCGGGTCCTGCAATCCGCACCACGGCGACGTCGATCCCATCGGCGGACGTGCCGCTCATGACGCCGGCAACGGTCATGGCGTCTCTCATGCTGTTTCCGCGGCGGCGGCCTTCTCGGCCACGCGTTTCGCCTCGCTCGCTCGATCATGTGCGAAGCGCACGATCCGCTCACGCAACGCCTCGAATTGTTTCGGGTTGAGCGCCGAGGGCATCTTTGCCGGAAAAGTTGCCGCCCGCTTCCGCGCCGACTCCCTCGCCCGCGCGAGCAAAATCGTGTTGAACGCCGCCGAGCGCTCGCCTTCGCGGATCAGCGCTTCGAACGTCTGCAGGATCGGTTCCGGGCTGGTGGCAGATCTCAGCCAGATCGGAGCCCATGCGCACGGTTGCAACCGCGGCCTCGGCAATCGGCATGAATTTGGCGACGCCGCCCATCTCCAGATCGTCCGAGACGAACGATGCCGCGATAGCCGATGCGCTTGCGCAGCACGGTCTTGCATCCAGAAATTCGAACGGTGGCCGGGCGCTTCGGCCCGGCGTCAGCGGGATACGCCGCGTGGTTCACCATCACCATCGGCAACTCATCGCGCAGCGCTCGGTAAGGTTCCAGATCCTCCTGCCACAATTGCTGCCATGTGCGCTCGATCTTCGGAGTCTCCAGGTGCGAATCGAGCGTGCCTCCGCCGAGCCCGGGAAAATGCTTGCCGCATCCCGCCACGCCTTGCGCCGCTAGCCCTGCGAGAAACTCGCGCGCGTAGGTTGCAACGCCTCCGCGCCGGTTTCAGAAGCGCAACGCGTTTCCATCACCTTGCGCGACTCCGGCAGCGCCAGATCGAGCACCGGCGCGAAGGACGAATTGAACCCGAAGGCCTTCACGGCACGCGCCACCAGTTCTCCGTGCTCGCGTTGGATTGCGGCGCGGCCGGTTGCGCGCGCCGCCTGCGCCACGGCCTGCACCGAGGGAATCGGCGCCAGCACATCGCGCAGCCGGTCTACCGTGCCACCTTCCACGTCGACAAAAACGCCGTAATGCGGCGGGCAAAAGCTGGTGGCCTCGGCGAGCAGAGCGCGCGCTTGCTCGCGATCGGCAATATTCCGCTTGAAGAGAATGATCCCCGCGGGCCGGATGAGTTTGAGCCACGCGCGCTCCATCGCGGTGAGCTCTTTATCGCCCAATCCCACCACCAGCAAACTACCTGCAGCCTGACGCAAATTCTCTTTCATAGTCCCTCAGTCCTTAGTACTGGTTGCATAAATTCTCAAAGCCGATTGAAAAGCGTTCCTCAGGGGTTAAAACCCCTAGTTCTCCGCCTTCTTCGGCACGAGTAAACTCGTGCCCTGATACAAAACCCGATTTATGCAACCAGTTCTAGTCCCGACGTCCCTTAGTCTCTGCTCTTCTTCAGTTCCTGTTGCAGTTCTTCCAGCAGATTCAGCGCTTGCAGAGGCGTCAGCGCATTTACATCCGTGGCTTCAATGCGGTCCACAATCCTTTGCGACAGCGGCGTGAAGATCGTCATCTGCATCGGGTCGGGCGCTGTCTCCACCTGCACGCTCTGCCGCTCCTGCTTCTCGTGCTGGCGCAGCACGTGCTTGGCGCGCTCGATGACCGCTGCGGGCAGTCCGGCTAATCGCGCCACTTCAATACCGTAGCTCTTGCTGGCCGCGCCGGGTTCAATGTTGTGCAGAAACACGATGCCGCTCGCCGACTCTTTCACACCCACGCGTAGGTTGCGCACACGCGGCAGTTTCTCGGC
Source organism: uncultured Acidobacteriota bacterium (assembly GCA_963826735.1). Taxonomy (GTDB): domain Bacteria; phylum Acidobacteriota; class Terriglobia; order Terriglobales; family Acidobacteriaceae; genus Telmatobacter. Next base: position 100,751 of record CAWGYN010000004.1, read on the forward strand.
CAGCATGGTCAGCTCGTGATAGTGCGTGGCAAACAGTGTACGCGCGCCCACTTCGGCGTGCAGAAACTCCACGGTCGCCCATGCCAGCGAGAGCCCGTCGAAGGTCGCGGTGCCGCGGCCCATCTCGTCAAGCAGGATCAGCGAGCGGTTGGTCGCCGAGTTCAGGATCGTTGCGGTCTCCGTCATTTCGACCATGAATGTCGAACGGCCGCGCGCCACATTGTCGCTGGCGCCTATTCGTGTATAAACGCGGTCGACCAGGCCGAAGCGCATCGAGTCGGCCGGAACGAAACTGCCCATCTGTGCCATCAACACCAACATCGCGGCTTGCCGCAGATATGTGCTCTTGCCGCCCATGTTGGGCCCGGTCACCAGCAGCAGGCTCGGCGGTGCTCCCGCACTTTCACTCTTTGGAGGAGATTCTTCTAGGGCGCATAGATAGAGGTCGTTGGCGATGAAGCGCCCCTCGCGCGTCTCTTCCATCCACTGTTCGATCACGGGATGCCGCGCCGCCACGGCCTCAAGCACCGGCTCCTCGACCAACTGCGGGCGTACATAACGCCGCGCTGCTGCCAGGTGCGCAAAACATGCCAGCAGGTCCGCCTCGGCCACGATCGCGGAGCTGCGGCGGATGCGGCCGGCGCTCTCGAGAACGAACTTTCTCAACTCGGCAAAGATGCACTTCTCAATCTCAATGCAGCGGTCGTGCGCGGTGAGAATTTTGCGTTCGTAGTCCTTCAGTTCCGGCGTAGTAAAGCGCTCGGCGTTTACCAGCGTCTGTTTGCGCTCGTAGTCGGCGGGCGCGAGCGCGAGGTTCGCCTTAGTGATTTCGATGTAGTAGCCGAAGACGGAGTTATAGCGCACCTTCAGCGAGCCGATGCCGGTGCGTTGCCGCTCGCGATCTTCGATGGCGGCGATGGCCTGCCGGCCGGAGCTTGAAACCGAGCGCAACTCATCGAGTTCGGCGTCCACACCCAAGGCAATCGCGCCGCCATCGGCGAGTGTGAGCGGTGGCTCTGCCACCAGCGTGCGCACGATGCGCGTCGTCACGTCGTCGAGCATGTCAAGGTGCGCGGAAATTGTGCGCCATCGGGGCGCAGTCATAGCTTCGAGCGCGATTTTCAGTCCCGGTAGCCGCGCCAGGCTTGCGGCGAGCGCGCGCACGTCGCGCGGCCCCGCGGAATCGAGCGAAATCCGCGCCAGCAGTCGTTCCAGGTCCAAAATGCCGCCGAACGCACGCCGCAGTTCCTCGCGTTTCAGCAAGTCGCCGTGCGCCTCGGCGACTGCTCCGTAACGCGCGTTGATTTCCGGCGCTGCGTTCAACGGCCGCAGAATGGTTGCGCGCAGCAGCCGTTTGCCCATCGGCGTCAGGCAGACATCGAGAGTGCGAAATAGCGTGACGCGATCGTCCTGCCCGGAAAACAGAGGCTCCACTAATTCGAGATTCCGCACCGTCACCTGGTCCAGTTCAAGGGAGGTCGAATGCTCCTCGAATTTCAACGAGTCAATATGCAGCGCTTCGTTTTTTTGCGTGGTGCGCACGTAGTGCAGCACGGCCCCGGCCGCAATCGCCGCCGGCTCGTGGCCATTCAGCCCGAAGCCCTCGAGCGAATGCACATTCAGTTGCCGCTCGACAAGCGGGACAGCAAAGTCGCGCGTCCACACCCAGTCCTCAACGCGCGTTCGGGCCGGAATGCGCTCCAGTTGCGGCGGAAGCTCCGCGCTCGAAGCCACCAGCACCTCACTGGGAGCGGCCAGCAGCAGCGCATCGATGGCCTGCGGCCGGGCATCTGCACCACGGAACTCCGCGGTGCGAAACTCGCCCGTCGACACATCCAGCAACGCCAGCGCGCAAACCGATTCGCTCGCGCGGACGCTCTTGGGCGTTGCTTCGTAGAGCGCCGCGAGAAAGTTGTTCTGCTCTTGGCCCAGCCCCGCATCGAGCGCCGTGCCCGGCGAAAGCACGCGCGTCACCTCGCGCCGCACAATCTTTTTGGTGAGCTTGGGGTCTTCCATCTGGTCGCAGAGAGCGATGCGGTAGCCCTTGCGCAACAGGCGCGTCAGGTACTGATCCACGGCATGGTAGGGAACGCCGCACATGGGAATGCTGCGCTCCCGGTCGCGGGCCGTCAGCGTGAGTTGCAGCTCGCGGCTGGCTGTCGCAGCATCGTCATAAAACAGTTCGTAAAAGTCGCCCATGCGAAAGAACAGCAGGGCATCGGGGTTTTGTTTCTTGGCCGCAGTCCACTGGCGCATGAACGGGGTCAACTCCGTGGAGCTGCTCTCCGCCGGGCGCCTGTCGACAGGCAGGGAAGTGAGGGGCAGGGAAGTGAGAGCAAACTCTTCTGGATCAGTGACGTCGCGCGCACCCATGGAGGCGCAAGCCGGGCCCGTTTGCGGGGACAGAGCTGCGTCCAAGAGCGGCGTTTTGCCCGAGGGAGTGACGCCCACGCAGCGAGATTGAGAGTCGTCGCGGATCACGCTGGTTCTAAGACTATCGCGGCAGTGAGCCACAGGGTAGCGGGTGGGACGGTGGAATTCGCGGCTGAAAACTCCGCAAGAGCCTTGTTGCATCGAACCGAAAGGAAAGCATTGAAGGACGCCGATTGAATCCAAGCGGGATGATGGCAGAGGCCCCAGGGCGTTGTGGAACGGCTGTAAGGGCAGCGCAGGGCCCAAGCCCGGTACCTGCAACTGAAGTGATATAGATCACTTTCAGGGGCGGCGGAGAATCGGCAAACTGGTGCTCTCGCACGAAGATCCCAAAGGAGACCCCTTTATGAGTCTCGATGTTCTGCTACAAAAGTTGATTGCGATTGAACGTGCGGTCGGAGTGGCGCACAACAACACGGTCCGCGGCCTGGTTTACGACGCGGAGAGCTATCTCCTCGATATGCAGTGCGAAGCGCTAGCGAGCATGAGTCAGCCAGACAGCGAAGCGTCCCGGCGCGCTCCGTACCTGCGCGAAATGGCGTAGGCCACGCCGCCAGGGCTCCGCCTCTAAGGCGCTTCGGCCAGCGTACGACCTGTTGATCGGCCTTCATAAAAGCCACTCTTAAAAATCTTCATTGGCTCCAGGACTCTCGCGGCGGCAGCCTTAATTGCCTTGAAGAAATAAGCTAGGCGGGCGTCGGTGCGTCCATGTACAATCGCTGCGGCTCGCAGGGTTACCCCGATCCTACTTCGCCGAATTCCGGCCCAGCACACAATTCCAAAATCCCCACGGAGGAAAGTCAGATGAAGAAGATGAAGCAGTACGTTTATTGCGCGTTGCTGGCCCTGGTGGCGCTCTGCGCTGCCACGGTTGCCAAGGCACAATCCCCATTCGACGGCACCTGGAAAACTGACCTGTCGCAGACCAAGTTCAGCCCGAAACCCCTGGCTTTCTACATTAGCCAGGGCTGGTACCACTGCGTCACATGCAATCCCACGTTCGACGTTGCCGCCGACGGGCAGGATCACGCGGTCACCGGGCAATCGTACGACACGATCAGCGTTCCGATCGTGGATCCGCACACCATCGCCATCGTGACCAAAAAGGGCGGACAAGCCGATTACGAACAGACCCGTACGGTCTCTGCCGACGGTAAGACTCTCACTGTCAAATCGACCGGTCACCCCGCGAATGGCGGCGCGCCGACAGATTTTGAAACGATTGCCAAGCGCAGCGGCATGGCGCCGGCGGGGGTGCATGCCACCTCCGGCCAGTGGATCATCCAGAAGCAGACCGGAAGCGATAATGGCCTGCTCACCACGTACAAGATGAATGGCGATCAGTTTACGATGACTTCGCCAACCGGTGAGACCTATACCGCGAAGTTTGACGGCGCCGACTACCCGGCGACCGGCTCGCATTTCTACAACGCGGTCTCGCTGAAAAAAATCAATGCGAACACCATTGAGGAAACCGACAAGCGGGACGGCAAGGTCGTTGATGTTTCGACAATGACGGTTTCGGCGAACGGCAAGATGATGACCGTGGTGGATAACGACAAGGTCACGGGCCGGACTTCTACGTTCGTTGCCAAAAAGCAGTAACGCTTACGGCATTCTGATGCAATAATCAGCCCCGGCGTCCGCCGCGCTGCACAGGCGCCGGGGAGGGAGATTCGCTCAATTAGGGGGACGCGCGGGGTGTCCGATTGCGACGCATTGCGTGATCTAGATCACATCCACGGGCGGCATCTAAGGGCACACTGGAACCCTCGCACCAACAATCAAAAGGGGCCCCCCACTGATGAATCACACTCTCCTGTTACAGAAGCTGATTGCCATTGAACGTGCGATAGGCGTGGCAGACAACAACACTCTCCGCGATCTGGTTTACGAAGCGGAAAGCTATCTTCTCCTGATGCAACGGGAAGCGGTCGACAAGCTGTCGGTCGAGCCGGAGCGCGAGACAGGGCGGGGCTTTCAGTTCTTGCGCGAAGTTGCGGGAGGCGGATTTTCCAGATCCGGTCTCTGAAGTTCTCAAGGCGGCGCTCGACGTGTTCCCGAGGCTCGGCTCAAGGCGACGCACGGACACGTGATGGATGAAGCCGTTCCATTGCACACCTTCAACCGGCCGAACCGAGCCCTGGGGATTCGCATCCACAACAAGAATCAACCCTGCAGGGCAGCGCGATCTTGATCCGTTGCCTCTCTCGTTGTCGGGCGATTGCGTCAGCCGCGTCGCCATGCGACTCCGCAGGGTGATTTGCATCACAGTATACTGATCGGTTACGCCTTTAAGGTAAAAGCTGCCATGTACCTGCTTTGGCTACGAGTTGCGGCCATTCTCTATGCCGGCGGATGTGTCGCCGTCTTCCCGGCCGTGCTCTCAAATCCCTGCCCTGGCGCAAGACCTGCGTCCACCTGGGCGGCATGGCCTTTTTCTTCCATTTTGTCTCGGTGGTCGAAATGCTGGTGCAGGCGCATCGCTTGATGCCGGTCGGCGTGCGCGAGATCGAGTCGCTGCTGGGCTTTGCCGTGGCTGGCCTGTTCTTCCTCGTGTGGTGGCTTTACGACGCCATCTCCCTTGGAATCTTTGCCTTGCCGGCCACGTTCTTCCTCGTCTTCATCCCCGCCCTGGGGCCGGACCGCTACCGTTTTCCCTCGCAGCGAGTGTGGATCAGCTGGCTGGTGGCGCACATCATCGCCCTGCTGCTGGCCTATGCGGCGCTCTGCTTCAGCTTGCTGGCCTCCTTGATGTATCTGGTGCAGGAGCGCCGCATCAAGGCCAAGCCCAAGCCGGGCAAAGGTGCGCGCTGTGGCTCCGCTCGACTGGCTGCCGCCGCTCGACACGCTGGAGCGTCTGGCTCTCGCCACCCTCGAATTCGGATTTCCCTGCATGACCGTCGGCTTGCTGATCGGCTCCGTCCTGGTGCAGGAAACCTCGCTCGGCGCGTCCTATTTTCTCGATCCCAACATCCTGGCTTCGTTCGTGATGTGGATTGTTTACGCCACGCTCCTCTTGCTCCGCCGTGGCATGGGACTGCGCGGCCGCAGGGCCGCCTACGTCTCCGGCGCGGCGTTGGTCGTGATGATGGCCGTCTGGGCAGTCAACTTCTTCAGCCAGGTGCACAGGTTCGGTCCCCAATGACGCTTGCACTCATTGGCGTGAACCACAAAACGGCGCCCATCGCGCTGCGCGAGAAAATTGCCATCGGCCGCGACGAGCTGGCCGAAACCACGCGCGCGCTGGCCTCGACGCCGGGAGTCGCCGAGTGCATGATCGTCTCCACCTGCAATCGCGTGGAGCTGCTGGCCGCCGTCGAAGACGCCGACGTGCCGGTCGCCGGCATTCCTGTCGAGCCACTTCGGCATTGACGCCCAAGTGCTTGCGCCGCACCTGTACGAGTACCACGACAAAGAAGCCGTCAGCCATCTCTTCCGCATGGCCGCGAGCCTCGACTCCATGGTGGTCGGCGAGCCGCAGATTCTCGGCCAGGTGAAAGAAGCCTTCGCCGTGGCGCGCGCCGCGGGAACCGTCTCCGGCCAGCTCGAACATCTGCTGCAGAGCGCATTTGCCGCGGCGAAAAGGGCGCGCAGCGAGACGGGAATCGGTTCGAATTCGGTTTCCATTGCCTCCGTCGCCGTCGATCTGGCGCGCAAAATCTTCGGTTCGCTCGAGGGGCGCACGGTTTTTCTGGTCGGCGCGGGAAAAATGAGCGAGATCGCCGCGCGGCACCTCGTGCAGCAGGGCGCGGGCGCCATCCTGGTCAGCAATCGCACCGCCGAGCGCGCGCGCCGCATGGCCGAAGAGTTTGCCGGCGCGGTCGTGCCCGAGGTCATCGACTTCGGCCAGCTTTACGAAGCGGCCAGCCGCGCCGACATCGTCATCAGCTCCACGGGCGCGCCGCATCCCATCTTCCGCCGCGAGCACGGGCAGGCCTTCCTGCACAAGCGCCGCAACCGGCCCATGTTCTTCATCGATATCGCCGTCCCGCGCGACGTCGATCCGGAGATGAACAAGCTCGACGGCATCTTTGTCTACGACATCGACGATCTGCAGCAGGTGGCCGCGTCGCACATGGAAGAGCGCAGCCGCCAGGCCATCGACGCCGAGGCGCTGATCGCCGCGGAGGTCGAGCGCTTCCACCAGCGCCAGCGCACCGTCAATGTCGCGCCGGCCATCGTCGCACTGCAAAAGCAAGGCCGAAGAGATTCGCGTGGCCGAGATCGAGCGGATTCACAGCCGGCTGGGCACGCTTACGCCTGAGCAGCTGGCCGCCGTCGAGGCGCTCACACGCGGACTGGTGAACAAATTTCTGCATCCGCCCATGCAGGCGCTCAAGCAGGCGGCGCGCGAGGGCGACGAGGCGCGGCTCGATGCGCTCTGCGAAGAGTGGTCGGTGTCGCCGGCTGCCCCGGCTGAGGCGCCGCTGGCGCGCGAGCCGGCGGCGAAGCCGGAACCGGAAGGCCCGAAGCCGAGGAATCCGGAAACAAGCGCGTCGTCAACATCGAAGTCTTTCAAAGCGGCATGGAGGCGCGCCGATGAAGCTGCGCATCGGGAGCCGCGGATCGCAGCTCGCACTGTGGCAGGCCAATCACATCGCCGAATTGCTGCGCGTCCAGGGCCACGACGTCGAAATCGAGATCATCAAAACCACCGGCGACCGGCTGCAGGAAGTCACTTTCGCCGAGGTCGGCTCCAAGGGCATGTTCACCAAGGAAATCGAAGAGGCGCTCGCCGACGGCCGCGTCGATCTCGCCGTGCATTCGCTCAAGGATTTGCCCACCGAGCTGCCGGAGCCATTCGCGCTCGCGGCCACGCCGGCGCGCGTCGATCCGCGCGACGTATTCGTTTCCGTCAAGCATGCCAATCTCGCTGCGCTGCCGCAGGGCGCGCGTGTGGGCACCAGCAGCCAGCGCCGCCGCGCGCAGCTGAAGGCGCTGCGGCCCGATCATCGAAGTTGGTCGAGTTTCGCGGCAACGTGGATACGCGCCTGCGCAAGCTGGCCGAGGGGCAGGTCGACGCGATTCTGCTCGCCGCCGCCGGGCTCGACCGCCTGGGCCGCACCGATTGGGTGCGCGAGCGGCCTCGACCGGAAGATTTCTGTCCTGCCGCCGGCCAGGGCGCGCTCGGCATTGAGACGCGCAAGGACGATGCTGCGACCATCGAGGCGGTGAGCTTTCCTCGACCACGCCGACACGCGGTTCGCCGTCACGGCGGAACGCGCGGCTCTGGCTGCGCTGGGCGGCGGCTGCCAGGTGCCCATCGGGATTCACTGCCGCCAGATACCGTTTGAAGCGTGGGAGAGCATCCGGCGAGATCAGTCCGCACGATGAAGATCTTTGCCGTCGTTGCTCAGCCCGAAAGTCGGCGCAGACCGTGCGCGTCTATCTTCAAGCGCTGCGCGAGAACAACGATCCCGCGGCGCTGGGCCGCGAGGCTGCCGCAGATGCTGATGGAAGCTGGAGCAGGGCGCACTGCTTGCGGCCGGCGGCGATGCGCAGGCGGAGCCGCCTGATGACGGCGCTGCCGCTCGCTGGCCGCCGCGTGCTGGTCACGCGTGCCGCGCACCAGGCAGGCAAACTGAGCGAGGGACTGCGCGCGCTCGGCGCTGAGCCGGTCGAAGTTCCGGTGCATGGAGATTCGGCCCCCAGTCGGATTTCGCGCCGCTCGATCGCGCGCTGCGCGCTCTCGATACCTACGATTGGCTCATTCTGACCAGCGCCAACACCGTGCGCGCGCTTGACAGATCCGCAGCGGCTTGGGCTATCGCTCATTAACGGCTGCCGACGCGCTGCAGTGTCGCCGCGGTCGGCGAAGCCACGGCCGCGCTGCGCGCCAAGCCGGCCTGGCCGTGGCTCTGGTTCCGGAGACCTACGTTGCCGAGGCTCTGGTCGAGAGCCTGGCAGATCCATACATGCCGGGAAGAAAATTCTGCTGGCGCGCGCCGCAATCGCGCGCGACGTCATTCCCTGATGCGCTGCGCGCCGCCGGAGCCATCGTCGACGTCGTCGACGCTTACCGAAACGTCATGCCCGCTGCCGCGCCGGAACTTCTGCGCGAAGCATTAGAGAAGGGAATCGACGCGGCGACCTTCACCAGTTCGTCCAGCGTGACGCATCTCGCCGAGGCGCGCTCGCGCCGCAGGAATCGCATTCCCCTTCGCCGGGGTTCGCGCCATCTCCATCGGCCCCATCACCAGCCAAGACCCTGCGCGACCTCGGCTGGGAGCCGGCAGCGGAGGCGAACGTGTCGGACGTTCCCGGGCTTGATCGCAGCCGCCGATCAGGCCCTTCGCGCGAAATTCTAGCTCCGCCCTGATCCGCTAACACCGCTAGCTCTGCTGATTCACGAACTCCACGTCTTGTCCTTCGACCGGCAGAGCGGCTCCAGATTGCACTCGCTGCATTTCGGATTGCGCGGCAGTGCACACCTGCCGGCCGTGATGGATGATCTGGTGCGAGAAACTGATCCAGCGGTCGCGCGGCAATCACCTGCATCAACTCCTGCTCCACCTTCTCCGGCGTGTCGCCTTTGGCGAGTTCCAGACGCCGCGCGATGCGGAAGACGTGCGTATCGACGACGACGCCCTCGGCCTTTCCGAAGCAAACGCCAAGCACCACGTTGGCCGTTTTGCGCGCCGCGCCGGGAATCGTGATCAGCTCGGCGAGCGTCTGCGGAACCTGGCCGTTAAAGTCGGCGATGATCTTGCGTGCCGCGCCCTGAATCGACTTGGCCTTGTTGCGGAAGAACCCCGTGGTCCTGATCAGCTCTTCAAGCTCCGGCAGGCTCGCCTTGGCCATCGCTTCGGGAGTAGGGAAGCGCCGGAACAGCTCCGGCGTGACCATGTTCACGCGCACATCGGTGCACTGCGCGGAAAGAATCGTCGCGACAAGCAACTCCCACGGCGTGCGATGCGTCAGCGCGCACTCGGCCTCTGGATAGGCCTCGTCGAGGCCCTTCGAGAATGGCGGCCACGCGCTCTGGCGCGAGCGGACCGCGACGCGATTGCTTTTCAGCGAGCTTCTTCTTAATGGCTGCTTTCGATGCTGGCATGACGTCTTTCATTTTAAAGGAGCGCGAGTGCAGGAATACACTGAACCTACCATGCCCTCAAGATACGTGGTGGTAGGCGCGCTTCTATTCGCGGTAATGAATTGTTCCTGCGCGAATGCGCAGCAGACGCCGTCTGTTACAACGGTAGAAGATCGGCCCAGCTTCGAGGTCGCTTCTGTCAAGCCCAGCCGGCCAGGCGATGAGGATCGTAACTGGAACAGTGGACGCGACCGAGTTTCGATCAAAAACTACACGCTGCAGCTGCTGATTCAAACTGCCTATGGCCTGAAATCGGATTCACAGGTGCTGGGCCGTCCAGATTGGATCGGCAAGCAGGCATTTGACATCGAGGCCAAGTTCGACGACGTTGAAGCGGTAAAAATACAAACGATGGACCCCTTGCAGCGGCGCGAGGAAACTTGGCTTGTCTTACGCTCCTTTCTACGAGATCGATTCCAGCTCAAAGTGACGCAGGCGATGCAAAGCATTCCTGTGTATGCCTTGCTGTCCGCGAAATCCGGCGCAAAACTGACTCCCTCGCCGCCGCAACTTGGTGACAGCGGCAAGCCAAAGGTTGAGCAGAATCACAGTATCCACGCCAGCAATGGGCATATGACAGCGTTGGCGATTTCGATGAGCAGCTTCGCCGATTGGTTTGCCTATTTGCCAGAATGCGACCGAGTAGTTGTCGATCGGACTGGACTGACTGGGGAATACGACTTCAAGCTGGAATGGACCGTAGATAGCGGCCAAGGCGTTCCGCCGGATGCGCCTTTGCCTGGCCTGTTCACCGCGCTACGCGAGCAACTGGGCGTGGAGTTGAAGCCGGACAAAGCCCCGGTCGACGTAGTCATCGTGGAAACCGCAAAGAAACCGGACTTCGACTAACCGCTCGCAGCTTCTCGCAACCTACAGCTTCCCCTCGAGCCACGCGCCCAGCTTCTCCACCGGCAGCCGCACGCCAATATAGAACTGCCCGAACAGCGCATACACCGCGCTCACTTCGTCGAAGCGCATCTCGTAGATCAGCTTCTTGAAGACCACCGGATCGTCGGCGAAGAGATCCACGCCCCACTCCCAGTCGTCCATCCCGATCGAGCCGGAGATGATCTGCTTCACCTGCTCGCCGTAGCGGCGGCCGATCATGCCGTGCTCGTGCATCATGCGCTGGCGCTCGGCAAACGGCACGGTGTACCAGTTCACCTGCTCGCCGCGCTTGCGGTCCATGGGATAAAAGCAGAGGTATTTCGCGTCGGGAATGGCAGGGAAGAGGCGCGGCGCCATGGCGTCGGCGCCGCGCTCGAGCGAGGCTGCAATCTCCGCGTTCCACTCCGGCGAGTGCGCCTCAAACCCTTCGCGGCCGCGGCCTCATAGGTCTTGCGGCTCGACTCGTAGAGGCCCAGCTCGACCACCGAAACATACGAGTGCGCGGCATGAGGAAGTCGTAGAGCGCGGTCTGCGCCAGATCCAGCTCGACCTGGTTCAGCGCTTCAAAGCGATTCGCGAAAGTGGACCAGGATCAGGTCGCCTTTGTGCCCGAGCTGCGAGTAAAGCGCCGTGCGAACCGGCGCGTTCGCGGCGCTGCGCGTTCCAGCGTGCTGCAGCGCATCGATCGCCTCGGCAACGATCTTCTTGCGTTCGCCGTCCGCGCAGGCCCGCCAGGCTTTCCAGTCGAAGCGGAAGAACTGGTGCAGCACGCTGGAGCCTTCAAGAGTGAGCGGAACAGGCGGGAAATCGGGCAACTGGATCCTCCTGAGACATCTTCGAAGCACATACAACCTCATCCTAGCAAATGAGAAATGCAGACGTGTGCATGATTGTTTTCTCGGCACACCGCTGCGCGCACACTGCCAGAGCACGCGAGCGGCCTTATATACTGGGAACGCTCATGACCGAAAAGATCCTCGCACTGCTAGTTCAATTCGTCACCCATGTCATCAACGCCGGCGGCTACGCCGGCATTGTCGGGCTCATGACATTGAACTCGTGCCGGCATTCCCATTCCCTCCGAAGCTCATCATGCCGTTCTCCGGGTACCTGGTTTACCTGGGCCGCTTCAATCTGTTCCTGGTGGCCATTGCCGGAGCGGTGGGCTGCAATATCGGCTCGGCGATTGCGTATTGGATCGGCGCCAAGGGCGGACGGCCGCTGGTGGAGCGCTACGGCAAATGGGTGCTGATGAGCCAGCACGATCTGGACCGCATGACGTGGTTCTTTGAGAAGTACGGGTCGATCGCGATCCTGGTGGGACGCATGTTGCCGGTGGTGCAGACTTTCGTTGCCTTTCCCGCGGGAATCGCGCAAGATGCCGCGGCTGCGCTTTCACATCTACACCATCGCTGGGCTCGCTGATCTGGTATTTCTGCCTGGCCTGGGCGGGCATGAAGCTGGGCGAGAAGTGGAACACCGATCCGCGCTGCAGGAGGCGTTTCATCGCTTTCATCTGGTCGTGGAATTGGCGTTGCTGGCGGCGTTGATGTGGTTCGTGTGGTCGCACATGAATCGCGGAAGGAAGACGACAGGAAGCTTGAGCGAGCAGCCAGTAGGGAGTAGGCAAGCGACGCTTCCAGTGGTACGAAAATTCGAAATCATTTCCAAAAAAGGAAGGATAGGAGAAGCAATGGCAACGAAGAAGAAAGGCGGCAAGAAGGTCGTAGTTCGCGTGGGCAAGATGTCCGCGAGCAAGAAGACCGCCGCAACAAAAGTTGAGCCCGCAAAGGGCAAATTGGGAGTGATGGTGGTGGGCCTGGGCGCCGTGGCCACCACGATGATCGCCGGCGTTGAAGCCGTTCGCCGCGGACTGGCCAAGCCGATCGGTTCGCTCACGCAGATGGGCACCATCCGCCTGGGCAAGCGCACCGACAACAAATCGCCGCTGATCAAGGACTTTGTTCCGCTGGCCGATTTGAACGACATCGTCTTCACCGGCTGGGACATCTTTGAAGACAACGTCTACGAGGCGGCCGCGCACGCCGAGGTGCTCAAGCCGAGATGCTGAAGAAGCTGAAGCCGTATCTCGAAAAGATCAAGCCCATGCCGGCGGTCTTCGATCAGTACTACGTCAAGCGGCTGCACGGCACGCACGTGAAGAAGGGCAAGAACAAGCGCGATCTCGCCGAGCAGGTGAGCGCCGACATTCGCGCCTTCAAGAAGACCGTCGACCGCGTGGTGATGATCTGGTGCGGGTCAACCGAGATCTTCCTCGAGCCCACGCGCCGTGCATCGATCCATCGAGGCGTTCGAGAAGGGACTGCGAGAAGAACGATCTCGGCATCGCGCCTTCGCAGATCTATGCCTACGCGGCGCTCAAGGAAGGCGTGCCCTTCGCCAACGGCGCGCCGAATCTCACCGTCGACATTCCGGCCATGATCGAGCTCTCGAAGAAGAACGCCGCGCCGATCTGCGGCAAGGACTTCAAGACCGGCCAGACGTTTATGAAGACGGTGCTGGCGCCGGCCTTCAAGGCGCGCATGCTCGGCGTCAACGGATGGTTCTCGACCAACATTCTCGGCAACCGCGACGGCGAAGTGCTCGACGATCCGCAATCGTTCAAGACCAAGGAAGAGTCGAAGCTGGGCTCGCTCGAATACATCTTCCAGCCCGAGCTTTATCCCGATCTCTACAAGGACATCTACCACAAGATTCGCATCAACTACTATCCGCCGCGCGGCGACGAAAAAGAGGCGTGGGACAACATCGACATCTTCGGCTGGCTCGGCTATCCGATGCAGATCAAGGTGAATTTCCTGTGCCGCGACTCGATTCTGGCCGCGCCCATTGCGCTCGACCTGGTGCTGTTTCTCGATCTGGCCAAGCGCACGCCGGAGCTGCGCTCCATCGGCATTCAGGAGTGGCTGAGCTTCTATCTCAAGTCGCCGCAGAGCGCGCCGGGGCTTTATCCGGAGCACGATCTGTTCATCCAGTCGATGAAGCTCAAGAACACGCTGCGCCACATCATGGGCGCGGACCTGATCACGCACCTCGGGCTCGAGTACTACGACTGAAGGGAAGCAGCGAGTCGGCAAGTCAGCGTGTTAGCAAGTTGGCGTGCGGGGCCGCAGTCGCGGCCCCGCCGTCGTTTGTAGCGCCGGCCGGGAGATGGGAAGCACTCACGGCTTTCTCGCCGTCAGAAGTCAGGCGTGGGCCGGGAGGCCCACACGACAGCCGGCCGGGAGGCCGGCGTTACATCCCCATGTCGTAATCTGAAAGAACATGAAAGATTCCGCTGTTCTGTTGATCGATTGCCCCGATCGCAAGGGGCTGGTGGCGCGCGTGTCGGGACTGCTCTACGAGCGTGGCGCCAACATTCTGCACGCCGACCAGCACATCGACCACGACCTTGGCCTGTTTTTCATGCGCGTCGAGTGTGAACTCGACGGCTTTGACCTCGAAGGCTTTCAGCGCCGCCTTTGCGCGCGCTGGCCGCCGAGCTCGGCATGACCTGGAAGCTCGACCTCGAGCGCGCGCCGGCCGCGCGTGGCGCTGTTCTGCTCGCAGTATCTGCACTGCATGGCCGATCTGCTGCACCGCTGGCGCACCGGCGAGCTGGTCTGCGAGATTCCCCTCATCGTTTCGAATCACCGCGAGGTTGAGAAGCTTGGCGGCATTTTACGGCGTGCCGTTTGAGCACGTGCCGGTAACGGCAGAAACCCGCGCCGATGCCGAAGCGCGGCAGCTCGAACTGCTGGCGCGGAACGAAATCGAACTGGTCGTCCTGGCGCGCTACATGCAGATTCTCTCGCCGGCATTTGTGGCGCGCTATCCGGCGGCGATCATCAACGTGCACCACTCGTTTTTGCCGGCGTTTACCGGCGCGCGGCCCTATCACGCGGCGCATGCCCGCGGCGTCAAGCTGATCGGGGCCACCAGCCACTACGTCACCGAGGTGCTCGACGACGGGCCGATCATCGAGCAGGACGTGGCGCGCATCTCGCACCGCGACCAGGTGGAGGATCTCGTGGCGCGGGGCAGGGACCTGGAGCGCATGGTGCTGTCGCGGGCCGTGCGCTGGCACCTCGACCGCCGCATCCTCTGCTACGGGAACAAGACGGTGGTGTTTGACTAGAAGCGGCGGGGAGGAGGAGGCGAGGCCATATGAGCGAATCTGTTGAAGCGGTTGTGGAGGCATTCGTGCGCGCCATCAACCGGCAGGACGTGGACGCACTGGCAGAACTGATGCCGGAGGAGCACCGTTTTGTTGATGCGCTTGGCGGCGTTGTGCAGGGCCGCGAAGCGATGCGAGCGGCATGGAAGGGCTATTTCGTGATGGTCCCGGATTACTCGATTGCCGTAGAGGAGACCTTCTGCGACGGTCCGATCATGGTACTGCTCGGCACGGCGCAAGGAACCTATGCGGGCAGTGGGAAGATCACGGCAGAAAATCGGTGGAAGACACCGGTGGCGCTGCGGGCATTCGTCGAGGACGGCAAGGTGTCGGAGTGGCGAGTGTACGCGGACAATGAGCCGATGCGGCGGCTGATGGCTAGAGCAGGGCAGAAATAGGCGTGGATAAGATACAGTGAATCTGCAAGTTGCAGAAATTCTTTAGCGATTCTCATTGAGGGGCTTGTTTTTTCTGAGTCATATGCGGTAATTTACTAACCAGTTAGTTAATTATGACTTCGCACCCCAATACCGAGACTCAGGCCGACCGCTCGGCCGAAACGCGCAGCCGAATCCTGGATGCCGCACTGACTGAGTTTGCCGCGAACGGCCTGGCCGGGGCGCGCACCGAGACAGATTGCCGTCGCGGCCGGCGTTAACAAGGCGCTGCTCTATTACTACTTCGAGAGCAAGGAAAAGCTATACGCCGCAACGCTTGAAATGGTTTCGGCCCGGGTGCGTGACAGTTCGATGGCCGTATTTTTACTCGAGGCCAGCCCCGGCGAGCGGCTGCTTCGCGCGGCGCTAGACCATTTTGACCGGATTCTGACGCAGCGCGAATTCCAAAGCCTGATGCAGCAGGAAATGATCCGGCTGCACAAGGGCGAAGAGGGCGAGTTGCCCATTCTGGCCAAACGTATTTTCGCGCCTCTGCACGCCATGTTTCAGTCGATGGTGCGCGAAGGTATCGCGACAGGCGAGCTGATCGAGATTGAATGGCTGCAGATCATTCTCTCCGCGCTGGGCGGCAACGTCTTCTATTTCCTCAGCGCGCCGGTGTGGCGGCTGATCATGCCTTTTGACCCGTTCGACACCGAGGTGTTGCGGGCGCGGAGGGCGACTACGGTGGAGTTTCTCGGCCAGGCGATATTTCAGGATCGGAAACATGGTGCGGAGTTAGCGGCCAAGGTGCTGGCCGATATGCCCATGCCGGAGACCTCCAAATTCAAGCAGAAATCGATTATTTGAGGTGACGGGCGAGTGAGCGCACGAAATCGAGTTTTTATGATTCTTGGACTGCTGACGGTGGGATCGCTGATCTGGTATTTCACCACCACGCGGCGTTCCAGCGATCTGCAACTGATCGGGACCGTGGATGCGAACGAAGTCATCGTCAGCTCCAAAATTCCAGGGCGCATTCAGACGCTGACCGTGGAAGAGGGCCAGGACGTGACGCCGGGCGAGCTGATCGCGGTGATCGAGAGCCAAGACCTGCAGGCCGCGCTGAAGGCCGCCGAGGCCACTGCGGCGAGCCAGCGCTCGAAGCTGAACAGCACCGAAGACACGGAACAGCAGAACCGCGGCGAGACTTCACAGCGCAATGGTGAGCGCGGAGGCGCAGGTGCAGGCGGCGCAGGCCGCGCTGGCGCAGGCGCAGGCGCAGTATGACGCATCAGCAGGCCGATACCAGCCGCACCGTGGCCCTGGCGCAGCAGGGAATCGATGAGCACGCAGACGCGCGATGAAATGGCAACGGCCCTGCAGGCCGCCAAGGCCGCGGTGGATGCGGCGCGCGACAATCTTGCCGCGGCGCGAGGCCAATCTTCGCCAGGCGCGCGCCCATGAATTGTTAACCGAGGTTTCGGCGCGCACGGTGGACCAAACCCGCGCCGATGCGGCCAATGCCCGCGCGCTGGCGGAACAGGCGCAAGTGGAAGAAGGCTATGCGCAGGTCGTCTCGCCCATCAACGGCAAGGTGGACGTGTGGGCAGCGCGGCAGGGCGAAGTGGTCACGGAAGGCGACGCCCATTGTCACCATCATGGACCTGACGCAGACCTGGGTGTACGCTCCGCTGCCTGAGACGCAGGCCGACACCGTGCAACTGGGCGACAGCTTGCGCGTGGTGATGCCCAGCGGCGGCACCGTTTGGGGCAACGTGATTGCCAAGGCGGCCGAGGCTGATTTTGCCACGCAGCGCGACGTGAGCAGCATGAAGCGCGACATCAAGACCATCCAGTTGAAGCTGCTCATCCCCAATCCCGGCGAAAAGTTTGTGCCGGGCATGACGGCCGAGGTCTACATTCCCAAGGCGAAGCTGGTGAAGCAGTGAGCGCGCCCAGCAACGGGGTGCCAGCAAACGGCAACGGCGCGCCGCGTCCGGTGGCCATCGCGGTGGAGCACATCTGTGAAGCGCTACGGCGATTTTGAAGCCGTCAAGGACGTGAACTTCAGCGTGGCCGAGGGCGAGATCTTCGGCCTGCTGGGGCCGAACGGCGCGGGCAAGAGCACGCTCATCCGCATGATGACCACGCTGATCCCGGTCACCTCGGGCAAAGCCATTGTGGCCGGGCACGACGTGAGCAAGGATCCGGACGACGTGCGGCGCGTCATCGGCGTCATTCCCCAGGCGCTGACCAGCGACCAGGATTTGACCGTCGAGGAGAACCTGACGATTTACGCCAAGCTCTACGGCGTGCCGCGCGAGCAGCGCAAGAAGAATATCGACGAGGTGCTGGAAGCCGTCGATCTGACCAAGTGGCGCGATGCGCAGACCAAGACGCTTTCCGGCGGCATGCGGCGCCGGCTCGAGATCGCGCGCGGCCTGGTGCACAATCCGCGCATCTTCTTTCTCGACGAGCCCACCACCGGCCTCGATCCCGTTTCGCGCATCGCGGTGTGGGAGATGCTGAACAAGCTGAAGAGCTACGCGCAACCTCACCATGCTGCTCACCACGCACTACATGGATGAGGCCGACAAGCTCTGCGACCGCATTGCCATTGTGGATCACGGCACGCTGGTGGCGCTGGGCACGCCGGTGGAACTGAAGAACAGCGTGGCCGGCGCCAATGTGGTGGAAGTGCATTTCGACCGCGACGACGAAGAGTGGCAGGGGCGCCTGAAGAAGATGGAGGGCGTGACCAGCGTGCAACCCGAGGGCTCGGGCTTCTACCGCGTCATCACCAAGTCGGGATCGAAGACCACCATGCAGATTGTGGAGCTGGCGGCAAGCCTGGGCGAGACGCTCACCTCGCTGAGCGTGCAAAACACCACGCTCGACGATGTGTTTATCCACTACACCGGGCGGCAACTGCGCGACGAGCAGGTGAAGCCCGTGTTCACGATGCCGCCGCGTCCGGGAGCGCAGCCATGAACCGAATGTTCGCCATCATCGAGCGCGAAATGCGCAAGTTCTTCCGCTCGCCCACGCTCATGATCATGTCGCTGATGATGCCGATTCTGCAGTTGATCATCATCGGGAACGCGTTCGGGGGCAAGATTGTGGGCACGCACGTGGCCGTGGTGGATTACGACCACGGGCCGCAGGCCGTGAAAGTGCGCGAGGCCTTCGACGCCGTCGCCGCCAACATCAAAACCTTCTCCACCATCGAATACACCAGCGAAGTGCAGGCGC
The DNA here is from genome assembly GCA_963826735.1 of uncultured Acidobacteriota bacterium. Taxonomy (GTDB): domain Bacteria; phylum Acidobacteriota; class Terriglobia; order Terriglobales; family Acidobacteriaceae; genus Telmatobacter. The sequence goes on from CAWGYN010000004.1 coordinate 118,977, forward strand.
GCGAAGACGTGCGCACCGGCAAAATCGACGCGGCCGTCATCATTCCCGCGCAATACTCGCGCCGCGTTTACGCGCAGGACGCGCCCAAGCTCGGCTTTGTCGTCGACAACTCCGATCTGTTCACGTCAGCGACACTCGAAGCCGAGATGCAGTCGCTGGTGGACGCCATGAACGCGCCGCAGATTCAGGACCGGCTGGCGAAGACCATCGCACTCGAAATCGTCGAGCTTTACCCGTACGTGAATTATCTGAAGTATCTTCTGCCGATGACGGTGGCGCTGGCGATGTATATCTCGGTGATGATCGGCGGCGGCATGCTCGTACATCGACGACAAGGCGCGCGGCGTGCACGAGGGCTACCTGGTGACGCCGATTACGAAATTGGAGCTGGTCTTCGGGCTGAATATCGCCGGCGCCATCAAGGCGACGCTGAGCGGAATATCTATAGGCGTCATCGGGTCGCTCATCGCCGGGCTGGGCGTTGTCTTTCATCCCATGATCATGCTGCAGATGTTGTGCCTCATCATCGCCGGCTCCATTGCCTTCAATGGCATGATGTTTCTGCTCATGGTGCGCGTCGACGATCCGTTGGTGCCGCGCGCCATGTTTGGCATACTCAATGTCCTCCTGTTATATCCCTCGGGCGCCATGTATCCCACCGCGTCGTTCCCCAAGTGGATGCAGGCCATTGGCGTGGTCGATCCCTTCACCTACGCGATTCACGGCTTCAAGGCGGTACTGCTCAAAAACGGCGGCTGGGTCGCCATCGGGCACGACCTGCTGTTCCTCGTAGTCTTCGGCATCACCACGCTGCTGATCGCCACGCCGCTGTTCAAGCGCACGCTGTAGCGATGTCCTAAGAATCGTAGCCAGGGCTGCGGCGCGCGCCTCGCTCCTTCCACAGCTTCTCCCAATTCCACATTTCGGACGTCACTTTGTTCGGCAGCGGAAAGCCTAGTTGATGAGCAAGCATGCACACCTGACCGCGATGGTGGGCTTCGTGAGAAATCATGTAGCACAACATTTCCGGGCCAACCTGCCAGGGCCGAGCCCAGCCGTCTCGCAGGAACTTCTCGACGCGGCCGCCGTTCCCGGCGAGCGCTTCGGCAAGCATCTCTGCGCAACGTGCGCCGCTCAGCACCAATGCGGCACTTGCCTGGCGCGGCGTGCAGTGCTTGTGTTTGATTAGCGACGGAATGTTCAGGTGCGGAGCTGTGAGCCGGATCCACTTGCAGCGAACATTATGCACGTGCGCGAAGATGGCCGCGACGCAGCGGACCTTGCCGGGCGGTTTTGCTTTCCAGGCGGCAGGGTCAAGACGCTCGATGAGCATGTGGTTCAAACGATCGTTCACAGCAAAGATCTGCGCTGCGGCTAGGCCGAATTGCATGTCAGAGTTCTGTTGCCGCTTGGCCACAGCTTCGTGCTCCTTAATGAATCGCGCATCCGCACCGTTACTGCGCCGGTGGTAACCACTGCTTCAGCTTGTCCGCTGTCTTCTGGAACGCGTCTGTGTCGGCTGCGGCGTTATAGTGTTCGCCGTCGCGCACAAAATCGTGCTCGGCTTTGTCGTAAGTAAAAAGTTCGAAAGGCTTGCCTGCGGCCTTGGCAGCGGCTGCGAGGCCGCGCGCACCGTCCGCCGTGCAGCAATTGCTGCGGTAGTGGTCCTTTTCTCCTGCAAACATGAGCACAGGCACCTGTAGCCGGTCGGCAAAACCGGACACGTTTTTGATGAATGCATTGGCAGGAAACCATACGACGATGCCCGCCACAAGATCCGGCCACTGCGATGCGTAGTACAACGCTTCGCCGCCCCCGGCCGAGAAGCCGACGACGACCACCCTACCGGGCAGCGCGTGGGGCATTTGCTGCGCTTGAAGGATTGCGGCATGCACCGCTTGGCCGTGCGTCTGCTCCATGGCGGCGCCGTCAAAGAGCACTGCATCGTAGCCGAGGGCGGCAATATCTCGTGACACTCTGACGTAACGCGACATGCCAGAGAGTCCGCTGGCCACCACCACCACGGGGCCTTTGCCTTGCGGGGGCGGAAACTCCTGCTGTGCGCAAACAGCGGTGGATGCAGCCACGAATGCTACGGCGGCGAGCACGGGGAGGAATGGGCGGAGCGGGATCATCGAGTCGACCTCCAGTGCAAGCAGGATATGACGAGCGGCGCTGGGGTTGACAAGAGTTTTCTTTGCGAAATTCCCGGGCCGGTGAAAGCTAGGCAGAAGTTTCTCCTGCCTTGTCCTGCGAGCACCTGCTCGTAAAAGCGCACATAACGCGGAACCACAAGATTCGCGCAGAAGCGCTTTTTGCGCGGTCTGGCGGGCGGCTTCGCGCATGGCATTCAGTCGCGGCGGATCGTTCAGCAGGCTCAGTGCGCCCGCGGCCATACCCTCCACGTCGCCGACCGGATAGAGCAGGCCGGTCACGCCGTCGTCGATGAGTTCCGGAACGCCGCCGACGCGTGTGGCAATGGTGGGAACCTTGCAGGCCATGGCTTCGAGCGCGGCCAGGCCAAACGACTCAAGCTCGCTCGGCATCAGGAACAGGTCGGCCAGCGCGCAGCAACTCGCTCACGCGCTCCTGCTTGCCCAGGAAATGCACGCGGCTTTGAATGCCGAGGTCGTGCGCCAGCCACTCCGCGGAGGAGCGGTCCGGCCCGTCGCCCACCAGCACCAGCTGCGCCGCACGCTCCTGCGCCACGCGCGCAAAAACCTTCACCACGTCGCCAACGCGCTTCACGGGACGGAAATTCGAAAGGTGCATCAGGATCGGCTCATCGGGCGCCGCGAAGTGATGGCGCGCGCACTCTTTTTCCTTCTGCGCTTCGTCCTTGATGGGCGTATACACATCGCAATTCACGAAATTCGTGATGGTCTCAATGGGCCGCGTGATGTCGAAGTCCGCGATGGTCCTCTCGCGCAGGTAGTTGGAGATGCTGGTGACACCATCGCTTTCCTGGATGGCGTAGCGCGTGATGGGCAGATAGCTGCGGTCGAGCCCGACCAGCGTGATGTCGGTGCCGTGCAGGGTGGTCACGAACGGCAGATGGCGGCCGCGCGCGGCGAGCATCTGGCGCGCCAGCAGTGCCGAAACCGAGTGCGGAATCGCGTAGTGCACATGCAGCAGATCGAGCCCGTAATACTCGGCCACCTCAGACATGCGAGAGGCCAGCGCCAGATCGTACGGCGGAAACTCGAAGAGCGGGTAACTGGAGACAGGAACCTCGTGATAGTAGATGCCGTCGTCGCGCCCGCTCAGGCGGAAAGGCTGTGAGTAGGAGATGAAGTGGATCTCGTGGCCGAGAGCGGCAAGCTCAATGCCCAGTTCCGTCGCGACAACGCCGGAGCCTCCGTAAGTGGGATAGCACGTAATCCCGATGCGCATGGTGCCTTCTTGAACTTCGATCTCTCTACGTACTACGTTATGGACGCGCGCGGGTGAGCGCAGGATGCAAGCAAACAGCAGGTTAGCGAGTCAGCGAGTCAGTCGGCAATGGCGCGGCCGGGGCAGGATTTTCGAGTCCGGCAAAGGAAATGAGCTCAATGCCGGGGACCTCGCGGATTGCGGCCAGGGCCACGCGCTCCACGTCGCGCGAAGCCCGCAGGCGCGTGTGTACGCGCGCGAGATCCGCGTCGTTGTAACCGGGATGCGTCACCAGTTCCCATGTGCCGGGAGGAAGCTGTGCGAGAAGGGAACGCAAGGTTGCGGCATCGAGAGTGCCCGTGCCGGCCATAGCAATGGTTCCGTCGGTTGTGGCAAGTCCTTCCTGGTAAACCACTTGACTGGAGCGCGGGGCAAGCGGACGCAGCGCCGCAATCTGCAACACGCGTGCCAGTGGGGCGCCAATCGCGGCGCGGACGGCCCATTGCGGCTCAAAGGGATGGCGCACTGCGCGAATCCCGGCGGCGCGGGCGGCGCGCAACACGGGACCAAGCACAGCGGAGAAAATGTGTGCGTGCTTGTGCGTATCGATGTGCGTCAGCCGCACTCCGCGTTGCAGCAAATGCACGATTTGTGCGGCGGCTTCGGCCTCGATTTCCTCGGCGCGGATGCGGCCTGTAAAAAGCCGCAACAGAAATGTCGTGAGCGAACTCGGGAAGTGCCCGGTCCGTGCATTCACAAGGCTGGGAATCTTTTCCGGCGGCAGAATCGGCTCGCCATCGACGAGAACCACATGGCAGCCGACGCCGAGTGACGGTGTTGCGCGGGCCAATTCAATGGCCTCGTCTGTCGCGCCGGCGCGCGCCATCAGGGAGGTGCTCGTGACCAGGCCCGCGGTGTGCAACTCGATGATGGCACGGTTCACGCCCGGGGTAAGTCCAAAATCGTCGGCGTTGACGATGAGACGGGGCACTTGGTAAGTTTATCAACTTGCGCCGGAGCGCCTTCCGCATGGTGAACACACTGTTATCATGACTGGAGGCGCAATCTAAACGCGCGGAGTGGGCGGTTAGCTCAGTTGGTTAGAGCGCGTGCCTTACAAGCACGAAGTCGGGGGTTCGAGTCCCTCACTGCCCACCAAGACCCCTTCCGAAGCCGTCCAGAGAAATTCGATAGAGGCTAATAAAACCAATAAAAGCAATTGCTCTTGCTCCGATACCGTCTTCAGCGGTATGATGGAAGCCGGGAAGTTTTGGGGAATATGCGGGGGTATTTCATTCTTCATTTGGGGGTATTTCAATTAAAATGCGCTCATCGCTAGTATCCATGCGGGTTCCCGTACTTTCTCCTGAAAATTGATTCCTCTTTGCGGTTCGAATGTGGCGCGGGACTCGAACCCCCGACTACAGCTAACTGCGCGCCTGGCGTCAAGATGGTTCACGACTTTTGAGCACTGCAGACTGTCCGCATGAGGTGATTTGGGGAACTGCCTGGGGGTATTTCTCTCACCGTTTGGGGGTATTTCTCGACTGAAGGAGGGTATCTTGCTAACAGACACGGAAATTCGCAGATCCAAGGCCGGGGAAAAGCCCTACCGCCTAAGTGATGGCCGTGGGCTCTTTCTATTTGTGACACCAGCGGGCGGGAAGAGCTGGCGGTGGAAATACCGGTTCGAGGGCACGGAGAAGCTTATGGTGCTGGGGTCATACCCGGATGTACCATTGGCCCTGGCCAGAGACCGCCACGCCGAGGCCCGCAGATTGTTGGCGACTGGCGTTGACCCAATGGCTCAGCGGAAAGCCGCGAAGACAGCGGAGAAACTTGCGGTTGAAAATTCTTTCCGCACTATAGCAGGGCTATGGTTTGACCACTGGAGGGCCCAGAAAAGCGCTCAGCATGTGGACGCGACGCGCAGGCGCATCGAGGCCAACATTTTCCCTCTGCTCGGCGCACGCCGAATTACAGAAATTGAAGCGCCGGAACTGGTCAAGGTGGTTAAAGCGGTTGAGCAGCGTGGAACTGGAGATCTGGCCAAGCGTGCCATGCAAAACGTTGGACAGATTTTCCGCTTCGCCATTGCCCACGGTTACGCAAAAAGAAATCCCGCCAGCGACATTCGCCCTGCCGACGTATTGAAGCCTACGCACAAGACAAACCTTGCCCGCATAGACGCAAGAGAACTGCCCGCTTTGTTGAGAGCAATCGAGGTCTACCAGGGAACGCACGTCACCCGTCTGGCGTTAAAACTCATGGCACTTACCTTTGTGAGGACCAGCGAACTGATCGGAGCCAAGTGGCCGGAATTTGATTTCGAGGCTGCTCGTTGGGATATTCCCGCAACCCGGATGAAGATGAAAGATCCACACATTGTCCCGCTAGCTGCACAGGCTATCGAAGTGCTGGAGATGCTGCGGTCTCTGTCTGGGGCGAGTGAATGGCTCTTTCCTGGTGATCGTAGCGAATCAAAACCCATGAGCAACAACACAATTTTGGGAGCATTGAAGCGCATGGGCTACAAGGGCCGAATGACCGGGCATGGCTTTCGCGGGCTGGCCTCCACCGTTCTGCACGAGCAGGGTTACGCGCACGAGCATATCGAATTGCAACTTGCTCACGCTCCCCGGAATGCGGTTAGCGCGGCGTACAATCATGCCCTTTACCTGGAGCCACGGGCCAAGATGATGCAGGACTGGGCAGACTTTCTGGAACGGACGCAGCGCGGCGGCAAGGTGCTGCCCTTTCGTGGAACTGCGGCATAGGCATTCGCTCAATTCGCCCTACAGATATTCTGGCCTTGCCCTGCAATCCAATCTCAGATGGGTGCCCACAGGAATCTTGCTCCGGCATTATCTCGACGACGAACGATTCGCGCCCGATCTCTGGCCGCAGAGTTCCCGGCTGGCCTCTATCTGGCAGGCAATCCACTCCTCGACCTCGGTTTCGACCCAGCCGACAGCTCTGGCTCCGAGCGACACCGGCCTTGGGAATTTCCCTTCTGTGACACGTTGATAGACCGTGCTGCGCGAAAGGCCAGTGCGATCCAATACAATTGGCAGTCTCAGAATCTTGCTCGGCATCCCATTACCTCATTGATTGAGTAGCGTTTGAATTGTGAGCGGCTTTACTAAGCTTGTTGAGCAGAGCGTCAGTCAGATTTGCCTGCGAACTTGGGTTCTCCAAAGTTGCTTCTGTAATTCTCACTTCCTGGCTTTTCTCCGAAATGCAAAGCACGGTTAGGTCCTTCTGCCTTAATTGACATCATGGTCAATTCTCCCCAAAAACGCTCGCATGTCATTGCGCGCACAATCATCATTGTGGTCCTTTCTTACAGAGGCACGTCCGGTTTCATTTGAAAATGCCCAGACCTTACTTCAACGGTTGGCGATCCCACCGTGCCCTTACAGCTCGTTTTTACTTGAGCTCGTTCCCTTGGTAGCCCCAGGTTCTTCAGGTACGTCGAAAGGGCGTGGATTGTGATTACGACGCCGTTCTCTTCAAAAACACGAACCAACATCTTCAGCGTGTAGCCGTTCTCCCGCAACTTCTTCAACTGCGGGTATACGCCTCGTACGATCTCCCCCATCATGTAAGACTCGGGTTGCGGCGGAGGTATATTCCCTCTCTCATCCATGCGAGTACGAAAGGCCTCAAATTGCTCTGCGGTGAGCGATTGCGGGTTGCGGCGCCGATTTTCCATCTGCCTTCGTCCGTTCTTTGCCAACATCGAGTCGAGAACATAATAACACACCATTGACGGCAAATATGTATTAAGTTAAAGTCGGAGCTGTTGCCGGAGAAGCCGGAATCGTTAAGAGACACGGCAAGAAATGCGCTGTCTTGCTCAGGGCTACGCCCCGAGACCCCACAGAACAGGAGAGAACAATGGCAAGACCCAAACGAATTGAAGGCGCCACACTGCGGCTCTTCATCAGAACAACGGAGCGAGAGAAGGCCATCATCAAAGCCCAGGCCAAGAAAGCCGGCCTGACCATGAGTGAGTACATGCGAAGGACCTCGCTCAACAAGCGAATCGTCTCGAAGGTGGACCAGAAGGCTTTAGGAGAACTTGCAAGACTCGGTGGACTTCAGAAGTACCTGCTCATGCAGATCAAGGGCCTTCCGGATGAAGAAGGCCTTCGCAGAGAACTGAATTCGACATTATCCGCTGTTCTTAGCGCTGTCAGAACGCTCAACACCGCCGCAGTAAAGTGAACAATGATCGTCAAGGTACAACCATCTCGAAAGCACTGCAGCAGCTTCAAGCGGCTTCGGGAATACCTTACACAGGAGCGTGACGCCGAGACTGGTGAACTTGTTTTGCGGGGCGATGTGGTCCTATCGTGGAATCTTCTAAGTTTCGACACAGCAGCAGGAGAAATGCAAGGAGTTGCTTCTCTCAACGATCGCTGCAAGGATGCAGTCTGCCATTACGAACTGTCGTGGCCTCCAGGAGAGCGCCCGACGCGACCACAGTGGACAGACTCAGCAGTACAAACATTGAAGGCACTTGGATATGAACATCATCAATATATGGTCGTCGCGCACGACGACAAAAAGCATTTCCATGTTCACATTATGGTGAACAAAGTCCATCCTCAAACGCTCAGAGCCCCTACTCGATACAACAATTGGCTCGCTCTCGATGGGGCAGCACGTAGCCTCGAAGCGAAGTATGGCTGGGCTCATACACCGGGCATGACTCGATGGGATGAGGAGTCGAATCAGGCTGTACCCATTTCAAGATCCGAACGCGTTGCGCTCCGGTCTGCCCGAGAACAGCCGACCGGAGCCGCTGCACAACTTGAACATTATCACGATGCAGAATCTCTTCAAACCTATGTTCGGAAGGAAGTGGCTCCCAGCGTCCGGACGCTTCTAGCGCGACAGAATGTCACGTGGGACCACCTGCATCGCATTCTTGCAAAGGCTCATCTCAAACTTGAGAAAGGCGAATTGGGCGGATATGCAGTTCTCGCCATTGATTCGAACATCCGGGTGAAGGCGTCGGACGTATTTCGCAATAATTTTGCTGGAAAGATCAACCGTCAGACCACTGAGGCGGCCCTTGGGGTCTGGACACCCGCCTCAATATCCGGTTATGAGGACGATCAATATGGTGCTCAACATAGCCCTCGTAATAGCGCACTGAGGGAGGAACGCAAGGCGCAGCGACACGCCGAACGTAGTGCCCTGATGGCAGAGTATAACCAGTATCGCAATCGGCGACGGGAACTGTGCAAAGCCTTCACAAGAGACGGCAGGGAAGGCCGGCAATATATTCTTGACGTCTTGCGCGAACAAAAGCGGGAGATTCGTGCATCCGCTATGCCGTGGCCGGACAAGAAGGTCCTGCTCTCTCAGGCCGTGGCACAGTCGGTACTGGAAGTACGATCGCTGAAGCTGTCCATTCAAAAGAGGCGGCAGGAAGCATTTCCGAAGGATCTCCGCTCATGGGTCGCGGACAGGGCCGCCGAAGGAGACGCGCGGGCGGCTGCGCAACTTCGCGGATGGCGTTATGCCGATCAGCGCGATCAGCGGCGGCTCAACGCAAGGCTGGAACCAGAAGCACTGCATATCGGTCCATCACCCGACACCGACAGCTTCACTGATTGGTCCGACCTCGCGCAACAGCGGATTGCTGCACAACAGAAGCAGCAAGTTCTCGCAAACCAGATCGCCGCGACACGCATCTGGACGATCAACCGGAAGACGGGTGACGTGTCATACATGCTGAACGGCAGTGTCTCAGTCATCGACCGCGGGCGCATTGTGACCGTACTCAACCAGGACGAGGCGGCAATTGTCTTTGGGTTGGAGATGGCGGTCCAGAAATACTGCTCGCGGATCGCATGTACTGGGAGCGAAGAGTGGAAGCGGATGGTTACCATGTGTGCGATCAAGCACGGGATCCATGCACAATTCACGAACCCGGAGATGCAAAACACTCTCCGGCGTGAACAGCGCATTGCGAATCCTCTCCAACTCCAGGCCGCGCGCCTGCATTCCACCGAATCCAGGCTCAGGACTGAGGAATCCGGCGACTTGATCTTCACTGGCGAAGCAGATGTGCGCCAGCTCCTTTTCACTCTCCAGCCGGTTGCTCAGGCACGACAATTCATCGAGCTTCTGACGGCGTCTCAACTGCCGGAACCGACGTTAAACGTAGACGGCACTCTGAGCATCGCCCTTCTCAGGGCTCCCACTGGCCAGCAGTCTTTCAAGGTATCGATTCACGAGAGAAAGCGACAAGAGATCATCGATCTGGTTGTGCAAGCCCGCCAGATGGCGCATCGGCTGATGCGCAGCAATCTCAAAACGCACAGCAATGAAAGAGAGGGCAGGTAGGCGGTGATCGAACCACACCGTTATCTTTCACCATGGAAGAGCAAACCACGCGCTGCTGCAGGACTGCAGCAGACGCCTCACAATCAGCCCGTGCGCGCTCGCCTGCTGCCCGGCACTGATCTGAAAAGCTAGGTCACCGCAACCTGTGTTGGATTTTTGAGCTTGTGGATGAAGGCAAAATAGGCCACCATCACGCGAAATGTCTTGGATTTATTCACGCCGCCGAGAACTTCCCCGCCAACTCTTTCCAGTTCATCGGCAATCTCGTACGTCAAGGGGAAAACGAAAGCTGTGTCGATACTTTGAAACGGAATGTTCAGCCACGGGTTGTTGTAGAACGCAAGAAGCTGCGTCTGCGCGGCCTTGGTCTTGAAACTCATGATGATGTACTCTGCGAGGGCGTTCTTTCTCCGGATTTTAAGCACGGCAAAGAGTTGATTGAAATGCCTCATGGTAAATCTGGAATCGACGGTAAGCCGAAGTTGAGTGCGCTTCTCTGCGGGAGCAACCACTCTGCGCTTCGGTCTGGTTGTGGTCTTCGTCTCAAGGGCCATGTCGCTTTCTTCTCGCGATGTAGTATACATCAGAACTGTATGTTGCAAATTAGAAATGCGCTAACCGGCACGAATCAAAGGAGTTTTCATGATGGCAGTCTCAGGGGTAGTAGTGGATTCACTGCATGTAGAGAGGGCCGAATGAATCTCGACAAATCGAACCGTGGGGCACAGCGAGAAAAGAAAGCTGGCCAGAGACTTCGTTGTTGATTTGCCGGCAGCTCTTGCACCATTCATGAAAGCGTCAAGCAGGATTGCGGAACGTCCAACTTCGCAGGTCTCAATCAACCGCAAAGCAGAAGGGAGCCTTTCAGGCGCGATCTTTACAGCCTCCCTGGCGGAATCGTTGACTTCACCAAGAAGTGTCGTTGGGGCAGCTTCAATCGAACTCCGCTCTTTGGGAGAGAAAAGTGGCCGGACGGTTCCTTGCCAGAGCTTCCTCAACTCCGGACGCGCATCGCCAATAGCCTCAATCGTGTCGTGTATGTAAAGCAGATCCTTTGCCCTGCCGGTAGGTTCCCGCACGTGGTCGCCACCGACGCCACCATCGTGCCTGTGTTGAGCAAAGGCGGGGTGGAAAGGCTAGTCGGCCAACGCGCGCATGTGGGTCGGGTGGCCACCAAAGAACAACATGAGGTTGAACTGCGTGGACGGACATAAATCTGAGAAGCCTTGCGAGCAGTGACCCCTGGCGGGCTCATTCCCCGGCGTCAAGGTTCACCTTGTGCATTTTGGGTGTGAACTTTGCCGAAGCGAGCAGTGGGGCAGAAATCTGCCTTGATGGAATGCGCGGATCGACTGTGTCTTTCAATTGAGCAGATTTCATGACCTCGGCAGAGTCTTGTCCGCTGAAAAGAAACGACTCCGGAAGATCTCATTGCAGAATTGGCGTGCATTGGATGCCTCCTGCCGGATCATATCTGAGCACGCCGTCCTCCTGGTCGTAACAAAAGCCGCGATTCCCGGTCTTGCCCACTGCCACAGGAACCGCCGTGACTATGTAATTCTTTGCGGGCGCTATACCGCCGGTACCCGACTTCGTGCAGGTCGAGATTTTGAAGAGGTAGCCTGCCTTGTAGCCTGAGGCGAGATCGGGTTGAAGCAGCTGTGCGGCGTCTGGCGTCGGAGCGCCCATCGCTGGGCTGCCGCCTAAAGCAGCGAGCGTGCACGCGAAGCCTCTGGCGGGATACGAAGTCATATACATCGTCTCCAGGATGCCGAGAAGGACACTGATATCGTGGGGAGCAAAGCTCCATAGTATGTTTTCCTCTGCCCGGATCTTTCCCAGGTTTAGGCGGTTCGAATATGCGTACTCGATACGGCCCAGCGATCCACTATTCACCAGTTCCTTCAGCTTCCGGACTGCCGGATGGTAGTGCAAAATATGTCCGACCATCAGGATGCTGCCCATCTTATCGGCCAGCTCGACCAGTTCCTCTCCTTCGGCAACCCTCAGCGAAAGCGGCTTCTCCACAAACACGTCCTTGCCGGCCAGGAGCGCGCGTCTCGCCATCTCAAAATGGAGCGCTGCTGGTGTCGCAAGAACAACTCCGCGGTTGTTCTCGTCAGAAAGGACCTCCGCGTATTCTCGGCAATAATGTAGTCCCGGATACTTCGCCAGAACATTCGCCTCCACCAGCGGGCTGCTGTCACACACCGTGCGCAGAGCTCCAAGTTCCGCGAAATTCCGTACGAGGTTCTTGCCCCAGTATCCGCCCCCCACAACTGCAATGTGCGATGCCATCATGCCTCCGCTCTCAGGAGAGAACAATCTTTTCCAGGTTAAATTCCGTGTTGCATTGCGTGTCGATCACTACGCGCGGTAGCCTCACGACACGGTCGAATGAAAACACATTGTGATCAATGAGAATCAGCGCTGCATCGGCACCTAGCAGCGCATCGTCCGACGACCCGCCAACTCCGCTTCAGGCAGCCGTCCGAACCGATGCGAGCTATACCCATCCAGGTTTCGGTTCTGCGAGCCTCAGGATCATTCCCTTATCTCATCTACCGAGCAGCGCCGAACCGAATTGAGCGAGTGCCCGGGCCAGTTCCGGGTTTGCACGCAGGAAACTGCAAAGGTATAGATATGAACAGGCACTCAGAAAACCAAGAATCGCGAACGTTAACACGATCGAGGTCCGGTGCGGTGACGATCTTTCATCGGGCGGCATCGCCGGCTCGACGACCTGAATAACGGCGGCTTCTTTGGCCTCATCAAGCCCAGCAGCATCGTACTGGCGCACCAGCAGGTCGAACAGCGTTTGTCTGTATTGCAGTTCGTGCGCAGCGCTTAGGTAATCCATGGCTCCGCCCGCCATATCCTGCAACCCCAGGCTGGCCGGCGACGACGAGTGGTTACTCTGTTGCAGCCGCTGGATTGAGGCTTGGAGCGAGGCCAGTTGGTTTTCGGCCAGTTGTACGTTCGGATTCTGCTCGGTCGAGTACGACCGCAAGGCGCGGACCTCCACCTGCTTTGCCGCGGCCAGAGCCTGGAGCTCGGTAAGTCCGGCAATCAGCCCTTTCGACTGCGCGTCGGGCTCGACAACGCCTTTTTGCTGCTCAACTTTTTTGAGAGCGAACTCTGCGGTCACTATATCTTCTTTGGCGGTCTTCAACTGTTCCTCGTAGAAGAGCCGCCTCTGCGATGCTTCAGTCACCGCCAGCGTCTTGGTCAGAATCCTCAACTGTTCTGTATATGCGTTGGCTATCGCGGCGGCGCGCTTCTGGTCGGCGTCGGTCACCGATACGGCCAGGAAACCACTCTTTTCCGAAACCACTGAGGTGTTGACGGCCAGCTTCTTCCGCGCCGTCGTCATGTCCCTGGCGCGATAAAGAGCCTGGAGCCCGAATTCGTTGATGATGGCATCGGCCACTGGCCGCGAATTCAGGAGTCCTATATAGAGATCGTTGGGATTCTTCAGCCCCAGGCTGTTGCCTGCCATGGCGGCCAGGGCGCTGCCACCGGAGTTCGCCAGTTGGCCGATCATAAGAGATGCTGTCGATTGAGTTTGCTGGGGCGTCATGACCCTGGTCGTCGCCACATAACGAACTGGTAAGAGCAGAGCTGCAGCTACTCCGAGCATCCCCGATACTCCTGTCACCGCGGCAATGAGCCTCTTGCGGCGGGCAAGCTCAGCCAAAATCCCGAAAAAGCTCTCTTCACTGGCTGCCACAAGGGCATTTTCCGCATAAGGCTGTTCCGTCTGCGGTTCCGTTACCTGAGCATCGGTTTGAATCATAGCGGCCACCCCCTGGTCAGGTTCGTTGCATGTTACGGCCAGGGCCGGTTATTGATTTGTCTGAGTTGCTCGTGAACGCAATTTCACGAGTGAGTCGAGTCTGCGAGATCAATAGTTGCTTCCGATGACAGCTCCGGTCAGCGCCGCTTGTGAAAGCATTGAAGCAAAGACCGGAAGCTGCTGCATGAAGGTACTCGGGCCCTTCACCCTGGTGGGAACAATGATTGCATCCCCGGGCAGAAGAGCAGTGCTTTCAAAGTCGGTACGCCAGAACTGGCCGTGGCTTTGCCGGCTGATCACGGATCCATCTGCCCTGACCAGGAAGATGCGGCCTGAATCCGCCAGTCTGGTGGGTCCGCCGGCTTCATTGAGATATGCAGATAAGTGTTTCCCTGGCTCATACCTGAAGGCATTTTCGTTGTAAACAGCTCCCGCGACTTGAACGATGCCGAACCGGGGAGGAATATAGAAATTGTCTCCATCTTCCAGCGGATAATTCGGAATATCCGCGACCGTGCTGGCGGTGGGCTTCATGCCGAGAACGATTCGGCCTGTCGGCTTAACGGCTGCGAGCTGGGCGATAGCGGCTTGCTGAGTACTGAGTAGCGTCTGTTGCTCGGTTGTACTGGCAGAGCTTACCCACGAGGCGGCCGCATAGCGCGAGTCGAGTTCTTTCTGCATTTGCGCCATAGCGACACGGAGTTGCAATTCCTGGGCCCGGCGGGTGGACAAGCGCGTCAGTTGAGCGGCGTAAAGGTAGGAGTGCGGAGTGAGCCCGCCTGCACGTTCGACAACGTTTCGTGGAGTGTCGCCCGGCTCTACGCGATAAATGCCCGGCGCATTAACCTCGCCACTCACACGGACAAATCTCGCGTGTTTGTTCATCGGTAAAGGAAGATCGCTCCGCGAAAGAATCGTGATCACATCGCCAGGCTTCAGAAACTGGTTATCGGAGGAAGCGGGGTTACCGATGGCATTACCCAAGTTGAAGGAAATCAGGCGGGTGCTCAAATCCTGCTCGTCGAGGCGCTGGATGGAGGCATAATCCCAGTTGATCTCCGCCGAGTTCTGGAGAAGGTCTTGCATCACATCCATGGGTCTGTGCACAAGCGGGCTGCCTTGCTGGTTAGGCTCGCTGCCTCGAGGCAGGTTGCTGTCCGCGTAGTATTGCTGGTTCTGAGCGACAGCATCGCGCGAGTTGCCATCCGCGTCGTATTCCTGGTTTGCAACGCCCGCGCTGCGCGGGTTGCCGGCCGCGTCGTATTCCTGGTTCGGAGCTTCCGCACCGCGTGGGTTGCCGTCCGCGTTGTATTGCTGGTTCGGAGCCTCGACGCCTCGTGAAGTGCCGGTCGTTCCATATTCCTGGTTCTGACTGCCTGTACCACGCGCATTGCCGGCTCCGTTGTATTGCTGGTTCGGAGCGCCTGTACTGCGCGGATTGCGACGGACTCCGTTCTCCTCGCTCCAACTGCTGCCGGCGGGCGCGCTCTCTGCCAAGTGGCTTTCCTGGTACCAATAACTGCGCGTAATTAGAGAATCGCGCGACGGAATCAGGTCCGAGACCCTCATGCCATCGTGCCAAGGAAAACGGCCCGGATTGGCAACATTGCCGCGCAGAGTCACGGTGTTCTCAAACTCCGGAGAAATGGGAAAGATCCGCAACAGATCTCCGTCTTTAAGCTCGCGCTGCAAGCCCGATACGTTCAGAGGAAAGTCATCGGCTCGCCTTCTCCTGTGATTCTCGATCTGCTCCAGGAGGACGCGATCGGACTGGGCCAGGTTGGTCAGGCCGCCGGCGTCGGTCAAGGCCGAGGCAATCGTGGTTTCGCCTTTCAATTCATAGATTCCTGGCTCATTGACACTCCCCATGAGCGCAACCTGGGGACCCACAGGAGGAATGTAGATCACATCTCCGGGAAGCAATTGGACATCGTGCGATTTGTCTCCCCGGCGCAGGAGATCGTAAATGTCGAAGTCGACCAGGACGCGGTCGTCACGGCGCAGCTGAATGTGCCGCATTGACCCTGTTGCGGAGGGGCCGCCGGAGACAAAGAGCGCGTTGACCAGCGTGCTGAGAGAGCTGACAGTGTACGCTCCCGGTTGCCTTGCGCTGCCCAGAACGAAGATCTGGATAGAGCGAAGCTGGCCCATCGTAACATTCAGTTCAAAGCCCTTGTAGAGGTTACCGATGGCCGAGCGGAGATAGCCGTCGAGCTGCTCGTAACGCAGCCCAGCCACGCGCACGGTTCCCACCTTGGAGAGAAAGACTTGGCCGTTCCTGTCCACAATCACACTGGCATCAAGGTCGATTTTCCCCCACACGCGTATCAGCAGTTGATCTCCCGGACCAATCACGTAATCGGCGGGCACGGGAACACGATCCATGGGAGCAAAAGTTGTGGGACCTTCGTCGAATAACTGCCTGCCATACACGCGGAGTGTGCGCCCGGCTGCATCTTCGGCGAACATCTCGAATTCGGATCGCGTGGTGATGGGGCCAATCACCCGGGTGGATGGTACTGGCCTTGCGCCGGGCCCGGGAGCAGCTTGACTCGAACCTGGATTCGATCCGGGGGCGAGATTCGTCTCGCCGGCAGGATATTCGCTCGACCCGGTGGCGGGAGCCTGGGCGGTCCCCTGAGGGCATTGATCCGCTTCGGCTGCGGACACTGGACCGGGGCCGGTGGGACATGCGACCGTTTGAGACGCAGGCGTGTTGTAGTCAGTCTGTCCGGCGCAAACAGAGCCGGACAATAAAAAGAAGAACAGGAGTTTATGCGTCATGGTATGGAAACTTTTCAGTCAGGAATTTTGATGCAGATTGCGGGTCAAATCTACGCTGGGATTTTAAAAGCCAATCCTGCGTTCCGGAAACCAAGTGAGTTGGATGGTCGAGGAGGTCACAGTTTGCGAACCGGGGAGGTAGACCGGGGCTTTCCAGTGCTCCAGAGTAAAAGTTCCGTCGATCTCAAAGTCTTTGCGAATGCGCTTGACGGCCTGAATGCTGAAGTCGTTCAGGGTTGTCCCGCCGGGAATAAAGTCCTTGGAGGCCTTCTGAGTGCGCACGCTCGCTTGCACCCACTCATTGCCGCTCAGGTGATAAGTCATCCAGCCTTGTCCGCCCTTGCCTTCGCGTCCCATCCAGTCCCCAAAGAGGTGGCCCTGGTTGGTGTAGCCCTGCTTCTGAATACTTTCCCAGTATTGATAACGGCCACCAACGCTGCTTGGATAGGAAGAGTCCGTGTCGGCGGCTTCGACGCGCAAATCCAGCTTCGGGATGCCGGGGACGTGAGAAAGATAGAGGCCGGGCCGGAAGGTGCCATGCAGCGGTTTGGCGATAGGACTGGGTGTGTCGTGCGCCTCCATGTCGGTGTAGAGCGTTAGTCAGTTGCGTGGATAGGGCAAACGGTAAGTGAAATCGAAAGTGCCAAAGCGGGCGCCGGGATCCTGATTACCGTATTTTTCGGCGTCAGAGGTAGCGGTCGTGTTGAAAAAGCTTTTCAGGAACGTGTGAAGAGTAATGGGCTCGTGCCCCTGCCCTCCCCAAATCACTGTACGTTCGAAGCCAAATTCGAGATCGCGCGTGGGTTTGAAGCTGAATTTTTCGGCGTGTACCCATGGGTCTCCGGGATTGATGACATTCGGTTGACAGGAAGAGGTTGCAGAGTTGCAGTTGGATGTCGGCCCCGTGTATGCCGGATTCTGCATCATCGTGTGGCCGCGCAGCGCGCCCACCAGGAATTCGTAGCGGAAAGGCCCAGTGAGCCTTGAGAGCAATGGAATGTACAGCGGCTCGGTGCGGTCGATGTGCAAGGCATAGATGTTTTCAGCGTTATTCGAGTAGGCCATGCTGGCGCCCTGGGCCGGCCCCATCCATTCATCTTGCTTTCCGAATGAAAACACGTGATTCAGAAACTGCGCGGAGACGTATGCCTCGAGGAAGCGTCCCTGGGTAGCTGTCGCGATCGGTCCCTGAGGAATCGTGGTCTGATTGAACACCGCGGTGGTGTTGCCGTATGGCGGCGTGCTCGACGGAACAAAATAGCTGGTCTCGTCGATCCCTGACAGCGTCTGGGCCAAGGCCGCCGAATAACCTGCTGCCGAGGGTGCGCCCTGGAACTCGCCGCGCACATAGAGCGTGAACCGGCCGGCGGTCGCATAGCCGCTCAAGCCAGAGTAGTTATTGAACCCGTTTTCGTAAGGCCGGCCATAGTCGTTGACGATGGTCGAGCCGAGATGAAAGCTGTCGCGTAGCGGCGTACCACTGATCGCGCGCACCACCGAATAAGTAGACTCGATACGCACATCGCCCGCGTGCGCCGGGCAGGGAATTCCGCTGTCGGGATGCAACTCGCGATTCAGCGCTTCGTATAACTCCCTCGCCTCGTCCGTGACCGGTCCTTCCGCCGCATCCTCGATCTTGCCGCCGGTGTCTTCCAGCATGTGGATCAAACTGGCGCGCGTCCATGGACGGAGGCCCAGGAAAACATGATCCAGAAAGCCCAGCGAATACAGCCGCAGCACAGCCGGATAGATCCAACTGTCGACCGGAATGTAGGGAGAACCGGACATGGATAGATCGCAGTCTTGCTCTGATGCGTCGGAATCGTTGGTTCTCTGATTGGCGCTCGTAAGTCCGCCTGACGACTGCGCGGAAAGTGAGTTGACGGTAACAAGTAGAAGCCCGCACAAGGCCATCGGATAAAAGTGCATGGGCACCACGGCAGACTGCTCCCTCACGCTGTTTGCCCAAACGTCATGAATCGGTGTCGGACAACGGTGGCTCCGATTTGGCTGAGCCAGACGAGAAATCGGTACCATCCGGGGGCCGAGGTTCAGCGGTTTCATTGGTTTCTTCGGGCCCATTGGCATGACGCGACCGGTCACCGGTCCGGAACGATTCAAGTTCCACGGCAAGTTCCTTCACCCTCATCTCCAGGTCCCTCACATGCGCGGAATACTCGATGACGCTCGAGGCCAACGAGTTATCTTGATTCCTGCTCGTGACCAGACTGTTTATGGTGTTGCGCACAAGATCCGAGATACTGCGTGCGCCGCTGGCCACACAGAACCGTTCCAACTCCAAATATTCCTCTTCGGAGAGCCGGACATTTATCGTGCGAATTCGGGGTATTAGAACAGCCATCGGAGATTGAGCTGTTGCAGGATGTTTTGCGGGGCTGGTGACGAGGGCTCTCTACTGCGACTGAGAGGGTGACTTTCTAATGGTGCATTTGGGGTACGCTCCGCGCCCCTCGGTCCCATGTCACGGGATCGATATTACAAAACGCAAATTCTTCCAACTCCGCTTGAGGCGAAGGTGTACTGCAGTATTTGACGTTCTGGTGAGATCTTCTTCACCTGACCTCAACGCATAACAGGGGTATGCAAGAAACCCTAGCACTCAACGCGGAAAGTAGCAAGAGGAAAAGTATGACCTTTGTAATGCAATTGTATTTTTGGGATTTGTACCATTCCGGGATCGATCGCGCACCCGGCATGTAGGATCCAACATTTTCTTTGCCGGGCTGCTCCAGATGCAACAACTCGCGGCCATCGGCGATGATAGAAAAGGCACGCGCCAGAAGCGAACGAGAAAGGGAACGATTTGCCGCCCGGCACGGAAAAATCGGTGATCGTAGTCGGCGGAGGCGTAGCCGGCATGAGCGCGGCCTGCGCGCTGGCCGAGGCCGGTCTTCGTGTCCAACTCGTCGAGCGGCGCGGCTATCTGGGCGGCCGGGCCAGCTCCTATCGGCATCCCGGCGTGGACGAAGTCATCGACAACTGCCAGCACGTGCTCTTCGGCTGCTGTACGAACCTCATCGGGTTCTATACGCGCATTGGGGCCGAGAAAATAATCCACTGGACACGCTCGATGACGATGATCGAACCCGGCGGGCAGCGTTCGGTGCTCGGGCCCAGCCGGTTGCCGGCTCCGCTGCATGGTTTGCCCAGCCTGCTCACGGCCAAAGCTCTCACGCGCGAAGACAAGATAGCTTTGATGCGCGCCTTCCGTGCGTTTATGCGGCCCGTCGCGCCGGAGTCGGCGGAGACCCTGGGCACGTGGCTGCGGCGGAACGGACAGACGCAGGGCGCAATCGATCGCTTCTGGCGGCTGGTGATTGCCAGCGCCCTCAATGCCGATATGGATGAGATTGCGCTGCCCTACGCGGCCAAGGTGATTCGCGAACTATTTCTCAACTCGGCCGAGGCGGGCGCGATGGGTATGAGTTCGGTTCCATTGAGCGAGCTCTACACCGGAGCGGAGCAGTTCCTGCGCGGGTGCGGCGGCGAAGTGATCTTCAACGCCAGCGTCGAGAGCGCGGAGTGGGACGACGAGACCTCAATGTGGACGCTGCCGACGCGCGCCGGCGTGCTGGTCGCCGATTATCTGGTACTTGCCCTGCCGTTCGAGGCCATGGCGAAATTGCTGCCGCAGATGCCGGCTGCCGGCGGCGTTGAATTGCTTGCCGCACAGATCGACCGCCAGGAGCACGGACCGATTTGCAGCGTGCATCTCTGGTTCGACCGCGAAATTACGGAACTCGAACACGCGGTTTTGCTCGACCGCGAGATTCACTGGATGTATAACAAGAGCCGACTGCAGCCGGGTCGCAAGGGAAAGGGGAGTTACCTTGAGCTGGTCGTGAGTGCGTCGCATAAGTTTGCCGCGCTCAGCCGCGAAGAGGCGATCGATCTGGCGCTGGTCGAGCTCAAAGAATTCTTTCCTGCTGTGGCCGAAGCGAAACTCGAAAAGGCTGCATTGGTCAAGGAAGTCCGCGCTACGTTCACCGTGCCGCCGGGAATCGATGCGGCAAGGCCCGGTTCCACGTCGCCGTGGCCGAACTGTGTTCTTGCAGGCGATTGGATTGCGACCGGTTGGCCCTCCACCATGGAAAGCGCCGCGCGCAGCGGACATTTGGCGGCAGAAGCTGTGTGCGCTGCGTTCGGCGCACAGCGCAAAATCCTCGACCCGGATCTAAAGCCGAGAGGCCTCATGCGATTCGTCAAGGCTGGTTGAAAGCTGCTGGCTGCAGGCTACATGCTGCAAGCCATTCTTCAGTGCGCCAGTAAATACACGCCGACGCACACCAGCACTGCGGCAGCCCACCTGCGCCGGTCGACATTTTCCTTGAGGAAGATTTTGCCGGCGACAGCGTTGG
Organism: uncultured Acidobacteriota bacterium; assembly: GCA_963826735.1. Classification (GTDB taxonomy): domain Bacteria; phylum Acidobacteriota; class Terriglobia; order Terriglobales; family Acidobacteriaceae; genus Telmatobacter. Next base: position 139,671 of record CAWGYN010000004.1, read on the forward strand.
TGACCAGCGTGAGCGAGGCCGAGGCAGGACCGACGAGGCTCAGGTTCAGATGATTCAGCGCAAACAGCAGTGAGAAAAACGCCAATGCAAGAAAGAAGACTCCCGCGAAAAACAAAGGGCAGGTGAGCACGGCGCGGATCGCGCCTTTCAGGCCGGAGTGTGCGCGAATCACGTCGAGATCGCCGATTGATTTCATGGCCGCGGCGGTCAGCACCTCGCCGGTCGTCGACGTGAGAACAACCGCGGCAATCATCGCCGTTGCAATCCAGGGATCAATGGCTGGCGAAAGAGGCAAGGCGGGCAGAGAGAGCGTCATTCGGTCCCGACCTCATGCTCGCGCGCCGCTTCCGTCTTAGGAGCAGGATGCTGGGTGAGGGAAGGCCCTTGCGCCACGAACCCCACGCCCAGCGTGATAAGCACAATGCCCGCCCAGCGCTCGAGCGAGATCGCCTCGTGCAGCCAGAATCGCGCCAGCAGGGCAATGATCACGTAGCCAAACGCTGTTGCCGGCAGAACGAAAGTGAGATCGGCCCAGGAGAGCGCAGTAAGATAGCTGGCGAAGAAACCGATCAGGAGCGCGATCCCCAGGGCGATCCAGGGCGTGAACACTGCTGCAATTAGCGAGCCCGGATGCGCCAGCGTGATCGGCGGCATCGCGGCCATGCCGCGCGACAGGCAACTGTCGCCCAACGGCGCAGAGATGGCAACCAGGCCCAGAATCAGGTATTGGCGCGGCGACAGTGTGTGGTTGGGCATCTATCTTGCAGTCGGATGAAATCGCCAGCTAAAGCGGGACGAATCGGAGGCAGTTAAAACTTCAGGCGCGATGAAAAGCAACTGCAGGTCCTTCGACTCGTCCCGGCACGCCGGGATTCGCTCAGGATGACATCCCATTTCTCAATCGCTCAGGATGACAAATCATTGCAAACGAACTCCCGGTTGCAGAGCCCGTTACGCGCCGGCGCCGGCGGCTGCGGGAGGCTCGGCCTGCTGCTTGCGCGATTCCTTTACCTGCCGGTTGCGTTGCGCGCGGAGCTTCAGGAACGACTTGGCCTCAACGTAGAGCCGCGGCAGATCGCGATTGACGATGGCCTTCCACACCACGCGGAATGCTGCCTTGGGGCGGAAGTAGTACTCGTCGTAGAAGCGGTGCACCATCTCCATCACGTAGTCGGTGGGCAGGCCGGGATACTCGATGTGCGCCATCTGGTGGCCGCCGCCGTCCTGCATCTTCTCGTTGGTGATGAAGCCGTTCTTCGCGGCGTACTCGTAGAACTCGGTGCCGGGGTACGCGTGCGCGATGGAGACCTGGATAGTTTCGCAATCGAGCGTCTTGGCGAAGTTGATGGTGTTGCGGATGGACTGCTTCGGTCTCGCCGGGCAGGCCGAGGATGAAGTCGGCGTGAATCGTCAGACCGAGAGAATGGCAGTCGCGCGCGAAGTCTCTCGCCCGCTCGACGGTCGCGCCCTTCTTGATGTTCTTGAGAATCTGCGGATCGCCCGACTCGAAGCCCACGATCAGCAGCCGGCAGCCGGCTTCGCGCATGGCCTTCAGCGTGTCGTAATCCGTGGTCACGCGCGAGGTGCAGCTCCAGGTGATGCCCAGCGGCTTCAGCTTCTCGCAAAGCTCGATGGTGCGCACCTTCTGGATGTTGAAGGTGTCGTCGTCGAAGAAGAATTCCTTCACTTCGGGGAAGTTCTCTTTGGCCCACTTCATCTCCGCGGCCACATCGTCCGTCGACCGCTTGCGCCAGGCGTGACCGCGAGAGCGTTTGCGGCCACAGGCAGAAGGTGCACTGCGCCGGGCAGCCGCGCGTGGAATAGAGCGCGATGTAGGGATGCAGCAGGAACGGCACGTTGTAGCGTGTCACGTCCATGTCGCGCTTGTAGATTTTCGTCGCCCATGGCATGGCATCAAGGTCTTCGATCTGCGGGCGGTCGGGGTTGTGAACGACCTTGCCGTCCTTCTTGTAGCTGATGCCGAGAATCTCGTTGAGCGGTTTGCCGTTGGCGTACTCCACGACGGAATAATCGAACTCGCGCCGGCAGATGAAGTCGAGCGCCGAACACTCGTTCAGCGCGCGGTCGGGATCGGTGGTCACCGGCGGTCCCACAAAGGCGATGCGGATCGATGGATTCGCCGCTTTGATCGGTCTCGGCCAGCCGCTGGTCGCCCTCCCATCCCACGGTGGACGTGAAGAGCACAAGGAACTCGTAGTCCTTGCAGATCTCGATGGTCTCCTCAGCGGAGACGTGGTGAGGCGGTGCGTCGAGCACCCGCGAACCCTCCAGCAGGCCGGCCGGATAGGTGAGCCAGACCGGGTACCAGTAGGACTCGATCTCGCGTGTCGCTGGCCAGCGCGAACTGGCGCCGCCGTCGAAGTTCTTAAACGATGGGGGGTTGAGGAAGATGGTTTTCAAGGTCATGGGCGTCAACTCAATTCTACCATTCGCGCTGATTCTTTAGACGCTTTCCCGGCCGGTTCGGCGGCAATCTTCGCAATGGAGGCGCGTGCTCCCGTGTGCCATAAACCCTACAGAATCAACACGCCTTTTCCAGGGTTTGCACTTATGGCACGCTGATTCTGAAACCTGACCCCGGTCAGGGTTTGGGATGCAGCTCGTCGAGCCAGTCCTGCATGTGGCCGAGGGCACGCAGCAGGCTCAGGCGCGCCTTGCTCAGGTTCAGCCCCGCGTCGAGCGCATCCACGTAATTCTGGCGCTCGTCGATGCGGGCCTGCTGCTCGGCGGTGGGCGAAATCTGCGGCTGCGCTCCCGGTCCGTTGCCCGCGCCGTTGCCCAGTTCCAATTGCGCTGCCACGCTCTTCAGTTGCTCGGCTGCAATTTGCTGCTTCAGGCTGGCAATCTCGGCTTGCGCATCCAATTCGCGCAAGCTCGCGGTTAGTTGTGCGATCTGCACATCGTTCTGTTGCTGCGCTTGCTCGGCTTCGACCCGCGCCCGCAGCGCCTCGGCGCTCGACTCATGCGACTTGGCAGTGAAGGCCGCAGTCGAACAGCGGCACGGTGATCGAAAAACCAGTGCTGAGGTTGTCGGCCGGAAGGGGCTGCGCAAAGTAATTCCTGATGTTATTCAATAGCGTCGTATTGCGGTTGTATTGAGCGCCGAAGCCGATTTCCGGCAGCAGCCAAAGGCGCTGCTCGTCGCCTTCGCGCCTGATGTTGCCGCGAGAGCGCTAATACCTGCGCCGATTCAATGCCAGGCGTGGGCGCCGGCGGCCCGATCGCCTGTGACCGCCGGAATCTCGGGAATGCTCGCGTGGTCGGGCGTGATTGAACCCACGGGCAGTCCGGTAAGTGTCGGCCAGTTGTTTGGAAAGGGTTGCGGCGCGCGTTTCAAGATGCAGACGGTTCAGCTTGAGTTGCGCCGCCGTCAGTTGCGCCTGCAGCAGAGTGCTCAGCGGATCCACGCCGGCCTCGGCGCGTTGCTGCTCGATCTCGACCAAGCCGCGCCGCATCCTGCTCCTGTTGGCGCGCGGCCTCGAGTTCCCGGTTGACCGTGTCCAGCTCGATGTAGGCGGTCGGAAGCATCCAGCGCCGCCTGCTCCTGCGCATCCTTCAGCGCCAGTTGTGCGGCCTTCAGGCCCGGCGCGCGCCGCATGGATGTATTGAATCTGCGGCATGCTGAAGACCAGCGACTGGATGGTGCTGTCCCAGATCGTGGGCAGGGAGCCGGTGAAACCGACCTCGGGAAATGCCGGTAGGCCAGAACCGAACGAGACGGACGGAATGAAGGCATCGCGGCTTTGCGCCAGTTCGGCCATGGCCTTCTGCACGTCGGCCTGCGCCAGCTGCACCGTTGCGCTGTTCTTCTGGGCCAACTCCACCACCGTCGTCAGCGACACCTGTGCCGGCGCCGCGGCCGCAGCGGCCGCAAGAACCGCGCCAGCCAGTGACCGGCAGCCATGCGCAGCGCGATTTGTGTGCGGTTCTCACAGTCGATGCCGGTATCAATGCTTTGAATCCTGTGCCGGATTATATTCGCGTGCCATCGCGGCTGCTGCGGCAAACTCCTGCTGTCGCGCCGGCAGCATCGCCGAGCTGCTGCTTCAACTCGCCCAAGCCGCATATGCGCAATAAATGCGGGAGCTTCCTCGCTCTTCGATGAGCCCGCAAGATAATCCTCCAGCATTTTCGCGGCCAGCGCCGGATTGCGCTTGGCCTCGATCAGCACGCCAGCGCCATCATAAAGCCCGACGCCGGAATGCTTGTCTCGCGCGGCCGCACTCACGCAGCTTTGAATCGCGGAATCCAGATCGGTCCACCGCTGGCGGTTGCGATAGAAATTCGCCAGAACGGTCCACTGATCGGCGGGATGCGGACTGACCGCAGTGGCCTGCTTGAAGTCGTTCTCGGCCGTCGCGTAATCCTTTGCGCGCTACGTCAATGTCGCCCCGCAGCTGCGCAGCCTGCGCGGGGTCCACCTTGTCCAGTTGCGCGGCAATCGTCTCCGCCTTGTCCGTTCCGCCGCCCACAATGCCCGGCGCCTGCGCATAGAAATCGCCCAGATCGGAAAGCGCCGCAGCGTTCCGCGGATCGAGCTGCACGGCGGTCTGCAAATTCGCTGCGCGACGCGCTTGCCCAGCGAATACGCCGTCAGGAAAGATGCGCGACTGGCCTTCTCGCCGAGTGCGCGTCCCAGCCACATGTGATAGATCGAACTGCGCGTGGTCCAGATCGCACCGCCATGCTCGCACGCGCTCTGCCGCGGCGTCCCACTGCTGCAACGTGAAGCGCACGCGGCAGAGCAGATTCTGCGCCTCGTGCCGCGCCTTCGCCTTGAGCCGGCAGCGGCGTCAACAGGCTCAGCGCCTGGTCTGCCTCGCCCGCTTGCAGAGCTGTCGTTGGCTTGCTGTCAGTGTGGCCGGGGGAATCTGCGCGAAAGCCATTGCGCCCGCAGCAATCGCCAGGCACGCGACAAACAGCGCAACCGCATCGTGCGAATCTGCCTCACCGGACTTCCTTGATCGGTACGCCCTCCTGCAAGGGCTGCCCGTTGGTGGTTCCGGTGGCGACCATGTCGCCCTCCTGCAGGCCGGAGAGAATCGGCACCTGGGTCAGGTTCGGAGATCCGATGGTGACCGGACGTGCTGCAACTGCGTCGCCGTCCACCTTGTAAACAAAGTAGCTTCCGTTCTGTTCGTGCAGCGCTTCGCGCGGCATGCTCAACGCATTAGGCTGGCTTGAGATGGTCACAGTCACCGTCACGTTGGTGTCGGGCAGCAGGTCGTCTTCTGGGCCGTCAAAATCCACCAGCACCTCGCCCACGTTGCGCGTAGTGTAAGTAACCACGGTGACCGGAAGCCGCGCGATGTGGCCATGCCATTCGCGCCGGGCTTTGCATCCCAGCGGATCGAAACCGCCTGCCCCATTGCCAGCCGGCCCAGGTCGGGCTCGTCAAAGTAGGCGCGCACGCGCTCGTGGTGCAGGTCGGCCATCTCCAGCAGCAGCTTGCCGGCTTCAGCGTACTCTGAAGGCGCCGCGTCCAGGGTGTAGATCGTTCCGGTCACAGGGGCGTAGATCGCAGTTTGCGCTTCGACATGCCGCGCCGCCGCCAGCGCTGCCTCGCGTCGGTCAGTGCCGCCTGCGCGCGGGCAATCTCCTCGGGCGAATAGCGATGCTGCGCGCTCTGCTCGCGCGGCATTCAGGCTGGCCTGCGCGGTCTCCAGGCGCTCTCGCGCCGCCGTCACTTCACCAGGCGCCGCCGCTCCTGTCGCGGCCAGCTTGGTCAGCGCGTCCAGATCGTGTTGCGCCTGGTCGCGCGCCAGCCGGTCCTGCTCCATCTCAGCGGCGGCCGCCTGCTGCTCGGCCTGGGTGCCGTTATGCGTCGCGGCGTCCAGCGCCGCCTGCGCCGCCTTCACCGCGCTCTCGGCGCTTGCCACCTGGGCGCGCGCTGCCACGTCGTCCAATGCCAGAATCAGCTTGCCGCTGTGCACCGGGTCGCCCTCCTGCGCATACACGGCCTTCACCGTGGTAGCAAGTGGACTGTAGAACGGGTAAGGGGTAATGGGCTCGACCTTGCCGTTGGTGCTGACGGTATTTTGCAGCATCTCGTGCTCCACCCGCGCCACACGCACCGGCAACCGGTCCCGCAGAAAGAACCGCGCCGTGAAAAACACGGCAATCAGGACGACTGCCGCACCGATCCAAAGCCATTTGCGGCTCATTTGCGTTCTTGCTTCAGCCATGCCCTTAACCAGAGTCAGTATATAAGACTCGAATCGTTGGGGTTAAGATTCAGACAAATCGCGCCGCCCTTCCTGACTCCGCCAGCCCCGCTAACTCCGCAAACCCCGCTACAATAATCCCATGACCGCTCCCCGCTACACCGACGAGCACGCCAAAGCCGGCCTCGATTTCAATTTCCCGCCCATTGAGACCTGGCAAAACCAGTTTCCCGGCTACGAGATTCAGATCGACGATCCCGAACTTACTTCCGTCTGCCCCAAGACCGGCTTGCCCGATTTTGGCGTGCTCACCATCCGCTACATGCCCAGAGAGCGCTGTCTGGAACTGAAATCGCTCAAGGAGTATCTGTTCAGCTACCGCAATCTGGGCATCTTCCAGGAAAACATCGTCAACCAGGTTCTTGAAGACATCGTGAAGGCCTGCGACCCGGTATGGGCAGTGGTGAAAGGCGAATTCCGCCCCCGCGGCGGCATCGGCACCACCGTCGAAGCGCGCTGGCCGCGGCCATGAACCTATTTGTACCGCCGGTTTCCAGACCAGTTGTACTGAGGGCCTCCCGCCCCTCGGACACCTCTCGCTCCCTCGCTCCCTTGTTCCCTTGCTCCCTGTCTTTGTGATATTCCTTGGTCTTCGCGACGCTTTCCATTGAGACCGGAGCCGCTTGCCAACTTTCTCAGAAAGCTGCGTCCCCGCATCAAGCCCCGCGCTGGGTACGGTCCTGCTGCTGCTCGCGCTCAACCTGCTCAATTACCTCGACCGCTACATCCTGCCCGGCGCGCAGCCACTTGTCCAGCAGGAGTTCCACGCTACCGACCAGCAGATGGGCGCGCTCACCACGGCGTTCTTTCTCACCTACATGATCTGTCGCGCCGCTCAGCGGCTGGCTGGGCGATCGGTATCGCCGCAAGCCGCTGATCATTACCGGCGCCATCCTCTGGAGCCTGGCCACGCTCGGCACTGCCTTTGTCCACACCTACTGGACCCTCTATATCCGGCGCGCGCTGGTCGGCGTTGGCGAGGCCACCTTCGGTATCTTTGCCCCCGCCGTGCTCGCCGACTTCTATCCGGAGCGCGACCGCAACCGCATCCTCTCCATCTTCTATCTGGCCATTCCCGTGGGCGCGGCGCTCGGCTATCTGGCAGGCGGGGAACTGGGCAGCCTGTGGGGATGGCGCGGGCCGTTTCTGCGTCTGCGCCATTCCCGGGCTGATCATTGCCGCGCTCTATGGGGTGTGGGGCCGCGAGCCGGAACGCGGCGCAAAAGATCGTCTCCGGCCCGTGCCAAAGCGCGCCGACTCGTGGGATGCGCTCGAACGCATTGTCAAGCGGCGGCTGCGTCTGTTCACGATGGGCGCGTTTTTGACAGCCTGTGGAACGGCGTTGATCATCTTCACCTTCGGCAGCGTTCGTTTCCTGCGGCCGCGTCTGCGCATCTTCAAAAATCCGGCGTTCCTCACCTCTACTTTTGGCCTGGCCGCCATCACCTTTGCGCTGGGTGGTATCTCGGCCTGGGTGCCCACGTTCCTGCACCGCGCCAACGGGCTTTCTGTAGCCAATGCCAGCCTCGTGGTCGGCGCGATTACCGTCATCGACGGCATCGGCGGCACCATCGTCGGCGGATGGATCGCACACCGCTGGCAGCGCACCGACCATCGCGCCCTCTACCTCATTTCATTCTGGAGCGTCGTCCTAACCATCCCCTTCGGCATCGTGGTTTTCTTTGGGCCGCACTCGACCACCATTCCCGCGCTCTTTTTCGCCGAGTTCTTCATCTTTGTTAATACCGGTCCACTGAATGCCGCCATCGTGAACTCGGTGCAGGGAGCCGTGCGGGCCACAGCTATTTCCATCAATCTCTTCTGCATCCATGCCTTCGGCGACACGTTCTCGCCGCAGATCATCGGCGCCATCAGCGACCACTCCACCTTGAGCATCGGTCTCGGCGCGACCCTGGTTTCGCTGGTTATCGCCTGCTGGATCCTCTGGTACGGCGCGCGTTTCGCCCCGCCGTACTACGAGGCACAGCTGCCGTAGTCGAGCCCGGATGGATCAGGCGAGGCGCGAATTCCGGCCTCTACTAACCGCCCGGCGAGTCCAAATGTAGAAGCAGAAAGAACAGCGCCGTGAGCCCGGCCGCCACCAAAGCGATCAACGCCAGCCGCAGTACACCGAGGCCACTCGCTTTCGGAGTTAACGTCTCAAAGGCTGGAGCCGTTGCCTGGGCATCGTCACTCTTCTCCGGCGCGGCTGCTCGCATCCCCTCAGGCTTCACCAGCACATCGGGTGTTGCCGGCCCCTTCACGAGATAACGGTAGCCGCCCGGCAGGCGACTTAATGCGGAGAACCATCCGGTTGACCTCACGACGGTAAAGTATCCGGCCTGCGCCACGTTAGTTTCCCGGCGATTCCACGAACGGGAGCCTGGCATCGCACCCTCCTAATCCCCGGTTCGCGGGCCGCAAATCCCCGCGCCGATGTCGAACAGAACCCCGGATGTCGATCTCAGAATACGCCCGATCAAGATTCTTCGCCGTCATTTGCACCGTGAGTGCCGTCAGCCACACTATTTCCCCGGCAGCGGCTCCTGATCCCTGGCATTCATGAAGGCGCGGCGGCCGCCCTGCGGGCGCAGGTTGGGATCGTTCACCGGCGGGCGCTCCTGTTCGGCGTTGAAGCCGCGCGCGAGCAGTGGATTCGGCTTGAATTTCGGCGGACCGCCGTAGAACTGCCTGGCATGGCTCAGAACCATGCCCGCGCGGCCATGCATGGGCTGCACGATGCCGCGAATCTGCACGTCCATATCGCGATACTTCTTGAGCTCGCCAACTTCGACGGGATCTTCGCGATAGCTGACGACAGTGAAGCGGCACTGGTCGTCCGGAGTCTGCGGCGAGCACACATCGAGGAAGCGCGTGCCGTCGGGAAGCTCCACCACGTCATAGATATGCGCTGAAATGCAAACGTCTTTGTTGAGCATTTGCGCGGCTTGGTCGGCGGGGACGCAGGGCCTGGGTTTGGCGGCGAAGGCGAGCGTAGGCGCGAGCGTAAGCAGAGTTGCGCAGATTGTCTTCCGGAGCGCCATGGAAGGATTCGAATAGAGATGGATGAATGGCGCAGTGCGACGCGTCACAACGCTATCATTGGTGATTCGGACAGTCGCGGCAAGCTAAGGCGTGTGCGGGCCTGGAGGCCCACACTACAGCCAGTCAGGAGACCGGCGCCACATCAACGCGTTCCGACTAGTTCGCTGCTCTTGGCGGACTGGCCGTAGTGGCTCTCGACGTAGTGGTCGAGGATCTGCTTGAACTCGGCGACGATGGTGTCGCCGCGGAGGGTGGTCGAGAGCTTGCCGTCGACGTAGACGGGCGCGACGGGATCCTCGAACGTGCCGGGCAGGCTGATGCCGAGGTTGGCGTGCTTGGATTCGCCGGGGCCGTTGACGACGCAGCCCATCACGGCGAGCTTCAGCTCTTCGACGCCGGGATACTTCTTGCGCCACTCGGGCATGGAGGTGCGCAGGTAGCTCTGGATCTGCTCGGCGAGCTCCTGGAAGTAGGTGCTCGTGGTGCGGCCGCAGCCGGGGCAGCTCGTGACCTGCGGCATGAAGCTGCGGATGGAGAGCGATTGCAGGATCTGCTGCGCGGCCTGCACCTCTTCCGTGCGGTCGCCGTTGGGCTTGGGCGTGAGGCTGACGCGAATGGTGTCGCCGATGCCCGCGAGCAGCAGCGGCGCGAGGCCCGCGGTCGAGGCGATCAAGCCCTTCGAGCCCATGCCGGCTTCGGTCAGGCCGAGGTGCAGCGGGTAGTCGCAGCGCGCGGCGAGCTTGGTGTAGACGTCGAGCAGGTCGCGCACGCCGCTGACCTTGGCCGAGAGGATGATCATGTCGTGGCCGAGGCCGTAGCGCTCGGCGGCTGCGGCGGAGTCGAGCGCGCTGGCGATCATGGCCTCGATCATCACGTCGCGCGCGGGCAGCGGCTCGGCCTGCTTGCTGTTCTCGTCCATCATGCGCGTGAGCAGAGACTGATCGAGCGAACCCCAGTTGACGCCGATGCGCACGGGCTTGTGATTCTCGACCGCGCACTCGACCATGATGCGGAAGTTGTCGTCGTCCTTGCGGCCGATGGACACGTTGCCGGGATTGATGCGGTACTTGGCGAGCGCGCGCGCCGTGGCGGGATATTTCTTGAGCAGGATGTGGCCGTTGTAGTGAAAGTCGCCGACGATGGGCACGCGCAGGCCGCGCTTCTCCAGGCCTTCGACGATGTGCGGAACGGCGGCCGCGGCGTCTTCGTTGTTGACCGTGACGCGCACGAGCTCAGAGCCGGCAAGAGCGAGCGCCGCAACCTGCTCAATGGTGGATTGCACATCGGCCGTGTCGGTGTTGGTCATCGACTGGACGACAACCGGGACCTCCCAGCCAACGCGCACGTGTGCCAATTTTTACGGTGGGGGTTTTTCTGCGTTGAATCTCCGCCATGGTTCTAGTGTACCCGCAACCGAGGCGCCCGAAGCGCAAGACGCAGTGCCGGCCCAGGTGCGCGAATGCGTGCGAGAAAGAGCCGGTTGGATAGCCCTTTGAGGCAGAAAATGTGTAAATATCAGAAAAGAAAAGGCCTTCGAGGGGGCTTTTTCAGGCCGTTTGCCGGGTTGATCCGACTTGGGCCGCATCGTCATAACCCGCGAAGACGCGAAGCTGCTCACAGAGAGGGGCGATGTCCATGGGCCTGCCGAAGTGCCATCCCTGGGCATACCGAACCCCGCGCTTCAGAAGATACTGCGCCTGCGGTTCCGTCTCCACGCCCTCAGCAACCATTTCGAGATGCAGCGAGTGGGCCATTTCGATGATGTGCAAAACCACCTGGCTGGTGGCGCCGTCGGTATTGATGGTCTCAACGAAGGCGCGATCGATTTTGAGCGTGTCGAGCGAGAGAGATTGCAGGCACGAAAGGCTCGAGTAGCCGGTGCCGAAGTCGTCGATGGCCACGCTGAACCCCTTGGAGCGCAGTGCATCGATGAGCTCCGCGGTCTGGGGGCCTTGCAGGAAGGCGCGCTCGGTGGCTTCGATCTCGACGTTTTCGGGGCGTGCTCCTGAGATGCGGAGGAACTGCTCCATGGCCTCTATGGTCCGGTTGTCGCAAAGGTCCGCAGCGGAAACGTTCACGGCGACACAGAACTTGGGATCTATCTTCAGGAACTGCGGCAGATCGCGCGCGACCATGGCGAGGACCTGCCCCGTGATGAGTTGGATCAAGCCGCATTCTTCAGCCTGGGGTATGAAGTAATCAGGCCGCATGTCAGCGAAGCTGCTTCTCCAGCGGACCAGCGCTTCGGCGCCGATGATGCGTCGTGTCTCCAGCTCCACGACAGGCTGATACACGACATACAAACTATCGTCCTTGAGGGCGCGGCGGAGCATGGTCGGGAACGAGGAATGCCTGCGCGCAACCATGCTGACCATCAGCGAGAAGATAGCGCCGCAGACCACGCCGATGGGGACAAAAAACACAGCGAAGTGGCCAATGCCCCGGTAGATGTAAGTCGACGGCGTTGCCACCACAACCGCAAGGTCCCACTGCGAAGAACGGATCCGGGATACCAGGTATCCATTGTCCAGAATGGTGGACTGAGATCCTTGATCAATCGGTTCAAACCAATCGGAAAGGAAGTTCTGGCCCCTGGCGGCGACAAGATCGTGATGAGCTGCAGATGGATCGAATACGGCAAGCTCGACGTCCTGGCCTTCGGTGGAAACGTCGAACGGCCAGGTCGGGGTCAACGATCATCGCGAATCCGCCCGTGGCGACGACGTTCAGCGGATGCGACAGGTTCACCTGCCAGATTCTTGTTGAAGTATTCCGAGACGCCTTTGCCGGTAACCAGATCCGGTTTACCAAGTGAAATGGGATTCGGGACTCCCTGCGAAGTGCAGAGCAGCGTGTCGTGCATGACGCGGCCGACCGCCTTCATATAGCTCGATCCAAGATCGACTTGCCGCATGAGCCGGATGTCCTGCGGCGAGCAAGGCGGGAGGTCTGCTTGCGCCAGTCTTTGCTCCGCTTCCTTGAATTGGCTAGACGTCTCTTCAATGCGGCGCAGAATTTCCTGAGCGTTGTTCAGGCTGAGCGCTTTTTCCGTTGCGTAGCTCTCGCACCAGGCCAGATAAGCAGAGACTAAAACGGGCGCAAGAAAGGCTAGGACTGCGCCGAACAGTGCGATGCCAACCCTCTGTTTATTCGGCATACGTTAGCCCTTTCCCGATCCCGGAGCAGTGTTACCTCGGTTACGGATGATAGACCAATCGAAAGGGCCATGCCATCACCCGTACGATGCAGAAGAGGGACGCAAAAGCCTCAGAACGCTAGACTCTTTAAGTTTTGTTGATCTGATCGAAGGCCCGTTGATTAGGGGTCGTTCCTGCGCCAGGAACGTCGGGAGCAACATAGTAACCGCCTTCGATTCTGGCAGGGTGTTCCATCCAATCGCGCAGCCAGGGAATGTATTCCAGAAGGTTGCAGGCGGGATGGGCAGAAACACAGATGCTGATGCACCTGTGCCATGTCGCCCACGTGCGGCGTTACCGGCAGGTTGGCGCTGTGCGCCATATCTGCGACCTCAAGAAACTCCGTAATGCCGGCCAGGCGTACCACGTCTGGCTGCACGTAGTGCACCGCGCCGGCCTGAATGAATTCGCGAAAATGCGCGGCGGTGTAGATTTGCTCGCCGAGCGCAATGGGCGTACGAATGGCCTCGGCCAGGCGGCGGTGCCCTTGCACGTCGTCGAAATAGATCGGCTCCTCGATCCATGCCACGTCGAAATCCCCGAGCCGTCCTGCGGTCTCAATGGCTTCGGGGAGCGTCCAGCGGCCATTGGCGTCGGTCATGATGCGGATCTCCGGGCCCAGCGCCTTGCGCACTGCTTCCACGCGGTGCAGATCGTCGTCCGGGTTCGCACTGCCCACCTTGAGCTTCACCGCGCGATAGCCATCTTCTTCCACCAGCCGCTTGCAATCGGAGACGACGGTCTCCAGCGTCCAATTCAGCCAGCCGCCATCAGTGTTGTAAGCCTGCACCTTTTTTGTTGCCGAACCGCCCAGCAGCTTCCATAGCGGCACGCCAGCGTGTTTGGCTTTCAAGTCCCAGAGCGCGATGTCGATAGCGCCGAGAGCCAGATGGGTGATGCCGGTACGACCCACCCAGTAGATCGGTGGATACTTGTGCAGCTTTTCCCAAAGGGTGCGGACTTCGCGCCGCGCACCTCCGATTTCATGGCCGATTTCCTGGCCCATAAGCAACGGGCCGTAACTGTGCACGATGCAGTCGGTAATGAGCCGGTCAGTGGCCAGATGCGCGTGCGTGCCGGAGAAGCCGTAGCCTGTGAGGCCCGTGTCCGTGTGGATGGCCACGCCGGGCGCGCCCCAATGCGTAAGCGCGTGCGTGCTGTCGGCGATTCCGCCGCGCGTGACGGGCGCGTGCAGGATGAAAGGCTCGAGCCTGATGATCTTCATGGGTGTATCCAGTGGCAGAGGTTGTCGCAGTTCATCATAGCGTTCGAGGAGTGTGGTCCGCGATGGAGTGATCGGTCAGAGCCCAAAAGTTCGCCAACACAAAAATTTGCTAACGACACGGGATGCTGCCGTTCGATATATTGTTGTCATTCCCCGAATCCGGAAGCAGAGCAGGTCCCCAATTCCGGATTCACCGGTTCCCCCAAAAATCTGAAACACAAAATTGAAGTGAAAGAGGAGGTCAACTGTGGGCGATCAGCCGACACCGGAACACATCATGCAAATTGGCTTTGGTTTCTGGGCCTCGAAGACGCTGTTGAGCGCAGTGGAAATGGGAGTGTTTACCGAGCTGGCAAAGCGCCCTGAAGGATTGGAGGAGTTGACAGGGCGGTTGGGACTGCATCCGCGGTCGGCGCGTGATTTTTTCGACGCCCTGGTGGCGCTGGGGTTTCTGGAGCGGCGCGATGGAAAGTACTCCAATACGCGGGACACGGATCTGTTCCTGGACAAGCACAAGACCTCGTATATCGGCGGAATTCTGGAGATGATTAACCACCGATCCTACGGGCATTGGGGCCATCTGACGGAGGGACTGCGCACGGGGTTGCCGCAGAGCGAGTTGAAAGGCGGAGGCGCGCCGGTGTTCGAGACCATCTATGCCGATCCGGCGCGGCTCAAGGAGTTTCTGAAGGCGATGACCGGCGTCAGCCATGGCGCGAACCTGGCCATTGCGGCGAAGTTTCCCTGGGCGCAGTACAAGACCGTCGTCGATGCGGGGCCGGCGCAGGGCGATCTGCTGACGCAAGTGCTTCTGAAGAACCAGCACCTGCTTGGCGTGGGGTTCGATTTGCCGGAGGTGGGTCCGATATTCGAGGAGTATGTTGAAGCTCACGGATTGGCCTCGCGGCTGCAGGTTCCAGGCCGGGCAGCTTCTTCACCGACGCAATGCCAAAGGCAGATGTGATCATGATGGGACACATTCTGCACGACTGGGATCTTGAGCAAAAGCGCATGCTGATCGGAAAGGCATACGACGCTCTTCCCAAGGGCGGCGCGCTGCTGGCGTACGACGCGATCATTGACGACGACCGCTCGAAGAACGCCTTTGGCTTGATGATGAGCCTGCAAATGATGATTGAAACTTACGGCGGGTTCGACTACACCGGCGCGGATTGCCAGGGATGGATGCGCGAGGCTGGATTCAAGGAGACGCGCGTGGAGCACCTGGTAGGCCCGGACTCGATGGTGGTGGGGATCAAGTAGCAGGAGATAGACGAAGGGACACGGACCAGAGAGAACTGGCCCGAGGCGCTCCCATGGCAACAAAGCGCGGCCAGGCACAGACCGCGCTTTCACAAGAATTGAGCGCGACTAAATCTCGATCTTCACGGGCCAGGTCTTCCAGATGTCGGCGCAGTAGTCGCGAATGGCGCGGTCGGAAGAGAATTTGCCGATGCGCGCCACGTTGAGGATCGACATGCGCGTCCAGTGATCGGCGTCCTTGATAGGCCTGATCGACGCGGTCCTGGCAATCGATGTAGGACTGGTAGTCGGCGAAGCAGCATGTAGTCGTCGCTGGTGAGCAGGGACTGAACCAGCGGCTCGAAGAGGCTGCGGTCGCCATGCGAGAACTCGCCGCTGGCCAGGGAGTCGATAACCTCGCGCAGACTGAGGGTTTGACTCGTAGAAGGCGCGCGGATTGTAGCCTTCGGCCTTCTTCTGTTCGACCTCCTGCGCGGTCAGTCCGAAGAGGAAGAAGTTTTCGGCGCCGACTTCCTCGCGGATTTCGATGTTGGCGCCGTCGAGCGTGCCGATGGTGAGCGCGCCGTTCATGGCGAACTTCATGTTGCCGGTGCCGGAGGCTTCCTTGCCGGCCAGCGAGATCTGCTCGGAGAGGTCGGCGGCGGGATAGACGCGCTGACCGAGCTTCACGTTGAAGTCGGGCAGGAAGACGACCTTGAGCCGGTCGCGCACCAGCGGGATCGCCGTGAATGACGGCGGCGACGGAGTGGATGAGCTTGATGATGAGCTTGGCCATGCGATAGCCGGGCGCGGCCTTGCCGCCGAAGATGAAAGTGCGCGGCTGCATGACGATGTCGGGATTGTGCTGGATGCGCTTGTAGAGAGTGAGGATGTGGAGCACCTTGCAGGTGCTGGCGCTTGTACTCGTGCAGGCGCTTGACCAGCACGTCGAACATGGAATCGGGATCGACGGCGATGCCGAGGCGTCTGGTAGATGTAGGCGGCGAGCCGCTGCTTGTTGTGGTGCTTGATGGCGCGCCATTCGCGTGCGAAGTCCGGATCGTCGACCAGGGGTTCGAGCTTGCGCAGTTTCTCGAGGTCGTGAATCCAGCCGGGGCCGAGCCGCGCGGTGAGCAGGTGCGCCAGGCCGCGGATTGCTCAGGACCATCCAGCGGCGCGGCGTGACGCCGTTGGTTTTGTTGGAGAATTTCTCCGGCGTCAGCTCGTAGAAATCGCGCAGGACGTGCGTCTTGAGCAGCTCCGTGTGCAGCGCGGCGACGCCGTTGATGGCGTGGCTGCCGAGCGCGGCCAGGTGGGCCATGCGCACGTAGCGCTCGCCGGATTTCGTCGATGAGCGAGAGACGGCGCACGCGGTCTTCGTCGCCGGGAAAGCGGGCGCGGACATCGTCGAGGTGGCGGCGGTTGATCTCGTCGATGATCTCCAGATGGCGCGGCAGCAGCGCGCCGAAGAGGCTGCGCGGCCACTGCTCCAGCGCCTCGGGCAGCAGCGTGTGATTGGTGTAGGAGAGCGTGTGCGTGGTGACGTTCCAGGCCGCGTCCCAATCCATGCGAGTTCTCGTCGACCAGCAGGCGCATCAGTTCGGCCACGGCGATGGCCGGATGGGTGTCGTTCATCTGGATGGCGAAGTTGCGATGCAGGTCGGCCAGCGGGCGGTGCTGCGTGTGCTGGATGTTGAGGATGTGCTGCAAGCGAGCAGGAGACGAAGAAGAACTGCTGCTCCAGGCGCAGTTGCTTGCCCTGGATCTCTTCATCGTTGGGATAAAGAATCTTGGAGATGTTTTCGGAGGCGACCTTGTCCGCGACGGCGCCGAAGAAGTCGCCGGTGTTGAAGGTTCCAAAGTTGAAGGACTCGACGGCTTGCGCGGACCACAGGCGCATGGTGTTCGCGGTGTTGGTGCGGTAGCCGAGGATGGGCGTGTCGTTGGGAATGCCGCGCACCAGCTTTTCGCGGAATCCAGCGGACGCGGAAACGGCCGTTGTCCATCGGTGTACGCGTCTCGGTGTGGCCGCCGAATTTGACTTCGAAGGCGTCTTCGGGGCGCTCCAGCGCCCAGGGATTGCCGAGCCGCAGCCATTTGTCGGTGGATTCCACCTGCCAGCCGTCGCGAATCTGCTGATCGAAGATGCCGTACTCGTAGCGAATGCCGTAGCCGATGGCGGGAATGTCGAGCGTGGCCAGGGAATCCATGAAGCAGGAGGCCAGACGGCCCAGGCCGCCATTGCCGAGGCCCGGCTCTTCTTCCTGCTCGATCAGCGTTCGAGGTCGAGGCCGAGCTTGCGCATGGCCTGCTCGGTTTCGTCGTAGATGCCGAGGTTGATGAGGTTGTTGGCGAGATGCGGCCCGGTGAGGAACTCGGCGGAGAGGTAGCAGACCACGCGCACATCCTGCGCCTGGTAGTTGAGCGACGGTTGAGATCCAGCGCTCGACCAGGCGGTCGCGCACCGTGTGCGCCAGCGCCATGTAGAGATCGTTGACCGTGGCGCGCTCGCGCGAGCGGCCCTGCACAAAGAAGAGGTTGTCGAGGAAGGAGTGCGCCAGGGCATCGGACGCCGGCGGCGGTTCTTTGGTTTTCAGCGATCCTTCCGGGCCGAGATCGGGCAGAGCAGGAGCGGTCATGGTTCACCTCGCTTGCGAGGGTTAGCCATAACGATGGTGCGGAAGACTGTGGAGACGAGACACGGTGAGTCGCGAACCGATGGAACAACCATAGGACGGAGGCCCGGCTGGAGGGTGAAAAATGCGTCAAAATGCGGATAATCTTTTGTCCACAGTCCGTTATTGAACGGTCGTCATTCGGTGAACTGGCATTGACATGGAAGAGTGGAAAGATACGTTAGTCTGGGTCGGTGGAAGAGAGTCAGGAACAATCGCAGTTTCGGCGGCCTGGTTTACGGGGCGCGAAGGCTCCGGGCAGCTGCCCTGCGGATTCGCGGGCTGAAGAAGGCGTTTGGCGATGTGCGGGCGGTGGACGGGATCGACCTGGAGGTCCGGGCGGGCGAGTGCTTTGGGTTGCTGGGGCCGAATGGGGCGGGGAAGACCACGACCATTGAGATTTGCGAGGGGTTGACGACGCCGGACGAGGGCACGGTGGAGCTGCTGGGGCTGAACTGGCAGACCGGCGCCGACGAGTTGCGGCAGCGGATCGGGATTCAACTGCAGGAGACGCAGTTCCCCGACAAGTTGACGGTGGAAGAGGTGCTGCGGCTGTTCCGGAGTTTTTACCGGCGCGGCATCACGGTGGATGAGTCGATCGAGCTGGCGCAGCTTGAGGAGAAGCGGCGGGCGCGCGTGGGCGGGCTGAGCGGCGGGCAGAAGCAGCGGCTGGCGATGGCGACGGCGCTGGTGGGCGATCCGGAGCTGCTGTTTCTGGATGAGCCGACGACGGGGCTCGATCCGCAGGCGCGGCGGCACTTGTGGGATCTGGTGGAGGGCTGAAGCAGGCGGGGCGCACGATTATTTTGACGACGCATTACATGGAAGAGGCGGAGCGGCTGTGCGATCGCGTGGCGATTATGGACCATGGACACGTGATTGCGCTGGGCACGCCGAAGGAACTGATTGCGACGGTGGGCGGCGAGGACATTGTGGAGTTTGCGGTCGAGTTCTCCCACGGCTCAGCCTCCGAGAGCCCGCGCGACGCAGTCGCTGGATGCGGAGGCGCTGAAGGCGATTCCCGGTGTGCAGTCGCATCGCGTGGATGACGCGCTGCACCAGCTTTCGGTGAGCGAGCTGCACACGGCGGTGCCGCGGATTTTTGCTGCGCTCGAGGAGCAGGGGCTGCATTTGAGCGAGTTCCGCACGCACTCGGCGACGCTGGAGGACGTGTTTGTGCGGCTGACGGGAAGGAATCTGCGCGATGAATAGGCTCGAATTAAGCAGCCTGTATCAGTTGACGGTGACGCGGTTCAAGCTGACGCTGCGCGAGCCGGAGGCGATCTTCTGGATCTTTGTGTTTCCGATTTTGCTGGCGCTGGGGCTGGGGATCGCGTTCCGCAACCGTCCGGCGGATGTGCTGCCGGTGGGCGCGACAACGCCGCAACTGGTGCAGGCGCTGGCTGCGGACAAGGGGCTGCGAGCGACGGAGATGGATGAAGCGCAGGCGTGCACGCGCTGGCGACGGGGAACATTGTGCTGCTGGCCGAGCGGAGCGGAGATGGCGTGGTGTACCGGTACGACGACACGAATCCCGATGCGCGAACCGCGCGCATGATCGCGGACCGCGCGATCCAGATGGCGGCGGGGCGGCGCGATGCGGTGGCGGCCGAGAACGAGCTGGTGCACGAGACGGGATCGCGCTACATCGACTTTGTTGTGCCGGGACTGCTGGGGATGAACCTGATGGGCTCGGCGATGTGGGGCCTTGGGTTTCTCGATTGTCGACGCGCGCGCAGAAGAAGCTGCTGAAGCGGATGGTGGCCTCGCCCATGCCGCGGTGGCAATACCTGGCGGCGCTATCTGCTGTCGCGGCTTATCATGCTGGCGATTGAGGTGGTGGTGTTTCTGGGCTTTGCGTGGGTCGTGTTTCGGCGTGCCGTTTCGCGGGCCGCTCGTGGAACTTGGCTCTTATCTGCGTACTGTCCTCGCTTACGTTTTCTGCGCTGGGGCTTCTGGTCGCCTCGCGTGCGAAGACCATGGAGGCGGTCAGCGGCCTGATGAACCTGGTGATGATGCCGATGTGGATTTTGTCGGGAGTCTTTTTCTCGGCCTCGCGCTTTCCGGCGTTCCTTCAGCCGTTGGTGCAGGCGCTGCCGCTGACGGCGGCCATCAACGCCATGCGCGGCAATATGCTGCAGGGAATGCAGCTCAGCCACATGATGGCGCCCGTGGGAATTCTGTTGGCGTGGTTTGCGCTGCCGTTTGCGGTGTCGCTCAGGATTTTCCGCTGGCGGTGAAATTATCCATTGGACTGCGAGATTTGCGGAGTGCTCTCCGACGGGCCTCACGAAAGACGAAGTTCATCGCCCAGATTGCTGATTCCCAAGGTCGAGCCGTCCCCCGTCTCATTTATTGGGGCGTATCGCCAAGTGGCGCCTCCGTGGTGGAGCACGCAATAAACTCCATCGAAATACTATATGCCCCAATCAAGTTGTAAGTGACGTGTTTGGGAACAAAGTAGCCGTCGACTTGCTGATAGTCGAAATCCAGGCCGACATTGAACGACGAAGCGCCAAAATTAGATACGACGTGAACGCTGGAGACGCGACGAAGATCTCCGCGCGCAGGCGCCGGGGAGTCAACATAGGTAAAATCGAATGTTCCCTTAAATGCCGGCGTATCGAATGCGTAGCGGGTAGGAGCGTCGTTCTTGTCGAGGTCAACGACAATCTTATTATTTGGGTCGGATTCGTAGAGTTTGGCGGTCCCATCAGGTTGCGGTTCCAGCCGAAAATTATCCGACGTTTTGAGCAATGGAGGAGAGGCCATCATCGACCAGTACCATTGGTACAGGCCTCCGATCATTTGCCGGGTCCCGTCCTCCAACTGATCCTTCGTATCGGGTGCTCCATTCAACCAGCTGAAAGTGATCTCGGGCGGCTTATTGCGTAGAGCCTTGGAATGAATTTGGACGCCCTCGATGGCATGCAATCGCTCAGGAGGTACTTTAACCTTAAGAGCGTTGTAAAGGCCCGACCAGTCAATGGCAACCGTGCATTGCAGCCCGGGCAATCGATCTGGGTGATAATAGCTGCCGTTCACGTTGTCGGCGAGTTTCTGGAGATCCGGGTTGCTTACTTTGGGTTGCTTCTGGGCGTCGTCCGCAGCCTTTGGTTTTGCGGAATCTGCAGCCCAGAGACTGGTCATGAGCAGGACAGGGCCGAGAAGGAAAACGCGACTTAACATGGCGAAATTCATCTGTTTGCCTGTTTTGCTTGGTTGGACGCAATCCTAACAGTCCCGCCTTTTCTGAGCAACAGCGCGAGCGCCTGCGTTGATTGTGAAAGCCTCGACGTGGGCTTCTTTCTCCATCCGCATCGTATCCCGGTAAAATCATACCTATATGAGTTCAGGTAATCAGGCCCCAAGCGTGCCCGAAACCATCCTCGACGGCAGCCGTTTTGTCCGCGCGTGCCTGCGCAAGCCGGTGGACCGCACGCCGGTTTGGTTTTTGCGCCAGGCCGGGCGCTACATGCAGGAATACCGCGACGTGCGCAAGCACCACACGCTGGTGGAGATTTGCAAGAAGCCCGAGCTGGCCGCCGAAGTGACGATTACCGCCGCGGAGAAGCTGGGCGTGGACGCGGCGATTATCTTTGCCGATCTGCTGCTGCCTCTGGAGCCGATGGGGCTGGATTTCGAGTTTCAGGCAGGCGAGGGGCCGGTGGTGCATCATCCGGTGCGGACTGCTGAGGATGTGCGCGCGTTGCGGACGGATCGCGCGGGCGAACTTGGCTACGTGGCGCGGGCGATTGAGAAGGTGGCGGCGCATTTTCGCGATCGGCTGGGCATGATCGGATTCTGCGGCGCGCCGTACACGCTGGCCAGCTACATGATCGAGGGCGGCGGCTCGCGGAATTACATCCACACGAAGAAGATGATGTACGGCGACTCCGCTTGCGTGGAGCAGCCTTTTGGACAAGTTGGTCGCAGTGCTGACGGAGTATTGCCGCATGCAGGTGCAGGCGGGCGCGGACGTGATTCAGATTTTCGATAGCTGGGTGGGCTCGCTTTCGCTGAGCGACTATCGCGACGTATGCGTTCGAGGCCTCGAAGCGGCTGGTGCGCGCGGTGCAGGCGATGGGCGTGCCGGTGATTTACTTTGGCGTGGAGACGGCGGGATTGCTGCGAGCAGATGGCGCAGACCGGAGCCGACGTGATCGGCCTGGACTGGCGGCAGCCGCTCGACGAGGGCTGGCGCGCCGTGGGGTACGGGCACGCGGTGCAGGGAAACCTGGACCCGATTACGCTGTTTGCGCCGCTGGAAGTGCTGGAGCAGCGCGTGAAGGAGATTCTGCGCGCGGCCAATGGCCGGCCGGGGCACATCTTCAATCTGGGTCACGGAATTGTGCCGGAGACGCCGGTGGAGAATGTGCAGGCGGTGGTGCGGATGGTGCGCGAGTTCCGCCTGGAGGGCGCGCATGGCTAAACAGGCGGTGTTGCTGCTGGCGCACGGAACGCCGGAGACGGTGGAGCAGATTCCCGAATATCTGCGCAACGTGGTGAGCGGGCGGCCGCTGCCGCAGGCGGTGGTGGAGGAGATTCAGCACCGCTATGCGCTGATCGGTCATAGCCCGCTGACCGAGATCACGTTGGCGCAGGCGCGGCTGGTGGAGGAAGAACTCGCCGCGGCGGGCCAGCGTGGTCCCGGTGTATGTGGGCATGAGGAATTGGCGGCCGTATATTCCAGAGGTGGTGCGGCAGATGCGCGCGGACGGCATGGAGGAGGCAGCGGTGATCTGCATGGCGCCGCAGAACTCGCGCACCAGCGTGGGACTGTACCGGCGCGCGGTGGAGGCCGAAGCGGGCGGACTTGCGCATCGACTTTACGGCTGGATGGGCACAGCATCCGCTGCTGGCGGACGCGTTTGCTGAGCGGCTGCGGCCGGCGTTGGCCAAATTGACGAAGGAAGTCGGCGGCCCGGTGCCGGTGTTGTTTACCGCGCATAGCGTGCCGACGCGAACGGTGGAAGCGCCTGCGGCTGACGGCAATGCCGGCAAGCGCCTGTGGCCGGGGCAGGGCGCCGATCCCTACGCCGAGGAGGCGCGCCATACGGCTGAACTGGTGGCGGCGCGCGTGCCGGAGATTCCGCGCTGGTGGTTTGCATTTCAGAGCCAGGGCGCGAGCGGCGGGCCGTGGTTGGGGCCGAGCGTGGAGGAGACGCTGGACCGGATTGCAGCGAGGGCGTGAAGGCCCTGATTCTGCAGCCGATCGGGTTTCTCTGCGATCACGTGGAGATTTTGTTCGATGTAGACATCCTTTTCCGCGAGTACGCCATCAAATTGGGCATGCGGTTAGAGCGCCCGGAATCGCTCAATGCTTCCGTCACACTGGCGAAAGCAGTTGCGGATCTGGCGCGCGGCGGCCTGGGGCGGTTGGGCACGCCGCAGTGAGCCCAATTTAAAAATCATGCATTGAACAAAGAGGCACCGGACGCGGAGTTTGTAGTAACCGATGTTGTTTATTTGCGAGTTACCCCCGTATCACAATTGGTCCCATCGCGTTTAGCGCAGCAACTTTGGGGATAAGATCAAGATATGTCTGCCCGGGGTGCAAGTCCCCCGTGACCTCCAACTATTAGCCAGGAATATTAGCCAGGAAACAGAAAACCGTCGCGGCATTCTTGGCGGCGGGCGGTGAGTGCTGCCAGCAAGTCGAAGCATTTTTCCAGGAGATGACGCATGTCGGAAGTAATGTCGCGGCGAGCCCTGGGTGGAAGCTTTGTCGAAGTGAAAGCTGGAAACATTGTCGAGGTGAAGGCTAAAGACATTGCCGGGGTGAACTCCGCAGAAGAACGCGTGCATTGCGATGACTGCGGCAGCGATGAGGTCTATCGCATCTTCCGCAAGGGCTTTTTTCAGCAGAGGATTTATCCATGGTTCGGGTTCTATCCCTGGCGATGCAAGAAGTGCGGCCTGCGTTTGATGCTGCGCAAGCGCGAACTGGCAAGCAAGCAGGATGGCACGGACTGAATTCGAACTGGCGGAAACTCAGGAGCGGAAGAAGTTTCGCGCCAGGAAGAGCACGTTGGCCGGGCGTTCAGCCAGGCGGCGCATAAAGTAGGGATACCACTCCGTTCCAAAAGGAACATAGACGCGCACCTTGTAGCCGTCGCTGCACCAAATTGCGCTGCAGATCGCGGCGCACTCCATACAACATCTGAAACTCGAAATGTTCGCGGCTGATTCCGCGTCGACGCGGCGTAGGCTTTTGCCGCTGCCACGATCGCCTCGTCGTGGGTTGCCAGCCCGTGGTAGATCGGACTGTCGAGAAGCATCTGGCTCAGCTTGAGAAAGTTTGCGTCGACGTCGGCCTTGCGCGGATAAGCGACTTCGGGCGGCTCTTTGTATGCGCCTTTGCAAAGCCGGATGCGGATGCCGTCGGCGAGCAACTGCTCCACGTCGGCCTGGGAACGATAGAGGTAGGCCTGAATGACGACGCCGACAGCGCCGCGCATGGCCGGGCGCGCATGGATGCGGCGCACGATGTCGAGCGTGACTTGCGTCAGGCGCGAGTCCTCCATGTCGATGCGGACGAAGTTCTCCGTGGCGCGGGCGTGTTCGACGAGGTTTCCGGCGATGGACTCGGCCAGATCGGCCGATTGCTCGAGACCCATCTGCGTGAGCTTGACGCTGATGTTCGCGTGAATGCCGCGCGCGGCGATGGAATCGAGCAATTGGTGGTAGACATCGGCAGCCCGATGCGCCTCGCTCTCTGAGGTGACGCTTTCGCCGAGCGAGTCGAGAGTGACGGCGATGCCCTGGCGGTTGACCTCTTCGGCTACGCGCAACGCGTCGTCGGGCGCCATGCCCGCGATAAAGCGCGAGTTGAGGCGGGTTCCCAGCCGGGAGTGTTCGCAGAAACGACGCAACGGGCGATTATGAGAGAGTGCGATAAAAGCGGAACGAAGAATTGGCATGACTTGCCCCTGCTGGAGAGCGCGCCGGTGAGGGCGCACTCCGCAAACAGAATAGTTTCGCACACTGGGCTGGGGTAGGCACGGTTACAAAAGACACGTCGCGTACAGAGCGATTCGGAGAACGCCTCGCCTAAGACGCATTCGCAGCGCGCGTTTCGTCGTCAGCGCACCTCGAACAGGGCGCTGCCATGCGGCGGCAAGGTGACGCTGATGTCTTTGGACTCTTTGGTGGTGGAATCGTCCCAGGCATTCGGGCGGAGTGTTTTTGGCTATCGAGGCCGAGGTCCTTCCAGGTGGTGCGCACCGTGGCCGGGCTGTCGGCCGAGATTGAAGAAGGCAAAGATATTCGGCGTAGCCCCGCGCGCCTGGTTCGTTGATGGTGGCGCGCCAGACGCGGATATTCTCAAAGCCCGCGCCCAGCGTAGAGGCATCGACGGGGCGGCTGTAGGTGGCGTTCTGATTCACGAAGAGAACGGTCTGGTTGGTGATGAGCGAGCGGGTGAAGTCATCGAGCCGAGTGAGATTGCCGCCAAGGATGAGGGGCGAGCGGGCCACGGCCCAAAGCGTGAATTCGGTGCGCTGCTCGTCCTGCGTCTCGCGCGATTGCCGCGCTTCGCCCCATCCGGGGTGTGGGCCGAGCCAGCCTTCAGGGAGCATGTCGGCGTCGGGCCAATTTCCCGGGCCGGTGTACGGGAACCATTTCGCCAGGCGATCGAAGGCGCCTTGCAGCCCGAAGGGAAACTCATCGTTCGGCTTGTTGGGGAAGGTCCATCCATCCCAGTGGTCGTTGGAGATGCGCCACATCTGCGCATATTTTGCGACTTCGGCTGCGTGCTCAAGCGCGGTGGGTCCGGGCGAAAGACTCGAGACGATGGGGCGACCGGTTTTGCGGATGGCTTCAGCGATCTGGCGAATCTCCGTGGGCCGGTAGGGATTGTTGGAGATGCAGTCGACCTTGAGAAAATCGAGGCCCCAATACGCGTAGAGCTTCAGCATGGAGTCGTAATAGGCCTGGCCCGCGGCATTGTCTTTGACGCCCCAGTTGCCCTCGTCCCAAGGGCAGGGAGACGTGGTGTCGGCAGCGTCGACGGCATGGAATTGCGTGCCGGCGATGGGCAAATTGGCTGCGACTACCTGGCGGGGAATGCCGCGCACGATGTGAATGCCGAATTTGAGCCCCTGCGCGTGCAGCCAGTCAGCGAGAGGCTTGAATCCTGCGCCATTGGCGGCAGAAGGGAAGCGTGCCGGAACCGGAATCAGCAGGCCATTGCTGTTCCAGAGATATTGTTTCTGCTCGAGAGTTTTGCCCGCGGGGTTGGCCATGTACCAGCCCTCGTCGATGACGGCATATTTCCACCCGAATTGCTGCAGCGAGGCGAGGACGGTCGCGTTGTCTTTGAATTGCTCCTCGTCGATGGTGAGTCCGTAGGCGTCCCAACTGTTCCACCCAAGCGGTGGAGTGGGTGCGAGTGTTTGTGCGGGGCTGAATTGCGAGATGAGACACGCAGCCGCAAGTGCCGTGACAGGAAAGAATGCAAAACTTCGCCATGTGGAAACGTATAGCATATTCCAGGCGGGAGGCGGGATTCACTTGCGAGAAACACCTTTGGCAGGGTGGCCGGGTTATCCTACGAAAATCCGAATGATAAAGGATTGCTCAAGTAGAGGAGCTGTCATGGAAAGCGTGTTGAAGGCTGGAAATTTTGCGCGTACGCTTCGGCCTTGGTTCTAGCCCTGTCGGCTTTGAGTGTGCGGATTCCGGCACAAGCGGTAGCGAATGGCGGCGCGAATTCGATTGAGGCCCTCTTCGTCAGCGATATCCACTTTGAGCCGTTTCGGGATCCGGACAAGGCCGCGCAACTGGCAGCTGCGCCGGTTGGGGACTGGAACGCGAATTCTTGCTGCCCCGGCGTCAGCGGATGCCGCGGCGCAGTGGACGAAGGTCGACCGAGCCTGCCCCACGCGCGGTGCAGACACTTCCTACACTCTCTATCAATCGAGTCTGCGTGCCATGCACGCGCAGGCGGGTAATGCGAAGTTTGTCATCCTGAGCGGCGACTTGATCGCACACAACTTCTCCTGCAAGTTCGCCGCGGTGTTTCCCAAAGCGGCCCCGGCTGACTACAGGGCCTTTGTGGAGAAGACCATCGTGTACGTCATGGCCAACTTGCGGCCGCCCTTTCCGGAGTTCCGGTCTATGCGGCGCTGGGGAATAACGATTCCGACTGCGGCGACTATCAACTCGACGCCAATAGCACATTCCTGAAGGAGAGCGCGCGGGTTTTTGCAGCCGATTTCAGGGCGCGGAAAAGGCGCAAGCGCTGCGGACTTTGCCGCAGGCGGCTATTACAGCGTGAGCCTTCCTGCGCCGGTTGAGACAACACGGCTGCTTGTGCTGGACGATTTGTTTATGTCGGACCGGTATCAGACCTGCGGCGGCAAGGCGGACGCGGCGCCCGCGGCTGCGCAAATTGCCTGGCTGAAGCAGCAATTGAATGAGGCGCGCGACAAAAAAGAGAAGGTATGGGTGATGGCGCACATTCCGCCCGGAGTGGACTCCTACTCGACGGCGAGGAAATGGATGACTATTTGCGCAGGAGGCAAGCCGAAGATGTTTCTTCCTCGGAGGCGCTGCCTGAAGTGATCGCGAATACGGCGACGTGATGCAGTTGGCGATTTTCGCGCACACACACATGGATGAGATGCGGTTGCTGAAGCCGGCGAAGGCGGACGCAGCGCGGCAGACCGTCGCGGTGAAGATGGTGGCATCGATTTCGCCGATTGACGGAAACAATCCGTCGTTCACGCTGGCGACGATCGATCCGGCGAATGCACAACTCAAGGACTATCGCGTGATTGTGGCTTCGAACCAGACGGGAATCGACACGAACGTGGAGCGAGGAATACGATTTTGCGAAGACCTATAATGAGCCAGCATTCACGGCGGCCGCGCTAGAGAATTTGATCGCCGGCTTCAAGGCTGATCCGGCGGCGCAGACGACCGCGAGCCAGAGTTACCTGCGCTATTACATGACAGGAGTGGAGATGCGGATGATGGCGCTGATCTGGCAGCCGTACGTGTGCTCGCTGACGAATGCCGCGACCGATGCGTACAGGGAGTGCGTGTGCAGCAGCGTGAGGTGAGGCGGCGGAGTCATTAGCGGGAACTGACGGCTGCAGAGTAGCGAACGCGTGCTAACGGTTCTTCTTTTGCGGCCAGGTATTCGTTGACGGCGGCGGCGGCTTTGCGGCCTTCGGCAGATGGCCCAGACCACGAGCGACTGGCC
The DNA here is from genome assembly GCA_963826735.1 of uncultured Acidobacteriota bacterium. Classification (GTDB taxonomy): domain Bacteria; phylum Acidobacteriota; class Terriglobia; order Terriglobales; family Acidobacteriaceae; genus Telmatobacter. The sequence goes on from CAWGYN010000004.1 coordinate 167,510, forward strand.
GCGGCGCATGTCGCCGGCGGCAAAGATGCCGTCGACCGAGGTCATGTAGTTGGTGGTGGCGACGTTGCCGCGCTTGTCGAGCGCGAGGCCGAGCTGCTCGATCATGCCGTTGCGCACCGGGCCGAGGAAGCCCATGGCGAGCAGCACCAGATCGACGTCGAGGGTGAACTCGGTGCCGGCGATGGGCTTCGAACTTGGGCGGCGGGCCGACGCGAACGCGTGAAGCTGCTTGACGTTGCCGTTGCTCGTCGCCGGTGAATTTGACGCTGTTGATGCTCCAGTCGCGGATGCCGCCTTCTTCGTGCGAGCTTTCGGTGCGCAGCTGCAGCGGCCACAGCGGCCAGGGCGTTGAGGCGGCGCGCTCGCTCGGGCGGCTTGGGCATGATCTCAAACTGATGGACGCTCTTTGCGCCCTGGCGATGGCTGGTGCCGAGGCAGTCGGCGCCGGTGTCGCCGCCGCCGATGATGACGACGCGCTTGCCGGTGGCGAGAATGGAGCCGGCGGCTTTCATGGATGCAAGAAGCGCTTCTTCCGAGTCGCCTTCGTTGCGGCGATTCTGCTGGGGCAGGAACTCCATGGCGAAGTGAATGCCCTTGAGCTCGCGGCCGGGAATGGGCAGGTCGCGCGGCTGCTCGGCGCCGCCGCAGAGCAGGATGGCGTCGTAGTCTTCGGTCAGCGATTCAACGGGAACATTGACGCCGACGTGCGCGTTGGTCAGGAAGGTGACGCCCTCGGCCTTCATCTGCTCGATGCGGCGATCGACGACGTGCTTCTCAAGCTTGAAGTTGGGAATGCCGTAGCGCAGCAGGCCGCCGATGCGGTCGTTCTTCTCGTAGACGGTGACGGAGTGGCCGGCGCGGCGCAGCTGCTGCGCGGCGGCCAGGCCCGCAGGACCGCTGCCGACGACGGCGACGCGCTTGCCGGTGGTCTGCTCGGGCGGCTCGGGATGAATCCAGCCTTCGTCCCAGGCGCGCTCGACGATGGAGCGCTCGATGAGCTTGATGGAGACGGGCGGCTGATTGATGCCCAGCACGCAGGCGGCTTCGCAGGGCGCGGGGCAGATGCGGCCGGTGAACTCAGGAAAGTTGTTGGTGGCGTGCAGGCGGCGGATGGCGGCCTCCCAGCGGTTGTTGTAGACGAGGTCGTTCCAGTCGGGAATGAGGTTGTTGACCGGGCAGCCGGTGTGGCAGAAGGGCACGCCGCAATCCATGCAGCGAGCGCCCTGCTCGCGCTGCTTCTCCTCGGGGAACGGCTCGTAGATCTCGAACCAGTCGCTTGATGCGCTCTTCGGCCTTGCGGCGCGTGGGCTGCTCGCGTTCAATTTCAAGAAAGCCAGTGACCTTACCCATGCTGCACCTCTGCGGCGGCTGCCACCAGAGGCGACGAAGTGAGTGGGAGAAGCGTAGACGGCGTCGGCGCGCGCAACGCCGAGCACGCGCTTGTACTCGTGCGGGAAGACCTTGATGAACTTGCGGCTGCGCGTCGGCCCAGTGCTCGAGAATCCAGGCGGCGCGCGGGCTGCCGGTGAGGTCGCGATGGCGCGCGAGCAGGCCGCGGACCTGATCGACATCTTCGTGGTCGACGAGCGGCTCGAGATCGACGCTGGCCTTGTTGCAGCGGCGCGTGGAGAAGTCGCCCTGATCGTCGTAGACGTAGGCGATGCCGCCGCTCATGCCGGCGGCGAAGTTGCGGCCGGTGGAACCGAGCACGATGACGAGGCCGTTGGTCATGTATTCGCAGCCGTGGTCGCCCACGCCTTCGACCACCGCGGTGGCGCCGGAGTTGCGGACGGCGAAGCGCTCGCCGGCGATGCCGTTGAGGAAGACTTCGCCGCTGGTGGCGCCGTAGAGAACGACGTTGCCGACCAGGATGCTTTCTTCGGGCAGGAAGCTGGAGGTCTTGGGCGGATAGGCGATGATGCGGCCGCCGGAGAGGCCCTTGCCGAGATAGTCGTTGGCGTCGCCTTCGAGCTCGAGCGTGACGCCGTTGGGAACGAAGGCGCCGAAGCTCTGGCCGGCCGAGCCGCGGAACTTGAAGTGGATGGTGCCGTCCGGCAATCCGGCCGACCCGTAGCGGCGGGCGATTTCGCCGCCCAGCATGGCGCCCACGGTGCGGTGCACGTTGCGGATGGCGAAGCTGCCGGTGACCGGCGTCTTGCGATTCGAGCGCGGGCTTGGCCTTGGCGATGAGCGCGTGATCGAGCGCCTGGTCGAGGCCGTGATCCTGGCATGTGGTGCGGCGGCGCGCGACGCGCGAGGGCAGCGTCGGCGCGTAGAGGATCGACGAGAGGTCGATGCCCTTGGCCTTCCAGTGCGCGTCGGCGATGTGCGGCGTCGATCTTGTCGACGCGGCCGACCATCTCGTCGACGGTGCGGAAGCCGAGCTTGGCCATGTGCTGGCGCATCTGCTCGGCGATGAAGAAGAAGAAGTTGATGACGTGCTCGGGCGTGCCGGTGAAGCGCGCGCGCAGAACGGGGTCCTGCGTGGCGATGCCGACCGAGCAGGTATTCAGGTGGCACTTGCGCATCATGATGCAGCCCATGGAGATGAGCGGCATGGTGGCAAAGCCGAACTCTTCGGCGCCGAGCAGCGCGGCGATGACGACGTCGCGGCCGGTCTGCAGCTTGCCGTCGGTCTGCACGCGGATGCGGCTGCGCAGATCGTTGAGCAGCAGCACCTGCTGCGTTTCGGCGAGGCCGAGCTCCCAGGGCAGGCCGGCGTGCTTGATGGAGCTGAGCGGCGAAGCGCCGGTGCCGCCGGTGTCGCCGGAGATGAGCACGACGTCGGCGTGCGCCTTGGAGACGCCTGCGGCGACCGTGCCGACGCCGACTTCAGAGACCAGCTTGACGGCGATGCGCGCCTGCGGATTGACGTTCTTGAGGTCGTAGATGAGCTGCGCCAGATCTTCGATGGAGTAGATGTCGTGGTGCGGCGGCGGCGAGATGAGGCCGACGCCGGGGATGGAGTGGCGCATGCGTGCGATGACTCTCGTCGACCTTGTGGCCGGGCAACTGGCCGCCTTCGCCGGGCTTTGCGCCCTGCGCCATCTTGATCTGCAGCTCGTCGGCGTTGACCAGGTAGTTGGTGGTGACGCCGAAGCGGCCGCTGGCGACCTGCTTGACGGCGCTGCGGCGCAGATCGCCGTTGGCGTCGCGGCTTGAAGCGCTCTTCGTCTTCGCCGCCTTCGCCGGTGTTCGACATGCCGCCGATGCGGTTCATGGCGATGGCGAGAGTCTCGTGCGCTTCTTTGCTGATGGAGCCGAAGCTCATGGCGCCGGTGGTGAAGCGCTTGACGATCTCCTTGGCCGGCTCGACTTCTTCGATCGGAATCGGCTTGTCAGCGTACTTGAGCTTGAGCAGGCCGCGCAGCGTGCAGAGGTTGCGGTTCTGATCGTCGATGCAGGTCGGTGTATTCCTGGAAGGTGGCCGGATTGTTCTTGCGCACCGCGTGCTGCAGCTTGCTGATGGTGAGCGGATTGAGCAGGTGATACTCGCCGCCCTCGCGGTATTGGTACTGGCCGCCGACCACCAGCTCGGTCTCAGACTCGGTGAGCGGCTGGAAGGCGTAGGCGTGCTTCATCTGCGCTTCGCGCGCGAGCACGTCGAGGCCGACGCCTTCGATGCGCGACGCGGTGCCGGGGAAGTAGGCGTCGATCAGCGACTGGTTCAGGCCGACCGCTTCAAACACCTGCGCGCCGCGATAGCTTTGCAGCGTGCTGATGCCCATCTTGGAGAAGGTCTTGAGCAGGCCCTTGTTGATGGCCTTGATGAAGTTCTTCTCGGCGTACTCGGCGGTGACGTTGTCGGGCAGCAGGCCGCGGCGCTTCAGGTCGTGCATGGTCTCGATGGCGAGATAGGGATTGATGGCGCTGGCGCCGTAGCCGATGAGCAGGGCGAAGTGCATCACCTCGCGCGGCTCGCCGCTCTCGATGATGAGCGCGACCTGGGTGCGCGTCTTTTCGCGGACCAGGCGATTGTGCACGGCGGCCATGGCCAGCAGGCTGGGAATGGGCGCGTAGGTTGCATCGACGCCGCGATCGGAGAGGATGAGCAGCGTGTAGCCGGAGTTGACGGCGTGCGCGGCGCGGGCGCTCAGATCGTCGAGCGCGTGCTTCAGGCCCTTTTCGCCATCCTCGGCGCGGAAGAGCGCGGGCAGCGTGGTGGCCAGCAGATCGCCCGAAGAGACGCGGCGCAGCTTTTCCAGATCGCGATTGGTGAGGATCGGATGCGGCAGCTTGAGCGTGTGGCAGTTCTCCGGCGCCTCATCCAGAATGTTGCGCTCCGTGCCGATGTAGCTGATGAGCGACATCACCAGCTCTTCGCGGATGGGATCGATGGGCGGATTGGTGACCTGGGCGAAGAGCTGCTTGAAGTAGTTGAACAAGCGGCTGCGGGCGGTCGGAGAGGCAGGCCAGCGGCACATCGGTGCCCATGGAGCCGACCGGCTCCTCGCCTTCGGCGCCCATGGGCGCGAGCAGAATGCGCAGGTCCTCTTCGCTGTAGCCGCAGGCGCGCTGGCGGCGCAGCAGGGTCTCGGGATTCGAGGCGATGACGCGCGGCGGCTCGGGCAGCGGGTCGAGTGATGACCTGCTGCTGCTTCAGCCATTCGCCGTAGGGCTGGCGGCGCGGCCAGCTGCTTCTTGATCTCGGCGTCGGAGATGATGCGCTGCTGCACCGTATCGACGAGGAACATGCGGCCGGGCTGCAGGCGGCCCTTCTTGCGGATGTCTTCGGCGGGAACTTCGATCACGCCGGCTTCAGAGGCGAGCACGACCAGATCGTCCTTGGTGACGATGTAGCGGCCGGGGCGCAGGCCGTTGCGGTCGAGCGTGGCGCCGATGACTCGGCCGTCGGTGAAGGCGATGGCGGCCGGGCCGTCCCATGGCTCCATCAGCGAGGCGTGGTACTCGTAGAAGGCGCGCTTGTCCTCGTCCATGTCCGGATTGCCGGACCAGGCTTCGGGAATGAGCATGGCCATGACGTGGGGCAGGGAACGGCCGGACTGGTAGAGGAATTCGACCGCGTTATCGAGCGAAGCGGAGTCGCTGCCGCCGGGCATGATGACCGGATAGAGATCGTCGATCTTGTCGCCGTGCAGCGGGCTCGCAAGCACCGACTGGCGCGCGTTCATCCAGCTCACGTTGCCGCGGATGGTGTTGATTTCGCCGTTGTGCGCAACGTAGCGATAGGGGTGGGCCAGCTTCCAGCTGGGAAACGTGTTGGTGGAGAAGCGCTGGTGAACGAGGGCGAGCGCGCTGGTGACGAGCGGATTGGCCAGCTCGAAGTAGAACTTCTCAATCTGCGGGGCCAGCATCAGGCCCTTGTAGATGATGGTGCGACAGGAAAACGAGGGGACGTAGAAGGTCTCCTTGTCTTCGATCTCGGAGGCGGCAATTTCGTTTTCGGTGCGGCGGCGAACGCGATAGAGCAGGCGCTCGAAGGCGTCTTCGTCCAGGCCCTGCGGGACGGCCGACGAAGAGCTGCTCGATGTAGGGCTGCGAGGCGCGAGCTTCGCGGCCAATGGCGTCGCCGTTCACCGGCGTATCGCGCCAGCCGAGGACGTGACAGCCCTCTTCCTGGGCGATGCGCTCAAAGACGCCTTCGCATTGCAGGCGGCTGTGCTTTTCCACCGGCAGAAAGCACATGGCCACGCCGTAAGCGCCCGGCTCGGGCAGCTGCATGCCCAGCTCGCCGCACTCGCGCACAAAGAAGGTGTGGGGAATCTGAATGAGGATGCCGGCGCCGTCGCCCGTCTCCGGGTCGCAACCCGCCGCGCCGCGATGGGTGAGGTTGATGAGAACCTCGAGGCCCTTGCGGATGATCTCGTGGCTCTTTTCGCCGCGGATGCTGGCGACCAGGCCCATGCCGCAGGCATCGTGTTCATTCCGTGGATGATAGAGGCCTTGCGGTTGCGGAGCGCGGAGACGGTAGTCTGAGGGTTCCATAGCAGCCTTTGCGTGCAGAATTTTCGTTGCGGAGTGCTTTCCCGATCCGAATACACAACCACTTTGCGTTTTCAGCCGTGAAAATCGCCCTGGCGCTAGATCAAGAGCTTTGCATGAGCAGTTCCGGCCGCATCCGGAACTGCGCTGTTTTTAATATAACTAAAAACGGTCGTCAACGTCGAAATTCCTTTTCAACATAGGGGACGAAATGTGGGTCGAATTACCCGGCGTGCTCGAGCTGACCCCGGCCATCTATCGGGATGACCGCGGTGCGTTTTCCGAGACCTTCAATTTGCGGCAGATGGCGGAGGCCGGGCTGCCCACGAATTGGGTGCAGGACAATTTCTCGATCTCAAAGAAGAACGTGCTGCGCGGCATTCACTACCAGATCGTGCAGCCGCAGGGGAAGCTGGTGCGCGTAACGCATGGGGCGGTGCTGGATGTGGCTGTGGACCTGCGTCGCAGTTCGCCTGAGTTTGGCCGCCATATGGCAGTGGAACTGAGCGGGGAAAACGGCAAGATGCTTTGGATTCCTGAAGGATTCGGGCATGCATTTCTGGTGCTGAGCGAAGTGGCGGGATTCGCCTACAAGGTGACGGATTATTACGCTCCAAAGGGCGACCGGACGATTCTGTGGAGCGATCCGGACCTTGCCATTCCCTGGCCGGCCGCGGAGGGCGACCTGATTGTTTCCGAAAAGGATCGAAAGGGCGCAAGACTTCGGGATGCCGAGGGTTTCCGCGCTAAGGCCGGGGCTGCTGCATCAGAAACTCGCCTGCAAAAACGGCTCGCCCAGGCCGGTAAACTCGCTACTCCGGTCCAACAACCTTCAGGCGGCGTAGTTTCGTCCATCGCCGCGAATGGTATACTCACTTGTCGGGTGTCTAAAGAACACCGCTATTTTCATCGCGTTTGAGGTTCCTATGTCCGGCCATTCGAAATGGGCCACAATCAAGCACAAGAAGGGCGCGCTGGATGCCAAGCGCGGCAAGATTTTCACCCGCCTGCTGAAGGAAATTGCCGTCGCCGCAAAGGGCGGCGGCAATCCTGACACGAACGCCCGGCTGCGCACCGCCGTTGCTGCCGCCAAGGCCGAAAACATGCCGCAGGACAACATCAAGCGGGCGATTCAGCGCGGCACCGGCGAGCTGGAGGGCGTGAGCTACGAAGAGGTCACCTTCGAGGGCTACGGCCCGGGCGGCGTGGCCGATCATCGTGGACGTGCTGACCGACAACCGCAACCGGGCGGTGAGCGAGATCCGCCACGCGTTCTCAAAGAATGGCGGAAACCTTGGTGAGTCCGGCTCAGTGCGGTTCATGTTTGCCAAGAAGGGCCTGATTGCCGTCGAGAAGTCGGCGGCCACAGAAGAGCAGTTGATGGACATCGTGCTGGAGCACGGCGGCGAGGACCTGAAGGACGAAGGCGACACCTGGGAGATCATTACCGATCCGGGATCGTATGAAGCGGTGGCCAGCGCAGTGAAGGCTGCGGGCATTCCCACGGTGATGAGCGAAGTGACGATGGTGGCCTCGACCTATACCAAGCTGGAAGGCAACGCGGCCAACCAGATGGTGCGACTGCTGGAGACCCTGGAAGATCTCGACGACGTGCAGAACGTCCACTCGAACTTCGACATGGACGCCGAGCAGATGGAGCACGCGGCCGGTTGAGCGGGTGTCAGGCAGCAAGAGACGAGGCCGCCCGGTTGTGGCGGTCTTTTTTTGGAGAAGGCAGGGAACAAGGGACCTAGGGACCAAGGGAACGAGAAAGGACTGGGACTCAGGTGGGGGAAGATTTGAGGCGAGCAGAAGGAATTGTTGTTTTGCTGTTGCTGACTGGGATCGCGGCCATGGCGACGCAGACAAGCGCGTGCTCCGCGCAGAGCGCACTAGAGCCGTGCTTCCGGCTGCGCAGTCAAGAGCATGCCTACCTCGAACGAATCCTGTGGCCAGGTGCGGAAACAGCAGAGCTGGGAGTATGGCCCCTTCGTCAATTGGGGCAGGGCGTGGGCAACCGCTCGGACTACAAGTTTCTCTCGGCCGGATTTGAACTGGGCAAGGTGCTGACGCCCGTGGTGCATGCCGGAATCTTCAGCGGACAATTCGAATATCGCCGGCAACATCATGCCGCTGTGGCAGGCGTATACGCCGGCTCCGCACGAGCAGACGTACACCTGCATTAATCACACCGGACAGACCGTATAGCTGCCAACTTGCCGTACCGGCGGCGGAACGTTTTACGGCGTGAGCCTTACCCCGGTGATCTTCCGCTGGAATTTCGCGACCAGTTCGCGCCGGATTCAGCCCTGGTTTCAGGCGGCGGGCGGGCTGATTTACACCACGCACAAGTTTCCGCCGAATATCTGAGCTGACCGAACCGAAGGCGCTTGGACATCGACGGCGGAACAGCGTCTGGAACTTTTCGCCGCAGGGCGGCGGCGGAGTTCACTATTTCTTACGTCCGAAACGGTCGATCGATCTGGGTGTGAACGGGGTGCATATCTCCTCGGCCTCGCTGGGCGACCGCAACCCGGGCGTCAACGCCAGCATCCAGATACAGGTGGGCTATACGTTCTGGAGATGAAAAAGCAGGGAACAAGGACAAGGGACCGAGGGAACAAGAACGCACGGACTAGCGTCCGGTGTTTCTAGCGTGGAGCTGCGAGGCGCGAACAGCGAGGGAGCAGAGCAATAATGAGCGGAGCGCTCGTCGAGTGCGTTCCCAACTTCTCAGAGGGCACAGACGCCGCGCCGCGTGGAGGCGATTGTGGCCGCCATGCGGGTGGATGGCGTGCATCTGCTCGATTGGTCGATGGACGCGGACCATAACCGCTCGGTGGTGACGATCGCCGGAGAGCCGGCCGCAGTGGTGGAAGCGGCAGTGCGCGGCGCCGGCAAGGCCGTGGAGACGATCGACCTGACCCGCCAGCAGGGCGTCCATCCGCGCATCGGCGCGGCAGACGTGATTCCGTTCGTGCCCGTCTAGGGGATCAAGCTGGAGCAGTGCGTGCTGCTGGCGCGGCAGGCCGGCCTGGAGATCTGGCGGCGGTTTGGGGTGCCGGTGTTCTTCTACGAAGCGGCTGCGACGCGGCCGGACCGGGTGAACCTGGAGGACGTGCGCCGGGGGCAGTTCGAGGGGCTGAGGGATGCCGTGGAGAAGGAAACCTCGCGGCGGCCCGACCTGGGAGGGCCGGGCCTGCATCCCACGGCGGGCGCCTGCGCGGTGGGGGCGCGCAAGTTCCTGGTGGCATACAACATTTACTTCGATTCGGCGGACGTGGCGATGGCGCGCGCCATCGCGCGGGAGATCCGGGCTGCCGGCGGGGGCTTGAAGGGCGTGAAGGCCATGGGCGTCCTGGCCCACGGGCGGGCGCAGCTTTCCATGAACATCACCGACTTTGAGGCGACGCCGATCTCGCAGGTGCACCGCAAGGTGTCGAGCCTGGCTGCCCGGCACAAGGTCGGGCTTGCCGAGGGAGAGGTGATCGGCCTGATTCCCGAGGCGGCTTGTGAGCGGGAAAGCGAGTGGATGCGTCAATTAGTTGGGTTTGACGAAGAGACGAAGATCCTGGAGCGCCGCCTGAATCACCCGCTGGCGTGGCCGGGAAACTAAGGATGATGCTCGCGCCATTTGACCGGCTCCGATGAGCGATTCGCCGGTAAAATGGTGATAGAGCGCCGCGAGCACCTCAAGAGCGTGAATGAAGCGCACGAGCCTCTGCGCGACGCAGGCGAGTTGCTGGTTATTAGCAGACATGTTTTGTGGTTGGAGGAAGAAATTGTTCAAGGTGTTTGATGAAGTGTTCGATGGCATCCATGCTGCTGGCGGCAGGTAGCGCTGGCCTTTGCGGCGCAGTTGTCCACGGATGCGCGCGGAGCGATTCCGCACGATGTGCAGCAGTTGGTGGTGATCGACTACCGCGCGATGCAGAACTCGCCCGCGGCGATGGATTTGCGCAATCGCGTGATGCCGCCGGAACTGAAGCAGTTCGACGAGGCGTTGAGCAAGTCGGGGCTGAACGAGAATCACGACGTGGACGAACTGGCCTTTGCGCTCTTCCGGCCGTCGCCGGGCAGCGATGCGCTGCAAACCGTGGGTATCGCCCAGGGCCAGTTCGATACGCAGACATTCTGGCCAATTTCCGCCGCCAGAAGGTGAAGGCGACGATGGTGCGGACCAACAGTATGTACCCCATGGCGAGTACGGGCATGGTGCTTTGCTTTGTCGATCCATCGACGATGGTCTTTGGCAGACAGGGATGCCGTGACCAAGGCTCTGGATGCGCGCGACGGAATGGCTGCGAGCATGCTCACCAACAACTCCATGATGAATGCGATGCAGAGCGTGGACACCTATCCGCTGTGGAGCATTCTGGACAACAAGGGCACCCAGACGATGATGAAGCAGCTTCTGGGCGAGGCCGGATCGGTGACCGACTTCGACACCGTGCGCGAACGGCTGGAGGCGTCCTGGTACTCGATGGACTTTCAGCACGGCGTGAGGTTCGATCTGACGATTGCAACCGGCGACACGTTCGCGGCTGCCACGATTTCGTCGCTGCTGTCAGCGGCGGTGATGGTGCGCAAGATGAGCGCATCGGATGCGGAAAAGCAGGCGCTGAACGATACCGATATCGGCTCCAATTCTGGAAACCTGACCATCCACTTTGCGACGTCAAATCGGAGATTTCGACAACCTGCTGCAATCGCCGCTGTTCAAGAGCATGGTGCACTAGGATTGGCTGCGCTATCCCCGGTCCCAAAGGCGAGGGACCGGGGCACCCATCGTTCGTGCTTTCACCCGCGAAACGAGAGCTTCGGCTCCACGTTGCTCGGGCTCTTTCCGTTTGCTGCGATTGTAAGGTTTCACAGAAACGATTTGCGGCCTGACGGGTCAGGCGGGCGGGGTCAGTTGGGGGTGAAATTCGGCTTTGCCGCCGGGCTCAAGAACGATCTCGAGCTGTCCCTGCTGCCGCTCTGCCAGCGTGGGGCCGGTGATCTGCACCGTCTTGCCGTTTGCCGCGGTGTACTGCACCTTGAGCTGGCCACTGCCGTGGACCTGAAACCGGTAGTGGAAATTGGCGTCTGCGGCTAAGGAGTCGGCGCCAAAGCTGGCGCTGGGATAGTCCACTTCGAGGAGCTGAATGGACGCGCCGGTACGGTTTTCGACGGTGGCGTCGATGTGGTAGGAGTGGCAGGCGGAAAAGAGGAAAGCGGAGAGGACAGTTACTGCGCAGAGCACGCGAACGCAATCCGGCGCGGCGGCTCACTTGCCGGTCTCCTCGTCGGGCGGCGCAGCTTCCGATGCGGCGAGTTGTTTCGCGACGGCCTTTTCCACGCGGTCGAGGCGCTTGAGCAGCTCCGGCAGGCGCTGGAAGATGGTGACGGCGCGAAGCCAGATGCGGTTGTCGAAGCCGGGTGAGCCGGAGATCATCTTCCCGGGCGGCACATCGTGCGAGACTGCGGATTGCGCGGTGAGAATGACGCCGTCGCCGACGGTGCAATGGCCGGCAATGCCCACCTGGCCGGCAAGAATCACGTTGTTGCCGATGATCGAGGAGCCGGCCAGGCCGGTCTGCGCGCAGATCAGCGAATCATTGCCGACGCGCGAGCCGTGGCCCACCTGGACGAGATTGTCGACCTTGGTGCCGTCGCCGATCTCGGTCGCGCCCACGGTAGCGCGGTCGATGGTGGCGTTGGCCTGCACGTCAACACGGTTGCCGATGCGAACCGGGCCGGATTGCGGGATCTTCTCCCATTGGCCGGCGTCGTTCTTTGAGAAACCGAAGCCATCCGCGCCGATGATCGCGCCGTTTTCTAGCGTGACGTGGTCGCCGAGAACGCAGTTTTCGCGGACCACAGCATGGGCATGCGCGAAAAAGTAGTCGCCTACCTGGACGCCGGGATAGAGCACGACGTGGGGCAGGAGCGTGGCGTGGGATCCGATGCGGACATTGGGGCCGACGACGACGTATGCGCCGATGTGGGCGTCCGGGCCGATCTCTGCTGTGGGGTCGATGACGGCGGTGGGGTGAATGCCGGGAGCGTAAGACGGCGGCTGGTAGAAGAGGCCGAGCGCGCGCGAAAAAGCGTGATAAGGATTCTTGATGCGAAGCGTGGCCGCCGCGATCTCCTGGAACTCCGGCTCGACAATGATCGCTGCGGCGTGGGTGGTGCGGGCGAGGGCAGTGTAGCGGGGATTCGCGACGAAGGTGATCTCGGAGGGTCCGGCTTCTTCAATGCCCTTGACGCCTGTGATTTCCAGGTTCGGATCGCCGCGCAGTTCGGCGCCCAGACGGCTTGCTAATTCGCCTAGCTTCATTGAGGAAATTGTAGCGGAATGCTGGGGGCTTCGCCCGGTTGTGGAGGAGCTTGCAGAGTGTGTGCGGCCGATTGGGCGGCATGGAGGGTTGCGCCGGGAATGATGCCGAGCACGAGCGTGGCGGCAACGGCCAGCAGTAAAGCTGCTCCGACCGCGACGCCAACGACGGGCTTGGGCGGCGCGGTTTGGTCGGCCGATGGGCGCTGCGCGCGACGAGGGCCAAACGCAGGTAATACGCCGCGGCCAATCCCGAGTTGAGCAGGCCGATGATGGCCAGAGCGATGGCGCCGCCATCGACCGCGGCGCGTGAAGGAGTAGAACTTGCCGAAGAAGCCGCCGGTGAAGGGAATGCCAATGAGCGAGACGAGGAAGAAGATGAGCAGGCTGCGCGAGCAAGGGCGAGCGGTAGATGAGCCCGCGGAAGTCGTCGATGAGCGAAAGATGCTCGTCGTATCCGCCGACGAGCGTGATGACGGCGAAGATGCCGACGTTCATGGCGGCGTAGGCCGCGATATAGAAGCTTGCGGCGGCGATGCCGATTGCTGAGCCGCATGCCGGCGAATGCGGCAAGCAGATAGCCGGCGTGGGCGATGGCCGAGTAGGCCAGCATGCGCTTGACGTTCTGCTGGCGGAGCGCGGCAAGATTGCCGACCGTCATGGAGAGGACGGCGACGATCCAGAGCAGTGGCGCCCAGATGGAGCGGAGATGGGGGAACATCTCGTAGACCACGCGGAGGAGCAGAGCAAAGGCGGCAGCTTTGGGCGCGGTAGAGAGCAGGGCGACGACGGGCGAGGGCGCGCCTTCGTAGACGTCGGGCGTCCAGACGTGGAAAGGCGCGGCGGAAACCTTGAAGAGAATGCCGACCAGCATGAGCGCCAGGGCAGCGAGAACGAGCGTCTGGTTCTGCGCGACGGGGGCGAGGCGCGCGATCTGATAGATCTGCGTGGTGCCGGTAGCGCCAAAGATGAGGGCAATGCCGTAAAGCAGAAACGCGGTGGCAAAAGAGCCGAGGAGGAAGTATTTGATGGCGGCTTCAGGGCCGCGGCCGGTCTGTTTCCGGTAACCGGCAAGGATGTAGGTGGAGATCGAGGAGATTTCGAGGGCGATGAAGACCACGAGCAGCTCGACGGCGCTGGTGAGCAGGCACATGCCAACAGCGCCGAATACGATGAGCGCGTAATACTCGCCCTGGTGGTGGCTGTGCTCCGGCAGCGTATCGAGCGAGAGCAGGAGGGCGACGAGAACGATGCCGCAGATGAGGACGTGGAAGAAGACCGTGAAGGCGCTGGTTTCGACGGTGGGATGCGAGAAGTAAGCCGGTTCCTTCAGGCAGAGAAAGCTGCCAGAGGCTGGCCCAGAGAGCGATCGGTGGTGCCGATGGCGGCAATCCATCCCAGCGGGCGGCGCGGCCATGAGGGCGGAATCGAGGCGTCGAACACCATGACGGCAGCGCCAGTGAGCGTGAGGATCACCTCGGGGAGGATGCGGTAGATGTCAGGAACAGGATTCACCGCTGGGCCTCCTGAAGTGATTTGCAATTTCCGATCAGTTCAGGCGTAGCAACAAGGCTGGGCGCTTCATACATTGCCGCTGCGCAATCACCGCTTAGAGTGACGGGGTTCCTCGTTTGCATCGACGTGCTGCGATTCACCGGAGGATGAACACCGGTTTGAATGGTGTTGAACCAGAGCGACGGCGCAAGGCCCATGACGAGCATGAGGACAACGAGCGGCGCAAGAATGGCGAGTTCGCCGAGGCGCAGATCGTTGGCGGGCTTGGAGCTTGTGAGTGCGCTTTCGGGTCCGTAGAAGAGGCGCTGCACCAGCGAAAGCATATAGGCCGCGCCGAGAATCACTCCCAGAGCGGCCAGGACCGCTGCGCTGCGGCTCACGAACGCGAAAGTGCTCAAGAGAATGACAAACTCACCGACGAAGCCACTCAGCATGGGCAGGCCAATCATGGCCAGCGTGGCGATGACGAAGATGGTAACTGTGCGCGGCAGTTTCGCGGCCAGTCCGCCGTAAGAGGCAATTGTGCTGGTTGCGTAACGAATCTCAAGCGCGCCGAGCAGCAAGAAGATCGCGCCATCGACCACGCCATGCGAGAGGATCTGATACACCGCGCCGGACCATCCCGTAAGCGTGAGGCCATAGATGGCAAGCACGATCAAGCTGAGATGGCTCAGCGCCGCAAAGGCCATCAAACGCCAGAAATCGCGTTGCACAAGAGCCAGACACGCGCCGTAGAGAACGCCGATGACGGCAAGAACAATGAGCAGCGGAGCCATGGCACGCGCCTGGGCAGGGAACAGCCCGACGTGGAAACGCAACATCGAGTAGAGGCCTAGCTTGCCGGCAACCACCATGGCGAGCGCGACCGGAGCTTCGTTGTAGGTGTCGGCGAGCCAGCCGTGCAGCGGAAAGACGGGAACCTTGACGGCGAAGGCGAAGAGGAACGCGAGCGCGCACCAGAACAGTCCGCTGGCGGGAAGCAGCCGCGGCGGATGGAAGGATCCTGCAGACCGATGTAGTTGAAGGTATGCGTGCGCGCGTAAAGCCACAGAATTGCGACCAGCAGCGGCGCGGAGGGAATGAAGGTGAAGAGGAAGAACTTGAGCGCGGCCTTCGAACCATCCTTGCGGCCATACATGGCGATGAGAATGGCCATGGGCACGAGGGAAAGTTCCCAGAAGCCGTAGTAGAGCATGAGGTCGAGCGCGACGAAGACGCCGAACATGGCGGTCTGCTGGACCAGGAAGAGCGAGTAGAAGACCTTGCGGCGTGTCTGGATGGCGTTCCAACTGGCGACGACGCCGATGGGTGCAAGAAGGCCAACCAGCACGATGAGCCAAAGGCTGAGACCGTCGACGCCAACGTGGTAGCAGATGGCGGGGCTTTCGATCCAGGGAATGTTGACTTCGAACTGGAAGCCGCTTTGGCCGCTCACAAAATGCGCGGGAAGATGCAGCGTGAGAACGAAGGTGACGAGCGTAGTGAGGAGCGCGATCCAGTTGGGCAATTTGGCGCGGTCGGGTAAGAGCGCGACAAGCACGGCGCCCGCCAGCGGAACCAGCAGGATGAGGGTGAGGATGATGGGATCGATTGCTTTCATTGTCAGTGTCCCATCCAGTGCAGATTCAGTTGAAGGTCAATGCCACGTGCGCCCAGGTAGGTTCCGATTGAAGTGTGGAAAACGAAGAGTAGAACCACGGCTGCTGCAGCCGTGAGCCAGGCGGCATACGAACGCAAATTGCCCGATTGCCAGCGCTGCAGAATCATTCCTGAAAGATTGGCGACTCCGGCAAGCAGCCACGCAATGCCGCCGAGAATTCCTGTGTCAACGACCCAACCCAGCACGTATCGCGAAACTGCAAAGAGCGGCTTGACCAGGGCGGCGTCGTATACCTCGTCGACGTAATACTTGTTGGCGAGTAGCTTGTAGCCGGCAGGCAATGCGGCGGCAAGTTGAGCAGGCCGTTCCGTTTTGCGCCGGTAGTACTTGTCCGCGATGAGCCAGCCTTCGAGCGCCGCCAGAACCGCAACAATGGTGAGGATCAGCTCGAGATGCGGGTGCTGGAGACGGCCGGGTGCAGGCCAACCGAGGGCACCAGGATACGCACTGAAGCGCTCGATGCCGATCCAGCCGCCGCAAATGGAGAGCAGCGCCAGAATCACAAGCGGCGCACGCATGGACCAGGGGCTCTCATGCGGATGGGCGTCTGCTGTCCGCATCTCGCCGAAGAACGTCATGTACCAGAGGCGGAACATGTAGAGCGAAGTGAGCAGCGCCGTCAGCAGGCCGACGAACCACAGAATTTTGCCTTCAGTCCCCTGGACGAATGCGGCATAGAGGATCGCGTCCTTTGAGAAGAATGCGGCGAGCGGCGGGAATCCGGCGATGGTGAAGACCGCTATCGTCATGGTCCAGAAGGTGACGGGGAGTTTCTTGCGCAGGCCGCCCATCTTGCGCATGTCCTGCTCGCCGCCCATGGCGTGAATCACGGAACCGGCCGCGAGGAACAGCAGCGCTTTGAAAAACGCGTGCGTGACGAGGTGAAAGATAGCCGCAGAATACGCGGCCACGCCGCAGGCCAGAAACATGTAGCCCAGTTGCGAGATGGTTGAGTAGGCCAGCACCCGCTTGATGTCGTTTTGGACGAGCCCGATGGTGGCCGCGAAAATGGCGGTGGCCGCGCCGACGATTGCGACGATGGCGAGCGCAACGGGCGCGCGATCAAAAAGAAAATGGGTACGCGCGATCAAGTACACGCCCGCGGTGACCATGGTGGCGGCGTGGATGAGCGCGGAGACGGGCGTGGGGCCTTCCATGGCGTCGGGCAGCCAAACGTAGAGCGGCAGTTGCGCGCTCTTGCCCGCCGCGCCCAAGAGCAGACAAAGACAGATGGCAGTGAGCACACCGCCTGGCCAAGCCGCTCTGTGAGCGAGCAGTGCAGCGATTTGGCTAAAGTTAAGCGTGCCGAAGTTGGCAACAATGAGAAAAATTCCGATCAGGAAACCAAAATCGCCAATGCGGTTGACGATGAAAGCCTTCTTACCCGCCGCGGCCGCCGAGTCGCGCTGGAAGTAGAAACCGATCAACAGGTAGGAGGCGAGGCCGACGCCTTCCCAGCCCACGAACATGAGCAACACATTGCCCGCGAGGACCAGGACGGTCATGAAGAAGAGGAACAGGTTGAGGAAGCTGAAATAGCGCGCGTAGCCCTCTTCATGAGCCATGTAGCCGACGGAATAAATGTGGATGAGAAAACCGACGCCGGTGACGACCAGCAGCATGACCAGAGAAAGGGGATCGAGGAAAAAGCTGAAATCGACGCGCAGCCCGCCAATGGCGATCCAGGGATGCGGAAAGGTCTCTACGTACGGCAATGCCACAGCGGCCACCGGCCCGCAGCCGGGGCAACTCGCGGCAGAGATTGAGGTGAGCACGTAAGCGTTCAGCACCAGCGCGAATGAAAGAAAAGGCGCGAGCAAGCCGATGGTGGAGACAAGCCACCTGGGCAGCCGCGAGCCGAGGATTCCGTTCAAAAGGAAGCCAGCGAAGGGCAGCAGCGGAATCAACCAAAGGTGCAGAGACAGGTTCATAGTTTCATCAAATTGATGCGGTCGACAGCCAACGTGGCGCGCACGCGGAAGACAGCAATAATGATGGCCAGACCGACGGCGGCTTCGGCAGCGGCGACCATCATGACGAAGAAGACGAAAATCTGCCCTTTCACCTCATGCCATTGATAGGCAAAGGCGACGAACGAGAGATTGACGGCGTTGAGCATGAGCTCAATCGACATGAACACAGTAATAATGTTGCGCTTGATGAGGAATCCGACGACGCCAAGCGAGAAGAGCACTGCGCTCAGAAGTAGATACCAGGTGAGGGGTACATCATGGTGCAGAAAATTCATTTTTCGGCGGTCCCTTCCGTGCCGTCGCGGCGGGCGATGGCCACTGCGCCCAGGATGGCGATGAGAATGAGCACCGAAGTCAGCTCAAACGGCAGAAGCAGCTCATGGAAGAGCACCTGGCTGAGGACGATAAGATTCGAGCCGTTGGGATCATTGCTGAGCCCCACGCCGAGATGCGCCGCAGCGAGACCCTGGGCACGGAGAATGATGGTGGCAAGAACCGCCAGCAGAACGACAACGGCGGGAAAGCCGATAGGTCTCGCGACGCGGCTGCCGAAGGTGCGCTCTTCGCGGCCGGCATTGAGCAGCATGACCACGAAGGTGAAAAGTACCATCACGGCGCCCGCATACACAATGATCTGCGCGATGGCAAGAAATTCAGCGCCGAGCAGAAGGTAGAGCACCGCGAGCGAGGTCATGACCACGATCAGCGCAAGGGCGCTGTTGATGGGATGGGTCTGCAGCAGGAGATTGATGGCTCCCGCGAGGCAGAATCCGGCAAAGAGGAAAAACAAAATCAGGTGCATCGTCAATGACCGAGCGAAATCAAGCGCTTACAATTCCACGAGCCGACGCGGTTTGGGAGATCCAAGCCACAAGTTCGTCTTCATTCGAGAGCACACGGAAGTTCAAGAATATCACGGTCGAAGAGGCATGAGAGGGGCGAGAAAGGCGCCGGCGAGGCGGGTTCGGGCTGTGATTCCAACTGCTTCGCTTCCCGTGTGTCCGCCTGAGTTCACGGGCACGCAGGGCAGCCTCGTTGACGTGTCAGCCGTCAGAATTTGCAAGGGCTGAAAGGCCCATGAGATCGCTTTGGGGCAGCAACCGATTCCGAACGTTTCCGTTCGACCACCTTCCTGAGGGCCCGGCTCGCGTTCCTGCGCGAGAAATTAGAACAATTTTTGCTGGACAAAGGGTCTGAAAGTGTTTTAGCTTTGCCTTCAAGTCAATGTGCCCCTGGATGGCACTTCCCCTCAGCCCTAACGGCCCAACGCGGAGTCTGCTCGGCCAGGCTGAACCATGCCGGGCCGGTTCCACCGACCAAATTCCCTGGAGGTTTCAATGACGAAGCGGGGCAAGATTCTTCGTGACACGAGCGCCGGCAACGGCCTGATCGTTGTCGATGGGCAACAGTATCCCTTCATGTTGGAAGGGACGTGGAGATCAGAAGTTCCACCAGCCGTGGGAATGACCGTTGACGCGGAATTCAATGATGCCGGGCAAATTGTGTCGCTGCGCGTGGTGCAGGATTCGCAACTGACCAAGGAGCAAGCGCAGGCTGCATTGATGGCAGCAAAAGGCAAGGGCGCGGAGATGTTCTCTGGCATCGTGGCCCGAGTTGGCGCGGTCAACCTGATTGCGCTGCTGGTTCTCCTCATTGGATGGCTCTTCCTGAGCGCGGTTTCCATCCAGAGTCCAGTTGGCAACATGAGCTTCACCTTCTGGCAGTTGCTCGGTTTCATCAATGCCAAGAACGCGCTTGACGTCGTCATGCAGGCGGGCACAGGCAGCGCCAGCACAGGAATCTACGGGTTTCTGGCTTTTGTGTGTCTGGTTGGACCGTTCGTTCGCTACTTCTGGAAGGATAAACTCGCGGTGCTCGGCGGAGTGTTGCCGCTGCTGTTCATGCTGATTGTCGGATTGATTGCCCACAGTAGCCTTAGTCCCGCAGCGGCCGTGGGCGGCACGGGGGTTGATCCGAACGATCCCATGGTAAAGGAAATGACGCAACAGATGTCGCAGGCGATCTCCATTGGTGTCGGGGTGTATTTGTCGGTGCTCGCGTGCCTCTATTTTGCCGCCATGGGCGTTAAGGATTTTCTTGCTGCCAGGGCGGGCACCGCGCCCAAAGCATGAGGAGCGGCCTCTTAGAGCAATTCCAAGATAGGTTTGTAGTGCGATCATCCCCGGTCCCCAAAAGCGAGGGACCGGGGGCACCCAACTCTCTGGGTATAGCCGAGATAGAACGGCTCTAACTTCAAGAACCTGATTTGTGCGGCGCATTGCCGATGCGCGCGCGTCAACGTGTGTGGCGCGTCGGGCTTGTGGCGCGCTCGCGATGCTCAACGATAGGCGAGCCAGAGGCTGGTTCCCACAACATTCAAAATGGAGAGCGGGAGCAAAAACTTCCAGCCGAAGTTCATTAATTGGTCATAGCGGAAGCGCGGCAATGTGCCCCGCACCCAAACATAGAGACACAGAAAACAGAAAACCTTGGCCACGAACCAGAAGAGGGGGAGCAGCGCGTTGATCCAGACGCTGTCGAATGGCCCCATCAAGTCACCGAGCGGGCTGGTCCAACCGCCCAGAAACAGCAGCGTGGCCACGCAACCCACGTTGATCATGTTGCCGTATTCGGCCATGAAGAACATGGCGAACTTCATCGAGCTGTATTCGGTGTGATAGCCGGCGACGAGTTCGCTTTCTGCCTCTGGCAGATCGAAGGGCGAGCGGTTGGTCTCGGCGAAGGCTGCCATCAAGTAGATGAAGAAGGCAATGAACTGGAACCCGCCGCCGAAGGGGTTGATGTTCCATGTCCAGGCGCCGAGCGTGGCCTGCTGCTCGACGATGACGCGGAGATTGAGCGAGCCGGCGCGAAGCACCACGCCTACCAGCGATAGACCGAGTGCCAGTTCGTAGCTGATCATCTGTGCGGAAGAGCGTAGGGCGCCGAGCAGCGAGTATTTATTGTTCGACGACCAGCCGGCCAGGGCGACGCCGTACACACTCATGGAAGTGATGCCGAGAATAACGAGCAGGCCGACGTTGATATTCGAAATTTCAAAGAGGTCGAAGCCGTGCGGGCCCATGCCGGGCGCGCCAAAAGGGATCACCGAGATGGAGATGAGCGCACAGCCAAGAGCAATGATGGGCGCCAGCAGATAGAGCGGGCGATAGACCGCGGTGGGAATCAGATCCTCTTTGAGGAAGGACTTGGCGCCATCCACGAGCGGCTGCAAAAGTCCGAAGGGGCCGACGCGGGTGGGTCCCCAGCGGTTCTGGATGCGGCCCACCAGCTTGCGCTCGAGGAGCACGGTGTAGGCGATGCCCATCAGCATCACCACCGTTACCACGGCGACTTTGGCTAGGCTCCAGAGAAAGAATACGAGGATAGTCACGTGCGTTTGGCCTTCTTTGAATAGCGAGTCAGCAAGTTTGCAAGTTAGCGGCGGCTGCGAACATCGAATCAGTCGGCCGCGGTTTCCGCCAGTTCCTTGGTTTGATGTTGCGAAAGTTGCCTGAGCGCTGTGCTGTATTGCCCCAGCGTTCCGGAAGTGAAGAGGGTATCGTGCGCAGGAACGATGAGGTCCGGGCTCGTGAGTGCCTTCAGCGGCACAAATCCGGGCGTGACCTCGAGTTCCGTATGCACGTCGTTGCCTGCGAATAGATTGATGCGGTCGAGCTTGTAGCCGGGGACAAGCCGCTCGATCTCGTCGAGAAGCGCGAGGGGATCGAAGGGGCTTAGTTTAGGTTCGAGGCCGTTGCCTTCGAGCCAGACGGCGTGGCGATCGGCCTCGCCGGCCTGTGCGCCGCGTGACTGGCCGAGATCGCTTGTAACGCCGCGTTTGCCGAAAGGAACCAGGGTGCGAACATCGATTCCCATGGCTCCGGCGAGGCGAACGAGGATTTCGAAATCTGGTTTGACTCCTGCGCGATCGGCGGCCTTGCGTACCATCTGGATGTCGCCGTATGTGTTGGTCACGGTGCCGGACTTCTCATAAAGACTGGCGGCGGGCAAAACCACATCGGCCAGCGCGGCTGTTTCCGTGAGGAAAAGATCCTGGCACGATGACGAATGTGTTCTTGAGGGCCGCGGGATCGAGTCTGGTGCGGGCAGCCGGGTTAGCGCCGACGATCAGGAGCGCGCCGAGTTCACCGTTTGCGGCAGCTTCGAGCATTTGCGGCAGAGTCTTGCCGGGTGCGGCGGGAAGGTTGGGATATTCCGCGAACGCGCCGGGCGCTGCGACCGGAACGTAGCCGGGCAAAAGGTCGGGGAACAGACCCATATCGGCAGCGCCGCGGGAGTTGGCGTGATCGCCGAGATAGGCGAAGCGGACATTGCTGCGCTTGAGGCCCCAGGCAATGAGATTCTCGACATCTTCGCCACGAAACTCCTCGCCGAAGAGGACTACGAGCGATTCCTCGGCAAGAAGCGCCTTGCTGAAGTCGGATGTGCCTTGATCGAGAATCGCGGCGAGGTTCTTCAAGCCGTCCGGCGGAAGCTGCTGCGTGGCTTTGGCCTGCCGATCGAGCTTGATGGGCCTGGAGTTGGCGATGTAAAGACGCGCGCGGTTCAGGCGCACATTGGTGCGCAAGAGCCAGGCTAGAAGCGGATGCTCCTCCGTGGGATTGCCGCCGACAAGAAGGATGGCGCAGGCGGAAGCGATGTCGCGCAGGCTGGCGGTCTTTCCTGCGGTTCCGGACGAGAGCGCGGGCGAAGGCTGCGTAATCGGTGCGTGCGCTCGTGGTCGATGTTGTTGGTCCCAAGCACTGTGCGCGCGAACTTCTGCAGCAGGTAATTCTCTTCGTTGGTTGTGCGGTTGGAACCGATGACGCCGATGGCCGCGCCGCCGCGTGCGTCGCGAATCTCTTTCAGCTTGCCGCCGGCAACGCGAAGCGCGTGCTCCCATGTGGCGGGTTCGAGTTTGCCGGCCGAGTTGCGAACCAGCGGTTGCGTCAAGCGGTCGGGGCTCTCGACAAAGTCGAAACCGAAGCGGCCCTTGGCGCAGAGAAAATCATTGTTGATGCCGCTCTTGTCGCGATTGTCGGCGCGGACAATCTCAGAGCCGTCGTTCGTCGAGCGCACGCCGAGAGTCACCTTGCAGCCGTCGGCGCAATGCGTGCATACAGTGGAGACGTGGTTCATCTCCCAGGGCCGCGTCTTGTAGCGATAGCTGCCGCTGGTGAGCGCGCCCACGGGGCACACGTCGATGCACATGCCGCATTGTTCGCAGTCGAGGCGATGATCCCCCGTTGTTCCTGTATCGTTGGGCACGATGACGGAGTTGGCGCCGCGATTCTGTACGCCGAGCGCCCACACGTCCATGCCCTCGCCGCACATGCGGATGCAGCGATAGCAGAGGATGCAGCGCGGGCGATCGTAGAAGACGGCGGGCGACCATTGCTGCTCGTCGCGATGATGCTTGGCCTCGACGTAGTGGCTTTCGCCCGCGCCGTATTTGAAGGTCATGTCCTGCAGTTCGCACTCGCCGCCCGCGTCGCAAACGGGGCAATCGAGCGGGTGATTGCCGAGGAGCAACTCGATGGTGGCCTTGCGCGCCTGCGCGATTTCGGGCGACTCGGTGATGAAGACCTGGCCCTCGGCGACGGTGGTGGTGCAGGCGGTTTGCAGCTTGGGCACTTTCTCCTGGCGCACGACGCACATGCGGCAGGCGGCCTGCAGGCGAAAGGCCGGGTAGTAGCAAAAGGCGGGAATTTCGATGCCGGCCTTGCGGCAAGCGTCAATGAGCAGCGTTCCCGCGGGGGCGGTGAGCTTCTTTCCGTCGACTGTGAAGGTGACATCAGGCATTCTTTGTTTGCGGTCCCTCAGGGGCTAAAGCCCCGATCATTTCATTCGGTCATCGGCACGACTAAAGCCGTGCCCTTTCACGGCCTCGGTCCGTCTACACAACCGTCAACTGCGGTACGCCTTCCCGTGCGAACGGGCACGGCTTGCCGTTCAGATGATCTTCAAATTCCTTGCGAAACTTCTTGACGAACGCGATGGTGGGCATAGCCGCGGCGTCGCCCAGCGGGCAGAACGTGCGGCCCAGCATGTTTTCGGCCAGGTACTGCATGTTGTCGATGTCGCCTGCGCTGCCGAAGCCGGCATGGAAGCGCGTGAGCGATTTCTTGAGCCAGTCGGTGCCTTCGCGGCAGGGAATGCACCAGCCGCAGCTCTCGTGCTGATAGAAGCTGATGGTGCGGAGCGCGAACTCGACGATGCAGGTCTGGTCGTCGATCACCACGACGCCGCCCGAGCCCAGCATGGAGCCGGCTTTGCCCACCTGGTCGAAGTCCATGCCGATATCGATCTCTTCGGGCAGCAGAACCGGAGTGGACGAGCCGCCGGGGACCACGGCTTTCAATTTGCGCCCGCCGCGAATGCCGCCGGCCACTTCGTAGATCATCTTCTTGAGGTTGTAGCCCATGGGCAGTTCGTAAACGCCGGGGCGCTCCACGTGGCCGCTGATGCAAAACAGGCGCGTGCCGCCGTTGCGCGGAGTGCCCACGCCCGCATAGGCCGCCGCGCCCATCGTGATGACGTGGGGCACGGTGGCGATGGTCTCGGCATTATTGATGACCGTGGGACCGCCGTAGAGGCCGACGACGGCAGGGAAGGGCGGCTTGATGCGCGGAACGCCGCGCTTGCCTTCGAGCGACTCCATCAGCGCGGACTCTTCGCCCACTTCATACGCGCCCGCGCCGGTCTGCGTGATGATCTGGAATTCGTTATCGGAGCCGAAGATGTTCTTGCCGAGAAAGCCGCGGTCGTAGGCATCGGCGACGGCGCGCTCCACGATTTCGAGCAGATAGCGATACTCGCCGCGCAGGTAGATGAAGCCCATCTTCGCGCCGATGGCCAGGCCGGCGATGATGGTGCCCTCGATGACGGCATGCGGATCGTGCAGGAAGATCAGGTGATCCTTGCAGGTTCCCGGCTCGCTCTCGTCGCCATTGACGAGGACGTACTTGGGCTTGGCGGACTGCTTGGGAACGAAGGACCACTTCATGCCCGCTGGGAAGCCCGCGCCGCCGCGCCCGCGCAGGCTGCTGGCCTTCATCTCGTTGATGATCCACTCGGGGCCCTGCGCCAGGCATTTCTTCACGGCCTCGTAGCCGCCCAGCTCGAGATAGCGGTCGATGTTTGTCGCGCCCATGCCGAAGCGGCGGGAGACGATCTTTACTTCATCGGGATGGGAGACGAGCCTAGGCATCGTTGCCCTTGCCTTTCGTCTTCGACCTGACTCGCGATAGTCGCTGAGAATGCCGGGGACGAGATCGGGCTTGAGCTCGTCGTGGAAGTCGTAGTTGACCTGAATGGCCGGCGCCCAGCAGCAGGCGCCGATGCACTCCACTTCTTCGAGGGAGAAGAGGCCGTCCGGCGTGACGCCTTTGGGGCCGACGCCAAGCTCTTCCTGGAAGCGCTCGTAGACTTCGTAAGCGCCGCGCAACATGCAACTGATGTTGGTGCAGACCTGGATGTTGTATTTGCCGGCGGGCTTGAAGCGGAGCATGGAGTAGTAGGTGGCGACGTTGCGCACTTCGAGCTCGGTGATGCCGATGCGCCGGCGACTTCGGCGACGACCGCGTCGGAGAGATAGCCGACCTCGTCCTGCGCGTAGAGCAGCATGGGGATGAGCGCCGAACGCTTCACGGGATACTTCTCGACCAGCGCGTCGAAGCGCGCCGCCAGCGCAGGCGAAAAGACCGACATGCTCTCGGAGCTTTCGTTTTTAGGGCTCATCGCATCAACTCCCGTGCCCAGGCTTCTGCCGCCAGATCCATCTCTTCCTCGCTCGTCCCGCTCCGCAATCGTCCGGTGTCCGATGATCTCCATCTTCCCACTGCTTCCATTTTCTCGCGTCCAGGTAACGATTGCGTGCGTCGCGCTCGAGGACGAAGCCACTTTTCTCCGTGGCGAACCGTAATTCTATTCTTCGCTCAGCCTCGATCGTCGGCCTGGCGATTGCCGTGCAATCCGTGGGCCGCGGTGTAGCTGCGGAGCAGGGAAGCGAGCGAGATCCAGAGCTCGGCAAAGACGCGCGAATCCGATTGCTGCCCGATTTCTTCCGGGAGCAGAATCTACGGTTTTGCTTGCGCTCATCGTCAAGAGAATTCTCCCATGAGTAAGCCCGGAGACAATCTCAACCGCAATGCGCTCGGGATCCGGATGCTTCGCCGAGCAGGAATTCTTTTCTGGAGATTTCGAGGGCATTCGGCGGTCCCGAGATTACGGCCGCGATTTGTCCCTTAGCTTCCTGGAGATCCGACAGTACAAAGGAGTCTCGATCCGAAGCGTCAAAGAGAGCTTGCCACGGTAGCAGGGCGTGAAGACACGTTCGATGGTGTCAAGCTTGCGCTTGCGCATCTCCACATTTGCCTTCTCGATTTCGCTCATAACCTGGAGCTTCACGCGCTCGTAAACCTCGAGTGAAAGCCGTTCCCTGCTTGGCCTCCTGAGCCGACCCGGCGTTCGACCGCTGGTTGCTCAGTTTTTGTGCCAACTTACCGTAATCCATTACATGGCCCCTTACCCTTATTTATTCTTATTTATCGGTCGATCTCTCCCAGCACAATGTCGATGGAGCCAATCACGGCGACCAGGTCGGCGATCAGGCGCCCCTTGCACATGGTTTCGAGGGCCTGCAGCGTGGCGAACGACGGATAACGCATGTGCACGCGGTAGGGCTTGGCGGTGCCGTCGGAGACGACGTAATAGCCCATCTGCCCGTGGCCGCATTCAATGCCCTGATAGACCTCGCCGGCAGGAACAGCGAAGCCCTCGGTGACGATCTTGAAGTGATGGATCAGCGCTTCCATCTGCGTCTTCATCTTTTCGCGGTCGGGCAGAACGATCTTGGGCGCGTCGGCCTTGACCGGGCCGCCGGGCATGCCGTCCAGCGCTTGCTGGATGATCTTGGTGCTCTCGCGCATCTCGATCAGCCGCACCTCGTACCGCGCCCAGGTGTCGCCCACCGTCGAAATCGGCACATTGAACTGGAACTTCTCGTAGCTGGAGTAGGGCATGTCGCGGCGCAGGTCGATATCGACGCCGGAGGCGCGCAGCGGCGGGCCGGTAACGCCGAGCGCAATGGCATCGGCTGCAGAAAGATAGCCCACACCCTTCAAGCGGTTCATGAAGATCGGATTGCCCGTCAGAAGGTTCGAATACTCGTCGATCTTTTCCGGAAAAGCGTTGAATGAATGCCTGCACGCGATCGAAGCCAGTCGAGCGGCGGCTCCATGGCCAGGCCGCCGATGCGGAAGTAGCTGGTCATCATGCGCTGGCCGGCCACAGCTTCAAAGAGCCTCAGAATTTCTTCGCGTTCGCGGAAGGTGTAGAGGAAGACGGTGAGCGCGCCAATGTCCATGGCGTGCGTGCCGAGCCAGATCAGATGCGAGTTCAGCCGGCTCAGCTCGGTGAGCAGCACGCGAATCCACTGCGCGCGCTCGGGGATTTCGAGGCCGAGGAGCTTTTCGACGGCCAGGCAATAACAGAGATTGTTGGAGAGCGGGTCGAGGTAGTTGATGCGGTCGGTGAGCGGAACCACCTGCTGATAGAACTTGGCCTCGCAGGTCTTCTCGATGCCGGTGTGCAGGTAGCCGATCTCGGGGCGGACGCTGACGATGATTTCGCCGTCGATCTCCACCACCAGGCGCAGCACGCCGTGCGTGGCCGGATGCTGCGGGCCCATGTTGAGGACCATGCGCTGGTCGCCGGTGCTTTCGGAAGCGGGCAGTTCGAGGACGGGCGCGCCGGGATTGTCGCTCATTAGCGGTATCCCTCCACCGGGTAATCCTTGCGCAGGGGATGGCCCTTCCAATCGTCGGGCATCATGATGCGGCGCAGGTCGGGATGGCCGGCAAAGCGGATGCCGAAGAGATCGAAGACTTCGCGCTCGTAAAAGTTGGCGCCGGCCCAGACCGGCGTGATGGAGTCGACGCTGGGCTCGGCCTCATCGAGCAGCACGCGCAGCCGAATGCGCTCCTTCAATGCGAATGGAAAGGATGTGGTAGCTCAACTGGAAGCGCGGCGACGAGGGGAACCAGTCCACCGCGGTCATGTCCTCAAAGAAGTTGTAGCCGGCAGCCTGCACGGCGGCGCAGCGGCGCGAATCTCTGTCGGCGCGATGGTCAGGGTCAGCTCGCCGAAGTCGAATTTGGCATCGAGTCAGGGCCTCGGGCTTCCATGCCAGAAGCGCCTTGACCGCAGGATGGTCAGGCATCTCCTCGAGGACGGCTGCCTTGCCGATAAGGTGGGTGGTTGCATTCGCCATCCTAGAGATCCGCCTTGTCCTGGCTCCAGTTCAGGATGCCTTTGCGCACGATGTAGTAGAGTCCGACGGCGACAAAGCCGAGGTAAACCAGCATCTCCCAGAAGCCGAAGAAGCGCGAGCAGCCGGTGAGCGCGGGCAGATGCCGGTAGATGACGGCCCAGGGCATCATGAAGACCACTTCCACGTCGAAGAGGATGAAGAGGACGGCGACCAGATAGAAGCGCACGCTGAAACGGCCGCGCGCGTCGCCGACGGCCTCGATGCCGCACTCGTAGGCGGCGAGCTTGACCGCGGTGTTGCGATGGCGGCCGACAAACCACGAGGCTACAACCATCCCCACGCCAAGCAGGAACGCGGCAAGAATCTGCATCAACAGCGGGAGATATTGCCAGTCATACGGAACCATGGCCGCCCAATCTAAAGGAAATCGATAAGATTGCGCCCTTTGTGCCAGGAAAAGAGCTCCGGACACCCAGGATTCTGGTTTGAGCTTAGGTTTTCAGCGCTGATCCCGTCAAGGCGGCGAGCCGATAAGCAACGATGAAGTGCTTTCTTGCGCACGAGTTATTGCATCTGATCTGAGAAGACGGTGTCAGGCGGTGATTGTCCAGCGAATTGAAGTGAGTGACGTCACCAGCGTTCCCATATTGGAGGGTGCATAAAGTAATGTGTAGCGAATTGGGATAGTACTTTAGTGATCTGTTAGACAGATTACGTAGCGCCGATCATTCAGGTGAGGATAAGAAGCATGGCGGCGATCTTCCAGCAGCGTGTGGGTTCGCCGATCCGGACGGCGGTACCGGCGGCGGTATCGGGCCGCGCCGCAATGCGCCGCCGCAGGATCTCGCCGCAGGCGGGCCACGCGCTGGAGATTCTGGGCCACGCCATCGAGTACCTGACGGACGAGTTTGTCCGCGCGGGCGGGTCCGTCTCTGCGCACGATGGGCAGGTGGAAGCCGTGCAGTTGCTCATGGGACTCAATCGCGAAATCTATTTCGGTTGCCCTGAAGTGCCGAGCTTCGCCGATCGCTTCCGCGCGCTTGTGCATACTGCGCACAGCGTAAGCCGGAGCTGTGGCTAAGAGCCAGCAGCCGTTACTGCCCCAGCACCAAAACCCCGAACAAAACCAGCCAGGCAAAGCCCATGGTGTGCCAGAACCATGCTGTGGAGTCGACGGCGATCTGGCGGGATTCCACGCGTTTGAGGCGCGTGAGAGCGCAGAGGCAGAAGAGCAAGGCCAGAACGCCGAGGATCAGGTGCGCGGCGTGCAGCCCGGTGATGATGTAGAAGAAATAACTTGCCGGTGTGGCCCAGCGATCGAAGCGAAATCCCTGCGCCGTTAATTGCTTCCACGCCATGAGCCTGGCCGACAAGAAACAGCAGCCCCAGGACGAGAGTGAGCGCGATCCAGGGCAGGGTACGGCGCAGCGCCGGGCGGCCCAGCCCGAGCCATTCTTCCAAAACGTCAATTTCGCGGAAGATGTGCCGGCGCGCCCGCTCCATGGTGAGGCTGCTGAGCAGCAGGACCGCTGTATTGAGAAAAAGGATGGGCGGAAGCAGGACCGGATGCCAGTCGCCGATCTGGCGCAGAGTCTGCGGGATCCATGTGAGTGCCGGCCTGGCGCGCATAAAACAGCACCACAAGCACCACGAAGAACATCATGTCGCCGGCCAGGGCACAGAAGACAAAGGCGCGGGTGCGATAGAGAACCTCGCGTGGGCCGCGCCGGGGTTTTCTCCAGTCGTCGTCGCCTCCACCGCCCCCGCCCCCGGTAGGCCGGCGGTCAACCGGTGGCTTGCCCCCGGTTCCGGGCGCCTTCCGTTCGATTTCGGCAGGGATGGGCGAAAAGATGGACGGCATAGAGCTCCCCGTGAGGATGAGGTTACTCTCACTCTTTCTTGGACGCACGCAAATTCAGAAGAGCAGCTTCGCCTCCTGGAAATTGAGATGCCGTCGCATCTCAAGCGGGCGCGATCGTTTCTTTTGATTTCCTTGGCTGACCTGCGTGCGAGGTGACCTGCGTGCAAAAAGGGGAGTCGAGCAGCGTGCGATGGCGCAGGCCCACATACCAATTGTATCCGCTTTACTTATTTGCCTGAAAACGGGTTGAAGACCTGGACACCAAAACTTGAGAAGTCTTTCACGTTGCGGGTGGCAACGACCATTCCGTGGACGCGGGCCGTGGCGGCGATCATGGCGTCCGCGTCCAGATCATTTGACTTGTCGTGCATCAATCGCGCCCATTCGCGAAAAATCTTCCCATCTGCAGGAAGAATTGTGTAGTAGGTCACGACCCGGTCCAGCCAGGCTTCGAGTTCCTCGGCTTTAGATGGGTTCTGTCTTCTGGTGATCTCAATGCCCTCCTGTATTTCGCCGATGACCACGGCGGGAATTGCAATCTGTTCAACGGGGACCGACTTCCTCCATGCGACGACGGCGCCATGCGGGCGGTTCTTTCTGAGTTCCGAGATGATGTTGTTGTCGAGCAGGAATGTCACGTCTATTCACCTTCGTCAAAGGAGAATGGACGCAGCTTGAAGCTTCTGCGTGGTGCGAGAGGAATGTCGTGCGGCCCGTTCGGGTCGAGAAGCGGATCTGGAAATGCAGGCTTGAAGCGTTCTTTCAGCCGCTTCCACTCATCGATGGGAACGAGAACTGCCGCTTCGACCCCACGGCGCGTGACCACTTGCGGGCCATCTTTGAGCGCGGTATCGAGGAGTTCGCTAAAGCGAGCCTTTGCGTCGTAGACCTGCCATGCCATGGGAGGAAGCTCCTTCTCATATAGTCATATAACTAGTCATATGACTATGTCAAGCGGCGGCGCGCCCTCGCGTAATTCATGTGGCGCCGAATTCAATCACTTCTTCTTCGGCTTTTCACCATGGAGGTAATGAACGAGACGGCACCTGCAAGGCAAGCTACATAAAAACCTCCAAATGCTGCGCCCATTCCGGCTTGGCCGTCTGGAGAATTCCTAACCATCCAGGTGAAGAGCGCGCATGAGGCAATGCCCGCGACGAAGAAAGCCGCGATCCCGTGCAACAGGGCATTGAAAACCCGAGCCATTATTGTCTCGCTTACCAGCCGCGCGTTTGCAGCAGTTGCGACTTCTTCGAGGCCCGCGGCGGCCAGACCCTTCATGGTGCCAGTTACTTGGTCGCTGACTTCGGCGAGAATCTTGGGGTCGTTCCAGTGCGTGGTGGCCATCACGATGGCCTTGGCGCGCGAGACTGCTTCTTCGCGCTCCTTGGGATCGTTCTCCACGTCGAGCGGGGTGGCGCGTTCCTTCATGAAGATGCCCGAGCCGACGAAGATGGCTTCGGCGCCGAGCTGCATCATCAGAGCGGCGTCGGCCGGTGTGGCGATGCCGCCGGCGGAGAAGTTGGGCACGGGCAGCTTGCCGGTCTCGGCGACCATCCTGACCAGTTCATAGGGGGCCTGGTGTTCCTTGGCTGCGGCGTAGAGCTCCTGGTCGGTGAGCACCGTGAGCACGCGCATCTCGCGCGTAATCTGGCGCATGTGCTGGACGGCGTGGACAACGTCGCCGGTGCCTGCTTCGCCTTTGGTCCGGATCATGGCCGCGCCTTCGGCGATGCGGCGGAGAGCCTCGCCCAGGTTGCGTGCGCCGCAGACAAAGGGCGTAGTAAAGGCGTGCTTGTCGATGTGGTGCGCTTCGTCGGCGGGGGTAAGCACTTCGCTTTCGTCGATGAAGTCCACGCCCAGTTCCTGGAGAATCTGCGCTTCGGCAAAGTGGCCGATGCGGGCTTTGGCCATGACAGGAACTGAAACGGCCTGAATGATCTGCTTGATCAAGCCGGGCCGCGCCATGCGGGCCACGCCGCCCTCGGCGCGGATCATGGCCGGCACGCGCTCGAGAGCCATGACGGAGACAGCGCCGGCCTCTTCGGCGATGCGCGCCTGTTCGACGCTCATCACGTCCATGATGACGCCGCCCTTGAGCATCTCCGCCAGGCCCACTTTCAGGCGCAGGCTGGTTCCCGTCAAACTCTTGTTTTCACTCGCTTCCGGCATGATCTCTGACCTCGAAAGGCGGCAACCTCGCATCCTCTGGGGACGGAAAAGCCGCATAGCCCGCCACTCCTCAGTGTAGCAGCGAAGCGGTTTCGTTGTCTGATGGATCGGAATGGGTCACTGCGCCGGCGCAATTCTTAGACCCTTCCAATCCCGTCCATCCCCCTCTGGTCCTCTTTCTGCTGCTGTCTCTTCCGGAATGGCGACAGCGCATCCATTGCCGGCATCTGCGGGGGTACCACATCCGGCTGGAGCACCACCTTCGGTGGCTGTTCCGCAACCGGGAACAGCGACGACGGAGCGGGCAGGGGCCGGGCAGGCTATTCAGGCCCTGGTTGCTTCGCCGCAGCCACCGCAGAGCGAAACAGAGCCGGCCTTCAGCGCACCGATTCCCCAATTGCCCGTGGAACTGGGCGTGTCCATTCCTGTGCGCGAGTTTCGTGTACGCCAGTTACTGGCGCTGGCTCCGGGGCAGGTGATCGAGACGCAATGGGGCCATGGAGACGATTTGCCCCTGGCCGCAGGCGATGTGCAGTTGGCGTGGAGCGAGTTCGAAGTGGTGGAGACCCGGTTGGCGGTACGCGTGACGCGGCTGGCGTAAAGGGAGCGATGAGGAGAAGCAGAAGAATGGCAGGCAGAGCAGGTGAAAAGGCGGGCAGGGCAGGTGATGATGCGGGCGGTCCCGGCGGATGTGAAGGTGGATGGGCGGGGTGGCTGCTGGCGAGGTGGCACGGCCGGCAACGCGCCGAGCCGCGCCTGGCGCTGGTCGAGCGCATCACGCTCGCGCCGCGCCAGTCTCTGGCGCTGATTGAGGCTGAAGGGCGCAGGATTCTGGTCGCTACATCGGCGGAAGGCGGTCCGGCGTTCTATCCGCTGGACGACCACACGAGCGCCAGGGCCTATGCGGGCGCAAAGGACGCACTGCACGGCCGGCCGAGGGTCTCATGGTAGGCGCCTGGCTGCTGCAGATCGCTGCGGCTCCGGCGGCAGTGCCTCTTTTGCCCGACCTGAACGCGAAGTTGCACCCCTCGGACGCGACGCCGTGGACGATTCTCCTGGTTCTGACGCTGCTCACCTTGTTGCCGGCGATCCTGATGGCGATGACGCCGATGGTACGTCTGCTGATCGTATTTCACTTTCTGCGCCAGGCGCTGGGCACGCAGACCGCGCCCTCCAATCCCACGCTCATGGGGTTGGCGCTGATGATGGCATGGTTCCTGATGACGCCGGTGCTGAACCAGGTGGATCAGCAGGCTGTCGAGCCTTATCGCAGCGGTCAGATTACCGGTTTGGAAGCCATCGACCGCGGCGCGCAGCCGGTCAAGCATCTTTTTCCTCAAGTACGCGCGCGAGAAGGACCTGGCGCTGTTCACGGCCGCAGGGGATATCCCGAGACCGAACACAGCCGAGGACTTGCCCATGCGCGTGGTGATTCCCGCCTACATCCTCTCCGAACTCAAGGCGGGGTTTGCCATCGGAGCGGTGCTGTTTCTGCCTTTTCTGCTGATCGACATGGTGACGGCCGCGATCACGACCTCGATCGGCATGTTCCAGTTGCCGCCGGTGGTGGTCTCGACGCCGCTCAAGATTCTGCTTTTTGTGATGGTGGACGGCTGGAATCTGCTGGCGAGGTCCCTGCTGCGGAGTTTTTGACGCGAAGCTTTTGACGCGGAGTTTTTGACGCGGAGCTTTTCAGGAGGAGCGCGATGACACCGGACCTGGTTGCCGAACTGATGCGCCAACTGATGCGCGAGGCCATGATTCTGTCCGCGCCGCTGCTGATTGCGGCGGCGGGGCTGAGCTTTGTGCTCAGCCTGATCCAGACCCTGACCAGTTTGCAGGAGCAATCGCTGACCTCGGTGCCGCGCCTGGCCGCGATCGCGCTGATCCTGCTGGCCGGCATGCCGTGGTTTCTCGAAAGGCTGGCCACGTACACGCGCCTCTTGCTGGGCGACTTTCACCGCTATCTGGGATGAGAGACAGCTTTTAGCCGTTAGCTTTTAGCCCTTAGCTCGGAAGTGCGAACTGAAACAGCGTCGGCACAGCGCGAAGGTTGGGACGGAGAAGGGTTGCGGAAATGCGATGGAAGGACGGCGAGATTTGAGCAAGAAATTTCCGGCCGCACAGACCGGGCTAAGAGCTAAGAGCTGAAAGCTAAAGGCTGCAATGACCGATTGGCCGACATTTCTGAGTGCGATGGTGCTGGTGCTGGTGCGCGTCAGCGGCATGGTGGCCTTCGCGCCTTTTTTCTCGTCAACGGCCCTTCCCATGCGCGTGAAAGCGGTCTTTGTCGGTGCGGTGGCGTTTCTGCTGGCGCCGCTGGTGGCCACGCTGCCCCAGGCGCAGGCATCCATTAGTTTCTCGGCCATCCTGGGCGAGCTCTCGATCGGCCTGGTCTACGGCCTCTCGCTGGCGCTGCTCAGCGAGATGATGCTCTTCGCCGGACAGATGGTTGGCCTGCAGTTCAGCTTCTCTCTCGTCAATTTGATGGACCCGGCTTCCTCCATCCAGACGCCGCTCCTCGGCGACCTCTTCCAGCTGATGGGCACGCTGGTTGTGATCACGGCCGGGCTTGATCGGATTCTGCTGGCGTCGATGGTGCGCAGCTTCCGTGCCGTGCCGCTGGGAACCTTCGCGCTCGCGCCCCCGACCGCACTGGCCATCGTGCGCGCGGCGGGCGGCGTATTTCTGGCCGCGGTGGAATTGGCCGCGCCCGTGCTGGCCGCGACCATGCTCCTCGAAATCGCCGTGGCCCTGATAGGCAAATTGAGCCCGCAGTTGCCCGTGATGATGTTGACCGTGCCGCTCAAGACTTTGACGGGCTTCGTGATCCTCACGGGCTCTCTCGCGCTCTGGCCGCGCTTTATCGAGGCGCGCTTTAGCGGGCTGCTCGACATGGCCGAGCGCCTGATCTCTGCGTCTGCCGGCGCTTCGGGACTGGGAGGCTGATCCATGCCCGGAGAGCGCACCGAACAGGCTACGCAGCACCGGCGCGAAAAGGCGCGCAAGGAAGGCGACATCCTGCACAGCCGGGAATTGTCGGCGGCTGCGGGAACTCTGGCGGGAGCCGTGGCACTGGGCGTACTGGGCCCGCGAACCATGGAGGCCTGGCGTCAAGCATTTTCCGGGTTTCTCGCCCTGGGCAGTCTGGCGCATTGGGAGCCGGCCACCCTGGAGCCGACGCTGGTCGCCGCGCGCCGCCTGACGATCGCAGTGCTGGCGCCGCCCGCCATCGTGATGGCGCTGGTTGCCGTGGCGGCGCTGGGAGCAGGCATGGCCCAGACCGGCGGCGTCTCCGTGCACATGAGCGCTCTCGGCGTGGAAGCCGGAGCGCATCAATCCCGTCGCGAATCTTAAGAACCTGTTCTCGCTGCGCGCCGCGGCGCGGCTGGGGAAATCGCTGATCCCGGCTGCGATTCTGGCGGTGTTTGCGGTGCAGCGCATCGCGCGCCAGCTGGACATTCCGCCGTTTTCGACCGAGCGGCTCGAGATTCTCGGCCAGGATGTCTACGGAATGCTCGTGGCCGCGGCCTGGCTGCTCTTCGCCTGGTCGGCCATCGACTACATGGTGGAATGGCAGAGCCGCGAGTCGCGGCTCAAGATGAGCAAACAGGACCTGCGCGATGAGTACAAGGAAACCGAGGGCAGCCCGCAGATTCGCGGCCGCATTCGCAGCCTGCAGCGCCAGATGCGCCGCCGCCGCGTGAAGGCGGACGTGGCCAAAGCGGCCGTGGTCCTGACCAACCCCACACATTACGCAGTGGCCCTGGGCTTCGATTTCGTGACCATGGAGGCGCCCAAGGTGATGGCCAAGGGGCGCAACCTTCTGGCCGAGGAGATCAAGGCCGAGGCGCGCTGGGCGGGTGTGCCGATCGTGGAGAATCCGCCGCTGGCGCAGTCGCTCTACCGCACGGTCGAGGTGGGCCAGGCCATTCCCGTGGATCTCTATGCCGCCGTGGCCGCGATTCTGGCCTATCTCTACCGCCAGCGTGTGGAGGCCGAGCTCAGGGAGCGGCAGGCGCGGGAAGCCGCAGCCCGGCGCTCCGCGCCTTCGGGTTTTGGAGAAGTGTCTCGATGAGACGGCGCGCGCTTTTGGGTTTTGGAGGAGACGATCAATGAGTACAGCGACCTTGCCCGCGGGAACGCTTCCGGCCCGGACTCCGATCTGGCACCGGCTGCGCGACTACCTGTTGCCCATGGCGGCCATCAGCGTGGTGTTTGTCATGATCGTGCCGCGTGCCGGCCGCGGGCCTGGACCTTTTGCTGGCGCTCTCGATGGCGGCATCGGTCATCGTCTTCCTCTCTGCGGTGCAGATCCGCCGTGCCGTCGAGCTTTCCGTCTTTCCCACACTGCTTTTGCTGCTCACCCTCTTCCGCCTCTCGCTCAACATCGCCTCCAGCCGGCGCATTCTGCTGCACGGCCAGGAGGGAACCGCGGCGGCGGGCAAGGTGATCGAGGCCTTCGGGCAGTTCGTGGTGGGCGGCAATTATGTGGTCGGCTTCGTGCTCTTTCTGGCTCTGGTCGCAATTCAGTTTCTCGTGGTTGTCGCACGGCGCCGTGCGCACCGCCGAGGTCACGGCGCGCTTCACGCTCGATGCTCTTCCCGGCAAACAGATGGCCATCGACGCCGACATGAACGCAGGCCTGATCGACGAGGCCGAGGCGCGCCGCCGGCGCCAGGCCATCGCCCGCGAGGCAGAGTTCTATGGCGCCATGGACGGCGCGGCGCGCTTCAACCAGCGCGACGCCCTGGCCACGATCCTGATCACGGCCATCAACATCGTCGCCGGCCTCTTGATCGGCACCCTGCAACAGGGTGTCGAGCTGAGCGAGGCCGCGCGCACCTACACCGTGCTCACCGTGGGCGACGGTCTGGTGACGATCATTCCTTCGTTGCTGGTCTCCGTGGCCGGCGGCATCACGCTGACGCGCGCCAACTCGGCCGGCCTGCTGGGCGGCGAGATCCGGCAACAGCTCCTGGGCCGCCCCGCGACGCTCTACATGGCAAGCGCCGTATCGGCCTGCATGTGCCTGATTCCGGGATTGCCGAAGTTCACGTTTCTGGCCGTGGCCGGAGGGCTGTTTGTGGGCGGCAGACGGCTCGCTGCGCAGCCGCTGCCGGCCGCGCGGCCGAGCCGGCGCCGGCCGAGAAAAAGAAGCTCGAAGGCGCGCAGAACTCAGAGCTCTCTTCGCTGCTCCGCCTCGAGGACCTGACCCTCGAGATCGGTTTCCAGCTGATTCCACTGGTCGACGAGAAGCAGGGCGGGCAGCTGCTCGCAAGAGTGCGCGCCCTGCGCCGCCAGCTTTCGTCCGAGATGGGGTTCCTGGTTCCTCCCGTGCACATCTCCGACAACCTGCGCCTCAAGCCCCGCGAGTATGTGATCTCGCTGCGCGGCATCGAGATGGGCCGCTGGCAAACCGAGGGCCCGCACCTGCTGGCCGTTTCGGGAGAGCCTGGCCGCAGGCCGCTTACCGGCAAAGAGACGCGGGAGCCGGCCTTTGGCGTGCCTGCGGTCTGGATCGCTCCCGCCATCGAAGAGCAGGCCATCGCCGCGGGCTACTCGGTGGTGGACGCGGTCACCGTGATCACCACACACCTCGGCGAACTGATCCGCCAGCACGCTGGAGAACTGCTGGGCCGCGCCGAGATCAAGCGCCTGCTCGACGCCCTCAACGACTCGCACCCCAAGCTGCTCGAGGAGCTGGTGCCCAAGCTGCTCACCCTGGGCGAGGTGGCGCCGGGTGCTTGAGCAGCTGCTGCGCGAGCGGGTTTCGATCCGCGATATGGGCACGATTCTGGAGGCGCTGCTCGAGACCGCGCCGGTGAACAAGAGCCTGGTGGCCCTGGTCGAGGCCTGCCCGCCAGGCGCTGGGACGCAGACTGGTGCGGCCGCTTCTGGATGGCGAGGGCCAGCTTCCCGTGCTCCTGCTCGATCCCGCGCTCGAAGAGGAGATTCTCTCGGCTGTCGCGCCGGAGTCTGGCCAGCGCCTGCTTGCGGCGGCCGCACCCGCAGGAACGCCGATCGTCCGCCGCCTCGCCGATTCTGTGAGATCCCTTATCGGCTCCGCCTCCTCTGCGGCACCGCCCGTGCTCCTCTGTCCCAGTCCGGCGCGCTTCCATGTGAAGCGCTGGTTGGAACCGGTGCTGCCGCGCTTGGCCGTGCTGTGCCGCCAGTGAGATTCCGCCGGAGATCCGGCTGCGCCCGGTGGGCGCGGTTCGCTGAGTGGCAGGCATGGAAGACTGCGCAACGGATTCGCGTAAGGGGGAATGGCGATGGGAGTCGACGGGACGGCTGCAATGAGGGACTCCAAACCCGCGCGCCGCGCCGCGGCGGCGGGCGGCTATCCTCCGGCCGGGATGCCGCCGGCACTGACCGGCGAGCAGGAGCGCGTGCTGCTCGAGCACCTGCCGATCGTGCGTTTTCTCGCGCGCCGCATCCATGAGCGGCTGCCCCAGCACGTGGACATCGAGGATCTGGTCTCGGCCGGCGTGGTCGGGCTGATGGACGCCTTCGCCAAATTCGATCCCGAAAAGAAGGTGCAGTTTCGCAGTTACGCGCAGTTCCGCATCCGGGGCGCGATCCTCGACAGTCTGCGCACCCTCGATTGGAGCCCGCGCGAACTGCGCCGCAAGGGCCGCGCGGTCGAAGAGGCCATCCGCATGCTGACGGCCCGCTTCGGCCGTGCGCCTGGCGAGGCCGAGGTTGCCGCCGAGATGGGCATCGGTCTCGAGGATTACCAGCAACTGCTGGGCGATCTCAAGGGGCTCGAGATCGGCACGCTGCATCTCGAGCGCAACGAGAATTCCGGCGAGGAGGAACTGGCCTACGTTCCGGGCCGCCCCGAGGAGGATCCGCTGTTCCGCTGCCTGAGGGGCGAACTCGAGGAGCGGCTGACCGGCGCGATTGCCGATCTGCCCGACCGCGAACGCCTGGTGATGACCCTCTACTACTACGAGGAAATGACCATGCGCGAGATCGGTCTGGCGCTGGGCGTGGTCGAGTCGAGGGTCTCGCAGATGCACGCCTCGGCGGTGGTGCACCTGCGCGCCGCCTTGCGTGACCTGGCCACGCGCGGAGCTCGCGATCGTCTCCCTTCCGCGCCCACCGCCGCGGATGCCCTGAAAGGCAGAGGGCGGCTCGAGGCGCGGCATTGAACAGAGATCTAACAAGAATAAAGAAACGCAGTGAAGGAGCGAGGATTGACGGAAAAAACTCTCAAGCAGGATGAGATCGACGCGCTGTTCGAGGCCGCCCGCAGCACCTCGCCCGAGTCGTCGCGCCCCGAGGCGCGGGCCCGCGTCGTGCCCTATAACTTCGCCTCCGCCGGACAGATCTCGACCGATCAACTGCGCGCCATCAGCATGTTGAACGACCTGTTTGCGCGCAACCTCACCCACAACCTGGCGGCATGGCTGCGCACCCGCTTTCAGGTCAACCTGGTCTCGGCCGAACAAATTCAGTTCAATGAGTTTTTGCTCAGGATTCCCGAGATCAGCTACGTGGCTTCGGTGCGGCTGGAGCCGCTGGGAGCGCTTTCGGTCTTGCAGCTGGATCTGGGGCTGGCGCCGCCCATGATCGACCTGCTGCTGGGCGGCGACGGCAAGGACGGCCCCTTGCGCGAATTGACCGACATCGAGGAATCGATTCTGGGCAGCGTGGTGGAGATCGTCTGCCGCGAATTGACGGTTGCCTGGCAACAGGTCGGCCTGACCTTCAGCTTCGAGCGCCGCCAGATGCAGACCCAGGTGGCGCGCATCATCGCCGTCACGGAAAAGGCGCTCTGCCTGAGCTTCGAAATCCGCATGCCGCACAGCTCGGGACTGCTGAATCTGGCCTTTCCCGCGGTGGTAGCCAACACCATTCTGCGCCGGTTGACCACCGACTGGGGCCGGCGCTGCCGTCACACGGGCGAGACGCGCTCGCGCATCGAGGCCATGGTGCGGCGCATCCGTTTTGGCTGCACCTTGCAGCTGCCCAGCGTGCGCCTGGCGGCGAGCGCGCTCGAAGAGCTCAAGGCAGGCGACGTGCTGCGCCTCAATGTGGCCGCAGACGCACTCTCCGAGTGGCGCGTGAGCGGATTGCCGCTGCTCGAGGCGCGGGCCATGCGTCACGGCGAGCACCGCGCGGCGCGGGTGGAGCGGCTGATCGCCGGAAGCGGGGCATGAAGACTTACTTTGATTGCTGGGTGGAGGTGGCTGGAGCGCTCTTCTCGCAGGCCCTGGCCGGCGAGCCGGAATTGGCCGAGTCTCTTCCCAAGCCGCTGGGCGCAGGATCGTTTGGCTGGGCGGCCACGCTGGCCGGAGACGTGGAGGGCCGGTTTACTGTGGTGCTCGACGGCGCGGTGCTCGAGACGCCGCTGCTCGGCGAAGGCATGGACCAGAAGGCCGGCTGGGAGGAACTGGTGCGCGAGGCCGCCGGTGCCGCCGCGGGAGAACTGCTGGCTCGCGCCGGCAAGAAGTGCCAGGTGAGGAGCTTTGAGGAGATCGCGGGCGAGAGCCAGGTAACGAACTCTTTTCAACTCCGCTCCGGCGAACGGACCTGGACGATTCTGGTGCGCGATGAGTTGCGCGCAGCGGTGGCCGTTGCCCAGCCAGAAGCCGTCGCCAGGGCCGCTCAGGGAAAAGACGCTCCGGAAATGCCCGGCATCTGGCCGCCGCCTCCCAGTCCTGGACTGTCGCCTGGCCTCGAACTGTTGCTCGACGTCCAACTCGAAGCCTCGCTGCGCTTTGGCGCGCGCGAGATGCCGCTCAGCGAGATTCTCGATCTGGGGCCGGGCGATGTGGTCGAGCTCGATCGCCATGTGGCCGATCCCGTGGACCTGATTGTGGGCGACAAGATTGTGGCGCGCGGCGAGGTGGTGCTGATTAACGGTAATTTCGGGCTGCGGGTGACGGAGGTGGCCGCACCCAGGAAGCGTCTGGAGAGCGTGCGATGTCTCTTCTGAGGCGCTCTGAGAGGCGGGCCGACTCAAATACGGGCGCGGAGCGCCAGTTGATGTCCACGCGCGATGCTGGCCGGTCTTCCGCCGGGCAGACGTGGCCGGGCGAATCGCGGGCTGAGGAGAAGGCCGGGATTCTGCGCACCTGCGCCAATCCGCAATGCGCTTCGGGGTGGCTTCACCTGTGGCGCAGCCGCGAAGCTCCGATCTTTGAAGGTGGCTGGTGCTGCTCCGCCCAATGCACGCAGGCGCGAGTGGAGGCGGCGCTGCGCCGCGAGATGGATGCGCGTGGCGCAGCGTCTGAGGCCTATCGCCATCGCATTCCCCTGGGTTTGGCCATGCTGGAGCAGGGTTGGATTACGCAAGGGGAGCTGCGTACGGCGCTGGCCGCGCAGCGCACCGCGGGCAGCGGAAGGCTAGGCGAATGGCTGGTGCGGCAGAGGAGTTCGAGCGAGGAACTGGTCACGCGGGCCCTGGGACTGCAGTGGGCCTGCCCGGTACTGAGCATGGAATTTCACAATCCGGAAGACCTCACCGCCCTGTTGCCCAGGCTCTTCATCGACGCCTTCGGTGCGTTGCCATTGCGCGTGGCGGCGAGCAGGATTCTCTACCTCGGATTTGAGGACCGCGTCGATCCGGCCCTGGCGCTGGCTACGGAGCGCATGACCGGGCTGCAGGTCGAGGCCGGCCTGGTGCAGAGCTCGCACTTCCGGCCCGCGCACGCGCGCGCCCTGGAATCGCGCTTTCCGTCCCTGGAGCTGATCGAGGCGGCTACGGAACCGGCATTGGCCACGGCGCTCGCCAAAGCTCTCGAAGAGTCGCGCCCCGTGGAGGCGCGTCTGGCGCGCATTCACGATTGCATCTGGCTGCGCATCTGGCGCCGCCGCCAGACCGGGCCCCTGCCGGAGCCCGGCTCCATTCGCGACCTGATTGCTTCGACCGTCGCACATTGAGACGGCCCTGCTCGAAGTCCGTTGCGAGAGAGCGAGCAACGGGGAGATTGAGGAGAGGGCGGGGGGCCTGGGCCTCATGGTTCGAGCCAGAACGCCGATAGGAAAAAGGGGGGGCTTGGGCATGAACGAGATTCGGGCTTTGATCGTGGACGACTCCTCGGTGATGCGCAAGATTGTGGAGCGGGCGCTGCGCCAGGCCGGGTTGGACGCGCTGGTGGTGCATGAGGCGGCCACGGGCGCCGAGGGTCTCGAAATATTGAAGACCAAGCCTGTAGACCTGATCCTTTCCGATATCAACATGCCGACCATGGATGGACTGGAGTTTCTGCGCCAGATCCGCGCGCAGAAACTGGCCGAGGGCGTTCCCGTTGTCATGATCACCACCGAGTCGAGCGAGGAACATGTCAAGCAGGCGATTCAGTCCGGGGCCCAGGGTTACATCCGCAAGCCATTTACCGCCGAACAGGTGAAGGAGCGGGTGTTGCCGCTGGTGCGGGCGGCCTGACGGGGAGGTATCCGTCTTGTTAAACGGAGTGCGTGCGGCTGCCATCGCGGGGCGTGCAGGTAGCGCAGTTCGCGGTGGCGCAGTTCAAAGCGGCGCAATGGAACGCGGCGCAGACGAAAGGGAGCAGACGATGGCGGTATCGTTGCGTGAATCCGTCGAGCGGGTCTCCGATCCGCGAAACCTGGATGCCAGCGTGGAGGAGGTTTTCCGGCTGATGCTCGCGATTGAGTGCGGGCGCGAGGCCGGCCTGGCTGTCGTGGACAAGGAATCTGTCACTGCTGTGGTCGGCTTTGGCGGCCTGTTGAGCGGCGCCTGCGTCTTCCGTTCGGGATCCACTACGGCTATGAAGATTGCTGCCCAGATGACGGGCATGGAGTTCGATACCGTCGATGATACGGTGAAGGACGGCATCGGTGAGATCTGCAACATGCTGGCGGGGGCTTGGAAGGGCAAGGTGCCCGAGCTCGCCGCCAACTGCGGCCTGTCGGTTCCCGCCGTCATTACGGGGCGGGACTACCACTTGCACGTGCAGGCCCCGGAATTTCAGCTGCATCACGGCTATCGCTTTGGAGAAGAAATCTTTGAGGTCACCATCGTTTGCGACGGCCTGCAGTAAAACAGGGATCAGTGATTAGTGGGTAGTGACTAGTGATGAGGGGGTAGTGATTAGTGGGAAGTCAGTATGAAGCGACCGCAGCGACGGACCACTAACCACTCACCCCTAACCGCTCATCACTCCTCACGGGCCCTCGACCCTCATTTCCTATTCCCTTGAAACTCCTCTAATCTCTCCATCCCCCTTCTGGTCCTCCATCTGCTTGAATCTCCGGTGCAGTTCCACGGAGAGCGATCCCGATGGACAGTGGCTATTACGCGGCAATGACTGGGCTGGTAGCGCGCACCCAGGCTCTGGATACGGCGGCGGCCAATCTGGCCAACGCGCAAACGCCGGGATACCGAGCGGAGCGCGAGTTCTTCCGCTCCGTTCTGCTGGGG
Organism: uncultured Acidobacteriota bacterium; assembly: GCA_963826735.1. GTDB lineage: Bacteria > Acidobacteriota > Terriglobia > Terriglobales > Acidobacteriaceae > Telmatobacter. The sequence goes on from CAWGYN010000004.1 coordinate 210,627, forward strand.
CCCGACGCTGCCGATTCGCAACTGGGCGCGACCGTGAACAACTACGGCTTGTTAGGCGGCGACCGGCTGAGCATGGCCCAGGGCGCGCTCGAGCCTACGGGCAATCCCCTGGATCTGGCGATTGAAGGTCAGGGATTCTTCATGGTCGAGACGCCTAATGGGCCGCGCTATACGCGCGATGGCGGCTTTCACCGCGCGCAGAGCGGCCGATTGGTTACCCAGGCCGGTGAGCCCGTGCTCTCCGTGACTGGCCAGCCCATCCTTATTCCCCCGGGCGACGTCACGGTGGGCGCGGACGGAGCGGTTTCGGTGGCCGGTGGCGTGGTTGCGCAGGTGGGAGTCTTTGCGTTTCCTGCCGGTACCGAGCTCAAACCGGAGGGCGCGAACCGTTATGTGGCGCCGCAGGGGACGACGGCCACAGCCGCGACGAACGCATCGGTCCACCAGGGCGCTCTCGAGGCCGCCAATCAGGATGTGGTCGAGGGCTCGCTCGATCTGGTCATGATGCAGCGCCAGGCGGAGATGATGCAGCGTGCATTGACGGTGTTTCACAACGAGTTCAACAAGTTCGCCACGGAAGACTTGCCAAGAATCTAGTCCGAAACGAGGAAAAAGATGATTCGAGCTTTGTACACCGCTGCCAGCGGCATGAGCGCACAGCAAATGAACCTCGACACCATTGCCAACAACCTGGCCAACTCGTCGACCACAGGCTTTCGCCAGCTGCGCCTGCAGTTTCAGGACATGATCTACCAGAACATGGTGACGCCGGGCGCGGCCCAGAGCCAGAGCACGGTGTCCGCCGGGTTGCAGATCGGGTTGGGCACCCGGCCGGCAGCGACCGAGGTGATCAATACCCAGGGCGAACTGAACGAGACCGATAATCCGCTCGACGTCGCCATCCAGGGCGCGGGATTCTTCCAGGTACAGCGGCCGGACGGCACCATCGCCTACACCCGAGCCGGACAATTTCATTTAAACAATCAGGGCACAATTGTGACTACGGACGGCGATCCGCTGATCCCCACTATCACCATTCCATCGAATGCCACGGCCGTCACCATCACGCAGTATGGCGTCGTGAACGCGACACTCGCGGGGCAGCAGAACCCCTCGCAGCTCGGGCAGATCCAGCTGGCCACCTTTCCCAACCCGGGAGGCCTCGAGAGCATGGGCAACAACCTGCTCACGGCCACGTTAAGTTCGGGCGATCCCGTCCTGGGAAATCCTGGCGGCACCGAAGGCTTGGGCACGCTGAATCAGGGCTACCTGGAGAACTCGAATGTCGACGTCGTGACGGAGTTTGTGCAGATGGTGCTGGCGCAGCGGGCGTACGAGTCGAACTCGAAGGTGATCAAGGCTGCTGACGATATGTATTCACAGGTCAATAACATGACGCACTGATCTAGTGGGGTTGCTTGAAGTTGTTTTCGGAAGGAATGCGAGCAGCGGGGCAGGGAAAGCGGGCTGCCGAAGATGGATAGGAATAGCGTGTCGAAAGCAATCTCGGGGTGGGGATGGCTGCTCGTAGCGCCGGTTGTCGGCACTTGCGCCCAGACCCCAGGCAACGTCGCGGCCGCGCCGGAAACCTTGCACGTGGTGGCCGCGACGCCGGGGACCGCGCTCGACTCCGATGGCCAGGTGTTGAGGCGGATAGAGGATCCATCGACCGGCGACCTCTGGCTGTTGCTGCGCGACCCAGGCCGTCCTGCCGGACCGGGGCGCCTGGTGCTCGCCCGACAACGGACCGATACGCATGAGGCAATGCCCGGCGGCGCGGCGCAGCTTTTGACTGCCAAAAAGCGGCCGGTGATCCAAACCGGAGATGCCCTCACGGTGGAGGAGCACACCGCGGTTGTCGATGCGCGCCTGGAAGCGGTGGCATTGGAGCCGGCAGCGAAGGGCGCGCATTTCAAAGTGCGATTGAAGATCGGCGGCAAGGTGGTGCGCGTGGTAGCGATTTCGCCCGGGTGCGCTGGCTTCGCCCCGGATGGTGAGGTTGCGCCATGAGACCGGGCTCGAGGTCTTGCTTTCGATCCATATTGCTCGCCGGGGCCGTACTCTGTGCGCTGCTCGGGTCCGCTGCGGATGCGACCAGCAAGCCGCCCAAAGCCGCCGCGGAGGCAGGCAAGGCCACGCCTCCTGAAGAAGCCTTGCGCACGTACATCGCCAAGGTACGCGCGCAGCAGGCGGCCGAGGTGCGGACAGCGGGCTCGATCTGGAGCGCACAGGGGCAGCTGGTACGGCTGGGCACGGATGTCAAAGCCTTCCGCATCCACGACGTGGTGATGATTGTAGTCCTTGAAAGTCTGACCGCTTCGACAGACAGGCAGGTGAAGAACGCGCGCGCCTCCAACGCAAACTCGAGCATTACTTCGCTCTTCGGCGCGCTCAAGACCTCCAACAGTCTGCAGAACCTCCTCAACGCCAGCGCCGCCTCCGGGCTGACGGCGCAGGGGCAGAGCACGACCGACTCCAGCCTGAGTACCACCTTTGGCGCGGAAGTTGTGGATGTGCTGCCCAACGGGATGCTGGTGGTGCAGGCGACGAGGCAGCTGACCTTCTCCCAGCAAACGCAGTTGATCAAGCTGCGCGGCCTGGTGCGCCCGGAGGATGTAAGCAACCAGAATCAGGTGTTATCCACGGCCATGACCGATCTTGAACTGGAGGTGACGGGCAAGGGAATCGTGAACGATTCCACGTACCGGCAGAATCCGCTGGTGCGCCTTCTCGAAAAAATCCTGGTGTTCTGAAGCCGGCGCCAGAGACGAGGCAAGGGCATAGCAGACAAGGCCAGAGCGGAGCAGTTGAAGGCAGAGCGGAGCGAGTGAGACAGGGCGAAGCAGGCGAGGGAAGCAAGATGCAGGCATTCGAAGGCGCAGATCGATTCAGCGACGATTCGCCCACGGAGGAGAGACGGATCGCACTGCGCATCGCTGCGGCAAGGGCAAAAGCAAGTGCGAATCGTGCCTTCTGGTGGTGGATGGCGCTGGCCACGGCCTGGCTTCTCTTGATCGCTTTAGTGCAGCCGCAGGAAGCCGAGCGCCGCTCGCGGATCAAGGATGTTGCGACCATCGAAGGGATTCGCGACAACCAGCTGGTGGGCTACGGTCTGGTCGTCGGACTGAAGGGCACGGGAGATAGCTCGCAGACGGTGTTTCCCGCGCAGACTCTGGTCTCCGCCTTGCAGCGCATGGGCGTCACCGTGCCGACGAGTGGTTCGCAGAGCGCCAGCAACATGCAGGTCAAGAACATGGCAGCAGTCTTCGTCGTGGCCACGCTTCCGCCCTTCAGCCGCCCCGGCTACAAGGTGGACATTACCGTCTCGTCGGCGGGCGATGCGCGTTCTCTCGAAGGCGGCATTCTGCTGATGACGCCCCTGTACGGAGTCGATGGGCAGATCTATGCCCAGGCGCAGGGCGCCTTGGTGCTGGGCGGATACATGGCGACGGGCGGCGGCAATTCCAAGCAGGTGAATCATCCGACCACGGCGCGCATTCCCGGTGGCTCCATGGTGGAGCGGACCGTGCCCTACGATCTTGCCGAGATGCACACCGTAAGCATCGTGCTGAATGACGCCGATTTTCACACCGCCGAGGGCATGGCGGCGGCGATCGATCGCGAGCTGGGCGCCCCGCGGGCTCATGCCGTCGACAGCCGTCGCGTGGAGATTGCTCTGGACCCGAAGGAAGATACTTCGGCATTGCTCGACAAGGTCGAACAGGTGCAAATCAGTGTCTACCCACGGGCGCGCGTGGTGGTGAATGAGCGCACGGGAACAGTGGTGATCGGCGGTACGGTGCGTCTGCAGCCGGTTTCGATTCTGCACGGCGGGCTCAGCGTGAACGTGATCTCCCATATCGAAGTTTCGCAGCCGGATGCACTCTCCTCGGGAACGACCCAGGTGGTGCAGCAGACCACGGTGCAGGCGCAGGACAAGCCGGTCAATGAGATCAATCTCAAGGAAGGCGCAACCGTCGAAGATTTGGTCCAGCAATTGCAACGCACCGGGGCAGGAGCGCGTGACGTGATCTCGATCCTGCAAGCCATGAAGGAGGCCGGCGCGCTGGAAGCAGACCTCGAAGTGCTGTGAGAGCAGAGAACAAGGGACCGAGAGAACAAGGTAAACGGGAGCACGGATGCAGATGACACTGAGTGGCGCGTACGCGGTAACGGATCAGGCCGGAAAGAGCGATGCCACGCCCTCGCCGCGGCTGGTACGCGCGGCGCATGAGTTTGAAGGGCAGATGATGCAACAGTTGTTGAAGCCGATGACCGACGGCGATGCGCTGACCGGGACCGACGACGATGAAGACTCAGGCGCGGGCTCGGGTGGGGCGCTGGGAGAGTTCGCTTCGGAGGCGTTGGGTCAGTCGCTGAGCGAGCGTGGTGGCCTTGGCATCGCGAATCAGATTATCCAAGAACTTTCCCATGCAGGTAATCAGCACAAGATCGGGAAGGTAACCAAGAATCTGCACCAAGGGCATGGGATGAGAACTTCTTAATGACTAGCGTGATTAAAAGATTCTGACGATATGCCCAGCAAGGAGACCCATATATGGACATTCGGAACAGCATGGACGGATTAAGGTCGCTCCTGGGGGTGAACCTCACGGCCCCTTCGACGCCTCAGGGTAAAGGCATCACATCCGCGGCGCCCAGTACCTTCGACAGCGATCGGGCGACGTTCTCGAGCGCGGGAAGCGAGGTTTCGCAGGCGGCTTCCGGCGAGGGGGTTCGCGCCGACAAAGTAGCTGCCGTGCAGGCAGCTTTGGCTGCCGGGACCTATAGTGTGCCGGCTTCGGCGGTAGCTTCCCGGGTGATCGATTCGATGTTGACGGCTGGGCTGGCCGCAGACCAGGCGTAGAAGGACCGGTAAGGAGCAGATGCAGGAGCTTGAGATGCGTCCCGCGAATCCGGAGCTCAAAGAACTCGTGGTGGAGGCATCGCGCGCGCTGGCGCGTTTGGACTCGACGCGGCTTGAGGAGCTTGCGCTCTCCTGCCAGGCTCTTACCCGGGCGCGAAATACCGAGGACATCGGGGAACGCACGCTCCTGGTGCAGCAGGCGCGGGAAGCTCAGGCTGATATGGCGGTTTTCGCCCGGGTTCTGGAGGCGACGCGCGCCAATCTGAGCGTCATGAAGCGGCTGCGCGAGCTGCGGACGGGACAACTGGAATACACGGAGCGGCAGGCACGCGGCGGCGTCGGCGCGGAGGGCAGACATGGGGTCGATTAATTCCGCACTGAGCCTGACCACGGGAGCTCTCGATGCCGATCAGGCAGCTCTGAGCGTCGTGGCCAACAATGTGGCCAACGCCAACACTACCGGTTATACCTTGGAGACGCCTGACTGGCAGGAAAATCAGCCGATCAATGTGGGTGGCCTGCAGGTGGGCGATGGCGTCGCAGAAACCGGCTCTACATCGCAACGCGACCGCGTTCTGGAGGAACGGCTCGATCAGCAGCAGCAACTGGCTTCGGCTTCGAGCACGCGGCTCACAGCGCTTGATAACATCCAGGCGCTGTTTACGCCGGATTCCGGCTCGTCCAGCTTCAACAGCCGGCGATATTGGCAGCGATATTACGAGCTTCTTTGACTCCTTTTCGTCCCTCGAGAGCGATCCCACAGACAACGCGCTGCGGGAGCAGGTGCTTTCCTCGGCGTCGACACTTGCCGGCGACATTTCGAGCGCCGCAAACAGCCTGAACGCGCAAAACACTTCGCTCAATCAGGAAGCCTCAGGAGTGGTCAGCCAGGTGAATTCGCTGACCAGCGCCTTAGCGCAATTGAATCTCGAAATTGAATCCACTTCGCCGGACAGCGATGCGGGAGCTCTCGAAGATCAGCGGCAGCAGGACCTGAGCCAGCTCTCGCAGTTGATCGGAATCAACCAGGTGCCGACGGAGAACAACGGCCTTTCCGTCACAACAACCTCAGGCCAGTTGCTGGTCTCCGAAGGGCAGAGTTTCCAATTGACCACGGGAACCGTAAATGGCGCGACGGACTTTTTCCTTGGCGGCGCCGATATCACTTCGCAGCTTTCGACTGGCGGCGGGCAGTTGGGGGGTTACCTGACAGCTCGCAATGTGGACATTCCGGGTGCGCTCGGCTCTCTCGATCGACTTGCGTACGGCATCTCGACCGCGGTGAACGCGCAAAACAACTCCGGCACGGATCTCGATGGCGTGACGGGTACGGCCGCCAATCCGCTTAACATCTTCAATGAGCCCACCGCAGTTGCCGGCAGCGCGGCCAGTATGAGAGTTATCATGACCGATCCCAACCAGGTTGCGGCTGCGGGCGCGGGAAGCGGCTCTGGAGACAATTCCAATGCCGTGGCCATGGCGAACCTCGCCGGGGAGCCGCTCGGAGGACCGACGACGAGCTTTAGCCTCACGCAAAACCTGGATTCCGGCACTCCGGTGAACGGCACGACGACGGGAAATGTCGAGGCGTACGACACGCTTGGCAACAGTTACCAGGCCACAGTGACCTATACCCAGGAGGGCGCCAACACCTGGGGCTACTCGGTGGCGCTGCCCGCATCGGCTTTTACTTCTGGAGTGTCAACGCCGGTAACGGGAACCATGACATTTAGTCCTGTCACCGGCAACCTGATTCAGATACAGCCTACCGGCGCGGCCAATCCAGAGGCAGTAGGAACCGCGGGTGGCGACGTCTCTTCCATTCCGCTTAGTTTTACCGGGCTGGCCGACGGCGCCGCGAATCTGAACATCGGCTGGAATCTGCTCGATGCCGGCGGCGCATCGATCATCAACCAGAGCGCTGCACCCTCTGCCCAATCGGGACAAAGCCAGAACGGATTTGCGGGTAACCAGTCCCCGATCGACTACCTTTCGAACTTTGTATCCACGCTCGGCGCGACCGTCACTGAGGTGCAGACGGAGAATACCGCACAGAATGCTTCAGTAACCCAATTGCAGACGCAGAACAACGCGCTGTCGAGCGTGAACCTGAACGATGAAGCGGCGGCGATGTCGACACTGCAGAGCAGCTACCAGGCGGCCTCGCAGGTCTTCACGATGCTGAACACGATCATGGCTTCGGCACTGAACCTGGGCGTGGAAACGACGGTATCGTAAAGGCAGCTTTTAGCCATTGGCTCTTAGCTTTTAGCTTGACTGTGCGGTTAGGAAGTTTACATCGATAGCTTGAACAGTGAAAGGGCTTGAGGCTAGGAAGGAGAAGCTAAAGGCTAAGAGCCAAAAGCCAGGAGCTTTCAAAATGCGGGTCGATCCTTCGTACATTACGAACCTCGTGGGTTCGCTCGATCAGGCGCAGTCCAACGAGCAGCAATTGAGCGCGGAGCTGTCGAGCGGGGTAAGCATCACATCGCTGAGCCAGAATCCCGTGGGCGCGGGCGAGAATGTTCTGCTGCTCAACCAGATTCAACAGGACGACTCGTTTACCGCGAGCTCCAACCTGGTCACGGGGCAGTTGCAGGTGGCCGATTCCGCACTGGGCAGCGTGGTAAGCGAGTTGACGCAGGCTGTGTCTCTTGCCACCAGCGCCAACAATGGAACCATGAACGCGAGCGACGTGAAATCGATTGGCAGCCAGATTGCGGGCATTCTCGACGAGGTGCAATCGCTGGCGAACACCAGTTACCAGGGGCAGTACATTTTTGCCGGCGGGCAAACGGGCGCGGCGCCGTTCTCGACGTCGGCTGCCACCTCGCCTGGGGTCACGACGTACAGCGGCGACGAAGACGTGAATTATCTCGAACTGCCGAACGGGCAGAAGATTCAGCTTAATGTTCCGGGGGACCAGATCTTTCTGGGCAGCGGCACCGAACAGCGTTTTCGGCGCGCTCAACGCGCTGGTTGCCGATTATTCGTCGGGCACGGTGAACACTTCGCAGGCGGTAAACGACACGGAGGCCTTGGGAACGGCCCTGAACTACGTTTCGCAGCAACGCGTGACGGTCGACAATTCGATTACCCAGCTCGGCGCGGCGTCAAGCGCAGTGACGAACGAAAAGACACAGTTGACGACGGCACAGACCGATCTCATGCAAGCCGATATTCCCACCATATCCTCGCAACTTTCCCTGGCTGAAACGCAGCAGACGGCGCTGGAAGACGTGATCGCGCAGCTCGAATCCACTTCGAACAACCTCTTCGCAAGCTGCAGCCGTAAATCGCGCCCTGCGGCGCATTCTCTATACTGAATGCGAGAGGGTTTCTCTTGTTCGCGGCATTGCGATTTCTATGGAATGCGACGCGCGGCCACCGGTTTGCGCCGTGGCGGAGCCCTTATTTGCGCTGGCGCGTGGAGACGTATTCCGGCCGGCGTGCCGAAACATTGACCGCCAAAAGCGTGCTTGGTTTTGTTTGGGCTACGCGCGGGGAGCTGTTGCGCTTTCTCGTCTGGACGGGCGAGCTGCAGCGCGAAGCACGCAAGCGAGTGTGATAAAGCAGGGAATAGGGAACAGGCCTTTGGGGAATCGATGTCATTCCGGAGAATGATTCCAAGTCATATGACGTTTCTGAAATTGTTTCTGTTTCTCCCTGCGCTCGTGCTGGCGCAGATGGCCCCGGTATGCGCTCAGCAACTGCCTCCTGCCGAGCCTCCGCAGCCGATGCCGGTCCCTCAAGGCGAGTCGGCGAATTTGCGCGTGACAACGACCGAAGTGCTGGTGCCGACGCTGGTGGAAAAGCGCGGCGGCGGCATTGTTTACGGTCTGAAAGCAGGCGATTTCGTTCTTGAAGACAATGGCGTGCCGCAAAAGATTCGCGTGCAGGAGGAGATGGATACGGCGCCGGTGGCGCTGGTTGTCGCCGTGGAGCAGGGAGGCGCCAGCGTTCTGGAGTTCGACAAACTCGCCAAGATGGGCCCGCTGCTCGACGTATTTCTCACCGACCCGCGCAGCCAGGCGGCGCTGGTGGGGTTCGATTCCGTGCCGCATCTGATTGAGGATTACACGCACACCGGCGATCAGATCAACTGCCGATCTCAAGCAGCTGCAACCCGGCGATGGTGGAGCGGCGATTCTGGACACCGTAAATTACGCGGTGACTCTGCTGGAGACGCAGCCCAAGGAGTTCCGCCGCGTGCTGTTGCTCATCAGCGAAGAGCGCGACCACGGCAGCAAGCACACCAAGCCTGCGCAACTGATCCAGAAAATCGGCGAGTCTGATGTGCTGGTGCTGAGTGTTTCGTTTTCGCCGGCGCTGGCGGAGTTGGGCCACGATGTCAAGGACTCCTCGCCCGATCAAGCCACGATGAACATGGTCTCGGCGCTGGTGATGGCGGTCAAGGCGTTCAAGAAGAATGTCGCCAAGGAAGTGGCTGTGGAGAGCGGCGGCGAGTACACGACGTTCATCGGGGACAAGCGCTTCGAGGCGCGGGTGATGGATGCGGCGAAGGATGCGCGCAACCGCTATCTGATCACTTTCAGTCCCACCGAATCTCACTCCCGGCCTGCACACCATTCGCGTGCGCACAGCGCAGGATTACGGCGCGCGGATTGTGGCGCGGGCTAATTACTGGCTGGACGCGCAGACGCAATAATCTGGCACGAATCGGGCAGGATTGGTGCGCCCAATGCCGAAACTATCTCCTTATAAATCAGTAAGATTGCGATTGACGGACAATTTGCCGGTAAACTTGTGGCATAATGTCCGCATGGGTCAAGCCGCAACAGCTCTTCCTTCTCCGCCTCCCTTCAACTTCGACTGGAGGGAGATCGAGCGCGGATTGCCGCTCAAGACGCTCGATGAGTTCTCCGCATATTCGGGAATCGCCGTGAGGGATTTAATGGATGTGGTGATTCCCGCGCGCACTCTCAAACACCGCCGCCAGCGCAATGAATCCCTCAATATTGATGAGTCAGATCGGTTGCGCCGCGTGGCGCGCATTTACGAATTGGCGGTCAAGGTCTATGGGGATCGCGAGGATGGCGGGAAGTGGCTTTCGGGGAAAAAACAGCGCTTCGATGGAAAGACTGCGCTGGAGATGCTGCGCACCGAAGCGGGGGAACATGCGGTAGAAGAGTTTCTGATTCAGATTGACGAAGGGATGTTCGTATAAGCGGACAGCCCAGGACTTTCAACGAAAAGAGAATTGCAATTTATCGGTGGTTCGATATATGTCGATTGCAGTACAGGATTCTGATCGCTCCCCTCTCGGGGGCAAGCGACGAGGCCTGATGGCGAAGAAGCCGTCAGGCTTTTTCATTTTCAGTCGCATTTCAACCGAGGGGAGGAACCTTCATGACGACTCTTTGGCGCATCAGCAATTACCCCGATTTGAGCGGCGAAGGTGCGCGCGTCGCCTCTGGCCGTTGGCATACCCTGGGCAGGCTGGTTGTCTATCTGGCCGAGAGTCCCGCCGGCGCCATGCTGGAGCGGATCGTCCACCTGACGGATAGGAACGAAGAGGGGATTCTTCCGCGCTTCTTTCAGCTTCTTCAAGTCTCGGTTCCCGATGAGATTCCCATCAAGCCATTGAGCGTGCTCGCGCGTGTTGACTGGAAGGAACATTCCGAGTCAACACAGCCCATCGGCGACGCTTGGTTGGCCTCTTTGGAGACACCTCTCGCCCGCGTTCCGTCCGCCATAGTTCCTCGTACTTGGAACTACCTGCTAAATCCAGAGCATCCGGATGCCAAGCAGATTCAGATTGTTGAAGTCATTAACGAGCACTTCGACAACCGCCTCTTCCATCTCGGTTCTCGATGAACCAGAAGGTTTTCCTTTTCGTATCGGGTCGGTCAGAACATGGCGCCGGGTCGCGCGTTCATGTTAATCTTTCAGTAGACACTGAAGAGTGGACACGAGAAAAAATGAGGAGTAACTCACGCCGTGCTGGCGACTCAAAAAAAGACTGACCTGATCAAGCGCTTCCGCACCCACGAGACGGACACCGGATCGCCGGAAGTCCAAATCGCGATTCTGAGCGAGCGGATCGGCGACCTGACCGAGCATTTCAAGACCCACAAGAAGGATCACGCTTCCCGGCGTGGGTTATTGATGCTGGTCAGCAAGCGCCGCCGCCTGCTGGATTACCTGAAGACGCACGATTCGGATCGCTATCGCGACGTAATCGGCAAACTCGGCATCCGCAAGTAATCGGAAAGCTGACATTGAACCGGAAGCACCCAGACCGGACAATGGTCACGGTCCCCATCCGATACGGAATACCGGACCAAGTCGCGGCCGGGCAGCCACTCATAGTGGCGCCGGGCTCTGCGCACCCGTGTTCCCTGCGCGCACGCCGCGCAATCCCCACACAAGTTTCCCAAGCGAAAAAACGAAACGAGGACTCTATGTCTACGAAGCATGAAGTAGCCGTCGAGCTTGCCGGCGGCAAGCGGCTGGTCTTTGAGACCGGCCGCATGGCCAAGCAAGCCTCTGGCGCCGCACTGGTGACCACGGGCGAAACCGTGGTTCTGGCCACCGCAGTGGCTTCTCCCGATCCCAGGGAAGGCATCGATTTCTTCCCGCTCACGGTGGATTACCGCGAGTACACCTACGCCGGCGGACGCATTCCCGGCGGCTTTATCAAGCGCGAAGGCCGGCCCAGCGAAAAAGAGATTCTGACCTGCCGCCAGATCGATCGGCCGCTGCGCCCGCTGTTCCCCGATGGATTTCGCAACGAAACGCAGCTGATCGCGCTGGTGCTCTCCGCGGATAAGGAGAACGATCCCGACGTGATTGGAATCAACGCCGCCGCCGCGGCCGTGGCGCTCTCTGATATTCCCTTCAGCGCCACGGTGGGCGCGGTGCGCGTCGGCCGCGTGAATGGCGAGTTCGTGGTCAATCCCACTTACGCCGAGCGCGCCGGCGACCACGGTGAACATCATGGTGGTCGGCCACAAAGACGGCATCGTGATGATCGAGTCGGGCGCCAAGGAAGAGACCGAAGAGGTGATCCTGGCGGCCATCGAGTTTGCGCACGAAGAGATCAAGAAGATTGTTGCCGCGATCGATGAGCTGGTGGCGAAGGCCGGCAAAGCCGAAGCGGGCGTTTACTGCGCCGGAGTTCGACGAAGCGTATTACGCGGAGCTGAAGGCGAAGATCGGCGACCGGCTGAAGGATGCGCTGGACACCAAGACGCACGGCAAGACCGAAAGCTACGCGCTGATCAAGCAGATCAAGGAGGAGCTGGCGGCCGAACTGCCTGCAGACGATGCCGACGCGAAGAAGAAGCTGGCGCATTATTACGAACAGCTGCGCGAGCGGATCTTCCGCGAGCAGGTGACGAAGGAGCGCATCCGGCCCGACCGGCGCGCCTTCGACGAGATTCGGCCCATCACGCATCGAGACCGGCGTGCTGCCGCGGACGCACGGATCGGCGCTGTTTACGCGCGGCGAGACGCAGGCGCTGGTGACGGCGACGCTGGGCACGATGGACGACGGGCAGCGGCTGGAGAGCTACGAAGGCGAGCAGCGCAAGAACTTCATGCTGCACTACAACTTTCCGCCGTTCAGCGTTGGCGAAACAGGCCGCATGACCGGCGTAGGCCGCCGCGAAGTGGGCCACGGAGCCTTGGCCGAGCGCGCCATTAGCGCGGTGCTGCCCGAGCGCCGATGAGTCGCCCTATTCGATTCGCATTGTGTCCGACATTCTGGAGTCGAACGGCTCGTCGTCGATGGCTTCGGTGTGCGGCGCCAGCCTGGCGCTGTTCGATGCGGGCATCGAGCTGAAGGGCGCGGTGGCCGGCGTGGCGATGGGCCTGGTGAAGGAGGGCGACGACTACGCCATCCTGACCGACATCGCCGGCGCGGAAGACCACTACGGCGATATGGACTTCAAGGTGGCCGGAACGCGCAAGGGAATCACCGCGCTGCAGATGGACATCAAGATCGGCGGCCTGACCCGCGAGATTCTGCGAGCAGGCGATGGAGCAGGCGCGCCGCGGGCGGCTGTTCCTTTTGGACAAGATGGATGCGGTGCTGGACGGGCCGCGCGTGGAGCGTTCGAAGTATGCGCCGCGCATTGAGACCGTGCATGATTCCGACGGACAAGATTCGCGACCTGATCGGCAAGGGCGGCGCGACCATTCGCGGCATTGTCGAGCAGACGGGCGCCAAGATCGACGTGGACGACACCGGCAAGGTGAGCGTGGCGTCGAGCGATGCCGAGGGCCTGAGGAAGGCACTGGCGATCATCAGCGACCTGACCGCCGTTCCCGAGATGGGCAAGACGTACCTGGGCAAGGTGGTGCGCCTCGCCGAGTTCGGCGCGTTTGTCGAGCTGTTCCCCGGCACCGACGGCCTGCTGCACATCTCCGAGATCGCGGAACATCGCGTGAAGGAAGTGAAGGACGAGCTGCGCGAAGGCGATCAGGTGATGGTGAAGGTTCTGGCCATCGAAGGCAATCGCATCAAGCTCAGCCGCAAGGCGCTGATCAAGGAGCAGAAGGCAAAGCTGGCGCAATCGGCTCCCGCAGAAGCCGAAGAAGCTGAGGCCCCGGTGTTCGCGCCTGCTCCGGCGCTCGCGCCTGCGGCTCCGGCCCGCCCGCGCCATGAGTTCGACGAGCGCCAGCCGAGTTCGAATCAGAGCACCATTCTGATCGAGGGCGGCGACGATTTCGACGGAGAGGGCGGCGTGGAGTTTGACGAGGAAAACGAGCCGAACTTCAACCGCGTCGATGGTGCGCCTGCACCTGTCGGCCAGCAACCCGCGGCAGGGGGACGGCCAGGAGGCACGGCCCGTCGTCGCCGTCGTCGCGGAGGGCGTCCGGGTGGCAGGCAGGGTTAAGCAGACACAGTTGTAAATCGAAGAAGGCCCGGACGATTGGTCCGGGCCTTCTTGTATTTACCAGTAACGTTTTTGCTGCTATTCCGCAAGTTGCATCCCAGAATCCGAGGCAGCCGAATGAAACGGGTCCGGCAGGGGCGCGGCCGAGGCTGCGCGATCTGCGGCTCCTTGCTGCGCGCTTGCTGGCATACATGCGTAGGTCGGCGGCTATGCACAAGGATTCGGCATCGCCTGCATCGTCAGGAAAGATGGCGATGCCCACACTTGCGCCAATATGCACCGTATTGCCTTCGAGCAGGATGGGGAGGTCGAGAAGTTGCGTCAGATTCCGCGCCACGCGCATGGCATCGGCGCGATTCATAGGCTCTTCCAGGACCACCGAAAACTCATCGCCTCCGGTGCGGGCCACAGTGTCGGTGCGCCGCACCCTGCCGACGAAAAGCCGGCCGACATGCTTGAGCAACTCGTCGCCGATATGATGCCCTACGGTGTCGTTGACCAGCTTGAAGCGGTCCAGATCGACCAACAGGAGGGCCGCTTGCGAACCTGTGCGCCGCGCGCGCTCGAGGGTATTGGCCAACCGATCCTGAAAGAGCCTGCGGTTGGGCAAGCCGGTGAGTTCGTCATGCAGCGCCAGATACTTGTTGTGTTCGATCTGGTCCTCGAGCAGGATCAGGATCATGCCCACGGCAACCACGTATTTGGGCAGGTTCCAAACCTCACCCTCGAGATGGAAACTGGGGAAGAACGTGCCCATGACCGGCGCGATGGTAAAAACGTTCGCCCAGGCTAAAAATCCCAGAACGGTGATGAAGGCTCCGGCAGTGGCGCGCCGATAGGCATACCAGAAATGTATACAGCAGCCGAGGTAAACGGTGAAGAAGACCGCGTTCACGGCCAGGTCAAGGCCGTTACCGGGCCTATTTTCGACCATCAGAAGAAAGACCGAAAGCGCGGCGTAAAGAAGCACCAATCCCCAGCGAAGCGGATGGTTAAGCCTGCGTATATCGAGGAGCGATATGAGCAGCGGCAGAGCGCCCATTAGAACCGCGGCCGGCGCCAGGAGCCAATGGCCCGCCGGAGCAATGACGACGACGAAAATGTAGAACGTGTTCGTCGTCAGGATGGCTGTCAGCATCAAGCGGCTCGATAGCCGGCTGCGATGGGGAACGGCTGCCCACATGAAGAGGATGCCTGCCCAGGCGAGCGCCGCGGAGCCCAGAATGGCGGCCGCGACGCCGTAGACATCCGGTGCCGGCAGAAACAGAAATGCGGCAAAGTGGAGAACGATCATCAACCAGCCAACCAGCCACACGCTGGAGAAGGATGAACGTCCCATCCGCGCTACAGAGAAGAAGGCCAGCGTGAGCAGAGCAACAGCCGCGACATCAGGGATTTTGCTCAAGTCCACGAGGACCACCTCGGCAATCAGCCTGACAGCAAAAACATTGCCAATCTATACAATCGGTCATTCTTCAGAAAGCGCGATAACGCTTTTGTTGGTCTTTGAATTACCTTTGGTGCAAACTTTCGTAATCAAACACGGCCTTGTTTTGGAAAATACTGGATAAGTTCCTCATTAACAATAAGATAAGCGCGAACTCAGCAAGGGACCGATTGCGGCAACTTTTGACCTCTCGATTAAGAAATCTTCCTGAAGGCCCCTGGAGAGCAGTCAAGCGAATAAACGCGTGGGCCAGAGCCCCTCATGAACGGATGGCACTACGCCGATAAAACCGGGAGGCCCGTGTTGCGTGAGAACACTCTCGCAAGCTGGATCTTCCGAGGAGCCGATGATTTCAATCAAGAGATATCTCGATTCCAATTCGCCAGGCTCTGGCCTGGACGCTGAGGCCATTCAACAGGACCCATTCGCCGCGGCCGTTGACGTATACGGCTCTTCCTTGCTCGAGATGGGCCATTGCAGCTTGGATGCCTGTCCGGGGCTCGGCGATGCCTTGAACCAATCTCTTGGGCGACTGAAAGCAGAGCTTTCTCCGGCGATGAAGGCCGTTAAACTCGCAGCCCATGGCGAGCAGACGCGAGAACAATTGCGCGCATGGGGCCGCGGCGCGGCCCGCCACTATCAAGGGAAGGCGCGCGAGGTGAAAGAGATGCTTCTCACCTTGGCGTGCACCGCGGAATCGGTGAGCGCTCGCGATCAGCGTAGCGCAGGCCAGATGAGCGCGGTCACCGAGCGGCTCAGGGCGATCGCCACGCTGGAAGACCTGACAGAGATTCGGGCGTCAATCGACAAGAGCGCAGCGGAGCTGAAGACGTCGATTGACCGCATGACCGAAGAAGGGAAAGAGGTCCTCGACCATCTGAAGAAACAAGTAGAGGGCTATCAGACCAAGCTGGAGGAGGCTGAGAAGATTGCTTCGCGCGACGCGCTGACCGGTGTGAGCAGCCGCGTGTACGTCGAGGGGCAGATCGAGAAGCGCATTGAATCCTGCGCTGCTTTTTGCGTAGCCATTGTCGATATCGACGCCTTCAAGAAGGTGAACGACGCGCATGGCCATCTGACCGGCGATGAGCTGCTCAAACAGTTTGCCGGCGAGCTCAAGTCTGCCTGCCGCTCCACGGATGTGATTGGGCGCTGGGGCGGAGACGAGTTCATCCTGCTCTTCGATTCCGGCCTTGAGGAGGCTGAGGCACAGACCGAGCGCCTGCGCAAATGGGTTTGCGGCAACTACTCCGTGCCGGGAAAGAACGGAACTCTCAAATTACGCGTCGATGCCTCCATCGGGCTGGCCGCACACGCCGCTGGCGAGGAGATGAACGAGCTCGTAAGGCGGGCTGATGCGGCGATGTACGAACAGAAATCGAGGGCACGAACTAAGGTTGCCTGATGGGCGGTAGTCCAGGCAACTCGGAGCAAGAAACAGGCCTGTTTCCCGAGCGACATCTGCTGCCCCGTTTTGGGACACTTCCTCTTCTGGGGCCATCCCCGCGTTGTTTCCTTCATTTTTCCTCATGCAATCCTTGAGTTCCCCTTCCTATCGAGGGAAGGTGGAAGAGCGATGCGTGCGCAACATGCCGAATTCGATGGTGGATTCATTGAACCGGCGTTGCGCGGGAAGAGCATAGAGGAAGGCTCGCATGAGATTGCTCATTGCCGAAGATGACAGAGCGTTGGGGCTGTTTTTGAGCCGAGGGCTTGAAGCCGACGGTCACCGCGTCCACGTGGCCTACGATGGCGCCGCTGCCCTGGAGGCGTTTCGCGCCGAGTTGCCTGACCTGACCATTCTGGACCTGAACATGCCCGTGATGGATGGTGAACAGGTGCTCAAGGAAGTGCGGGCGCTCGATGCGGATCTGCCGGTGCTGGTGCTGACCGGACGGCAAGAGGTCGACACGCGCGTGCGCTGCCTCGACCGCGGAGCGGACGACCTGATGACCAAGCCGTTCAGCCTGCATGAGCTGCGCGCGCGGTGCCGCGCTTTGCTGCGCCGCAAACGCGAAACGCGGCTGCAACTGCGCGCCGGCGATCTCGAGCTGGATAGGCTGGACCACACGGCGCGGCGCGGAAGCCGTTTGATCGTTCTCACCAACAAAGAATTCGCCTTGCTCGAGCACCTGATGCTGAATCGCGGCCAGTGTGTCTCGCGGGTCGAGATGCTGGATTCGGTGTGGAACCTGGAGCCGGCGCAAACCACCAACATCGTCGATGTTTATGTCAACTATCTACGCCGCAAGCTCGAGGATCCGCCGCCGGGCCGGTTGATCCGCACCGTGCGCGGGCAAGGCTACATGGTGCCGTCTGAGGCTGAGCTGACGCTTACCGTGCCCGTGATCGCGCCCGCCGTCGCCGACATTCCCTCTCCTCCGCCGGCTATCGCTGTTTCGTAGCGCGCCCATCGGTTTGCACCGCACCTTTGCCTCACTGTTGAGGAGAATTGTTCATGCAACTTTTTCCGGTTCCTGCTGTAAACCCTCGCGTGCGGCCGCGGACTGCTCTGGTGGCCAGTGCCGATCGCAGTTTTCGCCAGCGCCTCGCGCACGTGCTTGCCGGCTTGCGCTGGCAGGTGCGCGAAGCCGAAGGCGGCGCACAGGCATGGACTGAGGCCGAAGCTGCGCTGCCAGATGCCGTCATCGTCGATTCCTGGCTGCCGGACCTGGACCTGGGCGAGTTCCTGAGCGAATTTAAGAATCGATTTCCCCAGGTTGACCTGGTAACGGCAGCGGCCAATGTTGCTGCCGAAAGCCCTCGCGGGCCCTATCGGCAGGAGCTGCTTTACGCCCTGCGCCACTGCCAGGAGACGGATACGGCCGCGTGGAACGCAGCCCCGGCGATCGAGACGTCCGCTCGCGAGACCGCGCGGCCGGAGTCTCCGAAGCCAACCGATGGGCCGATGGTTCTCTCCTCCCCCGAACCCTTCAGCGCCGCCCCGATTCTCCCGCCTTTGCTTCCGGGAATCGGTAAGACGCTCTCCATCCAGTCCGGACGGACGCCGCAGGGAGTAGAACCGAACAAGAGCGACCGCCTGCCGGGCCTGGTGGGCAATGCGGCATGCATGCTCGAGGTCAGCCGCCGCGTGCGTCTGGTGGCCCCGCGTATGACTCCGGTGCTGATTGAGGGGCCGACGGGATCGGGCAAGGAACTGGTGGCCGAGGCCTTGCATCGCTTGTCGACGCGCAGCCGCAAGCCCTTCGTCGCCATCAACTGCGCAGCCATCCCTGAAGCGTTGCTCGAAGCTGAGCTCTTCGGCCACACGCGCGGCGCGTTTACCGGCGCGGTGCAGGGCCGTACCGGGCGCATCGAAGCCGCCGATGGCGGCACGTTATTTCTGGACGAAATCGGCGAAATGCCGCTGGGCCTGCAGGCCAAGCTGCTGCGCTTTGTCGAATGCGGAGAGCTGCAGCGGGTCGGCGACAACGAGACCGTCAAAGTGGATGTGCGCATTCTTGCCGCCACCCACCGGCCGCTGGCGCCGCAGACGCAGAATGGCGCCTTCCGCTCCGATCTTTACTACCGGCTGGCGGTTTTTCTTATCCGCACGCCGTCGTTGGCTGAACACGCCCAGGACCTGCCAGCCCTCATCGAGCACTTTTTGCAGAAGCTGGGCCGCGATACACCGGTCAAGCGGCTGGACGAGAGCGCGCTCGCCAAGCTGGGCGCGCACGATTGGCCAGGGAATGTTCGCGAACTCGAGCACGTGCTGGAACGCGGCGTGATTCTGGCCGGGGAGAATCCGGTGCTGACCGCGCGGGAGATCGATTTTGGCCTCGCGGTGAACTAATCGTTGCCGGGCTTTTCTCGTGCCGCGCGGTTACGCGAGGGCTGGAAGCGAAAGATGCGTTTTGGGAGGGCGGAAAGAGATGGAGATTGCAACCGGATTAAGCAATCAGATCGCGCGCTATCTTGATCTGGCCACGGCGGAGGCCAAGCTGACGGCGGTCAACATGGCCAATGTGGACACGCCGGGCTACCGCGCGGTGGGCATGGACTTCGAAGCCGAGATGCAGGGGGCCATCCACGATGTCGAACAGGGGCGGGTGCCGCGCAAGGTGCGGGTTACGGAGGTCGATGGACTGGTGGCGCGCCCCGACGGAAACGATGTCTCCATCGACCGCGAAAGCCTCAATCTGGCCGAGGCGCAACTCAAGTTCCGCACCGGAGTGGCGCTGCTCAAGCAGGAGTACCAGCGCGTTATGGACGCGATCCACGCGGATAAGTCGTGACGGGCGCCTCGCCCGCCGTGCGCCGCGAGCAGGATACGAAGGAGTGAGAGAAGTGAAGAAATGAAAGGAGTGAAAGGAGCGAAGAAATGCCACCCGTTGCGTCCTCAGCCGTTTCCCTCACTTGCTCCCGTAATTCATTTCACTCGCTTCACTCACTTCACTAGCTTCATCGAAGGCGCAAAGGAGTGGAAGCCATGAACCTATTCGGCATGATGGAAACCTCGGGCGGTGCCATGGAGGCGGAGCGTATGCGCGCCGAAGTGGTAGCCGCCAACATGGCCAATGCGGAGACCACCCGCACCGCGCAAGGCGAGCCCTACCACCGCCAGGAGGTGGTCTTCGCCGCCAACCGGGGCGATCCCAACTTTCTCGATTCCATGACGGCCGCAGGTGGCGCGGCGCCGGGCTTTCGATCGCTGGCGCTGCCCGCCATGCCCGGCGGTACGGCCGTCGCGCCGGGCGTGCATATCTCCGCGGTGGTTCAAGATCCTTCACCGCCGCTCAAGCGCTACGATCCGGGGCATCCCGACGCGGGGCCGGACGGCTGCGTCTCCTATCCCGACATTAATCCCTTCACAGAGATGGTGGACCTGATGGGGGCGACGCGTGCATATGGTCTGAACGGCGCCGCCGTGCAGGCTGAGAAGGGCATGATCACGTCGGCGCTGGAAATTGCCAAGTCCTGACCTGGGCGCGTGTGGCATTGGGAGCGCGAGATTCACGAGCGCATGGGAACCGAAGTCAGCGCATTGGGACCGTAGTCGAGGAGGCGTACAACATGTTGGCGGCAGTAAATCTGGCAACGGCTGTGCCCGGAGCGGCAAGCGCGGGCGCCACGAATTCTCTTGCGGCACGGGCAGATCAGACCACCACATCCTCTCCCTTCGCCGATCTGATCACGGACGCTGTGGGGCAAGTGAATCAGCTGGAACAGCAGGCGCAGACGGCAGTGACCGGTCTGATGACCGGCTCCGGGGTGGATGTGCACCAGGCGATGATTGCCACCCAGAAGGCGGACATGGCCTTCGAACTGGCGCTGGCAGTGCGCAACAAAGCTGTCCAGGCCTACCAGAGCGTGATGGGCATGCAGTTTTAAAGACAGCTTCTAGCCTCCAGCTCCTAGCCTCATCGCGGAGCGCCGCAGATTTACGTCGCGGCAAAGAGAAAGCTAGAAGCCAGGAGCTGGCAGCTAAAAGCTGAAACCATGGCTACGGGAACACAGTTGGAGAAGACTCCGCCGGCGCTGGGGCAAGTGCAGAAGGGCGGAAGGTGGTCCGGGCTATGGGGCCTGGCGTGGGTGCGCTGGGCGCAGATGGCCCCCGCGCAGCGCGGCTGGTTGATGGTTGCGACCGTGATGCTGGCCGCGCTGATGGGCGGGCTGGCATGGTACGGTCTCCGTCCCGACTGGCGCACGCTCTACTCCGGCTTGGAGCCGGACGATGCGCGGCAGATGGAGCAGGTTCTCGCCGAGGCGCAGATCCCTTTTGAGCCCACCCCCGACGGCTCAGGCATCATGGTTCCGGCTGCGCAACTGGACAAGGCACGGCTGGCCGCCGCGGCCAAGGGTGGCGTCAAGAGCGGCCGCCTGGGGTTTGAGATCTTCGACAAGCCAAACTGGGTAGGCTCGGAGTTCGACGAGCAGGTGAACTTTCAGCGCGCTCTTGAAGGCGAGCTGGAACGCACCATCGGCACGCTCTCCGACGTGGCCTCGGCGCGCGTGCATCTGGTGATGCCGCACGACTCGTTGTTTCGCGACCAGGAGCGCCCGGCCAAGGCCGCCGTGGTGATCAGGCTGCGCCACCGTTCGCTGGCCGAGGGCGAGCCCGATGCCATCCGCAACCTGGTTGCTTCCGCCGTCGACGGGCTGGTGCCGGAACATGTGGTACTGGTGGATGCCGCGGGCAATATCCCACTGGGACCGAAGACCGCCGAGGCCATGCAGCTGAGCGCCGAGCAGGCTCTTGAAGACAAATTGGTTGCGACGCTCGAGCCGGTGACCGGCGTGGGTAACGTGCGCGTCTCGGTGACGCTCGATTACGATGTCCAGGCCGCCGAAGAGACCGACGAGAGTTACGATCCCGCGAAATCCGTCACCCTTGCGCTCGAGCGCACGGAGCAGACCACAGGCGCTCAGCCCGTCGCCGCCGGGGTTCCAGGCACAGCCTCCAATGCGCCCAACACGCAGGCGGTTCCCGTTTATCCGCATGAGACCTCTTTGCCCCAGTCCGCTAAAACAGAATCCGGAACCTACGGGGTTTCGAAGTCCGTGCGCCATGTGGTGGACACCCCCGGCCGCATACGGAGGCTCACCGCGGCCATCGTCGTGAACGATCGCCTGATGCAGCCCGCAAGCAAGAATCATGCCGCGGTTTGGCAACCGCGGTCGGCGGACGAGCTGCGCAATCTGACGGCACTGGCCCAGGCGGCCGTGGGATTCGACACCACGCGCGGCGACGTGATTACAGTGCAGGATCTGGCCTTCGACGAAAACCGCCCGCAGCCACCCGCCACGCTCGCCGAACAATCGTTGCGGACCGCCGAAGACTCGCCGAATCTGGTGAAGTATGCCGCGCTGCTGGTGGGCTTGCTTGTCGTAGTGGCCTTCGGGCTGCGACCGGCGATCCGCCACGCCGGCGCGGCGCTGGCGACACTGGGCAACGTGAGAAGTGCGCGCCGGGAACTGCCTGCGGGTTCGGGAGCTGCCCAGGCGCAGGCTCCGCTCGGGCCGCCTGAGCCGGCGGAAATCGATCCCGAGCGGCTGCGGTCGCAGGAGATCTTTGACCAGGTGACCACGCATCTGAAACGCGAACCCACGCAAAGCTCGCGGCTGTTGCAAAGTTGGATTCACTCGGATTGATGCCCGGGATCGGGACCTTGGTGCAAGAAACGCGAACCGCCCGGAGCATCAAGGAAGCGGGACGGGGCGGGGAGACAGGGAAAGGAACCGGTCTTGGCAGAGCAGGGAATCGAGAGCGGGGCAACGCGGCGGCGCCAGTCAGCCAGTTTTTCCGGGGTGCGCAAGGCGGCGATTCTGCTGGTTGCCGTGGGCGAGGAACTGGCCAAGGAGGTGCTGCGCGCGCTCCCGGAACCGGACGTGCAGCGCATTACCGAAGAGCTGGCCGACCTGCGCGGCGTCACGCCGGACATTTCCGCCGAGGTACTCGAGGAGTTCTGGCAGCTTCTCGACACCCATCATTTCATCGTGCATGGCGGCCTGGACTACGCGCGGCAACTGCTGGTCGGCACCTTTGGCAAGGAGCGCGCCGACGATCTGATGGCGCTCATGCGCCAATCGCAGGAGGCGGCGCAAGGCAATCTGGCCAAGCTGCAGCGCACCGATCCCCAGCAGCTGGGCAAGCTGCTCGACTCCGAACACCCGCAGACCATCGCCCTGGTGCTAGCTCACCTTGATCCGCGCCGCGCCTCGACCGTGCTCGACAACCTGAGCGAGGACCACAAGGTCGTGGCCGTGCAGCGGCTGGCGGAGATGCGGCAGTTTTCTCCTGAAATGGCCCAAAAGGTGGCGCTGATTCTGCACCGGCGCCTCGAGAGCGTGGGCGATACGGCGCGCCGCAGCTACTCCGGATTCAAGGCCGTCGCGGATCTGATGAACCGGCTCAATGCCGAGGAGGCCAAGAAGATTCTGGAGACCATCGAAGAAGACCAGCCGGAACTGGCCCTGAGCATACGCAATCTGATGTTCACGTTCGAGGACCTCATCACCGTGCCCCCGGCGACGATTCGCGAGATCGTTTCCGGCGTCGACAAACGGCAACTGGCGCTGGCTCTGCGCGGGGCCAATGAGGACCTGCGTGCCCAGATCTTCAAGGCCATGAGCTCGCGCGCAGTCGAGATGCTCAAGGAAGATATGGAAGTGCTGGGCCCCGTGCGCTCGCGCGAAGTGGCGCAGGCGCAGCAGGAAATTCTAAATCTGGCGCGCCGGCTCGAGGCCGAAGGCAAAGTGATTTTGAAGCTGGAAACAGGCGACGAAATGATGGCGTAGCGAACCTCGGCAGCAAATGAAGAAAGACGGCGCGGAACCACGACAATTGGCGGCGCGAATGAACGGCGCATCGCGGGGAGAGGGAAGCTTGCAGCAGGGGATCGCATCGCAGGGCAGCGGCGGAGGCGACAGAGCCGTGGAGAGCTTTGAATATCCCGCCTGCCCCAATGCGCCGCCCGTGCTCGCCTGGGACGGCTGGGCCGAAGCCGAGGAGGACGCCGCCCTCGAGCTCGCCAGCAGAAGGTGCAGCCCGAACGGGAGGACGCACTGCCGGTTCGCCTTTGGAAGAACGGCTCGCCGAGGAAACCCGCCAAGCGTTCGAATCCGGCAGGGAACGCGGCCGCGAAGAGGGCCGCCGCGCCGAGCGCGAGGTCCTGGCGCCAACCGCGGCAGCGGAGGCCGAGCGCCACCGCCGGCAGACGGCCGAACTCGTCGAAAACTTTGCCCGCGAGCGCGACCGCTATCTCCAAGCCGTCGAGCAGGAGGTGGTACGCCTGGCGCTGGCCGTGGCAGCGCGCATCCTGCGCCGCGAAGCGCAGATGGACCCGCTTCTGCTTACGGGCGCGGTACGCGTGGCGCTGGGGCAGCTGGCTGCCACGTCGGAGATCCGGCTCCGTGTGCCCGCCAAGGAAGCTGACATGTGGAAGGAAACCATGGCTCTCTTGCCCAAGCTGACCGTAAAGCCGCTTGTGGTGACAGACCCTGGCATGCTGCCCGGCGAATGCGAGATCGAAAGCAAAGTCGGAACCGTCGATCTGGGAATCCGCTCGCAGCTGGGCGAGATCGAGCGCGGCTTCTTCGACCGTGCCGGCACGTCCGATGCGCCGGTGCGACCATCTCAAATGAGCACGACGCCGGAAACGCCGCCGGCCGAGGCGCGCGCATGACCGCGTTGCTCGAACGGTACTTCTCCCGATTACAGCGCCGGCAGCCCTGGCGCTGGCGCGGACATGTTATCGAATCGGTGGGCCAGACCATCGAGTCGGCGGGCCCTCCCGTCTCGGTGGGTGAGTGCTGTGAGATCGAGGACCAAATGGGGCATCCGCACCGGGCCGAGGTGATCGGCTTTCGCGGGGCAAATGTGTTGTCGATGCCGGTCGAGACCACCGAGGGAATTCGTTTCGGCGATGCGGTATGGGCAGAAGGAACAAAGCCCGAGATCGCAGTGGGCCCGGCGCTGATGGGGCGGGTTTTGAATGCTATGGGAGAGCCTATCGATGAAGGCCGTTCTCCCATCGTCACGACCACGTTGGCTTTGGAAAGCGCTGCACGACCAGCGCTTGACCGCGCGGCCATCAGCGAGCCGATCGGCACGGGCATTCGCGCCATTGACGCCATGCTGACGGTGGGCCGCGGTCAGCGCGTTGGCATCTTCGGCGGATCGGGCGTGGGCAAGAGCACGCTGATCGGCATGATGACGCGCAATACCGAGGCCGAAGTGACGATCGTGGGCCTGGTGGGCGAGCGCGGGCGCGAGGTGGGCGAGTTTCTACGCGATTCTCTGGGTAAGGAGGGGTTAGCGCACGCGGTGGTTGTGGTGTCCACCTCTGACCAGTCCCCGCTGCTGCGCATGCGCGCGGCGCTCACCGCCGCCACATTGGCCGAGTACTTTGCCGTCCAGGGCAAGCATGTGCTGCTGGTGCTCGATTCGCTCACGCGTTTCGCCATGGCTGCGCGCGAGATCGGACTCGCCGCCGGGGAGCCGCCCACCGCCAAAGGCTATACCCCTTCGGTCTTCGCGCGGCTGGCGCGATTTGTTGAACGCGCCGGCTGTTTTCAGACCGGCTCGATCACGGCCTTCTATACCGTGCTGATGGAGGGCGACGACCAGCAGGATCCGCTTGTGGATGCGGTGCGTTCACTGCTCGACGGGCACATTGTGCTTTCGCGCGCGTTGGCGGCCGAGGGCTGGTACCCACCGATTGAGGTGCTGGATTCGATCAGCCGGCTCATGCCCGCGGTGGCTGGAGGGGCGCATCGCGAGCAGGCAGCGCTGGTGCGCAAGATGCTGGCGGTTTATGTGCGCTCGGAGGATTTGGTGCGCATCGGCGCTTACAAGGCGGGCGCCGATCCCGATCTTGACCGTGCTTTGCGGGCGCACGATGCGATTCGGGCCTTTCTGGCGCAGACGGCCAGCGAACGGGTTCGCTTTCCCGAGTGCCTCCAGCGTCTTGCTGCCCTGGCCGCGGAGGTTTAAGTAATGACGGTCTCACGCGCCATGCGGCGTCTGCTGCAGGTTCTCGAGATTCAGGAAGAGGAGTGCCGTGCTGCTATGGAGTCGGCGCGCGCGGAGTTGCAACGGTTGGAACGGGCGCTCACCCGGAATGTGGAACGCGAGCGCGGCGGTCGACGATTGATTGCGGCCAGTGCCGCGACAGGCGAGATTGCGGACCGGATTGCCGGAATCGAAGAGGGTCGCGTTGCCGAACGAATCGCCGTCGCTCTGACACCGCGCATTGCGGAATCGGAATCGGCCGTGAACTTGCGGCGGAGCGAGTTCCTCGGCAAGCGCGTCGAACGCCGCCAGACCGAGACGCTCATCGAGGAGGCGGAGGCTCTGGAGAGCGTTGAGGCAGGACGGCGTGCGCAAAGGGATCTCGATGATTGGTTTCTGAGCCGGCGTCCGCCATCCGGCGAAGTGTGAGGCGACGAAATGCCGGAGAATCCTCATCGGCCAACGGGCTGCGCGTCGCAGCAAACCAGAAAACCTTGAGTGAAAATGTGCAGCGCTTCAGGAGCGCATTTCAAATTGGGAAATTCAGTTCCATCCCTGACATTTTTCTAACCCCACCCAACATTCCTTTGGCACGCCATCTGCACCTGATTCCCGCATGAGCGCAGTTGTTGGAATGGACCCCGGTGCAGAGGCGGCGGCAGGAGGGCAGGCTGGGAAGGGCCAAGGCCCGGTGGCCGCGGCTCGACTCGGCAGGGAACTGAGCACGAACTGGCTGAGGCCCGCGAGCGGCAATCTTGCCACCGGTTTGGCCTCCGAAGCGCCGACTTTTCGCTCCAGTTGGCAAGCACAAGTGAATGGCTGGCGCGGAGTTTCGCGCGGAACCAACGGTGATGAGGTCCAGGACGCAAGTGAAGCCGAAGCTTCCGATGCAATGAATGGCGCTCCCGGGAGCCTTGCTGCGCAGGATGAACGAACTTCGCGATCAGCCCAGGGCGCAAGCTCAAGCCTTCGATCAGGCGATGCCGTAACAAAACAAAACCTGTCCATTCCTGACGTGATCGGCCAAAAGGATACATGGCCTCAAATAAGTGCTTCTGCATCAGAGACCATGCACAATGCCGGCATCCAGAGAACTTCAACCGTGAGTGCAGTTTCAACTGCAACAGCGCGCCCCGGCACAGCGAATCGGAGTCGCGTGAGTTCTGCAGCTTCGCCGGCTCACCAGGAAATTACTGCACAGGCAAGGAGAGTGGGCGCACAAACCCTTGCGCCCAGCATCGAAGCGCCGATTCTGCTTCCGGCCGTTTCAGCCCCATCGCAGATTCCCACGCTGGCCGAAACAGTCGAGACAACCTCTGCGCCTGAGCCAAACTTCGCGGTTTCGACTTGGCGCTCTACGCAGTCTTCAGGTCTGGCGCATTTTTCAGCGTCGCAATTGTCCGGTGCAGGGGAGATCGCGAGCGTCGCAACAGGCAGGCTCGCGATCAGCGCTCCCGGCAGCGATACGGCAACAGGAGTTCGGACGCAAACAATGCGCACAGGCCCGGCATTCATACCGCGCAACGCTACCGTGAGCGAAGCGATGTACGAGACCGCGGCGACTTCTTTGGACGATGTCGATGGACCAGCAGCGAGCCAGTCGATCACTTCGCTCTACCCTCCCGAAGCGCGCTGCGCGGAGTCGTGGCACGTCTCCTCGATCGCTCACACTGCCCAAGGCGACGAAGGTCTCTCGGGGCAATCTGTTCCGGCTTCGAGCCCAGGCAACCTCAATCATCCCGCAACCGCTGAGAGCGTCGCGTCTTCCGCGGCGCCCCTCGCGACCGTCTCCGGCGAGGTTCAGGCCAGCGCCGACATGGTGCAGGAACCTTCGAAGCCATTCGCCGATCGCGCCACGGCCCGTGCAACAAATCGCGATGCAACCGGAGAAAGCGTCCCCGGCGCGACGCAGGTTTCTGCGGCGCCGCCGATCGGCGTGGACGCGGCTGCATCTTCAGGGCTGCGCATTCTGGGAGCGTCCCAAATCTCCATGACGCCAGGACCGCACGATCAGCCGGTTGCGGCACCTTCGGCTGCAGCAACTACACAGGACACGTTCTCCGCGCTCGATGCGGTAAGTTCGCCGGGCACACCAGCGTGGACCCACGCGGGGAGCCAACATGCGGAGGCGGGCTTTCGCGATCCTGCGCTGGGATGGGTAAGTGTTCGTGCGGACCTCAGCGCCGGCGGCATTCATGCCACCCTTGTGCCGGGTTCCGCGGAAGCCGCTCAGGCACTGAATGGACACCTGGCCGGGCTCAGCACGCACCTGGCCGAGCAGCAATCACCCGTGACCTCGGTGACGATGGGCTCGCCGAGCGAGCGCGGAATGGAGAACGGCACGGGCCAGCACATGCAACAGGGCGCGGAGGGAAACCCCCAGGGAAACGCGCCTGAACAAGCGCAGGCAAGCGCAAAGGAAACTGCGCCGCCGGCTGCGCGCACTTCTGTTCTGGATGCCCCGGCACAAGCCGGAAATCGGGATTCGCTCACGCACACAGGAGATCTACGCGGCACGCACATTTCCGTGATGGCATGAGCCACTTACGGGCGCGACAGCGGCAATCGAAGGAGGAAAGATGGCAACAGCAGCGGCAATGTTCAGTCACCAAGCGACAGCCGGGCAGGCGCTGACGCGCAACGCGGCAACGCCCATGGCTAGCGATCCATCCGGCACCAGCAGCGCCAGCAATGCGAGCGACTCGAGCGACAGTTCTGCCACCATTTCGGCCAATGACTTTCTTACGCTGCTGGTGACCGAGATGCAGAATCAGGACCCCACCTCGGACACGGATCCCAATGAGTACATCAACCAGCTTGTGCAGGTAAACAGCCTGGAACAACTGATCGACATCAACCAAGCGTTGAGCACAGACGTTGGAGGCACATCTGGCACTGGCGCAACCCCGAAAGTGTCAGGAGCACCGTCGAACGCAGCGACCTCGGCCGCGCCGGCATCAGCCGCGGCCCCGTCGCGCACAGCGGCGCACTTGGCCGGATCGCCGCTCTCGACCGCTTCTGGCGCGTCGATCTCCAGCCCATCCGCAGCGCAGACACCGTCCACGCAGCGCCTTGCAGGCAATTTGAGCGCTCCCAACGCCAGCCCTGCGGCACGACGCGTGGGTCATGCATTGGCTGGCCGGACGCACGCGTCCCCGGTGCAGGGAACTTCTCCCGGCGCGCAATAAGCTCGATCAACTGCCCGGCAAACAACCGGGCACAACCCCATCGCACTCTACGAGGAGATGAACCATGGCAAGTTTCTCGATTCCGCTGACCGGTCTTGAAGCCGACTCCACGGCTTTGAACACCATTGCAAACGATCTTGCGAACATGAGCACAACGGCCTTCAAGGCGCAGTCGACCAACTTTTCCGATTTGTTCTACCAGCAGGTCGGCTCTACGGGCGCTGGCGACCCCATCCAAGTGGGAGCAGGCGTGCGCGTGGCATCGAATGAAACGAACTTTACAGCAGGCACTCCCAATTCGACTGGCGTGGCTTCTGACGTTGCTCTGCAGGGCAGCGGTTTTTTTGTCGTCGATGACGGGAGCATGCAATATTTGACGCGGGCGGGCAATTTTCAAACAGATTCAACCGGAAATCTGATCACTACGAACGGCATGAACGTGATGGGCTATCCGGCGCCCGGCGGTGTGGTGGATACCAATGCGCCGTTGGCGGCGATCAACATCCCAATTGGCCAGGTGCAGGCGCCGCAGGCTACCACGACTATGAGCATCCCAACCACGCTTAACTCATCTTCGACCCCAGGGGTAACTTCAGAATTTCCCGCCGAGATCACGGTATACGATTCCCTCGGCCAGCCCCACATAGCCACGGTGACTTACGAGATGACGGCGCCTGGCACGTGGACTTATTCGGCCCAACTGCCCGCCGCAGATTATTCCGCTGCGGGTGGCGATATCGTTCCGGCGGCGATCACGGGGACCATGGCATTCGATGCCAATGGCAATCTCGCTACTGTGAACGGCACAAACGTGGGAACGGCTGGAGGTGATATCTCATCGATTGCTCTGAACTTCACTCCCGCTGCTGTAGTCGGCCCTCCTGCTGTCGCTGCGTCGGCGCTGGCCGATGGGGCAGCAGCGTTGACCATTAACTGGAATCTGCTGAACCCTGCGGGAACACCCAACATCAGTCAGGTGGATGCGACTTCCGCGATCTCGGGAACCACCATCCAGAACGGTTACACGACCGGCCAGTACGAGGGTTTTGCGGTCGCTTCTGACGGCACCGTCAGCGTCACTTATTCCAATGGCCAGCAGCAAAGTGTAGGGCAGATCGCGCTGGCCAATGTGGCCAATCTTCAGGGACTGACCATGCTGGGTAGCGGCGATTATCTGACCACTCAAGCCAGCGGCGCAGCCACCATTGGACTCTCAGGTACGGGCGGACTCGGCACCATGGAAGGCGCCGCACTGGAAGCGTCCAACGTCAACATCTCCACAGAATTCTCCGATTTGATCGTCGCGCAACGCGCCTTTGAGGCTAGCGCCAAGTCTGTCACTACATTTGATACCGTTACGCAAGACACCATCAACATGGTGCATTGAGATGCCTCCACCGGTTTCGAGATCCTTGAGGGCGGCCTTCTCGGGCCGCCCTATTTTTTCGCTTTGGGCGGGATCTCGATGAACAGGCCCTTACTATGCGCCAGTACAGTTTCCTCTGCATCGGCAATCACAGCCTCTGCCCAGTGCTTTCTTCCTTCGCTCCGCACT
Source organism: uncultured Acidobacteriota bacterium (assembly GCA_963826735.1). Taxonomy (GTDB): domain Bacteria; phylum Acidobacteriota; class Terriglobia; order Terriglobales; family Acidobacteriaceae; genus Telmatobacter. Next base: position 241,004 of record CAWGYN010000004.1, read on the forward strand.
ACGCGGCCTTCGATGCGCAGAGGCGCGCCGCTCGGCACAGGGCGAAGGTATTCGACTTCCATTTTTCGCGTCATCGACGGGCGGCCCAGGACGCGCACCGCCTTGCTCATCGCCTCGTCGAGAAGGGTTGCAATGATGCCGCCGTGCAGATAGCCGGGATGGCCCTCGAAACCTTCGGGTACGATGGGTAGGCTGACAACGGCGCCGTCGGAAGCGAGCAGGAACTCCAGGCGCAGCCCGTTTTCATTGGCCGGTCCGCAGCCGAAGCAGCGATTGTTGGCGGAGTGTGCGAAAGGCGTGAGAGGTTCGTGGGAGTGAAGCTGCATGAATTCAGGATACTTGCTTCGCGGCGCGCCGATGGCAGCAGCGGCATGCTGATTCTGCAATCTGAATCCGCTGGCTTGACCATCCCGGCGTCGCCCGCGCAGACTGAAGAGGCGGAGTTCGCTGGAACATCAATTCATCCCCGGAGAAACTTGCCATGACCCATGTCAATCGCAGGACTGTACTCGTGCAAATGAGCGTGTTGGCAGGCGCCGCGCTCCTGGTCTTAGCCACCCATCCCGCTCCCGCCGCAGCTCAAACAGCACACGCCGACCTCGTCAATGCCCAGGGAGCCACCATTGGCCACGCCAAATTCTCTACCGTCTCCAATGGGGTCAAGGTCTCCGTAACGGTCTCCCAACTCTCTCCCGGCGAGCATGGGATCCACATTCACAACGTTGGCAAATGCGAAGGCCCCGCTTTCACCACGGCCGGTGGCCATTTCAATCCCACTGGCGCCCACCACGGAATCCACAACGCGCAGGACCCTCATCCGCACCTCGGCGACTTGCCGAACCTGGTTGTATCAAAGAAGGGAACGGGCAAACTCACCTTCACCGCGGTAGGCGCCACGATCAGCGATGGCCCGAATTCTCTTTTCCACGACGGCGGTACGTCGCTGGTCATTCACGCCAAACCGGACGACCTCACCAACGATCCGTCCGGCAACTCTGGTGATCGCATCGCCTGCGGCGTGATTGTCCAGTAGGCATGGGTCCGGTCGTTTGAATTCTTGCAGGCTAACCTACTTAAGATGCGAATGCGAAAACTGGCTGCGACGGTGGCTTCTGGCTTGGCGCTGACAGCTTGCGCAATTACGGTCCCCGCCGGCTGTCACGTCCAGTCCGCGCTCACGGCGCAACAAGCGGAGGGCAAGCGGCTTTACGACACAGGTTGCGCGCATTGCCATGAAGAGAATGACCTGCATCTGAAGAAGGTTCCACCGAATCTGCACGGCCTTTTCAATCACCAAACATTGCCAGACGGGGCCCTGGCAACCGACGCGGAAGTCAAGCGGATTCTGCTGTCGGGCAAGGGAATGATGCCATCGTTCGCGTATCAGATGACACCAGAGCAGATGGACGCGCTGCTGGCTTATTTGCACACGGAGATGCGCGACGAGCGAAATCCATAGGATCGAGTCACGACAATGAGGAGGATGCATATGAAAGTCGGGGTTCTTGGTTCGGGCACTGTGGCTAAAACGCTGGCCGCGGGCTTCATCAAGCACGGCCATCAGGCGATGATAGGCACGCGCGATAAGGCAAAGCTAGCCGACTGGCTCAAGACGAACCCTACGGCGAAGGTGGGCAGCTTCAGTGACACAGCGGCATTTGGCGAAGCCGTGGTGCTGGCCGTGAAAGGCTCGGCTGCCGCAGACGTTTTGCGCGCTGCGGGAACCGCAAACCTGGAGGGGAAGCCGGTGATGGACGCCTGCAATCCCATTGCAGATGCGCCGCCCGTGAACGGCGTTCTCAGTTTCTTCACCACGCTGGATGACTCATTGATGGAACGGCTGCAGCGTGAGTTTCCCAAAGCGCACTTCGTGAAAGCCTTCAACTCGGTGGGCGCGCCGCAGATGGTGAATCCTGAATTCAAGGCTGGCAAGCCAACCATGTTTATTTGCGGCAACGACGACGGAGCCAAGACCACTACGGCGCAGATCCTCGACCAGTTCGGTTGGGAGACGGCGGACATGGGCAAGGTGGAAGCGGCGCGCGCCATTGAACCGCTGTGCATGCTGTGGTGCATTCTCGGATTCACTAAGAACGAGTGGACGCACGCTTTCAAGCTGTTGCGCCAATAACTGCATGCGCGTTTCCGGCGTGTGACCGGCGTGGCCTTGGGTCGCGGTCAAGTTCAACCGGCCAAAGAGGATTCACCGTATACTGAGGATGTCTATGGCAACCGAAAAAACATTCTATTTGGAGACCTTCGGCTGCCAGATGAACGCCCATGACTCCGAAAAAGTGATTGGCACGCTGCGCCAGCAAGGATACCGCCAGGTTGAAGCCGAGGAGGATGCAGGTCTTATCCTCTACAACACCTGCTCCATTCGCGATAAGGCGGAGCAGAAGGTCTTCAATCGCCTGAACGACTACAAAAAGCTTTACAAAGAAGGCAAACGCTTCGCCGTGTTGGGTTGCGTGGCCCAGCAGGAAGGCGAAAAGATCTTCGACCGCGCACCTTACGTTTCAATGGTGTCGGGGTCGGCCTCGTACCGCAAATTACCAGAGATGCTTACCCGCCTGGAGGCGGGCGAAAGCCGTATCACCGGGCTCGATGATCGCGAGACGGACGAGGCCTTCGAGACCGAATTCACGGCGCGCCAGAACCCGTACCGCGCCTATATCACCATCATCGAAGGCTGCGATAAGTTCTGTTCTTACTGCGTGGTACCGTATACGCGCGGCAAGGAGCGCAGCCGGACGTCGTCTTCGGTGCTGACCGAGGCGCGGCGCATCGCCGATCTTGGTTACACGGAGATTCAGCTCCTGGGACAGAATGTGAACAGCTATCGCGACCCGGAAGGGAAGCGCAGCTTCGCGGAATTGCTGGCCGCCGTGGGTGAGGTGCCGGGGATCCGGCGCGTCCGCTTCACCACCAGCCACCCCCGTGACTTTACCCGCGACATCGTCGACGCGATCGACGCTGTGCCCACGCTATGCGACCATGTGCACCTGCCGGTGCAGTCGGGTTCGGCAAGGATTCTTGCCAGCATGGCCCGAGAGTACACGCCGGACTGGTACCTCGAGCGCATCGCGTGGGTCAAAGCCGCCAGGCGGCCGATCTCCCTTTCAACCGACATCATAGTGGGCTTCCCGGGCGAGACGGCGGACGATTTCATTAAGACCATGAACCTGCTGGCCGAAGTGCAGTACGATTGTGTCTTCGCATTCAAATATTCGGCCCGTCCCAACACGCCAACCCTGGTGATGATCGATTCCACTCCTGAAGCAGAGAAGTCCAGCCGGCTTCAAGTTCTGCTTGAACGGCAGCGGGAGATACAAAGGATCAATTATTCCAGGCACATCGGGGAAGTTATTGAGGTGATGGTTGAGGGAGCGAATCCGGCCCGCGGGCAGATCGCAGGGCGCAGCAGCCAGAATAAGCCGGTCAATTTTGAGTGCTCGCAACCTATCGCGCCGGCACCGGGCAGTTATCTTCGTGTCAAAATAACAGGAGCTTATCCCAACAGCCTCGTGGGCCAAGCCGTCTAAGATTGCAACGGTTCTTCAAGAGGGAACTGATGGAAATTGAAGTACGCATTCGTGGCCTGATGATGGATCCGGCAACCAATATGCCGATCGTGGTGCTGAAGGATGTCGGTTCCGATGCGGTGATGCCCATCTGGGTGGGCATCTTTGAGGCCAATGCAATAGCGCTGGAGATTGAAAAGATGTCCGCGGCGCGCCCCATGACACACGATCTCGCACGCAACTTGATCAGTCACCTCAATGGTCAACTAGAACGTGTTGTAATTACAGAACTTAAAGACGATACATTTTATGCTGTTTTGTGGTTGCGACAAGGGGAAGAACCTGTGGCCATCGACGCCAGGCCTTCCGATGCCATCGCGCTCGCGCTGCGCGCAGATTGCCCGATCTATGTCGCGGAGAAGGTGATGGAGACCGCCAAGCTCAATACTACCGGGCCGCCTGAAGGGCCCACTGCCGAGCAGCTGCGCGGGTGGCTCGAAGGATTGAACGACGAAGACCTCGGCCGCTACAAGATGTAATCCATCCAAAGCCACGAAAACTCGCTTGCAACCGCCCTGGACTGCATGCCTTTATGACGCAGCTCGCCACTGTGATCAACTCACCGGCGCAGCTCCGGCTCTGAGAAGGCGCCAGGTCCTCGAAAGGGAGGTGTGATGGAGGCTCGTCGCGAGAGCAGCGATTCATAACGCGTGACAAGTCAATGCTTTCGGCGGCTTTTATGAAAGTACCTAGTATACAGAATATCTGTTATCGGACGTATTATATAGGCCGCTCAGTTCCTGACTTCGGCCAGCAATGCCTCAATCTCGGCCTTCTCCTCTGCCGTCAATCGCAGCAAAGGCGCCCGTGTATGGCCCCCGTAATAGCCATTGAAGTCACACGCGTACTTCACTCCAGCAATGCCAAGCTCCCCGACGATGCGTTGATTCACTCGCGCAATGCGCTTCTGTTTCTCTGCTGCCAATGCAAGGTCGTGATCTTTCCAGGCAAGGTAAATCTCCTGACATGCCTGCGGCGCGAACGCGGCAAAAGCGAGAATCGCGCCTGTCGCTCCTGCCTCCAACGACTCAAACACCGTGCTCCCCGAGCCGCACAGCACCTGGAACCCGACCTCCCTGCTGCGGGTTTTGATGGGAACCGCCGGGGCAGCCGTGGCGACTGCCGCACCGCCAGCCAGGTCGCCCGCGGAGACGAAACTGCCGTCCATCTCGGCGCGCGGTTCGAGCATGCGCGCCGTGGCCGCTTCAAACACATGCGTAACCGGTACTGTCCGTCGCGGCGCGTTCTGCGTGGCCGCGACCTGGGCCCCGATGCGCTCCACCTTGCCAGACGAATCCTTGATACCGATGATGTTGGGGTGACCGGCCAATTCCCCAACCAGCTCCACCGGAATCTGGTACGGCACGCACTTGGGAATGTTGTAGAGCACGACCGGAAGCGGAGAGCGGTCTGCGATGCTGCGAAAATAATGGAGCACAGCAGCGGAAGACATTTGCCCGGCATAGTAGCTGGGTGGGCGCACCAGGACCGCATCGTATCGAAATGTCGCTGCCGCATCGGCCAGTTCTACGGTCGCCTTTACGCTCTCGCGGCCCACGCCCGCGATCAGCACCTTCTCCGGCGCGGCAGCTTCGGCGGCCACACGCAGAACCTCGCGCGATTCCGCATCGTCGAGCAACGGCGCCTCGCCTGTCGAGCCTAAAACCACCATCCCCGCCAGCAAACTCCGGGAGTAGCGTGCCATGTTGGCTTCGATTTTCCGAAAATAGATGGTTTCGTCGGAGTAAAACGGCGTGGTGGTCGCGGCGAAAATGCCTTCCAGCAACATCTCTTCATTGTAAGACCCAGCCGGGTCACGCGGCGCGCTTCCCTGCTTCATCGTGCCGAAATTATTCGCTTTGGCAGAGGCGGTGTATGGTAAGGGTTTGGATATAGCCTAGAGACGGCAGCAATTCTCTTGCAAGAGCGGCGAAGGTGGATTCGTCTGTGCAAATAGACCTCGAGGAACAAAGCACATCCAAACTCTCCCGGCAGGCCTTGTCTTTTTCCTTGCACTCGCTGTTGGCGCTCGGCTCCTGGATGGCGCTTATGCTGCTTGGCTACGCCATCAATCCCAGCGGCGTGCCCCAACTCGTCATTCTTCTCTTGTCGGCCGCCGTGCCCCTCGTCGTCGGCTTCCTCATCGCCCGCATTTACCCCGCGGAAATGGCCACCGTGGTCTGGCTGCTTGGCCTCATCTGGTTTCTGATTGTCTGCCTGTGGGTCCTGGACATGCCGACCGGGCCAAATCAATGCTTTCATTGCGAGGCCACGGAGAAGCTGACGCGCACCTTGTTCGGTTGGCCTGCCCCGAGCGGACTCATCGACAACGACGGTCCGTTCGTCGGTACCTGGCCAGCCGCAGCGCTCTTCGGCTACTCCATTGGCGCAAAGCTCGGCTTCAGGCGGACAAAGTAGCCGTCAGGAATCGCTTCCCTTCTCTAAATCCGCGGATTCGCAACTGCCCAGTCGCCCGTCAGCGCCCGTTCGCCGTGTGCAGCGCCTGCAAGGCAAAGACCGTCACGCGATGCCGTTGCATGGCGGCAATTCCCTCGGCCGCAGCCTGCGCGGCCGCGAGCGTGGTGATCGTGGGAATGCGCGCCAGCACCGCCGCGCGGCGAATGGCCTTCTCGTCGAAGAACGCGTCCTGCCCACGCGGCGTGTTCACGATCAGCTGGATGCGGTCGCCCTTGATGAGGTCCACGGCATTGGGCCGGCCCTCCTCCACCTTGAACACGCGCTCCACAATCAGTCCCGCGCCTTCGAGCGCGTTGGCCGTGCCTTCCGTGGCCACAATCTTGAAGCCAAGATGCACGTACCGCCGCGCCAGCGCGATGGCCGCCTGCTTGTCGTGGTCGTTCACGGTAAAGAAGACGGTGCCGCCCGTGGGCAGGATCTGACCGGCCGAGAGCTGCGCCTTCGCAAAGGCTTCGCCAAACGTGCTGGCCACGCCCATCACTTCGCCGGTCGATTTCATCTCCGGCCCGAGGACGGTATCGACGCCCGCGAACTTCGACCACGGAAAGACCGGCGATTTCACGTAGTAGTGCGCGCCGGTGCCAAGATCTTTTCCTGACGCCAGCTCGTCCGGCAGCAGCTCGCGCAGCTTGCGGCCCGTCATGAGCCGCGCCGCGATTTTGGCCAGCGGAACGCCCGTCGCCTTGGACACGTACGGCACGGTCCGCGAAGCGCGGGGATTCACCTCGATCACATACACGTGATCGTTGCCCTGCTCGTCGCGCTGGATGGCGAATTGCAGATTCACCAGGCCGACAACTTTGAGCGCCAGCGCCAGCTTCCGCGTGTAGGCGCGCAGGGTTTCGAGCGTCTGCTCTTTGATGTCCACCGCCGGCAGCACGCACGACGAGTCGCCGGAGTGGATGCCGGCTTCTTCAATGTGCTGCATGATGCCCGCGATCAGCACGTCTTCCGAGTCGCAGAGTGCGTCGACATCGACCTCAATCGCATTCTCGAGGAAGTGGTCGACCAGAACCGGCCGTTCCTGCGAGTATTCGACGGCCTGGCGCATGTAGCGCGTCACGGCATCCGCGTCGTACGCGATCACCATCGCGCGGCCGCCCAGCACGTAGCTTGGCCGCACCAGCACGGGGTAGCCGATCCTGCTCGCCACGGCCAGCGCCTGCTCCACGCTGGTGGCCGTGCCTCCGGCGTGGTTGCGGAATTTGCAATTCCTCAAGCAATTTGCCGAACTGCTTGCGGTCTTCGGCCAGGTCAATCGATTCCGGCGAAGTGCCGATGATGGGCACTCCGGCCGCCAGCAAACGCTGCGCCAGGTTCAGCGGCGTCTGCCCACCGAACTGCACAATCATGCCGATCTTCGCGCCCGATTGCGCCTCGTGCTGGTAAATCGCCAGCACGTCTTCAAGAACCAGCGGCTCAAAATAGAGCCGGTCGCTGGTGTCGTAGTCGGTCGAGACGGTCTCAGGATTGCAGTTGACCATGATGGTCTCGTAACCGTCATCCTTCAGCGCAAAGGCCGCGTGGCAGCAGCAGTAGTCGAACTCAATGCCCTGGCCGATGCGATTGGGGCCCGAGCCGAGAATGATAATCTTCGGCGTTTTGGTTGGCGGCGCTTCGTCCTCTTCTTCGTAGGTCGAGTAGAGGTAAGGCGTCATCGACTCGAACTCGGCGGCGCAGGTATCCACCAGTTTGAAGACGGGGCGAATTCCCTGCCCCTCGCGCAGTTCCCTCACCTGCTGGATGCCTTCGTGGCCTTCGAGTTTCCACTCCGTGGCGATGCGCTCGTCGCTGAGGCCGAGGCGTTTCAGCCTCCTTAATTGCTCCGCGCTCATTTCCTTTGGCGTCGTGTTTGCGATCGCCTTTTGCGCCTGTGTAATCTCGCGCAGCTGATGCAGGAACCATGGATCCATTTTGGTGAGGCGAGCCACCTCGCGCACGCTCATGGCGCGTTCGAACGCGTACCGGATGTAGCTCAGGCGCTCCGGCTTGGCCGTGACCAACATCTGCGTCAAACGGCGCGGCTCCAAAACCTCAGCGCCGGTCTTTTTGCCGGTTTCGAGCGAGCGCCACGCTTTCATCAGCGCTTCCTTGAAGGTGCGGCCGATGGCCATCACCTCGCCCACCGACTTCATCTGCGGGCCCAGCGTGTCGTCGGCGCCAGGAAACTTCTCGAACTGCCACTTGGGAATCTTGACTACGACGTAGTCGATAGTGGGCTCGAAGCAGGCCGGCGTCTTGCGCGTGATGTCGTTGGGGATCTCGTCGAGCGTGTAGCCCACGGCAAGCTTGGCTGCAATTTTCGCGATCGGAAATCCCGTGGCCTTCGACGCCAGCGCCGACGAGCGTGACACGCGCGGGTTCATTTCAATGACAATCATGCGGCCATCTTGCGGATTGATGGCGAATTGCACGTTGGATCCGCCGGTTTCCACGCCGATTTCGCGGATGCAGGCGATGGCGGCGTCGCGCATCTTCTGGTACTCGCGATCGGTGAGCGTTTGCGCCGGCGCTACGGTAATGGAGTCGCCGGTATGCACGCCCATGGGGTCAAAATTTTCGATCGAGCAAATGATGATGACGTTGTCGGCCAGGTCGCTCATCACCTCGAGCTCGTATTCCTTCCAGCCGAGCACGCTCTCCTCAAGCAGGCACTCATGCACCGGTGAGAGATCGAGGCCGCGGGAGAGAATCTCCATCAACTCTTCGCGGTTGTAGGCGATGCCGCCGCCGGTGCCGCCGAGCGTGAAGCTGGGCCGGATGAGAACCGGGAAGCCGAGCTTGCCGGAGAAGTCGAGCCCGTCGCGCAGATTGTTCACGAGCGCGGAGCGCGGCACATCGAGGCCGATGCGGATCATCGCGTCTTTGAAGAGCAGACGATCTTCGGCCTTCTTGATGGCCTCAAGCTTGGCGCCGATTAGCTCGACGTTGTAGCGCTCCAGAACTCCGGTGTCGGCAAGATCGACGGCGAGATTCAGTGCTGTCTGGCCGCCAACGGTGGGAAGCAGCGCGAACTTGCCGGCGTTGGGTTGGGACGCTAGCATCTCGGCTTCAATGCGGATGATCTCTTCCACGTACTCGTGGGTCAGCGGCTCGATGTAGGTGCGGTCGGCCAGCTCAGGATCGGTCATGATGGTGGCCGGGTTCGAGTTCACCAGCACGACCTCGTAACCCTCCTGCTTGAGAGCCTTGCACGCCTGTGTGCCGGAGTAGTCGAACTCCGCCGACTGGCCGATGATGATCGGCCCCGAGCCGATCACCAGAATCTTTTGAATGTCATTTCTGCGTGGCATGGTTCTAGCTGGGCTGCTCTTCCTGTGGGGTTATACGGCTGCGCCAGGAATGTCCCGTCGGAGCGTCAAAGGTGTCCGCTAGGATTCCTGTGCCGACCGTCCAGGACTTCCGGTGATTCTGTCCCCTTGCATCTGGGTAGGCGTAGCGCAGATCGTAAGCTTCGTAAAGTCGTTGAAAAAACCTCGAATAGTGTATGGGGCTATCTGGCGCAGGATAGTTTGGCCAGATCTCTACTTTCCCCTCGAAACACCGGTATACCAAGAGGCCGATAGATTCGTATCGCATCGGCGGGTCAGTGATGGTGCCGCGACCGTTTAGCGCGCACAACGCATTGTGGTAACGAACGATGCCTTCGAGCGGCTTGCCCTCCGCGTCGAACGAGGCATCATTTCCGCTGAATCCGTCAGCGACCGTTCCGAACTTGATAAGGTGAAGGAACCCAAAGACAAAACCCGGATACATCATGTGGATGTTTACGCAATCACCAGGCGCCTCCTCCATTCGATTTGTGAGGTTCCGAAAGGCGTTCCCGGTACTCTTCACTGAAATACCAAGAGCGGGTCCGATTGCCGGGAGGGAAAACAGTCACGTCCAGATTCTTGTACTTCATTCCGCCAAGTACACTTTGTTCGCCGCTGTCCTCCACTTCAGCCGAATAGGTCAGACCATAAATATTGTTGGGACCCGGTTTACATGTCAGAGGCGGGCGTGGGTGCAGCCATTCTGGCGGGAATCCTCCCTCAACAACCAGCCGGCTTGAACAATGCGCATGGACAAGCTTGATGTGTTGTCCCGATTGTGTCTTAGCATCGCCGCACAGAGCACCCAGAGCGTGCTCCAAAGTGGGCACAGAAATCTGCTTTACTGGTGTTTTCGCCACTGTTCCATCCTCATTGCAGCTTCGCGCAATGAAACGCACTCGGTCTCTGTAAGGCCTATCTCCTTTTTGAGAAGATGGCGGTCAAACAAGTCTAGGCTGGGCTCCTTGGGTCTTGCAGGCTTGCGCTCACTATGCTCGAACAGCATCCTCGCGTGAGAAGCGCTCGGGGCGACTACGAGAATGCGCTCTGCCTCTGAAGGCTCGATCTTGAAAAGGCCTCCACCGAGCGCATGACCCTCCAGCTCACAACTGAGCTTCGTCAGAGAGTTACGCCATGAAGCCGCATAAGAGTTGGCACTGGAACCGTTCAAGAACCGCAACAGGTGAATCGTATTGGGTGCGACAAAACCAGCTTCATTCGTAACAAGCCGGGGCATCTCGCCGGACATATACGACAGGAATGCGTCTGCCACACGCACATGCGGCACAACATACCAGAGCTTCCTTGTTCGGCACTTGTAACGATCGGGCACGCCATCGATCTCACCCTGCTGCAAATAGTGCTGGAGAGGGATAGGCAGAGCCTCCCTTGGAATGGCCGGAACCGCCAGAAGAAAAACCTTTTCCCCTGCTCTCCGTTTCTCTTCCCACTGGTCATTGCCAAGGGCGATTCCATCGATATCTCGAAGGTTCAGCACCGCTGGTCTTAGGAACTTACTGCCTATTCTCCATCGCCGCTGCTCGTCGTCCGACAGATGAAAGAAATCATTCGCGCCTGTCACGTATCCAATGCCAACGTCAGCGACGTCGCCCAGCCTGCGTACGCGAGGATGGATGGCAAGCGCGTTGTAAAGCGAAAGTATCGAATCCGGCAAAAGGTAATGACTCAACCGAAATCTGCCATCTTCAACCGCTCTGAGATCGACTCTTCTTTTCTCTTTCGTATCACTTGAGAGATTGTCGGCGGATGTGACGTTGAACTCGTTGCATCTCTCCCCGTACCCCTCACAGAACAGCAAGATGGTGCTTTGGCCCAGCCCGCCGAAAAGCTTGTCCCAAACATCTCTATTTCGACTGCCTTGAATCGCTCGATCAAAAACTTCAGAACCTCTCGTGCGTACATAGCGTGGCCCAACTCCGATGGCACCACCATCGCTAGGCGACCACCGCGACGAAGGAATTGGGTTGCATGCACGAGGAATGGAGCCCAGGAGGAGGCAAGTCGCGGCAACTGGACGCCTGCTTCCTTCGCTCGTTCGTGCGCTTTAGAAGTCGAATCGCCGTTGAACGTCTGGTAGCGAATGTACGGAGGGTTGCCGACAACGCAGTCGAACGCAGGTAGGGATCGCGGAGCAATGTCAAAGAAGTCCTTCAGTATCAGCCTAGCGTTTCGTACGCGCTGACCTGATTCTCCTAAAGCATCCTCAGAGACATCGACTCCGAGCAAGCGGAACGAAAAGGAGCCGAGCCTAGATAATCGGTCGGCGGCGGCAACCAAGAAGGCGCCGTCTCCACAGCTTGGATCGAGGACAGTGGCCTCGGGACTCCGAATCGCCCACTCCACCAGACGGTGGGCTACGGACTCCTCCGTGTAGAACGCACCCAGTGCCTTGGGCTCCGGTCTTTCCTTTCTGGCTGCAAGTCCGCTCATGATTTCCACTCCTCCATCATCTGCCGGAAGTCGCGGAACAGGTAGTGCGAATCGTGCGGGCCGGGAGCGGCTTCAGGGTGGTATTGCACGCTGAAGAGCGGCAGCGTTTTGTGGCGCAGGCCTTCGAGCGTCTGGTCGTTCAGGTCTACGTGCGTCAGCTCGACTTCGTTAGCGTTAATCGAATCGGGGTCGACGGCGAAGTTATGATTGTGCGCCGTGATCTCTACTTTGCCGGTAGCGTTGTTGCGCACCGGGTGGTTGCCGCCGTGGTGGCCAAACTTGAGCTTGTAGGTGCGGCCGCCGAGCGCCAGTCCGCAAAGCTGGTGGCCAAGGCAGATTCCGAAAACCGGCACGCGGCCCATCATCTGCTGGATGGAGCGCACCGCGTAGTCGACTGGCTCCGGGTCGCCGGGGCCGTTCGATAGAAAGACGCCGTCGGGTTTGAGAGCCAGAACATCGTCGGCAGTGGTTTCGGCTGGAACCACGGTCACGCGGCAATCGTCGCGCGTTAACATGCGCAGAATGTTCTGTTTAATTCCAAAATCATAAGCTACTACATGAAGGATTTGACGCCGCGATTCATCCTTGTGGAGAAAGCCCTCGCTCAGCAATGGGTCTCCCATTTCGCTGCGCGGATCGGAGGCGTCAAACTCGTAGCTCGTCTTCGTCGAAACCACGCGCGCCAGATCGGTACCGTCCATCTTGCGAATTTTCTTAGCCTTTTGGACGAGGACGTCGGGGTTCGCCTCGGTCGTCGAAATCACGCCCCGCATGACGCCGTTATTGCGCAGGTGGCGCACCAGGGCGCGCGTGTCGATCTCCGCCAGCACGGGCACGGAGTAGCGCTCCATATATTCGTCGGTCACCTGCTCGGAGCGCCAGTTCGAGCTGATCGTGGAGAACTCGCGGACGATCAGGCCCTCGATATAAGGCCTGGACGCCTCATTGTCGGCGCGATTGGTGCCGTAGTTGCCAATTTGGGGGTTAGTCAGGACGACGATCTGCCCCGCGTAGGAGGGATCGGTGGCAATCTCCTGGTAACCGGTAAGGGAAGTATTAAAAACCACTTCGCCCTGGCTTTCGCCCGGGTGCCCATGGCCTTGGCCGCGGAAGATGCGCCCGTCTTCGAGCGCTAAGATCGCCTGCATCGCCTCTCCGAGGAGTGGATTCAATCGATTTTAGCAGGTTTTCCTGTCCCGATTTTGTCCGATTTTACTTGGTTTTCCACGGCTCAGTGCACTACGCCCACATCGCGAGCCGGCCAGTAGACGAAGACGGCCTTCCCGTAGATCAGTGATCGGTCGACCGGGCCGAAGTCCCGGCTGTCGGAGGAAATGGAGCGATGATCACCCATCATGAAGTAGCTGTCCGCGGGAATCACCATCTCCGCCAGGGATCGGTCGTCACGATACTCCGGAGGCACGTAGGGCTCGTGCAAAAGGTTCCCGTTCACGTAGACACGACCACGATCGACACGAAGCGTGTCGCCAGGCAAAGCGATAACGCGCTTGATATAGCTTTTCTCCGGATCGCGCGGATAGCGGAAGACCACCACGTCACCGCGTTCGATGGCAGAGACGTGGTAGACAAACTTGTTGATAAAGAGCCGGTCGCGGTCTTCCAGACGCGGCAACATGCTGGTGCCTTCCACCCGTACCGGTTGATAGAGAAAGGTAATGATGATAACGGATGCGCCGGCAGAGATGAGCAGGTCGCGCAGCCAGAGCATGACGCCCATGGATTTGCGCGGCGCCGCAGGTGGAGGGCTGGCAGACTGCGAAATAATGGCGAACGGGGAGTTCACGCAGGAATCGGAGAGTATAGGATCGTCGGAACCGGTTTGCATCTACCACCTGATTAATCCAGATTACTCGCAACCGGCATTTTTCGCACTCAGGATAACTAAGGTCAATGGACGCGTGCCTTAATTCCGTCGGGATCGTCGCAGGTTTTCGAGTTCGCGGACCGTGCCGGAACGGCGGCGTGACCCTCTCGAACCACGTTCGATGGGCCGCGGAACCTGGTGAATGACCCTTTGGTAATACCCCTTTGATAACCCTTACGTCGGATTGTCTATTACTTACTAACTTGGTTCAATGTCCGTAGGAGGGCGACGATTGCCTCCCCCAAAAACTATGACAACACGCGACGCTTCCTCTGAAGTCGATGCTGCCCACCAGTTTCCCGCCGCACCAGCCCGGATCACTCTGATTGCAATACCCTTGATCTATGCAGGGATGGGTGTTGCCCTCGGAACAACGGCAGGACTGGCGCTGGCGATCCTCGGCGCACCCACTGAGGTCTCGGCAGCGCTAGATAATTCAACCCCAACCGTTTCAGCTGCGACCGCACCGGCAACAAGTCCAGTTGCACAGCCCGCTGCGGCCGAAAGCTCGCCGCCGACCGCTGTGGTTCAGGTGGCCGATAAAGGCGATGGGGCGGCTCACCAGCCTGGCGCAGATACCGCGCGGGCGAATCCCGCGCCGCAGCCGCAACCGCAACGCCCACATGCATTGCGTACTACGTTCGTACCCAGAGCGCGGGCCAGCTCAAATAACCCTCTTCTTCGGCCGGTTCGCGTGCACAAGCATAGAAAAAGGCACATTACTGACTTGATGCACAATGACTTAGCGAGAGCGCCGGAGGCCGTTCCCGAGCAGATGGACGGCGGGCAACAGAGCTTCGGCGAAGCGCCTAAGCCTTCGGGTGTCTATACCGAAGGAGACTTTACGGTGGCCGACTACGACGCCAAAGGGGGGACGATTCAGAGCAGCGACGGCAGAACCTTTGTCGTCGGTATCACAATAGCCTCCAGCGATGCGAATTCATGGGGCGATTACCGCTCGAACGTACACTACCGCTGCAGCCAAACTGGAAGCTGCACGCTATCGGGCCCAGGGGTGGTGGCGCCGAACGCAAGGCTGATTTAGGAAAACCTGTATCGGGAACTACAGACGGGTGGGACGCCAGCGCCTTGAGCCGCCGTATGGGCTTATTCGCAACCGAGGCTTCCAGGCGGGCACATAATCCGAGGACGATGCGACGTCATCGGCCGTGGCTGGTTTGACGCTGGCACCAGCGCCGGAGCGGTTCCGGGCGGACCTACGCCTGCCAGATTCTCCTCTTCCAGTTGCAGCGGTCGTTGCAGAACCATCTCCACCTGGGTTCCGGTAGGAATATCCACATCGGCATTGCGCGTGAAGAGCGAAACGATGCCCACGGTAGCCAGGCCCGCGCCCAGCCCGGCCAGTCCACCCTCGACGGGGTGGCCTGTTTCGCCCCCGCCAATCGTGCCGGAACCAGCGCCCACCGGTATCGCAATCTTGGCCGTTTCGCCCGCATTACGGCCTTTCCCGCCGTTCTGCTCGATGGTTCCCTCCCCGTCGTTTTTCACGGTTTGGTTCTTTGCGCCCGGCACACTATCCACAACCCCGGGGATCTCAACCACCGAACCGTTGGGGAAAATGATCGAAGTAAAGTGCATGTCGAGTTGCGCTTTGCCCTTGACGCGCCCGCCGCGCTGCACCCGATCGACGACACCCTGCACGTAGACCCCCGTGGGGATCATCACGCGGTTTCCCACCACGACAGGAAATGTGGAGATCAGGTAAACGCCGTCGCCCGGCTTGGCGCTCTTGGTGTCAACAGCGCTCTTCAGTTGCAAAAGAAGCTTGGTGCCCGCAGGCACGGTGTAGGTTTTCTTTGCCGGGGTGGCTGGTTCTGCTGCGGGCGTCTCTGGCGTCGCGGGTTGCCCGACAGGTGTCGTCGCAGGGCTCGCGGCAGGCGTGGCCGCAGGTTGGGCCGCAGCCGGCGGCGGAGCTGCAGGCGTCGCTTCAGGCTGACCCGCGGTCTGGGCGATGCTATAGCCGGTGCAAATGGCGATAAGGCCCACGAAGCAGACTGCCCGCAACCCTCCGCGCAGCGGTGTCATAGGAACCTCCGATGGAATAGACGGCACTCTCGGACACAAGGATAGCCTGAATTCCCACCGGCGGCGGCGAAAAGTAAACGAGCCTGCACTGCGCCCGAGCCGCGCGGGTTACCCTACGAGAAAGCCATGACCTCTCAAGAACCCCCAATTGCTGAGAAGCCCTTCGAAAAAGCCGGCCGGTTTGCCGCTGCCCTCCGGGTCTTGGAAGACGCCATTGCGGCGCGGGCCTTTCCGGGTTGCGCCTTCGGCGTCCTGGCGGGTAATGACGTTGTGCTCCAGGGGGCTTTGGGGCGATTCACTTATGAAGAAAGCGCGCCTGCCGTGGCCGCCGACACTGTATATGACGTGGCCAGCCTGACTAAGGTTGTAGCAACTACAGCTGCGGCCATGCTTCTGGTCCAGCGCGGGCAACTCGAACTGGAGACGCTGCTGGGCGAACTGTTGCCAGGCTTTGTGGTCGGGCGCGCACCCGGAGATTTGGCGCGCACCATCCAATTGCGGCACCTTCTGGCCCATAACTCCGGCTTACCGGGATATGTGGAGTTTTTCCGGACTGCGACCACGCCTGCCGCGCTATTCCGGTCTTGCCTCGAACTGCCTCTTCAGGCCGCGCCGGGCACACGCGCCGAGTACTCCGACCCCGGCTTCATCCTTCTCGGCAAGGCGCTCGAAGTGCTGATTCGGCGAAGACCTTGCGTCCTGGACGCGCCGCGAAGTCTTTCAGCCGCTGGACATGGCGGCCACTGGATTCTGCCCATCGCCGGCGATGCGCGCCGCCATTCCGCCGACAGAAGAAGACTTGACCTTCCGCCATCGCCGTATCCAGGGCGAAGTCGCAGGACGAGAACGCGTGGGTCCTGAACGGCGTGGCAGGACACGCGGGACTCTTCTCCAACGTCCCTGACCTTTTGCGATTCGCCGGCGCTATCCTGCGTAGCGCAAAACCAGCCGGCTCCGGAGAAAGTCCTTCCCTGTTCGACCCAGCCATATTGGAACGCTTTGCCAGGCGGCAACCGCCCGAGGGCAGTTCCCGCGCGCTGGGATGGGATACGCCATCGCAGCCTTCGTCTTCAGGCAAGCACTTCGCGCAGCATTCCATCGGGCATCTCGGCTATAGCGGCTGCTCCTTATGGATCGATCTGGACGCGGCCGTCGCTGTCGTCTTGCTGACCAATCGCACCTGGCCGGATCGGCAGAACCAATCGATCCGCGAGGTCAGGCCGCGTTTTCATGACGCTGTGCGCGAAGCGCTTTAGCGCGCCCCATCGGGGTTACGAATCGGGGTACGCCAGAACAAATTTTTAAGGTTGCGCGCTTTTATAGATACAATCAAAATGGGGACAGACGCGATGCTACCCAGCACCACGATGCAGGAAACGGCCGGCTCCCGGATAAAAGATACCAACAACGACCAGGCCGCACTGCTTCAGCAACTGACGACGGAGAGCCAAAACGAGGCCTCTCAGGGCCTCGACACGAAATCCGCACTCGAAATCGCCCGCATCATCAACCATGAAGATGCGAAGGTCGCAGCGGCGGTCAAGAAAGCCATTCCTGAAATCGCCGAGGTGATCGACCAGGTGGCGCGCAGCCTGCGCGATGGCGGCCGGTTGATTTATATCGGCGCCGGTTCCAGCGGCCGGATTGCCGCGCTCGACGCCTCGGAATGTCCACCCACCTACTCCACAGCCCCCGGCCAGGTGCAGTACATCATGGCCGGCGGACCCAAGGCCCTGGCCTCCGCGGTCGAGGTGAATGAAGACTCCGAAGAACTGGGCCAGCGCGACATCGCGCGCCGGCGTCCCACGCGCAAGGATATAGTGGTCGGCGTCTCCGCTTCCGGCCGCACGCCGTACGTCGTCGCGGCAGTAGCATACGCCCGCGCCCGCGGAGCGCACACCGCGGCCGTCACCTGCAACCACGGAACTCCGCTGGCTGGCGCCGCCGATATCACCATCGTGGCCGAAGTCGGTCCCGAGGTCGTCTCCGGCTCCACGCGCATGAAGGCCGGCAGCGCCCAGAAGATGGTCCTGAACATGATCACCACGGGCGCCATGACGCGGCTGGGCTATGTGTACGAGAACCTGATGGTCAACGTGCACATGCAGAACTCGAAGCTGGTGGAGCGCGGCATTCGCATCCTGATGCGCGCCTGCAATATCGACCGCGCAACCGCCGTCGACACCATCAAGAGCGCCGGGCGCAGCGTGCCCGTGGCGCTGGTGATGCTGAAAGCCAAGGTGGACAAGCCTGAAGCGGTCCGCCGCCTGGCCAAATCCGACGGCAATGTCCGGCTGGCCATCGAAGACAACGTTCTGGAACTGTAGCGTCCCGAATCAAAATCTCGCTTCATAATGATCGGTCATCCTGAGCGAGTCCCGGCGCGCCGGGACGAGCCGAAGGTCTGAGCGTGTCGCCAAGATTGCGGCTAAGATGGGAGCACAGACCTAGACCAGTTTGCCCTGTATCAGGGCGCGGCTTTTAGCCGCGCCGAAAAAGGTCCTTCTTGAGGAGTCGGGGCTTTAGCCCCTGCCATGGCAAGGCCCCTTCGCAATGCGCCACAAGAAAATGCGCTGAGCACTTCGCGCAGATTTTTCGCCACAACCAAGACCCACGCGGGCCGACGCCTCCTGCAATCGGAAAGAAACGCGACGCTGTTGATCGACGTTCTGCGCTCGTATATGGCCGCAGGAAAGTTCAGCGTGCAAGACTTCGTCGTCATGCCGGATCACGTGCATCTGCTTTTGAGCGTGCGCGGGGACACCACGATTGAAAAAGTCATGCAGCTGATCAAGGGTCGATTTTCGTACCGGCTGAAGCACGAATGCGGTTATTTGGGAGAGGTTTGGCAGGTTGGATTTTCAGAGTCGCGGGCCGATGATCTGGCGAGCTTCGAACGGTATCAGAGGTATATCGCGCAGAATCCGGTAAAGGCGGGGTTGGCGGAGCGTTCGGCCGAATATCCGTATTGCTATAGCTATTTGGCCGGGAAGAAGCGCAGGGGCTGAAGCCCCGTTTTTTATGGCGTCCGTTTCGGCGCGAGTGAACTCGCGCCCTGATACAAAGCGCCCAAGCCCGCGCTCATCAAGCGTCATCCTGAGCGAGTCCCGGCGCGCTGGGACGAGTCGAAAGCCTGCCCTGAGCGGAGATCGCGCAGCGATCGAAGTCGAACGGGGACCTGCGGCTGCCTTTGCTCTTGCCTTTGCCTTTCGCCTTGTATCAGGGCTCGGCTTTAGCCAAGCCAAAACCGCCCAGCTTTTTTCGAAAAATCAAGTACGCGGCGAAGCCGCGCCCAAACCCTCCCGTAGGGAGGACACGAAAATAGCCCAGGGTGTAAACCCTGGGAACCCGAACCCATTCTTTTCGAAAAATCGAGTACGCGGCGAAGCCGCGATGAATCCTCGCGCCCGCAATCGCCAATCCCCGAGCCCTCGCCCGCGCAAAGATCACCACAAGCTGACCTCGCAGGACTGATCGGGACGATCATGACCGGTCCATCGGCTTGTTGGGTTCCGTGGCCTCCCCCGGTCCCCGAGTGCGAGGAACAGGAGCACCATCATTTGTGGCTAGGAAGGTTGGCTTAGACTGGGGCCAGCTGCCAAAACTTAATTGCCATACTCGATGTCTTCTTCCTTGGGTATATCTGGCAGGAAAAACTTTTCGAGCGACCTCAGAGTCCAAATGCACTTGATGAAAATGTCTTCGAGAACCTCGGTCAGTTCTTTCTTATCCATCTCAAAGAAAGGCTTTATCTTTTCGTAGTTATCTCCCTTCCGGTGCGCGGTGCTGGCCGAACGTAACGCCTGAAGCTTGCGCAAGAACTCCATCATCTTATCGCGACGAAAGTGCTGAGCCGCGAGCCACGCCTCCAATTTGTCGAGGCCCTTCGCATTTTCCTTATTCGTAATTCCCTTCGCAAGTTCCTTCTCATTCAGGGAGTCGACAAAAACTTTTGTTAGCATGGCGATCTGCTCGTCAAATTCACGAATATCGTTTGTCAGTGGCTTGCGCAGGATCTTAAAGGCGTATTCATCCCTGCCGGTCAGAGGTCTAAACAGCTCCCAGCCGAATTTCTTTTCCCAGTATTCGTTGAAGATAGTGAATCTTTGCTTGAAGTAGAGATCGGCGGTCTGAGGGTCTGCGAATTGCCCGAGAATGCTTCGCTTGAACGCAACCCGGCTCATCTTTCCTGAAGGCAGATTGAACCCGCGCCAATACATCTGCTCTGTTTGAGAAAGGTGCCCAAGATCTCCGAGAAACACCATCACCGCATCAGGATGATTGTTGTCGATATAAAGGCTCCACAGAGCACCGCAGGATAAATACCCATCGCTCACGGTATATTTCTCCGGTTGCGAGTAGTACTTGTTTAATACCTCTTTCCGAAAGCATACCGGCGTTAAGTAGTGTGGTGCACCCGGATTTGCTCCGAAATAGTTCGAGAGCTTCGCCTCGTTGCAGGTGTGAAGAATTTCCTTCCCATCATCATCAGCACCAATAACGAAATCGATGTGCTCCTTTTTCTGTCGCCCGAATATATCCGGCTTGAACGAGGGATCGCCAGACACCAGCTTCTTCCCCAGGAGCCGCCCGTGAGACTTCTTCGTGTTATCGGAGAACCCCATCCATTTACCAACGCCAACGGAATATATGAAGTCTGCCCCCTTTTCCTCTCTCGAATGCTCCCTTACGCCAAGTTCTTCGATCGTTTTTTCCGATAGCCGGCTGTAGTCGAAAAAGATGGCTAATTTCATCTTGCGAGTGGCGAGGTACCGGCGAATCAAAAAGGTCTTGATTTTGATCTCGCCATCGTTCATCAAGACCGCTTCGTACTCGTCACCGTTATCATCGATCCGCAAAAGTTTGCGGCCCAACTTGTCATCGTAGAGATTGAAATATAGCCGGAAGTCTTCGGAGACTTCCCAGTAGCCAGCTCTGATTTCGTGAAAACTGCGCCTCAAAACAAGGGGCTCAATTCCACTATCCGAAGAGCGAACATAGCGCGTCTTTTCCTTCCCGGCCTCAAAGCTGGACTCCAGGCCAGGGGCTCCGTCTCCGATAGTTAAATCCCAAGAAGGCCGTTGTAGTGCGCGTTTGACGAGCGTGTTCTTTATGAGCGCAGAGTAGATCGCCACGCCATCGAGACCGTCTCGGGAAAAATAGACCGTCGTCCATTCGCCTTTCCCAAGCTTGGCGATTGTCGGCAGAAAATCTGAGAACGTTAGATCCTCTGGGTCCATATTCTGATTTTATCGGTTTGTAGACAGCCCATTTCCAAATCGCTAACACTGCTTCGTGCACCCGGTGCCCACAGACCCCCCGCGGACGCAAAACGGTTCAGCCCAATCAGGATCGGTTCTCATAAACGCCGTTCCCGCCTGTCAACCCCTCCACATCCTCCAACTCCCTCCAACCCGCCCATTTGCAACCACATAACAACCCATCTAAACCTGCGGATTATTTCCCCCTCCCGGCGCATACTTTTCCCATAAGCCTTCAATGAAGCAGCGAGCGCGGTTCGACGGACCTCGGTTCACGGTTCACGATCCACGGTCCCCGGCACCCGCCTCTAACCCGTTTGTTATCTTATTTCTGCAAGCAACTATATGCATCTTCAGATATTTACGCGGCGACGCATCGCGTAAAGTCATGACAACAGAGCATTTGCTTACAGAAATAGTGGGGGGAGAGGGGGAGGGGGAGGTTACTAATATGTATATGATCTGCCGGCTCATCAAGACCAACGGGCTCCGCAGCCAGCCCCCTGCCCTCAAAGGCGCCTATTTCCGCTACTACCACTGCAAGATCTACCCCCTACCCCCTCCGCTCCACCCCCCACCCCCCCTCCAACAACCAAAAAAACGGGCTGTGAAACTGTGGAGCACGGAACCAATGAAGAATCAACAACTTCCAACCCAAACCGCGCAGTCTCACAGAAACTGTGAAACTGTGGAGCCTCCTAACACAGTCCAAATCAATGACTTACGCGAAGGCTCGCGCCACGTCACAGAAACTGTGAAACTGTGGACAGTTTTGGCAATCGGCTAGCGCGAAACCGGCGGGTCGAGGAGATTTTCAATCCCTTTGGCGGCCCGAGGGGCCATGAACCCTCAGGGCAATACGCGCTGAATGTGCAGAAAGAGCGCCAGCGTCATGAAGAAACCTACTGCGACGAGCACCAGCGCGAGGATGACAACGATCTTGACCTTGTTGCCGAAGGCCTTCAGATCCTCGAGCAGTTCCTGCTGCTCCAGCGTGTTGCGGTCGGTGGCTTCGCGCACCATCTCTAACTGATCTTCAACGCGCTTGAGCGAAGTGTTCTGCTCCATGACCTGATCGCGCAAATTCTGGTGTTGCGTCTGCAACTCGGCCAGGCCGTCTTCAATCGGCGCCAGGTCAAGCTTTGCCGAAGATTGAGGTGCTTGCGAGTGAGGACGAGGCGCCAGCAGGCTGCTGACAGTCGTGGCGATATTTCCATCGAGCAATGGCAATAGGCGCTGCACAAACGGAAGCGCGGAGCGCAGCGCAGCTACGGCGCGTTGCAGACTTGAGGGCTCTTCACCGGCGGCAGGTGCGCCGGCCAGCGCGCGGCCGGGTGGAGGCGGCGTGAGTCGATTAGCGCCGCTCTCGGCAGCCGGATACGACGCATGCCGGCTCATACCCGTGGATAGAGGAGATCCCACAGCGCGTGGGCGCGGCGCGGCCGCCCCGGGCGCGGCCAGGTTTTGGGCGTTTTGATCGTTCAGGTCGAAATGATCGCGTTCGTTCATGGAATTCTTTCCGCCGGGACTAGAAGCGGCAATCCCCATATATAGCTGATTTTGCGCCGATTGGAAACAGTTTTCGTGTTTTCGGCTGCATTCCGCGCTCGGCCCAGGCCGGGTATGCTCGTAGCAATGATCGTAAAAGGGGATCGTAAAGGGGTGACGCTCGTGAAAGGACCTATCAACCACACGCTGCGCAGTCTGCAGCGCAACATCCTGGCCGGAATCATCACCATCGGCCCACTTTTCGTCACGTATCTGATCTTCAGCTACGTGCTCGAATCCCTCGCCAAGGCGGGGTTGCCGGCGGTGCAGTTTCTCGCTGCCACCTTTCCCCGGGGTTGGTTCAGCAATCCATGGCTGCAGCCCGCGCTCGCTGTTCTGCTCACGCTGGCCGTTCTCTACGTGGTTGGACGCGTGACTTCCCTGGTTGTTGGACGGCAGTTGTTCGGCCTCTTCGAGTCCGTCCTCGAGCGCCTGCCCTTCGTCGCCAAGATCTACACGTCGGTACGGCAACTGTTGGATTCAATGATGGCCAAGAAGGGCACGAATCAGCGGGTGGTTCTGATCGACTTCCCTATCGCCGGCCAGAAAAGCATCGGGTTTCTTACACGCACGCTCAGCGACGCGACCAGCGGCCGGCCGTTGGCTGCGGTATTGGTGCCGAACGCCATTAACCCTACTTCGGCCTTCCTGCAGATTCTGCCCATCGAACGGGTCATCGAGACCGACCTGACCATGGAACAGGCGATGAGCATGATCATGACCGGCGGAGCAGCGGGGCCGGAGACGATTCGCTACTTGCCCGAGACCGAGGGCAAAGCAAACCTGCCAACCGCGCCCGCGGCACCGTAATAGAGCGCATTTTCGCTCGCAACGCTCGCCCGATGCATCATCCTGATTGCGCTAACTGGCGTCAGGGTGGGTTTCTGCCTCGAGACTTTCTTCCGCACTTTCTTCGGCGAGTTCGCTTTCCGTGGTCACCTTGCGCAGGCTCACGTGCTCAAAGCGAGCCCAGATCAAGCCGACGGGCACAATTCCCAAGAACGTGACCAGCAGGAGCGTCGCGGCGCAGGCGGTCGCTGCTTCCGCATTCGCTCCCAGGATGCCCGTGAGCGCCACCACGACCAGACCGATCTGAGAGAACCAGCCGATCACCGGGAGCTGGACAATACTGGCTGTGCCGCTGGCTACCATGAGCAAAACTGATTGCGAAACTGTGATTCCCGCCAGTTCCGGACTGGCAGTGAAGGCTCGGCACGTCTCGAAATAGGCGAAGCAGATCAGCATCCACATGCTGAGCGAAAGGCCGACTACGACGGCAAAGTCGCGAAAGGAGCGCATGGCATCGAGACCGGAATGAAACATGCGAATCTTGCCGCCGACATTTTGGCCAAGATTCTTCGAGATCATCCCAAAAGTGCTCTCCAAGAATGCGGCGACGGGCCCTCCCGCCAAACGAACCGCGAACAGGAAGAGTGTTCCCAGGAGCGTAAGAACCAATCCGCCGTATCGCACCACAAACAAGGCAAGCAGCCGATGATGCGACGCCAGGTACGCCAAAGAGCCCGTGCGTGCCGTTGCATTGAGGATGGCATCACTCGGAACCCAGATCATGGCAATAGAAAAAATCAATGCCACCGAGCCAGCGTCCAGTAATCGCTCCACGATGTACACCGCGACCTGCGTACTCAACGAGAGCCCTGTCTTCTTCGCGACCAGGAAAGGCCGTACCGGGTCGGCGACACGCCCGATCAACGCCACCGCGGTAAACCCGATCACCTGCGACCCCAGCAACGACATCGGCGGAACCTTCCGCGTGTGGCGCACGAGCTGGCTCCAGCGGACTGCGCGAAAAACGAAATTGGCGTAGATGCACAGGCCCGCAAAAACAATCATGCGCCAGTCGGCCAAAGCTACCTGCGAGGCAAACAAATGGAAATCAAAGTGGACATGAGCGCGCGCCCAAAGAACCAGCGCAATCAGCGCAACCAGCGCCAGAATGCCCACGATCCATTGACTTTTCTTCAAACGAACTCCGTTCTACTAATAACGACTGCGCTCTTGGAATATGTTCTCACGTGGCCATGCGCAGCATGCGCCGGTAATTTCGACGAAAGCTCCTATCCAGTAACGAGCTCCGCCTCAGATCGAGGCGGCGAGAATGGGCCTTGAGCAACGCTCAATGCGGTGGTGCGGGTTGCGTAGAGGGAGGTGTGGCCGAAGCGCGCCGCAACTCGGCCTCGCGGGCCAGAACCCGGCGGTTGAATTCGTGAATCACGCGAGCTACGTAGGCGCGCGTCTCGCTGTAGGGCGGAATTCCATGGTACTTGGCGACTGCCTCCGGCCCGGCGTTATACGCGGCCAATGCCAGTGCGAGGTTGTCGTGGTAGCGCGTCAGAAGGGCATCGAGATATGTCGATCCGCCGCGTACATTTTGATCGGGCTGGAAACTATCCTGTACTCCGAGGCCGGCGGCCGTTTGCGGCATCAACTGCATCAGGCCCTGCGCGCCCGCGTGGCTCACGGCCCGCGCATTGCCGTCGCTCTCTGCCTTCACTACGCTAGCCAGCAGATCGACATCCAGGTTGTGCTCGGTTCCCGCGCGCACCAACATCTCGCGCAGATCGACCGGGGTCAGCTTTGCCGTTCGATTTGCGGTCTGCGGAACGACAGGCGCGGCGGCTACGGGCGGATCAGGGACCTTTTCGAAAACCGCAATCTCGTCCGGACCAAATTCAATGTAGTTATCCTCACCCGCGCTCAGGTAGAGGCGCATGTGCCCATCGACCAGCGTGTGATGATCGCACTGCTCGACGAAACCGTTGCGCAGTGTCACACGCTCGGCCGCATGCGCGCGCAGCGCGAGGCTCAAAAGCGCCGCGACTGTCGCGATCACAACAAAGCGACAGGTTCGCAGGCTTCCTCCGAATTGCAACTCTCTGCTCATGCTTTTGCGGCCGCCATCTTCTGGAGCGCAGCTTCCAGAATCACTGCTACTCCATCATTGTCGCTCGACTGCGTCTGTTTCCACCCGCGCATCTTCGCCCGTGTGCGCAGCTCCGGGGCCGCATTCGCCATCACGATCGCTTGCCCCGCCCACTCCAGCATCTCTACATCATTCCAGTTGTCGCCAATCGCCATGGTCTCTTTTCGATCCACTCCAAGCCGCGCCGCAAGGTGCTCCAGTGCCCATCCCTTCGACACTCCCTTCGGCAGAAGATCGAGAATCGACAAATCGCGCGCCGGATATTCCGTGCGCGCGCTCTCGCATTCCGCGCTCCACTGGCTCGCCTTCAACGCTTTTTCTGCCGCCCGCATCCGCTCGATACTTCCAGCCGCCATGCCCTGAATGGGATCCTCGCCATCGACCAACGCAAGCTCCAGCGGCTTCACGACTTCGATCGCATTCCGATTGCCTTCTACCCACAAAGCGATGCGTCCATGCGCCTGGCTCAAGTCTTCTAGAACCAGTTCGCCGCGCCCTGGCCGGTCAAAGGTGAAAACGACAGCTCCAAATGGGCGAAGCAGGCCGCACAATCCTCGCGCCACGCGTGCATCCATATGACAACGGTCAATTACCCCGCCGCCCAGCGTGCAAGTCACTGCACCATTTGACGTAATCAGAGGCGTATTCGCTCGCAGGCCAAGACCCTCAATCAACGGCAGGGTATACGCGAGGCGGCGGCCCGTCGCGATGGCCACCGTGATGCCCGCTGCCTGCGCAGCCAACAACGATCGCCCGGTACGCTCACTCATGGTTTGTGAAAGGGCAGGCAGCAGAGTGCCGTCCATATCGATCGCCACAAGTCGAACGGGAGGGTGCATATCTCCAGTGTACGAAAGGCAGGGACCAAGCCACCCCACCGAGCCAAAATCGCTCGGCGGGGACTCCGGCAGGGACCGAGGGAACAAGGGAACGAGAGTTCAGAGGAGCAGGAACGCCCTCGTGCGATAAGCTCTCGACATGGAACGAATTTGCAGCCAATGCCACGCAGTGCTGGCCGACGGCACGCAAGCCGACTGGTGCCCCGCCTGTGGAGGCGCACTGGTTGAGCGCAAAGGACTATCCGAAGGGCTGCCCCACGCAGTGGAGGTGGATCATCGCGGCATTGTTCTGCCGCGCCGTCACGCGCTAGGCGGGATTATCACACCGCAGTGAGGCGCCGCGCTCAGGCCGTGGTGTCGAGCCCGACCGCTTCGGCCAGCTTCGCCTGCCGCTCATCGAACGTCCAGAATTTGTCGGCTCTCAGCTCGAGGGCGCAGGCGACGTGGAGGGAATCGAGGGTGCGGACGCCGAAAGTTGGACCATGACGACGGGCAAGGTCAATACTGGTTTCCCAGGCGCGAGATGGAAATCCCATCCCGGTCCAGACTCCATCAGCGCAATCGCGCTTGAAATCACTCCAGACCTGGGCCGCATCAGCTGGGTTGAGCCGCTTGAGAAACACTTGCTGAAAGACTGCATTTCCCAGTTCGGCGCGATTGAACTCTGTGAGCCACACTGAGGGATTGCCAGCCATACACGCGTCAACTCGCGCAGAGTGCGCATCCGTGATGTAACTGGAAACGAGAAAGCTCGAGTCGACGTAGGCGCTCAATAGCGGCTGTTCTCCCGTTCAGCAATTAGATCCGCCACCGGAGTCAGCACTCGGTCGCCAAAAATCGCACGCCGGCGCGCTGCGAAGTCAGGCATTTTCCGAGGCTCAATTCTTGGCGACTCGGGCACAATGCGGGCGACTACGCGGTTGCGCTTGCGGAGTTCCACCACCTCACCGGCCTCTAGCCACGTGAAAAGCTGTCGCGTGTCGCGGAGTTGACGTATGTTGATGCTGGGCATGGTATAAATGTGACACATATTGTGTCACATTGTCAATTGATATTGACTCGGAATGACTTACTCGTACCGCAGCGCCTCTGCCGGGAGCACGGACGCTGCCGCCGACGAGGGATACAGCGTCGCCAGCAGCGAGATTCCGATCGAAACTGCGGAGACAATCACGCCATCGAGCACGCGCGGCGCAAACGGCAGCGTGTCGATGGAGTAGACCTCGGCGGAGAGATGGATGAAGTGGTAGTACCCGCCGGCCCACGACGCGAAATAACCGAGCGCCAGTCCCAGCACCGTGCCGACCACGCTGATCAGAAGGCCCTGCAACAGGAAAATGCGCCGCACCTGGCCGGGATCGACGCCGAAGCTCATCATCACCGCAATGTCGCGCGTCTTTTCCATCACCATCATGGTGAGCGCGATAAGAATATTGAGCGCGGCCACGATCACGATGAGCGCGATCACGATGAACGTGACCACCTGTTCGAGCTTGAGGGCGCGAAACAGCTCGCGATTCTGATCGGTCCAGTTGGTGGTCATGTAGCCCTTGCCCGCGGCCTGCTCGATGGCGCGCGCAATCTCCGGCGCGTGGTTCAGATTGTCGACCTTGAAGCTGATCACCGAGAGCAGGTCGGGCTCATCGAAGAGGCGCTGCGCATCGGCGAGGCGCAGAAAGCCCATCTGCGGCATCGTACTGATAAAAGCCGGAGTGAAACGTCCCGGCAACGCGAAAGGTCATGTACTTCGGGAATGAGTCCGCCCATCGGCGTCATCTCGCCCTGCGGACTGATCACCATGACGGAATCGCCGGCAACCGCGCCGATCGTCTCGGCCAGGTCGCTGCCCAGGACGATCGGCGGCAGTTCCCTGCTCTGTGCGCCGGCGGTTTCGGGCCGCGGCTCCAGCTCCTGCGACCGCGCCAGGCGTGGCCGTCGAGAGCAGATCGCTCACGGTGCGCTCATCGTCCGGCAGAATTCCCTCGATCAGCGCGCCGCCGTCGCGCGCGCCGCGCGCCACGAGCACCTGCTCGTACAAGCCCGGCGAGGCCGCGGCCACGTGCGGCACTTGGCGCAGGCGCGCCAAAAGCGGCCGCCAGTCGGGGATGCCGCTTCCCTTCCACCTGCATCAACTGCACGTGCGCGCTGGAGCCGAGCAGCTTGTCCTGCAGGTCGCGCCGCATGCCGTTGGTAATGGCGAGAGCGATGATGAGCGCGGCCACGCCCGCCGTCACTCCGGCGATGGAGATGGCGGTGACGACGCCGACCACGGCCTGCCGCCGCTTGGCTTTCAGGTACCGCGCCGCCACATAGAGTTCGAATCGCATGGCGCCTACTTGTCCCTGGGCGGGAATCACCGTCTTGGCCACGCCCACATTGTCGTAGCGATCGTAGGCGCGGACGGTGATCAGGTGCTCGCCGATCTTTCCGCCGGCCTCCACATCCAGCGATACGGAATTCGTAGTGCTCGTGTCTTCGAGTCGGAGAGCTTGCCCACCGGATCGACATACTGCCACGGCCCGGCGTCGAGCGAGTACTCGGCGTGGGCAATGGGCGAAATGGCATCTTCGGCGTCGAAGCTGACGAGCAACGGCTTCTTGCAGTCGGCTCCGGCGCAGCTTCCCTGTTGAGCCACCGCTTTCAGATTCGTAATCGCCGGCGGCGTGGTGTCGACCTCGAAGCGGTCGCTGACCTTTTCGCCGGTGAGCGCATCGCCGGGCGTGTGCGAGGGCGCGTCGGAAGCGACAACCTTGATCCGATAGCCGCCGTCGGGAATCAGCGTGGCGTCGAAGCTGTAGGCCTTCTCGGTGATCTTGTCCTTCAGCAGCCGCCACACGGTCTCGCCGTCGCCGCGCAGGTAGAGCGAATAGATCAGGTCGTCGCCGTCGTCGTCGTGCGCAGCCCAGCGAACGGTGACCGCCGGTGCGGTCCTTGTTGGCCTGCAGGGCGCTGGCTCGATCCGGCGTCAAAGGTGATCGTCGACGCCTTGGCTGGAGGACGGGAACGTGATGTTCACCGTCTGGTTCTGGGAGATAGATGGCCTGCGGATTGAGGCGCGCGCCGGGAACCACCACCAGATCGTCAACCACGGGCGCGGAGTTCACGGGCAAATAGTTGACGCCCACGCTGCCCAGCGTGCCGTCCTTGTGCAGCATCGGCCTTCCACTGCAGAAAACGCCCCGGCGGCGAAGCCACGGAGCCGTCCTGCAAGCGGCTGCCAGTCGCTCCAGCCGCGCACCGGCTGCTCCACATTGCCGGTGCGGGTCAGGATTTCATAGCCCGTCGAGCCCGGCTCGATCTCCACGCGGCCAAAGCGGGCGAAGGCGCCGGCATCCAGAACATCGCTCGCGTATTCGTGCGTTCTCCGCTGCGCCCAGCAAAACCACTTTGCCGGTGTTGCCGGTGCCGATGAGAACTCCGCCCATCCCTTCCGCGTCCTGAGCGGCAGCGAGGCTCAGGCCCTGCTGCGCCTGCAGATGGGCGACGTCGGCGTAGCTGCCGTCGTCACGAATGCGGAAGATGCGCCCGCGATTCCCGCTCAGCGCCAGCAGGCCATCGGACCGGGCAGCCAGCGCATAGACGATCTCATCCTTGCCGGACCAGAGCTTGCGCGGCGCCTGGCCCTCGGTCAGAGCGTAAATATCGGTTCCCTCGGGCACCGAGGCGCTGGCGTTTGCCGCCTGCAGCGATTCCGGCTGCACGATCGTGATAGTAACCGAGCCGATTCCCTGCACCGGCAGCGGAGGCAGCGGGTTGCGGCTCTTGTCGCCCACGCACGCCGCATAGATGGTGCCGTTGGCGCCGATTGCGATCGAGGTAATCTCGCGCCGCGGCGCTTCGAAGAGCACGTAGCCTTTGCCCTGCGGATCGATGCGGTAGACCAGCCCCGAGCCATCGGAGCCGGCAATCAGATTCCCCTTCGCGTCCCACGCCAGAGCGCGGATATGCGCTTCATCGCTCTTGAAGAACAGCTCCGGCGCTGCGCCGGGCTTCGCAGGATCGACACGGTAGATGGCGCCTGGATTGCCGGTTGCAATATAGAGCCGTCCGGCAGAGTCGAAGGTCAATGCCCAGATGTAATGGGATTGAGCGCTGGGTTGCGGTGAAGCCGGTTTGCCGTCGCCGCCCGCAGCCGAACCTGCCCTGGCGGCATCGAAGACCACTGTTGCGTTCGACTCGTCCTGCTTCTCTGTCGCGTTGGGGTTCAGCTTGTAGACCTTGCCGCTGGGCAGGGTGGCTGCGTAGAGCGCGCCATCCGGCCCGAGGCACAAAGCCTGAACACTAAGGTCTTTGGTCTCAAAGAGCGTAAATGGCTTTTCGTCCTTGCGCGCGGCCAGCCGCAGCACCGAAGCCGGCGTGCCGGTTCCGGCAAAGACCTGGCCTGCCTTATCGGCAACCAATGCCCACACAAAAGTCGACGGCGTGGTCAGCTGCTCGGTCAGCCCGGGTCCCTGGCGCAGTTGCCCGTCGCTCTCAATTGCTACCCCGTCAGGAGTGCCTTTTTCAAACTCCTGCATCTGCGATTGCGTCCACAGGTGCGTTCCCTGGGCGGCGGCGATGGATGAGCCAGACAATAATCCCGCAACAATAAGGAGCGGAAGCGCGAAGGAGGCGGGAGCGGAGAGAGGGCGATGAGCGGATCGGGAAGGACCAGACATTCTTCCGTTGAGTCTACTAGAGTTTGGCCTGTTGGGCCGACCCTGAAGGACTGTCGAAACGCCTTTTTTGCCGTCCGCAAACCTTAGTTTGACTGCCGGTGGCCTGCGGACGGCCTGACCGAATTAGCGCACCTGCAGGTGCGTTGGCGCACGAAGTTCATGCAATCAATCGATCGATCAGTATGATCAACACGACTTTCTCACAGTTTGCACAAGCTGGCTAACTTTTTCCACTGGGGTGTTGCCAGTCGTATTTTCAGAAGACTAGTATTCCGGTTAGTTCAATGAAGCCGCGACTACAGTCCCGCCTTCGTACCACTATGCATGCAGTTGTTCCCAAGTTCACAGAGCTTCATCAACCAGCGGCGCATGACCATAGGGGCGCACGCGGACGGAGTGTCTCGTCATGGCATGGTATGCCTACTGCATCGGTGAAAAACAAGCTTTTCCTGCTTTAGCGCGTCATCGTAAACCGGTTCCTATGGAATCGGTTCTTGGAGTCAGTGGCAATCAGGTTTTCCTTTATCCGGCCAGCGATCTTGCGGTGATTGTGAGCGAACACAATCCCCAGGAAGCTCTTAACCAGAAGTCGGGCGTGGATCACGCTCGGGTGATCGCGGACTGCTTCCGGCACTCCACGGTCCTTCCCTTCCGTTTCGGCACGGTCTTTCACGACGACGAGACGTTGCGCAAGTCCATTCGCTCCAATCAGCGCCAATTCCTCGGCAATATCGATAAGCTGCGCGGTAAGACTGAGATGCATTTGAAGATCTTTGTCGACGACTGCTGCGGCCGCGAGATTGAAAAGCACCTGGCCAGCGAAAGTGTCGGCAGGGCGTATCTCAGCAATCTGCGCGAGAACGCTTCGCGGGCGCGCGAGCGGCAAACGCGTGCGCGCGCCGTCAGCTTCCAGATGCACCGGCTCTTTCTGCCTCTCGACGAAGAGGTCAGTTGCCGGCTGATGGATAACGGCAAGATGCTGCTGGATATCGCACACCTGATCGACCGCAAGTGCGTGGAGCGCTATCAGAACAAGTTCGCACCACCAGCGCCATCATGCACGAGTGCCAGATGCAGCTTTCCGGGCCCTGGCCGCCGTATCATTTCGTTCACAAGCTGACTCGTCCTGTCCATGCGCAGACACCGGCCGCGGCTCCAGTACCCGCCACGACATCGGACTCGGCCGAAACCCCGGTCATGACCCTCATGGAGCCGACGCCGGCGTTCGTATAACTTTTCGATCCAACTCACCTGGGTAAGAAAGCTCTAGCATTTGCTGGAGCTTTTTCGTTCCACCATCCTCCCACTCGATCTGCCGAATGCGACGGCGCATAGCCTAACCCGTATTTCTTACAGGCGTCTCGACGCAGGTAAGACGGACCATTTTCAACTGCCGGCCTCCCCTGCGGGGGCTGGAGACCCCCGCTACAGCCGGTCTGGAGACCGGCGCTACAGGTTCTCGCCACGCGTGGGAAATGCGGGCTAATCTAGAAACATGAGCGATGCAAGAGAACGTGCGGGGCAGGATGCTGTCTTCGATCTCCTGGTGGTGGGAGCAGGGCCGACTGGGCTGGCCTCCGCCATCGAGGCGAAAAAGACTGGCTTTCGCGTGGTGCTGGTCGACAAGGGATGCGTTTGCAATTCGATCTTTCACTATCCCGCGCACATGACGTTCTTTACCACTTCCGAGCTGCTGGAAATCGGCGGCATTCCCTTCCCCAGCCCCAACGCCAAACCGACGCGGAACGAGGCGCTCGAATACTATCGCCAGGTCGCTGCTCATTACCAACTCGACATTCGCCAATACCAGCGCGTGGAGCGGGTCAGCGGCATCGATGGCGACTTCACGGTGCAGACCACGGATCGTTTTGGGCGCCACGGGGAGCTGAAAGCACGCAAGCTCGCCCTTTCCATCGGCTATTACGACCTGCCTAACTGGATGGGACATTCCGGGCGAAACACTCAGCAAAGTGCACCACTACTACCACGATCCCCATCCTTATTACGACATGGACGTTGCTGTGATCGGCGGCAAGAATTCCGCGGCCATTGCCGCGCTGGAATTGTGGCGTCACGGTGCGCGGGTCACGGTTATTTACCGCGGACGAAGGCGTACAGCCCCACGTAAAGTACTGGATCAAGCCGGATCATCGAAAACCGCATAAAGAACGGCGAAATCAAGGCTTATTTCCAGTCGCGGGTCATGGAGATCACGCCCGATGCCATCGTGGTGGAAACTCCCGCGGGCCTGGAGACCCTGCCCAACGATTTCGTCTTTGCCATGACGGGATATCACCCCGACTTCAGCTTTCTCGAGCGCCTGGGTGTGCGCTTCGAGGGGCCCGACCGGTTGCCGGTCTGCAACCCGGAGACGCTTGAAAGCAACGTCCCCGGCATCTATTTAGCAGGGGTGATTGTGGCAGGCTCGCGCACCAACGAGATCTTCATTGAGAACGGACGCTTTCACGGACGCCAGATCGCGGCATCGCTGCTCGAAAAGCTGCCTGCGCGCGACGAGTTGCGTCAACCCGTTGTCGCAAACGATTCGGTAGACTAAGGTCTTAAAATTCTCCCGAGGGTAGAGCATTGCGCATACGCTGGTGGCCCCGATCCATTCGCTGGCAAATGCTGGCTGGCCTCGTTCTACTCGAAATCCTGTCGATTGGCTTGTTTGCCGCGATTCTCACCCGGCAGCAAACGCGCCGTGTACGGTTGCGCGCGCAATTGATTTTGTCCTACGAGTCGGCAACGTTGGCATCCCAGATCAGCGAAGCCCTGGAGCAGCAACGCCCCGGCTGGGTCAGTTCGTCAGTCAAAACAGTAGGCGAAGCTCCAAACGTCGCTCTTGCCACGGTGACCGATCCCGCAGGAAATGTTTTGTTCGCAAGCAAAGGTGAGGCGGACCAAGCGGTCCTCGATCCGGACGAGCGGGTGCAGATTCCCTTCATAGTCCGCGATAGCGCCAGGCTGTTTCACGC
Source organism: uncultured Acidobacteriota bacterium (assembly GCA_963826735.1). Lineage (GTDB taxonomy): Bacteria > Acidobacteriota > Terriglobia > Terriglobales > Acidobacteriaceae > Telmatobacter. The sequence goes on from CAWGYN010000004.1 coordinate 274,990, forward strand.
TTCCCGATAACCGCTGGGAGGCTGCGTGGGCCGATATACACGAACAACCAATTGCGCGGCTACACGTGGGTGGAGTTCGACCCGAGTTCAGCGCGCCAGCAGCTCTTCGCCATCCAACGCGACACCTTGCGATCTTTGGCGTGATCTGGGTAATCGCCTCAGCCATTCTTGTGTTGCTCATGGGCCGGTCCATCGCGCAGCCGCTGGCTGTGCTGCATCGCGGCGCCGCCGCACTCATGAACTCGCCGGAAGACGTCAGCCACTTCCCGCTGCCGGTCGACCGTGCAGAACGAAATCGGCGACCTGATTGAGACCTTCAACCGCATGGTCGCCTCGCTTGCCGAGCAGCGGGCCGGACTTAACGACACGCTCTCCCTGCTTGACTCGATGCTCGCGAACGCGCCCATCGGCCTGGCATTTGTCGACCGCAATTCGCAGATTTGTCCGGGTGAATCAGATCTTTGCGGATCTCACTGGAGTGACGGTCAGCCGCCATCTCGGCCGCACGCTCACCGATTTGCTTCCCGCAAGTGTGGCGGAGGAAGTCGAAAACGCCGTGCAGCGTGTTTTTTCGAGCGAAGAGCCGGTGCGCAATCTCGAACTCAACGGTGTGGGCGGCAAACTGCGCCGGCCATGGACCTGGCTCATCAGCGCCTATCCGGTGCGAACCACGCCAACTCAAGTGCGCTGGGTGGGCGTGATCGCGCTCGATGCCAGCGATCGCAAGCGCAGTGAAGAGGCCCTGCGCCGCAGCGAGAAGCTCGCCGTTACTGGCCGCCTGGCCGCCTCTATCGCGCACGAAATCAACAACCCGCTCGAAGCCATCACTAACCTGCTCTTCCTCCTGCGCAACTTCAGCGACCTTCCCGAGGCAGCCCATCAGTATGTCTCCATGGCCGAGTACGAGGTGCGCCGCATTGCCGAGATTACGCAGCAGACCTTGCGCTTCTACCGCCAGCCCACGCAGCCCGGCACGCGCCACGCTGTCAGAGCTTCTTGACTCCGTTCTCAGTCTCTATCAGGGGCGCATCAGCGCGCTCGACATTCGCGTGGAGCGCAAATACGAGCCGGAGTTGACCCTTTTCTGTTTTGCCGGAGAGATCCGCCAGGTGTTCGCCAACCTGGTAGGCAACGCCATCGACGCCAGCAGCGCCGGTGGCCGCTTGCTGCTGCGCGCTCGCCGCTTCCCGCGACTGGAAAAACCCCGAGCAAACCGGAATCCGCTTTGCCATTGCCGACACCGGCATCAGGCATGGAGCCGGAAATCCGCGAGCACATCTTCGAGGCGTTCTTTACCACCAAGGAAGTTACAGGAACCGGCCTCGGACTCTGGGTGAGCCACGAGATCATCCTGAAGCATCATGGTTCGGTGCGCGTGCGCAGCCGCGCCACGGTTCAAGGAAACGGCAACGCGCCGGCGCCGATCGGGACAGTCTTCGAGGTTTTTATTCCCGACAATCCAAGCTTCGCCAATGAAGCTCCGGCGGCAGCCGGTGCGCGGACTTCATCTCCCGCGACAGCATAAGGCCACAGCTGCCGGGTTCGTGAATCGATGCCCAGTTTGTCTTGTTATGCTTTTACGGCTGCAAACCCAACTGCCTGCGCAAGAGAGTCACGCCGATGCCATTCGTCTGATGCGTAGCCGGATGCGCCATGCAGTGCCCCATGGACCGAACCGGTCCCTGAAGATACGAACGCGTCACGTGGAACCGATCCATGATGACATACCGTGTGCGCAGGCCATTGACGATCGGCGGAAGCGCCGCCGGAACCTGTTTGCGATCGACGTAAATGACCAGCGACGCTTCTCGCGGATTGTCGAGGCTTTGGCCCACGCCAACGCCAAAATACGCGGGATTCTGCTGCATCAGGTTTTGTGCCACCTGCTCCTTGGCCGCAACCGCCTGGTTGAACACCGCGGACGCCAGAGGCGCAGGCGCTCCGGACTTCACGGCAGATTGCGGCGCCGCACCTGCCGCAACCGCCCGCGCCGTCGTGGGAATCACTTCCGTTCGCACGCCGCTCACGGTCTGCGGCACAGAGACATTCATGCTTTCGTCGACATAGAAGATCACCGCCGCTTCGCCGGCACGATCGTTGCTCTTGCCCGTGGCCACGCCGAGGATGCCCATGCTGGGGTTGATCAGCATCCGTGCCTGTCCCAGGGCCTGTTGCACCAATTCTAATTGCGTGCCAGAGAGCGTTGCGCTCTGCGCAACCGTCACCGTGGCGGCGCCGTAGTTCAAACAACTCACTGGATGGTCCGTGGTCCCCACAAACGTATAGGTGTCGCCCTCCTGCGACCCCAGTTCCGCCAGTACCGTGGGCGCGGGGTTGGCCACGCCCTCACTCACACCTGCATTTGTCAAACCGCCGGCAAAAAACAGTCCCACGGGCTCGGCGTTGCCGGCATCCACAACCAGCGATCCCGAGTCGCCCGCATCGTTGAACTCATTGCCCTCGATCGCAATCTGGTTGGTAAAAGTTTTGGACAGGTAGGGCGTGGTTTCATCGCAATTCTTGTAGTACTGCACCTCAACATCGAGATTCAGCGCCGAGATATGGGCACACGTCAGACCCGTCGTCCGCCCACTCTTGGCCACAGTCAGATTGAGCGCCCCCGACTCGCCTTTCCCGCCGGTCGACGAGATGCCGGGCGGCGCCGCAGCCAGCGTCCCGTTTTCCTGCAACGCGCCCAACTCCAGAATTTCGCCACTTGTGTTCACCGCTCCCGAATCCACCTGCGCGATTGCCGCGTCCACATTGGTTGCGCTTGAACTCAGCGGAAGCCACGCAGTCAAAAACCCCACTGGAGTCGTTCCAGGGCCGTCGCCGTTGGGCGAACAGTTGTTGTCGATCAGTCCCGGCTGCACAATCATTTCGCCCACGCTGGCCTGGTCGCTGCGTGCGAACACGTGATTGCAACTCAGCAGGTACTGCGTTCCGCTGTTGTTCTGGATTAAAGAACCAAGCGTGCCGCCGCAACAATCCACAATCTGATTGCCCCGGGTGTCATAATCCTTGTTGTTTCCGCCTGAACCGCCCAGCAGGACGGGCGTCGCCGATTCCTTTTGGTGCGCTGCCGGATTGCTCGAAATCCCTTCGCTGTTCAATAGGATTTCCGTCGCCTCTTTCAAGGTCGAACTTCCGATGCTCGCCACCACATAAGTGGACGCCGTGGCTGGAACGGAAGCTGGAGCGGTATACGTGACCGTGCAATAAGTGAAGGCGTTGCTGCTGCGCGTGCAGCTTGAACTGCCTACCAATCCTTGTCCGCCGTTGGATCCCGTGGACGAGTTTGCGACTGCGTAGCTGATGCCGGCTGTGCCGCCGGCTTCCGCGATATAACCCGTTATCGTGACGCTTCCGTTCGCGCCCACAGCGACATTCTCAGGCGTCAACGGCTGCAGGAACCCCGGCGTCACGGTCAGCGTTGCGCTCGCGGTCGTTGACGGGCTGGAAGCTAACGCTGCGGACACCGTGACCTGGACGCTGTTAGCCGTCAGATAGGTGGGCGGCGTGTAACGCCCGTTTGAATCGATGGTTCCCGGACCGGAGGTTGCGTCTCCGCCTGCGACTGCCCAGTTCACGTTGGCTGCGCCGCCGCTGAGTGTGGCCGAAAACTGCTCCGCCAATCCCCCCGACGTGGTGCTGACGTTGCACCCCGCACAGTTGGTGTCGATGGCTACCGTACCGGGGGAAATCGAGAGGCTGCCGCTCGAGGAGACGGAGGTCAACGTACCGCCGCAACCTGCCAGGATAACCAGCGCTGGCAACATTGCGCTCGCGAGTATGCGCCCGGGCCATTGCCGCAAGAAATGAATTCTGCTTCGCTGGCCGCCGGGATTTGTGACGTGCCTTTGACCTTCTGTCATTCCATCCGTTTTCCGGTTCAGATCGCGGGGCGCCTGTTCGGTTGTCTTCCGCGCCCGTCAGATGTCCCGCTCGTCAACAAGGGGCCCTATACTCCTATTTCTAAAGAAGATGCTTATCAGCAACAATACATCCAGTGGGATGTTTGTTTAGACCCTGCCCTGACCCGAAAGTTGTCGGGCGGGGCCGTTGTAAAACCGATCCAATCACTCCAGCCGCACGGGATGCAACGCACCAAAGTACCCACTCTGGTGCCCTCGCCTCAAATGCATCGCGGTGGCGCAGGGCCCTTCCTCTTGTATACGCTGAGACCGATCAACTCGCCAACCTGCCGGGTGGGCATTCTCCAAGCCTGGGTCACTGTGAGTACATGCGTCCCAAGGAGCGCATCGGCGCACAGATTCGAGCCGAAACCATGCCGCGCACTACACTTGAAGCAGGAGAAACCATGGAATACGTAAATCTCGGCCGCACCGGTTTGAAGGTTTCGCGCATTTGCCTCGGTTGCATGACCTACGGCAGCCCCGCCACAGGAAAACTGCTTCCTGGGCGGCAGGCGTGGGCGCTGGATGAGGCCGAAAGCCAGCCTTTTCTGCGCCAGGCCCTCGATCTCGGCATTAATTTCTTCGATACAGCGAACGTCTACTCCAACGGCGACAGCGAAGTGGTCGTCGGCCGATTCCTCAAGGCCAACACACGTCGCGAAGCCGTCGTGGTCGCCACCAAGGTGCAGGCTCTGATGCGTGACGAGCCCAACGGCCGCGGACTTTCGCGCAAAGCCATTCTCTTTGAGCTCGATCAGAGCTTGCGACGCCTCCAGACCGACTACGTGGATCTCTACCAGACCCATCGCTGGGATTATGAAACGCCCATCGAAGAAACCCTTGAGGCTCTACACGACGTAGTCAAGGCGGGAAAAGTGCGCTACATCGGCGCCTCGTCGATGTATGCCTGGCAGTTCTCCAAGGCGCTGTATCTCGCCGAGCGGCACGGATGGACGCGCTTTGTCTCCATGCAGAACTATTACAACCTGCTCTATCGCGAAGAAGAACGCGAGATGATGGGACTCTGCCGATCCGAGGGCGTCGCCGTCATTCCCTGGAGCCCGCTGGCCCGCGGGCGGCTCACGCGCGCATGGAAGACCGAAACCAACCGCTCCGAAACCGACGCCTTCGGCAAGACGCTCTACTTTCGCACCGAAGATGCCGACCACAAAGTTGTCGACCGGCTGGGCGAGGTTGCCGAGAAACGCTGCATTCCCCGCGCACAGGTGGCGCTGGCGTGGTTGCTGGCGAAACCGGGCGTCACTTCTCCGATTGTGGGCGCCAGCAAGCCCCACCACCTTGAAGATGCGGTGGCTGCGCTCTCCGTCCACCTCTCGCCTGACGAGATGACGGCCCTCGAAGAGCCTTACGTACCGCATCCCGTGCTGGGGTTTAGTTAAGGCTGTTTCATAAATGGTCCGCCTGGCCAGCCTGGATCCCTCAGGGGTTAAAACCCCTCAATTCTCCTGACCTTTTCGGCACGACTGAAGTCGTGCCTTTTCACGAAACTTTTTATGAAACAAGTTCCAGGGTTTAACGTTGTTCAGCGTCCCTGAAATTGCGGCCTGCGACGCTCAAAAAACGAGCGAATGCCTTCCTGATAATCGGAGCTGTCGTAGATCTCGCGCCGCATGGCCTGCACTCTTTCGAACGTTTCCGGCCCGAGGTTGTGTGAAATCGAGAGCAGGCGCAGCTCTTCCTTCAGAAGGCTGATCACAAGCGGCGAATTTTTCGCGATCTGCCCGGCGAGTTCCATTGTGACTGCTTCCAGTTCTTCCCTGGGAACCGCATGGCTCACGATGCCGCACTCCAGCAGGCGTTGCGCGGTCAAGGGCCGGGCGGTAAACAGCATTTCCTTGCACAGCGGCATCCCGCCGGTGTTCAGAAAATTCTGGATTCCCGAGATGTTGTATGGCACGCCCAGTTTTGCCGTGGTGATGGCGAAGGTGCTGTCCACGCTGGCAATGATCAGATCGCAGCTCATTACCAACTCGCAAGCGCCGCCCCACACGCTGCCTTCCACCATGGCGATCACGGGCGAAGGGAAATGCTCGATGGTTCGCACCAGCATACGCAAGGGGTCGTTATACGTGAGCGGGTCGCGGCCATTGGTAGGCAGCTCGCGAATATCGTGGCCTGCTGAAAACACCTTGGAGCCCGCGGGCGCCCTCAGGATGACTACACGTACATCCTCGCTCTGCATCGACTCCAGAGCCGCGCAGACGTCGTGGATAAGATCGCTGCTCAAGGCATTGTGTTTCCGGGGGTTATTTAGAGTAATCAAGCCGATACTGTCTGAAACTGTGGCTATGACCAAAGGCTCTTCCTGCTTCATGGCGTCTCTTCTCGATTCCCGGCCGTGAACGGGGCGACTTGGTACGCGCACTGAATCGCCCGCGCACATTTCGCTCTTATCATCGTGCCTCCGGAATTCTACGGCTCTTCTCTGCCCGCGAGGAAGCGCGCAGGTCACTCCCTCGGAGAGGCGCATCCGATTCGGCACGTGCAATGTCTGACGTACCGCCATTGTCCGCGCGCGCGCGCGCCATGTAGCATTCACCTTGTGCCTGCCCTGGATACTCCGGTGAAATATGTGCGCGGCGTGGGACCGCGCGTGGCGGAGATGCTTGCCGTCAAGGGCATCCAGACCGCCGAAGATCTGCTCTACCACCTTCCTTTCCGCTATGAGGACCGGCAGAACCCGCGCAGCCTGGACGAGTTGCAACCCGGCGAAATGGCCAGCGTGATCGCCGAGGTGCGCGGCGCGGCGCTGCTGCGCACGCGCCGCGGACCGATCTTCGAGATTACTCTCGGCCAGGGCCGGCTCGCGATGAAGTGCCTCTGGTTCCACGCGGCCTACCTGGAGGGCAAATTTCACGCCGGGCAAACCGTGGCGGTCTACGGCAAGGTCGAACCTTCGCGCTCCACCAGCAACTTCAAAATGATCCAGCCGCAGTTCGAGATCCTGCCCGACGCGAGCGACGACGCGGAAACGCGGCTGCTCGAAGTGGGCCGCATCACGCCGGTCTACGAATCGCTGGGCGGCAGCCGTCTGGCCTCGCGCTGGCAGCGCAAGGTCATCTTCAATCTGCTTGAAACCATGCGCGGCGCGGTGCCCGAGTGCCTGCCGCAATCGATGCTCGATCGGCTCAGCCTCCCGGACCGCGAAACTGCGCTGCGCGAGGTCCACTTTCCGCCCGAAGGCACGCCGTTCACTCAGTTGCAGAGCTCCTCGACCCCGGCTCACCGCCGGCTGATCTTTGAAGAGCTCTTCTTTCTCGAGCTGGGCCTCGAGCTCAAGCGCCGGCGCATGAAGGAGCGCCAGGGCATCGCCTTCGCCACCAACGACAAGGTGCGCGAGGCCATCCGCGAGGTGCTTCCCTTCCATCCCACAGCCGCGCAAAAGCGGGCGCTGGGCGAGATTGTGACCGACATGCGCGAACCCAGCCCCATGCGCCGGCTGCTGCAGGGCGATGTGGGCTCGGGCAAGACGATCGTCGCGCTTCAGGCCATGCTCGTGGCCATGGAAAACGGCTACCAGGCTGCCCTGATGGCGCCCACCGAAATTCTGGCCACGCAGCATTTTCTGGCCGCGCGCAAGCTTCTGGAGCGTTCGACCCGCAAGCCGCGCATCGTGCTGCTCACCGGCTCGCTCGACGAAGACCGCAAGCGCTCCAACCGCGGCCTCATCAACCGCGGCGAGGCGCAATCTCATCATCGGCACCCACGCGCTGATCGAAGAAAAAGTCGAGTTCGACCGCCTCGGCCTGGTCGTGGTCGACGAGCAGCACCGCTTCGGCGTAATGCAGCGCTTCAAGCTGATGAAGAAGCCCAACCAGCCCGAGCCCGACGTGCTGGTGATGACGGCCACGCCCATCCCGCGCACGCTCGCGCTCTCGCTCTACGGCGATCTCGACCTGAGCGTGCTCGACGAGCTGCCGCCGGGCCGCACGCCCATCGTCACGCGCCGCGTCCCCGGCGAGCGCGCCGAAGAGGTGTGGGAGTTCGTGCGCAAGCAGGTGGCGCAAGGCCGACAGGCTTACATCGTCTATCCCGGTGATCGAAGGCAGCAAGGACGACCAGCCGGAACTGGATTTCTCCCACGACGAAGCACAGGCAGGAATCCAGCCTCCTGTCCACTAAACTTCGTCCAAAAGGAAAAACAGCGGAGCTGTTTCCGAAGGCTGCGCAGGAAGCAAGCCCCAACGCCAAATCAGGCCTGCGAGTCAGCCGTGGAGATGCACGAAAAGCTGCGCACCGGGCCGCTCGCCGGCCTGCGCGTCGGCCTGCTGCATGGCCGCCTCGACGCCGACGAAAAAGAAGTCATCATGCGCCGCTTCCAGCGCGGCGAAATCGACGTGCTGGTATCGACCACCGTCATCGAGGTCGGCGTCGACGTGCCCAACGCCACCGTCATGGTGGTGGAGCACGCGGAGCGCTTCGGCCTGGCGCAGTTGCATCAGTTGCGCGGGCGCGTGGGCCGCGGCGCGGCCAAGAGCTACTGCATTCTCATGACCGGCGAGCGTATTTCTGAAGTTGGCGAGGAGCGCCTGAACGCCATGGTGCGCACGCAGGATGGGTTCGAGCTGGCTGAGCTGGATCTGGCCCAGCGCGGTCCCGGCGAGTTCTTTGGCACCGGCAGGCCGGCCTGCCCGATTTTCGCGTGGCCAACCTATTGCGCGACCGGCAAGTTACTGGAGTTGGCCAAGCAGGAGGCGGCGCGATTTGCCGTCGACCCCGGCCCTGATGTGACCGCGGAGGAACGGGCCCGCGTGCGAGCCCAATTGAAACAGGCCTGGCAACGGCGCTACGGATTAGTTGAAGCCGGCTGACCGGCGCTGGAGAATCGCGGCGTTCTCAAATTGCCGGATTACATCGGACCTGCATACGGTGCGGTGCCGACGATCTCCGGCGGATAGGTCTGCACCTCCAGATCGATGCTTGCGATCTCCGTGCCGCAGTCGCGCTGCTGGCTGCGCGTGCATTGGCAAAGCTCGGTAAAGCGCAAGTGCCCGTTTGGGCTCAGTTCAAGGCCCGCCGCGATGAGGATGCTGTAAATATCGACGCAGGCCTGGCGCTCGAACTCGAAGAGCATGTTGACCATGCCGGTGTCGTTGGCGCCGCGGCTCAGCACCCAGCCGCCGCAGCCGAGAATGGCGCCGGTGAGACACTGGACCAGCCGCGACGGTTCCTCGGTGCTCACCGCCTTCATCTGCATCGCCCAGGGGATGCTGCACATCTGGGCCCTGCCCTGGTTTGGCATCTGACTTCTCACAGTGGTTTTATCGGTGGCAGACGAGGCGGCATCAAGGCTGTCGCGGACTCGAACGGAGCTTGACCACCTTTGGCACAGATCGCACAGCTCCTGGAAGCTACGGCCGCGGGCTGGGGTAATTCGACGCAATCCTGGCACGTGCTTCGCCACTGCCTGCTGCGCTTTGCCCAGCCGGTGCCGGGCACGCATCAAGAGCCTCATGTTGTAGCGTGAAAGATAACGTGATTACCGGTTCCGGAATCGATGTCATTGAAATTCGCCGTATCCAGCACGCCGTCGATCGCTACGGCGCGCGATTTCTTTCCCGCGTTTACCTCGCCGCGGAGAAGGCTTATTGCCTGCGCAAACGCAACTCGGCCGAAAGCTTTGCCGCCCGATTTGCGGCCAAGGAAGCTGCCGCCAAAGCGCTCGGCACAGGCATCAGCTTCGGCGTCAACTGGCTTGAGATCGAAGTTGTACGGGAGCCGAGCGGCAGGCCGAGCCTGCGTTTCCATGGCCGCGCCGCCGAAATTGCCAAGCGCCAGGGGGTGGTGCGCTCCAATCTTTCACTTACTCACACGGCCGACCTCGCCGTTGCTAGCGTTGTGTTGGAGGACGGGCGGTAGTTCTGCCCATTCTGCTATCCTTTAGGCGTGGATCGGCTCCTTTTCGTAAGAGGAATAACGTGCCAAGCCGCAAAGAGATTCAGTGGTCACAACTGAAGGTCGGATCGCTGGTGCTGGCCGCCATGGCCGTGCTGATCGGACTGGTTTTTCTCATGAACGGCACCGGTGGTGGGCCGTTCGGACGCAAAATCATTCTCCGCTCCTACTTCGCTAATGCCGCAGGCCTCAAGGACGGGGCTGTGGTGTCGGTCGATGGCGTAACCATCGGCAATGTGACGAAAACCCGCGTAGTTCCGGAGCGGAATCCTTATCCTGTCGAAGTCACCATGCAGGTGGGAGAGAAGTATTGGGCAGATCTGCACACGGATTCGACGGCGCGCGTCGCACCGGCAGGCGTCCTGGGTGACAGCTTTGTGGATATCGACTCGCGTCATGCAACCGGGCCGCAGCCCGCCAACGACTCCGAACTCAAAATCTCCGGATCGCCGACCATTGAGGAAGTGATCAGCAGCAGCCAGCTCTCCATCGAGGAGATCGATCAGCTGATGCACAAGATTGGGACGCTGATTGACACGCTGAACACGACGCGCGGCACCTTTGGCGAGATCATCAACGATCCCGTAATGAAGAAGAACGTCGTCTCCATTGCGGCGAATCTGCAGACCATCAGTCAGGCGATGGCCGATGGCAAAGGATCGCTCGGAAAATTACTCAACGACGACTCTCTCTATACCAAGCTCGACTCGACTGTGGATCAGTTGAGTTCCATCGTTTCCGACATAAACGCCGGCAAGGGCACCGCCGGCAAACTGCTCAAAGACGAAACGGCGTACAACAATTTCAATTCCGCGGTGAAGAACCTGAATGATCTCCTGGCCTCGATCAATTCAGGCAAGGGCGCCGTGGGGCAAGCTCATCAACAATCCCGATGTAGCGAAAAAGTTGAACGACGCGATTACAAACCTCGATGGCATCATGAAGCAGCTTGAATGCCGGCGAAGGTTCCGCCGGCCAGTTCCTGAAGAACAAGTCGGTTTACGAGCACGCGGATGAGACCATGGATCAGGCGCAACAGCTCATCAAGGCCATCCGTGCAAATCCAAAGAAGTACCTCGTCATCCAAATGAAGGTGTTCTAGAGCGGTGATTCCTGCCGAAACGTTTCCCGGAACGCAAGAAAAGCTTTGAGCCGCACCACCTGGAAGAAATCGTTCGCGACAAAATAGAAGGCCACTGAAGCGGCCGAAACCATCTGCAGCGTGCCACTGCCCAACTCGTCGCTGAACGGCAGCGGCGCAGCGGAAAACACCATGGCCACGACGATCAGGGCGAGCTTGACGATGCCCAGCACCAGGTTGATCTCGATAAGCTTGCCGGTGAATGGCTTCCCCAGCCTCAGCGCTTCCGCCAAGGCCTCAGCCGATAGAGCGATCTTCAAGTTGCGCAAGGAGCGGCGCAATCGACAACGGCCAACTGGTGAGCGCAAACGCGGTGAAGAATCCGAGCGAGAGAAAAATGGCCCAGATAAAGTAGCCCACCAGGTCCGGCTCGCCTGCGACAGTGATGTGCGTGGCGGCGTCCCATTGCATGGAGCACAGCCAACCCCAAATGGCAAGTGCGAAGAGGCCGAGCCATGCGCCTTGCGTCACCATGATGGTGAAAGGGCGAAAGCGCACTTGTGGGTTCAAGCGCTTGAGCAGAAACCCGCGGCCCAGGCCCGAAATCACAATCCAGATCAGGGCAGCGATGGGCAGCAGCCAGCGCAAAACGGCCAGTACAGGTGGCTCGTAAAACGAGATCACATTCGAAATCTGCACCGCGGCAACCCACGGATTCTGCGTATCGATGGAATTGAAGCCGGAGGATTCGAGCGGATATGCGGCGAGGATTTTGAGCGCCTGTTGCCAGCAGACGAGCAGAAACGGAATTCCGAAGAGCCAGCGCCAGGCAACCTCGATGGCATGAGCGAAGGGCGGCGGAAAATGCCGCCCATGTGCTCTACGAGCAACTGCGTTCCGCGCACCGGCTGCGTCGAGTGAAGCTCCGCCATGGCGCCGGTCCTCATTTCACAACCAGGTTGACGGCCCTGCCCGGCACCACGATCACCTTTACAACGTTCTTGCCGGCGGTGCGGGCGCGCACTTTTTCATCGGCCAGCGCCGCGGCCTCAATGGTCTTAGCATCGGCGCCCGCCGCCACGCGCACCACCGCCACCAGCTTGCCGTTGATCTGCACCGGAATCTCGATCTCGTCTTCCCTGGCCAGTTCCGGATCGCTCTTCGGCCAGGGCGCGCGCAACACTGCCCCTTCGCCGCCGAGGTCCTCCCACAGCTCCGCCGCCAGGAACGGCGCAAACGGCGCCAGCAGCAGGACCAGCGTCTGCAGCAGCTCGCGCACCACCGGCGCAGGAACCTCGCCCGCCGCCAGTTGCGCATCGGCGGCCTGCATCTCGTTCACCAGCTCCATGATGGCCGCGACGCAGGTGTTGAAGTGCCAGCGGCCTTCAAAATCCAGCGTGATCTTGGCGATCGTCTGGTGCAGCTTGCGCAGCAGCTTCTGCTCCAACGCGCGCGTTCACAGGCGCAGTATCCGCGTGCAGACTCCAGTGCGCGAGAACGATGCGCGTCTGACCAGTCGCCACACCGTCGCCAGAAAGCGGCTCACGCCGGCCACGCCAGTCTTCCTGCCAGTCGAGATCGCGATCGGGCGGCGCGGCAAACAGCGCGTACATGCGCGTGGCATCGGCGCCGTAGCGGGCCACCATGTCGTCGGGCGAAACCACGTTGCCCTTCGACTTCGACATCTTGGCGCCGTCTTTGATGACCATGCCCTGCGTGAACAGCCGCCGCGCCGGCTCGTCGTTCTTGACCATCCCCAGGTCGCGCATCACCTTGGTCCAGAAGCGCGAATAGATCAGGTGCAGAATCGCGTGCTCCACGCCGCCAATGTACTGGTCGATGGGAAACCAGTACTGCACCGTCGCCGAGTCAAACGGCGCCTTGGTGTTCTGCGCGTCGGTGTAGCGATAGAAGTACCAGCTCGAATCGACGAACGTGTCCATGGTGTCGGTTTCGCGCCGCGCCGGGCCGCCGCACTTGGGGCAGGTCGTATTCACAAACTCCGGCACGCGCCCCAGCGGCGAGCCGCCCTGCTGCGTGATCTCGATCTTCTCCGGCAACAGCACCGGCAATTGATCGTCGGGCACCGGAACCAGGCCGTCGCGCTCGCAGTGGATCATGGGAATCGGCGTGCCCCAGTAGCGCTGCCGGCTCACGCCCCAATCCTTCAGGCGAAAGATGACCTTCGCCTTCGCCAAAGCCCTGCCGGGCGGCAACCTCCTGGAGTTGCCTTTGAGCTTCGGCGCAGGTCAGCCCGTCGTACTCGCCGGAATTCACCAGCACGCCGTCTTCCGAGATGAACGGCAGCTTCGCTCCGTCCTCGTTTCGGACTGGCTGTAATCACCTGCCGAATCGGGATCGCCGTATTTGGTCGCGAACTCGAAGTCGCGCTCGTCGTGCGCCGGCACGCTCATGATGGCGCCGGTGCCGTAGTCCATCAGAATGTAATTCGCCACCCAGATGGGCACGCGCTCGCCGTTATAGGGATTGATGGCGAAGTGGCCGGTGGGCACGCCGTGCTTTTCGATCGCGCCCACGTCGCCGGCTTCGCGCGCCTTCTTCTGCTCGTCGATCAGCTCGGCAACCTGCGCCTTCAGCGCGTGCATCGCTGGCCGCGAGAGCCGTCACCAGCGGATGCTCCGGCGCAAGCTGCACGCTGGTCGCGCCAAAGATCGTATCCACGCGCGTGGTAAAAACGCGAATCTTCTCCGTGCCGATTCTCGAGGCCGTGAAGTCAACCTCCGTGCCCTCGCTGCGCCCGATCCAGTTGCGCTGCATGGTGCGCACTTTTTCCGGCCAGCCGTCCAGCTTGTCCAGGCCGTCGAGCAGTTCCTGCGCGTAGGCGGTGATGCGCAAGAACCACTGCTCCAGGTCGCGCTGCTCGACCTTGGTGTCTTCGTGCCGCCAGCAGCAGCCGTCCACCACCTGCTCGTTGGCCAGCACCGTCGCGCACTCCGGGCACCAGTTCACCTTGCTCTTCTTGCGGTAGACCAGGCCCTTCTCGTACATGCGCAGAAAGAACCACTGGTTCCAGCGGTAGTAGTCGGGCAGGCAGGTGGTCACTTCGGTCGCCCAGTCGTAGCCCAGCCCGAGGCGCTGCATCTGCCGCTTCATGGCGGCGATGTTGCCGAGCGTCCACTCGCGCGGCGGCGTATTGTTCTTGAGCGCGGCGTTCTCTGCCGGCAGCCCGAAGGCGTCCCAGCCCATGGGGTGCAGCACGTTGTAGCCGCGCATCCACATCTGCCGCGCCAGCGCATCGCCGATGGCGTAGTTGCGCACGTGCCCCATGTGCAGTTGGCCGCTGGGATAGGGCAGCATCTCCAGCACGTAGTACTTGGGTTTGTTGCTTGTCGCCGGCTCCGCCGCGTAGAGCTTGGGGTCCGCGGCCCAGCGCTGCTGCCATTTCTGTTCGATTGCCGCCGGATCGTAACGCAGTTCTTTTTCGTCCGCCATCACTTCTCAAGTGTAAACGGAAGCAGTGCGCGGGGGTTCGAGCAGCGAATTATCCGAGACTTCTCCGCCGCAACGCAATTTCGTGTATAGTTTGTATGACAGCGTATACGAGGTGCCCAATGCTGGCCGTCCGCATTCCCAACAAACTCGAAGCCCGGCTCTCCAAGCTCGCCAAGGTTACTGGCCGGCCCAAGAGTTTCTACGTCCGCCAGGCGCTCGTCGCGCATCTGGACGAGATCGAGGACACTTACACCGCTCTCTATCGCCTGGAAAACCCGGCTCGCCGCTGGACGCTCGACGAATTAGAAAAAGGTCTAGACCAAAAGGCTGCACGACATGCAACCACAGACAGAAAGACCGCAGTGGACCGTGGAGTTCGACGACCGCGCCCGTCGCGAGCTGCGTAAACTCGACCTCAAAGTTCAACGCGACATTCTTCGTTACCTGCGCGACCGCATCCAAGGATCGGCGGATCCCCAGCAATTCGGCAAGCCGCTGCGCAAGAATCTTGCCGGACTTTGGCGTTACCGCGTCGGCGACTACCGTCTGATCTGCCGTTTAGAAGAGGACCGCTTCGTGGTCCTCGTGATCAAGGTCGGCCACCGAAGAGCGATTTACGAGGGCTGAATGAGCCTCTTCAGGGCTCGCACGTTGCGCTCCTCGTCGCCAGGTTCGTCAACCGGCGTCTCGGCAATAAACGCGCAATGATCGAAACGCGGATCGTTCAAGAGGCGGCGGAACGTCTCAAGGCCCATGGTTCCCTGCCCGATGTGTTCGTGGCGATCGAGCTTCGATCCGCGCGCGGCCTTGGCGTCGTTGCAGTGCCACACGCGGACGGCCTCGAATGTCACAGTCGCGGCCGCCTGCTTCATGGTTTCGGCGTAACCCTCGGCACTCACGATGTCGTAGCCGGAGACCTAGGTGTGGCAGGTGTCGAGGCAGACGGCCACTGGCGCGTGGCGCTTGAGCCGGGCCACCAACTCCGCCACCTGCTCAAAGCTGCCGCCGAGCGAGAACTCAGCACCGGCAGTGTTCTCAATGAGGATGTGAAATGAAGTTCCCTGCCACGCGAGGCCGTCGATGGCGCGCTCAATTGACTCCGCCGCCAGTTTCAGGCCCTCATCGCGCGTCAGGCCTTTCCACGAGCCTGGATGCAGGACAAGGTACTCGGCGCCTAGTTGGAGCGCGCGTTCGATCTCCCCGCGAAAGGCTGCAACGCTCTTCTCACGCACTTCGTGCGACTGGCTGCATACGTTGACCAGATAGCTGGTGTGAATGACCAGCGGGCCAACGTCGTGCTTGGCGCGCAGCTCGTGCATGCGCGCGGCCTGTTGTGGATCGATCCTTGGCGCGCGCCACATGCGCGGGCTTGATGAAAAGATCTGAACGGTGTTGGCGCCGATCTCGCGGGCGCGTTCGACGGCGTTGGAAGCGCCGCCCGCAGTTCCCAAATGCACGCCGATTCGCTTGGTCATGGGGACAGTCTACCTACTAGGTGCCTTATTGCGGATTATTCGCCATATCTTCGCTATCCTCGTATAATCTGACCATGGACTTTCAGCTCGTGACCAGCTACAAGCCCAGGGGCGATCAGCCGCGGGCGATCGACCAGATTATGGAGGGGCTTGCGGGCGGGGAGAAGCACCAGGTGCTGCTGGGCGTTACCGGTTCGGGCAAGACCTTCACCATGGCCAAGGTCATCGAGCAGTCCAACCGGCCGGCGCTGATCCTGGCGCATAACAAGACGCTGGCCGCGCAGCTTTATCACGAGTTCAAGCAGTTCTTCCCTTCGAACGCGGTCGAGTACTTCGTCAGCTACTACGACTACTACCAGCCCGAGGCTTACATTCCCGCCGGCGACCTCTACATCGAGAAGGAAGCCACGATCAACGAGGAGCTGGACAAGCTGCGGCTCTCGGCCACGCGCTCCCTGTTCGAGCGGCGCGACGCGATCATCGTCAGCTCGGTGAGCTGCATCTACGGCCTGGGCTCGCCGGAGGCTTACTACGGCATGCTGCTGCTGCTCGAGAAGGGCCAGCACATCAGCCGCAAAGACATTACGCGGCGGCTGGTGGAGATTCTCTACGAGCGAAACGACACCGACTTCCGGCGCGGGACGTTTCGCGTGCGCGGCGACGTGATCGAGGTCTTCCCGACCTACGACGAGAACGCGTACCGGATCGAGATGTTCGGCGACGAGATTGAATCGCTGGCGCAGATCGATCCGCTGTTCGGCACCGTGAAGCAGAAATACTCGCGCCTGCCGATTTATCCCAAGAGCCACTACGTGGTGCAGCCGGAGCGCAAGGCCGAAGCCATCGATTCCATCATGACCGAGCTGAACGAGTGGGTGGCGTACCTCGAGTCGGAAGGCCGCGCGGTGGAGGCGCAGCGCGTGCACCAGCGCACGCGCTTCGATCTGGAGATGATCAAGTCGATGGGGTACTGCCACGGGATCGAGAACTACTCGCGGCACTTCAGCGGACGGCTGCCGGGCGAGCCGCCGCCCACGCTGCTCGACTATTTCCCGCGCGACTTTCTGCTTTTTGTCGACGAGAGCCACGCCACGATTCCGCAGGTGCACGGCATGTGGCACGGCGACCGCAGCCGCAAGCAGACGCTTGTCGACTACGGCTTCCGGCTGCCGTCGGCGATGGACAATCGGCCGCTCAAGTTCGACGAGTTCGAGAATCGCGTGCACCAGACGGTTTACGTCTCGGCCACGCCGGGCCCGTACGAATTGACGAGGTCGGCCGGCGTGGTCGTTGAGCAGGTGATCCGGCCGACGGGCCTGGTGGATCCCGAGGTCGAGATTCGCCCCGTGAAAGGCCAGATCGACGATCTGCTGGCCGAGATTCGCGACCGGGCAAAGCGCAATGAGCGCGTGCTGGTGACGACACTGACCAAGCGCATGGCCGAGGACCTGGCCGGCTACTACACCGAGGTCGGCGTGCGCTGCCGCTACATGCACTCCGAGATCGAGACGCTGGAGCGGGTGAAGCTGCTGGCCGGACTGCGCAAGGGCGAGTTCGATGTGCTGATCGGCATCAACCTGCTGCGCGAAGGGCTCGACCTGCCCGAGGTTTCGCTGGTGGCGATTCTCGACGCCGATAAAGAGGGCTTTCTGCGCTCGGCGGGTTCGCTGATTCAAACCATGGGCCGGGCGGCGCGTCACGTCGAGGGCAGAGCCATTCTCTACGCCGATCAGCATGACCGACTCCATGCGCCGCGCAATGGATGAGACGGATCGCCGCCGCGCCATCCAGCGCGCCTACAACGAAGAGCACGGCATCACGCCGCAGTCGATCATCAGCCACGTGGATATGGGCCTGGCGCACATTCTGAAGGCGGAATACGGAGAGATTGACGTGGAGGAGACGGCGGTCGTGACCGAATTCAAAACTCAGGAAGAGCTTGACGCCTATATCGCCAAGCTCGAAACGGAGATGCGCGAGGCGGCGCGCAAATTTGAATTCGAGAAGGCGGCGAGGCTGCGCGATGCGATCAAGGAGCTGCGCGACAAGGAGTTTCTGTTCGGGTAGTGCTCAGACCGCACGATTTCGTAACGGCCCTTGGATCGGTGCGGGTCTGGAGACCCGCACTACAGCCGGTCAGAAGACCGGCGGTACGGTCGTGCGGGAACTGCGCTTTGAAGCCTATGGCGTCGACAGCACTTCCAACAGATAGAAACTCTGGAACGACGGGTTGTCGTTATAGCGGATCCTGGCCTGGATGGTCGCTTCGGCCGAAAGCCTGCTCAGGCTGGACGGCGACGCGTTCCGGTAAAACGCCTTCAGCCGATCAAAGCCGTGGTCGTTGCCCATTGCACGCATAACAACGCTGATGGCCCGGCGCGGCCGCATGTCTGGCGGGTAGTGGGGCAATTGGGCTCGGGGTATGCCGAGGTCCCTGCACTGCGGGCCGTTCGGGTTGGTGGTGCGGATGCAGTAATCGATTTTGGAGCATTCCTTCATCGTCCTACCCATGCAGGTGCTCACGAGAGGTTCGGGCAGCCAGACCAGAACAATGCTGTCGTCTCCCCCGGGGAAATCGGGCGCCTGCACGTACAGCGTTTGCTCCATTTCAATCCCGTCCGACTGGCCGATAGATGCTGCCGAAACCAGCAGCGAATGCGTCGCCGCGACCTCGAGCGCCGGAGTGCACAGCAGCCCGGCAACCAACGCTGAAACAATTCTGACAATAGGTTTCATAGTTCAGCTATTGTGCCACAGTGCGAAAGCTCCAGCCCTTGAGAAACGATTCCGCTCCGCTGCAGATAACCAAAGACACCGATGCGCCATCTTATTTGCTAGTTAGTTAATAGAAGGGGCGCGTTGGAGCGGAGTTTAGGACGCGTCAGTCTGGGCCCATGGCAAGCATCCTCCTCGTGGACGACGATCCGCTCCAGGCTTCGCTTATCCTCTCGGTTCTGGAGCAACGCTTCGGCGACGTTCGCAGGGTCACCGACGCCGCCGAGGCTCTCTGCCTGATCGAGCAGCGAGAGTTCGCGGACAATCTGCGCCTGGTGATCTCCGGCCATCACCTGCCGGGAATGAGTGGGCCGGCGCTCGTCAACGAGTTGCGCAGCAGGGCTCCTGGTTTGCCGATTCTGGTTCTGGGCGCGATCGGCGAAACTCCCGCAGACTACTCAGAGGCACACGTTTGCTTCCTCGCCAAGCCCCTTGTTGCAGTAAGAATGCTGAACCTTGCCAGCTGGATGCTCGCCGATCCCAAAGCTGCTGTGGCCTGAAGAGGCTACGGAAAAAGTCCGAACGAAAAGCAAACCAGGCAAGGTGGGGACTGGCAGGGGCTGAAGCCCAAATTCATTTTCCTGATTAATCGGCCCGGCTGAAGCCGTGCACTTATTACAAAGCTCCACGGGCTGGGTTTATCTCCAACCTGTGAAGATCTTCCCCTCGGGGCGGACCAGATTCCAGACTGTCCATACTCCACGCCGTCCATAGTGTGAGCTAAATCACACTGCGACCTCCTATCATGGATAGAGAATAGGTCCATCGGAGAGGTCTCCGGTTCCCCTCCTTTGCGTGCGAGAATCATTGTGGAGTCATCATGGCAGCCTTCGGAAGTCTCTGTCTTCTTATTGCGTTAGCTTTGGCCGCCTATAATCTTTTGGCGGGTGCGCTGGCCTTGCGGCTGATCGCTACCGGGCAACCGACGCGGATTTCGCCTGAGCGGCTGGCCGACACCGCCCGCCGGGCCGGAATTGCCGGATTTGTGGCAGTTACGGGAGCGGCTTTTGCCCTGATATGGTCGGTCTTTACCAACGATTTTTCCATCACCTACATCCTTGAGCACTCCAATCGGGCATTGCCGATTCCCTACAAGTTCGCGGCGCTTTGGAGCGGCCAGGAAGGCTCGCTGCTGCTTTGGGCGTGGCTGCTGGGGATATATGGCTTTGTTCTGCGGCTGCGGCATAAGACGGATGTGAAGCTTTACGCTTACGCGGGAACGATTCTGTCCGGTGTGCAGGTGTTTTTTCTGGCGGTGCTGGTGTTTGCCGCGCCGCCGTTTGCGCTGCTCCCGGGCTATGTTGCCGGGGGGCCGGTTCCTGCCGACGGCAACGGGCTCAATCCCCTGCTGCAGTACCCGGAGATGGTGATTCACCCGCCCATGCTCTACCTGGGCTATGTGGGATTCTCAGTGCCCTTCGCGTTTGCGCTGGGCGCGCTGATGATGCGCTATCCCGGTGAAAAGTGGATCAAGATCACGCGCACGTGGACCATGGTGACGTGGCTGTTCCTGACCTGCGGCATTTTCCTGGGCATGCACTGGGCCTACGCGGTGCTAGGCTGGGGCGGCTATTGGGGCTGGGATCCGGTGGAAAACGCGAGCTTCATGCCCTGGCTGACCGGAACTGCCTTCCTGCACTCCGTGATGATGCAGGAGCGCAAGGGCATGATGAAGAGCTGGAATGTGTGGCTGATCTTCTCCACGTTTCTGCTTACGCTGCTGGGAACGCTGCTGACCCGCGCCGGCCTGGTGAGCTCGGTGCATGCCTTCGCGCAATCGTCGATCGGCACGTGGTTTGTGGTCTTCATGTGCATCGTGCTGGCGGTTTGCATCTTCACTTATGTGCTGCAGCGCAGCCACTTGAAGACCGAGCACCAACTGGAATCGCTGGTGAGCCGCGAATCGAGTTTCCTGTTCAACAACCTGGTGCTGCTGACGGCCTGCTTCGTGATTTTGTGGGGCACGCTGTTCCCGATTCTGTCGGAGTATGTGGAAGGTACAAAGGTGACGGTGGGCGCGCCGTTCTATAACGCCGTAGCCGTGCCGATTGGACTCTTTCTGCTGTTTCTGACCGGCGTGGGACCGCTGCTGCCGTGGCGCGCCACGTCGCTCAAGGCCATCAAGCGGAATTTTGTGCTGCCGGTGATTGCGCTGTGGGCCACGGTGATTGTTTGTCTTGTGGCCGGTGCGAATCCGTGGAAGGGCGGCGCATTCGATCAGGGACATTTCTATGCGATCGTGGCATTCGCATTGTCGGCCGCGGTGTTGACGGCGATCTTGTCGGAGTTCTTCCGCGGGGCTGCGGTGATCTCCCGGCAGACGGGCCGCAACCTCTTTGCGGCACTTTGGCTGCTGACGCGGCGCAATACACGCAGATACGGCGGCTACCTCATTCACATCGGAGTGGTGGTTGTGGTGATCGGACTGGCCGGCGCGGCTTTCAATCGCAATGCCGAGAAAGAAATGGCCTTCCACGACCAGCTCAACATCGGGCCTTACACATTGGTGCAGGTGGGCTCGAGCCAGGATTCTAATCCGGATTTCGACTCCGATTACGCGGTGCTGGACGTGTACAAAGGCGGCAAAAAAGTTTTCCAGATGACGCCGGAGCAGCGCTTCTATCACCTGGGCGAAGGCGTGCAGCCGCAAACCATGGTGGCGATTCATTCCGTTCCTGAATGGGATCTTTACGTGGTCTACGAGGGCACGAATCCGGACACCGGTCAGCCCATCATCAAAGCGTTTCTGAATCCGCTGGTGGGTTGGATCTGGTTTGGCCTGGCGGTGATCGTGGCGGGCACGTTCATCGCGCTGGTGCCGAGCCTGACGCCGGCAACGGCTGCTCTGCAGGGTGCCAGCGACGCAAGCAACGCCAATTGCGGCGGCGATGAAAGGAGGCGACTGATGGCAACTCCGTTGCGCTTTGCTTTTTGGACAAGAACAGTGGAAGCTCTCGTGCTAGTCGTGGCCATCTGTTTTTCGCTTGGCGCTTCCGCTCCCGCTTCGCGACTGAATTCCCTGAGTCACCGGCTGATGTGCCAGTGCGGATGTTCGCAAGTACTGGGAGAATGCGATCACGTGGGATGCCCCGACCGCGACAAGGAGCTTTCGGAATTGTCCGCGGCCATTGATTCGGGACTCGGCGATCAGCAGATTCTGGATGCATTTGCGGCAAAATACGGCGAAACCGTGCTGGCCGCGCCACGCACCACGGGCTTCGACCTGGTGGCGTGGGTTGCGCCGTTTGCGGTGTTTGCCGCGGCGTTGCTGGGAACGATTCTGCTCATCCGGCGCTGGGGCGGGCTGGGTAGAAAGACGCAGATTGCGACGGCGGGAGAGACTGCTGCGCTTGATCCGGCAGAGCAAGAGCGTATGGAACGCATTCGCCGTGAAACCGGTAGTGATGGAGGATTTTGAGCAATGACGGAAACCGAGGGATTGATTGCAGGGGTAATGCTTCTGTTTGCTCTCTTTCTCTACACCTTCTGGCCGGAGAACGCATTTGCCAGCCAGAAAGAGAAGACGCGGCTGGACTATCTGCTGGAGCGCAAGGAGCAGCTTTACGAGAACCTGCGCGACCTGAGCTTTGAATATCGCGCCGGCAAATATCCTGAGGAGGATTTTCAGGCCCAGCGCGCGCTTCTTGAACACGAGACCGCACAGCTAATGGCGGAAATAGACCTCATGCAGAGCTGAAGAACCTGGATTCGCGAGGCCATGCGGCAATTGAACAAAGGAACGGTTTGACAAATATGAAATTTGCTTTTCGCACTCTTGCATTGAGTTTTTTGTTTGCCGGCGCACTGGCGCAGGCCGCGACTGTGACTGGAACCGTGACGGACAAGACGACCGGCAAGCCTGCCGCGGGCGACACTGTGGTGCTGGTTGAGCCCATGTCGGGCATGAGCGAAGTGGGCCAAACGTCCACCGACACGCAGGGACATTACACGTTGAATTTGCCCGGCAGCAATCCTTACCTGCTCCGCGTGACCCACCAGGGAGCAGGATATTTTGTTGCCGCGCCGCAGGGCGGAGGACAAGGCGATATCTCGGTCTACGACGTGTCGCCGAAAGTGGAAGGCGTCGTAGTCGATGAGCATGTGATCGGCGTAGAGACCGACAATGGACAGCTTCGGGTTGTGGAGAGTTACACGGTACACAACAACAGCGCGCCACCGCGCACGCAGTGGAGCAAGAAATCGTTTGAGATCATCCTGCCGGGAGACGCTGTAGTGGGCGACGTTTCGGCGCAGCGGCCGGGCGCAGGCACGCTGCCGACGAGCGTAAAGCTCGATCCCGATGGCCCGAAAGGCGACTACTCAATCGATTTCCCTATCCAGCCTGACGAGGGCGGCAAGGGCACGCTCTTTCGCATTGAATATGAAGTGCCGTACAGCAGCGGGAAATATGCGTTCCACGTGATGGAGACGAAGCCTGTGACCGCGATCTGGGTGGTGCTTCCCAAGTCCATGACGTTCAGCGGATCGGGCTTTGAGGCTTCGCCGCAGGATCCGACCTTGCTGACGTACATGAAGCGGGATGCCACGCCGGGCAAGGAGATCGCCTTCTCGGTCTCCGGAAGCGGGTCGTTTCCGCGCGAGGAGCAGAGTGGGCAAGGCGATAACAGCCAGGGAGCTGGCGCGCCGGGCAACCAGCCAGGAGGCGGAATTGCGCCGCCTATCAACACGCCCGATCCGCTGTCGAAGTACAAGTGGTGGATTCTTGCCGGGCTGGCATTACTGCTGGCCGCGGTTGCGGCTTTCCTACTGCGCAAACCGGCGGCGGGAGCCGGAGCGGGTGTACCGCCGGGAGGAACGACGACAGTTAGCCTTACTGCGTCCACCTCTCCCGCCGCCTCGCCTGCAGCGAAAAATGCAGCGCTGCTGAACGCGCTCAAAGAGGAACTGTTCGCGCTGGAGAGCGAGCGCATCGCGGGCACACTCCCGCAGGATGAGTACGCAGAGCAGAAGGCGGCGCTGGAAATCGTGCTGAAGCGGGCGCTGAAGAAAAGCCAAGTGTGAGTGTGAGTGTGAGCGCGGGTGTGCCGGGCAGATTCGGCCACACTCACACTGCACACTCACACTCTTCCCTTGTATCCTTCCTCAATGAAGACTTTGCTTCGTACTCTTCTTTCATTCGCTCTCATCGTCTGGATCGGGGCGGAGATCTTCTTCCCTATCGTTGCTGCGATCACGTTCAATTCCCTGCGGCCTGATACCCATGCGGCGGGCACCATTGTGGGCCAGTTGCTGCGCATCCTGCACGGCATGGGGCTGGTGGCGGGAGTGGTG
This sequence comes from uncultured Acidobacteriota bacterium, assembly GCA_963826735.1. Taxonomy (GTDB): domain Bacteria; phylum Acidobacteriota; class Terriglobia; order Terriglobales; family Acidobacteriaceae; genus Telmatobacter. Next base: position 298,899 of record CAWGYN010000004.1, read on the forward strand.
GCGCTGGCAGTGCTGGCGCTGGCCCCCGCGTGGGGCATCTACAAGCCGCGCGCCGTGCTGGCGCCCATGGCGCTGCTGGTGGTGATGATCGCAGCCACCGTCTACTCGCAGTACGGCATCATTCCCGCCATGGACCGCGACCGCAGAGCTGCGGGCGGCGCGATCGACACCACGGACATCACGAATCCCACGACCATTCACTTCAACACGCTGCATCAGCGCAGCGTGTTTGTGGAGGAGTCAGTTCTGCTGCTGGGGCTGGCGACGGTGGTGCTGGTGGCGTGGGCTGAAGGGCGAAGCTCCTAGCTGCACTCTGTCCTGTATCATCGAAGAGGCCCGGGCGATCGTAGATGATTGTGCCCGAGCCACGATGGAACGACGATGAAAACCGGAATTATCGGCCTGCCTCAGGTGGGCAAGACTTCTCTGTTCAAGATTCTGACCAAAGCCAAGATTGAGGATCACGGATTCTCGCGCGAGGCACACATTGGCGTGGCGCGCGTGCCCGACGAGCGCCTGGACAAACTGTCGGCACTGTACTCGCCGAAGAAAACCACCTATGCGTCAGTGGAGTATGTCGACGTGGCGGCCATCGGGCAGGAGGCGCTGAAAGAAACTGCATTCCTGACCAATCTGCGCAACGTGGACGCGCTGATTCACGTGCTGCGCGCCTTCGAGAACGATGCGGTTCCGCACGAAGGGCCGATCGATCCATTACGCGATGTGAAGAGCGTCGAATTCGATCTGATGGTGAGCGATCTGACGCAGGTGGAAAAGCGCCTGGAGCGCGTCGAGAAGGACATGAAGAAGGGGCGCACCGGCGAGCTGGAACGCGAGCAGGCGCTGCTTCTGCGGTCGAAAGAGTCGCTGGAGAAGGAGATTCCGCTGCGCGAGCTGGAGATGACGCAGGACGAGAAGAAACTCATTCGCGGCTTCATGTTTTTGTCGCAAAAGCCAATTCTGTATGTACTTAATGTGAATGAAAGCACTACGCTGGGCGCCGATCTGGAGGCCGCGGTGAGCCGCTACAAGCTAGATGAGTTGGCGCACCGGCCAAATGCCGGCGCAACCGCAATCTGCGGCAAAGTGGAAGCGGAGTTGGCGGAGATGGACGACGCCGAGGCTGCGGAATTCCTGGGCAGCTATGGCCTGCAATGAGAGCGGTTTGGTGCGGTTGATTCGCAAGAGCTACGAGCTGCTAGGGACTGATCAGTTTCTTCACCGCAGGCGAGGACGAATGCCGCGCGTGGACGGTGCCGCTCGGCTCGAAAGCGCCGCAGGCAGCGGGGGCGATCCACTCCGATCTGGAGCATCATTTTATCCGCGCCGAGACCATTCGCTGGGATCAGTCTGCTCGATGCCGGCTCAGAAGCAGCAGCGCGGGCCAAGGGAACACTGCGCCTGGAAGGCAAGGAATACATCGTGCAGGATGGGGATGTGGTGCACATCCGGCATACCGGGTAAGAACTCGTGAATCACGATCTCATGCTGACCACCTCACTCATTCTCGGAACCATTGCCGCACTGGCTGACGTAGCCGGCGGGTTGGTGCTGGTGCGCGCGCGCGGCGTAGAGCGCTATCTGCGCTACTTTGTCGCGCTGGGCGCGGGATTTCTGATGGCCACTGCCCTGCTCGAAATGACGCCGGAAAGCTTCCGACTGAATGCGACCCTGGCTCCGGCGCTGATCATGGCCGGATATTGCGCGGTACACCTGCTGGAGCACACGATGAACGCGCATTTTCATTTCGGCGAGGAGACGCATGCCGGCGAATTTGTGTCGAAGCGCACGGGCTATTCGGTGCTGGGTGGATTGAGCGTGCATGCGCTCTTCGACGGCGTGGCGATCGGTTCTGGGTTTGCGCTTTCGAATTGGCTCGGGTGGCTGATTTTTCTTGCCATTCTGCTGCATAAAGCGCCTGAGGGATTCACCATGGCGAGCGTGATGCTGGCGAGCGGGCGGAGCCGGGCGGCGGCATTTTCTTCCGCGGTCTTGCTGGCCGCGGCCACGTTGCTTGGTGTGCTTGTGATCCAACTGGTGCCGCGTTGGGTACCGTATGGATTGCCGGTCTCCGCGGGTGTGGCGCTCTACGTAGCCGCCACCGATCTGGTGCCCGAGGTGAACCGCGAGCCGGGGATTCGCATGGCGCTGGTGTTTTTTGCGGGCGTGGGCGGATTCCTGCTGCTGCGCATGTTGCTGCCGCAACTGCTACGCTCCGGAAGGATATTCTATTTCCCGTGGCGCATTGCGTAGCACCTGTTCTGGAAGCGGTTGGCGAATCGCAGTTGATGCGCAAGCGCTTTTCTTTCGAGTTGCCGGGCGTTCTGCTCTTCACGGTGCTGGGATTTCTGGTCATGGGCTACCATCCCGGCCTCGAAGACGACGGAATTTATTTGCCCGCCGTGAAAGCAGACCTGAATCCGGCGCTTTTCCCGCACAATGCAAACTTCTTTCGTCTGCAAATGCAGGCCACGGCATTCGACGGCTTGATGGCGCATTTTGTTCGCTGGAGCCACATGCCGCTCGAGTGGGCGGAGCTGGTTTGGCAACTGGTGGCGCTGTTCCTGATTCTGTGGGCGGTGAAGAAGATCGCGAACCTGCTGTTTCGCGAGGTAGCGCGCGATGGGCAGCGGTCGCGATGGTCGCGGGCGTGTTTACGCTGCCCGTTGCAGGGACGGCGCTCTACATGGCCGACCAGCATCTGCACCCGCGCACTCTGGCCACAGCCATGATCCTGCTGGCGGTGTGGCGTATTTTGGATGGAAAGCGCTGGCAGGCGGCGGCGTTGCTGCTGGTGGCGTTTTTGATGCATCCGCTGATGGCCGCCATGGGAATTTCGTTCTGTTTTTTCCTTGCCATGACTTTGATGGACCGAGTGCATGTGCGGCTGCGCGCGTTACGCAGCGCGACCTTTGCGCTGGTGCCGCTGGGATGGGTCTTCGAGCCGGCCGATCCGGGATGGCGCCAGGCTCTGGACACGCGTACCTACTATTACCTCTACCAATGGACCTGGTATGAGTGGCTGGGAGCGCTGGCGCCAGCTGGCTCTCTTCTGGCTTGCTTTGGCGTGTTGCGCACAAACGCGGGGAGACTTTGCTGGCGCGATTTGCGGCGGCGGTGTTTTTCTATGGCGTGTTCCAGCAGGCGCTGGCCATGGTTATGCTGTGGCCGTCATCCCTGGTGCGGCTGACACCTTTGCAGCCCATGCGCTACCTGCATCTCGATGTATTTCCTGCTCATGATGACGGCGGGCGCGATGCTGGGAAGATTCGCTTTGAAGAGAAGCGTGTGGCGCTGGGCGGCGTTTTTGCTGGTCGTCAACGGCAGCATGTTTGCTGTGGCAGCGGGCAGAGTTTGGCGGCAGCGAGCATCTGGAGCTGCCGGGACGTGCGCCGGCCAATCCCTGGCTGCAGGCCTTTGCATGGATCCGGACGAATACGCCGGAGAACGCGTATTTCGCGCTCGATCCGCATTACATGGAAGCGCCCGGCGAGGATTATCACGGGTTTCGCGCGTTGGCCGAGCGCAGCCAGCTGGCGGATGCGGTGAAGGATGCTGCCGTCGTGACCCAGGTGCCGGAACTGGGGCCGGTGTGGGCGAGCCAGGTGACGGCTGAGGATGGCTGGCGCAACTTCAAGCTCGCCGACTTTGAGCGGCTGAAGACGGAGTTCGGCGTGGACTGGGTGCTGGTGGCCTATCCGCAGCCGGACGGGCTTGACTGCCGGTGGCACAATGATTCGCTGGCCGTGTGCCAGATTCCGTGAGAGTTTCGAATGTCTTTTGCAGAGTCGGCTTTGCAGGGTGCGGCTGCATCCGCGAGAATGAGTAAGTCGACCTTTCACTGGCACGGAAACCGGACATGCTCAATCTTACCCAGCGACTGATTCTCGGCTGTGTGCTCCTCGGCTGCCTGACCGTGGGCCTGGTGGTCGCCACGCATCGGGCGCTGGCTGCGGCCGGGCAACTGCACTTGGCGAACGTGATATGCGTAGCCGCGGTAGCTGGTTGCGGCAGCCACGATTTTCTTTGTGCTGCGGCCCGATTCAGAATCTGGCGCGCGATGCGCACCGCATCGCCCAGGGCAACCTGGAACACCGCGTGGAGTGGAGCAGCCGCGACAGCTTTGGCGTGATCGCCGGCGAGCTGAACCGGATTGCGGTGCGGCTGCGCGAACTGCGCGACACCGAGGCCGGCCGGCGGCAGATGGAGTTTCAGCTCTCCGACGCCGTGCTGCAATCGATCTTTGAGCCCATTATCGTGACCGACGGCAAGGGCCACGTGCTGAAGGTGAATCAGGCGGCAGCGGAGTTGCTGGGCGAAGCGGCGGGCGATCGCATGGCGCTGACGAATACGCCCGGCGGCGACAAGATTCTGAGCGCCATCCGCGATGCGGTTTCCATGCAGAAGGCGGTGGCCGCCGAAGACGAAGCGTCCATGCTGCCGATGCGCATCGGCAAGCAGGAGCGCAGCTACCGGCTGCGCACCACGCCCATGCGCGACTCCGAAGGCCGGCTGCTGGGCACGGTGACGACGCTGGAAGACGTGACCAGCCTGCAGGACACCGACCGCTTCAAGACGCAATTCATTGCCGTGGCCAGCCGCAAGCTGCGCGACCCACTGCTGCAGCTGCGGCGCGGACTCTACGCGCTGGCCCAGGGCTTCAGCGGCGAGATGACGCCGCTGCAGACCGAACTGGTGGCCGACGGCCAGCAAGGAGGCCGAGAACCTGGACGATCTGATGAGCGACCTGATCGAAGTGGCCGAACTCGATACCGGCAAGCGCGAAATGAAGCTGGAGCGGATGCGCCCGCTGCAGGCTTTGAACGAGGCGCGCGACCGCTACTGCGACGAGGCTGCAGAAAAAGCACATCCGGGTGGACGTGAAGGCCTACGCCGATCTGGCCATGGTGCAGGCCGACCGCCGCGCGCTGCGCTCGATTCTCGACAACCTGCTCTCCAATGCCCTGCGCTACACGCCGGAAGAGGGCGAGATTCTTCTGGCCGCGGAAGAGATCAAGGACTTTGTGCAGTTCAGCGTGCGCGACACGGGACGCGGCATCGAGGCCGAGCGGTTGAGCGCCATCTTCGACCGCTTCAATCCATTCTCAGAGAAGGGCTCGGGGCTGGGCCTGGCGCTGGTGCGGCGGCTGGTGGAGTCGCTGGGCGGGCAGATTGCCGTGGAGAGCCGGCTGGGCCACGGATCGACATTCCGCTTCACGCTTCCGGTGGCTGTGGCTGCGGAAGTCCATCATCCTGTCGAGGTGGGCTGAGCCATGGCCGAGATTCAACTCGAGAAAGCCCAGGAACCCGCCAAGCTGCGCATCTACATTGGCGCCGCGCCCGGCGTAGGCAAAACCTACCACATGCTCAACGACGCCTACAACATGAAGCATCAGCAGGGCGTGGACGTGGTGATCGGGCTGGTGGAGACGCACGGGCGCAAGGAGACCGAGGCGCGCATCCGCGATCTCGAGATGATTCCGCAGAAGGTGATTCCCTACCGCGGCGTGAACCTGAAAGAGATGGACGTGGACGCGATCATCGCGCGCCATCCGCATACCGTGGTGGTGGACGAGCTGGCCCACACCAACGTGCCCGGCAGCAAGAACCGCAAGCGCTACGAAGACGTGCTGGAGCTGCTGGACGCCGGCATCAACGTGATGACGGCCGTGAACATCCAGCACCTGGAAACGCTGAACGACGCCGTCAACCGCTCGGCGAATACCACCATCCGCGAGACCGTTCCCGACAGCTTCTTCAAGCGCGCCGACGAAGTGGTGAACGTCGACGTGACCGTGGACGAGCTGCGCGACCGCCTGCGGCAGGGAAAGATTTACGCGCCGGAAAAGGTGGAGCAGTCGCTGGCCAACTTCTTCCGCAAGGGCAACCTGAACATGCTGCGCGAGCTGTCGCTGCGCACCACCGCGGAACAGGTGGGCAACCGCGCCGCGGAGTATCGCCGCACGCAGGGGCTGGAACAGGCGCCGATTCCGGAGAAGGTGATGGTGTGCCTGAGCACGCGGCCGGGCACGGAGCGGCTGCTGCGCGTCGGCGCGCGCATTGCCGGGCGCCTGGCGACGCAACTGGTACGCGGTTTACGTGAGCCGGCCCGACGACAAGGGCCACGGCGATCCGGAGGCCTTTCACCGGCTGGAAGAGTACCAGCGCATGGCGCGCGACCTGGGCGCGCAGGTGGTTTCGCTCACCGACCGCAATGTCTCCGACGCGCTGATCCGGTTTGCGCAGCAGGAGAACATCTCGCCACGTGGTCTTCGGGCAGTCGGCGCGCTCGCGCTGGGACATTCTGTTGCGCGGCTCGGTGCTGAACCGGTTTCTGTCCGAGGTGCGCGACGTGACCGTGCAGGTGGTGCCGATGCAGAAGCCGGCGCGAAAGACATAGGGACGATGGGAGCAAGGGAGTGAGAAAACGGTGGCCCTTCGACTCCCGGTCTCCCGATGCGAGGGGTTCAGAGCGCCCGGCGGCATTGCTATACCCACGCAAAATCATCGAGGAGGTTTTATGGGTTCGATCTCAGTTGCCTGCTATAAGCCGCGCTCGGGTTGCGAGGAAGCTCTGCTGGAGCTGGTTCGCAACCACCTGCCGCCGCTGCGCGCCGAGGGTCTTGTCACCGAACGCCCTTCGATCGTGATGCGCACCGCGGATGGGACAATCATCGAAGTCTTCGAATGGGTTTCCCAGGAAGCCATCGCGGGTGCGCACCAAAATCCGGTGGTTCTCGGTTTATGGAAACGATTCGAGGCGGTATGTTTCTACGAGACTCCATCCAATCTGCCCGAATTTCAGAGAATGTTCTCGCATTTCGAGCCGATTTAAAACCACGGCTCATCCGTTCCTATTCGCAGAACACGCGCACCTTGGCCTTTTCCTCTTTGGCATCGACGTCGACGGTGAGATCTTCCAGGTGGTCGATGAGCTCTTCGAGGTTTTCCGGCTTGATTTGCGAAAGGGTGAGCGGAATGCCGTGGCGGCTGAGCGTCGCGTCTAGCTGATCGTGTGCCTGCTTAGGGATGAGGCTGGCAAGGCGCACGCCGGCGCGGAGCAACTGCATGGGCACGCGCACATTGACCGTGGTCGGCTCGCCTTTTTCGTTGGCTTCGACGAGGACGCGCAGATACTTAGCGCGGGTCTTCACGGTGGACTCGGCTGAGGGATCGGAGCTGGGATTTTGCCGGTGAATGTGCCTGCGGTTGCGAAGACGGCAGGCTCAAGAGCGGCTAGCAACTGCTCGGCCTCATCGGCGGTGATCTTGCCCGCGGCCAGCATTTCCAGGATTTGACGGCGATTTTCGTTCATTGATGTTCTCCTTTTCGGAGTGAAGTAAATGTGAAAGAAGTGAAATGAGTGAATGCGTGGCGCGACATCTCGAAATCAATCTGCTCTAGAGGATGCGAACCAGGACTTTGCTATCGTGCGTGCCGACGTGGACATGGGTTCCGGGCAAACTCGACAAGAATCGACCAGAAAACTGCGATGGCGCGCCAGGGACTGATGCGGCCGGCCATGCACAGACCAAGAATGACGATCAAGATGAGCGGCGAAATCAGAATGACCGGAATCCAGAGCAGAAAGAGCGGCAGCCACAGACGCGGCATGTGGAAGTGCGGCGCTTCGACTTGCAAGATGGCGAAATTGGGAATCATTTCAGCGCCTCCAATGCGCGGATGGCTTCGGCGGCCGTAATTTCGCCTTTGTTGAAGCCGATCCAAAATGTCGGTGCGACCCTCGGTACGCGTGGGTGATGGATTGGTTTCGACAAACTCCAACTGGCTGGAGATGCGGTTCAGCCGCGCCTTGATGGTGGGATAGCTGACGCCGAAGGTCTGCTCCATCTCCTTGATGGTGCCGTGGGAGCGAAGAAAGGCAATGACGAAGACCTGGTCTTCCAGGCTGAGCCGGGCCAGCTCGGGCAAGGTGAATTGGCCTTCGACGGCGAGATGTCTTTCCGGGATTCGGACGCGCTCGATGACGAGGGGCGATCCCTGGGCGATGCGGAGCAGGTCTTGCCAGTCGGAGGCGGGTTTGGGGTCAGAGGCCATGGATGGAATCGAGAATCTTGAGCTCGATTGCGATAATAATTATATTTATTAATAATGTCAAGATATTAACTTAATATTATTTAGCTTTGCGATCTCAGCATTCAAGATTTTGGCGCTTCGACGATCAAACTTTCAAAAACGCAGAAACGTTGACGGATTGCCGCTACGGCACGGTGAAGGGCCGGATGCCGTCCCACGGGAAGAGGCCGGTGGGGCGGTGGCTGTGGAGGGCTGCTCGCGGAACATGAAGCGGACGAAGAAGCCGACCGAGGTGGAGGTGTAGTTGCGCGTGTTGTTGGCCGCGAGGTAGCCGCCGGCGAACCAGTGCGGGCTGATCTGATAGGCCACCTGGCTGCGAAAGTCGTAGTTGCGCGCTGACGCTGGTGACATTGGGCAGCATGGGATTGTTCTGGCTGGTCTCAAGCGGCTTGTCGCCGGCCAGAGGCCAGAGCGGCGTGGAATCCTCCTGAAACGCCTGCGCGCCGACCGCGCCCATGATGTTGTAGTGCCAGCGGTTGATGTAGTGGCCTGACCAGGTGAAGGGCACGTTGCCCAGGAAGTAGCCCTGCGGGCTGAAGTAGCCGCCCATGCCGTGCGTGAAGGCGTTCTGGTTGTTCGCGTAGTGCATGGCGAAGAAGTTGGCGCCGACGCTGAGGTTGCCGTACTCGGGCGAAGCGAAGACGCGCCAGTAGGCGCCGCCGTTGCCGTCGATGCGATTGTTGTTGAGCGACGTTGTAGCCGGTGAGGTACTGGCCGCCGGCGGCGAAGTAGTAGCCGGACTCGGCGTCGCCGTGCGCGAACTGCACCTGTCCCTGATTGTAGACCACGCCGCCCCAGATTTGACCTTGCGTGCTCAGCGTGTTGCCTGCCGGGATCGCGCAGGCCCGCGTAGGAGAGCTGCGAATCTTTTACCGAGTCGCGCGTGAAGCTGAAGGTGAAGGGGCCGTTGCCGGGCTTCCACATGAAAGCGGCCGGTGAAGGTGGAGACGAGGAAGTTGGACGGCGTGTAGCCGCCGGCGATGGCGAAGTGGGGAAAGGCGAGTTGCAACTCGCCGCCGATGCCGACGGCGTTTTGCTGCGCGGGCGGCGTGAGCGTTGGTGTGGCGAGTGCAGGGCGTGCCGATGGGCTCGGGCGATGGCTCGGATGAGCGACAGCGCCGGAGACGGATGGATTCGGGGACGGAGATGGTGGCTGTGCCGTCGGCCTGGCCGGAGTCAAGAAAGACGGGCCGGGCGACGGCGGTGATGCGCGCGCCATAGCCGAGCGGCGCGGAAGCCTCGAAGGGAGACTTCGATGGCGGCTAACTGGCTGTAGCCGGGAGTGCCGGTGCGGTAGTTGAGCACGGTGCTGCCGCCGAGCCAGCCGCTGTAGCCGCTCTCGATGGCCTGCAACTGCTGCTCGGCCAGGTCGCGCGGGCTGATCGGGTTGGCCTGGCGCTGGATGCGGATCCAGGGGCCGCGCAGCGGCGGCAGATTGCGCTGCTCGAGCTCTTCGTCGCTGAGGCCGGTGGAGGTGGTGGATTCCGAAGACGGCTCCTGCGTCGCGGGAACGGGCTGCTGGGGCTGCTGGCCCTGAGCCGGAGGTGCGGTTTCGCTGGGAGGAGCAGCAGTCTCGGGTGGCGGATTGCCGGTGATGGGAGCGTTGGCTGGAGTTTGTGTCTGCTGACTCTTCTTCCGCTTGTGGTGCGTGGTTACGCCGGCTTGCGGCTTGGCCGCGGGCTGCTGTGGCGTGGCTTGAGGCGGTTGCTGCTGCGTCTGCTGCTGGGGCGCGGAGTAGGCGCCCGTGGCAGCTTCCTGCGCGGAGGGCGTGTACTGCGCAGTGTTGTAGTTGCCCTGCCCGGCGTTTTTTGCAGGCGGCGCCTGCACTGTGGGCATGGGCGTGACTGGCGCGTTGGGCACGTTGTGAATCAGGGATGCCGAGCCTTGCGTGAGCTGACTATCGGTCTGGTCGGCGATAGGGCTTGCGTCTGGGCGGCCGCGGGACCCATGGGCTCGGACGTATTGCGGGGATGGGCAGGCGGCGTGTGCGGCACAGCGTTTTTTGATGCCGGCTGCGGCAGGCGCGAGTTTTCAGAACTGTCCGTGGTGTTAATGGTTTCTTCGGTAGGCGGGAGTTGAACTCTGCCGGTCAGCGGTGCGCTGGACGGAAGTGGAAGCGGTTCAGTAGAAGGCGCGGTTGCCTGCGGTGGCGGCGCGGCTGCCGGCCGGCTTGGCGCGAGCACGGGAGCCTGCGTGGTGGTCTGCGGCTTGTAGGAAGGCAGCGGCGCGAGCTGCTCGACGGACGGGGCCAGGTTCGGGGCGATGCTCGGAGCGGCGTTCGGATCCAGGAGATGCTTTGTGTCGCCGGGGCCGGGCGCGCGGTAGGTGGTGCCCGGCGGCATCGCGAGACCGTAGTCTAGGCTCTTGACGCCGGTGCCGGGAGGCATGGCGGCGATGGCGGCACGCCAGAAGGCGCTGGCGCGTTCGTTGTTGCCGCGGGCCTGCTCAAAGCGGGCGGCCAGGCCGAGGATGATGGGATCGTTGGGAAAGTTGGCTAATGCAATGCGCAGCCAGGCTTCGGCCTGGGCCATGTCGGTGGCGGAGATAGCGGCGCAGATGGCGCCCTGGAAATCGCCGACACTGGCGTCGTTCATGTGGAGCGACTTGAAGAGGGTGACGGCTTCCTGCGCACGGCCGACGCGCGCATAGGCTCCCGCGACGGCCAGACGCACGGTCATATTGCCGGGATAATCCTGCGATGCGGCCTCGAGGATTTCGACGCCGCGCAGGAGTTGGCCGTTGTCCATGGCTTCGTTGGCGCGGCGCACGGCCCAGTGGGCCCAGAGAGTTTCCACCTGCTGGCGCTGATCGGCGGTGAGATCCTGGCGAGCATCGAGGCGCTGCAAGAACGGGATAGAGCGCGGCGTCATCCTTGAGGTTGTAGAGCAGCCAGGCGTGCTGCACTTCAAGGCTGGCGGGCACAGCCGCGCGATGCAGCGAGGTAGTAGTTCTCAACGCGATGGAGATAGAGCGTGGCATGCGGGATGTCGCCGACGGCGAAGTAGAGGCTGGCGACGCCCTGCACCCATTCGATGTCGGCTTCGAGCTGGCGGCGCACATCGGCGGGAATCTTGCCGAGTTCGGCGAGCGCCTCGGCGTTGCGATTGCCGGCCATGAGCGAGAAGACGAGGCCCTTCCAGGCGTCGGAGGCGAGCGAGTGCGGCGGGTTCGGAACGATGGCGACCTGGCCGAATGCTTCAATCGCGGATTGAATGACGGTGGGAGGGGCGAAGCCGAAGCGCATCGATGCGTGCCTTGCGGAGAAGGCCGGGCGCGCGCGCGTCGATGTGTGCGTCCACGATGCGCGAACGAGTTGAGGGGCGCCCGTGGAGGGACGGAGGCAGAAATAATTCTCAGCAACGTGGCGGCGGATTTGCGATGCGCGCATCGCTTCTGCCGGCGTGGACGCCGCCAGTACAGCCGGTCGGGAGACCGGCGCTACAAGTTCATTTCGCGCGCCGGGGCCGGGTGTATCCGCCGGAGGCACGGCAGGATTCGTGTCGGCGGGTTGCGCCTGGGGCAGCACGACCGGCGTGGGGTTATAGGGATCGGGACCGTAGGCGGGCAGAGGCGGAAGCTTGGTGGTCTTGGCGAAGGGCTCGTAGTCGGGATCGAGGAGACGCTGAGATCGGCCGCGGTGACGGCGCGATGGGCTTTCGTGTCCTGCTCGGGATAGACGAGCACGTGGGCGAGCCGGTCGACGGGCGAGACTGTGGGCATGGCCGCGAGGGAGGCGCGATAGTAGTCGGCGGCGCGCTCGTTGTCGCCGCGGGCCTGCTCGTAACGCGCGGCCAGCGCAAGGATGGCGGGATCGGTTGCGGAAGCGCTCGAGCGCCTGGCGCAGCCAGAGCTCGGCCTGATTTTTGTCGTTGGCGGCGAGGGCGGCGCCGATGGCGCCTTCAAAGTCGCCCGCAGAGGCGTCCTGCATGGGGATGGTCTTGTAGAGAGCCAGCGCTTCCTTGGCGCGGCCTACGCGCGCATAAGCCACCGGCCACGGCCTTGCGCACGGTGAGGTTGTTGGGGAAGGCCTGCGATGGCGGCGTCGAGAATGTCGACGGCGCGCTGCGCGTTGCCGTTGTCCATGGCCGCAGCGGCGCGGCGCACGCTCCAGTTGGCCCAGATATTCTGCGACGGTCTCGCGCTGCGCGACGGTGAGATCGGTGCGGCCGCCGATGCGCATCAGCGCTGCATAGAGCGCGCGGTCGTTGCCGATGTTGTAAAGCAGCCAGGCGTTCTGGATGTCGATGTTGGGCGGCGGCTGTTGCTTTAGTCTTGGCGTAGTAGGCCTGCACGCGGTTCATGTACTGCGACGGCGTGGGCGGTGTCGCCGGTGGCGGCGTAGAGGCTGGCTTCGGTCTGCGACGAAGTCGATGTCGGCTTCGAGCTGCTTGCGCACGGGCGCGGGAATCTGCGCGATCTCCTGAAGCGCCTCCGTGATTGCGATTGGTGGCGGCGAGCGTGGCGATGAGGCCTTTCCATGCGTCGGCGCGGTCAGGATGGTCGGTGAGGACCTGGTGGTAGATGCGCGTAGGCCTGATCGGTGTTGTTGCGCAGCAGATAGATGGCCGCCAACTGCAGTTGCGAGCGCGATGCTGGGCTGGCCGCCGGCGGCGATCTGCAAGTTTTACGGCGCGTTCGAGCAGTCCCTGCGCAACTTCAAATTGATTGGCCTGCTGATAGATGGCGCCGAGCATGGCCAGGAAGCCGGGATCGCCCAGCGCGGTTTCGTAGGTGGCCGGCGGGCATCTTCTGCACGTCGGCGATGGCCTCGTGTCCTGGCCCATCTCGTGATGCGCGCTGATGCAGGCCCATCCATGCGGAGACATTGGCGGGATCGCTCGTGAAGACCTGCGCGTAGAGCGCGAGCGGCCTGATCGTAATGCTTGGCCTCCATCAGGATGCCGGCGTATTGCGAGCTTGGTGTCGGCCTAGAGCGTGCTCCGTTGTCGGGAAACGGCAGCGCGAGCGCGAGAGCGAGAACGCGCTGCGCATCGGCGGTGCGGTTCTGCGGCCTGATAGATGGCGGCGAGCGTGCGCAGATACTCGGGATCCTTGTCGAGCGCGGCCTTGACCTGCGGCGGGAAAACGCGCGGAGACGGCAAGCGCCTTGTCGTTCTGATTGTCGCGCGCGTAGGCGAGAAACAGGCCGCGCCAGCCGTCGAGCGAAGCGGGCTGGACTTGATGAGCTGCTCGATAGACCGTGGCGGCGGCGGAGTATTGCTGCTGCTTGATGTAGAGGCCGGCGAGGCCGTTGAGCGCATCGGGGCTGCGCGGATTCATGTCGAGCGCGGCGCGGAATTTGGTGGCGGCGACGATCGAGCTGATTATCGTCGAGGGCCTGCGTGGCCTCGCTCATGGTGAACCAGAAGCGCGAGGTGGCGAGCGCAGTCTCGACGGTCTTGACCTTGTAGCCGTTCTGCTCGGCCTGCGTGAGATAGCTGATGGCGCGCCGAAGTTCTTCTGCTGCATGCGCAGGAAACCCATGCCGGCGGCGACGCGGCCGTTGTTCGGGTCTGCTTCGAGGAGCGCGGTGAAGCGCTGCTCGGCTTCGTCGAGGTGGTGCGCGTTGAGCGCCGCGAAGGCGGCGCGCTCTGCGGGCGTGCGCGCGATGCCGGAGTTCATCTGCGCCAGCTTGGACTCGTTCTGCTTGAGGCGCGTCGGCGAGCTCCTGTGTCCTGCGGATGCGTCTTGAGATACTCGCGCAGCTCGGCAGCCGAGGCAGGATTGGCAGAGTCCCAGATGAGCGCCTGGCGCAAGCGCGGCTTGCGCGTCGGGATCTGCGGGATGCGCCTGGAGAATGCGAATGCCTTCGGCGCGCGTGTGCTGGTCGTAGGTGAGCATGATGCCCAGCTGCGACGGCATAGCGCGGATCGCCGGGGTTGCGATCGGCCAGCGCGCGCATGCCGGCGATGGCTGCCTGCTTGCCGCTGGCGGTGCCGTAGAGGGTTTGATAGTAGGCCAGGGCGATGTCGCCGTCGGGCGGATGGTCGCCGTAGAGCTGGCGATAGATGCGCATGGCGTCGTCGTTGCGGCCTTGCCCTGGCGAGCCAGTTCGCCGGCCTGGCGAAGCTGATCGCTCTGAGCCGCTGCGTGCTGGACATGGCTTCGATCCTGGCGATGTTGGGATCGTTGGGATTGACGCGGCGCAGACGATCGAGGGCTGCGTCGGCCTTGTCGGTCGTCGCCCGTGAGCTTGTAGTCGCGGGCGAGGCCGGCAAGAGCTTCAGTATTGTCGGGAGCGGAGAGAAGAATCTGCTGCCAGAGCTGGATGGCCATGTCGGGCCGGCCGCGGGCTTCAAGGGCGCGGGCTTTCTCCGCCAGAGCTGGCGCGTGCGGCATCAGCCGGAGCAGACCGCCGAGGCTTTTTGAGCGTGAACCGCGCGGGAGCGCCAGCACCAGGCAGCCCGCTACGAGCAAACTCGCTTTCCAAGCTCCCCAGCCCACCCTCATCGGCGCTTCCATTCTACTTTCAGTTCGCCCCCGGGCCAAACCGGAATCTGGCATCGAGAAATCCAGTAGCAAACAGGGCAAGATTCTGATCGTAATACGCTATAGTCTTTTCCATACAATCCTGAAGCTGCGTCTCTCTGCGCGCTCAGACGGATCAATCTGCTCGGCCGCGGCCCGCGAGGATCCGGAAAGGCGCGCAGATATGGCAACACGGCCGCGGAAAATCCTACGGGTCCATCTTGCTCCACCGGAATGCCCTGGTCACTCACCTTTTCCGGGGGGGCATCATGATTGGCAAGATATCCGCTCATGGCGGGGACGGCATTGAGGATGCGATCGCGCGAGGGGTCCTGTGAGTCCATCATGCCGGCCCAGAGGTAGACGCGGATGGCATCGTAGCTGCCGCCGGGGCCCGAGGCATTAGCGGCCGTTCTGGTTGGCGTCCGAGGGCTTGGGCACGGGATAGAAGCCGTCGCCGGGAACGTAGTCGACCCAATCCATGGCAAAACCGTGGCGGGCAGCTCTGCTCGAGCAGGCGGGGAATGCCGAGCGCGATCTGCCGCCAGGGCCCGGCGGGATCGACCGCGGCAAAGCGCTCAAAGAGAAAGAGGGGCAGATAGCTCGGATTCAGGATCCAGTTGTTGCCGTGCTGGAAGCCGGCCGGACCGGGCAGAGCATGGGGCCGAAGCCGGGAAGATTCAGCCACTTCTTTGCTGGCGATGAGCGCGAGCATCCGCGGCCCAAGCTGCGTGTCCGCGTCGGATTTCCACAGGCGGCCGGCTTCAATCAGCGTAGTAGGCCATCCAGACGTCGGCGTCGGAGGCGGAGTTGGCATCGAGAATCTTCCACTGGCCGTCCTTGTCCTTGCCCCAGAGCCAGGCCGGGAGATGGGTGGCTGAGATCGCCGCTGGCGAGATTGTCCTGGGTCCAGTGCGAGGACGCGGTCGAAGGTGGGGCGGTCGTTGTCGGCCAGAGAAAAGAAGAGAGCGTAGGCCTGGCCTTCCGAGGTGGTGTGCTGATCGCCGTTGGGGTCGAAGACGCGGCCCTTGCGCGTCGATGAAGCGGGACGCGTAAGAGTTCCAGAGCGTGCCAGGGACCTTCTTTGCAGCCGCCGGTCATGCGAACAACATGGATAGAGCCACGATCAGCAAGGACGCGCTTCCCTGCCCGGCGATGTTGAAAGGCCCATCGTTCGTGTCTCCACCCGGATTGTGCGTAGCGCGGACGCCCGCACCAGCAGCCGGTCAGCCACCCTCAACGAGCCAAGAGCAGGCTCGCCGGGGACCCCGCGTCAGGAGACCGGCGCTACACATCCGGCCGCCGAGTTAGTTCCTCGATCATCGTCAGGCGTGCTCTGGCCCTGGCGCGCAGCCATTGCCGGGTCCAGATGGCAAGCAGAAACGCCAGAATAATAACCACGACCGCCGCCAGCCATGGCACCTGCGTGAACCAGAGCGTCAAGCGCGTCCACCACGGCAACACACCCACATGATAGACCTCGGAGCCGATGCGGAAGGACTGGAACTGCGTGCCGTGCAGAACGGAGACCGAATCCGGAGATGTCGCTGGACTGCTGCACCTTCAGGAACGTGTCCATGAAGGGCTCGAAGGCGGCTCGCGTCCTTGAGATGAATGGCGACAATGCTGCGGCTGCCGGCGATGTCGTAGGGCGACTCGATGCCCTCGATGACGGCGTCGGGAGTGCCGCCGGCGGTCAGGTCGCCGGATTCGGTGTGCTCGTTCGGATTCGAGCTTCCACCAGGCGTTGTGGAGCAGGTGACGAAGAAGCCCTGCGTATCGCGCACCTGAATCTGTCCGCTGCGCAAGTGAGACGGGAAGGTGCGTGCCGAGCTTGTCGAAGGCGGGCTGGTCGTCGCCGGTGCCGATGATGAGGAAGTCGGTGTTGGCGCCGTCGTGCAGCGCGTCGGGGCCGGCAACGGTGACGCGCAGGCCCGGGAAACCGGTTTGGCGGCCGAAGTGGCCCATGAGGGTGACGAAGGTCTCGATCTCCTGCTCGGTGGGCGCGGGCGGCAGCACCACCGTGGTTTCGCTCAGGTCGGCAAGGCGCGTGAACGGGAAGCCGGCGTTGGCAAAGATTTCGAGATTGGGCAGGGCGCCCAGTGCGGATAGCCGCGCAGATCGAGATAGGAATCGCGCAGGATGGCGCCCTGCATATTGATGGGCGTCGTGTCCTTGCAGCCCGGATCTTTTTGAGCAGCTGGAAGGTGAAGTCGAAGGAGAGCGAGTTGGAGAACGGGCGCAGGTTGACGACCGGAACGGGCACGTCGGTCTGCATGCTTGCGCGAGGTTTCCTGTCCGGGAACGAGCGGAATGGAGCCGAGGAACGCGTTGTTGACGCGCACCTGCATGCTGGAGATGGGGCCGATGGGAATGGAGTTGTAGCGATAGACCAGCGTGCAGGCTGGCGTTGGGTCCTGTCCGAGTTGTAGTAGATGTCGGGCGGAATGCGGAAGTAGACATTGAGCGGCGCGGTGCCGTCGCCCTGCAGCTGGTCGGCGGTGGCGTAGTCCCAGAGGGCGATGGTCTGATCGGTGCGCGCCCAGCGCGGCGCGTCGTCGGGCGCCTGCTTGGCGGGCAGCTTGAAGGTTGTCGATCGCGGTCTGCGGGCCGTTGAGCATGTCGCTGTGCAGAGCGATGGCCTGAGCCGCGATCGATGAGCGTCGTCGGCATTGCCGCCGGTGACGATCAGGATCTTGCCGTAGGGATCGTTGGGGTTGGTGCGCATGGCCACGGTGGGCGCATTGACGCCGGACAGATTCAAGCCCGGCGGGCAGGCTGGCGGATTCTCGGCAATGACGATGGCGTTGCCCGTGCGGGATGGCTCCGATGTGCACCGGGAAACGCACCGGGCGGTTCTCGGAGATCAGGCCGAAGTAGCTGGTGACGATGCCCGCGGCCTGAATGGCTTTGAGCGAGGGCGCGCGAGGCAAAGACGACGGGAATGCTGAGCGGCTGAATGACGGCGGGATCGACGAACGGCATGGGCAGCTGCTTGAGATCGTCGGCCAGAGGCAGCAGGTCGCCGCGAATGTCGATGATAGGTGTTGCGATGAACGCGCGCCCACAGCGCGGTGTTGGCCGGGTCTTCGCAGACCATGGTGTAGTGGCCGATGAACTCGATGGTGAGCGTGTTGTTGTGCACCAGCAGCTCGGGAGGAATGGTGAAATCGGCCTCGGCATCGCGGCTGTCGGAGCCGCCAAACTGGCCCGGCGTGGGCTGGATGGTGGCGAAGAGCGTTCCGTTCATAATGAGCTTGAGATGGCTGAGCTGCGGAAGGAGGCTGGGAGAAAAGGCGTAGTAGACGTGAATCTTCGCGGTGCGGACACGTGGGTCTGCGGCAGCGTGAAGTAGATGCTGTGCCGGCTGTCGATGCCAGTGCAGCTCGATCTGCGGCGAGCCGGCGTCGGCGAGCGTGAAGTGATCGTGATACTGGCCCGGGAGGCACGGGAGCATTGATGTCGGTGGCGGGCGCCTGGGCGCGGACTAGCATTGCCATGCGCTGAGCCGGCATTGCCCTGCGGCTGGGCGTGCGTAGCTTGGCCGCGCCATGCGAAGCGCCGCAGCCAGAAGGAGCAGGATCGGAGGCGCGGGCGATGGAGAGCGAGCCAGACTTGCGCCTGGCCGCTTCGTCGTCGCTGAAGAGGCTGCGGAACGTGGCCTTCAGGCCGTGCATGGAGATCTGGAAGATGCGGCCCAGGCTGCGCAGCACATTGTCGCTCTCGCGGGCCTCGCCCCAGCCCAGCCAGGAATCGGCGCGGGAATAGAGGACCATGGTCAGCACTTCCTGTTCGGCGATCGACAGGTTTTCAAAGCGAACGCGCAGCACCGATCCCTCCGAAGAAACCACGGTAGCAGGCAGATCGATGGCCGCCGACGGGACGGGAAAAGCCAGACGCACCTGCGACTGAGGCGTCACGTCGACGGCCTCGCTGAAGACGGATGCCGGTGCCGCCGCTGGACATGTCGATGGTTTCGCCGGCGACCGATCGTGCCATCGGGCAGCTTGACCACGAGCGGGCGTCACGACATTGATGCGCACCGTGGTGCGCAGCTGCTGCAGCTCGCGCGCCACCGCCGTGCAGACGCCGAGAATGATGATGTTGAAGCAGCACCACATGACGTTCATCAGCACCGTGCCGGGACGGTCGTCGTCCCAGATGAAGAAGCGCGGAATGGCGACGATGAGGCCGGCGATGTTGAAGAGGAGCATGACCAGGAACGGCTGCGCGATGCGGGAATCGAAGAAGGTGCGCTTGACCACGCCGCCTTTGGCGGTGACGTTGAACTTGCCCAGCTTGGGATTGATGAGCGCCATCATGGTGGGCAGCAGGATGTAGGGCGAGAGCACGGTCTCGTAGATCTCGTTCCAGAACGAATGGCGGTGCTCGCCCTGAATGCGCGAGTTGGTGACGTTGGAGAGCGTGAGGTGAGGCAGCGCGTAGGCCAGAATGGCGGCCCAGTAGCCGGGAATGTTGGTGTGATTCGAGGAGCAGATAGATCAGCGGCGCGGTGAGAAAGATGAGGCGCGGCACGGCGTAGAGAAAGTGGCCCATGGCGTTGAAGTAGCAAAGCCGCTGCGGGAAGCTTGAGGCCGGGAGCGAAGAGCGGATTGTCGGTGCGCAGGATCTGGATCATGCCGCGCGCCCAGCGAATGCGCTGGCCGACGTGCGCGGAGAGGCGCTCGGTGGCCAGTCCCGCGGCCTGGGGAATGTTGATGTAGGCCGTGTTCCAGCCGTTCATCTGCATGCGCAGCGAGGTGTGCGCGTCTTCGGTGACGGTTTCGACGGCGATGCCGCCGATCTCGTCGAGCGCTTCGCGGCGCAGCACGGCGCAGGAGCCGCAGAAGAAGGCCGCATTCCAGAAATCGTTGCCGTCCTGCACGATGCCGTAGAACAGCTCGCCTTCGTTGGGAATGATGCGGAACTGGCCGAGGTTGCGCTCAAACGGATCGGGCGAATAGAAGTGGTGCGGCGTCTGCAGCATGGCCAGCTTGGGGTCGCGCAGGAACCAGCCCACGGTCATCTGCAGAAAGCTGCGCGTGGGCACGTGATCGGAGTCGAAGATGGCGACGCAGCGGCGAGTCATGGTCTTGAGCGCGGCGTTGATGTTGCCCGCCTTGGCGTGCTTGTTGTCGGGGCGCGTGCTGTAGCCGATGCCGGCCTCGAAGGCGAACTGCTCGAACTCCTTGCGGCGGCCGTCGTCGAGGATGTAGACGTGCAGCTTGTCGGCGGGCCAGTCCATGTTGAGCGCGCCCAGAGCGGTGTAGCGCACCACGTCGAGCGGCTCGTTGTAGGTGGGAATGAGCACGTCGATGTGCGGCCATTCTTCCGGATTGTCGGGCAGCGCCACGGGAGCGCGGCGCAGCGGCCAGATGGTCTGGAAGTAGCCGAGGAAGAGAATGACGAATGCGTAGGCCTCGGCGACCAGGAGGCAAAAGATGAAGAATGCGTCCAGCGCGCCCCAGTGGTTGGCCGGGTCCTGAAAGAACCGAACGACCTGCGCGATGCGCCAATATCCGTAGCGGAAGGTACAGAACATCGACAGCATCATGAGCGTGAGCGTGACGAGGTAGGAGTCGGAGCTGCGCGCCATGGCCAGGGCCATCAGCAAGGCTGAGCAGGCCCAGGACCGCCTGCTGCGGCCAGGTGAGCGGCAGAACCGCGAGGAAAAAGAAAACTGCCGCGGCGGCAAGCAGGAAAAGCAAGCCGGAGGATCCTGGTGAAGAAATTTTCCCCTGCCCCAATATCCTGCCAGACGCCCGATGCCGTCATCGCTCACTCCAGCGCACGCCGCGGAAGCTGGTGCTGGCGGGCGCGGAAAGGCTCTTGACCCATCCGGCAAGGCTGGCGAAATCCTCGGCCACGGCGGAGTTGGGAGCGTAATCCATCACGGTCATGCCTTCGGCCAGCGCCTCGCTGACGGCGGGGGCGCGGCGCAGCGCAAACGGCAGCAGGCGATCGCCCAACTGTTCGCGCAGCACTTCGCGCACATCGAGATGCAGCGGCAGCGAGGGATCGAACTGGTTGAGCACGTAGTAAGGCAGCGCCGGCTTGCCGTTGCCGTTGCGTTGTGCTCGAAGAAAGCGTCGATGGAGCTGACGCTGACCACGGAGTTCATGTCGGGAACCAGCGGCACCAGGATCTGCGGCGACAAGCGCATGATGCGGCGCGTGGTGGCGCCGGAGGCAGTGGCCAGATCGACGATGACGCGGCTGACGCCGCGCGCATGTTTGAGAATCTCTGCCGTGAGCGCTTCTGAGGTGGCGAGTTTCGGAGTCCAAGCGTCTCGGGATCGAGCGTGATCATCTGGATGGGCGCGTCGCCGCTGGCAACCGGAGGACTGAAGGTGCGCAACAGGCCGGGGCGCTGATCGCGCGCGCCGAAGAAGAAAGGCAACAGGCCGTAGGCCGCGGTATCGACCAGCAGAACGCGCTCACCGCGCGCAGAAAGCGCGCGGCCGAGAGTGGCCACCAGACTGGTTTTGCCCACGCCGCCGGCCAGCGAAAAGACCGCCAGAACGGGAGCGCGTGCGACCGTGGCCGCTGGCGCCGACGGCGCGGGTACATTGCCTTCAAAGATGCTGCGCAGGGCAAACCAGCGCGAGGCGAGGCGATCGCGCGAACCCTGCAACGTGTCTTCAGGCGAAGGTGGAAGCGCAGGCTGGCTGAAGGATTCGGCACGCTCCGGCATGAGCCAGGCGGGGCGACCGGCGTTTTCGGCTGCATCGGTTGAAAGCCAGGGCGCGCGCTGCGAAGAAGATGCGCCTTCCTGCGAAGGAGCGGACGCAGCCGGTGGTGCAGGTTGAAAGTGAGGAGGCGGCGCGGGGTAACGATTCTGCGGCGGCTGTTGCCATGTCGCTTGTTGCCCGGCTCGCGGAGAAGTTTGTGCCTGTTGTGCGGCGCGCTGCGCGGCCAACTCCGCGGCCTGGCGGGCACGTTCCTGCGCAGCTTCCTGCGCAGCCAATTGCGCGGCCTGCTGCGCGGCAAATTCGCGCCGCTGTGATTCATCCGTGGTGCGAGCAGCTTCGGCAGCGGGCTGCGCTTCGCTTCCCGCTGTGCGCGCAGCCTTTCTTCTTCAATCGCCTCTTCCATGCGCTGCCGGGCTTTCTCGCGAATCTCCGCGCGCGAGGCGGAGAAATCGCGATACTTGCCACCGTGCAAATTCGCCCAGGAATATAACGATGCCACATCTTCCGGCGGCTCGTTTGGATCGGGTTGCGCGTGCTCAGTCATGGTTTACCCCTGCACAGCGGCTCTTCTTCCGGGTGCCTGTCGATGGCTGCGCGTTGTGCGGCTCCTGGGTTCGAAAAAGCCGGGAATGCGCACCCGGATGGCGGGTATCGTCACCGGTAATCTTAGCGGCGCTACTATTGCCAGAACAATAACACTTGCAAGGCCACGTTGCTAACACTTTCTTGCCATGAAAAGGGCAGAACTGCCTCATTTTCTGAGTGATGCGGGAGTTTCTCCCCTATAGGTAATCGAAAGCTCAAGAGCCTGCAATTACCATCGTACCAGTATGAGTAGTTACCCGAAAAGTCAACGTCTGTGCGATCGACAGGGACCTGAAAAACTGTGCGCGGCAATGGGCTGGTTGAGGCAGCGCGCGGGCTTTTCCGGGACGCGAAAGGGCGCCGGCGGGGTGCGAGCGGGTGAACTCTTGCTGTGGTAGTTTGGAAGAAGCAGTCTTAAGCGAGCTCGTAGCTCAGTTGGTAGAGCAACGCCCTTTTAAGGCGTGGGTCGTGGGTTCGATTCCCACCGAGCTCACCACGCAGGCTGCGAATTCCCTGCCCTCAGACCCCGTCAGCAGCTCAGCTTCCGCGTCAGCCAGGCGCAAACCGGCAGAATCAATTACTGGTCTTCACGATGCAATTGCTCAGTCTGTATCGCCACACCTCATGGTGACATTCTCTGATTACGACAACATGCTCGGGCAACTCCACGCCATCCACGGTCTGGTAGGTGTAGGAGTAGATCAGGCGGTTGCCCGGCTCGAAGTTCCCGTCTTCACCCATAGTCAATGAGGTTAAAAGGAACCCGTGCAGGCCAGGCGTGAAGGATGTCTCGAAATGGTCGGATTGATTTGCTTTCACGGCTGCTCTCTGCAGGCGCATATCGGGAGCAAGAACCATCTCTACATCAGAGGTCTGCACCTTGAAGACAAGTTTGTAGCCGGACGGGGACTGCTCGAACGAAACCGGCGCATCGGGATTCGGGAGGATCGTGTTCGTACTTGCGGGCAACCAGGTATAGAGGCTCTTCTGCACTGCGTGCTTCAGCAGGCCCTCGGCCATGCCGCCATGGGGAAGCTTGGCTTCCGCGTCGTCGGTGAGGCCGGAGGAAACGGTGACATTTTGTCGCGTAACCGTGACGCGGTTCCGAATTGGCTGAAAGATGTTTTCGAGCTCCTCGTCTGTCCCTTCATCCCCTACGCGTGTCGTCTCAGTGAAGTGGTCCTTCCAGCTGAAATCGACAGCGCAATCGAAGGACTGCAAGTTCCTGGTGAACGGGGCATCGTATTTCTCGCGCGCTTGACCGAGGAGTGCCTGGTCTGTCTTTGTCCCTTGAGCGTGGCAAAGCATAGCGCAAAAGCAGAACACGATCGACGCACGATAAATCTGCATCACATAATCTCCGCTGAATGGAATTAGGGTTGAGCTGAGAATGAGTGTCGCCAGCATACATCAAGGCGAAGAAAGTATCCAACTCCGTTATGTGGTCGGCCCTTGCTTTTTGTCTTACAACCGCGTTTTGCCCGTTGCGCCTCGGTCTGTCGCCGCTTCGTCCATTACTCTTTCGTTAATATCGCCGCAGCGGGGGGCGGCGGCCACTTTTTGGCTCACTGATCCGGTTCGTCTACGATGGACCTGCGGCCCGAACGGGCTTCTGGTAACGAGGAAAGCTCAACGATGGTTTCGGCTGGTGAGATTGTCGCGTTGCAGGATCGGTTGACGCGCCTGTGGCACGAAACGGCAGATAGGCAGGAGAAATCGGCCCCGGAGGACTCGGCCAACGATTGGCTGGACCTGGTGGCTCGGCAGCATCGCGCGAACTTCGATTTGTGGCATATCGAGGACGAGGCGCGCGCCCCGCGGGTGAGCGACGCCGAACTGGCCGCGGTGAAGCGCCGCATCGACCGGACCAATCAACTGAGCAACGACCTTGCCGAAGAGCTCGACCGTACAATGCTGGCGTGGCTCGAAGCGCGCGGCTTGCCGAAGGCCGCGGCTCCGTTGCACTCGGAGTCGCCGGGACTGATTATCGACCGGCTTTCGATTCTGGCGCTCAAGATCTATCACACACGCGAAGAAACCGAGCGCAAGGATGCGCCAGCGGGTCATGCCGAGCGCAATCGGGAGCGGCTTGACGTCCTGAAAGAACAGCGCGCCGACTTGGCGGCGTGCCTGAACGCGCTGTGGCAGGACACCGTGAACGGGGTGCGTTGCTTTAAACTTTACCGGCAGATGAAAATGTATAACGATCCGGCGCTGAATCCGGCAATTTACGGTGATTCGGCAGGCGAAAAGGGCGGTTAACCCCAGAGGAAAGAGCTCCCATTGACGAGAGGCGGGGTTCTGCGTATAAACATGGCCTAAGTCATGTTATGTTTCAGCCAAGGTTCCCCATCCGCACGGAGCCGGGATACGGGGGAAAGGAATGCACGCTTCCGGTAACGCCATGACGCAAGATGCTCGAACCGCGGCAGCCAGCCGCAAAAAGAATGCAGCCGCGCCTGCCAAGTCCGACGGCCATAAGAGCGGCAGGGCGGAGCCTGTCTTTCAGCACTATGAGGCCGCCGTGCTGCTGCTGCAGCAGGGGAAATATGAGCGGGCGCTGAGCGCTCTGGAGAAGTTGCTGCCCGAAGCACCGCCCGAGATCAAGGACCGCTGCCGGATGTACATCAGCACCTGCCAGCGCCAACTGCTGGGACGCGCACGGTCGTTCCCTACCCCGGAAGAACACTACGACTACGCGATCTCGCTGCTGAATACCGGCTATTACGAGGAAGCGCGGGAGCAGTTGAGCCAGATTCTCAACGACCACCCCGGCGCCGATTACGCCTTTTACGGGCTGGCGGTGCTGGAATCGATTACCGGCCGCGCCCAGGACTGCCTCTCGAATCTGGCACGGGCCATTGAACTGAACCCCAAAAGCCGGGTGCAGGCGCGCGTCGACAACGATTTCCAGAATATGGCAGACGATCCGCGCTTTACCGAGTTGCTTTACCCCGAGGTTCCGTAAGGTCTGTCTTGAACCCAGCGAATCCTGCAAATAGCGATCCGGCGCAGGCGCCGGAGCGCGACTACGCGACCGCGCCGGCAAAGCGCCCACTGCGCGTGGTTGCTATTGGCGGCGGCACGGGCCTCTCCACACTCTTGCGCGGCCTGCGCCGGCACGTTCCCGCACCCGGAGAGAGTGTCACGGTGGCCAATGCCATCGCGGACCTTGCCGCGGTGGTGACCGTGACAGACGACGGCGGCTCATCGGGACGGCTGCGGCAGGACTTCAACATGCTTCCACCCGGCGACCTGCGCAACTGCATGGTTGCCCTCAGCGAAGAAGAGGATCTGCTGACACAACTCTTCACGCACCGCTTTCGCGCCGGCGATGGATTGAAGGGACACAGCTTCGGAAATTTGTTTGTGGCCGCGCTTACGGAGATCACAGGCGATTTCGCGCAGGCCGTGCAACTGGCGTCGAAGATTCTGGCCACCCGGGGACGGATTTATCCGGCGACAACGGCCAACACCACGCTGGTTGCGAACATGGATGACGGCTCGATCGTGCGCGGCGAGACCAAGATCACGGCGAGCAAGCGGCGCATTGTGGAACTGACGCTCGATCCGCCCAGTCCCACTCCGATGCCGGAGACGCTGGACGCAATCGAGCGCGCAGATCTGATTACGGTGGGCCCGGGATCGCTGTATACTTCGCTGATCACGAATCTGCTTGTGGATGGCATTCCCGAGACACTGGGCGAGGCACGCGGCGTGCGCGTATTTATTTGCAACCTGATGACGCAGGCCAATGAGAGCCTCGGATTGAGCGCCGCAGAGCACATCGAGCGCATCTACGAGCACACGCGCCGGCCGGTCTTCGATTACGCCGTCGTGAACACAGGGAATTTTCTGCCGAGACGCTGGCGCGCTACGCCGCCCAAGGCGCGACGCCGATTGTGCCCGACTGCGAGCGCATCGAGGCGCTGGGCGTGCGCTGCATTACCGGGGATTTTGTCAGTGAAGAAAACGTGGTGCGCCACACGGCCAGTCGCCTGGCAGACGTGGTGCTGGAACTGGCGCAGGCCAGCCGCCGCCGATCCCATAGCTCCTGAAAATTCATCTTTCCCGCCTTGAACCCGCTGCGATAGAGTCAAAGTGCGCGCTTGCCACCCTGCGCGACGAGGAGGATCGATGAACAGGACCCGAGTTTCGATATTGGTCGGCAGTTGCCTGTTGGCAACCGCAATCCTTGCTTGGGCACAGGCGGCGAGGAAACCCGGCCTGTGGGAGATGACCAGCACCACAACGTGGCAGCAAACGCCTCTGCCTCCGGGAATGACTCTGCCACCGGGAGCCAATAATCCATTCGCTCCCACGACGCGCACGTCGCAGGTGTGCCTGACCCAGGAGATGATCGACAAATACGGCGCTCCGATTGCCTCCCCGCAGCAGAGTTGCACGATCTCGAACGTCGTGCTCAAGTCGGACAGCATGACCGCTGAGATGACCTGCACGGGAAAGATGACCGCGCATGCGACCATAGAGTCCTCGTGGTCCGGCGACACGGCGCACGGCACCATGCACTTCATCGGCAACATGCAGATGGGAGCGAATTCCACTCCGCTGGAGTTCACGGTAGAGAGCACGTCGACCTACAAGGGAGCAGACTGCGGCAGCGTGAAGCCGATGGCGGTGCCATCGAGCAAGTAACAAGGCCCGGGCCCTCTTACCCTTCCACCGTACGCTTGAGCTGGCCGCAGGCGGCGAAGATGTCGCGGCCGCGCGGCTGGCGAATGTAGGCGGGAATCCCCTCGTCGATCAGGACCTTGTGGAATGCGTCGACGGCTTCGGTGCCGGGCATGGCGTAGGCGATGCCCGGGCCGGGATTCCAGGCGATCAGGTTCACCTTTGCGGGCAGGCCGGTGCGGCGCACGAGCCGCGCCACCTCGCGGGCGTGTTCGGGCTGGTCGGTGACGCCGCCAGCAGAACGTATTCGAACGTGATGCGCTCGCGGGGACGCAGCGGGATGCGGCGCACCGCATCGATGACTGGATGCGATGGGCCACTTGCGGTTGATGGGCATGATTTCGGCGCGGATCGTGTCGTTGGGTGCGTTGAGGCTGATGGCGAGCTTGGGCCGCACATCGGGCGGCTCCTGGGCGAAGCGCTCGATGCCGGGAACGATGCCGGAGGTGGAAACGGTCATGCGCCGCGGGCTGAGGCCGACTTCGCGGACCAGCAGGCGCACGGCGGCCATGAAGTTGTCGTAATTGAGGAACGGCTCGCCCATGCCCATGAAGACCAGGTTCACGCGGTCGCGGCCGACGCGCACGGCGTGGCGCTCGAGAACCGCGACCACCTGGCCGGCGATTTCGCCCGCAGTGAGGTTGCGCTGCAGGCCGAGTTTGGCGGTGAGGCAGAACTGGCAGTTGACGGCGCAGCCCACCTGCGAGGAGACGCAGATGGTGGCGCGAGACCAGTCTTTGGTTTCGGGATTGAAGGCAGATTGAGGTTCGCCCCCTCCCACCCTTTCCGCTAAATGCCGCCGAAAGGATGAGGCACGGAGATCTTGTTCGGGACTGGCTTCGTCGCCGGCTTCGCCGCCGTCACCTTCGGGCATCCAGACTGCTTCAGCGGTTTTACCGTTTGACGCAGAGCCTTCAAAATCAATCAGATAGCGCTCGGTGCCATCGACCGACTGGAACCTGGGCGATGGCTGGGCGGCCGATTTGCCACCTTCAGCGGCCAGTTTCGCGCGCAAAGCGAACGGGCAAAGTGGTGATTTCAGAAATTTCGCTAAGCCATTGACGATACATGGCTTCAGCCAACTGTTTGCCGCGGAAGGCGGGCTCCCGGCCGAGACCAGAAGCGCAGATAGAGATTCCGCATCCAACCCAAAGAGAGGCTCTCTGGCGGTCCGCCGGATGCGATTACCGCGTCTAAGGGAACGAGTTGGCCTGGTTTTTCACGCATCGCAGGGTTCAGCTTTCAGTATCTTAGCTGTTTCTTGAGTCGCCTGGGCTCAAGCTTTAACGGTTCCCCGATCTCCAAGCTACGGCTGACACGGCAGTCCGGATTTGGCCTACAATCGAATTTCGACCTGGATGCCGATGAACACTGAGCGAAACCTTCGCCGCACCGTATTGCCGAACGGCCTGATCGTGCTGACCGAGCGCATGGAGCATCTGCGCTCCGTGGCCATGGGCGTGTGGATCAAGTCGGGCTCGCGGTGCGAGACGCCGGAGATGAACGGCATCTCGCATTTTGTGGAGCACATGCTCTTCAAAGGCACGCGCTCGCGGTCGGCGCAGCAGATTGCGCGCGAGATGGATTCGATTGGCGGCAACCTGGACGCCTTCACCAGCAAGGAAACCATCTGCTTCAACGTGAAGTCGCTGGCGGACCATGTGCCCATTGCGCTGGACGTGCTGACCGACATGGTGCTGAATCCGATCTTTGCCCTGCCCGACATCGAGCGCGAGCGCGGCGTGATTCTGGAAGAGATCAAGATCGACGAAGACAATCCCGACGTGCTGGTGCACGAGCTGTTCACGCAGAGCTTCTGGAAGGGTCATCCGCTGGGCAAGCCGATCCTGGGCACCACGGAGACCGTGGCGCGGCTGGGCCAGCAACAGCTCTTCGCCTACCACGGCGACCGCTTTCACGGCGGGAACATGGTGTTCTCCGCGGCCGGAAACCTGGATCACGACCAGTTTACGGCGGCCGTGGCGGAAAAGTTCTCGGCGCTGGCCAGTCGGCGAACGCATGCACGAGCTTTCCGCGCCCGAGCCGAGCGCACGCATCATTCTGCGCAACAAGAAGGCGCTGGAGCAGGTGCAGATCTGCCTGGGCGTGCCCGCGCCGCCCATTACCGACGAAAACCGCTACGCGACGCTGATTCTGAACACGGTGCTGGGCGGCGGCATGAGCTCGCGGCTGTTCCAGACCATCCGCGAGGAGCGCGGGCTGGCCTACTCGGTTTACTCCGACCTGAGCCCGTATCGCGACACGGGGAACCTGTGCGTGTATGCGGGCACATCGGCAGGCAAGGCGCTGGAGGTGGTGGACCTGATCCTGGCGGAGTTCCGCAACCTGAAGCAGACGCCGATCGGCGACGAGGAGCTGACGCGCGCCAAGGACCAGCTGAAGGGCAACATCCTGATGGGTCTGGAAAGCTCGAACTCGCGCATGGCCAACCTGGCGCGGCAGGAGATGTACTTCCACCAGTTCTTCTCGGCGGACGAGATTATTGCGCGCATCGAACGAGGTGGAAGCGGGGCAGGTGCAGGCGATGGCGCAGCGGCTCTTCAAGCCGGAGAGCATCGCGGTGACGCTGCTGGGCCGGCTGGACGGCGTGAAGCTGAGCCGGACGAGACTCAGCTGTTGAGCTTTTAGCTCTTCCTGCTTTGCCAACTTTCATCGGAGAGCCGCGGGCCAAGAGGAAACGCGATTCCTCTTGCTGACCTGGAGGCCAACCCAGCACAAATCGAGCTAATGGCTAAGAGCTAATAGCTAAAAGCTGTTTTTCGAGCGCTTCATTTCCCTTTCGCGTCTGTACGTTGTAGCATTTTCTCGGAAGGGCCTGGAGCTGCGGGCTCTGCTCGAGAGGGACTGGAATCCAATGAATCGCAAGACTTCGCCTGCTGACTGCCATCGCGCGCGGCGCACGGTTGCGCCCAACGGCTTTACGCTGATGGAACTGCTGATCGTGATTGCCATCATCCTGATCCTGATGCTGATGGCCATGCCGACCATCGGCTCCATGAAGATTCGCGCCAACGAGTTGTCGGCAATCAATTCGATCCGCGTGATTACATCGGCCGAGATGAGTACGAATCCACTTACCCGGCCAACGGCTACGCCTGCGACCTGAAGCCCTGGGCGGCGATCCGGGCTCGGGACGCCCACGCCGACCTCGGCGCAATTGCTGGACAACGACCTGGCCTCTCGGGCTACAAGTCAGGCTATCTTTTTAACATCACCAACTGCGAAAAAGTCACGGTGAACGGCACCGACCGGATCACCGGTTACGTGCTGACGGCGGTACCCGCCGTCTCTGGGCAAGACGGGCGACCGCGGCTTTTGCACCGACCAGTTCGGCGGCAATCCAAAGTACGATCCGACTGGCGGCACCAACTGCACCAATCGCTGCAATGAAGTTCGGCGTCGGCGGTGTTGGCACATGTTCCCGGCGTATTGCGCTTGCCTGCGCAGTTTTAGCCCTGGGCGGTAGTGGCGCTGGCGCGCTCTTGCTCTTTTGGACAAGCTCCCGCGCAGCTAACCGCGCACGAGCTGGCGCAGCGCGTCGATCGCCATTACGACCAACTGCACTCCCTCAAGGCCGAGTTCCGCGAGAACTATGCCGGCCTGGGCATGAACCGAACCGAGAGCGGCACGCTTTTTCTGCGCAAGCCGGGACGCATGCTGTGGCAGTACAGCACGCCGGCAGGGAAAGATCTTTCTGCTCGACGGCAAATACGCATGGTTCTACACCAAAGGCGACGCGCAGGTTCAGCGGATCCCAGCAAAAGAGCTGGACGATCTGCGTTCGCCGCTGCGCTTTCTGCTGGGCCACACGCAACTGGAAAAGGAATTGAGCGGGTTGAAGCTGGAAGGCGCTTCCAACGGCCTTTACACGCTGACCGGTTTGCCCAAGGGCCAGGAGAATCGCGTGACGCGGCTGGCGCTGACGGTGACAGCAGCGGGCGCGATCACGCCATTGAAGTGCAAGAGGCAGATGGCGCGACCACGCGGTTCACCTTCACTGGCGAGCAGCCCGATGCAACGATTCCAGCCGAGACGTTCCACTTTACGCCGCCGGCGGGCGTGCCGGTGGTGGATGCGATGCCGCCAGTGTAGAAAAGCAGGGACTAAGGGACTCGGGACGAGGAAAAGCACGGGCAGCTTCTCAAAGCAAATGCAGCGCACCAAGCGTAGCTTGGCAGATAGGAAGGGGCTCGTCTTTAGTCCCTACGTCCCTAGTCCCTTGTATTTCACTTTCCCGGTTTGGCGGGAGCGCTGACCGGGGCAGAATGCGCGCCTTCAGCACCGAATGCGGGCCGGAGGAGCGCACAAAAAGAACCACGAGACTGATGGACGTGCACATGAAGATGATGGCCGACCACGTGGTGAGGCGGGTGAGCACGTTGGCCGCGGCACGAGGGCCAAAAGCGGTTTGCGAACCCTGGCCGCCGAAGGCGCCGGCAAGATCGGCCGAGCGGCCCTGCTGCAGCAGGACGACGCCAATCAGGAAGAAGCACACGATCACGTGCAGGACAATTACAAAGTAGAAGAGAATCTGCATTCTTGAGCTGCTTTCCAAACGGCTCCGGCTCTGAGGGTAGATGTGCGCCGGCCCGGGCGCGAAAATCTTTGGTGCGGAAGAGGGGACTTGAACCCCTATGCCTTTTGGGCGCCACCCCCTCAAGACGGTGTGTCTGCCAATTTCGCCACTTCCGCAGTCCTCATCAAGTATACCAAATGCAGGATTCGAAAGCGGATGCGCGGCTCACTCAGGACTACTGATTCAAGTCCAGCAGCCGCTCCATCCAGCGCGCGAGAGCCTGCTCGTCGGGCGAGCCCGCGGACTGGGCGGCGTGCACATTCCTGCGCTCCTGGGGCGCGCGATTCTGGCTGAGTTTGAATTTGCCTTCGATGCGCGCGATGGGAATGCGAAAGCCCATGATGCCGGCGAGCATGGTGCGGCGAAAACCGTCAGGCAGCCCGCGCCAGTGTTCCAGGTAGCAGGCTCATGCGTGGCGATCAGATCGGCGAGCAGGGCCTCCTTGCCTGGATCGTCCTCCACGAGCGAGAGCGTGCCGCAGGCATGGACCGCGATGTAATTCCACGTGGGCACGGAGAGCGGCTCAGTGTAGAGCGCTGGGGAAACATAGCTGTGCGGCCCCGCAAAGACGACAAGGGTTTCCCGTCCGGCGAGCGCCTGCCAATGGGGATTGGCTTTGGCGAAATGGCCTTCAAGAATGCCGTGCTCGCCCTCGTCTTTGACGACCAGCGGAAGATGGCGTTGCCATCGCGCTCGTGCCCGGTGGTTCGCCTGACGCCGGGCCGAAAAGCGTCGCGAACGAATAGGCTCGCATGGCCTCAAGCAAAATGGCGCGATCGTGAACCTGATTGAATTTGGGTGAATACATCCTGGATTGGCTTCCTCCAGCAGCGTCTTCTCGTAGCCAGCATACCAATTTGTATTAGCGGCCATCCCCACGTGCCGACGATTGCTCGCTGGTATACACTCATCGCAAGCCTATGCGCGCGCATGCGTCGATATCCTTACTCATCGCAGCCGTTTCAACCCTGGCCCTAAGCCAGATTTGCCGCCAGGGTTGGAGCCAGAGTGCAAACCAGCCAACTGCTTCCATGACCAAATCGAAATCGCCCACTCCTCAGGAAGTGCACCGCTCCGCGATCGTGATCGATACGCACGCGGACACGCCGCAACGCTTCCTGGACGAGCACTTCGACCTTGGCGATCCGCTGAAAGGCGGCAACTTCAACCTGGAGACAGCGCGCAAGGGAAACCTGGGCGCGGAGTTCTTCTCCATCTGGGTTGACCCGAACGTGTACAAGGGCCACGAAGCGCGGCGCACGCTGGTGCTGATCGATGCCGTGAAGCAACAGGTGGCGAAGCACTCCGACCAGATGGAGTTCGTGACGTCGGCCGAGGGGATTGAGCAGGCGCACCGCGATCACAAGCTGGCGGCGCTGATGGGCATCGAGGGCGGGCACTCGATCGAGAACTCGCTGGCGCTGCTGCGGCAGTATTACGCACTGGGCGTGCGCTACATGACGCTGACGTGGACCAATTCGAATGGCTGGGCCGACAGCTCGGGCGACGCCGACGACGCGAGCGTGCCGCACACCGAAGGAGGGACTGAGCGAGTTCGGCAAAGACGTGGTTTACGAGATGAACCGGCTGGGCATGATGGTGGATGTCTCGCACGTTTCGGACAAGACGTTCTTTCGGACGCTGATTATTTCGCGAGCGCCGGTGATTGCTTCGCACTCCTCGGCGCGGGCGCTGTGCGATGCGCCGCGCAACATGACGGACGACATGCTGCGCGCGATTGCGCTCTACGGGGGGCCCGAATTCGAAGGGCGGCGTGGTGCAGGTGAATTTCTACTCCGCGTTTCTGTCGCAGGACTACCGGAGCGCGCAGAAGGCCATGGAGCCGGAAGTGGACAAGGCAGTCGCCGAATTGAAGGCGAAGGCCAAGGCCGCAGGGCGCGACAAGACGCCGGAGGAGCGCGCGGCATTGCAGGACGAGATTGACAAGCTGCAGCGGTCGTACGCGGACCGGATTCCGCGGCCGCCGCTTTCGGTGCTGATCGACCACATCGACCACATTGCCAAAGTGGCAGGCGTAGATCACGTGGGACTGGGATCGGATTTCGACGGCGTCTCGGGGCAGTTGCCGGAGGGAATCGACTCGCCCGCCGATTTGCCGAAGATCACCGCGGCGCTGATGGCGCGCGGCTACTCGGCCGAGGATTGCCGGAAGATTCTGGGCGGCAATCTGCTGCGCGTCTTCCGCGAAGTGGAGGCGGTGTCGAAGCAGTTGCAGGCGGAGGAGCGGCCGAGGATTACGGAGAAGCGCAGTGAACGGGGGCAGTTCGAGTCAAGCCGGTCGAACATGATAGCGCCCTGAGCCCGAAGCACTTTATACTGATTCTTCGCCCAATTCCCTTCCCGGAGACTAAGAAATGAATCCTTTGTACCGGCGATTTGCCGTTCTGCTAGCAGCGGCATCGCTCCTCTTTGTTGGTTCAGCCTGTGCGCAGGACGATAAGACGGCGGCGAAATCCGCGACTACGGAAAAAGCCACGGAAAAGCCTGCGGAGGCCACGCTGCCGGCCGACTCGACCACGCAAGGCGCGATCGACGTGGGCGGGCAACACATTGCCTACACCGCGATTGCCGGAACCATCACGGTGGGCTCGACCGACAGCCAGGACGCGCAACTGGGGCCGGACGGAAAACCGCAGCCAGGAAGCCAACTTGCTGCTGGACGCGCCCGACAAAGCGAAGGATGCGCCGCCGGTGGCGCGGATGTTCTACGTGGCGTACTTCAAGACGGGCGCCAAGGCCGAGGACCGGCCGATTACGTTTTTTTACAACGGCGGACCGGGCAGCTCCACGGTGTGGCTGCACATGGGATCGCTGGGACCGAAGCACGTGGTAGACGGCAGGCGACACGCACCTGCCTGCCGCGCCCTACAAGCTGGTGGACAACCCCAACAGCCTGCTCGACGTGAGCGACCTGGTGTTTATCGACATGCCGGGAACGGGGTTCGGGCGGCTGGCGGGCAAAGACGCGGAGAAGGCTTTCTGGGGGATCGACGGCGACGCGGGCGCGTTTGCGCGTTTCATTGAGCGCTTCCTCACCAAGTATTCGCGGTGGAACTCGCCGAAGTTCATCTTCGGCGAGAGCTACGGGACGACGCGCTCGGCGGTGCTGGCCGACCTGCTGGAAAACAAAAACAACATAGACCTGAATGGCGTGATCCTGCTTTCGCAGATCTTCAACTTCACGGCCGACATCGATGCGCCGGGCGCGAATCCCGGCGTGGACTTGCCCTATGTGCTGGCGCCTGCCGACCTACGCGGCTACGGCCTGGTACCACAAGAAACTTCCCACACCAGCCTGCCGCACTGGAGCCCTTCCTGAAAGAAGTCGAGGAGTTTGCCATGGGGCCCTATGCGCATGCGCTGGCGCTGGGAACGGATCTGGGCGCTGACGAGAAGCAGCAGGTGGCGGAGAAGCTGCACGAGTACACGGGATTGCCGGTGGCCTACTTGCTGAAGGCGAACCTGCGCGTGGCCGGAGGCGAGTTTGAGAAGACGTTGCAGGAAGATTCGGACTTGACGACGGGACGCCTGGACACGCGCTTCTCCGGACCGAATCTTGATCCGCTGAGCGAGAACGCGGAGTACGATCCGCAGAGTTCGGCAATTTCTTCGGCGTATGTTTCGCTGTTCAACGACTACGTGCGCCGCGACCTGAAATATGGCGACGGGCAAACGTATGTGCCGGAGGTCTACGGTGAGGAACATTGGGATTTCAAACACGACGGCAACCCCGTGAGCGTAAACGTGGCTCCAGATCTGGCGGAAGCAATGAAGACGAATCCGCGGCTGAAGGTGATGGTGAACGGCGGATACTACGACCTGGCAACGCCGTTCTTTGCCGCGCAATACGAGGACAAGCACCTGCCGATTCCGCAATCGCTGGCCAAGAATATCGAATACGACTGGTACGAATCGGGGCACATGGTCTACGTGCGCGATGAATGCGTGAAGCAACTGCACGATCGCGTGGCGGCGTTTATGACGAGCACAGATGCCGCGGCGAAGTGAAAAAGACAGGGAGTAGGGAGTAGTGAATAGGGAGTAGCGGCCAAGGACCAAAGGTCAGGGGTTGGCTCCGTGCTCAGGCGCAGCGGCGGATGATAGCGGCTTTGCGTAGGCAAATGCGGCGCGGTGCCGCGCATAGTAGTGCTCTTCCCTGCCCTTGCGCACGAAGCCACGGCTTTCGTAGAGACGGATAGCTGCGGCGTTCTCGATATCCACATGCAGAGCGATGATGCGCGCTCCGGCCGAGCGGGCGGATTCTTCCGCGTGGACGAGCAGTTCAGCACCGATGCCGCGGCCGCGAAACGCGGGATGCACCTCGAGGGTCTGGATGTACGCGGCTGATTCGCTCTGCACCGCCGCCCATTCGACGATGGAAAATCCGATCAGCGCGATCTCCGCATCTGGGCCTTCCTCCGCGATCCACGTTGCCGAATTGGTGCTTTCGATCAACTTGCGCATGTAGGAGCGGCTGAAGCGGATAGGCGGCTCGAAGCAGAGTTCCTCAACCGCGTAGAGGGCAGGAAAGTCGCCGGGCTGGTAGAGGCGGTAGAGCATGGTCTGCGGTCAGGGGGCCAGGGACTAGTATGACAGTGGACGAGGAAACGAGAGGACAGTGGTCGGCGATCAGTGGTCAGAGGCTTGAGATCAGTTGAGCGGTGCCGGGCAGTGGCCTATGTTCTTTGGCGAGGGAACTTTGACATAGTCATTCGGTCGATGGCAGTCTCGCCAAAATTCGATTCGCGTTAAGATTGGCAACCCGATCAACGAAAGGCATTTGAGAAATGCGACTTGAGAGATTGCGTGGACTTGGAATTATCGTGCTGGGCTGCGCCCTCGGCGGTTTTGCTCCCCGATGCGGGGCGGTAAAGCAGCCGGAATATCGAAGCGTGACGATCAGCAATGTTGAACCGCGCAGGGACGTGACAGGCGCGATCGTTGACGCGCACGACGGGACCCTGCTGTTCGCGAAGAATCGCTACTACCTGTACGGGACGGCGTACGGCAGCACTGCCGGCTATAGCATCAACAACCGGTTCAGGGTGTACAGCTCCCCGGACTTGGAACACTGGACGTTCGAAGGCGAATTGCTGAAGGCTCCGCCGGATGGCGTGTACTACAACCCTTCGGTGGTGTACAACGCGCGGACTCGAAAATATGTCCTCTGGTACAACTGGTACCCCAAACTCTGGGCAGGGCAAGTTGGGGTAGCAGAGAGCGATACGCCGATTGGTCCCTTCACGATTGTGAATGAGCGCGTGCAACTGACGGAGGCCGATGCCCGTCCGGGCGCGGGCACTGTGTTTGTGGACGACAATGGGACAGGCTACTACATCTACAACGCAATTGCCGAGCACCACAAGGTGCTCGTTGAGGAGTTGACGCCGGACCTTCTTGGCTCAACCGGCGCGACGAGCAAAGCGCTTGCGACAGAGTGTGAAGCGACGTCAATCGTGAAGCACGCGGGTGCGTACTACGCCTTATTTGACCGGGCTTGCTGCTTCTGTACTGGTGGGAGCGGGGCGCGCGTGTATAAGGCGGCCAGCCCTCTGGGACCGTACCAGCAGCAGATGGAGAATATCAATCGCGACGCGGAGAAGAAACCGATTGTGGCGGCGCAGCAAGCGTCGGTCGCGCGAATTCCGACGCCGGATGGAGAAGCGCTGATCTGGATCGGAGATCGCTGGGGCTCGCGACCTGATGGGATAAAAGGTCACGATTTCCAGTTCTGGAGCGCGCCATTGCAATTTGACGCCGAGGGGAAGATCGAGCCGATTGCCAATGTGCCGCAGTGGAGTTTAACGATTCGCGTGGGAATGGGCAAGGCGCCGCACAACAAGACCCCGTATGTGTGGCCGAAGAAGAAGGACCCCAATCCTCTGAAGATCGATCCGTGCACGGGAAAGCCGCTTGCGCCGGAGGAGTAGCGCAGAGCGGCCCTTTTCTCCGCACTATACCTTGGCTTCGAGGTCGGCGATCACGTCGAAGAAGCGCTCGTCGAGGCGGCGGTTGCTGGCGATGGCTTCCTTGATGGGAATGTCGGTGATGTCCAGGCCGCGCAGGACGGCGATGCGGCCCCACTTCTGTTCGTGCACCATGTCGATGGCGTGCAGGCCGTAGCGCTGGCCGAGCACGCGGTCGTAGGCCGTGGGAACGCCGCCGCGCTGCGTGTGGCCGAGATTGACGGAGCGGGTTTCATAGCCGGTTTTTTTCTCGATAAGCTCGGCGAGAGCTTCGCCGATGCCTGAGAGCCGCGCGTGGCCAAAGGAATCGACTTGATTCGACCCGATGACCTGGCCGACTTCCGGTAGATGGCAGCCCTCGGCAACCACCACGACGCCGTAATGCTTGCCATGGTCGTAGTTGTATTTGAGCAGGGCGCAAACGTGATCGATGTCGATGTCCTTCTCAGGAACGAGAACCACGTGCGCGCCGCCGGCGGTACCCGAGGCGTAGGCGATCCAGCCGGCATCGCGGCCCATCACTTCAATCACGACCACGCGGTTGTGCGAGTCGGCAGTGGTGTGGATGCGGTCCACAGCCTCTGTGGCGATGGAAACGGCGGTGTCGTAGCCAAAGGTGGCGTCGGTGCCGCTGATGTCGTTGTCGATGGTCTTGGGAACGCCCACGGCTTTGACGCCGTGTTCGGCGAGGTAGAGCGTGACGGATTGGGTGTCGTCGCCGCCGAGAGCGATGAGGGCGTCGATCTTGTTGGCCTTGAGAACCTCCTGCGCCTTCTCGATGCCGCCGGGAATCTTCTTCACGTTGGTGCGCGAGGAGTGCAGGATGGTGCCGCCCTTCAGTTGAATACCGTCGGTGTTTTCCAGAGTGAGCGGGATGAAATTGTTATCGAGAACACCCTTCCAGCCATTCAAAAATCCGATAAATTCGTCACCGTAGTGGTTGATGCCTTTCCGGACCACCGCATATATGACCGCATTCAATCCGGGGCAATCGCCGCCGCCGGTCAACAAAGCAACTCGCATTTTGCAATCTCCTAGTGGTTTTTCATCGGCTCATCGGAGCCAGAAGTTCAATGGCGCATGCTGTGGGTTCCGGAGGCGGGGAGATCACCGGCCTTAACGCCTTAATCAGTGTATCGCGGCCCTGTCAATGGAATTGTGACTGAGGTTACAGGTGCTAAAAAACAGGGGTCTGTGTGAGTGCGAGTGTGAGTGTGGTTGTGCGCACCCGGCACGCTCACACTCACACTCCACACTTTTCCCCGGCCACTTAGACTCTGATTCCTGCCCCATCCCGATCCGGGGATGTTTCAATAAGGTATGCCTGAAAACGGGGCTCCGTTTCTGCTTGCGTTCATCGGCCTGGTCGTCATCGTGCTGCTGGTGTTGCTGCAGCTGACGCGGCTGGGATACCTGATTCGCGCCACTATTCCTGACCGGCCGCGGCAGCGCATGTTCATTGCATCGGTTTCCTTCCTGATTACGTTCGCAGGCGTGCGCGTTCTGGTGCACCGGATC
Organism: uncultured Acidobacteriota bacterium; assembly: GCA_963826735.1. Taxonomy (GTDB): domain Bacteria; phylum Acidobacteriota; class Terriglobia; order Terriglobales; family Acidobacteriaceae; genus Telmatobacter. The sequence goes on from CAWGYN010000004.1 coordinate 337,534, forward strand.
GCGAGCCACGAGGGGCGCATGCAGTGGGTCACAGTGCACGGTATGCATATTCACCACCTGGTGTGGGGCATCCTGATCCTGCTGTTGGTGGGCTACGGATGGCTGCTCGATCTAGGGTGGTCGAATTCGCCGGAGTCGATATTTTTTGGGCGGTTGATGGCGGTGAGTTACGGCGTGGGCGCGGCGTTGACGCTGGACGAGTTTGCGCTCTGGCTCAGCCTGTCGCCCGACGTCTACTGGACGCGTGAAGGCCGGCTGAGCATCGATGCCGTGATACTGTTCGGCTCCCTACTGGCAGTAGGAATGTGGGGCGCGCCCTTTTTCCGCGCAGTGCAGAGAATGTGGCACGGCCGGGCGGTGGCAGGCAAGGAATTCGGAGGGATCAGCTCGCCGATCCGCCGTGGGCGGTTGCTTCGTCGGCGTAAAGTTCGGCGATCGCCGCCGCATATCGCGCAGTAAGAACGCGGCGCTTGATCTTCATCGAGGGCGTGAGCTCGCCGGAATCCTGGGTCCATTCCTCGGCCACGATGCGGAAACGCTTGATGGTCTCAAAGTTGGCCAGAGTTCCGTTGACTTCGCGGATCACCTCGCCATAGATCTCAATGATGCGCGGATCGGCCGCCAAAGCGTCGCGCGAATCGGCGTGGATGCCGCGCTGCTGCGCCAATTCTTCGAGAGCGGCGAAGTTCGGCGCGATGAGCGCGCAGATGAACTTGTGGCGATCGCCGACCAGCGCGGCGTTAGCGATGAGCAAGTTGTTTTTCAGCTTGTTCTCGATGGGCTGCGGCGCGACCATCTTGCCGCCGGAGGTTTTCAGCAGTTCTTTTTTGCGATCGGTGATGTAGAGAAATCCGTCGCCGTCGAAGTGGCCGATGTCGCCGGTATGGAACCATCCATGGCTGTCGAAGCATTCGGCTGTGGCGGACGGTTTGTGCCAGTAACCGCTAAAAACCGATGGGCCGCGGACCAGCAGTTCGGCGTCTTCGGCGAGTTTGAGTTCGACGTTTCCCAAGGGCATGCCGGCCGCGCCCAAACGATGCCGGAGGGGCGTGTTGAGGGCAATAACGGGCGATGTTTCCGTGAGGCCGTAACCCTCCCAGAGAGCGATGCCCACGGAGCCGAACCAGCGCGCGGTGTCGATGCCGAGCGGCGCGCCGCCGGAGACAAAGATGCGCACGCGGCCCCCGAAGGCCTCGCGCACTTTGGAGTAAGCCAGCTTGTGGGCGAGCTTCCACATGAGTGAGCCGGGCTGGCGGCCGTCGTAGACGACATCGGCATAGCGCGAACCGAGGCGCACGGCCCACGCGAGAAGACGCTTTTTAATGGGGGATTGCGCCGCACGGCGCTCCACCTCCTGGTGGATTTTCTCGAAGACGCGCGGTACACCGACGATGACCGTGGGCCGGATATCGCGCATGGCCTGCGGCAGCTTGTCGAATTGCGAACAGTAAGCCACCTGGGCGCCGTAGTTGTACATCACGTAGTCGAGAGCGCGGGCCGTGACGTGAGAGAGCGGCAGAAAGGAGATGCAGGCGTCGGTCGAGTCGAAGTAGAAATCGGCCGGCGCGAAATTCTGGTTGGCGGCGATGTTGCCGTGGGTAAGAGCGACGCCTTTGGGCTCGCCTGTCGTTCCGGATGTGTAAATCAGCGTGGCCACATCGCGCGGTTCGACGGAGTGCGCGAGGGCATCGAAAACAGGGTCGCGCTCCGGGCCGGAAGTGTCGGCATTGCCTAGCAACTCGCTCATGGCGATCGCGCCTTCAGGGGCCGGAGCATCCATCATGACGATGCGCTCAAGGTGGGTCTGGTCGCGCACGGAGAGAAGCTTGTCGAATTGCATGCGCGTGGAAACGACGGCGATGCGGCATCCGGCGTCGCGAATCTGTTCAGCGATCTGCTCGCCGGTAAGCGTGGGATAGATGGGCACATCGGCCGCGCCAATGGCCAGCGTGGCAAAATCGGTGACCAGCCACTCCCAGCGGTTCTCGCTGATGAGAGCGATGCGGTCGCCCTTTTTCGCGCCGAACCGGAGAAAAGCCGTGGCCAGAGCGCGCACCCGTTGGTAAATCTGATCGGAAGAAAGCGGGTGCCACTGATTGAACTCGTCCTGCCAAAGAACCGCACGCGGATTGGCGGCCGAGGCCACACGAAAGAAAAGGTCGTTGAGGGTTGTAATCTGAGGAACCGGCATCATCGAATGTCTTTAGGAACGGGAATCATCCTAACACGATGGCCATGCGAGTGTATCGCTTTAGTCCCACGCGCGAAGCAGCAAACTCCAGGCAGTCGGGGACTTTCCCATTCTCCGGAACGCGACCGTTTCATCATTCGAGATGGGTAAGCGTGGACCACGCATGTTTTTGCAAACGTGGCAGACGCCGCGCGTTAGAAAACCTGGTGGTGAAGATTCAAGAGGGGAATTTGAGCGACAGCGGCGCCGCTTGAAATGAGGAGTCCGGCGAGCGCCGGACTCCTCGTGAAGATTTACTGCAGTTTGTAAACGGTCTGGATAACCTTGTCTGCGAGGCTCTGCGGAAGCGGCGCGTAGGAGAGGCTCGAAGCTTCGCTTTCGCCGGACTTGATAATCCAGCTCAACATATCCTTGATGACTTTTTCTTTTGCCGCGTCTTTGGGCTGGGTGGGAATGAGCAGGTAGGTAAAGCTGGAAACGGGATAGGCGTTGGCACCGGGAGCGTTGGTGATGGAGACGCGATAGTCGGCTGGTATCTTGGCCGTGCCGCCAGCTATCGTCACGCCATCAATCGAGGCCTTGACAAATTTTCCGTCCGCGTTCTGCACCGAGCCGAAGTTGATGTGATTCTGTACGGCGTAGATGAGTTCGATATAGCCGATGGCGCCCGGGAATTGGCGAATCTGTGCAGAAACGCCCTCATTGCCCTTGCCGCCAACACCAGTGGGCCAGTTAACTGAGGTGCCCGAGCCGGGACCGCTCTTCCATTCGCTGCTCACCTTACTCAGGAAGTCGGTCCAGATGAAGGTAGTGCCGCTGCCATCCGAACGATGCACAATGATGATCCTGTCGCCGGGCAAATTTACGCCCGGATTGTCTTTGGCGATGCGGGGATCATTCCACTGTGTGATCTTGCCCAGGAAGATGTCCGCGATCACCGATTGGCTGAATTTGAGTTCAGCAGTGACACCGGGCACATTGTAGGCCGGCACATCAGCACCCAACACCGTGGGGAGGTTAATGACCTTGACACCGCACGACTTGAGCATGTCGTCGGTCATGGGCATGTCGGAAGCGCCGAAGTCGACGGTCCCCGAGCACACCTGCTTGATGCCGCCGCCGGAACCGATGGACTGGTAGTTGATTTCAACGCCAGGATGTGCGGCGCTGTACTCAGTGAACCACTTGGAGTAGATGGGATAGGGGAATGTTGCCCCCGCCGCGGTGATCTTCTGGGCCTGAGCAACGCTCAAAGCCGCGACCATAAAGAGAACAGCAAGAAAAGTTTTTTTCACAATTCGCTCCCGTGCAGTTTGCCTGCCGCAAATCATTGTCTACGCGGATTGTTAAGGGCAGTTGAATAGAAACAGGGGTTTCCGGGGCAGGTTGTGAGGAACCAGACCTGAGGCGGCCGGAGGCCGGGGTCTACACTGGTGCGGCGTACTGAATCGTTGCTGGGACTTTGACGGGGCGACGGAGAGGGTAAAACGATGGAATCAGGAAAAATGTCGCGGAGGGATTGGATGGCAAGCGCCGCGGGAGTTGCGCTTGCGTCTGGATTGCCGAGGCGCGGGCTCGCCGCTGTCTGGGCTCAAGAGCAGAGCCCGGCGGGAACAGCCCCGCAGCACGGCGAGGGACCAAACCAGGGTGCAGGACGCGCGGTATGGATGCAGAATCCGCGTTATGCGTGGGGCGTGATGACCCACTATCTGGCCGACTGGCAGGCACGCGTGAACAGGCTCGAGATGACGGTCGAGCGGTGGAACAAGATGGTGGACGGATTCGATGTGGAGGGGATGGCGAAGCGGCTGGAGCAGGTGGGCGCGGGACATTACCAGCTCAGCATCGGACAGAACTCGGGCTACTATCTTTCGCCGAATGCGGTCTACGACAAGATTGTGGGCATTACTCCGAGCAAGTGCTCGCGGCGCGACCTGGTGGCAGATTTCTACGAACCGTTGCACAAGCGGGACATCAAGCTGATGGTGTATCTGCCGTCAGGCGCGCCGGGAGGAGATCGCGCAGCGCGTGAGTCGCTGGAATGGGTGAATGGGCCCTACGCGAACAAGAACTTCCAACGCAAGTGGGAACAGGTGATCGCGGCATGGTCCGGGGCGTGGGGAGCGAAGGTGGTGGGATGGTGGTTCGACGGCTGCTACTATCCGAACTCAATGTACCGCTCGGCAGAGACGCCGAATTTTTCGAGCTTCGCGGCTGCGGCGCGCGCCGGCAATCCCGATTCGGCGGTGGCGTTCAATCCCAGCGTGATTTACCGGCTGATGTCCATGTGCCCTGACGAGGATTACGTAGCGGGCGAGATCGATAAGCCGGACCAGGTGACGGTGCGGCGCAATGTCGAAGGGCTTGTCGACGGAACGCAACTGCACATGCTGAGTTTTCTGGGCGAGACGTGGGGGATGGGCGCGCCACGGTTTACGGCGGATCAAGCGGTTGAGTTCACGAAGAAGATTCGTGACTTTGGCGGATCGGTGACGTGGGACGTGCCCGTGACGATCGATGGCACAATCACCGACGCGTTCATGGAGCAGTTGGCGGCGCTGGGCAAGGCGTTTCCGAGAACGGCTCCAGATCTCAGCAGCCAGCGCTGAGTTGCTAGCCCCATCAAGTCTCGACAGACTTCGCTCGCGAAGCAGAACAAAGCCCCTCAGACGCCGGTTGCGGCGGGCGCTTGCTGCGTGGTCTGCGGAGCGGTTTGCGGGGCCGGCGCGAACGGCAGCGTGAAGTGGAAGCTGGAGCCTTTGCCGAGCTCGCTCTCGGCCCAGATGCGACCGCCGTGAGCCAGCACAATGTGCTTGACGATGGCGAGGCCGAGGCCGGTGCCGCCGGATTCTCGCGAGCGCGCCTTATCGACGCGGTAGAAGCGCTCGAAGATGCGCTCCAGGTGCTCGGAGGCGATGCCGGGGCCAAAGTCCTGAACGGTGAACTGCACCTCAGAGGTAAGCAGGCACGCGGAAACCCGGATGCGCTTGCCGGTCTTGGCGTACTTGAGACCGTTCTCCAGCAGGTTGCCGAAGACCTGATGCATGGCGTCGGGATCGGCCATGATCAGAGTGTCGGGTGCGGTCGTGGACTGAATCTTGACGCCTGAATCGACGAATTTGCCGCCAATGGAATCGATGGCATCGCGCAGCAGGACGCTGGCGCGCACGGGCTGCAGCTTGACTTTGTAGTCGGGACTTTCGACGCTGGCCAGGGCGAGCAGGTCCTCGGTGAGGCGGTTCATGCGGCTGGCGTTTTTGAGAATGACGCCCAGGAATTCCAGAGTCATCTCCGGGCTGGGGTTGGGATCTTCGATGAGGGTTTCTACGTAGCCCTGAATGGAAGTGAGCGGCGTGCGCAGTTCGTGGCTGACGTTGGCGACGAATTCGCGGCGAGATTTCTGCGCGGTCTCGATGCTGGTGACGTCGTGGAGAACAACCAGCGCGCCACCCGCAGGCAGCGGCGCGGCATTCACTTCGAAGACGCGGCCGGGAGCGAGCAGGCTGGCGCGGCCTACACAGAGTTCGTGCCGCTCCAGGGCTCCGCGCACACACGCCAGCAACTCGGGGTCGCGAACGGAATGGACCAGGGGACGCCCGGGAATGAGCTGCGATCCCGCGATGCGTTGCATCACGGCATTTGACCAGCGCACGAAGCCACTCGACGTGATGGCAACGACGCCCTCCTGCATGGAGTCGAGCATGACGGCCAGCTCGGCGCGACCGCTTTCGAGCTCGGCAAAGTCGCGGCCAAGGCGCTCGGCGGTTTGATTCAGGGCGGCTTCGACGGCGGAAAGCTCACCTGCGCCCTGGGTTTCAATGCGGGCGGCGAGATCGCCGTCGGCGATGCGGCGAGCAAAGGTGACGACGCGGCGAAGACGGGCCGAGATGCGGCCGGAGACCCAGGCGGCCAGAGGCAGAGCGATGATGAGGGCGATGAGCGCGGACCATAGCGCGTCGCGGCCAAGCAAAGTCAGGGCGTCCTTCGGCACGCGCTCCCAAATACGGTGAAAGACGAATTCCACCACCAGCATCTGGACGGCGAGCAGAAGGAGAAACACCCCGAGCAGCTTGGTAAAGACGTTGGAGTTCATGAAAGAAAGCTTCTAGCTTCTAGCTGCTAGCTCCTGGCTTGTACTTCGCCTTGTGAGACCGGCCGAGCCAACCCTAAGCGCACAATTCCGGCAATCGCGGCTAGAAACTAGGAGCTAGAGGCTAGAAGCCCGTTCCTATTCGCCTTTGGGCAGTTCGAACCGATAACCCGCGCCGCGCACGGTTTTAAGGTAGCGCGGATTCTCCGGGTCGATCTCGATTTTCTCACGGATGCGGCGCACATAGACATCAACGGAGCGTGGCGTGACGAAGCGGGCATCGCCCCAAACCGCATCGAGGAGGTGGTCGCGGCTGAAGACCCGGCCGGGATGGCGCGCGAGGTAATCGAGCAAGCGGAATTCGGTGGCAGTGGTGGTGGTGAGCTCGCCGCGGACCTTCAACTGCATGGCGCTGGCGTCGATGATGACCTCTTCAAAACTGATGATGGAGGGTGAAGTGGGCCGCTCGAAACGGCGCAAAACGGCTTTGACCCGGGCTACCAGCTCACGTGTGGAAAAGGGTTTGGTGATGTAGTCGTCGGCGCCCATCTCCAGGCCGAGAACGCGATCGTTTTCGCCGGCGCGCGCGGTGAGAAAGATGATGGGAATCGTAGAAAGCCCGGCATGGTTGCGCAGGCGGCGGCAAACATCGAGGCCATCGCCGCCGGGAACCATGATGTCGAGCAGGAAAAGCGCTGGCGGCTTGCGCTCGGCGTCGGGAATGAGATTAGTGGGGGTATGAAACAGGCGTGCTTCAAAACCTGCCGCTTCAAGGTGATGTTGCACCAGCCGCGCAATGTCGGCTTCGTCTTCCAAAACAAATACGGATTGGCTCAAACCGTCAGTCCTCGTCCGGCGGCCGGTTGAGTGGTTGAGCAGATGCGGGCCGCTGGAACCAAGATCAGAGTAAAGCAACCAGGCAAATGGATTGCAAACGTTTGATGAATTGGTAAATATCCCCACAGATAAGGTATACTCTATGAACCGTGACAGGGCAGCGAAGTGGTGCATTTATTTCTTGTTCGCGTTTGGCATATTCACGATGGGAACGCTCCGCAAGACTGTGCGCCCTGTCGAGTCCGTCTCGAAGTCCATTGGAGTGCGGCTATTCGGAACCAGACCTGGCATTGGAGTGGTATCTCCCTTAAGTTCAAGCGTGTACGGATGTAATCCCACCCCGTCTTCATCGAGAAGAAGAGTCCATTTCAGGATTCCTCCCTTTGGCAGCGGCGGTAGTATGGGAGCTTTGACGCGGACGCCGTCTGTCCTGAGGACGAGCAGTTGGGTTAGGCTTTTCGACAGGTCAGGAGTGGCAGCGCCATCGATAACCCTCACGCGGTACGGGGGGCCCTTTAGTTTGGCCAATTCTAGCTGGGCCTTGACCATGTCGCGCTTGGCTTCGTCGGCATCTGTTCTTAGCCCCTGTGTGTCCTTCTGGAGTTGTGCGGTTTCTTTGCGAGCATTATCGGCATCTAGTTGTGCCTCGCCTGCTAGCTGGTTTGAGTGCGCGGCTTGGGCGTTTAGATCGGCAATTGTTCCATTGAAGTATTCGTTTGTTCCGATTAGCGCAGCAAGTGACATGGCCAATCCTGCGATGAGAATGAGACTGGATATCCGTCCAAGTCTTACGCGATGCGGTTCCCGCCACTCCGCGAACACTTCTCCGACGACGCCTATAAACACTAGCGTTTCGCCCACATACTCTAATATTTCCCATAAGTCTTTCATGCGAACGTCCGCGAAGATACAGATTTGTGGGTGGCTGATGATCGCAATTATTGCGCTAGTCCGCGCAACGGTGCTGCTGATTCGACGGCCCAAGAATGTGCCATAATCCTAGCAGGGCATCCTATGAGCCGATCAACGAAGTTGACGGAAGAAGAGAAGGAAAACGGGAAGCGGAAGTTTCTCACTCCCCTTCCGCAGACCTTAGAAGAGACTGAGTTCCGCCCCGTAACTCTTGAGGATTTTACGCGGCTGGTAAAGAAGGCTATTCCGCCTTCGCAACAACCTGATTCAAAAACGCAGTAAACATCGGCTCGTTTGCATTGCGCCGGTTGTACCGGAAGCTGTATTCGTCGAGATATGACTGCAAATATTCTTTCCCGACTGAGTGATACACGCCTTTTAGACTGCCCTTTAGCAAACTCCAGAATCCTTCCACAGTGTTCGTGTGCGTGTCGCCAATCACATAAACTTTTTCGCTGTGCTTGATGCGCTTGTGGGTGTAGCCATTCGCCATGTGGCTGATGCCGTCATAAGGTTGATACTCATCCGTGAACACCAAAGTGTTTGGCAGGATGTGCTCCTTCACCATGCCTAGCAGCGTCGAGCTTTTCGTATCGTGTGCTGCGAGAGCGCGAATGCAGCCTTTGCGCTCGACGATGCCGACTACTGCCGTTTTCTTCCTGTCGCCCGCGACGGGCTTGCCTTTGACTCCACGGCGAACGCCGCCGAAATAGGTTTCATCCATCTCGACGCCTGCACTGCCGGGACCGCCCAATCCCTGGCTGTGGTCCTCTTTCAGCATAGTGCGAATCTGCCTAAACATCCGCCACGCGGTTTTGTACGTCACGCCGGTCTCACGCTGAATCTGCTTTGCTGATATGCCGCAGCGCGTCGAACTCATCAGGTACATGGCATAGAACCACAGACGAAGCGACGTGCTGGATTTCTCAAAGATCGTGCCTGCCATTGGGGAAATATAGGTTCCGCAGTAGTCACAGGCATACGCCTTCTTGCTTGCAATCCGATGGTGCTTGCGTTCCACATGGCAGTAAGAGCACGTGGCGAGGTTCTCGGGATGACGCTTCTCCATCAGCCAGTCCAAGCACGCATCGTCATCGGGAAACTTCTGGTTGAAGTCGTTGATCGTAAAACGTTTCGAGAGCGGAATGGACTGTGTGGTCTTCATGACAAAGATAGGATCGCACAATTCTTACCTTACGTCAAGGGATATTTACCGATGAATTCGGGAGAGACAGGGAGCAAGTGAACAAGGGAACAAGAAAGATAGGGACGCTGGTGGCCGCTCTTCTGGCACGCGGGCATTCTATGCAGCCGATTAGCGCTTCTTCGTGCCCTTGGGAGCTGGTTTTTTCGCCGCTGGCTTGGCGGCCTTCTTTGCCGCCGGCTTGGGTTTGGACGCAGGCTTCGAGGGCTTCTTCGGGGCGGTCTTTGTGGGCGCCTTCGCCTTGGCCGGTGCAGGCTTTTTCGCGGTAGGCTTGGCAGGCTTTACGGCTATGGCCGCAGGCGGTTTCGCTTTCGCTGCGGGAGCCGGATGGGTCTTTGCAGGTGCAGGCTTCACGGGAGCCGGCGCGGCCTTTGCCGGGGCGGCGGGCCTTTACCGGGCAGGCAGGCTTACCTTTTGCGGCAGGTGGCTCAGGCGCGGGCTTGGCAGCCGGGGCGGGTGTTTCCGCTTTGGCGGGCCCTTTTTTGACGGGAGCGACCGCCTGGGACTTTTTCTTGCCGGCCGGGGCTGCCGGTTTCTCGCCGGCTTCCTCCTCGTCTTCGTCGGACTCGGCATCGTCGCCTTCGTCTCCTGCCAGGGCACCCTTGGGCAGAACGCTCAGGTCGAGTTCCTCGTCGTCGCCGATCGCTTCAGTGTCTTCGTCGGACAGCAGGCCTTCTTCTTCGCCTTCCTCGTCTTCATCGAAGGCTTGCTCCTTGATCTTTGCTTCGGCACGCTTGGCGCGCGAGCGCTTGATGGTGACCTGCGGCGGCGGCGCGGGCGGTGAGTACGGCTCAAGGAAGGCGCGCATCTCCTCCGGGGTGGTCAGGTGGCCGTCGATCAGTTCCAGAAAGATCTTCTGCACAAGATCAGCGTAGCCAGGCAGTTCAGGCGTAATGCGCATCTCCTGCATGAGCACATAGGGAATGCGCTGGCGCGCTTCAGGCCAGACCTTGAGGAAGAGATTGAAGCGCTCCTGGACGGCTTTATCCTTGCTGGTAAACCCAAGCCATAGAATCGCTTCCGGATCATAGCTCATGAAGAGCTTGTAGCCCGCCGAGGGCTTGGCATTCTGCTTGGAGAGCAGCACCTTGGCAAAGCCGGTGGCCAGGGAATCGAGGTTGTTCCACTCCTCCACGAAGCCCGGCCGGAGCATCGACTTCTTGAGCGCCGAGAGGTCTTTCGACGGCAGCTTGGCGGTGAGCAGGTGCATCTGGGCCGCGGACATATCGGGATGAACACCCTGCACAAGTAGTTGCACCGCCAGATCGTGAAGGGCCGTCAGCTTGGCTTCATCGGCCTTGGCCGACGTCCAGGCTGGAAAGAGGACCTTCATCCAGCCTTCGGCCTCGAGGGCGCGAAGCACTTTGAGCCCATCTTCTTCGTGGCCAATCTGTTCCAGTTCCTCGCTGCGCGCGTGGGCGGAAAGATACTCGATGACGCCCTCGTTTTTGGCGTTGTCGTAGCGGGTCTGGGTTCTGGGATCCATCTCCCAGCCCAGGCGGGCGCGATAGCCGAGTGGCGCGAATCATCAGCGAAGGTTCTTCAAGGAACCCGTAGTTGGAAACCAGGCGGAGAGTGCGCGCTTCGATGTCGGCGGCTCCGTTCAGGGGGTCCATCAGGAGGCCGAAGGAGCCCTCATTGAGGGAGATGGCCATGGAGTTGACCGTAAAGTCGCGGCGGCGCAGATCCTCCTGGATGGAGGCAGGATGATAAGACCGGCTTGCCGGGCTTGGGGTACTCCACGCGATGGGTGCTGACGACATTGACCCGAACGGTGCCGGGGAAACACAGGTAGAGGCTGCGGGAGGGCTCATCTTCGCCCCAGAGCTTGCCGCCGAGTTTCTCCAATGGTTTCTTTAGCTTAAGGGCGTTTCCATGAACTGCTACTTCCAGTTCGCGGACGGCGTGGCCGCTGGTGAGGTCGCGGACGGCGTCTCCGGTGAGGAAAAGGATGGTGCCGGCATCGCGGGCCGCGTTGCGCAACTGCGCGAGCGCGTGGCGTTGGTCAGCGGAGAGCCGGTTTTCCAGGAGGTAGATGTAGTCGGGCATGCGCTATCCTGTTTCTGCCATCCTCATCTCAGCCAAGTACCTGATGTTGTTGCCCTTACGGGCGAATCATGGAAGCTGGCAAACAAAAACATTAACACAAGTTGAGCAGAATGACCAGTTTTGCTGCGACGATGACCACCATTGCAACGCTGTTGGAAACCTGAGAGATTCCACGTCGGTTTCCCAATAGCGCGATGGGCTCCCGTCTGGCGAAAGGGGAGCCAGAAAGAGCAACAGAGGCCGGCCGCCGTTGCGGGCTTGACCGTGCGACAATCCAGAGCGATGGCTTCGGCACGCAAACCCGTCATTGTGCGTAAGTTCTCGCGTGACTGGTGCGCGGGCTACGCGGGGGCGGAATTCGGACAGCAGAAGGCGGATCTGGAGTTTCTGGACCTGACCGGCAAGGTGGTCCGGATGGGGTGGGAGCAGGTGAAGTGGATCTGCTATGTGCGGGACTTCCCTGCCGGGTCCGCGGACCAGGCCAACCCTGAGCGGCTCGTACGCAAGCGATTTTCGCTGCGGCCGCGCACTGCTGGGCTCTGGCTGCGCCTGACGCTGGGCGATGGCGACGAGTTGGAAGGGCTGGCGGCCAACGACCGTTCCCTGGTGGAGGGCGCAGGACTGCTGCTGACCCCGCCCGATACGCGCTCGAATACGCAGCGGATTTACGTGCCCCGGCAGGCGATACAGACTCTTGAGGTGGTGAGCTTGATCGGAGCCGCTGGGCGGAAACGGGCCGAGGCAGCGCGAGCGGGCGAGGAGCAACCCGGGCTGTTTGGCGTCGAAGGAGAGACAGGCTGAGAGCCTCCGATTCTCCTCGCAACGTGCAACGTCCGGCTTTGGAGTTCAAGCGGCAATCATTGCGAGCCCACTCAAGCGAAAACCTGGCAATGAGCTCATGCGCTTTGCAATGCCGTGACAACCCGGGCATCGAGAAGGCTTTTGTAGTAGTCGACGGTCAGGCCGACGACACGCGATTCCACGTAATGCTCCAGAATCCACGCGCGGGCTGCCTGGCCCATGCACTCACGGCGTTGGGGATCGCGAATGAGTTTCATCACCGCCTCATAGATCGCTTCTGGATACCCCGGAGGAATCAGCAGTCCCGTGATTTCAGGAAGCACCGAGTCGCGCGCGCCGGTGCTTTCCGTAGTGACGACGGGAAGTCCCGTAGCTGCCGCTTCCAGTACAACATTCGGGAAACCCTCACGCCAGGTAGGCAGAACAAACACATCCATGGCGCGGTAATACGGTGCCGTGTCGGGGACAAATCCGGTGCAGTGGATCCTGGGATGACACAGAATTCGCGCCTTGAGACCGGGATCGAGCGCATCTTCAGCGACATCGAACCAGCCCACCAGCAGCAGGCGTGTGGAGGGTTCGGCGCGAAGAATCAGGTCGAAGGCTTCGCATAACTCGGGCAGCCCTTTATCGCACGTCAAGCGGCCCGAAAAGCCGACCACCGGGACGTTGTGCGGAATGCCCAGTTGCTCGCGCACTGCGCTCGGCCCCGGAGAAAAGCGATCGATATCGACGCCGTTGCTGCTGCCCTCGCCTAACACGCGCAGTTTGCTCAGAGGAGCGATGCGCAACGCGAGGGCTTGGGCACGCAGGCTTTCGCTGTTGCAGAGCACCGCGTGCGCACGGCGCGCAGCCAGGCGTTCCGCGGCCAGCAGGATGCGGCGCTTGAGTCCCGATGTGGATTCGAGCTTGAGCCCGCGCAACATGTAGACGCGCCGCGGCACGCCGCGCAGCCAGGCGGCGAGAGTGCCCAGCAGTCCAGCTTTCGGGGTGCTGAACTCTACGAGGTCGGGACGGCATTTTCCAATCAACCGCCAAAGCCGGTAGAAAGACACCAGATCGGCGAAGGGCGCGATGCTGCGCTGCATGGAGAGCTCAATGCGCTCTACGTGTTCGTGCGCAGCCGTGCTATCGAGCAATGGCCCTGGACTGGAGAGTAAGAGGACGTGGAAGCCGGCATTGCGCAGGGCTCGCAGTCGTGCCCCAAGCACGAGGCAGGTCTGCGCATGCGTGACTCCGATAAGAATGGTTGGCGGCTTATTCGCACGCCATGGAGGGGTGTAGAGATCAAAGAGCCTGGAATATGCCAAAGCGCGCCTGATCCGGAAAGATTTCCACGAGACATGGAGGCCGGCACGCAGATTTTGGAGAGAAAGGTTACAGATGTATCGATTCGAGACATTGATAAAAGTTCTCTAAGAAAGAATCTGTGATTGCGAATACATAGCTTGAGGGGGACTCTGGTCCAGAATTGGTTTCCTCTCAGGAAATTCATGGAACAACTTACAAGAGTTCTTCTTCTGACTCCCAACATTGGCGGCGGCGGCGCACAGCATGTGATGGTGCTGGTGGCGCGCGGGTTGTCGCGTGAAAGATTCGAGGTTCACCTGGGGCTGATGCGGGCCGGCGATCCAGGCCCTGGCGCGGCGCCGCCCGGAGTGATGGTTCATGCCCTCGGCGCAGGGCGCGCGCGCGCTGCGACCCTGCGCCTGCTGCTGCTGGTGTGGCGGCTGCGGCCGGATGTGATTCTGTCGAGTGCACCTGAGATCAGTTTTCTGGCGCTCCTGTTGCGACCGTTTTTCCCGAAAGGGACGCGCGTCCTGGTGCGGCAGAACGGCACGGTCTCTGCCGGCCTGGCTCATGGCGGCGTGCCACGCTACACGCGCTTGCTCTACCGGCTGCTTTATCGGCGAGCCGATCGCGTGATCTGCCAATCACGCGCTATGGCTGAGGACCTGATGCGCGAGACGGGAGTTCCCAATGGGCAGATTGTGGTGCTGCCGAATCCCGTCGATCTCGAAGGAATTCTGGCGGCGCGCGACGCTCCATCGGCGTGGAACGGCCCCGGTCCCCACCTGCTGGCCGTGGGAAGACTGTCGCGAGAAAAGGGTTTCGATCTGCTGATCGAGGCGCTGGCCGCATTGCGCAAGCGGTTTCCAGCGGCCGACCTGACTCTGGTGGGGTCAGGCCGCGAGGAGGTCGCGCTCAAGACGCTTTGCCGTTCTCTGGAACTGGAAAATGCGGTCTGCTTTGCCGAACAGGTGGATCCTCCTTTTGCATTTTTCCAGGGAGCCACGCTATTCGTGCTGCCGTCGCGCTACGAAGGCATGCCCAACGCGTTGCTGGAGGCGGCGGCAGCGGGCCTGCCGCTTGTCTCCACACCGGCTTCAGGCGGTGTGGTAGACCTGCTCACGGGGCGGCCGGGCGCGTGGTTGGCAACGGAAATTTCTGCGAACGCCCTCACCTATGCCCTGGAGCAGGCTCTTGAAGAACTCCAGCCGGGAGCCCGGTTTTGTCACGGATTTTTTCCGTCGACAGCCTGACCAAATCCACAACGCGCCTGTGGAAAATTCCGGATGGCGAATCGTCATGTGGGATGGAGCGGTGCGGTCCAAAGTAATTAACAACCTCTTTTTCCGAAACGTATTTTATCTCTTGACATTTTTTTGAGACGGATGTTTCCTTACAGTACAGTTTTCCACCCTCAATAAACGACCTGCTCCTTGGGTCACTCCTGTGTTGTTCACAGGGGGTTGGTTTTGACAGCGATGGATTGGGCGTGCCGGGCCATTGTTACACCGGCTTCATTTCCATAGAGCATCGCCTCCCGCTGTCAAACCTGTCTCCCGGCAAATATTTTCACGGTACACGTCCGCCGCAGCGCCGGTGCTCGCACAAGAGAGCGCCCTTTCGATGGCGCAGCTCCCGGGCAAAACCGCGAAGCCGTTCACCTCGCCGCCTGCGCCGGTTTCAGCATGCGACGAACAAACGTGGTCGCCGGAGGGGCCTGATGTTTCGTGATTGCTTGCGCTATGCGCTCTCTTTGTTGCTGGTTATACTCTCACTTCCGCTTCTAGCGGTTTCGTTCTTGATTGCCGCCCTGTGTACGGCGGTGGTTGCGGTCGTTCCAGGTCTGCTGAAACGCAACCCTCAGGACGCGATTACCCTTCAAAAGCTGCGCGTGGTGGATCAATTCAATTTTGCAGAGGCCATGAACGCGTACGAGGAATTGATCGGTGCGCATGTGAGGAGGCAACGATGAGCCACGCAGCGATGATGATTCCCGGCCTCGACCGCGTCGGCGGCGCCGAACTACAGGCGATATCGCTGGCCAAGGGGCTGCACCGGCGCGGCTGGCGCGTGAGCGCGGTGGCGCTTTCGGGGACGGGAGGCGCAGCAGCCGCAGAATTGGCCCATGCGGGCATCGCGTTCCTGAGCCTTGAGATGCGCAAAGGGCTTGCCGACCCTCGAGGATGGCTGCGCTTCCACGGTTGGCTCCGCCGCGAACAACCCGATGTTCTCCACGCTCACCTGCCGCACGCCGCATGGCTGGCACGTTGGTCGCGCCTGGCAGCGCCGATTCCGCTGGTGGTTGACACCCTGCACAGCTCCTCAACGGGTACCATGGGACGGCATTTTGGCTACGCCTGCAGCCGCTGGCTGACGGACCATGTAACTGCGGTGAGCCAGGCAACGGCCGCGTCGCATTTAGCCGCCGGGATGGTAAGCGAATCCAAGCTTTCGGTGGTTTGGAACGGCATTGACGTCGGATCGCTGGCAACCGGATGCGCGGGAGCGATTGCAGGCGCGGGCGGAACTTGGAGTCAAGGATGATTTCTTGTGGCTGGCAGTTGGCCGGTTGGAAGGGGTAAAGGATTACCCCTGCCTGCTGCGGGCGATGACGCGCACACCGAAGTGCGCGCGACTGCTGGTTTTAGGCGCGGGGCCGCAGGAAGGCCGGCTGAGGGAACTGGCCGAATGGCTGGGCCTGAAGCAGCGCGTGCGTTTTGCGGGCTTCGAGCCAAACGTGGCGCGCTGGATGCGCGCCGCTGACGGATTTGTTCTCTCGTCGCGCTATGAAGGCCTGCCCATGGTTCTGCTGGAGGCAGGCGCCTGCGGGGTACCGGCTGTAGCTACCGATGTACCTGGAACGCGCGAGGTGGTTGTGGATGGGGAGACGGGCTGGCTCACGCCTGCGGGCGATACACAGGAGTTGGCGGAGACGATGACGAAACTGATGTGCATGCCTCCCGATGCGCGGCTCGCGATGGGAGAGCGGGCGCGGAAGCACGTGGCCCGGAACTTTAGCCTGGAAGCCGCACTGGACCGCTGGGAACGGCTCTATGCGAATCTCCTGGAATGTAAGAGCGCCGCGCGACACCATCGTCTGCCGGCCTGGGAAACTTTTAGGCGTCGCAGTGCACATACGACCTGAATGCGCGCGACGAGGGTCAAGGTGGCTGGCTCAAAACGGAAGAGCACACGATCAAGAGAGGTGAATTGTGCCGCGTGAACGGTGAGGAAATTACGCAAGGCCGCGATCTCCGTATCGGTGGCCGTGTTGGGGTGGACGCAGATGGTCCAGAGGCCGCGGGCTTTCTCGACCGGAGCCCAGAGTTGCTGCGGAATCCAGGTCAAACCGCTCTGAAGGAATGGAACGTGCGCAAAACCGTCGGATAGAAGGAGGATCCCCTCCTGACGCAAGGCTGCGAGCGTGTTCCGATCGAAGCCGTGGCGCGGAGCGATCCAGATGTTGGGATCGAGGCCGTGGCTGCGCAAGATGCGCGTGCCTTCGCCGATCCACTCTCGTTGCTGTGTAGCCGGGACGCCTGCAAACTCCGAAATGCGTTGCAGATCGATCAGGCTACGGCCGCGGCTCGCGCATAGATGGCGGTAGCCGTGGAGGCCAATCGCAGCTCCTGCGGCTTCCAAAGCACGCATGGAATCCCAGAACGCCGGATCGGGCGGAGAAACCTGCAATTCCGGGTCCTGATTGTCAGGAACCACGGCCAGGATAGGATGCAGGCGGAACTCTTCAATCAGCGATTGAAACCGCTGCCAGCGCTGGGCAGAGACGGTGGGACAGAGATCGTCGATGCGGAGCAGGTATTGCGCGGGCGAATAAATCATGCGGCTGCTTCCTGCGCGGAGGTGCGCGCCAGGAGCTTTCGGCTCCAGTACCAGAGATAAAAGAATGTGCTGACGGTCCAGAACGAGGTAGCAAGGGCGATGCCGGCCACGCCGGGCCAGTGCATCCGGACAAACCAGTGCATGAGAACGAGATTGAGCACAATATCGAGACCGAGGTTGAGGACGCCGCAGTAAAGCACCAGATCGGTGCGGCGCATGGCGACGATATACCGGTAGTAGACGCGGCTGATAACGAAAAACGGAATCTGAATCGCGTACATGGCAAGCACGGAGGCGACAATGGCAGTGTCGCGCGCGCCGAAGCGACCGTGCTCGTAGGCGACTCGGACGAGCGGCCGCGCGCCGGCAATGAGAAGCACAGCGATGGGGATAGAGACCAGCGCAGTAAGCCCAACCCAGTTGCGGAGGGTGTGGCGGCATCCGGTCCAGTCGCGGTGGGCGATCATCCGCGAGAAGTGGGGCACGATGGCCGTCGAAACCGCACCTGCCAGCAGTGTGAGCACGACACTGACGAAGCGATTGGCGTAGACCAGAGCCGAAACGCTGCCCGCGGGCAGCATCGCGGCCATCGACTGATCGACGAGCAGCCCGCCAGAGGCGACTACACTGCTGAGCAATACAGGACCATATTGTCCAGCGACCTCGCGCGTGGCTTCCGTCATGCCATGCCAGCGCAGGCGAAAGGGATAGCCGTGGGCTTCCATCAGGGGCCCTTTGCCTTCGGCAAAGGGCGCGTCAGGATGAGGTCGGTGGAAACTTAATCCTGCAATTTCACCGCGGCTGGGAGTTGCG
>CAWGYN010000005.1:0-978917 GCA_963826735.1 uncultured Acidobacteriota bacterium
GCTTCTGACAAGACTGGAGCAGCTCGTAAACGTGTGCGATCGCCACCTTGGAGGGAAAACAAGGATCGATGGCACTGAAACCGGCTGCCTCCTTGTATCGCTCCGGGCTGGAGAAGTGCGAGTAATGGAGATTGCGCGAGGGGATCCCGAGGTTAGTAAAGTACGCAGAAAACAACGGCGCGTAGATATAAAGATTGAGGACCCTGGGGATTCCAATGCGCACCTGCTCGCGATGCTGCAACCTCGATTGAGCGCGACGCGATAGGGCTGCAGAGCGGGCGCGGCCCAGGCTTGAGGAGGCAGGGGCGCTCTGCACGGGCATCCAGACTCTCTCTGCCGCCGACTGCACATAATTCGGCGAGCTTTGACGCAGCGCATGCCAGTTGCTGTTGATCTTCTTCACTGCGTCCGCGTTCTCCGCCTCTCCGCGCTCACAATTGGCGATGATGACCTGTTTTGACTCACTTTCGCCGCAAGTATCGGCGCTTAGATTCACAAAGGTCCGCAGACAGCGGTTGGTGCAAAAATGGCAACGCGTCGATTCATCGCGGCGGATGGAATACTTGAGCCGGTGAAGGGACTCAAATCCCGGAAAACTGGACGTGCGGCCCGATCTGCAATTCTCGGCCGCTTCAAGCGCGGCGCCGATAGCGCCGGCTTCGCAGCAATTGGGATGAATCACGACTTCCAGCGTCCCCTCTCCGTGGTAATGCCTGCGGATAAAGTCAACTTCCGCTTTGACGACGGCGAGATTCTTCTGCGTTCCGCCCTGGAGAACAAACCGGCTTCCGAGGGCGGCGACGTTGGAGACGCCGGCGACGTAGAGAAAGACGTTTTTGGGAAGCACGGTTGCCAATCCGGCGAGGATCTCTTCCGGCCGCCAGCCCTGACGCTGGAAGTTGACGATGTCCGATTGAAGAAAGACGGCGCATCCGTAACTGAATTGCGGAATGCGCCGCGCCGTAAATGCAACATCGGCAAACTCTTCGACGGGGATGCCGAAGGATTCCGCCGCGGACTGCAGAAAATATCCGTTGCCCGCCGAGCACTGCGTGTTCAGCTTGAAATCCTTTACGGCCCCATCCTGAAGGACGATGATCTTGATGTCCTGACCGCCGACGTCGATGATGGCTTCGACATCGGGGAACAAACGCAAAGACGATTTTGCATGCGCTACAGTTTCCACCAGGGCCACGTCGGCGGAGAGGACTTTCTTCAAAAGGTCCTTGGAATAGCCGGTGGTTCCCATGCCAAGCACCTTCACCGAACGCGCGGAAATATTCAATTTGCCGCCTAGATCCTTCAGAACGGCAATGGCATCGGTGATGGGATCGGCGTGCGACAGGCGATAAGAACTGGCCAGAACCTCTCCGTCGGCAGAAAGCGCGACCGCCTTAGTGGACGTCGAGCCGCCGTCGAGGCCGACAAAGATCTCACACTCAGGCTCTGTCGGAATGACAGCAGGCTCTGCTGGTAGAGAATAGACGCGGCGAAACTCCGCCAATTCAGCCTCGTCGACGCAGAGACCTCCTGTTCCGGTTCTGTTGGCGTGACACGCCTCGCTTTTGCGGACGTGATGTTCCAGCGGCTGCGTCCCAAGGTATTGTGCCTCATCTGCTTCTGCCACGCCGAACAGGATGGCGCCCATTGCAGCAAAGTACTCTGCCATGGGCGGCACTGTGACCAATGTTTCTGCGGTCGCCCCCGCGGGCAGTGCGATCTCCTTGCGCTTCCAAAGATCGAGCAGCCCTTTGCGCCACGCGGATTGCAGGCCCGGGAAATAGGCATTCGGGCCGCCCAGCAGAAACACATCGGGCATCAAGGTGTTTCCCCGCGTGAGCACTGTCAGGTTCTGCAGGACGATGGCATGAAAGAGGGAGGCCATCAGATGGCTCACGGGAACGCCCTGTTTTTGCAGCCCGGTAATGTCGGTCTCGGCAAAGACCCCGCACTTCCCGGCGATAGGATAAATGTGGGCGTCTTCATACGTCTCGGTGAACAGCTCTTCGGAAGAAACATGCAGTTTGGCTGCGATTTTTTCGATCACCACGCCGGTGCCACCCGCGCATTTATCGTTCATGGAGGCGATTTTCTTTCGCAGGCCGGGGATGGCGCTCTCCTGGAAAACGATCATCTTCGCGTCCTGGCCGCCGAGTTCAATCACCGAACGAACATTCGGGAATGAAGATTCGACGGCCAGGCTGACGGCAGCGACTTCCTGTACGAAGCGGGCGCCGAGCAATTCTGCGAGATGCTGCCCGCCACTTCCCGTCATGAAGACGCGGATTCTGTCATCGGCCATGCCCAGTTCGCGCTTCGCCTGCTGCAGCATATGCAGCACCGTCGACGCTTGCTGGCCTTCATGGCGACGATAGTCGTGAAATAAGATCTCTCCGGCAGGCTCGGAGCGCACGACGGTTTTGACCGTCGTCGAACCAACATCGAGACCCACCAGAAACTGCTGCATGGTTATACTCCCCTTTATCTTTTTGCCTTCCTGCCTACTCCATGTTTCCGGTTACGCCCTGGAACCCATGCGCGGCCTGCTTGAGAAGCCAGCGCAGCACGTTAGCGTCGTTGTAGCAGAACGCCAGGATGTGATTCAGCGTCGAGAAGCAGTTCGGCTCGCACTCCCGCTTCATCGCGCACAGTTGCTTTGGCTCCATCATGGGAGCTTCGATGGTGCCCCAGTCGTGATTGGACGAGTACGTTGGGAAGCACGGCGCCAGCGTGCCATCGGTCCGGATGATCATGCTGCTCTGTCCGGCGCGGCAGCCCCACTCTTCCAATTCCTTGTTGATGAACTTCTTCATTTCGGCAAGACGCGTCACGGAGTTGACCATGTGCCAGCCGCTCTTCTGCTTCTCAATGAGCCAGTCCACCAGTTCTCCGATGGCAGCATGGTCCTCGGGGCGGATGAACACCGGGTTGTCGTCGAAGTGTTTGAACTCGGAATGCTCCATCATCGGCGTCTCGCAGATGTGGTAATCGGTGGCGATGTTGTTGTCGCGCGCCAGTTCGGTCAACATGCGCACGTCTTCAAGGTTATTGCGGCAGATGTTGATGTTGAGAAAGACCGTGTAGCCGTATTTGTGCTGTTTGCGGATGAGGTGATTGAAGTTTTCGCGGATGGGCACCATGGCTTTGGGCAGGCCGGGCTTCAGGTCCCATGCGTCCACTGCGAGATTCACGCTTCCCACGCCCGCATCCGCCAGGCGGTCGATCGTATCCGGCTTCATCAGCCTTCCGTTGGTCGGCAGATAGACCCAGAAGCCTTTTTGTCGCGCGTAATCGATCACTTTGTGCGCGAACTTGGGGCGAATCAGGACCTCGCCTCCCATGAGGGCGAGAACCCTGCAGGTGGTTGAATGCAGCCAGTCGATCGAGCGTTTTGCAACGTCCTCGGTCATACCGGCCACGTGGTTGTCGTAGGCCCAGCAGTAGTGACAATCGAGATTGCATTTCGACTCAGTAAACAGATAGGTGATGAGCGGGTGGAAATCGCCCGGCAACAGGCGCGAGCGGAAATACGGGAACATCCACCCGCGCATGCTGTGGTAGATCTGGGGGAGGGTATAGTGGCGTTTCCCGTCCTTGGGAAAATAGCTTTCGTCAGGTGCAGAAAAGAGCTTCGGATTGCGCGGAAAAACGGGATCGGGGAGGGTTGCGGGAATCCCGTTTCGGGGCGGCGGCACCTGGGAGCGCTGGCCCCTTTTCAGTTCTTCGTTGACGTCTTCGCTCAGACGCAGGACCGGAACGGACGAATTGGTGTTTGCAAAGGGACGCGGTAGATCGCTCATGGCATCATTCTCCTTTCGACGAAACGCGACCGAGAGCCGCATGATTCGAAGGTTCTTCGAACCAAACCCAGGAACTCGCCTTTTGCTTGTGGCGTGCGGACATCAGTCGATCGGCGTACAAGACGAAATTTGCGGCGGTTGAAACCACACCCGGTGTGTGCGGGATGGCGTGTAAAGGATGCCGCAGTTCGGGGGATTCTGCGACGAAGTCGCGGATCTCTTCGATCGAGCGGTGCGTGGATTCGAGCACTCGCTTGAACTCGCTTGAAGCCTTGGCGCGGGCCTCGGAAAGGGCCATCTGCACGCGGCTATAGGCGTGAATCTCACCGTCCGCCGAGGTTTCAATGGGCAGGAAACTCGCTTCAGGCAACCGCTCAACGAGAGACGCCTGCACGCCGTCGGATTGCACGGAGGGTAGGCAGCCGAAGGGCTTGAGCGCCAGTACCAAGTGGCACTTTTTCTCGCGCGTGTAGTAGAGCGTCTTGGCGACTTCCAAATGCCCCTCTCCTCCGCGCAGGCGCGTGTTATAGAAACGGGCCGCCAATTCGGCAAGCTTGTCTTGCGGCGCAGGGCTCGGCTGGGGGAACTCGAGGAGTCTGGCCAGTCGAGAAAAGTGGTGGCGGTAGATGGCGCTTCCAACGGAAAAACCAAAACGCTTGAGGAGAAGCGCGAGGCGCGCTCGCAAGGCACTTTTCGGAGAAGACCACGGCGCGGTGTAGCGCAGCATCTGGCTGCGATATGCGGCATGGTCTCCCCGTTGGTGCAGCAGATAGAGGAGCCATGTGCTGATGGGCTCGATGGAAACCTCGGCTCCCTCTTTCTCGAGGAAATCGAGCATACGGAAGTTGCCGTCGCTTTCCGTCATCTGGGCCCAGAACTCGCCAATGACCTTGACCACCGGCTTTACGCGCAGCCAATCCACTTCAACTTCGCGCAGTTCGCGCGAGACGCTGGGAAGAATGGTGGTAAGCGCGTTGCCGTACAGGTGGGTCAGGATTCTTACCGTGCGATTGGGGATGTAGTAGGCAGGCGATTCCTGCGCGGGGCAAAGACCGCGCGGCAGAACGTCACTCAACTCAAATCCGCGATAGTTGGTGAAGTGCTCTGCGATCCTGTCGGTCATGCGCACGGCGGCCCGCTCGGCAGCCCCGGCTTGCACTTCGAATGGAGCGATGCGGCGTCGCGCCGAATTCAACAGATCGCCGAGGATAAACGCGTGCAGGGCATTCATGCCGAAGTCCACGGAGAAGTTCATGCCGGTGTGGCCCGTGGAGGCATAGACGCCGTGATCCTGTGAAAATGAGAGGACGCGGAATCCTTTGAATCCAGCCGCTGCCAAAGCAGTGCGAAACTCCGCTTCGTACATGCCGAAGCGGCAGGGCCCTCCGCAAGCCGCAGTAAAGTAGACGTACTTCTTCACGATCTCCGCGGCGCTGAGCCCGGAATCCTGAAGGCGGCGCAAATAACGGAGCAGGTTTCCGACTGTGAAATAAACGGGATTGCACAAGCCGCTGGCGCAGTATTCCTGAGCGAGTTCGTGCGCGGCGCGATCGGTTTCAGGAAGGCGCTGGCACAAATATCCCGCGCCGGCGAACAGGCCCTCGATCAGGCGCTCGTGCTTCGCGGTGAGGCCCCCGAAGAGAATGGTCACAGAACCGCGCTCTTCCGCGGTAAAAGGAAGTTCCTGAGGCCGCAAAGGCGCGGACGCATGACGCTTGTGTATGTGCCCTGCGCCTCTGGACCCGGATTGTATTTTTGCGCTCATCAGTGCCTGCAAAACTGAACCGGTTTCGGCGTCAAAGTGCGCCAGATTCATCACGCTTCCGGCGTCGACGCCACGCTAAAAAGTCATTGCCTTTCGTCTCGGCGACTTATGCCCTTTTTGCCATGGTGTTATTGAAAGCGACGACGCAATCGACGGCGTAAGGCGCCGGTTTTTGTAACGTGTGGTAATGACGCACTTGCAACTCGCCGAGCAGCCCGAGGGCCAAGAACTCAATGCCCGCCAGCATCAGGACTGCGCTCGTTACAAAGAGCAGTCCGTGCCGATCCATCAACTGCATATCGGGATGAAGAAGCTTGCCGACCAAAAGATCCAACATGCCCCCGCCGCCAAAGAGAGTGCAAAGAAACCCGACCGGGCCGAAAAGATGAAGGGGCCTGTTCAAATACTTGAGGAGAAAGCGGACCGTGATCAGATCGAAGAAAACGCGGATCGTACGCCGCAAACCATAATGGCTCTTCCCATGCCTGCGATTGATGTTGCTAATCGGGATTTCGCAGATGGAAGCGCCATACCAACTGGCTAGCGCGGGAATGAATCGGTGCAGCTCACCATACAGCGGAATGTCTTGAATGACTCTGCGGCGATAGGCCTTGAACGTGGTGCCGAAATCGTGAATGTCCACTCCCGACAGTTTGGCCATCATCCAGTTGGCGCACTTCGATGGAACGCGGCGCAGAAGAAAGTTATCGACACGCTTGCTGCGCCAGCCGGAAACAATGTCGTAACCTTCATCCAGTTTCTTCACAAACCGAGGAATGTCGTTGGGATCGTGCTGTAAGTCGCCATCCATGGAAATGATGTATTCTCCGGACGCATGATCAAAGCCTGCGGCCAAGGCCGATGTCTGGCCGAAGTTTCTGCGCAACTTGACGACCAGCACCGTGCTGTCAATGCTGGCAATTTCCCTGAGCAGCCGGTACGTTCTATCGCTCGATCCATCGTCAACAAATACGAATTCATAGGACCCGCTCACCTGCTCCATTACGCGCTTCAAACGGGCGTAGAGCTCCTGAACGTTCTCTTCTTCATTGTGAAATGGCATCACAATTGAGATGTCGGGCATCCTTGTCCACCTTTCGAATAATTCTGGATTTTCATTTTGCCTGTTTGGCCGCCCGTGATGAGAGTCCATTTCCTTACCTCGTTTTCTGCTTGTCGTTCACAGCTCGTTGACCTGCGATTGGTCAGGATATATGTCAATGTGCAACCCGCTTCCGGGCGAACCGGATCTTCCCAGCTCACTCATATTTCAGCGCCTCCACGGGATTCAGACGCGCTGCGCGAGTCGCCGGATAAGTCCCAAAAATAATGCCGACCAGGGTCGCTGCTGCGAGACCGATCAGTACCGACCAGGTCGAAATCGGAATGAGATAGTCGGTGCAAAAGTGCACGGCAAGCGGCAAGGCCAAACCAACAAGCGTTCCAATGACTCCTCCGGCAAGGGAGATGATCAGCGCTTCACTTAGAAACTGCAGCCGGATGTCGGCGCACGTGGCGCCCAGCGCTTTGCGAATGCCGATCTCGCGCACGCGGGAATTGGCATTTGCCAGCATGATGTTCATGATGCCGACGCCACCGACCAGCAACGTGACCGTGGCAACCAGCACAAGGACCAGGGTGAGAGCGTTGGCAATGCGCGCCGCCGTGGTGAGAAGTTCCTTGAGGGTTTGCGCCTCGTACACCGATCCGCGCCGATGCCGGGACTGAATGATGCGAACAATCTTGCCGGCCGCGCCAGGTACCGCCTCCATGCTGTTCATGGAGAAATAAATCTGATTTACGTTCTCGGTTCCGGTGAAATAGCGCGCGACGGAGTAAGGAATCAGTACCGTCTGATCTGCGATTTCGGATTGGCCGAAGTCGTCGACAGCCTCGCGAAAAACGCCAATCACCGTGAACGGAATGCCGCGGATCTGGAATGCCCTGCCGATCGCGGCATCGTCATTGCCGTAGCGCTCGCGAGCAAATGGCTCGGTCACGATGGCGCATTTGGTATGCGTGATGTCGTCTTCGCCGTCGAAGAAGCGGCCCGAGAGCACGACCAGGTTGCGGATGTACTGGTACTGTGGGCTTACGCCGAGCACCAGGCTATCTTTCACAATGCCGCCGCCAAAACTGATACGGTCATGCGTTTCCAGAACCGGCGAGGAATAGAGAATGTCGGGCACCTGTCTGTCGACGGCTTTTTCGTCCTCGCGCGTAAGAAA
The DNA here is from genome assembly GCA_963826735.1 of uncultured Acidobacteriota bacterium. Classification (GTDB taxonomy): domain Bacteria; phylum Acidobacteriota; class Terriglobia; order Terriglobales; family Acidobacteriaceae; genus Telmatobacter. Next base: position 7,794 of record CAWGYN010000005.1, read on the forward strand.
GTCGTTGTAGAGCACGCGCTCCGCGGCGCTGGCCCCGCCGGCGGCGTATTCGAGCTCGACGGAATTGGTCCCGATCTTCTGGATCTCCGCAAGGACGAACTGTTTGCCGGTCAATCCGATGGTGACCACGAGGATGACGGAAGCTGTGCCGATAACCATCCCCAAAGCGGTCAGCGCAAAGCGCAATTTGCTGGCGCGAAAGCTGTCCATCGCAAGGCTCAGAATCTCGCTGAACGCGATGGTGTGGTGCACGCCGGCCAAGGGAGACACGATGGACCTTTGAGGGATCGAAATGAGCGGGCTTGCCCTGCGCACCCTGGCCTGAGGAACGACAGAAGCATTTCTGTGCGCCGCGTTTGCCGGTGGTTGCGGTTCGGCGACTTCGCATTGTGCCAACGAACTCATAACAATCGCCTTCAGTAGACGGGATCAGATGCCATATCACTCCGCATGAACGGGCGCCTGCCTTGGTGTCTTCGCAATGCCTCCCGCACGCCGCACCTGCCCCGATACAAGCGGGACTTTGCCGCCTCGAGCGTAATCCCCAGGGTCGCAGCGGCTTGCGCAATCGAGCAATCATAGAGATCGCATGCCTGCAGGATGAAGCGATACTTGGGGTGGAGTTTCCCGATCTCGCGCCGCAACAGGCGGCGCAGCTCGAGGCGAGAGTATTGATCTTCAGGATTCGGGCGTAAATCCCGCAGGCTTCTGTCGTAGGTTAGAGTGTCAGACGCGTACTGTTCGTCGAGATAGACCCAACGAACGCCCTTTTCCTTGCGCCGGATGGAAATCGCTGCGTTGATGACAATGGGAACCAGCCAGGTAGCGAAGCGGCTCTCTTTGCGGAACTTTCCAATGTTCTTAAAGACGCGGAACATGGTTTCCTGAACCACGTCGTCGGCTTCGTCGGCAGTCGCCGCGATACGATTGGCAAAGCTATACATCATGCTCCGGTGGCGGCGGAGCAACTCGTCCAGGGCGCGAGCTTCTCCGCCCTGAGCTGCGATGACGAGTTCTTCATCGCTTCGCTGCCCGCCGCCACCTTCAACATCGAGGGATTGCTGGTCACGCCCTGCTTCAGTCAAAAGCGCCAACTCTGGTTTTCGTTCCGGCTGCATTTCGCCCTCCTCGTGCGCCGCGAATTGGCGCTCTCGTGGCCCTTGTGCAGGACAGATGGTTGGCTGTCCCGCGCGTTTTCCTACCCCCTGGCAGCACCTAACATTGCCGTGCATACTTCCCGCTTCGTCTCTTGGTTTCCACCGAAGTCTCAATCAGCCACACCAGTTCCTCGGGTGAGATCTCGCCGTTTGCCTCGTGGTCATAGAGCGGATCATCCAGGTCCTCCGCTTGCTCGCCGATGGCAACAATCACCGCATCAGGCCAGCGACGCCGTATGTACTCTGAGACGTAGCGCAGATGGTCCCGATCAAAGCAGTGATGGACTATAGCAACATCCACCAAAACAGGTTCCGGAAGAGCACACAGAACCCAAAAGTTGTGCACGCCGGAAAAGCCGTTCTTCTGCCAATGCGGCAAAGCCTGGCGAACTTCGCAAATCCACTCCTCCGGGCCAAGCGCAAGCACCTTCGTGGGTTCTCTCATATCCGATCCGAGATCCTGCTGTCCTTTGCAATCAGGTAGAGCAATGACGATGCCAAAATTTGGCCGCGCATATCCCTTTTGTTATCAATGGAAATTTCTGCATCCGTCCAGCAGTGTCGAAAATGTCGTCGTCAAATTCGCAACTCATCCGACATTCTCGATGAATCCTGAACAGAACAACGAAGTTGCTTTGGCCGCAGAACTCCGGGATCAATCCTTGAGCCCCATGAGCGAAAACAGGCTGCATCTTCGTTTAGGAACACGATTCATTGGATTTGGGATGCAGAAGGCGAGCAACGGCGTGAGCGTGCCTGCGTGTGAGTGTCGTGCGCAGTGCCCAATACATGAGCAGGAAGGCGATGGCATTACAGTTTGGCACGCTTATTGCTTGTGTCAGCTTGCAGAGAATTTCGGGGAGCGAGAGAAGCCGCAGCGGAAGTGACTGGTCCGTCAGCTCTCCGTGCCGGCATGGACTATCGATGCCGTATGTTGCATGGGCTTCCTAAGGAAACAGACTTAGGCGAGTCAGGCTAGTGAAAAGCGTGCTCAGTTCAGTGATTCCGACATGAGCTGACGCCCAAGCCGAGAGTGAGAAAGAGAGGAATTTGGAATGAGTTCGCGCAGTCTCAAATTGTTTTGTATGGGCTTTGCAGTCACGGGTCTTTTGTTCATGGCCGCGGGATGCAAGAAGCAGCCGCCTATCACCTTGGCGTGCAATGCTGCGCCGCCTGCCATCTATCAAGGCGACGCGGTGACCGCGACGGCGACAGCCGGTTCGGTAAGCACCAAGAAGAATGTGAGCGTGCTGTACAACTGGTCGGGGACTGGAGTGAAGGGCAATGGAACAACGGCTACCGTTGCAACCGACGCCATGAATCCGGGCAACTACACCGTGAATGCGGAAGTGAAAGAAGGCAAAAAGGGCAAGGAGGGGTTGAAGCCCGGTCAATCGGCACAATGCTCAGCCAGCTTCACAGTCAAGGAGTTTGAACCGCCCACGGTCAGTTGTACGGCGGATCCTGCGATGTTGAAGCCAGGTGAGTCCAGCGCGATTACCTGCACCGGTCTCAGCCCGCAGAACCGCCCGCTGACCTACAGCTACACGGCCACGGCCGGCGCCATCAACGGCAACGGAGCCACCGCAGCGTTCTCTTCGGCAGGTGCGCCCACCGGCAAGGTGGGGATCACTTGCAATGTCCTGGACGACAAAAGTCACTCGGCGAGCACGGATACCAGCGTGACCATCGTGGCCCCCGCGCTGCCGCCACCTCCACATGTGCAGGAGCTATGCAGCGCGTCGTTTGAGCGCGATGCCAAGCGGCCCACGCGCGTGGATAACGAAGCCAAAGCCTGCCTGGATCAGATCGCTCTTGACCTGAAGCAGCAGCCTGACGCCACCGTAGTGATCGTGGCCGACTCGAACGCGAAGGAAAAGCAGACCACTGCGAAACAGGAGAAGGTCGCGGCCAGGCATAAGCGCGCCAAGGTCGAATACTTCGACCTGCAACGCGCGGTGAACATGAAGGACTACCTGGTCACGGAACAGGGCATCGAAGCGAATCGCATCAGCGTAGCTGTGGGAACTGGCGACGACAAGAACGCGCAGAACTACCTGGTGCCGGCCGGCGCCAACTTCGCGAACGATGTGCAGGGAACCACGCCCGTCGGTGAAACCGCAGTTAAACCCGAGGTTCGCAAACCCCTGCCAGTGCGGCATCACAAATCAGCCGCCGCCAAGCAGGAATAGCTTGCGCAGAGACACCCCGGCCTTTTGCCCGCGTGGGCGAGGGCCGGGGATCTCCGGAACATCCAAAATCGGCAGGTACGGAGTGCACGGGGGCTTACCCATGAATGCGGCGACGATTCTTACTGGCATTATGCTCGTGGGCACGGTGCTGTCTTTCACGTTTCTTGTAAGGGCTCGGCGGCTTTCAGTCGAGCTATGGTCAGCAAGATCCTCCTCTCAGTGCTTGTCCATTGGGAGCGACGTGGCGTGTCCAGTCGATATGGATCTGGAATGTAGAGAGCAAGAAAGGTAGACCTGTACCATGCTTTGCACTGCGACGCAATCCGAAGTTAATCGCGGCTGGAGCATACACACTCCACATCTCGTATCGAGCAACCGCAAAATAGAGGCCTGGGGAGCGGATACCTGCCTGGGGGCGCTCTCGCCTGAGTCGATGCGCGAACTCAATTCCATGATGTTCATCGAGGACTACGACGCCGGAGACATTCTGTTCCTGGAACAGGATGTGCTCACGCGAGTCTTCATTGTCCTTTCCGGAGAGGTGAGACTGTCGATGCAAGACATCGGGGGCAGAAGGCTGACCTTTCAAATTGCAAAGCACGGCGCCGTACTTGGAATGGACTCCGTATTATATGGAAGCCTTACCGAGTGGTCCGCCGATACGCTCTTTCCATCCAGGATCGGCCTGATCGGCCGGGAGCAGTTTCATCGCTTTGCGGAGCGCCATCCCGAGCTATACCGCATTGCATCGCGGGAAATCATCGGCACACTCCAGAACGCCTGCACCACTCTGCGCATCCTTGGACTCTCATCCTGTGTGCGCAAGAGATTGGCATCGCAATTGTTGGCCTGGGGAGAGCGCGGCAGCAAAGCCGGCGATCAGACCCAGTTCCGCATGGCGCTGACCCACGCGCAGATCGCAGAGTTTATCGGCGCCGTGCGTGAATCGGTTACGCGCGGGCTGATTGTCTTCAAGCAACTTGGATTGGTAGAAATTCACGGCTCCATGCTGAGGATTCCCAGTACCACGGCTCTCAGGAGATACGCGGAGGGCGGATAGTCCGGCGAAGACCTAGACGCTCTCTCATGTCGCCGGGCAGGAGCAACGGCGGCCTATCACGATCCCTACTTTCCAGCCATCGGAGCCGGCCGCCATTACGAAGGAAACCTGACTTGCGCGAAGCTTGATGACCTCGGCGCCTATGACTGCGTACTTATCGTCACGGACCACTTTGACTACGATTACGTGCACATCGCGAACCCAGCTCAGCTATGAGTCGACACGCGAAATGCGACGCGGGGCATGGTGTCGCCGAAAATCGTTCTTTTCTGACGGACGCACAGGCAACCGAACCTCAAATTGACGTCGACAGTTTCGACAGCGACAGCGACTGACAGAAATTCCTGCTGAAAATAGGGAGGTTAGTCCGCCATAGGTTTGGCATTCCCTTTGCAATTCCTCATAAGCGTGAGGATTGCAGTGATGCTACGGAAATACCTTCTCCTTCTTTGTCTCATGCCGGTGTTGCCGGTCTTGGCGCAGGTCACCCAGGCTCCCGCCCCGCAACTCGGCGATATCAGTGGGACCGTACTTGATGTGAATGGCGATCTCGTCCCCGGGGCCACAGTCACGCTGCAATGCTCTTCCCCTTGCGAGAATCGCACGACCACGGCAAACGACAACGCGGCTTTTGATTTCCGCGATCTTCAATTCGGAGTTTCCTACCAGGTCCGCATCTCGGTGAACAATTTCGAGGATTGGACCTCTTCAGCCATTGTTCTCGCATCGGATCAGCCCGTTCTTTTCATGACGGGAATCAAGATTAAAATAGCAGACTCGTCGACAACGGTTACGGTCTATGCTTCTTCGGACCAAATCGCAACCGAACAGGTTCATATCGAAGAGCAACAGCGCGTTCTGGGGTTCATTCCCAATTTCTACGTCGTGTACGACTCTCAGAACGCCGCGCCCCTTACCCCAAAGCTGAAGTTTCAGCTCGCGATGAGGGTCTCCGTCGATCCGGTTACCTGGACGGGAGTGGGATTTATGGCCGGCGTGAGGCAGATGGCGCACACACCCAACTATCAGCTGGGCGCCAAAGGGTACGGCCAGCGTGTGGGTGCTGAAGTCGCCAACGGATTCAGCGACATTCTGATTGGCGGCGCCGTCCTGCCCTCCCTTCTGCACCAGGATCCGCGCTACTTCTACCAGGGAACGGGAACGACAAATTCGCGGCTGCGTCACGCGTTGGCGAGCCCTTTCATCTGCAAGGGCGACAACGGCCAGTGGCAGCCAAATTACTCGAGCCTTGGCGGCGATCTGGCATCGAGCGCTCTCATGGAAACGTACTATCCACAATCGAACCGCGGGGCAGGACTACTTGTCGGTCAATTCGCCATTAACACAGGCGAACGTGAACTCGCTGCCGTGGTGCAGGAATTCGTCCTGCGCAAATTCACTCCCGGCGCGCGGAAGGCGAAGTAACTTCATCCGTGGAGACGAAGTTTGGAGAAAGAGGAACGCGATGAACGGGATATTGCAATGCGAATCGCATCTCGAGATGAAATGGCACCTCATCGTTGCGGCAGACCGGTCGAAGCATCGGTATCCGCGGTTGGTGATGACTTGGACTCCCGTCGGCCGCGCGCAATCGGGACGGAACATGGGAGGAAGCACATATGAGCTGCAGTAATGCATATCTTGCAGCAGTTGACAGCAAAAATGAGTGCGCGGCAAGCGGAGCCGATTGCCGCACGTGCGCCGAGGATCGTTCCAGGCTGTATCTCCTCTCATTCTTGCTGACTGCAGATCATGCGAAGGCTAAACAGTGTTTTGTGTCTGGCCTCGACCTGTCTGCAGAGGACCCCCCTGCTCTCCGGGAGTGGGCGCATTCCTGGGCCCAGCAGATCATCATTGGCAACGCGCTCCGGCTCATCGCGCCGCACCCCGATACAGGGAGAGAAGACAACAATCCGAGAAGGCCGGCATCCGGTTGCGGCCGGCAAGTCGGCGTTCTGATGGGCAGTACGTAACAGCGCAGGTTTATCCATCAACATTTGCAGAGGAGAGTCATCATGAGGTTTAAAGCATACATTCGCAGACAGATTCATGACGATCGGACTGAGTTGCTCCGGTTTGGGCCCGAGCACTATCGCATGGCCGGCATTCCATACTCACCATTTGGCGGGATGCCGGTTCTGGAAGCTTACCAACTTGTGAACGATTTGAACCGGAATCAATCGGAGCATCAATTCGTTTATTACCTGGCGGCGTAGTTTCATGGCTAGTTTTACGGGCGTGCACACGGTGGGTGAAGGTTGGCTTCGCGCGACTGAAGATGGAGAACTTCCTGAGGTCGCGGCGCACGATTCGCAGTTCGCCGCGATCCTTGCGCTTCCAGACTTTGAGCGTTTCGTCTATGTCTTGACGGTTCTGGAAGGCTGGGCGGACCGGGAATGCGCAACATTGCTGGGTGTTTCGCCGCAGCGGATCGAAGAGGCGCGTCTTCATGCTTTACAGCATTTCTTTAAACGATGACGGAAGGCCGATTCGGCGGTCTGGACCCTCTTGTCCTGGAGGCCGGTTGCGACAAAGAAATGAATGCGGAGACGATTCAGTGAGTAAAAGGCGACTACGGTGGCGCGCATTCCTGGCTTCGATTGCGTATGCCGGCGGCCTGATGACAGGCCGGCTGGGCCTGTGGGTTGCAGACCGATGGCGGTGATCTCCGCGAAGACGGTAGTGGGCCCAGACATGGAATGCGCGTTGCATCGGAGCTGTGCGGCGTGCTGCTGAGGGCCGGATGACAAGCCCAAGTAAACGGGTTCCGGAAGCTGCGAACAGACGGAATGCAAAGAGTCTCAAGGAGAATACGATGAAACCGGAAATGAATGCCTCCCCTGATGGATCGGTAATTGATACTCTCACGGAGTTGGCGCTGAATCTCGACTGGTCCTGGAGCCATACTGCGGACGATCTCTGGAGACAGCTCGATCCCGAGTTGTGGAGCCAGACGCATAACCCATGGGTGATCTTGCAGACTGTTTCCCGCGAGAAGCTGAAGTCCGTGACCTCGACTGCGGAGTTCCAACGCGCCCTTGATCAGGTTCTGGAGACCAGGGCGACTCGCGAAGAGGCGGCAAACTGGTTTCAGCGCTCTTTGCCCGAAGCTCCGCTGAGCCGCATTGCCTACTTCAGCATGGAGTTCATGCTGAGCGATGCGTTGCCGATTTATTCCGGCGGGCTGGGCAACGTGGCTGGCGACCAATTGAAGGCGGCCAGCGACCTCGGCCTCCCGGTCACGGGCATCGGCCTTCTGTATCAGCGAGGATACTTTCGGCAACACATTAATGAAGAAGGCAGGCAGGAGGCAATCTATCCTTTCAACGAGCCCGGGCAATTGCCGATCCGGCCCGTGCGCCAGCCTAATGGAGAGTTGTTGCGCGTCAGTGTGAACCTGCCCGGGTTCCGCATGTGGCTTCGCGCCTGGGAGGTCAGGGTGGGACGTATCCAGCTCTTCCTTCTGGATACGAATGACCCGGCAAACCCGCCGTTGTATCGCGGCATTACCAGTGAACTCTATGGCGGCGGGCCCGAGGTGCGGATCGCGCAGGAGATCGCGCTGGGGATCGGGGGGTGGCGCCTATTGCGCGCGCTCGGAATACAGCCCGAGATTTGCCATCTCAACGAAGGACACGCTGCGTTCGTGGTCCTCGAACGTGCGCGGGAGTTCATGGAAAAAACTGGAGCGCCGTTTGACGTTGCGTTGACGGCAACCCGCGCGGGGAATCTCTTTACCACGCACACGCCCGTGGTAGCCGGTTTTGACCGCTTCTCGCCGCAACTCATGGACGCGTATTTCCGGAACTATACCGCGAACCGGCTGCACATTTCCATGGATGAAATGCTTTCCCTGGGACGGCAAAACCCGCAGGAGCGCTCGGAGCCTTTCAACATGGCATTGCTGGCGATGCGAGGCAGCGGCGCAGTCAACGGTGTGAGCCGGCTGCATGGCGAGGTGAGCCGGAGGATCTTCCATAGCAACTTTCCCCGCTGGCCTGAAGCCGAAGTGCCTGTTGGCTATGTAACCAATGGCGTCCATGTGTCCGTATGGGATTCCGCAGAGGCCGACGAGCTGTGGACAGAGGCGTGCGGAAAGCGGCTGTGGACGACGCATCTGAAAGTAAACGACCTCATCCGGGTGGTGGGGGACGATGTCAGGAAAGTTTCAGACGTCCGTCTTTGGCAGATGCGTTCGGCTTCCCGGAAATCTCTGGTCGGCTACATTCGCCGGCAACTGGCGCGCCAGGTTGAGAGCTACGGCGGCCGGGAGGAATCCGTTGCACAGGCCCAGGGAATCTTCGAACCGGATACACTCACCATCGGTTTCGCGCGCCGCTTTGCAACCTATAAGCGGCCGAATCTTTTGCTGCAGAACCCCGAACGCCTGCTGGCCATTCTGACCAACAAAGAGAAGCCAGTACAGTTGGTGATCGCAGGCAAGGCTCACCCCCAGGACGGCCCCGGACAGGAGATGATTCAACGCTGGATCGAGTTCATCCGCCGTGGTCCGGCGCGCTCCCACGTGGTGTTCCTATCCGATTACGACATGCGCATGGCCGAACATCTGGTGCAGGGAGTCGATCTCTGGTTGAATACGCCGCGCCGCCCCTGGGAAGCCTGCGGCACCAGCGGGATGAAGGTGCTGGCCAACGGCGGTCTGAACCTCTCCGAGCTCGACGGCTGGTGGGCGGAGGCCTACACCTCCGATGTGGGCTGGGCGCTGGGCGATGGCCTCGAGCATGGAGACGACCCGGCCTGGGACGCCCAGGAAGCAGAGCAACTCTACAGCCTGCTCGAGAACGAAGTGATCCCGGAATTCTACACGCGCGACGATGCGGGCATTCCCAAGGATTGGATCGCCCGGGTGCGCGAAAGCATGGCCCGGTTGACACCCATGTTTTCTGCTACCCGCTGCGTGCTGGAGTACGCGGAAAAGTACTATCTTCCGCTCGCCACAGCATATCTGCGCAGAAGCAACGACGGCGGCAAATTTGCAGAGAATCTGCTGCACTGGAAACGTCATCTCGCCGATCATTGGTCCCGGCTGCGTTTCGGCTCCGTGCGCGTCGAGAGCACGGAGGAACTCCATCAATTCGAGATCCAGGTGTATCTGGATGAAATGGATCCCGATGCGGTCCAGGTTGAACTCTATGCCGATGATGCCAAAGACGGGGAGCCTGTTCGCCACGTAATGACGCGCGGGGAATCGCTGGTCGGCCAGAATGTCTGGCGCTACTCCGCATCGGTTCCTGCAACACGTCCAGCACAGGATTTTACGCCCAGAGTGGTTCCATGCCACCCAGGGGCATTTGTACCTTTGGAGGCGCCTTACATTCTCTGGTATCGGTGATACCGGAGAATTCTCTCTGCTTGACTGAGGGTGATTCGTCGTCATGGCCGCGCAGAGACTGCGCGTCTGGCATTCGCGTGCCGTAAGCTGGTTCACGGAATGCTCACCGAAGAACTATCCCAAGTACACGCAATTCGGCGAATTAAGACTGTTTCCATACCAATTTCTGGCTGTGACGGACTCAACAGGTTCAGAACCGGCAGAATTCGTTGTCAGAGTGATAGATACGCTCGCCGAAGAATGTTCCCAGTAAAAGTCTTCAGCAAAAGGCGCCGTGCTTTCACTTGCGAACTCCAACTTGATCTTTGAGCAACCAGTTCGCCCTGATCTGCCCCTGGGCCTTGGCGCAGGCAGACTTGTGTTCCGCTCGGCAGATCGATGATTCTTTGCACCGCTTTTCTCGAGGAGGTTCATCACAGCTCCCGTTTTTCTGCTGTTTGCTTAATCGAGGACTGACTCAGCGGGACGACGGTGGCCCAAGACGAGAGGGGCCGTTTGTGTCTCCCGCGGCCAGCCAGTCAGGCTGCGGTTTGGACGTGATCGAACCGGAGTTCTTCCCGCCGTACAACGCGAGGCGAAGCTACTGCCTGCAACGGTCTAGTCTGCGTGGTCGCGAAGGTACATACGAGCCGGTGCTCTTCCAGTTCGTTCCTTGCGTTCTCCAATTCCACCCTTGCATAGGCCGCGAATTTTCTGCTGACTCGATAATACGAAGACTCAAGAGCCGCGCTGTACTCGATTTGCAGGGCATCAAGTGCGCGTTCCAGATCCTGACAACGTATGCACCCCATTTTGCCCCCGTTCTTCTGCTCGGTCCGAGATGGGTACGACCTGGGAGCCTGTCGGAAGCAGACTCCTCGTCCTTTGGAATCAACCACTTACAAATTCCAGGCCCTGACGTAAGTTTATGATTCTAAATGCCTTGCGCAATGGAGATTTCCTATCTCCGATACACTTTTGGGCATTGCATTAGCGTGCCTGGTATTCCCCTCAGGTCGATCAAAAGTTGGCTAGCTGGCGGGAGGAAACCCCGCTTCTGCGTGCCCGATGGAGAATGGGCTCTATGCAGATCTAGAGCCCTTCGCCTCCGGGGTGTCGAGCTACAACTGCCGGGAACTGCTCTCCCGCGAGGCCGTTATGCAACTAAAGTAACAGCGTCGCAGTGCCGTGTTTGTGCCTGCAGTCACATCGATGTAGGTTTTGCCTGCGGACCCCGCCACCAAACCCATCAATCCGTTAATTCTTTTGACGCCGATGATGGGCGCGGGTCGACCCGTCAAGCCAGATGCTCGTGTGAGGTCTTATGTATGGATAAGAAGCACTTGAAAAGATTAGTTAACCGGCGGTCACGAGTGAATTCACTCCAATAAACACAGGAACCGAATTCATTCAAGAGTTTTTATTCGAAAACATGCGCGACGCATCCTGTTAATCCTCGACCTGCCATCTGAGCCTGAGCTGGTTGCGCAAGCCAACGGCGGCGAGTATGTTCTCGGGCACATACTTGCTCGAATAGTTCTCGAGCACCCACGATCGAATCGCGCAAGCCTTTGGCGTGCGGCTCGAAAGCAGTGAGGCGCAATGGCTCTCGGGAACTCCTGCTTCTTGAAGAAACATTTCCCAGGCACTCGAGCGCGACGGTAGATTTTCTCTACGGTCGAATGGAAAATCGAATTTCGCCATGAAAGGCCTCCTTTTTGAAGATTCCGGTGAAGGCGGGGCCGCGCCGTTTCCCGTCTGGTGAAGCGGCGCGCCCCCGGTAGCCTAACCTGATGCAGAACGATGATCGTCACAGGGAGAAATGCGGCGGCGTACGAGATCTCAGAGAGTGTTCGTCAGGCATACTGATACGGGTTGATGCCAAGTCTCTTGATTCGAGAGATGAGGGTGGTGCGGCTAATGCCCATACGGGCAGCAACGCCTTTCGGCCCCCCAATGCGGCCTTTACATTCCGCGAGTACTTGAATAATCTCTTCGCGCTGCTTCTTCACGTGTTCCTCCATATCGTGCTTTCCACTCAAAGAACTGACAGTTTCTTTCACGATGCGCGCGATTTCCTCATCCCCCCGCGATTTGGGCGCATGCCCCGCCTCGTCAGGTCTCACTCTGTTGTATAGCTCTGACATTGGCGCGTCGAGCGTCCTGCCACGCGTCAGGATTACGGCGCGTTCGATGAAGTTTTCCAGTTCGCGTATGTTTCCCGGCCAGTCCCATGCCGTCAGCCCCTTGATGACAGTCGAGGGAACGGAATCGATTCTTTTTTCCATTTGTTTGGCAATCTTCTGAACGAAATACTTGGCAAGCAGAGGGATATCTTCTCTGCGCTCTCTGAGCGGCGGAATCCGGATCGGAAACACGTTGAGGCGATAGAACAAATCGCTGCGAAATTCGCGATCCGCAATCATCTTTTCCAGATCGCGGTTGGTTGCCGCCACCAGACGGACATTCACCTTGCGGGTGTGTGTGCTGCCCAGGCGCTCAAATTCCCGCTCTTGTAGAACTCGAAGCAATTTCGGCTGAATCTCGGTCGGAATATCCCCAACTTCATCGAGGAATAGCGTGCCTTGATCGGCAAGCTCCATACGCCCGGTTTTCTGGCTTATCGCTCCAGTGAACGCGCCCTTCTCATGCCCGAAAAGTTCGCTCTCGAGAAGCCCCGTAGGAATCGCTGCACAATTGAGTTTTACGAACGTCCGGCCTTGGCGCCGGCTGCGCTCATGGATCGCCCGGGCGATCAATTCCTTTCCGGTTCCGGTTTCGCCCAGAAGCAGGACTGTGGAATCACTGGGGGCGACCGTTTCCACCAGTTGCAGAACATCCTTGATCGCCGCACAATTTCCGACGATCTGTTCGAACCCCATTTCACTGCGGATTTCTTCTTCGAGGTACAGCTTTTCCTGGCCCAGTTTGTCTTTCAATTTGGAGATCTCTTCATAGGCCAAGGCGTTCTCGACGGCGATGGCGATCGGCCCTGCGGCCTGGGTGAGGAACTCTACCTCGTCTGGACCAATTGGCTCTTCCGTCGTCCTCACGGTCGCCAAGATGCCGAGCACTTTACCACGGCTCACGAGCGGAACCAGGCAAACGCTCTTGGCTCCCTTAAGAGACATCAGCTCTGCACGCACCTCCGGACTAAGTTCGTACAGAGCGTCAATGCTCGTGATTACAGGCTGCAGTGTATCGAAGACGGTTTTTCCGGGGCCGATCATCGGCAGAAGCAAACCTTCTTTCAGGATGCCTTTGCCCTCGGGAAAATCGAGAACGTATAACCTGAACTTTTCTAATTCCGCGTCGTATAGGGAAAGGGTCGCAATATCCCCATGCATCACTTCCCGGAGGTTGGCGGAAATCGATCGCAAGACTTCATGCAGGTCCAGGCTCGAGGTAATCTGCTTCATCAAGCCCACCAGCAGTTGCAGCCTATCGTTCTCGTTTTGCAATTCTGCTCGGACGATGTGCGGTTCCCTGGAATCGATGGCGAATTCCCCTCGCTGGCTGGCGTGCTCGCCGGAACTGTCCCCAGCGGGCCGGATGCGGAAACGATTTCTTTGTACCGCATCATGCCTAAAGTCTGCGCTCACGGGGTGTGGGAAGGATGCTGGTGCCAATCCTGAGTAACCCATGATGGTCTCCTTTTTTGATTTCTACCGGGGGAACGAGATCTTGTGTTGAAGACATTCTCGAACTTGATTCTCTATAGCGGAATCCCATATCGAGGCGAATCACCACCTCTCTGGAGGCAAGTAGACGCTCCCCTTCGCAGAAAGAATGCGCTTGTTTGTAATGGGGACTGATCGCTTGCGGGCGCGAGAATTATCTCTTTCGCGGTGCAGGCTCGATACGCTTCCATCCAAAAAGACGCGCATCGATCGACCATAGACCTGGTCCTAACATTGCCAGGGCGGCACAAAACGCTGCCAGGAGCAGGTGGAGCAGCCGATCTGAAGGTAAGATAAGGAGCCTCAAGATTTCAATGAGAGCGACCAGCATCCCTATGATCGGGGTGCACAGGCCAACTGCCAGGAGAACTCCCCCACTCAGAAGGAGAAGGGACTCGATCGCCATGGGGATGGGAGGGCTGCTTAACAGAGTCCAACCGGCAATGTACAGCAGTGCAACACCGGCAACCAGCCGCATTAAGATAAGACCGACCCCGGGCCAACCACCAGCGAAATTAGAATATAAGCGGCGCAATCGACGCACCTTTCTAGAAAGAATCTATTTTCAAGGTTTTCCGGAAAAAACAGAATCCCCCAAAGGGTATGAATTAACCCTCTTTCGAGGTGTCGGGTTAAACACGACAAACCGGCCGGAGATTACAATTCGATGATTGCTTATTGCGGAGCGATGGTTGTCTGGTTTTCGCGGGCCGCGAGGTCTGCCGGGCGCTCCTTTGTCTGGTACGCTCGCCAAAACTGATCGGCCGTCGGGTATGGCACTCGGGGTTTTGCAGGCTTAGTCATGATGCGATTCCTTGGGCGCTAGCGTCTGCGCCATTCCGAAGCAGGTCACATTGCTAGAAGTCGAATCTGGCCCCGATGCGTTCTGGCGCGATTCTCAAGGCCAAACCCAGCATCTCTCCGGCGATGCGGCAATTGTCGATGTCGGGTGGATTCGTAGAGGACGCGAGTTCCTCGGCGTTGCGGCGAAGGTGAGCAGCGATCTTGGCCAGCTTCGGTAAGCGTCCCGAGCTCCCCTCTGGCATGACATCTGGTTTGAGGACGACGATGCCGTCATGGGTGATGAGGGGGAAGTGGGAACCGGGCGTCGGCCTCGTCGGTGGCGAACGGTGTCAGAGAAGCGTCGGATTGCGGAGCTGACCTTCGAGCCCGGCGCGAGTGTTGCGCTGGTGGCTCGCGCTCACGGTGTGAACGCGAACCAGGTGTTCAAGTGGCGTCGTGCGCTGAAGCGTGGCGAACTGAACGAGGCGGCGGCGGGATCTACGGCGCTTCTTCCAGTCATATTGTCTGCTCCCAGCGTTGCGGCCGATGCTCCAGGCCAGGTTGATGCGAAGGAACCGCCAGCAGCAGGCGGCTCGATTCACATTGAGCTTCCTGGCCGGGCCATGATCAGTGTGGAGAGCGGAGCTGATCCTATACTGCTGCGTTCGATTCTTGAGAGTTTGCGCAAGTGATCGAACTGCGCACCGGAACGAAGATATGGCTTGCCGCCGGCGTGACCGACATGCGTCGCGGGTTCGACGGTCTGAGTGCGCAGGTGCAGACGGTGCTCAACGAGCAGCCGTTCTCGGGTCACGTCTTCGTTTTCAGAGGACGCCGTGGTGACATCGTGAAGGTTCTCTGGTTCGATGGTGACGGGTTATGTTTGTTTGCCAAGCGCCTTGAGCGAGGACGATTCATCTGGCCGCAGGCCACGGAAGGAACCGTTTGTCTGACGCGTGCGCAGCTTTCGATGTTACTCGAAGGCATCGATTGGCGCCGGCCGCAGAGGACCTGGACTCCGCAGATCGCGGTTTGAGTGACACGTGTGATTCCCCTTTATTCATGCACCTTTTATTGATGCATTCTGATTTCATTGATGGCATACTGTGTCCATGGATGCCGCTCAGTTGCCGGATCTTGACGGGCTCGATCGTGAGGCGCTGAAGGCATTGCTCGTTGCGCATCAAGAGGAACTTCGATCTCTTGCCGCTTCACATGAAGACGAGCTTCGATCGCTCGAGACTGAACTCGAGTCCCATCGCCAGACACTCTCCCAACAAGATGAGCAACTGCGCTCAAGCAGCGAGCAGATCGAGCATCTGAAGCTGGTCATCGAGAAGCTGCGGCGCAGGGTGTTCGGCGTCAAGAGCGAGAAGATCGTCATTCAGCTTGAACAGCTTGAACTCCATCTGGAAGAGCTGGAGTCCGCGCAGGCCGAGATGGAAGCCGCTGTTGAGCGGGTGAGACCTGCCGAGGAGCCTAAGACGAGGTCTCGACGCAAGCCGCTGCCGGAGCATCTGCCACGCGAAGTTGTCAGCCACGCTTTTCACGGTGACTCGTGCCCCGACTGCGGCGGCCAGTTGCGCAAGTTCGGCGAAGATGTCTCTGAGCAACTGGAGTACATCCCGGATAGCTTCAAGGTAATCCGCCACGTGCGGCCGAAGTTCGCCTGCAGCGGTTGTGAGCGGGTGGTTGAGGCGCCTGCGCCATCCCGTCCGATCCAGCGTGGCCTTGCCGGACCGGGGCTGCTGGCCCATGTGCTGGTCTCGAAGTTCGCAGATCACTTGCCGCTCTATCGCCAGTCGGAGATCTACGCCCGCCAGGGAGTTGAGATTGAGCGCTCCACGCTGGCCGGGTGGGTAGGTGGGGCAAGTGAGCTACTGGCTCCGTTGATCGATGCGATTCAGAAGCATGTGCTGGCAGGAGCCAAGCTTCATGCCGACGATACACCGATGCCGGTGCTTGCGCCTGGCAGTGGCAAGACCAAAACGGGCAGACTTTGGACCTATGTGCGCGATGACAGGCCTGCGGGTGAAGATACCGCGCCGGCTGTCTGGTTCGCGTACTCGGAGGATCGCAAGGGTGAGCATCCACGGCAGCATCTGAAGGCGTTCAAGGGTGGCTTGCAAGCAGACGCCTATGCAGGGTTCCATCATCTATACGGCGATGGCGCGATTTATGAAGTGGCCTGCTGGGCACATGCGCGACGCAAGTTTCACGAAATCCATGTCATCCACGCCTCGCCGACGACGACAGAAGCGTTGGCCAGAATCGGAGCCCTCTACGCAATCGAAGACGAGGTACGCGGTAAGCCCGCCGATCTGAGGCTGAGTGTCCGACAGGCGCGAGCCGGGCCACTCCTTGAGGAAATGCGCAAATGGATGGAGAAGGCACTGCGTTCGCTTTCAGCGAAGAGTGAAACTGCGGGCGCGATTCGCTATGCGCTTTCGCGATGGCGTGCCCTTACGCGTTACACCGACGATGGGCTATTGGAGATAGATAACAGCGCGGCCGAACGGGCACTGCGGGCTGTGGCCCTTGGACGCAAGAACTATTTATTCGCAGGTTCTGACTGCGGTGGCGACCGAGCCGCAGCAATGTACAGCCTGATTGGATCGGCCAAACTCAACGGCCTCGACCCCGAGTTCTATCTCCGCACCGTCCTGTCCCAGATCGCCGACCATCCCATCAGCCGCATCGAGGAACTCTTACCCTGGAACCTTGCACCGTTGCTCCAGATCCAATCCTCCCAAGCCGCCTAGACACACTCATCAGGTGCCCACCAAAAAGGTAGTGGGCACTTCGACGATCAGTCCTCAGCCACGTCAAGAGGGGAACTCGGGACGCTTACCAGCTTCGCGTAGCTGAGAACTTTCGTCCGCGTCACAACGGCGTAAAGTCCCTTATCGGTGTAAAGTTCACTGCTCGGAATCGTCTGCACTTTGGTTTCTCGTTTTCTGCCACGGCTTTGGAAGGGCATTCATCTCAAATTCCTTCCGAAGCGTGTGACGGAATTTATCTGGATAACATTCTGGAATGTTTTCCTAATTCCCGAAACCCCGCTTCGAGGGAAAAAGCAACCTTGATGGTGGCAGGCGGACGCCTCCTTTTGGAAATGAGTAAGTCTGTTTTATGGGAGCGGCGGGCCTCTCTCGGGCGCGAGGGCGATCTTTAGCAGGAAACTACAGCTCGATGATTCCTCGCTTGAGCGCGATCATCGAAGCGTGGGTCCGATCATTGGCGCCCAACTTGGAAAGAATGCTCTTCACTCGGCTCTTGACGGATTCTTCCGTAGTGGAGAGCTCATCTGCAATCTGCTTATTCGCGTTTCCCGCCGCAATCAGGCGCAGCACGCTGATTTCTGCCGGCGTGAGGGCGTCGTCAGTTAAATGCTCGGCGATTTCCAGGGATGCCTCCGGGCTGAGAGTCTTTTTGCCCGCATAAGCCGCACGGATCGTGGCCAGCAATTCCTTGTGCAGGGCATTCTTTAAAAGGTATCCCTTGGCACCGGCTTTGATCGCCCTCACGATCTGTGTGTCGTTCTTGTAAGTTGTCAGCATGATGATTTTGGCATCGGGAAATTCATTGCGAATGGCAATCAGCGCCTCGATTCCGTTCATCTCAGGCATTTGCAGGTCCATCAATGTAACGTCCGGGCGAAGTGTCCGGAACTGCTGGATCGCTTCGCGGCCGTCCGAGGCTTCCCCGACCAAGACCATGTCCGACTGAATTGCGATCAAACCGCCGATCCCTTCGCGGACGATGGGATGGTCGTCGACCGCGAGAACGCGAATTGGAACGGCGCCGGTACTCATGATGGTGCCTCCTCATTCATGGCTTCGCTCTTCCGATAAACGTTCGTGACCACCAGGAACCTTTCCGGGAAGCCGTGTAGGCGATGCCGGCGGGAAGGCTCAACTCGATTTCGGTTCCTGCATTCACTTCGCTCCACACGGTCAGGACTCCTCCTACTAGTTTGGCGCGTTCCCGCATACCGTTCAAGCCGAAATGTCCCGTCGGCCCATGCCCCGACACGAATGACGCATCCATGCCTTTGCCGTCGTCCCGCACGTGCAACCGGAATCGATGATCATCATATCGGATTTCCACTTCGACGTGCCGCGCCCCGGCGTGCCGGAAGGCGTTGCGCAGCGCTTCGGCGGCAATCCGGTAGATTTCGTCGCGCAGGATGGGATGCAGATTTCGCGTCTCACCTTCAACCGTGACGCGAAATGCCGGCGAACTGTGGTTGGCCGGATCGGCTGCAAGTTCCTCTCCCAGCGTACTCACAGCCTGTGCGAGGTCGTTGGCTTGCAGCGTGGAGTCGCGCAGTCCCTGCACCGCGTCCCGGCCTTCCGTGATCGCGTCCGCAGCCCGCTCAATCGTGCCGTCCAGCTTTTCCTTGGCCTCGATGGGCCGATCGGGCAGCAATTCCGAAGCGGTCTGGAATCGCAGCAGCACCCCGTGGAAGCTCTGCAGTAAAGTGTCGTGAAGATCCCGCGCGATGCTTGTCCGCTCGCGAACGCGCACTTCCAACGTCAGAGCAAACTCGCGGCGCAGTTGCCCCACGCGGAACTGGTAGGCTGCCCACAACAGCACCAGGAGAAAAGCCGCGCAGAGCGCCACGAAACCGCGCGTCTGGTAAAAGTGCGGCTGCAGCACGAAACGCACGCTGGCCCCCTGATCGTTCCAAATGCCGGAACTGTTCGCCGCAATCACCCGGAAAAAGTACTTCCCGGGCGGCATGTTCGTGTAGTGGGCGGTACGCCGCGTATCGGCATCCACCCAGTCCTTGTCAAAGGGATCGAGCCGGTACTTGAAGCGCACCTTTTCCGGGTCGGAGAAGCTCAGCGCCGTGAAGCGGAAATCGAATGTGTTGTTGCCGGGCGGTACGGAAGTCCCGCCGTTGCGCGCCAGCGCCAATTTGTTCGCCCATGCCTCTTCAACCATGACCGGCGGAGGCAGGTGATTGCCTGCAGTGGGATCAATCGCCACCACACCGCGCAGGGTGGGAAACCATATCCGCCCGTCGGTGGTTCTCCAGCCTCCCGGGCTCCCACCGCCGGACTCGGTACTCCTCATGCCCTCGGCGCTGCCGTACGCTACCGGCGATACCGAAGAGATTTTCCCATCGGCAAAATCATTCAGCTCCTTCAGACTAAGTCGAAAGATACCGTGATTGGAGCTGAGCCAGAGATTGTTCTCGCCGTCTTCCAGGATGCCCAGCACGATGTTGTCGGGCAGGCCGTCTTTGGTGGTGATCACCTTCAACTGGCCGTCACGCAAACGGGCCAATCCTCCGCCGTAGCTCGCAACCCAGAGAGTTCCCGTCGAATCCTGGTGGATATCCCCGATATGGTCATGCAGACCTTGCTTCTTGCCGTACAGGACGGTCTTGCCGCCGCGCATGTACCTGAGCCCTTCGATGCCGCCCACCCATAAGCCACCGTCCCGGTCCTCCATGATCTGATTTGCGTCGGGGACGCCGGGGATCTGATCCAGTTTCCCATCACGAAAACGGAATAGGCCGCCGGGGCGCTCCTCCATGAGCGCACCGACCCAGAGCGTGCCCTCCCGGTCCTGATAAATGGTTCTCACGGCCGGTGCATTCACCTGGAAATGGCTCAACACGCCCGATCGCCAGCGATCCAGCCCGCCATATCCGCCGAACCACAGGTCGCCATCGCGTGTCTGAGCAATGGCGCGCACGTTCGTCACGCCGGGAAACAAATGAAAGCGATGCCCATCGAACCAATAGAGCAAATCTCCGCCCAGCCAGATGCGGCCTTCCCGATCCTGAAACACAGCATTGACGCCTGAATCGGAGAAGCCTTCGTCTTTTCCATACGCGGTCAAGGGGGCGCGCCGGAGACGAGTCAGCCCCATCCCAACAGTTCCAACCCATAGGTTGCCTTCGCGGTCCGCCAGCAGGCTACGTACTTTGGCCATTTCGTGGCCATTTGCAGGCAACGGGAGTGCTTCGGGCGACTTGGGTCTCCCGTCCACGATACGAACCAGTCCGGTCGGCGTGAGCAGCAGCAATTCCCCATTCGTATCCTCCGTCATGGCCAGGGAAAACAAGGGAAACTCGCCCGGCAACTTGCTGTGCCCAATCGGGGGCAGCGGAACGTAGGAGAATACTCCCCGGTCATAGCGCACCAGTTGGTACTGGTCGCGAAAAGCAATCCACACGCTTCCGTCGCGCGCTTCGTGAACGAGAAAAACGCTCGGCTTGTCGGGATGCAGAGTGGCAATGGAGCCGTCGGCTCCGAATCGCACCACGTCGCCTCCGCAGCGGAACCACATGCTTCCGTCGCGCGCCTCAAGAAAAAACTCCCGGACCGCTTTTCCGTGGTGCGTGGGATAAGCCTCCAGCTTGGTGCCGGCAAAACGCGCCACGCCCCCTGAAGTGTTGAACCACACCTTCCCTTCCGCATCGCCGCGGATCGAGCTGATGAACCTGCTCGGCAAGCCGTCGTGTTCCGTATAGGTGGTGGCAACACCATCCTGCAGCCGGGTGAGACCGCCATCCACAGTGCCGATCCACAACACCCCGGTACGATCTTCGTAAAGAGAGAAAATCTGATCGCTGCCGATACCCGGCGTATCCGCCAAATAGAAAACCGTAAACCGCTCGCCATCGAAGCGCGCGAGCCCCCCGAATGTGCCGATCCAGAGATAACCCTGGTGGTCCTGCAACATCGCATTCACCGAGTCTTGCGGCAGACCCTGCTCCGTGTGCCAAACCGTGGTGACATATTGCGTGGGAAGAGATTGTGCGTGCGCAGAAGCGATGAAGAGGCCAGCCAGCAAAGCAATCGCGCTTGCCAGCAACCATCCGCAGGCGAGACAGACGCCCCAGAGGGCCGCAATCGGCGTGCGGGATCCGTGAAAACCAAACAGAGGTAGTCGGCGTGAAGTCATCGTTCTATCTTCGCAACCAGACACGTCAGAAACAGTGGTCGCAAATTGGATATTTCTGATGCTAGTGTAAGTCAGGAGTCAGGTTCCGGCAGTGAACGGATGGCGTCGCCTGACCAGGCTCCTGCTAATCCCTCGCTTTTTCGGAAATCGCTCGTGACCACAGGGAACCTCTCCGGTAGGGCATGTAGGCGACGCCGGCAGGAACGCGCAACTCGACTTCGGTTCCTGCATCCACTTCGCTCCACACTGCCAGCTCGCCTCCCATAAATTTGGCGCGTTCCCGCATACCGTTCAAGCCAAAATGTCCCGTTGGCTCCTGCCCCGACGGGAGGGCCGCATCCATCCCTTTTCCGTCGTCCCGCACACGCATCCTGAATTGGCGATCGTCGTATCGGATTTCCACTTCGACATGCTGCGCCTGAGCGTGCCGGAAGGCGTTGCGCAGCGCTTCGGCGGCAATCCTGTAGATCTCATCGCGCAGGATGGGATGCAGACTTCGCGTCTCGCCTTCAACCGTGACGCGAAGTGCCGGAGAGCTGTGGTTGGACGGATCGGCTGCGAGTTCCTCACCCAGCGCGTTGACAGTCTGTGCGAGGTCGTTGGTTTGCACCGTGGAGGCGCGCAGTCCCTGCACCGCATCGCGGCCTTCGGTAACCGCATTCGCAGCCTGCTCAATCGTGCTGTCCAGCTTTTCCTTGGCCTCGATGGGACGATCGGGCAGCAATTCCGAAGCGGTCTGGAATCGCAGCAGCACCCCGTGGAAGCTCTGCAGCAAAGTGTCGTGGAGATCCCGCGCGATGCTTATCCGCTCATCGATGCGCGCCTCCACCCTCATGGCAAACTCGCGACGCAATTGCCCGACGCGGAACTGGTGGCCGGCCCACAGCAGCGCCAAAAAGAGGACCAGGCAGAGGGCCAGGAACCACGTGGTCTGGTACCAGGGCGGCAGAATCGTGATCACCACGCTGGCGCCGTTAAGATTCCACATTCCGCTGCCGCTCGAACCCTGCACGCGAAACGTGTAGCGGCCGGGGGGAAGCGTCGTGTAAGTCGCGATACGCTGGTTGCTGCCAACCTCATTCCAGGTCTTCTCCAATCCTTCCAGGATGTAGCGATACCGATTGCGGTCGGGATTGGCATAGCTGAGCGCTGCGAATTCAAACGAGAAGATGCTCTGCTCATGCGTTAACACCAGCGACTTAGTCACCGAAATCGACTGTTGCAGCGGAGACGTTCCTCCGATGGGAACGGGCTTATTGAACAGCAGAAAATCCGTGAGGACTACCGGAGGGATAAACGGATTCTTGACGACGTCCTGGGGGAAAAAGGCGATGACGCCGGCATAGTTATTGAAGAACATCTCGCCGCGTGGGCTCTTGTAGGCCGAAGCGTAGTTATAGAACTCGTTGCCCAAAAGGCCATCGGAGACGGAGTAGTTGCGAAATGTCCGGGTACCCGGATCAAACTGCGACAGTCCGTTATTCGTCGATATCCAGAGATTCCCTTGACCATCTTCGAGGATGGTGTTCACATTCGAGTTCGGCAAGCCGTCATTCTCGTCGTACACGCGGAATGTCTGGGTCTTTGGGTCCAACAGGTTCAGTCCCGTGGTCGTGGCCACCCAAAGCCGTCCGGCGCGGTCGACATTGACCGAATTTACCGAGTTATTGCTGAGGCTTCCGGGCTTCGGCGAGTTGAGGTAAAACTTGAATTGGCCGGTGGCGGGATCGAAATGCTGCAAGCCGCTGGAGAGTGTTCCCAGCCACAGTCCTCCGACGGGGTCGTCGGCGATGGAGCGATACCGGTTTCCCTCCGGCCGGCCAGCGCTGTATACGCGGAAGCTCTGCGAGCGCTCGTCGAATGCGTCGAGACCATCCTCGGTTCCCGCCCATAGTGTTCCCTGTCGATCGATATGAAGTCCCAGCACGGTGTTATGGCTGAGGCTGTGCGGATTGGCAGGATCGTGGAGATATGCCTTGAATTTCCCGGTTTTGGGATCGAAGCGATTGAGGCCGCCGCCGACGGTGCCGAACCACAGGTTTCCGGCGCGATCTTCGGCCATGGAGATCACCCAGGTGCTGGAGAGGTTCCCGGGACCGCCCGCAGTCCGGTAGAAGGTATACCTGCCCGCCTTGGAATCGATGCGCGTCAAGACCCGGATGCTGCCGATCCAGATGTTCCCACTGCTGTCTTGAAGCACAGCGGAGCAATAGTTCGAATCGAGACTGTTGGAATTGCCGACCTCGTGACGATAGCGCCGAAAGGGAAGAGGCTTTTGCGAAAAGCGGTTGACCCAGCCGCCGGTGGTGCCGACCCAGATATTGCCCTCTCGGTCCTCGAACAGTGAATTGATCTGGTCCGAGCTCAAGCTGTCGAGGTCGCTGGGATTGTTGCGATAGCGGACCAGTTGGGCGCGCTCGCGGTTCATCTTCAGCAAGCCGTCGGCGCTTGATCCCACCCACAGAATTCCGTCTTCGTCTTCCATGAGGGCGCGCACTCCGGATTGCAGCGTGTTGTCGGTTCCGGCTCCGTTCAGCGAATAGAAGATCAGCTTGTTGGCTTTGCGATCGACTTTGGCGAGCCCGTAGCCATAGGAAAATCCGGCCCACAGGACGCCATTGTGGTCCTGGCAAAAGGTGATCCAAAGATACGGATTGAGCATACCCGGCCTTGGGAACTCAGGCGGGAACGAGATGTGCTGCGTAACCTTCCCGGTAGCACGATCCAGAACATCCAGGCCTTCGGAGCCTGCGACCCAGAAGGTCCCATCCCGCTCTTCGAACGTGGCCCGCACATGGTCGCTGCTCAGGCTCGTGGCGTCGTTGGGGCGGTGATGGTATTCGATGATCTGGCCTGTGGCCGGATCCAATTGGCTCAATCCATCATCGGTCGAAATCCAGATCGTTCCGTCGCTTACCTCATCGATGCCAAAGATGAAAGCCCCATTGAAGCTGCCGGGTGAGAGCGGATTGGATTTGTAATGGGTGAATCTCTCGGTTACCGGATCATACGCGTCGAGGCTCAGATCGGTTGCAATCCAGAGCTTGCCCGTCCGAAACCACCGCGTCATCGCAAGGCTGTCGCTGCCGCCGATGCTGTTGGGGTTCTTCGGATCGTGGCGGAAATCGCGAAAGCGATAGCCGTCGAAGCGCTGTAAGCTGTCCTGCGTGGTCAGCCAGATGAATCCCATATTGTCTTGCGTGACCGCCGCGACGCGGCTGTGCGGCTGTCCTTCTGTTGAGGTCACATGGGTGAAGCGGATGTCATTCCCGTCGCTCACGGGTAAGCGTATTGGCAGGTGGTCTCGAGAGATCCGCGCTGGCTTTTCGCCCGCAATCGGGCCGGCAGTAAGCACGAATAAAACCACAGCCACCCAAACACGCAACCTGCGCCCAGGTACCCGTCTTTTGTGGAGCTTTCGCGTCAAAGTGCCGGTCTCCTGAATCAATCCTCCGTCTTTCCGGAAAGCAACCGCGATAACCAGGAGCCTTTTCTGCCAACCGCATAAGCGATGCCGGCAGGAACGCGCAACTCGACTTCGGTTCCTGCACCCACTTCGCTCCACACTGTCAGGTTTCCCCCCGCAAGTTTGGCGCGCTCCCGCATACCGGGCAACCCAAAGTGCCCTGTCGGCTCCTGCCCCGACAGGAGAGCCGCATCCATCCCTTTCCCGTCGTCCCGCACGCGCAACCGGAATTGACGATCATCATATAGGATTTCGACTTCGAGGTGCTGCGCCTGAGCGTGCCGGAAGGCGTTGCGCAGAGCCTCGGCGGCAATCCTGTATATCTCGTCGCGCAGGATGGGATGCAGATTTCGCGATTCGCCTTCAACCGTGACGCGAAGCGCGGGAGCATTGTGGTTGGCCGGATCGGCCGTCAGTTCCTCTCCCAGCGCACTTACAGCCCGTGCCAGGTCGTTGGTTTGCACCGTAGAGGCGCGCAATCCCTGCACCTCATCGCGAGCTTCGGTGATGAAGTTAGCGGTCTGATCGATCGCCCTGTCCAACTTCTCCTTCGCTTCTTCCGGGCGCTCTGGTAGCAACTGGGAGACAGTTTGAAACCGCAGTAACAACCCATGGGAACTCTGCAGCAAAGTGTCGTGAAGATCCCGCGCGATGCTTGTCCGCTCACCGACGCGCGCCTCCAGCGTCAGGGCAAATTTCCGCTGCAATTGCCGAACTCGATACTGGTAGGCCGCCCACAGCAACGCCAAAAGGAAAAGGCCGCACAAGGCGCGGAACCAATTCGTCTGGTAGTACGCCGGGGCAACCGAGAACTCTAGCGTGTCACCCTTCTCGTTCCACACTCCGCTGTTGTTGCACGCGATTACGCGGAAGCGATACCTGCCCGGAGATAGATTGCTGTAGAACGCTTGCCGGCGATTGCCGACGTCCTTCCAGTCGCGATCCACGCCTTCCAGCTTATAGCGAAAGAGATCCTTTTCGGGAGCGGCCAGGCTAAGCGCGGTGTAGTCGATCTGGAGATCGTGAGTCAGTGCGGGCAGACGCACGTTCGAAGTCTCCCCGTCCGGCAGATTCTGCCAGTAAGTCTCGTGGTCGGCGACAATTTCCTCGATGTGTACCGGCGGGGCGAGTTTGTTGTCAGGAAGGTGACGCGGATCGACGACATCCACGCTGCTTTCCCCCGTGAGAAACCACAGCTTGCCATCGGCAGACTTCGCGGCGGGAGGACCGAAGTAGGCAGGCGCCCCAGCGTGGAGGGTAATGCCGTCTGCGTCATCCCAAACAGTCGTTTCGATCTTGCGCTTCGGATCGGCGATCCAGGCGTTCACTTCCGTCCTTCTGATGCGCACGAGGCCGCACGCCGTATACAACCAGAGCGAATCATCGTTGTCCTCTATCGACCAGTGAATCGTTCCACAGGGCAGACCATTTCCGGTCCTTAGGGTGGCGATGTGGCCGTCTTTGATCCGGCTTAGGCCACCACCTTGGGTTGCGGCCCACAGCGCCCCATCCCGGTCAAGTTGAAGAGCGGTGACTGGGCCAATACCCAGCCCATCCGCCGCTGTGTACTTGGCGAGGACCCGACCGTCCTTGAAATACGACACGCCCCCATCGCCTCGGAATGAAAGCCATATCCCGCCGCCCTCACGGTCAAAGACTAGAACCTGGCCCTGTTGATGTCCGAACGCGGACCAAGGAACAATTTCGACCAAACGTCCCTCGCGCAGGTGCCAAAGACCCTCGTTCCCTGAAAGCCAGAGGTCGCCAGCGTTGTCCTCCGTCATGGAAAACACTTGTTCGCTGGATACGCCCTGTACGGCAACAAACTTACCGTCCTCGAAAAAGGCCAGGCCGTGACCTGTAAAGACCCAGATCCGTCCGCGATCATCCTGATACAAAGACTGCACCAAGTCATCCGGCAATCCACTTGACTTGCGAAAGATAGTGCTTTGTCCACTCTTCCACCTCGTCAAACCGTCATGAGTGGCTACCCAAATGCTCCCATCTGTCGTTGCCAGCACGGAGTTGATATAAGCGCTCGAAAGGCCTTGTTTCGCAGAAATCGTGGTGACGGGGAGCTTTCGAAAGCGGTCCAGCCCTCGATTGGTGCCGACCCAGACATTGCCTTCACGGTCCTCGAAAAGACTGCAGATGATGTCGGCTGAGAGGCCATCTGCTTGCGTAAATACGTCTGTCTGGCCGTGATGGATATGAATGAGCCCCCGCCTATGGGTCCCGATCCAGAGACCTCCATCGCGGTCCCGGAGCAGTTTATTCGAATCGACATCGCGGTCCGGCAACAACGACTTCGGGTTGATTGCGTTGCGAACCGGGTATGTTTCCACTTTGTCTCCGTCGAACTGCTTGAGTCCTGCATGGTCCATGCCGATCAACAGCCGCCCGCCGTCGGTCCTGCTCAAATCACCGACCCGCATTCCCGGCATCGCATAGCGTTTTGGAGGACTGGGCTTCCATCGCCAAACTCCGGTGTCTGCGCCAGCCCAGAGCGTCCCTGAGTTATCTTCGCCCAAACTCCAAATGAACGATCCGAAGGCGCCGTTGTTCAGGAAACACTGCGCGCGGTCGCCTCGGATTGCGCAGAGCTGGCCCTGTTTCGCGAGTGTGCCGGCCCACACCGTTCCATCGCGGGCTTCGAGCAGCGATGTCACAAACTGACCATCAAGCTCCGGATACCGGGTCAGTTTTCCGCCATTCCAGGCAGCAAGGCCTGCATATGTGCCAATCCAAAGGGTGCCATCGCGCGTGACGAGCAGACTATAAGGCGCACTGGGGAGATGTTGACCGGCGGGTGGTTGCCACGGGATGGCGCGAACGCCATCAAAGCGAAATAGGCCGAATTCGCTCCCCAGCCAGAGATACCCATCGGGCGTTTGAGCCATTGCGAAGATGGTGCCAACAGAGAACCCATTCCGAGCGGACCACTCGGTGTGCGCGTACTGGCTAACCTCAAGGGAGGGGTCCAACGCCGGAACAGGAGAAGAACTGAGCAGAAGGCTCAGCGCGCTGATCGTAATGAGTGTCAGGGCAGATTTCATTGACGATCCCGCGCCACTTCACGATTCCGCCACCTTTCGTAAGCGATAGCGGCAGTAAGCGTGATTCGAGCTTCTGCGCCGGTTCGCGCTTCGCTCCAGGGCTCCAACCGAACGCCGCCGAATCTGCAGACGTCGCGATTCGAAGTTTGAGTAATCGCCGATATTCTGGCCGGCGTGGAACCGTCTCGCACCCGCCAGGAGCTATGGGTGCGCTGGGTGATCCGCTTGTTCGGATCGAGGGCGTGAACCGGGGCTGCCAATAACAATGCCCAAGCGAGATAGGTACCCCAGATGACCGCAATCCTGGTGCGACGCCAGTCAAAGCGAAGCCGGAGCTGTCTGGGAGAAGCCATCTTCGCACCTTCGCAGCCGAACACAGTCAGAAAAGAGGCGTCCAGGGACGGATGAATCTCATGTTAGTCTACGCCAGCGCGAAGATTCTTGGGCAGTTGACGGATACCGGGTTGCCCGGGGAGGCGTGTAAACGCCATCGAAGCGAAGCAACGCGCATTCCCTTGAATCGCGGGAGTGCACCGAACCATGAAACTAGTCCCTTACGGTGAGGACTGGGCACTTTGCCTCTAGATTTACACGATGGGCAATTGGCCAGGGTAGGCGAATGGTCAGGTCAGAAAGTGGATCCCGATGGGCTCCCATGATGATGGTACCGGCATGGATGCGCGATGCGGTGCGGAGAATGCCATCAGCGGGATCGCAGAACTCCACCAGAAGATTGGCTGCACGTTTGAGAGCAATGCCGGGATGTGTGAGCGTCTTCAGTTGCGCGAGAGCTGACGCTTCTTTTTCCTCATACACCGCTCGGTCTTTGTTGAGGAGATACGTGTGATGGGGAGGCATGACATGCAGCACGAACATCTGGCGTTCGAAATCGTTGGCCATTGAAATCGCATAGCGCATGGCCCGGGCCGAGGCCTTGTCGAATGCGGTGGCAAAAAGCAGCGGTTCCTCGGAATCGACGGGATTGTCGAGCCAGGGGGCCGGGTTATGCGGGCCCACCGTCAGGACAGGGCATGAGCAACATTTTGAGATCAACTGGGAAACCGATCCGAAAAGCAACCTGGCCATGCCTTGCCGCCCGTGAGAGCCAACGACGATCAGGTCCACGCAATGAGCGCGGACAAAGGACTCCATCTGCTCGTCGATGTTTCCTTTGAGAACAATGGGGCGAACCTCGATCCCGTTGAGCTTGCCCGAGACCATGAGCTGGTTCACATGGCTATCGAGATCGCGTTCTGTAATTTCGGCCGCAAGCTGCACGGCGTCCGGGCCGGCAAGCGTGAATCCAAGCGAAGAAACCACATAAACGACATAAAGCGTCGAACGATAATGACGCGCGATGGCAATCCCGTGCTCCAGAGCGTGATTTGCAGACTCAGTTAGGTCAGTTGCAACCAGGACCGATCTCAGTTCGATGGGATTCGTTGGATAGGATGGACTAGCCACGATCGCCCCCGAGGAAATGCGCTTGGTGTGGCCTGGGGGCGCTGGCGCTAGAGATGCCCGTCTGTTCCAAAACGAAGGCGGCTGCTGGCGATGCGAAAGGACGGTTAATTAGGAAGTGGTGCACACGAGCCATCAAACTCTTCTTCTCCGTAGCTGCGGGTATCGTAAGTACCGGTTCGAGATATTGCGCGCCTCGCGAGATGGTTCCGTTCTTCGGCTACGACGACTCGGATGGTTGCGCGCACCCGCGCATCGTCCACCTCTTTCAGCGATCGACTCAGAAGCAGGGCACAATGAGCGATGGAATAATCCTCGAGAACGCAGATCACGTAGACCACGCGGTCGAAATCAGGCAGGTTGAGAACTGCAAGAGATTCCGGCACAGCGGAGGACCGATACCGGTTGGGCTGCGATTGACCATAGGATGTCGATTCGCTGCAAGAACCGCCGGACTGCGGGATCTCTTCCCTCGAGACCAGGGAGATGGCGTTGCGGATCACCACGCGGCGAGCCCAGGCGCGTGTCAATTTTCTTGAATTGAAGGCGCAGCTGCTCTGGAGGCACTCTCTCATGGCGACGATGAGACATCTTTCCGCCGTCTCTAGATCCGCAGTGAGATTCAGCGACAGGCGAAAGAGGTCGATCATCTCGGTTGCGAACAGTTGTTGAAACTCCTCGTTTACCGCATAGGTATCGTCTTCAATCAACTTGAACCGATCACTACGGAATTGGAGCACGCCTTTCATTTCTCCTCCTTCGCGCTGGTAGACGAGGCAGGACGCGGTACGATCGCCGTCTTCTCGCTCAGCAGATCTTGGAGTGCACCTTCTGTCAACTGGCCGCCCGATGCGACGTGGCGCCCGGGACGAGTTGGAGTCAGTGCTGCCACCGTAGCGGGACTCCGCAGTGTGCGAGTTTCAACGTCCAAGAACCCCAGCACCCAGATTTACCTTTGCGTTTTTAAGAAACTGCAATCGACATGCCAGACCCTGGGCCACGCAAGTTATTGATTGGACGAGGAAGTTCAGTGCCGACGGCCTGCATTTGCCGAAAATGCCGATGACATACTCGACACCAGGAAGGGCGAATTGTGTCCAAAACAGGAGTCTCCGCACCTTCATGCGCCGCATGAAAAGCCGAAGAAGACAGCCTGGCGGAGTTTGTGGGCTATTCCTCAATTGAAAGATGACGTCAGAACGGCGTCGCGCGGCCAGGATGAACCAGGACCGCGGACAGGCCGAACTGGCTCATTGCGTAGGAGCCTTAATGCGATATGAGAAGCGCGCCGGCTTTGCCTGAGAACTCCTCACCGCCAGCACTTCCAGAACCACGAAGAATGCTGCCAATAGGAACTGCGTAATTTCAAGAACTGAGTAGGTTCCCGAGGCCGCGGTTGCGAAGATAGGAGTGTGATTGAACAACTGAACCAACAGGGATACGACGTTCAGATAGAGCACAACTGTGATAGAAAATGCGAAAACGGTGCGCCACATGCCGGCAAGATGGAACTTAAGGCACGCAAGAACGACGACTCCCGTGCAGTAAACCGACAGCATGCAGATTGCCTGGTTCAGCGAGAGATGATGACTTAGGGGCAGCAGGCCGGCCACGCTCGCAATAAGGCTGTATCTCAAGAATCGGCGGGCTCGTTTACCACTGAGCGCAACCCTGAGCACTCCGCGCATCACCATCACGCCGCAGCCTACTGCGAGGAGGCCAAATGCGACTTGAATGCCCCCGAGAATGCTCATAGCTTTCCTCCTGCATGGACCTGCTCCAACGATGTGACTTCAATTACGCCCTTTTTCCCTTCGCCCGTTTCTTTCGTGGCTCGCGATCGTCGAGACAGGTTTTTCAGAACCTGTCTCATAAAGACGCCGCTGGCACGGAACCTGGCGCCCTGATCCATCAGGGTCAGCAATGCGTCTTCTCCGTCGGCGCTAATGGCGGTCACGCTCCGCAAGTCGATGACGAGCTCAAGTTGGTCGCAATCAGCGGCAGCGTTTTGAACCACATCTTTCAACTCATTTGTCCAAGGCGCCACGAGTTTACCCTCTAAGACCACTTGGCGCTTTGTCCCGTTCTCGATGATCGAAATCTTTAACATGCCAATTACCCGCCCAACTAACAGCAATCATCGTGCCAAAGATTGCTGCAGGCTATCTCGTTTGTTGTCACGTCATTGCAGCAATCGACGTGTCGAAGGTCGAAAGTGTCGACGACAGGGCGGGGGTGCGCGCAGATCCGTATGAGCCACTTTTGTGAGTTGGAGGGTCAATCGGTGCCAGTCCGGTCACATAGCGCAAGAGGGGCTGAATTCAGGCGTAGTCGTACGGATTGATTCCAAGCCTCTTTATCCGGGAGATCAGAGTTGTCCGGCTGAGACCCATACGAACCGCGGCGCCATCCGCGCCGCCGACACGGCCTTTGCATTCGGTCAGCACGCGCACGATCTCGTCATGTTGCCTTTTGGCGTACTCGCTGTCAGAGTTCTTGCCTTTCATGGAGGCGATCGTTTCTCTGACAATTCGGGCAATATCGTTTTCCGATTTTGCAGCCGTGGCTTGAACCGGCTCGTCATTCGTGTACTTACGAAGCTCTGCAAAAGGCGCATCGAGCGACTTGCCGCGGGACAGGATGACGGCACGCTCGATGAAATTCTCGAGTTCGCGGATGTTGCCAGGCCAGTCCCAGGCGGTAAGCCCTTTCATCGCGGATACCGGCACCGTGTCGATGCGCTTTTGCATTTGCTTCGCGCATTTCTGCACAAAGTAGCCGACAAGCAGTGGAATATCTTCCCTGCGCTCTCTGAGGGGGGGAATGCGGATGGGAAACACGTTCAAGCGGTAATAGAGATCGTTGCGGAACTCCCGGTCAGCGACCATTTTTTCGAGGTCACGGTTGGTTGCCGCCACAAGCCGCACGTTGACTTTGCGGGTATGCGTGCTGCCCAGCCGTTCGAACTCACGCTCCTGTAGGACGCGCAGTAATTTCGGTTGGATTTCGCGGGGGAATATCACCTACCTCATCCAGGAATAGCGTGCCCTGATCGGCGAGTTCCATGCGCCCGACCTTTTGATTGATCGCACCGGTGAAGGCTCCCTTTTCGTGGCCGAATAACTCACTCTCCAACAGGCCGGTGGGGATGGCCGCACAGTTGAGCTTTACGAAGGTGCGGTCTTTGCGCCGACTGCGCTCATGGATCGCCCGCGCGATCAATTCTTTGCCGGTTCCGGTTTCGCCAAGGAGCAGGACTGTGGAATCGCTGGGCGCGACGGTATCAACCATCTGCAAAACGTGCTTGATGGCCGGACTGCTCCCTATAATCCGCTCAAAACCCATCTCGCTGCGAAATGCTTCCTCGAGGTAGTGCTTCTCTTCGGAAAGCTTGTCTTTCAGGCGGGAAATCTCCTCGTAGGCCAAGGCGTTTTCAATGGCGATGGCAATCTGGCTGGCTGCCAGCCGGAGAAAATCGATCTCGTCGGGACCGTAAGGACGTTTTGCTGTTCGCCCGACTCTCAGGAAACCCAGAGCGCGGCCGCGGCTCACAAGAGGAAGATTGCAGACGGTCTTCGGTTCCGTGAGAAGCGCATTTTGCGCCTGTTCCTCGGGGGAAAAGTCGTCAGGATTTGAGGTGTTTGCGATGGTAGGCTTGAGAGTCTCAAACGCAGCTCTCGTTGGCCCTGTGAAACTGATCAGCATTCCCTCTCTTATGTTTGCTGGGCCATCTGGAAGATCAAGCGCATATATTCTGAGTTTTCCCGACGCCTCGTCGGGCAGAGCTACGGCAGCTACCTCGCCCAGCGCCCGTTCCCGGGCATGGGCGAAGATAGCGTGGAGGACCTCCCGGAGGTCCAGGTTTGACGTGATTTTGGTAGTCAGGTCCAGGAGCAACTGAAGTCGCTCGTTCTGACGCTGTAACTCTGTTTCTGCGCTCATGTCTATCATTAGAATGTCATGTCAGGTCAAATTCCATTACGCATGCGATAGCGAGCGCATAGGAGTTTACAGCCGGCAGGCATATTACCGCCCTATAAATACAACGATAAATCCGGACGCGATTTTGTTCAACTGGGGGCAATTTCCACTAGCGGCAATACTTAATTCATTAACTCCGGCGCTGAGCTTCCCCGCGAGACGCCGGCGCACGATTTGAGGCCAGCGAGACGGACTCCAGGGCCGTACCCTTCTGTCGAACTTGCATCGACAATTGCGACTCCTGACAACCCCCATCCCGAGCGTGGGTATTCCACGCACTCATTTTACGGCGGTTAGCCATTTTTTGACCTTTGGCACTCCACTTGCAAATTCGAGAGCATAGGCTGCGATTTTGCAGGTGCGCTTTCTCATGGCCGGAGCAGAACCTCATCTCCATTGCAGTCTCAGATTCGAAGGCATTTGGCACAAGGCCAGGGTTTTACCACAAGAACTCAACATTAGCTGAGGTTTGTGAAAAGGACATATGAGAACCAATACGATATCGAAACCATCGCGGGGTCGCATCAGCAGAAGCGCAGCGATCACGGAAACACTGACAGCCAGGCCCGCGGTTAGTCAGACATTGGCAGCCCTGGCGTGCATTTTCGCAATCAGCCCCATGCTTGCCGTCACTGGATGCAGCAAAGCCAATGCTGCGATCAAGTTGCCGGACACGGAGGTGCTGGTTGCGACGCCGGTGCAGCGGGACGTGGCCGTGCAGAACGAGTGGGTGGCGACGACGGATGGATACGTCAATGCCGAGATTCGGCCCACAGGTTTCAGGGTACATCGTCAAGCAGGACTACAAAGAAGGCTCTTTCGTTCACAAAGGCGAAGTGCTGTTTGAAATCGACCCGAGACCGTTTCAAGCGACTCTCGACCGCGCGAAGGCCGACCTTGCGCAGGCAGAAGCGCAGTTAGGCAAGAGCAGGATCGACGTCGAACGCGATGCACCCCTGGCAGAGATGAAAGCGATCCCGAAGGAGAAGCTGGATAACGAGATCCAGGCGAAACTTGCAGCCGAAGCGGAGGTCGAAGCGTGCAAGGCTTCAGTGGAAAGAGCGGAGCTCGATCTCGGCTGGACCAAGGTCACTTCGCTTGTCGATGGGGTAGCGGGCATCGCGGAGGTCCAGATGGGCAACCTGGTTGGTCCGCAAGTTCGACTCACTTCGGTTTCGCAGGTCGATCCGATCAAGGTTTACTTTCCTATCAGCGAACAGGAGTATCTGCAAGCCAAGCATCTCAGCTCCAACGGGCAGCCGATGGATCTTTTCGATAGTGCGCCCGAGCTGATCCTTGCCGACGGCACTGTGTATCCGCACAAGGGCAGGATTCTGCTGACAGACCGGCAAGTGGACCCCAACACGGGCACGATTCGGCTGATAGCGGCATTTCCCAACCCCGGCAATATTCTCCGTCCGGGCCAGTACGGGCGCGTTCGCATCCAGACCAGCGTGACTAAAGACGCCCTACTGGTCCCGCAGAGTGCCGTTCAAGACCTTCAGGGTGGTTACCAGGTGGCCGTTGTGGGCTCAGATAACAAAGTGAGCATCCGGCCCGTCAAGGCGGGAGAGAAGGTTGGCACCATGTGGGTGATCAATGAGGGTCTGAAGCCAGGTGAACGGGTCATCGTCGAGGGTGTGGGGAAGGTGAAGGACGGAACTACGGTCGTTCCCAAGCCCGCAAATATTCAGGCGGAGGGGCTCTGAGTCATGTCAAACTTCTTCATCCGGCGGCCCATCGTCGCCATCGTCATCTCCATCCTGATGGTGATCGTCGGCGCCATCACCATCACCCGCCTGCCGGTCGCGCAGTTTCCCGATATTGCTCCGCCCGAGATTCGCGTCAAGGCTCTGTACCCGGGCGCCGACGCCGAGACCATCGAGAAAGCCGTGGCCACGCCGGTTGAGCAGCAGGTCAACGGCGTGGACAAAATGGACTACATGTATTCGCTGAACTCGACCGGCGACTCGAGTTCGGTACTCATGGTCGATTTCGATTTGGGGACCGACCCCAACACGGACCTGCTGCTCACCCAGTCGCGCCAGCAACTGGCGAACGGGCAGCTTCCGGATGTGGTCAACCAGGTCGGGATCGACGTGAAGAAGTCTTTGACGTCTCCGATGATGATCATCGTCCTGACCTCGCCCAAGGGCACACACGATTTCCAGTGGCTGGCCAACTATGCCTACATCAATCTGAAAGACCCGCTTCAGCGCTCTTACGGCGTAGGTTTGACCGATATCTATGCCGGGCAGTACGCGATGCGCATCTGGGTCAAACCCGATCAGATGGCAAAGCTGGGCGTGACGGTCAATGAAATCGTGAATGCCGTGCAGACCCAGAATACGGTGAACCCCGGCGGGAAACTGGGCGGCGAACCCAGCCTCCCGGGCCAGAGGTTCTCATACGCCGTTCTCGCTCAGGGGCGATTGAAAACGCCGGAAGAATTCGGCAACATTGTGGTCCGCGAAAATCCTGACGGCGGTGTGGTGCGTGTGAAGGACGTCGCCCGGGTCGGAATGGGTTCGCAGGACTACAACATCGCCACGCGCCTCAACGGTAAGGAGGCTGCAGGCATCGGCGTTTATCAATTACCGGGCACCAACGCGGTCGAAGCCGCAAAGGCCGTCCGCAAGCTCATGGTCAAAATGAAGGAGAGTTTTCCGTCGGACGTGGACTACGTCGTAGCGCTGGATACGACGGATGCAGTCACGGCAGGCATACATGAGATTGTGATCACGCTGGGAATCGCGTTTGTCCTGGTGATCCTGGTTGTGTACCTGTTCCTGCAAGACTGGCGCGCGACCATTATTCCCATGCTGGCGGTGCCCGTCTCGCTGGTGGGCACGTTTATGGTCTTCCCCCTCTTCGGCTTCTCCATCAACACGCTATCCCTATTCGGGTTAGTCTTGGCGATCGGCCTTGTGGTGGACGACGCCATCGTCGTCGTGGAGGGGATTCAGCGGCATATTGAAGACGGCCTGGCTCCCAAAGACGCAGCTCGCAAGGCAATGGAAGAACTGACCGGCCCGGTGGTGGGCATCGCTCTGGTGCTCTCGGCCGTGTTCGTTCCGACGGTCTTCATCCCCGGTATCACCGGCCGACTGTATCAGCAGTTTGCCATCACCATCGCCATCTCGGTGATCGTCTCTGCGTTCAATGCATTGACCTTGAGCCCCGCGCTTGGCGGCTTGCTGCTCCGGCCCAAGAAGGAAACACATGGACCCGTGGCAAAGTTCTTCGGTTGGTTCAATCGAGTGTTTGCACGGGGCAGCAACTTTTACATGCGGACCTCGGGTGCGCTGATTCGCAAGAGTGTCTTCGCCGTGATGGGATTGGCGGGTTTTGCGGTCGCCAGCGTGTTCTTCATGAAGGCTGTTCCGACGAGCTTCCTGCCGGATGAAGACCAGGGCTACATGTACATCCAGATGCAGTTGCCTGAAGCCTCTTCCATCCAGAGCACGGCGCAAGCGACGAAGGTTGTCGAAGATGTCCTGAAGAATACTCCCGGGGTCAAGTACACCACTACCGCAGTGGGATTCAGCCTTCTGAGCCTGACCCGCAACACCTACAACGCGTTCTTTTATGTAACGCTCGATCCATGGGAAGACCGAAAAAAGATTGAGGAGCAGTTTCAGGTAATCAAGGCGAAGTTGAATCTGAAGCTGATTACCCTTCCGCAAGGAACCACGTTTGCCTTCTCGCCGCCGCCGATCCAGGGAGTGGGCACTTCGGGCGGATTTCAGTTCGTACTGGAAGACCGCACCGGAGGCGATCCCGCATTCCTGGTGAACAACCTGAACAAGTTTCTCGATGCAGCTCGCAAACGTCCCGAGATCGGCCTGGTTCAAACCACCTATATTCCCAGCACGCCGCAGAAATTCCTGGTTGTGGACAAGGAGAAGGTCCTGAAGCAGGGCGTCAACATCAGCGATGTCTATGCCACTCTTCAGGCCTTCATGGGCGGAACATTTGTTAATTACTTCAACGAGTTCGGCCGCGCGTGGCAGGTGTACGTGCAGGCGGACGCGCCCTATCGCTCCAGCATGGATGACGTAGGCCAGTACTATGTCCGCAATAACCGTGGAGAGATGGTGCCACTCTCCGCACTGACTCATTTCGAGTCGCGATACGGGCCGGAATTCAAGATGCGCTACAACGAATACTCGGCGGCGCAGATCATCGGCAGCGCGGCGCCAGGCTACAGCTCGGACCAGGCGACTGCTGCCCTGGAAGATGTGTTTAAACAGACCATGCCCGTCGGGATGGGATTTGATTACATGGGCATGTCGCGGCAGGAACAGAAGGCGCGCGAAGGTATTCCCTCCTCGGTGATCTTCGCCATGTCGCTGGTCTTCGTATTCCTGATTCTTGCGGCGCTGTATGAGAGCTGGTCGCTGCCTTTCGGCGTATTACTGAGCACGCCGGTCGCGATATGCGGCGCATTCGGCGTGCTTTGGTTGCGGCGCACCATCCTCGGCATGATCTTCCCGGCATTCATGGTGCAGATCGAGAACGATGTGTACTCACAAATCGGACTCGTGATGCTGATCGGCCTGGCGGCTAAGAACGCCATCCTGATCGTGGAGTTCGCCAAGGCCGAGTATGAAAGCGGCAAACCGCTGGTCGATGCGGCGCTGGAAGGAGCCAAGCTGAGGCTACGGCCAATCCTAATGACGTCGTTCGCATTCATCCTCGGCTGCGTGCCGTTGTGGATCGCGACCGGCGCAGGTTCGGTGGGCCGCCAGATCATGGGCACCACGGTGATTGGAGGAATGCTGGCCTCGACTGGCCTGGCTATCTTCATCATCCCGGCGCTGTACGTACTCGTGGAACGGTTGTCGAGTGTCGGAAAGCGCCATGCCCACACATCAGCAGATGCCGCCAAACCGGCTCCAGTGGAGGCCGACTAATATGAAAAAAGCAATTGCTCTCTTCATGCTGACCGTCTTTGTAGCGGGATGCAAGCTCGGCCCGAACTACCAGCGGCCGCAGGTCGACGTCCCGGGCGGTTATCGCGGCGCTCCGCCCTTGGAGCCTGCGCAACCTAAGCAGAATGCTTCGCAGCCGGCGCAACAGTCTGCGCAGCAAGCATCGCAGCCTGCCGGCGATTCGCAACAGACCACGCCGCAGTCCTCCGAGCAATCCTTCGGAGATCAGAAGTGGTGGGAGGCGTTTCAGGATCCGCAGTTGCAGGACCTGATTCGAACCGCTCTGAAGCAGAACTACGATGTCCGGATTGCGGCGACGAGAATCCTGGAAGCGCAATCGATCGTAGGCATCACGCGCGGTGCACAGTTGCCGTCGGTTTATGCCGGGGCCTCCGGCGCCGACCAGCGCAGTCCGAGACAAAAGAACCTGCCGCCGGAGTACAACACCAGCAGCAATTCGGTGAGTGCCTCCATGGTGTGGGATCTCGACTTCTGGGGCAAGTATCGCCGCGCCACGGAAGCAGCCCGCGCCAACCTGCTGGCTTCAGAATGGGCGCGCCGGGCAGTCATCAATACCCTGGTGAGTAACGTTGCGGCTGCGTATTTCGAGCTTCGCGCAGATGACCTTCAGCTTGAAATCGCAAAGCGGACACTGGCGTCGCGCCAGGAGTCACTGCAACTTACTCGCACTCTGGCAGACGGCGGGTCCGGCACCATGCTCGACGTTCGCCAGGCGGAACAGTTGGTCGCCGTGGCGGCTGAGAACATACCCGACCTGGAACGGCGTATTCAGCAACAGGAAAACCTGATCAGCATGCTGCTGGGAAACAACCCCGGTCCGATTGCGCGCGGTTTGAAGTTGACCGAACAACCACACTTGCCAGAGGTTCCGGCAGGAATACCGTCCAGCCTGCTCGAGCGGCGACCCGATATTCGCGCGGCTGAAGCGCAGTTGATGGAGGCCAACGCGTTGATTGGAGTCGCCAAGGCGGCGTACTTCCCGGACATCGCCTTGACCGCGACCAGCGGATTTCAGAGCTCATCGCTGACCAGCCTTTTCACTGGCCCGGCCGGGATGTGGAACTTCGGCGGAGCGGTCTCGCAACCCATCTTTGCCGGCGGCAGGATCACCTCAAACGTGCATTTAACCGAGCAACGCAAAGAGGAGATGGTGCTTACCTATCAGGAGACAATCCAGCAGGCATTTCGTGGCGTTTCGGACTCGCTTGTCGGATATCAAAAGAGTCATGAATTCCGGCAGCATCAGGAAGAACTCGCGCTTGCGGCTGAAGAAGCGGCACAACTCTCCGAAGTCAGATATCGCGGCGGCGCCGCCAGCTACCTTGAGGTCTTGACCAATGAAACGAATGCCTTCAACGCCGAGCTAGGCCAGACTCAGGCTCAATTGAATGAGCTTCTGAGCTTGGTCGATATCTACCGAAACCTTGGGGGAGGGTGGGAACAGTAAGCTCAAAAGTCCGCATCGATGTGGAGTCGGAGGTGCGCAAGGTACATTGCTCGGAGACCGAGCTAACTGCGGCTCGCGAGGATGTTGCAGCACGGACTGAGATTGTTCGCATCGCCAACGATCGGGTGGTTACGAAGACAGCCACCCAATCCTCTCTCAAAGGCGCGCAGGCACAATTGGCCGATGCGAGAGCCCAGTTCTTCGATGCGCAGATCCAGTAGGTTGTCGCGCAGGCCGAGCTTGTTCGCACGGAGGGCCGCCAGTGAATGCCATCATTCAATTCGTTCTAAAGCACGGCTACTCCTTTTTTTTCGCTGTGCTTTTTGCGGGCCAGATAGGGCTCCCGCTACCGGGACCTCCGTTTTTGCTGGCGGCCGGGGCGCTCGTGGCGGCAGGAAAGTTGCGTGCCCTCGCCACGATGGGTCTCGCTATCACTGCCTGTGTATTGGCTGACTGGATTTGGTACGAGGCAGGTCGTCACAGGGGAGACAAGCTGTTGCACCTCCTCCATCGATTCACGCGAGACCCTGACTTTCACGATCAGAGGGCAAAGAGAGTATTTGCCCGGCACGGGCTACCCCTCCTGCTGGTGGCAAAGTTCGTTCCCGGTCTGGATGCGGTAGCGCCGCCACTGGCAGGGGCATCGCGCACCAGCCGGGTACGCTTCCTGGCCTTTGATGCGGCTGGCGCCACGCTCTATGCGTCCGCCTATGGCGGACTCGGCTATGTCTTCAGCAATGACCTGGACCGCGCGGCTGCCTACGTGTCTCGAGCGGGAACGCTTCTAGCCTGTTTTGCGTTCGTTGGAATCTGCGTTTATATCGCCCACAGGCTGGTTCAGCGGCATCACGTTGCTGGGGAACCCCGAATTCTGCGAATCGCACCAGCTGATCCGTTGGAATGTGGAGACTCCAACTCCGCGGACATATCCTACGGGCTCTTCGCGGGAAAAGAAAATGGCGAATGAGGCGACAGCGAAAAAGCGGGCATTACCGGATCATGCCCGGCGTGGAGCATCCGGCGATCGGCTGCTATTGCGGATGACCCTGTCTACCCAGGAGCAAACGCCGGCCAACAGGAGGGAAATGCAATGAGACTTGCGAAGCAGCTTGGATTCTTACCGGTTTTCTTCTTCATGGCCGCTTGCGCCTGCGGCCAGGATATTCATTACAACTACGACCGCGGCGCTAATTTTGCGTCCTACAAGACCTATCAGTGGGTCGACATCCCGAGCGATGCGCCAGGCGTCCCCGCCGGCGTGCCGAATCTGCCCAGCGCCCTGCCACCCCCGCCCCCTGGTTTCCCCCCATCCCGGGCGGTTTGCCAAATCTCCCGGGTAGCGCGACAACAGTTCAGGGCAGTGGGACAGAGGATCAGTTGCTCGACCAGGACATTAAGCGTGCAGTGGATGCACAGCTAGTACAAAAAGGCCTCATGAGAGTCGAGAAAAACGGAGACCTTCAGGTCAGCTACCAGGCAGCGCTCCATAACGATTTGAGCCTCAATCTGTTCGGCTCGGCCTGGGGTGGCAGAGGTTCAAGCCTTTGGGACGGTTCCGTTCGGGGACAGACTTCCACCATTCCGGTCGGGACGCTCGTAGTGGGACTCTACGACCCCGCAAGAAAGCAGTTGATCTGGCGCGGAGATGCCACCAAGACCATCGACCTCGAGAAGAACCCCGACAAGAATTACAAGAACCTGGAAAAGGCAATGAACAAGCTTTTCAAGAATTACCCGCCTGAGCACAAGAAGTAGGGCGCGAGGGACGTAGGAATCGGCAATGCGCCTACTGGCGTAAACCCGCCGGCTGAGATACCCGGCGGGGTCGCACGAAGGAGTAGCAATGGACTCACATTTCTGGGACGTGTATCGAGAGGTTCGGGCTCTGATCCAGAGGCCGGAGGAGGCGCTCTATATTATTCACACATCGATTGGAGCGATTTCGGTCCGCAAATTTGTCTATCGCGGCGAGGCGGGTTTCGTCTTCCTGCAGGGCATCGACGAGAGCGGAAGAGACCGTATCGTGGGCTTTTCTGAACAGCAGCTTTCCACATTTCCCTTCGAGATTCGGATGAAGTCAACCGATAAGAATGGCCACATCATGTTCAACTCGCATCTTGCTGAGAATCTCTCCGAAACTTAGCGAAAAGCAAGCGTGAGAAGGTTCGCGATAAGGCCGTGCTCTCGGATTTTGCGCACATCGGAGCTTTTCGTTATTTTGAAGAGCGCCAAATTCCCATCGATTAGATCGGTGGCGCCAGCATGGGGGCCTATCTGGATGTCAAATCGGACCAGAAGCAAGTGCCCCCTAGGTGCGGCGGTTTCGACTGTTTTCTATGTGCCTGGAGTCACCGGCTTCGCTGGGGCCGTTTATGTAGCCTGAAATGTTCCAGGGGTTCTGGAGCGGCGCTTGATTGCGGCCTGGTCTTAGCAGTTCTGGCCATGGTGTGGGAAGTGGTTCGCCTGCTTCGATAACTAACCGTGCCGAGAACGGAAAGATTCAAGACAACTCATGCCGGATGAACTCACAATAACTCGCCTACTGAATCATCTCTTCGCCGGGCCCGTGGTGTGGCTGATGGGTTTGCTGCGCATCCATCCGGCGCATCCCGCCGCGCCCATTGATGACACGTTTGCTCTCGAACTGCTGGTCGCGTGCGGCCTCATCGCTTTCTTCCTCATCGTGCGCCTGACGCTTTCGGTGGAGAAGCCCAACCCGGCGCAGCAGATCGCGGAAATGATTCATGGGTTCGTGGGCACTCAGGCGGAACAGATTATCGGCCACGGGTACGAGCGCTTCCAGGCATTCGTGACCTGCATCGGCCTCTTCATTGTGATCCTGAATTTGCTCGGTCTGGTTCCGGGCATCACCACGCCAACAAGCCTGCCGCGAGTGCCGCTCGGCATCGCGGTCCTGACATTTCTTTACTACAACTTTCAGGGTCTTCGCGTGCACGGGCCCATCGGCTACGCCAAGCAGTTTGCCGGGCCCATGTGGCAGATTTCCTGGTTGTTGTTTCCCATCGAAGTCATATCGCATCTGGCGCGCATGATGTCGCTCACCATCCGTCTTTACGCCAACATGCTGGCCAGCGATCTGCTGACCTTGATCGCTTTTTCTTTCATCCCGTTCGTTATTCCGGTATTTCCACTGGCACTGCACGGCCTTGTGGCCCTCATCCAGGCGTATGTATTCATGGTTCTGTCCATGATTTACGTGGGCATGGCGATATCGCACGAGCACTAAAGGCAGCTATTAGCCTTTAGCTGTTAGCTTTTAGCTGGTGTGCGGGAGAACTGAGTTCATGGTTCCCGCAGGAAAGAGCTAAAAGCCAAAGGCTAAGAGCTAGAAGCTCAAAAGGAATTCCGGCGGAGAGCGCTTCCGCTCCGCACCAACGGAAGGCCGCAAGCGTGAGGAGGCCAGCACGGTGAGCCTCAACCACCTACTGGCGGTCAATTTCAAGGGAAGCAGGAGAACTATGCGGAAACTTCAGTATGTGTTCATGGCCCTGGCGGCGCTTTGCTTCGCCATTCCGGCCTTTGCGGACGGCGGTTCGCCAGCCATTGACATGGTACCGGTCGGCGTCGGCCTCGGCATGGGTCTGGCCGCCGGCCTTTGCGGCCTGGGTCAGGGTAGGGCGGTTGGCTCAACCACGGAAGCTCTGGCGCGCAACCCCGGAACCCGCGCCGGTTTGATGACCTTCATGATCATCGGCCTGGCCTTCATCGAGTCGCTCACCCTGTTCACCTTCGCCATGATTATCATCAAGGTGAAGTAAACTTCGAATCTTCGAAGATCAAATAGCGGCGCATCCGCACGAAAGGCGCCACTTCTGATTTGTGCGTGCCGTCTTATGCGACGAAGCAAAAAGACTGGCGGCACGCGATAGCGTAGCTGCACGAACCGAACTGGTTAGCATCACGAATAATTCGGCATTTGAAGCACGCTTTCATAACAAGCTTTGATTTCTGGCCGTCAATGATTCGGCTAACGGCAATTCCAGAGCGCTGTACCTCGGAGC
Organism: uncultured Acidobacteriota bacterium; assembly: GCA_963826735.1. Classification (GTDB taxonomy): domain Bacteria; phylum Acidobacteriota; class Terriglobia; order Terriglobales; family Acidobacteriaceae; genus Telmatobacter. Next base: position 51,310 of record CAWGYN010000005.1, read on the forward strand.
CAACGCGAGCTGCACATATCCCGAAAAAGCACAGCAAGCCTGGAATTGCCGAGCCGATCTTTCAATGGCTTACACCCTTCTGGTAGGTGATGACTGAACCATGACCTTCCGGGTTCGGCAAAGACCGTTTGGCGCACGGCCGGCCCTTTGGACTTGAAGACCAATAGAAAGAATTAATCGCGAGTGAAGGGCGCAAAAGCCGAAAGCCCAAAGTATCCGGCCATCCAGCAAAGCGCACACAAAAGCCTTTACAAGATTGGAGCCGGCCGCCCTGCGTCATCGGGGATCCTCAATCGCATCCACATGCTCGGCGCGAGCAAGTACTTTAACCCACTTTGCGCCCGCGGGACCGGGCGGCAGCGCGGATACCGATTCTCTGCATATCCGGCGTGATTTGTCTTCTCCACTTTAGAGCCGCGAAAGAATACCGAAGGACTCAAAAGAGTCTTAATTCGCACCATTTCTGGGATGTTGTTTCATTTTTCTTGGAGATAACATTTCAGAATTCTGAAAAGGCTCGGCTTGCGCAGCACGAAACGCCTATCGCCGAGTCGTGGGCCAGCCGGTAGAGCAGACTCCAATTTTCCATAGTCCCGGCTGCACTAGATCGACACTCAACCTTGCCGGAGGAACTCCAGATGCGCATTAGAACTACCCTTTCTCTAGGTTTCTCGTTGTTAGCCCTTTGCGGGATGGCGTTTAGCCAAACCATTACGGGCAACATCAACGGCCTGGTCACTGATCCCAGTGGGGCGGTTGTGGTGGGGGCCGAAGTAACAGCCACCAATGCTTCCACCAATGTTTCCACGTCGACAACCAGCAATAGCGAAGGCCTCTACAGTCTGCGCTTTCTTCCCGTGGGTCAATATAGCGTGAGCTTTCAGGCCACCGGCTTCAGCCGCGAGGAGGTTGCCGGGATCACGGTGGAAGTGGCTCAGGACGTGGAGTTGAATGCCGCGCTGAAGGTGGGCGCCGCTTCGACCTCGGTGAGCGTGAATGCCGGCACGACGCCCATCCTGAATACCAGCGACGGGACGATTTCCACCACGATCTCGCAAACGCTGGTCCAGGATCTGCCGATTAACGGCCACAACTTCACGGAGTTGACGCAGTTGGTTCCGGGCAGCACCGTGGCCGACGGCAACCAGTGGAACGGCGCCGGGCAAAGCAGCCCGAACAATTCGGGCGAGCGCGTGCAGAGCTTTGCCACGCTGCCCAATGTGAACGGCAACCGCACCTATACCACCAACTTCACCATCGACGGCATCAGCATCGTGGATACCGGGGCCAACCTCTCCAACGGCTACGGCACGCCGGCCTACAACATTGCGCCAGAGGCAGTGCAGGAAGTGACGATCATCTCGAACGTGGCTCCCGCCGAGTACGGCGATGGGGCAACGCAGATTCCGGTGGTTACCAAGAGCGGAACGGACAAGTATCACGGCAGCGCGTCCTACTATCTGCAGAACTACCTGATGGACGCCAATCTTTTCCAGAACAAGCGTGTTTTGCCGGGCTCTCCGTTTACGCCGCGCAGTCAATACACGCAGAGCCAGTACAACGGCACGTTTGGCGGCCCGGTGCCTTTGCTGCACAAGAAGCTGTTCTTCTTCGCCGACTACGAAGCCTACCGCAAGCCCTCGGCCGGGGTGGGCGCGGCCAATGTGCCCCTCAATGCATGGCGCGGCAATACCACCGCCGCCAGCGGCTCGCCCGATACCAGCGTTTCGCCGCTGGCCGGTTATGCCTACTTCGGCTCCGCCGTGCCGCAACTCTACGATTCGCAAAACGGCTTCGCGCCGTTCAACCAGACCATCGGCGGCGTGCTCTATCAGAACCTGGTGCCCATCAAGAACCCCGTAGCCAAGTACCTCTTCGCGAATGCGGGCCTGGTGCCGCTACCCAACGCCGCACCCTCGGCTGCGCCCATCCAGAACAATTACCAGAACATCGTCAAGGCTATGACGCGGAACGACCAGGGCGACATGAAGGTGGACTGGGCCATCACGGACAGGGACCGCATCTCCGCGCGCTGGTCTGAAGGCGAAGCCGACGACGGTCAACGGAAATCGCTCACGCCCATCTCTTTCCCGGTCATCAGCGATTTCCCCTTCAAGCAATTCGCGCTTCTCTACACGCGCACGTTCTCCACCAACTTCGTGAACGAAGGACGCGTGGGCTTCACGCGCATGCGCTATAACTCTTACCCACTCGATCTCTCGGGCAAGTTCGGCAACGGGAACTCCCTGGTGGGCATCCCGTGGACCAACGATGTGCCCGGTTTCAGCGCCCAGAGCTTTACGGAAAGCACCAACAGCACCGGGGTGATGACCTTTGGCACCGCCGGTTCTTCAAACCTCGCCCTGGACAACCAGTTCAGCTACGGCGACAACCTGACCTGGCAGCACGGCCGCCACGTCAGCAAGTTCGGCGCGCAGATTTTCCGTGTCGAGAACAACTTCTTCCAGAACAACTCCGGCGGCCTGCTGGGCGGCTTCAACTATAGCGGCGCGTTTACCGGCGATCCGGCGCTGGGGCAGTCGATTGGCTACGATTTCGCTGACTTCCTGCTCGATTACTCCTCCGGTTACTCGGTTTCAGAGCAGACTGGAGACGTGGGCCTGCGGCAGTATCGCCTGGGCTTCTTTGCCCAGGACGACTTCAGGCTGCTGCCCAACCTCACCGTCAACTATGGTGTGCGCTGGGAATGGGACCAGCCCATGTACGAAGTCAACAACAAGCTTTCCGACATCAACCCCAGCACGGGCGCGCTGGAGCTGGCCAACCAGAACGGAAACAGCCGTTCCCTTTACTCCTCCACCAAGGACGACATCGATCCGCGCATCGGCTTCGCCTGGAATCCCGACCTGCTGCACCAGAAACTGGTGGTGCGCGCCGGTTTCGGCATCACCACCTACATGGACTACAACCTGCTGCACAACCACATCGGGAACGCCCCGTATCACATCGGCATCGCGACCAGCGCGACGACGCCCGCGGTCAGCGGCGGATCTCCCACGCCGGGATCTCCCTACGCGGTCACCAATGGCTTCGGCACCTCGGGGGCCAGCGTCACCGGCGTTTCTTTCAACGCATGGAACAAACTCAAGCCGATGATGGAGCCGCAATACTCCCTGGTCGTGGAGTACGCGATTAACGGCAAGCAGAGCGTGACTGCGGCCTACGTTGGCAACGTAGCGCAGCACCTCGGCAATGTGCGCAACATCAACCAGGAAACCCTTGTGGGCACGCCTTCGAGCGCGGCCTTCGATACCACCACCATCAGCACGCCTACGGGCAACGTAACCATCGGGACCAGCTCCGTCCAGCTTTACGAATCGGAGGCGTACTCGAACTTCAACGCCGGCGAAGCGACCTATCGGTTGCGTCCCTCCTACGGGCTGGAATTCCAACTGAACTACACCTACTCTCACGCGATGAGCGATACCTCCGGCCCGGTCTCGATCAACGACAACAACGTGGCCGGCGGCGATCCGGAAAACAACTTCTGCCTGCGCTGCGAGTACGGCCCCACGGGCAGCGACAGCCGTCACATGCTCAACGCCAGCTGGGTCTACAAACTGCCGTTTGGCCGCGGCCAGCAGTTCTACGGCACTGCTCCAGCCTGGCTCAACCAAATCATCGGCGGCTGGACCACATCCGGCAGTGCGGTGCTCTTCTCCGGCCAGCCCAACACCATCACCGCCAACGGCAGCAGCGGCGCCACCGGCGCCGGCACGCTACGCGCCAACCACTATCGCCACATGAAAACAACCGGCGGCGTGGATGGCTGGTACGAAACCAGCGGCGGCGGTTCTTACGCGCCCAATCCGGGCCTCGATGGCAAGACGGGGACGGGCTACACCTATGTCATCGCCGGAGAATGGGGCACCGATCCGTCGGCTACTCACTCCGGCAATGTGGGCGCCGGCACCTGTGGAACCTCCGGCTATGACGACGGCGTCTGCGCCTATGGCCAGCCGACCGTGGCCTCCGCGGGCAGCGCGCCCATCTTCGGCACCGCCAAAGTGGGATCGGAGCGCGCACAGGGCTTCCGCCAGGTCGACGCGGCGCTGCAGAAGATGTGGACACTGCACGAATCGCATCAACTTGTCTTTAACGCCAACGCCTACAACCTTGGCAATATCGTCAGCTACAACAACGAAGGAAGGACGACCGGGGGTGGCAGCACCTGGGGCTACGTGCAAAGCACACGTTCCGAGCCGCGCCAGTTGGAACTCGAGCTCAAATACCAGTTCTGAAGAACTTGATTGACCTCGGCGCCGGGCAAGAATAGCAGCTTGCCCGGCGTCTTTTTTTGTTCCCGCTCACTTGATCGCTTCTTCGCAAGGGTCTTCCCCGACAGTATCGACGAAGCGATAACCGATGTGGGAGTCGGTAAGCAGGTATACGGGATTGGCCGGATCATTTTCGATCTTCATGCGGATTTGCCGGATAAAAGTCCTGAGATACTCCAACTCATTGCCGTACTCCGGTCCCCAAACAGATCGCAGCAATCGGGGGTGAGGAATCGGTCTGCCGGCGTTGACCATCAGATATTGCAAAACCTCGAATTGCTTCGGCGTCAGGTGTACTGGCCTCCCCTTTTTCTCTACTATGTGACGATCCGGATCCAGGAGAACGTCACCAATTGACATGATGCGGTTGCTGTCGTCATCGAGTTTGTTGCGGCGTACGGCCGCGCGCAGCCGCGCTGTCTGCTCCCTCAACTGGAAGGGTTTCGTGATGTAGTCATCGGCGCCTGCATCGAGCGCCTCGACCTTTCGATCCTCGCTCTCCTGCACCGTCAGCATCACAATGGGCAGGTGTGAATCATTTCTTCGCAGTGTTCTGCATACCTCAATCTATGAGCCTTTTGTCGCGCTGGTCGAGTAACTGCATCGCCTTCTGCATCCGCCACTCGGTGACATATTCCAGTGGTGTTTGTCCGAGTAGCTCTTTAAAGCGGGCTGCGAATGCGGAGCGAGACATGCCCGCCGCTGCGACGGTGAGAATGGCGGAAGGACAATGAACCATTGGATGTGGACTGCATCTCTAGTTGGCATTCTAAGCACAGCAGTTGTGTTGGGCACGGATATGTTCTTTTTGACGATCGGCCATCCCGCTCTCAGATTGGCTTCATCATCTGCCGGAACCGGGGTGATGGGTTTTTTTCACTTGTTCGCCGATGCGCGGATGCCGATCCGGGGCGTCTTGGCGATCTTGTCCAACTTCTTGCTCGTCGTGTTTAGCAGGAGTGGGCAGCGCTGGTTTTATCTCGCATCGCTCCTCATGCTGATTCTGTTCGTCATTCTCTACAATCTCTTGTCACAACCAATCAATCGGATCCGAACCGAAGCGGCAAAAACCGGAAAAAGACTCGACAACGGTCGAGAACTCCAGGCGTCGTGGGATAGGGTGTTATTGATCCGTATTCGCTGCTCGTTGTGTCCCTGCTTGCCCAGTGCCTCGTGTTGCTTGTCGCTTCGGCGTAAATGTGGCTGGTGCGCTCCCCTTTGAAGAGTCAGGAGCCAACCGATGTTTGGACAGTGGCTTCCATATCGTGCTTGCCGTCGGCTTCTTGTTGATCCACGCCATTTGAGAGAAATGCCTCTGACCTTTCTCGTCGACTATGAGGGTCGGATCGCGATCAGCTGTCCTGGAGTTGTCGATTCATTGGTCTTCGAAGACCTACATCAACGCGCTGCTCGCCGAATAGTTGTGCGTTCAGCCTATTTTGCCCACAAATGAGAATTCATCCCGATGAGTCGGCTTGCGTTCGCCAATCCACCTGGGTGTGACTCTCACTTGCCACCAACAGCCCAAGGCGCACACTTCGAGCGCGGGCTTGAACGGATTAGATCCGATAAACGCCGTAGGCAACGGCAATCCACACCAAGTTTAGATCACGAGATTTCAGTTGCAATGCCGACATCTCGATACTAATCCGCTGCTCAACGAGTGACTGGGCGATATGCGCTCCTCGAGAAAGGAAAAACGAGCCAATCGGCGGCAATCACTTGTCCGACAAGGCGGTTCGAACGAAGTCGCTGGCGCGACAGATTGAGAGTAGTGGTTAGGGTAGCGAGTCACGCCGTTGCGGAGCAGCTCCGATAGAGTCCTGACGTTTTTCGTCCATGTGGACTGTACCTGTAAACGCTGGCCGACACATGGGGACCAATCTGCCGCCGGTTTTCGCTCAGGGAAGTGATCCTGCTGTGAGCGCAAATCACTAGATTCCCGCTCACTTCGCAGCGGATGCGAAACCCCTTTAAAAGCACTGCTCTTTCGGGCATTTCCCGATGGGGTTTTCCGCTCACTACCGGAACTCGCAGCTCCTCGATTTCTGAGACCTGGGATCGCATAACTCTCAAGTCAACAGGAAAGTCGTCGGCCCATGGCCCGCACCTGTCTACTTTCCGGGAACCGCCACCGTTGCCACCGGGCTCGCCGGTCCGACTTTGCCCTCCGCCGAAACGTAGCTGATCCGGTAGCTCACTGTCCCCGAAGCGGGAACCTTGTTATCGGCCGCATTGTCAGCCTGCATCGGCCCGGCAATGCGAATCCACGCGTCTCCGTCCTGCCGCTCCACGATCACGCTTAACCCCGCAGGCGGCGCGGCAAACTGCAGCGCGATATGCGGAAATGGATCGGTGGTATAACTCGCCGTGGGAGCCGCAGGCGCGGGCATCTCCGGCGAGCCCACGCGAATCGCCACCGGCTGCGTCGGATCGCTGCGATTGCCGTTCGCGCCCACCGCGACCAGCCGATACCAGTAGCGCTCGCCGGGACTCACGTAGAGATCGGTGAACTGCCGCGCATCGCCGGCGAGCGGATCGCCGATCACCACGCCCAAATCCGTCTCCGACCCCGACCGCAGCACCAGGAACTGCGCCGACCGCGCCGCCGGCACCGCCGGAGTAAAGCTGATCTGCGTTTTGCCATCCGCGCCGCTCGCCGCCGTGATCAGTGGCGGCTCGGGAATCGACCGGTCGGGCACAACCACCTGCACGCTGTTGCTCGGTTCGCCCTCGGCGTTGTCGAAGCCAACCGCCATCACGTGGTACTCCACTGTCACATCGGAGGTCAGGCCCAGCATGTCGTCGTACAGCGGCTCGGGCGTTACGCGCGCATTCAGCTGCGCCCACGCCTCCGCCGCGCCACCTGCGGCCACCACGCGCCGCTCCACGAAATATCCGGCCACAGGGAAGTCCGCCGGCTTCCACGTCAGCCGCACCCGTGTCTGGCCCGCATCGGCCACCAGGCTTTGTACCTTTGGCGGAGGCATGCCGCCCTTTGCCTGCGCCACCGCCGCATCGGACGGCGTGCCCAGATCGCCGCGCGAGTTCACCGCGCGCACCCGATAGTAGTAGGTGGTCCCCCCCGCACTGCGTCGTCTTCATACCGCGAAGTACCCGGGGGCAGGGACTGTGCAGACAGCGCCTCGTAAGGCCCATCGAAAAGAAACGCGCGCTCCACAACGTATCCGGCTAAATTGGGTTTCTGCGCGGCCGGCCAACTTACCACGATCTTTCCCGCAGCGCTCGTCGCCATCACCGGTTGCGGCGGCTCCAGCGCGCGATAATCCGGGAAAAAGATTCGTATCGAAGTGGGATTGCTGCGCCGCCCAAACGCGTCCACGGTATAGACGCGATAGGTGAGCATCTCGTTCGGTGGAGCGTTGCGGTCGAGCAGCAAGGGAATCTTCGGATCCCACTTCACGCCGGGCACAATCGGCTTGGCGGTCACTGCTGCGCCGTTCTGCCCGCCGCCATCGCGCTCGACAACATATGCAATCGCAGGCAACTGCTGGTTCACTGCTGGCGGCGGCCACGAGAGCAGCACGCCGCGCTCATCCGTCTTGCTCTCCACTCCATCGGGCGAAGGCGGCAGCGGCGTTGCCGCGCTCGCATCCACTGCCGGACTGGTCAACTGCACGCCATTCGCATTCCCGCTCGCATCAAGCCCCTGCACCGTATACGTGCGGCTGCCGGGCGCAACAGCGGTGAGCGTCCACGCAAGCCCCAGAGCGCGCGCATACGCGGGATCGATCAACGCGCGCAGGCCGACGATGTTCGATAGTTGTGCCCGCTGCGGGCTCGCATCCTGCGTAGCCAGCACCGCCGGTAGCCGCCGAATTGCATCCGCATCCTCCACAGATAACGGCTGCAGCGCAGTCTCGTCACCCATACTGATCTTCGCGGCCAGCATTTGCCCGGTCGAGTCAGTCAGCTTCCATCCACCGGCGGGCCACCCGGCCGGCGGCGGAAACCAAAGCAGCGAAATCTGTCCTTTGCCATCGGAAACGGCAAACATAGCGCCGTTCGCCTGCTGCGCAACGGCGCCTCGCGCCGCAACCAAGAGCATTGCCAAAACCAGCACCCGGATTTTCACGCACCTCATCATCTCTTTGCCATTGTCTCGTTACATATGCACCGAGAAGGAGATCGATCCAAGCGGCCAGGGCAGCCCAATGCTTGCGGTGGCCTGCATCTCGACCGGCAGAGCCTCGGCGTGAACCTGCGCGGAAACGCCCGCGCTCACGCACACGTTGTCAACGCACACACCGGCAGAAACGCTAGCCGAGAAATCTCCGGCGATATGCGGCTGCGGCGTCACCGTCAATCCCGCATCCACATCACCCCGCGCGTATGCTGACGCAACAGAGTCGTCGCCGACCTCCAGGTCAATACTCTCTCCGCCGCCGATCGAAAGCCCTGCATCGGAGAGCATGAGATACATATTCGCGGTAGTACTGAGCAACTGCCCGCTGATTCGCGGGCCTTGCTGTTTGCCTGCATCGATGTGCCACGGTCCGCTGGGTCCAAAATGCAAATCCACCGCCGCATTGTTAGCGCTGCTGCCCAAATCTACTGAAGCTACCCCGCCGAGCAGGTTGAGATGTCCCCAGAGTCGCGCATCGAAGTTGCCGCCTGCGTACTGCAGATAGCCCTGGAAGTCTCCGCTGCCGCTGTCGGCCATCTTCAAGAGCCACGAATGAAAATCGAGACGCGCGCCGGCATCCTGACCGCCGGCCTTGATCACCAAATCGCCATCGAGCGTATAAGTAAACTGGTCCGGCATGCCCACGCGGATTCCCGCCATGAACAGGAATGAATTATCCATCGAGGGCGCTGCGGACTTGAGCGAACCCGTATCTTCAAATGCGCTGATGGGGAAGTTGTGTCCGATGCCGCCCTGCACGCGATACAGATTCATCACCGGAACCGGGACAGAGATAATGGGCAATCCCGTTGCGCCCAGCGAATACGTCACTCGCGTCAGCCAGTAATCGTGCCCGCCCTGATAGCCCAGCCGGAATTCACCGGTAATCGGCGGCCCACCTAATTCAGAAAGGTCGACCGATCCCGAAATTTCGTCGCCGCCCGATCCTCCCGATCCGGAATAGACCGGATGCACCTGGGCATCCGAACTGGGCTGCCCGGCGGGGTAGGGGACATCGATGGTGAACGGCGCAAACGACGGCCCGCTTGCCGTGTAGCTGCTGCCATTGTTGCTGACGGAATAGTTCACCTGCGCCTGCGCCGCGGCCATCACTTCAGACAGGTGCACGTTGGTTTTGAACATCGCCGTCAGAACTTGCGGTCCCGAGGCCGGCGCCGTCAGGTGTACCGAAGCAAGATCGACCGGCGTCTGATCGAGATCCGAACTCCCGCCCAGCGAAATATCTTTGGTCGTGTTGCCCTGCGCAAAATATCCGCGCCCATCCATTCCGAAATAGAACACCTGGTCGAACGCCGAAAACGTCTTGTTCTGGGCGGAAAAGACAAAGTGCGTGTTCGCCTGCACCACCCAGCCCACATTCTGCTGCTTGGTGAAGGTGAGATTGCTGGCCGTGAAACTGAAGTTGCCGTAATTCTTCGTCACCGCCGGGCTGGTCAGCGGAAACGTCATATTCGCTTGCTTGCCGCCGCCCGAAAGCAAATCTGCGTTGCCTGTCAAATCGATTTCGAGCCACGGAACATGCACGTCCATGCCGTTGTACTGCGCATCGAAGTAGCCGTTCCCTGCCGTTGCCACGATCGACTGAAACTTCACATACCCCGCGCCAATATTTGCCTTGAACGCGCCGGTGTTCAGCGTGCCGCACAGGCCGCTTCCGATCACGCCCCAATCGGTCTTCGTCACCTGCAAGGACGAACTTGATACCAGATCGAACGTATAAGGGGTGATGGCCAGGTTCGGAAAGCGCACGCCCACCCAGTCCGCACCCTGCAATGGCCCGCACTGCGAGCCGGCCGCGTCTCCGTCGTGATGGCTCAAATCCAGGCGCACGGAGTTCGATTGCATGGTGAAGGCGCTCCAGCCGATCAAAGTGTTCGGCATCGTCAGTCCATCCTTCACCCAGTCGCCGGTGGACTTCAAGCTCCGCCTGCACGCCGTTCCACACCACGGGTAGTTCGCCCGGTTGGCGTAGCGTGTCGTCGCTGAGCTGAACGTTCAGCGTTGCATCCAACTCGCCACCAGCCTGCCCGCTCAGTCGTGCGATCGTTCCTGTTAATCCCGGCACGCTCGCATCCAACCCCAGGTTTGGCGAGACATCGATGCTTCCCGTCTGCACATGCTGCCCGTCGGGAACGCTCCAGTTGCTGATCTGGACTGGTATCGGCGGGTACGGCTTGTATCCAAGGCTGCCGTTGGTTGCCAAGTGAATGATCAGATTTCCTGTCCCGCTGTACGTGCTGCCCTGCTGCGTCACGCCGCTTTGCAATCCGCTGATCTCGAAGGCGCCGCCGCTCTTGACAGGGAACAAAAACTGGCACGGCTTCTTCGGGTCCGAAGCGACCACCTCGTAGACCTTTGCATCCGAAGCTACGTGCTGGTCGGGCGCCGAGCCGCTCAATTGCGAAACTGCTTGCTGCAGCGGTCCGTTGACGTATTGCACCGCGCCCAGCCCCGAGACACTCTGATTCGATCCCGACAGCAATCCGATCTTCAACGGCGGCAGATTGCTTCCCGCCGGTGGCGCCAGCGTGTTCAGCAGCGATTGCGCTTCGGCAACATTCGGCCCGGTGGCAGCATTCGCGCCGCCTCCGCCTCCACTGCCGGTTGCCACGCCCGTGGTCAATCGCGATGGCATCAGCGAGCCCAGCGCTTTGCTCACCGCATTGGAAAGATTAGGCGCCGTCGGCTGCGGCATCACATCGGCCTCCACCAGCACCGTGTGGTTGCCCACTGGCTGCACGCCAAGTGCCGGTGAGTAGATCGCCGAACTTTTGCTGATGATGATCGGCGGCTCGGGAATCGGAAACTGCACCGAAATCCCCGCCACATTGATGGTTTCGAATCCCTGGCGCTTCAGGTTATTGCGCTTCTGGGAGGGCCCAAGAGGGAATGTCGTTTGCGACTGAACGCCATCCACGGTCCACGTGACGCGCACCTCGCCTTGGCCGTAGTACTGAATCGACGTCCCGGCGTCGATGCCATCATCGCACGTGCTGCAGATCGCCACCGGCCGGGGCTGCGCTGCGCGAATGGGCAGCAGCTCAACCGGGCCTTGGCTGTTTGTCTTTCCTTGCGCCGACTGCACGGCCGTCATCGGCCGCGATGAAGGCGTGGTCGCCGGTTGCCCCGTCTTGCCCAACTGATTGCCAAGTTCAGCATGATTGACCACCGGAGTCTTGGATCCCGAGATGTCGTACGCCCCAAAGTCCGGATCGGCGATGCTTTTCAGATGCAGGGGACCATCCGCGTCCAGATCCTCGACCGGTACGATGTCCACCGTATGGCAGTAAAGCATGTAAGCGTCGCTCGCCGCCTGCGACGCTGGCGAATTGCCGCCGCTTTGGCCAAGCAGTTGCTGAAAACTGGACTGCACGCCGCTGACCGTGAGCCCGCTTTTGCTCAGTCCACCCGAAGAAGTCATCTTCGAGAGCAAAGCTGTCTGCAAAAATGACGTCGTCGGCCCGTCCACGCTCGAAGAAATTGCCGACTCACTCACGTGCTGCAAATCGTCGTTCGATATCTGGTAAACGCGAACCGTGAAGCTGCCCAACGAATGATAAGCGTGCTCCATCGGACTCGGTCCATTCGAGGGCAGCTGAAGCGGCTGGCTCGGATCCCAGTTCGTTACATTTTGCCCAACCGGCGGCGCAGCCAGCGGAACCACCGTTCCATCGCCCCAGTCCACAAAGACGTTGCTGAAACTCACCTGCGACACATCGCGAATCAGGCACGGGCTGCCGCACTTGGGAGGCGTGACGAACTGCGGCGTAGCATCGGGCTGATAGGGCGAACGCGAGAGATCGATCTTCCCACCCAGTGCCCAGTTGTCGCCCAAATAGCTGTTGGGATCACTCGCAGGCTGTGAAAGATTCTGTACCTGCAGACTCCCCGTGGTGTACCCAGTTCCGTTGCACGCCATCCCGGTCGGCGCAGCCGGCGCCTTCAGCGGCCAGCGATCGGAAATTTCCACCTGCACATCGACGGTCCCGCCTGAATTCTGCGCCCCCGCCTGAGGATTGCCCTGCGCACTCTGCGCCGGATTCTGATTTTGCGACGTGATTAGGCTGATCTGCTTCAGCTGTGGTTGTGTTGTCACTCCGTTCTTGTTGTAGGTATGGAATCCCGCAACTTCCCACTGCAGATCGCCCTGGCTGAGCTTGGGGTTCAATTGATCGGGAACTGCCGGAGGATTGTTGCTGCCGGCTGATCCGCCTTGCTGCGCAGTGCCTTGTCCTCCCAGCCCGGCGGTCACTTGGATGCCGCCGCCGAAGAGCAGTCGCCGCACCGGGTCGAGCACGGCTTTTAGAAACGCAGGGTCGGGCCGATAATACGTCGGCACCACTGTCACGGAACCGCCCGATCCGCCGATGGCAAGAAGCGTCTTCCCGGTAATCTTCTGCGTCGCCAGCAGCGTCTTGCCGTCTTTGGCGTATACGCGCAACTCGTAGTAGTCGGCAAGCCCGGGATTCTGCTCGTGCCATTTGAAAACAGAATTGTCATCGAGCAGAGGAACAGCGTAATCGGTGTACTGGTCGCTCTGCGATTCCGTGCCGAGCGGCCCATCCAGGTATATGACCCCTTGCGAGAATTTCTGCAGCGTGATCGGCAGAATCTTCAGGACCGTTGGCGGTCCGGATGGCTTCGACGCCAGCACGTTCAGCATTCCCTTGCCGACGATCGTCTGCGGCCCCGCAGCGATCGCTTGCCCGTTGACGCTGAACGCGTTGGACCGCGCAGGCTGTCCCGGCGCTTGCAGATCGATGTCGCGTCCTCCGGGCAGCGCCGTCGGCAGCGCGTTTACGCTCACATGCATCTCGGTGCTATCGACGTAGCGCGCAGGGCCGTTGGCGATTACAGCCGCTGGAACGCCCGCGCCGGTGGTGAACGTCACCAGCGTGCCGGGAACAAAATCCTGTGCCCTCGAGCGTCAGATCGACATTCTGGCTTCCCGCCGTGATCGTGTTGGGAACCACGCGCAGGATCTGCATGGGCACAGTATGGATCGGCGGAGCCGCGGACATCACTGTGAATGTATTCGAAGCGGTGAGTTTATTTTGTCCACCCACCGTAACGACGACGCCGCGCGCGCCCAGCGGCGCATTCGGAGCGATCGCAATCTGCGCCTGAATCTGATTCGAATTCGTTACCGTGGCCGATTGAACCGTGATGCCGTTGTTGGGTGTGAACAGCACCGTAGCCGGCACGATGAAGTTGATGCCGGTAAACGTCATCGCCACGGTGGTTCCTTGCAGGCCCTGCACCGGCGTGAATCCACGCAGCGCCGGAGCGGCGTTTGGCGTGGTTCCGCAGCCCGCTGCCGCAAGCATCCCCGGAGGGCAATTATTCTGTTGCGCTGCTGTAATCGTGAACGGGGTTGCGACACGCAGATCGTGATCCGCATCGACCAGAAACACCTGGCGATTACCCAGTTGCGCGTTTGCCGCAATCTGCACCTGAGCCGTAATCTGCGTCGACGAGACCGCTTGCAAATTGCTTACCGTAATACCCTGCGCAGGCGAGAATGTAAGAATCATTGCCCGCGCAACAAAATTCGCGCCGTTGAAGGTAAGGGTTACAGTCGAGCCTGCGGCCGCCTGCGTAGGCGTGAAAGACGAAAACGAGGGTGGCCCTGTTTGCGCGCGGCTGATTGGTGGTCGTCCTTTGCGCAGCGCGATTATTCTGCGCCGGGACAACGATGCAGGCCGCTGCCGCCAGCAGCACCACGGAAACGAGATTGGCAATCGGCCGCTTCATCGCGAGGTTTGCACCTCAAAACGTGTGCTTGTGTCCCCAGGTCACGGTCCACAACACCAGGAGCTGCGTTGTGTTGGTGTCGACCATGGCAACGTGGTCGTGATTCTGGTTGTAGCTACCTTGCGCCGAGAGCGTGCTGCACTTGAACACTCCCGGCATCGTCCATGAAAGCTGTCCGCCATACTGCCCGCTGAAGGTGTCGCTCGTAGCCGTGCCGCCGGTCAGCAGCGTCTGCCCGGCCGAAACCGTAATCAGCGGCGAAACCTGCACTCCTGTCCGCTTCCAGGAAACCGCAGGCTGCACGCTCACGGAATAGTTGCGCGTTGTTCCTACCGTCTGCCCATCCGCGGCGACCCAGTCCACGTTTCCCTGCGCATTCAACTGGAAGAATCCGTGCGTGGCAAGGTTTGCGCCCACATTGATCGACGAGGTAATGGTGTCCGCACTGGTCATGTAGTTGTTGCGGCTCCAGTCGCGCGTCGCGCCCACGTTCATGCTTACTGTGCCGACAGTGCGGCTGGCATTGATGCTTCCATACAGGTCGCGCAAATCCTGCGCGCCGGTCACAGCCGGCGGCATTCCCAGCAACGCCGCGGGAATCGTGCCCGTGCCGGTTAGCGACTGCCGCGCTTCGACGGCAACATTGGCCTTCACACCCAGCGGCTTGCTCCAGGTCTCGTCAAAGCTGTTCATGCGCAGCTCGGCGCTGGTGGTGGGATGAACGTTGTTATCGAGGAACGTGTAGTTGAATCCGAAACTTCCCACTTTCGTCGCGTCGCTCAGCGAACCGTCCACGCCGCGCACGTTCGGCTGGCTGGCCTGCGTCAGGCTTGGATTCGCCGGCGTTCCGAAAGCTGAGCTCAACTCGCGATAATCCGCGCTTGCATTCGCCTTAGCCACCTGCCCGGTGATCGCGCTGCGCCAAGCGCGGCCGAACAATCGCTTCGAGGTGGGATCGGTGAGGTTCGCGTTGTCGTAGCTGATCGCGTACTCCGAAGTCCACAACCACTTCGCGCCCAAGTGTAATTTGAGCAATGCGCCGATCGCATCTCCAGCCGAGGCTGGCGCAATCGGATTGGGCAGGATGATCGGGATTGCCCATCGAATCGTAGCCCACCGTGGTCGGCGCTCCGGTGTCTTTCGCGTTGAGCCACATTCCGCGCAATTCGGCCCACTTGGGCAGCGGAAGCTGGTAGCTCGCGCCCTCAATCTGCTGATGAAAGTTGATTCCCGCGCCGCCGCCAAGCGCCGTGTCGTCCGTGTTGGCGAATCCTCCCAGCGTTCCCACCGGAGTTTTGAACACCAATTCTGCGCCTTGGCGCGGCGTGGCCGCGGTCACGAATTGCGCATCCGTGTAAAGCTCTGGAGAGATGGTGCCGAAGCGAAGATTCGCGCCCCAATTCGGCTGCTTGTATCCCGCCTGCAAAACGTAATCGCTGAACAGTCCATGACTGGTGCGCTGCGGCGGCGGATTCAGAACTGAATTCAACGTGCCGCTGCCGTTCGCCTCCACGTGCCACGGGCCCTTCTGATATGTGTAGTGCTCCGCCGCCGATATCACATTCGTATCCGGCGGATTGGATCCCGATGCCCATTCCGTGTTCAAACCGATCTGGCCGTCCAGTGTGGGCCGCACTCCGCTCTTAGGGGCTGGCGGTACTTTGGCCGCGTTCGCCTGAGATTGGTGCGCGCTCGCAACGGTGGCTCCGTGTCGGCATCGTGCCGCCCGCGGGCGCGGCTGCAGGCGAAGCTTCCGCATCGGTCCCCGGCACCAGCGCAGGCCCCTGCGGCGTCTGTGCAGGAGCGGGTGTTTGCGCTGCCGCTGGAGCGGCTGGCGCCTGGACCGTAAACTTCCACGTCGTTGCATCGCTGCCCACGCTCAAGTTCACCGTGTGCTCTCCGCCCTGCAACGCCAAGGGCGGCGTGAACGTGACCGCCGACTCTGTTACCTGCGCCAGCGTCGTGATGTCCACATCGTCGAGCATCAAGCTAACGTCCGCCGGATTCACCGGCGATGCAAAGCTCACCGAAATCTGCGGCTGCAACTGGGTGATGCTGCTTCCCGGTGCAGGCGTTTGCGCAGAAATCTGGCTGGCTAAGTCGCCTTCTGCGGCAGGCAGCGCAACCGGAGCGCCCAACGAAGCCAGCAAAACTGTGCGTTCCGCCGTCCACAGCCGCGACTGCGGTCCCAGTCCCGGCTGCGCTACAAAACTCTCCACCGGTCCGGAGAAGATCAACTGCCCCGCCGGCGAAATCTCATCCACCTGCCAGTAGTACGTGATCCCGGCCAGCAGCTTTGCTTCTGCGGCACGTAAATCCAGTTGCGGATCCTTGGTCAGATACTGGCGCACAATCTGCGCGCCGGCGAAGTCGCGGCTGATCGTCACAAAGTAATATCCGTTTCCAATGCCCGGTTTCCATTCGATCAGCGTATGTCCCGCCGGCGTTCGGCCCGGCGCCGGATGCAGTGCGCTCAGTCCGCCATCGGCCGCGTGCACAATGCTGCGCAGCGGCAGCGGCTTGCGCGGCACGCCGTCGGAGTCGATCGTGCGCACCGTCCAATACAGCGGCCCCATGGGCTGGCGTTGCCATATCTCCGCAGGCACGTCCCAGCGATTGTCTTCCACATCGAACCACTGGCCGATGGTACTGAGATAGGGCCGCGTGGTAAAGCCTACCTCGTACTTCACCGCGCCGGGAACAGGAGCCCACAAAAACGAAGGCGGATTAGCGGCAGTGAATTCCCGTCCATACTCCGGCAAAATCAATTGCTCCAGTTGCCAGTTGCCGGGATTCACCACCACCGTGATGGGAACGCTCGCCACCTGGTTGGGCTGCACCATGCGCAACTGCAGCCGGTGCGGGCCCAGCAAAGAAGTGGGCAGCGGCTCATGCGTGGTGATCGTCGTGCTCGTCCCGCCCACAAACGAAGCTGAGAACTGCTCCACCACGTTACCGTCCCACACCCACTCGCCAAGGACCGTTCCCGAGCCCGATCCGCCCAGAATGGCATCCGCATACAGTTCCTGGTTGCGCATCACCACGGTTCCATTGCGCGGATGCATCAGGCTCAGGTTCACAACTGTAACTGGCGCGCCAATTGAACTAGCTGCCTGCACGCGCACTGGTTGCGAAGTGCCGCCCACGGCAATTCCGATTCCGATTGCGGTGTTTGTGCCATCGGTGTTGAGCACGTCCACCGCGCGCAGCCCCGCAGCAGCCGTGGGGCTCACGTTGATCCGCGCCGTCATTAGGCCTGAATTCACCAGCCTCACATTCGTCACGCTCACATCGGTAGCTTGAATCGTTCCTGTTGAGGCGCTCAAACTCGCCAGCGGTGGTGAAATCACCACTCTTGCTCCCGATCTGAAGTTCGCGCCCACCAAAGTCATCAACACCTGGGTTTCGCCGCGTACCGGAAAGCCGGGCGTCACGCTGGTAAGGGTTGGCGCGGGTGCGGGCGGTGCCACAGTCAGCGTCACCGTGTTTGAAGACTGCGGGCCTCCCGCTGCGGAACGGTTGATCACTTGCACCGGCAGCGGGCCCGCCGTCGCTACCAGGTTAGCCGGCACAGTCACCAGCAGTTGTGTAGCTGTTTGCGATGAAGGCACAAGAGCGAATGTATTCACGCTCACTGTGGACGTGGCGCTGTAATTGGTCCCCGTCACGGTCAAAACGAAGGCCGGGCTGCCCGCGGTTACTGTACTTGGGTTGATGCTGTTAATCGTAGGGATTTGTGCGAATACTTGAGGCGCGATTGAGGCCAAAGCAAGCACGGCCACCGCTGCCATTCGGCCGGCACACACGCGCATCGACCACCTGCGCTGGCACTCCAAAGACCGCTTCCACAACCAGCAAGCCATCGAACGATCTCCATCGATAAAGTGCGGCAACCTGTAAAGTGAAGCAGCCTGTCGATCCGTTTCAGGTGGCAAGAGATCTCGGCAATTACACCCCCACGCAATCAGTCTGCATAACGCCCACCCCGATCAAGCGCAAATGGCGCAGCTTTCGTCGCATCGAGGGAATGCGTTAGCAAGGTTTGTCTATCGGGAGGATGAATATAGAAAGATCGGCCCTCCGGACGATCATGTCTAAACGCCCCAACAGTCAAGAAATCCTTAGGAATGGGAAAGGTCGCACTTTGTGAATTTGTGCTGTAGGAACTACCCGCCTGCATGCTTCGAAATGTCCAAAATCCAGGGAAATGATGTGCTGATGCAGTCGCGGGTGCAACCGTTCAGAAAATATATACATGAACTTACGACACCTGTCATCAAAAACTTGCAGGCCCAAGGTAACTAAAGGAGCGCGCGCCGGGATCGGAGCGTGGGCCCAATGAACAGGCTGGCCTGGGGTTTGTCTGCTCTAGCGCACGTCGTGCAACTAATGATTTAAGTGACATAAGAACGGGGAAACCTGGCCAACCTGAAGACGCAGGAAATCGAGAGGCCCTTTTCCATTTTGACCACAGAAGGGAATGCAAAAAATGCGGCCAATTCACAATCGCCAGCCAGCCCTCTTGTCTCCAAACGAGTATGAGGAATGGCTTGCCTCGACGGAGCAGCCACAAGTGCATCTGCTGAGGGGTTTCCTGGAAGAACAACCGGTGATCGCCCAGATCGATCCTGTGCCTCGAACCTTGTTCGACTGAGTAGGCAATGGCTGAAACTGCCAACAGAGAAGTGCCGACAAAACGGCGCATATGGCTTCCGCTGGAGAACGCTCTCCAGATCCATCACGATCAGGAAACCTGCAAGTCTGCGGGGAAGTTAGACGGTATCGCCGGTTTTCATCTCGTAAGTTGTTTATTCTAAATATAGTTGGCGAGGGAGGGATTCAAACCGCGTTATAAACTATTGTTAATTAAAGAGATACAAAATAGCATTGACAAAATACACCCAAAAGTACCCCCTTCAAGAATCCTTTGGGGATTATCGCTGGAAGTTGTCCGTGCCGAGGGAATAGACGTGACGCGCTACGCGGCTTCTGGCCAGTTCTCTTTTCTCCATCCCTCTCACGGTTCGATTTGCTTCGGTCGATGCGATTTGCCCCGTGCCTCTCCGTGCAATGAACCCACCATGCCTCCGGTGATTCCTTCACGGGAACTCCTTTGATTACATTGGGTCGTCGCACTTCTTCGGAATGAAATATACTTCTGATGTAAACTACATCACGAGAGAGAAAAAGATGATCTCACCAAAGAAGCCTGCACCTCGACCGAAGCGCAGAGTCGTTGCTCCCGCAGAGAAGCGGACTCAAGTCCGGCTCACCGTCGATTCCAAATTCACCAAGAGCCATTTCAGCCAGCTTTTCGCTGTGCTCAAAATCCGCAGAAAGAACGCCCTGGCGGAACACATCATCATGAATTTCAAAACCAAGGCCGCGCAGGCGCAGCTTCTTGCGTTCTATAACGGCCCGTGGCTGGACATTCCATTTCAGAGCATCGACACCGCGTTCGTCTTTCCCATTGACCCACGAGATTGCCGATGAGTTGGAGAGAGTTGGCGGGGAGATTCTCGGCGGAGTGAATCGGTCCAAGACATTTCGCGTGATGGTGGCCTATTTTGCAGCCGTCCACAAACTCAAGACTCCAGTCCAATCCACATTCGCATCAGTCTCTTGATGAGGGACATACATCTTGCTGACGGCGAAGCCGCATCGATTCGCGAGGATCATGAGCTACCTGCCGCCTCTTTCCTGCTGGCGTTGGCGCGGATTCGCCAGACGTTGAAGAAGGCGCAGGGCGTGTTGCATCTCCGGGTCAGTGAATTGGACGGAGATGCCGTGTTGCGCCGCAATCTTTGTGACCATCCGCTTCCACTCCACGCTGCCGTCACACGCGATTCGCGGTCCGTATTTCTGGATGGCCATCTCCAATCCGAAGAGGACGGCGGCTTTATCCTGGTTGAGAACGGTGACGATGCGTCCGCGGTCGATGACGGAAACTTGCCCGTTGAGTGCGTAGGACACGTCGCCGGTCTTGCGGTTGATTGTCCAGATGCGGGTCGCGGCGATCTGGTTGGCAAGAGCCTGTTGCTTCTGTTCGGCTGCAAGCCGCTTGTTGCGCGAGGCCGGCCCAATCGGTGCTGCTGTCATTATCGGGCGATGGGCCGATATGCAGCGCGTTTGATTCCAGCCTTGCATCGAGCCGCCGTTGATTCCGCTGGTCGGCATAACGCCATCCTCGAAGTTGTGCGGCGGCCCGCGCGTCTCCTTCGTCGGCCCTGTCCGCAACCCATGAGCGGAGATTCTTCGGAAATGCCTCTTGCCGCCTCTGTTGAATAGACAGCTTCAGGGCGCGTACTTCGAGAACGGATTGAGCCGCTGCCTGGGAGAGCAGGACTTTCTTGTCCGGCCATGACAGAGCGGATGCGCGAATCTCCTTCTTTTGTCTGCCGCAGAGACATCACGGAGGTATTGCGCGCCTCTCTGCCCTCTGTTGTGAAGGCTTTGCATACTTCCCGTTGCCGATTCCGATACTGGTTATAATCGGCCATCAGAGGGATGCGGTCAGCCTGTCGTTGCGCTTTCCGTTCTTCCCTCTGTGCGCTATTACGTGGCTATGTTGCTGCCGGATGTGGTGCGCCGTGATGTTGAAGCCGGATGTTGAGGCTGGTGTCCACGGCCCAAGAGCGGTTTCAGTGGCCTGACGATTGATCTTTCCTGCAAAGTTGTTGCGGAATACGTCGGACGCCTTCACCCGGATGTTGTAGTCAATGGCGAGGACCGTATATCCGCCCGATTCCCCCTTCTCAAGCCTGAGATGAGCCTTCGAGAGAAGACGATGAAGGTCGTCCCATGTGACATTCTGTCGGGTAAGCAGAGTTGCTGGACACGCGGAGCAACTTCCCGCCGCACATAGGATTGGAATGATTCCTGATCCTGATAATGTTCAAATTGTGCAGCGGCTCCTGTCGGCTGTTGTCGGGCAGATCGAAGCGCATTACGTTCGGAACTCGATTGCGTACAGCCTGTTTCGATTCCTCATCCCATCGCGTCGGACCCGGCGTATGTGCCCAGCCATGTTTCGCTTCAAGGAAGCGTACTGCGGCATCAAGAGTGAACCAGTTGCGATATGGTGTATGTGCTCTGAGAGTCTCCGGATGAACCTTGTTGACCATGATGTGGATGTGAAAGTGCTTCTTGTCATCGTGCGCGACAACCATGAATTGATGGCCTTCGATATCCGAGTGCCTATCGAAGTGTGCAACGCGCAGATCTACCCATTGCGGTCTGGTCGGACGTTCTCCTGGAGGCCATGCAGAGTTCATAATGGCAGACCGCATCATTGCAGCGCCGATTCTTGAGAGATGCAACCCCTTGCATCTCGCATCGCCGCAGTGTCGAAGCCCAGCAAGATTGTCCGACATGACCACATCTCCTCTCAACAGAGGTTCGCCGGTGTCGGCATCACGCTCCGTCGTAAGGTATTCCTGAAGCCGTTTGAAGCTGCTGGAGTGTTGTCGAGCTGGTTGCACTTTGGCAATCATCTTCACTTCGACTGTGCAGAGAAATGACGTTCTTCACCTGTTCGCGTATTGCAGCGAGTGTGATATTTAACTCGCGCCGCAGATCACTGTCATTGCCGGAGATCTTCAGTCTGCTCAAGACAGATGTTTCTGCAGACCTCCGAGGCGATTGCAGTCTCCGCGTGCCTTCGTGTGCATTCGTGAACGGATTGCGTATTCCCAATGCAGCGCGCCGAATGTATTCGCTGAGTCGTGAGGCCGCACGGTTGGCCTGTTCGGACAATGTTGCTTTCTCCTCATCTGTGACACGAATGTCGATGCGTAAGGTTACGTCTGTGTGCTCTGTTTTGGCCTTGCCATTGTCATGTCTCCGAAATGACGTGGGGTCTCGGGGCGAAGCCCTGAGCAAGATGCGCAACCATTTCTCCGAGTAGCAGCAGGCGGATTGGAGAAATGGTGGTGGACACGCGAAACCCGCAGGGGTTTCGTGTGTACAGCGCCTACCTTGCCGTGCCTCTTCCCTGTCTTCTCATTACTATCATCATACATAATTGACATCATTATTGTAGATACTATACCATGCCTGTGTATGGAGAATGAGGCTCGTCGCAGGGTGCAGGTGCTCTCGTCACACAATGTCGAGGAGCTTCGTGCGTTCCTCAAGGAGAAGGCGAATGAACCCGCACCGCAACCCGCTTCATACATGATTGGCGGGATTGTGCGGGCGGTATTCCCTGAACTGTGTGCGTTACGGAAGAGGGGATACACGCTCAATATGCTGGTTCGTATCTTTGAGGAGAACGGCCTGAGAATCACCACAACAGCCTTATCGGGATACATGAAGAAACTGAATAGGGAGTTCGGTGGGGAGTCGGCAATCGGAGGTAGTAAGGGGACAACACAACTTTCGACACCTGGTTCAGAAGCGCGCAGAAATATGGCAATGAAACCGGACGTACTGCTGTGAAGAGGGGCAATGTATGGGTCGACTGTTCTTTGTGATTCCGGGCTGAAAGGGCGGAGGTTTGCAGCGCAGAGGAACCGCACATGAATTGAATAAGGTCATCGATACGGTGCTCAACACGTCGTAATTGAGAGCTGAAATGCTGACCCTGTCGCGTAATTGTTGGCGCAACGTCATTCTTGAAGATTGCTGGGAGGTTGCTTCAGGGAAGGGAACCTAACCGTGCAGAGCGTTCTGGAGAAAAGTCAGACAACAGCCGCAATTGAAGTAAAGATGGCGACGGCGATTTTGTCGGTAAATCCGGCGGATGTTGTGGTCAGTCCGTCGTCGTAATGCAGGACGAGATTCAAATGCTACTCAACCAATGAGGTAAAGGGATGCCTAGAAAGATTCTGAGACTGCCAATTGTATTGGATCGCACCGGCCTATCACGAAGCACGGTATATCAACGCGTGACTGAAGGAAGATTCCCGAGGCCAGTGTCGCTGGGAGCCAGGGCGATCGGCTGGGTCGAGACGGAAGTCGAGGAGTGGATTGCCCGCCAGATTGAGGCCAGCCGGAAAATTAGAAAGCAGTGCACGGCATCTCTGCGTTGCCGCTCTGCCATGCCGAGCTCCGAGCCCGAGGATCGAAGTCAGCGCATTACGCAACGAAAGTTAATACCTTAGGCGAATACGCCCGGACCCGCCGCTTAGACCTCAAACTCCCCCAAGGACAGGTCGCCGGCCAAATTGGCGTTCACAAGATGACGATTACCGGCTGGGGGGCAACGCAACCGTCCTTGAGGTCCGTTACATACCGGCAATCATTCAGTTTCTGAGGTACGACCCCTTACCTGCGGCCAGTTCGCTCCCTGAACGCCTTTCTACAGCGCGCATGCGCTTGGCCTGTTCGGCCGGGAATCTGGGTGTCGATCCAACGACGCTGATGGGCTGAAAACAGGGCGACATCTCCCCACCGGCAAGAGCTTGGGCCTGATCGGGAGAGTTCCTCAGATCTGGTTAGAGTGATGAATTGGGCAGCGGGCCGGTCTCCTGCTGCCCAGCCACCCTAAATCCACTGCATCACTGAACGCTGGGGCGTTTTCGGGGAGTAATCGCCACAATTTCCATTAATTAATTGTGAATGAATGGATTGCGTTGCGTCAGCAGTTGAGCCAAATACCACTTGTCCGGAAAGCCGACTAGAACGAAGCCGCTGGCGCGGCGGACACTGCCTCGATGTGCAGCGGCGAGCGGCGGTGGCTGCGATAGGTTGATTCACAAGGAAGGAGATTCTTGTGACCAACTTACGCAAGCGGATGCTGGAAGAGCTACAGCGGCGTAACTACTCCGAGAGCACGATCCGCGGCTATCTACATGCGGTTGAGCAATTCGCCAGACACTTTGGAAAATCCCCAGACAAGCTGGGGCCAGACGAACTCAGAAGCTATCAAGCCTATCTGCTCACAGAGCGCAAGCTGGCGGTCGGAAGCGTGGTGGGCCGCGTTGCCGCGCTGCGGTTCTTCTTCGTTCGAACTCTCAAGCGACGCGAGTTCCGAGAGGAGTTGCCCTATCCGAAGGATCGGCGCCGGCTGCCGACCGTGCTCAGCCTGGAGGAAGTCGCCCGGCTTATCGATGCCGCCGGCAACCTCATGCAACGCGCTCTGCTGATGACGCTATACGGCACGGGCATGCGGCGAGCCGAAGTATCGCTGCTCAAGGTCAGCGACATCGACAGCCGGCGCATGATGATCCGGGTGGAACGCGGCAAGGGGGGCGCCGGTCGAGATCTCCCTCTCAGCCCGGCTCTGCTGGAGACACTGCGCGAGTATTGGCGCTGGAAGAAGCCTCGCATCTATCTTTTTCCCAGCGGCACGCATAAGCGCGGCCCGGAAAGACCTATCTCGGACAAGACCGTCTGGTACGCCTGTAAAGAAGCCGCCCGCTATGCGCATATCAAGAAGCATGTAACGCCTCACACCCTTCGCCACAGTTGGGCGACCCACCTGCTCGAGGCAGGAACAGATCTGCGTACGATTCAGGTCCTGCTCGGCCATGTGGACCTGGAGACCACTGCCCGGTATCTCCATCTGTCGCAGCGACACTTGCAGACAGTGTCGAATCCACTGGAGCATTTACAACTATCGAGCGTTAGCCAAGCATCCCGCGACTACCACCGGAAAAAAGATAAATGAGTCGGCCTCCTGTGGAGGTGGCCGACATCCTTCGCATCCAGGGTGACTGCTTTCGAGAACAGAACCGTTCTTGGCTGGGCTACCAGCAACTAAGCGTGTTGCGGGCCATCGCCGCATGTCGAACGGCTGCGCTCGGAGGCCATCTGGACTCCTGCTCGCGGTGCGATCTCCATGCCATCTCTTATAATTCGTGCCGCAACCGGCACTGCCCGAAGTGTCAGGCCCAGGCGCGCCAGCGCTGGTTGGCGCGGCGCGAGCAGGACCTGCTCCCCGTGCCCTACTTTCATGTCGTCTTTACTCTGCCTCATGCGTTAAATCCGCTATGTCAGCGACATCCTCGGCTTCTCTACGATCTGCTCTTCCGCGCCTGCGCCCAGACCATGCTTGAGGTCGCAGCCGACCCCAGGCATCTCGGAGCCAAGATCGGCTTCCTCAGCATTCTGCATACCTGGGGACAGAACCTCCGCTTGCATCCTCACCTCCACTGCGTCATTCCCGCAGGCGGTTTCGATCCAGGTTACTCGCGCTGGGTTCATCCCAAGTATGCCTTCTTCCTCCCCGTCAAGGTTCTCAGCCGTGTCTTCCGAGGCAAGTACCTTGCTCTCCTGCAACAGGCGCTCCGTCAGCGCCGCATCGACTGTCCTTCAACACTCGTTCGCCTGCTTCTCAAGGACGACTGGGTGGTTTATGCCAAGCCTGCCTTTGGTGAGCCCACGCGCGTGCTGCGCTATCTTGGCCGCTATACACATCGCGTCGCCATCAGCAATCAACGCCTGCTCAGCTTCGACGGTAGCTGCGTACGCTTCCGATGGAAAGACTACGCGCACGGTAACAAGCAGCGAATCATGACGCTCACCGCCGTCGAGTTCCTGCGCCGATTCTGCCAACATGTGCTGCCCAGAGGCTTCGTCCGCATCCGTCACTTCGGCTATCTCGCCAGCGCTCACTGTACCTCTCTCCTCGCGCTCGCTCGCCAGCAGCTCGCTTGCCAGCCTCGACCAAGTTCACATCTCACCAACTCTCCGTTAGCCATCTGGCGCTGCCCACGCTGCGGAGCCAACATGAACATCGGACCCAACCTCACCGCGCAACAACTGGCGTTTCGATGCAAACTGACAGATTCCTCCTAACTTCAGTTCCATCCAAGGGCTCGCGAAGATGTGGCCGCACGTCTCAGCCCACCTGTGTCTCCAGTGCGAAGTTGCCACCTTATAACCGACTCCTGCTTGCATGCAGCTCGCGAATTTACTCGCATGTGAAGATCTATCTTCCTTGCTGCCTTATCCAGTCCGGGTCTTCCAGCCCCTTCATCCTTTTAATGCAGGCCAATTCTCGCCCCTAGCTCCATAGCAGCGCCCGCCACTACCACCGCCTTCCTTCTAGCCTCCTTATCGAAAATGCCTCGGGGCAGCAAAGCGGCAGAAGGGCGTCTGAGAGGACTCGCCCCGAGGCATTTCCGATCAAGGCTAACGACTATACAGACAGGTGGGTGCCCCTCCTATGTCAATGAGGGAGTTGGCGATTCGGGATGAATCCGGAACTTTCCAGGTGCGATCGGCGTTTGCCGGGAGTAATCCAGAAAATCTCGCTAAATAGGTTCAAAGCGTCGATCAATGCCGTTGCTGGTAGCCGGCGATTTGGACCGGAGACGCATTGGTGAAGAGCTCCATGATTGAGAAACAGTGCCGAGCGCATCGGCGTTGACAAGCTATCCGTTGGTTGCCAGCAGCACGAGTGAGGCACTTCCGAACCTTCAGGCAAGGAGCCCGTCTATGGAGCCATGGCGTTCTACGGCTTTGACAGCCGAGATGCGCAGGAGGGAAACTCCTCGCTGAGATGCAGTATAGCGGCCTGCTCGTGAAGCTTGCGTTGCAGGTCGGGAATCGAAATCTCCTGAACGGAAACGTGTTTTTCGACCGCGAGCGCCGCAGCGATTCCGGAGGCCTGACCAATGATCATGTATTGCGGCTCCATGCGAATCGATGCGAAGGCAACGTGCGTGGATGAAAGACAAACAGGCACCAGCAGATTTTGTACTTCAGATCGTTTTGGCGTGATGGCGCGGTAGGGAATCTCATAAGGCTCGACCGGGACCTGAATGTCTCCTTCGTTATGTACGGTCCCGTCGGGCATGGCCACGCGCTCGGCGTTGTGAGAGTCGCTGTTGTAGGAGCCCATTCCGATGGAGTCCGGTTTGGTGCGCTCTGTTTGCAGGTCCGACTGCCGCATGACGTACTCTCCGACCATGCGCCGTGCTTCACGAACATACAACTGGAATGGCCAGTGTCCGGTGTCAGCATACTCGTCTTTGGGGAGGCCCCAGCGATTCAGCTCGGCTCGCAGACTGGCAGGAACGCTCGCATCGTGAGAAAGAAAATAGATAAGCGACTGGGTGTAGAGCAGGTGGTCCTGCCAAATAAACTCCCTGTCAGCATAGGAGGCCTCAGGGTATTTCCAGCTATGGCCGATGTAATCCGTCGAGATCGGCCCGTTATTGTTGAAGTCCGCTTTGTGGTTGGGAATGAGTGTCGGAAGGAAGAAGTCGTCGACGGTGGGCGGCCGGTGAAAGTGTCCCTCGAATCCATCCAGATAATGTTCAAGCAGAACAAAGCGCGAGCGGTCGTATCCGTCGGGCCGAGGAAATGGAAGCCGGTTCAATGGATCGTCGGTGAGGATCAAGCGGAAGTTATAGGCTTGCACTCTTTTGTCGGCGGAACCCGCGGGCGCCAGCGGACCGGGGATGATTTCAGGGAATAGTTTGTGATGTTCATCGTAGGCGGAGAGCGGCCAGGCGAACTGATGTTGCGGTGTGTGGCTGCGAACTCCGGCTAGATCCTCGCCGTATTCGCCAGAGCTTTCACGCCCCCACGCGTAACTGACGTTGGACTGCGCCATCAGGTCGCCTTCATACGTGCAGTCGGCGAAAATCTTTGCCCGCCATTGCTGGCCATCCGAGGTCGTGATGGCAACAATGGTGCGATTTTCCAGTGCCACGCCGCGCGATTCGCGAAGCCGCGTGTGGTAGTAGACCTTGACGCCGGAATCTCTGAGCATGTCGCGAAAGATTGCCTCGCCGACATGGGGCTCCGAGAGCCAATCCTCGCGGCGATCCAGGCGATGCACTCCGTAGTGCGCTGCCGCCTTGCGATAAAAGTCGCGGGCATATCCACCAATAACTGTGAAGGTGCCAGTGTCTGTGGCGGAAAGCCCGCCTGTGACCATACCGCCCAGATGCGCTCCGGGTTCGAGAAGCACAACGTGAAGGCCTTCCTGCGCGGCGGAATATGCGGTCATCACTCCGGAAGCGGTTCCGCCGTAGACCAGCAGATCCTCGGTTTGGATGCGATCTGCGCCCTGAAGTGGCGGCGCGAATAACGTTCCGGCGAGAAGAAGCAGGGTAGAAACATTGCGCCAATTCATGCAGGGGCTTTCCTTCCTCATGCCGGATCACGTACATCGGGGCAGCGGGAAACTGCAACTAGTCCGCCCCCCAAGTGGCTTCGCACTCATCTGCTTTCGTCTAAAGCGACGAGCGGCTTGCGCCGCTCGTCAATGAAGGAGAGAGGATGGTGCTAGAAGTGCAGTTTTGCGGCCAATTGGATGTTGCGAGGTGAGTTATACATTGCGGTAATGTTGCCGAAAGACGAACCGCCGAATTGAACATTAGGTTGATTGAAGTCAACTTTGTTGAGGACATTGAAGGCCTCGCAGCGGAACTCAAGCATCACGTCTTCGTGAATCGGGAAATTCTTGATGAGCGAAGCGTTTTCGTCGAATGAGATGGCGCTGCGCATTGTGGAGGACGAGCGAGGGACCGTGCCAAGCTCGAACGATTGCGGGAGGCGGAAGCCCGCGGTGTTGAAGTAGTTTTGCGTTTGACCGGCGCCGCCGAGGCGATGATGAACCGAGCCGGAGGTGAGCGGGGCCGATCCCGTAAACACCGGGCGCGTACCGGCAAAAGCCGGAGCCCCCGTGACGGTTAGGCCAAGCGGGAATCCGCTGTAAGCATCGATGATCGTCGTGACGGTCCAGCCGCCCACGAATTCATTCGCCCACGTGGGGAGGTTGTTGGCATACTGCCTGCCTTTGCCAATGGGCAGCGGGTAGGACACTGTGCCGGCGATGCGCTGCGGAATATCTGTTGATAGATGGGAGTGCTCGTTCTGCATGAAATAGTAATTCTGAATGTTCGGGTTGCCGGTTGGATTCAGGGTGCCGTTGATTAGATCGGTAACATTGCCCAGAAGTTTCGAGTAGATGTACGAGACCGATCCGGTGAGACCGCTGGGGCGATTCACGAGCCACATTGCCTGCATCGCGTTGTAGGTGGCTGAGCCAAAGGCTATGGGTTGGATTGTCACCGAGCTGTTCTGGATGCTGGAGCTGGCGCCGCTGGTGTATTCGGGGTACTTGGTCAGCAATTGCAGGCGCTGTACCGTGGCATTGGTCAGCGTACCGCTGGCAACTCCGGTGGCCCCGTAGAAGGGATTTGCGACCTGCGCCTGGAGATAGGTGACCTGGCTGGTCTGGCCGGGGGTGCCCCAATATGCGGGTTGCAAATCGTTGGCGCGGAAGTTCATGGGCAGATCGACGCCATGACTGCCGACGTAGTTGAGGGATGCCGACATTCCGCGGCCAAGGCTGCGTTCCAGACCAAAATTCCATTGCTGCTGATAGCTGAGCGGAATCTTGCTAGGCAGGCCGGAGATGGAGGTACCGACGCTAACGCCGACTCCTGCCGTCGGACCTGCGGGCAATAAGACACCGCTGGGAAATGGATTATCGCTGGTTACGGCGGGCGTAAATCCGGTGGCAGATGTAGCGAGATTGGTCCGCTGCGTAAACCCTATGTTGGAGGTTTGGTTGCTATATTGGCGCGAGGAGAGCGGCAGATAGAGAATGCCGTATCCGCCACGGGCCACAGTTCTGGGGGCAAATTCGTAGGAGAAGCCAACGCGTGGGCCGAACGCGTGGTAGAGGGTTTGCCAATCGCGAGTTGGATTGCCGTTGGAACCCAGGAAGTTGGCGCCGCCAGATACCTGGAAGTTGACTTGCGACGAGATAGGATTGGTGACGGTGGGATCGAAGTCTGCCCAGTTGTTGTGACGTTCCTGGTATCCGGTTTCAACGTCCCAGCGGACGCCCATATTGACGGTCAACTTCGGGAACATGCGCCAATCGTCCTGAGCATACAAGCTGTTAACCCACTGGTTGAGAGCGAGCGTCTTCTGGCGAATAACATAGCCCGTGTTGGGATCGCCAAGCAGGAAGGACGCCCAACTGGCGAACGCGCTCTGCCCGCCGGGCAGCGAGGAGTTCGGCGTGGGGCCACCGGTGAAGGTGGAGCCGTAGGTCAAATACCCGGTCGGACCGCTAAGGCCCTTTACGTTTTCGAGGCCCAGGCGGCCGTTGTATCCCAGAGCAAGGTCGTGCTTGCCCTTGTGTATAAGAGCGCTGGCGTTGAACGAGTGAACGTAGTGCGCCCAGTCGTTAAAGCTCGCCTGGTACGTCGGCGCGTATTCGCCCGAAATGCTGAAGTAGGGCAAACCGGTAACCTGCTGTTGGCCTGTGAAGGTGCTGGAGAAGCCGTATTTGGCGGCGTCGTACTGGAAGAAGTTATTGCCCGGCTGGAAATTGGTTTGGCGGGCAAAGCCATAGCTGAACTGCACAAGCGTCGAGGGCGACAAGGTCCAGATATCGCCCAAAGCAAACAGGTACGCAGTCAGGTGCTGCTGCCAGGCAGCAGGTCCAGTCGCACTGTTGAACTCGTCGTTATACGTGTAAGTGTTCTTGCTCTTGGTGCCGCGCATAAAGATGCGCTGATTGTCGCTGAGGTTGTGGTCGATCCGGAAATTGTACTGATCGTCGGCAGTGGTCGCGTTCTGAGCATAGGCAAGGTTGTTGGTCGTCCCAGACAGGTTTGGCGCCGGGAAGAAAGTGAGCATAGCCTTGGCCACGGCGTTCCAAGTGGATTGCGGAATGCAGTAGCCTGCCGCATAGGCGGTGCCATTGCAGGTCGCGGCTGCGATCGGCGTTCTCGCGGTCCCTCCGGCATTCGAAGAGTTCGGATCGTAGATAGCTAAGGGTGCTTCAGTGAAGATGCCTTGGCGCATCAGAGCGGTAGGCACGGTGTCGGTGCCAGAGCTGGGTTGAAGGTTGCGAATGCCCTCATAACCGAAGGTGAAAAATGTCTTGTCCTTGCCGTTGTAAACGTGCGGCAGGAAGACGGGACCGCTGACAAAGCCGCCATACTGGTTGGCGCGATGCGGATTGCGGAAATCGGCATGCCCAGGATAGGGATAGACACCGCTGCGCTTGGTAAAGTAGTTGGCGGCATCGAGCTTGTCGTTGCGCAGAAAATCGTAAATCGAACCGCGCAGTTGGTTGGTACCGGAGTTGGTAACCAGGCTGAGAACTCCTCCAGAGGTGCGGCCATATTCAGCCGGGGCGTTGGAGGTGACGACTTTGAACTGGCCGACGACCTCAGCGGAAGGAGTGACGGCTGGCTGGCCCTGGCAGCAGACGACGATGGAAAGGCCGTCCAGGAGAACCTCATTGTTGCCGCCGACGCCGCCGTTGGATTCGAAATTGTTGGTCGCAGCGGCCACAACCGCCCCGCGTTGGACAACCACACCTACGCCGAAGTTGGAGCCGGGCATAATGCCTGGCGCGAGGGACGCCAATCCGTAGAGGTTGCGCCCATTCATCGGAAGACTGCCCACTTGCTGGGACTGAACGGTGTAGTCAAGGTTGGAAGTTTGCAAATCGAGAGCGGTGGCATCCTGGGCCTCGATGATGACGGTCTGAGTCTCGCTGCCGACGCTTAGGGTGACATCGAGACGCACAGTCTGGCCGACGGTGAGCGTCAGCGTCGCGACTGACTTTCGGAAGCCTGGCTTTTCAACAGCGACGGTGTATGGCCCGGGGAGCAATAGCGGAAATGCGTAGACACCTTCATTGTTGGTTTGGCCATGAAGCACAAGATTGGTCGTTTTTTGGGTAAGTGTGACGTCGGCTTGCTGAACCACTGCGTTGTTCGGATCGGTAACGGTACCAGTGATGGTGCCGTTCTGCACCTGGGCATGGAGCATCGAAGGCACTGAACAAGCAAAAGCAAGCAAGAAAAGGAGCACACCGCTAATTGAACGGAAGAGCAATGCAGGCCGCTCATTAGACGAGGTAGCGCACACAGGCGCATTCGCGCTGCGCGCTCCTACAGGTAACGCACCATTGTGATCGAGCATCATTTGATCAGCCTCTCTGAACATGCAGGGTGTTCGTCAGCAATCAGGCCCGGAACGACCCGCAAATGCGGATAGTTGGGAACCCAGCAGTTCACTTTGCCTGCATAATTGGCGAGGTATATGCAATGGCGAATCACATGTCCAGTATCTGGGCGTTCAGTAACGTTGTTACCTCTTATAATCTTCAACTTAGACTGATGTTTCTCTCGATTTCGGAGCCGGGCGAGAAGCATCTCACCGATGCTTCATTTTCAAGAATTCGACGAGAAACCTGTCGCGTAGGACCGTGCTTGCCTCGTGTCAACGGAATCGCCGTTCCTTGCCGCTTTGATTGACAGCGATGAGCGATCTCAATACTCTGATCTCAATTGAATCGAGCCAAAGTTTTGCTAAGGGGAGAGATACACAGGGTATGGCACAAGCGTCCCCCAGCTTGGAGAGAATGGGTCCTTCGGATTCGATATCGGACGCCAAACTTGTAGAGCACCTTGAAGGGATCTGCGCGAGCGGGGCATTCGAGGGCTCAACAACTCTGAAGAATCTGCTTCGCTATCTCTTCGAGAATCGACACAAGCAGATCAGCGAATACGAAATAGCTGTTGAAGCGCTCGGCCGCCGGGAGGACTTTGACCAGCAGCTTGACGCGAGTGTGCGCGTGCAGATTTCGCGACTGAGGCGGCGCCTCAGGGATTTTTACCGTGCCGAGGGGCGTTTGCTGCCTATCCGGTTCTCGGTGCCGCTGGGCACCCACCAGCTTAGCGTGAATGGGCTGGACAACGAAGCCTCAACGACGAGCGAAATGCTCGATCCAATCGAAGCCGTACAGTCCGCCCCGCGACAGGGTGACTTCAGCACGCGCCTGATCGGATGGGGACCACTGCCCAAGCTGGTGGTGGCGCTGGTTTGCCTGGCACTGTGCCTGAGCTGTGTCATCCTCTGGCAGTTCCTCGAAATTGAGGCGCAAAAGACCGCCCTCGGCGCGCGGCCAGCGCCTGCGGCGATGCTTCCCTTATGGAAGGAGTTCAGTGCGAACGGAAAGCCGATCGAAATTGTCCTTCCGAATCCCACTTTCTTTTCCTGGCAAGTGCAGAATCGCGAAGTCCTCATGGCCCGTGACACAACCGTAAACAGCTTCACGGATCTGGAGAAGGCGCCCGACCTGAAGGTGATCCAAGAAAAGTTCGGCAAGCCCACACTCAGCCAGCAATATGCCGTGTCGTCGGACGTAATCGCGTCCTTGAAATTGTTGCGCTATATGGATGCTGGTTCGCAGCGGGCAGATATTGCTATCAGCTCAGATGCTCCGTCGGATCTTTTCGAGGGCGACAATATTATTTTAGTGGGCACGCCGGGGACCCTTGCGCCGTTCAAGAACCAATTGGATAGGCTCTACTTAGAATTCGATCCGCAGGGATGGGCGATTCAAAACCGGCAGCCCCGCGCCGGCGAACAGGCGGTCTACTCTGCAGTGTTCGAGTCGCCGACGCGAGTGGTCTCTCCCGGCTTGATTGCCGTGCTGCCCGGAATCTCGAAAGACACGCGCATCATGATTATCGCTGGACAATCGACGGCGGCGCTGGTCTGGTTCCTGACTTCGAGCGAGGGAAGCCAACAGCTCGAGAAGGCGCGCCGGCAGGCCGGGGGCGGGCCTTACTTCGAAGCCGTGATCATGTCGGAACTGGCGGGCGACACGATACTCAATAATCGTCTGGCTGTGGTCCGCCCGTATTCGCCATCGACGCCACGCAACTGATGAGGACTCACACCGGCGCTGTATGCGGTGCGGTTCGTTCACGCTGCGTGTTGCTGCGATCAGTTGCACCCTATCCGTCCGAGCAAGGATACGGTTAACGAGCCCGCCGCGGCTCTGGCAGTTCCTAAGCCGGTTTCTTCTTGCTGCCCAGGGCCTTCACCATAAAGCGCAGCTACACGTTTCCAAATATTTCGCTCTATGTATTATTCAATTTCGATTTATATTCATCAATTATGTATTATTTCTTTTTGTCATAGTTTGGAGAGACCCGTGAGAGCCCATACGATGAACCAGATATTTCGCTTGGCACTGGCACTGTTCTTTACCTCGCTGACCAGCTTTTCCCAGTCTTCGGATCACAGCGGTTGGAAAGTGATTGGCCCGGGTGGCGGCGGCACAACGATTGCTCCTACGATCAGCCCGCACGATGCTCGACTAGTGGTCGAGCATTGCGACATGAGCGGCGCTTATGTCACTCACGATAACGGCCAGTCGTGGCACATGTTCAATCTGCGCGGAGGCAACCAAGTGTTTGCCTTCGATCCGGTGAACCCGCGGGTGATTTATGCGGGCAATGCTGCCCTTTGGCGTAGTAACGATGCAGGGCTGACCTGGGCGATGGTTTTCCCCGCCCCTGGCCGCAATACCATCGAGCACCAAATCGGTGATCATTCGGACTACTCACTTACCTCGGATGATCCTGCATACCCTGGCGGGGACATCACCGCGATCACGGTTGTTCCCGGAGAGGTCCGGAGTCCGAAGGGCACATCGCAACGTCTCTATGCTTCGTTTCAGGCGAGGAACCGCCCCAGTGCAGCCCCGAGTTCCCTTCCCGCGATCCTGGTTTCTTCATCGGATGGGGGCGCCACGTGGAAGCGTCTTGCCGTGCTGCCACAACGCGTCCTGCTTCTCGTTCCGCAAAAGTCTGGCCTGTTTGCGTTCTCCGGTTCCACAGCCTATGCAATTGGTAACGATGGCAGTGTGAAGGAACTCGGCAGCCTGGCTACGAACTTCAAGGCCGTGAGCGCGGCGCGATCCGGCGACTCGGTTTGGATTTATGCCACCGGCCGTGACGGACTTGTCTACCTCTCCCAAGATTCTGGTCTGCATTGGCGACCAATTACGCCCGATCTACACCAAAGCTCCGGCAAGTTTGAGGCAATTGCCACCAGCGATCGGAATTCGAATGTCGCTTACGTCGGCTTTAGAGGGCTGCGGTTGGGGGACGGTAAGGAGAACCTCTTCAACGGCATCGCCAAATCAACCGATGCAGGCCGATCCTGGAAGATCGTCTTCAAGGAATCTACCCGGCGCGCTGTCAATTTGACTGGAACCTGGATCGAATCTCGTGCCGCGGAGGGCAGCTCCTCCATCTGGTTCGACGCGCCGTACAGCCTGAGTGTTGCGCCAACCGACTCCAATGTTGTCTACGCGTCCGATCTCTTCCGCACCTACCGTACGCTTGATGGCGGCGCCACCTGGCTGGAGGTGAATTCCAAATCGGTAGGCGACGCCTGGACGTCGCGTGGTCTCGATGTCACCTCCAATTACGGGGTCCAGTTCGATCCATTCGATTCCCGCCACATTTATATGGACAATACCGACATCGGTCTCTTCCAGAGCACGGATGGCGGCCAATCCTGGCAAAGCACCACCGAAGGAGTTCCGGACTCCTGGCGGAACACGACGTATTGGGTCGCACTCGACCCGGCGCAACAGGGTCTCGTGTGGGGAGCATTCAGCGGGACACACGATCTACCTCGCCCCAGAATATGGCGTCACAGTAGTGTCGACTCTTTTATGGGAGGAGTCGGCATCTCGACCGACGGCGGCGGTCATTGGCAGCCGAGCAATGCAGGGCTGCCATCAAGTCCCATCACCCACATCCTTCTCGATCCTTCCAGCCCCGTTGGCCGTCGCACGCTTTATGCTTGCGCATTTGGGCATGGTGTTTACAAGTCGACTGACAATGGCAAGAGCTGGTCGCAAAAGAACAACGGCGTTTTCGGTGCGGAGCCACTTGTATGGCGCATCAGCCTGGCTCAGGACGGCGCACTGTACCTCGTCGTGGCTCGGCACGGTGAAGGGAAGAACATCTCTCCATCCGATGCGGGAACCGTCTATCGCTCGATCGATAAAGCGGAATCCTGGCAGCGTATGGAGCTTCCGCAGGGCGTAAACGGACCCACCGGCCTGGAAGTCGATCCGCGTGATGCACAACGCCTGTACCTCACCGCCTGGGGACAAGAAGGCGAGGACACGGACCGGAATGGCGGCGTCTATGTCTCAGAAGACGGCGGAAACACTTGGCGCTCTCTCTTCACGGAATCTCAACACGTCTACGATCTGACGATCAATCCTCAGCATCCCGACACGCTCTATATTTGCGGCTTCGACGCGGCTGCATTCCGCTCCATCGATCGCGGCGTCCACTGGCAGCGTATCGATGGCTACGACTTCAAAGGAGGGCATCGCGTCTTCACCGACCCCAACGACGCCAGCCAAATCTACATCACGACGTACGGCGGAGGAGTTTGGCACGGGCCCGCGGCAGGGCGCTAGAACTCTTCGGCCGTGCAGCTTGTCCCGAGAGGAATGTCCATGCTTGAAGAGATGACCTCGCTGGAAAGATGTCTCGCAACGATTCGATTGCAACCTCATGACCGCGTACCAGTCGATCTGCATAACTTCATGATGACTGTTGCGGACTTGACGCTTCCCCCAGCCAGGCTCTATCGGGATGGGCAATTGCTGGGGGAGGCGCAGTTAGCCGAATGGAAGAGATTCGGACACGACATGCTTCTGGTTGAGAATGGGACTGCGGCGCTGGCAGAGGCATGCGGCTGTGAAGTAAGTTATTTGCCGGGCAGCGCGCCAGTTATCGCGCATCACCTTTTAGCGGATCTTTCCGAAGTTTCGAGTCTCAGAAAGCCCGATCCCATTAATTCACCCTTGTGCAAGGCCGTGCTCGAAGCTACACGATTTGTACTTGATCGCATCGGTGACCGGGTCTTCGTAATGGGCCGAGCCGACCAGGGGCCATTCAGTTTGGCATGCATGATCGCTGGGGCGGAAACCTTGATGATCGAGATGGCGACAGGCGAAAACGATGAGCAAATATTTGAACTCCTTGAATATACAAGCGACTGCTTTATCACTTATGCCAAGTTATTCAAGGAAATGGGATGTCATGGGACTTCGGCTGGAGAGGCGCAGGGTTCTCCAGATGTGATCTCCCCCAAGATGTACGAGAAATACTGCCTCCCATATGCCAGGAAAATTGTGCGCGCGCTCGAGAGCGACGACTTCTTCGTTTCTTATCATATCTGCGGAGATACCACGAGAATCATTGACCGCATGGTGTCAACGGGAGCCAGCGTATTGGAATTCGACTATAAGTGCGATAAGTCGGTCGTCAAAAAGGCAGCGGCTGGAACAACAACGCTTCTTGGTCCGATCGATCCAAGCGGTGTACTTCATCAAGGTTCCGTTGAGGATGTTGCGACAGCCTGCCGCGAGGCAATCGAGGTACTGGCGCCAGGCGGCGGATTCATCCTGGGGCCGGGTTGCGCCTTGCCCAGCACCACACCTGCGAGGAATATCGACATGCTGGTGGAGTGCGCCAAAACTTACGGCAAATACTGACGCGTGTGGGTCGACGAAGTATCTGGCTTAGTGCACCGCCATCGTTGTGGTCAGCGCCAGATCCCGTGAGGAGCTGCCGACGTGAAAAGCGTAGACGCCTGGAATCAGCTTCCAGCCGTCTGTAGCTTCGTCGAACACCGACAGGAACTTCGCGTCCACGGTTACCTTTACTTTCCTGGTCTCGCCGGGCTCGAGGGTCACGCGGCTCCACCCGACCAGCCTCTTGGGAGGCTCGCCCGCGCTCGCGGGCAGAGAGACATAAACCTGTGCAATCTCGACGCCGGCCCGACTGCCGGTATTCTTCACTTGGAAGCTGACTGTGGTTAGGCCTCCTCCGGTTTGGATGTCCGGCATCGCCTCCAGATCGGAGTAGCTATAGGTCGTATAGGACAGTCCGAAACCGAAGGGGAACAACACCTGCTTGTTCTCGGCGTCGAACCACTTGTAGCCTACCTTCAGGCCTTCGTCGTAATGCACCTTGAAAGTCGGCCTGGCTACACCTGCCCGCATGTTGGCTCCAGGGGCCCCCTCTTCGGGCGAGGGCCCCACCAAAATCGGATGGGGCAGATCCGCATCGCTCACGGGAAAAGTAATGGGCAGTTTGGCGGTGGGATTGACCTCGCCGAAAATGATATTGGCTACAGCATCGGCGCCTTTAGAGCCGGCATACCATGCCTCCAGTATCCCGCTTACGCGATCGGCCCAAGGCATAGTGGCTGCGGTTCCGGTTTCAAGCACCACGATGGTGTTCGCGTTGGCCGCGGCTACCTTCTCAATCAGCTCGTCCTGATTGTCGGGCAGCGTGAGGTTGGGCAGGTCGTGGGCCTCATGCGTCCACTGATAGGCAAAGATAATGGCAACCTGGGATTCCTTTGCCAGGGCCGCGGCGGCAACTGGATCCGCGCCCGAGTCAAACCGTACCTGCGCGCCCGGCGCCATTGCGGCAACGGCCTTAAGCGGCGAGGTGGGAAACCAAACAGCATCCTTGTGAAGATCCTTCTGACGCACCGGTGAGTCGAAACTTCCCTGAGGATCAACCTGCGCCGATCCGCCGCCGGAGATCATTCCCTCATCAGCATGCATGCCGATAATGGCAATGGAGCGCACCTTCGCGCGATCGAACGGCAGCAAATTGTGCGCGTTCTTGAGCAACACAATACTTTGTTCTGCAAGGTGGCGCGAGATGACCAGACCGCTCTCCACATCCACCACGCCCTTGCGGATGGGAAAGTCGATAATCCCGCTGGCAAACTCTGCGCGCAGGATGCGGCGCACATGGTCGTCAAGCTCGGTGGCAGAAATGGTACTGTCCAAGACTGCCTTCTTCATCGCCGCGCCATAAAAATCGTCGTCCGCCTGCTCCATATCCAGGCCCGCTGCGGAGGCCTTGACTGTGCTGTGCGTTCCGCCCCAGTCCGACAACACAAATCCCTGAAAGTTCCACTCTTTCTTCAAGACATCCGTGAGCAGATACTTGTTTTCGCAGGCATAGTCCCCGTTGACCGCATTGTAGGAGCACATGACCGCGCCGGGATGCCCGATACAATTGCCGATCTCGAAAGCCAGCAGGTCTGTCTCGCGCATGGCTCGCTTGTCGATGATTGAGTCGGCCAGATTGCGGCCAGTTTCCTGGTCATTGACGGCATAGTGCTTCAGCTCGCCGATCACGTGCTGCGCCTGCTCACAGCGGACGCGGTAACCGACGATCGTGCCGGCCAGGATTGGGTCCTCGCCATGATACTCAAAGTTGCGCCCGTTGCGGAGTTCCCTGGCCAGGTCCACTCCCCCCGCAAGGCTCATATTGTAGCCTTGTGCCCGCTCCTCCCTGCCAATCAGTGCCCCATACTCACACGCCGCTTCCGGGTCCCAACTTGCGGTCGAGGCCAGGTTCGAGGGCAGCGCTGTGGAGTAGCGGCCGTTCACCGCGCTGAAGCGCACGCCGTAGGCTGAACCGATCATCTGCAGAGGAGGAATGCCCAACCGCGGTATGCCCAGGGAAAAGCCGTCGCCGCCGTTGCTCAAATACGCGTTGGGATTCGTGCCACCGAAGGGCGAGCCCTCACCATGGATCAGGATGATTTTTTCGTCCAGCGTCAGCTCTTTCAGCACAAGGTTGGCCCGTTCATCCGGCGTAAGAGCGGTGTTCATCCAAGGAAAAGCCTCCTGGTGTCCACTCTGCGCCCACGCTGTTCCCGCTGCGAAAACGCCGGCCAAAATGAGCGCGGCCATTGCGCGAAGTACCTGGCTGCCTGTCGTCTTACTTTCTGTCATACGGGCATTTCATCCTTATTAGAATTCGGATTCAGGAGCCGAAGCAGCAACCCTACGCCTGCACTGCAAGGCGTCTTCAGCGATTCAGCCAGAAATCTCCTTTTCCGACGCCGCCCGTTCGAAGGGAATTCGGAAAGTGTGATCTGACTGGCTTCTTGCAGTGGCCTGCTCCCAATTTGTGTCTGAGTGAGTGTTAGTATAGCGCGGCGGGAGAAGCAGATGTCCGCCCGTGGCGGCAGGAAGGAGTGTGGGAAAGCGCGATGCGTTCGTTCTTTCCACTTTCACATGCTCTTGAGATGATTCGGTATGCCACGCACGACCTGTCGTAAAGCCATACTGGCCGCGGCCAGCGCTATGATCGCCCGGGTAAGTGCGTCATCGTCGTTGTGCTGAGTCGACGGATAGCGTTGCGTGCCGCGCGGCTGATAGACCCACCGGCACGCTTGTCGTTCGCTCACTTCCAGATCTTCCGCATGCTCCGCCGCGCAACGACGCTGCTCCCGGCGTAGAAGTTTCACCTTGCGGTCCTGAAGGATCTGTTTATCGAGGTTGGGCTCGGCCACCAGTCCCTTCATCGACAAGGCGTCCATGTCGCGCGCATGGATGCCGTTGCCTCAGTCCGGCCAGTGTTAACAAATCCAATCCACCCGGCCGTAAAACCGCCTTGTCGGACAAGTGATTGCTGCCGATTGGCTCGTTTTCCCTTTCTCGATGAGCGCATTATCATTCAGTCACTCATCGAGCGGCGGATTAGTACCGAGATGTCGGCTATGGGGAATTGACCGATTTCTGCAGCGAGGGCCGGGCGCAACAAATGCAATCGCCGTTCATGCTGGTCGCGGTGGCCGGCTCACATAAATCCGTTGTTGTGAAGATGAGGTCAGAGCAGGATTCCGGCTTGCCGCAACCTGGGATTTGGTTTGCGAAGTTTGGCTCGATTCTCTGCCGGTCTAATCGTCCGAACGGCTATGCCGCAGTTCCACGGAAGGGCAGTACCCGGCCTCCACGCTGTGTGCGCTCCAGAAAGTCTGCCCAGTTCTGCATCATCCTGGCGCGTGGATCCAAGTAGAGAGCGTGGTTGTACGCCGCGCTCACTGCATTCCGGGGAGCGTGGGCAAGCTGCAACTCGATATGGTCGTGCGCGTAACCCTGCTCGTGCAGGATGGTAGACGCCAGCCCGCGAAAGCCGTGTCCGGTCATGCGGCCTTTGTAGCCCATGCGCTCCAGAGCTTTCAGAATGGTGTTGTTGCTCATCGGTTGCGCAGGGTTGAAGTCGCCAGGAAAGAGCCACTCGCCTTTCCCAGACAACTCGCGCAACATCTCCAACACTTCCAGAGCCTGCCTGGCCAACGGCACGATGTGTGGGGTCCGCATCTTCATGCGCTCTGCCGGAATGTCCCAGCGGGCATTCTCCAGGTCATATTCAGTCCACTTCGCTTCGATCAATTCAGTGGTACGCACAAAGGTCATAGACATCAACTTCATTGCCAGTCGTGTGACCTGTTTTCCCTGATAGACTTCGATGCGTCTGAGCAGCGTTGGCAGTTCTTTGGCATCAATGCGGGCATAGTTGGTTTTTGGTATGGATTTCAGAATGTCGCTGGGACGAATCTCCGTAGCAGGATTGTGCGTTGCAAAGCCGTGAGCAATTCCGTAACGAAAGACTTGTCCCACGGTCTCCAAAGCCCGTTTGGCTATATCCCGCGCACCGCGATCCTGAATCGCATTGGCCATCGCGACCAATTCCGGCGCCTCGATCTTCGCAATGGGCCTGGCTCCGAGGCAGGGCAGAATATCGGCTGCCATGCGCCTCCGGACCGAGTCCACGTGGCGCGGACTTTTTCCATCCTGCCAATACTCCAGCCATCGTGTGTACACGCTCTGAAAGGAATTCTCGCTGGAGACTTTCTGCACTTTCTTTTCAATTTTTCGTTGCGCCATCGGGTCAATGCCCGCAGCCAGCAACTTGCGCGCCTCGGCATGGCGGTCTCTTGCCAGCGCTAGCGAAACATCGGGGTACTTGCCAAAGGACATGAGCTTCTCCTTGCCCTCAAACCGATAGGACCAGCGCCAGAGCTTGCCGCCTGTCGGTTTAACCCAGAGATACAGCCCACCTCCATCGCCCACGCTGTAGGCTTTTTCCCTCGTCCTAGCTCTTTTGATCTCCGTATCGGTCAGTCCGGACACGCCCTTCCTCCTCGTTGAAGAAAAGTACACCCACTTCATAAGAAGAATACACCCAAAAATACACCCGCTAAAACACGGCTGCACCTGGATGCAGCCAGACGCATAAAAGCGCAAAGCCCATCATTTTCTGGGCTTTGCGTCTTTCTATCGGATGTTTTGAGATGTTCTCAGAAGGCGTCTTGGCGGAGAGGGAGGGATTCGAACCCCCGATACCCTTTCGGGTATGCCGGTTTTCAAGACCGGAGCCATCAACCGCTCGGCCACCTCTCCGTAGTCTCCCGGTCCTCTTCGATTGTACTTCGAATCGTGCTCATTGATGGCACCTTATCCGGCCCGCCGCCTCACGATAGCGCATAAAAGCGGGAGCCCCTGGCTCCCGCTTGCGCATTGCGAGCTCGCGGTTACGGCTGAGGCAGCACCATCACTTCCACGCCGGAGGCTGCGTCGCTCTGGTGGAAAATCTCTTCCGTAGCTTTCTTGAAATCCTCGGGCTGGGCATACGGAATGTCGGTAAAGGTTTGCGGGTTGCGATCGGTGAGCGGGAACCACGAACTCTGCACCTGCACCATGATGCGATGGCCGCGGCGGAACGTGTGATAGAGATCGGGCATCGTAAAGTCGATCGCCGTTTCTTTGCCGGGCGTGAGCGGCTCGGGCTTTTCCCAACTGGTACGGAACTTGGCGCGGAAGGGTTCGCCGCGCAGCAGTTGCTGGTAGCCGCCCATGTGCAGCGGCGGCGCACCCAGGATGCGCTTGTTGCCGTTCATCGACGGGTCGGGGTCGGGATAATCGTCGGGATAGACGTCGATGAGCTTCACGTCGAAGTCGGAGTCCGTGCCCGAGCTCGCGACCTTGAGATGCGGCGAGATGGGTCCGGCGATGGTCACATCCTCAGTGAGCGGTTCGGTTTCGTAGACTAACCACGTCGGGCCGGGAGCTGGCGAAGCGTTGATCGTCGACCATGTAGCGCTGCGGCACGGTATCGGTGGTATAGCCCACGAAGGGCACCGGATGGGCGGGATCGCTCAGGTATTCGTCGAAACTCTTCTGTTCTGCAGGAGGATCGAAGCTGAGCTTGCCGCCGGCGTGGAAGTAGAGCGTCTTTGCCGTGGCGGCCTTGGGCGGCCACTGGTCGTAGCGGCGCCACACATTGCTTCCGGTTTCAAACACGATGGCCGCGGGAGGCGCCTTGCCTCCGCCCTTCAAATAATGCTCGAAGAACGGAAACTGAATGTTGGCGCGGAAGTACTCCGAAGTCTTGGCGTTGAACTGCACGTCGCCCAGATGATCGCCGTCGCTGCGCGCCCAGCCGCCATGCACCCACGGGCCCTCGACCAGAGTGATCGGGGTATCCGGATTGAATTTGTGGATGGCGTTGAAGGTGCGGTACGGACCCTCGAGATCTTCGGCGTCAAACCAGCCGCCCACCACCAGCACCGCGCACTTCACGTTCTTCATGTGCCGCGACAGGTCGCGCATCTTCCAGTAGTCGTCGTAGGTGTCGTGCTTGAACTGGTCGTTGAACAACCAGGTCGGGCCCTTCAGGTAAGCTTGTCCAGGTTGGCGACGTTGCCGGCCTCAAGATAGAACTCGTACCTGTCCGGCGTGCCGAAGTTGAAATGGAGACCATCGCCTTCGGCGACTGCGATTCTGCTGCGGGTGGAAGAAGAGCATAGAAGCCGAAGCTTGCCGCGAGCATGAAGGCTCCGCCGTGATAGGAGTCGTCGCCCAGGAAGAGATCGGTCATGGGCGCCTGCGGGCTGGCCGCGGCAAGGCCGGATGCGAGTCGATGATCGACGCTGAAGTGTAGAACCCCGGATACGAGATGCCCCAGATGCCCACTTTGCCGTTGTTGTTGGGGACGTGCTTCAGCAGGAAATCGATGGTGTCGTAGGTGTCGGAGGAGTCGTCCACATCCTGCGGCAGATTTTTTCTCGTCGATGTGCGGATGCATCTCGACAAACGTCGCCTTCGCTCATCCAGCGGCCGCGCACATCCTGGTAGACGAAGATGTAGCCGGATTTCTCGAACTCATCCGAGGGTCCCAGGCGCGCCGGGTACTGGTCTTCGCCATAGGGAGCCACGCTGTAGGGCGTGCGGTCCATCAGAAACGGATACGGACCTGGGTCCGCGGGGAATGCCGAATCCTTGGGCACGTAGACG
This sequence comes from uncultured Acidobacteriota bacterium, assembly GCA_963826735.1. Lineage (GTDB taxonomy): Bacteria > Acidobacteriota > Terriglobia > Terriglobales > Acidobacteriaceae > Telmatobacter. The sequence goes on from CAWGYN010000005.1 coordinate 95,408, forward strand.
GCGGTGAACAGCCGCACGCCGTCGCGCATGGGAATGCGGTACTCATACTTTGTGTAATGAGCGCGGACAAAATCTTCAGTTGCAGGCTGCGGCGCAGGTTGCTGCGCGCGGGCTAAAGGCAGCGCCAGAATCGTTACAGCCATGACGGCGAGAGCGGAACGTTGCACGCGAAGCATGGTGGGAAAAAATCTCCTGAGTCATCAGAGTAACGCAACCGGGACGACCGGAATTCGATCTCTGGGCGGTGGTCCCTGCCCGTACCGCCGCCTTACTCTTCCGTATCTTTCTCTCCAGGAGGCGCCTTCTCCGGCGTGGTCAGCGGCTTGGTAATGTCGTCCAGATAATCCGGAGTGCCCTCCACGCGTTCGAGCACCGGGAAGCGCTCACCATCGTGGTAATCGATGTCGGCCATGGAGACGAACGAGTCGGCCTGCACGATCAGATGAATCGGCTCGGTGATTCCTTTGGCGCCGCGAATGGCTGCTTGCAACGCGTCCGCGCTGAAGATCTGTCCGTTGACAGCGATGATCTTCTCGCCGGGAGCCAGGCTCGCCTTGTCGGCGGGGCCATTCCAGCGCACATCGGAGATGCTGCCGTCGCCCCCGACGCTCAAGCCGATCGAGAACCAGCAGTTCCTGCCTGCACGGCGACCGCCCGGCATCGCGGCCATGGTTTTCTGCGTTGCGCTCGGCTTGTCTTTGTAGACCAGTTTGTATCCGCCCTGCTCAATACCGGCCAGGTCCACATGCGGATTGATCATGTCGATGCGGTCGTGCAGGAAGGTCGCCCAATCGTAAGGCACGACGGCATTCAGGTCCTGCACCAATTCGTTGAAGTCATAGGTGACGATGAGCGGACCGGTGTTTCCGCCCTTACCCAGAAAGATCATCTCAAAGTCGTTCAGGGATTTCTGGTTTTGCGTCAGTTTGCGGATGAGCGTATCGGCATCGAGCCATAACAGCTGCCCCTCCTGGTAGTAGTCCTGCCCGCGCCTCCAGTTCATCCACGGAGTGTAGGACCGCACCACGCTGGCTGCGATGGCGGTGTCTTCGGTGGAACGCCATTCGCGGCCGGGAGTGTAGTCCAGGATCGCCGCCGTCTCTGCCAGCCGGTCGCGATATTGTTCCTGCGTCTCAAAGCCCGCGCGCGCCGCCAGCACGTTGCCCAGATATTGCGTCATGCCCTCGTACACCCACAGCAGCGCGCCCTGCTGCGCTGTCGCGAAGTCTGGCTGGTACAGTCCGACGGGACGGCGATACTTCCCATTCCACGAGTGCGTAAACTCGTGCGGCAGCAGGTCGGAGTCGCGCAGCTCGTGCGTGTCGTCAGAAAATGCCTTCTCGCCCGCGCCGTTGTCCGATGACTGGCCGTGCTCCAATCCCATCTCGCCCGCCACCTCGGAAAGCGTCAGCAGAAAGTGATAGACGTGATAATGATGCGAACCGTAGAGCGCATCGGCCTCGCGCACGAGGTTGTTCATCGATGCCAGCACGGCCGGGCGCAGGTTCGAGTCGTCCGGTAGATCCGATACCACATCAACATAGTGTTTGGGCGTGATCTCGGGAGCCAGCGGGAACTCGTGGAAGTTGAGGCCGGTGATAATCGGCGAATCCTGCAGTTGCTCCACATTCGTCGCCGCAAACTGCGTCACAGCGCCGGGCGCGGGAACCGGGTAGGAGCCGGAGCTGACCGGCGTAAGCGCAGTGCCGATACCCCATCCCGCGGGCACCTTCACCGAGGGCTGAATGGGAATATCACGCACCGGCGTATTGGCAGGATAAAGCATCAGCGATTCCCACTCCAACGCGGCGAGTTTTGGTGTAACCCGCTCGGTCACGATGCAGTCCAGGTGCGCGTGCAGCGTGGTCACGCCCTGGGGAATCGTGAGGTGGAACTGATAAAGGTCCACGTCATCGCGCCGCCACGCAAGGGTCTGGCCGTTGGCGGTGAACACCACCCCCGTGATCTCTTGCACCGGGCCGTTGGGCGCGTGCTCGCCGGGAATCCACTTCGGCGTGGTCAGCGACAGCGGGCCCGGCATCACCGGCAGGTCGATCTCGGCGTGAAACAGCTTGCGCGGCGCATCGCTAAGGTCGGCGGTAATCTGGATGGGCGTTTTTTGCGCGCGGGCGACGGGCAGCGCGAAGAACAAGACAAGCAGGGGCAAACCGGCTTGGAAGTTGCGTGGAAACGAGCGCACGGGGCATTACTCCTGACGGATCAGAGTAGCGCACGGAAGCCGAAGCCCGGAAGATTTTTCCCCGGCCATACGCACCATGTCGTCGCACATCGCGGCATGAGCGCACGCCTCTGCCGGGATTCTGCGACTTCTTTATACCATCCTTATACGATTCGGCAGACCTCATCTTATGCTGTAAGTGAACCCACCCACATCGGCGAACTGCAGCTTCGCCGGGGCTGATAAACAATACCCGACTACACAATTCCTGACGATTAAGGAGAACCATGTCAAAGTACAAACTTGAGTACATCTGGCTCGACGGAAAGAAGCCCATCCCCGAACTCCGCGGCAAAACCAATATCAAGGAATTCGACAAAACGCCCACCCTGGCCGATCTGCCCCTGTGGGGATTTGACGGCAGCTCCACCATGCAGGCTGCGGGCCACAAGTCCGATTGCGTTCTCAAGCCGGTTGCCCTCTACCCGGATGCCAGCCGCAAGGACGCCTTCATCGTGCTCAGCGAAGTTATGCTCCCCGACGGCACGCCGCACCCGACCAACATGCGCGCGACGGCGCCCGACGATCCGGATCTTTGGTTCGGCTTTGAGCAGGAATACTTCCTCTATAAGGATGGTCGCCCGCTCGGCTTCCCTGAGCATGGCTACCCCGGACCGCAGGGCCCGTACTATTGCGGCGTCGGCTACAAGTACATGGGCTCGATCGCCCGCACCATCGTCGAAGAGCACCTCGACCTTTGCCTCCACGCCGGCATCAACCACGAAGGCATCAACGCCGAAGTGGCCAAGGGCCAGTGGGAATTCCAGATCTTCGGCAAAGGCTCGCACAAGGCCGCCGACGATCTGTGGACGGCGCGCTACCTGATGGCGCGCCTTTGCGAGAAGTACGAAGTCGACGTGCAGTTGCATTGCAAGCCGATCAAGGGCGACTGGAACGGCTCCGGCATGCACACCAACTTCTCTTCCAAGTACCTGCGCGAAGTGGGCGGCAAGGATTATTTCGAAGCGCTGATGAAGGCCTTCGAGAAGAATATTCCCGATCACATCGCGGTTTACGGCCCGGATAATCACCTGCGCCTCACCGGCCTCCACGAGACCCAGGCCATCGACAAATTCAGCTACGGCCTCTCGGATCGCGGCGCTTCCGTCCGTATGCCTGTCAACTTCATCAAGAACGGTTACAAGGGCTACCTTGAGGATCGCCGTCCCAACTCCGAAGCCGATCCGTACCAGATCGTTGCGCAGATTGTGAAGACGATCGCCGAGGTTCCGGCCAAGTAGTTCGACATTAACCGCAGGCTCCGGGTTCCAGTCCGGCTGTAATGAGCAAATCCAAGGCGCGGCCCACCGGTCGCGCCTCTGTTCTTTCTCGCGCTCCCCTGCCGCTCCCGCTTTTCCTGATGGCTCCTTTATCTCCCGCGTGTTAGAACCAAGAGAACAGGACATGGGCGGAGCTTGCTCAAAAATCGGCGGCAGTAACCACCGGGCGCCCTTCTTTGCGCAACCCATTCTGCCGGTGCCTTGAATCCACTGGAAGGAAGGTTCTCGACCCGACCATGACCGCAGGCCATCCAGTGGAACTCGAAACCGCTCTTCGGAGACTACCCGCTCGACCAGGCCTTCGACGAGATGCGCGAGCCCGGCGGAGAAGTGCGGCCGCAGTACCGCGCGCTGGCCGAGACCCTGGCCAGCCTTGCCCGCCGATGAGCTGCAGCGCCGCAAGCAGTCGGCCGATCTCGCCTTCCTCACCCAGGGCATCACCTTCACCGTCTACGGCCGCGACGAGGGCACCGAGCGCATCTTCCCCTACGATCTGCTGCCGCGCCTGGTCACCGCGCAGGAGTGGGACCGCATCGAGCGCGGCCTCACGCAGCGCATCACCGCCCTCAACCTCTTCCTGCGCGACGTCTACTCCGACGCCAAAATCCTCACCGACCGCGTCATCCCGCGCGAGCTGGTCTACAGTTGCAAGCACTACCGGCGGCAGATGCGCGGCCTGCAGGTGCCGCGCAACGTCTACATCGCCGTCGTCGGCTCCGACCTGCTGCGCCTCAACACCGGCGAGTTCGTGGTGCTCGAAGACAATCTGCGCGTGCCCTCCGGCGTAAGCTACATGCTCACCAACCGCCGCGTCATGAAGCGCACCTTTCCGCAACTCTTCTCAGAGCTACGGCGTGCGCCCCATCGAGCACTATCCGCAGTTGCTGCTGGCCACGCTGCGCTCGCTCGCGCCCGAAGGCCGCCCCGAGCCGAACATCGTGCTGCTCACGCCCGGCGTCTTCAACTCCGCCTACTTCGAGCACACCTATCTCGCCCGCCAGATGGGCATCGATCTGGTGGAAGGCCGCGACCTGGTCACGCACGACAACATCGTCTACATGCGCACCACCGACGGCCTCAAGCGCGTCGACGTCATCTATCGCCGCGTCGACGACGACTTCAGCGATCCGCTCGTCTTCCGCTCCGACTCCGCGCTGGGCTGCGCCGGGCTCTTCAACGCCTATCGCGCCGGCAACGTCACCGTGGCCAACGCCTTCGGCACCGGCCTCGCCGACGACAAGGCCGTCTACGCCTACGTGCCGCGCATGATCCGCTACTACCTCAACGAAGATCCCATCCTGCCCAACGTGGAAACCTTTCTGCTCAGCGAAGAGAAGGACCGCAAGCACGTGCTGGCCAATCTCGACAAGCTGGTGGTGAAGGCCGTGGGCGAAAGCGGCGGCTACGGCATGCTCATCGGCCCGCACTCCACGGCGCGGCAGCGCGAGGAGTTCGCGCGCCAGATCGAGGCCAACCCGCGCAACTACATCGCCCAGCCCACGCTCGATTTTTCGCGCGCGCCCTGCCTCATCGGCGACCGTCTGGAGCCGCGCCACGTGGATCTGCGGCCCTACATTCTTTTTGGCGACAAAGTCAACATCGTGCCCGGCGGCTTGACCCGCGTGGCTCTCGAAAAAGGCTCGCTGGTGGTCAACTCCTCGCAGGGCGGCGGCAGCAAGGACACATGGGTTCTGGAATAGTGAGCATCGCAGAACATCGAGTGGGAAGAGAGAGGCACAAGATGCTATCGCGCGTTGCCGACAGCCTCTACTGGATGAGCCGCTACCTGGAGCGGGCGGAGAACACCGTGCGCCTGCTCGACGTGACCATGAGCCTGATGCTCGACACCGGCGGCGCCAACGTGGAGACGCGCTGGCAGCGCATGGTGGCCGCGCTGGGCAAGCCGGCGGAGCATGGAGTGGAACGGCAGCATCGAGGCGATGGCGCAGCAAGCTGGTCTTCGACAGTCTCAGCCCTGCCTCCGTCACCTATTGCGTCAACGGCGGCGCGCGAAAATGCCCGCCAGGTGCGCGAAGAGATCTCCACCGAGCAGTGGCAGCGGCTCAACCGCCTCTTACCACCAGATGCACTCGCCGCACGCGCAGAGCGCAGTTCACCGCCAGCATCAGCGACCAGCTCGCCTCGGTCGTCGACGGCATCCACTCTTCAAGGGCGTCACCGACACCACCATGATTCACGGCCAGGGCTGGCAGTTCATTCGCCTCGGCCGCTATCTTGAGCGCGCCTACGCCACGGCCACGCTGCTTGAGGTCTACCAGCCCGAGCTCTTTCACGCCTCACGAGCGCGGAGCACGTCCGGCTATCAGTATCTGGAACTGGTGGGCCTGCTGCGCTGCTGCACGGCGTTCGAGGCCTACTGCCAGGTCTACACCGCCGATCTTTCGCCCGATCGCATCCTCGAATTCCTGCTGCTCAACCGCGATTTTCCCCACGCCATCCGCTACTGCGTCGACGGCACGCGCCAGGCCATCGAAGCCATTCAGCACACCGGCGGCCGGCGCCCGCCCGAGGAGCTGAACGCCGGCATCGGCAAGCTGCACGCCATGCTCGGCTACACCACGATCGGCGAAATTCTCGCCGGCGATACGGCTGGCTTTCTGCACAACATCCGCGAGCAGTGCCTGCGCATCCATGAACTCATTTACCGCTATTATGTGCACTACTCCATTCAATCGGCGCTGAGCTGGTCTGAACACCGGAGAGAGCCGAGCATGAACTTCTATTCCATCCGGCACCTCACGCGCTTCCGCTACTCGCAGCCCATCAGCGAGAGCATCATGGAGACGCGCATGCACCCGCGCTCCGACTCGAGCCAGCACTGCCTCACGTTCTCGCTCTCCGTCAGCCCGCGCTGCCGCGTCTTCAGCTATCGCGACCACCTGGGCAACAACGTGCAGCACTTCGACATTCCCGGCGAACACAACCAGCTCGTCATCGTGGCCGAATCCGTCGTCGAGCAGCAGCCGCTGCCCGATGTTCCCGCACTTTCTTTCGCCCGACGCGTGGGGCGAGCTCGATGAGCTGATCGAAGCCGGCGACTACTGGGAGATGCTGCTGCCCAGCACCTTCGCCGTGGAAACTCCGGCGCGTGACCTTGCTCGCCAAGCAGATGGGCGTGACCCGCCGCGACGATCCGCTGATGCTGGTGCAGGAGCTGAATCAGCGCCTCTTCGACTACTTCGAATACGTGCCCCGCTCACACGCGCGTCGACTCGCCCATCGACGAGGCCATCGTCAGCGGCAAAGGCGTCTGCCAGGACTTTGCGCACACCATGATCGCCCTGCTGCGCCACGTGCGCATTCCCGCGCGCTACGTCTCCGGCTATCTCTATCGCAGCCGCGAGGATCACGACCGCTCCACGCCCGACGCCACGCACGCCTGGGTCGAGGCGCTGATGCCGCATCTCGGCTGGGTGGGCTTCGACCCCACCAACAATCTGGTCGCGCATCATCGCCACATCCGCACCGCCGTGGGCCGCGATTATGCCGACGTTCCGCCCACGCACGGCATCTTCCGCGGCAAGACCGCCAGCGAGCTCTACGTGGCCGTGCAGGTGGAGGCCAGCGACACAGCCGCCGGCGCTCGATCGCAAGCTGCCCATCCCCGAAGACTGGAGCGTGCTGGTGGAGCGCGCGCAGCAGCCGCCCGAGCCCGCCGTGCCCTTCATCGACATGCAGCAGATGCAGCAGCAACAACAGCAGTGAGACGCCTTCTGTAGCGCCGGTCTCCTGACCGGCTGTAGTGCGGGTCTCCCGACCCGCGCTTCATCTGCCCAAACCGAGCCGCCTCCAACTACCTCGCCGCCGTCTCCTCCGCCCCCATGGCCTTCAACCGCATCTGCGCCAGCCGCCACGTCGACGTAGGAACAGCGAGCGGCTCTTTCGGCTTTTCCAGCTTGCGATAGTCGGCGATGGCGATTTCGCGCTCGCCATACTGCTCCGCAATGCGGCCCAGCACGTACCACACTTCGTCATTCGGCTCGTCGAGATTCCAGTCGTCCATGGCGCGCAGCAAAACCTCGTGCGCGTCCTTGGTGTTTCCCGCTTCCGCGTAGAGACAAGCCAGAGTGTGCAGAATGTCCCGGCGCGTCTTTCTGCATTTCCGTGGCGCGAATCGCCTTGCGCGATGTCGGCCTGCTCCACCTTGCCGGTAAAGAGCGCGTCCCATGTCTCGTTGTTCAGCAGCATCGCGTCTTCCTTGCCCAGGTCGGCAAGTTTTTGCGCCCAGCCGCGCGCCGCGGCAAAGTTGCCGCGGTTGGCTTCGATCTCCATCTTCATCTCGTAAGCGTCGCTGTCGTTCTCCAGCAGCTTCAGCCGTTCGTCGGCCAGCGCCAGCGCCTCGTCGTAAGCGGCCCAGGCCCCATGAGCGCAAGCCGTTGTCGATGAAGGCCGTCTTCGATTCCGGCTCGTCCTTCACGAGCGCCGAGGACACGTCGAGCATGCCGCGCGAAATTGTCCTGGATCAGAGTACCCGACAGCCAGCGCAATCCGGATGTTGGTGCGCTCGCGATCGCCTGTCGCGTCTTTCAGCGCCGCCTCGAGAATCGGCACACCCTCGGCCACGGTGGGCTTGCTGCCCACCAGGATCGCCGCGGCGGCCAGCTTCATCTTGCGCGCGTCCGGCGCTTCACCCTTGGTCCAGAAGCGCGGAAACACCGGCCCGCCCAGTGGATCGTCGCCGCCCTCCAGATGCACATCTTCGCGCATCCAGTCGAGCAGCGCCTTCGCGCCCCGCAGATCGCCGGCCTGAATGCGGTCCAGCATTTCCAGAGCGATCGCGTTCGGCTTCTCGCCGGTGTCGAGCAATTTGTATTGCCCGTCTTCCTTCACGATGTAGACCGTCAATGTGTTTCCGCCCAGGACTTCGAATTTTTCGCGGTAGCCAGTTGCGTCGTCGCCCTCGGCCTTGGGATCGAGCATGTGCAGCACGATGTCTTCAGTAACATCGAGCGAGCTCCCCTCGCGCGCCAGTTGGCTGTTCATCTTCTTGCCGTTTTCGAGCTCCTCCTTCAGCTCGTCGGCGTCCATGGCGTTCAGCACCTTGACGGCATTGCGGCTGAGCATGGCGGCTAAGCGGTCTTTAGTGAGATCGGGATCGAAGGGCACCATGGAGAAGCGCTTGACGAGGTCTGCCGGAGTGTTCGCGAATTGCGCGTCTTCGTGGTGGGTCGCGCCGCGCAGCATGTTGGCCAGACCCAATGTCCGCGCGGCGTCGTCGCCCCCTGCGCCCGCCTGGTAAAAGTCGGCGGCCTGCGGCATACTGCCTCATGTTCATCAGCATTTCGCCGGCAGTACGCGCGGTTTCCTTAAAACTATTGTCGTCCGTGGCGCGTTTGTTGGCTTCGTCCAGACCCGCTTTGCTGCCCTGCAACATGGCCATGCAGGCCGACATCAGCGCCTTGGGCTCGGGATTCAGCGCTTGCGCTGCTTTGTATGCGCCCGCGTAATCGCCGCTATAGAAGAGCGAGAAGGCAAGATTGTCGGTGAGTCCCAGATCGGTTAGCTTGTCCTGGCCCAGCTTTTGATATTCGGCGACGGCTTCTTTCATGTGCGCCTGGCGGCTGTAGCGGCGTCCCACGGAGTCGTATTCCAGATAGGATCGCCAGGTCGCCTTGCGCTGTGTGATCGTCGGAATCGAGCTTGATGGCGGCGCGATACGCGTCGGCCGCGCCGGTCATGTCGCTCCCTGGGCGCAGCTCGCGCCCCACCAGGTCGTGCTTCAGAATCTCGGCGAGCACGCGCTCGGCGAGCGCCGAATTTGGATCGAGCTTCACCGCCAGCCGCGCTTCCGCGCGCGCAGCTTCGCCCATGCCGGCCTGAAGCAGCACATTGGCCACCTGCAAATGGTGCACGGCCGCATTGGGATTAGCGCCACCAGCGCGCGATAGCTGGCCAGCGCCTCCTTCACCTTGCCTTCGCGCAGCAGCGCCTCGCCCTGCGGCTCAAAGTCGATGAGGATGGCTGGGCCGCTGATGAGATCGGCCACCTGGTTGCGCAACGCCGTAGCCTCGGCCACGGTGTAGCGGCGCTTCACGGAATCGAAGACCAGATGCGCCAGCACCACTCCGTCTTTTTCTGTGGTGAACTTCTCCGTTAGCTGCGCCGGGCCGAGCGCGATGGTTGCGTCCTTGGGCAGTTCCTTGGGAACAAATCCCGCGGGCGGGATGAAGCGATAGTTCCATTCCGTGGTGAGCGCCGCATTCAGCCACCAGTCTTCGGTGCGCGGCTTCTTCGGCTTATCGGGACCGGTAATCTTCTTCTCGTCGGAATTGTCTTTCTGCTTGAGTTCCTCCGGCAGGAACTGGAAGAGCCTGTCGACACGAATTGCGGCCTGCGCGCTTTCAAGTTCTGTGTAACCGCGCTTCGCTTTTTCGCAGGCAATGGTCAGCTTGAACGGCTGCGACAGATCGGCGGGATCGGTGCGGTCCACTTTGCTGAGATCGTCGCAGAGGTACTCGGATTTGATGTAGCCGCGCAGCGCCTCGCGCGTATCCTTGTCGGGCTTGTCGGCGTAGAAGCCGCGATAGTTCGATTCCAGGATGCCTTTGGGCTGCGTAATCTCGACCACGTTGGCGGGGCCGTTGTCTGTCAGCGTGAATTCGCGCGTCTCTACCACGCCGTTGTCGTGCGAAGAGCCTTCGGGAATCTTGATCAGCGCCGTGGTGGCGTCGCTGGTAACGAGCGACAAACGGCCCTGGTCGCCCATCGGCACCTGGCCCAGTTGCGCATAGCGATCGGTGGCATCGATCCAAATTGGGGTTTTCCCGGGCACGTAAACAATCGCATGATCGAACATCCCCATGCCGGGCAGATCCACGGGCACATCCATGCGCGCTTCCCCGTTGAGAATCGCGACGTACGCGGGAATGCCCGCCGCGCGCAACATCGCCACCAGCAACGTGGCCTTGTCCTTGCAGTCGCCATATTTCTTGGCCAGCGTTTCTGCTGGATCGTGAGGAATAATCGCCGCTTCGCCGAATTCGATCCCGGTATAACGGACCTCGCGATCGAGGTAGTCGAGAATGGCAGCCTCTTTTTCGGCCGCAGACTTCTTGCCTTTGATTAGCGGCATCACCACGGCTTCCACCGCCGGTGAATTCGCGCGATCATCCACAATTCTTCCGTACTCTGCCGCAATGCTCTGCCACGATGCGCCAGTGGAGTATTCGATCATCGGGAAGAACACGGCCTCGGGAGCTAGGTACGGAACGCGGGCGTCGATCGCATCCAGCGGGCCCACGTCGAACGTGAGCGTCACGCGCCCTGCGGACTCGGTGCGCTGCGGTTGGATGCCGGACAGCAACAGGAGATTGGTACGCAGCGGCAGAGCCGCGGGAGCATCGAAAACCACGTGGCTGTGCGCCACGGGCACGTCTTCCTGGCCCAACACAACTCGCCCCACGCGCCCTGCTTGAAACAGCGGCTCCGTTTCTGTCTCGGTGTATTCCTCTTCCACCACCACTCCTGGCGCAATGGCCGGAAGCGGCGCGCGCAGGCGCTTGCCGTCGCTGTAGGTCTTGTAATCGCCGCCGCGCGCCGGTGCTTCGGTGATGGTGTTGGGATCGAGTGTGTGCACTGTGAAGTCGGGCGCAATAACCCGCGCGCGGATGACGGGTCGGGCTTCGTGCCATGGTTCCCAGCCCACGGAGAGCGAGTCCCAGATTTCGGCGCCCTTCTGCGTGAGCACCTTATAAATGAGGTGCCCTACGTGCACCTGCCGGCCGGCATCGTCGAAGGTATAGCGCTCATCCTCGCAGAGCTCTGTCAGGTTTACGCCGTCCGGTGCAGGCGCGGCGGATGCGGCCTGGTACAACGTCTTGGGATCGATGGAGAAGTGCGGCGCGCTCCACGGCTCGGCCGACGGCGCAGCATACGGAGCCTCCGGCAACGATTGCGCGGGCGCGGCGGCAGACAGTGTGGAGGTAATTAGTGCGGCAAGCAGGCAAGGCAAATGGATACGCAGAAATGAAGAAGGCACAGGGCACCCGGCGATTTAGATTGTGAAAACCACACTAAACCGCTTGGCGCAGATGAGCAAGCGGAGAGCCGTGCGGAGGGAGCAGGGGCTTTTAGGACTCTGAAAACTCGCCGAGCTGCGGAGGCCTTCAGGCCCGGATCGAAAGAATCCGCGGCAAAGTCTTACGGAGCGTATGCGAGCCGGCGGCGCGTAAAGTAATTGACAGTACGGTAGTCGGCCCGCCCGCTGTTGTCAGTAAAGTGCGTGAACACCTCGGCACGCAGCCTTCCATCGCGCTCCAGCGAGAGCGTAATCTCCACGTGGCTGAAGCTTGTGTTCTGCTTGGCCATCAATGCCACGGCAAGACCGGAATCGACAGTCTGTGCAAAGCTCTTGGCCTTCAGAGTGCCCCAGTCGCACGGGTCAGGATGACACGCGCCGTAGGGATGGATTTTGTTGTCGTGAATCTCAATCTGCACCAGCCCGCGCGTCTTTGCATCGACGTTGAACCAGGTTCCATTCATGTCGTTGCTCGCAGCCGGAGCCTGCGCCCCTGCGACAGCGCCACAAACAGGCAAAATGGCAACGAAAGAAATTGCAATCAAGACGAGACGAAGAGACGCTCCAAGGATTTTCATGGCTTTCTCCACGAAGTAACAGCAATGATTAGCGATCAGTCCCGTTCCGGACGTCGGCGCGAACCAAATAGCATGAACTGTGGTAGTCGGCCCGTTGGCTTCCGTCGGTGAAGTGCGTGAAGCTGTCTACGCGCAGCCTGCCGTCCGACTCGAGCAACAGCGTAATCACAACTTCATCGAAGTTTGTAACAAAGTTCGCCGTCATCGCAACTGGCGCCGGTAACCGAACGCTGGCCCCGTAGATCTTTCCCTCAAGAACGCCCCAATCGCAGGGCTTCGACCGGCAAGGGGCGTAGGGATGGATCGTGGTTCCATCAATCACGATGCGGGCAAATCCGCTCGAATTTGGATCGGCATTGACCCAGGTTCCATTCAGATCGTTGATTGCAGCCGGAGCCTGCGCCCTTGCGACAGCGCCGCAAACCGGCAGAAGGATGGCTATGGAGGTGGTTGCAACGAGGGCGAAACGGAGAAAGATTCCCATAACTTTCATGACGTTCTCCTGCCACGCCGCATTCTACACCGAACAGTCCCCTGTCAGCGGTGTTGTGCACTTGCGCCGTTCAGCCGTGTGTTCCGGCCGTTGCAGGGTTGTCAGCGAGCGGTGCTTCGGATCATCGTGTTCACTACGTTGTAATCTTTCCGCCCGCTGTTGTCGGTAAAGTGCGTCAATACATTCACGCTGAGCCGTCCATCCGGGTCGACCACGATGGTGAGGGTGTTTTGCTCGGCCTTCGTGGTATGAACAGCCACCAAAGCCGCCCGCCTGACAGTTCCGGCCTGTGTCGTGCTGCTCTTAGCCGGCAACACGCCCCAGTCGCATGGCGTAGGGCTGCAAGCGCCAAAGGGATGCACGTTCATGCCTTCGATCTCAATACGCGCAAGGTTGCGTGTCTTGGCGTCTACGTTCACCCAGTTGCCGTTAGCACCGGACTCTTCGACGGGACGCTGCGTCGCCGGCGCGGCCGGACGTGGTGCCTGCGCGGTTGCCACGCGGCTGAGTTCCGGCATGGCCGCGACAAAGCCGATGGAAAGGAGGGCAATACAGGGGAAAACTCGATTCATGTTCATAGCATCCTCCGGGTTTCACGCCGGATTATAGATCAAGTGAGTCTAATTTGGCCGGTCTTTCTCAGCTCGCCTTCTGCACTTGCGCCGCAATCTTCCTCAGCTCCGGCAGCACGTTGCCCAATGCGACCGGAGCGGCGTCGCGCGTTCCCAGCGCAAAGTACACATCGCGATAGAGCGGGTAAAGCTGCTCGTAAACCGCGGCGGCCTTCGCGTCCGGCTCCACCGTGCGCAAGGGCAGGCAGACCGCGGCCTGCGCCTCTTCGATCGTCTTGTACGCTCCGGCGGCGAGCAGCGCAAAAATCCCCGAGCCCAGGCTCGTGGGAATGCCCGCCGGCACCAGCACCGGCTTGTTCAGCACGTTGGCGTAGACGCGATTCAGCACTTCGTTCTTCTGCGGAATGCCGCCCGCATTGATCACGCGATCGATGCGCACGCCGTGCTCGGCCATGCGCTCCAGAATGATGCGCGTGTGAAACGCCGTGCCTTCAATCGCGGCGAAGAGCTCGTCCTGCGCGGTGTGCACCAGGTTCCAGCCCAGCGTCACGCCGCCCAGTTCGGGATTGACCAGCACCGTGCGATCGCCGTTATCCCAGCTCAGCCGCAGCAGTCCGGTCTGGCCGGCCTTGTATGCATCCAGCCCCTCGGAGAGCGCGGCCACCGTTGTGTCTGGCGCGCCTGGCAATGGCGTCGAAGATGTCGCCCACGGCCGACAGTCCCGCCTCAATGCCCGTGTAGTGCGGATGCACGCTGCCCGGCACCACGCCGCACACGCCGGGAACCAGTTCCGCCTTTGGCGCCATGGCGATGATGCAGGTCGAGGTGCCCACCACGTTCACCGCGTCGCCTTCGCGGATGTTCGAGCCGATCGCGTCCCAGTGCGCGTCGAAAGCGCCCACAGGAATCGGAATTCCCGCGCGCAGTCCCAGCTCCGCGGCCCACTTCGCCGAGAGATGCCCGGCGAGGTGGTCGCTGGTCAGATATTCGCCGCCCATCTTGGCGCGCACGCCGGCAAAGAGCGGATCGACGGCGACGAGAAACTCCTCCGGCGGCAGCCCGCCCCACTTGGGATTCCACATCCACTTGTGGCCCATGGCGCAAACGCTGCGCTTCAGCGCGCTCACTTCGGTCACGCCGCACAGCGTGGCCGCAACCATGTCGCAATGTTCCAGCGCGGTCACAAAGTGGGCGCGCTTCTCCGGGTTGTGGCGCAGCCAGTGCAGCAGCTTGGCAAATCCCCACTCGTGCGAGTAGACGCCGCCGCACCACTCAATGCCTTCAAAGCCCAGCTCGTGCGCCTTGCGGGTAATCTCCTCGGCCTCGGCAAAGGCGCGATGATCGCACCACAGGTAGTATTCGTCGAGCGGCTCCAGATCCTCGCCCACCGGAATCACGCTGGAGCCGGTGGTGTCGAGCGCGATCGCGGCAACGTCTGCTGCCGTTCGACGCCCGTAGCCTTCAGCGCGTCCTTGGTGGCCGCGGCGAGAGCCGCCATCTGGTCGGCGTGCGATTGCGTCGCGTAATTGGGATCGTCGCGCCGGCGGATGCAGCGGATAGGACGCCGAGCGCAGTGCCGATCGGACCCTTCTTGCTGTCAACGAGAGTGACGCGAACGCTGAGTGTGCCGAAATCGACCCCGGCAACGATGGCCATGGAACTTGCCCTCCGGTAAACGCTTCCTGATCCGCAGACCAGACTACACCATGACGACGCGGCGCGTCCTGTTTTGAGAGACCGATCTCTCACGCCCGTTCCGCAGTCACACCGCGGTCAGGATGCGATGCACGATTTCTGCGTTCTGCCGTATCTGATCGCTGTCTTTCGGGAACATGCCGACCCACACGCCGTCGATCGGCTTGATGCTGGAGAACGCCGTTGCGAAACGCCTGTTCGACCTGGTCGGGCGCGACCCGGCCGGCGGCCAGAATTTTGAAGGCGAAGCAGGGTTTGGGAGTCTGGCGCATCACCTTGTACATGCGCGGCGGATCGCTTTGCACATAGATTTCGCGGGTCATCTCCATCAATTCGCCGTTCAAAACTTTTCTCCACTCGTCTTCGGTCCGCGTGCGGTTGTACACGCAGCCGCAAAAGTAATCAATGTCCCAGCCCTGCTCCTCAATGAATGCGATTACCTCCGGCTTGTGCGTGGCCACGCCCACCATCGTTCCCGTGTCGCGGACGCGCTTGCACCATTCCCTGACGTCGTCCATCTTGCCGGTCCTGAAGGCTACATCCACCACCTCGCCCTGGCGATGGAAGGCATGCGGCTTCAGGTCTTTCACCGCCGCCACCGGGTCATCCTGGAGCTGGTCGCCCGCAATCAAGTGCATCTGGCCGCCATCGGCCTGGAATTGTTTCCAGTACTGCGGGCAATGACCACCGTTGCTGTGTTGGAACGCGTTGATCCCGTACGAAACGGCGCGGTGCATCGTCGCGCAGGCGCGTTCAGCGGTAAACCACTCGCGCATCAGCCCGTTGTATGTTGCGTTGAAATGCGAGGTGCCATTGATCGGGTTGCAGCCGAGGACGAGACGTCCGATTTCGACGCCGCCGAATTTCATTCTCGGAACCTGAACGTTTGCACCCACATCAGGCGCCGCGGCGACTGGCGTCGCTACCTCTTGCCCCACCGGGGCCGGTTGCGGTAGTTCGCCAATGGGCCGTTCGCTGGAATGGGCTGCTACCGCCATCCCCATCACGCCCATCGTCAGGCCGGCTCCGGAGCGCAGGAATTCTCTTCGCGTTTTGGGCATCTGGCCCCTCCTTCTGCAGGGGACGCGCCGCATCCTGGATATGAAACCAGCCAATTGTAGCATCGCCCGAAATATCGGGCTCCAGACGATTGTGCGGCGCTGCCCGGCATCGTCTCCAGCACATCATGAATGATTCCGAGGCTACGATTTCTTCGTCCCGGGCTGCATCGGTGGGTGCTGGTTCTTCGAGCCGGACGCCGGGGCGGGCGACGACGCGGCCGGTTTGGCCGGGGTGCCGGGCGCGGGCCCAGAAGGTGCTGGCCCTGGCCCGCCACCCACCACCTCTGCGTGCTTCAATTGCGGCGGCGGCGCATTGTCGCTGTTCTTCACCAGGATCGAAATGCGGCGGTTGGAGGGATCGTAAGGGATTGCTTTTCACGCGCAGCAACTGGTCGGCGTAGCCGCGCACCTGCGTCACCTGGTCGGCGCGCACGCCATCCTGCTGCAGCAGCCGCCGCGCGGAGTTGGCGCGGTCGGCCGAGAGCTCCCAGTTGCTGTAGTCGGCGTCGGTCGAGTATTGCGAGGCGTCGGTGTGGCCCTCGATCAGCAGTTGGTTGGGCAGCGTCTTCAGTTCCGCGGCCAGCAGCGCCAGCAGCTCCTGCCCGCTGGGGCTCAGTTTCGCGCTGCCGCTTTGGTAAAACGTGCCGTTCTTGTCCTCGATCAATTCGATGCGCAGGCCCTCCGGTGTAATCGTGATCTCAATCTGCTTGTTCAGCTTTTCCAGTTCCTTGCGCGCCTGGATTTCCTGCTCGAGTTTTTCTTTCAGATCCTGCAGTTGCTTCTGATTCTGGTCCGGCGCCGGTGTGCTGCCGTTACCCGTTTCCCGACATGGTCGTGCCCAGCAGGTTGGCGGTGCCTTTGGGATCGTTGAAGTAGCCGGCCACAGCTTTTTTCACCGTTTCGCTCTGGCTCATCAGCCACAGCACGATGAACAGTGCCATCATCGCGGTCACAAAGTCGGCATAGGCCACCTTCCACGCGCCGCCATGGTGGCCGCCGTGGCCGCCCTTTTTCTTGATCACGATGATCGGTTGCGACTTGCTCGCCATAGATTCGCTTGACCCTCGTCTTTGGTTCTCTACTCGCTGCTGTCTATTCCCCGATCCTTATCTCCCTAGCCCCTACATCCCTAGTTCACTTGCTCCCTGGCTCCCTCGCTCCCTTGCTCCCTGCTCTTACGCCGCCGCTGCCGCCGCGGCTTCCACCGGCTCGATCTTGTTCTTGCAGGTCTTCTCCATCTCGTCGAAGCCGGGCCGCGCGTGCGCCGGAATCGCGCGGCGCCCCATCTCGATGGCAATCATCGGCGCCGAGCCTTTCAGAAACGCCAGCAGCAGCACCCGCAGCACGTGCAGATACTCGTTGTGCTCGTCGGCCGTCTTGCCCATGTTGGCGGCCAGCGGACCCACCACGCCGTAGCAAAGCAGAATGCCGAGAAACGTCCCCACCAGCGCCGCGGCCACGTGTTTGCCGATCTCCTCCGGCGGTCCGCCCAGCGCGCCCATGGTGATGACCACGCCCAGCACCGCGGCCACAATGCCCAGGCCCGGCAGCGAATCCGCCACCGTGGTCAGCGAGTCGACCGGCTGCACCGCTTCATGATGGTGCACTTCCATGTCCAGCTCCATCATCTGGTCCATGTCGAACGGCTCCACGCCGCCGGTGATGGCCGTGCGCAGCGTGTCGCAGACAAAATCCCGCGCGTGATGGTCGTTGAGAAACTCGGGATAGTTCTTGAAGATCGTGCTCTCCTCGGGCTTCTCCACGTCCATCTCCACCGCCAGCAGTCCCTCTTTGCGCACTTTGTTCAGGAATTGGTACATCATCTTCAGCGTGCTCAGGTAGCGCTCCTTGGTGAAGGGCGAGCCTTTCAGCGACGCCGGCAAGCCCGGCGGCGATGGCTTTGAGAATGCGCAGCGGATTGGCCACCAGCAGCGTTCCCGCGGCCGCGCCGGCAATGATCAGCAGCTCGGCCGGCTGCAGAAGGACGGCCATGTGCCCCTTCTCCATCAGGAAGCCGGCGATGATGGCGGCGAAGACCACGAAGATGCCTATGATGGCAAACATGGCGATTCCTCCTGAGCAGCGGACGCGGCGCCGTTGCGACGCAGCATGCGGTTGCACGGTTCCCGCCCTCATGGCTGCTCGTTTCCATCGCTTCGCGCGCGCGCTCCAGCAATTGCGCCAGCGTTTCGGCGGCATCGTTGCCGGCCTGCGCCGCGCCGATGCTCACCGTGAGCGAGACGCGGTCGCCCCACCAGCGGAAGTCCGCCGTGCGCGCCAGTCCGGCCAGCATCTGCGCGTGCGCCGCCAGCATCTCCGCGCTGCGCTCATGCGCCACGATCAGAAATTCATCGTCGCCCCAGCGGCCCATCTCCTCTGCCGGGCGCAGGCCCTGCGCCAGCGCGTGCCGCACCTTCTCCAGCATCGCGTTGCACGCCGCCGCGCCGTGCGTCTTGCGCAACTCCTCCGCCTGATCGACGCTGATCCACAAAACGCCAAGCGGACAGCCCGCCCCGCTGCAAAGTCGTCAAACTCCGTTTGCAGCCGCTCTTCCAGTTCGGCGCGGCTCTCCGCCATTCCCCGATTTGCGCTCGATTCCCCGTGCGGCAGCGCATCCAGGCTCTCCGCGGGATGAAACAGCAACGCGGCGCCGATGCGTTCGCCCAGCCCGTCGCGCAGAACCAGAACGCGCACGATCACAGGCACTGCATGGCCCAGCTTATGCCGCGCCTGCGCCAACGCCCGCCGCCCCTCCGACTCGGCAACCGGCGCGAGCAGTTTATCGTTGCCGCTTCCGGACGCAAGCAACGGCTCCAGGCCTTCGGGAAGCGGCTGCCCCAGCACTTCCACGGCCGCGTAGCCGGTGATGCCTTGCGCCGCCTGGTTCCAGAACACCACTTCGCCTTCCCCGCCCAAAAGACCCATGCCCTCTGGAAGGCTGTCGAAGGCGGCTTCGAGCAGTTCCGTGCGATCGGTCATCGAAGCCTCTTCACTGCGCATGAATTCCCCCTGCAACTTGCTCGTAGGACACCGGAGTGAGGGCGCACCGAATGGCGCTCTCACATTCTGCATCGGCGCAACGCAGCATAACTTGATCGCGTCCCTGCACAATGAGGGACTTCGAAGGTGGAAAAGGAAACTGCTTTTCGGATTCGACTGCGTGCCGCCGGAGGCTCACGCGACGGCCGACATGGAGGTCGGCGCTACCTATATGTAGATAAGCTTTTAGTAGCTCCGCACCCACTCAAGGATCGATCGCACCCCGATGCCGCTGGGGCCCTTGGCAATATACGGCCGGGACTCGTCAACCCATGCCACGCCCGCAATATCGAGATGGATCCACGGCGTGTCTTCCGCGAACATGTGCAGGAACTCCGCCGCAATGCTGGCTCCGCCATATCGCCCGCCAGTGTTCTTGATGTCGCCAATATCCGACTTGATCAATTCCGCGTACTCTTCGCCCAGCGGCAGCCGCCAGAATTTTTCCCCGGAAACAGCCAGCGCGGATTCGAACTTGCTGTACGTCGCATCGTCGTTCGAGAATACCCCGGCAGTGGTTTTGCCCAGGGCGACGGAAATGGCGCCGGTGAGCGTGGCTGCGTCGATCAGGTGCGTTGCGCCGAGCTGCCGCGCGTAGGTCAGTCCGTCGGCCAGCACCAGCCGCCCCTCGGCGTCGGTATTGATGATCTCGATGGTCTTGCCCGGCTTATCCGGGGCGAGCGGCATGGCGGTCTGCACGTCGCCGGGTTTTTGCGCCGTGCCCGAAGGCATGTTTTCTGCCGCGCATACAATCGCGATCACGCGCACCCTCGGCTTCAGCAGCGCAATGGCGCGCATCGCGCCCAGCATCGCCGCGCCGCCCGCCATGTCGTACTTCATCTTCTCCATGTTGTCGGCGGGTTTGATGGAGATGCCGCCGGTATCGAACGTAATGCCCTTGCCAACCAGCCCAAGAACGGGTCCTTCAGTCACGCCCTCGGGCTCATAGCGCAGCACGATCAGCGCAGGCGGCTCCGCCGATCCCTGCGCCACGCTCCAGAATCGCGCCCATTTTCAACTCGTGCAGCTTCTCGGTCGAGTAGACCTCCCATCCCAGTCCAACTTCCTGCGCCATCTGTGCCGCGCGCTGCGCCCAGCATCGTCGGCGTCAGCTTGTTGCCCGGCTCATTCACCAGCGAACGCGCAAAGTTCTGGCTCTCGCCAACAATCACTCCCTCGGCGAAACCCGACTCCATGGCCGAACGGAACATGCCCTCCGGAGCCGCAAGAATGAAGCTCTCGATGCTCTGATCTTTGCGGTCACTACGATAGGTGTCGGGATCGAAGTCGCCGACGAAAGCTCCTTCAACGACAGCCCGGGCTGCTGGCTACGGCGGACAGCGCATCGGATAGGGGCAGTGCCAAGGCAAGTTGCCTGATCCCGCGCGGCTTGGCAAACCGCACCGCCGTTCCCGCAGCCTCGCGCACGCCATGCACTGTGGCCTTGCCCAGCTTTCCCAGCCCCACGATCAGCAGCCGCTTGGCCGCGAGCCCCGCCGGTGCATGAATCAGCACGGTCTCGTTCGCGCCTGCTTTGTACTCGCCGGTCGCGAGCACCCCGGCCGCGGCGGCTTCGACAGCCGCGTCGCTCGTCAGCAGCGTAGGTTGTGGTTTGGCCTCAGGCCCTTTGGCGGTTTGCGTGTCGGCGGCCAGAACGGCCAGTAGTTCAGTAGCGATCCCCGCAATCGGGGCAAAGGAAATCTCAGTCCGCATGGTTCCTATTCTTTATGGGGACCGCGTCTCGTGGCAAATTACCCGGCCCGGGAAAGCAGTGCCATCCGGGCGCAGATCGACAGACTCGGTATCGTGACATTTTATGCCATTTTCTCTACTTGACTGCATGTGAATATGACATATAATGTCATCCATGGATGCACCTCAATGAAAATGGAAGGCATTCAAGCTCGCATCAATCCAAACGGCCGCATCGTCATCCCCGCCGTGATCCGCAAAGCCATGGGCCTGAATCTCGGCGACACGGTTGTCATGTCGCTCGAGGACGGCGTTCTGCGTATTGAGCCGCAACTCGCAAAAATCCGCAGGATTCAGTCGGAGTTCAAACCACTGGCCAACCCCGCTTCTCTGGCGTCCGATGAACTGATTGCCGAGCGCCGCGAAGAGGCGCGGAGCGAGACGGAAGAGTGGCTTGGTTAGCCGATGGTTCTCGGCGCCTGCCCTTCACCATCCAGCGCAAGTCCGCCGTCTACACCGCCTGGAAGAACCTTGGCCCTGCATTAGGGTCATCCGCTAGCTTCTCCCTCATTCGTGTCATTGGCTCGCCCGTCAGCGCAAGCCTATGATCGATTCCACTCCAGAAAAGTGGCTTGCGAATCCTCAAGCGCAAACCGACGGAAAGAAATCGATGGGCGATTATTATCAGAGCATTGTGGGTGATTATCTGCGGGCTGACCGCTCGGTGTTTGTCAATCCTGAATGCTGCATTCAAATTAAGCCCGGTCCGCGCCCTCCAAAAGGTACGCTCTGGTATTGCGATGCGCTTGCTGTCAACTTCGGGACTGGACCAAATGATCCGTCAACGATTTTCCTTTGCGAAGTCACATATAGCAAGACACTTCAAGCCCTGATCAGGCGGTTAAGAGGATGGAATAGCAATTGGGACCAAATAAGGAAGGCTCTTTCTGAGTACAATCATCTTCCTCTTGAATGGGAATCGCGACCATGGCTCTTTGTGCCAGAAGCCAACGATTGCGCGAGGAAACTGGTTCAAGCCTTAAATGAGATCAATAAAACCCATCAACTGAGGTTCAGACCCAGGATCACAACTCTTGAAAAGGTTGTTCCTTGGGCATTTTCAGAAACTCGGGGTGGCATCGAGGCGCCCAAGCCTGACTACATTCCACCAGAGTGGCGCAGTTGATGGATGTGCTTGCTATTGACCCTTCAAAATACTGCGAGAGTACAAGCGGCGAGGCGGGTCCCTCCATCCGGTCATCGCCGAAAACCGAGGCTAATCGCTAACAGCTAGAAGCTGGTTCACCGCCCGCCCCTCTGCTTATTGGCCTTGATCGCCGCCGTTGCCTCCCGGTCGGCCTCCCGTCGCCGCTCAGTCTCCCGCTTATCCCAGTCCTGCTTGCCCTTGGCCACGGCCAGCTCGCACTTCACCCGACCCTTGCGGAAATAGAGCCGCGTGGGGATGAGCGTATGCCCTTTGATCTGCGTCTTCGAGAGTAGCCGGCTAACTTCCTCGCGGTGCAGCAGGAGTTTGCGGGTTCGCGTCTCGTCGTGGTTGGCCATGTTGCCGTGGGAGTAGGGTCCGATATGCAGGTTCAAGAGGAACGCTTCGCCATCCTTGATGAGTCCGTAGGAGTCCTTCAGGTTGGCCTTGCCCTCGCGGATCGACTTCACCTCGGTGCCGCGCAGCGCCACGCCGGCTTCGAATTTCTCGAGGAGAAAGTAGTTATGGCTGGCGGCTCGGTTGTGCGCGGCGTCGCGCTCGCCGCTGGCCACGGGGTCGCGCGGTTGGGCCGCCTTTTTCGCGGGCGGCGCGTCTTTGGGAACGATAATGTGGCTGCTTTGGCGGGGCACAGGCGAGCTTCCTTGAGTCTTCATCCTAGCATCGGCGCGGATTTCGATGGAAAGCAGCAGAGCTTTGCTAGAATGAAGCAGCGTTTTTCACCGAGTGCAGGCATAAGAAATCTCATCGAGATCGCCCGCCGGAGACCTCGAACCCAGGCTCGAAAACGCCGCCGGGGAGGTCGCGGGCGAATCTGGAGAAACGCCGGGGAGTAGGATGAATTGCACGCCCGCTCCGGCCATAGCCGGAATCATGACATCGAGAACCGTCTTCGCCATCGTCCTGTTTGCCGCAGCGGCAGGCTTTGGCTTGCCTTGCGCAAGGGCTTTCGGCGAGTCAGCCAACACCGATTACAAGCAGGGCCAGGCCGCCGAGGCCCGCGAAGACTACGACACGGCCTTCGAAGACTTCCAGAAGGCCTACAACAAGGATCCCAAGGATGCGCGCTTCAGGATTGCGCTTTCGCGCGTGCGCGTCACGGCATCCTCAGTGCACGTCACCAAGGGCCGCAAGCTGGCGCTGGCCGGCGATTCTCAGGGCGCGCTGGGCGAGTTCCTTCACGCCGCCGAAATCGACCCCGGCAACGAAGCCGCGCAGCAGGAGATCGCCCGCCTCCGCCAGAAGCAGGGTGAAAGCGCGCCGGTTCCCGAGGTGGGACTTCCCCAGCCTCCCGCGGAAGCCGAGCAACTGGAGACCATCGAGTCTCCGCCGGCGCTCAAGCCGGTCTCGAACGAGCCGCTTTCCCTGCACATGGCCGAGGACTCCAAGGTCGTCTATCAGACCGTCGGCAAGGCCGCCGGCATCAATGTCCTGTTCGATCCCGACTACCACTCCAACCGCATTGAGGTCGACCTGAACAACGTTTCGCTGCTCGATGCCCTGCGCATCGTCAGCGTGATGTCCGAACACCTTCTGGCGCCCGGTCACCGGCAATACCATCTTCGTGGCCCAGAACACTCCCACCAAGCGGCAGCGACCTCGACGAGCAGGCCGTGCAGACCTTCTATCTGACCAACGCCTGGCAGCAGAACGACCTCAACGACGTCGCAACCGCGATTCGCAATGTGATGCCCAACGCCAAGGCCTTTCGCGGTGCAAAGCCAGAACGCCATCGTCATGCGCGGCACGCCCGACGAGCTTCTGCTGGCGCAGCAGCTCATCGACGATCTCGACAAGCCCCGCGGCGAAGTCGTGGTCGACATCGCCGTGCTCGAGGTGAGCAAGAACTGGGAGCGGACGCTGGGCATCGCCTGGCCCAGCAGCTTCGGCGTCGCCCTGCAGCCCAATTGCTCCGCCAGCGGAAGCTGCACCTCTTCCAGCAGCTCGGGCTCCACCACTTCTTCCACTACTTCCGGCAGCACGAGCAACCTGACGCTCTACAACCTCGCCCATCTCAACTCCACCGACTTCGCCGTCACCGTCGGTTCGGCCACGCTCAATCTGCTGCTCACTGACAACAACACCAAGGTCCTGCAGAGCCCGCGCATCCGCGCCACCGACGCGCAAAAAGCCACCATGAAGATCGGCTCACGCATCCCCATCGCCACCGGCTCCTATCAAACCGGCGCAGCCACCGCGCTGGTCAGCTCGCTGGTCAACACGCAGTTCCAGTACCAGGACGTCGGCGTGAACATCGAGATGACGCCCAGCGTCCACTACGACCACGACGTCACCCTGAAGATCAAGATCGAGGTCTCCGCCGAGAGCGGAACCGAGACCATCAGCGGCGTCACCGAGCCCATCATCAGCCAGCGCGTCGTCGATCAGACCATCCGCCTGCGCGAGGGCGAGGCCAGCATCCTGGGCGGCATTCAGAACAAGCAGGAAGAGAACAACTGGACCGGCATCCCCGGCTTGAGCGCGATTCCCGATTCTCAGGTACATCTTCGGCTCCAGGGACCGCCACATCCAGGACGACGATATTGTCTTCGTGGTGGTGCCGCACATCGTGCGTTCGCAGGAGCTGGATCAGGCCAATCTGCGCGTCATCGACACCGGCCTGGGGCAGGCTTCCATCGAGCTGCGTCATGCGGACGACTCTGGCGCGCAGGCGCCCGCCGTAGTGCCCGTGGCCCACACCATGCCGGCGCAGCGGCCAACCGTGGGAACGATTCCCGCGCAGAGCGCGCTCGAGGCCGCGCCGCAGATGCTGGCGCAGTTGCGCTCCGATATGGCCAATGGCGGCCCCACGGCCACCGCGCAAACGGCTGTGCCGCCACCTAATCCGCCCATTACCCAGCCGCCGCCCAGCCCGCCGCCTGGAACGCCGCAACCTCAGACAACTGCAACTCCGCCCGCAGCCGCGGCGCCTACGCCGCCCGCGGCAGCCGCCAGCCTGGCCCTCAATGTGCCCGCAACGCCCATGGCCGCAGGCGCCACCTTCCAGGTCCCCGTCGTGCTCAACGGCGGAACCGATGTCACTTCCATTGCCTTGCAGTTGCACTACGACACCGCCAACCTGCAATTGAGCGGCGTAGCGGCCGGCGACATCCTGAGCCGCGATGGCCAGGCCAACCGGCCTCAGTCATGTCGAAGAACCGCCGGGAACCCTCGTCGTCAGCATCTCGCGCCCGCCGGGAACGCACGGCGTCACCGGCACGGGCGTGGTCTGCGTGCTCACCTTCCAGGCCAAGGCCTCGGGCCAAAGCGGCCTGGCCATCACGCGCGCCTCGGTAGTGAACGGCGCGCAGCAACAGGTACCGGTCGCAGAGCAGGGCAAACCACATCGTGGTCAAGTAGGGAACCGCGCGCATGAGTCTGCAACGCTCCATTCCGATCCCGCCGCAGCGCAACGCGGCCTCACGCTGGTCTGAGCTGATCGTGACCATGGCCATCCTCACCATTCTCATGTCGGCTGCTTTGCCGCTGGTGCGCTTTCAGGTCAAGCGGCAGAAGGAGCGCGAGCTGCACTACGATCTCTGGATGATGCGCGACGCCATCGACAAATACAAGGACGCGGCCGACAGCGGCGCATTCCAGACCAAGATCGAAAGCCAGAACTATCCGCCCGACCTTGAGACGCTGGTCAACGGCGTGGACGTGCAAGGCAAGAAGCTCAAGTTTCTCCGCAAGATTCCCGTGGATCCAATGACGGGCCAGGCCGAATGGGGATTGCGCTCCATGCAGGACGACCCCGATTCCGACTCGTATGGCGGGCAGAGCGTCTTCGATGTACACTCCAAGTCGCAGGGAACGGCGCTGGACGGGACCAAGTACTCAACGTGGTGAAGAAAGTGATGAGTGGTAGCGATTAGTGATGAGTGGCGAGTGCCGGCAGGAGCGGGAGCGGATTCAGGCAATATGCACTAACCACTAATCACTAACCACTGATCACTAACCACTAGAAAAACACATGCGCAACAGACGCAAACAATCCGCCGGCTTTACGCTCATCGAGCTGATGATCGTCATGGCCATCATCGGCATCCTCATCACCCTGGCGATTCCCAGCTTTGTGGGCGCCATCAAGCACGCGCGCGAAGCCGTGCTCAAGGAAGACCTGCAGACCATGCGCACCGCCATCGACTCCTACACCATGGACAAGCAGAAGGGCCCGCAGTCGCTCGACGACCTGGTCCAGGATGGCTACCTCCGCGCCATCCCCGAAGATCCCATGACCCGCAGCAAAGACACCTGGGTCACCGATACCAGCGACGCCATGTACTCGCTCGATGAAACCGAGCCTGGCATCACCGACATTCATTCCGGCTCGACCGAAACGGGCAGCGACGGGCAGCCTTATTCTTCCTGGTAACTTTAGGAATAATAAGCCTGCGTTTTTTTGCCCCCTCGAAACCACTGAAAATGCATAATAAAGCGTTGTCATCGCGCGCAGGGCTCTGCTGCGGCCGCGTTCGAAGTCTGCTCCGATCGAAGCTCATCCGACTCAGCAGGCCATCGCAGTCGAGCGGGAATTTGCTGTCGCCTTTCGCCGGAGGAAAGCCTGTATGCCAGTTATTCGCACCCTCGTCGGCCTCTTGTGTGCTGGTGCTCTCTGCGCCAGCCTTCACGCCCAGACGGAAAATACCATTCAGATCCGCCTGCTCGACGGCAAAACCGGCCTGCCCGTAAAAGCCTCGAACTATCTAGTGCTCATCGACCACCATGACACTGCGCATAACGAATGGGTAAAAATCAACGACGACGGAACCGTCATCGTGACGCTGCCTTCCGATGCCAAAGAGATCGCCGTCAAAGCTACCTACGACATGTCGACGGAGACCTACATCAACTGCGAAGTCGCAAAGGAATCCGACAAGCAAAGAGACATTTGGTATCCCATCACCCAGATTCTCAAGTCGGGCTTAGTCGCTCCCAATGAATGCAGCCAGACCCATTACACCGCCAAACCCGGCGAATTCGTTTTCTTCGTCCGCAAGCTCAACTGGCGCGAGCTGGAGAATTAGTAAACTGACTGAAGTAAAGAATGCCGGTACAGCCCTCGTGGAATTCGCCCCGCAGCCCATTCGGTCGATAAGATAGACCGGTGGCGCTCGCCCCTCCATCTCCAGACGTACTCGATTTTGTCTCACGCGTAGCCCACGCCTACGCAACGCTGATCGCGTCCCCGTACGCCGATCCGGAATCGGGACTCGGCGGCAGGCTCTTCTATGCCGGAGAAATGGACGACGTGGGCCGTGCACTCGTCGTCGCGGCTAACATCGCCGGCGCAGCCACGCTCGTCGCATCGGCAGCCCGCGCCACGCAAAAGCAGGCCATTCGCGAAGCCGTCGCCGATTTCCTCGTCACCTCGCTCGACGAGGCCCTGCGCATCCTCAAGAATCAACTTCGTAAGCGCGAGACGGTTTCAGTTTGTGTCGCGATGGCCCCGGCGGCCATGGAGCGCGAGATGAACGAGCGCGGCGTCGAGCCTGATCTGCTGCGCCGCGACGTGCCCATTGCGCCGCTTCATGAGGCGCTCATTGATCAAGAAGGCGGATACGACGGAACCGATCTCACCAGCATTCCGGCGCTCGTCATCTGGCGCGTGGACTCAGCTCATCGCAAAGACCTGGAAGTGCTGGATGCAATCGCTCTCGAATGTCTCCACGCGGACGACTGGCAGGCCCGCCGCTGGCTGCGCCTCGCGCCGCGTTACCTGGGCCGCATGGCGCAGGACCTGCGCCTGCTTGCAACGCATCGTGAATTCGCCGCCCGCTTTGCCAAGCGACTGAACGCGCGCGTCGATCGCAGCGAGATTGCCTTCGCCTGCGAAGTCTGCTCATACTTCCGTGGCGTGTTCGATCAGCATCGGTTCGACCCCGACAAACTCTGACCGACAAGCGCGCTCAGTTGCCCCGGTCACGAAGTCCCTTAGTCCCTTAGTCCCTCAGTCCCTGTTTTTTCAATCCGTGCCCGCAGTTCCTTGATCCCATAGCCCGTCTTCGCCGAAACAGGCAAAAGTTCCTCGACATCGAGCGCTCGTTTCAGCGCCGCCAGGCTGCGCGTGCGCTCGTTGCCGCTCATCCGGTCAATTTTGGTGGCAACCACCACAAACTCCCGGCCCGCGGCGCGCAGCCAATCCAGCAACTGGCGATCGCTGGGGCGCGGTGGCACGTTGCCGTCCACCAGGCAGATGCACAACGCCAAGCGTCTCGCGCTCCGCGAGATAGGGCTCGATAAAAGCCGGCCATTCCGCCGAAATGGATTTCGAAACTTTCGCGTATCCGTAGCCGGGCAGATCGGCAAATATCATCTGCGGCTTGCCCCGCCCATCCGAAATCCGAAAAAAGTTGATGGCGCGTGTCCGTCCCGGCGTGGAGGAGACTTTCGCGGCCTTCTCGCCCACCAGCGCGTTCAGCAGGCTCGATTTGCCCACGTTCGACCGCCCCAGAAACGCGATCTCCGGCGCTTCGGCCCTGGGAAACTGCGCCGCCGAAAGCGCGGAAAGCAAAAATTGAGCCGGCCATTGCATTCAAGCGAAACCTCTCTCCTCAGTCTACGAGACACAACTGCCGCCAGGTCTCTCGCCGTTTGAAGAAAGACGCCCCCGTGCCCATTCGTGCGATCAGAGACCATTTAAACTAAAATCAAACTGATCCGGGAGACCGGTCACACATCACGCTTTGGCCAACGCTGAGACACCGAGTCCCAGCATTTTGCGCAGCGTTTGCCGCCGCCCGGCGTTGCCACGCACATCCTATGAAAAGCTCTTGCACAGTTCCGCTCATTACCTCCTGCCTCTTCGCCATGCTGGCTCCCACAGGTTGCCGCGGCACCATCGTGCCGCCGGCCAATCCAGGCAGTGCCGCGATCGCGTCGCAAAGCTACACCCAGCAAGCCGCCTCCGCCATCCAGACCTTGCAGCAGTGGTACCAGCCCAGATCCGGCCTTTACGCTTCTCCCTCCGGCTGGTGGAATTCCGCCAACTCCGTCACCGTCCTGGCAAATTACGAACGCGTCAGCGGCGACACGTCGTATTATTCCGTGATCGCTAATACCTTCACCGCAGCGCAGGGAGCGCACGCCAATTTTGTCAACACTTTTTATGACGACGATGGCTGGTGGGCGCTGGCCTGGATTGACGCCTACGACGTGACCGGCAATCCCGCATACCTTTCCATGGCGGAGACCATCTTCACGGCCATCACCGGTGCCTGGGACTCGACCTGCGGCGGCGGAGTCTGGTGGGACACTTCCCGCACTTACAAGAACGCGATCCCCAACGAACTTTTCCTGTCCATCGCCGCCAAACTCGCCAACCGCACATCGGGAAGCGTCTCGGCATCTTATCTGAAATGGGCGCAGCAGGAGTGGACGTGGTTCAAAAACTCCGGCATGATCAACGCGCAAAATCTCATCAACGACGGTTTGAACTCATCCAATCCGAATGCGTGCGGCAATAACGGCGGCAAAACGTGGTCCTACAACCAGGGAGTGATTCTCGGCGGACTCGTGGAGCTTTACCATGCCGACAACGACCCAACGTTGTTGCCGCAAGCCGAAGCCATTGCCAACGCGGCCATCGCCCATCTCACTCAGAACGGCATCCTCACCGACCCTGGATCGATGTCCGGCGGTGACGCACCGCAATTCAAAGGCGTCTTCCTGCGCAACTTGATGACGCTTTACGTTGCCGATCCCGATCCCAGCTACCAGGCCTTCGCCGATGCCAACGCGAAAAGCATCGTGGCCAGCGATCAGGGCCCGGACTGCGAGTTCGGAGCCATCTGGCAAGGACCCTTCGACTCGGCCGACGCTACGCGGCAAACCTCCGCGCTCGACGCGCTCATCGCCGCTGCGGCGATGCAATGAGAATGCCGCGCCAAAGCTGGAGCAGTTCCATCACGGCTATACCCATTGGGGTGCCCCCGGTCTCTCGCTTTTGGGGACCGGGGATGATGACAGCGCGCGCAGTTGAACAGAGCCCGTAACACCGCCGGGCAGCAGTTAATCCACCATATCGAGCGCATCTGCTACGACGCCAGAACCGCAACCTCCAGCGGCCCCAGCGAAACTTGTGTGACTCCATGTAGATCGCGAATCAAATCGTCCATCGGCTTCGGCAGCGCAATGTTCTCGTGCGGAGTCTCCGTCAGGTTCAGCAGAAAGTAATAAGTGGTATCGCCGTCCTGCCGGCTTGTCACTTCTACTCCGTCAGGCGCTTGAATCAGCGGCGTGAGCCCACTCGCGGTCCTGGCCACCTGCGCGACAGCCTCATAGAAGTCATCGCTGGTCGAATCGCAACCAACATAGATCACCCAGCCGCGGCCGTGACGATTGCGTGTGACGGCGGGTCGGCCCTCCATGGGCCCTGCGCCGCGAACCGTCGCAATCACTTCGGCGCCATCGAGCGTGAGAGATTCGATTGCGCTCCGCGGGCTGAAAGTCGTCTCGCTTCCTGCAAACTGAATTCCCAGGCCAGCCTGAAGATTCGCATCGAGATTGCCGTTCTGCGTGTTGTATTCGCTCAGATCCAAAATCGCGTCCGATTTCACTCCGGCAATGTCGGTGAACGGTCCCGGCGCCAGCGTGAGCCGCATGCTGTTATCCATATTCTGCGTGGCGGCCCGGTAGTTCAGCACCAGCGTTCCACCGCCGGCAACAAAAGCCTTCAGGCGGTCCACCGTTCTGTCGTCGATCAGGCGAAGATTGGACGCAACCACGACTTTGTATCCGGAAAGGTCCCTGTCGGGCGGGATGATGTCGATATCGCAGTGCAAAGATTTGAGCCCGGTGTAGAAACTCTGAATCTCTCCGTAGCGCGGAACCCTGTCTCCGCCGACGCTGCCAGTGCCCTCGGCCCACGCGTTCACGTAGTCGTAGATCAGCGCGATATTCGCGCGCGTAGTTGCGTTCGCCAACTTCGGGCCAAGGCGGGCCATCTCCCTGCAAATCAGAGCCAGCGTGTCCTTGTCCGGATTGATTTTGCTATCGAAGCCCTTGATGAAGGACGGCCGGTGCTCTTCGCCCCCGGCGGCAGGCCGGCGCCATTCAAAGTAAAGCTGCCCGTGGCTGCCGTGCGCCAGATCGCAATAGGCTTGCAGACGCAAGCCCTCGGGATCGGCATTGGGCGGAACGTAAGCATTTTGCTCCGCGCAAATGAATCTCTGGTGCGGGCCCGCGCAGCGCGTGATATCGCTCAGGTAACCGGAAGTGTATTGCCGCTGGAACCGGCTCAGACCGGGAGCGCTCACGTAGTTATCCCACGCCGACGCGTCCAGGAATTCCCCCGCTGCATACGCATCCACCGCTCCAGTCGGGCTCGACCAGTTGGTGAGAACAAATTGGTTCTCCGTTCGCGCATGAAGAATCTCCGCCTGCTTGCGCAAATGATTGAGGAACGATTCTGAGAAGAATCTGCGATAGTCGAGTGAGATTGCCGGCTGCCATCCCCCTTCCGCCGAGTTATATGGAAAGCGAATCTGCGACCAATCGGTGAATCTGTTGCTCCAAAAAGCGCCGTTATAAACGCGGTTCAACTCATCCAGAGTGCCGTAGCGATTCTTGAGCCATTGCTGGAAAGCGCGCTCAGAGACCGCATCGAACGTTTGCTGGGGATTGCCAGGTTCGTTGTCGAGTTGCCACCCGATCACCGTGGGGTTCTTGCCATAGTGATCGGCGAGCGCGGCCACGACGCGTGCGCAAGCTTCAAGATAATGCGGGCTATTGGTGTTGTATCCCTTGCGCCCGCCATAGGTGTAAGGCCCTTCCGCATTTCCGCTCAGAACATCCGGGTACTGCTGGTAAAGCCACGGAGGAATGGACGCCGTCGGCGTTCCCATCACGGCCCCGATGCCATTGCGGCCGGCAATCGCAAGCGCGCGATCCATCCAGTCGAAGTCGAATTTTCCCGGCGCGGGCTCGAAACTTGCCCATGCGAATTCGCCCATGCGCACCGCATTGATGCCGAGCTCCCGCATCTCGCGGAAATCGATCTCCCACTCGCTGGCCGGCCACCATTCCGGATAGTAAGCCGCGCCCACAAGATAGCGGTCGCCCAACCCTCGCCCGCGTGGTGCGAATTGATTCCCGGTCTGCGAAGAAACTGCTGCGGAAACTGCTTTGCGCCCCACCAGAGCGCCCAGTCCGGCCATGCCGGCAAGCTGATTAAATGTACGCCGATTCACACTGTCTCCTGCCTGTTCAGTTTTGCCCAGTTTTGTTCAGTCTCGCTCAGTCTATCTCGCACATGCAATGAGGCCGCCCAATTGCGAGCGGCCTCATAGGTAATGCCTTCAATCAACTGAGGCAATCAAGTTAGAACACGTACTTCCCTGACAACTGGAAGAAGCGTGCGTCGATGGTGAGGTTCTGGTTGGACCCTGTCCCAGTGATCTGGACAACGTTAGCGCCGATATTCGTGCTGGTGCTGCCGGGGTTGCCGAGGCTCGGGTGGTTGAGGACGTTGAAGGCGTCGGCGCGGAACTCCAAAAACTGCTCGTGGAACGTCCTGAAGTCCTTGAACAGCGAGGCGTTCAGCTTCCAGTTGCCTGGCCCGGAAACATCGTTCTTGGGGCTGCCAAAGAAAGGCGCCACGGCCGGGTAGCCGGTGACGTACGGCACGGGAGTTCCGGCAGTCGCCCCGGTGGCGCTGGTGGTGCATCCCAACCCGTCGCAAAGCGAGTTATCGACGCCAACCGGCCCCGAAGCATAGCTGAAAGTGCCGGTTTGGTAGGGCGCCAGAAGTGCAGCGGAGGCCGCATTGTTCGAGCTGCCGACCGCAAGCGGATCCGCAAAAGCGCACGGGTTAAACCAGCGCTGCCGTGTCTTGGTCTGAGCCGCGCAAACATTCGCGGCCGAATTCGACGCCGTCCCTCCGGACTGGCCGCTGGTGGTGAGCTGGCCAAGGTAATTAGCCGGAGGCTGCAGGTTGTTCGAGTACGCATTGGCGACCTTGATGGCGCTGTTGCTCTCGCCGCCGTTGGCGTTTCCGAAGCCCGAGTTTCTGCTGATCGAGACCGTGAACGGCTGGCCGGTCTGGCCCCACCACTCCATGTCGGTCTTCCATCCGCCCACGATGCGGTCCAGTATGCCCGGATGGTTGACGAATTGCCGGCCAACTCCGAACGGCAGGTCGTAATCGACATTGATCACGGCGCGCTGCCGGATATCGTAGCCGGACTGCCCCCACTCTGTATTGATGGGGATAAGATAGGACTGCTTGTAAGCGCCGTAGTCGCCGCCCAGCAGGTCGATCGTGTTATCGAACGCGTGGGACCAGGTATACGTGCCCAGGAAGCTCAAGCCGTGGCCATAGTGCTTCTGCACCGAAGCCTGTAATGAGTTATACGAGCTTCTGCCTGTCCACCCCATCCACTGGGACCCGCTGAAATGCGGGTAGGGATTGAACCCGTTGCCCGACTCGCCGCCAATCGTAATCGCCAGGGGTTGGTCGGGGTTGTTGTAGAGAGTCACCAGGTGGCGTCCCACGCTGCCCACGTAACTCACGGTTGCCGTCGTCCCTTGCCAGAAGGCGCGTTGCACGCTCAGGTTGAAGTTCATGGTGTACGGCATGTGCATGGTCGGGTTCGGTCCCGTCCCCGATTGCTGGATGTTCGGGAAGGTGGCGAAGTGCTCGATTCCGCCGGAAGACAGGAACCCTGAGAAACCATTCTCGAGCGTGTTGCCGAAGGCATATTGCGATCCGCAATAAGTTCCCTGCGTGCAGGAAGGCAAGCTGGCCAGGTTTGCGGTCATGTAGTAAGGCGGGTTCTGGGTGAGGGCCGAGCCGCCGCCCGGCTCAAAGCCGCCCATGAAGACGCCAAATCCCATACGCATGACGGTCTTGTTGTCGAACTGGTACGCGCCGCCAATGCGCGGCGACCAGTTCATCTTCGGGTAATCCACGAGGTGCCGGTTGCTATCGTAGACCACCTGCACGTTATCCGCGGTGAGCAGCGCCTGCAGGTTCGGGTCGAGCTTGATGCCCGACTGGCTCTTCGGAATCAACAGCTTCGCCGTTCCGGTCCCGCCGTTGGACGTCATCGTTTCAGTTTCCTGCACAAAATTCGCCCACTGGTCGCTCTGTTCTAATTTGGGTGTGAAGTGCTCGAAGCGGAAACCAAGGTTCAGGGTGAATTTTTGCGACACCTTCCAGTCGTCCTGGATAAATCCAGCCATATATTGGTGGACATAGTGATTCACCACATAGCTGCTGATGCTGCCGCTGGCCATGTTGTCGGTCCCGGTATACCCGCCGCCGGGCAATGTGCCCTGGGCGAGGAAGTCCGCGCCCGCATATCCGGTGGGGCCGCCTGATCCCGTAAAGCCGGTATAGGTGCTCGAGTAGCCGTAGGCTCCGCGCGGGGTTCCGGCCGCCGTGCTGTAGAAGCGCATCGGCATGGCTTGGAAGCCCATCTTCAGCGATTGGTTGCCAATAATCTTCGTCACGTTGTCGAGAATCTGGTAATTGTTCTGGCCTTCATGGGCTGGATCGTTGCCGTGGGCTCCAAAGGCTTGCCAGCTGGTGGATGTCGCCGGCAGACCTCCGTTCTGTGGGCCCTCGTTAAACGGCACGCCGTTCAATCCGTAGGTGGCCGAGATGTTGCTGGCGGCGTTGTACTGCAGGTTCTGATCGTTGCCCCAGTTGAAGGCGAAACGGAATTCGTTGATCAGCGTGGGCGAGAAGGTGTGCGTCTCGCCGAGCATGTAGTTCGAACTCAAATAGCTCTGTGTGTGGCCCTGGTTGCTGCCGATGCCGTCGAGGATCGGGCCCAGGGGCGCAACAAAGGTGTTCATGATGTGCTGGTAGTCGACACGGAAAGTGGCCAGGTCTTTGGAGCTGATGTCCCAGTCCAGCTTGCCATCCCAATTGATCGGATCCGAGTCCTCGTTCAGGTCCACCTGGTAGTTGCTGCTGGTCGGTCCGTAGTCAACGTCGCTCGTGGCGTTGCAGTCGCCCGTGCTCCACCCGCCATTGGGCTGTCCGTAATTCTGATATCCGTTTGGAGAGTAGTTGGGGCAGGGGTAGGCCTGAGCGAGTTTCTGGGCCACCGTATCCATCTGGGCCGTGCTGAAGACGTTCTGGCCCGCGGGGAAGGCATAGGACGAAACATTCCACCCGGAGGGGGCATTCCACGTCATCGCGGGGGCGCTGGTGCCGGCGTATTGCTGAACGGTTCCGGTTGGCGCCACGAATGTTTTAGTGCCGGTGTTGCACGTATACGTGCCGGTGTTGGTGTTGGGCGTGTACAGCACAACCGGACAGGAGTTACCGGAGTAGGTCGTATTCAGCAGTTCGCTGAAGTCGCCTCGCCGCATGCGCGGCGTGGGCACACTATAGGTGCTCGGAGTCGCTCCCGCTACGTAGCGCGCATCCTGAATGTCGCCGAAGAAAAACAACTTGTTCTTGATGATCGGCCCGCCCAGGGTAGCGCCAAATTGATTCATGTGGAACACCGCCGGGGTCGAGCCCGGTGCCTGAGTCCAAACCAGCGCGTCCAGCTTCGTATTTCTCACGTACTCCCAGAGATCCCCGTGAATCGAGTTGGTGCCGGACTTGGTGGTGGCGTTGATGACGGCACCGTGGCCGCGCCCGATCTCCGCGCTGTAGTTGCTGGTCTCCACCTTCATCTCGTCGATGGCATCCGGCGGAGGCGCGATGCTGTAGCTCGAGCCGTTAATGTAGTCGCTGTTCATGGTATTGTTGTCGGCGCCGTCGAGCATGAAGTTGTTCTGCTCTTCATGCTGGCCGTTCGACGAAAAATCGCCGTTACCTGAGCCGCGTCCCACGAAAGGCGTCGAACCCGGCGCTTCCTGGGCGATGAAAATCCAATTGCGGTTAGCCAGCGGTGCATCGTTCAGAAAGTGCGTATCGACATCGACGGCCGTTTCCGCCGTCTGCGTCTGCATGATCGGCGCCACGGAGGTTACCGTCACCGTCTCCGACGCATTGCCCGGCTTGAGGGCCAGGGGAATGTTAAGGCGGTCTTGCACGTGGACCACAATGTTCTGCTCGACCGTGGTTTGGAAGCCCGCCGAGGACGCACCCACCGTATAATTCCCGGTCTTGATCGGCCCAAAGAAGTAATTGCCGCTGCCATTTGACTTGGTCTTCAGCACCAGGCCGGTATCGACGTTGGTCAGCGTTACATCTGCGTTCGGAATGACCGCGCCGGTCGAGTCCGTCACCACGCCGATAATGGCGCCCTGGTCCGCTTCCTGGGCCGATGCCCGGCCTGCGAGTAGAACCATCAGAGCAATGCTGAGAACGGATAGGCCGCGGCAAAGCCAGCCTGTCCAACGAATATTTTGAGATTGATTGCGCGAAGTGCGCACGAACTTGTTGGCTGTCACTTGGCGAAAGCTTGCAATTGATTGCACAAACATACGGGACTCCTCCTTGATTGGGAAGGGCGTACGACCCCTTTTTTGCGCCCGCCGAAATGCTATGCAAACGATCTTACGCTTGTCAAGGAATTTTTGAGAAACCGGTATTTTTATTTTATAATGTTGATAATAAAAGAGTTACTTGATAAGATTTTGGCGGTAGTGATACTGATCTAAGTGAGCGGTTCCCGCGATTGCTTCGCCTTCCGCCCACACCATATCCCACTGGATATTCCAAAGTAAGTAGTTGTTAATGCTTGTCTTATGGCAATCGACGCAGAACGATCCCTTTTCACCTTGACGACGGAGGTGACAAAGTTGTAAGGTCTTTGCGACGAGTTTGTGAGACCGGTTGCTGGTGGATTTCGCTTTCGGCGCCTGCGAGTGCGCCGATCTGGCAGCAGGATACAAACAAAATGGAGAGACAGATGAGCACTTCCACAGCTATAAACACATCAACCCGGCAGGCTCTTGAAGACGGCGAAGGCATCCTCAGGCTCGCCCCCACATGGGTGCCGCGGGTCTATACACAGCCCGGCCGCAGACTCAAACTCGATGCCCGCGATCTCTACGCCTACGGCGCCCACCGCGGAGGCATCGACGAGCGCTGGTTCGCTTCTACCACCCCGGCCATGAACGACAACCGCACACCTGACGAGGGCCTGAGCTATGTGGTCTCGAACGGCGACCGCTTCACCCTGAAAGAAGCCGTCGAAGCCGAGGGGCCGCGTCTGGTGGGCAACGCGATCTGGGAGAAGTACCATCGCTGGCCCGTCTACAGCAAGTTCTTCGACAATATGGGCCCCATCATGCATCACCTGCACCAGAGCGACGAGCAGGCCCAACTCGTGGGCCGTCAAGGCAAGCCGGAGGGCTACTATTTTCCTCCGCAGCAGAACGCCACCGACGGCAATTTTCCTCATACCTATTTCGGGCTCGAGCCGGGCACAACGCGCGAGCACATCCGCGCCTGCCTTGAGGCATGGGACACAGGCGACAACGGAATTCTCGACTACTCCAAGGCCTACCGGCTCAAGCCCGGCACAGGCTGGCTGGTGCCGCCGCGCATCCTGCACGCTCCGGGTTCCCTGCTGACCTATGAACCGCAGTGGGGCAGCGACGTGCTGGCCATGTTCCAGTCGATGGTGGAAGCGCGCCCGGTGCCGCGCAGCCTGCTCACCCAGGATGTTCCCGAAGACAAGCACTGGGATTTCGATTTCCTGGCCGATCTCGTCGACTACCCGGCCAACCTCGTCGACGACTTCAAGAACCAGCATTACCTGGAGCCGATTCCCGTGGCCGATACCGTCAGCGAGGGTTATGTCGATCGCTGGATCGTCTACGGAACCATCGCCGGCCAGCAGAAGTTCAGCGCCCGTGAGTTGACCGTCGAGCCAGGAGCGCGCTGCACCCTCCGCGACCCCGGCGCCAGCGGCGTCATCGTCACCCAGGGCCACGGACGCATCGGCAAGCTCGATGTGGACTGCCCGTCGATCATCCGCTTCGGACAGATGACGCAGGACGAGGTATTCATCTCGCACGAGGCAGCGGTGGCGGGCGTGACCTTCGAAAATCACTCGAAGACCGACCCGCTGGTGACGCTGCGCTACTTCGGCCCCGACGTGCACACCAAGATGCCCGCCGTGGGAGACCATGCGCGGCATTAGCGAAAACATGGAACGCCGGTCTGGAATGGTGGGCCGGCCTCCAGCGACAAAATGTAGCGCCGGTCTCCTGACCGGCTGTCGTGCGGGCCTCCTGGCCCGCGCGTTTCCAAGGAGAACGAACGATGCGCCAGCAACATTTCGAAGAAACCAACAGCAAAATTCTTGAACGCTTCCACGAACTCAAGCCCGACCAGCTCAAGCCGCGGCTCAAACTCTCGTGGAGCAACTGGGGATTCGGAAGAGAGTCGCTGGCCGACTCGGCAGCAAGGCTCGCGAAGTCCAAGGTCCCTTATATTGAGCTGCACGGCAACCACTACGGCCCCAATCTCGGCTACAAGGTCGACGAGACGCTGAAGATTCTCGGCGACCACGGCCTCAAAGTCTCCGGCGTATGCGGCATGTTTTCCGCCGATAACGATCTGGCCTGCAATCGCGCCGTCTGCCGCCAGGCCGCCCTCGATTACCTCGACCGCGAAGTTCCTTTCACGCGCGCCGTGGGCGGCAGCTATCTACTTGTTGTGCCCGGCGCCGTCGGCCGGCCCAAGGCATATGACGACGTTGAATTCGAGCGTTCGGCTGAGACGCTTGCCATGCGCGGCGACTTATTTCGTAAAGCATGGCATCAAGGCCGCCATCGAGCCCATCCGTTCCGCCGAAGTCAGCCTGGTGCATACCATCGCCGATGCCAAGCGGTATCTCGCCGCAGGTCAACCATCCCGGCATCGGCCACATCAACGGCGATGTCTACCACATGCAGTCGGAAGAGCGGCACATCGGCGATGCCATTCTCGACGCGGGCGATCAACTCGTCAATCTGCACATGGCCGACAGCAACCGCTGCGCCATGGGCGAAGGATCGATGGACCTGGCAACCATCATCCGCGCCCTTTACGTCATCGGCTTCAACCAGGGCGACCGCTTCGTCACCTTCGAACCCCTCGGCCCCGGCGGCGATCCGTACCCCGCGATGCACGGCAAACCTGACAAGCCCAAACTGGATGCCCTGGTCGAAACCAGCATCCGTTATTTCCGCGAAGTCGAGGATCTGGTGCTGGCGGATTAACTTCACTCGTTCACTTTTTCACGATCCACGGTTCACGATCCACGGTTCACGGATCACGGTCCACGGTTCACGATTCACGATCCACTGTCCATGAAGACCTACTGCTTCGCACTCGATTTGCACGACAATCCTGACCTGATTGAGGAATACAAGCGTTACCACAGGCAGGAAAACATCTGGCCCGAAGTGCTCGAATGCATTCGGGCCAAAGGTGTCGTGAGCCAGAGGATTTATCTCGCGGGAAACCGGATGGTCATGATCCTTGAAACCACCGACGACTTCGACCTCGACGCCAAAGCCGCTGCTGACAGGCCAGCCCCGAAATGCGAAAGTGGGAAGAGCTCATGTGGAAGTTTCAGAAGCCTCTTCCTAATGCCCGCCCCGGCGAAAAATGGGTGCGCATGGAGAAGATCTTCGAGGTCACATAATCACGGGCCCAACAAGAAGCTTCCGCCGTTTCTCCATCCCCCGCCGAGCATCTGATTTACGCCGCTCAAGGAAGGTTCGATGGTTTTTCCGTGCACTCTCGCCGCCGTATTTCTGTGGCAGTCGCCCAGCAGACTCGTCTCGCTTGCTCCTTCCGATGTCCTCATCATCGCCATTTATTTCGTCATGGTGCTGGGCATCGGCATTTACCTCAGGCGCTACGCGAATACCTCCAACGATTTCTTCATGGCCGGCCGCGAGATGACCGCATGGGTCGCGGGCCTCAGCTTTCTCTCCGCCAATCTGGGCGCCATCGAACTCATGGGCTGGGCCGCGTCCACCTATCAGTACGGAATTCTGGCCGCGCACTTCTATTGGATCGCCGCCTTCCCGTCCATGGTCTTCCTCGGGCTGGTGATGATGCCCTTCTATTACATCTCCAAAACCCATTCCGTTCCCGGCTATCTGCAACTGCGCTACGGCGAATCCACGCGCGCCTTGAGCGGCATCTCCTTCGCCTTCATGACCATCCTCATGTCGGGCATCAATATGTATGCCATGGCCATCGTCATGAAGGTCGTGCTGGGATGGAACATCCACTTCAGCATCTGGGTCTCTTCGCTCACCGTGGCCGTTTACGTGGCTCTGGGCGGCTTGTATTCCGCCATCTTCAATGAGGTCCTGCAGTTCTTTCTCATCTGGCTGGGCGCGCTCATCATTCCCATTCTCGGCATGATCGAAGTCGGCGGCTGGTGCGGCCTGCAAGGCGCGCAATCTTCCAGCAGAGTGCACTCGCAACGACTACGTCCATCTCTGGAGCACGCTGGGCACCTTCTCCGGAAATCCCATGGGCGTGCACTGGACCGGCATCGTCTTCGGCCTGGGCGGCGCCATCGCCTGCGGCTACTGGACCACGGACTTCCTCGTGGTGCAGCGCGCCATGGCCGCCAAAGATCTGCGCTCCGCGCAACTGGCGCCCATCATCGCCTCCTACTTCAAAATGGTCGTGCCGCTGATCGTGATTCTTCCCGGACTGCTCGGGCTGGCGGTGCTGCCCTACCACCTGGTGCCGGAGAGCGCCATGCAGGCCCGGCCTGCACAGCTACAACGAAGTGCTGCCGCTCATGCTGGCGCGTTACTGCGGGCCGGGACTGCTCGGTCTCGGCATCACCGCGCTGATCGCCGGCTTCATGTCGGGCATGGCCGGCAACGTCAGCGCCTTCGCCACCGTGTGGACCTACGACATCTACCAGCCCTACATCAAGAAAGGGCATGTCCGACGCGCATTATGTGCGCATCGGCCGCTGGTGCACCATCCTCGGCGTCTTTCTCACCATCGGCACCGCCTACTTCGTCACCAACTTCAAAAGCATCATGGACTACATGCAGGCGCTGGTCGGCTTCTTCATCTCGCCGCTGTTCGGCACCGTGATCATCGGCATGATGTGGAAGCGCGCCACGCCCAAAGGGCGGATTCTGGGGCCTTCTCGCCGGCACCGGGTCTTCCGTGGCCATGTACACCGCGGTCAAGATCCACCCCGCATGGATCCGCTACGTGGCGCTCTCGCCGGATGCCAAGGACATGGCCGAGAATCGTCTATCGCGCGCTCTGGTCGCTGCTCATTTGTGTTTTCGTCACCATCGTCGTCAGCCTCTTCACCAAGCCAAAGACCGAAGAGCAACTGTCCGGACTCACCTGGGGCGCACACCATGTTTCCCAAGAACGAACATCTGCCCTTCTGGAAGACTCCGATCTTCTGGGCCGGCGGTGTCGCCATCTTCTTCGGCATCCTGCAATGGATGTTCTGGTAGGAATCGCAATGAAAAATCGAAGAACACTTGCCACTCGCGCGCTGAGCGCTGCGCTTCTTGCCTTGCTTGCCGGCTCGGTCCACGGATTCGCCGCACCCGGCAACGCGCCCCCGCCCGATCGCTTTCTCGCTCTGCACATTGCCCAGAACGACGCCGCAACCGGGCAAATGCTCTATCGCTACGGCGTTCCTTTTCTTTCGACGCCCTCGCGCCCCGCAACCAAAGATGTCATTCAGGCCAATGTCGGCGTCACCGTAAAGAAAATCTTCCTCCTCGGATTGATTGAGACCCAGCGACCCTCCGCATGGTCCAGCCCCCTGACTTATGCGGCGCGCTACATCGTCGGCGACAACCTCGGCGCCATTCGCCTGCATTATGCCGACGGCTCCACGCAGGATTACCCACTTATCCTCGGCGAAAGCGTCTGGTGGGGCCTGCCGTTTTATCAAACGCGCGAACCGTTTCCCACCGATGCGCGTCTGCGCAAAGCATTCGAGCAATCCCTGCGTCTCTACCCCGCCGCGCCGGTCGACGATGGCAATTATGTGGCCGTCATCGCTCCCAGGAATTCTCCGCTCGCCAGCATCGAAATCACCTATTCGCCCGAGAAGCACGGCTCCGTCGCCGTCGCCGGCATCACGGTAGAGGTCGCGCCTGACGCGAGAATTCCCGGATCGCTGCCCATCGACGCCGGCGAACTCACTCCCGAATTCCGCAAATTCGTCGCAGGAAAAACCCCTGCGCGCCGCCGGTGTCGACGACGCCGATTCCAAAAAACGCCTCACCGCTCTCAGCGACGCCTTCTATTCCACCGACGCGCGATTTCAAGTCGCCCATCGCGGCCGAAATCCCCGCCGGATACTCCGGGCCGCGTGTCATCTTCAAGGGCAATAACTACGCCGTCGCGCTGCAAAATGCGTTTTACGCCAACGTCCAGGACATGCTCGACAAGATCGACGCCGATGGCACCTATCACACCTCCACGCGCAACGCGCTCGCCTGGTCCGGCGATCCGCGGTCGGCTGGCGGGGAATTCGGCACTTTCCGCAAAAATGTTGGCGTCTATTACGGCGATGCATGGTCGCGCGACCTCGGCCGCACCATGCAGGAGCTCACCGAGCTCGGCTTCCTCAACAAGACCACGCCCACCGCGGATTTCGCTTTCCGTTCCGCGCGTACCTGGGCGCAGAATCCCTGCGCTCACCTACAAAGGCGTGCAACTTCCGCCGCACTGGAACCGCGTCATCAACCGTCCGGATTTCGCACAGCCCTTCGAGAATGATGGCCACGGCCTGATTGCGCTCTTCATCTACAAGCTTTGGCAGCGCGTTCCCGATCGCGACGCATGGCTTCGCGCGCGTTGGCCCGACGTGAAAGCTGCCGGCGATTGGATTCCCTGGCAGTTCGATCACGCGGACGTGACCGGTGCGAAAGACGGCGTGCTCTACACCACGGGCGAATCCGCCGCGGGCAAAGGGTATTCCGTTTATCCCGATGCCGTTTGCATGACCGCTCTCGAAGCCCTCGCGCAGATGGCCGATTCCATCGGCGAAACCCAATCCGCCACGTTGTGGCGCGATCGCGCCGAAAAGATGCGCGCGGCAATCTCCGCGAACTACGCCATCACCGATCCGAAGTACGGCCGTGTGTGGACACTCGATTATGCAGGCTGGCCTAATCAAAGCACCGTGCTCGGCCCATTGATCTTCCTCGCCGATTACCACGGCTTCGCGCCGCAGGATGACGATCCGGCATGGCGACCCGTGAATGAAGCTGCCTATCAGCGCTTGATCGACACCTATCGCCCCTTCGGTTTCTATGGATGGGCCATGGGTTACGGCCAGGGCTTTGTCACGCAGGCGGCGTTGCTGCTCGACCGCATGAAAGATGTAACCCCCATGCTTAACTGGACCGCCCGCGAAACCTACGACGCCGAGATTCACTCCTTCGTCGTGCCGGAGGGCGTGCAGGTCGATGCCCGACGGCCGCTCCATCTTCCGCACCGGCGATCAGGGCAACGGCGTGCAGGAAGCGGAGATCGTCAAAATCTTCCGCCTCCTCATCGGCGTGGATGACAACGCAGCCGCAGCACTTGCGCATCATGCCGCGCCTGCCGTACGGCTGGAACGAAATTGCCGTCTCCAAATATCCCGCGCTCTTGGAGCACAATGGAAACAGAGAGACCGCGTTGCTGCATTACGATCTCCGCCGCGCGGGCCAACGCATGACATTGGATATTGCAGCCGACCGTCCGCTGGGCACCGTCTCCCTGCGTCTCGGGCCATTTGAAAAACAGCCCACGGCGGCCGATGTGCTCGTCAACGGCAAGCACCCATCGGATGCAAAACCATCGGAGTTCAAAATCGAACAGAGCGGCGACTCCTGGTGGGTGAGTTTCACAACTGTCGTTGGTCCTGCCACGACTGCGGCGGCAAAATAACTCTCCGGCACGCGAGACAAAGGAGCCCGAAAATGCGCGCACGTCATCACATGTTGCCCGTCTGGTTTTTCATCGGCTTGCTGCTGACCATCTACGGAGTCATCATTCTCA
The DNA here is from genome assembly GCA_963826735.1 of uncultured Acidobacteriota bacterium. Taxonomy (GTDB): domain Bacteria; phylum Acidobacteriota; class Terriglobia; order Terriglobales; family Acidobacteriaceae; genus Telmatobacter. The sequence continues at coordinate 139,227 of CAWGYN010000005.1, forward strand.
TCACTTCCATCGTCGACTGGTCCGAGCCTTCGCAGGCGATTCTCGCGCAGTATCATCCCGGCCTCTGGGGCGGCATTCTTCTGCTGCTCATCGGCGCCTTCTATGTGCTCAAGTTTCGCCCGCGCCGGCCGTCCGCAAGCAGCGGCAAATGATCCGGCAACAGACACTATGCCGACAAAAGCGGGTGCGGAACCCAACCCCGCCAACTCCTCCCCGTCCCACCCTCTCACCGACACGCCCACGATCTGCTGATATACTCGGAGTCGAACCGCAGACCGCCCGAGTGACCGGTTTCTAAAACGCCCTCTCCGGCGGCCGTTCGATATGAGGAAAGTCCATGAATATCAGGGAGATTGCCAAGCGGGCTCGTGTTTCTCATTCCACCGTTTCCCGCGTCATCAATCAGGTTGAATCTGTCGATCCCAAACTGGTGCGCCGCGTGCAGGCCATCATTCAGGAAGTGGGCTATCGGCCCAACTTCCAGGCGCGTGCCCTGGCGCGCGGCCGCAGTCACACCGTCGGCCTCATCGTCTCTGAGTTGAGCGGCGGCAATCCGTTTTTCTCTGAGGTCATGCTCTACTTTGAACGCGCCGCCGTCGAGCAGGGCTACGAAGTTCTCGTCAGCTTTGCCGATACTGAAACCCGTCCCGATCACATCGCCGTGTGCGCTGAGCGCATGCAGGAACGCCAGGTGGAAGGCATCGCCGCCCTCACCTTCGGCATGGAAGAGCAGTTGGCGAAAACGCACATCGACGTGCCCGTGGTATACGCCGGCGCCGATCACGATCTGCGTGGCGTGCGCAATGTGCGCATCAACTATCTCCCCGGTTTCAAAGACGCCATCAAACACCTCGTCGACTTCGGGCATCAGCGCATTGGCTACCTCAGCGGGCGTCTAAGCTGGAGCAGCATGCGCACGCGCTTCGACGCGCTGCGCAAAGCCATGAAGGCGGTCGGCTACGCCTTCGATAAGGAGCTGGTGGCCGAGTGCGATCACACCTGGGATGGAGGCGCGCACGGCATGGGCTTTTTGCTCAGCCTTCCCAAGCCGCCCACTGCGGTTTTGTGTTGTAACGACGTGGCCGCCGTGGGCGCTTTGAAGACCCTGGCCGCGCGTGGCCTTCATGCCGGAAAAGACATCGCGCTCATTGGTTTCGACGACCTCACCATTTGCCAGTACACGCAGCCCCCGCTTACCTCCATCGAGTTTTCTCCTCGCGAGCTTGCCGGCCTGGCCTTCCGCGCCCTCATCGAAGAGATCCAGCACACACCCAAGAAAACCAACTTCGAGTACAAGACGCGCTTCGTGTTGCGCGAATCCACCTGTGCGCCGCGCGCCTGATTTCTACGATCCTCCAGCTTGGATTGATGCGGCAACATGACGCTGCACCTGTGCCCCATCCCTTCGCCCTAACCAGCGGGGGAAAGCATGGAACAGCAAGCGCGAAAATTTGTTTCCCCACGCCGCCTTTCCCTCAAAATCTGCATCTATTCATCAGTGCACATCCAAAGTGCGGAGGTGAAGGATGCGTTTCGTCAAATCTTTTGTTTTTCTCAGCCTGCTGTGCCTCTTCGGTACAAGCTGCGCTCACTCGCCCGCCCAGATCGGTGTCGGCATCGGCGTCAACATTGGCCCTGAGCCCTACTGTCCCTACGGCTACTTCGACTACGCGCCATACGATTGTGCGCCCTACGGCTACTACGGGCCGGATTGGTTCTTGAACGGCGTGTTTATCGGCGCTGGACCCTGGTTCCACGGACCCCATGGTTTCTATGGCCACGTCGACAATCGCTACGATCCGCATCACGGTTATCATGGACCCCTACCCGAGCGCGGCGAGCATCCCTTCAATGGTTTCCACGGCAATGAAGCACGCGATGGAAACGGCCACACCGGGAGCGCCAACCATGATGCCGGCCGCGAACACTCTCCCGGATTCTCCGGAGGCGGCCACGCCGGCGGCGGTGGACGCGGGCACCACTAAACAGCAATGGGCAGATTAACCCTCTCGTGAGTAAGCACAACTTAGTGGTCGGGGCCGGCAGTCGCGCCGGCCCGAAGTGTTTGGTGTACATTAACGAATCATCGGTCAACCTCGCCCGTCGCGGCACCAGATGTATCCTGCTTGGGTAGCGTCTGATTCCTGCGATGAGGTTTACTGATTTGAGCAACGTGCGTGACTCCGAGCCTGTACAATGCCGCGAGCAGCAGGTAGTTTTTCCTACGTACCCCACGCTTCCTGCCGATCCTAATCCGATGTTTCTCGAGAAGCGGGTCTACCAGGGAAGCAGCGGAAAAGTTTATCCGAATCCATTCACGGACCACGTTTCGCTGCAGAAGTCCGATGCCAGCTACCGCGCCATCCTGCTGGAGAACGAATTCATTCAACTGATGATTCTGCCGGAGATTGGCGGACGCATTCAGGCGGGGCTGGATAAAACCAATCAATACGATTTTTTTTACCGTCAACATGTCATCAAGCCGGCGCTGGTGGGGTTGTTGGGGCCATGGATTTCAGGCGGCGTCGAGTTTAATTGGCCGCAGCACCACCGGCCGTCCACGTTCATGCCGGTGCACGCGTCCATCGAGCATGGCGACGACGGCAGCGCCACCGTATGGCTCAGCGAGCACGACCCCATGAGCCGCATGAAAGGCATGGTTGGCATCAGCCTCTCGCCGGGCAAGGCAGTGGTTGAAGCCAAAGTGAGGCTCTACAATCGCACTCCGTTGCCGCAGACGTTTCTGTGGTGGGCCAACGTGGCTGTGCACGCACATGATCGCTACCAGTCATTTTTCCCGCCCGACGTTCACTTCGTTGCCGATCATGCGCGCCGCGCTGTCTCCTCGTTTCCGCTGGCGCGCGGCGTTTATTACGGCGTGGATTACAGCCCGGGCACGGATATTTCCTGGTACAAAAATATTCCGGTGCCAACCTCGTACATGGTGACCGAGTCGAAGTATGACTTTCACGGGGGCTACGATCTCGCTCGCGATGCGGGCCTGGTGCAGACCTGCAATCGTCATCTTTCGCCAGGCAAGAAGCAATGGACGTGGGGCAATGCCGAGTTCGGTTACGCGTGGGATCGCAATCTTACCGACGAAGACGGCCCTTACCTCGAGCTGATGACCGGCGTCTTTACGGACAACCAACCTGATTTTTCCTGGATGCAGCCCTTCGAAACCAGGAACTTCAGTCAATACTGGTATCCCATCCAGAAGATCGGACCCGCCAAGAACGCCAATACTGAAGCTGCTATCAACCTTGAATTCGAGGCGGGTAAAGCGCGCGTGGGTGTTTGCGTTACGCAGCGGAGAGTGGTGGGCGTGAAGCTGACCCGCAATGGCAACGCAGTGTTTGAGCAGCAGATGGAACTGTCCCCCGGCGATCCATTCGTTCGCACTGTGGCAGGCTGCGGCGGAGCCGCCGGCGAATTCCGGCTCTCAGTGTTCGACGCCGCCGATCGCGAACTGATTGCGTATCAGCCGGAAGAGTTGCGCGACTCTGAGCCTCCGGCCGTGGCCACCGAGCCGCCCCCGCCGTCGGAAATTCTGACTAGCGACGAACTTTACCTGACCGGCCTGCATCTGGAGCAGTACCGTCACGCCACGCGTTCACCGGAAGTGTACTGGCTTGAGGGACTCAGCCGTGACCCCGGCGATGCTCGCATCAATAATGCGATGGGGCTGCGTTTTTTTCGCAGGGGAATGTTTGCCGAGGCGGAGAAGCATTTTGAACGCGCGATCGAGCGCCTCACGCTGCGCAACCGCAATCCCTATGATGGCGAGCCGTTTTACAACCTGGGGCTGGCGCGCATGTATCAGTCGAACAGCTCCGCGGCCTACGATGCGTTTTACAAGTCGGTTTGGAATCAGGCGTGGCAGGCCGCAGGCTATTATGCGCTGGCGCCGATCAGCGCGGAACGAAGCTCGCTGCCTCTTGCGCTGGAACAAGTGGAACTGAGTCTCAATGCCAACGGGAAAAATCTCAAGGCGCGTGCGCTCAAGGCGGCGCTGCTGCGCCGGCTGGGCCGCACCGATGAAGCGCGCGCCCTGGTTGAGGATTCCCTGGCCCAGGACCCGCTCGATTTCCGCATGATGGCCGAACGCGTGTTGCTCGGCCGCGAGAACAAGGAGCTCCGCGCCTATCTCGACGCGCTCGAAGGAGACGTTCAGACTCTGCTCGACGTGAGTTACGATCTGGCCTGGTCCGGCCTGCGCGACGACGCCTTCTTCCTGCTGCAAGCCTGCAGCGGCGAAGCAGGATTTGAATATCCGATGCTGGCGTACACGCTGGCGTGGCTGGCCGCGTTGCTCGGCAAGGAAAAGGAAGCTGCGCAATTTTTCGATGCGGCAGAGATGGCCTCGCCGCGTTACTGCTTCCCGGCCCGCATCGAGGAGATGATCGTGCTCGAAGATTGTTTGCGCCGCCGTCCCGCGAGCGCGCGAGCATCTTATTATCTCGGCAACCTCTATTACGATAAGCGCCGCTATGAGGAAGCCATCCGCTGCTGGCGCAAATCGGTGGAGCTGGACAACAGATTCTCGATTCCCTTCCGCAACCTGGGGATTGCGGAGTTCAATGTTCTGCACAACGCCGAGGCCGCGGAGCGCATGTACGCACGCGCGTCCGAAGTCGACCCTCAGGACGCGCGCGTGCTCTACGAGTGGGATCAATTGAAGAAGCGTGCGGGCTCGGCTTCTCCGCAGGAGCGCCTGCGCACCTTGCGCGAGCACTGGGCACTGGTCGAGCGCAGAGACGATCTCATGGTGGAGTACATCACGCTGCTGAATCAGTGCGGCCAGTGGCACGCGGCGCTGGATTTGTTGAGCGCCCGGCAGTTCTGCCCCTGGGAAGGCGGCGAGGGCCTGGTCTCAGCGCAGTATGTTCACGCGCATCGCGAGCTGGGGCGCGCGGCGTTGAACGCCGGCAACGCGCGCGAGGCTCTGGAGCACTTCGAGGCCGCGCGCCATTATCCTCACAATTTAGGCGAGGGCAAGCATCTGCTCACCCTGGAGCGCGATCTGGATTACTTCTCTGGATTGGCGGCGCGCAAGCTGAGCGATTTCGGGCTTGCGCAACGGTACTTCCATGCGGCCGCGGCGCCGCTCGCCTGCCCGGGAATACATACCTATTTTCAGGCGCTGGCGCTGCGCGAACTGGGCAACGAAAGTGCCTCGCGTGCGGTCCTTCGAGAGCTGGCGCAGCTTGCTGCCAAGCAAATGGAGACGGAGCCTGTTACCGATTATTTTGCCACTTCGCTGCCCAACCTGCTGCTCTTCGACGATGACTTGCGTAAACGGAACCACATTGAATCGCTGTTGCTCAGTGCGTTGGCGAGCAACGGGTTGGGCGACACCGAGGCATCCATCCGTCTTCTCCAACAAGTCCTCGATGCTGATCCAAACCATTCCTTCGCGTCCGATATGCTGGGTTGGTTCAAACAACACAACCATGCAGCGCTCGGCCAAACCGAGGAACGCGCGGCGCGATGATTTCACCGATCCTCGCTTTTGGTGCAAATTCTGGTTGGGATCGCTCTAAAGGCTCTGTCTATAAACGGCTGGCTGCGTCGTTGATCGATTATCTCGAGCCAAAGCGCGGTCAAATCCTCGATCATCTGGCATTTTCGGGTTGGGAGCCATTCACCTAATCAAAAAACCAACTGACCGAATAGAGTCACCCGAAGGCGGCTCATTTTAACGCGGATAGAATTCGATAGTGCCGAAGAAGGAACAATCGCTAGAACTTCTAAGTCGATGGAGATGGATTGTTTACGCGATTACTGGTGCGAACTTAGTGAATCGGCCCGGTGACTCGGTATTACACGGAGAACCTTACTCACAGCGAGCTGTAGATTGATCGCTGCTGAAAGTTGGGGTAACCAATCGCCGGTTACCAATTCTGATACGCTTGGGCACTTAGTGGGCAGCGCCTCTTACTGCCAAAGGCGCATTGCTCATTTTGATGCCCAGCCTCATCCTCAGTTCATTAGTTCGATTTGAAAGTTCGCCATCGAAGGAAAGATTTGACTTTGTTGTCCTCAATTGCAGCCGGTCACTCGCTTGAGGAAGTCCTAGATTGATTGGAGTTGGATTCGATGAATTCCCCATTCGAGAAAACAACTGAGCCCACCGCGTCTGTATCCATTAAATCGAGAAACAGTGTGTGGGGTGAACGCACGACATTCGCCGCGATGCTTCACATCCCCTTGGCGTCAGCCTACCTTTGTCCGAATTGCAGTTCCATTGGCAACAGTTCCAAGCAGTGCCCGGCGTGCGCTTCGCCGTCCCTGCTTTGCCTAGCCATCGTGCTGAATCGCGTACCCGAAAAGGGCGCGCAGGTCAGCGATGGGCGAATGCGTTCTCTCGCGGCGTAAGCGCGTTTTCAGCAGCCCGCTGTTTGTCCGCCCGTCTGCCGTAGCGACCGCACATGCGACCGTCCTAACGCGCAACGCGGTCAAGAATCATTCGAACCGGAGCCACGCAGTCAGCGACGATTGTGGCCTGACGGGGATGGAGCATGGAGGACAACAGAGGCGTTGACAGTCTCCTATAAAACCTTGATTTTGAGTGAATTAGAAGATTCTAAAGATTTTGCTTGAAAAGCTGGTGCCGAAGAAGGGACTCGAACCCCCACACCCTTGCGAGTACGTGGACCTGAACCACGCGCGTCTGCCAATTCCGCCACTTCGGCACGGGAGACCGCTCAGGCAGAATCTGCTGAGCAGGCAGCAACTTCGAGTCTCGCAAATGCGGACCCTGGTGTCAAATTCCGCCTGCGCATTCAACGAGTTGCGACCGGGGCCTTTCGCCCCGGCCTCCCCATCGGATCCGCCCAAACGCCAGCCTGCGCCTACACCAATTTCGCGTCCAGCGTGATCTCCGTATTGCCGGCAAACAGCTTCGAAATCGGGCAGCCGGCCTTGGCGTCCGCAGCCGCCTTGTCGAAAACTTCCTTCGTCGCGCCCGGAACGTCGGCCGTCGTGGTCAGCGCGATCTTCGTAATCGCAAAGCCCCCATCCACCTTGGCCAGGGTCACCGCCGCCTGGGTTTCGATGCTCTTGGGCGTCAGGCCGGCGCCGCCCAGTTGTGCGCCCAGAGCCATCGAGAAGCAGCTCGCGTGCGCCGCCGCAATCAGCTCCTCCGGCGTGGTGCCGCTCGTGGCGCCTTCAAACCGCGCGGCAAACGAATAGTTGGCTTCCTTCAGCACGCCCGTCGCCGTAGAAATCGTGCCCTTGCCTTCCTTCAGTGAACCTGTCCAAACCGCACTTGCCTTGCTTGCCATAGTCCCTCCTTGGGGGATTCGAGAATCCAGTGGTTGATTGATTGGGTTGCCGGGAGCGCCGAAGGGAAAGTTGCGGCGGGGCCCGGCCGTTGAACCGTAGACGCCGCCCAATTCCCAGGCGGCAGATGCGCTCATTCCATGCTAATCTGTCGGGCATGTTGCCGGAACGGCCCCGTATCCTGAATTCCGATTTTCCCGCCGATTCCGCGGCGGAAATCTCACAAAGTGGTGTGCCCGCCGAGGCCCCTGCCGATCACCATTGCCAGGTCTGCCCCACCTGCAGTCATCGCCTCACCGGCCACCACTGCAAACTGGTCTGCACCCACTGCGGCTACTACCTGAGCTGCGCCGACTATTACTGAGGACTCAGCCGCCGGACCCCGCTTCATACACAAAGGCCTCCTCCGCGTGGAAGAGGCCTTTGTCCTTGGCTCAAAATTCAGGCAACCCCCGGCTAAAACAGAATCTTCCCCGCAAATTGCAGCTCGCGCGCGGGAAGGCTTGAGGTGATCACGCCGAAAGTAGTGCTGTTGGCGCCGTTGTAAACGCTGTTCGGCTCGCCGAAGTTGGTCTCGTTGGTCAGGTTGAAGGCCTCGGCGCGAAACTGCAGATGGTATTTCTCGGTGAGGGAGAAGTCCTTGGTCAGGCCGGTGTCGAGTTCCCAGAAGCCATAACCGCGAACACCGTTGCGGGGCGAATTGCCAAAGGGCGCATAGGGCTGCGGGGTGGAGAAGCTGCTGAGGTTGAAGTAGCCCTTGGGCGACTTGTTTGTGGCTATCGCCGGGCCGCTCTCATTGGGTCGGTAGGAATTGCGTCCACTAATGGTGATGAGCGCCGAGACTTGCGTGTCGCCGTCCGGGTTATAAGCAAAGGTGATGGGGTCGCCGCTGCGGGCCTGGAAGATATCGGTCATCTGCCAGCCGCCCAGGATCGCGTTCCCCACCCGGCCGACGTTGGGCAGCAGCCACTGGCCCGTGCCGATGGGTAGCGACCAGACCAGAGAGGTCACGTTGAGCAGCGGACGATTGGTTGCGGAGATGCCGTAATCCGCCTTGTAGTTGTAGATGTTCTGCACTGAAGGGATGAAGTTGCCGCAGTTATCGCAACCGCCGCTGCCGTCCTGGGCCTGGGGGGCGATGTCAAGACTCTTAGACCAGGTAAAGGCGTTCAGCAAGTAGAGTCCTGAAGAGAAGCGCTTCTCCACCTTGGCTTGGAGACCGTTGTAATTGGAGTAGCCCCAGGGCAATGTCCCGATAACCGAGGTCAAGTTGGGCATGGGGAGGCGGCTCTGGAAATTTGTTATGCAGCCGCTGCCGGAACTACTTTCCGCGGCAGTTGTACACGTAGTTGGCTGCATCACGTTCGCCTGGTTGATGTCGTTAATAATGATCTCGTTAAACCCGTGATTGCCCACGTAAGCCACATCGACCATCCAACTGTGGCCCAGATCGCGCTGCACGCTGAAGAACCAGCTCTGTACCCGGGTGTCGGGCGAGCTGCGCGGCATGTACTGCAGCACCACCTCCAACGGGTTGTAGCTTGTGGGGCTGATCATATTGGTAGGAAAGCTGCTCTCGGTGTTCAGATAGTTTGCTGTGCTGGGGGCAACGATCCGCACTGCGCTGATGCCATAGGGCGCATTCTGGGTGAGGTAGTTCGAGCCGACGCGGTTCCAGCGCGAGTAGCTGATGCCGAAGCCGCCACGCAGCACCGTCTTATTGTCCAGGCTGAAGGCCGCGCCGATACGCGGACCGAAGTCCTTCTTATTCGGATTGATCGTATAGCGGTCGCTGGAACTGGCCAGTGCGATGGGCTGGCTGGTGTTGTAGGTGTCTGGATTGAACGCGGTCAGATTGAAGTTCGAGAGCTGGTTGTTGGCCTCGTAGAGGGGAGTGCCGTACTCGTAGCGCAGGCCCAGGTTCACTGTCAGGCGACGGTTCACCTTCCAGTCGTCCTGCACATAGCCGCTTAAACCCCATTCGCGGATGTTGGCGATGGGGGAGTTGGAAAGGCCAATCTCGGCCCGGTAGCCAAGCAGGAAGTCGGCGTAGTCGTACATCTTTGTCGATTCGAAGTCAGCGGGACTCGTGCCAGGGGGAGTGGCGGGAGCGGGATCGCCCGCGACTGCACAGAGGGGCACTCCAGGGGCGTACAGGAGAGTGTAGTAATTGTTGTAGCATTGGCCGCTGAACTCGTTGGTATAGACATCGCCGCCCATCACCGGATGCAGGTCCTGCTGCGCCACATGGAGTATGGTGTACTCAAAGCCGGCCTTGAGGGTGTGGCCCGGCAACAGCCGGGTGTAGCTGACCTTGGGATTCCAGATCGTGGGGTTCTGATACTGGGGGCTGGTCCACAAGCGGCCCAGGCTGGTCATGCCTCCATTGATGAAGTACTCGTAGGTGATGCCGCCGGTGTACTGCGGGTCGGTGGGCAGGCCATTGATGCCGAACTGCGCGAACATGCTGGGTCCGCCGGCCAGCGGAGGAGTCTTGCCCGCCTTCATGCGCGAGAAGCCGAAGCGGGCCTCCATAACGGACTTCGGGCTGATGGTCCACGTGGCGCCGCCCACCACTTGAATCACCGGGGCTTTGACATTGCCGTCGCCGCCCTTGCCGGCGTAACCCTGAATAGTTCCGGGGTCATAGGCATTCCACCGGGCTTGCGAGTAACGGGCAAAGAGGCGCAGGTTGCTCTTTACGTCATAGTCCACCTTCGCGTCGCCCTTGTCACGGTCGAAAGTGTTGGGGTGGAGAACGATGTAGTTGTTGGTCACGTTGTTGTTCGTGGTCGGCGGCAGGTACGGATTCCCGTCAGGGGCCTTTCCTTCCATGATCGTCGCGGCATAGTTGGTGACGGCCGCCGCGGGAATCTGGCCGTTCTTGTATTCCTGGCCACCGTAACCGCCAACTGCGGCCAATAGGCCCGCGCCGAAATAGGTCGAGTTATTGCACGGGTTCGGGTTCTGGTTCGGGCCGCCGTTCGCGCCCACGTAGGGGCAGGGGTTATCAACGGGAAGATAGCCCTTCGAGTTATTCGGATCGCCAGGGTCGTCAATCATATAGTAGCCGAGGGGGGCGCCTGTGCTGCTGAGGCCCCGCTCGGCCGCGGTGGGCAAGGTTGCCGTGTCGGTAAAGGAGTTGGATTGCCGGAAGCCCTCGTAGTCAATGAAGAAAAACAGCTTGTCCTTCTTCATGGGGCCGCCCAGGGTGCCGCCGAATTGGTTTTGATGCAGCGCCGGCTTGCCGCCGATATCCGGCTTGAAGAAGCCCTCTGCGTTCAATTTCGTGTTGCGGATGAACTCCCACGCGCGGCCGTGCCACTCGTTCGTACCGTAGCGTGTCACCACGTTGATTGTGGCGCCACCGGAGCGCCCGTACTCGGCGCTCATATTGTTGGTCACCACCTGGAACTCTGCCACCGCGTCCGGTGACAACTGCACCACCTGGTTGCTGAATCCCTGGTTGGATGTGCCATACATGTTGTTGTCCAACCCGTCCAGTAGATAGTTGTTGAACACACTGCGCAGGCCGTTGATACTGAACGATCCCTCGCGTTGGCCGTAACCTTGGGATAGCTGGTTTTGGGTGGGTACGACGCCCGTTGTGAGCTCCACCAACTGCGAGTACTCGCGCCCGTTCAACGGCAGCTCCGCAATCTCGCGCGCATTCACCACCTGTCCGCGCTCGCTCGATTCGGTCTCCAACTGGGTCGCCTCCGCCGTTGTCGTCACCGAGGAGCTCACCGTGGCCACCTTCAGTTGCACGTCCACGCGCTGGTGGGCGCCCACCGACAGCTCGAACTTTGCCGCAGCCGATTGAAATCCCTGCTTCGTTACTTTCAGCTCATAGATCCCAATCGAGATGTCCACGAACCGGTATTCTCCCCGGTCGTCCGTCACGGCTTTCTGCTCCGCCGCGGTTGCCGTGTTGCGCAAAACCACGTTGCTGTGCGCAACTACTGCCCCACTGGGGTCGGTCACGGTTCCAAGAACGGTTGCGGTATCGAATTGCGCCCTGGTACTGGCCGCCAGAACCACCATGAATATGCCGATCGCGATACGACGCATGAAAATCACTCCTCGGGTCAATATTGGGCTCCTCCTCGCATGCGCAACGGCATAGCCGCGCTGAATGTCGCCGTTCGTGAGCAGGTCGGGAGGCGCGCCTTCGCGAAGACATGCAATAGGAGAGAGTCTTGAGTCTTGCCAACAATCTAAGCCGCCCACGTCAATTGTCAACAGAATTCACGTAAATGCCCAGTTAGTTGGCAGTAATCGTGATTTTAATCACTGAATTCCGCGGGCTCGATTTCCGGCTCTGAGACTTCATCGTTATACAACTGCCCCGATTTAGCGCCGTGCAGCCTCCGGACCGGGGTCCCCAAGAAACGGTCTTTGTTTCCTTGGGGTGGGAGATCGGGGTCATGGCCACGGAAAAATGCCGTCGCTCAGCGCCGCCAGCCGGTCCAGGTTGCGTCCCTGAATGCGGTTGTAAAGAGTAGGCATGGGCGAAGCGTGGTTCCTCTTAAAGATACCTGCGAATCACTGTACCGAAGCGAGTATAGAGGAACGAAACCGCCAAAAGCGCCAGTCCCATCACGATCAACGTCATGTAGCGGTCGGGAGGCGAAAGCGCCCAAATGTCCATCAGGAGAATTTTCACCACGCTCAAAAGCAGCAGCGCCAACCCCGCCAGCCGGTAGCTGCGTTCACCAACTGCTAGCGCAAACAGAAAGACCGTTACGCCCACCAGGCTCCACGCAATGGTGATGGACCCGGAGCTGAGCTTGAGTGCGAGGGCCGCAACCACCATGCCAAAGGGAGCAAAGAAGAACCATTGATCTGAGCGGCGCAACACACTAACAACTTCAGCAGGCAACTGAACCGATCCGTCCTCCCAGAACGTCATCTTGCGCAACTGGAACGCGAAAGGAAGCGCCGCGAGTAGAATCACTGCGGCCACTGCGATATGGAACAGAGGTCCCTGCCAGAATGCCACCGGCGTCGTGTCGGCGAGATCGAGAAACAGTCCGCGAATCACCACAGCCACCGCCAAAAGAACGGCCCACACCACGAAGGCTCGGCAGCGCCGCATCAACGCCAGAGCCATCAGCAGTGTCGCCATTCCAGCCCATATTTCGGTGACCCACACAGCGCCATTCGGCACCGGAACCCAAGCGGATGGAAAGCGAAAGGCAAACCACATCGCCACGACGAGCGTTCCCAGTCCGTCGGTCAACGTGCCCGCAACATGATCGCCCTTGCCGGTTCGTTCCAGGTTCATCGTCCGTTCCATGAACCAATAGCCCGCGGCCGCGAGCACCAACACCTCGAGCAAGTGGGAGTTCACGAAGCTGAATCCAGGATTGCTGACCGCCGCAGTAGGCTCGCCGGACTCTATATCGAAAGCGAGGCACACCGCAAACGCAAGACCGGCAAGCGCGAAACCCTGTAAGCACAGCGCATTCTTTGCTGTCAGCCGCCCCACTTCAAACAACGCCACGCCCAGCGCAACCCAAATCACCGCGACATAAAGTACGGGTGAAAGGTCCGCAACAGCAAACGCCAGCAGGACCGATGCAACCCACGAGTAAGCGCCGCCGCCCGGCACACGCAAGCCTTGGGGAGCAGTTTTGCGCACCATTCCTGCGTAGAGCAGAGCAATCGCAGCCAGTTCCGGCACCTTGCGCGCCCACCAACCCGGATCACCGTTCCACAGATTCCACGGAAACCAGCCGATCGCTGCGGCCAAAGCCAGAACATCAGCCTCGAAGGCCAGCACCCCCGACTTCGCTCGATCGGCAAAGAACCCGAGCAACAGGGCCAGCGCCAGCCAGCCCACCACGATCCATCCCTGCGGCAGCACGATCCACAGCGCTGCGCCGGCCGCGGCCGCACCCAGGCAACTGGCCGCGGGCAACACGAATCCCTGCCAGGTTGCAAAGTTCGAATACGCTTCAGAGTCAGTCATCGATTCCGGCTGCGGGAACCTCGGCAGCACACGCGGGAGCAATTCGCCTCGGGCCCAAAAGGCAACGGCAGCCAGTCCAAGCACGATTGTTTCAATCGGATGGTAACTGGGATCGGAAGAACTCAGTCGCAACGAGACCAGCGGCAGCACGTGATGGAAAATCAAAACCCCCGCCGCGGTAAGCGAAAGCAGATCGCCCTGAAGCACGAGCGAAAACGCGCGAAAGCGCAGCGCCACAACCGCGAGCACAAGAAATAATGCCAGCCAGCCGATCGGCAGCCACTCGTCGGGCAACGCCACCCACAGAGCAGCCCCCGCCGCGACTGCGGCCAGGTAGCTCGTCACCGCCATCGCGCCGGCTTCGAATCCGCTTTCCAGAATCTGCGGCCAGCGGCGCGGGTAGACCTCGACGTGTATCCAATAAAGAATCGCTGCCAGCGCCAGCGCTACCGTCAACTGCATATGACGACTGGGGTCAGGGTAGTCGAGCCGGAAAAGCATCAGCGGCACGACATCGCGCGCCGCAAGAACCGCTCCCGTGGCCAGGCCCGCCAGCAAGCCCAGCCGCCGAAACACCGGTTCGCCCATGCGCAATCCGCATAAGGCCAGAACCTGCGCCTCCACGAGCCAAAGCACCGGCCAGCTAACGCCTTGGAACTTGAACGGCACAGCGGCCACGAGCAGCACCGTGCCCACCGTCGACAGAACCACGAAAGCCTGACGTCGCCGCGCGCGCACCGCGAAAGCCAGCGCCATTTCGCATGTGCCCAGCGCCGCCAGCGCCCACCACGCCCACTCCGGATGAGCCGACTGGTACTTCAGCAGCGCCAGCACGCCGCCCGCATTCATCACTGCGGCCAGGCTCGAAATGTTTTCCTCGCTCTGGTTGAGCGGCGTACGCAGCACGTACGCCAACCGGAAAATAACCCAGTAGAGAAGAATCAAAATTACCGACGGCCAGAACTCTGTAAAGCTCGCGTGGTTGTCCGGCAAAACCCGCGTCAGCCACACAAAGTGGCTCCCGTACACGGCTACCACTCCCACTGCTTCGAGCGCCGCCCAGTGGCGCACGTACGTCACTACCACCAGTCCCAGCGCCAGCACCGCGCTGCCCGCGAGGCTGAAGATCACGGTTCCGTCCGTCGCCTGCAAGTGACTCGTGAGCAACGTGGCAAATCCCAGCAGGAACGCCAGTCCCGTCACTGTCTGCGAGTTGTATCGCAGAGAATGCGCCACCATGCCCGCAGCCACCAGCAGCATAAGCACCAGGTCGACGACCAGCGATTGCAGCACGCACGCCGCGGGAATGTGATGCATGGCAAACGTGGTGAAAAATAGGAGCGCCCAACCGCCGCCGATCCCGGCGCGCGCAAAAATGCGATACATCGCCTTGCGCTCCAGCCACATTCCACCTCCGAGCAGCGTCACGCTCACGGCAAAGCCGCACAGCACTTTCCCCGCTGGACCCCAGGTCTGCAGTTTCCACGCCAGAAAGAAAGCCACGCCCAGCACCAGCAGAACGATGCCCAGCTTGTTCAGCCAGTTCGTGCCAAGGCGCTCTTCAAGATTGAGCGCGCGCTCCGCACGCGTGCGCTCGTCCGCGGTCGTGTCGGTGGATCGTTCAAAGAAAGGCGCAGGCGGAGCAGTCCATCGAGGAGCGAAAGGTAGTGCAGCCATTGCAGGCGGTGGCGGCATCGGTGCAGGTGGCACCGGAGTTGGCGTAGGGGGCACCGCTGCAGGCGTAGGTGCAGCTTGCGGCACAGCGGGGAGGAACAGCGCCCCAGCCGCAGGACGCAACGTCGCCGCAGTCTGCGCCGGCGCGGGTGCAGCGGCCGGCGTCTTCCCCGCATCCGGAATCGGAGCCGGCCCGAGCGGCGGAGCATCAACCTTCGCCGCAGGCGCCGCGGTCGCAGTCGCAGGAGCCGTACTCGACTGCGCAGCCTGAACCGTTGGCTCTGCATGCGCGGCCCCATGTTCCGCAGTCAGCTTGCGCAGCCCGTGCTCCAGATCGCGGATGCGATCCATCATCCCGGCCATCTCATCGCGCAAGCTTCGCGCGAACGAATTCGCCCGTACAATCGCAACAATCGGCAGGATGACGATCGTTGCCAACACCCCAAAAATTAGAAAGACAATAAAATCCATAGGCTTAAGTTGCCGGAATTATATGCCTGTTCTCGGCCGCCCGCGGCAAAAAGCGAAAAGCATCGTTCAGGCTCTCGGCCGCGCCGGCGGCGTCTTGCGCGTCAGGTGCCACACGCCCACGGCCAGCGCCATTACGCCCAACCCATAAGCCAGCGCCGCCATCTCCCCACGATGAATCTGCCATCCCTTCCAAATCGCCAGAGCTGCGGCGATCAACATCACAATGCCTCGAATGCGGTTCATGCCTGCGCCTTTCCCGCCGGTTCTTTCCAAGTTGCGAAGGACGCATCCATCCTACAACTCCTCTCGTTTCATCTCGCAGCCCAAATGTAACGCCGGCCTCCCGGCCGGCTGTAGCGCAGGTCTCCCGACCCACGCCGATCGCACCGCAATGAAGAAATCATCCAGTGAGAGACCAAGGTTCGTCCTCCCATCTTCAGCCGCCCCCGATTGACCCCCACCGCCCGCAGTCCCTATGTTGATAGAGGCGAAGTTCCCCGCTCCGCCGAGGATCTGCCATGTCCGATCTCGTTTCCTCCGTCGCCAAGCCGCTCAAAAAAACCGCACTCAACTCGACGCACCGCGCCCTCAAAGCCAAGATGGTCGACTTCGGCGGCTGGGACATGCCGGTCGAATACCCCGCCTCCGGCGACGGCCTCTGCGTTGGATTGATTGGGGAGCACATGGCCGTCCGCACCGGCGTCGGCCTCTTCGACGTGAGCCACATGGGCGAAATCCAGTTCCGCGGCCCCGGCTCGCTCGCCGCCGTCCAGCACATCACCATGAACGACGCCGCGAAGCTCGAGAACGGCCAGGCGCACTACTCCGCTCTGCTCACGCCCTCGGGCGCCTTCGTCGACGACATCCTCGTGCACCGCCTCGGCCCCAACGACTATCTCCTCGTCGTCAACGCGGGCACCAAGGACAAGGACTTCGCCTGGATCTACCGCCAGGTTGGCCGCTGGCCAGGCATTCATTTCGGCGACTACTCCGCCTACTACTCGCAACTTGCCTTGCAGGGCCCGCGCGCGCTTGAAACCCTCGCCAAACTCACCAAGGTCGATCTCGCCGCCATCAAAAATTACTCGGTTCACCTGGGGCACAGTCGCCGGCATCCCGAATGTGGTGGTCGCCCGCACCGGCTACTCCGGCGAAGACGGCTTCGAGCTCTACATCTCTGCCGACGAGCCCACCACCGTCAAAGTGTGGAACGCGCTTCTCGACGCCGGCGAGGAGTTCGGCATCCGTCCCTGCGGTCTCGGCGCGCGCAACACTCTCCGCCTCGAGGCCGGCATGAGCCTCTACGGTCACGAAATTTCTGAAGACATCAACGTCTTCGAAGCCGGCCTCACGCGCTGGCTCAAGCTCGACAAGGGCGACTTCATCGGCCGCGACGCCCTGCTCGCCATCCAGGCCGAAGGCGGACCCCAGCGCAAAATCGTCGGCCTCGAAATGGTCGAGCGCGGCATCGCCCGCGACTCGTATCCGGTCCTCTCGCTCTCGGGCGAACCCATCGGCGTCATCACCTCCGGCTCGCCCGCGCCCTTCTTGAAAACCAACATCGCCATGGCCCTCGTGCCCACAGCCGTAGCCGGCTCACGCGCAGAAGTTCTCGTCGATGTCCGCGGCAACCGCGTCCGCGCCAAACAAGTCCCGCTACCC
The DNA here is from genome assembly GCA_963826735.1 of uncultured Acidobacteriota bacterium. Lineage (GTDB taxonomy): Bacteria > Acidobacteriota > Terriglobia > Terriglobales > Acidobacteriaceae > Telmatobacter. The sequence goes on from CAWGYN010000005.1 coordinate 156,292, forward strand.
TTCTACAAACGGCCGAAGAAGGCTTGAATTCGGTTCCGCACCATGACCACCACACCAGCTACGCCCGCTCCATCCACCCTCACAGGCTCGGTCCTCGTTCTCATTCAATTCGACGTCTCCGAAGAACTGCGCCTCGACACGTTGCAGCAGGCCGTCGACGCGCGCACTGTGCAGCAGCCCAGGATCAAGCACTCGGTACCGGCCTACGTGCGCTATCAGCGGCCGCCGGTCGTCGGTCCGCTCGACCCCCTCATCCTCAGCGGCGGCGAGCAACTCGAAGGCGAAATCAAGTACTACGATTACGGCGTCGTCAGCGTCATCTACCAGCTCGCCTTCTCAGGCGACTGGGAAAGCCTCGTCCATCTCGCCAGCCGCTGGGTATGGGATGTCGATTTCGCCGCGCGCGTCGAGCCTATCGTGCGCCAGCGTCTCGAGCGCAATGCGGCCGCGCTCGTCCAGCCCCTACGCGCGCTGGCTCAGCGAAGACTACTTCATCTTCCATCTGCGCAATGAAGAAAGCGCGCAGCCCGCAGCCGACCTCGAGCGCGAACACGGCCTCCAGATCGCGCAAATCGTGCGCGGCGATCGCCTGCAGCTTTCACCGGGCGAGTGCGCCGAGGTGCTGCAATCGCGCATCTCCTATTACTCCACCGACCTCGCCGTCATCGGCTGGAACGCCGCGTTCCTCTACGACAGCAACTCCGGCGCTGAGACCGCCATTCAACTCCTCGAATACGCCAACTCGCAGCTCCTCGAGTTCCGCCACTACGACGAGCTGCTCACCGGAATTCTCTCCAACGTCTACCAGCTCGCTCGAGAGCAATCGCGGCTTTCCCGCGCGCTGGCGCATGGCGCGCCGAGCCACGCGCCTCCACACCGTGCTGCTCGACATCGCCGAACTCACCGAGCGCGCCGACAATTCCATCAAGTTTTTGAGTGACATGTTTGCCGCGCGCCTCTATCGCCTTGCGGCCACCAAAGTCGGCGTGCCCGATTACAAGACCCTCGTAGCGCAGAAGCTCAAAACCGCCGAAGATCTTTACCACGACATGATCGAGCAATTCAACCAGGCCCGCGGCTTCTTCCTGGAAGTCGTAGTGATCCTCATCCTGCTCATAGAACTCGTCTACCTCTTCCTAGGCAAAGTCGCGTAAGCCGTCATTGCAGCACCGGCCTTCCGGCCAGCTGTAGCGCGGGCGTCCTCGCCTGCGCCTTTTCAAGGATCAATACGAAATCACGCAGTCAGGACGTCATCATGCTCTTCCTGCGGCCGTCTCCTCAAGCTCTTTCGGGATTGCGCGAATAGCGGATCACCTCGACACGGGACATCGCAATCAAGCCCTCTTCCACCATCGCGTCCAGATGCGGAATCAGCTTTTCGATCTGCTCCTCCTTGTCGACGATGGTCAGCATAATCGGCGCATCTTTTGAAAACGTCCAATGACTGGCATGGTGGATTCTGGTGCTCGCCCCGTAGCCTTCGATCCCTCGATACACGGTCGCGCCCGCCATTCCCAGATCCATACATTTGGCGACGATCGCTTCATACAGAGGCTTACCCTGCCACTTATCGGCCTCACCGAAGTGGATGCGTAACATACGAGCCTGAAACTGTTCTTTCATTGTTAAACCTCCGCTCAAACTGCAGCGCTTCCCGGCTGCGGCTCCGGCGCATCAACGTCCAGAGCGCGGTAGGAGTACTTGATGATGTCCACGTCTGAGAACACGACCAAACCCTCTTCCACCATCTGCTCCACAAGCGGTAGAAAAGACCGCAGCTTCTCTTCCGTATCCACAGCCGACAGCATAATGGAGCAATCGTGCGATAAATGCAGAGCTTTGTCCTTGTGCATCCGCCGGTGTGCGCCATAGCCGAGAATGCCGCGATAGACAGTAACGCCGGCGATGTCGTTGGCTCGCATGGCTTCGACCAGCGCCTGGTAAAGCGGCTTGTCCTTCCAGCGATCCGCTTCACCAATGTAGATGCGCATCATCTTTGCTTTGCCCTCCATCTTCACGTGCTGAGGTGGCGTGGCTTTCTTTGGCTTCGAAACCTGGGCGGGTTTTGCCAAAGTAGTTTCCTGAATCTCGATCATTCCGCTTCCCGCCAACTCTTCCAGTTTCCCCAGCAGCTCGTTCACTTTCTCCCGGGATTCAATGAACTCAATCTTGAGCGGAAGATGGTCCGATATCTCAACAATGCTGGCGGAGTGCATGTGATGGTCCGCGCCGAATCCCGCGATTCCCTTCATCACCGTCGCGCCGGAGACGCCCCGGTAAAAAAGAAAGTCGAGAATGCTCGAGTACGTCGGCACCCCATGGTGCTTCGATCCCTCGCTCAAATAAATTGAAACTTTCAATGCCTTTCCGGCACTCAACATACGTCCTCCCCTGGAAATGCAGTCAGGGTTTCTATGATGGCGTCAACTCGCGCGGCCACCTCAGGCTGAACCTCTGCGCGCAGCTTTGTCCCTCGTGGAATGCAAAGTACTGCCGGCCCTCGCAGCCCATCGACCACATCTATCCTCATGAGATGATCTCCGCAATCACTGAGCCGCCCCACACTGCCGCCAGCCCAAGAATGAAACTGCCCACAGCATAAAGCGCGGCAAGAAAGAAAGCACCATTGCGAATCGTGGAAAGAGTTTCCCACTCGTACGTCGAGAAGGTGCTGTAGGCGCCAATGAAGCCTATGGGCAAGAGGAACCTCCAGCCGGCACTCAGATCCGCTCGTCTGGCCAGGAAGCTGAGCGAGAAACCAACGATCACGCAGGCCGTGATGTTGATGACCAATGTCCCATAAGGAAACTTGGTTCCCATGCGATTGGCGATCGTCGAGCCCACCCAGTATCTCGCTATGGATCCCAGTGCGCCTCCGATTGCGATGAGTAAATACTTCTGCAACCTTATTCCTCCTCACCCGTCTCCTGGCGTGCGCCGACGCGTGAATTCTCATTCAGACCCAATTCTTCGCGAAGACCATGGGTCACGCTGCGTACCAGGCCGCGAAGCGAAACCTGAATCTCCGGCGGATCGCGTTTCATGAACGATCATGACCGCGCAGTGTGCAGCCCAGGTGTTCATCATGCGCGAGAACTCCTAAATTGTCATTCAGGGACTTGCCGGGACACAACTCCGCGACAGGATTCCCTGTCAGGAGTCATCATCTGTCCGGCCTATTGGAATGGACAGCGGTTAAGGGTGAACTCCTTCACCACAACCAACAAATCAGTAGACGCTGTTTTCCATTCTCATGTCAAGATTCCCAACGTTTAGCTAGTGGGTCAGTTTGAATCTGTCGTGAAAAGGCACGCCTTCAGTCGTGCCGTAAACTGTATGCGCAGCTTGGTGTGATCTACTCCGGCGGTTTCGTCGCCCGACGCTGAGCATGTGCCTGCTACTCTGAAGCGATTGAAGAAGACGGGAGATTTCGGACGTCGCCGCCAAAGCCCGTCCGAATGGCCCGGGTCGTGTGTACCGATGGAGGCTCCGATGAAGATATTCGCTGCGGCATTTTGCGCCCTGAACATCGCAATGTTTTTCCCATCCGCGCTTTATCCACAGCGAACGACCGAACAGCCTAAATTTCGCGTTGACATCGAGCCCCCTGGGAAAAGGGGTCCTATCTGCACCGTCACAAATCTTAGTGGCAAACCGGTGTGGGCTCTGGTTTTGGAAATCTCTTCTTCCTCGCAACCGGCAAGAAAAGCGAAAAAAGTCTGGGACATGCTCTTAGAAAGCCACCCTCCCATCGCACCAGGCGCCAGCATTTCGCGACCGGTCTATGAGTTTGCCTTCAGTCCTCTACCCGACCGCATCAAAGTGATCGCAGCAGTCTGGACCGACGGCCAAACATGGGGCGCGCCCGCATCGGTCAACTTAATCCTCAACAACCGCGTCCGGCTCGCCGCCGAATATGAAGATGCAGCCGCCATTTTGCAGCAGGGTCTGAATCAGAATTGGACTCGAGACCAGTATGAGCAAGCTTTTCGCGATAAGCCAGATACCGGCGCCGTCTACACCGTCCGCACCGCGCTTTCCGCAACGCTGCAAACCGCTCAAACACCCCAAGCCTTCACCCATATCATGCAATTCTTGCTGACGAATTTTCAGCAGTTATCGAAACAGCTTCGTAAAGTGCAACCGATCTAGGGCGGATGGCCTCGGTCTCGACGCCCCAAGAACCACCCCGAGGGTGCCCCCGGTCCCTAGCCTTTGGGGACCGGGGAGACTGAGGACCTCAACTGGCAGAAAGAAGCCCACGGTCTAGCCGCTACGCAGCCCTACTTCCACTCCCACAGCTTTGACACGGTGCCGCCTTTGGCATCCACTTCGTATTCGAAGGCGCCGCAGGCGTTGTTCAGGCGCGCCAGCTTTTTTGAAGTCGTCCTGAAAAACAACATGCCCCGGTAGCTCACCGAGCCGCCCGGCCCGAAATGGCCTACTCCCGTTCCCGTCCAGGTCACGGCCTCGCCGTCTTCCGTCACGTTCATTCCCTGGCCGCTGCCATGAATCGAGCCATCCGCGCACACCACCGATGTGTAGGTGCCCATGCCGTTCACGGCAACGCCGAACAGCTTGCCGCTGTCTTCAAAACTCACTTCCGCCGTTGGGGGATCAACGGAAATCACGCGCCGTACCAGTCTCTTGCCTTTCACTTCACCAATCTTGTCTCCGATCATTGGATCGACCTCTCTTTTCTCCCGGGCCTGAATTACGGTTCCCCGGGTGCGCCATTCTATACCCGCAAACGCAGCGCACACCACCGATAAATGCGGGCGCCCAGAACCATGCGATGTGGCACACCGCAAACCCACGCTCCCTCACCCGCCAGGAAAAACCCTTGCCATCTCCAAGGCATCTCCATCAAAATCCCAAGTACCGGGCATCGGGGACGGGGGGTCCTCCGGCGCCGGCGAATCCTCAAACCATCCGAGAACAGGCGCGCCTCGGCGCGCATGCCCCAGGATGATTGAGCCGCCGGACGATCAAAGGGCGAAGCGTGAAGGGTGAAGGGAGCTACTTGGCATGGGGACATCTTCGTGGCAGACGTGGAACAGCGGTCCGTTCAGCATCGAACGCAAGCCGGGCAGTAAGCCGGGCACGGTCATCCTCTGTTTCCATGGGCCCTTCACCATGCGCGATGCTTACAGCAGCCTGCCCACCATGTCGCTGAAACAGGTGCTGGAACTGGAACCGGCGCCGGGCGAGGATCCGCCAGTCTTGAACATCCTCGACCTTTCCGCGTGTCCTTTCATGGATTCGAGTGGCCTGGGCATCATCGTCTCCCACATGGTCCACTGCAAGAAGAAAGGCATGAAGGTGATCGCCGCGTGCATGACGCCGCGCGTGCGCGAGGTCTTCAGGCTGACCAAGGTCGATTGCGTAGTTCCCATCGCCACCACCATGGAAGCAGCGGAAGCGAGCTAGGGCGGGGAACCAGCGTCGTGAGTCAGAAGTTCGCCTAATAATGATCGGTCATCCTGAGCCAAGTTTGCCGCGTTTTGTGCGGTAAACAGGGGACCTGCATTTGTTCTTCAACGAACTTCAAACTCAGCCGCCGCTCTCGATCCGCGCCCCCAACTGCCTGATCACGCGATGCGCCGAGAGCGCCGCGCCCTCCTGCCAGCCCACGATGTGGCTGGTGTGGTCGCCCGCAAAGTAGATGCGGCGATCCGGCGTCTGCAGCGTGGCCAGTGCCGCGTGGTCGCTCCAATTGAAGCTGATCCAGGAGCCAAGGTTCCAGGGGATCTGTCCCCAACTCACATAGACGGGCTTGGTAAGGTCTTTGCCATGACCCGGATGCAGCAGCTCAACCGAACGCCGCGAAGCCTCCAACTTGGCCTGCATATTGGGCAGATGGCCGAACGCATAGCCATTCGCGGTGGTGGCCCGGTACACCGCAGGAGTGCTGGTAAGCATCGTGGCTAGCGGCGGAAACGAAGGCCCGAACTCCATGGAATAGCCGCCGATAAGAATGCCCTTCTCTGAGAACAGCCGCGCGCTGGGATACCATACCAAGTCGATTGGCTGCTGCAGATACGAGATACCGCCGTAAATATTCGCGCCTGTCTCCCAGAAGCGCGGCGCCTCCCAGGCGACTTTGTAGGCGCAGTCGTACTCCACCTTGTCGAGAAGGTCGCGAATCTGCGGCCCGAAATCCGCGTCAAGAGTACGCGCTAAAGTCAGTGGCATCGCGCAGATACAGTAATCTGCCGTGATGGTTTCGTCGGCCCCGGAGCTCGATCTGTATGTGACCACCACGCCCGTATCCGACTGGCGAATGCGCGTCACCGCGGCGTCGTAGCGGATCACGGAATCGAGCCGCTGCGCAAAGGCCATGGGAATGCGATCCATGCCGCCGATGGGCTGGAACATCGTGGGCTGCCAGTCGATGGTCTCCTCGACCAACATGCCGAACAACAAATCAGCGTCGAGAAGCTCGCGCATCGCAAGAGGTTCATTGACCACCGGCTCCGCGAGCTCGGCGCCCGGAGGAATCTTGTAGCCCGAGCGATCGGTGCCGCGGAAAAGAAGGTCGCGATTGAGGTCGCCGTACTGGGCCAGGAATTCGATCATGCGCTCGCGATCGTCGGCGGTAAACTCCTCGTCGAGCGCGCCTTTGCGCACGCATTTGGCCAGCAGTTCTGAGACATGCCCGCGCGTGTCGTTGAAGACGCGGCGCTCGGGCACCGCCGCGCCGCCGTTCAGCTTGCCGGATTGCATCAGCGCGCTGCGCGAAGAATTAACTTCGACCTCGAGCGCCACGCCGAGCTCGTGGCAGTAGCCGAGCATGGTGTGGTGCGTAGAGGGCAGGCGCGCGGGCCCGGCATTGAAGTAGTGGCCCTCCTCAAACGTGCAGGTCTGGCGCGTGCCATCGACGAAGTCCACCTCGGTACCGTTGCGAATGCTCCAGTTGCGGCCGCCGGGGCGATGCCGCGCTTCGAGAATGGTGCACGACCACCCTGCTTTGCCCAGTTCGTAAGCTGCTACGAGGCCGGCAATACCTCCGCCGAGAATCACCACGCGCGTGCCTTTGCCGTCGACCGGGCGAAGAGGTTCGCTTTCGGCGGCTACGGGCAACGGCAGCAGGCCGAGTGACTGCATCAGGACGAAGGCGGTGCCGTATCCGCCGGCCTGGCCGGCACGCATCAGAAACTGACGTCGAGTGAGACTCATGGTCGTAGGCTTTCTTGCGCAGTTCGGGGAATGTGTTGCGGAGCGGGGAACCAGCTTACAGATTTATATCAGCAATATGCGGAAGATGGATGGGAATTTCGTTAGCGGTCAGTTTGAGATGGAGTGAATGTCCTTTGCGCCGTCCCTACGGGACTCCCGAGTCAATTTGTCGGAATTGCCTTTCCCACGCTGAACAGTCTGTTGCGAAACTCGCCGCACGCAATCATGTTTGGCGATTTGAAGCAGCAGGGGCTAAAGCCCGCCTATTGCTTTGATGGCATTGTGGCCCGGCTAAAGCCGTGCCCTTATTACAAAGCTCGATTGCGGTAGAGTTTCGTAACAGACGGTAAAGCGAGGGCCTCACGAACATTGCGCCTACGGCGCGGGTATTGGGACGCCGCCGGCCTCACACCTGCATCACTTCCACTTCTTTCTTCTGCGACAGCTCTTCCATGCGCCGGATCTCGCCGTCGGTCATCTTCTGCACTTCTTCCAGGGCGCGCTTCTCATCGTCCTCGCTGATCTTTTTGTCCTTGGCGAGTTTCTTCAGAGCGTCGTTGCCGTCGCGGCGCACATTGCGCACGGCGGTGCGGTGCTCTTCGAGGACTTTGTTGAGGTGCTTGCACACGTCGCGGCGGCGCTCCTCGGTCATGGGCGGCACGGGAATGCGGATGATCTTGCCGTCTGACTGGGGATTGAAGCCGAGGTCGGCGGCCTGAATGGCCTTTTCTATTTCCTTGAGGATGCTGGGGTCCCAGGGCGAGATGGTGATGAGCTGCGGCTCGGGCGCCGAAACCTGCGCCATCTGGTTGATGGGCGTAAGCGTGCCGTAGTAGTCCACCTTCACCTGGTCGAGCATGTGCACGCTGGCGCGGCCGGTGCGCGTGGCGGCCAGGTTGGCCTGGAAATCGGCCACGGCATGGTCCATGCGCCGCTTGAGATCGCCGTAAAGTTCTTTGAGTCGCCGGATTGCCGGCCATGAAAGCTGTCATCGCAAATAGCCCTCGCTAGATCGAATTCGCCAACGGATATTCTACAACTACAACAGCAGGATGCCCGGGTTTACAAGACGTTATGCCACCGCGATCGTCAGCGTCGCCGCCGCCTGCTCGTGCGCGTGGTAGCTCGAGCGCACCAGCGGCCCGGATTCCACATGGCGAAATCCCATCTTCAGCGCTTCGGTTTTCAGTTCGGCAAACTCGCGCGGCGTGTAGAGGCGCGTCATGGGCAGGTGATCGCGCGAGGGGCGCAGATACTGGCCGATGGTCAGAATGTCGCAGCCCACGGCGGCCAGATCGCGGAAGACTTCGAGCAGTTCATGCGTTTCTTCGCCCAGCCCCACCATCACGCCGGACTTCGTGACCCCGTCCGGCCGCAGCTCTTTGGCGTAGCGCAGCAATTCCAGTGACCTTTCGTAGCGCGCACCGGAGCGCACCACGCGATAAAGACGCGGCACACTTTCGGTGTTGTGGTTCAGCACTTCGGGCCGCGCAGCTACAACCATTCCGATGGCTTCGCGGTCGCCCTGAAAGTCGGGAATGAGAACTTCAACGCGGCAGCCGGGGGCCTGGCGGCGAATCTCGTCGATGACCATGGCGAAGGCGCGCGCGCCGCCCAACAGATCGTCGTCGCGATTGACGCTGGTGATCACGGCGTGGAGCAGCCCTAACTGAGCCACTGCCTCCGCGATCCTGCGCGGCTCGTCAAAGTCGATGGCCTCGGGACGCCCCTTGGGCACGGCGCAAAATCCGCAACGGCGCGTGCACAGGTTGCCGAGCATCATAAAGGTTGCGGTTTTGTGGTGCCAGCACTCGCCGATGTTTGGGCACTGGGCGCTTTCGCACACCGTGTGCAGGCCCAGCGAACGCGCCAGCCGCTTGAGCGAGTGGTAATTTTCGCCCACCGGCGCGCGCGCCTTCAGCCACTCCGGCTTGGGCGCAGGCGTGTGGCGCGCGGGCTCAATCTGGACGAGTTCCATCACATTTCCATTGTAGCGGGAGCGAGATCGAAAGCGGTGTGCCGCTGCTGCTGGATGCTAGCGCAGATTTTTCCGCACGTCGGTCCGCACCAGGTAGAGGAAGAAGACCAGGTTCAGCAGGCCCTGCACCAGAGCGGCCGCAATGTGCTGCGTGGTAAACGACCACAGAAACGTGCCTGCGGAAAGCGCCACCGCGGCCAGGGTCAGAGCCCAGGCCCAGCGCAACAGAAGCAGCAAGCCCAAAGCGCCGGCAATAAACAAGACGGGAAAGACGAGCATGAACGGTTGCGCGACGCCGGTGACGACACGCACTACCATTATCCCGGCGAGCAGCATCATGTAAAGGCTGATGGCGATGAGGCCGGGAAGCTTGGACAGCTTGACGGGCTCCTCGTCGAGCTTGACGCGCGGTCCGGGCAAGCCGGCGGCGGGCGTTTCCGAATTGGCTTCAATATTCATAGTGTGTGCAGGTAGGCCAGCATATCACTCAGTTGGTCGTCGGTGAGTGGTGTGGCGGGCATGTCGCCCCGTCCGTGCAGGATGACTGCTGTGAGGCGCTCGTCAGTGGGCGGGGCACCCGAGGGCATGGCCTTGAGTTTCGTGAGCGCCTGTAATCCCGGCCCATGCAGCGAATGCGTCGACGTGGGATAGTGGCAACGCGCGCACTTGGCCTGGTAGACCGCCGCGCCGCGTGCCTCTTGCGGCGTCCACTCGGAAGACGGTTTCGACGGTGGCAGCTCACGGCAGCCGGCCAAACCGAAGGCGATTGTGGAGATGGCGAATACCATAAGAAAATTGCGCACGAACATTTGCCTCCCATGATACCGCGCATTCCGGGGCTTAGTATGTGCAATTGGAGAGTGTTCCCGGCTGTGCAACGGCAGGCGGGAAGAAGGCGGGGCAAGCCATTGAAAACGGGAATCCTGAACTAGGATCCCGGACTGTATCGGCGGCACGCCGCTGCTCGAGCCGTCACTCCGCCTCCGCAATGGCCTCGGCAATGCGGTCGATGGCCTGCTGCTCGTCGTTGCTGCCGGGCAGGTGGTTGTTCACCAGGATCGAGAATGCCACCACGCGCCCGCTGGCCGTCGTCACGTAGCCGGAAAGCGCGTTTACTTCATCTAATGTGCCGGTCTTGGCCCACATCCTGCCTTTGATCGGCGTGTTCTTGAAGCGGTTGTCGAGCGTGCCGTCTACGCCTGCGACGGGCAGCGTGTCGCGCCAGGCCGCGCCCCACGACTGGTGCGACGCATACGCCAGCAGGCGCGTAAAGGCGCGCGGAGCAATCTTGTCCTTCGCGCTCAAGCCCGAGCCGTCGTAGAGAAAGAAATCGTTATCGTCAATGCCGGCGTCCACCAGGAACTGCCGCACCACCCGCGTGCCCTCCTCAAAGCTGCCATCGCTGCCGAACGTCTTGCCCAGCAGGCGCAGCAGCATCTCGGCGTGCAGGTTCTGGCTGGTCTTGTTGATGACCTTGATGTCTTCGGCCACCGGCACCGAGATGCGCGCGGCCAGCACGCGGCGGCCTTCTGGCGCGCCGGCAATCGTGGTGAGCACTACGGGCGCCAGCTTCACCGGTTTCTCCCGCTCTTCGGCAAAATCGCCCGTTCCCGTGGCATACTTGTGCCGCGATTCGGGATCTCCGCTTACCTTGATGCCGCGGCGCAGCAGGGCCAGCTTGAACGCGTCGGCAGTGAACTCCGCGGGGTCCTCGACGGCCATCGAAACATGCAGGCCGCTGGCGGGCGCCGTGCCCCAGGTGCGGACCATCGTCAAGCCCGGCCGGCGTTCCAGGCCGGGCTGAGCCTCCTCGCCGGGCGCGGCGGGCTTCATGCTGTTGTCCACCGTAAAGTAGTCCACGTCCGGCGCCCACTCGGCCAGCGTATGACCGCTCCCCGCAGGATGCTCGATGACGTTCAACTCGTCGGTATTTTCATTGAAGGTGAGCGCGGAAACCGGGGCGCCGTAGCTCCACTGCAAATCGTCCCAGCCCCACCCTTGCCCCCAGGGCTCATCGAGAAAATAGGTGTCGTCGCCTACCACTGTGCCTTCCACCGCGCGCACGCCCGATTGCTCCACCTGCTCCGCAAGCAGATCGAGCGGCGTCATGATTTTGAGCGCCCGCTCGGTCTCTGCGGCCTCCTGGGGTGAGACTTCGCTGGCCGTAGTGCTGGACGTAGCGCTGGCCGAAGTGGTACTCGCCGGCGCGGTCCCCAGTTGCCCCGTGCTCGCAGCGGCATCCGGCTGCGCAGCCGGCGGGGCCGTGCCCGGCTCCACATAAGGATAGGTGCGCGCGCTGATCGTGGGATCGCCCACGCCCAGCACAACGATGTCGCCATGCAGAGTGCCCGCCGCGTCCACATCGCCATCGGCCACCACAAACGTCGTCCAGGTGAGGGTTTCCACGGGTAAAAGGGCGAAGGCCGCCGCGGTGGTGGTGAGCTTGGCGTTTGAAGCGGGCGTAAACAGTTGGGCGTCGTTCAAGCCGTAGAGCGGCTGGCCGTCGAGCGTGGTCACACTGATGCCGAACTGCGCGTGACTCAGTGCGGGGTCGGCGAGAATGGTCTGAATGCGGTCGGCGAGCGGGCCGGTCGTCGGCGCCGGGCGCAGCGGCGGATGAGGCGCGCGATGCGCGGGCGCTTGTGCATACAAACCAAAACCCCAAACCAACAGGATGCCCAACGCAGTTGCAGGGATGCGCCGCAAAATCGTCATGCCCGGAGATGTAGCAAAATGATCGGCATTGCGGCGTACCATCGGGAGTGAGAGTAGAGGGTCAGTTTGAATTCGTCGTGAAAGGGCACGACTTCAGTCGTGCCGCAAAGACCAAAAAACAAAGGTGGGCTTTAGCCCTGGGGCGGTTTTGTTTAAACTTACCCGCTACCGGATTGAGGGTTTATGCGAAACTTCGCACATTGGCGGCTGCGCACGCGCACCCTCGAACTGGGCCGGCGCACGCTTGTGATGGGCGTGGTGAATATTACGCCCGACTCATTTTCCGACGGCGGTTCTTTCCTCGACTCCGAAGCTGCCGTGGTCCGCTGCATGCGATGCCTCGATGAAGGCGCCGACATGGTTGATCTCGGCGCGGAAAGCACGCGTCCCGGCTCGCGTGCCGGTCACGCAGATGCGCTCGTCAGCGCCGACGAGGAGCAGGCGCGGCTGCTGCCTGTTCTTGAGGGAGTTTTGAAAGCGCTGCCCCACGCAGTGCTCTCGGCGGACACCTACAAGGCGGCCACGGCGCGCGCCGCGCTCCTGGCCGGCGCAGAGATCGTCAACGACGTAAGCGGCTTCACCTGGGACCAAGGCATCGCGCAGGTTTGCGCCGAGTTCGGTGCGGGCGTCGTCCTGTCGCACACGCGCGGCCGGCCCGACGCGTGGCGCACGCAGCCGCAGCTCGCCCCCGATGCGTTGCTGGCCACCGTGCGCGACGGATTGGACGCAAGCCTCGCCGCGGCGCAAGCTGCTGGAATCGCACTGGATCAGATTGTCCTCGATCCCGGCTACGGATTTGGCAAGCGATTCAGCGAAAATTACGTGCTGCTCAATCGTCAGGCCGAACTCCTCTCGCTCGGCAGGCCGTTGCTCGCTGGCCTGAGCCGCAAATCATTTCTCGGTCATACGCTCGCGCCGCTCTTTGCCGGAAACGATGCGCCGGTTGACGCGCGCGAAAATGCGAGCCTGGCGGCGATGACAGCCGCGATACTCAACGGCGCATCGATTGTCCGTGTGCATCAGGTTCGCCCCGCAGTTGAGGCCGCGCGCATCGCCGACGCCATTCTCGCGGCAGCCCCGTCGTTGTAGCGCCGGTCTCCAGACCGGCTGTAGTGCGGGCGTCCTCGCCCGCACTCGTCTGAGGATCATTACGAAATCACGAGGTTAGAGAACCGACAGCCGTTAGAATGGCCGCAGGGATGCTTCCCTTGCGCCTCTTTAATCCATGAAAACCCATTTTGCATTTGGCAAGAACGGAATTGACGTTGAAGTCCCGAACGGATTCGACTGCCAGGTAGTGCGCAGCCGCGCAGCGCGCGCCCTCGACGATGTTTCCGGCGCGCTCGAAGCCGCACTCGACCACCCCATCCACAGCGAGCCGCTTGAGAAACTGGCCGCGGGCAAGCGCACGGCGGCCATCTCCGTCTGCGACATCACGCGCCCCGCGCCGAATCGCATTACTTTGCCGCCGCTGCTCAAGCGCCTGCACGCCGCCGGCATTCCCAAAGACGGCGTGACGATTCTCATCGCCACCGGCCTGCACCGCGCGGCGACCAGGGAAGAACTCGACATCATTCTCGGCCCTGAGATCGCCGCAACCTATCGCGTCGTCAGTCACGACGCGCGCGATTTCGCCAGTCACCGCTTCGTGGGAACCACGCGTCGCGGCACGCCGGTGTACATCGACGAGCGTTTTATCGCCGCCGATCTGCACATCACGCTCGGCTTCATTGAGCCGCACCTCATGCTGGGCTTCAGCGGCGGGCGCAAGCTGATTGTGCCGGGTGTCGCGGCGCAGGAGACCATCAAAGTGATTCACTCGCCGCGCTTCATGCGCGAGCCGCTGGCTACCGAGGGATCGATCGAGGGCAATCCGCTGCACGCGGAACTGCTCGAAATCGCCGCGCTGGCGCGCCACGACTTCATCCTTGACGTGACGCTGACGCAGGAGCGCGAAATCTCCGGCGTATTTGCCGGCAATCCCGTCAAGGCTCACGCGGCGGGCGTGGAATTCATGGTGAGCACCTCGCTCACTCCGCTCGACGGCCTCGCCGATGCGGTCATCACCTCGTCGGCCGGCTATCCGCTCGACCTCACGTTCTACCAATGCCTGAAGGGATTGACCGCGGCGCAGCACATCGTCAAGCCGGGCGGAAAAATGCTGCTCCTCGCCGAGTGCGCGGAGGGCATTGGCTCGCCCGAGTACGCGCGCCTGCTCAAGGCCTATCGCGGCCACGCAGAGTTCCTCAAAGAGATCGAAAGCACGCCTGTCGAAGTCGACCAGTGGCAGTTGGAGAAGCTCGCGCTGACCGGCCTGAAGAACGAACTGTTGTTTTACACGCCGGGCGCCGCGCGCACCGAACTCGGAAGCCTCGGCTCGTACGCGTTCGCCGATCTGGATCAGGCAGTCGCCGCGCTCTTCAGCGATCTCGGCCCCGGAGCGCCGCGTAGCGTTGCTGCCTGAAGGCCCATACACCTTTGCGCGCGCCCATGCCGGCGTACGCGTAAAGCGCCGAAATGTAGCGCCGGCCCCCCGGCTGGCTGTAGCGCGGGCGTCCTCGCCCGCGCCTGTTCATGAGCGCTCGCGAAGTCAAGCGATCAAACTGCCTAAATGCTGATGCCCACCTTGTAACGCGGCCACAGCGGACGCATCGCCGCGTGATCGACGATCGGCTCGCCGTCGCATTCCACTTCGATTACCGTAGCCGGCTGGTCGGGCGCCACCAGCGGCAGGCCGGTGAGCCGGAAGCTGAACTCATCCTGCGTGAACTCAACCTTCTGGCCGGTCTTGAGCACGCGCGCCGAGAGCACCTTGGGCTTGAGCCCGCCAATGGCCACCACCACTTCGGGCTTGTAGAAGTCGAGCCACTCCGCCGCCGGAGTGTGTCCGGGCCAGAAGTGCACGTGGATGTAGAGCGTGTTGCCGCGGCGCGTGTAGTTGCAGCTCGCGTTGGCGATTCAGCGTTCCCGCGCTCCGTGCCGTAGATGGCCTTGCCGTTGGTGTCGAGCCACTTGCCCACCGCTTCCAGAACCTCAATCGACGCCGGCGGAACGGAGCCATCGGGCTCGGGGCCGATGTTGAGCAGATAATTGCCGCCGCCGCGCGCGCAGGTGATCAGGTTGTCGACGATGGTCTTCGGCGTCTTCCATGCATCGTCGGCGCGATTGAAACCCCAACTGTCGTTGAGCGTCATGCACGTTTCCCAGGCGCGGCCGGCTTCCGCAGCCTGGATGCGCTGCTCCGGCGTGGAGAAGTCGCCCTGCAAGGCCGTTGCGGTTGTTCACGATGATGTCGGGCTGCAGCTCGAAGACCATCTCGTTCATCCGCTCCGACTCCCACTGCTCCGCGGTCAGCGGCCACGACGACGTCGTACCAGAGAACGTCGATCTTGCCGTAGTTGGTCATCAGCTCGCGGATCAGGCCGTGCGTGTAGTCGACAAAGCGGCGCCGTGCGGCTTCGTCGGTCTTGCAGATGGCGCCGTCGGGATGGTGCCAGTCCATCAGCGAGTAGTAGAAGCCCACGCGCAGGCCCTCGGCGCGCGCCGCCTCCACAAACTCGCGCACCAGGTCGCGGCCCGGCCCCTGCTTCATGGCGTTGTAGTCGGTGAGCTTGGTGTCCCAGTTGCAGAAGCCCTCGTGGTGCTTGGTGGTCATCACCATGTACTTCTGGCCGGCGCGCTTGGCCAGCCGCGCCCAGTCGCGCGCGGCGTTCGGCTTGGGATGGAAGTGCTTGGCCAGGATCTCGTACTGCGGAATCGGAACGCCCTCGTGCTCCTTCGCCCACTCGTGCTGGCCGATGACGCTGTAGAGCCCCCAGTGGATGAACATGCCGAACTTGGCCTCGTGCCACCACGCCATGCGCGCCTCGCGCGTCGCAGTCTGCTTCTGGTCAGTCGGCGTAGGCGCCGACTGTCGCCGTGGGGGCCATTGCGCCCATCGCCATGGCCATTCGCCTTTGTAGCGGCCAGGGCCACGGCGCCCGCCGCGCCAAACTGCTTCAAAAACGACCGTCTCGTGCTCTCGCTCCAATCCATCATCGTCTCCATCTCCTTCTTCACTTTTTCTATGTGCCCATCTCCCGGCCCGCAGCCGGACCCGATTTTTCGTTAGCGTTTACGGAAATCGCACAAAATCACCGCCGAGCCACTATAGCAAAAGAAACTTCGGCAAGGCTAACACGCGCGAACTGATTCATGGAAAAGTGATCATTCCGTTCCCGCCTCTCCGCACGTCGGGCAGAAGCGCTATTTCGGGGACCGATCGTAATCGTTTACGAGGTTTTGGCGATAACATCCCGTAAACGATTCCGGCCACGATTACCGAAAACGTGCACGGTAGACGTTTGACACAGAAGAATCATACCAAGTAACTCGCAGATTCTAAAAGCGATCGCGATTCAACTCCCGTGCCAAACGGTAAGTCACTTGCCATTCTTGTAGAAGTCCGTGTTAAACCTCTCCAGTTAACAATCCGAGTGCCCGAAACGATTCGAATTTTCCGGGCACGTCCACGAACGATCCGCAGGTCTCAAATCAAGCAATTCCCAAGGGCGACCGCACAGCCTGCGCGATTGTCGCCCTGTAACTCACAGAAGGCAAATGCCCCGCAGTGCTGTACGCGGGCGAAACCAATGGAGGCAATTCGATGCAAGAAACAAAGTCTTACAGTCTCATCCGCTTTCACGCGGTTCGTGCGGCAGTCCTGTTCACGATCGCTGTCGTGACGATCTACCCAAACGGCCGCATCTTCGCGCAGAATTCGTCCTCTGGCGTCAACGGCGTGGTCACCGATTCCAGCGGAGCCGTCGTCTCCGGAACCAAAGTAGCGCTGGTCAACGTGGGAACGAATGTCGAGCGCGACGCGGTCTCCAACGCCACAGGCGATTACTTCTTTGCCCAGGTGCCGCCGGCGCGGTACACGCTCACGTTCACCGCAACCGGCTTTCAGAAAGAAACCGTGGCGGCCTTCGATGTGGACGTCGCGCAAGTGGTTACCATCAACGCTTCGCTCAAAGTGGGCAACGTGCAGCAGTCGGTCACGGTCGAAGCCGTCAATACCGAAGTCGAAAGTTCCAGTGCGCAATTGGGCGCTGTCATCGGCACGCAGCCGGTGAACGATCTGCCTCTGGACGGGCGCAACTTTACCCAGTTGCTCGATCTCACGCCGGGCGTAACGCCCATCAGCACCGGCCAGAACTCGAGCGCCAGCAACACCTCCACGGTGCAGACCTCGACGTACGCGTTCCCATCGGTGAATGGCGCGTACAACCGCTCCAATCTTTACTTGACCGATGGCATGAACAATAACAACAGCTGGTACAACACCTACGCCGTGCCGCCCATCATCGACACCATTCAGGAGTTCAAAATCAACTCCCACTCCGAGGCACAATATGGCGGCGTGCTCGGTGGAGTTGTCAACGTGGCCACCAAATCGGGCACCAACCAGTACCACGGCAGCGCATGGGAATACCTGCGCAGCAACAGTTTCGACGCGAGACCTTTCTTCTCGGCGCCGCCCTCCTACCATCTCGACACCTACGGCGGGCAGATGGGCGGACCGATCATTATTCCGCACCTCTATAACGGCAGGAATAGGACCTTTATTGAGGTGGGATTCGAAGGCAACCACTACACCAAGGCGGCATCGACAAACATCCTCATGCCCACCGCTGCCCAGTTGGGCGAGAGTTCATTTGGCGCGACACCGAACCTGAAATATGCGGATTTCAGCAGCGCATCGACGGGCGTGACCAAGAACGGAACCTGCAACGCCACCGACACCACCGCGGATGTGGGCGCTTGCCAGCTATGGGACCCCACGGCCGGAGGCAACTTCGCCTCACCCAAGCCGTACCGGCCCTATTATCAGGGCAACCAGGTTCCGATTTCTGAATTCAACTCGAGCTCGATGGCTTTCATCAAAGCCGTCTTCGGTACCAACGGGCCCATTACGATTCCCGGAATCAGCTCGACCGTAGATAACTTTCAAATCACCTCTCCCACGCAGCAACCGGTCTACCAGTACACGGGAAGAGTGGATGAGCACCTCGGCAACCGCGATTTCATCTTCTTCCGCTATGCCGGATGGCAAAGCACTCTCAAATCTCCGAGCACGCTGCCTACGCTTTTCAGCAGCACGATTATTGACTCGCAACAATACGGAGTGAGCTGGAATCACGTCTTCAGCCCCACCACGAGCATGCAGGTGCAGTACGCCCGCTCCCACGTGGAGGATGATGCCCTTACGCAGTTCAACAACCACAGTCTTTGGCAGACCTACGGCTGCTCCACCGATATGTGCGACGACTTTGTGGGCGGCGCGGCGCTCCTCGTCACGCAGACCGTCACCGGCGGCTTAGGCGGCGGCGAAGTGAACAGCCCCTCGTCAAACCTGGCTAGCATTCACGAGTGGTCGGGAAGTTTCATCAAGGTGATCGGAAACCATCAACTGGAGGCCGGAGGCGGTTGGGACGAGGACAACTACACGGCCGAGTTGCGGCAGGGATCGGTCACATTCAGCGGCGCTTCTACGGGCAACTTCTCCGGCAATCCGGATACACCAGGAGCTTTCACCGCTTCTCAAGTCAGCGCGCAGTCGGGCTTTGGGCTGCTCGATTTTCTGCTCGATTATCCCAACAGCGAAAACAAGCGCAACGTCTTCCTCACCGAGCGGCCCGGCGGCATCGGCAACTTCTACCTGCAGGACAGTTGGAAGATGAATCCCAGGCTGACCGTGAACTACGGTCTGCGCTATGACCGTAGCGTGATCCCGGCGTATGGTACGGAAGCGTCGCTTGGATTGCAGGGAAGCATTGAAACCGGCGACCCGGACTTCAACACCGGTTTGTACATCATCCAACAGTTGCCGCCGCTATGCAGCGTGCGCGGCCATGCGCCGTGCCTGCCCAGCGCCACCCTCCCGGCCGATGTTGTAGTTGCTTCGGGCGGAAGGATCCTGCACGGCAGCAAGGCAAACTTCGGACCCCGGCTGGGATGGGCTTACCGTGTCAATAGCGGCCTCTCGGTGCGCGGCGGAATCGGCATCATCTGGGACAACTGGTCGGCTCTGATTCAAATGCCGCAAAATTACCAGGGATCGTGGCCCGACACGGGAACGCTGCAGATCAACAACACCAACACGCCCCAAGCCGGGGGCATCTATGTCTCCGCGCAGAACCCGTTCGCGGCCAATCCCGGCAATCTTCCGGCTGCCACACCGTGGGGCTCATCGAACGTCAACTACATGGTTGATCCGCTGTGGCGAAATCCATACTCGGAGCAGTACAACCTGGGCATCGAAAAGCAGCTCGTGTTCGGGAGCATCCTGAGCGTGAATTACGTGGGCTCAGCGTCGCATCGTCTCGATATAGGCGGCTATTACAACACCGGAACTCCGTGCGGTTCGCCTTGCGCTTACGCCTCATTCAATGCGCGCGTGGCAGCAGGAGTAGGCGGGCAGCCCTATCCCTATGCCGTCCCACAGAAGTCGTGGGACCACGGCGCCGGCAACGGAACCTATAACTCCCTGCAGGTTTCACTCAATCGCTCGTATAACAATGGCCTCTCTTACATGGTTACCTACACATGGAGCAAAACGCTGGTCGAGGGCGACGACGGCTTCTTTGGCGTTGAAGGCGGCGTACCCCAGGATCCATACAACCCGAGAGCCAGCCGCGGGCCGGCCGGCTTCAACGTTCCGCAGATGTTTGTGGCCAACTTTGTATACGACTTGCCGTTCGGAAGAGGTAAGCAATTCTCGACCGGAAATCGTATTGCCGATTACGTGATCGGAGGCTGGCAGTGGAACGGAATCTTGACCACAAGGTCCGGCCAGGCCTTCCAGATCACCGCCAGCGGCGATATTGCCGAGACCGGCAACGCCGGAACCTATGAGCGCGCGGATCAGGTTGGCAATCCCTACCAGAGCGGTACCATCTCGGCCAACCCGAGCTGCACGCCGCCGGCGGGCAACGTAAAGACGGCCACACAGTGGTTCAATCCCTGCGCGTTCGTCACGCCACCCATCGGGTCTTTTGGAACCATGAGCCGCTATCCGTTGATCGGTCCCCACTACTGGGATTTCGACACCGCGGTGCAGCGGCAGTTTCCCATCCACGACGCCTTCGGTCTCAGCATTCAGGCGCAGGCCTTCAATGCCTTCAACCACCCCGTGCTCGGCAATCCGGGAACTTCAGTGAACGCCTCCACGGGCTTTGGCGTGATCACCGGTACTGCAAGTACACAGCGCATCCTGCAGTTGTCAGGCAAGATTTACTTCTGACGATGGCTGCCCTCTGTTTCATGGGCCGAACGACAGTTGTCTGAGAAACCAGTTCCTCATTTCTGGCGCAATGGCTTTGCCGGGAATGAGGGACTCTGGTGGTGTGCACGATGACGGGATGGAGAAGGGCAATCTTCGCGTCTGTGCAGTGTGCCTCGGCTGATCCAATCGACGAGAAGTTTCACAACCAGCGGTAACGTTGACTAGACTATTGCTATGGTCGTCCGCCTGAAAGATATCGCAGCCGAACTCGGGGTGTCGGTGGTCACGGTATCGCGCGCACTGCGCAACCGGCCCGACATTGCCGAGGATACCAAGGCCAAGATCCTGGAACGCGTGAAGCGGCTGAACTACCGCCCCAACCTCACGGCGCGCAGCCTGGTCACGGGCCGCAGTTCGCTCATCGGGCTGGTCGTGCCCGACCTCATTCATCCCTTCTTCGGAGAGATTGCCAAGGGCCTCTCCAACAAACTGCAGGAAAAAGAGTATTACCTCATCGTTTCCTCTTCTGAGAGCGATCCGCAGTTGGAGCAAAACGAAATCGAGCACATGCTCGCCCACCATCTCGACTGTTTTGTCGTCGCCTCGTGCCGCAAGGATACCGACAGCTTGCACCGCATCACCGAGGCGGGCGTGCCGCTGGTTCTCGTCGACCGCAACTTTCCCGGATCGCGCTCGAATTTTGTCGGCGTCGACGATGTGAAGGTGGGCGAGCTTGCCACCGAACACCTCATCGCGCAGGGCGCGAAGCGCATTGCGCACATTCGCGGTCCGGCCACCAGCGTGGGCAACAGCCGCGCCGAGGGATACTCGAACGCGCTCGCGCGGCACGGCATGGCGGTGGCAAGCAATTACGTGGTGGCCTGCGGCGAAGCCTCCGATTCCGATGGCGAGACGCGCGGCCGTCGCGCCATGGAAGAGATCCTGGCGCTGAAACCCCGTCCCGACGGGCTCTTTTGCTTCAACGACATTATTGCCGTTGGCGCCATGGAGCGCGCCCTTGAAGCGGGCGTGCGTATTCCCCGGGACATGGCCTTCGTGGGCTGCGGCAACTTCCACTACAGCAGCAAACTCCAGGTGCCGCTCACGAGCGTCGATCAGAAATCCCGCGAAATCGGCGAGCGCGCCGCCAAAATGATCATGACGCTGCTCGAAAAGCCGCCCTCGGCGCGGCCACGCAGCGTGATTCTGGAGCCCGAGCTGATCGCAAGAGAGTCGTCGCAGCTGAAGTAGACGCGCGCTAGAACTGGTTGCATAAATGCCGCCGTGAAAGGGCACGACTTCAGTCGTGCCGCAAGAGCCGCAAAAAACCCGGGGCTTCAGCCCCTGAGGGATGTCTTTCAACCCGCCCCGGGAATTTATGCAACCGGTTCTAGTTCTCCGTCGGCCGCTCGACATGATCGACCACGAGAACGTCGACGGGAGCCTTCACCGGCTCCAGCTTCAGCCCGAGTTGTTCCTGAATTGCCGTGAACAGCGGCGGCGGCGCATTTGGATTGTCCAAAGGTGGCTGAATTTTGTACCCCAGGGCGGTGAACTGCGACTCATCCGGCGTCCACTTCAACAGAAAATCCCACCTGCCCTCCAACCCCGTTTGATCCACCACCGGCCGGTCCAGAACGTATTGCATCGCTTTGGCATATTCCCCCATCGTCGTATTCGTCTCTCTCATGTACGCCGACGTCGAGAAATTGTCATCTGGCGGCCCATTCGGATTGCCCAGGCTCCTGGTGAGCTTCGGCCCTCCTTTCGCCATCGTCAGCGCATACACCGAAAGCTCCCGCTTCTCGTTATGCACCTTCAACCCAAACCGGTCCGCCAGCACCTTGCGAATCATCGACCGGAACTGCGCCACATTCGGCTCGCCCAGCACATCCGGAACGCCATCCACAAAGTAGTGGTCCGTGCTCATCCACGGCTGCCCGCCCACAATCTGCTTCATGTGGATCCCCCACGCAAACGAGATCATGTCGTTCACCGTCTCGTTGGCCGCCCGAATGTGACGCCCTCTGGTCTGGAATCCCCGGCCCCCGTCTTTCGGATCGCTCGGCTTGATCGTTACCACGTCATACGCCGGGTCCGCGTCCGGCGGCATCGGCTTGTCCGGCTCGGGAATCGCCCAGAGGGCGTCCCCTGTAGCGCGAGCAAGATTCAATGCATACGATTCCGCGCCTTGGGTCCATGTCCCCACCATCGACGCGCCACCGGCATCGAGCTGCCCCTCGTAGCGACCTTCGATTGAAGGGACGGCAAACTTCAATGACCCGCCCTGTAGCATGATCGAGGGAATCACTCTGCCTTGCGATCCATTCCAGCCGTCGATACTATACAGAATCCCCTTCCAGCCCTTGTTCGGGTCGCCAGTTCCGGCCCGGGATATGCTCAGAACCATCCGCATTCCTTTGCCCACTGGCAAAGTCCCTTGCCAGGTTCCTGAGATGTCTTGGCCCGCTTGAGCCGCCAGGGGCCGGCTCAGGGAGCCGAGCGAAACGACAGCGACGGCCGCCAGCACAGTCACACTCAACCATAGCTTTTTACAAAACGCCGGTCCGCCAACTACACAGTTGTTCATCTGGGGCTTCATCGCATCCTTTCGCGCTAGTTCTCCGTCGGCCGCTCCACGTGATCCACAACAAATGTGTCCACCGGACCCCTCGCCGGCAGGAGTTTCAGTCCGAGCTGCTCTTCGAGCGCAGTGAAAAGCGTTGGTCCCGCATCGGGTGTGCCCTGCTGGTCGTCCGGCGTCCACTTGAGATCGATGTCGTACTTCCCTGCGAGCCCGGTTTGGTTCACCACGATACGGTCTACATCGGCAGACAAGCTGAATGCCAGGTTGTCGATTTGTCCAGCGGTGATCGTGATCCGCCCACCACCCGCGCTCCACATCCTGACGATTGCCTTCGATTCCTTGAGTTTGAAGCCTCCCTTCGCGATCACCAGCGCATAGATGGGCATCTCCTTCGTTTCGCGGCGAATCTGCAGCTTGAAGCGGTCCGCCAAAAGCGCCTGGAGCATAAATTCGCGTTGTATGGACTGTTCCTTCACGGGAAGCTTCTGCGATGCTGACAGGGTCTCTTCGTCCATCTTTGCTTCGATGTCGAATAAGTCGGTCCGCGCCCAGCCTGGCAATCCCGTGACCTGGTAATCCTTGCTGATTCTTGAAACGCCGGAAACGTTATACGCACTGAATACGAGCTGCCAAAGCGTTGCGCCAGCAATCGACATCCCATCTGCCCTCGGCCGAGTCGACATATAGTTGGCCTTGCTCGGCCTGATGGAAGCTACCTCAAACGCAAGATTTGCGTTCACCGGCGGCGCAGGCGGTTGAGATACTTCTTCGAGCAGCTTCTTTGCCGCCTCCGGCGCAACCCGCGTCATGGTCACCGGGAACGGCGAGGGGCCCCAAAGGCGCCAGTTTCCTTCGATCGTCCTTCCATCGGCGCTCATTTCTCCCTCATAGGAACCGTCGCCTGCGATCGCCCACTTCACGGTACCGCTCTGAAACGTGATCGAGTACGCGGAAACGGCCGCGTCGTTCTGGTCGATGCCATAGAAGAGCGCTTTGTACTCCCCATTACCGGTCGCGGAAATTGTGGCAACCACCCGCAAGTCCATGCCCGCATGAAGCGTTCCCTGCCAGGTGCCGGCGATGTCTTGCGCAGGCTCATGAGCTGTGGCACGGGCAGGCGCATCTCCCTGTCCGAATGTGGGAACGGCGAGCGCCGCTAACGCAACAGCTAACAGAATTGGATTCTTGCGGGGATTGAGCGCTGAGTAAACACACCCGGTCATCGTGCGACTATGCCTTTCCGGGAAGCACATCTATTGTGCCTCTGATTGCGCGTCCCCGGCAACACCGGCCCATGCGGACGCTGCCCGGTTGTCCGCCGGTTAATTCGCCGTCGGCCGCTCGATGTGGTCGACCACAATCACGTCCACCGGCCCGCGCGCGGGTTCGAGCTTCAAGCCGAGCTGCTCTTCGATCGCGGTGAAAATAGATGGCCGAGTGTCGGAGGGGTCGGCGCCGTCGGGGGCGTAGTCGAGCGTGAAATCGTAGCCGCCTTCGAGGCCGGTCTTGTTCACGACGACCCTGCCCACTGCGAAAGAGAGGTTGGCTGCCAGGCTCTCGATAGAGATCTGATGCGCCGTAACCTTACCGCTTGCATAGTTGGCGTTGCCGCCGGTGGTGTCGGGCGCGGTCTGCTTCATCTTCGATCCGCCTTTGGCGACGGTGAGCACGTAAATCGGCAGATCATTGGTTTCGCGGTGCGCCTTGAGGGCAAAACGCTCGGCCAGCATCGTCTGAAGCATCACTTGCATTTGCTTCCACTGTTCCATCGGCGGAAGCTTCCGAAGCGCCCTCGTCGTGTCCGCATCCATCTTGGCTTCGACCGCGATGGGTTCGGTCTTGGCCCATTCGGGAAGGCCGACGACCTGGCCTTCCATCAGCACTCCATAGGCGCTCCGAATCAAAACCCACACCGGCCTGCCGCCCATGGAAAAACTATCGGGAGAGAGCTTGAAAAACCCATGGCCGTCGGGGTCGGGCTTGATGGTAACGGCGTCGTACGCGAAGGTTGTTGTCTGCGAAGCCTGATGCTGCGGTGGCGGCGCAGTCTGGGAAACTGCGGCCGAGGGAAGGGCGGCAAGAACAAAGGTCAGCAAAAATCCGTTGCGCAATGCAAAAGCGCGCCGATCCTTATTCATCCTGCGGCCGTTCCTTTCCTGCGCGGTGTGGCTATGGTTTGTCAGTCGCGACGTAGACGGCGACGCTGCCAAGCAGCAGCAGCGTGGCGAGCGCGGGAAGCAGCACCAACCAGCTCCATCCTGAGCCAGCTTGCGAACCGGCGCTGAGGCTGGCCCATTGCGCCGCGGCGGCTTGCGGGAGCTGCACAAACCAGTCGTGCCAGTAGCTCAATGTAAGCCACGCAACGCCGCTGCGTGCCTCAAAGCCGGCAAATCCAGCAGCGGCAAAAAGCGCCACGGCGCAGGCGAAGATCTGTGCGCCGAGCAAGGGACGGCCGATGCGTTCCACGGCGGCATTGCGCCGGCGCAGTTGCGCGCGCCACAACAAAACCGCAGGGGGCACGGGCCGCGCAGCGGCAAGCGACTCCACACGAGCATGCTGGAAGGCTTCTGAAATCAGTACCAGGTCGCCGCAGGTGCGGCAGCCGCTTACGTGGGCGCGCAGTTCCGGCGGGCAGGCATCGGGCCACTGGCCGCGGGCCATCAACTGGCGGAGTTCGTTTTCGTGACAGCAAGAGGTCAGCATGGGAGGTCTCCTGCGGATTCGGAACTTCCCTCAGGGGCTAAAGCCCCAACAGGTTTTGCGGCGGTATCGGCACGACTAAAGTCGTGCCCTTTCAATACATCAGCACGACTAAAGTCATGGTCTTTCGAAGCATCGGCACGACTAAAGTTGTGGCCTTTCACAGCACAATTGCGCTGAAGCATCATGACAACCTCCCGTCGGCGTCCGCCGCGCATGCGCGGAGGAGGGCTGCGATCTTGCGGCGGGCGCGGAAAAGCAGCAGGCGGACGCTGGCCGCATTCAAGCCCATCACCTTCGCGATCTCACGATGGCTGTAGCCTTCGGCGTGAGCCAGCCACAGCATCTGGCGCTCGCGCGGCTTCATTTGTCGCATAGCGGGCTCCAACAGAATCTGGGCGTCGGTTTGTGCGGCTTGGCCGCGTACCGCGAAGAATTCTTCGGGGATCTCTTCGATGGTTGCCGCGCGCGGCCGGCGCCAGTAGTCGCGCAGCAAATTGGTGGCAATACGGAAAAGGTAAAGCCGGGCTGCCGCTTCCCCATCCGTCGCCAGGGCCGGGGCACCCGCCGCGCACAGGAAGCGCACGTAGCTTTCCTGCATCAGGTCGTCGGCCAATGCAGGATCGGCGGAAGACCGCGCCAGGTAGGCCCAGAGCGGGCGCGAGGAGCGCGAATAAAACGCGGCAAAGGCCTCGTTCTCCATCGCAGGGTCACACGCGCCGGCGGCTGCATCCTGTGCGCCGCCGGGCGATGTGTGCAACAGTGCATCCGGCAATGCAAATTCCCATGACATTCGCGCTCGTTTCTCCGTCGGGGCCACGTGCGGCTCCTTCTTGGCTCACGATCTGTGCTATGAGCCGAAGGGCGCGCCGGCCCCGGTTTGTGCAACATCCTTTTCGGGCATCAGGCCCAACCGGCGGGCCAGAACCCAAGTGACTCCTGCCGAGAGGATAAACCCGATGCCTGGCATCAGCAGAAGCGTTCCTATGACCAGCATGGGCTCGGGCAAATCGGGCCCGGCGTTGCGCAAGAGCAGAAACCCGATGCCCAACAGCGCCATCACGATGCCGGCCGATATCGAGGTGAGAACCCGCGCCACGGCGTTGGGCATGTGCTGGCCAATTCCGGGGCCGGCCGCGATGGGTGAGGCCGCAAGGAACTGCTTGCCAGCCTCAGTCTCCATATACGCAACCAGATCCGGGCCAGTGCCAAGTTTTTCAATGAGGCGGCCGTGAATCTCGCTCTGCTGCTTGTAGGTGCGGTTCCAGCGGCGGCTGTCGACGAAGATGCGTATGACCCAGACGAAGGCGAGGAAGACCGCGGGGACGACGAAAATGGGGGTCAGCCTTTCTACCACGTCGGCCGCCGCGGAGCGCTGGTACGGCGCCGTCGTCAGATCCGGCCAAACCACGCGCTCGAGTGCCTTGTCGCGGCGTCGTTCGGACGGATCGAGCTTGCCGAACAGATAAAACTCAGGGTTGCGCGCAACGTCGGGGTGGTTGACCAGGAACTGCGCCAGCTCGGGATTGGTGCGGGCCACGTACGCCTGATCGGCCAGCAGCGAGGGATCGGCCGCGACCGCTGCGGTCAGTGTCGGGCTCAGGCGCAACAGGTGCAGCAATTGTTCCTGGGCATCGGCCACGTCCTTCTCGCTGGGCGCTTGCGCTGCGGGCGCGGCTGCGGGGTGGGTTTGGGCAATGGCAAGGGGCGCCGCGGCCAGCGTGAGTGCGCCGATGGCGCAGAAGATCCATGCGGCAGTTCGAATTCGGGCGTTCATGACGGTTTTCCTCGTTTCTTGAATTGGGCCTGCTAAGACTCCTGGGATGGGTAGCCAGCATTCTTAACAGGCCACGGGACGCGTCTGCCAATAGAACGAAGCTGCGGGGCCGATGGTTAACAGGCAAGTTTGCGCAGCACCAAACCGCCAAGCGCCGGGGGTTTAAAATTGAAGAGGTTGCGGGGAGCAGGTCCGCGACGAATCCATGCCTGCGCACATGCAGCCCATTTGGGCGGCTGTGGCGGGTAGTCGTGTGGAATCAGGGAAGACAATGCGAGCAAAGACGGCTGTCGTGCTGGGCGCCCAATGGGGCGACGAGGGAAAGGGAAAGATTGTCGACGTATTGAGCGAGCGGTTCAGTGCCGTGGCGCGCTACGCCGGCGGGCATAACGCCGGGCACACCGTCATTATTGGCGAACACAAATTTGTCCTGCAGCTCATTCCCTGCGGCGTTATTCGCCCTAACTGCATGGGCGTCATCGGCAACGGCGTGGTGCTCGATCCCATTTATTTTTTAGATGAAATTGATCGCGTGCGCCGTACCGGCCTCGATATCGACGGCCGTCTGTTTGTCTCCAAGCGCGCGCAGGTCATTCTGCCCTACCACCGCATGATCGAGCTGGCCGCCGAAACCGCGCCCGGACGCCAGAAGATCGGCACCACGAGCAAGGGCATCGGCCCCGCCTATGAAGACAAAATGGCGCGCAGCGGACTCCGCGTCGTCGATCTGCTGCAATACTTCGCTGCTCAAGACGCACATCGAGGCGGCCTGCGAAGAAAAGAACGCCATCGCCCACGCCCTCTTCGGTACTGACCCGCTCGATCCCGCGAAGATGTACGACGATTACGCCGCCGCAGCAGAGCGCATCCGTCCCCTGGTTGCCGATACCGGCCGCCTGCTCCACGGCATTTTGGCCAAGGGCGGCAGCGTGATGTTCGAAGGCGCGCAGGGCACCATGCTCGACATCGATCACGGAACCTATCCCTATGTGACGTCGTCGTCGGCCACGGCGGGCGGCGCGTCTATCGGGACCGGCGTGGGACCCACGGCCATCGGCACCGTCATCTCCGTCACCAAGGCCTACGTTACGCGCGTGGGCGGCGGCCCCTTCCCCACCGAAATTCACGATGCGGCTGGCGAACAGCTGCGCGCGCGCGGCAACGAGTACGGCGCCGTCACCGGCCGTCCCCGCCGCTGCGGCTGGCTCGATATACCGCTGCTCCGCTACTCCAACCAGGTCAACGGCGCGGAATGGCTGGTGGTCACCAAGCTCGACGTCCTCGACGAGCTCGAAGAAATTCCCGTCTGCATCGGCTACGAGATCGACGGAAAAGTCAGCGATGAGATTCCCGCCGATGTGCAGGGGCTCGAGGCCATCAAGCCCGTCTACACCACGCTCAAGGGTTGGCGTCAGTCCACTGCGGGCATTGCCGAGTACGACAAGCTGCCGCAGGCCGCGCACGACTATCTCGCCTTCCAGGAGCGCGAAAGCGGGGCCAAAATCGGCATGATCTCCACCGGCCCCGACCGCGACCATACCATTGTGCTGCCTGAGTTTGCCGCCGCGCTCGATAGCATTCACGCGTAAGAAGAAGCGGAGTTAGCGGAGCTGGCGGTGTTAGCGGAGCTAGACGGCCATCCGCACCGTTAGCTCCTTTGCTTGTTCCCTACTTCCTATTGCATACTCCCCGCTCTTCCCCTTGCTGCCCTTTTCCTCCCCCATTCCGTCCAATTCCTGCCCGGCAAAGCGATGGTAATCTCCCCATGGAACTTCCGGTACGCGCATTCATGAGAAATCCATTTGACCAGAGCCCGGTCTCGGGAATACCGTGTACGCGTATGCCGGGTACGTTGATCGACCTCCTAAGCCCTGTTCGCTTGCGCCGGTTGCATACCCGGTGGGCCATGGCCGCAGTTCTCGCGTTGGCCGTTGGCGCCGTTCCTCTCTCCGCCGGCGAGCTGTCGCTTGCGCAGAAGCACGAGAGCCGCCACGAGATCGATCAGCTTGAGGATGAATGGCGCATCGCCGTCCTCAACTCCGACGCCAAGGCCATGGATTCGTTGCTGGCCGACGATTACATGGGCATCACCGCTGCCGGCACCCTACAGTCGCGCGACGAGGCTCTGCAAAACATGCGATCCGGCCGGGTGCATTTCGCCTCTCTCACCATCACCGACCGCAAAGTGCGCTTCTACGGAGCCACTGCCGTCGTCACCTCCCTGGCCACCATTCAGGCCACTACCCCTGAAGGCCAGTGACCGGCGACTACCGCTACACGCACGTCTATGTGCGCAATGCGCAGGGCGATTGGAAGATCGTAAGCTTTGAAGCCAGCCACGTCCGCGAGCCCGGCCCGCACAAGCGCAACGAATTCCATTAAAATCGGCCCAGATCCCTAGACAATTCCTGCAACCTATCCCCACCAAAATCATCTAGATAGCAGTGCATGTTCTCCTCCCTGAATAGCGGAAAAAGCCTGAAAATCTGCTGCGGCCGTCAGCCGGCCTTGAAAACAAAAGGCTCTCAGGGTACACTAAAGTCAATATAGGACTAATTAAGTCCTATATTGCGGGATTCCGGATTGAGCACTTTCCCTCTCTTCATAGAGCGGTAGGCGCCGGGACCAAAGATATCGGTGCAGCAAGCGCCAGTTCAACCTTTTACAGCGCGGTTTCCCGTGGAGGATGAATGAGTTCAAGTGTCGATACCATTCGCGATCTGGCAGCCCAGGATTACAAGTGGGGCTTTGTCACTGAGATCGACGAAGATCGCGTGCCCAAGGGGCTGAATGAAGACATCGTCCGCCTGATCTCGGCGCGCAAAGGCGAGCCCGAGTTCATGCTGGAGTGGCGGCTGAATGCGCTGCGCCACTGGTTCCAATTGGAGCGCGAGCACGGTGAGCCCAAGTGGGCCAACGTCAAGTTCGCTCCCATCGACTACCAGAACATCGTCTACTACTCCGCGCCAAAGCAGAAGCCCTCGCTCGACAGCCTCAACCAGGTCGATCCCGAGTTGCTGAAGACCTATGCGAAGCTTGGCATTCCGCATCGATGAGCAGAAGCGCCTCTCGAATGTGGCCGTCGACGCGGTCTTCGACTCGGTCTCCGTGGCGACTACCTTCAAGGACAAGCTCGGCGAGATGGGCGTCATCTTCTGCTCGTTCTCTGAGGCCGTGCAAAAGCATCCCGACCTCATCAAGAAGTACCTCGGTACCGTGGTGCCGCACACCGACAACTTCTACGCGGCGCTCAATGCCGCTGTATTCACTGACGGTTCGTTTGTCTACGTGCCCAAGGGCGTACGCTGCCCCATGGAGCTTTCCACCTACTTCCGCATTAACGCCGCGGAGACGGGCCAGTTCGAGCGCACCCTGATCATCGCCGACGAAGGCGCGTCGGTGAGCTATTTGGAAGGTTGCACCGCGCCCATTCGCGACACCAACCAGCTCCACGCCGCCGTTGTCGAACTCATCGCGCTTGACAATGCGCAGATCAAGTACTCCACGGTGCAGAACTGGTATCCCGGCGACAAGGAAGGCCGCGGCGGCATCTACAACTTCGTTACCAAGCGCGGCAAGTGCCTGGGCCGCAACTCTAAAATCTCCTGGACGCAGGTCGAAACCGGCTCCGCAATCACCTGGAAGTATCCGAGCTGCATTCTGCAAGGCGATAACTCGGTAGGCGAGTTTTACTCGGTGGCGCTCACCAACAATCGCCAGCAGGCCGACACCGGCACCAAAATGATTCACATTGGCAAGAACACGCGCTCGACCATTGTGTCCAAAGGCATTTCGGCCGGCTTCGGGCAAAATACCTATCGTGGCCAGGTCAAGATCATGAAGGGCGCAACCGGCGCGCGCAACTACACGCAGTGCGATTCGCTGCTCATCGGCGACAAGTGCGGCGCTCACACGTTCCCGTATATTGACGTGCGCAACGGCTCAGCGCGCATGGAGCACGAAGCGTCGACGTCGAAGATCGGCGAAGATCAGCTCTTTTATCTCCGCCAGCGCGGCATCAAGACCGAAGACGCGGTTTCCATGATCGTGAACGGCTTTTGCAAAACCGTCTTCAAGGAACTGCCCATGGAATTCGCCGTAGAAGCGCAGAAACTCCTGGGCGTGAGCCTGGAAGGCAGCGTGGGATAAAAGCAGCAAGCCAGCAAGTTAGCGAATCAGCAAGTCAGCGAAAACGGCCCCGGAGGGGCCGATCGAAAATAGCCCAGGGTAGAGCGAAGCGAAACCCTGGGACAAGGCATCACCCAATCGCCGCCGCCCCGTAGGGGCGGGCGAAGGCACGGAGAGAGAACAACCAATGGCATTGTTAGAAATCCAAGATCTGCACGCCTCGGTCGATGGCCACGAAATCCTCAAGGGCGTGAATTTGACGATCAACGCGGGCGAAGTGCACTCCATCATGGGCCCCAACGGTTCGGGCAAGAGCACACTGGCCGCAGTGCTGGCGCGCCGCGACGCCTATGAGGTCACCGGCGGCAGGATTCTGTTCAACGGCAAGGACCTGCTCGAAATGGATCCCGAAGAAGCCGCCTGCGAGGGCGTGTTTCTCGCCTTCCAGTATCCGGTCGAAATTCCCGGCATCGGCAACGCGTACTTCCTGCGCTCGGCCATGAACGCCATGCGCAAATACCATGGCCAGGACGAGTTGGACGCGATGGATTTTCTGCCCCTCTACAAGGAGCGCATGAAGCTGCTTGAAATGGACGAGAAGCTCATGAACCGCTCCGTCAACGAGGGCTTCTCGGGCGGCGAAAAAAAGCGCAATGAGATTCTCCAGCTCTCCATGCTCGAGCCCAAGCTAGCCATCCTGGATGAAACTGATTCCGGCCTCGACATCGATGCGCTGCGTATTGTCGCGCAAGGCGTCAACGCCCTGCGCAGCCCCGATCGCTCGTTCCTGGTGATCACGCACTACCAGCGCCTGCTCGACTACATCAAGCCCGACTTCGTCCACGTGCTGGTGGATGGAAAGATCGAACGCTCGGGCGGCCCGGAACTGGCGCTGGAGCTTGAAGAGAAGGGCTACGGCCAGATCGAAGCCGATGCGCAACAAGCATTGCCTGCGTAGCAGCGTGCGTCACGAATTGGTTTTGTAACAAGGGCACGGCTTTAGCCGGGCCGAACCGAGATCAATAAATAATAAGGGGCTTCAGCCCCTGCGGGATTTCGGTCGAGCGAATCAGGCAAGAGAGACGAGAAATCAATGGCAACGACAACCCCGAAGTTGGAAAAATATTTTGAAGCCTACGAAGAGGTCCGCGCGCAGGGTCTCGAACGCGAGCCCGTGTGGCTGCAGCAGTTGCGCGAAGACGGCTGGGCGCGTTTCAGCGCCAAAGGATTTCCCTCGACGCACGACGAAGATTGGCGCTTCACCAATCTCGCGGCCCTGGCGAAAACTCCCTTCCGCCGCGCAGCCAAAGGCGAGTTCGCGGTCTCGCCCGCGCAGCTTGAACCCTTTCGCGTAGCCGGCTCCGCCTGCCAGTTGGTTTTCATCAACGGCCACTTTGCGCCGGAGCTTTCCGACCTCGGGAGTCTGCCCGATGGCTTGCTGGTGTGTTCGTTGGCCAAGGCTATCGACTGCGGCCGCGAAGGTTGCGCTCCCGAGGGCATCGAGCAGCATCTGGGCCGCTATGCCGACATGAGCCGCGACGTCTTTACCGCGCTGAACACGGCGCTGTGGGAAGATGGCGCGTACCTGCGCATCCACCGCGGCGTCGCCCTCGAGCAGCCGATCCATCTGTTGTATGTTTCGGCTGGCGCCGGCGCTGAGATCGCAACCCATCCGCGCACTCTCATCATCGCCGAAGACGCGAGCCAGGCCGCAATCATTGAGGATTACGTTTCGCTTGGCAGCGAAGCCGCATTTTCCAATGCCGTCACCGAGCTCGCAGCCGGCCAGGATGCCGTCATTTCACACTTCCTCATCGAACGCGAAAATCTGGCTTCCTTCAACGTCTCCACGCTGCGCATCGAGCAGTCGCGCAGCGCCAATGTCGATTCGCACTCCATCCTGCTGGGCGGCGGCCTGGTGCGCAACAACGTGCACCCCGTACTCAACGGCGAAGGCGCAGAGTGCCTCATCAACGGCCTGTTCGTCGGAGCAGGCAGGCAGCACATCGACAATTACATGCTGGTCGAGCACGCGCGCCCCCACTGCAACAGCCGCCAGTTCTACAACGGCATTCTCGCGGATCACGCGCGCGGCGTATTTCACGGCCGCATCGTAGTGCACAAGGACGCGCAGAAGACCGACGCCAAGCAGACCAATCGCAACCTGCTGCTCTCCGACAACGCTCGCATCGACACCAAGCCGCAGCTTGAAATCTACGCTGACGATGTGAAGTGCACGCACGGCGCAACCATCGGCCAAATCGACGAAGCGCAGCTTTTCTACCTTCGTGCACGCGGCATTCGAGAAGCCGACGCGCGTAATTTGCTGCTCTACGCCTTCGCGGCCGAGTGCCTTGACCGCATGAAGGATTCGGCGGCGCGCGAATTCGCAGAAAAACTGATCCGCGAGCGCCTGCAGGAGCTGGTAAGCGCCGCGCAGACCGTAGCGCCCTCCGTAATCGAAGAAGAGGAAAAACAGAACTGGGAGGAAGTGGGATGAGCACCGCGGTACATCGGACCGGTTTTGGTTCCGCGCTGGATATTGAACGCATCAAGCGCGATTTCCCCATCCTCGCCGAGCGGATCCACGGCCACAAGCTGGTCTATCTCGACAATGCGGCCACTTCGCAAAAGCCGCGCGCAGTGATCGACGCCATCGTGCATTACTACGAGCACATCAACGCCAACATTCATCGCGGCGTGCACACGCTCAGCGTGCGCGCCACCGAGGCGCACGACGAGGCGCGGGAGACGGTGCGGTGCTTTATCCAGGCTGCCAGACGCCGACGAAATCATCTTTGTCCGCGGCGCCACCGAGGCCATCAATCTCGTCGCGCGAAACCTATGGCCGCGCCAACGTAGGCGAAGGCGACGAAGTGCTCATCACCGCCATGGAGCACCACTCCAACATCGTGCCGTGGCAAATGCTGTGCGAAGAAAAGGGCGCGCACCTGCGCGTCGCGCCCATCAACAACGCCGGCGAGCTCGAGCTCGACGAATTCGAAAAGCTGCTGTCGCCGCGCACGCGTATCGTCGCCGTGACTCATGTGTCGAATGCGCTGGGCACGGTGAATCCGCTGCGCGAAAATCGTTCAGCTTGCTCATGCGCACGACGTGCCTGTGCTGGTGGATGGCGCGCAGGCCGTTCCGCATCTGCCTGTGGACGTGCAGGCGCTCGGCTGCGACTTCTACGCCTTCAGCGGCCACAAGGTCTACGGGCCAACCGGCATCGGCGTGCTCTACGGCAAAGAGGCACTGCTCGCTGAGATGCCTCCGTACCAGGGCGGCGGCGACATGATCAGCTCCGTCACCTTCGAAAAGACCACCTACAATGTTGTGCCCTACAAGTTCGAAGCGGGCACTCCCGACATTGCCGGCGCCATCGGCCTGGGCGCGGCGCTCGAGTACATCTGCAAGCTGGGCATGGACAAAATCGCCGCGCACGAGCACGACCTGCTGGCCTACGCCACGGAAGAAGTCGGCGCAATTGCCGGCGTGCAACTCATCGGAACCGCGCGCGAACGCGCCGGCGTGCTTTCGTTCGTGATGGACAGGCGTGCATCCGCACGATCTCGGAACCATCCTCGACCGCGAAGGCATTGCCATCCGCACCGGCCACCACTGCGCGCAGCCGGTGATGGAGCGTTTCGGAATTCGCCGCCACGGCGCGCGCCTCCTTTGCCGTGTACAACACGCGCGAAGAAGTAGACGCGCTGGTGGAAGGAATTCGCAAGGCGCATGAGGTGTTCGCGTGACGTACAGAACTCGGCGATCTTTATCAGGAAGTGATTCTCGAGCACAGCAAGGCGCCGCGCAATTTTCGCCGGCCGGCGTCGGCGAATCACGAGGCCGAGGGATATAACCCGCTGTGCGGCGACCGCTGCACGGTCTATATCGACATGGACGGCGACAAGATTAACGAGATCGGCTTCCAGGGCTCCGGTTGCGCAATCTCGCGCGCTTCGGCTTCGATGATGACGCAGATGGTGAAGGGCAAAACCAAGGCTGAGGCCGCCAAGCTCTTCGAGCAGTTCCACGACCTGGTCACCGGCAAGGACGAGAGCAGCCAAAGCCGCCGACCTCGGCAAGATGGCCGTTTTCGGCGGCGTTTCCAAGTTTCCCGCGCGCGTCAAGTGCGCCACGCTCGCCTGGCACACGCTGCAATCCGCCCTCGAAGACAAGCACAGAACCCGTCTCGACCGAGTAGCAGAGGCATTCCAGATGGCAGCTCCGATCCGCACAATCCAACCCGAGACACCGCCGCTCCCGCTCCCGAGCCCTTCCGCGAAGAAATGATCTGGAAGCAGTTGAAGACCGTGCGCGATCCGGAGATCCCGGTCAACATCGTCAACCTGGGCCTGATTTATGCGGCTGCGGCGCTGCCGACGTCGAACGGCGGCAAGCGCATCGAAGTGCGCATGACGCTCACCGCCCCCGGCTGCAGCATGTCCGACGTGATCAAGGCCGAGGTGGAGCGCAAACTCGCCGCGCTGCCCGAGGTGCGCGAGGTCAAGGTCGAAGTAGTCTTCGATCCGCCCTGGGACAAGGGCCGCATGTCCGAAGCGCGCCAAACTGCACCTCGGCTTCGACTCCGATTTCGGCGCGCCCGCGCCGGCCCCCGGATCCTTCAAAATTCTCCGCTGAACTGTCCATTCCTTTCGGCTCTCCAATGGAGCTCAAGCCGCTTCGGCTTTCGCAGAGAGTACGTTTGTCACAGGCATCTGATCTGCAAGCTCATAAATACTTATGACTCTACGATAGATACCTCAATCAAGATTACGGGTGCAAACGGTGAGTCACTTGTCAACCCCCATCAACCTATGTAGAACGGCCCGGTTGCGGGAAAGCTCTGTCCAGAGCACTTGATTTCAAGGAACGGCATCAAGAGCGCGGGTTTCAAGGTTCGGGCGCCGGCCGGAAAAAGGGGTTATGCAAAGCTGCGCGCTTGAACCCAAAGGGCTCCGTTCGCCGGTTTATGACCAACTCCGATGCCAGGGCCTCCATGCATCGGAGAAACCGGAGAGCGGGGCCCGAAAGGGAAGAGATAACCGCCGGGCGAGACGGCGCATCGGCTGCCGCAACAGGTTCTGGCCGATTGAAGATGAAGCTTGCCGTGCCCGGTCCTTTCGCCCGATTTTTGGGCGAAAGGAAGGCATAGCACGAACTCCACTAGCGCCAGTTCACGCGGTCGGAGGCCGGGGGAATTCAAGTTGCGCTCACCGGCGATGAGCGAATGAACAAGGTTTCATGGAACCATGGGTCCGGTTCCAGGCGGGACCGGGGAAGTTTTTTGCCAATAAGCAGATGCCATGGCCCTAATGCACGGGAAAGAAAACCTATGCCGCACTCATTCAATTTTTCACGCCGGCGTTTTTTAAAGTCGATGGCCGCAGCCGCGGCAGCCACACAGGCGAAGTTGGCGCTGCCGGCATCCCTCGTGCGTCCGGTGCTCGCCAACGCCGAGGCGTGCTCGGCCTCCCAGTGTCTCGACTCCGGGTGGGAGTATTACCGCGGGGCGCTCGATGGGCCGTGGGAGGTCTGGCGCGGCGACGAGATTGCGGTCTGGGAAAAGGTTTCGCTGCCTCATTGCTTCAACCACTACGATGCCTGCGATCCCGATACGCCTTACTATCGCGGTCACGGATGGTATCGGACGCGCATCTCCGATCGCCAACCCCATCAAAGGATGGGCGCACTCTGCTTTACTTCGAAGGCGCCGGGCAAACTTCGCATGTGTACGTCGGCAACACGATGGTCGGCTCGCACGTGGGCGGATACGACGAGTTCGTCTTCGACATCACCGATGCGGTTGCAGCCGCGCCGGCAGCGCGGAAACGACGGCGTTCCGATCGCCGTTCTTTGCGACAACTCGGAGAATCTCGAGCGGCCGCCGTCGGACCTGAGCGACTTCAGCCTCTATGGCGGCCTCTACCGGCACGTCCATCTGGCGTATGTGCCCGCCGTCTCGCTGGAAGCGGTGCACATTGCGCCCACGTTGGGCACCGGGCGTCCGATCGGCGCCACGGTCAAAGTGAAGGCGCGCCTCTATAACCCCGTGAAATTTTCCGGCAGCGCCGACGCTCACCGTGGAGATTGCCGATGCCGGCGGCAAAACCATCGCCCACATCGAAAAAACACTCGCCGCATGGGACGGCGAAGCGGAAATCGCATCCAGCAGTATTGCATCGCCGGCGCTCTGGTCGCCCGCGCATCCCAATCTCTACACATGCAGCGTCACGCTGACGACGCCTTATGGCAAGAGCGCCGTGAAGGAGCGGTTCGGGATCGGCACGCGGAGTTCGTGGACCACGGGCCCTTCAAGCTGAATGGCGAGCGCCTGCTGCTGCGGGGCACGCAGCGCCACATGGACCATGCCGGCTTTGCCGCCGCGGAGCCCGACGAGCTGATTCGCACCGAGATGGAACTGGTGAAGGCGATGGGCGCGAACTTCATCCGCCTCGGCCACTATCAGCAGGCGCGGCTGGTGCTGGATCTCTGCGACGAACTCGGCCTGCTGGTGTGGGAGGAGGCGCCGTGGTGCCGCTCCGGCGTGGGCGACGAAAAATGGCAGGACAGACGCGCGCTCATGCTCGCCAACATGATCGACCAGCACTTCAACCACCCCAGTGTGCTCATGTGGGGCCTGGGCAATGAGGACGACTGGCCCGGCGAATATCCGGCCATCGATCAAGGCGGCCATTCGCGGCTTCATGCAGGAGATGAACGACCTGGCGCACGACGATGGACCCGTCGCGCTTCACCTCGCTGCGCCGCTGCGATTTTGCGCGCGACATTCCCGATGTCTATTCGCCATCGATCTGGGCCGGCTGGTATAGCGGCGTTTACACCGAGTATCAAAGCGCGCTCGAAGAAGGAGCGCGCGACAGGTCAAGCGCTTCATTCACATCGAGTGGGGCGCCGACAGCCATGCGCGCCGCCACTCCGAAATGCCGGAGTCGTAGCGGCCGAAGGCTCCATTTGGCGCAGACCTTTCTGAGAACACTCCGGACTCGCTCGAAAACGGCGCCAAGGCCGCACGTGTCGCGCGACGGCGATTGGTCCGAGACCTATGCCTGCGATCTCTTCGATTGGTATCTGAAAGTGCAGGAGACGCTGCCCTGGCTCACCGGATCGGCGCAATGGGCCTTCAAGGATTTCACCACGCCGCTGCGCGTCGAAAATCCCGTGCCGCGCGTGAACCAGAAGGGCGTGATCGAGCGCGACATGACGAAGAAGGAGGGCTACTATGTCTTCCAGTCGTATTGGACCGAGGAGCCGATGGCGCACATCTACGGCCATACCTGGCCGGTGCGCTGGGGCGCGGAGGGCGAGGCGCGCATCGTGAAGGTCTATTCCAACTGCCCCACGGCCGAGCTCTTCGTCAACGGCGAATCCGCCGGCACGCGGCAGCGCAACAGCCAGGATTTTCCCGCCGCCGGTCTGCGCTGGATGGTGAAATTCGCGCCCGGGAAGAATCATCTCCGCGTCGTCGCCAGCAAGGAATGGCGTCACGGTCAGCGATGAGATCGAGTTCGAGTACCAGACCGCGAAGTGGGGCAAGCCGGCGCGTTTTGCGCCTGGCGCAGATTGCCCGCGACAAGGACGTCGTCACCATTGAAGCTACGGCCTTCGATGCCAAAGGCGTGCTCTGTCTCGACGCGAAAAACGTCGTGCGCTTTTCTCTCGCCGGCGGCGGATCGCTGATCGACAACCAGGGCACGTCGACCGGCTCGCGCGTCGTACAGCTCTACAACGGCCGCGCGCAAATCTCCATTCGCTGCAATGACGGCGCGTGCACTGCCGGCGTCACCAGCGAAGGCATTGCGCCCGCGTTTGTAACCGTTTCCGTGTGAAGTTCGTGAAAGGGCACGACTTTAGTCGTGCCGAAAAGGCCAGCAGAATTGAAGGGGCTTTAGCCCCCGAGGGATGCCTTCTCGGCTTACGCGTTTTCTTCGCGCGATTTCTTAATTTGCACTAAACCGCGGATCGACAGGAATTCCATCGCGTGTCCGCACGCGCTGTCGTCCCCAGGAGGTTGAATTTCTCGATGCTTACAACATTTAGATGGAACGCCATGGTTGTTGTCCTGCTGCTCGTCGCAACTCTGCCTGTGGCCGCGCAGAAACCCACGCCGCAAAATGCCAACCCCGCGCCGCCCCGCGTCTTTCTCCTCGACGCGCAGGAGCTGGCAACTCTTCGTTCCGACGATGCCAACGATCCGCGCCGGCTGGAAGTTGTTCGCGCCGTCGTAGCCGCTGCGGACCACGCCTTGACCGAGGGCCCCTTCTCGGTGATGGACAAGCCGGTGACTCCGCCCAGCGGCGACAAGCACGACTACATGAGCCGCGCCAC
This sequence comes from uncultured Acidobacteriota bacterium, assembly GCA_963826735.1. GTDB lineage: Bacteria > Acidobacteriota > Terriglobia > Terriglobales > Acidobacteriaceae > Telmatobacter. The sequence goes on from CAWGYN010000005.1 coordinate 195,974, forward strand.
TTACTTCTGGCCCGATCCCTCCAAGCCCGACGGCCTTCCCTACATCCGTCACGATGGCCAGACCAATCCGGAGAATCGCAAAATCACCGATCACGAAGAGTTCGGCCGCATGTGCACAGCGTCGCGCGCGCTGGCGCTGGCGTGGTACTTCACCGGCAAAGCGGACTACGCCAACCGCGCCGCGCTGCTGTTGCGCACGTGGTTCCTCGATCCCGCCACCAGGATGAATCCCAACCTTGAATTCGCCCAGGCCATCATGGGCGTCAACACCGGGCGCGGCATCGGCATCATTGACACGCGCCCGCTGGCTGACGCGGTCGATGCCGTCGGATTGCTCGCCGGCTCAACCGCATGGACCGCGGCCGATGACAAGGGTCTCCACGATTGGTTCGCGCAATATCTGCACTGGATGCGCACCAGCAAAAATGGAATAGCCGAAGATGCGGCCAAGAACAATCATGGCAACTGGTACGACGTGCAGGTTACGTCGATGGAGCTCTTCCTCGGCGATCGCAAGGAGGCCGTTGACACGCTGGAGCGCGTGAAGACCCGCCGCATCGCCGTGCAGATCGAGCCTGACGGGCGCGAGCCGCTGGAACTGGCGCGCACCAAAGCCTGGGGCTACAGCAATATGAGCCTTGATGCCTTGTGCAGGCTGGCCACATTCGGCGATGAAGTGGGCGTCGATCTTTGGAACTTCAAAACCGCCGACGGCCGCTCCATTCGCGCCGCTATCGACTTCCTCGTGCCCTACGCAGCCGGCGAAAAGAAGTGGGACTATCAGGAAATCGCCGGCTTCCACGCCAGCGCCCTGGCGCCCACGCTTTTGCGAGCGGCCCGTGCCTACCACGATCCCAAGTACGCATCTCTGGCGCAACAGATCAGCTCAGACAGAGACGACGTCGAGACCCTGTTGCTGCGCGACGCGCTCGCTGTGAAGTAGCGCCGGTCTCCAGACCGGCTGTCGTGCGGGCGTCCACGCCCGCACACGAGGGTGCCCCCGGTCTCGATTCTGAGACCGGGGAAAGCACAGAGCTGAACGGAGGAATCGTAGTTTTCAAAGATCTAGGATTCTTCCTCGCCGGCCTTCGTCCCCGCCAGCCCTTCCAACTGATTCCGCCAGTCGAGCGACTCCACAAAAGCCCTCGACTCGCGCCAGCCGGGCTCCACAATCACATGCAGTTCCAGATACACCCGCGTCCCCAGCAGCGACTCGATCTTGCGCCGCGCGCTGGTGCCGATCTCCTTCAGCTTCGATCCGCCCTTGCCGATCAAAATCGCCTTCTGCCCCGTGCGCTCGCAGTAAATCGCCGCGTTGATCCGCGTCAGCGGTTTCTTGCCCGGCCGCGGCTGCCCCTCCGGCTCTTCAAAGCGCTCAATCACCACCGCGGCGGCATATGGAACCTCTTCGCCCGTCTCGATCAAAATGCTTTCGCGAATCAGCTCCGCCACCATGAACCGCACCGGCTGATCGGTGTACTGATCTTTGGGGAAGTAGCGCTCGCCCGTCGGCAGCACATCGACAATTTTGCGCACCAGCACGTCCAGGCCGTCGTTTTTGCGCGCGCTCACCGGGATCACCTGCGCAAACTTGTACTGCTTCGTGAGCGCATCAATCAGCGGCAGCAGCTCATCCTTGCGCACCAGGTCGATCTTGGTCAGCACCAGGAACACCGGGCAATCCAGCTTGCGGATCAGCGAGAACAGAAACTCATCCTCATTCGCCGCATCGAAGCGTCCGGGTGCGGGACCGATCCGTCCGGATGCGGGATCGAAGTGGCCGGATGTGGGTGCCCCCGGTCCCTCGCCTTTGGGGACCTGGGAGCGATCTTCGCTCAACCGCATCCTCCGCGTAACATCCATCAGCACCAGCACCAGGTCGCGCGACTCCAGCGCCTCGTGCACCTCCTGCAGCATGCGCCGGTCGAGCTGCGAACCCGGCTTGTGCACGCCCGGCGTATCCACAAAAACAATCTGCGCCGCCGGATGCAGCTTTCTTCCGCGCCGGCACTTCCACCACGCCAATGATGCGGTTGCGCGTGGTCTGCGGCTTGGCCGTGACGATGGCCACCTTCTCGCCCGTCAGCGCATTCAGCAGCGTGCTTTTGCCCACATTCGGCCGGCCGAGAATAGCAACAAATCCAGATTTCACGCGCGATGCTCCATTCCTCATTATCGCGGATGGAGCACCTTAACCCGGATAGAGTGATGGAACGCTGCTAAGATCGCGGGTTCATCGCCGGGAAGACCTCACGCTTCCTTCGGAAACGGCAGCCGTGCCGTCGGCGGAAACAGCCGCAAGCGCTCGATACGCCGCCCCGTCGAAGCCACAATCTCCACGCGCAGCCCCAGCGGCTCCAGCACCACCGTTTCGCCGGCCTTGGGAATGCGCCCCACGATCTCGCTCACCAGGCCGCCCAGCGTGGTGGCCTCGTAGTCTTCGCTCGGCTCCATCGTCTCGCCCAGCAAATCGCCCAGCTGATCGGCAGGAAAACTCCCCGGCACCAGCCACGAGCCGGAAGGCTCCCGTTGCGGATCTTCGATCTGCGTGTCGGTTTCGTGCTCGTCGCGGATGTTGCCCACAATCTGCTCCAGCAGATCCTCGATGGTCACCAGCCCGGCAACGGCGCCGTACTCGTCAATCACGATGCGCATGTGCTGCTTTTCGCGCTGCATCTCGCGCAGCAGTTCGTAGCCGCGCTTGGTCTCGGGCACGAACGCCGCCGAGCGCAGGATCGTGGCCACCGTGCGCGTGCGCGCCTCCTCATCGGTAATCTGCAGCAGGTCGTGCGCAAACGCCAAGCCCTTTGATGTTGTCGAGCGAGCCGGAGTAGACCGGCACGCGCGAGTAGTTGTGCTGCTTCAGCAGCTCCAGAAAGTGCTCCAGCGTGATCGCTTCCGGGACGGCGAAGATCTCCGGCCGCGGCGTCATCACCTCGCGCACCAGCATGTCGCCAAACTCCACCGCCGAGCGCACCAGCTCGCGGTCGCTCTGTTCCAGGATGCCCTCTTCTTCGCCGGCCTCGATCAGCGCCTCCACGTCAGGCGCGGGCTCTTCCTCGGGATTGGCCGGAGCCTCCGCCAGCGCCGCCACGGAAAAGAAGAAGCGGATGAAGACCGTGACCGGCGTCGCCAGCCACAGCAGCAGCGCGATGGGCCAAAGCAGCCGCGCCGCCCACAGCCCGCGCGTGCGGTTGAAGAGCAGCGAAGGAATCAGCTGGTTGCAGAAAATGACCACCAGCACCACGCCCAGAACCGCCTGCGCAATCTCCGTCGGGTCCGGCTCGCCGGGGTGCGCGGCGTGGCCAAAGAGAATGCGCGCCGAACTCGAGCGCGATGAGGCCCAGCGAAAGCTGCTCCAGCACCGCCGCGCACAAGGCCGCGTGCTCGCGGCTCAGGCCGAGATGCGGCTCGATCCGCGTCCTCCCACGCGTCCAGATTTTCCTGCACCTCGCGGCTCAGAATCTTGCCGAACTCGGAGTAGATGCGGCTGATGTACGAGGCCAGCGTCTGCCACCACCGCAAGCAGAGCAACGCAGAGGATCTGGAGCGGCGTCATGGCTTCCGCCTCCGCGCCGGCTTGCCGACTCGCTGACTTGCTGGCTTGCTTCCCGCTCTTTCAATCAACCCCAGCGGCAGCCCCAGCTGCGTGCGCAAATTCCGCTCGCGCCGCCGCATCTCGCCCGCATCGGATTCATGGTCGTATCCGGCCAGGTGCAGCAGCCCGTGAAGCATCAGCACCTTGCAACTCAGTCGCCAGCGAGTGCCCCTGCTCGACGCCTGCCGAATCGCCGTCTCCACGCTGATCGCCACATCGCCTGCGATCGTTCTCTGTGCCTCGGACCGACATGCTCGGAGGGGAACGAAAGCACATCCGTCGGCTTGTTCTTTGCCGCGAAAGCGCGCGATTCAGGTCGCGCATCGCGGCGTCGCTGGTCAGCAGCACTGTCACCTGCCCGCGCAGCCGCACCGCGGCTTGCGCCAGGGTCAAAAATCGCGCCAATGTTCGCTCAGAGGGCAGCCGGGAAAACTTCGCGTTCTGCGCCGCAGCAGAAGACTTCGCCGGAACGGATTTCGGCGGTGAGTCGGAAGCTTCAGTTCTGGGTCGATGAGGATCATCGTGCGCAGCGCCGCGGCTCAACTTCTGCGCGGCTCCGGTCTGTGTCTCGATGATACGCGATAAGGAAGGGACTGCCGCGTCCACGCGCTAGTGCCGCACCTCAACTCTGAGCGCGCCACTCCTGCCGCCCATTCCCTGCTTCGCCGCGGCTTGGCAGGCTTCACGGCCTGCCCTTGCTCAAATGCAGGACTCACACCCTCGCGAAACTCCAGCTTGAGCCTTATGCAATTCAAGCGTCGCACAATCTTTACAAGATGTTTATCGCTGACTTTCCCGAACAAGCAATACGATGATCGTTAAGCTCGATCTCGCGAGGAGGTCCACGGCATGCCCAAGAAGCAAGCGAAGTCCCCCAGTTTTGCAAAACCAAAGATTCAACCGGGAAATGCGGTAGCTCATGAGCCCGCGCATCAGATCTTTTACGATCCGCCGAAGCTCCCCGGTGGAGATCTCGTGAAGGCTCTCTCGAGCGTATTACCAGGCATCGGTGCGACGGCGGCCAAGAATAAGAAGCTGGTGTTTCATATGCTCGGCGACACCGGCGGAGTCTATGGCACGGAGGCGCAAGATGCGGTAGCGGCTGCGATGGTCAAGCAGCTCGGCTCAGACGGCGGCGTTCCACCCGAGTTCTTCTATCACTTGGGCGATGTTGTCTACTTCAACGGACAAAGCAATCTCTATACACCTCAGTTTTATGAGCCGTACCAGAACTACGGCGCGCCAATTTTTGCCATACCGGGCAATCACGACGGTGATTCAAAAGTCATGAAAGGAGACCCGGCAGACAACGATCCGTACTCTCTATTCGGGTTCATGGAGAACTTCTGCGATCCCACCGCGACGCCGCAGTTCAAGCACAGAAACACCATGGATCAGCCCTACTGCTACTGGCGGCTCACTGCCCCGTTCGTACAAATCATCGGTCTCTACTCGAATGTCGATGGCAACCTCGACAAGAGCGGCGACTCGGGACAATACGACTGGTTCGTCGACCAACTGAAAGCCGTGCCCAGCGATAAGTGGCTGATCGTCGCAGTGCATCATCCCTGCTACTCATTGGATTCAGCGCACGGCGGCTACCCCGATATTCTCGACAGACTTGACGCAGCCTTCAAAGCGGCCAAGAAGCAGCCTGATGCGGTTCTTTCCGGTCACGTGCACAACATGCAGATGTTCTCCCGCAAGTTCGGCTCCAAAACCGTCCCCTACATCATCTGCGGGAACGGCGGCTATGCGCACAATGAGAAGTCCATGCACCAGATGCAAAAGCTGGTCGCTGGCTCGCAGCTTCCATTTCAGACACTGAACGATAAGAGTGTGTCCTTGACCGCATTCGACACTGACCACTCGGGATTCCTCAGGGTCACAGCCGGGCAGTCCGAGCTGACATTCGACTACTTCGCTGTGCCCTTCGACGGCGAGGCCGATACGTTGAACCCTTACAAAACCGCGACTGTTCAGGGCGGTCGCGCCAAGACAGCGAACTAGCGCTTTTCTTCCTTGGGCGCCGGACACCATTCCGGTTGGGGAATGGAAGATGCTGTCATCTTGTGTCCTTGAGTCCCGCCTTACTGCGGCTTTCCCGAATGCAGCGGCGGCGCTTGCGGCTGCTCCTCGCGCGACGGGCTGCCCACTGCGATCGCACCCTCCAGCGGCAGCTCCTGCTGCTGCGGCTTGGCGCTTTCATATGCGCGCACAATGCGCTGCACCAGCGGATGGCGGACCACGTCGCCCTCTTCAAAATGACAAAAGGCCACGCCCTCCACGCCGCCCAGAATATTGATCGCATCCAGCAATCCCGACTTCCGCGGGTTCGGCAGATCGATCTGCGTAATGTCGCCCGTGATCACGGCCTTGGAATTATTCCCCATGCGCGTCAGGAACATCTTCATCTGCTCAATCGTCGTGTTCTGCGCCTCGTCGAGAATGATGAACGCGTCGTTGAGCGTGCGCCCGCGCATAAACGCCAGCGGAGCCACCTCGATGACATTGCGCTCGATCATTTTATCCACCTTCTCAGCGTCGAGCATGTCGAAGAGCGCATCGTAGAGCGGGCGCAGATAGGGATCGATCTTTTCCTGCAAGGTGCCGGGTAAAAAGCCCAGCCGCTCGCCGGCCTCCACCGCGGGCCGCACCAAAACAATCCGGCTGATGCGCTTGGCGTTGATGGCCGCCACGGCCATAGCCACGGCCAGGTACGTCTTGCCGGTTCCGGCCGGGCCAACGCTGAACACCATATCGTTCTGCTCGATGGCCTCCACGTAGCGGCTCTGGTTGAGCGAGCGCGGCTGCACGGTGCGCTTTATCCCGACTGACCTCTGCTTGCCGGCCTCGGCCACCGTGCGCAGAGTCATCGCGGCATCAGCCACCACCAGGCGCAGCATTCCATTCAATTCGCCGTTGTGCGGATTGATCCCCTGGCGGCGCAACGCTTCGAAGTCTTCGAAAATCCGCCGCACGCGGACCACGCTTTCTTCCGGTCCCTGTACGTGCACGGCGTCGGAGCGAAGGTCGATGCGAACGCCGAGCGAGTCTTCCATCAGTCTTAGGTTTTCATCGCGGGTCCCGAACAGGGGCTCGAGGTTGGGCGTGATCTCCAGAGCGATCTTCAAGGTTTCGATGTCCTCCGGGACAGTGAATTCGATTTAAGGTGTATCGGCAACACAACACGGGAACGCAAGCGCCCCCGGGGCGCTTGTAGGCAAACGGTTGATTTTGAAAGGAGTCGAAGAGCGCAGGGCACAACCAAGCCCATCTTCTGGATTGTGCTGCGCGGCTGCGGATTGAGGTTGAGGTCCAAATCCAGTATTGCGAGATTAGCGCGAGCCGGGTTTCGCGTCAACCGTCGCTCCATTATTTTTGATGCAGCAGTTGCCGAGGGAGATACGGGGCAGGACGCAAAAGGATGAACTGGGCCGCCGGAAGCTGGTCGCACCGGCTGACCCCTGGCGATAGAATCGGAACCATGAAAACACCTCGGCCAGGTTACTCGCGGCGCGACGTCTTGCGGTGGGGTGCGTCGGCAACGGCGGCTATCTGCACCCGCCGCGTTGCTTCAGCCACAGCCCCCGGCGCGCCGCCGCCGGCCTTCCGCCCCACCCTGCTCAAACAAGTGCAATACGGGCAAGTCGATCTCGATCCGGGCTTGGCCCAGCAGCAGTTCGAGCAGTGCCAACAGGTATTGCTCAATTTGAGTGACGACGGCCTATTGCGCCCGTTTCGCTTCCGCGAGGGGCTGCCCACGCCCGGCGAAGAGCTCGGCGGCTGGTACTCCACCGATGGCTTCGCGGCCGCGTGTCCCTTCGGGCAGTGGATCTCGGCGCTGGCCCGCATGTACGCCGTCACGCGCGACCCGGCCACCTACGCCAAAATCGACCGCATGATTCGCGGTTACGCAGCCACTCTCGAACCTCTCGGCAAGTTCTATCAGAATTACGCATTCCCCGGTTACATGTACGACAAGCTCTCCATAGGCCTCACCGACGCGCATGTTTTCGCGCATCACCCCGCCGCACTCGACGTCCTCGCGCGCACTACCGATATCGTTCTGCCGTACCTGCCGCCCAAAGCCATGCCGCATCAGGAAACGCCCATCCTCGCCGGCGAGGACTTTACCCGCCACGTGTGGGACGAGACCTACACCATGCCGGAAAACCAGTTCCTCGCCTGGCAGCGCACCGGCAACCCGCGCTACCGCGATCTCGCGCAGCGCTTCATCTTCCACGAATACTTCGACCCGCTCTCTCGCGGCGAAAACGCGCTGCCCGGCCGTCATGCCTACAGTCACGTGAATGCGTTGGGTTCGGCGGCTATGACGTATCTCGCGCTCGGCGACGAAAAATATCTCCGCGCCGCAACCAACGCCTTCGGCTTCGTCCAGCAGCAGAGTTACGCCACCGGTGGATGGGGTCCGCGCGAGCACTTTATCCAGCCCGGCAGCGGCGCACTCGGCAAAAGCCTCAACTCGGCCCACGCCAGCTTTGAAACCCCTTGCGGCGCTTACGCACACTTCAAGCTGGCGCGCTATCTGCTGCGCATCACCGCCGACCCGCGCTACGGCGACAGCATGGAGCAGGTCTTTTTCAACACCGTGCTCGGCGCCCGGCCGTTGCAGCCCGATGGTTCGTCCTTTTACTACTCCGACTATACCTTCGAGGCCAAGCGGGTCTACTACGGCGCGAAGTGGCCATGTTGCTCCGGCACTCTGCCGCAAATTGCCGCCGACTACCGCATCAGCGCGTACTTCAGCAGCGACCGCGGCGTGTACGTGAATCTCTATCTCCCCTCCACGCTGCGCTGGAATGATGGCGGCGCGCAATTTGCTTTGCGCCAGTCCACCGCGTATCCTTACGCGAGTTCGATCCGTCTCGACGTTACCGCCTCCACGCCCGCCGAGTTCTCGGTTTTCCTGCGCATTCCGGCGTGGGCGCGCGGCGCGTCGCTCACCGCGAGTGGCATGCGCGATTCACGCAAACTCGAAGCGGGAACTTTCGCCGAAATTCGCCGCCAGTGGAAGAACGGCGACCGCATCGAACTCGATCTGCCCTTCGCCACGCGGCTTGAAGCGGTAGACGCGCAGCATCCCGATGTGATGGCGCTCGTCACCGGCCCGCTCGTCCTCATGGCTTTACGCAACGGCGACACGGCACTCGAACCCCAGGCGCGCGCCGCACTTCTAGCCGCCAAACAAATCACAGCCCAAGCCCACGAGTGGATGGCCGGTTCCAGTCCGGATGCACTGCGCCTGCGCCCCTTCGTCGACCTAGGCGACGCGCCCTACACAACATATCTCAAGGTGATTGCGAGCTAGGTCTCTCATCGCTCGAAGAAGAACGGCGGGTGCCCCACCTTCGCGACGTCTTTGTTTTTGTCGCTAAGGTGGGAGAGCACGAACCCTAACCACTGTTGTCATCCTGAGCGAATCCCGGCGTGCCGGGACGAGTCGAAGGACCTGTGGTTGCTTTTCCAATGTCGGTCGGGCACTCGGTCCGCCGAATCGCCCCACCTAAAACAGCTTCCTTGGCCCATCCCCGCCCCGCTCCGCTACACTGCATTCAACCTTCTCGAGCCCCGCAGAGGAACTCCGCAAATGTCTCTCCTCTATATCGTGGTCCTGGTCGTCATCGCCGCTGCACTGCTGGCGGTGGCCATTTCGCGCGCCTTGCTGGTTAAAACCAAGGCCGATTACCTCGTCGCCGGCCGCTCGCTCTCCGCCTTCGTCCTCGTCCTCACCCTGCTCACTTCCTGGATCGGCGCCGGCTCGCTATTTGCCGGCGCTGAAAACGCCTACAAGAATGGATTCGCCGCTCTCTGGCTGCCGGCCGGCGGCTGGCTCGGCCTGCTGCTCATCTACTTCATCGCCCCGCGCGCCCGCAAGTTCGCGCAGTTCACTCTGCCCGATCTTCTCGAGGCGCGCTATAACCAGGCCGCCCGCGTGCTCGGCACCATCGCCATCCTCTTCGCCTACGTGGCCATCACCAGCTATCAGTTCAAGGGCGGCGGCAACGTGCTGCACCTCATCTTTCCCGACACTCTGACGCCGGAACAGGGCACCTGGATCATCGCCATCTTTGTCATTGTCACCACGGCCATGGCCGGCATGTCGTCGGTCGCCTATATGGACGTGGCCATCGGCTCGCTGGTTACCGTCATCTGCATCATCGCCACGCCCATGCTGCTGGCCAAGGCCGGCGGCTGGTCCGGTCTCCACGCCGCGCTGCCCCGCCACGCACTTTCAAGTGCTGGGCAACCTGACGCTCGTCCGCGGCACTCGAGTTCCTCGTTCCCACCATGCTGCTGATGCTCGGCAACCAGGTCATGTACCAGAAATTCTTCTCCGCCAAATCCGAACGCGACGCGCGCATCTCCGTCGTCGGCTGGATTCTGGGCACCGTCGTGCTTGAAACTCTGATCGTCGCCATCGCTGTCATCGGCTCCGCACTCTACAAAACCGGCGAAGCCGCCGCGCCAGCCCTACGAAATCATCCCGTACACCGCGCGCCACGGACTGCCCGCCCTTATGGGCGCGTTGCTTCTCGGCGCAGTCTTCGCCAAGGTCATTTCCACGGCGTCAAATTATCTCTTCTCTCCGGCCAGCAATCTCATTGAAGACGTCTTCGTGCGCTACATCGCCCCCAGCGCATCGAACAAGCGCGTCCTCATCTTCTCCCGTCTCGCCGTGGTGCTGCTCGGCGCCTGGGCGCTCTATCAGGCCCTCTACGCGCCCAGCATTCTCGCTAAAATGCTCTACGCCTACACCATCTACTCGGCCGCGCTCACGCCGGTGGTGCTGGCCGCTTTCTATTCCAAACGCGCCACGGCTTGGGGCGCAGTCGCCGCCATTGGCGCGGGGACGCTGGTCACACTAACTTGGGACCCCATTGAATGGACCTGGAGGGCCAAGAATCTGGCGTTGAATTTTCCGGGCCTTAAAGCACTGTTTCCGTCGATTCTCGCCGACCGCGACGCCATCTTCCCGGCGCTCTTCGCCGCCGTCGCGGCGCTGGTCGTTGTCAGCGCCTTCACGCCCAAGCCATCGCCCGCGCAACTTGCGAAGCTGGCGGATTGACCCCGGCGCTAGAGCATTTTCAAAGCTGATTTGAGGGAAGAATTCTACGGCATCACATCAACGCGGTCATCCTGAGCGAGTCCGCGGAGCGGGCGAGTCGAAGGACCTGCATTTGTTCGTTCTATTTGCGAGGCTAGGTGTTAGCCATCTCGCGTCGCCGATGAACCCCATCTCCGGCCTTGCACGAGAACCCCTTCAACGCCTCTCCATCCACCCAAGCGCCTTCTCCGCCAGCCCTGCGAAAGCCTTCACCGCCAACTCCAGGTGCTCCACCCGCGTGTCCTCAATCTTGTTATGGCTGATCCCCTTGATGGACTGCACAAACATCATCACCGCCGGAATCCCCGACCGGCAAACCTCCGAAGCATCATGCAGCGGCCCCGATGGCAGTCGCCGCGTCTCCGGCGTCGTCTCCAGAATCGCCTCTTCGCAAAGCGCGATCAATTCCCCGGAAAACGGCACCGGCTCGATACTCCAAATGCGCGACCACTCCACCTCGCAGCGCTCTTCGGCGGCAAAGCGCCGGCTCGCAGCCTGCGCCTCCGCAAACATATTGGCCAGAACGCCCGCGTCCAGATCGCGCTGATCGAGCGTCGCCTCGCAGCGCCCCACCACCGCCGTCACAATTCCGGGAAAAGTTTTTACGCTCCCTATCGTGCACACCGAGTCAGCGTGCCTCCCGGCAATCGCGCGTATCTCGAGCGCCAGTTTCGCCGCCGCCGCGAGCGCATCGCGCCGCACCGCCATGGGAGTCGACCCCGAGTGCGCCTCTTGCCCAGTGAACGTGATGGCGTAGCGCTCCACGCCCTTCGTCCCCGTCACCACACCCAGCGGCAAACCTGCGTTCTCCAGCACCGGCCCCTGTTCAATGTGCAGTTCCAGATATGCAGCGATATTCTTGCGCTCCTCCGCCGCGTCCCCAATGCGGTCGATGTCAATGCCCACCTGCTTCAGTGCCGCTTCCAGCGTGATCCCATCCCGATCCGTCCTGCTCCTGTCCGCCGCAATCGAGTGCGTCCCTGCAAACGCCGCCGATCCAAACAAGCTGCGCCCAAAGCGCGCCCCCTCTTCATCTGCCCAATCGACCAAGCGCACAGTAAACGGCGGTTTTCCATCGTATTTTTCCGCCAGGTACCGCACCACCTCAAGTCCCGTGACCACGCCGAGCGCTCCATCCAACCACCCGCCGTTGGGAACCGAGTCAAGATGGCTGCCCAGAACCAGTGTCTTCTGGCTCGCGCCCCGCAGCGTGATCCACTGATTTCCCGCGGCGTCGAAATGACGCTCCACAGGAAGCCCGATCAGTTTCGTCCCAAACCACTCGCGCGCTTTAAGCCATGTAGGTGTAAACGCCACCCGCTGCGCCCCGTCCGCGTTGGCCGTCAGGTCGCGAAGCTCACGCAGATTAGAAATTACATTTCCTGGTTCCAGTGACATAATCCCTCCCTAATTGTCGAAGCAGTAGGCACCTAGCGAAGCTCTGTCCGGACTCCAGTCCTCCAACGGCCGCTCCACGTGATCCACGATACGCCTCCCGATTGGGCCGCAGGGATGACACGAAATCGGGTTGCCCCATCCTAAACGCGTCCTCTGCGTTTAGGGTGGGATCACCCCCGCGAATAAATTTGTTCCGGCCGGCCAAAGCAGTCTTACACTGTCGGTGATCCCCCGAGACCGCTATGCCTGTGGCTCAGCTCACCCTCGAGATCCGCATCGAGCACGCGCAGTCGCTCAAGGACCGCCGCCAGGTCGTCCGCTCCCTCAAGGATCAATTGCGCCAGGGCTTCAACGTCTCCGTGGCCGAGCTCGACGAGGCTGTCACCTGGCAATCGGCCACGCTGGGGGTTGCCGCCATCTCGCGTTCGCGTGACTACCTCCACGGCCTCATGGAAGAAGCCGAACGCGCGGCCCGCCGCATGACCACCGAACTCGGCGCCGACCTCGCCGACTCCTTCTGGGAATATATCGAGAGCTAAAAACCCGCACCAGTGAACGAACCTCGGGGAGTGGGTCAGTTTGAACCCGCCGTGAAAGGGCACGACTTCAGTCGTGCCGTACACGTCCCAAAATGGAGGCGGGCTTTAGCCCCTGCGGCGCGGTTTTGTTCAAACTGACCCAATACCAAACCCCGCAATCCCGCCATGCTAACCTGAATCTTTGAGTTCGGCCTTTCCTCCGCGTTTTCAATGCACAGGAACGGCCGGAACCTCGGGGTGTTCGCTTGCAACCCACTGCGTTAGTTATTGCCGTATTCGAGTTCGTCCTGCTCCTTTTCTCGCTCAGTTTTCACGAGTGCGCCCACGCCTGGATGGCCTCGCGCCTCGGCGACCAGACGGCCCGCCTGCAAGGCCGCATCACCCTCAACCCCATGTACCACATCGATCCCATCGGAACCTTGCTGTTTCCCGCGCTGGTCATCTTCGGCCCGTTTATCGGATTCAGCTTCTTCAGCGGGTTCCTCATCGGCTGGGCCAAGCCCACGCCGGTCATCACGCGTAACTTCAAGAAAATCGTCCGCGACGACAATCTCACCACGCTCGCCGGACCCGTTTCGAATCTCATCCTGGTCTGCGTGGCCCTCGTGGGCCTTATCGTGATGGAATTCGCGATCCCCAACGGCCGGCAGATCGTTCCCCAGTCCTTTGCGGCCGCTCTAAAACTCGCGGATCCCAGCGGGGCGCACCCTGTCGCCCTGCTCCTCAGCCTGGCCATCCTCATCAACCTGTCGCTCTTCTTCTTCAATCTGCTGCCCATTCCGCCGCTCGACGGCAGCCGCGTAGTGCGCAACATGCTGCCCTACAACGCGGTCCAAGTCTACGACCGGATCGGCGGCTGGCTCAGCTACCTGCTCATGATCTTTGTCGGCGGATTCCTGCTCAGCCTCCTGCTCTGGCCCGCGCTGGGCTTGGTATTTTCGCTGCTTTGGCGACACTGAAAATCCAACCCCTTCGCTGATCTCCTCCCGCTACAATGGAATGAGCGTTTATCTGGTCTTTCATTGCCATGCACCCGGCCATTTTTCTGGCCGCCAGGATTTCGAATCGCCATCATGTCTGAACTCCCCAATCGATCCGGAAGGCCGCGCGTTCTAAGCGGCATGAGACCCACGGGAAAGCTGCACCTGGGCAACTACATGGGCGCCCTCGCCAACTGGGTCAAATTGCAAGACCAGTATGAGTGCTACTTCTTCATCGCCGACTGGCACGCCCTCACCACCGACTACGCCGACACCTCGCAGATTACGGACCAATATTGAAGAGGTGATGCTCGACTATCTGGCCGCGGGGCTCGATCCCGCGAAGAGCGTGCTCTTTCTGCAGAGCAAAGTGAAACAGCATGCGCGAGCTTTTTCTCGACCTGGCGATGATCTCGCCTCTTGGCTGGCTTGAGCGCGTGCCCAGTTATAAAGAGATGCAGGAGAACCTCACCAATCGCGACCTCACCACCTACGGTTTTCTCGGTTACCCAGTGCTGATGGCCGCCGACATTCTGCTCTACCAGCCCGATTTTGTGCCCGTCGGCCAGGATCAGCAGGCACACGTCGAGCTGACGCGTGAGTTGGCGCGGCGGTTCAACCGTTTACAACCTGAGTGGCCGCGACGTGCTGCCCGAGCCCAAGGTTCTGCTCACGCCCTCGCCCAAACTCCCCGGCACCGACGGCCGCAAAATGTCCAAGAGCTACGGCAACACCATCCTCTTGAGCGACCCCGAGCCGGTGGTGCGCCAGAAACTCAAAACCATGGTCACCGATCCGGCGCGCATTCGCCGCTCCGATCCCGGCGACCCCGACAAGTGCCCGGTGGGCGATCTGCACAAAGTCTTCTCCACGCCGGAGACCATGGCTAATGTCTACGAAGGCTGCCGATCGGCGGGTATCGGTTGCATCGAATGCAAGGGCTGGGCGGCCGACTCCCTGCTGAAAGTCTTGCAACCCATTCAGGAACGCCGCGCCGCGATCACCAAGCCGCAGGCCATCGAGATTTTGAAAGAAGGCTCGCGCCGCGCCGCGATACGCGCCGAGCAAACCATGGTGGAGGTGCGCGAAGCCATGAAAATGCCGCTCAGCACCGTGAAAGCCTGAGCCGAACGAACGAGACCAGACCGAATCAAGAGAATCGGCTTTGTAAAAGGGCACGGCTTTAGCTGGACCGAACAAGACTGGAAAACAAGGGGTTTTAACCCTGAGATACTTGGATCGAAGCACGACGGCCGTTTTTTGAAGCACTCTCTTAATGGGACACGGTCGAGAAAGCAAGAATGACGGAACGACCAGTCCCGTGGTGGCGCAGGGCGCTTGCAGTTGCCCTCGGCGGAATCCGCTCGGGATTCAGTCTCTTCCGGCGCAACGGAAAAGCCGCCACCGGCATGGAGGTTGCTCATCAAGCCGGGGTCGCTGACGATCGCCGTGAAGCCGAAAGAAATGAGACGCAAGTACAAGAAGAAGAGAGTCGAGTGAAACCATCTTCCCCCATCCCGAAGCGACAGCCGCCAAACAGCCCACCGCGGCCAAAGAGGTCGCTGCGCCGAAATCCAATGTGCAGCCGTCGGACGAACTCGCCCCGGCGCCGCGAGACGCGAAAGGTCACGACGTCAGTCGTACCGTAAACCAGGCGGCGGACAAACCCTCCATGGCGCCGCAAAACGTGAAAGGGCACGACTTCAGTCGTGCCGCTACCTCAGCAACAGATGTCGGGGCTTTAGCCCCTGAGGCAAGTCTTCCGATCGCTGACTCAGAAACTTCACTTGAATCCGAAGCAACGGGCGAACCTGCCACGCCAACTCCCGCGGCCGCCGGCCGAACAACTCAAGTCGCCCAAACCGCATCCGCAGAAGAAATGACCGAACTCCTCGAAATCGCCCCCCCATCCGCTCCGGCAAAAACTCCCGCGCGCGATCCGGAGCTCCCACCCGTGGCCGCCCCGATCCCCGCGCCCAAACCACCCGTGACTGAACCACCACCCGCACCCGAGCCGCCGCCGCTGCCCGTGCCGGAACCACTACCCGCGCCCCCCGTGACAGAACCACCCGGCCCCGACCCCCTGCCGGTCCCCGTGCCGATGGATGCCGCGCCCATCCTGCCGTTTCCTCAGAAGCCCCAGCGCACCACCGCCGAAAAGGTTGCCGCTGCCCTCAAGGCCCGCGGAGAAGATGCCGAGCAGTCGCCCTTTTCCGTCATCGTGAACCAGGTTTACGACGGCCCGCTCGACCTGCTGCTCGATCTCATCCGCAAGCAGGACATCGATATCTACGACATCCCCATCGCCAAAATCACGGCGCAGTTTCTGGCCTACGTCGATCAGCTCCGCGCCGGCGACATGGACGTGGCCGGAGACTTCATCTACACCGCCGCGCTGCTCATCCACATCAAGAGCCAGATGCTCCTGCCCCGCGCCCCCTCCGGGCCCGACGATGCCGCCGAAGATCCGCGCCGCGAGCTGGTCGAGCGTCTGCTTGAGCACGAGCGCTTCAAGAACGCCGCGCAGATGCTGCATGAAAAGCAAATGCTCGAAGCTGCCTCGTGGACCAATCCCGGCATTCGCGAATTCCAGCGAAGACGCTGCCGCGGAGCCGGAGATCGCCGCCGACACCACCGACCTGGTGCGCGTTTTCAGCGACATCCTCGAGCGCGCGCGCAATCGCCCCATCATCAATGTCGAAGAAGACTCGGTCACCGTCGGCCAGATGATCCAGTTCCTGGCGCGCCGCCTCACCATGGAGGATAAGCCAGTCGCGTTGCGCCGCCTGCTCAGCCACACCAAGTCAGAACGCGCGCTCATCGCCATGTTTCTCGCGCTTCTTGAGCTCGTCCGCCTGCAGGCCATCCTGCTCCGCCAGGACCGCCAATTCAGCGAGATTTTCATCAAGAAGCACTCCGGCTTTGACGCGCTGATGAATCAGGGCCTCACCAACGCCCGCGACGACTGGCGCTGAGTGCTGTAGCAAGACTCACACTCACCAATACTTTGTCATCCTGAGCGAGTCCCGGCGTGCCAGGACGAGTCGAAGGATCTGCGGTTGCTCTTCCGCGGTCAAAGCAGGGGAAGCGTTTGCCAACTTCCCGAGCGGCCTTGGTCGGATTGTCTTAGATTGTAGATTATGACTAGGACAACACTTACCTTCACGGTTTTGTTCGCCTGCGGCACCTTGTCTCTTCCGGGTAAGTTCGCGTCACAAGCAACGTCAAGTGACGACGCTAGCAAGAGCGGCAGCGTTTGCGTCCTTCCAAATTCGCCTGAGCCTCCAGCCCGAATCTCACCAGGCGGCGAGTACAACCCGGATACATTGACGGTGCGCGTCGATAAGCAGGAGACGGTGCGCTGGCCGCACAAAACTCCCGTTTTAATCGAAGGTTTGGACTTGCAGGCCCGGCATCTCATTGTGCTTACATCCAACGGCAAGCCAATCCAGTCGGTTCGCTTCAAATTCTCCGATTACCACGATGCAAGGCTCTGCATCTATTTCGATGGCTATCAAGGGGTGCAGCTAGGGAATCGCGCGGACGCACTTTGGTGCAAGGCAAAGAGCCAAGCTTGCTGGCGATAAAGAGTATCGTTCGGGTAATGAAGGGTAATTCCGCTGACTGCGGCCGTATTACAGGCGATGACGAGGGCCCAATTTGATCAGCATCCGGGCCGGCTACGGGCGCGCAACGCGCACCAATTAGCCGCGCAATCTCGTGGTTCTTTCCCGGTGCGCCAGCTTGTACACTGTCGATGATGATTTCGTTTCCCCGCAGACTGATTCAATCGGCTGTAGTAACCGCCATCGCCGCCCTTTTGCTGGGTGCGCGCCCCGCATCGCTTTGCGCGCAGCAGCCGGCGCCAGACGCCGAATTGGCCCAGGTTCCGCTTCCCGAGCCCGCCGTCGAAGCCCTGCCCCTGCCGGAAGATCGCGGCGCCGCCGATCTCGAGCAAACCCTCAAGCGCCTCGGCACCACCGCCAGCGTTCTCATCATCGTGCCCCACCCCGACGACGAAGACGGCGCGCTGATGACCTATCTCTCGCGCGGGCTGGGAGTGCGTGTCACAGTGCTCACGCTTACGCGCGGCGAGGGCGGCCTGAACGCCATGTCGGCCGAGAGCAACGATGCGCTGGGCCTGATACGCACCAGCGAATTGCTCAAGGCCGACGAATATTACGGCGCACAGGAGCTTTGGGGTACCGAGGCGGACTTCGGCTTTTCCAAAACGCAGGCGGAGTCCTTTGCCAAGTGGGGCCACGACCGCGTTCTCTACGATGCCGTGCTGGCGATACGGAAAGTGCGGCCGCAGATCATGCTTTCGACCTTTGTCGGCGGCCTCACCGACGGCCACGGGCAGCACCAGGTGGCCGGCGAGATCATGCAGGAAGCCTTCAAGGTTGCCGGCGATCCCAAGGTCTTTCCCGAGCAGCTGAAAGATGGCCTGGAGCCCTGGCAGCCGTTGGCTGTCTATTCGCGGGCACCGTTTGCGCGCATCGAGAATGGCCAGATGTTCGACTATGCCACCGGCAAGCTGGCGCCGGCGCGGTTCCAGAACTACGTCACCGGCGAGTGGATCGAAGGTGCTCCCACGGCCGACGTAACCATGCCGGTCGATGGATGGGACCCCGTGCTTGGCCGCACCTATGTGCAAATTGCGCGCGAAGGCTGGGGCAAGCAAATGTCGCAGAACGGCGGCGCTAATCCTGCGCTCAGTGCGACCGGAAACTTCGAGCTATCACTTGTGGGCTGCGGCTCCATCGGCTGCAGGCTCGAATGCGAGCGCAGACAACGCGAGCCTGTTCCAAAACAGCAAGGTTAACATCGATACAAGCATCGCAGGCCTCGCGCGTCTCGCTGGCGATACACCGCCCGCATGGCTCACCGATCGGCCTGCATAAAATCCAATCCGACTTACGACGCCTTCATGGCCGACTGCAGTAATCAGGGCGGTGTCGATGGCGCGCACAAGCTGGCGCCCATCTACCGCGAGACCCTCGATCTCTTCGCGCGCGTGAAGGCCAGCGATCTCGACGCAAAAGCAAAATCCGATCTCGCATTCGAGCTGGGTGAAAAAATCGACCAGTTCCAATCCGCATTGAAAGATCTGCTCGGCCTCGACTTCGTCGCGTTCGCAGGCAGCGCCGACGGCGGTCAGGGCGGCGGTCCAGGCCGCGGCGCATCGGCCGACGAGTCCGCGCGCAGCGTCTATCCCGGCGAGGACTTCAGCGTCCGCGTCCACACCTTCAGCGCCACAAACGGAGCATCTCTCTCCAAAACCTGGCTTGAAACCAGCACCGGCGCTTCATGGGGAAGATGTCGAGATCTTCCGGCCGTCGCAGCCCGAACGACGCGTCTTTCACCTGCGCGTACCCGCTGACGCCGCGCCCACCGAGCCCTATTTCACGCGCCCCACCACCGAGCAACCCTATTACGACATCTCGAATGAAGCCTGGCGCGAGCGCTCCTTCGCGCCCTATCCCCTCAGCGCCTGGGCCGAGTTCACCTTCGACGGCGTTCCTATCCGTCTCGGCATGGTGGTGCAAACGCTGGCCCGCGTCACCGGCGTGGGCGGCGTCTACCAGCCGCTGGTCGTCACTCCCGCCATCGGCGTGCGCGTCGAGCCCGAAGCGCGCCTTCTGCCTCTCGATGGGGGCCCACGGGCAGATCTTCGCCCGTGGGGTGGGGTGGCTCGCCGCTGCCCGTCAGCGTCACTGTTCACGCCGAGCACGCCGCCGACGGAACCGTCGATCTCAAGCTGCCCGAAGGTTGGCGCTCCGATCCCGAGCAGCAATCCTTCCATCTAACAGCGCCGGTGACACCGAGCCGCTCGTCTTTTCCGTCACTCCCGCCGGCGACGTGGCCGCGCGCGCTTACACCATCCAGGCCGTGGCTCAGGTTGGCGAACACGTCTACGCCACCGGCTGGCAAAGCATCGGCTACACCGGCTTGCTTCCCTACAACCAGTACAAGCCCGCCGAGCTGCGCACGCGCAAAGTCGACGTCAAGCTCGCGCCCGGCCTCCGCGTCGGCTACGTGATGGGCACCGGCGACACCGTCCCCGATGCAATCGAGGCGCTGGGCATCGTTCCGCATCTCCTCACCAACGACGAGCTGGCCACCGCCGATCTCTCGCAGTGGAACGTGATCGTCGTCGGTAATCGCGCCTACTCCGCGCGTCCCGCGCTCGCTGCCGCGGAGTCGCGCCTTGAAGCTTTCGTCGAGCGCGGCGGAACGCTCCTCGTGCAGTACCAGACCGGTAACTTTCCCGCGCCGCTGCCTCTGGTCAATGAGAGGCATCGGCGAGCGCGTCGTCGATGAGCAGGCGCCCGTCAAGCTGCTCGATCCCGCCAACTCGCTTCTCACTTCGCCCAATCAAATCACCGCTGCCGATTTCGACGGATGGTTCGAAGAACGCGGCCACGGCTTCCTCGATCACTGGGATCCGGGATACACCGCGCTCACTGAAACCGCCGACCCCGGCCAGGACCCGCAACGCGGCGGGCTGCTCGTCACGCATCGCGGCAAAGGCACCTATATATATGTCGCCTTCGCGCTCTACCGGCAATTTCCTGAGTTGGTGCCGGGCGCTTACCGGCTGTTCGCCAATCTCCTCAGCGCCGGTGCGTCCTCCCCAAGCCCCTCCTCGGCATCTCGGCAATGAGTATTCACGCGAAAATTTCCACAGATGGGCGGCGGCTCCGCGCCTCGTTTTTTAATAGATGCATAAATTTTTCTAACTTTCCCTCGGCGGCGCGAAGATCGATAAATAAATTGTGAATTCTGCGTGAATTCGTCAAATCTTAATCTTACTCTGCGAGTCTTGGATGCGGAACGAAGACAGGAATTTCGCTGTCGCGAAATTGCTGTCCATCGCGCGCTCATCGTCCCGTGGTTCTGCGCCGATGAGGATAATGCAGATTTTTCTCATTCATTGATGCGTCCGCGATGCAGGAGACGGGTGCGAGACCATGCGCACGCGGGCGCAGCCACCATTCCGAACAGATTCCAAACGAAAAGAGAGGCCCAAATGAAACTCACACTCAAAGCGGCTGCCGCGATGCATTCTGGCAGCCAGTCTCGTTGTTTCCCACGCGCAAACCAGCGGCTCAACGCCGCCGGCGAAGAAGCATGCGCCGGCCAGGAAACCCGCCGCTCCGCCGGCCCACGGTCGCAGAGACAGATTCAGGCCTGCGCACCGAGATGCAGGGCGCAGATCGACAGCCTGAAAAGCGATCTTGCCACCAAGGATGAGCAATTGCAGCAGGCGCAGCAGGCTGCGGCCGATGCGCAGGCCGCGGCAGCCAAGGCGGAAGCCGACGCCCAGGCGCAGCAGCAGGCGTCCACCGACAATGCCGCGGCCGTCACCACACTGCAAAGCACGGTGAGCGATCTGAAGACCAACCAGCTTTCGCTCGCCACCACCGTCTCCGACGAGACCACGAACATCAAGAAGGCGATCGGCAGCCCTGACGCCATCAACTACAAGGGCGTCACCCTTTCGCCCGCCGGCAGCTTCATGGCGGCTGAAACAGTGTGGCGTCAGGGCGCCACCGGCGGCGACATCAACACCGGCGCCACCGGCGTTCCGCTGCAAAACTCCGAGGCGCGCAGATTGAGCGAGTTCTTCGGTCAGGCCGTCAGTCGCGCATCGCCATGAAGGCGTCGGGCAAGATTGCCAGCATGACCCTGACCGGCTACTACGAGGCGGACTGGCTGAGCTCCGGCACCACCTCGAACAACAACCAGTCGAACAGCTACACCATGCGCCAGCGCCAAATCTGGGCCGACGCCAAGACCACCAGCGGCTGGGACTTCTCCGGCGGCACGGGCTGGTCGCTGGCTGCGGAAACCGCCTCAGGCCTGACGCGCGGCACCGAGATCCTGCCGTCTACCATCGACGCGCAGTACGATGCCGGCTTCGTCTGGGCGCGCCAGGACAGCTTCCGCGTGTCCAAGGACATCGGAACAAGGCCTTGTTCCTGGCATGCTCGGTTGAAAACCCGACAGCTCCTGAACCCGGCCGGTCGGGCATACCCTCGAACTACATCACAGTGCTTACCGGAACCGGCGGCGGCCTTTACGACAATCAGGCCAACTACTCCTTCAACTACACTCCGGACTTCGTGGTCAAGATGGCCTGTCGAGCCCGGCTGGGGCCACTGGGAAGTCTTCGGCATCGAGCCGCAACTTCCGCGACCGCATCTATCCTCGACCACCGGCTACCCCCTACAACGACATGCGAACCGGCCGGCGGCATCGGCGGCGGCTTCCGTGGCCCCTTGGCAACAAGAAGTTCACCATCGGTCTGAAGGGACTGTGGGGCCAGGGCGTGGGCCGTTACGGCACCTCGACCATCGCCGACGTGACGGTCCGTCCCAACGGCGTTCTACCTCTCCAGGCCTTCTCCGCGCTCAGCACGGTGGAGCTGAATCCCACGCCGCGCTTCAACGTGTACTTCAACTACGGCGGCGACTACGTCTATCGCGACTATGTCGTCAGCGGCACCAACTCCGGCGGCAACACCTATGTCGGCTACGGTGTCGGCGGCCCGAGCATCGCGCTCCATCGCCAACGCTCCGGCCATGACCGGCTGCTTGACCGAGGCTCACTTTCCGGTTCCAATGGCGGCGGCACGGGCGACCAGACCGCTCCCGCAAACTGCGGCGGCAACAACAAGGACGTGCAGGAGTTCACTGCCGGCTACTGGTTCAACATCTACAGCGGCCCCAAGGGCCGTCTGCGCCAGGGCATCACGTACGAAAATATCCGCCGCGATATCTGGTCCGGCAACGGCGGCACGGCCAGCCAACCCCGGCAACGGCGCGCACGGCGACGACAACATGTTCTTCACCTCGTTCCGCTACTACCTGCCGTAACCTCCGGCCTTCAATCCAGGCCCAAACAAAGGGGCAGTCCGCACCACGGACTGCCCCTTTCGTCTTTGCACCGGCACATGAAATCGGTGCCCCCGGTCCCTCGCACTTTGGGACCGGTTATGCGACGCAAAAAAGGCAGCCCATCCGGCTGCCCTCTTTTGTGATCGCACGGCCATTCACGCTGACCGGCTGCTCGCTAACTTGCCGACTCGTTATCCGCTACTCCGCCGCTTCCACTGCCTTGGTCTGCGCCACGGTCCAGTCAGGCGCGCCCACCTTGAAGCGCGCAAACCGCCGCACCGTGATGTTCTCGCCCAGCTTGCCCACCTTCTGCGCAATCAGTTCCTTGATGCTGATGGCCTGGTCCTTGATGAACGGCTGCTCCAGCAGGCAAACTTCTTCGTAGAACTTCGCCATCTTGCCGTCCACAATCTTCTCGATCACCGGAGCCGGCTTGCCCGTGGCCGCCGCCTGCGCGCGATAGATCTCCTTCTCGCGCTCCAGGTCCTCCGCGGTCACGTCCTCGGGCTTCACGTAGCGCGGATCGCTGGCCGCGATGTGCATGGCCACGTCCTTCAGCAGCTCCTGAAAGTCCTCGGTCCTGGCCACAAAATCGCTCTCGCAGTTCAGCTCCAGCAGCACGGCAATCTTGCCGCCGGCGTGAATATAGCTGCCCACCGCGCCCTCATTGGTCACGCGCGCCGCCTTCTTCTGCGCCGAGGCCATGCCCCGCTTGCGCAGCACCACGAACGCGTCTTCCATGTTGCCCTTGGCTTCCTGCAGAGCCTTCAGGCAGTCGCCCATGGGCGCGCCGGACTTCTCGCGCAGTTCTTTCACCAACTTCGCATCAATCTTTTCAGCTCACTGTCGTCATCTCTCTTTGTTTTCCCTGGCCGCAGCCGGCCCTGTCGAACGGTCGCGGTTAAGATTTCATCAATCATGTTCTACGCCGCCGGATGAATTTCCGGCATAAGAAAAGCGTGGCCGACCATCGAAGCGGCCACGCTCAATCCGTACGCCAGCTCTGCCGCAGTGCGCTTCTCGCGCACTGGAATGGAGATCTACTTCGGCGCTCTCCGCCGCACTTCAGTCCTCTTCCAGCAGGGCTGCAACAGCCGCCGGCGCCTTGCGAATGCCGCCGCCCAGCGCCGCTTCCAGGTCGCACTTCCTCGCTCGGCGCGGCTTCCGCTGAACTCTCTACGCCATCCTCGCCGCCTGTCGCTCTCTTCCGCGGCCGCCGCTTCCGGCGCCTCTTCCTGGAAGGCCTTGTCGCCCAGCAGGTTCACGCCCTCGGCCGCCGAGTCGGCAATCTTCGAGGTGAACAGGCGAATGGCGCGCAGCGCGTCGTCGTTGCCCGGAATCACGTAATCCACCACCGTCGGGATCGCAGTTGGTGTCCACCACCGCAACCACGGGGATGCCCAGCTTGCGCGCTTCCTTCACCGCAATCGTCTCGTTGTTCGAGTCCACGATGAACAGCGCATCGGGCAGCCGCTTCATGCTCTTGATGCCGGCCAGGTTGGCTTGCAGGTGCTTGCGCTCCCGCTCCAGCTTGATCACTTCTTTCTTGGTCAGCAGGTCGTAGCGGCCGTCCGTGGCCATCTCATCCAGTTCCTGCAGGCGCTTCACGGTCTTCTGCACCGTGACCCAGTTGGTCAGCAGCCCGCCCAGCCAGCGCTGGTTGATGTACGGCATGCCCGCGCGCGTGGCTTCTTCGGCAATCGCATCCTGCGCCTGGCGCTTGGTGCCGACAAACAGAATCGTCTTGCCGCTGCCGCACAGCTCGGTCACAAACTTCGACGCATCCTTGAACAGCTTCAGCGTCTTCTGCAGGTCGATGATGTAAATTCCGTTGCGCTCCCCAAAGATGTATTCCTTCATCTTGGGATTCCAGCGCTTCGTCTGATGCCCGAAGTGAACACCCGCTTCGAGCAGTTCCTTCATGGTGATGGTGGCCAATTGTCCTCCTTCGTGGACTGCATCCGGGCTGGTCGATACCGTGGCCCGGATTTATTCCCCTCGCGGGGAGATTTGTAAAACCAGTGACTCAGGGCATCGGGACTCACAGCGGCCTGAAGCCAGCCGTTCTGGCATTCCTAGTCCACTTAGTCCGAAGTCGCTGAGTCCAGCTGCAAGCGCTTTAGCGCTTGCTGAACTGGAACCGCTTTCTCGCGCCCTTCTGGCCGTACTTCTTGCGTTCCTTCTGGCGCGCATCGCGAGTCATCAGTCCTTCGGCCTTGAGCAGCTTGCGCAGCTCAGGGTTGAACTCAACCAGGGCGCGGGCAATGCCCATCTTCACGGCATCGGCCTGCGCGGCAACGCCGCCGCCGCTCACCGTGGTCACCACGTCGAAGCTCGCCGCCAAGCTCGGCCACCACCAGCGTGCGCTTGGCCGAAACCCGCTGCTGCTCGGTCACAAAGTGCTCTTCGAACTTCTTGCCGTTGACCTTCCACTCGCCCGTGCCGGGACGCAGAAAAACGCGCGCGATCGCCGACTTGCGCCGCCCCGTCCCGTAATACTGAACCAGATCTGCCATTCGTTTCCTCTTAGCTCTCAGCTGTCAGCTTTCCGCCGTCAGCCGTCTCTTCCTTACGTCCCTAAGTCCCTAGTCCCTTAGTCCCTAAGTCCCTTAGTCCCTGTCTTAAAGCGCCACCGGCTTCTGCGCCGTGTGCGGATGCTTGTCGCCGCGATACACCTTCAGCTTGGTTGCCATCTGCCGGCCCATCTTGCTCTTGGGCAGCATGCCCTTGATCGCCTGTTCCAGAACCTTCTCCGGCTTGCGGTTGATCAGCCGCGTAAACGACTCCTCGCGCAGCCCGCCCGGAAAGCCCGTGTAGCGCCGGTAGAGCTTCTTCTGGTCCTTCAAGCCCGTCAGCCGCACCTTCTCCGCGTTGATCACGATCACATGGTCGCCCATGTCGATGTACGGCACGTACTGCGGATTCAGTCTTGCCGCTCAGCACACTCGCGGCCTTGGTCGCCAGGCGCCCCAGCGTCTGCCCGCTCGCGTCCACCACATACCATTTGCGGCTGATATCCTTGCCGCTCGGAACAAAGGTCGACATCTCTCTTCTTCCCTCGAAAAAACTTTTACCTGTCAGCCGTTAGATCTTACCACTGCAGGTGCCGCTTCAGGAATCCATGCAACCCGCATCACTGCGATCAAGCTAAAAGCTGAGACTAGCAGCTACAAAGCTCGCGCAAAGCGCATTCGCCCACGCTAAAAACGCACGGGCCTCAAAATCTACCCACTGCCAAACAAACCTGTTCGGGTGAGAAGCTGCGGGAGTTCGTTCACATCGGAACCCTGGCTGCGCCGGACCACGTTCTCCCGAGTCCCGCAGCCGGTGGCCTGTTCCGTCTGGAGCCCGCCTGAACCTGGCCGGGCCTCCATCAGACGGTCCGGGTGAGCACACCGAGACCCCAGGCGCAACACCGCGCAAGAACTTTAGAATACTGAAAAATAGGCCCCAAGTCAACGAAAAGCCGCCTGTGGAACCCTGTGGATCGAGGCCAAACTCCGGCCCGTCTCGCCGCAACCCTCCCCGGAAGCAGCACGAACGTCACGACGCCGCCCAAGCCCGCCCATAAATCCCACCGGAGAGCGCCCCTCACCCGCAACGCGGGCGCACCACGCCAGCCCCAGGGGACAAATGTAGCGCCGGTCTCCCGACCGGCTGTAGCGCGGGCCTCCTGGCCCGCGCTCGTCAAAACCCACAACGCGGGCGTAATCCGCTAGCCGTTCACAAAATTGGCGACACCGCAACACCCGCGCCGCACAAGCCCGCAACGCGGGCATAATACGCTAGCCCCAGTCGCAAGACTGGGGACAACGCCACAGCCGCACGCCGCAGCCCGCTTCAGCGGGCGTCAGAACCATTCTGCGCAAAATCTATTCCGACCGCGCCACAGAGAAGAACCTGTAGCGCCGGCCTCCCGGCCGGCTGTCGTGCGGGTCTCCCGACCCGCACCCGACAGCACCCGTGAATCAGCCGCTCGGCAAGGAGCTTTGTATCAGGGCGCGAGTTCACTCGCGCCGAAAAGGCGCAAAACTGCACGCGGGCTTCAGCCCCTGAATCAGCAAAGAATCAGATGTCATCCTGAGCGAGTTTTGGCACATGAAATGCGCCAAAACGAGTCGAAGGACCTGCGGTTGCTTTTCGTAATCGCGTAACATCTACAGCCAGCACTTCCATCGTGCGGCCCAGCGCGGCTCAACTTGCGGTATCCTGATTAAGCGCGCCCGTAGCTCAGCTGGATAGAGCGATTGCCTCCGGAGCAATAGGTCGGGAGTTCGAATCTCTCCGGGCGCACCATTCCTCCCACACCCTTTTCAGCTTTCCCCGCTTTCTCGCTCCCCTTGTTCCCTTGCTCCCCCGTTCCCTTGTTCCCTGTTCCTGTCAAGCCCGAAGGGCGGAAAAAACCCTCCCCGCCTCCGCTAAACCGCTGATTTCTCGCTCCCTTGCTCCCTCGCTCCCTTGCTCCCTGCTTTGCAGATCATTTCTCCCATCCGGCGCATACTGTTCCCATCAGCACAAATCCAGGCCTAAGTTCCGCGGAACCTCGTCTTTCTAGTCCCGAGTCCCGAGTCCCTGCCGGGGTCCCCGGCGAGCGGTCTTTGCTCGCTGGGGTGGCTTAGTCCCTGCCTTTCACACCGGAGAAGTCACCCATGGAAAACGAACAAGAACCCGTTGAGATTGAGAGCGTCGAAAAACCCAGCCCCGCCCTCGCGAACCCCGCCATCGCCCGCCGCGTTGAGGCTTGGCAAGAAGCCTACGACGAGCAGATGGACGAGGATGAGTCCGAATACAGCGCCATAAAAAAAGCCGCGGAGGCCTACCGCGCCGCCCTGCCCCCGCTCACCAGCCGCGACAACTGCCGCGACTTCATCGCCTGCGTCGCCCACGGCATGTTGCTCGACGCCATCCCCGCGACCAGTGCCGGCAAGCTCCTTTACGCCGCGCAGGTGGCGCTCGGCGCTGTCGGGGCCGAAGAAAAATCCCGGGAAATGGCCGGTTACGCCGTCTACGCCAATCTCTCCGCATCCGAAACCGCCCGCGTCAAAAAATTCATGCCCCAACGGAGCAAAGTGGCATGACAAAAATGAAAAACATCACCGTCTCCATTCCCGAGAACGCCTACCTGAGGGCGCGCGTCTGGTCCGCCGAACACGAGTGCTCCCTCTCCTGCATCGTCGCCTATCTTCTCGAAACCCTCCCCCGCATCAGGCGCGCCAACGCCCGTTGCCCCCTGCGCCCCGAAACGCCATCAGTCAGCAGCGGCAAGCCCCTCACCCCCGGCCCACAGTCTTCCAGTCCCTCAGTCCCGAGTCCCTCAGTCCCCGCACCCCCCTCCCTACCCTCCCCCTCCCCCACCCTCCTATGACCCCCGAAAAAACGGGCCGTGAAACTGTGGAGCACGGAACCGACGCAGAATCAGTGACTTACAGACAAACCCCCGCATCGCCACAGAATCTGTGCAGCTGTGGAGCCTCGCAACCCATTCCATTTCAATGAATTAGCGCGACCAACAGCCCCGCTCCACAGAAACTGTGAAACTGTGAAACTGTGCTCTTCAGTCGCTCCCGTGTTTCGGGCCGAGCTCTTGTCTTTGGCTGAAAGCTGATAGCTGATCGCTGTTCACTGTGCTCGCCGACCTTGCATTCCTTCCTCACTCGTCCTTTAATTCCGTACCAGTGAAAGCCGGCCATCAACGATCAAGCCCAGAGAGCCACGACGAGTCTGCGCTCGGCGTACGCGCGGCGCTTGCGCTCTGCGGCTTTACTGCCGTCATGGGCCAGATCGTACTCATGCGCGAACTCATCCAGGTCTTCAACGGCAACGAGATCGCGCTCGGCATCCTGCTCGCGACATGGCTCTTATGGACCGCAGTCGGCAGCGCACTCGCCAGCGTCTTTGCCCGAGCGTCAGCCACAGGGCGCAACCGCTCGCGGTTCGCCGTCGCTGCGCTTGAATGCCTGTTGGCCGCAAGCCTTCCGCTGACCATCTGGGCGCTGCGTTGCACCAAGGCGTTCTTCGAGACCATTCCTGGAGAGCTGATCGGTCCAGTGCCGATGCTGCTCACCTCGCTGGTGTGCCTGAGCGTGTTTTGCGCAGCTTCAGGCGCTCTATTCGTCGCCGCTGCGCGCATGATTGCCTCCGAACTCGGCCTCACCACGCGCACCGCTGCCAGCTCTGCCTATCTGCTCGAGGCTGCAGGCTCCGCGCTCGGCGGAGTGCTGGCCAGCGTCGTCCTGGTGCGTTCTCTCGACGCTTTCCAGATCGCCGCCATCGTGGGCCTGCTCAATCTCTCCGTGGCCGCGGCGCTGGTGTTTCAAATGAAGTTTCGGCAGGTTGCGCTTCTCTCTGCCGCAGCCGCGCTGGCTGCCATTCCGCTGCTCATCTGGGTAGCTCCGCAATTCGATGCCGCTGCGCAAACCCATCTCTGGCGCGGCTTCCACGTGGTCGCCGAGCGCAATTCCATTTACGGCAATCTGACCGTGACTGAAACCGGCGAGGCAGGGTCCAGCTCCATCCGCAGCCTGTACGAAAACGGCTCCATCCTCGCCAACGCGCCCGATCCAGCCGCAGCCGAGGAGGCCGTCGACTACGCGCTCCTGGAGCACGCAGCTCCGCGTCGCGTCCTGCTCATCGGCGGCGGCGTCAATGGCAGCGTCGCTGAAGCGCTGAAGCATCCCACAGTGGAGAGCCTCGACTACGTCGAACTCGATCCAGCCCTCATCGGCATGGCGCAGCAATACTTTCCCGCCCAAACCGCGGTCTTTCGAACAGACCCGCGCGTGCATCTGCATTTTCTCGATGGCCGGCGATTCCTTTCCGAAACCAACGAGAGTTACGACGTCATCATCGTTGACGTGCCCGATCCGCAGACCGCGCAGTTGAACCGCTTCTACACGGTGGAGTTCTTTCGCCTGGCGCGCGCGCATCTCGCGCCTGATGGGCTGTTTGCCGTGCAGCTGCGCTCGTCTGAAGAGACCGTCAGTCCCGATCTCGCCGAATTCTTGCGCTCCATCCGCCGCACTCTCGGCGAAGTTTTCCCCTATCAGGCCGCAATTCCCGGCGAGACCATTCACTTCTTCGGCGCCGGCGAGCCCGGCGTCCTCACGCGCGATCCGCAACTGCTGATCGCGCGCCTGCGCCAGCGTCATTTGGCCACGCAGTATGTGCGCGAGTACTTCATTCCCTACCGCATGATGCCCGATCGCATGGAACAGGTGGAGACCGATCTCGCGCCGCTCAAGTCAACGCCCGTGAACCGCGACTTTGCGCCCATCGCGTACGCCTTCGATGTTGTTCTATGGAGCGCGCAGTTCCGGTCGGGCTATACCGTCCGGTTCCGCGAATGGTTCCGCGCTGCCGAGCACTTGAATTTCGCCAAGGTTGCCGCCGCGTTGGCGCTCGCCCTGCTCATCGCCGTCGTACTCATCGCTCTTCTTCCCGGCCGCGAGCGCCGTGAGCGAGCAACCGCCGGCGCCTCGGTCGCAGCCACGGGATTCACGCTCATGGCGTTGCAGATCTTTCTGCTCCTCGGCTTCCAGGCCATCTACGGCTATGTGTACACCGAGCTGGCAATTCTCATCGGGCTCTTTATGGCAGGCATCGCGCTGGGCAGCTGGCTGGGAATGCGGCGCGAAAGCGCGAACCGTAGCTTGACCCTCGCCACCGCGCAACTTCTTCTCGCGCTCGCCGCTCCCGCGCTGCTGCTCGCCGTCAGCGCCATCGGAGACGTTTCATCGCGCACCGCGACGTGGCTTGCGGCGCAAATCGTCTTTCCCGCGCTGGCAGCGCTCGCCGGCATGCTCGGCGGTTTCCAGTTCGTCACCGCCGCGAGCATCTTTCTCCGCGGCCGTGGCCAGGGCGCGGGCTTCGGCCTGCTCTACGCCATCGATTTATTGGGTGGTTGCGTTGGCGCGCTCGCCCTGAGCGCGTTTCTGATTCCGGTATTTGGCTTCTGGCGCACGGCCTGGCTCGCCGCAGCGATCAACGCGGCAGCCCTGCTGCTGGTGCTACGTGCGGGTGCGGGCCGGAGAGCATGGCGAGGAACTGACGTGGATCAGTGCAGAGTTGGAGCCTTATGATCGTCTTGAAAGAGCGGCTTAACAGCTACGGTTAATCCATATAGCTTTTGGTTAAGTTTCTCGGCCCATTCCGGGGTCGCGGGAACGTTTACAGGTGGAACGCCTTGCCTGGCGGTGCCTGTCTTGCCCTTGCGCGCGAGCTCGACCCATTTGCTCATTCCGAGAATGTAGGTCTTAAATGCTTCCGCGGGCGAGGAGCAGTCGTCGAGCGGAAGATATGCCGGTGGAATGTCGCCCACCATGATCCAGATCCAAGGATTGATTCCGCGGCGACTCGGCTCAATGTGAAAGAAGAAGACGGCGAAAATGCCTCCGACTCCACCCCCGAAGTACGAGTCAATGACCGAATCGCACCATGAGAAGGAGGAAATATACCTCCTGGCCTCTTCCGACATCTTGCGGAGCAGCCGCGTGTCGACTGCATCATCGCTCTTGATTTTGGCGGCCGGAATGAGGCTGGATGCAATGCGCATTCCTTCCGCTTCGGCACTCGATCTCGTCTTCATGGCGCTCATTATAGGTTTTCGCGTCGGGCTTGTTTTCTACTCCCTACTCCCTGTTCCCTATTCCCTGTTCTTCTCGTTGAACACCACCGCTGTAAAGCTGAAGATATCGGTGTTCTCGTCCTTCCAGCAACTCTGATCCATGCCGGCCTTGGCGCAGGTCTGGTTCAGAAATGTCTCCCGGTCCCAATTCTGCTCCACGGGAACCTGCGGCAGTAGCAGGCCCTCGTAGCTGCCGTTCTTCATGATCAGCCCGTCGCGGCCGACTCTGATCTGCTCCACATCGGTCACGCGGCGCAGGGGCGAAAGCACGGAGATCTCGTAGGCGAGCTTGGGCAGCTCCGCAGCCGTTACCGGCGCAAAGCGCGGATCGCGCTGCGCCGCCAGCGTCGCCGTGTCGCGCACCGTCATGTAAAGCGGCTTAGTGGGCGAAGTGTATCCGATGCAGCCGCGCAGCGCTCCACCCTCGGTGAGTGTAGTGAAGACGCCATACTCGCGGTTGAGCGTTTCGCTCGTCGGCGCTGTGGGCGCGTAGGGTTCGTTCTTCGTGATCATGTACTCGACCGACTTCCGCGCCAGCGCCAGCAGCTCGGCCTTTTCCTCGCTGCTCAGCGAGAATGGCGGCGCCGCGTCGGCTCCTTGCGCGGACTTCACAAAAAGATCGGCGCCGTAGCCCACCACGCGCGTTTTATCGCCGGTAATGTCGCCAGAGTTTGCATACTTCAGCACCTCCGCTTTGTTCGCGCCCAAGCGCTCGGCGTAGATCATGGCAGCCACAATCGGCGCACCGCCGCACGCCTCCCAGATTCCCGGCTCGCCCGGACCGCGATATTGGAAGTTGCGCGACATGCTGTAGTAGTCGTACGCCTCGAGCGCATGCAGGGTCTTGTGGTCGATCGCCTCGGCATCGGTGTAGGGGTGGTAGTGCGAGAGATCGGAACTGGCCAGCACCAGCGTGTCGTGATCGTTGCGCAGCATCTTGGCCAGCGCCACTCCCAACGCGCGGCTGCTCTCGTAACTCTGGTCGCCCATCACAATCGGCACCAACTCAAAGTTGCCCAGGATCTTCTGCAGCCAAGGCAACTCCGCCTCGACCGAATGCTCCGGCGCATCGGCAGTGGCCTGGTGGCCTTTGTCTGAGAGCTGCATGGTCGAGCTCATCTTCGCCAGCCTCCGCGCAAACTCCTTATCCACGGGAACCTGCCCGAGCGGCGTCGTATACGCGTCGCCGTCGTACACCGACGTGAAGTCGAAGCCCACGTAGTGCGAGGGCGCAATCACCACCACGCGCGAGTACTCGTGGCCCTTAAGCGCGGCGTAGGTCCACGCGGCCACGGGTCCCGAGTATGGATAGCCCGCATGCGGAGCCACTGCGGCGATGATCGTGCCATCCACAGGCGGCGGCGCAGCCTTGGCCAGCATGTCGTCGATCATCTTCGAGAGCTCCTGCGGATCGGCGGGATAGAAACTGCCGGCAACGGCGGCCGGCCGCACTTTCGGCTCGCCTGCGCCCTCCGCCGCACGCACGTGCAGGATGGGCACGGTCACCGCAAGTGCGATGCATTGCGTCATCAACCAGGCCATGGTGGAACTCCTCGCGATCTTCATAAGTCAGGACCTCCTCAAGCACCATTAAGCGTGCCAGATTCCGGGGATGCTGTGCCGGCAATACGGGCATGTCGAGTCCTTGCCGATCAGCATTTTGCTGGCCGTAAACCCCACCCGCTCCACCAGCATTTTGCGGCACTGCGGGCAATAGGTGTTCTGCGCGGGATGGCCGGGTACGTTGCCGATGTAGACGTAGTGCAGGCCCTCGGCGTCGGCAATCGCCTTCGCTCGTTCCAGCGTCGCCACGGGCGTGATGGGCAGGTTCTTGAGCAGATACTCGGGATGAAACTGCGTAAAATGCAGCGGCACATCGGGGCCGAGATTTGTCTTGATCCATGCGGCCAGGCCGCGGAATCCTTCGTCATCGTCGTTGAGCGAAGGCACAACCAGATAGACGATCTCCGTCCACTTGCCCATCTTGCGCAGGGTCACGAGCGAATCCAGCACCGGCTTCAACTGCCCGGTCACCACCTTCGCGTAATAGGACTCGGTGAAGGCCTTGAGATCGATCTTCACCGCATCCATCTTGCCGTAGGCCTGCTCGAGCGAGTCATGCTGCATGTAGCCGTTCGAGACCACGATGCTGCGCACGCCCGCTTCGTGCGCGGCGTCCGCGGTGTCCATCAGATATTCGGCAAAAACCACCGGCTCGCTGTAGGTGTAGGCAATGGTCGGGCAATCGTACTTGCGCGCGATGTCGGCTGCCTGGTGCGGCGAAAGGTATTGCGCGGGAATCTCCTCGGGGCGCGACTGCGAGATGTCCCAGTTCTGGCAGAACTTGCAGTTCACATTGCATCCCGCCGTGGCAATCGAGAAGGCATTCGTGCCGGGCAGGTAGTGGAAGAGCGGCTTCTTCTCGACGGGATCGATGTGCGCCGCGCACACCCGCGAGTGAACGAGCGTGTAATAAACCCCGCCGTGATTCTCGCGCACTCCGCAGTAACCGCGCTCCTTGTCGCCCACCACACACTCGCGCGGGCAGAGCTTGCACTTGATCTTGCGGTTTGCCTGCTTCTCGTAGAACTTCGCTTTGAAGGTAAATTGCGCGTCATTCTGCGCTTGCGCGCCCGATGCCAGCGGGCTGGCCGCGGCGGGCGCGGCAAATTCGCCGGCGCTCATCGCCGCTCCCGAGGCCAGCGCGCACATCAGAAACGAGCGCCGGTCCAAAGCCATGCACGCGCCGCCTTCCGCTGGAACCAATTCGCAATTCATGATGCACCTCCCTGAATCTCGACCACCGCGATGCGTGCGGGATCGCAATGCCCGAGGCCGTGTACGCTGTCGGCCGCGGTGGCAATGTAGTGCGGCGCGCGCTGCTCGGCTTCGAGCGTCTTCAGCCCCATCTCCGCGCGCTTGTGTTCGATCATCTGCCAGCCCGTGAAGTCGAGCGCTACGGCATCCTGGGCAACCAGCAGCCCGTTCAATTTCCAACTGTGTTCCGGCTTGAATCCCGGGCCGCCTTCGTACATCGCGGACGTCGCGTCGCAAATCGTGAGCTTCATGCGCGAGCGAATCTCGGGCAGCATGTTCAGGTCGGCCACGTAAGGATCGCAGCCGTTGGGGTGGTACTTGTTGGGATTGTGGATCGTGCCGTACATGTTTTTAAGCGCGATCGTGACACCGGCGCCGTCGTGGTCCTTGAGCACCGGCAGGTTGATCAGCACGTTCGAAGAACGCGTAAGGATCTTTGAAAATCGGCTGCCCACGCTGCCCCACGCAGAGAGATCGTCTTCATAACCGACACGATCAGTCCCGTAGCATTGCACGCGATCGCCGCCGACAGCGATATGAAAACCGGCGCGTTCCATCTCTTCTGTGTCGCGATCCCACACAATCATGTTGCGCGCGGCCACGCCCGCCTGCTGCAAGCGCTCGCACACGGCGGCAACAAGATCGACATTCGTCGCCATGCCGCGCCCGCCCAGCGTATTCACCTTCAGGCTCACACTATCGTTCGCGCCCGCGATGCGGCGCCATGCGGCAATGCTGTTCACGTGCATGGCCGCAAGGTTGAAGAGAGACTGCATGGCACGGTCGAGAAGAGCCTCGAGCCGGCGCGCATCAATGGTCGAGCCTGAACCGCGCAGTAGCGGATCGCGGGCCACCACCACGCGCGACTTCGCGGCCGCCGCCTGCGCCTCGTCGGTTGCGCGTAAACCGGGGCCTCCAGCGACAGGTAATTGTCGTTGGGGTGGCAAACCGGCAGCGCCCATGGCTACGGCACCGTTCAGGCACCGCGCGAGAAAGTTCCGCCGGCTGCAGTTTCGCAGATCCGTCATCAGCAAGCTCCGGCGCGTGATTTTCGGCCGCTGAGATCGGGCCGGGGAGGAATGACTCTTGGGCGGCTTGAAGTGAAGCGGCTCAAACGATAGCAGTTAGCTCCTAGGCGGATCCACGGCGGCCGTGGTCACACCATCATCTCTCATGGCTAACGCAACCAGGCGGCACTTGCAGTGACGCCAAACACCTGAGCTGGCCGCTCCGGACGACAAATTGGGAACTTCAAAGGATTGAAGAAAGGTTGGAGCGAGCGATCAGCGAGCATCTGCTCCAATGCAATGGTCTGCTCCATTCAATGGTGGACGCGGTAGGAATCGAACCTACAACCTGTCGGTTAAGAGCCGAATGCTCTGCCAGTTGAGCTACGCGTCCTTAAGGATTGCAGCACCGCGTGAGAGGCTTTCTTGCGCGGCCCGCACAGGAAGAAAAGCCTATCCCGCACTTGAAAAATATACCACAGAAACGAGTCCGAACCCAAAGCGAAGCTGTCTCCTCGCAGGGCCGACGCATATCAGATTCCGAGTAGCTTGAGCAGATAGGGGATGTTCCAAGCAGCCTTGAGGCGCTTTCCCTTGATTCCGCGCTTGGAAGATTTGTCCTGTTTGAGCAGATTGAGGGCGATGCGGTTGAGGATGGAGAAGTTTTGTGCGGCGTGGCCAGTGCGTTTGCGGTCCAAGTCTTCGCCGAAGCCGACGTCGAGCACCCAGTGCAATTTGTTTTCGATCCCCCAGTGCTGGCGGATCACTGAGTTCAGTCGCGCGGCATCGGGCCTGAGGCTGGTGATGTAGTAGCGAATCTCGCGCTCGGTTTTGCCTGTGGCCTTGTGGTACCGTTCCGACTCGATGCGCACCAACGCCTGTAAAGAGGCCCATTCGGATGCCTTTTCGATCAGGCCAAGATCGGCCATCACTGAGCACTTGCGCCGCTCGACCCGTCCGTGTCCACAGTCGATTTCCTCGGCCACCGCATCGGAGTTCATCAGTAGAAACGAGTCTTTTACCTGTTCGGCTAAAAGACCCTGGTTCTCCTTGACTGCCAATACATAGTCGGCTTTCTTCGCGACGATCTGGCGGGCGATCCCGCGCTGGCAGCTCATGGCGTCTATGGTCACCACCGTGCCCGTCAACTCCAGCGCGTTGAGCAACTTGGGAATGGCCGTGATTTCGTTGGATTTTTCATCGACCTTGCGCTGCGCCAGCACCAGTCCGTTACCCTCGGCCCAGGCCGAAACCATGTGCACCAAGGTCTTCTTACCGCTCTCGCGCGTGCCACACAAGGCCTTGCCGTCAATGGCTACCACTTCGCCCGCCGTCAGCTTGGCGATCGACGAAACCCAAGCCACAAAACCCTTTTCCATCTCTTCCGGGTCCAGCGCCGCGAACACCCGGTTAAACGTATCGTGCGATGGAATGCCCGATGGAAGCGTCAAAAAAGTCTTCAACCATTCCAGCTTGTCTTCCCCGTACTCGGCTATGTCGTTCCAACTCTCGGCCCCGCTCAGCACCGCGGCTATCGAGATCAGAAGGATCTCTTCCAGCAAATGTTCCCGGTTCCGTTCCACGCGGGGATCGCGCAACTCTGCAAAATACTTCAGGGGATTTTCCATATCCCCTTCTCGTCTATCTACATCCCCCACGCATATAGCAATTTATATGCGTCGGCCCTGGCCACATAGGCGAACCTCGCTGCAAACCCAGCCTCGCGGCGCGCGGAACGGAACGCAAGTGGGAAAATGGCGGCCGGGCCGCGATGGTTTGGGCCTTTAGTGCACCGCGCCGGCCCCGGGACCCTCGCCGGAACGATTCTTGCTGAGCAGGAAGGCCAGCACGACGAGGATGATGGAGACCCAGGAAAGCTCCATGTAGACATCCTGATAGCCCTGCGTCTGCGCCTGCTGGGTTAGCTGGTGGTAGATCTGGGCAAGGGCCATACCGCCGCCGTTCGGTCCGCCGAAGCTGTTCCCCAGGAAGCCGGTGAGCGTCTTGACATGCTGGTCGTAGGCGATGGTTCCCGGCATCATGGATTGCTGCAGGTGCTGCTCGTGCCACATCGACCGGCTGGTCACCTGGGCGTTAGTGATGGCGATGAGAATCGAGCCGCCGATGTTGCGCACGAAGTTGATGAGACCGGCGACCTGGTTGCTCTGCTCCTTGGGCATGCCTACATAGGCCGCATTGGTGATGGAGATGAAACAGAACGGCAGCGGCATCATCTGCACCACGCGCAGCCACGATGCCTCAGCAAAACTCATTTGCAGATTGGTGACCTCGGCCGCATAGCGGAAGGTGACGACCAGCCCGGCGAAGCCGACCGCGGCGAGCCAGCGCGCGGAGAATTTTCCCGTGGCAAACCCTGCGAGCGGCATCATGACGACCAGCGCCACCCCTCCGGCCGTGAGCGCCAGTCCGGCAGTGGTTGCCGTGTAACCCAGCAGTTGCTGCGTGAATTGCGGCTGCAGCACGGTGTTGGCGTTGAGCACGCCGCCCACCAGCATCATCAGAAAACAACAGATGGCAAAGTTCCTGAAGCGGAATAGCCGCAGGTTGATAAGCGGATCTTTCTTCTGCCACTCCCAAACGATGAGACCGACGATGCCGATGACGAAGACGGCAGCGAAGGTGCAGATGAAAGAAGAGGAGAACCAGTCGTCCTCTTCGCCCTTGTCGAGCATGATCTGCATGCCGCCCATGGCGAGGGTAAGGAAGGCCAGGCCCATGTAATCCATGTTGCGCAGGCGCGAGGGATCGGCCTTGATCCACGGTGGATCGTCAACCAGGCGCGTGACCAGGATGAAAGCCAATATGCCCACGGGAATATTGATGAAGAAGATCCAGCGCCAGGAAAAGTTATCCGTGATCCAGCCACCGACAGTGGGGCCGATGGAGGGAGCAAGCACGGCGACCAGCCCGTAAAGCGCAAAGGCCTGCCCGCGCTTATGCGGCTCGAAGGAGTCAGCCATGATGGCCTGCGCCATGGGCTGCATGCCGCCGCCAAATGCGCCCTGCAGCACGCGGCAACACAGCAGGATAGGCAGCGACGGCGCCGCGCCGCACATGAAACTGGCCGCGGTAAAGCCGGTGATGCAAAGCACGAAGAAGTTGCGCCGGCCAATCAGCGAGCTGGCCCATCCACCGAGCGGCAGCACAATGGCATTCGACACCAGATAGCTGGTGAGAACCCACGTAGCCTCATCAGTGCTGGCGCCCAGCGCGCCGCCAATGTGAGGCAGCGCCACATTTGCAATGGAAGTGTCCAGCACCTCCATGAAAGCCGCCAGCGCCACCGTCATCGCGATCAGCCAGGGATTGACCCGCGGCTTCCACTGCGCATGGGCCAGCAGGTCCGGCGAAAGTTCCGGATTACTCACCGTTGTCTGCCGCGAATCCGCGCCCGCTGCGGAGGAGCCAGGGGTTGGTGCGGGCAGTGTAGAGTCGATCGCGGACAACAGTAGTCTCCTGGGTGCTTAGTGAGTTTTGCATCTTGCAGCGTTTTTCAGTGTCGAAGGGCCGGGGAAGAACTTTGCAACGCTACCGCCGGAAACACGCGCGCGCAAATTCCCGGCAGTTAGAAGATTGTGCGCACAAATAAGTAGATTCGCAAACGCGCATTTGGGTGCAGGGATTCGCTTCCGTGCGGCTCAGCGGCAGTAGAACGCGCCGGCAGAGCGGCCCGCCCGATGCCAGCAGAATCCTTATAAATTCCTTATGCGTAATCCTCGCAAACCCGCGCCCAGAGCCATCGCGGAGGCCAAAATGCGCGAAGAATTCCCACCGAAAATTCTTGCGCGAACGGTAGACATTGCCTATACTTCGTTCTAACGTGCTCTTTCGGCGTGTCGGCCAGCACCAGCATACTTCCTCGAATTGGCTCCTTGTGGCCTGACATGCCCGCTCAAGCCTGCCCCAGCGCAGGCGATGTTTTTCAACTCTCGCTTTTTTTGACCGGCTGCAATTCACGAGCTCGGTCGCTGACTTACCAAAGCGGACAAAGAACGATCTGAACGAAGCATTCCCCGGCGTCTCGCACTAGCGCAGCGTTCAGATACGGGGATACGTGTCGGTTGTCGAGCGGCACTGCATCGTAAAAGCAATTCCACAGCGAACATCTTTGCGATGGCGCGACGCAAGCCGGCCATTCCGAAAGGGAACGTTCACTGAACGGATAGCAGTATCCCGATGCAGTGGTTGTCGATTAGCTGCACGGATGAAGTGTAAATAAACCCATTCAACTTATGAGGAGGTCAAGATGAAGTTCGCGCGATTTTTCGTATACTCAACCCTTCTTGCGGCGTGCGTGCTCGCAGCACGGGCGCAATCCACGGCCAGCCTTTCCGGAACCGTCACCGATCCCAGCGGCGCGGTGGTCCCCAATGCAAAAGTGACCGTGCACAGCCTGGGGACGGGCGCCGATCGTATTGTATTAACGGATTCGGCGGGCCTGTACGTTGTGCCTTCGTTGCAGCCGGGCGATTACAGAGTCCAGGCCACTGCCCAGGGATTCAGCACCTACACCGTGCCCAAGGTCACGTTGGATGTCGACAGGGCGGTTACGGTGAATATGAATCTCGCCGTCTCTTCCGCTGGAGAAACGGTACATGTGGAAAGTGCGGTTCAGGAGATTGAAGCGCAGACTATCACCGTCGGCCAGGTCATCGACAACACTTCGGTGCAGGACCTGCCGCTCAACGGTCGCCACTTCCTCGACCTCACAGTGCTCACGCCCGGAAGCGTGGTGGCCGACACCGCGGGCAGCCTTACCGCGACCAGCCGCGGCCTGGGCGCCAACGCCTTTATGACTGCCGGAAACCGAGAGGACTCGATCAATTTCCAGATCAACGGCATCAATTTGAACGACATCAGCCAGAACCAGATCACCTTTCAGCCGTCGATCAGCACCACCTCCGAGTTCAAGATCGACAACTCCACATTCAGCGCGGAGTACGGCCGCAGCGACGGCTCCATCGTGA
Organism: uncultured Acidobacteriota bacterium; assembly: GCA_963826735.1. Taxonomy (GTDB): domain Bacteria; phylum Acidobacteriota; class Terriglobia; order Terriglobales; family Acidobacteriaceae; genus Telmatobacter. The sequence goes on from CAWGYN010000005.1 coordinate 235,956, forward strand.
CCGTTGCCACCCGCTCCGGAACCGATCAGATTCCACGGCGAGGCGTTTGACTACTTCCGCAACGAAGCGCTGGACGCACGCTGGTACTTCAATCGCCCTTACAACGTCGCTACTGGGCTCCCGCTGGTCGCAAACACGGGCGATAAGGCTCCGCTGAAGCGCAACAACTTCGGCGGCTCGATGGGTGGACCGATCTTCAAGAAGCACACGTTCTTTTACGGCAGCTACGAGGCTCTACGCCAGCACCAGGGCATCCTGCAAAACAGCACAGTGATCAGCCAGGCCAATCAAACGGCAATCGCCGCCAACAAAACTGCGGAGCCTATCGCAGCAGCATTGGCCGCGCTCATCCCACTACCGAACAGCGGCGCGAATTACGTTTCCTTCACGCCCGGACCGGTGCGGATCGATCAGGGAACGATGGACATTCTGCAGAAGATCGGGCCGAACGACGACCTGCACGGCTTTTACGCGCTACAGGAGGACACGCGCACGGAGCCCGCACTGCAAGGCGACACCATCCCCGGCTGGGGCGACCATCGCCATGCCGTCCGCCAGATCGGAACCTTCAGCGAGACCCACATCTTCAACAACGACCTGGTGAATGAAGCGCGTCTCGGGTTCAACCGCATTAACATCGCCTTCGTCCCGGCCAATACCATCGACCCCACCAGCGTGGGACTCGGCGATGGCCTCAGCGGACCCAAGGGCCTGCCCCAAACCACGCTCTCCGATATCGGCCTGACCTTCGGCGGCCCTTCGGGCTTCCCGCAGGGGCGCGCCGATACTGCGGGCGTCCTGTCGGATACGGTGTCGATGCTCAAGGGCAAGCACACCATCAAGTGGGGCGGCGAGGCCCGCCGCTACGGGTTGGACAGCTTTGCCGGCAATATCGGCACGCTCACCTTCACCACTTCCACAACCCCGACCAGCTTGTTCCAGACCGACGAAGCCACCATCTTCAGCATCCAGCCGAATATCGTCTCCAGCCGCGTCTACGCCGACTCCACGGCGGCATTCGTGCAGGACAACTTCAAACTCACCCCTACACTCACTCTGGAATACGGACTGCGCTTCGAGTGGAACGGAACTCCGGTGGAGGGAGCGAATCGCTTCACCATCTTCAACCCCACCACGGTCACCCTCACCCAGGTGGGCACCAACGGACTGGCTGCAAACTCCGCGTACAAACAGAACTACAACTATGAGCCTCGCGTGGGATTTGCGTGGGACGTCTTCGGCACCGGCAAGTCTGTGCTGCGCGGCGGCTATGCCTACCTGGTGGACCAGCCCGTCGCCGGCGTGGTCACGGGGATGGCGTCCAACCCTCCCTTCAGCCTCGCGGTCTCCTATAACTCCACTGCCATTCCCCTGTCTTCGCTCTATGCCGACGCAGCCGCCTCCGGCATCTCGCTCTACGGCGTCAACCCCAACTACAAGAACGCGTACATTGAGAGCTTCAACCTGAACCTTCAGCAGGCGCTGCCATTGGGTATGGTTGCCCAGCTCTATTACGACGGTTCGGTGGGACGCCATCTCGAGGTTGAATCCAACATCAATCAGGTGGTGGGCGCCACCAGCGCTACGCAGGTGCACCCGTTCACCGCGCTCGCGGCTGCCAGCCCTATCCGGCCTGGCGGCGCCATCGCCTCCAACATCGGCTACAGAACAAGCAACAGCTTCTCCAACTACAACGCCCTCTGGGCGGTGCTGGGCAAGAACATGAGCAATGGCCTTGATTTCACCACCAACTTCGAGTGGACCAAGTCCATGGACCTCAACTCGCTCGGCTCGCAGGGCGGCCTCACTCTGCCCGACAGCACCAACCCCCGGGAAAACTATGGCCTGTCGGACTTCGACGTGCGCCGGCACTTCGCCGGAACCGCAGTTTACAACCTGCCCTTCAAACGCAACCGCCTCGTCGCGGGCTACCAGCTTTCCAGCATCTTCCAGTACTAGACCGGCAACCCCGTCAACATCACCGCCGGCAGCTCAAGCTTCAACGGCGTTACCGGCCTGCCGCGTCCCACGCAGCTTGGCCCGATCGTCCGTTCCAAGCAACAGTTGCCCGGAATCGCCAACGTCACTTTGTTCCAGAGCACCGGCCTCGGCTACGGCGGCACCATTTGCAACGTCACCAACGCCACTTCGGCCTGCGCCATTGAAATTCAGGCGACCCAAGCGACTCCCAACCCTAATCCCACTAACGTCTGTCTCACTCCGGCAACATTAGCCACGGGAGCCTCCGGGTGCGTCGTCACTTACACCGCCCTCGGCACCATGCAGCGCAACTCCTTTACCGGGCCGGGCTATGCCGACCTCGACATGTCGGGCGAGAAAGACACCGTAATCCACGAGGGCCTCACCTTCAACCTGCGCGTCGACGCCTTCGACATCCTCAACCATCCCAACTTTGGCCAGCCGTCGGGCAACGTGCAGTCCTCGACCTTTGGCCAGATCACTGGAACTCGCTTCCCCATCAGCGATGGTGGATCGTCGCGGCAGCTTCAGATCAGCGGCAAGTTCGTCTTCTGATCGTAGTGTCACAAAGCGGGCGTGCGTTGTCTTGCCAGTGCAAGGCACCGCACGCCCATTTACATTTGAGAGTTAAGCGAAACGCTGTACCCATTTAAGAGTTGCCGGGAAGGGTGTACCGCCGGTCTCCTCAGTCTGCTGAAAAACTCCGGGCGCCGGGCGAAACGCGAAAGGGCACGACTTCAGTCGTGCCGCAAATGCCAATCGAAGAACCGCGGGCTTTAGCCCCCGAGAGCTGCTTCCGCGGCAAATCAAAATCCGTTGTGAGACAGTTACTAGAGCGTGTTTCATAAATGGTTTCGTGAAAGGGCACGACTTCAGTCGTGCCGAAAATGGCGGGAAAATTGAGGGGTTTTAACCCCTGAGGCACGACAACTCCGATACGTCGGCCATTTATGAAACTCGTTCCAAGACAAAAGGACCTCACCATGCGCCGCCGCACCTTTATCCAGACACTTCCTCTCGCTGCCGTAGCCTCCGCCGTCAGCCTGCAAAGCGAATCCGCCGCGCCAGAGCGCATCGACCGCGCCGCAGGACCTTCCCAAATTTCAGCCCGCCGGCGCGGAGCGCTTCATCCGGCCCGATGTTCACGCCGGCGATCGGCCCCGCGGGCGCGAGCTTTGCCACGCGCTCGCCGGCACTGGGGCTCTCGGGCGCAGCGGGCACGGCGCATCCGCTGGCCACGCAGACCGCCATCGCGATGCTCAAGCGCGGCGGCTCCGCGGTGGACGCGGCCGTCGCCGCGAATGCCGTGCTCGGATTTGTGGAACCGGTGAGCTCCGGCCTGGGCGGCGACTGCTTCGCATTCGTCTGGGATCCGAAGGCCGGCAAGCTGATGGGCATGGCCAGCTCCGGCCGCTCTCCCAAAGCGCTCTCGCTGGCCACCGTGCGCTCACATGCCGTCAACGGTCATCATTCCCGCGCTCGGCGCCGTCACCGTCTCCACGCCGGGCGCGCTCGACGGCTGGTGGACGCTGCACCAGCGCTACGGCAAGCTCAAGTGGGCCGAACTGTTCGAGCCCGCGATCGCTGCCTGCGAAGCCGGCGATCCTACGCCGCAGATCATCGGCTATTACATCAAGCGCAACATGGCGGCGTTTCTGCAAGTCCGGCTCAGGCGTGGAAGAAACCGCCAACGCGGTGAAGACCTACACGCCCGGCGGCGTAGCCCCCAACGAATATGACGTGCGCCGCAATCCTGATCTCGCGCGCACCTATCGCATGATTGCCGAAGGCGGCCGCGATGCTTTCTATAACGGGCCGATTGCCCAAACCATCGACGCGTACTTCAAACGCATCGGCGGCTGGCTCTCAGCCGAGGATCTGCGCGAACACCACGCCGAGTGGGTCGAGCCGCTGGTAACGAAGTATCGCGGCGTCGATGTATACGCCATGCCGGCCAACACGCAGGGGCTGGCGACCCTGCAGATGCTGAACATCATCGAGAATTTCGACATGCGCGGCTACGGCTTCCAGTCGCCCCAGTCGCTGCAGGTGCAGATCGAGGCCAAGCGGCTGGCTTACGAGGATCGCGCGCGTTATTACGCCGATCCGCACTTTGCGAAGATTCCCATCGAGTGGCTCAACTCGAAAGAATACGCGCAGGAGCGCGCCAAGCTGATTCAGCTCGACAAAATTCTGACGCCCGTCCATCCGGGCGAGGCTCCGGGCCACGGCGACACCACGTACTTCACCACGGCCGACAAGGACGGCATGATGGTTTCGATGATTCAGTCGAATTTTCGCGGCATGGGCTCGGGACTCGTGGCCGAACGGCCTTGGCTTCATGTTTCAGGACCGCGGGCAACTGTTCTCATTGCAGGACGGTCATCCCAATATTTACGCGCCAGGCAAGCGTCCGTTCCAGACCATCATTCCCGGCTTTGCCGCGAAGGACGGCAAGCCGTGGCTCTCGTTTGGCGTGATGGGCGGCGACATGCAGCCGCAGGGCCAGACGCAGATCATCCTGAACCGCGTGGATTACGGGCTGGACGTGCAGGCCGCGGCCGACAGCCCGCGCTGGCACCACGAGGGCTCATCGCAGTCGATGGGCGAGGACCGCGCGGACGCGAGTGGCCCAATCGGATTGCTGCGACTGGAGGCGGGCATTCCGGTGGCGACGCGCAAGGCGCTCGTCGATCTGGGCTGGAAGATGGGGCCGAGCGACGGCGGCTTCGGTCGCTACGAATGCATCGAAGTCCGGATGCAGGGCGGCCGATCGCGTGTACGCGGCGGGCAGCGAGATGCGCTGCGACGCGGTGGCGCTGGCCTACTAGCACTGCAGTCGCAAATAGTCATGCCAGAGGGCGCAGGGGGATTCATCCCCCTGAAGAATCGCCCAAATTTCGGGCCTTTAGGCACGGATTATGAGACTTGCCCGTCCGCGCCACACTCACAGTCACACTTCTCACTCACACTTCTCACCGCTCACTGACCACAGCCAAAGGTTTCGCCAGCATCTGCCGGATCCCCCGCAGCGCCTGCCGCGTCCGCTCCTCGTTTTCGATCAGGGCGAAGCGGACGTGGTGGTCGCCGTGCTCGCCGAAGCCGATGCCCGGAGACACAGCCACCTTGGCCTCGTTGAGCAGGAGCTTGGAGAACTCGAGCGAGCCGAGAGCGCGGTAAGCCTCTGGGATTCTGGCCCATACGAACATGGTCGCCTTGGGCGAAGCCACTTGCCAGCCGGCCTTGTTGAGGCCTTCGATCAGTACGTCGCGGCGGCGGCGGTAGTGTGTCGCAGATTTGCGCGACGCAGTCCTGCGGACCTTCGAGGGCCGCGATGGCCGCGACCTGGATGGGCGTGAAGGTGCCGTAGTCGAAGTAGCTCTTGAGCCGCGCGAGCGCGGCGACGAGCTTCTTGTTGCCGACCATGAAGCCGACACGCCAGCCGGGCATGTTGTAGCTCTTCGACAGAGTGAAGAACTCGACCGCAACTTCTTTTGCGCCAGGAACCTGCATGACGCTGGGCGGCTTATAGCCGTCGAAAGCGATGTCGGCGTAGGCCAGGTCCTGAATGAGATAGAAGCCGTGCTCGCGGGCGAGTTCGACCAGGCGCGCGAGGAAGGGCAGTTCGACACATTCCGTCGTCGGGTTCGACGGGAAGTTGACGATCAGCGCCTTGGGGCGCGGCGTCATGCGCGGGATGAGGTCTTCAAGCTGCTGCAAGAAACTGCTCCTGGTCGTGGACGGGGACGCTGACGATGTGCGCGCCGGCGATGACGGGGCCGTAAATATGGATGGGGTAGGAGGGGTTGGGCACCAGCACGGTGTCGCGCGAATCGAGAATGGCGAGACAGAGGTGGGCGATGCCCTCCTTGGAGCCGATGGTGACGATGGCCTCGGTTTCGGGGTCGAGATCGACGTCGTAGCGCGTCTTGTACCAGTTGCAGATGGCCTTGCGCAGGCGGGGCAGGCCGCGTGAGACGGAGTAGCGATGCGTGGGCGGCTTGCGGACCGCTTCAACGAGCTTGTCGACGATGTGGGTGGGCGTGGCGCCGTCGGGGTTGCCCATGCCGAAGTCGATGATGTCTTCGCCGCGGCGGCGGGCGGCGGTCTTCATCTCGCCGGTGATGTTGAAGACGTAGGCGGGCAGGCGCTGAATGCGAGAGAACTCTTCCATGGTGACTCCAGTGTAAAGGCAGCGGTGCTAGCGGTGTTAGCGGCGTTAGCGGGGCTCGCGAACGTGAACCGTGGTTCGTGATTCGTGGCTCGTGGTTCATAGTTCGTAGTTCGTGAACAGTGGACAGACGTGAACTACCAACTGAGAACTGTGAACCACGAACTGTGAACTGAATTTTGGGATCAGGTGAGGCGGAGTCTAGGCGGCCGGAGCCGCTGCAGGCGCGGCCGCGCAGGCAATCGCGAATGCGGGATGGCGGGGGTAGTGCATGAGGTGATTATAGCGGAAAGGCGGCTCTTAGCTGTTAGCTCTTAGCTCTGGCGCACGGTAGCGGCGGACAGAGGCGTCATTGTAGCCGCTAGCTCGAAAGCAATGGAATTTATACTGGAACATAAGATGAGCACGTTTAAACCTGTTGACGAGCAAATGGATCTGCTGGAGAAGGGCGCTGCGGAGATTATCCGCGTGAGCGATTTACGGGAGCGCCTGGAAGAGAGCCGCAAGACGGGACGGCCGCTGCGCGTGAAGGCGGGGTTCGACCCGACGGCGCCGGACCTGCATCTGGGGCACACGGTGCTGATGCGCAAGCTGCAGGCACTTTCAGCAACTGGGGCACACAGTCATTTTCCTGGTGGGCGATTTTACGTCGCTGATCGGCGATCCGACGGGCCGCAACGTGACGCGCAAACCGCTGACGCGCGCGGAGATCGACAAGAACGCCGAGACCTACAAGGAGCAGGTGTTCCGCATTCTCGATGAGAAGACGACCGAGGTGCGCTACAACAGCGAGTGGCTGGGCAAGCTGGGGTACGAGGATACGGTGCGGTTGACGGCGCACTTTACGGTGAGCCAGATGCTGGAGCGCGACGACTTTTCAAAGCGCTTCCAGGCCGAGCAGCCGATCAGTTTGCACGAGCTGCTGTACCCGGTGATGCAGGGGTACGATTCCGTGTGCCTGGAGTGCGACGTGGAGCTAGGCGGGACGGATCAGAAATTCAACTTGCTGTGCGGGCGCGAGCTGCAGCGGCAGTATGGTCAGAAGCCGCAGATCGTGCTGATGACGCCGATTCTGGAGGGGCTGGACGGCGTGCAGAAGATGTCGAAGTCGCTGGGGAATGCGATCGGGATCAACGAGCCGGCCAGCGAGATGTATGGGAAGCTGATGAGCATCAGCGACGAGTTGATGTGGAAGTATTGGGTGCTGCTGACAGACTTGAGGCAGAGCGAGATCGACGCGATGCGTGCCGAGGTGGCCGCCGGCAAATTGCATCCCATGGAAACTAAGAAGAAACTGGCGCGGACGATTGTGGCGGGATTTCACGGTGAGGCGGCGGCAAAGAGCGCGGATGAGAACTGGGCACGAATGTTTCAGGCTGGTGAGACGGCGGAGGACTTGGAAGAGGTTTCTGTCGCTTTTGCCGATGTGGGTGGCGGAGAAGGAAAAATCCGGCTGCCGAAGCTGCTGGTGGCAATGGGACTGGCGGCAAGCGGCACAGAGGCGAACCGGAAGATTGCCGAGAAGGCGGTGCGCGTGGATGGGGATGTGGTCGAGAGTTTGCTGATTCCAGCGGGCGCGTTGCCGGCGTGGTTGACGGTGCGGCTTGGCAAGCGGGCGAAGGTAGCGGTGATTTCGTAAGGCGATGCGCGTCGCAAGCATAAGCGGGACAGTTCCGGGATAGAAAAAGCGAGGAAGGCATGAAGAGCCGGCGGACGGTGTTGAAGGCGTTGGGCGCAACGGTGGGCGCGACGGCGGTGAACCTGAGCGCACTGGAAAGTTTTGCGCGCGGGCTGGATGAGCATAGTGAGCGGCCGAACATTTTGTGCATTGTGGGTGAGGGACTGCGGGCCGATGAGTTTTCGTCTGCGGGCAACCGGATTCTGCACACGCCGAACATGGACCGGATCGCCGCGGAAGGATGCACATTTCACAACGCGTTTGTGGTGAACGCACTGTGTTTGCCGTCGCGAGCGACGATGTTGACGGGGCTTTATTCGCATACCACGGGCGCGGTATCGAATGTGGAGGGCACAGTGCCCGCGCGGTTTCCGCTGGTGTCGGACCTGCTGCAGAAGGCCGGGTACGAGACGGCGTTTCTCGGCAAGTCGCACATTGCCGGCGCGCTGATGGACCATTACTGGGACTACTACTTTGGGTTCGTGGGCCAGGCGGATTACTACCGGCCGCGCATCACCGAAGGCGTGAAAGGCAAGTACGGGCCGGAGACGCTCTACGAAGGCGAGTATGTTGACACGCTGCTGACGCAGAAGGCCGTGGGGTGGCTCAAGCAAGAACGCGAGAAGCCGTTCTGCATGTTTTTGTGGTTCTATGCGCCGCATGCGCCGTTCTACCGCCCGAAAGATCTGGTCAACGATTTCAACGGCGTGACGATTCCCGCGCCGGCGACGTTTGACGAGGACCAGACGGGCTATGCGGGCAAACCGCGCGCTGTGGCCGATGCGGACGACAAGATTGGATGGTCGGAGGTGTTCACTGACGATCCGCGGTCGCTCGAGGAGCTGGTGAAGGATCACTATGCGGGCGTGGAAGACAACGATCGCAACGTAGGCGCAGTATTGGCGGAGCTCGAACGGCAGAAGCTGATGGATCGCACGGCGATTGTGCTGAGCTCGGACCACGGATTCCTGCTGGGCGAGCATCATTTGTATGACAAGCGCGTGATGTACGAGCCGTCGATTCGCGTGCCGATGATGGTGCGTTGGCCAGGGCGCGTGAAGCCGGGAACGACTTCGGACGAGATGGTGCTGAATCTCGATATGGCGCCGACGCTGCTGGAGATTGCGGGGCTGCCCGCGACGCCGGAAATGCAGGGCAAAAGCATGATGCCGCCGGCCGAGGGAAAAAGCGATGAACCTTGGCGGCAGGATTGGCTCTATGAGTATTACGAGTATCCGGGATTTGAAAATGTGCGGCCGTGCCGCGGCGTGCGCACCAGACGCTACAAGCTGATCGATTTTTTCCTGGAACCGGAGGAGTTTGAGCTCTACGATCTCGAGAAGGATCCGGACGAGGGGCACAATCTCTACAGCAAACCGGGAACCGAGGAGCTGACGGCGCATCTGAAGGAACGGCTGGCGGCACTGCGCGCGGAGACCGGCGACACCTACGAGTACAAGCCGACGGGATTGCCGCTGCATCCGGGGATGCAGGTGTTGTCGCAACCGAAATAGCAGCTCTCAGCTCTCAGCTTGTTCGCGCTGGGGTGGGGTTCGTGCTGCACTGAGTTCCCGAGAAGCAACCGCAGGTCCTTCGGCTTCGGCCGTTCGCAGAGCGAACGGCCTGCGCTCAGGATGACAATTCAGAAATATACGGATCGCACTTATCCGCTCATCGCAAACGCGCGAGCGGAGTCGAGCAACTTTGCGACGGATTCCTTGGAGCAGGACTCAGTGTAGATGCGCATGAGCGGTTCGGTGCCACTGGCGCGGAGCAGCAGCCAGGTTTCGGCGGCGTTGGGCTTGGTTTTGGCTTCGGGATTGTCGAGGTAAAACTTCACTCCATCGAGGTTTTCCTGGCGCAGAATCGGCATGCCGGCGAAGCTGGTGCCGCCGACGGAGAGTGCACGGGCGCGGGCGATAGCAGCGTTTTTCATGTCGTCGGAAATGTGGAGATCGATGCGGCCGTATTGATGCTCGCCGTACTCGGCCTGAAGATCGGCGACGAGTTGGCCGAGAGTCTTGCCTTCCTGGGCCATCACGTTCGCGAGCAAGAGGCAGTTGAGCAGGCCGTCGCGCTCGGGCAAATGACGCTGCAAGCCGATGCCGCCGGACTCCTCGCCGCCCATGACGATTTCGCGCTCGAGCATCAGGTCGACGACATACTTGAAGCCGATGCCGTGCTCGATGAGTTCGCGGTCGTATTTCTTGGCGATGCGGTCGAGCATTTTGGTGGTGTTGAAGGCGCGCGTAACGGCGCCGGGCCAGCCTTTGTACTTCAAGACCCAACTGAGCAGCACGGAGTAAATCTTGTGCGGGTCGACGAAGTTGCCGTTTTCATCGGTCGCGCCGATGCGGTCGGCGTCGCCGTCGGTGCAGAGGCCGGCCTGGCAGTGGTTGGCGACGGTCGCTTCGCCGAGCGCGCGGATGTTGGGCTCGATGGGCTCGGGATTGATGCCGGGAAAGAGCGGGTCGGGATTGAAGCGAATGGGCACGTTGGCCACGCCGATGCGGTTGAAGATGTCCGAGAGAATCGTGCCGCCTGCGCCGTACATGGAGTCGATGCAGAACTTCATGCTCGATTTGGCGATGAGATCGAGATCGGCGAAGTCCTCGATGGCTTTGAGGTACGTGGGCAGGAAGTCGACTTCAGTGATGGGCGCGGGTCGCGATGCGCGCGGAACGGGATTGCCGAGATACGACTCAATGGCCGCGATCATGGAGGGCTTGCCCGAGCCGCCGTACCAGCCCTTGTACTTGACGCCGTTCCACTGCGCCGGGTTGTGCGACGAGGTGATCATGATACCGCCGGCAGCGCCGCGTTCGCGCACGCCAAAACTCAGGGCCGGTGTGGGCGTAATGGCGTTGGCAAGCTGGACGGGAATGCCGGTGGCCGCGACAACTTCAGCGCAGGCGCGTGCAAATGCCTTCGATCCGAAGCGCGTGTCGTAAGCGATCGAGAGACCTTTTTTCGGATCTTCCTGGGCGTGAATGTAGGCGGCGATGGCCTCGGCGGCGGTGCGCACGTTGGCGAAGGTGAAGTCGTCGGCGATGACGCCGCGCCAGCCGTCGGTGCCGAACTTGATGGCGGGGTGAGGCATGGGACTTGCGTTCTCCTGGAGCGATAAAGGTAAACGATAACAGGCGATGCGGGGTGGTTGCACGGGGCAGGAGCGCGGGCCGGGAGGCCCGCACTACAGCCGGTCTGGAGACCGGCGCTACAAAGGCTTCGGGAAGGACATGCAGCTAGCGAACTCGTCCTGGAAGGCGGGGTCGGCGGCGAGGCTCACGTGCTCGATGCGCGGGAGTTGCTGCTCGTGGTCCGCGAGCAGCAGCATTTTTGCGCCCCGCAGTGCGGTATTGCCGGCGGCGTGGATGGCCGAGTGCGGCGCCTCGAGGAGGCCGATGCGGAGGGCGCTCTCAATTTGCACGTAGTTGCCGAAGGCGCCCGCAAGATGGATGGCGCGGAGTGAGCGCACTTCAGTGCCGAGGTGCTTGAGGAGCAGGCGAAAGCCCGCAGCGATGGCGCCCTTGGCGAGTTGCAGCTCGCGAATGTCGGATTGGTAGAGGACGACGGGTGGCGCAATGGGGAAGATCTTTGTGCCGTCGGCGATGCGGCCATTCGAGAGGATGGAACCTGACCGCAGGCCCGCGGCGACGGCGTCGACGAGGCCGCTGCCGCAGATGCCGCGCGGCGCGACGTCGCCGATGACGGTGGGGCGGAGCGCCCCTCCGTCGAGTGCGATGTAAGCGATCGCGCCGGTGACGGCGCGCATGCCCATGCGAATGGAGCCGGCCTCGAAAGCGGGACCTGCGGCGGTGGAGGCGCAGACGATGCCGTGGCGATTACCGATGGCGATTTCGCCGTTAGTGCCGAGATCGACGAGCGCGGTGAGATCGGCGCTGCTGCGCGATGCCCGCGGCGACGATGCCTGCAAGGATGTCGGAGCCGACGAAGCCGCCGAGGCAACGAGCGAAACGGATCACGCAATCGGAAGGCAGGTCCCAACCGAGATCGCGCGGGGTGAAGCGCTGCTCGGCGAGATGCGGCGACTGGAAGGGTACATGCGCGAGCGGCTCGACGTTGAGACCGCAAAACAGATGGTGCATAACGGTGTTGCCGACGAGGAGAACTTCGGTGACTTGCGCTGCGCTGCCGCCGGCGAGGCCCGCGACGAGTTGGCCGAGCGCGGCGCGGATGGGCGTGGTGAGGTTCTGGCCTTCGAGCGCGGCGCGGATGCGGCTCATGACGTCGGAACCGAAGGCGGCCTGGGGATTGAGCGCGGTTTCGACGGCTGAGCACGTTGCCGGCGGAGTCGATGAGTTGCGCGGCGATGGTGGTGGTGCCGAGATCGATGGCTATTTTTATGTTGGTTTTGGAGTGAGGTTGTGCCGAGGAGACCTCCGCATCGGCGAGGATCTGCATGTGCCACTGGCCGCATTCGAGGACGAGCGATTCGTCAGCACTCGCCTGGCAAGCGAGACGCCAACCCTTGGCGAGTTGATCGTGAGTGAGCGCCCCGGAGTCGGCCTCGGTGACGGGAAGCGAGCCCGAGAGCACGCGCACCTGGCAGCCGCCGCACTCTCCCATGCCGCCGCAGGGGAATTCGAAGCCGTGGGTAGCGAGGCCGGGCACCAGCGAGCCGCCGCGCGGGAGGTCGAACTCGACGCTGAGCGGCTCAAGACGGATGCGGACAAGATCGAGATTCATACGGCTTCCACGATGCCGTCGTCGAGCGTGGCGCGGATTTGCGCGCCCGGCGCAACGACAAGAAAATCGGCATCGTCCCAGGGACCGTTGACGAGGCGCTCGATGAGAGTGAGCGAGCCCGGAACCTCTTGGAAAGCCCAGCCCTCTTTTTCGGCTTCGGCGTACGCGCGGGCGCGGCAGGCTTCGTCCGATGCGATGCCCGTGGAGATGTAGGTGAGGCCGGAGTAGTGACGGCGGAAGGAGGAGAACTGCTCGTAGAGATAGCGGCCGTTGTCTTCGCCATACTTGGCGATGAATTCCTCGAGCGTGGTTTGCTCGCCCATAAGATTTTCTTGCGAAGGGAAGGCAGGCTGGAGCTTGAGATCGGGAGTTTGAAATTCGACCCAGCCGGGTGAGCGATAGTAGACGCCGGGGTGGTCCTGGAAGTAAGAGGCGTAGCGATGTCGGCTGCCCATGAGCACGCCGATGCAGTCGTGAGCACGGGGAAGAACCAGTTGCGTGCGGCCGGCGCGAAGGCCCTCGGTGCCACGGCCGCAGAGTGCGTAGCCGAGAAGGATGGCGTCGTAGCCGGCGCTGTCCGCGGCGTCGATGCGGTCTTGAAGATGGGGGCGCATCTCGACGCCAAGCGAGTGCAGGCCCATGGGAATGGATTCGAAGTCGACGGCGTGCGCCGAGCGGGAGACGACGTGCTCGATTTCGCGCGTGAAGACCTGGCAGTGGATGAGTTTGAGATGCATGCAAACAGCTTTCAGCTATTAGCTATCAGCTCTTAGCTTGACCGTGCGAGAGCGGCCGGGGCAGTGACGGCCATCATTGCATCCACTTTCTGCAAAATCGTATCTCGGGCATCGGGAACGGAGAGGACATCGCACTCCGAGCCGAGGATGTGCGGGTGACCGCAGGCCTTCATGTTCGTAAGCAACTCGCGGGTGCGCCGCACGACTTCTTCAACCGGCATGGCGCCATCCGAGTAGAAGGACTTAGTAGGAAGGTTGCCGTAGAGGACAACGTCAAAGGGCACGAGGCGCGCGTCTTCCCAGAGCTTGCGCGAGCTGCCCAGGCTGAGGATGGCCGGATGCAGGCGATGCGCGAAGTCTACAACCATGGGATTGATGAGCTCGCCGCAATCGTGGAAGATGAGATCGCAAGCGCCATCGTCGAGGACGGCCTTAAGGCGCAGATTAGGTTCCATGACAAGACGTTCGAAGATGCTGGAGCCGGACTTGAGCTGACGCGGAGAAATGAAGGAGGTGTTCGCGGCGGGCTCACAGATCATGATGGCGCGCGCGCCGTGGGCGATCTGACTGCGCACGGAGCGATGGATCGCGGCCTCGGCGGCCTGGAGACATTGAAAAAGAAGCTGCACGTCATCGGAGTCTTCAGAAGCCTGACCGCGGCCGGCCATGGCTGCGGCCGCAATAGGATCGGCCATCAATCGCGTGACGAGTGAAAAAGGGCCGATGGCCATGCCGACGGGAAGAAGGTCGGGGATCGAGGCAATAAATCGCAGAGCCTCATCGCGTGCCATGCTGCCGGGACAACTGGAACCGGCTTTTTCGTTGCAGAGCGTGGCCAGAGTTGCGTCATCAAGTGGAGCGGTGAAGTGATATGCGTCTGCGTCCTGGGCGGAAACGCCGATGCGTGCGAGAAGATCGGCCTTTTCGAGACGCAGGTCCATGAGCGGTATGGCCAGAGGGGTGTTCCAGCGGCGGGCCGTGCGCTCGATTATGCGACCCAGAGCGGGGCCATCATTGCGAACGGACTCCGGGTCCGGCTCTTCGTGCAAAACCAAGTCAGCGCCAATGGGCATCGACAGGCCGTCGGCGGCCAGGCGGAGAAATAGATCTCGATTCGTCTCTGGGTTTGTCGGGCGACTTGTCAGACAGCCTCCCCGGCAAGGAGATTCTTGACGAGGCCAACAGCACCGTTGGCGTTCTCGCTGTAGCCGTCTGCGCCAATCTCCTTTGCATACTGGTGAGTTACAGGCGCGCCGCCAATGAGCACTTTGACCTGGGTGCGGAGACCCGCGGTCTGGAGGGCGTCGATGGTCGTCTTCATGGACGGCATGGTGACGGTGAGCAGCGCCGACATGCAAACCACGTGCGGCTTGCGCTGTTCGACGGCGGCGACGAAATTCTCCGGCGAGACGTCAGTGCCCAGATCGATGACTTCAAATCCGCTGCCCTCGAGCATGGAGGCGACAATGTTCTTGCCGATGTCGTGCAGGTCGCCTTTGACAGTGCCGATGACCACCCGGACCGCCATCTTCTGGCCGGCGGCAGTGAGCAGGGGCTTGAGCAGCTCCAGGGCGCCCTTCATGGCGCGGCCGGCGAGCAAGAGCTCGGGAACGAAATACTCTTCGCACTCGAAGAGACGGCCGACCTCATCCATGGCCGGAACCATGGACTCCTGAATGAGGGCCATGGGCTCGACGCCTGCAGCAATGGCTGCGACCGTGGCGGCATGCGCCTTTTTGGCGTCGCCGTTCAAAATTGCATCGTAGAGATCTTGATTTTGAGCCATCGAAACACCTCTCTGCTCCGCGCACATTCAAAAGGAGACGCATGCCGCGACGATCCTGCCTGATTGGCGGCGAAGCACTTGCTCAAAAAAACGGCTTCGCGCCCTGTTGCGCAGGCCGATTGCAACCGCCTTCCAAAAAACGGATTGATAATTCAAGATAAATGGATTTAGACAGTGCTGGCAAATGGGCGAGCACGCGGGTTCCGGTTCGCGGAATCCACGATGAAGCAAATACTCGTCTTAGAGCAGGATCAGCGCGGCGCTGGGCGCGATGGGCGGCCCGTCTCTTGCGCTTGCGTTGCATATTTGACGGACAGGCCGGACCTTTACTCAACCCTCTTGATGCGCGGGAGTTTCATGTCCAGCAGGCTCAGGCGATGCGGCGGGGTCGTCAACAGAATGGAGATTTGAGATTAATGGCGTTAAAGCGACCACGAAGTTTTCGAGCAACTCTTTCCGAGTGCGTAGCCTCTCAAACTCGCGGGTGATCCATACGAGATCATTCTTGGCCTGCTCTAAAGCACCTTCATAGACTTTGACGGACATGTTTTCAACCCTCACGTGGAGCAACACCGTCAGGAAAACATATCTTCAGTTCACCTTCGTTTAATTGACCATGAAAATACCGCTGCCTACCTGCGAGACGTTCTAGATTATTCATAGCGTCGCAGAAGGTTGAATTTGAAAGCTGAGAAATGGTCGGGACGGGCAGATTTGAACTGCCGACCCCTCGCACCCCAAGCGAGTGCTCTACCAGGCTGAGCCACGTCCCGACATAACGCAGCCGGCTCTTGTCGAGCCGGCTTTTGGGGTCTTGTTTAGTTTACACCGATGCCGCGGCGCCGTGGATGGCACAAGGCGTTTAGTGCTCAGGCGGCACGAATTCCGAGGGTAGGGCCGAGCCGGAGCCGAAGAAGAACTCCTCCATCTGCTCCACGAGGAACTGCTGTGCCTGGGGCAGCCAGGGTTGCAAGCGGTACTCGTTGAGCAGCATTTTCTGGCGATTGAGCCACTCGTCCCACGCTGCCTTGGAGACGTTCTTGTAGATTTTCTGGCCGAATTCAGAGTCGAAGGGCGGTTCGTCGAGTCCCTCCATCTCCTTCTTGTTGCGAACGCAAAAGACCATGTGCGCCATGCGAAAAATGCTCCCAGATGCCATTGTAACTGGACGGAGGGAGGACTTGAAATTGCGGCGACTGGCTTCGGATTCCCCCAACCGGCGATCGAGTTTTCCGCGGCCCGGCGCGGCCTGAGCAAATCTGACCAGACCGATGCGCTCGACGAGGGCAATTATCGAACTGGCGCTTGATCTGCCTCCCCACAGAAGCGACCGAGATTCAAACGAGCTCGAAATTCAAACGAGCTCAGGACGAGCGGCCCTGTCCGCTGGGAGCAACCTTGCCCGATGTGAGTGCATCTGGCCTTAGTATGTCTGGCCCTCAGAACGAGAGGCCGTATCAAAAGGAGAAACCATGTCCGATGTAAATACATCCGGCGTTAACGTGTCGGGCCTCTCAGACAACGCCGCTGGTGGTCTTTCCTACATCACCATCGTCCCGGCAATTGTGTTTCTGATCATTGAGCCCTACAAGAGGAGCTCGTTTGTTCGCTTTCATGCGTGGCAGTCGATCTTCCTATATGTTGCGTGGGCCGTGGTGCATATTCTCGTCGAGGTGGTGCAGAACCTGGTTCCAACGGTTGTCTTCCTCACGTTGACGCTGTGGCAACTGGTGGATCTGGCCTTCTTTGTCGTGCTGGTGATCGTGTTCGTCAGCGCTTTTAACGGCAAGCGCCTTGTGCTGCCCCTTGTTGGCGGACTGGCAGAGAAGCAGGCTAACCAGTAACTACCCTCCCCCAGCACCGAGTGCAGGAACGGCCTCCGCATGGAGGCCGTTCTTGTGTGTGCCGCCCGACCTTCTTTCGCCGGCCTTGACTCCGCGTGGCCGCGCAGAAATTCTCTTGACAAGGCATCCTGCTGGCAGTTGTTCTACTTGCAGCCCCGGCTTCATGCTCCCCGGCGCCCGCGCCGCCGAACTGCTTGTCCAAAAGGAGATACCGTGGCGAAACCGGATGCTTTCGAAGGCGCTTTCGTGCTCTCGGACCACACTGCCGGCGCCGTCGCTTATCTCACGTTCATCCCGGCGATTCTTTTCCTGGTTGTGGAGCCGTACAACCGGAACTCCTATGTTCGTTACCACGCCTGGCAGTCGATTCTTCTCTCCTTGGGAGCGTTTGCGGTGAATGTGGTGCTGGCCATTCTGTTGGTGTTCGCGCTGCTGTTCACGCCTCGACTGCACCTCGTGGCGTGGCGGGCAATCGAGCTGTTCTGGCTGGCGGTGTGGATCGCGTGCGTGGTTAACGCGGCCATGGGCAAGCGGTTCAAGTTGCCCGTAATCGGGGAGCTTGCGGAACAACAGGCGAACAAGTAGGCGCGTGATTTCGCTTGACAAGCGGGCCTGCGGCAGGTTGTCCTATCACCACGTTACTTCGCGGTTCGCGGCTGCAAATGCTGGCTTCCCCAATGCGTGAGCCGCGCTCAGAAGTGAAGCGATCCCTTCCCCTTCTACCGTTTTCCGTGAAAGGAGAGTTGCCATGGCCAATGAGCCAAACACGGCAGCAGCCAACTCGGGACTGTCAGACAATGCCGCAGGGGCAATTGCGTACCTGACCATTATCCCGGCGATCGTCTTCCTGGTTGTGGACCCGTTCAACAAGAACTCCTATGTGCGGTTCCACTCCTTCCAGTGCATCTTCCTGTGCGTCGCAGCGGTTGTGCTGGACATTGCTTTCGGCATCCTGCTGGCGATTGTCACTATGATGATGCCGCTCGCGCTCTTCGGAGTTTTCCTGTGGCCGCTGGTGAATTTGTTCTGGCTGGCAGTGATCGTCATCTGCATCGTCAACGCATACCAGGGCAAGCGCTTCAAGCTCCCGATCGTTGGCAACCTCGCGGAGAAGCAGGCCGGCGCATAGGCAACACCCGCGCGCGGACCGGCCGCATCTCGCTGCCTTAGCGCCTGCGGCCCTTCTTGACTCGCCGCTTGCTCCCGCCCGGAGGCGGTGGCAACGTGTTTTTGCGCTTGTTCTTCTTCGATTTTGATGGGGACGGCGCTGCCTTCTTGCCAGTGAGCGGCAACTCCTCCTCCACAAGAGCGAATTGCAGCTTGCGCTCCTGCGCGAGGATGCGGTCGAGGATGACCTGGACGCGATCACCGGCACGAAAACGGCGTCCGGTACGCTCGCCCACGATCTCGTGAGTGTTTTCGCGCCAGGTGAAGCGGTCTCCGCGAAGGCTGTCAATGGGGACGAGGCCCTCGACGAAGAGATCGGCGAGCTCGACGAAGAGGCCGTATTTGGCGGGGTTGAGCACCAGTGCGGCAAACTCGTCGCCGACACGGTCTTGCATGAAGCGCACTTTCTTCCACTCGACAAGCTCGCGCTCGGCTTCGGCGGCGCGACGCTCGGCCGAACTGGATTCGTCGGCGATCTGGGCGAGTTCGGGCTCGGAGATGGGGGGCGTGCCGAGGTGCAGGCTTCCCTTTCCCGGTCCCCAAGTGCGAGGGACCGGGGGCACCCCGGATTTCTTTTGAAGGTGAGATGCCTCGGATCGCGCCTGGCCTTCGTTGGGATGCGACCAGGGCGACGCTAGACGCGCCTGGGTGACGGTGCGGCGACCGGAGATGCCAGCGCGGAGAAGAGCTTTCGTGATGCGGTGCACGATGAGGTCGGGATAGCGGCGAATGGGCGAAGTGAAGTGAGTGTAGGTGGGCGCGGCCAGCGCGAAGTGTCCTTCGTTGACCTCGGAGTAGCGCGCCTGGCTGAGCGAGCGCAGCATCAGGTAGCTCAAGATGCGCTCTTCCGGCTTGCCCTCGATGCGCACGGCAAGCTTTTGATACATGCGCGGCGTGACGACGATGTCTTCGGGCACTTCGTGCTCCCGCGGGTTGCGGCCGCGGCCGTGGGAATCGCGGCGCTCACCGCGAGTGACAACGCGCTTTACCGGCAGCGGTCCCAGACCAAGAGAATAGCCGAAGCTAGCGGCGAGCTCTTCAAACTGAACGACGCGGCGCGGTTCGGGCTTCTCGTGAATGCGATAGAGGGAAGGAACGCCGAGATCCTCGATCCAGACGGCAACACACTCGTTGGCGGCGAGCATGAATTCTTCAATGAGGCGGTTGGCCCAGGTGCGCTCGGAACGGGTAACGCCGCGCATCTGGCCGTGCTCATCGAACTCGATGACGGGCTCGGGCAAATCAAAATCAATGGACCCACGCTCCTCGCGGCGTTGATTCATGAGGGCGGCGAGTTTTTTCATGCGCTCGAATTCGGGGACCAGTGCGGAGTAGCGCGCGCGCGTTTCGGCGTCGCCTTCGATGATTGCGTGAACTTCGGTGTAGGTCATGCGCGCGGCGGAACGGATGACGCCTTCGACGATTTCGAAGCCTTCAATGCGGCCAGCCGAGTCGAGCTGCATGATACAGCTGAGGACCAGGCGATCCTGGTGAGGCCGAAGGCTGCAGATGTCTGTCGAAAGTTCTTGCGGCAGCATGGGGATGGCGCGATCGGGAAAGTAGACGCTGGTGCCGCGCATACGGGCCTCGAGATCGAGGGCGGAGTTGGGTTGGACGTATTCGGCTACGTCGGCGATGTGGACCTGCAGCTCGTAGCCGCCATCGGCGCGTTCGGTGACGAGAACGGCGTCATCGAAGTCGCGGGCGGTCTCGCCGTCGATGGTGACGATAGGCAGACCGCGAAAGTCGGCGGCCCTGCGGGCAACAGCCCCTTGGTCGAGATGGGCGACGGCGCGCGCTTCGGCGAGGACATGGTCCGGAAAGATACGCGGCAACTGGTGCTTGCGGATCATCATCTCCACGTCGACACCAAAATCATCGTGAGCCCCGAGGATTTCAATGACGCGGCCGATGGGGGGACGCGTGGGCGTGGGCCAACTGGTGATCTCGACGTCAACCACGAGGCCGCCTATACTCGATGGGCGCTCCACGCTTTCCTGTTTTGCAGGAGCGAGTACCTCACGGCCGAGAACGCGATGCGGCGTGGCGGATGCGGCAGCGGTAGGGATTTCTGCGCCGGGTGGTATGACGATGGGCTGAGTCATGCGTTCATCGAACGGAATGACAACATTCTGCCGGTAGCCGCGAGCGGGATCTGCATAGTGAAACGTGCCTACGACGGTAGGATTGCGGCGCTCCAGGACCCTAACAATGCGGCCTGACATGCGGCCATCGGCTTTCGGCGGATCGACGTCAACCAGGACCTGATCGCCCTGCATGGCGCCGCCGATCTCATTGGGCGGAATGAAGATATCTTCAATTTCCGTTGCCCGCCGACCGCCGGAACCTCCCGATCCTCGATTGGGCCGCACGAAACCGTAGCCGTCGCGGTGCAGATCGAGGCGACCGGACACCAGATTGCTCCTCGAATCTGAACCCAGGCCCGAACCGGCGCGGGAGGGAGCACTGGGAAGGCTCCAATGCTCGCGATCGAGTTGGACGAGTTGGCCGCGGAGGGTGAGCCGGGCCAGTTGCTCGAGGAGAAGCCGGCGCTCACGCCCACCGCCCGGGCCCAGTTCGCGGACCAACTGCTTGTAAGCGGCCTTGCGCCCAGCCGTGGCAGCGATCCGCGCTACGAGTTCGCGATCAGTCATACGCCAAGATTAGAGCCTGTCCTTCACTTCGCGCGCGTCAAAGTGCGGGAGGGGCTCCAGGCGACCCTGAAGGTAACGCGCGGGCGCCTGAAGGGGGCGCAGGAACCCGCCCTTTGCCGTAGAATGTGGGAGACGGCCGATCCTGGCAAGGTGCAAATGCATCCTGTCTGGATTTTGGCCGCAGAAACGTTGCGGCGCGCGACAATTCCAGCGTCTGGCATAGTTTTTTATTTTTTGGGGTCGAGCCATTGGCCTCGCCTTGGCAATTCCCAGTCCTGAATGGACAGAAAAGGAACCTACTTTGAGCGCAATGTGGAAACCAAGTCAGTCTGAACCTTCAATTCCCGTCTCCAATCCGGAAACGCAGCGTCCCGCGCCTGCCGTGGCGAGCGTTGAGACCACAAGCCGCAATACAGCACCCGCGGGCGACCAGGCCGTGATCAGCAAGGGCCTGTTTGTGAAGGGAGAAATTTCAGGCACGGAATCGCTGTATATCGACGGCAAGGTGGAAGGGGCGATCAATCTGCCCGGCAACCGTGTGACCATCGGCCGCAACGGCACGGTGGGCGCCAACGTTACCGCGCGCGAAGTGGTGGTGATGGGCAAGGTGCGGGGCAACGTGTCGGCGTCGGACCGCGTAGACATCCGTGCCGAAGGCGCGTTGAGCGGCGATGTTTCCGCGGCGCGTATCAGCATCGAGGATGGCGCGTTCTTCAAGGGTGGAATCGATATCCGCAAAGCCGACGCCAAGCCGGGACAAACGCCTGGCGCGCCGGCTGCCGGCCAAAGTGCTGGCACGGCCGAGACGACGAAAGCTGTCCAGTAAGCGCTGCAACGCACGAATTTGCTCACGAGAGCGCCTTTCGAGGTCGAGGGCGCTTTTGTGTTTTTGTGCCGTGTGAAATCAGTGAAATTAGTGAAGTAAGTGAGCATTCGCTCCGGGGGCGGGCATTCTTAGCGGGATGGGCGGTTGACGTTTGAGCCGGCAGCTACGCGGAGCGCTCGTCAGCCTAGACCGAGGCGGCGCAGTGCGACGCGCGGCAAAGCGGAGCCGGATTTTTCCAGAGTCCACTTGACGATGAGGGTCCACAGGGCCAGGCCGGCCAGGAGGATGACGGCGTCAGTCCAATAGTGGGCATGGCGAAGCGCGGCCAGAGCCGGCAGGTGGTGGGCGAGCTCACCAAGTCCCCAGGCGAGCAGACCTGTACCCGCGCCAGCTGTCAAAGCGGCCAAAAGGCAGCGGCCCATCTCGCGATAATCCAGACTGGCGAGAGAGACCATGCGCCGCTGATGCAAAAGCAATGCGACGGTGAGGGTTTGCAGCGCGATGCCTACATCGGATGCGAGAGCCAGTCCCGTGGCGCCGCGCCAGTGGAAGAGCGCGTTGTAGATGGGGAGCGAGACTAGGGTGACGATGGTGCTGGCAATCATGGGCGCGAGGGTGTTTCCTGCGGCGTAGAAGGCGCGCGCGTAAATGGCTTGGGCCGACCAGAGAAACATGGAGACCGAGAAGATGGCAAAGTAGAGGCTGCATTCGCGCGCGTCGGCGGCAGAAAAGCGGCCGCCGGTAAAGACGAGGTCGATGGCGGGCCAACCCAACGCCACCATTCCCGAAGCGCATAGCAAACCGAGCGAGGTCACGCGCGAGACGGAGTCTGCAACACCGGTAGCGAACTCGAAGTGACGATCGCGCGACCAGAGGCTGGCGAAAAACGGCATGGAAGCGGCGCCCGCGGCCTGGGCCAGCATGGACATAGGCGCCGAGAAAAGTTGCTTGGCGTAGCTCATGAGCGAGACTGCGCCGCCGATGGCGGAGGCGAAGTGGGCGATGATCCAGTTGTCGGCGGTTACGAGCGAGACGCCGGCCATGAGTGGAAGAGAAAGACGCACCCACTCGCGCAAGCCGGCGTCATGCCAATCGAGAATGAAGCGGTAATGCGTGCCGGCGCGATGGGCGAAGAGCCAGTTGAGGAGAAACGGCCCAAAGACGGCTCCCGCCACAGTGCCCCAGGCAAGTGAAGACACGCCGATGTGCTTGACTAGCAGCAAGCCGCCGACAATGGGACCGATGCCGTAGATGATCGGTGCCACAGCTTGCACACTGAATTGCCTGCGCACCATCAGCACCGCGCCAAAAACACCACCGGCGAAAAAACACAACTGCGCGGGCAGCAGAATGCGCGTGAGCAGGATGCACTGCGCGGCCTTGGCGGGATCGAAGCCGTTGAACCACCAGCGCACATACCAGGGAGCGAAAATTTCGGCCAGCATGATGGCCGCGCCCAGCACCAAGTACATGGTGGAAAGAATGACGGAGAGCGAACGATCGCCTTCTGCCTCGCGGTCCTGCTCGCGATAGCGGGTGAGGATGGTGACAAAGGTGATGGAGGCCGCGCCGCCGACGAGAAAATACGAAATCATGTCAGGCAGGACGAAGGAAGCATTGAGGGCGTCGGCCTCAGCGCCGCGGCCGAAGAGCGAGACGATGTACTTTATCCGCACCAGCCCTACGATGCGCGAGAGAAACGTGGACACCATGAGCACCACAGTGGCCGAGAAAACACTGTGCGCGTGGGTCGGATGGAGGGCGCCCAGAAATCGCGCCCAACGTGAGCGTGCGCGGGGCAATGACGGGGTGGGGGGCTGGGATGGGGGCGAGCTTGCCACTGCAGACGATTCTATAAGGACCGCTCGGGGGCGGGAATCAATGCTCGACCACGAGTATGCTGTTGCCATGAGGTTTTTTTCAGGTTTTGGATTGGCTCTGTGGGTGGGATCGATGGCTGCCGGCCAGACGATTCACGGGCGCGGCGGAATTACGCTGCCGGCCTCGCCCGACGTGCAGGTGACGCCTGTAACGGACAACTATTTCGGCACCAAAGTCGTCGACAACTACCGGTGGCTGGAGGATGCGCAGAGCCAGCAGACCAAAGATTTTATCGAGGCCGATAATGCCTACACGGCAGCCTACATGCAGCAGGCGCGCATCCGCCCGCAGATTGCCGATGATCTTGACCAACTGGAGCACGTGACGAGCTGGACGGTGCCGATTGCGCGCGGCAACGATTTGTTTTTCATGAAGCTCCTGGCAGGCGAGGATCAGGCCTCGATTTATGTGCGCCACGGATGGGCAGAGAAGGACAAGCGGCTCGTCGATCCGGCGCAGTTCAGCCGCGACCCCAACACGTCGATCGAGCTGGAGGATGCGTCGCGTGACGGGACGCTGGTAGCGTATGGGGTTCGCGCGGGCGGCTCGGACGAAATTACGGTGCATGTGTTCAATGTGAAGACCGGAAAGTCGATGATGGATGAGCTTCCGAGCGCCAATTACCTTACGGTGTGTTTTACTCCGGACGGGCACGGGCTCTTTTACTCGCGCATGGACGCGAAGCGCTCGCTTTTATACGAGCACAAGTTCGGGGACCGCATTTCCCACGACACGATGCTCTTCGGCAATGAGTTTCGCGGCGAAGAGCTGGGCCCAAGCGACTTGCTTCTGGCTTATGTGACCGACGACGCGCACTATCTGGTTGTCGAAGTGGATCGAGGCGTGCCTGCGAAACGCGTCGACATTGTTTTTCGCGATCTGACCAAGGCGAATTCGTTCTTCAATGTCCTGGTCTGGGGCATGGAGTCGCGGTTCTCTGCTAGTTACGCCAGGGGCGCATGGTATGTGAAGACTGACTACAAAGCTCCCAACGGGCGGATTCTGAAGGCTGACCCCGGCATCCTGCCTGACGTGTGGACCACGATTGTGCCGGAGGGGAAGGACGCGATCGACGACTTCAACATTGTGGGCAACAAGATTTATGTGAAAAGCCTGCACGATGTGAAGACGGAGACGGCTGTTTATGCGCTTGACGGCAAAGCAGCGGGCACGGTGGAGTACGAAGGCATCGGGTCGGCATCGATCGTCTCTGGCCGCACTATCGACCGCTACGGTTTCTACAGTTTCGAGTCGTTCATTGCGCCGCCCACGATTTACCGCCTGGATACGGCCACCGGCAAGACGCGACGTATTTGCCCAGCCCAAAGTTCCCTTCGACACCAGCCAATATGAGCTGAAGCAAGTCTTCTACACGTCGAAGGACGGCACGCGCGTGCCCATGTTCATTGCGGGCAAGAAAGGCTTGAAGCAGGATGGCACGGAACGGCTGCTGATGACCGGCTACGGCGGATTCGAAATCAGCGAGCTGCCGGAATGGAAGCCGTGGTACGCCGAGTGGATGGAACTGGGCGGCTGGTTTGCGCTGCCGAACCTGCGCGGCGGAAACGAGTACGGCGAGAAATGGCACGAGCAAGCGATGTTTGAAAAGAAGCAGAACGTCTTCGACGACTGGTTTGCCGCGGCCGAGTACCTGATCGCCAACAAGTACACTTCGACTACGCATTTCGCCATCATGGGCCGGTCGAATGGCGGGCTGCTGATGGGCGCGTCGATCACCCAGCGGCCCGATCTGTTTGCGGCGGTGGAGTGCGGCTATCCGCTGCTCGACATGCTGCGCTACCAGAAGTTCGAGGAAGGCCGGCTGTGGACGACGGAATACGGATCGGCCGACAACGAGAAGCAGTTTGCGTATTTGCTCAAGTATTCGCCCTATCAAAACGTGAAGAAAGGTACGGCATATCCGGCGGTCTTCTTCTTTACCGGAGCGAGCGATACGCGAGTCGATCCGCTGCATGCGCGCAAGATGACAGCGCTGCTGCAAGCGGATTCGTCGAGCGGGCGTCCGATTCTGCTGCACTACAGTGTCGCCGGCGGACACTCCTCTGGAGTGAGCGTACGGCAGGAGATCCAAGATGGAACCGACCAGCTCACGTTTCTTTGGACCGAAACAGGACAAGTGACCAAACAAAAGTAATCGCCGCTGGCCTCGCGAGCGGGTGACGCGTACCCAATGGCGGATGTCCATGCGTAACCTGATGGAATAAGAATCTTCTCCGATAAAAGAGATACGAAATCCACGGCAATGCCCGGAATCGGGCAGCATGCCCGGTCTTCCCGCGGCGTTGTCGCTGGAGAACCGCGCGGACCGTACGCGGCATGCATATCGCATCCCGGCAAAAACAAGCGGGCTGCATTCTGATTCCATTGCAGTGCCGTGTGGGATCTCGCGAGCCCTGGAGAAGGTGATGCCACAGGCGGAACTGGCGATTGGCAGGTCGGATGGTGAAGAAGAGCATGCGAGGCTCGAAGCTCTGGCCGCGACGGCGATTCTGGACACAGCGCCGGAGGCAAACTTTGACGCCATCACGCGCCTGGCCGCCGAGTATTTCAAAGCCGACACGGTTTTGCTGGGGTTTGGCGACGAGAGCCGCTTCTGGATCAAGTCGTACTGGGGCGAGCCCGTGCGGGAACTTCCGCGGAAGCAATCGATATTTGAGCGAGTGCTGGCCGAAGACGGTCCGGTGGTGGTCGCGAACATCAACGACGATCCAGAGTACAGGGAGCGACGGCTGCCGCTGCGACGGCTCGATCCACTTTCGTTTGCCAGCGCGCCGGTTCGCACCGCAGATGGCAAGATTCTGGGAGTGCTGACCATTTTTTCATGCGAGGCGCGCCGGCCCATGGCAGTGACCGAGTTGCGCATGCTGGAGAGTCTGGCCGATATCGCAGCCGGCCAGCTGGAATTGCGCAGATTGCGCAAGGCGCTCAACGGAAACCGCGCACAGCAGGAGCGCACGGTCGAGGCCGTGACTGGAATCTGGCCGCGCAGGTCGGACCTGCGACGGGCCTTGGAGAACAAGGAGTTTGTGCTGTATTACCAGCCGGAGGTGGAGCTGAGTACGCGGCGCATCATTGGCCTTGAGGCGCTGATTCGCTGGCAGCATCCGGATCGCGGACTCATTTCGCCGATGGATTTCATTCCCATTGCCGAGGAGACAGGGCTGATTTTGCCGATCGGAGACTGGGGACTGTCGGAGGCATGCCAACAGATGCGGCAGTGGCGCTCCGAGGATCCCGAGCGGGCCGGGCCGCGGGTGTGCGTAAATCTTTCGGCGCGGCAGTTCTCGCGCCAGGGGCTTGCCGATCATGTGGAGGCGCTGTTGCGCCGGACGGGCGTCTCAAGCCGGCAGCTCGGCCTGGAGATGACCGAGTCCAGCCTGATTCCCGATCCCGGCACGGCCATGGAGGTGCTGGGCAGCCTGCGCCGACTGGGGGTCTCGCTGCTGTTGGACGATTTCGGCACGGGTTACAGCTCACTGAACCATCTGCATTCTCTGCCCTTCGATGTGCTAAAAATCGACCGCTCATTTGTGACGCGCATGACCGAGGGCGAGCAGCCGCTGCAGATTGTACGCACCATTGTGGAGCTGGCACGGGTGATGGGCATGGACGTGGTGGCGGAGGGGATTGAGACGGACGAGCAGTACCTGCTGCTGCGGCAACTCGGCTGCCGCTACGGGCAAGGATATTTGTTTTCGCGCCCCGTGCCGGCGCAGACGGTGAGCGCTATGCTGCGCTTGCCGGGGCGGATTCTGCCGGATCCCGCGGCGCCTCAAGCCGCGCCAAACTGAAGGCGGGGAGCGGCGCGACGGGAGCATTCCTATTTGGGAATGACGCGCGGTTGTATCCGATATTGGGATGACACCGCGCATTTCGTTGGAGAATTCTCAGGGATGCAGGTGGGAGCGGCAGTATGCTCCAAGCCATGCGGCAGCCCGCTCCATCGCAGTCCTCCCCTTCTCTTTCCAATTTTGCGGGACTGCTGGCCACGCTTGCCTCGCCCTCGCCCCAGTCTGACGCCGACGACGATGCGCCGCTGTGGAACTCGAGCGACTTGGGCGAAGACGTGGCCACGCTCAGCTACGAGCGTGCCCTGCGTGCGCATGCACGTTACCGTCCGCCGGATCGCGATTCGGATCGGGTGGATAAATCGCTGACGCAGGCGGACGGCTCGAGAAGCGTTGCGCGCGCCGATGCGTCTGTCAAAACTGTCGCTGCAGGCGCTACCGATGCCGCGGGCGCTGTTTATAACGCGGTTGCTGCCGTTCGAACGGACGCCGCGCCAGGGTTGCAGACGGGCACTGCGCGTGAAAGCGATCTACGTTCGGCGAGCGTGACGATTCGCCTGAGCCAGGCGGAGTGTATGCGGCTGCATCAACGCGCCGCAGAGGCCGGATTGACAGTGTCGGCGTATCTGCGATCCTGCGCGGTCGAGGCCGAAGCGCTACGCGAACAGGTGAAGCAGGCACTGGCGGAGTTGAAAGCAGGGACCGAGGGACCAAAAGACCGAGGGAACAAGAAATCTGCGCAGCGAACGTTTTTTGGCTGGATTCGGTGGTTCACAAGACGCGGATGATGGTGGCTACCCGCAATCGAACTCAATTACTTAACGCTTTCTGGTCAAAGCTGTCCCGCATCGAAAGCTTCACCCAGCTTTGGCGGGCCGTGGCTCGCTCGACTGCCCGCTCCAATTTCCATGCCGAACAGCACGACTGCAACTTGCGCAACCATGGGCTCCCTGCTTTATTCCACTTCAAGCACCAAGCATTTGAGGTATTCAGTTTCCGGCAGATTGAGGACGACCGGATGGTCGAGAGCGGCGCCACGGCGCTCGAGGAGACGTACGCGGCGCGAGGCATCGGCGGCGGCCGCGGCCACGGCGGATTCGAGATCGGCCAAGCTCACGTGATGCGAGCAGGAGCAGGTGACGAGCAGACCGCCGGGTCGCAGCATTTTGAGCGCGCGAAGATTCAGCTCCTTGTAACCGCGCAGTGCGCCCTCGACGGCGCGTTTGGTTTTGGCGAAGGCCGGCGGATCGAGAACGATGGTGTCAAATTTTTCGCCGGCCTGCGACCAGTCGCGCAGAATTTCGAAGGCGTCGGCCTCAATCCAGTCGACATCCCCGGAAATGCGGGCGCGGTTGGCCTGGAGATTGCGCTCCGCCACTTCCAGCGAGGCGCGCGAGGTGTCGATGCCGGTTACCTGCTGGCAAACCTGGGCGAGATGCAGGGCGAAACCGCCCTGGTAGCAGCAGACGTCGAGCGCGCGGCCATTTGCCCCGAGGCGCTGCGCCCATTGTTGCGCCGCGGCGTAGTTGGTGCGCTGATCGAGAAAGGCGCCGGTCTTCTGGCCGGCGTTGGCGTCGTACTGAAAGACAAGGCCATTCAAATAAAACTCTGTGGCTGCAACGGGACGCGCTGCGGTGGTAATCGATACTGGATCGGCAACCCACAAAGGATCTGGGCTGGGCGCGGGCAAACCCTCAAGTTCGCGAATGCGCGGATCGGGGCGCTCAAAAATAGCCGCGGGCGCAAGTTCCTCGCGCAGCACGCGCACACATGCTTCCGCAACGCCTGTGTGGAGCAATCCTATGGCGAGGCGCTGCACCACCACGATCTCACCATATTTGTCGACGATGAGGCCGGGTAGCTCGTCAGCCTCGCTAAAGCACAGGCGGCAGGCGTCGTTGGCTGCGTCGAGCATCGGTTTGCGGCGCGCGATGGCTGCGTGCAGGCGCGCCGCGAGCAACTTGAGCCACGCGGCATGATCGAGCGTTTCGCGCGAAACCAGCCGCAACGCGATTTGCGATGCGGGGCTGTAGAGCGCAGTGCCGAGAAAGATTCCGCGCTGGTCGGCGACCGGCAGAAGCGTTTCTTCCGGTTTTGGCAAAGTGACGGAAACCACGTCGGACGCGTAGACCCAGAGATGGCCGCTACGCAAATGGTCGGCGGCGCGGCGGTCCACGATGGCGCCTGCGGGCGCTGCACGCGTTGGAACAGCGGATGGACGAGATGTGGCGCGAGCGGAGGGAGAGGCTCCGCGGGCGGGCACAGGGCCAGACACACTACCAAGGATTGCGGCGGCTGGGCCAGCCCGTGCGGCAACTGGTGCCGATGGTTTCGCGCGGCGCTTGCGCGACGGCGCGGTCGTCTCGGGTTTGTGTGGTTCTCCCATTGGCTCCTCTCCCAAAGGTAAACTGCCGGGGGTGACCGCCTGAAATGAGGCGATGCCGTGGTGAGGCGGACGCATTCATGCCTCTAGAAGACAAGCGGCCTATAATGAAGCATGGCGACTGCCCGCCACACCGAACCAATCGAGGTTCCAAACGCCCCTGTGACCGAAACGGGAGCGGTGCCGACCGTGGACCCGGGCATAGCGGTTCGCCGCCAGAATCCGCAGCCCGAACCGAGGCCGATTGGGGAGCGTTTCGAGGCCCTTCTCCGTCAGGTCCAGGCCAACCGGCCCCATGAAGATATCTCATTGATTCGAAAGGCGTGGGAGTTCTGCGTGAGCCACCACGAGGGGCAAACGCGCGCCTCAGGCGAGCCCTACATTGTGCACCCGCTCGAGGTGGCGGAAGTGCTGGCAGAGATGAAGCTGGACGGGACGGCCATCGCCGCCGCCTTGCTGCACGATGCCGTGGAAGATACGCCGGCCACGAGTGAGGAGATTGGCCAGCGATTCGGCGACCAGGTGGCGCACATTGTCGAGGGCGTAACCAAGATCGACAAGATCCAATTCGCCAATAGAGAAGACCGGCAGGCCGAAAACGTGCGCAAGATGCTCTTGGCCATGGTGAGCGATGTGCGCGTGGTGCTCATCAAACTGGCCGACCGCCTGCACAACATGCGCACCTTGGAGCACCTGAAACCAGAGCGTCAGGAGGCGATTGCGCGCGAGACGCTCGACATATACGCGCCTCTTGCGCACCGGCTCGGCATGGGCAAAGTGCGCGGCGAGCTTGAAGACCTCGCCTTCCGCTACACCGATCCGGTGGCCTACGAGCAGGTATCTGCCGCCGTGGAGGCGCGGCGCATTGAGGGCGAACAGTTCCTGCGCGGCGTGGAAGACACGCTGGTCGAGCAACTGCGCGAGAACGGCGTCCAGGCGCGCGTGGAGTGGCGCATCAAGCGCCTCTATTCCATCTTTCAAAAAATCGAGCGCACCAAAGTTTCCTTCGACCAGGTCTACGATCTGCTGGCGGTACGCGTAATCACCGAGGATGTCGCATCGTGCTATGCGGTCTTCGGGTTGATCCACACGCTGTGGCGGCCGGTGCCTGGACGCATCAAGGATTTCATCGCCATTCCGCGGGCCAACCGCTACCAGTCGCTGCACACGACGGTGATGGGCGCAAGCGGGCATCAATTCGAGGTACAAATTCGCACCGAAGAGATGCACCGCATCGCCGAGGAAGGCATTGCGGCGCACTGGAAGTACAAGTCGGGCGGCGACGTAGTGACGGCCCGCGACGAAGAGCGATTGAACTGGATCCGCCAGCTTGTGGAGTGGCAGAAAGAGATGACGGATCCCAACGAATTCCTCTCCAGCCTGAAGATGGACCTCTTTCCCGACGAGGTCTACACTTTCACGCCGAAGGGGAAAGTGGTGGTAGTTCCGGCGGGCGCCACGCCGGTGGATTTTGCGTACACGATTCACACCGAGGTGGGCCACACCTGCGTAGGGGCCAAGATCAATGGGCGCATGGCGCCGCTGCGCACTAAGCTGCGTACCGGCGACATTGTCGAGATTGTGACGCAGAAGGATCACAAGCCTAGTCGCGACTGGCTCACGTTTGTGAAAAGCCCGCGCGCGCGCAATAAGATCAAGCACTGGCTGAACGAAGACCAGCGGGAACGGGCAGTAGAGATCGGCAGAAAACTGCTGGAGCGCGAGGCACGCAAGTTCAAGGTGCCGATGACACAGATCGACGACCAGGACCTGGGCCGCGTGGCGCAGGAGTTCGGCGTGGCCACGGCATCGGATCTGCTGGCAACCTTGGGCCAGGGCAAGCACACCGCGCACCAGGTGCTGAGCAAAGTAGCGCCGGGGTTCGCCAATCTGCCGGAGACCGCGCCGGGCACAGAAACCAAGACGGGCGATGCGGGAACCACCGACGCGGTGCGCAGGCTGCAACTCACCAGCTCGGAATCGCTCGAGGTGGAGGGCCAGAACGATCTGCTGGTCTACCGCGCGCGATGTTGCAACCCCATTCGTGGCGAGGAGATTGTGGGCTACGTGACGCGCGGCAAGGGCGTGGCTGTGCATGCGCGCAGCTGCCCCAACGTGCAGAACCTGCTCTACGAAAGCGACCGGCGCATCAACGTGGAGTGGTCGCGCACGCCCGATGCTGCCGGCAAGCCGCAGCGTTACCCGGTCAAGATTACCGTCTACTGCGATGACCGCACCGGCATGTTGAAGGAGCTCACTGCGGTGATCTCCGATGAGAATGCCGATATTCGCGGCGTGGATCTGAAGCGCGACGATGAGGGCGAAGCGATTATCGAGTTTATCGTCGAGGCCGAGGATGTACGCCACCTGAACCGCATGGTGCTGGGGCTGAAGCGCGTGAACGGCGTGCGCCAGGTACAGCGGACGCAGAAAGTGTAAAGGCAGCTGCTAGCTTCTAGCCTCTAGCTCCTACGTGGTCAGTGAACCCCCGCTAAAAACGTGCACACCAAAGCCGGTGAGTATGGCAATTGCCAGGCTGGGCCACCGGACGCGAAATCCTTGCATCAGAAACGCGTAGGCTGGTCTGAACTGCTCAGACCGGGTCCGCTCGTGGTGCGAGGCTGGAATGGTGTGCGGGATTCCGCTTCACTGCATCGTATCCGGCCAAGGAGATCACATGTCGTTTGGACTTTATGCTGCTGGCTTCGCAATCGTAATTGCCGGGCTGGTGTACGGCGCGCACCTGATGCATATGCCCTCGCACTGGATTCTTGCGGGCGCGATCGTGATGATCGGCATCGGGATTCTGTCGGCCGTCAAGGCCACCCGCCCGAAAGACCCCGCCTGATCATCCTGATCGTCAGGTTCTGGTTTCGCTGAAAGTAAAAACTCAGACCGGTTTTTTACGCCAGCCGCAACGCAGCCCTGCCTTTGCGCGGAGCAATAAAATGGCGGGCACGGGAAACGATGGCCAGCTTTTCGCGGCTGAGGAGCTTGCGAATCTGGCCGCGGGCGTGCTCGGCCCAGGGTCCGTGGTTGTCGAGCTTGACGTAGGCGCGCCAGTGGCGCAGCGCTGGGCGTTGCTGGCCGCTGCGCTCATAGGCCAGCGCCAGGTTGTAGTGGGCGTCGGCGTAGCGGGGCGAGAGGGTGACGGCCTTCAGATAGGCGGCAATGGATTCGTCGAGACGTTCAAGTTCATCCAGCACGTTCCCCAGATCGAAATAGGCCAGCACATAGTCCGGGTCAGCCGCGGTGGCGCGGCGATAGAGCTCTTCAGCGCGTCCGTACTGGCGCAGATGGAAGTAAATGGTGCCGAGGTTGATGCAGGCCGCCGCGTAGTCGGGATCGAGGGTAAGAAGCTCCTCATAGAGCGTGATGGCACGTTGCTTTTCGCCAGCTTCTTCGGCGCGGACTGCAGCCAGAAAGCGTTCCTGAAGAGCACGCGGACCTGCAGGCGCGGGCCGGCGCAGGGGCTCGGGTTCCGCGGCACTGGCAGCGATCGCTTGCTGGCCTCCGCGCTCGAAGTCAAAGAGGAACTGGCGGCGGATGGGGTCGACCATGGCGCCATGATGGCGGAAGGCCAGCCGCGTACCGGTGCGCACAACGCGCGTCTCGAGGAGCGGGTTGGCCATGCCGGAGACGGCTTTCATGGCCTGGATCGATTCGCGGATGGAGGCCGCGGGCACGTCTTCGGCGCGCAGCGCACACAGGATGCGCAGTTGCCCCAGATCCTGAAAGCTATAAATTTCCTGTTGGGGAATCAAACCTGCTCGTTCCCACGCTTGCAATTGACGGGAACTCATCTCGAAGATGCGCAAAACGTCCTGACGCCGATATGTGGTCACTCGTGTGCTCCCACTGGTAGTGCGAGGCAGTTCCGGGGATTGCGCTTTCCACTCCGCCAAGCAGCACGGAATGTGATTGCGCTCCCGATCCCGCCACGACGTTTTAGAACTGTCACGCAGGAAGCGCTCTTGCAGCGATTATGCCAAGTCTGAGCCGGATTGGCGCGTGGATAAACGGGGTGGAACCCTGAGATGCAACAAAAACCCGTGGATAAAGAGTGCATGATCTGGTTCAAATCGGTTCCGAACCCAGAACTTCAGCAGAAAAGCGACTGAAGATGGCGGCCACGCGGCCGAAGCTCAAAGTGTTGCCGCGGCAACGAGAAGTTGCATTGCGCGATGGAAGGGGTGGTTTGCGCAGGACCGTGGGGTGGGCAGAGCGGCCTGAAAAACGGCCCCACTGGGTGCGGTCTGCCACTATCGAGGAGCACTCTAACGGAAAGTTGTAGGAAGGCGTTGCCGCGCGGGCCTTGGATCGCGAGTGGCTATGTCCTACGATATTCATAGCCTTCTGAGGATTCGCCATGCTAAGCTGCCTTCCGCGAGTGCGATCCGACGCAGAAGGCGCAGGGCCCATGGAAAGTGCAACTTTCTGTTTCGCATTGAATCGCCCGCCGCAGCTCGTCTCCGCCGGCGACGATGTTGAGGCTCTGCTTGGCTTTCGGCCCGAGGAATTTCTCTCCGCAAGAGTCCGGCTGCAGGATCGAATCCACCCCGAGGATGCCGGCCTCGCTGAAACCCTGTTTTCCCAAAAGAGCACGAACACCTCAGGCTCGGTAAACCTGCGCATTCGTCACGCCGACGGAAAGATTCGCTGCCTGAAGGCGCGATACGCGAAAATGCACACGCAGGACGACGGGTTCAAGCTCGATCTGTGGATGGAAGACGTACGGAAGCTGAGCGAGCCCGGCGATGCGATATTGATCGCCAGCTTCAAAACCCTGATCGAGCAGACCACAGACTACATTTTTCTGAAGAACTGCAATCATGTGATTCTGGCCGCGAGCCGGAGCCTGGCGACCTTTACCGAATCGGCGAGTCAAGCCGCTGAACTGGTGGGCAAGACAGACTACGACATTCACCCGGAGGCGATCGCCGACGCCGCCTACCGGATGGAGAGCCGGGCGTTTGCCGAGGGGCAGCGCGTGAATGAAATTCAGAAGCTGCGGATCCAGGATGGATCGCAGCGCTGGATCGACAATCGCAAATACCCCATCAATGGCCCCGATGGCGAGATCATCGGCGTCCTTGGAATCGCGCCGGACATCACCGAGCACTTGGAAAGGGAAAGAAGACTGCGCGAAAGCGAAGAATCGCTGCGCGACGCGCTGGAGATTGCAGGATTGAGCAATTTCGCCCTGGACCTCCCTACCAAGACCTGGAGGCGCTCGCCGGAGGTGGAAGCGCTGATGGGCATTGACGCGGCGTACGGACGTGGATTCGAAGACATCTGGCCGCTGATTCATCCCGACGATCGGCCGGCGATGGCGGAGCGATTGGAGGCCTACTTTCAAGGCCAACGCACTTTGTACGACAGCGAATATCGGATTGTGCGACATACCGACGGGGCGCTGCGATGGGTGCATACGCGCGGCCGGCTGGAGCTGGATGCCCAGGGGAAACCTCTCGTGCTGAAGGGCACCGTTCAGGACATTACGGAAGCCAAGCAGGTGGATGCCGCGTTGCGCGAGAGCGAGGAATTGCTGCAGCTTTTCATCGAGCATGCGCCCGTGGCTCTGGCCATGTTCGACCGCGAGATGCGGTACCTGGCAGTCAGCCGCCGCTGGGCGCAGGACCATTCGATTGACGGGCAGCTGATCTTAGGGCGCTCGCATTACGAGGTGAACCGCCAGGTGCCGGAGCGCTGGAAAGAAACGCACCGCCGCGGCCTGGCCGGGGAAACACAGCGGGTTGAAGAGGACCGGTACGAGCGGGCCGACGGCGCAGTGCAATGGGTCCGCTGGCAAATCATTCCGTGGCGGGCTGCCGATGGCTCGGTGGGCGGCATCGTGATGTTTTATGAGGACATCACCGAGCGCAAACTGGCTGAAGCCGCGCTGCGCGAGAGCAAGAATCAGCTGCAACTCTTCATCGATCGCGCGCCGGCAGCGCTGGCCATGCTGGATCGCGAGATGCGGTACCTCGCCGTGAGCCGTCGCTGGCTGGAGATGCACTCTCTTGGTGATATCGACGTCATCGGGCGTTCGCATTACGAGATCTTCCCCGGATCGCCGGAGAGCTGGCGCAAGGAACATCGACGCTGCCTGGCGGGCGAGACGATGGAGATGAGCGAGCGCGAACTGACGAGGGCGGATGGAAGCATGCAATGGATCCGGCGCGAAATTCTTCCTTGGCGCGCGGGTGACGGCTCGGTGGGCGGAATCGTGATCTTCTCCGAGGACATCACGGAGCGGAAGCAGGCCGAGGAGCGGCTGCGGCTGGCCGCCACGGTCTTCACCGGTACCCGCGAAGGCATTGTGATCACCGATCCATCGGGGACGATCCTGGAAGTGAACGACGCCTTTACGCGCATCACCGGCTTCACGCGGGATGAGGCTCTGGGAACGAATCCGCGCATGCTGAAATCGGGCCTGCAGAGCAAAGAGTTCTACGAGCACATGTGGAACGCCCTCGCAAGAGATGGCCACTGGTCGGGAGAGATCTGGAATCGAAACAAGTGTGGCGACATCTACGCGGAGATGCTCACCATCGATGCCATCCACGATGCCAATGGGCAGGTGAAGCAATATGTGGGGCTCTTCACCGACATGACGGAGGTAAAGGAGCACCAACAGCAACTGGAGCTTGTTGCGCATTACGATGCGCTGACGGGGCTTCCGAACCGGGCGCTGTTTGCCGACCGTTTGCGCCAGGCCATGGAGCAGGCAGACCGCCGCAATCGACTGGTCGGCGTGGCATGTTTCGATCTCGACGCATTCAAGGCCATCAACGACGGCTACGGCCACTCCAGCGGTGATGCGCTGCTGACCGCTCTGGCCTTCAGGATGAAGCGCGCACTGCGCGAGGGAGACACGCTGGCGCGGTTGGGCGGAGATGAGTTCGCCGCCGTGATTCTCGATCTACCGGACCGTGAAGCCTGTCTGCCCACATTGGCACGCGTGCTCGAAGCTGCCACCCGGGAAGTGCAGATTGGAGATGTGCCGCTGCGCGTGACGGCCAGCGCAGGCGTGACATTTTATCCGCAGGCGGAGGAAATGGACGCAGACTTGCTGTTGCGCCAGGCCTTCCAGGCGCTCTACGAGGCCAAGCTGGCGGGAAAGAATCGCTACTCCGTCTTCGATCCCGGTCATGATTTGACCGTGCGCAGCCGCAATGAAAACATCGAGCACATCCGCCACGCGCTGGCGGCGGGCGAGCTTGTGCATTATTACCAGCCGAAGGTGAACATGCGCACAGGCAAGGTGATCGGTGCGGAATCCCTGTTGCGCTGGCAACACCCCGAGCGCGGCCTGTTGCCTCCGGGCATGTTCCTTCCCGTGATCGAAGACCATCCGTTAGCGGCGGAAGTTGGCGAGTGGGTGATTGAGAGCGCGCTTGCGCAAATGGAAGTCTGGCAGGATAGCGGGTTCGACATTCCTGTCAGCGTGAATGTGAGCGCTTTCGAATTGCAGCAGCCGGATTTCGTCAACCGCTTGTGCGCGCGGCTGGCGGCGCATCCCCGCGTCAAGCCATCGCATCTGGAGCTGGAGGTGCTGGAAACCAGCGCCTTGCAGAACGTGGCCCTCAGCTCCCAGGTGCTTGCGGCCTGCCGCGAGGCCGGTGTCCTGATCAGCGTGGACGACTTTGGCACCGGCTATTCCTCCCTTGTCTATTTGAAACGCTTGCCTGCCGATATTTTGAAGATCGACCAGAGTTTTGTGCGGGATATGCTCGACGAGTCGGAGAACTTATCCATTCTGAAAGGCGTCTTCGGATTGGCCGAGGCATTTCGCCGGAAGGTGATTGCGGAGGGAGTGGAAACGGTAGACCACGGCCTGATGCTGCTGCAACTGGGATGCGATTTTGCACAGGGATACGGAATTGCGAGTCCCATGCCGGCACATGAGCTGCAAGCCTGGGCGGCCGCGTGGCGCGCCGATCCCCGCTGGATGGAAGCGCCTCTAGTTCACGCGAACAACCGGGCGGTGCTGTTCGCCATGGTCGAACACCGCGCCTGGTACGGGCATTTTCTGGCGTATCTGCAGGGTACGCGGGCCACGCCGCCGCCCCTCGATACGGAACCCTGCAGCCTGACCGCGTGGCTCCAGTCGCAAAGACTCGCCGCGGGGGGCCTGTCGCCTTCGCTCCAAGCCATCGAAACCCTTCATCAGCAACTGCACGCTCTGGCCGCGGAGATTTACAACGCTCATGCCAGTGGCCGGAAGCAGGATGGACTGGGACTTTTGCGCCAACTGCGTTACTTGCACGAGCGATGCCTGAAACGGCTGCAGCCGTTTACACGTTCCTCCTCGCGTAAATCCGCCGGTAACATCGTGCTTCGGCGAGGGACCGAATCCTCGGGCAGCGACGCGGCGTAAGAGTTGCACAGTTTGGTTGCGCAACATCAAGCTCTAAATTGCGACGCTTTAACGATGGGCTGTGGCGGCGATAGCGTGCGCCTCTTCCGGCACGGTCTGCTGTTCACGCAACGTGAGCACGGGACAGCGCGCGTGGGCCAGCACGCGGTGGACGGTGTGGTCGCGGGTCGAGGATTTCGAGGGCCGGGCGGTGCGTGGCGCCGAGCACGATGAGGCCGGCGCGGCGTTCGGCGGCCAGAGCAAGAATCTCGATGGAGGGATTGCCGTGGGCGACGACCGGCTCGACAGCGGAGCAACAGACTGGCGCCCGTTTGCTCGGCGAGGATGCGCAACTCGAGCATGGCCGAGGAGTCGCAGTCCCGGTGGGCAGGCCTTTGCGCTCCATCACTCAGATGGGCGGCAGCACGTGGAGCAGGATCAGCTTTGCCTTTTGGGTAGCGGCTACCTGGCAGGCAAGCGCCGCGCTCGGGCGAGAGGTCTCTCGAAGTGTGGTGGCATGCAGGACGACGCGTTCCCCGCCCCTGTCCACCGGGAGATGAGCCTCGGGTCCCACGGTGATGACCGGGAGGTAGACCGAGCGCAGCACTTGTTCTGCCACAGAGCCGATGAGCAACCTGCCGAGCTTGCTCCGGCTCCGAGTTCCGAGCAGCACGCGGTCCACATGAAATTGGCGAACCGCGGCTGCAATCTGTTGTGTGGGGTGGCCTTCGCGGACCAGGGCGTCGCAGCGAATGCCGCGCCGGGCGGCTACTTCGCACCAGGGACGCAGCATCTGCTCCGCGGTCTCCAAGCGCTCCGCCAGGTGTCGTAGTAGGGCATGCCGGAGGCGTCGGCGGCAAAGAGCCGAAGCAGTGGAGAGCACGTGCAGAAGAATGCAGCGCGGTGCCCCGGTTATCGCCCGCCTGCTTCCAGGGCAAATGGCATGAGATGATCCAGATCGCTCAGGTCGGTGGCGACGAGAATCGTGGCCGGATGCGTCCAGCGGCGGCCGTATCGGAATCCCGCATGGCATACACCTCATATTCCAAAAGCGTGTCACCGGCGAAGGGGCCGGGATGTGCCAGAGCGCACCGCGAAACGTGATTTAGATCACGTTGTTGAGGTGTGTCCGGCACCGGGCATTTTCTTGAATGACCATGGTGCGGCGGGCACACTGAATGCTGGCTGAAAACGACCCGATAGGGATAAGAGAGGCCTAAGAAGAGGCCTGCTGTGAACATGAGGATTCTCTTATGCGGTCTCACCTCGACGAGCAGTCGTTGGTGCGCGCCAATGCGCAATTCTGGGAGCAGATGCTGGGCATGCAGATGGATACGGTTCCCTTTACCGAGAACTATTGCGTCGGCATCGGGCATGTTCTGGTGAGCGTAGACCTTTCGGGGATGTGGAAGGGGCGCATTGAAGTGCGGATGGCGAGGGATTTAGCCAATGCGGCCACGGCGGCGATGCTGATGCAGCCGGTGGAGGCGGTGCTTGAGGCCGATACGCTGGACGCGACGCGGGAAATTGTGAACATGATCGCTGGCCTGCTGAAATCGTCGCTGCCGCAGCCGTGCGCCATGGCGGTTCCCGAGTCGGCGATTGCAACGGAGATGCTCTGCTCGGTGCTGCATGGGGAAAACACGCTGACGGTTGCGTTTCGTCACGAAGCGGGCGGACTACTGGTACGGGTGCGAGAAGAGAAGGCCGCGAGTTGAAGTCGCACGTCTGCGGCGCGCGAGGAGCTTATTTACAAGAGCAAGCTGGCCCCGATATAAATTGATTGCCTCGAAGTTCGAAAATCTCTTCGCGTACAATCGGAGACCCTCGGAATGAACACAGGAGCAGTAGATCGGCGTGTGTTCTGCGCGCGATTAGGAGCGGCCGCGTGCATGCTGAGCGCGCCGGCCATCGCGCCCAAATTGGCGCGCGCCGCGGCCGGCCGTGTAGCCAAGCCGAACGTGGTTTACATTCTGGCCGACGACCTGGGGTGGGGCGATATCGATGCATACAACGCGCACTCCGCAATCCCCACGCCGCACTGCAACACGTTTGCGCGCCAGGGCATGCGGTTTACCGACATGCATGCATCGAGCGCGGTGTGCACGCCAAGCCGCTACAGCATTTTGACGGGGCGCTATAGCTGGCGCGGACGGCTGAAGAAGGGCGTGCTCAACGTGGAGTCGCCCGACCTGATCGAACCGGGTCGCATGACGGTGCCGTCAATGCTGAAGGAGCAGGGCTATTACACCGCTGGTGTGGGCAAATGGCACCTGGGCCTGGGCAACGCAGAGAAGACCGACTTCACAAAGCCGCTGACGCCAGGACCGAACCAGCACGGCTTCGACTATTACTTCGGCATTCCCGCATCGCTCGATATGGCGCCGTATCTCTACTTCGAGAACGACCACGCGGTGGAGCTGCCCACGATCCAGGACGCCGGCGCAAATACACCGCATGGCTATTACTACCGGCCGGGATTGCGCGCGCCGCACTTCGACATTCCGCAGGTGCTGCCCACGCTGACCAACAAGGCGCTCGACATTCTGCACGAAAGGGCGCAGCACAAGGACCAGCCGTTCTTCCTCTACTTCGCCATGCCCTCACCGCACACGCCGTGGGTTCCGCTCGCGGAGTACAAGGGCAAATCCGGCGCGGGCCTCTATGGCGATTACGTTGCCGAGGTGGACGCGATGATCGGCCGCGTGTTGGACACGGTGCACACGTTGGGCATGGACCAGAACACCATCGTGATCGTGACCAGCGACAACGGCGCCTGGTGGAACGACCAGGACATTGCGACCTATCCGCATCGCGCCAATGCGGGCTGGCGCGGCGAGAAGGCCGACATCTGGGAGGCCGGACATCGCATTCCATTTATCGCGCGCTGGCCGGGACACATTCCTGCGAACACGGTATGCGATGAGACGGCGTCCCTTACCGATCTAATGGGGACGCTGGCTGCGATTCTCGGCCAGCCGCTGCCGCCGGATGCGGGCGAGGACAGTTTCAATCTGTTGCCGGCGCTCGAGCGCCATCCGCATGCGCCGATTCGCAAAGATATCATCGAGCTGTCAACCACGGGGATGTTTTCGATCCGCGAGGGCAACTGGAAGCTGGAGCTGGGACTGGGCAGCGGCGGATTCACGCCGCCGGTGGAAGTGGAACCGGCTGCGGATGGCGTGAAAGGGCAACTCTACGATCTGGCCGACGACCCCCATGAGCTCTACAACCTGTGGGCGCAGCGGCCCGACATTGTCGCGCGGCTGACCAAACTGCTGGACCAGTACAAAGATAGCGGCCATACGCGTTACTGAGCGCGACGCAGAATCGCGTTGGAGGTTCCGAACATGAACAAGAAACTGCTTGTTGCCGCGGCTGCATTGAGTGCCGCAGGCATGTGGGCACAAGCCCCAGCCACCACCTCAACTCCCTCTCCGGGATGGACGCCGCCAGCCGGACTCGTGACCATGCCGATCTGGCCGGGAACAGCGCCGGGTGAGAAAGCCGGCATGCCGCCAGAAGTGAATGTGAATGCCGCGGGAACGAAGATGATGGCGGGACGGCCGTACATACGCCTGGGCAACGTGTCGACGCCGACCATCACCTTGTATCCGGCAAAGGGCAAGAACACGGGCGCGGCGATTGTGGTGTTTCCCGGCGGCGGCTATCAGATTCTGTCGATGGATCTGGAGGGCACGGAGGTTTGCGACTGGCTGAACCAGATCGGCGTCAATTGCGTTCTGCTCAAATATCGCGTGCCGGATAGCGGGCCGTATCCCAAGTCGGCTGCGGCATTGCAGGACGCGCAACGGGCCGTGGGATTGGTGCGGCTGCACGCGGAGGAGTGGGGCATCGATCCGCACCGCGTGGGCGTAATGGGATTTTCGGCGGGCGCGCACCTGTCAGTGGCCATCAGCAACCACTACGAAAAGCGGCTCTACGACGCCATCGACGCGGCCGACGCGTTGAGCTGCCGCCCGGACTTCGCCGTCGTGATTTATCCCGGCTACACGGCGATGGCGAACCAGAACTTCGCGCCCAATCCCGATATTCAACCCACGGCGAATACGCCTCCTACGTTTCTGCTGCAAGCCGAGGACGACTACACCGCACACGTAGAGAGCTCGATTGTGTATTTCATGCAATTGAAGAATGCCAAGGTCCCGGCGGAGATGCACATCTACGCGGAAGGCGGCCACGGCTTTGGGCTGCGGCCAAGGGATTTCCCCATCATGAGCTGGCCCAAGCTGGTGGAGACGTGGCTGCACACGATCAAGGTGTTGCCAGCGCAATGAAGAAATAGAATCAGGTCATGCTGCTTGCTGTGCTCACCATCTCGGACCGTTGCTCCGCCGGACAGATGACAGACACGGCGGGTCCGGCGGTGGTCGCCTTGCTGCGCCGCGCGTGGCCGCAGGCCGAAATCGAAACGTCGCTGCTCCCCGACGACGAGAATGCGATTGCCGCGACGCTCGAAGAATTCGGACGCAAAGGCGCGGCGCTGGTGCTCACCGTGGGCGGCACGGGGCTGGGACCGCGCGACCGCACGCCCGAGGCTACGTGGCGCGTGATCGACCGCGAAGCGCCGGGACTGGCAGAGGCCATGCGCGCAAGGGGCGCGGAGCGCAATGCTTTCGCGTGGCTCTCGCGCGGCGTCGCAGGACTGTGCGGCACAACGCTCATCGTGAACCTTCCTGGTAGCAAGCGCGGCGCTGAAGAGAGCCTGGAAGCGATTCTTCCGCTGCTGCGGCACGGGCTTGAGGTTGTGGCCGGCGGCCAAGACCATCCGTAAAGACAGGGAGCGAGGGAGCCAAGCAAGGGGCTTGGCAGCTGGCGCTCAATGCATCAATCAATGCATTGATTGATGCATTGATTCAGCTCCACTGCGTCCCGGCTACCGATGGGGACCCAAAGATTCGGGAAGCGCTTACCGATTTCCGGAATCTTTGCATGAATGGCGCGGCTTCCAAAATATGAGGATTCCGCATAACTCTCGGTATTGGAGCTATTTTCCCCGCGCGGCCTTCGGATGGTGCTTCGAGTAACGCCCGGAAAAGCGTACAATTCTCT
Organism: uncultured Acidobacteriota bacterium; assembly: GCA_963826735.1. Taxonomy (GTDB): domain Bacteria; phylum Acidobacteriota; class Terriglobia; order Terriglobales; family Acidobacteriaceae; genus Telmatobacter. Next base: position 279,017 of record CAWGYN010000005.1, read on the forward strand.
TCTTATGGACCGGTCAAAGAACTCCTCCCAGCGACGCCGTGCAAACGTGAACATCCATGACGTGGCCAGGCGCGCCCGGGTTTCCATCGCCACCGTTTCGCGCGTAGTGAATCGCGTTCCCACGGTCGATCCCGAACTGGCCAAGCGCGTGTGGAAGGCCGTGGACGACGTCGGTTACGTGCCTAATACGCCAGGCGCGGACGCTGGTGTCGGGGCGCAGCCGCATCCTGGGCCTCATCGTTTCCGAAATCACCAATCCATTTTTCCCTGAGCTAGTACAGGAGTTCGAGAACCTGGCGGTCGCGCAGGGTTACGAAGTGATGATCGGTTCGACGAATTACGATCCGGCGCGCACGGAGTCGCTCATCCGGCGCATGCTGCAGCGCAACGTGGATGGCGTGGCAGTGATGACCTTCGGCATTGAAGAAGAGCTGGTGCATAAGCTCGTGGATCACGGATTTCCGCTGGTGTTTGTGGATGCGGGACCGGAGTTGCCAAACGTTCGCGTGCTGAAGGTGAACTACGGCGAGGGGATTCGCGAGGCGGTCCAGCACCTGGCCGCGCTGGGTCACCGGCACATCGCGTTCATTTCGGGGCCGTTAGAAATGCGAACCGCGGCGACACGGCGCGACGCCTTTCGCAAGGCGATGGCCGAACTGGGGCTGACCATTCCGGCCGCGTCGATGGTTGAAGGCAAGCACACCATGGAGAGTGGCAAGGCGGCGATGGAACAATTGCTCGACGTAAAAGAGCTGCCCACCGCGGTCGTCTGCTCAAACGACATGACCGCCATCGGCGTGCTGCATGCGGTCGATGAAACCCCGCACCAGGTTCCCCGCGATATTTCTGTGGTGGGATTCGACGATATTCACCTGGCGCAGTTCATGCTGCCGCCGCTGACTACAGTGCAGATGTCGTGCAGAGATCTGGCCGCGGCGGCCGTAGAGGCGTTGCGCGCCGGCATCGAACCAGACAACCCCAAGTCTGCGCAGCATGAATGGCCGATTCAAACTCGCTTGGTCGTCCGGCGATCGACAAACTTCCCGCGGGGTACGTTGCCCGCGCAGAGCAAAACTGCTGCCAAAGGCGCGGCGCGGCCGGCAACGAGCGCGAAGTAGGCCTACTGCGCCTTCGCTGGCGCGACTACATATTCATACTCAAGCAGATCGCTTCCGGTGTTCTCCACGTTATGGCGCGTGCCGGGCGGAATGTAGACCAGCGTTGGAGCAACGAGGGGCATGCCGGACCGCACGCCGCCTAGCCCCTCGATGAGCGCGTTGCCTTTGCCACGCAAAATAACCAGGGCTTCTTCGTTCTTGCCGGTGGTGTGCCAGCCCACGGTTTGACTGGGCTTGAGGCGCACAAAGCCGCTGCGCATGCCAGTGGTTTGCGGCACGCCCATGAGCACCGGGCAATCGGCCTGGGAGCAAGTGAGCGGAATGGCGAGCGGCTGTGGCTGCGGAGCTTGCGACCACAGATATGCGGCGGCGATGAGCAAGCAGGCCGCGAAAGCCGGCCAGCGCGGAAAGAATGAACGGCGCATGTTCTTCTCCTTCGAAGAGCTTATGTGAGCCTGTATCGATTTTCCTCCCCGCTCCAGCGGTTGGAGAAAGGCCATCGCGCGAGAACCAATGCACCGGGCGGCGCCTCATGCGTAGCACGAATTGAGGAAGCGTGTGACCCGAATCACAGGCAGGCGTGCAAGGCCACATATACGGTAACTCCATGCGTAGCACAACCGCCCAAATCGTAGCACTGAGCCTGCTTGCGCTTTGTGCGGAGCTGCCGGCACATGCGGCCGGTGGCGCGGCGGTTTCTGGAATCGTGACCGATGGCCAGGGCGAGGCGATTGCGGGTGCGACGGTGGAGTTGAGTGTGCAGGGCGGCGGCGCGCAGCGAGCGGTAAGCAATACGCAGGGACGATTTGCACTGCAGGTGCTCAAGCCGGGGCTGTATGAGCTCAGCGTGAGCGCGGCGCATTACCAGAAATTGCAGAAGAATATGTCGGTCGCGGCCGGGGACAGCGATCTCGCCATTCGGCTCCAACCCGAGGTGCGGGAGACTGTCGTGGTGACGGCCGACGTCGCGGGCGGCGACGTGTTTTCTGCCGATCCAGCGGTGAAGGTGTTTGCAAGAGAAGACCTGCTCGATGCGAATCCGGGACGTCCGGGCGCGCCCATCTCGATTCCCGGCTATCCCATCGAGACGGCGTCGAGCGGCATCAAGGCGCCGCAGTATTTTGCGCCGGGTGTGGCGGGCGATCATGGCGAGCCCATTGCGCAGTACGTGCAGGTGGGAACGTACCTGGTGCCGAACAATCTTTCGGCGAACGCGCACGGTAACGGCTACGCGGACCCGAACATTTTTGTTGCGGGCGCGATTGAAAGCGTGCAGGTGGATGGCGGCGCCTTCAACGTGCGCGAGGGCAATCATGCGCTGAATATGGCGGCGATCTACGGACTGCGCCAGCACATGGCGCCGTTCTTTACGATGGCGGGCGACGCGCGCGACCTGACGGCCACGGCGGGCATGAGCCCGTCAGAGAATTCCTGGGCGGCGATGGAGGGCTCGTACGGCAACGGGTTCCTCGACCGGCTGGAACACCGCAAGCAATTCAAGTTCAACGGCGGACAGACGATTCACGCGGGCGGGCATACGCTCAATTTGTTTGGCATTGCCTATCTCGGCTACGGGTATGTGGCGGGGCTGCGGCCGGTTTTTGGATTCAACGGTATCGATGCGGCGGCGGGATGGGTTGCGTATCCCGATACGATCGATCCGCGGCAGAAGGACCAGACGCACACCACTCTGGTGGCGCTGAACGACCAGTGGAAACTGGGCGCAAATCAGGAGGCGCAGCTTTCAGGGTTCTTCCGCACCTACAATCTGTCGCTGTTTTCGGATTTCGGACTCGGACTCATCCGGCAAAGCGAGTTCCGCACCGTAGGCGGAGCGAGCGGCGTGTATGTGGACAACATTTCGAGGCAACTGACACTGATGGCGGGCACTGATTACGAGCGCGAGGCGCCGCGGCGCGACGATCTGGACCACTACAACTTTTACAATCCGGCTGCGCCGAGCGATTACGGCCCGTTTGTGAAGATCGACGGCAACAATGTGACGATTTCGCCGGTGACCCCGTATGTGGCCGCGCAGGGAGCGCTGGGCAGCCACTTCAACTACTACGCGGGCTGGCGGCGCGACGAAATTTTCATCGACAACCAGGATTTGATGACGCCGGCGAACTCGTGGAGCAAGCTGGTGCGGCTGAATTCGCCCAAGGCGACGCTGACATTCGTGCCAAGTCCGTCGCGGCCCGGCGTCTCGCGGCTTACCCCGCTCGTCTCCCTCAGCTTCGGCAAGTCATTCTTCACCGAGGATCCGCGCGAGGGCACGGCGCTGAGCGGCCCGGGCGCGGTCGATCCCATGGAAACCGCGCGCTCGTTTCAACTGGTGGCGAGCAAGACGCTTCACAAAACGGATATCAAGCTGACGCTGGGCCACGAAACGCAGACCGCCGAGTACGGCAAGATCGACCCCGACCAGGGATTGCAGTTCGACCTGGGCCCGGGGCGCATTCGCTTTATAGCGGCGACAGTGCGGCAGACGCTGAATAGCGGATCGGTGCAGGCCACCTTTGAGCAGGCCGACGCGCGGCTCGCGAATACGGCCTTTTCCATCGTGCCGGAGGCGCCGCGGCTGATCGGCGATCTAATCGGAACATATAACAAGCTGCCGTTTCACCTCGAAGCCAAGGGCGAGTTCGAGTACGTGGGGCGCAAGGTGGTGGGCCAGGGATGCAGCGAAGCCAGCTATCTAAGCGGCGACCCGAATGCGCTCAACTACTACTGCACCGGCGTGCCCAACAAGGAGTTCCGCTTTGCCGCATCGCGGCCGTTTATGGATGGACGGATGAACGTAGGCGTGAACACCATGATTGCGGGCGGCTGGACCGGCCAGACCACGGAGAACTTCGCCACTTCGGGAATTTTCGCGCCAGGTGCTGCGAGCCTAGATAGCAATGGATTGGTTGCCGCGAATCCTGTGAGTGAAGTGGTAGGTGTGAGGATTCCCTCGTATGCGAGCGTGAATTTGACGTATCACTTCGGGGGCAAGGTAGAGCGATAAGGGGTGGCTTCCGGGAAGGCGACAACTTCAGCGGAAATCGGTCTTGCTTAAAGCTCATCCTTACTCAGCACGGAGCGCGAGGGATCACGTGGGTCCACGTGAACCATGACACTGCGGCCCTTGTAGGACATCGCCCGGGCCTGAGCGTCTGACTCTTGGTTGAACATCCGGCTATATTCGCCCATTTGCAGTTCCGGATTGCGATAGAAGTAAGTAAGAGTGGCAAGGTAGCCAATGGTTTGCTCTTGGTTGACGTAGCGGGATTGCATCGTTTGCTGGGCGACGCTTACGACGTCTATGAGGGCGGAGACCCTTGTCCAATCGCGACCGCGGATGCCGTTCAACCACTGGACAAATATCCTAAAATAGCGGGTCGCAACGATACCAATTGCAATGGCCATGCAGATGAGATAAGTCTTCATCGCATGGAGGAAATCGGCAGTCTCAATCCATCTCGCACTCACTGCAGCAGGACTCCGTTGGCTTAATGGCTGTGCTTCTGCGGATGCTCGTGCGTGTGGCTGTGCTCATGGCCGTGCCCGGCGTCGAGCGAGGGCACGGTCATCACCAGGCGGCCGTGCTGCACGCCTTTGAGGCCGATGAGAATGTCGGCGAAATGCTGGACGCGGGCGGCACTGCCGTGAACAATCAGCACTTCAAGGCATGAATCGTGGTCGAGATGCGCGTGACTCGTCGAGACCACCAGATCGTGGTGCTCGTGCTGCACCTCGGTCAGCTTCTCGGTGATTCCGGAAGCGTGGTGGTCGAAGATGAGAGTGACGGTCCCGACGACAGTCGCGTCGGGCGCGGCAGTCTGCTCGCGGACCAGACGGTCGCGGATCAGGTCCCTGAATGCTTCCGATCGGTTGGTGTAGCCGCTCTTCTCAATGGAGCGGTCGAAACGTTTTAGAAGATCGGAATCGAGAGCAATGCCAATTCTGCTTAATTCACCCATACGCGCACCTGCCTGGAGCGGAGTTGGCGGAGCTAGCGGTGTTAGCCCTGTGCCTTCATCCCATCCTAAATGGAAGCAACAGAATAGGCGGAATCTTACGCCCGTTTAAGCGGGCTCTTTCACTGCGGTTCCAAACTGGCCCGCTGCACATTGGGAACGCGGTGCGCTCGTGCCTGTATACTGGCTCGCGGAATCGGGAGAATTGATGAATCGTCGTCATTTTATGGCCGGTAGCCTTGCGCTTGCGGGGCAGCAGAAGCTTTTCCATTCGCTCGGCAGTCTTGCGTCGGCCGCACAACAAAGCGCGCCGCCCCAGGAGAAGTCGCTTTTGATCGCTCCGCACGATTTGCTGAGCACAACTTACTCGGAAGCGTTTCTTGAGAGCCACCTGGTGGCGCCGGGCGCGTGGCATCCGTATCCCAAGTGGAATGACCGCGCGGCATGGGAGGCGGTTCCTGCGGACATTCGCGCTGCCGTTGTGGCGCGCGCAGAAGCCGATCAGAAGGCGGGCTGGAAGACGCTGTTGGCGTCGACATTTCTCGACTTCAAGCGCAACGGCAATCGCAGCCGGTTCGAGGCCGACAGCTTTGGACGCCGCGCCATGCTGCAACACCTCATCCTGGCCGAGTGCCTCGAGGGCAAAGGACGCTTCGTCGACGAGATCGTGAACGGCGCGTGGCTGATTTGCGAGGAGACCTACTGGGGCGCTCCGGCGCACCTGGGCGCGCAAAAAGCGGGCGTGGGACTGCCGGACGTAAGCGATCCGATCATTGAATTGTTTTCGGCGGAGACGGCGCAACTGCTGGCGTGGACAAACTATCTGCTCGGCCCGCAACTTGACCAGGTTTCGCCGCTGGTGAACCAGCGAATCAAGATCGAGGTCGAGCACAAAATGCTGAAGCTGGCGCGCGAGCGCAACGACTTTACGTGGATGGGCCTTGGAGGGCCGAAGCAGGAGCACCGGCTGAATAACTGGAATCCGTGGATCAACTCGAACCTGCTGGTGACGAACCTGATCCTCGAAGACGATGCGAAACTGCGCATTGCCGAGACGGTGCGCATTGCGCGCAGCGTGGATGCGTACTGGAACGACTACTGGCCGGATGCAGCCGAAGAGGAGGGGCCGGGCTACTACAGCCGCTCGGTGCTGAGCTTGTTTGATGTGATTTGGACGCTGGAATCGGCCACCGGCAACGCGACAAAAATCTTCGCAAATCCATTTCTCGACGCGATGGGACGGTTTATCTTGAACGCGCACATTGCCGGCGACGATTATGTGGCCTATGGCGACGCGCATCGCAGGGCCGCACCCTCGGGTGACGTGCTCTACCGCTTCGGCAAGGCCGTGCACGACGAAGAACTGGAGGCTTTCGGCGCTTTCTATGCGGAGAAGAACGGATGGAATGCGCAGGGAGCGGGCTTGGAGCGCGCGTTGAATGAGAACCTGACCAGCTTGTTGCGCTCGCTGCCCGCGGTGTTCGACGCCACGGAGGTTCGCGGAGCGACGAAGAAGGACGTTCTGGTGCGCGACGCGTGGTATCCCGACTTTGGCTTAATGACGGCGCGCGAGAAAGCCGGTTCGACCGATGGAATGTACGTTGCGGTGCTGGCCTCGAACAACGGCCGCAGCCACAGCCACAACGACACGGGAAACTTCGTGATTTATCTTGATGGGCAGCCGGTGGCGATCGACGTGGGCGTGGAGCAGTACACGGCCAAGACCTTCGGACGCGACCGCTATTCGATTTGGACGATGCAGTCGGCTTATCACAATCTGCCCACGGTGGGCGGCGTGATGCAGCAGAACGGTGTGGAGTTCGAGGCGGCGGACCGGAAGTACGAGACCGACGATCAGCACGCGATGGTTTCGTTCGACATCGCCGAGGCTTATCCAAAGGAAGCGGGCATTAAAAAGTGGGTGCGCACCGTGACGCTGGATCGGGTGGGGCATCGCGTCGTGATTGAGGAGGATTTTGAGCTTACGAACGGCAACGCAATTGGTGACACTTTCAGTAATGACGCCGTGCGAACCAAGTTCCACATCGCGGGGTACCTTACACCTGTCCTCTCGCGTGTCCCATGGGCGAACAGCGACGTTGTCCTTTGACGACCCTGTGATTCAATCGAAGGTCGAAATGATCAAGCTGGATGATCCCGGCCTGCGCGAGGCTTGGGGCGATCTGATCTTTCGCATTCTTTTGGAGGGCTATCCAGGCTCCCGCGGCAGGTGGACCTACACGTTCAGCGCGGCGTGATGCGGTTTCGCATGAATTTGGTAAGAACAGCCGCAGATCCCTCTACTCTCCCACACCCGCTTTCGCAGATGCACAGCCGCTCACGATGACAGCGCAGTATTCATCGGATTCAGGACGCTTGGCTACTGCGGATTGACAAGGTGATGCGCGATGGCGAATAGCGCCAGCTCGAGGCGCGTGGAGACGCCGGTCTTGTCGAAGATATTCGAGAGATGGCGCTTGACGGTTTCTTCGCTCAGCGTGAACTGCTTGGCGATGTCGCGGTTGGTGCAGCCCTCGACGATGCAACCGACCACCTCAAGCTCGCGCGGGGTGAGGCCGTAGGTTTTGCGCTGCGGCACGGCGGCCTGCTGCATGAGGTCGTGCAGGGCGGAGACGAGATTGACCACGCGCTTGCCGCCGATCCAGTAGTCGCCGGCGTGGACGGTGCGGATAGCGGTTTGCAGATGGCTGGCGAGCGCGTCTTTGAGCACGATGCCGCGCGCGCCGATGTGCAGCGCCTCAATGATCTGCTGCGTGGTGATGGTGGAGGTGAGAAGCAGGATTTTGGCCGTGGAAGGGCCGTTCATGATGGCGCGCATGGCCTCAAGGCCGGGCAGCCGCGGCATGGAAACATCGAGAAGAAGAATATCGGGCTGCATCTCGAGGGTCTGCGTGATGGCCTCGTCGCCGTCGGTGGCGTCGCCGACGACTTCAAAGCCCTCGGTCTTCGGTGAGCATGTTGCGCACGCCGATGCGGACGACCGGGTGGTCGTCCGCCAGCACGATTCGAATGGGTCGTTCCATGTTGGCTACATGCCTCCGCGCCAGCCAGCCCGCGCATGAAGAGACGCGGCAGGTCAGGCAGGCAATTCAGCATCCAGCATACTCTGCAACCCTTGGGCGGCGGCGCGCAAATCGCTGAGCAAAGCGGCGCTGTTATCCAACTGGTTATCCTTGGACTGAGCGGCGTAGCCTCGAGCAGCGCGCCCAGCCGGGCGGCCTGAAGGGCTCCGGCCATGCCGCAGCCGCCCTTGATGGCGTGGCCGATGCGCCGGATCTCGGCGCACGTCGCCCCTGGCGATGGCGGCTCCCAGCGCCTCAATGCGCCGGCCGAGATCGGTGACAACGGCCTGAGTAAATCTGCCGCACCGCGGGCTCGGGCATGAGTTTGCGCAACTGGGCGAGAATTCCGGCGCTGACGACGGGCTCATTGGGATCGAGCAGCGATGAGGCCGCAGCTTCCGGTTTGTCGCCTTCGAGCAGCTTGCGGAAGGCATCGGCGTTGAAGGGCTTGAGCAGAAAGCCGTCGGCGGCTGCCGTCAGCTCAGGCGGCGCGTTGCTGCCGCTGATGACATAGATGCGCGCCTGGACTGCGTGCGCGGAGCTCCGCAATCAACTCCGTTCCGCTCAGGCCCGGCATCTGCGCATCCATCAGGATGACATCGGGCCGAAGCGCCTGCGGCACGGTCCTCCGCAGCGTGAGCAACTCAAGGGCAGCGGCTCCGTCCTCCGCGGTGTGAACGGTGAATCCATTCATGGTAAGAACCGTGGCTGTGACTTCGCGGCTGACCAGGTCATCGTCAATCAGCAGGACCACGGGGAGCGCGTCTTTAGAGGTGCGCTCGAACATGCATCTAGTGTGCATCTGCGCGCGGCGATGCGGTGAGAAATCTTGGCCGTGGTAATCGAGTTGGTTCTGATGCGCGGGCATACTACCCCGCCCATATCCCCCAAAAAGCGCCGCAAAGGATTGGCACAGAATGCACCATTCTACTGCGGCATCAATTGTGCGAGCCTTCAGTCGGCGCGGGCGGAGCGGGTGGCGAGGTTGCGGGCAAGCCGAGCGACGAGGCCGCGGGCAGATCCTGGCCGTTTTGCCAGGCGTGAACTGGCGGTCGCAAACTGGTTGCCGCGCCGCTGCCACCGTTCGATCTCCAGGTCGTAGCGGACGGTGACGTTGTTGAGCCAGTAGGGGCGATTTTCACTGAGCCACACCTGGCTGTACTCGCTCTTCAAGGCCGAGTAGGCGTCGCGCAGGTCCTGGCAGCGGCCATTGTTGCTGCTGATCTCGCTCGAGCATGCGGTTCGGTCGCCGCGCGCTGCGTCTTGTCGTGCTGCTGGGCGAAGGCCTGCGCGTACGCCGCGGCGATTTCCTGCGGCGAGCTGGAACTTGAGGCCGATGAAATCGAGGCGGCGCGCGCCAAGGTCCATGGCGGTCGAGCGCATCGGGCTCGGCAAGTTTGGGATTGCCGGCGCGCACCTCGGCCAGCAAGACGATGGCGCGTTCGGCATGGATGCGCAGATCGTGCGCTTGCGGCAGCAGCTTGGCAGAAACCGTCCTGCCCTTGCGCGCTCCACGGATCGAGCCAGAAAAGCTCGTCGCTGGTCATGCCGGTCTTGGCGCTGCGCGAGTGCCTCCTGCGCGGCCATCAGTTCCTTTTCGGCGTCGTTGATCTTGCCGCTGGGGTCGAGATGGAAGACTGGCTCCGTAGGCGTCCTGGTAATCGGCGATGGAGCTCTCGCCGGGCTGCCACGCGGCCACCGCGCCAAAGAGCACGCCGTACCAATCCATGTTGAAGAGGCCTTCGCCATCGTCGTTCCACACGGTGGTGAGCGCGCCAGTCGATCCCAGCCGCTGCCCGTCGCGAATGAATCCCTGAATGTTCCAGAGCGCGGTTTTGGCTACGGGATAGACCTCGTTCCAATTCGCGTCGCCGGGCGCAACCCAGGTTTCGATGCCGTTCTTGGCGAAGGGCTCGATCATCTTGTCGAAGCCGCTGGTGCTCCAGTAATTCCAGGGCACGGCAATCATGTCTTTGGGCAGGGCGGAGACCGCGTCGGGATTGGCGTCGCCAATGTCGCCCCAGAAGAGCAGGCGGCGATTGAGCGGCGCGAGCGCGTCGTGAATCTGCTTGAGGAAGTCGACATAGACCGGCCCGTAGCCCTTGCTGCTCGACTGCTTCGCGGGTGCGGCCTGCACCGAGATCGAAGGTTTCATCGGCGCCGATGTGGATGAAGGGCGAGGGAAACTCCTGCGCGATCTGCGTAAACCAATCCTTGATGAGCGGGAGCGTGCCGTCCTGGCCGGGCGCGAGCACATGGCCGTGCGGAGTTTCCGCCAGATCCTGGTAGAGCTCGTATTTGAGCACGTGATGCAGATGGCCAAAGGCTTCCTGCTCGGGCAAGATGGTGACGTGATACTGGCGGGCGTAGGCCACCAGTTCCGCGGCCTCGGCCGGCGTGAGCGAGCTGCCGGGCGGCGCGGCCAGCGGATGATCGGGATAAAGCAGCGTGTGCTCGAAGTACGGCGAGTAGATGTTGATCTTGAAAGAGGCGAAGACGCGAATCTGGTGCTTTTGGAATTCGAGCGTGGGAAACGGGCCGCGCGAAAGATCGTCGTCAATGCCGCGATATTGCATGGCCGGCCAGTCGCGCACCGTGCCCGTGGGCAGCACGCGCGGCGCGCCGGGCAATGGCAGCAATTGCTTGAAGGTCTGCACGCCGTAAAAGACGCCTGAGCCGGTGGCGCCGACGATCGTGGCTTCGTGCGGTTCGATGACGAGAACGTAGCCCTCCGATTCCATGACCGGATCGAAGGCGAGGATGTTGCGCGCGAGGATGGCCTTTGCTTCCGCGGAGTCCGTGCGCAGAAGCGTGATGCGATAAGGCGGCTGCGGCGGCGCGGGATTCGATCGGCGGAAGGGCGCAATGCGCTTGATCGCGTCCTCCAGATCGCGCGCGGCAAACTCGTCTTCCGCATCGTGGCCGGGAACGGCGACGAGAATCCTGGCCGGGCAGATCGGTGGTCTGGCCAAAGTTTGCTTCGCGCGGCGCGGGCAGAAGCTTCACTTGCGTTTGCGCGGCGCAAAGTGCAGATGCGGTAATCAGGGAGAGAAGCGCTGCGAGCCACGCGAAGAAGAGTGCCTGTGGAGAGTTGCAGACTTGCCAATTGCGACCGCCTTCGGTTCAGGGGTTTTGAGCAGGAAGACCCGATACGACCATTGTAGACTGAGTGAATCGTCAGGTTTTGTTCTTCGGCAAGTGGTGCGGCCGGGACCGCGCACAGACGGGTAAAAGGGGTAGATGAAGAAGATGAGCGCCAAGGGCTCTCCGCTCGCATGCACGGCCGGCCGATTCTGCCGCGATACGCCGCTACAACGCATTTCTGCTGCTGGTGGCGGGCCTGGGCGGCCTGCTCTACGGCATCGATGTCGGCATCATCGGCGGAGCGTAGCCCTACCTGAGGCGACGTCGGGGCTGACGGCCGTCGCAGCTCTCGGTAATCGTGGCGGCGGTGCTGCTGGGCAGCGTGTTCTCCACGCTGTTTGCCGGGCTGCTGGCCGATTGGATGGGCCGCAAGCCGCTGATGATCCTGAGCGGGTGCACGTTTGCGCTGAGCATTCCGGTGATTGCGCTCTCGCAGGGCTACGCGCCGCTGTTCTTCGGCCGGCTGCTGCAGGGCATGAGCGGCGGACTTGATCGGCGTGGTGGTTCCGCTGTATCTGGCCGAGTGCCTGTCCGCATCGAATCGCGGCAAAGGGCACGGCGATTTTTCAATGGATGCTGACGCTGGGCATTGTGGTCGCGGCGCTGGTGGGCATGTACTTCAGCTATCGCGTGGCTGCGGTCGCAGAAGCTGGGCGATGCAGCGGCGCTCTTCCATTTCAAGGATCACGCATGGCGCAGCATCTTCTGGGTTTCGCTGCCGCCGGGACTGTTGTTTGTGCTGGGCGGCTTGTTTGTCACCGAGTCGCCGCGCTGGCTATTCCGGCGCAATCGCAAGGAACGCGCGCTACGCGGCGCTGCTGAGATCGCGGAGCCCGGAGCAGGCGGCGCTGGAACTTGAAGAGATGGAGGCGACGGCGCATGCGGCAGCAACCTCGACCGGCGAGCGCGTTCGCGATTCGCTGCTGCGGCGCAAATACGTGATTCCCTTTCTGCTGGCCTGCGTCATTCTCGCCTGCAACACGGCCACGGGCATCAACTCGATCATCGGGTACAACACGGGCATTCTGCTGCAGAGCGGGTTGAGCGATCTTGCGTCGCACTGGGGCTACGTGATTTTTACGGTGGTGAATTTTCTCGCGACCACGATCGGCATGGTGCTGGTGGACCGCAAGGGGCGCAAGTTCCTGCTCGTGATGGGCACGTGCGGCGTGATCGTTGCCATGGCGGGCGTGGGATTGCTGTTCAGAACGACGGAAAAGGTCGAGCGTGGATTGCCGCGACGCCGTGCAGGCGATGGTCGGGCCCAACCAGGAACTGACGTTACGCTTCGACCCGGCAGAGGCCGAGCAAATTGCTGCGCAGCCGCGGGCGACGCGGGCGGCGCCATCGACAGCCATCGCGCTTCGCTGGCCATCATCTACTCCTACGGCGACTTTACTGCGGCAACAAACTTTGTGCGCTCCGACGATGCCGCGGCCGCGCCCATCGAGATCACGCGCGCCAGTTGCGTGCCGGCAAACAGGATTGAGGCGCTCTTCAAGAATCCATTCGCCAATCTCGAGGCCGCGCAGACCGCGCCGCTGAAGATTGAGAAGGCGCTGGTGGCAGCGTGCCCGACGCCGGCCACGGCTGGCTGGTGGCGCTGGGGCTTTACCTCTTCATCGCGTTCTACGCCCTGGGGCCGGGCGTGGTGGTGTGGCTGGCGCTGAGCGAGCTGATGCCCACGCGCATCCGCTCCAACGGCATGAGCATTGCGCTGGTGATCAACCAGTGGTGTCAACCACGCTGGCCGCCATCTTTCTGCCCTTCGTCAGCAAGCACGGCTACTCGTCGATGTTCTTCCTGTTCGCGGGCTTCACGGTGGTGTATCTCGCTGGTGGCAGCGTTCTTCCTGCCGGAGACGAAGGGCAAGACGCTGGAAGAGATTGAGGCGCACTTCGAAGGGAAAGCAGCTACTAGCCGCTAGCGTCTAGCCACTAGCGCTTCGTTCCGGGCCCTGTCTTACTTCTCGACGACAGCTTTCGAGAGATTCCGCGGGCGGTCGACGTCGACGCCGTGCTCTAGCGCCATGAAGTAGGCGAAGAGTTGCAGCGGCACAACTTCAAGGATGGGCAGCAGGTATTCGCTGGCTGGCGGAATGAAAATGCAATCGTCCGCGAGCGCGGGAACCTCTGTGTCTCCGGCGTTGGCCAGCGCAATGACGCGCGCGCCCTGCGCTTTCATGTCGGCGAGGAGCTGCAGAGTTTTTTCGTAGCGCAACACTGAAGCTTCGAGCGTGCGATCGACCGTGGCGAGGACAACCAGCGGCACGCGATCGCTGACCAGCGCATTGGGGCCGTGCTTGAGCTCGCCTGCCGGGTAGCCCTCGGCGTGCACGTAGGAGGATTCCTTCAGCTTGAGCGCGCCCTCGCGGGCGATGGCGTAATGGATGCCGCGGCCGAGGTAGAGAAAGGTTATGGCCGATGCGTATTTCTCGCGCCAGTGCGGCCGCCTGCTCGCGCCAAGCGTCGAGATGCGCGGCTAACTCGCCGGGCAGGCAGTGAGTTCGGCGATGTGCGCGGAGACGGCGGCCGAATCCATGCGGCCCAGGCGCACACCTTCGTAGAGCGCCAGCAGATAGAGCACGGCCAACTGGCAGGTGAAGCTCTTGGTGGCGGGAATCGCTTTTTCCACGCCCGCGGCCAGCGGCATGGAGACATCGGCCTCGATGGCCATGGTGGACTCGGCGTGATTGGTGATGGCGAGGGTCTTGTGGCCCTGGCGATGCGCTTCTTCAAGCGCGGCCAGGGTGTCGCTGGTTTCGCCGGACTGCGAGAGGACCAGCACGCTGGGATGGCGCAGGTCGACATAACCTGGACCGCCGCGGCAACTGTACTCGCTCGCGTACTCGACGTCGACGGCGAGGCCGCAGAGGTCTTCGAGCAGAATTTCGCCGTAGAGGCCGCTGTGGCGGCTGGAGCCGCTGGCGGCGATCAGGACTTCGCCGGCGGCGTTGGGCCAGTTCGCGAGGCGCGCGGCAATTTCCGGCTTCAAGGCTCCGCCGGCAAGATAAAGATCGAGAGTGCGCTCGAGCGCCTGGGGCTGCTCGTAGATTTCGCGCAGCATTTCATGAGGGGCGGGGGCATGAGGGAAGGTGGGCATGGCTTTCGATCCGGTGGAAGGTCCGCCTGAGAAACAGGCTCTTCTTTCATGATAGCTGCTGCGGCCGGCGCGAAACTTCCGCGAGCGCGGGCGAGGACGCCCGCACTACAGCCGGTCAGGAGACCGGCGGTACAATTTTCGGCGGCCTTTGCCGGATTCGAACTAGAACAGGCGGAAGTCTACTGCGACGCTGATGATCACGGGCACGGGCTTGCCGTCTTTGGTTCCGGGCTTGAAGCGGTAGCGGCGGACGGCTTCGAGGGCTTTTTCGTCGAGGCCCATGCCGAGCGTGCGAATGACGTGCACATTCTGCGGAGTGCCGTGGGCGTCGACAATGACCGACAACATGCATGTCCCCTGATACTTGTTGCGGCGCGCTTCGTCGGAGAATTCGGCTTCGGGCGCGAAGATTAGCGCGGGAATGACGACTCCAGTTTGACCGGGAACGTAGACGCTGTTGCCGTCGCCGGGACCCCAGCCGGGGCCGTTGCCCGGTCCGTAGACTCCGTCTTTCCCCCAGCCAACGCCGTTCGGCCCTCCGGGACCATTTGAGACCAGGGTCACTGTTGAGTTGTGTACGCCGATGTTGGGCATCGAGTTGTCTTCGGGCAGGCGGATGTTGATGGCGGATTCTTCCGGCAGTTTCGGCTGCTGAATGAGTGGAACCATGGGCGGAGCGATGGGCGTGACGGCGAACGGCGGAATGCGGCCTTGGGTTGGATCAATCAAATCGTGCGATCCGGCGCCGTTGCCGCCGTTGGAGGGTCTTGCCGGGAGCGGAGCGAAGATGTGCAGGTCGCTGATGTTGACGTGAGCATCTGTCGGCGATGGCGGATAGCGATTGATGGCGGCTCTCATGCCCAGCAAAATGGCGAGCGCTACGATGCCGCCGTTGATCACGGTGGCCGAGCCGACGGCCCAGGGATTGGTGCGCACGGCCATGCGGTCAGACAAGAGTGCGAAGGCTTCGGGTTGGCGCGTGATTGCGCGGGAACGTGAGGAACCGGGGCGTTGCATAGACACCTCTCTTGCGCTCCCCGGTCCCCAAATGCGAGGGACCGGGGGCACCCCATCCGTTGAGATTTGAGGTTTCCCGCTCCGGTCCCCAAAAGCGAGGGACCGGGGACACCCCATCCGTTGAGATTTGAGGTTTCCCACCCATTCCGCGATGAAGCCGCGGAATGGATGGGGCACGGAGATTGGTACTACTTCAAACGGTCAAAGCCCTATGGTCGTCTCGAGTCGTCGATGCTCAATAGACGCTGCGCGCAGAGAGTAGTTATCGGGGATGGCTGCGTAAAGTGGGGATGGTTTAGGTTCGTGCTGTCCCACCCTTTCGCAAAAAACGCGAAAGGATGGGGCAACGAGTGTTCGAGCGGGGTTGAAGGGTGAGCTTTGGTTCGTGCTGTCCCACCCTTTCGCAAAAAACGCGAAAGGATGGGGCACGGAGCATTCGAGCGGGGTTGAAGGGTGAGTTTTGGTTCGGGCTGTCCCACCCTTTCGCAAAACACGCGAAAGGATGGGGCAACGAGTGTTCGAGCGGGGTTGAAGGGTGAGCTTTGGTTCGTGCTGTCCCACCCTTTCGCAAAAAACGCGAAAGGATGGGGCAACGAGTGTTCGAGCGGGGTTGAAGGGTGAGCTTTGGTTCGTGCTGTCCCACCCTTTCGCAAAAAACGCGAAAGGATGGGGCACGGAGCATTCGAGCGGGGTTGAAGGGTGAGTTTTGGTTCGTGCTGTCCCACCCTTTCGCAAAAAACGCGAAAGGATGGGGCACGGAGCATTCGAGCGGGGTTGAAGGGTGAGCTTTGGTTCGTGCTGTCCCACCCTTTCGCAAAACACGCGAAAGGATGGGGCAACGAGTGTTCGAGCCGGGTTGAAGGGTGAGTTTTGGTTCGGGCTGTCCCACCCTTTCGCAAAAAACGCGAAAGGATGGGGCAACGAGTGTTCGAGCCGGGTTGAAGGGTGAGCTTTGGTTCGTGCTGTCCCACCCTTTCGCAAAAAACGCGAAAGGGTGGGGCAACCCGCATTGGTGGTTGAAGAGTGCCTAAAAAAAGGCGCAGCTGATTGGCTGCGCCTGTGGTTCGAGGTGATATCCCCGGTCCCCAAAAGCGAGGGACCGGGGGCACCCTGCTGCGCCCTTGGGTTGGCCCCGGAGGAGGGCTATTTGATTGGGGCTACTTGTTGGTGTGGGCCATTCCTGTCTTCTCTTCGAGAGCGGCCTGCGCCGCGGCGAGACGCGCCGTGAGCAGACGGAAGGGCGAGCAGGAGACGTAGTTGAGATCGATTCTGTGGCAGAACTTGACGGACTCGGGATCGCCGCCATGCTCGCCGCAGATGCCGACCTTGAGGTTTTGGCCGCGTGTTGCGTCCCTTGGCTACGGCCATCTTCACCAGTTGCCCAACGCCCGCCTGGTCGAGGGTGGCGAAGGGGTCCTGTTTGAAGATGCCGAGCTTGAGATACGCGGGCAGGAAGTTGTTGATGTCGTCGCGCGAGATGCCGAAGGTGGTCTGCGTGAGATCGTTGGTGCCGAACGAGAAGAACTCGGCCTCTTCGGCGATCTGATCGGCAGTCAGAGCGGCGCGCGGCAGCTCGATCATGGTGCCCACCATGTAGTCGACCTTGGCCTTCTTCTCCGCGAAGACCTCGTCGGCGACGCGGCGAACGATGGCGGCCTGGTTGCGCATCTCCTCGATGGACCCGATGAGCGGAATCATGATCTCGGGATGCGGATCGCCGCCCTTCAACTTGACCGCGACCGCGGCCTCGATGATGGCGCGCGCCTGCATCTCGGTAATCTCAGGGAACGTGATGCCGAGGCGGCATCCACGCAACCCGAGCATGGGGTTCTGCTCGTGCAGCTCTTCAACGCGCGCCAGCAGCGTGCGCAGTTCCTTGAGCTTGGGCGAGCGCGGCTTGGTGTCTACGAGGTGCTGAATTTCGACCAGCAGATCTTCGCGCTTGGGCAGGAACTCGTGCAGCGGCGGATCGATCAGGCGGATGGTGACGGGCAGCGACTTCCATGGCCTTGAAGAGGCCGACGAAATCGGCACGCTGCATGGGCAGCAGCTTTTTCGAGGCCGCGCGGCGGTCCTTTTCGTTGTCGGCCAGAATCATGGTGCGCATGTGCTCGATGCGATCTTCAGCAAAGAACATGTGCTCGGTGCGGCAGAGGCCGATGCCCTCGGCGCCGAATGTGCGAGCCATTTTGGCGTCGCGCGGAATATCGGCATTGGCGCGAACCTGGAGCCGGCGAACCGGATCGACCCAGCTCATGAACTTGACGAGATCGGGATCGTCGGGCTGCGCTTCGAGGGTCTTGAGCTGGCCGGCGATAACGCGGCCGGTGGTGCCGTCGAGCGAGAGGTAATCGCCCTGCTTGAAGGTCTTGCCCTTCACGCGCAATTCCTTCTTGGCTTCGTCGACGACGCAGTCGCCTGCGCCGGCCACGCAGCACTTGCCCATGCCGCGGGTAACGACGGCGGCGTGCGAGGTCATGCCGCCGCGCGAGGTCAGAATGCCGTCGGCAACTTCCATGCCGGCGATGTCCTCAGGGGTGGTTTCGCCGCGGACCAGAATGATGGACTTGTAAGCGCCGTTCTGGTGCTGCTTGACGGCTTCTTCGGCAGTGAAGACGATCTGGCCGACAGCCGCGCCGGGCGAAGCCGGCAGACCGGTGGCGAGCACTTCAATCTTCTCGCCCTTCTCGACGAGGCGCGGAACCAGGAAGTCGTAAAGCTGGTTGGGCTCGACGCGGAAGATGGCTTCCTCCTGCGTGATGAGGCCCTCGCGCACCATGTCGATGGCCACGCGAACCGCGGCCAGGCCGGTGCGCTTGCCGTTGCGCGTCTGCAGCATGTAGAGCTTGCCATCCTGGATGGTGAACTCGAAATCCTGCATGTCGCGATAGTGCTTTTCCATGCGCCGGGTAATGTCTTTCAGCTGCTCGTAGACCTTGGGCATGGCCTTCTCAAGCTCGCTGATGGAGAGCGGCGTGCGGACGCCGGAAACCACGTCTTCGCCCTGCGCGTTCATCAGGTACTCGCCGAAGAACACGTGCTCGCCGGTGGCGGGATTGCGCGTGAAGCCCACGCCGGTGCCGGAGTTCTCGCCCAGGTTGCCGAAGACCATGGCCTGCACGTTGACCGCTGTGCCGAGCCAGTCGTCGATGTGGTTGATGCGGCGATAGGTCTTGGCGCGATCGTTTTGCCAGCTCCTGAAAACGGCATCGCGGGCGGCGGACGAGCTGCTCCAGCGGATCCTGCGGGAAGTCCTTGCCGGTCTCCTTCTTCACCAGCTTTTTGTACTCGGCAATGATCTTCTTGAGCGCGTCGGGCTGTAGCTCGTAATCGAACTTCACCTTCTTCGCGGCCTTTACGCCGTCGAAGATGTGCTCGAACTTCTTCTTGGGAACGTCGAGAACCACGTCGCCGAACATCTGGATGAGGCGGCGGTAGGAGTCGTATGCAAAGCGGGGATTATTGCTGCGCTTGGCCAGCGCTTCGACGGCCTTATCGTTGAGGCCCAGGTTCAGAATCGTGTCCATCATGCCGGGCATGGAGAACTTGGCGCCGGAGCGGACGGAAACCAGCAGCGGATTGTCGCCCGCGCCCAGCTTCTGGCCCTGCAACTTTTCGAGCTTCGCAGCGCGTCGAGCATCTCGTTGTCGATCTTCGGGCTCACCTTGCCGCGCATGTATTCGCGGCAGGCCTCGGTCTGGATGGTGAATCCGGGAGGAACCGGCAGACCGGCATTGGTCATCTCGGCCAGGCCGGCGCCTTTGCCGCCCAGCACATCCTTCATTTTTCCGTTGCCATCGGCCTTGCCGCCGCCAAAGAAATACACATATTGCTCAGTCGAACTTGAGTCCGCCTTCGCGGAAGGTGGTTCCAAAACAGCTTGAGTCATTCGATCAAATCTCCATCGTAGGATTCCGCTTCGCGGTCCATATAGAAGGGTAACGGAACGGAGGCCCAGCGCGCCAACTGGAAGCGGCAAAGAAGCTGAGCGAGCGTGGCCCCTTCAAAAGGGGACTGCGCCAGGCGGGCAGTGTCATAAATAGGAATACCGTCTGCGGGGTAGGGGTGCCTGTGACCCGAGGCACAGGAGATGCGCGAGGTAATTCCAATCACAGGCACGAGGTACTGCAATTTGATACTCAAATGGTTCGGAGCGGTTTCCCGCGGGATTTGGGGAAGTCAGGCCGCCGTTTCCTCGAGTTGCGTCCCGAGATAGGGAGCTTCCGCCGCATTTTGGGGCACAAGCAGCGCGTCGAGCCTGACGAGAGCAAGAATTTCCCGAACATGCGGTGACGGGTTCTCGATGGTGAAGCGGTAACCGGCCTTGCAGGCGTCGCAATAGAGCGTGATGAGCGCGGCCAGACCGGCGGCATCAATGCGGGCGACGTGCGCAAGATCGAGCGTGATGTTTTGGCGGCGCACCAGGGGCTGGAGACGATCGAGCAGTTGCTGTTCGTTGCCGCGCACCAGCTCATTGGTTCTGTTGAATGCAAAGATTTGAATGGTCATGATGTGCCCCCTCGGGGATGGGCAGCAATGAGGTATACGCAGGGGAGGGCCAGGAAGTTCCAAGCTGCGGAAGGCGGTTTGTACAGGCCACGCCGGGGCTCGCGCAGGATGCCGGGTTTTGTTGCGGTCCGTAGTGAGTTGAGGCCCCCGTGTCGCGGTGAATTTGCCTCATGAGAATCGGCCATCCGCCCTGATAATGGGAGGAATGCCATTTACCCTGTCGCACCCCGCCGCCGCAATTCCATTTCTACGCACGCGCCTGGTTCCGTCCGCGTTGGTGATCGGCTGCATGGCGCCCGATTTTGAGTACTTTATACACTTCGCGCCCGAGGGAGGATTCGGTCACACCTTGGCCGGGGCTTTTCTCTTTGATTTGCCCGTGGCGTTGGTTGTGCTGTGGCTGTTCCATGTTTATGCAAAAGACCCGCTCTATACATGGTTGCCTGAGAGCGTACAGCGGCGGATCCGGCTTGGCCCGGCGGCGCTGCCGGTCAGGAATCTGGCGCAGTTTGCGCTGGTGCTGCTGTCCATCCTCGTCGGAGTCGCGACTCATATTCTGTGGGATTCGTTCACGCACCCGGATTTCTGGCCCTATCAACATTGGCAGTTCCTGCACCGGACGATTGAGTTCCCTGTGTACGGAACAATGGAGTACCTGCGGGTGCTCCAGCACAGCAGTACGGTCCTTGGCGCCTTTGCGCTCCTGCTCTGGTGCTATTACTGGTTTCGCAGGACGGCTCCCGTCGCAACGGAAGCGGCGCCACCCTCGCGAAAGCACCATCGCGGGGCGCTCGTCTTGATCTGCATCGTGGCTCTAATTGCGGCAGTTCTCAGGGCATTCGTATTATCTGAACCTGGAGGCCCGTATTACGAAACTGGAAAAAAGGAATTTATTGTACGCGCTGTCATCACTGCGATGGACGTCTTCTGGCTCGGGGTGGTGGCGTATGGCGCATGGAGAGCTATGGTGCGAAACAAACTCCGGGACGCATAGGCTGCGAAAGTCACGATCCACGAATCACGACGCACGAATCACGATTCACTGCACCTTGAACGCCTTGTCCACGATGGCGTTGGGGTCGCGGCCTGCGGGGAGCAGGGTGAACAGAGAGGGCGTCGCGGTGCGCACCACGGCCACGTCGCCCGAACCGCGGTCCACCACAAACAGCAGGTGACCGGCAGCAGAAAACACCATCGCGACCGGCGCGTCGCCCACATGCAGCGGCGGGTTCACATCCAGCCGCTTACCGTCGGCAATCGAATACACCGTCACTTCCTGCGAGCGCTGGTTAGCCACATAGAGGAGCAAGTTGTCGCGCGAAACCAGGCCGCAGACGGGATTGGCGCCGATCATGTAGGTGTCGCCCACCTCGTCCGTGGTGTTGTAGATCTCGCTCACCGAGTCGGAAAGGGAATTCGACACGAAGATTTCGCCGCCATCGGGTTTCATCGCCAGATCGACGGGCGCGCGGCCCACGTCCATCAGCGCTTCCAACTGGTCGGGTTGGTCGGGGTTTGCTTTCGAATTCTCGAGCGCAATCACCATCACCTGGTGCCCGGCTGAACAGGCCACGAACGCCTTCGATGAATCCGTCAGAATAACCGGACTGGCCGCTCCGGGGCAGCCTTGAAACACCGCTCGCACATGGCCGTCCGCGGGATCCATCACCGTTACGGAGTTGGCTCCCTGATTGGCGATCACCAGCGTCTTGCCATCCGGCGCCAGCCGCGCCGCCACGGGCAGCTCGCCCGCGCCAAACTGCGCAAGTTCGCGCCGCGCCCTGAGGTCGATGACAGAAATCGAATTCGAGCCGGAGTTCGCGACGTACGCGCGCTGGCCGTCGGCGTCGAGATCAATCGACAGCGGTTCACGGTGCACGGCAATCGTCGCTACCACGGTGTTGTGCTCGGCGTCGATCACGGAAATGGAGCCGTTGGCGTCCGCTGCGCCTGCGTTCACCACGTAGATTTCGTTGCGCGTCGGGCTGGCGGCCACGGCCACCGGATGCCGTCCCACCGGGAGTTCGCGGTCTACACGGACATCCACCACGTCGAGCACGGTGACCGTGTCGCTGCCGCCGTTGGACACATAGGCGTATTCGCGATAGTTGGGCGGGTATTGCGGAAAATCGTGGGTCCGGCAGCCGGTGAGGAAGAGCGCGAAGAGGGCAGCCGCGGTTAGTCCGCATTTTACAAATTTGTCTCGACAGAAGGGAGAATAGCTTTTTCCCAACTGCCACCTTCCCTGGGGGGGTCCGGAGACCCCCGCTACAGCCGGTCGGGAGACCGGCGCTACAGGTTCTCGCCGATCACGGTTCACTGTTTACTCGCTGCCACAGCGGAAGCGTTCACGCCTCGCGCCAGGTTGCGGCCGACAATGGGCGCGATCTGCTCGATCTCGTTCATCATGGTGCGGAATTGTTCGGGATACAACGATTGCGGACCGTCGGAAACCGCGGTCTCGGGATGATTGTGGACCTCGACGATCAGGCCATCGGCGCCCGAGGCAATACCGGCGCGCGCCATGGGCAGAACACTGTCGCGGCGGCCGGTACCGTGGCTGGGATCGACGAGGATGGGCAAATGGCTCACATGCTGCAACGCGGGCACAATGCTGAGATCGAGCGTGTTGCGGGCGTGATCGGAAAACGTGCGCACGCCGCGCTCGCACAAAATCACCTCGTAATTGCCCTCGCTCATTACGTACTCGGCGGCCATCAGGAACTCTTCGAGCGTGGCGCTCATGCCGCGCTTGATGAGTACCGGCTTGCGCAGACGGCCCGCCTTCTTGAGCAGAGAGAAATTCTGCATGTTGCGCGCGCCGATCTGGATCACGTCGGCCCACTCCGCCACCAGGTCGAGGGTTTCGGTATCGAGGGCCTCGGTGACGATGCGCAGCCCGAACTTGTCTCTGACTTCGGCCATGATTTTCAGCGCTTCAAGGCCGAGCCCCTGGAAGGCGTAAGGCGAAGTGCGCGGCTTGTAAGCACCGCCGCGGAAAAACTGTGCGCCCGCCGCAGCCACCTGTTCCGCAATGGCAAAGGCCTGTTCGGGGCTCTCAATGGAGCACGGCCCGGCGATCACGGCCAGATCGCGGCCGCCAATGCTCGCGCTCGTGCCCGGGAAGCGCACCACCGTGTCTTCTTCTTTTACATCGCGGCTGGCGAGTTTGTAGGCTTTGGAAACGCGGATGACTTCCGCGACGCCGGAAAGCGATTCCAGGTTGCCGCGGTTCACCTCGCCTTGATTGCCGGTGATGCCGATCGCGGTGCGTTGCGCGCCGGGCAGGGGATGGGGACGGAATCCCAACTGTACGATATGGTCGCAGACCGCCTGGATTTCCTCCGCGGTCGCCTGCGCCTTCATCACTACCAACATGACACGCCCCCCGATCCCACAGTTTACTGGCTGGAGGAACGGAGGGCAATTGCAGGGCAGCGCGGCTGGGGTGGTTCGGATCGTCGGATCG
Source organism: uncultured Acidobacteriota bacterium (assembly GCA_963826735.1). Lineage (GTDB taxonomy): Bacteria > Acidobacteriota > Terriglobia > Terriglobales > Acidobacteriaceae > Telmatobacter. The sequence continues at coordinate 302,421 of CAWGYN010000005.1, forward strand.
GTCGCGGACGCTGGCGGCGTGGACCCTTCGGCTTCGCTCAGGGCAAGCTGTGCCAGTGCAGCCGGGACTGGAGACTGGCGCTACTGGAATGCGCTTACGGCCACGTTTTTAGTCGGGATCGTCGCCTGCTTGACTGCTTTTTGCAGCTACCACCGCTGGGGCAATAACCATACCGATAAAGGCGAGAGCAATGATGAGGTCATGCATGGTAAGTTCCCTTGGCCGCCACTCGTTCAAGCGCACCCATGGGAATCATCGGGGAAGCGCTGAAAACATCCAATACAACTAAACCGTGATGCTGTGCCGAAAGGGCGATTGCGGGAGGGAACTTCTTTGGTGCGCCGGAACGGGAATCTCGAGGGGAAACGCCGGCGGGCGCACACTCGCTTACCGCTTCTGCGCCAGCCATTTCATGAACAGCCATGCCAGATATCCAAGCTGGATGGCCCAGGTGATGGTGTAGGCCGCCTGCCGATACAGGTGGTCGCGCATGGCCGCGGCCGCGTCGAGCTGGGCTTGCGATGCATTCAGGTTCCAATCGGATGAGGGGGCGGAGAAAATCAGATGCGCAGTCCAGGCCAAGAGAGCGAGGGGGACGGCGACGATTAGTCCGATGGCAAGCTTTTTCATGGATCTCCTCATTTTTCAGGCGCATCCGGATTCAAACCATTCCGGACAAAACTTAAGCCTCTAAAGCGCGCTGCGCTTCCGCGGCTACGATCTTCTGTTGCTGCCGCTCGACACGATAGCGAAGGGCAAGGATCAGCAGGCCCCATGCAAACCACGCCAGCATATTCCACATCAGTGCGCCTACCATCGTGGGGTCCATCCCTGAGTCGGGCCCCCCGCCGAAGACCGGCGCGGGATGCTGGGTGGGAATCACTTTCTGGAAATGCGTTGAGAAATAAACGATAGGGGTGTCAAGGGCGCCGAAGATGTTGAGAACGGCAGCCACGGTCTGCATTTGCGACCCTGCCGCAAACCGCCGCAAGAGCAGGTAGCTCATATAGATGAGCCACAGAACCAGGGTGGTCGTCAGGCGCGCGTCCCAAGTCCACCACATGCCCCATGCACGGCGGCCCCAAAGAGGACCTGTCGTGAGCCCAACCGTGCAAAACACTACGCCAACTTCCGCTCCCGCGAGTGCCAGCGCATCCGCGATCTGCGCCCGGTCGGGGAAGTTACGCCGAAAAGCGAGAAATCCGATGGAGCCGGCCAGGCTGACAGAAAAGAATGCGAACGCCACTGCGAACGATGGCACGTGATAGTAGATGATGCGGAAGATTTCGCCTTGTCTGGCGTCGTTGGGCGCGACATAGATGGCCTGGTAATAGCCCCAGATCAACAAAGCGATTGTGAGTAGAACGTACAGTCCAAAAGTGAGTTTTTTCATGGGGAATCCCTGTTAAATCCAGTGTACGATGCTCGCCACATTACAGACGCGGCGCTGCCCATCGCGTACCATGTTCTTGCCGGAACAATTCATGCGCGACCACCTCGCCACACTGATCGACGACTTTCGCCGCTTTGACCGCGAAATTGCCGTGGTGCATTTTCGGGGCAACCGGCGTCATGTCACAACATACGGCGAACTGGCGCGCCTCGCCGGCCGTTTCGCCGCTTTCCTGGCCGAGCAGGGCATCGGCCAGGGCGACCGCGTAATGCTTTGGGCTGAGAATAGTGCCGAGTGGATCGCGGCGTTCCACGGCTGCCTGTTGCGCGGAGTGCTGACGGTTCCTCTCGACGCAGCCGGAACTGCGGAGTTTGCCGCGCGTGTGGCCGCTGACGTCCATCCCAAAATGGCCGTGGGCGACACGCTCCTGATGGCCAAGCTGGTGGCGGCGCAGACTGGCCCCGAAATTCTCACCCTTGCCTTTGAGAACTGGCTCGACCATCTACCCGCCGCGGAAATGGGCGCTGTCTCCGGGCTGGCGCAGGACACCCCGCTTGAGATTTTATTTACCTCCGGCACCACCGGCGATCCCAAAGGCATTGTCATTACTCACGGCAATGTGCTGGCCAGCATGGGGCCCATTGAAGATGGCGCTCAGCCGTATATGCGCTACGAGCGGCTCATTCATCCCCTGCGCATTTTGCACACGCTGCCTCTGAGCCACGTCTTCGGCCAGACCATGGGCCTCTGGGTCCCGCCCATCTTCAGGGCCGAGCTGCATTTTGAGAGCCGGCTCGCCGCGCCGCACATCATCGAACTCATCCGCGCCGAGCGCATCTCCGTTCTGGCTGCCGTGCCGCGCGTCCATGCCCTGCTTAAGGCGCATCTGGAAGCGGCCCATCCGAGCCTGGCTGCGCGCGCGGCCGGATCGCAAAAACTCAGCCCCTGGCGCCGCTGGTGGCGCTTCCGCGCCGTGCATCGCGCGTTCGGCCTCAAGTTCTGGGCCCTCATCTCCGGCGGCGGCGCGCTCCCGGGACCCCTCGAGCAATTCTGGAACGCACTCGGATTCGTGGTGATACAGGGCTATGGCATGACCGAGACCACCGCGCTGATCACGCTTAACCATCCTTTCCACGTGGCCAAGGGCACTATCGGCAAACCCATGGCAGGCCGCGAAGTCAAACTCGCTCCCGACGGCGAGGTGCTGGTGCGCGGTCCCATAATTTCCGGCGCCACTTGGGCTGCCGGCGAACTGCACCCGCGCGAGGAAGAATGGTTGGCGACCGGTGACATTGCGGAGCTGCAGGAATCGGGCGAGCTGCGTTTTCTGGGCCGGAAGAGCGAGGTGATTGTTACTGCGGCGGGGCTCAACATCCACCCGGAGGACATCGAGGCGGCCATCGAGGAGCAGCCGGAAATCGCTGCCTGCGCGGTGGTGGCCATGGAGACGCCAACTGGTCCGGAGCCGTGCGCGGTGCTGGCCTGCCGGGGTTCGGGATGTAACTCGGGAGCGGCGATCGAGCGCGCCAACGCCAAGCTGGCTGAGTTCCAGCGCATCAGCCGCTGGGTGATGTGGCCGGAGCCGGATCTGCCGCGCACCTCAACAGGAAAGGTGCGGCGCAAACCCGTAGCCGCATGGCTGGCGCGGATCCAGGCCGCGGCGGCGACGACCAGCAACTCCGCGCAGGGCGCCCATGAAGGCGAATTCGGGCCCTCCTCCGATTGGCTGCTCACGCTCATCGCGCAAATCACCGGCGAAGCCCATCCCGGCGTGGGCGACGAACTGCGCCTGGCGGAAGATCTGCACCTGGACAGCCTGGGCCGCGTGCAACTTTCCGCAGCTATCGAGGATCGGCTGGGCATCGTGCAGAGCAATGGGCTGCTTGAAGACGTGCACACGCTGGGAGAGTTGCGGCAATTGGTGGATGAAGGACCAGGGAATGAGGGAACAAAGGAACAAGGGGCCGAAAAGACAGGGACCGAAAGAGCCGGGACCGAGGAAATGAGGGAACAAGGGAACGAGAAGACGACAGGGGCTAAGGGACTGAGGACTCCGGACCAGGGATTAGGGAACCGGGAACAGGGAACAGCGATTACCGCTGCGCCGCGCGTCCGCTTTGTCTATCCTGAGTGGCCGTGGTGGAAGCCGTTCCAATGGTTGCGCGTGGTTTTTCTTGAAGTGATCCAGCGCCCGCTCACGTGGCTGCTGGCTGCGCCGCGCGTGGTGGGGCCGGAAAAGCCGCTGCCGCCGGGCCCGCTGCTCATTGTGGGCAACCACGTGACGGCCTACGACGGCCCGTTGATTCAATACGGGCTCCCCGGCCCGCTGCGCCGCCACATCGCCGTGGCCATGGCGGGCGACATGCTCGACGACTACCGGCACTGGCGCAATCCCGACTGGCCGCCGGGGCACAAAGGCATCTGGCTGCTCGGACCGCCCGCCTACTGGCTCGTCACGGCCTTCTACAACGTCTTTCCCTTGCCGCACCAGCGCGATTTCCAGTTAAGCTTTGCCCACGCGGGCCGGGCAATGGATCGCGGCTACAGCGTCATGGTGTTTCCCGAAGGCGCGCGCTCTGAGGGGCAACTGGCACGCTTCCGCCCCGGCATTGGACTGCTCGCCAAACAAAGTGACGTTCCGGTGGTGCCAACGGCTATTCGCGGCCTGGGCGAGATGAGAGCCGGCCGTCGCCGCTGGTTCCGCTCGGGGCATCTCGAGGTGCGTGTGGGCGAGGCCATCCGCTTCGGCCCTGAGGAGAGCGAGGCCGCCATCGCGGCACGGCTGCACGACGAGGTCGAGCGGCTGCTCGGCGAGACAGTGATTCAGCAAGTCAGCGAGCCAGCAAATTAGCGAGTCGGCAGAAACCGCCGAGCGTGTCAAATCACTTGTAGCTTCCTATCAAAGACTCCCAAGCCTGAGCGCCGGTAGGTTTGCGACCATTCTTGTGCGACATTCGGGATCGAACGTTGCACGTCCCCGGTCACGTTCCGGCACGGAGGCTTACACTGCTTCTCACGGAACAGAGAAACACACGTCTTGACTATCCTCGCGTCCAGGAGCGTTCCAGCTTGCCTCTCAAGTTCAATGAGCACAACCTCCGGTTCCAATGCATGCCTGTACGAACGGGCGGATGTCATCGCATCAAACACATCGGCAATCGCCAGAACCCGTGCCATAGGCAGAATGTCATCGCCACTCAAACCTCTCGGGTAACCCGAACCGTCCATGCGCTCGTGGTGTTGCAGCACTGTCTCGGCAATCGGCCAGGGAAACCGAATGTCTTTCAGTATGGCGTGACCCGCCACAGCATGTAACTTCATTTGAAAGAATTCCTCGGCGTTCAACTGTCCTGGCTTGTTCAATATTTCTCGAGACACGGTCATCTTCCCAACATCGTGAAGAAGAGATGCCACGCGCAATGCCTGAACCTGCTCTTCATCCCATCCCATCTCGCCGGCAATAGCACAAGCGATGGTGGCGACGCGGATCTGGTGGTCTGCGATATCCCGGTCGTACGCCTCCATAATGGAGGCCAACGTGCCCACGACCCCCGGCAGCTTTTCCCTGAACTCGCCCTGCACCTTTTCACGCAGGCGCCACTCCTCTGTGCTTTGCTTGCGTTGGCGAACTGCACGGAGGTAGATGGCGATCTCGGCAGGAAATGTTGCTTCTCTGGATGGGGTCCGAAATTCCGTATGTTGGTTGGCAGTTGAGGTGTCGAATGAATTGCTTATCAATACATAACTCCTTATTAAGGACCGCAGTAGTGCCTGGATGCGGAGATGCGGATCGTGCCAGACAAATCCGGATGCGCCAGCGCTTCGCCGCTGAGATCACAGGGATCGCTTGGCTGTTTCGCTGCCGGGCTGCTGGTACTTGGACAAAGATGATCGACCGTTTGCTGTGCAATTTGAGTGCCAATGTGGTCATTCCGCAGCCGAAATACCGATCCGGTTCATCTGGTTCGACTTAGGCAAGGCGGCCGAGCTGGCATGAAGCCAGTTCGAGATTTTCCGCCTGCGGCTGGCTATGTAATTTATTCAGTGTGAGTGTTTCTTACACAGTAAAAAAAGGACGACGCGGGCTATTCTGCCGCGGCATGGTGCAGACCAACAGGGGGTATCGGCGAGCTCAACTTCCCGGGGCTATGCGTCTTTTTCCGCAGCGTGATACTCGCGGCGGATGCATTTCAAATCTACCGTGGGCTTGGGATACTGCATCTTCAGCGATTCCAGATGCTCCACGACGATGCGCGCGATGGCCAGATTGCGAAACCATTTGTGGTTGGCGGGGATCACGAACCACGGCGCGTGGGCGGTGCTGCACCGGGACAGCGTTTCCTCATAAGCGGCGACGTAATCGTCCCAGAAGCCGCGCTCCTTGTAGTCGGCTTCGCTGATCTTCCAGTGCTTGCTGGGGTCGTCGAGCCGCTCCTTGAATCGCTTCAGTTGCTCTTCTTTGGAGATGTGCAGAAAGAACTTGAGAATCTGCGTGCCGTTCGCGGCCAGATTCTGCTCGAAGTCGTTGATCTCATCGTAACGGCGCGACCAGATCTCTTTCGGCACCAGATTGTGCACGCGGACGATCAGAACATCCTCGTAGTGCGAGCGGTTGAAGATGACCACTTCGCCGCGGGCGGGGGCGGCCTTGTGTGCGCGCCATAGAAAGTCGTGGGCAGCCTCCTCCGCGGAGGGTTGCTTGAATGCCGCCACCCGGCAGCCCTGCGGATTCATCGCGCCCAGCACGTGGTTGATCACGCCATCTTTTCCGCCGGTGTCCATGGCCTGCAGGCAGATGAGAAGTGAATGGCCGTGCTCTGCGTAAAGCAGGTCCTGGAGCTCACGTAGCTTCTCCTGATCATGGGCGAGCTCATCCGCTGCGGACTTGTGGCTCTTGTGGCCGTCAGTGAAGGCGGGATCGATCTTCTTGAGCTTCACTTTAGATCCCGGCGCAACTTTGAACCGTTCGAGATAATTCATTTGTTTCTCCATTCCGAACAGCCAGGCAGGCGGCTATTCCTTTTCCGCAGTGACCGCGAAAATTGCAATCCAATTACGCTCGTCCGCAACCTTGCATCGCAGGGATGCAATCGTATTCGCTTCAAATCGCGGCGTAGAGTAGAGCAGGATCTGATACTGCTCACGCGCGGCATCCTTGATGTACTCGATTGCCGCTTGAGCTTGCGCGGCGACCGGCAGAATGCGCGTGCCATCGTGAATCATGTTGCCTTGTGCCAATTCAAATCCCCAGCGCAACGGAATCTCAGTCGCCGTCCCATTTGCAAAGAACAACTCGCAGGTCGCAGCCACATCTCCCGCTTTCCCGATCATGGGATATCCCAACGGCAAAGAGATGCCTCCCAGGATATGGAGCCGCGTGCAGCGCTGCGCAATCGGAATCTCCAGCTCGAACCGGTTGCCGGCGACCAGCGGCCGAACGTGCCGCTGCACGAGCGCCGGACGAAACGGAGCGCCGGCCAGCCGGATTCCGTCTTCTGCGCTTTGCCGCCATAGTTCGAATTTCGATCCAGTCCGCGCCCACTGATCATCGGCGCGCACCGTGGGCCAATACTTTTCCATGGCCGCTTCAAACGCATTCCACACTGCAGCATTGGCGGCCAATGCCCCATCGAGCGATACGGGCGTGAGTGTGCTGCGTGTCGCCCATGGAATGCGGCGCAGCGGAAGCATCGCCGGCCTGGGCTCAACAGGCGCAAACTGCGGGCGCCCTTCAAACAGCCGCTTCAATTCCCCACAAACAGCAGGCCGCGGCTCGCGCGATTCTGTCACCGCACCCGACTCGAGGATTCCGTCGTGCATCTCCGCGTCGTCGCGCGTGTATTGCCTCAGATCCTGCCACGACCAGAATGATGTCCCGGCAATTTTTCCTTCGCGCTCGAGTTTCAGGAGCATGTTCACGGTGTCCTGCATTTCGGGCAGTCCCTGCCCAATTGCCCGGCCGCCCCACTCGGTAAATGTGAGCGGCTTGCTGGGACCATAGAGGTCCGCCTCCTTTTCGAATTCAGCGACATTGAACGTGTAGAGGTGCCGGTCGAAGAAATCCATCCCCGCTTCTTCGTACATTGGCTTGGTGATTTTCGCGCCGCGATCGTTCGCGGATGAGACCAACCGGTGCAGCGGGTCGAGTGTGTTGCAGCGCCGCTTGCCTTCCCTCAGGAATTCCGTCGTAAGGGAGCATTCATTGGCCAGCAACCACGCCACCACGCTGGGCGAGTTCCAATCGCGGCGGATGGTGCGCTCCAGAATTTCGTAGCCGAGTTCGATCTCGCTACGCGGTATGGTTTTGAAGTCTACTTGCCAGTATCCCGGCTCTTCGCTCACCATCAGGCCCATTTCATCGGCAAGCTCCACAATGTGCCGGTCGTGCGGATAGTGAACCAGGCGCACAAAATTGCAGCCAAGATCCTTGATCATCTTCATGTCCTGGCGCTGCTGCGTTCGCGTCAGGGTAAAACCCTGGTCCTTCCACATGTCGTGGCGGCACACTCCGTGCAAAATGCAACGGGCCCCATTCAAGCGGAACTCGCGGCCGGCAGCCTTGAACTCGCGAAATCCTGTGCGGCAGACCCATGTGTCGACGGCATCGGCGGACTTGAGCGACGCTTCGAGACGATAAAGATTTGGAGTGGCCGGCGACCACAGTGCGGGGTGCTCAACGTCGAAGGTAAACTCCACTATCCCGGCGCCTGCCGGCAGTTTCGCCGTCTGCGTCACGCGCGCCGCTTCCGCCTGGTCCACTCCCACTTGGTTACGGATAAGGCGCAGCGTGACCTCGGCGCCAACCGGCATGTTGCTTGAAGTCATGACCTGCGCCGTGCATCGCGCCTTCGCGAAATCCTCTGTCGGCGTGTATGCCAGGCGAACATTGTCGATGAACGTCGCGGGACGCATCTCCACATAGACGTCTCGAATGATTCCGCTGGAAGCCTCCCAGCCAGGATTCACGCCGAGAGCGATCTCGTCTGTTCCCGAGCCATCAGCGAACGGTACGAGGTCGGCCAGGTCGAGTGAAACTGAATTCGCGCCTTCTTTTGCATGCGAAGTGAATTCAAACTCGTAAGGCGTGTACGGCCCCATCGCGCCCAGGGTGACGTCATTGACCGATACTCGGCCGTAGTAGTTGATCGCTTCGAAATGTACAAAAGCTCGGATGCCCGGCGCAAGCTTTGGCAGCGTGAACTCGCGCTTTAGCGTGAATTGCCCGATGGGGCGATGGGATGACGGCACGGAGATCAAGTCGTAATGCGCCTGCTCGACCAGGCGCTCCCAGGCTCCGTTCAGATCTACATGCGCTCTCGCCTCGCCCGGCTTTGCCGCGGGCTGCGCGCCGTGGTTTGCCGGCGCCAGTGCCGGCAGCGCCGCTGATGCACCAAGGCTGAAGAGAAAATTGCGGCGATTGATTGTCAATTGCGTACCCCTTTGCGTTTCTTACGCAGTTTACGCGGTGTGCGTCAACCCGCGAAGAGGCATTTCCGGGAGCCGAACCAGAGATGCTGTACCCGGCGATAGTGATCTCCCGCCCTTGCGAGAAGAAAAACCTCGCGAGGATGGGGCACGGAGCTTTGGGGGTACGGCAATCAAGGAATGCCCTAGCTCGGCTGCCGCGGACGGTAGTAGCACGTACCGCCGGTGAGGACCGGGGTCCACAGAGAAAGATCCGCGGGCTGCTCGCTCGAGCCGAGGAAGAGGATGCCGTCGGAAGCAAGTATTCGGTGAATGCCGGCGAGGAGGGTGCGGCGCGTGGGCTGATCGAAGTAGAGCATGACATTGCGCAGAAAGATCACGTCGAAGCCATCGGTGGCGCGGTTGAACGGCAGCGATGGGCCGCAGAGATTGGCCTGGCGGAAATGGCAGAGCTTGCGGACCTCGGGCTTGACGATCCAGTCTTCGCCCACGTGGTCGAAGTAGCGGACCACGAAGCGCGCGGGCAATCCACGGTTTATCTCGATGCGATAATAGCGGCCGGCCTGGGCGCGCTGGACTACTTCATGAGAGATATCGGTGCCTTCAATGACGAATCTCCACCCCGCCAGCATTGGGAAATGTTCGAGCAGCATCATGGCCAGACTGTAGGCCTCCTGCCCGGTGGCGCAGGCGGCGCTCCAAAAGCGGAGCGTGCGGTGAAAGCGGCGCGCCTCGATGATTTTGGGCAGCAACTCCTGGCGCAGAAGATCGAAGGGGCGCAGATCGCGAAAGAAGCTGGTCTCATTGATGGTCATGGCCTCGGCGACCTCGCGCTCCAGCGCGGGATTTTTCTGCGAGCGCAGCTTGTGCACCAGTTCGTCGAGGCGCGTCATGCCCTGGTTGCGCAGAATTTTGGTAAGGCGCGTGTCAAAGAGGTAGTCACGCGAGGCGTCGAGGACATTTTGCGACACGCCGAAAACCAGTTGGCGAAGATAGCCGTATTCGGAACTCGCGGTTTGTTCCATGGCTAAACCACCATCCGCGCAAGGCTGGAGGCTTCGTTGGGCGAGGCAGCGGCGCGGCCGGCGATGCGCAGGATTTCGGGAGCGATGGCGGCGAGTGGGAGCACCTTGTAGGCCAGGCCAGCCTGGGCCACGGCTCCGGGCATGCCCCATACCGTGCTCGTGGCCTGATCCTGCGCCAGAACCGATCCGCCCTGTTCGCGAATGAGGCGCGAGCCGATGAGACCGTCGTATCCCATGCCCGTAAGCACCACGGCGAGCACGCCGGAGCCGTACACGCGCGCCGCGGAGCGAAAGAGCGTGTCTACGGCGGGACGGCAATGGTTCTCCGGCGGGTCCTGCGTAAGGTGAAGGGTTGCGGGTGCGCCGGGGCGCGCCCCGGGTAGCGCTTCCATGTGCCAGTTGCCGCGCGCAATATAAATGCCCCCCGCAATTGCGGGCATACCTTCCGCGACTTCTGAAACTCGCAAACCGCAACGGTGACTGAGGCGTTCCGCGAGCAACCGCGTAAAGACTTCGGGCATATGCTGCACGATGAGAACCGGAAGCGAAAAGCCGGCAGGCAGCACGGGTAGAAGCACGTCGAGCGCCGCCGGGCCGCCGGTGGAGACGCCGATCGCGAGCACGGATGGCTTGGCAGGCGATTGCGGTGCAGACGGCAGGGTCGGCGGCGTGGCCAGCACGGTACGCAGTGCCGCCGCCGCAGCCGGCCGCGCTTGCAGGTGGCCGGTAAGCGCGCGAATCCTGGGAATGAGCTCCTGCGCCAGTGCCCGGATGGCGGATTCGCGTCCCTCCTGGCCGCTGGGCTTGGCAACGTAATCGCTCGCCCCGCTGGCCAGCGCTTCAATGGTCACTCTGGCGCCGCGCTGGGTGAGCGAGCTGCACATGATCACCGGCATGGAGTGATTACGCGCACGCAACTCGCGCAGGGTCACGAGGCCGTCCATCACCGGCATTTCGACGTCGAGCACAATCAGATCGGGACGCTCGAGCCGGAGAATCTCCAGTGCCGAAGCGCCATCGGCGGCGGTTCCGGCCACTTCCAGACCGGGATCGGAGAGGAGGACAGAGCGCAGCAGGCTCCGCATCACGGCGGAGTCATCCACGATGAGAACGCGAATGCGTCGGGCGACCGTCATAGTTCAGGCCTCGTCATACATTCAAGCCTCGTCGTCCTTCATGCCTCGTCGTCCTTCATGCCTCGTCGTCCTTCAGGCCTCGTCATCTTTCAGGCCTCGACCAGGCCAAGCATGGCCAGTTTTTCGTCCAGGGCCTGGTCATCGAAGGGCTTCATCAAGTACTCGTCGGCTCCGGCTTCGAGGGCGCGAACGATGTAGTCGTTTTCGGCCTCGGTCGTCACCATCAGCACCTTCAGGTCTCTGAATCCGTCGGCGCGTAACTGGCGCAGCATCTCCAGGCCATTCATCACGGGCATGTTCCAATCCACCAGTGCCAGCTCGAAGGTCTGGTCGCCGTGCAGCAGCTCCAGCGCGGCGCGGCCTTCGGCAGCTTCGTCGCACGCGAACCCGCGTTCTTCGAGCATGCCGCGCAAAAAAATTCTTACGAAGCGCGAGTCGTCGACGATCAGTGCGCGCATGATCTTCCTCCTGGCACAGATGCCTGCGGCAGAGTGCGCATGCTAGGCCGACGGAGCCGCACCCGGACGTGCCGAGTCGAGTCGCGCGGGGCCAAGTCGCGCAGGGTCGAGCCGTTCGGGATCGAGCATGACCAGCAGGCTGTCTTTGAGCTTGTAAGCGCCGGCCAACAACGTGCGGCGGCGCTCGACGAGAATCGAGGGATTAGGCTCGAAGTCGACTCCGGAGACGCTGAGCACCTCACCCACCGAGTCCACCTGCAGCCCGAAGCATCCTGCCCCGCTCTCCAGCACCAGGACATCCTGCGCGCCGTCGAGGGGCGGAAGATCGAGCAGATAGCGGAGGCTCACGGTGGTGAGCACGTCGCCGCGATAGTGAATGAGGCCGCCCACAAAACCCGGCGCCAGCGGGATGGGCTGAGGACGGGCCGAGCCCACAATCTCAAGAATGTGCTGGATGGGTATGCCGAACAGCGTGGTGCCGACGCGCACTGAACACACTTCCACCTGCGCTTCATTCTTCGGTTTGCGAGGCAACAAGCTTATCCCCGTGCTCATCCCAAGACCTCCGCTGTCTGTTGCCAGGCCTGCGGCGCGCCTTCATTGGCGGGCAGCGGTGGCACGCCGCCGAGATCGACCACGCCGGTCACGCGATCCTTCAGCAGCGTGACCCCCTCCGCGCGGTTTCCCGTGCCGGCCTCGAAGAGATTACCGCCGGAGGTGACGTCGAGCACGTGCGAAACCGCGATGCCCACGTGGCGATTGCCGTCGCGGCAAACCACCACCACAACCTGGGCCTCGGGATCGCCCGCAGCGGCGGCCAGTATTCCGCCCGAGTCCTCGACCGGCAGCAACTGGCCTTCGAAGTTGAGCACGGGCCGGTAGCCGATGTATTCGATCCGCGCAAGCGGGACTTGCTCGATGCGCAGCACGTCGGCCAGCGGCACCGCGGCCTGCCGCCCCGCCACTTCCACCAGCAGATAGCGCATGCGTGCGGCTTCGCTCTCGTTCTCCTCTTCGAGGACATGCGCGGATTCCTCGTCGCTGCTCATGGTCACGCCGGCCTTGATGGCGATCGATCCGGGATCGAGAATAAGCGCGAGATCGGCATTGCCGAGAACCGTGGCGCCGGAAAAAATGCCGATGTCCTTGAGCACCGCGTTCAACGGCTTCACGACAATCTCTTCGGGATCGGCGAGTGAATCGACGACCAGGCCGAAGCGGCGGCCATCGGCGTCGAGCACGGCGATGAAGTTATCGCGATCGGTGTAGAGCTTGCAATCGCGGCCCGGCATCAGCAGCCGGTCGAGAAAGACCAGCGGCAGCAGGCGGCCCCGCAACCGGTAGAGCGGCGCGCTTTCTATCCATTCGATGGCCGTCGATGCCCGTTCGGGCGGAATATGCACCAGCTCAGAGAGCGCGGCCTGCGGCAGCGCGAAACTCTGGCTTAGGCTGCGCACGATGAGCGCGGGAATAATGGCCAGCGTGAGGGGAATGCGCATGCGCAACGTGGTGCCCTTGCCCGGTCGCGAATCGATCTCCACCTTGCCGCCGATTTTTTCCACGTTGGTGCGGACCACGTCCATGCCCACGCCGCGCCCGCTCACGTTGGTGACCGCGGCTGCGGTGGAGAAGCCGGGCAGAAACACGAGCTGCAGCAGATTCGCGCTCGCCCAGCTGCGCGGCGCGCTCCGCGGTAAGCAGCCCGCGCTCGATGGCCTTGCTGCGGATCTTCTCGACCGCTATGCCCGCGCCATCGTCAGAAACTTCGATGACCACGTGGCTGCCTTCCTGGGCGGCGCGCAGCGATCAGTGTACCCTCGGGATCTTTGCCCGCAGCTTCGCGACGCTGCGGGCGGCTCAATGCCGTGATCGAGCGCATTGCGAACGGCGTGCGTAAGTGGATCCTTGATGGCTTCGAGCAGGCTCTTGTCGAGCTCCGTTTCCTGGCCCTCCATCTGGAGGCGCGACGCGGCGTGCCGAGTGACGTGCGTCAGATCGCGGACCAGGCGCGGCATCTTGGAGAAGACATTGGAGACCGGCTGCATGCGCGCCTTCATGACTGATTCGCGCAGATCGGCGGTGACCATGTCGAGGCGGCGCGAGAGCAGCGTCATATTGGGGTCGGCGGCGGTGGCCTGCAGCACCTGGTTGCGGGTGAGCACCAGTTCGCCCACCAGATTCATCATGCGGTTGAGCAGCGCGACGTCGACGCGCAACGTGCTTTCTGAAGCGGTTCCCTGCGCGCGCGATTTCGAGGCTTCGGCGGGCGTCAGGACGGCGGCATGCGGCGGGAGCAGCTTCCGCGGGCTCCGGCGCTTTCTGTTTCGATAGAGGTGGGAGGCGCGGCAGCGGGCGTGGAGGGGCGGTGCGACTGCCGTCTGCGGCTGCGCGGCGGCAACGCCCGCCTTGACCGCCGCGGCTTCATGCGCCGCGGGTGCTGCGCCTGCATCCCTGGCTTTGGCATTCTGCGCCGGGGCTTGCAGTTCTTCGAGGCGCGCAATCAACGCCGAGTCGTCTGCCGTCGCCCTCGCTGTCCCTGGCTTCAATGGTCTTGAGCAGTTCGCGCAGGCCGTCCAGCAGGTGCAGCAGCGCAGTAATCACAGTAGCGCCGGCAGTCGTCTTGCCGTCGCGCAGCAGGCCCAGAAGGCTTTCCCCGGCGTGGGCCAGCTTTTCCAGGCGCTTAAAGCCCAGGAATCCCGTGGTTCCCTTGATGGTGTGCACGGAACGGAAGATCTCGCCCAAAAGTTCTTTATCCTGCGGCCGCTCCTCCAGTTCGGTGAGGCACCGCTCCATGCGGTCCAGCCCTTCCTGGCTCTCGATCAGGAACTCCCTTGTCAGATCGTCCATGGCTCCCACTCGTCCGGCGGCCGGGTTCGCACCCGGACGGAGGACACTCAAGAGTCTTATCGGAAGACCGGCGTGCAACTTGAGGAAGGCAGGGACTAAGGGACTAGGGACTGAGGGACTAAGAGGCTAAGGGATCGAAGAATGCTAATTCGCCGTCGGCATTTCCACACGGTCGATGACGAGAACCTGCACAGGGCCTTTGGCGGGTTCCAGCTTGAGGCCCAATTGCTCTTCGAGCGCGGTAAAGATCGATGGGCCGGAGTCGGCAGCGGCGTCTGGAGTCCACTGCAGCTTGAGATTGTAACGTCCGGCGATGCCGGTTTTGTCGACGACGTCGCGGCCGACAATCATCGATAGCTGCTCGGCCAGCGTGGAGACGCTGTTCGATGTTTGGACCTCGATGCGGTCACTTCCCCGATTGATGGACGTTCCGTTTTCCTGAAGGGCGCCGAGTTTTGGTCCGCCTTTGGCCACTACAAGAGTGTAGATTGGCAGTTCGCGCATTTCAGTGTGAGTGGCCAGCTTAAAGCGATCGGCGAGGAGCGCTCGGACCATCGCTTCTTTCACTTTGCGGCCGGCATCGGAGGTGAGGCCTTTCAGTTGCTGATCCACAGACGGATCGGCCGTGGCATCGATATTGAAATAGGTTGAACGTGCCCAGCCCGGCGCATCGAGGATTCGCGTTTCCGGCATTTCGTAGGCCCAGTGGATGAGCATAACGACAGAGACATTCTCCGCTCGGAAGTGACCGTCGAAGGGCGAACTCCAGATGGAGTTGTGCTCGTGCGGCAAGGATTCATGAACGTGGATAGCAGCCACATCGAAGACCGGCGCAGGAGCGGCTGACGGCGCGGATTGCTGCTGCGGCGCTGCGCTCGCGTTGCCGCGCACGCCGACGAGAAGCGCGATCGCCGTTGCGCACAGAAACAACCACGGCAGCAGAGCGCGCTCGCGGCAGTTAAAGCTGCTCCCCATTTGTATCGACCATCCCCTCTCGGTCCCTTGTTCCCTGGGTCCCTGCTCTTCCCATATATACATCGCGAGGCAAATGGATTAGCCTCTAATATCTGCCCCATTTCAAGGACTGGGGCATTCACTATGACGAACCAGATCCAGGCGGCGCTCGACGATCTGCTCAAACTTGCCGAGCAGGCCGCGCAGAACGCTTATTCGCCTTATTCCAAATTTCGTGTAGGAGCAGCCCTGCGGCTGACCAACGGCGAAATTGTGACCGGTGCGAACGTGGAGAACGTAAGCTACGGGCTTACGATCTGCGCAGAACGTGCGGCATTGGTGCGAGCCGTTTCCCAATTCGGGCCGGAGATTCGCATTGCGGCTGTGGCCGTTGCCAATCTGAATGGAATGCCTAGTCCGCCGTGCGGCGCCTGCCGGCAAGTGCTGGCAGAATTCATCCTGCCCGATGCACCCGTCGCCTTCCCCGCCAAAGAAGGCACGCGGACCATCGTGTTCAGCGACCTGCTGCCGCTGGGCTTCGAGATGAAATTGAAGTAGCGGCCTGAGCGGACATTGACTCGGACCGCCTATGCAGGCCTTCTATGCGGGCTTCGACTTGAATCCCTCATACGTGAGGTACGCGCCCAGCACCAGCAAGAATGCGGGCGCCGTATAGATGCAGACCCCGCAGTTGAGCATCGCCTGGAAAAATCCCTCCAGCCACCTCGCCGGCAGAAACAAATAGGCAAGACCCTTGATGAGTGTCAGCCAGCCCAAAAGAGTCACGATGACAACCACTGGGGGCTTTGACCACACATTGTGCGCCAGGACCATTGCCAGTCCGACGAGCGTAATGACCAGCGCGATCCACCGCATCGCCAATGGATCGAATGCAACCGTGGCGAGCGCCACCGTATAGATCGATTTGTGAAGCAGCATCGCCAGGCCGCAGATCAGGAAAAAGAGTCCAAGCAGGCGGCTGAGAAACAGAGTGCGGAATGACATGGGGTCCTCCGTGCGGATAGGAATTCTGCGAACATCCTACACCCGACTGGAGGGACGAGGTCCCCGCTCCGCGCTTCAATAGGTTCTCTTGCTGAAGTCTCGAATCGTCATCAGCCCGCCCGCCGCAATGGCGGTATAACCGAGCCCAACCAGCCATAGGCCGATCCCCGCGCCGCCTAGAAGCGGCGACCCGAAGAGCAAGGACAGCAGAATCGGCGGCCCCAACCCTCCGATCAGCACCAGGTAGCCGGCCACCATAAGTTTCTTCCCAGCCGCGGCTTTGCTGGAAAAGTAGCAGAGCGCGGCGGCGGCAAGTGCGATCAAGAGAGTGAGATACACAGAACCAGATGCTTTCGCCACGTCGAGGCCGTTTTCAGAGGCCACGCCGGCTACGGACATCCAGGGCAAAAAGAAGCCCACCGCGGCGGCGACCGCGCCTGCGCCGGAAATTTTCTCGCCCATCGACATGGAAGCGATCAGTGCGCTGGCCGCTGCTCCAGCCTGAGAAGACGGAGGCGGGGTGGCAGGCGGGCCCGGAAAGGGGAACGGCGCTGGCGGAGTAGGGCCTGGCGCGGGAGCGCCCGGGTTGACCGCCGGTTGAGCTTGCAAACGGGTTCCGCATTGCTCGCAGAACGCGGAGGCGTCGACGTTGGCCTTTCCACACGCGGGACAGATCATTGCATATCTCCTCTACGGTGTATTGGCCCCATGAGATTTCGCGCGGTAATCCGGAGTTGCGGATTGAGACCCGTACAACAAGGTGCAGATTGACTGTGGCGGCTTCTCAGGGGGCTCCGCTCCGCGCCAGAAGCGCATCGCGAAGTGGTTGGGGAATCTTAGGGAAATCGGCCGAACAATGTCAAGCGCGGAGTGAGCCGGCAAGCGCGTGCCATGGCGCACCGCGGCGGGTCTTATGCGGTATTCTTATTGCCTTGCACCCCAGGGCGAAAACCATGCAATCGGACTCAGCTTCACCGCTGCACATGATCGACATTCTGCGCAAGAAGCGCGACGGCGGAGCGCTCGGCGAACGCGAAATTCAATTTGTGGCGCGTGGCGCGGCCGACGGGTCGATTCCAACGGACCAGCTTGCGGCGTGGCTGATGGCCGCGTGGATTCGCGGGCTTTCGCGCGATGAAACGCGCGCCCTCACGCTGGCCATGCGCGACTCGGGCGTTTGCTTCACACCGAAAAATCTGGGCAAGCGCACAGTGGACAAGCATTCCTCCGGCGGGGTGGGCGACAAGACCAGTTTTCTGGTGACGCCGCTGGCGGCGGCGTGCGGCGTGGCTGTACCGATGATCAGCGGGCGCGCGCTCGGGCACACCGGCGGCACACTCGACAAATTGGAGGCGATCCCGGGCTACCGCACTGCGCTCACGCTGGACGAGTTCGAGGCCGTAATTCAAAAGTGCGGTGCGTCGATCATCGGCCAGACCGACCAACTGGCGCCTGCCGACCGCAAGCTCTATGCGCTGCGCGACCGCACCGGCACGGTCGAAAATCCGGGACTGATCTGCGCATCGATATTGAGCAAGAAGCTGGCCGCGGGATTGAACGGGCTCGTGCTCGACGTCAAAACCGGCTCCGGCGCGTTCCTGCGCAAGATGGAGGACACGGAGTTTCTGGCGGCGCTGATGGTGGCAACGGCCGAGTCCGCCGGCACCGAGACCGTGGCGCTACTGACCGACATGAGCCAGCCGCTGGGTCGCGCGGCCGGCAACTGGATCGAGCTGGTGGAGTGCGTGGAGCTGTTGCGCGGGGCGCGGCCCGAGTGGAGTGAAGACCTTCGCGAGCTTTCACTCATCCTTGCCGGATGGATGATCTATTTAGGAGGCAAAGCAGCAACGCCTCAGGCCGGTTACCAGCTGGCAGAAGCGGCGCTGACCGATGGCGCCGGGCTCGCCGCATTTATGAAAATGGTCGACGCGCAGGGTGGCGATGTCTCGGTCTTCGACAACATGGAGTCGTTCCACCAGCCGGGCGCGACCTTGAAAGTGGACGCATGGGAGAGCGGCTACGTCGCAGAGATGGATACCACCGCGCTGGGCTGGGCCGTGCAACGCACCGGCGCGGGACGCGAGAATGCCGGCGAGCCGGTCGATCCACATGCGGGCATTCTCTTCCATGCGCGGCGCGGTGCTCGCGTGGAGAAGGGGCAACCGTTCGCGACGATCTACGCGACGAACGCAGCGATGCTGGTAGAGCCGGTGGAGATTCTCAAAGCGGCAATTAACTTCTCCAAAACTCCGCCCGAGGCAGTGCCATTAGTGGGGCGCGTGTTTACGCGCGGGACGGCAGAGAAGTACCTGAAAGAGAGCTCTTAGCTAATAGCTCTAATCTTTAGCTCTTAGCTCTTAGCTCTTAGCTCTTAGCTCTTAGCTCTTAGCTCTTAGCTCTTAGCTCTTAGCTCTTAGCTCTTAGCTCTTAGCTCTTAACTCTTAGCTCTTAGCTGTTAGCTGTTAGCTGTTAGCTGTTAGCTTTTTCTTGCAGGCCGAAGAGATTTACATCGCCTGACAAAGTGTTTATACGCAAGCGGCCGAAGCTAAAGGCTAAGAGCTAATGGCTGAAAGCTGTTCTTAAGGAGCAACCTCTTGGCGCGATTCACCGGAGTGTTGGGAATTCTGGCCGTTCTACTGGCCGCGTGGCTGTTTTCTACTGACCGCAGGCGCATCCGCTGGCGCACCATTTTCTGGGGCCTGGGATTGCAAATCACCTTTGCCTTCCTCGTACTGCGCTTCGGCTGGGGGCGCGATGCCATGGCCTGGGCGGGCGGCGTGGTCACCAATATGCTGTCGGCCACTTTTGCCGGGACCAGGATCCTCTTCGGTGAACTCGGCTTGCCCAACTCCGGCGCCTTTGGCAAGCTTATCGCGCCCAACTCCGGCGCCATCTTCGCCTTTCAGGTTCTGCCCACCATCATCTTCATCTCCGCGTTCTTCGCGGTGCTCTATCACATCGGGGTCATGCAGAAAATCATTCGCGTGATGGCGTGGGTCATGCTCAAGACCATGCGCATCTCGGGCGCGGAAAGCATGAACGTCGCTGCCTCCATCTTCATGGGGCAGACCGAGGCGCCGCTCACCATCCGGCCGTTCCTGTCGAAGGCCACGCGCAGCGAGCTGATGACCATCATGACCAGCGGCATGGCACACGTGTCGGGCGGGATTATGGCCATGTACATCTCGCAGGGTGTCGAAGCGCGTCACCTGCTTTCGGCCGTCATCATGACCTCGCCCGGAACCATCTTGATGGCCAAGATGCTAGTGCCCGAGACCGAAGTGCCAGCCACGGAAGGCAAGGTCGTGATCCCCAAGGACGAATTGCACGCCGATGAAAACCTGATCGGCGCCATCGCCCGCGGCACTATCGACGGCGGCAAACTGGCCATGAACGTGGGCATCATGCTCATCAGTTTTCTGGCGCTGGTGGCACTGCTCGACATGATTTTGAGCTGGGTGCACGGCATGCCCTGGACGCACTGGGTACCCGGGTCCCTCGGCCAGATTCTGGGTTTCGCGTTCGCGCCCGTAGCGTGGCTCATCGGCGTGCCGTGGCACGACTGCATGGCGATTGGAAATCTGCTGGGCACGCGCATGGCGCTCAACGAGGTGATCGCCTACATCGCTCTGGGTGCGGAAAAAGCGAGCCTGGACCCGCGCTCCTTCACCATAGCCACATTTGCGCTCTGCGGATTCGCCAACCTGGGATCGATTGGCATGCAGATTGGAGGCATCGGCGCTCTGGTCCCGGAGCGGCGCAACGACCTGGCCAAGCTCGGCGTGCGCGCCATGCTCGCGGGGACGATGGCGAACCTGATCTCGGCGTCGATTGCGGGGATTTTTTTAGGGTGACGGCGGAGCGAGAGAGGTAGAGCACGTTCAGCTTCTTGACATGCTCGCCAAATGGCGCGACAATTGTGCCAGGTGGCGCAGATGAGCGTTGCGGAGATCGTGGCGGTCCTGGGCGGCAGAAAGACCTTCAACCGCCCTGTGCGCAGCACGGACGATTTGGCGCAACAGGTGCGCTTCGGCTTGCCGGCGTCAACCGTGGATCAGCTTGCAGGAACGCTCTCTTTGCACAGGTCTCAGGTGGCCGAGCGGCTGAATATTCCCTCGCGCACGCTGAGCCGGCGCCTGGCGGCAAAATCGCGCCTGACCCACGACGAGTCGGACCGGGCGATGCGCATGGCGCGCGTGGTGGCGCTGGCAAAGGAAGTCCTGGGATCGGACGAGAAGGCCTCGCATTGGATGAGCAACCCGAACCGGGCGCTGGGGGGCAAGAAGCCGTTCGACCAACTCGATACCGAGCCGGGCGTGCGCTCGGTAGAAGAGGTCCTGTACCGGATCGCTTACGGGACGTATAGCTGATGCACGTTTGGAGGCTCTTCCGAAGGCGCTTCCTCAGCACGGTATTCAGTGGCGCAGGCGGAATGTACGTGGCGAGCCGGTGGAATCATCTGGAAGTCCCAATGGTGTACACCGCCACGTCGCGAGCGCTGGCGGCACTGGAGTTCTTCGTCAATCTCGAAGCGAATGAAGCGCCGGACGATTTGCTGATGGCCGAGGCTGCGGTTCCAGACTTGTTCATCGAGATGCTCGATCTCAAGCAACTGCCGCGGAACTGGCGCAGCCTCGATAACGAGCGCTGCCGCGACATCGGCTCGGGGTGGGCTCGAAGCCTGCGGTCGCTGGCGCTCAAGGTTCCGTCAGTGGTTGTGGACGGGGACTGGAATGTGCTGTTGAACCCGAGGCATCCCGAGTTTGCCAAGGTTGCGATGGGTTCGGTAAAGGCGTTCCGCTTCGACGAGCGACTATTTCGATGAGGTTGCGGCGCGAGAGGCAACCGCAGATCCTTTGACTCGTCCCGGCACGCCGGGACTGACTCAGGATGACAGGTCATTTCTGTTGCGAAGTTTTTCGATAGGCGTCAGCCCGGGTACGCACCCGTGATGTAGCCCTCGAGTGCCTGGATGGCGTGTTCCTGGCCGCTGATCACCCACTTCACCATATCGCCGATGGAGATGATGCCCACCACCCTGTCGCCATCGAGTACGGGCAGGTGGCGGAAGTGCCCCTGGGTCATCAGATTCATGCAATCGTCGACCGTGTGCTGCGGGGTTACAGAGATCACCGGGCTGGTCATGATATCGCCCACGCTGGTGTCCTTGGAGGGGTGGCCCTGCAGAATTCCCTTGCGCGCATAGTCGCGCTCCGAGAAGATGCCGATCAGCTTCTGCCCCGACATCACCATCAGGGCGCCGACATCGTATTCAGCCATTAGCGACAAGGCGTCGTGCACGGTCTGCTCAGGAGAAATGGGCAGGACTTTGTTGAAAGCCTTGTTCTTGAGCACCTGGTCAACGGTGTCAGTGATCTTCATCGGTTCCTCCATGGGCCTCAGCCAGGGATATGCCGCGTGACTCCCGTGGTCGCCGGGGGTCGTTGCCGTGGAAGAGAAGTATACACTGGCTTGCATTGCACTGTCGTACCCCTCTTTGTGGAACATGGGATGTGATGGAAATCACATACGCATGTGTTACCGGGAGGCCGGTCAGGCCTGAAGGCGTGTGGATGGGCCCGTAAACGGCGGATGCGGTAGATAACGGTGAGGAGGGTGACGGTTCCGCAGGTCAAAAAGCTGGCGCCGAGGCCGATGATGAGGGAGTTGTCGTGCTCGTAAAAGCCGTGCACCACCCCGATCACCTGCAGGATGCAAAAGCCGCCGAAGGTGACCAGCGAAATGCCCTCATCGCTCTTCTTGCGCCACACGGCAATGGCCTGGGGCACAAAGAGAGCCGCATTGCCCAGCAACGCCAGGCCGAAGACAAACGTAACGATTTCTCTCATAGGGTGGAACCTGGAAGACGGGGAAGATTCTCCTAGTCGATGTTCTCATTTTTTAACGGGGAGTAGGGTTTGGGGTAGTGGGTCAGTTTGAATCCATAGAGCTCGATGAGTAGTGTCCGGATTGACGGTGACTCGCCCGGAATCAAGTTTTGAAACTCTAGTTCGTTGACTTTGGCGCATCGGGCCTTGCATCATCGCGAGGAGTAACGTGATACGGTTCCGGTCGATCCGCGCCGGGTTTAGGCATCCACAGGAGCAAGAGGAAGCCCCAACACGCCAGTAAAATCGTCCATCGAATTGCCAGTTCCATGAACCTGCTGACCCATGGCAGGTGTCCCCACCACTGGGTCCGGGTGAGGCAGTAGATTGCAAAAACCACTATCCAGAAAACAAGGAACGACCTCCGTCGTTTGGAGGGCAGTTTCGGCTGAGGCATTTCGGCGGCTTCCTGCAAATCGATAGGCAGGGCATCTTCATCCGCGGGCAGTTCGGGAGAAGTCTCAGTGATCCGGTAAGACTCCACAGCGCCACTCTGGAGGACGCGGAAAGTAGCTGCTGCAAATGCCACCGTGAAGGCAAGCCGGATGAGAAACTCCTTTGCGAACTGGGCCAATGAGGTGTGCGAGAAAGGAACAAAGAGCGCGCTCAGGATCAATAGAAATAGCGCGTACAACAGAACACGTTCCCACCGTCTCATTCCTTGCCTCTCACGATCTGCCGCACTCAGATATGAACCGCACAGCACAGACCGCCCTCGATGCCAACGTTCCGAGCGCGCCGAGTATACCACTGCACAGATTCGTACTCGGCTAGGGGGTAGTGTCCTATGACTGCGTTGCTCGTTAGCAGATAGCCAACAGGGAGGGGCAATGGATAACGAAAGAGTCACTTGGGTTGACGTAATTTTGAAATGGCGTGAAGATCGTTATGCGCTCCTGAACGGGCGCGCTTCCGAAGCAGTAGAAAGCCCGGTGGTCGGGCCTCTTAGCCATGAGCAGAGCCTCAAGGCAGCGGTGAAGTATGTCCTAAAAATGGCGGATTGTGCAGTTCCTCCGCCCGTTATCCGGACCATGCTTCAAGAGATGGGATTTCCTTTGGCAAGGTACAAAGGGAACGCTCTTCTCTGGATTCACCCCACGCTGAAACGGTTGGCAGCTAAGGGCTGTATTCGGGAAGTACCTTGCGAGGGGTCGAAGGAGTACGAGTGGATCGGCCCAGGTTGAGGAGTTAAATACACAAACGGCCCAGGCGCTGTGAACGCCTAGGCCGCGAGGGAAAGGCGGAACCGGCAATGCGAATAACCGTCAGAATCACGCGCACTGCGGAAGGTCATACGGTAGAAATCACCGTCGAACCACCGGCCTAACCCTTGAGAATCAGCGCCCCGTCACTGGCTGTAACCAGCGGCGGGGCAAATCCAAAGCGCGGAGTGACCCACGCCTTAGACCCAATAGGAATTGTGGCGCTTTTCTCCGCTTAACGCAAGAGGAGGAAAGCCGTGACTTGTCATTCCTGCCGTAGCACCTGCAAGCGTTTTGGACGCCACCGCAACGGCCTCCAGCGATTCCGCTGCAAGCAATGCAACAAAACCTATACCGAAGAGCATGAGCGTCCTTTGGACACCATGCGGATTCCCTTGGCAGCCGCCGAGAACGTGCTGCGCTTGCTCCTAGAGGGAATGAGCGTCCGCAGCGTCGAGCGCGTAACCAGCGTTCACCGCGACACGATTCTCAAGTTAATCGTTCTGGCCGGCGACCGCTGCCGTTCGCTCATGCAAGAGCGGATCAGGGGCGTCAACGTCACCGATGTTCAAGTCGATGAAATTTGGGGCTACGTCTTTAAGAAGGAAGGCCACAAATGGAACCATGAGAAGGACATTGACGACATTGGAGACGCCTACTGTTTTGTGGCTCTGGAGCGCAACACGAAATTGGTTTTGACCTATCACCTGGGTAAGCGAGATGCGCTCTCGACCGACAAGTTCATTCACAAGCTATCGTTTGCCACTGGACGGCAGCGGTACCAGCTCACCAGCGACGGCTTCAAAGCCTACATCAAGGCCGTGCAAATGTTCCTTATGGGCCGCGTCCACTTCGCCCAACTGGTGAAGGTCTACGCCGCAGATCGGGAAGGCGAGCAGCGGTATTCCCCGGCTGAGGTTGTGGATGCGGTCCCGTATATCGTCTCTGGTAATCCTGACCGGGATCTCATCTGCACCAGCCACGTCGAGAGGCAGAATCTCTCGATCCGCATGGGAATGCGGAGAATGACGCGGCTGACAAATGGATTCAGCAAGAAGTGGGCGAACTTGGACGCGGCGTATGCGCTATGGTTCGCCTATTACAACTTCTGCCGTCGCCACCAAACCCTTAGAGTGACGCCAGCGATGGAGAGCGGGCTAACCGATCACGTTTGGTCAATTCGAGAGCTAGTCGCCCCTGTATAGTGGGCGCGGAGGGTTTTATGCGTCCAGAGAACTTGGAAGCGTTGAAGGCGGCGTTAGAGCGACTTCACAACAATACCGCCTTCGCATTCAATCATGCGATTGCGGTTGAGAACATGCTTCGGAGACGGCCTGATCTGTGGGCTGAGTATCAGAAAGCATTAGGCGATGTCGTAGGGCAGCCTGTGCATCAAGACTTCGGCACAATGCTTGACAAAATTCAATAAAATCCTGCTCGGCCGGCGAAGGCGCATTTTCAGTTTGCATTGGACAGACCTTTCCTTTACCTTGGAATGGTCCCGATCCAAAGAATCTAAAGGCCGCTCTGCCAGGAGCGGCTTTTGGCTTGCAGACAGTATGACACAGCCTAATCGTGAGGGTAGCCGATGGTTGGGTATATTCGGATAGCGGATGTTCCGCAATTAATCATCACGGTGATCGTCTTCATCGTCCTAACGTGCGCTTTCTTTGTGCCGTTGGATCATTTCCCAGACCTAGAAAAGGCGATGCCCACATGGGTGTTCGCTGGCGTGATGTTGTTCATAGTCGCGGCGAGTGCCGTTGCTGGGCACCACATCTGGAAGTGGTTAGATGACCGCTAATATCTCGGTGTTCTCCTTGACTCCTGCGGCTGCTTTTTCTTAGTAAGCCGCAGGATCACGGCAATAGCGACGATTGAGGCGATGATCTCGATAGGGGCAAAGAAATACTCAACCGCGCTAAGGCTGTGCTCAATTATCGGGTGGTTTCCTATCTTCCCATTGTGAACTACCAGATTGAACAGGAATAGCAGGACGAACCAGCCGACGACGAGCCAAGTGCGTTTCACGCAAAGCCCCCCAAAGCCGCAATTAGTATCGGGAAGCAGTGTAACAGCAATTCGCGCACCAAAGCCGAGGGCCATCAACGCACTAATAGGACACCACCCGGCTAGGGCACCGTCGCGGCTGAATTGTCGCCAAACAGGATGTAACCCGTCTTCGGGACGCGTTGCTTCAACGCTAGGCCCGCTCTGGATTCAAACTGACCCACTACCGGATTTGCCGGGAATTTGCGGAAAGAAAGACCAGGACAGCGAAATCAATCTCCAAAGCGTGCAACGCTGCGGGCTCGCGCTCTCGCCGCTTCGTCTTCGCGGTTACGCGGCGGCGCCTGGGTCTGAAGCTGGCTGAGAAGGCGCTCGCAAGCGCCAGCGATTTCGTCCACGGCTTTCGAAAAAGCTGCCTCGTTGGCTCTTGACGGCTTGTTGCACCCGCTGATCTTGCGCACAAACTGCAGGGACGCGTTGCGAATTTCATCCGGCGTGGCGGGCGGATCGAAGTTGAAGAGCATTTTGATATTGCGGCACATGGAGCACCTCGCTCGAACGGGATGCGATGAAGCGGGGGACTAGTTCTCCGACCGGCGCGTACGAGCGAGCACGCGCGCGCCCAGGGCGCCGCCTGCGACGGCAAAGAGCACCAGGGTCCCCATCAGAAAAGCGATCATGAAGAGAATGAAACCGGCGCGCCCTTCCGGAGACATGATCAGGGCCTTGATGGCGGCAACATTCTGCGCGTCTGCGCCGACAGCAACTTCCTGCGCCTGCCACTGGTTCACAAAGTTCTGCCACAGGCCGTCGAGCCAACTGCCCTGATGCAGCCAATAACGCATAGCATAAAGTGAAAGCCCGCTTATGGCGGCGGCCGTCCAGCTTCCCACCACTCCCGTGACAAAGCCGATGCGCGCGCCGGCGCCAACCGTGATCCAGGCAGGCCGATGACTGCGGGTGTAAAGCGTCACCACCCACGCGGCGGTCGCGCCCATCAGAAACAGGCCAAGAATGCTCACGGGCGAGAGCATTGAACAGAGAATTCCCGCAGCGATCGCCAGGGGAAGGGTCGACCGCAGGGCCGAGTTCCAATCGACTGAGTTGGCGTCGCGCACGGCTTCGCCCCAGCGCTCACCCTGCCCTCCTTCGGCAGAGCTCTCCGCTGAAAAGACGAGTTGCGGCAGCCCGCAATTGGGGCAGTAGCAATACCCGTCCTGCACAATCTGATGACAGCGGCTGCAGGTCACTTCCATATTCAAAGCCTATAGCATTGCGCCTGGGAACGGGAACTGGAGCCGGAATGAGGCAGCAACGAGGCGATTGCGTTGCTGGATGAAGCGCGCAAGGCGACTGGCGGAAACACCGCAAACACGCGCATTTCGCACTAAGGTTGATCTTCGGGCGTCTGCCCGCCCGGCTTCGCTGTTCGCGACCTGTGCTCTTCGTATTCCTCGCGGTGGCGACGCGCATCGGCTTCACGCCGGACCATACTTATACGGAAAATACTGACAGAAGAACGCTCGCGGCAATGACGGCAACGCACGGGATAGCGAAGGATAAGGAAATAAACCAGATCTCTAAATTGCAGTCGAGAGGGACGTAGATTCCTCGATCCGCATGCATGGCAATAAACAGTCATTGTAGGTTCTTGCTCCCGCCAGAACGTCGGGAGAGCGGGAGATATTTTGCATTATCGTACACCACAATCGACCAGGACAGGAATAAAGCCCGGATAAATCTGTTGCAACGGAAAGGAAGCTCGCGAAGCCGGGCTGAGGAAGACCGGGCGGTCGATGGAGCGCTTGGGGGAGCGCTGGCGGGACGAATTCCGCGGAACGTCAGGAGGAAAGCCCCGCCGAGCGCAGTTTACCGGCCACAATGTTCACGGCTTCTGAAACCGCTTGGTCGAGGGTGAGATTTGTCGAGTCCAGAATTACGGAATCCTGCGCCGGTTTGAGCGGCGAATCGGCGCGGTTGCGATCGCGCTCGTCGCGGGCGCGCAAGTCGCGGATAATTTCATCGGGCGGAGGCGGGGGCGCAGTGCCTTTTGGGTCCAACTGGCCCATTTGATCGTAGCGGCGCAGGCCGCGCACTTCAGGCGCTGCATCCAGGAAGATTTTGACTTCGGCATGCGGGAAAACCACCGTCCCGATGTCGCGGCCCTCCATCACCACGCCGCCTTGAGCGCCCAGTTGCTGCTGCAGGCCGACCATCCAGGCGCGGATCCTGGGAAAGACGCTCACGCGCGATGCGGCTTCAGTCACTAAGGGATTGCGGATGAGGCCGGTCACGTCTTCGCCGTCGAGCAGGACGCGATTTTCTTCTTCGCCGGGCTCGAGGCGGATGGAGGTCTCGGCGGCGAGAGCTTCCAGTTCACTGCTCTCGTCCAAAGCCAATCCCGCACGAAGTGCCTTCAGAGCGAAGGCGCGATACATGGCGCCGGTTTCAAGATTGAGCAGGCCGAAATGCCGCGCCAGCTGGCGGGCAATGGTGCTTTTTCCCGCTCCCGCTGGCCCGTCAATGGCGACAATGATCCTCGGTCCCGGCTGGGGAGGTGAGTTGCGGTTTTCGTCCGCGCTCATCGCGTTCCGTTTACCCACGCTTCCGTTTACCCACGCTTTTTCGACCGCTGCCGGCCAGGAGCGGTAAATCCGTAGCGCGTTCTGTTGCCCGCTTTTGCGGATGCAGTCAGGGCCGGCTTGCGGCGCGAGCGCGCGTCCGTGCGCGCGTCTTTTCTCGTGCCTGGTCTGGTGCCCGGCCTGGCGACTGGGGCGCGCCTTGCCGCGGGCCTCGCCGCGGACTTTGCGGCCGGCTTTCCGTTGGCCACGTGGCCGTTGTGCAGGCTCCGTGCCGCGGCCGGTTTGGCCTTACGCAAGCCGTTGGCGCCGTTGGCATGAGAGCCATTCTGCTTGCTGTGGCCGTTGCCATGTCCGTTTTTTGCTGCGCTATGCGCCCAGCGCACCTGAGAGCCATGACGCGAGCTGCCATTGGCGCGTCGCGCCGTTGCTGCGCGCCGCGACGGCTGCTCGAGGAACTCGATGCGGGCTTGCGATTCCGGGTGTGAACTGGCTTGCGGCTGAATTGCGGCCGTACGGTGGATGGCTTCTCCTCTGCCTCGGCGGCAATCCGGGGTGCGATTTCCGCCGGCTTCGGCGATGGACTGGAGCCGAGGGCGTGGCAGCCGGCACGGGAGCCGATACCGGCGCAGACGGCTCGTGCGCATCGTATTCCCGCTCATAGGAGCGCAGGAAGTGCGCCGAGGCCGGCATGGACGAGCTGGAGTAGGAGCCGCCGTAAAGCGAAGAGGGAGCCGTAAACTCGGGCAGCGTTCCCGCCACGTAGAAGTGCGGCGCGTGGCCCATGGAAATGGTGTGCACCTGCCGCGTGGCGACCAGCCCGCGCAGCACTTCGCGCACCTTGCTGCGCGCCGTCAAGCGGAGCCAGGAACAGCTCCACCTCTTCCATGCTGGCGGCAATCACGGCCTGCAGATAAATGGAAGCGAGCACCGAAATCGCGGTGACCTGCGAAGTGGACGCGCCTTCGGCGATGGCCTTCTGGAAACGCACCCGCAGCAGTTGCCATTGCGGCGTGCGCCCGGGCGCGGAAATCACAGGAATGATGCGCAGTTGCTGCCACAGCTCGGTAATGGCGCGCAGCACCGCCGATTCCGTCACTTCCCGGCCCAGCGCGTGCTTCAACTGCGGGATGGTGGCGTCGCCGGCTTCAAGAAGCTTGTAGGCCTGGATGGCGAGCTGCGAAACCTGCGCGCGAACCGGTCAGTTGCGGGCTGCGCCGCCAGTCGCGGTCGCCGCGCAGACGCGTAGACGTAGGGCAGAACCCAGGCGGCCACGACAAAATCGGGCTGCTCGCCGGGCTGTCCCAGCAGATTCAGGCGCACCGCTACGCCGTCGGTCTCCAGGCGAACCAGCAACTCCTCGGCTAAGGCGATAAGTTTGGCGGCGGGAGCCGGGTTGCGTTCACCGGCTACGGCTTCAACAAAAGAAGGAGCGACGAAGGAGGAAAACTGCCTCCGTGGCAGGAAGAGACACAATCCAGTCTCCTCGATCCACGTCCGGGCATCCTCAAAAGTGAGAGTCCCGACGTCCGTTCTGGCGCATCCTTTCGGCGCGCGATGCTTCCAATTGTTCTGCTGTCAAAGAAAAACCTCACTTCCAGGCTGGCGAAATCAATTGCCGGTGCCGCTCCTGAGAGCAACCCGGCCGCCTACCAGAGATCCCAATAACACCTTCGGGGGATCCTAAATACGGTGGAAGGCCCGCAGGATCTCCTTCCAGGAATACAGCAAAGCTATTGGACGTCCATGCGGGCAACTGGTTGGGTGATCGGTCTTCGCAAGCTCCAACAATAACCATTCTATACGTTTTGGATCAAGAGCGGTATTCACCTTGATGGCGGAATGGCAGGCGATGGAGGCGGCAATCCGCGAGCGCAAGCGGTTAAGTGCCTCATTCGGTGCGGGTTCGTCGGAGTCGGCAGCGGATTGTTCGATCACTTCGCCGAGCGTCCGCTCCAGCTCAGCGCCCTCCAGGCCCACGGGGGCGGCTTTCACCGCAAGTGTCTGTGGGCCAAAGGGTTCCACCTCAAAACCGTTGGTTTCGAGCTCCTCGGCAATGCGCGCGAACACTACCATCTGCTCGGGCTTGAGCTCCACAAGCATGGGCATCAGCAGGCGCTGGCGCTGCACGTGTTCCACCTGGCGGTCGCGCAGGATTTTTTCAAAAAGCACCCGTTCGTGTGCAACGTGCTGATCGATGATCCACAGGCCGTCGTCGCCGGCGGCCAGAATGAACGATTCGCGCAACTGGCCGAGCGGCTTGAGCGAGCCCAGATGGTTGAGGCTGCTGGCCGCCTGCTCGGCTTCAACCAGGGCTGCTGCCGCTGCTGGATTTTCGTCGTAACCTGTTGTGCCCCTATCATTTAGATCGATGCTTGGGCTGCAGGTTTCGGCGCCGCGAACGGCGGCGGGTGAAGAGAGCTTTGGCAGCTTCGCCCCATGCCTCGCGGTCGAAGCTGCCCAGATCGAAGCGCTGCCCGACTGTTGCGCCTTGGCTCGTAAACGGCAACTTGCCGGGAACGGGAGACGGCGCTGCCGGCGTCAACCGGAATGCTTCGGCGCCGGCGCGACCGCTGGCAAAGGCCTCCGGATCGGAGTCGGGCGGGGGTGGCAGCGCTGC
This sequence comes from uncultured Acidobacteriota bacterium, assembly GCA_963826735.1. Lineage (GTDB taxonomy): Bacteria > Acidobacteriota > Terriglobia > Terriglobales > Acidobacteriaceae > Telmatobacter. Next base: position 332,963 of record CAWGYN010000005.1, read on the forward strand.
ATCGCCGGGAGGGCCCGGTACCGGCGACACCGCCGGAGGCATCAGCGATGGGCTGGCCGAGGGCTGGGAGTCGAGCGCGGCCAGGAATCCTGCTGCCGGCCGCGCCTTGATGAGCGCCGTGCGCAAACTGTCGCGCACAAAATCGTGGACGAGGCTCTGCTGGCGGAAGCGCACCTCGGTCTTTGGCCGGATGCACGTTCACGTCGACTTCTTCGGGCGGCATCTCCAGAAACAAAAGCACCACCGGGAAACTGGTGGGCGGAATCACGTTGCGATAGGCCTCGGTAATCGCATGCAGCAGCAGCCGGTCGCGGATGAGGCGCTTGTTCACGAAGATGTAGATGGAGTTGCGGTTCAGCTTTTGCAGCTCGGGCTTGGAGTAAAAGCCGCTGAGCCGCAACGTGCCCGGCTGGCGCGGCGGCTCATCCGGATCTTTTTTCCAGGGCGGAGGTTCGGGCAGGCCCACGTGCGCAAGAGGCGCTTCAGCGGCCACCGGCAGCAGTTGGCCGAGCGTTTCCTTGCCGAAGATCTGGTAAATGCGTTCGGCGGTGCGCGTCACCGGCGGCGCGGAAACGATGGTGTGGCTCGCCGAAACCAGCTCGAAGTGCTTCTCAGGATGGGCCAGCGCGTAATGCGTCACCAGCGCCGTCACGTGCGCCAGTTCGGTCGATTCCGCGCGCAGAAATTTGCGCCGCGCCGGCGTGTTGAAGAAGAGATCGGCGACGGCGAGGGTGGTTCCGCGGGGCAGAGCCGCGTCTTCCACGCGATGCATCTTGCCGCCGGCAATTTCGATGCGCGTTCCCGCCGCTTCTTCGCCGGTTGCGGTCTCGAGCGTCACGCGCGCGACGGAAGCGATGGAGGGCAGCGCCTCGCCGCGGAAGCCCAGTGTGGCGATCGAAAGCAGGTCGTCGGCGGTGCGCAGCTTTGACGTGGCGTGGCGCTCGAAGGCCAGCAGCGCGTCGTCGCGGTTCATGCCCTGCCCGTCGTCGGCCACGCGGATCAGCTTGCGTCCGCCGCCTTCCACCTCAACGCGAATGCGCGTGGCGCCGGCGTCCAGGGCATTCTCCAGCAGCTCCTTCACCACGGAGGCAGGACGGTCCACCACCTCGCCCGCGGCGATCTGATTGGCGACCTGGTCAGGAAGAATGCGGATGCGGCCCATAAGAGATCAGCTTAACGCAGCAGTTGGAGTTGAAGCTGGAAACTATTGCATGCAACTCACAGCTACTGGATTAAGGCGGGGCCACGCTGGATCGGACTTGGACGACCCGTATCCCCACGGCTGCGCAATGCCGCCCCAGAACTTCTCCTGAAAACTGTTGGCGTATAGGACATCTTCCGCTGGAGTCATCACGTCCTTATAGCCATCGCTGAGGCACTGGCAATAGCCGGTGGGATCGGACGGGGCGAATTTGGCGTTCTTAGGGTCGCGAAAAAAGGCGTTGCAGCCGTCGACGAAGTGCGCGAAGCGGGGCGCCGGAGATTTGTCGGACTCGGCCTCTGCTCCGGGGATGGATGCCCCAACAGTCTGGAGCGAAGGCTTCCCGGTTGCCGCGCGCAGCATGTTCTCAGTAAGCTGCCGCATGGCAGCGCTCTTGCAGGTCTCGATCTTGAAGAACTTGATGATGTCCATCGCGGGATCGAGATAGGTGCTGAGGCTGGTTCTTCCGGTGACAACACCCATGGCTTTGTTGATGGATTTGGCCGAAAAGCCACCAAGGTTGGTGAATTCGTGATACTTCGGCCAGAACCTCAGATCGATATCGATCTCCCTTGAGGAGACGGGCTGCCCATCGACGGTGTGGGTGATCGTCTCTTTTTCGAAGGGACTGGGCACATAGGCGCGGCAACTGTCCGAGAACTGCTCCACATAGCCGGTGAAGAGGGCATGGAATCGGCCATCCTCATCGATGTCTTCGCCAAAGCCGCCGTCGAAGACCTGGCGGATGATGTCGGACTTGTACTGGCTCCAGTACGCTGCCGATTTATGGACGAGCCCCGGTGACGCTGTTGCTGGCGGTGCCGCGGGCCTGGGCGTTGCGGTGGTCGACGGCGCGACAGCCGTTGGCGGCGTGGCGGTTGTGGATGCCGGCGGGCGCTTCTTGCTTGGGGTCCCGGATGGGGGCGTCTGAGCGTGCCCGGCGGGCGCAAGCAGACAGAAGGCTAACGCAATGATGAGCGAGCATCGAAAGGCGATCGCAGTGACGTTCATTGGGCTCACGGCCGGATCTCCTTTGGAGGTTGTGAACTGGTCCTGAATTCGGAAGGAGCGTCCCAAGCGCGGCTCCTACCGGTTCTTCCAATCGACCTTGGCGATCTGCCCGATTACCGAAGCAGATGATGGGGTAGTTGTCATTCCTTCCACCCGGTTTCGACTATCTTGCCGCAGTTGGAGCAGCCGCCCCCTTCGTAGGCCCGCTTATGTTGAGCGGCTTTTGTCGCCGCTTCGGTCGGCTTGACATCGCAGGCCGAAGCGCTGCCGGGCACGAACTTGTAGCCCTTCTGGGTCAGGTACGCCTGAAAGTGATCGAGAACCGTCTGGGAGAGAACAGCAGGCCACAGCCATGTCTTCCCATTATCAGGAGAGACGGCCAGGGTCACCGGCGTTCGCGGTTGAGGACCCGGCTTGGCTCCGATTTCGAAGACGCCCGTATAGTAGATGTTGATTCCGGCACCGCCCAAGGTCGAGCAGGAGATAAAAAACGTTGCCGGCTGGGTAGGCGAAGACTGTGCCGTTGCCATCGATACAAAAAGGAGCATTGAAAAGAACAGGAGCCCGAAGTAAGGTGGAACATTTATTTGGCGCATGGCGTTCGTCTCCGGTAGAGGCGGGATTGGCGGCGATCTCAGGGCAGGTTGATCATACGCCCATCCTGGGCGGTTGGTGAACGACGAGTTTGCTAAGTCCGCCTTTTATTGACTTTGATTCTCAATTGGAAACAACAGTGTTTAGGCGGCGAATTGAGCGGAAATAGCGATCCCGCCCAGGCTGAACCTGGACGGGGCGCAATTCTCGTGCGGCCAGTGAAAAGGCTCTAGTTCGCAGCCGGCGTGTTGGCTTTGCTCGTCGGCGGCTTCACCTGGGCCGTTGCCGGCTTGGCTTTGCTGCGCGCGGCGGGCGTGGTGGTCGCCGGCGCGGACTGCGTCGGACCCTCCAGCATCGTGGCCTTGCGAATCACCGCTTCCGGGGCTGTGGTGGTGAAGCCGGGGTTGTTGGTCAACTGCGCGTTGTACCACTGCGGCGGCAAAAACCACCTCGTATCGCCGGACGTGCTCATGTAGTCGTAGATCAACTGCATGTTGGCCGGCAATCCGCCGTGATCGCGCTCCGAGAGTGCAACATAAGCCTTCAATTCGCTGGAAATCTGATCGTGACTTGCAGGATCGCCCTGTTCGATAAGCGCCACAGCGTATTCGAGATGTGCCGCCGGGATGCCACCGCGGTCGGCATCCAGCTTGAGCGCAGTATTCAGATGACTAAGCGCATCCTGCCGTTCCTCGGGAGTGCGCGCGGTGAGCCGCTCCAGCTTGGCCAGATAGAAATGCGCCGATGCATCGTCGGGCCGCTGCGAAACCGCGTTTTCCAGGTTCCGTCTCGCCACCGCGAAGAGGTCGAAGTCCATGGCCAGGATGCCGTCGTCGCGGCGCACCGAGGCCACCATGGGCGTGAAATCGGGGCTATTGGGATTAAACCCCTGGCCCTTGGTGCGCAATTCGATATCCGCCTTCAGCATGCCGTTCAAAAGCGTCTGCAAATGGGCCTCGCGCCCCTTGACGCGGGGCGCCGAGCCCATGAATCCCAGGCCCATGCGCGAGTCTGCCGTGACTACCTGGTTGAGGGTGTTAAATAGGTGCTCTATCTGGCGCGGATCGAATCCCTGCTCGATCATGAGGTGCACGGCCATGTCATCGGCATCGTCTTCTTCCTTGGTTCCCCAGATGACGGGCTCAAGCTGTGGATGAATGAAGTAGTGGCCCACTTCCATTCCCGTGGCCAGTCCGGCGCTGCCGCCGAGCAGGGAGCCCATACGAAGGGGAATGAACGCGCCGCCCAATCCGGCCCCCATGACCATGGAGCTAACGTCGGTGACGATCTTCTCCTTCTCCGCCTTTTCTTTGGCCAGCTCCAGTTCAACGTGCTTGTCGCGAATGCGCAGGTAGGCCTGGCGCAGCTCGATGTGGGCGATCTCATGCGCCAGCACGTAACTCAACTCGGATTCGGTATCGAGCATGGAAAGCAGGCCAGTCGAGATGTAGATGGTTCCGGTGGAGAGCGTGAGGGCCTTGGGGATGGGATCGTAGAGGACGCGGAAGGTGTACACATTGCCGGAGTTTTTGGGAACCAGCCGCTGCCCCACGTGATTCACATAGCTCTGCACGACCGGGTTGACGTAGAGCCTTTGGCGGTCGAATGAGTCGCCCGCGATAGCGTCCTGGGACATGCCCCAGTTCTCGGTCAGGTTGACGCCATAAGCCAGTTGCATGTCGCTCTTGCGCAACAGATCCCATTCCTGCTCAATGGCATCCTGCACGTCGGGCATCTGCTCGATGCGGGCGATCTTGTCCTTGTCGACGTTGCTCAGGTCGGCAGCCGCATTGGGGTCCTGCTGGGCGTTCTTGTTTTTCTTTCCGGTGATCGTGTTGCCAAGGTTGCTGATTTGCGAAGACGATTGGACGGGCAAGAATCCGCAGACAAGCAGGGCGCAGAAAGTGCTAGCGAGAAGTCTCTTCATAAGACTCTCCTTTGGGTTGACTCGGCGCCGGGAAGCGCCGCCGACTCTGGGGGATTGCTGGGGGACGCCCGGTATTCCAGAGTATAGGCTTGGCGTTTTCGAGCGTCAACGGGGATTTGACCGCGTCTTTGGCGGGGTTCCGGCCACAAGACGCATCCGTAGACTAAGACGCAATGGGCGCCGAAAAAGACTTGAGCGCGTGGGCCGCGGCGTAGGGCACACGGTCTACGCAGGTGACGCATGCAGGGACGCATGCCCGTACTGTGACCCAAGGCACGGCCATCAGGGCCCCCGCGCGACAATGATGATGGGAGACCCGCCGCACCCCGCACTGCCGGGGGAGGAGAATGGAATTCATGAGCGATCTTGCCACGTTGGCTGAAGCCGTTGCCGTCGACCCCCTTGTTGGGCATCCCGCGGATTATCACGTCTTTCATAAATTCATCGAGCGCTGCAAAGCGCTGCCCGCCATCACCACGGCCGTAGTGTGGCCCCTGAGCGAGGTGGCGCTGAAGGGCGCCGTGGAAGCCGCTGCCGCCGGTCTCATCGAGCCCACTTTGATCGGCCCTGAAGCAGCCATGAAGGCCCTGGCTGCAAAGATCGGCGTCGACATCAGCGCACTTCCCATCGTGGAAGCCGAAAACGAAGCCCAGGCGGCTAACGCGGCCGTGGTGATTTGCCGCGCGGGCAATGCGCAGGCGTTGATGAAGGGCAGCCTGCACACCGACGATCTGCTCAAGCCCGCAATGCAGCGCGATACCGGCCTGCGCACGGCGCGGCGCATCTCGCACGTCTTCATCATGGATACGCCGGCCTACGCCCGCACCCTGCTGATTACCGACGCGGCTATCAATATCACGCCCGAACTCGAAGACAAGGTCGACATCGTGCAGAACGCCATCGACCTGGCACACGCGCTGGGCATTCCCGAGCCCAAGGTGGCGCTGCTGTCGGCCATTGAGACCGTGAATCCCAAGATCAAGTCCACGCTCGATGCAGCCGCGCTGTGCAAGATGGCCGACCGCGGCCAGATCACGGGCGGCATTCTCGACGGGCCGCTGGCCTTTGACACCGCGGTGAGCGAGAAAGCGGCTGCCATCAAGAAGCTGGTTTCCCCGGTCACCGGTCAGGCCGACATTCTGGTGGTTCCCGATCTCGAGAGCGGCAACATGCTGGCCAAGCAGCTCGAATACCTGGGCGGCGCGCAACTGGCCGGCATTGTGCTCGGCGCACGCGTGCCCACCATCCTTACCAGCCGTGCGGATTCTGCCGAAACGCGGTTGGTGAGCTGCGCGGTCGCGGTGCTGCTGCACTACGCGGCGCATCCCGCGGTGAAAGTTTAGACACGCGGCTTGATCCGCGGCAGAGCACGGGCGCCGGCTACCTTTCGGCGCCCATTCTTTCTTGATGCCAATTTCAACAGTTTTTGACGCTCGGCGGGCGCACGCGGCGAAACTTCGGCCGGTGGCGTAGCATCCTATGGGTACGCAACAAACGCGGGCGTCCTTCCCCAGGGCATTCGAAACAGCCCAAACTCCGCGCCCCGCATGGAGGTTTTATGTCGACCCAAACAGCGCACCAAACCCCGCATCGTTCCCCAGCGGCCAAAGAAGCGGCCAAAACCGACAGCCGCGATGGATTCAGCCCGGAGCAGGTGAAGACCCTGTCGAGCGCGCTGAATCCGTTGCTGGCGGATTTCTTCGCGCTCTACCTGAAAACAAAGAATTTTCATTGGCACATGAGCGGCCCGCACTTTCGCGATTACCATCTGCTGCTCGACGAGCAGGCCGACCAGATCTTCAAAGTCACCGACGATATTGCGGAGCGGGTGCGCAAGATCGGCGGCGAGACCATTCGCTCCATCGGCCATATCGCGCGCCTGCAACGCATTGCCGACAACGACTACGAGTTTGTGCCGCCGCACGGCATGCTGGAGGAACTCGCGGCCGACAACAAGGCCCTGGCGCAGAGCCTGCGCAACGCGCACGAAGTGGCGGCGGACGCGAACGACTACGCAACCACCAGCCTGATCGAAATGTGGATCGACGAAGCCGAGCGGCGCGCCTGGTTCCTCTTTGAGTCGACACGCTAGAACGGATCGGGGCAGCGAATCAAGCGGGGAGAGCAGGAGCGATGAGGGTGCCCCCGGTCCCTCGCCTTTGGGGACCGGGGCGGCGTGTTTGGCGCGAAACGCGCGTGCGAAACTTGAAATATGCCGCAATCGTTGCCCTCGCTGATTTTTGACCTGGACGGAACCCTCACCGATTCGAAACCCGGCATCCTCGGCTGCCTGCGCGAGGTCCTGGAAGCGCGCAAGATGAGCGGCTACGGTTCCCTCGACCGCTTCATCGGGCCGCCGGTGGAGCAGTGGGTCGAGGAGATGTTACCGCACGGTAGCGCGGCTGATCGCGAGGCGCTGGCAAGCGATTACCGAGCCTGCTACGACCGCGTGGGATGGAGCAACAATTCCGTTTATCCAGGCGTGGCAGAGATGCTGGCACAACTGCACCACGACGGCTTTCCGCTCTACATGTGCACATCCAAGCACGAGCACTTTGCCGTGCGCATCCTGGAGAATTTCGGCATCGCGAAGTATTTCAACGCCATTTACGGCGACAGGATCGACTACGAGAGCCACACGAAGAGCGATCTGCTGGCGCGCATCCTCAGCCGGCACGCGATTGACCACGCATCGGCCTGGATGGTCGGCGACCGCAGCTTCGACATCGAGGCCGCGCACTTGAACGGCATCCGTTGCCTGGCCGCGGCGTGGGGCTACGGTACGCCGGAGGAATGGGCGCAAGCCGACGCGGTTGCGGCAACGCCCGGGGATGTAATCGGGGTTGTCCGTGCGCAGGCACCCGGTCCAACAGCAACGCCACGCAGCGCTCTTGCGCAAGCGGATCGCGACAACATTTGACCTTTTGCGCCGATTCCAGCATCTATCATGATGCTGGTCCATTCGATTCGGTGACCGGAGGCCGCGCAAGACCATGCCCTCGACCGCTACACTCCCCATCGTTGCCGCTGCCGGCGGCAGTTTCCTGCTCGAATCGCGCACCCCTGACGAGATCTTTACCCCCGAAGATCTGAATGAGGAGCAGCGCCAGATCGCGGCCACGGCGGCGCGCTTTGCGCGCGAAGAGATTCTGCCCCGCGTCGCCGCCATCGAAGCCAAGGAACCCGGCGCGATGGTGGAATTGCTGCGCAAGGCCGCCGAATTGGGGTTCACCGCCGTCGACATCCCCGAAGAGTATGGCGGCATGGGCCTCGACAAACTGAGTTCCACGCTTATCACCGACCACATCTCCACGCTCGCCAGCTTTTCGACCGCCTTCGGCGCGCACATCGGCATCGCGACCCTGCCGCTCGTATGGTATGGAACTGAAGCCCAGAAGCAGCGCTGCTTGCCCAAGCTTGCTACGTGCGAGTGGATCGGGGCGTATGCGCTTTCGGAAGCCAGCTCCGGTTCCGACGCCATGAATATCCGCACCCGCGCCACGCTTTCGCCTGACGGCGCGCACTACATCCTGAACGGCGAGAAGCAGTGGCTCACCAACGGCGGCACCGCGGACCTGTACACGGTCTTCGCCAAAATCGACGGCGAAAAGTTCTCCGCATTTCTTAGTCGAACGCGGCACGCCGGGCCTCACCGTAGGCGCTGAAGAGCACAAGCTGGGAATCCGCGGCTCGTCCACCTGCCCGCTGGTGTTGCAGGACTGCAAAATTCCTAAAGAGAACCTGCTGGGCGAAGCCGGCAAGGGCCACCACATCGCATTCAATGTGCTTAACGTTGGCCGCTTCAAGCTGGGCGTGGCCTGCATCGGCGGCGCACGGCACGCGCTGGCGGCCATGGTCCGCTACGCCAAAGAGCGCCACGCCTTCGGCAAGGCGATTGCGGAGTTCGGCTTGATCCAGCGCAAGATTTCGGCATCAGCCACGCAGCTTTACGCAGCCGAAAGCATGGCCTACCGCACCGCGGGCCTGATCGATGCGCGCCTGGCAAGCCTTACCGCGGAGACACCCGGGCAGCGCGTCGACGTCCCGCGCAATATCGAGGAATACGCGGTCGAGTGCTCGATCCTGAAAGTCTACGGATCGGAGATGCTTACGCTGGTGGCCGACGAGCTGATTGCCACCATGGGCGGCTACGGCTACACGGAGGAGTATCCCGCGGAGCGGACATATCGCGACGCACGAATCAACCGCATCTTTGAAGGCACCAATGAAATCAATCGGCTCATCATTACCGGCTGGATGATGAAGCGCGCGATGAATGGAAAGCTGCCGCTGCTGGCCGCCATCAAGCGCGTGATGGATGAGGTGATGCAGCCGCCTTCGTCTCGACGGCGCGCTGAGCTCTGGCGAGCCGTTGGCGCGTGAAGCAGAAGTGCTGTCCAAAACCAGAAAAATAACGCTCTTCGCCGCGGGCGTGGCCAGCCAGCGCTTCATGACCGGACTTGAAGAGCAGCAGGAGATTGTAGCCGACCTGGCCGACATGATCAGCCAGGTTTATGCGCTCGAGTCGGCGCTGCTGCGCGCGCGAAAGCTGGCCGCAGCCGGGCGCAACTCGGCCGAGCCCGCCGCGGCCATGACCGCACTGCTTGCCGATGAAACCATGGCGCTGGCCGAGCAGGCATCGCGCCGCGTGCTCGCCGCATGCGGCGAGGGCGATGCGCTGATGACGCAACTCGCCATTCTGCGGCGGCTGGCGCGCTTTACGCCGGCCGATGCCGTGGCCTTGAGCCGCGCCGTGGCCAAACATGCCATCGCGCTCGAACGCTACCTGGTCTAGAATCGCATGCCGCCCACGCCAATTGATCACACGACCATTCGCTTCGCCCTCGATGAAGCGCAGAAGGTTCTCGCAGAGGGTCCGCATCCCGAGCGCGCGCGGCGCGACACCGAGACGCTGCTCCTGCACGCTCTGAAGAAAAATGCACCAGGGACAAATCAAGCGTGGCTCATTGCGCACGATGGCGAACCGCTTGCGACGGATGCCGCCGTTACCTTCTGCGATTTGATCGAGCGCCGCCTCGCCGGCGAGCCGATTCAGTACATCACCGGCGAAGTGGAGTTCTACGGCTTGCCCTTCCACCTAAATCGCGACGTGCTGATTCCGCGGCAGGAGACGGAACATTTAGTGGAAAAGGCAATTGCGCTGGCTGCCGAATTCGCCCGGCCGCGCATCGTCGACGTGGGCGCAGGCTCGGGCGCGATTGCCGTGGCGCTGGCCCACGCGCTGCCCCTCGCTCACATTATGGCGACCGATATTTCCGCGTCAGCACTGGCCGTGGCCAAAGCAAACGCCACGCGCCACGGGTTCGCCGATCGCATCCGCTTTTTTGAGGGCGACCTGCTGGAGCCGTTAGCGGGCGAGCACTTCGACATCGTGGTTTCAAATCCGCCTTACGTGCAGGAGAGCGATCGCGCAACCCTTGACGTTGAAGTGCGCGATTACGAGCCGGCGCAGGCGCTCTTCGCCGGCGAGGACGGCCTCCAAATCTATCGCCGTCTGATTCCCGCCGCATTCGGCGCGCTTATTCCCGGTGGATTTTTGGCGCTCGAGATCGGCTACGACCAGCAAGAAGAAATCCGCACGCTGCTCGCCGGTGCGGGATTCAGCGGCATCGAATTTACGGAAGACTTACAGAAGATTCCGCGCGTGGTCGTTGCCCGGCGTCCCTGAATCCAATCTCACCGATCCAAGAAATTCCCTGCGGTCAACGCCGGCAATTGCGCTTACGCCCGGCCGGTCTTGTTCAGTTCCTTGTAGAAGCCGAGATCTTTCGCCGAAAGCAGCTTGGTGATGTAAACAATCTGACCGTAGTGCATGCCGAAGTGCTCGACCACGTGGTAGACCACGTAGACCCCGTTTGTGTGATAGCCCTGCACTTCGTAGTTTGCCAGCAACTCGGCGGGCGTCAGGCGGTCGAGCACCTGCGCGGCTTCGTCGAGCGTGGCGCCCAACTGGTCCAGCAGCTCCTTCGAGCGTGCCGCCTTCTTTGGCCGCGAACTCAGCCGGGCGGTTGCGCTTGTCTTCGCCGCGGTTAAACGAGGTCACGATCCACTGGCGCACATTGCCGTTCAGATGCAATAGAAGGTTGCCGATCGAGTTCGATGCCGCGTTGGGTCGCCACCAGATCTGCTCCGTGGTGAGCGATTCGACGCACGTTTTCATGCGCGGCCAATGCTGCTCGAAGAGAAGCTTTCGCGAGGAATCGAGAAACAGTGCGGCTCAGATCGGAGTCAGTGGAGCTCATGGGAGGTGGCCTCATTTGGTTTCGTGTTTCCCACATCTTCCGCCGCAGCGGACGAGACGCGGGGTGCCCGTTCTCATGCAAGTGCAGGCAGCTGCGATCCTAAATCAGCTCGTAGCCGGCAAACCAGTAGCCGATCTCGAAGGCTGCCGTGTCTTCGCCGTCGGAGCCGTGGATGGCGTTCTCCTGGATTGACGCCGCGAACTTCTTGCGGATGGTTCCTGGATCGGCATTCGCGGGATTGGTTGCGCCCATCAGCTTGCGCAGGTCCGCAATGGCATTGTCCTTTTCCAGGACCATCAGGACCAGCGGTCCCGACGACATGAAGTCCGTCAAGCTCGAGAAGAATGGCTTGTCGCGATGGACGGCGTAGAAGCCCTCCGCCTCGCGCTTGGTGATGGATTCCTTCTTGATGGCGACAATGTTGAAGCCCGCCTTGTCAATTTCAGAGAGGATGGCCGCGGTGGCGTTGTTGCGGACCGCATCCGGCTTGATGATGCTGAACGTGCGTTGCGACACTCGAAATCTGCTCCTTGAAAGCGAATTTTCGCTCTTTTCATTGTAGGGGTCGCCGGAGAGGGTCCGCCGCCGCCCGGGAGCCCGGAAAGGTGATGGGGATTTCCACAGGCCCGCGATGCGTTGCTCCAAAATGAGGCAGAACCACGAAGGTCCGCAACAGCCTGACTCCAGGCAAGTTAAGAAAGCTTCCCGCGGGCGGAAACCTCGTAATCCCGCGAAAGTTATCTCCGTGCACTGTCGATCGGATCAGGCCCATCTAACACAAAAGATGTATTTAAACGCCGTTTTTAGGACTTCCAATTTTCCCGCTTTCTGGTAAAACTTGAGTGTGTTCAGAAGTGTTCCGGGTACGGTTACCGGACTTGCGGTTACCAATAACCCGATTTTGGGGATCACTGATGATAGTTACTGGGCTACAAGTCGCCGCCGTCCTGGCCATTGCGCTGTATCTGGTGCTCTGGCAGAAGAGCGTGCGGCGTCGCAACGCTCAATCCTGGGAGTCGTTGCTGGCTCGTCTGCGCCCTGAGTGGAGCGCACGCGAGTTGAGCGATCAGTTCCTATGGAAAGAGGGTTTGAGCGCCACGCCTGAGGATGCATGGCAGCGCATGGAAGGCCCCCGCGGCCTTTGGGTGATGTACCAGAATGCGCGCGTCATGCTTGAAATGGCGGATTTTGCATCCAGACACTGCGAGGGCGTCGATCGTCTGCTTCTTGAGACTCTGCGCAGCGACGCCATGCAGATTCGCGTATGCGTGCTGATGGCTCTGGCGCAATATGCGTTCACTCACGCTGGCGAAGGTGTTCGCGTGCACGCGTACCGCGCAGCCGCGATGTACACCGGCATGGCTGCCCGCATGACACAGCTGCTACAGGAAAACGCAGCCGTCATGGTTCCCGATTTTGTCGCAGCGATGTAATCGCACTTCGTCCCCCGCAAGCACAGAACCCCGGCCCAGGCCGGGGTTCTTCTTTTGGTCTCTTCTTCACCTACATCACTTCATTCACTCTTTTCACTTCATTCACTTCTTCACTCTCGTCACTTCCGAAACTCACGCCGGATTCTCCCTGAGGAACCCGTTGATCGATCCGTACTCGCCCTCCGTGAGGCGGAAACTGAGCGCGGCCGCGGTTTCTTCCACCTGCCGCGGGCCCCGGCCACCCACAATAGCTGCGGTGATGGCGGGGTTGTGCAACACCCACGCCACGGCCACCACGCCCGGAGTGACACCGTGCTCGTTGCCGATGGTGCGCAGCAATTCCACCAGGCGCAGATTGCGGCTCAGGCGCGGCTCGCTGAATTCGACATTCTTGCGGCGCCAATCATCCGCCGGCAGAGCGGCAATGCGCTCCGCGGTCATCTTGCCGGCCAGCAGGCCCGAAAGCATCGGCGAGTAGTTGATGACGCCGATGCCGTTGGCCTGCGCGAAGGGAAGGATCTCCGCCTCAATGGCGCGGCGCAGCATGGAATAGGGCGGCTGCAGGCTGGTGATGGGCGCAATTTTCTGCGCGCGTTTCATCTGTTCCACATTGAAGTTCGACACCCCAATCCAGCGCAGCTTGCCCTGCTCGCGCATGCGGTTGAGCGCCTCACATCCTTCTTCAATCTCGCTGTCAGGATTGGGCCAGTGGATTTGATATAAATCGATGGCTTCTACCTGCAGTCGCCGCAGCGAGGCTTCCACCTCCTCGGCCAGCGACGCGGCCTTGAGCGAGTTGTAGATGCTGCGGTCGGCGTGCCAGCGCATGGAGCATTTCGTAAAGATGTAAGGCTTGTGCGCGGAGGATTTCACGGCGCGACCGACAACTTCCTCGGAGTGGCCGAGGCCGTACACGGCCGCGGTATCGATCCAGTTGATGCCGAGATCGAGCGCGCGATGGATGGCGGCGACAGAGTCGTTGTCGTCCTGGGGGCCCCAGCCGTATTGCCAGTCGCCCCCGCCGATGGCCCATGCGCCAAAGCCGATGGGGGTGATCTGGAGGTCGGAATTGCCGAGGGTACGCAGTGTGTGTGAGACAGGAATCGTCATGGAAAAAGCATAGATCATGACCGCCGGCCCTGGGGCGCCGCTGCGCGATCCTTGACACATCCAGCCGCATTTCCTAATCTCGCCACACGCGGCGAGAATTTGTAGCGCCGGTCTCCTGACCGGCCGTAGCGGGGGTCTACAGACCCCCGCAGCGGAGGCGCCCGCCGCATCGGCGAAAGGAAACCAGGCATGAATCTCGACGAGCTCAATGGTGAAACAGGCATGTTATCAAGGCGTCGTTTGATGCAGCTCGGTGCGGCCAGCGCGATGAGCCTGAGTGCTCCGCGGCTGGCGCAGGCTGGCGAGACGGCCGTACATCGCAGCATGATGAACGTGCCCTTCGAAAAGCGCGAACCTCGCGTGGCCGTGATCGGCACGGGCGGCCGCGGCACTTCGCTGCTCGGCGATTTGCTCGCCGTCGACGCGCAGATTGCGGCGCTCTGCGACATCGTGCCCGCGAAGGCTGAGCACGCTGCATCGTTGGTGGTTGCGGCCGGGCAGAAGAAGCCCGCGCTCTACACCCAGGGGCCGCACGACTACGAGGAACTGGTGGCGCGCAACGATGTGGATTTGATTTTGGTGGCCACGCCGTGGATCTGGCACGCGCCCATGGCACTGGCGGCCATGGAACACGGCAAGGACGTAGCCGTCGAAGTACCCGGGGTGCGGACTCTCGAAGAATGCTGGCAGATTGTGCACGCGTCGGAACAGACGCGCAAGCACTGCATGATTCTTGAGAACTGCTGCTATGGCTACAACGAGACTCTTGTCCTGCGCATGATTCACGCGGGCCTGTTCGGTGAGCTGCTCTACGGCGAAGGCGCCTACATTCATGATCTGCGCGAGGAGCTGTTTTCGAACGCCGGCGAAGGGCTGTGGCGGCGCACCGAGCACACCTTGCGCAACGGTAATCTGTATCCCACGCACGGCCTCGGCCCCGTGGCAAATTACATGGGCATCCAGCGCGGCGACCGCTTCGCTTCGATGGTCTCAATGAGTTCGCCCCAGCGCGGCCTCGACGCGTATCGCAAAGATCATCTCGCGCCCGGCGATCCGCGCTGGCAGGAGCGCTACGTCTGCGGCGATATGAACACCTCGCTGATCAAGACGGCAAAGGGGCTCACCATCACCGTGAAACACGCCGTTTCTACGCCGCATCCCTACGACCGAATCAACCTGATCGCCGGAACCAAGGGGCTGTTCCAGGATTATCCGCCGCGCGTCTTCTTCGACGGCATGAACAAGGATGAATCGTTCGGCACGCTCGAAGCCTACAAGCAATATCAGCATCCGCTATGGGAACGCGAAGGCGATCTGGCGCGCAAGAGCGGCGGTCATGGCGGCATGGACCTGATCATGATTTACCGTCTGCTCGAGTGCATGCGCCAGGGGCTCGCGCCGGATCTCGACGTGTACGATTGCGCCGCGTGGGCTGCGGTAGCGCCGTTAAGCGTAGAGTCGGTAGGACGGGGCAGTGCGCTGGTAGAATTTCCCGATTTCACCGAGGGCGAGTGGAAGCAGCGGCCGATCTCGGCAATTGCCACCGAGAGCTGAACGTGGCGCGGGCAGGGCGCATGAAAAGACAGCGAACTGGTCAAAATTGCACAGTTTTCAATGTGACGAATCCGTAAGTTCAAGGCTTGTGCACTCCCCAGAGCGGCGGCAGTGCTGCCGGATGAACCCGGCTTTCCTCTTGAGGGCAGCACACCCTTGTTCGCTGCCGCCGCACCTGCTTCAGTTGTAAGCCGGTAATGAGTCCAGGCACGGGATTGCGCCCGCCCCGCGCCTTGCGAAATTCGACGCTAATTCGGGAACATTGTGCGGTCGAGCGCATCGCGCTGCACGAGCTCGAAGCCGCCGACGCGGATGATGCGGCGCAGTTCTTCTTCCGTGGTGCAGTTCGGGGGCCCGCCACAGGGCGCTGTCAGCTTTCCAGGCAGAAGCAATTCGTCTCACCGAACATGTTGTGGTCCTCGGCGTACCGGAAGGCCTCATATTCAGAATCAGTCGAGTGATCGACGCCGATACGCTCGGCGACAATTTTGCAGGGGATGCCTTCGGCCGCGAGCAGATTAGTGAATGTCGTGAGATGAAGGTCGCCGCAGATGAGCAGCACATTGTTTGCGGCGGTCCGGTTAAGTTCCGTCAGCCAAAATCTTTCACGAATGGGAAATTGATGAGCGATCTTATGGGCGCTGGCAACCGTTCCGGAGGGATTCCCCTTTGGAATCAGCAGGCAATAGATCGCATCGAAATCCTTGTAGCCCAATTTCATTCTCATGGGGCGATCTGCCTCGATAAAGAGGTGCGGAATGCCGTGAGATTGTGCGATGGGCTGAAGAATGGACTCGGCGCCGTCTTCGGAAAGATAACTGGGATGATCCTCCTCCGCCAGTAGGTCGGGACTTAGGGATGTGATGGCGGATTCCACAACCGATTGGTAATGCCGCTGAATGTCTGTCAGGTCAAGGCCGCGCTTCTTTCTCTGGGCCTTGAAGTGATCGACACCAATCAGGTGAATCATGCGCCTCCGCTCAGGACCTTGCCGAGCCTAATTCAGGAACATTGTGCGGTAGAGCGTGTCCCGCTGCACGGGCTTGAAGCCGGCGTCGCGGATGATTCTCCGCAGCTCTTCTTCCGTGGTGCAGTTCGAAGTGCCCGCGGCCTTGACCACATTTTCTTCGAGCATCACACTGCCCACGTCGTTGCCGCCGAAGTGGAGACCCACTTCCAGCACCTTCAATCCCTGCGTCACCCAACTGGCCTGCACGTTCTCAATGTTGTCGAGATAGAGGCGCGCGATGGCGAGCACCTTTAAATATTCGACCGAAGTCGCTTCGTCCCAGCCACGGCCGCCCAGCGCCGTGTTTTTGGGCTGGAAGCTCCAGGGGATGAAAGCCGTGAATCCGCCGGTCTCTTCCTGCAGGCGGCGCACGACTTCAAAATGATTGATGCGCTGATCGAAGCTCTCACCCACGCCGAACATCATGGTTGCGGTGGTGCGCATGCCGAGTTCGTGTGCAGTGCGATGCACGCTCACCCAGTCGTTGGTGTCGCACTTCAGGCGCGCGATGCGGTGCCGCACTTCGTCGTCGAGAATCTCCGCCCCACCGCCGGGAATCGAGTCGAGCCCCGCGTCGCGCAGCCGCGCAATGGTGGTGCGCAGGTCGAGGTTGGAGTACTCGGCGATGGCCAGCACTTCGGACGCCGACAAACAGTGCAGCCAGATCTGCGGAAAGCGCTGCTTGATGCCCGTGAACAGTCGCTCGAACCAGTCGATCTTGAGATCGGGGTGAATGCCGCCCTGCATCAACACGCCGGTGCCGCCCATCTCGAGGGTCTCGGCGATCTTCTCGTAAATCGTCTCGAAGTCGAGGATGTAGCCCTCGTCGGAGCGCGGATCAGGCTTGCCGGCCCGTGGCAGCGGGCGGTAAAAGGCGCAAAAAGTGCAGTACTCGGTGCAGAAGTTGGTGTAGTTGATGTTGCGATCGATGATGTAGGTGACTACGCCCTCGGGGTGCAGACGGCGGCGCACGGCGTCGGCCTCGAACCCGAGACCGATCAGGTCGGGAGAGTGGAAGTAATCGAGAGCTTGCTCGCGCGAGATCGGCATACTTCAAATTCTAACAACTTGACTGGGATTGGCTGGCTGCGCCTTATCCTCGCCGTCCGTAAGCAGAATCTCCCACTTATTCTCGAACGACTTCACGTCTCTCAATCTCATAAACGCATTATCCGTCCATCCAGCCGGTGGATCGGCGTGTTCGGCAAGGTCTCGATTTCTAGCAATGAAGTAGCGAACAGGCGTATCGCAACGCTCAGAGCCGATCAAGACATAAATCGTCACCATGTCGAGCTTGTCTTCCTTGAATTGAGACATGCTGACGTACCACGGATCAGTGCGAACGGACTTCACCTGAACCTTTCGCAGCGCCGTGTCCGCTGCTTTTCCCACAAGAATGTCGTACCCTTTGGTATTCCGATCTGCGAGCTGCGCATCATACCCGCGCCTCAAAAGTTCTCCCATTACAAAATACTCGCCCGCGTTGCCAGTTGGGACGCCCGACTTCCTTTTCTTGCTCGCAGTCTTCATTTCAATCACTCCAATTTCTGCGATTCCTGAATTAGACCCTCTTGCTTGTCTCGCTCCCGCTGGTAGACCTGTTCCAGATTGGCGAGTCCATCCGACATTGCAGCATATTTTTGGCGGAACGGGATCGCTGCGCTTGCTAGACGGTCACAGGACGCGTTCACATTTTGAATCTCTGCCGGGGTTAGATTCCCGCTATTCTGCGAGACCGCGTGACATTGCTGCTCAAATGCCGTTGCCTGATCCGCCAGAGGTTTTATGTTTCCCTCAAGAGATGATTGCAGTGAGACGCCTTGATTGTGCACCTGCTCTGTTGCGTTCTCTACCTGAATCACGGCATTGGAAAGCTGAACCCGCATGTTATATGCGTTTGGGTTACCGGCAAGCTGGCGCTCCCTTGCAACGTAGCTAGCAGCCTTGGCGGTGATTGCCTCATAGCCTTTTTCCGCGCCGGGGAACCTGCCAAGGTGAATGTCTGCCTCTGAATCGAATTGGCCCATCTTGCGTATCAGTTGTTCAATCTCCGCAACAAAGTTTGCCTGTGCCTGAAATGTTCTTTGCGCTGCTTGCTCCTGCAAAGTTCTTTGCTCTTCTTGTTCCTGCAAACTTCTCTGTTCTGCCTGCTCCTTGGCCTGTGCCACTGCTTTGGCGTGCAAGATCAATTGTGAGCGCGAGTTTAAGTCTGCTACATGCGTTTGATAATCGGCGGGAGTCGAGCGTTTGAACACGACGGGGACGGACTTTACCCCGGTCAAGGTCAGGGTATCTCCTTCCAGTGTACCGGCCAGCGTGAATGACCCAAGACCAAGGAATCCACTGCCTGAAAGCGTGACGTTCTCACCGTCCACGGCACCAGTTACGGGCGCAGAGTCTTGTTCGACCGTGCCGTCCGGCTTTAAGGTGGTGACGGCCAATTGCCCGGTCAATCTGTTGTCAG
The DNA here is from genome assembly GCA_963826735.1 of uncultured Acidobacteriota bacterium. GTDB lineage: Bacteria > Acidobacteriota > Terriglobia > Terriglobales > Acidobacteriaceae > Telmatobacter. The sequence continues at coordinate 351,529 of CAWGYN010000005.1, forward strand.
GAGTGCGTACCATTTGGAGCCAAGCGACGGAGTTCTGGTCAGTGGCGAGATACGAGCCGGAAATGTTCGCGTGGCATCCTGTTAGCGCGATCACCGCTGCGAGTGAGTACAACCAACGTCGATGGTTCATTGTGATCCCCGCTGGCCGTTTACTTCTTTTCGGCCTTCCTCACTACTGCCCATCTTTTCCTCTGAGCAGCTGCAATCCTTAACCTAGGCCGTATCGACATATACACTTTGCAGGCAGGTTTCTAGCTGTTGAAGTGTGAGTATGTCGGCTAGTCGTTATGAATTGAGTGATTTGCAATGGGAGAAGATCAAGGATTTTCTTCCTGGACGCAAGGAGCATGTGGGCCGGACCGCAGTGGATAACCGTTTATTTGTGAATGGCGTGCTGTGGGTACTGCGCTCGGGAGCGCGATGGGCTGACCTTCCGGAGCGTTACGGCAAGTACAAAAGCGTGCATAAGCGCTTCGTGCGCTGGGCCAACTCCGGCGTCTGGGAGCGGGTCTTTCACGAGTTGGTGCGCGACAAGAAGAACCAGTATCTGATGTTGGATTCGACCATCGTGCGGGCTCACCAGCAGGCGGCCACGGGCCGCAAAAAGGGGGCACAGACAAGGCTCTGGGGCGTTCCCGAGGAGGTCTGACGACCAAGATTCATCTCCTCACCAATGAACTGGGCCTGCCTCTGGATTTTCTGATCACGGGCGGCCAGGTGAATGACTGCACCCAGGCCATCGAACTGCTGGGCCAGCACAAGACTGAGGCAGTGCTGGCCGACAAGGGCTACGATGCCGACGCCATCGTAGAGCACGTTGAAGCCATGGGAGCCAAAGCCGTGATCCCTCCCAAACGAAACCGCAAGGTGCAACGAGAGTACGACAAAGACCTCTACAAGCAGCGCAATCGGATCGAACGCTGCTTCAGCAAACTCAAATGTTTTCGCAGATTCGCCACGCGATACGAAAAATCAAAAGCCTGCTTCCAAGCACTGGTCGCTCTCGCCTGTGCTTGGTTGCATCTCAGGCTATATGTCGATACGGCCTAGGTCCACACGAACGTCGCCTTGTCCTTCTCCTTGCGCACGCGGCTGACGGGAAAGACCTGTCCGTGCATCACGATATAAATGCCGGGCGTGAGCAGCCGCGCGGCAAGCAGGCTCTCAGTTAGATTCTGGAGTCCGTCGCTGCCTTCGAACCCCAGTGGCGTCATGGCTCCGGTCAGGATGATGGGAACCTTGAGGTCAGCAAAGGACTTCTCGAGGTAGCGGCCCGTCTCGACCATGGTGTCGGTGCCGTGCGAGATCACGATGGGCGCGCCTTCCGCAAGGAGCCCGGCTACGCGATCCCGGACTTCGGCGCGATCTTTATCCGTCATCTCCAGGCTGTCTTTGTTCATCAGATGGAAGGTATGGATCTCGGCGTCAGGCAGGCGCAACATGCGCAGATAGCGATCCAGCTTGGCCGCGCGATTTTCCACCACGCCGCTCTGCTCGGAATAGACCTTCTCAATCGTTCCACCGGTGGACAGTAAATAAATACGCTGCATATCTGGAGTCTACGGTCATCCGCGGATTTCGTCTCCCGGAAAATGGCAAGCCGATCCCCGCCTTTCGGGCGCAGGACCGGCTTCCCAATCGAAGGCTTTTGCTGCTCTTTCTACTTCAACCCGACTCCGTACCAATAGCTGTAACCGCTGGCCTGCGTCCAGGGCAGATTGGCGCTGAATTTTGAAAAGACCACCGAGTTGTCGACGAAGGTGACAAACACATCATGCTCGTAGGTGCCGGTCACCGCACGGAAGACAAACAATCCGTTACAGGGGTCGGTCAGTTGGCCCGCGCTGCCATATAAGAAGCTGGAATTGGCCACCGGAGTCAGCGTGGCATTGATGATCGTGTTGCCCGACGCATCGGTGACCGTGATGTTGGCCGCGGCCGTAACGACAACGGTAGCCTGACCGGTTGAAGGCGTGCCAGTCTCCACATTGCTGCCCGCACCCATCGTGACGTTTGCTTTCTCGTAGAAGACTCCGTTGTAGGTTCCCGCCACACTCGGATCGAAGGACGAACTCGCCGCCTTCGGCAATCCGATGATCGAGCCTGAAGGCGTATCCACAATGAAGAATCCGCTCGCTGTACCGAAGACGTAATCATCACCGGTTCCGCCGCCTCCATCGGGCCCGTAAATATAGGTTCCGGTCGAAGCCTCCGTCATCTGGCTGAAGTCCAGTGTGCCGCTATTGAAGGCGCCGCCGGAGCCCTGGCTGAAGTAGCCGTAGGGCCAGTAGGAAGAGTTCGTGCCGGTGGTCCCCGCAAGCGTGACAGAGCCGATTTCCAGTCCGCCAAACTGGGTGCGGAACGAAATGTAGTTGTAGCTGTTTCCGGAGAACGTGCTTAACGAAATGGGGCCGCTTTCGACCGCGGTAATCAATGCCGGGGTGTTATGGTTCGGTCCCGCTTTGGCCGCCTGAATCAACAGCGCATACCCAGGGATTTCATAGGCAGAAAGCAGATTTCCATTCGGATCATTGAGCGTGTAGCTGCCGTTGGCGTTGACCGTGTATGGAAACGTACCGCTGTCGCCGTTGGAGAGATTGTTGTAAGTGATCGTCAGCGCGGTCGTGTTGAGAGTGATGGTGAGAAAATCGCCCACCGATGCCGTCCCGTTATAGGCTCGGGTGGTGACAGAGGGAGTCGAGGTCGGCGTAATTGCGGCTGGGCCGCCGCAACCGCAGAATGCAGTCAGAACCACCAATGCACAAATCAAGCGCAGTCGCATATTTCCATCCCAGGTAACAGAGAGTTTGTGATTACCCTTCTGCTATCGGCGCAACATGCGGCCCCATGATGGGAGGTTGGTGAATTCTCAGACTTTTGTAATGAAGCGCAACATGCTCTTTCAGTCAGCCCCGCGATAGCGCTTCTGATGCCAGATCCACGCGGTGCGAATGATGTCGTCGAGATTGGTGTAGCGCGGCTTCCATCCCAGCTCGCGCATGGCCTTGGCGGAGCTTGCCACCAGGACCGCCGGATCGCCCGGCCGCCGGGGATGAATCTCTGCGGGAATGGGGTGTCCTATCACGCGGCGCGCCGACTCCACAACGTCTCGCACACTGAAACCTTGCCCATTACCAAGGTTGTAGATGAGGGGTTCCTTCGGACCGCTCGCGGCGGCGAGCGCGGACAGTGCCAGCAGGTGCGCGTCGGCCAAATCCGAGACGTGAATGTAGTCGCGAATGCACGTTCCGTCGGGTGTCGGATAGTCGTCGCCGTAGATGCGAATCGATGCCCGCCGCCCCAAAGCGACGTCGAGAATGAGCGGAATGAGATGCGTCTCCGGCTGGTGCGATTCGCCGCGAATAATACCCTCAGGACCTTCCGCGGCGCCGGCCACGTTGAAGTAGCGCAGTGAGGCGTATTGCAGCCCGTGAATGCGATTCAGCCACGTGAGCATCTGCTCCACGAGGAGCTTGGACTGGCCGTAAGGGTTGGTGGGCACAAGGTGTGCATCTTCCTGAATCGGAATAGATTCCGGCTCACCGTAGACGGCTGCGGTCGAGGAGAAAACCAGGCGTCGCGGACCGCAATTAAGCATCGCCTCCAGCAACGAAAGCGTCGATGCGGTGTTATTACGGAAATAGATCTCCGGGCGCTGCATCGACTCGCCTGCCTCAATAAGTGCGGCGAAGTGGAGAACTCCATCAAATGGCTCTTGATCATTTCGGGCGGCCAGGAAAATTTGCTCGAGGCGGGCACGGTCGCTCAGCTCGCCTTGAATCAATTCCACGCCCGCCGGCAACAGGTCGCGGCGTCCGTGGCTCAGGTTGTCGTAAACAACCGCTTTATGTCCATTCCTAACCAAAGATGCCGTGACGGTACTTCCTATGTACCCTGCACCGCCGGTAACCAATATCCTCACAAAAAGACTGTCCTTTCCGCGACAGTTTAGGTTACTTTGAGTCTATAGGAGCATTGCTGCCAGGGTTGCATTTTATGGGTCGATCCCCAATTTGGGCTGGCTGCGAAGACTTTGGGCACACGTATAATGGTTACTTCCCCCTTCTGTGCTGGCCTTCTCAGCTTAAGGTGGGATGGATCGATCAGTTAGTTTCGGCCCTACAAAAATGGGGAAAGCAGCGGATGCCCGGTAGCTGTGAACGCGGAATTGTAACGGTGCGGCGTTTTTTTGACGTCCTATGCATGGACGGAAGCGCTTTTCGCGAGCCTTGGTGGTCTTACCAGAAAATTAATGAGCGCAATACGGGATCCCTGGCGAAAGGTCGCCGCGGTTCTTGCCGATATTTGTAAGGGACGAATTGATTCTGCGCCGCGAGCAGGGGCCGGAAGCGAGGACTAAAAAATGTCGATGAAATATTCACCGGGAGGAAGTACCTTCGGTCTGCTGCCTGAGCCGGAGAGAAGCCCGGTTTCATTCGTCATCAGCTCGACCGTGAACACGGCGATTCTTGTCACATTCGTACTTGCGGGCATGATGGCAAAGCACGTGATTCAGCAGCACTATGAGATGACCGAGCTGGTCATCCCCGCCACTCCGCCGCCTCCGGAACACATTAAGCCGCTGCCGCCTCCGCCGCAAGTGACTCCGCCGCCGGAGATGCCGAAGGTGGAGTTGCAGCCCAAGCAGATTGAGATGCCGAAGCCGAAGCCGGAGCCGAAGCCGGTGCAAATGGAAGCCAAGGTGAACCTGCCGGCGATGCCGGCCAAGGCTCCCGTGATTACCCTGGCGCCGCAGCCCAAGGCCGCGCTCGACCACGCGATGCCCGCGCAGGACAACAGTCACAAGCCCTCCACGGCGCCGGTGCACCTGGGCGAAACTTTTGGCGTAACCCCCAACCCCAACTCCACGCGTCCGGCCACAGTGGCTGCGATCGGCAATCCTTATGGCGACAACCGCGGTCCGGCCGTGGCGCCGCATGGCGTGGTGGGATCGACGGGCTATGGCAGCACCACGCGGCCCGGCTACGGCGCCGTTCCGCCGGGCAAAGTTGCATCCGCGGGCATTCCCCGCGCAACTGGCACCGAAAATACGGGTTCGAACTACGGAAAGGTAACTTCGGCCGGAATTCCCGCCACCACGCAGGTTGCCGTTGCTCCCAAGGCGGTTGCGGAACCGGTCGCGACCAATCTCGAAGTGCTCTCCAAGCCGCCGGTGCAGTACACGGCGGAGGCGCGGCAGTTGAAAGTGCAGGGCGACGTGGTTCTGCGCGTCACGTTCCTGGCTTCAGGCCAGGTCGTGGTGCAGAGCGTGGTGCACGGGCTGGGCCATGGGCTTGATGAAGAGGCGCGCCGCGTGGCGCAGCAGATTCGTTTCCGTCCAGCAACGCGCGACGGCCGGCCGGTAGACATCACTACAACCATCACCATCACCTTCCAGTTGGCGTAGCATCAGGAATGTCGAAGTCACGTAGCCTGTCCTCAGTCATGACGCGCCGCAAAGCGCGATAGGGGAGACGCGAAAGCCAGGAAGTACTTAACGCGGTATTGAACCAGGAGTTGCACATGATGTTTCGGAAGTTCCCCCTCGCCCTTCTGATCTTCTCGCTCGGTGTAGGCAGCGCGTACGCAAAGAAGCAACCCAAGTTCCAGCCCGCCCGCCAGCTTACCCCCGAGCAGGCTGCGCTGGTGCAGAGGGCCATCGCCCAGGAGAAGGTGCTGATCAAGAACATCCAGCAGCGCACGCCGCTGGTGGAGACCTACATCCAGGACACCAAGCCGGACGTGAAGCTCTACGCCATTCCCGTTGCGGACCACTACATGCTCAGCCGCGTGGACTTCGGCAAGACCTTCTTCGACAAGACCTACACCCCCAAGCAGGAGCAGGTCAGGCATGGTTTCTTCAAGGGGTCCATGGACGCCATCACAGGCCTCACCAAGGCGCTGCACCTGGATACGCAGTTCACGTATTCCAACACCGGCTTCATGGAGATGATGTTCCTCGATCCCACCGGCTTCGACCAGCAGCACTACGTCTTCAGCTTTGTGCGCCGCGAGTTTCTGGGCACGGTGCGCACCTGGGTATTCGATGTACATCCCAAGGCCGACGTGAAGGGCATGGGCCGCTTCTACGGACGCATCTGGATTGAGGATGAGGGCGGCAACGTGGTGCGCTTCAACGGCACCTACACCGGTCCCACCGACGAGGATTCAGCCAAGCACTACTTCCACTTCGACAGTTGGCGCATGAATGTGCAGCCCGGCATCTGGCTGCCCGTGGCCGTTTACGTGGAAGAAACCCAGCGCACCGAGGCCGACAAGTCCGTGGGCCTGAAGGCGCAAACTCACTTCTGGGGCTACTCGCTCAAGCTGCCTACGCGCGACAGCGAGAGCGTGAGCATGAAGGTGGATGACGCGGAGGACAAGAGCGACGACTCGCAGGATGTGGGTCCGCTGCAGGCCTCGCGCATGTGGATCACACAGGCGGAAAACAATGTAATCGACCGCCTGGTCGAAGCCGGCCTGGTAGCGCCTCTCGATACCGGCGGCTATGAAGAAAAGGTGCTGGGCCAGATCGTCATCAACCTGGTGGTGCCCAACAATCTCGCCTTCACTGACCAGATTCATTGCCGCATCCTGCTCACCGACACCATTGAAGCCACAACCGTGGGCAACACCATTCTCGTCAGCAAGGGACTCGTCGATAGTCTGCCCAGCGAGGAAGCCATTGCCTCGGTGATCGCCATGGAACTGGCCCACATCGCCATGGGCCACCACATCGATACCCGCTACGCCTTCAACGACCGCCTGCTCTTCCCGGATGAGGCGACCTTCCAACGCATTCTTATGAACCACACCGATGTGGACAACGGAACGGCCGCCAAACGCGCCATGGAATATCTCGAGGCCTCGATGTACAAGGACAAGCTGCCTAGCGCGGGCCTGTTCTACGAACAGCTCGTGGATCGCTCCAGGGTGCTGAGGGCGCTGATGGAGTCGCCCCGGCTGGGGGATTCGCTGCTCAAGGCCGACGGCACGCCGTGGATGGGCGACCTGTTGCATGAGGCGCCCAAGATCAACTGGGACGATCTGGCGCAGACCGCGGCCCTGCCTCTGGGAAGCTGGCTGAAGACGGATCCGTGGGACGACAAGGTGCACATGCTCAACGCCAAGCGCTACGCACCCATGAATGCCCGCGACAAGATGCCGTTCGAAGTGACGCCGATTTTCTACAAGCTGCAGCGCTATGATGCGGCAGCCGTCACGCCGCCGGCCGCGGCAGCGCCCGCCAGCAGTGACCAGCCCGTAGCAGCGCCCGACAATACACCGCCGGCCCAGCCCGCTGCGCCACCGCAGAGCGGCGCTGTGCCGCCGCCCGATCAGCAAACGGCGCCAACGGCTGCGCAAAATCCGCAGTCATAACAGAATGAACTCTCCGAGACCTGGCGCGGTGTATTGCAGATTTTTGAGTACACTTCGCCGGGCTCGCAGCGTGAGTCCGATTGGTTGTCCCAGCCCTTCGACGATTCACAGGAAGTGGATTTGCGTTGTGCTCATAAAACGTTCGATCTTAGCGCTTTTGTGTTTCGCGTTCTCATCGGTTGCTCTGGTTTCCGCACATGGCCAGGTGGTCCCTTCGGCCACGGAGCGGGTGTTTACCATACGTGTGGGCGGGCTGGCCTCGGCATTTCAGCCCGACTACGCGGGCAACGGGGTCGCGCAGACCGGCCCCTATCGCCTGTATGGCGTCGGCGCCTTTGTGGATGCGCACTTTAGCCGCTGGATCCAACCTGAACTCGAGATGCGCTGGGGGCGCTTCAATGAGTGGACCTGCAATGGTCAATGCGCGGGAATCGACGAGAACACTTATTCGCTCGGCGACCGCATCCCCATCAAGACCTTTCACAAATTCACGCCCTATGGCAAGGTGCTGGTCGGCCTCGGCAACGGTAGCTGGCTCTCCGGCAACGCTTTTGTGATCACGTACGGCGGCGGCGTGGATTACCGGCTCAAACGCAAGTTCACCATTCGCTGCGCCGATTTTGAGTACCAGCAGTGGCCCGTGTCGAGTTCGAACCCACTCGGCGGCACGACCTCCTTCACCATCCGGCCCTATGGCCTCAGCGCCGGCATGAGCTACAGGATCTTCTAAGTTCAGGGAACAAGGGACCAAGGGAACAAGAAAACCAGGGAGCAGGGAATAGGGCGGCGGTTCCTCAAAGGGACCGCCGTTTTCCCGTCTCTGGCGAATCGGCGGCTCAGGGTTCACGGGATTCCTTGTTCCCTTGGTCCCTGTCTTCTCGTTCTCTTGTTCCCTGCGTCAAGGCGCCACGTGCAGCGGCGTGGCCTTCGCAGTCGGCATGGCGACGTGCAACATCTTCGCTATGGTCGGCGCAATCTGGCGCATATCCACTACGCCCAGGTCGCGATGGTGCGCGACGCCGGCGCCCACAGCGAAAAACGATGCCCGCATCTCCGGATATTCCGGAGAAAACCCATGCGAGCCGCGCGTACCGGGAACCGGCGTGATCAGGCTGCCCTTGAGCGCATTGCCTGCGTAGTAGCCGGGCTGGAACACCACCAGAAATGCCGCGTCGGGAAAGGCTCCGCGCTTGTGGATAGCGTCGCGATCCAGAACCTCCGCGATTCCGTTAGCGGGATCCGCTGCCAGCTTCACCAGCGTGTCGTGAACCTGCTGCTCGGTTGCGTGATCGTTGGGGTCGTGCAGCATGATGGCCGCCATGCCGCCCGCCATCCACGGCTCGGCCTTCCACGAGCTGATCTCCGGCGTCTTGGTCACAGGATTCAACGTCCCCTCGGCCAATCCCGCCTGCAAAAACGGAATCGCAAGATTGACGTAGTGCGTTATATTCATGAATCCGTGATCGGAGACGATGACCACCACGGCAGATGGATCGAGGGCGAACTCCTGATGCGCCAGCCGCGCGATCATGCCGTCGATCGCTTCAAGATCGGCACAGGCTTCGGCGCTGAAAGGCCCGTGCTCGTGCTGTGCATGGTCGAGCGAGCTAAGGTGCAGCGTCATGAAGGCTGGCTTGTAACGCTTTAGGATTTCCAAAGCGTAGCGCGTCTTGGTCTCGTCGCCGCCGATGCTGGTGTCGTTGCCGTTCATGTAGGGGCCGGCCGCCTGCAGTTGCTCGAGCAGTGTAGCGGGGCGCGCCAGCGCAGCCATCAGCCAGCGGTCCTGCGGATCCGGCGAGCTATCGACCCGCGCGTCGCGCCAGTACTCGGGAATCAGGTAATCCACACCGTCCGCTCCCACGCTCACCGGCCAACCCACGCTGGCCGTGCGCAGTCCTGCCTTGTGCGCCACCTGCCACAGCGTAGGCACGCGAATCCCCGCCGCATACCAGTTCCATGCGCCGCCGAATTTCTGCAACGGATCGAACTCCTGATTATTCGTGATGCCGTGCTGGTCGGGCCAGACGCCGGTGACGAGCGTGGTGTGGCTGGGATAAGTGATGGTCGGCCAAATGCCCACCACGCCCTCCGCGTACGTTCCGTTCACAAGCAGGGTCCGCAGGTAAGGAATTTTCATGCCGTGCGCGTCGGCCTGAGTAATGTATTCGGGCTTGAGCCCGTCAATCGAGATCATCAGCACCGGCGCCGCATGCGCGGCCGCCGCGAGCGCAAAGATCGAAGTGATGACGAAGCAGAAAAAAGCAGTAAGGTGGCGTGCTCTTACGTGCATGCAGAGTCCTCCTTGACCGCATTAATCTAAGGAAATGAAAGCACGGCCCGCACTCTCATGTTAAATCCGCGGGCGCGCGGAATTCCGTCCGTGGGCGATCTGTACAGAGGATGAAAGGCCGGAGTCGTATCGGACAGGATCAATATCCGCATGGGTCAGACCAGTCGGCGCCCAAGACTCTCCAGCCATTGCCCTGCTTCTGCAACGCAATGTAGAGTGCGTTATCGCCGTATTTCCCATCATGCTCTTGGGCTTCCACCCAGACCCGCACATGGGCTGTGCTCTTTTGCCTGGACGCCCCAGTGATCCACCATCCGCCGATTGGCTCTTTATCAGAGCAATAGGTTTGCACGGACGAAATTACCTGGCATCCGCCTGAAACGCGTGCTTTCATCACGAGGTTTGCGACCGCTTCGGGCGTCCGGTCGCGGAATGGGTTCCATAGTGCTGCGCGCATCGAATCGATTGGGATCTTCGGATCGCAAGCCGTCCTTGAGGTGTCAACAACTCGCCATGTGATCCAGCCGGCAGCGGAGAGCGCGGCTACAAGGATCATCGTCCAAAGGAACGCCTTTCGATGAATGCTGGCCATGACAATAGAGGGTAAATGATTTCGACCGGCAGGGCACAACGCAAAAAGGGCTGCTCTCGCGAGCAGCCCTTTTTGCGTTCTTGTTCCCTAGGTCCCTCGTTCTCTTGTTCCCTGTTTTCCTACGCCGGCGATGGCGAACCCTCGGGAATGCTTCCGGCTCCGCCGCGGCTCTCGGGTTTGAGCACCTGCTGCGGGCTGCCGTCGCCATCGCCGGGGCCTGCCAGGTTGGAACGCATCGCAGGCAGTTCTTTGCCTTCAATCAGCAACCGCAACTCCTCTGCGTCGATGGTTTCGCGCTCCAGCAATGCCGCTGCGATGCGATGCATGGCATCCTGGTTCGCCTCGAGAATGGTGTGTGCCGACTGATACGCTTCGTCGATCAGGCGCCGCACTTCCAAGTCAATCTGCCGCGCCGTCTCTTCGCTGAAGTCGCGGTGTTGCGCGATCTCGCGTCCCAGAAAGATCTGCTCTTCTTTCTTGCCGAAAGTGAGCGGACCCAGGCGGCTCATGCCGTACTCGCACACCATGGCGCGCGCCAGCTCGGTGGACCGCTCAATGTCGTTGCCCGCACCCGTCGACATCTGCTTCAGGAAGACTTCCTCGGCCACGCGTCCGCCATAAAGCATGGCCAGCCGCGTTTCCAAGTACTCGCGCGTATAGTTGTGGCGGTCGTCGGGCAGATGCACGGTAACGCCCAGCGCCATGCCGCGAGGAATGATCGTGACCTTGTGCACCGGGTCGGAGTTGCCGCGCATCACCGACACCAGCGCGTGACCGGCCTCGTGATATGCCGTGACGCGCTTCTCCTCGTCGCTCAGCAGCATCGACTTGCGTTCGGCGCCCATCAGCACTTTGTCTTTGGCCAGCTCGAAGTCGTACATGGTGACTTGCTTGCGATTCACGCGCGCCGCGTTCAGCGCCGCCTCGTTCACCATGTTGGCAAGATCGGCGCCACTAAAGCCCGGCGTGCCGCGAGCGAGCACATTCAAATTCGTGTCGTCCGATACCGGAACTTTCTTGATGTGGACCTTGAGCACTTCCTCGCGCCCGCGCACATCAGGCAGACCAACCACCACACGGCGGTCAAAGCGGCCAGGCCGCAGCAGCGCAGGATCCAGCACGTCGGGGCGGTTGGTGGCTGCCACCAGGATCACGCCATCGTTCGACTCGAAGCCGTCCATCTCCACGAGCAGTTGGTTCAGCGTCTGCTCGCGCTCGTCGTGCCCGCCGCCCAAGCCGGCGCCGCGATGACGGCCGACCGCGTCAATCTCGTCGATAAAAATGATGCAGGGAGCGTTCTTCTTGCCCTGCTCGAACAGGTCGCGCACGCGGCTTGCGCCCACGCCCACGAACATCTCCACAAAGTCCGATCCGGAGATTGAGAAGAACGGTACATTGGCCTCGCCGGCCACGGCCCTCGCCAGCAGCGTTTTGCCGGTTCCCGGAGGCCCAACCAGCAGCACGCCCTTGGGAATGCGACCGCCCAGCTTTTGAAATTTCTGCGGTTCGCGCAGGTATTCGATGATCTCTTTCAGCTCTTCCTTGGCTTCATCTACGCCGGCCACGTCTTTAAACGTGACTTTCTTCTGCTGCATGGAGAGCAGGCGCGCGCGGCTCTTGCCGAATGAGAGCGCCTTGTTGCCGCCCGATTGCATCTGGCGCAACATGAAGAACCACACCAGGATGATCAGCACGAAGGGGCCCACGTTGATCAGCAGGGGAAGCAGGAAGTTGTTCTGCTCGGGCTTGACGGAGAAGTTGACCTTGTGGCTCGGGTCCAGCATCGCCTTCTGCAGGTCTTCGTAGTTAGCGGGCAGCGTGGTATGGAACTCGTTTGTGGGCGAGACCTTCAGATGGCCTTTGAGCTCGTTGCCCTGGACGGTGGCGTCCTTCACCTCGTTGTTCTGCACCTTATCGTAAAGTACGGAGTAGGAATACTCCGTGTCTTTACCCATGCTCGCGCTTCTCTGCACGATGGCCCACAGCATCATCAGGCAGATGGCGATAAACACCCAGAACATGATCGTCTTAACGTTTGAGTTCACCAACTACTCCTTTTTCGCGGTAAAGGAGAAGCCGTTCCCGCGACCCCCATCATTCGTCCCTGGCAATGCCACTTTTTCTTAGACGCCTGAACGCCCGTCAAAGTGGCAGGAAAGTACACAATTCCCATAGGCGCACACAAAGAGAGTGCCGCCCAAGGAAGCAGTAAGCCTGATTGTACTCCCCGGCTGAAAAATGTTGCAGAAAAACGGCTGCCCCGAAAGGGGTAGAACCCCCTGCATCACCGTTACTTGGACCGCGTTACCGGCACGGCCTGAGCGACCTCGAATGCCGTGTCCACAGCCGTGATCACAAGGCCGGGTTCGCACTCCAGTTCCACGCCCTTCATCCAAATCACACGCCCGCCGGCCTCGAGCACGGGCCAAACTGCCCGCTCTGTCCCCGTAACATGCTTGCGTTCCAGCACTTCCTTTACTTTGCGCAACCCGCTGGAGTAGCGCAGCCTTACCCGGTCGCCGGGCTTCCAATTGCGCAGAGTGGCCGTTTGCGGCAGGCTTTCGCGGTCAACCCGCCCATTTTCATGCGCTTCCGGCTTCGTAAGCGCGATGCGGAGGCGCACGCCGAATTCCGGCGCGTCGATGTCGCCGGGAATCGCGACGGTGTAACGTGGTTCCTGCGCTCCCGCGCTCTTGCCCTTTGCGGCGGGCTCTGGAGCCACGGAAAGCCTCAGTTCCCGAGCCGTCCGCTCGGCAGAGAGGCCTTGCGGCAGCGCCAGCCTTTGCCCGGCCCGGCCGTCGAGCGCCAGGGACCGCACCGCTTCCGTTGCGGCAAAGTCGAGCGCGGCGCCAAACTGCTGCGCTGCATGGCGCAGCAGCCGCCGTTGCACGGCCGGGGCGAGCGCCGCCAGACGGCTCACTTCAATGGCCAGGCCCTCACTTGCCCGCCCGGCCGCCGCCACGCGCCGGATTCCCCGGCAGAATCAGTTGCGGCGCCAGCCGGGCCAGCTCCGCCTGCCACCATGCCTCCTCGTCGTGCGCCAATTCCGCCATCTGCGCCAGGTGCTCGCGCAGCCGCGGGTTCCAGCCCTCCAGCAGCGGCAGCAGCTCGTGGCGGATGCGGTTGCGCGTAAAGGTCAGCTGCCGGTTCGCTCGAGTCTTCGCGCCAATCCTGCCCCAACCCGCGTAAATACGCCTCGATCTCGCTGCGTTTCGTGTGCGAGCAACGGCCGCAATATTGCGCCGCCTTCCGGGCCTTCAAGTTTTGGACTGATTCCCGCTAAACCCTCGGTCCAAGCGCCGCGCAGAAACTTGGCCAGAACCGTTTCCGCCTGGTCGTCGAGCGTATGCGCCGTCGCCATTGCATGGAGCAGCTCTTTGGACATGAGTTGGCGAAACCACGAATAACGCAGCCTCCGCGCAGCCTCCTCGATGGTCTCAGCCGGCTTGCCGGTCTTCGCGTCGGCTCGCGCTTCCTGAGCCGTGTCCACGCGCGCCTCGTGAAACGGCACGCCCAGCTTTGCCGCCAGTTCGCGGCAGAATTCGAGATCCCCATCGGCCTCCTCGCCGCGCAACCCATGGTGCAGATGCGCGGCATGCAGCACCAGGCCCAACTCCTGGCGTCGCGCCGCCAATGCGCGCAGCAGCGCCACCGAATCCGCGCCGCCAGAGAGCGCCACGGCCAGCCGCATGCCCGGCTTGAGCAGGGAAGTGTCGAGCCGCAGGCCCAGAACAGGATTGGAGCCGGATTGCGACTTGGGCGAACGGGGCACGAGAGGATGATAGCGCGACGGCCGATCTGCCGGGCTTTCAGTCTCTCGATGCGCAGGCTTCCTTCGAGCAGCCGCGGGTGCTATTGCCAAACCGGCAACTTCCGAATCGGCAGTTACACTCCCGGAAACCCCGCCGGTGCAGCAGTTCACGTTTGGTTAGCCCTGAACGAACTAAAATGCGTCTTCACTGTGTTGACCAACGGCCTGACCGGCATTCGGCAAATCGTCCAGGAATTCTTTCCACTTCCACCCTTAGCTGAGGTCTCCGGGATGGACCTGCATCGGATTTACGCAGCATCTCGCGCAGGCCGATCGTCAAAACTTCAACTTCTTATTTCGCCTGCGCCAACTCCGCAACAACCGCGGCAACTTTATCGAGTATCTGGTTCCAGCCCTCGAGTTGACCGCTGTTCTTTGCGCTCTCCATCGGTTCATTTCCAATGTGGGTGAGTTTCGTCTGGCCGTTTCCAAGATCCTCAAAGAGAGTCACATCGTACGCACCCTCTATGGCCTCATGTTCGATTCCATACTGCTCAGGCTCAATCTTGTTGCCTTCCGGGTCGGCAAAGTACATGGAAGAAACGATCTTTTCGTGCGGAACAATCTCGTGGTATTCAATCGCATTCCAGAACTCCTGCCCATCCGGCGCCTTCATGCAGCAGAGAGATTTTCCTCCAACGCGAAAATCCATCTGGCAAACGGGCGCAGTAAAACCCTTCGGTCCCCACCACTGCCTCACGTACTTCGGGTCTGTCCACGCCTTCCAAACCAGTTCGCGTGGGGCATCAAAAACTCTTGTAACGACCATCCGCTCAATTTCGCTAACCGTGTTTTTTGTCATCTCTGACCTCCTCTTTTTTCATTTGATTCACTACCACTTCCAGCTTGTCGAAACTCTCTTCCCAGAATCGGCGATAAGAATGCGCCCAGTCGCTGACTGTCTTGATCGCTTCCGGCCTCAGCGTACAGACACTCTCCCGTCCACGCTTCGTCTTGATCACAATCCGCGCCCGCACCAGGTAGGCAATATGCTTTGAAATCATCTGCTGCGAAAGTGCAAACGGTTCCGTCAGTCCATGCACGGACGCAGGTCCGTGCGAAAGTCGCTCGATCATCGTCCGCCGGGTCGGATCGGATAAAGCCGCAAATGTTGTGCCCAATCTATCCACAACCATATGGTAGTGGATTTTCCTTGAATGTCAAGCGCGAAATCTACAGGAACTACGGCCGCCCGGATGGTCGCCGATCCGGCCATAGCGCCAATTTTGAGTCATGTTCGAGTAGCCGGTACTCAGGCAATTTGACCGCCCAGCGACTTTTTTTGAGGGCTTGTGTTCCACTCATTACCCACGCGCAGCAGGGACCCCGCATCTTACCGCCTATGCGGAACGCTCAAGGAATTATGGAAAGCCAAAGCCAGGGAAGAATATTGGAACACGACGAGAGGCTTAAGAAACGGATTCGTGCCATCTGCGCAGTCCTGTGTGCTGTTGCGGTATCTGCGGGCCTGGCCGGTTGCGAGCTCTATAACCGCCTCACCGGCACTGGCGGGGGCACCAGTTCCACGCCCGGCTTTGCCACCACCGTGGTCATTGGCGACTCACTGAGCGCCGGATTCATGAACGGCTCTTTGCTGGATTCGCAGCAGCCCAACGGGTGGGCCAGCCTGGTGGCGAAACAGGCAAACTTTTCGCTTGCGCTGCCTCTCATTGCCTCTCCGGGCGTCCCGGCAGTTCTTCAACTCGTCAGCCTGGGCCCGCCGCCGGTAATTCAGCAGGCGGGCGGCATCAGCATCGGCCGCGACGACCCACTAAAACAGCCGTACGACCTCGCCGTCCCCGGCCATCTTCTGAATGACGTGATTAATACCGCGCCGGTGCTGATCCCTACTTCGGACGAAGAGCTCATCACGAATCTGGTGCTTGGCTTCCCGCTGGGAGACACGAAGAGCCAGATGAATGAAGCCATCGCGCTCAATCCTACGGCGATTTTTGTCTGGGCCGGAAACGACGATGCCTTGCAGGCCGATGAAAGCGGCATGCCCGAGCTCCATGACCCCGGTGGCCACTTTTTCCCAGGAGTTTACGCAACTGCTGAGCACCCTTCACTCTCAAACCAAAGCGACGCTCATTGTCGGCAATATTCCTGACGTGACCGAAATTCCGTATCTCACGCCCGCAGCCACCGTCATCGCCACGGTAGCCACAGACACCGGGCTCTCCCAGGCGCAGGTTGCCGCGGACCTCGGCATCGCAGTCGGCGACCTTGTGAACGCTACCGGCGAGAGCGAAGTGGAAACCGCAATCGGTCAGATCAAGCAGGGCAAGACGCCCACCCCGCTCACCGATTCGGGCTTTCTGAACGCGTCGGAGATCGCGCAGGTGCAGTCCACGATTGGTGAGTACAATTCCGCGATCAGCCAGGAGATCACTGCCGTCGGCGGCATTCTTGTCGACATCCACTCTTATTTCCAGACGCTCCAAAGCGGCATCACCATCAACAACTATAAAGCGACCACAGCATTTCTCGGAGGCCTGTTCAGCCTGGACGGCGTGCACCCGACGAACACCGGCTAT
This sequence comes from uncultured Acidobacteriota bacterium, assembly GCA_963826735.1. Classification (GTDB taxonomy): domain Bacteria; phylum Acidobacteriota; class Terriglobia; order Terriglobales; family Acidobacteriaceae; genus Telmatobacter. The sequence goes on from CAWGYN010000005.1 coordinate 368,139, forward strand.
GCCCTCATCGCTAACCAATATATTGAAGCACTGAATTCAACCGCGAATACCAACATCACCCAGGTCAACGTTTCTGCCATTGCAGCCGCCGACCCGCTGTTCGGCCTGAATGTCACGCCGGGTGAAGCGGTCGGGATTCCGCTGGTCGCCGCACGCCGCGCTGACGCGCTGATCAAGGGCTGCAAAGAAGGGTGCCGCTGAAAAAGCGGTGATCCGATATTGCGAATTCGAGCAGGGAGCGAGTCACCTTGTCACAGTCTGTGACAAGGTGACTGCAAGAGAGGATCAATCGGGTGGGATCAGGCGTTGACCGAAATGGTGCTCGAAGTCGAATCCGATGACGTGGACGACTGCTCCGTAGATGTGGACGACTGCTGATCACCACTCTGACCGAACCGCCCAAACAAACTCTGCAGGGAAGTGAAATCCTGTTGCGCAGAAGTCAGATCTCCTGATTGCAGATCCTGTCCAAGCTGCGACGTCAGCTGGCTGATCTGGCTTGATCTGCCGCTGCTGCTGCTCTCGTTGTGATAGTGGTGGTGATGATGCCATGACCCCTCAGTTCCCTGACCAGGCTGGAACCATTGCGCCGCTTGACTTTTGAGGTCCTGCTGGAGGGTCTGATAGTCCTGCTGCGCGGCAGTCAGATTTCCTGCCTGAAGGTCCTGAGACAACTGATTGAGCGCTTGTTCAATCGGGTTGCCGGTCTGCGAAGAAGAAGCGCTGGTTTGCGAAGAGGCAGCGCTGGCCTGCGAAGAAGCAGCGCTGGTCTGCGGAAGGTCTTGCTGCAGGGTGACATAGTCAGCCTGCGCGGCCGTGAGATTGCCCGACTGAAGATCGCTGCCGAGTTGTTTGAAATCCTGCTCAATCTTCTGGAACGTGCTTTGCGAACTCAAATTGGAAAACCAATTGCCTGAAATCGCCGGAATCGACATGATTACCCTCCATACCCCGGTTCGTTCCCTTTACGGGATGGCGAATTCATATCGGCACATCGAGTTCGAATTTCAATCCCCTGGATATGACTAAAGTGCGAGCTGGGTAAACGGCTCCGAGGATGTGGCGAGGTGCTTGCTCCAAAGTGAGAGCGACAACGCAAAGCAAGCAGGTTCCCGAAAGTTGGCCCACTGAAAATTGGCAAATTTGCAGCCAGGCGAGTGAGAGGGGTGACAGATCGTATGCATGTGCACGCCAGCCAATTCAACCCGAACGCGCAAATGAGTGCCATTTACGCGGCAAAAGCCGAGGCCGAAATGGCTGCCGCGCGCACCAGAAAGAGGTTAACCCTTTCTGGCTCTGCACTCGCCAACAATATCGACGGCGAAACGGACTGCCTTGTGAGTTTGAGCGAAAGGGACGGGTCGCGGGACCAATCGAACCAGCAGGATAGCCAGAATGAATTCGGTAGGAACCAGCAAAACCCCCAGACCGATGCAGAGAGCAGCCCTTTTTCAGACTGGGCATAACCCCACCCTGATCCAGGCTTTGGCGCGGAGAGCGTGACGAATCTCCGAAAGAGGAAGCATTTGCCGGGTTAGCCAGGCAAACCTTGCCTACTCCCTCGCCTGCTCGTCCCCGGATTTCTTAAGCCCTAGCGGGCAGATCGCACTGCTTCGTAAGTTCGGCTTTCAAGCTTAGTTCTGTTCCGGGTATGTTGCCCGCAAGCTTCAGCGTGTTTCCGTCCAGTGTTCCGGACAAATCCAAATCGAAGTCCTTACGGCCCATCACATTCATCAAATTGGGCGCAATCTGTTTGACGTGAAGCCGACTGGTCACGGCATTACTCTGCTCATCGTATGTGCCCGTAAACATGACGGCGCTGTCGCCGCCGAATATGTGTCCCGCGATATAGACGGCAACACCCGTACCCCAGCCTTGCACGCCGATAAACTGAACCGTCCAAAACCCTTCCATAGAGTTCCACCTTTCCGTCGCGAAATTCTGAGTGGTCTCTTACCAGGTCTTGCTTTGGATATGAATTGAGAGGGAAGGGGCGGGGCTCGCCTCACCTTTACCGGATCATAAGCCGGGCGCCCCTGCTGCCTACTATAGCGCTACTTGCATTTGGACGAAGCGAAGCGGCGGACTTTCTTTCCTGAACGGTTGGGCGCCGGACGAATTGCATTCAGGCTCCGGGCCGCCAGCCTGCCCGGTGCTATACTCGCAGAGCCATGCAAGTCTTTGTCATCCTGCCCGCTGCGGGAATGGGTACCCGCATGGCGGGTCCGCAGCCCAATCCGCAACCCAAGCAGTTTCTCGCCCTCGATGGCGTGCCCATCCTCATTCACTCGCTGCGCGCCTTTGCCGCGGCGCCGCGCGTCACGGCAATCTACGTGGCCGTGCGCAAGCCGGAGATGGAGCGCGCCGAGGCGCAGGTAGCCGAGTATGGCTTTGCCGGCCGCGTGCATGTGGTGGAGGGCGGCGAAAAACGCCAGGAGTCCGTGGCCAACGCGCTCAAGGTTCTGCCCGCCGAATCCGACGACATGGTCCTCGTCCACGACGCCGTGCGCCCGCTGATCGACGTGGCCACCATCGAGCGCACCATCGACGCGGTGGCCGAATACGGCGCGGCGATTGTCGGCATGCCCGCCGTGGACACCATCAAGCAGGTGGAGCGCACCGCGCATGGAGCGCTGATTACCGCGACCATTCCGCGCGAGTTCGTGGTGCAGGCGCAGACCCCGCAGGGCTTCCGCTACGGCCTGCTGGCACGCGCCTTTGCCGAGGCCGCCGAAGACGGCTTTGTGGGCACCGACGAGGCCTCGCTCCTGGAGCGCGCCGGAATTCCTGTAGCCGTGGTACACGGTTCTCAGGTTAATCTGAAGATTACGCAGCCCGGCGACCTGGAGCTGGCCGAGTTTTATTTAAGGCAGCGGAGTTCGCGGAGCTAGCGACAACCCGGGAACGCCGCACGGCCGCGGGAATGCCGGAAGCACAATTACATCGAGCCACGCAGGCTAGCGAACATGGGAAAGTCGGACATACGCATCGGTTTTGGCTATGACTCGCACGAGTTCAAGGCGGGCGTACCGCTGCGCATTGGCGGCATGACGCTCGACCACCCCAAGGGCCTGGCCGGCCACTCCGACGGCGACGTGCTGCTCCACGCCATTACCGACGCGCTGCTGGGCGCCGTCGCAGCCGGCGATATCGGCAGCTTCTTTCCGCCCGGCGATCCGCGCTGGAAAGACGCCGACTCCGCCATCTTTCTCAACCTGGCGCTGGAAGAGTTGCAGCACGCTGGCTATCGCGTGGTCAATGTCGACACCACGCTGATTCTGGCCGCGCCCAAAATCTCGCCCATCGCCGCCGAAATGTGCGCTCGCGTCTCCGATCTGCTCGGCGTCGAAATGGATCAGGTGAGCATCAAGGCCAAGACTCCCGAAGGCCTGAATCTCGATCACGTGGCCCAGTGCCACGCCGTGGTGCTGGTGGAGCGCGTGCAGGAGCCGGAAGAGCTGAAGAGCATGGAAGCGGTGATCGAGACCCAGCGCCAGCTTGAAGACGTGGTCGAAGATCTCCTCTCGCAGGTCCACGGCGTGCCGAAAAAACGCGTCATCTCACCCGTCTACGACACCGAAGACATCACATAGAAGCAGGGATCAGGCCGTATCGACATTTGGGCTAACGGCTAATGCTGAATACATGAGGAGTTTGTCATCCTGAGCGAAGTTGGGAGCGTTCTTTGCTCCCAACGGAGTCGAAGGATCTGCGGTTGCTTTTCGTCAGCGCCCCAAATTCTGGCCACAATGCCAGACGTTCTTCACTGAAGCTGTATGTCGATACGACCTAGGGATCAGGGAACTGACGTGCGAGCGCAATTCGATGCGTCGGCATTTCTACGCAATCTTTCCGCTTCAAGCCTCCTCAAGGGTGCTACGATGGTGTGCAAACCTCTGACATCGGGAGATTGACATGTCTTCAGGCCAGAAAGCCATCGCTTTTTGGGCGTTTATTCTGCTTTGCCTGGTGATGCTCTGGTCCATCGTGCAGAGAAGTGCGAGCATGGGCAAAGAGGCGGAGTATTCCTACTCCGATCTCGTCAACAAAGTGCAGAACGGCCAGGTGCTGGACGCAGTCATCCAGGGCAACGAGCTAAGAGGCCATCTCAAGACCTCGCCCAAAGACGTATTCCACACCATTCTGCCGCCGAACTACGACGACCTTCTGCAAGCCATGCTCGTCGCCAAAGTGAACGTCGTCATTCGGACGCCGCGGAGCCATTTCCTCGCCCACTTGCTGGTCAACGTGGGCCCAATCGCACTTGTCTCACTTCTGATCGTGCCCCCGTTCTGGATCATCCTCAAAAAGGCCGGCTTCCAGCCCGCACTCTCTCTCCTGATGCTGGTTCCCCCGGTGAACGTGGTCCTGCTCTATATCGTGGCCTTCTCCGAATGGAAGACCAGCCCGGCGCAGAGAACCTGAGCCTGCCGATTTCCGTTGCGATTTGACGCGTTTGCCTGTACCTTGGCAGCAAAGTTTTCATCCCACTTCGGAGCGTTCTCTATGAGTTTTCTGGCGATGCTTCTGCAAGATACGCTGCAAAATCCGTCCGACGCAATGCAGCAGTCCGTGCAACATATGATCCTGATGATGCTTCCTGTCATTATGGTTTTTGGCATCATCGGCATAGCGATTATCCTCATCCCCTTCTGGTTCATCTGCAAGAAGGCGGGATTTTCTCCCTGGCTTGCGCTGTTGAACTTGATTCCGCTGGGCAACCTGGTGCTGATTTACGTGCTGGCCTTTGCGGAGTGGAAGGTGGTTCCCGCGGGACAGATTTTGCCCTATCCTCCGCCGTATCAACCACCCTATCCGCCCGTTCCGCCTGTAGCCTGATACGGGCGCGGACTTGGGTGCGATAGCATCGTGAATGAAAGCCATCGTCACGATGCCCGATTCAATCGCCTCTGTACCCGCGCGTCCGCGCGTCCGATTTGCGCCCTCGCCGACCGGTTTTCTTCACGTCGGCAGCGCGCGCACGTTTATTTTCAACTGGCTCTATGCCCGCCATACCGGCGGGACGATGATCTTGCGCCTTGACGACACCGACGTCGAGCGCAACACCGAAGCCAGCGTGCAGTCCATCTTCGAAGGCCTGCGCTGGCTGGGCCTCGACTGGGACGAGGAGTACCGGCAATCCGAACGCCTTGCGCTGCACCGCGAGCAAGCCGAAGCCATCTTTGCCAAAGGATTGGCGTACCGCGACTTCACCCCGGCCCACGCCACAGACGATGAGAACTCTTCCGCGCAGGGTGCCTGGCTTTTCAATCCCGGCATGCGTGAAACGTCGCGTGCGGAGTCCGATCGTCGCGCCGCTGCAGGTGAGCCGTTCGCGTTGCGCTATCGCGTGCCGCGCGGCGAGGGCCGGATTCTCCATTTTGTCGATGCGGTCTACGGTGCGCAGTCCCGGCCCGCTGACGAGGTGGAAGACTTCGCCTTGCTTCGCTCAGACGGCATGCCGACGTACCACCTTGCTTCCTGCGTCGACGACGCCGATCTGCGTATCAGCCACATCATTCGCGGCCAGGATCACCTGACCAACTCCTACAAACACCTGCTGATTTTCGAGGCGCTCGGTGGCGACACGCCGCAGTTCGCCCATCTGCCACTGCTCGTCGCTCCCGACGGCACAAAGCTGTCGAAACGCAAACACGGCCTGGTCGTCAGCGTCACCACCTATCGTGATGCTGGCTTTCTGCCCCAGGCCTTCGTCAACTTCCTCTGCCTCCTCGGCTGGTCGCCCAAGAATGACCGCGAGTTTCTCACCCTCGCCGAGCTCACCGATCTTTTCACTTTGGAGGGCGTCAACCGCGCCAATGCCGTGGTCAACTTCACCGACGACGATCCCTTTGACGCCAAAGCCGTCTGGCTCAACGCCGAACACATTCGCGCGCTGCCCGTCGAAGAGCTGAGCCGCTGCATTTCGCCTTTTTTGGAGCAGGCCGGCTTTCATCCCATGCGGGAGAAAGTCGCCGCCGTTGCGCCGCTCATCCGCGAGCGCATCAAGCTGCTGCGCGACGCTGTCTCCGCCGCCGACTTCTTCTTCGTCGACCAGCTCGCCCCCTACGATCCCGCGGAACTGATCCCGCCGAAGGGCGGCGATGCGGCTATGGCCTTGCGCGTCCTCCAAACCGCGCAGCAAGTGTTGGCGGATACGAATTTCGACCATGATTCGCTGGACGCCGCTCTTCGGGCTGCCGCTGCCTCTCTTGGCCTCAAGGCAGGCCCGATGTTCCAGCCCATCCGCGTCGCCGTCTGCGGACGCAAGAACGCGCCGCCGCTCTTTGAAACTCTGGTCGTCCTCGGCCGCGATGTGTGTCTCAAGCGCATCCGCCAGGCCGAAGAACGCCTTCAATCGCTCGTTTAGGGACAGCGTCATCCGTGCTGCGCTGGGGCTAGCTTCCTTCGGTTCGAGGTGCCGACGGCCTCACTTCAGGTCGTAAGAGCTTGACCTGGGGCAGCCAGCCTATCGGCGGGATATTATTTGGAAAAAATGGAGACCGCACTGGTGGCTGCGGCTGCTACGGCTGCCAGCGTAGCCCATAGGGCTGCACTTCTGTTAGACCTTCCAGACTTGGTCAGAGCGACCATATTGCCCGTTACCCAAGCCATCACGTTCCTTTCCGGATCTCCATCAATATCGGGCTCCCAGGCGGGAGAAATCTTGATTCTGCTGGAGCGGTACCAGTGGTAAGCGGAAACTACACCCGAGATAAGGCTTATAAAAGCCAAGACAAGGCCAAGGCATCGCATTCTCTTCAGTTCCTCCAATTTCCTTTTCGCGCCCACCCACCCCTGGGTAGGTTCATGGCGCGTTGAACAGCCTTGTCGACATGAGCATCTAGCTTGACCCAAATGATAGCTCCGGTCGGATGCTTGTAACGGACCGGCGCTTTCAGATATTGAGGATTTGCGAGAACCCATGCGAATGTCTTGTCGTCGTATCCTAGGCTCGCTTCGCTTGGTTTCATCCCGGCTTTTCGAGCGTTCTTACGGAACTGGTCTTCCGTAAGTGGACCAATGCAATCGACCACATCGCACACGCCGATGATTGTGCCCGAGCCGCCACGAATCAGCCCAACCTGTTCGCGAATGTTGGTTCGGGCGCTCCTGATTTCCCAGGTTTTCGTTCCATCAAGAATCTTTTCGATGTGCGGGCTGCGAATGAGAAGCGCTCTCATTACGTTCGTTTCTTGTTGCTCGTTGGCTCCCTGGCTCAGATACTTGCTGTGCATGTCCCGGATGACCCATTCTCCCACAGAATTACGTCGCTTTTGATCCCGGCGAACACACGCTTCGACAGAGACATGCGTGAAGCTCTTGATCTCGAACTTGTAACCGTATTTGTCCGCGAGTTGCCGATAACGAAGTTCATGAGGCGGGTGGAAGTGGGTGTTGTCGATGACGACTTGCAACCCAGCCTTCATCGCCTTTGTGACAAGTTCGGTCTCCCTGCGAATGACCCTAGTTTCGCTGTTTATGCCCTTTGCGAGAAGTCCCTTCCGGATTTCATCCTTGTTAGTTCGGACAGCTCTTCTCACCCCATCCCGGTTCAGAGTGGCCAGCTTCTTCTTTGCCCAAGTTGTCTTTCCGGATGCAGGGAGACCACGCAGAAAATATAGTTTCTTCATGAGAACAGACTCCTAACCGGGCGTTAGCCCACGTCTTTCAAATTCAGGAATCTGGGCGTCATACAGATCGCGTACGGCCTGATGAAGTTGGGAGCTATCTTCTTTTGGGAACTGCGAAGTACCAATTCCTGCGTCTTATGCTTACCTCTTATCTTTCTGAGCCTATCCACTGCAAAACTAGTTGCGCCATTCTGCAAGTGAACATCTGTTAGCAGGCCCCAGTACAACAGGCGGCTACAGTGCGTAGCGTCGCCGAATAGTACAGGCAGATATTTGTTAGCAGCGCGAGCATCATGGAACATTTTCTCTGCTGTCACCCACGGCCTCCGCTCTTCCCGATGGACTTCTAGCGCATCTTCAAAAAGGCGGTCGAGTTGAGAGCCTTCGACGATTGTGTAAACACAATCCTTAGTCAGAGAGCGCGGGATAAAACTTTCTATCTGCTCTCTACCCGTTGGCACAGAATTATCCACGGTCGGCTTGTCGAGCCTATATTCGATGATCTTCCAAGGAATAATCTTCCGGATTGCAGCACATCGGGTGGCAGGATTGGGTTGCACAGAATAAGCGGCTTTCTTGGCATTCCGGACTACAGCCTCTGAGACTCCAGACACTTCTCCTAACCACAGAACCATTTCGGGTGCCAGGAGGTGGTTGTATACAAATTGCGCAGTCCGGATGGAATCCTTACGGCGATAGTATTTTGGCTCTTCGTACGTACCCAGCCAGCCGAGCCATTGTTTCTTTCTGTTGGGAAGTTTTATGCCAGCAGAGTCATTTGAGTCAGGATTCCGCAAAAGACTAGTCAGTTCGGCTGTGATTGGGGCTCGATTAGGCAGGTTGGAAATCTTGGAAGCTAGCTCACGTGGGGTCATATTTCGTTCACCCTCCGGTTAATGCCACTGTTTTGATTATACAAGGTTTATCGGCAATTCTGGGTGTTTTTCGCAGATAAAAACACGGCATGAAATGGGCCGTTATAGGTGGGTTCTAGGATGTTGGTCGGGCGCGCCGCCGGATGCACAACCCGTGATCCAACTTAGCGCGTTATTGCCACATCCATCCTGCATCTTTGCCCACTACGCTTGTCACGATACCGTGCCTTACCCGCGCTCTTTCCAGCGTCTTGAGATTGATGCCCAGATGCCGTGCGAGTTCGATCACCTCCCGCGCCGCTCTTATTGAGCATGGCCCTTCAGTGAAATAATGAACTTTAGCTATGACCGACTTAAATCCGGAAAGCCCCGAAGCCCGCACCCCCTCCAACTTCCTCAGCGAGATCATCGCCGAGGATGTGCGCACCCAGAAGTTCGGCGACGCCCAGATTCAGACCCGCTTTCCACCTGAGCCCAACGGCTATCTGCACATCGGCCATGCCAAAGCCATCTGCATCGACTTCGGCCTGGCCGACGAATTCGGCGGCAAGACCAACCTGCGCTTCGACGACACCAATCCCGAGAAGGAAGAGACTGAGTACGTCAACGCCATCCAGAAAGACATCCATTGGCTCGGCTTCGACTGGGAGAAACTCTGCTACGCCTCCGACTACTTCGGCCAGCTCTACGAATGGGCCATCCAGCTGATCAAGGCGGGCAACGCCTACGTCGACGATCTCACCGCTGATGAAATTCGCCAGCACCGTGGCACGCTCACCGAGCCCGGTACGGACAGCCCTTACCGCAACAGGGCGATTGAGGAAAATCTCGATCTTTTCGTGCGCATGAAGAAGGGCGATTTCCCCGATGGGTCACGCGTTCTGCGCGCAAGGATCGACATGGCCTCGCCCAACCTGAACATGCGCGACCCGGTCATGTACCGCATCCTCCACGCCACGCATCACCGCACGGGCGACGAGTGGTGCATCTACCCCATGTACGACTACGCGCACGGCCAGTCGGATTCGATCGAGCACGTCACCCACTCCATGTGCTCGCTCGAGTTCGCCGACCACCAGCCGCTCTATCGCTGGTTCATCCAGCAGCTCGGCATCTTCCCTTCGCAGCAAATTGAATTCGATCGCCTCAGCATTACCCACACCCTGATGAGCAAGCGCAAGCTGCTGCAGCTCGTGCAGGAGGGCCGCGTCAACGGCTGGGACGATCCGCGCATGCCCACGCTCTCCGGCGTGCGCCGCCGCGGCTACACGCCCGAAGCCATCCGCGCCTTCGTCACCTCTGCGGGAGTTTCGCGCACCAATGGGATTGTCGACATCGAAATGCTCGAGCACTTTCAGCGCGACGATCTCAACCACCGTTCGCGCCGCGCCATGGCTGTGCTGCACCCGCTCAAGGTCGTCATCGACAACTATCCCGCCGACCAAAAAGAAGAATACGTCGAAGTGTCGAACAACCCCGAAGACCCATACGCCGGCACGCGCCAGGTGCCCTTCTCGCGCGAGCTTTACATCGAGCAGGACGATTTTCGCGAAGTGCCTCCGCCCAAGTATTACCGCCTCTCACCGGGGAAAGAAGTTCGCCTGCGCAACGCCTACTTCATCACCGCGCAGAATGTCGTGAAAGATGCAGCCGGCAACGTAATCGAGGTGCATTGCACCTACGATCCCTTGAGCCGCGGCGGCCAGTCACCCGACGGCCGCAAGGTTAAATCGACAATGCACTGGGTCTCGGCCGCCCACGCCATCACTGCCGAAATCCGTCTCTACGACAAGCTCTTCTCCAAGCCCGATCCTTATGACTTGGAAGAAGGCCAGGACGTCCTCGACAATCTAAACCCCAACTCGCTAGAAATCGTGAACGATGCAAAGTTGGAGCCCTCGCTCGCGAGCGCCAAACCAGGTGACCGCTTCCAGTTCGAGCGCGTGGGATATTTCTGTGTGGATCCAGACTCGGCTGCGGAAAAACTCGTCTTCAACCGGACACTGCCGCTCAAAGACACGTGGGCGAAGATTGAGAAGAAGGCGGGAGCGTGACGCTCCTCGCTGGCGGATGACCACCTTCATGCCGTAGATTGATTCCGTCCACAAGGGAGACAACCATTGTGCATTGGAACAAAAGTGTGACGGGACGACTTGCGGTGGTTTCGGCGCTGGCGTTTGGATGCATCGCATCGGGCATCGTGGGCGCGCAAACAGCAGCCAATAGGCTGGGCATTTTTGAGAACCAGACCGACGTGGGGAGCGTTGTGCCGCCGGGAGTCGCGACCTACGACGCCGCATCGGGCGTTTACACCGTCAGGTCGGCTGGCGCGAACCTTTGGGCCAACGTGGACGGATTCCACTTCGTGTGGAAGAAGGTCTCAGGTGACGTATCCCTGACCGCCGATTTGAAGCTCGCCGATGTGAAGTTGGCCTCGGCCGGCACCGGCGCGAGCCCGCACCGCAAGGCGCTGCTGATGTTCCGGCAGACGCTCGACACCGACGCTATGTACGCCGACGCGGCGGTTCATGGGTCCGGTGAAACAGCGCTGCAATACCGGCGCAACAAGGGCGACACCACACAGGACATCGCCTTCAACATCGGCACGCCGCAGCGGCTGCGGCTTGAAAAGCGCGGCGACACGATCACGCTTTTCCTGAGCATGCACGGCGAGCAGCTGCATCAGGTGGGAGCATCGATCAGGGTGCACTTCGACGGCGAGTTCTACGCCGGCCTGGGAGTCTGTGCGCACAACAAAGACGCAGTGGAGCAGGCCTCCTTCGCGCACGTGGAATTCGAGCCGCTCACGGCTCCGGCAACTCCCGTGCCCATGGCGCTCTATAGCACTCTCCAGACCATCGCCATCGACAACAATATGCGCAGGGCCTTCGTGATCCAGACCGGCAAGGGGCAGATGGAGGCACCCAACTGGAGCCGCGATGGCAAGACGCTGATCTTTAACCGCGCGGGCAAGCTGTGGAGCGTGCCAGCGGCTGAAAGCGATGGCGCGATCGCCGAGGCCACACCAGATCGATATTGGCAACGCCAGCGATTGCACAGGTAGCCACGGCCTTTCGCCCGACGGCAAATGGATCGCGATGACCTGCACAACGCCGGACCATCCCGGGCGGCGCGTCTATGTTGTGCCCGCCGCAGGCGCCATCGTGCCTGCCTCGGGCGGCGCACCGCGCATGGTTACGGCGAATCCCGACTCCTATTTTCATAGCTGGTCGCCGGACGGAAAGACGATTTTATTTACGCGCCCCAGCCACGGCACGCTGAACATTTTCGCCATTTCGCCCGACGGCGGCGAGGAATCCGCGTTGACCGCGGGAACCGGCGTGAATGACGACCCGGATTTTTTGCCAGATGGGCAGTGGATTTACTTCAACTCCGACCGCGCGGGCGGGATGCAGATCTGGCGCATGCGTCCCGACGGCAGCCAACCCGAGCAGATGACTTTCGATGAGAAGCACAACTGGACAGCGCATCCCTCGCCGGACGGAAAGTCGATCTTGATCCTCTCTTACGACAAGGATGTGACCGGGCACGCGGCCAACAAGGACGTGACCTTGCGCATTCTCAACGTTGCCGACGGAAAGATTCGCGACCTGGTCGAGATTGTGGGGGGATCGGGAAGCGACAACGTGCCCAACTGGGCTCCCGACGGCGCGCACTTTGCGTTTGTGAGCTACCAGTTTCTGCCCGCGGACGACAACGGCTCAACGCAATGACGGGTGAGCGACGCGGCCAGAGCCTGACAGCGGCCGGTCCGCCGGCAAAGCATTTGCTGAATTTATTTCCCGATCACATCAATCGCCACCGTGATGGTCTTGGGCGGCATGCATTGATTTTGGTCGCAGGCCTGGTAGCGCAGCTTGCCCTGCGACCAGGTGATTGCCCGCCGCAGCCACAATGCGCGCCTGGATGATGAACTCGCCCGTGTAAACGCTCAGCTTGGTCGTGGGGTCGAAGGTCAGCGTCATCAAGGAGCCTGCCGGATACGAAGCAGCTGGCGAGCTGCACGCCCGAGCCGTCGGGAATGGAGAAATGTGGTCGGAATCAGGAATTCGTAGCTGGGCGTGTGCGAGTTGATGTGCAGCCCCTGCGCGATGCGGAAGTGCAGCGCCACCTGGCTCGGCTTGCCCACCGGCAACGCTCACCTGCTCAGGAAAAAGATAAGTCACCGCATCGGTCTTCAACAGCGGCCGGCTTTGCGCGACCGAGCTCGAGCTCTGCCCGTGCGCAGCGAGCGCGCAAAGGCTCGTCATTGCGAGGGCAAAGCAAACCCGTCTCTTCATCCGATCCCCCGATTCCAATTTCCAGAAAATCTCAGGTTGTGCCGACGAATTCCCGCAGGGGCTAAAGCCCGCATCGCCTTTTCAGGCGTCTTCGGCACGAGTAAACTCGTGCCCTGATACAAAGCATTCATAACCAGCCGCGTCATCCGTTCCCACTGCTCATGCGCTGAGATCTAAAAGCTAGAAGCTAGAAGCTGCCCTACTCCCCCAGCGCCTTCTCGATCTTGCTCTCGATGTCGCTCTCCGAAGTCAGGCCCACTTGCGCCGCAACCACCACGCCCTTGCGGTCCACAAAGAACGAAGTGGGCAGATCGTCGAGCCCGCCGTAGTCGCGGCTGATGCGAGTCGCCGTCGAGCAGCACCGGATACGGCACCTTCTCCTGCGCGACAAACTTGCTCGCAGCGGCCTGTGGCCTTCGCCCATCCAGCCTTGTCGTCAGGCTTCAGGTCGTCGCCTTCCGTGTCGACGCCCAGCACCTCGAATCCCTGCGCCGCGTATTTGTTGCGCAGCTCAATGATCCACGGCGTCTCAACCCTGCATGGCCCGCACCACGTGGCCCAGAAGTTGATGAGCACAGCCTTGCCGCGGTAGCTTGCGAGCGAGACTTTGTTGCCGCTGCAGATCCTTGAGCGCAAAGGCCGGCGCGGGCTTGCCGATGAGCGGAGAAACGTATAGCGGCGTGCCGCCTCCCGGTGCGGGCACCAGTTCGCCCTGTCCGGCGCCGGCGAGCAGGCGCTCGGCCTCCTGCCGGCGATACTCCCAGTTCGCCCACCCCGCCCAGGCAAAGATGGCCAGAATCAAGAGCGTCGCGCCCAGAACCAGAGTGTTGCGCCGCACGGGGATGGACCTCATGCGTCTATTGTACGAGGCGCGGGCCGGGCGCTCGTAAACCGTGAATCGTGAACCGTGAGCCGTGTACCGTGGACGGCGCGCTGCCATCGGCCCACGGTTCACGGACCACGGTTCACGTCGTAAGCTGTTACCATCAAAGGCCGATGAGCTCTCACAACGCCAGACGACGCGTTCCAGCCCGCGGCGCTGGTGCGCACTGAGGCCGCCGCGCTCGAGGCTCTCGCCACGCGCCTCGAGGGGACCATGGCCGAGCCCTTCGCGCGCGCCGTCGACATGATTCTGCGCTGCGGCGAGTAGAACGGCCGCGTGGTGGTCACCGGCATGGGCAAAAGCGGCATCATCGCGCAGAAGATCGCCGCCACGCTCAGCTCCACCGGCTCGCCGGCGCTGTTTCTGCATCCTGCTGAGGCCGTGCATGGCGACCTGGGCGTGCTCATGCCCGGCGACGTGGTTATCGCCCTGTCGGCATCGGGAGAAACCGAAGAGATTCTGCGCCTGCTCGCCACGGTCAAGCGCAAAGGCGACGCGCTGGTCAGCTTCTGCTGCAATCTGCAGTCAACCTTGGCGCAGGCCAGCGACGTGGCACTCGATTGCTCGGTGGAGCGCGAGGCCTGCGGGCTGAATCTCGCGCCCACCGCCTCGACTACGGCGATGCTGGCGCTGGGCGATGCGCTGGCCGTCGCCGTGAGCCTGCGCAAGGGCTTCCGCGCTGAAGATTTTGCCGAGCTGCATCCCGGCGGCAAGCTGGGCAAGCAGCTCGCCAAGGTGCGCGAGCTGATGCACACCGGCGAAGACGTTCCCGTCGTCGCGCCATTCACGCCCATGGCCGATGTGATCTTCGAGATGTCGTCAAAGAAGCTCGGCATCACCACGGTGCAGGAGGACGGCCGGCTGCGCGGCGTGATCCGCGACGGCGATTTGCGGCGGCTGCTCGAGCGCGAAGGCGGCGCGGCGCTGGGCAAGACCGCCGGCGAGGCCATGAACCCGCGTCCGCGCACGATTGCCGCGCGAAGAACTCGCGGCCCGGGCGCTGGCGATTCTCGAAGAGCGCAAAATCACCTCGCTCGTCGTCGTCGATGCGGACGCAGAAGGTCGAAGGCGTCGTGCATCTGCACGATCTGTGGGGCGTGGAGCTGATCTGAATTCGCCGTAAATCGTGAAGGTCAGCGGAACTGCGGAGCCAGCAGCGCAATCACTTCCAGGTCGCGATCCAGAATCACGGATTTGTCCGGGTCGGAAGCGTTGTAGTGGACCTGAACCTGCTTGTCCTTGACCTGACGGACGAATTCATCGGCATCTTCTTCGCGGCGAAAACGGTGCACGTGCTTGCCTGAGCGGTACTCGCCCACGTAATACGTGTAGGTAAGTTCGACCCAGAAGTTCCGCCAACCCTTGCTTATGAACCTCCCCGCTCTGAATCGTGCCGTCGGTTGCGGGCCATCCGGCCATCGCCTGGTTCTGCCGCCATTTCTGGTAAAGCTTCTTCACGCCGAACGCCGCCAGCGCGCCCGGAATAATCCCGAACATCTTGAGGAGCTTGACCAGCACAAACACGATCTCTCCCCAAGGGATGTGGTGGAAATTCATGCCTGAAAGTATGCCACACGGCCCCAGCGAATCGATGTGCGCCGCAAAGGGCGGCTTCTGAAACTCCCCTACACGCCGGACATTTAGAATGAAAGCTGCTGTCATTTGCACTTGCGTCCGCCTCGGCGGACGGGAAAGTACGCCTATCTTTCTATGCATCGTTGGTCGAAGCTCTTTATTCCTACTCTGCGCGAGGCCCCGGCAGACGCCGAAGTGGCCAGCCACAAGTTTCTGCTCCGCGCGGGCTACATTCGCCAGCTCGGCGCCGGCATCTACAACTACCTCTTCCTCGGCCAGCGCTCGCTGAACAAGATCATCGCCATCGTGCGCGAGGAGATGGACAAGATCGGCGCAGGAGTTCTACCTGCCGGCCATTCTGCCCAAAGAGCCGTGGGAGGAGAGCGGCCGCTGGACGGCGATGGGCGACAACATGTTCCGCCTGAAGGACCGCAAGGGCGCCGACCTGTGCCTGGGCATGACGCACGAAGAGATCATGACCACGATCGCGCGCGGCGAATTGCGCAGCTACAAGCAGTTGCCGCAGATCTGGTACCAGATTCAGACCAAGTTCCGCGACGAGCCGCGGCCCAAGGCGGGCTTGCTGCGCGTGCGCCAGTTCATCATGAAGGACGCGTACTCCTTCGACATCAACAAGGCCGGCCTCGACAAGAGCTTCGACCTGCACGACCGCGGCTATCGCGCCATCTTCACGCGCTGCGGCCTCAAGTTCGTCGCCGTCGAGGCCGATTCGGGCGCGATGGGCGGCTCGCAGTCGCAGGAGTTCATGGTCTACACCGATGCCGGCGAGGACCTGATCGCAAGCTGCCCGGTCTGCGGTTACGCGGCGAATCTGGAAAAGGCGACTTCGCGCCTCGACCGTCGCCGAGATGGAGCCGACCGGAGACGGCAAGCCCGGAGCTGGTGTCACGCCCGGTTGCGCGCGCCATCGCCGATGTGGCCGCGTTCTTCAAGATCTCGCCCGGCCTCCGACATCAAGTGCGTGGCCTACATGGCGCTCAAGCGCGGGCACTGCAAGCAAGAGATGGCAGCCGGAAAGATACCTGGCACGGCGTGGCCGCATTCCTTCGCGGCGATCACCAGGTGAACGAGACCAAACTTCTCGGCGCCATCGGCGCTGCGGAGCTGCGGACCATGCAGGCCGAAGAGTTGCAGCAATTCTTCAACGGTCCTGCGGGTTATCTCGGGCCCGTGCGGGCTCAAGCACGATACGCAGTCCGCTCGGCGAAGGCCTCACAGTCGATCGTCGATCACGCCCTCGAAGGCCGCAGGAACATGGTCTGCGGCGCCAACAAGCTCGACTACCACTTGCGCAACGTGACGCCCGGCCGCGATTTTAGCTGGACGCTCGCCGCCGACATCCGCAGCGTGAACGAGGGTGAAGGCTGCCCGAAAGATGGCTGCGCGGGCAAGCTCGTGGTCGGCAAAGCCGTCGAGGTGGGCCACATCTTCAAGCTCGGCTACAAGTACTCCGAGTCGATGGGCGCGCGCGTGCTCGACGCGAACGGCAAAGAAGTGACGCCGATCATGGGCAGCTACGGCATCGGCATCGAGCGCATTCTGACGGCGGCAATCGAGCAGGCCAACGACGCCAACGGCTTCTGCCTGCCGGCTTCGATCGCGCCCTTCACCGTCGTGGTCACGATTACCAACGTGGGCGACGTGGCGCTGCGCGCAGACCGGCGAAAAGCTCGCTGCCGATCTTGAAGCGGCGGGACTCGACGTGCTGCTGGATGACCGGGACGAGCGCGCCGGCGTCAAATTCAAGGACGCGGACCTGGTCGGCATTCCCTACCGCATCAACGTGGGCAAAAAGGCCGCCGCGGGCCAGGTGGAACTGGTGACGCGCTCCACGAGCACGAGCGTGGATGTAGCGCTTGAGCGAAGTGGTGGCGCTGGTGAAGAAGCGCGTGGAGGAAGAAAAGCTGCTGGAAGACAGCTACTAGAGCGCGAACTTCAAGCCCTTTGCCTCTCTACCTGGATGTTGACCCCAGCCAAAGATGCAGGAGCCAATTGAATCAGGAAAGGCTGGAAGCTAGCAGCTAGGAGCTGCATTTATGGCGTTAAAAGTCCGGATCGCGAAGCCCGCAGCGGGCCATCACCTCAGGTCGCGGATTCTGCTGGGCCTGCTGGCAGCCTTTGGTTGCGTGGCGCTGGTGGGCGTTTGTGTCTTCGCCTTTTTCTACATCAAGTACACGGGCATTGTGGACGAGCGGCTCAAGCAGCCGATCTTCGCCAACACCGCCCAGATTTATGCCGCGCCGCGCGAGGTGCGGCCGGGGCAAAAGCTCACCGTGCAGCTTGATCGCCAACGAGCTGCGCGAGGCCGGCTACACCGGCGACGGCGCCGCGCAAGCTTCGCCACTGGGAACGTACAGCTGAAGGCGCGCAGCAGATCACCGTGCAGCCCGGCCCGCAGTCCTATCACGCGCCCGACAGCGCCACCATCCACGTGAGCGGCGGCGTGGTCGACGCCATCACCGACGAGCACGGCCAGGCGCTTTCGAGCTACGAGCTTGAGCCGCTGCTCATCACCGGCCTGAGCGAGGGCGCGCAGCGCACCAAGCGCCGCGTGCTCACCTACGACGAGATTCCCCCCAATCTGGTGCATGCCGTCATCGCCATCGAGGACCGGCGCTTCTTTGAGCACAGCGGCATCGATTATTGGCGAATCCTCGGCGCAATGCGCAACGACATATTTCACTTGCACCGCTACAGGGAAGGTGCATCCACGCTCACGCAGCAGTTGGCGAAGCGGATTCTTTCTTACGCCGGAGCAAACCTACTCGCGTAAGATGCGCGAAGCTGTCATCAGCATCATTCTCGAGCACCGCTTCGATAAGAAGCAGATCTTCGCCATGTACGCCAACGAAATTTCCCTCGGCCAAATCGGCAGTTTTTCCATCGACGGCTTCGGCGAGGCATCGCAGGACTACTTCGGCAAGGATGTGAGCAAACTCGACCTGGCGGAGTGCGCTCTGCTCGCCGGGCTCATCCAAAGTCCCAGCCGCCTGAATCCCTTCCACCATCCGGAGCGGGCTATTGAGCGGCGCAATCTGGTACTGGACTCGATGGTGGAAACCGGCGCCATCACCAAGGATCAGGCTGAAACCGCCAAGCGAGAGCCGCTGCACCTGGTCCCAGGCAGCGTGGATGAAAGCGAAGCGCCCTACTTTGTCGACCTGGTGCACGATCAGCTGACGCAACGGCTCGGCGATCGCGACTTCAATCGCGAAGGCCTGCGCATATACACCTCGCTCGATCCGGAGCTGCAGCGCCTGGCCTCGGAAGCCGTGGACTCGACGATTCACCTGGTGGACGCGAAAGTCGACAAGCTGCATGCGCGCGACAAAAAGCTGGGCAAGCCGTACGTGTATCCGCAGGTGGCGCTCATCGCGATCGATCCGCATACTGGCCAGGTACTGGCTTTGGTAGGCGGACGCAATTACGGCACGTCGCAGGTAAATCACGCGGTGGCGCATCGGCCCACCGGCTCCATCTTCAAGCCCTTCGTCTACGCTACGGCCTTTCAAACGGCTGTGGAAGGCACCATGCTCCCGGGGCAGACGAGCCTGTTTTCGCCGGTCACCATGCTCGACGACTCGCAGGCCACATACGGAGAAGGAACGCAGTACGAGTACACGCCGCGTAACTTTGGGGGCGAGTATTACGGAGTGATTACGGCGCGCTATGCATTAATGCGATCGGACAACAACGCAACCATCAAGCTGGCCATCATGGTGGGTCTCGATCGCGTGGCCGCGCTGGCACGCAGTGCGGGTGTGAAGAGCGCGCAGGCCACGCCGGCCATGGCCATCGGCTCCTACGACGCCACGCCGCTCGATATGGCCGGGGCCTACACCGTATTTTCCAACAGTGGCGTGCACATCGATCCTTGGATGCTGGCCAGCGTGCGCACGCCCACCGGCGACATTATCGATGACTACACGCCCGCCACGCGCCAGGTGCTCGACCCGCGCGTCGCCTATCTAACCACAAACATGATGGAGGCCGTGATGAACGGCGGCACCGCCGCGGGCGTGCGCGGCATGGGCTTTACGGCGCCGGCCGCCGGAAAAACCGGAACCGATCACGACGCATGGTTTGCCGGATTTACTAGCAGTCTCCTCTGCATCGTCTGGGTGGGCAACGACGATTACACCGACATCAAGATCGAGGGCGCCGATGCCGCCGCGCCCATCTGGGCCGCGTTCATGAAAAAAGCCATCCTGCTGCCGCAGTACTCCGACACCAACGAGTTCACGCCGCCCGATGGCGTCCAGCTCATCACCCTCGACAAAAACACCAACTTGCTGGCCGACGGCGCTTGCTCCGACGATTACATGGCGGCTTTTCTCGACGGCACCGCGCCCACCGAAACCTGCGACCACAAAGGCCCGGGCGGTGATGACCACCGCAACATCCTGCAAAAGATTTTCGGGTTGGGCAAGCCGGGGAACTAGCGCCTGCTCGCCGGTTTTTCCGTCACGCGCCGCGGACGCTGCTTGGCCGAAACCGCGCGGATCAGGAGAGCTCCTCGCCCCGTCGCCGGCAACGGTGCTTTGCCTTGGGCAATCGCCGCCCGAATCAGAGCTTCAACATCGGGCTTGCGCAAGTCGCGCGCACTCTCGAGCCGAATGAATCGATTCTGATTCCCGCCGCCCAGCAGGATTCCTGTTGGATCAGGAAGTGTCGAACCGTAGTAAAAGGCAAGCCGCACACCGTGGGCATCGGCCACCAACTGAGTAAAACAGTCCGACGGGCGCAGAGTCGAGCTGTAGCCGATCACGAAAAAGTTGTAATTGTCGTAAACGAGTTCATTCGCCGTGGGCAGCCGTTTGCGCAGGGCAGCCCGCGCGGCGCGAATCGCCTTGGCCATCTCCGGCGTGAACTTGTCGATACATCCGGCAAGTTGGCTTTCCGCGCTGTTCTTCGGGGAAGGTGCACGTGTCTTCATCTCGCTTCCTGTCTGGGGCTCTGTTCCTTTCAAGTTCCATCTATATTCGTGCCATCCGGCGTCGGCTGGCAACTTTGACACCAGAACGTGACGCGCGCATTCGCGCCCTGGATGCGGTGGCGGATCGGTTCGCCGCAATGCCGGCAAGGCTCTCCCGCGCGCCCGTATACCCACAGGCTCTGGCTCGGGTCCGAAGCGTGCGTCGTCCGCCGCTGCTGCCCGCGATAGGTCACAATCATGTCGCCTGAATCCTCGAGCACATTGGCCCGCAGCAGCTTTTGCGCGCTGGCAATGGCCGCCGCGGCCTCGTCGCGCGACATCGTGTCGACAGTGCGAAACGGGTTCAGCCCGTTGACAAAACAGATCTCCGATTTGAAGACGTTGCCCACGCCGGCCAGCACCGATTGATCGAGCAATGCGTCGGCGATGGCTTCATCCGGGCGCGACCTCAGCCTTTCCACCGCCGCCGCGGCGTCGAACTCCTTGCGCAGCAGATCGTTCTCCGCGACGGCGACTCGCAGATCGCGATCGAGCGACTGTTGCGTATGCATGCGCGCCACGGGCACGCGAAACCCCACCGCCTGGTACTGCTCATTCTCGATGACAATCCGCATATTGATGTGCGCAAGCTGCCAGCGCTCGCCGCGCCGGTAAATGTGCCAGCGTCCGTTCATCAGCAGATGCGAGGCCAGAATACCGCCGCCTGAAAAATGCACCAGCAGCCATTTGCCGCGTGCCTCTACGCGATCGACCGTCTGCCCGGCCAGCGGCGTGTCGTCATTGAAGCGCATCAGCCACGGAAACGTGGAGCGAAACGCCGTCACGGGTTTACCCTCAAGCGCGCGGCCCAGGTTGCGCGCGGTGCGAAAAATGGTGTCGCCCTCGGGCATGATCTATTGCACCTCGGGCCGCGACGGCTGCGATTGCGCGACCGGCAAATGAATCCTTCGCAGGTGCATGCCGAGCGGCCCGGGATGAAAGCCCGCATCCATGAGGAACCGCGCCAAGAAGTGCGCGCCCACCGGCTGGCCGTTGATGGTCGTGATGAGCACGCCTTCGTGGCTGTGTGTGTGCATTCGCGCCTGGCCGCGCGTGCACAGGAAATGCGCCAACCCCGAAGCGGTCTGTGAGCGCTCCGGCTCCTCGGGGGGCAAAAACACCAGCAGGTTGGGATTACCCCGCTTGAGCCACGCCACCAGCCGGCCATTGCGTAGAATCACTTCCGCGTATGCCGCACGCGTAAGCACGCGTGGCGCGGACTCCGAATCCTCCTCGGCGACCGGCAACTCCGGCCAGCGCAAAATCGAACCATAAGGATTCGCAGGATCAGTGGCGGCTAACTGCACGAATTCCGGTTTCTCCAGGGGCGGCTCAGTGCGCAATTGGCGCAGCAAGTCGACTGCCGCCGGCAGCGCGAATTGCGTAGCGCCCAGGCCGCCAACAAAATATCCCCGGCGAATGCGGCCGCTTTCTTCCAGAGCCTTCAGCACGTCGTAGACCGCGCTGAATCCTCCGGGCACATTTTCCGCCGCAACCGATTCGCGCAGCAGCACTCCGTAGCGGTGGAGCAGTTGCAGAGCCAACGCATGGCTGCGCTCGGTAGCTGTTGGCGCACTGTTGTCAAAGGTACCGCCGGTCTCCAGACCGGCTGTCGTGCGGGTCTCCCGACCCGCACCCCGCAAAGGCAGCAACGACCATCTTCCCTGCGCCGTCGGCGGCGTGGTGCGCCGTGAGCGAAACACTGCCCCGGTCTGATAACGGCGCGGAGTGCGCGCGCTCTCAGGCCGAGCAATGTACGCGCGCAGCGCGTGCAGCGAGTCGTTCGTGATGAGCCCGCGCCACACCAAACTCCACAGCGCATCGATCGTCTCGCCCGGGTAGCCCGAGCCCGCCGCCTGGTGCAGCGCATCGAAGAAACTCGCGCCCGTGGATTCGAGAACTACGAGAAGTTTTTCCTCGCGTTCGGTCAGCGGCTCCACGAACGGCCGCCTCTGCGCCAGCAACGGGAGCTTGTCGGCAAGAAACAACGCGATGCGGCCGTCGCGCTCGCCAATCGGTTCCACCCCGGCCCACGCCACTTCGCCTGCGGCAACGAGCGTATCGAGCCCCGCAGGCGTGTAATCGGCAATGCGCGCGGGCAGAATCGAGGATTCAAGTAACGATGCAGGCAGTGGCGCGCCCTGCAGATTTTCAATCGCATCGAGCAGCGCATCGAGATGCGCGGTGCCCGTTCGCCGCGGCGCCAGCAGCCCCTGCCAATGCGTGAGGAAGCGTGCCAGAGTGTGCTGCTCCACCGGTTCCACTTCGCGGCGCAGCCGGGCCAGCGACTTTCGGCGGATCTGCCGCAGAATCTCCGCATCGCACCACTCGCGATGGAGTCCGCCGGGCCGGAAGCCACCTTCGAGCACGCGGCCTTCCGCTGCAAGCTGTCGCAGCACAAGTTCCACCGCCTCCGTATCGAGTACAAATCGATCCGCAGCTTCGCGCAGCGTGAACGGCCCATGCGTGCGCGCGTAGCGCCGCACCAGTTCGAGCACAGGATGCGCCACCGGCTCCAGCAGTGCAGCCGCCAGCCCCGGCGGCAAAGGAATGCCCAGCCCATCGCGGTAACGCGCAGCGTCCTCAGCGGCAATCAGCCGCTTTTCGCCGGCGATGCGCAGCTCAAGCAAGCGCCGCGAACGAATCAGACGATCGAGCTGCGTGAGCAGATCTGGAGAAGTCACGCGACGCGCCAATTCTTCGCGCGAAAGGTCGCCCAATTTGAGGCACAGATCGTGCATGCCGTCGGCGGAGCGCGCGCGATAATTCTCGGCAAGGCATTGCGCGGCCTCTTCCACTTCCGCGATGGCGTCCGCATCGAGCAATTCCCGCAGATCCGCCTCGCCCAGCAATTCACGCAACTGATCCTGGTCGACGGAGAGGGCCTGGGCGCGGCGTTCGGCCAGCGGCGCATCGCCTTCGTAAAGAAAGTTTGCCACGTAGCTGAACAGCAGCGACGAAGCAAACGGCGATGGCTTGCGAGTCTCCACTACATGAACGCGGAGTTGCCGTTGCTCGATAGCGCGCAGAGTTTCAATAAGCGCAGGCATGTCGAAAACGTCGCGCAGGCACTCGCGATAGGCCTCGAGCAGCAGCGGAAACGAGGGATACCGCGAAGCCACGCTCAGCAGATCGTAGGAGCGCTTGCGCAGTTGCCACAGCGGTGAGCGCTGGTCGGCGCGGCGTCGCGGCAGCAGCAGCGCGCGCCCCGCAGCCTCACGAAAACGTCCGGCAAACATCGCCGTCGAGCCCAACTGGCGCAGCACAAGCTGCATGGCCTCGGCCGCTTCCACAAGAATCCAATCCGAATCGGGCGGCTCGTCGGTGTCAGGAAAGCGCAGCACAAATCCGTCATCGCCCCACAGGGTTTCGACTTCAGGCCCGCCCGCGGCACGGATGCGCGCGCTCACCGCCATGGCCCAGGGAATGTGGATGCGGCTGCCGAAAGGCGTGAGCACGCACACGCGCCAGTCGCCCAGCTCGTCGCGGCATCTTTCAACCACAATGGTCCGGTCGTCGGGAACTTGGCCCGTGGATTCGGCCTGGTCGGCGAGAAAGCGCAGCAGGTTTTCGGCCGCGCCGGGATCGAGATCGTGTTCGTTGACGAGTCGCGTAAGCGCAGCCGCCTGAGGCAATGCGCGCAATTCGCGCACCATGGCGCCGATGCGCCGCCCAAACTCCAGCGGGCGTCCCGGCCCGTCGCCCTTCCAGAACGGCATCTTGCCCGGCTCGCCGGGTGCGGGCGTTACCAGCACGCGGTCGTGCGTGATATCGGTAATGCGCCACGTCGACGCGCCCAGAATAAACGTCTCGTTGGGGTGCGACTCGAAGACCATCTCCTCATCGAGCTCGCCCACGCGCACCGATTTGCCTTCAGTGAACGCAAGGAAGACGCCGTAGAGACCACGATCGGGAATGGTTCCGGCGTTGAGAATCGCCAGCCGCGCCGCGCCATCGCGCGCCGTGACCACATTGCGTACGCGGTCCCACGTCAGTCGTGGGCGCAGCTCGCCGAACTCATCTGAAGGGTAACGGCCACTGAGCAGATCGAGCACGCCTTCGAAAGCTGTTCGCGAAAGCGAGCCAAACGGCGCCGCCCGCCGCACCAGGTCGAAAAGAAAGTCGACCGAAACTTCAGCGGAAGCGGAGTTGGCGGAGTTAGCGGAGTCCGTGCTTTCCCAACCGTCGAAATTGAATTTCAGCGCACCCGCCTTCTTGCTCCCTTGCTCCCTCGCTCCCTTGCTCCCTGTCTTCTTGTTCCCTCGCTCCCTTGCTCCCTTGCTCCCTGCCTTTCCCGCACTCGCGACTATCGCCACCAACTGCTGGCACAGCACGTCGAGCGGATTGCGCGGAAAGCGCGTGGACTCGATGTGCCCTTCGTGCATGGCGCGCGTCACGGCGGCGCAGGCCACCAGGTCGGCACGATATTTGGGAAACAGAATCCCCTCGCTCACCGCATCCACATGGTGGCCGGCGCGGCCAATCCGCTGCATGCCGCTCGCCACCGAAGGCGGCGACTCGATCTGAATCACGAGATCGACGGCCCCCATGTCGATGCCCAGTTCCAGCGTCGAAGTCGCGCACAGCGCGCGAATCTGTCCCGCCTTGAGCTGCTCCTCAATCACCGAGCGCTGCGCTGCTGCCAGCGATCCGTGATGCGCGCGGGCGATGGGCTCGCCGGCCAGGTCGTTCAGCGCGCCGGCCAGCCGCTCCGCAGTTTGGCGCGCGTTCACAAACAGAATTGTCGAATTGCGCTCGCGAATAATCTCGAGCAGCCGAGGATGGATCGCGTTCCAAATGGAGACGCGGCGCGGCGTTTGCGAGGCAGGCCCCGAAGGAATTTCCTCCATCTCGCCGAGACGCGCCATGTCCTCCACGGGAACCTCGATGCGCAGCTTGAGCTGTTTGCGCGCAGCGGCGTTGACGATGGTGACCGGCCGGTAGCGCAATGCGCCGGAATCGGCAATCTCGCCCAAATCGGGCCTGTCATCCTGAGCGACCGGAGCGGCAGCGGAGGGAGTCGAAAGACCTGTGGTTGCTTCTCGCCGGTTCCCCGATAATCCAGTGCCTTTCGCCACAACCGCACCTTCGGAATCGCCTGTAGTCGAATCGTCAACGGCAGCGGACGGTCTTGCCGACTCGCTGACTCGCTGACCTGCTGACTCGCTTTCTTGCGTCCGCTCAACTTCCACTCCGCCCAAAAACCGCGCCACCTCTTCGAGCGGCCGCTGCGTGGCCGACAAGCCGATGCGTTGCAGCGGCTTCCCCGTCAGCGCTTCCAGCCGTTCCAACGTGAGCGAAAGATGCGCGCCGCGCTTGGTGGGCACCAGCGCATGAATCTCATCGATGATGACAGTCTCCACGGTGCGCAGCGCTTCGGCTGCTTGCGACGTCAGCAGCAGATAGAGCGACTCGGGCGTGGTGATCAGAATGTCCGCGGGATGGCGCGCGAAGCGCGCGCGTTCGCGTTGCGGCGTGTCGCCGGTACGCACGCTGATCTGCGGCTCATGGAACGGAACCCCCATGCGCCGCGCCATGTTAGCCATGCCGGCCAGCGGCGAGCGCAAATTCCGCTCCACGTCCACCGCCAAAGCCTTCAGCGGCGACACATAGACTATGCGGCAACCGCGCCGCTCGTTGCTGCTTTGCTCCCTTGCTCCCTTGCTCCCTCGCTCCCTGTTTTCCAGCATCAGCCGGTCCAGGCACCACAAAAACGCGGCCAGCGTTTTGCCGGTGCCGGTCGGCGCCAGGATCAGCGCACTCTCTCCGCGCGCAATCACGGGCCAGCCCATGCTCTGCGGCGCCGTGGGCGCGTCGAAGACCGCCTTGAACCACGCCGCCGTCACCGGGTGAAAGCAAGCCATGGCATCTGCGATGGGGTCGATCTTTGATTCGGAATGGGGCTGCTGGGGAGACACGCTTTTCTGAGAGTAGCGCAAAAGGGACGGCGAATACAAAGCGAAAAAACAGGGAGCAAGGAGCGAGGGGGCAGGATTACCGTGAAGAGTCTTCCGTGATTTGCGATTTTTCTACGACGAACTCCGTTTCACCGTCAACGGTTTCCATTCCGTCGATAGTGATGCGCAGCAGTCCTCGGCCCGATTCATCGTGAACGCTCTCCAGAATCCGGCAGCACGCCGCGCCGGGCTGCGGATACTGGGAATCGCTCCAGAGATTAAGCGCTGAAAATGTCGGAACCTTGTCAACCAGCGTGTGCGCTCGCTGGTTGGCGTCAATGAATTTGCATTCGACGAAGCCCGGGAAGGTTTCATCGACGAAGCGAACGATTATGACGGACAAGCAAGGCATTCGATTTCGGCCGATCTCTACTTCCTACGCTCTACCTGCTACTCCCTGCATTTCCCCACCGCGCCACGCTGAACTGCGCTCCGGCAAACAGGATCAAACCCGAAATATACGCCCAGAACAGCAAGCTCACAGAAACATAGAACGGCCCGTACATGCTCAGATCGATGTGAGGAATCGCCGTAGCAAAGAGGAACCGCGCGAGCAGCCAAATTGCGCCCGTGATGATCGATGTGCGCAAAACCGGCCGCCATGGCACCTTCCGGTTCGGGAGCACGTAATAAACCGAAAAGAGGAACAGGATCGCCGCTGCGCCGCTGGAGACCGTCAGGCAAAGAAAGGAAATTCCACCGGTAGTCCAAGTGATGAAGCCATTCTCGCTGTGGAAAGTAACGAAACCGAGAGCGGCCTTCACCCACACAGTCACGCTCATGCTGAGGAGCGCGAGCGCGGCCATCAAAATCGCCAGCCCAAAGGCGATGGTCTGGTTGAAGAGGTAATTGCGGCTCTTGGCTACTCCCCAGGCTTGATTGAGAGCTACTTCCAAAGGCAGAAAAATTCCCGTGCAGGCGATGAGAATCATCACCAGCGAGAGAACCTGCGCGCTCTTATGGTGCAGCAGCGGCAAAACGGCTTCACTGAAAATCGTGTTGACCAGCCAGCCCTGCTGCTTGGCTGCGGAAGGAAGATAGTAATTCACCATCTGGTCGACCACGCCCTTCATCGCTTGCGAATGAAAGACCGAGAGTGCCAGCGTATACAACAGGACCACGAAAGGAATAAACGAGATGATGGCGTTGGCCGCCACGCTGAACGCGAAGGTATGCACCTCGCTATCGAGCAGGTAGGCGACAAGCGCCGTGCCGCTTCGGCGCCAGAGGTACCATTTCGACTCCTTGGCCGGCTCCGGAGGACCTTTGGCTGCGGCCGCAAGCGTTGCGCCGGCGTCGCGGGCTTCTTCGAGAACGGAATGTGAGTCTTCGGCCAACGGTCAAGTCCTTTCCTTGAGCCTGTTCCTGTTTCAGGTCTCTTGCCGTTTGATGCGCTGTTCTGGGTGGCGCTGATTCAAGGATAGCTCGCAATGTCCGGCCAGCCCGCGCGGCGCGGCTGCGAAGGTGGCAAGAGCACCGGCGCATTCAGATCCCAGGCTAGCACCGGATGATTTACGTGCGGAGTCTTGCCAGCGCCCATCGCGCCGCGGCGCGCAAGCCCTCATCGCTGGCTGCGGCCCACTCTTCGAGTTTCGGCACGAACTTGGCCAACCCGCTGTTACCCATGGCGATGGCCACGTTGCGCTTCAGGCCCAGGAATCCCGTGCGGCGCACTGGCGAGCCGTTGAACTCACGCTCGAAGGAATGCTCGTCGAGGGCCGCCAGCCAATCGAGCGTGGGATTGATGAGCTCCGGCCGTGGCTCAAGCTCCGCATCGACAACAATCGGCCCGCTGCGCAATGATTTCTGATTCCAGGGGCACACATCCTGGCAAATGTCGCAGCCGAAGACCTGCCGGCCGATGCCCGGCATCAACTCCTCGGGATTCGGTCCCTTGTGCTCGATGGTCAAATAAGAGATGCATCGCGTGGCATCCATCTGGTAGGGCACATCGAGCGCATGAGTCGGGCAGGCATCAATGCAGCGCCGGCAACTACCACAACGATCAGGAACCAGAGTTGGTCCGCCAATTTGCCGGCCCGCTGACTCGCTGACTCGCTGACTTGCTGACTCGCTCACTTCGAGCGACGTCAACAACACCGCAAGAAATCCCCACGACCCCAGCTCGGGATGAATCAGGCACGTATTCTTGCCCGCCCATCCCAGCCCGGCCGCCACGGCGAGCGCGCGTTCCACCACCGGGCCCGTGTCCACGTAGCAGCGCGACTCGAACTCCCCCAACTCCGCGTGCAGCCGCGCCTCCACATCGCGCAATCGCTTGAGCAGAACCTTGTGATAATCGCTGGGCCGCCTCTCGCCCTGTGCGTCTCTTTTGCTGCTCCACGCATACCGCGCAATCCAGCCGTTCCACGGCTTTGACTCTTTGGTTGAGAGTTGCGCGGTGGCGTACGAGTAGCTGGCAAAGCAGACCAGCGCCGAGCGCGCCCAGGGAAATGGAACGCGCACCCGCTCCCGCGTCAACCGTCCGTCTTCGCCGGTCCGCTTGAGATACTGCATGGTTCCCGCGCGCCCCGAGCGCACCCACGCGGCAAACCGCTCCGCATCCCGCTCCTCGCCCGCGTAGGGAATCGCCACCAGGCCAACCTCGGTAAATCCAGCCGCCAGAGCCAGAGCCCGCGCCCGCTCGCGCGCCAAGCCCAAAGCGGGGATAGCGGTGGTAGACGGCGCAGGACGGGCGGATTCAATGGCCATGGGAACTCGCCTCAGGGAACTCGCTTTGAGAAACTAGCTTTGCCCGGCAATCTCAGAATATTCCCTCGCATGCGAATCGGCGCACGGCCCGTCTCCGGGCTCGCATGGGCGCGATAGCCGCATTTTTTTGCGAGACCGCATCCTGACGAGCGCACGGTTCTTCCCATAACACGGTACAATTGTCCGGAACATCAAACCGGGAAACCGGTCCCTGCGAATCTGCAAATGCATACTCAAATTCCACTGATCGGCCCTTTGGCCACGACTCCTGCCCGTCGAGCGCACACCCCGCTCAGTCTCTATCTCATCCTGGTTTGCATTGTCGGCTCAACCGGCGGATTCCTTTTCGGCTTCGATACTTCTGTAATTTCCGGAGTGATCGAATACATCGCGAACCCAAAGGTCTTCAACCTCGGCGAAATTGCCAAGGGATGGACGGTGAGCTGCATCATCATCGGCTGCATGATCGGCTGCGTGCTGGCCGGCCCCCTGAGCAGCCGTTTCGGGCGCAGGAAAACCCTCCTTCTCACCGCGCTGGTCTTTCTCGCTTCGTCGCTGGGATGCGCCTTCGCGGCCAGTCTCCAGGCATTCATTGCATTCCGCGTCGTGGCTGGAATTGCTGTGGGTGCGGCATCCATGCTGGCGCCTATCTACATTGCCGAGCTGGCTCCTCCGCGGCACCGCGGCAAGCTGGTTTCGCTCAATCTCTTCGCCATCTTCCTGGGACAGTCGGCTGCGTTCTATTCCAACTATTTCCTGCGCGACTTCGGCGGCGCTGAAAACTGGCGCTGGATGCTGGCGGTCATGACGATCCCCTCGTTTTTGCTTTTCCTATCGCTCTTGTTCGCCCCGGAAAGTCCGCGATGGCTGATCGGGAAACGCCGGTATAAGCCCGCGTTACGAATCCTGACGCGCATCAACGGAGCCAGGGAGGCCGACCTCGAACTCAACGAAATCCTCGATTCGATGCAAAACGAGACCCGCGGCAAATTCCTGGAGTGCTTCCGCCATGGAACGCGTAACGTCTTGATCATCGGAATTCTTCTCGCCGTCTTTCAGCAGGTCACCGGCATCAACGTCGTGATGTATTACGCACCGGCTATCTTCAAGTCGGCGGGTTTCGGCAACAGTTCGGCCCTCTTTCAAACCGCATTGATGGGCATGGTCAACTTGACGTTCTCTGTCGTGTCCATGTTTTTTGTCGATAAGGTCGGCCGTAAACCGCTCATGGTCATCGGCAGCATCGGCATGGCCATTGCCATGTTTCTCCTGGCCATCACCTTTGTCAGCGGTCACGCACAAGGCTATTTCGTGCTCATCTGCATCATGGGCTACCTGGCCGCGTTCGGATTCTCGCTGGGGCCCGTGGTTTGGGTGCTGATCTCCGAGCTCTTCCCCAATCGCATTCGCAGTTATGCGGTAGCCATCGCAACCTTCACGCTGTGGGCAGCGAACTTTATTGTCACGCTCACATTCCCCTACCTTTTGAACCACCTCAGAGGCTGGTGTTTTGTGATTTACGGGGCCATGTGCGTGCTCTGCCTGCTTTTTGTCGTGAAGTATCTCAAAGAGACGAAAGGCAAAACGCTGGAGCAGATTGAAAGCGAGATTGCCGGGTACGGCGCGCAAACGAACTAAAGATGCGGCCGCGTGGCCCGCGAAGAAATTCCTGCACCGGGAACGGCGTATGCTGGAGGGAATTGAATCATGATCGCATTGGAAAAATACGGCGGCGGACCGTCGCCCGCTTTAGAGCAGACCGTATCTGAAAGCATTCAGACCGGCTTTGTCGAAGCCGACCTGGCAATGCATCCCGAAGAAAAGGAAATCCTGCGGATATTGGCCGAACGAGTGGCCACCTTGGCCGCGCATCCAATGATGCAAGACAAGCGCGAGCTGTGGCGCCGTCACAACCGTCTCGAAGCCACGCGGCCCGTCATCTTTTGCGATCCCGAAAATGGCTGGAACGAAATCGTCACCGAGCTGCAACTGCTCTGCAAAACCAAAATCGCGCGCCGCTGGGAGATGAACCTGCGCAAGGAAATCTTCTGGGGCGAAGAGATGGGCGACGATCGTCCCGTTGAGGCGATCTTCAGCGTGCCCTACACCTGTTCGCCCGACAACTGGGGCGCCGAAATCAAATTCCACAAGGCCGAACAACTGGGCTCGTTCGTCTGGGACAGCCCCATCAAGGATTATGCAAAAGACCTTCCGCGCATCCATCCCTTGACCTTCGAGATCGACTGGAAAGTTTCGCGAGGCTGCTTCCATCTGGCATCGGAAATCTTCGGCGGCATTCTCGCGGTACGCCCCAAAGGCACCTGGTGGTGGTCGCTGGGCATCACCTATCCCGCCATTTTGCTGCGCGGCATGCAGAACATGTTTACCGACTTCCGCGATTACCCCGACGAGATTCGGCAATTGTTCTCCATCATCCTTGAAGGTCACATGAAGAAGCTGGACTACCTGGAGGCGAACCATCTGCTCTCGCTGAACAACGATGGAACGTATGTCGGCTCCGGCGGATATGGCTACACCGATGAGCTGCCACCGTCGGACTTCGACGGCATGGTGCGCTTGAAAGACATGTGGGGATTTACCGAGAGCCAGGAATCAGTCGGCGTTTCTCCGCGCATGTACGAGGAATTCATTTTTCCCTACGAGAAGCCGATCATGGAGCGCTTCGGCCTCACCTGTTACGGCTGTTGCGAGCCGCTGCACTCGCGCTGGAATGTGGTCAAAAAACATCACGCTCTGCGCCGGGTCTCCTGCTCGGCGTGGGCGAATCTCGAAAAGATGGCTGCCAACCTGGGCAGCGATTACATCCTTTCGCTCAAGCCGAATCCCGCCGTCCTCGCAGTGCCGTCGCCCGATTGGGGTGCGATCCGCAGCTATCTGCGCCAGACCGTAGAAACCTGCAAGGGCTGCCGCCTCGAGATCATCATGAAAGACAATCACACGCTTGCCGACCATCCCGAGCATGCGACGGAGTGGGTAAGAATCGCACGCGAAGAAGCTGGCGCGGAGTAACCGTCCGCGAGCTACAAGCCACCGCCTGCAAGCTACGCGCCGCTCACGGGAAATGATATTTCGTAGAGACGCCCCATCGTGCTTTCTCATCGATCCGACTTCTCGGAGGCAACCCGGCAGATTCCCGCCGCATCGAACGCCTCAAAAGCCCTTTTGGAGAAACGAGATGAAAGCTGCTCTGGTAGTTTTGCTTTTGTCAGTGTCCTCGTTTGTATTCGTGTCTGGGACGGCACAAACCGCCGACGCCCTCTACAAACAGGCCTGCGGCCCCTTGAATGCTAAGTTCGTCGTGGAGCAGGCAAAAGGAAATCCGCCCGCCGCGCCCGAGCCGGGCAAGGCGCTGGTGTACTTTATCCAGAAAGAATCCGGCTCTCCTTTCACCACGAGAGTCGGACTGGACGGTGCCTGGGTGGGAGTCCTCCAGAATGATTCCTACATCTTCGCTTCCGTTGCTCCAGGCGAGCATCATGCCTGCGCGGCTACAACGAACCGGAAACATCCAGAGGCGGAGCTTGTCAGTTTCACGGTAGAAGCGGGAAAAGCCTATTACTATCTTGTGCGCGGCACAGGCGGACCCTACGCCATCCCCACGATGGAGTTCGGCCCTGCGAATCGCGACGAGGCGCGCTATCTGATCGCCTCCGATCCCCAGAGCGTGGCCACGCCAGCGCCGTGATGCGATGCAGTTGAGACGAGTTTTCGGCAGTTGATCCGGCTCCCTGGAAAGCAGATTCACCATGAGCGGCGTGTGCCGGGCTCTCGATTCCGAGACCCGGGAACCACCGACACTTGCGGTTACCTTCCAGACCCCACCCGCTGCTCCGCTTCCATTAGGTTGGTCAGGATATCGTTGATCCGGGTGAGGTGGCCTTCGCCTTTGGATTTGAGCCAGTCGAGCACCTGAGGATCGAGGCGGACGCTGACCGCCTGCTTGCGCCGCGGACCACGGAGCCGCACCATGCGCGCGAGTTGATCCGGAGTCAGGCGGGGAATGTCCTCGTACTCCTTTTCTGGGAGATCGAGGCCCGCGGCGCGAGCCGCGCTCGCACGCCGCATGGCTTGCACCTCGGCCTCAGTCCATTTCCTGTTCCTGATATCTTCGGAACTCATCCGGACTAGCCCGCCGCGCTGAGATGATGCGGATAATCTCTTCGCCATTTTCGTCCTCTCTGTAAACATGAACGACCGTGAATACGTCACCGGCTCCTGGCCCCAGTGAGGCGGCGCCGATGGTGTGCCATCGCTGTTCGCCCGCCTCGTCCACGCGATCTTTCACGAGAATGCGGTACTCATCGTCAAACACCATCGTAGCCAGCTCGAAGCTGATGGCGTCGTGCTTGCGCTGGTTCTCGCGGTTCTTGCGTGGGTCCCACTCATACCGCATTTGTATATACAAATCGTATTACACTTGCGAGCGACAGTCAAGCCCGGCTCCCTTCTCGGTCCTCGTCGTTCCCTGGGTCCCTGCCTTTCGGTTCGGGAAAGCGCTTTCTGGCATGCAAAACACCCGAAAAACAGAACAAAAAACACGCTCCAGAACCGCTCTTGATGCACTTATGGGAAATTCTCTGCAAACCTGCGCCCTTATTCGGGAAATTCTTTGGTTACACTCACCCTTGAAATGCCCAATTCTCGTTAATTTGTCTCAAAAAATCACAACCTCCCAAGCGAACATTCCCAGGGCGTGGCGCACCAGTTGAGCGAACATTTGGGCGGGTCGACGCACCGGAAAAACGAACATTTCCACTGATTCTGCGCGACTTAACGAAACGCCCGACCCCGGACGCAAAAATTGCGGGTAGCCGCCCCGGTCTCAGGAAGCAGACTCACCATGACACGGCGCTATTTTTCAGGTGGCTGCGGAGGCGCGGCTGCATCCGGCGGCGGCGGCGGTGCGGGCGGGACTTTGGGGCCTAGCAGGACGCCGTCGTCCAGCGAGGCTGCGACGAGGCGGTCGCCGGCTACGCGGATGAGGGCGATCTGGTAACCGGTCGGCCACCAGACCCAGGTCATGGTCCTGGGGTCGATGGCATAAACCTCATCTGTGGTCCGCGAGCTGACCAGAACTCGTTTCGAAGCCGGGTCGTAGCTGAGATCGTCGACGTCGCGTAAGGGAAGGCGAATGATATACATCCAGGTCTTGCCCAGGTTGCGCGTAAAGTAGACCCCTTCGCGCGCGCCCAGCCAGAGAGTGCCGTCGGGCGAGAAGACCACGCGGTGAATGTGGGTGAGCATGGTGGGGAGCCCCAGGGGAAACCAGGACTGACCGGCATCGTTCGAGATGACCGCACTGTCGTCGCGCGCCGCGACCATGTCGTTGCCATGCGCGGTGACGGAGAGATAGTCGCCGAAGCCCATGACGGGGCCGCCCTGCCACGTGGCGCCCTGATCGTGGCTGGTGAGCAGACCGTAGCCGGTGGCCGCTACCCAGGCGTCGCCGGAGACGTCGAGCGCGTGGACGAGACTTTCGAACTGAACGACCGGCGCCTTTAACGTTTTTTCAATGTTGACCTTGGTGCCGCGATGAATCTCTGCCGCGGTCTTGAGCAGCGTGTTGGCGATGGCGTTGCGTGGCTGCCAGATGAGCGCGCCGGCTGAAGGATCAGCAGGAGCGGGAGCGTCGGCGGGTTGGATTTCTGCATTCTCCGGTCCCGAAGTGCGAGGGACGGAGGGCACCCGCGCATGGCTTGCGGAGGCGGGAGGATCGCCGCTGCCGAGAACAAAAATGCCGTGGCTAGTTCCGGCCACGATGGCGCCATCTTTGGTTTCGGCCAGAGCAAACACGTCGCGGCCGTCGAGTCCCGCGCCCAACTGCTCCCAGTGCGCGCCGGCATCGACGGAACGGAAGACGCCGCCGAATTGCTTGTCGTTGACCACGCCGGCATAGAGGACGGCGGGACCGTCGCCGCCGTTGTTACCGTTGTCGACAAGCAGGGCCTCGATTTTGCGCTCGGAGATGCCCCGGTTCGACGGCGTAAACGTGACGCCCGCATCGTTGCTCGTGAGCACGCCGCCGCGATCGGTGGCGAGGAGCACTCGATTGGAGTTGCCGGGATCGACATAGACGTCGTTGACCACCACGTCGGCGCCCGTCATACGCGTGAAGGTTTTGCCGCCGTTCACGGTTTTGTAGAGACCCTCGGTGGTTCCGGCGTAGACGATCTGGCGGTTTTCGGGATCCTGCATGAGAACGCGAGTGCGCCGCGCCTCGGTGGGGATGCCCTGAATCTTGTGGAAGAGGGCGCCGGCGTTTTCGCTTTTGTAGATGCCGCTGCAGGCGCTGAGGTAGACGATGTGCGGGTGCTCGGGATCGACGATGATGGAGAAGACGTCGGAGTCCTCGATGATTCCCTGCTTGATATTGCTCCAGGTCTGGCCGCCATCGGTGGTCCTCCAGGGCAGGTGCCAGGTTCCCGCGTAGACGGTGGCGGGATCTGCGGGATCGACGGCCAGAGATTCAATTTCGTGGATCTCGTGACTGGCGGGCGGGCTGATCTGGATCCAGGTTGCGCCCGAATCGCTGGAGCGATAGACGCCCTGAAGGGTTCCCGCAAAGAGCAGGTGGGGATCGGAGGGCGCCTGCGCCAAGGCGTAAATCGGCTGGCCCTTGAAGAACGCGGTTTCATGCCAGGTGCGGCCGGCATCGTGGCTGATCCACAGGCCGCCGTCGTCGGTATTCTTCCACGCGCCCACGTAGAGCGTGGAAGGATGGGCGGAATCGACCACGATGCTGTCGAGGACGAAGCCGTCGCCGCGGTCGAGCCTGGCCAGGCGGCGCCAGGTTGCGCCTTCATCGAGGGACTCGTAGAGCCAGCTGTTGGTGGTGCCGAGGTAAAGATGATTGGGCTCGCCGGGCACGGAGGCAAAGGCGCGCGCATCTCCTCCGTCGGGACCGACGACGGTGAATGCGGCTTGCGAATGCAGAGCCGGAAGATAGATCAGGCAGAGAAAAAGAGAAACGAGCTGGACCGGAATGCCAAGCTGGGGCAACTTCAAAGGAAAAGACTGCAAGCGGTTCATCTAGACAGAGAGCTCCCGAGGTTCTCTATCCAGAATAGACAAAAACAGGCACGATAGCGAAACGAGACGGGCACGGGAGGCGCAGATGCGCACAGGTCGCCAACGGCGGCAAAAAGGGACGAAGCGGAGCTGCGTACGATGGCGGCCACTCGCGGCAAACGGAAAGCTCCGAAGGCGGCCGGTGATTCCGGCCAGCCTCGGGCTTCCGTTGGGGGACGGGCTCCAGGTTGTGTCCTGCGAACTCTGCCCAGACGGGCAAGAGTTCGCAGGATTTTGCAGGTTGAACGAGGACACGCGGCCTGCTGCGCCGCGGCCTACTTCATCGGGTGCCTCTCCGGCAGCGGCTTGCGAACCTGCGGCTTCACAGCCATTTCGTCCACAGGCGCCGTCCCCGTTACATCGTTGGTGAACGTCGCGCCGGACGGCACCAGATAGTTCTCGACCGTCTGGCCGTCGGCCGTTCCCGTGGCCACGCTGATGCGCGAAGCGTCGATGCCCTGCTCCGTGACCAGGTAGTCCTTGGCGTTGACCGCGCGTTGCGCCGCGAACTGATCCACCTTGGCGTGCTTGTGCCTGATGACCACTTTTTCCTGCTTGGCTGTTATGGCTGCCTCATCCGTGGTCTGTTCGCCGACCAACACCGCCTTGGCGTCGGCATGCTGTTTCAGATCCAGAGCCACCTGGTCCAGGCAGGCCTTGGCCTCGTTGTCGACGCGCATGGGCCGCTTTTTGTCGGTAGCGAAGCTGATGTTGCACAGCGCCTGCGTCTTCGGCGGAGGCGGAATGATCGGAGCCACAATGGTGAGGTTGGTGTTTCCGCTGGCCGTGTGACCCTTGTCATCCGACACGTTGCAGGTGATGCCCACGGTACCCGTCGGCGCGCCAGTCGAGGAGTATTCCGCGGTCGTCCCGCTGCCGGTTACCGTGCCCGCCGTGGCCGTATAGCTGTAGGTGAGCGGACGGTTCTGCGGGCTCACGGCCGTCGCCGTGATGGTGCTGGCGCCGCCGGGAGCGACGGTTGCGGGGCTGGCCGAGCAACTGATTGTCGGCGGCTCGTATGCCTTCACCGCATACTCGGCCGAGCATTCTGCGGATTGGCCGGGTTTCAAACCTTCCTTGCCCTTCTTGCCCTCCTTTACGTCAGCCTTGACGGTGTATGAACCAGGAGCCAGAGCAGCCGTATTCACAGTGGCCGAAGTGCCATTGCCGGCTACACTGTCTCCGCTCCATCTGTAAATGACGTTGTTGTTCTTCTTCGTGCTCACCGACCCGGCGGTTGCGGTCACCGTGAGGGGATCGCCCGGGTAGATGGCAGGCGCGCTGGCGTTGCACGATAACGTGATTGGCGGGGCCTTCTTGCACCCCATGGGCAAAAAGGCCAAACCCGCCAAGGCAAGCATCAGACAAACAGACTTCAGACTTCGCGAATACATTTTCATTCTCCTTCACAATCATTCTGAACAACCAAAAACACCCCTTCATCTGGAAGGGCCATGTGCGCGCCCCTCCCTACCTTACTTCGCCTTCTTCCACACCCGTCCTGCTGGGTGCAGGAGTCTTCTCGCTGAGCAGAGTCACGGCATCGGCAGCGTTGAACGGATACACGCGCACCAATCACCTCAGAGAAACGCCTACACAGCGCCATTGAGCCGGTGAAATGCCTGAGAGAGTGCGCCAGCCCGCGCACATCGGATCGTCCCGGGCGGGACATGCGGGGCAGAAACTGTATAGAAGACACACCACGGCGCTCAGGCATCCCCATGAAGGCACGAGGACTCGCGCCCGTGAGGTTCCGGCGATTGACGGGTTCGATTGTCGATCGGCGTAAGGGCAATGTTCGATCCGGTATGGCAGCTCCACCAGGAGCCTTTGTAATGTGCGCCGTGCCTCCCGCAGACCTGAAGATGCGCCTGAAGCCGCGCATCAGGCAACGATCAAAAAACCAACGACACTCGACTTTCCGGATACGCGCGATGAATCTGCCGCGCTCAATCAGCGTTTAAGGTCTTTAAAAGGCTGCGCGGCTCGCGCTGTATCTTCTCTTGTAGAAGCGTAATCGCGTAAATAAGTTGCTCGGGGCGGGGCGGACAGCCGGGAACATAGACGTCGACAGGCACGATCTGATTGACGCCCTGCACCAGGGCGTAGTTGTTGAAGACGCCGCCCGAAGTGGCGCAAGCGCCCATGGAAATGACCCATTTGGGCTCGGGCATCTGGTCGTAGAGGCGACGAAGGACGGGAGCCATTTTTTGCGCGACGCGCCCGGCCACGATCATGAGGTCGGACTGGCGCGGAGAGGGCCGGAACACCTCGGCGCCGAAGCGGGCGATGTCGAAGCGCGACGCGCCCGTGGACATCATTTCAATAGCGCAGCAGGCCAGGCCGAAGGTCACGGGCCAGATGGAGTTCTTGCGAATCCAGTTGACGGCGAGATCGAGGGAGGTGAGAAGAACGCCCTCCGGCCGCTCGTAGCCGTAGTCCGCTTCTCTCACCTTGAGACGGTTTTTTGCGCTGCTATCGAGCGCTCCGAACAGATAGCGGTCACGCTCTACGGAGGACGCCATGGATCAAGTATAGCGTGGGACGGGGACCGTGAATCGTGGGTCGTGAACCGTGAACAGTGGGTCTAGAGAGGCGGCGGTTCAGCGATGGACTGTTCACGGTTCACGACCCACGATTCACGGCTTGTTGGGCGCAAGGGGGTTTGGGCAGGTTTTGGGCGAGACTTGCGTAATTCTCGCGGCTTTATGAAAATGATACGAAAGCACAGTCCAGCTTTCTATATGATCTCTCCGGTGGCCGCTTGCGGTCCTCCGGCTGCCTGAAAAGTGTGCCGTGCTCTTGGCTCGCCAGCGCCGGCGCGGACGACCGAAAACGAATGCAGCGCTTCTTGCGCCTATACGAACTTGGGGCGCCTGAACGATTTTGGAGTGGAAACTTGATGTACCGCAAATGGTTCAACATGTTGATTTTCCTTGCACTGGTTGGGATTCCCGCGTGGACCTTTGCGCAGGCCGCAGTAGCAACGCCAGCGGCGCAGGCGCCAGCGACACAAGCGCAGATCGCCACACTGCAGAAGGCCGTCCAAAACGCCCAGATGTCCGGCGACAATGCGTGGATGCTGACCTCGGCGGCGCTGGTTCTGCTGATGACGGGGCCGGGCCTGGCGCTCTTTTATGGCGGCCTGGTGCGCAGGAAGAACATTCTCGGCACCATGATGCAGAGTTTCGCCATGATGGGTCTGGTGAGCATTCTGTGGGCGCTTGTGGGCTACTCACTAGCCTTCGGGCACGGAAGCATGTTCATTGGCGGGTTTGAGCATGTGTTCCTGCGCGGGGTCACGCTGACTCCGAATACCGATTATGCCGCCACCATTCCCGAGCAGACGTACATGATCTACCAGCTGATGTTCGCCATCATCACGCCGGCGCTGATCACGGGCGCGTTTGCGGAGCGCATGAAGTTCAGCTCGATGGCGGTGTTTCTCTCGCTCTGGTCGTTGCTGGTCTATTGCCCGATGGCGCACATGGTGTGGGGCGTGGGCGGACTGCTGAACGCCACGGCCGGCCACATTCCCAGCCTGGACTTTGCCGGCGGCACGGTGGTGCATATCACCAGCGGCGTTTCGGCACTGATATGCGCGCTTTACCTGGGCAAACGCATCGGTTACCCGCACACGGCCATGCCGCCGCACTCCATGGTGCTGAGCTTTATTGGCGCGTGCCTGCTGTGGGTGGGCTGGTTCGGCTTTAACGCCGGCAGCGCGCTGGGCGCGAGCCCGCTGGCCACAAGCGCTTTTGTTAACACGCATTTCGCCACGGCCGCTGCGGCTCTGGGATGGACGATTTTTGAGTGGTTTCACAATGGCAAGCCGACGGCCCTGGGCGCTATCTCCGGCGCGGTTGCGGGGCTGGTGGCGATTACACCCGCCTCGGGCTTTGTGCAGCCCATGCCGGCGCTGCTTATCGGCCTGGCGGCAGGATTTTTCTGCTCCTTCATGGTGTTTGGAGTGAAATCGCTCTTCGGCTACGACGACTCGCTGGACGCGTTCGGTGTGCACGGAGCGGGTGGGACGCTCGGAGCGCTGCTGACGGGCGTGTTTGCCGCCAGCGTCATCAATCCGATCTATGGAAAGGACGCGGCCGGCAACAACATTCCCACCGGCGCCATCGACGGGCATTGGGGCCAGATCCTCAACCAGCTCGCGGGCGTGGGCGTGGCGTGGGGAATTTCCATCGCAGGCACATTGATTCTGCTTTTCGTTGTAGATAAGATCATGGGACTGCGCGTAACTCCCGAGCAGGAGCAGGCGGGTCTGGATCTCTCGCAGCACGGGGAAGAGGGCTACGATTTCAACAGCTAGCTATCAGCCTTCAGCTATCAGCTATCAGCTATCAGCCGGTTTTGAGCCGATCGAAGCCGTCTGAATCCGAGAGAAGGGGCTGAAGGTTGAAAGCTGCTTTTTGGAAACACGGGCGGCAAACAACCCGCCCCACCTGTTACGCTATCGAACGAGGAATTTCTGCTTATGTTGAAGATTGAAGCCGTATTACAACCTTCCAAGCTGGATGCGGTGAAGGATGCGCTGCTGGAAGCCGGCATTGAAGGTATGACGATTCTTGAGGCCCGCGGCCACGGCCGCCAGAAGGGCCACACGGAGTTTTACCGCGGCCGTGAATATACCGTGGATCTTCTGCCCAAAGTGAAGATCGAGATGGTGGTTCACGACGATCTGAAGGAAAAGGCGATTCAGGCGATTGTTGGGGCGGCGCGGACCGGGCGCATTGGCGACGGCAAGATTTTTATCAGCCGGGTTGACGAGGCGATTCGCATCCGCAACGACGAGCGCGGCGAAAACGCGCTTTGACGTCGCAGGGAACTCGTGCTCGCTGGTTAGCCGCTCGGCGAGGGCATCGTCGCCGTCGCGCCTGAAGGGGACCATGGCGATTTCCTGGAAGAAGTCGTATATCGACTCGAACCCAAAGTTCGAGCTGCTCCTCCGCGGCTCCATCCCGAAGCTGCAGAAGGGCGAAATGACGATTGTTTACGAGTGCCTCGAGAGGCTCGAAAGGCCCTCCCTGGCCGAGCTTGTCAGTTGCTGCGAAGCGCATGGCTACCGCGAGCTCATGAAAGCCGAGCCAAGCATAGAGCGGTCGGTACTTTACCACCTGCGGCGGCTTGCGGACGGCACGGTTGGCCGCGTCAAGCATTACCAGCGGCCCGTAGTACGGGAAATATAATCAAAATTGGCCATGAAACGAACCCATCTCTCTTGCCTTCCACTGATTGCGCTGCTCGCCGTCCCAATCGGCCTGGCGGCACAGGACACGCGCACCGTCATCGAGCCATTTTTCCCGCAGCTTTGCACCACTCTGGACGCGCAGTTGCAGAGCCACGGACATACCCTGGCGCCGGAGGACGAGCAGAAGCTAGATACCGCGCGTATTCAAAAAGCTATCGACAAATGCGGCAAGGGGCGCGCTGTGCTGCTGCATGT
This sequence comes from uncultured Acidobacteriota bacterium, assembly GCA_963826735.1. Lineage (GTDB taxonomy): Bacteria > Acidobacteriota > Terriglobia > Terriglobales > Acidobacteriaceae > Telmatobacter. The sequence continues at coordinate 409,619 of CAWGYN010000005.1, forward strand.
GAACGAGACCAACGACGCATTTCTGAGCGGGCCGCTGGAGTTGAAGTCCGATGTGACGCTGATCGTGGGGCTGGGCGTGACGCTTTATGCCTCGCGCGATCCTGCGGTTTTCGCGGTTTCGCCGGGAAGCTGCGGCATTATCAGTCACGGAGGGGGTCGCGGCTGCAAGCCGTTGATTGCGGTGGATGGCGCGCGCGACGCGGCGATTATGGGTGATGGCACGATCGACGGCCGCGGCGGCGAAAAGATACTTGGCTCGCAGTACTCCTGGTGGGACCTTGCGCAGCAGGCACGCGACGGCGGCAGCCAGCAGGTGCCGCGGCTGATTGTGGCCAACGATTCCGACAACTTTACGCTATACCGCATTACACTCAAGAACTCGCCGAATTTCCACGTTTCTTATAACCACGGCGACGGGTTTACGGTATGGGGCGTGAAGATCGACACGGTGCATCGCGTGGCCGACTCGGCGCATCCGCTGGCGCGCAACACGGACGGCATCGATCCTGGCAACGGCGCCAAGAACGTGACCATTACGCACAGCTTTATCCGCGACGGCGACGACAATATCGCCATCAAGGGCGGCCCGGGCGGGGCGACGAACATGACCATCAGCCACAATCACTTCTACTGGGGCCATGGCATGTCGATCGGTAGCGAAACGAATGGCGGCGTGAGCAAGATCCGCGTCTTCGATCTGTCGCTGGACGGCACTGACGCGGGCATACGCATCAAGTCGAACGGCTCGCGCGGCGGGCTGACTGAGGACGTGGTCTACGACGATCTATGCATCCGCAATTCGCCCAATCCCATCACGCTCGACACGGCGTATTCTGCGAACGGCCCGCTGCAGGGGAATTCTCCGCCGACCATGCGCGACATTACGCTGCACAATGTGCGCGTGAGCGGCGGCGGCAAGATCACTTTCAACGGCTACGGGCACGATTACCGCATCGCGGCCACGCTCAACGGCGTGCAGATTACCGATGACGCGAAGTATACCTACCAGATGGATCACGCCGACTTGACGCTGGGCCCGGAGCCGACCAATTTGCAGCTGCCGGCGGGCGAGGACTCGACGATTAAAGGCACCCCGGCGGAGGGGAATCCGGCCTCGTGCGCGGACAAGTTTGTGCCGTTTCCGCAGTGAAAACAGGGAACAAGGGAACGAGGCGCCTGGCTCAAGTTGGCGCGATCCCACCCCTTTGCAAAGAACGCGAAAGGATGGGGCACGGTTTTTTTGTGTTGAGTTCAAGACGCCAAGAGCAAATGCAGGTCCTTCGGCTCGCCCCGGCGCGCCAGGACTCGCTCAAAATGACCGAACTTGGGTTAGGTTTGAGGGTGCAACTGCAGGCGGTTGCTGCCCTGATCCGCGTCGATTCTCTCACTGCGAAACGAAAACCTTCTGCCTCCGGCGTTTATCGCTTATTCTTGTAGCAACCCCTTCTTGCTTTGGCTGGCCAAGCAGACAATAACCCTATGAGTGCAGTCGTTTTGGCAGTGGACGATCTTCGGGAGCAGTATATGCGGGAGATGGCGCTGGTGCGCCAGACCTGCGATCGCACCGGAGACGGCACGGCGGCCATCCGGCGGCGCTCCGCGGTGGTAGACCGCATTCTGATCGAGATGTGGCGCCGGGCGTTTGCCGAATTGCCCGCGCAGAACGTGGCCCTGCTGGCGATGGGCGGCTACGGGCGCAAGGACCTGTTTCCCTACTCGGACATCGATGTGCTGTTCGCCTTTGCGGATGAGAAGACCGAGGAGCACTCGCGAGAAGCGGTGCGGGCGATCATCCAGGGCATGTGGGACATCGGCCTGAGGGCCAGCCCCAGCTCCCGCACCGTGAAGGAAGCGGCACGATTCGATCCCGATAACCTGGAATTCACGCTGGCTACGCTCGACCGGCGTTTCCTGGCCGGCCAGTTTCCGCTGTATCAACAGCTCCACAACATCACTTTCCCCGGCCTGGTGCTGAGCGAGTGGTCGACGATTACCCAAAAGCTGGGCGAGATTGCCCGCACGCGGCACGCCAAGTTCGGCAATACCATTTTTCATCTGGAACCCAATCTGAAAGACTGCCCCGGAGGGTTGCGCGACTACCATCTCGCGGTGTGGTTCGCGGTGCTGTTTCATCTGAAGGAAACCAAGGAGTGGCCGCGACAGCGCGGAGGAGTGTTCCAGAGCGCGCGGGGCGACGCCGAAGCGGCCTTCGATTTTCTCGCTGCGGCGCGATGTTTTCTGCATTTCCGGCACGGGCGCGACGACAACACACTGGACTGGCAGTCGCAGGACGAGGCGGCGGCGCGGTCGATCGGCCTGGAAACGCGAGGTACGGCCGATCCCAGCTACTGGATGCGCACCTATTACCGTCATGCGCGCGTGGTGTATCGCCGCGCGGCGCTGCTGATGGAACATCTGCCGGCGCCGGTGAGCTTCTACCGCCAGTTCCGGCGGCGGCGCACGCCGATTGCGGGAACCGATTTCCTGCTCGATCAGGGGCGCATCGACATTCAGCCAGGAGCGCAGTTCAACGACACCGCGGCCATCCTGCGCATCTTCTCGCTCATGGCCACGCACGGTTACACCTTGTCGCAGGCGGCCGAGGATCGCATTACGGACGCGCTGCCGGTGCTGGCGATTTCGATTCCCGAAGGGCCGTACCTGTGGAATGCGCTCCGCGAGGTGCTGCTGGGACCGCACGCGGCTCACGCTCTGCGGACCATGCACGCGCTGGGAGTTCTGGAGATGCTGATTCCGGAGTTCCACGGCATCGATGCGCTGGTAATCCGCGACAGCTATCACCGCTATACCGTGGATGAGCACACGTTTCTGACCATCGACAACGTGCACGGATTGCGCCAGCCGGGGCACGATTACGAGCAGCGCCTGGCGCAACTGCTGCCGGAGATCGACCGGATGGATCTGTTTTTGCTGGCCCTGCTGCTGCACGACACGGGCAAGGCGCGGCGCACGGGCGAGCACGCGACACAAAGCGTGGAGTTGGCTGACAGTTTCCTGGCCCGGCTGGACTTCGATGCCGAGGAAAAGGAGATGATTCTCAAGCTCATCCGGCTGCATCTGGAGATGTCGGTGGCGATGCGCAGAGACATCTTCGACCTCGACAACGTGAAGGCATTCTCAGAGAAAATCGGCAGCCCGCAACTGCTGAAGATGCTGACACTGATGACCTTTGCCGACATCAAGGCGGTGAATCCCGATGCGCTGACGCCATGGAAGGCCGAGAACCTGTGGCAGTTCTACATGTCCACGTCGAACTTCATGGATCGCTCGGTGGACGAGTCGCGCTATCACGCGGCGATTGATCCCACGTTGCTCAATCGCATCCGGTCGATGGTTCAACCGGCGCAGCACGACGCGCTGAAGCAATTCCTTGAGGGACTGCCGCAGCGCTACCTGCAAACGCGCCTGCCGGAGCAGATTCGCCACCACTTCCAAATGGCCCTGAACCTGGACCAGAATCCGGTGCAGCTTGATCTGCGACCCAATCGGCAGCTCTTCGACCTGACCGTGATTACGCGCGACCGCACGCGCTTGTTTGCCGACGTAGCCGGAGTTCTGGCGTCGTGGGGCATGAACATCGTGCGCGCCGGAGCTTACTCGAACGATGCCGGCGTGATCGTCGACAGCTTCCATTTCTCCGATGTATTCCGGACCATCGAGCTTAACCCCAGCGAGAAGGAACGCTTTCTCGCGAACGTGCATGATGTGGTGGCGCAAAAGCTCTCGGTGCAGCAACTGCTGGACGCGCGCCGCCACCTGAACAACCCCACCAATCTCAAGGTCGAGGTGCCGACGAAGCTCGAATTCGATAACGAGGCCTCGAGTCACTCCACGCTTCTCCAGGTGATCGCGCAGGACCTTCCGGGGCTGCTGCGCCAGATCGCGCTGACGCTGAGCTCGCACCAGTGCAACATCAAGATCGCGCTCATCGACACGGAGGGCGAGACTGCGATTGACGTTTTCTATCTCACCAGTCGCGAGGAAAAGCTGACTGCGGAAGCGCAGGAAACCCTGGGCAAAGACCTGACCGCGGCTCTCGAAGCCATGCGGGCGCCGGCTCGCGCGTGAGCGCCGGCGCCGCGCGGGGCTAACAAACGCTGCGCCTACGGCGCGAGTACCAGGGCGTCATCTGTGCAGTTCTCGATAGCTGATTCGCAGCACGGTCCTACTTTTCACTTTTCTTGACGAGGTACTCGTCGACCAGCACGGAGACGAGCACGGCGGTGGGGATGGCGACCAATGCGCCGACGATGCCTTCGACCGCGGAACCGAGCAGCAACGCGACCAGGATGGCCAATGCGGGCAGCTGGACGCGGTTCTTCATGATGCGGGGAACGAGCAAGGAACTTTCGACTTGAAGATAGATGAGAAAGAAGATGGCCACGCCCAGCACGCGGCCCCAGGAGTCAATGGCCGCCACCAGGAGCCCGAGCACGATGGAAACGGCCGCGCCCAGCACGGGAATTATATTGAGCAGACCGGTGAGTACGCCGAGGCCGTAGGCGTAGCGGACATCGAGTGAGAGATAGACGATGGTGCTGGCCAGTCCAAGAATGAGCATGAGGCTGGCTTGGCCGATAAGCCACTTTTCCATGCGCCCGGCGGCGCGTTGCAATGTGGCGTCGAGACGGTGACGGGGCCGCGGAGCAAGAAACGAGAGAAACCAGCGGTACGCTTCGTCGCCTTCGAGGATGAGATAGAGCGTAAGCACGAATCCGGCGCCGACCTGGACGAGCACGCCGGCCCCGCTGGTTAGCGAGAGCAGCAACCCGGCAACAGCTTTGCTGAAGGTGCCCTGAATCCAGGAAATCAGTTGAGTGGAGTTGAGGCCGCCGACGAAGGGAATTTGCTTAAACCGCACCAGCAGCGCGGGAAGGCGCGTGGGTATTTCGCCGTTGAGAGCCTGCAGATCGCGGATAACGGGCGGAAGCGCGAGGAAGCCGAAGGCCGTGAGAGCGCTAGCCACGATGAGCAAAAGGAAAAGGATGGCCGTGGCGCCATGGAATGGTTGCCACCGGCCAAAGCGCAGCCGCGAGGTGGCGCGCACCACCGGCGTAAGCACAACGGCGAAGAGCGCGGAAACATAGAGCAGGACCAGGACACTGCGTAACAGCCACACAATGTAGATGGCGAAGGCAAGAGCGAAAGCAAAGACGATGTAGCCACGAATGCTTTGCGCGGAGTTTGGCGGGGGTTGAGTCATGCGGGACGATCCTTGCGAAACGAAAGCGGAGCTAGCGGAGTTGGCGGTGTTAGCGACGTTAGACGATTGTAACCCCGCTAACACCGCCAACTCCGCTAACGCCGCTTGTCTTCACTGGCCGCCACTGATGATCGAGCCGAGGATGCCGCCAACCAAGCCGGCACCGCCCGCCTGCGCCGCCTGAGGCTTGGGCAAGTATTCGTAGATCTGGTGAGCAAGACGCGAGATGGGGAGCGTTTGCAGCCAGACTGCGCCCGGACCGACCAACTGTGCGAGAAAGAGTCCATCGGCGCCAAAGATCATGTTCTTGATGCCAGGAACCATGGTGATCGTGAAGCCGACCGAAGCCTGGAACGCGCCCACGTGGCCGGGATGCACGCGCAGGACTTCGCCCGGCGCGAGATTTTTCTGGACGAGTTCGCCGGAGAGTTCGAGCCACGCCGTGCCCATGCCGCCAACGCGCTGCAGAAGGAATCCATCGCCGCCGAAGATGCCTGCGCCGAGCGACTGCTGAAATCCCAATGTGATGGTGACCTGCGGCGTGGCGCAGAGGAAGCCATGACGGTGCACCAGATACTCCTGCCCCTGGCCGAGTTCGACAGGCACAATGTGGCCGGGAACTTTGGTGGCGAAGGAAACCGAGCCGGGATATTGGACGGCGCGGTACTCGGTCATGAAGATACTGGCGCCGGCAGCGGCGCGCTTGAGGACGCCGAAGAAACCGCCGCCTCCGCCCATTTGCGTGTGTGTCGTCATCCCGATGGATGCGGTCATCCACGAGAGCTCGCCGCTCTCAGAAAACACGCTCTCATCGGGATTGAGGTCGACTTCTAGGACCGGCATGGTGGTGCCGAGAATGCGGGTTTGCATAGGGAATGCCTCCTGTTCAGGATCAGTGTACAGAAGGCAGCGACCGAGGGAACGAGGGAATAAGAAGGCAGGGACTGTGGGAGTACGGGGCTACGTGATTGCGGCGTGACTGGGCTGCGATTACTGCTCACTGCGATGCGCGATGATGTAATCCTTGATGCGGTCGTAGACTTCGCCGGAGAGCACGCCATGCTCGAGGAGGTTCTGCCTTGGTGCGATAAGGGCGGAAGCGGATGATGCGGGCGGCCCAAGTGGGCGTCATGCCGGGGATCTTGAGGAGTTCTTCCACGCTGGCGTGATTGATGTCGATGCGCGCCGCGGGCGGTGGGGCGGGATTTGGATTTGGCGCGACTTGCGGCGCGCTGGACTGCGCAAGGCTCGGGGAATAGACGCTCGCAGCGAGGCCGAGGATCAGAATCGCGGCGAATAACTTTGCGAATGGCTTGCGGACTTGCACGCAACCATTCTCCGCCTGCCGCGGGCCGGCGGCAAGAAAATGATTTGACAGGGGCGGCGTGATTCCCGTAGTTTGGAAATAGATGCAGAGCCTCCGCCATCACGGCCACCACCATCATCATGGGACATCCATGCCGGCGGACTGCCATGGCCTGAAGTAAACGGCCAGAGAGATCAGAAGGAAGTACACGAGCCCGCCGGCGAAGACGCTGGTGGGCTTTTTCATGTGCAAAACAGAAATCTGAAGGGAAACAGGAACGAAGATGAGCAACCTACCGACAATCGATTTTGAGAAGATGGATGGCCTGGTGCCGGGGATCGTGCAGGACGCGCGCACCGGCGAGATGCTGATGCTGGGTTTTCTGAATGCGACGAGCTATGCAGAAGACGCTGGAGAGCGGGTTTGTGACCTTCTGGAGCCGCACGCGCCAGAAGCTGTGGATGAAGGGCGAGACCAGCGGCAACCGCCTGCGCGTGATTTCGGCTGCGACCGATTGCGACAACGATACGCTGCTGTTTCGCGTGGAGGTGGAGGGCGACGGGCTGGTGTGCCACGAGGGCACGGTGAGCTGCTTTACGAAGCCGATCGCGGTCAGCGGCGGAGGTGAGCCGTGGCTAACAAACTGAGACTGGGAATTCCCAAAGGCAGTTTGCAGGACGCGACCATTGCGCTGTTCAAGCGCGCGGGATGGAACATTTATGCCGACGGCCGCTCCTATTTTCCGTCGATCGACGACAGCGAGATTGAGTGCATGCTGATTCGCGCGCAGGAGATGGCGCGCTACGTGGATCACGGCGTGCTGGACGCGGGACTGACGGGCATCGACTGGGTGGTGGAGAGCGGGCTGGACGTGGCGAGCGTGACCACGCTGACCTATGCCAAGCAGAGCCGGCGCAAGGTGCGCTGGGTGCTGGCGGTGCCGGAGGCGAGCGGCTACGAGAAGGCCGAAGACCTGGAAGGCAAGATTATTGCCACCGAGCTGGTGGAAACCAGCAAGCGCTATTTTGCCGCGAAGGGCGTGAACGTGAAGGTGGAGTTCAGCTGGGGCGCGACGGAAGTGAAGCCGCCGATGCTGGCCGACGCCATTGTGGAAGTGACGGAGACGGGCAGCTCGCTGAAGGCCAACCACCTGAAGATTATCGACACGGTGATGGAGAGCGAGACGCACCTGATCGCGAGCAAGGCCGCGCTGGCCGATGCGTGGAAGCGGCAGAAGATCGACCAGATTGCGACCATGCTGCGCGGCGCGATTGACGCGCAGGCGCAGGTGGGGCTGATGCTGAACGTGAAGCGCGCGGACCTGCAGGCGGTGCTGGCGGTGCTGCCGTCGTTGAATTCGCCGACGGTTTCGCAGTTGAGCGATTCCGAGTGGGTGGCCGTGAACACGATTCTCGAAGAGCGCGTGGCGCGCGACGTGATTCCGCGGCTGAAGGCGGCGGGCGGAGCCGGCATTGTGGAGTATCCGCTGAACAAGGTTGTGCTTTAGGCGCGAGAGAGACGATGAAGCTGATCCGGACAGAAGGACGTGGAGCGCAGGCCGCGGCGGAGACGCTGGCGGCGCTGGAACGGCGCGGCGGCGCGGCGCTGGATGCGGTGCTGCCCGCGGTGAAGCGCATTGTGGCCGACGTGCGCAAGCGCGGCGATCGCGCGCTGCTCGCGCTATGCGGCGGAGTTCGACGGGCTGAGCGGACCGAGATGCGCTGCGCGTGACGCCGGAGGAGATGGCCGCGGCATGGAAGGCGCTCGATCCTGCTTTGCGCGACGCGCTGCGCACGGCGGCCGCGCAGATTCGCGGATTTGCCAAGCGGCAGATGCCGAAATCGTGGAGCCATTCGCCGGTGCGGGGCCTGAAGACTGGACAGCTGGTGCGGCCGCTCGGATCGGTCGGATGCTACGTGCCGAGCGGGCGGCATCCGCTGCCTTCGACGCTGCTGATGACGGCGATTCCCGCGCAGGTGGCGGGCGTGGAGCGCATCGTCGTGGTTTCGCCGAAGCCCGCGCGCGGAGACTTTGGCGGCGGCGCACTTGCTGGGCATCACGGAGTTCTACCGGCTGGGCGGCGCGCATGCCGTGGCGGCGCTGGCCTACGGAACCGCGAGCGTTGCCGCGCGTGGACAAGATTGTGGGGCCGGGAAATTTGTATGTGACTGCGGCCAAGCGGCTGGTGGCGTTTGACTGCGCGATCGATATGCTGGCCGGACCGACGGAGATTGTGGTGACGAGCGAACGCGGCCGCGCGGCGGACATTGCGAGCGACCTGGTGGCGCAGGCGGAACACGATCCGGAGGCGCTGGCGATTTTTGTCACCACGCGCGAGGAGCTGGCGCGGGCGGTGATCGCAGAGACAAAGATGCGCAGCCGCGAGAATGCTGTGGCGCGCGAGGCGTTCGAGCGCAACGGCGTGGTAATTGTGGCGGGCTCGGTTGCGAGAGGCGCGCACGATCACGAACCGGCTTGCGGCCGAGCACCTGACGGTGGATGCGGCGAGCGATCTGGAGTGGGTCGAGAATGCCGGATCGGTGTTTGTGGGGCGCTGGTCGGCGCAGCCCATGGGCGACTACATCTCCGGGCCGAATCACACGCTGCCTACGGGCGGCATGGCGCGGGTGCGCGGCGGGTTGAGCGTGAACGATTTTGTGAAACTGATCACGGTGCAGGAGTACACGGCAGAAGGCGTGCGCGCGCTGGGACCGAAGGCTGCGCTGCTGGCCGAGGCCGAAGGGCTTGATCGGCCACGCCGAGGCGATCCACCTGCGGTGGGGCAGACGCGGCTTGCGCCGCAATAGGACCGCTGCACGCACGAAAGGAGGTCTCGTGGCTGACGCACTGACAACGCTTCTCCGGCGCCGCGCGCGCGCGTGCAGGCGATGAAGGAGTATCACCCGCCGCTGGGCAGCCGCGACGCGCTGCGGCTGGACTTCAACGAGAACACGCTGGCCTGCTCGCCGAAGGTGCGCGAGGCGCTGGCGGCGGATTTCCGCGGGCGCGCTCACGCGCTATCCCGAGCGCGAGCCGGTGGAGGCGATGGTGGCCGCGCACCTGGGCCTGAAGGCGGAGCAGGTGGCGCTGACCAACGGCGTGGATGAGGCGATTCACGTGCTCTTCGAGACGTTTCTCGAAGCGGGCGACGAACTGTTGCTGCCCGTGCCCACGTACACCATGTACGAGGTGTACGCCTCGGCGACCGATGCGCGCGTGGTGACGGTGCAGGCCGCGGACGATCTGCAGTTTCCGTTTGAGCGGCTGCTGGCAGCGATTACGCCGCGGACGAAAGTGATTGCGATTGCCAATCCCAACAGCCCGTCGGGCTCGGTGGCCACGCGCGAGCAGCTATCTGGAACTGGCGCGGCGCGCGCCGCAAGCCGTGCTGCTGGTGGACGAGGCATATTTTCACTTCCACGGCGAGACAGTGATGGACCTGGTGGGCACGGTGCCGAATCTGATCGTCGCGCGGACGTTCTCGAAGGCGTACGGGCTTGCCGGGTTGCGATTGGGACTGCTGGCCGGGCCGGTGGAGATTGATGCGATGGGTGCGGCGCGTGCTTTCGCCCTACAGCGTGAACTCGCTGGCGCTGGCTTGCCTGCCGGCGGCGCTTGAGGACACCGCATATCTCGACTGGTACGTGGGCGAAGTGCTGGCCGCGCGCGGCGAGTTTGAGGCGGCGCTCGATGCGGCTGGAGTGCGCCGCTGGCCGAGCCGGGCGAATTTCATTTTGGTGGAGATTGGCGCGCGGCACGCGGAGTTTGTGCGCTTGATGCGCGCTGCGGGAGTGCTGGTCCGCGACCGCTCGAGCGATCCCGGATGCGACGGGCGCGTGCGCATCACGATCGGGACGCGCGAGCAGATGAGGCAGGCCGCGGTGGCCCTGAACGAGGCGATGGCCGCGCTGCGGAGCGGAGGCGAGACGCAATGACGACGAAGAAAAGCGAAGAAGCGGTGCGGCGCGCGGACGTGCGCACGGCGACCATTGTGCGCAACACTACGGAGACGCGCATCGAGCTGGAGCTGACGATCGAGGGCAGCGGCCAGTACAAAGTCTCGACCGGCATTCGCTTCTTCGATCACATGCTGGAGCTGTTCACGCGGCATGGCGCCTTCGATCTCGAATCTGAAGTGCGACGGCGATCTCGACGTGGATCAGCACCACACGGTGGAAGACGTGGGCATCGCGCTGGGCGAGGCGTTCGATCAGGCGCTGGGCGACAAGCGCGGCATTCTGCGCGCCGGTTATTTTGTGATGCCGATGGATGAGACGCTGGCGATTGCCGCCGTGGACCTGAGCGGGCGCGCGGCCTTCGCGGTGGACACGAAGGTGCGCACGCGGCTGGTGGGCGATTTGCAAACCGAACTGGTGACGGATTTCTTTGAGGGATTTGCGCGCGGGGCGCGGGCCAACGTGCACGTGAAGACGATGTACGGACGGTCGAACCACCACAAGATTGAGGCGATCTTCAAGGCGTTTGCGCGGGCGCTGCGCGTGGCCTGCAGCCGCGACAAGCAATTGGGCGAGATGCTGCCGTCGACGAAGGGCCTGCTCTGATGCGCGTTACGGTGATCGACTACAAGGCCGGCAATCTGACGTCGGTGCTGAAGACGCTGCGAGCATCTGGGCGCGGAGCCTGTCGTGACGGACGGCGACCTGTCGCTGGTCGAATCTGCGGAGCGCATCGTTCTGCCGGGCGTGGGGCACTTTGCGGCGACGGAGCGGCTGGATGCGACGGGGCTGACGGGCGCGATCCGCGCGGCGATTGCGCGCGGCGTGCCGTTCCTGGGAATTTGCGTGGGGATGCAGTGGCTCTACGCGGGATCGACCGAGGCGCCGCAGCAGCCGGGGCTTGGGCATTCTCAGAATCCTGTACGCGCTTTGCTGAAAGCACGGAGAAAGTTCCGCACGTGGGGTGGAATTCGCTTGAAGTGAGGAAGGGCTCGCGCTTGCTCGCGGGCGTCGAGCCGGGCGAGTTTGTTTACTTCACGCATTCCTACAAGGGGCCGGTTACGGCGGATACTGCCGCGGTGACGCAGTATATTGAGCCGTTCGCGGCGGCCGTTGAGCGCGGCAACGTGATGGGCGTGCAGTTTCATCCGGAGAAATCGGGTGAGACGGGGTTGAAGATTTTGCGGAATTTTCTGGAGATGGGGCGATGAATCCAAGATTAGCCGAAAGGCAACCGCAGGTCCTTCGACTCCGTCCGCTGCGGCGGACCTCGCTCAGGATGACAACTCAGTTTTTCGATCTGACAGATCAATTATTCAGTCTGACGGGTCAGTTATTCAGTGAATTTCAGATTCAGGACATTCGCTCATGCTGACGAAGCGCATCATTGCCTGCCTCGATGTGCACGCGGGACGCGTGGTGAAGGGCGTGCAGTTTGTCGACCTGGTCGACGCGGGCGATCCGGCGACGCAGGCGGCGCGGCACGCGCGCGAGGGCGCGGACGAGATTGTGCTGCTCGACATTACGGCGACGCACGAGGGGCGGCAGACACTGCTCGATACGGTGCGGCGCACGGCGCGCGAGCTGTTTGTGCCGTTTTGCGTGGGCGGAGGCATCAAGTCGGCGCGCGACGCGGAACAGGTGTTCGAGGCGGGCGCGGACAAGGTGAGCATCAACTCGGCGGCGCTGGCCGACCCGGATGTTGATCAGCGCCATCGGGCGCAGCTTTGGCGCGCAGGCCGTCGTTGTCGCGATTGACGCGCGGCGCGATCCCGCGGCTGCCGACCCGGTGCGCGATGCGCAAGTGTTCGTGCACGGCGGGCGGCGCCCCGTCGGTCGGACCGTCGTGGAGTGGGCGCGCGAGGCCGAAGCAGCGCGGCGCGGGCGAGATTCTGCTGACTTCAATGGATGCGGACGGGACGCGCGCGGGATTTGACTGTGAATTGACCGCGGCGGTGAGCGAGGCCGTGGGCATTCCCGTGATTGCTTCGGGCGGCGCGGGAACGGTGGCGCATTTTGCCGACGTATTTGCGCGCGGCAAGGCGCGATGCTGCGCTGGCGGCGAGCATTTTTCATTTCGGCGTCTCGACTTCGCGCTCGCTCAAAGAGGAGCTGGCGCAGGCGGGCGTACCGGTGAGGCTGCCATGCTGATTCCTTCAATTGATTTGCTGGGCGGGCGCATTGTGCAGCTGGTGCAGGGCGAGAAGCTGCGCCTGGCATTCGACGATTTTGAATATTGGATCGAGAAGATTCTCGCGCTTTCCCCTTGTGCAGCTGATCGATCTTGATGCGGCGATGCGGCAGGGCGACAATTCCGCGCTGGTGGAGCAGATCGCCAAGCGGCTGCCGGTGCAGGCGGGCGGCGGAATCCACACAATCGAGCGGGCGCGGCAGGTGCTGGAGGCAGGCGCGAAGCGCGTGATCATCGGGTCGGCGCTTTTCTCGAGCGAGGGCACGGTGAACACGGAGTTCGCGGCGGAGCTGGCGGAGAGCGTCGGCGCGGAGCGCGTGGTGGCTGGCATCGACACGAAGAACGGGCGCATTGCCGTGAAGGGTTGGAAGGCGCAGGTCGAGCTCACGCCCGACGATGCGATTCCGCAGCTCGAGCCGTATGCCGCGGCATTTCTCTACACGCACGTGGATACGCGAAGGAACGATGCAGGGATTTCCCATCGAGATCGCTGCGCGACTGCGCAAGCTGACGCAGACGGCAGCTCATCGTGGCCGGCGGCATTCGCAGCCAGCAGGAAGTGGATGCGCTGGATGCGCTGGGCGCGGACGCAGTGGTGGGCATGGCGGTGTATACGGAAATGCTGGCGGTGTAAGAAAAGCAGGCAGCAGGGGAGCGAGTTAGCTCGTGCGATGTCTCAGAGCCTCATCACTGAAGCCAGAGAAGAACAACCGCAGGTCCTTCGACTCGTCCCGGCGCGCCGCGACTCGCTCAGGATGACAATCCTGTTTTTGATCGCTCAGGAGGACACACCCGTATTTAAACTGACTCTGGTTCTTTGCTTCCCTGGCCGACCGCGCGGCTGGTTTCAATGCGGGTGGCGCGCAGCAGGCGCGCGATCTGCTTGAGATGCAGCTGCACCGCGTAGGCGCGCATGATCTCGGCCTGCGAAAAGCCGATGCCGGTGTGGCGGACTCGTCCATGCGCGCTTCGAGATCGGCGATGTCCTGTTCGAGATTGATGCCCTCGGCGGGCTTGCTGAAGCGCCACTTGTGAATGCAGCCGGCCATGTAGTTGAAGCCGGAGCGAATGTCGTCGGCGAGGTGCGTGAGCACGGGCTCCAATTGCTGCGCGAAACGGTCTTCATGGCTGTCTTTGACAGCGAGCTCGAGGGCCAGAGCGCGTCGTAGAGGGAGCGGCCAAACTGCGAGAGCAGGCTCAGACCTTCGCGCCATCCTGGACCGCTGGGCTCGTTGCGCGCGGCTTCGAGGAGCTGATTGTTGCCGCGCAGCAGAGCCTGCGACATCTTCGCGCAACGCGGGCAGATTTTGCGAAGGCGCGCCGCGAAAGCCCGTCGAGAATGGCCTCGAAGAATCCGCCGAGCAAGAGAAATTCCTGAGCCAGGCCATCGCGCAGCCAGACGCGCGCGCGATCGGGAAGAACGAGCGTGGTGACGGCGAGCGCGACGACGATGCCAAGCAACACTTCGCAGAACGCGATCGAGCGCCAGGTCCCAGCGCGAAGCCGAACTGGGAACCAGCATGATGATGGTGATGGTGACGCAGGCCAGGCGCGAGCTGTTGCGCAGGCCCAGCAGGCCGCAGACGACGATGGCGAGGAAGACCGCGAGGATGTAGTTCCAGGGCGGCGCGCTGAAGAGAGAGAAGGCAAAACCGAAGAGCGGCGCCGATGAAGGTGCCGAGGAGGCGGTCGCGCGAGGCGGTGACGGTGGCGCCGACATTCGATTGCATGACGATGATGGCGCTGATGGATCCCCAATAGCCGTCGTGCAGGCCGAAACGCAACGCCAGCCACCAGCAGAGAGCCGCGGCGAGCGCGGTCTTGGCGGCATGGATGAGCAGACGACGCCGCTCGAAGGTAAGAATCCCCTGCTCGCCGCGCCTTCGAGGCGCAGCTTGACGGCGAGTTGGTGCTGCGACCACGTCTTTTTGGTTTTCAGGCGCATGGGTGCGATCCGCGGTTGAATTTTCTCACATCTTCGCGGGATGGGAATCTGCGGCATGTCTCGCCCACGCCTTTTCCGCAAACGAGCGGGGAAAGGATGGGGCACGGACACTGCGCTAACGCGTGCGAGTAGCATACGAATGAGGAGCCCGCGGCCGGTTGGGCTCAACGAACCCCATGCTGCGAGTCGGATACCCAGCCATGCATATCGGCGGACTTGTTTCGCGATTTCCCCGAGGGAATCGAGCTGATTCCCGTGTCGGACAAAATGGACCACGACGTCGACATCGACGTGTGGATTCCTGATCCTTATGCCACGCGGGCCATGCGCGCCTGGCCGCACCTGCACGGCGTGAAGCTGGTGCTGTCGATGATGGCGGGGACGGAGTGGATTCCGGGGACGGTGGGCCCGCACGTGACGATCTGCAATGCGCACGGCGCGCACAATGTTTCCACGGCGGAGTGGACGCTGGCGGCGATTCTGGCGATGCTGAAGTATTTTCCGCTGTATCTCGATATTCAGCGGTCGGGAATATGGAAGCGGCGCTTCGAGGCCAGCGCGCACTACGCGCAGATCACCGGCGACACGCGCCCGTTCCATCCGCCGGTGATGCAGGAGGAGCTGACGGGAAAGACGGTGCTGCTGGTGGGTTACGGGGCAATCGGCAAAGAGATCGAGCGCATGCTTGGCGCCGTTCGACGTGAAGATGCTGCGCGTGGCGCGCAGTGCACGCACCGCGCCCGAAGTGCACGCCGTGAGCGAGCTGGACAGTTGCTGCCGCAGGCCGAGGTGGTGGTGCTGATTCTGCCTTCGACCGCGGAGACGCAAGGGACTGATCGGCGGAGCCAGCTTGCGCTTGATGCGGCAGGGAGCGCTGCTGGTGAATGCCGCGCGCGGGCCGATTGTGGATACGGATGCGCTGGTGGAGGCGCTGAACTCAGGGCGGATTCGCGCCGCGCTGGATGTGACCGATCCCGAGCCGCTGCCGGAGGGGCATCCGTTGTGGAGCTGCCCGAATTTGCTGATCACGCCGCACATCGGCGGGTCGACGCCGCAATTTGCGCCGCGCGCGCTGCGCACGGCGGCCGATGAGCTGCGGCGCTACATGAAGGGCGAGCCGCTGCAAGAATGTGGTGCAGGCGGCGATTTAGGAGTTTCCCCGCGTGAACTGCATATAAAACACGTACAGCCGACCTGGAGGTCGGAGCTACAAATCTGCAGATATGCGCTACGTTGCAGTCGCGGCGCGGCGCCAGTCGCGCAGGCCGAGGACGGCGAGACCCACGAGACCCGCATAGAGCAGCGCGGTGAGCCAGAGATCCTTGTAGATGTACTCGCCGATGTAGACGAGATCCACGACAATCCAGAGCCACCAGTTGGCGATGTGCTTGCGCGCTCCCCACCAACTGGCGACGAGGCGAGTAGCTGGTGAGCACGGCATCGAGATGCGGCAGCGCCGGCGTGCAGATGGCGTCGAGCCAGAGCTCACGGGGCCAGCACAAGCTGCCGAAAGCGCCCAGCGACGAGAGCGACGATGGAGGCGCGCACTGCGGAGCGGGACCACGCGCACTTCGCCTTCGTCGCGCACGCCGCGCCACCAGTGCCACCAGCCGTAGAACGTGAAGACAACAAAGAAGACTTGCAGCAGCGCATCGGAGAAGAAGCCCGCGCTGATAGAAGACCACGAGGTAGAGAAAATCGGCGACCAGGGTGATCGGCCAGCAGATGAGCAGGCGTTTGGTGGTGAGCCAGATGCCGAGTATGGTGGTGACGGCATGCCGGCGAGCTTCGAGCCCGTGCGCGGCGAAGTATGCAGTGATGGCCGCTTCAGCTCATTGCAGCGCCTGCGCGCGTGTGCGCCAGGGGTGGGTTTTGGCGCGGCGGCGCAAGGCGTCGAGCAGCTCGCGGCCGGCGTCGCTCAGGAACCATCGTGCGTGGCCGACGAGCCAGCCATCGTAGGCCGCGACGGCTTTCTCTTCAGAGTGCAGCACGCCGAGAAAGTAATCGGCCTCAGAGAGCGCGAACTCGGCGTGGCAGAGAGCGGTCATGGGCGCGAGTGCGGCGGCCTCTGCCGGCGTGAGAGGGGCGGATGGATTCGTAGCCATCGAGAAGCGCTTCGAGATGATCGAAATGAATGGGCACATCGCCGGGGTGCGCGGGATCGTTGACGAGGACGAGCCACTCGACGATGTTGCGCTCGATGGCGTGGGCCAGGTCGTGTACGGCGTTGGTGCGGTCGGCGAGGCCGAAGTCGATGATGGCGGTGGCGCGCGCGTTTGCGGTTTCGCCGCTCCAGAAAAGGTTGGAGGCGTGCAGGTCGTTGTGGGTCCAGAGCGGCGCGAGGGCGTGAAGGAGCGGCGCAAGTTCGGCGTGAAAGGGCGTGAGCAGGTCGAGCGCCTGCGCGGCGCAGACGCGCACGGCTGCATGGCGAGCCAGCGACAGGCGCGCGCCGAGATAGCGCGCCATGGCCACAATGGGGTCCGGTGCGGCGAAGATGGTGAAGCTGGCGACAAGCGGGCGGGGCTTGCGGGGCGGGGCAGCAAAATCGCGCGCGGCTAAATGGAGGTGCGCGAGCGCCTGCCCGGCGGAATGCGCATGGGCCGCGGTGCGAAACGGCGTCCAGGAGATCGCTTCTTCGTAGAGATCGACGCCCGCGGGGATTTCGTGCACCTCGTAGAGGGAATCGCCGAGCTCGATCGCGGTTTCTCCGGCGGCGGAAGCGACGACGCGCGGGACAGGCGCGCCGTGGGCCAGCAAATGCGCGAGAAAACGATGCTCCTCGAGCAGCCCTTCGTGATCGCGCACGGCGTGGTGATGACGCTTGATGAAGACGGTCGTCTCCTTTGTGGCGACAACGCCGGCCGCGGAGAATGGACGCGGGCTCACGGTAAGAATGCGCTCTGGTTCGCCCAAGGGCTGGAAATTGGCTGAGCAGCGCGCGCACTTCGTCCAAAGTGAGCGGAGGCCAGTCGGGCGGGACCAGCGTGCCGTCCATGCCGTGGGCTTTTGCGGTTGCGCTCATCGTCAGATTTTAGCTCCTGGGTTTCAGCCTTTAGCCATTAGCTTTTAGCTTCTCGTGCTCCGACCGCGTGAATTCGTAGTGACCCTTGGACGTGTGCGGACGAGGACGCCCGCACTACAGCCGGTCAGGAGACCGGCGCTACTTCTTCGTGCTCCTAGAAAGTGTAGTGGGCGGAGAGGCGCACCGTCGCGGGCGCGCCCTCCCAGACGAAAGTATCGCCTAAACTTGCGCCGGTGTCGGACCAGTAGCGCTTGTTGGCGAGGTTATCGGCGTAGATGCGGAAGGTGACGCGGCCCTGTTCGCCGCCGGGCGTGTAGCGCGCACCCAGATTGAAAAGATTGTAGCTGGGAACGCTCACCTGGTCGTCGCGCGTGGCTTCCTTGCGCGATGCAAAATTGCACCCGGGCATCAGGTGCAGGCCGCGGATGCGCGGCACGCTGACGTCGGCGAAGAAATTCGCCTGCACGTGCGGCACGTTGATCACCTGCTTGTTGTCGTAGGTTGGCGTGCCGGTGTTCGTCGAGGTCGCGTTCATGGCGGCGACAGAGCCATTGAGCCGCAGCCAGTTGGCGGCTTTGCCTTCAGCGTTGAACTCAACACCATTGTGGGTTTCGCGGCCCTGGGAGACGAAGATGAGGCCGCCCGCGCCATCGCTTTCCGGATAGAAAAACGGCGCGCGCATGTGGAAGAACGCGGTGGTGAGCAGAATGCGTTGACCGGGCTCGTATTTCGCGCCCACCTCGGCCTGGCGCGTGTAGAAGGGCGCAAGAAACTGGCTGCCGTTGTCGGTCCAGAAGGGGCTTTGCGGACCGAGAGACAACAGTACGCCGTAATTCGAATAGAGGGTGAGGTTTTCGATCGGGCTATAGGTGACGGCGAATTGCGGCAGCCAGACGCCTTTGTCGGTGAGCTCGGGATCGCATGCATCGGGCACGGTGAAGTCCACGCAGCTGGCGTAGGCGGAGTAGTTGTGATCGTGCAGCGAATCGTAACGACCGGCGGCGATGAGCTGAATGCGGCCGGGAAGATGCACGCGATCCTGGATCACGCCCGCAGCCTGATGGCTGTCTTCCCAAAGTCGGCGCGGACCTGCGGATTCGAGCGGATTCTCGAGAGAGCTGGCAGCTCCCGGAGCCGGAAGCTGCGTGATGGGCTGGTAGATATTGTCGGAGCCGACGTAGGTGTACACCGCGCCGTCCTGCACCACGCCGCTGGGATCGTAAGGGTTCTGCACGGTGTAGAAGCCGGGCTGCTGCACGCTGCGCAGAAAGACCTCGCCGCCCATGGTGATGTCTTGCGTGGCCGCGCCTGTGTGAATGTGGCCGGTGAGCATGGCTTCCGCTTCGGCATCGATGCGCAGCTCGCCGGGATCGCGATAGTCGTAGATGTCGTAGGTTCCGTCGGGAGCAAAGAAATAGTAGGGCGCTGAGCCACCAGGAGCCGCAGCATGCGGTTTCGTAATAGCAGCCATAGGCGTAGAGCACGTTGTCCTGGATGAGCGAATGGCTGAAGCTGCCGGCGGCAAATGCGAGCCCACGTCGGCGAGAAGGTGTGTTCGAGGCGCGCGCCGGTGTTGAACGTGTCGTAGGTGTCAGGCAGGATCCCAGGGCTGATCGCCGAGCATGGTGGAGCGATAAATGCTGTTGATGTCGGGCAGCGCGGTACCGCCGAGCAGTTGGTAGCCGCTGCCGTCGCGCTCGGTTTTGTGCTGATACTCGAAGTCGCCTTTGAGCGTGGTGGCCGGGTCGATCTTCCAGTCGGCCGCGCCCGCGCCCACGGCGCGCCAGCCGTTGGTGTCATTCATATAGGGAACGATGCGCTCGCCGGCAAGATTTACGCGCGCGCCCACCTGCTTGCGGCTGCCGAATAAGATGGCCGAGATCGACGGCGCCGAAGGCCGAGCCGCGATGATCGGTGGCAAGATCGACGGCCTTGATGTTGGCCGGGCGCTTGGTGACGAAATCGATGAGGCCGCCCGCAGAGGCCACGCCGCTTTCGACGCGCGGCAATGCCCTTGAGGAATTCGACCTGCTCCTTGTTTTCGAGCGGCACATCCTGCTCGCCGGCGATAGTCATGCCATTGACTTCAAAACCGGTGGCGAGATCGAGGGGAAAACCGCGAATCTGGTAGTCGCCGTAGTAGCCCACAGGCACGTAATCGTCGCCGACCGAGGCATCGTTCTTGATCACATCGGAAAGCAGGCGCGAGACCTGGTCGTTGAGCAGGTCGCGGGTCATGACGGTGGCCGAAAGCGGCGTTTCCCGGAGCGGCGCGCCATCGAGGGTGCCCACGGTGACGGATTCGGGAAGATAGTTGTCTTCGATTTCGCCGTGCACCACGACGGTGGTGGTGACGGGCGCGGGTTTTTGTTGCGCCAGGTGGCGGGACTCTGCGTGGACGGCTGCGCCGGAGCGGGGGTTTGCTGAGCGGTTTGCGCGGTCATGGACGCGCCAAAGCAGAGAGACAACAGGAAGGCCCCGGCGAACGACGCAGGAACAATGCGGAGGATGGTTTGGCGATCACGGGCGATGAGAACGGCAGATGACATGGCTTCCTTTGCTTCGTTTTGCCTGAAACAAAGGAGCTTGAGCTGCGTTGGAAGGAAGAACTGCCGCTCGGCTCAAGAAAGCTTCCCACGCCGGTATTATCCGGATCGGGTTCGAGGGTATTTCTCAGCCCCGCTATGCCGCGGAGCACCCCTGTTTCAATGATTCCATTGAAACACTGCGGGCGGAGAAAGGCAAATGGAGCGCGTGGAGCGGGCGGTTATGGCGCAATGAGTTTTGTCTGACTCTGTGTGAGGCGGGAACCGGCGGTCGCGGCCAGCGAAGCGATGGTGGCGCGGGAGAGAACTTCCATCATGGCTTGCTGTGCCTCAATCCAAACCGGGTGCGCGGGACAGTGCGCCTTGCGGGAGCAGGACCGGCCGGAGGTGAGGCAGACGTTGAGACAGATGACGCCATCGACGGCCTCGATCACTTCGCGCATGGATGCCTCGGCACCGCGCGGCGAAATGTGAAATCCGCCCGACTGACCGCGGCGTGAAGAGATGAGCCCGGCATGCGCGAGGGATTGCAGGACTTTTGAGAGAAAGCTCTCCGGCGCGCCCGTGGCGCGAGCCAGATCGGGAAGCGAAACCCGCCCGTTGCGTGCCAGGGCGGCAAGTTGAATCATCACGCGCACGCCATAATCCGCGGCGCGGGTCAGTTGCATGGACGAATTCGGTTTCTTCATCGCGTCATCCTGCCGAATGAATCTCTGGAGCGCACCGACGCCGCTCGATGCGAGAGGGGCGGCCATGCTTTGGGGCTCTGGGGTCAGTGCTGCCAACGGGGAGCCTAATTGAATTCGTCACAAGCTGATGTGTTATTCGATCACAGACCACGGGTTGCCGCGGGCGATAGCGTTGCTTTTTCCAAAGGAAATTGGAGAAAAACAGTCCATAATGTGCCGCGCTTGCTCTGCCGTCGTTTCAGCCTGCATTTTTAGCCCGACAGGGAAGAACGGGGCGGGCGTTGGCGCGCGGACTTAGGGCAGTTCGCGGGCAGATGTCGCGCGCGTTCTGATGCGTGGTAAGAGAAGCAAGTGAAAGAAGTGAAGTAAGTGAAAGAAGTGAAGCCATGAATCCATATCCCGCAGTGGATCCCATTCCTTTGCCGGCTCCCGTGTGGCTGATGAAGCTGCTGCACGTGGTCACGCTGTCGCTGCATTTTGTGGCTGTGGAGATGCTGCTGGGCGGGCTGCTGCTGGCGATTCTGCTCAGCCTGTTCCGCTCGTCGGCACATGCGCACGTGACCGCCAGGGCATTGGCGCGGCGGCTCACCGTGGTGATGACGTATGTGATCAACCTGGGCGTGCCGCCGCTGCTTTTTGCGCAGGTGCTTTACGGGCGCGCGCTCTACACCAGCAGCGTGCTGATCGGCGTTTACTGGATCGCGCTCATCCCGACACTGATACTGGCCTACTGGCTGCTCTACAAGTTCTCGGCGCGGCTCGACCAGGGCAAATCGGCCTGGTGGGTGGGGCTGATTGCATGGCTGCTTGCGGGCGGCGTGGCGCGGATGCTCTCGACCAATATGACGCTGATGCTGCGGCCCGAGGCGTGGCGCGGAATGTATTCTGCGTCGGCCATGGGCGCGTTTCTGCCCACCGGCGATCCCACGCTCGACGCCGCGCTGGCTGCTGATGATGGCGGGCGGGTTGTTCATCGGCGGATTGTGGCTGGTGTATCTGGCGGGGCGCAGCACATTTACCGCGGAAGAAAAGAATTTGTCGGCGGGCTGGGCGGCAAGGTGGCTGCCGGCTTCGGCATTGTTTATCTGGCTGCGGGACTGTGGGCGGCGAGCGTGCAGCCCGACGCGGTGAAGACGGGACTTGCCGGCCACGCACTCTATCCGGCGTACAAGTTTGCCGGCTTTGCCGGGTACGGCTGGATCGCCCTGGTGGTGGTGGCCGTGCTGGTGGGCGCGATTGCGGGATTCGGCAAGATCACGGCCGGCTGGCTGAGCTGGACTGCCGTTCTGGCCGGCGGTGCTGGTGGAGATCATGCTGACGGTGTATCGCGATGGCGTGCGCGACGTGACACTTCTAGCAAAGGCTACGACGTTTGGGACCGGGCTGTGGTAACGAACTGGGGCGTGGTGGGATTGTTCCTGGTGCTCTTTGTGGCCGGCCTGGGCGTAGTTGGGTGGCTCGTGTCGGTCGTGGCGCGCGCACAGAAAACCATGGAGGGCGCGGCCTGACCGCGAAGAGACTGCGATGAGCGAGACTGCGATTGCACCAAATATCGTTTCAGAGCACGTAGAGAACGGCGATACCAAAACGCGCCGCGCCTTTCTAGCCGCGGCAAGCGCGGCGGGCATTGGCTACGCTGCCGCGCTGGCCTATCCCGTGTACCGTTACCTGGCAAGCCCAAGCGAGATGGCGCTGAGCGCCGCGGCCGTAACCGAGGTGACGCTGAAAGATGCGCAGAAGCTGCCGGCGGGATCGGTGCTGATGTTCAAGTTCGGCACCGCGCCGGCCATGCTGATTCACCACGCGGACTGACAACTGGATCGCGTTAACCGCCGTTTGCACGCACCTGGGATGCACGGTGCAGTATGAGCCGCAGATGGACCGCATTCACTGCGCGTGCCATGGCGGCGTCTACAACCCTTACACCGGCGCCAACGTGAGCGGGCCACCGCCCAAGCCGCTCAAGCTTTTCAAGGTCGCCGTCAACGACACGGGAGTCGAGGTATCGCGAGGATAATGGATGCGGACTCGGCGGCATGATTGCCGCGGTGTCCTAATTCTCGCGACATAAGGAGCTTTCATGGGAATCCTCGATCTCTTCAGCCTCAAGGGCAAGAACGCACTGGTCACCGGTTCCGGGCAGGGCCTGGGAGCCGGCATGGCGATCGCCTTTGCCCAGGCCGGCGCCAACGTAACGCTGCACAACTACGACAAAGTTCTGGATTCGACCGTCGAGGAAGTGAAGAAGACGGGCGTCCGCTATATCACGCGGTCGGGCGACGTATGCGATGAAGCGATTCGCAAGATGCTGGTGGACGACACGGTGAATGAATTCGGCTCCATCGACATCCTGGTGAACAACGCAGGAACCATCCGGCGCGCGCCGGCTGCCGAGCATTCGGAAGAGTTCTGGAACACGGTGATCAACACCAATTTGAACGCGGTGTGGTTTCTGAGCCAGTACGCGGGGCGCCTGATGCTGGCGCAGGGGCACGGCAAGATCATCAACACCGCTTCGCTGCTGTCGTTTCAGGGCGGAATTACGGTGCCCGGATACGCCGCGGCCAAGGGCGGCGTAGCGCAGTTGACCAAGGCGCTGGCCAATGAGTGGGCCGACAAAGGCATCAACGTAAATGCCATCGCTCCCGGCTACATGGCGACGGACAACACGACGGCGTTGCGCGCCGATGCGGCGCGTTCGGCGGCGATCCTGAGCAGAATTCCTATGGGACGCTGGGGCCTGCCTTCGGATTTGGCGGGCGCGGCAGTGTTTCTGGCGTCCGAGGCGAGCAATTACGTGCAGGGTCACGTGCTGGTGGTGGACGGCGGATGGCTTTGCCGGTGAGGTAACCGCGTGCCGTGGATGGCAGACGGCGGCGCACCATTTGCATAAAGGACAAGAAGCATGACGACAAAGATGATCGCGAGCAATGTCTACGACTGGATGGATGAGCGGCTGGGCATTTCGGAGCTGGCCGCCTTCGCGCGCAAGAAGACCGTCCCCGTTCATGCGCAATCCTTCTGGTACTACTGGGGCGGCATCACGCTGTTCCTGTTCATGCTGCAGTGCTTCACGGGCGTGTTGCTGCTGGTGTACTACCGGCCGGGCGTGGAGGCCTACGAATCGGTCCGGCAGATCACCTTTGTGATGCACTTCGGCTGGCTGATCCGCTCGGCGCACGCGTGGGCGGCCAACCTGATGATGTTCGCCATCCTGGTGCACATGTTCTCGGTCTTCTTTATGAAGGCTTACCGCAAGCCGCGCGAGTTTGGCTGGCTTAGCGGCATGGTGCTGCTGGGGCTGGCCGCGTGCTTCGGCTTCTCCGGCTACCTGCTGCCCATGGACGAGCTGAGCTACTTCGCCACCAAGGTTGGCCTGCAGATTCCGGTGGCGATTCCGTGGATCGGTCCGGCGATCGCCAACATGCTGCGCGGCGGCCCGGACGTAACCGAGTTTACCGTGCAGCGCTTCTTCGCGCTGCACGTTGTGGTGCTCCCTGCATTGTTCATTCCCCTGCTTGCGTTTCATCTTTGGCTGGTGCAGCGCCACGGCAATGCCGTGCCTGAGAGCGAAGAGGCCAAGCCGGCCGTCGAGCGCAAATCCATGCCGTTCATGCCGAACTTTCTGCGCAAGGACATCGCGATGTGGATCATCTCGCTCAATGTTCTGGCGCTGCTGGCTTCGGTGTTTCCGTGGGCGCTGGGCAAGCAGTACGATTCGCTGGCGCCCGCGCCGCTCGGCATTCATCCCGAGTGGTACTTCATGAGCCCCTTCGAGATGCTCAAGATGCTGGGCGCGGTGCTTCCCGGCGAGGCGGGCGAGATTGCGGGCATGCTGCTGTTCACGCTGGGCATCGTGCTCTGGATCCTGATTCCCTTCTACGACAAGAGCAAGGAATCGGGACGGCGCGCGCGCGCGGCGCACTATTTTGGATTGCTGGCGGTGTTCGCGCTGCTGGCCACGACGGTGATTGGTTATTGGACGATTCGGTAAGAAAGCTGTTAGCTATCAGCCTCTAGCTTCTAGCTCGTCGTGCTGGCTGAAGCCAACGAGGTGCACGAAAGCTAGGAGCTGAAGCTGAAGCTAGGAGCTGGCTTTTATGAACTATCCATTCTGGGACATTCCTTATCTCGGCTCGGGCTGGGTGATTGGCATCATCGCCATCTTCCACGTCATGATCTCGCAGTTTGCCGTGGGCGGCGGACTTTATCTGCCGCTGGCCGAGCGCAAGGCTCTGCGCGAAGGCGCGCAACGACTGGCTCGAGGAGCTGGTCGGCTACTCGAAGTTCTTCCTCATCCTCACCGGCGTCTTCGGCACCATCTCCGGCGTGGGCATCTGGTTTGCCATCGGACTGACGCACCCTGAAGCCACCAGCACGCTGATTCACAACTTCGTCTTCGGCTGGGCCATCGAGTGGGTCTTCTTCATGGTCGAGCTCACCACGGCGGCCGTCTACTACTACACCTGGAACAAGATCGACGCGAAACTGCACCTGATGGTGGGCTGGGTGTACGCGGGCGCGTCGGTCTGCACGCTGATCATCATCAACGGCATTCTCACCTTCATGCTGACGCCGGGCGACACGTGGCTTGCCGTGGCCGGCACCGGGCACGAGGCCAGCAAGTTCTGGAACGCGTTCTTCAATCCCACTTACTGGCCGAGCCTGCTGCTGCGCACCTGCGTGTGCGCTTCGCTGGCCGGCATCTGGGCGCTCATCAGCGCCAGCCGCATCGACGGCGGCAAGCAGCCCGCGCTCAAGGCGTCGCTGGTGAAGTGGAGCGTGAAGTGGCTGGTGCCTTCGTTCGTCGCCATGCCGTTCCTGTTTGTGTGGTACCTCTTCATGGTTCCCGCAGTCGCAGCGCGCGCTGCTCACGCTGGGCATCGACACCATCGGCTCCGGCACATTCTCGACCGTCACGCGCATGGCGCTGCTGATCGTCATCACTTCGGCGACGATTATCGGCGTGGCGTATTACCTGGCGTACCGCAATCCTGTGGACTTCAATCCTGCGCACGCGGTGGCGATTCTGCTGCTGGCGCTGATGGCGACGGGCGCCGGCGAATACTCGCGCGAGATGCTGCGCAAGCCGTACGTCATCGGCCGCTGGATGTACTCGAACGGCGTGCGCGTGCCCTACGCGATCAAGATCGATCGAGCAGGGCTATCTGGCGCACTCGAACTGGGTGTGGAACGGCGCGGACTCGAGCTACTCGCGCGGCGAGGCGATCTTCCGCGGCGAGTGCGGCTCGTGCCACACGCTGAACGGCTACCGGCCGCTGGCGAAGCTGCTCGCCGGCCGCGACCGCGCCAACATCGAGAGCTTCATCACCATGCTGCACGAGTACAAGCCCGACTCGCCTTATCACCACTTCATGCCGCCCATGGTGGGCACGCAAGCAGGACGTGGATGACCTGGCCAACTTCCTGAACGCGCAGGTGAATCCGCCTGCCGCGAGCGGGCAGAAGCCGGTGCAGACGGCGCAGAAGTAGCTGCCTTTTCACAACCCTTACCCAGCACCAAGAGCCCGCACGATGCGGGCTCTTGGTGCAATACGGGCGGCGGCTTGCGTGCGACGTCGCATTTGGATATAAGGGACTGCGAGTGCGAAGACGGTTTGATCGTCCTCTGCACTTCTGTGGCAAGACTGAAGTTCGTTAAAAGCAACCGCGGGTCTTTCGACTCCGTTTGCCGCAGAATGCCGCAAACTCCGCTCATGATGAAAGGGTATTTTTGACGCGAATATCAAAGGCAGTTCGCCGGAACAGGGGAAAAACATGAACCGCAGAGAACTTTTTGCCGCTCTCGCCGCGGCGGCCGTTGTTGGCGACGCGTTGGCGCTGGCTGAACCTACTACCGTGATGGGCTCGCACGTCTTCGACTGGAACTCGCTCGTCGACAAGCCGAACGATCACGGGTCGACGAGGACGGTGTGCAGCACGCCGACGGCGACGCTCGAGAACCTCGAGATCCATATAACAACTCTCAATCCCGGCATGTCGCCACACCCGCCGCACAAGCATCCCAACGAAGAGTTGATCATCATTCGCCAGGGCACGGTTGAGACGCTCTCGAACGGGACGTGGATTCGCGTGGGCCCGGGCTCGATCATTTTCAACGGATCGAACGAGTTGCATGGGTTCAAGAACGTGGGAACGGAGCCCGCGATCTATCACGTGGTGAATGTGAAGACGGAGAAGACGCCGGCGGGCGGGACGGTGTTCGGTTAACCGGGTGCCCCCGAACCTGTCGTGAGCGAAGTCGAAGGATCCCGCGCTTTTCGGCGACCGGGAATTTGAGCAGCGCTACTCCTTTCGGAATCGTATCGCCAACGCCTCCGCGTTGCGCGCCAGAATGCCCACATCGCTGCCCACGGCGATGAAGTTGAAGCCCAGTCTCGAATAGCGCCTCGGCGTCGTCAGCATTGCCGGTGAGGAAGCCGGCGGATTTGCCCGCGGCGCGAATGCGCTTGGCGGCATCTTTGATGGCGGCCTGCACTTCAGGATGCTTTGGGATTGCCGAGATGGCCGAAGGCCGCGGCAAGATCGCTGGGGCCGATGAAGATGCCGTCGACGCCTTCGACGGCAGCCACGGCCTCGATCTCGCTTGAGTGCGGCTCTGGTTTCAAGCTGAACGAGAACGCAGGTGTCGAGATGCGCGTTGCGGTGATAGTCCTGCCGTGCGGCCGTAGTCGTTGGCGCGGTGGCGCGACGGCGACGCCGCGAATGCCCGAGCGGCGGATAGCGCGTGGCGGCCACGGCCTTGCGCGCTTCGTCGGCGTTCTGCACAAAGGGAATGAGCAGCGAGCGCGCGCCCACGTCGAGCGCGCGCTTGATGATGACCGGCTCGTTCCATGGCACGCGAAAGACAGGCTCGGCCGTGCCGCCGCGCATGGCCTGCAATTGCGGCAAGCAGCGTGGTGATGTCGTTGGGCGCGTGCTCGCCGTCGATGACGATCCAGTCGAAGCCGGCGCCGGCCAGCGATTTCGGCTGGCGATGGGGCTGGCCAGGGTGCACCACAGTCCGACTTGCCGCTCGCAGCGGCGAGCGCCTGCTTGAATGCGTTGCGGGGAATGTTTCCGGGCCAGTCGGGCATGGGTTGGATCTCCTTTGGCGATTGTAAGCGGAAAACAGCGGGGTTGCGGAGTTGGCGGGTTAGCGGAGTTAAGATCGTCTCCCACCCGCGCTTTTCAGGCGCTGCGGGTACGCTAAAGTCGAGGCGCTTGATTTCGCCGACGATGGGACCGTAGCTGACGATGGCGCAGAAGGCGATGAGTCCGACGAAGACGAGCGCGCCGTTGTAGGAGTGGGTTTTCTCGACGATGTAGCCAATGATGAGCGGCGTGGTGATTCCGGCCATGTTGCCGAAGAGGTTGAAGAGCGCGCCGTTCATGCCGACCATGCCTTTGGGCGAGGTATCGGAGACGACGGTCCAGCCCAGCGCGCCGATGCCTTTGCCGAAGAACGAGATCGACATGAAGAGAATCATGAGGGTCTGCGACGACGCGTAGTTGCAGGCGATGATGGACATCGAAAGCGCCATGCCGGCCATGATGGGCAGCTTGCGCGCGAAGCTGAGCGAGTGGCCGCGATGCGAGCAAGCCGATCGGAGATGATGCCGCCGAGGATGCCGCCGAAGCCTCCGCAAAGGCCGGGCACGGCGGCGGCGAAGCCGACTTTGAGGACGGACATGTGGCGCGCCTGCGAGAGGTAGAGCGGAAACCAGGTAAGAAAGAACCAGGTGAGCGTAGTGATGCAGTACTGGCCGATGTAGACGCCGACCAGCATGCGATAGCTCAGGAGCTTTTTGACCGTGGCCCAGGTGAGCGTGTTCTTGCTTCACGGCTTGCGGCGGAGTCGGTATTGACGAGGCCGCCGCCGCGCTCGATGCGTTCAATCTCGGCCTGCGAAATGCGCGGATGCTCTTTGACGCCGTAGATATTGGTGTACCAGACGACAGTGAGAACGCAGCCGAGCGCGCCCAGGAACCAGAAGCAACTCTGCCAGCCCGACACGTGGATGAGCCATCCGAAGATGGGCGCAAAGATGGGCAGCGCGAAATATTGCGCGGAGTTGAAGATGGCCGAGGCGCGACCGCGCTCGGAGGTGGGAAACCAGGAGGCGACGATGCGGCCGTTGCCGGGAAAGACGGGCGACTGGAAACAGGCCGGAGAACACGCGGAGGATGAAGATCGCGGTGAAGGCGGCGCTGGCGGCAAAGTAGCCGGCAAAGGCGGTGAGAAAAGCGCACATCGACCAGCCGATGATGGCGATGCCGTAGACGCGCTTCGATCCGAAGCGGTCGAGCAAGCCGCCGGAGGGCAAGCTGGCCGAGCGCGTAGGCCCAACCGAACGCGAAGAGCAGATAGCCCATGCGCTGCGCCGCATTCAGATTCATTTCCTTGGGCATGGACGAGACGGCCTGCGAGAGAGCACCGAGCGGTCGGCAAAGCTGAAGCAACTGACGACGAAGAGAATGGTGATGATGAGGTAGCGAACGCGCGTTTGCCGCTCTTCAGGCATCGAGATGAATCCTTTCGGCAGAACCTGGGATCGATTCGATTTCACGGTACCATGCGAACGAGGCTCAGGAACGTGGCTCAGGCTGTCCTGGTTGACCGACTGGATGAGCCCGCGAATGTAGCCGTAGCAAAACGCGAAGGACTGCAGGGAGTCGGGATCGGCATTATCGGCGGCCAGCGGCACGTGATCGGGCATGAGCATGTAGGGATAGCCGATCTCCTTGTAGACGCGGATGGCTTTGACGAAATCGACGTCGCCCTCGTCGGGATAGACCTCGATGAAGTCGTTGCGATGGCCGCGAATGTTGCGGAAGTGGACGTTGAAGATTTTCTTGCGCGTGCCAAAGTAGCGAATGACATCGAAGATCTCGACGCCGGGATTTTCGAGGTCTTCAGAGATGGTTCCCTGGCAAAAGTTGAGGCCGTGATAAGGGCTCTCCTGAATGGTGATGAATTTCTTGAGGCCGTCGATGGTGCCGAGCACGCGATTGACGCCCTGATAGCCTTCGGGCGGCACGCCGGGGTCCTGCGGATGGCAGGCCATGCGGATTTTGTATTCGTTGGCGACGGGGATCACGCGATCGAGAAAGTAGGTGATGCGCTCCCAGAAGGCGTCGGCGCTGACCACGCCGGCTTTGGTGAGCGGCGTTTCGGGATGCGCTTCGGAGAGCTTCCACTGGTGGTAGAGCGCGTCGCCGCGGCCCGGGCACGCGGCCGGTGCGCAGCACGCCGAGAATGCTCATGTTGTACTTGATCGAGGGAATGCCGGCCTGCGCGCAGTTGCGGATGAAGGTCTGCAACTGCTCGATGTCGCGATCGCGCTCAGGGCTCTGCGCGAGCATGATGGCGGGATGCTTTTCGCGGTCGATGTAGCTGGACTCGAGAAAAGGCGGCGCGGTGCAGTCGATGCTGATGCCGTATTTGGCGGCCATGATCGATCATGCGCTTGAGTTCGTCCACGGTGGCGTAGAGGCGGTCGCCCTCGATTTGCGGATAGCCGCAGATGTTGCGCACGCCGTAGCGCGCCAGGTATTTAAGATGCGTGTCGTTGGTGGGCGCGGTCTGGTCGCCGAGCTTCATGCGCTCCGGTTGCGCTGTGGCGCGCAGTGCTGGCGGGCGTGGGCGCGATGCTGGTTGAGGCCAGGATGCCGGCTGCACCGGTTGATACGAGGAATTGTCTGCGATTCATGAAGGTTTTTCCTTTTGGCGTCGTCTTCAACCTTGTATGCGAACGGGGATGGGTCTGTAAAGTGGAGTGGTGCGAGTGGAATGGTCGCGGGCACATGCGGGCGGGATGCCCGCACTACAGCCCGCCGGGAGGCTGGCGCTACATTGTGCTGGAGCGTCACGCGATAAGGATGTGCTGCAGCGGAACCGCAGGGAAATCGAAATGAATGCCAAGAGCGTGAATCCGAATAGCACATCGCCGCGGGTTACGGCCATGCGGGTTGTGCCCGTGGCCGGCCGGGACAGCATGCTGCTCAACCTGAGCGGCGCGCACGGGCCGTACTTCACGCGCAATTTCGTTTTGCTCACCGACGATGCCGGAAACACGGGCGTGGGCGAGGTTCCTGGTGGGGAAAAGATTCGCCGCGTGCTGGAAGAGGCTGCGCCGCTGGTGGTCGGACGCGAGAGTCGCGACTTCAACACGGTTCTCAACGCGGTGCAGCAGCGGTTCGGCGATCGTGACGCGGAGGGGCGCGGGCAGCAGACCTTCGACTTGCGTGTGACCATCCACGCCATGACGGCGATCGAGTCGGCGCTGCTCGATCTGCTCGGCCAGTTTCAGGGAGTTCCGGTGGCGGCTTTGCTTGGGGAGGGCCAGCAGCGCACGAGCGTGCCAGTGCTGGGCTATCTGTTCTTTGTTGGCGACAGCGGGAAGACGAATCTCGATTACCGGCGGGCAGGCGAAAGCGCGAGCGGCTGGTTCCGGCTGCGCGATGAAGAGGCGCTGACGCCTGATGCGATCGTGCGAGCTGGCCGAGGCGGCAAAGGCCCAATACGGTTTCGGCGACTTTAAATTGAAAGGCGGCGTGCTGGCGGGCGCCGAAGAGATGAAGGCTGTGGAGGCGCTGCATGACGCGGTTTCCTGAGGCGCGCATCACGCTCGACCCCAACGGTGCATGGAGCCTGCAGGAAGCGATCGAGTTATGCAAGGGCAAGCAGGATGTGCTGGCGTATGCGGAAGACCCATGCGGCGCGGAGGGAGGATTCTCAGGGCGAGAGATCATGGCGGAGTTCCGGCAGGCGACCGGGTTGCCGACGGCGACTAACATGGTTGCGACCGATTGGCGCGAACTGCAGCCATGCGATTGCAGTTGCACGCGGTCGACATTCCGCTGGCCGATCCGCACTTCTGGACCATGCAGGGAGCGGTGCGCGTGGCGAGATCTGCCGCAACAGCGGGCTTACGTGGGGATCGCATTCGAATAATCACTTCGACATCTCGCTGGCAATGGTGACGCATGTGGCCGCGGCGGCCGTGGGAGAAATTACGGCCATCGATACGCACTGGATCTGGCAGGATGGGCAGCATCTGACGCGCAATCCGCTCAAGATCAAGGACGGCGCGATTGCGGTGCCGGAGCGGCCGGGGCTGGGTGTCGATCTCGATCTCGACGCTATCGAGCGCGCGCATGAGCTGTACCAGGCGAAGGGACTGGGCGCGCGCGACGATGCCATGGCGATGCAGTTTCTGATTCCGGGATGGAAGTTCGACCCGAAGCGGCCGAGTTTGTGTCGCGCGTAGCCGCGCGACAGCGAAGAACTGAAAAAGTGAACGAGCGAAAAGTGCGCAGTGAACTTCGGAGCTAGCATAGTTTTATGACTTCAACTGCCGAACCTCGCGTGATTCGCATCGACGTGCGAGACAATGTCGCCGTGGTGGTGACGCCGGGTGGATTGCCCGCGGGCACGCGGTTGGCATCGGGGCTGGAGTTGCGCGAGGCGATTCCCGAGGCGCACAAGGTGGCGCTGGCCGATCTGGCGGAGGGCGACGCGATTGTGCGCTACGGCGCGACGATTGGATACGCGAACCGGCCGATCGCGCGCGGCAGTTGGGTGCATGAAGGATTGATGACGCCGCCGGCAGCGCCTCCGCTTGCCGATTGCCCACTGGCCACAGCGACGCCCGAGACCCTCGCCCCGCTCGAGGGATACACGTTCGAGGGCTATCGCAATCCCGACGGCTCGGTGGGGACGAAAAACATTCTTGGCATCAGCACCACGGTGCAGTGCGTGGCGCCGACGGTGGAGCATGCGGTGCGGCGCATCAAGGCGGAGATTCTGCCGCGCTTTCCGCATGTGGACGATGTCGTCGCGATCACGCATCCCTATGGCTGCGGCGTGGCCATCGATGCGCCGGGTGCGGCGATTCCTATCCGCACGCTGCGCAACCTGGCGCTGCATCCGAACTTCGGCGGCGAAGTGATGGTGGTGAGCCTGGGCTGCGAAAAATTGCAGCCGGTGCGCCTCATGTCCGCAAACGATTTGCCTGTGCTCGAGGAACCCTCCGTCGCGGTGCTGCAGGATGCGACCAAGGGCTTCGGCGAGATGGTGGCCGCGATCATGGCGATGGCCGAGAAGAAGCTGGCCCGGCTGAATGAGCGGCGGCGCGTGACGTGTCCGGCTTCAGATCTCGTTGTCGGCTTGCAATGCGGCGGATCGGACGCGATTTCGGGCGTGACGGCGAATCCCGCGGTGGGGTTCGCGGCGGACCTGCTGGTGCGCGCCGGGGCCACGGTGATGTTTTCTGAAGTCACCGAGGTGCGCGATGCGGCGCATCTGCTCACCGCGCGCGCCGCCACGCCGGAGATTGCGCGAGAATTTGTGCGCGAGATGGCGTGGTACGACGAGTATCTGCGGCAGGGCGGGGCGGATCGGGCGGCAAATCCGACGCCGGGCAATAAGCAGGGCGGCCTGGCCAACGTGGTGGAGAAGGCGATGGGGTCGATTGCCAAGGCGGGCTCGACGGCGCTCGTGGGCGTGGCCGGGCCGGGCGAGCGGGTGACGCAGAAGGGATTGATTTTTGCAGCCACGCCGGCCAGCGACTTCATCTGCGGCACACTGCAACTGGCCGCGTCGATGAACATGCACATCTTTACCACGGGGCGCGGCACGCCCTACGGCCTGGCCATGGCGCCCGTGATCAAAGTGGCGTCGAACAGCGGGTTGGCGCGGCGCTGGCCCGACCTGATTGATATTGATGCGGGACGGATTGCGACTGCCGAGGCAATCGTGGAAGAGGTCGGCTGGGAGATTTTTTTATTGGTTTTGGAGATCGCCAGCGGGAGGAAGAAAGCCTGGGCCGACCACTGGGGATTGCACAATGAGTTTGCGTTGTTCAATCCGGGGCCGGTGACATGAAGACAGTGGTTAGTGGCTAGTGGTGAGTGGTCAGTTTATTCGCGCGCAATGAATGATGCGGGGGCGGCGATTACCCATGCCAAAAACGGAAGGAAGCGCATAAAATACCAGTTGTAATGGCCAAGAACAAAGACAAGACGTTCGAAGTGGCGTGCCCGGATTGCGGGGCGATGCTGAAGATCGATGGCGCGACGGGCCTGGTGGTAAGCCACACGTCGGCGCCGCGCAAGCGCATGTTCGAGGACCTGGAGACGGCGGCTCAGGCGATGCGCGAGCACGGGGAGCGGACGGAATCGATTTTTCGGCAGAGCGTGGACGCGGAGAAGAACAAGGCCGACCTGCTGGAGAAGAAATTTGCTGAAGCGATGCGCAAGGCCAAGGAGTCCCCGGACGAGGGCAAGCCTTTTCGCGAGATCGATTTGGATTGATGGAGTTGGATTGATTGGCCTGTATTGACGCGGCTGGATTGATCGATTTGATTCATCGGTCGCGGCGCCGAGTGGAGTTCACTGCCGTCGCAGGCGGGCTATTCGAGTGATACTTTAGGCAATAGGGTTCAAGGGTGATCGGACCGAGGTCCGGAATGGGGAGAGGTCATGGTGGTGGTGCCGCTTACAAAATCAGTGAGCAACGCGGGCGAATCTTGCGCCAGCGAGGCCAAATCGATGGGCTGGGTTCGGATGGCCGCGGCGGGTACGCTGGCGGCGAGCGGCGCACTGCTGGTTGCCGGCAAACGGCGCGCCGGTCTGGTGACGGCCGTGACCGGCACCGCCCTGGTCTTGCTGGATCAGCAGGAAATAGTGAGCAAATGGTGGAATGCGCTTCCCGCCTACCTTGAAGAGATTCAGGGGATGCTTGGCCGCGCGCAGACTGCTGTGGAAGATCTCACAGTGCAGGGAGAAAAGCTGCGCCGGGTGCTGGGGAAATAGCGCTCTGAGTGTGAGGGCGAGTGTGGACGGTCGCGGTTTGCCCTTGCAACAATCGCTTGTTGCAGACGCGGGTCTGGAGACCGGCACTACACATCGAAAATTTTTCAGTTTTTGCGCTCGACCAGGTAGCGGGCGACGGCTTTGAGGCCGTCGGCGCGGCTGCCGTAGGGCTCGAGCGCGGCGAAGGCTTCGTCGATGAGTTGCGCGGCGTCGCGCCGGCTCTGCTCGATGCCGTAGACGGCCGGCCAGGTGGCTTTTTCGGTGGCCTGATCCTTGCCCGCGGTCTTGCCCAGGTGCGCCGAGTCGACGGTCATGTCGAGCACATCGTCGACAATCTGGAAGGCGAGGCCGGCCTTGCGGCCGAAGCGATCGAGGCGCGCAACGTCGTCGGCCGTGGCGCCGGCGTAGACGCCGCCCGCGACCACGCTGACGCGAATGAGCGCGCCGGTCTTGGCGCGATGGATGGCTTCAACGAGTTCCGGCGTGGGCTTGAGGTGTTCGCTTTCGAGATCGAGCACCTGGCCGCCGATCATGCCGTCGACCGTGCCGACGGCGTTGGCGATGAGGCCGATGATCTGGACGGTGGCGGCGGGCGGGCAGTCGAGGCCGGCCAGCACTTCGAAGGCGCGGGTCTGCAGCGCGTCGCCGGCCAGGATGGCGATGGCTTCGCCAAAGGCCACATGGCAGGTGGGCTTGCCGCGGCGCAGGTCGTCGTTGTCGAGGGCGGGCAGGTCGTCGTGGATGAGCGAGTAGGTGTGGAGCATCTCGAGGGCCGCGCCCAGGCGCTCGATTCCCTTGGGCAGCCGTGCCGGCAATGGTGACGCCGGCCTGCATGGCGAGCACCGGGCGCAGGCGCTTGCCGCCGGCAAAGACGGAGTGGCGCATGGCGCCGTGGATCGAGGCAGGGACGGTATCTGCGGTGGGAATCAGCGACTCCAGCGCCTGGTCGGTGAGGTCGGCGCCTTCCTGAATCAGCGATTTCACGTCGGCGGACATGCTCTTTCTTTCATGTTAGACGAGACGCGGCCGCGGCGTAGTTCAACCCAAACACAGGGCGATGAGCAGGAGCACGCTGAGGGCGCTGAGCCAGCGGCCGGCGAGGACGTCGGGCGTGGTGGTCCAGTCCACGGTCAGGTCGACTGGGCCTTGCGGGACGGGCACGGCGATGAGGCCGTCGTCGCGCTTGCGGCAAGCGCCGTCGATCGATTCTGGCCGTTGACGCGAATGCGCCACGCGGGATAGCTGACGAGGCGCAGGACAAGATAGCCGGCATGAGCGGATTACGGCGCGAATCTCGCGGTGCTCGGGGTTGGTCTGATTGCCGTGGAGCGGCGGCGAATGTGGCCTGGCAACTGCCCTGATCGGGATTCCATACGGGATTGGCGTCGGGGTCGTCGGGATCGGGCTTGCCGAGAACGACGGTGGGATCGCTGACCAGGCAGGCGTCGGGAAGGCCGGTCGCGATGCTGGAGTCGTCGCCGCCGGGCGGCTCGTACTCGTACATGCCTTCAAAGCCCGCGCCGGCGCGGTAGTCGACGAGCATGGAAGCGACGGTGTCTTCGGGGTAGCAGACCTGGAAGAAAGCTGTCGCCGGCGTAGACGGTAGACGCCGAGGAAAAGCGCGGCGCAGACGGCGAGCACGGCGACGCGGGCGCGGCGGCCTGGAGGGCCAGATGGCGGCGACGAAGAAAGATCGCCATGGGCGCTTCAACCGCCTCAAGCCAGCGCCAGGGATACTGCAGGAAACGCATCTCCGGCAGCAGATGCCAGAGCGGCCGCGAGATGGGAAAGAGAAGAAACAGGACCACGACGGGAATGGCGGCGAGCGGAATCCACCAGACATGTTATGCCGTGGTTTTGCGATGGGCAGCGTGCCGCGACGCCAGCTGATCGACGATGCCGACGAGAGCGACGGCGATCATGGAGACGGCGATCCACGAGACCTGGTGCAGGATGACGTCGTGCAGTGCGAGCAGCGGGTTGGCGTTGTGCGCGAAGAGCCAGTTGTTCTCGAAGTTGTAGCCGGGATCCTGAGTGGCCTGGCTGATGTCGACCCAGTTGCGCTCGAGGCGGCGGGGAGCCAGTAGATGGCGGCGAGGCCGAGGCCCAGGACTGCCGCGACGGCGGCGCGAAGGATCGGCGCCCAGGATTTGTTGACGACGGCCCAGAGAGCGCGACGCCGGCGAGCAGGTAGCTGGCCATGACGCCGAGCGGAAGATTCGAGAGCCAGGCGCCGGCGAGCGCGAGGGCCAGCGGAGCGGTGGAACCGTCGAAAGCGCGGCGGAAAAGGATCGCGCGGGCTCGGAGGTCAGTCCGGCATCGCTCCCTGTCCCCAAAGCGAGGGACTGGGGCACCCCGTCCATTGAGAGTCGCGAAAGCATGGGACACGAAATTGGATGCAGAAGCAAGAAGCGGAAGCCAGAATCCGCCGGCGAATTCGGGGAAGGCGGAGCGCTCGTAGGCGGTGAAGAGCGTGAAGCCGGAGAAGATGGCGACGCAGCCGGCGAGCGTGGCGGGCGCGTCGTCGAGGGCTTCAAGAGCGAGGGCGCGCGTGGCAAGGCCGGTGGCGGCGAAGGATGAGAAAGGTGAGCGCGATGGGCGCGAGATTCCAGGGAAGAATGCGCCGAGCGCCGCGCCCAGCATCCAGGTGAGCGGCGGATAGAAGACGAAGCGCGGCTCGCCGGCGCCGTAGTTGGGGCTGGGCGCCCAGTGCGGATAAGGAATGCCGTGACGCCAGGCATTGAGGCAATCGAGCCAGGAGACGAGGTGGACGTCGAAGTCGTGGCCGCAGGAGTTGCCGCGAACGAGTTGCGGGACGATGGCGACGGACGCGGCGAGCAGGATGAGCGCCGGGCCGCGATGCCTGCCCAGCGCGCGAATGAGCCTCCGGCGCCCCTGATCCCCTGTTCCCTGTTCTTTGTTCCCTGTCTTTTCATGGCAGCAGGCGCAGCGTGTGGCGTGGTTTGGGCGGCGACCGCGGCGGGCGTGAAGGGCAGCGCGAAGGTGGTTCCGTCGTACTAGTCGTTCCACTGGTCGCGGAAGTAAGGGCTGAGCGGGTTGCCGCTTTCGCCGAGGACAATGTTCTCGGTCGAGCCGTCGATGTTGCTCCAGTCCATGGTGAAGCGCTGCGAGGGGCCGAAGGCGCGGCCGACCTGCTTGACGGTGGTGGCGTCGCCGCTGTGCGGCTGGGGCCCGGTTCCGGCGATGCGGCCGATGAAGGGCAGAAACGCGGCGAGCGGATGCTCGATGTCGACCACGTGCCAGCTTCCGTAGGTCCAGTGGGCCACATCGGCGGGCGCTTTGCCGTCGTCCATGCCCTTGCGCACGGCTGCGGTGAGCAGCGCGTCCCAGTCCTTGTAGCCGATGGGAAGCCAGTCGCGGCTTGGCGTGCATCACGATCTCTTCTTCGGCAAAGTTGGACTCGGCCCAGTGGTAGTCGCCGGCGACCTTGCCGAGTTTGGGCTCGAGAATCATGGGCCAGA
Organism: uncultured Acidobacteriota bacterium; assembly: GCA_963826735.1. Lineage (GTDB taxonomy): Bacteria > Acidobacteriota > Terriglobia > Terriglobales > Acidobacteriaceae > Telmatobacter. The sequence goes on from CAWGYN010000005.1 coordinate 447,797, forward strand.
GCGCGGCGCGGGTCTGGGTGACGATGGAAGCGGCGGCGGAGTCGGTGGTGAGGCGGCCATCCCAACTGCGCATCAGGTCGGCGGCCTTGCGCATGCGCGCATCGCCGTTGCCGTCGGGGCCGGGAGTGTGGTCGATGGCGTAGGCAAAGCGATGGCCCATCTCCTGATCGACTTCGCTGTAGATGTCGGTCTGGACGGCGAGCATGTCGGTGGGCGTGAGCTTGTCGCGGCCCTGGAGCGATTTGTAGATGCGCTCGATGCGGTAGGGATCGGCCCACTCGTCGGTGAGCGGGTAGGGCGACTTGTCGGTGGTGACGCGGGAGTTGGCGGTGGCGAGAAAGCCCGAGGGCGGATCGAAGGCGTTGGGCATCTGGTCGAAGGGAATGTAGCCCTGCCACTCGTGCGCGCTGTCGTTGCGATGGGCGCATCGGCGAATCCTGCGCGGGCCGCAGCGGAATGCTTGCCGATGGCGTGGTAGGCGATGTGGCCCTGATCGTCAGCGTAGACGAGGTTCTGCGTGGGCCAGCACCATGCGCGAGCGCGGCGGAGAACTCCGTCCAGTTCGACGCGGTGTTCATTTCGTAGAGCGGGAGCGTGTTGAGCGTGGGATCGTAGAGGGTCCACTTGAGAGCGATGGGCGGATCGCTCGCGGCGAGAAGCGGATTCAGCAGCGGGCCGTGCGCGGTGGATTGGACGTCGAGGACGACATCTTTGCCGCCGCGAACGTGAATGACTTCGTGATCGACGGCGAGCGGCTGCCATGCGCGTCGATGCCCTTCGTAGTTGCCCTTGCCGTCGAGCTTTTCGATGTAGAGGTCCTGCACGTCGCCGTAGAGCGCGGTGAATCCCCAGGCCACGTGCTCGTTGTGGCCGGCGATGACGAACGGAAAGCCGGGCAGCGTGACTCCGGCGGCGTGGAAGCCGGGCGCGCGCAAGATCGGCCATGTACCAGATGTTGGGCTCGCTGAGCGTCAGGTGCATATCGTTCGAGAGCAGCGGCTTGCCGCTGGCGGTGTGGCTGCCGGCGATGACCCAGTTGTTGGAGCCGGCGGCGCAGCCGTCGCAATCGGGCTGGCCGAGCAGGGCCAGGAGCGCGGCTGGATCTTCCGGCGCGCCCGAGTGCGGTTTTTGACTCGAGACTGGGTTAACGCGGCGACTCGGGGCAGTGCGGGCTTCGGTGTTCTCGTCGTCGTCCTCGTCGTCCTTCTTTTTGGACGGCGGCAATGCGGCTGCGGCTGCGCTCAGGTCGACCGGATGCCGGTGGGCGGATGATCGCGCCAGGAGCCGACCGGGTAGAGATCGGCTTCGAGCGCTGGGATTGTTGAGCTTGGCCGCAACGCGGGCGCGCGAGAGCTTGGTGGCAATGTGCGTGTCGAGGGTCTGCGACCATCACAGGCCCACGCTGATGGAGTCCGACGCCGCTCCAGGCTGCGGACGGTAGTGGAGCAGCCGGAACTCGACGGGGAAGCGAGTTGGATTGCTCGCACTGCGCGATGAAGAGATTGACGCCGCGGGCATAGTCGTCGAGACGCGCGCGGTCGGCGGGCAGAAAGATGGTCGTAGAATGCGCTGGGCGGTGAGGCGAATCTGGAGGACGCGCTGCGTCTTGTCGTGCTGGTAACGAGCGCGGGGCCCATGAATCTCGGCCAGGTCGCCGTTGGCGTTGCGGCGCGAAGCGTCCATCTGCCACAGGCGGTCCTGGGCGGTGACGTAGCCCTGGGCGACAAAGAGATCGTCCTGCGTGGTGGCTTCGATGTGGGGCACGCCGTGGGCGTCGCGGCGGACGGTCACCGGGGCAGAAAGACGGGCGCGGAGAGGGCGGCAAGATGGACGTCGCCGTCGAGCTGGGGCAGCGCGGCTTTGGCTGCCGAGCGAAGCCAGAGCACGGCTGCACCGGCGGCGAGGAGGAGCAGCAGAAGCAAGCTGCCGGCTACATAGAGCAGAATCCGCGGCCAGCGGCGTTTGCGGCCTCGGCGCGAAGCGCCCGGAGACGCAGACATAGTGGATGAAGACGAATCGGACATTGGCCAGATTCAGGATACGCTGGCCACGCGGGCGTGGATGGCAGGTTTATGGCGCCTGCTTTAAGCGTTTTGTTTTTGCGCTTTCCATTGAAGTCTGCGGCAAGCCGGCTTAAGCGCAGCTCGCCGCTCGACATGCCGGCACGCGCTCACAACCCGCGATCAGGACCGGCCGCTTGCGCCGGGAGTCGGGCTGCGGAGAGTATCTTCACAATCTGCTCGGCCATGGGGCCGGAGGCAACGATTCCGTCGACCGCTGTGACGCGACCCGAGGCAAGAACGAAGTCTGAGCGCATGTCGGTGAGGACGTAGGTGTGAATGTGGGTAAAGATGAGCCGATCGACGTCGATCTGCAAATCGGCGCGACAGTCGGGACTCGCGACGATGTTCAGGCCCAACTGGTCCCAGTTTTTTTGCTTCATAAGCGCTCGATCGAAGGTGCCCACGGTGATGAAGGCCGATCCGGAATGAATGCAAAGGGTGCGTGCGCTCCTGATGGCCTGATTGCGTTCGGCGACGCTCGATTGCGGCGCGGCGGCAGATGGCGTGGGCTGCTGGGCGGCGACGAGCGGGCAGAGAGCGATGGCGAGAATGGCTGGAATCATCAGACGGTTCATCGGAACTCCTTTTGGACTAACAGGAACGAGGTTAGGGCGATTGCACACGTGTGTGGGAGACGATTGGGACACTTTCGCAAGTGTCACAGTGGCCGATGGAAAGAACGGCCTGGCGATCACCGCGCGCCCTCACCACGAGGATTCCGCTGCTGATTTGGTACACGCCTTTACTTTGCAGAGGACAATGGCGACAAAGAGTGCTCCCCCGATCGCAATTCCACCCCAGGCGGCTCGCGAGAGACCAGCATGGTCCTCGGGATCCTGCGCGCACTTGATTCGGGCAACATCCGCGTAATACACCAGTGTCGGCCCGGCCACGTCGCGCTGCTGGATTTGAAAGATTTGCGGGCCGATGCCGGTGATTTGGCCGTTCAACCCCATGCCGGTGTGCTCGCGCACGCGAACCCATTGGCCGACGCCGATTTTCAGGATGCGGGCACGGACTGCTTCAGGCGAAGAGTGGGGCGATTGCGCCGGCGCTGCGGTTGGGGCGAGGATGACAAAGATCGCGATGAGAGCAATCCAACGAGAGGGCTTTTGGCTGAGAAGATTTGCTGGTTTCATGCCCACAGATGCTAGCTGCCTCGATCGGGGCTGGGGGAGCCAATAGGACAGTTTCGCGAGTGTCACAATGGCGGATCTGCGTCGGTCCCGCACAGAGTGGCCAGCTCGCATGTGCGGGTCAGGAGACCCGCACGACAGCCGGTCTGGAGACCGGCGGTACAAATATGCGGGCAGGCGCTAGGAACTGGGTGATGAGGCGGCGGAAAGCTCGGCTTCGAGGGCGCGGAGTTGCGCGATGGAGGCTTCGTTGAGCAGATGAAAGACGATGGGAAAACATTGCTTCGGCAGTTGCTGCGCGGTCACGATGTCGCAGATGACGCCTGAGGTCGATTCCAGGCCGCGCTTCCATCCGGGGCGGGTGGCGTCGCGCACCAGAAGGTTTTCCGGGTTGAGGCCGGCGGCCACGATCATGGTGCGGCCGATGCGCTGGAATTCGCTCCAATGCGAGGCGATGCCGACGAGATCGGCCGAGTGCTCGGGAAGATAGCGCTCGAGATTGGCCTCGAGCGCAGAGGCCACGGGGTTGATCTGGAAGACTGTCAGCACGGTTCCGGCGGGAAGAAGTTTGCGCACCGCGGCGGCTTTGCTGGGAAGACAGACGGGGATCGACCGGGCAATTTGGGTTTCTTCGCTGCGCTCATTCAGGCTGGCTTCGCCGCACTCGTCGGGCGTGCAAGCGGCGACGGGCAGGGCGAGGCTGGATTCCATTTCGACGGTGACGATTTTGCGCAGCTCCGGATCGGGTTCGATGACGAGCCAGCGCGCCAGCGGGGCCAACGAAAGCCAGCGGCGCAGGCGCGTGCGTAGCAATGAGTCAGACGCGCCGATTTTGCGCGCCCTCGCCGCCAGCTCGCCGATGAGCTGGTCGACTGCCATTTCCGGACTCAGAGAAACGGAGGGGCGCGTGTTGGCCACGAAGACGCCGCTGCCGTGGCGGAACTCAAGCCAGCCGTCGCGCTCGAGCTCCCGATAGCAGGCGCTGGCGGTGTTGGGGTGAATGCCGAAGCGGCGCGCCAGCTCGCGCGTGCTGGGCAGTTTTTGGCCGGGAAGAATCTCGCGAGTAAGTATGCCGAGCACAACCTGGGTGATCAACTGCTCACGAAGGGAGATCTCGGCGCTTCGGTTGAGCCAAAGGCGCATGACGGGCTTCAGGTTTCAGGTGCCAGGTTTCAGTTCGTGGTTCATGGCTCGTGATTGGTGATTCGTAGTTTACAGCTCGCAGCGCACAGCCTGCAGTTCACGGCTCACGGTCCACGGCTCACGGTCCACGATTCTCACTTTACGCCGCGGTGGGCGTCGTGCGAGAGCTCAACCGGCTGGAAACCAACACCAAAACCAGGAGCAGCAGAATTGCGGCCAGCACAAGCACACTGCCTTCCGGGCCGACGGCGCCTCCGCTCCACAGGGGATTGCCCGACGGATGGCTTGTGAGGTAGCTGCCTTCTGGATTGATTCCGCTATCGGCGGTGCCGTAGAAATAGGTCTCGGCCCAGTCCCAGCCGGCGTGGCAGCCGATGGCCCACCAGGCTGAACCGGTGACGCGCACGCTTACGCAGAAGACGAAGCCGATGAAGGCGGCGGCGAAGATACCGATCCAGGTTTCGCCGGGGTTGGACACGTGCATATAACCGAAATACCCCGACGTAATCCATGCGGCGCACCAAAATCCACTGTGTGGAGCAGCCCTTCGGTAGAGAACAAAGCAAGGGATGAGGCCGATGAGAATGACAGCATACACACCCCATACATCCCCACCGAGCTGATGTCTCATGGCCAGGCGCGCGCAGAGGTACGCGCAAGCTCCCAGCGCCCACCAGAAGTTGATGCCGCGGGTAAGCGTGAAGAGCAGGTAGCAGCGGCACATCCCCTCTTCAATGCAAGCCCCGATGAGAAAAATGCAGCCCCACAACAGGCCAAAGCGGAAGATGGCCGCACCGGAGAGTGCAACAGGGCCGAAGTGCAGCCAGCCACCGGCCGCCAGGGCTCCAACCAGCGCAGAAAGACCGACAAAGCCAGCCGCCAGGCCGAAGAAGAAATGCTGCGTCCGCCGCGGGCCGGTGAGGTTATACTCCGGAATCCCCCGGCCCTCAATGAGGCCGACCAGCGCGACGGCGATGAGCAGCGCGAGCAGGGTTCCCGCTTCAGCGAAGAACGCGGTCCCGGGCGCGAACTGATCGTACACGTCGATCAGGTGAAAATGAAACAACGCTTCGTCAATGAGAATGCTGAATTGGTTGAACAAGACTAAAAACACAGCTATCGACCAGCCAGCGCGCAGGCCCTCGGGGCCGACGAAGATCCAGCGCAAGCCGCGATAGGGCTCATCCTCGGTACCGGCTCGAGGAGGGGGATCGGGTGTTGCCGTGACTGGTCCCATGGGGCCCGGGCTCAGAAGAGATTCCGCGTGGCTTGCGGCGGGCGCTGCCGCGGGAGAGGGCTGGTCCCCCGGCTCCATGGAGTCTCCTCGCAGGGGATCTGGTGTGCTCAAGTTTTCCGATGGGCTCACACCGGCATTCTACGCAAACCGGGCTGGATTGGTTCAGGAGTGTCGAATCGGAGGTTTCTTGGTAACGTTGGCCTCCAGGCCGGGACGTGCAGGTCATTGACCCGGACATCGCTGCTGGCGGCGTGGACGTCGCCAGCACAGCCGGTCTGGAGATCAGCGCTAGATTTTGTGCAGCGGAGTTTTACTTCTTGCTTTCATTTGGCTGGTTGGCGACCTGCAGATAGTTCTTGACGCTGAAGACGCCCGGTACGCCATTGGCGCGGATGAAGGCGGCATCCTTGTCGGCCTCCGAGTCAACTACGCCGTAGAGCGCCACATGACCGTTCTGCACCGCAATGCGAATGGGCTTGGCGGGGTCGATAGCGTACTTGTTGAGCGATGGGAAGCTATACACCGCTCGAGCCACCGCTATCCGGGTTTGCCAATCCATTGGCGAAACCGGATCGACGCTGATCTGGTCGACGACGTCTTTGACTCCGGGCGTGGTAGAAACCACCCCGAGCGCAGAGTCGCGGCTAGGGTAATCGAGCGCTGAACCGCCCAAGGTCACCACTCCGTCATGCACCTGCAGCGTGATGGCGTCGAAGACATTGCCGTAGCCGACGCGGTCGTAGGCCAACTTTTCTCCGAGACTTTTCTCTAACTCGCTGTCGGATACCGACGGTCCGGCGACCTGAATGTCGTTGCGCACGGCCGTGACGCCCTTCACCTTATGCACAGCCTTGTCGGCATCGGCCTTGTACTCATAGAGGCCAACGGTGCCAGTGAGGGTAGCAACGCCGCTCGAGTCCACGTTGACCTGGACATCCTTGTACTGCGACTTGTCGAGCTTGGCACGGACAGCGGCAGACACATCCTGGGGGTCAGCCGCCCATGCAACGTTCGAAAGCGTGAGAAGAGCTGCAAACGCGGCAGCAGCCAACACCAAAAGCTTGCGGGAATCCAAGGTTCTTGTCATGGGGGAATCCTCCACATTTGCGATTTTTAGCCTGCTGGGGAAGCCGCTTCGATCAGAAACCGACGGGCAGCTTGTCCTCCGCACGCCTCTCTTTAGACACAGAAGACCGCGATTGGGTTGCGCGGGAACTGCAATTCTCGACGGCTCGAAGTTCAGGGGAGGCGGGGCGTGACGGCTGAAATGCGCATATTTATGTAAGTAATTTAGAACCAGGTATGTAGCTGGCGTTTTGCATAAAATCTGATCATCCCCGGCTGGCAAATTGCAGGGGCGCCGGTGGCTCTAGCGATAGCGCCGGGTGGCTTTGATGACCATGGAGAAGACGCCGGACTCGTCGCGGGCGACGACCAGCGAGACGTGGCGGTTGATGGCCACTTCAGCCTGGAGCAACTGCTGGCTGGTGGTGTTCACGTCGGTGGCGTAGGTGAGGGTGACGTTGCGGCCGAACTGCTCCTGCACGGTGATGCGCGAGGTGGAGTTGCCGAACGCGCCGAGGTAATTGGGATCGACTTTGACCGAGCCGGCGCCGAAGAGCTTTTGCACGCGGTTGCTGACGGTGGCATTGAGGGCTCCGCCGAGCAGGGCGTCGGTGGGATTGGCGATGGCCTGCTCCTGCTGCTGCGTGTAGAGGCGCTGCTGGTTGGCGGTGTGGCCGAGGGCCAGCAGCGAGACCACGTCGGCTTCGGGCAACGGAGGGTCGCTGCGATAGGTGACGGAGAGCTTTTGCGGCGAACCGTGCAGGCCGAGGGAGATGTCGTAGTCCTCGACGTGCGCCGTGGCGCTGAGGTCGATGATGGGCTCAATGCGCACCGGGTTGGTGAAGGTGATGTCGCCGCGCTCGAGGTCGTAGCGGGTTCCGGCGATCATGGCGCTGCCCTCGGTGATGGAAACGCGGCCCAGCAGCGAGGGCGAGGCCAGCGTGCCGCGCAGGCGCAGATCCACGTCGCCGGCCAGCTTGGCGAAGGCGTTCTGGAAGTTCAACTGCGGCGACGAGACGATGTGCACATCGAGGCGCACGTGGTTCGAGGGGGCGTCGGGCGGCGCGATGGTTTGCACCGAGGTATGGCCTGCGGGGCGAGCGCCGCAAGATCGAGATCGGGGCTGACGGAAAATCGCGTGATCAGGACGTTGCCGCTGAGAAGCAGGTTGTTTTGCTGATCCTTGCAGGTGGAATGTGGCATCGGCCAGCGAACTGACTCCCTCGGGGTAGCGAATGCGCACCTGTTTGCCGGTGACCGAGAGGTCGGCATAGATGCCGTGCTGGTAAGCGAGATAACCGCCCACGTCAAGCAGGCCGCCGCCGCTCATGGCGGTCAGGGATTTCACTTCCAGCCGGTTCTGGTTGAACTCGAGGGTGCCGTGCAATTGGCTCAGGCCATTGGGCAGATCTTCCAGCGAGAGAGCGCCGTTCTGGAAATCGATGCGCCCCTGCAGGCCGGGATGCAGCAAAGGCCCGTGCGCCTCCATCTGGAAAGTTGTCAATCCACTGGCGGTCAAATCGGGGTCGAGGGTCTCTGCCAGCTTGAGGTTGATGGAGCCGCTGGCGGCAAGATCGAGTTGCTGCGCGCCCTCGAGCGACAGATCGCCCTCGCATGTGCAGGTCGGTGTTCTCGCCGGTGACGTGCAAGGGATCGAGATGAATGCGGCCGTCGGCCAGCGTGGCATGCAATCCGCCGTCGCTCTGGAGCTGCACGCCGGAGATGGTGAACGCCAATTCGCGGAGTTGCGCCTCACCCCGAAGCTGCCCGGGATGCGCGAGCGGACCGTCAACCGAAACCGTCCCGGCCAGCGCGGACTCGCCATTGAATTCCGGCCTGTGCGCCATGCGCAGCAGAGTGCCGAGGTTGAAGCGGGAGAATTCGATCTGGGCGTGCGTCGGATAGTCGCCATGGAGAGATGTTTGCCCGTGCAGGGTGAGTCCGGCTTGCTCCAATTGCGTGGTGGCGCTGTATTCCAGGAGCGGACCTGCGGAATGCGCGGTGGCCTGGAGGGTTCCGAGTGGCTGCCCGCCGAAGGTGAGCGCGGTGAGCGTGGCATGGCCCTCCAGGCGCGGGTCGCTCAGCGTCCCCGAGCCAGTGACCGCAAACGCAAGCTTACCGGTGGCGTCGAAATTGCGGCTGCGGAGGAAGTCGAGACGGGTGACGTCAATGTTCTGAGCATGCGCATCGATGTCGAAATGACCGGGCTGAACGTGCCCGGCGTTGAAGTCATACGTTCCTGAGCCGGAGAGGTTTCCGCCGGCAACGTTGAAAGTGGCTGAGGTCAGCTTGAGCACTTGTCCGGCGAGCGCGGCGTGGACGCGCAGACCTGAAATCGCCTCGCCATAAAGAGTGCCGTGCTCCATTTGTATGGAACCGGATGCGGTGGGCGCATGGAGCGGTCCGTCGGCCTGGATGCGCGCGTTCAACGCACCGGTGAGGGGAAGATTGGGGCCGCCCTCTGTGGTAACGAACGGCTGGACGTCGGCGAGCTCGAGATTGGCCGCGTCGAAGTTCGCATGCAGCACGGCGTTCCCGTCAAATACCGGTTCGCGGCCCGGCGTGGCTTCAAGTGTGCCGCCCAGCGCGATGCGCGTCGTGCCACGCTGGAGCTGCGCATGTTGGATGGCGATCTGCGACGGCGAATACAGGCCCGAAGCCGAGACGGAATCGAAGCGCACGATCTGCGGCGTGCCGGTGCTGCCGGCAGGCAATTCGACGGTAAGTTGCGTGGCTTCGACGGTACCCGCAATGTGCGGCCGGGCCAGCGAGCCGGTCCACATTCCGTGAAAGTCGGCCTGCCCCCCCAACGACACCGGCAGCGCCGCGGTCCCGGTTTTTCCGTTGCGCTTGTAGCCGAGACTGCGCAGCGCCGCGTCAAACTCAGCCAGGTTGCGCGAATGGAAATCGACGGTGAGGGCCGAAGGGCTCGCGGTCGGATAAGCGCCCAGTACGCCATGCGCTTCAAGATCGCTTTGGGGCAGGTGGATCTCCAGCTTGCGCACCTCGACGGAGCCGTTGTGCTGCGCATACGTGGCGTCGATTGCGCCTGTCGTGGGCGCTTCGCCGGCCGGAGTTTGCCGGGAAGGACTGAGGCCGAACTGCGCGTTCACCGAAACGGTGTTGCCGTCGCCATGCGTCCAGACGGCAACGGCGGGGCCATTCAAGCGGGCGTCGAGGCCCAGGCGCCGGTAGGGCGCGGGGCTAACCATGTCGAGGAGCGTATCGAGCGCCACATCCCTGAAACTGGCGGTGACTTTGCCGTTGACGGGGATGATCCAGGGTGGGGTACTGACGAGAGTGTTCCGATCGGAGGAAAATATTTCAGTTGCGTGAGGAGTCTGCTGCAGGTGCGCGGAGGCATCGCTGGGGAGCCAGGGTTCAAGCGCGACCGTGCCTTCGATTTGGCCGCCTTGACGCAAGCGGGCGACGATTTGCGAGATGAGCAGCCGCTTTTGATCGGCGTGGACGTGGGTGTCGAACGTGATGCCCGTGGCGGTGACGCCCTGGCCGATGTATGAACCGTCGTCAATGTGCACGCCGCCGTCGATTTGGAACGCGTCTTCCTGGCCGGCAGCGGTGAGATCGAGGCGAGCGAGGCCGTCGGGCGCATCGGGATAGCCGGTGATGGGATCGAGGAGCCGCATATCCAGATCGCCCTGCACATGCGCGTGCCAGCGGGGATGCGTAAAGTCCTCGAGGTCTCCGGTGACTTCAAGCGCGTGCGGCGGAGCGCCGCGCCTCTCCGCCGTGATGCGCAGGGAACGCAGAAACACCTGTGCGCGCTCGAGATCGAGCGTGGCCTGCAGGGCCCCGTGCACCGGCAGCGGGTTGCGTGGCACGGTGCGCGCAAGATTGAGATCGGTTACGCCAACTTCAATGCGATAGGATGCGGGCTTATGGAACGTCGCGGAGACATAACGCATGACGAGCGAAGCATCGTTGGCCGAAAAGTCGAGCGGCGCGTTCCGGTTCTGATAGTCGAAGTTGGCGTTGCGGCAGTCGTAGTCGAAGCTGCCCTGCTCGACCGCAATGCTGCCGGCGTGCATCTCGAACAAAGTGTCGACGGGAGAATTTGACGGGGTTTGCGGCTGGCGCGGATGCGGCTGATTCGTCGATCCGTCAGGATAGACGATGAAGTGCAGGGTGGGCCGGTCAATCTCCAGGCTGCGCAGGCGAACGATGGGACTGAAAAGATTCCGCAGACTGAAAACCACGCGCAGGTGATCGATTCTTGCGTAGGGCGCCTCGCCGGGATCTTCAAGACCGTGAATCACGACTCCGTCGGCTTCGGCCTCGAAATGGAGCAGGCGCCAGTGGAAAGATGCGATCTCGGCCCGGCCGCCGGTAAGTTCTTCTAGAGACGTGATGAGGCGCTTGCGCACCGCGTTTTCAAATGTGGAAGAGCTGGCCACGAAATACAGACCGACGGCCAAAAGCACCAGGAGGGCAGCCGTGAATGCAACGGCGAGCGGAAGATGGCGCAAGAAGAAGCGGCGCAGACGGCTGCGCATGGTGCGGTGCGGACGCCGCGGCTGGGCAGGCTCTTCGCCGGCAATGGGCTTGTCTTCGCGCTCGCTCATCGGCTTCCCCCTTCCGCGCCGCTCGGACTGGCAGGCTTATCCGCTGCCGGCGCAGGGGTCGGGGCAGGCTCCCGGACTAGATCCGGATCGAGCACTTCCACGTCGCCTTGCTGGCGCAGGTTGGTGAGCCAATTGTCGAAGAGGACGATTGACTTGCTGCTGCAGCAGGATCTCCTGAATGCGCGGCGCGACCTGATCAAGCGGCGGAACGGTTTCGCCGGGCGCGTACTGCGGCAGCAACGTGTCGTGGTAGTAGGTTTCGATCTGCTGCGGGGAGATTTGAATGCCCTGCCGGAAGCGCTGCTCAATGAAGCGCAGAATCTCAAGCCGGTAGCGGAGATAGGCTTCGACGCGCTCCGGCGTGAGCCCGTGCGCCGCGAGAAATGCCTTCCATCCCGCATCGGAGGCGCAGTTCTGGCGGACGCAGGTGGGCAGCTCCGTGCGGATTTCATGCAGGCGCGCATCGACTTCCTCTTGCGAGGGCTCGATGGCCTGCATGTCCTGCTGGCGAATCTGCTGCTCGATGAGCGCGCGGCTGATGAGCTGATCGAGCGCGTGTTGCCGTGTGAGCTCGCCCTGGGCGACGGTGTTGGGATCGAGAACGGAGAGGCGGATTTCGTCGTCGAGGTCGCTGGCCAGGATGGCGTGCTTGTTGACGACGGCGACCGCGCGATCGAGGACGACGGGCGCCGTAGATGAGGATGCCTGGTCCTGAGCCGGGTCACCTTGCGCCTGGACACTGATCGGCGCCCCTGCGACCAGCAATGCAGCGAGCAGCCACACGTTGCGCCCGGTGCGGAGAATCAACCCGAATTGAGACGTGCTGGCTCATCAGAAGGCCTGCCCAAGACTGAAGAAGAAGTTGATGTGCGGCGCCTGACCGAGGTACGGCGCCGATGCGTAACCGGGAACACCGGACGGGTTTATGGCCGGGGTGGGGATGCAGTAGTTGATATTCACCGGATAGATGGGCGGATTCAGGTTATAGCTGAAGTCGAAGCGGATGGGTCCGACCGGCGTATGGTAGCGCAAACCCGGCGCCCAGCGCGTGCGAGAAATAGTTGAAGCTGCAGGGCCTTGCTGGCCGGTCGAGGTCAGCGGGCCGGTGCCTGTGGGATCGTAGTCGCCGGCAGGATAGGCAGCGGTCGGATCTGCTATGACTGCGTTTTTGCACGCATCGCTGTCGGGCTGGCGAACGCGAAGAAAGCTGGCCCAGGCGTCGCCGGCGTTGGTAAACACATTGCCCATGTCGTGAAAGATAACAAAGCTCACCGTGTTGCCGAACCAGGGCAGCGTGGGAGGCGGCAGGCGCAATTCGGTGCTGTTGATCAAGCGCTCCCGCGCCGCCGATCTGGAAGCCGGTCTCAGGATCGCGCGGCCCGGCGGCGTTCTGCGAGAAACCGCGCAGCGAAACGGGACCGCCGGCGTAGAGCCGCTCGGGCAGCGGAATCAGCTCGCTCGAGCCGTTGCCGAAGGCGCGAATCTGCCCATAGCGCGTGTTGCGCGCCAGCACGAAGCGGCTCTTGTCGAAGCTGTAGTAGCTGGAATTCGAGGTGTCGATGCGGTTGAACTCGGCCTGCGCGCCAAAGAGCCGGTCGGAGAGGAACTCCTGAAAGCTGGTGTAGGTGCCGCGGTGCGCATCCATGGGCACGTCGCGCGTGTCGCGAATCCAGGTGAATGCCGGGCCGCCGACGCGCGTCGCCGTCGACAGCTCGGAGATTTCGCCGGGATAGACCTGCAAGCTGCTGGCCGCCACTTTCACGCGGCGGAAATCGATTTCGTAGATGAAGGTGTTGGCCCGGGAGAGCCAGGAGCCGGGATGATTGAAGTTTTCGGTCAAGCGGAAAGCGCCTTCGAGGCGCGACGCAACGTAGGTGGATACATCTTCGCTGTTGGCGTAGCCGCCGGAAAAGGTGAAGCCGAAGTTCGGATTGCCCTCGAAATGCGGAACCTGGTAGAGCAGGCCGAAGCTTTGCTCGAGCAAGCCGTAGGTGCCGCGCAGCGAGGCCGATTGATCGCGGCCGAAGAGGCCGTTGCGCGTGATGGCGGCCAGCACGCGCGGGCTGACGCCGGTTTTGCCGTTGGGATTGCAGGCGACTCCGGCGGCGGACGCGCCTGCGCAGTTGTTCTGCGGCTGCCCGGTTTGCGCCTCAAAGCCAAAGCCGTAGGTGAGCGTCCAGCGCCGCGCTTCGATGGCCTGCAGCAGCACGGTTTTCTGGGGCGCGTCGCCGTCGGGATTCACGACCGCGGTGTTCACTTCATTGAAGAGCGCGAAGTCGTAGAGATTGCGTTGCGTAGTCGGCGAGCGCGTTCTGGTTGAGCGGGTCGCCGGCATGCACGGTGATGGCCCGCGCCACCGTCTGCGGGCGCGTGTATTCGAGGCCCGTCAACAGCACGTTGCGAACAAAGGTCTGCGGCCCTTCGTCGATATGGAAGACCACATCGACTTTGCCGGGATCGGCGGGCTCGGGCTGCTGCGTCAAGTTCACGGCCGCCTGATCGAAGCCGCGGCTCAAATACTCGGTGACGATGGCATCGTGGTCGCCGGCCAGATTGCGGGGCGAAAGCATCTGGCCCGGCGTGGTGTTGAGCAGCGCGGTCAAAGTCGCGGTGGGGATGTGGTCGTTGCCTTGCAACTGCATGGCGCCGACGCGAAGCTGCCGGCCCTTCGACGATGCGGTAGACGACCTTGAGGGGCGCGGTACGGGCGCGAGCCTGTTGCGAGCGCGCCGGAGTTGGGCTGCGCATCACGAATGGTTGCCGGCGAATGGTTGATCGGCCGCGGTCTCAGGAGTGCTGGTTTCGGGCGTGACCTTCACCTGAGAAAAGCCGTTGTTGCGATACACGCTCTCCAGCGCGCTGACGTCGGCGGAGACCAGCGCCTGGCTGTAGAGGCCGTGACGGTCGAGCACGTCGGCGGCATGAACGCTGAGCAGATCCATGAGCGTGGCCGTGGAAAAGTAATGGTTCCCGGCGACGGAGACCTGCTCCACGCGACGCCGCGGCCCCAGCTGCACGGTGTAAAGAATGGTCACTTCCTCGGCGCCGGCAGATTGCCGCTCGTGATCGACCTGCGCATCGAAGTAGCCCAGGCGCTGATAGTAGTCGCGCAAGCGGCGATTGCCTTCGTTGAGCAGGTCTTCGTCGACGCTGCCCTCCTGAAAGATGGGGATGATGCGTTTGATGCGCTCGGAGTCGATGCTTGCGCCGTGCACCTCAACGCGCACCACGGGCCCGCGGTTGGCGGTGAATCGATAGTTGACCGCCTTCGCGGCATGGTCGTAGACCGCGGATTCGAGCTTGACCTCGGCCTCGAGGCGATCTTGCTTCTGATAGTCGCGGAGCACGCCATCGAGCGCGCGATTCACGGTATCGTGATCGACGTGCGCAGATCTTCCAGAGATGCGCGTGCAGACGGAACTCGTCAACGGTCATGCCGGAATCGCCCGTGACCGTGACCTTGCCCACGCGCGCACGGGGCCCCGAGACCACGCGAAACGCAATGTCGGCAAGCTGTTCCTGGGGGCGTGCGGTAATGGTTTGCGTGATGACCGCTTCGAAATAGCCGTTCTGCTCGAGCGTGGCGCGCATCTGCTGCGCGGCGCGGACCATCTTTTCCTGGGTCAGGCGGGTTCCCGCATCGAGCTGGCTGGCTCGCTGCAGTTGCATATTCATGGTGGCGCCGGCGGCGCCGTCCACGCTCACGCTTGCCGATAAAGGTGCGCGGGGTTCCGGCGAAAACCAGAGCCACGCCGTCGGCCAGGCGCGTGCCGCGAGCCTCAATAGTGTCGTAGAGGCCGGTGGCATATAGGTGGCGCAAACTGCGTTTCAGGTTCTCTTCGGTCAGCGGCGCGCCTTCAGCCTGGGGCAGATGACCGGCGAGCGGCTGCAGTTGATCGGCGGGGACGCCCTCGAATGCGATGCTGCGAACGGGCAGGCCCTCCCACCGGAGAACGGAGTTCGGCGTTTGCACCGGATGGTTCGAAGGCCCGGCAGACGTTGCGCTCTGCACCGTGCCTTCTATGGGAGTGGGCTCTGAAGACGCCGGGGCGGCTGCAGGCGCCTGGCACCAACTGCGGAGCGACGCGCTGCCTGCAACCAGAATGACGGAGGCGAGCAGAACTCCGGCACGCGACCGGCGGAATAGCAGACCGCGCCGCTCCGTTGAGGATAGGACAGAGCCTGCATCGGGGGGCTAGGTAAGCACCACGCCGTTCTTCCGGCTTTGTCCGCAAGACCATACCTTTAAAAGACGCGGGGTAACCGAAAGTCAAATCAGGGCCAACGGGGCTCAGCACGCGATGTTGCAGGGCGTCGGCTGCGGTCGATTGTTGTCCATGGTCAGTCAATCCAAGATACTTTCCCTTATACTAACGAGGAAAGAAGCCAAGGCAAAACCTGAGCCGTGACTGCGAGGTTTGGCTTCCATCCATGCTGCCGGGCCGGGACCGTGCAAGGAATGGCTTTTCGCGGGTCCGCGAGTCCGCCGCCATGGCGGAAACCAGCGACCGCATTCTCGCGGAAAGCACCAACCATCTTCCGAAAACGCCGATTCTGGAGCGCGGACTTCCCCAAGCCGTGCCGAAATGAGGAACATAGTTTCGAAACTGGTCATCTCCGGCGTCGTAATCGTGCATCAAACGGTGAAGCAGCAGCCAGAAGGAAGCCAATGACTGATGTCCCCACTTCCGACACAATCGTCCCAGCGCAGCCGTACCAACGGCGGCGCGGGGAGCGGCAGGCGGCAAACCCCCGACTAATCCGCCGAGCGCGGCCGACGCCGAAGTGCTGGCGCGGGCTCAGGCCGGCGATCATCAAGCCTTCGCCCAGCTCTATTCCCTGCACAAACGGCGCATCTACTCACTTTGCCTGCGCATGGTGGGCAACGTGGCCGAAGCTGAAGATTTGACGCAGGAAGCGTTCCTGCAGCTGCATCGCAAGATTGCCACTTTCCGCGGCGACTCGGCCTTTTCCACCTGGCTGCACCGCCTGGCCATCAATGTGGTGCTGATGCAACTGCGCAAGAAGGGTCTGTCGCTGATCTCTCTGGACGAAGCCATGGAGCCGAATCCGGAGGAGGGTCCCAGCCGCAGCTTTGGCGCTCCCGATCTGACGCTGACGGGAGCCATCGACCGCCTGGCTTTGGAGCGCGCGGTTGCCGATCTGCCGGCCGGCTACCGGCTCATTTTTATCCTTCACGACGTGGAGGGTTTTGAGCATAATGAGATTGCATCGATGCTGGATTGTTCGATCGGCAACAGCAAGTCGCAATTGCACAAGGCGCGCTTGAAGCTGCGCGATGCCCTGCGCGCCCAGAACCGCCAGGAGGCGCGGCCATGAACGACGATTCCAGCAAAATGAGCTGCGCCGAGTTTCAGGCTCAAATGGCCGAGTTGATCGGTTCGGGAGAGGATCCCAATGCGCATCCTCACCTGAAGGACTGCGAAGGCTGCCGCGCCCTGCTGGCCGATTTGGAAACCATCGCCGAGGCGGCACGGCAGTTGTTTCCCAGCGTGGAGCCGCCGGACGAGGTGTGGGAACACATCGAGTCGGCCATCAAGCGGGGCGACTAGGGCGGATTCGAAGGCGGGCTGCGTTATACCGTTATTGCGGTTGCACAGAGGTTTGCTGCGTCGGTGCAACGGCCGCTCATCCTGTTACCAAACCCGTACCAGGCCGGCTCGCCTGTCGTGGCCTTCCGGCGGGCGCCCCTGATCCTCATCTTCATGGATTTTCAGCCGATAGACCGGTGGGATGGCTGCTTTGAGCTAAGCTGGGCGGCGTGCTGAACTGGCCGGTTGCAAGGCATTCAGCCCCGTTTAGGCGTCCGGTAAACCCCATCAGCATCAGAGGAACACCAGTTAACAGGACAGGGAACCCCGAAAGGGACGGGCACGTAGCACAAGTTCAAATACGCAAAGGAGAAGCGCCGGAGGGTCAGAATTTGCAACTTTTCCCTTTCTGAGCTATCTAATGAAGAAAAGTTGATACGGGGACACTCAATGCCAAACCAGCCAGCTTCACCCTCGAACGAATCCACACCCACGAGCGCACCGGGAACGCGCATCGATTCCGGTTTTGCCGGTTCGGGACACAGTTCTGTTTCCTCACGCGGTCCTGCCCTTGACGGTAGGCCGGGAAAGCTCGATCCAGTTGATCGAGTCGCTGGGCGAGGAGCGGGCGATTGTGGTCGCGGCGCAGCTGGATCCGCGCCTGGACACGCCCAAACCCGCCGATCTGCACACTGTGGGCACGCTGGCCACGGTGCACAAGGTTGTGCGCATGCCCAACCAGAGCCGGTTTGTGTTCACCGAAGGCGTGAGCCGCGTCCGGCTGGTGCGCTTCATCGCAGTCCGAGCCGTTCATGGTGGCCGAGGTGGAGACGCTGGAGGATGTAACGCCGGCAACCTCTGCCGAGTTCGAGGCGCTGGTGCGCAACGTGGTCGGCCAGTTCCAGCAGATCGTCTCCGAGTCGCCGACGCTCTCCGACGAGTTGCGGACGATCGCCGCGAACATCGACGAGCCGGTCCGGCTGGTGGATTTTGTGGCCTCTTCCCTGCCCTTCCTGACCACGGACGACAAGCAGCAGTTGCTGGAAACGCCGAGCGTGGTCGACCGGCTGGAACAGCTGAACAAGCTGCTGGCCAAGGAGATCGAGGTGCAGCAGTTGCGCACCAAGATCCAGACCGAGGTGCAGGACCAGGTGCAGCAGTCGCAGCGCGACTACTACCTGCGCGAGCAGCTGAAGGCCATCCAGAAGGAGCTGGGCGAGCAGGACGAAGGCCAGCGCGACATCGAGGAGCTGCGCCAGAAGATTGAAGCCGCGGGCATGCCGGAGGACGTGAAGAAGGAGGCGCTGAAGGAGCTGGCGCGGCTGCAGCGCATGTCGCCCATGGCCGCCGACTACTCGCTCACCCGCAACTACATCGAGTGGCTGGCGGTGCTGCCGTGGGCCAAGAGCTCGGGCTCGAAGATCGATATCGTCAAGGCCAGGGAGATTCTGGACGAGGATCACTACGAGCTGAAGAAGGTGAAGGACCGCATTCTCGACTACCTGAGCGTGCTGGAGCTGAAGCCGGACATGAAGGGGCCGATTCTTTGCTTCGTCGGGCCTGCCGGGAGTGGGCAAAACCAGCCTGGGCCGGTCGATTGCGCGGGCGCTGGGCCGCAAGTTCCAGCGCGTCTCGCTGGGCGGCATGCACGACGAGGCGGAGATTCGCGGCCATCGCCGCACCTACATCGGCGCGCTGCCGGGACAGATCATCCAGAGCATTCGCCGGGCGGAAACCAACGACCCGGTGATCATGCTGGACGAGGTGGACAAGCTGGGACGCGACTTCCGCGGCGATCCGGCCTCGGCGCTGCTGGAGACGCTGGATCCGGAGCAGAACAACACGTTCCGCGACAACTACCTCGACGTGCCGTTCGATCTGTCGAAGGTGCTGTTCATCTGCACGGCGAACATGCTGGACACGGTGCCGCCGCCGCTGCATGGACCGGATGGAGATCATTCCCTTGCAGGGCTACAGCGAAGAGGAGAAGGTGCACATCGCCAACCGGTACCTGATTCCGCGCCAGATCAAGGAAAACGGGATCACGGCGGAGCAGATCGAGTTTCCCGAGGAAGCGGTGCGGCTACATCATCCGCCACTACACGCGCGAGGCCGGCGTGCGCAAGCTGGAGCAGACGATCGGCACGGTTTGCCGCAAGCAGGCGCGGCGCGTGGTGGAAGGGCACAGCGGAAAAGCTGGTGGTCACGCGCGAGGTGCTCAAGGAATTCCTGGGCGGCATCCAGGTGCGCGTGGAAACCGAGGTTGCGGAACGCGTGAAGCGGCCCGGCGTGGCCGTGGGCCTGGCCTGGACGCCGGCCGGCGGCGACATCCTCTTCATCGAAGCCAACAAGATGAAGGGCAAGGGCGGCTTTACGATGACCGGCCAGATCGGCGAGGTGATGCAGGAATCGATGCAGGCCGCGCTGACCTGGGTGCGCTCGAACGCCTCGCGGCTGGGGCTTGCCGAGGACTTCACCAAGGAGATCGACCTGCACATTCACGTGCCGGCGGGCGCGATTCCCAAGGATGGTCCTTCGGCCGGCGTCACCATGGCCACGGTGCTGGCGTCGCTGCTGACCGATACGCCGGTGCGGCCGCTGACGGCCATGACCGGCGAGATCACGCTGAGCGGCAACGTGCTGCCGGTGGGCGGGATCAAGGAGAAGTTTCTGGCTGCGCGCCGGGCCGGGGTGGAAACCATCATCCTGCCTGCGGAGAACCGCCAGAACGTGGAAGAGGATCTGACGCCGGAGATGATGGAGGGCGTGGACGTGCACTACGCCAGCCAGATTGAAGACGTGCTGGCCGTGGCGCTGCCGACTGCTGGCAGCGCGGCCGCAACTGCAGCCAGCCGCGACCGAGCTCGCGGGTGAGCGCGGCAGCGTAAGCTTTGCTTCTCTATTGAAGCTGAAGGCCGGCGAACCTGCCGGCCTTTCTTTTTCTGTGCGAGCCCTCGTCCGCGGGCTGATTACAACTTCTGACCGTGTCCGACTGCACAGGCTCCAGATTTCTGCCTGCCACGTCTAACTGACAGGCGGTATTCTTCTTCGAGTGATGCATGTACGAGTGATTCCATTTGGGGTGTTGAAGGATTGGCTGGGCTCCGCAGGCCGTCACCGTGGAGCTGCCGGATGGCGCCACAGTGGCCGTGCTGCTGGAGCGCCTGCGTCGCACGTTGCCGGCACGGCGCCGCGGCAGAGCGTTCTGCGCGGCATCGCGGTGAGCGTGAATGCCGAGTACGCCCAGGCCGCGCACATCCTGCACGATGGCGACGAAGTGGGCCTGCTGCCCCCGGTCTCCGGCGGCGGTCCTGCGCGGACGGCGAACGCTTTGGACGAGAGCCGCGAGGACGAAAGCATCCTTGTCGCGCTGACTCGCGAGCGCATCGACGCGGAAAAGATGGTTGCCGCGGCCAAGAGCGGCGAAGATGGCGCGGTGGTGGTCTTCGACGGCATTGTGCGCAACCACTCGCGCGGACGCCGGACCTTCACCTGGACTACGAAGCCTATGAAGAGATGGCCGTCAAGCAGATGCGGGAGCTGGGCTTGAAGGCGCGCGAGCGATTCGGCGTGCGGCAGGTGACGATGCGTTCACCGGCTGGGGCGGCTGGAGATTGGCGAGACCAGCGTGCTGATCGTGGTGGCTTCAGGCGCATCGCAGCGCGGCCTTCGAGGCCTGCCGCTGGCTGATCGATACGCTCAAGCAGACTGTGCCCATCTGGAAGAAGGAGACCTTTGCCGATGGCGCGGTGTGGGCGCCGGGCGAGCCGTTTCCCGAAGGAGCTCGCCGTCGAGCTGCGGAGGCGCCGCATGAAACCTAGCTGCGGCTGCATGCTCCGGCATCGCACGGCGCATGCGGCCTGGGTATGCTGCTGGCGCTGGCGGCGGTTGCGCTCGCCGCCCAGGATCAGTAGCCACCTTTCACGTGGACGTGAAGCTGGTGAGCATCTTCGTCAACGTGACGGACAAGAATGGCGCGATCGTGGGCGGGCTGACGCAGAGACGATTTTGCGGTGTACGAGGATGGGCGTCCGCAGCAGATCGCGGTCTTCGAGCGGCAGTCGGAGCTGCCGTTGAACCTGACGCTGGCCATCGACACCATCGGCAGCGTGCGCAAGGACATGAGCGAGGAGGCGGCCGCGGCGCGGCGGTTCGCGCACGCCATTCTGCGCCCGCAGGACCAGATGAGCGTGCTGCAGTTTGCCACCGAAGTGCGCGAGCTGACGCCCTTCACCAACAAGCTGGCGCAGATCGACCGCGGCCTTGGCGAGCTGCACGGCGATTGGGCGACCGCGCTCTACGACGCCATCTGCCTGGGCTCCGAGAAGCTGGGCAGGAAAGCAAGGGCGCAAGGTGCTGGTGGTGGTCTCCGATGGCGACGACACGGCCAAAAGCTCCACCTACGCGCAGGCGCTGGAGGCGGCGCTGCGCAACGAGGTGATGATTTACTCGCTCATCGACGTGCCCATTGAAGCCAGCGCCGGGCCGCGACCTGGGCGGCGAACACGCGCTCATCACACTCGCAGAGCAGACCGGCGGCAAGTATTTCTACGTGAGCGACGGCGGGCTGGACAAAGCTTTTGCCAAGGTGAGCGACGACCTGCGCACGCAATACCTGATCGGCTACTATCCGCACCACCAGGCGCCCGGTACGAACTTCCACCGCTTGACGGTGACCGTTCCGCGCGCCGCCGCCGATGAATTCAACGTCCGCAACAAGACGGGCTATTACGCGGACGCGGCGGCCAAGGGCAACTGATCGATCGCCGCAAACCCGGTGCGCCTTTCATTGAAAATTCGATAGCAGATACTTCCCGCTGCTCTCTTTCACCACAACCACATGCTCTTTGCCCGCGACGTCGTCGATATGCGGGAGGTCAGGCGCGTTGATCAGCAGATAGTAGCGCTTCGGTGTATGCCACAGGCGGGCAAATTCCGCGTCGTCAATAAACACCGCGGGGGCATCCGGCGCGTACGAACCGTATTCGAGATTGTTGCTGCGGCCGTCGAGCAGCAGCGCTTTGCGATCGGTGTAGAAAAAGACCGACGAGAAGGCATAATACGCGTCGGCTTCGATCAGGTCGCCCTGCGGGCTCTGGAGCAAGCTCTGGGCAAGCGGGTAGGAGCCGAGATATGGATCGAAGCGAACCAGCGCGATGCGCGCCGCCTGAAAGAATACGACCATGCCCACGGTCAGGACCGCAGCCATCTTTCCGGGGCTGCGCCGGCTGAACCACGCGCCTACCAGGCAGAAGCCGAATGCAGCGGCGGCCACAGCCAGGGGCGCCTTGAGATAGGCGAAGGCCGCGAGCGTGAGATCGGCCATGTGTCCCATGGAGAGCGTATAAAGCTCAGGATGTTGCGAAAGCGCGTCCGCCAACTCGCCGTGCGCGGGAATGTTTGCCACCAGCACCAGCACTGTGGCCAGCGCAGCAAAGATGGCGGCAAACAGCGCCAACAGAATGCGCGTCCCCGCCACGAAGAATTTTCTTTCCGCCAACGCCGATCCGATAAGCAGAGCGAGCGCCGGGTAGATCGGCATGGAGTAATACTCCTGCGTGGTGGAGAAGGTGAAGAACAGCATCACCACGGCAATCCAGCACAGCGCCATGCAATGAACCCGCGCAGCGCGGGTGGCGCGGCCATAGTCGAGCTTTATCGCACCCGCCAGATATGCCGACCACGGAAACAGCCACACCAGGTTCAGCAACCAGAACAGGGCTCGGGGAACGGTGTTGTAGTCGCGAGGGTAGCGCAGGTTGAGAAAACGCAGCAGGTGCTCGTTGAAGAAGTAGAACCAGAAGAAGCCGCGATACTCGCCCGGCCCGCTGTGCATCGAGAAGGCAAAGAGCGGCGGATTGCGCACCATGGCGAGCACATGCCACGGCGCCGCAATGAGCAGCGCCACTGCGGCGATGGTAAGGATCTTCATGCGGCGCCATGCGGCGCGCGCGAAGATTTGCCGTGTGCAGGCCATATAGGCCAGGCCGGTGAGCACAGGGAACACGCCCGCGATCAGACCCTTCAACAGCAGTCCGCAACCCAGCGACGCGCCCAGGATCGCGGCCCAAAGCCGGGGCCTCGGCTCATCCGGCTCAAGCAGCCGCAGCCAGGCCCACACCGCCGCCGTAATCATGAGCGTGAGCGCGGCATCTGGAATAAGAATGCGCGTGAAGAGGTAGAGTCCGGCGCACGTGGCCAGTGCGAGTCCGGCGAAGAGGCCGGCACGCTGGCCGATGCCCCATTTGCCCAGGCGGTAAGTGACCCAGCAAAGCAACACCACGGCAAGCGCAAGAGGCAGCCGGGCCGCCCAATCGCATACGCCGAAGACGCGGTACGAGCCGGCCATCATCCAATAAATGAGCGGGGACTTTTCAAGATAGGCCACGCCGTCGAGCCGCGCCGTCACCCAATCGCCGGATTCGAGCATGGTGCGGGCGATTTGCGCCTGTACGGCGTCGACGTCATCCATGAGCCGCGGAGGGCTTACTATATTTGCGAAAAATACGAGGCAGGCTGCCAGAGCAACGGCGGCTCCGCCAAAATAGCCTCGTCCCGCGACGCCAGCACTACTTGGTCCGCCGACGGCGCTTCCACCTTCCAGCGCTTCATCCAGAGAACCAGCATCAGCAGTCCCCACAGGTGATACCCCCAGTTCGCTCTTCGATTCTGGTGTTCATCCATCAGGCGTTGCACGGCCGGCCAATGGAAAAGTCCTGTTTGCCGCACCGCGCTTTCGTTCAGGCTCTCCACCAGTAAAGGCCTCAGGATTCCGCGGAACCACTCATGAATGGGGATGTCGAGGCCGACTTTCGGCTTCTTTATCAACATTTCGCCCAGGTTTTTCCTCATGAGCGTGCGCAGCACGAGCTTGGTCTGCTTGCCCCGGATCTTGAACCTTTGGGGCAGGCGCGTGGCAAAATCCACGATTCGATCGTCGAGGAATGGGGGACGCACCTCCACGGAATGAGCCATGCTCATGCGATCGACCTTGTGGAGCAGCGCATCGGGCAACGAGTAGCGCCGATCGAAATCCAAATAGCGCTCGAGAGAGCGCCCGGGCCGCATCCGGCTGAGCACGTCCGCGAGCGGCGCCCGGTCGGCAAAACGGAAAAAGGCCGATTTCTCGTCCTCGCTGAACGATCCATTCCAAAAGACGTGGGCGGCTTCGGCCGAAAGCAGAGATCCCTGCAAAAAGCGCTGCAACTTGTATTCGAAGCCGATCTTCTCGTCGGAGGCGGGCAGGCAGCGCGCGCCAGCCAGGGCCGCCTGCAGCAGGGGCCGCGGCACAATGGCGCTGGCCCTCCGATAGCGATCGGCTCTGTACGTCAGGTAGCCGCCAAACAGCTCATCGGCGCCTTCACCGCTGAGCGCCACCGTGACCTGCTGCCGGGTCATTTTCGCCAGATACCACACCGGCACTGCGCCCGCGTCCGCGCTGGGCTCGTCGGAGTAGTAACCGAGTTCGGCAATCATGTCCGCGAGGTCCGCGTTCTCGTTCAAATCGATCTCGGTGTGGCATGTGCCGTAGTGGTCGCTTACAGCACGGATAGAGCCGCTCTCATCGAACGATTTGCCGCGGAAAGTAATGGAGAATGTCTTCAGCTTCTCCGGGCGATGGCGCACCGCATAGTGCGTCAGAGTCGACGAGTCGAGGCCGCCACTCAGCCAAATGCCCATGGGCACGTCAGCGACCAACTGCTCGGCCACGGCTCGGCGCATTAACTCGTCAAGTTCTTCCGTGGCTTCATCCATGGTTTGCGGAGCGCGGCGGTAAGCGGGTTCGGGCACGAAGGAGCGGATGGAAACGCGATCTTGCCGCCACTCCAGCACGTGACCGGGCATCAGCTTCACGATGCCGTCGATCAGCGTGAACGGGCCGGGAACGTAATTCAAACTGAGAAAGCAGTTCAGTCCTGCGAGGTCGATCCTGCGCGGAACGTCAGGATGCGCAAAGATACACTTCAGCTCCGACCCGAAGAAGATCTCGCCGTTCTGCAAGCAGTAGTAAAGCGGTTTGATGCCGGCGCGGTCGCGCGCCAGAATGAGCCGTCTCTCAGGCTCAGACCACAGCGCCACCGCGAACATGCCGCGCAAGCGGGAAAAGCATTCGTTCCCCCACTGCAGATAGGCGTTGAGCACCACTTCGGTGTCGCAGTGCGTGCCGAACCGCCGTCCCAAGCCCTCGAGTTCTCTACGGAGGGTGGAATGGTTATAGATTTCGCCGTTGAAAACGATCGTGCAGGAGCCGTCCAGGCTGTGCATCGGCTGGTCGCCATCTGCCAGGTCGATCACCCTTAACCGTGCCGCGCCCAAAGAAACATGCGCCGTGCTGAAGCCTGCTTGCCGGTCCGGACCTCGATGTACCAAGTGCCGCAGGCCTGCCTCAAGGACGCCGTCTGGAAGCCGGTGGGAAAAATGCGTATAACCGACGATTCCGCACATCTTGCAGATACCGCCTTCGATCTGCTTCCTAATCAACGACTTAAGCGCAACTACACTAGGCGCACAAATCTCCTGTTGATACAGAGGGATATTCTTGCTCTATACCGTGGCAGAAATGGGGAGCCCGTGCCGTCGATTAAGTTACCTTAATCATATAATTTTTTCTCAATCGTGTAAACCCGGTGGGTAACATATGCATCTAATAAAAACTCCTCGGAAATCACGGTTCGCAATGTCTGGCGGAAAGTAACCTGACGATGCGCATCCATCTTCCTTCTGGCTTCGCTGTTTTTCAGACCGGCTAGCCTCGGCGAAACGACGCAGCCGATGGCGCACTCTGCTCCAACGCCTATGGGCCGCATCTGCGGCGGGACGCCGAAGGCGTCCCTGCATCTAAAATGGCAATATGACGTCCCCACTTTCGTCGCGCCGCCGCTCCAAGACGCCGCCGCCGGGTGAAACCGGCCAGGAAGGGCTCTACCTGCGCTCGTTGAGCGATCGCCAGGTGGTTGTGAACATCAAATTGCGCGACGGCGAGACGGTGCGCGGCTGGATCGAGTACTTCGACGACTCGATGTTGCGCCTGACGCGCGAGAATCAGCCCAATTTGTTTATTTACAAACACCAGATCCGCAGCATCAGCGAAGTGGGCCGGCGGCGCGCGCCACGCTACGAGACCGCGGACGGGCCGGGCCCGGGCGGGGCAGGCTCGGGCGAGGCGGGCCTGTGACCGGCGCGGCAGAGGTGGGAATCCAAATATTTGTTCCCAAGGCGGCGGAGATTGCGCGCGAGGCGGGTGCGCGGCTGCGCGAGTACTTCATTGCCGGGCGTTGAAACCGAGTACAAGGGCGACGTGGACCTGGTGACGGTGGCCGATCGCACGGTGGAGAAGCTGATTCGCGGGCGGTTGGGCGAGATCTTTCCGGAGCACGGCATCTACGGCGAAGAAGGCACGCGCGAGCGCATGGACGGCGAGTTCCGCTGGTACGTGGACCCGCTGGACGGAACCACCAACTTCGCGCACGGATTTCCGCAGTTCTGCGTTTCGATGGGACTGGAGCACCGGCCCAAAGACGCGCGAGCCGGACGACGATGGAACGCTGGTGGCCGGAGTGATCTACGATCCCATGCGGGACGAGCTTTTCACCGCCGAGCGCGGGCGCGGAACGCAGGTGAACGGAAAGCCGGCGCGGGTTTCGTCGCATGGCGGAGCTGGCTGAAGCGCTGCTGGCGACGGGATTTCCCAGCCGCAAGCGGCACGCCAGCCCGAACATCCACTTCTACCAGGAGTTCACGCTGCGCTCGCACGGGGTGCGCCGGGCCGGTTCGGCCGCGCTCGACCTGGCGTATGTCGCCTGCGGCCGCCTGGAAGGCTTCTGGGAGTTCAATCTGAATCCCTGGGACACGGCGGCGGGGATTCTGCTGGTGGAAGAGGCGGGCGGCCGGGTGACGGACTTTGCCGGCGCGCATTACCGGCTGGCGAGCGATGAGATTCTGGCCTCGAATGGGTTGATTCACGAGGAGCTGATCGGGTTTTTCGGCGATATGTTCGCCGGGCGGGATCTTTCGCCCATCCCAACCGCTGAGGAGTTTGCGAAAAACAGGGAGCGAGGGAGCAAGGGAGCAAGGGAGCAAGAAAGCCGCGCCTGAGCGCACTTGGTTCGGGGAGGTCAGACTTGCGTTCGTCGTCCAGTTTTGCATTTCGGCTTACGGTGCAGAGTTCGTGGGTGGCAAATGGTCCAGGTTTCCTCGCTCCCTTGCTCCCTTGCACCCTTGCTCCCTTGCTCCCTTGCTCCCTTGCACCCTTGCTCCCTTGCTCCCTTGCTCCCTTGCACCCTTGCTCCCTTGCTCCCTTGCTCCCTTGTTTCCTGCCTCTCGGGCCGTATGCTACTATCAGCGTCGAGAAGTTCGTTGCGGCACGCGTGAGTGAGGCCGCCGGAGATCACCGGAGAGAGCAGAAATGGCATACGTCATTGCAGAACCCTGTATCGGCACCAAGGACACCGCCTGCGTGGACGCCTGTCCCGTCGATTGCATCCACCCCAAGAAAGATGAAGACGGTCATGCCGATGCCGATCAGCTGTTCATCGACCCGGTCGAGTGCATCGACTGCGGCGCCTGCGTTCCGGTCTGCCCGGTATCGGCCATCTTTGCGCAGGACGACCTGCCGGAGAAGTGGGCCCACTTTACCGAGAAGAACGCCACGCACTTCGGCCGGTAAGCGGCGTTTTCAACCCAACTGAAGTTCGATGCGGACGCGCGTCCTGCTGGTGCGGGACGCGCGTTTGTGTGTGAAGCGGTCATTGCCTGCAGTGCGATGATGAAGACGCATGAGCGTGCTCACCTCAGAAGCGGTGGTTCTGCGCACCTGGCCGGTGCATGAGGCCGACCTGATCGTGAGCTTTTTCACGCGCGACTACGGCCGCATGCGGGGCGTGGCCAAGGCCGCGCTCAAGAGCCGCAAACGCTTTGGCGGGGCGCTGGAGCCGATGACACTGGCGCGGGCCTGGTTTGCCGAGCGGCCGCGGCAGGAGCTGGTGCGGCTCGATCAATTGGAGATTCTGCGCTCGCCGCTATCGGCGCCGGTGGATCACACGCGCATGGCGGTGCTGAGCTTTTATGCCGAGTTGCTGGACGAAGTCGCTGCCCGAGCGCGATCCGCAGGACGACGGTCTTCCGGCTGCTGGTTTCAGTGCTGGAGCAGACTGCGGCCATCGAGTCCGATGTTCAGAACAGCCATGGATGGCGCTGACCTATTTCTCCCTCTGGATGACCCGGCTGATGGGCCTGCTGCCCGACATCGGCCACTGCATGGTATGCGGCGAGGCATTGCATGCGAGCGGAGATCTCGCTTCAGCAGTTACACGGACGGGTTATTTTGCGGGCTGCACGCGAATGGTAACGCGAGCGCGCTCTCGGCCGATAGCTGGCAACTGGCGCAGCGAATGTTGCGCGCGCCGGTGTCGGCTTTTGCCGCCGAGCCGTGGCCGCGCAAGCGCGGGCAGGATCTGCGGCGGTTCACG
This sequence comes from uncultured Acidobacteriota bacterium, assembly GCA_963826735.1. Lineage (GTDB taxonomy): Bacteria > Acidobacteriota > Terriglobia > Terriglobales > Acidobacteriaceae > Telmatobacter. The sequence goes on from CAWGYN010000005.1 coordinate 476,044, forward strand.
TTGCAGACGCTGGAGCGGCATCTGGAGCGGAAGCTGAAAAGCGCGGAGGCGCTGGCGCGGCTGGGCGGGTAGTTGCGCAGCGTTTCCCATAACCATTTAGTAGAGTTACTTTCGACAGATAGTTGTTACCTCAGTTCCTGCGTGCACCATTCCGGCTGCTAAAATCGATTCTTAGTCCACGATGAGAGAGAATTACCTGTGTCCGCTGCCCAAGCCGCACCGCGAGTAAAGCCCACCTCGCTCACCTTTCAGGATCTGCTGTTCCGCCTGCAGGCGTTCTGGGCGGAGCGCGGATGCGTGCTGCAGCAGCCCTACGACGTGGAAGTGGGCGCGGGAACCATGTCTCCGGAGACGTTTCTGCGCGTGCTGGGGCCCAAGCCCTACAGGGTGGGCTACGCGCAGCCCTCGCGGCGGCCGGCCGACGGGCGCTACGGCGAGAATCCCAACCGGCTGTTCAAGCACACGCAGTTCCAGCTGATCCTGAAGCCGCCGCCGGTGAACGTGCAGGAGCTGTATCTCGAGTCGCTCGAGGCCATGGGCATCGACCTGAAGCACCACGACCTGAAGTTCGAAGAGGACAACTGGGAGTGGCCGGCGGGCGGCGCGTGGGGCGTGGGCTGGCAGGTGATGCTGGACGGGCTGGAGATTACGCAGTTCACCTACTTCCAGCAGTGCGGCGGGATGGATCTCGACCCCATCTGCGCCGAGCTGACTTACGGCATGGAGCGCATTGCGGCGTTTCTGCAGGATGTGGATTCGATCTACGACATTGTGTGGGCGCGCGATCCTGAGACCGGCGCGGCGGTGACTTACGGCGACGTGCGGCTGGCCGAGGAGCTGCAGTTCTCGGTGTACAACTTCGAGATGGCCGACGTGCCGAGGCTGTGGGAGCACTTCAACAGCTACGAGGCCGAGGCGCAGGCGCTGCTGGAGAAGGCGAACGCGCTGTTGGCCGACGAAAAGGCGAGTCCAGAGGCGAAGAAAAGATTTCCGCTGCTGCCGACGTATGAGCTGGCGCTGAAGTGCTCGAACCTGTTCAATCTGCTGGATGCGCGCGGCGCGATCAGCGTGACGGAGCGCGTGGGCGTGATTGGGCGGATTCGCAAGCTGGCGGTGGGCGTGGCGAAGGCGTGGGCGACACAGCAGCTTCAGCCTAGCTGCTAGCTGCTGCGTAGGTCTGGGTCTGATTGTGACGGAACTCGTTTCGGCGGCGATAATACCGCTTCGTGTTGACGAGAGCTGTAGCTAGAAGCTAGCGGCTAGAAGCTTGGAAGAACGACGAATGGCAGATTTTTTATTGGAGATCGGGCTCGAAGAGGTTCCGGCGCGGATGATTGCCGGGGCCGAGGCCGAGCTGGGCAGCGCGTGAGCGATCTGCTGACGCGCGAGCGGCTGCTTGCGCCGAGGCGCGAAGGTGACGACCTACTCCACGCCGCGGCGGCTGGCCGTGCTGGCCGAGGGCGTGCTGGCCAAGCAGGCCGACACCGAGGAGGAGTTGACCGGCCCGTCGTGGAAGGTGGCGTTCAAGGACGGCGCGCCGACGGCCGCCGCCGAGGCCTTTGCGAAGAAGGCGGCGTGGCCGTTGCCGAGCTCGAAAAAGTGACGACGCCGAAGGGCGAGTACGTGGGCGCGACGGTGAAGCGCACTGGGCCGCACGGCGAACGAGATCCTGGCGGCCGAGTTGCCGAAGGAAGTGCTGGCGATTTACTGGGCCAAGAATATGTACTGGCGCGCGGGCAAGCCGGAGCGCTTTGTGCGGCCGGTGCGCTGGGTGGTGGCGCTGCTGGATGCGGCCGTCGTGCCGCTGGAGATTGCCGGGATCGCCGCAGGCAATGCGAGCCGCGGGCATCGCGTGCTGCATGGCGACGCGCCGGTTGCGATCGACGCGGCCAAGCGACTACAAAGAGGCGCTGCGCGCGGCGTATGCGTTGTGGTCGATGTGGCCGAGCGGCGGCAGATCGATTCGCAAGGCGCTGGACGCGGCGACGCGGACCGTTCCCGGCGCGCGCTGGCGCGAGGATGAGGCGCTGGTGGAGACGGTCACGCACCTGACCGAGTGGCCGACGGTGATCCTGGGCGACTTTGAAGCCGAGTATCTGGAGCTGCCGGAAGAGGTTCTGGTGACGGTGATGCGCGACCACCAGAAGTACTTTGCGGTGGAAGACGCGAACGGCAAACTGGCGCCGCACTTTCTGGCGGTGCTGAATACGCAGGCCGACGAGGAGGGCGCGGCGATCATCCGGCACGGCAATGCGCGCGTGCTGCGGGCGCGGTTCAAGGACGCGCGGTTCTTCTGGGACATGGACCAGAAGACGCCGCTGGCCGAGCGCGTGGAGAGCCTGAAGAACGTGACCTTCCAGAAGGAGCTGGGCAGCTACTACTGGAAGACCGAGCAGAACCTGGCGGTGGCGAATGCGCTGGCGACCACGTTGAAGAGCGCGGATTTCGCCATTCGACGAAGCGGCGCTGTTCAAGGCTGTGGAGCTGGCCAAGACCGACCTGACGGCCGAGCTGGTGAAGGAGTTCACCGAGCTGCAGGGCGTGATTGGCGGGCTGTATGCGCGGGCGCAGGGGCTGGGCGAGCGGGTTGCGCTGGCGATCTACGAGCAGTACACGCCGGCCTCGACCGAAGACGCGATTCCGGTGTCGGTCGAAGGGCCAGCTTGCTGGGACTTGCCGACCGCATGCAGACGATCGTGGCGATGTTCGGCATCGGCAACGCGCCCACGGGATCGAAGGATCCATTTGCGTTGCGGCGCGCGGCGAATGCCGATCGTGAAGATTCTGGCCGAAGTCGGAATTGCCGCTGACGCTGGGCGATGTGCTCGATGCCTCCGGCGTCGAAGGCGACGAACAAGGCGCAGGTGAAGGAGTTCCTGCGCGAGCGGCTGCAGTTCTATCTGAAAGATGTGCGCGGATTCGCCTACGACGTGGTGAACGCGGTGCTGGCTGCGGGCGCGGACGATGTGCGCGACGCGATTGCGCGGGCCGAGGCGCTGACTGCGGCGCGCGGGTCGGAAGATTTTGCCGCCGTTTCCGCGGCGTTCAAGCGCATCAAGAACATTCTGCGCCAGGCGGAGGAGAAGGGCTATCAACCGGCGCAGCCGAAGCTTGGTCAATCGGCGCTTGAGGCGATCGACCTGTGGCAGCGGCCAAAGAGCTTGCGCCGCAAGTTGCGAAGCTCCGCGAGCAGCGGAACTACGGCGAGGCGCTGGCGCTGATCGCCACGCTGCGGCCCGCGGTGGACACAGTTCTTCGACAAGGTGATGGTGCTCGATCCCGATCCGGCGGTGCGCGGCGCGCATCTCGGACTGATTGACGAGGTGCTGCGCAGCTTCTCGGGGATTGCCGACTTCAGCGAGATTGTGACGGGGTAGGTTCGGCCGCCGCTTCCCCGCGGCATACCTGACCGCTATGCTTGAGCGCCCGCTTATCCGACTGACGCTGTGCTGGCTTCGCACGTCTAAAATCAATAGAGATGTCTGACACGCTTTATTTGAGCCTGTGGTACCCGAATCTGCGCCTGGAGGCGCTCCCCGACAAGCTGACGGCGGTGCTGGGCGCGTTTGCCGCGCACGGCGGCGAGGCGAAGGTGTATGCCGCCACGGTGTGGCCGGTGAACTGGAGCGAGGCGCCGGTGTTTCAGCGGGTGTATGGGCGCATGGGCGCCGGTCCCGGTTCGAGCCCCGGAGCCGAGCCGCGGCTGGCCGTGGAAGAGGCACTGGAGCTGCTGCACGACGACTATGCCTACGAATTCCAGATCGGGTGGAATCTGTGGGAGTGGGAAGAGGGAGGCGGCAGTCCGCTGCCAGCAGGAGGAAATGCAGGTCCTTCGACTCGGCCGCCCACTGCAGCGGACGACCTCGCTCAGGATGACAGAGCAAATTTGAGCGCTCCACAAGATGCGAAGGTCTTAGGCCGCTGGGCGCGGGGTCCGCGGCTGGTGCGCGTCACTGGCTACGGGCCGCTCTTCGATGAGGGCGCCTACGAGCAGGATGGGCACATCCGCATCGACTTCGGCACCGACACGCCGTTCCTCGAAGAGGATGCCGACTGGACCAGGTTGGCGCGCGGCACGTGGAAGAGAATGTGCGCCAGCTGGTGGAGCTGACCGGCGGGGTGGAGAAGGCTCGGGCGCGACGGCGCGCCTGCTGTGGAGCGAGCTGGGCGAGAGTCTTGCGCAGCGGCTGGCGGCGCGGCTGGGAATGAGGAACTAAGCGTGCGCTTCACGATCGAGCGAATCCGGACGCTGGTGCTGGTGGCGGCGGTGCTGCTGCTGGTGGCGCTGGGCGTGTTTCTGGTGCGCGCCAAGTGGAAGAACCTGCTGAACCGGCACGATCTGCCGCAGCGGCTGGCCAAGGGCATCATGCAGGAGGCCAACGGGTACACCTACTCTCACGCATTCGGCGCGCACTCGCAAGTACAAGATTCATGCCTCGAAGGAAGTACAGCTCAAGAACGACCGCGTTGAGCTGCACGACGTCGCAGATCGAGCTCTACGGCGAGGACGGCAGCCAGATCGACCAGATTGCGGGCGACAGTTCGAGTACGACCAGAAGAGCGGCAATGGCCACGGCGCAGGGCCGGTGGAGATGCTGCTGACGCGGCCGTCGCGAGCACCGCGGCGGCCATGGAGACAGCGGGCAAGACGAAAGGTCGATCGATAGCACGAGGTTGGCGCGGCAGGCGATGCTCGGCGGGCAGATTCACGTGAAGACCAGCGGAGTGACCTTCGACCGGAACACGGGGCTGGTGACGACGGCGCAGCGCGTGGATTTCTCCATGGCGCAGGGAGCGGGAGCGCGATGGGCGCCAGCTACGACTCGCAGACGCGGCTACCTGACGCTGGACCAGGCCGTGGAGCTGACGACGCATCGCGGCGCGGATGAGGTGCAGATTCATGCGCAGCACGCGGAGTTCGACCGCGGCGCGCAGACTCTGCCTGCTGCGCGCGGCAACGACGGAGTACCGCGGCGGCCAGGCCGACGCGGCCCAGGCCAAGATTCTCTTTCGCGCCGATGGATCGGCAGCGCACCTGGACGCGACGGGCGGCTTTACGCTGACCACCGCGACCGGCGGGCACCTGGCGGCGCCCACTGGCGTGGCATGGACTTTGACGAGCACAACCAGCCGCGCCACGGGCACCTGGAGGGCGGCGTGACGATGGATTCAAGCGAAGGGGCGGCGCAGGAAGGCCGCACGGTGCACGGGACCTCGCCCACCGCGGAGCTGGAGTTCACCGCCCAGGGCGAGCTGCGACACGCGCACCTGGAGCGCGGCGTGGACGATGCAGAGCGAGACGAGACCAGCGCTGGAGACCGGCGCGGGCAGAGCGCTGCGACGTGAGCCGGACCTGGCGCTCGCCGGTGGCGGATGTGGACTTTCGGCGATACTGCGGAGCGGGCGGGGCAGAGCGCGGCAAGACCCAGGTGGAACTGGAGACGATTCACGGCACGGGCGGAGTGGTGATCACGAGCGAAAGCCAGCGCGGCAATGCGGCGGCAGTGCCCGCAAGATGACTGCCGACGAGGTGACGGGAACGTTCGGAGCGGGTTCGGTGCTGCGCACGCTGATCGGCGTGGGCCACGCGGAGATCGAACAGACCACGGCGACGGGAGCGCGGCAAACCGCGAGCGGCGACCGGCTGGAAGCGAGTTTTGCGCCGCCTGCAGCGGCGCAGAACAGGGAACAAGGGACCAAGGGAACAGAGAGCGAGCAAGGAAGCCGAGGACCGCAACGCAACGGCGAGGCGCGGCCGATGTGCAGTCGGCGGAGCTGGATGGGCATGTGGTGCTGTTTGAGCAGCCGGCGGCAAAGCCGGGCGCGCAGCCGCAGCCGCCGCTGCGCGCCACGGCCGGCAAAGCGGTGTATGAGGGCGACGGGCGAGTGGCTGCATCTGACAGTGAGTCCGCGCGTCGTGAGATGGCGGCCTGGAGCTGACGGCGGACAAGGTGGATGTATCGCAGGCAATCGGGAGAAGCCTTTGCGCACGGCAATGTGAAGGCGACCTGGACGGGTGCGAGGGTCGCGCCGGCGGCGGAAACCAGGGCGGAAGCGGCTCAGGGCGGCATCGACGCTGGGCGGCAAGGGACCGGCGCATGTGATTGCGGCCGAGGCGCAACTGAACCAGTCGACGGGCGAGGCCACATTTCGAGGGCATGCGCGGCTGTGGCAGCAGGCGAATTCGTGGCGGCGCCGGTGATCGTGCTGAACCAGCATCTGCAGACGCTGGTGGCGCGCAGCAGCGATCCGGCGGAGCCGGTGCGGGTGGTGCTGTTGAGCGCGGGCGGCGCCGGGCACGGGCATCGGAGCGGGAAATGCGCACGGCCAAGGCGCTCAGGAAATGCGGCCGCGAAGCCAGCAACACCTTCCGTGATTCGCGTGCGCGGAGGCGAGCTCAAGTATTCCGATGCCGAGCACCGGGCGGTGATGCACGGCGGCGCGCTGGGCGCGGTGGTTGCCGAGACGGGAACGGCGACGTCGACCTCCGATGCGGTGGAACTGCTCCTGATGCCGGCGGGAAGTGCAATAGCAGCGGACGGCGGCAGGCACAGAGCGGCGGCGCCAAGCGCAAGTCGATCGCATGACGGCGACGGGCCATGTGGTGCTGACGTCCAGGGCCGGCGCGGAACCGGAGAGCAGCTGGTGTACTCAGGCGCGACCGGAGAGTACGTGCTGACCGGAACCGCGCGGCGCCGCCCCGAGATGACCGATCCCGAGCGGGGAACGGTGACCGGCGAGGCTTTGATTTTCCATAGCCGCGATGATAGCGTCAGTATCGAAGGCGGCGGGCGCGAGACACGAACCGAGACCACCGCGCCGCAAGCGCACGGAAGTAGCGGCGGAAGCGAGCCAGCGAGACTGAATGGAAACACTGATTGCCGAGGGAATCGGCAAGAGCTACAAGGGAAGGCAGGTTGTCCGGGACGTCAACCTGAGGATCTCCCGCGGCGAGGTGGTGGGACTGCTGGGGCCGAACGGCGCCGGCAAGACCACCAGCTTTTACATGATCGTGGGCCTGGTGCAGCCGGAGACCGGGCGCGTGCTGGTGGACGAGACCGACATCACGCGGCTGCCGATGTACCTGCGGGCGCGCAACTTCGGCATCAGCTATCTTCCCCAGGAGCCTTCGGTTTTCCGCAAGCTCACGGTGGAGGAGAACATTCTGGCGGTGCTGGAGGCGCAGCCGCTGGGCAACCGGGAACGGCGGACGCGCGCCGAGAAGCTGATCAACCAGCTGAACCTGGGCCACATCCGCACCACGCGCGGCTATGCGCTTTCAGGCGGCGAGCGGCGGCGCGTGGAGATTGCGCGGGCGCTGTGCATCCAGCCGAACTTCATCCTGCTCGACGAGCCGTTCAGCGGCATCGATCCGATTGCGGTGCTGGAGCTGCAGAAGATCATCTTCGACCTGAAGGCCAGCGGCATCGGCGTGCTGATCACCGACCACAACGTGCGCGAAACGCTGAGCGTAACCGACCGGGCGTACATTATTGCCGAGGGGCGGATCTTCCGCTCCGGAACGCCGCACGAACTGGGCAACGACGTGGAGGTGCGGCGGATCTACCTGGGCGAGGGATTTTCGCTGGGCTAGAGCCTTGACACGTCCTGGACGCTCCACTGCGAAGCAGTAACCTTCTGATGCGTTGCACTGGCGCAGTGAGTGCGCAACGGGGCTATAGAATTTCATACAGAGATTCCGGAGATGGGCCATAGCCCAATCCGGGACAGATGACGCGAATGAGTGATTCGATTTGAGGCATTTTCTGCATTAAGCTTTTTCTCGCACGATTACACTCGCATTGAGCCAAAACGGGAATGAGACTGCATCTATGGCGCTGCTGCAACCAAGACTGAGTCTGAAGGTGGCGCAACGCCAGGTCCTGACGCCGGGCCTGATGCAGATGGTGAGCGTTCTTGCGCTGAACAAGCTGGAGCTGAAGGAGATGATCGATGCCGAGATGGTGGAAAATCCCGTCCTGGAAGAGATTGACGAAACGGTTCCGATGCTGGATGAGGTGGCAGGCCGCGAGGAGCGGCTGGAGCGCGGCGTGGAGGAAACGGCCGCGCCGCCCAAGGACGTCTTCAACGAGATCGATTTTGGATCGTACTTCCAGGACTATCTCGACCCCGGCTATCGCACACAGCCGGAGTATGAAGACAGCGAAAAGCCCTCGTTTGAAAACTTTCTCTCCCAGCCTACGACTCTGTCCGATCACCTGGCGTGGCAGCTGGGAGCTCTGAGCCTGGACGCGCAAAGCTGCACGAGGCGGCGGAGTTCGTGGTCGGCAATCTGGATGAAGACGGCTACCTGGCGGCGAGCGAAGAGGAGCTGGCCGCGGCGTTCCGCGGGGCTCCCGCGGACGCGGCGGCGAGCAACGGCCACGCGCCGGAGATGGCGCGCGGCGCTCGATCTGATCGTCGCGCCGCTCGACCTGGTGCAGCATCTGGATCCGGCAGGCGTGGGCGCGCGCGATCTGCGGGAGTGCCTGGCCATGCAGATCGCGGCGCAGCAGCAAGAGTTTGACCATTTGTACGGCAGCGGCCACTGGGGGAGACCGAGGACGGATGCCGCACGGCAGCTTCCGCGCCGAGGCCGAGGCCAAGCATCGAGGAGCGGCGGCGCGCCATGGAAGTGGCGGCGCTGATTGTGGACCATCACTTGCCTCTGCTGCAGAAGCGCGACCTGAAGGACCTGGCGCGCGCGGCGCAGGTGACAGCTCGAAGAGGCGCATGCGGCGGTGGAGTTTATCCGCACGCTCGACCCGCGGCCCGGGACGCATGTACAACCGCGAGCAGACGCGGCTGATCGAGCCCGACGTGTTCTTTGTGAAGCGCGGCGGCGAGTGGGTGGTCATCGATGAACGAGGAGGACCTGCCCAGCCTGCGCCTGAGCCAGCGCTACCGGCGCATGCTGGTCTCGCAGGACACCGACAAAGAAGTGAAGGAGTACGTGAAGGAGCGCTTCCGCTCCGCGCTGCAACTGATGCGCAACATCGCGCAGACGCAAGAGCACCATTCTGCGCACGTGCGAAGTGATTGTGCGGCGGCAGCAGGAGTTTCTCGACAAGGGCGTGGAAGGGCTGCGGCCCATGATGATCAAGGAAGTGGCCGAGGAGATCGGCGTTCACCCTTCGACGGTGAGCCGCGCCGTGGCCAACAAATACGCGCATACGCCGCAGGGCGTGCTGGAGCTGCGGTTCTTCTTCTCCGAGGGCTCGAACGGCCCCGAAGGCGCGGACACGCCGCTGCTGGTGCTCAAGCGCAAGGTGCGAAAGCTCATCGAAGACGAAGACGCGCGCCACCCGCTGACCGACGATCAGCTCGCCGCGATGCTGCAGTCGCAGGGCATCCAGCTCACCCGCCGCACCGTGGCCAAGTACCGCGAGGACATGAATATTCCGTCGACGCATCAGCGGCGGAAGCGGGAGTAGCTGGTAGCTTTCGGCTTGCTCGTGTTTTCTCAGGTTTCAAAAACGAGCGCCATGTATGGCCGGGGTTATTCCGCCGATTGCTGGCCTCACACGACCATCTCCTATCCGTCTATCAAGCGTTCTGCTATCTCGCTTACCTCCGGGTCACCCCGCGGAAATGTTCTTGAAACACTTTGCAATAAGGGCGATTTAATTCTTCCGAGGTAAAGGAGATCCTCGCGGCACGCGAACGCGCCGAAGTTGAGGATGATCATGACGGTACCAAACAGCCACATCCCCAGGAAAAGACCGATGCCAAGGTGCATGAAGACGACGGCAATCAGCCAGGTTCGCCTGAGCGCTGGAACCAGTACAGCAGAGCAGCCGATCTCAATTGCCATGGTTCCCCATCCGGCGAGAACCGTGATCCACGGATGCCATGCAAGCCACTCCAACGAGAAATGGTGAAATGCAGGAAGCATCAGCGAACGCCAAATGGCCTCCCCGTTCCACCACTGCGCGCCCATGGCCTTCTCGATCCCCGACGACGTGTAAATGATGAGGAGATGCAGCCGCAATAGGGTCCTTCCCAGACCGCTCAGTGCGAACATGTTGACGATCCCGGTTTTTCCCCAGCTGTCGATCGACCACCGGGCTCCGCACGGCATGAGGACGGCATACAGCAGCGCGATGTGAGTGAAGATATCCATACCGTAAATCATGCCGCCCCCCGCATACATAAGCAGGAAGTGCAGACACCAGGCAACAATTGCCGCGATGCGCGTATGCCATCCGACGAGCAGCATCAGCAGTGACAGAAAATAGGCGCCGATCACCAGGTAGACAGTTTGATCCGGTGAAATGTGAAGAGGCGCCAGTAATACTGCCAGGTCACCGATGTGCGGAAGCACGGAGGGCAGGGAGGCCCGTGTTATAGCCCAGCGAATCAGACCATGCTGTCCGTACTGATCGAGCCACGATTCGCGGACGACGAGCAGGCTGACGATAATGAATGCGGCCAGAGAGATGCGGTAGACCGCCGCGACCTCGGGTTCGGCTGTGCCCTTCAGCCGGCCAAAGAGACGATGTAGGGTGCCGGCCATAGGCGTCAGCGGAGGTCGAACGTCGTCTGGTAGAAGGGGGCGACAGTTATCCGCCGACCAGCCCTGTACTCTGCCATTGTGGGAACGTCGTTTACAGTGACGATGACCTCCGCCGAGCGGGCATCGCGGTTCTCGTTGAGTGCTTTAACGGCCCAGCACCGCGAGAAGAGGTCCATGTCGGTCTCGTTTGTCGCGAAGTGTCCGAGCATCGTGTACATCTTGACGCGCATTTCCCCGTTTCTCTCAGGAAATTTATAGGCGCGCGTCCGACCGTCTTGTGTGGTCAATTCCAGCGAAAGGTTCCAATCGGCCGAAACCTGAGGCGCAAAAAAGCCAAAATTCCGGTTTGCGAATGTAATGCTGCTGTAAAGGTCGCTTATGCGATCGATCGCAGCAATCGTCGGGTGCGAGTCCGCAAGCGCATAGGCATGCGTGGCGACGTACAGAATGAGAAATATATGCACTCCGCCCAGAAAAACGGCGAAGCCACTCATGAGATGTCGCGCGACCATGAGAAGCCGCGCGACCACGTGTCCAGCTCGCCCATGCAGCGATGTCATAGGAAATGCTACTTCGTCAAATAACGAGCAAGAATCGTATTCAGCTCCGCGGCGGCGTCCTTCTGCTCTTTAGTCCTGAAGACGTTGATGGTGTTGACGGTAGACGCTTCCTTACTGATAAATACGTTGATCGTATTTACCGTACTTGCGGCCCTTTGTGCGAAGACGTTGATCGTATTCACCGTACTTGCTTCCCTGACCCCCGGCGCCACCATAAATTTTTGCCTCTGTGTTACGCCCTCCAGCCCAATGTCCTTAGTAACAACTTTGCCCGGACCCTCGGCAACCTGGTACTTGAGCGCATAGCTATTGCTGTCGAATTTCGACAAGAGCGACTGCACGCGAGCGGCGTCGGCAGGCGAAAGCGGCTTGAGTTTCTGTGCATGGGCGGCGGATCCGGCCAGCCAGAGGATGAGGGAGATGGCAGTGACAATGGTGATTTTCATAGAGGGATCTCCTTGGGGAATTGCATCCAACGTATGAGTACTCCAGAAGTGAAACTCTGTCAATGATAAAGTCGGAGGTATCCAGATTGAAGCCTTAAAATTGCAGTATTGTTTTTAGAATCAGCTGTTTCCAGGTTGAGAGAGTCCTCGTGAACGGTTGGCCCTGGAGGAATGCCGGCTGGGTATAGCTTCTCTGGAATCGCCGTAGAAGCTGTCTCTAAATCGCCTCGGGCTGTAGATGCCGGGTACCCCAGGTCTCGCTTTTGAGGCTTGGGAATGCACCACTCCCGACCGAACACTACAGCGTCACACTGTTGTTCATCAGAGTAATCTCGGGCACGTCGCCGCCGCATTCGACAGTAACGGTGGCGCCTTTGAGATCCGCGCCAGCGGGCACGGCGAGCGTGACCTGCGCCGTCTTCGGCATGAGGTCGACAGGCGCTTCGAGCGCGGGTACTGCGGCCGTGGCCAGAGTCTTTCCCGCCTTGTCGCGCAGAGCCACCTTCGATGCAGGCGCGTCCACTGAGCCCAGACTGTGCACGGTTACGGTCATCTTCGCGCCCTCCACTTTCACGTCGTCCGCGCCAATCCCCAAATCGGGGCGCGACCAGTAAGGCACACCCTTCTCCGTCAACTTGAGTTCGAGCACGGTCGTCGTGTGCGGGGCAAATGTGAAGTCCAGGCTGGTGCTCCGTTCAAAGCTCGCCGTTCTGGTCGTGACATTCTCGAGCGGATCGGTTTCCGCGTTGCCGCGGGTGCCTTGGGTGATCTCCCACTTGCCCGGATCGATCTCCCATCCGGTCATCCGCGTCTCGACGGGAACGGCATCCAGGTTGTACACGACGATCTTCAGATGATCCGGCGTAGCCACCGGAACCAGAATGCCGAGGCTTTGCGGCGTGGCCGGCGCGACAAACTTCCAACTGACGGAATTGCCCGGATAGATGTGATTGCGGACCAGCGCGACGCCACCGAAGCGCGCGCGCTGCAATTCTGTGTTGACGAACATGGGGCCGGCGGAGTCCGTCACGCGATCGATCCAGAGACTGCCTTCTGTATTAATCCATTCTCGGTTCGATTCCGCCTGCAACTGGGCTCGATAGAGCCGGTCGAGAAATCTCGTATCGCCGCTGACCTGCCAGGCGAAGGTCTCGGCAGACCCGGTAATGGATTGCGCCGCTGTCGGCGCAACTCCGGTTGTGCGGTCCGTCGGCCCTGCCGCCGCCACCAACTGCTTGCCCCACGTGTCACGCAAATCCAGCATGTCCAGCGCGTCGGAGCTTATATTCGCGAGCGACGACGGACCCGCATCCATGAGTGGCAATAGATACTTCTTGTCGCCGGTCCAGCGGTACGCGGCCCAGAACATGAAGTCGGGCGTGGCGTCGCCGCCGGGCAGATCTTCGTCGGTCTTGAAGTTGATGTCTGTGCGCGTGACCCACCTGCCGTCCGTTTCCTGCTTGCGATGCGCCAACATGCCGTCGACGGTCTCGAGCACCATCTTGCGCGTCTCCGGCGCGCCATTGAACAGCACCAGATCGAGCGCGGGATGAAAGTCCATGTAGGATCGCGCCTTGGTCCATCCCCATACGCCGCCTGTGGCCATCTTTGCGCCGCTGAAATATGCAGAGCGAACATGCCGATGCCCGGCGGCGTTGATGCCGGTGAGCCACTCAAGTCGGCGGGCCGTCAGCATAGCGCGTTCCAGATCCTTGGGATTGCCGAAATCCATCAGGAGCGACTGGCCGAGAACATTCAGTCCGTCCTCGTAGCTGTGCAGCTCGTCAAACTGTCCCGTGGCCAGTCCGTTGGTCCACATCTTGTTTTCGTACATGGCTTCCAGTTCGCGGGAGAGCGACGTCTTCAATTTCCCCGGCTCCGTGCCCATCAGCGCGAGCGATGGAAACAGATTGGTGAAGTCGCTGTCGTCGCCGAGACCGCCGCCGAATTCCCCGTCCCAAGCCTGGCGCCAGTCGATATAGAAGTCGGCGATGCGCTGGAAGTAGTCAACGTCCCTGGTCTGGAGCCAGGCCCACTCCGGCACACCTGCCGGCGTCGCCGGTAGAGTGAAATCCGGAACTGCCGTCTCCGGGTTCCATTCGTGCCAGTATTTGCGGCCGAGATCGTTCTGGGGATCCACGCGCAGCAGGTCGGTCATATCGGCGAAGAAGCGGTTATAGGCATTCAACCGCCGGCTGTTGACGTGCTCTTCGGTCATGTTTGAAAAGTTGTCGCGTACCTGGGTCAGGCGGTCGGCAATGTGCTCTTTGAGCGCATCCTTGTACGGCTTGAAAATCAGCCGCACCTCCGCGCCTTCCAGAGAACCTGCATTGAACTCCGCGCTGGCCGACGCGATCGTGATCAGCAGGCTCTTGTCGTTGGGCAGAATGCGGTCGCGCGTGTCCAGCCACAAGGTGTGCGCCTCGCCCGGCTTGACTGAAAATGTGAAGTTGAGCATGTCGCGCATCGGCCACAGCGGGTCGCGCACCTCGATGTTCATGGGCACATAATCGCCATGCGTCGGCTTCACATTCAATGCGGGCAAGTCGATGGCAATGCCGTCCAGGCCCGCGTCCATGTCGTCCCATGTGTAGGAGGGAATGTGTGTCGTGGTTGCGGACATGCCACGCAGGTCGGCTGGAATGATGATGTGCACGATGGGCAGGCCGGGCACATCTTCTTTGCTGCCGGATGCTCTGGGCCTTTGGTCCGCAAACCGGCCACGCCCGCCGCCGCCCGGCATGCCCACGATCAGCGAGCGCTCGTCCGCCGGATAACGATCGTGAACAAAGTCGACCAGCGGCGTCAGGCTTGGATTGTCATCCGCAGACGTGCCTGTCGAAAGCCTGTACCTGAGCTGGACGATTCCTGCCGGTGGATCGCCCGGATGGACGTAGTAGGCGGAAAATTCGCCGATGGGCGTCTCCTGCTCCACATTGGTGAAGCGCAGCTTGCCGCCGGTCATCGGCGTAGAGAAATCGTGAAAGGTCGTCTCCTGGCCGCTGGGCCGCTCAAAGAGCGTCTTCCCCGGCAGCGTCGTCCCATCAAGCCCACTGCGGCGGACCGCATCCACCGACACATCCGGAGTAAGCAACGTCATGTTGCCGAATGCGCCGCCGGTGAATTCGAGGTGATTCCAGGGCTCGTCCGGCATGATGAAAGTGATGGTCTTTCCTGAGATCGCGTAGCAATCCCAATCCGGCAATTGGAAGTAATCGAAGCGGCCAACCAGGCGCGAACGATTGTAGACGCCCGGCCATGTGGTTTCGCGGATGCCGTCCGTGGCGCGCCACCACCAGCGGCCGATATCGTATGCGTCGTTGATTTGCACCTTGCGAATGATAGTGTTGGCAGCGGGAAGCGGAGCCGGAATATCGCCGGGCCGGTTCCAGCCGTAATGGAACCACCACTCCTTCTGCGTGCCGGCGTTTGCAAGGCTACGTGTGACAGGCGGAATATTCTTGGGTGTTTCGCCTTTGACCAGCGCAGCCACATTCTCATCAGAAAGCGCCCGGTCGTAGATGCGTACCTCGTCGATGTCGCCCCCGCGGTCATAGCTGTAGGAGCTTTCGACGCCCGTGGGTCCGATGATGCGCGAGTGCGGCCCCAATTGATCCAGCGCGGCATCAAACATGCCCGTGGCAGCTTTTTCGGCCACCATCTTGCCGTCGACGTAAAAGCGGATGCCCGTGGTCTCATCCCATGTCAGCGTCAAAAGTGCCCATTGATCCGGCTTGGGAAAGTTCGGCATGTCGTAGGAGATGCGCGTGCGGCCCAGGTTCACGTCGGTGACAAAGGCATCGAAGCCATGGCCGTTGTAATCGATACGCAGCCATACCTGGTCCCAACTGGAATGGTCCGCGTAGCCCACGCGGAAGATGGGAAACGCCGTCTCGTCCACGGGGTCGCGCGATCGCCAATAGAACGAGAGCGTGCCGCGCTGCGCATAGATGTTGCCCGGCGCCCAGTAAGAGAGCAACTGATTGTTGCCGCACTGAATGTAAGAGCCGCTGGCGCCTCCGGGAAGAATCTTCACGTCGTGCACGTAGTTGGGCACGGGATCGCCGCCGGCCGCGTAGTCAGCATTGAGGCCATGGTCGCCGGAGAGATAAAAGAGCAAGCCGGGCTCGGAGGCATGAGGATTGGGCGGCAGAAGCGAGGTGGTGATGGGCGGCGCGTATTCGAGGGCGGTCTGCGACCAAACGGTGGCCGCGAAGAGGATTGAGGCGAAGACAAAAAGCAGCGAAGCAAGACGCGAACGGCGCATGGCGAGCCCTCCCGCGGATGACGGACCTCAAGCGCATTCGTGCCGGCGCAGACTGGTCAGACCACCCCACGACATTGTCCATGGCGGGGCGCAGGGTTGGCAACTGGGAAGCAGCTTTTACATCGCTTCGGGGCTCTCGATGCCGAGCAATGCGAGCGACGCAATGAGTTCGCGCAGTGTGACTACGGCGGTGGCGAGCAGGAAGGTTTTGCGCGCGGGATCCTCTTCCGTGAGGATGTGGTGGCGATGATAGAAATTCGCGAACTCCTGCGCGAGCTGGAAGGCGTGTTTCGCGAGATAGGCGGGTTCGGACGTCGCGATGCACTGCTCTAAAACCTGAGACCGGCGTCCGGCGCGGAGCCACAGCGACCAGAGGTCTTCGTTCCCCTCACCGCTGAGGTAATCCGAAAGGCTGCTGCATGCAATGCCCGCGAACTCCGCTAACACCGCTTCGGGGTCCTTCCCGCCTTTGCGGAAGATGTTGCGGATGCGCACGACTGCGTATTGAATGTAGGGTCCCGTTTCGCCCTCGAAGCTGAGGGCGTCTTTGAAGTCGAAAGCAATGACAGAATTGCGGGTGTATTTCAGCATGAAGTAACGCAGCGCCCCAATGGCAATCTGATGGGCGATCCTTGTGCGCTCATGAGAGTCCATCTGAAGGTTCGTGGTATTGACCTTTTCGAGGGCTGACTCCTCCAACTTGTCGATTAAATCGTCCGCCTTCACACCAAAACCCTTACGTCCACTGACTTCAATGTATGGACGATTCTCATCGTCTGGCGAGATGGCATAGCCGAGTTCCATTGCACAGCGCGGCGTAAGCGCGACCATCTCGTACGTGAAATGCCTCAGCTGATCCGCCTGCTTTGCGTAACCCATTCCGCGCAACGCCTCTTTAACGTTTGCCTGAGCGTCCGATTGACGCGAGTCTATGACGTTAAATACATAATCAGCACCGCTCGCCTTGAAGTGCTCGGGAGTTCCGGTACCATACGGGATGCCATTTTCATCCCGCCTGCGATTGTCATTTGATCTGTAGCACCGCTTCCCGGTCGGGTAGATGCGAAAGAGCTCGTCACCAAACTCGCACCCTTCGAGCAGCCGGAATTTCCAAAGATGGAAGGCAATGTCCTTTCCGACGTAGGTTACGGTATTGTTCGAGCGGACAATGACCTTAGAATCTTCGTCCGTCTCGCCATCGGCGGTCTCGGTGCCGGGGCGAGTCATTACCCAGCAGCCGGCATTTTTGCCTTTCGTCTCTTTGTAGAGGACGCCCTTTTCTTGTAGTTGCCTGAAGGCGGCCTCCCAGAATTTCATGTGAAGGATTTCGCTCTCGCGCGGCAGAAAATCGTATTCAATGCCGAGGCGGTACATTGTCTCGATATGACGATGGAGCACTGCGTTAGAAATGAGCTCAGCAATCTCAGCTGTTTCGTTATTTCCAGCTTCGATTGCGTGGAGCGTGTCCAGCCGAATCTGCCTCCGAGCGGACACCTTCTCGGGATCGGGTTCAAGCGGATCATTGTCAATTCCGAGATACCAGTTGGAGACTCTTGCGTAGACTCCCCAACAGTAGTAATCGATCGGGCTTGCAATATCCTCTGCAATCTTGCTGATTGGAATCCCCTCCTTTAGCGCAGCTTGGACAGCTCGATCTTGCTGATCAATTAGTCGCCTTACGTCTGCCGGCATCATGTGCTCAAGATGGAGAAAACCGACGACCACATCAGCAACCTGAACACCGGTATTGTCGATGTAGTTTTGCACAATAACGGTATCCGGGCTTGAACTCGCCGCCTTTAAAAGTCGCGCCCAAGTGTCCCCAAGGATCGCATTGCGAAGATGGCCGATATGCGCGGCTTTGTTCGGGTTGATCGAAGTATGTTCTACATTCGCGAAGATAGCGGGTTTAGGCCTTGTAATCGGAAACGCCGTGCGAACTGCAAAAGCTGCGCGATCCAGGCGCGCGTTGACGTAACCGGGGCCCTCGACTTCGAAACGCGCGAATCCTTCGACCGAACCGAGCGCGGCGACAATCTCCTGCGCGATGATCTTGGGCGCCTTGCGCAAGGTGCGCGCGAGTTGCAGGGCGATGGGCGTGGCAATCTCGCCCAGATGCAGGTCGGGCGGCGTCTCCAACGGGATGTTCTCGACGTCGAGCGCGTATTTTTCTTTCAGGACGGCGCGAAGGCGATCAGCGAGCCGTTTTTCCAGTTCCAGAACCACGCGAGAGCCTCAAAAATCCTTGATTATCCAGGCAATTTTAGCAGAGTGCGCCTGCGAGTTCGTTGCGCACCAAGTCGTGCATTACTTAAGAGGGTCTTGTTGCCGCGAAGCTCTCACGCGGTCTTCGGGTCGAGCCGATGAGTCTTTTTGAAAGCCATTCGCGACATCGCCCCGCCGCATTGCTGAGATTGCTGCCAGGGAGAAGTATTGCGCAATGGCAGGTCCCGGAAGGAGACACTTATGCGCCTGATTCTCTGGCCCATCGCGGTTGTTCTTGGAGCGTTTGTGAGCGGTTGCAGTGGTGGAAGTGCCGGAAGCCCAGGTCTGACCGATCCCGGCTCGCCGCCGCAGACCAACACCGTCACCGGCACGGTCACTTTCAAGGGAGCGCCGCTGGCCGGCGCAACCGTGACCCTCTGGCTTACCAACAACAATACCGTGGTCTCGACGGCGACGACAGATGCGAATGGGCATTACAGTTTTTCCGGGTTGACGACCTCCGGCGATGCGCAGGCGGATTACCAAATCTGGGTGAACAAGACGGGCTACGGTTTCTACCCATCGGTGAGCGGCGCCAATGTCAAAGTTGAGCGCTTCGATCACACCGGACAGTTTCAAGAGTCGCAAACGACGGGCATTCCCATGTACTTCACGCTCATTGATTTCACTTCTCTCCCCAATGCCTCTCTTTCCGGCGCCAACTTCGCCGCCTATGACGGCAGCAATCCGCCGGTGCAACTTGCAGCGACGGGGCAGCAAACAAGCTATGCGAGCGGCGACGACGGCACGTTGCACAAAGGCCTGGCCTGGCCCCAGACTCGGTTTATCGACAACCAGAACGGCACAGTGACCGACAATCTGACGGGGCTGGTTTGGTTGAGGGACGCAAGTTGTTTTGTTCCAAACACGTGGCCAGCGGCTTTGGCCGACGCCAACCAATTGGCGAGCGGCGCGTGCGGATTGAGCGACGGCTCGGCCGCGGGACAGTGGCGGCTGCCCAACGTGAATGAGCTTGAAAGCGTGGTCGACATTTCCTCGAGCAATCCTGCAGTGACGCCGGGAAGCCCCTTCGCCAATGTTGCCGGCATTGTTTATTGGACCTCGACCAGCTACTTTGGAGGCGATCTGGGCTCGCCGTCGGCGTGGGCCATCAGCATGAGCGACGGGCGCTACATCAACGACGGCGTGCAGAATGTGAAGACGGTTTCGAAGAACGGCATCTGGGCCGTTCGCGGCACAGGTAGCGGAGCCGGGCGGCTGCAGGCAACCGGTCTGTTCCAGCCTCCCCTGCAGCCCGGCGATGACGGAACCCTGCAAATGGGTGTGGGATTGATCTCTCCGCGCTTTATCGACAAAGGAAATGGGACGATCATAGATACGATGACGGGGCTCGTGTGGCTGAAGCAGGCCAACTGCATTCAGGGCGACTGGGCAACCGCCGCAACAGCTGTGGGCAACCTGGCCAGCGGCCAATGCGGGTTGAACGACAGTTCGGCTGCCGGAAGTTGGCGCATGCCGAACCGCAACGAGATGCAGAGCCTGGCAGACAGAAACCAGAACAACGAAGCCGACTATTTTGACTTCACGTACCTGAATCCAAATGGGTCTGTTTACCAAGGGCAGATTTTTCTCAGCTTCATCGGCTACCAGTTCTACTGGACCTCGACAACTGACGCGGCCGACACCAGCGAAGCATGGACGGTATTCAGTTGCGACTACGGTGTATACGACACCCCGAAGTCGAACACCGGCTATACGCTCGCGGTCAGGGATCCGGCGAGTTGATCGGCGCAGGTGAATGGCGATGAATGGGAGCGCCGCGCAACTGCATCTCGCGCGACGATGCAGCGGGCAGCAGGTGTCTGCATCGATGCCATAAGATGGAAGAGGGATTGTCTCCAGACTTTAGCCCGTTGCCGTGGGTTGAAGGCTGAAGCGGCCGATCGATTTATGACCAATCCATCTTCCAGTTCCAGTCGTTTTTATCTGACCACGCCGATTTACTACGTGAACGCGCGGCCGCACCTGGGGCACGCTTACTCGACCATGGTGTGCGACGCCATTGCGCGGCGCAAACGGGCGATGGGCATCGACACCTGGTTCTTGACGGGGACAGACGAGCACGGGCAGAAGATCGAGCGCTCGGCCAAGCTGGCTGGTTGCTCGCCGCAGGAGTTTGC
Source organism: uncultured Acidobacteriota bacterium (assembly GCA_963826735.1). Classification (GTDB taxonomy): domain Bacteria; phylum Acidobacteriota; class Terriglobia; order Terriglobales; family Acidobacteriaceae; genus Telmatobacter. The sequence goes on from CAWGYN010000005.1 coordinate 496,239, forward strand.
CACGAAAATTGCCGGCGAATTCCGCGGCTTGTGGGACCTGCTCGGGCTCACCTACGACGACTTTATCCGCACCACGGAGGAGCGGCACAAGCGCGGCGTGCAACACCTGTTCGCCACGCTGCGCGACCGCGGCTACATCTACAAGGGCTCGTACACAGGGCAGTATTGCGTCTCCGACGAGGCGTATGTGGACGGGCCGCCAGGCACGCTCTGTCCCGATTGCGGCCGGCCCACCGAAACCGTGAGCGAGGAGAACTACTTCTTCAAGCTCTCCGCCTTCGAGCGCAAGCTGCTGGAATTTTACGAGGCGAATCCGGAGTTCATGGGGCCGGAGTCAACGCGGCGCGAAGTCATCAGCTTTGTGCGCAGCGGCCTCAAAGATCTTTCCGTGAGCCGCACCAGTTTTTCCTGGGGCATTCCCGTGCCTGGCGACGAAAAGCACGTGGTGTACGTGTGGCTGGACGCGTTGGCGAATTACATTACTGCCCTTGGTTACGGTTCGGACGACGACGAAAAGATTCAAGAAATTCTGGCCGGCGGACATCCACCTGATCGGCAAGGAAATCAGCCGCTTCCATTGCGTCTATTGGCCCGCGTTCCTGATGGCGGCGGGCATTCCCCTGCCGCGCTCGGTGCGTGCCAACGGCTGGCTGCTCTTCGACCAGGGCAAGATGTCGAAGTCGCGCGGCAACATTGTGCGCGCCGAGACGGTTCACGAAGTGCTGGGCGCGGATGCCTTGCGCTACTTCCTGCTGCGCGAGATTCCCTTCGGGCAGGACGGCAATTTTTCTTTCGACGCTCTTGTTCAGCGCTACAACGGCGATCTCGCCAACGGCTACGGCAACCTGGTGAGCCGCGTGGTGAACATGGTGCACAAGTACTTTGGCGGCATGGCGCCGGGAGTGGGCGCGGAGACTCCCGCGGAGAGCAGCCTGCGCGAGAACGCCGAGAATGCGATGGCCGCATTCGGGCTGGCGTTCGATGAGTTGAACTTCTCTGAAGCTCTGAAGGCACTGTGGGCGCTGGTTGCAGAGACTGACGGCTACCTGACGGCGAATGCGCCGTGGAAGAAGCCTGCGGAGCGCAGCGACGCCGATCATGCGGCGCTGCAAGCGCGCGTGCTCACCACGGCGGCCGAGGCCATCCGCGTGATCACGGCGCTCACGTATCCCATTGTGCCGGATGCCGCGGCCAAGGTTTGGCGCCAGTTGGGGCAGGGCGAGTTGGCCGATGCAGCGAAGGATGGATTTTTGAAAGATCTCGCGTGGGGCGGTTTGCAGGCGGGCACGAAGTTTGGCGAGCCTTCGCCGCTGTTTCCCCGCGCGGAGAAGGAAGCGATTGAACGTATGCAGAATCTTGAGGACGAGAACAGCCGCACGGTCATAGAGGCTGCGAGCAACGGCCAAGTGAACGCGGCGAAGACGGCGCCGCCTGCTCCGGGTCCGGCCGCCACACAAGCAACAGCAGCCGCGCCGCAAACGCCCACGCCCGCGCCGAAACCCACCGCACCGGTTGCCGCAAAGGCTGCGACGGAACCTCCGGCGCCGGCCAAGGCCGCGAGCGTGCCGGCCTCCGATTCCACAGCTCCCGTCGAAGAAGCTGCCCCACCGCAGGCGGCGCAGATGCCGCAGCACATAACCATCGACGACTTTGTCAAAGTGGATTTGCGCGTGGCGCAGATCCTGGTGGCCGAGCGTGTGCCCAAGGCCGACAAGCTGCTGCGTCTCGAAGTCGACCTCGGCTACGAGAAGCGGCAGATTCTGGCCGGCATCGCGCAGTATTACGAGCCGGAGAAACTCGTCGGCCGCAAGATCGTGATTGTGGCGAATCTGGCGCCGCGCAAGATGCGCGGACTGGAGTCGAACGGCATGTTGCTGGCAGCCTCGCTTGAGGGCGGCGCGCCGGTGCTGGCAAGTTTTCTTGAAGAGGTCCCGCTAGGCTCGCGGCTCAAATAAGGATCGTCGGCCATTTTGGACCAAAACACTCCATTGCATCACCGCGCATCTTTTGTTAGGATGGCTTTACTCATGGTTTGCACTCTGCAAATCGCTGGTTGTTGTCGCCTGTCGCACATTGCCGACGGGTGTACACGCTAGTTTCTTCTCCTCAGCACAATCGACAAAGAAGACGCACCCGTAGCTGAACGCCGGGTCTGTCTCTATGGGTCTCGGGCATTCAGCGGATTTCCTGAATCCCCGAGGTCACCATGCCTGTCGCCACACCTGAAATCACCAGCGCCCACCCGCCCGCAAGCGCGCCTTCGCCGCAGCGATTGAATCACCTGCGGCAGCTCGAGGCTGAGAGCATGCACATCCTGCGCGAGGTCGCATCGGAGTTCGAGCGGCCGGTGATGCTTTACTCCATCGGCAAGGACTCATCGGTCATGTTGCGGCTGGCGCAGAAGGCGTTTTATCCGGGGCCAATTCCTTTTCCGCTGCTGCATATCGATACCGGCTTCAAGTTCCGCGAGATGATCGCGTTTCGCGACGCCATAGCGCGCCAGGCGGGTGCGGAGCTGCTGGTGTGGCGCAATGAGCCGGCGATCGCGGCGGGAACGAATCCCATTGCGCTCGACACCAAGCGCTGTTGCGGACTGCTGAAGACGCAGGCGCTGCTGGATGCGCTGCGCCACTACAACTTCGATGCGGCCTTTGGCGGGGCGCGACGCGATGAGGAAAAATCGCGCGCCAAGGAGCGCATCTATTCCTTCCGCGACACGGCGGGGCAGTGGGACCCGAAAAATCAGCGGCCGGAGCTGTGGAACCTCTACAACGCGCGCATCCATCCCGGCGAGAGCATTCGCGTGTTTCCGCTTTCAAACTGGACAGAGATGGATGTGTGGCAGTACATCCACGAGGAAAACATTCCTGTGGTCGATCTGTATTTCGCCAAAGAGCGGCCCATGTACGTGCGTGGCGAAGGGCTCTTGCCCATTGAACAGGCGTTCGTCGCGCGAAAGGGCGAGGCGCCCCGGATGGTGAAGAGCCGGCTGCGTTCGCTGGGTTGCAGTCCGTGCACAGGCGCCATCCGCTCCGACGCGGACACGATTCCTGCGATTATCGCGGAGCTGCTCTCATTCCGCTCGTCGGAGCGCGCAAATCGCGTGATCGATCACGACCAGGAAGGCTCGATGGAGATCAAAAAGCGCGAGGGATATTTCTGAAAGACAGGGAGCGAGGGAGCAAGAAGACACGGGCTAGGAACTAGGGACTAAGGGACGTTGGAGGTCAGGTTGGCGGTTGCGGCAGAGTTAGAGGACAGACGATTCGAGATTGGCGAGTTTCTGGCGCAGGAGCGCGAGAAGGATTTGCTACGCTTTTCGACCGCAGGCAGCGTCGATGACGGCAAGTCTACACTCATCGGGCGGCTGCTCTACGACACGCAATCGGTCTACGAGGACCAGGTGCGGTCGATTGAGGGCAAAGGCACCACGGCGCCGGGGCAGATCGATTTCGCGCTGCTCACCGACGGGTTGCGCGCCGAACGCGAGCAAGGCATCACCATCGACGTGGCCTACCGCTACTTCTCTACTGCGAAAAGAAAGTTCATCATTGCAGACACGCCGGGCCACGAGCAGTACACGCGCAACATGGCCACGGGCGCTTCGACGGCCGGCGCGGCCATTGTGCTCATCGACGCCAGCAAGGGCGTGCAGATTCAGTCGCGGCGTCACGCCTACATCGCGTCGCTGCTGCGCGTGCGCCACGTGCTGGTCGCCGTGAACAAGATGGACCTGATCAGCTACGACGGAGCCGTGTTTCGCTCGGTCGAGTCGGAGTTTCGGGCAGTTCTTGAACAAATCGCGGAAGATACGGGCTCGCCGGTCGAAGCGCTCTTTGTTCCGGTCAGCGCGCTAAAGGGCGACAACGTGGTGCACCGGGCTGCAGGTCCGTCGACCGCGATGCCGTGGTACGAGGGGCCGTCGCTGCTTGAACTGCTTGAGGCGTTGCCTGCGACTGAAGGTGCACGGAATGCGGCTTTCCGATTTCCCGTGCAGCGCGTACTGCGGCCCGATCACACCTTCCGCGGCTTCGCGGGGCAAATCGCATCTGGCGTGGTTCGCGTCGGCGACAGGATCACGGTCCTTCCCTCGGGGCGCGAAGCGAAGATCGAGCGCATCGTGACCTTCGATGGCGATCTCGACGAGGCCTTCGCGCCGCTTTCGGTCACGCTGGTGCTTGATCGCGAGGTCGACATCAGCCGCGGCGACCTGATTGCCGGCGCCCCTATTGCCGGTACTTCGATTGACGGGGATCAATCGGCGCCCATTGTCGCGCGCAATGTATCAGCGTCGCTGGTGTGGATGGATCAGCGGTCTCTCGACGCCAATCGACGCTATCTGCTGAAGCACACCAGCCACACCGTGCCTGCGTTGGTTTCCTCAGTCGATCATCGCGTGGACTTGCGCGCGTTTCGTCACGAGCCGGCGCCCACGTTGCGCATGAACGACATCGGCGCAGTGACGCTGCATCTGCTGCGGCCTATCGCAGTCGATTTGTATCGCGATAATCGCTCCACCGGGGCGCTGATTCTCATCGATCCCGAAACCAACGCCACGGTGGCGGCGGGCATGGTGACGGCTGCACAGGACCACGCAGTCGCTGGCGAAGAAGACGAAACTGCGGCGTGGGGCCGCGTGACCGCAGGCGAACGCGAGGCTAGGTGGGGACATCGTGGCGGCGTACTGGAATTGACCGGACCTGCGGAGCTGATTGACGCCGTGGAGCGCTCGTTGTTTGCTGTGGGCGCCGTCGCGTGCCGCATCGATGCGGACGAGCCGGGTTTCCGAGAGCATGCGCAACTGCTCGATGCTATGACGGACGTGCAGACGCAGTCGGGGCTAATCGCGCTGGTGGTGCGCGTAAAGCAAGAAGCCGCATTGACGGCGAGCGCAGGCGGATTCGAGATCACGCTCGATGCGGACAACCGCATGCATGCCGTGACGGAAGTGCATCAACTGCTACAGCGCGCAGACATCTTCATTTCTTCAGAAGGGGCGGATTTGTGATGAGCGTTGCGGAGATTTCTGCCGAATTGAATGCAAAGTTGGACGCGGTGCGGGCCACGCTTGAGCGCGAAGTGACCGGAAATGGCGGCGTGTGCCTGACGTGCAGCTTTCAGGCTGAAGACGTATTGCTTACGAAGCTCGCCATTTTGCGCGATCCGCGGATTCCGGTTCTGTTTCTCGATACCGGCTATCACTTTGCCGAGACCTATTCGTATCGCGATCGGATCGCGCGCGAGTGGGATTTAAACCTGATCAATCTGCTGCCGGAAAAGACGGTGGCCGAGCAGGAGGCGGAGCACGGATTGCTGTATCAGTCCGCGCCTGACCGCTGCTGCGGGTTGCGCAAGGTCGAGCCGCTGTTCAAAGCGGTTGCCGGTTATCGCGTGTGGCTCACGGGGCTGCGCCGCGAACAGGCTCGGAGCCGCACGGCGCTCGAGGAGCGGGCGCAGTTCACGCTGCCCGGCGGCAAACAGGTGTTGAAGCTGGCGCCGCTCGCACAGTGGACCTCGCGCGACGTGTGGTACGCGTGCGAACAGCTTGGCATTTCGCTGCTGCCGCTGTATGCGCGCGGCTACACATCGATCGGATGCGAACCGTGCACCACATTGCCGCTCGATCCCAACGATCCGCGCTCGGGCCGCTGGGCGGGGCGCAAGGTGGAGTGCGGAATTCATATTGAAGTAGCAAGTTCGTGATTCGTGATCGTCAGCTCCACGTTTCCGCGGACCACAATCTGAGAACTACGAACTGTGCGCTGAAAGCAAAGGACCACGGATGCCGTACATCATTGGATTTTTCATCTCGCTGTTCATCGCGCTCACCGGCGTTGGCGCGGGCACCATCACCGTGCCCGTGCTGGTGCTGTTTCTCGGCGTGCCTGCTCCGGTGGCTGTCGGTATCGGGCTCACGTTTTCAGCCGCGGTGAAGTTGATTCTGGCGCCGGCGCAAATTGCGCGCCGCAATGTGGCATGGCGCACGCTCGGCTACATGCTGCTGGGCGGAGCGCCGGGTGTTCTTGTGGGCTCGCTCCTGCTCCAGCATCTGGTCGGCACCGGATCGGCCAATTTGTTGAATGCCATTCTGGGCGCGATTCTTGTCACCACGGCGGGTTGGCAGCTCATTTATTCCTTTCGCCCCATGCGGCAGAATTCCGTCACGCGCGATCGCAGCCCATGGCTTGCGTGGCTGATGTTTCCCGTGGGCGCGGAGGTGGGTTTTTCGTCGGCGGGAGCGGGCGCCCTGGGCAGCGCCGCACTGCTAAGCCTGACGCCCCTGGAGCCCGCGCAAGTGGTCGGCACCGACATCGTCTTTGGCTTTCTGGTTTCGCTCATCGGCAGCGGCGCGCACTGGTTCACACATGCCAGCAATCCCCAACTGCTGCTGCAGCTCATCCTGGGCGGCGTAGCTGGAGCCGTTGGCGGAACCCTGCTGAGCACGCACATTCCGCGGCGGCCGCTGCGTTTCGCTCTCTGGGTCTGGCTGCTGATTCTGGGCGGACAGTTCCTTTTCAACAGCTACCTGGTATGGGCGAGCCCCCGCACGCACAAAGACGCCGTGCCTGAGGTGCACATCCCAAGTGCCCCCAACAATGTTCCGCGCGGATGAAGACAGAGCCAACTAATTTGGCACAAAGCTCATCGTATCGAGAGCAACCGCCGGCACGTTGCCGGTGCTGCTAGAGGAGCGAAACTATGAGTATCCTTTTGATCATCCTGGTTCTTCTGTTAATCGGTGCGATTCCGGCATGGCCTTACAGCCGCAGTTGGGGGCCTTACCCCAGCGGAGGCCTTGGCCTGATTTTGCTGATCGTTGTAATTCTGATGTTGTTGAAGGTGTTCTAACGCGGCCACGAGCCGCCAGAGCATATGATTCGCAAACTCAAATCCGGACAATTTCGTTTGTATTCGCGAAAGAAAAGCCCTCAAACTGGCAAGCGCCGCAATCTGGGAACATTTGCGACTCTCGAGCAAGCCAAACAACACGAGCGGGCAGTGCAGTACTTCAAGAGACACTGAGAGTTCAGGGGACGGATCGCCGAACAAGCAGGCGTGGGTCGCGATACGGCGGCATCCTAGGATCAATATCAAACCGGGTTCAGCATGAAACCCATCGCCTGATCCTGCGCAATTGAAGTCAGCTGCATGCCTGATGTCGAAGTGGAGCGGCAAGCGCCGCTGCAACGTGTAACTTCTTGCATGGGTCCGGCATCGGAATAAAATGCGGGAAAGGGGCACGTGTCCCACCGCACCCCTGGAGGCAGTCATGGCCAGTCGTCCCTATTGGTCCGGACAGTTCAAAGTCTCGCTTGTTTCTTTCGGCATCCAGTTGTTTCCAGCCACGAACCCGCAAAGCGGCGTAACTTTTCATCAAATCGACCGTGACTCCGGCGAGAGGATTCGTCACTTAAATGTGGACAGTGACAACCAGCCGGTCGAGAACTCGGAGATCGTGAAGGGCTATGAATACAGCAAGGGCAAATACCTGATGGTCGAGCCGGATGATATTGCGAATCTGCGCATCGCGACCAGGAACGTGATCGATGTGCAACAGTTCGTGGCTCTCGATGAACTACCGCCGGCGTTGTTTGAGAAGCCGTATTTCGTAGTCCCGGAGCCCAAGGAGTCGCCCGAAGCGTTCGTGGTATTCCGCGATGCGATGAAACAAACGGGCAAAGCGGCGATCGGCGAGATTGCGTTTGGCGGCCGCGAACATCTTATAGCGATCGCGGTGCCGCCGGGCGACTCATCGGCGGGCTTGATGGCGTACACGCTGCGCTACCAAGAAGAATTGCGCGACAGCAGCGAGTACTTTACGGCGACTCCCGGCGAGCGCTCGCTGCACATCGACAAGAAACAGCTTGCCATGGCCACGCAACTCATCGAGGCCTATTCGCAGCCTTTCATTCTGGATGCATACAAGGACGATTATGAAGCTGCGCTGCGCAAGCTGATTGAAGCGAAACAAAAGAACGTGCCGCTGCCGCTTGAGGAAAAGGGGGCCAAGCCGACCAAGGTAATCAATCTCATGGATGCGCTGCGGCAAAGCGTGTCGAAGGCCAAGAAACCCGTGGCCAGCGAGCGGAGAGGAACAAAGGCCGCGAGTGCGACCCGCAAGGGCCCGGTCCTCGTAGGCGCAAGCAAACGCAAGCATCGAGCTGCATAATCTATGGCCGCCGCACGAAAACCGAAATCTTCTCCTGCCCCTCGGACGAACCGTCCACTGGCGCACTACCAGTCGATGCGCGATTTCAGCGTGACAGCCGAACCGCGAGGCGCCCAAAGCAAACCACGGGTGGGGCACGAGATGAAAGCTCTGCCGTTCGTGGTGCAGAAACATGCGGCTACGCGGTTGCATTACGATTTCAGATTAGGCCTGGACGGCGTTTTGAAAAGCTGGGCCGTGACCAAGGGCCCGAGCTACTATCCCGGCGACAAACGGCTCGCGGTGCAGGTTGAGGACCACCCGTGGGAGTACGCCGGCTTCGAAGGAACGATTCCGAAGGGGCAGTACGGCGGCGGAACCGTGATGGTATGGGACAAAGGTGAGTGGATCCCGCATGGCGACGCAGAACAAGGCCTGAAAGACGGCGAACTCAAGTTTGAATTGCACGGGAAAAAGCTCAAAGGCAATTGGGTTCTTGTTCGAATGAATGGCCCTGCCGGCGGCTCGAACAAAACCAATTGGCTATTGATCAAGGAGAGAGACAAGTTCGCGCGAGAGAGTTCTGCGCCTGCCATCACCGATGAAGCACCGAACAGCGCAGCCAGCGGCCGGACGATGGATGAGATTGCAGAGAACCATGACCGGGTATGGAATTCGGCGGGCGAGGCGGGAAATGGCGCAAGGTCAACTTCGCACAAGAAAAGATCAGAACCGGCATCCCTCTCGGCTCCGCCCGAAAGGAAACGCGCGACGCCCGCGCCGGACCTGAAGCATATTCCCCGCGAGCGGTTTCCCGGCTTCATTGCGCCGCAACTGGCGCAGCAGACAACTTCTGCCCCGTACTGCGATGGATGGCTGCATGAGTTGAAGCTGGACGGCTACAGGATTCAGATTCTTATCCGGTCTGACGAAAGAAAAGCCGCGAAAAACCGCACGGTAAAGCTGCTCACCCGCAAAGGGCTCGACTGGACAGCGCGCATACCCGACATTGCGGAAGCCGCGGCACAGTTGGATGTCGAGAGCGCGATCCTGGATGGCGAAGCGGTCGCGCTCGATAAACATGGAGTCAGCAACTTTGCCGACTTGCAGGCAGCGTTTCACGAAGGCCGCCAGCGCTACATCACGTATTTCGCATTTGACCTGCTCCATCTGAACGGGCACAATCTGCGCGAGCTGCCGGTCGAGGATCGAAAGCGAATTCTCGAAGGTTTGCTGCGAAACGCCGGCCCCAAATCCCCACTGAAATTCAGCGAAGACATTGAAGCCGACGGCAATGAGGTTTTTGAGAAGGCATGCGCACTTGGAGCAGAAGGCATTGTATCGAAACTCAGGTCTGCCAAGTACACTTCAGGACGCAGCGGTGCGTGGCTCAAGCTGAAGTGCCGTCTTGAACAGGAATTTGTAATCGGTGGATTCACTTTGCCGTCGAAGGGAGGCTCCGGAATTGGCGCTTTGCTGCTCGGCTATTACGAGAAAGGAAAACTTCGCTACGCCGGACGCTCTGGAACTGGATTTACACAAAAGACCCACCGGATGATTCGTGCCCGCCTCGATCGATTGCAGCAAAAGAATTCTCCGTTCGTCGAGGTTCCGCGCAGCGAGCAGCGCGGGGCGATCTGGGTCAAGCCGCAGCTGATTGCCGAGATCGCATTTTCAACATGGACGCGCGACAATCTCGTGCGGCAGGCGGCGTTCAAAGGTCTGCGCGAAGACAAGCCCGCGAGCGAAGTGGTGCGGGAAACCGCAGTCGAGCCAACCAAAGGCAGGCGTGCATCGCAAGCGCCGACAAGTGCGAAATCGAGTGACCGGCGCCGGAGAAAGGAAGCGACGGGGATGAAGGAGTTCGCAATCACGCATCCCGACAAGGTGCTGGATCCGGAAAGCGGAGTAACCAAGCAGCAACTCGCAGAGTATTACATGGCGGTGGCCGAACACATGCTTCCGCATATCGCCGACCGGCCCATCAGCGTAGTGCGCTGTCCGGACGGCATTGGCAAAGCCTGCTTCTTTCAGAAGCACGTTGGGATGGGTTTGCCACCCGCCGTGAAAACCATTTCGATTCGCAATAAGAAAGGCAAGGAGTCAGAAGCTTACCTCACTGTGGATTCGACCGAGGGATTGCTTGGACTGGCGCAGATGGGAGTGCTGGAAATTCACCCCTGGGGTTCGCGCAACGAATCGCTGGGCACGCCGGATCGTATCGTGTTCGATCTCGATCCGGACGCGGCGATCAAATGGAAGACCCTCAAGAAAACCGCGCTTGAGCTGAGGGCCACGCTAAAGAAAGTAGGCCTGGAAAGCTTTGTGAAAAGCACGGGCGGCAAGGGGCTTCATGTTGTTGTACCGATTCGTCCGGATCATGAATGGCCTGCAGTCAAGGAATTTGCACACCGGATGGTACAAGGGCTCGAGCACGAGAAGCCCGAACTCTATGTAACGAAGATGACCAAGGCGGTGCGAAAAAATCGCATTTACCTCGACTACCTTCGCAACGACCGCGAGGCGACCTCCGTGGCGCCATTTTCGCCGCGCGCACGCCCTGGAATGCCGGTGGCGATGCCGCTGGCATGGACGGAACTGGATTCTGCTAAGGCGCGGGCATTTCATGTCTCGGATTTTCAACAATGGCGTACCCGGCTGCGGCGCGATCCGTGGCGGAAAATGCTCGATAGCAAACAAGAGCTAAAAGTGTAATCAGGCGATGGCCGCCGCCACTGCGTTATTGCTCATGGCAACTCCGCATCAGGCCGCCTTCAACTGCGAACGCGGTTGCAGCTTCAGACTCCTCCGACCTGCACGACAGCCGAGCCGTGACTGCCCGCCATTCTTTTGTACTCCGCGTTTCCCGCTTCTTCGCTTCCGATTGCTCTTGGATCGAAGGTTGCCGTCCCAGGCAGAAACACGCGGAAACAGGTCACACTTCCATCTTCCGCACGAAAAGTCCGGCAGGTAATGCGGCCATCGTGCTTTTGCACGATACCCTGGCTGATCCACAAACCCAAGCCCGTGCCCTTGGTCGATTTGGTGCTGAAGAATGGCTGGAAAAGCCGCCCATGGTCTTCGGGCCGAATGCCCTTTCCGGTGTCGACAATGGAAGCGATGGTGCCGCGCACGTTCGTCGTCCAGTCGGTGGCTTCGCGGACATAGATACCAAGGACGCCACCGTCGGGCATGGCTTGTATCGCGTTGCCGATCAGGTTCAGAAAAACCTGCCGCAACTCCACCGGAAAACCCTTCACCATGGCCGCCGAGTGGTAATGTTTGCGAACCGTAATTCGGTTTGCGATGAGAGTCTTGTGCTGCAACTCGATCACGTCATCCAGCACCTCCGGCACGAAAACCGCGATCGGATGCTTCGATTCCCGGTAAAAGCTCAGCGTCTGGCGCGTGATGTGGCTGACGCGCTCCAGTTCTTCCTCCGCGAGATCAGCCAGCCTGCGCGCGTCTTCGCCGAGTGATGGATGATTGCGCAGCAAATAGAAAATGTTGGTGATGGCGGCCAGAGGATTATTGATTTCGTGCGCGATGATGCCGGCCACTCGCCCCATAGCCGCCAGCTTCTCGGTCTCGCGAAGCGCTTCTTCCGCGCGTAGCTCGGCGGTAATATCGCGATTCACCTCGAGTACCGCGTCCCCACCCTCATTCGTTGATTTCAGGCAATCCACGACGATCTTTTCGCCGCCCCTCGTGGTTTGCGTTAGGCGGCCATGCCAGGTGCGATGCAAGCGCAGATGTTCTTCGACTTCTGCACGCGGCGCGGGGAAAACGGTTTGCAGCAGCGCGTGCAGCTTCTGGCCCAGCGCTTCCTCCCGCCTCCAGCCGTAGACCTGTTCCGCGCCGGAGTTCCAGTAGCAGATATTGCCTTCGAGATCACGCACGATAATGGCTTCGGTAGCCAGGTCGAGGAGTTCGGCGCGCGTTCTGAATTCCGCCTCGCTCTTCCTCAGTTCCGCGGTGCGCTCTTCGACGCGCTGTTCCAGCTCTCTGTTCAGTGATTCCAGCAATCGGGTTTTGCGGTGCAGATCGACAAAGACACCAATCTTGGCGCGCAATACTTCGGGAACCACAGGCACAGAGATGTAATCGACCGCGCCACGGTGATAACCCTGAATCCTGTCGTCTTCGCTGAGATGGACGCCCGAGATGAAGATGATCGCCGTTTTCTGGAAGCGCGGATGCTGGCGTATGACGTCGGCCAGCTCGAAGCCATCCACGTCAGGCATGCTCACATCCATTAAAACCACGGCAATGTCGGTCTTGAGAAGGACACTCAAAGCCTCACTGGCGGAATTGGCTTTGATCAGGTTTTCGCCCAGTTCCGCAAGAATAACTTCATAACTCAGGAGCTTGGCAGGCTGGTCATCGACCATCAGGATGTTGACTTTTTCATTTACCGTCATCGATTGATCTCCATGTCTGCTTGCATAGAACGCGGGCGAAACCCCTCGGTCTTGCATCGCTCTAGCGATGCAGCCACATGCGCAGAACCGAGAGCAACTGCTCGGTGTTGACTGGCTTGGCCAGATATTCCGACGCGCCCGCTTCAAGGCACCGCTCGCGGTCGCCCTTCATGGCCTTGGCGGTAAGGGCAATGATGGGCAGCCGCCGCAACGCCTGATTCTGGCGAATCACCTGCATGGTTTCGTAGCCATCCATCTCCGGCATCATGATGTCCATCAGCACGATCGCCAAATCGGGAGTGGACTCGATGGTTGCGATGGCTTCGCGCCCGGTGCCGGCCGAGAGGACGGTCATGCCGCGCCGCTCTAGAACGCTGCTGACGGCGAAAATATTGCGTACGTCGTCGTCGACAACCAGCACTTTGCGGTTGGCCAAAGCATCGTCGGAACGGTGCAGTCGATCGAGCATATTCTGCTTTTCCGCCGGCAAATCGGCAATCACGCGATGTAGGAAGAGCGCGGTTTCGTCGAGCAGCCTTTCCGGCGATTCCACATCCTTGACCACTACGCTGCGCGCCAGCGTGTGCAGTTGGGCGTCCTCTTCGGGGGTGAGCTCGCGGCCCGTAAAGACCACGACGGGAAGATCCTTGAGCTGAGGGTTGTCGCGCAGTTGCGCCAGCACATCGAAGCCGCTCATATCGGGCAAACGGAGATCGAGAACCGCGCAATCGTAATTTGTTTGAGACAGCGCGAGAAGCGCGGCGCCGCCCGAGTCTACGGTGTCGATGTCGATGTCTTCGTAACCCAGCAGTTCGCGCGTGCTGAGCTGCTCTGCCGGATTGTCTTCGACAACCAGCAGGCGCTTGCGGCGCGGCTGCGAGTATTCGCGGATCCGCGTGAGGGCGGCGTCGAGATCCTCAGTGGTGGAGGGCTTGGTGACATAGGCGAATGCGCCGCGCGAAAGCCCGTGATGCCGGTCCTCGTCGAGGGTAAGCATCTGCACGGGAATATGGCGCGTCGCGGAGTCTTGCTTGAGATGGTTGAGCACCGTCCATCCCAGCATGTCGGGCAGAAACACGTCGAGAGAAACGGCCGTGGGGCTATATTCCCGCGCCAGCAATAAAGCTTCAGCGCCGGTACTGGCGATGAGGACCTTGAATCCCTTGTCGCGCGAGAGATCGCATAGCACGTGGGCGTAATGCGGGTCGTCTTCGACAATGAGCAGCACGTTATCGCCCGGCTCAAGATTGGCGCGGTCGTCTTCGATGCGCGCCTCCTGCTCGACTGTGACCACGGTAGTCAGGAAAGCCGGGGTACTTGCCGATGCGCCGTTCCTCTCAGAGGTTTTCGCCACTGGAGCAACGGCGGCGCCCATGTAACTCTGCGGCAGATACAAGGTGAATGTGCTTCCCTGTCCTGGGGCGCTCTGCAATTGAATCTCGCCGCCGAGCAGGTTGGCCAACTCACGGCTGATGGCCAGGCCAAGTCCGGTGCCTCCGAATTTGCGGCTGGTGCCGGCATCGGCCTGCTGGAAGGCTTCAAAAATTATGCGCTGCTTCTCCGGCGCAATACCGATGCCGGTATCGCGTACCTGGAAGGCGATCACCGAGCCGGCGCCGTCCAGCACCGGGTGATTGGCGCTCCAGCCACTTTCCGCGCGCGAAACCGACAGCCGCACGCTGCCTTGCTCTGTGAACTTGAAGGCGTTCGAAAGCAGATTCTTCAACACCTGCTGCAGGCGTTTGGAGTCGGTGACCAGGCTGCGGCCCATGCCGGCATCGGAGGTGACTTCGAAAGCCAGCCTGCGGTTTTCCGCCTCGTGACGGAACGGGCGTGCCACGGCATCGAGGAGCGCGCTGAAGAAGACTTCTTCGGCGTCGACAGAAACCGTGCCCGATTCGATCTTGGAGAGATCGAGAATGTCGCTGATGAGGTTGAGCAGGTCGGTTCCGGCGCCATGAATGGTGCGCGCAAACTCGACTTGCTTCGGCGTGAGGCTGCCATCGGGATTTTCGGCAAGCTGCTGGCCGAGCACGAGAATCGAATTGAGCGGCGTGCGCAACTCGTGTGACATGTTGGCCAGAAACTCGGATTTGTACTTGGAAGTAAGAGCCAGTTCGCGGGCCTTTTCTTCCAAAGCGCGGCGCGCCTGCTCGATTTCCTGGTTCTTGCGTTCCACTTCGGTGTTCTGTTCGGCAAGCTGCTGCGCCTTTAGAGCCAGCTGTTCGTTGGTCTGCTGCAGTTCCTTCTGGCCGGTTTGCAGTTCCGTGGCCAACTGCTGCGACTGCTTGAGCAGTCCCTCGGTCTGCATCGTGGCTTCAATGGAATTGAGCACAATGCCGATGCTCGATGTGAGCTGCTCAAGAAACGCCAGATGCGACGCGGTAAATGCGTTCAGAGTGGCGAGTTCGATGACCGCCTTGACACGGTCTTCAAACAGCACGGGCAGCACAATCACGTTTTTGGGTTTAGCCTTGAAGAGGCCCGACCGGATGGGCGCGGTCGCCCTCGGCAAATCGGTGATCAACATGCGGCGTTTTTCCGCTGCGCATTGGCCCACCAGACCCTCGCCGATGCGCACCTCGTTCACATAGCCCTCGGGGGTGTCAGCGAATGTTGACAGCAACACCAGTGTCCCGGAGCCTGCGGCTGGTTCGCTCGAGCCCATCTGATAGATGACACCCTGCTGCGCGTTTACCAGCGGAGCTAACTCTGAAAGCAACATGCGACCCACCGTGCCAAGGTCGCGCTGGCCCTGCAACATGCCGGTGAAGCGCGCCAGGTTGGTCTTCAACCAGTCTTGCTCGGTGTTGCGATCGGTGGTTAGACGCAGGTTGTCGATCATGGTATTGAGGTTGTCTTTGAGCTCGGCCACCTCGCCGCGGGCTTCCACCTGAATCGACCGCGTAAGGTCGCCCTTGGTCACCGCGGTCGCCACTTCGGCGATCGCGCGCACCTGGTTGGTGAGGTTGTCTGCGAGCAGATTCACGTTGCCGGTAAGATCCTTCCAGGTTCCCGCGGCGCCGGGCACGTTGGCCTGGCCGCCGAGACGGCCCTCCACACCGACTTCGCGGGCCACCGTGGTCACCTGATCGGCGAAGGTGGCCAGCGTGTCGGTCATATTGTTGATGGTCTCAGCCAGCGCGGCCACCTCTCCTTTGGCGTTCACGGTGAGCTTCTGCGTGAGAGCGCCGTTTGCTACCGCGGTCACCACCTTCACAATGCCGCGCACCTGCTCGGTCAAGTTGGCCGCCATTACGTTTACGTTGTCGGTCAAATCCTTCCAGGTTCCGGCCACGCCTGACACCTGCGCCTGACCGCCGAGCTTGCCTTCCGTTCCCACTTCGCGAGCCACGCGCGTCACTTCGGCGGCGAAGGCATTGAGCTGGTCCACCATGGTATTGACCGTGTCTTTGAGCTCCAGAATTTCGCCCCTCACGTCGACTGTGATCTTGCGCGAAAGATCGCCGCGCGCAATCGCCGTCGCCACTTCGGCGATGTTGCGCACCTGCGCAGTAAGGTTGCCGGCCATGAAGTTCACCGAATCGGTAAGATCCTTCCACGTTCCTGCGACGCCGGGCACATTGGCCTGGCCGCCGAGACGGCCTTCCGATCCCACCTCGCGAGCCACGCGCGTTACCTCGGCAGCGAACGAGCGAAGCTGCTCGACCATGGTGTTCAACGTTTCCTTGAGCTGCAGGATTTCGCCGCGCACATCGACCGTAATCTTGCGCGACAAATCGCCGTTGGCAATGGCTGTGGCCACCTCAGCAATGTTGCGCACCTGTGCGGTCAGGTTGCCGGCCATGAAGTTCACTGAGTCGGTGAGATCTTTCCAGGTTCCGGCCACACCGGGCACCACGGCCTGACCGCCCAGCTTGCCGTCCGTGCCCACTTCGCGAGCCACGCGCGTCACCTCGCCGGCGAACGCGTTGAGCTGGTCGACCATGGTGTTAATGGTGTTCTTGAGCTCGAGAATCTCACCCTTCACGTCAACCGCGATCTTGCGCGACAAATCGCCGCGCGCCACCGCTGTCGTCACTTCCGCAATGTTTCTAACCTGGCCCGTCAGATTCGAGGCCATGGAATTGACCGAATCGGTAAGATCCTTCCACGTCCCCGCGACGCCGGGTACATTGGCCTGGCCGCCAAGCTTGCCTTCGGTTCCCACCTCGCGCGCCACGCGCGTCACTTCGCCGGCGAAGCGGTTGAGCTGATCGACCATGGTGTTGATGGTTTCTTTCAGCAACAGGATTTCGCCCGACACGTTGACGGTGATCTTCTTCGACAAGTCTCCAGTAGCGATGGCTGTCGAGACCTCGGCGATGTTTCTCACCTGCCCCGTCAGGTTCGAGGCCATGGAGTTCACGTTGTCGGTCAAGTCCTTCCAGGTTCCGGCCACGCCCGGCACCTGCGCCTGCCCTCCGAGCTTGCCGTCGGTGCCGACTTCGCGAGCTACGCGCGTCACCTCGCCGGCGAAAGCGTTCAGCTGATCGACCATCGTATTGAGGGTGTCCTTCAGCTCCAGAATCTCGCCCTTCACATCGACCGTGATCTTGCGCGACAAGTCGCCGCGCGCGACAGCCGTGGCAACTTCGGCAATGTTTCTTACCTGGCCCGTCAGGTTCGAAGCCATGAAATTGACATTGTCGGTCAAATCTTTCCATGTTCCGCCGATACCTTGCACCTGTGCCTGGCCGCCGAGCTTGCCTTCGGTTCCCACCTCACGCGCCACGCGCGTCACTTCGCCGGCAAACGCGTTCAACTGGTCGACCATGGTGTTGATGGTGTTCTTAAGCTCGAGAATCTCGCCCTTCACGTCCACCGTGATTTTGCGCGACAAGTCGCCGCGCGCCACGGCGGTGGTGACTTCTGCAATGTTGCGCACCTGCGCCGTCAGGTTGCCGGCCATCGAGTTCACCGAGTCGGTAAGGTCCTTCCAGGTTCCAGCCACGCCGGGCACGTTGGCCTGCCCGCCGAGACGTCCTTCCGTTCCCACCTCGCGGGCCACGCGCGTCACTTCGCCGGCAAACCGGTTCAGCTGATCGATCATGGTGTTCAGCGTTTCTTTCAGCTGCAGAATTTCGCCGCGCACGTCCACAGTAATCTTGCGGGAGAGATCGCCATTGGCGATAGCCGTTGCCACTTCAGCAATGTTCCGCACCTGGCCGGTAAGATTGCCGGCCATAAAGTTGACGTTATCGGTAAGATCCTTCCACGTTCCTGCCACGCCGGGCACACTGGCCTGGCCGCCCAGCTTGCCTTCGGTGCCCACTTCGCGAGCCACGCGCGTCACCTCGCCGGCAAACGCGTTCAGCTGGTCGACCATGGTGTTGATAGTGTCTTTGAGCTCGAGAATTTCGCCCTTTACGTCCACTGTGATCTTGCGCGACAAGTCGCCGCGCGCCACGGCCGTCGTCACCTCGGCAATGTTGCGGACCTGCGCCGTCAGGTTGCCGGCCATGGCGTTCACCGAGTCGGTAAGGTCTTTCCAGGTTCCAGCCACGCCGGGTACCACGGCCTGGCCGCCGAGCTTGCCGTCCGTGCCCACTTCGCGGGCCACGCGTGTGACCTCCGATGCGAAGGAGCGCAGCTGATCGACCATCGTATTCAGGGCTTCCTTGAGCTGCAGAATTTCGCCGCGCACGTCGACAGTAATTTTGCGGGAAAGGTCGCCGCTGGCCACGGCGGTTGCGACTTCGGCAATGTTTCTCACCTGGCCGGTCAGGTTCGAGGCCATGGAGTTGACCGAATCTGTCAGGTCTTTCCAAGTGCCGGCCACGCCAGGCACCACGGCCTGGCCGCCGAGCTTGCCGTCCGTGCCCACCTCGCGCGCCACGCGCGTGACCTCAGCCGTAAACACACCAAGCTGCTGAATCATGGTGTTGACGATATTGGCCGAGCGCAGAAACTCGCCTTCGAGAGGGCGGCCATCCACGTCCATCCGGACTGTTCGCGTCAGGTTGCCCTGCGCCACGGCGGCGATGGCGTGCGTTACCTCCGTGGTAGGCCGCAGTAGATCCTCAACCAGCGTGTTTACTGAGACTTCCATCTCGTCCCAGGCGCCGCGCCGCTGCTCCACGCGGATCCGTTCGCGGGTCTTGCCTTCTTTCCCCACCGCCTGGCCGACGCGCTTCAACTCCAGCGCCATCTGTTCGTTGGCCGTGACGATCTCATTGAAGCAGTCGGCAACCTTGCCCGACAGGCCCGTCCAGGTCACCGGAAGGCGCACACTAAAGTCGCCATCCTTCATGGTTTGAAGGCTTTGCAGAATGAGGGCCAGAAATTCCGGCGACGCCGCATCAAGAGCGCTATTCCCGTTCGTTCCATTGCCGACGGGGTGAAACTCTTGTCCTTTTTGGTCGTTAGAAGGCTGCTGAACGGTTGCTTCCATGGAATGATCTCCTCGTAACCCGCTTTGAAAATAGAAAGACGTTGAAACTGCCCATGGCCGGCTAGACACACAGCTATTCTTTGATCGGAAGTTTGCGGCTCCAATAGTGATGCGGATCACCCGGAAAGGGTTGTCCAGGGCCAAGAAGGGGCCGGGCTAACTGAAGCTGCAACCCTCATGCCTGTTTGGCCCGGTTGGGCCTTGGATTGCGCCCGCGGCACCCGATGAGCGCCTCGGCGATTTACAGGAAGAGAGAAGCGCTCCGGGCCAGAAGTTCCTCGGTGCGTCTATCATTCATTATCTAAGTAATTCTTTTCTCGGGGCGGAATCCGAATGTTTCATACTTCGGGGATTCCTCGAATCTCTGTGCCGCGATTCAGCGGCGTTGGCGACTGGTTGCCGGGAAGCGCTCAAGCCCGGTCGGAGGTTATACATCAATGGGAGCGGGTATGCGTAGATGGTCTTCAGTGCCGGCGGCGATGTTCGCACTGCTGCTGACCGCAGCGGCAGAACCCCCAATGGGGCCGGCGAACGCGCAGGAGTCTTCCACACGTCTGGTGGAGCAGGCGCCGATAAAAATCAGCGAGGTGGCGCATGGTGTATTCCTGGTTGACTTTGGGCGCGTGGCCTTCGGAAACTTGTCGCTTTCCCCCAGGGTTTCGGCCGGAGATTCAAATGCGGGTGCAAACAACGAAGTGACCGTGCGGTTTGGCGAGGCTTTGAAGAACGGTCGCGTGGATACGCGGCCTCCCGGATCCGTGCGATATGCCGAGGCAAAGGTGAGGCTGAACGGATCGGCGCCAATGCGTGTCGCTCCGCAGGCAGACGCACGCAACACCAAACCTCCTGCCGTGTTGACCCCTCCAGAATGGGGTGTCTTGTTGCCCTTTCGCTGGGTCGAGATTGTGGGATGGCCGGGCGAACTGCACGCGGATGAGATTCGGCGGCTTGCAGCGTTCGACAGCACATGGAACGATGAAGCCGCCGCCTTCCACTCTTCGGACGAACACCTGAACCAGATTTGGGATCTGTGTCACTACTCGCTCAAGGCAACGACGTTTGCCGGCATCTTTGTGGATGGGGATCGGGAGCGTCTGGCCTACGAGGCGGACGCCTATCTGGCGCAGTTGGGCTACTACGCCGGAGATGCCGATCCGCGACTGCCCCGGGCGACTTTCGATCGGCTCATCGAGTTCCCGACCTGGCCTACAGAGTGGGCGCCACATATGGTGTTCATTGCTTATGCCGATTGGATGCAGACCGGGGACACGGTCTGGCTGGCGGCCCACTACGAGGGACTGAAGACCAAGCTGCTGGATGAGCGTGCGGGACCCGACGGGCTGGTTACGAGTACGCCGGAGCAGATCAACCGCGGTGATCTCGTGGACTGGCCACCGCAGGAACGTGATCAGTACGTTTTTACCAGCGTAAACACGGTGGTCAACGCCTTTCATTTGCATGCACTTAGGGAGATGAGCGAAATGGCCCAGGCGCTGGGCAAGACGGAAGAGGCGGCGAAGTTTAGAGAGCGCGAAAGATCGGCCCAGACAGCCTTCCAGGAGAAGCTCTTTGATCCGGCGCGCGGACTCTATCGCGACGGCGTAGGGACAGATCATGCCTCGGAGCACGCGAATCTATTCCCTCTGGCGTTCGGCCTGGTGCCTGCCGCCAGCAGGCCGCGATTGGCGCAATGGCTCATTGGACGCGGGATGGCGGTTTCTGTCTATGCGGCGCAGTATCTTTTGGAGGGCCTGTTCGAGAATGGCGACGACGCAGCTGCACTCGGCCTGATCACCGCAGCCGGAGATCGCAGTTGGAGGCACATGGTCGATATTGGCACGACCATCACGTGGGAGGCATGGGATCAAAAGTACAAGCCGAATCAGGACTGGAACCATGCATGGGGCGCGGCTCCGGCGAATCTTCTGCCACGCTTCGCGCTGGGCGTCCGCGTGCTGACGCCGGGGTGGGGCCGAGTGTTGATCCAGCCGCATCCAGGCGCGCTGGCGAGCGTTGAAGGCCGGGTACCCACTCCGCGTGGTGAAATCTCGGTGTCCTGGAGACACGAAAAAAACTTTACGATGACTGTGGATCTGCCGCCAGGCGTGACGGCGAAGGTCGAGCTGCCCGCATTCCCCGGTTCGCGCGGAGTGTGGATCGGGAGCAAGCGTGTGCGGGCGCATCGCGAAGGGCAGTGGTGGAAATTGGAGAGCGATGTGTCTGGAGCGATCAGCATCGACGAGCAATGACGAAGTTCCGGGAGGCAATCTTGAGCGAGATGCAATACTCTGAATGAAGATAGGTCCTACACCGTGGTCGACAAAATAAGCATGGCGCAGGAACAGCTCTCCCAGCGGCGATTCTACTTTCGCTACTTCCGCGAGGACAAGAAATCGCAGAAATGGGGGATGCATGTCACCACCTGCGGCAAGTCGATCATCTCACCTGAGGATGGCGTCTACCCACCTCGGCAGCACCCGCCCCACTATCACTTCGACTGGGAACATGGCAGATCTTTGAACGAGTACCAACTTGTCTACATACCGGAAGGATCTGGATTTTTTGAGACAAAGAAGCAGCGGGTACAAATTCGCGGTGATAACTTGATCCTGCTGCGGCCCGGACTTTGGCATCGATACAGGCCATACCCAGAGACCGGATGGCGTGAATATTGGGTTGGATTCGCCGGTCCCTCGTACAAAATGATCTTTGATGCCCATCTTCTCCCTGAAAAGAACGTCTTTCGCGTGCGAGATCCATCAGGGATGCATAAAACTTTCGAAAACCTTATTGCATGCGCGCAAGAGAATGGTCCCGCGCTTCAACAAACGATGACCGCGCACACGTGTCTCCTGCTTGCTCGCCTCTATTCCTCGACCCTGGCGCACCCGCCCGCCGCAAGTCAAGCGTCAAAGATGGTGCAACATGCTCGAGAGATGATGCTAGCCGCCGAGACGCGCGATTTATCGCTCGACGAAATGGCGCGGCGACTCGGTACAAGCTACTCAAATTTCCGCAGCACATTCCGCGAACACACTGGTGTTGGTCCGCACCAGTATCGGCTGCACCTGAAGTTAAGCCAGGCGCGCGAGCTTCTCTTGAATACAGAGTTGTCGATAAAAGAAATTGCGTTCCAGAGCGGATTTGAAGGAGAACAGTATTTCTGCCGCTTCTTCAAAAAATCAATGGGCAAAACTCCGAGCAGTTATCGAAAGCGATAACTGCCTCCTCATCTCGGCAGTAACTACGGCAAGTCGCATTATCACACTTGTACGCATTCAATGCTAAGTAAAGAAGCCAATTTCTTGAGCTTTGCAGATTGGTGGCCAATGCCAATGGCACAGTGGTGCGCCGGCCCCTGCGAATTCCACTTTTCTATAAAGTCGCGAGCGCCAATGGGAAAACGATAGCGGCTATTCGTGTTGCCAATTTCAAGAATCGGACCAGGCACCGACTCACCCTCGGCAACCACAAGTCTCAGTTTGCCATTGCCGATTTCGGCCACGGCCAGCAGCGTTACCGGGCCGTGCTTTACGCTCATCTCAATCGATAAGCCTTTCCCATTCTTGCCATGGTAGGCCTTGAGCGGACGCAGCTTCGGCTTTCCTTCCGCGATTGCCATATGTCCGGGACCGTCGTGTCCCATCAAGACGATGTCGTCGTTGAAATCATTCGCGTAAAACTCCGTAAAGGAGCCGCCCACGCCGAGTAAGTCAAGGACCTTCATCGCCTGCGCATTTTTGATTTCCAATTCTCCGGCGACCGGGACATTCCGAGCGGTAAGCATGCTCGTCCCCACGATGATGGAACTCATCGTGTCTTGGTTCTCGTCGATGCCCGATCCTTTGTAGTAGTAAGCGAGGGAGCCGAGACCATATCGGTCAATAAGTCTGTCCAGCGCGACAGAGGTACGCGCGGCGCGTTCCAACTCATCTGACTTACAGGTGGGCTGGACGTCGAACATTTCACGAATCTCATTAACGCGCTCGTGAATTTCGTTTGTGCTTACTCCCCGGCATAACTCCGAGAGCTCATCAACCTCCAGCATTTCGATATGCGTTCCAAAAACGGCCGATTGCAGCGTCAGGTCGGTGTAGATGTCGAGCATCCCGGGATAATAATGGCCCATGATGCCAAGGCGGTTGTGCTCCATGGCGTGCGCGACCCGTGAGGCTTCCAGCCATTCTGCAACTTCGCGCCAGGGCTGCTCATCGTGGAGCACTCCTGTAACCTGTTGAAACTGGATCCCGCACCGCCGGAAGACATTCGCGATCTCTGGAACCGAACAGGATTGGCAATGAGCCAGCCATTCGCCGGTCATCGCAATTCGATCTCCCATGCTGTTGAAGCGAGCATAGTCAATGGCCGCTTCAGGAGCGAGATCGAGCAGGACGATCGGCAACTTCGAGCGGCGCACAACAGGCAGGACAGTTGACGAAACCGCATACGTTGAGACGTGCAGAAAAAGCAAATCTACATCTTGCTGCCTGAAGAAGTGACCCGCGGCAATCGCCTTGCTGAGAGAATCGACGAGTCCGGCATTCACAACCTCGGTTCCCAACTCTTCAAGCTTGCGGCAAATGGTGTTGTTGTTGCTTTCCAGTCGTTCACGCAGGCCGGGAAATTGATCCCAGTACGCTTCCAACCCGATGCTGAACAGACCTACTTTGTGCTTCTGATTTACGGCACCGAACGCCTTTAAGTCGATCACAATGTTTGACACTATATACCTCTACTGCGCCTGCCGGAATGGAATCCATGACCTAAGTATTGGACAAAATGACTTATTGCCAGGGCCTACTACCGGGAGTCGAATTCATGTGCCGCGGTTATGGCAACGCCCTAAAAACGAAGGATTTAACCATGGCCGGGGTGCGTCTCAACGGTGTGGATCTTGGAGTTGTCTGGACCGAGCCCGCACGCGTGGATTTGACGGGTGCCTTGAAGGCGACTGGCAACGATCTCGAGATCACTGTGGTTAATCTCTGGCCTAACCGCTTGATTGGAGACGAAGGCTTACCAAAGGAGTCGCGGCTGACCGAGACCAATATTCACAAATTCAATTCATCTACGCCCTTGCTGCCGTCTGGATTGATCGGCCCGGTCAGAATCCTGCCAGTGCAAGAGCCAAAGTAGTCTCAGGTCCTCTCACCTGCTCTATGAAGTGCGAGCTGTCGGAACCTTGAACAGGGCTCAGGTTGAGCGCCAGGTGCAGAACGTTCTCCGGAAGAACCCTCTTCCCGGACGGATATTCATTTTTCGCGGGCGCCAGTCAGCACCTAGTTAAATCCTTTAGTTTGTCCATGGTGCGGAAGGCGGGACTTGAACCCGCAAGCCTTTTGGGCGCTAGCTCCTAAGGCTAGTGTGTTTGCCATTTCACCACTTCCGCACATAGGTGGGTGACTTACCCCTTCAAGTCTAGTGGGAAATCGATGCGCGTTGCAATGCGAGCGCGGCGCGGCGTCGCCTTTGTGCCAAGGGCAGGAAAACTGAGCCGCGCGCCGTGCGAAGATGAAGCTGAAAGCTGAGAGCCAACGGCTGAGGGCTGTTTTTATGAAGCGCGTCCTTCTCTCCTGGAGCAGCGGCAAAGACAGTGCATGGACGCTCCACGCCCTGCGCCGCGATCCCACGATCGAACTGTGCGGCCTGCTGACGACTCTCAACGCAGAGTTCGATCGCGTGGCCATGCACGGCGTGCGCCGCACTGTTCTGGAAGCGCAGGCTGCCGCGGCCGGGCTCCCGCTTTGGATCGGTTCCGCTGCCCTGGCCCTGTTCCAATGAGATTTATGAGCAGCGCATGGCGGAGACGTGCCAACGGGCCGTCGAGCGAGGGCATCGATGCCATCGCCTTCGGCGATCTTTTTCTTGAAGACGTGCGCGCCTATCGCGAACGGCATCTCGCGCCCACCGGCCTTGAGCCGCTGTTTCCGCTTTGGAAGATTCCTACCGACGCACTGGCGCGCGAAATGATCGCCGGCGGCTTGCGCGCGCGCATCTCCTGCGTCGATACCGAGCAAGCTACCGGCCAGTTTTGCCGGCCGCGAATTCGACGAGGAATTATTGCGCGATTTTCCGCCCGGCATCGATCCCTGCGGCTGAGCGTGGCGAGTTTCACACCTGCGTCTACGCCGGTCCCATGTTCTGCAGCCCCGCTCCCGCTTGAGACCGGAGAGATTGTCACTCGCGAGCGCTTTGTGTTCGCGGACTTTGTTGTTGCCGGCACTCAAGCGGCGTTTATGACCGCTGACCCCCGAAGCCTAGTTTCTTAGGCCGCGCAGCGCTGGATACAACTTTCTCCACTTGCGCGTAGCCGGCCTTGTACGCCGCCACTTCGGCCGCATCGGGCTCAATGCGCTCGGCCACTTTGATGGCCTGCCCGCACGCCTCGTCGAGATTCTTCCAGTGGCCAGCGCCCACGCCGGCCATCAGCGCGCAACCAAACGCGCCGCCTTCTTCGGCCACCAGCACTTCCACCGCTTGGCCGTAGATGCCGGCCTGAATCTTGCGCCACAAAGCGCCCGCGCGCTCCGCCGCCGCCCAGGCGAATGCGCGGTGACGGGAATGCCCAGCTCGTGGAAGAGGGTAAACGTAGTCCTGCAAGCGAATAGCGCCACGCCCTCCTGCACGGCGCGCACAAAATGCGCCCCCGTAGTGCTGCACGCCGATGCCCGCAAACGCCGCGCGCACTTCGGGATCGAGATGCGGCGTGCGCTCGCCGAGCAGATACGGCGCCCACTCCAGGCCTTCGCTGCCTGCGGGAATTTTCGCTGCGCCGTCGCTCAACGCGTCGTAGCTCTGCGCCGGCGAAGAACGTACCGCGCAGCCAGTTCAGGCTCAACCCCGCGCTCTGCGTTACGCCCATCACGTGCCAGCGGCCCGGCACCGCGTGGCAGAACGTGTGCATGCGACCCTTCGGGTCTTTCGTCGGCTCGGCCGTAGCCGCAAACACCACGCCCGAGGTCCCGATGGTCGCCGACACGCTGCCCGGCTGCAGAATTCCCATGCCCACCGCGCCCGCGCCCTGGTCGCCCGCGCCCGCCGCAACCGGCGTGCCCGCCTTCAATCCCGTCAGCCCCGCCGCCTTCTCGCTGATGCGCGCGCAAATCTCCGGCGACTCGTACACCTTGGGCAGCCAGCTCATGTCGATCCCCGCCGCCTCGGCCACTTCCCGCGACCAGCGCCGGTGCGTCACGTCGAGCAGCAGCGTTCCGCTTGCCTCCTGCACGTCGATGGCGAACTCGCCGGTCAGCCGGTAGCGCACATAATCCTTGGGGCACATCACGTGGCGGATCTTCGCGAAGATCTCCGGCTGGTGCGTCTTCACCCACAGCAGCTTGGTCAGCGTGAAAGTTGGGCAGCGCGGGATTGCAGGTGAGCTCGATCAGCCGCTCGTAGCCGATCTTCTCCGTGAGCCAGTCGCACTCGGGCTGGGTGCGCGTGTCGCACCAGATGAGCGCCGGCCGCAGCACCGCGCCATTCTCGTCGAGCATCACGGCGCCGTGCATCTGCCCGGTAAGCGCGATGGCCGCGATGGGCTCGCGCGGCTCCGGCGTCGCCGCCAGCGCTCCGCGAATCGCCTCCTGCGCCGCGCGCCACCAATCCTCGGGATCCTGCTCCGCCCATCCCGGATGCTCGGCGCGAAACGGCGCGTGCTCGCACGACGCCGACCCCATCAGCTTGCCTGCGCTATCCACCACCACCGCCCGCGTTCCGCCCGTTCCCACATCCATGCCCAGGAACCACATATCGGCAATCCCCCTTGCTGTAAATCGCTTTTCTGTAGCGCCCGCAGCATAGCAGCTTTGGCGCCTTTGCGGAAGGCTGCGTCCATCCGGATGCTGACTCTCTTTGGGGACTGACAGTTCTATCGGGCACGTAGTAGCATGTTCAGAAATCCCCGGAGGCACAATGAACGATTCGACCCGATTTGGAAGCAGAAAGCGTTTTGTCGCGATCGCGGCAACTTGTCTTTTCCTGGCGCAAACCGTCTTCGCCGGTGCGCCACTGAAAGGCATCGACGTCAAGCTGGGCAAAAATCCCGGCGGGGGCTGCGCGGCGCGCACCACCGATGCGGGCGGCAAGGCCGATTTCGGCGTCTGGCCCAAAGGCAATTACACGCTGGAGTTTGCCCCCGCCGCTGCCAATGGTCCGGCAGGGCAGGCAAACGACCGTTCGCTTATTATGCCCGCCTTGATGAGGGCACGCGTCGTAATCTCTGGCGCAACAGGCGGCAAGATCGAGCGGGATGTGGAAGCAGGCGGCTCGAGCGAGCGCGCCGCGCCAATCCAGTTCTCGCTCGATGGAACCCAGCGGCTGGTCGTCGTGGTGACTGCCGCGGATTGAGGAGCGCACCCTGCGCCTCGCCGCATGCCTCCGTCAAGCGCGCCGTACAATCACTCTGAATGCGCACTCTGAACGCGCAGACGCGCATGATGAGGTGATTACGGCCTGTGCCGCTTGCTCTCGAATTCGATCCGGCCGATCCCAGGGCTGCGCTCGGTCAACTGCCCCAGGCCCAGGCGATGTTTGCGCTCTATGGCGCCGACGCGCGTGCGGAACCCTACATTGGCCGCACGCCCAACCTGCGCGCGCGGCTGGAGCGGCTGCTGCAGCCGTCGGCAAGACATCCGCGCCGACTGCAACTCGCGGGACTGGTACGCCGTATCGAGTGGCAACTCACCGGCTCGGAGTTCGAATCGCTGCTGGCGCAGTTTTCGATGCTTGAACAGGTCTACGGCGCAAAGGCATTGGAGCGGATGCACCTGCGCCATCCCGCCTTCGTGCGTTTTCTCGGCAGCAATCCCTACCCGCGCATCACCGTCACGCATCGGCCCAGCCTGCGCGAGGCCGATTGGGCCTACGGGCCGTTCCCTTCGCGAGCCGCCGCAGAACGGTTTTCCGAAGAGATGCTCAAGCTCTTTCTTCTACGCCGCTGCACGTTCGAGCTGAACCCCGATCCCAGCTATCCCGGCTGCGTCTACTCCGAAATGAAAATGTGCCTCGCGCCCTGCTTCAAGGGCTGCAGCGACGAGCGCTACGCGGAAGAAGCCGTTGCCGTTGAAGGCTTTCTCACCACGCGCGGCGAAAGCCGTCTGGTCACGCTCCGCGTCCAGCGCGATCAGGCCTCGGCGGAGCTGGCATTCGAATCTGCCGCCGTACTGCACACTCAGGTGCAGCGTGTGGAGGCTGTGCACGCCCTGGCCGCCGAACTCGTTCGCCCGCTCAGCCGTCTGCGCGCGGTCATCCTGCAGGCCTCGGCGAAACCTGACGACGTGGCCGTCTTTCTTTTTGAGAACGGCCGCCTGCACGGACCGGCCGCGTTCTCGACCATCGGCATGAGGATTCAAAATGAGCAGTCGGGATCCTCGTCGCTCTTTGCGCAGCCCATGGCACTTGAACCCGTGCCGGAAGCAGACGAGATCAGAGATCGGAAATCAGTGATCGAACAAGGCTCGCAGACGCAGGATGTGAAAGGGCACGACTTCAGTCGTGCCAATAACGAACAAATTGAGGAAGGGGCTTTAGCCCCTGCGGCACCGACCGCCCCAACCAAGCTCCCTCGCGGTCTTCTCGAATCCCGCCTCGAAATCGCGTTGGCTGCGCTCTCCGCGTCCACCGCGCTGCCCTCGGCTACCATCCGCCAGGGTCATCTTGCGCTCCTCAAGCGCTGGTACTACCGCCCCGAAGCCCGCCGCGCAGGCGAAATCTTCTTTCCCGACGCCGAAGACCGCTGGCCCGTGAAAGGCATCCTTCGCGGCATCGGACGTGTCGCAGCAAAATCTCTCCCGACGGCTCCATAATTCTCCGTCCAAAATTACCGCCCACAATTTTCTCCCCACAGTTGCCACCCTGGGGAGACCGGTATCTCGTACACTGGTGAGACGCACCCCTCCGGAGAAAAATCACGGTGAAACTCGTCTTTCCTCTCGCCTGTCTATTGCTCGCTGCCTCTTTCACTCCCTCACTCGTTCTTGCCCAATCGCAGAGCGACGCCGAACTCGCCAAGCGCCGCGCTGAAGAGCGCCTGACGTTCCAGAGCGGCGATCCGTGGACGCCGCGCGTTAACGTGAATGCCGATGCAGCAATGGTGTACGGCATCGGCCCCAAAATGCCGGGACTGGTGACCTCCTGGCGTGACCACGGCTACATTGTCGATCTCATGACCGGCTCGGCCTGGGGCGGCTACCAGGATTACCTCGACGGCAAATTCGACGGCACTGATCACTGGGACCAGGCGCAGACCGACGTGGACGGCAAACACATCATTCACGGCGGCAACCCGATGGTTCCGTATATTTCGCCTGGCGAGGATTATGGCCGCTACATGAGCACAGGCGTGAAGCGCGCGCTCGATCAGGGCGTGGAAGCCGTTTATCTCGAGGAGCCGGAGTTCTGGGCGCGGAGCGGATGGGAAGACAACTTCAAGCGCGAATGGAAGGCCTATTATCACGAAGACTGGCAGGCGCCCAACTCCTCGCCGGATGCGCAATATCGCGCCTCGAAGCTCAAGTACTTTCTCTATCGCCGCGCCCTCGCGCAGGTCTTCGACTTCGTGAGCGCCTATGGAAAAGAGCATGGGCGCTCGATTCCCTGCTACGTGGCTACGCACTCGCTCATCAACTATGCGAATTGGCGGATCGTGAGCCCGGAATCGTCGCTGATTGGCGTCGGCGCCCAGGGCTACATTGCTCAGGTGTGGACGGGAACCGCGCGCACGCCCAACGTCTACAACGGCGAGCGCAAAGAGCGTACCTTCGAAACGGCGTACCTCGAGTACGGCTCCATGCAGAACCTGGTGCGCGCCTCCGGCCGGCGCATTTGGTATTTGAACGATCCCGTGGCGGACAATGGAAACAGCACCTGGGACGATTACCGCACACATTGGCAGGGCACGCTCACCGCATCGCTGCTGATGCCCGAAGTCTCAAGCTACGAGATCATGCCATGGCCGCTACGCGTCTTCACCGGGATGCATCCGGCTACGGAACAGGATGCTGAGAAACTCCGGCAAGGCTCGAGCGTCGTCCCAACAGGCGCGAGCCGCGGCACGCCGGCACCGAAGCTCAGCGTACCGATGAAAGGGATTCCTAAGGAGTACGAGACCGAACTGCAGACCGTCATCGCTGCCCTCGGCAACATGAAGCAATCCGACGTGCGCTGGCAAGTCGCAGGCACGCGCCACGTAGGCATTCTTGTTTCCGACACCATGATGTTCGAGCGCGCCGATCCGCAGCCGTCGGACCAATACCTCGGCTCGTTCTACGGATTGGCCCTGCCGCTCGTCCTACGCGGCATTCCCGTGGAGCCGGTGCAGATCGAAAGCGCCACCACACCTGGATTTTTGAGCCGCTATCGTCTGCTGTTCCTCACCTATGAGGGCCAAAAGCCGCCGACGCCCGCGTTTCATGCCGCGCTGGCCGCGTGGGTGCGCGCCGGCGGTGCGCTTGTCGTAGTCGACAACGACGACGATCCTTACAACGCCGTCCGCGAATGGTGGAACACGGCGCCCAACGCCTTCGCCACGCCGCGCCAGCATCTGTTCGCGCAGCTCGGCATTCCCGCCGACCCTTCCGGCCTGTTCCATGTTGGCCGTGGCGTCGTTCTGGCCGAGCGCGTTTCGCCTGCGGCCCTCAGCTACCAGGCCGGCGGCGGCGATACGGTGCGCGGCTACGCCCGCAAGGCTATCGCGGCTATTCATCTCAACTGGAGCGAGACCAACGCGCTGGTTCTGCGCCGCGGGCCTTACGTCATCGCCGCCGGTCTCGACGACTCAATTCCCAACGCCAAGCCCGCCACCCTGCATGGCCGGTTCGTCGATCTCTTTGACGCAAGCCTGCCCGTGCTAACGAGCCTCACGCTCGCGCCGGGAACTCACGATTTGCTCTTCGACCTGAACTACGCAGCCGGTGCCGCGCCGCGCGTTGCCGCCGCGGCCTGCGCCGTCCGCAACATTCACGCCACCCCGCACCAGCTCAGCTTTACCGCAACCGGCATCGCTGATACCACGGCCGCAGTGCGCATTCAGTCGCGCCTCAAGCCGACGCGGGTCACGATCGCCGCGCAAACCCTGCCGCCCGGCGCCTATCAAGTGGAAGACGGCACGATCCTGCTCCACTTTGCCAACTCCGTCGAGCCGGTTTCGATCGCACTCGAATTTTGAACCGGCCGAACTTGCCAAGCATGGGCTCCGCTCCGTACAAGAGTGTTTAAGAAACACTGAATCGCGCGGTTGTTGTTGTTCTGATCCTGATCACACAGGTCGTGCTGTCGGTGGCGGCCTGGGTGCTTGAATCAGCGACAGGCAAGTGACGAAGTGTACGTATGGCAAAGCAGATCGAGATCCGGGCAATTCTGGCCGATGCGCGAAACCGGATCGGTCCAGGGCATGCCTTCGATGCGGCGATGTGCGCGCTTGAGAATCCCCGGCTGGTGCGGCGCCTTGTCGAGTGCCTTTGGGACGAGGACGAAGGAGTGGCTGGCCGCGCGGCAGATGCTCTCGAAACTGTAGCCGCCGAGTTGCCGCACATCGTGGCCCGGTGGAAGGAAGTGCTCCTGGGTCGGCTCGTCGAGGCCGGGCCGATCAAACTACGCTGGCATCTGGGGCTGGTCGTGACCGGGATGAGGCTCACGCGGCCTGAGTGCCGGCGCGTCTACGAGGTGTTGCAGGGCTGGCTCGATCACAAAAGCTCTATCGTCAAAACCTGCGCGATGCAGGGCATAGCGGAACTGACCCGTCAGGACCTGTCGCTCAAGGACGAGGTTCTCGACCTGTTGCGGGTGCTCAGCGGCAGCGGGACCCCCGCGATGCGGGCTCGCGGGCGCATTCTGATCGAGCAGCTGGAGAAAGGGAAAGATGTGTCCTGGGTGCGTGCAAAGCCACAGGCCAGAAAGGCCACGCGGCTGATAAACTGGCTTGGTAACAGGAGCCCCATTCGCCGTCATGGTTGAACTGCGACCGGTCATACGATGATTGAACTTCTGCCTTCGATACTATCCGCGGATTTTGCTCGCCTGGCCGACCAGGTTGCGGCAGCCGAGCGCGGCGGAGGCACGACCATCCACGTGGACGTGATGGATGGCCATTTCGTGCCCAACATCACGATCGGGCCGCCGGTGGTGAAGAGCCTTCGCAAGGCCACCAAGCTGCCGCTCGATTGCCATCTGATGATCGATAACCCCAATGATTTCATCGCGGCATTTGCCGATGCGGGGGCCGACTGGGTCAGCGTCCACTACGAGGCCTGCCCGCACCTGCACCGTACTTTGGAGCTGATTTTGCACCACGGCATGAGGCCGGGAGTGGTGGTGAATCCCGCCACGCGGGTCGACCTGATCCTCGATATCCTGCCCATGGTGCACCACGTCCTGATCATGAGTGTCAATCCGGGCTTCGGCGGACAGGAGTTTATCCCTTTCTCCCTCGATAAAATCCGCCGCCTGGCCGCCCTCCGTCGCGAACTGGACCTGACCTTTAAAATTGAAGTGGACGGCGGAGTGGCTCACGACACGGTCGCGGCCATCGTCCAAGCTGGGGCGGAGCTGCTGGTGGCGGGCAACGCCGTTTTTGGCGCCGGTCAGCCGGAACGCGATGCGCGCGCCCTGCTGGATGCCGCCCGTCAGGCGGAGATCCTTCAATCCGCAAGCACGGTAGTGGACGGAAAGAGTAAAATTCACTGAATAGCGCATGTCTGAAGAGCGCGAGTATTGATCGGACGCCCCCTTTGGGAGCTGTCCCGCATCGAGGTGGTATGAACCGGTTGTCTCTGAAAATCGTCGCGGTTGCACTGTTGGTGCTGTTTCTGGGCGGGGCCACAGCCGACGCCCGCACCAGGAAAAAACAGAAGAAGGCCTACGATCTGAACGCCAACCCCCTGGCTGGCGTGCAGTCCAAGCAGCCCGACAAGGAACTCTACGACAAAGCTATGGTGGCCATGAGGAAAGGCCGCTACGACGTCGCCCGCCTCGATCTGCAGACGCTGCTGAACACCTATCCCGAGTCGGAATACCGCATGAGGGCCAAACTTTCCGTCGGCGACACCTGGTTCAAGGAAGGCGGCTCGGCTGCTCTGACGCAGGCTGAAGCCGAATACGAGGACTTCATCACCTTCTTCCCCAATGCTCCTGAGGCTGCCGAAGCCAAGATGAAAGTGGCCGACATCTACTACCAGCAGATGGAGAAGCCCGACCGCGACTTTACCAATGCGCAGCAGGCCGAGAAAGAATATCGGGAAATGATCAACATGTTCCCGGATTCCCAGCTCATTCCCAAGGCCAAGCAGAAGCTGCGCGATGTGCAGGAGGTTCTGGGCGAGCGCGAGTTCCAGGTCGGCAGCTACTACGAGAGCCGCGAAGATTTCGTGGCCGCCATAGCCCGCCTCCAGACGGTGGCCGATACCTATCCGCTCTATTCCAAGAGCGACCAGGTGCTGCTCGGCATCGGCGACGCCTACGCGGGCCAGGCGCGCAACGTCCGAATCGCTCCGGGGTTGCCCGGCGCAATCCGCGAGCGCCTTGAAACCATGTATCAGGACAAGGCCGCGCAGGCCTACCAAAAGGTGATCACGCGTTATCCCATGGCGCCCCACGTTGAAGACGCGCGCGACCGCCTGGTGGCCATGAATCGCCCCATTCCCGAGCCCACCAATGCGGCCATCGCGGAGAGCGACGCGGAAGAGCGCAGCCGCCAGCCGCTGCGCTTCACTGACAGAACCCTCGACATCATCAAGCATGGCCCCATGACGGTGGAGGCCGTGCACGTGGGCGAACCCACGCTCGACGATCCCAAGCGGGTTCTGGCGCCGGATATCTCCAAGCAGAATGTGCAGCTGTTCCAGACCGCCGTGAACGCCGGCAGGCCGCCAGCGCCCGCCCCGGCCGTTACGCCCACCGGTCCTAATGAGCCGCCGCGCAGCGATCAGCCCTCTACCGCCCCGCTGCAGATGCAGGCTCCGGGTGAAGGCACCAGTGTAGGCGTGCAAATCGTCAGCGCGCCCAACAGCCCGGTCGGGCCGCAGGCCAATCCCGCCCAACCCGATCCCAATGCACTGGTCAAGCCCGTAGTGCCAGCCACCAATGCTCTGCCCTCCCCGGAGGCGCCTGCCGAAGCTCCCAATCAGGTGAACGACATCAAGCCCGGCGCGAATCCTACGCCGCCGCCCGCGGTCACCAACGGCAAGACGAAGAAGCCCAAGCTCGATCAGAGCGACGAATCTTCAAGCAAGAAGAAAAAGAAGAAGGGCCTGGGCAAGCTGAACCCGTTCTAAGAACAGGGTACGAGTACCAAGACCGAGGGCCGCAGCTTAAAGCTGCGGCCCTTTTCATCTGTACAGCCCATACAGCCCGCATCTTGGTCGCGCCTGGCGCGCCCTCTATCTGCTAACCTGAAACGTGGTCCCCAACCTCTGAAAGCCCCTGTATTCATGGAGGTTTTCCCGAAATCTCCGGGGCTCACCAAAGACAAAATGCCTCACGATCTGCCCAAAGCGTACGACCCAACCGCCATTGAAGATCACTGGGCCAGTTACTGGGTCCGCGAGAGACTTTTTGCCGTTCCGACGCCCAATCAGGCTGCGGCCTCGGTCCAAAACCAGGGCCTGGGCGGCGAGCCCGCCGTTCAGTCCCCGTTTGTGATTCTGCTGCCTCCGCCTAACGTTACGGGCCGTCTGCACATGGGCCACATGCTCAACCAGACGGAGATGGACATCCTGACCCGCTGGCGGCGCATGAGCGGCCGCCTGGCCCTCTGGGTGCCCGGCACCGACCACGCCGGCATCGCCACGCAGATGATGGTGGAGCGCCAGTTGACCGAAGAAGGCACGTCGCGCCAGAAGCTCGGCCGCGAAGCCTTCGTGGAGCGCGTGTGGGTCTGGAAACGTCATTACGGCGGCGCCATTCTGGAGCAGATGAAGCGCCTCGGCGTCTCCGTCGACTGGAGCCGCGAGTACTTCACCATGGACGAGCGCCTTTCGCTGGCCGTGCGCGAGGCCTTTGTCCGCCTCTACGCACAGGGCCTCATCTATCGCGGCGCCTACATCGTCAACTGGTGCCCGCGCTGCCAGACCGCCATCAGCGATCTCGAAGTGGTTCACCAGGAGCAGAAGGGCCATCTCTGGGAGATTCGTTACCCGGTGCTCGGCGACGGCGGGAAAGAGACCGGCGAGTTCATTACCGTGGCGACTACGCGCCCTGAAACCATGCTCGGCGACACGGCCGTCGCCATTCATCCCGAGGACGAGCGCTACCTGCATCTCCACGGCAAAAAGCTGCGCCTGCCGTTGATGAATCGCGAAATTCCCATCGTGGTCGATCCCTGGGTGAGCCGCGAATTCGGCACCGGCGCGGTGAAGGTGACGCCCGCCCACGATCCCAACGACTTCGCCATCGGCGAGCGGCATCACCTGCCCTCGATCAACGTGATGGACGACCGCGCCCACATCAACGAGAACGGCGGGCCGTACCAGGGGCTCGATCGCTACGTCGCGCGCAAGAAAATTGTCGCCGACCTCGAAGCGCAGGGGCTCCTTGCGGCCATCAAGGACTACACCAACAACGTGGGCCATTGCGACCGCTGCAAAACCGTGGTCGAGCCGCGCCTGTCGACGCAATGGTTCATCGCCGTCAATAAGGCGCCGAATGGCGGCGGCGCTTCGATGGCGGAGAAGGCCATCGCGCCGCCGTCCAAGCCTGATGCCAACGGCAAAAAGGCCATCCGCTTCACGCCCGAGAACTACGAGAAGATCTACCTCAATTGGATGGAAGACATCCACGACTGGTGCATCTCGCGCCAGCTCTGGTGGGGCCATCGCATTCCCGCGTGGCACTGTGGCGAGTGCCACAAGATCACGGTGCCCCAGCCCGGCTCGACAGGCGACCCAGCCGCCTGCGCCCACTGCGGGTCGAAGCAAGATCACGCAGGAGACCGACGTTCTCGACACGTGGTTCTCTTCCGGTTTGCTGCCGGTTTCTGTCTTTGGCTGGCCGAATTTCGCCAGCAAGACCCCGGGGCCCCCGGTCCCTCGCACTTGGGGACCGGGGAAGGGATCGAGGACCGCGCCGACTTCGACGCGTTCTATCCGACCAGCCTCCTCGTCACCGGCTTCGACATCCTCTTCTTCTGGGTCGCGCGCATGATCATGCTGGGCTGCTGGTTCTCGGCGACGTGCCCATGCCCGATGGCAGCCCGCGCCCACTCGCCGAATCCGTGCCGTTCAGCGAGGTCTACATTCACGCCCTCGTCCGCGACGCCAACCGCGAGAAGATGTCCAAGACCAAGGGCAACGTCGATCGATCCCATCGAGATCGTGAAGCAATACGGGACCGATGCCGTGCGCTTCACGCTTGCGTCCATGGCCTCGCCCGGAACCGATATTGCGTTCAACGTGGCCCGCACCGAGGGCTACCGCGCCTTTGCCAACAAGATCTGGAACGCCGCGCGCTTCATCTTCATGAACGTGGATCGCGCGGCGGAGGTCGGGATCAAGGTTGACCGCGAGCTGCTGGGTGAAATGCCTACGGTCGCCGCCGACGCTCCGCTCGAAGCGCGCTGGATCGTCGCCGAATTGCACGCGACCGCGGCGAAGGTGAACGAGTCGCTTGAAAACTATCGCTACGACGAAGCGGCCAGCATCATCTATCAGTTTTTCTGGGGCAGCTTCTGCGACTGGTACCTCGAGATCGTCAAGCTGCGGCTGGACTTCGAAGGGATCCAAGTCGTCAACGGAACAGAAGGTCAGATCCTCCGCGATCTGAAGGAACCCGCGCGGCACTGACCACGCTGGTGCAGGTTTTCGAGTGCGCGTTGCGCCTGCTCTCGCCGTTCATGCCGTTCATCACTGAAGAAATCTGGCACGCGGTCTATGACGGCAAGCCGCCCGCAAAGTCGATTGCGCTGACGCGGTATCCGCGCGGGAGACGAACATCATCGATGACCTTGCGTTGATCGACATGGGTGTTCTCCAGAGCCTCATCGTCGGAGACTCGTGCATTGCGCAAAGAGATCGGGGTGGAAGAGAAGGCAAGCACGCCGATCGAAGTTCGCATTGATCGTGCGAATCGCAAGTCATTATTGGAGACAACAGCGCGATCGTTGAACGCCTTGCACGCGTAAGCGAGCGTACGCTTTGTAGATCACATCACGAACGGTCTTTCAAAGCACTCAACCTTCAACTTCGACATCGCCGTTGTCTACGAACGCACCATCGACGTTGCCGCCGAGCGCGAGCGCTTGACAAAGGATATCGCCAGGTATGAAAAAGGCTTGGCAGCAGCAGAACGCCAGCTGGGCAATGAGGCTTTCCTGGCCAAGGCCCCCGCGCATGTGGTCGAGGGGCTCAAGAAGCAGGAAGCCGAAACGCGACTGCTGCTTGGGAAGGCGAGGCCGCGCTGGAGGCGCTACCGAGAGAATGAGGAAGGGAACGAAGAACAACCGCAGGTCCTCCGACTGCGCGGGCCGCAAAGAACGCGGCCCACTTCGCTCAGGATGACAGATTTGGGCTGTGAACTGTGAACTGTGAGCTACGAACTGTGAGCAATTGACCGAAAGCTGAGAGCCGAAAGCTAAGAGCTAAAGGCTAAAAGCTGAAAGCTGTTTTCCCGAAGGGAAAACCCATGGATTGGAAGAGCCACCGCATCGACGCATTGCTGGAGCAGGCCCTGCTAGAGGACCAGGCCCCGCGCGACGCGACCACGCATCTGACCATCGATCCCGGTCTACGCGCCACGGGCTCCATGATCGCCCGCGAAGAGCTGGTGGTTGCCGGGCTCGGCGCCATTCCGCGTTTTTTTGAGATTTACGCGCGGCTCGACGCGCGGCCCGAAGCGCAGACGCGCTTTGAAGTCGTCAGCCATCCTGAGATGTTCGACGGCGTGCGCGCGCATCCCGGCCAGGTGCTGGCCGTCATCCGCCACAACGCGCGCGTGCTGCTCAGTTGCGAGCGCGTAATCCTCAATCTGCTGCAGCACATGAGCGGCATTGCCACGCTCACGCGCCAATACGCCGACGCGATTCAGGGCACCCATGCCCGCGTACTCGACACGCGCAAGACCGTGCCCGGCATGAGAGCCCTCGAAAAATACGCGGTCCTCTGCGGCGGCGGCACCAATCACCGCATCGATCTCGCCTCCGGCATTCTCATCAAGAACAATCACATCTCGCTCGGCGGCGGCATCGCCGCGGTGCTCAAGCGCGCGCTCGATCAGCGCAAGCCCGGCCAGCGCGTGCAGGTGGAAGTGCGCACTCCGCAGGAGCTCGACGAAGCCCTCGCCCACGGCGCTGAAGCCATCCTTCTCGACAACATGACGCCGAAAGAAGTGAAGCGCTCCATCGAGCGCATTAAATCAGCGAGTCAGCCGGGCCGCTGGATTCCCACCGAAGCTTCGGGCGGCATCGTGCTCGACAACATCCGCGCCTACGCCGAAACCGGCGTCGACTTCATCAGCGTGGGCGCGCTCACGCACTCCGCTCGCGCCGCCGACATCTCCATGTCCATCGCCGCGGAGCCGGGGCAGGAAAGCGTCAAACTCAATCGCGAATTTCACGGCGAGGGGCTTTAGGGTCAGTTCACCCCGGCGCCGGCAAACTCAACCGCCTTGAGCATGCACGTAGGAATTCATGTTCGATCTCGCTGCACTCGAAGCCGAACTCGCCGGCACACTCTTCGCCGGCAAGCTGCATTTTTCCTGCGTCACCGGCTCCACCAATGCCGACGCTGTGGCTGCCGCGCGCCTGGCGCGCCGCACGGCTCGGTGTATTTCAGCCGACGAGCAATTGGCGGGCCGCGGCCGTGGCGATCACGGCTGGATTTCCGCAGCCGGCGAAGGCCTCTACGTGAGCGTCCTGCTCCGTCCGCAGATTCCCGCCGCGCGCCTGCGCTTTTCTGCCTCTCGCCGCGGGCCTGGCTGCCGCCGATGCCATCCGCGCTGTCTCTTCGCTCGCCCCCGCCCCCGGTTTGGAAATCGACCTCCGCTGGCCCAACGATCTCCTCATCGGCCCGCGCAAGACCGGAGGCATTCTCGTCGAGGCAAATATCGACTCCAAGAGTCTGCCCCACGCAGTGGTGCCTTACGCTGTAGTGGGCATTGGCATCAACGTGCATCAGCGCGCGTTTCCGCCGGACCTGGCCACGCCCGCCACGTCACTCGATCTGGAAACGAACCGGCACATCGCGCGCCAAACCCTGCTCGCTCGCCCTGCTAAAATCGCTGCAGCAGGAAGCTCTCGCGTTGGCGCGTCCTGACGCAGCAAATGAAGTGATCGCGCGCGTCGAACAGGCTTCAACGTGGATTCGCGGCCGCAGAGTGGAAGTGCACGGCCCGCAAGCCTGCAGCGGCGTCACCGCGGGCCTCGATGAGACATGGATTCCTGCGCGTGGCAACCGCGGATGGGCTCGTCACAGTGCAAACCGGCGGCCTCCGCGCAAAGAAAGACTAGCTACTAGCTCTTAGCCAATAGCTTTTAGCTTGTTCTCGGTGAAGCGAGGTTCCAGATCTCGCGAGAAAGGAGCTAATAGCTAAAAGCTAATAGCTGAAAGCTGAAAAAGAAAATGCTGCTCGCTCTCGATGTCGGCAACACCAATACGACACTCGGCCTCTACAAGCTCGATGGCGAAAAACCCGAGCTCGCCGCGCACTGGCGCGTCACTTCGCATCGCACGCAAACCGTCGACGAGTACGGCGTCTTCTTCGTCAACCTCTTCGAGATGCACGGCATGTCGCCCAGCCAGGTCACGGACATCATCATCGCGTCGGTGGTGCCGCCCGTCGACTCCACGTTGCGCCAGGTGTGCGAAACCTATTTCCACGTCGAGCCGATGTTCGTCGAGCCCGGCATCAAGACCGGCATGAAGATGCTCATCGACAATCCCACCGAGCTCGGCGCCGACCGCATCGCCGACTGCATCGCCGCCTACGAGCGCTACGGCGGACCATGCATCGTGGTCGACTTCGGCACGGCAACAAAGTTTGAGGTGATCTCCGCGCGCGGCGAATATCTCGGCGGCGCCATCGCGCCCGGCCTCGGCTTGAGCGCCGATGCGCTCTTCGCGCGCGCCGCGCGCCTCTACCGCGTCGACATCAAGCGCCCCGCCAAAGTCATCGGCACCAACACCGTCGGCCACCTGCAGAGCGGAATTTACTTCGGCTACATCGGACTCGTCGACGGCATCATCGAGCGCATTCTTGCCGAGCTGGGAGCCGCGCCGGACCGCGCCGCCGCGCATCATCGCCAGCGGCGGCCTGGCGCGCCTGATCGCCCCGGATTCGCGCTACATCCAGGAGATCGACGACCTGCTGACGCTCGACGGCCTGCGCATTCTCTTTGAGCGCAACCGCTCCGCCCGTCCCCGCGGCCGCGCGCACTGAACGCTCGTTTTCGCACCGGCTCCGAGTGTAAACAACTGCATCCGCGCACCCTCACAGCCCCGACAGAATCTCCTGCGCCGCGGGCACATGTGCGCGCAAGCTCTCCGCGGTCAGCTCATCGGCCTTGCGCAGGCTGGGAAAGATCGCGGCCCACAATCCCGCCACGGCCAGCGAGCCCAATCCGCCGATCACCGTGGCGCGCACCGCGCCCCACCACTGCGCCGTCAGTCCGCTCTCAAACTCGCCCAGTTCGTTCGACGCGCCGATGAACAGCGAATTCACCGCGCTCACCCGTCCGCGCATCTCCGGCGGCGTGGCCAGTTGCAGCAGCGACCCGCGAATGATCACGCTGATGGTGTCGGCCGCGCCCGCCATGGCCAGCGCAGCCAGCGACAGCCACAAGCATGTGCGACAATCCGAAAACCACCGTCGCCGCGCCGAAGATCGACACGCAGATAAACAGCCAGCGCCCCGCGCGCCGGCGCAGCGGAAACCGCGCCATGACCAGCGACATCGCCACCGC
Source organism: uncultured Acidobacteriota bacterium (assembly GCA_963826735.1). Taxonomy (GTDB): domain Bacteria; phylum Acidobacteriota; class Terriglobia; order Terriglobales; family Acidobacteriaceae; genus Telmatobacter. Next base: position 537,083 of record CAWGYN010000005.1, read on the forward strand.
GCCCGCGGCCGGCGCCGCGCGCAGCATGCCCAGGCCGCGCGGACCCTGGTGCAGAATCTCGTGCGCAAAGATCGGCATCAGCGCCATGGCCCCGCCCAGCAGCACCACAAACAGGTCCAGCGAAAACGATCCCAGCAGAATCCGCGCCCGCCGCACATATTGGAATCCCGCCAGCACCACTTTCATCGAGAAGTCGCGGTGCTCCATGCGCCCCGGCCGCACGCTGCAACGTGCTCACCAGCACCAGAAACCACCCAGCGTTCCCAGCGTGAACACATACACAATGCCCGCGCCCTCCAGCCGCGAGTCCGGCACAAAATGCGTGCCAGCGGAAATGTGAACAGCAGATCCGCCCAGCGCCGGCCCGGTAATGTTGGCCAGTTGAAAGATGGCGCCGCCCCACGTGACCGCGTTGACAAAGTGAGTCTCCGGCACAAGGTGCGGAATCAGCGCCGAGCTCGCCGGGCCCTGAAAACGCGCGCCCCGTGCCGACAAAAAACAGCACCGCGTAAATCGCCAGAATGTTCTGCGTGTTGTTGCGCGCCAGCACCACCAGCGCGCCCGTGCAAATACACTGCAGCGCGTAACAGGCCAGGATCACGAGCCGCCGGTCGAAGCGATCGGCCACGTGGCCCGCCGGCAGCAGAAAAATGAGCCCCGGCAAAAACAGCGCCAGCCCCGTGTAGCCCAGGTCGATGGCGCGATGGGTAATGGAGTACACCTGCCACGCCACGGCAACCGACTGCGCCTCGGCGCCCAGGATCACGGCCACGCGCGCCAGTTGGTATCGCCTGAAATCACGGGAGGCAAAGGCCTCAAGTCCGCGCCGCGGCGCCTTGGGGGAAGCGGGCGTCATCGTCTGCTTTCAGGGTATAACGAACGAGCGCGGACGCGGCTGAGATGCGCGCCGAGTTGCAATGCTATACGCGCCTCCGCAGTCCGTGAAAGAATCGTGGTCGTACCCATCATGAGCGACGAAATCCTTTCATCAAGCGAACCAGTTGCAACCGAGCCGAGCCACTGCGATCCGATCAGGGCCAAGGCGCGAGCCCTCAGTTCAGCTCCATCAGCACCGAGATTCCGGCAGCCTGTCGAATCTTCTGACTGTTGCTCCCCTCGAAGAGCAGAGCTTGAACAGCCAGCCCGAAGCTGAACCCGAGCCCGCTGAGTCTTTCGCCGACATGCTGTCGGCATTCGACCGCTCGCACACGCATCGCGCCGAGACCAAACAACTCGAGGGCACGGTCGTCTCGCTCTCCGCCGATCAGGTCGTCCTCGACGTCGGCTACAAGATGGAAGGCGTTCTGCCGCGCTCGGGCTTCGAGAACAATGCCGAGGGCGTTCAAGCCCGGCGACGCGTTTCCCGTCTCCATCACCGGCCGCAACGAAGAGGGCTACTACGAGCTCTCGCGCTTTCGCGTCGCGCAGCCCCGCGACTGGTCGGCCCTCGAGCGCGCCTTCGCCGAGAAAATCGCCGTCGCCGGAACCGTCACCGCAGTCATCAAAGGCGGCCTCAGCGTCGACGTCGGCGTGCGCGCCTTCATGCCCGCCAGCCGCAGCGGCACGCGCGACGCTGCCGAGCTCGAAGCCCTCGTCGGCCAGCCCATCACCTGCCGCATCACCAAGCTCGACGTCGCCGATGAGGACGTCGTCGTCGATCGCCGCGTCGTTCTCGAAGAGCAGGCTCGCGGCGCGCTCAACGAACGCCGCGCCGCGCTCAAGGAAGGCGACACCGTCACCGGCACCGTGCGCACCCTCATGCCCTACGGCGCGTTTGTCGAGATCGAGCCGGGCCTCGACGGCCTGCTGCACATTTCAGACATTTCGCGCGCCCGCGTCGCCAAGCCCGAAGACGTGCTCTCTGTCGGCGAGCAACTCACGCTGCGCATTCTCAAAATCGATCCCGACACCGGAAAAATCTCGCTTGGGCCTCAAGCAGCTGCAGCCCGAGCCGTGGGAGACCGCGGCCGAGCGCTACGTGGCGGGCCAGCGCATCGCCGGCGCCGTCACGCGCCTCACTGACTTCGGCGCATTCGTCGAGCTCGAGCCGGGCCTCGAAGGCCTCATTCACATCTCGGAGATGTCGTGGGACAAAAAAGTTCGCCATCCCACCGACCTGCTCAGCCAGGGCGACCGCGTCGACGCCGTCGTTCTCTCCGTCAAGCCGCCCACGGGCGACCGAGCAAGGCCGCATCTCGCTCGGCCTCAAGCAAACGCTCGCCGATCCCTGGCTCGAAGTGGAGCGCAAATTCCCAGTTGGCTCGCAGATCGAAGGCCCCGTCACCAAGATCATGAACTTCGGCGCCTTCGTCCAGATCGCCGAGGGCATCGACGGCCTCGTCCACGTCAGCGAGATCGTCGCCGACCGCCGCATCAACCATCCGCGCGACGTGCTGCGCGAGGGCCAGCGCGTCAAGGCCCTCGTCCTCGCCATCGATTCCGAAAAGCGCCAGATCAAGCTCTCGATGAAGCAGCTGATCCCCACCAGCATCGACGAATACATCGCCGAGCACAAAGTAGGCGACCGGGTCTCCGGCCGCGTGGTCGAGCTCACGGCTTCGGGGGCAATGGTCGAACTCGGCGAAGGCATCCGCGCCGCACTGCACGCGAAGAGAGCCGGTGCGGCAGGCGCAGCCTTCGACGCCCGCCGCAGCGCCAGCACCGCGCCGACAGCCGCCGCGCCCGACCTCTCGCAGCTCTCCTCGATGTTGAAGGCTCGCTGGAAAGGCAATGCGCCTGCGCCCTCGGCCGCACCCGAGCCGCTCGCCGAAGGCCAGATCCGCACCTTCAAAATCGCGAAGCTCGTCGCAGACTCAAAGAAGATCGAAGTGGAATTAGCTGCGGGCTAGAGATACATCTCATCCACATAGCACCAGCGCCAATCTTCGCCGCGCTCGGCACTCTGGATCAGCGGATGCTTTGTCTCATGAAAGTGCGCGCGCGCGTGCCGGCCCTTCGACGAGTCGCAGCAGCCCACGTGCCCGCACTCCAGGCACATGCGCAGGTGCAGCCACGTGTCGCCCAACTTCAGGCACTCTTCGCAACCCTTGGTGCGCGGCTTCACGCCCTTTTTGATCGTTCCCACATGCGTGCATTGCGCTGCCATCGTTCTGCCTCCGTCATCTCACCGTGCGCCCGCTGACTCGCTGGCCTGCTGACTCGCCGTCTTACTTGGCCCAGCCCAATCCATCCGTCCCGTTGCCGGTCGCGATCGTCCGCGTCACCTTCCACGTGGCCAGATCGATCTCCGCCACTTGGTTGCTGCCGATGCAGGAAACATAGGCCGCTTTGCCATCCGGCCGCACCAGCACCTCCTGCGGATCTTTGCCCACCGCAACCTTCTCGACCAGCGTCATCGTCTTCAGGTCGATCACGTCCACCGCATTTGCGTCGGGAATCGCCACCAGCAGACAGCGCCCGTCCGTCGTGGGCGCGCTGCCGTAGCCCAGCCCATCGAGCTTGACCCAGTTCGCCACTGCATTCGTCGCCGTGTCGATCACCGCCATGCGCGGCGCGGTCTGGTCCGCGGTAAACACCCAGCGGTCGTCGTTTGAAATCGCAATGCGCTGCACGTTGCCCGAGACGGGAATGATCTTGAGCGTCTTGCGCGCCTTCACGTCGAGCACGCTCACCGTGCCCGGCCCCACATTCGCCGTGTAGCCGCGCAGCCCGTCGTGCGAGAGCGCGAGCATGTGGCTCTCGCGGCTGCCCCGTCGGGATCGCGCCCACGATCTTCAGCGTCTTCGGGATCGATGATCGTCACCGCCTGGTCGATCTCCGTGGTCACGTAGAGCAGTCCGTCCTTCGGCCCGAAGACCGCGCAGTGCGGCCGCACGCCGTGGTCGAAATCGATGTTGCCCACAACCTTGTGCGCCGCCACGTCGACCACGACGATGTTCGTGCCGTCGGTTCCCGGCTTGCCCACGCCCGAGTTGCCGTAGATGGGCACAAACGCCAGCCGCCCATCGGGCGAAGCCGCCACTTCATGCCCGGTGATGCCGTTCTCGGCCACATCGGCAATCACCTTCCCGGCAACGGGATCGACGATCGCAAGGCTGCGGTCGCCTTTTTGATCGACCAGCAAACGCGCCTGTTGCGCGCGCGCCGCAGCCGCAGTCAGCGTCACCACTGCCGCCAACCAAAACCAAGAAGATAACTTCACAATTGACCTCCGCCGACCACCCCATGAATATAGCGCACGCATGGCCTTCCCTTGAACTCGTGGGCGTTCGCCGCATCGCCCGCCATCCACTATGCTTGCGCTTATGCCCCTTCCCGCGCGCGATGCCGAACTCGTGCAGATTATGGATGCTTCGCTTGCCGAGGCAGCTCGCCGCGCTGGAGCGTTCCTGGCCTGCCGCGTCGGTTGCACGCAGTGCTGCCACGGAGCTTTCGCCATCAACGCGCTCGACGCCGCGCGCCTTCGCGCCGGAATGACTGAGCTGCGCGCCACAAATCCCGCGCTTGCGGCTGAAATCGAACGCCGCGCCCGCGCTTGGCTCGCGGAATACGGCGCGAGATTTTCCCGGCGATCGAAACCGGGCGTACTCGGCAGTTCTCGTCGAGGACCAGGCCCGTTTCGAAGACTTCGCCGACGATGCCGCGTGCCCCGCGCTCGACCCCGCGACCGGCCGCTGCGATGTGTACGCGTGGCGGCCCATGACCTGCCGCGTCTTCGGCCCTCCGGTGCGCGCGGCAGGCGAAGACGGCGCCGAAGGCCTGGGCCATTGCGAGCTCTGCTTCATCGGCGCCACGCCCGAACAGGTCGCCGCCTGCGAGATGCCCGTCCCGCACGATCTCGAAGCCGCAATTGCTCGACGAAATCGGCTCGCACAGCAGAAACCGTGGTCGCCTTTGCGCTGCTTCCGTAGTAACCCGTCGCCGCGCCGCGCGGTAAACTGATCTTTGCAGCCCCCCATGCCAATGCGTCCCTGCTGGGTCGAGATTCGCACCCGCGCTCTCGAAGAGAACTATGCGTTTTCTGGCCAGCCTCGCCGCTCCGCACGCCGAACTGCTCGCCATCGTGAAGGCCAACGCCTACGGCCACTCGCTCGCACTCTGCGCGCCCGCGGCCGTGCGCGGAGGAGCTGGTTGGCTGGGCGTCACCAGCGTGGAAGAAGGCATTGCCGCGCGGGCCCTGTGCCCTGACACGCGCGTGCTCATCATCGGCGGCATCGTTCCCGGCCAGGCCGCGGCCGCGATTCAGTTCCAACTCACGCCCGTCGCCTGGGAGCCGTGGCAGCTCGACGAGCTGGAATCCGCCGCGCGCGCCGCCGGCGCAGCGCCGGGCTCCGTGCCCGTCCATCTTGAGATCGACACCGGCATGAGCCGCCAGGGCGTTTTGCCCGGTGAACTCTCCAGCATCCTTTCGCGCGTTCGCGCCGGCATCGCCGCTCCGCCTTGAAGGCGTGATGACGCATCTCTTCGCCGCCGACGAAGCCGACGGCGAGGCGACGCAGCGAGCAGCTCACGCGCCTCGACAGCGCCCTGAGCCGCATCTCCGCCGCCGGCCTCTTCGCCGAGTGGCTCAATGTGGGCAACTCCGCCGCGCTGCTCGCCGGCCAGGCGCGCCCCCTTGCCGAACTCGCCGCACGCCACGGCATGAAGGCCCTGCTGCGTCCCGGCCTCGCGCTCTTCGGCCTGGTGCCCGAGTTCGATCCCGCGTTCTCCGCTGCGGACGGAGCCGCCCTCGCTCGCCGCCGCGCGCGCCAATTTGCAGCCCGTGCTCACCTGGAAGTCCTCGGTCGTCGGCGTGCGCTCCGTTCCTGCGGGCGCGACTGTCGGCTACAACGGAACCTTCGTCGCCACCGAGCCCATGCGCCTCGCGCTCGTTGCCGTGGGCTACGCCGACGGCCTCGACCGCTCCCTCGGCAACCGATTTCATCTGCTGGTGCGCGGCCAGCGCGCGCCGCTGGTGGGCCGCGTCAGCATGGATCAATCAGTTCTGGATGTCACGGAGATTCCCGGCGTCGCTGCCGGCGACGAGGTTGTGCTCATCGGCACGCAGGGCGATGAAACCATCACTGCCTGCGACCACGCTCGCGCCGCGGGCACCATTCCCTGGGAGGTTTTCACGCGCATCGGCGCGCGCGTTCCGCGCACTGCCGTTTGAGTGGAATCCGAACTCCATGCAGACAGCTTGCGGCGAAAACCAGCGACTCTGGTCTTGCCTTAGTGCGCCACCGGCTCCGCAGGCGCCGCGCACAAGCCCGCCGCGCACTGCACCGCGTCGATCATGGCCTCGGTTCCGATGCACGAGTTCAGCAGCATGTGGTAAAGCCCGCGCGAGCACCACTCCTGCTGATAGAACTTGCGGATGACCGCGGCGCGCCGCCGGTCGAAGGCCGCCAGATGCTGCTCCGCCTGCTGCGCCCGCTCAGGGAAAGCCCGCGCGAACCAGTCTTTCTTGGCGCTGGCCGTGGCGTACACAAAAACATGAAAGCATCCCGGCCGGCCAGCCAGCGCGCAGGCCGATCCGCGGCCCACCAGCACGCAGTTGCCTTGATTGGCGGCATCCAGAATCTGCTGCCCGGATCAGCTCCAGCATGCGTTCGGAGTCGAAGATCTTCTCATCGCCGCTGGTCGCCGGCGCATACACGGGATCTTGCCAGAACATTTTGCCGTAGCGGTAGTACCACGGGTCGAGCCGCTCATCGAATTTGGCCGCCGCCTTCGGATCGACGCCGGCGATGCGCGCCGCGCCGTCCACCAGTTCCGAGTCCAGCAGCCGCCAGCCCAGCCGCGCCGCTAGATCGTGCGCAAACTCCGCTCCGTGCGAGCCGTACTCCCGCTCCACTGTGATGACTTTAACTGGCGCATGCACCATGACCCCGAAGACCCCCTGCGCAGGAGCATACAACTCTTGCCGTAGAAAATAAAATCGGCGCGGGAAGGGGAAGCCCCTCCCGCGCCGCTGCGGTTCCTGCGCCAAGTGGTCGATCTACTGCGTAACCGGCTGAGCCGGCGGCGCTTTCGGGCTCTTCAGGTGGCGCGCGTTCGGGTGCGGCGGGAGCGGCTGGAGCTGCCGGCGCCGCGGGTGGAACTGCCGACCCCTTCTTGATGTGCAGATCGCCGTTGTCCGCGCTCAGCACAATGTGCGCCGCGCCCGATCCGATGCGTCCGCTGACCGTTTTGTCCTCATCGCCGCTTACCGTCAGCGCGAAATCCGTGACCACTTCGCCGTTATGGGTGTGCCCGTTCACCGTGGCCGAGGCATTGGGAGGCAGCGTAATCTCCACGTCGCCTTTGTTGTTCGTTCGCTTCCACGCCGTACGCTCCCGCCAGCTCGACGCGGATGTTGCCGTCGCGGTCTTCCACGTGGCTGTCGCCGTCAATCTGGCTCAGATCCACGTCCTTGGAGCGCGTCGCCACGTGCACCTGTCCCTTGGCCCCGATGATCCGCAGGTCATCGTCGTTCAGGGTCAGCTCGCCGGGCAACTGCGCCGCGTCGACCGTGGTCACTGAGGTGCGCAGGTGCACCGGTCCGGCCACGTTCTCCATCGAAACGTCGCCCGGGATGTCGCCGTTCTGCGAGATTCCGCCCTTGATATCGGACACGGTAATGTCGTTCACGTCTCCCTCCAGGGTCACGTCACCCTGAACATCCTGCGCGGCGAAGACGTCGTGCTTCCCGTGGACGAAGTGCGCCACCACCGGGCCGGTGATCGAGCTAAGATGAATATCGCCCCGCGCGGTGATATCGATGCCCGCACCCAGGCCGCTCGCGGTAACGCTGTCCCACTCCGCGTTCACCGTCACGTGCGCCGTCTTCGGCACGGCGATCGTCAGATTCACCCGTCCCCGGTTGTTGTTCTGCGATTGGATCAGCACCGCGCTGCCGTTCACCGTCACGTGCGCGGCCTCGGCGTCGAAGATTTTCTTCGCGCCCGAGTCCGAGTTGGCATAGGCCACTTCCTGCGCCCGCACTTCGATGTTTGGCTGGTCGCTCGCGGTAATGCTCACGTCGCCGCGGGGAACTCTGAATTTCAATCGACGCATTGGCCGGAATCTGCCTATTGTCCACCGGCTGATCGCTGTCGTGCTCGGGCAATCCGAAGTTGTTGAAGAAGCCGTCGTCGCCGAAGTCGATGTGACCCGGGCCCCAGAAATGGTTGTGCGCCGCGGAAATTGCGCCCAGAAACGCGAGAAAGATCAGGATCCCGATGAACCCGCCGCTGCGCCGCACCGGAGTTTCTGCTGCGCATGTCCAGCGCCCACTCGCCCAGCAACGCCAGTCCCGCGCCGATCAGCAGCAGCGGCCACCACCGGCCGTACCACTCCCAGAACGTGCTCGCGTCGAGATGGCCGGTCATGATCAGCAACGCAATCACGCCAACGGACACCAGAATGATCGGACCGACCATCGAAGGTACGCGCGGGCCGTACGTGCCCACGTAGTTCGCTTTCCATGCGTGGCGCTGTGCGCGCCAGGCATCGCGCTGCGCGCGCCATGCGGCCTTCTGCTGTTCGCGATAAGCGCGCCATTGCGTCTTGGGATCGTACGGCGGCTGTCCGCCTCCCGGAGGCATGTTTGGAGGCATATTCGGAGGCATGCTGCTCATGATTGCCCTCCCTCTCTATCGTTCTCAAAGTCATGCGACGGCACAATTCGCCGTGCCAGCGTTTGCGGCAGAATTTGCCGCGCCCTGCCCTGTAACCTGACCCGTTCCCTGCGATGCGTCGTGCCACGGCGCGCCCGGAAAAAGCGGATAGCCTTCCGCAGCCAGCGCCGCGCGCTCGGCCAGCAGCAGCAACCCGGCCAGGATCAGGTAGAAACGGCCAGCTCTGTCCCCAGCCGAGAATGTGCGCCTGGGCCAGCAGCGCAATCACACCCACCAGCAACAGAAATGCCGGCCCGCGCAATCTGCGAATCAAAATGTAGCGGCTCATTGTTGCCCTCCCTGCGACGATCCTGCGGCCCCACCGGCGGATTCCCTGCGGTCCATTCTGCGAACTGGCCGGCGGCTCACCTTGCGAATACTGCAGTCGCCGCACGATCAGCCACACGCCCAACCCAATCAGCACCAGCGGCCAGCTAAAGTGGAACCAATGCCACGAAAACCAATCGAATTGCCCCAGCAGAAACAGCACGCCCAGGGCGATCAGAATCACGGCGCCCACCGGCTCCCTGCGCCGCCAATGCATAGGCGGAATCGGTGGAATGGGCGGGATCGGCGGCATGCCCGGACCCCCATACAGTTGACTGATAGGGAGCCTGATACGGACGTCTGGTACGGTGCCTGGTATGGCGCCCTATATGAAGATTGACCCGCTGTCTGATCCGCGCCCGAGTTCACGCCTGCCGCTCCTGTTCCCGCACCCGGCGGAGGGCCCTGTGGCGGGCCTTGTGGCGGCCGTCCGCCCGGCGAAAACAGTTGCTCACCTCGTTCAGCCCCAGCGGATCGGGCAACGGATCTCCGTCGCGCCGCGCCTTCGCCGTCTGATAGGCCTCGAACACCTGGTAGAAGATCCAGCCCGCGACAAAAAGGCCGAACACGCCGAAGACGTGCGCCGCGCTCACCAGCACCGCGAAGATCACCACGTGCACCATGCCCTTGACGAACTGGCCGTTGTACATCGCGCCCACGCCGGGAATGAATCCCAGCAGGGCCGCCAGCCCCGGACTCGGTTCGCCTACGGGAGGCGGCACGTAGGGCCCCTGTGCGTTCGCCGCGGCGGACCACGCCATCCAGCACGGCTCGCAAAAAATCTGCCCGCCCGATCCTTTGCGCACGCATGCCTGGCACAGTGCCTTGCCGCAGCTCTGGCAATACGCCGTCGCATTCACGCCGCTATGGTTTACGCAATCCATAGTGTGCTCCTTCCCAACGTTTGCACCACGTAGCCTCTGGACTGCCCACTGGTGTGCGTTGCCTTCCTCGGAAACGCAAGTGAAGTTTCCAAATAATCGCCGTTATCTGCCGGTTCCGTTTGCCGCGTGTCCGGCTGCTGCCGAGGGTCCGCGTGCAGCCCTCCATCTTGGCTGCCGGGATTCTTTCCTGGATTCTGCCGCGTCTCGCCCGGCGTCACCGGCTGGTTTTGCTGCTGCTGGTCGCCGCCGTTGCCTTTGCCCTCATCCTGGCCGCGCAGTTCGCGCATGCGCGATTCTACCTCGTACACAAACCGCAGATGGTCGTAATAGCGCACGATCGGCACCGAAGCCATGGTCAGTTGCCGCTCCATATACGACCGCACCGTACGCGGCCTCAAGTCGGCCAGCCGCAGGTTCGACAACCGCACGCCCGCCAGGTTCAGCGTGAGCGCGATGGAGAAGAACGCCATCGCCGCCGTCATCAGCAGCCGTGGCTGCACGCTCATGCGCATCCGCGCCAAGAATCCCGGCTGCTGCCATACGGGCGGCACAAACGCCGGAACTCCACCTGCCGCTGCCGGCACGGGCAGACCGCTTATCGCATGACCCGGCCCCGTGGTGGCCAGAATCTTTTCCAGCAGCCACTCGGGCGGCTCCGGCTCAGGAGACAGAAACTCCAGCCACTCACGGCCCTTGCGCGCCGCTTCATACAGCGCTGCGCACGCCGGGCAGCCGGCCTTGTGCGCGAGAAACCGCGCCTCTTCCTCGGGCTTCAGCAGCCCGTCCAGTGCATCGGCCAGCAGCGTCTCCCACTCGCCGCATGCTGGTGTGCCCGGAATATGTGTGCCCTCTGCCATGGCTACATCACCTCCTTCTTGCTACGTTCCAGGTGCCGCGCCAGTTCCGCCCGCCCCCGGCTGATGCGTGACTTCACGGTCCCTTCGGGAATCCCTAAAACTTGTGCAATCTCTTTATAATCAAGGTCTTGTAAATCTCTCAAAATCACTGCCTCGCGCAGCTCCACGCTCACTTTCATCAGCGCCTTCTGCACCATCTTTTTCAGTTCGTTCTGCGCCGCCGAATCGTGCGGCGACGGGCCTGGCGTCGGCCAGCCGGTCGGCAACACTGAGATGCGGCCTCAACTCTTCCGTCTGGTCCCAGCCCTCGTCCAGGGAGCCCGTGGCGCGCTGGTTCCGCGTCCGCCTGTAGTTGTCCACCAGCAGATTCCGCGTCATGGTGGTAATCCACACCGGCAGACTGCCGCGTGTGGCGTCAAAACTGCCCAGATTCGAGTAAATCTTCAGGAAAACGTCCTGCGTCAGGTCTTCGGCATCCGTGGCGTTGCCGGTAAAGCGGTAGCAGAGCCCATACACACGCCTCTGGTGCGTGCGGACCATCTCAGCCCATGCGCCGGAGTCGCCGTTCATGCAGCGGCGGACAATATGCGTCCAGTCCTGCTCCAGAGCTCTCACCTCCGTGCGCCCCGAGTGGCTCGCCAAAGTCGCCGGGTTTGCCAATGTCTCCTGGCTCGCCCGTCCCGCCTCCAACGTGGGGGTACCCATCGCCATCGCAGCGCACCGGGTCCCGTCGCGCCGCGCCGCGGCAGCCGTTGCGGCTCCCTGCTCCTGGGACCGACCTAAGGTCCGCCCCGCCGCAGGTGGCGTCATGCCCCAGCTTAATGTACCCACGTACTGCATGGTGAATGGATACGCAGATTGGGTTTCATCGGTTCCGTTGTTCCCTCCGCCCCAGTCTCAATCTGGTCCGTTCGCGCCGGACCTCTCGATCCTCACTAACTTGTTCCCTTATTCTCTTTTTCCCTGCTTTTCCGGAACCGCTGCACCCGCGCTACCGTAGTTCATAACAAGATGCATCCCACATTCAGTTGGCCTTGGGTTGAATCGCAGTCCGCAACCACAGCCGAATCCTGGCGCGCCTGCGCCCAGCGGCCCCTGCCGCGGGGCCCTGCCTATACTCCACAGGACCAGAATGCGCGCGAGCATATCTACGACCGCTGCCTCCGCACCGTGGAAAGCGACCTTTGCAACCGTCCCCGCACCCCAGCAGACCGCGCCGCCTTCCAGGATCGCCTCGTTGCTACGTTCGCTCGCTTTGCTTCCGCCGCGCTCGGCCTCGAATTGCCGGCCATCGATCTCATCTCCCACGGCTTCCTCCCTGCTGGGGTCGAATTTGCACGTGCGGCGCGCCGCTTTGACTCCGCTCTCGCTATGTCCGAGATCGTTCAAGCCTGTCGCAACGCCTGGACCGTTTACGGGCTGCAGCCTCTGTTTGACGAATCCGCGTGCATCACGCCGTCCATCGTCGCGTACAGCCTCCTCTACCCCTACACCGACAACTATCTCGACCGCCGCGATGCATCACCTGAAGTGAAACGCCGCTTCTGTGCGCGTTTCCGCCAGCGTTTGCGCGGCGAGCGTCTTCTGGCTAACGACGGGCACGAAGCATCCATATGGGAGCTCGTCTCCATGATTGAAGGCCAATATCCTCGCGAGCTGTATCCGCAGGTCTTCGATTCGTTGCTTGCCATCCATCGGGCGCAGGAGCATAGTGTTGCCCAACTCTCCGCCGCACGGTCCTTGAGCCGCGACGAAATCCTCCGCATCAGTTGCGCCAAGGGCGGCGCATCAGTCCTGGCTGACGCCTGCCTCGTCCGCGGCTGGCTCACCGCGCAGGAAAGCCAGATTGCCTTCGATTGGGGAGTGCTGCTCCAGCTCGGCGACGACCTCCAGGACATCCGCGAGGATCTTCGCCGAGGATCGGCCACTCTCTTCACGCGCGCTGCAGCCGCAGGCGACCTTCTTGACCCACTCGTCATTCAGTTGCTCAACTTCAGCGAGACAGTTGGCGCCGGGCTTGAATGCCTCCCAACCGGCTCGGCAACGCTCAAGAACCTCCTCCGCATGAGTTGGCGCTCGCTTATCATCGCCGCCGTCGCCAATGCCCCTGAATTCTTCTCACCGGCATTCCTGCGCGAGCTGGAACGCTCGTCGCCACTCCGGTTCGCCTTCCTCCGGGCGCGCCACAGAAAGCTGGCTAAACGACGCGGCACTTACGTCGCCGTCTTCAATGCCCTGATCGAGGAGACCAGCAAACCTGCGTTCGCATCCAATTCAGGTGCTTCATGTTGGGAATCTCCCGCAGGATGCCCTCCGGATAACGCTGCCGGAGCGCAGCTGGCGTAACCTGTGGAATCCTATCCCGTGGAGCGCTTCGTCCATACGAAGACCTGGTTGATTCCGTTCCCGGCAATACTCACGCTGGCCCACGCTGCGACTTTGTGCCAACTCGCCGCCTCCGCCTCTCGACGGTGAAGAATTCCCCCGCCCCGCAAGAAAATCGCTGCATTTTTCAGCATCCGCCGTAAACTGGGCATCATCGGAGGTCGTACCGTGGAAGATTGGAAGTTCACCCAGCAGGACCCCTCGGAGGCTCTCGCCAAACTGCATTTCTTCTCCATCAAGAAGAAGCACGCGCACGGCGAGGTGGAAGCGCGCATCACGGTCAAGGAATTCGCCACCGCTAAAACAGCCGACATGAAGTTCCTTGCCATGGCGGATATCGAGCTGAACCAGAAGAGCATGAAATTCCAGCCCTGCGGATGGGCCGAAACCCTGATGGGCGCTCTGACGGAATGCCTCAGAAATCTGCGCAAGTTTGAATATGAAAGTCCGGAGCTGCCAGCGGAAACTTCCGCGGACGGAGCCCAGCTGTAGCGCCGGTCCCCACCTGTACCGCCGGTCTCCAGACCGGCTGTAGCGCGGGTCTCCAGACCCGCGCAATATTACCTACGCACCGCCGCTCCATCCGACGTCTGGAAAAGGTATGCTTCAGACCCAAGGAGCATCAGGCCATGCGCAAGACCCTGTTGGCCCTCGCAGTTCCGCTTTTGCTGGGCACGCTGGCCCGCGCCGCCAGCTTCGACTGCACCAAGGCCAAGACCGCCCAGGAGAAGGCCATCTGCGGCACCCCGGCGCTGAGCACTGCGGACGATCAGATGGCCGCCGCCTATCATGCATGGTTGGCCGCGGGGGATTCCACCTCGGCTCACGGAATCCGCGAGAACCAAATCGCCTGGCTGCGTACGCGCGACGCCAGTTGTCCCGCGGGCGACGCCAACAATCCCATCGCGTCCTGCCTAAGTAGCATCTATGAAGCGCGCATCCATGAACTGCAGCAGATGGTGCAACACATCGCCGGCATCACGTTTGTCTCGCAGTCGATCACGCTGACCGCTCGCGACGAACCGGACTCCCTGCCTCCCGGCGTCACGGAAGTCACGCCCGGCTTCGGCACCCTGCAGGTTACCTGGCCGCAGGCCTCCTCCACCGCGCCGCAATGGACCGTCTGGAACAACGCCATCGTGCCGGTCGTCCTCGCGGTTGCGAACGCAGACGAGGAGACCTCCGCCCACAATTGGAACGGCATTGTGCAACCCAGCGTCGATCGCAACTTGACCCTCACCGTCGAACGCGCCAACGCGCAATGGGTTTCCGCAACTATTGTTGACTTCTACGACGGCCACGGCACCCATCCTACGGAAAATTCAACCGAGTTCTACTGGATGCTCGGCCAACAGCGCGCGCTCCAGCCCGAGAATGTTTTTCAACCCAACTCCGGCTGGGATACCTGGACGGAGAAGCGCCTCGACAGCTACCTGCACAAGACTCTCGATGCCCAATCCGGCGGCAACTACCAGACTTGGTTCCCGCAGGGCAACGCAGCCACTGTGCTTGAGGGAATCGTCACAAATCCGGGCGATTGGAAGCTCGATCCCGCCGGCTTCTCGATCTTCTTTCAGCCCTACCAGGTGGCCTGCTACGCCTGCACGCCCGATCCCATGACCATCCCATGGTCCGATCTCAAACCCTACCTGCAGCCGAGCTTTGTCCTTCCGCAATAAGGAGAAACTCGCCTGAGCCGATGCGGTCGGCGTCATTCCCTCTGCGCTGATCGCTGAGTCCCTTGTTCCCTCGCTCCCTTGCTCCCTGCTTTTCAGTACTGGTTCCCGAACTCCGGATCCACCGGATTCTCGAACAGCGACGCGTCGCGCGTCACAATCGTCAGCCCCGACGGCGTGACGAAATACCGCCGCTTGTCCTCCACCGGGTCGTAGCCGATGACCGTGCCCTCGGGAATGTGCACGTCGCGGTCGATGATCGCCCGCCGGATGCGGCAATGCCGCCCGATGCTCACGTGCGAGAAGACAATGCTCGCGTCCACGTCGGAGTAGGAGTTGACGCGCACATCCTGCGAAAGCACCGAGTTGTAGACCGACGCGCCCGAAATGATGACGCCTGCCGTGATGATGGAGTTGACGGCCATGCCCGAACGGCCCGGCTCGCCGAAAACGAACTTGGCCGGCGGATACTGCCGCACCCGCGTGCGGATCGGCCAGCTCTTGTCGTAGAGGTTGAAAACCGGCGACACCGAGCACAGATCCATGTTGGCTTCGTAGTACGCGTCCAGCGTGCCCACGTCGCGCCAGTAGAGCGCCTCCTTCTTGTTCTCGTCCACAAAGCTGTAGGCCATCATCTTCTTCTTGCCCAGCAGGTTGGGCAGGATGTTGTGCCCGAAATCGTGCTTCGAATCGGTGTCGTCCGCGTCCGAGATCAGCGCCTTCAGCAGCGTCTCGGTGTTGAAGATGTAAATGCCCATCGACGCGTCCACGGCATCGGGATTGAACGGCGAGCGGAAACTGGTCGACGCCGGCTTCTCCTGGAAGCCCATGATCTCGCCGTTCGGCGCCACCTCCACCACGCCAAATCGCGAAACCTCTTCGGGCGCAATCGGCAGCGTGGCCAGCGTCACTTCGGCGTCGGTCTCGTTGTGGTGGGCCAGCATCCGGCTGTAGTCCATTTTGTAGATGTGGTCGCCCGCCAGAATGATCACGTGGCTGGGCTGCTCGCTGCCGATCGAGTAGATGTTCTGGTACACCGCGTCCGCCGTGCCCATGTACCAGTTGGCGCCGGTGCGCTGCATGGGCGGCATCAGCTCAAAGAACTCGCCCAGCTCCTGCGCCACAATGCCCGTCCAGCCTTCGCGGATGTGCCGGTTCAGGCTGAGCGCCTTGTACTGCGTGAGGATATACACCCGCCGCAGGCCGGAATTGATGCAGTTTGAAAGCGTGATATCGATGATGCGGTAGTGCCCGCCAAACGGAACGGCCGGCTTGGCGCGGTCCCGCGTCAGGGGAAACAGCCGTTCTCCTGCTCCGCCTGCAAGCAATACGCCCAGAGTGTCTTTCATATCCATAAGGCTCCCACAGCCTGGATGGTCGCTGCTCCGTGCCGTCCGGCGCGGCGGGGGAGTGCCGCTATCCGGAACAGCATTCTTTCAGGCGGCACACAATCGCGAACCGCCACTGAACGCAGGAGAATACCACACAAAGCAATACGCTTGGCAGTCCTGAGATTAAATGAGCAGGGCTCGCGGAGTTAGCGGAGCTAGCAGAGTTAGCAAAAATGAGTGTGGCGCGCCGGTCCTTTTGACGGTTATAGATCGGGCCAGGCAGTCCGTTTCATTCGTGGCAGGGTGGAGGACTGAATGGAGTACACGCCGGATTGGCCGGAGCATCGGAACGGACGCCGCCGCCTACAAGCGCGACCGCTGAAAATTTCCCGTCGCCGCCCGCTCCCGCAAGAAGAAAACCTGGCTCTAACACTCCCGGCCCCATCCTTTTCGCGCTCTTTGCGAAAAAGGTGGGAAAGCAAAAGGATAGGAACCGAACTAGCTCCGCTCGCCTTCTACCAGCCGGAAACCCAGTTCGCCTTGGTATTGGTCGAACGCTTGGCGCTTGGTGAACTTGTATTCCAGGCCGACGGAGATGGCGAAGTTCACGTCGAATTGCGCCCATTTGGGGGGCAAAGTGGTGGAGCCCGAAGTCGGCGGTGGCTTGAAGTTGTAGTGCGTCATCATGGCGTCGCGATTGATGCGGAAGACCCAGTGTCGGAGCGGTTCAGGTCGATGCTTCCGCCGACGATCGCCCGCGGGCGCAATCTGGTTGTAGTAAAAATCGAAATACGCCGGGCAGAACGCCCAGCAGATCTTTCTGGAAGTTGCCGTAAACGCCGCCAAACATAGCATGGCCCGTGAATCGCTCCGTGCTTGTTGTGCGGGCCCAGCCACTCCAGCGCCGCCCACAAAGAAATACTGCTTCACCATGGGGCCTTTTAGATCGCCGCCGTTTTTGTTCAGGTCGTTGGGTGCGGTGCCGCTGGTGCCCACATACGCGCGGCCGGAACCCTCGATGCCCCAGTTCCGCGTGAGCCAGATGGAGCCGTCCCGTCCAGTCCGCCCAGGTTCGCGCCCTGCAGCAGCGACGGGCCGGCCTTCATGTGGTCGTACGCCATCCCCAGCGACACATCGTAGCGGTTGTCGTAGCGCACTTTCGACAGCGGATCGACGGAAATGTAGACGCCATAATTCGAGTTCTGGGCGTCTGCTCCCTGCGGTGTGGGCGCCTGCGTCGGCTGGCTCTGGCTGCTCGAACTCTGTGGTTGAGCGGGTGGATTTTGATCGGGTGGATTCTGGGAGCCCGCCGTTCTGTGCCTGCATGCGGGTGCCCGCACACACACCCAGAGCGAGAACAACGGCAAAAAGAGAAGAAAACCTTGCTTGAAGAGGCATCATTAAACAGCTTACAAGACGCGCCCCGATACCGGACAACGCGGCCCAGGCATTTAGTGCCATTTTGCGGAGCATGATCTTTAGACGGGCTTCGGCTCCATTCCGTCCCGCGCCGCTCGGTCCTTTGAGTCGAAGCCGTCGCCCCACCCCTGGCTCCTGGCTTGGGTCCACGCTTTTCCCTCGTTCACTTCTTTCACTCTTTTCACCTTCATCGCTCATTCACTCGCTAGCACCGCTCCATCTGCCGCGACCACACCAGATAATGCACGGTCTTCAGGAGTCTCAACCACGGCCTGTTCCTGCGCCGCTCCCGATCCCACAGGTCCCAGCGCCGGGGCCGCATGGACTCGCCACTTCATCGGCAAGCGGCTCAGGATCAGCTCCGCGCGCGGCAAATGGCTGGGGCTCGATATCACCTCCGCCGACTCCCAGCCGTGCCTCCGCATGATGCCGAGCGCGTTGCAGGTGTTCTCCATGGTGTTCCGCGCTTGAGGATCTTCCAGCACCGCCGATGCCGGAATCCCCTGCGCCTCCGCGGTTCGCGCCATCACCTGCGCCTCCACAAACCGGTTGGCCACCGCGCCGCCGGTAAAAATGATGCGCGGCGCCACGCCTCGCTCGTACTCGTGCACCGCCTCGGTCACGCGCGCCAACTCGCGCGGGCTCGGGTTCCCGTCCGCGTCCGCCGGGGTGCCCAGCACGATCAGCACATCGAAATGGTCCTGTGTCGTATTGCTCGCCCGTGCGCAGCGCCCGCTCGATGGCTGCCCATGCAATCATCCCCAAAACCAGCGCTGCACATGCCAGAATTCCGCGCCCCAGCCAGCCCATCCGGCGGCGTCTCTTTGGCGCAGGCCTGCGGTTCGGCCTTGGTGCACTTGTCTGTTTTCTTGATCTTGTAGAGCTCGACTTCTGTGATTTTGCGGAGTTCAACGGGCCCGCCTCCAAGCTCCACTCTACCGCTGCCATGAGGCGCACAGCTTCAGGTCTGCCAACTCCACTCGCTCTGCTGCACGCTTCTTAGGAAGCTCACTCGCCTCGAAGAGGGGTGCCCCGGGTCTCGCTCTTGAGACCCGGGAATCACGGACGCTGACCCGCTGACTCGCTGACTTGCTGCTTTTACAGCTCCGCCGGCTTACCCCACTCGGAAAACACAATCTCGTCGAGCGGCTTGCGTGTCCGCGCGGTGATCTCGCGCTCGATAAGCGTAGCATCGCCCAGCGCCGCCGGCTCGCCCTGGTAGCCCAGTGCGATCACTGTCCCCAGCGCGAACTCCGCGGGAATCCCCAGCACCTGGCGCGCGGCTTCGTGGTCGAACCCAGCCATCTGGTGCGTGGTCATGCCCAGCTCCGCCGCCTGCAGCGTCAAGTAGGCGCTTGCCGCTCCCAGATCGTACAGCGCATACGCATTCGCCCCGCCCTTGGCGTTCACGGCCAGCGCCGTGCCCAAAATCAGCACCGGAGCCTTGGGCGCCCAGGCTTTGTTAGCGCCCCCCAGCGTCGCGGCAATCTTCTCGTGCGTCTGGGAGCCTTTCAGCCCCACCAGAAACCGCCACGGCTGCCCATTTCCGCTTGAAGCCGCCCACCGGGCCGCTTCAAAAACTTTCCGGAGCGCTTCCGGTCTCACTTCGCGCTCGGCAAACGAGCGCGCACTCCAGCGCTCATGGATCGCCGGCAATACCCCCTCCGCCGGGGGCGCTTTTTTCAGCTTGTGCACTTCACTGGCTGTCAAACTCATAGACTTTAGCTCCTCGGGAACTTCATCGCAATCCCGCGGCTTCTTTGTCTTTTTGATTCACCGATCAGCCCCGAGGATTCGTCGGTCGGCTAGTTAGTTGTTGCAACGTGGATTGTCTGAAATCGACGCTTTCTAACTCCCTCGCTCCCTTGGTCCCGGTTTTCTTGTTCCCTCGGTCCCTTGGTCCCTGTCTTCTTGTTCCCTTGTTCCCTCGGTCCCTCGGTCCCTGTCTTACGGATACATCCGGTTCAGCATGCGCGGGAAGGGAATCGTCTCGCGCACGTGGTCCAGCGCGCACACCCACGCCACCACGCGCTCAATGCCCATGCCGAAGCCGGAATGCGGCACGCTGCCGTAGCGCCGCAGGTCGAGATACCACTCGAACGCCTGCGCGCGGCAATTGATGTTGCTCGATGCGCGCGCTCAGCAGCTCGTAGCTCGACACGCGCTGCGACCCGCCGATGATCTCGCCGTAACCCTCCGGCGCCAGCACGTCCACGCACAGCGCGTAGCGCGGATCCTTCGGGATCGGGCTCCATGTAAAACGCCTTCACGTCCGCCGGATAGCGGTGCACCATCACCGGCCGGTCGTACTGCGAGCTCAGCCACGTCTCGTCGGGCGAGCCAAAGTCGTTGCCGTACTCGAACGGCGCTGCTCCAGTTGCCCATTCTTGTGCGCCTGGTTCAGCATCTCCACCGCCTCGTCGTAGCGCAGGCGCGGAAACGGCGCCTTCACCGCTTCGAGCTTCGCCACATCGCGGCCGATCACCTGCAACTCCGCGGCGCGGTTCTTCACCACGCTCTGCACAATGTGCGAGATGTAATTCTCGGCAAGCTCCATCAGCCCGTCGAGGTCCATGAAGGCAACCTCCGGCTCCACCATCCAGAACTCCGTCAGATGCCGCCGCGTCTTCGACTTCTCCGCGCGAAACGTCGGCCCGAAGCTGTACACCTTGCCCAGCGCCAGGGCCGTCGCCTCCACATAAAGCTGGCCGCTCTGCGTCAGGTACGCAGGATCGCCGAAGTAGTCCACCGGAAACAGCGTCGATGTGCCTTCGCACGCGGCCGGCGTCAGAATCGGCGGATCGGTGCGGATATACCCGTTGCATGTCAAAGTACTCGGCCGCCGCGCGCATAATCTCCGCGCGAATGCGCAGAATGGCCGACTGGCGCGGGCGTGCGCATCCACAGGTGCCGCCGCTCCTGCAGAAAGTCCACGCCGTGTTCCTTCAGCGTGATCGGGTACGGGTCCGACTCCGGTACCCGCTGCACCACCTGCACGTCTTCCACGTCCAGCTCGTACCCTCCCGGCGCGCGCTTGTCGGCCCGCACCTTCCCGGTCACAATCACGCTCGACTCCTGGGTCAGGTGCTTCAGCGTCTCAAACACCTCCGGCGACACGCTCTTCACGTGCGCCACGCCCTGGATCGACCCCGTCCCGTCGCGAAAAATCGGAAACACCAGCTTCCCGCTCTCGCGCAGGTTGTAGAGCCATCCCTGCAGAGTCACGGATTGCCCCTCATGCCGGCCGATCTCGGCAATGGTGGCAACGGGCGCGGCGGGCTGGGCGGTTTCGGGCTGTGGCAGAAGCGGTTTCTTCAGGCATCGTGGGCAGGCTTTCTGCGCGGCGCAGGACGGCTACACCGGACGTTCCAGAATAACGCGCGCAGCCAGGGACAGCGCACGACCGTCGTCCCTTGCTCCCTCGCTCCCTTGCTCCCTGTCTTTCTCAATTTCGTGTCACGGAAATCTATTTTGATCTGGACGACAAATGCCCCTAAAGCGCATCCTAATGATCAGGGAAGCGTGGTCAGAGGGAGCGGCGATGAGCGAACAGCTCGAAACAAGCGGCGGAGAGATGCACAAAACCCAGGCGGATCCCGATGCCGCCGAGCGGTTCATTACAGAGAAGCAGCTGGGCGAGCGCATCCGCCGTCTGCGCCTCAAGAAGTCCATGGGCCTGGTGGAACTGGGCAGGCACACCGGCCTTTCCGCCAGCTTTCTTTCGCAGCTTGAAACCGGCCGCGTGGTGCCCACGCTGCGCAACCTGGCGCGCATCGCCATGGTCTTCTCCAAAGACCTGTCGTATTTTTTTGAATCCGAGCCCGTCGCCATCTTCCGCGTGCACCGCAAGAAAGATCGCGTGCGCATGCCGCAAACCGGCGTGGAGCCGCCGACTTATACGTTTGAAAGCCTCGGCTACATGGTGCCCGACCGGCACATGGACCCTTACTTCGCGGAGTTCGTTCCCCTGCCGGCGCAGGTTGAGCCCAAAGCGCACATGCACGCCGGATATCGAGTTCCTCTATGTGCTGGCCGGCGAGCTGATCGCTGCGCCACGGCGATCAGGAAGCGACGCTCGGCCCCGGCGATGCCGTCTACTTCGACTCGGGACGCCCCACTCCTATCGTTGCGCGGGCTCCAAGCCGGCTGAAGCGTTGATTGTCACCATCCATCAGCCGTCCACAGCCCAGCCGCAGCCCTCGCGCCCGCCGTCCAACGCAGCCTCGCGCCCTGCTCAAGGCGTTGCGGTCCCGCGGCACAATCTCGCCGACGGCAGGCAAGGCGGAGCGACGTAGAAATTCCGCGTGCTCTCACGCCGCATCTTTCCTGACTCGCGCCGTAGGAATGTCTCTCTATTCTTTCGCGCGATCCGACTCTCCGTAGGTCGGATACGGCGCAGCCTCGGTGCTGGTCGGCATCGCTGCCAGAATCTTCAGATCGTCCTGCACTTTCTTCCACTCGTCGGGATGCTTCTTGGTCTCGATGGGCGCATTGGGATCGGCATAATACGCTTCCACGTCGCTCTTGATGCCCGGCGGAATCGGCTGATTAGGCTTCTCCGTCAGTTTTTGCAGCAGCTCCGCATAAGTCGATGTCAGTGAGTGAATAGCCGCCCGGCTTCACCACCTGGCCCGTGTCCAGGTCGCGATTCGGTAAGGGCTCTCTGGGATCGAGCGGGCCCAGCGTCTCCATCGAGTTGGTCGCGGTCAACGTCCGCTCTCGCCGCGCCTCAACAGGCGTAAAGAAAGCCAGCCGATTATGCAGCACCGTCGTCGAGGAAACTACGCTGTGCATGTAATCGGCCTCCGTGGTTGCGGTCGGCCCTTTCACGGCCGCCATCGCGAGCGGTCCAACCTTGGGCAGAATCCACAGCACCGCGGCAAGCAGGTGCGTCTCCACGCTGACCTTCCTCTTGCGGTAGGCCGCCCAGTTGTTAAGCCGGGCCGCGGCGGCCACCTCATTCTCAATCTCTTTCGCGTCGGGGGTGTCGGGCTCTACCGGTTCCTGCTTGCGGTGCAGCACCGTTTCTGCGTACGCCACGCGCGGAATCAGCGTGCGCGTGGCAAACTGGTAGGCCTTCAGGTTGAATCTCCGCCCGCGGCTCTCGTTGAAGTTTTCGGTCAGACCGTACGTCTCAAAGAATGCCAGCGCCAATTGATGCACCGGTACCTGGATCCCGATGTGGCGCATATACCCAAGCGGCGCCATGCGGTGGTGCGCAATTTGATCGATGTCGAACGCGAACTCGGTCCGCACGTGTTCATGCCGGCCTTGTGCGTAACTCACTATCTTTCCAAAACGTCTTTCCAGCTTGGGAAACTCGATAGGAACGGCGAGGTTGACCGCCTGCGAGTGGCCGTATGTATCCCCGACGTAATGCGAGAGCGCGCCCACGGCGAAGGCCAGCTCATTGGCATTGTGCGCGTTGCGAAACAGCGCCAAAACGAAATCGCCCGACCGCACATAGTGGGTCAGGTCCGAAAAGAATTTGTCGCCCAAAGGGTAGTATCCGATGTCCTGGATCACGCACCCGCCGTACGCGTATGCGCGTGCCTGGTCCAGTTCCGCAGGTGTCAAGTTGGGATAGCGGCTCTTGAGCAGCGGCACGATCGAGTCCTCCCAGGTGAGGTCGATCAGCTCCTCGTGCGTCAGGAGCGAATACGCGCGAGCCTGCCTGGGCCATACGCCCAGCAAGAGAAGTAAGGTCAACGCAACAGCGCGGAGGCAGTTCGTGCGTATCGTCATAAAGTCGATTGAAACGCCGCAACCAGAAGAAATAAGGGGAAATAGCAGCGATATCGCCTCTATTTTATGCGAACCTGGTCCGCCGCCGCTGCTCTCTTATGCTCACAGTCCCGTATTCTCTCAGTCCCTGCTTTCCAGCATTCGGTCCAGCGCCACCCGCGCCCAGTGCTTCACCTGGGGTTTCACTTGGACGCGGTTCACCACGCGCCCCTCCACAAGATTCTCCAGCGCCCACGCCAGGTGCTGCGGGCTGATGCGGTACATTGTGGTGCACAGGCAACCGGTTTCGTCGAGCGTAATGATTTTCTTGCCTTGCGGCGCAAAGCGCCTGGCCAACCGGTTCACCAGGTGAATCTCGGTCCCGATGGCGAACATCGATCCCGCCGGCGCCTGTTCCACGCGCGCGATCAACTGCTCGGTCGACCCCAGCGCGTCCGCCTTCTGGCACACCTCGTAGCGGCACTCCGGATGCACGATCACTTGGATGCTCGGATATTTCGCCCGCGCCTGGTCAATATGCGACGGCAGAAAGCGCTGATGCACGGCGCAGTGGCCCTTCCAGAGCAGCAACCGGCTGGCGGCAAGCCGCTCCTTTGTTTGCCCGCCCCAGAACGATCCAATCTGCACTGCCCAGGGATCCCATACCGCCATCTCGTCGAGCGGAATCCCCATGGCGTGCCCCGTGTTGCGTCCCAGATGCTGATCAGGCAGAAACAGAACCCGCTTGCCCCGTGCAAATCCCCACTCCAGCGCCTTGCGCGCGCTCGACGAAGTGCACACCAGGCCGCCCTGCTCGCCGCAAAATGCCTTGATCGCCGCCGTCGAGTTGATGTAGGTCACCGGGATCGTCTCGTCCGCGAGTCCCGCGCGCTCCAGAGCATCCCAGCAATCTTCGACTTGAGATATTTCCGCCATATCGGCCATCGAGCAGCCCGCGTTCAGGTCGGGCAGAATCACCTGCTGGCCGCTATGCGCCAGAATGTCGGCGCTTTCCGCCATAAAGTGCACGCCGCAAAACACAATGAAACGGGCGCCCGTCGCTGCGGCCGTCTGCGACAGCTTGTAGCTGTCGCCAGTGAAGTCGGCAAAGCGCACCACTTCGTCGCGCTGGTAGTGGTGGCCCAGAATCACCGTGGTCGCGCCCAACTTCGCGCGCGCTGCGGCAATCCGCTCGTCCATTGTGTGGTCGGGCAGCGCCAGATAGTTTTCCAGAGAACAGGTCGCATTTGCCTCCGCAGAGGCAGCGGTTGCTTCGTCAAGAACCAGGGTCACAATATTCCGCCTTCAGTCCATACCGGACGGGGATGTTGAAAGCTTTCTATGCGGCTGCAGTCAGTGCGTTTCTCCCGTTCCGGCAAAGCGAATGCCGAATTCGGGAAAAACCACCAACGGGGTTGTTGCAGCCCGTTGCTTATGGGATGCGCGAGAATTGCGGCGGATTCAGGCGCTCCAGCGGCCCGCGCGCGTCCCATCTGGCTTTATTGTAACGCTGCCGTAATCCATCGCCGAAATGCAAACCGTTTGTGAGTGCCACTTGCAGCCATTTATCATGATCCTTCATGGGAACTCCGCCGCCAATCGCGATCGCCAACATCGGCATGCCCGACACCATCATCCTCATGGTGCTGGCTCTGGTGGTCTTCGGCCCGCGTCGTCTGCCGCAGATCGGCCGCCAGATCGGCAAACTGATGTACGAGTTCCGCAAGGCCTCCAACGACTTCAAATTCCAGATGGAAGAGGAGTTACGCCAGTCCGAGGAGACCGACCGCCGCCGGAAAGAAGAAGCCGAGCGGCAGAAAGCCCTGACCGCGACTCCACCTGCGCCGCAGTTGGAGCAGGCCGCCCAATCCACTGCGGAGCCTGCCGCGCCCGCGACGCCGGAATCACCCTCCGAAAGCCCTTATCCCGGCGAAACGACCTATCCCGATCTGGCTGCCGAGGGCACCCGGCCCGAGGATTCCACCGCCGCTGCCGTCGAGGGTACGCGCCAGGAAGACGAGGGCACGCGACCTGACGACGAAGCCACGCGTACTGAAGACTTGATGACGTCTGCCGTCGAGGCCGCCCGTCTGCGCATTCAGCCGCCGTCGACGGGCGAAGTCGTCGCCGCCGATCCTCCGGGCCGGGCCCCGCGGCAGGCCGAGCTGTTCGAACCACCCGCGGAACCGGCCTCCGAACTGGCCTCTGCACCCCCGCCGGATGACACCGCAACCGCCCCGGAGAGCACCACCTCTGACGCCGAACGATCGGAGCCGGCCGCCCACCATGGTTGATCCGCAGCAAGCCATCGAGAAAGCCCGCAAGGCCGTGACCGAGCGCGCCGAGCTGCCCGGCATGAGCCTGATGGAGCACCTCGAAGAGCTCCGCAAGCGCATCGTCCACTCGGCCATCTATCTCGCCGTCGGATTCATCGTTGCCTACATCTTCCACGAGCGCCTCTACGGCTTTGTGCAGGCCCCGCTCACCCAGCTTGGCATCAAGCTCAACTACACCCACCCCATGGATCCGCTCAACCTCTACCTGCAGGTTGCGCTCATCGGCGGCGCCATTCTCGCCTCGCCCTTCATCCTTTATCAGGTGTGGCTGTTCATCGCGCCCGGCCTCTACCAGAAAGAAAAGCGCTTCGTCATTCCCTTCATGACGGCCACCGTGGGATTGTTTCTCACTGGTGCGCGCTTCGGCTATTTCTTCGTTCTGCCCGGCGCGCTCAAGATCCTCATCCTGGGGTTCGGCAAGGAATTCAACCCCGTGGTCACCATCGAGGAGTACACCGGCTTCTTTCTTTCCATCATCCTCGGTCTTGGCATCAGCTTTGAGCTGCCCATCCTCATCTTTTTCCTGGCCCTGTTCGGCATCGTCAGCCCGCAGTTTTCTCTGGAAGAACATTCGCTACGCGATCCTGGCCGTCTTCCTCGTGGCCGCCATCATCTGCCCCAGCCCCGATCCGTGGACCATGTGCATCTACGCGCTCCCCATGCTGGCGCCTCTACATGGTCGGCATCGGCGTGGCCTGGTGGGTGCACCCCTCGCGCAGGAGGAAAAAGGAGGCCGCGGGATGATTCGTAGCGCCGGTCTCCTGACCAGTTGTAGCGCCGGTCTCTTGACCGGCTGTCGTGCGGGTCTCCAGACCCGCACATGCGAACCGGCCTCACAGTCGCGAGTGCCGCAGCATCTCGATTCTGAGATGTGGGATAGCACGAACCTCAATCCTCCTCGTCGCGCTCACCCTCCTCTCGCCCATCGTCGCCCAAGCTCAGCACTTCGACGGCGCCAAGGCCTACGAATACGCGCGCGAATTCGCCGCCATCGGCCCGCGCTGGCCCACCGGCCCCGGCCACGTCAAAGCCGAGGAGTTCCTCCGCGCGCATTTCCTCCGCGCGCACGACCAGCTTGAAGAAGACACCTTCACCGCCGACACGCCCATCGGTCCCGTGCCCATGTGCAACTTCATCGTGCGTTTCCCTGGCAAAAAGCCCGGCGTCATCGTGCTCGGCACGCACTACGAAACCAACTATCCGCTGCGCAATATCAACTTCGTCGGCGCCAACGACGGCGCTTCCACCACCGGCCTGCTGATGGCCATCGCCGACCAACTCCGCGCCCAGGCCGCCCACTCGACTGGCAACAAGCTCGACGGCTACTCCGTCTGGCTCGTCTTCTTCGACGGCGAAGAGGCCATCCAGCAATGGTCGCGCTCCGACTCCACCTACGGCAGCCGCCATCTTGCCGCCAAATGGGGCCGCGACGGCACGCTCAACCAGATCAAGGCCTTTATGCTCGCCGACATGATCGGCGACAAGGATCTCGACATCCAGCGCGAGACGCACTCCACGCCTGGCTGGTTGCGCTCGTCGCCGAAGCGGCAAAGAAGTTCGGCTACCAGCGCTATTTTTTCCAGCAGGAGATGGATGTTGAGGACGATCACCTGCCCTTTGTCGAGCGCGGCGTGCCGTCGATCGACATCATCGACCTCGACTACGGGCCCAACAACAGCTACCACCACACCGCGCAGGACACGATGGATAAGATCAGCGCGCACAGCTTGACGATCGACGGCGATGTGTTCATGGAGACGATCCGCCTGATCGATCAGAGGAATTACTGAAGCTGCAAAGACTACCGACTAGCTTCGTTGCAATGCTTTGTTCATAGCACGTCTTGAGTCGTGCCGCGTATCAGGGATTGCAATTCAGATGGAGATTTCAGCGTCTCATGCAGCTTTGGTCTGCACGAAGCGCTAGAAGGCTAGAAGCTAGCAGCTGGAAGCTAATGCGAAGGGAGTGAACGAATGTCTCAAGCAGAAATCGGCATCATCGGCGGCAGCGGGCTCTATTCCATGCCCGGATTCACCAACGTTCACGAGGAGCGCGTGGAAACGCCCTTCGGCTCGCCCTCCGACGCCTTCGTTCTCGGCGAACTCGAAGGCCGCAAGGTCGCCTTTCTCGCGCGCCACGGCCGCGGCCATCGCATTCTTCCCTCCGAGCTCAACTTCCGCGCCAACATCTATGCCATTCAAAAAGCTCGGCGTCGAGCGCATCCTCTCCGTCTCCGCCGTCGGCTCGCTCAAGGAAGAGCACAAGCCCACCGACTTCGTCATTCCCGACCAGTTCATCGACCGCACCTTTCAATCGCATCGCCACCTTCTTCGGCGACGGCATCGTGGGCCACGTCGCCTTCGGCGATCCCGTCTGCGCCACGGTCGCCAAAGCCGCCGCCGAAGCCTGCGCAAGCCGTCGGCGTCGTCGGCAAGCTCGGCGGCACCTACGTCTGCATGGAGGGCCCGCAGTTCTCCACCAGGGCCGAGTCGAATCTCTACCGCAGCTGGGGCGCCGACGTCATCGGCATGACCAACCTGCAGGAGGCCAAGCTCGCCCGCGAAGCCGAGATCTGCTACGCCACCGTCGCCATGGTCACCGACTACGATTGCTGGCGCGAGGGCCACGACTCCGTCACCATCGAAGAGATCGTCGCCGTGCTCCACAAGAACGCCGACAACGCCTGCAAGGTGGTCAAAGCCGCCGTCGCCGCCATGCCGCACGAGCGCGACTGCGCCTGCGCCTCCGCCGGCAAAATTCGCCGTGCTCACGCAGCCCGACGCCATTCCCGCCGCGGCGAAAGAGAAGCTTGAAGCTGCTCTTCGGCAAATATCATGGCTGGTAGGTCGAAGCGGGGATAGCGGGGTTAGCGGGGTTAGCGGCGCTAGCGCTGACCGCAGCTGCAGGGAACCTAACTCCGCCAACTCCGCTAGCTCCGCTAACTCGCTCACTCACCTGTACCACTTACGAGAGAGAGCCCTCATGTCCATCACCGTCGTCGGCAGCGTAGCTTACGATTCCATTGAAACCCCCGCCGGCCGCCGCGAGCGCTGCCTCGGCGGCGCCGCCACCTACTTTTCGCTCGCCGCCAGCTTCTTCACCGACGTGCGCGTCATCGCCGTCGTCGGCGAGGACTTCGGCCCCGAGCAGGAAGCCGTCTTCAAAGCCCGCAACATCGATACGCGCGGCATTGAGCACACCGCCGGCAAAAGCTTCTTCTGGGAAGGCTCGTATCTCGAAAACCTGAACGAAGCCAAGACGCACAACACCGAGCTCAACGTCTTCGCCGTCGTTCGAGCCCAAGATTCCCGACGCCTACCGCGACTCCGAATTCCTCTTCCTCGCCAACATCGATCCCGTGCTGCAGCGCCGCGTGCGCGATGCCATGCCGGGCGTCAAGCTCGTCGCCGGCGACACCATGAATTACTGGATCAAGGACCATCGCCCGGCCCTGCTCGAAGTTCTCAAGGGTCTCGACATTCTGCTGATCAACGACACCGAAGCCCGCATGCTGGCCGGCAACAACAACCTCGTGCAGGCCGCGCGCGCCGTCATGGCTCTCGGCCCGCGCGCGCTGGTCGTCAAGCACGGCGAGTACGGCGCGACGTTATTCCACGAGTCCACTCCAAAAGGCAAGAAAGCGGAGCTTCGCACCTTCAGAGCTCCGGCCCTCCCGCTCGAAGAAGTCATCGATCCCACCGGCGCGGGCGACAGCTTTGCCGGCGGCTTCTTCGGCTATCTCGCTTCGCAGCCCGAGCTCACGCCCGCCTCCTGGCGCCACGCCATGTTTTACGGCAGCGTCATGGGTTCCTTTGCCTGCGAGCGCTTCGGCACCGAGCGCCTGCAGCAGCTCTCGCGTGCTGAGATCGACGCGCGCTTCAATGTCTTCCGCGAGACTCACGCACCTTGACTGATCAGCAGCATCTCGCAACGCCGAAGGCTGGGCGGTCCTCGCCTTCTGCTATGGCAGCCTCGTTGGCCGCCATCGTCTGGAGCTGGCGATCACGCGGCGATGCTCAACTACGGCGACGCCGTCGCCCATCTGCACATCGCGCGCCGCGTCTTCGATTCGCGCACTCCGCGCTTTTCGCAACTCGGCTCCGTGTGGCTGCCGCTGCCGCACATTCTTCTCATTCCCTTTGTGCAGAACTACGCTGGTGGGCCACGGCCTTGCCGGCGTCATTCCCTCGGCGCTCGCCTACATCGCCTCCTGCGCCGGCATCTATCGCCTGGCGCGGCACTGGCTCAACCCCGCGCCCGCCGCGCTCGCGCTCGTCTTCTTCGCCCTCAATCCCAATCTGCTTTACCTGCAGACCACGGCCATGACCGAGCCGCTCTTTCTCTGCGAGATCATCTGGATTGTGGTCTGGCTGGTCGAGTGGCGTGCCGCGCTCGACGACGAGATTGAAGCTACCTGCTACCGGTTGCCCTCGCATCCTGTCTCACCTTCCTCAGCACAGGGCTCCAACGCACTTCGCTTATGGCGGCCATTGCGCATCCCATTGCGCATCTTCGACGAGGGTTCGCGTCACCGCGGCGCGTGGCTCCAAAATCCTGAGTCGCGCAGCAGGCCACGGATGAATATATTCGCCACGCCATCAAGCCGCCTGCAGGTCTGTGTCGCCGCGGCGCTCGTCGCCGCCATCTTCACCCGCTACGACGGCTGGATCATCGCGCTCATCGCATGGACCGGCATTGGCCTCACGCTGCTTCGCTATGGCCGCTTGCGCTCGCGCACGCTTTTGGCTGGCCACGATCGCAGTGGTCGCCGCGCCCATTGCCTGGTTCATCTACAACTCCGTCGGCTTTGGCGACTGGCTCTACTTCGCGCGCGGTCCTTACTCCGCCAAGGCCATCGAACTCCGCACCGTCGACATCCGGCGCGTGGCCACCGCATCCCGGCTGGCACAATCCCTGGGTCGCGCTGCTCTTTTACCTCAAAGTCTCGGAGCTTGACTCCGTTCTCGCGCCCGTATGGGGCAGTCTCTGGGGCAATCTGGTTCTCACCGTCGCCGCGCTCGGTACCGTCGCCGCATGGATTGCGGAAAAAGCCGCGTCGCACCGCCGCGCTCTCGCCTGGACTCTGCTGCTCTGGCTGCCTGTTCCCTTTTACGCCTGGTCGGTCGCGTACGGCTCGGTCCCCATCTTCTTTCCCGCCTGGTGGCCCTACACCTGGTACAACACGCGCTACGGCCTCGAGCTGCTGCCCGCTCTCGCCCTCGGCCTCGGCTTCGCAGCCAGTTCCGCCGCTGCCGCTCTCGCAGCGCTGCAAGTCCCCCGGATCGCGCAACTTCTGCCCGACATCGTCTTCGCCCTCCTCTTTGCTCTCGCGGGCCTCAACGCTACGGGTCTCGTGCGCCAGGAACCCATCGTCTACGTGGAAAGCACGAAGAACCTCGACGCGCGCCTGCCCTACGACCAAGCCATTCCCCCGCTCCTTCAGGACTTGCTCAGCACATTTCCCCGCGGCACCGTGCTCATGAACACTCAACCTATCCTGAAATCGTCGCCTTCACCGGCATTCCCCTGCGCCAAACCATCAACGAGAGCGATCTCGACCCTGTGGCGCGTGGCGCTGGAAGCGCCCGCCAGCCACGCCGCCATCGTGGTCGCCTTCGATGGCGACGAAGTCGATCGCGCCGTCAAGGCCCATCCCGAGGGGTTCACGTTGCCGGCCGCTTTACCGCTGAGAACCAGCCCTCGGCGACGGTCTATTCCTCTACGGCGGTCTTCCATCGCTCGTCGCAGCCAGAACTCGGCGCTCCAAATTTCGACCTCGGCACTCCAGGTTCGCAAACTGGCTCGCCCAGCCGGTGTTAGACAAAACGCCGCGATACGCCCCCGAAACCTGACATTTGAAACCTGGCACCTTTATCATGCAGTTGGGAGGAAGATTGATTCCCTTCACCAAGGCCCACGCCTGCGGCAACGATTTTCTGATCGTCGACGGAAGACGCCGCCGCAGGACCACGATCGCGCCGAGCTCACGCGCCGCCTCTGCCAGCGCAACACCGGCATCGGCGCCGACGGCATCGAATTCTTTGCCTGGACCAACCTAATCGCCCGGACCGGAACTCGCCCGGGCCCAGCTCCGGCCGCATCCGCCTGCACAACGCCGACGGCTCCATCGCCGAAATCAGCGGCAACGGCACGCGCTGCGTGGCCGCGTGGATGGCCGAAACTCTCGGCTCCAAGCCTGGCGACAAGCTCGAAATCGCTCACCGACGCCGGCCTGCGCATCTGCCGCATCGACAGCGTGCACAATGGCGACACCTTCACCGTCGAAGTCACCACCGGCATGGGCGTGCCCAGCTTTGTGCCGCACACGCTCAAGCTCTTGGACGGCGTTGAGATCATCGGCGTCGAAGTCTCCACCGGCAATCCTCACTTCGTCATTTTGGTCGACAACGCGGCCTTCACCGTCGCCGGACAAATCCTGGCAAGCGATCGGCGCCGAAATCTGCGAGCACCGCGATTTTCCCCACCAGACCAACGTGGAATTTGTGCGCATCGTGAGCGAACAGCGAGATCGAGATTCGCATCTTCGAGCGCGGCGTGGGGCCAACCACTTCTTCCGGCACCGGCAGCTCCGCCTCGGCCACAGCGGCGCTGGCGCTGCGCCGCTGCGTTTCGCCGCTCACGGTCGTCGCTCCCGGCGGCGCGCAGACCGTTGCATGGGACGGTCCCGGCAACGGAACTCTATCTTACCGGCTCCGGCCGCGCTCATCGCCCGCGGAGAGGCATGGTGACATGGCGCGCTTGCTCAAACCACCGGCTGTCGCAACGAGCGCTGCCATCAGCATCGTCGCGCCCGCGTCTTCCGCGAAACCTGAGCGCATCGAGCGCGGCCTCGCCGCCCTGCAGTATCTGGGCTTTACGCCCAAGCCGTGCCCCAACGCTCTGCTTCGCGAGCCGCTCTACTTTGCCGGAACTCCCGCAGCAGCGCCTCGCCGATCTGCACGCCGCTTTCGCCGATCCCGACACCGGCGCCATCATGTGCCCTCCGCGGCGGCTACGGTTCGAACTACCTGCTCGACGGCCTCGACCTCGAAACCATCGCCGCGCATCCCAAGCCGTTTTTCGCCTACAGCGACCTCACCGGCATTCAACTCCGCCTGCTCGACGAGCTGGGCCTGCCCGCCTTTCACGGCCCCATGCTCGCCGCCGATTTCTATCTTCGAAGACGGCGTGCATCTCGAAAGCTTTCGCGCCGCACTCGCCGGCGAGCCTTACAGCGTCGGCGCCGCCGAAGGCCTGCGCGTCCTCAAGCCCGCCGCACAAAGATCTGTAGCCGCGGCACGCTCTACGGCGGCTGCCTCAGCATTCTCGTTTCGCTTGCTCGGCACGCCCTGGGAGCCCGCACCGAAGGCAAGCTGCTCTTTCTTGAAGACACCGGCGTCAAGCCCTACCAGATCGATCGCATGCTCTGGCAACTGCGCAAGGCCGGCAAGCTCGAGGGCGTCCGCGGCATCGTCTTCGGCGAAATGCTCGATTGCGTTTCTCCCGGCGCGCCGCCGATCTGCTCGAAGAGGCGATCCTGAGCGCTCTCGACGGCTTCGACGGTCCCATCGCCATCGGCCTGCGCAGCGGCCACGTCTCGCGCGCAAAATGTCACGCTCACCTTCGGCGTCGAAGCCGAGCTCGCTCGTCGGCGACGAACGCCACGCTACAGATTCTCGAGCCGGCGGTGAAGCGGTGACCGCATCGTCCGCGCCACATCCATCTCATCGGCATCTGCGGCACCGCCATGGCGTCGCTCGCCGGGCTGCTTCAGCTCGAGGGCCATCGCATCACCGGCTCCGACAAGGCCGCTTATCCGCCCATGAGCGATCTGCTTCGCTCGCTCGGCATCCCCGTCCTCGAGCCCTACGCCGAATCGAACTCTCGATCCCGCGCCCGATCTCGTCGTCATCGGCAACGCGCTCTCGCGCGGCAATCCCGAAATCGAGCGCGTCCTCGACGAGCGCATTCCCTTCACCTCCATGGCCGCGCTGCTGCGCGAGGAGTTTCTCGCAGGCCGCGAATCCCTCGTCGTCGCCGGAACCCACGGCAAAACCACCACCACCAGCATGCTGGCCTGGATCTACCAGGTTGCCGCGCGCGAAAATCCCGCGCTCGAGCCCTCGTTCCTCATCGGCGGCGTCGCGGAAAACTTCGGCTCCAGCTTTCAGCTCCGCCCCACGCGCACCTTCATCGTCGAGGGCGACGAGTACGACACCGCCTTCTTCGACAAAGGCCCCAAGTTCCTCCACTACTTTCCTGACGCGCTCATCCTCACCCACGTCGAATTCGACCACGCCGACATCTACGCCGACCTCGAAGCCGTGAAGACCGCCTTCAAGCGCCTCGTCAATCTGGTTCCGCGCCGCGGCCTCATCGTCGCCTACGACGGCAGCGCGAACGTGACCGAATGCGTCAGCCGCGCCTTCTGCCGCGTCGAGCGCTACGGCTTTTCCGACGCCGCCGACTGGCGCATCCGCAATCTGCGTCACGAAGACGGCCAAACGCGCTGGGAAGTGGATCGCAACGGCGTCGCGTGGGCCGAATTCACCATGCACCTCGCCGGCGAGCACAACGCCCTGAACGCCACCGCCGCCGCGGCCCTCGCCGCCGGCCAGGGCATCCCGACAGAAGCCATCACCGACGGCTCTCGCCACCTTCAAAAGCGTCAAGCGCCGCCTCGAAGTGCGCGCCCAGATCGACGGCATCACCCTCATCGAAGACTTCGCCCACCACCCCACGGCCATCCGCGAAACCCTCCGCGCGCTGCGTTCCGTCTATCCGCAGGCGCGTCTCTGGGCCGTGCTCGAGCCGCGCTCCAACACGCTGCGCCGCAAGGTTCTCGCACGCCGAACTCGTCGCCAGCCTGCGCCTCGCCGATCGCGTCGTGCTCGCCGGCGTCTACCAGCAGGAGCGCATTCCCGAGGCCGAGCGCCTGCATCCGGAAGAAGTCGTCCGCGCCCTCAACGACGCGGGCACGCCCGCCGAGCTTCATCCCAACGCCGACGCGATCGTCGCCGCCATCGCGCCGCAGCTTGCGCCCGGCGACGTCGTCGCCATCCTCTCCAATGGCGGCTTCGACGGCATCTATCGAGAAACTTCCCGCGCGCCTGCGCGAGCTGCATCCAACGCCGCCGGCGAATAATGAGCAAGTCACGAATTAAGGCACGCATGATCTGGTCTCTCTTTTTCATCGCCAACATGGTCGTTCTGGGCATTCCCTCGGCCCTTCTCTTCATTCCCTGGTGCTGGCTCACGGGCAACGTGCTGCCGCTCTACAAGGCCACGCGCTTCATGCTCTCTTCCAGTTGCCGCATCGCCGGCGTGCGCCTCCGCGCCGAAGGCCTGGACCGCATTCCGCGCGACCGCGCCTGCATCTTCATGTCGAACCACGTCTCCAATCTCGATCCGCCCGCGCTCATCTCGCTCATTCCCGGCCGCACCTCAGCCTTCATGAAGCGGTCGCTCATGAATCTGCCCATCCTCGGCACCGGCTTTCGCCAGGGCGAGTTCATCGCCGTCGACCGCAGCGGCAATCCCGGCGACGCGCAGCGCAGCGTGGCCGAAGCGCAGCGCGTGCTCGCCAAGGGCATCGCACATCACCACATTTGTTGAAGGCACGCGCTCGCCCGACGGCCGCATGCTGCCCTTCAAGAAAGGGCCGTTCTTTCTCGCCATGGCCTCCGGCGCGCCGTGCATTCCGGTTTCGATTTACGGAACAGAGACGATGCTGCGCAAGGGCAGCCTGCGCATCCATCCCGGCATCGCGCACGTCATCTTCCACGAGCCCATCGATCCGGCCGACTTCGCCACGCGCGAAGAGCTCATGCAAGCCGTCCGCGCCGCCATCGCCTCCGGCCTGCCGGAATGGATGCAGCAATGACAAGGGACTGGCCTAGATTCTCAAATGTCGCCTCTATTCGAAGAATTTCACTAGAATAGAGCAAGAGGAGCCGCGTCATGAACCGATTCGCCAGCAATCTTGCCGAAAAGCTTGAGACTCTGAGCCCGGAACAGATCGCCGCGGTCGAAGACTTTGTGGAATTCCTGCGCGCCCGCGGCCAGGACCGCGCATTAGTCCATGCGGCAGCAGCAGCCAGCGCGCCCGCATTCGAATCGATCTGGAACAATCCGGAAGACGATGCCTACGATGCCCTTTGAATTTGGAAATTTGGTGTTGGTGCCATTTCCCTTCACCAGCCTGGCCGCTTTCAAGCAGCGCCCCGCCGTTGTCGTCAGCAGCCGCACTTACAACGACGCCAAACCCGATGTCGTCATCATGCCTGTCACCAGCCAACTGCGTTCGGTTTCCAGTCTGGGCGAAGTTTTGATCGGCGAATGGCAGCAGGCAAATCTGCTTAAGCCGTCCATTGTTAAGCCCGTCTTTGCAACCCTCGAACAACGTCTCATCATTCGCCCTCTCGGCGTTCTTCAAGCCCAGGATCAAGCCGCGCTCCGCGCCGCAATTGCAGCCGTGCTTGGCTAATGAGATGCGTCCGTTTAAGAAAGCCGCATGATCGTCTCGCTCCTCGTCTTCGTCACCATCCTCGTCCTGGCCCTTCCTGCGGCGCTGGTTCTCATCCCCTTCACGCTTCTCACCGGCAACGTAGGTCCGCTCTACGCCGTCGGCTCGCTGGATCGCCCGTGTTGCCATCCGTGTCGCCGGCATTCGTGTTCGCATCGAGGGCCACGAAAACATCCCGCCCGCATCGCGCCTGCATCTTCATGGCCAACCACGTCTCCAACCTCGACGCGCCCGCGCTGATGTCGCAATCTTCCCGGCCGCACTGTGGTATTTCTCAAGCGCCCGCTCATGAAGCTTCCCATTCTCGGCTACGCGTTCAAGCTGGCCGACTTCATTCCGGTTGACCGCGACGGCAGCGTCGAAAGCGCGCAGGTAGCCGTTGCCGACGCCGAGCGCGTTCTCGCCGGCGGGCTGCACATCACAACATTTGTTGAGGGCATGCGCTCGCTCGACGGCCGCATGCTGCCCTTCAAGAAAGGCCCGTTCTATCTCGCCAAAGATTCCGGCGCGCCCTGCATTCCCGTCTCGATCTATGGAACGGAGAAGATTATTCCCTGGGGCAGCAATCGCATCCACCCCGGCGTCGCGCACATCGTTTTTCACCCGCCCATCGACCCCGCCGACTACGCCACACGCGACGACTTATCCGAAGCCGTCCGCGCAGCAATCGCCTCAGGCCTGCCGGAATGGATGCGCAACCAAAAGCTGAAAGCTGATTGCTGACAGTGCTTTTAGGGCTGCACCACGCGTTGTACCCGTCGTCGAGCAGCTTGTCGCGCCCAGCGGTTGGCTTCGTCGTGGCTGTTGAAGGGCCCAATCGCACATGAATCAGCCCATCGGCAGGTTCGCGCGCCGCCGTCACCGAGTAACCGCGCTTGCGCAGCGCTGCTCACCAGCACATCGGCGTCCTCGTGGATTCGCTACCGCGGCAATCTGCACCATGCCACTGGGCCTGCGACGGCAAAGCCGCATGCACATTGGGCGTTGCCCCTGCCCTGCGACTGCGCTGCCGTGTTTGCCGCTGCGCGGGCTGCACCGGTGTCGCCGAACCGGGAGCCTGTCGCTGCCGGCGATCCCGTGGACGATCCGCCCGGTTCGCTGTTACCCGGGCTCTGTTCGGTCGCGGCCGGATTCGCGCCCGCGCCTGTATCGGGATTCGTCTGAGAGTCGCCCGTCTGCGGCGTCGGCGCGGCCGGCTGCTGCGACAGCTGAAGGTTTGGGAATCGAACCGTTGGCCTGCAACGGCTCCTGGTCGGGAGCCGGGGTGGGCAGCGTTGGCCGCTGCGGAGGGCGCCGGACGACGATGCCCCACGGCGTATCCCGCTGCGAAGCAAAGCCCGCAGACGAGCAACAGCACCGAAGACGAGACCGAGCAGCGCGCCCGCGCCGAGTGTCAGTTCGGTATCGCGTCGCGGCCGCTCAGGTTCCGGTTCATCTTCGTCGAAATATCCGCGCATGCACCGCCTTTGATCC
Organism: uncultured Acidobacteriota bacterium; assembly: GCA_963826735.1. Classification (GTDB taxonomy): domain Bacteria; phylum Acidobacteriota; class Terriglobia; order Terriglobales; family Acidobacteriaceae; genus Telmatobacter. Next base: position 574,620 of record CAWGYN010000005.1, read on the forward strand.
AGAATGGCATTTCCCACGTTCAGCCGCTCTCACGGTTGCCTGTCGGACGGCAGGCTGCTGGCGGCTCGCGGCCAGCCGAACTTGTTCAACAGCGACATCATCTCGATCGGCAGCGGGAAAACGATCGTGGTGTTCTTTTCCACTCCGATGTCGGCCAGGGTTTGCAGGTAGCGCAATTGCAGCGTCATGGGTTGCGTGGCCATCAGCGCGGCTGCATCCACCAGCTTTTGCGCGGCGTTGAATTCGCCCTCGGCGTGGATGATCTTCGACCGCTTCTCGCGCTCCGCTTCGGCCTGTTTGGCCATGGCGCGCAGCATCTGCTCGGGCAGATCCACCTGCTTCACTTCCACCGCTGACCACCTTCACCCCAAACGGCTCCGTGCGCTGGTCGATAATGCTTTGAATGCGCAGATTGAGCTTGTCGCGATGGCTCAGCAGCTCGTCCAGCTCCACTTCGCCCAGCACCGAGCGCAGCGTGGTCTGCGCGAATTGCGAGGTCTGGTAAACGTAGTTGGCCACCTTGATGGCAGCGTCGTTGGGGTTCACCACATACAGCGTCACCACCGCATTCACCTTCAGCGTCACGTTGTCGCGGGTGATCATGTCCTGCGGCGGAACCTCCAGCACCTCCTGCCGCAAGCTGATGCGCACCATCTGGTCGATCGGCCGGAAGACCAGGATGATGCCGGGGCCCTTGGGCGCTCCCAGAACGCGGCCCAGCCGGAAGATGACGCCGCGCTCATATTCGCGCAGAATCTTGATGGAGTTCAGCAGGTAGAGAACGACGATCGCGATAACAATCAGCATCGGCAATGTGAGATCACCAATAGACATGGAACATTCCTTTCCTCACTCAGCAGGAATTGTACTCCAATGCCGCACGAGCGCATGAAAAGCTGCAAAAACCAATGCCTGCGGACCTCATGCTGTCCCACCCTTTCGCCCAAAGAACGGGCGAAAGGGCGGGGGCGCGGATTTGGCTTGTCGACTCGCTAACCCGCCGACTTGCTGGCTGGCTGCCCTTCCGGCTCCACCTGCAGCAGCAACTGGTCGTGCCCCACCACGCGCAGCGCTGGTCCCGCGGCCACCGGCGCATTCGCCTCGGCCTGCCAGATCTCGCCCTCCACCAGCACATGTCCCTGCGGAGCAAGGGCTTCCATCGCCGTTGCCGGGCAGCCCACCATGGCATCCGCGCCAATGCGCGCCTTGCGTTTTCGCGCGCGCACCGCCAGCCGCACCAGAAACACCGTGATCGCGCCAAACGCCGCGCTCACGCTGATCGGCCACCAGCGGGCTGATCGCCCATCTCCGGCACCGGCGCCGCCACCAGCGTCAGCGTGCCGAAGGTCAGGCACACAATGCCCGCAATCGCCAGCGCGCCATGCCCGCCAAACTTGGCCTCCAGCAGTCAGCAGCACCATCGCCGCCAGCAGCAGCAGAACCGCGGTGTAGCGAATCGGCAGCAGATCAAGCGCAAACATCGCCAGCAGCACCATCAGCGTGCCCAGCGCCCCGGGAACAATCGTGCCCGGCGCATTGAATTCGAGATAAATCAGCAGCGCTCCGCCCACCAGAAACAGCAGCGCGATGTTGGGATTCACCAGCCAGCCCAGCAGCTCGTCGCGCAGCGTGAGTTGGATGCAGCAGTCGAATGCGCGCGCCGGCCAGATGCAGCGTCAACTTCGATCCGTCCATGCGCGTAATCTCGCGGCCATCGAGCGCCTTCAGCAGTTCGGCTGTCGCTGTTGGCGATCAAATCGATCAGGTGCTGGTTCAGCGCCTCCTCTGCCGTGTAGGAGTGCGACGATTGTACTGCCGCCACCGGCCGCGTCCGTGTTGCGCCCGCGCTTGGTCACATACGAGCGCAGAAATGCTTCGGCATCGTTCTCCACCTTCTGCATCTCCGTGTCGTCGGGCTTGCCCGCCAATTCGAAGACCACGATGCGCCGCGCCGGCCTCGGTGCCCGGAGCCATCGCCGCCACGTCCGCCGACTCCAGAAGGAAGAACCCCGCCGAGCCCGCGCGCGCGCCCGACGGAGCCACATACACGATCACCGGCACGCGCGAGCGCAGAATGGCGCCCGACCATGGTCGCGCATCGAATCCAGCAAGCCCGCCCGGCGTGTCCATCTCGATCAGCAGCGCCTGCGCCCCGTCGGAGTTGGCGCCGGTCGAGCGCCCGCGTCACTTCATCCGCGCTCACCGGCTGAATGGTGTCGTCCAGAACCAGCTTGTCCACAATGGGCTGCGCGGGCGACCGGCTGCTGCGCCAGCGCCGGAACGCAAGCGATCGAACCATCCAAGCCCAGCCCATCGCGGCCGCATAATCCTGCCGCAAGAAGCTCGGCACTCGCCCAATTCTTCCTCACCGTTCTGTCTCATGGCTCGCCTCTTTCCCCGGCCAACCCTGCTGACTCGCCGACTTGCTGACTCGCTGTCTTCTCGCTTCTGTCCCGTCTTCGCCTCAATCTGCCGCAGCAGATCCTGCGCCGCCCGGTTCGCCGGATCCAGCTTCAGCGCATCTCCGGCTTCGGTGTTGGCCTCGTCCAGGTTGCCCGCCGCCAAATCCAGTTGCGCCAGCACCAGGTACGCATCGGCTGAGGGCCCCAGTTCCAGCGCCGCCTGCGCCTCCTTGCGCGCCGCATCGGCATCGCCGCTGCGCTCGCGCACCTCGGCCAGCCCGGCGTGCGCCTCGTGCGCTCTTCGCCATCGGCGGCCACGGCTCCTGATACAGCCTCTCCGCCTCCAGCAGCAGCCCGCGGTCCAGAAAACCCTTTGCCTGCGTGCAGAGCGCCTGCGCCCGATCGCGCGGCGGCAGCGCCGCCAGCCGCCCGGCATTCATCTGGTCCAGCATCGCCGCCGCCTGCCTGAAGGCCGCTGCATCGAAGGTGCGCACAATCCGCTCCAGCGGATCGGCATTGCGCTCGGATCCGCCTCGCGGCTGGCCCGGCCGCCGTCCGGGCTTCCTTTCCACGCGTCCTCCAGCGCCTGCGCCTCGCTGTCGCTCGGCCGCAGTTTCAGGCACTGCGCCAGCTCGTTCATGCGCCCGGCCACATTCCCGTGCCGCTTCAGGCTCACCGCCAGGTTGAAGTGGTAGTCCGCCGCATTGGGATCGGCCGCAGCCGCCTGAATAAACAGCGACGTCCCGTCCTTGCCCTGCCGGCTCATCGGCCACGCCTTCGTTGTTCACCACTTCGGCCAGCGGCAACACCCGCGCCACATCGGCAAACGCCTGTTCCGCGTGCGCGTAATCGCCTGAAAACATCAGCGACAGCCCGCGGTAGAAGCCCGCCTCAAGCCCGTCCGGCCCGTTGCGATCCACCTTGGCAAAGGCCTCGGCCGCCTCCTGATACTGCTGCCCGTTGTAGTCTTCGCGGCCCAGCGCCATCCACGCCTGCCTGAATCCCGGGCTCAGCTTCACCGCCTGTTCGCAGGTGCCGCAGCCGCTCCGCCTGGTCCGGCTCCGTGATGCCGCGAATGTACTGCTCGAACGCGTCCAGCCGGATCTCTTTCCCCGCGGCGACAAACGTCTCCTCGGCCACGTTGAACGTGGGATCGAGCTGCTTCGTCAGCTTCCACGCCAGCGCGCTGAAGACGGCGATCAGGTCGCGCATCTCGCCGCGCACGCTCACCGTCCGGCAGCATGCGCAGGTGCGGCACGTCCACCAGCGTCGCCTCGGCCACAATGCTGGTTCCGTCGGTGGTGTAGCTGCCCACCACAATCGAATCGGCGTCCAGCGTCTGCGCCAGCTTGAGCGCGCTCGCCCGCGAAGGCTGAAATCCCTGCGGCAGTCCCAGATGGTCCAGCGCATACATGCGGTCGGCGCGGCTCGTCGGCTGGAATCCCGCCGAAGCGAAGCGCGTGCTCAAAATCTCCGCCGCCGCCTCGCGAATCCACTCCAGGCTCGGCTGCCCCGTGCGATTGTCAAAGGGCAGCACCAGCAGCACGCGTCCGCCGCCGGAAGATCCGCTGCCCCGCCGTCGCTCCGCGCCTGCCTGCCCCTGCGCGCACGGCTGCCGCCAGCAAGCACACACAAAACCGCCAGCACCGCGCCGGCAGCAAGCCGCCGCACTGCCGCCATCGCACTCGAATTTCCGGAATCACAACAGGTCGATTATAGGCGCTGTGGCTTTTAATCGCGTGCGCGGGCCCAGCCGCGCGCTGTCCGATTTCGCTTGGCCGCTCGCGACCTGCGCCGCTATCATCGCTCCATGTCGCCGCTCACTCCGCCACCCCGTCTCAAGCCGCATCTGGCGCGTGATGGTCGAAGTCGCCTTTATCGTCTTCCTCTTTTACTCGAACCTGCTCATGGGCGAGTTCACCGGCGTCAACGGCCAGGGCAAAACCTTCGCCTTCGCCCTCCACGACATCGTTACGCCCACGAACTTCCTCATCGCGCTCGTCAGCGCTCTCATCGGCTACGTGGATCTTCGAATTCCTGCGCCACAAATTGTAGAGACTAGCTGTGAGTCGTGCAGTGCGGGTGCTGCGCAAGCATCGCTCGCACGCTCACACTCACACTCGCACTCACACTGTATCCTTGTCTTTCAGTCCGCGTACGTCCGCTTCTTCCACCTTCGCCGTGTCCGGCAGCCGCTCCGGGTAGTACGCGTTGCGCGCGTACTGCTTCACCATGCGGTTGGTGTTGAAGTACGAGCCGTTGAACGCCAGCGTCGTGCGCATCAGCCGCGCCCACTTCTCCGGCGCGTCGCGGTAGAGCGGAACCACCGCCGTCTCCAGCTTGGTGTAGAGCGAGTGCGCTTCCTCGGCATCGTTGGCGCCATCTTCAATCGCCCAGCCCGTCACGCCTTCGATGCAGCCCTCGATCCACCAACCATCCAGAATCGACAGGCTGGGCACGCCGTTCATCGCCGCCTTCATGCCGCTGGTGCCCGACGCCTCATACGGCCGCCGCGGCGTATTCACCCACACATCCACGCCCGCCGTCAGCTGCGCGCCCAGGTCCCACGCGTAGTTTTCGAGATAAACAATGCGCAGATCGTCGTTCGAGAGCTTGGCCGCATCTTCCACCACCTGCTGGATCAGCGCCTTTGCCCGGCTCGTCCTGCGGATGCGCCTTGCCGGCATACAGAATCTGCAATCCGCCGGCCTTGGCCGCAATCTCCTTCAGCCGCTCGGGATCGGTGAACAGCAGCGTGGCGCGCTTGTAGGTCGCCGCGCGCCGCGCAAAGCCCAGCGTCAGCACCTTGGGATTCGAGCACCAGCCCCGTCCGCGACCCCACCTCGGCCAGCAGCTCTTCCTTGGCGCGCGCGTGCGCCGCCAGCATCTCCGCCTCGGGCACGTCGATCGCGTTGCGCAGATACAGATTGTCGCGCCGCCACGCGGGAATGTGCTCGTCCAGCATCTGCTGCACCGGCTCGCGAGATCCACGTCGGCGCGTGCACGCCGTTGGTGATGGAGTCGATCGTGAACTCCGGAAACATGGCCCGCGAAACCTTGCCATGCTGCATGGCCACGCCGTTGGCATAGCGCGAAAACCGCAGCGCCAGCAGCGTCATGTTCAGCAATCCGTCGCGGAAGCATCCCAGCTTTTCCAGGCGCGCCGTGCGCTCGCCGCCCAGAATGCGAATCGCCTGCTCGGTCGAGAAGCGGTCGTGCCCCGCCGGAACCGGCGTGTGCGTCGTGAACACGCACTTCCGGCCGCACCTGCTCGATGTCCGCATCCGTGGCCGCGTCCTGCGGCCCGCCGCCCAGCTGGCTCTCCAGCAGCGCCAGCGTCAGCAGCGCCGCGTGGCCTTCGTTCATGTGGTAGACGTTCACGCGCAGGCCCAGCGCATGCGCCATGCGCACGCCGCCCATCCCCAGCACAATCTCCTGCTGCAACCGGTAGTTCGTATCTCCGCCGTAAAGGTGATCGGTCAGGCCGCGGTCCCATCCGGAATTCCCGTCGAGGTCGGTATCGAGCAGATAGATCGGCACCACGTGCCCGAACTGGCCCCGCAGGTCATAGCGCCATGCGCGCACCGTCACCATGCGGTCTTCCACCTGACACCGTCACCCGCGCCGGCTCTTCCGTGCAAAAGTCCGCCGGGTTCCACGGCTGCACGTCTTCGGTCTGCACGCCCGTCGCGGTCCAGATGCTGCTGGAAATACCCCTTGCGGTGCACCAGCGAAAACGCCGCCAGCGGAACGCCCAGGTCGGCCGCCGAGCGCAGCGTATCTCCGGCCAGCACGCCCAGGCCGCCCGAGTAGGTCGGCATCGATGGTCGAATGGCGATCTCCATCGAGAAGTAGGCCACCTGGCCCGTGCTCGGGAATGCGTCTCGTAGGAAGAGGGTTTCGAAGTGAGCAGATTGCATATATTTTTCTTCTCCGTGTCCAGCTTCAGCCCCAGGCAATCGAGACTCGCCGGGCTTCAGCACACGGTCCCCGCTGCGTTCATCGGGGCAAATACCCTCACAAGTTTAGCAAGGAATCCGTCTCCGGCAGAATGTCCCGACCCGGTTGCAAGATGGTTCATTTGTGGCAGAGACAATCTGCACGTGCTCGCGAGCCAAAACGGATACATCTCGTGCCACAGATGCTGATTGGCTGACTTGCGGTTGCCCATCCGTTCCGCGCTTTTCTGCGGCAATGATGCGCCTGTCGGGTCGTCACTCAGCTCGACTAACCCCGCCAACTCCGCTAGCTCCGCTGTCTCACTCCAGCCGGTGCGCCCCGCCCGAGGCATGGCAAATGTGAATCTGCGGCACGATCCCTGTCTGTTCGCGCGTACCGCGCGCCCAGCGCCTCGGCAAACGCCGCCGCCTCGCTCTGCTCCACCAGATTGATCGTGCAGCCGCCAAAGCCTCCGCCCGTCAGCCGCGCGCCGATCAGGCCGGGCAGATCCTGCGCCAGCGCGACCATCGCATCGGCCTCGACGCAACTGCCTTCGAAATCCTTGCTATAGCTGCGGTGCGCCTCGGCCATCAGCCGTCCCAGCTCCTTCATGTCGCCCGTCGAGCAGCGCTTCGCATGCCGCCACCGTGCGCAGGTTCTCGCTGATCACGTGCTTGGCGCGCAGATAGCTCTTGGGCTCCATCTCGTTGCCCCACTTTTCCAGATCCTCGAGCGTGCATCGCGCAGAAACTGCACGCCCGGCCGGTGGCTGGCGATCACCGCGCACGCCGCTTCCGATTCGCGCCGCCGCGTCGGATAGTCGCCGCCCGCGACAGAGTGCTTGACCATGGTGTTGGCAATCACCAGCGCCACGTGGTCGGGAATCGGCGCCAGCTTGTAGCTCAAATCGCGGCAATCGAGCAGCAGCGCGTGATCCTCCTTGCCGTTGACGCTGATGAACTGGTCCATGATGCCGCAGTTCGCGCCCACAAACTCGTTTTCCGCCCGCTGGCACAGCCGCGCCAGCACCGGGCCCGGGATAACTGGCGCCGATCAGCGACAGAACCGCCAGCGCCGTCGCCACTTCCAGCGCCGCCGAGCTCGACAGCCCGGACGACAGCGGCACATCGCCCCAGATGCTCAGGCTGAACCCGGGAATCTTGTGGCCCTCGCCGGCCAGGATCGCCACCACGCCCATCGGATAGTCGCTCCAGTGCTTGCGTGCCCTTGGCTGGCAGCGTCCGCGTCAAAGATCTTTTCCTCGCCGAGGTTCTCGGAGTAGATCACGATCTTGCCGTCCGTGCGCGGCGAAATCCCCGCCAGCGTGGCAAAGTTGATCGCCGCCGGCATCACAAAGCCCTCGGCGTAATCGGTGTGCTCGCCGATCAGGTTCACGCGCCCCGGCCCGACAAAAATTGCCGGCTCCGCCCCGAAGCGCTCCCGGTGCATCGAACGAAATACTTTTGCATCGTGCATACTCTTCTACCTCACCCTGAAATCAACGTGTGAACTGCGAACTATGAACTGGGAGCCGCCTTTTGACAACGTTTTCTTTTCCGCCCAAAATCGTAACGTATTAGCAGACCTTTTACCCGCTCACCACTTCGTTACACGCCGCGCTCAGCCGTTCCCAGATCTCGCCCATCCACGCCTCGTGCTCCGGCTTCATCAGCACCGAGCGCAGGCAGGTCAAGCAGGTGCCCCCGGTCCCTCGCCTTTGCGGACCGGGGAACTGAGCCCAAACCACGATCCCGGCAATTGTACTAGAGCCAGATGCAATCCTCGCGCGGCGCACGCCTCGAAAACTTTCCGTGCTTGCTCGGAAGCTTTCCGCAGAGTCCGCTGCATGCAGTGCCCACACCACGATGTCCAGCTCCGGCGAGTGCGGCTCTCTAGAGTTGGGTGCCCCCGGTCCCTCGCATTTGGGGACTCGGGAACGCACGAACCCAAACCACAAACCTCTCATCTTCCCGCGCCCGCCGGTCCAGTTCCAGCGCCGCCCGCCGTCCCTCGCCTCAGCCCCTCGGCAAACGCTCCATCTTTCGTGAGCGGCAGGAGCCGTTGCGTCGCCCACAGCGCCACCGCCGCCGCTCCGGCCCGCGAGCACTCCAGGCTGATCTCGCCGAGATGCAACTGCATTCGACGTGAAGTAGGTGTACGGCGAATCGTGCTTGTAGAACCGCCCCACCGCCGGGTCGCGGAACAGCACGCACCCGCAGCCGTACGGCTGCAGCCCGTGCTTGTGCGGATCGATCACGATGGAGTCGGCCTGGCCGATCGCCGCATAGGCCCGCCGCGCCGGCTCGTCCAGCGCATCTGCAATCAGCCCGAAGTAGCCGCCATAGGCCGCGTCCACATGCACCCGCGAACGCCGTAGCGCTCCGCGAGCGCCAGAATCTCGTCCAGCGGATCCACGGCGCCCATCGCCGTCGTGCCCAGCGTCGCCACCACCGTGCCCACATCGCCCTTGCGCAGTTCGTCTTCCAGCGCCTCCAGGCTCATCCGCCCGCGCTCGTCCGCCGCAACGCGCGTGTACTCCAGCTTCAGCACCGCCGAGATCCGCTGGTGCGTGTAGTGCGCCTGCTCCGAGCCAACAATCCTCTAGCCCAGTTCCGAGTCCCTTGTCCCGCCCTTCGTTCCAGCCTTCGGCAATCTGCCCGGCCATCCACAGCGCTTCAAGATTGGCAAAGGTCCCGCTCGAGGTCAGGTGGCCCAGGAACTCCGTCCACCCAAACATCCCGGCGATCTCCCGCACCGCCTCGACCTCCATCGCCGAGCTCGCCCGGCCGCCGTCGCGCGCGTGGTTGTTGGGATTGATCTTCATCGCCAGGGCGTACGCTGCTCGCGCCACCGGATGCGGCGGTTTCAGCATCTGCCCGGCATATAAGGGATGGAAATAAGGATAGTTGTCGCCCAGCCGGTGCGCCGTCTCCTCGAGAACCTGCGCCATGGCCTCCGCGCTCGCGCCCGGCTGCCGCTCAAACTCGGGCAGGGCAGCAAACTCCGCCTCCAGGACCTCGGTGGCGCGGCCAGCAACGCGAGGAAAGGATCGTGCGGCATGGCGACCTCTCACCTTATCACAGGTCTTGGATCTCAAACCTATCTGCTGTTCTAAGTTATTATTATTCAATCAGCTTCAGAAGACTGAACACAAGTGCATCACACCTGAAGTCGCACATTTCCTGCATGATTATTTTGACGATGATGATACACTGTGGTCAGCGTTAGAACCGAACCGGGCGTGAGCAGTACTCGCCCAACCAAGCAAGATTCTGCCAGTGGTCGCTCCGATTCATCCAGCGCAATTCAATCCAGGAAATACGAACAAAATGGAACAAGGTACTGTGAAGTGGTTCAATGACGCGAAGGGCTTTGGCTTCATTTCGCGCCAGAACGGCGAAGATGTCTTCGTGCACTACTCTGCAATCAACTCAAGTGGTTTCAAGAGCTTGCAAGAGGGTCAAGCCGTGCAATTTAACGTCGTAAAGGGTCCCAAGGGCTGGCAGGCTGCTGACGTACAGCCTCTCTAAACCTGATCAGCCGGATTCCGGCAGAATCTAGCTCGAAACAGCAAAGAGCTGGGAGCGCTTCTGGTGACAACCAGGAGCTATCCCGGTCTTTTTGCGTTTTTTGCAGGCTTCATTGAACAGATGCCCCATCCTAAGCGCCGCCTTTTTGCGCTCAGGATGGGACCCAACAAACCTCAGCAATACACTGAATCGCCTACTGGCTGATTTGCCAGACTCGCTGACTTGCTGCTCTTCCCTCGACTTCGCACCCCTCAACCTTCTATCCTCAAAAGTTGGCCGCATTTTTTCTTCATTCCGCGGCCGCCACAAGGATTCGATCACACACATGAGCACGAACATGATCGCCGTACACCTGCCCGACGGGTCCATTCGCGAAGTGCCCTCCGGCACAACGCCTCTCGAAATCGCCAACTCCATCTCGCCGCGCCTTGCCGCGGCCTGTGTCGCCGCGCGCATCACGCCCGTCTCGGTCGGCACCAAGTGCCGTCCAAGACAGCCGCCCCACGACGAGCCGAGTCGGAAGCCGCGATGTACGCCGCGGAAGACGCCGCCGCGCCGCGCCTGTCGATCTCTCTGCGCCGCTCACCGCCGACATCGAGCTCGAGCTCGTCAAGGAGAAGGATCCCGACGCGCTGAAAGTTCTGCGCCACTCCGCCGCGCACGTGCTGGCCACGGCCGTCCTCGAGCTTTTCCCTGAGACCAAGCTCGGCCACGGCCCCGCCACCGACTCCGGCTTCTTCTACGACTTCTACCGCGAAAAGCCCTTCACGCCTGAAGACCTCGCCGCCATTGAAGCCAAAATGGCCGAAGTCGTCGCGCGCAACGAGCCCTTCGTCCGCGAGTACGAGCCTCGCGAGCAGGCCCTCGCCGAATTCGAGCGCGACGGCGACTTCATGAAGACGCACTTCGTCACCAAGTTCACCGCGCCCGGCTCCGAGGTCAGCTTCTATCGCAACGGCAACTTCGTCGACTTCTGCCGCGGCCCGCACGTGCCCTCCACCGGCCGCGTCAAGGCCTTCAAGGTCGGCCCGCTCGCCGGCGCCTACTGGCTCGGCGACGAGAAGAATCCCCAACTGCAGCGCGTCTACGGCACGGCCTTCTTCTCGCAAAAGGATCTCGACGCCCACTTCGCGCGCCTTGAAGAAGCCGCGCGCCGCGATCATCGCGTCCTGGGCAAGCAACTCGACCTCTTCAGCATTCAGGACCTCGCCGGCGCCGGCCTCATCTTCTGGCATCCCAAGGGCGCCATCATCCGCAAGGTGATGGAAGACTGGATGCGCGACGAGTGTCTGCGCCGCGGCTACCAGCTGGTCTTCACGCCGCACGTCATGCGCCGCGAGCTCTGGAAGGTCAGCGGCCACGAAGGCTTCTACTCCGGCAACATGTACACGCCCATGGAGCTGGACGACGCCGAGTACCGCCTCAAGCCGATGAACTGCCCCGGCCACATCCTCATCTACAAGAATTCGCCCAAGAGCTATCGCGATCTACCGCAGCGCTACGCCGAACTCGGCAACGTCTATCGCTACGAGCGCTCCGGAACCATGCACGGCCTGCTGCGCGTGCGCGGCTTCACGCAGGACGACGCGCACATCTTCTGCACGCCCGCGCCAGATTGAAGATGAAGTCGTAGCCTGCATCGACTTCGCCGAAGCCGTCCTCAAAACTTTCGGCTTCAACGAATTCAAGGTCGAGCTGTCGACCTGGGATCCGAACGACCGCGCCCACTACGCCGGCTCCGACGAAAACTGGGCACTCGCCGTCAGCGGACTTCAGCACGCGCTCGACCGCAAGGGCATCGCGTACAACACCATTCCCGGCGAAGCCGCGTTCTACGGCCCCAAAATCGACGTCAAGCTCGTCGACGTCCTCGGCCGCCTCTGGCAGCTCTCTACGGTGCAGTTCGACTTCAATCTGCCTGCCCGCTTCGAGCTCGAATATGTCGGCGAAGACGGCGAGCGCCATCAGCCGGTCATGGTCCACCGCGCGCTCTTCGGCTCGGTTGAGCGGTTTTTCGGCGTGCTCATCGAGCACTACGCCGGAGCCTTCCCGCTCTGGCTCGCGCCGGTACAGATCGGCCTGGTTCCCATCAGCGAGAAGCACACAGCCTATGCCGCCAAAGTCGAAGCCGAGCTCAAAGACGCCGGCTTCCGCGTCGAAACCGACGCCCGCAACGAAAAGATGAACGCCAAGATCCGCGACTTCGCCAACCAGAAGACGCCCTACATCCTCGTCTTCGGCGACAAGGAAGAAGCCGCCGGCGCAGTCAGCGTTCGCACCCGCGGCAAAGGCGACCAGGGCTCCATGCCGCTCGCCGACTTCATCGCCAAGGCCACTGCGCTGGTCGAGATGCAGTCGATGGAGCTGTAAAGCAATTGGGCGCGATTCCCGTCGCGCCCGCCAACTCCGCTAACTCCGCCGCTCTTTAAGCGTTAATCGCCATCCCCTCCACCGCGCCGTAGCCATCGAGCATCGCTTCGCTCAGCGTGGGGTGCGCATGGATGGTGAACATCAGCTCGTCCACGGTGCCTTCGAGCTCCATCACCGCAACCGCTTCGGCAATCAGCTCCGTGGCTTGCGGCCCGATGATGTGCACGCCCAGAATCTCGCCGTACTTGGCGTCGGCAACCACCTTCACAAAGCCGTCGTGGCTGTCCACGATCGTCGCCTTGGAGTTGCCCGCAAACGGAAACTTGCCCACCTTGATTTCGTGGCCCTTTTCTTTCGCCTGCGCTTCGGTCAGTCCCGCGCTGCCGATCTGCGGCTCGGTATACGTGCAGCTCGGAATGCGGTCGCGCCGAACCGGCCGATACTTCCGCCCCGCAATCTTCGCCATGGCCACCATGCCGCTCATCGCGCCCACGTGCGCCAGTTGCGGCAGCCCCGCCACAATGTCGCCGATGGCATACACGCCCGGCTCCGCCGTCTCCTGCGCCTCATTCACCTTCACAGATCCGCGCTCCAGCTCGACTTTCGTCTTCTCCAGGCCAATTCCGCTCGTCAGCGGCCCGCGCCCCACGGCCACCAGCACCTTCTCGGCCTCTTTCACCTGCGGCTTGCCGTTCGCGTCGGTGTAGCTCACCTTCACGCCCGTGGCGGTCTTCTCCACCTTCTCCACCTTCGCGCCCGTCTGCGTCTCAATGCCGCGCTTGCGGAAGACCCGCGCCAGCTCCTTCGAAATCTCCTCGTCCTCCACCGGAACCATGCGCGGCAAAAACTCCAGAATCGTCACCTCGCTGCCGAAGCTCCGAAAAATCGAGGCAAACTCCACGCCCACCGCGCCCGCGCCGATCACGATCAGCGACTTGGGCGGCGCGTTCAGGCTCAGAATCTCGATATTGGTCAGAATGGTCTCGTCCGCCTTCAATCCCGGCAGCAGCTTGGCCTCCGATCCCGTCGCGACCATCACGTTCTTCGCCTTCACCGGGCTCTTCTGGCCATTCGCTTCCACTTCCACGGTATGCACGCCGCCCTGCGCGGGTCCTGTCAGCCTTCCAAAACCGGGAATAACGGTGATCTTATGCTTCTTCATCAGGAACTCGAGGCCCTTCACGTGTTTGGTGATGATCGCGCTCTTGCGCGCCAGCACCGCGGCCCAGTCCAGCGTCCGCGCCTCGACGCCCTTGATGCCAAACTCCTCGGCCTCCTTCAGGTAGTCCCACAGCTCGGCGTTAAACAGCAGCGCCTTGGTGGGAATGCAGCCCACGTGCAGGCACGTTCCGCCCAGCCTGGGGCTCGCGTCGATCAACGCCACTTTCAGCCCGTACTCCGCGCCGCGAATCGCCGCCGTATATCCCGCCGGCCCGCCGCCAATCACTGCCACGTCGTAAATCGTCTCTGCATTCGTATCAGGCAAGGGAAGCTCCATTCATTCCGGTTTCGTGCCGTTCGTCCGGCACCGAGCTGGGTGCCCCCGGTCTCGATTTTGACACCTGGGATCGCGGGTGCGCGGGTGCCCCCGGGTCTCGCTCCGTTGGTTCAGCAGTGAGCTGGGTGCCCCCGGTCTCGATTTTGAGACCGGGGATAGCAACTCTCTTCACACGCTTAGTCTAAATTGCGCTCGCTCGAAATTGGATTCAGCGCGGCGACCCACGGCTTCAACGCGCCGTCGCCAGAGCTTCTTGAACCAGGTCCTCAGCCTCCTGCGCCGTCTCCGCCATATCGCCGAACCGTTCGATCCAATGCACCTCAGGCTCGCGCCGGAACCACGTCATCTGCCGCTTCGCGTAGTTGCGGTGCCCCTGCTGCGCGGCCATGATCGCGTCGTCTACGCTCAGCGATCCATCGAGCACGGCCTGCGCCTGCCGATAGCCGAGCGAATCCAGCGCCTTCGCCCACCCGTAGCGCGCAAGCAGTCCGCGCGTCTCCTCCACAAGGCCCGCTGCAAACATCGCTGCGCAGCGCTGGTTCAGCCGGTCATAGAGTTGCTGCCGCGGCGGGTTCAAGCCAATCCGCAGCAATCGAAATCCAGTCAACGGATCGCGCCCTAACACTTCCGACATCGGCCTGCGCGCCGCAAGGCACACTTCAATCGCGCGAATCAGCTTGGGCGTGTCGTTGGCGTGAATCCGCTCGGCGCTCGCCGCGTCCAGCTTTCGCAGCAATCGGTGCAGCCACGCATTTCCGTGGCGTTCCACGCTCCGCCGCAGCCGTGCCCGCAGATCTTCCTGCCGCGCCGGCCCGGCAAACAGCCCGTCGGTCAGCGCCCGCAGATACAGTCCCGTCCCGCCGGTGACAATCGGCATGCGCCCACGCCCCGCGATCTCGCGCAACGCCGCCCGCGCCGATCGGCTGTAAGCGCCCGCAGTAAACGGCTCATCCGGCTCGGCCACATCGATTAAATGGTGCGGCACTCGTGCCCGTTCCTCGCGCGTGGGTTTCGCCGTACCCAGTTCCATGCCGCGATATACGGTCACCGAATCGCAGCTCACAATCTCTCCATCGAATCGCTCTGCGAGCGTCAGCGAGAGCGCCGTCTTCCCGCTCCCCGTCGGCCCCAGAATGAGCACGACAAGCGGTCCAGTATTTGGCGAAGGCGGTGTCAGTCGAGGGTTTCTGATCCCTGATCCCTGATCCCTGTTCCCCGTCTCTACCACCGCCACCACCCCGCGGGAAAGATCCACTTCGGATTGGTGTGCAGCAGCCACCACAGACAAATCGCGCCAGCGAGAATCACCAACCCGAAGGCCTGGTTGCGCCGGAACGCGCGCCTCTGCTGCTCGCGCGCCTCTTTCTCGGCAACCTGCTGGTCATACGGCTTGATGCGGGTCTCGACCATCGTTCTTTTCTCGCAAACTCCGGCGCGCCGCAGACTTCCGCGCATCCGGCATCAGTATAGGGGAACGTCGTACTTTGATTGCGCCGCATCCCGTTTGACTTCCCCCACCCGCATTGCCGACCATAGCTTTTCGGGCACGGAGCGAATCCTTCACCGCTGTTCTGGGTCCCGAGCGAAAGGTTTGTCTGAAATGAAAGTCTTGATCCTTGGTTCCGGAGGCCGGGAACATGCCCTGGCCTGGGCAATTGCGCGTAGCCCGCGCGTAACGGGGGTTGTTTGCGCGCCCGGCAACGGCGGCATGGCCCAAACCTTCCGCTGCGTCCCCGTCGATCTCAACGACCTCGACGCCATGGTCCGCGTGGCCGAGGCCGAACGGCCCGCCCTCACCGTCGTGGGCCCGGAGCTGCCGCTGTCTCTGGGCATCGTCGACGCCCTTCGCGAGCGCGGCCTGCGCGTCTTTGGTCCCACGCGCGCCGCCGCCATGCTCGAATCCAGCAAAGGCTTTGCCAAGCAATTCCTCGAGCGCCATCAGATCCCTACGCCCAACTACGCCGTCTGCGGAACCCTAACGGAAGTCGAAAAGGCCATCGGCGTGTTTCATCCGCCCATCGTGGTCAAGGCCGACGGCCTGGCCGCGGGTAAAGGCGTTATCATCTGTGCTTCGCGTAATACTGCTGCCGAAGCCGCGCAGGGCCTTTTCTCCGGCTCTTTGCTGGGCGAGTCCGCGCACCAGGTCGTTATTGAAGAGTTCCTTGAAGGCGACGAAGTCAGCTTTCTCTGCCTGACCGACGGCCAGCACGTGACGCCACTCGCGCCGGCGCAGGATCACAAGCGCATCGGCGAGGGCGATACCGGCCCCAATACTGGCGGCATGGGCGTCTACTCCACAGATACGCTTCTCGATCCTGCCATGACGGAATGGATTCTGCGCCACATTGCCGAGCCCACGATCGCGGGCATGGCCGCAGAGGGTACGCCCTTTTCCGGCGTCCTGTATTGCGGGCTCATGATCACCGCGCGTGGGCCGCAGGTGCTGGAATTCAACGCGCGCTTTGGCGATCCTGAAGCCCAGGCCATTCTGGTCCGCCTCGAAAGCGATCTCATGGACCTGCTTGAAGCGTGCGTCGACGGCCACCTCGCCGAGACTTCGCTGCGTTGGTCTCGCGGCGCGTCGGCGTGCGTGGTGGCCAGTTCCGGCGGCTATCCGGGCAGCTACAAAACCGGCCTGCCGATTACCGGCCTCGCCGCCGCGTCCCAGGTTCCGGGCGTCGAGGTCTTTCACGCGGGCACGGAGCTCAAAAACGGGCAAGTGCTTACCGCCGGCGGCCGCGTCCTGGGCGTCACCGCCGCTGCGGACTCGCTCCGTGAGGCGCTGGCTCGCGCCTACCAGGCCATGGCAGAGATTCATTTTGAAGGCATGTATTATCGGCGCGATATCGGACACCGCGCACTACGGCAAAACCAGAGTTAATGTTTTCTCTCCAGCGCCCTTCAGGTCGCCGCTCCCTGTTGATCGTTCTCGATTTCGATCGGGTGCCTCTGGAGCAGCGCACGGTTTCGAGGAGAAAGATTGGCGTGCACGCCCCTTTCCACAGCCGGCGCCATTGGGCGCAACTGGCGACACTGGTGCGCAGTGCCGGCTTCCCCTCGAAGTTTCGGGGCGACCTCCTGTTGAGCCCTGCGGTGCGCTAGGATTAGCCCCGGGGCTTAATCGTCCGCTACGCTGGGCGCGGGTGCAGAAGGCGGATTCGCCTGCTGCTTCTGGAAGCAAGAGCGACAGAGCACGGGTCTGCCCTGCGTCGGCTTGAAGGGAACGGTGGTTTCCGCGCCGCACTCTGAGCACGTAGTGCGCGTCTCAGGCCTCACCCGTTGCGAACCGCGGGTGCGCTTCGCCTTGCACTGCTTGCAGTGTTTGGGGTCGTTTTTGAACTGCTTATCGTGGAAAAAGAGCTGCTCGCCCGCCGTAAAAACGAACTCGGCGCCGCAGTCGACACACTTCAGAACTCGATCGGTGAATTCCATGGCCGGCTTGCCTCGCAGGGAATTACACCGAAATCGGCGACGGCTCAACCAGGAACTTGCCGGTCTCGGTTCCCTGTCCTCTTTCTAGTGGCACAACAAGGGCCCGGACCGCGCTAAAAGTAGAGCGGCATTCAAATTTCTGCCCGGCATTCAGGGCAGTGCAGAGCCTGCACGCACGTCGCGTGCTAAGCGAACTTTCGCGCTTCTCTGGTTCCTGCGGGAATTCTGCATTTTGCGGCGATGCTCGGGGGTTGGGGGCAAGCAACATAGCCGCTAAAGCTTCGATCGACAGAAACTGGAGAAGCGTTACAGTGTGTTGCGCCGCCGCGCCGTACCGTTCGAATCCTCTTTTGGCGTTTGGCGGCTTTCGTCTGTCTCTCTCGAAAGCCCCCGGAACGGTCTATCTCGCGGCGGGTGAAGAAATCAATCCTGCTCTTTACGAGCCTTTTTACGATTCCGCTTGCGTGCAAGGGCTGCCTTGACGCGGCGCTTCTCACCGGGCTTCAGGTAGTAGGAGTGACGCTTGACTTCCTTGATGATGTCCTCCGTCTGTACCTTCCGCTTGAACCGGCGCAGCGCATTTTCCAGCGGTTCGCCTTCCTGTACGCGAACCTCAGCCAAAACTTCCACCTCCAAACCTGCCTGTAAGGCTCCTATGATGATAACCGACTTTTGATCGGCAGCCAAGACCTGTATTTTCCTTGAGTTCCATGTATCGGATTTGCCAACAATCCCCTTTTCTTCCCCCTTTTGGCCGAGAATCTCCAGCCCGGGCTATGAACTAGGGCGCGAGCCGACGGACACAACTACAATTTCAAAAGAGGTCGCCCAAGAGCCTTTCATGATCCGAACCTATCGGGGGCACTCGCCCCAGATCCCTTCCAGTTGCTACATCGACGCCTCCGCGCAGATCCTTGGCGACGTGGTGCTGGGCGAGCGCTCCTCGGTCTGGATGAACGCCGTGCTGCGCGGTGACGTAAATTCCATCCGCGTCGGCTCCTGCTCCAACGTGCAGGACTGCAGCGTCCTCCACGGCCAGCGCAACCGCTATCCCGTCATCGTGGGCGACTGGGTCACCATCGGCCACAACGCCACCGTCCATGGATGCGTCGTCGAAGACATGTGCGTGATTGGCATGGGCGCGCGCGTCCTCAACAACAGCCGCGTCGGCGAGGGATCGATCATCGCCGCCGGCTCCGTGGTCCCCGAGAACGCCATCGTTCCTCCGCGCACACTTTGGGCCGGTGTCCCCGCCAAGCTCCGTCGCGAAATCACCGACAAAGACCGCGATCTGATCCGCGAATACGCGCAGAATTACCTCGACTACGTGGAAATCTACCTCAATGAACCGCCGCAGATTCTTTAGTCCGCTCTGTCGCTCCACCGCCGCACACATTCGTGCCCATGCGTTTCAGTTCTGTTGACATTTGCCGGGCTGGAAGAGTCGGATGATAATCACTTGTTTCAGCAACTCCGTTTTAAAACCCATGGCAAAGAACCCGACTCGACCTCTTCCACGACTTTCTTGCAAAATCGCTGTTCGCCTCTTCGCGATCGCGGCCCTGGCATTGAGCTTTTGCATGCTTGCGCCCGCGCAGGAGCAGTCAGCGCATCCCGCAAACGCCGTCTCCGCGGCACTTCCCGATGCACCCACTCCGCAGACAGCCGCTCCAGATGCACTGTCGATTCGCAATGTGCCGCGTAACCTGCTGCACGATCAGGAAACCATCTGGAGCGGCCCTGTTCATATCCGCACGCACGACCTCAAGTGGCTCTTGCCTCTTGCCGCGGCCACCGGAGTTGCCCTTGCCACCGACCAGCACACCATGACGCAGGTCGTCTCGCACGACCCCTCGTTCAATCAGGCGAACATCAACACATCCAATGTGCTCATCGGCGGTTGGATCGCCGTCCCGGTTGCCGTTTACGGCTTTGGCCACGCTCACCAAGACGAACACGCACGCCAGGCCGGCATTCTCACCGGCGAGTCGATGGTGGACGCGATCATGGTCGACGAGGCGCTCAAGCTCGTGTTTCTGCGCGAGCGGCCGAACGTCGATAACGCGCGCGGGCATTTCTTCCAGACAAGCGCCGGCATTGATTCGTCCTTCCCGTCAGCGCACAGTATGGTCGCGTGGTCCGCAGCATCCGCGCTTGCCACCGAGTACCCCGCGCCCTGGACGCAGTTCGCGCTCTACTCCGCGGCAACGGGCTTAAGCCTCACGCGCGTGATGGGGCAGGAGCACTTTCCTTCCGATGTGTTGGTGGGCAGTTCGCTGGGATGGCTCATCGGCCACAATGTCGTCCGCCACCATCACAAAAGCAGAAAGTAGGGAGTAAGAAATGGGGAGTAGAATGCAGGGCGCACTGCGGCATTCGGCTTCGTTGTTCCCTTGCTCCCTTGCTCCCTTGCTCCCTAACTCCCTGTCTTTATCGGGTTCCGGCCCGAGAAGAACTTCCGCTGGTGCCAGTAGGGATACACCGGCTCGACAGCGCTCGCCTTGTCCAGCGCCGCTACTTGCTCTGCAGTCAAATTCCATCCCGCCGCTCCCAGGTTCTGGCGCAATTGCTCTTCATTGCGCGCGCCGATGATCACGGATGAGATCGTCGGCCTTTGCAGGAGCCAGTTGAGCGCGACCTGCGGCACGGTCTTGCCGGTCTCTGTTGCCATTGCGTCCAGCGCGTCGACCACTTTGTACAAATGTTCGTCCGGCACACTGCGGCCCCGCGTCGGCGATGGTGTGCAGGCGGCTTACCTCGGGCAACGGCTGCCCGCGGCGGATCTTGCCCGTCAGGCGTCCCCAGCCCAGCGGGCTCCAGATCAGCGCGCCAACTTTCTGGTCGAGTCCCAGCGGCATCAGCTCCCACTCGTACTCGCGGCCCACCAGCGAGTAGTACACCTGGTGTGCCACAAAGCGCGTCCAGCCATAGCGGTCGGCCACGGCCAGCGACTTCATCAGGTGCCAGCCGGAAAAATTCGAGCAGGCGATGTAGCGCACCTTGCCCTCGCGCACGAAAGTGTTGAGCGTCTCCTGAACTTCTTCAATCGGAGTCAGCGCGTCAAAGCCGTGCAGATGATAGATGTCGACATAGTCGGTGCCCAGCCGCCGCAGACTGCCCTCAAGCGCGCGCCGCAGATGATAGCGCGAAGAGCCTTCATCGTTCGGGCCCGGGCCCGAAGGAAATCCGGACTTTGTTGAGATGAGCGCCTTGTCGCGCTTGCCGTCGAGCGCCTTGCCCAGGATCTCCTCCGACCGGCCTTCGGAGTAGCCATCGGCGGTATCGAACAGGTTCACGCCGGCTTCGAAGCAGATGTCGATCAGACGCCGCGCCTCGTCGACCTCGGTTTCGCCAAAGCCCTTGAAGAACTCATTGGTCCCGCCAAAGGTCGCAGTGCCAAAACTCAGTGCGGAAACTTTGAGGCCGGAGCCTCCGAGCAGTCGATATTCCATGGCTTTGGATGCGCTCCTCTTTCTTCGCGGTCGCAGATGTCGCGCGCTTACTTAGTCAATTGCGAGAGGTCGTGAAAGGTCTCTCAAAGGGCCGTTCCCGGGACGCGCGGCGGACTACTCGTAAGGAATTTCTACCTTGGTAAAGCTGCCGGGTGTCGCCGCGTTGACGGCGGCTACAACTCTTTCAACGTAGCGCCGCAAAACGGGCCATTGTGCGTTGCCGAGAACAACGATTGAGATCTTCCTATCCGTCAAATTCTGCTGGTAATAGATGTTTTTGTCGGCGGTCACCAGCAGATCGAAACCTGCCGCTTCCGCTGCATCGAGCAAAGCACCGTTCGCAAGCCGGTCCCACCCCGCGTCCTTAGCCTTCGTGACGCTGTGGCCTGTAAGAAACGGAATGAGCGGGGCCGGCGTACCGTGGTCAAACAGTATGCGCATCGACGGCCTGGGCGAACTGCTGCGAAGGTGGGGGGGCGTCAAGGCTCCGAGCGGCGAATTCGATCACGGCAACAATCTGTTCCCGCGATACGTCGAACCACTCCATGATTTCGTCGACGGTGGCTCCGGCCTCGAGGTTTTCAAAGACGATGGAAACCGGCATACGAGTGTCCTTGAACACCCATGCGCCGCTGACCTTGCCGGGGATGCTCTCTACGGCGGGACATTGTGACCAATCCAAAGCTGCCATGTTCCGCGCTCCTTCCTTCAAGAATACCTGCAGACAGGTTGGAGTGGAACACAATACTGCGTGAAGCTGCCAGGAGTGGGAAGATACGGGCGGTCGAGGTAAGACAACCCGCACACACTATGAGCAACGCTGCTCTAGCTCGGCCTTCAAAGCCGCCCAGGTGATGCCGGCGCTCCGGTCCTGGTCGAGACTTCGAAGGCGGTGGTCCAGCTCCGCTTGCTGCGCGACCGTCAGGGGAAGCTGGTCGTCCTCAAGGCTGTCCCAAAGCTGCGAGATTAACGCCAAGCGCTCCGGCGGGGTCAGACGCACAAGTTCGTCGTGGGTAAGCAATTCCATGTGTCGAGCATAGGAAAGAATGCGGGCAAAAGCAACCGGGGAAAGAAAAGCGGTTTCAAATTCAGGCGGCGCCCGTGAGGAATATTCCCTGAGGATTGCTGAAAATGCCCTCAAAATCAAAAGCCCCTCGACCTTTCCGTCGAGGGGCTTTTTCAATCAGGCTTGGCGACTGACTCCCGCGCCAGCCACTAACCACTAATCACTAGCCACTGTTTCTAGCAGTTCAGCACATCCTGCAGCTTGCTCAGCGTACGGTGCAGGTCCTTGTCGCCACGCCGCTGCTCATCGATCTTCGCAATCGAGTGCATCACCGTGGTGTGGTGCTTGTTCCCGAACTGGCGTCCGATTTCCGGCAAACTCGCCTCGGTCATCTGCTTGGCCAGGTACATGGCAATCTGCCGCGGCACCACCACGTTGCGCGAGTTGTTCTTCTGCTTCAGGTCGCTCACGCGCATGCCAAACTGCTCGGCCACGGCGCGCTGAATCGCCTCAATGGTGATTTTGCGCACCTGCATGTCGATAAACTGCTTCAGGCACTGCTGCGCCGCCGCCAGCGTGATCTCGATGCGGTTCAGTTGGCACCACGCGATCAGCCGCACCAGCGCGCCTTCGAGCTCTCTTACGTTGGTGCGTACATTCGACGCCACAAACAGCGCCACATCCGTGGGCAGATGCGCCTGCTCGCTCTCCGCCTTCTTCAGCAGAATGGCCACCTTGGTCTCAAGATCGGGCGGTTGAATGTCGGCGATCAGGCCCCACTCGAAGCGTGAACGCAACCGCTCCTCGATCTCCGTCAGCTCTTTGGGCGGCCGGTCCGAGGCAATCACCACCTGCTTCATCGATTCGTGCAGCGCATTGAAGGTGTGGAAGAACTCCTCCTGCGTGCGCTCCTTCTGCGAAATGAACTGAATATCGTCGATCAGGAGCACATCTACCGTGCGGAAGCGGTCGCGGAAGCTGGTCATGCGATCGTTGCGGATGGAGTTGATCATCTCGTTGGTAAACTTCTCCGCGGAGACGTAGCAGATACTCGAGGTCGGCTGCCGGCGCTTCACCTCGTGGCCGATGGCGTGCATCAGGTGCGTCTTGCCCATGCCCACGCCGCCATACAGGAACAGCGGATTGTAGGCGCGCGAAGGCCGCTCGGCCACCGCCAGCGCCGCGGCGCGCGCAAACTGGTTGCCGTTGCCGATCACGAACGCATCGAAAGTGTACTTGGCATTCAGTTGCGCCGCGGTCGACCAGTCGAATCGTCCCTGTTCGGGAGTGCGCGCTGCCGACGCTGGCGGCGCCGTGGGTGCGTGGCTGGGAATCGGCCCGAAGCCGCCATCCTTGCGCACAGGCGGAATCGAGGGATCCTCTTCCACCGTGACAAAGCTCACGTCGTCGAATTCGAGCGCGTTCAAATCAATCGCTTCCTGAATCAGGTCGCCGTATTTCTCGCCGATGTGCTGGAACTCCGGCGAAGGTACGCGCACGTAGAGCATGCGCCCCGCAGCATGGCTGAACCGCGTGGGCTTGAGCCAGGTTTCGAATGATTGCCGGATCACCTTTTTCTCGAGAGCCGATAGGATCTGGAGCCAGGGATTTAGTGCCGTTGCCGGCGAAGTTGCAAATGCCATCGTACAATCCTTGCCTTTTCCGCCGGTATGAGCCTGGCGGTTTAATTCCAGCTTTAAGCAACGCTCCGGCAACGCGGAAAGCTGCTTCGCTTTCCGTTCATTTACCGGCGAATGTTACCTGTCCACTGCTGATGTGCCCCTCTGGAATCCGACCATGGGGCGATTTGAGTTAATGCCGAAGTGCGGAACCTGTGAAACTTCAAATGAAATTTCGTGAACGGTCCCGATAGTAGCGCACATCTCGGCTCCATTGCAACGGTTCTTTCACATTACTTTTCTTGACTCCGAAAAATTGCACCAAGGTCGGTGAAACTGGCCGCGCATCGTCTCGTCTTTGCAAAAAACGTCTCAAAAATCGCGCGTGAGGACGCAGCATAGCATCTCTCGCTGCCCTTCTTCCAGCCATCTCGAGTACTTTTCGTTCCTTACCGCCCAGCCGTCTGCGCTGGATTCTCAACTCAGCCTACGATATACTCAAAATGTTGTTCAGTCGCAGATTTTTTCAAAGGTACAGGAGCGGGTCACGATGCCCAAACGCACATTTCAACCTAACCGCCGCAGCCGCGTGAAAACGCACGGCTTCCGGTCGCGCATGAAGACCAATGCCGGTGCGGCCGTGCTCAGCCGCCGCCGCGCCGTGGGCCGCAAGCGCGTCTCGGTCAGCGCCGGGCACCGCGACTAACCCTTAGCCAGTTCGGGTTTTCTCGCCGGAATGGGCCGCGCAGGGGCCGTTCTTCCCCACGAACTTACTTTGGCTCGTCCTCATGAACTCACCCACCAGATCAGCTCAACGCCAATCACTGGCGGGGGCTCGACTGCGCAAGCACGCCGAGTATCAGCGCGCCTATGCAGCCGCTCGCAAGCGGCAATCCGCGTCCATGAGCTGGTTCCTGGCCCCGCAGGCTCCCGAACCGCAGATTCCCGGCGCGCCCGTTACGCGGCTGGGACCGCGCGTCGGTCTCACCGCGGGCAAAGTGTTGGGCAAGGCCATCCAGCGCAACCGCATCAAGCGCCGCATGAGAGAAGCGCTGCGCCGCCACGTCGACTTGCTGCCCCGTGGCTGCGATCTCATCTTCCATCCCCGCCGCATCGTACTCACCATGGAATTCGCGCAACTTGAGGCGGAAATCGTGCGTATTCTTGAACAGGCCAGAACAGAGGCGTCGCGCGGATTCAACTCGCCCGCGGCCGCGCTTCGGGCCCAGGGTACATCTGCATCATGACTCGCTTTCTGCTCGCACTCATCGCTTTTTATCGCCGCTGGATTTCGCCGCCACTCCATGCGGTGACCACCAGCCGATGCAAATTCATTCCTACGTGCTCTGAATACGCGGCCGTCGCCATTGCCACGCACGGCCCCCTGCGAGGTTGCAGGCTGGCTGCCTGGCGCCTCGTGCGCTGTCATCCCTTTACGCCCGGCGGTTTGGACCCCGTGCCTCCCGGTCGCTCCGTCGGCGATTGTGGCTGCGCCCGGCGGGTTTTGCCCCGCGAACCGTTACCATAGAGGAAGTAGCGGCCTACAGGCTGCCTTTTCGACACGATAGGAAGTATCCTTTGCCCGAAATTCAGAATCCCAATCTGCAAGGCTCCGGCGGTGGCACCGGCATCGGCGGTGGTGGCGGCGATATGCGCTCCACCATGGCCTTCGTGCTCCTTGCCATGGCCGTCATCTTTGGCTACCAGTTCTTTTTCATGAAGCCCAAGCCGGACCAGCAACCGCCCGCGCAAACCCAATCGCAGGCTACGGCTCCCACCGCCCCCGCTGCTTCTGCCAATCCCGCCGCACCGGGCCAAACGCCAAACGGCGCCGCTCCCGCCAAGACGCCCGCGGCCACACCGCAGATTGCGGCCTCGCTCGAGACCTACACCACCATCGAAAACGAGTTTTACAAGATTGTCTTCACCAATCGTGGCGCTCAGGTCAAGAACTGGATCTTGAAGAAGTACTTCGACTCGGCCGGCAAACCGCTCGACCTGGTGCAACCGCAGGCCGCCGCGCGCTTCGGGCTGCCGCTCTCACTCTTTACCTATGAGCCGGCGCTCACCACGCAACTCAACGGCGCACTCTACAAGGTGAGCTACAGCGGCGCGCAACCTTCGGCCACTGGCCTGCTGCTTGCGCCGACCGCGATTACTTTTGAATACTCGGCCAACGGCGTCGATGCCGTAAAGACCTTCCGCTTCGACACCAGCTACGTCGTCAACGTTGAAAGCGAAGTCAAGCGCAATGGCGCGCCCGTGCGCACGCTGGTGGAGTGGCCCGCCGGCCTCGGCGATATGGAGGAGCTCCATCAGACCTCCATGCTGCGCGGACAGATGCCCACGCCTTCCTTCTTTGCATGGTCAATCGATAATAAAGACGACGTGCAGGCCGCCGCCAAAGTGAGCGGCAATAATACGCTGGATGCGTCGTACCAGTACGCGGCCGTCATGGATCTTTACTTTGCCGCCGCGTTTCTGCCCGAGGTCCCCGACCGCACCACGGTCGTTACCCTGCACAACACCATCGACCTCTCCGCCGACCCCAGCGATCCGAACAGCAAGAAAACTTCAGTCGACGTTGTCGGCCTCGCCGTCGGCGACACCACCGGCGATACCCGCCTGCGCCTGTTTGCCGGCCCCAAGGCCACCGAGCTCCTCAAGTCCATCCACGCCATCGGCGCCGACGGCAAAGCCGACGGTCCCGGCCTGGAATCGCTCATTCAGTTCGGCAGTTGGCTCGGAGTCATTGCCAAGCCTCTTTATTACGCACTGCGCTTTATTCGCAACTTCATCGGCGCCGGCGCGTATAGCTGGGGCTGGGCCATCATCCTGTTCACGGCCGTCTTCAACGTAGCGTTCATCCCCTTGCGCTTCATGATGATGAAGTCGTCGCTCAAGATGATGCGCATCCAGCCCAAGGTCGACGCCATCAAAAAGCGCTATGCAAACTTGAAGATGAACGACCCCAAGAAGACCGAGATGAACACCGAGGTCATGGCGCTCTACAAGGAGGAGGGCGTCAACATGTATGGCAGCTGCCTGCCCATGCTGCCCCAGCTCCCGCTGTTCTACGGCTTCTTCCGCGTTCTCTACAACGCCGTGGAGTTGCGCCAGGCTCATTGGTTCTGGCTGCCCGATCTCTCCCAGCCCGATCCCAGGTACATTCTGCCGATACTCATCATCGTCACCATGTTCCTCACGCAATACATCACGCCCTCGCCCGGCATGGATCCCATGCAGCGGCGCATGATGGCCTTCATCATGCCCATCTTCATGGGCACCTTCCTGATGCACTACGCCTCGGGGTTGGCGCTCTACTGGGCCACTGGCAATGTGTTGAATCTCGTGCTGCAGATCTTCATCAACCAGTCGAGTTACGGCAAGGAGATGCACGCCATCGCCGCGCGACGAGCCGCCAAGAAGGGCGGCTCTGGTCCCAAGACCATCCAGGGCAAGCGGTAAGAAAAGTGTGAGTGCGAGTGTGTGTGCGCCGGACGGGTGCAACCACATTCACACTCTCACCCACACTGACACCCGCACTCACACTCGCACTCACACTCTTCCCTTGGCCCTAGTCCCTGTTCTATCTTCTGACTCATGGCCGTCCCAGAAAACTCCGCTCCCCGCCCCACGCCTGAAGCCGAAGAGATCTATCGCCGCTGGATTCAGTTCCTCGACGACGAATTCGTCCGCCACAGTTCCCCGGAGCGCCGCGGCGAGATTGTGCGCGATCAGCTCTACCAGCTTTATCTGGGCCGCCCCCACGGCGGCAAGCTCAACCTCACGCTCACAACCGAGCTACCCGCCAACGTGGTCAACCTGTCGCTCGACCCCCAAAACGTCACCATGGAACAGGAGCACTTCGCCGAGGTCGACCGCGAGCGCTTCGCACGCCGCAAACCCCTGCTCTGGTTCTGGCAGATGTTCGATCGCTCGCCGATCGGCCTCAATCACTGGCTGGGATTACGTTTCCGCTGCATGCTCGGCCGGCACATCTTTGAGCATCTCGGCACCGGCGTAAAAATTTATCATGGCGTCGACCTGACCTACGGCTACAACCTCTCCATTGGCGACGGCGTGGTCATTCGCCAGCGCGCCCTGCTCAACGATCGCGGCGGCATCACCATCGGCAAAAACGCAATCATCGGTTCCTTTTCGCGCGTCTTCTCTTTCTGGCACGATCCGCAGGATTACAACAAGGTCCGGCTGCAGCCCACGGTGATCGGCGCCGGCGCCCACATCGCCACCCATGCCATCGTCCTCGCAGGGCAAAACGTCGCGCCCGGCGAAGCCGTCGGCACATTCCCCGATGATCGCGTCTGAAGCGGACTACTTCGCCGTATTCACGCCGCCGTGCACCACCCGACGCCGGCCGCATTTTCAGGGATCTTTCAGCGGTCCCAAGATGCAATTTCAACTCCCGTGTAGTATGTTCTAAGGAAACACTACGTCGAAAGTTTTTTGAGAAACGCGGGATTGCCATCAATCCCTATTTGCACGGCTTTTTTCCTGACTTCTGCGGTGTTCGTCGCACACCGCCATGCTCTTCAAGGCCCTCAGCGCTGCAGTCTACGGCATCGATGCCAACCTCATCGATGTCGAGGTCGACTACAGCGGCGTCGTCTCGAACGAGGACCACTTTCACACCGTCGGCCTGCCCGACGCCGCCGTGCGCGAGAGCCGCGACCGCGTGCGCGCCGCCATCAAAAACTCCGGCTACCTCATTCCGCCCACCTTCATCACCATCAATCTCGCTCCCGCCGACATCAAGAAAGAAGGCTCCGGCTTCGATCTGCCCATCGCCGTCGGCATTCTCGGCGCATATGGCGCGTTGCGCACCAACGACCTCAGCCGCTTCCTCCTGGTCGGCGAACTCGGTCTCGATGGCAGCGTGCGCCCCATTCCCGGCATGTTGCCCGTGGCCATCCTGGCGCGCGAAAAGGGCATTCCCAACCTCATTCTCCCCGCTGGCCAACGCCGCCGAGGCCGCAGTCGTCGAAGGCGTCAACGTCTATCCCGTCTCCTCGCTCCTCGACGTGCTCGAACTGCTCAACACCTCCGTCGTCGGCGTCATCCAGCGCGAGCCTTACCGCGTGGCCACCGAGAGATCTGCTCGGCGAGCTCGAGCAATTCACCGTCGACTTCAGCGATGTGCGCGGCCAGCAGACCGCCAAGCGCGCGCTTGAAGTTGCCGCGGCCGGCAGCCACAACATTCTCATGATCGGCCCGCCCGGCTCCGGCAAAACCATGCTGGCCAAGCGCCTGCCCTCGATCCTGGCGCCGCTCACCTTCGACGAAGCGCTCGAAACCACCAAGATCCACTCCGTCGCCGGCGTGCTCGAAGCCGGCGCGGGCCTCGTCACGCAGCGGCCCTTCCGCTCGCCGCATCACACCATCTCCGACGCCGGCCTCATCGGCGGCGGCATCATGCCGCGCCCCGGCGAAGTGTCGCTGGCGCACAACGGCCTGCTGTTTCTCGACGAGCTGCCGGAATTTCCCCGCAACGTGCTCGAAGTCATGCGCCAGCCGCTCGAAGATCACACCGTCACCATCGCGCGCGCCTCCATGTCGCTCAGCTTTCCCGCGCGCTTCATGCTGGCCGCGGCCATGAATCCCTGCCCCTGCGGCTTCTTCAACGACAAATCGCGCGAGTGCATGTGCACGCCGCCCATGATCCAGCGCTATGTGGCCAAAATCTCCGGCCCGCTGCTCGACCGCATCGACATTCACATCGAAGTGCCCGCCGTTCAATACAAGGAACTGCGCGGCGGCGCGGCGGCCGAAGGCTCCGCGCAGATTCGCGCCCGCGTCATGGCCGCGCGCGAGCGCCAGCGCCAGCGCTTCTAAAAAGCACGGCGAAAAAATCTACTCCAACGCGCAGATGAACACCCGGCAGATTCGCGCCTACTGCGAACTCGGCGCCGACGCCGAGCGCCTGCTGGAGCGCGCCATGCAGCAGCAGGGCCTCACCGCGCGCGCCCACGACCGCATTCTGAAAGTGGCGCGCACCATCGCCGATCTGGAAGGCGACGGAGTCCCTCACCGTCGCCCACCTCGCCGAAGCCATCCAGTACCGCACGCTCGACCGCAGCTACTGGGCGTAGAGCCCGCAGTTTCGGCCAGTCTCATGATCTGCAGCTCGTCCAGCAATCTCCGGCTGAGCCTATGCAGTGAAGATGCCCGTCAGCCTCAGACTTCCGCGCATTACCTTCGAATTATGAACGTTTCTCTGATATTGGCCGATAACCCAATAGGCTGAAAACCGTACAGCACCGCAGCCTCCTGGAGTCTCGTCGTGCACGATACCATCCTGCAATCCGGCTGGGCGAACTTCCTGGTTGCGACTCCCTTCGTGGGAATCCTCCTGGTCGGTCTTTTCCGGTTGGATGAAATCATCGCCTCCCCGAAACGCAAGCAGGCCCGCCAAACGCCCCGCCTGCGGTTGCGATGAGGACAGGCCGCTTGCTTCTCTCCGATCCCGATGGGCGTCCCTGGAGCGGTTAGAGCAAGGCCAGGCAAGGTCCGGTGCCCCGTATTCAGGTAACCGGAAGGGTTCACTCTTAAGTCACTATCGTTTGCCGGCACGATCACGCCCTGGGAATGCGAATTATGCAAAGCCCGAAATGCCGCAGGAGATACATACATCAAATAAATGATAACAAACACTTTATCTAAGATAATCACCGCCGGTTACGCGCCCCGCGGGAACCGGTCCCCACGGCGCCGGAAATACTCTCCCCATGGCGAGAAATAACTATTGACCCCAACGAAGGTTGGTTATACTCTCATTCATAGCCATCCATAGAGGGCAGGTTGCGCATTTGCGGCCGGGTGTGCCCATCAGCACATTTCCAGCATCAAACTAAGAGCAGGTGCTCCCTTGATGCCTTGGGTGCGCATCTGGAGCTCCCGGAAGGGCCGTGCAGGCACCCGGGTGTTCGAGGCGCAAACTGCAATCCGCTATGGTATGGCATCCATTTCATAACGTGCAATCGCCACCAAGATTTTGAATTCGGGGGCGTAAAGAGTGCGTCTAAGAGATGGAAGCGGCAATTTGGGGTAGCCCTCGTTTGTAATGGCTCCCCTCTACTGCACCGGCGGTCACATTGGGATTCCTCCGGCGCAGGGACATGAAAAATAAGGAGATAAGCAATGCGTTCCGATCTAGTTTTCGGGGCACTCTCTCATGTGAACAATCGCTACCAGCTCTGTCAACTG
Organism: uncultured Acidobacteriota bacterium; assembly: GCA_963826735.1. GTDB lineage: Bacteria > Acidobacteriota > Terriglobia > Terriglobales > Acidobacteriaceae > Telmatobacter. The sequence continues at coordinate 605,092 of CAWGYN010000005.1, forward strand.
GCGAGCAAGGCGACCCGCAAGCTTCACAAGCCGAATACACGGCTGCAAGACACCACAAACGAAGTACTTGTGCCGCTTTGAGACGGCCAGTCCGCAAGCTCGAAAGCCCGAAGAGGCGCCAGCGGCCCAGCCGGTCGAAAGGCGACGCGCGGCCTAACGGCGCCTCGCGTCACTTGTAAGTTAAGTCAGGCTAAGGATTCAAGGCCAGTTTCCCTCTAGAATTCGCAGGCCTTTCCACGGCGCTCCGTCACACCCGTTGTTCGGTTCGACACGGAGCCTGGAAAGCAAGCCGGTTCGCGCCGGTTGAATTTCTCAATGCCTGTCCGTATTTCCTCCTCTGGAGCACTTCTCCCTCCGTATCCCACCCCACACATCCCGCCTTCACGCAGGTGAACATGACCATCGCAGAACTCAAAGAAAAAAACATTACTGAACTGAGCCGCATCGCGCGCACCCTTGAGATTCCCGGGACCAGCGGCCTTCGCAAGCAGGATCTGATTTTCAAGATCCTCCAGGCGCAAAGCGAAAAGGAAGGCCACATCTTCGCCGAGGGCGTCCTCGAGATTCTCCCCGACGGCTACGGCTTCCTCCGCTCGCCCGATTACAACTATCTGCCCGGCCCGGACGACATCTATGTGTCGCCCTCGCAGATTCGCAAATTCGATCTCAAGACCGGCGACTCCATCAGCGGCAACGTGCGCCCGCCGCACGAAGGCGAGAAGTATTTCGCGCTGGTCAAGATCGAAGCCATCAACTTCGAGTCGCCCGAAGAGACGCGCAACAAGATTCTCTTCGACAACCTCACGCCGCTCTATCCGCAGGAACGCATCAAGATGGAGACGGTGCGCGAGGGCATCAGCGGCCGCGTGATGGATCTGCTCACGCCTGTCGGCAAGGGCCAGCGCGGCCTGATCGTCGCTCCGCCCCGCACCGGCAAAACCATGCTGCTGCAGTCCATCGCCAACTCCGTCACCACGAACCATCCTGAGGTCGTGCTGATCGTTTTGCTGATCGACGAGCGCCCCGAAGAAGTCACCGACATGCAGCGCTCGGTGAAGGGCGAAGTCATCAGCTCCACCTTCGACGAGCCCGCCGCCCGCCACGTGCAGGTGGCCGAAATGGTCATCGAGAAGGCCAAGCGCCTGGTCGAGCACAAGCGCGACGTGGTCATCCTGCTCGACTCCATCACCCGCCTGGCGCGCGCCTACAACACCATCGTTCCGCCCTCGGGCAAGGTGCTCTCCGGCGGCGTCGACTCCAACGCCCTGCAGCGGCCCAAGCGCTTCTTCGGCGCGGCCCGCAACATCGAAGAAGGCGGCTCGCTCACCATCATCGCCACCGCCCTCGTCGACACCGGCTCCCGCATGGACGAAGTCATCTTCGAAGAGTTCAAGGGCACCGGCAACATGGAAATCATTCTCGACCGCAAGCTGGTCGACAAGCGCGTCTTCCCGGCCATCGACATCCAGCGCTCCGGTACCCGAAAGGAAGAGCTGCTCATTCCCAAGGAAGACCTGCAGCGCGTCTTTATTCTGCGCCGCGTGCTCAATCCGCTTTCGCCGGTTGAAGCCATGGAGCTGTTGATCAGCCGCCTCGAAAAGGTCCGCAACAACGCCGAATTCCTGGCCAACATGAATCAGCTGTAGGCAGCATCCCGAAGAATCCAACCGAAGCCGTCAGAGCAGAAAATGATTCTCTGCCTGGCGGCTTTCCCGTGTAAAATCTCGCCATGCCCGTGAGTTCATCGATCGAGCAACATCCTGACGGCTGTGCCGTAGTTGTCTTTACTGGACAAATCACGCTCGGCTCCTCGCTAAGCCTGGTTGATTCGCAGGTCCGGTCGCTGATTTCGAGCGGCGCGCGTAAGATCGTCTTCGACCTGAGTGCGGTCGAATCAGTCGATAGCGCCGGGCTTGGCATGTTGATCTATGCCTACGGCTCGCTGAAAGCCAAAGGCGGCACTTTGCGCCTCTGCGGAGTGGCTCCGCGTGTCCAGTCACTGCTTGAGCTGACGAACATGAATACACTTCTCACGATCGATGCCACGCGCGAAGAAAGCCTGGCAGCTCTCAGGGTGTGACCGCGCAACGGATTTGAACGGCACAGACCCTTGGTTTCGGTCGTGCTTTTCAGGGCTCCGTGAGGAGACCGCGCTCCGCTAGCCTCCGGCCTTGCTTTCTTGATCGGCGTGGTGCATTGTGTTGCTGTCCCGCCATGCGCCCTATCGCTACCTCCTGGAGCCACCTCACCCTCGCCCTGGTTGCGCTCCTCTGTTCCTTCGGCATTCGCTCCGACGCCCTTCCGCGCGCCCCAGCCTGTCTTGCGTCTCTGCCTCCGTTCACGCTGTGGGCATGGGAACGCCGTGAAGATCTCCGCGCCATCGACACGCACCGTTTCGCCGTGGCTTATCTCGACCAGACGCTGACCGTCGGCTTCCTTGTCGACAGGCAGCCTCGCCGCGACCCGCTCGTGCTTCCCGCTTCTGCGGTCCGCATGCCCGTGGTGCGCATTGAAACCGCGCCCAGTGCGGTTCTCAATGACTTCAACCGCGACGATCTCGTGCGCGACATCCTGCTCAGCGCGCATCAGCCGGGCATCGCCGCGCTTCAGATCGATTTCGATGCCACGCGCTCCCAGCGGCCCTTCTATCGCGATCTGCTCGTCACCCTGCGCCGCCAGATGCCGCCCCATCTGCCGCTTTCCATCACCGCGCTGGCCTCCTGGTGCAGCGCCGACGATTGGCTGCAGGGCCTCCCCGTCGACGAGGCCGTCCCCATGATGTTCCGCATGGAGCCGGATCGCCGCCGCGCGCCCGCGTCCGCAGACGATTTCCGCATCCGCGAGCCGCTCTGCCAGTTTTCTGTCGGCGTATCCACCACCGAACCCTGGCCCTCGCACCTGGCCGGCAAGCGCATTTACGTATTTGCCGACAATGGCTGGCGCATCGATTCGCCAGCAGAACTTGAACGGAGACTTCCATGAAAGCACGCATCCTGATTCTGGCCCTCCTGCTCGCCGCCCTGCTCCTCGCGCCGGTAGGAAATGTTGAGGCCTGCGGTCCCTTCTTTGAACCGGATGTCTTCGTCAGCACCACGCATCCTGACGATCTTGTCGCGTTTGGCAAAGGCCAACTCGGTATTCTCCAGGCCGGCTTTGACTCGAATGAGTACGCCGTCGCCTACCGCTATCTGAATGGCGGCAAGCTCTCCGCCGCAGAGCTCCGCGCCTATGTGCCGCTTCCGCCTGTCCCATTGCAGCCCGCGCAAGACTGGAGCAAGATGACTCCTGCGCAAGTAAATGCTGCGCAGGCCGCCCTGCGCCAGGATCGGGCGGATTCTCAGCCGGCCGGAAAATGGCTGCTCGAACGAGCGAAACATCTTCCTCCACTTGCGTCGGCAGTCCAGGCGCAATCTTTCCCGGTAGATTACGTCGGCAACATTGTCTTCGACGACAGCTACCTGAACTGTCCCGACGCCGCCTTCATCACCGCGACGCTCACCCTCACAAAACGCGCCGATGCATGGGGCAAAGACAGCAAATGGCTCGCCGACTGGATCCATGGCCAAGATGCAGTCTTTTCCAACTGCGCCGACGAGAAAGCCACATCACCGGCGCCCGTTGCGTCCGACAGCCCCGCACTCCTCAAAGCCGACCGCGCGTATCAAACTGCCTCAGCAACTTTCTACGCCAAGCAATTCGACGAGGCCGCCAACCAATTCGCCGCCATCGCTGCCGATCAAAACTCGCCGTGGGCTCCCTGGGGGCAGTACCTCGCCGCCCGCGCCACGGTGCGCAAAGCCTTCGCCAATGGCAAAACCACCGACCCCTACAGCAGCGAACTCGCCAGCTACGACGCCCCAACGATGCAGCGCGCACAACAGATGCTGGAAGCGCTTCTAGCGCAACCCAACCCCACGCCTTCACGCGCCATCGTTCGCGATGAGCTGAACTTCGTTCTCATCCGGGCCGATCCCGGCAAGCGCGCCGCCGACCTGTGCGCCGGCCTCGCCGGCCCCAGGCCCGATGTCAACTTCCTCCACGATCTCCAGGACCTGAGCTGGCTGTTCGTCAAATCTGTCTCCATCAAGGACCAGCCGCCTCTGCTGGCCTGGATAAGCGCCTGGCGCACCGGAACAGCCGTCTCCGCCTTCACAACCTGGCAGCAGGGCCACGAATTGCCCTGGCTCGTGGTCGCCATCGCCAAGGCGGGTCCCAGCGACGCTTTCGCCCCTGCGCTCATCGATGCGGCCGCCAAAATCACGTCCGATTCTCCCGCGTACGACACCGTTTTCTACCATCGCGTGCGTCTGCTCATCGCGCTCCAGCGAACCGACGAGGCTCGCGCGTTGCTCGACGCGGCGCTCCCCGCTCTGCGCAATCAGAAACCCACCTCCAAACGGAACGCCCTTCTCGGCGAGCGCATGGATGTTGCGCGTGACTTTAGCGAGTTCCTCCAATTCGCGCCGCGCAATGCGTTATCGGCTGGCTCCGAGGGCGCTGACGATCTGCAAGGGATGTGCAATCAGAATGCGCACGCCGTCAACGCCAATGCCAACTGCCCCGAAGTCACGCAGGATTTGTGGTTCGACGACGACGCTGCCGTCATCCTCAACCAGAAGGCGCCGCTCTCTCCTCATTGAAGCGGCCAACTCTGCAACGCTTCCGCAGAATCTCCGCCAAAGCCTGGCCGTCATGGCGTGGACGCGCGGCGTTCTACTGCAGGATGCGAAGAGTGTCGCGGCCCTCGCGCCGCTTTTACCCAAGAGCCTCCAGGCCACCGCCGGTTCCAGTGCCGGTTTTCCCGCCGATCTTGCGATCCTCCGCAATCCGGGTGTGCGTCCTTACCTCGAAGCGGGGATTCCGCGCGTCGCCAGCTTCAGCCAATTCGACGACTTCCGCAACAACTGGTGGTGCAAGCCGTGGCAGGAAGAGGATCAGGGCAACGGGCCCACGCTCACCCCGCTGCCGGCATCGGCCATCATCCCGCAGGACCAGCAGGCTCTTGCTGACTCTGAATATCAGCGCCTGCAACAATTGCCGGATTCAGCCGCCGTCATTGGCCAGCGGGTGATCGACTACGCCAACGCCCACCCCGGTGATCCGCTGGTTCCTGAGGCGCTTGCCCTCACCGTCCGCGCCACGCACTATGCCTGCCAGTCGTGGGAAAACCATACGCCCGGGGTCCCTACATCGGGCTACACCTCGGTCGGCAAGGCAGCCTTTGAATTCCTCCACAAGCACTACCCCAAGTCGCCCTGGACCGCAAAAACGCCGTACTACTATTGAGGCCCCGATGCTGCATGAGGTCTCAATGCCGCGTCAGCTACTGGCGCCTCCATCCCGTTCCAGCAACTGCCGATCCCATTTGCCCAGCTCGGCCGCGGCATCGTATGTGCTCTGGCAAAATTCGAGCAGCTCCGCGCTCGGTGATTGCGCGTTGCGCACATCGTCATACGCAAGCAGAAATTCCCCAAGCCCTGCGTCGTAGCCGGCTGCATCCGGACGCACGCGCGCTTCCCTCAATCCCTGCGGCTCCGGAGCGGCATAAGAATAGAACGCCGGCCCACTCATCGTGCCGCTGCCCGGCCACCAACCCACGCTGCTCACCTCGTGCGAATACGCTTCGCGCGTAATGCTGTCGGCGCCCGGCCGTGGCGGCGCCTTCCGTCCGGAAAAACGCGTCACCGCCAGGTCGAAACTTCCCCAGAAGAAATGCACGGGGCTCGCCTTGCCGATGAATCCCGAACGAAACTCGTGGAAAACCGCATCTACCGAGCGCAGGATGCACCAGAAAGTCTTCACCCGCTCGGCGTCGTACGCCGCGTGCACGCGATCCTCGTCGAAAGGGATGGGATCGGCAATCTCCACCGGCATGCGCCAAATGCTCACCTCGACCCCGGCCGACCGTAGCAGTTCCATGAATTCCCGGTAGAAATCTGCCACCGCCATGGGCCGAAGCGGCAGCTCCTTCACCAGTCCATCGCTGCACTCCAGCACCAGCCGATCCGCCAGAAAATCGAAGCGTATCTCGATCGACCGCGTGCCGTAGGGAATGTTTGAGGTGGACAGCCCGCGCGGAGTCACATAAAGAGGCACGTTCCACCAGTGATTGACGAGCGGCGTCAGCCGCATCCGCACCTTGCCCACAATCTGCGTCCACATGTGCAGCGTGGCGCAGGTCTCGCGCCATGAATCGAGCGGCAGCGCCGGCCAGCATTCCGGACTGTCGGCAGTGGCTGTGTTCGTCATGTTTCCTCCAACTTCAGCGCCTGTGCGCGTCCAATTTGAGCCGATCCCACAATGGTTTTCTGCGGCTTCAGCCGGCGTCTTGGCCCCGGCCGTCGCTCTTTCCCATTTTCTGCCTCGCTGCTAAGATATATGAAGCCACTGTGGGGCTGTAGCTCAGCTGGGAGAGCGCCTCGTTCGCAACGAGGAGGCCAGCGGTTCGATCCCGCTCAGCTCCACCATAAATTCAATATCTCAAGGCATCCCCTCTATCTCCCACCCCAGTTTGTGTCGTAACCTTCCCTTATGTCACCAGAATTCACTTCTTGAGCCGGCTCTATCGAATCTCCCAGGAGCAGGAGAAAGAATTCGCATATGCCGTTCCCCGTTGTCCGATGGTTTATTTGCGCATCGCTATGCCTATTGGCTTCCCGAGTGAATTCACAATCTCCCGCTCCTCAGGCCGTCCCAGCGCCCGGCGAGAATCACGGCTCTTGGAAAGTCCTCTACGAAGAAAACTTCGAAAACGCTGCAGCCCTGTTTAAGGCGGGTCCACCGTCCTGGGTGCCGGATGCGTATCAAAACACGGACGAATTCTCCGATGGTGGCGAATATTTCCAGCGGCTCGAAGTAAAACCGCCCGCGGCCTACCGCGCTGAAGGAGCCTTTGGAAAAGACGGCTGGCTCACGATCGCAGCCTACAGCCGCTCCAATCTCACAAATTTCAATGATCTTTTTCAGGTGGCTCCTGATCCGGCCGACCCAACGAATCATGTGCTCAAGCTTTCATCCCCAAAGCACACGGATGGCATCGTGGTTCGTCCAACCGATCAATTACCAGCGAAGTACCGAGTCTGCATCAAGGTGGGCTTCGCGTCTTTTGGAGATGGCAAGCCCGGCGGTCTCAATGGCTATCGTGGCGGCGAATCGGACGAGCCTTGGTCCAACGATGACGCGACGTTGGAGAATGGCTTCTACTGGCTCACGATTCTCGGCGCGACTCCACGGCCTCACAACAACATTTGGATTCATCACCATCGCAAAGTCACTATCGATTCCGACAACAACAAGGGTTCGTGGACAAACATTTGGGAGGGCAAGAGTTGGGTGGCCGACGGTCAGCACCCGATCATGATGTTTGGCATTGACAAGGATGGCCACGACGACGAAGACACCGGTCGTCCGATGCTGTCCTGGTCTAACGGTGCGCTTCAGCCCTCGGGTCAAGTTCGCGCAGTGGATGCGTACAAGGACAATACCTGGTATTCAGCCTGCATCGAGCGCAATGAAGATGCCTTCGTGCTCACGGTTTCCGGCGACTTCAAATGGGGCGGACAGCAAACCTATGTCGGCACCATACCGGCGCGCCTGGTGTATCAGGCAGGTGCGGGAATTCCTGACTTCTTCATGTTCGGCGATCCCCACAACAACTATTACCGGGGTTCGGTCTATTACGACGACATCAAACTGGAAACCTGGCAAGACCAATAACCAGCCAGCGTTTTTCAGACGGGCATCTGCCGGCTTACCGCGTCGCAGGAGTTTTTGTGTCGCGGTTTGTAACCGAATCCCATCCTCCTCTCAACTTTCCGTCTTATCATCGATGCAAGAGCTCCACGCCCTCGCGGAGGTGATTGGTTGTCTCAGGTTGTCTCTCTGCCGGAAGCTCCTGTCACCGCGCTTCGCCCCCTCTGTGTCGATCTCGACGGAACCCTGGTCAAATCGGATACACTTGTCGACTCGCTGCTGGTGCTGGCGCGCACGCATCCCGCAAGCTTGTTCGCTCTGCCCCTGCGCCTGCTGCGCGGCAAAGCTGCCTTCAAGGAGTTCGTCACCTCCAAGGTCTCGCTCGACGTCGCCCATCTTCCCTACAACCGCACCCTGTTGCAGTATCTCCACGAGGAGCACGCCCGCGGCCGTGCTCTCTATCTCGTAACTGGAGCTGACATCCGGCTGGCCGAGCGGGTCGCCGCGCATCTCGGTATTTTTACTGGCGTCTTGGGCAGCGACGGCACGGTCAACCTGACGGGAACCCGCAAGCTTGATCGCGTCCGCAGCCAGTTCGGCGGCGAGTACGGCTACATCGGCAACGACACGCCCGATTTACCCATGCTGGCCCATGCGGCTGAAATCATGGTGGCAAACCCAAGCCTGAGCCTGCGGCTCAGGATGCGCCTCCGTGGCATTCGCCCGGCGCGCACCTTCGATGAAGGCGCCGGTTCGCTCTCGACTGCTCTCAGAGCCATGCGCCTGCATCAGTGGGCGAAGAATCTGCTCATCTTTCTGCCACTGCTGCTGGCGCATCCGCACGTGGGTATCGCCAATCGCCTTCTGTCCGCGCTGCTGGCTTTCTTCTGTTTCGGCCTCACCGCTTCGTCGGCCTACATCATCAACGACCTGTTCGACATCGAGGCCGACCGCCATCATCCGCAAAAGCTTCTGCGCCCCTTTGCCGCCGGCAATCTGTCGCCCCTCGCCGGTGTCTGCATGGTGGCCGTCTTTCTGTCTTTGGGTTTTCTTGGCGCGCGCCTGCTTCCCGTGGCCTTTACGGGATGGCTCCTGCTTTATCTGGCAACCACGCTCGCTTATTCCTGGGTTCTGAAGCGGATCGCGCTCGTCGATGTGCTGGTGCTCTCCGGTCTCTACACGCTGCGCCTGTTCGCCGGCAGCGCCGCCACCGAATCGCACATCTCGCATTGGCTGGCCGGCTTTTCCGTTTTTCTGTTTTTCTCGCTCGCCATGGTCAAGCGCTTTGCCGAGCTGCAGAATTTGCGCACCAGCAGATTGCCGCCGCGCAACGGCCGTGGCTACCTGGTGGCCGATACCGATCAGTTGCGCAGTTTCGGCACTTCCAGCGCCTTTGCGGCCGTGATGGTCTTCGCCATTTACATCAGCAGCAGCGACGTTGTCGTGCTTTATCGCCGCGCCCAATTGCTGTGGCTTATCATGCCGCTGATGATTCTATGGCTCTGCCGCATCTGGTTGCTGGCCTCGCGCGGCGAGCTCGACGAAGATCCCTTCGTCTTCGCGTTGACTAACCCCATGAGCCTTGCGATCGGAATTGCCATTGCAGCCATCGCGCTGCTGGCGATCTGAATGCCCGGAGGCGCACCGGTTTTCTTGGTCCCTCGTTCCCTTGTTCCCTGCTTTTTCAGCTGAACAAGTCCTTCATCTTCTCGATCAGCCCCGGCGACGTGGGCTGATTGTCCACCGTCATGGTCTCCGAAAGCTTGTTCACCAGCTCGCGCTGCGCGCGGTTCAGCTTGCGCGGGATCTGCACCACCACCTTCACGATCAGGTCGCCGTTGCCCTTCTCGTTCAGGTAGGGAACGCCGCGTCCCCTCACGCGCAGCTCTCTGCCGCTTTGCGTGCCTTCGGGAATCTTGATATTTACCGGTGCGTCGATGCCGGGAATCTCGAACTCGGCGCCTAATGCCGCCTGCGGAAAGCTGATAGGAATGACGCAATAAAGATCGTGCCCGTGGCGCTCGAAGAAATCGTGCGGACGGATGGCGAGAATAATGTAGAGATCGCCCTTGGGCCCGCCCCGGCGGCCGGAATCTCCCTCGCCCCCATAGCGGATGCGCGTTCCCTCTTCAACGCCCGGTGGCACCTTCACTTTCAGCTTGATTTCAGTCGCTGCCCGGCCCTCGCCGCGGCATGCCGTGCAAGGGTCCCCGATCACCGAGCCCGTGCCGCCGCAGGCTGCGCAGGTGCGCGCCACCGAGAAGAATCCCTGTTGATAGCGGAGCTGCCCGTGGCCCTGGCAATGGCTGCAAACGCTTGGGCCCCGGCCCGATGCGCTGCCCTGGCCATGGCACACGCTGCATGTCTCCAGGCGGCGGATCTTCACTTCAGTCTCGGTGCCAAAAACCGCGTCTTCAAAATCGATAGTCAGGTCGAAGCGCAGATCGTCGCCGCGCTGCTGGCGCTGAGTCCGCGATCCCCCGCGCGGAGCGCCCCCCATCGAAAACATCTCGCCAAATAGATCGCCGAAGATGTCACCCAGGTCCACGCCGCCGGCAAATGGTCCGGCTCCAAACCCCTGCGCGCCGAGACCCGCGTGGCCGTAGCGGTCGTAGGCGGCACGCTTGTCGGCGTCGCTCAGCACCTGGTAGGCTTCGCTGGCTTCCTTGAATTTCTCTTCGGACGCGTGGTCCCCGGGATTGCGGTCAGGATGGTACTTGAGCGCCTGTTTGCGGTACGCGCTCTTCAGTTCCTGATCGGTGGCGTCACGCGAGACGCCCAGCAACTCGTAATAATCTGCTTTGCTCACTCTTGTATTAGAACCCATTGCTCCCTTGATCTAGCTCTCAGCCTTCAGTTCTCAGCTCGCAGCCGCTTTACTTCGTTCACTCATTTCACTCTCTTCACTCATTCACTCTGTTGCTTCGCGTTATGCGCCACGCGCACCAGCGCCGGCCGCAGCAGCCGCTCGCGGATTTTATATCCGCGGCGTACCTCCTCGGCTACATGCTGGTCGGGCAGGTCGTCGCGCTCCACCGCTCCCAGCGCCTCGTGCACGCGAGGATCGAAACTCTCACCCACTGCGGAAATCGCGCTCACCTGCATCTTCTCCAAAATCTCTTCCATCTGCTTCATGATCAGGCTCACGCCGGAGCGCAGTTGTTCCACTGTGCCTGTAGACTTGAGTGCCAGTTCGAAATTGTCGAGCACCGGCAGGAATTGCTCTACCACGCTGCCGGTCACATGGTCGCGGAACTCTGCCTTCTCGCGCTCGGCGCGTCTGCGGGCGTTTTCAAACTCCGCCTGCATGCGCGCCAGCCGATCCAGCAGTTGATCGCGTTCGCCCTTGAGCTGATCGATCTCCGTTTGGCCGCCGGCCGGCGCCGGGACAGCCGCCTCCGCCTCGGCCAGGTTCTCATCGGGCGGCGGCAACTCGGTCGCAGGATCGATCTTCGCTCCCGTTGCATTGCTCGCGGGTTCCTTGAATACCTTCACCTTCAACTCTTCTGTCTCCTGATCCAGCATGATTCCGTACGTTCTCCGAAAGTATCAGTAGTCTTTGTTCTTTAGATGAAAATTCCTGGGGCTCCGGTGCGGCGGTTCGCATTGGCGCAGCGCTCCGTCTTCTTGCTCCCTTGTTCCCTTGCTCCCTGCTTCTTGTGCCTACGCATTCGGCAGATCGAGCAGGCGCTCGGAAAGACGCGCAATATAGCTTACGGCCTCAATCATTTCCTGGTACTGGATGCGCGTAGGCGCGATCACGGCAACCGTTCCCACATTGGTGCCGCCCAGCCGGGCCGGCGCGCCAATCAACACCATATCCTGCATCGCCGGTGAAGCTTCATCCAAGCCGACCACCACGCGCACCTCCTGCTGCCGGCCGTCCACGTAAGCAGTCAGCAGCTCCACTAGCCGTTGCTTGGCTTCCAGGGCCAATAGCATCTGGCGCATCCGCTCGCGATCCTGCTCGGCGCTGATCAGATTCGCGATTCCATCCACAAAAAGCGCCGGTCCGCTTTCATCGCCGGCCAACGCGCCCTTGCGGCAAAGTTCCTCCACCGCAGTCAGCAACTGACGATAGGCTTCGCGCTCAATCTCAACGCGGCGCTCCACTTCCGCGCGAATGCGGTCAATCGGCCAGCCGTGAAAGTTCTCGTTCAGGTAGCGGCTCGCGGTTTCGAGTTCCAGCGGCGTCAATTCGTGATCCAGCGCCAGCACGCGATCCTGCACGCCGCCCGCCTGGGTCACAAGAACGGCCAGCACGCGTCCCGTGGAAAGCCGCGAAAAATGAATGTGCTCCAGTACTTGCCCTTCCGCCGAACTGGCAAGCGCCACGCCCAGGCCGCGCGAAAGCTGCGCCAGCACGTGCGAGGTGCGTTCCAAATAGTCATGCGAACTGGCAACGCCGGAAAAACTCTCCTCAATCTGTCCGCGGCGCGCCACGCTTAGCGGAGACTCCGCGCCGCCCGGCGCAGAGATCCCAGCCAGCCCTGCCGCGCGGCCGGGTTGCGTAATTTGCCCCACGTAGTAACGGAACGCCGCCGCGGTAGGAACACGGCCCGCCGATGTGTGCGGCTGCTCCAGAAGTCCTGCATCGCCCAGCGTGGCCATCACGTTGCGCAGCGTAGCCGAGCTCAAACCGTCCCGATCGGCAAACAGGCGCGCAATCGCCTGCGAGGCCACCGGCTCGCCGGTCGCGATGTACTGGTCGATGATGGCGGTCAACACCAGTCGCTCACGCGGGCTGAGGCGCACATCGGACATCTTTTGAGGCTCCCCCTCCCACCCCGAGCGCAGCCGCAGCCGACCCGCTTCCGCACTTGCAAGGCAGGAATTCCTGTCCACTAAGTCCATCTATTACTTGGACTTACGTTCGAAAATGCCGGGAATACTCCAATTCAAGTCTAGTGATGGTCGTCTGTCCATGTCAAGGCGCCGCGCGCTGGCCTGCCCGTGCCCATCCTTGCACCTTCACGCGCCTTTATATGACGTTCGTAATGCTTCTCCTCCGAAGGTTCACCGTCCAACTCCGTAGAGTGCTATTGTGGAACCGTCTGCAGGCCATCGAAGCAGGCGCCATCGCATCAAAGCTTAATGTTTTCTTTTTTGGAGGGGCCCAATGAACAGGATTCTCCGTTTCCTTCGCTCGAATTCGTGCTTGCTCGTCGCCATTGCCTTTCTGATGCTCGGATTTGGGCCGACAGCCCGGGCCGAATCGCCCGCAAAGATCGATAAGCACGCGCGAAAGATCGAGAGAAAGGTCGCCAAGTACCGCACCGGCACCTTTTTGCAGGTGGACTTTCGCGACAACAGCGAGGCTCTCGGCTCTCTCGGCGACGTCTCCGATGCCACCTTCCAGATCACCAACGCCGACAGCAACAAGGTGCAGACTTTCAACTACGCCGACGTAACGCGTGTGAAGAAGACGAGCGAGTATATCGGCGCTGGCTCCGGGCCTGAGCGCCGCTTCCACCACTGGATCCCGGTCCTCATCGTCGCCGCCGGCGCTGGCGGAGGCGTCGCCGCGTACGAAGCCATCCGCTGATTCGCGTTCCATGTAGCGCCGGCCTCCAGACCGGCTGTCGTGCGGGTCTCCTCAACCGCACATCGCTGCCGGTCCTGCGCTGTTAAATTGGAATGAGGACGTTGCAAAAACCTCCAGTGTCCTGTATCTAAAGTTCGCCGCAAAATTACTCGGTCATCCTGAGCGAGTTTTGGTGGGTTTTGCACCAAAACGAGTCGAAGGACCCGCATTTCGGCGCTTGGACTTATAGCACGAACTTCGGATACACCCCACTAGACGGGCTTGCCACGCCGGTAGAACCCTTATGTTCCATCCCACTGAAGATATTCGCATTCAATGGACGAAAGTCGTCCTTCCCCCGGTCTTTCTCGAAGAGGAGCTTCCCCTCACCGAGGCCGCGTCGACCACCATCTTCAACGCCCGCAGCGAGATCGTCGGCCATTCTCAACGGCCAGGACGACCGCCTCGTGGTGCTTGCCGGCCCCTGCTCCATCCACGACGTGAAGGCCGCGCGCGAATACGCCGCGCTGCTCAAGGGCGCCATCGACGAATTCGCCGCCGACCTGCGCATCGTGATGCGCGTCTACTTCGAAAAGCCGCGCACCACCATCGGCTGGAAGGGCCTCATCAACGACCCGCATCTCGACGGGACTTTCAAAATCAACGACGGCCTGCGCCTGGCGCGCCATCTGCTGCTCGACCTGGCCGCAATGGGCGTGCCCACGGGCACTGAGTTCCTCGACATGATTTCGCCGCAGTACATCGCCGGCCTGGTGTGCTGGGGCGCAATCGGCGCGCGCACCACCGAAAGCCAGGTGCACCGCCAGCTTGTCTCCGGCGTGTCGTGTCCCGTGGGCTTTAAGAACGCAACCTCGGGCGACGTGCAGGTGGCCATCGACGCCGTGCTCTCAGCCTCCTGGTCGCACACCTTTCTCGGCCACACGCATCATGGGCAGTCGGCCATTTTCGTGACGACCGGCAATCCAGACTGCCACATCATCCTGCGCGGCGGCCGCAACTCCGTCAACTACACCGCCGCGAGCGTTGCCGAAACCGCCGCGCTCATGGAGCGTGCCGGTATCGCCCCGCGCATCATGATCGACTTCAGCCACGCCAACAGCGGCAAGGACTACCGCCGCCAGAGTGCACGTCTGGCCACGACGTCGCCGCGCAAGTTGCTGCCGGAAATCGCAAGATCATAGGCGTCATGATCGAAAGCAATCTGGTCGCCGGCGCGCAAAAACTAACGCCCGGCCAGCCGCTCGTCTACGGCCAGAGCATCACCGACGGCTGCATCGACTGGAAGGAAACGCGCGCGCTGCTCGAAGAACTCGCCGCCGCCGTCCGCGCCAGGCGCAAGGCAACTTAAAGCGCCGCCGCCTCAGCGCGAAGCTTTTCCGCTTCGGCGGTTCTGCCCATCGAGTCCAAGAGCGTCGCATGCGTCTTTAGGGTTGAAGCGAGGTTTTGACTATAAATCTTCTTCATGTCAGGTAGATGAGCTATTGCGCGACGATAAGTCTCTTCTGCTGTTTGAAAGTCTGCCAACGCCGAGTCGCCCCGCCCCAAGTTGGCCTCCACAACCGCACGCCAGACATAGGGCGTTGCGTATTCTTCGTCTGTGTCGGTTAGGCACTTTCTGGCCTCTGCAATCGCCAGATTTTCCTGCTCGAGCGCTTCCTGCGCCCTCCCGCCCATCAGCAGCGCGTGACCATAGAGCTGATGCAAGTCCATCCGCATTAATTGATCACTGGAGGTCAGGTCGCCAGCTTTGAATGACATATCCAGCGCTTGTTTGCAGAAATTCAGCGAATCTTCCACGTTCTGCGTCCGAAGTGCACTGCGGCATTTGTCCGACAACGGAAAGCACGCCTGCGCGGCCTTCTCTTGCTCCGGCGTGAGCTTCGGGCCTTCGAGTTGAAAAGGAATGGTGAGCACGGTCTTCACCGACTCGGAAACACCATTCTTGGTGAAAGGTTCAAACTGCCATTTCTTTACGGCGTCCATGGCGGCTTGCTGCAACATTGCAGGGCCACTAACCGCCTTTTCCGAGGCAATCTTTCCCCCTGCGTCGATCAAAACGGAAATCCCAACATCGCCCTGTATGCGTGCGGCCGCGGCAATCGGAGGATAAACGGGGTCAACCTTCTGGCTGAGGTGTTGTCGCGCCTCAGCTTCTGACACGGTCCGCGGACCTGCATCCCCCTGTCCCCACAAATTGTGGGAACACAGAAACGCCATGCAGAAAAGCGAAACGCAGCGCAACCTCAGACCACGCGCGCGCTTCTCGGAAACTACTGCATCACGAAACTCGATGTAACTATCGACACTCTCTCGGAAGGCCCGCTCCAACTCGTTTGCGGTCGTTCCCTCAAAATGAATCACGTCCTTGAGGCAGGTTGCGGTTCCTGAAAAGGTCCCACCTTCGGCGTCGAAGTCGATCGTCCCTGCGGTATAGCCCTTGTATTCCATCATGGCTTTGTCTCCGCCAATGATAATCCCTCCCGTCCCCTCACGCCGTCCCCATCACCACCGTGTGCGGGCTCATGGGAATCGGGTGCTCCGTGATCCCCTCGAATCCCGCATCGGCATACATCGCCTCGAGTTCCGCGAAGGTGTATGCGTCGCCGTCCGTTGTCGTCGTCAGCATCGTCATCGCAAAGGCCGCAGGCATCGGTGGCGATACCCGGTCCGGGTTGGGCACAAATTCGAGCGTCGCCGCGCGCCCGCCAGGCTTGAGCGCCCCGCGCACCTTCTTCAGCAGCCCCACATTCGTAGGCTTGTCAAAATGGTGCAGAAAATTCGTCAGCAGCACCGCATCGTACGGCCCGCCGAACTCTACTTCGAACGCGCTGCCCGGCAGCATGTCGTAGCGGTCCTGCACGCCCGCCTTTTCGGCGTTCTTCAGCGCCACGCGCAGCACCGGCGCCCAATCGAGGCCGGTCACGTGCGCCTGCGGATTCTGCTTTGCAATCTCGATTCCGAACAGCCCATGCCCCGCGGCAATATCCAGCACGCGCATCGGTCCGTTGTGTCCTTCCAGAACTACCTTCCCCAGCGGCCCCGCCATCGGCCCCATCATCGGCGCCATCTTTTCCGCGAATACCACCCAAATGGGATTGTCCGGCTCAACCGTGCCCTGGCCGGGAAGATGCGTGCGCCCCGCGCGCACAATATCGGCCAGGTGCACGTCGGCCTGCATAATCGCCGACTCCGTGAGGAACTGCGCCACCGAAGCCATGCATACCGGCGACGCCGGGTCAAGAAAAGCTGCGCTCGACGGCGTGTGCTTGTAGTGCCCGTTTTCCTTGACCAGCACGCCGTTGATCACCAGAAAATCGCACAGAATGCGGATGCCCCGCTCCGATGCCGAACAGTGCCGCGCGATCGACGCTGCATCGCCGGGCCCCTGGCCGACCGCGCGAAACACGTCGAGTTGAATCGCCGCGCACAAAGCCGCCGTGCGTTGATGCGCCTGCACCATGTCGAAAACGATTCCTGGGTTGAGCGGTGCTGTGGCAGAATTGCCTGCTTGCATTGTCATGCCTCCTCGTGCGCCCAGTGGGAAGTTGGGATTTTTGGGGAACCCGGAACTGGGCAAACGGAGTGTATCACTCCCACGCCGCACATTGGCAGCTCAGTTGAGCCGGTTCCAAATCAGTGGCGTTTGCCGGCGTCTCTACCGCCGCACCGGCCCCGGCGCCGGCCGCGACGGCCGAACGGGATGACCGGTCAGTACCGCCGTACGTTGGCGAGTGATGTGAATCCGGCAGGAAAATGCCCTCGGTCCGCAGGTGCGATCGCGCACCTGGAGCCACTCGATTTGATCGGGGCCAAGCATCCATGCGGTGGCGTTGGCGACGTTTCCCGTTTCCTGCATAAAATAAGCGGCGTTCATGTCGTCATCCGCGGCGTCGGCCATCATCTGCTGGCATTCGTCGCGATCTGGTTCGGGCTCGCCCGACGGGCTCCAGCAGTAATCTTCGTCGTGCTCCAGCACATACTTTTTGCCATTCTCGGGAATGAAGTAGCGGGCCGTGATTTCGGGAACGCGCGAATTTGCCGCCCACTGTTCCAGATCTTCCGCGAAAGGCTCAGGAAGCTGGCCCATGGATAGATCGCGATCGGTCAATTGCCGCGAAAAGACAGTGACCGTTGGCGTAGGTTCACCATTTGTGGGATGAAAATAAAAACCGCCGAGCGCGACACCGGTTTCGATATCGAACCAGAGGAAGCCACGGCCGGCGAGATAGGGGCCGTTGCTGCCGGAGACAGTCACAAAGCGGCTATCGCGAACCTGGACGGGCTGCATGGAGCCGTCGAGAACGGTTTCGACGGCTTCGGGGAGCGACATGTCGCGGCCATAGTGGTATTCGGTACTGGAGATGGTTTGCTTCATCAAGCTGTGGAAGCGTTTGTCCTTGAGCAGGGTTTTTGCCGGCTGGTTGGCGTAATCCTTAAGAAAGGAAAGCTGATCAGGGGGAATGAGCTTCTGAAAGTTTGCGGGAGGCGGAGGCCCGGGAGGCGGCAATGCAGGCGGCGAATCCGGCGTCGACGCTGGTGCGGTCTCTGGCGCCTGTGCAGGCGCTTCCGGCTCCGCGGCGGGCGGGGCGTCCGAATGCGGCGGGGCGTTCGGATCCGGGACCAATTGTGTGAATGCGAGGGTGGGCCAGCAGAGGAGCAACGCCGCACAGATATACAGAGGAGTAAATGCGCTCTTCATTTTCTCGAAGGTTCTCCCAAAATCTTCGCGGCTGTTGATCGCGATCCCTCCGCGGCGGGCATTCATTTTTGAGGCCATTCTACGCCCATTTCCCGTCGCTTAAGGAAAATTGTCTATCCCGGTGGCAACGGCCTGAATCCGGTAAATCGCTCGCCTCGCGCCGTCACGATAGAGTGAAAGGTTGTGCGCCTTCGCTCCAACATTTTTCGCTTGCGGCAAAAATCGCTGTTGCGCGCCATGCTGCTTTCGCTGGGCGCGTTTGCCGCCAGTTTGCGCCTCGCCGGCTTTCCCAACATCGACAACCTGCACGGCTCGCATTGGCAATTTCTCGCCCTCCTGGTTGCCGCATGGGGCATGGCAGAGACCGCCCGCTGCCTGCGCCACAAATGGAGTCTCTTCCATGCCGGTGTCCTCATCCTGCTCTATACCGATCTAATGATCCTCGCGGGGATCGTGTTTCTGCTGGCCGTGCCGTAGCACCGTGCGCCCGCCTTATCTGCGCCCGCAAAACGCGCTCCGCATACGCGGTTCCGCCGTGTAGCATGAGCAGTGTGCAAATGCAGCCGGCGACTCGCGCGACCTCGCGGCGACGGTTCAAATTACGATGCACCGGAGGAAACGATGCTGAAAGGATTTCGAGATTTTATTCTGCGCGGAAACGTGGTGGACCTCGCAGTCGCCGTGATCATCGGCGCGGCGTTTGGAGCCATTACAGCCTCTCTGACGGCCGACGTGATTACCCCCCTAATCTCAGCGCTGTTTGGCGCGCCCGATTTCACTTCTCTCGTGATTCACGTGCCGGTGCTGCACCACGTTGTGCCGCCCAATCCTCTCCCGGCCAACTACATTGCGCCGGGCGAAATTCACATCGGAAAACTGCTGAACGCGCTCATCAACTTTTTGCTTGTGGCCGCAGCCATTTACTTTGCCATCGTGCTGCCGATGCAATACATGGTGAAGAAGATGAACAAACCGGAGACGGCGGCAGCTACCACCAAACCGTGCCCCGAGTGCCTCAGCGACATTCCGCTGGCCGCGCGGCGCTGCGCACATTGCGCTCAGCCTGTTGCCTGAGGATCTAGAATTGATTGCATAGATAGCTGGAGGCGGTGAAGAGACTTCCTTCCGGGGCTAAAGCCGCGCTGTTTATGCGCTTTTTTCGCCACGACTGAAGTCGTGCCCTTTCACGTCGCGATTTGCGCAATCAACTCTAGCAGCGCTAACTCCGCCAGCTCCGCTTATTTCCGATCGGGATCAACCTCATGAGTTTCCGCACCACGCTTGCCCTTCTTGCTTTGCCGGCTGTTTTTTCCGTCGTGCTCCCATCCAGCCGGCTCACGGCGCAAGCCCCGCCGACGCCGGGTTCGCTCGGCTACTCCGACTTCAGCGCGGAAGCCCGCCTCGAAGAGAAATTCATGGCCGTTCCTGATCCCAAGCTGGCCGGCGAAGAACTCAAGACCCTCACCCTCGAGCCGCATCTCGCCGCCACGCCTGAGGATCGCAAAACCGCCGAATATGTGGCCAGCAAATTTCGCGCCGCAGGGTTCGAAACAGAAATCGTTCCCTATCGCGTTCTACTCAATCAGCCCAAAGTCGAGCGCGTTGAGGCCTGGGACGAAACCGGCCACTTATTGATGAGCGGTCCCACACCCGAACATGTCGAGGGCGATCCCGCGGCGGACAATCCCCGCGTAGTGATGCCCTTCAACGGCTCTTCCGGTTCGGGCGACGTCACCGCTGAAGTGGTTTACGCCAACTACGGCCGCGCCGAGGATTTTAACGAGCTTGCGGCCCACAACATCGATCTGCACGGCAAAATTGTCATCTGCCGCTATGGCTCCAACTTTCGCGGCGTCAAAGTCTACCTGGCCCAGCAACGCGGCGCCGTGGGTGTCCTCCTTTACTCTGACCCGCAAGACGACGGCTACGCCAAAGGCGATGCCTGGCCCATGGGTCCGTGGCGGCCTGAGACCGGCGTGCAGCGCGGCTCGGTGCAATTTCTCTTCAAGTACCCCGGCGATCCCGAAACTCCCGGTGTCGCCTCAACCCTCGACCTGCCCGACTCCGCCCGCATTCCCAATCCCTCCGGACCCGATGGCAGTGAACCGTACATCGTCTCGATTCCTCTCAGCTACCACGATGCCGCGCCCATTTTGCAGGCGCTTAAGGGCCCCAGTGTGCCGCAAAGCTGGCAAGGCGCGTTGCCCTTTCACTACCACATGGGTCCCGGCGGAGTGAGTGTTCACCTCATTTCGCAACAGGACTACCAGCGCCGCATCATCTGGGACGTGATCGGCAAAATCGAGGGCTCTCAAGACCCGGATGCATCGGTCATCGTCGGCAACCATCGCGACGCGTGGGTGTACGGCGCAGTCGACCCCAACAGCGGCACGGCCGCAATGCTTGAAGCCGCGCACGGCATCGGTGCGCTGCTTCGCGACGGTTGGCGGCCCCGGCGGACCATCGTCTTCTGCAGTTGGGACGCTGAAGAGGAAGGCCTCATCGGCTCCACCGAATGGGTCGAGCAGCAGGGCCGCACCCTCGACCACGCCGTCGCCTACTTCAATGTCGATGTGGCCGTTTCCGGCCCGGACTTCAATGCTTCAGCCGTGCCCTCGCTCAAGGAATTCGTTCGCAACATCGCACGTTCCGTTCCCAGCCCGCTCGGCGGCACCGTATACATGCTGTGGCGCAGCAAGCCCTTCGGCGGCAATGAACATCGTCAATCGAATGCGCCGCCCATCTCCGGAGAAGAGGTGCATCTCGGCGATCTCGGCTCAGGATCGGACTACACGCCCTTCCTGCAACACGCGGGCGTCCCCGCCACCGATATTGAATCCACCGGGCCCTATGGCGTCTATCACTCGGCCTTCGACGACTTCGCCTGGTACACGCAGAATGCCGATCCGCACTTTCTCTATTTGCAGCAGATGGCGCGCGTGCTCGGCCTTGAAGCCATGCGCATGGCCGATGCTGACCTGCTGCCCTACGACTACGTTGCCTACGCGCGCGAAATATCCGCCTATCTTGAAGCCGCCAAACACAGGGCTCCGGATGCCGGTCTCAGCTCGCTCGACTTTGCTCCCGCTCAGGCCGCAGCCGCGCGCTTTTCTGTCGCGGCCCAGCGCGCCTATGCCATCGAGTCCGCGCCTTCCGGAGATCTGGCCCGGATCAATCTTGCTTTGCGGCAAACTGAAACAGCCCTGCTTTCCGACTCAGGACTTCCCAATCGGCCGTGGTACCGGCATACCATCTTCGCTCCCGGCGAGCTTACGGGCTACGCCGCCATTGTCCTCCCCGGCGTCAACGAGGCTATCGACGCACAGGATCGAAACCTGGCCGCGCAGCAGTTGCAGGTTCTCACGCAAGCGCTCAACCGTGCCGCCGGCATTCTCGAAGCCGTCCACTAAACGCCGCACTTGCCTACCAGAAATTGCCAGGGCAATGTTTCCGTTCGTTCCTGCTCATCCGGCGCCAGCATCTTACTAACTCTTTCGTTGCAGAAAGTTTGACCGGATCGTTCGGCCAAAACCCTGCCCTTCTTTTCGCGAAATTAGTACGATAGGTAGCCAGAGATGCACAATCTGCTCATCGCCGTAGCTTTCCTAATGCTCGTAGCCTCCCCGGCCGTTGTCGCTGCCGTTCCAGTCAGCAAGCGCCGGGAACGGCTTGAGAGCCGCGCCAGGAACGCGCGCTTTCGCTCGACCAACCGCTAACCCCCACACCATCGCACGTCCAAAAGGCTGCCGCACCGCAGGTGCTCCAAAGGGTTGCCCCACCGCAGGTGCTGACTCCAAGGAACCACCCCACTCCCACCCTGGAGTGATTTCCCTTTTCCCTTTTGCGGCGCAATGTTGCAGTGTCGGACTCTCCAGAAGTTCCGACGCACGCAGAGTGCTGCACCTATTTGGGGGTCGTTCATGAAAGACCTTGTGATCGAACTGATCCTGATCGCAATGATCGCCATTCCGCTGGTTGCCGATTCTCTCGAACCCTGCCGGGCCGTTCCTCCCAAGGCCTTGAGACCGATCTGCAAGGCGCGCCGCACTCACTAACGCGCACTCGCCGCATCTCTCTTCCGCAGGCGCGCGCCGACTCGCGTCGACAATTCCGCATAAGATCGGACCTTCGCTCCGCCTCGCCAAACCCCGTGGCTAGGGCCGGAATCGCGTGTTTCCGCGCTGGCAAATCCTCCCGCTGATCCAGGAAAAATGCGGCCGAAATCCCGTCTTTGAGGCAAAACCCGGCAAAAACCAAGGAAAATAGGCCAATTTCCAGGAAAATCCTAAGAAACCTGTGGAAATTGGGTGTTTTTCCATTGACTTTAACCACCCCGAAGCCGCATTGTAACCATCGGCAGGGTTCTTCGTAGCCGCATGAATACAGGGGTTCCGCGACTCCCAAGTTCCGATTCGACCTCCCTCCGTGCGGTGAGCAGCTTTTGACCGGAAGCCCGACCATACCGGCGGCCCGAAGGGCTCGCCCAGAAGGAGAACAATACATGGCAACTGGACTGACCAAGACAGCGCTCACTCGGCTGCTCGCCGAGAAGCTCGAACTGACCAACAAGCAGGCTGCAGCCTTCCTCGATCTGCTGGCTGAGACTGCGATCAAGGAAACCAAGAAGAATGGCGTCTTTGTACTTCCCGGCATCGGCCGTTTGGTGAAGGCGGAGCGCAAGGCTCGCATGGGCCGCAACCCCCAGACCGGTGAGGCCATCAAGATCAAGGCCAAGACCGTGGTAAAGTTCCGCGTGGCCAAGGCCGCAAAGGACGTGATCGCGCCCCCGAAGAAGTAGTCTGTTCCCAGACTGCGGCTACGGCATCGCGCTAAACAGAATGACGACAAAGGGGAGAGCCTTGTGCTCTCCTTTTTGCGTGCGGGTCAACCTTCCTCGCAACTGAGGCTCGTCAATGTCTCATTGGAAACTGCAACCTCTTCTTGCACTCGCCATCTCGTGCGCGTGCGCCGCATCGTGCCAAACCAGGCCGTTCATCGCCTGGAAGAGCCTGCATAATCCCGTCCTGTCCTATCCCAACTGGTCCGTCAAAGACACAGCCATGGCATACCGGCACGGAACGTTCTACGTTTTCTTTTCCGCGTTCTACGACGACCACGGCCAGGTGCGCTGTCACGTAGCAGAAGTGAGCACGCGCGATTTCAAGCGCTACTCCGATCCCATCTTCAACTTTGACGGTGAAGAGGATGGCTGGACCGGCATGTGCTCGCCCGACGTGCAGTTTCTTTACGGCGAGTATGTGATGACATTCAACTCGTGGGGCAATAGTCCAGGAAAGTCCAATCAGCTCTTCTACGAAACTTCAAAGGACCTGATGCACTGGTCAAAGCGCAAGCCGCTGGCGCCGAACCTTACCAGCGTTGGAGACCAGCATCCGATCGATGCGTCGCTCGCCGAGGCAGACGGCGGCTACTACCTGGTATACAAGGAGTCATCGCCCGGCATCCATAGCCGTCCGAGAATGGCATTCTCCACCTCGCTCGAGGGGCCCTTCCACTATGTAGGCGACGGCATCGTCGCATTGCTGATGAAGGACGGCAAAGACAATGGATTTTTTCACGAAAACTTTGAGCTCCTTCATTCCAGCGGCCAATGGTTCATGCTGGCCACGGATTATCTTCACAACAGCCAGAATCACGACAACTACGACGTGCAGGCTCCATACCTCTACACCCTCGATCCCAGCTCGCATTGGCTGCAATGGACGCGCGGATACACGCTTGACCTTCCCGGCGAGGCATTCAATTCGGTAAGCATCGCCAATGCCGCTGCGCTCTACGATTGGCGCAAATACGACGGCTACTATTACGTGATTTACGCAGGCCGAAACGATGGCCAGGCCTACGCAAAACGGGGATGGAACCGGATTGCCCTGGCCCGGTCAAAGGACCTGATCCACTGGTCGGTTCCAGGCCAGGATTAGGCCGTATCGACATTTAGGCTAACGGCAAATGCTGAATGCAAAAGAAACTTGTCATCCTGAGCGAAGTTGGGAGCGTTCTTGGCTCCCAACGGAGTCGAAGGACCTGCGGTTGCTTTTCGTCAGCGCCCCAAATTCCGGCCACAATGCCAGATGTTTTCAATGAAGCTATATGTCGATACAACCTGGCGCACGCGCCCACTCTGGCTTCGCTGAAACCCCCCGCTCTCATGCCGCTGCTGCGAAAGATTTCTGAATTCCGGGGGCCCTCCAGCTCATCGAATCAGCTATGACAGCAGCTTCGGCAGCTCCACAACAGCTTGCGCTCGCACCAGCGCGCGGGTCGTCGGTACTTTTCCTTCTGCGCTTTGAGGGGCTCGCGATCGCCGCCATCTCCGCGCTCTTCTACGCTCGTATCGGGGCGAGCTGGTGGCTTTTCGCGGCCCTGTGGCTCACGCCGGACCTTTCCATGCTTGGCTATTTCGCCGGACCGTGCTGGGGTGCACGCATCTACAACGCATTTCACACCTACATCACGCCGGCAGCGCTGGCTCTTTGTGCGCTGCTTTTGCACGCGCACGCCGACCTCGCGGTTGCGCTCATCTGGGCCAACCACATTGGCGTCGACAGGTTGCTCGGCTTCGGACTCAAATACGCAGACGGCTTTGGCTACACGCACCTCGACCGTCCCGGAAAGCACCGCGCGTGATCACGCTGGATTGGGCTTGGCCTCTTTGCGCGGCTGTAGCGCAAACGCAATCAGCGCGACGCCAAATGCAATGAGCACGGTTTTTGGATACGCCTGATGGAAGGCGAACCGCACAATCGATGCAACCACTAAGAAAACGGCGGTGGAAATCGGAGCCTTCATCAGCCCCCTCACCACCATCGACAGCAGAAAACTCGCCAGGATGGCTTTGAGCATCAGCAGATTGTCGTAGCTCCACGACAAAAACGCCAGCGCGACGAAGATTCCGATGGGATTGATTTCGGTCAGCACGGCAACGAGCCAATGCGGCTTTGCTTGAGATGCCGGCAAACCGCTGCGCAGGCGCGGCATCAAGCGTGGCACCGCATGCAAATATTCCTTGTAAGGTTCGCCGAGCTTTGTTGCGAGGAACGCCTCTTCGCCCAGGATCAGGCGCAAGTAAAAGATCGTCACCAGCACCATCGTAAAGAGCGCGCCCGAGGGCGTCATCAGCAGGAAAATCGCCAGCATCATGAACCATCCACCCAGGTAGAGCGGGTTGCGCACGTAGCGGAAGGGTCCCGCGGCCATCACCGCGCCGCTTTGCATCTCTTCGTGGTGCACGGTGCTGTATCCCAGGTAGGCCGCACCCCACACGCGCAACACCGCGCCCACCAAAGCGGCCAGCGCTCCCGCCACATTCACCACCGGCGTGGCCACGCTGAAGCTTGCAATGCCCAGGCGGCTGGTCTCCATCGCCAGCCACGCCAACGTGGAGATTCTCCCGCTCCAATCGAGCGGTCCCAGCCACGGCGCCCAAAAGCCCACAAAAACGATAACGATCTGAATCCACATCCGCAGGCGAAACTCGATTGCGCTTGCTTTCATGCCGTTCTCCCGCCGGGATGGCTTTTTCGTGCGGGCCATCGCCTTGGTTAAGAGTACGCAATCTGCCCGCCCTGCGTTCGCTCAGCCGCAACGGCAGCGCAGCACGGCGCTGAACGGCCGACCTACTTGAGTTGCTTGATGGTGGTTCCCGCGGGAATCTTCACCTGGAACTGGTCGTCCGTGACGGGGACATTCTCCTGCACGCCATCTACGGTGAGCACCAGTTGGATTCCCTCCTGCGGGCGCTTGATGGTGATCTTTGAGGGATACTTGACGACGCCGAATTCTATGTAATTGCTATAGCGAATTTGCGTTTCCAGGTTGCCGTCGCTGTCGTAGACGTCCTGGTCGTAAGGCAGCATGTCGTCGCGATGAAACGTGATGACGCGCAGCGGCAGTTTCTCGGGGCCCTGCTTCGGCTGCATCACGCTCATGGTGTATTCCTGCTCGATGTAGAGATGCTTCCTGGTTGGGTCTTCGATCGTCTCTGAATCGCCGGCCACCATGAATTCGTTGCCGGGGTCGAGCCCGCGCACCGCAATCGCATCGAGGAAAAAACCAGGCCGAAGGTTGAGCAGGGGATTGGGCGATTTTTCCTTGACCGTGGTTGAACCCTCGAAGGCCATATTGTCGTGCGGAATCACGAGCGTGAATTGACTGCCGTCGCTCGCCATATCAAAAACTTCGAAGCCAAAATCCCTGCCGACAACGCGCAACTGGTTGGGTTTGCGCATGACAATATAGCCGCTGAACGCGGGTTCGTCCTTCTCCAGGCCCTCGGCTGTCTTGAATTCCGTAGCTTCAATCTCCACCTTGGCCGTCAACGACTTTAGCGCGTCCCAACGCTGGTTGAGCTGGTTCACCAGTTCCTGGGGCGTCGCCGATTGCACCGTCGCGGGTCTCGGCACCGGCAAATGCCGCGTAGTTGGAAGCCACGAACAGCCCGCAAGCAAGAGCGGAAGTGCCAGTGCCGCGGCGCAGCCGGAACGGTGCGCGATGCTCATCGCCCACCTGCTCTCTTCTTCTGCATGCGCCGGTACTCGGCCACGTTGCGGTTGTGCTCGTCGAGCGTCTCCGCAAACAGCGAGTGTCCCTGCGCATCGGTCCCCGCGGCCACAAAATAGAGATAGTTGGTCTTGGCCGGATCCATGGCCGCGCGCAGCGATGGCATGCCGGGATTCGCCACCGGTCCCGGCGGCAGGCCGGCGTGCAGATACGTGTTGTAGGGCGTATCGCGCGTCAGATCGCTCGCGTAGATCGTGCCCCGCCACTTGCCTGCGAGTTCCAGCCCATAAATTACAGATGGGTCGGTGTTGAGGGGCATCTGCTTCGCCAGCCGGTTTTCAAACACGCTCGCCACCAGCGGACGCTCCGCGTCCACGGCCGTTTCGCGCTCCACCAGCGATGCAATCGTCACCACCTGATGCACATTCTCCTTCAATCCCAGTTGCTCGGCCGCTCTGCGGAATCGCCTCACCATGGCCGTCACGATCTGCACTGCGGTCAGCGTCGGCGGAAACCGGTACGTGTCCGGAAACAGATAGCCTTCCAGGCTTGTTGCTCCCGGGTCAAGATCGGCAATCAGCGCCGTCTGGCTGGCCGCGGCGGCCATAAAATCCTGGCGCGTGCCCAACCCTGCCTGTTCCACGCGCGCCGCAATATCAAAGATGTTCGCGCCCTCCGGCACGGTCAGCGATATCGTCAACACGTCGCCGCGCGCAATCCGCGCATACACCTCGGTCACCGGAGCGGGATGGTCGAACAGGTATACCCCCGCCTGCAGTTTCCCGCGCCGCAGCCAGCGCACCATGTCGAACGCGTACCGGCTGCGCACTACGCCCGCCGTCTCCAACATCCGCCCAATGGCCACCGCGGACGAGCCCGGCGCAACATTCACGAAGGTCTCTGTTTGCGGCCCGTACGGGGTGAGCACCAGCCACGCCACGGCGCCCGTCGCGAGCAAACTCAGCAGGAACAATCCCAGCAGGAGGCTGCCAGCGCCGGAAACCCTTTTCCTTCTGCTTTTCCGCCTGCGCCGCGCCATCCTGCCCTTGTGGACCCTTCCAGCTGATTACTGACGTGAAAAATCCGCCCTGGATTCCTTATCTTTATGATTGTAGCGGGCAAAAGCCGCCAGCGTACGGCCTGTGCGGCCATAAGCTGAATATGATGAACAGCATCATGGAATCCGCCGCCCATCCCCGCTATCTCGGCCTCGACATCGGCAACCGCCGCATCGGCGTAGCTGTGTCGGACGAGCTGGGCCTGACGGCGCAGCCCGTGCTGACGCTCGAGCGGCGCAACCGCCGGCGTCCCATTCGAGAGACGACCTGCGCTCGCTGGCGCGGCTCTGCCGCCGCTTCGGCGTGGTGGGCATTGTGGTCGGCAACCCGGTGCATCTTTCCGGCGAACCGAGCCCGCAAGCGGCCAAAACTCAGGCCTTTGCCGCCGAACTGGGCGAACTGACCGGCTTGCCCATTCACCTGTGGGACGAGCGCCTGACCACCCACGAGGCCCACCAGATCCTCTATGAGGCCGGCCACGCGCGGCAGGAGCACCGCAAGGTCGTCGACCAGGTGGCGGCGACGCTGATCCTGCAGTCGTTTCTCGAAAGCAGGGGACAAGGGAGCAAGGGAGTGAGGGAGCGAAAAACCTGAAGCGCACCGTCGCGGCTTCCACCACGGTTCCCTCGCTCCCATGCTCGGCGCGCAGCCAAAGAGGTCGACGCCGGCGAAAGCTGGAGGGTTTCCTTGCTCCCTTGCTCCCTCGCTCCCTTGCTCCCTTATAATGAAAGTTCAGGAACGTTCATCTCTTGCGGCTGGAAGCAGTTCCCTCCCCGCCACCGGATCACGGATGCCCGAGCACATCAAGAAAAAGCTCCTGGAGGAGATCAAGCAGCTCGAGTACGAGCTGACCACCGAGCTTCCCGCCGAGATCAAGAAGGCCCGGGCCATGGGCGATCTCTCGGAAAACGCCGAGTACCACATGGCCAAGCAGCGGCAGGAGTTTGTCAATGCCCGCCTCGGCCAGCTCAAGAAGCGCATGGGCGAGCTTTCGCTGGTGAATCTGGCGAACATTCCCAGGGACAAAGCCGGATTCGGATCGACGGTGGTGGTCTACGACTCGACCAAGGACGAGGAGATTGAGTACCGCCTGGTGACCAGCGAGGAAGCCGATGTCTCCAAGGGGCTGATCTCCACCACCTCGCCCATCGGCCGCGGCATCGTGGGCAAGAGGGTGGGCGATGTGGCCACCATCGTGACGCCCAACGGCAAACGCGAACTGGAAATCCTGAAACTGACCACCATCCACGACGAAGCCGCCGCGCAAGAGGGCGAAGCCGCGGCCGGCGCAGCGCAGTAGCAAAAGAACCAGTTGCTAGCTTCTAGCCTCTAGCTTCTAGCTCTTTTGCGGTATCGCAACAATCGTGGCTGAAGCGGGACAAGGCTAGGAACTAGAAGCTAGGAGCTAGTAGCTAGAAATGACCTGGACAAGCGCTTTTGGCCGTGCCTGCGGATGGCTTCTTGACCGCATCGTGCATGGCTTGGCGCTCACCCGCATCTCGCCCAACGTCCTCACCTTCATCGGCCTGGTCATCAACATCGCCGCCGCGTTCCTCTTCGGCCACGCCAACGCCACCAACGGCGACCGCATGTTTTTCTACGCCGGCCTGGTGATCTTCGGCGCCGGCATCTTCGACATGGTCGACGGCCGCGTGGCGCGCCGCATCAACAAGGTCACCGTCTTCGGCTCGTTCTTCGATTCGGTCATCGACCGCTACTCCGACGTGGTGCTGTTCTTCGGCTTGCTGGTCTACTACGGCCGCATCAACCGTTTCCGCTACGTGGTGCTGGTGGCGTTTGTCATGGTCACGTCGCTCATGGTCAGCTACACGCGCGCGCGCGCTGAGGCGCTCATCGGCTCGTGCAAGGTGGGCTTCATGGAGCGGCCGGAGCGCATCGTGCTCATCCTGCTGGGCGCGCTCTTCAATCACTGGGGCGTGATGGCCCCGGTGCTGTGGGTGCTGGCCGTGCTCTCCACCATCACCGTCGTTCACCGCGTCGTCTACACCTACCAGAACACCAAGCACCTGGCGCCGCTTAGAAGCTCAGTACGATGCAGCGCTGTCAGTCTCGGGATCTGTGCTTCGGCTTCAGGGAACTGCTGGAAGCCAAAGGCTGTCTTCGATGCATCTTATTAGGCATGATGACAGAAAAGGCGACATTCGGAGCAGGCTGTTTTTGGGGCGTGGAGGCCGCATTTGCGGCCATTCCCGGCGTGACGGCAACGGCCGTGGGCTATGAGGGCGGAAAGCACGACCGGCCCACCTACAAGGACGTGTGCACCGACCAAACCGGCCACGCCGAAGTGGTCGAGATCGACTTCGACCCGGAAAAAGTGACCTACGAGCGGCTGCTCGACGCGTTCTTCTGAGCTCCACGACCCCACCACGCTCAACCGGCAGGGTCCGGACTGGGGCACGCAGTACCGCTCCGTCATCTTCTTCCACTCTCCGGAGCAGGAGGCGCAGGCTCGCGCCAAAATCGAGCAACTGACGGCCGAGGGCCGCTTCAAGCCCAAGCGCATTGTCACGCAGGTGGAACCGGCGAGACCTTCTGGCGCGCCGAAGAGTACCACCAGCGCTATCTTGAAAAGCGCGGCCAGGCAAGCTGCCACATCTAAAGACCAGTGGTTAGTGCGAGTGTGAGTGTGGCCGTATCGTCGCGGCGCACTCACACACTCACACTCACACTGCTTGCTAGTTCCTATTCCCCCGTCCCTGCTTCCTGTTCCCTGTCCCCTGATCCCTGATCGCTGTTTTCCGTTCGTGGCTCATCGCTCCATAGGCAGACAATCCACCACAACAGCACCACAATAAGAATGATGCTGTTGGCGTTGTTCAGCGAATCCATCATGCCCACCACGCGCTTATAGTCGTCCTGGCTGTGGATGGTGACTTGCGTGGCAATGTGCTGCAGGGTGCCGCGTATCGCCAACTGCGAGAGCGACGCCATGGCGAGACCGATGGACGAGTTGCTGCGTATGGCTGTGCCAGTCCGCCTTGTAGTGACGGCCAAAGACCACCACCAGCAGGCCAAGCTGAATGAACAGAACATTGGCGAGCAAGTCGGCCTTTTGCGCAAAGAGCTGCATGAGGCGCAAGGCCGCAAGCGTCCGAGGTGCTCGTAAGCGTCTTGAACGAAGGCCACGGCCCCCACAAGACCAGCACCGCTGCGCCCACGGCCAACAGTGCCAGCGTGCCCACAATCCATTCCCTGCGCCCCGCGCCCGCAAAGGCCCGCCGCGCAATCTCCACCACGACGAGCAAAGCGATAATCGCGGCCAGATCGGCCAGCGCCAGAAAAATCTCTCTCTGTGACGCACCATTGACATGCGGTGATACAGCAGGCGGCCAGCCAGCTTGTCGCAGGGCCATCAGCGCGATCGAAGCCGTGAACCACGGAAAACGGCGCACGCGATCGCGTCCCAGCAGCACCACCAGCAAGACCAGCAGCGCCGCGAACGTTAGCGTCCAAAGAATCTGGCCCGTCGAAAAATCGAAATTGAAATGCATTGCAGCCTTGTCCGGGCCCGGCTATTTTCCTGCGCGCCAGCCCCCTCCTAGTCTAACCGAGCACTCCGCCCCGCCTGCCATAATCTGATCATGCTGGTTCTCGCCTCCGCCTCGCCGCGCCGCCGCGAACTGCTCGCGCAGGTCGGCTACCGGTTTCGACGTGCATCCCGCGCATATTCCTGAAGATCCGCTGCCCGGCGAGGATCCCATCGTCTATGTCACGCGGCTGGCGCGCGAAAAGGCCGAGGCCGTGTATCGCGAGCTGACGAACATCTCCGACGGATCTGTCGACAGGGGGGAAGATGCTCTATATTCAACCGCCGCCAGCCCTGCGGGGTCGGGGGACCGGCGCTACAGGTGCTGGGCGCCGACACCACCGTCACCCTCGACAACGCCATCCTGGGCAAGCCCGAAGATGCCGCCGACGCCGCGCGCATCCTGCGCCTGCTCTCGGGCCGTACGCATCGCGTGATCACAGGCGTGGCCCTGGTCACCGCAAAGCGCACTGAAGTCGCCGCGGAAGTCACGGCAGTTCGCTTTCTGACCCTTTCGGACGAAGAGATTGCCGCGTACATTGCCACCGGCGAGCCCATGGACAAAGCCGGCGCCTACGCCATCCAGGGCCACGCCGCCCGCTGGATTCCCCGCATCGAGGGCTGCTATTTCAACGTGATGGGCCTGCCGCTGGCCCTGGTCTGCTCCCTGCTCGATTCCTGCGCATATTGAGCGCGCCCCGCGCTGCGCCTTCTGCACCCTCAAAAATGGCATTCACCAGAAAACCAATTCCGGGGTAGAATGGTCGCAAATTCAGAACAGGATCGAATCTCATGCGGAAATCATTCTTCCTGCGCAGTGCAGTTCTGCTGCTTGCCTTAGTGTCACCCGCCGTGGTTTACGCACAATTCCAGCCGCCAACTCCCGAAGAACTGAAAATGACCTCCGACCCCAAGGCTCCTGGGGCCGATGCTGTGTACCTCGATATCGAGGAGATCGCCAACGATCCCATGCATTATCAGAGCTACTACATGCGGATCAAAGTGCTCACTGAGAAGGGCAAGGAGCTGGCGACGGTCGAACTTCCGTACTTGAAGGGCAGCAAGAAAGTCACTGACATCAAGGGCCGCACCATCCACGCCGACGGAACCATCATCCCGCTCACCGTGAAACCGGAAGACCTGACGGTGTCCAAAACCGGTGACATGCAGATCGGGAAGAAGGTCTTTACCCTGCCCAGCGTGGAGGTGGGGAGCATTCTGGAGTACAGCTATGACTTGCGCTACGACGACGACGAAGTAAGTTCACCGCAATGGGAGATTCAGCGCCCTTATTTTGTCCACAAGGCGCATTACTCGTTTACGCCATTCCCTTCGTTCATGCCCAGCGGCACTCCCAATGCCGCGACCAGCATGATACGTTGATCGACGAGCGCGGGCGCGAGGCGCACAGCCTGATCTGGTGGCTCAACCTGCCGCCCGGCGTGACCATCAAGACCAGCGTAAACGGCTCCTACAGCCGTCGACGTGACCGACATTCCAGCCATCCCCGACGAAGAGTGGATGCCGCCGATCCGGAGCTTTCTTTACAAGGTGAATTTCTATTACAGCTTCGCCCACGACGCGACCGAATATTGGCTGAGCGAGGCTAAGCTTTGGTCAAAGGATGTGGACAAATTCGCCGAGCCGTCGAAGCCCATTAAAGCCGCGGTGGATGGTCTGATCGCTCCCGGGGACAGCGATCTCGACAAAGCAAAAAAACTGTACGTTGCGGTGCAGGCCCTCGACAACACCGACTACTCGCGCCAGAGGACCGCGACCGAGATGAAGCAGCTCAAGCTGAAAGACGGCCCGGCACGCCGAAGACACCTGGGCGCAGAAGAGTGGATCGAGCGAAGACATCGCCATGCTCTATCTGGCCATGCTGCGCGCCGCCGGGCTCACTGCCTATGCGGCCAAGGTGGTGGATCGCGATCAAGGGGTTTTCGATCCGTCCTACATGGGTCTGGACCAGCTAGACACGACCGTGGTGGCGCTCAATACAGGCGGCCAGGAAATTGTTCTCGATCCCGGCGAAAAGATGTGTCCGTTTGGGACGCTGAACTGGCGGCACTCAAACGCCGGCGGCCTCGGCCAGAGCAGCCAGGGAGTGGGCGTCTCGACCACACCGGAGCAAAGCTATAAGCAAAATTCGGTGAATCGTGTGGCCGACCTCACGCTGGACGCGCACGGCGGCATCACAGGGCAAATTCAGATCGTCATGACCGGACAGACGGCGCTGCGCTGGCGCCAGTTTGCGTTAAGGAACGACGACTCCGAGCTGAAGAAAAGGTTCGACCGCGACGAGCTGGAGGGCGTCGTGCCCGAAGGCGTTGAGGCGCACGTCGATCACTTTCTTGCCGTCGGACCAGCCCGACCAGAACCTGATGGCGATTGTCAAAGTCACGGGATCGCTCGGCACCGCGACGGCCAAGCGCATCCTGCTTCCGGGCCTTTTCTTTGACACCCGCGGACACGCCCCGTTTGTTAACGAAGAGAAGCGGCTCGAACCCGTCGACATGCACTATGCCGATCGCGTCACCGACGATGTCACCTATCACCTGCCTCCCGGCGCCGCCGTGGAGGGCGCCCCGCAGGATGCTTCCGTGGCATGGCAGGGCCACGCCGTATTCATCCTCAAGAGCAAGGCCGGCCCCAATCAGATCGAAATCGCCAACTCCCTGGGCAGAGGATTCACCATCGCCAAACCGGAGGAGTATCAGGACCTGCGCGGCTTTTACCAGAAGGTAGACGCCGCCGAACAGGCACAACTGGTGTTGACCGTCGCTCCGGCGCCCGCGGCGGCTCCAACGGGGAAGGGCAACTGATGCCGCCGCGTGCTCGCTGCTCGACCCATTTTGCTGCCGCCGCGTGTTGCTGCGCCATTCTTCTTGTCCCCTCGGCCATGGCAAAGGAGAAACAACAGCCCGCACCGCAATGGGCGCTCGACGCCGCCAAGACGCCCACCCCGGCAAACACCGGCGACGCCTCTGCCGTGGTTCTCTTCGACGAGTACTTTATCACGGTCGACGAGCAGAACCACGCGATTGAGCGGGAGCGCTTTGCCATGCGCATCCTCAAGCCGCAAGGCCGCAAGTATTCCCATTGCGAAGCAGAGTACGATACGGACGAAAAGCTGGATTACTTCCACTCCTGGACCATCGCGGCCGATGGCCGGCAGTTTCAGGCCCTCGATACGGACTTCAAAGACGAGGGAGCTTACGGGGATGCGGACATGCTGGCCACGGACCGTTTCCGCATCGTGAATCCGCCAGCGAGCGATCCTGGCGCCGTGGTCACGTGCGAAACCGAGGTGCACCTTCGGCCCTACATGAACTCCGAGGACTGGGAGATTCAGGGGCCGATCCCCATTGTGAGCGAAGCTCTGGAGCTGGCGCTGCCTCCCGGCGGCCATTACTCGGATTCGTGGAGCCGGTACACCCCGGTCAAGCCTATCGAAACTGCGGACAACCATCTCCGCTGGGAGATCAAGGACATGCCGGCGCTTGATCTCGAGAATGTACACGCCACTCCGCCGTGGGAGGCACTGGCGGCGCGTATGTCGGTCATGTGGGGGGACGCGGCAGTCAAGGGCGCGGAGAATCAGTGGCGTGCTTTCGGCTTGTGGGAGGATCAGCTCGAAGCGCATCGGCCCGATCCCAACACCCGAGATTGCTGCCAAAGCGCAGGAACTTGCAGCCGGAGCGCCCGATCTCTACACCAAGCTGAGCCGCATCACAGCCTACATCCAGAAGAACATTCGCTACTTCATCATCGTGAAGGGCATTGGCGGCTGGCAGGCGCATTACGCGGCCGACATCTATCGCAACCGATATGGAGACTGCAAAGACAAGACCACGCTGCTGATCTCAATGCTCCAGGCCATCGGCATCCGCGCCTATTACCTGCACGTCAATAGCGAGAGAGGCGTGATCAATCCTGACGCTCCATCGCTGATCGGCAATCACATGATTACGCGCAATCGAGTTGCCGGATGGGGAAAGCGATCCCCGACTGATGGCGCGCGTAAAGGCAGCGAGCGGCAAAACTCTCCTCATCTTCGACCCCACCGATGAGGAGACGCCCGTGGGGCTGATCCGCGGGAACTTGCAAGGCGCCTACGGCAATATTGCCAACGGAGCCGATAGCCAGGTACTGCGCATGCCCGTGCTTCCGCCGGAGACCGGCGGCCTGAGCCGCAAAGGCTCGTTCACGTTGGCGGCCGACGGCTCTCTCGCCGGTGACATCGACGATGTTTTTAACGGAGTGGATGCGGCACACGAGCGCGGCATCCTGAAGGAAAGGGATGCAAAGGAGGTTCACAACCTTCTGGAAGAAGGCCTGAGCGCTGAACTTCCCGGTCTCGACTTCAAGGGATATGAATTTCACGATAGTGGAGATCTCGAAAAGCCTGTTGGACTCGATCTGCACCTAAGCGCAGCCAGCTACGCGCACCTTGCCGGTCCATTGCTGCTGTTGCGGCCTCGCGTCATGGGCACAAATGCGCACCCCCTGCCTGATTTGATGGAGAGCAAAACACGCAAGTATCCCATTGAAATCGGTCACCCTGGCTTCTGGCACTCCAGTTACGACATCACGCTGCCCGCCGGCTACGTGGTCGACGAGACTCCCGATCCCGTCGATGTCGATACGGATTTCGCCAGCTACCACGCGTCGGCAACGGCCAAAGGCAACGTCCTCCATTACGAGATGGTGTACACGGTGCGCCAGGTGGAGATTCCCGCGGACCGGGCAGCCGATTTCCGCAAGTTCGAGATGGCCATCCTCTCGGACGAAAAGGGCACTGCCGTGCTCAAGAAGCAGTAGGGCCCAAGAGGATCCACATGGATTTACCAATCGCCTCCGTGCCCCATCCATTTCGCGTCCTTTGCGAAATGGGTGGGAACGCGAAAGCACCGGGCAAGCCAGTCGGGGAACCGATATAAAACACGGGAAAATGCGCGCTGTCCGTCGCCGCCTCTGCATCCCTTCCGCACAGCTATCATCCAAGCAATATGAACGCTCCGCTTTTTTCTCCCTTCCAGCTTCGCTCCGTCGAATTCCGCTAACCGCATCGGCGTTTCGCCCATGTGCCAGTACTCCAGCCACGATGGCTTCGCCACGGATTGGCATCTCGTTCATCTGGGCAGCCGGGCGCAGGGCGGCGCGGGCCTCGTCCTGCTTGAAGCCGCGGCCGTCACCCCCGAGGGCCGCATTTCGCCGGAAGATCTTGGTATCTGGAAGCACGATCACATTCTCGGTGTGATGCGCATCGCGGAGTTCGTGCACTCCCAGGGAGCGCGCGCCGGCATGCAACTGGCGCACGCCGGCCGCAAGGCCAGCACCGCTTCGCCCTTTAACGGGCACGGCCTGGTGCTGCCTGCCGACGGCGGCTGGCAGCCAGTCGCGCCCAGCGCCATCGCCTTTGCGCCAACGGATTATGCCGTTCCCACCGCGCTCGATGAAGCCGGCGTCGCCGCCGTGATCGAAGCCTTTCGCGAAGCCGCGCGCAGAGCCCTCGAAGCCGGCTTCGATTTCGTCGAAATTCATGCCGCGCACGGCTATCTGCTCCACGAGTTTCTCTCGCCGCTTTCGAATCTCCGCACCGATGGCTACGGCGGCAGCTTCGAGAACCGCATTCGCCTCGTCCTTGAAGTGGTGGACGCCGTGCGCAGCGTGTGGCCGGAGCGTTTGCCGCTGTTTGTGCGCATCTCCGCCACCGACTGGGCTGAAGGCGGTTGGGATCCCGACGAATCTGTCGAGCTGGCGCGTCTCTTGCGCGATCACGGCGTCGATCTGGTCGATTGTTCCTCGGGCGGCAACGTGGCGGATGCAAAGATTCCGGTTGCTCCCGGATATCAAGTCGAATTTGCCGCCAGGATCCGCCGTGAAGCCGGCATCGCCACGGCCGCGGTCGGGCTCATCACCGAACCAGCGCAGGCCAATGCGATCGTCGCCGACGGCCACGCGGATTTTGTCTTTCTGGCGCGAGCCGAATTGCGCGATCCCTATTGGCCGTTACACGCCGCCGCCGCTCTGGGCGAAACCGTAAGCTGGCCCAAACAATATTTACGCGCCGCGCCACAGGGTTCGCCCGCGCGTCCTGCAGTCGCTGAACCCCAGGTCCCTGACCGCCTGAACTGAAAATCCCCCGTGCCCCAATCTCTGTCTCATTCTGAGCGAAGTCCGCCTCACCGGATGGAGTCGAAGAACCCGCATCTTGAAAACTTCGGCCGAAAAGTGTTAGATCCGTTCCATCACGGCAATACCCATTGGGTGCCCCCGGTCCCTCGCTTTTGGGGACCGGGGATGATGGCAGCGCAAACGCCGGCTACACCCATCATGGAATCGCTCTACAAGATACGCGAAGATTTCGCCGCCTAATCCCGATTTCGCCCCCTGTTTTCCTCTGCCCAGCGTGGTTCATACGGCTCTTTCGCTTCCCAAAGTGTGCCAAACTGCGAATGACCTGTCCTATACTGCCAGTAGAGCGAGGGATTTCCCCCGAACGTGCCGGTTCCCTCGCCGACTTCTATGGCAACTCAACTCAGCCGGAAGCGCGCTTACTCACCACCGCCCATCCCCGACCGTCTTTATTTCAAAATTGGAGATGTCGCGCGCCTGTGCGGCGTGGAGTCGTACGTTCTGCGTTTCTGGGAGTCGCAGTTCCCGCAGCTGAAGCCCAACAAGAGCGGAACCGGCCAGCGGCTCTATCGCCGTCGCGACGTGGAACTGGCGATGGAGATCAAGCGCCTGGTCCACGCCGAAGGCTACACTCTTTCCGGTGCGCGTGCGGTTCTCGAGCCGAGCAGCGCCGCCCCGCTAAACGCCCCGGCAGCGTTGATCCCGAGGCCGTCGTGCCGTCGGCTGCCCGTCCGAACAAGTCGCTCGATGCGACGGCCGCAGTCATCGGCCACGCCCGCGCTGAGTTGCGCGAAATCGCCAGCCTGCTGGCCTCTCCGGCGCCGCAGCCGCCACGCCGCCGCAACCGCCTCACCGCCATTGCGCCCGCAACCGGATCGCTGTTTCCGTCGTAGGAGCAACGGCTCGAGCGACCCTGATGAGGCGGGCGCTTAGACAACGCCGGAATTACTCCGCCGCGGTTTCTTCTGCGACAGCCGGCTCGGCAGCTTCTTCTGCAACCGGCTCGGCCGCGGGCGCTGGCGCGGCCGCAGCTTTCTCTTCCTCGGTCACTTCGGCCTGAACCTTCACGGTCACGCGCGCGGTCACTTCGCGGTGCAGCCGGATGGCCACCTTGAAGTCGCCCAGGCCCTTGATCGCATCGCCCAACTGAATCTTGCGGCGATCGACCTCGAAGCCCTGCGCCGCC
Source organism: uncultured Acidobacteriota bacterium (assembly GCA_963826735.1). GTDB lineage: Bacteria > Acidobacteriota > Terriglobia > Terriglobales > Acidobacteriaceae > Telmatobacter. Next base: position 643,480 of record CAWGYN010000005.1, read on the forward strand.
AGTTCTGCGGCGATGTCGGACGAGGTGACCGAGCCAAAGAGATGGCCATGCTCGCCGGCCTTGCGGGTAAAGCTGAGCACCACGCGGCTCGAGCTTGGCCATCAATTCCTCGGCCTGCGCCTTTTCCGTGGCGGAGCGCCGCGCGGCCGAGGCCTTCATCTGCTCGATCACGGCCTTGTTGGCCGCGGTGGCCTGCATGGCCAGCTTGCGCGGCAGCAGATAGTTGCGCGCGTAGCCGTCGGCAACCTTCACCACTTCTCCGCGAAAGCCAACGTTGGCTACGTCTTCCTTCAAAATTACTTCCATGGGAAATTCTCCAAATCTCAAAATAGTGCGGCGCGCTTGCGGCCAGGGCCAAAGCCCCAACGCATTTTGCGCCAGCTCTCGGCGCGACTAGAATCGCGCCCTGATTGAAAGCCGCCCGATACGAAACCAGATCGGCAACTACACCGCTCGCCGGATGTCGCCGGCAAGCGACGGTTTAGTGCCTGGTGGCAAACGGCAGCAGCGCGATGTTCCGGGCCTGCTTGATGGCGCGGGTCAGACGGCGCTGGTGCGTGGTGCAAACACCGGTCAGCCGCCGCGGCACAATCTTGCCGCGCTCGGCCACAAACTGCCCGCAGCAGCTTCACGTCGCGGTAAGGAATCGCGTCGATCTTCTCGGTGCAGAACTTGCAAACCTTCTTGCGGCGGAAAAACTTGCCACGTCCGCCTGGCCCGCCGCCGGGCCGGCCCGCACCGCGCGGGCCAGAGCTCGGACCGTGGCCCGAACCAGATCCCGAACCAGGACCCCGTTCCGATGGAGCCTGTGGAGTTGAAGCTGCGTCCGACGCAGCGGGCGCCTTTGCTTGGGTTTCTTCAGACATCGTGTTTCCTCTTTGCTCTCTTTGTTCCGGCACAGCCGGAGAATTTTCGTAGGGACTCAGGGATTAGGGACTTAGGGACTAAGGATTCGAAGCTTTATCGCCGACGCGCTCTTCTAGTCCCGAGTCCCTTAGTCCCTTAGTCCCTGTTTCTACGCGCTCGCCTGCACCGGCTCCGCCGGTTCGGCAGCAGCGGGGCTTGCGACCGGAGCGGCCGCCGCAGGAGCCGGGGGCGCCACGGAAACCGCCGCTGGAACTGCCGCGCGGCGCACGCCGCGATTGGCCTTCACCTTGGCCAGGCGCTTCTCTTCCTCGTCCATGCGCACGGTGATGAACTTGATCACCTGCTCGGTCACGCGCAGACGGCGCTCCAGCTCCAGCACCACCGCGCCGTCGGCTTCAATGGTGAGCAGAATGTAGTTGCCGTCGTTGAACTTGCGCACCATGTAGGCGAGCTTGCGCCGGCCCAGCTTCTCCGCCGACTTCACCACGCCGCCGCCGGCCTTAACCGTGGTGCTCAAGGCTGTCGATCAGCTTGTCGGCTTCTTCGTCCTCCACATCGGGACGAACGATAAACATCACTTCATACAAACGCGACATCGGTTTCCTTTTCCGCGGAGACGCCTCGTTTCCGCTTACAGCTATCAGCTCTCAGCCTTCATCCATTACATCGCAGGCTCCCAGTCGTCGGCATCTAGTCCTTAGTCCCTGGTCCCTCAGTCCCTGATCCCTGTCTCTTCCGGTTGAACTCGTTCATCGCGGCTGCCGGTCCCACTTCGAGAATGCGCCGCGTGGCCGTTGCCACCCGGTCCAGCACCTCGTCCAGCACCGCCAGATCCGCCTTGCGCATGGGCGAGAGCAGATAATCCCTGCCCGGCCGCTTTCCGCCCGCGCCGCAATCGCTTCGGGAGGTAAATCCGGCCCCACGCCGATGCGCAAGCGCAACCACTCTTGCGTGCCCAGGGCGCTCGGTTACGCTGCGGGCTCCGTTGTGCCCCGCGGGCGAACCGCGCTCCCTGATCTTGAAGGTCCCCAGCACCAGATCGAGCTCGTCGTAGATCACGAGCAGATCCTGCGCTGGGTCAGCTTCAAACTCCTCAACCAAAGCGGCCACTGCTGCGCCGCTCAGGTTCATAAACGTCTCCGGCTTGGCCAGAACCACCTGCCGTCCTGCAATTCTGCAAGTTGCCGTAGTGGCCCGGCAGCGCCGGTTCTGCACCACAACGCCCTCCTGCTGGGCGATGCGGTCGATGGCCATGAATCCCGCGTTATGCGGGGTCCACAGATACTCGAGACCGGGATTCCCAAGCCCCACAATCAGGAAAGGGCCACTCCGGCTATTTGCGCCGGAGCCCCCGGCGAGCGCCTTTTGCTCACCGGAGCCACCGATCTCGCTTGCATCCGCCAAGGCTTACTTCTTCGCCTCGGGCTTCTTGCCCGCTGCAGGCTCAGCCTCGCCCTTGCCCTTCTTCGCGACTTCTGGTTCGGCCGGTGTTCCCGCCGCACCCGGCGCTGCCGCTGCTCCTTCCGCCACTGCTCCCTCCACCACTTCCGGCGTCGCAACCACTTCCTCGCGGATGTGCACGACGTGGCACACGGTAGAATCTTCCGGAGTCAGGTACTTGAACTTGTCGGAGTGGGGCAAACCGCTCACGCGAATCGCCTGGTGCATCCCCAACTCGCTCACGTCCACATCGATGTGGCCGGGAATGTCCGCGGGCAGGCATGCGATTTCCACTTCGCGCAGCACCTGGTCCAGAATGCCGCCTTCCGCCTTGACGCCTATCGGAATGCCCAGCAGCTTCACGCGCACGCGCACCTTCAAAATCTTGTCCAGCGCAATGCGCTTCAGGTCGATGTGAATCAGCTTGTCCTTGATCGGCTCGCGCTGCCAGTCCACAATCATGGCTTTGGCCGCGGGCTGCCCGGCAACTTCCACATCAAAAATCGTGTTATGGCCGGTCTCGGAATAGAGGATCCTCAAAATCTGTTTGGGATCCAATTCCACGGCAACCGCTTCGTGCCCGGAGCCATACAGCACCGCCGGAATTTTGCCCGCTACGCGTACGCGGCGCGCGGCATTCTTGTTGAACTTGCCCTTGCGGGGCTTGGCTATGACTACTTCTGGCATGTTACTTTTCTCGTTTCTTCAAAGATCGGGCACGGAAAAGCAGCTTCTAGCTTTTAGCTCCTAGCTTTTAGCTAGTTCTTTCTGCTGCGAGCTGAATTGCTCCGCTCCCTTTGTGAAAAGCAGCTATTAGCATTCAGCTGCTTGTTGCTGTTGTGCGGCGAATCGTTTGACAGGCCGCGTTTTCGTTTCCTCCTTCGCAAAAACGCGAAGGCCAATCTCTCACTGCACAGCTAAAAGCTAAGAGCTAAAGGCTGTCTTTAAGAAAACAGCGTACTAACACTGGTCTCCATGTGAATGTTCTCAATGGCCGAACCCAGCAGGCCGGCGATCGAGAGCACTTTAATCTTGCTGACTTTTTGCGCCGCCTCGCGCAGTGGAATCGTGTCGGTCACCACCAGCTGCTCCAGCCGCGAGTTGGCAATGCGGTCGATAGCCGGGCCCGAAAGCACGGCGTGGCTGGCGCAGGCATACACCGCCGCCGCGCCATTGGCGTACAAGCGCGTCTACCGTTTTCACCAGCGTGCCGGCCGTATCCACAATGTCGTCGATGATCAGGCAGTTCTGGCCTTCCACATCGCCCACCACGTGCATCACTTCGGCTACGTTCAGATCGGTGCGGCGCTTATCCACAATGGCCAGCGGCGCGCCCATCTTCTGCGCAAAGAATCGCGTCCGTTCCACGCCGCCCGCATCCGGCGAAACCACCGTCAGGTTGGGCAGGTTCAGTTCCTTGAAATGGCTCACCAGCACGGGGCTGGCAAAGATGTGGTCGACGGGAATATTGAAGAAGCCCTGGATCTGCGCCGCATGCAAATCGACAAAGAGCGCGCGATTGGCGCCTGCGGTAGTCAGCAGGTCGGCAATCAGCTTGGCGCTGATGGCTACGCGCGGGCGGTCCTTGCGATCCTGGCGGGCGTACCCGTAGTAGGGAACCACTGCCGTGATGCGGGCCGCCGAGGCCCTCTTGAGCGCATCAATCATAATGAGCAATTCCACCAGGTGCTGATCCACCGGATAGCAGGTGGGCTGCACCACAAACACATCTACGCCGCGCACGTTCTCCAGCAGTTGAAAGTAAACTTCGCCGTCGGCAAACCGCTGCAGCTTGGCCTCGCCCGACCTTACGCCGATATGCCGCGCCACTTCCTCAGCCAGCCGCGGATTCGCCGTGCCGGAAAACAACTTGAAGCGCTTGTCCTCGCTTAGCTTCGAGGGCTTCTTGCGCTCTGGCGACGGATTCGGCTTGCCGTCTTTGGCCTTGCCGCCGTCCCCGGACCCACCTTTTGGTGCGTCCTTGCCGCCTTCAGGCTTCTCCGGAGCCTGGTTGCGCCCGGATTCTTGTCTTCCAATGTCACTGTCGACGTTCCCGTTTCCATCTGAAGCACCTCCATGCTGGTTGGCTATGGCTGCGTTTCTTGCCTGAGCTATTAGCTAAACGCTAAAAGCTGTTTTCTGGCTGGGCGACCAGGATTCGAACCTGGATAAATGCCTCCAAAGGGCATTGTCCTACCATTGAACGATCGCCCACCAATTCGGTCAGCCGTGGGTGAGTTTCGCTTGCCCAACAAGCGACTGTCAACGTCGAAAATTTGCTAGCTTTCCACAATCATCTGGTCCCAATACGCTTTACGGGGCAGGGTGCGAGTGATCACCGTGTTCCGCACTTTCAGCCCTTGAGACTCTCGTTCCGATCCGGTCTTGTGCCGCTTCCGCATCTCCGCGGGTCAGGTACAACCCGAAGAGCGCCGAACCGGAACCCGACAGCGCGGAATACAGAGCTGCCTCCGGTGTGCCCGGGGCCGCAAGAAGACGCTTGATCTCAGCAAGGGAGGGATGCTGGGGAAAGACTACACGTTCGAAGTCGTTCTCAATCCAGCTCGTGATCCCGGTGCGGACAAGCCCAGACCCATGTTTCGACTCTTGCGGTCCGGCCAGGTCTTCTCCCAAGGAGAAGACACCGGAGGAGCCTGCTCCAGGCCCGCCCTCGGGAATTGCTCCCCGAAAAGCGCTGGCATAGGCACGGCTCGACTCTTTTAGTCTATCGGCACTTGCCTCCGGGGTCAAACCTTCCGCGGCGCAAAGCGCGTCCCAGTCGCGAAAAGCCTGCGGCGTGGAGACACCGACCTCCGGCACCACCACCACGCACCAGGTGGGCTCGATGTCGGGGAGCGGAGAAACCTCCTGCCCGCGATCCTGGCCCAGCACCGTTCCGCCCACCAGAAAAAGCGGCACATCGGAGCCGACCTTGGCGGCGATTTCAAGCCAGCGCCGGTTCAACTGCCCCGAAGATCCGATCTCTGCCAGGTCGCTCGTGGGCTGACTCGCTGACTTGCTGACTTGCTGACTCGTCAGTCCAAGCTCTTTTTCCAGCCCCACCAGCGCCGCCACCGCATTGCCCGACCCGGCTCCCAGCCCGCCCTGCACCGGAAGCCGTTTTTCGATATGAACTTCGACCTCCGCTCCGGTGCCCATCTCCTCCAAAGCCAGGGAAATCATCTTCCACGCCGTGTTGCGCTCGTCCGTCGGGCACGCGGGCATCATTCGAGGTAATCCGCAGCGTGGTCTGCGCCGAGCGCGTTGGCCGTAACCGTAACAATGTCATGCATTTCCAGCGTCTGGTAGACAGTCAGCAAGCGCAGTGAAAGCCGTCCGGCGCGCGGCGCTCCCAGGTAAAGCCCCAGATTGATCTTCGCGTGCGATCGAACCGCTGTCGGCATACCGGTTCATTGTAGAGGGCCAGCTACAGCATCTTCGATTCTGCCCGTAACAGCATGGAAAATGCCAAGGGCCAATTGCCCCCGAGAAATTGACCCCTCGCACCACGACGCGAAGCGGACGGCCCCGGGCAAACCAATGGCAAGCCACGCAAGCGTTTGTTGCGCAGCCCCGCCCGGCTCCCGGCAGAAGTGCCCGGAGAACCTCCGATGCAGAGGCGCCAGCAGCGCGAGCAGGTCTTAGGCTTCCTTGTACAGCGCTGCTCCGGCAATCGTGCCCGCCACCACTTCTACCAAACCGCCCAGCGTCGTGAAGAGCGTGAGGTGCTTCGAAAACAGGCCGCCAACGTACATGAAGGAAGCATTAGGCACCAGCGTCCCAAGGATCCATACGGCCACCCCGGCACGGATCGCCGTCGCCAATCCCGCGCCGAAGCGGGGCCGAATCGCCGCGTAGAGCCAGATGGCGACGATCCCGCCGACGATGCCCAGCAATATCGAACCCGATCCACATGCTACTGGAAAATTCTGGGTGGTTGAGGGCTTCCATGCCCTCAGACCAGCGCTGCCCGAGCCACAAACCATCCACCAGAAAACCCAATAGATCCGCAACAATCCCGGCAACAATGCCACCGAGAATTACACGGCCGAAATTGATCTTGCCCATGACACCTCCTTGATCGGATTTTGAGGGACGACGGGAGTATACCCACGCACATCGGGGGGCGCAATACTGAATTTCGGAGCCGACTCGATGACCCGCGCCGACGCATGAAGCGTCCGGGCCCGCGCCGGTCTTGATCAAGAAAGAGGGAACTCCAGCGCTACACTCTGCGTAACACCTCTGGAATCGATGTGGGGGCTTCTATGCATTTCCTGATCTTTTTCGGCGTCCTCTATTTCCTCCCCGCCATCATTGCCGCCGCGCGGCACACCCATAACGCCACGGGAATCCTGCTCGTGAACATCTTCCTTGGCTGGACCGGGGTGGGCTGGTTCGTTGCCCTGCTCATGGCGCTGTTTTCTGCGCCCTGCTGGGCCTATTACTATCATCGCGGATGGTAAGCAGAGCGCCCGAACCGACAGAATCGAATCCGCCGCAGTCCGAAGCCACCGCCCCGCGCTGGGCGTTGCGCGACTGGCTTGCGGCTGCGGCGCTTTTTGCCGCGACCGCCGCCGTGGTGCTTTGGCAGAATGCGCATGTCGCGGTGCTCTTCGATCTCAGCTACATTCTCAACACCGCAGAGCGCATCGCCCTCGGCCAGGTGCCCTACCGCGACTTCCCCCTGGCGCACGCGCCCCTCACATTTCTCATCCAGGCCGCCATCATCCGCCTCACAGGCCGCGTCTTTTTCCATCACGTGCTCTATGCCACCATCACCGGCGGCCTGGGCACAGTGCTGGCGTGGAGGATCGCGCTAGTCTCGTTGCGGGGGCGCGTAGCCGCCGCCTGGACGCTAGCTCTGATCCTCGCCGCGCCGCTCATCTTCCTCGGCATCTACTGCATCGTCCCCACGCCAGAGTACGACTGCGACTGCGGCTTCTGGATGCTGGTAGCGATTTGGTTTTTGCTGCAGGCAGATTTCGCATCCCATCCGAACACGGTTGGCAGCCAAAACGAGCACCGTCATCCTGAGCAATCGAAAATCGGATGTCATCCCGAGCAATCAACAATCGAGTGTCATCCTGAGCAACCGAAAATCGAATGTCATCCTGAGCGAGTCCCGGCGTGCCGGGACGAGTCGAAGGACCTGTGGTTGCTTTTCGGAAGTCAGGGCCAACCCCACCCGCTCGCTCGCGGATTCGCGGCCGGTACGATGCTGGTCGTTCCGCTCTTCTTCAAGCAAAACATGGGCCTGCCGCTGCTTCTGGCGGCGGTGTGTGCAGTCCTCCTCCTGCTCGCCCTCAATCGCCGGCAAACTCCGGCCGCCGCGCTGGATGCGCGGCCACTCGTCGCCCTTCTTGCCGGCGCGTGCAGCTCACTGTTGGCCGCATTGTTCGCCCTCCACTGCACCGCCGGTCTCGGAAACTACCTTCACTGGACCATCGAATATGCGGGGCAACGCCGCCTGCCCGGACTCAGCCTCATGCTCAGCGTCTACAGCGATCCCACGCTCCTGTGGACGCTGCCCTGCGTAGCCGTCGCCTTGGCGCTCTTGTGGGTGGGATTTAAACCACTACCAAGATCGAATGATTGTGCATTTGCCGGAGAAGTAGCGCCGGTCTCCAGACCGGCTGTAGTGCGGGCGTCTACGCCCGCACCGATCAGAAAGCGATTACGAATTCATGCGATCGGAGCACTCCTCTGGTCGCAGATCGCCGCCTTCGCCCTGCTCGCCGCGCCGTTTCTCATCACGCTCGCTTCACTTCTCATCTACGACGACGCCGACGAGCGCGGCGACAGCCTTCTCGCGCTTTGGCCACTCCTGCTCGTGCTGGCCACCGCCTTGACCCTCGCGAATCTCTTCGCAGCCCGACGCCGGTTTAGTCCGCGCGCATTTCTGGCCCTGATTCTGCTCGCCGCCATCCACGGCACCTTTCTATCGCAGCAGCTTTGGGGCTCGACCTACGGCATTTGGCCGCTGCTCATTCTGCTTCTCGCGGAACTGCTGGCGTTCCTCGGCCCTTTCACCGCGCGCGTCAGCGCAAATCGCTGGTTCACGCCCGCGCTGGCCGCAATCATTTCCATCACGTTCCTGGTTTGCGGAGGCTTCTACACCGCCAGCGAGGAGCGGCTCTCCTACGCCAACCTTCCCGACGGCCCTCCAGTGCACTCCGCGTTTCCCGCGCTCGCAGGCCTCGCTACTCCTGGACCCTACGTACCAGAAATCGACGAACTGCTGCGCTACGCCCAGTCCAACATTCCTTCCGACGACGGCATCGTTTTAATTCCCGGAGAAGAACCGTTCTATTTCGCCACCGGCCGCAATCCGCAATTCCCGGTGCCGTTTTTCGATCCCACCATCGACCCCTACTCCCCGAGCGAGATTGCCGCCCTCGTGCGCACGCACAACATTCGCTGGCTGATCGTGAAGACCAATGTGCAGACCAAAGAAGACCCGACACCCGATCGCGCGGAATTGATGCGGCTGCTGTCGCAGGAGTTCACGCCCGCGGCGCATCTGCGCGGCTACGATGTGTACCGGCGGTGATTAAATGTCAACGGCAGCGAGTAGCAACTTCTCACTTGGGACGAATCAAAGGCTATAGCCGCGAACTTTATGCAGGTGTTTCCAGGCTACGAAGTCGGCAAGCCCGGCAAGATCGGGGAAGAGCGTTCTCCGCGATACGCCTAATTGAGCCAAGTCACGAAGCAACGCGTCAACGTCTTCCACATCGAACAAGATTTGATGGATTCTCAGGTCTTCAGATCCTCTTCCGGATTTCAAGGGCAGCAAGCGAATTCGCTCGTCGAGTAAGTCTTCTGTCTGACCGAAGATAATAAAGCGTCCTTCCTGCGCCGCGACACGCGGATGAAGCGCAGGTGGCTCGATTGGCATCGCGTGCTTTGGTATGAGGGCCAAACAGTCGTCCATTTTTTCGATCAACGTTTCTAAAGGCGGGATGTAGCGATCAGCATCCGCGCTCCACGCAAGTAGTGGGGCACTCCATACGTCGCTCAGTCTGTCCGCAAGCCAATAGGCATCTATCATCCAGATAGTGATCTTCGCCTTCAATTTCGAGTCTTCTTCAGATGCGGCGCTGCTCGTTTGATGGTCCTTCACACAGAAAAAGAGAGCTGCAAGAGCATTTGTAGTCCAGTCGAGGAGCCTGGTTGGAACGCCATGATGTTGCATTAGGAAGTACCAGTCTGCAGAGGATTTCGCCTCGTTTGCCGGATTAAGCAGGCGCCCATAGCTGGTGAAGTCAATCCGCAACTCGTGCTCTAACTCGATCAGTTCTTCAAATCGGCTGGGACGTTTGTTTTCAGGAATTGGGCTAGCACTCTGCTTCGCAAGATTTCTATAAGTGTTCTCTCGGTATAGTCCAGGTGCTAGTTTGTGTGTTCGCTTGGAATGCCCACGAAACCAAACTTGCCCGACAAGCCTGACATTGTTTAGTAGGCAAGCGTCGTTGGATTCGGTATTCTCCCAATCCGCATGTTCCCACCGCTCGGAAACTTTTCGAATTTGCCTGAGATAGTCCGAGATCTCACTTAGGGGCTTCGGCTGCCCGCGTTCTGCGAGAAGTTTCCTTATCTTCGTCAGGCTTGGCTTCGGCGCGGACGTTGGAGTAGGAGTCATGAATTAGAGCCACCCAAATTGTAGCGGTTCGCGGTGAGAATTGCGGTCTGGCTCCTCGAGTGCGCTCAATTTTTCGCCTTCGCCGACCTCTTCAACTGCTCCCAATCCCTCTCCGTCTGCTCGGCGTAGGCCACGCCAAAATCGGCGATGGCTTCAGCGAAAGCGGCGCCCGACCCGATGTAGCCGGCCATCACCTGCGGGTCGCCGGAGCGGCCGTGGCCGCGCGCCAGCAGCTCGCCGCAGACCTCGGCGTAGGCCTTCAGGTTCGCGCCCGCCAGGTCCTCGATCGCAATGCTTCCCTTGTGGTCATTCAGTTGCCGCACCAGATATTGCCGCCCACCGATGTGCGTCCAACCCAGAAACGGATCGGTCTGGATCTGCATGGCGCGTTGTCCTTCGGCCGCGCGCTGCCCGTTGTGCGCTGCGGGGTGCGCGTCGGGCAAGTATGGCGCGTAGGCCGATGCAGCCTCTTCCTTGACTTGCAGAAACAGCGTGTCGGCGGGGCCGTTGCCTTCAAAGTAGATGCAATAATCGCGCAACCCCACCGATCCCGTGCCCACCACTTTGAACGCCACGTCTACCGGCCGGTAAAACGAAAGCAGGTGCTGCCGCTGTGGCTCCAGCATTTCTCTGTAGGGCCCCAGCGAGGCCAGCACCGCTGCGGCCCGCGCGCCCGTAACCCGCGTCAGCATGGGCTTCGATTCCCTGAAGCGGCGCGGCGCGCCCGGACGTGTTGAAGCTGGCATCGTAAGCTGTTCCAGTGTGTGCAGCGGCGTGGCGCGCTCGGCTTTGCCCAGCGCCATGTGCACCGCCCTTGCCAGGCCCAGGCGATGCACCTGGAATCGGGCCACTTCCAATTGCGGCATGGCGGCAAACGCGCGCATCTGTGCGGCATAACGCTCCACGCACGCCACGGCAGCCTTGCGCGCCGAGCCATCCTTGTGCCCCGCGGCGCGCCCTGCCAGCACCAGGGAGGCGGCCATGCGCTTCAAATCCCACTCGAAGGGGCCCCGAATCGTCTCATCGAAATCGTTGATGTCGAAGACCAGCCTGCCGTCCGGTGCGGCATAGGCGCCCAGGTTGCGCACATGCGCATCGCCGCACAGTTGGCTCACGATCCCGGTGTACGGCAGTTGTGCCAGGTCCGCCGCCATCACCGGCGCCGCGCCGCGAAAATACCCGAACGGCGACTCGGCCATCAACTCGTATTTCAACTGCGATCAGCGCAGGCACGCGGCCCCGCATCGATCGCTCCACAAGCGTGAGCGCCGGAACCGGCCGCGTCTTGGCTTCGAGAACTTCGTGCTGGTGGCGTCCCACTTGCTTGCGCCGCGCCTGACCCAGTGCGCGGCGTTCTTCCGGAGTTGCCCAGTGCATATTGCGCAACATACACCGTCCACTTCCACAGCGCAATACAGGCCGTGGCTTGATTTACACTTTTCTCCAAGCCCTGCCTGATTCCTTTTGCGGCCAGAAAACTTTCATTCGGCCCGCTTTCCAGACCGTCTTCCTCAGGAGGAACTCTCTTTGACGCGAGCCGCTGCTCTTTTGTCTGCCGTTTTCGTTGCCTTGTCTCTTGCTTCTCACTCCGCTGCCGCACAGGCGCCGCAGAAGCAGCTCACAGTTGAAGACCATCTTCGCGCACGGCCCGTTGGTTCCAAGGCCGCCCGAGACGCTCGCCTGGTCTCCCGACGGAAAGCATCTGACCTATCTCGACGGCGGCGAGCTGATGGATGTGGATCCTGTCACCGGCAAGGTGCATGTGATGGTGAGCGCCGCCAAAATGGCATCGCTCGACGGTAAAGCCGGTTCCGAGCAGGACCGCGATCATCGCGAGCGCTACAACATGGCCGGCTACCTTTGGGCGCCCGACTCCGCCCACCTGCTCTTCGACGCCAATGGCCGCCTCTGGCTCTACGATCTGCGCAATGGCACCGGCGTGCAGATCGGCTTTACGGGAGCCGCTTCCGGCGACGATCCCAAGTTCTCGCCCGACGGCTCCTGCGTCTCCTTCATTCGCGATCACGGGCTTTCCGTCATCCATCTGCGCGACCCCGGCACGCCCACCGTCGCCGTGGCGCCCGCGCCTGGTTCAATCGGCCGGAAAAGGGCAATCGATACTGAACGGCGAAGTGGACTGGGTCTACGAGGAAGAGCTCGACACGCGCAGCAACTACTTCTGGTCGCCGGACTCAAAGAACATCGCCTATCTGCAGATGAACGAGACCGCCGTGCCGCAGTATCCCATCACCGACTGGATTCCCACGCACGCACAGGTGGACTGGCAGCGCTATCCCCAGCCCGGCGACGCCAACCCCGAGGTCCATGTGGGCGTGGTCAGCGCCAAGGGCGGCAAGACCACGTGGATGAACATTCCCATCCAGCCCGGCGACTATATTCCGCGCTTTGGCTGGGTCAATCGCAACACCCTGTGGGTCGAGACCCTCAGTCGCGATCACAAGCATCGCGCCTTGTATTTCGCCGGCGCCGAATCGGCGACGCGCGCAAGATGCTGGAGATCAGCGACGACAAGTTCCTCGACGAAGACTACGACGTGGCCGTGGGCGATGGCGTCGTGGTTCTCACCAGTTGGAGCGACGGACACACCCACCTTTATCTCTACAGCTACGACCAGGCGAATCCGCTGGCCACCGATGCCAAGCTCGAGAAGCAACTGACCCAGGGCGATTTCGAAGTGGGCGACGTGTACTGCGTCGATCCCGAGCGCAAGGTGGTTATCTACGCATCGAACGAAGGCAATCCCCTGGAGCAGCAGATCTGGCAGGTCAACTTCGACGGCGAGCGCAGGCAGTTGAGCGCGGGCGCCGGATTTCACGACGCCAGCCTTCGCGCCCGGCGGCAAAAGCCTTCTCCGACATGTACTCCACGCGCGCTACGACGCCCGTGATCCGGACCTGTCATGTGGAGGCGGATGTTGCCCAGTCGGATACTGGTCACGAGGCTCCTGCTTCGGCCCAGAATTGCTGCGTGTTCTGGGAGACCCATGCGCTCGACTCCTACCAGCTGAAGCTCCCCCAGCAGCTTGAGGTCAAAGCCCACGATGGAACCACGCTCTACGCCACGCTGCTGATGCCTTCCGGCTCGTCCAATCCCGCCACAGTTCCGCTCATCGTCAATCCCTACGGCGGACCCCACGCCCAGGAAGTCGTGAACAAGTGGCACGACAACCTGCTCTTCGACAATGTGCTCGCGCAGCACGGATTCGCCGTACTCCGCGCCGATAATCGCGGCATGGGTTTCCGCAGCCGCGCCTTCGCGCAGGCGGCCTATCGCAACTTCGGTCCCGTGCAGCTTGAAGATCAGTTGACCGTCGTCGACGCGGCGCTCGAACAGATCCCGCAGCTCGATCCGAAGCGCCTGGGCTGGTGGGGCTGGAGCTGGGGCGGCACTTTCACGCTCTACGCCATGACGCACTCCGACCGCTTCCGCGCCGGCGTCGCCGTCGCGCCCGTCACCGACTGGCGCAACTACGACTCCATTTACACCGAGCGCTATCTCGGCGTGCCCGCCGAGGATGCCGACGGCTACCGCGACTTTTCCGTGGTCAACTCAGCGGCGCAGTTGAAAGGGCGGCTGCTGATCGCCCACGGAACCGGCGACGACAATGTGCACATCGAAAACACCGTGCAGTTTGTCCAGAAGCTCATCGAGGCCGGCGACCCGTACGATCTGCAGATCTATCCGCGCAAGACGCACTCCATCAGCGGCACCTGATGTGCGCACCAGTCTTTACAACCGGATTCTGGCGCAATTTGAGATGTATTTGAAGCCAGGAGCCACCGGCTGCTGGCGGCAAGTAGCGTTCGTAGCTTTGCGTCGGTGACCGGGAAGAGCGTCAGGCTTAGCTCGTCGCGGCAGACTCATCCTTCCCGGTGCACTTCGAGCACTCGACAGCACACAAGCAACACCGCTACGCCCACCGTGACCAGCACGGCAAGAACGCTTTCGTTCGCCGTAAGCCAATGCGTTATGGTCTGCATCTTCGGTCACCGTTCCGCGCTATCCGGCGCTTTGCAGAGGTTATGACTTGTTGAGTATGACCCCTTCAAAGCCGGGTTGGCTGTCTTAGATTAGACGATATCTGCTCTTTTAAGGTTATCTCATCCCACCTTCAGGGCATGTCTGTGACCAAAGGTACGTGGCTTCTCTTGCAAAAAAGAGAATAAAAAGCGAAAATAGTTCGCATATGGCCACCGCGCCCAATCTGGCCTTCGCGCCCGCTCCCGAGGAGTGGCCGGAAGAGCTTGTGAACCTGGGCCGTGGAACGGAGGGCTCTGCCCGCCTCCCGGAGCAAGCCGGAGCCGCCGAATCCACTCAGGATTCCTCGCTCAACTGGCTCTTCGTCGATCTCAACTCCTACTTCGCCTCGTGCGAGCAGGAGGCGCGGCCGGAGCTGCGCGGCCGTCCCGTGGGCGTTGTCCCCATGATGGCCGACACCACCTGCTGCATTGCGGCCAGCTACGAGGCCAAGGCCTTCGGCGTGCGCACCGGAACCATCGTTGCCGACGCCAAGCGCCTCTGCCCCGAAATCGTTCTCGTCGAGGCCCGGCACGAAATCTACACGGAATTCCATCATCGCGTCGTCGAAGCCGTGGAAAGCTGCGTGCCCGTCACCGCCGTCTGCTCCATCGACGAGATGGCCTGCCGCCTCATCGGCCGCGAGCGGCCGCTTCTCGCCGCCATCGATCTCGGCATGCAGGGTGAAGCGAACGATTCGCGAGCGCGTCGGTCCCATGCTGCGCAGTTCCGTCGGTCTCGCCACCAATCGCTACCTCGCCAAAATCGCCAGCGATATGGAAAAGCCCGACGGTCTTGTGGCCCTCCCCCTCGACATTCTGCCTGAAGCGCTCCACCAGCTCACCCTCCGCGATCTGCCCGGCATCGGCGCCCGCACCGAGAAGCGCCTGAACGAAAAAGGCCTGCACACCATGGACCAGTTGCTCGCCCTTAATTGTGAAGAGTCCGGCGAGATCTGGGGCTCGGTGTGGGGCCAGCGGCTTTGGCACTGGCTGCGCGGCGAAGACTTCGAGATGGCCGAGCTCGAACATCAAAAGTCCATCAGCCACTCCCACGTGCTCGCGCCGGAAATGCGCACCCCCGAAAAAGCCTGGGCCGTGGCCCACAAGCTGCTCCACAAAGCCGCCATGCGCCTGCGCTCCCAGGGCCTCTGGGCCAGCAACATCGGTCTCGCCATCGGCTTCGCCGTGCCGCGCGGTGAGAACACGCCCGTCTCCCGCTTCGGAGTCCCCGCACGCGGCTGGCGCAGCGAGATCAAGCTCCACGAATGCCAGGACAATCAAACCCTCATCGCCGCCCTGCGCCGCCTCTGGGACTCGCAGCCCACGGGCGCGCAGTACCAGCACCCCTATTTCATCGGCGTGCAGCTCAACAATCTCGTCCCCGACCGCCTGCACACGCTAGCGCTCTTTGACGGCCTAGAAGAAGAGCAGACCCGCACCCGCCTCCTCGCCACCATGGACCAGATCAACGACAAGTACGGCATGAGCACGCTAGCCCCCGCCGCCATGCTGACGGCATACAAAGCCGCGCCCACCCGCATCGCCTTCCACAGCATTCCGGATTTGTTTTGATGGACCACCGGACTCCTGAAGTAGCGCCGGTCTCCAGGTGTAGCGCCAGTCTCCAGGTGTAGCGCCGGTCTCCAGGTGTAGCGCCAGTCTCCAGGTGTAGCGCCAGTCTCCAGGTGTAGCGCCGGTCTCCAGACCGGCTGTCGTGCGGGTCTCCTGACCCGCACTTCGCGTCAAAGCGCCGCCGTCTCGCCGGATGCAACCCTCCCGGAGGGAGGGCCGAAAATAGCCCAGGCCGGAGTCTGCCGCAAGGCGGACGACGTCCTGGGAAACCGCACGCAACGCACCGGGCGTCCCGTAGGGCCGCCCGAATCTCATCCCCACACGTAACGCGGATCGTATTCAATGCGATGTTTTTTCAAAAATGCGACAAACTCGGCATGAAAATCGTGTTTCCGGTGGTGTTCCTGCTGGCGCGCAATGTACGCGAGCGTTGCCTCCACCTGCGCCCACCCGATGGAGAAGGCTCCGTATCCCCCCTGCCATTCAAATCCCGCTTGCCCGCACTCCTGGCAAAGCCACCGCGAAGATTCGCTCTTGATCTCCCGCATTGCTTTCGCAATTGGCAATGAGGAAGGCAGAGACAGAAGAAGATGCACATGATCGTCCGTTCCGCCAATGCCGAGAGCCTTCATTTCGCGCTTGCGGGCGACTCCTCCCATTTAGGCCCATAGGCGGGGCTGAATTTCCGGCGAAATGAGCCTGCGCCGTTCCTTGGTAGAAAAAACGCAGCGGAACAGCGCACTGCTATAGGTATGAGACATGATGGAATCCTAACCCAGCAGGGGAACGAGGAAAGAATCGCCCGGCCCTCCGGGACGGGCGGTCTCTTACGGACCGCTATCCCAGGGCTCAGTCCGCTGACGCGGACTTCGGCCTGGGCTATTTTCGATTCGTCCCTCCGGGACGAGGTTGGCGCATCCCTCCATCTTGGGAATGACGGGCGGGAAGAACCCTCCCGGAGGGAGGGCCGAGAATAGCCCAGGCCGGAGTCTGCCAAAAGGCAGACGACGTCCTGGGAAACCGCACGCAGCAGACCGGGCGTCCCGTAGGGCCGCCCGAATCCAGCACCCGATCAATGCACGAGCGCCTTCGGATTCAGCTTCCCAATCCGCCCATGCGGCCCCACAACAAACGGCAGAGACAGCGCATTCCAATCGCGGTCAGCGTCAGGTGCCTCATGCCTCGCCGGGTCGGGATGCAGCGCGCGCCAATTCTTCCCGTCGTCCGTCGAAATGTCCGTCCCATTCGGCCCCACCGTAATCCACGCATCGGCGTCGACATCGTAGGCGACAGCGGAGCGGTAGCCGTGCGGCATCGTCTGAGCTGGTTTAAACGCGAGCCCATCGAGGCTCCATGCTGCCGTTTGGCTGCTCTCGTCAGGTTGTTTGTAATCTCCCCCGACAACTACGATCGGGAAAAATCGCTGGTCGCGCACTTGGGGGCAAACGGCGGCAGAGAATGCGCCGCTCGATGGGCTGGCTGCGAAAGGCAGCGGCGCTCGATTCCAGTCCGAATACATGGTGCGATTCGCCAGGATGTTCGGAATATACTCAATGAACTCGGGCCTGCTGCCACCGGTCACAAAAGCAAGCGACACTAGCTTCCCCTTCAGAATAAGAGTCGAGTTGCTTGCCGCAAACGCGGCCTCACCTGCCGCAGCCCGCAGCGGATTGCCATGCCAGATGGGAATGTTATCTACGGGCGGCTTGGCTGAGAACTCGCGCGTATCTCGGTTCTGCGTAAACAGGCGAAAGGCGCCGGCCACTGGATCACCGAGCACGCTCACCGCCCCGGTGTCGGGATCGGTGCGAATCGCATCCCAAAACCCATCCTTGTCCGGATTCGTAAACACCAGCTTCCACGTCTGGCACCCATCCGTCGTCTTATACAGCCGCGACAGATCCCCCTTCCCGCTCGACATCACGATCGCCGTATTCGCATCGAACGCCTGCACCCCGCGAAAGTCCAGATGCTCGGCGCCCGGCGGAACCGCGCACGTCTGCCACAGATACCCGCCATCTTCCGTCCGCAACACCGTCCCGTTCGTGCCCGAAGCCCACGCCACGCCCCCGCCAACATTGTCGATGCCGCGCAAATCCGCCGTCGTACCCGAGCTCTCCATCTCCCACTGCGCGCGAACAACACCGCAAACAGCAAAAAACAAGAATGCGATCAAAAACGCTTGCCTGCTCATACCGAACAGTTTAGGCCTGAAGGCAGGTTTCAGAGGTCAAGGGACCCACTATCCCCGATCGCGAAATCTCTTCCCAGCCTTTTGCATATAATTACGCCGCTTCGGCGCACAATCTAGTTATGTGCAGCCAGAACCATCTCCGGCCCAGAGTGTCAGGGACGTCCCCGGCGCAAAATGCCAGCTATGTCCCCGGTCCGTACCACCACCCCCTACCCCCACCCCCCTCCTACAACGAAAAAACGGGCTGTGAAACTGTGGAGCCCGCAACCAGCGCAGAATCAGCGCCCTACAGCCAAAACCGCCAGGTTACACAGAAACTGTGAAACTGTGGACCCTCGCAACGCAATTAAAATCAATAACTTGCGCTTGGCAGTCTCGCGCACCACAGAAACTGTGAAACCGTGAAGCTGTGAACGGTTTTGGCAAGCAGCTACTCCGAACTTTTCCGG
Organism: uncultured Acidobacteriota bacterium; assembly: GCA_963826735.1. Classification (GTDB taxonomy): domain Bacteria; phylum Acidobacteriota; class Terriglobia; order Terriglobales; family Acidobacteriaceae; genus Telmatobacter. Next base: position 661,687 of record CAWGYN010000005.1, read on the forward strand.
TTTGATCCCGTATCTTCTGCATCCCGTCCCGCATACTCGTGCGGAATAGAAGGTAGCAGCGATTTATGGCCGGAACCTGGCAGCCCGACTTCGAACAGCTTGTGGACGAGCACCAGTCGATGGTCTTTTCGCTCGCCTTGCGCATGACCGGCGACCGCGGCCTGGCCGAGGAGATTGCGCAGGATGTTTTTCTCGAGCTGGACCGGCATCTGCGCAGGATTGAAAGCCCCATGCATGCGCTTTGGTGGCTGCGGCGCGTCGCAATGAACCGGTCGGCCGACGCCTTACGCAGGCGGCGCGTGCGCGGCATCAGTGTAGAGATCACCGAAACCCACGGCGCGCAGGCGGAAGAACGCAGCTCGCCGCTGGCCGACCGCGTGGAACGGCTGCTCGCCACTGTGCCCGAGCGGCAACGCGCGGCACTGATTCTTCGCTATCAGGAGGATCTGACGCCGGAAGAAATTGCGGCCGCACTCGGGGCGGCGCTGGCCACGGTAAAGAGCCATCTGCAGCGCGGACTCAAGCTGCTGCGGGCCAAGGCCGCGATTCATTTGAAGGAGTATGTGCGTGGAGCGTGAACCCCAAAACGATTTGGACGATATGGTCGATTTCGAACGCGAACTGCGGATAGCTCTGGCGCGCCGGCCCGCGCCGCCGGACTTGAAGCGCAAGATCGTCGGCCGTCTCTGGCAGCAGGCCGGCCGCTCGCGTCACCGCATGATCTGGCTGGAACGGATCGCGGCCTCGTTGATTGTCGCTGCCGTGGCCGGCGGTGCTGCATTTTGGCATCACCAGGAAGAACAGCGCCGCGGCGAAGAGGCCAGGCAGCAGGTGATGACCGCGCTGCGCATCGCCAATCACGCTCTTGAACAGATGAACGCGCAACTCGCCGAACACAACCGGGACGCGCAGTAGAAGCTCACCGGCCGCAATGCGCGCTGAGCGCAAGGGATGATGAAGGAGAATCGAACATGAAGAATCGAATGTTTGGCCTAATCCTGGGAGCTGCGGCGCTTGTCTATCCCGCAATGGCCCAATCCAATCCCAGCCCCGCGCCGTCGCCTTGGCCCTTGCCTGCGCCCGTCGAAAAGGAATTGGCCTCGCGCGCTTCCAGCGTCACTGAAGTCACCCTTGGCAAAGACATGCTCGCCTTCGCAGCTAAATTCATGGACGGCAAAGACAAGGACCAGGCCGCGGTGAGCCAGCTGGTCCAGGGATTGGACGGCATCTACGTCCGCGACTACGAGTTCGACAAGGAAGGCCAGTACTCGATGGACGATATCGAAAAACTGCGCCAGGCCTTCGAAACTCCCGTGTGGACACCGATTGTTCGCTCACGCGAGCACAATGGCGCTGAAATTACCGACGTGATGGTGAAGCAGGTGAATGGCGAAACGCGCGGCATGTTCGTGTTGTCAGCCGAGCCCAAGGAACTGAGCATTGTGCTGATTCTCGGCCCCATTCGCATGGATCAATTGGGCATGCTAAAGGGAATCGGCGGATTGGGCTCACTGGGAGACATCGATAAGGACAAGCATGGAAAGCACAAGACCGATAAGAATCCTGCAGATGGAGGTCAACAATGAATCGCGGGTTCTGGATTCCTCTGGGCTGTGCAGTCCTGTCCGTCGCGGTGTTTGTTCCCTGGGTGATGCGCGCGGCGGGCGCTGGGGGCGGCTTCGACTGCGTGGTCAGCTCCATCGAGCAGCAGTATCACGTGCGCGCCACGCGCATTCCGTTCGTGGGCCTGGCAAGCTTGCTCGCGGGCACGGCCACGCATGGCGGCGTGGGCCGGGTGCACATCGCCGAGTTCGAACACTTCACCCGGCCCGCCGATGGCGAAGAGCTGAATCGCATGGTCCAGGAAAAGCTCGGCCAGGGATGGGCGCGGATGATTCGCGAAACCAGCCGTCATGGCAACGAGCAGACGCTCATCTTCGCGCGCAGCGAAGGCAACCGTATGGGGCTCTTCATCCTCGATCTCGATGGCAATGAGATGGACGTGGTCCAGGTGTCGGTGAATCCCGACCACCTTAACAACACCCTCGGAAAGTATGAGCATCACGACACGGACCCGCACGAATCAAACTGATGCGCCGGCAAGCTACGGCGTCCGCGTCATCAACTCCACAAACATCTTCTGAAAGCGCGGCAAATCCAAATCGAACTGCGCGTGAACCTGCCGCACACCGGTTGCGGGCTTCAGCTTGTCCGGCCACGTCAGCGTATCGCCATAGCTCGGACCGTGGCTCAGGTCCACATCCATGTACACCACCTGCTCCTTGGTGATGATCGTGGGATCGAGCCATGCGCACGCTTCCAGCTCATCCCACATGTAGTAGCGCTGCTGGCTCCATGCAGCAATGTACCTGGCTGCCGGCGCCTGCGACTTCGCGATCGCGTCCACCATTTCCTGAGTAAACGGCGCTTTGACGGAAATATCGACCGTAGTCGCCTCGATCCGCGGCCAGTCGGCGCGCAACACGATGTGCGCCGCCTCGGGATCGAACCAGAAGTTGAACTCGTGGCGAGGATCGGTCGCAAACTCGGGATCGGCTGTCTGTGGCCGGATGCTCGCGCCCATGACGACAATGCCCTTTGTCAGCCCGGCAAACTCCGGATCGAGCGCGACCGCGAGAGCGACATTCGTCAGCGGCCCCGCGGCGTAGATCGTAACCTGGTGCGGGTGCGCGTGCACCTGGCGGATGAGAAAGTGCGCCGCGTCCTCATCGATCGGCTTCGTGGTGGGCATGCCCTCGGGCATGGGCGGAATTTCGTAAGGCCCGTGCGATTCAAGATGCATGGGCGGCGTGCCCGTTCCCGTTTCGGTCAAATTTGTCGCGCCTCGGCCCCACGCGCCCAGCCACGTCACTTTTCCGTCGATCGCCGACTCAATCTGCGTCTCTTGCTGCGTGCGCACCAGCGGAAACACCGCGCCGCGCGCCACAGGCACATCCGCATGGCCGGTCAGCTCCAGCATGCGCAGCGTATGCAGTGTCTCTTCGTCGCGCCACGCGTCGCCGGTGACGATGGTGATGCCCAGCACCTGCACGTCGGGTGCCTGCAACAGCGCCAATATCGCCATCTGGTCCGATCCGCCGGGTCCGGAGCCGTCCTGATCGATCAGCACCAGCCGCTTTTGCGCGGGCAACAGCACAGCGCATCCCGCCAGAAACAGAATCGCAAATTGTCTTTTCATAGATGGGTAATGTGGCATAGCGGTTCGCCCGGTTGCCTGGCGTTCGTTACTGACCACTGATCACTGGCAGCTGGCCACTGTTCTACCTGCGCCCAAACCCTCTCGGCTTGAATCCCGGCCTGCCCTGTGGCCTGCCCCCCTGCGGCCTGCTCTGCGACCTGACCTGCGGCGCCACCGGCATATCCGTCTTGCCCTCGGGAAAAATCACGAGAAAGCGATCGGTCCCTTCGCCCACACTGGCAGTCTCCACACCCTGCAGCCCCTTGCACGCCATATGCATCATGCGCCGATCGCGGCTGTTCATGGGCGGAAAACTGTAGGGCATCCCCGTCTGCCGCACCTTCTCCGCGGCAGTTTCCGCGGCCAGTTGCAGCTCCTGCGCGTGCAGGGCCTTGAAGTTCGCGGCGTCGAAGCTCACCAGGTGATGCTCGTGGTGGTCCAGCCGCAGCATCTGCGCCGCCAGGGTTTCCAGAGCCCTTAGCAACTCGCCGTTGTGCTGGATGACCAGCGGAACGTCCGGGCCGGCCAGTTCCACGTTGATCGTCTGGCGTACGTCGCCGCCATCGCCGTCGTGCGCCACTTCGCCCGCCGAGATGCGGTACTTCAGACGCATTCCGCCCAGCTTGTTCAAGGTGTTCAGGAATCCGGCAATTTTTTGTGCAGACTGTTGCAGGTCGTCAATAGGCATAACAAACAAGTATCGCAGAGCCGGGCCGGGGGCGCGAGGCAATCCGCCCGAAAATCCCGCCATGTGCGCTGGAGTCGGTGCAGGTTTGGTTCTCTCCCGGTGCCCCGTCCGTTTCGCTATCATGCACCGGCTGCCTGGCGAACTGTTGCGTGTTGTTTTGAGCAAAACTCGGTTTCAGATTGTATGCTTTTGGGTGTGATCACATGCAGCGAAGTCCGGGAGGGAAAAGCGCACCGCAGCGCCCTTTCGTCCTGGCGAATGATCTTGCTTCTGCTGCCGTCCTCTGCGCTCATAGCCTACGGCCAGACGCAGACCAATGCAGTCGCAAGCCCCTCCGGCGCCAATGCTCCGGTGGTGATCGCACTCGACGATGCCATCCGGCTGGCGCAGGCAAGCGAGCCTTCCTATGCCGCCGCCGCTGCCGCCAATCGGAACGCAGGGCTGGACCGATCCATCGCCCGCGCCGCTCTGCTGCCCAGCGCGCGCCTCTACAACCAGGACATCTACACGCAACCGAATGGAATCTCCGCGGAGGGCGGAGAAGGCGCGCTCACGCCCGATCCGAAATTCGTCGCCAACGACTCCAGACCCCGGGAATACATTGCCCAGGGGATTGTGGACGAAACGCTAAGCCTGGCCGGGCCGGCGAGCGTGCGCCATGCCGACGCGGCAGCCGCCATGGCCAGCGCAGAGCAGGAGATCGCGCGGCGAGGGCTCGTCGTCACAGTCACGAGCTTGTTCTATAGTTCCCTTGCGGCGGACCATAAGCTGGCGGCCGCACAACAGGCCCGCCAGGAAGCTGCGGATTTTACCCGGCTCACAAGCCAGCGCGAGCAGGCGCGAGAGGCCGCACATGCCGACGTAGTCAAGGCGCAACTCGTCGAGCAGCAGCGCAGCCGCGACGCCGAGGACGCGCAGTTGGCCGCCGAAAAAGCCCGGCTGGAGCTGGGCGTGCTTTTGTTTTCCGATCCGCGCACGCCCTATACGTTGAGTGCGCCGGCGGCAGAACCGCTCCTCGCCTCAAAGGAAGATGTGGAGCAGGCGGCCGCCAAAAACAATCCGGAACTCAAGAGCGCGCTTGCCAGTCTGGCCATGGATAATGCCGACGTGCAGGCGGCGTGGGGTGCAATGCTTCCCAGCGCGGTATTCAACGTGACCTACGGCATCGACGCCAACCAATTCGCCGTCAATGGCCCACTGAACCACGATGGGACTCAGGCGCGCAACCTCGGCTATTCCACCAGCGTTACCGTGAACCTCCCCGTCTGGGATTGGCTTGCCACCCAGCACAAGGTGAAACAGAGCGAGATTCGCCGCGATGCCGCGCGGGTGGCGTTGAGCGCCGCGCAGAGGCGGCTCATCGCGCAACTGGATGAGGCGTACTCCGAAGCCCAGGCCGCGCATGACCAGCTAAACTCGCTCGATATGAGCGTGGCCGATGCGGCCGAAAGCCTGCGCCTCACCAAGCTTCGCTACACGGGAGGCGAGGCCACGGTGCTGGAGGTCGTCGACGCCGAGAATACCTACGTCAGCACCGAAAATGCGCGCGAAGATGGGCGCGTGCGCTACGAGACGGCGCGAGCGGAATTGCAAACCATCACGGGGACGATGTGAGAAGAACCGGGACCAAGAGACCGAGGGAACAAGGGACCGTGGGAACAAGGGACCGTGGGAACAAGGGAACACTGGTTGGTGCGGGTTTTCGTTCATTTCTCCGTGAAAGGGCACGACTTCAGTCGTGCCGAAAAGGACGCACACAACTCGGGGCTTTAGCCCCTGCGGGATGAAAACGGGAGTCCACACAACTATCTTTGAAACACGCTGTAGCGATCTGAGACCGGAAAAACTGTGAACCGTGTGAAGAGCGAAACCATGGACGCAAAAATAACTCGGCGGCTGTATAGGATGTTACTGGCCGCGCTGGCGCTTTTGGCTTTCTTACCCGGCTGCAAAAAGGAAGCGACGCCGCCGGTCGTGGTAACAGTGCAAGCCGAGCATCCGGAGCAAGGGCCCATCTCGCAACAAATCAGCGCCGATGCCATTCTGGCCCCTGTGGCCCAGGCCGCAATCGCGCCAAAAATCAGTGCTCCCGTAAAAAAATTCTATGTGGAGCGCGGCCAGCGTGTACGCGCCGGCGAGCTACTGGCAACGCTTGAGAATAGCGATCTGGTGGCGGCTGCAATGGATAACAAGGGATCGCTCGAAGCGGCCCAGGCAAACTATGACACGTCCACGAAGGCGCAGGTGCCCGAAGATATGCTCAAGGCGGAGTCTGACCTGGCCGAGGCCAAAGCCAATCTCGATCTCAACAAAAGCATTGTAGAAAGCCGCAAGCAGTTGTTCGCTGAGGGAGCCATTCCGGGCCGCGACCTCGACACCGCTGAAGCCGCGCTGGTGCAGGCGCAGGCAGTTTACGACGCCGCCGCCCAGCATCTTGAGTCGTTGCGGAAGGTAAGCCGCAACGCCGCTCTTAAAGCCGCGCAGGGACAACTCACTTCGGCTGAAGGCAAGTACAAAGGCGCTGAGGCGCAGGTCGACTACTCGGAAATTCGCAGCCCTATCAACGGAGTGGTCACGGACCGGCCCCTGTTCGCCGGTGAAACCGCGCCTGCCGGAGCGCCGCTCATCACCGTGATGGATACCTCCGTGCTCCTGGCCAAAACCCATCTCGCCGCGAGCCTCGCGCAGCAGATGAAGCTGGGTGACGCGGTTGCCGTGCATGTGCCGGGAATCGCCGACCCGGTAGCAGCGAAAGTTTCCATGATCAGTCCGGCGCTCGACCCCGGAAGCACCACCGTTGAGGTGTGGCTGAAGATTGACAACAAGACCGGCAAACTCAAGGCGGGAACCCCGGTGAAGGTCACCATCACCGGCAAGAGCGTTGCCCAGGCATTGAAGGTGCCCGACTCCGCGATTGTCACGGCGGACGACGGCACAAAATCTGTGATGGTCGTGAGCAGCGACGGCGCGGCGCATCGCAAGCCCGTCACTCTCGGCATCGACGACGGCACTGACGTTCAGATCCTGAGCGGCGCAGCGCCCAGTGACATGGTGATTACGGGCGGCGCCTACGCGCTGGACGAAGGCACGAAGGTGCAGGTGGGTCCGGCGGCGGGCAGCGGCGGAGGTTCCGACTGATGCCCGGCGAAGCGCCTGACGATCTTCCGCGCGACACGCCGAGGCTTCCGGGCGAAACGCCAAAGCCCTTTTGGTTGGCCCGGTCCACGCGCACCATTTTCTTTTTCGCCATCATGCTCACTTTGGCCGGCATCTATCTGTCGTTCCAGGTACCCATCTCCGTCTTCCCTGAAACCAATTTTCCTCGCGTAGTCATCGGCATTGACAACGGCGTCATGCCCGTCGAACAGATGGAAGTCACCGTGACCCGTCCCATTGAGGACGCGATAAACACTGTGCCGGGCTTGCTCACGGTGCGATCCACCACCAGCCGCGGCTCGGCGGAAGTGAGTCTGTTCTTCGACTGGAACGTCGACATGGTGCAGTCCCTGCAACTGGTGGATGCAGCGCTGGCCCAGGCGGCGCAGAGCCTTCCGTCGACCGCGCATATCACCACCAACCGTCTCACCTTCGCCACCTTCCCTATTCTCGGCTACAGTCTCACATCCGATACCGTTTCGCAGACTCAACTGTGGCAGATCGCCACCTACAATCTGAAGCCGCCATTGAACCGCGTGGCCGGCGTGAGCACGGTAACGGTGCAGGGCGGCCAGGTGCCGGAGTTTGCCGTGGTGCCCAACATGGCGCTGCTCCAGTCTTCGGGCGTCACCATCACGGATATTGTCAACGCCATTCAGACGTCGAACATCGTGGAGTCGCCCGGCCTCTACGAAGCCAACCATCAGCTGATCCTTGGCCTTGTGGGTGCCCAGGTGCATGACGCCGCGGGGTTGCGGCAACTGGTGATCAAAACCACTCCCGCCGGCGCGCCTGTTCGGATCGCCGATGTCGCAACCGTCGACCAGTCCACTATGCCCGTTTACACCACAGTCACCGCCAACGGAAAAAATGCGGTGCTGCTCAACATCGCGCGCCAACCCTCCTCGAATACCGTGGCCGTTGCCGATGCGGTCGCTGCCCAGATCGCGCAGCTCCAGCCCAATCTGCCGCCCGGTGTGAAGCTTCAGGTCTTTTACGATCAGTCGCAACTCGTGCGCGACTCGATTTCCAGCGTGCGCGACGCTATTTGCATCGGCCTGGTGCTGGCCTGCGTCATTCTCTTCCTCTTCTTGCGCGACTGGACCTCGTCGTTGATCGCCGGCCTCGTCATCCCGGTCACGGTCGCTGCCACCATCGCGGCGCTATGGCTCATCGGCGAGAGCTTCAACCTCATGACCCTCGGCGGCATGGCAGCGGCCATCGGTTTGGTCATTGACGACGCCATCGTCGTGGTTGAAAACATCTTTTTGCATCGTGACGCAGGCGAGCATCGCGTCGAAGCGGTGCGCAAGGCGCTCAAAGAAATCACGGTGCCACTCATCGGGTCCACCATCACCCCCGTGGTCGTCTTTTTGCCGCTGGTCGCGGTCAGCGGCGTCACCGGCATCTTTTTCCGCGCGCTGGCCATCACCATGACCGCGGCGCTTCTCACCTCGCTCGCTCTCGCGCTCACCTGGACGCCGAGCCTGAGCTATGTGCTGCTGCGCGAACGCGGACCCGAAACCGCTCCAGAGAATTCCGCGGGCGCAGGCGACACCTCTTCGCCGCCGGGGGAGGGTCACTCCGCCGGCCGCATTCTGCAGCGCGTTCTACACATTCACGCCCGGGTTTTAGAGTGGGCCCTCGCCAAGCCATTGTGGGTAGGCGGCATCTGCATTTTGCTGGTGCTGGGCACCTGGGGCGGCTATCAAATGCTGGGCTCCAACCTGCTGCCGGAGATGGACGAGGGCGGCTTCATCCTCGACTACATCATGCCGGCGGGCAGTTCTTTGAGCGAGACCAATCGCGTCCTCGAACACGTCGAACGCATTCTCGAGTCCATTCCCGAAGTAGAAACCACCTCGCGTCGCACCGGCCTGCAGATGGGTCTGGCCGCAGTGACCGAAGCCAACACCGGCGACTTTACGGTGAAGCTGAAGGCCAAGCGCAGCCGCTCGGTGGATGAAGTGATGGAGGACGTGCGCGAGCGCGTGAAGGCGACCGAGCCGGAGCTGGACATCGAGTTGACGCAGGTGTTGCAGGACAACATCAACGACCTGTCAAACGCACCCGAGCCCATCCAGATCAAAATCTTCTCGAGCGACGCCAATCTTCTCGCGCAGCTCGGGCCGCGCGTCGGCGACGCCATCGGCAAGATTCCCGGGCGTAGTCGATGTCGAAAACGGCATCGATAACACCATCAGCGGCCCGGCCACGAACTTCGATGTCGATCCGCAAGTTGCCGCCCGCTTCGGCTTTACTCCGAGCGAAGTTTCTCTCGACGCCACGGCGATTCTCGACGGCGTCGTCACTACCAATCCGCTCATCGCCAACGGCCGCCCCTACACCATCCGCGTGCGCCTCGATCACAGAGCATCGCAGCTCGCTCAACGCGATTGAGGACACGGTCTTCAACAGCTCGTCGGGTCACACGGCCAGCCTCGGTTCGCTGGCTACCGTCGAAGCAGTTGCCGCCGCAGAATGAAATCCTGCGCGAAAATCTGCAACAGCTCATCACCGTCACCGCCGACCTCGAGGGCTCCGATCTGGGCGGAGCGATGACAAAGATTCAGCAAGCCGTGGCCGGCCTTCACCTGCCTCCGTCGGTGCGCGTGGACTACGGAGGCACCTATCAGGAGCAGCAGCAATCCTTCCGCGATCTTTTGCAGGTGCTGGTGCTTGCCCTCGCGCTGGTCTTCGGCATTCTGCTCGCCGAGTTCCGCAATTTCCCCGCGCCCATCGCCATTCTCGTCTCCTCCGTACTCTCAATCTCCGGCGTCATTCTGGCGCTGCTCGTCACCAACACCACGTTCAACGTGGCATCGTTCATGGGACTCATCATGGTGATAGGCATTGTGGCCAAGAACGGCATTTTGCTGCTCGACGCCGACGAGCGCTACCGCGCCCAGGGCGCATCCGCCCGCGATGCCATGCTGTGGGCCGCGCAGCGGCGCCTGCGGCCCATTGTCATGACTGCGCTCGCCGCGATCTGCGGCATGTTGCCGCTGGCGTTTGCGCTCGGCGCCGGTTCGCAGATGCTCCAGCCGCTGGCCATCGCCGTCATCGGCGGCCTCACCATTTCCATGGTTCTCTCCCTCGTCATCACGCCCCTGGTCTATTTCCTGCTCACGCGCGAGCGCCAATCCGAGGCGAATGAAACGGCGTAATTGTCGAACTCGGGAACGGCACGATAGCATTCCACTGTAATCCCGATCAGGAGTTTCTCTTCATGCGTTTCTCTGCACCGCTCGCTCTCGCTGTTCTTGCTTTGTGTCCGCTTGTCGCCGTTTCGCAAACCGCATCGGCGCCCGCCAAAACCCGGCACACATCCGTCCAAGACTCCGCCCCGCGGCCAGCGGTGGCGCAGACGCCGCCCATGGGCTGGAACAGCTGGAACTTTTTCGCCGGCAACGTCACCGACAAGGACATTCGCAACGCCGCCGACCAGCTCGTCGCCACCGGCATGAAGGACGCGGGTTACGTCTACGTCAACATCGACGACACCTGGGAGGGCGACCGCGACGCCAACGGCGTGCTGCACGCCAACTCGAAGTTCCCCGACATGAAGGCGCTCGCCGACTACGTGCACTCGAAGGGCCTCAAGCTCGGCATCTACTCATCGCCGGGCCCGAAGACCTGCGCCGGCTTCAGCCGCTTCGCTCGATCACGAAGCGCAGGACGCGCAGCTTTACGCTTCATGGGGCATCGACTACCTGAAGTACGACCTGTGCAGCTTCCTCCCCGCGGTGATGACCGAAGCAGGCGCCGAACGACAAGGCCGCGCAGATGCGCCTGATGGTCGCCGCCTACGACAAGATGGACAAGGCGCTCAAAGCCACCGGCCGGCCCATCGTCTACTCGCTCTGCCAGTACGGCTGGGACGCGGTGTGGGAGTGGGGCCCGTCGGTCGGCGCGAACTCGTGGCGCACCACCGGCGACATCCAGCCCAACTGGCAAAGCATTTACTCGATCCTGAATGAGCAGGCCGGACTGGCGAAGTACGCCGGCCCCGGCCATTGGAACGATCCCGACATGCTCGAAGTGGGCAACGGCAAGCTCACGCTGGCGGAGAATCGCACCCACTTCTCCATGTGGGCCATGCTGGCCGCGCCGCTGCTCGCCGGCAACGACCTGCCCAACATGACGCCCGAGGTTCGCGCCATCCTCACCAATCGCGACGTCATCGCCATCGACCAGGACCGCCTGGGCCACGAAGCCACGCGCGCCTACTCCGACGGCGAGGTCGACGTCTGGACGCGGCATCTCTCCGGCGGAGCCATGGCCATTGCCGTGATCAACGCCGGCACCGACCGCTACTCCACCATCCGTTCCATCTGAGCCTGGCCAAGCTCGGCCTGCACGGCCCGCTCAAAGGCAAAGATCTCTGGACCGGCAAGGACATCACGCTCACCGACAACATGCCGATTGAGATCGCGAGCCACGACATTCTGCTGGTGCGCATCGCTGCGCCGAAATAGCGCGATGCGGGCGGGGCTACACCGCCCGCCCCAGACACACCGCAAACCACCCCCGCGCATCCGTCCATGTCGCTTCCGTGCAGAATCCGGCTTCGCCCAGCAGCGCTTCTGCCTGCCCCGGCCGGTACTTGTAGCTGTTCTCGGTGTGGATGCTCTCGCCCGCAGCAAAATCGACCTTCAGATCGAGCGCGCCGACGTGCACGCGCTGCGCGCCGCGGCTCTTCAGGTGCATCTCGATCCGCGACGCGGCTGCCGTTCCACACCGCGCAGTGCGCGAACGCCTCCAGCTCGAAGTCTGCGTCGAGTTCGCGGTTCAGCCGCACCAGCAGGTTGCGGTTGAACGCCGCAGTCACGCCCGCCGCATCGTCATAAGCCGCCAGCAAGGACGGATTCGTCCTTCGCCAGATCCACGCCCAGCAGAAAGCCGTCGCCTGTCCTGAGTCCCGCGCGCACGCGGCGCAGCAGCCGCGCGCGCCTGGTGCGGCTCAAAGTTGCCGATGCTCGACCCGATGTAGAGCACGAGCCTGCGCTCGCGGCATCCACCGGCCCCAAATGCAACCGGCTTCCGTCGCCGTCGGTGTAATCCATCACGCGCGGCGTCACGGTCACGCCGTCGAATCTCGCGCTCGATCCGCTGCCTGCGCCGCCTCCAGCGCGCTCGCCGAAACATCCACCGGCTCGTACACCACCGCTCCCTGCAGCCCAGTTGCGGCTTTCAGCAGCAGCCGCGTTTTGTCTGCCGATCCCGCGCCCAGCTCCGCAATGCGCAGGCGCGCGCCAGCCGCGGCCTGCGCCATCATCTCCGCCGCATGCGCCATCAAAATGCCGCGCTCTGTGCGCGTCAGGTAGTACTCAGGCAGTTCCGTGATCGCGTCGAACAGCCGCGAGCCCGCTTCGTCATAAAACAGCCACGCAGGCAGCCGCTTCGGCCGCGAAGTAAGCCCTTCGCGCACCGCTGCGCTACGCGTTCGTCGAGTTGTGGTGCTACGGCAGGGGAAGCTGCTGCAGCTCATGGTTTTTGGTTAGATGCAGGGATCGGCACTACGTTATGATTTCTTTTTTCGCTTCGTCTCTGCCGCCAATTGCTCCATCGACTTCGCCAGCCGGATTCCGGAAAATTGCCATCGCGTCTCGGGCGAAAAGAAGTTGCGGTAGCTGGCGCGGATGTGCGCGCGCCGGCGTGACGCACGATCCGCCGCGCAGCACCATCTGCCCGCTCATGAACTTGCCGTTGTACTCGCCCAGCGTGCCGTCCAGCGGCTGAAAGCCCGGATAGCCCAGGTAGGCGCTGCTCGTCCACACCCAGCAGTCCCCATAGTACTTCGTCGTTTCCCGGTTTTGGTACTTCGCACCGTTCTCGTTTTGGACGAGATCTGTGGCAGGGAAGGCATCAAATTCCCGGAATCGAGCAGATTTCCCTCCACCGGCTGGCCCTCCGCCGCGGCCTCCCACTCAAACTCCGTCGGCAGCCGCAGCCCGGCCCAGCGCGCATAAGCGTCGGCCTCGTAAAAACTCACCTGGCTCACCGGCGTCGTCCGCCAGCTCCTTCAGCGGCAGCTCCCCGCGCAGGGTAAACACGCTCCACTCGCCGTCGTCTCTCGCGTCCAGTAGAGCGGCGCGCGCCAGCCGTTGTCCTTCACCGCATCCCACCCCGCCGAGAGCCAGAACTCCGGCCTGCGATAGCCGCCATCGGCCATGAACTCCGCAAACTCGCCGCAGGTCACCAGCCGGTCGGCCAGCGCATACGGCTCCAGCCACACCCGATGCCGCGGCAGCTCGTTGTCAAAGCAGAACCCGTCGCCCGCGTGCCCCGCCTCGCGCAACCCGCCCTCAAATCCGCGAAATCCAAGCGGTCGCGTTTTCGCTCCCTCGCCTCCGTTCCTCTGTTCCTCGTTCCCCGTTCCCTGGTCCCTGTCTCTTGCTCCCTGTACTTCGGCCGCAGCGGATTGGTGAAGAACGCATTCAGAATGTCGGTAAGCAGCAATTCCTGGTGCTGCTCCTCGTGGTTCGCGCCCAGCTCGATCCGCCGCAGCGCCTCCGCCTCCGGCTCCTGCTCCAGACAGCCGCTCCATGGCCGCGTCCACGTGCTCGCGGTAGCGCAGAATCTCGTCGAGCCCCGGCCGCGAAAACGACGACCGCAGCCGCTTCTCGGGAAACGCCGAAAAGCTCTCGTAATAGCTGTTGAAGAGCCACGCAAAATCGGCGTCGAAGACCCGGTAGCCGGGCAAAAACTCCCGCAGCACGAACGACTCGAAAAACCACGTGGTGTGGGCCAGGTGCCACTTGGCCGGCGAGGCCTCAGGGCACGACTGCACCATCATGTCCTCCGGCGTCAGCGGCTTCGCACAGTTCCATCGATTGCCGGCGCGCCGCGCGAAAGCGTTCGCCAATATCGGAGATCCGGCTCAGAGACAGCACAGGGGAAGTGGTTGCGGTCACGCGAGCGCCCTCCTCGTATCGGATAGAGTGTAGTCCATTTACGTTACAATTCGCTGTCATTTTCGCCTCCTGCAAAGCTCCCGCCTTCGGAATGGGCTAAGCCGTCGCATATGTCGTCCGTCACTGCAAGGTCACAGTTTTTGCTTCAATCTACAGTTCATCGCCAGTACGTTGCCAAGTCCGGTCCGGATCTCCCGCCCGGCCCGTGGCAAACCGGGAACCTGAGGGTTTTCGTTCGCCCTCCTTAAGTGTTCTAATGTTCCTGTAACAGAGGACGATTAGTCAGCTGAATCGCCCCTTCTTTGCGTCGACAGGAGGGATAGATGCGCGGGCTCAAGCAAAGTCGCTGGATTTTGTTCCTGCCCTTGCTCGCAATCTCTCTCGGCGCGTCCCGGGCTCAGCCCGCCCAGGCAACCAGCTCCAGCCCCCGCCTCCCGCCTCCGCAGCCCCTCCGCAAAACGCCTCCCACGCCGGAGCAGCTCGGCGATTCGCTCGTCGGCCATCAGCGCTACCAGGCCGCCATTGCCGCCTACTCCAAAGCACCCGAGATGACGGCCGACCTCTGGAACAAGATGGGCATCGCCTACCAGATGCTCTTCAACGCCAAGGACGCGACCCGCTGCTACAAGGAATCGCTCAAGCTCGATCCCGCGAATCCTCAAGTCATGAACAATCTGGCCACGGTTTACGCCTCCCTCAAACAATATGGGCAGGCCGATCGCATGTACCGCAAGGCGCTCAAGCTCGACCCCAAATCCGCGGTCGTGCTCAAAAACTATGGCACCAACCTGCTGGCCGAGCACAAATACAACCGGGGCTGGGAGGCCTACCAGCAGGCTCTCGCCATCGATCCGCAGATCTTTGCCGATCACAACGGTCCTTCCGTGCAGGATCCCTCCAACGTGCAGGACCGGGGCGCGATGAACTATTACATGGCGGCGGGCTGCGCGCGCGCCGGCTACACCGATTGCGCCCTCCAGTACCTCCGCATGGCCCTCGATGAAGGCTTTACCACCCGCAAGAAGGTCGAATCCGACAGCCAGTTCGCCAGCCTTCGCGATAACCCCGCCTTCAAGCAACTACTCGCCGAGCAGCACAATTAGAGTGCCGAGGCCGCGCAACCCGTTGTACCGCCGGTCTCCTGACCGGCTGTAGCGCGGGTCTTCCGACCCGCGCTTTCAGGGGATCACCACCCAATCATGCGGTCAAGAAAAGAAGCCCGCGTCGTCTCCCGTTCTCTCTCACGCGTCTATCTGTTAGGCTGGCCCTCGCGCCACCCCCGAAAGCACAAATGGGAGCCTTGATGAAACTCCGTCTTTTGCCCGCAACCTTCGCCATCCTTGCCCTCTCCACAGCAGCCGTCGCTCAGGATCCAGGCTCCGCCCCGCCCCCCAACCAGAACTCCGGCCCGGGAAATGGCGGCGGCTACGGCCAGCGCGGTGGCCGCGGCGGCATGGGCGGTGGAATGGGCATGATGGGCCGCGGCCTCATGGGCACCGTCACCGAGGTTGCTGCCGATCACTACACCATCAAGACCGAAATGGGCGACGTGTACACCGTCCATTTCACCGCCAACACACGCATCACCAAGCAGCCCGCCGGCATGCGCGGACCCGGCGGCGGCGGCCAGGGGATGGGCGGCGGGGGCGGCTACGGACGCGGCGGAAACGGCAACGGCGGCAATCCTCCGCAGCAGATCAAAGCCACCGACATCAAAGTCGGCGATGCCATCGTTGCGATGGGCGACTTCGACGCAACCGCAAAAATCGGTCGGCGCGTCGCGCATCGTGCAGCTTGATCCCGACGCCGCCAAGCGTATGCAGGAGCAAGCGGCCAGCTTTGGCAAGACCTGGCTGGGAGGCAAGGTGACCGCCATCAACGGAACCACTATCACCCTGACCGGCGCGCTTGACAACGCCCCGCACACCGTGGTCGCCGACGAAAACACCACCTTCCGCCGCCGTCGCGACCCCATTACTCTCGCCGATATTCAGGTGGGCGACACCGTGCGCGTGGAAGGCGCCGTCAGCAACGGCGTGTTTGCAGCAACCGCGGTAAGCATGGGCGGCGGCATGGGTGGCCCTCCGCCCAGCGGACCCTCCGGTGCGCCGTCTGGCCCTCCGCCCGGCCCTCCACCGCAATAGACGGGCCTGAAACCCGCTCTCTTCCGTCCTCCATCTCGGGTCGTTTGCGTGTAGACGCGTAAGCCCCATCATGCAGGTCGGCGGATGCCTCACCTCCTAACCGAAGTCCATCACCCAAAAACACGCTGGCCGGATACGTTGTTGTATCCGGCCAGTTTCTTTAGGTGCTGTGTGGTTTGCTACTCGATCGATTGCAGCGTCCACGCCCCGTTCACCAGCGTGAACGTCGCCATGCGTTTCGTGCTCAGTTTGTTGGCAGGATTTTGCGCAATGCCCTGCAAGGGCGCGGGCAAGTTGCTCAGGTCCACGTCTTCCATGTAGCTCACGGTCCTTGTGTCCGCAATGGTCTGCAGGTCGCCAGGTACTGCGTATCTTGAATTTGCTGGTGCCAGCGGCACTACGACGATCGTGTAATTTGGATCGTTCGGTCCCTCCGGCCGCCACTGGATGGTTTCGCCGCCGCTTTGCTGCTTCACCACCTTCATTCCTTCTGGAGTGAGCTTGAAGTCGCCCCAGTAGCCGTTGGGATAGCGCTTGACGCGAAGCCAATAATTGGCGTGCACGCCCTTGTTGCATGCCGGGATCGTCGACCGCAATATTAAATACCGTGCCGGGGTCCTTATCGTACTTGGCCTGAATCATTGTCGTTGCCTGGTCTTGCGTCAGTTCGGGGGCCGACTTGCAACCCGCCAGAAATCCGCCTGCACCCAGCAATACCAAAGCCGCCAAAGTCTGAATCTTTACTGCGTTTTTCACGTTTCCTCCGTTGACTGCATAAAACGGCTCGAATTCCTTCGCCCCGCCATTTTTCTCTTACTTTCCTCCGCTGTCAATGCAATTGAAAGTGACCCCGCTCACACGTGAAAGTGCAAAACTTTCGGCAGCCGTCCCCGGCAATTACACAAGGCGCGCGGGCGCCTGTTCCGGCAGCGTGGAGACAGCAGCATAGAAGCTCAACGCAGCATCGCCCTGTTCCAGCAGCCGCGTCCGCTTCAGGCTGCCGTACTGGTCTTTCAGGCTCTGCTTGCGCCGGTGCTCGGCGATCACCAGCGCCTCCCGGCGCCAGAATCCCCTGCGCCTCTCCCAGGACTCCCAGCGTGGCCGCATACTCCTCGGCGGCGTCGTACGGAGGGTCGAGAAAAACCACTTCGTAGCGTCCTGGCTTCGCCCCTTCGTGCGGTTTTGCACTTGCTTTTGCGGCGGAACGCAGGAACGCCGCCACGCTCTCCGCGCGCACCGCGAATCCGCTTTCGATGCCCAGCCGCTCCAGATTGCGCCGCAACACCTTGAGCGCCCGTGGCGACCGTTCCACAAACGTCACGCGCTCGGCCCCACGGCTCAGCGCCTCCAGGCCCACCGCTCCTGACCCTGCATACAAATCCAGAAACGCCGCTCCATCCATGCGCGGGGCCAGCACATTGAAGAGCGTTTCGCGCAGACGGTCGCTGCTCGGCCGCGTGTTCAATCCCGGCGGCGCCTCCAGCCTTCGCGAACCGTACGTTCCAGCAATGATCCGCATCGCCCACCAGCATAAAGGACTGGCCCTACTGAAACTCCTCTCAATTGAGATCCACCGCCCTGGCCCCAGCTTGAAAAAGCTAATAGCTAAGAGCTATTGGCTGCCTCTTACCCTCTACAATCGAACTATGCGCGGATGGTCCATTCCGTTTGGCCGCTGGATGGGTGTCGAGGTCCGCCTCCACATCTTCTTTCCGCTCCTGGTGCTGGTGCTTTTTGCCATGAGCGGCCCCGAGGGCTGGCCGCGCGGACTGGCTCTCTTCATCCTCCTCGTAGCCGCCGTCGCCGTGCGCGAGACCGCCCGTCTCATGGTTGCCGCGGGACTGGGTCTGCGCCTGCGCGCCATCCTCTTGCTGCCCATCGGCGGACTGTTCGCCTACGCCAATCCTGAAAGCCAGGAAAAAGCCAATCACGGCACCGGGCAATTTGTTCTGGCGCTTGCCGGTCCGCTGGCCAATTGGTGCGCAGGGCTTACCGCTGCCGCGGCCATTCTGGGCGTCAGCGGCAGTGTCCCGCTCTTCAATCTGCCCCTCATTACCGCCGCAAGCCTGTTGCGCAGCCTGGTCTGGATGCAGTTGGGTCTCGGCCTGTTGCACCTGTTTCCCGCCTACCCGCTCGATTGCGGCCGCCTCGTCCGTAACGCCTTCGCCCGCAAACATGGCGTGGCGCCGGCAGGCCGCGCCGCCGCCGGCCTCGGTCAGGCTCTGGCTCTCATTGCCATGCTGGGCGGCATGTTGCTGCATGATTCCTGGCTCGTCCTTGCCGGCTTCTTCGTCATGATCGGCGCGCAAATTGAGGATCAGGGCGTTTTCTTCCAGTCCGTAGTCGACACCGTGTGCATGCGCGAAGTCATGCTCACGGACTTTGCCACGCTCTCGCCTTCTGACACTCTCGCCGATGCCTTATACCGTTGCGTGCACTCGCTTGCAGGAGGATTTTCCCGTCGTCCGCGGTCCGCAACTTGTCGGCATCGTCTCGCGGCAGCGCATCGTCGATGCTCTCCGCAACGACGGCAACGGCTATGTGCAGTCGGTCATGTCGCGCGCCTTCCAGGTGGCGCGGCCTGAAGACACGCTCGGCGCAACCATCCGCCGCCTCACCGCCGGCCACGGCCTGGCCCTGATTCCCATCACCGAGAGCGGGCGCGTAGTCGGCATCGTCAGCGTGCAAAACCTCATGAGTTCCATGGCGCTGCTCGCCGAACAGCGCCGCATCGAGCGCCAGGAACAGGGAAACTAAAGGCCCCATGGCGGACCACCCTAACACGGGGGG
This sequence comes from uncultured Acidobacteriota bacterium, assembly GCA_963826735.1. Taxonomy (GTDB): domain Bacteria; phylum Acidobacteriota; class Terriglobia; order Terriglobales; family Acidobacteriaceae; genus Telmatobacter. The sequence goes on from CAWGYN010000005.1 coordinate 680,581, forward strand.
TGCCCCTGGTCTCGATTCTGAGACCAGGGAAGTAATGTCCAACTCCCCACTCGCTCCCGGCCTCTACCTCGTCGCCACGCCCATCGGCAACCTCGGCGACATCACCCTCCGTGCTCTCGATGTGCTCCGCGGCGCAGATCGCATCGCCTGCGAAGACACCCGCCAGACGCAAAAGCTCCTCAACCATTTTCAAATAGCCAAGCCCACGGTCAGTTACCACGAGCACAACGAGCACGCCCGCGCGGCAGAACTTGTGCAGGCGCTCCGCGCCGGCGAGCGCATCGCACTCGTCTCCGACGCGGGAACTCCGGCCATCAATGATCCCGGCAGTTGGGCAGTGCGCGAAGCCATCGCCGCCGGCGTCCCCGTCATTCCCATTCCCGGCGCCAACGCGGCCATCACCGCCCTCGTCGCCTCAGGACTTCCCACCGAAGACTTCCACTTTCTCGGATTTCTTCCAGAAAAATCCGGCGCTCGCCGCACCTGGCTCGAAGACCTCGCCGCCCGCGAACAAGCTGACCCGCGCTCGACCCCGCGCACCTTGATTTTTTACGAAGCCCCGCATCGCATTCTCGAAACCCTCGCCGATATCGAAGAACTCTGGGGCTCTCTGCTCCACGCCGTGGTGGCGCGCGAGCTGACCAAGCTACATGAGGAATTTATTCGAGGCACCGTGGCCGAGGTACGCGCCGAGCTCGCGTCGCGCGATCGTATTCGCGGCGAGATCACGCTGCTCATCGAAGTGCCCGCTCCAGCCAAGTCATCTGGCAATGCGCCGGGCACTGAATCCGCACCGGAAAAGCTCGCCGCCCGCGTGGCGCGCATGCAGTCTGAAACCGGCATCGACGAAAAAGAAGCGCTCAAGCGCCTGGCCCGCGAACTGGGCCGCTCCAAAAGCGATTTGTATCGCGAGCTGCAACGCGAACGAGCCCGGAAGCGCTAGCGCTCTGCCGCCAAAGCCCGCATCACAATTAGATTGTCATCCTGAGCGAGTTTTGGCGCATGAAATGCGCCAAAACGAGTCGAAGGACCTGCGGTTGTCTTTCTATGGATTGCAGATTCGCTACGCTGGAAAAACGCCACAGATCCGTTTTTCTAGTCCCTTAGTCCCTAGTCCCTAAGTCCCTGCTTTTTCCACCTGAACCAGCGTCGAATAAAACGTCGCCCCACCGCCGATGTCGGTCAGCTGTTCGCTGGTAAGCGCGTTCACATTCGCGCCGCCGGGATGCAGCTTCGCCCAGTCCAGTCGCGCCGCCACCACCCCAGCCGGCAGATGCGCATTCAGCATCGCCGTCAACTCGATCGTGCCGCGGTCGTTGAAAACACGCACTAGATCGCCCTCGCCCACGCCGCGCGCCTCGGCGTCTGCAGGATGCATCTCAAGACGTTGGCTGGTCCGCGCCTCCATCTTCCGATGCCCCGGCAGATTCGCGAAGGTCGAGTTCATGTAGTTGTCGTTCTTGCGCGCCAACAATTCCAGCGGATAGTCTTTCGCCGCCTCGCTCCAGCGCGACTCAAACGGGGGAACAAAACCTGGAAGCGGGTCGAGGCCTGCCGTGGCCAGCGCCTCCGAGAAAAACTCGATCTTGCCGGAAGGCGTAGGAACCGTTCCAGAAGTGTACGGCAGAAACGGTCGCGCCTCGGGGTCGGCATGAAACGCCAACGGCACATGCCCCTCGCGCTCCAGCTCCTCCATCGTGATGTGCTCCATGCCCGCGTTCGATGAGCGCCCATCCGCGCCAATCGCCAGCGCCTGCCGGATCATGTCTTCCGGCGTATCTCGGAAGCACGCCTCCGTAAAACCCATGCGCTGCGCCAAATTTGACAAAGAGCCACACATTCGATCGCGCCTTGCCGCGTGGTGCAATCGCCTGCTGCGAAAGCTGCACGAAGTAGTGCCCATAAGCACCCTGCACGTCCGTGTGTTCGAGAAACGTCGTCGCAGGCAACACAAAGTCGGCGTAGTCGGTGGTGTCGGTGAAAAACTGCTCGTGCACGACGGTGAAGAGATCGTCGCGCTCGAGACCCCTCCGCACCGCGTTGTGATTCGGCGCCACCGCTCCCGGATTCGAGTTGTACACAAACAGCGCATGCACTGCCGGCCCGTCAGGCGCGGGACTGTTTTTCTGTTCCCTGCCGGGGTCCCCGGCGAACGATCTTTGTTCGCTGGGGTGGCTGTTCCCTGTTTTCTTTTCCCTGGCTTGGCCAAGCCACGTCAGCGCCCGCCCAAGCTCCGACATGTTAACGACCCGCGCCAGCCGCCCCAGCGGCGAAGCCAGCGCCAGATCCGGCCGCTCCAGCGCCTGTTTGTCCCACGCAAACGCGCCCGAGGTCGAAAGCTGTCCTCCGCCGCCGCGCATCTTCCATGCGCCCGTCAGCGCCGGCAACATCGCAATCGCCCGCACCGCCGCTCCGCCGTTCTCCGCGCGCTGCACGCCGTAGTTCAGCCGCAGCACCGCGGGCCGCGTCGTCGCATACTCCCGCGCCAATTGCTCAATCTCGCCCGGCGTCATTCCCGTCCACGCGGCCACGCGCTCCGGCGTGTATTCGCGCGCACGCTCGGCCAGCGCCTCAAAGCCATGCGTCATTTCCGCAATGTAGGCGCGATCTTCCAGGCCCTCGTTCAGAATCACGTGCATCATGCCCAGCGCCAGCGCTACATCCGTGCCGGGCCGTATCGCGATATGCCAGTCGGCCACGGCCGCGGTGCGCGTGCGGTAGGGATCGATCACGATCAGCCGCGCCCCATTGCGCCGCGCTTCTTCCACAAACGGCCACAAGTGAATGTTGTTGCCGTGGATGTTCGCGCCCCACGCAAGAATCAGCTTCGCCAGCCGGAAATCCTCGGTAGGCGTGCCGAACTTTTTGCCGTACACCAGGTTCCACGCCTGCCCGCCCGCCTCGGAACAAATCGTGCGGTCGAGCTGGCTCGCGCCCAGGCGATGAAAAAATCGCCGATCCATCGATCCGAATCCCAGCACGCCGATGGTTCCCGCGTAGCTGTACGGCAAAATCGATTCCGGCCCGTAGCGATCGCTTGTCTCCTGCAGCCGCGCGGCAATCCCATCCAGCGCTTCGTCCCAGCTCACGCGCTCAAAGGCCTCGTGCTCCCGCCCGCGCTGCAACGGCCCCTTCGCCACGCCGGCCTTACGGCGCATCGGATAAAGAACGCGGTCCGGCGCGTACACGCGATCCAGATACTTCGCCACCTTGCCGCACAGAAACCCCCGAGTCACCGGCTGCGACGGGTCGCCCTCCACCTTCACCGCGCGCCCCTCTTCATTCACCGTCACCAGCACCGCGCACGAGTCTGGGCAATCGTGCGAGCACACGGTGTGAATCACGCGCAACGCTGGGGAAGAGACGGGCACATCCATGAGCCCATTGTAGGCGAAACAATCTTTCAGGATCGACACTGCCCGCTGACACTCAGATGAAGCCGATCGCCAACACGGCTAGAAGAAGGCAGATCAGTCCGGACACTGCGAGGAGAATGAGGCGAACGTGTAGGCGCCCATCGGGATAAAGCCTGCGGTACTCTCTGTAAATCATGAGGTTCTTCTGCGGATAAAAGCCGAGCATGGAGATTTGGTTATCTGACGGCTTTTTGCGATTGATTTCCTCGATCATTGCGATCATTGTCATGCTCGATGAAATCCCGCAAATCGCAACCGCGGTTATAGAATCGCTCAAGACAACGAGACGCCAAATTGAAACCATATGCTCTCGGTTCAAAAGATTTCAGCAGGTGGGCGCGTAGAGATACGCACTCTCACCATTGGCCCTGACGCAATCATTGTAAGCTGATCTGGGAGTTTCGATCTCATGCTGAAGTCCGGCATCCTCAACCCGCACATCCTTGCGCTGCTCGCCCGCATCCGCCACACCAACACCCTCGTCATCGCCGACCGCGGATTTCCCTTTTGGCCGCAGATTGAAACCGTCGACATCTCGCTCGTCGACGGCATCCCGCGCGTGCTCGATGTCCTCAACGCCATCCGTGCCAACTACGGCATCGGCCACGCATGGATGGCCGAGGAATTCCACGGCGCCAACAGCGCCCGCACCCGCAAGGAATTCGCCGCGGCCTTCGCAGGCGTGCCGCTCACCTTCGAGCCGCACATCGAGTTCAAGAAGCGCGTTCCGCACGCCATCGGCCTCATCCGCACCGGCGACACCACTCAGTACGCCAACATGATCATCGAGTCCGCCTGAGCAGGCGCGTTGTACACTGGTCACGCCATGAGTTGCCTCTTCTGCAAGATCGCTTCCGGTGAGATTCCGTCCGCCGCCGTCTACCAGGACGACCGCGTCTACGCCTTTGCCGATATCAATCCCAAGGCTCCCGTGCACGTGCTCATCGTTCCGCGCGAGCATATTGATTCGCTCGCCGAAGCCACCTCGGAGCACAGTGCGTTGCTCGGTCACCTCATGGGAGTGGCGGCGGAGATCGCCCGCAACAAAGGTCTCGCGAAAGGCTATCGCGTCGTAGTGAACACCGGCGAAGACGGCGGCCAAACCGTAGACCATCTCCATCTGCACCTGATGGGCGCCCGCCAAATGACCTGGCCTCCGGGATAAAAACAGCCAATAGGAAGCAGAGAGAATCCGCACCTCCGCACAAAAACGAGGGGCGCGCTCGCGTAGAGCGCGCCCTTGGTTTTTCTTGTTCCCTTGTTCCCTCGGTCCCTTGTTCCCTGCCTTTAAAACGCCGGCTGCCGGTCGAGCTCCTCTTCCTCTTCCACGCCGTAGCGGCGCAGCAGGACAGGCAGGCTCTGCGAGAAGGCCGAGCGCGGCATCACCGCGTCGCATCCCGCTTCCTGCGCCTTCATCTTCAGGTCTCCCTGCAGATGATTCAGGAAGCCGATGATCGACACCGCCTTCTTGAACTTCGTCTTGAATTTGGGAATCAGCGTCATGGGCTTGGCGTTCAGGTTGTTCAGGTCGAACACCAGCAGCGCGGGCCGCTCGTTTTCAGGTAAGTCGTAGATGCGCGCCACGGCGTCCTTGTCGCCCTTGACGAACTCCACCTTCACGCCCAGTTTGCGCGCCGTCTCCTGGATCTTGGCCAGGAAGAAGAGATCCTCAATGAAGCAGAAGATGCGCGTGGGCGCGTTTTCGCGGATGGGCGCCGGGGGTTGCCCCGCATAAACCTCGGGATAGTACCCGCTGCTATGGCCGTTGCCCGCCGTGGGAATGGTGGAGGGCGGTCCGTCGGCCACATTGCCGTTCACCACGCGATAGCTGTGGTCCATGGGGCCGACAAACATGCGCGGGCCCTTCTGCCGTCCTCTGCGCTTGCCCTGCGGTGCGTTGATGCTGTTGCCGGGCGACGGCGCGGGCCCCCTGTCCTTCTGGAAGAACTTTTTCTTGCGGCCCTGGCGTTGGTGGGGAGGCCGCGGCGGCGCAGCTTGCGGTGGTGGCTGCATTTGTGCTGGCGCCTGCATCTGCGGCTGCCCTTGCGGCGGCGGCATCGCGCCCTGTTGGTTTGATTTATTCTTGCGGCGGCGCCGGCGGCGCCGATGCCCCTGCGACTGCACCTGACCGTTGTCAGGAGTAGGCCCCTGTTCAGGCTGGGGCTGCGTCGGTTCTGTTGTCATGATGCGTGTACTTCCTGGTGCTTCGCTGTAATTCGTTGCTTTACGCGTGCTGAAAACGGTGAACCAACCGCCTTACTCTTGCCCCAATTCCCTCCGCTCGGGAGAGAAAATGCGGCACATCCACGGCGGCGCACTGCCTTCATCAAAACTCGGTATTCACTCGTATTGGCGCTTCTCGCCAGGCCCCATTTTCGAGCCGACAGACGCGCCTCCTGGTGCGTACTTCCACCACTTGACCCTCTGTGAAAATGCGCTTGCCGCTTTATTTGCGGGAGTCGTTCATCTACTCCATCCGCTCGCCGGTATCGACTCGGCGCGGCCGCTGCTTTTCTCAGGTGATGCCATTTCCTATATGAGCAACGGTCGCACGCAGTCCACTCTGAACGATCTCAACTGTTTGGCGATGTTTCTTTGCTCAGCGGCGAGCTTGCTCTACCCATGCCGGGTGGCCCGCGTCAGCCGCTTGATAGGCAACTCTGATACTACAGCGAAGGCTCACCACTGGCAAGAGGGTCAACGGTGGGAAATGACTGGCCTGATTCCCCCGAAAGCGTCACCTCGGTCCCCTGATCAGGTCCGCCGCAACGGCAAAATGCGTCCTGACGTGAAAAACGCCACCGTTTAAGGTGGCGTCTCGCTTCTTATACGCTGGTCACTGGCCTCCCAGCTTATGTAGTGGGCTGTGGCTGTCTCCACCGCTCCGACTTTGGGCTTCCCGGCTGGCTCTCCCTTTTGAGGGCCGCTCAATGGCGGTTGCTCGTGCCGGGTACCCTGTGTGTCTCTGGCTCGCTGGGCCTTCCTTCAGCAGCCGATTCATCACTGGCGCATGTGATGTAGCAATCAACATGCCTTTCGTAACATGATTGATTCTTAATGACTTATACGGAATCCTGACACAATTCTTATGGCTTCCGGAAGCTATTTGGCAAAATTCCTTCCAAAAAATGTAGAACCCGTCGTATTCGAAGCGTTCGAAACGTCCCGTTTGGGCCTCCCGCCGGCAAGTCCGGCCAGCCTGGATCAAGCATGATCGCCGGCAGAGCCAATCTAGCTCCGCTAACTCCGCCAACCCCGCAAACTCCGCCCGTCTCCCCTCAGCGCTGGCAGGTGGGGCAATAGTGGGTTCCGCGTCCGGCCAGTTCAATGCGCCGGATAGGCGTCTGGCAGCGGCGGCAAGGCTCGCCCGTGCGCTGGTAGACGCAATGCTCGAGCTGAAAAAAGCCTCGCTCTCCGTCCGCGTCTACATAATCGGCAACCGAAGACCCGCCCAGACGGATAGCGTGCGTCAGAATCTGGCGCAGCGCCAGGCGCAACCGCTCCAGCTCCGCCGCGGTCAGCCGGTTGGTCCGCCTGCGCGGCCGGATGCCCGCCTGAAAAAGGCTCTCGTCCGCGTAGATGTTGCCCACTCCGGCCAGCAGGGACTGGTTCAGCAGTGCCGCCTTGATCGGCATGTGCCGGTTGCGGAAGAGTTCGGCAAATGCGCGCGCCGATGGTCAGTGGCTCGGCTCCGGGCGCTTCAAATGCGTCGTCTCTGCGGCTGCGCAGGTCGCGAAACTCCAGTCGGCCAAACCGCCGCGGATCCACAAACCGCAGCTCGTTGCCGCTAGCCAAGTCGAGCCGCGCGTGCGTGTGCGGGGCCACGGGAGCATCCGGCGTCGCAACCAGCAATCGCCCCGTCATTCCCAAGATGCACGATCCACTGCGCATCCGGCGTGGTCGCCTGTTTCGCATTGGCATCGCCCTTCGGCGCCCTCGCGGCGCTTGTCCCCGAACCCAACTCAAAAACAATGTGCTTTCCCGTGCGGTGCACAGCCAGAATCGTGCGCTCCGCAAGGCCTTTCGCCTGCCGCGACGCCGGAGTTTTGAAGGTTTGCCGGAGCCTGCTAAACCACGCCTGCACAATGCGATCGCCGCGCACGCGCCTGTTCACTCCGCGCGCGATAGTTTCCACCTCAGGCAGCTCAGGCATCGGTTTATTGTAGAGGGCAGCGCTCGGCGCCGCGCCCGAAGTGTAGCGCCGGTCTCCAGACCGGCTGTCGTGTGGGTCTCCAGACCCGCACAAATCAAAGAGCATTTACAAATTCTCGAGGCCAAAGTACGAACCTCTCACCGCAGATCTTCCGCGAGTTCGCGCTCTTCTTCCTCGCCGGCCGGCACTTGCATGCTGCCCCACTTTTCCAGATAAACCACGCTAAGCGTCAGACCGACAAGGAAAATTCCTACCGAGGTGAACTCCCACATGTTGAGCAGGCGGTTTTCTTTCAGCGGTCTGGTAAACCGTCACGCCATGAATGCTGCGCGGCAGACTGCGGAACTCGTCCGGTTTACCCGGCGCCGGCACGCGCGGCAATACGACAAGATAATGCGTGGAGATGGCGGCAGACGCAATCAGGCCCGCCAGACCAAACAGGAGAAACAACAGCGCGAAGAATTTGAGCGTAGCCAACCGCGCAGTCTTCATCGCATTCGCCTCAGGCCGGTCGCGCTTCCCGGAGCGGCCGCTATCAACGCCGCCGAGAGGCACGTCGACGCTTTAACTGTAGAGCATCTCCCGCGGCAGCGCCATCATGACATCAGTACTAACTAACTTCCTGGTTACTTTCCCAAATTGGACCCTCCCCCACGCTTCCAGCCGGACCCCGAGCCCTGTTTTAGGATCTGGCCGCCTCGCGCACTACACTGAGGGAAAGAAATGCCCGAGCCCGAAACAGTTACCGACACCATCGCCGCCATCTCCACGCCTCCGGGACGCGGTGGCATCGGCATTGTGCGTCTCAGCGGTCCGCAGGCTGCATCGATTGCGGTGCAGCTGGTGCGAATGCGCCAGCCGCTCGACCACGCCCACGCGCGTCTCGCCGATGTGCTCGACGCCGACGCCGACCCCGCGCGCGACGAAGCCACACCGCATCGACGAGGCCTTGGTGACATTCTTTGCTGCGCCGAACTCCTACACCGCGGAAGACCTGGTGGAAATTGCCGCACACGGCTCGCCCGTAGTGCTGGATCTGCTGTTGCGCCGCGCGCTCGCGCTGGGCGCGCGCCTCGCCGAGCCCGGCGAATTTACGCAACGCGCATTCCTCTCCGGCCGCCTCGATCTCACGCAGGCTGAAGCGGTGCGCGACCTCATCGACGCGCAAACCCTCACCCAGGCGCGCCAGGCCGCCAGCCAGATGGGCGGTGCGCTCAGCCATCGCGTCGCGCCCATAAAACAATCGCTCGTCGAGCTGGTCGCTCTGCTCGAAGCCGGCATCGACTTCGCCGAAGACGATCTGGACGTCACGCCGCAGCAGGAAATTTCCCGGCGCATCGCCGAACTCACTCCTCCGCTCGCCGCGCTCGAAGCCTCTTTTGCCCGCGGCCGCATTGTCCACGACGGCCTCACCCTCGCCATCGTCGGCCGCCCCAACGCCGGCAAGAGCTCGCTCTTCAATCGCCTGGTGGAGCGCGACCGCGCCATCGTCACCGCAACTCCCGGCACCACGCGCGACCTCGTCACCGAACGCATCTCCATCGGCGGCATTCCCATCGAGCTTGTCGACACCGCCGGTCTGCGCGAAGGCTCCCATGGATCTGTTGCTGGATCGCTCGACGAAGTCGAGCAGCTCGGCATCGCACGCAGCCGCGAAGCCCTCGCCGATGCGGCGCTCGTGCTCATCGTGCTCGACGCCACACAGCCCCTCAACGACGAGGAACACCGTCTGCTGGCCGCAGTCGAAGGCCGGCCGGCAATTGTCGCCGTCAACAAATCCGATTTATTGGCTCAACCCAATCAGGTGGGTGCCCCGGGTCCCTCGCACTTGGGGACCCGGGATAGCACAAACCCAAATCCACCACTGGACCCACCACAAACTTCTGTGCCCCATCCTTTCGCGTTTTCCGCGAAAGGGTGGGAAAGCACTAACGCAGGTAACATTTGCTCTCGAGCCGTTGCCGCGCTCCCCACCTCCGCGCTCACCGGCGAAGGCATCGCCGCGTTGCGCGAGAAAATTCTGGCGCTAGCCACCGGCGGAGCCGCAGCCGAACCCGGCATGTTGACCAATCTCCGCCAGCATCAGGCCGTCACCACCGCGCTTGCCGCATTGGCCGACGCCGCCACGGCCAACGCCGCCACCATTCCCCACGAGATGATCCTGCTCGATCTCTATCGCGCGCTCTGGGCCCTCGACTCCCTCACCGGCCAAACCACTCCCGACGACATCCTGAACCTGATCTTCTCCACTTTCTGCATCGGAAAATAGAGCGCGGTTCCAGGCGGTCTCATAAAATATCGAAATCCCTACACTTATCCCTTTATTTCCAGAGAACTGCGTCTTACAATGTCTCTCAGAGTCCCAGGCAGCGCAAGACAAGTTGGGACTCCAGTGGGTCTCCAGCATGGCAGAGAATCCGAGGATGGCTCTGGAGTCCCAAGAGGGAGAAGCAATGGCGCTCACAGATGCCGGAATCAAGGGTTGAAACCCAAGGCTGGCGCGCGATACAGCAAGGCCGATGGCGGGCGGCTATTCGCTGGACATACTGCCGGGCGGGGTAAAGCTCATGGCTTTACCGCTACTGGCTGAATGGCAAAGCGGGAAAAGCTGGCTGCTAGGCCGGTATCCCGATCTGACATTGAAGGCGGCGCGGGCAGAAGCGGGACGAGCTGGCGGCGCAAGTGGCGAGCGGCGAAGTCTCCGGCCCTCGAAAGGAAACTGGCGCGGGCAGGGACGCCAGCACAATCCCACTGTGAGCGAGTTTGGGGAGCGGTATTACAAGGAGCAAGTGCTGGGCGCTGAAGAACCCGAGCCGACATTCGGCGGTATCTCGATAACGAGATTTTCCCCACGCTTGGGAGAAAAGCTGCTCAAGGATGTGAACGCGCTGGACGTGCAAGCGCTTGTGTACCGCAAGCGGGACAACGGGCGCGTTGCGGCGGCGATGCAACTTCGCATGGTGCTCAAACAGATATTCGATTATGCGATCGAAACGCAGACTGCTTACGTTCAATCCCGCCGCGATGGTGGCAACACGCTACATCGGCAAGGCCCGCAAGCGCGTCCCGCGTGCTCACTCCGAGCGAGATTCGCCTTTACCTCCGCACCATCTACCAGTCGAACATCCGGCGGCAATTCAAGCTGGCGCTGCATATCATCCTGCTCACGCTCTCCCGCAAGTCGGAATTGCTGCTGGCGCGGTGGGAGCATGTGAACTTTGAGACGGGCGAATGGCTGATTCCGGAAGAGAACGCAAAGACGGGCAAGCCGCACATCGTTTACCTGTCAACCCAAGTGGCTGAGATGTTCCGGGAGTTGAAGGCCCTTGCCGGGGATTCAGAGCTGGTGATGCCGGGCCGGGGCAGCCTCATAAGGCCCTTTGCCGCGAACGCGCTCAACAAGGCCCTGGAGGGGCTTGACGTTCGATATGGACCCGCTCACTATCCACGATCTGCGCAGAACGGGCGCAACGCTGCTCACAGAGCATGGCTTCAATCGAGACGTGATCGAAAAGGCTCTGAGCCATGAGGCACGAGGGCATCCGGGCCGTCTACATCGTTGCCGAGTATGCAGAGCAGCGAAAGAAGATGCTGCAATGGTGGGCTGATTACGTGGATGGCGATCGTGAACGAGTCCAAGGTGATCGTGGGCAACTTCGGAGGCGGCGCGGCTTAGAGGCGCGGGCTGGAGCGGTGGACAAATTGGATGGGATCATGGGCGGGATGCTGCCCGCGCCAGTCGCTATCGGTCATTTGTCCAAAACAGCCAGTATCTTGTATGTCTCTGATTCGAATTTCTTGCCGTCTATGCTCACCGGCCAGATGAGCTTGGCATTCTTACCCTTGAACTCGGCCTCAATTTCGTCAACAAGTAGAACCCTGCAACTGCGCCTGTTAACGTAGTCCATCTTTTCCTGAAACTTGCTCGCACAATTGACGATTGCAACTCTGCCATCGGGCAATCGAAGCGAAAGAGTAGCTCCTGTGACGCTATAAGAAACCACTCTTGGCGCGGTGATAGTGCCATGAGTCGTTGTCGTGCCGGTGGCCTCGATGTCTGATGTCGAGTGGTAATCCCCTGAAGACGTGTCAATGCTCCCATTCGTCGTAGCATCTCCAGAAACACGTGTCTGGGAAGTTGAGTCAATTTGACCCGGAATATACTTACTGTAGCCGGTCTCATTGTTCTGGCGTTGAATGACTTTCACCCTCAACTTTTGCCCGGTACACAGGACCACGGAAAGGCTTGTGAAAATGAAAACCGCTGCCATAAATCTCAGGTTTCTGGTGGGCATATTCATTCGTCCTTTCTAAATCGAAGAGGTCCAAAGCGCTCCACAGGAATTAGCCCCGATTATATCGGGAGCAGGCGGCTCACCATTCTGGCTTGAGCGGCAGACGTGGGCGCTCACCGATGGGATCGGGCTTGAGAATCACGGTCTGAATTTTCAGGTCCGTAGAGATTTCGTGCTGCTGCCGTGGCTTCCCGTAGAGACGATCCGTCAGATACGCCATTGCCCGCAGAGCGACCATTTCATCTTTGGAATTGACCAGTTGATTCCATTTGATTTCTTGAAATTCTCGGGTTAACCAATCCGCAACAAAGCCCGCCTCTTGTAGCTTGACGGCATTAGATTTCCGGCCCGCTCCTGGCCGTTTTCCACCTCTCGGTTTTGAATTGAATCCCATTTGATTTCCCCGCTTAACTATCCCCCATTTGGAAGTGCGGCGTCATGCCACGATCATTGGAGCAGCCCTCCGCACTCGGTATTGAGCAACCCTTGTACAAGCATTTTTGCCTCGTCTGATTCCGCGTTTCCGCGTACAAGCATTCCTCCAGTATTCGTGCGGGTGTGAGCGCAATTCTTGGATTCTTGTACGCTTGTACGCGGTATAGGCTCCGTACAAGCAAACGAGTATTTGAAGGGGTTACCCCTCTTGCCCGTCCCGGCGCGTTCAACCTGCCTTCTTTCCACCAGCGAGCGAAGCGCCTTGCGCTTCACGGCATTTGCGCCTTCCACATGCGCGACAATCTCCGGTTCGCCCCTTTCACCTGCTCCTTTCAGGTATTCGACAATCTCGCGTTCAACCGCTTGCCGGTCGGCTTCGGCGCGTGTGCCGCTAATCGAGAGCCGGCGCGTTGCCGAGTCGAACGATAGGACAGTCTCCGGCATGTCCGCGCCAATCCTCTGTACGGTTTGAACGCTCCGGTAAGAGTCGGAACGCGTGAGTACAATCAGCGTGCTGACTGCCCCGCCTAATGCTGTGCTCCCCAGCGGGCTGTCAATGGCGTCCGCTTTCTGCGCCTTGCCACTGTGGTGCGTAACGAGAATGTGTGTGCCGGTTTCGCGCGCGGTGTCAATGAGCGGACCCAGGGCCGCGTAGACTTCCGCATAGGCTTTTTCATCGCGGATGTGAGCAAGCCGGAAAAGCGGGTCAATGACCACCAGCGCCGGACGCTGATTGCGAACAAGGCACACCAGAGCAGAAATAGCCCCCGCTGGTGCTGTATCCGCGTGAATGTCGATTGCCTCTGTCCCGTCCGCTCCCATCGCTCGGAAGTCTGCCGTAATTTCTTCTTTCCGCTCTTCCAACGCCAGATATATGCAAGCGCCTTGTCCGGTACTCCGGCCTAGAAATTCCTTTCCAGTAGCGACTGCAAGACAAAGCAATCTGGCGAGTGTGCTCTTGCCAACCTTTGGCTTTGCGACCAGGGCAGAAACCGTGCCGCGCACAAGCAACCCGTCTACCAGATAATCGGGCGTAACTTCCGGTTTTGCGAGCAAATCGCCCAGCCGCTCAAGCCGGAAGCCGTTCGTTTGCCCTTCATCTGCCGGGTTTGGATACCGGGCGGGAATGTCGTGTGCGATAGCTCTCACCTTTTCCTCTGGCAGCGGCGGGTCAAACCGCGCGTTCTCTTTAAGCAAGGCCGCCTCAATCGCCTCTGGTGTCATGCCCCGCTTGTGCATGGACCCTGCGAGCGAAACGAGGCGATTTGTTCGCCCGCCCTTGCCGACTGGTTGACTTGCCGCAGCGCCCGCCGCTGGCGTGCCTTGCCGTGTTTGTGCGTCTTGCGGCTCTTGGTTGAGGGATAGGAGCCATTCGGGGCACGGCGCGGGCAGGATGGCCGATTCGTTCACCTCATAGCGCCCGCCGCTGGCGTGTATGGACGGCGAGGCCACGACGTACCCGCCCTGCCCGCGAATGTCCAGACTCTGAGCAATCTTGCCCTGCGAATTGCGAACGTCTGCACCTTTCGGCCAAAGGAAATAGAGATGCAGCCCACCTCCGCCGGTTCGGACAGTGTAGGTATCCGGGAGTGGACTATAGCGCCGCTCCAACTCGATCAGCGATTCCTCGCCTTGCTTGCCGTCAACGTCCAGCACAAGGATGCCGCTCTCCGGCCCAGTCACAATGCCGGTGTTGGCATTGGGCCAACGGTTCCACCACTCGCGGATCATGGCCGGATCGCGGCTCGCGTCTTTCAAGCCGTGGGCAGTCCGGGGATGCTTGCCCGGACTCTCACACTCCGCCCGCCCACAAGAGCAACCGCGCGCCGTAGGTGAATGGGCGGAATCACAAGCCAACCGCACGCCACATACTCAAGAGCAGAGCGAGCAAGGCCGCCGGTCATAAGTTCGCCCGCCGTTCCGCTTCAGCTTGCGAATGTGTTCCGATTCGGGATTCTATCCAGCCGTCTATCTCGGATTCGAGCCAAGCGACAGCGCGCGCCCCCAGGCTATAGGCCTTGGGAAACTCTCCAGTTGAAATTTTGCGGTAGATTTGGGAGCGGCTAAGGCCAACACGCGAACGAACGTCTGCAAGTCTTAAAAATCGCATCGGAGTACAACCCCCTCCGCCGTAGCGGATCAGCCAAACTCAGCTTGGGGAGCTGAGCATATTGCTGTAGGGTGGTTGTCGCTCCGATGATCGACGTTTTAATCGGACCGTTCGAGGGACCGGCATTTAGTCCCAGTTCCCTTAACGCGGGATGGTCGTCTTTTGTTTCGGGTTGCAAACCCGAGTGTACGCTGTTTCAGGCAGCAATGCCGCTGCCCTCAGCTAGAATCTACCAGCATTCCAAGAAAGTCCGCAACTTCCCAGGCAACTAGCTAGTTACGCGACTTGTTCTTCCGAATGCTGGCCCGCCCGAATCTGATGGCATCGGAACTAGCGGCGCGCAATGAGTTTGGGACTCCAGCGGGACTCCGAGAGCACTTGCAATTTCAGAGGTCGCATGAATACTAGCGATCCACGCGATTTCCTCTTTCTGCATCGGCAAATAGGTATAAGGTGTTTATTATCAATAGTGTACATAGCATTTAGCTGATCCAATTTCAGCGAAACTGAGCGAACCGCGACTTGTCCGTCTGTCCGGAAAGAACGACTAGAACGAAGCCGCTGGCGCGGCGGACACTGCCTCGATGTGCAGCGGCGAGCGGCGGTGGCTGCGATAGGTTGATTCACAAGGAAGGAGATTCTTGTGACCAACTTACGCAAGCGGATGCTGGAAGAGCTACAGCGGCGTAACTACTCCGAGAGCACGATCCGCGGCTATCTACATGCGGTTGAGCAATTCGCCAGACACTTTGGAAAATCCCCAGACAAGCTGGGGCCAGACGAACTCAGAAGCTATCAAGCCTATCTGCTCACAGAGCGCAAGCTGGCGGTCGGAAGCGTGGTGGGCCGCGTTGCCGCGCTGCGGTTCTTCTTCGTTCGAACTCTCAAGCGACGCGAGTTCCGAGAGGAGTTGCCCTATCCGAAGGATCGGCGCCGGCTGCCGACCGTGCTCAGCCTGGAGGAAGTCGCCCGGCTTATCGATGCCGCCGGCAACCTCATGCAACGCGCTCTGCTGATGACGCTATACGGCACGGGCATGCGGCGAGCCGAAGTATCGCTGCTCAAGGTCAGCGACATCGACAGCCGGCGCATGATGATCCGGGTGGAACGCGGCAAGGGGGGCGCCGGTCGAGATCTCCCTCTCAGCCCGGCTCTGCTGGAGACACTGCGCGAGTATTGGCGCTGGAAGAAGCCTCGCATCTATCTTTTTCCCAGCGGCACGCATAAGCGCGGCCCGGAAAGACCTATCTCGGACAAGACCGTCTGGTACGCCTGTAAAGAAGCCGCCCGCTATGCGCATATCAAGAAGCATGTAACGCCTCACACCCTTCGCCACAGTTGGGCGACCCACCTGCTCGAGGCAGGAACAGATCTGCGTACGATTCAGGTCCTGCTCGGCCATGTGGACCTGGAGACCACTGCCCGGTATCTCCATCTGTCGCAGCGACACTTGCAGACAGTGTCGAATCCACTGGAGCATTTACAACTATCGAGCGTTAGCCAAGCATCCCGCGACTACCACCGGAAAAAAGATAAATGAGTCGGCCTCCTGTGGAGGTGGCCGACATCCTTCGCATCCAGGGTGACTGCTTTCGAGAACAGAACCGTTCTTGGCTGGGCTACCAGCAACTAAGCGTGTTGCGGGCCATCGCCGCATGTCGAACGGCTGCGCTCGGAGGCCATCTGGACTCCTGCTCGCGGTGCGATCTCCATGCCATCTCTTATAATTCGTGCCGCAACCGGCACTGCCCGAAGTGTCAGGCCCAGGCGCGCCAGCGCTGGTTGGCGCGGCGCGAGCAGGACCTGCTCCCCGTGCCCTACTTTCATGTCGTCTTTACTCTGCCTCATGCGTTAAATCCGCTATGTCAGCGACATCCTCGGCTTCTCTACGATCTGCTCTTCCGCGCCTGCGCCCAGACCATGCTTGAGGTCGCAGCCGACCCCAGGCATCTCGGAGCCAAGATCGGCTTCCTCAGCATTCTGCATACCTGGGGACAGAACCTCCGCTTGCATCCTCACCTCCACTGCGTCATTCCCGCAGGCGGTTTCGATCCAGGTTACTCGCGCTGGGTTCATCCCAAGTATGCCTTCTTCCTCCCCGTCAAGGTTCTCAGCCGTGTCTTCCGAGGCAAGTACCTTGCTCTCCTGCAACAGGCGCTCCGTCAGCGCCGCATCGACTGTCCTTCAACACTCGTTCGCCTGCTTCTCAAGGACGACTGGGTGGTTTATGCCAAGCCTGCCTTTGGTGAGCCCACGCGCGTGCTGCGCTATCTTGGCCGCTATACACATCGCGTCGCCATCAGCAATCAACGCCTGCTCAGCTTCGACGGTAGCTGCGTACGCTTCCGATGGAAAGACTACGCGCACGGTAACAAGCAGCGAATCATGACGCTCACCGCCGTCGAGTTCCTGCGCCGATTCTGCCAACATGTGCTGCCCAGAGGCTTCGTCCGCATCCGTCACTTCGGCTATCTCGCCAGCGCTCACTGTACCTCTCTCCTCGCGCTCGCTCGCCAGCAGCTCGCTTGCCAGCCTCGACCAAGTTCACATCTCACCAACTCTCCGTTAGCCATCTGGCGCTGCCCACGCTGCGGAGCCAACATGAACATCGGACCCAACCTCACCGCGCAACAACTGGCGTTTCGATGCAAACTGACAGATTCCTCCTAACTTCAGTTCCATCCAAGGGCTCGCGAAGATGTGGCCGCACGTCTCAGCCCACCTGTGTCTCCAGTGCGAAGTTGCCACCTTATAACCGACTCCTGCTTGCATGCAGCTCGCGAATTTACTCGCATGTGAAGATCTATCTTCCTTGCTGCCTTATCCAGTCCGGGTCTTCCAGCCCCTTCATCCTTTTAATGCAGGCCAATTCTCGCCCCTAGCTCCATAGCAGCGCCCGCCACTACCACCGCCTTCCTTCTAGCCTCCTTATCGAAAATGCCTCGGGGCAGCAAAGCGGCAGAAGGGCGTCTGAGAGGACTCGCCCCGAGGCATTTCCGATCAAGGCTAACGACTATTCGCTCAAGTGGATTGCAGCCACGAATAATAACCGGGGCGGCAGACGCTGGCCTTTTCAGGGCGTAAATAACTTGTACTTGCAACTACTTACAAGACTTCGTGGGCTGCCTAAATACAGCGAAATACGTGTAAAACGGGTCAATCACGGGTGGGGAATCACGGGTGGAGATTTTCTGGTTGGCGCGGTGTCTTTAGTTTGTTTCACCTACATTCATCGAACGTACCAGGCTTTTCGTTCATAGGGCAAGAGACGTGAATCACCGATTCTCTCGTTCCAATGCAATCACGAGTTTAATGTGTCAGGAATTCATTCTCATTTAGTTCCTTCTTAATCTTCCTTGTCCGATTATCGATGCTTTGCGGTCAATTCCTCTTACGGCGCAGTGCGTCGCGTTGTGGTGTCATTTTTCCGCCACAATGACGGTGACGGCGAAAGGTGGCAGTGTCATCGTCGTGCCGCTCCACGCTCGGACTGCCGGACGGGTGACACTTGCGTTGATATCGACTGTAGTGACGCTGCAGCGAGAGAGCTCCGGCGGCAGTTGCAGGGTGATGTTGCGATTGCGCTTGTTCACCACCAGCAGCTTCTTCATGTCGCCGGCACTCAAGAAAGCGGCAGCGTCAATATCTCTTCCAACGCTGTTCATGTGAAGCATCTTGTCGCCTACAGCGAAGTTGTCGTGCAACAGGCGCAGTACTTCAAAACGCGCATTTGGTCTTCCGGTGGCCCAGTCAATCATGGTGACATCGGGGAACTGCGATGGATACCCAACCAACTGCGATTCGCCAACAACATCGATGCCCAGGCGCGCCGATTCAATGTAGACATAGGCGTAGAGCGCGCCGGATGCGTTCCAATAGATCGGCGGAATATGCGGATCTTTCACGCTGTTGGAGCCAGGCAGTATGGAGCCGATCTCATCGATGGTGGTGCGCGTCGTGGGCGATAGGCGTTTTCGGATCTCTTCGATGTATCGCACTACGGCGAGCAATCGGTCAGCCTGATCGAAAAAAGTGTACTGCCATATGTCAGGATTTTCTGCTCCCTGCTCCCCCGATGCGTAGAAGTGGTAAGAGATCATATCCAGCTGCGTGCCGGGCTTGTGGTTCGCGGGATTGAGAAAATACTCGATCATCCCCGCGCCGTGCTCTGGAAAGGCCAGCGCGAGGCCGACAAACTTCATTTGAGGATCAACCTTGTGCAGAGCGCCGGTAATAGCGTCGTAGCAGGTGGTGTATTGCTCCGGCGTGAAATGGTGTTCAGCTTCGATCTCGTTGAAAACTTCCCAATATGGGATGCGGTAATGATAGCCGGATTCATGGCGCACGCCGAGTTCGTCGGTAAAGCCTCCTTGCGTATACCAGCTAACTAGCCGAGCATAGTAGCCAGCGACATCGTTGCAGGTTGGATCGAGCAGCTCGGTGCCCTGACTTTCGCCCCCGAAGAGCCGATCAGGGTCGGCGGGGACCAAAACGGGCTTCGCGGTCTTGAAAAACCAAACAGGAATGGTACTGAAGTTCAGGATCGGCGAATGGCCTTCGGTTGCGTGCAGGAAGTCGAGCATAATTGGGTCGATCTTCGAAAAGTCCCATGAAGTCTTGCCAGCTTGCGGCGGCTCAAGTTCGGCGACGGCAAGCCTTGGATATGGATACCAGGGAACATAGCGGACGTAATCCGCGCCAAGTTCCTTGACCGCGGCAAAGCTGGCGTCGTGGATGGACGAGCCGCGTTCCAGAGGCGGCATCACCACTACCTGCAACGTGGGCGAAGTGCGCAAAGTCGTCTCGGGCTTGTCCCATTGCACCGTGATTTGGATAGGCTTGTCGGGCGTGACTTGTGCTTTCGCGCCCATCAGCAGAAAGAACAATGTAAGTGCAGTAACAAGTTTTGAAAAGTACATGGTTCACTCCCCGGTACGTCTTGTCAGCCGGACTGATTGCGTAATCCGGCAGTCCAGCCTTTCTGCTTTATCCGGCGAATTGGCGCCGCTTCGATCGAGTCATTCCTGCTTCGGTTCAGTACCGTCCCTGGCCGGCATAGCCGCGAGCAGGGTCAAATACCCATCAACAAGCAAACCCTCATAGCCGTGGGGTGTTCCGTCCCAGGCGGTCCAATCGTAGGTTTTGCCGTTGGGGCCGCGATCCTCGAAATCCGCCCGCTTCGAAGGCCTTCAGCATGGGGAAGAGGATCGCGTCCGCTTCCTTGTCACGGCCCAGTTTGCGCAAAGCCTGAATCGCGAAGTACGCATAGCAGGCGGTTGCGCCGCCGTTTTCGTAGATCTGGAATGCGTCGGAGCCATCTGCTTTGGCGGGCCCGCCAGCGCCCCAGTTGTGATCGGCGTAGTCTTCGCGGCGAACGGGAATCAGGTTTCCGGGCAGTCCGAGATCGAAGCGGTTGTAGCCGACCTCTTTCATTTTGGCCATCAAGCTTATCCCATATCTCGTTCCCTTGGCGGTCGGTGAGCAGCCCATAGGTTTCAGCCGACGCCGCTGACAAAAAGGAAATAGTAGTCGTGCAGTTTACCGTCGGCGCTCTTCCAACCCGCCAGCACGCCCGTCGCGGGGTTGTAAAAGGTGGGGAAGAAGACGGCCTTCAGAATCTCCGCGCGGCGCTTGTATAACTTGGCATCGGCATGCACGCCGGCTTGGCGCGCGAGCTCTTCCATGTCCCGAAACGCCTTGTACGCCAGTGCGTTTGAATAGGCGTCCTTGTGACCAAAGCCGATGGTGTCCCACCAGTTGGATGGACGCACGGTCAGCTTCTCAGTCCAGGAACCGGAGTTACCGCTGACGGGATACTCCATGAGCCCATCGTCATCGCTGTCGAACTCAATCATCTTGTCCGCCCAGCTCTTGATGACAGAGTAATTGCGTTTGAGCCATGGAAAGTCGTGGCTTGCCTGGACATAATCCGAAGTGGCAATGACCAGAGACGGATACGTGTCGAGGAACGCGTATTTCAAACTCGGCTGATCGTCATATTCAATCATGCCGTAGCCCTTCATCCCGCCGACGTAGCGATCGAGCGATTGGCGGAGGATATCGTTGGCGCTTAATCCTTCGGCGAGGGGCGGCAGGTGAACGGCCATCATCGAATAAATGAACAGCGTGAAGGCGCACGCGTCGCTCGCGCTGTTATTGGCGAGGACGCGCCGGCGAGGGTTGATTTGCAGGATGGTCAGGAAGTCCCTGCGGTATCCATCGTACCGGGGATCGTTCTCGATGCTCGCTTTGTCGGGATCGGGATAGATATCGGCGACTTCGAAACGGTATTCGATTTGCTTTTGTCCCCCGTTGGCCGGGGGAAACGAAACCTTAATGAACTTGTCTGCGGAACGCGAGGCATCGTAGCCGAGGGAGACTCGGTCTGTAGTTGTTGTGATACGAAGCGTTCCTTGGTGGGGGAAGTGTAGCAGCGCCGGCAGACGCATGGTGCCGTAATCTGTGAGCAGGCCGAGCAGCGTCGCATGGCTATCGATGGTGAAGCCAAGAACCAGCGGCTGGGCAGGCAGCTTCGGAGAATATGTCGACCGGATTGTAAAACCTCGCTCGTTGAATTCAAAAGTCCACACCGGGCTATCTTCCGCTTCAGCGAGAGAAAAGGTAACGGTCTGATTTTCGCGGGATACTTTCCAGGTTGCGGCTGGCTTCGAGAGTGGAAGCATCACGTTTCCATCGAGTTTATTCTTACCCAGCGAATCGACTGTGAACGCAACGAGAGCCCGGCTGATCGGTCGCCATCTGCAAACGAAATAGAGGCGAGCGAAATTCAAGGTCGGGGCTGCTTCGTGTCGCTTCAGATCCTACGCGCTCGCTCTGCGCGGGTAGGAGCGGCAAGCCAGAAGCTGCCGCCGCCCCAGCCATCAGCTTTACAAATTCCCGTCTCGTCGATCCCATGATATCTCCATTTTTCTGTTGAATACCGATCGCAGCCATGCATGGTTGATACTGTTTGCGATTGAGCTGTTTGCCTTATGCAGGGACATGGGCGGACACAGAGCACTCCGAAACTATTGTGGCTCTTTGACCGACAGTATGGTCACGGGACCGATCAGTCCCGATGGCAACAAGAGCGTGGATGAATTGAACTTATGGATGTTGGTCTCGGTCAGCCTCGATTCTTTCGGCAGGCTTTCGTCTGCGATCAACCGATTTGGCCAGAGATTGACCACCGTGACTTCGAGAATGTTGCCTTTTTGGCGCAGGGCTCTGTCGAGTTCCACACGCGCGGGCTTTGTCCAGGCGACTCCCAGGTCCACACCATTGAGACGGACTTGGGCGACTTCATGCAGTTCACCCAGGTCGAGCAGGAGCCGTGTGTCTTTTGCCGGCTCTCCGATCAAATCAAAGGTTTTCCGATACATCGCAGTGCCGGAGTAATGCTTGATATCGAATTCGGGTCGCTTCGTCCAGTCGACGAGTTGATCGAAGATCACTTTCTCAGGCCCACCCCACTTCGGATCGAAACTCACCTCCCAGTTGCCGGAAAGCTCCTGATGCAATTGATTAGGGATTGGGAAATTGGTTTTGGCTTTTCCTATGGCATGTGCTCCAATTTGTCTGCGGAAAACAACAAACACAGAACCGCAGGGATCGAACTCCAGTGGAACGACGGTGCGGCCGCCTTGCTGACGAAATGCCACTGCATCGCGCATCGCGCCGGTGACCGGATCCCAGATCTCCGGCCGCTTTCCGGAAACACGGAACGTGCACAGCAGCTTTTCCGCGGGCTGCCAATGACTGGAGACGAAGTAGATGTCGGCGTCGTCCATCTTCCGATGGATCCAATTGATCACGCCATCATCAGTCAGGCCGGAATATTCGAAGTCCGGTGGAACTCCTGCTTCCAGCAAGGTCTGCCGGGCCGACTGACCTGAAACCAGGAGCCCGGCGCCAATGGACCGCTTGACTATGGCTGCGCTGGCCGGAGCGCTGTCCCACAGTTTCGCGACCAGCGCTTCGAATTGCTTCTCCTCGTCAGGATGGAGTGGCAATCCTGCGAGTCCGGCAGGAGGCGGCCCGACGACAGTGGCGCCCGCTTCAATCAACTCCGCCACCTTTTGAAGTGCATCAAGGGCCATCGGCTGGTTTTCCGGCATTATAAGTACCCGGTAGCTCATGCCGTCCGGGAGGACAATGCGCCCATCCTTGACACTCATTCGTTTCAAAAGCACATCCGCATTCGAAGAGTCGTAGTCATACCCGTCGCCTAGGGTCGGATGATCCATCTTCATCTGCTCGCCGTCTCCGAGGTTGTCGCCCGTATAGAAGATCGCGTCCGCGACGAACTTTCCTTGTTGCAGGAGATAGCAGCATCGCGCCAGATATGAGTTGAAGGCCGGCGCCTGCTCCCACCAGGTGATGCGGGAATCGTAATGCGTGCCCGGCATATAGACGTAGCCGGGCCTGGCGGTGAGGGACGGCGAGTGACTGAAGTTGTGAACGCAGATGCGATTGACGCCATCGCAGAATGCCTGATCGCTCACAGGCTTCATATCAAACGGGGTATCTTCCCACTCCGGGCCCATGCTGGTAAATGCTTCGTCCATGTTCACAGGCATTCCATAAATGTGGCTGGCGCAAGCTCCGTTGCGCGCCCAAAAGCGGCTCATTGGCGTGGGACGATGATAGCTAGGCATCCAGAACTCAGCCATGGGCAGGTCAACCCGGCTGGTGTTTTGCAGCAAGTCCGCAGTATGTAAATTGGGGCCCGCAGCTTCTGAATAGAAAATCAGACCATTCTCTTTGCACAGTTTTTCGAGATGGCCATAATGGCACTCGGCCATCAGATCGCTGGCGGTCAACTTGTAATCGCGCTGAATACGTTCCCTGATCACGGGATCGGCCATATTGGATCCGGCGAGAACAGGCAGATAGGGAAGGAGATCGTAGCCGCGGCGCTGCTTGAATTCCTGAGCAAATCTGCTTGTCCAGGTAAAGTCGCCGCCCTCCCAACTGTCGTCTTCAACACCGATCAACCCTTCGCGTTCTTCCGGCAGCATCTCCGCGAGCAATGGCGCCATGGTGACCGCCCATACCTGGTCGGTGGCTTCGCGGCTCATCGCGTCGGAGTAGTAGCCCCAGCCGTTGCGGGCGCCGGTCGGGACCTGTGCAAAGCGCAGGATTTTCCATTTTCCGGCAGGCGGGTTCCAGACAAGATGCCCGCCTTTATCCATCTTCGACGTGAGGTCGATGACATCGCGCGTCAGGAATCCGGCGGAATCCGGAACGGCCAGCAAGGCCACATCGCGAAGATGGCTCGGATCATTGCCGGGAGCATTTACAGACCGATTGGTTTTGATTCCTCCAACACCGGTGTCTGGCGAGGCGAGGATTCCATCGAACATCGCGGCTCCATCGATCGCTGTCTCGCTCCAGACCAATCTCTGATTACCGAACTCAGCGGAGATCTGGCCGGATGTCCCGGACAACCCCATGGCAAGACAGAATTTGAGATTGAGACGTGCCGCTTCTTTGGCGACATAACGGATGCGCTCGCGCCAGAGGGGCGTCCAGGCCTGCAGCGGAGGAAACGGTATCGGCGTGGTGTAACAACCGGTGTATTGACCTTCTTTGACAAACTCGAACTCGAAGTGATGGTCCTTATCGGCGAGAACCATCCTGGGTATGGTTTTGGGAACACCGCCTGCTGGCGAGTTATAGAGAATGAAACCTGGAATTCCTTTTGCCTTCATCTCCTCGAGGTCGAAGGTCATTGCTTCAGGTGTGGTATCGATGTTGATCCACATCCAATAGACCCACGGCGCCGCAGAATCGGGCGGATGGATAAAGCCCTTCGCCAACGAATCGTGAGCGATGCCGGAAACGTTCGCCTCATTCGAAATTGGAAAGCCTACCGGCGATTCACTCCGACTATTCTCTTCGGGCTTAACGCTCTGAATCCCGCTGCTAATCAGCGGAGAAGCCGCGGCGACAGACGCTGCCGCAACCATCCGTTCCAAAAACTTGCGCCTGTCCATACGTCAATATCCTCCCAACGAGTGCGAAGTGCTCTTGTTCATGATTCCCGATCCTCTTTCATTAGGTCTCTGCTTACGGCTGCAGAGGGAATTTCGCAGTCAGTGACGCTTCCGACGATCCTCCCGCCCAGACAGTGAAATTGCCCGGCTCAACGACCCACTTGCCATCCGCATTCCAAATCGCAAGCTGGTCTTGCGGTACACGGAAAGAGACAGTCTTTGTTTCGTGTGGCTTGAGGTGAATTCGGGAAAATCCCTTGAGGGAACGGCGCGGCGTCTCGACGCTGGTGAAGTCCTCCCGCAGATAGAGCTGCGCAACTTCTTCGCCTTCGCGGCTTCCGGTATTTGTGACATCCACAGTTACCTGAAGATCGCCATGACTGCCGGCAACAGGGGGCGTCGCAACGAGATGATCGTAGTGAAAGGCTGTGTAACTAAGACCGTATCCAAAAGGGAACAGCGGCTTGCCGTCGTCGTCCACATACTTATCGCGTCGTGAAGGATCGGAGTTATAGAAGTCTGGCAGTTGTCCCACGCTGCGAGGAAAGGTAACTGTGAGCCGTCCGGCGGGATTGTTGTCGCCAAAGAGCGTTTCCGCGATGGCTGTGCCCCCCAATTCTCCTGGGTACCAAGCTTCGAGAATGGCAGGCACGTGTTCCTTTGCCCAACCGATGGTCAATGGCCTGCCGTTTTCGAGTACCAGGACAAGAGGCTTGCCCGTCGCAACGATTGCTTCAAGGAGCTGTTCCTGATTGCCCGGCAGATCGAGGTCAGACCGGTCGTGACCTTCACCGGAGATTCCCTCCCTTTCTCCGAGGCCGAGTATGACAACATCTGCTTCTTTGGCTACTGACACTGCCGCCGGGATGTCATTTCCAGCATCGAAGCCGACGGTCGATTGAGGAACAAGTGCGCGGATGCCCTGGAGGATGCCGATGCGTTCGCCATTCGCTTCGTCCTCGTAGTCGCCATAACGCGCCACGTCGGCATTGGGACCGATGACCGCTATATGCTGAATAGTTTTTGAGAGCGGCAGCAGGTTGCCGTCATTTTTGAGCAGCGTCATGGATTCACGAGCCGACTCAAGCGACACAGCCAGATTCGCCTTGGACCTGTGCACCTTCGCGTTCAGTGCGGGATCGACATAAGGATGGTCGAAGAGACCGAGCTCAAACTTTACGCGAAGCACCGAGCGAACAGCGCGGTCGAGATCGGCCTGGAGCAGTGAGCCCTCATGCACGCAATCGATCAGCGCCTGTTGAAACACAGCGTGGTCGAAGTCGTAGAACTGCATGTCCACGCCGGACCGGATGGCCATGCAAATTGCATCTTTGGGCGTGGCAGCGACGTAATGCGCGTTATACAAGCGGCGGATTGCGCCCAGGTCCGAAAGCACAAGTCCCTGAAAGCCCCACTCCTGTCGCAGGACTGTCTTCAGCACAAAGGGATCGCTGGTAATAGGGATTCCATCGATTTCGTGGTATGCGGCCATTACGCCCATGGCATGTCCTTCACGGATGGCGGGCTCGAACGACTTGAGCATGACCGAGCGCAATTCGCGCTCTCCGATGTGAACAGGCGAGGTATTGGTGCCGCCCTCCGGAGAGCCGTGGCCAACAAAGTGCTTTGGTTCAGCCACAACGGTGTGGTCGCTGTTAAGGCTGTCGCCCTGCGCGCCGCGCACATACGCGAGTCCCATCTGCCCGGTCAGGAAGGGGTCCTCTCCGAAATCTTCCTCGACTCGCCCCCAGCGAGGATCGCGGGCAAGGTCGAGCACGGGGGCCAAAATCATCGCGACGCCAGCCGCGCGCGTCTCGGCTGCGATGGCGGCGCCGGTCTGCCGCGCTATCTCCGGATTCCAGGTGGCGGCAAGATTGAGGGGCGCCGGGAATACTGTTCCCGTGTCGTATCCGTGCAGGGCCTCTCCAGTGAAAAGAGCTGGGATGCCCAGGCGGTTATGGGCTATGACCCAACTTTGCACAGCGTTCGATTGCTCCGGTGTCGGGTAGAGTTCATGAATGCCGCCAACGCCGAGGGTTCCCCAAAGAGCCTGCGCCTTTTCTGGCAGAAAACTCGCGGCCGTTGCCGCATGAGTTGAGCGGCCTTTCACTTTGTCCATCGGGGCGCCGGCATACAGGTCGAGTTGCCGCACCTTCTCTTCGATCGTCATGCGGCCGATCAGGTCGTCAATGCGGCTCTCGACAGGCGCATTTGGCTGCCGGTATAAGGGGTCTGCGCCGGTTGCCTGTTGCGCCCGGCCTGGCGTCACAATGAGCGAAAGAGCCAAGGCACCTGCGAGGAGAGCAATCCGATTTGTCAGGATTCGTTTTGTCGCTGCTAATCTCAACAGTCCTGCCTAAACAATGATCATTCCCACCTGATCTCCCCGGCACATTCCCACATCACCAATTTGTTCGCGTCCTCGCAAAATCGAATTACAGAGCAATTGCCTCAGAATTCGAGAATCAGGCTCTCGTCGAATCAGAACGGAACCTTGCCTGTGCAATGGGCTGTGTCGAGATCGCCCATCGTGCCTCCGCTGTGAACGCGCCACTCGCCTGGAGGCAGGTGGTTCAGTTCCGCGATTCGCGTAACAACCGCTTGCGCCGGACCCGGCATCGACTTCATCAAGTCCGAAGTTTGTTGCGCTGACTGCGCCAATAAGGTTGGGCACAGGCACAATATGGTCAACACAAAACTCGCCAGATACTTCACTACAGAGCCCCCAAGACAGCTGCATACCACTGCTTCATCACTGAGAATGCGGAAAGCACCGAAATTTGCAGTGAGCCCAATGTGAATTGCGGCCGGCTTTTCGCCGAGCAACGGCCGAATGGCGTCATGCGGCAACTGCCCAAGCACATAGATCGATGTGCATTACGGTAGGCAGGATCGGACACCGTTTCATTGCATATCGTCTATAGCCAACTTAGTTGGCAGCCTGAGCGGTAACTGCGTTACGTTACCGCCCAGGATCAGCCGTGGTTAGAAGCTAATGACCCCCCTCAGACGCATAAAGCGTGGATCGTTGTATTGAGAGTCTCCGGTCTGCTGGCCAAAGCCGGAGTTAGTCACACCAGTCTGAATACTGCCCAGAAGGATGTTGTAGTTGAGCGGATTGAAGATATCGGCGCGGAACTCAAACGTCAACTTCTCGTGAATCGGGAAGGTCTTGCCGATCCCCGTGTTCCAGTACGGACCGATCGGGTACCGGATGCCGTTGCTCATTTGAGCTGAGCCACTTACGGTATTCAGGGACAATAGAGGCATTTGCTTGAAAGCGGGTTGCTCGCCGGGGTTGCATGGCGTTCCTACAGGACCCGGCCCTTGCGCGGGGCCCCAGGTCGGCGGGATGTAGGTTCCGCCACTAACGGTCGCTCCCGAAACGCCAGGAGCCAGAGGAATGTAGCAAGTGTTGAACCAGTGGCTGTTTGACTGGCTAACTGTAGAAGAGGTTCCATGATGGTTAGGGGCACTCAGCGTCTGATGCGCCGCTTTCGGACTGAATCCGGTTGGCCATTCGCTGCCGGGCCAGCCAAGTCCGGTGCCATTTTGCCAGTTAAGGGAGTTGTTCCAGTTCCAGGTGCCAAGCGCCTCTCTTACAAGCCGAGGCATGGACAAGAGAGCGGGAGTAACATAAACCGCGTCGAACTCGAGGAAACGATTGGGCTGCTGATCCATGTAATGCCCAGGTTGGGTATCCTGAGGGTTGATCCAGGCCTGCGTGTCCATGACCTTGGAGAAAGTCGCGGCTGCATGGAATGTAAGCCCATGGGTTGTGCGCTTGGTTACTTCGCCATAGAGCGCTTGATAATTGAAATTGCCAATGCGGTGCCCGTTTAACTGGGACTGATTGATGGTGACGGACCCAAACTCTGGATACGGCAGGTACAGATTCTGTTGCACAGTCGTGGCACTATTCAAGCTCGAAGAAGTGGGCATGTAGCCAGCCATCGGGTTAGGGACCGATCCATTCAGAATCGAGTTAACTCCTGCCCCTGGGCATCCGCCCCCGAGGTAATAACATGCTGGCAGGACATTGATATTCCTCGATATCCCAATTCCGGCCGTATTTGCGCCGTGATAAGTGACGTCGACCAATATCTGGTCTCGGAATTGATGCTGAACGTCCACCGAATACATCATTGTCCTGGGAAGTAAGCGGTGACGATCTGTGAAGCTGAGGCTGCCCCCGAGACCTGTGCTAAGCCCAAGCATGTTCCCCGTCGGCACCACAACTCCATTCGGGAAGGGGTTGGTGAGGGTGCAGTACCCGTAGGCGTCGCCGCCCTGCGCCGTAGTGCAGGAGGGCGGAGTGTAGTTATTGTTGGTCGATGCATTAAAGTTGGTGTTCGCGGAGAAGCCGGTGGTGGGCTGGGTCGCAGGATTGTTGTCCATTTCAATGCCAAATCCACCCCTGATCACATCTTTGCTGGTGAGTCGGAGTGCGGCGCCAATGCGCGGCTGCCAGCGATCCCAAAGATCTTTGCTGAAAGGCTGTTTATAGATACTGCTCTGATAGACCAGGCCGCCCACATACCCTTGCGGAACTGCCGTGCTGGACGGGGGCGGGGCGCAGGAAGCCACGGCGGTTCCTGCAGCATTGGGAATGCAGAATGGGTTGGGATCGGTGAAATCAAAGCCCAGCGCCGTCTTGTGATTTCTTTCGGCATCCGGGCTCTCATAGTCCCAGCGCAAACCCAGGTTCATTGTCAGACGGCTTGTGGCGCGCCAATCGTCCTGCACAAAAGCGGCCCAGTAGTTATACACGTAGGAAGGATCGGGCACGATGGTGGTGCTGTTGCCGTTTCCGGACGGATATCCCAGCAACATGGAAGCAAGGCCATCGCCATAGCCGGTAGTCGACTTGGCCGTCGCGCCGGCATTTTCCTGCGTAAATGCAACGCTTGAGCTAAAGGTGCCCAAAATCGAGGTGTTACCTGTTCCGTCGCTCACGTTATGCAGCAATTGGAAACCGGCCTTGAGATTGTGTTTGGCGAGGGCCTTGCTGAAGAGCGCGGTCCCCTCAATATAGCTGGTGTAGTTGTTTTGGCCTTGGCCGACTTGCAGAGACGTGTAACCGGGGCCATTGCCGGAAAACGACATGCCGGGGAAGTTTTGCAGCGTTACAGGCAGTGCGCCGGTAATGCCGAAGGCTGTCGTGTTGAGGAACTCTCCGCCGCGAATCAGGTGAAAGGGGTGGTACGAGCCGCCGACGTGGAGGTTCAGCACTTCGGTAGGGTTGATAATCCGGGTATAGTCAATGATGCCCACGCTCCACGCCTGGAGTTGGGGAACCCATGCGCTGCCGATCTCATCGTCCGGATAGCCGGCATCGGCATTGGCAACGTTATTGACAGCGCTCCTGTTAAAACTGATGTGCATCTTGTTGCTGTCGTTAAACTCGTGGTCGACGCGCGCAGTCAGCGCATGGTAGTGAATGGCGGTCCCATAATCCAGGGGCAAATAATTGTTGGCGTATGGCGTTGCGGGCGTCGAACTTGTCGCATTCGGCAGGGGCCAAATGCCCTGTTTATAGCCGGCAGGCGAAGCTGCGCCGACAAAAATTGCGCCCGCGGGGTTCCACCTGGACTGTGGAATGCAGTTGGTATCGCCGTTGCAGAGCGTAGGATTCCCGGGACCTTCGCTATACTCTTGCGTGAACGATTCGCGCTCTCCGGGAAAACATCCGGCAGGCTGGCCGTTTGCGGCGGGATTGCTGGCGCACCAAGGCGCATAATTTACCGGCGCGCCCTGCGGAACTGTCGTCGTCGGATCGAAGATGGCATTGCCGCCGTTCGCTGAGCCGCTCACGGCGCCCAACTCTGAGAAATCGCCGTTTCTTTCTTTCACCGTCGGCACGCTGAAATAGTTGGCTCCGAAGTTACCACCTACTCGATAATCGTAGGAGTGTTCGTAAGCAACCATGAAGAACGTCCTATGGTTACTGTGCATCAAGAAGGGAATTTGCACCGGACCCGTAACTGAAAAACCTTGCTGCGTGAAATTGACAGGGGATCGCGGCAATGGCCCGCCCGTCGGTGAACCGTGATTTCTTTGCCAGGTATTGGCATTGAAATCGGTATTGCCATTGACCATGTACGCTTGGGCGTGGAGTTGTTGCGTGCCGCTCTTGATGACAGCAGCGATAGCGCCACCGTTACCGCGCCCCTCCTGCGCATCGTAAGAGCTGGAACTCACGGTCAGCTCCTGCAAGGAGCCTACTGGCGGATTGAATCCGGCGCCTGCGCCGCCGAGATTGGTGGTACCGTCTATGCTGACTTCCGAACGCCCAAATCCATTGAATTGTCCCGAGAACGTGTTCGCGATGGGAATCCAGGTTGCCATCTCAGACCCCTGGGTTTGGTTGCTATAGTCGCCGGGTACGCGTGTGGCCAAAAGGTATGGGTTGTCGCCGATATTTGGTGTGTTTTCAATGATCTCCGACATGAGATTCGTTTCGACGTTCGCAGTGCCGGCCTGCAACATTTCCTGGTTGGCTGTTACCTGGACCGTGGTGTTGACCGAGCCCGGTGAAAGCTTGAAGTCGACTTCTTTGATAGCAGTAGGGAGCAACTCAACTCCGGTCTCTTTCATCGGCGCGAAGCCCTTAGCCGTGACTTCTATGTCGTAATTGCCCGGGTTGAGAAACCGGCCTGTGTAGTATCCGGCTTCGTTGCTTGTCGCTGGAGTGACGAAGCCTGTAGTCTCACTTACGATTTGCACCTGAGCGCCTACGATGACCGCACCGGTCGAGTCGGTCACCGTACCGCTGATGGTGCCGGTGATGACAGACTGTGCGGTTGCCATTGAAACGAATGCCAGTGCTGCGAAAACCACAGCTCCAATCCAGCACAGAATTGAAGCTTGTCCTGTCGATCTGCGCTGTGCAGACCGTTTGATTGTCCCGATTGCCGATGTCAAGTCCATATTGCCTCCTGAATCTAGCTGTGTTGCGTTGTTTCAATCAATGGCCTGCTCTCATAAGGCCACATGCAATCAGTGAAAGCTTTGTATGCCAATTTGGGGCACGGCGACGCAATGGTTCTTCGTTCCAAACTCCGCCCGCGGGGTTTCATTGCCGGGGAGAACGCTAGAAAAGAAATGGTCGGCCAGTAAAGCCCAATCATGCCCTGGTGCGCAATTTGCGCTTATCGCAATTCTCTGCCGGATTGAGAGGTTTCACGCTGAGATTGCCGGAAAGCCTCAGAGCGCCGCGTCATCCGCTCCCGAACCGATGAACGTGTCCTGCGGATAAAATTCGTTGACATTCTTGCGCGTCAGTACTTGAACCGGCATGTAAATTGCTGGAGGGGCAGGCCTTTGATTCAAGATATCGAGGGCTAAGAGAAGCAAGCTTTCGCCATATCTCTCCGGAAAAAACGCGATCACAGCCACCAGTCGTGTATTCAACAAGCGTAACTCGCGTCGCGCCTCCGGCACACCACCGTGGCTGACCGCCAGGCACAAATTACTTCGGCCGGCCTCTTCGAATGCCCGGAGAGCTCCGAGAACGGCGTAATCGTTGATGCCTGTCAGCAATGTGCGGCGCGGGGGCACCATCTGAAGATGGTGCCGCGTTGATTCAAACGCGCGAACAAAGTCACCTCGCGAGTCCAGGTGTGTGACAATGCAATCGCTATTGAGCCCATTCCGCACGGTATTCTGCGCGGCGGAAAGACGCAGACGGGGAAGAGATCCGGCGATCTCCTGGTCAAGGAAGAGTAGTTCATCGCATTGTCCGTTCCAGCTTGCCTGTGCGGCCTTGAGAAGGACCCGACCTGCGGCAACACCGGCACGCTGGTTATCGACGCCGAGAAATCTCGCACTGGGGTGTGGTATCTCGACTGCGATCAAAGGGATCTTGGCTTCTCCAAAGACTTGTGCCAGCTTGCTTCCAATGCGCTCATAGGTTTGAAACTCGATTGCCAGATCGACGTGCTGGCTGACCAATTGCTTCGCACTGGCGAGTGCCGCTTTGACACTATAGCGATTCTCTACCTCAATCAGGTCAACGGGTCTGTTAGCGGCAGCCCAGCGCAATCCCTGTACAAGTGCGCTTCCAAACGAATGATGGGCCTGAGACGCATAACCGATGCGGAATCGCTTGCCGCTCATAATCCGAACATTGGTTGCGTATTTTTTCCGGTCGCTGTGGCGCAGCAATCCTTCGTCAACGAGAGTTCGCAACAATCTGAAACAGATGGTTCTTTCCAGGCCTGTGCGCTCCACAACATCCGTCAAGGAAAGGGTCTGCCGGTCATCCTCAAACAAGCGAAGAATGGAGCATGCGCGGGCAACGGTCTCAAGTCTGTATTGCGGCTTGAGTAATTCTGCACTGTTTGGCATGGTGGCACTCATTATTGCATCGTTCCGATTCAGATCACGAATTGTTGGGAGAAAATTGCGATATACGCAATTTTCGATACAAGCAATTTTAGCCGTTGCGCAACCCGCCAGCTCTCCCTTTAACTGTTGATCGTTCGTACTCGATGGAAGAGGTTTGCCAGATGAAGATTGTTGCAATTCGGCTTTATAAGGTTCGGTCAGGAAACACAGGAGAACGGGGCGCGGAGTTTGGCGAATCCCAATACTGGGGTGGAGGCTGGGCGACACACGCCCTTATCGCCAATCCGATGTCGGTGCACCCGAAATATGCGCGCATTCGATCACTTTGGATGGGGCCGGGCCAGGATCCATATGCAATTGAAATCCTTACCGATGAGGGAGTGACCGGTTGCGCAGTCAACTATGGAGGAGGCCCGGCGGCCTGTCTTACCGTCGCAAAGCACTTTAGCCGTTTCTTGATCGGCGAAGACCCTTTCAATATCGAAAAGTTATGGGACCAGATGTATCGTTCAACTTTGCCGTACGGGTTGGGCGGAATCACCGCCATGGCGATTAGCGGGGTCGACCTGGCGCTTTGGGATCTGATGGGGAAGGCCCTGAATCAACCTGTCTACAAACTCATAGGCGGCCAAACTAAGGAATCGATTCCCTGCTACGTGACCACGTACCCGGATTTGGTTTCGAGTTGGAAGAATTCGGGGTTTCTTGGGGTGAAGATTGCTGCTCCGTGGGGCGCGGCCGACCGGCACGAGGGCATATCAAAGATGCAGCACTGCCTCGAGCAATGCCGGCTCGAATTGGGCACGGAGATGGAGTTAATGGTGGACTGCTATCTCTCCTGGGATTTCGAGTTTACTACCCGGCTCGCGGAGCGTGTTCGTGGGGTTGACGTCAAGTGGTTCGAAGACCCGCTTGAAAACGGATGGGCGGAGAAAATGAATGCTGAATTGCGCGCCCAAATATCCCCTATCCAGGTGGCAATTGGCAATCTGGAGTTCGACTACAAGGCGTTTGCGGCAATTCTCGCTGCGCGCGCCTGCGATGTGATCCAGCCCGAGATGCAATGGTGCGGCGGGCTGACGGCAGTCCGGCGCATCGCAGCCATGGCAAAGCCAACCGGCGTGCCCGTGATTCCGCACGGATCCGGTGTGTATAACTACCACTTCGTGATGTCTAATCTGAACTCGCCCTTTGCTGAATATCTCGCCGTGGGAGATGGTACGGCGATCCGCCCCATCTTTGACGCGATCCTCGGCGAGCCCTTGCCCGTAAACGGTCACGTCACGCTTTCCAATGCTCCCGGATTCGGCGTTGAACTAAATCGCGAATTGATCGAGCAAATAGAGTATTGAACTGAGACGGCACCCTTAGGAGAAAGTCGTGAGAGACAAAATCAGGTGTGGGGTCCTTGGTGCGGGCTGGTGGGCAACCTACGCGCATATTCCCGCTCTTCTATCACACCCTCGGGCCGAGCTCTTGGCGATCCAAAAAACCAATATCGTTCAAGCCCGCAAAGTGGCAGCCGATTTTGGCGTACCTCACGCTTACGGCAGCGCCGACGAATTGCTCTCGATTGATGGGTTGCAGGCGGTGGTGGTAAGTAGCAGCCCTCATTTGCATTACGAACAAGCAGCCGCTGCTTTACGCATGGGCAAGCACGTTCTTATCGAAAAACCGATGACCCTGACGGTCGCCCAGGCAAGGGAACTGCTTGACATGGCCGATGAACGCAATCTTCAATTCCTCATCAGCTGTCCATGGCACTACACAGCGCATGCCGTCGCCGCGCGGAGATTGATTCGCGCCGGAGGTCTTGGCAAGTTGCGGATGATCAGCGTGTTGATGACGAATCCAGTGAGCCACCTCTTGCGCGGCGAAAGCGCGGCTCCCACGTACGGCACTCCCTATATGCATCCGCGGACTACTACATATAGCGATCCTGCAATCGCGGGAGGCGGGCAAATCTACGCGCAAGTTTGCCACGTTGCTGCTTACCTCACATTCCTCACCGGCGCAAGTGCGACCGAAGTGTTCGCGCGCTTTCACGAAGACGGCTGTGCCGTGGACATTTACGATACGCTCGATCTGCGCATGGACGATGGCTCAATTGTCGCCATCGCTAGCACTGGCGCAACCAGTCTCAGTCTTCGAACATACGAATTGCGGATCTTCGGGACAGAGGGCATGCTTTACCAGGATCTATGGCGCGGCACAATGGAGT
This sequence comes from uncultured Acidobacteriota bacterium, assembly GCA_963826735.1. Classification (GTDB taxonomy): domain Bacteria; phylum Acidobacteriota; class Terriglobia; order Terriglobales; family Acidobacteriaceae; genus Telmatobacter. The sequence goes on from CAWGYN010000005.1 coordinate 715,558, forward strand.
TTATTGGAATGGGCGGTGAGCGGCATTCTTACCCCGATTTGAACCCCGATGAAGTCTATCCCCAACAGGCCCCTGTCATTAACCTCATCGAGTCTATCCTCGACCCGTCTTGTAATCAATCACCCGCTTCGTTGGGCGTAGCGGCGATGGAAGTCATTGAGGCTGCTTGCATCTCCGCAAGAAGCGGCCAGAATGTCGTTGTCCCCAGCTTGATGGAGCAAAAAGCGTGAGCGGCGAGTGCTTGCGCGGCATCACGTGGAACCACAGCCGCGCATTACCTCCTTTGGTTGCCGCGGCGCAACGCTTCGAAGAATTGCACCCACAGATTCGCATCGTTTGGGAGAAGCGTAGCCTGGATGAGTTTGGGCACGCCAGCCTGGCTGAGTTGACCCGAGCCTACGACCTGCTGATCGTCGATCACCCCATGCTCGGCGATGCGCACCGTGACCGTAGCCTCGTCGATCTGCGGCCCCAGCTCAGTTCGGCAGATCTCGCGACGCTCGAATCCGACGCGCTTGGCGCGTGCTTTGCAAGCTATCACTTCGAAGACACCCTCTACGCGCTCCCCGTCGATGCCGCTGCGCCGGCTGCCAGCTATCGTGCCGATCTTCTCGAACGCGACAGACTGCAAGTGCCAGGCACCTGGGATCAGGTCATCGAACTCGCGCATCGGGGGCTGGTTCGCATGCCCGGGTTTCCCGCAGACCTGTTTCTCAACTTCATGGGAATGTGCATCTCCCGAGGCAGCTTTGCCGGTGGCGCGGACGGGTTGTTTCACCGTGAAACCGCTGTGCTTTGCCTCGAAGAAATGCGAGAGCTGGCTTCGTTGATGCCCGAGACGATTTACGGCATGAATCCTATTGGGTTGTATGAGGCAATGGCGGCGGGCGATGGTTTCGCATACTGTCCCTTCGCGTACACCTACAGCAATTACGCGCGCCCCGGGTTTGCGGCCCATCAACTGCTTTTTTCCCATCCGGTACCGCTGAGAGATGAAACTCCGATGCGCACCGTTCTCGGCGGGACCGGGATCGCTGTAACTGCGGTATGCACACACAAAGAGGAGGCAATTGCATTCTGTCTGTTCGTTACAGGGCAGAATTGCCAAAGCCATGTTTATGGCGTCTGCGGCGGCCAGCCAGCCAGTAATGCGGCATGGCACAATCCGTTGCTGAATCAGATGAGCGGCAACTTCTTCGAACGTACCTTGGCCAGCATCGAATCAGCATACGTGCGTCCGCGCTATCCGGGTTACATCATATTGCAGCGGACCGCAGGAGTTCCCATCGCGGCCTTCTTACGAGGTGAAGCAACTGCCACGCAAACTCTAGACGGCATGGACAGTCTTTACCGCCAGAGTCTCACTGGAGCGCAAAGCCAAGGGGCGCTTGTTCAATGATCAAGTTCTCTTGCTCGGACTATACGTTTCCTCTGCTTACGCCTGCGCAGCGATTCGCATTGCTGCAATTGCTCGGTTTCAAGTTTGTCGACATTGGACTCTTCGAGCGCAGCGAGGGGCTCAGGCCCGGCCAACTCATGGCTGAGCCAAGGGCGTTCATCAAGAAGCTAAAAGGTAATCTAAAATCCGCGGGGTTGCAGATTGCCGATGTCTTCCTGCAGATCGGCTTAGATCCGTCTGAATTCGCTGCCAACGATCCGAACCCCCAGATTCGAGCGCGGAATCGCAAAATCTTTCTGGCAGCCCTCGATCTTTGTTCGGCGCTCGGTTGCGCCCACATGACCGGGCTTCCCGGCGTTTGGCACGAAGGAGAGGACAACGCTACCGATTTGGCACTCGCTGTGAACGAAGCGGGATGGCGTCAACATGTGGCTTCCGGGGCGGGAATAAGCTATGCCGTCGAAGCTCACGTGGGATCGATCTGTCCGGATATCGCAAGCACGCGCTCCTTCCTTGAATCCGTGCCAGGTCTGTCCCTCACACTCGACTATGGACATTTTGTTGCGTCGAATCTCAATTCACTTGACGTGCATTCTCTTCTGCCGCTCGCTTCACACGTCCACGTGCGTGGCGGAGCTCCCAAGCGGCTGCAAACGCCAGTCAGCGAGAACGAGATTGACTTTGCCGGCATGATGCGCCACCTGCAAAAGCAGAGATACAACGGGTTCCTTGCAGTCGAGTATGTGTGGGTGGACTGGGAGCAATGCAACCGAACAGACAATGTTGCGGAGACCATTTTATTGCGCCGTCTGCTTGAAGAATTGATCGAGCCAGTACCGTAACCACCGTATATACCGTAGACATTGAAGGCGCTCCGACTGCGTATGGAGCCGAACGCACCGTCCGGGAGTCCGTGGGTTCGAGACAGGTTCCAACGGCGTGAGCGGAAAACCCCATCGGAAAATGCCCAAATAATCAGTGCTTTAAAGGGGTTTCGCACCCGCTGCGAAGTGAGCGGGAATCTAATGATTTGCGCTCACAGCGGGATCACTCCCCTGAGCGAAAAACCGGCGGCAGATTGGTCCCCATGTGTCGGCCAGTGTTTACATGTACAGTCCACATGGACGAAAACCGCCTTCGCGGACAAGTGCTCACTGCCTAGCGTTTGCTGCGTTTCTCTCGCGAGCGGTGAACCGCCATTGAACTCATCTAGTCAGTGATCGCGACTGCAAAGTCGGTGTGTCGCCAGAAAAATGCAAGTCGGATCGGAGAAATCGTGTGGGACGGCCCGCGTGGATGCCCTTGTCTCGGAGCGGCAGTTCTAGTCTCCAGGAAGTGCACGCGGCTTCAGACGATACGCTATAACCCGCATAAACATTGACGTTTATGCCATATCCGGACGTATTCTAACCATCTGCATCGGCAAGTAAGTGTTAAGTGTTTAGTTTCATCACTTTACAAGACGCATTCCAGCGCGACGCTGACCTTCAAGTAGCTCTGAAAAATGCCGACGACTACGGACGTGTTCGATCGCAATGAAGCGCCTCTCGAATCACCTCAATTGGTTGCGAATGCCGGGACGAGGGAGCTCAATGGCCAGATGGTGACTTTTGGCGAATCGACGAGCGAACTCGCTTAACAATTCTGCCGGGGAGTCGCCGATGAGAATCTCATTCCTTTTCCAGCGGCCTTGGGGGATTTCAAAAGACTTCCACAGTTCTCTTATAGGCTTTGCCAGGGTCTTGGCTGATCATGGTTTTATTACTTTGCAATTGGGAGATCGCTCCGCTTCCAGCTGGCGCCGCTTTTCGCCCCTGAGTACATGTCAGCTGGATCGCCTGCGCCCGCATGAGCAAACTGGTTGGTGATTCGTCGACGTCTCCGACTGGCCCTCATCTGAGGCGTGTGCTATCGCTTCGCGATCTTTTCTTCTACGGAATTGTTGCCGTAACACCCAGTGCGCCGGCAACGGTCTTCGGGCTTGCGGACGTCCAATCGCGTGGGCACGTCGTCGTGACGATTCTCGCTGCCATGGCGGCCATGGTTTTGACTGCCGTCAGCTACGGCCGGCTCGCATCCATCTATCCATCGGCAGGATCCGCTTACACCTACGTGAGCAATGGCATTCACCCCCTTCTTGGATTCGTGGCCGGCTGGGCTATGCTTTTGGACTACATCGTGATTCCAGTGTTTTGCGTTCTCTATGGAACTCTCTCGCTTCAGCGGGCCCTGCCATGGATGCCGCTTTGGGCGGGAGCGGCACTGTTTGCCGGCGCAATTACGTTGCTGAATCTCCGCGGAATCCGATCGACAGCGAGAACCAATGAGTTGCTGCTGGCGATGATGTTTATCGTTCTTGGCGCTTTTATCGTGTTCGCAGTGCGTTATATCTGCTTGCGACAGGGATTCGCCGGGCTGTTCTCCATCCGCCCGTTCTACAACCCCGAAACTTTCAGCGTGCGAAGAATTGGTGCGGCAACCTCGTTTGCCGCTCTCACTTATCTTGGCTTCGACGCAGTCACGACGCTGGCCGAGGAGGTTGAAAATCCGCGTCGAAACGTCCTGCTGGCCTCTGTCGGTGTTTGTCTCTTCACCGGGGTTTTTGGTGGACTGCTGGTTTACCTTGGCCAACTCGCCTGGCCCGACTACATGTCATTTCAGAACGTCGATACAGCATTTATCGACGTCACAGGCCGCGTGGGCGGCATCCCGCTGCTCGAAGCAACGGCGATCATGCTGGTGGTCGCGAACGTCGGCGCCGGGCTGACGGCCCAGGTGGGCGCTGCACGATTGTTGTTTGGAATGGGGCGTGAAAACGTGATTCCGGAAAAAATCTTTGGACGGCTTCACCCTGTCCACAAAACTCCGGACGTGAACGTAATTCTGATCGGGATACTGGCCTACCTGGGTGCGCAGTTTATGAGCTATGAACTGACGGCGGAGATTCTCAACTTTGGCGCCTTTCTCGGTTTTATGTGCGTAAACCTCGCGGCGTTCTGGAAATTCGGCGTGCAGCAACGTCACCGGCATTGGGAAAGCGTCCTGGTCGATGCCGCGGTCCCGTTGCTGGGCTTCTTTTTTTGCGCAGCCATCTGGTGGGGTCTTGCAACGCCGGCAAAGATCACTGGAAGCATCTGGCTGCTGGCGGGAGTCGTGGTGCTCGGCATTCGATCAAATTGGTTTCGTGATCCGCTGCGTCTTCCGGATCCCACACTTTACGAATGAGCTCGGACGATTGCAGACTGGCCGCTGCGACCGATGACGCGCCGCGCTTGGATATGTCCGCAGTCCCGAAAGGCAATCCTCTCGAGGAGAAGATGAAGGCACTGGTTCTTTCAGATTACAAGCAACTCGATTATGTTGAAGCAACCCAGCCTGTTCCCGCGGATGACGAACTGCTGATCCGCGTGGCTGCATGCGGCATCTGCGGAAGTGACGTTCACGGATACGACGGGAGTACCGGCAGGAGGCTTCCGCCCATCATCATGGGACATGAAGCTTCCGGAGTCGTGGAAGAGACGGGAAAGGCTGTCTCGCGATTTCGCCGTGGCGATCGCGTCACATTCGATTCGACCGTCTCCTGCGATAAGTGCGTCTTTTGTTCGCGCGGCCAGATCAATCTGTGCGACCAGCGCGAAGTGATCGGCGTTTCAACCCCGGCGTTCCGGCGGATGGGTGCGTTTGCTGAATTTGTCACCGTGCCGGAGCGGATCGCGTACCATCTGCCCACAACCATGCCGTTCGAACACGCGGCATCGATCGAGGCCGCTTCCGTGGCGGTTCATGCAGTTTCGCTCACCACCATTGACCCCGGAGATCGGATGGTAGTGATCGGCGCGGGCATGATTGGCTTGCTTACTCTTCAGGCGGCCCGGCACGCCGGAGCGTCCGAAGTCACGGTCTTCGATATTGACGACACGCGGCTTGCGATGGCGTCCGCGCTCGGTGCAACTCGGACCATCAATTCGCGAAATGCAAACTGCGTTCGAGAGATGTTCGAGAACACCGACGGCCGCGGGGCCGATTCGGCACTGGAATGCGTGGGCACGTCCGCGACCGTCAACCTCGCGGTGGATATGGTTCGCAAGGGCGGCCAGGTTACGCTTGTCGGCAACATCGCACCCACGATTGAGATCAACCTGCAATCGATTGTCACGCGCCAGATTCGCCTGCAGGGCTCATGCGCCTCGTCAGGCGAATACGAGCAATGCATCGCTCTCATGGCTGACGGGGCCATTCAGGTTGCGCCGCTCATTAGCGCCGTTGCTCCGCTGCGGGACGGCGCTGCGTGGTTCAAGCGCCTTTATGAGCGCGCTCCCGGTTTATTGAAGGTTGTGTTTCAACCGTAGTGTGAACGAGAAAGAAGCATCGTCAGCGCAAACGGAATCGCCTCGCCGGGATGCCGTGCACATGAGTTTGCAGGGCAAAAACACTACCTGAGTATTGCTCGGCCGACCGTGCACTTGTGATGTAGAGAGTCTGAAGGTCATCGCCTCCAAATGCGCAAGTGGTCGGTCGCGATACGGGCAGGCACACCGTTTGCTCAACGCGGCCATCGGGGGCAATTTTGATCACGCAACCGCCTCCGTACCGCGCGTTCCAAAGGAACCCTTCGGCATCCATCGCGGAGCCGTCGGGAAGTCCAAGTTCATAACCGTTGAGAAGAGGCTGCTCATTTGAAATAGCACCGGTCGCTTCGTCGTAGGCAAACTGGTTCACGATATTCGCGCCGGAGTCTCCAAAGTAGAATCGCTTGCGGTCCGGGCTCCAGGCAACCGTGTTGGAGAGGCCGATGCCATTCTTCCATTCCGTTGCCGTCCCGTCTGGATCGATCCGGTAGAGCATGCCGTCCGCGAAGACGACATCCAGTTCCTCTCCATGCGGGCCAACGTTATTGCGCATCGTGCCCGCCCAGAGCGAGCCTCGCGGATCGACGCCAGCATCATTGAAGCGCATTTCGGGTGCGGTGGGAAGCTCGTAAATTGTGTCCACGTCGGGATGATTGCGCGGGGACCACAGTCCGATTCGAGTCGCGAAGACGAGCAGGAGCAGTTCGTTGTCTTCTGTCAGGTTCACTGAGGTCACGGGCTCATCGAATATCCAGGTCCTGGTCGAAGATGTAGCCGGCGTGAATCGATGCACTAGAAAGCGATTGATGTCGGTCCAGTACAGGGCTGACTGCTCCGGGTGCCACACCGCACCCTCTCCGCAGATATCGCCGGCTGGAACTGCGCATCCGATTGCATTCGCCATTTGGGCGCTCATTGCCGAACTCACACCGTGCTTAGAATACCTTAGAAGAAAACAATGTTCAGCACCACAAACAATCCGAGCACGATTGCAGCAAAGAACCACGGCCGTTTGAACCACGCAAGATTTGACTCTGTTGCGCCGAGGTCACGGCTGCGGGTGGCAACCAGGCCTTTCAGACTCGCAGCTTGCGGAGGTCGCGTGAAAAAGGAAAGCGTTACCATCACGACCACACCACCGCAAAGCCCCCACACGGCCGACCACAGGTTCGCTGCCATGGGCGAGACGAAATGAAGCACGCCGCAACGATAGAGCGCGTATTCGCCGGTTGCCGCGATCAGCCCTCCCAACATGCCGAAAAATCCGGCTGTCGCCGAGGGCCGCGCCCAGAGCATTCCGATCAGAAAGATGGCAAAGAATGGAGAGATGAACAGGCTTGCGACCAGCGCCATATAGTCCATCAGATTGTTGAAGTGGGCAACGATGAGCGAGGAGCCACACGCCATGAGCGTGCCAATGATCGTGGCTGCTTTGCCGGCGATCAGGTAGTGCCGGTCGGATTTTCCTCCGGCGAGATATGTCTGGTAGATGTCGTACGTGAATACCGTATTAAATGCGGTGATATTGCCCGCCATCCCCGACATGAAACTTGCGAGAAGCGCCGTGATGCCCAAACCCAGCATGCCGTGGCCATAGAAGGTCGACAACATGACCGGTAAAGCAAGGTTGTAGTTGTGTTGAACAATCGCCGGAGCGATGGCGAGCGCGATCATGCCCTGTACAGTGACGATGATTGGGAAGAACATCTTAGGAATTGCAGCCACAAGGGGTGTTTTGCGAGCGGAGGGCAAATCGCGCGCTGCCATCGCGCGCTGCACCAGCAGGAAGTCAGTACACCAATAGGCTGGAGCCGCACAGAGTCCTTCACCGACGATCATCACCCACCAGGGCACACCCAGCGGATCGCCGGGGCCGCTCATACCTGCCCAGGTATGGACGTATCCGGTGGGCAGCTTTAGGAGTAGAGAGTGCCAGCCGCCAACCGCATGCAATCCGATGAATGTGAGGGGCAGGAACCCGGCGATAATCAGGAAGAATTGGATGCACTCGTTGTAGATGGACGAGGAGAGTCCTCCCCAAAAGACAAACAACAGCACTACCGATCCGGCCAGACAAATGCTTACAGCAAAAGGCCAGTTGAGCATGCTCTGAAAAATTACAGCGAACGCGAACATGTCAATTCCGGCCATCAGCACCGTGACCACGGCAAAGCTGAGTGCGCTGAGCAAATGGGCGCGATGATCGAAGCGCATTCGCAGATACTCCGGTACGCTGCGAATGCCATTGACATAATAAAAGCGCACCATGAACAGGCCCAGGAAGACCATTGCGGGAATCGCGCCGATCCAGTACCAGTGATTGGTCCGCATGCCATATTTCGCGCCATTCGCCACCATCCCCATCACTTCAAGCGCGCCGAGATTTGCCGACATGAACGCAATGCCGGTAATCCAGTGAGAAAAATTGCGACGGGAAAGAAGAAAATCCGAGGAGGTCTTCATCTTCCCCTTGAGCGAGAAGCCGACCGCAAGAACTACCGCGAAATAGCAAGCGATGATGGCGAGATCGGCAATTGCGAGATGGACATGCATCCGGTTACCGAGATTTCACAGTTCTCAGCAGGAGCACCCAGTCGCTGTCACGCGCATGGTTTTTCTTTGGCGGCGTAAAATCCCGCGAACCGGAGTTGGGGAAGGGCCCTACGGCGATCGCTTTGCGTTCTCCATTTGTGGGGTCGAGCCATTCGGCACGTGCCGGTCCGCGCAGGCGCGACATATCGACAGTTACCATGCGCGACGTCGGCATATAGATGACGACGTACGCGCCGTCCGGTGTCCTTGCAGCAGTGGCGTAGTCACTCTCGCTCACTCTAAGCTTGTAACTCGCATCGAGCCCTCCTTTGTCGAAGTGAACCTCATCGCTCCCAAATGTTCCGTAGCCGGCAGTAAGGGTTGTGTGCTGCTGGTCGGGAACCAAATCCTGCCACGGCAGGGACACAAAGAAGTCCTTCCAGATTTCCATCTGTTTCACGCCCAGCGTATCCAGATAAGAGTCCCATCCGGGCGTAAGGCTCCACGTGTAGCGATTGCCATAGAACTGCCCTGTTCCTCCGCTCAGCATCGTCCAGTATTCCTGGCGCCGAAGCACCTCCGGTGTTCCATAGTCGTGCGGCGTGCCGACTTCTTCCAGTTCGTAATGAGCCTCCTGAAGATATGCCGGCATCACCGGAGTCTGGTTATAGCTGTGCAGCATTTGGATGTACGTGGCTGCGTAGATGTAGGTGCCATTCAAGGAAATGATCGGCGCCCAGGCCCGATCGTCGAGTGAGGAGCTGGCGTTGTAGTTGATCTCGACGGTCTGAAGCTGCTGCGGGACAACGGACTGAATGCCTCTGGCTACTGCCAGTACAAGCGCATCGTCGGCCGGAATCCGCCATCGGATAAAGTCGTTGCCGTTCAGCCACGCCACGTTCTTGTATTTTCCGTAGCGGTGGCCCAGATATTGACCGAAGGCGTAGGATGCGTTGAGGCCGTTGTTGCGGAGCGTCGCCAGCCAGCCGATGGTCTCGGCCGGGTCAATGAAGACGAAGATGCCATGCCGCGCAGCGCTCTCAATTGCACCATCTAGTCGCACAAAGTAGGCTTCATTGGGCTTCGAGAGATCGTAGTGCGTGAAGTCTGTGCCGCCCGCCACGTGCCCAGTGAAAGGGACAATTCCGTCGTAGGTGCCGGCGGTGGTGTTGTCAGGAAAGTCTTGTCCCGCGCAAAACGTATCGACCCACCCCGCGGTGTTGAAGCCGTGCGCCTGCCGGTCAGCGAAGTACTTCTCCACCTCTTCAGGGCTCAATCTTCCCATCAGCCCCTGCGGTGAATCGCCTACGATCAGGAAGGGCTTGTTGTTCTGGTCAACGAGATAGCGGTGATTCGCGCTGAGCTTCAGTGGAAATGCCGGCATGGAGTGGGCAGCGATTGCCACGGGCATGGAGCCTTGCCGCGCCTTTGCGGTGGATGTTTGAGCGCCTGCAATCCCTCCCAGCACTCCACACAAGCTTGCAATCAATAAGTTGCTGTTCATCGTCAATTTCAATTCTTCCCTCGCGGACGCAGACATGAATGTCTGGCTTAGTATTCCTTTGATCTCTGAAGTGCGAGCGGCACGCTCCTGCTACCCCGGCCAACGAAGATGCTTCTTCAAAAATTCGAACGTGCCTTTTCCATGGATCTCGTGCGGTCCATTGAAGAATTCAATCTCGGTGCGGTCGCCGATGTTCATCTTGTCGTAGAATTCGCGCACTTTCGCGTATTCGAATGCAACTTCGCTATCAACGCTGACAGGGTCGTCGTGGCCACGCTCGACCATGAACGGCCGTGGCGCCATGAGATTTGCCAGATCGGAGTAATTCGCGATGTTGGCGAGATTGAACTCGTACATGTCGTATTCCTTGGTCAGCAAGTAGCTCTGCGAGTCCAGTACGGTCGTAGTCTTCCAAACCCACTCGTTAAAATCGCCCGAACAGATGGAAAGATCGTAACCATCGAGGAGCGGAGGCACACGGACGGCTGTTTTTCCGCCATACGACAGTCCGTAAAAGCCGATGCGCTCTGGATCGACAAAGGGCTGTGTCGACAGCCAATTCAGCGTCTGTTCATGCTGGCCGAGAATGTACGAGAAGAGAGAAAGCTTCAGAGGGTGGCCCATGCGCTGGATGATCCGGAACGTATCCTCGCCGATGTAGGGGTTTTGCGGAGCGTAGACAATAAAGCCCTCATCGGCCAATGACGCGCCGAAGTGATGATAAAAGTGGCTGTCGACCTTCGGGTCCGCGACATCTGTGGGCCGGCCCTCCAGGCCGTGCTGGCAGACAACCACTGGCCGGCGCTCGCCGGGTTTCAAATCTTTGGGAAGCAGTAGGATTCCGTAGGCGAATACATCGGCCCACACATCCAGCATCACCTCGTACCCGCGAAACCCGGGCGCATCGATCGTCATGCGGGTGCGCGGGTTGGGGGGCGCGGTTGGCGAAGGTAGACGCCCGATCAGTTCCGTCCAGATGAAATCGCGATAATACTTCGTCGAGTCCTTCCAATTCTCAATCGACGAAGCATCTGCCTTACTCCAGAAATCTCTTCTGACATCGGGCGACTTCCGGATCAGCGCCTGTGTGAAGTCGACGAGCTCATTGAACTGCGCCTGCATGTTTGAAGATGGGTCGTAGCCGGGAACTACCTTGGCCGGTGCTTCTTCACGCGAAGGGCGAATATCTCCTGCATCGAGCGCCTGCAGAAATGCGCGCAGTGCCGATTCTGAACCTGGAAGTCCGGAACCATCTGCGCTGACTACGAGCAGTAATGCTCCCTCCGCATGAAGACCTTTGAAAGATGGACCGTGCCCGCTCAACCTCGATCTTCACATCCTCGAGAGGTGGCGTATTGAGTGTGCCGTTCGGGCAGGCAAATGGCCGATGGCCGTCAGTTGCCGGGGGAGGGCCTTTGACTTGCGGACTTTGACTCGCTTCGACAATTAGCGTTCGAGGCGCGATCAAGCCTGCCAGTTCTGCATCGCCAAATTCCTTCACCAGCCCCCACACATCGCGATAGATCGGCTCCTGCCAGACATTCTCGCGCGCCTGGAAGTATCCGCTGACCACCGCCGCCTCGATGCGTGTATCGATCGCGGCGCTGTAAAGGGCGAGCAGTCCGCCTTCACCGTAGCCCATCACGCCAATCGCAAGGCGCCGCATCGTGTTCTCGCGCTCAAACCAGTCAACCGCCGCCAGGATCGACTGCACTTCGAGGCCGATGATGTGCCTGCCGGCTTCGAAGGCCATGCGGTAGATCCATTCGCGATGCGGCATGTCAGTCATGCCAATGCCTGGGATGCCGGAGAAGCTATCGTCGCGATTGATGATCAGCGGCACGATGACCTGGATGCCGCGCTCGGCGAGGGTCCTGGCAAACTGTGCCTGCGTCGGTATTCCGGGCTCAATCCCCGCAAGCATTTCGGGAGTACAGTCGGCGTCGGGAATGGCAACTACGCGCGCCAAGGGAGGATCTTTAGGTTGAAGCAGCAGGCCCCTGGCTATCATCCCGCCGGAATCGCTGGTCACCGGCCCAAAAACTCGCCATTGGATGGCATAGATCGTGTAACGCGAACTCTGGGCAATTTCTGTCTGCGACGCGAACGCTACCTCAATCTCGGGAACCCGGGCCGCGGCACGTTCGTCAATCGTTCCAATGATGCGGCGAAAGCGCTCTCGATTCGCTGCGACGGATTGTTCATAGTTGGCCGCAGAGCTGAAGTCGCGGTTCCAGAGTCGCGGCCGCTCCGTGGCTTGCTGCTCTGTTTGCGCGAGCAGATGGCGATGGATGCCATCGACCATCTGCATGGCGAGGTCGCCCTGCGCGGTCAGCGGCGACGTGCCCGGCAATGGGGAAACAGAGCTATTCGGTGCAGAAGTTTGGAGCCCTGGATGCGCACTTAAAATCGCCGGTTTCGGGATTGGCGCTCCGCGAAGCGAGCGCCCGATTCCAACAGCAATCGCAGCGCCCGCCGATTGCTTCAAGAATTCGCGTCGCCTCACGGCTCATCTCCCACCAGGCAGGTCGTCTGTCTTGCGCTGCGTTCCGTGGTTGCGTGGACTTCCATATGAGCCGGGCGGTGGTGACTCGGGACCATTTAAAGGCGCGCGACCGGGTTTCGTGTTGCAGCCCGAATCCCGTCTCGACAACCCAATAAACCACTCCAATATACCGCCGTTAAGCGAGGCGCATGACGCTTATTTCCGTCTCGCGCTGCAGTTCTCACATTCTGACGTCTGCGCATTCGCGGCCTGGGTCTCTATGGGTGGACGGGCTCATTGCGACCAAAGGGACATAACGATCGCGTCCGCATTGCCCCGTGTGCTGAGCCCGTCGCCCGCCGTCCGGTTACCAGTAGAATTTCGCCGCGAATTGGATCTGCCGTGCGATGTCCGCATAGACGATAGAACCCACGCTCGGGGTGCCGGGCGTTGTATTGGTTGGCGGCCCGAGGTTGACATGGTTGAACGTGTTGAAGAACTCCGCGCGGAATTGCATGCGCAATGAATCGCTCAGGTTTGTCCACTTCGAAAGAGAGATGTCCGAGTCGTAATAAGGAGGCCTGCGGAGGTTTGAGAAATACCGCGGCGCGTTGCCGAAGGTGCCAGGAGCAGCTGCCACAAATGCGCAGGGATTGTACCAATCCGTGATATTCCTCAACTTGGTAGGTGCGTTGCAGCCAGAGTTCGCCGCGACAGGACCCGGAACCTTGGGATTTCCGACGACATTGGCGTGCTGCGCGCCGCCGTACACGCTGGATGCGTTCAGGTTTGCGCTAATTCCCATTGGCTCACCTTCGTCGAAGGTCGTGTCTCCGGCAACCTGCCATCCGCCGAACGCCTCGTCAGCTTTCTTACCCCAGTTTTGGCCGATCAACTTGCCTCTGCCCACGGGAAGCGAATAGATGTAGCTGACGACCGCGGCATTCGGAGTATCGGCGTAAGCCACGGACTTTTCCTGGGCAAGGTTATAGTTATTGCGCACAGCCTCGCCGTAGAACACTTCAAATGCTGAGCCGCCGATGGTATCGTCCAACGCCTTGCCGCGCGTGTAAGTGCCCAATATAGTGAGGTTGTTGCTCAGGCGATGCTGGTACTTGACATTGAGCGCGTCGTAGAACGAAAAGGCGATATCGTCTTTTGCGTTTGTGACTGTATCGCAAAATTCCGGCATCGGCAACATGAGTTGGAAGGCGGGAACCGTTGCGCCGGCCAAACCGCAGCCGCTTCCTTGAACCGGGCCTAAGCCGAAGAATGGGTTGGTAGTGGCCGCGGTAAGCGCGCTGCTTCCCAGCGCAAGATCCGCGGGAGGAAGCTGGTTCACGTTCAAACCGCTGATCACGAATTTGAGAGCATGACTTCCCACATAGTCGGCTTCGATCATGTCCCGCGGCGTGAGCGAGTATTGCAGGCCGAACATCCACTGTTCGACATAAGACATGGGCCTTGGGAAAAAGCCCGTGCTGAGGTTTTGTCCCACGTCCGTCAGACCGCCCTGTGTATTTCCTATAACTGGGAGAATCCCTTGCGGGAACGGATTGCTCAGAGTCGACGAAGGATTGAGTCCTCCGTTCAACGAAGATACAAGGCTCGTTGTTTGCGCGTATCCGGGCATGGTCGGATCCCCGGCCCACTCATCCGGGAAGAAGAGTGCGCCGCCCGCCCGCACCAAAAGTTTCTTGGTCGCCATGTACGAGAGTCCAAAGCGTGGCGAGAAATTGGTAAAGGAGTTGTGATAGAAGCCCCTGTTGCCTGGACTGTTGTAAACGAGTTGTCCATAATACGGGCCGCCGCTTGCAAACGAACTGATCGGATTGACCTGGTTTGGCTGGAAATACGCCTGCCGATTGTGCCTTTCTGTGGGAGCGAGCTGGAAATCGTAGCGCATGCCAAGATTAAGTGTCAGACTCTTCGTTGCCTTCCAGTCATCCTGCAAATACCATCCGGAGTATTTCTTGCTGAGCGCGGGATATTGATAAATCCCCGTTGAACCGCTCGCTGCCGCGCCCATCAGGAATGAGCCGAAGGCATTTCCCGTCCCAGTCGTTGGGCTCTGCGGATTCGGGCCGGCTGAAAATGCCGGAGTGAAACTAAACGTGGTATGGGCCGGGGAGCCACCGAGAACCATGCCCAATATGCCCATGTATCCAAACGTGAATGTGTGGTTCCCTTTCACCTTGACGACATCTGCGCTGATGGTTCCCTCGTCAAGCGCAGTCGCCTCAGTTGTCGCATTGCCTAAGCTGACATACCCCGAGATATTCACGAGTGGGAAGAACGGTGAGGCCGTGGTGAGCGATCCGGGCAATCCGAGTTTCGTCACATCAAACCCGGCCCCCTGCCCGACATTGCCCTCGACCCAGCGGTTATACCCAAAGTTGATGCTCAACGTGAGGGTCGGGCTCAGTACCTGGCTGTACCCTGAAGCCACACTATAGCGGTTGTTCGGGTTTATCTGCCCAGGCCCGGCGGGATTCGAGGCCCCGAAAAAAGGCGCCGATTGCGCCTTCTGTTCCCACTTTCTGGAGTATCTGGCATAGAACCGTGAATTATCCGTCAGGATCTGGTCGATGCGAACATTCATCTCGTTTGAGGTGGTTGGAACGCTCGCATCGGCGAAAAAGTTGCTGGATAAACTCGAGTTCGTTGGGGCCGGGAAGTAGGTCACCATAGCCTTGGCAACCGGGTCCTCCAGGCCGGCCACACCGGCAATGTTGTTGCCGGGAACCGGATCGCGAATCTCGACCGTTTGGCCGGCTGAGTTATTCGCGGTGGCGCAAGTTGCAGTGACGGACCGGGTGCTGAACGGATTGTAGATCTGTCCCGCATAAATTGGGCGGCAAAGCGCATCGATCCCACTTGAGCCAGACAGCTGCGCACCCAGAAATGGAGACAGATTTCCAGATACCATCCCCGAAGTCGGTACCGTAGTGTTCAAAGATGAAACAGCGCCCAGGCGGAGCCCTTCATACCCGCCGAAGAAAAACGTCTTGCGCGTCCTGTGCATCAGGCCGGGAATATACAATGGGCCGCCTTCGGTCGCTCCAAACTGGTTCATGCGAGTTGCCGGTCTCGCCGTCCCGGCGATCTTGTTGAAAATGAGATTGGCGTCCAGAGCGTAGTTCCGCAAAAACTCGTACATGTCGCCGTGGAATTGCTCCGTACCACCCTTGGTAACCACGCTGATGACGTTGCCCTCACTCATCGCATATTGCGCGGAAAAGGTGTTCGTTGACATTTTGAATTCCTGCACCGTATCGATCGACGGCACATACATGGCGCCGTTATAGGCAATCATGCCATTCCACGTACCATCCAGCAGGAAGGAGTTGCTTGCAAATAACTGCCCGCCCACCGCCATCAGCGAATAATCCTGGTCTGCGGTGTCAACCGTGTTGCCCAGAGCGCCCTGATCGAACCATCTGTTCTGAGAGTCGAGGAAAACCAGGGCCAATGAACTGCGGAAGTTCAATGGCATCTCAAGCATCTGCTTTCCCGTGATTTCATCTCCGAGATCGGGAGTATCCGTTGTAAGCAACGGCGCCTCGCCCGAGACCACTACCTGCGACGACGCGCTTCCCACAGCGAGTGTCAGGTTCAGCTCCACGACCTGGTCAACCGCAAGAACGATACCATCCTGTTCAAATGGGGCAAATCCGGCGCCAACAATTTTCAGTTTGTAGGTGGCCGGCGGCAGCAGGCTGAACGAATATGTTCCCGTCGAAGTTGTCGTGAACTTGCGCGTAATCCCCTGGTCCTGGCTGGAGAGCGTAAGCGACGCCCCTGCCACGCGCGCGCCTTGCGGATCAGTCACGATTCCTGATACAGACGCGGTTGATGCCATGTTCTGGCCCAAGAGCGGTGAAGTGAGCTGAGCGAGAAACGCCGCGGCGACAAACAACAGCGCCACATGCAGAACGGGTCGGGAAGTAAAGATCCTGTGCACGGTACGGCCTCCTAGGTCTTGAATTGCTTGGTAAGCTCCCAAATTGACCAAAACTGACATTGCAGTTGTGAGAAGCGTAGCTAGGGATTACCAGACGGGTCTATGAGATTCTTTGTTTTTTTTGTTGTTTTTCAAACTGCTCATTTTGATGTAGTTGGTCAATCAATTCGGCCGGAAACGGGCCCTTTTGCTTGCATTTGCAGGGCTTTGATTTCTGGTTTTCTGATAACTCAGGTAGCGATTGCGGGCCTCCGTTAATCAAATATTGACATCGCAAAAGAAACAGGGTTGAATGGCTAGGATGGCAAATGGGAGTGAACAAGACCCACAAAGAGGTTTTTCCCCTTCTTTGTGGAACAAGGCTTATTACAAGATTCGCGAGCGGATCTTGCGAGGAGATCTGGGCCCAGGCGAGGCGTTGTCGGCTAGGCGTCTGGCTGAGGAATTCGGCATGAGCCTGTTGCCGATCTCGCAGGCCTTTCGGCAACTGGAAAACGATCGACTCCTGGAGAGCCGCCCGCGTGCCGGAACCCGCGTTCGCATTCCTCAACCGGAAGAGATTCGTGGTCGCTGTATTGTCCGCGAAGCCTTGGAGGCTCAGTCTGCGCGCCTTTGTTCTCTGAATGCCACCATGAAAGAGCGCGTGGAGCTTATGCGGATGGCTGAACAGCTTGACACTCTCTACGGCCGATTCGGCCAGGACGGAGAGTCGGAGATGCAGTACGCGGTTCACTCCCTTCATTTCGAACTTCACATGCGTATCGCCGAGTACTCTGGCTGCCATGAGCTGAAGGAAGCAATTGAAATGAATCAAGTGCTCATCTACAACTGGTTCTTCGACGTTGCTACGAATCGCCGCATTCTGCCTCCGGGATTTCACGTCAAGTTGCTCGAAGTAGTCACCGGATCGGATCCGATTGCCGCCGACGAGGCGATGCGCAAACATGTGCAATACGGCGTTATGGAGTCGCTCATTCAGGCTGTACCCTCTGTATCGAACGACTGGAGGCAAAGACGATCGCCGTCCATTGAGAAGGAAAATGGTCAGGGGGCCGAGAAGGCGTAACGACGGCTCTTTCTGACGCTGCACACAACCTTGCATCATCCCGCCTTTCGCCTTTCGAAGATGACTGCTGCGAGCCCAAATGGTTCGAGAGGTATTGAGCCATTCAAATTGCTCCCCTTCCTCTCCGAGATTTTCTCTTCGCTCGCTCCGCTTGAAGTGATCAAGGAATACGAAACTGGCTCAATGCCGAAGCGGGATCCGTCGAGATCGAATTGAAACGTCGATCTCTGCTCGGTCAAATTGGCCGCCATGATTGCGACACGCTGGTCCGTCCGATAGACCTTTGCGAAGGCGCCGGATGACTGCAGGCCAATGTCGTCCTGGAATGATCCATCGACCCAGAACTCTTCCGTTTTCTTCCTGAAATATGTCAGGCGCCGGATATGCGCGGCAAATTCGGGGAAATCGCTGAGATTCTTGCCGTTTTCCAGGCCGCCTGCAACGATCGCCAATCGCAGTCCGAGAATCACATATTTATTAGCCAGCCCGATATCAACGGGCACTGCGGATGTATTGATCACCCACGGCAGCGTGTATTGTAAGACCTCGGGATTCGGCGGCATCCGCCACACCCAACCGGAGTCGAGAAACTGGCTCGCCAGAACTTCCCAGCCTTCCCCAATTAACACCGCATCTGGATTGTCAGCTCTCATTCCCGCACGCAGCTTCTCGGCGAAACCTGGTGTCGCAATGGAAGGCGCACTCAGATCGTTGTGATTGTGCTCCGCGCTGAAACAAAGGTTTCCTTCGACCACCTGGTCGTAAAACATCATGGAGTAGCCGCCCTGCTGCAATACTCCGCGCACATTGCGCACAGCAAACTCGCGATACTCGTCGACCGCGCTGCACATCACGTAATCCAGTTGGCCGAACGATTGTTGGCGATTGCTCCATCGCGCCGCGCCATAGTGCTTATGATCCCAGGACTCCCAGATGGGATCGCCTGATTCCCTGCGAATCGCCCACTCTTCGGCAAGGTTGTGCAGCTCTGGAGTTAGCGTGGCCTTATTCCACAAGCGCTGGGAAAAAATTATGCCAGTGCTGACGCCTAAATCACGCGCCTTCTGATTCGCGGCCTGGAGCCTTGCGGGACCGCCCCACTGCGCGGCAAACTGCCCCAGCCGCGGCGGATCAACGGAAAGATCGTCCGGCTCCAGGACTTTGGGATAGTAATCGCCAAAGTTCCACATAACCAAGTGTTGGATGCCATACTTGCGAATATCCTCGGCCAGCTCCGCGATCTCCATGAAATCGCGCTGCGTGAAGAAACTATTGAATGTCCCAAGTGCGCGCCGGAATTCAAGCGGCGTATCGGCTTTGCGGTACCAACCTTCAAGGCTCGCGCGATACTTGTCCGCAGCTGAATGCCAGTCGCCCTGGTGCAAGCTCACTACCAGTTCCGGAGAACGCCAGGTCTTGCCAGGCCCGACATACGATTCAAAGCCCCATGCAAACGAGAGGATCGGATGCTTCACGGCGCCGTAGTCCTGAATCATAAGCCTGTGCTGAATTCCGGTGCGAGTGAGGCTTGCAAGGTATAGCCCTTCCGATCCACCGCTGTAATTCATCCATGGCATGGCCAGGCTATAGCCATCGGGCCATTTTGGAGTGTCCAGAAGAAACGGATACTCTTCCCAATTCGCTTCTGCATTGAAATGATTGCGAAGATCGGCTCCGCGATAGATCATGCTCGGCGCCACAAATGTGTCAGTGGCTCGATCCTCGATCTCGCCCACGCCTGAGATCCACGGGAAGAAGACTTCCCTTATTTTGAATTTTGACCGGTTCTCGATCTGCAGCTGGAGCCGTGCTTCGTCTGACCCGTCTTCGAGGCGAATCGTGTAGTTCACTCCGATCGGGAAAGTTCCAGCCTCTGATTTCAACTCCGAGTAACTGATCGTGAGGCTTTGGCCTTTTGCGTCGCGTCCGCGCGTAATTGCGCAATCGCTCTGCAGCCAGGAATCAAAGGAGTTTGCGGAGTAATCTGCATTGAAGCCGGTGATCCGCCCGGGAATGGGCACATTCAGCCGGAACGCCTTCGTCCACTCAGTAGCAGCGATGTACTCCCGCCCGCTGCGCTTGTTGCGCAGTCCAATGATGTCTCCGCTGTGCGAGTCTACTGAAATGGCGACGAGTTCGTTCTCAATCGTCGCAGCGTGTGTGAGATCTCTCTTGTCATGAGCGCGATCATTCTCGCCATTTTGCGGAGCCTCAGCCTGCAATGCCGCTCCTGAAGCAAGCAGCGATGCGCCCCCGAGAGCGGAGCTCCTGATGAACTGGCGTCGGCTGAGCCTCCGAATCATAAACTCCAGTTCCTCTGATGCCCCTTCCCCTTCACCCTGACGGGAGTTGGGAGTTGCAACATCAGGTGGCCGGATACGTCGCTGAATTAGTGCTAACGAAACAGCAATGGAGCGAAACTCTCGAGGTTCCGGCGCCATACCATCCACGTGTGATTTCCCGGGGTTTCAATTGCCGTGTGGGTAATGCCTTCATCGGTCATCCACTTGTTAAAGTCGCGATTGATGCCGAGCAATCCGTCATCTGTGCCGCACGCTGCCCACAGGAGATGCAGTTGCGAGTTCGCCGCGTCTTTCAAGCCCGGAAACTCCTGGTCGAAGTTCTCCCGCAGCCCACCGGAGCTGAAAGAGCCGATCCAGCTGAATTTGTCCCGATTATTCAGCCCGATCAGAAGCGATTCTGCACCGCCCATTGAGAGCCCAGCGATAGCTCGGTTATCGCGACCGGGCTCAACTCTGTACTCTTTTTCTACCTGCGGAATCACCTCGTTGAAGAGGGATGTCGCGAAGCGATTGAAATTGTTTGTCCGAATAGCGTCGTTCCAATAAGCCCCATGAGCGAGAATTTCTTCGCCACCATACGCGTCCGGCATAACAACAATCACAGGCCGGGCTTTGCCTTCGTCAATCAGATGATCCAGAATGCGATTCGCGAATCCGACGTCCAGCCAGCTTCGCGTGACTTGTCCGAAGCCGTGAAGCAGATAGAGCACTGGATACTTAGCATTGCTGTCCGCCTCATATCCAGGCGGAGTGTAAACATAAAAATCGCGATCGTCTCCAATCACCTTCGAATGAAGAAAATGATGATGCACAGTTCCGTGCGGCCCATCGCCGATCTCCCACGGCAACGAAGACGGACCGGGCACGTGAACCATGTTCTCCGTCTGCAGAAGATTTGGCAGGATTAGCGGATTCGACGGATCGATCACCGGGACGCCAGTATCCTGGAAGATATACCCGTAGTAGTCCGGCGTCAGCGGCTTTGTCGTAAGACTCCACACGCCCAGGGCGTCCTTCTGCATGATGACCTGTTTCTCGCCCTCGAGCTGAACAAAGACTTCGAGAGAGGCCGGCGCAAGTGCGCGAAACGTCACGCTACCGTCCGTGTGAACTTCCGGTGATACCAAAGGCCCGGGAACCGGCGGCAGATCGGGATGATCACCTTCTGCAACGGTCGCGAACCATCGACCCGATGGGTTGTGGTTGTTCCAATGCCCCGGCCAGGACCAGGTTCCGATGCCGGTTATGCGATCGCCGCGCAACACGCCGGTATAAAGAGCGGTCAAGCCAAATGACACGCTGTCGGGCATTTCCGTGCGGCGCATTACGATACCATCCGTGTCGAACTTTTGCACATCGAGCTTGAAGTGTGCGCCATTCTGGCAGCGCGCTTCCCCCTGCAGGCCATCGAAGGTCCAAAGGCACCCACCCTGCCGGCCCGGCGCGCATTGATCTGCTTCGCATTCGGTCAATGCGGCAGGAATCTTGACCGCCTCGGCAGGCGGCGAAGGCATCGATTTTTCTATCACCGCGGACCAATGACCGGCTAGGTGTTCGTCATTCCAATGACCGCTCCAGGACCAAACCACGTCACCTTCGATTCGGTCGCCGCGCACAGTTCCCTTGTAAACGGCGGTCTGCCCGTAAGAAGAACTGTTGGGCAGGTCGATCCGGCGAATATCGACGCCGTCCTTATCGAAGCGCTCGACGACTACCCTCGCCTCGGCGCCACTGTTCCAGTCCGCGATGCCCATGATTCCGTTGAATTTCCAGGTCCCGCTGATTTTGGCGTCGGGAACACACTGACTTCCCATGCATTCCATTTCGGTGATCACGGCCGGAACCGCAATTGCTGCTGGAGCCGTCGGTTGCGCGGCTTGGCTCTGGGCAAACACCGGCGCAAGAAAAACAAACAAAACCGGGATCCTGGCAAACATCACTGTTGCCTTACGCAAATCGAGAAGATTAGTGGTTATCATAGGCGCTCCCAAAAATGCTAGGGCGTTTGGCCTGTCCTGAAATAGAGGATTTCCATAATTGTCTCTTGGAAAGACACGGGCGGCTGCTACCGGCCAGCTTCTCCGTAGGCGTGAACTTTCTGGCAAATCAGCCGGAGTTTCGACTCAACATCGCCCGAAGCGGTCTTGAATGCTTCGGCATCAATCGTCAGTGGAGCGCCGAGCACCACCAGCGGCGCGCCGTACTCGGGAGTGCGCACAGCCTGCTCAACCGAGAGCCCGCCCACAGCTTGGACGGGGGCCTTTACTGCGGTGACGATCTCCCGCAGCTGATCGAGAGGGCTCGGACACGGGAAGCCGGACGCAACCAGCCCACGGCGCTCGTCGTAGCCGATGTGGTGAATCACAAAGTCGCAACCGAGATCTTCGAGCCGTTTTGCCGCTGCAACTTTGTCGTAAGCACCGAGATTGTCGCCCATCACTTTTACGCCGAAATCTTTTCCGGCGCGGACCACCATTTTGACGGTCTCAGGATGCGCGCGCTCCATCACGACCACATGAGTTGCGCCGGCGCGGGCCATCAATTCCGCCTCGAGCCAGCCCCCGTCCATGGTCTTCAGGTCGGCAACGATGGGAGTGTTCGGAAACTCTGCGCGGAGCGCCATGACGCCGTTCATTCCTTCGGCGATAATGAGCGGCGTCCCCGCTTCCAGCCAGTCCACGCCCGCTCGCATCGCCATGCGTGCGGTCTCCAGAGCCTCGGGAATCGACGTCACATCGAGCGAAATCTGAACAACGGTCATCATCATGAGTTTGCCTTAGCGCCAAAGTGGAGTTTGATCTTAGCTTTGAGGAAGCGCACTGATTCACGCAAATCGTCCATTCCATTCATGCCGTCTTCGATCGAAATCCAGGAGTCGAATCCTACGGAACGCAGCGTTGAGAAGATCCGGTCGTAATCATTCAGCCCTTTGCCGATGACGCCATGCGCCAGCCGGTTTGCGTAGCCGACCGACGACTCCTCTTTGCGCAGATCTTCGATGGTTCCGGATTTCAAGTAACGATCGCTCGCATGCATTGTAACCACCCGCTCTTTCACGCGCTCCAAAAGCACAAGCGGATCTTCGCCGGCCAGGATTGCATTCGAAGGATCGTAGTTGACGCCGAACCACGGCGAGTCGATTTGGTCCAAAATCTCGACAAACACATCCATCTTCTGGGCAAACTCCGGATACTCCCAATAGTTGTCCTTGTAGTGGTTTTCCATGGTGAGAATCACGCCGTGCTCCTCGGCAAATGGCAGCAGGGACTTCAGCACGCGCACCACCTGCGCCACTCCATCCTTCCGATCCAGTCCCGGCCGCCGCTGACCAGACAACACGCGGCAATAACGGCCTCCAAGGAATCCCGTCATCCGGATCATTTGTTTTTCCCGCTCCACTTCCCTTTCGAGAAGCAGCGGGTCCGGCTCGGTGAAATCGGGTGAACAGCACAACATCGGCATCGCAAGTATGTGCTGATCAAGGGCAGCTTTCACCTCATTCAGAAACGTTTCGTCGTCGCGTAGAAATCCCGAATAAAACTCCAGGCCGTCAACATGCAGAGTGGCCGCAAGCTCGATCCACTCGAAAACGGTCATCGTGCGGTGAATGCACAACTCGTCCATAAAGCATTTTGGGAAGACGGCCAGGCGAGGCTTCATGGCGCGACTTCCTTCGGGCGGGTTTCGCCCGATTACCGGGTATTGCTCCAAATCAAGCACTGTGCCATTGATGAGCGCCGACTCGTCGGAGAGAAAATAGACCGCTGCCCACGCAACATCCTCGGGCGACAGCAGGCGGCCTGACGGTGCAAAAGCACGTGGCAAACGCGACGGCCAATCCTCGGGCAGGCCTTCTTTGGTTTTCAAGGCTCGCTCGTTTGGCGTGAGTGTCCAGCCGACATTTAGTTGGTTCACGCGGATTCCTTCCGCGGCGTGCGCATCCGCCACGTTGCGCGTGAGGGTCATCAAGGCGCCTTTACACGCCGAGTAAATGCATAGGTTCTTCTCTCCACAATAGGCATTGACTGAGCCAATGTTGAGGATGCTCCCGCCGCCATTCCGTCGGAAATGCGGCAGCACTGAGCGAATTAGAAAGAACGGTGCCTTCAGATTGACAGCAACGGTCCGGTCGAACGCCTCGAAATCCGTCTCTTCGATTGTGCCGTGGGTGATCACTGCCGCATTGTTCACAAGACCATCGATTCGTCCAAAATGAGCCACGGTCTCTTCAATCAACGCCGGCGTGACCACCGGGTCCTCGAGGGCGCCCACGGCGAACCGTGCATCGCCTCCGATCTCTTCCGCCAGTTTTTGCGCCTGTTCTCGGCGACGTCCATGAATCATCACCCGCGCGCCCTCACGCGCAAACACGCGCGCCATCCCTTCACCGATCCCGGTAGTCGACCCGGTCACCAGGATGACCTTGTCTTTGAGACGCGCGCTCGCCAACCGCACCGATTCGCTCATGGCTGCAAAACACCTTTCACAATCGATCCTGTATGCATCGCCTCAAATGACGCGCGCCACTCATTGAGAGGCGCAACGCGATTGAGGACAGGGCTCAGGTCGATCTTTCCCGTCGTCAGGAGGGTCAGCACGCTTTCCCACATCGCCCAGTTGTGCGAAAAGCTGCCCTGCAAGGTAACGGCCTTCTGAACCAGCGGATCGAGCGAGAAGTTCAACGGCTGAGGGCCCCACCCGACTTTGGTGATTTGCCCCGCCGGGCGGACGATGTCGAGAGCCAGCTTCAGCGACGCTGACACTCCCGCGGCATCGATAACCAGGTCGACTCCATAACCGTCGCCATGGTTTCTCACCCATTCCGCAACGTCCTCCCCATGCGCCCCGAGAACTGTGTCTGCGCCGATCTGCCGCGCGACCTCAAGCCGTCCGGCGTCGGCAGCAGTTCCGATCACGATCAGGTGCCCTGCCCCCGACAGCTTTGCCATGGTTGCGCACAGCAACCCGATCGGTCCCGGGCCGATGACCGCGACCGTATCGCCCGGGCGCACCCGCGAGTGGGCGCAAACCGCGTTGTACGCCACGCAGCAAGGCTCGGTGAGCGCAGCGCTTTCGAGCGGCAAAGAAGCCGGAACGTGATGAAGGCATCGCGCCGGCACCTTCACAAAGGGGGCCATCGCTCCGTCTACGCCATACCCAAAGCCCAGGCGTCTGGGATCCAGGTTATAAAGGCCGCGGCGAATCAGCGCTGAGTCCCGAGGCAGGACCGCAGCGGTCTCGCTCACTACGCGATCACCCTCTTTGAATTCGAAAACGCGATGGCCTGCCTGCGCGATGACACCCGCGAACTCATGGCCCAGAACTACGGGATAGTTCACTTGCCAGCTTTGATTGCCGTGATACTGATGCAGATCGCTTCCGCAGATCCCCACGGCATGCACGCTCAACAGGACATCGTCTTCGCCGATCACCGGGACAGGCAGTTCTCGAAGCTCCACTGAACCCGGTTCCTTCGCATAATTGACCAGCCCGATCATCGATCCATGGGTCGGCATCGTGAAATCCTCCAACATCAGCCTCGGCTAAAGTCCACTTCAATTTCGGTGGTGCGCTCGCTATGTTCGACTTGGCGTGACGGCAGGCGAATCACCAGCCGGTTACCTGCCGGATCGACCTCCCAGCCACCCGGCATCGATCCAAAATCGGCCGCCGACAATTTGGGCAGGACATCGCCATCCACTCTTACCGTCAGTAGCGGCAGTCGTGCCATAGACCAGCACATAACTCATTTCGGGAAGGTTCTCGAGCGTCCAGTTACAGCCGCCAGCCTTGGATTGCACAGCCACTTTGGCAACTTCGCCCCGAGCATTGAGCAGGATTGCTGTTTCCATTCTCAATTGGAGGAGTGACAACCAGGGCATCGACAGCGACTGCTGGTCATGCTCTTGCCGAATTGCAACTCCCGATTCAGTTGCACCGGCACAACAGCCCCTGGCTTTAAATAGACAGGGATCGTATCCAACGGCGCGTCTACTTTGAGCTTTGCCGGTCCGGAGACCGTTTTGCCATCCCACAAGCTCGTCCAAACTCCGGATGGAAACACAATAGTTCTGAAATTGTCTTCGTTGACTACCGGCGCAACCAGCAAATCCGGCCCGAACATGTATTGATCCCCGACGGCAGCCAGTTGCTGTTCATGGGGAAAGGCCACAGGCATGGAACGCATGATGGGAACGCCCGTTTCATGCGCAATGGCGGCGGCATTGTAGGTGTAATTCACTAAATTTTCCCGCGTCCAGGCGAGGAACTTATAGTTCGTCACGGCCGCTTCGCCGAAATACCACGGGTCGCGCGGCGCCGTGCCATGAGGGCGCATCAAAGGGCTGAAACAGCCGAATTGGAACCAGCGCATATACACCGCCGGCTGCGGGAAACCGAAATATCCGCCGAGGTCGCTGCCCCAGATGGAATAACCGCAGGCGCACAAGTTCAGCGCCCCGGTCAAGACGTGCTTCAGTCCGTTAAAGTTGGCCGGGTGATCGCCGGCAAATTGGCCGACCCATCTGTTGCGTGCCGGGCGCGGCCCCTCGGGCATACAAGATGAAATCGTTCCCGCGTTTCTCCCGGAAGACTTCACTGACCGTCCGTTGATAGTCGTAGTAGTAGAAATTGTGCATCTCGGCCCCGCGCCGGCCGTCGTAAAAGACCGCGCCATCCGGCGTCATGTCGCCGAAGTCCACCATGCTTCCGGCCTCGCCCAGGTCCAAGGCCTCTCTCAACGCCCGCCGGCAGAGCTCCAAGGCGTTCGGGTTGGTGAAATCGACGTAAGTGTCATCGGGGTCGGGGGCGAGGTCCCCGTTTGCGAAGCGCAGATAGGGAAGTTCAGACGGCTTCAGTTCCGGCATGAGCCGTTGCTGCCGAGCGAGCTGGAATCACGGGATAAAAATAGCCCAACACCCTGATCCCGCGCTCCGCCATGAACTGATTCAAATCCGGCGAAAGGGCGGAGGGGCCTTCGGCATAGATCGCGGAATGAGGGATGTCCAATTCCGCGAATCGTTTGGCGACGCTTTCTTCTTCCGCAACCGCGATCGTGTCGGCTGGACCGCTCGCCCAGGCCCCGTCGCCTCTGCCCATCCACGGTTCAAAAACCCATTTGGGCGGCAGCGGAGGCCTGCCGGTCAGAGCCGTATAGGATTGCAATGTCTTCTCGGGCGCGCCAATCCAAAAAGTAAAAGTCAAATATCGGACCCTTGTTGCGTGATGCGATATTGGTTTGGATCCGTCTTCCCGATGTCCGCCCTCAAACGATAGGACGAGTTGTCAAAGACCATATAGCCCTTGGAACTGTGAAAGATGGGCAGAGGCTTGTAGGTCGTATTCGCCAGGCCCTCCCCGTTCCCAACCCAGTCATCCGTTCCCCAAAGCGTCAGCACATTTCCATTTTGATTAAAGTGATCATATTTCTCTCCGAAACCATAAATCACCTCGTCTGGAGCAAGACGATTTCTGAAATCATCGCAAGTATCTTGCCATCCGAACCAAACCGGAAAGCCAGACTCATCGGCGCCGATCTGCGTCACTTCATTTCCAGCGGCATCATAGAAAGAAATCGAAAACGGATTTTGGCTGGATCACAATCCTGCCATCGGCGGTTTCGATGGAACATGAGCTTGAGGTCTGGGTAGCTTTTAACGGCAACAGACCGGCCGGTCTCCAGTACCCTTCATCGCTGCCGTAAATTCTTACGCCGCCCGTTGCTGGCAGGGCGAGGCGCAGGTCAACTTCATGGCCGCCGGCCATGCACCGCATCAGCAGCGTGTTGCCCTGCACTTCCAGGCTTTCCGCGCTTGTAATCGGCTTCCATTCATCCGTCAGAATGTCGCCGGGCGAGCCGTCGGCATACCACCAGCGCGACATCTTATCCAGCTGGCTCAGGTAGGTGTCCAGTAACTGACATGCCTGCTTCGGATCATTCTTCTGAAAAGCGGCATTCACTTTTTGCCGGATGAGCGGCAGCGTCAGGTTGAATCTGTGCACGACTGCCCCAGGCGCGCGGGAGCGGCGTGAAGCCTTCCAGCATCATCAAGTCCATCCAGCATTGCGTGAGATAAAGCCGCTGCGCCAGATTCTTCTTGTCCGTCGGCGTGGGCAACGACGATTCCATCTGCCAGATTTGCCGGCGCGTTTCGATATCGGGATAGGTCAGCACTGCCGGCCTTTGCCAGCGCAGGATGCCGGAAGGCAACTGGCACAGACTGCCTTGAGAATCCCGGACTCGTGCCGTGCCCGAAAAGTGGGTTTCGATCAGCAGGTCAACCGGCAAGCTTCATTGAAATCAATCGCCACCGGGCTGCTGAACTCGCCATCGCGCCAGCGGGTCCGCATGGGCAGAAAACCAAAATAGGACTTCGGCTTCTCCGCCCAGCGTCTGCCACGGGATTTGGAAGAAAACCAGCCATTCGTTGGCTCTCCTGGTAACACTCGCTTCAAACGCTTCGACTTTGTTGACGCGACTCGGAAGAATCGCGCAGCGGCTGCGGCTTCATCGGCAGCCACGTCAGTATTGGAACTCAACAATCGGTCGCAGCCAAATTTCAAGCCCTGCGGCGTCGCCGCAAATTGGTAATAGGAGGGAATGCCCGTGTCGGGTTGAATCAAGAAATCCACTTCATCGGGATTAGGGGGCCAGTTGTTTGCTGCGGAGGGCAAACCATGCAGCGAATGCCAATCTGCCGCCGGCCACAAATCCTTATCCAGATTGGCGTAAGGGAAAGACATGTCGTTTTCCTCGCACCGAAAAACGACATAAGAGCGCGTCGCTGTTGCTAAGCAACGCGACATTCGGTCGGCGTCGCCGGACGATCTTCACCGCCGACGCGATAAAACCGGTTCAAAGCAAGAGTGTGCTCGCTGGTCCGAAGCAGATCATCGACGGAGGGCGGTCCTGCTCCAGGGCGACTTGAGAACGACAGCGTTGGTTCCCCACGCAGCGCGGCCCTCTTCTGCGGCAAAATGTTGATCGCCACGCACTTCCTCGGCTTTCAGGACTCCACCACAGATTCCGGCCAGAGCTCCGATTCCGATCGTTGACTTCTTTAAGAAAGTGCGTCTTTGCATTCTGTCTCCGCTTTCGAGTCATGCCTGGGAAGATAACTTCTCGATTTCTTACCGCGGCTGATGGGCTACTGCGCAGCGGGAATCATCGACATCGGCGGATTGCGATCCACACCCCATCCGGCGGCTGCACGCTGGTGCCAATAGGGATAAACTAGCGTCTGTGCGCTCGCGCTATCGAGCCTCGCAATCTGAGCCGGCGTCAATTTCCAGCCGGCGGCGTCCAGGTTCTCCTTGAGTTGCTCTTCATTGCGTGCGCCCACAATCACACTCGCCACCGTGGGCCGCTGCAAGAGCCAGTTCAGTGAAAGCTGCGCGACCGTCTTGCCGGTTTCCCGCGCAAGCTCCTCAAGCGCGTCCACCACGCGGTAGAGGTATTCGCTTTCGACAGGTGGCCCAGCCTCGGCCGTCTTATGCAGCCTGCTGGTTTCCGGAAGCGGCTGCCCACGGCGAATCCTTCCTGTCAGGCGTCCCCACCCCAGAGGGCTCCATATCAGCGCACCCACTCCCTGATCGGCCCCGAGCGGCATCAACTCCCATTCGTACTCGCGGCCAATTAGCGAGTAGTACACCTGGTGCGCAACATAGCGCGCCCATCCGAAGCGGTCTGATACCGCAAGCGACTTCATCAAATGCCACCCGTAAAAATTCGAGCAGGCGATGTAGCGAACCTTGCCCGCGTGAACCAGCGTGTTCAGAGTGTCGAGTGTCTCTTCGACTGGGGCAACCGCGTCGAATCCGTGAATGTGATAGACGTCAATGTGATCCGTGCCCAGCCGGCGAAGGCTTCCATCGCATTGCTCCATCAGGTGAGCACGCGACGCTCCCTGATCGTTGGGTCCATCACCCATCGGAAAGAATGCCTTGGTCGAAATGTAGACGCGATTTCGCTTCTCCTTGAGTGCCTTACCCAGAACCTCTTCAGCAAGCCCGTTCGAGTAGTTATTCGAAACGTCGACGAGATTGATACCGGCATCGAGGGACATGTCGAGCATGCGTTGTCCTGCGTCCACGCCCACCTGCCCCCAGGCGCGAAAGAACTCGCTACCGCCGCCAAATGTAGCCGTCCCCAGGCTCAATGCCGAGACCTTCAGGCCTGACCGGCCAAGAAACCTGTATTCCATTTCGAACCTCCTTGCGTCTCTAATCCGGTTCCGCGCTGACTCGGGGGAAGCACACGCTATCCGTTTTCCGTCTCAATCTTCAGCGTCCATGCATGTTCGCAGGGGCGGTTGGCGGCGGACTGCAGTTTTTCGGGGAGGGTGATGATGGCGCCTCGGCTCGAGTCGAACCGCCATTCGATTGCCGCGTCCGATCCCAACAGTGCCACGCGAGATCTCCCTCTCGGCAGCACGGATTTGATTGCAAGTTCCTTCCCCGGCCATTCCGTCAGAATGGCAAAGACATTGCGCCGGTCTTTGGAACACGTGAAGCGAACCGTATCTCCTTCAGCCCATCGCCCACCGTCGCGCGGGCGCGTGGCATAGATCGCTTCGCCATTCACTTTGAGCCACGCGCCGGCTGCCTTCATCTGCCGTATGGCCTCCGGATGAAACTCGCCTAGCGCACTGGGTCCAACACCGACCATCAGGCCTCCGCCTTTCGCAACCGTGTCGACAAGTGTGCGCACAATCCAGCCGGTACCTTTGTAATTTGCGGCATTCGAATCGTAGGAGAAATCCGTGCCCAATGGGTTGATCGCAAACCACGGCTTGTCTGACCCGATCATCGACTCAGGCACGGCGCGTTCGGGGGTGAAGTAGTCACCGTAGTTCCCGATGCCCCGGTTGCGCAGCATCACATCGGGCTGCAGCTCGCGCAATTTCATCACAGTCTGGCGCAGCTCGGGCCATACCTTCGCGCCCAGCCACATATCAAGGCAGATCATGTCGATCCTGCCGTAGTTGGTCAGCAATTCGACAAGTTGCTCGCGATGGCGACGCATCATGCGCGCCACTTCGGCGTCGCTCGGATCGGGAACGATGACAGGGTTCCCGTGGTAAGTGCGCTGAGTCCTGTCCCAGTCGACCGGCGCCAGCAGAGATCGTGACGAAGGAACCTGCAGCGGATGCACCACGTAAGGGCGAAAATCCGCGTCATACCAGTCCGGGTGCGAGAAATAAAGATCGATCTTGATGTCCCGCTTGTGCGCCGCATCGCAAAGCTCTTTCACCACGTCTCGCCGAAACGGCGTCTCCATGATGGAGTACGCCAGGTCGCACGAATCGATCTTCGGACCACCCGCGGCCGTCCAGTTCGCCCGGTTCTTTACCCTCGTCCGCGTGTCGAACATGGAAAAACCTTCGTGGTGCTTTGAGGTGAAGGCAAACATCTTCATCCCGCTCTCCGCAAAGGTGTCCATCCACCCGTCGGCGTCAAAGCCAACGGGATTCCATGTTTTGTAGAGGTCGTTGTACCGCTGCCGGTCGTCAAACGACATATCCAGAAAGGGCCAGGACTCGGGCCCCCTGCTCCAGATGGAGTAGATTCCCCAGTGAATCCGAATCCCAAATTTCATGTCCTGAAAGGCTTCGTAGGCGCTGGCGGGAGCCGTCTGGTATCCGGCAATCGGCGTGGTTTCGATGTACGGGTAGTCCTGCAACTGCGAAGCCGGGAACCCGGGAACCCGCTCCGGCACCTGCGTAAGGCTCCGGCTGGTGCAGGCACACGAGACAGCGGCTGCGGTTGTTGCGAGAAACTCTCTTCGATTCATAGTCCCTTGTTCCTGGTTCCCACCGGTCCGTCCGTGCTCACTTCCTCAGA
Organism: uncultured Acidobacteriota bacterium; assembly: GCA_963826735.1. Lineage (GTDB taxonomy): Bacteria > Acidobacteriota > Terriglobia > Terriglobales > Acidobacteriaceae > Telmatobacter. The sequence continues at coordinate 747,001 of CAWGYN010000005.1, forward strand.
ACGAGAGTCCGGCAAGCCCCGTAATCCCAAAAAGTAATATGTCAGAAAGCATCCTACTCATGCAAGTAATTTTGTATTTGCTATTATTTTCATATAGTTCTTGCTTTGATCAGTATTTTTTGCTATGTCAGTAGTTGGCCCAACGGCCTTTCACTCATCACTTCGCGAGGATCAATGGATCTCCACGGCAAGGTTTGTCTGGTTACCGGTGGGAGTAGCGGAATTGGCGCTTCGACTGCTTTACGGCTTGCACGCAAAGGCGCTCGTGTGGTCTCGGCTTCAAGGCAAGGCTCCTCCAAGGACCGAAGCCTCCGGTCCGGCGCAACTGGCCTCGACGTCCATTTTGTGAAGGCCGACTTAAGTAATCCTGAAGCCTGTCGGAGCTGTGTCGATCGGGTTGTCCGGGATTTCGGCCGTCTCGACGTCCTCGTCCACTCGGCGGGAGGCCCGGTGCCTGGCGGGCTTTACGAAGTCTCCGATGAGAGCTGGATGAGCGCTTTTGCCGTCCATGTGCATGCGGTTTTTCACCTTTCTCGAGCCGCCGCTCCCCACATGGCAAAGCAAGGCGAGGGGGCCATCATCCTGCTCGGTTCGGCGGCGGGACTTCGCGGCTGCCTGGGCGCGCTGGCCTATGGGGTAGCAAAGGGCGCTTTGCCTCAGTTTGCCCGCGCGCTGGCTCGGGAGCTCGCCGATCAGAACATTCGCGTGAATTGCGTTTCTCCAGGCATCATTCGGACTCCTTTTCAGAGTCATCTGACGCGGAAACAGGTTTCCACGAACATTCGCACCCGAATTCCATTGCATAGAGAAGGCAAGCCCGATGAGGTCGCTCAACTGATCGAGTCTCTCATTGAAAATGACTTCATCACCGGCGAGAACATTGCGATCGATGGCGGCATGAGCATGCGGATTGTTTAGTCCTCCGGTGCAAGTACCAGATCCTGAGGCGTCTGTTGCGGCAGCTTCCAAACAATCCACGCAGAGATCGCCGGAAGAATTCCAAATAAAACGAACGTGGGATGAAAAGAATAGTGGTCCACAAGCCAGCCCGTAAGCAATGAAAACGCCATAGCGCCGATTCCGGAGCCCATGCTGGCAAAGCCCCAAATGGACGCGACAAAGTCACTGGGAAACGCATCCCCGGGAATGGCCAGCATGTTGGCAAGAGCGCCCGCGTAGCCAAAGGTGGCGATCGAAATCAACCCGATGCACTCGGCCGCACTCAGGTTTCCACCAACTAGTACGGCAGGAATCATAAGCGCGGAAAATATCAACACCGCGATCCGCCTTGTGGTTGCTGTCTCGCCCGCCGCGTGGTTGAGTGTGCTGAAGACGGCTCCGCCGGCAATATTCCCCAGGGCAGCCGTGAAGAACGGCATCCATCCGGTTTCACCTATCTGGCGCAAAGAGAATCCGTGCACAACTTTCAGGTACTGAGGAAACCAGAAAGTGTAGAAGTACCACACTGGATCGCTGAAGACTTTGGAAAGAGTGAACTGCCAAAGAAACTTGGACCGAAGCAGCAGTCTGAGAGGAACCTGCCGCGCCTTCTTCCTCGCCGATTCCGGCTCCCTGTAGAACACCATCCATGCGGCAAGCCATAAAAATCCTGAAGCGCCGATCACGAGAAACGCCGTGCGCCACCCTGTGCTCAGCACAATCCACGCAAGCAACGGAGGTGCCAGGATTGCCCCGATCGACGCGCCACTATTGAAGATGCCCGAGGCTAGGGAGCGCTCTTGGGGCGGAAACCATTCCGTAATCACCTTGACGCCTGCGGGATAGTTCCCCGCTTCGCCCAGGCCCAGGAGAAACCGGAACCCGCCCAGGCTGAGCGCTCCAGCGGTCAATGCATGAAGCATTTCAGCGCCTGACCACAAGGCCATGGTCAGGGCATATCCGGCCTTGCTTCCCATCCAATCCAGAAGCCTTCCCGACGCTCCGTTCATCAGCGTGTAGGCGAGCATGAAGGCAAAGATGATCTGCGAATAAGTCTCGGCCGATATGTGAAATTGCGCCAGAAGGATGGGCGCCATGACTGAGAGGGTCTGGCGATCGAGGTAATTGATTACGGTTGCCACGAAGGCGAAGGCCAAAGCCACCCATCTTGCTCGAGTTGAGATGGCGATCGACACTGTCACCTACGTGCATTCCAACCCAAAACTGGCAATGAAAATCAAGCGCGTCGCCCTCGAATCTGGTGCGGCTGGCAGAGAATCGCCGTACCCCGCTGGCGGGGATCGTAACTCTTTCCGTATTCGGGCTTCTAGTGTCCGAATCTCGCTGAGTTACTCATCGATGAAGCAAGAACCTCGCCATCGATGGCGGGACGCGTATGATCTGTGCATCCTTGTCTTGTGCATGGTTGGGAGCGAACACGCCGGCGATAGGCAGCTGGAGTCATGCCGGCAATCTTGCGAAACACTGTGCCAAAGTAGCTCTGATCGCAAAAGCCCACTTGCTGGCTAATGCCGACCATTGACTCATCCGTTTGCGCCAGCAATAACTGGGCCTGCTCCACGCGGAAATGATTCAGGTAGGCGACAAATGACAGGCCGGTTACCTGTTTGAAGAAATTCATGAAATACGATTCACTCATTCCGCACATGCGCGCGGCCTGGCGCACCTGGACACTACTACCGAGATTGTCTCCGATGTACCTGAAGAGGGGGCGAAGCCGGTCGAGTGCGCGCTCCTGGCGCTGGAATGTCTCAATCTTACCGGCGTAGGCAGCGTACTGATTGACAAGCAGCATGAGCACCATCTTCAGGTAGGTCTTTATGGCCAGCCGCGCGCGCGGCGTTGATGCGGGCAATTCCGACTGAATTTGAAGCATCAGATCGAGCACTTTTCGCGGTATTCCGCTCTTAGCCGGCAAAACGTGAGGAAACTCGGCGTCCTGCAACAGGAAAGGAGTCAGGTATCCTGCGCTGTCGTTCGCTCCATCGCAGCAAATGAACTCGGGCTCGAAGAAAAGCGCTGCGATGGTCAACGGAGACTCCGATTGACACTCAATGCGGTGATAGAGCGTGCTGCCAATCACGGCCAGGTCGCCTTCCTGGAAAGGCAGGAGTCGATCTTGTATATGACACACGCCATGGCCGGAACAGAGATAGAGAATCTCAAAGTAGCCGTGACGATTCATCCGCACACGTTGGCGGTCATGCGTCGTCATAAACAGGACGTCGACCGGACACGCTTTATTGAATGGCCAAACGTGCACGCCTTCAGCGTTGATCTGGGGCTCGACCAGGCTGAAGGTGTCTTCTAACGGTTTGCTCGGCGTCTTCACCCGGGAGGATTCGTCCCCCGATCCGGGCAACAACCGCAGCCAATTCGAGACCTTGCCGTTCGGCAAGTCAGTGTTCGATCGGGAAGATTTCTTCGACCTCGCCATTTCTCACTCCATACATTCGTGAATGCAGATTTACTGTTGCATCGCTGTATTGCACCCAAACTTCAAGCTTTTTGCCAACTTCAATACTCGATGATGAATCCCCATGAATATGAACGAGTGCGTGTTCAGCGTGCAGCGCGGTCAGCTTCGCGTCTCTTACCTCCTTGAGTTCGGGTAAACCCCGTTCACCACTGATTGCCTTTACCCCGCAATCCAGAACTGCATGCCCCGCGTCCCTTTTGCTGACGACGGTGCCCAGCACAGTGAGCGCGCGGGGAAACGGCGCGCCAAGATTCATGTACCGCGTATCCATTAACAAGTAGGACCCAACTTGCACATCGGTAATGCCCGGGCAATCACCGGAAATGGAATGCGTGCCGGTGCCCCCGGTCGAAACAATGTCGACCGGAATCCCTGAACCTTCAATCAGCGCGGCTGAATCAGCAAGTGCTTTGCACCCCCTACGCACCATTGCGTCGCGTTCCTCGCTTGGCGGCTCCGACTGGAGATGGCCGTCGTATCCCATGATGCCGCGCACCTTGAATCCCTGCCGGGCCGCGCTTTTCGCCAGCTGAACCGCCGGCTCGCCCGGCGGAACGCCGCAGCGGTCGAGGCCGATGTTGATATCCACCACCACTTCGAACTGCATCTTCCGGTTTCGTTGCACTCTGGCCATATCCGCGAACACGCACGCGTTATCCACCGCTACCATCACCGATGCGCGACGCGAGAGCACTGCGAGGCGGTCGAGTTTGGCCTCGTCCGCAATCTCGTTCGCGATCAGTACGCTCTGCACGCCATGCTCAACCAGTATCTCGGCCTCACGTAGCGTTGCGCATGTCATCCCGACAGCTCCCAGGTCCAACTGTTTGGTTGCCAGCGTCGGCGCTTTGTGATTCTTGAAATGGGGACGCGCCTTGCTTTGCCGGCCTGCAAAATACCCCGCCATTTTCTTAAGGTTGGCTTCCATCGCATCCAGATCGACCAGCAGCGCCGGAGTATCGATTTCCTGCACTTTCATGGATGCTCCATTGCTTCTCAAAACAATTGGCCCGAATCGGCTCTGACAGCACTGTTATGGAAGAACTTCCCAGGACAGCTTGACCTCAAAGTGCTCCACCAGCGCCGGACGGAAATGATCGAAAAAATTGGAAATGTATGAAGTCGCTCAGTGCCGATCGAAAGCATCTCGATCTTTCCACTTCTCCACAAAAGTAAACCGCCGCGGATCGTCGCAGCTCTGATTCAGCTCATACCGGAGGCAGCCCGCTTCCTTATGGGTCGGTTCCATCAGGGAATGAAGCGCGGCCAGCAGTTCCTGCTCCTTACCTTCGAATGCAAGAAATTCCGCAACACAAACCAACTGGGATGTGTCTTTTCTACACATAACTCTCGCTTTCGTCAACGCGATTGATTCGCGGCCTGCGCCCCGCCTCGTCGTGCTCAAGGACCGAACTGAACGCAGCGAAGAGAATCGCGACCGAGGTCGCTCCTGGGTCTGCATGTCCTAAACTTCGCGCGCCAAGTGACTTGGCGCGGCCGTGGCGAGCAATCATTTGCTGGGTTGCATTTGCGCCTTGCTCTGCAGCCACAGCGGCCGCTTTCATTGCAGTTCCGGCCGTCTGGCCCAGCAATGCTGCCTGTTCAAGCGCCTCTACTGCTGGAAAAAGAGCATCCATCATCGTCTTGCCACCCTGCTCGGCCTTGGTATAACGCTGGACCGCCCGTAAACCCGCATGAAAGCTCTCCGCCAGACTTCGACCGTCCAACCTTTCTCCGATCTCCACATCGCCCATGCCTGCGACAAAGGTCCCTAATATTGCGCTGGATGCTCCTCCATCCGCATCCATAGCGTCCCATCCAGCCTCCTTCAGCATGGCGCCTGCACTTTTCTCGTCCGTTGCATCCATGGCTCGCACCAGTCTTTCCATGAAGCGAACCATCGTGGCGCCGTGATCGCCGTCGCCACCCACCGAATCGAGCTTCGACAACATTGCACTCTGATCCCGGAACTGTTTTGCCGCTGCGAAAAACATCCGCTTTAGCTCGCTCTTTGAAGGCGAATCCGTCATAATTTTGCGAAATACGGTGCGTCTGCAGGCGCATCCCAAAATTGCAATAGCTGTTCGTCCATACGTGCAATGGTCATTTGAAACCCAGCTTGTTCCTGCGTCGTGATGAACTCCCCGATCACACTTCGCACGAGGCCGATGTTTTTCGCCTTCAGCAGCTGTGCCACGCGTCGAAAAACAATGAAGAGTTCCATATGCGTTGTCGCGCCTGCGCCGTTGAGCAGCACCAGCACTTGCTCTCCCTCAGCAACAGCGAGATCATCGAGCAGTTTCTCCAACATGATCTCCGCCGTTTCGTCCGCGGTCTTCAGAGGCATCCGTCCTGTACCGGCTTCGCCGTGCTGGCCCATGCCGATCTCCATCTCGCCTTCGGTCATCTCGAAGATTGCTTGCCCGGTTGTAGGATGCGTCGCGGTTCGAACCGCTACCGCCAGGGTGCGCATGTTCCGCTGCAGTCGATCCGCTATTTCGTAGCATGTTTCCAGCGATTCCCCCTGTTCAGCCGCCGCTCCGGCGACTTTATAGACCAGTCCGCAACCCACCAGCCCGCGACGATCGCCCGGCGGGCCGGAAATATCCTCTTCCGTGACGATCATCTTCACGGGAAGGCCCTCGCGGCGCGCGGCTTCCATGGCAATTTTGGCGGAGAGGATGTCGCCTGCATGATTCAGGACAATGAGCAGTGCTCCTGATCCGTTAGCACACGCGTCCCTGAGTGCGCTGAGGCATTTGGGAGCACCAGGAGCCGCGAAGATTTCGCCAGCCACGCTCATATCCAGCATGCCCGTACCGACAAAGCCGCTCAGCCCCGGCTCATGCGCACTGCCTCCCAGCGTGACGAGTCTTACTTTGCCTTCAGCTTTCGGCGTAGCGCGGACAACAGTGCTTGCCCCGCGCAGGCACACCTTGTCTGAATAGGCGAGCGTAAATCCCTCCAGGAGCTCCGCGACTAGATGCTTCGGGTCATTCAGGAACTTCTTCATCAGCATCCAGCGCTCCTCCATCAATTCGGTGCGTTCGAGCTAGCGCTTCCGTCCCAAAGTCGAAGCCCATCGCAATCAACAGGGAAAATCTCAACCTGCGCACGCTCATACTCGGTAACGTTTATGCAGTGGCTGCCCGGCAGTGCGAAGGCAAGGTTCGTCGGCAACATCCCCTGGGTCGCGATTCGCTTCACCACTTTTCCGTCGAGCCCCAGCACGGTCACATCGCCCTGTCCGAAAACCGCAACGTAAAGATGACCCCGCTCGTCAAATGCCATCCCATCCGGGCCTTTCCAACCCGGTGGCGCATCGGGGCGAATCACGTTCCCGTAAAGTTCCCGAGGAGAAACAATCTTCCCATCGCGCCAACCGTAGCTGTAGATATTTCCCGTCAGCGTTTCGTTCACGTAAAGCCGGTCATCCGGGCCGAATGCGATGCCATTTGTGAACTTGACTCCGCGATCGATCAGGCTCACGGAGCCGGTTCGCGGCTCAACGCGATACACTCGTCCGTCGTACTTTAGGCCCATGTAATCCGGACGAATTTTGCCATTCGGCGCGAAGCTGTCGATTTGAACCCCTGAGTCGGTGAGGTAGAGCGCTCCGTCCGGGCCGAAGCAAAGATCGTTCGGAAAGAAAAAGGGCTCTCCGTCGCATTCCGTCGCGACCACCTTGCACTCACCATCCGTGGTGAGGCGAAGAAGCGACGGCGTCTTCGATTCCGCCACCCAGATCGCTCCGTCGGAATCGACGGCCAAACCATTCGGCCTTCCCGTTTTCCTGATCGTTTGCCGCGTCTTTCCGTCCCTGCTCAGGTGCGTCACGCATCCGCGGTCTGTGCTCCCTTCCACTATCAGCCAAGTGCCATCGGCTAAGGCGACTGGTCCCTCGGGGTTCCGCGTATCTTCGGCGAAGACCATAAACGCGATGGATCCCTCTTTCGCTTCGCTCAAGGCGGCGAATACTTGCATCGTGAATCATCAACGATAAGCGCGGATATAAGAATTCCACGAATGACTTTTGAAATTCCCCGGGGAACCATTTTTGATCACAAATTTGTGAGACCATCTTCGATGTAGATTCCGTGCGCACTCCGGAACCGCGAGTGGTCGCGGTCCGCGATTGACCAAGATAAATGCCATCAAAGTCAGAAGGACTCATTGGGGATTTCCATCGTGGTGCGTTTCGCAGTTGGCGAGAACGGCCACAAAGGAATCAGACAATGCAAAGAACGGCCGGCAACGGGAATTGCGGAGCAGGCTTGGTGGTTACGCTCTTAGCGATCCACTTGCTCGCAGGCGTTTCGGCACTCGCTCAAACAGCAGCAGACTCTGCATACTCATCACATGCCGCGGGCGTGGCCGCTTATCCGCTCAAAGTCAGTTCCAATGGCCGTTATCTCGTCGACCGGAACAACTTGCCCTTCCTGATCGTCGGCGATGTTCCCCAGGCCATGGTTACGAAGATCTCCACAACAGACGCCGAGCAGTACTTCGCGAATCGCGAGGCTCGCGGCTTCAATGCGCTTTGGATCAATGTCCTGACTGCCGGTCCGTATTACCACAATAGTCCCGATGACGGCAGCACTTATGACGGCATTCGGCCCTTCACAGGCTATGTAACTGGCGGCTCAAATACCGCACACTACGATCTTTCCAAACCAAACGAATCCTACTTTGCTCGTGTCGACCGGATGCTAACGCTCGCCGCAAATCACGGGATGGTCGTCTTTCTAGATCCCATTGAAACCGGTCAGTGGCTTCATACATTGCGTAACAACGGTCCCATGGCCGCACACTATTATGGACGTTATCTGGGAAATCGCTATAAACGCTTCGACAACATCGTCTGGCTCAACGGAAATGATTTCAATCATTGGAAAACGCCTGCCGACGACGAGCTCGTCAAAGCTGTCGCCCTGGGAATTCAATCTGTCGATCCGCGGCACCTGCAAACCATTGAACTGAACGTCGAGACCAGCTCCTCTTCCGATGACCCAGCGTGGTCTTCAATTATTTCAATCAACGGCACCTATAGCTACTCGCTCACTTATTTTCAGATGTGGCATAGCTACAATCACTCGCCCGCCATGCCAACATTCTTGCTTGAGGGCCACTACGACCTGATGGACTATGGACACCCCGTGGATTACGGAACGCCCTCGGTGCTCCGGCGTCAGGAATACTGGGCGATGCTCAGCGGCGGCAAAGGGCAACTCTACGGGAATGGCTACACGGTCGAATTCCTGTCGGGCTGGAAGGACTATGTTGATACCGTCGCTGTTTCGCAGTTGATGATCTGGCACAGCTTCTTTACTTCTCTGCCCTGGCAGGATCTTGTTCCCGACGAAGATCATACCGTCCTAACTGCCGGCCTCGGAGACTCCGGCGACCTAAACAGCCGCGCGAGCAGAGCCGAATTTTGTACGGCTTCGCGCACCCCCGATGGTTCATTTGTAGTGGTCTATTTGCCCACCCCTCGAGAAATCACAGTGAACATGAAATCGTTGAGGGGCGCGACAATCGGAAAGTGGTTTGACCCCACAAACGGTGTGTATGTGCCGATCTCCGGCGGACCCTTTCCGAATACTGGCGAGCGGCACTTTGCTCCTCCCGCGAACAATCGCGGCATCGATGATGACGATTGGGTCTTATTCCTCGAGGCCACAGCAGTGCCACATTAAGACACATTCACTTCCACACTTGATGGCCGTTTGCGCGGAAGAAATCTGAAATCCTACGCACGCCTAGTTGCGACGCTGCGGCTCATGCGTGCGGATAAGATTCACGCGGCTTCAACAAAAACCTGCTTAATCCTCAGATACTCCTCTCTTCTGTGAGCTTAAGATTCCTTTAAAAATCGGTGATCCGGATCAATTTTTTCCGCTCCCGGAACTTGGAAGATGACAAGAAAAGGTACGAGGTCCATGAGATTGCTTGGAAAGGTTGCCGTGGTAACTGGCGCCGCGGTCGGACTCGGCCGCGCCATCGCCGCACGATTCGCGCACGAAGGTGCATCGGTTGTTGCCGCCGATACCAATGTGGCTGAAGGGGAAGGATTGGTCCGGGAACTGTCGGAGCACGGCCACAACGCAATGTTTGTCGAAGCGGACGTCGCAAACAACGACGCGGTCAAGCGCCTGTTTGTCGCGGCTCTCGTACGCTATAAACATATCGACATTCTTTGTAACAATGCCGCTATTCTCCTCTACGACAGCGACTCCGAGGTCCATGAGCTCAGCCTCGACACCTGGGACAATGTGATGAACGTGAATCTGCGCGGCTCGTTTCTGTGCACAAAGCATGCGATTCCGCTCATGTTAAACAATGGCGGCGGATCAATCGTCTACATGGGTTCGCCCACCGGCCTTTACGGCTGTGCGCCGAAACTGACTGCCTATAGCACCAGTAAGGCGGGCGTGATGGGTCTCGCGCGTGTAGCGGCCGTTGCCTATGCCCAAAGGGGCATTCGCGTGAATGCTATCGTTCCGGGAACAATGGACACGCCGATGAACCACAGCGTCTTGTCTGATCAGGAATCGCGCGATCAGCTTCGCAGGGCAGTGCCTCTGGGCCGGCTGGGACAGCCGGATGACATTGCGGGCCTGGCGGTCTTTCTCGCTTCCGACGAATCGGCATACTGCACGGGCGGTTTTTACATGTGCGACGGCGGACTGACAGCAGTTTAGACCTTTCTTCTCGTGATGACCCCGGGAAACGTGAGCGAGTTCCCTTTGCCGAAGAGCAATCGTCGTGCAAAATGCATCGATTATTTAAGTCTCCAGTAAGTCTCCAGGAAGTCCGCGCGGCTTCAGACGACACGCTCAAACCCGCATAAACACTGACGTTCATGCCATATCCGGATATATTCTAACCTTCTGCATCGGAAAATGAAACGCGCGTGCCCCATCCTTCGCGCGCTCTTGGCGCGAAGGGTGAGAGACCACGAGCCTATTTCAATTCAGCGCGGAAAATGGGTGCCCCACATCTCGCTTTTGAGATGTGGGATAGCACGATCCTCAACGCACCTCATTCAACCCAGCACAAACCCGGGTGCCCCGCCTTCGGCGATTCGCCCACGGCGAATCGGCTAAGGTGGGCAGCCGCGGCTCACTCCCCGTACGGCACCCAGATGTTCTTCACCTGCGTCGCATGCTGCAGAAACCACCGTCCCTCGGCCTGCGCGGGATTGAACCAGTCGTACTCGTGGCCGTCGTTGGTCCACACCTGCTTCATGTTGCCGATCGATGCCGTCGCGCACAAAAGTCGCTTCCTCATTGCTGCGGAAGCACCAGACGGCTTCGATGCCGTCGTGCTCGGCCAGCGTCTTGGCCAACTCCGCGGGCTTCCCTGCCACCAGGTTCACCACGCCGCCCGGCACATCGCTCGTGTCGAGCAGTTGGTACACGTCGCCGATGATGAGTGGATATTTTTCCGAAGGCACAGCGACCACCGTATTGCCCATGGCAATCGCCGGCAGCACCAGCGAGAGCAATCCCAGCAGCGGCGCTTCCGACGGCGCCAGAATGCCGATCGCGCCCACCGCCTCATTCATGGCAATGGCAATGTTGCGTCCCGGCGGATTGTGCACCAGGCCGTCGTACTTGTCGGCCCAGCCGGCATAGCTGAAGATGCGCTGGATCGAGAGATCGACTTCGACCGCGGCCTGCTCCTCGCCCACCGCCCGCGCCAGCCGCTGCGCAATCTCGTCGCGGCGCTGGATCATGTTTTCCGCAATGTAGTAGAGCACCTGCGCGCGATTGTGCGCCGTGCTCTTGGCCCAGCCCGTTGCGTTGCGCGCAGCTTCGACCGCGTTGCGAATGTCCTTGCGATTGCCCAGCGGCGCTTCGCCCAGCAGTTCGCCCTCGCGCCCGTACACCGGGAACGAATAGCCCGAGTCGGGCCGCGCCTGCTTGCCGCCGATGTACTGCTTCACCGTGCGATCAATTGTCGATCCGGACTGCGAACCTGCGGCCGCAAATCCCTCTTCCTCATCCGGCGTCTCCAGCTTCACGGCCTTCTCTGGCGCGCTGGGCAGCGCATGCAGCCACTTCGGCGTCAGGTATTCCAGCATGCCCTCGCGTCCGCCTTCGCGCCCGTAGCCCGATTCGCGATAGCCGCCGAACCCGCACGCCGCGTCGAACTGGTTGGTCGAATTCACCCACACCACGCCCGCCTTCACCTGCGAAGCCAGGTCCAGCGCCACGTTGATGTTCTCGCTCCAGACGCTCGCGGCCAGGCCATAGACGGTATTGTTCGCCAGCTCCGCGGCCTCGGCCGGCGTGCGGAACGTCATCGCCACCAGCACCGGTCCAAAAATCTCCTCCTGCACCACGGTCGCCGCCGGATGCACATCCGTCAGCAGCGTCGGCGGATAGAAGCTGCCTTTCTCCGGCAGCGCGTTACTGCGGCTGCCAGCACTTCGCGCCCTCGGCCACGCCGTCATCCACCATCTTGCGGATCGATTCCAGCTGCACCGGCGAAACAATCGCGCCAATGTCGATCGCCTTGTCGAGCGGCGGTCCCACGCGCAGCGTTTCCATGCGCGCGCGGATTTTGGCGTAAAGCGTTTCGGCCACGCGCTCCTGCACCAGCAGCCGCGAGCCCGCGCAGCACACCTGGCCCTGGTTGAACCAGATCGCGTCGACCAAGCCCTTCGACAGCGGAGTCGAGATCCGCATCGTCGAAGACCACGAACGGCGATTTGCCGCCCAGCTCCAGCGAAAGCTTCTTTGCGGAATTCGCCGTCGCCTTGCGAATCGTGCGCCCCACATCGGTCGATCCGGTAAACGCAACCTTGTCGATCCCCGGATGTTCGACCAGCGCCTGACCGGTCTTTGCATCGCAGGTCAGCACGTTCAGCACGCCCGGCGGCAGGCCCACTTCCATCGCCAGCTCCGCAAACGCCAGTGCCGTCAGCGGCGTATATTTCGCCGGCTTGATCACCACCGTGTTGCCCGCGGCCAAGCGCCGGCGCCACCTTCCACGCAAACATCAGCAGCGGAAAGTTCCACGGAATCACCTGGCCCACCACGCCGCAGGCCGTGTACTGCGGAAACTCCTGCTCCAGCAGCTGCGCCCAGCCCGCGTGGTGATAGAAATGCCGCGCGACGAGAGGAATATCGATGTCGCGGCTCTCGCGGATGGGCTTGCCGTTGTCCATCGTCTCCAGCACCGCCAGCCGCCGCGAATGTTTCTGCACCTGCCGCGCCAGAGCATACAAATACCGCGCCCGCTCGTACCCGCTCAGCGCCTGCCATGCGGGCTGCGCCTTGCGCGCCGCAGTCGACGGCAGCATTCACGTCCTCAATGTTGCCCTTCGCAACCTCGGCCAGCGCATCGCCTGTCGAAGGATCGCTGGTGGTCTGGTATTCGCCGCTCAGCGGCTTAACCCACGCGCCGCCGATGAACTCTTCAAACCGGCGATGGTGCCGCTCCAGCCACGCAACCGCTTCCTTCGGATCTTCCGGCGCGGCGCCGTACTCCATGGTGTAGAACTTTTCCGCAATGCTCACAGCGTCTCCTTCCAATCGTCACGCCCAAAATGTAGCGCCGGTCTCCAGACCGGCTGTCGTGCGGGCGTCCTCGCCCGCACTTGCTGTCTACGCGATCGGATGCCGGTACGTCGCCGAGTAGTGCCCGGTCAGATGATGCTCCAGTTGCCGCTCGATATCGCCCAGCATGCCGCTGGCGCCGATCCGAAACAGCGACGGCTCCAGCCACGGCCGTCCCAGCTCGTCCTTCATCAGGGCCAGCCAGTCCGTCGCCTGCTTCGCCGTGCGAATGCCGCCCGCCGGCTTGAATCCCACCGCCATGCCCGTCCGCTCGGCATAGTCGCGGATCGCACCGCACCATCACCAGCGAAACCGGCAGCGTCGCGTTCACGCTTTCCTTGCCCGTCGAAGTCTTGATAAAGTCCGCCCCGGCCATCATCGCCACCCAACTGGCCCGCGCCACGTTGCGCAGCGTCATCAGATCGCCGGTGCCCAGAATGGCCTTCATGTGCACGCCGGGCCCGCACGCCTCCCTGAACGCCGCAACCTCGTCGTAGAGCGCCTGCCACTCGCCGTTGAAAACATGCGCGCGCGTGATGACAATGTCGATCTCCTGCGCGCCCGCTTCCACCGAGCGGTGAATCTCCGCCACGCGTTCGGCCAGCGGATTCAGCCCGGCCGGGAACCCGGCAGAAACCGCGGCCACCGGAATGCCCGATCCCTCCAGCGCCTTCACCGCCGTCTCCACAAACACGTGATACACGCACACCGCGCCCACGGTCAGGTGCAGATCCTGCAATGCCGAGCCCCTCCACAATGTGCCGCTGCAGCGGGTTGCGCGCCTTGGCGCACAGCCGCCGCACGCGCTCGACGGAGTCGTCGCCGCTCAGCGTGGTCAGGTCCATGCACGCAATGGCGCGCAGCAGCCACGCCGCCTGATTGTCTTTTTTCACCGTGCGCCGCGCCACCAGCGTTGCCGCGCGCCGCTCTACCGCGCTGGTGTTCACGCGCACCTGGTCTACCCAGTCCAGATTCAGCGCCATGCGCCGGTTGGCTTCGAGCGTGCGCCCGTTCAGCACCACCGGAATGGACTGCACGCCATGCGCGCCGTTATGTCCTGTGGCATTCTTTGTTGAAGTGATCGGTTGGAGGGCCATTGTCATGTCTCCACAAGGGAACTGAGAATTGATTGCAGCCAAAAAACACTGGCCCCTCCGCCTCGCAGAGGAGCCTCAGATAGGAACGACCAGAACAAGAAGGATAAATCCGCCGCATCTGCAAAGCAACAGCACCCTCGAACCTAAAGTAGCCTTTTGCACATTCCACCCGGCAAAAAGAATGGGTCACAAACAGGGTCAGAGCGGCTGGCGCTGCAGCATGAAAGCGCGCGGTTCAACCGGCCTGCGCGACGGCTCGGGAAACTTTGGCGGAAGGGCGCGTGCGGAGAGTCTCCTGCAGCTGGAGGACAAGATCGGCCAGCGGGAAAGCCGCGGCCACGCAGGACCGGACGATAATCTCAGTAAACTTGTCGTCAATGTTGAAGACGCCCTGGATCACGCGCACCTCAAGGAAGATGATGGCGCAGGCATAGCTCCGGCTCATCCACTGGCGATGAAGCTGCGCCTTGTGCTGCAGGATGAACGTTAGGGCCATGATGGTTGCGAACATCCAGACCGCCGCGTCGGCCGCAGTCGCTATTACGAGAGAGAATTGGACGGGATCGCCGGGATAGAGGTGCACACTCTCGAAGTTTTGAATATAGAGGCCCATGGGAGCGCCGAGGAGGACGCCGCCCACGTAGAAGCGGCCCATGACGCGATGAAGCTTAGTGAAGCGGCGGCGGAGACGCTCGGAAAACTGGAACGGCCCGAGGAGCAGCGCGCATCCAGCGGCGAGGCCGTGGGGCAGCAGGAACCATTTGAAGGTCGCGATGTGCGACCACTCCGGGTCCGCGTTGTTGATGAGGAAGCTCTCGTTGTGAAAGAGCACGTAGGCGTACATCAGCCCGATGAACGCGAAGAGTAGATACTTGGGGCGCCGCCACGCGATGCGATGGGATGGCGAGATTTTGGCGGATGTGGCTAAATCAGCTGACATGGGACTTCTCCCTTCAGATTTCGAAGCGAAAGCAGGTCCATATTTGCCTAGTTACCGAGCGATGCCAGCCCTGCGTCGTGACGAAGATGGAAAATCGCCTCAGCCTCAGTTGGGGCGCTGTGTCGATTTGCATTCGGCATCTTCGGGGGAAGACTTGGGCAGTGAGCAACGATACCACGGAGGCTGCGCAACTTGCGAGGGGATTTGGCGCAACCCGGGCGCAAACGTCTTATTACCTATATCACCGCCCAACCGTCAATTACTGATCGATTAACATGCCGAAGCCCGCCCTACCACTCCGCCCGCAGCAGCGAAACCGCCTGTCGCGGAAGCGCCATCTCGACGCTCACCTTCCCGCCGGCCACATCGAGCCACTCCGGCGAATTAAGCAACTGCAATTGCCCGGCCGCCTTCAGTTGCGCGGTTTGCTCCGCGGTCAGCATCTGCGGAGAGCCCATCCGCTTCCACGACGTAAACGAGTTGCTGTGCGTCTCGTCGATCCGGTAGTGCTCGAGCAACACTTTCTTCACTCCCGGCGGAATTCCCTTGAAAGTCACCTGCACTTTGGCGTCCGGCGCGACCAAATCGTCATCGTGATAATTCCAGACCATCACCGCCGCCTCGTGCTCCGACTTTGTCGCGAACGCGTCTACGTCCGGCGTCGCGCGCACCCCGGTTTTCACAAGCTCCTCAGCCGGAACCGCACCCGTACTTGTCGTCATCACCCGCTCGCCCGCCATCATCCCCGTCATGCGAAACAGGTTCAGGATCGGCTTGTCGATTCCGCGGGTCGCCAGCGTGCGATACCCCTCAAAGTAGCCCGCGTTTTCAAACTCGAACGACCACGACAGCATCGCCATCAGGTTCACACGGTTCTTGTCCTCTAAATCGAACAACGCCTTCACGGCCGTCGCCGTATACGCCGCGTAGAGCGGCCCGTTGCGATAGCCGTTCGCCGGATTCTCTTTCGCCGAGCACGCCGCGCAACCCTCCGGATCGGCCTCGCTCAAAATGATCGGCAGCCGCCGCAGTTCCGGATGCCGCGCCACGATCTCAAAGCCCGCTTCAACCGCTTGCAGCTCATTCGAAATCCCCATCCGCACGTGCCCGTCCACTAACGTTGGTCGCCCCTTGGGATGAAACGAGATGAAATCGAGCGGCACCTGTCCGCCGCTTGCCGCGCTCTTATCGTGCAGGCAATGTTCCAGAAAGCTCTCAAGAAACGCGCTTGCCCTCGCGCTTGCCGGCCCTGTGCTTGCCGGTCCGCCCACCTTCGCTCCGGGCAGCGCCGCCCTCACGCCCGCAACCGCATAGTCGTAGAGCTTGAAATACTCCGCCGGCGTGCCGTGCCAATAGCCAATGTCCGGTTCATTCCACACCTCGAAATACCAGGTGCTCACCTGCTCCCGGCCGTAGCGTTCGACAAGATGTTCAGTGTACTTCCGCACCAGTTCGCCCCACATCTTGTAGTCCTTGGGCGGATTGTTCGAAGCGCCGCCCATAGTGTGCGCGGGATAGTGCAGTTGATATGCGCTGATCCCCGGCACCGTGGCAGCAAGATCCTTGGGCATAAATCCCAGCTCCACCATCGGACGCACGCCAGCCCTCGCAAACTCATCGAAAGTCCGGTCGGTGATGGTGAAGTCGTAAACCGGCTTGCCGTTTTCGTCGAGCCGGAAAACGTTCGACGAGCTCCACTTGAGCTCCGGCACGCCGTTGCCTGAAGTCAGCAGATGATGGGTGCGAATCGTCACCGGCGCAGCGCTCAGCGCATGCAGCTCGCTAAGCAGTTGCTCGCCGTACGGCATGGTCGTGTAATTCGATTCGTCGTAGCCAAACCAATTCGTAATCGGCTTATAGCTGCCCACCGGCTTGGCAAGATCGACCCGGATGGTCACCGGCTGGACAGTCGCTGAATTTGGCGCCGGCGTCTGCCCGGCGGCGACACCCACACTCATTGCCGCGCAAATCAGTACCGCTGAAGCCTTCATCATGCGACCCCGTCCCCCAGAAGCACCCTCGCTTACGGCTTGAGTACCGTCAGTCCCGGAAACCCCGCAAAGCGCCGCGCATTGAACGTCACCACGGCCGCGCCGCATTCCAGCGCCGTTGCCGCTAGTATCAAATCGTGCGGGCTCACTCTCTGGCCCGTGGCTTCCATGTCTGCCCACAGCCGCGCGTGCTGCAGCGCCGCCATTTCGGTGTAGGGAACAATCTCAAACGCGAGCAGCGCCTTTTGCAAAAACTTCTGCCGCCGCGCGCGATGCATCCCCGTCGCGCGCTCTACACTGCGACACAGCTCAGCCACCGTAATGGCCGCCAGTTTGATCTCTTCATCGGGATGCGCAAGCAACCACGCATCCAGATCCAGAGCCTTGCGCTCTGCCTGAATAATTACATCGGCATCGATCAAAAACGCCATGGTTTGCCCTGCGGCGCCATTGCGCCGCGCGACTGTTCCAGATCATGAAGCCAGGAGGTCGCTTCCTCTTCTCCCGGGTGAACATCCTGAACGGCCTTGCGCAGGGCGGCGGCCACATCCTGCCCGCGCTGTGGCTTACGCACCGTCGGCACAATGCGCGCCACCGGCACGCCGTTCTTTGCCAGGATGAAGGTCGTGCCCTGATAGCGCGCCCGGTTCACGCAATCGGCAAAGTTTCGTGACGCTTCTGTGACGCTAATCGAGACAATTTCCATAAAATCAGATTCTCATATTATGTTAAATTCATCTGTAAATCAATGTTAATACAAGACATCCCGTATCACTCACCCGTCAACCGTTCCAGCAGCGCGTCAAAGTCCTCCAGGCGCGCATACTCGATCACCACCTTGCCACGGCCGTTGTGATCGTCTATCGTGACCTTCAATCCAAGCGCTCGTTGCAGTTGTTCCTGCGCGTCGCGCACGTTGGGATCGATGGGCGGCTCCGCCTTGGGTTCCTTCTTGTTTTTGCGGCTCGGGTCGATGAGCCCTTGCACGTAGGTCTCGGTCTGTCGCACCGACATCGAGAGTGCGGCAATCCGCTGCGCCGCCTTTTCCATCTCCTCTGCGTGTTCCAGAGCCAACAACGCGCGCGCATGGCCAAAAGTCAGTTCGCCGGTCTCTACACGGTTCTGCACTGACGATGGTAACTTCAACAAACGTAAGAAGTTAGATACCGTTGCGCGATCTTTCCCCGTGCGCTGCGCCATCTGCTCCTGGGTCATATGGAACTCGCGTCCCAATCGCTCGAAGGCCCGCGCCTGCTCCATCGGGTTCAGGTCGGCGCGCTGCAGATTCTCGACGATCGTGATTTCCATCGCCTGTTCGTCGGAGACCTGCCGCAACATTGCGGGAACCGTGGTCTTGCCGGCCATCTGCGATGCGCGCCAGCGCCGTTCTCCCGCAATCAGCTGGAAGCGTCCGCTCGCCAGTGGGCGAACCAGCACCGGCTGCACCACTCCATTGGCGGCAATGGATGCGGCCAGCTCCGCCAGTTGCTCCTGGTTCACCTGGGAGCGTGTTTGAAAGGGATTGGGGTCGATCTGATCGACGGGAATCTCGCGCGGCTTGCCGCCTTCGGCTTCGCCCGCGGGTCCACTTTGCGGCCGGGGGATCAGTGAATCGAGCCCTTTGCCGAGGGCGCGGCGTTTGGGGTCGGGAACAGCAACGTTGGTCATGCGAGAATCCTCAGTTTGAGCAGTGCCTGCCATGCAGGACGAAATCGATTCGCGATCCGGATAGCCGGCCGTCGAGTGGCCGTTCACGATTCCCGCCAGAAGGTCATTCTGGCGGGCGGACGCGTAGCCGCCATGGTTTTGCGCTCAGTGGCCCGCGGACTTTCCATCTGGTTGCGGGCCAGAAACTCTCCCGTCAACTCAAAATAGGCCTCGGTGCCCCGCGAGCGCGGATCGTAAAGCGCCACCGGCTTGCCGTGGCTCGGAGCCTCCGCAAGTCGCACATTCCGCGGAATTACGGTGTGATAAAGAATGTCGCGGAAATACTCGCGGAGCGTCTCCGTCACCTGCTGCGCCAGGTTGGTTCGATCGTCGTACATCGTCAGCAGCACGCCCTCGATGGTCAGGTTCGGGTTGTACGCTGCGCGCACCCGCTCCAGCGTCGAAACCAGCTCCGAGATCCCCTCCAAAGCAAAGTACTCCGCCTGCAAAGGGACGATCAGCGTCTCCGCCGCCGAGAGAACATTAAGGGTGAGCAGGTCCAGCGCCGGCGGGCAATCCAGAAAGATCAGTTCGTAACTGCTCTTAATCGGCTCAATCGCCCGGCGCAAACGCAGCGCCCGGTCCTCCGCTCCCGCCAGCTCAATATTCGCGCCCGTAAGGTTCTTGGAGCCCGGCAGCAGCCACAGGCCATCTACTTGCGTCGGAAGAATCACCTGTTCCGCAAGGCTGTCTCCGGCAAGCACGTCGTACACCGAATGGCGGTTGTCATCGCGTTGAAAACCCAGGCCCGACGAAGCATTGGCTTGCGGGTCGCAGTCAATCAGGAGCGTCTTCAGCCCTTCCAAAGCCAGGCATGCAGCCAGGTTGATCGCCGTGGTGGTCTTGCCTACGCCGCCCTTCTGGTTGACGATTCCGACGATCTTTCCCATGGCCTTCCAGAGTAAAGGGAGATGTCGGGGCGCGCACAGGGGCTTGCATTGTGGGAAACGAGGCGCGGTTGTGGAAACCGCCCTAAATCCCGGGTCCTATGGGTCGAGCAAACACCTGTTGTTAAAGAGCTTCGATACAAGCACGTAGGTTGGGCTTCCGGAGCGGCAAAAGCCGCTTCACGGTGGAAAACTACCCTTCCGCCGGACTAGATTTTCGGTCTCTGCTCAAGCCGAACCATTTCGGTACTGGGCCCAAATCAGGCTCAATCGACCCGATTGTTCCACGTGGAACCTCCCTGCGCTCATCCTTCGCGGCTTCTTGCAAGTAGCGGGATCATCAACCTCAACCCGCCGGGCTTGTATCAGAGCGCGGCTTTCTGCCGCGCCGAAAAACTCTCCGAATCGGCCGGGGCTTTAACCCCGAAGAAACGCAACATCGTAGATTCACGTCCGCCATAGTATCGGAGGCTGCGGGTCTACCGAGCGAGCGTTCTGTTCCACGTGGAACATTCTCCAAGCCACCGAATCCGTTTCCACCACTTCCGCCCCACTTTCGTCCAACTGTTCCACGTGGAACAATGTTTGGCACAAACTTCATAATCGGAGCGAAAGCCCCCTACTTTGCCGCCCGAACCCACTCGCCCAGGGGCAAACCGTTAGTCACTTGCCCCACATCAGCTTCGAAGCGATAAAGGATGTGGATGCCGATGCCGCCGCAAAAATGGCAACCTTCTCCCAGGTACCAAAGAGAGCAGAGAAAAATGAGTTCCCCAAGATCTTCCCGCGTCTTCTCCCTCAAGCGTCGACAAGCCCTTCAGGGTGCCCTCGCCATCGCCGCGTCTTCCCTCCTGCCAGGCTGCGGCGCTTCGTCTTTGTCCTCCGGCTCGACGGGCGGCGGTTCTTCGAATACAAACCCCCAGCCCACCCCTTCCGGCCCCATCACCTCCGCCTCGCTCTCCGTCACCGCAACCTCAGCCGGCTCCATCGCCTCAGCCTTCGCCGGACTTTCCTACGAAAAGAGCACCCTCTACGAAAATCCCTACCTGTTCACCGGCACAAACGCTACTCTCATTGCTTTGTTCAAGTTACTTGGCCCAAGCGTCCTGCGTATCGGCGGCAACTCGGTAGACCGCAACGTCTGGACCCCAGCGGGCGCCGGACACACCGCAGGCCAAATCGCTCCCAGCGACGTAAACGCCCTCGCCGCCTTCGTCAATGCCGCCAGCTGGCAGTGTCTCTACGGCATCAATCTCGGCGGCGCTGGCCCCGCCCCTTATACCAGCGGTTCCATCGTCGCCGCCACCACGCCCACCCTCGCAGCCGAGGAAATCGCCTACGCCTACCAGGCCTTCGGCTCCTCGCTTCTCGGTTTCGAGATCGGCAACGAATGCGATCTCTATGGAAGCTCCTATTTCAGCGGCGCTACCTGGAATCTCTCCACTTTTGAGTCCCTTTGGACCCAGTTCCGCACTGCGATCGTCGCCCAGACCCCCGCCGCCGCGTCTCTCTGCACCGGCCCGGCCGACGCCGGCAGCGAATCCTCCTGGACCGTTCCCTTCGGTCAGTACGCGACCAAGAGCAACATCTCGCTTCTCACCCAGCACTACTATCGCGGAAACGGCCAGTCCCCGAGCTCCACTGCCGCCAACCTGGTTACGCCCGACACCGCACTGGTCAGCGATCTTCAAACTCTCAACACCGGCGCAAAAGGCGTCGGCATTCCCTACCGCGTCTCCGAGTGCAACTCCTACTACAACGGCGGCGCCGACGGCATCAGCGATGCCTACTGCTCTTCACTCTGGATCATCGATTTTCTCTTCGATTGCGGGCTGAACGGCGCTGTCGGCGCCAACTTCCACGGCGGCGGCAACGGCAGCGGCTACACGCCCATTGCCGATTCGGGTGGCGCAGTAGTCGAAGCCCGGCCCGAGTATTACGGCATTCTTCTCTTCACGCTTGCCGGCCAGGGCACGCTCTATGCCACGAGCCTCTCCGGAATCGGCAGCCTCAACATCACCGCCTACGCGGTAAGAACCTCCTCTGGGGATCTCAATATCATCGTCGTCAACAAGGACGGCGCACAAAACCTCCAGCTCACCGTCCAGCTCCCGCAAAGCGTCAGCTCCGCAAAACTCCTTGAAATGACGCAACTTACTACTGGCGCGAGTGGGCCCAGCCTGAGCGCAACTTCAGGCGTGACGATTCAGAGCGCGACCGTAGGAGCAGATGCTTCCTTCTCGCCGGGCGCTGCCTACGTTCTCAGCGCAAGCGGCACGCAGCTAACCTGCTACGTCCCCTACCTCAGTGCGGTTTTGATTCAGGTCTCTTGAAACGCCCGATTCCATTCGGCCTCTCGGAGTACACTCATCGATGAAATCCAGAAGGAAGGCAAGCGTGGATTTCCAGAACGCTTTTATTGGCAGAAAAACCCCGCCCTCCGCCAAAGACCTTGCGGCAACGCTCGGCGACTCCCGCGAAGCCTGGAAAGCGCTCACCACTTGGCTCGCGGGCAAGGGCATCTCCTGTAAGGAATGGCACTCGATCTCGCCCAAGTATGGCTGGGCGCTTCGACCCAAACTCAAATCCAGAAACATCCTTTACATGGGCCCGTGCGCAAACTGCTTCCGCGTCTCTCTCGTGCTTGGAGATCGTGCCGTGGCAGCGGCCCGCGCAAGCGCGCTGCCGAAGGCTCTACTGAAAGAGATTGACGGGGCGCGGCGTTACGCCGAAGGCACTGGCATCCGCCTACTCATCAAGACAGCCGAAGACCTGGCGTCCGTCCACACTCTGGTCGAAATCAAGCTGCAGAACTGATTCGCCGTCCGAGCGCAAGAATACGGTGGTTTCCGACGGGTAGCTTTACCGGATCAACCCACAAGATCTGCGTCCCCGCCGCCGTTCGCAATGATGCGATGTCCGCGCTAGTCGTCATTAGCGCCAGCCATCCCCCCGGCGCCACAAGCGGTACCGCAGCCGCCACAGCCTTCGGCATTTTGTCGACGGCTCTCAAAATCACGCAGTCAAAGACGGCACCCAGCGCCTCGGCCCGCCCCGCATGAACTTTCGCCTTGAGCCCCAGCACGCGCACAGCCTCCTGCAAAAATGCGGCTTTCTTGCCCTGCGATTCAGCCAGCGTCACGGCCATCTCCGGCCGGCAAAGCGCGATAGGAATCCCCGGCAATCCCGCGCCCGACCCAAAGTCAAGCAGGGTCATGATCGCCAGCGGCAAATCGCGCGCAACTGCAATACATTCAACAACATGCCGTGATAGAATGTGTTCCTCCTCATCATCCCGAATCCCACTCAGGTTGAGGCGTCTCCTCCAGCGAAAGAAAAGCGAAACGATAACTCTCGAACCGGCGATCCGCTTCGTCGTCCAGGCGCGCCAGACCAGCCGCCGTCAGAAACGCATTCAGTCGTGTCTTCGTTTCGCTCGCATTCATCGCGCAGTTTCCGCTCCTCAGTCCCCGATCTTCGCCCCTTCGATTTCAGGTGGCTGCCAATCCGCAGCCGCCTGCACAAACGCCGAAAATATGGCGCGCGAAAATCCGCTCTGCGCATACGTGCGCTCCGGATGCCATTGCACGCCGACGACAAAATGATCCGCCACGTCGAGCTCCACCGCCTCAATCACGCCGTCGCCCGGAGAAATCGCGCTCACCCGCAGATTGTCGCCCGGCGTACGAACTGCCTGGTGATGGCTCGAATTCACCTCGACATTGCCCACCTCGACCCCGCCCTCTTGTGTGCTATCCGCTTCGCTCGCCGGCAGAATTCCCCTCAACCGCGATCCCTCCGCGATCTCCACCGCGTGTGCCTTCACTACTTCGCGCCCGGGCCGATGATCCACCGCTGTCTTCAAGTCCTGAACCAGCGCACCCCCGCGCCATACATTCAGGTTTTGCGTGCCCTGGCAGATTCCAAGGATGGGCTTGCGCAAATTGAACGCATCCTGCAGCAGCAGCTCATCGGCCGCGGTGCGCGCCGGGTCGTCTTCCGCGCACTCCGGCTCCCGCGCCTCGCCATAGCGTTGCGGATCCACGTCAAACTTGCTTCCCGGCAGCAGAACTCCCTGCACGCCCGCCAGCAGCTTCGCCACGCGCTCCTGCGTCTCGCTCAGCGGCACCACCACAGCCTCAGCACCCGCGGCCTTCAGCGCTTCAACATACTGCGGCAATGCGCGCTGGTTGTACTCGGCGTCGCTGCTTGTGGGTTCAGGAATCGCAATCCGCACGGCCATGCAACCAGTGTAAAGCCCGTGCGAATGCGCCGCGCACGATCGGCGCGCTCAACGCACTTCAACTCTTTGAATGTACGCATCCGTCGCCTCGGCGCAGCGCACTTCACTCGGGGATTCAAAAGACCGTCGCCGGCGTCTCCCGGCCTAAAGTCGCTTTGAAAGGGCGCGGCTTCACAACTTGCTGAAAAATGCCGGAGCCGCGCTTTGTAACCAGGGCACGCCTTCAGCTGTGCCGCAAAAGTCTGATCAATGAACGGGGGCTTTATTGACGGCTGCATAAGTAATGCCCTGCCGAGCGCCCCGGAGGCGCAGTGTTTGTTAGCCCCGCGCTTTAGCGTGGGGTACGGATGCGAGATGGATGTTAAGCCCCGTAGGGGCGACGCCGGTTTCTTGAAAGGGCACGACTTCTAGCCTGCCCCTGAGCGAAGTCGAAGGGTGCCGCAAATGCCGATCAATGAATCGCGGCTTTAGCCCCTGAGTGAAGCTTCTGTTCAAACCATGACCCGCGCGCCAACCTCACCAGCGCACCAGGCCCTCGGAATCATCGACAAGCACGACGTCGTACTTCTCGATCATCGGCATCAATACCCGCTCCAGTTCGCCCTTCCACAACTCTCCATCGTAGAACTTCGCCTTCATCGGCTCGCGCGACGCGAGATCGGGAAATCCCCTCATGAAGAAAAACGTGTCCGGGTCCTCAAGCGAAAGCCACGGCCCGAGAATCTTCATCCCGATCTCCGCGTGTGCCGGCATCGACCTCGTCCGGAAAATCTCCAGAAACTCCGCGCGTTTGCCTGGCATGAGCTTGTAAGTCCGCATCTCGATGATCATTTTCCAGGCCTCCATCGGCATCTTCGCCGCCCATCCGCGCCTTGGACCCACGCCGCCGCGACGACGACCCGCCAGAATTCGCTCATCAATTCCTTCAGGACACCGGTGTCTCCGCCTCGGTCCGCGCCGGCTCGCCCAGCATTGCTTCCATCGCCTCGCGTAATCGCTCCGTCAGTTCTCCGTTTTGCTTAACCGACATACCTTTGGTCTCGATCGGCTCGCCAACCCGCACCGTCAGCTCGCCCGGATAGAAATGGTGCGTGTGAATCGGCAGCAAATCGTAAACGCCCTTCAGCACGATCGGCACCAGCGGCACCTGTGCGCGAATCGCCAGGTACGCCGCGCCCGACAGAAAGGGTCGCAGCTCGCCATCTGAGGTTCGCCCGCCCTCTGGAAACACCACCAGCGGCATGCCTTTGCGCAGCGCCTTCACCGCACCGCCCAGGCTCGAAAGCGTCGCGTGCGGGTTCGCGATATCAATCGGCATTTGTCCGGAACGCTCGAGATACCAGCCGATGAATGGCCACTTCCACAATTCTTTCTTCGCCAGAATGCGAAACTGAAACGGCAGCGCCGCAAAAATCACCGGAATGTCCATGTAGGAAGTGTGGTTCGGGGCATACACCGCGACCCGGCGCTTGCTCAGGTTCTCCCCTCCCTCCACCTTCAACCGCGACAGCGTGGACCATACCCCGCAGCGCGCCCATAAGCGCGCAATCCAGTGCTGCGCCCGCCCCTTTTTGTCCACCGGCGAAACTGCAAGCGCCGCAAGCCCGCAGACCGCCGTCACCAGCGCAAGCACCGGCGTCTGCAGCGCATTCGATCGCCAGCGATAGAACCGCGGCATCGGATTGGGCCTTGCAGCTCATCGCGTTTCGCTCTCTCCCGCCGCAATCTCTCCCAAAAGCATCGCCCGCGCCTCGCCTACAAGGTACACCGATCCCGACACCACCACCACGCCTCCCGCTGCGATCTCCTGCGCCACGCGCAGCGCCCCCTGCACGGATCTCTGCCGCTGTCGCCGCTGTCCCCGTTGCCCTTGCCGCCGCCAGCAAATCTTCCACTGCCGCAGCGCGCGCGGCATGAATCGGCGTTACAATCACCCGCTCGAACAGCGGAAACAGAATCTGCGCCATCTCCGCCACCGGCTTGTCGCGCAGGCAACTGAAAATCAGGATCCTTGGCCTGCGCTCTTCCAGAATGCTGCGCAGTCCTGCGCGCAGCGCCCATGCGCCGGCCGGATTGTGCGCCACATCCAGCACCCACTCCACATCCGCGATCGTCATGCGCTCCAGCCGTCCCGGCCATTGTGTCCTGCGAATTCCCTCCTCCAGGTCCGCCGGACCCACAGCAAATCCATGCCGCGCCGCCAACTCCACCGCCGCCGCTATGGCCAACGCCACATTCCTCTGCTGGTGCGCTCCATTCAGCGGCGAATCCACTTTGACCGTCGCTCCCAAAGCCTCCACCGTGTACGGCCCCTTCGCCTCCCGTGCAGGCATGTACGGCACCGCGCTCACCCCGCGCACGTCCAACTCTGTCGCCACCTGGCCCAGCACCTGGTTCGCCTCCGGATGCTGCGGCAGCGTAATCATAGTTCCGCCCTCGCGCAGTATCCCCGCCTTCTCGCGCGCAATCGCCGCAATCGTCGGCCCCAGCCACTCCATGTGGTCCAGCGAAATGTCGGTCACAATAGAAATCAGCGGCTCCACGACGTTCGTCGCATCCAATCGTCCGCCCATTCCCACTTCCAGCACCGCAATCTGCACTTTGCTCTCAGCAAAGTACAGAAACGCCAGCGCCGTCAGCATCTCAAAGAAACTTGGCATCTGCGGCAGCCGTCCCGTGCTCACCAGCCGTTCGGCCGTGTCCGAAACCAGGAAGAAAAGCCGCGCAAAATCCGCGTCCGCTATCTCTTCCCGCCCCACGCGAATCCGCTCATTCGGCCGCTCCAGATGCGGTGACGTATACAGCCCCGTGCGCAGCCCCGCTTCCGTCAAAATCGAGGCCAGCGTCGCCGCGGTCGAGCCCTTTCCATTCGTCCCCGCAATCAGCACCGCGGGAAAACGCCGCTCGGGATGGCCCAGCGCGCTGAGCAGAATCCGCACTTCATTGAGCGAGAATTTCCGCCGCGCCTGCCCCGCCTTCGCATACAGTTCCGGCGTCATCGCATTCAACTGGTCGATCGCGGCCGCGTAAGACATAGGAAAGTTCAGTATAGAAGCCCGGCGAAATCGCGGCCTCCTTCAGAAACTGGCCGCCTAGTTCGCGCTCGGCGGCTCCGCGTGGTCGATCACCAGGGCCTCGACCATTCCACGCATCGCTTCCAGCCGTAGGCCAAGCTGCTGCTCAATCGCGGTAAAAAACGGCGGCGCCTGCGCATCGGCCGGCGCTACCGGAACCTCCCCGCCAAATTGCGTCTCATCCGGCGCCCAGTCCAAATCGAAGTCGTACCTTCCCGTCAACCCTGTCTTATCCACTACCGGCCGATCCAGCAGCGCCCTCTGCATCAGCGAAACAAAATCCCCCATCGTCGCGTTCTTCGCCGGCAAATGAATGCGCGCCGGCGGATAGACCGTCGAAATCAATTGCGCCGGATCGCTAGCCGCGGCCGTACTCTCTTTCAGTTTCGGCCCTCCCTTATCCACCTCAAGGGCATAAATCGAAAACTCCTTCGCTTCGCGATGGAAACTCAGTTTGAACCGTTCGTTCAGCAGCGTCCTCAGCATGGCCATTTGTTCCGGCCGCGCGGGTCGCGTATCCCCCGGCGTCAACGCCTCTATGTCGAAGTGTTTGTCATCGCTCCACCCCGGCCCTCCTGAAATCACCTTTGGGCTTAAGTCGTAAGCCGCCGCAATCAGCAGTTTCAACGTGTAGTACTTCGCAACAAAGCGATTCGTGCCCTGCATTGTGATGTATCGCCCCGCCTTCGCATCCAGCGCAGTAGGCTTGATCGTTGCCACTTCAAACGCCGCTGCTGTGCCTTGCGCTGTTGCCGGACCTTGCGCCTTCACCACGCTCACCGCCAGTGCGAGCGCCACAATTGGAATCCCTCTCATCTCGCCTCCTCTTCGCTTGTACTGACGCCCTGTCCCCAAACGTTCGCAATATAAATGCTGCGGTCATCCTGAGCGAAGTTTGGCGCGTTTTTTGCGTCAAACGGAGCCGAAGGACCTGCATTTCGCGATGCCGACTTCTTATTCCAGATTTTGGGACATCACACTAATTCGACCGTTCGCTTCCTTGCAGCATCTTTCCACATTCTCCACTCTTCCCGCGCAATCCAGTCTCCCATGCCTTCATTAAACCTCTGGCCCAAAAAAATCCTTCGCCTTCTATACCTCTTCACGCTTCTCACGCGCAGGTTTCCAACCCTCCACCATTCCTTCTCCTCCTGTGCAAGACACGCTCGCCGCAACCCCCTCCACCCACGCACCTTCGCCGCGGCTCCCACACAACCCACAGGCCTTCCACAGCCTTTTCCGGTGCCCCTGTGCGAGCCTTGGAAAATCACGGTCGTATCTCCCCCTCCGTGCACCGGTTTTCCAATTCTCCTGATTCCCACAACCGCGATTTAGAAAACTCTCATCTATCCCAACCCCGCGCCCCCACGCTATTACATCCCGATTCCCACTTTTCCTACCTCAACTACGGGTACTACTGTTTTTTATTTATCTATATCCATACTTATCCACCCCTCCCGTCACCATGCGCCACGCACGATCCACATCAAGCGCAGGGGCCACCCCATCCTTTCGCCGCTTCACCGCGAAAGCAGCAGGATCGCTCAGTCCCTTAGTCCCGAGTCCCTTAATCCCTGCATGGTCCCCGTAATTCAGAGAATCCACCATGTTTTCCACGCGCCTTTTCTTCGCGACATCGCTACAATCGGGGTGATGTATCGACGCCGCTTCCGGCTGCCCGCAAGCTGTTGTACAGTGAGGGCATAGGACGCGGCTTCTGGGGTAGGGGAATCCAAATGCCAACCGTGGAAACTGAAGTAGAGAAGCCGGCCGCGCAGGGGGCAGCGATGGAGATTACCGTAAGCCGCCAGGATCTGGTGAAGGAACTCACCGCAACGCAGAGCGTGGTCGAGCGCAAAACCACCATCCCGATTCTCTCCAACTTTCTCATCGAGGCCGAGGGCGACCGCCTCAACATCACCGCCACCGATCTCGACCAGGCCATCCGCACCAGCGCCGCCGTCAAGGTGAAAAAGCCCGGCGCCTGCACCATCCCCGCGCGCAAGCTCTACGACTACATCAAGCTCCTGCCCGACGGCGACATCTCCATCAAGCTGCTTGAAAATCACTGGGTGCAGATTCGCAGCGGCCGCTCCAACACCAAGATGGTCGGCATGGCGCGCGCCAACTACCCCCAGGTTCCCGAGTTCCCCACCATCGCGGCCACCAGCATTTCCGCTCGTCGCGCTCAAGACACTCATCGCCCGCACCATCTTCGCCATCTCCAACGAGGAATCGCGCTACACGCTCAACGGCGCCCTGCTGGTCCTCAAGGCCGAGTCGCTGGCCATGGTCGCCACCGACGGCCATCGCCTCTCGTTCGTCGAAAAGCCCAACGAGACCCTCGAAGGCATCAGCGGCGAAAAGCGCGTTCTCATTCCGCGCAAGGCCCTGCAGGAGCTGCAACATGCTCCTCGCCAACTCCGACGCCGAAAAGATCGAATTCGCCGACGACGAGCACACCCTCTTCTTCCGCGTCGGCCATCGCACGCTTCGAGCACCGCAAGCTCACCGGGCAATTCCCCAACTTCGAAGCCGTCATGCCGCGCGACAACACCAAGTTCGCCGTCGTCCGCTCGAGCGAGCTCTCCGCCGCCATCCAGCGCGTCGCCCAGTTCGCCGACGAGCGCTCCGGCGCCATCCGCATGCGCCTCGAAGGCAACGAGCTCAAGATCAGCGCCAACTCCACCGAATCCGGCGAGAGCGAAGACACCATCGACACGCCCTACTCAGAGCGAACCCATCATGGTCGGCTTCAACTCCGACTACATCCTCGACTTCCTCAAGGCCCTCGGCAACGAAGGCGAAGTCCGCCTCGAGTTCAAAGACTCGCAGTCCGCCGGCCAGATGCGCCCCGAAGATCCCGACGCCGAATACAAGTACCGCTACGTCCTCATGCCCATGCGCATCTGACGCGCGCAATCCACGATTATCGCAATCCAAAACAGCAATGGCCCGGCAACGATGCCGGGCCATTTAACCGCGCAAGAATATCGAACACGTCCATCCATCCCGTCAGCTAAACTAGCTGCGCCAGTTTTTCCCGGTAATCCATTGCTTCAAAAATCCGCAGTCCCGGTGCCGGGAGAGGCGCTCATTCCGTCATGATCACACGCCGCCAATTCGTTCAGAACGCCTCACTGCTCACCTCTGCATTCGCGCTCGTCTCTCAGCTCCACCCCGCATTCGCACAGGTTCACGGCAACGTCTTCCATAACCCCCTCATGGGCGGCGACCACCCTGACCCCAGTCCTGTTCGCGTCGGCGACGACTTCTATCTCACCCACTCCAGCTTCAACTTTGCTCCCGGTCTCGTCATCTACCACTCGCGCGACCTCGTCAACTGGCGTCCCGTCGCCGCGGCCCTTCGCCGCTACTACGGCAATGTTTGGGCGCCCTATCTCTGCGAGTACGAGGGCCACTTCTACATCTATTTCCCCGCCGATCATCGCATCATGGTTGTCCATGCTGACCACCCCACAGGTCCATGGAGCGAGCCCATCGATCTGCACATCGCGAACATCGATCCCGGCCACATCGCCGAGAACGGCAAGCGTTTTCTCTACACGGCACAAGGCCTGATGGCCGAGCTCACCGCCGACGGTCTCGCCGTTCAAACGCCGCCCCGCACCGTCTACCAGCCCTGGCCCATTCCCAGGTCCATCCGCATCGAGTGCACGTGCCTTGAAGCGCCCAAACTCGCCCAGCACAACGGTTACTTCTACCTCAACGTCGCCGAAGGCGGCACCGCAGGACCGGGAACCAGTCACATGGTCGTCAGCGCGCGCAGCCATCATGCCGATGGCCCCTGGGAGTTCTCGCCCTACAATCCCGTCGTCCACACGCCGTCGCGCGACGACCGCTGGTTGAGCCTCGGCCACGGCCGCCTTGTCGATACGCCCGATGGAAAGTGGTACATCACGGTCCACTCCTATGAGAACGGCTATCGCTCCCTCGGCCGCACGCTCGAGGACTCCTCGCCTCTCACCACCACCGTCGGCGGCCACTCCTACACCGTCGAAGCCGATATCGAAATCGACAAGCGATGCGAATCCGGCCTGCTGCTCTTCTACAATCCCCAGGCCGCCACAGGCCTTGTCATGAACGCGGCAGGCATCGCCGTCCGCACGCCCACCGGCTCGCGTCGCCAACGCATGGCGCAGGGAGCAACCCGCGCCACACTGCGCATCGTCAACGATCGCCAGGAAGTGGACTTCTACTACCAACTCCCCAGCCAGCCCTGGCAAAAAGCCGAAGCCTCCGTAGAAATCTCCGGCATGGAGCACAACATCCTGGGCGGATTTCTCGGTGTCCGCCCTGCCCTCTATGCCACCGGCTCAGGCAGCGCAACCATTCGCAACTTCCGCTACTGGCCAAGAGCAAACAGCCCGCTGTAAAACGCCCGTCGCCATAGCCCCGCTCCAACTTGAGTAGTAACTGCGGTTCATCCCAGCCCACACGCCGTTCATCCCAGGCGCAGCGCAGCTCGTCACAAACTGCCGCACGACTCCGCTCCACCCATTCCCGTAAATAGCTCATTCTGTGCCTCTTTTGGGCCATTACTATGCGGCCTTCGGGCCATTACTTTCTGGTTTCGCTTTTGCCGTTACGCCTTTACTCCGCAATTCATGCACCGCATACTTCCGGCTAGATCAGCTCTCGGCGTCAGCCTCCCCTGCTGACCATCGAAGGCGATTTGAGTTCGAAAATCCGTGAAAGTTCGGCACGCCAATCCAGCGCTCCAGGAGGAGTTTGCGCGCCCAATTTGTTGGAGGCAGTTTATGCGACCCCAGACAGTCAAAAATCTAATTACGCACGGTCTCTTCATCCTTTCGCTCGTCTTTTTCGCCCTTCCGTCCCACGCCCAGGATCTTGCGTCCATCACGGGAGTCGTAACGGACTCGAGTGGAGCCGTCATTCCCGGCGCGGCGGTCGTGCTGGCCAATGACGCCACTGGCGTCTCCTACAAAACGGTCACCAACTCCGTTGGCTCCTACAGCATCACCAACGTCGCCCCCGGCCCGGGCTACAAAGCCACTTTCTCGTCGCCAAACTTCCAGACGGTCGTCATCACTGGGATCTACCTGAGCGTTTCCAGCACTCGCACGCAAAATGCCACACTTGCTGTTGGCTCCGCATCGCAAACCGTCGAAGTCTCAGCCGCAGCCGAGAATGTCACCCTGAACACCACGGATGCCACCCTGGGTAACAACTTCCAGGTGCAGGAGCTCAACGATCTCCCCGTCGAAGACCGCGGCAATCCCTCAGCCCTCTTCTATCAGCAACCCGGCGTCACTCTCGATGGCGCGGTCACCGGTTCGCGCTCCGATCAGTCCAACGTCACACTCGATGGTCTTGAAGCAAACCAAAATGCCACCGGCAAATTCGGCGTCATCGTAGGCAATGCTCCCGTCGACTCCGTGCAGGAGTTTCGCGGCGTCACCGGCGATCCGCTCTCCAGTGCAGGACAAGGCGGGGGCGGCCAGTTCGCTCTGGTCACCAGGAGCGGCACCAACAATCTCCACGGCAACATCAACGAGTACCACCGCGACACCGATCTCGAAGCCAACGATTGGTTCAACAACAACGCCGGAATCGGCCGTCCGCCTCTGGTGCGTAATCAGTTCGGAGGCAACATCGGCGGACCCATCCGCAGAAACAAGGCCTACTTCTTTTTCGACTACGATGGCCAGCACGACGCCAGAAATTCCCCTGTCGATCAGACCGTACCCCTGGGTGGTGTTTCCGGGCAAGCGGGCTGTGCCGGTAGCGCAGGCTATCGCGAAGGCTACGTTTGCTATGTCAACACCAGCGGCGCCACCGTATCGCTCAGTCCTTCACAGGCCGCGGCTCTCGATCCGCAGGGCGCTGGATGGGATTCCACTGAACTCAAGTTTTTCCAGGGCCGCTATCCGGTGGCCAACGATCTCACTGGAGCCGTAGGCGATCTGGTCAACACCGCCGGTTATCGCTTCAATGCGCCCATACCCGTCACCATCAACAATTTCGTCCAGCGCGTCGACGTCAACCTCAACGACAAAATGAAAATCTTCGGCCGCGGCACCTTCACGCATGCAAACGACATCCTTAGCCCCATTCAATTCCCCGGCGACCCGCAAACCTATCCCCGCTTCGATCGCAGCTATGCCTGGATAGTCGGCCACTCCTGGATCATCAAAGAGAACGCCCTAAATCAAGCCGAGTTTGGCGAAACCTACGAGGACCTCGAGACTCCCGTCGCCTACAATCCGCAAGGCCTAAACCAGTTCGCCTACGCGGGCCTCAGCGGTCCCTACGCAGCCGGCAACAATTCCCAGGCCAGAACCTATCCCATCCCGATCGTCCGCGACGATTTCAGTTGGCAAAAAGGCAAGCACAGCCTCACCTTCGGCGGCACCTTCAAGTGGATCAACCCCAACGAATTTCTTGCCAACAACTTCAATTTCGAATACGTGGGCGTTACCGGCGGCTCAAACTTTTCCGCGCTTGCTCCCAGTCTCCGCCCGTCCGACATCAACTCCTCGCAATACGCCACCACCATCTACGACAACGCCTTCTCCACCGCGCTTGGCGCCTTCGCTGAGAACGCCGCCAACTTTAACTACAACAAGAACGGCGCCACGCTTCCCACCGGCGGCGGCATCAATATGAACTTCCGCTATTACGAGACGGAACTATATTTAGGCGATGCATGGAAGGTCACACCCCATCTCACCATCTCCTATGGCGTGCGCTACCAGCTCTACACACCGCCCTACGAAACCCACGGCGAGCAGGCCTTTCCTCAACTCAACGCCGGCGGCACCGTCACGCCCTTCTCGTTTGACGCCTACTGGGCCGACCGCATCAAGCAAAGCGCCGCGGGCGTTGCCACCAACACCGCAGTCCCCTTCGTGCAATACGTTCTCGGCGGCAAGGTCAACAACGCTCCCAATTTCTACTATCCCCAGAAAAGGCTGTTCGCGCCTCGCCTCGCCTTTGCCTACAACCCCGCTTTCGATCCCAAGTCAGTCATTAGTGGCGGAGCCGGCATCGTCTACGATCACCGCATCGTCAACGCTCTGCAATTCGTCCAGACCCAGGAGTCCTATCTCTTTTCCGCCCAGCATCTCAACCCCTACGGAATCTACGGCGACCCCTATGATTCTCTAGCCACCACCAACACCAGCCTCGGCGGATTGCCCCGCTTCAGCGGACTCACTTCGCCGCCGTCTCCGCCCTCGGCGCCCAACGTCACACCCCCCTACACGCCCTATGTTGCTGGCGGCGTGCCCTACGGTTTGCAATACGCCGAAGGCAATGTTCTCGTCGATCCCAATCTCAAAAATCCCTACAACATTGAATTCAATTTCGCATGGCAACACGAATTTCCCCAGGGCTACATCCTCAAAGTTTCCTACCTGGGAAAACTGGGCCGCCGCCTGCTCGCTTCGGCCGATGCCAGCCAGCTCATTGACTTCCCCGACAGCACCGGCGCCTCCAACCAAACCTTGTCTCAGGCTGAATCCGGCATGGTCACGCAGTTGCGCCAGTATGCGAGCCAGGGCGAATACGGCGCCGCCGCCAGTCTTTCCCCGCAACCCTGGTTTGAAGATCAGCTCCCGGGATTAGCCAATTACCTCAACACCCTCTTCGGTGGCGCTTACTTCGCCAACAACACCCAGGCCGCGGCCTATTACGCCGATCCCTACTCCGCGCGTGGCGACTTCTCCGATACCGTCTGGGCCTTATCGGGATTCCTGCCACCCAATGTTGGCCTCGCCGCACAGTTCGGCACCAACAGCATCTGGACCAACAAAGGATTCTCCAGCTACAACAGCATGCTCGCCACCCTGCACAAAAACGTCGGCTACGGCCTGCAATTCGATCTCAACTACACCTGGGCGCATTCCATTGACAACGTCTCCGCCAACGCCGTATTCATCGCCGAAGCAGCGGCCACCGGCTTCATCTGCGATGTCAACCGCCCCCGCGAGTGCCGCGCCAGCTCAGGCTTCGATGTCGCCAACTATTTGAACGGCACCTTCATTTACGAACTGCCCCTCGGCCGCGATCGCGCCGTCGGCGCCACCATGCCCCTCTGGGCCAACGAGCTCGCCGGAGGCTGGGAGATCAGTGGCATTCCCACCTGGCACACGGGCCTTGCCTACAACGCATTTTCCAATGCCTACGTAGCCGGCTTCGCCAACGACGCGCCCGCCACCCTCACCGGCTCGCGCTCCCTGCTCAAGACCAACATCCACGGCGGCAGCGGCAGCCCGCTCAACGCATTTTCGAATCCCACCGCGGCGCTAGCCGCCTACACCGGCCCCACCGGATTCAACATCGGCAGCCGCGACAATCTCCGCGGCCCCGGCTACTTCAATCTCGATCTCGGCCTCGGCAAAACCTTTCCCGTATATGCCGACAGGATGAACCTCAAATTCCGTTGCGACGCCTTCAACGCCTTCAACCATCCCAACTTCAACCCGCCCACCATCGGCCCCAACGGCTCCCCCTGGTTCGCCGCCACGGACATTACCGAATCGGAAGGCGTCCCCTTCGGCACCATCTCCAGCACCTACGTCCCCCCAGATTCGGACATCTCCGCCCGCGTCCTCCAAGGCTCTCTCCGCCTCGAGTTTTGAGCGCATTTGTAGCGCCGGTCTCCTGACCGGCTGTAGTGCGGGCGTCCTCGCCCGCACCGGCGCGCTGGTCTACACAGTCGCGGTAGGATTAAAAATCGCATGTCATCCTGAGCGAAGTTTGGCGTGCAATCGTGACGATTGCACGCCAAACAAAGTCGAAGGACCCGCATTGGATTTTCGCCTTGTATCAGGGCTCGGCTTCAGCCGTGCCGCAACCCGCCCAACCCATCTTCCAGAAAACAAGCTCCGTAGCGAAGCCGCGCCCCAACCCGTTCGCCCATCACAAACGATGGTTGCCCCATCCTTCGCCTTTTTCCCGGCGAAGGGTGGGATACCGCAATCGCCAAACTGAGGGAGCGTGAGACTTCAGCCTCACGCAACCCCGCCCATTTTCAGAATTCGAGCACGCGGCGAAGCCGCGCGTTGAACCGAAAGCGAGTCTTCCCCCAGCCTCTTTAGCAAGCGCGTGGTCTGTCTTTCGCCCCGCCCGCTCGCGCCTGATTCAGAGCCAGCAACCGCTCCAGAATCTGCTGAGCGGTAAGCGCGGCCGGCCATCCGTAAGCCGCAAAAACAGCTTCATCCAACTTGCGATGCGCGTTTTCAAGCCACCCGCACTTCCCCGCGGCAAGATCGTTATAGAGATGGGTGAGCGTTCGCTTTGCCAAAACCTCCGGCCCTGCCTTCGGCGGATTGAGCCAGAGATCGCGCTGCTTCACGAGCTCCTTTGCCGCGTCTGCAATCGCCTTCACCAGAGGAGAACTTTTCGGCTCCTTGCCCGGCGGCCAGGGAAACGCAAAGGTCTCGAAACAGGCACCCGCGACATATGTCGGATCGTTCCCTACGCCATGCCAAGTGCAGTTCGCTAAAGTCCACACTTCGTGAATTCTTGAATGAAGTACTCCAAAGAAGTAGTCATCATCTCTGGCGAAAACATAGAGCCGGCTATCTGGAACCAGTTCCGAGTGCACCCAGGCAAACAGCCGGTGTTTAGCTACGCGCGGTGTTGCGACCAATCTGCTTTTTCCGGCCTTCGCTTCCCTGAGTTCCGTACCGCTCCGCCCAAGCCTCCACCAGTGTTCGCGCCTTTGGCGGTCGTTGTTTTTCATTCGGAACGGCTTTACTCGGACCTTTATCAATTCGAACGGACCCTCAAACTGGGCCGCGTCTGACTCTGACATCTCACCGAAATCAATAATGTTCATTTCCCTTGAGCGTCCCACCAGATCGGTGGCATTCATCCAAGGCTTAATGACTAAACTGTTTGGGAGCCCATTCGGGTTCCCCATTGGCAAGAGGCGAGCTGCTTCTTCGGGAGAAATCTCAAACTCCCCCACCTTTACAGGACCTTGAAAAAGGATGTTTAGGTTCTCAGGCAGCGTCTGGGCGCTGGTGGTATCCGCTTCACTGCTGAGATTGGCATTGATCGTTTCCAAGGGCTTGCCGTCAAGCATTCGCTCGGTCTGAGCACCGTTGTCGAATCCAATAAGAGAAACCCGGACAGCAGCACCTTCATTGACCCATGGCTGGTCGCTCCATGCCATGAAGATTCCGCCGCTCTCTTGCACACGCTGTAGAACTTTCAAGTTTGCTCCAGCCCGGATCGATTGAGTCGCAAGCAACCCAACCCTCTCTGCCCTTCCTTTTTCCACCATGGCCCGAGCCTTCTCAAACCAGTAGGTCACAAGGTCGGCCTCGGCGGGCACGCGTTCCTTATAGAGCTTGAGCAAGGCATCTACATAGGAATCGCCCAGGTTGCGCCGCAGCATCTTGCCGCCCAGGAACGGCGGATTGCTCACAATAAAATCTACCTTGGGCCACGCCGGCTCGCTTGGGTCTCCCGCCGAATCAAGCTTCGGGCTGCCATCGGCGTTGAGCTCAATGATCGCGTCGCGGTGCTGGATGTTTGTCAGCACCCGCAGAATGGGCTCCTCTGACTCGCCCATGCCATTGTCCCGTCTCCATTGCAGGTAGCCGATCCACACCACCACTGAGGCCATCTCGTGCGCATAAACGTTGGTCTCGATGCCATAGAGCTGCTGCGGGCCCACCTTGCAGTCGAAGTGGGGCAGCCGGTGGTTGACTGCAAAAACACGCGCCTCATTCCACAGATTGAGCAGCAGATTCAGCGCCACGTAGAGAAAGTTTCCGCTGCCGCAGGCGGGGTCCAAAATGCGCACGGCGGCCAGTTCTTCGATCCAGCCCATGATCTTGGCTTCGAGTTCCGCCCGAAGCTTGGCGCGGGTTACGGCGCTGGCGGTTTCCGCGGCCGCCGCAATCTCCTCTGCTCCTGCCTTTACCTCCGCCCAGCGCCGCCTCAGCGGAGCCATCACCACAGGCTCCACGATCAGCAGAATATCTTCGCGGCTGGTGTAGTGCGCGCCCAGTTGCGCCCGCTTCTCCTCG
Organism: uncultured Acidobacteriota bacterium; assembly: GCA_963826735.1. Taxonomy (GTDB): domain Bacteria; phylum Acidobacteriota; class Terriglobia; order Terriglobales; family Acidobacteriaceae; genus Telmatobacter. The sequence continues at coordinate 784,975 of CAWGYN010000005.1, forward strand.
TTCAGAATGCGCTCGAAAAGCGTGCCGAAGATGGCCGGCTCCACGCGGCCCCAGTCCAGCTCGGCAGCCTTGCGAAGAATTCCCAGATCCTCGTGTTCCAGATCCAGGACCGTATCCTCGCCCGCGCAAAAGAGGCCGCCGTTGAAGTGACGAATGGAGATGATTCCAAAATCGTTGTCGCCCGTAGCCATGGCCGCAAACAGATTTCTGAGCCGGCGTGTAAACAGCTTCGGCTCCAGGCGGTCCGTCAGAATCGCCTTGCGAAACATGTGCTCCTGCAGCAGACCGACGCTGTCAGCAAACAGGCAAAAGAGCAACTGCATGATGAAGCGCGCCACAGCCTCGTTGTCTTCGTGGCGCGCCCGCAGATTGTTCTTGAGCTTGGTAAACTGCTCCGCCGCCTTTTGCGTGACGCGGACTTCCAGCGCCCCGGGCTTGAGCTTCTCCGGCTCCTGAAAGACAGCGCGGAGAATGTCCAGCGCCGGCAGGTCGGAACCAGCCACCGGAGTATTGAGAATCAGGTCGTCCAGCGTGAACCGATAGACCAGCGCCGGTGTATTGGTGAAGTTGGTGTGCACCTCGAATCGCACAAAGTCGCTCACCACAAGCAGCGGCGGGTTTTCCAGGTCCTCACGGTACTTCAATAGCTGTATGTAGGCAGCCTTGAGGTCTTTGTGCGGCCCTTTGTACTCCCAGCCGAAGAAACCACGCTTCCACACATCGGCAAAGCCCTTGTCGTCGCCAATCTTGTTGACATGCTTCTCAAACGTGTATCCCTTGGGATCGGAATGGGCCGGGTGCGGCTCGTTCAGGATGTCGCAGAGATCGTTAAAGTGGGACTGCGCGCCCGCGCGCTCGCTTAGCTCGCTATCTCTCCAGCAGCGTATGAACTCAGGCAGGCTTTGCTTCATGTTCTGCTAGAAAGTCTACCGTGCTTGCGGCATGGTGGCTGTTGGAATCAACGGCTTCGGGATAACGAAAGGGAGTCCCGGTCCCATTTTTGCGCGCTGCGCGCCGCAGGCTGCCTCATCTTGGAACAGCTTGCACACTCGCGCCCCGCTTTTCCGGTCCCTTATTCCCCGCCTTCTGTCCCTGTCTTCTCGCGCCCTCGCTTTCCTACTCTCTATTGGCTACTCCCTACTCCCTGTCTTCCGCGTCGTAAACCGCTTCCTCCAAACCTCCTGCTCCACCAGCTCCATCGCCCGATCCTCCAGCGACCGCTCCCACGGAACCAGCCCGTACACCAGATCGCACCCCACCGCCCGCGCCATCCGTTCCAGCCGCTCCAGCGAGATGTTCCGTTTCTGTTCCGCCCGCTCCGTCTGAAACACCATCCGCGGCGTGAATCCCATCTGATCCGCAATCTGCTCCGCCGGAACCCCCACCGCCAGCCGCATCGCCCGCAACCACCCCTCCGGCGGCCGCGGATGCTGGCGCGCCTTCCGATACCACCGCACCTTCCGCTCCAACTCCAATCGAGCCCGCTCCCGCATCACCTTCTGCATCGCAAATCCACCTTTCACCCTTTCACTCACCTCACCTCGTGCGCTTCTTTCACTCATTTCACTTGCTTCACTCACTTCACTTCTTTCACTCGCACTCGCACTCGCACACTCGCGTCAATTCCGACGTGAGTAAACGCTTTCTGACCCCTAAAACACGCGAAAACACGCGAAAACAGCGCAAAAAACACGCTTTTGACCCCGTTTTGATGCGTTTATGCGAAATTCTCTGCCAACCCGCGCTCTGATTCGCGAAATTCTCTATTCACACTCGCTGTCAGGGCGCGCAATTGTGATTAATTTGTCTCAAAGAATCGCGAAATTCCCGGCGCACATTTGCGCGTCCGCAGGTCGCTCCCAAGCCAACATTCAGGGGGTTTCCGGCATCCGAAAAACGATCATTTGATTTGATTCTGCAAGACTTAACGAAACCCGCCCCCCGGCGCTCGATTATTTGTCCTCGTCGGCCAGGTCGTAGTCGCTGAGAGGCAGTTTGGAGGCGTCGCGCTTCCCGTCTTCGTCTTCCCATGGACCTTCCCACTGGGGCTCGGAGCAGATGTTCCTGACCCAGGGTTGTGGGCCATGCCTCTTCTTCTTTTCAGGCGGGACTATATCCGCGCCGGCGAGCCCTAAGACGAGATGCGCCATGTCCAGGTCGCCAGCGCAAGTATTGTCGATTAAGGCTTTTGCGATCCGGAGGGATTGCTTGCCGATCTCGTCGTTGACAGAGTCGCGCAGGCGAGCTCCGCCACGGCCGGCAGGGGTTTTGCGCCCCTTGGTCGCAGTGCGTTTGCGGCCGGGCTTCGAGCGTGGTTTTTTGGACGCCTTTTTGGTCTCGGATTGATTGGGTATTTCGGTTAGCTCCGACATTTGGTCACCTGCTTCCTGATGATGGCGATTTGATGTTTTAAGAGTAGCTGGAAACGGGGGTGTTTTATGCAAGTGGAAGACGTTGATGGGATGGGAGTTAGGGGAAAGATGGCTTGACGGGAAAGACAGTGCGAGTGTGAGTGTGGGAGGGCTAGTGTGAGTGTGCGGCTGCTGACTAGCTAGCTTGCTGACTCGCTGACCTGCCCTGCCGGTGTCTGCAGAAACTCCAGCGCGCGGATCAGGTAGGACTTCATGTCCTTGCGGTGGACTACGGCGTCGAGGAAGCCCTTTTCGAGCAGGAATTCGGCGCGCTGGAAGCCTTCGGGGAGTTTTTGGCGGATGGTTTGCTCGATGACGCGCGGGCCGGCGAAACCGATGAGCGCGCCGGGCTCGGCGATGTTGAGGTCGCCCAGCATGGCGAAGCTGGCGGTGACGCCGCCGGTGGTGGGATCGGTGAGCACGGAGATGTAGGGCACACGGGCGTCGTCCAATTGCGCGAGGGTGGTGGCGATTTTGGCCATCTGCATGAGGCTGACGACGCCTTCCATCATGCGCGCGCCGCCTGACGCGGCAACAATGATGAGCGGCTTGCGGGTGAGCCGGGCGCGATCGACGGCGCGGGCAATGGTTTCGCCCACGACGGCGCCCATGGAGCCACCGATAAAGCCGTACTCCATGGCGCTGACGATAACCTCATGTTGCCCCATGCGGCCGACGGCGTTGAGGATGGCGTCGTCGAGGCCGGTAGCTTCGCGCGCCTTGCGCAGGCGCTGCTTGTAGGGCTTGACGTCGACAAACTTCAGCGGATCGGTGGAGCGCAGGCCGGCATCGACGAGCTCGTAACCGGGCTCAAGCAGCAGATTGATGCGGGCGCGCGCGCCGAGCTTGAAGTGGAACTGGCACTTGGGGCAGACCATCAGGTTGGCTTCGAGTTCGGCTTTGTAGAGGGTCTGGCGGCAGCCGGGGCATTTGACCCACAGGCCCTCGGTGCGCACGTTCTTTGCGCCCGCATCGGGACCGCCGTCGCCAGCCGGGCCGTTGTCGGGACCGGGAAAGTCGCCGTTCTCGCGCTTGAACCACGTCATACCGAATGCAATTGTATATGGGTGGGGCGCGGGGCGTGACGGAGTGCGAGTGTGAGTGCGGGGGAACCGCGAGCGGTGAAGCGTGGCGCGTGGTCGGCGGTTCGGGATTGGCTTTGGCGTTCAGGGATGTTATCGCTAGTTGGAGAACGTAGAAGGCGCACGCGGCTGGATCGTGTTCGGAATCCCCGTTGAGGAAGGGAGCTGTAGCTTGCTTGAGATCTCGCGAACTGTTGTTTCCATGAGCACGGCGGGGTTGCTGGTGTTGGCCGCCGGTGTGATTGCCGGCGGGGCGAAGCTTGCAACCGGAACGTTGACCGGGCGGGCGATTGCGCTGGGACGCGTGTTTGTGGCGGCTCCGCTGGCGACTTTCGGCGCGCTGCACCTGGCCGCGGCGCACGGACTGATGGACATGGTTCCCACGTACATGCCGTGGCCTTTGTTCTGGGTGTACCTGGTGGGATTCGCGCTGATTGCCACGGCGCTGAGCCTCATCTTCGGCCGCCTGACGTTCTGGTCAAGCTTGCTGGCTGGCGGCATGTTCCTGGCGTTCGTGGCGATGATGGATTTGCCCGGCGTGATCACCGGGCAGCATGATCGCTTTGCTTTTGCGCTGCTGGCGCGAGAAACCACGTTCGGTTGCGCACTGCTGTGCCTCGCCGGGAGCGTGGCTCCGCAAGGGTCACGCTGGTCGAGGCTGGTGACGCCGTGCCGCATCGTGTTCGCGGTGGTGGCGATTTTTTATGGGGTAGAGCATTTTCTGCACCCGGAGTTTCTGCCCGGGGTGCCTCTTGAGAAGCTGACGCCGGCATGGGTTCCTGTGCCGCGCGTGTGGGGATACGCGGTAGGTGCGGTGCTTCTGGTGAGTGGCTTACTGATGCTGGTGAACCGCTGGGCGCGCGAGGGGGCGGCGTGGCTCGGCATTGTGCTGGCTGCTACGGTGGCCATCATTTATGTGCCCATGCTGGGGCCGGCTCACGGGACGGACCAGATTGTCGAGGCGATCGACTATATATTCGATACGCTTCTGTATGCGGGAACGGCGCTGATTGTTGGCGAGGCGTTGGGGCGGAGGGAAATCGAGAATCGTGGGCGCGCCCGTAAGTGAAGCGGATTAGGCGGAGCCAGAGTCGCTCCGCGCTGCTCCGGTCAGCGGACCTTACTTTCCGCCGCGCAGATACGCGTCGTCGCCGTCGATCCAGTCCTGGCGCGGCGGATTGAAGATGTCGAGCGCCACGGAGTCTTCGAGCGCGACAACTTCGTGCGGCACGTGCGGCGGAATGCAGAGGATCTCGCCGGCGCGCACGGCAACCGCTTTGCCGTCGATGCGGAATTCCAGTGCGCCGTCGACCACGTGGCTGATCTGCTCGTGGAAGTGGTGGTGCAGCGGCACGTGCGCGCCCTTCTTGAGCACGATACGCGCCAGCATGGTGTTGGCGCCGACGACGAACTGCCGCGTCACCAGCGGATTCATCTGCTCAGGTTCGATCTCGCTCCAACGATGATGCGTGCTCTCGGTCATGATTGCCTCCGGGTCTAGTACTCAATGCCGCGCTGCGCCAGGATGCCTTTCTGGTAGGCGTGCTTCACCTCGCGCATTTCGGTGACGGTATCGGCCAGCTCCACCAGCAGCGGGTGCGCGTTGCGGCCGGTCAGGATCACGTGCACCATCTCCGGCTTGTTGCGCAGGACGTCGGCCACGGCCGCTGGGTCGAGCATCTTGTAACTGATGGCGTAATTGATCTCGTCGAGAATCACGAGGTCCCACTCGCCAGAGCTGATAGCTTCGCGCGCCTCGGCCCACGCCGCTTCGACCATGCGCACGTCTTCGGGATCGGGATCCGCGCCGCCGAGCTTCACAAACCCGCGCCCCATCTGTTTCAGCACAAAATTCTCGCCGAAGGCCTCGGCGGCATCGAGCTCGCCGTAGTGCCACGAGCCCTTGATGAACTGCAGCATCAGCACCTTCATGCCGCAGCCCACGGCGCGCAGAGCGGTGCCGAGCGCCGCGGTGGTCTTGCCCTTGCCGGGGCCGGTGTTGATGAGGATCAGTCCACGCCGGGAATCAGTCATGAAACTTGCTCTCGCCTTCTCAATGTCCTGTGTGGTACGGATGGCCCGTGAGAATTGTACAGGCGCGGTAGAGTTGCTCGGCCACCACCAGGCGCGCCAACTGGTGAGCCAGCGTTATCGATCCCAGCGAGAGCAGGCCCCCTCGACGTTTGCCCTCGGCCAGCGCTTCTGCTGACCATCCATCGGCCGGCCCGACGGCAAAAACCACGTGCTGCAGGCCCTCGTCTCGCTGCTTTCCCAGCCACGCCGCCAACGACTCCGAGGTCATCTGCCGGCCGCGTGCATCCAGCATCAGCAAGGCCGCCTCCGTCCGGCCTTTCTGCTTACCCAGCCACTCAAGGAGCGCGCCTTCGCTGCGGAAGGCTTCGATACCACACCGCATAACTCCAGCGCATCGTTTGAGATAACCCGCGATGAGCGTCTCGTAGCCGTCTTTTGCTCCTGCCCGTGCGCCGATATGGGCCAGTGTTACCTGCATGCAAAGGAGAATACCGCAAAACCCTCGTTTGGGCCGCGGCCAGAAGAAAAGTCAACTGTCCCAAAATCTGCAGGATATGTCCAATTTTGGGAATCTTCGTGCCACGGTGTATGGAATTCCATATTTCGCCTAAACCGACCTGGTCATGGGTAGATGAATAACTCTTTTATTTTCTGTAAAAATGACCATTTACGAGTTTGTCCGAGAATGGCAAGCATCGTGCATTGAGTAGGCAGAGGCATTGGTGGGGAGGAGTACTGTTTTGGCGGATCGTTTGTTCAAGTTTGCCGATAATTTCACCCGCACCGGAAAACAGGGTCACTTCAAGTGCGCCTGCACTCGCTTGGATGGCCTTTCTGGTTTGTAGATTTCAGAACGACTGTTGATTTTGAAACAACTTGCGAGATCGGACTTGCCCTCCCCGTCGAGCCTCCGAAAGCGCACAACCTGGACCGTGAAGGGCTCTTTCTGGGCCTTCCGGTGCAGAAAGATAATTTGGAGGAGTTCTGATGCGTTTTTTCCGTTTACAAGGCATTGCTCTCATATTGGCGGTTGCGTTTGCACTCGGGTTCGTTGTCGAAACGCAGCAACAGTCCGCCTATTGCCAGGAGACTTACGGTGGCATTCAGGGCACTGTAAAGGATCCGTCCGGCGCCCTCGTGCCCAAGGCCCGCGTCACCCTAACGGGGACCACGCTGATCGGCAGCAAGGAACTTGTGACGGATACGAGCGGATATTACCGCTTTGCCAACCTCCCTCCCGGCACCTATACCCTCGTCGTGAAGGCCGAGGGATTTGAGACCTCCAAGCGGGACGGCATCTCGATCGAGGTTGGGCGCCTGCCGAGCATCGATATGGTTCTCAGGGTGGGCGCTACGGCGACCACGGTGGAAGTAACCGGCGCAGCTCCGGTCATCGACACGACGACCACGCAGAACATTACAAACGTCGATAATCAGGCTCTCCAAAGTCTCCCCACCGGCATCAGCTTCCAGTCGGTCATTCAGTTTGCGCCCATGGCGCGCGACGAACCTTTGTCCGGCATGTAGCAGCAACGGTCACGGCATCGGCGGCAGCGGCGGATCGATGCCGGGCAGCAGCGGCAACGGCCAGAGCTTCGGCTACTCCATCGGCGGCGCGGCCGACTCGGAATCGAGCTACCTGGTGGAAGGCCAGGACACTGAGAACATCTCCGGCGGCTACTCCAAGGCCAACGTTCCCATGGACTTCATCGACGAAGTGCAGATGAAGACCTCGGGCGTCGAAGCCGAATACGGCGGCGCGCTGGGCGGCGTGGTGAACGTGATCATGAAGAAGGGCAGCAACGACTTCCACGGGTCCATCTTCTCGACCTATGAATCGTCAGGTACGGATGCGAATCCGGTGAATGCGTATCTGCGCTATGACCCCAACAGTTCGGGCAATGCGGGAATTCGCCTGGACCCTAACGTGCAGATTTATTCCCCTCAAAAGGGTCATTTCCGGACGGCACAGCCCGGCATCCTCGTCGGAGGCCCCATCTATAAAGACCGCTTGTGGTTCGTGGCCGGATTCGATCCGCTGGTTCAAAGCCGCGCCCGCACGGTGAACTTTACGGAGGGGCAGGGTCTTTGACAGCTCGACAACGCCGGGCAACCAGTACTTCACGCAGGATCGCCAACAGTATTTCGGCTATGGCCCGAATCGATGCCGAGTTGACGCAAAAGATCCGCGTCTTCGGTTCGTGGCTGCTATCGGAGTACTAGCGCGTGAAACCGGTGACGAAATACCGACCTCAGACCCGATCTCGACGGAGAGCAGCTACCTGAACAGCGGCCATTCTAAGCCCGCTTTCGCTTTATAGTCACGGACTTGGCTGGTCAGCTCCCATCGCAACCTACAACACCGGCGCGGACATGACGTTGAATCGCATCTCGTCTCCACTACCCGCTACGGTTACTTTTTCGACAACTACCACGATTTTGGCTGGCCCACGAGCCCCGACATCATTGGTCCGTGGTGCTTGGCGCATGCGACAACCGGGCTCCACAGCGTATCCCTCCAGTGGCCACGTCGAACGGGGGCGCACCTCTGCCGGCGGATCTGGCCCAGCCTCAGGCACCTCCACCCGGCCTTACAATGCCAGCTACACCCCCTCAACTCCGACAAGCACTACCAGTTGAACCAGGATTTCGCCTTCTTCAAGGGTGGCTGGTGGGGAACCCATAACTTCAAGTTCGGCTACCAGCTTAATCATCTGGTCAACGTGATCGGCCAGAACGGCAACGTTCCCTACGCGTTTATGGACCCTCGGGACCGGCGCCGGATGTATTCCTCATTGACAACGACGGGCGGCAACAACTGCGATGCTAACTAACAACGTGTGGGGCACCTGCGCAGGCCAGTACGGCTACGTGACAATGCAGGACTTCTCGACCATCCTGTGAAGATTCGAACGGCCACCCGACCCCTGCCAGCGACTGGAACCATGCGTTCTACTTGCAGGATAATTGACGATCGGCAAAGGCCTAACGCTCGATGTCGGCCTGCGCATCGAGAAGGAAAGCCTGCCTGCGCCGGGCGGCGTCAAGGTTAGCTCCATCGACTTCCCATGGAGCGACAAGATTGAGCCTCGCCTGGGAGCGGCATGGGATCCGACCCGCAAGGGCAAGATGAAGATCTTTGGCAGCTATGGCATAGTCAACGATGTGATGAAGCTCTTGCTGGCCCAGACTTCGTGGGGTGCGCAGGCCTCGAGCAGTGCAGCCTACCCGTTGGATTCGGACGGAACTGCCGCCGGCTTCGACATCTCTGACATGGACATCGTCTTCAAGGCCGATCGCGCCTGCCCGAATGGCGTGGCCACCACGCAAGCCAACTTCGCCAATGGCGTTCGTACCGACTTGAACGATAAGGGACCGAAGGTCTCAATCATTGAGAACGTGAACTACCGCCCCTGGGAGCCAGTGGCGCCGAATGTGAAGCCCTATCGCCAGCATGAGTACGTGGCTGGCTTGGACTATCAGATCAGCCCACATCTGGCTCTTGAAGCCCGTTACGACCGCCGCCGACTCGATCATGTGATCGAAGACGCTTCGCTGCTGACAAGGTATGGGGCGAGATGTATGCCGTGGTCAACCCTGGTGAGGGCGTCAACGACACCATCGATGATTATCCACTTACCTGGCTGGGCTTGGTCAGGCGTTCGGCGTCCCGGGACGGACGTTCAGCGATACCGCGACTTTGGTTCAGGTGCGGCGTTCGGCACCTGCCCGAGCCTGCCCGCCAATGCCCAAGGCCGTCCGCAATTATGACGGTTTGGAAATGCGGTTGATGGTCTGCGCCAACGCCGGCCTGAGCGGCATTTCAGCTACACCTACAGCAGCCTGTGGGGCAACTATACCGGCCTGACCACGACCGACCAGTCGGACGGCGGCATCACGGGACGCAACAGCCCCGATACCACTCGCGCGTTTGACGAACCGTTCTACTACTTCGGCGCCAACGGCAAATCGACGACGGACCGATTGCCGACAGACCGCCCCAACGTGTTCAAGGGTTACGTCACCTACACCCTACCATGGTGGAAACGCCAGGTCACCACCTTCGGACATCTTCCAGCAACTTTCTCCAGGGCAGCACCGCTGGGATCGTACTGTCGATGTCGGATCGGCGCAACAACCGGCAGGAGCCTTATGACGCCGATCTTCGTCTGGGGTCGTGACAAGTGGGTCGACATGACCACAAATATCATCGGGAGTCATTACCATCGGCACGCCTTATGCCAAGCGCTTGCCGTGGTACATTCAGATGCGACCTGAACGCACCACATCAGGTAAAGATCGGCGGAGCGGAGAACATCTCCTTTGAAGCAACGGCCCTGAACGCATTCAACCAGCATGCGGTAGCCGCCTACAACGGAATCCGTCGACTCGTGGAACTTCCCGGTCTCGGCTCGCCCCGGCGGTCTAAGTCGATCATGGCGGCGCTGCGTCCTATCAGGCATATGAGTCCGGCATAACGATGCGACGGCATTGCTCGACGCACGCCCGATCGTCAAGAACTCGCAGTACGGCCAACCTTACCTCTTCCAGAACGGGCGTTCAGTTCGCCTGGGATGCACTACACCTTTTAAAACAACCAGGCTGCAAGAAACACAATGGGGACCCGAAATCGGGTCCCCTTTCTTTTTCCTGGACTTAAAACTGCGGTCCGGCTTGAATCCCCTTGCGGCCGACCGTTCAGCGTGAGCGCTTGGCTTTTTTCGCCGAGGGCCGCGCGGGTTTCTTCTTCGCTGGCGTACCTTCCGGCGCGGCGCGGCTTTCTTCGAGGGCTTCTTCACTGTTTTCGCGCGCTTTGCCGGCTTCTTTGTTTTTATTGCGGACTTGGCTGCGGGCTTGGCCGATGCGGCTCGCGATTTGACGGGAGCCTTGGTCCGCGCGGCGCGGGTCTTTTCTGCCAGCTCAGCCTTCAGCTCCGCATCGAACTCGGCGGGCGTGAGCGGGCGCGCCGACTTGCGCAGCCGCTCGATGTCGTAGAAGGCGCGGCGCTCGGACTAGAAACACGTGCACCACAAAATCCACATAGTCGAGCAGAATCCACTCGCCATGACGGCGGCCTTCGACCGAGTTCGGATAGACGCCGAACTCGCGCTTGAGGCGCAGTTCGATCTCGTCGGCAATGGCGACGGCCTGCCGCTCGTTTGTGGCCGAAGTGACCAGGAAAAAGTCGCTCAGTCCCGAGTCGGCGGGATCGAGTGCAAGGATGCGGGTGTTCAGGCCTTTTTTATCTTCACAAACCGCGGCAGCGGCCTGTACGAGGGCGCGCGTTTGCTTCTGCGCTGGCGATAGTCTCATGCGTTAGTAGGTTCTCCGAACTTCATCGTAGCGTGTCGCTTTGGCGCACGGCAAGGGCGAGGGCCGTGAACCGGCTTTGAGCAGGCAGCAGGTGACGCTCAGCGATCCTGCTCTTTTGCAGAAGGCGCGGAAAGGATGGGGCGCGGCGTGCGTTTTGGATGGGCAATGCAGCCGATTGGTTCACGAACGGTACAGCCCGTGTTGCGCGATGTATTCGCGCACGGCCGGCGGCACCAGGTCGCGCCCCGCCGCCGGGCTGCCGGAGGCTGCGTGAATCTGCGCCCGAATCTCTGACGCGCTGATCTCCACATGCAGACCCGGCAGTACGTAAAAAGGCGTGCGGTCCCCGGCCTGATTCCTCAGCACAAAGGCGCACACTTCAATGCCGGCCTCGCTGCGATTCCCCTCGAACGCTGGCTCAAGCGCAAGACCCGTGGGCAGAGCCGAATTCAGGTCGGCCGTCAGATCGACCATTGGGTCCGGGAGCGGCTCCCCCGGCCGCGAGGCCACGATCAATGGCGCTACAAAAGGAAGCTCCGCGGCGCGGTGCCAGCGGCGCAGCCCGAAAAATGAGTCCGCGCCCATCAGGCAAAAAAGCGCGCCACCGGGCCCGAGAGAAGTGCGCAGCCGCACGAGCGTGTCTATTGTGTAATTCGGCGTGTTATCAGGAGCGTCATGCGGCGTGGGTTTCGGCGCAGATGTGTGATCGCCAGCAGATTTTGGCGCATCGGCTAGCGAGACCTGAAAGCCCGGCTCGTCCGCAATCGCCAGCCGAGTCATCGCCACCCGGTCTGCGAAGCTCGCGGCGGGACCCTCCGGCTTGAGCGGCTGCATGCCCACCGGCGCAAATAGCACCGCATCCAGCGCGAAGGCGGCACGCGCGGCGCGCGCCACGGCCAGGTGGCCCAGGTGCGGCGGATCAAAACTGCCACCAAAGAAGGCTACGCGCATCCCTCTCAGGTTAGCTGTTTCTGGCAGGCCCAAGCCGGAAGCGTGCCGGGACAACTTCATAGCTTCATCCTACAGCGTTCGCAGATTGGTTCGGCCGCGCTGCACATCAAGCTCTATCGCCCACGCCGTCGCGTAAAATTAACAACAGGAAGTCCGCACGCGACATCGCTCTTCCCACCCGCTATGCGATATTTCATCATGGTTCTCGCCGTTGCCGGCATTGTCGTCTCTGCGCTGGCGTTGCCGCTACACTACTCCACCACTACTGCGCCGTGCGACATCAACGCACATTGGGATTGCGGCACGGTGAACCGCAGCAGCTTTTCAACGATCGCGCACGTGCCTGTTGCTGTCGTCGGCATCGCCGGGTATCTGCTGCTCGGCGTCCTCGGCCTCGCGCGCCAGCGTTTCGCCACATTCCTTGTCGCGGGTTTGGGATTTCTCTTCGCATTCCGGCTTTCAATGATCGAGCAATACGGCCTCGGCGTCTGGTGTCTTTATTGCGCCATATCGCAGGCCATCATCGCCCTGATCCTGTTGCTCAGCCTGGGCTGGTTTATGGTCGAATATTTTGCACTCAAGCGGGCCGCGCGCAAAACCAACTCTTAGCTCACAATGAAGCGTCCCGAGCCGATAACTTCCTTGCTCCATCGCCGCCTTGCGCGCCGAATTGCTAAACTTAATGTATCGACATGTTCACAGACTGGTACGGGCGCTGGATGTACGCGTGGGAAACGCGGCTGACGACGCGCGACGAAAATCGCGTGGTGCGGCCGCTGGAGTGGGGCTTCGAGTGGATTGTGCCCTTTCTCGAAGCGCACGGCTTTGACTCCGTCGTGCCCGGGCCCGAGGTGGAGCACGACGAAGCCGCCGCCGAAGCCGCGATGGTGCGCATCAACCAGTTCCTCATCAACCACAGCAAGGAATTCTTCGGCTACGCGCGCCCCACGGACTTTCGGCTTGAGGCGCGCTATCCGGAACTCTTCCCTACCAACGTCCGTCCGGAAACGCTTGCACAAGATGCGGAGCTGAAGCAGAGGGCCGCCGCAGGCAAGCTGGAGCGCGCGCAATATCTACGCTTCACCTCGCCGGAGCGCACGCCGCATGCGGAAAACGACGTGGCCAACGCGCGCTGGTATCCCGCGCCCGCGCACGAGGATCCCGCGCGGCCCAAACAGGCCATTGTTGTGATGCCGCAATGGAACGCCGACGGCTTCAGCCACAATTCGCTGTGCACGATCTTCAACCGCATGGGAATCTCGGCGCTGCGTCTTTCCATGCCGTATCACGACATTCGCCGCCCCACGGAGCTGGAGCGCTCCGACTACGCGGTTAGCGCCAATATCGGCCGCACCATCTCCGCCTGCCGACAGGCCGTGGTCGATATCCGCTGTTGCGTCGACTGGCTCGAAGAGCAGGGCTATGAGCACTTCGGCGTGCTGGGCACCAGTCTCGGCTCCTGCTACGCGTTCATGGCCAGCGCGCACGACGCGCGGTTGCGCGTCAACGCTTTCAACCACGCATCCACATCCTTTGGCGACGTAGTATGGACCGGGCAATAGACGCGCCACATCCGCCAGGCGCTTGAAAATGCCAGCCTGACGCAGGAACGTATTCGTGCCTTGTGGGCCACCGTAAGCCCGGTGAGCTACTACGAGCAGTTTCGCGGAGTCGAAGCCAACGGTCCTGGGAAAAATGTGCTCGTCGTCTATGCCAATTACGATCTCACTTTTCCGCGGGAGTATTCGCTGCAAGGTGGTCGACGCCTTCCGGCGTTCCGATGTGCGTCACGAGATACGCGTGCTGCCCTGCGGCCACTACACCACCGGCGAAACGCCTTACAAATTCATCGACGGCTGGTACATGGGCTCGTTCGTACACCGCGCATTCAAGGCGTTGCGGGAAGAGAAGGCATCCGGTGCCGGCGCAGACGTGACGCAACCGAGCGACGTCGAAGAAGAAGTCGTTTCGCGCTAGCGCACGTTGTCCAAATCCATCTGCAGCAATTTCGCGGGATCGAGATACGCATTCTGCCAGCGCACGGCCCAGTGCAGGTGCGGCCCCGTCACGCGCCCTGTGGCTCCGCTGAGGCCCACCCGTTGCCCCTTCGTCACGCGCTGACCCTCGTGCACATCGATGCGGCTCAGGTGCATGGAGAGCGTGTATAGTCCCAATCCATGGTCGATCACCACGCAGTTGCCCTCGAAGTAGAGAGGCCGCGCCAGCACCACGACGCCGCTGTTGCCTGCGCGCACCACGGTGTCCGGCCGCGCACGAAAATCCATCCCTTTGTGAACGCTCGCGAGCTGGCCGTTGAAAGTGCGCCGCGTGCCGAAGCTGTCAGTGGGCGCCGCGTTAACCGGAGCACGAAAATCGCCGGACCAGAGCGGCTGCGGTGCGCTGGCTCCGAACACCTTTTCTTTGAGCGCAATCTCGGCTTGAACTCGCGCCAACTCTTTCGGATTGGGCGCAACAAACTTCGGCGCTACCGTCAGTGTGCCGGTGCGGTAGTGCGCTTCATGAATTTCAATGCTGCGGCTCAGATCGGTTTTACCGCTGCTCGCGAGCTGTGCGCTAATGTGTAGCGCCGACGGCCCCACAGGCGCCTGCACGTCCACACCTGCGAGCGCATACCACGCCTGTCGATCCGGCGACCAAAAGAACGCGAGCTTCTGTCCCAGCCACTCGCCTTCGAGTGTTGCGCCCGACGGCGTGGCTACGCGAATCAACTCTGGCGAGCCCGCCTCAACTACAGCCGGGGTGAGCGTGACGCTGGGCGCTTGCGCACGCGCCGCAAGCATCGTTGCGAGGCTTGCAGAAACCAAGAGTGCGGCGGATCGAAACCGCGAACAGAATCGACAATTCCCCATCGACGCTAGAATAGCGGAGACCTCCGGTCTCGACCCAACGGAGCTTTCGCGCTATCCTTGGGCAGATCAGGATCTCGATGACTTCCCCGGCCCCCGATCCCTTCCGTACAGCACGACTTACCGTGGCGCTTGCCGCGAGCGCGTTTCTGTCGAGTTTGCCGGCAGCGAGCCAGCCGAGCGCGGCTCCCACCCAAGCTCCCACGCAGCCCAATCCTGTTCTCGTCGAACTCTTCACATCGGAAGGCTGTTCCGATTGTCCGCCCGCCGATGCCCTGCTGGCCCAGCTCGACAAGCAGGTGATCCCCGGCGCGCAGGTTATCGTGCTGAGCGAGCACGTCACCTACTGGAATCATCAGGGCTGGACGGATCCCTTTTCCTTCGACGATATCGACCAGCGCCAACAGGATTATGTGCGCCAGTTCGGGCTCGATTCCCCGGCCACGCCGCAGTTCGTTGTGGATGGAGCCATGCAAGTGGCCGGCACCAATGCCCCGGTACTCGCCGGCTTCATCGCACGCGCAGAGGCCGCGCCGAAGATCGCAATCGAGATCGGCAATGCGCGCCGCACTGCCAACGGTCTCATCGAATTCACAGTGCATACCGCGACCGCGACGAAAGCCACGTTGTTCGCCGTCATCGCGGAGAATGCGACCCATTCAGAGGTCGCGCACGGCGAGAATGCAGGCCGCACGCTGCATCATGTTGCCGTGGTGCGTGCCCTCAAGGAGTTTGGTTCCAGTGCCACGGATGGCCGCATGCTGGAACTCTCTGGCGGCAACGTTTTACGCGCAGAAAAAGACGGCGTGCCGCTTCGACTCGTCGTCTTTATCGTCAGCCATTCTCGCGTCGTCGGAGCCGCGGAGCAGACTCTGAATCCGTGAATCCGCCGCGTTATTTCCCGTTGTGCTTGTCGCGATAAATCTGGTGGCTCGCGCCATTCTGCTGGCGGTTGATCTGGCGATGTTCCTGGCCGGTCAGCTTGCCGCCATTGGCCTGGCGATCGGCATGAACCTGCTCATTGATGCCCTGCTCGCGATTTTCCACGCGGGCGGTCTGCCCGGCATTCATGGTGCCGTTGCGGAGACCGTTGGCAATGCGATCCTGCTGATTCTCGCGGCGCTGGCCCACTTCATTGTTGCCATAGTGCGCAGCGTTGGCGTTGTGCTTGTCCTGGTAGATCGAGTGGCTAAGATTGTTCTGCTGATGGTTGATCTGCTGCCGCTCTTGCTGCGTCAAGTGGCCGTTGTCGGCCGAGCGATCGTCGCGGACCTCGCGATTCAGGTTGGCTTCGCGCGACTCTACATTCTTGGTTTCGCCCGCAGTCATTTGCCCGGAGTCGACGCCGTTGGCGACGCGGTTTTGCTGATTCAGCTCGCGCTGGGCGATGTTATGCGCAGGGGTCGGCGCAGGCTGGTCGGGTTGGGTTTGAGGTTGGCTCTGCTGAGCAAAGGCCGGTCCCGAGGCGATCAGGGCGGCCACGGCAAGCGTGAACAAATTCAGCTTCATGTGGTTCCTCCACGGGCCTGGGATTTTTTTGAAGTACCGGCCCATGTTTCCTCCTGACACGCGCTGGCAAAAACAAGTTGTGCAAATTTCTCTTTTCCTGCAACGAAAGTGGAATGTCACGCGTCGCGCAGATTTTTCTGCGGAAGGATTTGTATTTTGCGCGCAACTTTCCCGCGAGCCTTCGTGTTCAACGCTTGCTTGATTGGCACTGCAAGCAAATTTCTAGCGCCGTCCCTACGGGACTCCGGAGTGTATGGGGCAATCGCTTTTCCCACGCTGAAGCGCGGGGCTAACAAACGCTGCGCCTACGGCGCGGCGGTCCGGCCCTTTCGCAAGGAGCGCGAAAGGATGGGGCGCGGTCGCATCGCTTCTGGCGGCGTGGACGCCGCCAGGACAGCCGGTCTGGAGACCGGCGCTACAATTACGCAACCATGCGGTTTCGGGACTAGTTGGTGCTGTCGGGACGGGGATGCGCGGCCTTCCACGCGGCCACGCGATCCTGCACATCGGAGAGTTCGTCGGAGGTGATGCGCTCGCCAATCATCTGTCGGTTGGCCGCATACTTTTCCTGGTTCGGTCCTTTCACGCTGGCGGCAAGGTCCAGCCAGAAATACGCATCCACGTCGCTATGGGGAACGCCCTGACCCATGGAGTAAAGCACGCCCAGCGTTCCCTGCGCGGTAGGGTCGCCCTGGTCCGCTGCCCGGCGATACCACGTTGCCGCCTGCTCCATATCGCGCGGGATGGTTTTGCCCCCGCCATCGCGATAAAGCGCGGCCAGGTGCATCTCTCCGGGAATGTTGTTCTGATCGGCAGCCTTTCGGTACCACGCGAGTTCCTGCTGATAGTCGCTCGCCATCTGGGCTTTGTCGTGGTCGGTCGCGGCCGCCTGCGCATAGTGTTCGCCCAGCGCTACCTGGGCCGCGACGTCGCCGGCATTGGCCTTGGCCAGCAGGGCCGGGTCGATGCTCGGGGCTGGCGTCGTCTGTGCCCCGGCAGAAAGCAGCGCGCCTAAAAACATCGCCGCTGGAATCAGATATTTGCTTCGTACTGCCACGAGTGCCTCGCAGGTCTACATCTGGCCGATGGGCTGCTGCTTCCAGTGTACGCAATCGTTGTCAACGTGGGCGCGGTTTCAACTGGCCGGGGAACCAGCTAAAATTTAACTATGACTGACCGCATGTCTTTGCCCCTCGCCCAGGCCGATCCCGACGTAGCCGCCGCCATTGACCACGAAACCCTCCGCCAGCACGAGGGGCTGGAGATGATTGCCAGCGAGAACTTTGTCTCCGAAGCGGTGCTGGAGGCGGCCGGCTCGATCTTCACCAATAAATATGCCGAGGGCTATCCCGGTCGCCGTTACTACGGCGGCTGCGAGTATGCCGACATCGTGGAGAACCTGGCCCGCGATCGCGCCCGGCAGCTCTTCGGCGGCGAGCACATCAACGTGCAGCCGCACTCCGGCTCGCAGGCCAACGCTTCGGCCTACGCGGCGGTTCTGCAGCCCGGCGACACCATTCTCGGCCTCGACCTTTCGCACGGCGGCCACCTCACGCACGGCCATCGGCTGAGCTTCAGCGGCAAGCTCTACCGGCCCACGTTTTATCACGTGCGCCGCGATACCGAGACCATCGACTACGACGAGATGGAAGCGATTGCCGAGCAGGAAAAGCCCAAGGTCATCATCGGCGGCGCCAGCGCTTATCCGCGCTTGTGGGACTTCGCGCGCATGCGCGCGATCGCCGACAAGGTGGGCGCGGTCTACATCTTCGACATGGCGCACATCGCCGGCCTGGTCGCGGGCGGCGTGCATCCTTCGCCGGTGCCGCACGCGCACATCACCACCACCACCACGCACAAGACTCTGCGCGGGCCGCGCGCCGGCCTCATCATCTGCAACCAGGATCTTGCCGCGGCCGTCGACAAGGCGGTCTTTCCCGGCCAGCAGGGCGGCCCGCTGGTGCACATCGTGGCCGCCAAGGCCGTCGCGTTTGCCGAGGCGCTGCGGCCCGAGTTCCGCGACTACGCCGCGCAAATCGTGGCCAACGCCAAGGTACTGGGCGAGGCGCTGCATGCGGCGGGTTACCGGCTCGTCTCCGGCGGCACAGACAATCACCTCATGCTGGTGGATGTGTTCGAGAAAGGCATCCTCGGCTCTGAAGCGGAGCTGGCGCTGGGCAAGGCCGGCATCACCGTGAACAAGAACTCCATTCCCTGGGATACCAATCCGCCGCTCAAGCCGTCGGGCATTCGCGTGGGCACGCCCGCGCTCACCACGCGCGGCATGAAGGAGCCGGAGATGCGCACCATCGCGCGTGGATCGCCAAGGCGCTCGAGCAGCGCAACGACGATGCGGCGCTCGAGCGCATTCGCGGCGAAGTGGCGGAGCTCGCCAACCAGTTCCCGCTCTACGCCTGGCGCCGCGCCGCGGCTACGGTCAGCGCCTAACTCGATACCCATCCAAGCCCAGAACGCCACGGAGTGGTCGGGCACAGCAAAATTTATGTGCCGGACCTTGCCCGCGTATGCAAGAATGCCGGTGGGCAACGAGCCTTCGCCCATCACCATCCAAAGAGGGCTGCAATGCTCTTGCCTCGCATCACCTTTCAGCCATCAGGAGGAATCGATGAAGTCCATTCACATTGCATTCGCAGCTTTGCTCGCATTCTCCGTGCCGGCCTTCGCGCAACATCAGGAGAACAGCCACCCCTCGCCTGGGGCGCAGCACCCCGCGCCCGCGGCGAAGAGCCCCACGCCTCCCAAGCACAGTCCCGCGCCCTATCAAGGCACGCCGCAACCGCCCACTCCCAATCGCAACTATTCCGATCAGCCCGGCCACCCCAACGCGCCGCACGTGGACAAGGGCAAGACATGGGTTGGTCATGACACCGGCCCCAACGATCCGCGCTATCACCTCGACCAGCCCTGGCAGCACGGCCACTTTACCGGCGGCTTCGGTCCCGGGCACAGGTGGCATCTTGGCGGCGGAGGTCCCGATCGCTTCTGGTTCAATGGCTGGTACTGGTCGGTCGCGCCTGCCGATATGGCTTTCTGCGATGGGTGGCTATGGGACTCCGATGAAATCATCATCTACGACGATCCCGACCACATCGGCTGGTATCTCGCGTACAACGTGCGCCTGGGTACCTATGTCCACGTGATGTATCTCGGCATGTAAGTAGTTTTGTATCTGCAAGAACGCACGGCATGTGAAATGAAATGCGGCGGGACATGAAAAGCACTTGTCCTGCCGCAATTTTTCTTGGCATTGCGCCAACCCGCGCACAGCGCGCGATCGGGAGGTAACTGAAAGGTATCTTCGCGTAACTTTCCCTGGTTACAAAATAACTTGCAACAAACGATGAAACCGCGAATGTTCTGCATTATCCTTAACCTATGGCGATAGAAAACATTCTTGTCGAAATCGACGCCGAGATAGCCAGGCTGAAGCAGGCACGCGCTCTGCTGGCCACGCTCGGAACCGCAGCCACCAAAGCCGGACGCATAGCGAAGAAAGCGCCCGCCAAAGCCAAGACCAGAAAGAAGCGGGTCTTGAGCGCCGAAGCGCGCAAGAAGATAGCCGACGCGCAGCACAGGCGTTGGGCCAAGCTGAAAGCCAAAGCGAAGTAAAGGGCCCGAGCCTTAAAGGGCACTCTAAAACCTTCCTTCGCTTCGAACGGGATAAGGTTATCTAGCGGCGCGCTTGGCCTTCATTGGGCGAGAACATTCTTCTGCTTCGCACATTCCTGGCGAGTCGCGTGCCCTCATCCTGAATGGGACTCGGGCAGCAATCCTGTTCTATCTTCCCCACGCAACGTTCGGTCTAAGCAACCGTGCGGGAGAGCTGCGTCCGCACTACGCCAGTCTTGTGCCCGGGCGGCCTATATCTTCCGCAGCGTCAAATCTTGCATTCTTAGTGGCGCTGGGCTAATGTGATGCCATTCATCCAATTGTCCAGATTTCGTCGAGGTGGGCGATGCCCCGTACTCTTTTCGTTGCCGCGGCAATCCTTCTGGCTTTTCTTCCGGCGGTTCCGGTGAGTCCGCAAGCCGCGCAAACTGGCGCACAGGTTACGCCGCAGGCGCTGAAGGCCACTTACGACCAGGCCATGCAAACGAAAGATTGGCCCGCCGCACTGGCGGCCGCGCAGCAATTAGTCGGCGCGAACCCCACATCGGCCAATCTGCTCCTGTTGGCAAACGCGCAGCTCTACGCCACAACCGGACAAAGCGACACGGGCCCGATGGAAACGGCCCTTGCCACTTATGACCGAGCCCTCGCAGCGGCGGAGCAGGAGAAGCCCGCGCCTGACCAGCCGGACCAAGCCCAGCCGGATCAAGCGTGGAAAGACGGCGTGTCGAAGATCTATATCGGGAAGGGCAATGCGCTGCTCAAGTTGAAGCGCACTCCGGAGGCGATGGACGCCTACAATCGCTCCGCAGAGCTGTCCTCAAATCCAGGGCTGGCGTACTTCAATGTTTGCGCGGTTTCCTACAATATTGGTGAGACGACCGGCGCGGTTACGGCCTGCCGCAAGAGTGTGCAGGCCGATCCCACCCGCGCCAATGCCTGGTTCGTACTGGGCTCTTCGTTGTTCGCCGACGCACCGGTCAGCTCCGCCGGTAAGGTGGCGATTACGGCGGAAACGCGCCGGGCGCTCCAGAAATATCTTGAGCTTGCTCCCGACGGCCCCCACGCCGCCGACGTGAAAGCCATGCTCGATATGGCTGCAAAGTAATTCGCCGGCCGCGCAAACCTCCGCAATGCGCCACGCCTCGCGCCGCAATCTCTGTTTTTCCTCTTGACCTGTCTATAACTATAGGGTTCACAGTAGAGTGGAACGATGTTGACGGTAACCCAACTCGCTCGCCGTTGCGGCATGAGCCGCACCGCGCTTTTGTATTACGAATCGATCGGTTTGATGCCCCCGCCGCCGCGCAGCGGCGGAAACTACCGCAATTACGGCGAGGCGGATGTGCGGCGCCTGCTGCAAATCTGCGTCTACCGCGACGCAGGCCTGAAACTCGAGGATGTTCGCGACCTCCTCGATCGCCCCGGAGGCGACGCGGCTCTAGTACTGAAACGGCGGCTGGTTGAAATCAGCACCGAAATCGGCACTCTCCGCGCGCATCAACGGGCGATCCTCAAACTGCTTGAGCACAAAGCTCTCGGGAAGGTGAAGATGATCACGAAAGAGAAATGGGTTTCCATTATGAAGGCGTGTGGATTCAGCGCCGAGCAGATGCATCGCTGGCACGCTGAGTTCGAACGCTCCGCGCCGGAGGAACACCAGGAGTTTCTTGAATTTCTGCATATTCCGGCGGCAGAGATCAAAACCATCCGGAAACAAAGCCGCACTGGATTCTGATGCACACAACTCCGCACGAGGGGCGCGGCATTTCCTGCGCCCCCCGATGCGGAAATCGCAGCAGAGATTGAGACGGCTGTTCTATCCCAGAGACGTCATCACCAGCATGCGCGGCTCCGTCATTTCCTCGATGGCCCAGCGAATGCCTTCGCGCCCCAGGCCGGAATCCTTCACGCCGCCGAAGGGCATCGGATCCGCCCGCCAACTGGGTGTGTCGCCGGCAATCAGCGCGCCCACTTCGAGTTCGCGATAAGCGGTGAGAATGCGGCCGGAGTCACGCGTGAGCAGTCCGGCCTGCAAGCCGTACTTCGAGTGATTCACCCGCGCCAGCGCATCTTCAAAATCGTCGTATGGCTCAATCACAAGCACCGGCCCGAAAATCTCCTCGTCGTGCAACTTCATGCCCGGCGCGGTTGCAGTCAGGATCGTGGGCGTGATCATTGACCCTTTGCGTTCGCCGCCAGACACTAACTTCGCGCCGCCCGCAACGGCTTCCTTCACCCACGCCTCCACCCGCTGCGCTTCGCTCACCCCGATCAGCGGACCAACCTCCGTCGCCTCATTCGACGGATCGCCTGCCACAAGCCTGGCGGCAACTTCTACCACTTTCCACAGAAACGTCTGAAAGATACTGCGCTCTACTAAAACGCGCTGCGTGCTGATGCACGACTGTCCCGCGTAATTGAAGGCCGAGTGCGCTGTGCGCAACGCCGCCTCGTCCAATTCTTTCCAGTCGCTGTGCACGATGAGCGTGGCGTTCCCGCCCAACTCCAGCACCACGCGCTTGCGTCCCGAGTGCGCCCTCAGCTCCCAGCCCACTTTGGCCGAGCCGGTAAAGCTCACCAGCTTGATGCGATCTTCCTTCTCCGCGAGCCACGCGGTGTCGGCATTATCGAGCGGCAGCACAGCCAGCGCCTCCTCTGGCCAACCCGCCTTCAGAATCACTTCGCCCAGCGCCAATGCGGTAAATGTGGCCTGCGGGGCGGGTTTCAGAATCAACGGGCACCCGGCCGCCAAGGCGGGCGCTGCCTTATGCGCCACCAGGTTCAGGGGAAAGTTGAAGGGCGTAATCGCCAGCACCGGTCCAATGGGAAAACGCTGCACCAGCCCCCATCGGCCCTCGTTGCCTTCCGTCAAATCCAGGGGAATGCTCTCGCCCCCCAGCCGCGCCGCCTCTTCAGCCGCGGTCTTGAAGGTAAGCACGGAGCGATCCACTTCAATCCGCGCCAGCCTCACCGGCTTGCCTGCCTCGGCCACAATCAGTTGCGCAAAGCGCTCCTTCTGCTCGATCAGCGCCGCGGCCACGTCTTCCAGAATCTCGCGCCGCTTCCAGCGCGGCAGTGCGCGCGTCCTGCGCAGGCTGGCCACCCCGTGATGTACGGCCTGGCGCGCATCGGCGCGCGTCGCCTTGGTCACGCGCCCCACCAGCCCCTGATCCCACGGCGAGCGCACTTCCATCGCTTCTCCGTCGGTCCATTCCTTGCCGCACAGCAGAAATCCCGTCTGCGTTCCCGGCCGCATCTTCATGGTGGAGCTCCTCAAGCAAGTATCTGTGTCTCCGATGGTAAAGCTCGCGGCCGGTGGTTGTCTGTTCCCACGCGCCGTCGACAGACAACTGCAACCCGATTCGGAACCAGACTGCAATTCGGAAATTCTCCTGCGACCTGCCGATACCAGGCCAGGATGCGATATAGTGGCTGCAACTTGAGATCGCGACCGGCCAGCCCCTAGAAAAATCTACACGCAAGGAGGTCATCATGACCGACATTCCCGGCAACCAGCCTCCCCAGGGATACCCTCCGCAACCTTACCCGCCACAGCAGTATCCGCCGCCCTACCCGCCAGGGATCTATCCTCCGCCGAAAAAGGGACCGAGCGCGCTCAAAATCGTGCTCATCATTGTCGCTATCATCGTCGGCCTCGGAGTCGTCGCAGTCGGTGTTGTGACCTACGGCGTCTACAGATTAGCCAAGTCAGGGAATTTGACGACCAGCACGCAACCGGTAACGGCAAGCGACCTGGGCGTCGCCCTCTACCCCGGCGCCGAGCAGCAGGCCAACGTGCACGCGACCGTCCTTGGCAAGAACGTGCTCACGGCAACCTTTCTCACCTCCGACACGAAGGACCAGGTGGTTGCTTTTTACCAGAACGCCCTGGGTCCCAATGCGCAGGCGTCATCGAGCACCAATGGCGAGTCGTTCATGCTCAATAAGGGGGCCGGCGAGTCCGTGATTGTAACCGTGTCGCAATCGCCGCTCCGCGATCAAGGCAAGACGCAAATCGTCGTTGTGCACACGACGAAGGCCGAGGCGGCGACACCGCAAACTCAGGGTGCGCCGGCGCCTGCAACTGAGGGTGCGCCAGCGCCGGCAGCTCAGGGCGCGGCAACGAATTAACCCGTGGCGCGTGATTACGCGTGGATCACGTAGCGCGCGCGCAGGTCCTCGCCGTACCACATGATGTAGTTCGTGCCCCAGCAATTGTTGAAGAGGCACGAGTGCAGTCCTTTCGCAAGGTCCGGCTGATCGTTCGAGAAGAGCAAGGGGTCGCGCTCGCCCAGCGCCACCACTGGGCGCATCGAGCGTGTCGACGGCGAAAGAATCATCACCGGCGTTGTATGCAAATCCCGATTGCACGCAGTGCATGTGGCGATTGCCTGAGACCGCCACGTCGAATGGCGAAATCCACTCACCGGATTTCTCGAGCTTCCATCCTTTCACGTCTTCGACAATGGGATTGAACGTGAACCAAAGCGCCTCGGGCATGCGCGTGGCCGGTTTGCCGAACCACGAAAGCTTCAGATGAATTGCGGGCTCGGCCTTGGGCAGCACCATCTCGACGAATGCGTGCCGCGGAAATGCGGCGCGGCCCGAGAACAACGCCGTCATCGTCATTGAATTGAACGCGAATCAAGATCCGATGCGCGTCGGCCGTCTCCTCTACGCGCACTCCAGCCGATGCCGGCTGCCACTCCTCGCGCTTCGCTCCAAAGCGCTCGATATTCGGCTTGCCAAAGTCCTTCTGTGCCCAATCCGCTTTTGAAATTACATAACTCGCTCGATAGCGACTGTAATCTTCCTGCGAAAGCGTCTGGTAAGTCAGCAGCGCAATGGGATTCTTCTCGCTTGCCCAATCGCGGCCTGTGGCTTTGTTACGCAGCCGCGTGATCGCGCCGGTTTTCGCGTCGATTCCCGATAAGAAAGTGGGTCGGTCTCGATTAGCTTCCCTGTTACTCGCTGGTCGAATTGGCCACGGGAGTCACAACCGGCCACACGGGCCTTAGCGCCTCAATCGCCAGTTGCGCCTCTTCGCGCAGCGCTTCCGGCAGCGTCGCAACGCCGTCCAGCAGATCCTGCCGCTTCTCGATCCAGCTGAATTCCACAACCTTGTAATTCTTTGTGTCTAACTTGCCCGCTAAGTCAGATGGTATGAGGTTGTTGTAGTCCAGCCATGTCTTGGTATCTGTGCCCCAGGTGTGCTCGGGCGCCAGCAGCACGTGGCGCAGCAACTGCAGATCCGTCTCGTCGCCCACCTGCAACGCGCCTCTTGCGATCCACGTCTCGCGCAGCCGCGAAATCTCCCGATAGCGCGCCACTTTGAGCGGGTCGCTCGCGCATCCGTAGATCCACGTGTCGCCAATTTCTTCAGTCACCACCGGCAGCTTGTCGCGATACGGCGCAAGAGCATTCGCCATCTCGCTCAGATTGGTGGCGACGATCTCCGCATTCGGAAAACGCGCAGCCAGCTCCGCATGAATGCGGTCGATCTCTTCGGGCTTGTGCGGGCCGCTGTTGTCGCCGCGCACCGCGCGTCACCAGAGCCAGGTCCGAACCGGGAACCACCGCGATGCCGCCGTATTCGTGGTGATACATCATGGCTAGGCTCGCGCCGGAGGGATCCTTCCACAAGAAAAGCGGCGGCAGCACGGCCGGCGTCGATCCGCCATTCACGCCGATCTCAAGAAACGTAACGCCATGCTTGGCCAGCGGCGGAATGATGCCGCGCGTGTGTCCCGGCACGTCGGTCATTTTCGCGCCGGTAGTCACTGTGCCAAAGCGCCGGTCGAGCGATTGCGCGAGCGCCAGGCTGCCCTCGATCATCGAGGGGCTCAACATCTCCGTCTGCCACGTGAACGGCAGCGCGTGCCAGGCAATGTCGCCGCGCGCAATCGCATCTTCCATTGTCTTGCGCTCGGCCGCCTGAGCCTGCTCCAGATACTCGAACAGCAGCCACGAGCCGGTGGTCCACACATAGCGCCGCTTGCCGCCGGCGTTCGCGGCGCGCGCAGTCTCAATGGCCTCCGGAAAGAACTTCTCGAAGTACCTTTTGTGCACCACGTTATATTGCGTATCGACGAAACCGGCATCGAAGTGGCACTTGAACATCACCAGCACGCGCTTCACGCTCGCATCCGGCGCGGGCGTTTGCGCTCCTGCCGCCAGTACGGCGCAGGACCGCAACGCCATGCCAACCCCTGCGGCTGTCATCGTCTTTACAAATTCGCGACGCTTCATCCTGAACCTTTCACCCCCGGACAAACCAAGGGGAGTTTACCACTCGCGCCTGCAGCCGATCTGCATGCGATACACTCCTTCCATGATTCACGACGGCCGCAGCCCAAAACTTCCCTTCGACCCCGACGAGGCCATCGCGCATCTGCGCGCGCGCGACGCCAAACTCGCCGCGCTCATCGATCGCGCCGGCCCGTTCACGCTCCGTCTCGACCGCTCCACTTCGCCCTTCGAGTCGCTGCTGGAATCGATCCTCTACCAGCAGTTGCACGGCAAGGCCGCGGCCACCATCCATCGCCGCGTGCGCGAATACTTTCACGGCGACCCCACGCCGCAGCTCCTGCTCGACACGCCCGACGACCCACTGCGCGCCGCCGGCGTTTCCGGCAACAAGATCAAGGCCCTCCGCGACCTGGCCGCGCGCACCCTCGACGGCACTGTGCCCTCGCACGCCGCCATTCGCAAAATGAGTGACGCCGATATCGTGGAGCGTCTCACGGAAGTCCGCGGCATCGGCTCCTGGACCGTGGAAATGCTGCTCATCTTTCGCCTGGGCCGGCCCGATGTGCTTCCCGTAACCGACTACGGCGTGCGCAAGGGCTTCGCGCTCACCTTTCAGCGCGTGCCCAAGTCGCGCCCACTCGAAGCTGCCGATCTGCCCAAGCCCGACGTCGTGTTCCGTCGCGGCCAGCGCTGGGCGCCGTTCCGCTCCGTGGCCAGCTGGTACCTGTGGCGGGCGTGCGATCTGGCAAAAAATGCTGAACCCGCCGGCCGAGCTTAGAAAATGCCCACTTGGCGGTTGGCGGTGGTAGAACGGCCAAAATTTTTCGAGGATTATCTTGACATAATTATGTAATACTTCTTACGAAGGTATGCCGAAAACGCCGAACCAACTTGGAACCTGCCCGCTGAGGATTTCCACAACGAAGGCCGTGGTGGATTATCTGAAGCAGCTGGTGTCAACCGGGCTCTACGGACGGACGCATACTGATGCGGCGGAGAGACTGATCTCCAGAGGCATTGAACGGCTCTTGCAGGAGGGCACCCTGCATCAGAACATAACGGCGTTACCGCAAGAACGTAGACATGCTAGGCCGGGGGAGGAGTAAACTACTTCGGCCCGGGATTCTGCGATGGAGGGAAAAATGAACACTCAGAACGTCTCCCTAGGCGACTTCGTTCAGCAACTCCTCCTTCAGTTGGGCGACAGCGAGCTTCCTTTCAGGGATGAGCGCCCATGGCATGAGCTCTTCTACCAGTTGAAAATTGCGCCTGCTGAGCGGGGCAAGCCACAGTTCCTGAGTGACCTCGTATTCGATTGGAACGGCGCCTACCCGCGTTCCCAGGAGCTTTCCGAGTATCTCCACGGGCTGCATTGGACGGGGTGCATTTCAGCCTCCAATCCGTCGTACGACAAATTCAGGTTGAGCCAAGAGGTTGGCAATAAATGGCGGGATGCGGTGGTAGAGCAGGATCTGCTTGAATTTGTTGCGGCTGCGGCGCAGGCTGCCAGGAACGAATTGGCGGTTGGAAATGCCCGCTGATCTCGCAGCGCAGTACCCGAAACTTGAAGAGGTTACGCAAGCGATCAACGGATTCCTGGCAAGCAAATACCCCGAATATTTCGGGCCGGACCCCAAGCATCCAAATTTGCAGTTGCGACCGTCCAAGGTGATTCATGACAACCTTTGGGGCACGAACGTCTTCGATTGGCGTGAGCTTGCCATCATAGACAGTCCGATCTTTCAGCGGCTGCGCAACATCCACCAAACAGGGCTTGCCTATTTCGTCTATCCGTGCGCGCATCACATGCGATTCGAGCACTCGCTCGGCGTTTGCGTCATGGCGTCGCGGGTTTTTGATGCATTGCTCCGACAGCATGAAAAGAAGCTTCGTGGCATCGCAAAGGAGATCGACCCAGAAGGCGACTTCTCCAAATTGACCTCTGCGTGGCGCGCAGAGCTTCGGCTCGCTGCCCTCTTGCATGACACGGGTCATAGCCTACATAGTCATACATCCGAGATTGTGTACTCGAAAATCCCGCTTCTTCGAGAAGCGGCAAAAGAGCTGACAGATTTTGCTGGAGAAGGTAAGGGCGTCGGTGAGGTTCTTTCTTTCTGCATAAGTCGCACCCCCGCAATCTTGGAACTCTTGGCACGAGCACGTACCAAAGTCGTCGCTTCGGACGAGGATTTCGCTGAGATCGACCCAGACAATGTTTCATTGCTGATCATCGGGCGCTCCAAGTATCCCCAACTCCAGTTCCTAGGAGACATCATCTCGTCGGACCTCGACGCGGACAAGCTAGACTATCTGCTTCGGGACGCCACGGCTGCGGGCCTTCCTTTGCGCTACGATTTGGAGCGCTACCTATACACCGTAGATGTGTCGCAGCACCCACTGGCTGACGGGGAAGCACGGCTTCAGAAATTATATGAGACATTTGGGGTTCGTCTGGCACGGCATGATCCGACGCCAGATTGCAAATACCCGTTCTACCCCGGCTATAAACTCCGTTTGCCGCGCCAAGCGGCCAACACGATCGAGCAGATCATCATCTGCAAATTCATGCTGTTCAGCTACATCTACCACCATAAGAAGGTGCGGGCCGCGGAAGGGATGCTGGCCCGCCTCATCGGTCGGCGTGTTCTCAAGTGGAGAAGCGAGGGCAAGGACGATACAGCCCTGATCGCTGAATTCTTGGGAATGACAGATCACGCCTTGGACGGCGCAACTTTTGAACTCGGGGAGCCGGACATTGGGGAATATCGGCACAGAGTAGTCAACCGATTGATACCGAGGGAGGTGGTGGGGCTGACCTCTAGCATCGACCATCCGGAGAGCGCGAAACTGAGCTCTTTCATGTCCGACCTGCTGAAGAAAGAAAAGCTGGAAGGCTGCATTAAGCGCTTTGAGCTTGCGCTTGCTAAGCGCTTGATTGAGTTGCGCCCTGAACTGGGGCAGGACCCGGAATCAGCAATCACGCGAGCAGGCGTATGGTTCGATGTCCCCAAGGCGCCGGATTTCAATAAATTGGAGGAATTGCTAATCGGTGCCGCGAAAGACCGCGTCGCCATTACGATGATTTTTCCGGTCACATCCTGGATTCAGGCGTACATTAGCTATCGGTATCATGTCCGAGTGTTTTCCTTTTCCGAATATAAGGAAGACGTGGAACAGGCGACCCGATTCGCATGTAAAGAGGTGATCGGAATAGAGGATCCAAACTTTATCGATGCGGTCAGGAAGGCTAGAGACTAGGACTCAGCGGCCCTCAGTGGCCAAACAGGCTGCGAAAAAACTCAAATTGCCGCGAGTTTTCCCGCAGCCTCACGCGGAGAGTCACGGTCGTCGCCTTGCAGGGCCAGTTCGATCTGAACCAGCGCCACTCCCCGCCGCATCGCCGTACAATAGCGTCAGCGCCCGGATAGTCAGTTTTCAGCGCACGCCATCGGGATCTTCATGCCAAAGCTCAAACGCTTCATTTGTATTCACGGCCACTTTTATCAGCCGCCTCGCGAGAATCCCTGGCTGGAGACGGTGGAGACGCAGGACAGTGCGGCTCCTTACCACGACTGGAACGAGCGCATCTGCGCCGAGTGCTATGCGCCCAACGGCGCGGCCCGCGTGCTCAACGTGAAAAATCAGATCATGCGCATCGTCAATAACTACGCGCGCATCAGCTTTAACTTCGGACCCACGCTCCTCAGTTGGCTCAAGGAAAACGCGCCGCGCACCTATCGCATGATTCTTGATGGCGAGAGCCGCAGCCGCCAGCGTAACCGCGGGCACAGTTCGGCCATGGCGCAGGTTTACAACCACATGATTCTGCCGCTGGCCAACGCTCGCGACCGCGCCACGCAAGTCCGCTGGGGAATCGCCGACTACCAAAATAGCTTTGGCGCGCCGCCTGAAGGCATGTGGCTGCCTGAAACCGCGGCCGACAACGCGACCCTCGAAGCCCTCGCTACAAATGGGATTCGATTCACCGTGCTGGCTCCGCACCAGTGCAAGCGGATTCGCCCGATTAAAAAAGACGGCAAGACCAGCGACGGCGACTGGGGCGATTGGATTGATACGCCCGACGCCACGGTCGACACCACGCATCCGTATCTTGTCCGCTTCGCTTCCGGCGCATCCATCGCCGTCTTCTTCTATAACGGTCCGGTCTCTCGGGCCATCGCCTTTGAGGGGTTGCTCGACTCCGGCGACAGGTTTGTCGCGCGCCTGAAAGCGGGATTCAAAGAAGGCACGCAGCCACAACTGGTTCACGTGGCCACCGACGGCGAATCCTACGGGCATCATCATAAGTATGGCGAGATGGCGTTGGCCTATGCGCTGCGCCTGCTGGAGCAGGACGATACCGTCAAGCTCACCGATTACGCCGCCTTCCTGGAGCAGTTCCCGCCTGAATTCGAGTGCCAGATCGTCGAAAACACTTCATGGAGTTGCATGCACGGCGTGGAGCGGTGGCGCTCCAACTGCGGCTGCAACGGCGGCCATCCCGGCTGGAACCAGGAGTGGCGCGCGCCGCTGCGCGAAGCGCTGGACGAGCTGCGCGATGCGTTGATTCCGCTCTCGGAAGAATTACGGCCGCAGCCTCTTTCGCGATGTCTGGGCCGCGCGCGACGCCTACATCCAGGTCGTGCTCGATCGCAGCACGGAGTCTGCCGATCGCTTCTTCGCCGCAAATCAGGCGCACCAACTCAGCGAAAACGAGCGCGTGCGCGCCCTGGAACTCATGGAGATGCAGCGCCACGCGCAACTCATGTACACGAGCTGCGGATGGTTCTTCGACGACATCGGCGGCATCGAGACGGTGCAAGTAATTGCCTACGCGGCGCGTGTACTGCAACTCGCCCTGCAGCTCTTCGGCAAGAAGGCAGCGCCGCTCGAACCCGCATTTCTGGCGCGCCTGGCCGAAGCTCACTCCAACGATCCGGCGGCCGGCGACGGCGCACGCATTTACAAAAAATCTGTCCTCACCCAGGAATTGTATCTCGAGCAGGTCGCCGCGCACTACGCCATCAGTTCCGTGTTCTCCACGTTTGCCGATGAAACGGAGGTCTTCTGCTATCGCGTGCGCCGCATTTCCTACGAAATTTATACTTCGGGCCGCGGCCGCCTGGCGCTGGGCCGAGTGCATGTCGCCAGTTCCATCACTGGACATGCGCAAAGCTTCTCATTTGCGGTACTCCACTTCGGCGACCAGAACATCACCGCCGCCGTGAAGGCCTACAGCGAGGCCGATGCTGCCGCCTTCGAAGCCTTTTCTGCCGATGCGATCGGCCACGTGCAGCGCGCCGACTTCCCTGAGGTGATTCGCTCGCTCGACCGCTACTACGGCCACGCCGACTACTCGCTCACCTCGCTCTTCACCGACGAGCAGCGGCGCATCGTGCGGATCATCCTCAACTCCACGCTCTCTGACATTGAGAACTCGCTCACCACCATCTACCAGGACCACGCCAGCCTGTTGCACTATCTGGCGCAGGCCGGTCTGCCGAAGCCGCCTGCGCTCACTCTCGCTGCCGGTTTCGCCATCAACGCCGGCCTGCGGCGCGTGCTCGAAGTCGAGCCCGTCGACGTAGCGCAGTTGCGCTCTTTCCTGGCACTGGCCAAAGCCGATCTGGTGCCGCTCGAGACCGCTACGCTCTCTTACATCGCCGACTTGCGCATGAAGCGCGCCATGGTGGACCTGCAAATGTCCTCGGGCGCGCTGGAAATGCTCGATCGCGCGCTGGGGCTGGCGCGAACCCTTACGGAGATGCCCTTCGCGCTCAATCTCTGGCAGGCGCAAAACATCTGGTACGAGATTCTGCGCACCTCCGGCTACGCGCTCACCGCGCTCGCCGCGGAAGATCGTCCGCGCTGGGAGAAAGACTTCAATGAATTGGGTGCGTGCCTCACGTTTGACACGGAAGCTATCCGCGCTTTGCAAGAGGCGGATGCGGCGATGGCGAACGACTAGGCACATCTCCAGCCGACTGGCTTTTTTCAATCGCCTGGGAATTATACTGGCAAGCTCAAAGCCGCGATGATCGCGCTCTACAGGCGCGCGGCAAACCATTTGATCAAACGTAGAGCGCATGGAAGTCGACCGGAAGAAACTCCGGATTGATCATTTTTATGCCCATATTAATCGTCCCTTCATCGATCGGTTGCCAAAGAAAATTTGAGAGAAGGACCGCGGCGCGGCGTTTCTTCGTTGAGAAGCCGATATAAGTGTTGCAGCCGGCGGACAATCCGGACTTCCAGGCAATTTCCTCTTTCCCGTCAGATGAAATGAACCAGCCAAGCCCCACATCCGTTCCCGCAAGGGGCGTGGCTTTCCGCGTTCCAAGCAGTCGCGCAATGGATGTGCTGAGCGGGGTTTGCGCGAGCCCCACGCACGCCTTGAGGAATTTGGCTAGATCATTCGCAGTCGAGCGAACATAGCCCGCTCCCGGCATGGCAGGCCAATCCCAAAGCTGAGTTGGCTTCATGGCGAGGTCGTGGCCTTGGGCCAGGCGCCGCCGCATCTCGTCGGTCAGCGCGATGCGCGTGTGAGCGAGGTCGAGCGGATCGCAGATTCTTTCGATCAAAAGTTCTTCGTAGCTCTTGCCGGCACGGCTGGCGAGCGCGATGCCGAGCAAACCGAAGCTGAGATTGGCGTATTCGTAATGCGTGCCTGGCTCATATTTCGGCGCATAACTCGAGAGAAACTCATAGAGCTTGGCCTCCGTGTATTCGCCCATCGGATTGGGGTAGTCATACCAGTTGTGCGGCAGATTGCCGGGCATGTTCGGCAGGCCCGAGGTATAGGTCGCGAGGTCAATAAGCGTAATCGGCCGGCCGTGCTCATGGAGCGTCACCGAAGGCGGAAGATACTTCACGACGGGATCGTCAAAGGCCACCTCGCCGCGCGCGGCCATGTCGGCAAGCAAGAGCGAGGTCAGCACCTTCGTAATCGACATGATCTCAAAAACAGTATCGCCATCCAGGGCAAGCTTGGGCACACCGGAGCTTCCGTAGGAAGTCATCCGTGGGCCGCTTTCGTCGATGATGATGGCAACCATGCCGGCAACTTTGTCGCGCGTGCCGACAGTTTGCTTAAGAGCATCGCGAATCGGATCCGTCGCCGGTACCGCGTAACAATCGCCGGTGATAGCGAAGATCCCCGCACCAATCGAGCCCACCAAGAAATCACGTCTATGCAGCATGCCTCGCTCATTTCTCCCGTAGTCCCGATCTTTCGTCGCACCGGATGATTCGTCGGCCGTGTGAATCGGTTCCAACAAAAGCGCATCTAGTTGTTTCGATGGGGCATTTGGAGGAGCTTTCCGTCCTTGAGCGCAAACCGCTCGCCGCGCCACACAATCGTGTCTCCCGCAAAGCCCGCCACCCACAAGCCCATCGCCACCACGTCGCGCAACGGCAGCAGCCACAGATTCGGCAGCACCTCGTGATCGCCGAGCACCTCGGCGCCCACCGTCATGGCCTGCGCCAGCCGCAAGAAAGAAACTCAACCCCAGCAGCCAAAGGCTCACCGGGCTCAATCCGCTGGCCAGCACATTGAGCAGCGCCCACGCCCAGCCCATGCGTAAAGATCAGGCCCGCATAGCCGGCCGGCCGCGCGTCGCGCACGGTGCGCAACCAGCGCAACTGGTGATCGACGAACCCGCGCCAGCCGTACGCCGGCACGCCGTCTCCACCACTTCAGCGCTAAGCTCCACGCGATAGCCCGCCGCGCCACGCGCGCGCCCAACTCGTAGTCGTCGGCCAGGTAATCCACCAGCGGCAGCAGGCCGCCGGCTTTCTCCAGCGCCTCGCGCCGCACCGCCAGCGTGGAGCCGAGCCCATAGTGCAACCCGCCCTCGATCATCTTCGAAAGCAGCACGCCGGCATGAAATCCGTGGCGATGCCCAGCGCCTCAAGCCGCGATGCCAGCGTGCCGTGCGCGCGCCCGCGATAAAGCGCCGTCACCAGCCCGACTGGCGGCTCAGCCTGCGCATCCTGCGCCGCCGGCGCAAAGCAGCACATCACCCGCTCCAGGTAATGCGGCCCCACCGTAATGTCGGAATCGTTGATGAGCAGAAAATCGTAGCGCGCGTGCGGCAAGTTGCGCCAGCGTGCTCACCTTGCCGTTCGTCCCCAGCCGCTCGGGGCACTCGACGAGCCGGATCGCGCGCTCGGGAAATTCGCGCTGCAGCTGCTCCACCGCCGCAGCCGCAGGATCGTCGAGCGACGCGACGCCGAAGAGCAGCTCGAACTCGCCCGCATAGTTCTGCCGGCAATGGCTGCGGAAGGCATCCATCATGCCGGGGTCAAGGCCTTTGAGCGACTTGAGAATGCTCACGCCGGGCGCGAACTGCAGCCCGCGGCGCGCGCCGCTCGCGCAGAAAACTCCGCGCCGCCACCAGCGCCGCCGAGAAAGTAGCCCATCCCGGCCACGGCCAGCGCCGTCGTCACCATCTCCACGGCCTGCGCCAAGAGCGTGCGGCATCACAGAAGCGCAGATGTACAGCTGCTAGCTCTAGCCTCTAGCTCTAGTGTTGCGTGCCGGAGCATGCAGGTTTTTCCGTCGCTCTTGAGAGAACTTCGGCAGGCTCTGCGCGCAAGAGGCTCGACAGCAGGCAGACCAGAGCATGATAACTGAAAGCTGAGCAGCTAGAGGCTAGACGCTGCTTTACTCGTACCGCAGCGCCTCAATCGGATCCAGTTCGCCGCCTTCCACGCCGGATAAATGCCGAACACCAGCCCGATCACGCACGAGACGCCAAACGCGATCGCCACCCAGGTCAGCGAAAGCGCCGCATGCAGAAACGAGCACCGCAAAATGCAGAATCAGCGTAAACAGCGCTCCGGCCAGAATGCCGAGCAGGCCGCCCACCGCGCACAGCGTCACCGCTTCCAGCGTGAATTGCAGAAGGATATTTTTCCTGGTTGCGCCAATCGCCTTGCGCACGCCGATCTCGCGCGTCCGTTCCGTCACGCTGACCAGCATGATATTCATCACGCCCACGCCGCCCACCATCAACCCCACGGAAGAAACCGCCACCATGAAGAGAAAAAGTCCGCCGGTCAGCTGATTCCACAGCCGCGTCAGCGAATCGGGGCCGAAGATCGCGAAGTTGTCGTCCTGATCGGCGTGCACCTTGCGCCGCACGCGCAGCAGCTCGCGCACTTCTTCGGTCACCAGCTGCTTGTTGGCCGGGTCGTCGTATTTCACCACGATCCAGAAGTCCTTGATCTCCGGATGAATCTTGTGAAACGTCCCCAGCGGAAAGTAGGCTGAGTTGTCCTGCGTGTTGCGTCCGCTGCCGAAGGGCTGCGGCTGCTTGTCCAGCACGCCGATCACGGTGAAAACATCGCCTCCGCATTCCACATCCTTGCCGAGCGGATACTCGTCGGGAAACAGATCCTCCGCGGCATCGTGGCCCAGAACCACCACATTGGCGTGGCGTTCCTCCTCCGCTTCGCGTCCACATGCGGCCTTCCACGAAGTTCGACATCCGTGCACCTCGTGCACGTCCGTGGTGATCGCCGTTGAGGATGGTGTTCTGCAATCTTGTGCGTGCCGTGCTTCAGAGAAACGTTGCCCAGGCCGGTTTGAAAGTTCTGATAGGTCAGCTCGGGATCGACGGCGACCACGTGCGGCAAGGCGCGCATCGCCATGCCGTCCTCGTAGGTCAGCTTCTTGCGATTCAGCTCCTCGGTGGTGGGCCGGTGGCCGAACGGCTCGAACTGAAAGATCCACAAGACGTTGGTGCCCAGCGAGCGCACAAAATGTCCGATGTTGGAATTGAGCCCGTTGATTGCCGAAGAGATCAGGATCACGGTCGAGATGCCGATCGAGGATGCCGAGAATGGTCAGGCCGGAGCGCAGCTTGTTCTTGCGCAGCGTATCCAGCGCCAGCTTCACGGATTCTCTGGATTGACCGCGTGAGCCTTCATGCATTCAGCTCACAGCTCCGCTCTCAGCGCTGCAATCGGGATCGAGCTGCGCCGCCTTGTGCGCCGGATAAACGCCAAAGAACAATCCCACCGCAGTGGCCACAAACAACCCCACCAGGATGGACCAGAGCGCCACCACGGAGGGAAAGCCGATCGCCAGAGTCATCACCTTCGCCACGCCGATGCCCAGCAATCACTCCGATGACACCCCCCGACAGCGCCAGCAACGCCGACTCGATCAGGAACTGCAGCAGAATATCGTGCCGCGTCGCGCCCAGCGCCTTGCGCACGCCGATCTCGCGCGTCCGCTCCGTCACCGAGACCAGCATGATGTTCATGATCACGATGCCGCCAATCACCAGCGAGATGCGCGCGATGGCCACCACCACCGCGCCAAAGTTGTTCAGGATATTGCCCGAGCAAATTCTGAAACGTCGCGCTGGAATCGATGGAGAAAGCGTCCGGATCGATCTGGGCGCCAGATGGCGCCGCGCGCGCATAATCGTGCGCAGTTCGTCCTGACACCGCGTCCATCACCGCTCCGCCGCCGCCCGCATCCACATAGATCATCATGCTTGGTGTGCGCGCCGTACGTCGTCGAGAAAGGTGGTCAGCGGGATCGCCACCCAGTTATCCATGCTTTGGCCCAACATCTTGCCCTGGCTCTCGCCCACGCCAATCACCGTGTAGGGCGCGCCATCCACGCGAATCTCCTTGCCCAGCGGGTCGCCCGGGCCCAGCACGTTGTCCACAATGTCGGAGCCCACAATCGGCGACACGGGCGCTGTGCTCGTCCTCGAGTTCAGTAAACGAGCGCCCCACCGCGATATTCAGATTCGAAGGGCGGCATGGTCCAGGTCCAGCCGCGAATGTTCGTGTCGGTGGTGGACTGGGTTCCGTAGACGACCTTGCCGGTGATGTTGCGCGTCGCGCGCCACCGACACGCAGGACTTGCATTCGGACAGGATCGCCCTGTAGTCGTCGAATGTGATGTCTTTGCGCTTCTGAAAGGCGAGATACTCTTCGATGGTGATGAAGGTCTGCGGCATCTTGCTGATGGTGACCACGTCCGCGCCATAGGTGTTGATTTTCGGTGACAAACTTCTTGGCGCCGTTGGTCAGAGTGACCACCATGATCACCGACGCCACGCCGATGATCACGCCAAGCAGCGTAAGGATGCTGCGCAGCTTGTTGGCCCACAGCGACTGCAGCGCGAGTTTGAAGGCCTCTTTGAGTGGCATGGCTTCTCGCTCTTATGATACGCACGCGGCCGGTGTGCGGTTCCGGGCCGGTGATCGTGGGTCGTGATTCGTGGGCCGTGGACCTCTCGGCCCCCCGCAGTTCCTAGTTTCCTGTGCTGCCAAACCCTTTGCCGCCCGCCCCGATACTTCCAGTGCTTTCGACCTCTTGGACGGACCCGTGAGCACAGGGACGGGAACCAT
Organism: uncultured Acidobacteriota bacterium; assembly: GCA_963826735.1. Lineage (GTDB taxonomy): Bacteria > Acidobacteriota > Terriglobia > Terriglobales > Acidobacteriaceae > Telmatobacter. Next base: position 822,400 of record CAWGYN010000005.1, read on the forward strand.
CTGCGCGATCTTTTCGCCGGCCTGGAGCTCCGGGTCGACATCGCCCAGGTTGGTCATCACGATCAGAATCTCGCCGCGGTAGCCGGCAGTCGATCACGCCGCCCGTGGTGGCAAGGCCCCGCGCCGCCATCGACGAGCGGTCGCGCACCAGCAACCCCAGGGGCGCGCCTGTCTGCGGATCGCGCGCCTCCACGGCAATGCCGGTCCGCACCTTCACAGTGGCCCGCGGCGCCAATTCGGCGCCTTCCAGCGCAAACACGTCGTAACCCAGATCCTCGCCCGGATGCGCCACCACCGGCAGCCGCGCGCCCGCCTCTAACCGCTTCACTCGCAACATGTGTCTGATGGTAGCAGCGCGGCGGCAAGCGCCCCGCGGAAAGCCCAATCCTCATTCGGCTCATGAGTTTGCGGATCTTTGGGGCCTGGGCATAACCCTTTCGTGACATTGATGTACCGGAATTTGTGCATTAGGCTTTGGTCGGATAGGAAATTTTCCCGGGTGTGTTGGATTTGAAATCCGAATGGGCCATGCAAGCCATGCCTGCGCGTGACAGCGATCCGAAAAGGGCCCCCAGCGATCCATTGCAGAGTATCTATTCGAGAGCATCTTTTCGGTAAAAGTTGCGGCAAAGGCGCGGTATTGCGTGTGCTGAGTGACTGAAATGGAAATTCGCATTTTCGCCGAAGAGTTCATGGACGGTAGCTGGGATTTCTGGGAATACACCTGCGGCCCGGAAGAAGCCGATGCGCTCATGGATTGTGCCGTAGCAAGAGCATTGGGCCGCGCATCGATCAAGAAACCCACCCACAATGACTTGCTTGAAAGTGCGCGCCACATGTTCAACGTTTCGCTCGGAGAGCCGAGCCTTCCAAAGGATGGGGATAGACGGGTTTATTGTGTCTGTGTCGGCCCGGTCGTGATCGGGGTCTATGAGAAGGTTCGCCAATACTCTCAAAAGATCGCCGAGGCCCATCAGTTCGCTGAGCTCGAGAAATCAGCCTGAGAACTCGAAAAGTCGTCAGTTCGCCGACCAGCTGTCTCTGAAAATGGTCGACCCCGAGGAATCTCTCCCTCGGGGCCGTCATGCGATTCGGCAAAAGGACTCATAAGCCGAATTCTGTTTATGCGGTCATTCCTCTAGGCGCCGCGTTGCCGCGGACGCTCATCAGCGACCTACCCGGAGGTTTCGACAACTGCTGGAAACACCCCAGCGACGAAGACCTGTCGCCGGGGGCCCCGTTTAGAACCGTCTTGCCGCATCGGGCCGATGCGCAGCCGGCGTCTGGCTCTTGGCCCCGGCTTCCCTCCCTATTTGGTCTTGCTCCGTGTGGGGTTTACCCTGCCACAGCCATTACTGGCTGCGCGGTGCGCTCTTACCGCACCTTTTCACCCTTACCACTGCGTGGGGCACCACTGCGTGGGGCAGCCCTTTGGATGAATCCATCGGACAGCTCCACGCAGTGGTGCCCCACGCAGTGGCGGTATATTCTCTGTGGCACTGGCCGTCCACGGGCCTTGACGCCCGCGTCCCGGACGTTATCCGGCACACTGCCCTGCGGAGTTCGGACTTTCCTCTCCCGGCAACCCCTGCTTGCGCAAGGGTTTCCGGCAGCGACCGCCCGGTCCTCCTGCCAGTAGATAGTTTACCGCGAAAGCGCACATCCCATCCGGCCGGGACGCAACTCTCACCGAATCCGCTCATTTTGACCCGCTCGCGCAGAAGCTCGGATGAACATGCAGGTAGGCGGAGAGTTTCCCCGATTCGGGATCGGCCACTTTCTCCGATCGCGCTCCGAGATGAAACCACTCATAGTCGACGTGGCAACTCGACGATTCGGAGTACTCCCCGTACTCGTTGTTTTCCGGTACAGCAGGAAATGCCACAATCTCGGGTCCGCTGGCAGAGGATGAAGCGTTGTTTGAAGGAATCCGTTTCAACGAACCATCCTTGAGCTCGTAATAGTACTTCGCTTCTCTAAATCCTGCCGGCAATGGGGTTTGCGTCAACAAGATTCCATCGCTCGGGATGCGATACGTGACCTCCCAATTGCTCCTCTCCGCGGGTGCTTCGTTCGCGATCCCGTGAAGTATGTAAACGTAACCCTGGTAGCCATCGGGAATGATGTATCTCGTTCGATCCATGTGAAAAAAGATATCGCCCACGAAGAACAAGATGAGGGACGGAACCACGAGAGGCAAACCGTTCAAAACGTATACGAGCCAGCGCGCCTTTCTCGGCTCAGTCTTTCGCGCAAGCCGGAGACCGAGGACCGAGAGAGCAATGCAAATCGGAAACATGACAAAGAGCGGCCAAGTGTAGACGTACGCGGCAAATGCCGCGAACGCCTCCAAGACTCCGCAAACGATCAGAGCCAAGAGCACCGTGCATGCGAGGTTCGCGACGGTGATGCCTGCGAGATATTTTGTCTGTTTTTCCATAAGCCGCTGTGCGTTTCGCTCCCCGTTGGAGCCCTTCCGCACCAGAGTTTCCGCTTATTTCTGTAAGTTTAACGCTAATGTTATGAACAGGAAAAACAAATCCTTTGCATCCTCAGGCGGCCGGGAATCATCCATTGCTTGCGGGGATTTTTCCCCCTTCTCATGGCCGCGGGCCGGATGGCTCGCGCGTCAGATCCCTAAATCCAAAACAATTGAAAGGCAAAACTATGAAGTATGTCGCGATGATCGCCCGTTACCTGCTCGGGCTCATGTTCCTGGTGTTCGGTTCCAACATGTTCCTCCATTTCATTCCCATGGGGCAGATGCCGGCAGGGCTGGCTGGGCAGTTTACGACCGACCTGTTTGCCTCGCACTACTTTTATGTGGTGGGCGCGATCATGGTCGTGTCCGGAATCCTGTTTTTGGCGAACCTGTTTGTGGGTCTGGGGCTGACGCTGCTAGGCCCGGTGCTGTTTAACATCCTTCTCTTTCATCTCCTGATGAATCCGGGCGGTATTGGGATGGGCGCGTTTGCAACGTTGCTTTGGCTGCTTGTGGCCTGGGAGCATCGGATCGTGTTTGAAAGGCTGTTTGCGGCGCGACTCGAGGAATAAAGGCAAGAGCGGCTCCAATATGCATGTGCCCAATGCGCTTCAGCGAAAGAGCGGCACCCTGCGTCTGATATAAAGGGTGCCGAACGCGCAAGCGGTTCGCATCGCGTCGCAAAGGATCCTTCTATCCATGGCCTCGTCGCAAAGATTCTCTCTGCTCCTCGCCGCAGTCCTCCTTTCTCTCGGTCTACACGCACAGCAGCCCTCCGCTCCCGCGGTGATCGACATGACACCGGTTGCTCCGGAGTCTCAGGGCTTCTCTTCCGAACGATTGGAGCGACTGCACGCCTTTATTCAGAACGTGGTCGACAAGAAAGAGCTCTCCGGCGCCGTCACCATCCTTGCGCGCCACGGCAAGATCGTGGACTACCGCACCTACGGCGTGCAGGACTTTACGAGCGGCGTGCCGATGTCGAAGGAAACCATCTTCCGCGACTACTCCATGACCAAGCCTGTAACGGGCGTGGCGATGCTCATCCTGTACGAAGAGGGCAAGTGGCTGCCCAGCGATCCCATCACCAAGTTCATTCCCGAGTTTGCCAACCTCAAGGTCTACGCGGGGCTGGATGCCACCGGCAAAATGATTCTCGTCAACCCCGACCACATACCCACCATGCACGAGCTGATGACGCACACGGCGGGATTCAGCTACGGCGATGGCGACGGCCCGGTCGATGCTCTGTATCAGAAACTCGAGGTGCGCCATCTGTCGAGTCCTCAGGATTTCATCAAGCGCATGGCGCAGGTTCCGCTCAACTACCAGCCCGGCACGCGGTGGCGCTACAGCTTGTCGATGGATATTCAGGGCTACATCATTGAGAAGATCACCGGCCAGTCGCTGCCCGACTTTATGCGCGACCACATTTTCACGCCGCTCGGAATGAAGGACGCCGGCTTTTACGTGCCTGCCGACAAGCGCGCACGATTCGCCGCGCTTTACGAGAACGACGAGCACGACGGCCTGCGCCCTCAGGGCCGACGCATATAAATTGCTATATGCGTGGGGGATGTAGATAGACGAGAAGGGGATATGGAAAATCCCCTGAAGTATTTTGCAGAGTTGCGCGATCCCCGCGTGGAACGGAACCGGGAACATTTGCTGGAAGAGATCCTTCTGATCTCGATAGCCGCGGTGCTGAGCGGGGCCGAGAGTTGGAACGACATAGCCGAGTACGGGGAAGACAAGCTGGAATGGTTGAAGACTTTTTTGACGCTTCCATCGGGCATTCCATCGCACGATACGTTTAACCGGGTGTTCGCGGCGCTGGACCCGGAAGAGATGGAAAAGGGTTTTGTGGCTTGGGTTTCGTCGATCGCCAAGCTGACGGCGGGCGAAGTGGTAGCCATTGACGGCAAGGCCTTGTGTGGCACGCGCGAGAGCGGTAAGAAGACCTTGGTGCACATGGTTTCGGCCTGGGCCGAGGGTAACGGACTGGTGCTGGCGCAGCGCAAGGTCGATGAAAAATCCAACGAAATCACGGCCATTCCCAAGTTGCTCAACGCGCTGGAGTTGACGGGCACGGTGGTGACCATAGACGCCATGAGCTGCCAGCGCGGGATCGCCCGCCAGATCGTCGCGAAGAAAGCCGACTATGTATTGGCAGTCAAGGAGAACCAGGGTCTTTTAGCCGAACAGGTAAAAGACTCGTTTCTACTGATGAACTCCGATGCGGTGGCCGAGGAAATCGACTGTGGACACGGACGGGTCGAGCGGCGCAAGTGCTCAGTGATGGCCGATCTTGGCCTGATCGAAAAGGCATCCGAATGGGCCTCTTTACAGGCGTTGGTGCGCATCGAGTCGGAACGGTACCACAAGGCCACAGGCAAAACCGAGCGCGAGATTCGCTACTACATCACCAGCCTCAGGCCCGATGCCGCGCGACTGAACTCAGTGATCCGCCAGCACTGGGGGATCGAAAACAAATTGCACTGGGTGCTCGACGTCGGCTTCGGCGAAGACTTGGACCGCAAACGCACTGGCCACGCCGCACAAAACTTCTCCATCCTCAACCGCATCGCCCTCAATCTGCTCAAACAGGACAAATCTTCCAAGCGCGGAATCAAGGGAAAGCGCCTCAAGGCTGCTTGGAACATCCCCTATCTGCTCAAGCTACTCGGAATCTGATATGCGTCGGCCCTGCGCTTGTGGCATCCTGAGAACAGCCACGGAGGTTTCCCCATGAAGACGGTCAAGCTTTTGGTTTTGGCGGCGCTCTTGTCGCTTGCCGCCGGCACGGCCAACTCCGCTGATCGCGCAATTTATCCCGATCCTGGGCAGGCCCGGGTCGACCTCGCCGCCGCGATCAAGACCGCGGCCAGAACGCACCGCCGCATTCTGCTGGATTTCGGTGGCAACTGGTGCGGCGACTGCCAGGTGCTCGACATTTACTTTCACGACACGCACAACAAGCCGATTCTCGACGCGAATTTCGTATTGGTTGAAATCAACATCGGCAACGAAGACGCGAATCTCGATATTGCCGGCAAATACGGCATCGACGTTAAGAAAGGCGTTCCTGCGCTGGCCGTTCTGAGCGAGCGCGGCGTGTTGCTTTACAGCCAGAAGGATCACCAGTTCAGCGCCATGCGCACCATGCAATCCTCGGCCGTCACCGAATTCCTGGTGAAATGGCGGCCCGTTCGCGCTGGTTGCTCTGTGATGGTGGTGAACTGCTGAAGACGACGGAGCGGGCCGGAGATGGCGGAGCCAGCGCTCTGTCTCATATAGAATTGTGCGCAGCGGCGAGGCGCTAGCAATGTTCGTATTCAAAGCCGTACTGTACATACTGACAATTGGAAGTATGTTCTTTTTCGCCGGTTGGGAGAGGCGGCTAAGGCGGCGATTGACAGAAGAGGGCCTGCAACAACAACGCGAAAGCCTTAGAGAATACCCTTTCGACTTTAGCACCATTCGAGAGGAATTCAGGCGCGAACACATTCTTATGAGCCTTCCTCCCGAAGCGCTTTCGAGGTATAAAGCCGTCGTCATCCTCAAGTTCGTGTTCTTTGCCATTCTTATTCTCGAAGTAATTGTCCTTCAGAGATAACAATCACTTCACACTCCGCCGATATCCTTATCTCCGCGCAACGATGTGCGCCACGCAGCGCACCATGAACCGCGAAGGAGACTCGATGCATCCCGTCAAGTCCGACGCCAGCGCCGGCCGAACCATCACCACGCTCTCCAGCCGCGAAGTCTACCGCAACCACTGGATGCGCGTGCGCGAGGACGAGGTCCTGCGTGGCAACGGCGAGAAAGGCATCTATGGCGTGGTCGAGAAGCACGACGCAGCCATCATCCTCCCCATTGATGGTGACCGAATCTGGCTTGTCGATCAGTTCCGCTACACCATCGGGGAGCGTGCGCTCGAGCTGCCCCAGGGCGGCTGGGAGATGGAAATCGAGAATCCCGAAGAGCTGGCGCGCGGCGAACTCAGAGAAGAAATCGGCATGGACGCCGCCGAGATGACGCGCCTGGGGATGCTTTGGATCGCCTATGGTTTCACGCAGCAAAAACAGCACGTGTATCTGGCCACCGGTCTCACGCCGGCCGAGGCAGATCCCGACGCCGAAGAGCACGATCTGACTGCCCGCTCCGTTCCCCTTGCCGAATTTGAACGCATGATGCTCGATGGCACTATCCGCGATAATTGCACACTGTCGGCGTGGGCGCTTTATCAGCTTTGGAAGGCGCAGCAGCAATAGCGCGAACCCGCAAACTCGGTTCAATCCCCGCGTGATTCACGTCACACGCCATTGCGGGCAATTCCTGAATAATCAGTGCTGAACGAGCAGGCCGCGCGCGTTCTGCGGCATTTTGTGATCGTTATGTGTCTCATGAATGGTTTCGTGAAAGGGCACGACTTTAGTCGTGCCGAAAAGGCCAGAAAAACTGAGGGGTTTTAACCCCTGAGGGATGCGGACTGGCCAGTCACGCCATTTATGAATCACGCCCCGGAACGCACGCGCTATGGGCCTGCGCGCAAAGATTCCCACCGGAGGACGAGCTGTGTTCAGGATTGTGGAAGCCCGCACCGCTGGTCTCAACATCCGGCAATTTACCATCGCGGCGCCGCGCATCGCGCGCAAGCAGCGGCCGGGGCAGTTCGTCATTCTGCGCGTGAAGGAACGCGGCGAGCGCATTCCGCTCACCATCAAGAGCGCCGATCCCGCGGCCGGAACCATCACGATTGTGGTGCAGGCCGTAGGCAAGACCACCTCGCTGCTCAACAGCCTTGAAATGGGCGACGCGATTCTCGACGTCGTCGGCCCTCTTGGCCGCCCCTCCGAAATCAAGAAGTACGGTACCGCCGCGATTGTGGCCGGCAGTGTGGGCACGGCCATGGCGCTGCCCACCGCCAGAGCTCTTATGGACGCCGATAATCACGTGATCTTCATTGAGGGCGCGCGCAGCCGCGAGATGGTGATCTTTGAAGACGAAGTGCGCGCCGCGAGCCACGAGGCCTGCATCATGACCGACGACGGCAGCTACGGCGAACAGGGTCTGGTTACGAAGAAACTCGAAGAGCTTCTCGCCGCCGGGCGCAAGCTGGACTTTGTGCTCGCCGTGGGCCCCGTACCGATGATGCGCGCCGTAGCCCGCGTCACCGCGCCGCTCGGCATCAAGACCATGGTCAGCCTGAACTCCATCATGGTCGACGGCACGGGCATGTGCGGCGGCTGCCGCGTGCTGCTGGGCAACCAGAGCAAGTTTGCCTGCGTCGATGGTCCGGAATTCGATGCCTCGCTGGTGAACTTCGACGTGCTGATGCAGCGCAACGCCATGTATCGCGGCCAGGAGTGCCAGTCGCTCAAGGCATTCGACCAGCACCAGGCAGGAGGAACTGGCCGCAGCATCCGCGCTGCGCTGGCCACGAAGGAGAAAGAGACCGCGCAACTGCGCGCCAGGCTTGAAGCGCAGGGAGAGACGCATCATGTCTGACTCGAATCCGCATCCTTCCGCTGAAAGAGCGCATGCAGATTCCGCGCGTGCGCATGCCGGAGCTCGACGCCGACGTGCGCGCGCACAACTTTGAAGAAGTGAACCAGGGCCTTCGGCGCTCCGCAGCCGTCACTGAAGCCACGCGCTGCATCGCCTGCGCCAGGCCCGGCTGCCAGCTCGATTGCCCCGTCGGCGTCAAGATCAAGGAGATTGTGGCGCTCATTTACGCGGGCGATTTTCTGGCCGCAGCGGCGAAGATGCGCGAGGACAACGCGCTGCCCGCCATCACCGGCCGCGTGTGCCCGCAGGAGAGCCAGTGCGAAGGCGGTTGCGTGATCGGCAAGAAGGGCGAGCCCGTCGCCATCGGCAACCTGGAGCGGTTCATCGCCGACTTCGAGCGCCAAAGCGGGCAGCTAGGCTTGCCCGCCATTGCTCCGCCCACCGGAAAGAGCGTGGCCATCGTGGGCAGCGGTCCGGCCGGACTTTCCGCCGCGGGCGATCTCGTCCAGAAAGGGCCATCGCGTCCGCGTCTTTGAGGCGCTGCACGAACTGGGCGGCGTGCTCGTCTACGGCATTCCCGAGTTTCGTCTGCCCAAGCCGATCGTGAAAGAAGAGGTCGACAACCTGCGCCGCATGGGCGTCGAGTTTGAAACCAACGTCGTGGTCGGCAAGAGCGTCACGCTCGACGAGCTGATGCGCGTCGAGGGGTTCGACGCAGTTTTTGTGGCCACCGGCGCGGGGCTGCCCGTGTTTCTCGGCGTGCCCGGCGAGCATCTGAACGGCGTCTACTCCGCCAACGAGTTTCTCACCCGCACCAACCTGATGCGCGCCTATCAGTTTCCCGAGTTCGACCAGCCGATCTACGATTGCCGCGATCGCGACGTGATCGTCGTCGGCGGCGGCAACACCGCCATGGACGCGGTGCGCACCGCCCGCCGCCTGGGCGCGCAGACGGCCACGCTGGTTTACCGGCGGTCTGAAGCCGAGATGCCGGCCCGCGCCGAAGAAGTGAAGCACGCGCGCGAAGAGGGCATCGAGTTCCGCATGCTGACCAACCCGGTCGAGCTTCTCGGCGACGAAAAAGGCTGGCTCACCGGCGCGCGCTGCGTGCGCATGGAGCTGGGCGAGCCCGACGCAAGCGGCCGCCGCCGTCCCGTGCCCGTCGCCGGCTCGGAATACGTTTTGCCCGCCAACGTCGCCATCATCGGCGTCGGCACCACCGCCAATCCCCTCATCCAGAGCACCACTCCCGACCTCGCCACGAACAAGTGGAACTACATCGTGGCCGATCCCGAAACCATGCGCACCTCCAAGCGCGGCGTCTTTGCCGGCGGCGACATCGTCACCGGCGGCGCCACCGTCATCCTCGCCATGGGCGCCGGCCGCAAAGCGGCAAAGGCGATCGACGAGTACCTGACCACCGGACGGTGGTAAAAGCAGCCGGCCAATCCCGCGACGCCTCGTCCTGCCGTCAAAAAAGTGGGCGGCAAAGCTCTCGCCCTGCCGCCGCCCTGTCCCTGGGTTGTCTTGAAGGTACTGCAATCTTGCTAAGCCTGCTTTACTGCAAGAGCTTGGTCACTTCCTGCTGCACTTGGTTAGCTTGCGCTAATGCAGCGATGCCGGTCTGGCTCAGAATCTCGTACTTCGACATATTCGAAGTCGCCGAGGCGTAGTCGGTGGCCTGCACCGCATTCTGCGCTGAAACCACGTTCTCCTGCTGCGTGCTCATCACCTGGCTGAGCGAATTGAGCGTATTGATCTGGGCGCCGATGTAGCCGTCCATTGAGGCCACATCGCTGATCGCCACATTCAGTTCGTTCAGGGCTACCTCGGCATTCACCTGCGAAGTCAGGTCGGTGGTGCTCAGGTTGGAGCCGGCGCCGTCGGAGTAGCTGGTCGTGGCCACACCGCCCGCGCCATTGTTGTCCGCAACCATGCCCACGTTGAGCGCGCCCCCGCCCGTGGATGTGTCGTTGAGGGAGCCGCTCACGGCCATGCTGTAGTAATCTGACAGGCCGACTGCCGGAGTATCCTGGACCGCGGTGGTGCCAGCGGTAATTGTATCGACGATGGTCTGCGCGAAGGTGGCGCCTTCCGAAGCTGGGCCGTTGGAAACCAGCGTCAGAATCGTACCTGCCGCCTGGGCGCCTACTGCAGCCCCGTTGACGGTTGCCGAGATTCCCAGGCCAGATGCTGTAATGGCGGCCGCCAGCGCGGTTAGTGTGCCAGCGCCCGTCGCGGCATTGAACGTTGTTCCATCGATCACCAGATTCCCTGTTAAGGCATCGCCGGCCACGCTGCCCGCTCCGGAAAGGGTCACCGTGCCGATCTGGTTCTGGTTGGCGACGTTGGTCGTCGCGGCTACTCCGCCTGCGCCCACAGTTACCGTGGAGCTGAAAGTGTCGGAAGCGTTGGCGGACTGGAAGGTGAGAATCTTCCCTGTGCTATCGACCGATGCCGTAACACCGAAATTGCCGGCGTTGATGGTCGCCGCCAGATCAGCGGCGTTATCGGTCTTTCCAGGGTTCCCAGCGTAATGGCGGGGTTGGAACCGATGCTGACCGTACCGCCCGTATATGCCTGGTTGGCGTTGCCGGTCGTGATGGTTCCGATCGTATTCGTGAATGAGCCGCTGACGATCGGGGTCCCAGTCAGAGTGGCTGCGCCTGCCGATGCGGTCATGTTGGTGCTCGACACGGTCACAGCCGGGTTGGCGGAGGTCAGGGTAAGGAGTGTACTGGACGGGTGCCCGTCTAAGTATCCGGAGGTGTTCACTGTAGCCGTGACACCGTACCCGGCCGCATTGATAGTGGCCGCCAGGTTCGCCAGCGTATCTGTGGAGTTGGGCGTCCCAAGGGAGATGATGTGGGTTTTGCCGTCGGAGCCGACAATCGAGAGTGTGCCGCCGGTGAGCGTGTCCGCAGCCGCGGCAATGGTTAGGGTGCCCACCTCGCCGGCGCCGTTGGTTCCAGTGCCCAAGCCGTTGCCGGCGATGAGGATGCCGGTATCGGTACTGCCGCCGCCGGCCGTGTTCGCCGCCGTGGCCGCGCTCACTGCCGCCGTGCCTGCCTGCGCCGCAGTTCCGAAGCTCGCGCTCAGTCCCAGGCCCGAGGCATTGATGGCGTTGATCAGGCCCTGGGCCGTGTTGGAGTAATTCGTGCCTGTGCCCACCGTGATATTCGCGGTCGCGGGCGTAACCGTCCCGCTCGATCCCCTTGCAAGGTAGCTCACCGTGATCGTGCTGGAGCCACTGGCATTCAAGCTGTCGGAGGCAGAGGCATTGGTCCCGTCCTTGGTGAGATCGATGAACACATTGTTCTGCCCGCTGGAGTAGGACATCGCGCCGTCCGTGTCGCCCACGCTCGACGAGGACAATGTGCGGATATACAGGTCGTCCACCGACGAGCCGGCCTGCGAGGAATCGCCGGTGTAAATGGCGACCGTCGAGTTGTTGAAGACCTGCTCCTGGTTGTAGGTGGTCGTGGATCCAATGTTGTTGATCTCGGCCAGGATCGATTGATACTCCTGGTTGGCCGCGGACTCCTGCGTCGTATTCAGCGTGCCGTTCGAGGCTTCGGTGGCCAGCGTAACCGCGCGGTCCAGCAGGCTCGTCACCTGCGAAAGGCGCCGTCGGCCACCTGCAGCAGCCCCACGCCTTCCGTGGCGTTGGTCTCAGACTGCGTCAGCGCAGCCGAATTCGCCTCCAGCCCATTGACCAGCGAAAGGCCGGCGGCGTCGTCCGCTCCGGAGTTGATGCGCGACCCCGACGACAACTGCTGCAGCACTGTCTGCAGGCTGGCATTCGTGTTGTTGAGATTGTTCTCAGCGTAGATCGCCGACAGATTGTTCAAAACACCGAGGGCCATGGGATCAACTCCTTCTCGGATGCCTTGTGCCCTCAAATCCGCTGGCGCCTCGCTCGTCCTGCCAAGCCGCCGTCATTTCCGGATGGGCCTGTTCGCATCCACACCCTTCATCGGTCCGGACCGGAATAACTTTAGTCATATTTTTTAACTTTCCTTGCCGCCGCTTTTGCAGCGGGGCGATTCAGGTTGTCGCGTTAACATGCAAACCGTGTCGCGATGCGCTGCAGTCGCTGTCGCGAAGTGGTGCAGGCCGGTGTCTCGCTTTGGGGCAGGCTCGCGGCGGCGCGGCGCGCCAAATCGCCTTTCGTGACTGCCGATTTCTCCGCTCGCCCGGTCAGGGAAACGCCGGAAACAGCAAGCCCTCCGGCGAGCCGGAGGGCCTGAGAAATCGATGCTGAAACAGACCTAAGCGACAGTCGTTCGCTCCGGCTTATAGCCCGAGATGCCGTAATAGATCATGAACAGGTAGCAGGCGATGAGCAGCAGGAATGCGTGCTGGTAGCCCGCCTTGTCGGCGAGCAGTCCGAAGAGCGGCGGAATCACTGCTCCGCCGACATTGCCGATCGTGATCACGCCCGAGCCCTTGCTGGTCAGCGGCCCCAGTTCGGCGATGCCCAGCGCAAAGATGGTCGGATACATGATGGAGTTGGCGAAGCCGCACAGAATCAAGCTCCAGATGGCGAGGTGGCCCGTCGAGAACATCCCGACGATCAGCAGGGCAACGCCCAAGACGCCGAGGAAGACCAGCAACTTGTGGGCCTTGATCGACTTCATCAGCACGGTTCCGGCAAAGCGCCCGATCATCATGGCCAGGGGATAACAGAAGGCCAGCACGGCGGCGACTTCTTTTTCCCCGATCCCCTGCGGATAAAGACCGCTGACCGCATGGGCGAACGGTTGGGCCCACCGAAGGTAGTCGTCCATCGCACTGCCCTGCGTCTCGAAGAACTGGATGGCGTTGGCGGCCAGCGCAATCTCCAGGCCGACATAGAAGAAGATACCGACCATCGCCAGCACCGTGTGACTGTAGGTCCAGATGCTGCGTCCGGCGATCGCGTCGGCGCCCTGCGCCGGACGGAAATCGCGCGTCACGGTGATGGCCGGCAGATGCATCACATGATGATGAAGCCGAGCACCAGCAGGGCGCACGCAATGGCGATGTAAGGTCCCTGCAGCGTGTGCGCGATTGCCGCCTGACTTGTCACCTTTGCAGGATCGGTGAGGATGAACACGCCCACCACGATCGGAGCCATGGCCGAGCCCAGCGAGTTGAAGGCCTGCGCCAGCGTGAGCCGCGCCGGAGCGCTGTGCTCCGGTCCGAGAATCGAAACGTAGGGATTGGCCGAAGTCTGCAGTCCGCAAACGCCCGTGGCCAGCACGAAGATGGCGGTAAGAAAGAACGGGAAACTGACCATGTTGGCTGCGGGCACGAACAGCAGCGCGCCCACCACCATCACGAACAGCGAGATCACCATGGTGCGCTTGTAGCCCACCTTCTCAATCACTTTGGCCGCAGGGACCGAGAAGACCAGGTAGGCGAAGAACCATGCCGCCGTCACCAGGTTCGACCAGGCGTGGCTGAGATTGAAGATGTCTTCAAGCTTGGGCGAGAGATTGCTGTTCAGATTGGTCAGAAAGCCAAAGATGCCGAACAGGCCGGTGACGGTGATGAACGGTCCGGTGTAATTGGGCGCGCTGGGCGCAGATGCGGGCGTGGAGCGCGTTGCCATAAAAGTTCTTCCTCCGCAGGATCTAAAAAAGACAGCTTGAAAGGTACCGCAACCACTCTACGCAGCCGGGCGCTATCGCGTCCAGCGGAAATTGAAAATGTTTTCAACACTTGCGTGCAGACAGCCTGTTGTCGCGAAGGCTCGGCTTGTGCACGGATCCCTGACCACTGTTCCCGCATCGCACTGTCCCATTTACACTGGAATTGCATGATTCCCACCCTCACCTGGACCCCCGAAGGCGTCCGCTTCATCGATCAGACCAAGCTCCCGCTCGAAGAGAGCTACGTGCTCGCCACAACCTACGAACAGGTGGCCGACGTCATCGTCACCATGGTGGTGCGCGGCGCGCCGGCCATCGGCGTCTCCGCGGCCTACGGCGTCGCGCTGGGCGCGAAGCAACACCAAAGCCGACGAGCGCGGAGCGAATTTGCGCCGGAGTTCGAGAAGATCTGCGCGCGGCTGGCCGGAACCCGGCCCACGGCCGTCAATCTTTTCTGGGCCATCGACCGCATGAAGGCGCTGTTTGCCGAGTCTGCTGGCCTCCGGCGCGTCGCTCGCCCAGATCCAGGAGAAACTGCTGGCCGAGGCGCATGCCATGTACGAACGAAGACATCGCCGCCTGCAAGGCGATGGGCGCGTTTGGCGCCGACGCTGATGCCCGACGAGGGCGGCGTGCTGACGCACTGCAACGCCGGCGCGCTGGCCACCTGCGGCTATGGAACCGCGCTGGGCGTGATTCGCGCGGCAGTCGAGCAGGGCAAGCAAATCCATGTTTATGCCGACGAGACGCGGCCGTTCCTGCAGGGCGCGCGGCTGACGGCGTGGGAGCTGATGGCCGACGGCATTCCGACCACCGTCATCTGCGACAACATGGCCGCCAGCCTGATGCGGCAGGGACGGATTCAGGCCGTGGTTGTGGGCGCGGACCGCATCGCCGCCAACGGCGACACCGCCAACAAGATCGGCACCTACAACGTGGCGATCCTGGCGCGCGAGCACGGCATTCCGTTTTACGTTGCCGCGCCGTGGTCCACCATCGATCTCGCCACCGCAACCGGCGACGCGATCCCCATCGAGGAGCGCCCGGCGAAGGAAGTGACGCATCACGCCGGCAAGCAGCTGACGCCCAACGGCGTGGGCATCTGCAACCCGGCCTTCGACGTGACCCCGGCCAAATACATCGCCGCCATCATCACCGAGCGCGGCGTGCTGCGCGCGCCGTATGCGGAATCGCTCAAAGAGATGGAGTTGGTGAGCTAAAGCCGATCCATAACTCAATTAGGCCTTTTGATTCAGCCTGATAGTCCCTGTCTTGACAAAGAATGCTAACTTAGCTAAGCTAAGTTAGCAGAATGAGATTATGCCTACCGCAACCATCTTCGAAGCCAAGACCAATCTCTCCAAACTGGTGCAGCGCGCGCTCAACGGAGAGGATGTACGCATCACTTCCGGACGCGAGCGCAAACCCGTGGTGCGTTTGGTGCCGGTCGATTCTGTTCGCGGCCAGCCAGCGCCTTGGCTTTCTCGAGGGGTTAGGCGATGTTGGGCCTGAGTTCTTCGAGCCACTACCGGAAGACGAACTTCGCCTTTGGAACGGCGAGGATGAATGAGAGTTCTGCTCGACACCCATGCACTTTTATGGGCAGCTTTTCGCAAGGACCTGCTCTCAGCGCGTGCGCAGAAACTAATCGAAGCTCCCGCAAATGAGATCCTGGTTTCCGCCGCTTCGGCCTGGGAGATTGCCACCAAGTACCGGCTTGGCAAGCTTCCTCTTGCGCAGGTTCTCGTCGAAGATTTCGTTCCAAGGGTGACCGCAGCGGGCTACCTCCTGCTCTCCATCTCGGTCGAGCATGCGCTGCGCGCGGGACGCCTTCCTGCTGACCACAAAGATCCATTTGATCGCATGCTCGCCGCGCAAGCCATCGACGAAGATCTGCCGCTGCTCAGCAACGATGAGCAACTCGATATCTTCGGCGTGCGCCGCGAGTGGTAACTTCCGGCCCCAATTTTTAGGCCGGCGTGCGCACCTCGCTCGATGTCCCGCCGGCCGCCGGAACGTAGCACTGCGACGTGTAATCCATCACCATGCGATCGGCGTTGAAGCGCCATCCCAGCGTGCGGATTGTCCGCTTCATGCGTTTGATCCAGCCCCGCGGCAGGCCGTCGCGGTCGCGATCGTAGTAGAGCGGAATCACTTCGTCCAAAAGAACCGAATAGAGCGCTTCGCCATCGCGCTTATCGTGCACGTCCATGTTGGAGTGGGTTCTGCCTGTGCCGATGGCGAAGCCGTTGAGCCCGTCGTAGGCCTCGGCCCACCACCCATCCAAAATGGAAAGGTTCAGGCCGCCGTTCAGCACTACTTTCATGCCGCTGGTGCCTGAAGCCTCCAGCGGACGCCGCGGATTGTTCAGCCACACGTCCACACCCTGCACCAGATAACGGCCCACGTTGATGTCGTAATCCTCAATGAAAACAAACTTGTCGGCAAAGTCGGAGTTGCGCATCATCTGCGCGATCTGTTGCAGCACGCGCTTGCCGGGCTCGTCGTGGGGATGCGCCTTGCCGGCGAAAACAAACTGCACCGGCCGTTTGGCGTCGTTCACCATTTCGGCCAGCTGCTCCATGTCGGCCAGCAAAAGGTTGGCGCGCTTGTAAGTGGCGAAACGGCGGGCGAAGCCGATGGTCAGAGCATCGGGCGAAAGCACCTTGTCAAACTGCTTCAAGGTCTGCTCCCGCTCGCCGCGGCGTCCTGCCTGTTCTCGCGCACGCCGGCGCGCGAAGTTCAGGAGCTGGCCCTTCAGGCTGAGGTGCGTCTCCCACAACTCGCCGTCGTCCACAGACTCGATCGCCGCCCAAGTTTGCGCCGCACCGCCTATGCGATGCCAGCCCACGCCCAGATGGCGATCATAGAGGCGGCGCATCTGCGGCGCCAGCCAGGATGGCACGTGCACGCCATTGGTCACGTGGCCGATGGGCACCGCGTCTTCCGGGCCGTCGGGATACAGGCCTCTCCACATGGCTCGCGAAACCTCGCCGTGCAGCGAGCTCACCGCGTTCACACGCCGCGCCAGCTTCAGGCCCAGCACCGTCATGCAGAATGGCTCGCCGTAGTCCGTGGGATGCTCGCGGCCGAATCCCATCAGGTTTTCGTGCGAGATGCCCATCTCATCGCGCAGCGGCCCCAGGTGTTCCTCGATCAGGTCGGGACTGAAGCGGTCGTGACCCGCGGGCACCGGAGTGTGCGTGGTAAAAATCACCTCGCGGGGAATCTGCCGCGCGGCCGCGTAAAAATCCAGACCCTCTTCCTCCATGCGCGTGCGGATCGCTTCGAAGACCGCAAAGCCGCTGTGGCCCTCGTTCAAGTGCAGAACGCCCGGCGTAATGCCCATGGCCTTGAGCGCGCGAAATCCGCCCACGCCCAGCAACAGTTCTTGCCGGATGCGCGTGCGCGCGTCGCCGCCGTAAAGCCGCGAGGTGGTTTCCAAGTCCTCAGGCGCGTTGCCGGCCACATTCGAGTCCAGCAGCAGAAGATCGCAGCGGCCCACTCGCACCCGCCACACTTTGGCGCGAATCGAGCTGCCGCGCGTGGCAATTTCAATCACCACCGGCTCGCCGTTGGCGCCGATGGCCGGTTGCATGGGCAGTTGATTCACATCGGTTTGGAGATACTCCTCGCGTTGCCATCCCTTTTCGTCGAGCCGCTGCAAGAAATATCCCTGCCCGTAGAAAAGGCCGACTCCGACCAGCGGAATGTCCAGATCGGACGCGCTCTTGATGTGGTCGCCGGCCAGGATGCCCAGGCCGCCGGAATAGATCGGCAGCGACTCATGCAGCCCGAACTCGGCGGAGAAGTAGCCCACCGGCCGCGGCCGCAGCACGCCCGCATGGCCTGCGCCCCAGGTGCGATCGTCGTTCAAGTATTCCTGCTGGCGACGATACGCGTAATTGATGCGACTGTGCAAGGCAAGTTCGGCTGCCCTGCGCTCAATCTCGCCCAGCGGAATCTCGTTCAGCAGCGCAATCGGGTTTTGATTCAGCGCGCGCCAACGCACCGGGTTCAGATCGCGAAACAGGCTCACGCACTCCTGGTCCCAGCTCCACCACACGTTGCGCGCCAGCTCCCACAGCTTTTCCTGCGCCGGGGCAATGAAACGATCAAGCGTTCGCGCCTCGCTCACCACCGGCGCCACCTGGTTCGCTGCCTCCGCCAGCATGCGAATCTCACTCTCGCGAAACACGCGCGGGTCTTTGGTCTGGACCACCAGCACGCCCTGCAGCACGCCGCGGTCGATCAGCGGCACGCCGAGAAAAGAGTGATACTCGTCTTCGCCAGATTCCTTGAAGTACTTGTAGCGGGGATGCTCGCGCGCGTCGGCCACAGCCACCGGAAGCAACCGCTCCGCGACCAGGCCGGAGAGGCCTTCATGCAATGGCATACGCAAGGTGCCGATACTTTTGGGATGCAGGCCGAGCGAGGCGGCAAGCACCAGGTTCGATCGATCCGGTTCCAGAAGATAAGCCGAGCAGACATCGGTCCTGAAGCGCGCGGCGATCAGCGCCACCACGTTCATCAGCGTATCGGCCGGCTTGCCCTCCTGCTCTGCCAGGTTCGAAATCTCTTCCAGCGTCAGGACCAGGTTGGCGTCAGCGGCTTCGTGGGTCGGGTTCATCGGTTTATTCTCGCCTTTCGCTCATGATTTAGAGATAAAGATTCAGCCCCTCGCTGGCCGCACGGCTCAAAACGGAAAGCGCATCGGGCGAAATCACGCGACGAAAAAAATAAAACAGTTGATGGTAGGGACGCTTGGGAAGCCCTGACACTCTCAGGTGTAGGTTAAATTCGACAATACCATACGATCCGGCCGGCGGTGCGGTTTCCGTTCCCTGGATATACGCCCGGAACAAACCCGCAGCCTCGATGGACATTCGAGAAGCCAACACTTGGATACGAATCTCAACTGGACGAGTGGCGGCGCGGCGTCAGTGCTCCATCGCTGGGCCAGGCGACCCGTCGGACCAGTTGCCAGCCCAAAACATGAAGACGGTCACCCGCTCTTGAGGGTCATTCGAGAAGATGACCGGCGAATCGTCCTTGTCGGCTCCCCAGCTCTTTGCCGCGTCGCCCGAGACAAAAACCATCACGTGCGGGTGCCAGTTCGTGACGCTGTCATTCAGGTACTGCTGCTTCGACATCATGTAGCACATCGCGCCCGGCTCCAGTGCGGGCAGTTCCTTCGTATCCAGTGCCGAAGTGGTTGCCGCGAGGATTTCCGTTCGCGATTTCCCTTCGAGCACCAGTCGTGTCTTCATCATGAAGATGGGCACAAAGGTTCTTGCCGCGGCCGCATTAAAGCAAATCGGCGCGCGCATTTTGGGGTTCCAGAATTCCGCAGCGTCAGTGGCCTGGGCCCATGACCGCTCCACCAGGCAGAGAAAGCCATTCGTGCCTTTCACTGCGGTCGTGAATCCCGTCTTCCCAAGCACCATCACTTCGGCTTCATTCGCAATCGATTTCGGAGCAGCACTGCGCGCCAACGCGATTTCAGAATTCTGGTCGGCGATCATGTACGCATCCAGCGGAGCCATAGCCGGATACGCAGGTTTCTCTGCCTGCGCCAGGACCAGGCGTGTTGTGCAGGCCACGCAAAGCTGCACAAGAAAAACTACTGCGATGAGCCCGAAGCCATTTTTCCGCATGGGAACCTCCAATAGGCGCATCTTACTCGATTCTCAATTGAAGGAAACAGGCATTCGCGCCCTTTGCGAATAATTTATGCCTCGGGGGTGATCCATAGGCACCCGGGTCGCGGTAGGTCCGGCGGGCGGACACCCTGAGCCGTCTCCCTTGGGCCGAAGTTGAAATCATTCGATGCCGACCGGCCCGCCGCCATGCTAGAGTGAAATTCCACGGGGGTCATGATGGCTGCAGACTTAGGCCTTGCCGCGGGCGGCGAGACAATCGAGCTACAGCAGCAGGTGGCGCGTTTGCAGGCGCTGCTTGAGGCCTCGCGCCAGGTCCACTCCACCATTCGCGAGGAAGAGGTGCTGCAGTGTGTGCTGCGCATTGTGGTGCGCGAACTGGAGATGGCGGGAGCCGCGTTTTCCGGCACCAGCCTTGTCTACGGAGACACCGACACCGAGGGGCTGCTCGCTTATCCGCTGACCGATCGCGATGGCAAGACCATGACGGAATTGCTGGTCGCATCTCCTGACGGGCGAGAGTTGACGCTCTACGAAGCCGATTTCCTTGATGGTCTGGCGCTGCAGGCCGCCGTAGCGCTGGAGAACGCGCGCAATCACAAGCGCAACGTGGAATTCGCACGCATGCACCAGGACCTGGAGGCCGCGCGCCGCATTCAGCGCTCGCTGCTGCCCCAGGCGCTGCCGGACATTCCCGCATATTCGCTGGCCTTCCGTTCCAATGCCTGCTACGAGGTGGGCGGCGACTATCTCGACATCGTGGAGCAGCCCGACGGCAGTTTATTGATGGCTGTGGCCGACGTGGCCGGCAAGGGATTGGCTTCGGCGATTATGTCGATGAGCTTCCGCGCCGCGTTTCGCGGTATGGCGGTGACGGGAATGCCTCTCGACGAACTGGCCACGCGCATGAACCAGCACCACTGGGCCGAGGGCGAAGAGGCGCGGCGGCGCTATGTTACGGCCATCTTCCTGCGCCTGCATCCTGACCCGGGCGAGCTCGAGATCGTCAACGCCGGCCATAATCCCGGTTTCCTGATCCAGGCCGGCAAGGAGCCGCGCCAGTTCAACGCTGCCGGCACGCCGCTGGGTCTGTTACCCGGCATGAGCTATACCGGCGAAAGATGCGGTTTTCCTGCCGGAGCCAGGCTACTTTTCTATACCGACGGCCTGACTGAGGTCTTCCGAGGGGATGAGGAGTTTGGGCCGGAAAGACTTTTGGATGAATTTTGTAGGTGCCCATCCCGGAAGGCCGATGGTATTCTCGATGCATTGTGGACGGCCATTGAGGCCTTTGCTGAAGGCGGCCCACAGGCGGACGACATGACCGCATTGGCGCTATGCCATCGTTCTGATCCGGGACCGGATGCGGCGGAGATGCCTGAATGAATGAGCTAAAAACCACCACGGTGGAAGTGAGGCTGCCTACGCGCATGGGCTACGAGAAGGTGGCCATGAGTACGGCCGCTTCGGTAGCCAAGCTGATGGGCTTTCCCGATGACCGCGTCGAAGATCTGAAGACCGCGGTTGCCGAGGCCTGCATTAATGCCATCGAGCACGGCAACCGGCTCAATGAGAAGCTTTCGGTGGGCGTGGTATTGCGCGCCGAACCCGATGCCCTGGAAGTGAAGGTGATCGATGATGGCATCGGAATCGGCAAGAAACCGGCCCGTCCGGATATCGATCGCAAGATGCACGGCGAAGAAGACCCACGCGGCATGGGCATGTTTCTCATTCAGGCTCTGGTTGACGAGGCCGAGTGGGTGACCGGCCTGGATGGAAAAAACAGTTATGTGCGGTTGCTGATCAAGCTGGATAAAGACGCGGAATAACCCCAGCTGGCGAAGCCAAGGAAAGCGGAGGAATTCGACAAGTGCAAAGTGAGACCAAATCCCGAGTTGACCAGCTCACCGCTCCATCCGGCCATCCCGTTGCCGTTATCCGCTTTGAGGGCGATATCGCCAGCACATCCAAAGATGCGGTTCTGGGCGCATACCAGTCGCTGCCCAAGGAAACCACCAAGATCGTCCTGCTGGACTTCACGGGCGTCGATTACATCAACTCGAGCGGCATCGCCCTGGTGATTCAGCTCCTCATCGAAGCCGCAAACGCCGGCCAGAAAGTATATTGCTTCGGCCTCTCGACGCACTTCACAAAGGTCTTTACCATGGTGGGCATCACCAAGTACGCGGGAATATTCCCCACGCAGGCCGAAGCGCTCGCGGCGCTGTAACTTTCAGTTGTGTTCCAGCGCTTCATCTTATTCAACAAAACCGCATAATGGAGGGACTTCCCTCTATTGCGGTCCCTTGTCGCCTTTGGAGAAGAACGGGATGTGGAAGGGCTCTTCGGCCGTGGACGCCTTCCTCTGCTTGCTGTTGTTGTCCTGGCGCAACACGGTGCGCTGCGAGTTGATGCACAGCCAGCCGCCGCGCACGCGCTCAAACACGTGCGTAAAAATGCCCTTCTCGTCGACCTCTGCCGAATTCACCCTGTGGTGCAGAGTGTAGGTACCGTTGGCCACGGCGATATCGCCCAGCAGGCGCACGGTGATTACCTTCTGCGTGAGGTACAACGACTTGTCCTGGCCGCTGATCACCTGCACCACCTGCTGGTTGCGCGTGGTCACGTCGCCCTGCGCTGAGACGTCGACAAACAAGGGCGAAAGCACCAGTTCCAGCGCGTACTGGTCGCGCCGGTCGACGGCGTCGGACCAACTGTCTTCGATCTTCTGAAACTGCGCTACCTCGGGACTGACAGTGCTGGTGACGCCCGGCCCGGTCGTCGCAGCAGGGGCAGGCGCAGTCAAGTTGGGAGAAGAGGTCTGGGCGGTGGCAATACCCGACGCAAGCAGATAAGCAAAAATGCAGGCAAGATAGCGCTTCATAAGCGGGATGGACTCCAACCCTCAAAAAGGATGGCTCTTTCAAAATGATAGCTCTTTGAGTCGGGAATGCGGCGGAAAGTGAGCGAAAAAGGGGGAGAAGCGGTGTTAGCGGAGTTCGCGGAGCTAGACCCGCAACATCGGGCGTCTGTGTACACCTGTTTTGTTCGTGGCAGCAGAAGCAACAGCGTCAATCAGAGCCGTGCCGCAATGTGCCTAACTCCGCTAACGCCGCTAGCTCCGCTTATTTCTACAGAAGGCCCTGCAGCCGGTCAGGACTGTGCAGCGTCAAGATGGAGTCTTCGATGGAGATCCAGCCTTCCTTGCGGAACTGGCCCAGGGTGCGGGTGACAGTTTCGCGCGTGGTGCAGGTCATCGAGGCCATCTCTTCGTGCGTCAGCAGCAACGGGAAGCGGTATTCGCCGGCTTCGGTGTGCTCGCCGATCTGATGCGACAGCTCGATAAGCAGCCGCGCCAGGCGCGCGGCCACGGTCTCGGCCAGCGCAATCCGGCAGGCATCCTGCAATGCGAAACGGTACTCCTGGCAGATGCACTGCACGGCGCGCAACTGGGCTTCCTTGTGGCTGCGCAGAAAGGTGAGGAAGCGCTCGCGCTCGACAGGGCGCAGTTGCGCCGGTGTCAGAGACTCCGCGGTCACCTCATACACGCCATGCGAAAGCACTGCATATAGCCCCAGCATGGAGCCGGGCCCGGCGACGCGCACGATCATGTGCCGGTTTTCCGCTCGGCCAGCGGTCAGCTTGAGATAGCCGCTGCAAATTAGATACAGGCATCGGGCATCTTCACCCTGCGTAAAGAGCGAAGCCTGGGAGGGCAATGAAATGGTGCTGGTGGCAAGTTCCAGGTCGGCCAGGACAGCGCTGCCCAGGGAGCAAAACCACCCGGGGCGGCGATTCGCGCAAGCCGCACAACCCAAAGGCGATGACCGACCCAAATGTCTCGGCCGGCTCTGCTCTTCCAACGTAAATTGCGTGTCCGCCATCGGCTTCGTCTTCCGTTCTCTATCGATGCGGCCCGCCCTCCTGCCGTTCCCGAGCCCTGCTTGTCTCTTTGCTCGAGCTGCGGCTGAGGCCCTTGACGCCTGCCAACTCCAGGGAATACAGGCATCCAGGTTGAGTTTGCTTGAGCCAGATAGCCCTTGGATGTGATGGGCCTCACGTTCATCGCGACCGTGACAATTGCCTGTGATGGTAAGGATGGTTTCCTGTCCCGGACCAGGCCGCAACTCGCTCAAGCGATGGGTATTCTGCGTCCGGACCTGCGGCCCCACTGGGTGTGATGGACATCACCGCCCGCCGACATGACAAAACCGTAATCTGACGTGCATGTGGTGATGCTCCACACCGGCAGGATGCCGTCAATGGGTATCAGCGGTGCTCACGCTCACAAGGAGATAATGCCACATTCAGCGCGGAATAGCCGCTGAGGTTGTTTTCAGGTTGCGCAAGGAAGTTCTTTTTAAGGCGGTATTTTGCATGCATACAAATAGGCCGGTAACGCGGATGTTCGGTGCGGCTCCCGGGAAACTATCGGGACTGCGAGTGTTCTTGATGTTCCTGCTGGGCGCAGGCCTCCTATGGGCGACAGCCCTGGGTGCTGCTCAGGCGCCGGCGGCTAAAACCTCTAACGCGCCCTCCACCGGGGCCGCGCACGCTGACTTTGTGGGCTCTGACACCTGCGCCACCTGTCACGACGAGGTGAGCAAGAAATTTGCTTCGAATCCTCACCAGAAGATGTTGTCGATGCCGGGAAATCACGAGGGCGTGACCTGCGAGAACTGCCACGGTGCGGGCAGCGAGCACGTGGCCGGCGGCGGCGACGTGACCAAGATATTCAATCCCGCCAAGCACTCCACCAAGGAAGTGGATGAAAAGTGCCTGAGCTGCCACTCGAGCGCGCATCCTGATTACTTGCGTGCGCCGCACGCCAAGGCCGGAGTCAGTTGCATCGGTTGCCATAGCATTCACGGCAGCAAGGAAGAGTCGCTGCTCAAGGCGCCGGAGCCCACGCTTTGCTTCCAGTGCCACACCGACGTGAAGCCGCAATTCTCCATGCCCTTCCACCACAAGGTGAACGAGGGTGCAGTGAAGTGCAGTGACTGCCATGACCCGCACGGAACTTTCGGGAACAACAACCTCAGGTCCACTGCCGACCAGAACATGATCTGCACCAAGTGCCACATGGAGAAGCGCGGACCTTGGGTTTACGAGCACGCCGCGGTGAAGGGTGAGGGTTGCCTCGCCTGCCACACGCCGCACGGCTCGCAAAACGCGCGCTTGCTGAACGTGCCGACGGTCAACGTTCTGTGCTCCCAGTGCCACAGCATGGTAGCGACGAACGCGATCCATAACTTCTCGTGGGCCCAGTCGGCCGACGTAACGCCGTGTATCGACTGCCACACCATGATTCATGGCTCGAATCTCGATCCCGCCTTCCTCCGCTAAAGGCTCTTGGCAGCCTCCCATGCGGTCGACCGGAAGGCTGCGAGGAGCGGGATGGGCTGCAAACAGGTTTTGACGCGACACGAGTGGTTACGAAGTGAGGCTTTTATGAATACTGGCTTTTTCAAACGGTACCTACATGCACAGTCGACCCGCAGAGGCCTTTTGGCTGCGGGGCTGGCCATCGCCTTGCCGATGGCAGCGTGTATCGCCCTGGCCCAGGAACCGGCGGCGAGCACCTCGAAGATGACCACGCCCGAGGGCTACACCGCACACTATACGGTGGACGTGAGCGGCCGCATAAACGACACGGTCGGCTCGGGCGCAATGTACGACACGCTCGTTAACCTGCAGTCCGGTCCCCGCGTCAGCGGCGAGACCGTCGAACTGCACAAGCTGGACTCGAACAAGCACGCGTGGGTGGATGATGCGCGCGCAACCGGTTCCGGCTTTGGCGGCGACCCTTACAATTTTGCCAAGCTCTCGATGAGCAAGGCGAAGATCTACGAGTTCAACGGCCTCTTCCGCCGCGACCGCCAGTACTTTGACTACGATCTGCTGGGCAATCCGAACATCCCCAGCGGCATCACCCTCCCCATCGGCCCCTCGGCCGCGCCGACCGGTCACCTGGCATGGCAGCAGCCGCAGCACTCCTCGGTGATGACCAACTCGGTGCGGCGCATGACTGACACCGATTTGACTCTCTATCCTCAGTCAAAGTTCAGCGTCCGCCTTGCCTATTCGCAGAACATCATGCAGGGTCCGTCGCTGCTGCCGGTACGCTCGGGCGGCGTGATCAAGTACAACGCCTTGATGGAGCTGTACCAGCGCCACTCGACCGACGAGTACAGCATGGCGGTCGACTGGAAGCCGGTCAAGGGCACGATGGTCACCTACGAGCAGCGTATCCACCACTACAAGGAGAACAGCTACATCACGCTCGATCCCAACGGATTCCAGGTGCAGGAAGCTGACGGCACACCGGCCTATCTGGGCAACTGGGATTTCTCGAGCAATGGATCGACCTCGACCTCCACTTTGTGGGCGCCGTACAGTACCGCCGCCTGCAATAGCAACAGCATCGCGAATGCCACTACGTTCCTCAACCCATCGTCGAACGGCGGCGCGCCGATCATCGATCCGTCCTGCGCGGTGGTCACCAGCTACCTGCGGACGTATCCGATCCGCACCACCATGCCGAGCGAGATCGTGCGCTTCCAGTCCACCAGTATCAAAAACCTGATCATGAACGGCCAGTTCAGCTACAGCCGCATGAAAATGAAGATGCCCAGCTTCATGGACAATGCATGGGGCCTCAACGGTACCACTCGCGATGAGTACAACTCGGCGGTTGGCGCTGTCACGCGCGAGGTCTACAACGCCGAGTATGGCGTGATCTGGGAGGTGGCCAAGAACTTCGACCTGGAGGATCAGGTGACCCTGTCGGCGAACGGACAGCCCGGAAACGTGAATACTTCGGGTTATACCAAGCTGGTCACGGGCACCGCGGCAGGACAGGAGACCATCAACTACACGGGCACGCTCACTTCGAGCGTGACCAACTCCGGCATCGCGACGGGCGAGACGTACGGAGTCGTCAACACCTACTTCGGCAACGAGCAGCTGGTGAACAACCTGACGGCCAGCTGGACGGTGACGCCCAAGGCCAGCGTTGCCTTTACCTACCGTTACGGCAATCGCAACATCGGCTTGAACCTGAACGTTACCCCTACGACGACCCGCACGATCTTTGCCATTACCGAGCAGGGCGGAATTCTGAATGCCGCCTATCGCGTGAACAGCAACTGGGACATCAACGGAACGGTTGAGGCAATGTACGACGACAACGCATTCACCACCATGTCGCCGCGCCAGTTGCGTCACTATCGCGTGCACACCAAGTTCCACCCGGTGAAATGGGCAGACTTCACGGCTACCTACACCGACATGGAGCGGCACAACAACACGCAGAACACAGGCGTGGCTTCGCCGTACGGCCCGCTGAATCACGTGGACTACAGCCGCACCGCCGGCCTGAGCGGCATGCTCACGCCCAACGAGCATTTGGCGGTTGACTTCGACTACGTCTACAGCGATGTCTACACGGCTACCAACATCTGCTATACGAACCAGGACAGCGGCTTTCTGAACGGCACCACCAGCCCATATTTTGCCGGTGCCGCGTCGCTGACATCCTCAGGCGCTCCCAGCACCTGCGTGACCAGCGCCACCAACAGCACTCCGACGCAATGGTTAGCCCGTGCCTTCATGTCCGCTCCCACGCAGCACGGTTCGGTCGGCGTGGACGTCAATCCTAACGAAAAGGTGAAGTACGGCCTCGGTTACCGGGTCAGTTCAGTCGCCGGCAGCCAGTTCTTTACAGATGCCCGTGCGGTCAATGGTTCGCTGGTGTCGACGTATCAAACTCCGTATTTGAATGTGGCCTACACCATGCATCCGGGCCTGACCTGGAAGGCAGAGTACAACTACTTAGGCTACGGCGAAGGTGGTGCTTCGGGCGCGCAAAACTGCACCCTGACGGCCGTCGCTAACGTAACAGCAGCAAACATCGTGCCCTGCGCTTCGATGTCGGTTTCGACGGGCATGAACGAGGGACCGGCGGGCGCTACCGCGCCGCGGAACTTCCACGGCAACAACGTCACGCTCGGATTCCACTACGAGTTCTAAATCACGAACCACGATCCACGAATCACGGAGTTCTACCATGAGCAAGATCATTCGCATGTCGTCAGCGCTGGCAACGATCGTTCTGCTGTCCGGCGTGGTGGGCTTCGCCCAGACCTCTGGGGAAGCGACCTACAAGGCCAAGTGCCAAAGCTGTCACGGCGCGCAGGGCATGCCGAATCCTGGAATCGCCAAGGCCATGGGCGTCAAGCCCGCCAGCGATCCTTCGGTCAAGTCCCTGAGCGAAGCGCAGATGATTACAGACACCACCAACGGCAAGAGCAAGATGCCAGCCTTCAAGGGCAAGCTTTCCGATGCCGAGATCAAGGCGTCAGTGGATTACTTCAGAACCTTTGCCAAGTAAGAAGGCGGCTTCTGAAGTAGGGCAAGAGAAAGAGCAAGTGTAAGCGCAAGAAGCAGCCGGCGCGGTCGTCGGACCCAAACCCTCGATCGCGCCGGTCTGTGTCCGGGGTTCCTGTTACCATTGCCGATGCAGCACGAACAGCCGGTAACATGGGCCTGAAGGTTCAACAACAATCACGCGGCAAGCGCAGTTCTGCGTGTACGGGCCGGCAAACATTAAGGAGTTTTCGCATGACCAAAATGCTTCGTTCCCAAATTGTGCTGGCCGCAGCCGTATCGCTGGCTGGCGCCATGTGCTTCGCCCAGGACGGCGCAGCGACCTACAAAGCCAAGTGCGCCATGTGCCACGGTCCCACCGGCACACCCAGCGCCGGCATGGCCAAGGCCATGGGCATCAAGCCCGTCTCCGATCCATCGATCAAGGCCCTCACCGTGGCTCAGATCGAGGCCACCGTCAAGAGCGGCAAAGGCAAGATGAAGCCTATTGCCGGACTGACTGACGCGCAGGTGAGTGCCGTGGCGGCGTACTTCAAGAGCCTCAAGTAGGTCCGGACCAGCGGTTGCATTGTGGACGCGCTCGATTAAAATCGGCGCAGTAATTTGACAGCGGGCTCGCCATCCCATGGCGGGCCCGCCTACGCATGGAGGCTGCACCATCGTGTCGGCATTTCAAAGATTCCGCGAAGAATGGGTTCGTCCCGCCCTGTTTTTCGGCAACAACCCGATCAGCCTTGCCGGCGGCGCCATCACCACCGGCTCGGGCGTCACCATGATCAGCTACTGGCTGGCCGAACTCACAGGCAATCTCAGTGACAATCCCTACCTGGGCATCATCTTCTTCCTGATCCTTCCCGCACTATTCCTGCTGGGCCTGGCGCTCATCCCCGTCGGCATTTTCTTGCGCCGCAGAAAACTCAGAAAAGCCGGCGAAATTCCCTCCGCATTTCCCAAAATCGATCTTAACGATCGCATCTTCCGCCACGGCATCGACATCGTGCTGGTGGCCACCATCGTAAATTTCCTGGTGGTCGCCACCGCCAGCTATCACGGCGCGGAATACATGGATTCGCCGAAGTTCTGCGGCGCATCCTGCCACGTGATGGCGCCCGAATACACCGCCTACCAGATCTCTGCGCACTCCCATGTGCCTTGCGTCGAGTGCCACATCGGCACCGGCGCCGAGGCGTATTTCAGCGCCAAAGTGAATGGCACCAAGCAGCTGCTCGAAGTCACGTTCCACCCGTTTGCGCCGCTTTCGCCCAAAATCATTCCCAACTATCCCACGCCCATTCCATCGCCGGTCACCAGTCTGCGCCCCGCGCGCTATACCTGCGAGGCCTGCCACACGCCCACGCGCTTCGACGGCGACAAATTGCTCGTCAAGTCATCGTTCGCTGACGACGAACAAAACACCGAATCGCAGACCGTGCTCATCCTGCATCTCGGCGGCGAAGATTCCTTCTCGCATCGCACTGGCATTCACGGCGTGCACCTGGGCCACATCGAATACATCGCTACCGATCCCACGCGCACTTCGATTCCCTGGGTGCAGCGCACCAATCCCGATGGCACACTGAACACCTATGCCGCCACGGCCCTCAACGGCGCGCAGCCTCAGGGCGAGCGGCGCGTGATGGATTGCATCGACTGCCACAACCGCGCGGCGCACACTTTTGTCACCGCGGGAGAAGCCATCAACCGCGCCATGGCCGACGGCGCCATCAGTCCCTCGCTGCCTTTCATCCATAAAGAGGGCCTGGCGCTCCTGAACGGTCCATGGACCAGCCAGGAAGAAGCGAAGATCCAGATTCCGCAACAGCTTGACGCCTTCTATCGCAGCCAGCATCCCGAGGTCCTCACCGATAAAGCGGCGCTGGTGAAGGATGCCGGACAGGAACTCTATCTTCTCTACAGCCAGAATGTGTTCCCGTACATGAAAGTGACCTGGGGAACTCATCCCAACCACATCGGCCACCAGGACTATCCCGGCTGCTTCCGCTGCCACGATGGCGACCACGTGGCCAAAGACGGCACCAGCATCACTCAGGATTGTTCCGCCTGCCACAACCTGCTCGCCGTCGAAGAAGCCAAGCCCAAGGTGCTTTCCGACCTCGGCATTCAATAACTCAATACCTCTTTCTCAACCCAGCACGAAAACGGGTGCCCCACATCTCTCCCTTGAGATGTGGGACAGCACTATCCTCAACCCACCTCTTCGCTCCCTGTCTCGCGTGTTAGGCTGGCATTTCGTGCTTTAGGAGCACGATCGCCCATGCATTCCAATCATCCTTTTCATTTCAATCTGGTTGCCGCGGCCCACGCCGCCATGATCGAGCACGGATTTCAGCCCGACTTTCCTCCCGGGACCGACACTGAACTAGCCGCCATTCAGGCGCAACCCGCCCTTACCGCAGCCGACGGCCTTACCGACCTGCGCAGCCTGCTCTGGTCCTCCATTGACAACGACACTTCGCGCGATCTCGACCAGATCGAGTGGGCCGAGCAGTTGCCCGACGGCCGCATCCGCGTGCTGGTGGGCGTGGCGGATGTCGACGCGCGCGTTCACAAAGGCACGTTGCTCGATACGCCATGCGCAGAGCGAAACCACCTCGGTGTACACGGGCGTCACCATCTATCCCATGCTGCCAACGGCTCTTTCCGAAGGCATTACCTCGCTCAACGAAAATGAAGATCGCGCCGCTATCGTCACCGAGTTCTCCGTGGGCGCCGATGGCATTGCCACCGATGGCAAGGCCTACCGCGCCCTGGTGCATAATCGCGCGCAATTGGCCTATCCCAGCGTAGGAGCGTGGCTCGAGGGCACAGCCGCCGCGCCGCCCAAGGTGGCCGCCAACGCCGATCTTGCTGCGCAGCTCAAATTGCAGGACACGGCCGCGCAGCGCATGGGTGGCAACCGCTTCCAGCACGGAGCGCTCGATCTTGAAACCATCGAGACGCGGCCGGTGCTCATTACCGATCAGGTCATCGGCATTGCGCCCGTCACCAAGAATCGCGCCACGTCGCTGATCGAGGAGTTCATGATCGCGGCCAACGGCGTCATCGCACGCACCTTTGAGAATGCGGGCCTGGCATCTATCCGCCGCGTGGTGCGCACGCCCAAGCGCTGGGACCGCATCGTCGAGCTAGCCAAGGCCAAGGGCTACACGCTTCCTGCCGAACCCGACTCCAAGGCGCTCAATGAGGTACTGCTCGCAGAAAAGCAAAAGGATCCCGATCACTTTCCCGATGTCTCGCTGACCGTCATCAAGCTCCTGGGCCCCGGCGAGTACATCCTGGTCAAGCCCAACCAGCCCTCGCCCGGTCACTTCGGCCTCGCGGTGCAGGACTACACCCACTCCACCGCGCCCAATCGCCGCTTTCCCGATGACGTCACGCAACGCCTTCTCAAAGCATGGCTCACCCACTCCGCAGCGCCCTACTCCGAAGATGAGCTCAACGCCATTGCGCAACGATGCACGCTGATGGAAGACGGCGCGCGCAAGGTCGAGCGCGACATGCAAAAGCGCATCGCCGCCGTAGTGCTGCACCCGCACATCGGCCAGAGTTATCAGGCCATCGTCACCGGCGTGAACAACTACGGAACCTTCGTGCGCACCCTCGATCCCCATGTAGACGGCAAGCTCGTCCAGGGCGGAAAGGGCCTCGATGTCGGCGATAGAGTTACTGTCAAGCTGGTTTCTACCGATCCCGAGCGCGGCTTCATCGACTTCGCCGTGTAAGACTATTGTTATTAATAATTTACTGTGACAAATCAGAGAAAACCGGGCGTGCCTGCCAATCGTGTGCGCAATTTTGGCCGCGGCGGCCGAATCCTTGTGTCCGGCAACGGCACAAATGCGTCTAATCAAAAGAAACTGTCGATTCTTTATGTAGGGTCTGTTCGCGGCGCCCTCGCTGGACCCCGTTCGAAGTGATCGATTTGCACCCCGAGCTAAAATCTTGTCCACGTTAGAGTTAGAACGCGTGACCACTGTCGGTTCAAATTCAAGTGAGGGCGAATCATTTCTGCGGAGGAACATCGGTACTACATGTTCGCCGCGAAAGGAGCTCGATGGCGAGAAGTGGCTTATCCAGTGAACCCCAAGCTTTTCTTCCACCTCTCGAAATCGTCGCAATGCATATGAAACGTAGCGCTTATTTTTTTGATGAGAATCCCTTCATGCCCTTAATACTTCGTTTGTGGAAATTTCTTTCGAAAGACCTGTTCTCGTTCGGACTATCCGCTGTTGCGCTCATCGCCGTATTGACTGCCTGCGCCAGCCTGGCAGCCCAGCAGTCCGAATCCGGCAATCCGCATCCCGCCGCTCTCGCGGTCTCGACGAGCGCCCTTCCGGCGGCAGACTCGGCGCCCCAGGCGTCCGCCGCGACGCCAGGAAACGCGGGCGCCGTCCCCGGGCAAAGTGCGCCAGTTGTCACAGCGCAGTTGGGCAGTATCAATGGCACTGTCACGGACGCGCAGGATGAGGTGATTCCCGGTGCAGTGGTCGCACTCGAAGGGTCCCGATCCAGGCAGCGAGAGGAAAACAACTGCCAACGATAACGGCTTTTTCGAATTTACGAATTTGAGGCCCGGAACGGGCTATCGCATCACTATCAAAGCCAAGGGATTTGTCGACTGGGTGTCACCGGCGATCGCGCTTTCTCCCGGCCAGGTTGAAATCGTGCCTGGCATCGAGATGGTGCTTGAAGGCGGGCAGACGTCGGTCACGGTCATCCGCTTCGCCCGCGGAACTCGCTACCGAGCAGGTGAAGATTGCGGAGCAGCAGCGCGTGTTCGGCGTGATCCCAAACTTCTATGTCGTCTACGATCCCTCCGCGCCGCCGCTGACCGCGAAGTTGAAGTTTCAACTCGCGCTCAAGGTCTCGGCTGACCCAATCACGATTGCGGGAATATTCTTCATGGCCGGCGTCAACCAGGGAGTCAGAATCCCCGACTACAGGCTTGGCGCGGAAGGCTACGGGAAGCGCGTGGGCGCAGTTGCCGCCGACGGATTCACCGACATTTTCTTCGGCGGTGCGGTTCTGCCTGCGCTCTTGCATCAGGATCCGCGCTACTTCTACCAGGGCAACGGGCACCAATCGCTCGCGCCTGCAGCACGCGCTCGCCGCCCCGTTCGTCTGCAGGGGCGACAACGGCCGAAACGAACCAAACTTTTCAACGGTCGGCGGCGACATCATCTCCGCCGGTTTCTCAACCCTCTACTATCCGCGCAACGACCGCACTTGGACGTTCTTTGGCGAGAATGTCATGATCAGCACGATTGAGCGAACCGCGAGCACCGTCACGCAGGAGTTCGTGCTGCGTCACTTCACTTCCGGCCCCAAGGGCAAGAACTCCGCTCCCCCTGTCAGCCAATAGGGCGCCCCAACGGCCGCACTCTGGGGATGCTGGATAACACGTTCCTTCCGACTTACCGCCGCTTTAGCGTATGGTTCGGCGGGAACGGCCGGCGCGGCGGATAATAAATCGCCTTGGCGGGAATGGAGAGCGTCACCCGCTCCGGATAACGCAACGCCGTCAGGTGTCCGCCATAGGCGCATCCCGTATCGATATTGACGGTGTTATTCAGCCACATCGGCTCACTCACGGGCGTGTGCCCGTGCACCACCAGCGCTTTGCCGCGATATCCTTCCGCCCAGGCCCTGCGCACCGGCAACCCAGCCGCATCTTTTTCGCCCGTCAAATCGCCGTGCAGAGCAAAGGCGCGCGCCGCTGCGGAGGAACGGCCCTGCAACGCTTCCTTCAGTCCCGCATGCGCGATCACCAGCCGGCCTTCATCGAGCACCAGGTGGCTGGGCAGCTCATGCAAAAAATCCAGCACCGCGGCGCGAAAGCTCTCCGGCTCCGCGGCCAGTTGGTCCAGGGTCCGCGCCATGCCGCGCGTCACCCGGGCAGCGCCGCCCCGCAACACCCGCACCAGTTCGGCGTCGCGATTGCCGGCAATGCAAAGCGCCGTGCCCGCGCGTGCCATGCCCATAGCCAGCCGCAACACTTCCGGTGCAGCCGGGCCGCGGTCCACCATGTCCCCCACAAAAGCCAGCTTCCGTCCGTCCGGCGGAGTCACCGCAAATTCCTTGCCCACCCGCTCCACGCCGTAGCCCATGGCATGCATCAGTGCCAACAGTTCGTCCAGGCAGCCGTGCACGTCGCCCACCACGTCGAATGGCCCGCGCGCCTTGCGCAAGGCCACAGGATTTCGTGTTTGCGTGAGCCGGTGCTGCAGAGCGGCTTTCCGCTCCGCGGCTGGCCGTGCCTTCTTCCCGCGCCGCGTCATCATCTAATAGTCTAGGACAGGGCAACCAACGCAATGTTTCTGCGAGTATGATTCCTGCGACGGAAAAACGCCGCCGGGTCGCCGCTGCAATGCGCCGCCCCGGCGCTGAAAGATGAGGCAATTCATGGACAACTCCGCATTTTTCACCTTCTTTCTCATCGTTGCCGCCATCGTCGGCATCTTCGTGCTCATCACGGTGGTCAAAACCATGTACACCGTGCGCACCTACACCGCCGGCATCGTGGAGCGCTTCGGCAAATACAACCGCATCGCGCGCCCTGGCCTGCAGTTTCTGGTGCCCTGGTGCGAAACCGTGCGCTTCATCGATCTTCAGGTGCGCCAGGCGTCGGTCAACGTCGAAACCAAAACCAAAGACAATGTCTTTGTCACCATTCCTGTCTCCGTGCAGTACCAGGTCGTCGAGGAGAAGGTTTTTGACGCCTACTACAAGCTGAGCAATCCGCAAGCCCAGATCGAGAGCTACGTCTTCAACTCCATCCTCGGCCACGTGCCCACGCTCACCCTCGACGAGGCCTTCGAGCAGATGCAGCAAATTTCCGTCGCCGTCAAAAAGGATCTCGACGAAGTGATGGACACCTTCGGCTACAACATTCTGCGCGCCCTGGTCACCGACATCGTTCCCGACGCCAAAGTTAAGGCGGCCATGAACGACATCAACGCCGCGCAGCGCGAGCAGATCGCGGCCCAGGCCCGCGGCGAAGCCGACAAGATTCTCAAGGTGAAGCAGGCCGAAGCCGAAGCCGAATCGAAGGCCTTGCAGGGCGACGGCGTGGCCCGTCAGCGGCAGGCGATTATCAAGGGCCTGCAAGCCTCGGTCGAACAATTCAAATCCGCCGTCGAAGGCTCGACCGCGCGCGACGTCATGGCCATGGTTCTCCTCACCCAGTACTTCGACACCATGCGCGAAGTTGGCGTGATGGGCAAGTCCGCGACGATCTTCCTGCCCAGCTCGCCCGGCACGGTGAACGACCTGATGACACAGATCATGGCAGGGTTCCAAGCCACAAAGCCGCAGTAGAGCAGTCGAATCCCATAGGAGGACGGCAGTGAGATTGGTTGCCGGGTGCCCCCGGTCCCTCGCATTTGGGGACCGGGGAAATCACGAACCCCAATTGGCCTTTTTGCTGACTCGCCGACCCGCTGACTCGCTCTTACGGCTGCTCCCCACGCACGTAGAGCACTGGCCCGCCAGAGTAGAGCCCTTCTGACAGGCGCTCCGCCTCGCGCCGGCTCACGGGCGATACCGAAATCGGAGACGCAAGATAGAAATCGATCTGCGACTCGGCTGGGATGTCGATCACCGGGCCCGGCGATGCCGCCGCGACCACCGTGCCCACGCCGGCTCCTGCCGCGGCTCCCGCGCCCATCCCCGCCAAGGTGCCCACCACTGAAGGTGATTCTTCGCCGTTCTCTTTATACGCTGCCCCGACAACCGCTCCAATCGTCGTCCCGATTCCAGCCCCGGTCTTGATCTTTTTCTCCGTAGGTGGCGTCTTGCTGGTGCCTTCCACCTTGAATTGGTAGGAGTACAACGAATAGCTGCGCCCTTCCATATCGAGCGAGACGAGTTTCAGAATCAGATCGGGACTCCCCGTCAACTTTCCCGCCTTCCTGACCTCGACCACCGAGCCATGCAAGGTCGCGCCCCGCGGAATCACCAGCAGATCGTCGACAAGAACGTCCTCTTCGAGCAGGAATGTAAGTGGCTCTCCCTCGTGAATCTTCGTGGTATTGATCCGTGTGCTTGTAATCACGCTGAATCGCGTATTCTCGAGCACCGTCACCTGGAGGTCCGGGCGGGTTTCGCTCCAGTAGAGCAGCGCCGGCGGCGATGACGAGGGCGGCACAGAGGACGCAGCTTCCGGTCGCGCAACTCCGCCGGCCGACTTTCGAGAAGGCGCGAGAACAGGGCCCGGCGCATCCGGCAACTGCGAGGAATCGACCCGCGGGGGTGCCGAATTCGGCTGCTGAACTGGTTGGCTGGCTTGCTGTGCAACGGCCGCGGAGCACACCAGAAACACCACGGTTACTCCGGCCAAACGACGCGAGAGACATATTGCGCTCATCACGATCATCGTTCCTGCCTGCTGTCCCTATTGTCGCACCGGCGGCGCGCTAAGAACCTGCTTGCACCTCACTTTCTTACCGCGGGTGCCCCCGGGTCCCTCGCGTTCGGAGACCGGGGATAGCACGATCCTCACCCCA
The DNA here is from genome assembly GCA_963826735.1 of uncultured Acidobacteriota bacterium. Taxonomy (GTDB): domain Bacteria; phylum Acidobacteriota; class Terriglobia; order Terriglobales; family Acidobacteriaceae; genus Telmatobacter. Next base: position 858,602 of record CAWGYN010000005.1, read on the forward strand.
CCCGCTTTTTCGCCGACTTGCTGACTCGCTGATTCGCTGACTTGCTGTTTTTTTCCGCCCGCAGCTTCCAAGCCGCGTGCAATGCGCCGCGCAACGAGTCCTCATCGGCCACCGCGAGCCGGATGTGCGTCATCCCCATCCGTCCCCATCCGCCGTGAATCGGCAAAAACAAATCCGGCCGCCCGGCAAGGAACTCCGCTTGCAACTCCGGCGTCAGCATCAGGTTGCCGTAGCCCTCTTTCACCGAGGCCATCGTGGCAAAGATGCGCCCACCCAGACGAAAAGCCACGGTGTCCGAATGCGGACCCTCCTCCGCGCCTTCGAGGCTCAACGCAATCCGCCGAAAATCCTTCTCCGTCACGGTCTCTACGTCCCCACACTCTTGTTCCCTTGTTCCCTTGGTCCCTCGGTCCCTGCTTCTTCAAACTCTTCATTCAACCACTTCGCGAACGCCGCAAACTCCTCGCCGCGTCCGAGAAAATCGAGCGTAATCACCGTGTCGAACATGTAGGTGTAGTCATTCGACGAGTAGCCGATCCAAAGCCCGAAGCTCGCGTACATCTTGTTGCTCTCGAGCCAGGTCCACGGCTGAAAGCCAGGACCAGCACTTAGTGGATTCGCTTCCACGTCTCCGAACGGCCAAAAAGCGTGAACCCGATGAAGCCACGCATGTGCAGCACTTCTGTGCCCTCCGACCAGATCTTGCCTTTGTATTCCTTGCCATTCTCCGGGTCTACCGCAGTCCCATCCACCCAGTCATCGCCCTTGGCGTGAAAGTTCCGCAGAATCACCAGCCCCAGAATCAGCCTGTTCTTGTACTCGCCCGAGCACTTGTCGCAAACGTCGGCTGGCGTGCGCCCCGGCCGAACCTGCGTCACGCGGCCGAAGAGTTTGCCGTTTTCGAGGTAGGTCTCCACCTGCCCGCCGGGCTTGCCGTCGCTGTCGATCACCTGCCAGCGTCCAATCGCGTTCCGCAGCTTCGGAGTCATTTGCTGGGCGCGAGCCGCGGCCGCAGATGCCGCCAGCAGAATTGCAAATGCAAAGATCGAGGAAAGTCTGAACCGGTTCATTCGCTGATTGTCGCACCCTTTCGCGGCATTGTAACGATCCCAGGATGGCGATCTTCCAAAACCGCAGGGATTGCGTTGCCATCACCAACGAGGAACGGCAACCTTGCACAAGAGCAGATAGGCTTACATCCATCCTGAAATCGCGGTAATGGCTAACAGCCAAGTCTCTGACAACTTGATTTTGCACCTTCCTGGGGCACCGGGATGCCAACGCACGAATTCATGTTGTCAGAGTTCCAGCTTCTTCAAACTCCTCATTCAGCCACTTCGAGAACGCCGCAAACTCTTCACCCCGTCCGAGGAAGTCGCGCACCAGTTCTCTTGCCGGTTTTGATCCGCCCTGCTCCAGCACCGTTTTGCGATAGCGCTCGCCGGCATTGCCGCCCAGCAAATCGTCAGGATCGAACTGCGCGAAGAAATCCAGCGCAATCACCTTGTCGAACATGTACGTGTAGTAATTCGACGAGTAGCCCATCAAATGTCCGAAGCTCGCGTACATCTTGCTGCCATCGAGCCACGTCCACGGCTGGAAGCGTGCGTAAAGCTCGCGCGTCATAGTGTCGGGATCGATAGTCGCCGGGTCCTGGTCGTGCAGGTTGAGTGAAAGCGTGGTGTAGTAGAGCTGCGTTCTCACCCAGTCCGCGCGCCCGAACGCGCCCGCGAGTTTCATGCTCCGGATCAGCGTGGAAGGCAGCGTCTCGCCCGTCTCGTAGTGCTTCGCGAACGCCTGCAGCAATTTCTCGTCGCGGAAAAATTCCTCGAGCATCTGCGACGGCACCTCGATGAAATCGCCCTCCGTGGCAAACCCCGAAAGCCCCACCCACTCCGTGTGCCCGCCGAGCAGCGCGTGCATCAAATGGCCAAATTCATGAAAAAACGTCACCACATCGGAGTACTGCAGCAACCCCGGATCGGTTTCTTCCGGGGCAGGGAAATTGCAGATCAGTCCCGCCTCCGGCAGCACGCGCCCGCGCACGCCCGCAACCACCGGCGTGGCCGAGAACCACTTATTCTTGCCTTCGCGCGGATGCATGTCGAGATAAAATCGCCCCACAAGCCGCCCGCCCTCGAAGACCTCGTACACCGAAACCGCCTCATGCCATGCCGGCGCAGTAGAAGGCCGAAACTCCACTTTGAACAGCTTCGCCGCCGTTTCCAGCACGCCCGCTTCAACTCGCTTGTAGGCAAAGTACGGCCGCACCGACTGCGAATCAAAATCGTACTTCGTTCGCCGGAACTGCTCGTACCAGTAGCCGCGGCTGGTGATGTCGATCTCTGCAATCTCCGGCAGCCGCCCCTGCGCAAACGCGAGCACCTGCGCATGCTCGTGCCGCGCGCCATCGCGGCTCGCCTCATCGAGCTTGGCCAGAAATGTGCGCACATTCGCCGCCGACTCCATCATCTGGTCTGCCGTCGCCAGATCGGCCCAGCTGTGGAAGCCGAGCACGCTCGCGATCTCCTGCCGCGTGGCAAGAATATCGAGCAAAATCTGCCGGTTCGCAGGATACGCGCGCGTGTTGTACGCCAGAAACATCTTTTTGCGAAGTTCCGCGCTTGCCGCAAAAGTCATCACCGGCATCATGTCCGGCGGATCGGTGGTCAGCGTCACGCGCTCCGCGCCGTTTTCTGCCTTTTGCGCCGGGTGCCGCGCAATGTAGTCGGCCGGCAACCCCTCCAGCTCCTCGGGCGCGGCTTCAATCGTCTTACCGCCCTCCTGGATGTTGCGGCTGAATTCAAGCGAGAGCTGCGTTGCCTTATCATGCAGCGCATGAAGGCGATCGCGCGTCGCTTCGTCTTTGTCCACGCCAGAGAGCCGGTAGCCCAGCAGGGTGCGCTCCATGTAGTGCTTCGTCGCTGCGCTCGCGCCGTCCAGGCTGATCGCCACCAGCGCGTCATACACCCCGCGATTCAGACTCAGCGCGCTGCCCGCCATCGCCACGCGTTGCGCTTCCATCTGCGCCTGGTCGCGCACCGCTTTGTCCGCGGCAACGGAATTCAGAATTCCCGCCTGCGCGCCCGCCAGGTTCAATTGCTCGATGGCCGCGTCGAAGTGTCGCAGTGAATTCTCCGGCGTGCGCGCGCCTTCAACGGCCAGAAGCGCGGCAAGTGCGGTTTCGTGGGCCGCCAGTCGCGCGCTCACCCACGCGGTCAGCGCCTCGGCAGAAGTGGCGCCACCCGCCTCCCATACGTGAAGGTCCTGAGTCGTGATTCCATTCAAAGTTTCAGCAGGCATAACGGGGAAATCCTCCGAAGCTCTAGGGTAACAAGGTGCACCTTAACCGAGCGCCTGTTGCGGCGATGCGCGGCAATCAGGCCGCTCTTCTGAATTTTGTTATTTCGCGGGCGTTTGGTTGCTCACTACCGGCGGCATCTTCAGAAACTCCTCCGGCTTGAGCGCCCGCGGCGTGAACCGTGCCTCGAACACCGCGCCCTTGAAGTAGTCGCGCCGATCGATGCGCGTTCCGATGGAAGAGTGTCCCGGTCCCTGCGGCGTCAAATGCAATTCGCCTTCGCCCTGCATCTCGTCGCCCACATAATTGCGCAGCATCTTGCCGTCGTACACCGCCGTTACGCGATACCACCGCCCGAGCGGATGCAGATCCTCACAGTTCAGCAGAGTCCGTGCCGACCCGTTTGAAAAAGCAAAGCTGTCCAGGCACCACTGGCCCTTCACAATGCGAATTTCGAAAAGCATGCGATTGCCCGTGTCCTTGCCCGTCACCGGGTCAATTTCCGACAAATGGAAGAAGCGCTGCGCCTGCGCGCCATCGGCATCGGGCCTGAAGATCACCTCCCACGTGTACTGGCTGGCCCCGGCCAGCGGATGCACATCCACAAACAGCGCATCGTCCACGCCGTTGAATGCGATGGCCTTCCCGTAAGGCGAATCGATTACATACGGATGCCCAAGCACATGCGTCGAATGTCCGCCGATCGAATCGACATTGTCGAACCGCCAGATCGTCGACTGCAAATCACTCGGTCCCTGCGCAAACCCCGCAGTAAGAATCAGCAAAACCGCCGCCAGCCCAAATCCCAGTCTCAAGATATTCTCCCGAAAAAATCCCTTCATTCACACTCCCGCAGCATCCGACTAACCACTAACCACTAACCACTAACCACGCTCTTCTACTTACTACTCCTTACTGGCTACTCTCTGCTTCTCCACTCCCGGCGGATATTGGTCGAAAGTTCGATCCACCGGCTTGCCGAGCAGGAACTTATCAGCAAAAGCCAGCAGCGCATCCCAGTCGCCCTGCACCATGCCATGGGGGCGATTGGCGAAACTCACGCCCAGTTTATCGCTCGCGTGGAAGAATGCGTACGCGGGTCGCGCCGCAAGCAGCGATTGATACACGCCATTCAGATTCACGTTCTGGTCGTGGTCGCCCTCGAGCGAGATCAACGGCCGCGGCGCCACCAGCGCAATGAACCAATGCTCATCGAAGGGCAGCTTGTCCGGCTGTCCCCAGAACTGGTGCAGATTCGGCGAAAACCAGTTGGGATACTTGCGCACCATCTCCGTCAGACCCTCTTTGCCGCCGCGGTCGGGCACGGAGCCGCTATATCTGTACGCTGGAGTTCCGCCGCCGGAACTCGCCACCGGCGCCACCATCGCCCAGCGATCGTCGAACGCGCCCGCGATCAGCGCTGCTTTGCCCGTGCGCGAAACTCCAGTGATGATCAGCTTGCTCTTGTCGATTGAAGGATCGGTGGCCAGGTAATCGACAATGCGCGAAGCACCCCACGCCCACGCGCGCAGCAGTCCCCAATCGTAATTGGGATACGCAGGAAAGAAACGCGTGGTGCGGTAAGCCCAGCTTCCGTCGGGCAGCCGCAGCGTGGTGTCTTCCCCGCAGTCGTTGTTGTTGAACGTGACAAACGCAAAGCGATGTGCGAGCGCAGGATTTGTTTCCGCAATCTGCTCCGCCGTTCTCGGCCCGAAGGCGCGCATCGGAGGCCGATTTGCGTCCGGCGCTCCCGCCGGTCCGTGCGCACCCTGCATCCGTCATCGGTCCCGACCACCAGCAGCGCGTCTTCATTGCGTCCCTGGTTCGCACCCTGCGCCAGCCGCGGCAACGGCGTGGCTCCCGGCGGCGTACCCGAAGGCGAAACCAGCGCCGGAAACGGTCCGCCCGTGGCCGGCGTAAAAATTCCAATGTCGAGGCTCAGGCTTTCATTGCGGCCCGAAGGTCAGATGAACGAGCCGGTACTTCACCTTGCCGTCCATCAGCATCTGCGAGCTCACTTCCACGCCCTTCACATTGCCCGGCGGCGGCGGCGCTTGCCCTACCGCGTAATACTCAAGCGTCCGCATCATCTCGTGCGCGCCGCTCGTCCCACTGCTTCAGCGTCTTCACTTTTTTCCCGTTGTCGAGCGTCATCACGTCAGGCATCGCAGGCCGGTTCGGCAATTGCTCCACGCCCGGCATCTCGGGCATCGACGTCTTGATCGGCGGTACCGGAATCTCCTTCGGATCGGGCCGGTCGGAAATGCCGGACCCCGCCGTCTGCCCGCCGACCGCGCACGCCAGCACTCCCACAGCCAGCACCGCAACACCATTTCGCACAAATCTCATCGCCGCATCTCCTGAGTGACGCTCTAAACCGCTGACTTGCTAGCTCGCTGACTTGCTGACTTGCTTATTTCAACTCATACGGCTTTTCCGGCTCTGGCACCGCATCCGGAACCTTCGGCATCTTTGCCGGATCGATTTTGGCCGCGCCAGCCAGCCCCACGCCCGTCACGTTCGAAATACTCAGCAGCGGCCCTTCGAATCCCGTCACCTTCACGTTGCGAATCACCACGTTCTTCATATTCGCCAGCATAATTCCCTTTTCGCAGGTTCCCGTTACGTTGACAAGCGAGAAACCGGCCAACGGCTTGCGCGGATGGATTTCTGTAGCTTGCACAAGCATCGGCAAATCGGTTACGCGAATATTCGAGAAGTGAAATTCGCGAAACAGAGGAATGCTGGCATCGCCGGGAACGGGAAACTCGTCCTGCTTGCCGCTGTTCAAATTGTTCAGCCGCAGAAATCCCTGCTTCGCGCCCGAAGCTTCAAAGTCGTTCACCGTGATGTTCTCAACAAACGCGCCGCGCCCCGGCCGGCTCTTGATGTAAATTGCGTGACTGCGCGCGCCTGTGCATTTGCAATGCTCGATCACCACGTTGCGAACGCCCGCCGAAGTTTCGCTGCCGATGCCGATGCACGCAAAAGTCTTATCGTTGAAAGTGCAGTTCAAAATGTGCACGTCTTCGCATACCCGGTTGATTGTGTTCGCCTCTTCGCCGCGTCCCGATTTCAGCGAAATGCAGTCGTCGCTGGTTTCAAAGGTGCAGCCGTCGATCGTCACATGCCGGCACGAGTCCACATCCACGCCGTCCGCGCCGCTATGGAACGCCACATTCTTGAAAGTCACGTTCTCGCAGTACACCGGATGCGTCGACCACATGCCTGTCTGCACGGTGAAGAGGTTTTCCACGCGCACGTTGCGGCAGTTCGTGAACTCCAGCAGCGCCGGCAGCCGCATGCCCGTCTTGCGATCCACGCGCCCGCGGATGGCGTCGCTGGCGATAATCTTTCCCGGCCCCGCGATGCCAATATTCTCCGCGTCCGTCGCGGAAATGAATGCGCCGTACCCCTTGATCCAGCGGCCCTCCCAGCGCACCTCGGCAATGGGATAGTCGGCCATGTCGCCGGACCCAAGCAAACTCGCGCCGTCTTCGATGCGCAGCGTCACGTTGCTGCGCAATGCGAGCGCGCCCGTCGCGTAATCGCCCGCAGGAAACACTACTTCGCCGCCGCCCAGCACCGCGCAGCGTTCGATAGTCAGTTGCAGCGCCAGCGTGTCGTTCGTCTTGCCGTCTCCGGTCGCGCCGTAGTCCTTCACATTCAACGACACCGTCGGACCTTCGTGCGCTGCCGCCGGCTTTGTCGCCGGTGCGGGCCGCGCTGCGGGCTTCGCGGTTTGCGCCCATCCAAGACTGCTCAAGCCAGCCGCAACGGGAGCCGCCACGGCTCCGCGCACGGCGGTCGTCAGAAAATTTCTCCTGTCCACAACTCTCCTCATTGTTCGGTTTCCCCTGTCCATAAGACGAGCGCCGCCCGTCTCAAGCCGCACGTGGTCAGTCCACTCGCAGCGCGAAAGCCATCTTCAGCCGCCAGGGGAAACCTGTCAAGCGCGGCCGTCGGACCCCCTCCCCGCCCGTCCCGGGACCTGTCACCCGGTCCAATCCGCTCTAAAGTTTGTGACAAACCCCCCGCCATTGCTGTTCCGGGGGTAGACGCGCTGGTCCTTTTCCTTGTCATGACGCATATTCGCGTTGCAAATCGGTGCAACCCCCTTTACTATGCGTCAATTGAGGGAAATGGCCCACGCAGTCTCCAGTCCGCCCGAAACGCTACCGGTGCAGCCGGTCGCAGTGCCGCGCCTGCGGGTGAGCAAACTGTGTATTGCTGTCCAGGGATCCACCCCCTCCGAGCTTTTCGCCCAGGCTGAATCCGCGCGTAAAGACTCTGTTTTCATCGAGTTTCGCCTCGACGCCCTGGGCAAGCCGGCGGCCGCGCTCCCCGAGCTCAAGACCTTCCTCGCCCGCCACCGCGAGATAACCGCCATCGCCACCTGCCGCCGCAAGTCTTTGGGAGGCCACTTCACCGGGTCGCTGAATTCCGAGATCGAACTGCTGCTAAAAGCCGCCGAGGCCGGCGCCCACATCGTCGATCTTGAGGTCGAATCGGCCGAACAGGCCACTCGGCCGCAGCTGGCCAAGTTTCGCACCGCCCTCCGCGCCGCCGGTGCCGCCATTTTGATCAGCTCCCACGACTTTAGCCGTACCCGCCGCCCCGACGGCCTGAACCAGACCGCCCAGCGCATCGCTGCCTTCGAGCCCGATTTCGTCAAGGTCGTCAGCACCGCGCGCAGCCTGGCCGACAACCTTTCCATCCTGCGCATGGTCCAGGACCAATCGCAAGACGCCCACGTCGTCGGTATCGCCATGGGCGAAGAAGGCCTGATCAGCCGCGTGCTCTCGCCGCGCGCCGGCGCTGCCTTCACCTTTGCTTCCCTGGCCGATGGCGCTGAAACCGCTCCCGGACAGATCTCCGCGCGCACCCTCCTCGACATTTACCGCCTCGAGCAGCTCGACCAGGCCACGCGCATCTTCGGCGTCGCCGGTAATCCCATTGCGCACTCGCTTTCGCCGCTCATGCACGTCACCGCCTTCCGCCGCGAAAACGTCAACGCCGTCATGCTGCCGCTCAAGGTCAAAACGCTCGACGACCTGCTCACCGTCATCCGCGATCTGCCTCTCGACGGCGTTGCCGTCACCATGCCGCTCAAGCAGGAAGTGCTGCCGCATCTGGCCAACATGGACCCGCTCACCGCCCGCATCGGCGCCTGCAACACGCTGCGCACCGGCGCTGACGGCAAGCTCTACGGCTTCAATACCGATGTGGCCGGCGTGGTGCGCCCGCTGGAGCGGCGTATGCGCCTCAAGGGCGCGCGCATTCTCGTGCTCGGCGCCGGCGGCGCAGCCCGCGCAGCCGTCTTCGGCCTCGTCGAGCAGGGCGCGGATGTCACCATCGTCAACCGCACGCACGAGAAGGCCGTCGCCCTGGCGCGCAAGGCCAAGGCCCACGTTTTAAAGCAGGCCGCGCTCGCCAAAAGCCGCTTTGACGCCATCATCAACACCACGCCCATCGGCATGACCGGCTTCAAGCAGCCGCTCCCCATCAAGGAGAACGAGCTCAACGCCTCGCTGGTCTTCGACATGGTCTACACGCCGATAGAGACCCCGCTCCTCCAGCTTGCCAAGTCGCGCGGCCTCGCCGTCATCAGCGGCCTTGAGATGTTCGTGCAGCAGGGCGCGCGCCAGTTCGAAATCTGGACCGGCAAGCCCGCCCCGGAAAACGAAATGCTGCGCGTCGTCGAGCTCGAACTCCGCCGCCATCCGCAATAATCCACGAAAGCCTGCCATCCTGAGCGACAGAAATCGGATGTCATCCTGAGCGAGTTCGTTTGCCCCTGCGGACGAACGAGTCGAAGGCCCCGCATTTGCTTTTCGCAACTGTAACGCAGCACGATCCCGGGTGCCCCACATCTCGCCTTTGAGATGTGGGATCGCCCACTGGCCCGCTATCCCTTCCCGCCCTTGTGTTTCTTCGCCGTCTTGTCCGCCTTCTTCTCCCCCGCCTCATGCATCGTGGGAATGGGCGCCAGATCCGGACCGATGCGCTTCACCTGCGTATCGATCATCTCGTAGTTAATCGTCCGCGGAGCCACGGGCAGCGTAATGCCGGTTGCAGGATCGGTAGTCACATTGCCGCTGCTGGCGAGCTCAAAACTGAACGCGGGAACCTTGCCCGACGCCGTGTTCTGGGTAAAAACGCGCACCGGCAGGTAGCCCTGAATTGGATGCACACGGAACGCCGTCTCGTAGCGATGATGCTTCAGGCTCCACGTGAAGACTCTGATTTGGTCAAAATCGTAAGGCATCCCCGACTGTGGTGGTGCGAGAGCCGTTACGTACTCGGGCTTGTCTCCGGGAGGGTCGGCGCCAGAATCCGTCACTTTGGTCAGCATCCACGCGCCCACCATGCGCTGGCCCTCGGCGTACTGTGCCACTTCGTCCGGCACATCCACATCCATGCGGCTCGCGAGCAGCCACCCCACGTGGCCCTGCGCGTCCCGCGCCAGCCACCAGTCTTCCATCTCGGGCGGCGCGGTTTCTTCTACGGCTGCCGGCGGCGCTTTCGCCGTCGCGGGTTTCGCGTTGCCAGTTGCCGGCGTGTTCTTGCCTCCCACCGCGGGCTTTGCCGCATTCGTTGGCAACGGTCGAACCACCTCCGCCGCCTTCTTGGGAGCCGATGCCCGCACCAGCAGTTGCACCTTGGTGTTGCCGGGCAGCAGGTAGAACCGCTCCGTTTCGCGGCCGGGAAGCAGGTGCATGGCGAGGTCGTCGCGCAGAGTGGCCGTCGCCGCCACGGGATCGTTCTTGCTCTCGGCGGCAAGCTGCATGAAGCCGTCGTAGATCTTCTCGTTGATCATGGCGCGCTCTTCAATCCAGCCGATCTCGTTCTTTTCGGTCTTGACCTTGAGAAAGCGCCGCGCGTGTTCCAGAACCTGCAGCGGCTGCCCGTTCACCACCTGGCAAACGCGGTTTGAAACCGGGGCTACGCGGTCGTGGAGATAAACGGGGCGCGCCGATGCCACATACACCATCTCAAGATGTTCCTGGTGGAAGCGGTTGCAGCCGGCGAGGAGCAAAACACAGCTCAACGTCACCAGCGATGAAGCAATAACCGATCCGAAACGCCGGATAAAACTGAGGAGAAGAGTTGGCAAACGATTAGACACGGACCGTAGCAATTGCCTTGAGGATAGCACTCCACAGGTTTCAAGTGTCAGGTTTCAGTGACCAGTAGTGCGCCGATGGTAATCAAAGGGCTTACGAATGAGTAGCGAGTAACTCATCGGATTCGCCGGCAGCGCCCGTTCGAGAAGCCGCTCGCAAGCACGTTTTCTCGTTCCCTTGTTCCCTCGCTCCCTCGGTCCCTGCCTTTATGGCAGCGCCGCCACGGCAACAGCGCCTACGGGGTCGGTTCCCGTAACGGAAATAATGTTGGCAGTCAGCACCCCCGAGCTCATCGTGAAGGCTTCGAGGTCCGGATCGCCGCTTGAGGTCGAGCCGCCGGTGGAAACCGCCAGCACAAAGTAATCGTCGCTGTCCTCGGCAAGGCCCATGGGCACGATACCGGCGGCGATGTGGCTGCCCGCAGCAATCGTATAGGTGGTTCCGGAAACGGAGATGGGAAACCATGTGATGTTCCCCGAACCCGTATTGCCCTGGCCGTTGGCGACGTAGACGTATTCACCCGACGCGATGGGCAGAATGGCGTTGGGCGCCAGTCCGCCGCTCGCGATAGGAGAACCCGTGATCTGAGTAGGAGAGGAACGAGGCGTGCCCGTGCCCAGCGAGCTGTATTTGAAGACGCGCAGCCCGCCGGAAGCAGAAACGGCCTGCGTTTCGCCAATGTAGAACAGCCGGTTGGTGGGATCCACGCCCACCGACAGTGCCGATCCGCCGCTGTTGACGACAGGAATCACGGTTGCCTGGGAACCCAGCGGATTCGCGTTGCCGGATGTGAAGGGAACCACGATCGTTCCCCCAGCCCCAAGGGCGACAAAAAGGTTTGTGCCGTCGGGAGAAAGCGCCATCTGATTGGCCGACGCGTTGGTCACATTGAACGCCTGGGACGGCTCGGGGCCTGAGCCGGTATACGCGCCCGTCGAAGCGTTAATCGGAATGGCGTCCAGTTGCACGCTCCCGGTGGCCGGGTTGAACGCGTCAATCAGCCACGAGCCGTTCACCTGCATGGCCGAGGCAATGTCGGAAGAAATCACCGCGCCGCCATTCCCAATCGTCAAAGCGCCACCCGATCCGATGGTGTAAAGATAGATGCCGCTTACGGTGCCGACGTAGAGAAACCCTCCACCCGGCGCGATGGCGATGCAATTCGGCGCGGACGAAAGATTGTAGGGGCTGCCGGAAATCTGCTCCAACGTGCCGGTCGAGATATAGTAAGCGGCAATCTGCTTCGTCGTCTGGTTCAGCACATAAAAAACGCCGCTCGAGTCTGTGGTCTTCGTAGTCGTCGTCGTAGTGGTCGACGTCGGCGCGTCCCAAAATCCCGAGCACCCCGCAAGGAGCGCTGATGCGGCAAGCAGAATAAGGCCGTATTTGATCTTCATCGTCACTCCTGGCAAAACGCGCACCCAGGACCGTCACTTCCTGGAGAGTCCGCAAAAGCATTCTGTCCAAGGGTAGCGCCAGCCGGTACCTTTTGTCCGCCGCCAGACCCGATGCCCAGAGGCAGAAATGCCAATCTCCAGGAAAGACGTGGCCAGAACCATTTCCGCTCAGCGGAGACCCGAGCAGAAGAGTAGCGCCGGTTTCCAGATCGGGGTCCCCAAGAAACTATCTTTGTTTCTTGGGGTGGGAGACCTGCTGTCGCGCGGGCGTCCATGCCCCACATCGACGGGAGCGATTACCAAATCACTGTCAGAGCGCTAGTTGGGTCTGTCACCGGATGCGGCGCGACGCCGGAAGCGCTCGTCCACGGGCTGGCGGCCCTGAAACCCGGCTTCCATCGTGTGCCAGTGCTGTATGGCCGGTTCGCCCATGCGCCAGCACAGCAGAACGACCTCATCGTCGACGCGGCAGGGAAAATCGAGCAGGCCCGCTTCCATGTCCTTCACCTGCACTCCGATGGCGTCAATCTCTGCAATGCTCTCGCGCACGCGCGCCAGGTGCGAATCCAACTCGGCGCGCTGCCGGGCAACGTCCGCCGTGTTCACCCGCATGCCGCCCGAAAAATAAATGCGCTGCGCCACTTCATTCAGACCCGACTCGGCGGTTTGCGCGGAACGGCGGCCTTCAATGGCGCGCTTGAGCAGCGACTCAAGCACGGGAAGCAGCGACTGCGCCTCTTCGAGAGTAAAGGTCCTCATGGTGTAAACAAGCCCCGGAGCAATTCTGGAACCGCTCTGAACATCTACAGCATACGACGAAATCAGGAAAAAAGTGTAGAGGCGTGCATCGCTTGTCCTCTGAAACCAAATAGAAGCGATAAAATTCGTCAGCTTTAAATGGGCACAGCCTTACAGCTTGCTGAAAAACTCGGTCTTTCGTAGGTAGGAGGGAGCGGGAGGCTTCAGCCTCCCGAATAAAGGCCGTGATTCAGCGTGGCTTTAGCCACGGGTCTTTCTTCCATGACGCCGGAGAGATTTTTTCAGCAAGCTGTTTAGCAGCGCCTCAATCCCTCTCAGGCAAATCTTTCAAGTCAATGCCTAACTGCTGGCACTTCTTATAGAGATGGCTTCGCTCCAGTCCCAACGCCTTCGCGGTTTGCGTAATCTGGCGGCCATGCCGCTCGAGCTCGCCCAGCACCTGAGCGCGCTCGAAGGCCAGCACGCGCTGCGCCAGCGGGCCATTCGCTTGCTGCCCCGCTTCCGAAACCTTCGCAGCGCCTGTATGCGTCACAGGCAACGCCAGCCGCACATCTTCCGCGCCAACCTCGCCGCCGGCCAGCAACAACAGCCGCTCCACCACGTTGCGCAACTCGCGAATGTTGCCGGGCCACGTATATTCCTGCAGCGCATCGATAGCAGCGGCAGTGAAGGGACAGGCTTCCACCCGTTTTGTGCGCTTACCTGGCGCGCAAAATGCTCGACCAGCGCGGGCAGGTCTTCGCGGCGCTTGCGCAGCGGTGGCAGCTCCACCGGAAACACGACCACGCGATGATAAAGGTCGCGGCGAAATCCGCCCGACTCGACCAGTTGCTCCAGGTTGCGGTGCGTGGCGACCACCACGCGCACATCCACGGCCGTGGGCTTGTCCGCGCCGATGCGCTCCACCTCGCCCTCTTCGAGCACGCGCAGCAGCTTGGCCTGCATCGCCAGCGGGCATGTCGCCGATCTCATCCAGGAAAAGCGTGCCGCGATGCGCCTGCTCAAATTTGCCCGTGTGCCGCTGCGCCGCGCCGGTAAAGGAGCCTTTCTCATGGCCGAAAAGCTCGCTCTCGATCAGCTCCGCCGGAACCGCTGCGCAATTGAGCGTGACGAACGGACCCGCCGCGCGCGAGCTCTTCTCATGCAGCGTGCGCGCCACCAGTTCCTTGCCAGTGCCGGTTTCGCCGTAGATGCAGACGCGCGATTCGCTCGCGGCCACGCGCTCGATCTGCGCCATCACGCGGCGCATGGTTTCGCCGGCGAAAACCAGCGTGTGCTTGCCCACACGCGCGCGCAGGTCGCGATTCTCAGCTTCAAGGCGCGTCAGCTTCAGCGCGTTCTCCACCGTGACCAGCAGCTTTTCAGTGGACAGCGGCTTCTCAAGAAAATCCAGCGCGCCCAGCCGCGTGGCGCGCACCGCCATCTCAATGTGCGCCTGCCCGCTCATCATCACCACCGGCGCGGTCACGCCGGCAGCCTTCAGATCTTCAAGCAGCGTCAGAGCCCGTCGCGGCGCGGCATTACCACGTCGCTCAGAATCAGGTCGAAGGGCTGCGTGCGCGCCAGCTCCAGCGCGCGCGCCGCGTTGTCGCAGACCACGGCCTCGTGCCCGGCAAGGCGAAAGGCGCGCGCCAGCGAGGCCAGCGTGTTGGCCTCGTCGTCGACAATCAGAATGTTCGCTTTCGCGTTCATGCGTCGGCCTTCGGCAGCGTGATGATAAACGTTGCGCCGCCGCCCGCGCGGCTTTCCACTGCGATTGTGCCCGCGTGGTCGGCGACCACCGACTGCACAATGGCCAGGCCGAGGCCCGGTTCCATGCTGCTTGGTGGTGTAGTAGGGCGTGAACAGCCGCTCGCATTCCTCGGGCGTGAGCCCTGCGCCGGTGTCGGCGACGCGGAGCTCCACGTTTTCGTCCATCGGATGCGCAGAGATGGTCAGCGTGCCGCCATCGGGCATCGCGTCCATGGCATTCAGCACCAGATTCGAGAGCGCGCGGTGCAGCAGCTCAGGATCGGCATCGAGCGGCATGGGCGCATCGGCGACGTCAGTCTCGACATTCGAATCTTCGCGTCGCGGCCTGCCGGCAGTTGCGTAAAGCGACGCGCACGCGCTCGCACGACATCCTTTGCGTCGATGCGCTCCAGTTCGGGCTTGGGCATCTTGCTGAAGTCGCAGAAGCGGCCAATGATGGTCTTAAGATTCGCGATCTCCGTGCCCAGGGTCGCCGTGCTCTCGCGAAAGACCTCGTCGAACTCCGCTTCCGGCAAATTGGCGCGCGCGCACCAGATTTTCGACCGTGAGTTGCAGCGGGAAGAGCGGATTTTTGAGTTCGTGCGCCAGCCGGCGGGCCAGTTCGCGCCATGCCGCCACGCGTTCGCTCTGCACCAGGCGGTCGCGCTGGCTCGCCAGTTGCTCCGTCATGTGATTGAAACTGCGCGCCAGCACGCTCACTTCGTCGTGCCCGCGTCGGTGGCACGCGCGCATCCCAATTTCCGCCGGCCACTTCCTCGGCTGCGTGCGCCAGTTGCTCGATGGGCCGCGAGACGCGCGCCGCAATCCACAAGACTGAATGCGATGGCAGAGCAGAATGCCGCCTGCCGCAACGCCGTAGGCGATGGCCCGGATGTGCTGCTGCGCCTCGACCATGCCGCTGCGCGAGATCGCCACTGTGAGCACCGCCAGCACGCTGCCCTGCTTCGTTCTTGAGCGGGATCGCGGTGGCGTTCAGGCTGTCCTCGCGCCGGCCGGTCGGATAGACGATGCCGCTCGCCTGCTGGCCGCTTTTGCGCGCGGCGTCGATCAAGCGCTGATAGTGGGTTGCGCCGGGCACATCGCCGTTGGCGCCGACGAGCTGCGTG
This sequence comes from uncultured Acidobacteriota bacterium, assembly GCA_963826735.1. GTDB lineage: Bacteria > Acidobacteriota > Terriglobia > Terriglobales > Acidobacteriaceae > Telmatobacter. The sequence goes on from CAWGYN010000005.1 coordinate 874,044, forward strand.
GCATCGAAGCGCAGCCGGAGCGGGCGTGGTTCGCTCCACGTGCTCAAATTCACCGTCTCGTCGAATTGTGGCCCGCATCGCTGTAAAGGCCGATCTGCATCCCCGGCGCAACCGGCAGATCGGCGAGAAAGCTTTGGTCGAGCCGCTCGCCGCCAATCAGGCGTACTGCGGGCTGCCGCTCCGTGAATCGCGCGCACGGCAAACAGGCCGAGAGCGGTCGAGCCGTCGGGCAAATCTTCGCGCTTGAGGAATGGTTTGGTCGAGGCATTTGCGTCGCGGGCTCCGGATAGCCGAACCGCGCCGGCCATTGCGCTGAGCTGACGACGTTTCCATCCGGACCCACGATCTCAAGAAAATCGAGCTGCGCGTCCTGCGCCATGGTCTGCGCCTCGGTAAGATAGGCGGCTGCGTCGCCCGACTGCGCCAGTTCGAAGGCCATGGCGCGCGCCCGCTCGCTGGCGGCCAGACGGTCCACGGCGGCCGCCACTTCGGCGGAGCGATGCTGAAACTCGCGCTGAAACTGGCTGACGAAAAGCGCCGTCTCCTCCTGGTCGCGCATGTTCAAACACCTGGCGAATGCGCACCAGCACAGTCCACGCCACCGCTGCCACTGCCGCCGCCACGGTGAGCGAAAACAGAAGCAGCAGTTTTTGGCGAAGGCTCACGGTGCGTCCTCCAGCGAAGCACCGGCAAGGTCCGGCGTGCCGTCGGCTCGCAGATCAGATCGCGCACGCGGCCGCCGATCGCGTAAGCGCGGGGAAGATCGAGCAGCGGAACCAGTGTGTGGCGATCAAGAAAGTCGTGCTCGGCGCTTGAAGAGCGCATCGGGATTTTGTCCCGCGACGGGAGCAGTCTCTCCCGCGCCGCGCAGCAGTGTTTCCAGCGCTGCCGCCGGATCGGCGCCTTCGAGCGGCAGCTTGCGCAGCGCCAGGTCAGTATGCGGCGCATTGTGCGCGTTCGCCACCTGCACGTTGAATCCCGCCTCGTGCAGATTGAGCGCGATGCGCTGCGCCGCCAGCTGCATGGCGCCGTCGCCGTCGGCACGCGCAGTGTAAGCGGCGGCGGCGTGAGCCCGCCGCGCAGCTCATTCGCCTTGTTCAGGTCGCGGTCGGCAGGGAAAAGAAACGCGTAGCCCGTGAGCGTCTGCGGCAGAAGGCTCGCGGTAATTTCGCCCTGTTTTTGAAAGATGACGTTGAAGAGCGCACCGCGATCGACAGCCTGCGCAATGGCCGCGCGCAGCACTGGGTTCGCGAGCGCGCCCGAGTCTGACACCTGCAGCGCCAGCAGAGTCCACTGGCGGCGAAACTAGCACCGTCGAGATGCTGCTGCTGTGCCGGTCGAAGCTCCTGCGGCGGAACTTCAGCAATGTCGGCGCGGCCCACGCTCAGGTCGAGCCATTGGTCGCGGATCGGCCGGTTGCCGCGTGATCACAATCTCGTCAAGAAACGGCCGGCCCTGCCAGCAATTTTCGTTTGCGGTGAGCGTGAGCTCGCCGTTGTTCGAGTTGGTGAACTGAAACGGTCCGGTGCCGATGGGATTGGCCGGCGTTTGCCCGTCGGCAGTGCGCGTGAGCGCGATGAGATACGCATTACTCGCGAGCAGCGCGGGCAAGTTGGGCATGGGCGAGTCGCTGGTAAAAATCACCGCTGAGCCCACGGCGCGCACCGTGGTCCACGGACAGTTCGCGTTGCATGCGGTGTTCAGAGCCATCACTACGGCTGCCGATGTCAACGGCGAGCCTTCGTGAAAATGCACGCCCTGCCGCAGACGAAACTGCCAGCGATGGTCGCCAGAATCCGATTGCCACTCGACGGCGAGAGCCGGGCTGACGACGCCATTCGCATCCAGCGCGGTCAATCCGTCCAGGACCAGCCGCCGCGCCAACCCATCCGGACCTTGCCACGGGTCGCCCGCAACCTCCACGTGCAGCGTGCCGCCGTAGTGGGGACGCGTTCTTGCCCACGCGCAGATGCAAACCAAAACCAGGAAAAAACTAATTGCAAAGCGCCGTAACACGGTCCACCTCGTATTGGTTTGCCGCATTCCGCACCACCGCGAGAACGCTCTTGCCGTCGGGCGCGGTCCAGAGCGCCGTTACCGTTCCGTCCATGGCCAGCGGCGCGCTCGCCGGCACAGCTTCGAGCGCCGGCAACTCGTAAGCGCGCAAACTGTCGTTCGCGGCCTCGCCCGAGCTGGACGCAATCACTTGCACCCCCGCGCCGCACCCAGAATGCAGCAAAGCAAAATCGCTGCCCCAGTCGCGCGTGCCGGTCACAACCTTGAGCGCTCCGTTCTCTGCTAACTGGACTTTTCCGTCGATGCCGCCGATAAGAAGTGCGCCAGAACCCGCGGATCGCGGAAGCAGCGTCGCCGCATAAAACGGCGGCAAATCCACGCCGACGCTCGGTGAAACCACGCCCGTAAAGTAGTCGCGCGCGGAGTTGTAGAAGGCCTTGAGCTGCGGGGCGCCGGAAGCGTCGACGGCGATGGGCCACGGGTCGTCGCTTGCATGGCAGTTGACGGTCCAGCTATTGTGCGGCTGCGCGGCCGCATCAGCAGGCGCGGCAAACGCACCGCCGCACTCGGTTCCGGGCGTGAATGCCGTAAATCCATTGCCATCGGCAGCCGCGATTAGAACTCCACGCGGATCTCTCGGCATCGGGCGCTTCAAATCGAGAGCAAGCGACGCTTCAACAGTCCTGCCGTTGCCTCCGCTCTGAGCAAAGACCATCACGCTGTCCTCGCGAAGCACAAAGAGGCATGTGCCGGATCCCATCAACGCCATCACGGGATCATCAGAACCCGCCGTTGATCCATTCGCGAGCGCAACTGCAGTCAGGTATATCTCCTTATGCAGCTCCATCCTCTCCTGAGTTGTCGCGGTCTGGGTTGAGATAGACCCCAGGTCCACCATCGCCACCTGCGTTTGATTGCCTTCACCCACCTCCGCCACCAAAACCCGCTCCCGTGAGCTCTCGCTCAGCGTCACGCGAATGGTGTTCGCGCTCTCCGCGCCTGCCATCACCACGCCGTGCGCCTTCAAATCCTGCGCCAGCAGCCGGCGAATCATCGGAATCTCATCGTTCGAAATCGTAGAAAGATTGCGGATGGTCAGGTGCGCCTGCCCAGGCCCGAGAATTGCCGCGATCTGGTCGGCGAGTTCGGATGCGGGCTGCTCCCACGCGCTCGGCGCGGCGTGCGCCGCAGTTCCAGCGAGCCCCATCATCGCCGCTACCACCCAGATCAGCCTCATTGCCTTCATCGCTCTTTGTCTTTTCCCGTTTGCGCGGATTATATCCCTCTAAAGAAAAGATTCTCCGTAAATCATTCGCAGCTCGCGCATATGGTCGCGCGCAAGCCGGAGTTGACACTCCATTTCAAAGCTCGGTCCTCCACTTCCCCATCCGAACTGATGAAACGCTGCCGCGCACGCTGTTTCGCGATAATGCCGCCATAACTGCTCGACGTTGTCGAACTCTGCCTGCACATGGGCGGCCGTTGCGTTAGGATCCGCCGGTTCGCCCGGCATCTGAGGCTCGGGTGCCGACAGGTCGCGCATCACAGCCTCAAAGCTCTTGAGATTTCCGTCAGTAATTTCGATCTGCTTTTCGTAGCAAACATTGGAATCGTGAGTTGAGCCGGCGTTTGCACAAAGGTCTGCCTTCTCGCGCGCCATTTCCACGTCGAAGATCGTCTTTGCCTGAGCGCGCAACCTCTGCTGACGGGCCAAGAACACTTTCAATTGTTGCTGATACGCATGTTGCTGCGGCGTGAGCACCTTGTGATGTGCGGGTGGATTCTGCTGGTTCTGTGCGCAGAGTGTGATCCCCAAAACCGCCAAAGGGATTGCAATTGGAAGATATGTGCGCATGATTCTTCTCCATGGTAGTTGATGCGCTCTGAACGACTGCAGCACGGGTCCAATTTTCGCCGCGCCGCGTGTAAATTTGGTGCAGGGCGGGCGTTGCCTCCGCCGCGCCCACCCCGCGCGGCCAACCCGTTTCTATTGGCCGTTTTTCTGTGCCGGCGCCGGCCCCTGCTCACTGTCCATCTCCTGCTTCACAATCGGATTCGTCGCCGCGCTCCGGAACACATCGCTCGCGAAGAAGAACTTTCCATCCGATGGCACCATCACCACCTGGATCTTGTCGGAAAGCCGCTCCGCCACGATCTTGTTGATCAGCAGCGGTGACTTGTTCAGCAGCTCCGCCTCGCTCGTCATGCGCACCGCATCGGCCGCGGACACCAGCTTGATGCGGTTGGCTTCGGCTTCGGCCAGCAAGTTGCGCCGCTCCAACTCGGCTTTGCTGTCGATAATCTTCGCCTGCGCATCGGCATCGGCGGTTTCAATCGTTGACTCCTTGCGCGCTTCCGCCTCCAGCTTGCTCTGCTCAATTTGCTTCTGCTTCAGCGGCAGAGTGTACTGCATGGCATCGGACTCGCCGCGCGCTTCCACCACCTTGGCCTGCGCGTCGCCCTCGGCTTCCTTCACCTTCTGCGCCGCCTGGGCCTCGGCCTGCAGCTCCGCAATCCGCACCTGTTTCTGCTGGATGTCGGTGTCCACGCCCATCTGGTCGTCCTGCTGCTCCTTCAGCAGGAACCCTTCCAATCCGCGCGCGTACTCATCCGGCAATTGAATGTCAGAGAGCATCACCTCTTCCACGATGATGCCGTCGGTCGCCAGTTTGCGCGTGATGATGTCGGCTGCCTTCGCCCGCACCTCCTCGCGCTTGGTGGAGAAGATTTCCTTCACCGTGTACTGCGGCGTCAGCTCCCGCCACGCGCTGGCCACCACGGGAGGCACCAGCTCCTTGTCCGGCGGCTGCGGCAGGTGCGCCTGAACGCTCGCCAGTTTGTTGGGATCGAGCCGGTAGCGCACTGTGACGCCCAGTCCGATGTTCAGCCCTTCGAGCGACTGCACGTTCAGGCCGGTGGCGACAGGCTCTTTCTTCGGACCCTGTTCCACAAGCCCGGCCGTGAACACGTGATCGCGCAGATCAAACAGCTGCACGCTGTCCACAAGCGGTGTCACGATGTGCATGCCGGGGTAAAGCGTTCCGGGCAGTGTGCCGCGCATTTGGCTGATGCGCACGCCACCCATGCCGCTGGGCACCACCACAATGCTGGCAGCCACCAGCAGCGGCAAGCAGCCCACAGCCGCGAGCGCAACCGGACGCCGCCAGTTGATCTCTTCCGGTTCCACATTCACTGCTTCGCCCGTTCCCTTCGCGGCAGCCTTCATCCGCGCCAACTGCACGCGCCGCCAAAGCCCAACCAGAGGAACCGCCGCTGCAACGAGGAGCATCAGCGCTCCCGCGATCATCAATAACATTCTCAGTGCGAGCATTTCTCGCCTCCATTCGTGTGCTTGGGCCCTTTTTGTTTTCCGGTATCCGTCCGCGGAGCCGGCAGCAGCCGGACCAGTCCCCCGTAGGTCAACTCTTCAAGCAGCAGCGCCGCCGCCACGGGAAGCAACGCCGCCTGAATATCCGAAATCGCGCACGCCAGCAGATTCATGGCCGACCTCCTTTACAGGGAGCCCGCAAACATCAGGCTGGAAAGAGTCGCCGTGGCAGCCGTCGTGAACACTCCCGGCCACGCCGCGGAGTATGTAGACTGCTGCGCGGCCGCCGGAGCCGTGACTGGAGCTGCGGTCGGAAGCTGCGGGCTAGAGGCCTTCGCGGTCAGCGTCCCCGGCTGTGCGCCCGGAACCTGCATTGGGCCATCGCCGAACAACTGCGCCGTCTCCTCGTTGCGCTGACCGATCAGCTCCACCGTGTCGCCCACCTGCACCATGGAGTAGAGCTCTTCCAGATCCTTCTTCGCCATGCGGATGCATCCATGCGATGCGGCCTTGCCAATCGAGCTCGGCACATTGGTTCCGTGAATCCCGTAGCCGGGAATGCTCAGTCCCATCCACCGCGTCCCCACCGGATTGTTCGGCCCCGGCGGAACGGTGCGGCCATCGTGCGAGTAAGTTGGGTTCATCACGCGGCGCGCGATCGTGAAAGTTCCCACCGGGCTCGGCGTCGACGGCTTGCCCACCGCGACGCTGTAAATCTTCTTCACTTTGCCGTCTTCCACGAGCGCCAGCTTGTGATCTTCCAGGCTCACCACGATCACGCGCTTGGTCGCTGCGGGCTGAGTTTGTTCGACCGTCGCCGGAACGTTCGCGCCCGCGGCCCCATTCGTCGTCGCACTCTGTGCCGCCAACGGCGTCGCCAGAACCGCCGCCATTATTGCCGCCATCAGGTTGAGCCTCCGAGCCGTCATCGCATCCTCCCGTGTGTTTCCTTTTTTTGAACTGCCCACGCCGGGTAGAAGTGCAAGCCGCGCGCCAATCGAAGTCGATTGATAACAAAGGGGTTGTCGGGTGGATTGCCAACACTAGTCCGTGTCACGGCACACACACTGTGCGCGGCCTGACACGCGCCCCGGCTTTGCGGCCGGCTGCGAATTCTAAGCTGGATGAAGCAGAGTGAGCGAAAACGCCCTCAGGGCCGTGCGCTGCGTCCGCGCGCGCCGCGGCGATGCCGGCTAGCCTGAACTGCAGGCGTCTCCTGCGGCGTCGCTTGTGCAGTAGTGACCGGCGGAGGCGCCGGGTTCAGCCAGCCGATGAGCGCTGGCGCGAGAAGAGCCGCGCCTTCGTCGGAAAGATGGATTCCGTCGGCAGCGCGAATGCGCGTGGTCTTGCCATCGGGCGAGATTTCCAACTCGCGGAACCCGCCGGCCTCGTCTCCTATATATGGTTGCGGATTCCACCACGTCGCCAGCGGATTCTGGCTCACCACCGTGTACGCGATGCGATTGATCTCGGCGGCCCGATCGTTATACGCGCCGGATTTCATCGGTGGCAGGCCCACCCAAACCACATGCGCGCCATTTTCCGAAAGCAGGTTCAGAAAATCCGTCGTCCGCTGCTGATACACTTTCACCCACGCCTCGCTGCCGAAGGCCAGCGTCTTGCCGTCCTCCACAAATCCCTGCCCGTCGTTCGCGCCGATGGCCACAATCACCGCATCGGGCCTCTCGTCGCCGATCATCGCGGGATACTCCTGCATCCAGTCGAAAACATCAGGCCGCGCCAGGCCGGTGCCCGAGCGAAACGCCTTCACGATGCGCAGATTCTGGTCACTAGCGGTCTGGCGCAGCAAAACATCGCTCAGGCCCACGGCCATCATGGAGTCACCGACCAGCGCAACCACGCGCATCTCGCCCTGCGCGGCCGGCGGCAACGGCTTGAGAGCCGTGATCTTGGGAACGCCCGCAACAACCGGAGCGACAGTTTTAGGAACTGCGGGCTTCGTCGGATGCCCCGCCGCCATGCACGGCGAGCTTGATCCGGCCATGCTCGGAGAAGACTTCTCGCGCGCCGCCAGCAGCCGTGCCGGATCGTCGGTCCAGCCCAGGCGATCGAGGCCGTCGAGGCTGTCCTTGCGCACCTGCTCCACTCCGAGCGGCTGCAGACTCTTGTGCAACGCAGCCGTCACCCGCACCGCGCCGCTTCTCGCTGGGCCCACATCCAGCCGATCTGCCCACGTAAGCAGTGCTCCCGATTCGAGCAGAAGGATCGTGACCGCAAATCCCGCCATCACCGCAGCCAGTTGAGAAATCGAATTGTATTTCGTCGCACGCATTGTCTTAGAACCTGAACCCTGAAACCGGAACCCAAAAACGAAACCTAAGACCGGAACTCTAAAACCTGAAATAGATAAACGGCGCTACCCCTGAGGGTCCCAGCAGCTCGATGGTGAAAATGGCCGTGGCAAATACGGTGCCCCGCGCCATGGCCGGCCACGAGCCAAGCTCAAATTCCAGCGCCTTACGCCAGCGCAATGGTTGGAACTGTCCCGTCAGCCCCGCGATCAGCGCCATCGCCACCGGCACACTCAAGAGGGTGATCGCACCCGGAACCGCCAGGCGCCGCAGCACCACGAAGGCAATTCCAAAAGACGAGGACCGGAAGAATACCCACCCCAGGCACACCGCGTGGAACAGCAGAATCCGCGCCATCCAGCGCCACGCAGCAGTCTTGCGAAAGCGAACAAGCGGCGTCCATTCGATTCCACTCCACACGCGATGCACGATCAGATAAGAGCCTTGCAGCGCTCCCCAAATCACAAAAGTCCACGCCGCGCCGTGCCACAACCCGCCCAGCAGCATGGTGATCATCAGATTCACGCAGGTGCGCGCCGCCGACCCGCGCGAGCCGCCCAGCGGAATATAGAGGTAGTCGCGCAGCCAGCTCGAAAGCGAGATGTGCCAGCGCCTCCAGAAATCCTGCGGATTCGTCGCGGTATACGGCGCGTTGAAATTGCGTGGGAAGCGGTAGCCGAGCAGCATGGCGCAGCCGATAGCGATATCGGTGTACCCGGAAAAATCGCAGTAAATCTGTGCTGCGTAGCCGTAGATAGCCAGCAGCACATCGCCGCGGCTGAAGGTCTCGGGCGCCGCAAACACCTGCTCCACCAGCCGCGTCGCCAGCAGATTCGAGATCACAACTTTCTTAAACAATCCCGCCACGATCAGCAGCAGCGCGCGATTCACGCGAATCGCATTGGCATTGCGCGGCGCGCGCAGCTGCGGCAGAAACTTCGAAGCGCGCAAAATGGGCCCGGCGATGAGTTGCGGGAAAAACGCAACGTACAGCAGTGCATCCCCCAGCCGCACCCGCTCCTTCAGCTTGCCGCGGTAAGCATCCATCATCAGCGAAATGGCGTGGAAGACAAAAAACGACACGCCCAGCGGCAGCAGCGGCTCAGGAACGCGCACCTTCGGCGGGCGCGCGATGTGGGCCCACAAATTCAGAACCGTCGTGAGAAAGAATGCCGCGTACTTGTAGTAGCCGAGCGTCGCAAGGCAAATCACCACGCCAAGCGTGAGCCACAGCTTGCGCGATCTTAACGAATCACTCGCCTGGATGCGCTCCGCCAATAACCCGCTCGCCAGCGAGATGCCGAAGAGCAGCGGCACATAGCTCCAATTCCAGAAGCCGTAAAAAACGTAACTCGCCGCCAGCAAAAAGAGCTTGTGGGCCCAGTTCCAGCGGCACAGGCTCCATGCCACCAGCAGCACCACAAGAAAGAAGAGCGCGTATTCAACCGTGGGAAAGAGCATGTCCGCTCCACACCGGAGTTTCTATGCTCTCAAGCAAGTGCAGTCCGCGGACCAAACCCTTCTGCAACGAAACAAAGGGCTTATCGCGCATTGACCGGCGCACCGCCGTGTCTCGGCGCACACGCCGTGTCAGCCATGACACATGCGGCGGCCCATAGCTATTTCATCGCGTCCTTAAGCAGTTCCCGGTTATTCAATACAAAATCGCTCACCCACTCCACCTCAGAATTCGATTCTGAAGTACTCATTCCGCCGTACTCTGAAACCAGCGACAAGATCAGGCCCTTGTGCGCGCGCGATTTGTCCGCTCCCTTGGGAATGATGATCAGCACAATGCGAGCCAGAGCAAGATCCCCGCTTTCCTTGGTCTCTTGGAGGGTCTCAAGCGTACCCGTCTTCGCATAGAAGTTGTACTCGGGTCCCAAGGATCGCGAAAGCGCACGTGCGCCGCCATATTTGTCCGACAGGAACGAAGCTCCAGTTCCCGATTGAATCATTTCTTGCAAGCCTGCACGAATGGGATCGAAAACCTCGCGCCTCAATGGCTCGCGAGTCGCAACTGTCTGGGCCAACAGCCCGATATGCGGCACAATCGGCCTTCCCGACATCGCAGTGTAAATGCTGGACGGAAGATCAAGATTAGACCAGGTGTTGGTTGAGCCTCCGAGCAGCACGCTGATAAATGCCCGCGGCGCCCCAAACTCTGGAAGATGCCGATCGGGGCTGGTCGAATCGAATGCGAAGTTCGTTGCGGCAGGACTGATAGAACTCAGCGGACCCCATCGCTCGTCAACACCTTCCGTTCCGATTAAATTGTCAGCCTCGTTGCCTGACCAGAATGAGACGTCAAAGGAACGGCGCACGCGATTAGTTTCGACAATGTTTATGGGGAAGTGCGCCTGCATCGCCTGCGCCAGCGGACTGTATTGCAATCCTTCGAGCTTTGCAGGAGTCCTGTGGCTGAAGCCGTAGGCGCCAAGATCGGGAGCGCGATACCACGGCTCATTCGTAAATGTTTCCAGCTTTGACAAGGTGTGGAACTCGGAGCGGTCTTTGTTCCTTTCCACTTCCACGACATTCGGCCCGGGATCAGGAGGTGCGAGTCCAAGAAAATTCAGGCGGATCTGGTAATTGTTGTTAGAGTCCGCGAGGTAGTGAGTGAAATCGATCCAGCGGTCGCCGGTTGCTGTCCCATTCCAGGGCGCGCCGGGAATGTCGATACCAAAGAGTGTGTGATCCACCTTCTCTCCACGCACGCTCAAATGCACGAGGCGAGGATTCACATCAAGCGATGCGGCAGCCCAGATGGGCTTGGTCGACGACCCGGCAACCAGGAGATCGAAGTTCCTGTCACCCAAATAACGGTTCCTGATCGCGGCGGGCGCCTGGCTGGCGAGCCACTGGGCCGGCGGATGTACATCGATCCTGGTTTTACCGTCGGCGCTCGTCACCGTTTCCCATTCATCCGTCGTGGAGCTGCTCGGCCATCCCGCAAGCGCAAGCACCTCTCCATCGAGATTCATGATGGAAATGGCCACACGCGGCGGAAGAAAAAGCCGCCTTGCTTCCATTCGCTGCATTTGAGCTTTCAGCGGAATTCTCGCGCCGACCTCTGAGGGATTCGTGCTGCAGTCGACCTTTGGACACAGAGAAATCGCCGCCGCGAGCAATCGTTTTTGCAATTCACGCCCGTGCTCGTCAACCGACGCCTCTGCCGCTGCCTGCAACTTCGGATCGAGCGTGACCCGGTCGAAGTTCAGTTGCTTGTCGCGCTCGGATTGAGAGAATCGGGCGAGCTGCTTGAGCCAGGTCAGTCGCGCGCTTGTGTCGTATGCGGCGTCCCACTCACCATCGACCCAGGCAGCTCCCACCAAGGCTCCGGCGCTGGAGTGCGTCAGCGTGAATATCGGCGCTTCAGGCAGTTTGCAAACGTTTTGCCGCGGCCGGAAGCGCGCGCCATTGTTCAATGTGACTGCTCCGCTGAGGTCTTTGAAATCGGCACTACCCGCCGGCTGATACGCGAGCTTCACGCTTGCCGAACTCAGCGTGATGCCGCTGCCCTGTGCGTCAATGTCGAGCAGCGCGGTTTGCGCCGGTGGGCGCTTGTGCAGGAAGGGAATTTTCCATCCGCCATCGCTGGGACAATCAAGAACAATCTCCAACTTGCCGCCCGTTTGCTGTGTCGATGGCGTAAACCAGTCAACTTGGCGGTTCACGCCTTTCATCGGCGACAAGATCACCTTCGCTCGCTGTTCTTTCGCGCCGGCGCCAGTGGTAATCGTCACCTGCACGCCGGGCCCCTCCAACCGCCAACTGTCGCCCGATCCGTTGCGCCAGGCGATGGTCTTCAAGCCGTCGGGCGTGAGCCGAGTGTCGAGATCGATGACCGCATCGTATGCGGGGTTCGCCTGAATTGTATAGGTTGGTTTTCCAGATTCAGGGAATTCCGCCGCGTCCGCAATCGGCAATCGTTCCTCAACGCGAAACAGCGGAGGAAGTGTCGTGGATTGCGCGAGGCTCGAGTCTTTCTTCCATTTATCCATCAGCTTCATGTAGCCGTCGACGGTAGTAAGCGACGTAATGTCGGTTACAAATTTGTTTGCGTCGCTCGGGCTTCTGAGGCTATTCCCTCCCGGAGACACAATCTTCAATGCATCCGGAAGCCCGTTGAAGCGCTCAATCTCCTGTTGAAGCTGCGTGTCTCTGTTCCTGTTCTCCTCCTCTGGAGAAATGAACACGATGCGGTTCGTCGCGGATTCGAACTTGAGCTCGTTCCCGATCTGCTCGAGCTGGCTGCGGACTTCAGCGTCACGGTCGTAAGTGGGTGGCACCGCGCCAAGAGCGATCTCGCCGCCCGATCTCGGGCTCTCGAGCGTCCTGTCGGTCATTTGGCCCTGAATGAGAATCAAGATTGGCGAAATGCATACGATGAGGACTGCGGCCGCCACTGCCTTCGCTGTCCAATGCCAACTCTTGGTCGCAGCTTCATCTTGAGGGTCGCGGTCTGCCACCATAATCAGAACCGCGCATGAGAACAGAACCGACCATCGCAGCACGTCGGAAAGCGAGGAAACGGAAAGCAACGGCAGATTCCGGCCCGTGAATGGAATAATCTGCATGCTGTTCATCAAAACCTGCGCCAGAGTTTCAAGAAAGAATGCGCCGGTGATGATGTAGAGCAGCTCAGTGAGCCAGGACGCGCCGGATGCGTGCCAGTGGCGCCACCCCACAAGGGTGAGCGGAATAGCCGCAAGCAGCAGAATGAACACGCCGCCCCACGCGCCGTGTTCGCTGGCTATGTAGAACGCGTAAGTACTGTCGGCTTGCACGGTGTTCAGCGCGATGCCCGCCTTCTGCGGGCTGGAATTGCCGAAACCGACACCGGTATACGCGCCAATCCGGATCATCCGCAGATTCGCCCAGCGGTGTTCATCGCCAAACGCAAACTGTTGCGCCAGTGATTCTCCGTTTTTTCCGTAGGCCTGCTGTGTGAGCCATTGGTCCTGCGCCCATTTTGAAGTATGTTCGGCAAGCGTGACGCGCGCATACACGCGAGGCCAGTGTTTCGCCCAGCCTGGAAAGAACGCGAGAAGAATTCCGGCGACGAAGAGCACGATGAAGGCTCCCGCCCACCACTTCGCAAGCGGGCGATGATCTCCCAAAAGCACGACAAACAGAAAAGGAAGAAAAAGCGCCAGCCCGCCGACCATGCCTCCGGGATCGTCAAAGCCGATTGCGGGCAGAACGCAGCAGGGCAAAAGAATGAGAAAAATCCCGATCAGGGACTTTTTTCTGAAGCGTACTCTCCCCACGCTATGCAATTGCGCCTTTCCGGGGACAAGGAGAACAGCCAGTCCAAACAACTGGCAAAGTGGCGCTAGCGCTTCCTTGCCGAAGCCGTTTAGAGAAGGCGAGAAACGCGTCAGGAAGGCGAGAAAAAGGATCGCAAAAATGACAGAACCTACCATTGCAATCTCACGCCGCTGCCATTGCCTGGCCCACAGTTCGGTCAATGCTTCTTCGAGATTGACAAAGCGATCGTCGAGCGACTGTCTTGAAGTTTTTCTGACCTTCCGCCAAAGCCAAACGCAACTGACGAACCAGAGAAGCAGAAACAAGCCGCACGGTTTCTCGGCGCTGAACGCTGCGCTTAATGAAGAAAAGAAACTGACGCCAGTTTGCGACCAGTGAAGAAGAGGCCACATGTGCCAAACCAGAGCCGGAATGGCGGCGAGTACAAATAGGTTCAGAGCAGGCAGCAAGCGGAACCATCCCAGGTCTTGAGCTTCCTGCTTTCTGACAGCGCTCAGAAACGCTAGCACAAGGATGAATGCAGGAAGAAACGCCAGTGCCCCCAACGAGAGAGTGAGACCGTTGATCGCGAGGCTATCGACAGTGCCGGGATTTGCGGCATAACGAAATGCAAGGCCCACACGCGCGCAAAGAGCGGCCCAGGTGGCGAGCGAAATACCAAGCAGAGTAATCAGCGTCCGAGGCTCGACCGTGTCGTCATAGAGAAGCGCAATTTGCGCCAGACAGCAAACGTATCCAAGCCAGATGACGAGCAACGGGAGAAACATCGGCAAGCCGGCGCCCGCCGTTCCAGAATTCCAACTGGCCGGGACATCACGATCCGTGTCCAAATAGAAGTGAAAAGATCCGACCACTGCGTCAAACGATGAAGTAACTCCCGGAATTTGCGCAACATCGACAACCGGCTGGCCTGCGTTGTTCTGAAACCTCCCGTTGACCAGAAGCGCTTCAACGTGCGGCTCGGGCAGAGCGCCAATCGGCAGCAAGAAGGCTTTGTCGCCGGGCGCAGGTATGGCTTCAATTTCGAGCTTCGTTGGAACGGGCGCCGGCGCATCCTCTGGCGGCAGCGGACTCGATTGGCGGAACGGCGGCAAAAAAATCAGGCGCGGCGTTCCATCGATCGACTCAAGCCGGACATTGAGCCTCAATCGGGCCCAGCGAATCGTGATGACCGATCCCGCGGGAACTTGCGAGGATTGCGGCTGGATTCCGGAACCGGGCTCGTTCGCGATTACGTAATAGGCGTGATTGCTGTTCGTCAAAAGCAATTGAATCTGCGCGGCCCACCTGCCGAGCGGTCCGGCTTCAGAGTCAGATTGCGCGCGCATCCGCCGGATGGTGCGGTCCAATTCTGCCGCAAGATTCACTACCGAGGTTTCCGACGCAACCACTTCGCCTTCGCCGTTTTGCAGCAGGCTTTGCCCATTGCGATTGACATTGATTTGCCATTTTCTTAAAGACCAGCGGCGCTTTCTAACCGATAAAGTAAACGAGTCTCCATCGTGATCGGCGACATTCCGATCCTGATCGAGACTGGTGCCGTAGAGAACGTCGTTATTGTTATCCAGAACGAATCCACCGCCGCCGTAGCTTTGCAAAGTGATTTGGCCGCCCCGGCCTGCGGTGAAGTTGATGGTGGGAGAAATGTGATTGCTCGGCCAACCCGGAACCGCGCCAGCGGAGGGCGAACCCAGCGTAAGAGAATTGCCGCCGACAGGAGCAACGCCTACCCAGGCTATTTGCGTGTGGTCTTTCCATCGCCCGGGATTGTCGATCATGCGCAGCAGAAGCAGCGCTGACACCGCCGAAAGCACCGCGACCAGCAGGCAAACGAATGCTATCCGGATGCGGTCGGAGTTATGGAAGAGCAGCCATGCCAACGCGACAAAGATGACTGCGGGAACCGTGAGAAAGAGAAGGTTCATCCCCTGAACCAACCTCTCTTTTTGATCAGCCCCGCTCGATCAAGAGCGAATAAGATGGAGCGGCGCGCGCGCCTCAATTGATCGGAAGTGGCCGGTTCGAGCTGAGTGATCTGTTCTCCGCCAGACCCGAGATAAAGCAGCAGAAGCCAATCGAAGCTGCCGTCGGCGCTAAAATTGCGCGCGCCTGATTTAGAAATGTCCGTGATCAGTTCCACGCATCGCTGCTTCGTATAGCGGTCATCACTGGCGAGAAGATTGGCTGCGACTTTCTTGAGCCGCACCCAGGTCTCTCTGGAAAGGGTCACGGTATAGGTGGGCGGGATGAATCCCCGAATCAGCAGCGCGAGGCCACAGATGGCGATGACTGTACCGCCTAGTTCCAGCGGCAGGCGATGCTGCGCGGCGCCAGCAGCGCCAAGCAAAGTAATTGGCAGAGAAAGAAACCGCAACGTCCACGCAGTCGCGCCCAGAACCAACCCCGCAGCTCCCATCAAAACGGCGGCGAGATTCGCCGTCGGCGCTCCATACTGCTCCTGGGAGTCAGGCTTCGGCGACTTGCCGCGTGCCCAATCGATCAGGGCTAGATCGGCCAGGTCGTCATATTGATCTGGACCGATTTCTTGTGCTGCGTCATTCGCAATCATGCGATCGGAATCCGCGATCGCCTTCACGAACCGGTCGATCGCGTGGCGTAATTTGCTCGCCTCAGTGAATAGTTCAGTTGAGGCAATCGCATCCGGTTCAGGTTTCGATGAACTGATTGCCCCTTTTTTTTGAGGAGTCTGCAGAGCTTCGTAGTATTGCTGGAATTGAGGGTTCGAGGCTAAATCACCGAGCGTTGCTGCGAATCGTTTCTGCAACTCCAGCAGTTTGGCAATCTGAACAAACTCCTTGACGGAAATGCTCAGTTGCTTGCTCTTGGTATAGAGCCGCAACAGGTCCACGCATTCCAGCGCCAGTATGGCCCGCTCTTCCTTCGGGACCTCCTTGCCGGCAAACGATTTGCCGTCGCGCAGCGCTTGCGAGAGAGACCAGAAATTCGCCCAGCCCGGAGGGTTTTCATACGCGATCGCAAGCTTCGTCTCCACGGCAAGGTCGTTGCGCAGACTAGTCGAAGCAAGCTGCTTGAGCCATGCGCGCGCCGCCGCTCCCAATTGGCGGGGTTCTTCTCTCAGTTGAAGGGCCAAGTCTTTCAAGGATGCGTCGAGTTTGCCTTTGAATTTCTCCAGTTCCCCATCCACTTCTTCGACGGAAAGAAAGCACAGACTGTCGTAGAACCATGTGCGAACCAGGTTATTGGGACCTTTGCGAAGGCGCGAGGCAGCTTCATGTTTCAGGATCTGATTCAGCTTGGGATCTTCACTGCTTTTCCACGGCGCCAGCCAGGGTTGCCGTTGCGCGAATTCCTTGAGCAATTCGTTTTCTGCATCTCCCGCCTCTGTATCGCGCAGGAACCGCCGCCACCTTTCCAAATCCGTTCGCGTCAGGTCGCCTCTTCTTCGCGATCATTTGATGTCTACAGCGCGCCAGGCAGACGTCCGGAGGAAGTTCGAGGTACTCAGGAACCAGCGGAGGAACCGACTCAGCGTCGAGCTGCCTGCTGAGTGCATCGCCATCGAGATAAGGAACCATGGTTCGCGGAATTCGCGTTGGGCCGAAGCTGCGTCTCGACTCGAGGATCGCGCGCGTTTGATTTGGACCGATCTTTGTTCGGTGAGCAGCTTTATCCATCGCATTCTGAAAGGCGGCGGTAAAAATCTCTGCGGCGAGCATGCCGTCTTCCGGCAGCTTTTCGTCGAATCCAGAATCGCCTCCGTCAGTTGCCTGCTGCAACAATCCGGCGCGTTCGAAGAATTGTTTCGCGTCGGGCCAGTTGATTGCCGGCTGATTGACCAGCGCGCGGGATCTCTCTGCAGTCGACGGGGACTCGCTCAATTTTTGCAGCAACGATTGCAATTCATCGCCATCGCGGATCACGGCAGAGGGATCGATCGTTTCTCCAAATGGCTCGTCGTCGAGCAGTGCGCCGGCGCCGAATCCGGCTGCCTGCGTATACGAGCCGCCCACCATCCATCCCCGGCCGGTTCGCAGCCAGGGCGGCAGACGCGAAGCTTAGGCTTGCCAGCTCGGCCATCGTGGGTCGCTGCTCGAGCCCCAGTGGCCGCGGCGGGGTCACCACGGGAACCTGTGCATTCAACGACCCAGCTACGAAAGCTCGCCCACTTCTTTTCAAAGGCCGTCAGCTTTGGTGATTCTTGCGCTAAAGCGATCCAGTTCGCGTTTTGCCAGGATCTCTTCAACCACGGAATTCAGCAACGCCGCGTTCAGATGCTCAGGAGCCATGAAGGTCGCGCGCCGCGGGCTTTGCGTCCCGAACATGCACTCAAGAAGCCCCGCGGCATTCCACCCCGCTCGACTCCAAAGCGTCTCGGCTCCTTCCCAGGCTCCGAGATCGAGCAGCACTGTATACGGGTAGCCGCCGCGGTATTGAGGATTGATTCGCTCGCGATACAGCAGGGCCGGGCTGCCGCCGGGAAATATCAGGCCAAAGCTCGGGCTTCCTGAAGGAATTCCGTAAAGGTCCCCAAGAAACTCGCTGGAAACGCCAGGCCATTCTCCAATCAAGGTGCGCATCGAATACTCATTCCCGCCATAAGCCAGGATCTTCATTCGATCTCCCTCAGTTTGAGAGGCGCAACCGCACCTTTACTCCAGCTCCAACGTGAATTTCACCAGTTCCAGCACTCCACAACTGATCGCCGGCTGGATGTCCCCGCCCGAAGGCGCTGCGTTCATGACCGCAGGCGCAGCTCTCACCGTGAGCGCCGCACCTGGGCTGGTTTGTTGAGCACTCGCTGCCACGTTCGCACTCACGCCAGCAGCCTCAGGCGCGGCATTGTCTGGTTTTGGTTCCATTTGTGCGGCCGGCGGAATGTCGCCCCACTGCACCGGCGCAAGCCCGGTTGTCCAAACAAAGAACGCGCCTTTGATGTTTTCTCCATCCAACCGCTCGCGAATCATTTTTTGACTCGGGTCAGAAGGATCGTAGAAGCTCTTTAATTTTTCCAGGTTCGAGCGCGCAAGGTCCTGAATCGCCGCGCTGCTTCGCGCCGTCGGCAGTTCCACGCGAGCCTTGATTTCAGAAAGCTCGTTCAGGGCCAGCTCCTTGCTGATCCCGAGTTGGCCATTCCCACGCTGGCCATTCCTGTTTCCGGTGGCTTCTGCCGTCACCGATCCGGACTCTTCAGCGTCGGTTTGCGCCGCTTCTTCGCTCTCCTGGTTCGCGGCGAAATCCGCATCATCGTGTTGCGGAATATTAACCAGGTCAACCTTCGTCACTACGATGATCTTGGGCGTCTCGTCGCCTTCGATCTGCCGCAGACTCGCGCTCAACCTGGCATTGAATTGCGCCTTCTTTGCCCGCTCTTTCCGGTTTTGCGGCGCAATGAACTCTTCGAATACCGGAATGCACGTAATATCGAGCAGCACATAAATGCAGTCGGAATTCGCTGCTTGCTCGGCGACAATTTCACCCGCCCCTTCCTGAAAATGTTCTCCAGCAAGGTCGTACAGCACCAGCGCCCGCCGCTCCCGATCCACGATCTTGCTGTAGAAACCGGCGCGCATCAGCGCTTCGGCCGGGCCGGTATTGTGCATATCCAAAGGTTGCCAGTCCCGCAGACTCTGGATGGCCTGCAGCGCGTTGGCAAAAAACCTGAAGGGCTGGCGCTGCTCCTCCGGCACATTCATGTCCGTGGCAATGTACGGCGAGGCGTAGACAAAGTTCTCCACCTGGAGATTGCTGGGAAGGCTATCGGGATTGACCACAATCGACGAAAGCACGCTCTTTCCCACGTCCGCGGGTCCTCTCATCTGTACCCGCTTTCCCTTGCCGCTCGAAAGCAGCCGCAGCAGTTCTGAGGGAAACCACATCGCCTTCACGCCCACCACTTTTTCAGCGGCGCCGTGGATGATGGGTAGTGTCCAATGCTTTACATCCCGGGGAGCGCTTCTTCCGCCCGGCGCGCTCGGGTCCACCCAGCGCAGCGTAAAGGTTTCGCCAAGCGACTGCACACGATTCTTGCCGCCATCGTTCAGGTTCAGGATGAGAGGATTCATCCGCCGGCAGTCCTGGTGCGCCAGAAAGGGGCGCTGCGCAAGCGTGCGGCTGGCTTTGCAGCCGATTTTCTTGCACCGCGAGAACAACTCCCGCGTCGAAGTGCCCTTGATGATCTCCCAGTTCTTGCAGACCGGGCAATACCGGATAAACCTCGTATCGGCAGTGATCGACTCAAAGCAAAGCGGACAGATTCTAGGGTCGGCCTGTTGCGGCGACTTGGTGGCAACCCATGCGTAGAACCTTTTCAGAAACTCGAGCAGCTTACCTGGGAAATCCATTCAATTGCCCCTCAGGGCAGGGGTTGTCGGGGGATTTCAGTATACAGAGTTACCGAAAAAGGAAGACAAGCCTCTTCCGGCGCAGAAAAAAACGCGTCCGGCCGCGTGGAATTCACAATTTCCGTGTCTGCTTTATCAGGGGACAATTGGTCACACATCGTCTGTTGGACGAGCGGAAGCGGCAAAAAGGCCTCCGAATCCTGGGCTTTCGCGAACTGAAGGCCTTCGAACCGGCTGCCGGCAACCGAAATAGGACGTTGGCATCTTATGTCTACGCGCAGAATCACCTGCCCCAATGACAATGCTCAATTCACAGAGCAGGAGGCGGCGCGCCTGTGTGTGCGCTGCCAGGAACCGTATCATCCGCAAGCTGGCCAAATCAGCCGATGCTCAAGCTGCGGCGCTGAAGGCAACAGCGGAAAGCTTTCATGCGAGTGCGCCGACGGCCGTCTTGAAGACTCCGGCTACCGCTGCCCCGGTTGTGGGCACGATGGCGGAGCAGAAATGCTCGATGGACCACTCGCGTGTCCCTACTGCTTGAACGCAGTCGAGCGGCCTGAAAGCCCCCGCCCGAAGTCGGTCGCCCATCGCTTCCGTTACATCGGCCGGGTTGCCGCCATTGCTTTGTGCGTCGTCGGCACGCTGGCTGCCGCATACGCGCTTGTGCCGCAGGCTATTCAGCATTGGGACGAAATTTCAAAGATTCTCCTGCCCAAACGGACGGCCGCGAAGAGCGTTCAGCCCTCCGAAGAGAAACCGTCAGCCATTCAAGCCTCGCAACCGAAGCCTGATCCACGGGTCCCGGAAATTCAGGATCTACCGGTTGCGACGGCGCAATTGCAGCCGCTCGATCCCGAAACTCCGGCAAGTCCGCCGGCGCAGATCCCTGAGACGGCCAATCCTTCAGCAGGAACCAGCAATCAGCCGACTCCAGCGCAGAAACCCGCCGCCAAATTGACGCCTCCCGTCTCGCCTCGTCCTAAGTCGCCGTCTCCCGCAGAGAAGCCCGTCGCCAAATTGACGCCTCCAGTCTTGTCGCGCCCTGTCTCGCCGACTCCCGCAAACGAACCCGCCGTCAAAGTTGCGCTTCCGGTCTTACCGCCTCCCGTCATCGTCTCCTTCACCAGCTCCGCGCCAACCATCGACCGCGGCTCGACCGTGACTCTTCGTTGGCAAGTCACGGGAGGCGGTCAAACCGTCACCATCCTTCCCGGCATTGGAGCGGTTCCATCCACTGGTTCGTGGCAGGTAAAACCGGAAGCCACGCAGCGATTCACGCTTTCGGCCACCAACACCGGGGAACCGACTCCTCTCACCCGGAGTGTCGAGATTGTTGTCAATCAGCCAAAGCGTCCCACCATCGTTAGCTTCACGGCCGACTCAAGCAAGTTGCGGCTTGGCCAAACCACCGCGCTGCGCTGGACCGTTCTTGACGCATCCGAAGTTCGCATCGAGCCCGGCATCGGCTTGGTCAGCGCTTCCGGAACCGCGGTGGTTCGTCCGTTGGGCGGTTCGGGCTACACGTTGACGGCCACTGGCCCCGGCGGCACATCCACGGGCACATTGCCGGTCAGCGTCGACGTTCCCGCTCCGGCCCACGCTCGATATCCGAATGATTCTTCCGCTGCGAATCCCACGGATTTTAATCGAGTGCCCCTCTCCGGCAACAGTCCCGTTTCCGGCGACAGAAACAATCCGCAGGCGCTTGAGCTTCTTCGCGCCGTGCAAACTGCCATGGGCGGCAAGAGGAACCTCGCATCAATCCACGATTGGCAGCGCAACGACAGGGTCTATTGGGAAGCGAATGGCGCTTGGTCCATGGAGACAACCACTTTCGCCGCGCCATCCGGCATGCGTGTCGAGTCGCAGGGCACGAGCACCGCGGTCGTCTTCAGCAACGGCGAATCCGGTTGGGCGTGGACTTCTGCACAACCTGTGCGCAGCAATCTGCCGTCGTCAACTGCCACAAGCATGCCGTTTCGCTCTATCCCCACTCTGCTGCTCAGCGACGACGATCCGCAGCGCACCGTGGCCCTCGCCGGCGAATCAATTCTCCTCCTTGCCGACAACCATGGCGATCGCGTGTATCTCAAAGTCGATCCCGCGACGCATCTGCCTCAAGCAGTTTCCTGGACCAACCCCGATGGCGCAGTACTGGTTGAAACCTACTCGAATTGGCGCCAGGGCGCAGGCATCATGTGGTGGACCCACATGACCCGCTCCAGAAATCATCAGGAATTCCTGCGTGCCGATGTCATCAATATTCATGCCAACCAGGGCTGGACCCCAAGACAGATCGCCTTTGCAGGACCATAACGCGCGCCGCTTTTCTGTGCATTTCGCACAGCGGCTTCGCGGGAGCAGCGACCTTCAGGTCGCTGAATTGGCCTCCAAGAATAGGAGCGGCTTTAGCCGTAGGCATTTTCACGGGCCCTGATAACCGAAAAAATCGTAAGTTTTCTTTTATCTTAACTTTACAGCTATCCAGCCGCAGATCTTTGTAACTCATTCTCCACCCGCCTTCCGAAACTCCCTTTTCACCGCATCAAAGCAAATATGACGCGCACGCCCTCATCGTGTTACCGGCTTCAGCTCCATTCCGGATTCACATTTGACGATGCCGCCGCCATCGCTAACTACCTGAAAACGCTTGGGATCTCCCACGTCTATTGCTCGCCCTTTCTGCAAGCTGCGAAGGGCAGCAAACACGGATACGACGTCGTCGATCCGCAAAAACTGAACGTCGAGCTCGGCGGTGAAGAGGGGTACATCCGCCTTCGCGCAAAGCTAAAAAACCTCGCCATGGGCCAGGTGCTCGACGTCGTGCCCAATCACATGTCCACGGCTCCGGAAAATAGATACTGGTGGGACGTCCTGGAGAACGGGCCGTCGAGCCAATTCGCCACCTGGTTTGACATTGAATGGAACTCGCCAGAGGTGAAACTGCAAAACAAGGTTCTGATCCCGGTATTGGGCGGACAGTACGGGCAGGTTCTCAGTGCGGGCCAACTCTCCATTAATTACGACGGCGCTTCGTTTCAAGCGCGTTACATGGATCATGTGTTTCCGCTTTCCCCTCGGTCTCTGGCGATTCCTCTTTCCCTCGCGGCGAAATACGTCGATGCGCCCACTCTCAGTTTTATCGCCGATAGTCTGGCGAGGCTTCCCCAGCCGGAAGCGGCCGAGCACGAAGCAGCGGCATCGCGGCATCGCGACAAAACCGTGCTTTATGATCTGCTGCACCGCTTTTGCAGCGAGACGCCCGGCGCCTCTGAAGCCATCACCCGGGCAGTCAATGAACTCAACAGCGACCACGACGCTCTCGATGCAATCCTGAATCTTCAGCATTACCGGCTGGCCTACTGGCGCACCGCCGACCAGGAGCTTGGCTACCGGCGCTTCTTCGACATCAACAGCTTGATCGGCGTCCGCGTGGAGCGGCCCCACGTTTTCCTGGCCACACACGCCCGCATTCTGGAGTGGCTTCGCACCGGGGTCCTCGATGGCGTTCGTGTCGATCACCCCGATGGCCTGCGCGATCCGCAGGAATATCTCGCGCGCCTGCGCGCCGCCGCGCCGGACGCATGGATAGTAGCCGAAAAAATCCTGCAACCTTCCGAGGTCTTGCGCGCCAACTGGCCCATTGATGGCACCACGGGTTACGACTTCCTGAATGTGTGCAATGGGCTCCTGGTCAATGGCGAGGGCCTCGAAGAAATCGACAAGATTTACCGCGAATTTACCGGGATTACTGAGGATTACGACTCGCTTGTGTACTCCAAAAAGCTGGCCGTAGCGCATGAAGCTCTGGGCAGCGATGTGAATCGGCTGGCCCAGATGTTCGTGGAAATCTGCGAAAACAATCGCGACCGCAGGGATTACACGCGGGCCGAAATTCGCCGCGCCATTCGCGATGTTGCCGCTGGCTTTTCCATTTACCGCACCTATGTCATTCCCCAACGCAGCGAAATGATCGAGGAAGACCAAACCGCGATCCGGAACGCAATAGCGATTGCCAAGACGCGCCGCACCGATATCGATCCCGGGTTATTCGACTTTATCGGCGATGTACTCACGCTGCGCGCGCGCGGCCCTCTCGAAGACGAATTTCTGCTTCGCTTTCAGCAGTTCACGTCGCCTGTGATGGCCAAGGGCGTTGAAGACACGGTCTTCTATTGCTACAACCGCATGATCGGGCTCAACGAAGTGGGCGCGTCCCCGCAGCGCAATGGCATCACACTCAGCGAATTCCATGGGTTTTGCGACCGGGTCCAGATGCTTTATCCGCGCACCATGAACACTCTTTCGACCCACGACACCAAGCGCTCCGACGATGTGCGGGCGCGCCTCGCGGTCCTGACGGAGATTCCCGGCCCCTGGCGCGCAGCGCTGCGCCGATGGTCGCGCATGAACCGCCTCTTCAAAACCGGCCAATTCCCCGATCGCAACACGGAATATTTTCTCTATCAGACGCTCATCGGCGCTTGGCCGATCGCTAAAGATCGGCTGCTCGCCTACATGGAAAAGGCCGTGCGCGAGGCCAAGGAACAGACCAGCTGGACCCAGCAGAATAAGGAATTTGAAAATGCGTTGCGCCTGTTCATTGACCGCATCTATGTTTCATCCGAGTTTCTCGCGGATTTAGAAGACTTTATCGCGCGGATTCTGCTTCCCGGCCGCATCAACAGCCTCGCGCAGACCTTGATCAAATGCACTGCGCCCGGAGTGCCCGATCACTATCAGGGCAGCGAGATTTGGGACCTTCACCTTGTCGATCCTGATAATCGCGGCCCCATCGACTATGCAGCCCGGCGCTCCATGCTCGCGGAACTCGAAGCCGGGATGCCGCCTGAAGAAATTCTGAAGCGAATGGACGACGGGCTGCCCAAGCTCTGGGTGATCTTCAATGCATTGCACCTGCGGCGTCAGCATCCTGATTGGTTCGGGGCGACTTCGGCCCATCTGCCACTGTCCGTCGAAGGCCCCAAACAGGATCACCTGGTTGCCTTTTCGCGCGGTGAAAACGTTGCTGTGATTGTGCCGCGATGGAATATCAAGCACGGCGGGAACTTTGGTGCAACCATAGTGCAGATTCCTGAGGGCACTTGGAATAATCTTCTCACTGGTGACAATTTCCCCGGCGGTTCGTTGCGGGTGCAGAATCTTCTCGCGCGCTTTCCCGTAGCGCTCCTCACGAGAAATGGAGAGTAAGAGATGCATCGATTTGCAGTCTGGTCTCCGCTCGCGAAACGCTTGTCTGCCCGCGTCGCCGGCGGCGTTCACGCGATGGAGGGCCCCGATGACCGTGGCTGGTGGCGGCTCAACGCGAGCGATGCCGCCCATGGAACCGACTACGGTTTCCTCATCGACGACGACGCCCAGACCTATCCCGATCCGCGCTCCGCCTGGCAGCCGAATGGTGTGCACGCTCTTTCGCGCGTTTACGATCACGGTCGTTTCGCCTGGAGCGACGCGCAGTTTCAAGCGCCCCTATTGGCCAGCGGCATCGTCTATGAGCTTCACATCGGCACCTTCACTCCGCAAAGCACATTCGATGCGGCAATCGAAAAGCTGGAATACCTCGTCGAACTTGGCGTCACCCACGTTGAATTGATGCCGGTGGCCGCCTTTGATGGCCGGCATGGCTGGGGCTACGACGGGGTTTCGCTCTTTGCTGTGCATGAACCCTATGGCGGCCCCGATGGCCTCAAGCGTTTCGTGAACGCAGCCCATGCCAAAGGGCTGGCCGTGCTGCTCGATGTGGTGTACAACCACTTCGGCCCTTCAGGCAATTACACCGGAAAATTTGGGCCTTACGTGACCGATTCCCATCACACGCCCTGGGGCGGCGCAGTAAATCTTGAAGATGCCGGATCGAACGAGGTGCGGCGGTTCTTCGTCGACAACGCGCTCTCGTGGTTGCGCGATTATCACATCGACGGCCTGCGCCTCGATGCAGTCCATGCCTTCATTGACCGCTCGGCTATTCATTTTCTCGAGCAGCTTTCACGCGAAGTGGAAACGCTCGAAGCGGAGCTCGGACGCCGCCTCGTTCTCATCGCAGAAAGCGACCTCAACGATCCGCGCATAGTGACGCCCCGTGAAGCCGGCGGATTTGGCATCGACGCGCAGTGGAGTGACGATTTTCATCACGCGTTATTTGCCGTCCTGTGCCCCAAAGAGAGAAGCGGATACTACTCCGATTTTGGGTTGATTGCGCAGCTCGCCAAAGCCCTCGAACAAACATTTGTGTACGACGGAATCTACTCCGCCTATCGCCGTCGCATTCATGGCAGGCCAACGGGCGATCTGTCGCAGCATCGTTTTCTTGGCTACATTCAGACCCACGATCAGGTGGGCAATCGCGCTCTCGGCGACCGCATCAGTCACATTGCCGGCTTGGAGCGCGCAAAGATCGCCGCCGCGATCGTTATGCTGAGCCCGTTTGTGCCCATGCTGTTTCAGGGTGAAGAGTGGGCAGCCTCGTCTCCGTTCCAATATTTTGCCGACCACCAGGACCGTGAACTTGCCCGGCTGGTTTCCGAAGGCAGAAGGCGCGAGTTCTCTGCGTTTGGCTGGGCTCCGGAGATGATTCCCGATCCCGAGAGCGAGGCAACTTACCAGGCGTCGAAGCTCAATTGGGACGAAATAAATCAGCCTGACCGCGCAGACATCCTGGAGTGGTATCGCGCTTTGATTCGCTTGCGGCGCGCTACGCCGTGTCTCAACAACGGAGGCCGAAGCAACGTGTCCGTCGCGTTTGACGAAGAGCAGGGTTGGCTTCGCATCGAACGCGGAACCATTACCCTGCTCAGCAACCTCGGCGCGGCTGACAGAACCTTCCCAATTCCGCAATCAAGTTTCCTGGAGCTTGCATCGCACCAAACCATCCGCATCGCAGGCAACACCATCACTCTCCCGCGCGATTCCGTAGCCGTATTCAGAACTCGGAGGGAGCAGGGGGCTTCAGCCCCCTGAAAAGGGCCCCTAAAAATGTCTGATCGACCTGACCGTCCCCGTCGCCTCTTCCGCAATCGGCGCTCGTTCGCCCGTAGGCTTCACGCTCTCAAGCGAGCGGCTGACCAATTCCCGCGAGCCCAGCCCGACAGCGAGAGGAGCGTAAGAACAATGCCGCCAAAGAGAATGCCGAAAGCCAGCTCCACGATGTTCCCGCCCACTTCCAGATGGTCCAGCACCATTGCCGCAGTCAGCACCAGCACCAGCCACTTCACGCCCAGCGAAAGGAACCTGGCGTATTGCAGTTGCGCATTCACGGCGCTGATAAGTACCGAGCGCGCCAGGAACCGTGCAATCAGAATGCCCGCAACCAGCAAGAGCGCAGCGCCCACAGCGTGCGTGAAATAGGGAAGCAAAGTAATGGGCAGCGCAGTGCCGGTTGCGTACGATGTGTCGAAAGCCGAAACGCCGATGATCAGGCCAAGCAATACGCAAGACCAAAACGAAACCCGCGCGATGATCTCGGTGGGTGACGTTGTCGGTGTCCAATCCGTGCCGCTCTTGCGAGCAATACGCAAATCGAACTTCGCCCATGTGAGAAAGCGCCGCAGGGTCCAGGAGATAACCACGCCGGCTACGGCAAAAATCACCAGCGCGACAAAAAACGCCAGAATCCCCGGCAGCACCGCGATCAGAAGCGTGAGCACGCGGTAAAGCGACTGGTGTAACGCGTCAGACATGTGGTTCCAGATCGTAACGTTGTTGGCGTAGATGGGCGATCCCGGTGGGTTTTGAATTGCCTGCTGCGCCGAACTTGTAACCAGGTTTTGCATCGCATTTTCTCCTCTCACCTTTGCGCGGCATCGGCTCCGTGCCACCGGCGCCAACAGCGTTCATGAGTTAAACCGGTCAGGCCAACGCCAGCGCGAGACCAGGTATGGTTTATCCGCTTCAAAAGCCGCGGCGACGGCTTCAATCTTGCGCTCCGCCGGCGTTCCCGACGCAACGACATTGATGTAGCTCGCAATCCACGCCAAATAGAGTGGGATCATCGCTCCCAGCAGATGTCCGCGATTGATGGTGCGCAGTCGATAAGCAATCAAAAAATCGTACACAATGCGCGCCCAAAGATTGTCGGGCAGCCGGAATTCGGCTGGCTCAAGAACCGAACATCGCTTGAGCATAAGCAAGGAATTGGGCGGCAGCACAAGCGGCCAGATCTCCTGCAAGTTGGCGGTGGCCAGCCGAAAAGCCGCCACCATCCGAGCCACGTCGGCCGTGCCATCTGAAAAAGCGACCTCCGCCGCCGCGCGCCGAATCACAGGTGCCCGCCTCGGCCGCTGCCACAGAGCCGCCTTGGCTTCGATGTCGGCAAATAGTGAGCCGGTGATCAAAGCGAAAACCGAATTGATTTCCGCATCGGATGGCTGCGGCACATTGCGCGGTCCCGCATCGACCTCATCCATTCTGAACCCGGCAGCGATAGCTTCATTCACCGGCCACAAAATCGCTTCTCCCTGGTTGTTTGCGGAAATCCGTTGTGCTGCTGCCGCAAGCCGTTCCGCCATGCGAGGCGTCATCGCGAGGTCGATCGGCAGCGGGAATCGCACGCTTGATGCGAACACCGCGCGCGTGAGTGGGTAGAGAATGGCAGAGTTGATCAACCCTGCGTGCGGCGCCAGGGAATAGTGCGGCACTACCAGGTCGATTGGCGCGGTCAATGCCGAATCGGCAAGGCTGCGAAGGGCGAACGTGTTCAGGGAGTCGGCGCCGGGTCCGAGGATCAAAATCGCCTTTGCCTCATGTTCGAGTCCGCATTGCGCTGCGCTGGTAAAGTCAGTCGGCTGCAACATCCAAAAAGCATTCGACTGCGGCATGAGATCGATGCGCAGGTTCGCCGGAACATTCGCGGGCAACTCGTTTTGAGTTGCCACGATCATGTTATTAGCGGAAAAAGTGGCCTCGAGGTTGTCCAGAACGCCCTTGAATTGCTCAGCAGGCATGGCCATAACAAAGACGACAAGATCCGCTGTCGCGTGTTCGGCAACCGCTGTTTCATCAGGGATCGGATTCGCTGTCGCCATCTCTCTCCGGAAAACTCCACTCCATCGGCTCTTGGCCGAAAAACGGTTTTGCCCACAAAGATTCCTACAAAGCTAGGATGCCGTCGATAGGAATCCGGATCCACGTGGGGCGGTTATCCAACTCGTATTGCAACTCATAAAGCGCCTTTTCAAGCAGATACGCGTCCAGCAGATTCTGCGCATCCCGGGGCGGCGGCAACAACAATTCGTGAGCCGCCATGCACTCCCTATATGACGAAAGGAACGCTGCGGCCGCGGCATTCTGCCACAATTGCGTCCACTCAGCCAAAGCTGCGGCGCCGGTGGAAGGCTCATTGTCACCACCGGCAGCAATCACTCGGTCGATCGCGGAAAATGCCGCGTACGAAAATGAGCGCAACATGCCGGCAACATCCTTCAGCGGCGACTGTTTCCTTCGCCGCTCTTCAATAGGTCGGGCAGGCTCACCCTCGAAGTCAAGAATCACAAAATCGCCGATGTCTGATCCAGACTTCTCAGCGCCCTCTTCAGCCGCGGGAACGTGCAATGTCTGGCCCAAATGGTAATCACCGTGAATGCGAATGCCTTGGCCTGCGGAGGTGATGCTCGCGATGGAGCGCACGCGCCCAAGCAGCACGGTCCTGCGAGAAAGCAGCAAGCCCGCGCTCTCTGAAGTTCCATCATCGAGTTTAGGCAGCTTCCGTTTGAGCGCTTCAATGGCGGTCTTGATCTGCGTTTCGATACGCTGCGCGTCATGCGCCAGATCTTCGCCCGTGAGGGGAATCGGAGCGAAGGCCGGAAGGCTCCTGTTACTCGCGAGCGCGAGGTGCATTTCCGCGGTGCGTTTGCCAAGCAGCGCCGCGGCGTCGAGCGTAACCTGAATCGGCTTGAGCGACTCTGAAACCTGCACCCCGTCGCTGAGCCAGCCAGCTGCGGACGAATGCTCTGGCGCCGCAAGCCCTCGAGCGCTTGAGAGCCAGCTCGTGAGCCGCTCAAGAAACCATCGCCAGCCATCGCCGTCATTGCTCACCAGGCCCTGCAGCATGGCCACCGTGGTCTTTTCAGCGCCGCCCGAACTCATCGAAATCTCGCCGAGGAAGGGCGGAATCTTGGAAAAATGCGCGACCTCGGTGAGAAAACGGCTAACCTCCACGTCGGGGTTTTCTTCCGGCTGCAATCGCCGGAAGAGTTTGAGGAAAAGTTGTCTTCCAAATACGATTGCTGTGTTTGATTGTTCCGCTGATCCAACCTGCGATGGAAGATGCTGCGTCGCAAGCGCGGGCGTGAACTGCGACGAAGCGCGCGCATCCAGTCTCTCCCCCTCCGGCGCCGCGTCGCCAGCAGACGGAGATTCGTGAGGCTGCAAGCGGCGAAAATCACCCGTTTGAGTTGGCGGCGCCTCTGTGCGGGGCAGCGCAGCCGCTTCGCCCGGCTGCGCGCTGAGCGGGGCAGGCGAAACCGCGCCAGGCGTATCTGCCAACGATTCTCCGTTGCCGTCGAGAGAGGTTTCCAGCGGCGCACCCGACCCCGTTGCCACAAAGCCGTTGGGTGAAATCGCAAGCGTGGCGTTGGTCGCAATCAATTGCAGCAGCCTCTGGTCAAAATCGTCGCGCCCGGCAGCGTCGTGAAGAACGGCTGGCCCTGTTGAGGCGGTAAGTCGCGCCACGATACTGTCCGGCCGATTTGCGGTGACATCCTCCAAGGCTGCGCCGGTACTGATCGCCAGCGGAATCTGATAGACATCCGGCGACCCGTCGAAGTAGTGAACATCGAAAAAAAACAGCGCCGGTTGAATTGCGGCAGCTTCCGATTCGCCGGCAGGTGCGAATCCTTTGGCATTTGCAGGAATCTCGACCCAGCTATGCACCCGAATCGATTCGACAGTGCGTGTTTTGGAGCCAAACCATCGTCTACGCGGCAGCCAGTCACGCAGCGCCGGTTCCAGAATCGCAGTCTCCGCGCTCGAGAGAAACTCTTTCCAGCTATTCGTCGGCACTGGCGCCGCCACTGACTCTTGGGCAACGGCCATTTCCGGAATTTGAGCGCCCGGCTCATTGAGCAATTCTCCAGCCGGGGCGGCTGCCTGCAATTCAAGCCAAAGAAACGAGTAGGGTGCGACCGTGAGCGGATAAGGCTCCCGCGTAATCTCCGGAAACGAGACGTACCCGAGCATCTCCACAGGCAGACAGCCCGCGTAGTTGGAAAGATCGAGCGTGACCGGCTGCGCGAAGCGGCTGAGATTCGCCACACAAAGCACGGTCTCGCGAACCCCGTCGCCCTGATCGAGTTCGCGAAGATAAGCCAGGATTTTACGGTTGGTAGGATTGAGAAACGTCAGCGTTCCGCGGCCAAAGACCTGAAACAGCTTTCGCAATGCGATCATGTTCCGCGTCCATTGCAGCAGGCTGGACTGATCGCTAAGCTGCGCCTCGACATTCACTACCTGGTAGCCGTAAATGGGATCCATGACGACAGGTAAGTAGAGACGCGCGGGGTCGCACTTGGAAAAGCCAGCGTTGCGATCTGACGTCCATTGCATTGGCGTGCGTACGCCATTGCGATCGCCGAGATAGATGTTGTCGCCCATGCCGATCTCGTCGCCGTAATAAAGGATGGGGGTGCCGGGGAAGCTCAGCAGCAGCGAGTTCAACAGTTCGATACGGCGCCTATTATTGTCGACAAGCGGAGCGAGCCTGCGGCGAATGCCAACATTGATGCGCATGCGCGGGTCCGCCGAATACGCAAAGTACATGTAATCGCGTTCGTCGTGGGTGACCATCTCCAGCGTCAGCTCGTCGTGATTGCGGAGGAACAGCCCCCACTGGCAGTTGTCCGGAATCGGCGGTGTTTGCGCCATGATATCGGTGATGGGCTGGCGATCTTCCTGGCGAAGCGCCATGTAAATGCGCGGCATCAGCGGAAAATGGAACGCCATGTGGCACTCATCGCCATCGCCAAAATAGGGCCGCACGTCTGCCGGCCACTGATTGGCTTCGGCCAGGATCATGCGATTTGCGTAGTCCGCGTCGAGGGCGGCGCGCAGCCTCTTGATCACGGTGTGTGTTTCCGGCAAATTTTCGCATGAGGTTCCGTCCCGCTCGCACAAGTACGGAATTGCATCCATGCGCAGCCCGTCCACGCCCATGTCGAGCCAGAAACGCATCGCCTTCAGCACCTCTTCCATCACCAGCGGGCTCGTCGTAGTTCAAGTCGGGCTGGTGCGAAAAAAAGCGATGCCAGTAATACGCCTTGGCAGTTTCATCCCAGGTCCAGTTGGAGGTCTCGGTATCGGTAAAGATAATGCGCGCGTCTTTATACTTTTCTGCGGTGTCCGACCAGACATACATGTCGCGCTCACGCGATCCGGGCGGGGCCACTCGTGCAGCTTTGAACCATGGATGTTGATCGCTGGTGTGATTGATCACCAACTCGATCATCACTTGCATGCCGCGCAGATGTGCGGCATCAAGAAATGCTTTGAAGTCGTTCAATGTTCCATAAGAAGGGTTGACATCGTTGTAGTTCGAGATATCGTAGCCGTCATCGCGCAGCGGAGAAGGGAAGAACGGCAGCAGCCAGATGCAGGTTACGCCCAGGTCATTCAGATAATCCAGCTTCGTCAGCAGTCCCGGAAAATCGCCGATGCCATCGTTGTTGGAATCGGCAAATGCACGAACGTGAAGTTCGTAGATAATCGCATCTTTGTACCAGAGGGGATCGGTTGCGCTGGCGATCTTCTTCACGCTTTCACACTCCGCAAAGCTTTAACCGATACATCGTCATTGCATGCGGCTCACGCGCAAGATGTGCGCCGGCTGAATTCCAGGCCGCAATGCAACATAGTTTCGATCGCGCCAGACGTACTGCGCGCCGCTCAGCAGGTCATCCACCAGAAAACTTTCATGCGCGGAGCATCCGATCTTATCGAGATCGAGATGGGTCCAGCCGCTTTGCTCGTTAAATGAATCCAGATTCACCACCACCAGGATCGCGTTGATCGAAATCGGGTGTGGCCTTCGAATAGCAGATGAGTTGCGGATTTTCGACGGAGTGGAAATGCAGCGAAGCGTTCGATTGCAGTGCGCGATTTTCACGGCGAATCCGATTGAGCTGGCCGATCAGCGGCACCAACGAGTCCGGCTGCGTTGCGGTCACGCTGCCGGATCTCGTACTTCTCGCTGTCGCGGTACTCTTCCGATTCGGTCTTCCCCTCCGCAGGCTGGACCGCGGCATTTTCCTGCGAGTTCGTAGGCTGGCCCGTAAAT
The DNA here is from genome assembly GCA_963826735.1 of uncultured Acidobacteriota bacterium. GTDB lineage: Bacteria > Acidobacteriota > Terriglobia > Terriglobales > Acidobacteriaceae > Telmatobacter. The sequence goes on from CAWGYN010000005.1 coordinate 906,582, forward strand.
GCCATAATTCGCACTCAGCGTTGCCGCCAGAATCGCCCGATGCATGAACGCGGCACGCCCGCCTTCCTGCAACGTCTTATGCAGGATGTCGGGAGTATTCGGCCAGAAATTCGGTTGGAAGAACTCGCTGACCGGCGGCCGCGTAATCTCCTCCAGGTAGCTTTGCAACTCGTCTTTCGAATTGCGCCAGGTGAAGTACGTATACGACTGCGTAAAGCCCCGTTTCGCCAATCCGTACATCACATGCGGCCGAGTGAACGCTTCGGCGAGGAAGATCGTGTCGGGATAACGGCCTTCGAGCTTGCCCAGGCACCACTCCCAGAAAGGCAAAGCTTTGGTGTGAGGATTGTCAACGCGAAATACGCGCACGCCGCGCTCGATCCAGAATTCAAAAACCGAGTAAAGCTCGCCCCATAATCCGCGCCAGTCGACCGATTCAAAATCGAGCGGATAAATATCCTGATATTTCTTGGGCGGATTTTCGGCGTATTGAATCGAGCCATCCGACCGGTGAACAAACCAATCGGGATGTTCCGCGACCCAGGGATGATCGGGTGAGCACTGGAACGCCACGTCCAGGGCAATCTCCATTCCCTGCGACCGTGCAGCGCCAACCAGGCTATTGAAATCGGCAAAAGTGCCTAGCTCCGGGTGAATCGACTTGTGCCCTCCATGATCGCCGGCCGCATCCGCGCCCAGCGCGGCGCCAGCCTGCACCATCCTGTCGCCGATGGCCCACGGGCTTCCGGGCGCGCCGGGTGGTGCGGAGACGGAATTGTTCGGGCCTTTGCGGAATGCGCGTCCAATGGGATGAATGGGAGGCAGATACACAATGTCGAACCCCATCTCCGCAATTTCCGGTAACTGCCGCTCCACATCGCGAAATGTTCCATGCTGGCCGTGAGTCGGCGATGTCGATCGCGGAAAGAGTTCGTACCATGAAGAAAACCGCGCTCGCTCACGAGCAACGCACACTGGCAATTCAATGTCGTATCGCGTGGCGGTCGCCAAATCGGGATTACGTGCCATCAATTCGTTTAGCGATGCATCGCAGGGATCGTCGTAGATCGTGCGTTTTTCTTGCGCCAGCCTTTCCAGCTTTTGCGCCCACTGCTGAAGTTTCTTGGCATCGCTGCCCCGCGCGCGTCGCGAGGCCCCGCGCACCAGCGCGGCGCCGGAGCAAAGTGCCAGCGCAATGTCCTGCACTGCAGGATTGGAGCCAACGTCCAGCTCTGCTGCCGAATTTGCAGTCGCGTCGCCGGCCGCATCGATCAAAATTCGATCTGCCTGCCATGGATCGCTCTGCGCCGCTATGCGCTTCTTCAGATCGCCGGCCCAACTCGCAAAATGGTCCACCCACCCCAGAAGAGTGAAGCGCCAGGCGCCCAGCTTGTCGACGCGAAACCCTCCACTCCAAAGGTCGTTTCCTTTAGCTTGCATCGGCACAAACCGCCATTGTGCATCACTCGAATGGCGATACAGCAAACGCGCAGCTAGCTCATCCTTGCCGTCGGCATAGATGGCCGCCGTGACGAAAACTTCGTCTCCGGCGATGCGGTGAATCGCGTGGCGTCCCCCATCGATCTGAGGGTTTACATCTTCGACGACAACACGCCTGCGACCATGCTGGGGTTTCATGGTCATCCTTAACGGCGAAATTCTCTATCGCAGTTTTTGGCAGATCCAGAAGAACAGCGCCCGGCTCACAGGCTCCGAAGAATTTGCCAAATGGCTACAGTACTTAAAGATGCGCAGAGGGCATAACAGGTTTGTTGCCTTCGACGCTTAAGGCTGGATGGCAGGCGGACCGCCGGCACGATCCTGGCGCAAGTTGCATGAGAGTGCCGCTAACTCTTTTGAATTCGACATAGCGGCCGAAAAATTCAGATAGGCTGTGCCTTAGTCGGCATCGCTCCAGATCGGAGCCTCGCCCAGCTTTGGCGATCTATGCGGATCAAGAATCCTGCCGCCGGCTCCACGAGCTGGGGCCTTTTTCACCAGCCGGCCACATTTCAAATGCTCGAAACATGGCGCGCTGAGCCCGTCCGGCCGCGATCAAACAGAGGCTAACTGCGCGGTTTGGTTACTTATTGTCCCCTAAGCCGGGCTTTCCATGAAAGTTGTACTCTTTGAGCCAAAAAAATTCGCCGTCCATCTAGAATCCAAAAACCAACGAGCCGATAGATGGCGCGTAACGCCCACCACCTGCTCCAAATAGCGAATCTGGACCTCATGCGGAACTGGTTCGGTGCAGGCGGAATTCGATATAAGGAGCAATACGATGCTTTCAATTCTCAATAGCGTTTCTTCGCTGCAAGCGGAGAATGCGCTTTCGAACACGACCTCAGCTCTCAACAAGAATCTGCAGCAGCTCTCAACCGGCCTGCGGATCAACTCCGGCGCCGACGACGCTGCCGGCCTGTCCATTGCCAATGGTCTGCAGGCGAACATCGCAGCCATCAACCAATCCACTCAGAATGCCTCGGAAGGCGTCGGCATGCTGCAAACCGCCGATGGTGCGCTTTCGCAGGTCACCACGTTACTCAACCGCGCCATCACTCTTGCCACCGAAGCATCCAACGGCGGCCTTTCTGCGACGCAGGCGACGGCACTCAATACCGAATATGCCTCGATCCAGACCGAAATCAACAACATTGGCACGTCAACGGACTTCAACGGGACGGCGATTTTCGGTTCAGCGGGCTCCGTATTCGAGAGCGATGGAACCACAACCAGCACCATTTCCGACGCGGTCGCCGCACTTTCGAGCACAGCCTTGGGTTTGACGACCAAGGGTACACCTCTCACCACTACGGCGGGCGCACAGGGCGAACTGACCCTGATTGACGCGGCGGTTAGCACCGTGGCCGCGGCTCGCGGAACCATTGGCGCCACTGTCAACCAGTTGACCGCAAGCCAGAGCGTTGACGGCGCCGCGGTCACCAACTTGACCAGCGCTGTGGACAGCATCCAGAATGCCGACGTAGGCCAGGTGGTCGCGCAGATGACGCAAAACAACGTCCTCGAGCAGACTGGCATGGCAGCTCTGTCGCAGTCCAATCAGGTTCAACAGAGCGTCCTGAAGCTCTTGCAGTAATTCACATCAACCTCGATCTCCGCGCGGCGGTGTCAGTTATGGCGCCGCCGCGCCTTTTTTTGCTCGCCACTGGAATCTGAACCTTAAAGTGCCGATATTGTCTTGCGGCTTGGCAGCAGGATCGGCCCGGTCGGCCGCAAAGCCAGGTTGAGGAAAAGGCACTCGCTATGAGCACTTCCGGATCTTCGCTCAGTTCGCTTTTATCGTCGCTATCCCCGTCGTCCGGCATCGACATCAGCTCCATACTCGAAGCCGCGACGGGAGCGTCGTCGTCGGGAATCGATGTGACGGCGGCCGTAAACTCAGCGGTTACAGCTGCACAAGCGCCGGAAGTGGCCTGGGAGACCCAGCAGACTACGCTGGAAAGCCAGATAAGCGCGCTGGACCAGATTCAGACCGACGCCACGAACCTCGATAACGATATGCAGAGTTTCAATAGCATCACCGGGCCCCTCTCGGCAATGACCGTAAACTCCTCTAACTCAAATGTTGTAACGGCTTCAGCTGCCTCGGGCAGCTCGGTCGGGAATCATGAAGTCGTCGTCAATAACCTGGCGACCACTTCCTCGTGGACCTCGGCAACATACGCGAGCAGCTCGACGGCCATGCCCGCTGGAAGCTTCACCATCACCAGCGGAAGCGGAACCGCAACGACGATAACGGCCGACGGCACCGAGACGCTGTCCGATGTTGCCAATGCGATCAACTCCGACAGTCTGGGAGTGACCGCTAGCGTGATTACCGACGCATCCGGCGCTCGGCTCGCCATCGTTGCGAACTCTTCCGGTTCGGCTGCAAACTTTACAGTTGCGTCTGCCGGTTCAACCGACTACGGGTTTACACAGGCCGCCACAGGCGTCAATGCGTCGCTGACTGTCGACGGAATCAGCGTTTCAAGTGCGACGAACACCGTTACCGGCGTGATTCCCGGCGTCACCCTGAGCCTGCTCAGCGCAAATCCGGGTGTCGATGTGAGCTTAGGCATTACCCCCAACACGTCGGAGGTTCAATCCGCGCTGCAGCAATTTGTGACCGACTACAACCAGTTGGTGAGCGACCTGGGCGCCCAGTTTACGTTCTCGAGTTCCACAGGGAGCGAGGGAGTGCTGGCCAGCGATTCAACCGTGCGTAACCTGCAGAATCAGGTGCTCGCCGCTCTCGATTACACCTATACGCCGGCGTCTGGCACTACCACAGTTTCGAACCTGACGTCGCTCGGAATCTCAGTTGATGACAACGGCCAACTGAGCCTCGATACGAGCACGCTCGATAGCGCGCTGCAGAGTAACTTCGCCGACGTGCAAAACTTCTTTCAGGGTTCTGCTCTGAATGGCTTTGCCAACTCACTCGACCAGCAATTAACCAGCTTTATCAGCCCTGCGGATGGCGCATTCACCGTCGACCTGCAAAGCATGAACGGCCAAATTACAGATTTGCAAAGCGATATCAACAATTTCCAAACCAACTACATCGTTCCATTGCAGACGAAGCTGCAGGCCGACTACAGCCAGGCCGAAATCGCGCTCCAGGAACTCCCGAACCAGATGAAGGAAATCAACCAGGAGTTGGGATTTAACAACAACTCAAATGGCTAATCACGGCGGATCATGATGAATCGCACGGACATGGCATATCGCAAATCCGCGGTCGAAGGCGCCAGCGGATTTGGCTTGCTCATCGCGCTCTACGATACTCTTGCCGGAAACTTTCGGCGGGCGGCTGCCGCACAACGCGCCAATGACATCGAGGCTCGCTGCCGCGAGATGAAGCACGCTCTCCTTGTCATCGCCTATCTGCAGGATTGCTTGCAGCGCGGCTCTGGAGGCGCCCTCTCGCAAGTGCTGCTCCGTTTCTATTCGGAGTTACGGCGCACCGTCATCAACGCGCAGATTAATCAATCGGCTGAAGCTCTCGAAGAGCAGATGGAAGCTATCATCAGGATTCGCGAAGATTGGCAGAAGATGGAACTTCGCAGTGCTGTATCGGGAGCAGCCGTCATGGAAGCTGCGGGCGCTGCGTATGCCGGAGGATTACCTCCCGTGCAAGCAGAGAAGAGAATCGGCGGCTGGTCAGCGTAAACGCACCAAGCCTGCCAGGCACCGCGTATCGCGGACCACCCCAACATGCATGCATTCGACGCGCAAAGGGGACAGCGCCAGGCTCCCCTGCGATCGCTCGACGAACCTCGATGCACATCCCCGCGATGATTTCTATTGCGTTGGCACCAGGTAATTCAACAGCGATACCGGCAGCACCTTCGCGGCCGCAGCCTCAGCGGCGCTGTTGGCGGTCTCAGCCTGGCTCAGGTTAGTGGCAGCCAGCGCCTCGTTCACGTCGACAAGCGAAGTCTGCTGCGACGTCAGATTGACCGTCTCCTGCTGAAGATAAGTCTCCTGGGAATTCAGCTGGGTCTCGGCATTGCCGTAGAAGACGCGCTGCTGACTAACGTCGCTGAGAGCCGCGCTGACTGCATTGGTGGCGTTCCCGATAGCGGTTGCGTTTCCACTTTGGAGAGCTGTAACCAGCGAGCTGAGCGAGCCCAGAACATCCCCACTGGAGTTCGAAAAAATTTGGCTGCCGGGAAGATTGACTTGAACGTTCATATCATCGCCAACCGCGACTGAATTCACAGCGTTGTTGCCGTTATAGGCGTACCCGGAAGACGAAGAGGAACTTGCCGTGTAGGGAGCTGTAGTTGTCTCAGTGCCGCCGAAAAGATACGTTCCCTGGTAGGAAGTGTTTGCCTGGGCCACAACACTTTGCAGGATCCCCTGCACCTGCGTAGCAATCGCCTGCAGATTTGACCCGTTGATCGTCCCATTAGCTCCTTCAGTGCCCAGCGAAACGGCCTGGGTCAGCGAAGTGACCACGCTTCCAAGTGAAGAATCCGCCGTCTGCACCATGGACAACATGGTGCTCACGTTTTGCGTGTACTGGTCCACATTCGCAGTTTCGATGGTGTTTTGGACCATATTGGCGGAGGCCGCCGGATCGTCGGAGGGAACGGTCACTCTCTTCCCTGTGGCCACTTCCTGCAGCGCGGTATTCACCGCAGCCTGGCTCTGCTGCATGTCCGCGAGGATGTCTGGAACCATGTTTGGATTTACGCGCATATCAATAGCTCTGTGATGAGCCCATATCGAGGGTCACGGTGCCGAGTTGTTGGATTGTGCTTACGATTCTTGCTGCTGCTTCGTAAGCAGTTTGATAGCGAATCAGGTTCGTGGTCTCCTCGTCAACGCTTACCCCGGAAACCGAACTCTGCTGATTGGTAAGTTGCGTGATATTCTGCCCGATTGCCGTCGACTGCGTGCTGGCGTTCGACGCATCATTCCCGACCTGAAAGACCAGGCTGGCATAGGCCTGCGACGCATTCTGCCCGGATGGGAGCGCATTGGTCAGCGCTGCGGACAGGTTCGCGACATTGCCGTTGCTGCCGGCAGTGCCGTTGGAGCTGATCGCAATCTTAGAAGGATCCGTAAAGGACACGGTGATGCCTGCAGCCGCGTCGGAGCTACTCGCAGGAACACTGAAGAAATCCTGCCCGGCATTTCCGTTCGAGTCGTAACCCTGCGCCTGCGCGGCATTGAAAGCCGAGGCGAACTGGCTGGCCAGCGTATTCAACTGCGTCAGGTAGCTGGGAATCACCTGATCGCGGATCTGGATCGACCCCCCAAGTTGTCCTCCCTGAAGCGTCGTGGTGATATCTGTGCCATTGGAGTCGAGAACGTGCTGCATCCCATCGCTGCCAGTTGTGGTTTGCAGGGAGTAACTCTGGCTGCCCATCACCAGCGGCGTCCCGTTGCCCGTGGTGATCACTTCGCCATCGCTGCTTTGCGTAACCGATACGCCGGTCAACTGCGACAACTGTTGCACCAGCTCGTCGCGCTGATCTTCCACCGTGCCGCCATCCTGGCCGGCCGCAGTCAACTGAGAAACTTGCCCATTAAGCTGCGCGATCTGCTGGGTCAGCGAGTTGATTTGCGCCACGGTCTGCGTGACCTGGGTGTTCATCGCCGATTGCTGCGACGTTAGAGCGTTCGCGGTGGTATTGAAAGCCCCGGCGAGATTCTGGCCGCTCGAAATCAGACCCTCCTGAGCCGCGGCACTGGAGGGACTGGCAGACAGTTGAGCGAGGCTGCTTGAAAATGCTGAGAACGCGCTGGCAATATCGTTCCCTGAAGTCGAAAAGTTTGTCTGGATCTGTTCGAGCGCCGACGACTCCGTATCTGCACTGCTTTGTGCAGACGTCTGCTGCTGAATCTGCAGATTAAGTAATTCGTCGCGTACGCTTTGCAGTCCATTAAGGCTCACGCCACCGCCGGTCACAGTCCCGCCGGAAACGTTCTCCGGATTCTCAGAAATCTCGGGGATCTCCCGCGTATAGCCCGGAGTGTTGGCGTTGGCAATATTATTGCTCGTCGCATTCAGCGCACCCTGGCTCACTTCGAGCGCCTGCACGCCAATTAAGAGCGATGTGTTTAAGCCTCCCATAGCAATTAAATCTGGCATGACCAGGTTTGCAACTTCAACCTGGGGCCAGAAACCTCCTGCATCTGTCCTTGATAGGAACTGAAGAGCGATACCATCATCGCTACTGAGTGGCTGGAAAACTTCAACAAAGCCGAATAGCGGCGATTCAGGCTCTGTAACTCATTGGAGGCGGCATGAACCCGCTCGAGCAGGGCATCGTCGGCTGCGCCGCGAGCGGTAAGCCGCTCCTGTGCCGGCCTCGAGAGATCGTCCGCCAATTCCACAAGGCGCGTGCTGAACGCCTCCTGGTTGGCAAGGCTGCCTTCAAGAGCCTGAATGGAATTCTCGGAGATGGCGGACATAGCGCGCTCAAGCTCGAACGCCATCGAGCGCAGCAGCCGGAGGTACTCCTCCAGCTTGCCGTTCCTGTCCTGAGCGATTATCGAATTCATCCCCGCAACTTTCCGCGCACAGCCTTCAGGCACGGGGCCCGATATGATTGCGAACCTACGCCCGCTCGTCAATCATTGAAGAAGCAATCTTTTGCGGGTCAAGTTCATATGTCCCGTTACTGATCGCCTGCTTCAGGCTATCCACTCGATCCTGTCGAATTTCCGGTGAGCTCATCGCAGTGCTCACCAGCGCGTTGAGAGATTGCTGGGTAGAAGTGAGCGTGGTGCGATCTTCGCCGCCGGCAAGGCCAGAGGCTGCAGTGTTCTCGGCGTCCACCGGTTTCGGACTGCTCTCGCTTGCAATCTGGCTTGCTGCTACCTGGTTCAGATCGACTCGCATCTCGACTCCTTCTTATAAGCCTGTGTCAGTATCGGCACATCGTCAGCAAAAGTTTAACTCAACGCACGGTTTTATTTCTCCAGCTTTTCGGCCCCTGTGGCGCCCACTTGGTTAGCCCCCTGCTGCTGACCATCTGCCGCAGAATGAAGGGCTTTGGAGATCATCTTGGCAATTCCGATGCCCCCGGATGCGGTCATTGACGTGGCCAGCGACTGCACGCCCAGGCTCATCATCTGCTCGCGGGCGCCGGCATCTTCGTCATCGTCTGCGCCCGGCACACTGGCCATGGATTCCTCAGCCTGTTGCAGCCAGTTGCTCAGCAACATGGATTCGAACTCTCTGGCGCTTTTCTCAATCTTCGCGTCGCTTTTGCCGCCTGGAGCCGACTGAAGCTGGTGAAGCGCATGCTGCTCGCGCGCCTCGAAGAGCGACGTTTGAGCCTGTGCCGCGAGAGAGCCCGTGATAGATCCGGTGGCCATTTATTGAATCTCCAATTCGGCTTGAAGACCGCCTTCAGCCTTGATGGCCTGGAGGATTGCAACCACATCGCGAGACGTGGTCCCGATCGCGTGCAGTCCGTTTACCAGTTCGTCCACATCCGCGCCATCATCCAGTCGCATCGTCTGCGTCGGCTGATCGGTCACGTTTACCGATGTTTCCGGAATCACGGTAGCCCCAGGACCGATACCGGCTGTCGTCTCCTGACCGCTTCTGGTCGACTCATTACGTGCGCCTCCGCTGGAACTGCCAGACCCGCCAGCGCCTGCCGGGGCCGAACCACCAGCACCCTGCCCATTGCCATTCTCAACGATTGTTGGAGCGTAAACGCTGGGACCAGCTACTGCCGTGTACGTAGTAACCACCTCAATGGAGAGATTTCCGTGAATGACCGAGACCGGCGTCAGCTTCAGGTCTCCACCCAGAACAATAGTCCCGGTTCGTTCGTTGATCACGATCTTCGCCGGCGTGGTTACATTTACCCCCAGGTTCTGGACGCGCGATATCAGCTCAGGAGTCGATGGCGCCGCCGCCTGTGCTACATCCACATCGACGCGAGCGCTGTCGATGGCTGAAGCCACCGTCTTTTGGTACTCCTTGTTGATGACATCGGCAATTTGCTTTGCGGTCGTGAAATCGGGATTGCGCAGCAGCAAAGACACGATCTTGAAATCGTGCAGATCCACCGAGGTATCGCGCTCCACAATTCCCCCGTTCGGAATGGAACCGACCGTAACCGAATTCACTTCTTTGCCGTTGGAGCCGCTACCCGCGGTGTATCCGCCCATAATGAGCGGTCCCTGCGCTTCCGCATATACCTGGCCATCGGGGCCGTGCAATGAGCTCATCAGCAGCACACCGCCGGAAAGGCTTTTGGCGTCGCCAACGGATGAAATCGTAACGTCGAGCCGCGAACCCGGACGAGCGAACGGCGGCAGCCATGCTGTCACAAAAACTGCTGCGACGTTCTTCACTTCCACCTGGGTCGGAGAAATGAGCACGCCCATTTTCTGCATCGCGTTGGCCAAGGTTTGCACGGTGAAGTATGTCTGCTGCGAATCGCCGGTACGGTTGAGCCCCACTACAAGGCCGTAACCTACGAGCATGTTGTCGCGCACACCCTCGATGCTGGTGATATCCCGGATCAGCACATGGCGGTTGGAATTGCTAGCCGCACCGATCGGCAAAGATGTCGCTGCCATGGCGCCGAGAGCAAGCAGACAAGCTGCCAGTGGCCCAATCCGTGAGTTCGATTTGAAGATTGTGAGTTTCATGTTCGTCAGAATCCCACGAGCCACAGAAGAGCGCGCGTGATACGGTTCGGCCGACGCGTGCTGTCAGCAATAATTCCTTTTCCCTTCACCTCGATCTCGAGGTTGCTGAGCGCAGTGGAGGGCACGGTGTTGTTCGAACCGATATCGTTGGGCCGCACGACACCGCGAATAATTATGTCTTCATGCTGGTTATTCATGAAAATCTTGCGCTGCGCTTCAACAACCAGGTTGCCGCTGGGCAACACCGAGATCACCTGGGCCGTCATGCTGGTCTGAAAGTTTGTGCTGGAGTCCGTAGCGCCCGACCCCTTCAAAGTTGTATTGGAGTTCGCATTGAGCAGCGGATTCAAACCCTTGGTATTTACGTCTCCGGCGAGGCCTGTGATTGCCGAGCTGGTCTGAAACGCCCGCGCGCTGTTGACGTCGCCACTCTGCGCAGCTGTGGTTTGCACGGAAACCAGAATTACCAACGTATCGTTGAGCCTTCGCGCTTTGTAGTCCGCGGAAAGATCTTCAACATCGCCTGGGCTCCAGAGACTGCCGACCGTGTGCTCTGCCTTCGGCGCTTCCTGTTCCTGCAATCGCGCGATGTAGTCGGTCCTCAACTGCGCTGGACTGTTCTTTTTGCTGGTGCGCGCGTGGGCGGCCGGCAGCAACAATAAGACGGCAAAGATCGCTGAGACTACGATCCTCAAAACCGCGTGCATGCCACTCTTATTCACTGCAACCTTCCTCTCACCGCAGATCCGTCGATCACCTGCGCTGTGTAAATGAGCCGCTTGCTCTTGTCCTGAACTCGAATCGTCTGGCCCGGAGCGCCGCTTTCAAGGCACGTGACTGGGATGCGAATGTGGATGTGCTCGCCCTCCAGAAACAAGCTCACGGTCGCTCCGGATCGAACCACGGCTGCCGCTCGCGGAGCGCTTCCTTGCGATGAATACCTGGTGCTGATTGCCGCGATCTGCTCTGCACTTTCCGGCCCGGTCCGGATGGCGACGAAAAAGGGCAGACATTCGTCGCTCTCGATGCACTCCATGCGCGCCGAAAGTTGCGCACTGCTGATCTTGTCAACGGAGCGCAGCTTAAGTGCCGGGGCTGGCCTGGTGGCCACAACTTCGGTCAGAAACGTGATTTGTTCCGGTGATACTGCCATGCCGGAGGCGCTGATGGTTGCCGCGACATTGCCCGCGCCGATGGGATAGTGTCCCGGCGTCGCCGCCGTCACGGGCAATGCCGCGCCGGCAATGACCATCGACCATAGAATCGGTGTTTTTCGCATCATCGGTAACACCCCGCCTATTGCGACAGTTGATTGAGCTGCTGCAGCATCTCATCGGCTGCCTTGATGACTCGCGAATTCGACTCGTACGAGCGCTGCGCAAGAATCATATTTACGAATTCGTCCACGACATTTACATTGGATTGCTCAAGCATTCCCTGCTGGATCGTACCTAGCCCTTCGGATCCGCCGGCAGCACCGACCACTGGATCGCCTGAAGCGGTTGTGGGCAGATAAATGTTGTTGCCGATGCTGTTCAAGCCGCCAGGGTTCTGGAAAGTTGCTAGCTGGATGACGCCAACCTGCTGTGCCTGCGTCTGCCCTGGCAAGGTAACGCTGACGGTTCCGTCGCTGCCCACCGTAATATTGGTCGCCGCGGCAGGAATATTGATTGCCGGTTGAAGTGCGTCGCCGTTGGCCGTCACCAGGTTGCCCTGCGCATCGCTCTGAAACGAGCCCGCACGCGTATAACCGGTCTGGCCGTTGGGCAGGAGAATCTGAAAAAAGCCGCTTCCCTGGATCGCAAAATCCAGCGGATTGCCCGTGCTGCTCAAATCGCCCTGGGTCTGCACAATCTCAGTGTTTCCGGGCCGCGTGCCAAGGCCGATCTGCAACCCCGACGCGACCGTGGTCTGCTGTGTTGCCGCGGCTCCGGGCATGATTGTGCTCTGATACAGCAAATCCTGAAACTGCACCCGGCGTGACTGGAATCCCGCAGTGCTCGAGTTGGCTAGGTTGTTCGCAATGTTGTCCAAGTTGATTTGCTGGGCGGTCATTCCTGTTGCGGCAGTGTAGAGGGCGCGAAACATTCGATCTCCTTTATCCGACCTTTGGCAGGTCCTGTGCGGCAGTCTTATCCATGTCGTTACTGAACATTGAAAGCGTGCGCTGCGTCATATCTGCGGTGCGCTGAGCGCTCACCAACTGGATCATTCCTTCAACGGGGTTCACGTTGGAACTCTCGAGCATCCCCTGCCGCACGTTGGAATTGGTGGCTGGCGTGGCGCTCTTTACCGGGGCTGTGTAGTACGTGTTCCCCATGCTCGTGAACTCAGTGTCCGGAGGGAATTCCACAACGCTCAGTTTTCCGGCGACCGCGCCATTTGAAGAAATCGTTCCATCGGCGCTGATCGAGACACGGCCCGGAAGAATGTTGATGACTCCCCGGTCTCCCATCACGGCATCGCCCGATGCGGTCACCAGTTGGCCATGGCTTGATACTTGAAACGCACCGTTGCGCGTATACATCTGGCCATTGGCCGTTTGGACAACAAAATAGCCGGATCCCTCGATGCCCAGATCCAGGTCGTTCCCGGTTTTTTCCAGCGCGCCCTGGCTTTGATCAATCGTGGTCCCGCTCAGTATTCCGAAACGATTCACCACCTGGCTAAGCGGAGACTGGGCTGAATTCCCGGCTGTCGCGAGAACCGAACTGAAGACGTTCCGCTCCGCGCGAAAACCGACCGTACTCGCGTTCGCAAGGTTGTTGGCGATCGTATCCAGAGCCTGAGTGCGAGAAACCAGAGCTGTACACGCCGCGTAAAGTCCGCTGTCCATGAAAATCCCTTCGCAATGAGATAAGCACGGCGCATGCCACAAATCCGGGCAAGAAATGCCCGGTTTAGGCCCCGAAAGGGGCCTCAAACCGCATTTTGATGAGGGTTCGATGAGAGGTGTCGTTAGACTCCGGCTCGCAAGTTCCGGACCGAGTTGCTTTCCTCATGCGAAGGCAATCTGCAACCCGATCAAGCGCCCCAGTGCCAGGCCGGCGGCCGGGACGAGTCAGGCCGATGTTTCCAGGACGGAATGAAAAGGAAGCTTGACGAATTCTTCGCGAAGCAAGGCAGAGGGCCGGCTTTTTAATTGCACCAGTGCGTGATCGACGATCGTTGTCCATTGCGTCTGCGTTTCGCCCGTCATACGGTCCACAAAGTACTCGACGATGCATCGCGGCAGGCGCCAGGCTTCGGCGATCCTCAGCCCGGCGAGATCGCTGTTGCTGCCGAACTGCCCTATCCAATCCCACTCCAGAATTTCCGGCAGATTGCCAATACCATGAGCTAAGCCAACCAGGTAGGCATCCTCTGAAGCGACGTTCAAGCCCAGCTCCTCGGCGACGAACCTTGAAGTGACTGCGACTTCCCGAGCGCGGTCCCAGGCAGAATAAACGGAAGCAGAGTGGGTGCTTCTCGTAAACAGGCGCCGCGACATCGCCTCAAAGCACCGATCTAGGCCTAACCCCGCAATGCAGTCCCCAACGCGCTCCAGGCGACACCCGCCCAGTGCGTTCTCCTGCTCCGCCTGGCGCAAAACCTGCAAAGTTGCCCCAAGGTCGGAGAGAACCACTTGGGAAACCTCTGCCAGGTCGACGGAACGCTCACAGATGATCAACTCCATCGATAAGAGCGTTCCGGCAAGAACTGGGACATCGGGGAGTTCACGGATCGGATCAGATTGCGGCGTCAGGCAATTGACTGACGAAAGTCCCCGCGTTCTGAATTGGAAAACCTTCTGGGTCGACACTCGCCTTCACCTGGCAATCTTATCGACCAATTGTGCGATAACTTCTAGTCCCAAAACGCAACAGTTTCTGTGAATAACCCGGATTTCGCTTCAGATCCATACAGAACGCAGTCCGGCAGGGGAAAAACGCGTCCATCGGTCCACGTTTGCCGGTCAATCTCACCCAGATCGCACTTCCACCGATGCGACACTCTTATCAGTTAAAAAACTGCGATGTGAGAGGCTGCGGAATCTCCGTCACGCGCAGTCCATAGTTGCCGTCAACAATCACCGCCTCGCCGCGTGCGATTAACTTGCCGTCCAGATAAAGCTCCACCGGCTCATCGACCATTCGATCCAGCTCGACGATCGAACCGGACGACAACCCAAGAATGTCGCTGAGCGGCAACCGTCGCTGACCGAACCTCAGGCTGACATTCAGCTCGACGTCCATTACAAGGTTCAGATTGTATGAAGGCGCATCAACACCTTCAACATCTTGCTCGGCGCTCTTGCCAAGAACACTGGAGACACTTTCGAGCAGTTGGGGGCTGAAGAACAGCAGGACATGTAACTCAGTCTGAGGCTCAGAGGCCATCAAAGGGACTACAGACATCCCTCCGAACGCCAGGCCGGAAACGTGTGTAATCCTGGCTTTAATTGCGCCATCACCGGCGATGCCCGATTGGCAAAAACTTTCTCCAGCAACGGCAACGATTTTCGTGAAAAGCGCCAGGCTATTGCTATCGAGAGCCGTGACGGGTTGCCCCATAATCGTGGTAAGCAGGGCAGCTACCTGGGGCTCATAAAACTCCACAAAGCAATCGCCACGAATCGCGCCCTCGACAATCAGCTTGAATTGGATTGGCTTGCTGGAGTTGGTGGGAATCGTTCCCTTGTCTGCGATTTCCAGTGGCGAAGCGGAGCCGGAAGCTTCAGCCAGCGAGGCAGAGAGCGACTGAGCAAACGCGGCGGCGAAAATTCTCAGGCCATTCTTTGTAGACTTGTTTTCCATGAACATTATCTCTCTTTCCACTCTGAATTTGAGGTGCGATGAATGAGCTGAGCCGCCCGCTGTTGCCCGCTGCGGACCGGAACCGCTTGAAACAGGCTGCGTCCTCCGCACGTCAACGCGGCCGGGGTCCGGACGGACGACCGAAGCTTCAAAACCGATCCGGGCGCCAGCGTCACCAGATCTTTGACAGAGACACGAAGCTGCGGCAATTCAGTCAAAACTTCTATCTCGCAATCGAGAATGCGCTCACGCAGAGGTGGCGCTGGAAAACTGAACATCCGGGATTTCTTCTGCGAACGATTTGTTTCGATTTGTTTGGTCAGTAAATCAAGCAGCGGGTTCGACAGGGTCAGGTTGAAGGTGCCTTTAGCATTCGCCAAACTTGCTTCAAAGCGCAGTGAAGTGAGCCTTTCGGTCGGTCGAAACGTCTGCAACATCGCAGATGGCTTGATTCGCGAACCCGGAGCGATGGACAGGCCCGGGATTGCCCACACCGCTTCTGCCTGATGCACGATCAGTGCGGCGACGTCGCGCATCACTTCTTCTTCGATCTCAGACAGGTCGCGATCCGCGTTTCTTGCGGTTCCGGCCCCACCCATCAGCAACTCGATGATTGGGAAAACCAGATCCAAGTCGATTTCCACCGTCACCAGTCCCGATGCACATTGCACAACAAAGCTCAAAGGTGGAACTTCGGCCACGTGCTCACGCACAGATATTTGATTCAGTTCCGCAAATTTCACGTCGAGCGAAATGCCGAATTGCGCGTCAAATGCGGATCCAATGTGACCGGCGACCGTTTCGTGCAAGGCGGTCAGCGCGCGAGCATGCTCGTTTGAAAGCCGGCCCGCAGCACGAAAATTGCAACTATGAATTGACCGCGCCCTCGCTCCCGTCTCGCCGGGTTGATCCGGGTCTACAGGTTCTTGCGTGGCGTCCACTGGCGGCTGGCTAGGCGTGCTCATAATACCCTCCTTGGTTTGAACCGGACGGAACGGGGTGCTCTTCGAGATGATCGAGAGCAGCTCTCAACTTGACGATGATCGCCTGCCGAATCTGCGATACGCGTGAAAGGTTAACTCCAACCACTTTCGCAATCTCCTTCATCGTGAGCTCCTCGCGATAGTAGAGAGAAAGGATGAGCTGCTCCCGCTCCGAGAGCTGCGCAATGGCCTGCGCCAAATGCGCCTTCCTTTCACCCTCGAGACACAGATCAAACGGATCGGGATCGTTCAAGCTCGGAGCCGATTCAATCACATCAAGAGATTCGGAGCGATCCGCGGTCGATGCCACGCTTTGGCCGCCAAGTTGAAGTGCGGCGATTTGCGCAATCCATTTGTGCAGGCGGTCTGGTTCGATCTGCAGCTCACATGCAACCTCGGATTCGGAGGGATGCCTGCCGAGACGAGACTGGAGGCGTGACGTCGCGTCGGCGATTTCCCGCCCCTTTCTGCGCATCGAGCGGGATCCCCAATCGGTTTCACGCAAACTATCTACGATCGCGCCGCGAATCCGGAATTTTGCGAATGTCCGGAACTGAATATTCTTCGCGCGATCGAAGCTTTGCGCGGCCTCAATCAGGCCCACCACGCCCGCGCTTACCAGATCGTCCAGCTCCACGTGCTGAGGAAGCCGCTCGCGAATGCGGCACGCAAGGTAATAGACCTGCGACAGCTCCTGGGTAATAAGCTCGTCCCGGCTGCCCGCATCCGTTGTTCGATACGCCATTTCTGCAGCTGTCATTTACTTGCCTCTCTCAAACGAATGGCATCATGAATGTTCATCGCAACGACCCCAATGACAATACCTGCGTCGAGGCAGGAATCTCCGACGGTGAAATCACAACAATCTTAGGAATGAACGGCTCCAGAATCCGTCGCAGATAGAATCGGCCTGGCGACGAACAAAGCAGCACAGGAGGCGTGAACGTGACCTGGTCGCCGATCATGGCGCGTAATCCGTCAAGCACCTTCCGCGCCACCGAGACCTGAAGCGCGCCCTGGGACGCAAGCTGCGCGTTTTGCGTTGTCGACCGGGCACATTCCTCTTCGAGTGAAGCGTCGAGTGTGACCACTTTCAGATGGCCCGTCTCATCCAGATGCGGCCGAACCAGAGCGCGACCCAAAGCGTGCCGCACCGCTTCAACCAGGACGACAGGGTTCTTATTGATTGCCGCCGTCTCAGTCAGCGTCTCCAAAATCGTGCCCAGATCGCGGATCGAAACCTGTTCGCGCAACAATTGCTGCAGTACCCTTTGCACTTCTCCCAGCGTCATCAGCTTGGGTACCAGCTCGTCTACCAGCTTCGGGTGAGAATCAGAGAGCCGATCGATCAAGCGTTTGGTTTCCTGGCGCGTCAGCAGGTCGTGCGCATTCTGCTTGATCAGCTCAGATAGATGAGCGGCAAGCACCGAAGTGTGGTCGACCACCGCGTATCCTGCGGCGATCGCCTGCGCCTGCAGATCCGGGGTAATCCATTTTGCCGGCGAGTCGAATGCCGGTTCGCGCGTTTCGATGCCGGGCAGGTCGCCAGGCTTCGGATTGGAATTGACCGCGAGAAGACGGCCTGTCTTCATCTCCCATCGCGCGATCTCAACCCCGCGCAGATAAATGGCATACTCTTTCTCTTTCATCGACAAATTGTCAGTGATGTGGACGGAAGGAACCAGGAATCCAAGCGCCTGGGCAAGGTTTTTGCGCAGCGACTTGACCCGCGCCAGCAGCTGTCCGCCCTGCTTGGCATCGACAAGCGGAACCAGGCCGACCCCAACCTCAAGCATCAGGTCATCCAGTTTCAGCGCCGCATCCATGGGATCGACGACAGGCGTCTTTGCCGCTTTCTCGGCGGCGACCTTGGCTGCTGCCGCTTCGGCTTCCACTGGTTTCATCTTCCAGGCAGCAAACATGGTGGCGCCGCCGAGAACGATGAACGGGATTTTGGGCATTCCGGGAATTAGTGCCAGTGACAGCAGGCATCCGCTGACAATCCACAGCGGTCTTGCCGTACGGAACATCTGGGCGCCGATATCCGAGCCCAGGGAGTGATCCGACGCCGCGCGCGTCACCACAATTCCGCCGGCCACCGATACCAGAAGCGACGGAATAATGACGACAAGCCCGTCGCCCACTGTAAGGATGGTGTAAGTCTTGAGAGCCTGCTGAAACGGGATTCCTTGCTGAAAGACGCCGATCAGGAATCCCGCAACAATATTGATGGCCATGATGAGAATCGTTGCCATCGAGTCGCGTTGGCTGAAACGCGCCGCACCGTCCATTGCGCCGCAGAACTCCGCTTCGCGCGCTACCTGCTGCCGCCTCTTCCGCGCCTGTTCGGCATTGATAAGCCCCGTGTTCAGGTCGGAGTCGATAGCCATTTGCTTGCCCGGCATAGCATCGAGAGTGAAGCGCGCGGTTACTTCCGCCGTGCGCACCGCTCCGTGGCTGACCACCAGGTACTGAATCGCAATCAATGCCAGAAAAATCACAAAGCCGACAATGTAATTACCACCGACGACGAATTGGCCAAAGGCCTCAATCACCTTGCCCGCCGCGGACGAGCCTTCGCTGCCGTGCAGCAGGATGCGGCGCGTTGCTGCCAGGTCAAGGGCCAGGCGCATGAGTGTCAGAAGCAGAATCACACTGGGAAAAACTGAGAAATCCCCAGGGCGAAGAACCTGGATGGCAGTGATCAGCACCAGCACAGAAGCGGTAATG
This sequence comes from uncultured Acidobacteriota bacterium, assembly GCA_963826735.1. Classification (GTDB taxonomy): domain Bacteria; phylum Acidobacteriota; class Terriglobia; order Terriglobales; family Acidobacteriaceae; genus Telmatobacter. Next base: position 925,225 of record CAWGYN010000005.1, read on the forward strand.
CTGAGCGTGAGCAAAAGATCGAGAGCAATGGCCGGCATGGGAACCAGCATCACAAAAACAAGAACTACCGCTCCGGTAGGAATGATCCAGTCCGAGTAGGTACGAAGCGCCGTCATCAATCCGTTTTTCTTATTCATTGCGGCCTCACATTTGCTCTTTGAGAATTCTGTTCCACGGTTCTCCTTGTGCGCGCATCGCGATTGCGCACTTCGTTCTGAGCCCTGAACACGAGAACAAGAATCTCGGCCACGGCATGATACAGCGCGGATGGAATCGGATCTCCAACCTCGACGGTCTTGTAAAGTGCCTGCGCGAGCGGCTTGTTTTCCATCACCGGGATATCCAGCTTCCAGGCGACTTCCTTGATCTTGGCCGCCACAAAATCAAGCCCTTTGGCCACGACGATGGGAGCAGCCATGTCCGCTTCGTAGCGCAGCGCCACCGCATAGTGCGTGGGATTGACGATAACCACGGTCGCCTTTTCCGTCGCTTTAAGCATCTGGCGGCGGCGCATTTGGCGCTGCATTCTGCGGAACCTGGCTTTGGTCTCCGGGCTGCCTTCGGTTTGCTTCAACTCGTCGCGCATATCCTGGCGGCTCATCTTCAAGTCGCCTTCGTTTTTCCACCACAGGAACATGTAGTCCACGCCCGCCCACAGCGCAAAAACCAAGCCTGATTTCCAAAGAATCTCGACGAGGATGCCGCCCAGGAGACTCGGAAAACTCCGCGCATCCGTGTAAGAGCTGCCCAGAATCTGCTCCCAATGGCTGCGAATTGACGCCACGCCGATCCATGCAATGGCGGTAAATGGCAGAAGAGATTTCAGAATCGTGCTGAAGGCCGCCGGAGAAACAAGCTGCTTGAGCCGCGCGCCCGGGCTCAGGCGCTCGAACTTGAATGCCAAAGATTCCGGTGCAAAGACGAATCCGCCCTGCGCCAAACCGCAAGCCAGCGAAACCGCGAAGCCGCAAGCCAGAATGGGAACAATCCATCGCAGAACTTCGACCGTTGTCCAATAAAGAATGGGGCCTCCCGGCTCGATGGATTCCGCAGATGCAAGTTCAAGCATGGTACGGAAGTAGTGTGTCCAATGAGGGATGGCTTCTCGACCGATGAGAAACAGAACGCCGGCGATCGCGGACATCGAAAGTGCGCTGCTCAGTTCACGCGAGCGCGTGACTTGGCCGCGCTCCCTGGCTTTCTGCCTTTGTCGCGGTGTTGCTTGTTCGGTCTTGTTTGAATCAGCCATCTAAGTTCAACCAGCCAAATGAAATATTTGCTCGCCATTGCTCACCGCAGCGGTAAACAAATGACGGAAAAGATCAGGCCAATACTTGAGCGTTGCAATGAGTATGCAGATGCCGATCAAGCTCTTGATTGCCGGCCCCATCAACATCAGAGGCATCTGCGGCGACGCCTTTCCGAGTAGACCGAGAATGATATCCGCCGCCAGCGTGGCAGAAAGCACCGGTGCGGCAATCTGCACGCCGAGTCCGAACATCTCGCCCACCGTTCTGAGAATTGAGATCGTGAAGAGGCTACTGATGTGCGCAGTTCCCGGTGGAACGTAGCGAAAACTGTTGCCCACCGCGCGCAGTAGCCAAAGATGAACATCCATCCCCAGAAAGAGCAGCATGGCGATGCTTTGATAAAACATGGCGACCACCGGTGTGTCGACCTGGCTCTGCGGATCGAGGATGTTGACCAGTGAGTATCCCATTTGGATGCCAAGCACCGAACCGGTGAGTTGAATTGCCTCGAACACTACGTTGGTGGCGATTCCCATCCCCACGCCAACCAGAAATTCATTGAAGACCAGCATCGGCCACTCTATAAGAGTGTGCGGTCCAATCTGGCCGCCAAACGCCGGATACAAGGCCAGCGTAAGGGCCAGAACAAGACCCGCCTTGATCCGGGCAGGAATGACCATGCTGCCGAAGAACGGCGCAAAAAGCATCAGCCCGGTCAGGCGCACTCCGATCGTGAGCACGCCGCTGATGATCGTTATGAGAGGAAGCTCGATCATTTCATGTACACGTGAAAGTCAGTAAAAGTTGAAAGCGTAAATGTGGCAAGATGCCGCCACATCCAGGGCATGAGCACAAACAATGCGCCGCCGGTGGCCATCAATCGCGCGACGGTGGAGACCGTCATGTCCTGCAGCGAGGTGAGCACCTGTGCGATGTTCACAACCAGGCTGACCACGATCGCGATGGCCAAAATGGGGCCCGCCAGGATCACTACTTCCTGTAATGTCATGCGGCCGAGTAACACTACCTGATCGACGTCCATAAATTCAGTTAAAGCTCCTCATTAAAGAACTGACCAACAGGTGCCAGCCATCCACCATCAGAAACAGCAGCAGTTTGAGCGGTGTGGAGATGACGACAGGTGGTAACTGCAACATACCTACCGAGGTCGTGATTGAAGCCACGACCATGTCGACAATCAGGAATGGCAGAAACAAAATCGTGCCGATCTGAAATCCGGCTTTCAGCTCAGACAAAATGTAGGCCGGCAGCAGTACGCGCATGGAAACGTCGTCAACGCTTGCCGGCTTTGGTTCTTTTGCAAGTTCAATGAAGAGCGCTACATCCTTTTCGCGCACGTAATGCGACATGAATTTGCGCATCGGCGCCTCGCTGCGAGTCAGCGCTTCCATCGCGGTAATCTTGCCTGACTGCATGGGAACAATCGCCGTTTCGAAGATCTGCTGGCCAACCGGCTGCATGAGAAAGAAAGTCAGGATGAGTGAGAGCCCAATAAGTGTCTGGTTGGAAGGCGTGGTTTGAAGGCCCAGGGCCTGGCGCAAAAAGTGGAACACGATAAGCAGCCGCGCGAATGGCGTGATGCACAAAAGAATCGAGGGGATCAGCGTCAATACCGTCAGCAAAACGACGATGGACCACGGCACCGATTCACCTTGCATTCCCTGAATCTGCAGGAAGCCGTTGTTGGCCGGCTGAACGGGAGCGACGTTGTAGACGATTTGCGGCTGAACTGTGGGCGCCGATGGAGCATTGCTTGGCGTTGCAGGCGTAGCGGCGGGAGCTGCGGGAGCTGCGGGAACGGGGGCCGGAGCCCCACTCCCCGGAGTTGCAGGAGGTACCAGCGCGGCCACGGGTGTTCCTGCGCTCGCAGGGCGGGCCGCGCCATTCGAGGGAGCAACTCCGTTGACGGGCGCTGGCGGCACTGTTTGCGCCATCAAAGTCGCTGGCTGATTCGCCGGCGAGCTATTGGTGCCTGGAGTTGAAGCCGCAGTCTGGGGAACAGCCGGGAGCACTTGTGCAAACACCGGCGCAACCAGCGCCAGTGAAAGCAAACCAAGTGAAGCCGCCCGTGCCGTGCCCCGCTGACAAATCATCCTGCCACCCCAACCGGTTCTGCTGCGGAAGCAATGGAGTCAGAATGCGACGCGGGCTCATCGAGACTGGTAAGGAGGGCCACACCGGAGCTGCCGCCTCCCACCAGATACTTGCGCCCCTGGGCATGAATGATTGCCACGAAGCGCTTTTCGCCTAAGGCAACCGTTTCCACCAGTCGAAGCTGTTTGCGTGCGGGCGCGCCACCACGGAGCCATGAGAAGAGGCTTCCAAGTAAACCATGCGGCGGCATCTCCGGCTTAAACTCTTCCGGCTCTGGAGGCAGCACGCGGCGAGTCGTAGCGCCGGCAAGCGTCGGCATCTCCGTCTTGATTTCCTGGGGCTCTGGAGCAGCCACACAGCGAGTCGTAGCGATGGCAGGGGTCGGCATCTCCGGCTTGATTTCTTCGGGTTCGGGAGACAGCACACGGCGAGTCATCGCGCGAGGAACGGGAACAGATGCAGCATCGCACCGATAGTCTCTCCCACGCCCCAACGGCCGACTGGTCGCGCGTGGAATCGGACGTTCGTATGGCTCCGGGATCGGCGCGGTGCGGGGAGAATTGCAGGAAGGATCTAACCCTAAGGTAGTGAATTTCATATTTGCTCCGTGATGCGAACGGCGAGACGGTCGCCAACTACTTCAAACTCTGTCCAACCGATGAGCAGTCCATTGGCCCGCAGCGGCAGATCGCTCGTCTGGTGGCAACCTGTCTCCACAATCGAGCCAGTTTTCAGTCCAAGCAGGTCGCCGATAGTAAACCGCACCACCGGGATTTCCACGGAAAGGGTGAACGGCAGCCAGGGCAAGCTATCGATCGGATCAGGTGCGCTCTCAAGCGTTTCCCCGCCGCTCAGCTGAGTCGAATTGGAATTCAGTTCTTGAACAACTGCGCTCATAAAACCTCGAGAGTGCTGGTCCGCTGCCTAAGCCCTTTGCCAAACAAAAGTTCGGGCGATGGCCCTTTAGAGACAGCGGGGTCCGAGCTATTCCACGAATGTCAATGCAATTGGAACGCCGCAATCGGCGTAGGGAAGGGGAACCAGTGGCAGGAAGAGATTCTTTGAGTAAATGTATGAATCAAAATGATTTGAACGCGAAAGAGCACCGGCATGCCGGCCCTCGGCTGGTGAGACAGCCATGAGAGCCGGCACGACACGGTACACTTCCACGCGTCAGGAAACTTTGCCTGGAAAAGTCTCTAATCGTAACTTAATCGCTACCCAGCAAACCCAGAGTCTACGACACCACCTGTAATGTCGCCTGGGATACCTGGTCGAGAGTGGTCAGGACCTTGGCATTCGCCTCGTATCCTTGCTGCGCCACGATCAAGTTTGCGAATTCGGTGGAGAGATTCACGTTCGAATCTTCAACTGAGCCCCCGGTGATGGTGCCGTTGCCGCCTTCGCCGGCTTGTCCCACAACGGCCGCGCCCGACGCGAACGAAGCTTGATAGTTATTCCCTGAAGTTTGGGTGAGTCCTTGGTTGTTTGCAAAGCTGGCCACCGCTATTTGGCCCAACGCGAGGGTTTGCTGATTGCTGAATTGTCCCTGCACTGTGCCATCGGAAAGCACCGAGTAGCCGGTGAGCGAGCCGTTGGTGTATCCGTTCTGAGTGGTTTCGCTGGTCGCGCTGGCCGCCGCTTGCTGGGTGATTGCAGCGGTCCCGCCGCTGCCGTTCAAATCCCAGGTCATACTCATCCCTGCCGCCCCATCGGCAAGTCCGGAGATTGAGATACCGGGAATGGTGCCCGACGGAGAAGTGAGGACGCCCGACGAGTTGAAGTCCAGCGTGCCGCTGGCGATCTGTGTGGGATTGCCGGTGCCGCTGGTATCGGCCGCAGGCAGCGTAATGCTGTAGCTCCAGGTATTGGGAGCGGTGTTTGTGTACTGAACTGTGAGTGCATGCGATTCGCCCAGTGAATCGTACACCGTCATCGGCGAGCTATAGGTCGTGCCAACAGCCGCAGTCGCATCCAGGTTCGTTGTCATCTGGAAAGTTGTGGTCGCCGAAGCAGGGACGTTATTCGCCTGATCGACCGTGATCGGAGCCAGCGCCGCCCCCGACTGCACCACGCCATTCACCGCCGGGTATCCCAGCACAAGCTGACCCCCCTGGGTGCAGAGCTGTCCCTGAGAATTCACCGTGAAGTCGCCATTGCGGGTGTAGTCAACGCCGTTGCTATCCTTCACCACGAAGAAGCCATTGCCCTGCAGGGCCACATTGGAATCGACGCCCGTCGAACTCACGTTGCCATTCCCGAAGTTGGTCACTGTCCCGGCTACCTGGACGCCGTTTCCTGCCTGGATTGGGTCGCCGTTCCCCGACGTTCCCTGTGCTTGGTTAAACACACTCGCAAAATCGAGGTTCTCATCTTTGTAGCCATCGGTATTCAGATTGGCCAGGTTGTTGGCGATCGTACTCAGCGACTGAGAGGTTGCCACGAGGCCTGAAAGTGGAATCGAAAAGGTCGACATTTAGCGCACTCCTGTGTACATGGATTTTGTAGTTGCACCCGGCGAAACGTAACTACCGTAAAGATTCATGAGATTCGTGCTGCCCGAGGCGCTCAACGGCGTTGCTTGCAGTTGAGCGCTTGTTGCTGAGGGCGTCGCGGTAACCGCCGCGGCCGTGTTCGCCGTATTGGTCAATGCGCGCTGAGCAACCGGGGTCGTACCTGACGTCGAGCCCGTTGTGGAGCTTCCCGTCGACATGCTCGACAATGTCTGATTGATCGAGATCAGCTGATCCAACTGGTTGAGCGAGACCATCTGACCCACCATTTCAGTCGGGTCGACCGGTTGCGTCGGATCCTGATTCTGCAACTCGGTGACCAGCAGGTTGAGGAAAGTATTCTCAAGGCTCGAGGATGACAAGCTTGAGGAAGAGGTGCTCGACGAATTGGTCGAGCTCGTCGCCGCAGGCGTCGTGTTGCTCGCGCTTTGGCCAGCCTGCGGAGCCGCTATTGCCGGGAGGATGCCTTGAATGTTCATCTGAATGCCCTTTCGTAAAGTCGTTTCTTCTTACGCCCTGATATCGAGTCTCAAATCCTGGACCTCGAGCCATTCGCCCGGCAAAGCGATTCGATCGTCGCTCGCCTGCAGCGGCGATGAATCGAGCGGTGCCGATTGCGAGGTCATTTTGTGGTTGTGCTGCGACGACTGCCCATTTCCGCCCGCGGCAGAACCGCCGAATTGATTCACTTCGATTGATGCGTGCAGGCCGAAGTCACTTCCAAGCTTGCTCTGCAACGAGGGCAAATGGGCAGAGATCGCGCTTCCCAATTCGCTGTGGTCCACACTGATCTGTGCCGTCAACTGCTGCTGCGAAACTGAAGTGCGGATTGAGATGTCTCCGAACTCTGCCGAATGCATTCCGACACGCATCTCCGATTCGCTCATGCTCTGAATCAGCTGCGCCGTGCTGATGCCAGCGGTTGCTGCGGAGCCGTTTCGTTCTAACTGTTCCGCCGCAGCGTCTGCCGAGTCCTGCGCTTTCATCGGCACATCGGTCGTGCTCAGTGCGGCATGAGGTTGCCCGGCCGAAACGGCGCCAGTGTGGTTCGAGACTGGAACCGTCTGTGTGACCGTGGCCTCCAGCGGCTTGATCGCGATTGGTATTGCAGCGGAAGTATCTCCCAGCGCATGTTGTAGCAATGGATTTGCATTCTGAGCCGTGTGATCTGCTGCGATCGAATCCTGAGCCGCAGAGGCTTTCGCCGAACTTGTATCGCTCGAATTTGCCGTGAATGTTACGCCGCTGCTCTTGAATTGCGTCGTCTTGTCAGTTACAGTGCCCGAACCGTCGCTCTTGGCCAGAGTCATGTTCTGCGAGAGGGAAGATCCAATTGCAAAAGTGGACTGCTCAATCAATTCGGCTGCGATTGCTGGTGAAAGCAAAGAAGCATCTGCCGAAGCCGCAGAGGTAGACGCGGCAGCTGAGCCTTGGCCGGCGTCGCTTCCATCGCTCCCGGCCTGCTCAGTGGCGCTCGCGTTCGACCGCGGACCCGCAGGAACAGCCGGCGTGTGCGGAGACACTGCCTCACCTTGCATTGAGCGGCCAGCGAAGAATTCTGACAGCGTGAGAGCAGGCATGACGGCCACGAGTTGTTGCGCCGCATCCTGATCGTCGGCTTGCTGTGCGGAATCTGTGACTTGCTTTTCAGCAGGCTGAGACGCTTTTGACTTTGATTGCGATTGCGCCGAAGACACCAGACGCCCGATCGTCGATGCCGCCTGGCCGGAAACTCCGTCCTGATTCTGCTCGTCACCACTCACTGCCGCAGAATTGCGAATCGAGATACCAGCGCTGGAGTTCTCTTGTCCGTCGTCGGCGCCATTCTCAGACGCAGCCATCGGCTGCCCCGACGTCTGGTCTTCGCTGCCGTGATCTGAAGTGTCGCTCGATGTACCCTTTGTAGCGGCCACAGTCGACGCCGACTGGTTGGCCGCGTCCCTCGAAGACTGTGCCAGCGTATCGGGGAATGACCGCCCGGAAGCCTTCGTTGCTCCTGCCTGGCTCGACGCGGTATCGCCATTCACGGGTTTGAGCGTAATTCGCACGCCCAATTCATTGCACGTGGCAAGCCAGAGATTAGTAAAAACTAAATCTCGATTTATCGCGGACAACCGCTCTGTTTTGTTCACCTTGTAGGAATCGCAAAACGCTCGCTCTGCGCCTTCAGATAGCGAACCCGGCAACGCTTGCCGATCATGATGGGCAATCTATGCCCAGTAGGCAATCGGCAGAGCGCGCCCAAAAACCATTGCAGAAAAAAGCCCGCGATCGATTGTCGCGGGCGCGGAGAGAAATCAGTTTATATCGAGCTAAGTTCGCTGCCATCGCACAGCAAAGATGTCATCGACCTGTTTCTGTTGCCTGTGGAGTTGTTCTTGTTCATACAAACTCTTTTGCTGCGTCAACAAATCCGAGAGCACCTGGCGGCCGTTATGAGCCGTTTTGTAAACCTTCATCTGGGTGTCGCGCTGCAGCTTCAGAGTTTGCAGCGTCTCGAAGAGTATCTGTTTCGCTTCGATGGCCGCATTGATTTCAACCTGCATCGACTGCAGGCGACTCGCCGTGGTTGGAATCCGTAAGGCCTTCTCTCGTTCCTGACACGCTTTTGCCATTTCGTCTGTCAGTTCATCGACCCTTCGGCGCACGCGGGCAAGCTCCAGTTGAACTGCCTGAAGTGACATCTCCTCGCGCCTCTCGATACTCTTCCTGAGACGAAGCACCGATTCCAGTGGAAAGTGAAATGGCACGCGGAATCCTTTCTTGAAAACGGTCGTCCGCTTAGGCAGGCAGCGCAATCATTCTTTGAATGGTCTCTGGCAGGGTTGTAAACTCATCGGGCTTCTGTTTGAGAAAGCTGTTGATTACCGGCAGGGTCTCAATCGCCTTATCAAGTAAAGGATCGGAGCCCTTCAGGTACGCGCCAATGCGAATCAGGTCCTCGGATTGTTGATACACATCCATCAGCGAGCGAATCGTAATGGCTTTCGCAAGATGCTCATCTGAAACCATGCCCGTCATTAACCGGCTCACGCTCTCCAATATCGATATCGGCGGATAGTGATTGCGAAACGCCAGGTTCCGGTCCAGAAGCACGTGACCATCGAGCAGCGATCGCACCGTATCCACCACTGGATCCTGCTGGTCGTCGCCTTCCATCAGCACGGTATAGAAGGCGGTAATGCTGCCCTGCGAAAAATTCCCTGCGCGCTCTACCAACCGCGCCAGTTTATTCAGCACTGAGGGCGTATAGCCTTTCGCAGTAGGAGGTTCGCCGGCAGCGAGTCCGATTTCGCGCTGCGCCATGGCAAAGCGCGTCAGCGAGTCGACGATCAATAGAACGTTCTTGCCCAGGGCTGCGAAATGCTCAGCGACCGCAGTCGCGGCCAGTGCAGCACGAATCCTGAGCAGCGGCGATTGATCTGAAGTGGAGACAACCACCACCGCGCGGCGCAGCCCTTCTTCGCCCAGAACCTCAAGAAATTCTCCCACTTCGCGCCCGCGCTCACCCACAAGCGCCAGCACGGTCATATCCGCGGCCGTTCCCCTGGCCATCATGCCGATCAGCGTGCTTTTGCCTACGCCGCTGCCGCCGAAGACACCAACGCGTTGCCCTCTTCCGCATGTAATGAATGCATCAATAGCGCGGATACCACAGCTCAGCGGCTCACGAATCGTAACCCGTTCAAGCGGCAGCGGCGCCGAACCATCGAGAGTCGCTGAGTGGCTGGCACGGTAATCGGGCAGCCCATCCAGCGGATTTCCACTGGCATCGATCACGCGGCCTAACATCTCCGGGCCCACGCGAATGGACGGACGCGCACCCCAAGTTATGATTTGATCGCCATAACGAATTCCCTGGGGCTGGTCCGAGGTCATGGCCAGCATCGTGGATTGCCTGAAGCCGATGATCTCGCCGGAATAGCTCTGGCCGTGACCGACAATCTCGCAAGACTCTCCAACCGAGCAGTAGGGTCCATCTGATTCAATCAGATTCCCAACTACCTGGTTTACACGCCCGTGCCATCGCAGAGTCGAACCTGCGCGGAGAAGGTGCGTGTATGGAGCAAGCAAAGGACGGCTCATTCGCTGGCGGGCCTCACTGCGAGCAGATCGAAGAAGCCCTGCTCAACTTCCTTCAACTGCTTCTGCAGGCTGAAATTTGCGGAACCCAATTCGGTTTCGACGATGCAGTCCTGGTTATTCAATTCAGCATCTTCAACCACTGCCACTCGAGTTCCGCCGGAAACGCTCGCAAAGTAGCGCTTCCAGGATTCGCCCTTACTCGTCCCCACGCGAATGGTTACGTTCGAACCTTCACGCATGTTTTCCATGGCCACGCGAACCAGCGACGCCACCAGCATCTGATCGACCTGCGCCTCGCGATGCAGGATCTTGGCTGCGATAGCGAGTGATAGTTGCACGATTTCTGCTTCAACCCGGCTGAAGTATTTATCGCGTTCCTCTTCAAACTCCGCAACTGCCGTTGCGATTGGCGCGCGCGCTGCCAAAAGCTTTCGTTCGTACTCAGCGCGCAGTTTTTGCTCCATTTCGCATATTGCTTCCGCCCGTTCTTGCGCGATCCGTTCGGCCAGCTCCGCATGCGTCAACTGCAGGTCTTGTCGCCGCGCGCCGAATTCGTGATCGCCCTGCAATCCGGTCAGAAGAGGATCTCCGTCGCGTAACGCGCCAGCGGAAATCTCGCGGTATTGCAACGTGGTCACCGGAATTGAAAAGTCCGCGTTAGACGACATACTCATCTTCTCCCTGGCTGCGAAGCGCCATCCGGCCTTCGGCTTCGAGTTTGCGCGCGATGGCAATCATTTCGCTCTGCGCTTTGGCAACGTCTTTACTCCGCACCGGGCCCATCATTTCAGAATCTTCCTTCATCATCTCCACGGCGCGAGACGACATCGTTTTGTATATATGGGTTCGCAATTCTTCACTGGCGCTCTTCAAGGCGGTTGCCAGGGTCTTTTTGTCGACCATCGTGATCAGTTCGCGCATGTCGGGTTCGGGTACATCGAGGAAATTTTCGAAGGTGAACATAAGATCGCGGATGCTGATAGCGAGCTCTGGTTCCGTAGATTCGATGGTTTCCAGAATCTCTTTCGCGGCTGGGGGTTGCAGTTGATTCATCAAGTCGGCCAGATTTTTGAAGCCGGTGTCGGCGCGCTTTGCCTGTTTCCCGGTGGCGGAGCCGAAGCGCCGCTTGATCACCTGTGAAGCCTTCGCCGCAGCCTCGGAGGAAAACTCACCCATCGTAGCCATGCGCTTGACGCAATCGATCCGATCTTCCGGCTCCAGTTGCATCAGCAGCACCGATGCCTGCTTTGGTTCAAGATGCCCAAGCAGGAGAGCCTTGGTTTGGGCGTGCTCGCCCGCAAGAAACCGTGCAACCTGTTGCGGTTCTGTTTTCTGCAACGCGTCAAAGTTGAGCGGGTCATTATCCCTGGGGCTGTTCAGACGTTGCACCATTTTCTCGGCGCCGTTTTCGCCGAAGGCCTTCACTAGCAGCCGAACCGCAACGTCCCGCCCACCCGCGATTACGGTTCCCCTCGCCGCCATCATCTGCTTGTATTCCTCAAGCACCTGCAGAGTCAGCTCCGCAGGAACCCTCGGCAGGTTCGCCAATTCTTCCGCAACGCGCTCCAGGTCCGACGGCGGCAAGCTGCGCAGAACTGGCACCGCCTCCGCTTCGTTCAGGGCCGCAATTAATATTGCCGCTTTGCGCGCGCCCGCGAAGGATGATTGAGTTTGTGCGCTCATGACCGCTCCTCACGCATCCAGGCTTGCATCGCGCGTGCCGTGTCCACAGGATTCTGTTTCGCCAGTTCGGACGATTGTGCCTTGAGTTGTGCGGCTCGTCTGCCCATGTCAATGGCTTCCGTCGGGTCCGCAGACAGTCCCTGCACATTAACGGACGCCAGAGCCGGCTGCATCCCCGCAGTCAGTTCTCCCTGCCGCAGTGCCTGCTTTTGAACGGGCCGGATAACCAGGAAGTAGGCCAGCAGAAACAGGCCGAGGATCGACAGCGGACGCAAAAGCGAAGAATAATCTGAGACAGTCTTTTGCACTTCAGAGACCAGGGTCGGAGCCGGCACATCACCGTCTGTCGCGCCACTATCGAATGAGAGGTTCTGCACGCTGATCGTGTCGCCGCGCTTGGCGTCAAATCCGATCGCAGCCTCAGCCAGTTCCTGGATTTTGTTCAGCTCATCCTGCGATCGTTTCTGGCGCGTGACCTTAACCTTGCCCTTGTTGTCGGTTGTCCTCACAACCGTGTCGTCGACCAGCAGAGCAGCGCTGATCCTTCGAATTCCCCCTGCCGGCGTAATCGTGTGAATGACGCTTTTGTTCACTCCGTATTGCGCACTTTCCGTCTTTGAAGATTGTGAGGGGCTTGAGTTGGCTGCCGATGTTTGCGATGCCGGGGCAGTATTCTGCGCGCTCGTCTGGCCCGCGGGCTTGGCCGGCTTGGCGGTCGGAATATTGCTCGATGTCCCCGGGACCCCGGAAGGAATCGCAGCCCCGCCCGCTGAATCTTCAGTTCTCTGCATGGTGAGCAGCGCGCTCACGGCGGGGTCGTATTTTTCATCGTTCTCGTCGGTCGACGCTTCGTCGAAATCCACATTCACGCTGGCACGGATCGCGTTGGTTCCGACAATCGGCTCCAGGGTGTTGATCAACCGATTCGTCAGTCTGGCTTCCTCATCTTGATTGTCGCCGGGGCCGTCGTGAGCCAGCCCGAGAGATCTCTCGGAGTCGGCATCGATAATCGAAACGTCTTCAGGTTTCAATTCATCAACGGCGCCTGAAACCAGCCGCGAGATGGCCACGACGGCATCCTTCGAAAGTCCATTGTGACGAAGCCGGAGAATGACTGCGGCCTTCGCGCTTCGCTGCCTGTCGAGAAACACGGAATCGGTTGGCATCACCAGGTGGACTCGTGCCTGCTCGACGTCCGCAAGCGTCCCGATGGTCCGCTCAAGCTCGCCCTCCAATGCGCGCTGGTAAGCGACCTTCTCGTCAAACTCTGTCTGCCCCCACGACATTTTGTCGAAGAGCTCAAACCCCATGCGCCCGCTATGCGGCTGGCCCTGCGTTGCCGTCAGCAAGCGCGCCGCATCCAGTTTGTCAGCCGGTACGCTGACCTCTTTACCGTCGGCGCTGATCTGGTGGGGAATGTTCTGCGCGTCGAGCTGCGTGGCCAGCGTTTGTGCGTCCGCGGGATCGAGATCTTTGTAGAGCGGTTTGTAATCCGGCGTACCAATCAGCCGCACAAACAGCGTCAGTATCAGGGCTGTCGCAACCGCGCCGCCCAGGAGTAGGCTCTTTTGAAGGCCCGTCCGGCTCCCCCAAAACTGCTTCACTTGCTCGACTACATTTGAAGAACCTGGCATTGTTTACCAATCCTAAAACTGCATTTTCTCAATGTCTTGATAGGCGTTCACGATCTTGTTGCGGACCTGCATCATCAACTGAAAGGCAACATCTGCCTTCTCCACCGCGACCATCACATCGTTCAGGTCACCGCCTCCTCCGCGCAGAAGATTGCTCACCTGCGAAGCTGCCGAGGTGTGGAGTTGATCGACGCCATGCACGGCGTTTGAAAGCACCGAAGAAAAGCTGTCTTCGCCGGATAATCCGCCGCTGTTTTCGAGCGACGACGGTTCCGGCATGGGCACGTTCGGAATCGGACTAAAGTTGAGATTGTTCATTGCAGTGCTCCCGTTTACGTGGTCTTCAAGATGTCAATCGACTGCTGGATCATTTGTTTCGCCGCATTTACCGCCGAGGCATTCATCTGGTAGGACCTGACTGCGCCCATCATGTCCACCATTTCTGATACGGGATTGATCGCGGGATACGCGACCATTCCGTTCTTGTCGGCGTCAGGATTTCCCGGCTCATAGTGCATTACCGGCGGTGTAGTATCCTCGACTACCTGCGACACTTGAACCGAGCCTGCCGACCCATGACCGAATCGTCCCATCCGGTTCAACACCGTGGTGAACGTGGGATTCGAAGCGCTGAAAACAACTTCCTTGCGCGTGTAGGGTCCGCCCGTATCCGTGTGCGTGGTCTCGGCATTCGCCAGATTCGCCGAGGCCACTTCAGCCCTTTGCCGCTCCGCCGATAGGCCTGACGCGCTGACGCTCAACATGTCAAACAGTCCCATAATCAGTTCCCTTCCTTGATCGCGGTCAGCAGGCGATGAAACTCAGACTTGATCAGTTGCACGCCCATTTGATATTGAAGTTGTGCCTCTCCCATCAAAAGCCCCTCGCGATCGATGTTCACGTTGTTTCCGTCCGGCCGCTCAGGTAGACCTGGAACCTCAGACGATGCCGGCGTGAACTGCACGTCATCGCCCTCATTCGACACTCGCTGCATGGCTGTCTGAAAGTTGATGTCTTTCGTGTGATAGCCGGGCGTATCCACGTTGGCGATGTTGGACGCAATCAACTGTTGCCGGTCTGACGTCACTTTCAGATACCCCTGAAGCAACTGCATAATTGGCGTGGTTGTCGACATGCTATGCATACCTCCTTGGCGGCAAGCCGTATTCGCGAATCTTGTTTCTCATGGTGCGGAGGCTGATTCCCAGCATTTCCGCGGCGTGTGTGCGATTGCCGTCGGTGAGAGCGAGCGTCTTTTCGAGATGAATCTTCTCCACCTGCCATATAGGAGTGCCCGCCGGCAATTCTTTCTTGACTGCAGGCTGGGCCGGCGCCTTTAGCCCATCATGCCCGTGAAACTCCCTCTCGAAGCAGTTGGAATCGAGAGTGCTTGTCCCAGCCAGGGTCACAACGCGCCGCATGAAATTGGCGAGTTCGCGAATGTTCCCCGGCCAGGAGTGCGATTGCAGGCGCTCGAGAAAATCGGGCAGAAGATGCGGGCACTGCGTACCATGTTGTGCCGCATATTTCTCCGCGAAATGGCGTGCAAGAACTGGAATATCTTCCTGGCGCTCGCGCAAAGCCGGCAAGCTGAGCGGAATGACGTTAAGCCGGTAATAAAGGTCGGGCCGGAACTGCCCGCGCTCGACCATCGTCGCCAGAGAGACATTCGTTGTGGCAATCACGCGGATATCAACCTGGACAGTCTCAGACTCGCCAAGACGCTCGAATTCCCGCTCCTGCAATACCCGCAGTAGCTTGGGCTGAAGGTTGAGCGGCATTTCACCGATTTCATCCAGCAGAATGGTCCCGCCGTCGGCGAGTTCAAATTTTCCTGACCTGGTGGCGATGGCTCCCGTAAATGCCCCGCGCCCGTGTCCGAAAAGCTCACTTTCGAGCAGGGACTCGGGGACTGCCGCGCAATTCACAGCGATGAATGGCTTATCGCAGCGCGCGCTGCAATCGTGGATATAGCGCGCCAAAAGCTCCTTGCCGGTTCCGCTTTCGGCTTCAATCAATACATCCGCGCCGGCGCTGGCGGCTGCGCGCGCCCGTTGCAGCGAACGAGTCAGAAGCGGAGAGCGGCCGATAATTTCACCGCATGCGACATCCTCAACCGGCGCAGGTGATTGAATAACCCGGTGCACGAGCTGCGCTGCCGTTGACTGCAGCCGATCGAAAGGGATCGGTTTGGTCAGGTAGTCGAGCGCCCCGTCGCGCATTGCAGCCACTGCATCCGGTACCGAGCCGTGAGCGGTCAGCAAAATCACCGCGGTCTCGGGTGACGCTTTCCGCGCCGCCCTCATCACTTCCATCCCTGTGCCGTCCGGCATGCGCATATCGGTAACGATCAGGTCGAAGTCCCGGTCTTCCACGTTGCGCACGGCCTCCCGCACGCACGAGGCAGTTTCAACCCGCCAGCCATGGCGCAGAAAATTTGCGCGCAACGCCGTGCGAATTCCCGGCTCGTCGTCAACCACCATCACCGAAAGTGCTTCTTCCGTGCTCATATGGCCGGAAACCCCAATTCAAAAGTCGTTCCCTTGTTTAACTGACTCGAAACCCGAATCTCCCCGCTGTGCTGGTCCATGAGCCGCTTTGAAACGGCAAGGCCCAGCCCCGGAGTCTCTCCGGTTCCACTGAATCCTGGTTCAAAAATGTGTTCGACGACGTTGTCCGGCATCCCGCAACCTGTGTCTTCGATAGTGACCACCGCTCGATTGCGCCCGGCCTTCGTTCCCTGCGCGAGCGAAACCGTGATGCGCCCACCAGATTCGGTATGTCGAATGGCGTTACACAGGATGTTCAGAATGATTTGCCGGATGGCATCTTCGTTGCCCAACACGGAGATCGTCGCGGCGCTAACTGAAAAGGCCAGTGAGACTCCGGCCTGGTCGGCAATCGGCCTCACAAATTCCACACCGCTTTCAATGCACGCTGCCAGGCGGATTGAGGTCAGGCGCAGTCGGGACTCACTGTTGAGGCTGAGGACATTGTTCACCGTGCCGGAAAGCGTGCGGATGCCTGCGCGGAGATGAGAAATCCACTGACCAGCCTCGCTTGGCTCTTGCTCGATGAGCCCGGCAAAAAGTTCCAGGCTTGCTAATGGATTCTTAATTTCGTGGGCCAGGATGATTGAGATCTCTGCCAGGACAGTAGCGCGCCGCGCCGCTTCCCGCTCCTGCTCCGCAACCTTATTCGCTGTTATGTCGCGGAGAATCCAGATACTTTGCAGCCGGTTCTCGATCCCTGAACGGCGTTCCGAACCGGCCGCAGGGTCCAGTTGCCGGCAACTAATCGCCAGCCAGCGATTACCGAGCCTTCCATCGGGTCTCAGCTCGATATCGATGGCGCCGGTAGACCTTTTCCCCATCGACACAAAGTCAATCTGGCAGAAAGCAGAAAGTGCCTGCAGGCTCTCGATATGCGCGCTCTTCAACTCCAGCAGCCTGCGGCCTTCCGGGTTGATCATCACGATGCGATCAGCCTGGTTAAGTACAAGAACACCGCACGGCAGCGAATCCAGCATCTGTTGCAGCGCCGCCCGCATGCGGTCGTTCTCATTCAGACTGCGCGTCAACGCCGCATTCCGTTCGGAGAGTTCAGACCCGAGACGCGCAACTTCCTGCTGCAAGTCGCGATACGACGACTCCAGCACCGACGACGCAGCGATGAATTCTGAGAATGCATCCGCAAGCAACTGCGGGCTGGGTAAGGTTTCAACCCCCAGGCTCATTATTGGAACGGCATGAGAACTCGGCAGCATTTGCCTACTTGACAAGCACGACGCGTGCCAAACTGGGAGCTCATGCCCAGATCGGGCCATAAGCGGAAGGGTTTCTATAAAATTATGTGTTCAGGCTTGATTTCGTACCCGTTGCCCACCAGAACTGAGGCGCGTTCAATCGTATTCCGCAGCTCGCGTACGTTTCCTGGCCAGTTATGCTCCTGCAGGACTTGCAGCGCCTCTTGCGTCACCGATGCCCCAGGGTGATATTTGGCGGCAAATGCCAGAGTCAGATCCTTGACATCGCCCATTCGGTCGCGCAGGGGCGGCAGGTGAATCGGGAACACAGCGAGGCGATAAAACAGGTCCTCGCGAAATTGCTTTTGCGCCACACGCGCTTTCAGTTCGGAGTTGGTCGCTGCAATCACCCGCACGTCGACCTTCAGATTGTCGTTGCCCCCGATGCGCTGCACCTCGCCTTGTTCAAGGAATCTGAGAATCTTGCTCTGCAACGAAAGCGGCAGATCGCCAATTTCGTCCAGAAACAGGGTGCCCCCGTGGGCTGCGTGAATGCGCCCGATGCGCGACTGCACCGCACCCGTAAAAGATCCTTTGGTATAGCCAAAAAGCTCTGCCTCGAGCAACGTCTCAGGAATTGCCGAGCAATTCACCACCACTAAGGGTTGATTCCGGCGCCCGCTGATGAGGTGAATCTCCTGGGCAATCAAGTCCTTGCCCGTGCCGCTCTCTCCGGTAATCAGGACCGTGGCATCGCGAGTCGCAACCATGCGCGCCAGCGAGTAGACGCGCAGCATCGGCTGCGAATTGCCCACCATACTTCTCAGCCTGACCACGCCGTTACTTTCAGGTTCGCTGTTCCCCTCATCGCTCGGCCGCAGAGCTTCGCTGCGAATCGATGCCACCCTGTTCACTGCATCGGCCACTTTTCTTGAAATCGGTGTCGGCGACGCGCTTCCAACAAGAAGTTGCCCAGTGTGCGAGTTCAGCATCAGGACCTGCGTACCGGGAAAACGATCGCGGACAATGCGATGGAATTCTCCAGCATTAAGGTCCGGGAGCACTGGATCAAGAAGCAGGACAGCATCGTCTCCGTCGCGCTCCCGCAGGCGCATCAGCGCCTCGGCTCCGCCGTTTGCCTCGCCTACGCGCCATCGCGGCAAGCAAAGCTTCTCCATCAGTTCGTCGCGCAGTTTGGGGTTGGGACTGACGACAAGAACGTCGATAGGAACTCGATCTTCCATTCGCAAAGCTGTTGCAGCTACGTTCGCCATATTGATTCCCTATCGCCTGTCTTAATTTGAGATTAAAGTGGTCCTTGAACTTCGATTCCCCTTGGCCGCCCCCGGCTCTCGTGGAAAGGTGATCGTCAGTGGCCGTGCCAGTGCGTGCACTTTCAGCTCCCTGTAGCGCCGGGCATGCGCACCGTTTCTATTGAGCAAAGCGCAACTCATATCCAAATCCCCGCACCGTTTGGGTCAGCTTCTGCTCTCCCGGCACATCGATTTTGTCGCGTACGTACTTCACGTATACGTCCACAATATTTGTCGTCGCATCGGCCGGCATGTTCCACACTTCTTCGAGCAAAGTGGCGCGGGAAACGGGATGTCCTTGATTGCGCATCAAGACTTCAAGGATGGCAAACTCCCGCGGCGTCAACTCGATTCGCCGTCCATTCCGTTCCACGCGGTGCTCTTGGCGGTAGAGTTTTAGGTCGCCCACGGTGAGGCAATCGGAAGCCGTGCCGGAGCTACGCCGCAGCAGGGCATGGACTCGCGCCAGAAGCTCAAGGAGTGAAAAAGGCTTATTCAGGCAGTCATCCGCGCCGCTCTGTAGCGCATGCACCCTGTCTTCGATCCGGTTGCGGGAGGTCAGCACCATGATCGACAACTTGGGCTGCTCGGGCCTGGCCTTGCGAATAAGGCTGATGCCGTCGAGCTTCGGCAGGTCCAGCGCCGTGAGCAAAAGGTCGAAACGGCGCTTCGCCTCAAGCGCATCCACGGCGGCTTCACCGTCAGAAACGCGATCGACGACGAAGCCCTGGCTGCAAAGCTCCTCCGTCAGAAAACCTGCGAGCGAATCATCGTTCTCGGCGACAAGTACTTTTCGCCCTGAAGTGCCGCTGCAGGCTGACGGCCCTGCGGAAACCTCCACATACTGGGCCTCGGGTTTCTGTGCCGTGGCCTTTTCCAAGGCAAATTCGTTCATAAAAGTCTTTCACTCTCTCATTCGTTCCGGCATTAACATCTAAACACGTTTGCATTTAGAAACCACCACTGCAATTCGAAATCGAGACTGGCGAAGCCAGACACATTGGCCCCAAGGCACACAAATTACGCCGCTTCCGGCGATGCCATTAGAGCCGAATGAGAGATTTATAGCATAAGCTTTTCATTAAAGCCGCTAGGAAGAAATGACTCTTCTGTGTGAGGCGATAACCTTGTTATTAACTAAGAATGTAACAAGGTACCCTGTCTGCGCACGGATCGATTACTTTTGCGGGTTCGTTTTGGTTCCCGAGGAGTGGCAGCGGACAGAGTCAAAAACCGCCGCTCGCGCAGCTACTGCCTATAATTAATCATCCATTATGACGATATGATGGGGTATTGCGAAGTCTGTCAATTAGCCCAATGGGCGTAGCGGCACGGGCTCCGGAATAGTTCTTAAGTCAGCAAGAACGCTGGTTGGACACCGACGTATGCGGAGATTTCAATATCGCGCTCCACGCTTTCCTGCTGACCTTCCCGTCTATTTGACGCAGGGAGACTCGACGCAATTGACGCGCTGCCGCGAATTTAGTGTGGACGGGATGAAGCTGGATTTGATGGGCGCTTCCTTCCCATTTTCATCCGGTTTCATTCTGCTCGGGGATGGTATCTCAAGCCTGAAAATCCCTTTTCGGGTGGGTTCCAGAGCGGTCGACTCCATCTGTGTCATGTTTCAGAGTGAGTCGACCGAAGAGTCTGAGGAGCTATGCAGGTTCATTGCGTCCCTGGCGCAGCGTCACCCCTCTTTGAGCCTGATAGTGCTCAGGCCGGCGCCAGAGTCTGGCGCGCTCCGCTTACCCCCGCTCTATTCGTGAGCGCCGCTCGTGGTTATGTTCGTCTTAACCAGCGCGGGCAATACCTCTGAGCCGTTCTGGACCTGATATTGAACGATAAGGGAGATGCGCCTGTTGGAGGGATCCTCAGGCTTCTGCGGCAATCTCAGCCTCTGATCGGCAAAGCCGCGCACTTGCGAAACCTGGCTCGGCTGAATCCCATTGGCCTGCATGATTCTTCGCGCTTCATTCGCTCGATCCGACGAGAGATCCCAATTGTCATAGGCCTTGTTACCGGAGAATGGCTTTGAATCCGTGTGCCCCTCGATCGAGATATTGTTAGGCAACTTGCCAAGTTCTGCTGAGAGGACTTTCAGCAGATCGATCAGCGCTGGTGTCGGCTTTACGCTTCCCAGTTCGAAAAATGTCCCTTTTGCCGACTCCATCAATTCGATCCGCAAACCCTCCGGCGTAATCGTGATCTCAATCTGGTTTTTCAATTTATCCAGGGGGTCGATGTGGTGGATGGAGCGCAGAAGATCTTCCTTCAGCTTCTCCATGTCTTCCTTTTTCATGGGGACGAACTCTCCCGCGCCATTCTTGTTCGTTCCCACCATCTTGGCAATGCCCCTGGGGTCCTTGAAATAGCCCCCCACGGCCTCTTGTACTTGCTTGCTGGCATTCATCATCCACAACACGATAAAGAGGGCCATCATCGCCGTAACGAAGTCGGCGTACGCCACTTTCCACGCGCCCCCGTGATGGCCCCCATGGCCCGACTTCTTTTTAATAATGATGATTTCATTCGTCTCTGCCATAGCTTGCGTCCTTCTTCATCGGCCGTTACGCAGCCACCGCCGCCGCCGCCGGCCCATCCTTTTGGCGGCACGCTTTTTCCACTACCTGGAAGCTTGGCCGAACGTGCTCGGGAATTGCGCGTCTGCCGATCTCGACGGCAAGCGACGGAGACATTCCTTTAATGAAGGCGAGCATCACAACCCTCAGCACATGGTAGAAAGCGTGCTCATCTTCGATCAGTTTTGACAAGTTCGACCCCAGTGGCCCGACCACCCCATAACAAAGCAGAATGCCAAGAAACGTGCCCACCAGGGCCGCCGCCACTTTATGCCCGATTTCCTCTGGCGGACCCCCTAGAGCGCTCATTGTGACCACGACGCCGAGAACCGCGGCCACAATTCCCAAGCCGGGCAGCGAATCTGCGACGGTGCTTAACGCCGCCGAACTCTGCGTTTGGCCAATATGGTGAACATCCATGTCGAGTTCCATCATCTGGTCCAGATCGAATGCCCCGGCCCCGCCAGTGATCGCCATGCGCATGGTGTCGCAAACAAAATCGCGGATGTGATGATTTTTCAGGAAGAAGGGGTTTTTCGTGAAAACCTGGCTCTTGTCCGGCGTCTCAATGTCGCTCTCGATCCCCGCCAAGCCTTCTTTGCGGGCTTTGTTGAACAGGATGAACATCATTCTGAGCACATCGATGTAGCACTGCTCGGAGTAGGCGGTCCCCTTCAACACCCGAACCAGGTCGCCTGAAACCTTCTTTATGACAAAAAATGGGTTTCCTGAAAGCAGGGTGCCAAGAGCAGCTCCGCCGATAATCAGGAACTCAGATGGCTGCATGAGCACCAGTAACGGCCCTTTTTCCATAAGGAAGCCGCCAAGTACAGCGCCAAATACAGCGAGTATTCCGATAATCACAAACATGCGAAATGTCCCTTTTGCGGAGCGCACATCGGACGGAGGCCTATCGTTCCGCCGCGAGGAGATTAAGGTGCCTGCCTTCTATCGGCACTTGCCGCTTAAATTTCCAGCACCACCCGGACCCGGATTGCGCCGGCTGGCCAGCCCGGGATTTAGGCCGGCCCCGCCGCGAGCGCATATGGAATATTCCAACTAACTTGCCGATAGAGGACCATCCTGACGTGTCTGCGATTAACGAGACTCTGGATGGGGCCTGCGGATCGAAGGCGCGATTGAGCGCCGCGAAAAGCCGGCCGTCGCACGTCGAAAGACTGGGGCAGTTTCGCGCTGATTCTTATGCGATTTGGATTGGACAAAAGCACTTTCGGTGGCATACTTCTCGCCTGCTTTGGAATCATATTCGGCTTGATTCTCGATGGGGGGAAGGTTGCCCAGCTGATTCAGCCCACCGCCGCCCTGATCGTTATCGGCGGCACGATCGGCGCTGTCATGGTTCAATTTCCATTGCGCACTGTCTTCCAGGCAGTCGTGCACCTCAAGGATGTCTTCTTCAACTCCTCCACAGAATCCGATGCCATCGTTGGGAATTTGCTTCGCTACGCGTATAAAGCCCGCAAAGAGGGTATCCTTTCGCTCGACGCCGAACTTTCAAAAATCAATGATCCTTTTCTGAAAGAGAGCCTCATGCTCGCGATCGATGGCGTGAGCGCAGCGGACCTGCGCAAGATGATGGAGCTGCATCTCGACTACCGCGGAGAGAAAGACGAACGCATCCCCAAGGTCTTCGAAGCCGCGGCCGGATATGCGCCCACCATCGGGATTATTGGCGCCGTCTTGGGCCTCATTCAGGTCATGCAACGGCTTCAGGACATCAGTGAAGTCGGCAAAGGAATTGCAGTCGCATTCGTGGCGACAATTTATGGCGTTGGGTTAGCAAATCTCTTCTTCTTGCCTTGGGCAGGAAAGATGCGAATTCTTATCCGTGATCGGCAGGTCATTCAAGAGATGACGCTGGAGGCCGTTCTCTCCATCATTGACGGCGTCAATCCTCGGGCCCTCGAAATGCAGCTGAACAAGTATCAGGTTTCTGCCAAGCGGCACGGCCTGCAGAAAGTTGCTTCCCGATGAGACAGCGCAGACGCAGGGATGCCCATGAAGCCGTCAACCACGACAGGTGGTTGATCTCCTATGCAGACTTCATGACGCTCCTGTTCGCCTTCTTTGTCGTGCTCTTTGCCTCCGCGTATCGCGACAATCAAACCATCAGAAAAATTGCCCGGGCCATCCACAACGGCTTCCAGACCATGGGGGCGTTTTCGGACAATGAAAGCGGCAACGGCGGCCCATATTCAATTGAGACACCCAACGCCGACGACGAAACCTCCCGTGTTCAGAACGACAAGACCAGGATCGAGCCCGCATCCGCCGGATCGGTTGCGGACATGCTTCAACTGCGGAAGGAGCTCGAGCAGGCGATGGGTGAGGAGCTTAAGAATCACGAAGTGGTCCTTCAGGTAACGCCCGAGGGCTTCGTGATCAGCCTCAAAGAACTTGGTTTCTTCAATAGCGGTCAGGCCGAGCTCTTGCCCGGGGCCGCCGAAAAAATCGAGAGAATCGCCAAAGTGCTTTCCAAGCCTGGGTTGGAAATTCGCGTCGAAGGACACTCCGACAATCAACCCATTCACAACGACCAATTCCGCTCCAATTGGGAACTGTCGACTGCCCGAGCAATGGCGGTACTAAGGCTGCTAGTAGACGACGCCGGCTTTGACCCGAAAAAGCTCTCAGCATCGGGCTATGGTGAATATCGTCCGGTCGCCGATGATTCGACGCCTGAGGGCCGCCGCATGAATCGGCGCGTTGATCTGGTTGTCGTCCAGTCCAAGCTTCCCATCATCGCGGCTCGATAATTATTGGTCAAACCCTCTGGAACCCGCGAGGCTACTTGCCGATAAGGAGATTTCCCCCCAGGTTTGCCTGAATTTGTGTGCAAGGAAGGCTGGTAAGAAAAGCCCATGATTTCTATAAAGAGGTATTTGGATTCGCCATCAGTTCCGGAAGAAAGAAAGGCAATTGAAAATCCCGAACTTCTGAAAGTGGCGATAGAGGAATACAGCGCAACACTTGAAGCGGCCGGAAACTGCTGTGCGGAAGCCTGCCCTGCGACGGCCAATGCTCTGAATCAAGAGCTGGCGGAGATTGGGTCTGGACTCTCAGTCTCGATGGCATCTGCCAAGCTGACCGAGGCCGCCACGCACGCGCGAGAGCTACTGAATAAGTG
This sequence comes from uncultured Acidobacteriota bacterium, assembly GCA_963826735.1. GTDB lineage: Bacteria > Acidobacteriota > Terriglobia > Terriglobales > Acidobacteriaceae > Telmatobacter. The sequence goes on from CAWGYN010000005.1 coordinate 949,294, forward strand.
GGGTCGTGCGACGGAGCAGCACTACCAGGAAAAGACCGACGAGGTGAAGGAACTGCTCCTGGCAATGGCTCGGGCGGCAGAAAGCGTGAGCGCGAGAGACACTCGGTGTGCCGGGCAATTGAATGAAATGACGGGCCGCTTAAGTGCGATCGCCAGCCTCGAAGACTTGACCGAGATCCGAATGTCAATCAAGAGAAGCGCGCGCGATCTGAAGAGTTCAATCGAACGCATGACCGCGGAGGGCAAGGCCACTTTGGATGCGCTGCGCGAACAAGTGTCGACCTACCAGACGAAGCTCGACGCGGCAGAGGCCATTGCTTCACGCGATTCGCTGACGGGGTTGAGCAGCCGGTTGTTTGTCGAGAGGCAGATCGAGCGGCGGATTACGGCTGGTGCTGTGTTTTGTGTGGCGTTGATCGATATCGACGGCTTCAAGCGCACCAATGACCAACACGGGCATTTGATGGGCGACGAATTACTGAAGCAGTTTGCGACCGAGCTTCGGTCGGCGTGCCGTGTCATGGACGTGATCGGGCGATGGGGTGGCGACGAATTCCTTTTGATCTTCGATTGCCCGCTGCCGGAGGCGCAGGTACGGGCCGAACGGCTGCGCAAATGGATTTGCGGCAGCTACACCTTGGAGGGCAAGCTAGGCGAGATGAAGGTGCAGGTGCACGCGTCGGTTGGACTCGCGGTGCACGAGGCTGATGAGGTGATGAACGAGCTTCTCGACCGTGCGGATACCGCCATGTATGCGGAAAAGGAACTGTCACGTCGTAAGAGAAGCGAGCCATCGCTGGTAGCTTAGTAATTCATCTCTCGAAGCAGTTTCCCAACCTTGTTTTGCCAAGGCACGGCTTAGGCCGTGCCTTAAAGGCGCCCGGAAAATCGCGGGCTTATGCCAATGAGCGATAGTTCTGTAAATCTGAGACGGTTATAAAGCAGCTGCCGGCAAACGCGCCCCTCATTGCGAGAGATGAAGCAAACTCCGAACCCTTTAGATGTCGCGACACGTTGAACTCAAGAGCGATCATTTTGATAACGGGCCGTGTACACGCGGAACGGATGAATCGCTTTGCGCTTGCAGCGTAAAGAAGACCTGCGCAATCGGCGACCAGGCTGAATCAGGGAAAATCCTCATCGCGCCCCAGCGGCCTCGAAGCGCCTGAAGGCCGTTGGCACCCGGACCTTGGTCAGATCGCTGCTCTCGCCTATCAACTCAGGCCGCAGTTTTTGGGAGGTTGAGGATCGACGGAGCCATCACTTGGCCATGGCGCAGAAACTGCAACGTCTGGTCGCCGGGAACCGGCCTGGAGAACAGATTCCCCTGGATCATATCGCATCCTCCGTTGCACAAGGCCTCCATCTGCCCCACTGTCTCCACACCCTCGCCGACCACGCGCAACCCAAATGCCTGGGCCATGGATATGACGGCGTCGACGATCGGGCGCGTGCCTTCAGGCTCGGTAATCATCTCCACGAAAGATCGGTCGATCTTGAGGGTGTCGATCGGCAGGCGGTGCAGATAACTGAGCGAAGAGTAGCCGGTGCCGAAGTCGTCGATAGCAATGCGCACGCCAAGATCCTTGAGATTTCGCATTTGGCGAATGGATTCAGCGTAGTCCCGCATCACGAGGGTCTCGGTCAGCTCCAGTTCGAGCAGGGAAGGAGGCACGCCTGCTTCGGCCAGAATCTCTGCCACTTCGTCGGAGAAATCGTTGCGCGCGAACTGTATCGCTGAGATGTTCACTGCAACGGAAACCACCTCGTAGCCCGCGTGCTGCCAGGCCCTCAGTTGCCGGCACACTTCCTTCAGCACCCAGCGGCCAATAGGCAGGATGAGCTGCGTCTCCTCGGCAATAGGGATCAGTCGCGCGGGGGGAACGCTCCCCAGTTGAGGATGGTTAAAGCGCAGCAGAGCTTCGAGTGCTACCAGTTTTCCCGAGGGAAAGCATTGCGGCTGATAGACCAGGCTGAATGCGCCTTCTTCAAGACCGCGCCGCATTCCCGCTTCAAGCAGAGCGCGCTCGGCATGTCCTTCAATCAGTACGGGTCTGAAAGTGCTCAGTCCGAGCCCGCCAAATTTTGCATCGTGCATTGCCAGGTCGGCACGCTGCTCAAGAACATCCGCCGAGTCGCCGTCTCCGGGATACGCTGCGACCCCGATGCTCGCCGTCACACTGAGTTGGTTCTCTCCCATTTGGATCGGCTGCGCGAGAATCTGGAGCAGCTCCGCGGCCACATGCTCGGCATTCTCTCGACCCTCCATGCGTTCGACCACGACCATAAACTCGTCGCCGCCCATGCGAGCCACCGTGTCGCCTCTGCGCATCCGAGTGATCAGACGATGGGCTATCTCGCGGAGCACGAAATCACCGGCGGGATGGCCGTAGGTTTCGTTGACCTCTTTGAATTTGTCGAGGTCGATCCATAACACTCCAACGCCGCGCCCATCGCGCTGCGCGCGCTGAATCGCGCTCTCCAGTTCTTTCTTCCCCAGCCTGCGATTCCCCAACCCCGTTAATGGGTCATGGTAGGCGCGATGAATCAGCTCCTCGTTCATCTGGTGCCGCTCCAGGATCAAAGAGGCCAGTTGGCAACTTGTCTGCAGAAACTCAAGTTCGGATTCGTCCGGAGAGTGCATCAGCACACTGTAGACGCTTACAGTGCCGATCGCACGGTCACCACCGGCAACGATTGGCGCCGTCCACACCGATTGCACTCCATTGGCAAGCAGCAGTTCGGACCACGGCCCGTTCACCTGGCGAAGATCGCCCACCGAGCGAACGCCTTTCTGGCCGAGGGCCACGCGTTCGGGGGCGTCCAGGCTGCCGGTTGCGATCTGTTGCAGCCTCGCGGCCAGTGTCGAAGGCAGAGAGGACTGGGCTGCGAGGGTCAATGTGTCCCCCTCCAGCAGATGCAGCGCACAGCCGAGCGAAGTGCTGTATTGTGTGACCACCTCTGTCAGAGCTTGCAGTATCTTCGGTGTTTCCTCGTGCCGGACGAGCATTTCGAGCACGCGACTGCGGTCGCGGTTCTGCCGTTCTGCGCGCTGGCGCTCGGAAGCTGCGGCGCGCATGGAGCGCTGCAGCCAGGCGGCGACGCAACAGGCGAAGCCGAGCAGCAGCAGCAACTGCGCGGCCTCCAGGAGATGTTCTGCCCGGCCATGGAGGGCACGCGAGAGGCAGCCTGCGCCTATCACAACGAGACATTGGGCGAATACAAGCGTTCGAAAGATCCCATTACGCAGAAGCGTAGACAAATGTCCCTCGCAGGAGAACTGCATTAAAGTAAAACGAATCAGAGACTAGACGACCAATAGAGACGGACTCTTGCGAGTCATATCGGCAAGTCGACGAAAAGTTATATCGAGTATCGTGCGGATTCCGGACGACGGTCATGCGGCCGGGAAAGATAACCCGATCGTGTCTCTCAACTAACACGAAAGCATCAGTGCGCAGAACTGACTTTGGAGGCAAAGCTCCAGCCTGTCCTGCCAATCCACACCTCGCGATGCATGAGACGCAAGCGCCACAGCGCCGCCATCAAACCGTGATTCAGTTTTCCGTTGGCTTCGTGATGTGGTCGATCACCAGGTTCGGCACCGACTCGTGTACAGCCTCGAGCTTGAGCCCAAGCTGTTCTTCGACCGCGGTAAAAATCGAGGGCCAGCTATCCGGATCGCGCTCAGACCAATCGCGGCCAAACTGCAGCGTGTAGTTGTAGATACCGGTGAGACCGGTCTTGTCAACGACAGGCGCTTCTACCATCGCGCTCAGAGCGCCGGCGATGGCCCGCATCGAAGCATTTGATCCCACGAACTCAAGTCCATGCTGCGATCCATGCGCCTGCACGTCGGAGGGTCGCAGCGGGGGCGGCGCCTCTCCGTTATCGGGCGGCGGAGGCACCACTTGCATCTTGACGCCGCCTTTATCCACGACCAGGTTGTAGATGGAGGTATTGCGAGTTTCAAGGTGCGTCTTCAGGCCCAGGCGCTCTGCCAGCAGCACCCGAATCGCGTTCCGCTTTTCCAGCCGCGCTTCGTTATCGGTGAGCTTCGCGAGCCTGGCATCGGCCGCTTCGTCCGACCGGGCCTGGATGGTGTAGAACGTATTCGCAACCCAGTCCGGTGCGCCGACGACTGGTGCATTGAAGCCGTAAGCGATCTGGAGAAGCGCCTTGATCGGGAGGTTCGTGGCTTCGAAACGGCTGGAGTGCGGCGGGCTGGAGACGGTTACGTGGAAACTGGCATCCGGCGGCGGCGCAGGACGAATGGAGACAATATCAAAGGTCAGCGTGGGCGTGTAGCCAGGTTCTTCCACGATGGGAGCCTGCGCGTGAAGATACAGGCCGCACTGGAAGACCAGAAGGGCAGCGATCAAACCGATATGTCGTTGAGCAATGGGGAAGATGGGGCGGAACATGTACGCAGAACTCCTTTTAGGAAGAATACCCGAGCAAACGCGCGATAAGTCGCTTTTGGGCTATCTAACCAAAGACCGTGCTGCATTCGAGCCGCGTCCGAGCGAACTCACTAGCGCTCCTGGACGCTACATCGAAAGGAACTATTGGACAACTAGGGTCACAGTTCCTGAACTGGTCACAGTGTGCGTCTGGGGCGGTGTATAGTTGCCCCCTCCGCTGCCTCCTCCTCCGCAGCCTAGAGTTGTCGCCGCTGCGGTGATTGTAATCGCCAGCAATGCCGTCAACCAGATTCGCTGCGTGGCCCATTTTTTCCTCGTCGCCACCAATGGCAGCAATAGGATTGGAAGGAAAATCAGGCCCGAAGCAGCGCCGGGCAGAGTCTCATTGAACACGACTGTAATCTGGTAAGTTCCTGCCGGAGTCGTCGTGGAGGTTGAAATCGTGACAGTGTTACTTGCGGCCGAATAACTGCATGTTGCTCCCGCCGGCAAATTTAGGCATTGCACGCTTACATTCGTGGCAGAGCCAGGCAACGTAACTGTATAGCTGGCTGGCGAGCCGGGTGCGACGGTGGCCGTGACTATAGAGAACTGCGGCGAGGTACCCGAGGCCGAGTCAACTTCGAATTGCAGAGCGTTGGAAGTTCCGCCACCCGATCCCGGATTCTGCACCGTGATCGAAATGATGCCTGCGCTGGCGACGTCGCTTGCCGGTGCCTGGGCTGTCAACTGCGTTGCGTTCACCCACGTAGTCGTCAGCGGCGACGATCCCCAATAAACAGTCGCTCCAGCGGCGAATCCGGATCCGTTCACCGTAAGCGTGAATGCCGCGCCGCCGGCGGTCGCAATTGTGGGCGAAAGACTGCCGAGCACCGGCAGTGCAGGATTAACGGTAATGCTTACCTGTGCGGTCGCAGTAGTGTAGTCCACTGTATCGGTGGGCGTGAACGTGACTGAAAGCTTATCGCTGCCAACCGGCAGGATCGTGCCTGCGCTCGGACTGTAGGCAAATGTTCCGGGGACACTGGCCGTGGCGTTAAGCTGCGCGGCGCTGAGTGGCGTCCCGTAGAAAATCGACACCGGCGTAGCCCAGGTTAGGGTTGGCACTGCCGGCGGCACAATCACATACGCCGCAGAGCCAACGGCGCTGATGGTATATCCAGTCGCCACGGCAATCGCGCGCACCGTCTCCGATGCCGGCACCACTATCGATCCTCCATAAAGGCTGGATTCGGGAGTCGGAGTCGATCCGTCTGTCGTGTAGTAGATGGCTGCATGGGGAGTGCTGTCCGTGATCGTGATCGTTTGCGTATTGACGTAACTGCCCGCCGCCAGGCTGAACGCTGGAGTGGAGGCCGGCCCAGGGAATGTCACTTTGCGAATGCGATTGTTACATTCGTCTGCGATGTAGAGGCTTCCGGACGCATCAAAGGCGAGGTCGTAAGGAGCACAGAGTTCGGCCATGGATGCGGAGCCACCATCGCCGGACGAGCCGGTATATCCGATCCCCGCGAATGCCGAAATAACTAAGCTGCCTGCCGGAACGATGCGAATCTCATTATGCGCGTCTGCGATGTAGACGTTACCTGAGGAATCTACCTTCACGCTGAGGGGATAAACCTCAGCCGCAATTGCCGAGCCACCATCGCCGCTGCTTCCTCTGTGCCCGTTTCCGGCAATAGTCGTAATCACACCTGTTCCGGCCGTTACCTTGCGCACGCGGCCGTCACTTGTATCCGCGATGTACATGTTGTTCTGGCTGTCGAAGGCCACGCCCAACGGGTTGCCGAGCAGGGCCGACGTTGCCAGACCCCCATCTCCCAGCCCGTTATTACTCGTGCTCGTGGTTCCGGCTACAGTGGAGATCAGGCCGGTTCGTATCGCAACCATTCGGATCGTGTTGTGACCTACGTCGGCGATGTAGAGATTTCCGGCGCTATCGAAGGCGATGCCCTGCGGTGAAGAAAAATAGGCTGAGGTCGCCAGGCCACCATCGCCATAGGGGGCGGCGTACGCCGTTCCGCCTCCAGCGAATCCGCTGATGATGCCGGTTGTTGCCGACACTACCCGAATTTCGTTGTGATAGGTATCGGAAATATAAAGATTCCCCGCGCTATCGACAGCGACGTGCGACGGCCCACTCAGGGTTGCGCTGGTGGCCAGGATGCCATTTTGCAAAACGCCACCGACACCCAGTGTTCCCGCAACGATACTGATCGACCCACCAGGAGAAACCTTCCAGACAACCTGGTTGTCAAAGTCGGCGATGTAGAAGTTTCCGCTGCTATCGGTGGCAACTCCCTGCGGATACTCCAACTGCTGGCTGGTTGCCGCGCTTCCCGATCCCATCGAGCCGGCAACCCCGGTTCCCGCAACCGTGCTGATGATGGTTGCGGGCGGAGTCAGGATCGTATAGGTTGCGGCCGATATGGTGCTCACGAGATATCCCGGAGCCACTGCCAACGCCTTCAAAGTTACTGTGCCGGTCACATTGATGGTTCCGTGATATCCCGGCCCCGCCGTGGTGGGCGTCGATCCATCCGTTGTAACGTAGATCTCGGCTCCCGGAGTCGCGTCGGTAATGCTTATCGTTTGCGCTCCAACATATGAGCCCTGCGACACGCTGAAGACTGGTGCCGCGGCTGCCGTTACCGGAGGCGGAGCCGGCGCCGTAATTTTACGAATGCGGCTTCCACTTTGTTCTGTGACGTACACATTGCCCGCGGAGTCCAGCGCGATTCCGGTTGGCCGGCAGACCCCGGCATCGGCAGCGGGCCCTCCGTCGCCGCTCAACGTGGTACAGACAGAGGGCGGGGCTCCGGCGATGGTGTTGATGAATTGGTTGCTGGCTGTGACCTCGCGAATTGCGTTATTGCCTGTGTCTGCGATAAAAAGGTCGCCGGAACTGTCGACGGCAACGGCATACGGGGAAGAGAGAAACGCGCTGGTCGCTGGTCCGCCGTCGCCGCCGAACGGGTAAGTAATTCCTGTGCTCGGTTTGTTTCCCGCGACTGTGGTGATGATCTGTGTGGCTGCATTCACCTCGCGAATCACATTGTTTCCCGTGTCCGCGATAAAGATGTCTCCCGCGCCATCCACGGCCAATCCCTGGGGATCAAATAGTGTTGCGTTGATTGCCGGCCCATTATCGCCTGAGTAACCAAAATTGCTGCCACCGGCGACCGTGCTGATCGTTCCGGTTGCCGCGGTCACCTTGCGAATACCGCCGAGTTCCGTGGAAATGTAGATGTTCCCGCTGCCATCCACGGCAACTCCGCTCGGGTCGATGAGCTGCGCACTCGTCGCCGGACCTCCATCGCCTTGCGTCATCGACGTAGGGTTTCCTGCCACGGTGGAGATGTTTCCCGTGCTCGCCGCCACCATCCGGACAACATGGTTGCCGAGATCGCAGATGTAGCGGTTGCCGGCGCTGTCAATGGCCAGACCCTCGGGAATACTCAGCGTTGCGCTTGTCGCCGCCCCACCGTCGCCGCTGTATCCGTAACTCCCGGTTCCTGCGTAGGTCGTGATGATGCCGGTCGTCGCAGCCACTTTGCGGATAACATTGTTCGCGGTATCGGAGACGTACAGGTTGCCTGCGCTGTCCACAACACTGGCAAATGGATCGTTGAGGCTGGCTACAGTCGCCGGGCCGCCGTTCCCGGCCAGTCCAAAGCTCTCATTGCCGGCGATCGTGTAAATGAAGGGAACGGATGACGAGGCGATCAAGTACTGCGCAACGGTGGCCGCGCTGGGACTGTATCCCCCACCCAGGGCAATCGCCGCGAGCGTTTCCGAAGTCGAGACTGTAATGGGTCCTGTGTACGGCGTGGAGAATTGCGTTGGAGTCTGACCGTTGGTTGTGTAGAAGATGTTCGCGCTTGACGCCGAATCGGTAATGATTACCTTTTGCGCGCTTGAATAAGACCCGGAACCGATTGAAAATATCGGCGCCGGTGCGTTGGGCAGATTCATCGTGTAACTTGCCGTCGCATAGTTGGATTGTTGATATCCGGTTTCAGCGGCGTAAGCCTGGACCGAGACGACTCCACCTACTGTGAGCGGAATTGGGGCAGTGTACGCTACAAAGCCGTTGGTATTGACTACTCCGGATGCCGAGTAGTAGATGGTCGCACCGGGAATTGATTCGCTGAGCGTGAGCGATTGCACGGTCGAGTAGGTCCCTGCGGCAGGCGAAAACACAATGGGAGCCAGCCCCGCGCTAAGTGCAACGGTGCCGGAGAGGCTGGAACTATAAGTGCTATCTCCCCCATAACTCGCATCGACATTGTGCGTTCCAACTCCTACCGGTGCAATGCCATTCACTGTTGCGGTTGCCGTCTGCGTCGGCTCATTCAAGAGGATCGACGCGGTCGTTGCGTTCTTGGTCAGCATCGCCAGATCGGGGACGCCGTCACTATTAAAGTCTCCCGCAACGATGGCAAATGGGCCGAGCCAATCCGTACTTACTGCGGGAGTAGTCGCGTTCACCGTAAACGTGCCGTCTCCAGCACCGGTGAGCAGAACAATGCGATCGTTATAGCTGTCGACTCCTGCCAGATCCGCCTTGCCATCGTGGTTGAAGTCCCCGGCCAAGAGGCTATAGAGTTCGCTGGGAACACTCATCGGGCTGGCCGCAGTCTCCTTGAAAGTACCATCGCCTTTGCCCAGTGCGATCTCAACGCCGCTCAAGTCCGAGAAAGCCAGATCGAGAACGCCGTCGCCATTGAAATCTGCAACGGCTACGGAAGTAGGAAAGTAGTCCAGAGTGAAGGACGTTGACATTTGGGTAAACGTCCCATCGCCTTTGCCGAGAAAAACTACCGGGCTCTTGCCGAATTCGAAGTAATTCGTGGCAATGAGGTCAGGAATACCATCTCCATTGAAGTCTCCCGCCGCGATCAAACCGAAATCCGCCGTAGGATCGAGATTCGGTCCGGCCGGCTGAAACGTTCCGTCTCCTTTCCCAAGAAGAATGGTCACTCCGCCGGGAGCGACGTAATCGCCCACGACGGCCAAATCCAACTTGCCGTCCCCATTGAAATCCGCCGCAACAAGAGAGCCTGGAACGCCGTCCCCGCCGACAATCCCCTCGTTGAAAGCCGTGCCCGTCTGCGGCGCGCCAAATGTTCCATCACCGTTCCCCAGTAACGTCGTGATGTAACTGGTGGAGTAACTATTCCAACTCAGCACTGCGAGGTCCGTCTTACCGTCACCGTTGAAGTCCCCTGCGATCATTGCCGCGTATCCCTGGGCGCCCGTAACTTGAACGGTTGCACCGGTTGTAAACGTGCCGTCGCCCTTCCCCAGCAGGATTGTGACGGATGGCGGGCCGTTGTAAGTGTTGGCTGCCCATAGAAGCGCCAGGTCGGGAATGCCATCTCCGTTGAAATCCCCACTCACCTCGGTGATGGGGCTGTCGCTCACAGCAGGGGTTTGAGAAACCAGCCAACCTAGTCCGGCTGTGCTTGGCCCCAGTGGAGCGGATGCCAACAACGTGTTCCCAAAGCTTGTATCCAGAAAAGAAACGGTCCCGGTAGGCGCTATCGACCCTCCATAGCCCACCACGCTCGCGGTCAACGAGTAAGCTCCCGGAGATCCGCCCGCCGTAATGGTCGTTGCGTCGGAATACACCGGGGGCTGGGATCCCACCGTAAGCGTTAGCGCATTGGAGGAACTGCTCAGGCCATAGCCGTCCTCAACAAAAATCGCCTTGTAGCTGTGCGTACCCGGTCCGGGTACAAACTTGAACGCTACGGTTCCGTTGCTGGTCAGGTAGACCGCCCCCAGCAGGTGTATATCAGTACATTGGCTTACCGACGCGTCACAAAAATTCACCTGGCCGGTTGTCACCGGGCTCGCACCTGCCACTACTGTTGCGGTCAGGACGACCACAGTGCCCGCGGGTACGAATGTTACTGGAGATCCGCCCGAAGTTATGGCCAGAGTCGTAGTTGTTGCAGGCGCCACGCCCCACAGCGAGATAGTGCCGGAGGCGCTGGCGTTGTAATCCGAGTCTCCTGGATAACTGGTGTCTACGAGGTGAGCGCCCGCGGCAGCGATCGAGACAGTCGCCGATGCGGTCACAGTTTCAGTGGGCTCGGTCAGCGAATCGGCTATCGTCCGGCCGCTTCCACCTATTGCCAGCACATCGGGCCAGCCGTCCCCATTGAAGTCTGCAACCACAAATGCGGTGCCGAAACCGTAGGTGCTGAAACTGAGAGTCGTTGGAAATTGAACAAATGTCCCATCCCCTTTTCCAAACAAGACCCCGGTCGTGGCTCCATTCGAATACACAACATCCGGAATTCCGTCCTGGTTAAGGTCCGCGATCGCCACGGAATTGCCTATCACAAGGCTTGCATTCAGGCTTGAAGGCGTCTCGGTGAAGGTGCCATCGCCATTGCCGAGGAAGACCGTGAGATTGGAAGTAGTAGCAGCCCCGAACACCAGGTCGGGAATACCGTCATTGTTTACATCCGCAACTGCGACGGTGGCTTCGCCCGACTGGTTAGGGCCCGCAACAGAGGTAAATGTACCATCGCCATTGCCTAACAGAATGGTGACGCCGCTCCCGCCCGACCCGCTTAGCACCAGATCGACATGCCCGTCGCCGTTGAGGTCGGCGGGAAGGACTGAACTGACGACCGAGGGTACGGACGTTGTGGAGGGTGCCTGGGTAAAGGTACCGTCGCCTTTACCAAAGAAGATCGCCACCTGTCCGCCTGACGAACTTGAAGAGCCCTGCTGTACGACGATCAGATCGGCATTGCCATCCCCATCAATGTCGGCAGTGGCAATCGCGGTGGGATTATAGCCAAGTGCGGGACTGGAACCGGCAGCGGTAAACGTGCCATCGCCATTCCCCAGGAATATCGTAATCGTGTTATTCGGCGCGTAGTAGCTGGCATTAATGGCTGCGACATCGGGAATTCCATCGCTATTGAAGTCACTCACGATGAATCCACCAGTTTCGCTGGAAGGGCCGAATGCGGAACCCTTTTCCGTGAACGTTCCATCTCCATTTCCGAGGAACACATCGTAAGTGCCGAAGTAATCCTCGACAAACAGATCCGGAATTCCGTCTCCGTTCAGGTCCGCCACAGCGTAGGAGACCCCGGCAAGGTTGGGGGCGCTGGTGTTCGCGTTTGTCCAGGCCACGCCGCGTGTGGCGCTGCCGAGCGTTCCCGTGCCAAGGACAGCATTCCCATGGTTCGTATCCAAAAACGAAACAGTACCAGTGGGCGGGGCAGTATTTCCCGTTTCCGTCACGGTCGCCGTGAGAGAATACGCTCCCCAGCTTCCTGTCTGATTGATTGTTGCTGCCGTCGCAAGTGGTGGAATGGTGCCTGTCACCGCCAGCGCCGACGCTCCAGATGTGCTCGTCACATAGGTGTTCGTTCCCACAAATACGGCTTCGTAGCTATGGCTGCCTATGCCCGGCCGGAATTTGATCACGGCTGTCCCCGCATTGGTCAACTGCGCCGTTCCTACAATATGTATGTCCTCGCAATGCGGAGCCGTCGCATCGCAAAAGTTCACCAATCCGGGCGTCACCGGCGTAGCGCCGGCTGTAACTTTGGCAGTCAGCGTCACCACGGTTCCAGAAGCTACCGAGGTTTCCGGAATCCCCCCGCTGGTCACCGTCAATGTTGTCGCCGTTGCGGTTTTGAGCGCGAAGCATGGAGTTGCAGCGCCAATCGTCAGCAGTCCCGGCACGAAAATCGCCACCCACCAGGAACGTGCGATGCGAACTCCTGGATTCTTTGGAAGAGCACTACGACAGCATGATCCCAAGGAGCTTATCTGGAAAGAAGACATACATGAACTCCATTGCTCGGATACTTCTCGCGCGCTCGCGGCAAGCGCAATGACAATCGTCCGCGGGGCTAGCTGGGCACAATGCAACCGCGCCTTATGAAATCCGCAGGATTCGCTCCAGTTCAGGCAATTTTTATTGTGCCGGAGTATAGCACGATCTTGCGTCCGCCTCTGTGATTCGCGACCGCGACCGGCGCAAACCGGAATGATCCGCAAATCGGCTGGTGTTCGCCGGTCACGCCGATAAAAGCTATCGGCGTGACCGGCGAACACTGGCCAAAATATCGGGAGTGATCACCGACGACACCACGGTCTCGTCGGCGTGCACGCAGAATCGACCCCGTCGCGCGCCGTGGGGCACACACTGCCGAGCGGGACTACGAGCGGGTCCGAAAAAGTGCCGGCCTCAATTGCGCTTTCATTCAGCGAGTCGGTTGGACATACGCAACAACGAGGCCTCGCGTGGAACAACACATAGCCCATCGCGAACGATCAATTGGCTTTGAGGCGGCAACTGAAGCGGTTTCAGATCGGACGTGCATGCGAAAGAGCGCTTATGTTGTGAATATGTCACCAAACATTCGTCGCCAGAATTCTCGTATTCACGATTTTCCTACCGTCAATTCTCATTCCCAGTACGATCTGAAGGTTGCGGTTTTCCCAACCGCGTGGAGCGGTTCGCGCGAAAGCGTTGAGCGCTGCTTCGTCCGTGATGAACTCGCCTGCGGCTTCAGTGCCAAATTGGCTCAACCCGCCCACGGAGACTACCACCCGCTTTCCTTCCCGGTCGATGACTCGAGTGATGAGCGCGTAGTCAGCGTTATTCTGCTCGGGATAGGCCTGCGTGATCGACCATTGCTGACCCGGTGATGTGCGATCCTGAATTGTCCACACCGTTTGGGATGCACTCTGACTGTCCTTGAAGTAAAATCGCAAGCTTTCGTTGAGGCTCATAGACCAGGGATTGTTAAACGCTCCAACGAATATCGCGTTCGATTGGTTCACCTCTGCCGACTGGACCTCCTGCGGCCATCGCAGCTGATTCGTAATTCCGTATCCGGACAACAAATTCGAGATGCTCACGGCAGCACGGAGATTTCCAGCCGTTACTGTGTCATCCCGCGTCACCGTAATTCTGCCTGGATTTTCCAAAAGTGCCTGGTCGCCTTTCTCGATCGCCTGCCTCACCGATTCCGATGGCCAGAACGAAGTTGCATTGCCGAAACAAACGATCACTGCACCGTGATCCTGGATCAGCGGTTGCCAGAACTCCCTTAATACGCTGGCGGGCGGTGCCGGCTTGTGCATGAACAGGATCAAGATTGCGTTCACCGCAAGCAGCAAGACCGCAGCGATAAGGAGCGTCTTCGAGAGGTTCTGCCACACGGTTCCGTAGCGGACCGCGACTGTCGGGGCCGGACTTGCCTCGGCAACGCCGGTCATTGAATAACTGGTTCCGGCTGCATCGACTGGCATCGCCGTCGCTTCAGACGACAACCAATGAAACTCGGGAATATACGAGCCCGAAGGCAAGCTGATCTTGGTTCGCGAACCAGGGCGCTCCTCCGAGTAATATTCGGCCAGTCTGCGCCGAACGTCGTTCGCTCGTACACGCACGATCGCATCGCTTGCCGTCTCATAGTCGATGGGTCGACCAAAGAGCTCGGCGCCCAACACGCGTTCTGTCAGGTTCTCGTAATCCCCGGCAAGTGCGTTCTTCACGACGAATTCCAGAAATTCGCAACAGCGCTTGCTGCCCGAGAACTCCTCGCTCTGCAAGAGTGTTCCGAGCTCAGTCTGCGCGTCAGCGGTCTGTTCTGGCGTCAATTTGCGCGGGTCGCTATGAGCAGAAGCGGTAGTCATTGAATACGCTCGAATGCGAATGAGGGTCCGCAGGCAAACTATTGATGGTAGCACGCACCGTAACCTAGCCTTAACCTATTTTTTAATGTATTGACGCTAAATGCTTTATTGAAGATTTGGCGTAAATCAAAAAACCGAACTGTTCGGAACGTTGACTTCCTCAATGGGCGAAGAAGACATTGGTTTTCGGCAAAACTTAGGGTTGCTAAGAACCACCAAAGGACCTTGCTTAGCGATTTGACCGAAGACCTCTTGGCCGTCCTTAGCCGAAGTAAAGGAGCCGCACGGGTCTAAAAACGGGATGATGCACCACCCCAATCGATTGCGGAGTATTGCAAGTGATTAAAGTCGGCCTGCTTTCCGGAGGCGACTTCGGCACTTTGGGCAATGACGGACCAGAACACGGCGCCGTGAAGCAACAGTTTGGCGCCGCGAAACAGCAACTCTTTTCAGGAGGAATGCGATGAACAGCTATGGGACGCAGTTGACGCACGCTCTTCGTATTTGGAATCAAACGATCTTCACGATGGCCACCGCTCTTGCCTTAGCAATCGGGTGCTCGGCCGCTTGGGCTCAGAGCGGCGCGGGCTCGATTCAGGGTACAGTCACTGACGCCACCGGCGCCGTCATCCCGGGCGCCTCAATCCACGTTGTCAACCAGGCCACCGGCGTGGCCGTTGACTCCAAATCCACCAACGTCGGTTTCTATCAGGTGCCTTCGATCTTTGCGGGGACCTACGTGGTCACCATCACCGCGCCGAGAATGAAGACTTATGTGCGGACGATCGAACTCCTGGTCGACCAGACAGCGGTCATCAACGCGGCCTTGACGCCGGGCGCCGTCACACAGCAAATCCAGGTGAGCGCGGATCTCGTTCAACTCACCTCCACCGACAGCGGAACAGTCGGCACGGACCTGGAGAATGCCAGAATCAACGAACTCCCGATGAATGGCCGCAATTTGCTGACCCTGACCAACGAAGCCACGCCGGGTCTTAGCTCCTGCGATCAGTCTCCCTCCTGCGCTAACGGCATGATGCCGTCGGCAATAGGATACGAGGTCGATGGAGTCTCCCTGTCAAACCAGGAATTCGGAGGCGCCAACGCAGGGCAGGAAACCATGCCTGACCCTGACGCGATCCAGGAAGTGAAGATGGAGACAAGCGGCGAAGGCGCGCAGTTCGCGACGCCGGTCACGGGCGTGATGACCACGAAATCGGGAACCAACACGTTGCACGGGTCATTGTTTGAGACTGCCCGCAACAACGGCTTCGGTATTGCAAAGCGGCGGCAAGATCCTTCCAACCTCATCGCGCCTCACTTGGTGCGCAACGAATTCGGCGCGTCCGTTGGCGGTCCCATTGTGGTTCCGCATCTTTATCACGGGAAAGACAAGTCCTTCTTCTTCTTTGCGTACGAGAGATACTCGCTGGCACAAATTGCTTACACGAATACGACCGTGCCAACCATGGCCATGCGCAGCGGCGACTGGAGCGGTCTGGTCAACGGTTCTGGCGTACCGCAGCAGCTCTACGACCCGGCGACGACAGCGCCGAACGCCGCCTGCCCCACGCCAACCGGCGGTACAGTCAACACGCAATGGTGCCGTACGCCCTTCCCCAAAAGCGCCACTGGTGCGATTAACCAGATTCCCATGAGCCGCATTTCCCCGTTTGCCCAGGTCATCTACGCGATTACGCCGCAGCCGACCTCAAGCGTCAACCCGCTGGTTCCGCCCAACTACAACTACAGCAACCCCGGTCGTTCCTTTGAGACCATCCCCAACATAACCTTCCGCATCGACCATGCGTTCAACGAGAACAACCGGGCCTATCTGCGGTATACCAACGAAAACACGACAAACCTGGGTTTGCGCAATGGCGCACAGCCGGTAACGCTTGCGGCCACGGTGAATGGCGTGAATTATCCAGCCGCGGCGGAAGGCGAGGCTAACTCCCCAGCCACCCTGTTTGCCGCCTCTGTTGGGTACACTCATATCTTTTCTCCAACCTTTTTCTCTGAAACGATCGTGGCCCAGCAGTGGATGAACCTTGCCAATTATGCTGCCGGAGCTTCGCCGCATACCGACATCGAACAGGAGATGGGGGTGCCCAACAACTTCGGCGAGACCGGCTTTCCGGACGTCGGAGGCAACCTCGACGGCATGAACGGGACGATGTACCAATACGATTACTCTCAGATCCTCACCGATCTCGACGAAAACCTGACCAAGACATTGCGAAAGCACCAGATGCAGTTTGGCGGGCGAATCCAGCATGAGCGCTTCGGGTATCTGCCGAACGAGGCCCTCGACAAAGAGGACTTCGGCGCATACGCAACGGCTCTTGAAAATCCGGCGACCAATAGCAACCTTGCCTTTTCGGCTTATTCGAATACCGGCTATGCGGATGCCGACGAGTTTCTCGGCGCTGCGCAGGATTATGTTGTGAATCTTCAGCCGGCCTACAAACACTTCCGCGATTACGAGATGGACGGCTACTTCCAGGACAACTTCCACATTTTCAAGAGCCTCACGTTCAACCTTGGCTTACGCTACGAGGCTCACCCGGCGCCCTTCCTGAAAGATGGCGCATTGACCGGGTTTGACTTCAATAATGACGCCGAGGTTCTGGGAGCGCCCACGTCGACGCTCATCGCCAAGGGCTACACAACCCAGGCGATCGTTACCAATATTCAGAACGACGGCGGCAAATATGAAACCCCGCAACAGGCAGGCCAGCCCGCCGCCTTGATGAATAACTACAACTTGAACTTCCTGCCGCGCGCCGGATTTGCCTGGCAGCTACCCGGGAAATGGGGGACCATCCTTCGCGGCGCTTATGGAAGATACATTTACCCGATGCCGCAGTACTTTTTCATGCTCAGCGTAACCGGCGCGACTCCGTTCCAGGGCAACTTTACAGAAAGCTATATCGCCGCCAACCAGTCGCCGGACGGATTCGCCAACTATCTGCTGCGCACTTCGCAGAGTTCAGCCTCGAACCCTGCTCTTGGCATCCCGCCGATTGCGGGCTTCAACAGCGCGAATGCCGTCAACAGCAACGCGACCAACGGCATTTTGCCAGGCCAGACATTCGATGCTATCGACACCGACGACGCGCCCGATAACATCACCCAGGTGAATGTGACTCTCGAACAGCCGATGAAGGGTAATTCCGCGCTCCGCGTCAGTTATATCTATGCACATGACGCCAACCTGTGGAACTTTTATCAGTTCAATAACCACCCTTCGGCATACGTTTGGGAAATGCAAACCGGAACTACTGCCCCAAACGGAGGGGCCAGCACGATTGGGACCAATCAGTATGCAGCAACTGCAACCGGCCCCTACGACAAGATCATGTGGGGCAGCGGCATGCGCCTGATCCAAAAGACCGGCTGGTCGACAGACAACGCGTTGCAAGCCAACTACCAAAGAATGTTCCATCATGGAGTCGCTTACCAGATCAGCTATCTCTGGTCCAAGCCTATGCATACCGGCGGGGAAGCGGGCGGCGATGGCATCACATATCCCAGTGCGGATTTCATCTATTCCGCGGCGAGCACCATGACCTCGCCTTACGGTACGGCCATCAATGCCGCGGTTCCGCCGCCGCCCCCGACAGGGATGCAGCCGTGGCAGTATTACCATGCGCTGAACAAATTTGAATACTACAGAGTTGACACCTACCAGCCAAAGCAGGAGATCAAGTTCAACGGGATTGTGGATATGCCCGTTGGAACCGGCAAATGGCTCCTGCACAATGCCAATCGTTTTATGAATGAGCTCGTGGGCGGATGGCAAGTGGCGGGCGACGGTAATATCCACTCGCAGGATTTTGCCCCAACCGCGTCGCATTGGGGACCGACCAATCCGCTTAAGGTGTACAAGCACAATGCTCCGGTCTCGGATTGTCGCAGCGGCACGTGCTACCACGAGCACGAATGGTTCAACGGATATCTGGCTCCCACGGTCCTTCCGAGTAACAGCAGCAATGCAAATTGCACATTGGCGACAGGACTCGTCACCGGTCTCCCCGGGAATTGGGCGCCTTACTCGAGTCCCATCGACACGGATTGCAATAAGAGCGACGCCGCTTACGCATACTATGGCAGTGACGAAGTGAGCATCACGTTGCCCGGCAAGTCCGCGGCCCCGATCGCATATGCTCCCGCCTCAAGCATCAGCGGGGCAAACCCTTTCTCGAAGACCGTGCTCAATGGGCCGTTCAATTGGACAGCCGATGCCTCGCTCTTCAAGGCGTTTCCCATCACCGAGCGCTATGTCCTGCGCTTTAACATGGACGCATTCAACGCCTTTAACGTTCAAGGCTATAACAACCCGAATGCAACCGACGGAACGGATTGCGTGACGCCCGGTGGAGTTGGCTGCTCTTCGTACAATTCTGCTCGCCAACTGCAATTCACGCTGCGGTTGTCGTTCTAAGTGGCCGCTTCAATGCAGACCAACCCACAGAATCCGTTTTCCGCGGGTTGGCCTGCATTCCATTTCTCCGGCGCGGAAATATTCTCGAACGCCCGCAGAGAAAGAGTGACGATGGGGCTTATGCGGCGATTGCACCCGTGTGAACGCCGACGAGATTGGCTCGAGAAATCGGATTGCGGCTATTGGAGATAAACCTTGATTGAGCGCCGAGATTTTTTGAAGTCCGCAGTTGCCGGCGCAGTCGCTGCATCGGCGGTTGTCGTCGGAGGAGTCGAGGCGGCCGGGGCGGCTCCGGCGCAAGCGCAATCAGTGTCGGAGCGTGGACTCTATAACGTTAAAGATTACGGCGCGCGAGGCGACGGCTCGGCTGATGATACGGCCGCCATCCGGTCCGCCATCGCGATGGCTCAGCAAAACGCGTACGGCGGCGTGGTATATCTTCCCATCGGCCAGTATGTCGTAACTGCCCCGCTGGTCGTCACCAGAAGCGATATCCTCATTCTCGGGAGCGGCCCGCTTGCCACTATGGGTGGCGCCGGCCAAAGCGACGGCAACTGCACAACGATAAAGCCCGCAACGAGATGGGCGCAGGGGGCCGTAAGTCAGCCCGCGTGCATCCTGTTTGATGCGGTGACTGCGGGAACCGATCTTAACCGTTGCGGCGTGGAGCGCCTCACTATCCTCGGAAGCAATCTGCCGCCCGGTACCCAGATGCACGGCATTGCGACTTACGGCTATGTCGGCGCTTTCAGCGTCACCGGCTGCATCGTTGGCTCCATTGCGAACAAGTCTTCATCCGGGATCACCAACACGACAAACTATTGGCCCACCGCCCAGGGCAACTCGATTATCCGGAATCTTGTGCAGAACGTCGGAGGCGACGGTTTCGATCTGGCTTCAGGCGACCTGACCATGGAGCATTGTCATGCGCAAGTCTGCGGGGGCAACGGAATCTCTATCACCAGCAAGGCCGGGGATACCCGAATCGCCAACTGTCGCAGCGACCTGAGCGGCCTCAACGGCTTCTACATCAACGTCCCATTCGGTCAGTACTTAGGCATGGTGCAGCTCGCCAACTGCTCTACGCAGCGCAACATGGAGAACGGCATCATGATCGTAAACACAACATCAGGAAAAATCAGCCCCGTTTACTTAACCGGCTGCGTTTTCCAGGGCGACGGGAGGAACGGTTCAAGTAATGCGGGCATTCGTCTGTCGGGGCCGGTCATGGCGACCATTACCGGCTGCGGAGTTCACGTCAACACCGTCGATGTCCACTCCGGTGTTCCGCTGTACGCGGTCACCGTCGCTTCAGACGGCATCTCGCCACCGGTGATGCTCTCGATGCTCGGCGGTTTCTACAACGCGATCACGGCGTTCTGCGACAAGATAGATGCACCTGTGACATCTGACATCCGCGTCTACACCTATGCCGGCTGCCAGTGGAACTACAACAAGACCCCTACGCTGACTACTGGGCTCTAACCCCGGTCACGCATCGCACTGCTCCTCTTATGATCCGCCGCGACAGTTGCAATTTAGGCCGGGTTGACAGTCTGACGTATCGCTTGATTAGGGCTGATATATACCCTACCCTGACATGAACTGCTTCTCCACATCCGTTTAGAGCTGAGTATGATTTCGTATCGGGAAGTCGAGGAGCATGGCGAGGTCCGCGATGCGCTTTCGATTCGTTTAGTTTTGCGAGGATGCAAATCGAAGAGGGTTCGAACGAATTATGGAGCGACGGGACGTCTTGAAGGGACTTTCAACGGTGGCTGGAGGCTCGCTGCTCCCGGCGTCTTCGTGGTCCGTGTTTGCACAACAGCCGGCTCAGGTTCCAAATCTGCCGCACGCCAAGATCAATCGTTCATCCGCAGAGCAAGACGGCGCCGGAACCGGTCACCAGCCGGTTGACGATGTCAATCCATTCATCGGGACCACCGGGCCAGGGCTGCGATGGATGATGTTTCCCGGCGCGGCCATGCCGTTTGGCATGGTCAAGCTCAGCCCTGACAACAGGCGTGGAGCGGTAGAGCGGGAAGCGGCAGGGCGGGCTACGACTACAAGATTCGGCACCATTCTGGGCTTCAGCCATATTCACTCCTGGACAATGAGCGGCCTTTTGATGATGCCCACCACCGGGCCGCTGAAATTGGTCCAGGGGCCCGAGTCCGGCTCGCCGGAAAGTTTCCGCTCACATTTCCGGCACGAGACCGAGACCGCTTCGCCCGGGTATTATGCGGTGACGCTGGATGATTACGGATCCGCGCCGAACTGACCACCACCACGCGCGCGGGATTCCAGCGCTACACTTTTCCGCAAGGCCGACCAGGCACGCATCCTGCTGGTCGCTGAACGTGCCCGGCGAGTATGCCATGGTCGTAAAGAATGCCGTCATCCGCCGCGTGAGCAGCACGGAGATCGAAGGGGAATCGGAGCAGACGCAACACCCAGATCTACACCTTTCAAAAATACACGCTGCACTTCGTCGTGCGCTTCAGCAAGCCATTCGATTCCATGGGCGGCTGGGTGGGACCGAATATTACTGCCGACGCCAAAGAGATTACCGGCCAGGGCGACGTGGGCGCCTTCGTCAACTATCACACCACCCGAAGGCGAGGTGATCGAGGTCAAAAGCGGAATCTCCTTCGTGAGCATCGAGCAGGCGCGGCTGAACCTGGACACGGAAATGAACCGCTTCGGGTGGGACTTCGACGCGGTGCGCAGAAATGCCCGCGACACCTGGAACAATCTGTTGAAGAACATCGAAGTGGAAGGCGGATCGGAGGCCGACCGGATCAAGTTCTACACCAACTTTTACCGCTCCTATGTGGCGCGGACGATCTTCAGCGACGTAAACGGCAAGTATGTGGACCCCACCGGGCGCGTCCGGCAGCTCAAGAATCCCGAATCGCCGATGCTGGGCTGCGACGCTTTCTGGAATACCTTCTGGAATCTGAATCAGCTTTGGGGACTGGTGACGCCGGAGATCCTGAGCCAATGGGTGAAGTCGCAACTCCAACTCAACGACGATGGCGGCTGGCTCTCCAAAGGTCCGGCGGGGCTTCGCTACAGCGGCATCATGGTGGCTGAGCATGAAATTGCCCTGCTGGTCGGAGCGTGGCAGAAGGGCATTCGCAATTTCGATGGGGAGAAGGCCTTCGCAGCCATCAAGCATGTGCAGACAACTCCCGGAAAGCAGTATTACAACGACGTCCACTCCGGAGCGATGGAACGATGGCTGGGTCGGGATGGAGCAGCTTCCGCCCTATCGCGATCTTGGCTACGTGCCGGTGGAAGACGGACAAGGGATTTCGCTGACGCTCGAATACGCCTACGACGACTGGTGCGCGGCGCAGATGGCCAAGGCTCTGGGCAAGATGGACGATTACCGGTACTTCTCGAAGCGCGCCCAGAATTACCGCAACGTGTGGGACGCGTCGGTGGGCTATTTCCGGCCACAAACATCGCGACGGCAAATGGGTGGAGGATTTTTCGCCCTCTCGACAAGAAGGGTTTCATCGAGGGCACGGCGTGGCAATACGCCTGGTGGGTTCCGCACGACATGAAAGGGCTGATCGGACTGATGGGCAAAGACGAATTCATCCGCCGCCTCAATCAAGGGGTTCGAGGATTCGCGGCCGAGATTTTGCACGGGGCATAGGTACGTCAATGTGGGCAATCAGCCGAACATGCAGGCGCCCTGGTTATTCAATTACGCCGGAGCGCCATGGCTGACTCAGAAATGGACGCGGGAGGTGATGGAACATTCGTACTCCGCCGAGCCTGCCGGCTACGTCGGGCGACGAGGACCAGGGCCAGATGGGATCCTATTATCGTGCTGATGGCGATGGGACTGTTCGAAATGGACGGCGGCTGCTCGACCGAAACCGATCTATGAAATCGGCAGCCCGCTGTTCAGCCGGATTGTCGTTCACCTCGACAAGAAGTATTATCCGGGGCGGCAGTTCGTCATCGAGGCCAAAAACAATTCGCCGGAAAATGTCTACATCCAATCCGCCACGTTCAACGGCAAGCCGCTCGACAAGCCGTGGATTTATCACAGCGACGTGGTGAAGGGAGCCACGCTGGTGCTGACGATGGGACCCGAGCCGAACACCAACTGGGGGTCCGCTCCGGGGCTGCTCCTCCACAAAACGAACCCTGAAGTCCGCGAAGTGACAACAAAATCGGAGTTGCCTGTTTCGATCTGGTAACTCCACCTATGCTCGTTTGATACCGGGCGCCAACGTTTCCTACGTTGATCGTCTGGATGAGAGGCCGAGAGTGAAGCGGCCGAGGATGCGCCAAACTGCAACCCCCGCGCAACCGGCAGCGGGGGTTCAATCTGAGAATTGCTCTTAAGTCGTTGATTAGATTGGTTGCGGGGGCTGGATTTGAACCAGCGACCTTTGGGTTATGAGTGACTCAAACTTTCGGTAAGTATAAGAAAACAGGGCACGAGTGGTAACCCTGAGAACCCCCAGGAACGGCTGGAAACGCTTATTGGGGACCTTATGGGGACTGAATTTGCAATGCCCAACGATCTGCCCAACGATCTAACCCAATGGTCGGGTTCTGAGGTCGACGAAATTTGCGTTTGACCAATGGATATGGGCCTAGAACGAATGGGGACTGATTTTTCAGTCGCTCAAAAAGCTCCCCAACGACCTGCCCAATGGTCGTCAGCCGAGTGCGGCCTCAGCCGCCTCCGGGGATAGCCATGACTCTTCCTTTTTCTACTGCGAATACAGAGCACCAGACCGTCCTAATCGAGTTGATCGGTCTTCCGCCCAAGCCTCCACGCTCCAAACTGGAACCCCACCGCGAATTGATCCGCGAACTGCGCCGCAAAGGGCGGACGTATCGCGAAGTTGCTCGCCTTTTCCACGAGCGTCTGGGGCTGGATGTCGCACTCAGCACCCTCCACTCCTTCGTGAAGGTCCGCGCAAAGCATCGCAAGCGAACGCAATTTGAACTGCCGCCAGCAGATCTGGCTGCGGCGGACTCGCCGGCGCTCGAACGCGTTGCTGCTCTCAAGGCAAAGCCCGCAGTGCGGGAAGCGAAGCGCGCCCGCTTCGTTTTCCGTGAGAACGAACCCCTAACCCTGACAACCAATGGAGGTAAGCAATGACGGCCAATACGAAGCGTGTAGTTTTCACCATGGGCGGTAAAGGCGGTGTCGGCAAGACGGGCGTCATGGTCGCCCTGGCCGAGTGGTTTGAGGAGAATCAGATTCCTGTCACGCTGCTCGACCTCGACACAGAGAACAAAGCGCGTGGCTCCCTGCAACATTTCTTCAATGGGCGGGTCACCAAAGTCAACATCCACACGCCGGCCGGACTCGACGCCTTCGTCGATCATCTCGATGGCGGTACGCCCATCATTCTTGCCGATATGGGATCCGGCGCCGGGCAGGTTGCGGCCGACTGGTTCGAGTCGATGTACGACGATGTCGCTGCAACCGGGGTCCGCTTTACAGCGGTTGGCGTGGTCACGCCGGACCCGGCCAGCGTCGAAAGCGTTCTTGCCTGGGCAAATCGCCTTCAGGAACGGGTGGAGTACGTCGTTGTCGAGAACGCAACCAGCGCCCTGGCTGACTTCACCTACTGGAAGTCCACGGAGCAGGCAAATCGCTTCCGCGAAGTCTTCTCTCCGGAGATCCTGCAGATGGAGTTTCGCCTTGCAGAACTTGAGAACCCTGTCCGGCAACATGGAATTCAACTGGGGCAGGTAGCCAACCGAAAAACCGGTGTCGATGAACTGAAGAGAGCGTCTCTCGTCATGCGCGCGCAGAGCTATCGGCGGCGGCTCTTCTCTGAGTTCGACCGGGCAAGGCAGGTATTCCTGCCATGAGTCCGGAACCCGGAGCTTCCAACCTTGCAATCGTTGCGGAGGGAGAGTCGACTCTGTTCGACTCTCTCGCCCGGCTTGTCCCTGAGGAACTGCAGGCTGCGTATTATCGCGTTCTTGCACACACTCGTAAACTCAGCCCGGATGACGAGATGCTGCGCATTCTCGAAGCGATGGGCATCCTGGCCCTGCTCACCCGCCAAACACCGATGGAAATTGCCGAGGAGCGCGAGCGCTTTCAGGAGATGCTCGACCTTCATCACGAGTTTACAGACGAAGCGCAACAGAAAATGCTCGACTATGTCTACAAGCTGGAGTCGCGGATTGCTCGACTGCCCGAGAAGATCGAATCCGGGCTTGATGTACAGAAGATTGCAAGATTGCTGAGTGAGAGTGTGCGCCAGAGTTTTCTCGAATCTGGCCTGCCAGCCGCGGCGAGATGTCTGCAAGGAACCAGCGAGATGGTGACGCGCGCCCAGAAGGAACTCGCCGCCGCGCTCGGCAATCTGAGTGATTCAAAGGGCGGAGTCGTCGCTCAGGTTGAGTCCGCGAACAACCGGTTCACGCAGTCTCTGGAAAAGCGGGAGAATGCTCTTGATGCGCTCTTGCATCAACTGAACACTTATGTGCTGGGTGTCTGGATTCCGCTGATCTCCACCGCAGCCCTGACGATCGGACTGATTGCTGGAATGGGGATTCGAGGCTGCATGGATTCGGTTCCCACGGCGGCTGCAACGCCAACAGCGGTGCAGGCTCTTCCAACTCCCGAACCTCAAGAGGACGGTCGGCCGGTTGGCAGTCCAAAGCAACGCAGCCATAGCCGGGGCAAAGTGAACGGCGGCGCTGAACCTGAGCGATAGGATCAGTTTGTATCGCTCATGATCCCGTGTCATAATGAGCGATAGAAGGGTTCTCTATCGCTCATGACATGGAACTGGCAAAACCCGAATTGGCCAATCTTCAAGTGGGACCGCTCCCGGCTGTCCGCTACGGAAGAGCAGTTTCTCCTTGGTGCCGGGGTTGTCATCGGAGCCGTCAAGCACTTGGGCGAAGATGAGCACAACCAGCTCTTCGTCGAAGTGATGAGTGGGGAAGCTCTGACGACTTCCGAGATTGAAGGCGAAATTCTCAACCGTGACAGCGTTCAATCGTCCATTCAGCGCCAACTCGGGCTGGCTGCCGACAAGCGGCGCATAACGCCAGCGGAACAGGGCATCGCTGAAATGATGGTCGATCTTTACAGGTCATTCTCCCGGCCTGTTTCGAGCGAGATGTTGTTTACCTGGCACAGGATGCTGACCTCGGGACGTAAGGACCTCATTGACATTGGGAGATACCGCACCAGTCTGGAGCCGATGCAGGTTGTCTCCGGGCCAATTGGCAACCCTAAGGTGCATTTCGAAGCTCCGCCGTCGAAGCAGGTTCCAGCGGAGATGAAGCGGTTCATTGCCTGGTTCAATCAAACGGCGCCGCAGGGAGCGGAACCCCTGCCGGCCATTACTAGAGCGGGCGTAGCCCATCTGTATTTCGAGTCGATCCATCCCTTTGAAGATGGCAACGGCCGGATCGGTCGCGCCATCGCCGAGAAAGCGATTGCGCAGAGCTTCGGCCAACCCCTGCTCGTCGCTTTGGCCACAACGATTCTCGCTCATCAGAAGAGCTATTACGAAGCCCTTGAAAAGGCCAATCGGCAGATGAATGTCACTACGTGGCTCACATGGTTTGCTGACATCGCTTTGGAAGCGCAGCGCCGCACCATCACGCAAGTGGAATTCTTGATTGCCAAGACAAAGCTACTTGACCGATTGCGCGGCCACATCAATGAAAGGCAGCAGAAGGCCATCCTGCGCATGTTCAGGGAAGGCCCCGAAGGGTTCAAGGGCGGACTGAGCGCGGGCAACTACAGCACGATCACTGGAGCCTCACCTGCCACCACAACCCGCGATTTGGCAGACCTTACGGAAAAGGGCGCGCTTGTCCGCACGGGCGAGCGCAAGCATGCCCGATATGCGCTAAATCTGACCAGGGGCTGAAACAACAGGGAATGATGGGCGGCAAGCCCGCTAGAGACCAGGGACCGACTGGCCCAACCATCGCATTTACCAAGAAATAGAGGAATATGGCCTTATTTGTGAGCGATTTAATAGCGTCATTTTTCTCGCTATATTTAATATCTTTCTGCTGTAATTATGGTATTATATAGGAATATTCTTGCAGTACCGTTATGGAGGGCAGTGATGAATAATGCGATACGAAGAGAGGATGGCCGTGCGATGGAAGCCATCTTCTTCAGTTGCCGGCATTGGGGCGCGTAACGATCTGTACAAAGCTTTTCCGGGGAAAGACAGATTAACCGTGCGGGGCGTTCCGGAGAAAACCCAGTCGGCAGCCGCAGCTGGTGCTGAGCCTTCGAGGGCTCGGCTGCAGGCATTTCCGACGGGCGCATTTTGCCCAGAGCCACTGCTCGACTCAAACCAGGCGGCAGCGATCATGCGAATCCATCCCAAGACGCTCCAGAAGCTAGCGCGGCGTGGGGAGATTCGCGCCTTGCAGATCGGCAAGGTCTGGCGCTTCCGCGCTTCCGTCCTCGACGAGTGGATTGAGCAGAAGCTTGCCGGCTGATTGAGAACACATCTCTGCGTCTGCCTCGTCTGGCTGCATGAGGTGGGGGCCACTGATTCGTCTCATCAGTGATCGGTGCGTTGGCGATCGCGCGTTTCGTTGTAGTTGCAACGAGTAAAGCGAGAATCAGTGTGCGTAATGTGTGCTCCGCAAGATCGCGTCACGGCACGGGCAGTTTTGAGTCAAAAATCCCAATCCATGTTTCCAAATAGCCGCGCACAATTCAAATCGTGGCAAGAATAAATTCTATTTAAGCTATTGCCCTGTAATCACTTGCGGCCAGCACCGCCAAGACTAACCGGACAGCAGTGACATCTGATATATGCTTTGGCTGAAGCGGTTTTCCGGGAGAAACTCGCGGGAACTGGTACGACCATGTTCTTGCGCCAAGACGGATGCTCATGCATATGCCGGCTGCCAATTCTTTTCTCGCTCATTTGGGATCTTCTGGAGACGGGCAGTTTCTCAGCGACCACCTCCTCAAAGTCTCCGCGATCACATCGCGGCTGGCCGCGAAAACTGGTATGCCTCGTGTCGGTGCACTAATCGGCCTTGCGCACGATCTCGGCAAATACTCCAATGCATTTCAGCGGTACCTCAGCAGAGTTGCGGGCGATGCCTCCATGGAAATGGAGCCGGATATTCCGCTAAGGGGAAGCGTCGATCACTCTACGGCAGGCGCGCAGATCATTGCGCATGGCCTTATCGGTGCCGAGGAAGAAGCTGGCAGGTTCGCGGTCGAGGCTCTTGCTCTATGCGTAGCTTCGCATCATTCGGGACTAATAGACTGTATCCTTCCCAACGGAAACGATGGGCTATCGCGAAGGCTCAACAAGGATGACCTCTCAAGCCACCGCAGCGAGGCATGAGCACCGCCGAGCCAGCTATCCGCGTTCCATTGGAATCCCTTCTAAACCATCCTGGAGGTCGCCGCGGAGATTTCCGCAGCAATGGATCGGATTCGCACGACAGACAACGATGAGGTCATTTAGCGATTCAAATAGGGATGACTGCCTCGGTGAGTCGTCTTTCAGTCGTCTGATCGACGGCGACCGCACTGATACGGCGGACTTCGACAAGCCCAAGGGCGCGAGTTTTCGAAAGCATGGTGAGTATGTTTCGTGGCAGGTTTTGATAGACCGGCTGGAGGGGAAGTTGGCGACGTTCCAGAACGAACATTGGGTGGATCAATGTCGTCGCGAGATCTCCGGTCATTGCCTCGCGGGAGCGGAACGGCCTAAAGGAATTTTCACCCTAACCGCGCCGACAGGTGGGGGTAAAATGCTACTAATAATACGCTTTGCGTTGCACCATGCGCAACGCTGGAGCATGGATCGCGTGATTTATGTCAGCCCGTACATTTCGATTGCAGACCAGAACGCGCAAGTGGTGCGCGAAGTGCTGGAGCCAAAGGAGTGCGATTTCGCTTCGATTGTGCTCGAACACCACTCCAATCTGACGGAAGAGAAGGAGAGCTGGCGAGGTTCGGTGTTGGCTGAAACCTGGGACGCTCCGGTGGTCTTCACGACGGCGGTGCAGGTGATCGAAGCGCTGTTTGGCGGTGGAACGCGGTCGGTACGGAGGCTGCAGGAGCCCACAAAGGCGGTAATAGTCTTCGACGAGGTGCAGACGCTTCCGGTGCGCTCGATACACCTTTTCAACAACTCTGTGAACTTTCTGGTGGAGCAGTGCGGGAAAAGCGTCGTGCTGTGTACGGCGACACAGCCTTTGCTTCATCAAGTAGACGCAAGGAAAGGGGCCATCCGTCTAAAGCCTGACGCCGAGTTGATGCCAAATCGTCCTCAGCTCTTTCGCGATCTACGACGGTATGAGACGTTCGACAAAACGAATAAGCCGGGCGGTTGGAGCGCAGCGGACGGAGGGTAACCATCCATCGATGAGATGGGCAAGCATGGTAGTTGCCTGGCGATTGTGAATACGAAGCGCGATGCGCTGGCGATTTACGCGCAGTGGAAGGAACAGCTCAAGACACTCGAAGAGCCGATGGAGTATGGGGTGCCTCGTGCACCGGAGCACGCATATGTGCCCGGCGCACCGGCTTGAAGCTCTGAACAGGATGAAGGCTGCGCTTGCTCCCCAGTCAGGAAAACGGGTGCTCTGCGTCAGCACACAGTTGATCGAAGCCGGGGTGGACATAGACTTCGCCACAGTGGTGCGCGATCTGGCCGGGCTGGACTCGATTGCACAGGCCGCGGGCCGCTGCAATCGCAACGGCGAGCGAGCCACCGGGAGGGTACACATCGTGAAGATGGCGCAGGCACTTCCAAAGCAGTTGGAGGAGATACGCTGCGCGCAGACAAATGCGCGGCGAGTCCTCGACGACTGGCGTGAAGAGAAGGGAAACCAGCCATTTGAGTTGTCGAACCCGCAGGAGATGGAAAGCTTCTTCAGGCATCACTTCTTCGCGTGTGCAAATCAGATGGATTATCCAGTAAAGGCTCCTCCTGCACAACGCGACGACACCCTTCTGCGGATGCTTGGGGAGAATGGCATGGCGGTCGACGATGCAAGAGTCGCAGGCGTCACGCGGGCTGGCCTGATGCAGTCGTTTCATAGTGCAGCTCAAGCGT
>CAWGYN010000006.1:0-233583 GCA_963826735.1 uncultured Acidobacteriota bacterium
AGAGCCCGGATTGTCGCCCACCCGTCAGTTATATCTCAGTAAACATTCCTCGGAATGCTGTCAGGAATGTCGGCCAGAGTTTACGAATCCAATCCACCTGGACGTAAAACGACTTCTCGGCCAAATACGCCAGGCGCGTGATGCGGGCTTGCGCCCAACTTTGTGCGTGATGAAGGTCGCTATCATTTACGGCCATGTTCTGGGTTCGCGGCGAATGATCAGGCCAATCTTGCCAACCATATTCCTTCCTAAGGTGAAGAATGCGGCACACGTGTAGCACACGCGGCCGCTGCTTACGATTGGTTTTATGGGCGGATCAGGGACCCGGAGACTGACGGGGGTTCAGCACCTGCGTTTCCCTGAAGGTCCGCGGGTTTGCCGGCAGTTAGGCACACAACCGTGATCCTGAAGCGGATGAGATCGGGTTCTATATAGTGAAATCACTGGCGAACAGAAGCAGATTCACTAATCCAGGCGGGCACAACACGTCCATAATGCGCATAAATTTGTTGTGGTTTCAGCCTTCAACTACTGGCAAAATCTCTCAGTCAGTTCTCGATGGGTGTACTTTTGGGTGTATTTATGTGAAGTGATTTTGCATCAACTTCATTCTTAATGGCTTATGTTGTGATGTGAATCCCTCCCTCCCATTTATATTTAGAATCAATAACTTACTGGATACGAACCTGCAGTACCCTTAATGTTCCCCGTTGCCTGAAAAACGTGGCCAAGCGCGCGGTTCTGTTCAGCGTTCATGGCGGCGGATACACCGGAGGAACCAGCAATCAGCTTGTCTTTGACGGCGCCATTCCAACTGCTACTCGCATGGGACGCCAATTAAATCGTGCGCTTCGAAGCAGCCAGCGATTCGGGTGCCGGCTCAGTTTGAAACTGAGCCACTACCGCGATTCGCGTGCATTTTCACAGTGCTCAACCCACTCGAATTGCACCAGCTTTGCTGCAAAATCCCGAGTGCGGACCCACCCATCGATGACATTCGTAACAAAAAAGAGTTTTCAACAGTTTTCGAATTGCAGAAGCGGACTATTATGGGTTGCGATTGTCCGATTTGACTGCCCCGGCGTTTCCCCCGGCTTCACCTTTACGCGCGTGGCGTCGTTTTCCAGACTGACATTGAACAGCGAAGGCATCTCCAAGGCAGCATCGTCAGGCTCCGGTCCCTCCGATGAGTTGTGCGAGCGATAGATACGGCGCCTAAGAGAAGTCTTCAGGCCACCTATGCTCGTGGCGCAATTATCGCCGGAAAGTGTCCCCCATGATGTCACCCCAGGAGAAACTCCTCCGCTCCCGGGCCCTCTTGTTCACGTCGTGCGCCGGAGCGTGTGCCGACATAATTCCTCTTCTTGAATCCAGGGGCGTTCGCGTCACCGAACGGCGCCTGGACGGCGGTGCGGTGCCATACTCGTCGCTCGCGCATCCCGACTGGATCTTTATCGAGCACTCGAAACAAAGTTGGCCCGGCTGGCAGCGGATTGCGCTTCGACTGCGGCGGGCTCACCCGGAAACTCCCATGCTGCTCCTGGTGGCAGGTGGTTCGGAGGAGACTGCGATCGCGGCGTTGCGCCTGGGCGTGGCGGATTACATTGCCCTGCCGGTTCATCCGCACACTCTCTCCGAAGCCATGGACCGGTGCTCCCGGCGCGAAGCATCGGTGGGCCGCGAGAACGGGCCGGGGCTCGGGCAGCCCTGCGATGCCATGATCGGCGCCAGCGAGAATCTGCAGCGGATCAAGAACTATATGACGCGAGTCGCTGCGTCCAATTGCACGGTGTTGATCACCGGAGAAACCGGCACGGGCAAGGAATTGGCGGCGCAATTCATTCACCTCCAGAGCAACCGGCGCAACAAGCCCTTCGTCTGCGTGAACTGCGCGGCCATTCCCGATCCGCTGCTGGAGAGCGAATTGTTCGGGCATGCGCGCGGCGCATTCACAGGCGCGGACAGCACGCGGGATGGATTGTTTCGCTCGGCCGAAGGCGGAACTCTTCTGCTTGATGAAATCGGCGACATGAGCCTGACAGCTCAGGCCAAAATCCTGCGGGTGCTAGAGACCAAGGAAGTCTCGCGCCTGGGCGGCGTCGAACTGCAGAAAGTTGACATTCGATTTCTGGCGGCCACGAACCAGGATCTCGAGAGCATGACAGAGCGCGGCGCCTTTCGCCGGGATCTCTTTTACCGGCTGAATGTCGCGCGCGTCGAGCTGCCTCCGTTGCGCGACCGCAAGGAAGACATTCCCCTGCTGGTCGAGCACTATCGCCGGCAGCTCGGCGGCGACGATCTGGCGCGCATCTCTGAAGAGTGCATGAGCAGGATCGCGCAATACGACTGGCCCGGAAACATACGTGAGCTCAAGAATGTTCTGGAAAGCATTTTTTTGCATTGCACTGCCGACGAAGTCCAGGCGCACGATCTGCCCGCGCGCCTCGACCGCGGCGCCAACCGGGCCTGCTTGTCGCCGGATGAGCGAGGGCGACTGGTCGACGCTCTCTGCGCCACCCAGTGGAACAAGAGCCGCGCGGCCGAAAAGCTCAACTGGTCGCGCATGACTCTCTATCGCAAGATGGCGAAGTATCAAGTCTCGCCTTTGCCCGCTCCGCTGCGCGGAAGCACCAGCGCGGTGTAACATCCCGTTACAGTTGTCCCAGGCGCATGTAACGCGCGGCAAGCTGTTGATCGAGCGGGCCTGAAGCCGTCAAGTCCGCGCCCTCCCGCAATTCTCCCGCTGTACGCATGTGACACTTCGGCCGAACCATTGCCCGGGGCGCTCTCCCATCCAAATCCAACATTTCACAAGCCGTGCGCGCGCCGTGCGGCTTGTGATTTTTTCTGGCTGCGCAATTGCAACTGGAATCGCGAGACACCCGATGAAGCGCGACGCGCAGCAGAATCAAAGCGGGGGAGAGCCGGAAGCGCGCTATGCGAATTACTTCCACGTGGGATTCAACGCATTCGAGGTGGTACTGGGGTTCGGCCAGCACTATGAGGGCGTAAACCCGCCTCGCATGAACTCACGCATCATCGCGGCGCCGGTATATGCCAAAGCACTGCTTGGCCTGCTGTCGTCGGCTATCGCGGATTACGAG
The DNA here is from genome assembly GCA_963826735.1 of uncultured Acidobacteriota bacterium. Lineage (GTDB taxonomy): Bacteria > Acidobacteriota > Terriglobia > Terriglobales > Acidobacteriaceae > Telmatobacter. The sequence goes on from CAWGYN010000006.1 coordinate 3,105, forward strand.
AAAGCGTACGGAGAAATTGCCGTGAGGAGCAACCATGAGTGACTATCCGGTGATCAGCGCTGTCAGCCAGACCTTGCGCGCGCTGCTGACCGCGAACATCACCCAGAGCAGCGACAGCCAGATCAAGAACGTGCCCATCGAGCTGCTTTCGCCCCGCGAGATGCAGGACGTCCACGAGAAACTCGGCGTCTCGGTGTGGCTTTACCGCGTGAGCCGCATGGCCGACATGCTCAACGAGCCTCCGCAGCGAATCAGCGCCACGCAAATTGTCAACACTCCTCTGCCCATCCTGCTCTATTACCTGATCACGCCGGTGGCCGACGATCCTTCCACGCGCCATGCGCTCCTCGGCAAGGTGCTGCAGGTCATGAACGACCATGCCACCCTGCGCGGCGCCGATCTCCAGGGAATCCTGATGGGCACGACCGATCAACTGCGTGTCGTGCTGGAAACGCTGACCCTCGAGGAACTGAGCCTGGTATGGGACGCGCTGAGCGAGCCGTATCAACTTTCCGTGAGCTACATGATTCAAGTGGTTTGCATTGATTCGGCGGAGCAGCCCGTGCAGGCCGGCGTAGTGCTTGAGCGAAACCCTGTGTACTCGCAGATCCTTTCGTCGAATTAAGGAGGTTGGCAGTGGCCGCGAGTTCGACCATCACCGGAGTTGACGGCACGGTCTACACCGTCACGACCGATGTGACAACGCACTACTGGGCGGTGATTACGGGCGCAGTAACGGATGAGATTTTCGGCACGTTCAATATGCCGGGATTCGCAGTGGAGCTGACCCGGGACGACCTCCAGACCAAGACCACGGCGCAGGGCCTTTATGCTCTCACCGGACGGCCGACGCTTTCCTTCCCGCAATTGGCCACAACCGCCTACTCGGTGAGCTACACGCTCACCGCTCCCGGCTTTCGCGACTATCCGATGCAAGTTCCGATTCCTGTTAATTCCGCATTTCCGGTAAATGCGCTAGGCGCCCCCATGCGCCGCCTCCCGGTGCGATTGCAGGGGCGCGTGGTTTCCGATGCCACCGGCCTCGCCGTCGTCGGCGCTTCTGTCATCTCGGTCGATAATCCCAATCCTCCGTCGCCTCCGCCACCGCCGCCCATTGCTCACTCCATGCTGCTGCGGTCGCCGCTCCACGCAGTGCATCCGATTAACACCCCGGTCCAGGCGGTCACGCTCACCCAGACAGGCAGCGCCGCGCTTACGCAGCCCGCTGCTGCGGGCACAACCACCCTCGTCCTCAACACCACGAGTGGATTAACAGGATCTGCGTTCATCCAGATCATGACGCCGGACACGTTGCTCGTGGAGTACGCAGTTGTGGCAAGCACGGGACCAGCCCCAGGCCAGGTGAATCTGGCCACGCCGCTCAATCGCAGCTACGGCGTGGGCACGGCTTCCGCCGTCAACTTTGTCACTGCCGCGCTTTCAGGCAGCGCCGCCCATCTGCTCGCAGATCCGAATATCGGCGACGGCATTCTGGTGGCCGATGCGCTGTTCACGGCCGGCACGGTGGTCGTCGACGATGGAGCGGCCGCGGTGGAATATCACGAGCTCGGAGCTGTCACCGACAACATGGGCTACTACGCATTCAATGGCGTGGGCCGCGTTCAGGAATTGTTCTTGCAGGCCAACGGCGCTACGCCGCCAACACCGTGGATGATCGAGTTCGATCAGCCTGTCAACGTCGTCGATTTCAGGATCTAGCAACAGCACAAGGAGGGGAAGCCATGGGAACCCAGTATCTTTCGCCCGGCGTCTACATCCAGGAAGTGGATAGCGGGCTGCAGCCGATCGAAGGTGTCAGTACCAGCGTGACGGGCTTTGTAGGCATGACGGTGCGCGGGCCGATCAGCGGCCCGCCGGTGCTGGTGACCAGCTTTGCGGAGTACCAGCGGAACTTCGGCGGATTCATTCCGGACTCGCCAACTTTTCACGATTACCGATACCTGCCGTATGCGGTAAAGGGATTCTTCGACAACCAGGGAGTGCAGGCCTACATCGTGCGCGTCCTGGCCCAGGGCAATGCCGTGGCCACTGACGCGGGACAGATGGTTGGCGGCCTGGTTACGCGCCTGGCTTCAAACGCCTCCTCGGGCAGCACCCAAATCAAGCTCCTCACAACGCGCGGCATTACCGCGGGCGCGGTGGCCGTCACGGTGAACGGCGCGGCCAGCAACGCAGCCTCGTTTGCCGTCGGCGCCATGCCGTGGATCACCTCGCTCTCCGAGCCGAGCGGTCCGGTGAGCGCGCCAGAAACCATCACCGGCGTAAATTTTGGCGCATCGCAGGGCACCAGCACTGTCACCTTCAACGGCACCACGGCCACGGTGACCAGTTGGGGCCCGACCAGCATTTCAGTCACGGTGCCGGCGGGCGCAACCTCGGGCAACGTGGTGGTGACCGTGGGCGGCGTAGCCAGCAACGGACTGCCGTTCGCGGTGGGCAGCCTGCCGCTGATCTCCAGCCTCTCTGAGCCCGCCGGAACTGTGGGATCGTCGCTGACGATCACGGGCGTGAACTTCGGCGCCACGCAGGGCGCCAGCACCGTGACCTTCAACGGCACCGCGGCCACGGCGTTTACCAGCTGGAGCGACACCAGCATTCAGTTGACCGTTCCGGTAGGCGCGACCACGGGCAACGTGCTGGTAACGGTGAACAACAACAGCAGCAACGAATTGACGTTTGTGGTGGGCACGATGCCGGTGATTACGGCGCTCTCTGAGCCGGCCGGACCGGTAGCCTCGACGCTCACCATTACCGGCGTAAACTTCGGAGCTACGCAGGGTACAAGCACCGTCACCTTCAACGGCACCGCGGCGACGACGATTACGACCTGGGGAAATACCAGCATCGAAGTCACCGTGCCTGCGGGCGCTACCACAGGCAACGTGGTGGTGACCGTGGGCGGCACGGCGGGTAATGGCATGCCGTTTACGGTGGGCACTGCTCCGGTGATCACATCGCTCTCGGCGCCGGCCGGCCCAGCGGGCAGCGACTTCGAAATCAACGGCGTAAACTTCGGTTCCACGCAAGGCACCAGCACCGTGACGATCGGCGGCGTTCCGGCAACGGTGGTGGCGTGGAGCGCTACGCAAATTACAGTACAGGTGCCCGCCGGAGCAAGCCCTACCACGCACCTGACCTTCAAACAGGTTTTCAACGGCATCACCACGCAGGAAGGGCCGGTGCCTGTCGCGAGCTACCAGAACAATGGCAACGTGACACTGGCGGCGCCGCTCGCCAACAGCTATCAGGCGCAGTACACCACGGTGCTGACGGACGAGCCGAATCCGGGAACGCAGTGCCAGATCCAGGCGCAGGATCCCGGAGCGTGGGGCGGCAATATCGCGGTGCAGATCAACCAGAGCTCGCTGGCGTCATCGCAGGTGGTTTCCATTGCCGGCCCATCGCCGTTCAATACGGTGCTGCTCACCTCGGCGGCAGGCTTTTACGCCGGCGCGCTGGTTGAGTTCAACAAAGGCACGTCGAAGGTCTTCAAGAAAGTCCAGTCGATTGCGGGCGGCAGCATCGTGGTCACCAATGCATTCAATACGGTCAACGATCTGAATCCCGATCCAGGATTTGCAGCAACCACAGTTCGCTCCTGCGAATTCGATGTCGTCGCCTCGTGGAACGGCGTGAGCGAGCAGTGGCGCTATCTCTCGATGGATAACACCATTCCCAGCTACTACGCGACCGTGATCAACAACGGGTCGGCGATTCTTGGGGTTCCCTCGTCGGCAACGGGCGACAGCGTCACCGACAATCCGTTCATTCTGCCATCGGCGCCGAACGGGCAAACCCTCGCGCTGCTCAACGGAAGCGACGGAACCGCTCCGCCGCTGGACAAGGATTACATCGGCGTCGACAACGGACCGGGCCAGAGAACGGGCATCCAGGCGCTGACCGACGCGGACGAGATCGCGATTGTCACAGTGCCCGGCGTGGTGGATCAGAACGTGCAGCAAGGCCTGATTACGCATTGCGAAACGCTCTTGTACCGCTTCGCCGTGCTCGATCCGGCGCCCCATGGCGGCAGCGGCGACATTCCCGCTTCGCTCGACGACATCCAGAATCAGCGCTCGCAATTCGATACCAAATACGCGGCCATCTACTACCCGCGCGTGGTTGTGCTCGATCCGCTGACCAGCACAGACATTACCGTGCCGCCCAGCGGGCACATGGCTGGCATATACGCCTACGTGGACAACACCCGCGGCGTATACAAAGCGCCGGCCAACGAGTTGATCGGTGGCATCAGTGCGCTCGAGATCAAGCTCAGCAAAGGCGACCAGGACATTCTCAATCCCTATCCGGTCAATATCAACTGCCTGCGCGACTTCACCTCGGCCGATCGCGGACTGCGTGTCTATGGCGCGCGCTGCATCACCAGCGACAACCAGTGGATCTATATCAACGTCCGCCGTCTGTTCATTTTCCTCGAGCACTCGCTCGACATTGGCACGCAGTGGGCCGTCTTCGAGCCCAACAGTCCTGCGCTCTGGGCGCGTCTCACGCAAAGCGTCGAAGCCTTCCTCACCACCGTCTGGCAATCCGGCGCACTGATGGGAGCCACAGCGGCCCAGGCCTTCTTCGTCATCTGCGATCAGACCACCATGTCGCAGGACGACATCGAGAACGGGCGGCTGATCATGCAGATCGGCGTAGCGCCGGTATTTCCGGCCGAGTTCGTAATCATCCAGATCGGACAGTGGGCCGGCGGCTCATCGGTCCAGGAACTGTAGCGAGGAGGAAGCATGGCAACCGCGGTTCGCAACGATCCTTTACGTGGATTTAACTTCCGCATCGAGCTCGACAACACCAGCGTGGCCTCGTTCCGCGAGGCCAGCGGCCTGTCGATGAACACCGATCCGGTGGATTATCGCGAAGGCACCGACACCTGGCTTTCCGTGCGCAAGCTGCCGGGTCTGCGCAAGTTCGCCAACATCACTCTCAAGCGCGGCTTCACCACCAACGAGGACCTTTGGAAGTGGTACAAGAACATCCTCAACGGCGTTGACGATCGGCGCAACGGAGCCATCGTGCTGCAGGACGAGCAGCACAAAGACGTGCTGCGCTGGCAATTCCAGAATGGCTGGATCACTAAATGGGAAGGCGCCACCATGAACGCCACCAGCAACGACGTTGCGATCGAGTCCATCGAGATCGTGCACGAACGGCTTGAATTGAGTTAGTCCGGCAGAGGCCCTTAGCGTATGGCGACTTACGTCACTCCCGGTGTCTATTTCGAGGCTGTGGATCAGAACAGCCAGGCCCTCACGGTCCTGCGCACTGACATCGCAGCCTTCATCGGCATCGCGCAAATGGGCCCCCTCAATGTTCCCACGCCGGTCAACTCATGGGAGCAGTTCCAAACCGTATTTGGAAACTTCATCCCCAACGGATACATGGCCTATTGCGCCAAAGCGTTCTTTGAAAACGGCGGCCGGACAATGTACGGCGTTCGCGTTGCAGCGGCCGACACGCAAACCCTGGCCGCTCCCGGCATGCTACAGCCCGCAAATGGATTCTCTTCGATCGTCGTGTCGACGCAGGGATTCGCCGCCGGCGCTCTCGCGACCGCTCGACAATCCGTCTCGGCCGCGGCTGCCGGCACGCAACCCGCCTCGCGAGCGGCATCCGTTTTGTCGAGCATCGCAGGTTTTCCCCAGGGATCGGTGGTCACCGTCACGCAATCTGTCCCCGCCGCGGTCACGAACGTCCGCATCGCACAAGGCGTCGACTCCGCCACGAACACGTTGTACTGGGACTCTCCGCTCGAGGCCGCTTTCGATCTCAGCCATCCGATTGCGTTCTCAACATTCCAGCAACTCGATCTGCTCGTCCAAAGCGTGAATCCCGCAACACAAACCATCGCCTGGTCCGGTTCCCTGGCAGGCACATTCAATCTCACCCTGCCCATTACCATTGCCACCGGAGCGGCCAACGCCCGCGGCCCTTTGTTCGATAGCGACGGCAACCCCACGCTTCTCGTCGAAGCGCAGTCGCCAGGCGTCTGGGGCGATGAGCTGACAGTTTTTGTCGCGCAGACGAGCCTCGCCGCCGCCACCACTTCTTCGCTGCCACAACCTCCCACGGGCCAGGCAAGTTATCTCTCCTCAATCGTCGGGTTTTCGATTGGCACGCTGGTCAAGGCCTATCAGCCGGGCGTGCCGGCCCAGTATCGGTTCGTTGCCGCAATCGATCCCGGTTCGAACGCCCTCGTGTGGGACTCACCGCTTACCGCGCCGCTCAACCTCGCCGCCCAAATCTCCTTCGAGTCGATGGAATTCTCCTTGAGCGTCCGGCTCAATGGCTTGGAGAAGGAGATTTTTTCGGGACTGTCTCTCAACCCGAAAAGTGCGAACTACGTCCAAACCGCCGTCCGCGCCACGACGTCGAAGTTTATCCAGGCCACGGACATGAATTCGCCGGCGCCGTATCCTGACCGGCTGCCGAATCCGTCAGCGCCGCAACTCAACGAAGGCGTGCTCTCCTTCCGCGGCGGCCGCGACGGCATTGCCGCGCTCGCGTTGAGCGACTTCACCGGCGATCCGGCCAGCCAGACCAAGTGGGGACTGCGAACCCTTGAAGATGTGGACCAGGTTTCCATCGTGTGCTGCCCTGACATCCTCATCGAGCCCAGCCCCGCGGCTATTTACGCCGCGCCGCCGCCGGTGAGCGTGAATCCATGTCTGCCCGGCTCCGTCACGCCCGCATCCACCGCCGCGCAGTATGCGCCGCTTCCGGTAGAGGCCGCGCCGCAGCTTTCGCCGAGCGACGTTGCCGCCATGCAGCAAGCGATGATCCTGCACTGCCAGACCATGCAATACCGCGTGGCCTTGCTCGATCCCCCGGACTTCGGTTACCCCAATCAGCAGGTCAGCCTCGGTGAAGTGCAGACGTGGCGCAGTCAGTTCGATTCGAGTTATGCCGCGCTCTATTTTCCCTGGGTGCTGGTCTCCGATCCGCTGCTCCTCAACAACCAGATCGTGCGCCGCATCCCTCCCAGCGGCCATGCTGCAGGAGTTTGCGCAAACACCGACACCAGCGTGGGCGTCTGGAAAGCCCCGGCAAATACCGAGCTCCAGTGGGCTCAGGATGTGACTGCCGAAGTAACCCCGGCCATGCAGGGGTTCCTCAATCCGCTCGGCATCAATTGCATTCGCGCCTTTCGCGGTCGCGGCCTGCGCATCTATGGCGCGCGCACCCTCTCGAGCGATACCAACTGGATCTTCCTGAACGTGCGGCGGCTCATGTGCATGATCGAGCAGGCCATGGAAGTCGCCCTGCAGTGGGCGGTCTTCGAGCCCAATAACTTCTACCTCTGGCAAAAAGTCACGCTGGGGGCAACCACATTTCTTACCTCGCTGTGGCAGCAGGGCGCGTTCGTGGGTAACACCGCGGCGCAGGCCTTCTTCGTGCAGTGCAACCAGCAGACCAACCCTCTGGCCGCCACCAGCCAGGGACAGATGCTGGCAGTCATCGGCGTGGCGCCTACGCAGCCCGCCGAATTCGTCATCTTCCGTATTGGCAAAACGCAGGACACGCTCGAGGTGCAGGAACAGCCATGAGTTCCATGTCTCCAACTCTTCCCGCCGATCCGTTTCGCGGGTTTAACTTCGTGATCTCGCTCCTCGATTCTTCGAGCGCGCTTGCGCTTGCGGTCTCAGCGCTCTCCAGCGCTCCGCTCGCCGGGTTTTCTGAGTGCAGTGGGCTCGAAATGAGCATGGATATCGAGGAGTACAAAGAGGGCGGCAACAACGGCACCATTCTGCGCTTTCCCACGCGCGTCAAGTGGACCAATCTGCGCATGAAGCGGGGCATGACCTTTGCCGGAGATCTCTGGCAGTGGCATTACGACTTCGCGCAGGGCGTGGGCACGCGCCGTGACGGCATCATAGTCCTGCAGGACGAAACGCAAACTCCGTCGATCGTCTGGTCGTTCACCCGCGGCCTGCCCATCAAGTGGACTGGCCCCTCTTTCAACGCCGGCCAGAGCCAGGTCGCTTTTGAAGAAATTGAAATCGCGCACGAGGGCATCACGATTTCGTCGCTGAGCAGCGCACCCACGCCGTCCGTTGCAGTCTCGGCCAGCGCCGGCGTTTCCGTATCGGTCAGTCTCTGAGGAGAGCAGTAGCCATGGATATACGCGTTCAGGATATGCAGAGCCGCATTCAGGCCACCGACTCCCAGCGGTTGCTCGATCCGCGAATTCTGAAGGAAATCGTGCGCGCCTGCGTTGCCGCCGTCAAGGAAGACCAGGCGCGGGAAAAGCGCCGCCAGCAAGACCGCGAACTCACTCCCGGCATAGCGCCGGACCGCGAATAAGGACTGCCAGGAGACTTCGTCAATGAGCGCAACGCTGAAAGCGCAATTCCAAAAGGTTGACATCACCGGGGCTCTCCTCGATCCCGCCATCCCGGTGACATTCAACCCCACGGAGTTCACGCTCAACAAGGGCGTGCAGACCGCGGAGATCGCGATTCCGGGTTTGGATTCGCCCATCTTGCAATTCGTGCGCGGGCAGTCCGAGACCCTCTCGCTCGATCTGTTCTTCGACTCGACCGACTCCGGCATGGATGAGAACGCAACCTCGGTCACCGAACAGACCGATGCGTTCTATCAGCTCATCAAGATCGACGGAACCCTGCACGCGCCGCCCGTTGTGTATTTCAGCTGGGGCCCCGAGTTCCCCGGCAGCAGCCCCAACACATGGATAGGCGGAGTCACCGGCAGCCAGCAGCGCTTCGGCTTCAAATGCATCGTGGAGAGCGTGCGTCAGCGTTACACGCTCTTCAGTCCCATCGGCGTTCCGCTGCGCGCCACGCTCTCCGTTTCGCTTAAAGAGTACAAGACTCTCTCCGAGCAACTGGCGGAGCTGAACCTGCAATCTCCCGATCACACGCAGGCGCACGTGGTGCAGCAGGGCGAGACCCTGGCCCAGATTGCGGCCGGCGCATACAACGATCCAACACAGTGGCGAGCCATCGCAAATCAAAACGCGATCCTCGATCCCCTCAACCTGACGCCGGGAACGCTCTTGCAGATTCCCGTGCTGGCGAATGTATAAGACATGGCATCGCAGGCCATCCCGATCTACGCAACCACGGAGACCTTCTACGTCCCCACGGTCGAGCTGATCGTGCGCGGCCGGCCCCTCGGCGCAGAGGTCATCCACGACCTCATCGAGGTCACTTACAAAGACAGCGTCAACGAGATCGACTCCTTCAACATCGAGATCAACAATTGGGATGCCGACAATCAGACATTCAAATTCACTCCGCCGTTGAAAACGGCGAGCCAGGATTTCACCGGCATCTTCGATCCCGGAACCGAAATCGAGCTGTGGATGGGTTACCAGAATCAGGGCAACATGCGCCGCATGATGGTCGGCATCATCACTTCGCTCGAGCCGAACTTCACTGAATCGGGAGCCCCCACGCTCACCATCAGTGGCCTCAATGAGATTCACGAACTGCGCGGCGCGCAGCATACCTACTCGTGGACCAACACCAGCGACTCGGATATTGCCACAGAACTCGGCAACAAGCCTGTGCAACAGAGCCAGCCCGGTCTGGGCATCGCCGTGGACACCAACCCTGCGTCCGACGAAACCGCCGACCCCTTTGTCTTCATGAACAGCCAGTACGACATCGTGTTCCTGTTGGAGCGCGCGCGGCGCCACGGCTACGAGGTGTATCTCGAAGACAATCCGGAAACCGGCAAGAAATCGCTCTACTTCGGCCTCTCGCAGAGCAACAGCAACGCGCCGGTGTATCAACTCGAGTGGGGCCGCTCGCTCATCAATTTCAGGCCCACGCTGAGCACTGCCAAGCAGGTCAATCAGGTCACGGTGCGCGGCTGGGACCGCACCGCCAATCAGGCGATCGAAGTCAACTACACCTTGCAGAGTCTGTGGAAGGACCAGGGAAAATCCCAGGCCGAGATCGCGCGCCTGTCGCAGATCGCCAAGGCTTACGCGAATCGCACGGAAGTCGTGACCAAGCCGCCGGTGCGCACCCAGGCCGAAGCCAAGCAGTTGGCGCGCGCCACGCTCGAGGACCAGAGCAAGCGACTGATTGAAGCTTCCGGCGCCACCGTGGGCCTCCCCGATCTGCGCTCCGGTTGCACGCTCGAGATTATCGGTTTCGGCATTCGCACCGACATGTATGGCAATCTCACCGGAACCAGCAGCGACTTCGATGGCGAGTATTACGTGACAGAGAGCACGCACACCATCGGTTCCGGCGGTTATCGAACGCAATTTTCGGCGCGCCGCGAAGGCCCAGTGGACCTTTCCGGCGGAGGTTCGTAGAGCATGGGCAAAATGTCAGGCGTAGTCACTGGTCAGGTCATCAACAACACCGACCCCGACGGTCAGGGCCGCGTGCAGGTGAGCTTTCCGTTTCTCGGAGGCCAGAACAACAGCTACTGGGCGCCCATCGCCACTCTCATGTCCGGGGGCAAGCGCGGCGCGTGGTTCATGCCCGAGGTGGGCGACGAGGTCCTGGTCTCCTTCAACCAGGACGACGTTTCCCATCCTTACATCATCGGATTTTTGTGGAACGGCCAGGATTCGCCGCCATCGACAGACACGCATCTTCGCACCATCCACTCGGTCAACGGGCACGAGGTGCAGCTCTACGATCCTCCCGCGTCAGGCGGCGATCAGGGCTACATCCGCATTCAGTACGCGCGCGGCAACGGCGTCACCAACAAAGTCGAAATCAACAACACGTCCATCGTCATTCAAAGCGATTCCGCGGTGATGATTCAAGCGCCCACCGTCACCATCAACGGCAGGCCGGTTTCAATCTCGGCGAACCCAATCTAAGGACGATCTCAAGCAGAAGGCTCGGAGGGAGACGAACTTGGCTACGGCAGTGCAAAACCCGTGCAGCAGTCTGGGAAGCATAACCATCCCCAGCGTCAGCCTGCCCATGGGTATCGAGTTGCAGGCGGTCGCGGATTTCTCGCAGGGCCCGCCGACCAACTGTGCTCTGCTCACAAATCTGATCGCACAACTGATGCCGACGCTGGCGGGGCTGTCCTGCATTTTCAAAATCCTTGGCGTCATTGCCGCTCTCCAGAAGTTTGTTTCCGGACCGCTGAACCCGCAGAATGTGACCGGGGTTCTGTCGGCAATCGACGAAATGAGCGACTGTCTCAGCATCGTGCTCCCCGGCATCGGGCTCTACACCATGATCAAGGACATGCTGCAGCTGATCATCGAGTACCTCAAGTGCTTTGTCGATGCCATCAAGAGCGTTCTCGATTTTCAGGCGGGCATCGACCTCAGCGTCGCACAGGGTAATCCCGATCTGCTGGCCTCATTGCAATGCGCCAGCGGAAATGGGGACGCCGCCATGGGGCAGCTCATGCAGGCAATCGGGCCCATCGGTCCGCTGTTCAACATGATCACTCCCATCATCAGCTTGTCCCAGTTACCTATCCAGCTTCCGTCACTTTCCGCAATCACCGGCGCAAGCAACATCGTCGAGGCCGTTAACCAGTTGGATGTGATGCTGGGCCAGTTGCAGCAAATCGTCGCCGCCATTCCCGGATAGCCATTGAACACAGGAGAACGATGAGCACTTCTCTCAACAGAGCGTATCTCGGAACAGGATGGAAGTTCCCTGTGCGCGTGAATCCCTCCGGCAATCTGTCGTGGTCGGTGGGCGAGCAAAGCGTGCAGGAGGCCATCTGGATCATCCTGGGCACGGCTCTCGGCGAGCGCCAAATGCTTCCGTCGTTCGGCTGCGGCATTCACGACCTGGTATTCGCTCCCAACAATGCCACCACTCAGGGAAACGTATCGCACCTCGTCAAGCAGGCGCTGTCGCAGGGCGAGCCGCGCATCGACGTGCTCGACGTCAACGTCAGCGCCGCACCCGACGAAGCCAATATGCTGCTGATCCGCGTCGATTACCGCATTCGCTCCAATAATGCCATGAACAACATGGTTTACCCCTTCTACGTGACCGAAGGAACCGGAGGCTAGCCGATGCCGCTCACTGCACCCAATCTCGATGACATGCAGTACGCCGACATCGTGTCGCAGGCGCAGACGCTCATTCCGCGCTACACGCCGGAGTGGACGAATTTCAATAACAGCGACCCCGGCATGACGCTGGTGCAGCTGTTCGCCTGGATGACGGAGATCGTCATCTATCGCCTCAATCAGGTTCCCGACCTGAATTACATCAAGTTTCTTCAGTTGCTGGGCATCGAGCTTGAGGCCGCGCAACCCGCCACCGCCAACCTGACCTTCAGCCTGTCGCGGCCCGATTTGTCCTATGCTATCGTCCCCCAGGGAACGCAGATCGCAGCCGCCGGTTCCAGCGACGGGCAACCCCTCATCTTTGAAACCGACACCTCGCTCGTCGTCATCGGCCCTGCTATCACTTCGCTGCAAAGTTACGACGGCTCCAGTTACACCAGCGTCCTTAGCCGGAACAACAATCCGGGACAGTACTTTTATCCCTTCGGCCAGAACCCGCAGCCGGGTTCCGCGCTGCTCATCGGATTCAGCACCGCCGTCGCGTTTCCCGTGCAACAAATCGAGCTGGCCGTAGCTCTCTACGACAACCTGCTCACGCCGCAGGTGATGCAATGCGGAGGCACGCTGCCGCCGCCGGCCACCGTCATCTGGGAGTACTGGGATGGCGCGGAATGGGCGTCGATCAACCTCATCAGCGACGGCACCCGTGCCTTCACGCAGAACGGCCACGTTCTCTTCAATGGCCCGAGCCTCATCCAGGCCGGCCCCATCGCGCAGCAGACCGCGAGCCTCTACTGGATCCGTGCGCGCCTCGTAGCGACGAGCTACGAAATGCCGCCACAGCTCGCATCCATTCTCACCAACACCGTTCAGGCGACGCAGGCCGTCACCATTACCGGCGAAGTGCTCGGCGGCAGCGATGGTACGCCCAATCAGACTTTCACTTTGGCCAACAATCCTGTCTGCCAGCTCCCACAGCCGCTCTCCATCGCCAATTCCGACGGAACACAGGTGACTGTGACGAGCCTTCAACTGACAGTGGACGAAGGCCAGGGCCCCATGGTGTGGCAACAGGTCGACGATTTCTTCGCCTCCGGTCCCGACGATCCCAATTACATGCTCGACGCGACCACCGGCGTGGTGACCTTCGGCGATGGCGTGCATGGCCGCATCCCGGGAGTGAACCTGACCAGCGCAACCGACAACATTGTCGCGGCCAGTTATCGCTACGGAGGCGGAAGCCAGGGCAATCTGCCTGCCGCCAGCATCACCCAAATGCAGAGCTATGTTCCCTCCATCAATGCCGTGACAAATTATGCCGCTTCGCAGGGCGGAACCGACGAAGAGAGTCTCGCCGACGCCCAGTTGCGCGCGCCCCTGGCGCTGCAAAGCAACGATCGCGCGGTCACCAACAGCGATTTTGAATACATGGCAACGCAGGCCCCCGGCGCCAACGTAGTGCGCGCCAATGCTCTGCCGCTCCATCACCCCGACTTTCCCAATGGACAGGTTCCCGGCGTGGTCACCGTGGTGGTCGTACCCAACTCCAACGCGCCAAATCCCACGCCGAACCAGACCACCCTGCAGGCGGTATGCCAATATCTGGATGCGCATCGGCTGCTCACTACTGAGGTGTTTGTCATCGGCCCTACCTATCGCATGATCCAGGTGCTGGCAAGCCTTGTTGTGCAGCCGGGCTCCGATCTTGCGACCGTGCAGAATGCAGCCGTGGCCGCGCTCAACAACTTCTTCAGCCCGCTGAACGGCGGGGCCGGTGGAACCGGCTGGCCTTTTGGCGGCGAGATTTACTACTCCGACGTTTACCGTATTCTGCTCGGCATCGGCGGCGTTCAACGCGTCGTCAGCGATCAACTCATTCTCGTTCTCGACAACCAGAGGCAGCAGCTTTGCCAGGACGTGGCGATCAATCCCGGCGAACTGCTCTACAACGCGCCTGCGGGCCACCAGATTTCGGTGTCCTACAGCACCAGCGCTTCGTGAAAACTATGAGCGGCACACATCCTCATTACCTGATGAACGGCATCGCCGGCTGGCAAACGGCGGCGAGCACGAACATCGCATTTGCGGTGGACGGCGGCTCGCTCACTCTGCAGCCGATGCCTGGCTCCGTGCGCCCGCTCGTCGACGCCGCCGGCAGTTTCGGCGGATTCACCACCGCCATCGGCGTCGCCGTTGATCGCCAAGACGATGTCTACATTCTCGACGCCGCCAAGTGCTGCATCAAGCGCTTCGACCGCTGCACGCAGAAGTTTGTCCGTCTGCACTGTGTAGGCGGACACGGCACGGAGCCGCGCCAGCTTAAGGACCCGCACGGCCTCGCCATTTCCCGGCATAACAATCTCTATGTCGCCGACACCGGCAACCATCGGCTGCAGGTCTTTTCGCTTCCCGATCTCGCGCTGCGTTCCATCTGGGGGCCTGTGAAGGTAACCGAGTCCGGAACAAAATATGCAATCGCGCCGGTCGTGGCCGCGCAAAAAGCCCCGGTCAAGGGATGCCCTCAGCAAATCGAATACCCAAAAGGCACCTGGCAGCCGTGGGATGTCGCCATCGCCCCCTGCGATTCGATTTGCGTCTCCGATTTCGCCAACGGCTTGATTCACTTCTTCGACGCGGCAGGCTGCTGGCGCTTCGCTTCCGACGGATCGGCCCCCGGGCACGCGCCGCTCAAGCAGCCCACGCGCATCGCCATCGACAAAGAAGGCCGCGTCTACGTGATCCAGCAAGGCGCGAGCGATGTGGTGGTGCTCGACGCAAAAGGCAAGTACCTTAAGCACATTCACAAGCCGCAGCATCTGGCCGGCGACTTCAAGCCGGTCGCCGTCGCGGTCGACCTGAACGGAAACCTCTGCCTCAGCGACTGCGTCACGCGCAAGCTCTTTTTCTATCAGCCGGTAGGCGACGGAAGCTGGTGCCCCACGCACTGCTGCGGATCGGCGCAGGCCTTCGCCGCGTCCATCGTCTTCACGCGCAGCGGGGCGCCGCTCCTTGCCGACGGCGCCACAAGCGTCTGCCAGATGGAACCCGCGGCCGCTTATCCGGCCAGCGGCACATTCATCGCCGGGCCGCTCGACAGCAAGACCTACAAATGCATCTGGCATCGCGTGGTTCTCTCAGGCACTGTGCCCCAGGGCGCAGCGGTCCGCGTGGACACCTTCACCTCCGAAGCCTCCAAGACAACTCAGGAGATCGAGAGCCTCTCAGCGAATCGCTGGGCCACCGGCCTCGTCGATGCCGACACCGCCTGCTGCGATTGGGATTGCATGATCCTCAGCGCGCCCGGCCGTTATCTCTGGCTGCGTCTCACGCTCACCAGTGATAGCGCCCAAACGCCCGAGATCGACCAGATCCGTGTCTACTATCCCCGCGCGTCGTCGCTCCAATATTTGCCTCCCGTCTACTCGGCAGACCAGGTCAGCGCGGATTTTCTCAGCCGCTTCCTCTCCATCTTCGACACGATGATGGGCCGCATCTCCGATCGCGTCACGTATATCGCGCGTTACTTTGATCCGCGTTCGGCTCCGGCCAACCCACGAAATGTAGGCGGCACCGATTTCCTTTCCTACCTGGGATCGTGGATCGGCATGACTCTCGAAAGCAATTGGCCGGTCGAGCGCCGCCGCAAGCTGGTCGAGAAAGCGCATCGCCTTTATGCGCTGCGCGGCACCGTCGCTGGCGTCAAAATGGCCGTCGAGCTCTACACCGGAGTCAAGCCGTCGATTCTGGAAATGTTTCGCCTGCGCCGCTGGCTCATCGTCGGCCAGTCAACGCTCGGCAATTGCTCCACGCTCTTCGGAACCGCGGTCATGGGCCGCCTGCAGATCGGCGCGAATTCCACCATCGGCGGCTTCCAGCTCATTGACTGGGGCGATCCCAATCTCGATTTGTTCAACGAGTACGCCAATCAATTCCTCGTCGTCATGCCCCGCTGGCACGGAGCAACCGACGCGGACATGCAGACTCTCCAGCAGGTTGTTGCGATGGCGCAACCGGCGCACACCGAAGCCACCATTCAGTGGGCTGAGCCGCGATTTCGCGTCGGTATTCAATCCTTTGTCGGCGTCGACACCATTATTGGGCGCTATCCGGTGGGTGTGGTGGAAGGCCAGGGGACCCTGGGCTATGACACGGTGCTGGGCGTTCCCGGTGAACAGGGCGCGCAGCACGCAATTCGGGTGGGCGGCAATGCCAGAGTTGGTGCAACCTTCTTCCTGAATTGAGAAAGCGAGACGGAACCATGGGCGACTGCAATTGCAAAAATACGACAACGGCAGGCGGCATCTGCGTCGAGTGCGATATTCCGCAGATGGCGCGCAACAACTACTTCACCGGGAAGCTGCTCGTGGAGCGCGACTTCACTGACGAGCAGCGCTATTACCTCGGCAAGTTCCGCCGCCACGATCAACGGCTCCACGGCTGGGGCGCGGTTTGCGGGCTCAAGGTAAAAGAGCACCCAAATCCAGCCTGCCAGGCACAGTATGTGCGCATCGAAGCCGGCACCGCGGTCGATTGCTGCGGGCGCGAGATCGTGGTCCAGCACGAAGAGTATTTCGACTACGTACAAACCTTCCTCTCTAATTGGCATGCGCAAAATGGCCCTTCGTCGCAGCCTGACAACGCGGAGCATACTCTCCAGATCTGCGTCTCCTACAACGAGTGCGCCGCGGAAAATGTGCCCGCTATCTTCGACGACTGCACCGGAGGCGGCGATTCGTGCCGCCCCAACCGCATTGTCGATGGCTACTCCTTCAACGTGCTCATCGATCCCAAACCCTCCAGGAAGGACGCGAGCGGAGTCTGCGTCAATTGGGATGGCACCATCAATCTGGCAAATCCCGTCGCCGTTGCGCTCAGCGATGCGACGAGTACGCTGTACGTCCTCGCCAATCCGTCTTCAGGCGCCGTGCTCTACGCCGTCGATACCACCAATGGCTCCGTCACCGATTCGTACTCGCTGGGTAGCGATGCGGCTCTTGATGTCGCAGTCTCGCCGGAAGGTGATTTCGTGTACGTGGCCACGCAGCCGCCCACTCCGGCTGATCCCACCATCAAGGTTCTCAAATCCGATTTCAGCGCGGTAATCAGCACCCTCACCGTAACCGGCGGCGCCGGCCAGCCTGTGCGCATGGCCGTCGCCCCTGCGCCCGACGATCGCCTGTTGGCTGTGAATTCCGCGGCCGGCGCGCTCATCTGGGCCACCGACATCACAACCACCGGCAGTCCGGCCGCCCCCACCACCATCACCGTGGGCACTTCGCCCTCCGATGTTGTCGTCAGCCCTGCCGGGACTTACGCCTATGTGGCAAACCCGGGCAGCAACAATGTCACGGCCGTTACACTCTCCAGCCTCACCCCAGCCACAGTTGCCGTGGGCGGCGGCAGCGCCGCGCCGTCGCGGCTCGCCGTCGCAAACACTTCGGCCGGCGACACTCTTGCCGTCCTCGATGCGGCAAACGACACGCTTTACCTCATCGGCATGCGCCCCGATCCGGCGTCTGCGAAAGCGCTCGGCAATCCCGTCACCGGTTTTGCGAATCCGGCCAGTGGCCTCTGCATCGACACGGGCGGGCAGTGGATCTATGTTGTCGAACAGGACTTGACTGGAAAAGGCTATGTGCAAACCGTCAGTGAGCACGCTGTCGAGCTGAGCCTGACTCCGGAACTGGGAGCCGCCGTCGCCGCGGGCGTCAATGTCACCGGCCAGATCGTCCTGAGCCAAGTCGGAACCACGCTCTACCTGCCCTACACCGGCAATACGTCCGGCGTCGCCGGCGCCGTAGCCGTGCTCAACGTCTCCCAGACCGATTGTTCTGCCATCTTCGATCGCGTCATTGATGGTTGCCCCGACTGCTCCGATGGCAACTGCATCGTGCTGGCCACGATCGAGGGATACAAATATCAAAGCGCCGTTACCACCAGCATGATCGACAATCTCACCGATCGTCACCTGCTGGTGAGCACTGAGATCTTGACCGAGGCGGTGAAGTGCCTCATGTCGCAGTCCTCCTCCGGCGGCACGGCCGGACCACAGGGACTTCCCGGCATCAACGGCGCAACCTGGTACGAAGGCGACGGAGCGCCCGCCGCCGCACTTGGCGACGACAATGATTTTTACCTCAACCTTGCCACCGGCGCCGGAGACGGCGACGTGTATCAGAAGCAGGCCGGCGCCTGGACAAAGGTGGGCAATATTGCCGGGCCACCGGGAATCAACGGCACGAACGGGACAAACGGCACAAATGGAACCGACGGAACCAATGGCACGAACGGAACCGACGGCGTCGGGTTGGAAACGGAACTCACGCGGATCTCCGCCTTGAGCTGGGTACACGGACGGCCAAGCTCGCCCATCTCCATCCCCGGCTCCACCCCAAGCAGTCCGCCCTTGTCGCCGGCAATTGCGATCGCGTTTACGGGAAACCCAGGAACCGTGGACGTCACGTCGATCGATGCAGTCAACGTCTTTCAAGTGTGGGCGGTGCTGTCTACCGAGACAACAAAACTCCCATATCTCCTATGGGTTCAGCTTCTGGGCAATATCGTTTACATCGACGCTACGGTGAGCGGCAAAAACATCACGTCCGCGACGGAGACCAGCGCCGCAAATGCAAATGGAGTCGCATTTGTTTTCGATCCGGCTCCTACCGAAAACATCCAGTACATTCGGGTTCGATTGCTCGGCGACTTTGTCTTTGTCATGGACACTTCCACTTCCCCTCCCAAGCGGGAGGACCGTGTAATCAGCGCCGAGTTTGTGCGCGCTGAACTGCCTACGGGTGAGATTCCCAAAAATGGCACTCATGGACTGGAAGGCGGAACCTTCGAAAGTTGGTTCACTCCCGAGAATTTTTGACGTTCGACACGCATAGAAGAAGAACGGAGGACGGCGATGTCTACATCCTATCAACCAATTGTTTCTCGCGGCGGGAACACGGTGAATGCCGTTAAGACGCGGCAAAGCGCCACCACTGCATGCTGCTGCCCGGTTTGCACCGGCCTCCAGTGTCTTGACCGCACGCGCTATTTCGCCGGCCAATTGCTCAGCGATGCCGACCTGACGAACGACCAGTCGTACTGGCTGGCCAAGAGCCGGCTGCATAACCGCTACCTCAACGGCTGGGGCGTGGTGTGCGGCATGCAGGTCACCTGCGCCCAATGCGCCGGCTGGGTCACCGTGCAACCGGGCTACGCCATCGATCCCTGCGGCAACGACATCATCGTCTGCGCCGCGCAAAATTTCAATGTCGTGCAGGCCATCCAGCAGTGCTGCGCACCAGCGGCGCAGGCAGCGCCCAATTGCTCGCCGCTCCGCTACAATCCTTCGCCCTCATGCACCGACACCACGCAGGAGTGGTGCATCACCATCCAGTATCAGGAGCAGCCCTCGCGTCTCATCACTCCGCTCACCCCTGCCACATCGCAATCCGCCTGTTCCTGTGGCTGCTCCAACGGGAATGGAAGCTCTTCGTCGAAGTCGAAGAAGTCTTCCTCGAATAACCTGACGACCAGCGGCTCCTGCCAGTCGGCGTCAACGGCCACGGCGACCACAGCCACAACCGTTCCCGCAGGCGCTTGTGAAGCCACGCGCATCGTCGAAGGCTTCACGCTCGGCGTCGTTCCTGCTGCGCAAGTGGCGGAAACGCTCGAAGCCGGCGCCGCCAATTCTCTCTACGCGAAGATGGAAGAGTGCAAGCTGCAAACGGCTTTGCTCCTGGCGCGCGTGCCGAATGTCGATGAGGTGCGGGACCCCTACCAGAGCGTTTGCAACTATCTTGCCCAGGTGACGCAGGCCCTCACCGGCGCTTCCGATATCACGCTATGCTCCATCCTCGATGAGCTCACGCTTCTACAAGGGCAGGTGAAGGCAGGCAAGGGGGCTGAGTTTTACACCGGGGCCGTCGCGGTCATCAAAAAACTTCTCACCGACGCATACCGCAACTGCGTCTGCTACTGTCTCATTCCTCCCTGCCCCGCTCCCGCTTGCGATAACCGCATCGTCCTCGCCTGCGTCAAAGTGCGCAACGGCGAGATCATCAACATCTGCCACTTCCCGGGCCGTAAGCAACTCGTCACACTGCAAACTCTCGGCTATTGGCTCAGCGGTTTCAAGCAGCTTGATAATCTGGGCCTCATCCTCGGCGAGTTATTTGAACTGGCCTGCTGCGGAACCGGCGACAGGACGAAGAGTCCTGTTCTGTCCAATTTCGCGTATGTCAAAGAGCCGGTGACCACAGACGGCATCACCAGCGGCATGGACTTCAACCGCATTGCCTCCCACTACATTGCTCAGAACATGGGCGCCGATCTGCTCAACGCCATGGCGCCGGGCACGAACGCGGTCGATCTCAGTTCCCTGGTGAATACGCCGGTGGAAAAAGTGAAGGCGGCGTTGGATAAGCAGGGTTTCAAAACCGTGACGCCTCAGAAAGTGGACGACGATCCCTCGTGGACCGCCGCTGCTGCGGCCGCGAGCGCCGATTTCGCTCCCACTGCCGTCACCGCGGGGCAGCCGCTCATCATGTACACCATGGGCGACCAGGCGGTGGGCTTCGATGTTATGGACCCCACCGCGGCGAAATTGCAGGATCTGCAGAATCAGATCACCGCGCTGCAATCCCAGTTGACGCAAACGCAGCAACCCAGCCAACCGGCTCCCGCCGGGCAAACCGCGCAGACGGAAGGCGGCACATCGTCCTGAGACCGGACCGGAAAGCCAAACGAAATACCGATTGCGGAAGGGTGCACAACCATGGCGGACATCACCGATATCGAACGGCTGAATTATTACGAGGGCGAATACCTGGGCGCGATAGATTTCGAGGCCGAGCAGGAATATCACCGCGACATGCGGCGCCGCCACAACATCGGCCCGCACACCTGGGGAATCGTGACCGGTCTCGACATCGCCCAGTTTCCCAATGGCGGGCCCAACAACGAAGTCGACATCTTCATCCAGCCCGGTGTCGCCGTGGACGGTTTTGGCCGGGAGATCGTCGTCTTCAGCCCCTATCAGCTCACCGCGGAGATGTTCGCCGATTTTCCCGCCAAGCAAACTCTCACCGTCTGGATCGGCTACTCGCAACAAATGATCAATCCCGACTCGGACACTTGCGCATCGGCAAACCAGACCAATGCCTTTAGCCGCGTGCAGGAAAGCTTCCAGGTCGTCATCCAGCCCTTTCCGCCCACCATCGATCCGGTGTACGTGGGCGGCAACGTGGTCACTCCTCCATCGGCCGCAACCTGGACCCAACCCACCACGCTGCCTCCGTTGCCGTCCACTGAAGGCGCAGTGGTGATCGCGTTGGACGACTCGGTGCCCTTCCAGGAACTGCCCGACGACAACACCACCGCAAACTGGCTGGTGCCACTGGGCCGCGTGCTGTGGGATGGAGTGAACCAGGTCTTCGTCCAGAGCGCCAACGGTTCAGCCAATCAGAACCGTCAATACGTGGGCAGCGTGGCCTCCACCATCTACGCGCCGGCGGGCATCCTCACCATTCAGGATCGCAGCACGCTCTCTTCGGCAATCGCCGGCGGCAGCGCTCCCTCGGGGCCGGCCACCGTCACCGCCTACAGCGCGGCCGGCGGAACGGTCACTCTCACCGTCAATCCCGCAATGACCACTCCTTTAAACGCCGGCCAGTTGGTGATCTTCTCCGGCTTTTCCTCGGGGCTTTCGGGGCTCAACGGCCAGGGCTTTTCCGTGCTTGGCACGCCATCGCCCAGCGCAACCTCGTTTGCCATCTCTTCAACCTCCGTCACCGGCGTGGGCTTCGATACCGGATCGGCCACTCCCCAGCCCCTCGGAGTCTTCGTCGAAGTCCAGGGCACTCTCACCGTCGACGAGCAGTTGACCGCGCAGCAGGATGTCTGGCTCAACGGCGGAAACCTCTACGCCCTGCGCTTCAAAGATGCCGGCGGCACAGACAACGGCACGGGACTCAACTTGCAGCGCCTCGACGCGAGCGGAGGCGGCGCCGATCTGCACATTCACATCGGTGACGGCGGCAGCCCCCAGACCATTCCCCAGCGCCTCACCGTAGGCTACGGAAAGGCCGCCGCCAGTCAGGACACCAACGCGTTCATTGTCGGCTGCGACGGCAACGTGGACATCCCCGAGGGCTCGCTTAGTTTTGGCACCCAGCAGGCCCAGGTCCTCAATCTCTACGGCACGAATTACGGCATCGGCGTCCAGATCGGCTCGTCGGACAGCTCGCTCTACTTCCGCTCCGCATCGGATTTCGCGTGGTACGCAAACGGGAAGTATAGTTCGACGCCCGACAGCGCAGGCACTGGCGGCACCGTCTCCATGATCCTCGATTCATCAGGCGATCTCACAATCAATGGCGCGCTGGTCGTCGACAATGCCGATGCCAACGGCGGCCAGGTGAATCCCGGAATCACTTTGGGCAACGCCAGCGGCGAAGGCATCGCCTCCAAACGTTCCTCCGGCGGCAATCAACACGGCCTCGATTTCTACACCGGCTCCGATGTGCGCATGAGCATCACCAACGGTGGCAGTGTGGGCATTGGCACCACCGCCCCTGGAGCGACCCTCGACGTGCGCGGCAACGTTGGCTCGAATTCGGTTTTTGGATTCAGCAGCGTGCAGCAGTCTACTTCTCCCTATGGTGTCTGCATATCCGCGCCTGTAAGCCAGACCATGGGACTCTTTACCAACTTTAACCAGCAGGTGACGATCAACAGTTCCGGCAACGTCGGCATCGGCACCACAAGTCCGGCAACACTCCTTGAAGTGAATAAGGGATCCGTTGCCGGTGGTGGTATACAGATCGACGGAACAAACGATACACGAATCAAAATAGGGCAAGGAATGCCTACCGTTTGGAGCTGGTCAAATGGCTGGACAACACCCGGAGACTTCAGCCTTATTCAAGAAGGTGTCTCTGGCTCCGTAATCTATGTGAAGCCCGGCGGCAACGTCGGCATTGGAACGACGACACCAGCGGCCACTCTTCAAGTCAACGGCCCCGCCAATAGTCCCACCACCAGTGGGTCACAGCAAAACGCGATGTTGTATGTAGGGGGGCCGGGGGGCAACGGCTTGTTCACAGGAGTGCTGCCGGCCAGCCCTTTCACTTCCTGGATGCAATCGGGATTTCAAGTTCCCTCAACCGGGGCCTGGTACCCAATCAGTCTCAATCCGCTTGGCGGCAACGTGGGCATTGGCACCACCAACCCCCAGTCAACATTGCAGGTTGACGGCAATCTCACGGTCAACGGCAATCTTCAGCTCAACGGCGTCTTCACCGCCACGGGTTCAAAAACCGGCTATGTCGTCGACCGCTTCTACAGCCGCGCCAAAAAAGTCTTTCAGCAGGGCGACGTGTTGGTGCTGCATACCAAACCAACCGCGATTTATTACGGCATCGAGAATCGCATCCCCCTGGTTGAGGTCACGCTGTCAACCAAAGCCTGCGACACGCGCGTGTGCGGAATCGTGGACGAACCGGTCTTGCCCGCCGATAGGTCTTCCGACCTCGATCCCAAGGCGCTCGGCAAAGGCACTGTCGGTCTCATGGTCACGCTTGGCGCCTACGCCTACTGCAAAGTGGACGCCGACATCGCGCCTATCACCGCCGGCGATCTGCTCACCACCAGCGACACACCAGGCCACGCCCAGCGCTACGATCCTGAATTGAGCTCAGCCACCGGTTGCATCATCGGCAAGGCTCTGGCCTCTCTCGAAAAAGGCAAAGGCAAGATTCCCATTCTCATCTCACACCAATAAGGAGAAATCGCCATGAACGAACGACTCGCCCAGCTTCGCGCAGAACTCGAAAAAGGCCAGCAAAGACTTCGCCTCCTCGATCAGGAACGCCAGAACGTGCGTGACACCATGCTGCGCATCACGGGCGCCATTCGCGTTCTCGAGGAAATGCTCGAACAGAAGGCCAGCGAACCCGAGATGACCGAAATCCCGCTGGCCCAAGTCGCCTGACAAAGCCATGCCTCGCGAATCTGCCATCACGATTGAGCGATTGCGCAACGTGTATTGCGTCCCTCAGGATCACCCCGCGCCCGATGAGCTGCGTTCGCAACTCGACCGGATCGCCCAATCTGAGGTCCTGGACGCCTGCCGGCGGGCCCTCGCGCCGTGGGCGGACAATGCGGACCCTTCGATCTGGCTGATTTCTTCGATCGACGTCGATCTCGCCATCGACATCGCTTCCAAGGCCATGTCGCAGGGTTCGTCTGCCTGGGGCGAGCAGATCGCTCTCGAAATCAAGCGCACCATCGAGCGGGGCCCCGGTCCTTCCGTGATTCGCTTCGCCGACCGCTCCGCCTACATCGCGCAGTGGGCGCGCGACATGGCCGCGGGCCGGGCCTGGAGCAAATGGTATTACCAGGAATTCGCTTCCCTGCGCAGCCTTCCCCAAAGCGCTGCCATCGCCGAGGCCATCATTCGTGAGGGCGAAGGCGCCTCTCGCATCCTGCTTCAACTGCATTCCATCCAGGCTCTTGAACCCGTGCTCGCCGCGATCTCTGAAGCCGACGCCGGGCGCATCTACGCCGCCTCACTTCCCGCTTCGTCGCTTTCGTCGAAAAATCTCACGCGCTGGACTTCGCGGCTTCTGGCTTTGTGGGACAGCCTTTCCCCAAAGCTCGAGACCGGCTCCTCGCGCGGCGCGCTCCTCCTCGCCATTGCAGCAAATGCCGAGTGGCCGAGCCAGAATGCCGAAGACACCCGTGGATTGCGCGAAGCTGTTGACGGCCTCATGAAGCTTCGCCGCGCTCTCAGCACTGCCGGCACTTTCGAGGACGCTCTTAGGGCCTTATGGGCAATGATTGCGCAGCCACACGACGCTGCGCGCAACATGCCGGCCGCGCTTTCGGCCTTCATCGATTCGTCTCTCAAAGAATTCATCATGCAGGTCTCCGGCGGCAATCCGGAATGGGCAGCATTCGCCGCCGCCGTCATCGCGCCGGATTCCGCCGTGCATCGTGCGCCCGAAGATTCCTTCCTCAGCGAATTGGGAGGAATATTCCTGCTCGCCTCCGCATTCCGCGACCTCGAGATCGATTCTGCCCTGCGTGCCGCGGCACAGCCGTGCGATGACCCTGCCCGATGCGCTGCGGTCCTGCGGCACCTGCTGGCCGTGCGATGCCTGGGCCGAAGCCGCGCTGCGCTCGCCATTCATGATCGCGCCATCGCCGAATTTGCCGGCCTCCCTTCGGGTGTTTCCCTTTCCAAGATGGCAGAGAACCTGGCTGCGGCTGACGTCGACGCCGCGCTGCGCATCGTCTCCGATGCCGTGCTGGACGCTATGATCGCTCGCTCCAGCGAAAATCCGCAGAATGATTGCGATGATCGGCACCGCGATTTCTTCGCCATAGGCGACGTCTTTCCCGAACTGCAACTCAACAACGATCGCGAGCGCTCGTGGTCCCTTCTCGCGGCACATCTGCTCCGGAATTTTGCCCGCCGTTTGCCCGGATTTGCGTCGAGCAGCCCGGAATACATCTTCCAGAATTTTCTCGCCGGCGCCGCTCAACTTCGGGTAGCCGAAAACCGCATCGAAGTCCGCCTTGCGCAAAGCCCACTTTCCGTGGTGCTGCGCATCGCCGGAATGTATCAGACCCTCGCATTGCCGTGGCGGGAAGGAGTTGAGATATGTCTTCTCGCGCCGCCGGCCTAGCTGCCGTCAACGAGCCAAGCGCGCCGCCTCCATTCGCCGGAAGCCGCGAGCACCTGCACACTGAGCTCGAATGGCTGCGCATCGTTCTGCACCGCGAAATCCTCCGCCTCAAAGCCGCCAACCTGCTCTCTTCCGACCCGTTTCGCGGGCTTTACCTGGCGGATGAACAAGTGGATGCAATTCTCAGCCAGTGGAACTCCGAAAGCAGCCGTCCCCAGGAATTGGCGCTCACGGAAATGACCCGGCAAGCATCGCTGCTGCGCGCCACCATTGATGCGCAAATCGAAGCCGGCGTCAGTGCCGGCCCTCTCCCGCCTCTCTTGCGCCTGGCGCACATGTTTGACCTCTCCCCCTTCGAGTGTCACGTGCTCATCGCGGCCCTCGCCGTCGATCTCGATCTCCGCTTTGAGGTGCTCTACTCCTGGGCGCGCAACGATGTCACGCGCAGGCGTCCGTCTGTTGACTTGACACTCAAACTGTTCTGCGAAGGAAACTGTGCCGGCCTCTCGGCGCGTGAGTCGTTTCGCCGCGATGGTCCACTCTTCCGGCATCAATTATTGCGGACCGGTGATCAGCAGCAGGAACGCGAAGCCTCACTTCTCTCGCGCTCCCTCTTCGTCGACGAGCGCATCGCCGCTTTTCTGCTCGACGAGCCGGGCATCGACCCGCGCCTCGCCGCATTCACCTCCCTGTCCTCACCTTCGCGCGCGCTCGCATCCCTTCGGCTCCCCGAAAGTTTGCTGGCGCAACTCCAGCGCGCGGCATGTTTGCCGCAAAGCATGGTCCTCTTCCTCTCCGGCCCGGAAGGCGCAGGCAAGCGATCCGCCGTGGAAGCGCTCTGCTCGGTCGCCCATCGCTCGCTCCTTACCGTGGACCTCCGCCAATCAGCCGCCGCCTCCATCCCGCCAGCAACGCTCCTTCCCCTGCTCGAGCGGGAAGCGCTTCTATGCGGCGCCGACCTGCTCTTCGAGGGAGCCGATGCGCTTGTCCTCGAGAATTCCAGCCTCGATGCCACGGGCTCGGCGCTCGATCGCATCCAGCCTGCATCCGGTGTCCGTGTCTTTATTACCGGCGGCGCGCCCTGGCCGAACACGGGCTCGCGGAAGTGTGCCTGGCATCTTTTCGAATTCCCCGTTCCCGGTTTCCTCGATCGTGTGCGCCTTTGGGAAGACGCCCTCGAACAGGCCGGCGCGCCCGCCGTCGGCGTCGATCTGGAACTATTGGCAAACCGTTTCGCCCTCACCGCCGGAGCCATCCATCGTGCTAGTGCCGATGCCATGCGCGTTGCAGCCGTCCGCGGCGCGGCTGTCGCCGCCCTCACCACGCAGGATCTTGAGGCCGCGGCGCGCCATCAGTCCAGTCACGGCCTGCGCCGCTTCGCGCAGAAAACCGATAGCACCGCTCCCTGGGACGCGCTCATTGTGCCTCCGCACATTCACCGCCAGCTGCGCGACATCTGCACCGCCGAGCGTCATCGCCACACCGTCTACTCCAAATGGGGATTCGATCAGCGTCTTTCGTCCGGCAAGGGCCTCAACGCGCTCTTTGCCGGCTCCAGCGGTACCGGCAAAACCATGGCCGCCGGCATTCTGGCCCGCGAATTGGGCCGCGACCTCTACCGCATCGATCTCTCCATCGTGGTCAGCAAGTACATCGGCGAGACCGAAAAGCAGCTCAGCCTCATCTTTCGCGAAGCCAAATCCTCCAACGCCATGCTCTTCTTCGACGAGGCCGATGCCCTGTTCGGAAAGCGCTCTGAAGCGAAGGATGCGCACGACCGCTACGCCAACGTCGAGATCTCCTACCTGCTGCAAAAAATGGAGGAGCACGAGGGCATCGTCATCCTGGCCACGAATCTGCGGCGCAACATGGACGAGGCCTTCACCCGCCGCATGCACCATATCGTCGAATTTCCTTTCCCCGACGCCGAGCATCGCGAAAAAATCTGGCGCAAGATTCTGCCTCCCGCCGCACCCGTGGCCGCCGACCTCAATTTCGGTTTCCTCGCGCGCCAGTTCGAGCTGGCCGGCGGAAGCATCCGCAACATCGCCCTGGCCGCGGCATTTCTCGCAGCCGAAGAAAAAACTTCGATCCGCATGGAACACTGCGTGATCTGCACGGCTCTCGAGCTCCAGAAAAGCGGCAAACTCCCCTCGCGCTCCGAATTCCGCGATTACTACGACTTGATCCGTTCGCGCGTGTGACTCACCTCTGCCTATGGAACATGCACTTGATAACTCGAAGCAGCCGGGCCCGCAAAACCAGGCCGCGCCGCGACGGCGATCCGCAACGGCCGCGGAGCCCGAGCCATATCCAGCCCTCGAACTGCAGCAGCAAGCCGGCAATCAGGCCATGCAGCATCTGCTTCGCTCCGGCGTCATCCAGGCCAAGCTTGCTGTCAGCCAGCCCGGCGATCCCGAGGAGCAGGAGGCCGACCGAACCGCCGATCGCATCATGCGCTCCCACGCCAGCGTCGGCTCCGCGGCAACGTCGTGCTCCTGCGGCGCCGATGAAGAAGGTATGTGCGAAGAGTGCCGCCAGAAGGCTGCGGGCGTTTCGCGCAAAGCCGCTGACTCCAGCCCGCCTCACGCTTCCAATCGTGTACTCGACACGGTGAAACGCTCGCCCGGTCATCCTCTCGATGCCGCAACCCGCGCCTTCTTCGAGCCGCGCTTCGGCCGCGATCTCAGCAGCGTGCGCATCCACAGCGACGCCGCAGCCGCCGCTTCCGCGCGATCCATCCAGGCCCATGCCTATGCGGCGGGCGACGATCTGGTTTTTGATACCGGGCGATTCGCTCCCGAAACACAAGAAGGCCGCAGACTGTTAGCCCACGAGTTGACACACGTTCTGCAGCAGGGATCGGCGATAGACGTGGTCCGCCGCGATGCCGACGGGGGCACCTCCGATCCAACCGCCGTGGCGCAACCTACTGTGGTTGACCGGGTCATTGCCGCTCTGCAGGAGCCGCAGGAAAACGGCGTCGGCAATTACACCGAGGCGTACTCGATCCTCAACGGCCTTTGGATGGTCGACATGTTGCAGCAGATCGAGCAGCTCAGGGCTCGCGGCGACTTTGACCTGCTGAAACAGAACGATCCCGGCAACTTCCCACGTGTAGCCGTGGCGATCGCGGCTGTCGCAGCCAAAGGCACTCCGACGGCCGCGCAATTCCCGGCGAAGAATCCGTCATTCAGCGCCATTGAGGAACAACAGCAGCATGAGGTCGCCACTTTCCTCGGATTGCCCTGGCCTATCCCGCAGACTGCCTCTACCGGTGGCGAGCAGGGGCCTACCAACGGCGAAATTCTGACGGGTGTTCTGGCAGGCGCCGCGGTGGTTGGCGCAGTGGTCTTCTTTATTGCCTTCCCTGAAGCGCTTCCCATACTGGCGATTATCGTTTCCACGAGTACTGCGGACGTGGCCGCCGCCACAGCGATTGACGCCGGTGCAACGGTCGCCGTGGAGTTGGTTGTCGACGCGGCCGCAGTCGGCGGTGAGGAAGCCGCGGTAACAACCGTACTCGGAGAAACCGCGACAGCCACGACAACTGAAGCCGCGACCACCACCGCAGTAACCGAAGGTACCACTGCCGCAACCACAACCACCACCGCCACGACGAGCGCGGCGACGAAGACGGCAGCAGTCGTCGCCGGAGTTACCGCGGCTTCTACCACCCTGTCCAGCGACAGCTCGTCATCGGGCCGGCGCGGACCTGACGTGGATACCGAAGACCAGGAGTCGCCGTGCCAGGCACAGGTCGTTGGACAGCGCGGCGGCAACACGTGCCACGATCAGTTTGCAACCCTGGTTTCCGGCTCGCCTCGCGAGTGGGGAGTTGAAACTCCCGAAGGTCTGTACGTGGATTTCGATGGGCTCGGGCTGGGCAAGTTGCTCTATGAGGTAAAGACCGAGTATGGCTTCCTGTTGAGTAACTCTCCCTCCACGGAACTGATGAGAAAGGAAACGATCGCCAGGTTCATCGAACAGTCCTCCTTGCAGCTGGCGATTGCCGAGCGGTGCGGCTACTCTCTGCTGTGGGTCTTCAACAATAAGGCCGTTGCCGAACTTGTTCAGGGTTATATCGAGGCGAATGTTACCTCTGTTCCCTTTAAGTGTTGACGAGATCTGAGGCAACTTTGGTCTCGCGTGGAAGCTAAGCTCCGGCGACGATATTCAGTCAGCTCTGAAATGTATTGGCAGCCAATAAAGCATTCGATAGCGCCGCCAACACGATGAATCGAACCAAAGCACAGCGCATGGAACATGCCGTTGCCAACACGAAACAGGCTGGCCTCGAAAACAAGGCCTCGCCCCAGCGCGGATCGGCAACCGGCGCGGCGTCCGAATTGCATCCCGCCCTCGAATTGCAGCAGCAGGCCGGCAATCAGGCCATGCAGCAACTGCTGCGCGCCGGCATCATCCATGCCAAGCTTTCCATCAGTCAGCCCGACGATCCCGAGGAGCGCGAAGCCGATGAAGTCGCCCGCAAAATCATGCACTCCCCAGTCGCCTTTCCGGTGTCCTCGGCACCCTGCTGCTGCGAGGCCGGCGATGACGATATGTGCGACGAGTGCCGTGCCAAGCAATCCCAGGCGACCCTCCAACGCCGCGCCGCTTCGCCCGGCAGGCCTGCGGTAGCGCCCTCACACATTCCCCAAATCCTCGGTCATGTACTGCGTTCGCCCGGCCACCCGCTGGACTCCGCCACCCGAGGCTTTTTTGAAACCCGCCTGAACCGCGACCTGAGCGACGTCCGCATTCACACCAGTCCCGAAGCAGCAGCCTCTGCTCGGGCGATCAGCGCCCACGCTTACACCCTCGGGTCCCATGTAGCCTTCGCCTCAGGCCAATATTCTCCAGAGTCCGCCACCGGGCGCGAACTCCTCGCCCACGAACTCACGCATGTCGTTCAACAACCGAGCGGCGCTGAACTGCCCTTTCTTGCCGGCATCCCGACCTTCGGCCGCGCGCACGTCCTGCGCCAGACCGATGCGGGCGTAGTCGATGCTCTGCCGGCGCAGACCAATGAGCAGACTCCCTCCCCCACCGATGTGATGGACGCCGGTGCGCCGGTCGCGGACGCAGGCGCGCCGTCGCCCGGCACCTATGCCATGGTCACTCTACCGGATGGCACTGTGCTCACGGACAATGAGAAAGATCTGGAGCGGGAGGTGAAGGGCCGCATTTATCAAGACGGCTTCGGCGGCGGCCAGCGCCTGCTCGACCACCTCAACACATACATCAGCGTGAACCGGCCGGAGGCCGGGGTCGAAGGCCTCGATGCCCTCCAGGGGGCCATCAAGGTTCGCGATGCGCTGCAAAGTGTCGTGACTCGCGTGAATGGCGAGAACACGACCTTTCTCGACGAGTTCAAGCACGATGCAGAGGCGGTGCTCGAGGCCACCCTGAAAGACAGCGAGAACCGGATCAAGTCCGAGCTTCTTCGTTACGGCATCACGGAAATCCCCAGCACCTCGGGTGCCGGCACCGGATCTGAGTCGGAGGAGGAACACGATGAAAGCCCCACCTACTCCATGAATACGGAGGGACCCGAGGTGAAGGGTCTCTCCGCCGCAGCCAACATTTTGCTCACGAGAAGAGAAGATATTTCCAAGCTTCAGGGCGTGGAAGCCAGTCACATGCACACCCGTTGTTTCAAGGACGATTGTTACGATTATCCCGACGAAGGCTACGGGAAGGCGCACGCTGACACCGAAGAGGCGATGCGCGGATACAGGATCCTCTTCGAGAAACTAAAAGCCGAGTTTCCTGTTCTGGCCAGCTTTGGAGATCTCTCGCAGGGCACCGAGGGGCTTGCCCAACTGGCCAAAGGTCCGTCACCGCAGGCTGCCGAACTCATCTTCAAGGAAGCGGCGGAGAAACTCGACAATATCCAGGAGACACGCGAAGGGCTGGGCACGCCGGACGGCAGCATCTGGAAGCTGCCCCGCATCCTGAGTCTCACCAAAGCGGCACGCGGCATCGAGACGGATACTTACGACGAGAAGCTGATCGATCACAAAATCGACGATCTCAGTTCGTCCTGGCGCGATATTGCGCTCGGCGTGATCGGCCTTGCCTTCGCCCTGCTCGCACCTGTCACTGGAGGCCTGAGCCTCGTGGTCACGGCTGCCATCAGCACCGGCATCGCCGTGGAACACCTGCAGCAGTATGAGTTGCAGAGCGCCATGGCCGGTACAGACTTCGACAAGGCCCGCGCCATCTCCGACGATCCTTCTCTCTTTTGGCTGGCGCTGGACATCGTCGGCGCTGTCCTGGATGTCGCTGGCGGCGCCGGTGCAATCTTCGACTTCGCAAGAACTGCGGCCAAAGTTGGAGAGGCCCGGGCATTGGTCGAAGCGCTGACACCGGCCGTCAGGACTGCGGAAGCTGCGAAAACGGAGGAGGAATTTACGAAGGCCGCTCAGGCGATTCGAGACGCGGGCAAAGAGGCCGAAGCGCCTGCAGAACTGGCCGACAAGATTATCGCCAACCTGGAACGCCAGCGGGCGTTGGGCGGCGCCGGAGAGGCGGCCTTTGGCGCAACTGAGAAGGAAGTCGATGCGCTGAAGGCCGCGGCCCGATCCGGGGATGAGCTGATGACCCCCGAGCGCCTGCTAGGCGAATCGGAGGAGATCGCGGACGAAGGCCTGCATCTCACCAAATCGGGAGAACTTTGGACCTGCTCCTCGCCTTGCACGCAGTTCCGTGCCCGCTATGCAGCGGCCCTCGCCCAGGAAGAGACTCTTATGCCCGAGCTTGAGGAGGTGGAGCAACTCGCCAAAGAGGCTGCCGAAAATCCTGAGAACAAGGAACTTGCCCGCGAAGCGAAACGCCGCGCCCGAGTGCTCGAAAGCAAACTGCGCGGAGTCGCCACCCCGGCACGAGTCGCCGAGCTGGGCAAGCTCACTGGCTTGCGGGCGGTGCATCCTGCGGTCGCCGATTTCACGCCGGAAGCCTTTGAGCGCATCCTGAGCAGCCGCAAGAACCTCGATCACGCGACTGGCCAGCTGCTTGAAGAACTCCTGAACAGCCGTCAGGCAACCCGCGCAGCCAGAGAGGCGGCGGCAGGTACAAAGGCCGTCGGAGCCGCGAGCAAGGCCGGTTCCGAAATCGAATTCATCCCCGGCTATCTCCTCAGAGACTCAAGGAACCGGCTCATCACAGACGGCATCCTCGGCTATCGCGAAGGAGGCAAGTTCCGCATCGTCAAGATCTTCGAATCGAAGGCGGGCGAAGACGCCGCCCAGAAACTGGCCACCGAGGCTGGGCGTGTGAGCAAAGCCGGATGGACCGAACTCGGGGACTTCGCTGCCGACACTGTCCGCGCAGATCTCAAGCGAGCGGGAGGGCTGTCGAAGGCCAACCTCGCCAAGCTTGATGGAATGTCCGCGGCAGATATTAGGAAGGCGTACCCGGCTGAGTTCCGCAAAGCCTCCGGCAAGCTCATTCAGTCGGAAGCCGGACAGGCACGGCGCACCCTCGAGCGCCTGGCTCCGAACGCGGATCAAGACGCAACGACGCTCTACCGCATCGACAGCAACGAGCCGCTGCAGGTCACTGCCGGACCTGTCAGCTCGCAGGTTGTCGGCCTGGTTCCCGGGGATGTCGATCCGAAGGACATCATCAAGGGCATCCAAGGGCAGGGCATCAATGTCGATGTTCTCAAAGCGGACCTCACCAAAGACGAGTTAAGGAACCTCGCACAAAGCATTATCGATGAGGCCGATAAATCCGGCATATAGGGTCCTGAGCATGGGGGTGATCGGGTGCTGCCGAAGGAAAGTCATGCGGTCGACCACGCCTGAACCTTTCTCCGTGATTGTTTGGCCGCCGCTGTTCGTTCCAGCTGCATCCGGCGTATAAGGAGACAAGATGTTCTTCTATTGGCTGCTGGTGGGCGTTCTCGTCACCTGGCGCATCACGCATCTGCTCTCTACCGAGAGCGGTCCGTGGGATGTCCTGGGAAAGCTCCGCCAATTCGCCGGCAAAGGTCAGTTGGGAGAGCTGCTCAGTTGCTTCTATTGCCAGAGCCTCTGGATCGCCGCTCCCTTTGCCTGGCTTCTCGCCAACGGCTGGCGCCATCGCCTCCTGTTATGGCCGGCGCTTTCCGCCGGCGCCATTTTGCTCGAAAGAGTCACGACCCGCAGCGAACCTGCTGCGCCGGTCATTCTTCAGGAACCGGAGGATCCCCATGTGTTGCGGAGCTAAATCCCGAACCAATGTCATCGCTCGGCCCGGACAGTCGCCGCTCGCGCGCTCCGCCGCACCCTCCGCCGCCAAGCCGGCTTCCGCCGCCGTGCAATTCGAGTACGTCGGCAAGACCCGCATGACCGTCCTCAGTCCAACCACCGGCATTCGCTACCATTTCGACACGCCGGGAGCCCGCGTGGCCGTTGATGCGCGAGATCAGGGCATGATGATCCATGTGCCCGGCCTGCGCCCGGTGCGCTTCACCGGCAGCGCGTCATCACCGAGCTGAAGCTTCTCTTTTGAGCGAAAGAACACTCACGATTTCCGTCACCGGCACGGCGGTTTTTAGACCCCCAGAACATTCCACTCACCAACTAGGTGGAGGCGAGCCGGGAGAGCCAGCTGAACGAAGGTCAGGCAAGCCCGTAGTCACGACCGAGCGATATGTGGAACATCGCGGCGCCGAAGCACACGGCCGCGGCGAGATGGATTTGTCTCGCTTAAACTAACCCGTTGATGATTCTTACTCTTGTTCGGCTATTTCGAAGAGCGCGAGTTTGGAGCCGTTTGGGAAATTGAACAGTATGCCAAAAGTGAAAGGCAACTCTCGTTCAAAACAGTTGAAGAACGGAGCTTCCTTCGCGTCGGAGCGAGTCAAATAGGTGCACGAGGCGTTGGC
Organism: uncultured Acidobacteriota bacterium; assembly: GCA_963826735.1. Taxonomy (GTDB): domain Bacteria; phylum Acidobacteriota; class Terriglobia; order Terriglobales; family Acidobacteriaceae; genus Telmatobacter. The sequence continues at coordinate 37,684 of CAWGYN010000006.1, forward strand.
CAGCTCAACCACAGATGTTTCGAGCAGAGAAGATTCAAAAATCGAGAATGTTTCCCGCGTTCGGACCGAGACGATACCGGCATCATTGACGCTCAGTTGCCCGGAGATTGAAGACCCTATCGAGCATTTCGAATCGGAGAACGCGGCCAGAGTCTTTGTAGATGATGCGCTCAGCCTTTCTAGGAAACCGCTCACTTCTTCTGGCGTAACAGTCTTTGATGAACTCATATTCCTCCAAATGGTGAAGAATACTGGTGCAATTAGAGCAAAAGAATACCTCGACAGGCTGTATCTGCCAAGCGAGAAATCGTACTCTCTATCAAGGGCGGAGGAAGAACAGGCCAAGAGTCGGAGTCAGAGCAGGACTTGTGGCGGGGTAAGGGTTTGGTAGCCTCCTCTTAGCAGTTAAGACCATTAGAAATCTGCAGTTTTAGGCTTTGAACGGTCTGACCTTTCGCGCCGAAGAAACGGCGCGTTCTGGCCGGAAAGCGCTCTGGCGACCCAGTGGCAATCCTTATCGTGTTGTGAGTTGCGGCTGGGATGGCTTATATTAATTCGAGCATCGAACTTGATCCGCCTGTTCCCTTCCCCAGGGGAACCCTCAATGAGAGAATTGGGCGCAAGCGTGGCCGGAGTGTTCCGCTTTCTAAGGTTCTGCTGAGCCAGCGGAACTGTTACTGAATTCAGCAGCAAAGGACCGAATCATAGCCCTTGGCACTGATCGAGAGGCCGAAATGTTGCCAGAACAATGGGAAACGTTCAAACGTGCGGTGCGCCGCGAAAAAATGGATAAGATCCCCATGGCGCTGATTATCGACAGCCCGTGGATTCCAGGCTACCTCGGGATCGAACACCTGGATTATTTCCTCGATCCGGAACTTTGGTTTCAATCCAATCTGAAGATTATGCGAGAGTTCCCGGATATCATCTTTGTTCCCTCCTGGTGGATGGAGTACGGCATGGCGGCAGAGCCGTCGGTGCTGGGCGCGAAGATTAAATTCTGGCAGGACAATACTCCAAGCGAGTACCAGACGCTCTATCACCTCGAGGACATCGACAGATTTCCCGAGTACGAAGTTGAGGCTGACGCATTTGCGGGGCTGACGTTGCATCGCATCAAAATGGCGCGGCAGAGAATTCTGGATGCCGGCTACATCCTTCCCATGGTGACCTCGCGTGGACCGTTGTGTACCGCGGGATTCGTGCGCGGCACGACCGAGTTCATGATCGACCTGGTGGAAAATCCGCAGGGCGCGCACAAACTCATCGATCTCTGCACGCGGGTAATCATCGACTGGCTGAAGGCGCAGCAGAAGGTGATGGGCGATACGGTCGAGAGCATCTTCATCCTCGACGACATTGTGGGCTTCGTCAATGAGGAACATTACCTCGAGTTCGCGCATCCCTATTTGAAACGCATTTGCGATGCTTTCCCCAAGGATTGGGTGAAGCTTTATCACAACGACGCTGAAGTGGACGCCTGCCTGGACCATCTTCCCGACACGGGTTTTAACGTGTTGAACTGGGGCAAGCAGCGGCATATTACTGAAGTGAAGCGGCGCGTGGGCGACCGCATGTGCCTGATGGGCAATGTGAATCCGCTGGAGGTGGCGGTGCGCGGCACGCCGGAAGAGGTCAAGGACGAGACGCTGGAAGTTCTGGAGGGTTCCGGCGGCGAGGGAATCATCCTGTCGGTCGGCGGCGGCACCAGCCCCGGCATGCCCCGCGAAAACATCCTGGCTATGCTGGAAGCTCTTGAGGAGTTCAATTCGAAACGCACGGCAGCGATGAGCGTCCGCTGAGGACAAGAAAAAATGCCCGACTACGCCCTGATGAATCAGTTTCTGTACGAAGGCAACGCCGGCGAGGTGGAGCGGCTGACGAAAGAGGCGCTTGCCGAAGGGCGCTCCGCGCAGGAGGTGCTGACCGACGGCCTCATTGCAGGCATGAGCGTGGTGGGCGAGGACTTCAAGCACAATGTTCTTTACGTTCCCGAAGTTCTGATTGCTGCGCGGGCGATGAAGGCCGGGATGGCGGTGCTGAAGCCGCTCTTGACTTCGAAGGACGGCGGCACCAAGCCGAAAGGCGTTTTGCTGATGGGCACGGTGCGCGGCGATCTGCACGATATCGGCAAGAACCTGGTGGGCATGATGGCCGAAGGCGCAGGCTTCGAGGTGCATGACATCGGCGTCGACCAGAGTGTCGAAAAGTTCATGGCCGCGGCCGAGAAATGCAAGCCGAATATCATCGGCATGAGCGCGCTGCTGACCACCACCATGATGTATATGAAGACGGTGATTGACGGCTTTGATGCCGCGGGCCTCACCCACATCAAGATGGCGGTGGGCGGCGCTCCGATCAGCCAGATGTTTGCCGACGAAATCGGGGCCGACGGATATGGAGCGAATGCTTCGGCCGCGGTCGATCTGTTTTTGCGGCTGACGGCACAAGTCGTAAATCGGCAGGTACGAATCGTGGCCACGTACAAAATTCTTTATTGGCAAGAGATTCCTACGCAGATCAGCGGTCGAGGATGAGTCCGAGACCGTGACCGCGATGCTGGACAATCACTTCATGACGCTCGTCGACGCACAGGCGATGAAGCAAGGGCTGACAGCGACCGACGCTTTCCTGGACGCATGGCATTGGAGTGAGGAACAGGAGCGCGAAGGTTCGGCGCACGAAGTGGCGGCGGCATTGAAGGCCGAACTCGAAGCCAGGAAGTGGTAGGAACTTTTTCTCGAATGACCGTCACGCTCACCATCAACGGACAATCGACTGAAGCGGCGAGCGGGCGGTCGCTCTTCAGCACGCTGAGGTTCTCGATATCGACGTGCCTACCTCCTGCCGCAAGCAGGGCAAGTGCAAGGAGTGCATGGTTGAAGTCGTCGAGGGGATGGATCTGCTCTCGGCGCGCACCGACCCGGAACAACATCTGAAAGGTAATTTTCGCCTCTCCTGCCAGACGCTTGTGACGGGCGCGAGCGGACATTTGCGCTGCCATACCATGCGCCGCGGGCAGATGCGCATCGAACGGCACGCGTCGGGCCTGGCCGCGATCGAGGGGCCGGTGCAGCTCGATCCCGCCGTAACCCGCGACGGAGACCGCATCCTGATCGACGGCGTCGAGGTCGACCGCTCGACAGGGCCCATTCACGGCATTGCGATGGACCTGGGCACCACTACGGTTGTGCTTCGGCTGATGGATCTCGAAACGGGCGAGTTGATTGCGGACACTTCATTTGAAAACCCGCAGCGCTTCGGCGGGTCCGAGGTGATGTCGCGCATTTCATACGACACCGAGTCACCCAGGACGCCTGCTGATGCGCACGTTGGCCGGATATCTGAGCCATGCGATCGAAAAGTTTCCCGTCGATCCGAAGAGCATCTACGAGATGGTGGTGGTGGGCAACTCCACCATGCGCGACCTGTTTTTCTGGCAGAGCGTGTACTCGATCGGTCAAAGTCCTTACCAGTCCGTCACTGAAATCGAGATGGCCGTGGGCAAGCGTGCGACCACCAGCCTGACCCAAACTGGACAGCACAGCCTTCTGCCAATCCATCCTCGGGCACGAGTGTACGGGGCGCCGATCGTCAGCGGACACGTGGGCGCGGATGCCGCGGCAGGATTGCTTGCGGTCGATATGGCCCATCAGGAGCGGCTGGTCGCGATCATGGATATCGGAACCAACACCGAGCTGATCGTAGGCAACAAGCATCGCATCCTCGCGGCCTCCTGCCCTGCCGGACCGGCCTTCGAGGGCGGAGCGATTGCCTGCGGCATGCCGGCTTTGGATGGAGCCATCGAAGCCGTAGTGATCCGTCCCGACGGCGGATTCAAACTCGGCGTAATCGGCAACGGCAAGCCCGAAGGCATCTGTGGCTCCGGATTGGTGGACGCGCTGAGCGAGCTCTTGCGCACTGGCCGCATGAATGAATTCGGCAGATTCGAGGACAGCCAACATCGCATCGATCTCTACCGCGACGCGGGGCAAGAAGTATACCTGCTGGAAAGCGATGTCAACGAGCTGGCCCAGGCCAAGGGAGCGAATGTCGCGGGACTGCACGTGGTATTCAGCACGTACGGAATCGACTTCGACGATATCGACGTCTTCTATCTCGCGGGAGGCTTTGGGCGGCATATCGCAGTGGAAGCCGCCAGGCGCATTGGGCTGGTGCCCAATCTATCGGCGGCGAAGATTGTGCAAGCCGGCAACACTGCGATCGAAGGAGCCACGATTGCGTTGCTCTCGAAAATGAAGCGGCAGGAACTCGAAGAGCTGGTGAAGCGAGTTCAGCATTGCCGGCTGGAGACGCATCCTGATTTCTTCAACTTCTTCGTGGAAGGCTGCCAGTTCAAGCCCGTGGAGCCAATGCCGTGCCTGCCGTAAGCGACAAGATCGAGTTGGCGTGCGCGCTTTCTTCGCTCGAGGTACGCGAGGAAGAGTATGTGCGGCTGCTCGGCTTTCCGCGAGGTTGGGTACTTGAGGGTCGAGCGCGTGAACTGGCGAGCTGGGCGCGGGATTGGTATGCGCAACATGGCAGGCCCTGGATGTACGCGCGGCAGGCCGAACAATTTGAAATCGCCGGCGATTCGATCTCTATTGACGGAGTGCGGTTTTCAAGTCAGCGGCTCAGCAACACGCTCAACGACGCCGGCGCGCATAGCGTGATTCTCGTCGCAGTTGGCGCCGGCCCTGAAGCCGAAGAAGAAGCGCGCCGCCGTTGGGCCGACGATAAACCCGACGAGTACTTCTTTCTCGAGGTCTACGCGTCCGCGGTGGTCGAGCGTCTGACAACGCTGGCCGGGGCGCGGCTTTGCGACTGGGCGGAGCAGCGGCAGATGGCGGTCTTGCCGCACTACAGCCCAGGGTATCCGGAGTGGGATATTCAGGAGCAGCCGCGCCTCCTCGATGTGCTCAAAAGGACTCGGTCTGAGCAATTTCCTTCATCGGTAGACGTGTTCGACACAGGGATGCTGCGGCCTAAGAAGACGCAGTTGGCGGCGTTCGGGCTGACGCGGCACACGGATCGTCTGCAAAGGCTCACCACCCTTGTTCCCTGCGAGCGCTGCTCGTTCGGTCCCTGCCAGTACCGCCGCGCACCCTACCGCAGAGCTCCGCGGACCGCGGCAGAGCAGATTGAGATGCGCGCGCCCGCGATCGATCGCAACGCGCACTATCAGACCAACAAGAAAGCGCTTGAACGATGGACGAAGGAGCGGCTCACCTTGCGCATGGAGCCGGACGGCAGCGTGGACGCGGTCTTTCGCTACGACGGCACCACATGCACCAATATGGGCCGTCCGCTTACATTTCTTTACCGCGTCAAGCTGGGACCGCGCGCCGAAGAGTATCCGATTCGCGAGCAGGAGTGCTCGCCGGCCGCGGGCGACGATGGCTACACATATATGTGCCGCTTTATCGAAGACGCCGATGCGCTGATGGCTGCGATTGAGCGGGAGAAGCCGCTCATGGGCGAGCGGCTGGACGCCGTAATCGGATGGAAGCGCATGCCCGCCGCGGCGGGATGTTATTGCGAGGCTTCAAGTCGCGATCACAAATGGGGCATCGTGCTCGAAACCATTCACTATGCTCTGGTACAAAGGGAGTTGGCAGAGGACGCCAGAAGAACGATGAAGAAACTTTTGCAGGAAGCGATGCTGGAGCGGCCCCTGCTAGGCGACGGCGCTATGGGAACGCAGTTGATGCTGGCCGGATTAGAGCAGGGCAACTGCGGCGAGGCGTGGAATCTGAACCATCCGGAACGGGTGCTGGCCATTCAGCGCCGCTACGTGGAGGCAGGCTCGGAGTGCCTGATCACGAATACATTTGGCGGGTCCCGCATCATGCTCAACCGCCACGGCCAAAAGGACAACGTAGCCGGGATCAACAAGGCAGCGGTGGCAATTGCACGCGAAGCTTTCGGCGAGCGGGATGGCTATGTGCTTGGCGACATCGGCCCATTTGGCGGTTTGATGGTGCCTTTCGGCGAATTCACTGAAGATCAGGTGCGCAGCGCTTTCGAAGAGCAGGCCGCTGCACTGGTTGAAGCCGGCGCAGACGCCATTATCGTTGAAACGCAGACGGGGCTGGAAGAACTCCTGCTCGCTATCGAAGCAGCGCAAAAGGCCGGCGCGCCTTGCATCATCGGGTCCATGGCCTACGATGTGACACTCGACGGCTCGACCTTCCGCACCATGATGGGCATCGATCCTGAGCGCGCCGCGGAGTTCATGGAAGAGCACGGCGCGCATGTGGTTGCGCTGAACTGCGGAACCGGCATGGAGATGGAACGCGCGCGCGCCGCCGTGGTGCGCTACAAGAGCGCAACCAGCCTGCCGGTGATGGTACAGCCCAATGCCGGAAAGCCACGGCTTGAGAACATGAAGATCATTTACGACGAATCGCCGGAACAGATGGTCAAGGGCCTTGTGCCTCTGCTCGAAGCGGGCGCGAACGTTGTAGGCGCATGCTGCGGAAGCACTCCCGACCACATCCGAGCCTTCAGAAAAACTATGGACGATTACCTGAGATCAAAACCACAACGGAGCATAGCGTGAAATCAAAACTCTGCGATCTGAACCCCGCCGCTAAAGAAAAACTTCCCGAGCACACCCAGGACAAATCGGGAATCGGCGTTCATTATGTGGACGCTTACATTAAACCGATGAACGCCAAGCTCGAAGATGGAACCGCGGTGCGATGCAAACGGCGCGGACTGAAGATCACGCTGACGGCCGGCGGCAAAAAAGGCGAAGGACTTATGCGGCGTCTCGACGTGAGCTCCGATCCTGTGGTGATGCTCGACGCCGCGCTCCATGAGGCGGCAACCGCCGCCGGCATTGGTCTCGCCGTAGAAGACGGCGCGATGTTTATCGAGCTCTGAGTGCCACTGCTATCAGGCTTTCACAGCCCGCTCACGTCAGGCGATTCGCCTGTCGCGAAGACACGATCATCGAATACGACGATCTTTTCCTTGCGAAGATTCGCGACGGTCTCAAGCGGCGAATGGCGCGTGAGAATGAAGCGGCTCAGGTAGCCCGGTTTGATTTCGCCAAATTTCTCCTTGAATGCCAGGCGCCGGGCGCTTACCCCAGTCGCCGAGTGAATGACCGCAGCAGGTGCGAGTCCGGCTCGCTCCATCAACTCCAGCTCTTCAAGAAGTCCGCGCCCGTGAGCTACGCCGCAGGAGCCGGCGTCGCTGCCGGCAATCACCTGAACTCCCATGTCGTGAGCTTTCACCAAAGTGGCCGCGTGCCGGTCGAGAATCTTCCTCAGGTTCCGAACCACGTGCGCATCCCAACCTAATCGATCTGCATGGTCCACCTGTTTTTGCACGGGCGAAAACGTGGGCGCCCACGCAATCTGCCGGTCGCGCATTTTGGCCAGCTGATCGTCGCGCAGAAAAAATCCATGCTCGATGGAATCGACGCCGCCCTCGATTGCTCGCTCAAGGCCGTCGTCGCCCGAGCCGTGCGCGATGGTTTGCCGGTTATGGCTTTTGGCGGCAGCGACAATCGCGCCGATCTCTTCGGTTGTCATCTGCGGCGCGGTCGTGACTGCTCCCTGTTTGAAGTTGATAATGCCGGTGGGAATGAGCTTGATGCGGTCGGCGCCGGCCTTGACGCGCGCCGCCACACACTCAGCCGCAGTCGAAAAATCTTCAATCGGTTCGCCCATGAAGCCGCCGTAACGCCCCCGATGATGAATCGCCGCGCCGGGGCTGTCGATGTAGGGCATCAGCGGCGGATCGTGGGAGGCGCAAAGCCTGCTCAGCGCCAGGCCGACATCATCCTTATCGCCGCAGTCGCGCATGGCCGTTACGCCGATGCGCAAAATCTTTTCGAGACGTCCCTTGGCCTCCACAAGCAGCTCTTCGGGCGGCTGCTTCAGGAAGGCCGCTCGCTTGTCGAGATCGAGTTCCCCACCTTCAAGAAAAATGTGCGTGTGCGCGTCAATGAGTCCGGGGAGCAAAGTATAGTCAGGCAGTTCAGCATCCGGAGTAGTTTGCGCGCGGCCGTTCTTCACCAGTTCCGCGGGCGGCATATCGGTGTTTGCATAGAGAATTCCGGCTTGACTGTAAACAACGTGCGCATCGCGTAGTGGTGATCCGCCCGAACCATCGATCAGCGTGCCCACGCGCAGCCATACCGTGCGGCCGGCGATAGCAGCAGGAATCTGGACGGCGCCTTTCATCTCAGACGTCGACGGCCTCTATCCCGCGGCAGATATTCATGATGGCCTCGGCCTGGCGGAAACCCGAATCCTCCAGTGCCTCGCCTATCTGCAGTCGGCCTTGCGCAAGCGCTTCCCGCAGCCTGGTCACCATGGGATGATCGAGGGCGAGCGGCGCGGGGTGCTTTTCCGGATTGGCGAGCGCGAAGTCCAGGCCAGCCTCCATTCCCAGCGTGAGATAGGCCTTTTCAAGATCGTGCTTCACTGTTTTTGGAGTTCCCCAAGCAAAGTTTGAGAGGCCTACGATGAGATGTACGCCCTTGAGATCGGGATCTGCAGAGATGAGCCGCATGGCATCGAGGCCGATATTGATCAGGCCGTAGGTATCGGCGCCCACCGGCGCAAGGCCTGTGTCGATGATGATCTGGTCGTTGCGGCGACCGGCTTTGGCTTGCAGCAGCTCGACGAAATACTTCGCGGCTCGGTAGGCGTCCTGAGGGTTGAGGCACTGGGCTGTACCGTCGGGCATGAATTTCTCAGAGGCCATCACCACTGCGAGCGTGTCATAGTGCTTCACGAGCTCGACCATCTCATCGAGCCGCTCGCGCGACGCCGCCAGCGAGTTAAGAATCGGCGGCCCGCTTTTGGCGCGATCGTAGTGTTTCAGCGCCACACGATGGTAGTCGACCGAAGGATTGTCAAAGGCGATAGGCGTCGATGTAACTTCTTGAATCGCCGGAATGACATCGGGCAGAAAGTCGAGCATCTCCTGCCGGCGCACCTGGATGCGCTGCGTCCCATCGAGGTTGAGCGTGAGGTAATCGGCGCCCGCCTCCGACTGTAGCCGTGCGAGTTCCTGGTAGCCGGCCGGATTACGCTCCGTGAATGCCCGGCGCGCGCGCGCATAGGAGTTGTTCATCAACTCGCCGATGATGTGAAGCTTGCGAGGCATTTCGATCCGCCGTTCTCGAGGTTCGAAGAGAGTTTTTAGATCAATACGGCCCAATTTTAGTCGAGATCACAACTAAATAGCCATAGCAAAAGCCTAATTTGCATAAGATCCACGCTAAACCATTTTTTTAGAATCGCTTACGGTAGAAGATGCACCCGTGGATTGCCCAGATTCCGGCGCAGCCGGAATATCCGATGCATCTGCAGAGCTGTTGAGCGCCCCATCGGAATGCCTGGCCGAGTGGTCCCGGCCGAGCCAAAGATTTGCCCAGGCCGACGTCCCGCGCAGTCCCTGATTCTGGACCACAGGAGCATGGTCGAGCAGATGCTCTTCGCTCCCGTCGTGCTTCAGGCGCTCGTAGGCGCGCAGCCAGATGCAGTCGCCATACCCATCCACTTCGCAGCGGCCTTCGCGCGTGCCGCCGCAGGGGCCGTTGCGCTGGTTCTTGGCGCACTGCGATTCGGGGCAAAGAAATGCGATGTCGGGCAACGAACAGTCGCCACAATCCTTGCAGTGGTAAAGAACCGATTTGCCGAGTTTCTCCAGCGCACGCATCGGCGCCGGCCCCTGCATCGGATCGCGCGCGTGCGCGCAGAGACGTGCTCCCAGCCTCGCGACTGGCTTGCCCGTTTCGAACATGGTGTTGTGCGCCAGTTTTGAGATTGCGTAGACCATCGTCACTTGCTTGCCGGAAGCCGGAGGCCGCCGCGCCTCGTGCTCGGGGTTCGCCAGACCGGTCGCGGGGTTTGCCTCGTAGTAAAAGAATTCGCCCGGCCGCGAGAACTGGATTTCGCGCGCAAACTGCTTCCAGTCATCATGGCCGAATGACCGTTCCACAGCGAGGATTCTCTCGATCGATTTGAAATCGTGTACTCCACCCAGGTACGCGCCGCGGTAACCCAAACCACGGCAGATGGCAATCTGTTTCGCCGCAAACTCGATGAAGAAGGCCTTGCCGCGATCAGGCGATTGACCGTGCAGCTTGCACAGCTCGAAAAGCGGCTCAGAAACCACAACGCCAGGAATGCGCCCCTCGTGAAAGATTTGTGCGACACGCGAACTTAATAAATACACGTTGCCGATCAGGGGCGTGTCCTTTGCGCCATGCATATCCATGTAGCACCGCAGCTCCGAAGTTTTGCGCGCATCGAAGCCGATCTGGCTGATGATGAACTGCGCGCCGCCCTCGATTTTCTTCTGGAGCTTCAGATACTGCGGAACCACTTCGCCCTCGCGCAGTTTGAAGTTCGTGGTCACAGCGCCGATGCAGAATTGCGTTTTGTCCAACCGCTGGCCGTCGCTGGCCACGCCTTGCCGCAGCCCCTGGTTCATCTTGTTCAGCAGCGAGATCAGGCCCACCGAGTCGATGTCGAAAACCGGCTTTGCCAATCCGTCGGCCCCGCTCACCGGGTAATCGCCGGTCATGGCCAGGATGTTGCGGAAGCCTTCGCTGTTCAGCATCCAGGCTTCGCTTTCCAAGCCGTTGCGGTTCTGGTCTTTGCAGGTAAGGTGGATCACGACTTCCTTGCCCGCGTAAAGAATGGGCCGGCCTAGAGCAAGCGGCGCCATTTGAGGATTGCCGCCGGCATTATCGGTAATCGAGATCCAGTCGATCTCGGGACAAGCCACGAGTTCATTGGCAAAACTTCGCGCCTTGATCGCGCTCGCCTCAGACATGGAACCGCGCACCGATACAAGCTCAGTGGCGATGAGAAAACGCGAGTTGTCGTCCAGCCTTTCACGAAGTGACTGCATCAGACAGAAGTTTACACAAACCGAGCCTCGAGCGCCCGGGTCCGGCAACAACGGGTCCAATAAATCCAGTGAGTTGATGTCGCGCCGGAGTACTCCTCGTTGATTGCTTGGTTCTGTGTCGTGCCTGCTGTCTGGTGGCAGCGAATTGCCGGTCTGGCGAATCGAGCCAACCGGTCAGGCGGAGGACTCGGCGAAGGGCTCGAGCAGATGCGGACCATTGCCCTGGAGCTTGGCCACGCGCCAGGCTTTCATGTCTTCCGCAGGCCATGTACGCACCAGGTCGATGGGTAGATGAGCGGGTTCGGCAGGCGCCAGCCATCGCGCATAGTCGTCTGGTTTGATGATGAGCGGACATCGGTCGTGAAAGGGTTCGAGAAGTTCGTTGGGATCGGTGGTAATAATGCTGAAGCTCTCCACTACGATCTCGCTTTTGTCTTCGTCCTGGCCCTTCCATCGATCCCAGATACCGCCGAAGGCGAAGAGGCGCTCGTCAGAAAGTGAAACCGCCCACGGTTTGCTGATCTTCTTTTTCTCCTCGTCCTTGGTCAGCGGTTCCCATTCGTAAAAGAAGTTGGCAGGGATCAGGCAGCGGCGATGCTTCCACGGCTCGCGCCACGCGCCGCTCGAAGTGAGCTTGTCAGCCCGCGCATTGATGGAACTGAAATTAGCTCTCGCCGTTTTCGACCAATACGGCACCAGGCCCCACTTCATGAGCGCGAGCACCCGGTCGCCGGTATCGTGGTCGACCCGCACCACCGGCTGCATACTCTCGGGGGAGATGTTGTAAGAGGGCGTGAAGTGGACTGCGTTGGTCTCGTAGTACTCTTCGTTGAAGACATCGGTGTCGCGCGTGCGAAACCACTCCGCAATCCGCTGTTTGTCTGCCCTGCGCCCGTAGCGGCCACACATAGCATTAGTTTATTGATCCAGCCCGGAGCATTTCGCTTATTGATCGAACACTGAGCATTTGGCTTATTGATCCAGCCCGCGCATTAGTTTATTGGTCCAGCCCGGCTCGCGCCGGTGGCGCAGTGGACGTTAGCCCAGCACTTCAGTGCTGGGGGAGGGGCATCAAAACACCACGTCAGTCCCGTAGGGACGGTGCAAGTCTACAGGCAATACAAGTCCCATAGACAAGACCGTTAATAATATTAACACCTTTAATTTCAGCCAATTGCCACGAGTTTGCACACGAATCAGTGCAGCCAGGGCTTGCAGGCCACTCTCAAAAAAGCGAACATAAGGCGAAACTATTGCTCATGCCTGCCGCCTCCGCAATTCGCCTTCAGATCGAGTCCGCCCTCGCCGCCAGGATTCCTGCGGCATTGTCGCCGTCGCCGAGGATCGTTCGGCCGGTTGCGGCTACGGGCATCGACGCGCTGGATGAGGTGTTGCGCGGCGGCCTGCCCGTGGGAGCCCTGACCGAACTCGTCGGTCCGGAGTGCTCCGGACGAACCTCGGTCGCGCTCAAGTTTGCGGCGGGCCTGACCCAGGCCGGCAGAGTGTGCGCGTGGATCGATGTTTCGAATGCGCTCGACCCTGCTTCGGCAGCGGCGGCCGGCGTGGACCTGGAACGATTGTTATGGGTGCGGTGCGGAGCGGCGAAACCTGCGGTATCGCACCCACCACAGCGTTTCTCGCTGCCGGAAAAATATCTAACGCCCGCACCGGTGATGAAAGGACTGCACGGCGGGGGCTGCGGCGGTCACCCGCGCAGCGAGGTCAAGGGACTCGCCGCAGCCGTGGGCGGACTCCTGCGGCCGCAGGCGCAGGAACCGAGGAATCTTGCGCCGCGATGCGCCGAGCCGCAACGGCGGGAAAAGTATGCTCCTGCACAATCACACGGTCATCCCGAGCGATCAAACATCGCATGTCATCCTGAGCGCCAAAACTCGGATGTCATCCTGAGCGAGTCCGCAGACCGGACGAGTCGAAGGACCTGCATTTGTTCTTCGCAGCGATCCGAGCCGAACCGGGACCTGCATTTGTCTTTCAACAAACCGCAGACTCACCGCGCGAATGTGTGGGCGCAACTCGACCAGGCGCTACGCGCGACCGATCTTGTGCTGCAAGCAGGAGGATTCAGCGCAGTGGTGCTGGACCTGGGCAGCCTGGCGCCTGAGTTTGCCTCGCGCGTCCCGCTAGCCACGTGGTTCCGCTACCGCGCAGCGGCGGAGAAAACACAGGCCAGCCTTCTACTGCTCGCCCAGCACGGCTGCGCCAAGAGCAGCGCGGAATTATCGTTGCGGCTCAAGCCGGGCGATGCGCTGCGCGACGAAGCCACGGTATTCACCGGCATGGCGCACCGCGTCGAAGTGCTGCGGCGACGCTTTACCGGCGTCGCAGATAATGTGGTGCCGCTGCGCAAGCCCCCGCAAAGAGCAAACGCGGCCCACTGGCAGAGCCGCGCGGCATGGGCGGGTGTGCGATGACGACCGAATTGTATGCGTGCCTGTATGCGCGGGAGTTTCCCATGCAGGCGCTGCTGCGGCTGCGGCCTGAGCTCAGGGAGCAGCCGTGCGTGGTGATGGAGGGCGCGGTACCACTCGAGCAGGTTTGCTCCTTGAACACCAAGGCGCGGTTGCTGGGCATGGTGCGCGGCATGACGCGCGTAGAAGTGGACACCTTTCCCGCATCGGCCGTGCTGCCCCGCTCGCAGAAAGAAGAAGCCGCAACGCGGGCCATTCTGCTGGAATGCGCAGGCGCGTTCTCGCCGCGTGTGGAAGAGCGAAGTAGAGACACGGCCTTCGTTTGCGGCATCGATATTGCGGGGACACGCAGCTTGTTTGGACCGCCGGAAACGCTGGCACGAAAACTGCTCGAGCGCGTGCGCGCCGTGGGCATCAGCGCCAGCGTAACGATAAGCAGCAATCTGCATGCAGCCGTGTGCATAGCGAGAGGTTTGCCGTCGAGCGCAACCGTGAAGGTGATTCCGCAGGGCGAGGAAGCAGCAGCATTGGCAGAGCTGCCCTGCGCGGTTCTGGATCTCGTCAGCGGAGCAGGCGGAGACATTTACCGCGTGGGGCCTACACACGCTAGGCATGCTGGCGGCGCTGCCGGAAAAGGATCTCGTCGCGCGTATGGGCCAGGAGGGCCGCAGGCTTTGGCAACTGGCGCGCGGCCAGCGGCCGCATCTTTTTCAACCTGTCGAGCCGCCGCTTACGCTGGCAGAGCACATGGAGCTCGATTCTCCCGTGGAACTGCTGGACTCGCTGCTGTTTGTCGCCGCAGCCATGCTCAATCAGCTCATCGTTCGCGCCAATGCACGCCTGGTTGCGCTGGCTGCGGTCACCTCACACTCACTCTCGAGCGCGGCGGCACGCACGCGCGCACCGTGCGGCCGGCGCTGCCCACCAACGACAAGCAGCTCTGGATCAAGCTGCTGCATTTGGATTTGGAAGCGCATCCGCCGCCGTCCTCAGTGCTTGCCGTCGCGCTCGATGTGGAGCCGGGAGCGACCAGCAAAGTGCAACCGGGGCTATTCTCGCCGCAACTGCCTGAGGCCTCGCGGCTCGACGTTACGCTGGCGCGCATCCGCGCCGTGGTGGGCGAGGAGAATGTGGGCCGCGCGGCGCTCCTGGACACGTACGCGCCCGACGCATTCAAGATCGAGGCATTAAAAATCGACGTGTCGCGCGTGACAAAAGGCAATGCGGAGACAACAGATCAAGCAGAGTTGCGCGCCGCAGCGCGGCAACTGCGTCCGGCCGAGAGCGTAACCGTCACGCTCGAAGCGCAGCGACCCACACAGTTCTATTTTCGCGGCCAAAGCTACAGCGTCGACCGCGCCTACGGCCCCTGGCTCGTCAGCGGCGACTGGTGGCAACCAACCCTGTGGGGTCACGAGCAGTGGGACATTGTGGCGCGCGCCGGCGACAGTTCCCTGCTCTGCTGTTGTCTGGTACGCGATCGCATGCACGGCGGCTGGCAAATGGCGGCGCTCTATGACTGAGCGCTACATCGAGCTGCACGCAGCCAGCGCTTTCAGTTTTCTTGAAGCCGGTTCGCAGCCGGAGGCGTTGATCGAGCGTGCCGCCGAGCTGGAGATGCCGGCCATGGCCATTGCCGACCGCAACGGCGTGTACGGTGCGGCGCGCTTCCATACCAGCGGCCAGCGCAGCGGCGTGCGCGCGCACATCGGCGCGGAGGTTGCCGTATCGAGCTTTGGCGAGCGTCTCAAGCCTCCGGCATGGCTGCCGCATCAGTGCGCGCCCGAACCGGCACGCGTAACTCTGTTGTGCGAAACGCGCCAGGGTTACCAGAATCTCTGCCAGTTGATCACGCAATTCAAGATGCGCGAGACCACCAAGCAGGAAGGCGCGGCCAACTTCGCCGATCTTGGAGCAATACGCATCGGGCCTCGTGTGCCTGACGGGCGGCGACGAGGGGCCGCTGGCCGCGGCACTCACGCGCGGCGGCGAAGAAGCCGGGCGCAAAGTTGTCGAGCAGCTCATGCGCATCTTCGGCAACAGAAACGTCTACGTCGAAGTGCAGCGCCACCGGGAGCGCGAAGAGGAATGGCGAAATCAGGCAGCCATCCGCATTGCGCGCACATTGCAGTTGCCCGTGCTGGCCACCAACGGCGTGCGCTACGCCAAAGCCTACGACCGCGAGATCCTCGACCTGTTTACCGCCATCCGCAACCACACGGAACTCGACCGCGCGGGCCGGCTGCTCGCCATGAACAGCGAGCGCCATCTGCGCACGGCGCGCGAGATGACGGCGCTGTTTCGCGATGTTCCCGGAGCCACCGACAACACCATCGAACTTGCATCGCGTCTCGTGCTTCGAGCTGAGCGATCTGGGCTACGAGTTTCCGCGCTATCCCGTGCCCGACGGCGAAACCATGATGAGTTTTCTGCGCAAGCGCGTCGCCGAAGGCGTTGCCCGGCGCTACGGACTCAAGAACGATCGCGGCCTGATGGAGCGCGCCAAAAAACAGGTGGAGCACGAGCTGGCGCTGATCGCGAAAGCTGGGCTTCGAAGGCTATTTCCTCATCGTCTGGGACATCGTGCAGTTCTGCAAAACGCAACGGCATCCTGGTGCAGGGACGCGGCAGCGCGGCCAACTCCGCCGTGTGCTACGCGCTGGAAATTACGGCCATCGATCCCGTGGGCATGGAGCTGCTCTTCGAGCGCTTCCTGAGCGAAAGCCGCGGCGAGTGGCCGGACATCGACCTCGATCTGCCCTCGGAGGCGCAGCGCGAGCAGGCCATCCAATATGTGTACCAGCGCTACGGCGAACTGGGCGCGGCCATGACCGCCAACGTCATCACGCTATCGCGGCAAGTCCGCGGCGCGCGAGGTGGGCAAGGCGCTGGGGTTCGATGAGGAGTACGCTGGGCCGTCTCGGCGAGCCTGGTGAGCCACTGGGAGTGGCGCGGCGAGAACGATACCATGGCGCACTCTTTCAAGCACGCGGGCTTCGACATCCGGCATCCGCGCATCGCCAAATATCTTGAGCTGTGCATGCGCATTCAGGATCTGCCGCGTCACCTCGGCCAGCACTCGGGCGGCATGGTCATCTGCCAGGGCCAGCTCAATCACGTCGTCCCGCTGGAGCGCGCGTCCATGCCCGGCCGCACCGTGGTGCAGTGGGACAAGGAGGACTGCGCCGACCTCGGCATCATCAAGGTAGACCTGCTGGGCCTCGGCATGATGGCCGTCCTCAAAGATTGCCTGGAGCTGATTCCCGAGCACTACGGCGAGCGCGTGGACCTGGCGCAGCTTGCCCGAGGATGACGGAGATCTACCGCGTGTTGCAGAAGGCCGATACCGTGGGCATGTTTCAGATCGAGAGCCGCGCGCAGATGGCTTCGCTGCCGCGCAATTATCCCGAACGCTTCTACGATCTCGTCGTGCAGGTGGCCATCATCCGGCCCGGACCGATCGTCGGCCAGATGATGCATCCATACATGCGGCGCAGGCAGAAGCAAAGAGGCGGTCACGTATCCGCATCCCTCGCTCGAACCGGTTTTGAAGTCGCACCCTGGGCGTGCCGCTCTTTCAGGAGCAGCTACTGCGCATCGCCATGACAGTGGCGAACTTTACCGGCGCCGAAGCCGAAGAACTGCGGCGCGCCGTCGGCATGCGCCGCTCCTGGGAGCGGATGAAGAATCTGGAATCGAAGCTGCGCACAGGCATGACCGCCAACGGCATGGACGTGCAGACGCAGGACACAATCGTGCAGCAGATCAGCTCGTTTGCGCTGTATGGATTTCCCGAGTCGCATGCAGCGAGCTTCGCCCTCATCGCCTACGCCTCGGCCTACTTCAAGGTGAAATATCCTCGCCGCGTTTACCTGCGCCATTCTGAACAATCAGCCCATGGGCTTCTACTCACCGGCAGTGCTGGTCAAGGATGCGCAGCGGCATGGCCTGCGCGTGAAGCCCATCGATATTCAGGTGTCAGAGTGGGAATGCACAGTGGAACATGAGCCCGATGGAACCCGCTCCATGCGCATGGGGCTGGGTTATGCCAAGGGATTGCGCAAGCAGGCCGCGGAAGCGTTGCTCGCCGCGCGCTTGCAAGACGGCCCGTTCCGTTCCGCGGACGATCTGCGCATTGCGCGTCCCTGAACTCAACCGCAAAGAGCTTCCCGCTGCTGGCGCGGATCGGCGCCTTGAATCAAATTGATGAGATTGCGCACCGGCGCGACGCGCTCTGGCAGGTCGAGTGGGCGGGCAGACCGGAGGGCCCACTGCTGATCCAGCAAAAAATCTGCGCGAAGACGATCGCAGCCTTCCGCTCCATCAAATGACTGTAGAAGAGCGGCTGGTCGCCGACTACGCTGGCACCGGCCTAACCGTAGGCAAGCACCCCATGCACTACCGGCGCACCGAACTCCGCGCGCAGGGCATTTTATCTTCAGAAGACCTGCGCCATTGCCGCGACGGCGTGTGGGTGCGCGCGGCGGGCTGCGTCATCGCGCGCCAGCGGCCGGGAACGGCGAAGGGTTTCATTTTTATTTCCATGGAAGACGAAACCGGAATCGCCAACGTCATCGTCACGCCCGATGTCTACGAACACAACCGCCTGGTAGTGACGCGGAGCAAGTTCCTTCTTGTCGAAGGCGCGCTGCAAAATCAGGATGGCGTGATCCACGTGAAGGCCACGCGGCTGTCGCCCCTCACCCACGCTGGCCTGGAACTGCAATCGCACGACTTTCACTGAAGTTGCCTCTGGCCGCTTGAATCCGCAATATCAACGGGTGCCCCCGGTCCCGATTTTGGGACCGGGGATAGCACAAAACCCGATAGATGCGATCCTACGCCCCGCAACATTGCTTGAACTTCCGTCCGCTGCCGCAGGGGCAAGGATCGTTGCGGCCAATTTTTCCCTGCCGCGCCCGCGCATCCTCCTCCGCCACCCAGCGCATCACGTTGGCCGGGGCGCGTTGCGCCGCCAGCTCTGCCGCCATAAAGCGCATATAAGGATCGATGTGATGAAAAAACATCTTGTAACCGGCGCACAAATAGTTGAGCCCCGGCTCTCCGTCGGGAGTGGTAAGAAAGCGATGCTTCGGGCACTCGCCGTTGCAGGCAAAACGCACGTCGCACTCGCGGCAGTAGCGCGGCAGCGTGGACTCCTTGGCCTCGCCAAATTTCCGCTGCTGTTCCGAGCCAGCCAGCGCAGCCATCGCCGATTCCATAATGTTGCCGAGCCGGTTTTCGGGATACACAAAATGATCGCAGGAGTAGAGATCGCCGCTATGCTCAATCGCGAGCGCCGCGCCGCATTGTTTGCGGAAGATGCAGAGGCTGGCTTCCATTCCGGTCCACAGCTCCAGGCTGACGTCAAACAATTGCACAAACGTTCGGCCCACGTCGCGGCGCACCCATTCGTCGAAGATAGTCGAAAGAAATCTGCCGAACTGGCGCGGCTCAACAGACCACGGTGCAATCTTGGCCGCGCCGGCAAAATCCGGTGAGATCAGACGCAGGCCCTCCTCGGTCACTTGCTGCGCAATCCGCTCCACAATGGGGATGAACTGCATGTAGCCGCTGCCGTTGTCCCGCAAAAAACGGTAGACCTCGAGCGGTGAATCGGCATTGGCACGGTGCACGGTGGTCAGCGTATTGAAGTCGACTTTGTTGCGCTGCAAAGTTTCTATGCCGCGCATCACGCGATCGAAGGTAGGCTGGCCGCCTTTGTCCACGCGGTATGCGATCGTGCAGTTCGCGCGGGCCGTCGATGGAAATGCCGATCAGAAATTGATATTCGAGGAAAAATTCCGCCCACGCATCGTTCAGCAACACGCCATTAGTCTGGAAGGCATTGGCAATCTGCTTGCCATTGGCATAGCGTTTCTCAATCTCGACCACGCGGCGGAAAAAGTCCACGCCGAGCAGAGTCGGTTCCCCGCCCTGCCATGCAAAATTCACCACCGGCGTGTCGTGCGCTTCGATGTATTGCCGGATGTAGCTCTCCAGCACCTGGTCGCTCATCGCCCACTTGTCGATATGCGGATCTGGCTGCGGATAGAGCGCTTCCTTTTCGAGATAGAAGCAGTACTTGCAGTCGAGATTGCAGATTGGCCCGATCGGCTTGGCCAGCACATGAAAGTTGGAGGCGCTCATCGATGGACCTCAGGGAACGAGCGGCCGGGAAAGACGACCGCACCTTCTATTATGACGCGCGCGCCTGAGATTCTCTTCTTTTCTAAAATCTCTTCCACATCTCCGCCGCAGCAGTGCGGGATTTGACCATCACTTCCTGCTCGTCGATGTCGAGCATTTGTCTCGAGTCCATCACGACCTCTCCGCCGATAAGGACTGTCTCGACGGCGCCTCCAGTAAATCCGAAATGAATGTGGCCATTAAGATTCGCCGCGTTCATCGGCGTAGGTGGATCGTAATTAACCAAAATAATGTCGGCATGAGCGCCGGGAACGAGCTTGCCAACAGGACGCCCAAAGCATTCCGTCGCGATGCGCGCATTTTCGCGGAAGAGCATCTGCGGGGGCTCGGTCCACGCCACCCGCGGATCACCCGCGTGATGTTTTTGCAGCAGATTGGCGGCCTTCATCGACTCAAACATATCAGGGGTGTAACCGTCTGTTCCCAGGCCGACGCGAACGCCGCACCGCATCATCTCCAGAACCGGCGCGCAGCCCACTGCGTTCCCCATGTTGGACTGCGGATTGTGGATCACGTTAGTCCCGGTCGCGCGCAACAGCTCGATTTCGCGATCGTCGACGTGCACGCAGTGCGCCGCCAGAGTTCGGTTGCCGAGAATTCCGTAATCTCTCCATCGCTCGACGATGCTCATGCCATGCTCGCGCCGGCAGTCCTCCGCGTCCACTGCCGCTTCCGCGGTGTGCACGTGAAAGCCCGCGTCGACTTCCGCCGCTACTTCGCCGCACCGAGAAAGTGTTTCATCGCTAAGCGTAAACGACGCGTGCATCCCGAAAAGTCCGCGCAACCTGCCGTCGCCCGAGTCTTTGCAGTGCTGAAGAAACGCGCGATTCTCCTCGATGCCCTGGCCGGCAATCTCGGCGCCATCGCGGTCGGAGACTTCATAGCAAAGGCAACTGCGCACGCCGGTTTCGCGAGCGGCCTTGGCAATGCGAAACAAGCTCCCGCTTACGGCGCCGGGGCTGGCATGATGGTCAAAAATGGTAGTGACGCCGTTGCGGATCGAGGCGATCATGCCCACCACGGCGCTCCAGTAAACGTCGTCGAGCGAAAGCGCTTTGTCCAGCCGCCACCAAAGCCGCTCCAGAATCTCAGAAAAGTTGCCGGGCGCGTCGTCTTTCAGAATCATGCCGCGGGCGAAGACGCTGTAGAGATGTGTGTGCGTGTTGATGAGGCCCGGCATCATCACGCGACCGCGCGCATCGATGAATTTCGCGCCAGGAAATTCAGCCTGCAACTCGGCCGTCGCGCCGACAGCAACGATCAAGCCATCACGAATGGCGACACAACCGTTCTCGAAGTACGGCTGGCGATCGTCGTGCGTGATCAAACGGCCGTTGCCAATCAGCAAATGCGCGGACATCTCCATGGTGCAATGGATTCTAGCCAAACCATTTGTTCAAGTGTTGTGATTCAAATCACATTGGGGCGGGCGGGAACTGGCGGACAATCAATCCACGCGTGGCTGCGCGCAATTTTTCCCTCAAATGGCTGCACTGCAGTCACAGGCGGGATTCAACTTTGATGGCGGGATGCCGGGCTCCATCGACTGGCATTCGGAACCTCGGTTGACCGGAAAGCACGATGGCAAATCTTCAAGTCAACATTTGCGGGCTGGATTTCAGGAACCCCATTTTGCCGGCCGCAGGACCTCCGTCGAAGGACGGCGCCATGTTGCAAGCCGCGGCCAACGGCGGCGCGGGCGGGCTTGTGACCAAAACCATTTCCGTGCAACCTGCCGAGGTGCCGCGGCCCTGCATGGCAGAGATTCGCGGCGGATTCCTGAACACCGAGCTGTGGTCGGAGCTGTCCAAAGAGCAGTGGATCGAAAAAGAATACAAGCTGGCGCGGGCCACGGGCCTGCCCGTCATCGTGGGGCTGGGGTACACGGCCGCGCAAATTCGCGAGTTGGCGCCGCTCGTCAGGCCGTTTGCCGATGCCCTGGAGCTCTCCACGCATTACGTGGGCAACAACATAACGCCCATTATTGATGCGCTGTGCGCGGCCAAGGAAGCCGTGAACGTGCCCGTGTTCATGAAGCTGAGTCCGCACCCCAATATTCAGGAGATCGCCCTCGCGCTCGAAGATGCCGGCGCGGATGCGCTGGTGATGATCAATTCCTTTGGGCCCTGCTTGGGCATCGATCTTGAAACTGGGCTGCCGCTCATGGGCAGCAAGGATGGATTCGGTTGGCTTTCGGGCGCGGCCATTAAGCCGCTGGCATTGCGTTGCGTGTACGACGCGGCGCGCGCAGTTCGGATTCCCATTATCGGCGTGGGCGGCATCAGCAACGGCCGCGATGCCGCGGAGATGTTGATGGCCGGCGCTTCGGCAGTGCAGGTTTGCACGGAAGCGATTCTGCGCGGGCCCACGGTCTACGCAAGAATTGCCGGCGAGTTGAACAAGTTTCTCGACGAGCACAACTATGCCTCGGTCGACGAGATCCGCGGCCTCACGGTGCGGCTCATGCGCCAGCGCGGCGCGCCGCACTCCGACGGACCGCCCGAAGTGAATATGCAGTGTTGCTCGATGTGCGGGATCTGCGAGAAAAGCTGCCCGTACGGGGCAATTCATATCAACAAAGAAGACAGAATCCTCGCGATCGACGAGGAGAAGTGTTTTCATTGCGGACTGTGCGTCACGCGCTGCAAGCTGCGCGCCATGACGATGCAGCTATGAAATTGTGCTCTAAGTCATTGAACGACGATTTTGAACCGGGCGGTGAGCTCACTTTTACGGCCTGAAATGCAGAAGTCCGGAGCCCGCTTCAGCGGTCGGGAATGCAGATGTTCCGGAGCCCGCTTTATTGGGCAGCAGATGGTAGCCCCAGGCGCAAGCCTGGGGAAAGAAGGCAGCGCGGTAAGCTCAGCCCCCGCAGGGGGCCTAAGATCCGGGCCCCACGCGCTGGGAGAAACAATGCACGCTAACAGGATTCAATTCGTGACCGGCCTCGAATGCATTCATTGCGGTCGCAGGTATGCGATCGAGGAGGTTGACTACTACTGCCCTGTCTGCGGTTATCACGACGGCATTCTGGACGTTCAATATGATTACGACGCAGTGCGCGAGGAACTCAATGCGAAGTCGCTCGCCGGCAATCGCGAACTCTCCATGTGGCGCTACATGCCGCTCCTGCCCGTCTCATCCCCAGACCTGATCCCGCACCTGCAAGTGGGATGGACACCGCTGTACGAAACGCCGCACCTGGCCGGCGAACTCGGCATCGCGCGCTGCTGGGTGAAGGATGAGGGCCGCAATCCCACGGCATCGTTCAAGGATCGCGCCAGCGCCGTGGGCGTGGTGAAGGCCCTCGAAAAGCATGCCGCGCAGATCACATGCGCCTCCACCGGCAACGCCGCTTCGTCGCTGGCTGGATTTGCCGCGGCCGCGGGAATTCCCGCAACCATCTTTGTTCCCGCGCGCGCGCCTCAGGCGAAAGTCGCGCAGCTGCTGGTATACGGCGCACGCGTCTTCTCCGTCGACGGCACCTACGACGAAGCCTGGGAGTTGTGCATGAAGGCCAGCGCCGAATTCGGCTGGTACAACCGCAACTGCGCCATCAACCCGTATCTCATCGAAGGCAAGAAGACAGTCTCTTTGGAACTATCTGAGCAGTTCTCGCGGCTCACACCGGGCGCCGCGCCGGATTGGGTCGTGGTTTCCGTCGGCGATGGCTGCACCATCGGCGGCGTATGGCAAGGGTTAAAAGAGATGCACCATCTGGGCATTCTTCCCCGCCTGCCGCGCATTCTCGGCGTGCAGGCCGAAGGTTGCCAACCCTTCGTCACCGCGTGGCGTGATCGCAGCGGCCTCACGCCGTGCGCAGCCAACACGCTCGCGGATTCCATTGCCGTAGGTCATCCGCGCAATTTCGCCAAAGGCATGCGCTCCGTAACCGAATCAGGCGGCGCGTTTGTTGCCGTCGCGGACGAAGAAATTCTGGAATCGATCACTCTGCTGGCGCGCCAGGCAGGCGTGTTCGGCGAGCCGGCCGGTGTAGCCGGAGCAGCCGGCGTGCGCCGGGCAGTCGAGTTGGGCATCATCGGCCGCAACGAAAGCCTGGCTCTGATCATGACCGGCAACGGCTTGAAAGACATTCAGAGCGCGATGCGCGCGGCGGGCAGCGCCATCACGGTGAAACCCGAAATCGATGAAGTGCGCGAAGCCGTGCTGGCAACGGCTGCAAGCTGATGTCTTGAGCAAGAAAAGGAAGGAAAAGTTCGATGGCAAAGATTCCCTTTGGTCCCAGTTACAACGAAATGCTCCACCCCGGCCTGATCGATAAGGATGTGCGCACAAAAGCTCTCGCGGCTTTACACGACAATGAACTGGACCCGATCAATTTGTTCAATATCACCTGGAAGGATGCGACCGACAAGGTGCGCAAGGTAGTATTGCCGTCCGCGCTCACAGGCATCGACGCCAATGTCGTGGTCATGCTGGGCAACGGCTTCCCTTCCGGCTCGCACAAGGTCGGCCCCGCATATAGCACGTTAATTGAAGGCTTGGTGGACGGCGAAATCGACCCCGCCGTGCACACGATTCTCGGCCCCTCGACCGGCAACTTCGGCATCGGCACCGCGTATATCTCCAAGCTCCTCGGCTTCCGCGCCATCGTCATCATGCCCGACAACATGAGCAAGGAGCGCTACGCGCGCATTCAAAAGTATGGCGGCGAACTGGAACTCACGCCCGGATCCGAGTCCGACGTGATTCTGACGCTCGAAAAGACGCGCGAGTTGATGAAGAACCCCAGGAACAAGGCACTCGCGCAATTTGAGCTCTTCCCGAATTACCGTTTTCATCGTCATGTGACCGGCGGCAGTGCCATCGATGCAGTCAAAGGCATAGGCAACGGCCGCATCGCCGGATTTACGTCGGCGCCGGGTTCGGCGGGCACCATCGCAGCCGGCGATCAGATCAAGGCTGCGTTTCCTGAAGCGAAGATTGCCGCGCTCGAGCCGTATGAGTGCTCCACGCTGGCCAACGGCGGCTGCGGGCAGCACCGCATCGAGGGCATCGGCGACAAGATGATCACGCTGATTCATAACGTGCTCTCGACCGACTTCGTAATCCTGATCAAGGATGAGGAGACCGTGCAAGGCGTGAAGATCTTCCACGACGGCGCGGAGTCGCTGGAGAAAATGGGCGTCGCGCGCGAGGTTGCGCACAGTCTGCGCGATCTGTTCGGCCCGTCGGGGATCTGCAACGTGCTGGGCGCCATCAAACTGGCGAAATACCTGCATCTGGGACCGGGCGACAATGTCGTCACCGTGGCGACGGACGGAATCGATCGCTATTTGTCAGTACTCGACGACATGAACCATCGCTACCTCGATCTGGCCGCGCTGGTTCTCGATCGCTGGGCGAACGACATCTTCCTCGGCGCATCAACCGAGCACGTTTTCGATTTCCGCAAGCCGGAAATCAAGGAGCGGCTCTTCAAACAGAAAGAACACGACTGGCTGAAGTTCGGCTACACCAAGGAATTTCTCGATTCGATGCGCAGCCAGAGCTTCTGGGACGCGCAATACGCCGAGGTCCAGGACTACGACCAGAAGATTTGCGCTCTTCGGCCGCATGCGGCCGAAGAGCTTGTGGCGAAAGTCGGGCCGTGAAAGGGCACGACTTTAGTCGTGCCGATAAGGCCAATAAGATCTGCGGGGCTTTAGCCTCTGAGGGATGATTCTCGGCGATCTCGGACTTTTACCACGGGTCGCAGAGGAACAAACGGCATGTTCCAGTTCACGCTGAACGGAAAAATCGTAGTAGTTGAAGCGGACAAGAATCTGCTCGAATATCTGCGCACCGACGCGCGCATGATTTCAGTGAAGGATGGCTGCGCGGAAGGCGTCTGCGGCACCTGCTCCGTGATCGTGAATGGCAAAGCAGTGCGCGCCTGCACGCTTACCACAGCCAAGGTCCACGGCAAATCGGTCACCACGAGCGAAGGCATCTCGACCCGCGAACGCGAAGTGTATGCCTGGGCCTTTGGCGAAGTGGGAGCAGTGCAATGCGGATTCTGTATGCCCGGCATGTTGATCAGCGCCAAGGCTCTGTTGGACGCGAATCCGGCTCCCACAGCGGCTGAAGTGAAATCCGCCATTCGCTACAATCTGTGCCGATGCACCGGCTACACAAAAATAGAGCGAGCCATTCAATTGGCCGCGACGGCCCTCGGCAACGGCGGACCGCACGAGACGGGGTCTTCGACCGGTCGCGTCGGCGAACGCATGGTGCGGCCAGACGCCCACGAAAAGCTGCTGGGAACCGGCGAGTTTGTCGACGACTTGGATGTTCCGGGCTTGCTGCACGGTGCCGTACTGCGCGCAAAATTTCCGCGCGCCTTGGTCAAAACGATCAACGTTGCAGCAGCGCGAGCATTTCCCGGCGTAGAAGTTGTGCTCACGGCCAAAGACGTTCCCGGCGAGCGCATGTTGGGCCACGTTGTCTGCGACTGGCCAGTGATGATCGCCGAAGGTGAAGAGACGCGCTACGTGGGCGATGCTCTGGCCATGTTGGCCGCAACCAGCAAAGAAGCCGCGCGTCAAGCCATTGAGCTGATCGAAGTGGAGTACGAACTTCGCGAACCTTTGCTCTCACCCGCCGCGGCGCTGGCCGAGGACGCTCCGAGTCTGCACCCCAAGGGAAATGTTTTGTCCACAACGGTACTGAAGCGCGGCGATGCGCAGCGCGCCATTGCCGAAGCCAAGCACGTGGTCACGCAGCACTACTCGACCCCGCGCCAGGAGCATGGATTTCTCGAGCCGGAGAGCGCGCTGGCCGTGCCCACGCAGTGCGGATCGCTGACGGTCTACACGGCAGGGCAAAGCGTCTACGACGATCATCGCGAGATTGTGCGCATGTTGGGCATCGCCGGCGAAAAAGTGCGCATCGTCAGCAAATTTGTCGGCGGAGGTTTCGGCGGCAAGGAAGATATGTCGGTGCAGCATCACGTGGCGCTGCTGGCCTGGCACAGCGGACGGCCAGTCAAGCTCACGCTGAGCCGCAACGAGAGCCTGCGCGTACATCCCAAGCGCCATCCCATGGAAATCGATTGCACCACGGCATGCGACGAGAACGGCAAGCTGACCGCGGTGCGCGTACGCCTTGTGGCCGATACCGGCGCGTACGCCTCGCTGGGCGGGCCGGTGCTGCAACGCGCCTGCACGCACGCCGCGGGACCCTATCAAATCGGCAACGTAGACATCGAAGGCCGCGCCATTTACACCAACAACATTCCTTCGGGCGCGATGCGCGGCTTTGGCGTAACCCAAACCTGCTTCGCCATGGAGAGCAATCTGAATCTGCTGGCGCGCGCGGTCGGCATTTCTCCATGGGAGATGCGCTTCCGCAACGCCATCGAACCGGGCGGCGTACTCTCGAATGGCCAGATCGCCGACGCGGGCACGGCTCTGAAAGAAACCCTGCTAGCCGTCAAAGATGTAATCGACGCCCATCCCGACGCGGGGATCGCCTGCGCCTTCAAGAACACGGGCAAGGGCGTGGGCGTGAAGGATGTGGGGCGCGTAAAGCTCAAAATTGAAAACGGACGCGTCGTCATCTGCACCAGCGCAGCCTGCATGGGACAAGGCATCGCCACAGTAGTGCTGCAAATTGTGGCCCAGGCGACAGGCCTCGACAGGTCTCTACTCGCAGTGCACGCGCCGGATACCGACGTGACTCCGGACAGCGGCACCAGCACCGCCTCGCGACAGACCACCATCACCGGCGAAGCGGCTAGGCGCGCGGCAACCACGCTCAAGCAGGAGCTAAGTCATCGCACGCTTGCCGAGCTCGAAGGCGAGGAATTCTACGGCGAGTTCGATTGCGTCACCGATCCCATGACGAGCGATAAACCGAATCGCATAAGCCATGTTGCCTACGGATACGCAACCCAGGTGGTGCTTCTCGACGACGCGGGAAAAGTTGAGAGAGTTGTTGCCGCGCACGACGTGGGCCGGGCCATCAATCCCAATGGCGTTGAAGGCCAGATCGAGGGCGGCGTTGTGATGGGGATGGGCTACGCGCTCACCGAAGACTTTGCCGTGCGCAATGGCGCGCCGGCCGTGACCTACGGCGCCATCGGCCTGCTGCGCTCCACGCAAACGCCCCAGATTGAGTGCCGCATTATCGAGAAAAACCAGGCGGAGTTGGCGTATGGAGCCAAGGGCGTGGGAGAGATTGTGAGCATTCCTACCGCACCGGCAATTGCCTGCGCCTATTGGCAGCGCGACGGCAAACTGCGCACCAGCCTGCCTCTGCGTGAAACACCTTATAGCCGCAGTCGGACGAAACAAGAGGCTGGATCGATTTGAGTATCATGTACACAAACGCCGCGATCAACGCCGTCTACCCGCCATCGGAATTCGCTTTCGGAAACTCCCTGTGCGTCCGAAAGACGCACCCAAAACTCTCACCAAACGAGCAGCCTCAAGGGCCGCAAAATGAGGATGAACATGCCTACTAAAACTACGATTGACTCCGCCCGTTTACTCGCCGCCGCCAACGCGCTGGAAGCAGACATGGTCCGCTTTCTGCGCGACCTGGTCGCCATTCCCGGCGAAAGTTCTCACGAAGGTCCCGTCATTCAGCGCATCAAGCAGGAGATGGAACGCGTGGGCTTCGACGAGGTCCGCATTGATGCCATGGGCAACGTGCTGGGACGCATCGGCTCCGGCAAGCACGTGATCATGATGGACGCGCACACCGACACCGTCGGCATCGGCGACCCGAAAGAATG
Source organism: uncultured Acidobacteriota bacterium (assembly GCA_963826735.1). Taxonomy (GTDB): domain Bacteria; phylum Acidobacteriota; class Terriglobia; order Terriglobales; family Acidobacteriaceae; genus Telmatobacter. The sequence continues at coordinate 65,947 of CAWGYN010000006.1, forward strand.
GGCCTGGGATCCGTACCAGGGCAAAGTGGAAGATGGTTTCATCTACGGACGCGGCTCCAGCGATCAGCGCGGGGGCATGGCCAGCATGGTTTACGCGGGCAAGATGATCAAGGATTTGGGACTCGAAGGCGACTACACGTTATGGATCGTGGGATCGGTGCAGGAAGAAGACTGCGATGGCTTGCCGTGGGTCTACATCCTCAAGGAAGACGGTATCCATCCGGAGTGCGTGGTGCTCACGGAGCCAACCAATCTGCGCGTGTACCGCGGACATCGCGGGCGTTTGGAGATTGAGGTTCACCTGCGCGGACGTTCGTGCCATGCTAGCGCGCCGGAACGCGGCGACAATCCGATTTACAAAGTAGCCCCGCTGATCGCGCAGATCGAGGAGTTGAACACACGTTTGCGCGACGACGCGTTTCTCGGCAAGGGAACCGTCGCCGTCACCGAGATTCGCTCCATGTCTCCGTCCCTGTGCGCAGTGCCGGGCGCATGCTCCATCCATCTCGACCGCCGTCTGACCGCTGGCGAGACCCTCGAAAGCGCGGTCGCCGAGGTGAAAGCGCTGCCCGCGGCGCAAGGCGCCGAGGTCGAAGTCTTGAATTACGAGCAGCCCAGCTATACCGGCCTCACCTATCCGATGCAGAAGTACTATCCAACGTGGGTGCTTGAAGAGGACCACCTGCTGGTGCGCTCGGCCGTTGCGGCGTATCGCACGCTGCACAACGCCGATCCCGTTGTGGACAAGTGGGTCTTCAGCACCAACGGCGTCGGCTCCATGGGAATCATGGGCGTGCCGTCCATCGGCTTCGGTCCCGGCGAAGAGGACGTCGCGCATAGTGCCATCGAACGCATTCCGATCCGCCACTTGGTTGAAGCGGCGCAATTCTATGCCGCCTTCCCCCTGGCGTACGTCGCCACGCGGGAAGATCCGAATAGCTGAACTGAGTCAACTCGATAATTTTTGAGAAAGAGGTGTGAGTTGGAAACACGAAAGGCGCTGTTGAAAGGCAAGGACTACATCACCACGCAGGAATACAGCGAAGCAGAGATCGAAATTCTGCTCGACGTTTCTGGCGATTTGAAGCGTAAGTTCAAGGGGCGCATTCCGCATCGCTATTTGGTCGATCAAACCATCTTCCTGATGTTCTTCGACAAATCCACGCGCACGCGTAACTCGTTTGAGGCGGGAATCACGCAGCTTGGCGGCCACGCCCACTTTTTGACCTCCGATGCGATGCAAATCTCCCATGGAGAAAGCGCGAAGGACACAGGAATCATTCTCTCCAGCTACGGACACGCCATCGCCATCCGTCACGACCTGATCCCGGGCGAAGGCAACGCGTACATGCGCGAAGTTGCACACTGGGCTGACGCGCCGGTGATCAATATGCAGTGCGACGTCGACCATCCCTGCCAGTCTCTGGCCGACCTGATGACCATCCGCGAGAAACTTGGACGCAACCTGCGCGGACGCAAGCTGGCGATATCGTGGGCCTACGCGCCCAGCTACGCCAAGCCGCTCAGCGTGCCGCAAAGTTTGATCATGTTGATGCCGCGCTTCGGCGTGGACGTCGTGCTGGCGCATCCGCCCGAGTACGCGCTGATGCCCGCGACGGTGGAGGCGGCGAAAGAGAATGCACAGCGCGCCGGAACCAAATTCGAGATCGTGGACAACATGGACGACGCCTTTCGCGACGCCGACATCGTCATTCCCAAGAGTTGGGGCTGTCTCGACACCATGGGAACCAACCCCAAAGAGTCCCTGCGGATCGCGGAGGGATACCGGCACTGGATTTGCAATTCCGAGCGCATGAAGTTGGCTGCGGAAAATGTTTTGTACATGCATCCGCTGCCAGCCGACCGCGGCAACGAAGTGACGGACGAGGTCATCGATGGCCCGCACTCTGTGGTGTACCAGGAAGCGGAAAACCGCCTGCATACCGCCAAGGCCATCATGGCGCTGACCATGGCGGAGCAGGAAATTGTTTATGAGATAGCAGGTTCTTAGCACCATGACCGAAACGTTGGTGATCGCGCTCGGCGGCAACGCCATTACAAGGGCCGGCGAATCCGGCGCCATTCCCCTGCAGTTTGCCCACACCGCCGAGACGCTCGAGCATCTCAAGCCTCTGTTCCGCGCCGGTTCACGGATCGCCATCACCCACGGCAGCGGACCGCAGATCGGCAACATCTTGATTCGCGTCGAGGAGGGCGAGCGTCGCGTTCCCAGCTTGCCGCTCGACACGTGCGACGCCGATTGCCAGGGCGGCATGGGCTACATGATTCAGCGCCTCGCTTGCGAGTTGTTCCGCCGCGAGGGAATTAAGCGCGAAGCGGCCACGCTCATCACCCAGGTGCTCGTGGATCGCGGCGACCCGGACTTCCAGCATCCCAGCAAACCCATCGGATCTTTCTACGACGCCAACGAGCTCGCTGGTATCCGCAGCAACAGGCCAGACTGGATCATGCGCGAAGTCTCGCGAGGTGCCTATCGTCGCGTCGTGCCTTCGCCCCCTCCGCTGCAAATCCTGGAGGCCGAAGCCATCTCGTCCCTGCTCGACGCCGGCGTCGTCGTCATCGCCTGCGGAGGCGGCGGCATTCCCGTGGCCTGGGAAGACGATCGCTTGGTCGGTGTCGAAGCCGTTGTCGACAAGGACCTCGCTTCAAGCATGCTGGCGACGAACGTGCGCGCTCACAAGCTCATCATTGTTACTTCCGTCGATCGCGTAGCTCTCGATTATGGCCGGCCCAGCCAGCAGGGTCTCGACACCATCACCCTGCAACAGGCGCGCCAGTATTCAGCCGCGGGCCAGTTCCCACCAGGGTCGATGGGGCCCAAAATCCAGGCGGCAATCGAATTCCTCGAACACGGGGGTGAGGAGTGCATTATCACTTCCGTGGAGAGCGTAGCGGCTGCGTTAATCGGCAATGGCGGTACCCACATCGTCGCCCCCTGGCGCCGGACCTCCCTGGATTTTGCGGAAGTTGGTGGAGGCGCGAGATGATTCTCTTGCCGCACTCCGCTCAGAATTCGCCGTAGGCGGCTCGTGCAGCAATCACGCGCTGATTTGCATCTAAAAATAGACCAGGTTGAGGGACTAGTTGACGAGGAGGCCTGCAGAGGCAGCGGGAATCGCCCGGCTGCAACTATTTGCCGCATGGTTTCGTCCATCAAATACCATGCGTGCGCAAGGAATGGTGAGTTGCGGGGTTTTGCATTCCGGCCTTTCCGTTCCGCCCTGGAACCAGACGCCATGCCAGCCGTCGAGCGGACTTTCAGTGATCCGGCGCACCGCATGTCGGGACGCTGAATGATCGCTTCTACATGCCATTTTTCGTATGAGAAAATATTGCTGACTAACCGAATGTCCCAAACCTGATATTCGAGAAGAAGAAGACGATGGACCAACCTTTGTCTGTTTCGCACTCTGCCTCGGGGCACGAGCCCGCCAACTCCGCAAAAAAGCGCCGCCACCGCTGGATCTGGGCGATCGTTCTGCTCCTGTTCGGACTCCTGTTTTTCTGGGTGTACAAGCAGCACACCGCCAGCACGGCTGTACCCGCCGGCGGCAACCGCCGCGGAGCCATGGCCGGCCCCGTGCCGGTCACCCTGGCCACTGCCACAAACGGCAGCATCGGCGTCTATCTGAACGCCATCGGCACCGTCACGCCCGTGTATACAGACACCATTACCGCGCAGGTGACGGGCGTGATCACGGCGGTGCATTTCCGCGAGGGCCAGGCGGTCCACAAGGGCGATCCGCTCATCGACATTGATTCCCGGACCTATGAGGCGCAGCTCCAACAGGCGCAGGGCGTGCTGGAGCGCGATCAGAACCTGCTCGCCGAGGCGCAGATGGACCAGAAGCGCTATCAGGATGCGTGGGCTAAGAATGCCATCCCGCGGCAAACCCTCGAAGACCAGGAAAAAGTCGTGCTGCAGGACCAGGGAACCGTCAAGAACGACGAAGGTACGGTTCAGTACGACACGGTCGAGGTGGCTTATTGCCACATCGCCTCGCCGATTAGTGGGCGCGTCGGGCTTCGCCTGGTTGACCCCGGAAACCTGGTGACCGCCAACTCCAGCACTGCTCTCTTGGTCGTCACGCAGATTCAGCCTGTCACCGTCATCTTCACGCTGGCCGAAGACAACTTGCAACAGGTTCTGCAACAGATGCGGGGCGGCAAGGCTCTTGAGGTCGATGCCTACGATCGCACCAACACCAAGTTGATTGCCAAGGGTAAGCTCATCACCGTCGACAATCAGATCGATACGGTGACGGGAACCGTAAAATTGCGCGCACAATTCGACAACGGCAACGGCCAGCTCTTCCCCAATGAGTTCGTCAATACGCGCCTGCTGGTGAAGACTCTCGACAATCAGGTTCTGGTTCCTTCTTCAGCCATTCAGCACAACGGCGCCGCGGACTTCGTGTACCTCATTCAGGGGCTCACCCCCAGCGCTCCCGGCCGTTCCGCCGGCCCGTCAAACGGTGGTCAGGGCGGCGGACACCACGGAGGTGGTGCTGCGGGCGGAAACGGCGGTGGTGCAGGCGGTGGCAGCGGCAGCGGTGGCAGCGGCAGCGCTGGCAGCGGCAGTGGCAAGCAACCGGTCGGCAAGGCCGTCATGACCACCGTCAAGTCGGGGATTTCCGATTCCGGCAACACCGTCATCACATCCGGCCTCAAGCCTGGCGATGTCGTCGCCAATAGCAGCTTCCAAAAGTTGATTGACGGCTCTCAGGTCACGCAATCCACAGTTGTCATACCGTCCACTGACACCGATACCACAGAGGCCGCTCCATGAGTCCGTCCCGCCCATTTATTCTGCGGCCGGTTGCAACGTCGCTGTTGATGGCCGCAATTCTGCTGGTGGGAATCGTCGCATTCTTCCAGTTGCCGGTATCGGCGCTGCCTGAAGTGGATTATCCGACGATCCAGGTGCTCACCTTCTATCCCGGCGCCAGCCCGGACGTGGTGGCCACCACGATTACTGCGCCCCTCGAGCGCCAGTTCGGCGAAATGCAGGGCCTCAGCCAGATGACTTCGACCAGCGCCGGAGGCGTGTCGGTCATCGTTCTGCAGTTCAGCCTTTCGCTCTCCCTCGACGTCGCCGAAGAAGAAGTGCAGTCCTCGATCAATGGCGGGCAAACCTTTCTGCCTTCCGATCTTCCCGTGCCCCCGGTCTACAACAAGACCAACCCCGCTGACGCGCCCGTTCTCACATTGGCCATCAGTTCCGACAGCATGCCGTTGTCGCAAGTCGAGGACATGGTGGACACCCGCCTGGCGCCAAAGCTTTCGCAGTTGGCTGGCGTGGGATTGGTCAGCATCAGCGGCGGCCAGAAGCCCGCGGTGCGCATCCAGGTGAACCCGGTCGCGCTCTCCTCGCACGGCCTGAACATGGAGGACGTGCGCACCGCTCTGGTTCAGTCCAGCGTGAACTCCGCGAAAGGCAACTTCGACGGGCCACGCCAGGACTATCAGATCGACGCCAACGATCAAATCAACACGGCCGATCAATACAAAGATGTTGTGATCGCCTACAGCAATGGCGCGCCGGTCTTCGTTAAAGACGTCGCCAATGTAGTGAACGGCGTAGAGAACACCAAGCAGGCCGCTTGGATGGGAATGTCGAAGGGTCTGGCCGGCGGATCTTCGGCGCCCACGCTCACGCCTGCTGTCATCCTCAACATTCAGCGCCAGCCGGGCGCAAATACCATCACGGTCGTCAACTCCATCCAAAAGATTCTGCCCCAACTGGAAGCTAATCTTCCCGCCTCGATCAAAGTTACCACCATGACCGACATGACCACCAGCATTCAAGCGTCGGTGCACGACGTGGAATTCGAGCTGGGGCTCACCATTTTCCTGGTTGTGGTTGTGATCTTCCTTTTCCTGCGCAGCCTGCGTGCCACCTTTATTCCCTTCGTGGCTGTGCCGCTCTCGCTCATCGGCACCTGTGCCGTGATGTACCTGCTCGGCTACTCGCTCGACAACCTGTCGCTGATGGCGCTCACCATTTCCACCGGCTTCGTGGTCGATGACGCCATCGTGATGATCGAGAACATCAGCCGCTTCCTTGAGGAAGGCATGCCGCCGCTTGAAGCCGCCCTCACCGGTGCCGAGCAGATCGGGTTCACCATCGTGTCGCTGACGGTTTCTCTGGTCGCGGTGCTCATTCCGTTGCTCTTCATGGGCGACGTGGTCGGCCGCCTCTTCCGTGAATTCGCCGTGACGCTGGCCGTCACCATCGTCATCTCCGCGGTAGTTTCGCTCACCCTCACGCCCATGATGTGTTCGCGCATCTTGCGCCACGATCCCGAGGAGAAGGAGAGCCGTTTTTACCAGTGGTCGGAGAACTTCTTCAATAAGCTGATTGCCTTTTACGGACGCACGCTGCGTGTGGTGCTCCGTTATCAGACCATTACGCTGCTGGTTGCCGCCGCAACGCTCGTCCTCACCGTCGTTCTCTACATCTACATTCCCAAGGGATTCTTCCCGGTACAGGATACCGGCGTCATTCAGGGCATCTCCCAGGCTTCGCAATCCATCTCCTTCGACGCCATGAGCGAGAAGCAGCGGGAAATTGCGCAGATCATTCTTCAGGACCCGGCGGTCGAGAGCCTCTCTTCCTTTATCGGCGCCGACGGCATCAATACCACTCTCAACAGCGGCCGCATTTCCATCAATCTGAAACCCATCAACGAGCGCATCGGCGCCTCCGACGTGATCCGCAGATTGCAGCGCCGTCTCAAGAAGGTCGAGGGCATCCAGCTTTACATGCAGCCGGTGCAGGACATCACGGTGGACGATCGCGTGAGCCGCACGCAGTACCAGTACACGCTCGAAGACCCCGACACAGATGAGTTGAACGAGTGGACCAACAAATTTGTTGCGCAACTGAATAAGCTCCCCGAATTGGAAGACGTGGCCACGGATCAGCAGACCGGCGCCAAAGCCGTGCAGTTGGAGATCGACCGCGTGACGGCCTCGCGCCTCGGCATTGCCCCCACCACCATTGACAACACGCTCTACGACGCCTACGGGCAGCGCGAGATCAGCACCCTTTATACGCAGCTCAACCAATATCACGTGATCCTGGAGACCGCTCCCGAGTGGCAAAAGAACCCTTCCAAGCTCAGTGATCTGTACATCCAGACCAACTCGTCCTCGGGCGCGACCGGCGCCGGAGCGGCCACGTCGTTCTCCTCGTCTGCCTCGGCGTCAGCCGGTTCGAACGCGACGACCACATCGGTTCGCTATACGCCGTCTTCCCAGGCGCTGACCTCGCCGGCTTCGGTGCTGGCCGGAACCACGAGCAATGCAGGAGCTTCTTCGCCCTCGGGCGGCTCGACCGCCGGTACTACGCCCAATGCGGTCACCTCCTCGGTTGGCGCCAATGCCATTCCGCTCAGCGCCTTCACGCAGGTGACGAACACCACTGAACCCCTTTCCATCAACCATCAGGGACAGTTCCCGTCGGTCACGGTGTCATTCAACCTGGCCCCCAATGCCTCACTGGGAACGGCGATCACCGACATTGAAAAGGCGGCGAAGAACCTTAATTTCCCTGCCAGCCTACAGTCCGGTTTCCAGGGCACCGCAGCGTCGTTCCAAAATTCACTGTCCAACGAGGCGCTGCTGATTCTCGCCGCTCTTGTCGCCGTCTACATCGTTCTTGGCGTCCTTTATGAGAGCTTCATCCATCCCATTACCATCATTTCCACGCTGCCCTCCGCCGGCGTGGGCGCGTTGCTCGCGCTCATGATCTGCCACGAAGATTTGAGCGTGGTGGGAATCATCGGCATCATCCTGCTCATCGGCATCGTAAAGAAAAACGGCATTCTGATTGTCGACTTCGCGCTCGAGGCCGAGCGCAAGCATGGCATGGATTCGACGGAGGCGATTTACCAGGCCAGCTTGCTGCGTTTCCGGCCCATCATGATGACCACCATGGCCGCGCTGCTGGCCGGCATTCCCCTGGCAGCAGGCACCGGGCTGGGTTCGGAACTGCGCCGTCCGCTCGGCATTGCCATGGTCGGTGGCCTGCTGTTGAGCCAATTGCTCACGTTCTACACCACGCCGGTGATCTACATCTTCTTCGACCGCCTCGGCCAGCGCGTCATGGGCCGCCGCCTTTCGCACATCTCGATCGACCCCGATCTGCCCCCCGGCGCGGAGAATGCATGAACCTTTCGGCTCCATTCATCCGGCGGCCCGTGGGCACCACGTTGCTCACCATTGCGGTGGCCATTACAGGCGCGATTGCGTTCGTCGTGCTGCCGGTGGCGCCGTTGCCGCAGGTCGACTTTCCCACCATCAGCGTCCAGGCCGGTCTTCCCGGAGCCAGCGCGCAGATCATGGCCGCCTCTGTGGCCACGCCGCTCGAACGCCAGTTCAGCCACATCGCCGGCATTACTGAGATGACTTCATCGAGCCAGCTGGGCTCGAGCAATGTCACCCTGCAATTCGATCTCAGCCGCAACATCGATGGCGCCGCCCGCGACGTGCAGGCTGCCATTAACGCCGCGCGCACTTATCTGCCTGCCAACCTGCCCTCCAATCCTTCCTACCGCAAGATCAATCCCGCCGATTCGCCCATCATGATCATCAGCCTCACATCGGACAAGTATCCGGTGACCAAGCTGTACGACCTGGCCTCGACGATTCTGGAGCAAAAGCTTTCGCAGATTCAGGGCGTCGGGCAGGTCGGGGCGCAGGGCGGCGGCACGCCTTCGGTGCGCGTCGAGGTTAATCCCACCAAGCTTGAAAGCTTCGGCCTTACCCTCGGCAGCGTGCAATCCGTCCTCAGCCTGCAAAACTCCCACTCGCCCAGGGGTCAGCTCTCCGACAATGGCGTCAGCGAAGACATCCTTACCAACGACCAGATCTCCGAGGCGGCCGACTACCGGCCGCTGATCGTCGGATACCACAACGGCCAGGCAATCAAGCTCTCCGATGTCGCCGACGTCGAGGATTCGACACAGAACCTCCGCTCCGCTGGCTATATCGATGGCAGAAGGGGAGTGGTGCTCACCATCTTCCGCCAGCCAGGGGCCAACATTATCGATACCGTCGATCGCGTCAAAGCGCAACTGCCCTTCCTCGAAGCCGTTCTTCCCGCAGGGCGTCAAGACCACCGTCGATCATGGACCGGACAGTACCATCCGCGCTTCGGTTTCAACTGTGTATAAGGCGCTGATCGGATCGGTTTGTTCTCGTCATCCTCGTAGTCTTCCTGTTTTCTGCGCAGCCCGCGCGCCACCCTCATTCCCAGTGTCGCGGTTCCGGTCTCGCTCATCGGAACCTTCGCGGCGATGTACATGTTTGGCTACACGCTCGATAACCTTTCGCTGATGGCCCTCACCATCGCCACCGGATTTGTGGTCGACGACGCCATCGTAGTCATGGAGAACATCACACGCCATGTCGAAGCGGGGATGGACCCCTTAGCCGCCGCCATGAAAGGCGCATCGGAGATCGGCTTCACGGTTTTTTCCATCAGCATGTCGCTGATTGCGGTCTTCATTCCGATTCTGTTGATGGGTGGAATCATCGGACGCCTCTTCCGCGAGTTCGCGGTAACCCTGGCCACCGCCATCGTCATCTCAATGTTCGTTTCCCTTACCACCACGCCCTGCATGTGCGCGTATGTCCTCAGGGCGCACAAGAAAGACGAAAAACACAATTGGCTTTATCGGACGAGCGAAAGTTTCTTCGACGGCATGATGTCGATCTATCGCCGATCTCTCACATGGGTACTGGATAATCCCGCACTAATGCTGGTCGTCCTTCTCCTCACCATCGCTCTCAACGTCCTCATCGCCTTTAGGATTCCGACAGGCTTTTTCCCTCAGCAGGACACCGGCGTAATCGGAGGCTCGATACAAGGACCGCAGGATGCCTCCTTCCCTTTCATGAATTTCTCCACCCTGTCGCTGGTAAACGTTGTTAAAAACGATCCCGCCGTGGCCCACGTTCTTGCTTACACAGGCAACGGCAACGCCGGCGGCATGTTCGTCGCACTCAAGCCCTTGGGCAGCAGCTGCAAGGAAGGCCCGAAGTGCGATGTGCGCCAGACTTCGGCCATGGACGTGATTAACCGCCTGCGCAAGCCAATGAACAGCCTGCCGCTGGCTTCCGCATTTCTGCAAGCAGCCCAGGATATCCGCATGGGAGGACGCAGCGGCGGCGCCATGTATCAATACACCATCCAGGCAGACACCATTGCAGATCTAGGTCAATGGGGCCCCATCCTGCTCAAGAATATGGCCAAACTGCCTGACCTGACTGACGTAAACACCGATCAGCAGAATCAGGGCCTCGAGGAACTGCTCGACTACGACCGCGTCACAGCGGCGCGCCTCGGACAAACCCCGCAGTCGCTGAACAGTTCGCTCTGCAGCGCGTTTTGCCAATCTGAAGTCTCCGTCATCTACACCCAGCTCAATCAGTACTACGTGGTCATGGAAGTGGCTCCGCAGTACTGGCAGGATCCGTCGGGCCTCAACAACATCTATTTCACTCCCCGCAAATCATCGTCGGGAGCGGGCATCGATATGGTGTCGCCCCTGCTTTCCACCGTCAAGGCGCGCACCAGCACCACGCCGTTGCAGGTGGCCCATACCGGCCTTTTCCCTTCCGTCACTGTCTCCTTCAACACACGCAATGGCGTCTCGCTCAGCGACGCCACCCGCGACGTGGCGGAGATGGAACAGCAGTTGGGAATGCCGGGAACGGTACATGGCTTCTTTGCCGGAATCGCCCAGGCTTACCAGCAATCCATAGCCACGCTGCCCATTCTGGTCATCACCGCGCTGCTTTCGGTTTTCATCGTGCTCGGCATTCTCTATGAGAGCCTGATTCACCCGCTCACCATCATCTCCACGGTGTTCTCGGCCAGCGCCGGCGCCATGCTGGCCCTTATGCTCTTCCACATCGATCTCAACATGATCTCGATCATCGGCATCATATTGCTCATCGGCATCGTCAAGAAGAACGCCATCATGATGATCGATTTCGCGCTCCAGGCCGAGCGCCTGGAAGGCAAGACGACGCGCGACGCCATCTTCAGCGCCTGCATGTTGCGCTTCCGGCCCATCATGATGACCACCATGTCGGCGATTTGTGGCGCGCTGCCCCTGGCCTTCGGTACCGGTACCGGCTCGGAGTTGCGCAAGCCTTTGGGAATTACCATCGTAGGCGGGCTGTTATTGAGCCAGTTGCTTACGCTCTACACCACGCCTGTGGTTTATCTGTATATGGACCGGCTGCGCCTGCGCGCGCTGGGCCGCTCGCACGACACACTGCCGCCAACCGTGGAAGAAGCAGTGTCGTAACACGTGAAGGACGTTGACCATGTTTGAACTAAAAAATCGATCTGCGCGTTCCTTCTCAGCCGCGCTTTCACTCTCGGGCGCCCTGGGCTTGCTCGCGCTTCTCTCCGGCTGCCACGTTGGCCCGCCGTACCACGCACCCACGCCGACCGCAGTCACCGCGCCCAACTACAAGGAATCGACCGTCAATTTTCAAGATACCGGCGGCTGGAAGGTGGCCAGCCCGCAGGACGCCATGCTGCGCGGCAACTGGTGGGAGGTCTTTAACGATCCCGAACTGAATACGCTGGAAGAACAGCTCAATATCGATAACGAAAACCTGAAAGTGTATTTCCAGAATTACATGGCGGCTCGCGCCCAGATCGCCGAAGCGCGCGCACAATTCTGGCCCACAATCACCGCGGTTCCATCATGGAATCGGGCAAAAAGTTCCGGTTCGCTGAGTAATTCCACGCAAGCGAATCCTGGAAAGCAATCCACGCTTTGGAATACTCCGATCGACGTCTCCTGGACCCCTGATTTCTGGGGCAAGATCCGCAACGAAGTCCGTGAGGAGAAGTACGCCGCCCAGGTGAGCGCCGCCGATCTCCAGGTCGAGAAGCTGACCGAGCAGGCCAGCCTGGCGGAGTACTACTTCGAGATTCGCGGCCAGGACATGCTCCAGCAGATCCTCAACGCAACCGTGGCGGCCGATCAAAAATCGCTCGACTACAACCAGGCCCAGTACGACACAGGCGTCGGCGATTACATCTCCGTAGCCGAGGCCAAGACCACGCTGGAAGCGGCGCAAGCGTCAGCCATCAACGTGGGACTGCTGCGCGCGCAATATGAGAATGCCATCGCTATGCTCCTGGGCAAAATAGCCACAGACTTTTCCATCCCTGTAAAGCCCATGGTCTTCGCGCCGCCGTCCATACCTACCGGCCTGCCCTCGCAGCTTGTCGAACGGCGTCCTGACATCGCGGCTGCCGAGCGCACGCTCGCCGAGGCCAATGCCCTCATCGGCATCGGCTACGGCGCATTCTTCCCCCAGGTAACCATCAGCGCCTCTGGTGGACTTCAGAGCTCCGAGTTAACCAACCTGTTTCAATCGCCGAGCCGCACCTGGTCCATCGGGCCGTCGGTTTCGCAAGTCCTCTTCAACGGTTTCCTTTATCGCGCCGAGTTGCACCAGTACGAGGCCGAGTACAACGCCGACCTCGCCAACTTTCGGCAGGTCACGCTCATCGCCTTCCAGCAGGTTGAGGACTATTTGGCCGCCACGCACATTTATTCGCAACAGATCCTGCGCCAGCAGCAGGCGGTCAAGGACGCCCAGGATTACCTCAACATCGAGTTGTCGCGCTACAACACGGGAGTCGATCCCTACGTCGATGTCGTGATCGCCCAGAACACAGTGCTCTCGAACGAGGAAACGCTGAATTCCATTGAGGTGGAGGAGATGACCTCGGCGGTGCAACTGGTGCAGGCGCTGGGCGGAGGATGGGACCGTTCGCAACTGCCCACACCCACCCAGGTCGGCGCCAAGACCACCAACGCGGACTACAAGATACCGCAGTAGTGGTCAGCTCTCAGCTCTTGGCTCTTACCTTGTAGCACCTGGTTTTTAGCAGTTTGCGTCCGTCCCTTCGTGAAAGGGCGCGACTTCAGTCTTGCCGACAAAGCCGATGGAATCGCTTGGGCTTTATTGATGGCTGCATAAATAACGTCCTGATAAGCGCGAGAAATCCGATTCCTGGTAGCCACCATCCGCCGCACCGAAAGCCTCTTGTTGTAATGCAACACCAGCGATTGTCAGCAGTACGATCTCACCAGGCGTGAAGCATAGGCAGTAGAACTAGTCACACTTACACCCTGAGCATCCGGTCGCGGATCGAATCGGCAACATTACACCGCGTCCCAGGTCGAAGCCGCATGCTTGATCGGGCCGCGATTCGCGGTCCGATCTGCAAACGCAGGTCACGCTCCGAGCCGGTCAACGCCGAGCGAGACCCGCGGTTGCAAATCAGGATTTAACTTACTCGACCTTCTGGAATCCGGTGTCCATGGTCACTCTGGTTCCGGTGACATTGCCCTGCACGTGAGCGAGCAAATTGCCCGACTCGTCCCACTGATCGATGGTGAATTTTCCCGAGGTTGCATTGCCTTCGGGATCGAGGGTGATCCATTGCTGAATGCGGGCGGGGCCGACGAGGTTGATGCCGGTGGAGTCGTACGAGATTCCGAAGTGGTTCAACTGATAGGTGCGCACTCCGGTTCTTATCCATTCACCGAGGCAAACGTTGCCGGTCATGGGAGCACGCAGGCCGGAGTTATTGATCTCAGTGCCGTCACTGTGCCACTGAGCGTAGCCAGCATCGACCTCGACGCCGTTGGGGATTCCTTCGCTGCCTTCGGAGATCCAATGCTCTTTCCAGGTTCCGACGATGCTGGGTTCGTGTGAGAAGTCATCACCGTCGCCGATGAGAGCCGCCCGTACAAGCCGCGGCGAGCCGATCTGGGGTTGCCAACTGGCCGGGTGAGACCCCGGAGTATAGAGGCCGCAGCCGGCATGGGCGCAGGGGACAAACATGGTTGCGAGTACCAGTCCGGCCATTGAAGCCGAAATTGCTAGAAACTTTCTGCTTTTCATGAGAATTCCTCCAGTTTTGGGATTGGCGCTTCTACCCTCGAATGCGCCGTTGTTGAAAGCGATTCTGTGCCGCAATTTCCATCGCGTAAATGAGGGGGAAATGAGTTACGACTGAGTTTGATCGGAGCTGCGCCTCTTCTCCTCCGCACTCATGAGCGGCGGCCCTCGGTTCCGATCGTGTCAATCGCGTGACATGGAAGATGCATCACACCAGATGCACATCGGGTGAATGGAGTAGCGGGCTTAATGGGCGGCCGCGATAGATGCGATGAGCGTCTGCCGGCCCTGGGACTTCAATTCGGCCAGCTCCCTCTTCTCGCGCTTGCTCGGGGACAGACTCTGCCTGTAGCCCTGAACCTTGACCTGCTCCAGGAACCAGGTGTCTCCTACACGCTGGAATTCAAGAGCATCCTGCCGATACCCCTCGCCGTTGGGAATAGTCTCCATACCCGCCACAGGGCCAGTGGCGCTGAGCAGCGTAGTTGATCTCGTTTGGAGATTAAACTGGACACGATATGCGCCGGCGGGCAAGGTCTTGTTGCCGACCACAAACGCGAAAGGGACCGTCATCGGGTTGGTTTTCATGTCTTGGGCAGTGGCTGACAGCGCGGAGAGCAGAACCAGCCCGACGATAGCTGCGATTTTCATTTTCATGTGAATTTCTCCTCATCGAATTGGCGCCTCGAGTTGTTCGCGCCTTCTGATGCAAGGAGTCTGCTGCACTTCTCCCCCGCACTCAATGAGCCGGTCATGAGTTGAACCTGAGTTCAGCCCCTCACCCAACTCATCCAAAACTCATCCGGTCGGGCCGTGCACGGGTGGTAATCTTTCCAGCATGAGGGAGCCGATACAGGAACTTTCTTCTGAGCAATTGGCCGGGCTGCGTCGCATCTTGAGCGGCCCGGTTTTGACCCTCAATGATCCGGAGTACAGTCGTGCGCGCCGCATATGGAACGGCATGATCGACCGTAATCCGTCCGTCATCGTTCAGCCCACGAGCATCGCCGATGTGATTCAATCCGTTCGTTTCGCCCGCGAACAGGGACTCGCCGCGTCGGTCCGCGGAGGGGGCCACAGCGTCGCGGGCAAATCGGTGGCAGACGATGCCATGATGATCGACCTTTCGCTCATGAGAGAAGTCCAGATCAACTCGAGCCGGAAAACAGCATTAGTTCAAGGAGGCGCCACCTGGGGAGAATTCGATCGCGAATGTGAGAAATTTGCTCTTGCCACCACCGGGGGTGTGATCTCGTCTACCGGCGTCTGTGGGCTCACCCTGGGCGGCGGCATTGGCTGGCTCATGGGCAAGCATGGCCTCAGTTGCGACAACGTCGTCTCCGCCGATCTTGTGAATGCCGACGGAAATCACCTCTTCGTCAGCCCCACGCAAAACGAAGAACTGTTTTGGGCCATCCGCGGCGGCGGCGGAAATTTCGGAATCGTTACCGCGCTCGAATTTCGTCTACACCAACTCGCCAATATCCATGGCGGCATTGCTTTATATCCGCGCCCGGTAGCCTTCGACCTGCTGCGGCAATATCGCGACCTCACCTCTCAGGCGCCCGATGAGCTCACCGCCTACGCCGCCCTCCTGACCGGCCACGGCCATCCCATGGCGGCAATTGCGCTCTGTCACAGCGGATCGAACGGCGACCGCGCCGCCGCGTGCAAACAGTTCTACCTCGACTCTCCGCCCGCCGCCGATCTCATCGGCGAAAAGAAATACACCGAAATTCAATCGATGCTCGATTTCACCGCGCCGGCTGGCCAGCATTACTACTTCAAGTGCCCCTTCCTCCGCGACCTGAGCGATGACGCAATCCGGGCTATCGTCGACTACGCGGAAGAGATGCCGACCGAACAGACTCAAGTGGTCATTGAGCACATGCACGGCCTCGCCAGCCGAGTTCCCGTCGCGCAAACCGCCTTCGGCCTCAGGCGCGTGCATTACAGCATCAACATCATGCCCGCATGGACCGATCCCGCGATGGCCGAGAAGTGCATCACATGGGCGCAAGGCTTTGCTTCAGCCTTGAACGCCTTCGGAGCTTCGGATGCCTATGTGAACTATCTGGGAGACGAAGGGCCGTCAGCGGTCAAGGCGTCGTACGGCGCAAACTACGCTCGCCTCGCCGCACTCAAGAAAAAGTACGACCCCACCAACTTCTTCCGCTTCAACCAGAACATTGTCCCGGACGCTTAGTTGCGTACCAGGTGCGACAAACCGATCGCGGCCAGAAAACTGTGAAAGCGCGAATCCGCCCGGTACGGAAGGAATTCAGGGTGTAGAACCGCAATGTAAATCGGCGTTGACTTCACCGCGACCGCTCGCTCCAGCGACTCGAACATCTCCGCGGCGAGCTTGAGGCTGGCGTAGATCAAGGCGATCAGTACGGCTGGCTCCGTCTTCTCTCCCGCCAGTCTCACCTTCTTTACGATGTTGAGAGCGCGCTGCCGCTCGCCCTTGCCGGCCAGAGCGACTCCCATAAAGGCCAATGCCTCAATGTTGTCGGGCGTCAGCGAAAGCGCCTTCTCAAAGGCTTTGATGGCCTCGTCATATCTCCCCAGCCATGCCAGATTCCGGCCCAGAAAAAAATACGGCCTGTAATAGCCGGGTTCCAGCTCAATGCTATGCCGCAATTGCCGTAGAGCAAGATCGAGCTGGCCGGCGTGCGCTTGCGCGACTCCGAGGTACAGATTCACGCTGGTCGACAGCGGTTCAACCTCGCGCGCGCGCTGCATCGAGCCAATCGCTTCCTGAGTTTTCCCCACCGCGCTCAAATACAGCGATTGCCAGATCAGCGCGGCAATCTGGCTCGGATCCAGTGCCAACGCCGCCTCGAACTCCCGTCCGGCGCCGTCCCAGTCCCAGTCATACCAGCTCTTGATGAGGCCCAGCGTGCAGTGCGCCTCGGCCAGCGTCTCATCCAGATCCAATGCTCGTTGCAGATACGAATGTGCCTGCGCCAGGGCCTCAAGCGGCTTCATCTGTCCAACGCGAATCGATCCCATCTGCGCGTAGCAATCGGCAAGTCCGGCATATGCAGGCGCAAAACCACCATCGATGGCCAGTGCCTCTCTGAAATAGTCCATGCTCCGCCCGATCGCGTCCGCCGTCATCTTATGCCAGAAAAAACGCCCTTTAAGATACGCATCGTAAGCTGCCGACGACTTCGAATACCTTCGCGCGCCCACCGTCACGCTCGGGAAAAGTTCCACCGCCAGGCTCTCGCTTACGCGCTGTGTCACCTCTTCCTGCACCGCCAGCAGATCGCCCGCCTTGCGGTCGTACGTTTCCGACCAAAGCACGCATTTGTCGCGCAGATCGTGCAATTGCGCGCTGATGCGTAACCTATCCCCCGAGCGTCTCACTGATCCGCGCAACAGATAGTCCAGATTCAGCTCGCCCTGCAGCCGATTGAGATGCTCCGCCATCGCATCGCCGCTCTCAAGCTTGGGAAGAGCCGTCACGCGCAGCCGCCCTGGATCGATGCGCGAAAGTGCGGAGATCATGTCCTCCGTCAATCCCGCGGCGAAATAGTGCTCCGGCTGTCCCGAAAGATCCTCCACCGGAACCACCCCGATACGCAGGCGCTTCTCCACCGCGGCGGTTTCGCCGTCTCCACTTTTTTCAATCGGGGAAATAAAGCGGTACCCGAGGCGCGGAAGCGTCTCAATGTGCCGGGGGCGCTCCGCCTGATCGTTCAGAGCCAGGCGTATCTGCCGAATGCAGAAGTTCAGCCCCTGCTCGAAGTCGACAAAGGTGTCCTCGCCCCATATCGCGAGCCTGATCTGTTCGCGTGTCACCAGGGACCCGCGATGGTTCAGCAGAAACGCAAGCACCCGCGCCGGCTGCTGCTGAATCCGGCTCAGCGCGCCGTTCTTGCGGAGCTCGAGCGTTTGCTCATCGAGCGCAAATTCTCCAAAACGAATGACGGACATGGCGGGGAAAGACGAGCTACCGAAGCTCTGCGCCATTATAGCAAGTGCTTTTTCAACAAGTTCTTCAGTCGTGCCGAAAAGAGCAGCAAAATCGAGAGGTTTTGACCCCTCTAGGATTCGCCCTGGTCAGCCACGCCTGGAAATTGCAATCACTTGCCTGCCGGCGCCGCCTTCTTGTGCTCCACGAAGGTGTGTGCTTGATGACAGCTCACACACGTCCTGCCTTGCATGAATGGATCGGACTTCAGTTGTGCCACCTGATCGGTGTGACAGCTGTCGCATGTGCTTAATGCCGGCGTGCCCGCGAAGTCCTTTGCTGTTGTCTCGCCATGGCACACGGTGCATTCCACACCGTTGTCGGCATGAGGGCTGGCTTTCCATTGGTCATAGATCGCCTTGTGGCAGTTGGCACAAGTATCCCCGGCTGGAATCAGCCGATGGACAATATGCTTGGCTTTTTCCTGCTGAGCCAGGCCAGGTTGGACGGAAGCAGCCGATACGAAAAGAACGAAGAAGGCGGCAATGAACAAACGAGCGCGGAAACGATTCACGGGCAAATCTCCTGAGTAGATGTCGAAGTATCGGACCGGCAATGGCTGCCGATCAGTGATCCACATCACGTCCCACCCCAATGCGACCTGCGCACTACAGCGATTCCGCAGTTCCTGTGTCCCAAAGCCACGACTGCCAGGTGGATTTTTCCTTTCCGGGGTCCCCACAGACAGGTCTTCGTCTGTCGGGTGGAAGTAAAATCCACCCTCCACCCCGGCCACAGTCGGTTACAACAGCCGCGAAACCGCCCCAGTACTGCAGTTGCAGATAGTCATGCCAGAGGGAGCAGGGGGATTTATCCCCCTGAAGAATCGCCCAAATTTCAGGCCTTCAAGCACGGATTCACGTGATCCGGGGCAAGCACAACTGTCGTACCAGGACGAACAAAGCCGAACGGGGTATTTTTCTACTCCCTGTTCCCCATTCTCTAATCCCTGTTGCTTTATATCAGGGCATGAGTTTACTCACGCCCTAACCCGCCCGCCCATCATTCGAAAAACCAAGTCCCCCTCTCCCGCAGGGAGAGCAGAAAATAGCCCCGGGCGTCAGCCCTGGGAGCCGGGTCGCCCTTACCGAAAAACAAAGTACGCGGCGAAGCCGCGCCCAAACACAGGCGCGTACGCAATCGCTCTTCCCCGCACCCCTCACACGCGCAAAGGTCACCACAAGCCGACTTGGGGAGTAATCAGCTTCGATCAGTGCTTTGGCGCTTTTGCGCTCATTGAATGCCCGGTGGAAGATCTCGGTACCGAAGTCCGTTTGCCGGTTCGGGATTGCTCTACGTAAGCGGTGATAGCTGTCAGATTTGAGTCGAAACCATCGGATTTCCAGCCAAGCTCGTTAATTCCGACTATCGTAAACACGCTCCCGATTGATCATTCCGATTGTCCTGGGCTGAACTGATTGCACGATCTGGACGGGTCCGAGGAGGCCGGACGGCAACAGAGTGGAGTCAGCACCGTAGAATGGGCGAGTCGTATAGGTGTACTTTTCGGTCGCGTCGGGCTGTTGATCGCCGATCAACCGGTTGACCCAAAGATTCGTCACTTTGATTTCCAGCGCGTTCGTGCCCGGCTTCATGATGCCAGTTACATCCACTCGAAACGGTGGCTTCCAAACGATTCCCAGGTATTTGCCATTCACGGATACCTCGGCGACATTCTTCACATCCCCGAGATCAATCCATAGCCGCGTACCAGTACTGAACCACTTCAGCGGAGCCTGGAACGTTTTCGAATAGGTTGCAGTACCGGAGAAATATTTCACTCCGGAATCGTTGTTTTCTGTCCAGGAAACCAGCTTTTCAAAACTAGACTCCGCCGGCGCACCTCGGCCTGGTTGAAACTGCACCTTCCAGGGACCCTCTATGCTGGCCATGGTGGTTTCGATCGGGGGCCGTATGCTTCGCGATAGCACATCTGCGTTCCTGCGGAATAATATGAACACGGCATCGTTGGCCCCAAGGCGGAGCGGCACAATCGTGCGGTGGTCTGCGATACGGTAAGACGCAGTTTCCATTTTGCCGGTATCAGCGTGCCACAATTCCGGAGCCTTGCCGGCGACGCGAAATCTAGCATTCACTGTCTCGGCTCGGTTGCCAGTGTTATTCACCCAATAGATCTCGCCGTCAGAAATGTGTCGGTGCACGAAGAACAAGTTAGTGTCGGGCTGTGCTTCAGTGATCTCGAAATCCTGTGTCACATTCAGCTTTTGCAGTGCATCGGCAATTGTTTGTCCTGCAAGCACTCGGCCCTTTCCGTAACTGTGATCGCCGGTTCCTATGCCGAAGAGTTCGCCTGCAATTGTTTTGAATTCAGCCTGGTCGTCGCTCAGGCTAGGACTATCGATCGGCATCGGGCCCACCACGACCGCGCCCTCGTGAACAAGGTCACGGAGCTTCCGCAGCACCGGCAGTGTCATGCGGTGGGTGCTCGCATCGAGCGCCAGCACCCGATAACTAGCGCCTCCGGGAGTTATAATTCGTCCGTTCTTCACGCTCAGGCAATGCAGCACTACATCGCTGTTCACGTAATCAAAGTTATAACCTGCGGGCACATCTGGCCCTTGAATAGCGAATAGTTGTGTAATGTTCGCGTCTTCGCCGTAGAGATAGGCCACGTCGGCCACAAACTTGCCCTGCTGGAGCATATACGAGCTCCGCGCCAGGTAAGTCATCCAGGGTTTTGCCAACTCCGCCCACGTCTCGTGCCGCGTGAACCACTGACCGTACATTCCGAGCCCCAGGCCAGGGACTTTATCGTCCAGCGGCTGGTGCACCGAGGTGTGAATCACAAACCGGTTGACGCCCATCGCCAGCTCCCGATCGGCAGCAGGTTTCAGGGTCTCAGGCGACCACGTCCAGGCTCCTCTGCCCGTCGTCATCGACTCGGCCGCCACCAGGTCTTGTCCGTAAATATGGGCAACTGACGCAGTTTCCCTCAGGTCCGGATTCCGGGCGATATTGGGAATCGGAACCCACAACGCACCCATCGGGATATCGGCCGTTCGCTTCACTTCCATGCCATCGCCGATCAATGAGCGGCTTTGCTCGTGCGACTCGCTGTAGCGTCCCAAGCCTCGCGCATGCAGCAGGGCAGTGATTTCGTCGTAATGCTTCTCCGCGACAAGATCGGATAAGGTTCTGCGAAAGTCATAAAGGAAGCGGTCGCTGGCCTCAGAGCTTTCCACGACATGGCCTGTCAGCACCGGCATCCACGGATGCATGTCATAACCTCGATGCGCCTTGAACTGAGCGAACATGTCATCCGTCCAGTTCTGCGTTCCGTCTTCCCAGCTATCGGTAACCACGTACCGAAGGCCGCGCTTTCCCATCAAGCCTCCGGTTGCATCCTGCAAGTTATCGAGATACTTCTTGAAGTATTCCCTCACATAGGTGGCGTTCAACTTGTCGATCTCGAGGCCGGTGGCCTCCGGTTCAGCCGGGTTATTCATAATGCCCGTGAGTGAATACCCGAAGCGCACCACGACCCATCGGCCCTGCGGCGGGGTCCAATCGAGCGTGCCATCGGAGTGCATCTCGGCTGTCAAATCCATTACATCGGATTTTCGGATCGCATCCCCGGTCCCATCCTCCCCAACCTCGACTGGCGGTGTTGCAACAGAGAGTAAGTTGCCTTCTCGTCCGAACGCCGCTTTGGTTTCGAATCGATTAATGGGCGTGTAAGTTCGAAAGACCAGTTCTGATATGCGCTCACCAACCGCGGTGGTCTCGTTCGGTGGCGTCTTGAAAGTTACCCGAAAGAACTTCGCAGTGACTGCAGGAAACGCAATCGTGCGCACAGGAAATTGTCCTAATGCCCAGGGAACGGCCGCGACCAAACGAAATTCCTTCCCATCGTCACTTGCCTCTACATCCACTTCGGTCAGAGCCATAACCTGGCGCTCTTTTAGGTTGCTAAAGATGAAGGCGGCGCTCAATCCGCAAATCCGTTGCGGCTCGGGATATTCAAACTGTATCCACGACTTTTCATTGGGCGGTGCTGCGGGGAGCAGCGTCGCCTTCGTAAGATCACCATCGGTCAGGGTGGTCAGATCGAACTGTCCGCCGCTCGACGCAACTTTCGGTACCTCATGAAGCGGCTTGTCGTTCGCGGGCAGTCGATAGGCAATAACCGCGCTATCTCGATAGAATTCCGGCGCCGTCGCATTCGAAGGGAGATTCTGAAACGGGCCTGCGTTCGAAGGTGGCCTCTTCAAGACTCCATGAAACGCCTCGCCACCGTTGATCTCGGTCTCTGACCAGACATACTTCTTCATCGCCTGCGCGGGCAGTACCCACGACGCACCCGTCAGGTTCCATCCTGCGGAGCTCGCAACCCCCATCTCCAGCCCCAACCGATCAGCCAGCGTGGTCGCGTAGCGGAAGGCATCCTTCCACTCCGGTGACATGTAGATCAACCGCTTCTGAACGATCTGCGGCGTACCCAACGACGCATCGAAGTTCTGGAAGCCTCCGATTCCCACACGATTCATCCACTCCAGGTCAGCTTTGATGCCTTCTTTCGTAACATTGCCATTCATCCAGTGCCACCAAACTCGCGGCTTTGCGCTATTTGGCGGCTGCTGAAATCCACTTGTGAGGTCAATGTCCGCTTTCTGTGCTGAAGCAATACTCGCTCCCAGGAGAGCGAAAATGATCGCGACGAGGCCGCGTCTTACTGCACTCGTGATGGTTTGCCGCTGCAGTCCTTCTCGAATGGAATACCTCAAAATTCGCGAATCAGCCACATTTTCTCCTTCATATCGGTATAACATCCTGGACGTTGACAGAAGGATTCTCCGCAACGCGAACTGTCAACTGTCGCCCAATGCGCTAGTCCAGCGTGCTTTGTTGAACGACGTCCGGATCACGGCCCCAGGGTCCCGGATGCGCGGTCGCGCTCCGCGGGACCGGCGATTCTGCTCCCAGCCCCTCAGCCCTTAGATTGATTCCACTCGGAACCATGCGGCATTGCCGCACGCAAATCGGGCCGAAAACGACCCCAGAAAACGCTTTCTTACATGCAAAGCACGCGAAAAGTGGCCCCAATAACACGCTCCGGAGCCCATCTTGATGCACTTATGGGAAATTCTCTGCCAACCGTCGCTCTTACTCGCGAAATTCTCTATTCACGTTCACCCTTGAGGCGCGCAATTCTCGTTAATTTGTCTCAAAGAATCACGACAACCTGAGCGAACATTCGCGGGGCAACCGGTCGCACTTGAGCGAACATTTGGCAGGTTTTAGGCACCCGAAAAACGAACATTACCCCTGATTCCACAGGACTTAATGAACCACCCCTCGGCCGAGGGAGCGCCATCTCGGCTTTTGCTCTCACCCAGGGTCACGCGCAATAATGCGCAGAGACCTCCAGTGAGCTAT
Organism: uncultured Acidobacteriota bacterium; assembly: GCA_963826735.1. Lineage (GTDB taxonomy): Bacteria > Acidobacteriota > Terriglobia > Terriglobales > Acidobacteriaceae > Telmatobacter. The sequence goes on from CAWGYN010000006.1 coordinate 89,297, forward strand.
TCATGATCGCCAAGACCATCATCGAGCCATTCCGGATCAAAAGTGTCGAGCCCATTCGCTGGACGACGCGCGCCCAGCGCGAAAAACTTCTCAAGGCGGCGCACTACAATCTCTTCCTGCTCCCTGCCGATGATGTCCTGATCGATTTGCTCACCGACTCCGGCACCGGCGCCATGTCCACGCACCAGTGGGCCGCCATCATGGAAGGCGACGAGAGCTACGCCGGCAGCCGCAGCTTCGATCGATTCAAGAGTTCCATTCAGAACATCTTCGGCTACAAACACGTCGTTCCCACTCACCAGGGGCGCGCCGCCGAGCGCATTCTCTTCGGCGTGATGTGCAAGAAAGACGACGTCGTTCCCAATAACACCCACTTCGATACGACCCGCGCCAACGTCGAGTTCACCGGCGCCGAAGCCGTCGATCTACTGATTCCCGAAGGCCGCCAGCCGGCGCTGCAGCACCCTTTCAAGGGCAACATGGACGTGGCGGCGCTGGAGAGTCTCATCGCACAGGTGGGCCGCGAGCGTATCCCCCTGGTCATGCTCACCGTGACCAACAACTCAGGCGGCGGCCAGCCTGTCTCGATGGAAAATGCCCGCCAGGTAAGCGACGTGTGCCGGAGACACCGCATCCCGCTCTACTTCGACGCTTGCCGCTTTGCCGAAAACGCGTGGTTCATCAAGCTGCGCGAGCCAGGATACGAGCACAAATCGCCCAAAGAGATCGCGCAGGAGATGTTCCGCCTGGGCGATGGGTGCACCATGTCTGCAAAGAAGGACGGCATGGCCAACATCGGCGGCTTTCTGTGTACCAACGACGATGTGCTCGCGCAACAGGAGAAGAATCTCCTCATTCTTACCGAGGGTTACCCGACCTACGGCGGTCTTGCCGGCCGCGATCTTGAGGCCATCGCCGTAGGCCTTCAGGAAGCCGTTGAAGAAGACTACCTGCGCTATCGCATCGCCTCCACGGCTTACCTCGGCAACCACATTGCCGCTGCGGGCGTCCCTATCGTTCAACCGCCGGGCGGTCACGCCATCTATCTCGATGCTCGCGAGTTTCTGCCGCACATTCCCCCGGCGCAATTCCCCGGCGTGGCCCTGGCTTGCGAACTGTATCTTGAGGGCGGTGTCCGCTCCGTCGAAATCGGCACGCTCATGTTCGCCGCGGCCGCGCAAATGGACCTGGTGCGGCTCGCAATTCCGCGCCGCGTCTATACCCAGAGCCACATCGACTATCTCGTCGAAGTCATCCTCGAAGTCTGGAAGAACCGCGAGCGCATTCGCGGCATGAAGCTCACTTACGAGGCGCCGTTCCTGCGCCATTTCACCGCGCACCTTGAACCGATGGCGTAACCCGGGTCCGGCCGCTGCGACGTCAAAGGATCATTGTGTCCTGTGTGCAATGGAAAATTCTGGGAACTGAAGATTAATTAACGGTCACCACAATCTGCGTTGTGACGGCGCTGAGGCCTGATGCTGTCCCCGTGACAGTGACTATGTAGTTGCCAGCAGAAGTTCCTCCGCTGGTAGTGGTGGTGCCGCCAGAGCCGCCGCCACCGCTGCCACAAGCCGCGAGCGAGAAAGCGACCAGCAAAAGCAACAGGAGCAGCTGCAGGTTCTTGCGGCCGCGACGCGCGAAATTGCCGACCAGAAGCCCGAGACATGCGAGGATCGCGCCGCCAGTTCTGCGCGAAAGATTGCTGCGCGGGTGGCTCGCCGGAGCGTCGCGCGCCACAACTGCTCCTGTGGTTGCAATCATGACCGTGGCGCTCACAAACGTTGTGCTGGAGACGGTCTCGGTAGACGGAACGCTGCAGGTGGGCGCATCGATGGCGCCAGTGGGCGGGGTCACAGTGCAACTAAGATTGACGGTCCCGGTGAAACCGTTCTCCGGAACAATTGCAACCGTCGTACTGCCGCTGCCGCCGGGTGAGAGAGCGAGGGCCGCGCCGCCGGGAATCATGTTGAAGTTGGCACTACCTGGCGCCATCATGCTCTGCAGGCGCGCCGTGAGCGATGCCAACACGCCCCCGTTCCATGATGTGTTGAGAACACCATAGCCCTCGACTGTTCCGAAGCCGCCGCCGTTGCCTGATTCCGTGGTGCCGTTAATGGCCCAATACGACCAGTCCACGCCGTAATCACGGACAAAGCTCGTCATGGCGTTGAACCAAAAGCCGAGGTCGGCGTTGCTGCTGCTGCTGTCGCAGGTGTCGGCCGAATTGCAGGTGCCAAATTCGCCGATCCACAGCGGCTGCGGATTGCTGCCGTTAACTAGGTAGCCCCACTTGGGTTCGATGGCGTTGTACCAGCCACTGTAGCCTTTGATGCTGGAATACCAGAAACCATAATCGTGCGCTTCATAGACGAGCTGGTTGGCGATATTGAGTTGCACCGGCAAGGAGGTGACGCCGGAAAGATCTCCCGCGTAACTGACGCCTTCAACAAAAATGAGGAGATGGGGATTGACCGTGAGCACCGCGTTACCGCCGCGCTCGGCAGCCGCATGCCAGTCGGTGGTGGCTGCTCCGCCCCACGTAGCCGGGGAACGAGGCTCATTGCGCAGGTCGACGCCAATAACGTATGGGTTGCTCTGGTAGCGCGTGGCCAACGCCTGCCAATCGGCGATCCAGTTGGCCTCAGGGTAGCTACTGTTGTACCAAAGCTCATTGTTATCGGTGGTGCTGCAGCACCATCCGGCGTTGCTCACATGATTGTCGAGGATGACCATGATGCCGGCGCTGGTGAGGGCATTGATCACGGTGTCGAAGATAGTGAGAGCGTGTTCGCCTTCCAGGCTGGTGTTCGCAGTGAGCGCATAATTGCCGACCACTGGATTGCTCTCCACCATCTGGTTTGACCACAGCAGGCGCACAGCATTGAAGCCGAGTCCCTTGATGGTGGCCACGATGCTGTTCAGAGGTTGCGCTTCGAGGCCTTCGACGACGAAATCGGTCGACTCAGAGCCGTACCAGTTGAAGGCGTTGAGGTGCACGCGCAAACCGTTGCTGTCGACGATGTACTGTCCCGAGGTGTGCAGCGGAAACGCGGGCGTGGCGGCGGATGCACAAGCCGGCCAAAAGAGCGCGGCTAGCGGCGCGAGGAGGCATGCTCGCATGAACATGTGGAGCGAAGGGAACTTTCCGCGAACGGGGGAAAAGAAGAATCCAGTCATCGCGGTCCATTTTAAGACAAAAAGGGTGATTTTGGGAAACCGGTCTCTGGAAAAGACCCTTGGCGCGGCAGTTCGCGGCCAGACGAAAAGCGCACCGAGTTCGGTACACTCAAAGTATCGGAGCATTTCCCCGGAGAAACTGTGCAAACTGCCGTTCAGGAACGACTGATTCGTCCCGCCCGCAACATAGTTGGCAGCCTGCGCCTGCCCGGCGACAAGTCCATCAGCCATCGCTACGCCATGCTGGGCGGCTTCGCGGAAGGCGTGTCGCGCTTTACGAATTTTTCGACTGGCGCGGATTGCGCATCGACGCTGGCCTGCATGGAAGCGCTGGGCGCGAAGGTGAACCGAACCGGCGCGGACTCCGTGGAGATTACCGGCGTGGCGGGACGCGCGGGACCTGGCGACGATTTGCGCGACTGGACGCTCGACTGCGGCAACTCCGGCTCCACCATGCGCATGATCTCCGGGCTGCTCGCGCCGCAGGAAGGGCGCTTCACGCTCATCGGCGACGCCTCGCTTTCGCGCCGGCCCATGGAGCGCATTCGCAAGCCGCTCGAAGCCATGGGCGCGCGCCTCACGCTCACCGACGGCCATGCGCCGCTGACCATCGATGGGGGCCCGCTCCAAGCCATCGACTACACCACGCCGGTTCCCAGCGCGCAGGTGAAGAGCTGCGATTCTGCTGGCCGGCCTGCAAACTGCGGGAACCACCACGGTGCGCGAGGCCGTTCGCACGCGCGACCACAGCGAACTGGCTCTGCGCGCATTTGGCGCCAACGCTGACGCGCACCGTGGATTCGGTCTCCATCGCCGGACCGCAGCAGCTTCATGCCATCGATGCCGCAGTTCCCGGCGATCTTTCCTCCGCCGCGTTCTTTCTGTGCGCCGCGGCTGCTCTTCCCCGGCTCCAATCTGGTACTCGACGCGCTCGGTCTGAATCCCACGCGCGCCACGCTGCTCGACGTGCTGACGGCGCTGGGCGCGCACATCGCAGTGCTGAATCTCGAAGAAAAGCATGCGGAGCTGGTGGGCACGGTGCAGATTTCAGCACCGGCGGAGGGACTGGGATCGACGGCGATCAGCGGCGCGCTCGCGGCGCAACTGATCGACGAACTGCCGGTGCTGGCGGCCATCGCGCCGTACACCAGCGGCGGCATTCGCATCCGCGACGCGCGCGAGCTGCGCGTGAAGGAGTCGGACCGCATCGCGCTGGTGGCAAAGAATCTGCGCGCCATGGGCGCCGAGGTTGAGGAGTTCGAGGACGGGCTCGACGTGCCCGGCGGCCAGACGCTGCACGGCGCAACCATCGATGCCGGCGGCGACCACCGCATCGCCATGGCCTTCAGCGTAGCGGCTCTGCGCGCCGAGGGCGAGACGCTGATCCAGGGCGCGGAGTCGGCCGCCATCAGCTTTCCTGAGTTCTTCGATCTGCTGGATCGGGTGGCGGAGCGGTAGAGTCGCGGCCTTCATTTGCTGCCATCGATTCGTCAATTAAACAGTGGCTCACTCACCCATCCTTTCGCAAAAAGCGCGAAAGGATGGGGCACGGATGCCGGTCATTTTGTTGCCGAACCGTTACTGAGCAGGCGGCATGGCTTGCTGATTCGGCGCCGCGGGCGGCGTCATAGTCGGCTCGTTGCCCGGCTTGGCCGGCTCAACCCCGGGAATCGACGGGAGCTGTGTTCGACGTTGCCCGCAGCCGCTTCGGTCAGATTGATGCCGTAGTGCTGCAGGGTTGAGGCCAGAGTCTGGTAGAGGCCCGCGCGGTCCTTGGCGTAGGCGGCATTGGCGGCGATCAGGTTGTCCTCCGCCATCGCCAGGTTGCGCTGCTGCTGCAGCACATTGGCGGTGGTCGAAGCGCCCAGGTGCAGCTTCTTCTGCTTCGGCGTCCAGGCTCTGCTTGTGTGTAGTCGCGCGCCGCCTGCGCCGGCCTGCACCTGCGCGCGGTCGTTGGTCAGCGCGAACATGGCGTTCACCACCTGCATGCGGATCTGCGTGTAGAGCTGCTCCAGCCGCAGCTCCGCCTGGCGGTACTCCATCAGCGAGCGCTCCTGCACGGACTGCGCTTCGCGGTTGCGGATGGGAATGGTGAGGTTGAAGCCCACGCCCTTGTCGGGAGCCGAGCTGTTGACCAGGTTCTTGAGCACGCGTGCCGTAGCCCCTGGTCGGAGTGGTTCCGGGACGAGCAAGGACATATGTACCGTTCGAAGAAGTCTCGCAGTTGGGGTTCTGCGCGCCGCCCACGGCGCTGCGCGCTGTAGAAGCCGAAGACATCGAGCGTGGGCAGCAAGCGCATTGCGCGCGCCCTTCAGCGTGATCTCGTCGTTGCGCAGCGTCAGCACCGCCTGCTCCAGCTCCGGCCTCTGCTGGAAGGCCTCCTGCACCAGCGCTTCGACCGGCTGCGTCTCCTCGGGAATCGCCTCGAGGCTCACGCGGTCGGTGGGAATCACCGGTGCAGCCGACAGCGCCGGATCGTTGAGGTTGCGCGCGATGGCCTGCTTGATGATCTGCTGCTGATAGTTGAGAGCGCTCTGCGCGCTGATCAGCGCCTGCTTGTCGGTGGCCACGCTGGATTCGGCATTGACCACATCGAGCGGCGCCATGGTGCCGATCTCCAACTGCTTCTGGTTGTCGGCAAGCAGCTGGTTGCTCTGGTCGAGCGCGCGCTCCTTGGCCTGCACATCTTCATAGGCCTGCACCAGGCCCCAGTAGATGGTCTCCACCTGGTTGACGGTGTAGAGAATCTGCTGGCGGAAGGAGGAGTCGGTGATGCGGCGGTCGTTCAGCGCCTGGTACATGAAGCGCTTGTTCACCCAGATGCCGGCGCCCTGCAGCAGGTGCTGCGTGACGGTGGCCTTGAAGGTCGAGTTGCAGCTGCGGGCTGTAGGTGTCGAACGGGTTGTCGCGTGGTCACGCGGCTGTTGTTGAAGCTCACTTGCAGCGACCGTGCCGGTGACAAAGCCCTGGTTGTAGGTGAAGTTGTACTGGTTGGTGTTGGTGTCAGCTTGGTGAGCCGCCGGAGAAAAGGGTGTTGATCTGCGGCTGACTGGCGCGCTCCAATTGGATGGTTCCGGTGACGGTAGGATCGAGGTTCTCCGGCAACGGGCCCGCGCCGCCGGTGGTCAGCGTGAGTCCCGCGGCGCCCGAGCCTGCGCCGCCCGAGCCGCCGGTGGTTCCGCCCGGCCCGCCGCCGGTGGACAGAGTCGAGGTCGAACCGCCCAGGGTTCCCGTAACCAAGCCCGAGGGTGCGCCCAGCGGCGCTGCGCCGGTCTTGGTGCGCAGAATATCGGTGTCCGCGATGTCCAGGTCGTAGCGCGCAATCGCGATGTCGTAGTTGTTCTCAATGGCCAGGGCAATGGCGTCGGAGAGGCTGAGGTAGATCTTGCCGTCCTTGACCAGGTCGGCCAGCCGCACGGAGTTGGCGAAGCTGGCCTTGGCGATGGTGGTGGGCCGGTACATGTTGATCGGATTGCGCAAGCCAACTGCCGAAGGGCTTGGAATAATCGCGGCTGGAGGTGCGCAGCGGAATCGGCTGCGTGGGAACCGGCGCCGGCGCCACCGGAAGATCGCGAGGCGGCTTTATCGGGCGGCGCGGCGCCAGTGCCCGCCTGCTGCGCGTAGCCGGCGGCATGGTGGCCGCCAATGTCAACAGAATGGCGGCAACGGCGCGCAACCGTCCGGCGGCGTTCCCCTGCCCTCTGCGGCCTGTTTTTGGTTCCTGTGCTTTCACTGCCCGCGGTTGCCCGCTCGCGTTGCGATACACCTGCCCTTAAAAAATGCATGTTTCTTCTCCCAAGATTGCGGCATTTGAGCCACCCACTCGGTGGGCGCTCCAGTTGCGCTTCAAGACGGCCAGGAAACCGCTCCGGATGCAAGTTTCGGGTTTCTCAAAACGATTATCGCCGGTCTATGGGCCTGCATGGTTCCTCGTTGATTACGAAAACGGTACCCCAGTCGTTCCCAACATCGTCGTAATTCGCAGCCGAAGCTTCAGTTAAAAGATAGCTGGAGCGCGCCGCGTCGAGCGCAGGCATCGGCCCGGTGCGCCCTCTGATGAAATTAACTAACTGGTTAGTAAAATACTCCAAATCCCACCCTCTGACAACCTCCACCGACCCCTTAACGACAGAAATCTCTCCTTACGGCCCGTAACCTGCGACTTCTACCGGAAGATCGGCGGCATCGGGTACGCTGGATGCAGCGATCCTGTGACTGATTGCCTCCAAACCGACCGAGAGTTCCGGACCTGGAAGGTGACTCTGGCTTATGACGGCACCGACTTTCAGGGCTGGCAGGTGCAGCCCGGCCTCCGACCATCCAGGGCGAACTGCAGGCCGCGTTGGGCCGGATCACTGGCGAATCGCCGCTGCCCTCAAGGCTCAGGCCGCACCGATGCGGGAGTTCACGCCCTGGCCCAGGTGGCCAGCTTCACGTTGCGCGCCCCCATTCCTGCCGAGAATCTGCGCCGCGCATTGAATCGGACTCTCCCCCCATCGATTCGCATCTCCGAAGCCAGATACGGTGCCGAAGCACCTTTCATGCACGGCACTCGGCGGTTGCGAAGACCTACGAGTACCGCATCTTCCGCGAGACAATCTGCCCGCCCTTTCTGGCTCGCTACGTGTACGCCTGCCCATGGCCATTGGATCTGGACAAGCTGCAGGCCTGCGCGCGGATCTTTGAAGGAAAACACGACTTCCTGAGCTTCGCCGCGAACGATCCCGATCTGAGCGAGAGGCACCAAACGTCACACGAGCCCGCGGCCGAAACAGCGCTTAAGATTGCGCCGCTGTCGACGGTGCGAACCATCTACACCTCGGCGTGGGAGCTGCGGGCGAGCGAAGCCGGCGAGATGCTGGTTTACCGCGTCCGCGGCAACGGTTTCCTGCATCACATGGTGCGCAACCTGGTGGGAACCATGCTGGATGTAGGCCGCGGGCATCTTGCGCTCGAAGAGATTCCCGGGATTCTTGCGGCGCGCGATCGCTCCGCGGCGGGCCCCACGGCACCGGCGCGGGGATTGTTTCTGCATTCGGTGGAATACGACGTGCAGGCACTTTGACGAATTGAATTCAGTCCTAATTAGAACTTAATCTAGCTTTTATTCGAACTGATAAAGGACTATAATCGACGTTAGCAGTCTTGCGAGGTGTCCATGCGCTATTCCACGCAGATCAAGCCCATCAGCTACGTGAAAGCCAACGCTGCCGAGCTTCTCGACCGCATCACCGAAGAGCGCGAGCCGATTATTATCACACAAAACGGCGAGGCGCGCGCGGTGCTGATGGACGTAGCCAGCTACGAGGAGTCTCAGGAGACTTTGGCCTTGTTGAAGGTGCTGGCGATTGCCGACAAGGAGATTGAGGCCGGGAAGACAGTTTCCGCAGAGGAAATGATGGCTGAATACGGCATGAAGGCCAAGCGGGCGCGATGACCTTTGCTGTCAAGTTCACACCCGGTGCGCAGAAGGATCTCCGGAGGATCCACGACTATATCTCCCGAAACGATTCGCCGGCGCAGGCCGATTACATGGCGAGGAAGATCGTCGAAGAGTCGTTGTCGCTTGAGGCCGCGCCTGCGCGAGGCGCGCATCCCCCAGAGTTGCTCGCATTGGGCAGGCGCGATTATCGACAGGTCTTCTTCAAGCCGTATCGCATTCTCTACAAAGTTATCGAGCAGACGATCTTCATCGCCGTCATTGCTGACGGGCGGCGCGATATGCAATCGCTGCTTTCGCGTCGGCTGATCGTCTGATGCAACTCAATATCCCGGCTCGCTTCGGCCCGATTCCCTGCTACCCTGAATCCATCGCCATGCCGATTCTTTCCTCGACCTCGGCATTCTCACGCGTGACAGCATTGGCTGCGCAAAGGCCGATTCACGCGGCATTCTCCTGGCTGCACACGAATCCCAAAACCATCATGGATTGGCAGATTGATCTGGTGGGCATTCCCGCGCCCTCAAATGGCGAGCAGGCGCGGGCGCGATGGCTGGCGGCGCGTTTTGCCGAAGCCGGTGTGAGCGGGGTGGAAACCGATACGGCGGGCAATGTGCTGGGAATCCTGCCGTCTACGAAGCTGCCAGCGGAGAGCACCGGGCCGGTGGTCCTGCTTTCGGCGCATCTCGATACTGTGTTCCCCTTTGATACGCCGCTGCACCCGGTGCTTACGGACGATCGCCTGGAAGCTCCGGGCGCCTGCGATAACGCGGCCGGAGTGGTGGGGATGCTGGCCATGGTTCATGCTCTCGTGCGCGCCGGGGTGGAACTGCCGGCGCCGCTTGTGCTGCTCGGCAATGTGGGCGAAGAGGGCGAGGGCGATTTGCGCGGGGTGCGGCAATTTTATGAGCACAGCGCACTGGCGGGACGCGTGGCGGCGCATATCGTGCTGGATGGCGCCGGCGCGGACGTAGCGGTGACGCAGGCGCTGGGCAGCCGCCGCTACCGGGTTACGGTCACCGGGCCGGGCGGGCATAGCTTCACCGATGCGGGGACGCCGAACCCCATCGCAGCGCTGGCCATGGCGCTGGCCGCGGTGGCAGAAACACCGCTGCCCGAGGAGCCACGGACGACGCTCAATGTGGGAACTATACGCGGCGGCATCAGCGTAAATTCAATTCCCGAAAGCGCCGAGGCTACCATCGATTTTCGCTCGACGGATGGAAATGAGTTGCTGCGCCTTGAAGTGGCGTTGCATCGCGCGGTGGAGGATGCCGTCGAACATTGGAATGCGCGGCTGAAAGGATCGAGCGCCGGTGCGCGCGCGCGGCTGAATTTCGCGATCGCGAAGATCGGCGACCGCCCTGCAGCGCATTTGGCAGATGATTCGGCTCTGCTGGCCGCGTTGCGTGCCGTGGACCGGCACCTGGGCCTGCGCACCGACCTCCGGCTGGGATCGACCGACGCCAACATTCCACTGGCGCTCGGCGTTCCGGCGCTTTCGATGGGCGCGGGTGGAGAAGGCGGCGATGCGCATACGCTGCACGAATGGTATTCGCCGAAGAACCGCGAGTTGGCGCTGAAACGCGTCCTGCTGCTGACGCTGGCGATGCTGGATTGGGCCGCGGAGCAGTAACTCCGATTTGGCTTCGAGGTTCATGCGGCTCTTTGGCCCATCGGAGCGTCTAATCGAGCAGGCGTGGATTGGCAATTCCGGTTGCGGTGCAGGCGGAAACAGGCTTCGGAAGCCGCCGAATAGACCATCGGCTAGCTATACTGAGAAGAGAGGCCGCCAGCCAGCATTACGGCCGTGCGCCTCAAGAGGTCAAGGAAACCTATGAAATCGCTCTTCGAACGGCTTCGCTCGCGCCGTCTCACCTCGACGTTCGTGCTGCTTGCCACGCTTTCGGCCGCGATTGTGGCCGGCTCCTTTGCCGCCCACGGAGTGCGCGGGCAGGAAAAGCAAAACGACAGCGGCGACGCCACTCCGCTCAAGGTCGTAAATTCGACGACTCCGCCGAACGATTTTGTGCGCATTGCCAAGGCGGTGGGACCGGCGGTAGTGAATATCAACACCCAGACGCTGCCCAAGGATACGGGCAACCACAAGCAGCACAACTTCCATTTCCGCCAGCAGCCCAATCAGCAGAATCCCGATGACAACGCAGGACAACGATCAGCAGGGTAGGGCCACCGGACAACTTCCAGGACTTCTTCAATCGCTTCTTCGGCGGCCAGACTCCCGGTGGACCGGATGAAGGCGACAACGGCCAGGTGCAGGAGTCGCTGGGCTCGGGCTTCATCGTCGATTCCAAGGGTTACATCATCACCAACGATCACGTGATCGACAAGGCCGACAAGATTTACGTGAAGCTCTCGACAGATCCCGACACGCAGGATCTGGGACGCCCGGCGCGCGTCATCGGCGTGGACAAAGCCACGGACCTGGCGGTGATCAAGATCGACACCAGCACGCCGCTACCGACGGTGAAGATGGGCAACTCCGACACGGCGCAGGTGGGCGATTGGGTTGAGGCCATCGGCAGCCCCTTCGCGCTGGCGCAGACCGTGACGGCGGGCATCATCTCCGCCAAGAACCGCACCATCGATCAGGGAGCGCCGGGGCAGTTCCAGCACTTTATTCAGACCGACGCGGCCATCAATCCCGGCAACTCCGGCGGACCGCTGCTGAACATGAACGGTGAAGTCATCGGCGTCAATACGGCCATCTACACGCAGTCGGCCGGCTACCAGGGAATCGGTTTCGCCATGCCTTCAAACACCGTGGTTGCGGTATACAACGACCTGATCGGATCGAGTCACAAGGTGACGCGAGGCTCGATCGGCATCCAGTTCCGTCAGGGACTTTCCGGCGCCGTGAATCGTGTGTACGGCTTCAAGAACGGCGTTCTCGTGCAGGAGGTTCAGCCGGGCGGTCCGGCGGATAAGGCGGGCATCAAGGCGGGTGACATTATCACGACCATGGATGGGCGCTCGATCAAGGACGGCGACGACCTGGTCAACGAAATTGCCAGCCGCAGGCCGGGATCGACCATCCGGTTGGGCTACGTTCGCGAGGGCAAACCGATGGATACGACGGTGACGATCGGCGATCGCGACAAAGTGTTTGCGGAATTGAACAATCCGCAACCTGCAACGAACCAGGAAGGCGAAGGCGACGCCGGCGAAGCCAAGCTGGGCCTCGTAGTGCGCGATGTGCCGCCGGCAATCACCGCCAAGATCCACACTTCCGGCGTGCAGGTGGAATCAGTCCGTACCGGCTCGTTCGCCGACCTGCAGGGAGTGGAGCCGGGACTCGTTATCACGCGCGTCAACAAACTGCCCACGGGTACCAAAGAACAGTTCGATGCGGTGGTAGGCAAGCTCAAAACGGGCGACGATGTGGTATTCGAGGCGATCGATCCGCACCATCCCGAGCTGGGCATCGACATCATTGGCGGGACCTTATAAACCCATGGAAACAGGCGCTGGACGCGATTCCGAATGCCCGGCGCCATTTCCAAAGTAAGTCCCATTGCTTCGGCAAGTTGATTTTCCCCTTGCCGGAATGCGGTACGTTGGCTACACTTGCCAAATAGTCCGGACAAGTCGGGAAATCATTAGGGCGGAAAAGCTATGTTTTCATCTCGAATCCCTGCGGTACTTTTGGTTATCGCGACCCTTGTTGCGACGCCCGCCTTCGCAACTAACGTGCACCGCTCGCCGACCAGCGGCCTGACAAGCACCCACAAACTGTCGAAATCGAAGCACAAAGCAGCGCGCCACGCGCGCGGCCAGCAGGCCATTGAGCCAGAGCGGGTGACGCAGATTCAGCAGGCGCTGATCCGCGAGAATTACCTTACGGGTGAGGCCGACGGCAAGTGGGACGCCTCAACTATAGCCGCGATGCAGAAGTATCAGGCAGACCATGGATGGCAAACCAAGCTGATGCCCGATTCGCGCGCCCTGTTGAAGCTAGGACTGGGCCCCGACTACTCCGCAGCCATCAATGCCAAGGGCTCCAGCTTTGCGCCGCCAGCCAGCAGCAACGCGTCTCCCCCGCAGAGTTCCGGTTTTGTGGTGGCGTCGGGTGTCAATCAGTAGACGGGCTTTCCCGCTCCATCAGGGCTTAATCGACGGGGTTTCCTTCACCAAAAACTCATACCGCGCCCGCGTTGTGTCCGGGCTCGCATGCGTCTCGCGATCGAGGTGCATGACTGCGCCGGTTTTGTCGTAGCGCGGCCACGCGGGCAGCCCTGGCCCGTTGGGGTCGCCCGTCCGCGCAAAGTTCGTCCAGTAGTCCATCATCTCTTCGCTCAGCTTGCGATCTTCCGGCCGCCACACCGAGCCGCGCCGCGCGTCGAGCGTGCCGAATACATACTCGATGATCGTCCGAGTGCCATGCGTACTTTCCTTCGGGGTGCATTTCGCTGGGCGGCGCAGGCAGTTCGAAGTGGTACCGGTAGACGGGCGCGCCGCCGGTTTTCGTCTGGGCTTCAATCCACTGCCACGTGCCGATGCCGAGAAACTCATCGGTCGTATAGGCGTCGGCCGAGGCCACAGCCTCTGCGTCCGTCCTTCCCGGATAGAGAGCCAGGAACTCATCGGCGCGCGCGCCATAATGTTCGCTGGCGAACGCCTTCCACTTCTCCACCGTCATGTCTTTCGACAGCGTGCCTGCGCGTTCGTCGCGATTCCACCCGGCAAGCAGCGGAACATGCGCCTGCTTTCCAGCCGCGTAGACTCTTGGGACTACCTCCGTCAGTAGCCGTTCGTCGATGACGGGAGAAAATCCAATCGTGCCCTTCTTTCTTGCGGCGTCGATCAACGCGTCGGTGGACAGCGCCCGCGCCTCGACCAGGCTCTTTACGCCGAGAGACTCAACCCATGCTTGATCGCGAGGCGCGCGCAGCTCAACAGGATCCACACCAAGCACGCCGCCAAATGGCGCGCCACTTTCTCCGATCGCTTTTTGAAAGAGCCCCTGCGCCAGCGGCGATGCCATGAGCGTGCTAACGGCAAACGAGCCGGCGCTTTCGCCGAAGATGGTGACATTGTCGAGGATCGCCGCCGAATTGGGCGATATTGCCGCGTACCCATTCAAGCGCAGCGACCATATCCATCAGGCCATAGTTGCCTGCCGCGCCACCGCCCTCGCGCCGCAGGTCTTCACTGGCCAGAAAACCGAAAACTCCCATCCGGTAGTTGATGTTCACCAGCACCACGCCGCGGTCCACCAGCGGAGAGTTGGAATAGCGCGGCTCGGAGCTTCCACCGGCTACATAGGCTCCGCCATGAATCCAGACCATCACGGGCAGCGCGTGCGCGGGACTCGCCGCCGCGGGCGTGTAGACGTCGAGATAGAGACAATCCTCGCTCGGCCCGGCATCCTGAAAAATGTAATCGGCCCAGATGGGCCACTGTGCGCAGCGCGCGGCATATTTGGTGGCATCGCGCACCCCGTTCCAGTGCGCGGGCAGGCTGCGGAGCTTTCCAGCGCAAATCGCCTACAGGCGGCGCAGCAAAGGGCAAACCAAGAAACGCGCGCGCCTTGCCATCGTTGACCAACTTGCCGTGCACGCTGCCCTGCGCGGTCTTCACTGTCAGCGAATCAGCACCTGCGAAACAAGCCGGTCCCAAAGCTGTTGCCAACAGCGCCACAGCGCACAGGCATCGATTTCCCATGTTGGAATCTCCCGCAAGACACCATAACAGGAAAGGCGGCAGGTTCGGGCACTCTTTCACGCGCAAGAAGCGCGCTTCGATTTCAAACCACCTCGGGCGCAAGCAAATCTTCCATGCTTTCACGCCGGCGGATGAGGCGCGCTTTGTTGCCTTCGACCAGGACTTCTGCCGCTCGCGGACGGGTGTTGTAGTTGGAGCTTTGCGCCATGCCGTAGGCGCCGGCATCGAACAGAGCCACCAGGTCGCCCGGTTCGACAGGCGCAAGCTTGCGGTCACGCGCAAAAAAATCGCCGGACTCGCAGACCGGTCCCACAACATCGACAACGCGCGACCTCCCTGCCCTGGGCCGCACCGGAACGATTTCGTGCCAGGCCTGGTACAGCGCAGGCCGGATGAGGTCGTTCATGGCCGCGTCGGTGATCACGAAGGTCTTCTTGCCGTTGCGCTTCACGTAGAGCACGCGTGCCAACAGCACTCCCGCCTGGGCGACAAGGAAACGGCCGGGTTCGATGAGTAGTCGACCTTTGAAGGCGCCGAGGGCGTGTTCCAGCGCCGCGGCGTACTCCTGCACCTTGGCCGCGGCATCGAAGACGCCGGTGTGATAATCAATGCCGAGACCGCCGCCGGCATCAATCGATGCGAGCGCGATGCCCTGGCGACCGAGCTGCTTCACCAGCTTACTCACGCGTTCAATAGCCGCGCCGAACGGGTCTGCCGAACGGATTTGCGAACCGATGTGCACGCTAACGCCGTGCGCTTCGAGCCAGCGGTCGTTGGCCGCACTTTTGTAAATGCCCAGCGCCCGGCGGATATCGATGCCGAACTTGTGCTCGCGCAGGCCCGTGGAGATATAGGGATGGGTGTCAGCAAAGACGTCGGGGTTGACACGCAGCGCAAAGCGGGCACGGATTTTGAATTTACGCGCGCGCGCCGCGAGCAGCTTGAGCTCCGCTTCACTCTCCACGTTGAATTGCAGGATGCCGGTCTTGAGCGCAAGGTCGATCTCCGCGGCGGTCTTTCCCACGCCGGAAAAGACCACGCGGCCGACTGCTTCCGGCGCGGCGGCCAGCACACGCTGAAGTTCGCCGCCGGAGACGATGTCGAAACCGGCGCTGTTTTGGCTCAGGAGTTTGAGAATGGCCAGCGCGGAGTTGGCCTTGACCGCGTAGCAAACAAGATGCTCCCGCCCGGCAAGAGCCTGCTGAAAAAGGCGCAAACGCGCCACGATCTGGTCGGCCGAGTAGACATAGAGCGGCGTGTCAAAGCGGCGCGCCAGAGCTTCCAGCGAGACGCCGCCGCAATGCAGCGCCGCTCCGGGCTGCGGATAGAAAAACGGCCGCGGGGATGGGTTTGAAGTTTGTGCCACGAGTGACTTTCAAAGCCAGGAAAATACTCTTTAGAGCGTACAGCATCGGATGCGGCGTAACGAAGTATGAAGCTGCTTTCGTTGTGGCCGTGGGCACAACGGCTTCCCCGCCCGCCCATTACAATAAAAGACTGCATGACTGAGTGGCCTCAAGTTGACCTGGTGGGCGTGGGACTGAACGCGACCGACACGCTGATTCCGCTGGCTGCATACCCCGAACGCGGCTCGAAGCTGGAATACTACGCGTCGAGCGTGATGCCCGGCGGGCAGGTGGCGACGACGGTGGTGGCCTGTCAACATTGGGGGTTGCGCACGCGCTACGTCGGCAAGCTGGGCGACGACGACGCGGCCCGACTGCACGAAGAAGCGTTCCAGAGGGCGGGCGTAGAGGCGCAACTCGTCAAAGTTCAAGGCGGTGTGAGCCCGCAGTCGCTGATTCTGGTGGACGCCGGCGGCGAGCGCACCGTGCTTTGCCGGCGCGACGAGCAGATGACGCTGCGGCCCGAGGAATTGCGCCGCGAATGGATCACAAATGCGCGCCTGCTGCACCTGGACGGGCACGACACGGCCGCTGCAACTCTGGCCGCAAGCTGGGCACGGTCCGCGGGCATTCCCGTGGTGGCCGATCTCGACGATACTTACGACGGCATCGAAGAGCTGGTGGCCAACATCGATTATTTGATTGTCAGCCAGAACTTCTCGTGCCGGTTGATGAACGACAACAACCTGGAGCGCGCCTTGCGCCGCATGCTCTCGCGTTACGGATGCAAGCTGAGCGCGGCGACCTTGGGCGAGGACGGCGTGCTGGCATGGGATGGTAAACAACTGGTGCACTGCGCCGCGTACCGCGTTCCGGTGGCAGATACCACCGGGGCCGGCGACATTTTTCGCGCGGGGTTCATTTACGGGCTGATGCAGGAGTGGCCGCTGGACCGGCAACTGGATTTTTCCTGCGCGGCGGCGGCAATGAACTGCATGGCGCAGGGAGCGCGCGGCGGCATTCGCACCGTGGATGCGATTGAAAATCTGCGGTCGACGGTGGCGCGGTATGAAAGCGCTTTTGGCTTGTCGGCATCCGATTGAGTTCATAGAGCTGCATAAAGAAAACAGTCCCGTGAAAGGACACGACTTGTAGCCCGCCCTGAGCGAAGTCCCGGGTGCCGAAAAACGGCCCTGAAAGCGTGCGGGCTTTAGTCCCTGCGGGACGCCAACCTGGCCTCACACGACGCTCTTGAGACACGGCGTAACGATTCAAATGAGTCGTCGCGCAGCCTTGCCCCGTCAAATAGAATGAGGGAATAGGGCCCGAGTCCGGCGGAAAGATTCCCGGACACCAATTCCCTTTCGGAGACAAACCATGGCATTGTTCAAGACTTCGAATCCAGCGCTCAGCCAGAACACTTTCAGCGATGCTGCGCGCAGCCAGTACGGCGGGACCCTGGTGGACGCTGCGGCGCGGATGACGCTGAGCGGCACGGTGAACAAGACCGGCATTTTGCTGCTGTGCGCGGCGGCCACGGCGGCGTGGACGTGGAACCAGTTCATGCAGACGCGTGACCTGAGCGTTGCTGGTCCGGCAGTGATGGTGGGCGCATTGGGCGGCTTTGTGGTCGCCATGGTGACTGTGTTCAAGAAAGAGTGGTCGCCGGTGACTTCGCCGATCTATGCGCTGCTCGAGGGCCTGGTGCTCGGCGGACTGTCGGCACTCTTTGAATTGCGCTATCCGGGCATCGCCATGGAGGCCGTGGGGCTCACGTTCGGCACGCTCTTTGTGATGCTGTTCCTGTACAAGTCAGGGCTGATCAAGGTCACGCAGAAGTTTCGCATGGGCGTGGTGGCGGCTACGGGCGGGATTATGGTCTTCTATCTCCTCACGTGGTTGCTCAGCATGTTCCACATCACCATGTTCTCTTCTGTCTTTGGGTCCGGGCTGATTGGCATTGGCTTTAGCCTGTTCGTGGTCGCCATCGCATCGCTCAACCTCGTGCTCGATTTTGATTTTGTGGAGCAGGGTGTGGCTTACGGCGCTCCCAAGTACATGGAGTGGTACGCGGCATTCGGCATCATGGTAACGCTGGTGTGGCTGTATCTGGAGATGCTGCGGCTACTCTCGAAGCTGCGCAGCAGGAATTGAAAACCAGCTTTCAGCTTATTCGCGCGCACGCTCCGCGCTTCTGTAATGGCAAGGGTGTAGCGCCGGTCTCCAGACCGGCTGTAGTGCGGGCCTCCAGGCCCGCACCGTTTCACGAGCACACTGCCATCGCATCGAATCGACCTACTCCGCAGTTCCCTGCGGCGAAATCAGTGAAAATGTAACGCTTCCTGCGGTGATGCGGCGGTGCGGAGTCCTGCGTGCGATCACCAGCATGTCGCCTTTGTTCAAGGTGACGGTCTCGTGCCCTTCGGACTCCGGCGAATTCCATTCGCCCGGCGCTTTGCTGTGCGCCCCCTTCGGCGTGCCGCCAAGCTCGTAGACCGTCGACCCGTCGAGAATCTGAAAGACGTGGTCGCGATGCTCGTGCCACTCAAACTCTGCCGCGGTCTTAGCCTTCTCGGTGGTAAGTACCACGACAAAAGACTTCTCCTGCACGAGATTATCGTTACCGGGATTGGCTGCGAGAGCATTGAGGTCGTCCTGAATCTCCTGCGCCTTGAAGAGCTTGAAAGTGAGGGCAGACGCGCTGGCGCCCTGCGCCGCGGCCGAGGAAGCAAAACCCGGGGAAGCAAGAATTGATCCGCGAGTGAGTGTGAAGCCGACGGCTGCGGCGGCGGGCACAGCGCGCAGAAATCTGCGGCGGGTAGGATTCGAAATCGAGGCAGTGCTCATAAGCGTCTCCGTAAATCGGCAAGGCCCTTCGTGGGCGATTTTATCAGCGCGGCGTGGCAGGCAAGAATTTCATAGATCGAACTGCCTCAGCCAGGGAGCCATGAGGGCCGCGACTTTGCGGGGCTGCTCGAATGCGGCAAAGTGTCCGGCGCCGGGCAGCACGTGAAAGTCGCAACCTCCGGGAGCGGAGCGAAAGACTTCCATGTCGGTGGCAGTGACGGATGTATCCTCCGCGCCTGCAATGGCGAGAATCGGAACCCGGATGGTGGACACGGTGGGAACCGAATCGGGGCGCGTAGCCAGACCGGCCTGCACGGCAACCACGGCTTCGGGCGTGAGGGCCATGTGCGCGCGCACCTCGGCGACAAGCTCCGGGCGCTCGCGACGGGAGGTTTCGCTGAGCAGGGTTTGCGCCATGCCGTCAAACAGCGAGGTGACGCCCTCCGTCCGCGCACGCTGGATGGTTTCGGCACGACGGGTGAGGTTGGCCGGGGCATCGGGCTGCGGTTTGGAACAGATGAATACCAGGCCCGTCATGCGCTCGGAGGCACGGCGCCAGATTTCGAGCATGACGTAGCCGCCGATGGAGCAGCCCACAAACACGGCCCGGCGCAGGGAGAGCTGGTCGAGCAGGGCGAGCACATCGGTGGCCAACTGCTCCATAGAAAGCACGGGAGCGTCTGGAACCAGGTCGAAAGCGCCTGCCGGCAGATCGGAACCAAGCGCCGAGACACCGTGACCGCGCAAATCGGGGACTACGGAACGAATGCCCGCGAGTTCTTTGGTCAGGGGGCGCCAGTAATCGCGGTCTAGAGGGGTGGGATGCAGAAAGACAACCGGTGGTCCGGTGCCTGCGTCGGTGAATCCAAGGCCTGAGCCATCAGAAAGCGAGACGCCGTTCATACACCTGGAGGATACGCCCCCGGGAGGTGCGGCGTCTCCTCAGGAATTCCAATCCAGGCAGCGAGATAGGCCACACCGACCAGGCCGCTCGAGAAAATGAGGCCAATTACCGCGATGATGCGGACCAGAGAGACGTCCCATCCGTTGGCTTGCGCAATGGCAATGCAGACTCCGCCGATCTGGCGGCCCACGCGGGGACGGATGAGCGGGCGGCCGGGGAGGGGCTGCACGGCGGGAATGACCGACCCACAGGTCGAACAGAAATGAGCGCTTGCAGGTAATCCAGTGCCGCAATGCTGACAGAAGACGGTCATGGCGAGTTCTCCGAGAGCGAACTTCAACTCACTTGAAGATACGAGGTTTGGCGCGCGCCGGTTCCCTCTTTCCAGGTGGAGCGGCAGATCGCAAATCCTCCGCTCTCGTTCGATCCCGGATAACGCCGCCAGCTCCGCTAACCCCGTTAACTCCGCCGTTTCTTTCAGTTCCCCTGGTAGGCAGTGCGCAGGTACTTCTTTGCCTCGCCGGCGCGAGAGGTAGTCGGGCCGGCGTCGATGGCCTCCTGGTAATCGCGCGTTGCCAACGCTCGCTGGCCGTTCTTGTCGTGGCATTCGCCGGCGTCGAGGAGCGAGCGAATCTTGAGTTCCGGGCCCACGCCGCGCGTCCTGGCCGATTGTTCGTAGGCTTGTGCGGCTTCGTCGTAGTGACGCTGGCCGCGCAAGGCGTCGCCGAGCCCGAAATAGGCCAATTCAAGTTTGGAGGAAGCAAAATACCCCGGCCTGGCCGCGTCTGCCAAAAGCTGCTGGTAAGCATCCGCGGCCGCCATGCCCTCGCCTGCGTCCTTGCGCAGATTGGCTTCTTCAAGGCAGAACAGGAAATCGTGAGGATATTCGCCCTTCAGATCGCGCACCACCTGGATGGCTTCCCTGTACCTTGATTCACGTCGCAGGAAAAGCGCGATGACAGTACGCGACTCGATACCGGTGATGACACCGCGCTTGCCGGCATCTTCAAGCATCGCGAGTCCGGTGGATTTGGAGCCGGTGATACCGGCAAAGCCGATCATGAGCTTGAAGGGCCAGGGCAGCGCGCCGACAACATATTCGTAGACGCCAGTGATGAGCTTGGCGTCGACGTACTCGGGATCGATCTGCAAAGCCCGCGCCGCATCATCTTTGGCCTTCGTAGCCAGACGAAAGCCGGTAGCGAACGCGCGCTCCACCATGGCCACATACGCGCAGCGCAAACTGCGTACCCAGGCACGGGCAAAAAGCGCATCGACGTCGTTGGCATTCTTGCTGATTCGCCAGTCGGCCTCGCGCACAGTCTCATCGACCAGGGCAAAGATCTGATCGCGCTTCGCTGGATCCTCATCGGTGGCGTGGTGGCCGGTGAGAAATCCGTCGTTGGCGTAGAAAGTGGTATCGAGGAGATCCTGGCGATACAGCTCCTGAAAGATCAGCGCATTGACCAGATAGGCCGTGGCCTGCGGATCGCCCGGATGGGCTAAGTGAAACTGCTGGAAGCGCTCCACCGCGCCGGGAAAATCGAGGTTGTAGAAGCGGTCATACGCCGCGCGCACCTGGGGGTCGTAGTTCATGGGGTTGGTGTGTGCGGTCGCGGCCACAACTGGAACAGACAGGACTAACCCCAGGATTCCAAAGACCCACTTCCGCACGGCAGGCTTTCGCGGCTTCAAAATCTGCTCCTGCCTACCATGGTACCGGTTCATGCTTTCTGTCTGGCAGAGCGTAACATATGGGAAGGGCTTCGTGTTACTTTTGTACTCTGGAAGGCGAGATTCTTTGCGCTACAAGTAACCTTGGGGATGCATTCTTTCGTCAACATAGTTGAATCACCATCCACGGGCGTTGCGGGTATCTTTGCGTGCTTCCGGATTTGGGCCAGTTCCTTGTCAACCGCCTTGATTGCCTCCGCGACCGGTCGCGAGGCAAACATTTCGCAGCTTTTCCGCCGCTCTTAACCGCAATTTGGCGAGTGCTCTTTTAAGGACACTTCTCACCACCTTTTTGGGAAATAGAGAATGGGCTCCCTGATCGTCAGTGCAAAGGGTTTGGTCGGATCGATGTTGCCGCGTCCGCGGGCGACCCGTTTGATCGAAAATTTTAAATGGCTGCCTTTTGTGGCGTTTTATTGCATCATTTGCAATGTTCCCTATTGGATCGCCGCCCGAGAGTTCGGCTTCTCGCCTCTGGGGTGGTTTTGCGTTACCTACGCGGCGGCGGGGTTGATTGCTCTATTCGTTCCACGGCCCGTGACTCTGGTTCTGCTTCTGGGCCTTACCGCGGCAGATATCATCTGCGGGGCGTGCATGACGTATTACGTCCCGGTTCGAGAGTGTCTGCAAAATATCCGCGTCGCCATTGAATCATCGAACGCACATCCCCTCTGCTCGCTTTTGGTGCTTTCATCTGTTTTGCTGATAGCTGCAATCGTTACCTTGCTGCCTGGCAAGAAATTGCCAAAGAATCAGCGCTGGCCCGCCGCTGCGTGCCTGGCAGCATTTGTGGTTGTCGTTCTCTGCGGTGACGTTGTATCCACCCGTCTTGCGACGGGCTATTTTCCCGCGTCGTTTGGAAAGGCGCCCTACTCCGACGCGCTCAGCTTCAGCAGCAGAACTCATGCTACCCGGTTGGCGCGCATTCCGCTGATCCGATTGAAGCGGTTGTGGGAGATGAATGCATCGCTCAGCGCATTCGAAGAGAAAGGCCGGACGGCGCGATCTCCCGTGCCTAGCGCGGCAGCCGTTGCCGTCAAGGCCTCAGGCATTTTCTCAAGTGGAAATCACGGCGAATTACCCGACATAGTTGTGACTGTGGTCGAATCGTGGGGAGTCGCGCAGGACCCATCGTTCCAGAAGGCGATGGTCGCGCCATATCTCGAGCCAGAATTGCTTGCCAAGTATCAGGTCTTCCAGGGATCGGTTCCGTTCTATGGGGCAACCGTCGCGGGAGAAGCCCGGGAGTTGTGCGGCAATGAAATTGGCTATTACCTGATTCGGGCTCCTGCCTCGGACTTGAAGGGCTGCCTTCCCGAGAAGCTTGCACCCCTGGGCTACAGCCGCATCGCGCTCCATGGGATGAGCGGAGCGATGTTCAATCGCCGGATATGGTACCGCACGCTCGGATTCCAGGAGCTGTGGTTTCAAGAGCAGTTTGAAAAACAGGGATTGCCGAATTGCGCGGGCACTTTTCTGGGGACGTGCGACGCAGATATTGCCGCCTGGATCGGACGGCGTCTGCAGGAAGATACCTCGCGGCCAAAGCTCATTCACTGGATGACGCTCAATTCGCATCTGCCCGTTCCCGTGCCGTCGTTTTTGCGCGATGGCGCTCCCTGCGCTGCCGGCATAGGATTGCAGCCCCATACCGCGCTTTGCTCTTATTATCAACTGATTGAAAACGTCCACCGTTCGCTGGTGCAACTGGCGTCAGGTCCGCTGGGACGGCCCACGATTTTTGTGGTCGTGGGCGATCATGCGCCTCCATTCGGCGATCCGGATCTGCGCAGCCGGTTCTCGCAAAGCGATGTGCCCTACGTGGTGCTTGTGCCCCGCTCTGAGGGCGCTTCATCTAAATTGCTTGCGCACAACGCCCCGAACCCGTCGGCGCGACCGGGGCAGTCTCAACGGTGAACGCCTTGACTCCCGCATCGGACTTCGCAGCAGAGAATCAGTTAGCATTGAAATATGCCCATCCCCGAACGGATGAAGCCGACTTTCGCATCCGGCCGCCCCACAGAGCCTGACCGCATGGTGGAAGCGCGCAAACGGTTGATCGTAGCGCTGGATGTATCCAGCACCGAGGCCGCTGAAGAAATGGTGAGGCAGCTGGAGGGCGCGTGCCAGTGGTTCAAGGTGGGTCTGGAACTGTTTGCTGCCGCTGGCCCCCCTGTCGTTGAAGCACTGGCGGCGCGCGGTCACTCGGTGTTTCTGGATCTGAAGTTCCATGACATTCCCAACACGGTGGCCGGTGCGGTGCGCTCGGCAGCGGGGCTCGGCGTGCGCATGATGACGGTTCACGCGGCGGGAGGGCCGGCGATGCTGGCCGCCGCGCGTAAGGCTCTGGACGGCATAATCGATCCGCCGCAATTGCTGGCTGTTACCGTACTGACCAGCATGGACGCAGAGCAATTGAAAGCCACAGGACAGAAACGCTCACCCGCGGACCAGGTGGAATTGCTGGCCCGTATGGGATGGGAAGCGGGGATTCGCGGCTTTGTTTGCTCGCCCCAGGAGGTAACCGCGGTACGAGCCCTGACCGGCGCGGAAGGGGTGTTGGTGGTTCCCGGCATTCGGCCCGCGGGCGCCGTAGCCCCCAACCCTTCCGATGATCAAAAGCGCCTGTCGACGCCCGCCGATGCGCTCTGCGCGGGCGCAAACTACCTGGTGGTGGGAAGGCCCATCACGCGGGCAGCTGAGCCGGCCAAAGCGGCGCAAGCGATCCTGCAGGAGATGGCACACGCGATTGCGGGCTAGCCCTGGCTTGGGGGGACCACGGGTTCAGCACCCTGCACTGGTGATCTCCCGTCTCCCACCTTCGCTGTAGAAATGAGTCGCAACGATGGGGCACGGAGCGCAAGGATACGGCAATCATGGAACCGCACAAAACACAAAAGGCCCGCCCCGTCGGGCGAGCCTTCGTTTTCTTAGTCCCTGGTCCCTGTTTTTCTTACACCTGGAACGACGAACCGCACCCGCAGGTCGACTTCACCTGGGGATTGTCGAACTTGAAGCCCGCAGCCTCAAGGGTTTCCATGTAGTCCACGGTACAGCCATTCAGGTACATCAGCGACGTGGCATCGACAAACACTTTCAAGTCGTCGAAATTGAATACTTTATCCATCATTCCCGGCTGGTTCTCAAAGGCCATGGAATATTGGAAGCCGGAGCAGCCTCCGCCCACCACGCCGATGCGCAGGCCGGCGGGAAGCGGATCCTGGGTGGCCATAATCTCACGCACCTTGGTAATCGCCTGAGGAGTCAGCACAAGCGGCGGTTTCTTCTGGGTTTCCTGCGTCGGTTCAACGGTAGTAGTGGTTGTGGCCATAATTCCTCCCTTGGAGCGGTTGGCGCGGTTCCTTCTCTTACTCTACCGTTCCCAGAACTCCGGCACAAGTCCCGTTCGCGGCACACCGTACCCACACTAATAGATGCATCCGGCCAGGGATGGTCGCAATACCTCAACCCGCATGCCGCAACCGCGCCGGAATCGCTCAATCCCAATCGTTTAGCCCGCCAAACGGTCGCAGGGTCGCTTGAACCGAAGTTCTCGCCAATCCTTCAACGCACCCTTCTCATCTATGAAAATCTCGCAAAGTGGTTCACAACTCCACCTGTTTGGGACTATGATGGACAACCGTAGTGGCCCCTTTGGCTGCGAGACCGCGATTCCCCACGACCCCGCTGGTACCTGGGACCGTAATTCGTTGGGAGGTGCAGTATGACGGTTTCCGCGATAGTGGTGTGGAGCGTGTGGGCTGTGTTCGCGCTCTTTATGGCAGTTCTGTATATCTATCGTTCCAGCCTCACCCGCGATGAGGAGGACCAGATATTCCTCGACGAATCATTCGATCACGAGAAGGCACAGCAGGCGGTCATTTCGGCGAGGGTTGCTAAAGTCGAACCGTTGGTGCGCATTGCTCGCTGGCTGGTCGTGGCCATGACCGTTGTGGTGGTCGTCTATTACGTGCGCGACGTCATGCTGCAGTTGCACCTCATGCAGTAAGGCGCAACTCATCGGCCGCAAGGCGGTTTCGCACAGGCGGCCGCTGGTCGTGCAGGCGGTCGCTGGCGACTCTGTAGCCGCTGTCGACCCGCCGGGACACCCGGACGATTCCCTGTCTTTCTTTACTTGCCGAACTGCCGGAACGCATCAAGAATGTAATAACCCAGAATCAGAAGCGTCATTAGGGCCGCCAGCGCCAGAACCGCGTGCTTGAGCGGTTGAATCTTGCCGATCCGCGCTGCAATCTGTTCCTGCTCAGACCTCTCGTGGCTGGACGAATCGGCGAGAAAAATCTGCGACTCCTCATTCCTTCCCAGTCTTGCCGCGTAGAGGCTCACGCCTACCGTCAACAGCAGCGACATACCCCAAACCACCCACATCACCGGAACCATTGCCATCCTCTTCTCCGCGCAACAGAATTATGCGGCTCCATGACTGGTGCGATCGCGGCAGAAAATGCTGTCACGAGCGTCAGGGCCTCACGGGCAAATCATAGTTTCGAGGAGAGAGCAACATAGGTGACAGGAGTCACGCCTGCGTTGAGTAATGCCTGAAACGAACCACATTCCGAAATGGATTCGTGAGTTCTACTCCACTTCCTGCTTGGCGCGATAACCATCCCGCGTAATGATGTCGTATTTAAGCGGCTTTTTCTTCTCGTCCTGCATGCGCAGCGGCTGGCCCTCGTCGTCCACCAACTCCACGCGGATCTTGCGGAATGTTCCGTCCAGCTTGGCGTTCGTGGGGTGGTAGACGAGTTCGTATTTGGCGCGGATATTCTCGTTGATGGCCTTCACATCGTCGGGCATCTCGCCCACGAAGCGCGGCGCGAAGTGCATGCCTCCGGTCCAATCGGAGAAGCTCTTCATTTCGTTGTCGGCCTGCAGGAAGGACATGTCGCGCATGCCGCCCATCATGCCGCCGCGGCCCTCGGTCATGGCCTCAAAGAACGCGTCGGTGGAGATAGTGTCGATGGTGATGTCGTGCGCAGCCTTCACCCGCTTCTCAATCTTGTCGAAAGTGAGCTTGGAAAAGGTATCGATGCCGGTGGCGATCAGAACGATGTACTTCTGCCCTTCGATCCGCTCCAGCCGGTCCAGCGATTCGTTCAGGGCGTCGAAGACGTCGGACTCGGAAAATGCCGCGGGCATGTAGACCTCATTCTCCAGCATAATCATGCCCTGCTGGAGCTGCTGCTTGTCTTGGGTGAAATCGAGGATGATGTGGGTATTCAGGTCGAAGGTCATCATGGCTATGTAGTCCTGGGGCCGCAACTGCTCGGCAAACGCCAGGGCCGCATTCAAAGCCTGGATTCTGAAGCCCATGCCGCGCGCCGAATACTCCATCAGGATCAGGGCCGTGATGGGCGCTTCAGTGCGCTTGAAGCCTTCGACTTTTTGCTGCACGCCATCCTCATACACGCGGAAGTTCGATGGCTTCAATCCCGGCACGAATTGGTGCGTTTTCTCCAGCATCACCCCCACGTCGATCGTCACCTCCGGCACATTCACATGCAAGGTCACATTGCCCATGCCCTCGGGGTTTTTGAATTGGGGCGCAGCCGGCGCGGGCGGCGGAGGCGCTTCGTCGGGGTTTTCCTTCTTTTTGGGCACGGCAATCACGCCGGTATCGCCGCTGGGGCCGCCGGCGTCAGGCGGCGCGCTCTGGTCGGGCTGCTGCGCCGCGGGCTGCTGGTTCTGCTGCTGTCCTCCCGATGCGGCCTGCCCTTCCGCCCGCATCCGCGGTGCGCCGGCCAGAGCCACAAGTACCAGCAGCACGTCGAGCGAAATACGTTGCGAAACGGACAATTTCAGGCGCGGCATAATCATGACATCCCCTTGTGATCACAGCATACGCGATTCGCATCGCCGCCGGCGCTCTTCGCCCTTTGTAGCGCCGGTCTCCAGACCGGCTGTAGTGCGAGCCTCCAGACCCGCACCGGTCAGCGGACCGCTGTACTCTTATAGACGTGCAAACTCGTCCAAACGCAAACCGGCGGGGGCTCTCTACCCCTGCCTTTTTCACCATTGGCTTTTTCGCCGTTCTGGCGCTGGCGGCAACTTCTCCGTCCCCGCTTCCCGCGCAGACCGCCGGGCAGAATCCCGCCCCGGTCTCTTCGCAGCAACGCGCTCCTCAGCCGCCGGGCCCTCCACAGAACCGCGCGTTCTTCCCACTGAACCAGATCCGTCCCGGCATGACCGGCACCGCCTGGACCATCTTTCAGGGAACCACTCCCGAACCCATGCAGGTTGAAATCCTGGGCGTGCTGCGTGGCGCGCGCGGCCCCGGCCAGGACCTCATTCTCGCCAAGCTCCATGGCGCCAAACCCGAGTACACCGGCGTAGTTGATGGCATGAGTGGCAGCCCCGTCTACATCGACGGCAAGCTGGTGGGCGCGCTCTCGTATCGCATCGGGCAATTCACCAAGGAACCCATCGCCGGCATTACTCCCATCGCACAGATGCTCGAAGTCCGCGACCTGTCCGCCCCTGACCTCGCGGTTGCCCCATCCGTCACTGCGGATGCGCGCAGCGAAGACGCGGAAAGGGTGGCAGGCAACGCATCCCCATCCCCGCTCGCCGAGGGCAAAATGGTCTTCCAGCCCATGGAAACCCCGCTCGTCTTAAGCGGTTTCGACTCTGAAGCGATTCGCTTCTGGCAACAGCAAACCGCCGGCACCGCGCTTGAAACCATCGCGGCCGGCGGATCTTCGGCAGGTTCGGGCAGCTCCTCTGCGCCCAGCACATCCCTTGAGGCCCCTGTGCCGCCCTCACTCCAGCCGGGATCCTCCGTCAGCATGCTGCTGGTCCGCGGCGACGTTGAAGTTGCCGCCACCTGCACCATCACCTATATCGATCCCAGGCAACTACTCGCCTGCGGTCATCCGGTGCTCGGCGCCGGCCCGGTCTCCCTGCCCATGACTACTACCGATGTCATCACCACGGTGGCATCGCCGCTGGACGCCTTCAAGATCATCAACACGGGCATGACCATCGGCGCCTTCACCCAGGATCGCGAATCGGCCCTTCACGGTGTCTTCGGCGCCGTGGCGCAAATGATCCCCATGCACATCACCGTCGATGCCCCCACCGGCCAGCGCCAGGTCAACGTGGAAATCCTCGATCTGCCGTCTCTCACGCCGATTGCCATGCAGGTGGTTCTGCTCAATGCTCTCACGCAAACCAACGAGAGCAGCGAAGCCCTCAGCTATCACCTCACGGGCAGCATCGATCTCTCGGGATATCCCTCCATGCCACTCGACCTGTGGGCCCCGGCGGCGTCAGGAGTGCCCGCTTCCATGCAATCCGTGCTTCTGGCTGGCCAGCAATTCACGCGCCTCTACGCGAACGGCGCCCGCCAGGGCGTGATTCGCCAGATCGATCTTCACGTTCAGGCGGTTCCCCGCCGCGTGCTGGTCACGCTTGAACGGGCGCATTTTGTCTCCGGAAATATCGCCCACGCCGGCGACACCGTGGAGGTCGAAGCTACTCTGCGTCCCTGGCAGCAGCCCGAGCGCAATGTCCGCATTGCCTTCAGGCTCCCGGCGCGCCTCGCCGCTGGCAATCTGCGCCTGCTCGTCTCTGACGGCGCTACGCTCGACCGCACCCTCCTGCAGC
This sequence comes from uncultured Acidobacteriota bacterium, assembly GCA_963826735.1. Taxonomy (GTDB): domain Bacteria; phylum Acidobacteriota; class Terriglobia; order Terriglobales; family Acidobacteriaceae; genus Telmatobacter. The sequence goes on from CAWGYN010000006.1 coordinate 118,059, forward strand.
CCCGGCTCAATGCCCCTCCGGCCGATCTCGCCACGGTCCTGGCCGAGGCCCGCGATCAGCATCCTGCCGACCATATCTATGTCAGCCTGCTCGCTCCCGAGGCCCAGGGCGAGCTCGAGGGCCAGACCCTTACCGGCCTCCCGCTTTCCATGGCCAATGCTCTTGAACCCCTGCGCAATACCCAGAACGCCAGCCTAAATGGCGAATCGGCCGAACTCGCCGCCGAGGCGCCCGCAGGCGGAGTGCTCACCGGTTTCCAGGTTCTCAATATCCACATCGAGCCCGGCGGTTTAAACTAGGGGCAGTAAGAATTCAATTTTCCTCCAGATCGGAACGGCGCTTTGGGGACCCTGCCGGACCGATGGCCACTCAGCGAGGCTTTCGGAGCACAATATGGCTCAGATCCAAGGGCTTGCAGTCCATGCGGCAGGGGCCGAACTCCTGTCATTCCGTTATGACCCGGGTAAACTCGGTGCGCACGACGTCGAAATTGCCATCACGCACTGCGGCATTTGTCACAGCGATCTACATCTCATCGCCAACGATTGGGGCATCAGCCAGTACCCCTTCATTCCCGGTCACGAGATCGTCGGCAACGTCTCCGCCGTAGGCTCCGAGGTCAAATCTCTCGAAGTGGGCCAGCGCGTTGGCCTCGGTTGGCAGTCCAACTCCTGCGGCCACTGCGAGTGGTGCCTGAAGGGGCTGGAGAACCTCTGCCCTGAATCGGAAGCCACCTGCGTGCACCGCAATGGCGGTTACGCCGACCGTGTCCGCGCCAACAATCGTTTCGTGGTTCCCATCCCCGACGCCCTCGACAGTGAACATGCCGCGCCGCTGCTCTGCGCCGGCATCACCGTCTACAGTCCGCTGCGCATCAACGGAATCAACCCCTCGTCCCGCGTCGGCGTGGTTGGCATTGGCGGTCTCGGCCATCTCGCCATCCAGTTTGCCCGCGTCTTTGGCGCGGAAGTCACTGCCTTTTCCACCTCCCCGGCCAAGGAAGAGGAGGCTCGCGCTCTCGGCGCGCACCACTTCGTAAACAGCCTCGAATCCAAGAACATGAAAGAGGTCGCCGGCTCCCTGGACTTCGTCCTCACCACCGTCAATGCCGATCAAGACTGGAACGCCTACCTCCAGTGCCTGCGGCCCAACGGAACCCTCTGGTTTGTCGGCGTTCCGCCCAAGCCCGTCTCGGTACAGGCCTTCCCGCTCATCTCCGGCCAGCGCACCATCGGCGGTAGCCCCGTCGGCAGCCCCTCGCGCCTGCGCGAAATGCTCCTGGTCGCCGCCCGCCATGGCGTAAAAGCCACCACCGAACTCTTTCCCATGGCCAAGGCCAACGAAGCCATCGAAAAGGTGAAGAAGAGCAAGGTGCGCTACCGCGCGGTACTGGCGAACTAGCTCAAATACAAGCTTGCTATTCTGAGCGAAGGCGGTCCGCCCAAGCGGACCGTCAAGTCAAAAAACCTGTGGCCGCTTCCCGCCGGCTCGCTTGATTGCTGACCTGCTCTCTTACTCTCCTATTTCTCGTTCCCTCGTCCCTTTGGCCCCTGTTTTTCCACACCCCTTTTTCGCTAACATATTTGTCGATGTCGTTTCCGATCAAAACGTGCGTAGTTTGCGGCGATGAATTCGAGCTGAGGCCCGGCAAGCCCGGCTTCGCCAATCGCTGCCCCTCCTGCAGCGAGCCGGAATCGGCCGAGCCAGCAGCAGCAAACGCGCCCGACGTCTTTGATCCCAAAGCGGAGCGCGAAGTCAACGCCGCTCGCCGCCGTGCGATCCGCGACCTGCTCTACCGCAAAGACAGCTAACCGGGATCCACGGCTCACGGATCACGATTCACGAATCGCAATCCGCGGCCCACGTACAATAGAACTGTGACCAAAATCTCCCCGCCCGCGGCCCCCACCGTGGGATTCATCTCCCTCGGCTGCCCCAAGAACCTCGTGGATTCCGAGGTCATGATGGGTCTCCTCGACCGCGCCGGCGCACGCCTCACCGCGCATCCCGAAGAAGCCGAGATCCTCATCGTCAACACCTGCTCCTTCATCGACACCGCCAAGCAAGAATCAGTCGACACCATCCTCGAAATGGCTCGCCACAAAACCGCAGGTCGCGCGCGCAAGCTAATCGTCGCCGGCTGTCTGGTTGAACGCTACCGCGATGAAATCCAGAAAAACATTCCGGAAGTCGACGCCGTCGTCGGCACTGGCGAGCTCGAAGCGATTCTCGAAGCCGCGGGCCTTGCGCCCACGCCCGCACCCGCCGTGCCCTCGCCCTTCAACATCCTCTCCAGCGCCGCCGAGGTCCGCTCAGGCCGTGAATCCCAAGCCGGTACGCACAAAGCGAGCGCAAACCATTCGTACCCAAGCACAAATTTGGGTGCCCCACATCTCGATTCTGAGATGTGGGAGGCCACGAACGATGGCTCGGCGGCCTTGTATCAGGGCGCGGCTTCAGCCGCGCCAAAAGGGCGCAAAAAAATTGATGGGGCTTTAGCCCCTGCGGCCACCTCCCGCCCCGAAGGCGACCACCGCGAACGCGCCGGTCGCTTCAAGCGCGACGATTGGCAAGGCGCTTCACATTTGCTGCCTACCTATCTCTACGACGAAACCACCCCGCGGTTCCTGTCCACGCCCCGGGCGTCGGCATATATCAAAATCGCCGAGGGCTGCGATCACCCCTGCACTTTTTGCGTCATTCCCAACCTGCGCGGCAAGTTTCGCTCGCGCAGATTTGAATCGGTCGTCGCCGAAGCCGAAGCCCTCGTCGCCCGCGGCGTTCGCGAAATCACCCTCATCGGCCAGGACACCACCTGCTACGGCGAAGACCTGGGCCTCAAGGACGGCCTCGCCACCCTGCTCGACACGCTCGCCCGCATTCCCGATCTCCGCTGGCTGCGTTTCCTCTACGCTTATCCCAACCGCATCACGGGCAAGCTACTCGATACCATCGCGCGTCACGACAACATCTGCAAATATCTCGATCTGCCGCTGCAGCACGCCTCGCCCGACGTGCTGAAGCGCATGAAGCGCGGCGCCAGCGCAGAGATTTTCATGAAGACTCTCGACAAGGTCCGCGCCGCCGTCCCCGGCATCGCCCTGCGCACCTCCTTCATCGTCGGCTTTCCCGGCGAGTCGCTTCGCGACTTTGAAGTCTTGGAGGAGTTTGTCGCCGAGGCGAAATTCGACTGGCTCGGCGTATTCAATTATTCCCATGAAGAAGGATCGGCGGCCTACGCGCTCGATGCCCAGGTCCCTAAGCGCAGCATCGAGTCCCGACGCAAGCGGCTCATGAAGCTGCAGCAGTCGATTTCCCGCAAATCGAAAAAGGATTGGGTCGGCCGCGAGCTCACCCTGCTCACCGAGGGCGAGAGCGCCGAAACGCCGTTACTCTGGGAGGGCCGCACCCAGTTCCACGCACCCGAGATCGACGGCAAGGTCTACATCAACGACTTCGGGGCACTTGAAAATCTGGAACCCGGCCGCTTCTACCGCGCCGAAATCACCGAGGCCCACGACTACGACCTCGTGGCACGCATCGTCGCACCGGAAGATTAGCGGAATTGGCGGGGCTAGCGAGCTGCAGCCCGCGTCTTCTCGCTCACTGCTTCACTTTCTTCACTCTGTTCACTCCCTTCACTCCTTACACACACCTCCCGCATCTTGCCGTATCCTGCGTCCATGCCCATTCCCCGCCGCACTTTCCTCAAATCGTCCGCGTCCTTCCTCCCCGCTATGGCTCTCGAAAACGTCCTCGCGCAAAGCTCGCCCGAAGCGCCGGCTGCTTCTACCCTCCATCCCGTCCCCGCCGGCGAGGACCGTTCCGGCCATCTCCACTCCCTCGGGTTCAGTTCGCTTGCCTTCAAAGTTGTCCCATCCGACACGAGCGGTAACCTCCTCGTCATCGAGCACAGGAATCTCATGCCCGACACCGGTCCGGCTCTGCATATGCATTTCTCTCAGGAAGAATGGTTCTACGTGATGGAAGGCGAGGTGCGTTTCCAGGTCGGCGATCGTCGCCTGCAACTCGGCCGCGGCGAATCGTTCCTCGCCCCGCGCCGCATCCCTCACACTTTCTCCGCTACCGGCTCGCCGGCGCATATGCTGATCGCCTTCACGCCCGCCGACAAAATGGAGCAATACTTTATCGACGCCGCGGCCCACCCCTCGCTCGCAGCCACAGCCGACTTCATGAACCGCTACGACATGCAGTGGATCGGGCCGTCGCCGTTCTGGAAGTCGTAGTGGGCGCCTTTCACTTCCGCAGTCCCAAAACTCTTGAATTTCTGCTATGCTTTCCGCCATGAAAAACTCGCTTCCCCTCTTGCCCCATATCGCAGCCGTATTCATCTGCGCCACTTGCGGCATCACAGCCGTTGCCGCGCACAGCCAGGACTGGGCCAAAACCATCCTGAATAAGTCGCCGCGCCACCAGGAATGGGTGAAGGTCACCTACGGCAGCCGCACGGTGAACGCCTTCGTCGTCTATCCCGAGGTCGAGCCATAAAGCGCCCGTGGTCCTGCTGATCCACGAGATCTTCGGCCTCACCGACTGGGCGCGCTCCATGGCCGACGACATTGCCGCCATGGGCTACATCGTCATCGCGCCTGACCTGCTCTCGGGCTTCGGGCCCAACGGCGGCGACACCAGCGCCTTCCCTGACATGCAGTCGACCACCAAGGCCGTCTCCGGTCTCGATCCCGCCATCGTCACCGCCGACCTGAACGCCGCCGCCGACTACGCGCTCAAGTTTCCCGCGGCCAACGGCAAACTCGCCGTCATCGGCTTCTGCTGGGGCGGAGGCCAGTCCTTCCGCTTCGCCACCCAGCGCAAGGATCTGAGCGCCGCGTTCGTGTTCTACGGCCCTCCGCCGCCTACCGAGAGCCTGGCCCAAATCACCGCGCCGGTTTACGGCTTCTACGCAGGGAATGACGCGCGCATCACGGCTACGGTTCCTGCCACAAAAGACGCCATGGCTGCCGCGGGGAAAAAATATGAACCGGTGACTTACGACGGCGCGGGCCACGGCTTTATGCGCGCCGGCGAAGATCCCGCCAACACCAATGCCGCGAACACCACTGCGCGCACGGAAGCATTGAAGCGTCTGCAAGTATTGCTTAAGAGAATGTAGGTTCGCGGTTCGTGGTCCTTTTGTAGCGCCGGCTTCCAAGCCGGCTGTCGTGCGGGTCTCCAGACCCGCGCAAGGATGATGGCATACCCACTTACATTGGTGCCCCCGGTCCCGCCTTTGGGACCGGGATAGCACGGATGCCCTCGCGCTACCATAGAAAGTGCACGGCGCACACGCCGCGCACTCCATGCCTGCGAAGAAAAAATCCGCCAAGCTCCTCCACTGTCCCACCTGCGGAATGATCGTGCGCCCCGGCGACGAGGACTTCCCATTCTGCAGCGACCGCTGCCGCAAAATCGATCTCGGCAAATGGGCCACGGGCGTCTACAAGATCAGTTCTCCGGTTCTCGATCCCGAAGTCCTCGAAGATCTTGGCCTGGGCGGCAACACCCGCGACGGGGGCTCAGATGAAGGCTGACGGCTCCGCCACAAATCCCATCCGAGACCAGGAAAAAATCCAAAACCAAAACCGTGCGAAGCACTGGTGGGCTTCGCCGTCGCCACCTTCTTCGGCGCAGGCTATCCGCAAGCCCGGCCCCGGCACATGGGGCTCCGTCGCAGCCGTGCTGTTCTGGGCTGCATTCGCCTTCGCCGTCCATCCCTCCACGCTCACACTCACACTCGCCCTCACGCTCGGCATCGTCGTCGCCACCGTTCTCGGCGTCCCCGCCGCTACCATCGTCGAGCGCCAATCCGGCCGCACCGATCCCGGCTATCGTGGTCATCGACGAAGTCATCGGCCAATGGATCGCGCTCCTCGGCAGCCCCGCCGACTGGCGTCACGGCCTCATCGCTCTCGTGCTCTTCCGCCTCTTCGACATCACCAAGCCATTTCCCGGTGCGGCAGACTGGAGCGGCTACCGGGCGGCTGGGGCATCGTCTTCGACGATGTGGCCGCCGGGCTGTATGCTTTGGGTGTAGCCTCTCTGGTACGCATCTGGATCTGACCTCCTATGCCCCGCAGCTCTCCGCAACCCGATTCCGCAGCCCCGCCGCTGCCCCGCGTCGACGACGTGGTGCCCGCTGCGGCCCTGCCCCTGGGCGAAGTGGAGTTGAAGGGAATCTATCTTGGACCCCACGGCTTCGGACTCCCTGCCGTCTATGTGGACGGCGATGCGGCCCACATCCTGATGAGCCGGCCCACGCGGCTGGCCTTTCGCGTGCCCGACGGAGCTTCCACCGGCCTGATTGAGGTGCGCACCCCGGCCGGCGCCGCCAATGCCGGCGCGGTGCGCGTGGCGCGCAAGCTGACCGACGGCCTGCACCCCGTCACCAGCCCCGCCGTCAGCCGCTCCGGCATGATCTATGCCACCATCTCCGGCCCGCGCGGCAAGCAAACGCCCGTTTCCGTCATGCGCATCAGCATCGACGGCCGGGCTACTCCGTTTGTCACAGGAATTTTGAATGCTACGGGGCTGGCCTTCAACCCCGACGGCGATCTGTTCGTGACCTCGCGCGCCGAAGGCAATGTCTACCGCGTCGACGCGGCTGGCGAATTCACGGTCTATGTTGAAGGCATGGGCGTCGCCACCGGCGCGGCCTTCGACGCCGAAGGCAATCTGTTCGTCGGCGACCGCAGCGGCACCATCTTCAAAATCAATCCCCAGCGGCAGATCTTTGTGCATGCCACGCTCGAGCCCAGCGTGGCCGCCTATCACCTCGCCGTAAACGCCGCCGGCACGCTGTTCGTCACCGCGCCGTCGCTCTCGTCGAACGAGGCCATCTGGGCCATTGAGCCGAACGGCGACACGCGCGCCTGGTATCGCGGGCTGGGCCGTCCGCAGGGCCTGGCCATCTCCAGCCAGGGCGATGTCTTCGTTGCCGCCTGCCTGCACGGCCGCCGCGGACTGGTGCGCGTCACGCCGCAGGGCGAGGCCTCGCTGGTGCTGGCCGGCGACAATCTGGTGGGCGTCGCCTTTTCTCCGCTCGGCACCGCCATCCTGGCCACCAACGACGCCGTTTATGATGTGGACTTGGGAGTTGAAGGGCTGAATCTGTTTTGAAGCTTTTAGCTTTTAGCTTTAGTTATCAGCTCGGCCGTCGCGGATGCGAGCGGTCGCAGGAATTGAGACCGGGCTAGCGGCACATCTGTAAATTCAGTAACTGAAGTTGGCTAATGGCTAAAAGCTAGGAGCTAGATAGCTGTCTTCTATGAAATCCGAAATCATCGCCGTCGGCTCCGAGATGCTCACCCCGTTCCGCCAGGACACCAACTCTCTCTACATTACGGAAAAGCTCAACGGCATCGGCGTCACCGTCGCGTTCAAAACCATCGTGGGCGACCGGCGCAAAGATCTCGTCAGCGCCATCCGCACCGCGCTCGGCCGCATCGACATTCTCATCCTGATGGGCGGCCTGGGACCTACTGAAGACGATCTGACCCGCGAGGCCGTGGCCGAGGCTCTTTCGCTTACGCTGCGCCGCGACGCTTCGCAGGTGGCTGCGCTGCACGCGCGCGCCGCCACTGGCGCATCGCCATGCCGCAGAACAATCTGAAGCAGGCCGACGTTCTCGAGGGCGCAACGCTGCTGCCGAACGCCAACGGCAGCGCGCCCGGCCAGTGGCTCGATACCACTTTCGCCGGCTATCGCAAGCTCATCGCCCTCTTGCCCGGCCCTCCCCACGAGTGCCGTCCGCTCTTCGATGCCGAATGCCTGCCCCGCCTGCTCGAGGCCGTGCCGCCGCGCTCCATCGCCGTGCGCACGCTCAAGGCGGCCATGATTCCCGAGTCGCAGGCCGACAAGCTGCTGGCTCCCATCTACACCACCTACACCGACGTTGAAACCACGCTGCTCGCCCACACCGGCGACCTGCAGATCACGCTCATCTGCTCCAAGCCGACGCTGACGCCGCCCGGCAACGCGTCGACGAGCTCGCCGAGCGCATCGAAGAGACGCTCGAAGACTGGCTCTACTCCTCGCAGGGCGACTCGCTCGAGCAGATCGTGCTCTACTATCTCGGACTGCGCCAGGCCACGCTCGCCGTCGCCGAAAGCTGCACCGGCGGCCTGATCGCCCAGCGCATCACCAGCGTTCCCGGCAGCCTCGCGATCGTTTCTCGGCGGCGCGGTCGTCTACTCCGACGAACTCAAGACCGCGTTGGCCGGCGTGCCCGCGGAATTGATCGCGCAGCACGGCGCGGTCTCCGCCGAAGTCGCCAAAGCGCTCGCCGAAGGTATTCGCGCGCGCACCGGCGCGACCATCGGCCTGGGCGTCACCGGCATCGCCGGCCCCACGGGCGCCACTGAGACCAAGCCCGTCGGCCTGGTGCACATCGCCGTCTGCGACGCGCAGGGCTGCGATGCGTTGGAACGCACCTTCCGCGGCGATCGCCAGCGCGTCCGCGAGTGGGCCGCGCAGCAGGCTCTCGACCTCGTCCGCCGGCGGCTGATGTGAAACGGCCTCGGCGAGCTTGCCAACTCGCGATGTCGCAAAGCGACGCCAACCTGCGAAAAACTGTGCGAATCGTTTCATCCATCGCTGATCTGCGGCGTTGCTGCGGACTCGTTAGCCGGCTTGATGCCTCGCCGGCTTGCTGACTCGCTATGCTTTGCTACACTTCTCCTGAAGCTTCGATCCCGATTCGCCATGCATCCAATCCCCCACCTGCCGCAGGAGCCTTCATGCCAGTCGTTGAGCTCGCGGGAGTCACCAAGGCCTACGAAAGCAAAGTCGCCGTCCGCGACCTCAGCCTTTCCATCGAAGCCGGCCAGATGTTTGGCCTGCTGGGCCCCAACGGAGCCGGCAAAACCAGCTCCATCCGCATGATGATGGGCATCACCATGCCCGACTCGGGGCGCATCAATCTCTTCGAAAAGCCCTTCGACCGCAAGAGCCTCGACCGCGTCGGCTATCTGCCCGAGGAACGCGGCCTCTACAAAAAGATGAAGGTCCTCGACCAGCTCGTCTTCTTCGGCCGAGTTGCACGGCGTCGCCCAGGAAGACGCCCGCAAGCGCGCCGTCGACTGGGCCGCGCGCATGGAGATCTCCGACGCCCTCGACAAAAAAACGCAGGAACTCTCCAAGGGCATGCAGCAGAAGATCCAGTTCATCGCCACGCTGCTGCACGATCCCGGTCTGATCGTGATGGACGAGCCCTTCAGCGGCCTCGATCCCGTGAACACCGCGCTGCTGCAGGACGCGCTGCTCGAACTCAAGGCGCAGGGCAAGGCCATTCTCTTCTCCACCCACCGCATGGACCAGGTGGAGAAGCTCTGCGACTCCATCTGCCTCATCGAACAACGGCGAGGCCGTGCTGAGCGGCAACATGCGCGAGATCAAGAGCCGCTACGAGCGCAACCGCGTGATCGTCGAGTTCGAAGGCAGCGCCGATTTCTTGAAGTAGCGACGAGATTGCCGAGGCCAACAACTACTCCGGCCACGCTGAAATCAAGCTCAAGCCTCACGGCGACGCGCAAAAGCTGCTGCACCAGGCCGCGTCCATGGCCGCCATCTATCGCTTTGAGCTGGTCGAGCCCTCGCTCGAAGAGATCTTCATCCAGACCGTGGGAGGCAAGGCCATGCCTAGCTTGTTCCGCGTAACATGCTGCTCATCGCCAAGCGCGAATACCTGGAGCAGATTCGCGGCCGCGCCTTCCGCATCTCCACGATTCTCGTGCCGCTGCTCATCATCTTTCTGCTCGGCGTCAGCTCCTTCACCGGCCGCAAGATGGCCGCGCGCCGCCACATCGCCATCGCCGCCGACAATCCCGCGCTGGCCGCCGATATTCGCAGCCAATCTTGTCGCGGAAAAACGCGCCCGGTACACCGTCGATATCGTCGCGCCCTTCACCGCGCAAGACCGCGCCGACTCTGCAGGCACGCGTCGCGAACAAATCCCTCGACGGCCTTCTCGTCATCGAAAACTCCTCCGCCGGCACGCCCAGCGTCACCTATATTTCGCAGTCTCGAGCGATCTGATGAGTACCTCGCGCCTGGACGACGCCATCAATCACGGCTTGCTCAATCTGCGTCTCGCCCAGCAGGGAGTACCCGCCGCACAAGATCGCGTCGCTGGCAAAACCGTGCACCTCGAGACGCTGCTGATCTCAGGCAGCGGCAAGACCGGCAAAAGCCAGGGCATGACGCCGTTCTACAAGGCCATGCTGATGACCTTTCTCATGACCATGCCCATCCTGCTCTACGGCATGGACATGGCCCGCTCCATTATCGAAGAGAAAAGCTCGCGCATCTTCGAGGTCATGCTCGCCGTGGCCCGCCCCGACGATCTGCTCACCGGCAAGCTGCTCGGCGTGGGCGCGGTCGGCCTCACGCAAATCGCCATCTGGATCGCTGCCGCGGCGCTGCTCAGCGGCTCAGCCCTCATGGGCTCGCTCGTCAGCGGCAATGTCAAGCTCCACTTTTCTCCGTGCTGAAGCCGTTCTCTTCCCGGTCTACTTCGTGCTCGGCTTCTTCCTCTACAGCGCCTTCTTCTCCGGCCTGGCCGCCACCTGCGAAACCGCGCAGGACCTGCAGATGTATATCTCGCTGGCTGTCATTCCCACCTGGACCAGCTTCGCCATCCTGCCCTTCCTGCTCAACAATCCCAACTCGCCGTGGGTGGTTGCCGCATCCCTCTTTCCGCCCACCGCGCCCCTGGTCATGGTCCCGCGCATCGGCATGTTGACCTCACCCTATCTCTACTGGCAGATCGCGCTCTCCATTGCGCTGCTCATCCTCAGCATCTGGGCCGTGATCTGGTTCGCTTCGCGCCTCTATCGCGTCGGCATTCTCATGTACGGCAAGCGCGCCACTCTGCCCGAAATCCTGCGCTGGCTGCGCTACAGCTGAGTGCTTTCCGCACCCCATTTCTAATAGGACACTTTACAAACTGTCACAATCGTTGCCCACGATCCTTTGCCGATGAGCTAGGTTTGCGAAGGAGCGGGAGGTTTCGCATGCGAGCATGGGCGGCATTTGCCTTGCAGTCGGCGATCTTGGTCCTGCCGGTTTGTATCTCTCACGCGCAACGCGCAGGCGTTTTCTCTGAACCCGATTCCTTGCTTCTGTTTGGAATACCCTACGACTCTGAACTTCACGTGGTCTCGCCTTCAGGCACGGTCACCGTCGAGAGTCCGCGAAAAGGCGGTTTTTACCAAAGCCCGGCACTGGCGCCGGACGGAAATCTTGTCGCATGGAGCTTAGCAGGACCGGAAAACGGCATCGGCTTAACGGCTCGGATGGATCTGGCGGTTTATTCGATGCGCGACCGGTCATGGAAGACTTACGGCGAAGCTTGTGCTTTCGACGGAGGCGGATCGGCGGCCTTCTCCACTGACGGGAAAAAAGTTGCATTCTTGTCCTCTACGGCAGGCGCTAACGGAATATTCGGACAATGCATGGGCGGACAGAGCATACTGCGAATCTTCGATGTCGTGACCGGAAAGTCAACCGTCATCCCCTCCGAAGCCTGGCCTACGAACCGAAGTTTCAGTTGGTCGCCAAATGGCGATGAAATTGCCCTCCAAGCGGACGGTATTGCCGTGATGAATTTGAATTCGGGAAAATCGAGAAGGCTCGGTAGCGGCACTGAACCATCGTGGTCACCGAAAGGTGATTGGATTGCCTTCGCCGATTCTAACCAAGAGGACTGCGATCTTGTCCATCCCGACGGAACGGGATTGATAGTGTTTCACGTTGTGAAGAATCACTGGTTTCGCGACTCAGCGATGTTAGCTTTTGGTTCCGTGTGGTCTCCGGACGGCACGAAGCTTCTCCTCAACGTGTCGAATGGGGAGAACGGAATCATCGACGTCATGATGCTTGACTTGGCAACGGGCAAGGTCCGCAGAGTATCGAAGAATGGGTCGGCGATCTTTGGCTGGGTCCGGCAATCACGCCAATAGCGACCCCTCTCGTGCAGCAGCCTGTTTTCCCTGAATCCGCTCGCCCCATCAGCTCCGCTGCCATAAAATCGACTGAGTGACCACCGAAGCCAGCCCCAGGTTCACCTTCCGCCAGCGCCTCGTTCTGGCCGTGGTGCCGCGTCTGGTGTGGGCGCTGTTTTCCGTCGTGGGCCGCACCTGGCGCTTTGAGGTGATCGCCGAAGAGGGCGTCAACCCGCTGTCTCATGGGCGAGCGGGCGGGAGACTGAAATCTGTTGCTTCTGGCATCAATGCGTGCTGCCTTGCACTTTGTACTTCCGCCACTCGCACGCCATCATCCTCATAGCCGGAGCTTCGACGGCGAGCTGATCACGCGCATTTTCAAAATGTTCGGTTTCGGGGCCGTGCGCGGCTCCAGCTCGCGCGGCGCGCGTGAAGGGCTGCTGGGTCTCAAGCGCGTGCATCGGAGACGGGCGGCCCGCCATCTTTACCGCCGACGGTCCGCGCGGTCCCATCTACCGCACCAAGATGGGGCCCATCAAACTGGCGCAGATGACCGGCGCGCGCATCGGCGCGTTCCATTTGGAGCCCGAACGCGCCTGGACCATGCGTTCCTGGGATCGCTTTCTGGTGCCCAAGCCATTTACGCGCATCGTGGTCAGTTGGGCGCAGCTGGACGCAGGTTCCCGCGGACCTCGCCGAGGACGACTTCGAGCCGAAGCGCGAGGAACTGAACGCCGCCATCGAACGCGCGCGGCTGCGACGCGCTCGCGCACTTCGGGAAGGCGCCGAATGAGGTGCACGACCTTCTGTAGCGCCGGTCTCCTGACCAGCTGAGTGAAAGCTCCTGGACATCGATCTTCATCGCGGAGCTCAAACCATGACAGAACTCCGTGTCACAGATTTCGATTACGAACTTCCCGAAGAGCTGATTGCGCAGCAGCCGCCCGCCGAACGCGGCACAAGCCGCATGCTGGTCGTGGATCGCGCCACCGGCGCCCTGCGTGACGATCTCTTCTCCAATCTTGAACAGCATCTGCGACCCGGCGACCTCGCTCGTCCTCAACGACAGCCGCGTGATTCCCGCGCGGCTCTATGCGCGCCGAACGTTACGGCGCGAACGCGAAAAACCCACCGGCCGCATCGAAGTCATGCTCACCGAGCCGGCCGGCGAAAACCAGTGGCGCGCCCTGGTGCGACCCGGCCGCAAGGTCGCCATCGGCGAGCGGCTGGTCTTTCCCGCGCCCACAGGCGAGATTGTGCTCGAAGCCGAAGTGCTCGAGCGCGGCGAGTTCGGCGAGCGCCTGCTCGAGTTCGCTCCGGTCGACGACTTCTTCGCCGTTCTCGACCGCATCGGCCACATTCCGCTGCCTCCCTATATTCATCGCGACGACGCGAGCACGGATCGCGATCGCTACCAGACGGTCTTCGCCCGGGAACGCGGCTCGGTGGCCGCGCCCACAGCCGGGCTGCACTTCACGCCGCAGATGCTCGCCTCGATCGAGCAAGCGGCGTCGAAATCGCCCGTGTCACTCTCCACGTCGGCCTCGGCACCTTCGCGCCGCTGCGCGTGGAGCGCGTCGACGAAGTGCATCTGCACAGCGAGCGCTACACCATCTCTCCCCAAGCCGCCGCCGCCATAAACGCCGCCGCTCGCAGTGCCCGCCGCATCGTCGCCGTCGGCACGACCGTAGTGCGCACTCTCGAATCCGCAGCGCTCGCGTGCCGCCGGCAAACCCATACAGCCCCACTCCGGCACAACGGACATCTTCATCTCGCCCGGTTTCGAGTTTCGTCTCGTCGGCGCGCTGCTCACCAACTTCCACCTGCCGCAATCGAGCCTGCTCATGCTGGTCAGCGCCTTCGCCGGCCGCGACCGAATTCTCGCCGCCTACCGCCACGCCGTCGAACAGAAATACCGCTTTTTCAGCTACGGCGACTGCATGTTAATCGCGTGACACTTCGATGCGTTCGGATTCATGCTAGACTGTTTTGCAAATTTGCTCGGTTCGGACTTGTGAGATGAGAACGCTTATACTTTTGGCCTTTGGAGCGCTATTTGTCGCTACGCCCTGTATGGCGCAAACCGCCAAGGTTACGTTTTATTCCCCAACCATGACGCGGAAAGAGGCCGCAAAGATTCTTACGGTGCCTGTGGGTACAGAGCCGTTCACCGGCTGGATATATGAGACGGACAAGAAGCTCGCCAACATTTGGATCGGACAGTTTGTGACGTTTAATTTCGATCCCGGAAAACACACTTTTTCGTCAAGCAAGCAGCCCGCCAAATCCCCTAAAAGCGCTTTGGAGTTAGATCTTCAAAAAGGCGAAACGTATTGCGTGCGCGTGACTATGAAATACGAAAATACAGTTGTAGTTCCTTTGATGGCGTTTTCCCAGGCCAGATTCACACAGATTCCCTGTGCCCAAGCAAAACAGGAGGCGGAACGCCTGAAGCCTTTGGCCAAGAAGCGGGTTGACAAGGCCGCCTTGGCGAACTGGGATTCTTCTCAAACGTTTCCGGAGCAATAGGCGCGCGGTCCACGCACGCGCTCCTGCTAGACTCTCTACGTGACCGACCAATCCAAGCCGCCCGTCTTCCTGCTCGACGCCATGTCGTTCATCTTCCGCGCCTACCACGCCATGCAGCGCTCGCGGCCCATGTCCACGCGCTCCGGCCTGCCCACCGCGGCCACCTACGTCTTCGTCAACATGATCAAGAAGCTGCGCCAGGACTTTGCGCCCAAATACTTTGCCGCGGTCTTCGACGTCAGCGGCGAGGTCTTTCGCGACGAGCGCGCCCGCGACCATGGGACCGCTGCGCAAATGGAACAGCAAGACGCAGAGCTTCGAAGAAGTAAGCTACGAGGGCTACAAGGCCAAGCGCGAGGCCATGCCCGAGGATCTGCGCCGCCAGATTCCCTACATTCGCCGCGCGCTCGAAGCGCTGCGCATTCCCATCCTCGAGGCCGAGGGCTTTGAGGCCGACGACGTGATCGGCACCCTGGCGCGCGAAGCCGCCGAGCAGGAGCACGAGGTCTTCATCGTCTCCGGCGACAAGGACATGATGCAGCTGGTCACGCCGCAGGTGAAGATCCTCAATCCGCAGAAGGACAACCTGATTCTCGATCCCGCCAAGGTGACGGAAACGCTGGGCGTGCCGCCCGGACAAAGTCGTCGACGTGATGGCCCTGCGCGGCGACTCGGTCGACAACATTCCCGGCGCGCCCGGCATCGGCGACAAGGGCAGCGTGGAGCTGATTAAGGAATTCGGCAGCGTGGAGGCCGTGCTGGACCGCGCCGCCGAGGTCAAGCGCAAGGCCTATCGCGAGTCGCTCGAGCAGAATCGCGATGCCGTCCTGCTCTCCAAAGAACTCGTCACCATCGATTGCCACGTGCCGCTCGCCGCTCGACCTGCACGCGATGGAGACACAGCCGCCGGATCTTGAAGCCTGCCGCACGCTGTTCACCGAGCTTGAGTTCACCTCGATGCTGCGCGACTTAGCTCCTGCGGAAGGCGGAGCTTCGGTCGAATTGATCGACGAACCGACAGCCGAGCAGGCCGCCGCATTCTACACTGCCGCACGCGCGCATGGCTTTGCCTTTGCGCTCGACGCCGCGGAGCCCGCGTGCCGAGGAATCCGAAGACGAGCGAACCAGCCGCTCCGTCGCTGCTCGATGTCGCTGAAGCCGCGGAAAAGAAGACGAACTTCAGCGTTGGCGTCTGCGCCGATTCCAGCGCGCGCTCTGCGCTTGCCCCTCACGCCGGAGTTGCGCGCGCTGCTTGAAGACGCCTCGGTGCCCAAGCGCGTGCACGACTGGAAGCTGGCCCTGCACGTCCTGGGCGAGATGGGCGTCGCGCTGCGCGGCCCGGTCGACGACACCATGCTGCTTTCCTACGCGCTCAATCCCACGCACGCCACGCAGGCGCTGGCCGACGTGGCCGCGCGCCACGGGCAACCGCCTCCCACCTCGCTGCCCGCAGCGGCCGCAGCGATTCACGCGCTCGTCCCGGCGCTGCGCGAAGAGGCCGAACAAGCCGGCGTGGCGCGCGTCTACACCGAAATCGATCTGCCGCTTGGCGCCCGTGCTCTATCGCATGGAGAAGGCCGGCGTGCGCATCGACACAACTGCATTGAGCGGGCTTTCGGAGCAGGTTCGGCGGTGAGTTGACGCGCGTCGGCGAGCGCATCTTCGAGCTGGCCGGCAAGCGCTTCAACATCAATTCGCCGAAGCAACTCGGCGTCGTGCTGTTCACCAATCTCGGGTTGCCCGCCCCGGCCAGCCGCGGCAAGAGCAAGTCCGTTTCCACCGCGTAGGACGTGCTGGAGTTTCTTGCCGAGAAGCACGAAGTGCCGCGGCTGGTGCTCGAATACCGGCACCTGTCGAAGCTCAAATCGAACTTACGTCGACGCGCTGCCGCTGCTGGCCGACTGCGACTCGCGCGTGCACACCACGTTTCAGGCCGCAGCCACGGCCACGGGCCGGCTCTCATCCGTCAATCCCAATCTGCAGAACATTCCCATCCGCACCGAGCTGGGCCGCGAGATTCGCGCCGCATTCACCGCCGCACCCGGCACGCAATTGCTCTCCGCCGACTACTCGCAGATCGAGTTGCGTCTGCTCGCGCATTTCAGCGGCGATCCGCTGCTGATGCGCGCCTACGCGGAGGACATCGATATTCACACGCTCACCGCCAGCGAGGTCTTCGGCGTTGCCGATCGAAACCATGGACAAGGAGACGCGCAACCGCGCCAAGGCGGTGAACTTCGGCATCGTCTACGGAATTTCCGCCTTCGGCCTGGCCGCGCAGTTGGGCATTCCGCAAGCCGAGGCGAAGGCCTACATCGATCGCTATTTCGCGCGCTACCAGGGCGTGCGAGCGTTCATCGAAAAAACCCTGGAGCAGACGCGCCAGCGAGGGCAGTGTGCGCACCATGTTCGGGCGCATGCGGCCGATTCCCGACATCGAGAGCCGCAATCCCAACCAGCGCGGATTTGCCGAGCGCACCGCCATCAATACTCCGCTGCAGGGCACCGGCGCGGACCTGATCAAGCTGGCCATGATCTCGCTCGACCGCAAACTGACGGAGCGGAAGCTGAAGACACGCATGGTGCTGCAGGTGCACGACGAGCTGTTGTTCGAGGTGCCGCTCGACGAGACCGACGAAGTCGCCGCGCTGGTGCGCGCGGAGATGGAAGGCGTCGTAAAGCTGAAGGTTCCGCTTGTCGCCGACCTCGCCTTCGGGCCCAATTGGCGCGATCTGAAGTGAGTTACACCCGAACCCACGTGACGCAGATAAACTGGTAAGCGCTTACCAAACATCAAAAGAGGCGAACATGAAGAAGCTCAACCGAAGGCAGTTTGCCAAGCACCTCGCCGCAGTTCCCGTGGGACTTTCCGCCGCATCTGCTTTTCTTGCGCAAGGCCCAAGCCACCGCGCCCTCCCAGACCGCTGCCCCGAAGCCCAGCCCTGCCGGCGCTGACAATCGCCGCTTCGTCGTGGACGAGGCAGCGCCTTTCGCCGCTCCCCTCGCCTTCGCGCGCGACGAAAGTGAGCCCAGGCTCCAACTCTTCGCTCTGCGCGATGTCACACTCGAAGCCGGGCCTCTGCAACAGGCGCGCGATTGGAATCGCGGCTACGTGATGCGCCTCTCCAATGACCGCCTGCTCCACAACTTTCGCGTCAACGCCGGCCTGCCCTCTTCCGCAAAGCCTTTGGGCGGATGGGAAGATCCAAAATGCGAGCTGCGCGGGCATTTTGTCGGGCATTACTTTCGGCGTGCGCACTTCTCTATGCGGCCACGGACGACACTGCGATCAAAGCCAAGGCCGACGAGTTGGTGGCAGGGATCGCCGAGTGCCAGGCAAAGCTCAACCAGAACGGCTACGTCAGCGCCTTTCCCGCTGAGTTGTTTGACCGCCTCGACGCCGCGGAAGAATGTCTGGGCGCCGTACTACACCCTGCACAAAATCATGGCCGGCCTGCTTGACATGAAGACCCAGGCCGGCAACGATCAGGCCCTCGATACTCTCGTCAAGCTCGCCGGCTGGGTCGACGCGTGGACGGCAGCCAAAACCGAAGAGCACATGCAGGACATTTTGAACACTGAATACGGCGGGATGAATGAGGTTCTCTACAATTTGGCCGCCGTCACCCGCGACGACCGCTGGGCAAAGACCGGCGACCGCTTTACGAAGAAGGTGTTTTTCACGCCCCTGGCCATGCGTCGCGATGAACTGAAGGGCCAGCACATGAACACGCACGTTCCGCAGGTGATCGGCGCGGCGCGGCGCTACGAATTGTCTTCCGATTATCGCTTCGCCGACGTGTCGCGCTTCTTTTTTGAGACGGTATCTGAGTCGCGCACCTACGCCACGGGCGGGTCGAGCAACAATGAGCACTGGCTCACCAGCCCCAATCACCTCGCCACCGAAATGCATATCAGTTCGCACCACCAGGAGTGCTGCTGCGCCTACAACATGATGAAGTTGGCGCGGCATCTGTATAGTTGGGGCGGCGACTCGCGCTTCATCGACTACTACGAGCGCAACCTCGTGAATCACCGGCTTGGGGCCATCGAACCGGAGACAGGGCACACTGCTTATTTTCTGTCGATGGCGCCCGGAGCCTGGAAGACGACCTGCTCCGAGGATGCAATCGTTCTGGTGCTGTACGGGAACCGGGGTCGAAGAATTCGCCAAGCTGAATGACACCATTTACGCTCACGACGATGATGCGCTTTTCGTCAATCTCTACTTTGCCTCTACCGTGAACTGGAAGGAGCGCGGCGTCCGGCTGAAACAATCCACGACTTTTCCTGAGAGCGATCGCACCCAGCTCACGATTGAAAAAACTCCCGCCAAAGCATGGACGCTTCGCCTCCGCATTCCCGCGTGGACAACTTCCGAAAACTCCGTGGCAATCAATGGCACGCGACTGGAGACTGCCGGAACTCCGGGAAGCTATTTGACTTTGACTCGCGTGTGGAAGGCCGGGGATCGCGTGGAATTGACGATGCCGATGCGGCTTACAGCGGAGCCAATGGCCGACGACCGCACGCAGCAGGCGTTCCTCTATGGGCCGCTGGTGCTGGCCGGGCAGTTCCCCAAGGCCGGGCTCGCGGAAGATCTGGAGCACCATCAGGGACCGGAGATTCAGGAAGCGCCCGCGCTCGATGTGCCTCCGCTCAAGCCCGTCGGCGTCGATCCGGCTGCATGGATCAAGCCGGTTCCGGGCGAGGCGCTGACGTTTCGCGCCATCGGCCAGGAACTCACCCTGAAGCCGTTGAACCAAAGTTGGCAACGCTTCGCCGTGTACTGGACAGTGACGGCCTCCTGACAGGCTTGCGATGAACGACCGAACGTACCAAAATAGTGCCAGGACCGGCGCGAGGAGACGGCGTCCATGTTTCTGGATATTGGCAGAACGCTCTCCTTCATTCTGAGCATTTTGTCGCTGTATGCGGTTCTCGAAAGCGCATTCTTTGTGCCCGGGAGCGATTGGCTTGAGCGGCTGAGCCTTTCGCTGCTGAGAATTGCCATCGCAGCCTGCGTCTGCTTCGCCAGCGGAATGCTTTTCGCCCTGCCAAGCGCAAAACACGAAAGCAGCGACGCGCCGCTTACATCCACTCTGCCGGTGCAATTGTTCTTTTGGACCATGGCAGGCGTTGTAATTCTGTTCCTGGTTTCGTCGTATCTCGAGGTGTATTACGTGCCCTTGCTGTGGCGCAATTTGCCGCCGGTATAACGCGGCCCCGATTTCCGCAAAAATCTTCTTGCATACTTATCCAATTCCATTGTATATTTATTCAAGCGCGGTTTCCGCTCTGCGGACCGCGCCTTTGCTTTGTTTGTAAAGGGAAACGCGCCATGAAAACCCAACGCCTGAATGTAATCCGCGAAGTGCTGACCAGCAATCCGGTGGCCAGCCAGGATGAACTGCGCCGCAAACTGCGACGGCGCGGCATTCACGTAACCCAGGCGACGCTTTCGCGCGACATGCACGAGTTGCAGCTGTTCAAAGGGCCGCGGCGGATACTCGCTTCCCAATGGCAACGGCGCAAAGTCCGCGTGCTGCAGTGGCGGAAGACGATGAGCCGCCGACGCTGTCTGAAATGATCGATAGCTTTGGCCTGCGCGTGCGGCAGGCCATGAATCAGGTGGTGTTGGGCACGCGTGATGGGCGGTGCGCAGCCGGTGGCCGCGGCTCTGGACCGCGAGGATTGGCCGGAAGTGGTCGGCACCATTGCCGGCGACGATACGGTTCTGGTGATTTGCACGGACGCACGCCACGCAGGCGAAGTGGCCGCCCGGTTAAGGACGATGTTGGAAGGATGACGAAGACGGTACAAACAGCGATTGTGGGAGTGACAGGCTATGCCGGCGCGGAGTTGGCGCGGCTGCTGCTGCATCATCCCCGCCTCGACGGCAAGCCGCCGGTTTTTGCCGGGCGCGTGGAAGGCAAGGATCTCGCGCGCGGCGGCATTCCGCTGGCTGAGATTCATCCTCAGCTCGCCGACCACAACGGAAGCAGCGACCTGAAGCTGGAGCCGTTTTCCTGGGAGCTGCTCAGCGCACGCGGCGTGGATGTGCTGTTTCTGGCCACGCCTCACGAGCAATCGCGCGAGTGGGCTGCCGGAGGCGCTCAAGCGCGGAATGCGCGTGATCGATTTGAGCGGAGCCTGGCGGCTGACCGATGCGGCCAATCGCGCCGTGTATGCCTTCGCGGACGAGGGCTCCGAGACGGCCGCGGCCACGCAGGCGCAGGCGGTTTACGGCATGCCCGAGCTGCAATCGCAAGCAGATTGCCGGCGCACGCCTGATCGCCAATCCCGGCTGCTACGCGACTTCGATCATTCTGCCGCTGAAACCGCTGGTCGCGGCGGGACTCATCGATCTCGATCACGGAATCGTTGCCGACGCCAAAAGCGGCGTGAGCGGCGCGGGCAAGGTCCCAACGCGCAAGAACGCACTTTATGTATGCGGCGGACAATCTTTCTGCGTACGGCGTTTTTACCCATCGCCACACCGGCGAACTGCTGGAGCAGATCGGCATTTCGAGCGAAGCCAGATCATTTTTACGCCGCACCTGCTGCCGATTCCGCGCGGAATTCTGTCCACGATCTATGTGCGCTTCAAGAAAGCGCAGAACGCATGAGAGCGTGGCGCGAGGTCTATCGCGAGTTTTTTGCCGGCAGCCCGATGGTCCGGCTCTACGAAAAAGCGCTGCCGCAGATTCAGTACTCGGTGCGCACGAACTACGCCGACATCGGATTCCAACTCGATGCCGGCGGCAAGCGCGCCGTCATTGTCAGTTGCCTCGACAACCTGCTGAAGGGCGCTGCCGGCCAGGCCGTGCAGAATATGAACGTAATGCTCGGTTGGCCCGAATCGGAAGGTCTCGCATGAAACTCGCCGCGGAGGACTTGCGAATGAAGTACGTGGTCAAATTGGGCGGCGCGGGCCTTGAAACTCCGGCGCTGCTTGAAGGCTGCACGCGAGCCATCGCCGAGCTGGTGCGCGACGGCAACCAGGTGGCAGTGGTGCACGGCGGCGGCGTGCAGTTGACGCGCACGCTGAAGGCGCTGGGCAAGCAGAGCGAGTTTATCGACGGCCTGCGCGTCACCGACGCGGAGACGCGCGATGCGGCGCTGATGGTCTTTGCCGGGCCGCGTGAATAAAGGTCTGGTTGCCGCGCTGGGCGCGCTGGGCCAGCCGGCGGTCGGCCTTTCGCGGCGGCGACGGATGCTTTTCCGCGCGCGCAAGAAGCGCACTGTGCCCGATCTCGGCTTCGTGGGCGAGATTGCCGCGAGCGATCTGCGCTGGCTTGATGCCATCTGGCAGTTGAATGGCGTGCCGGTGCTTTGCTCCATGGCGCTGGGATTTGACGGCGAGTATTACAACATCAACGCCGACGAGATGGCCGCGGCCTGCGCCATCGCCTGCCGCGCCGATGCACTGGTCTTTCTCACCGATGTTCCCGGCGTGAAGGGAGCGAACGGCGAAGTGCTGCGATGGCTATCCATCGATCAAATT
Source organism: uncultured Acidobacteriota bacterium (assembly GCA_963826735.1). GTDB lineage: Bacteria > Acidobacteriota > Terriglobia > Terriglobales > Acidobacteriaceae > Telmatobacter. Next base: position 140,055 of record CAWGYN010000006.1, read on the forward strand.
GCGGAGATGGCCAAGAGCGCCGTCATCTCCGGCGGCATGTTGCCCAAGCTGGGCGCCTGCCGCGAGGCGCTCTTGAACGGCGTAAAGCGCGTACGGATTTTGCCCGCCGAAGCTGCGGGTTCCCTGCCCGATCTGTGCAGCTCGCGCGTGGCGCAGGGCACTGAAGTGATGGTGGCCTAGGAGGTGTTTAGAATGACGAAGCTCGAACAGATTCGCGCCGCGGAAGCGCGGCTGCTGCTCTCCACTTACGACCGGAGCCCCATCCTGTTCGTAGGCGGCGAAGGCGTATACATCATCGACGAGAACGGGCGAAGTATCTCGATCTGCTCAGCGGCATCGGCGTCAACGCACTCGGCTACAACCATCCGGCAATTGTGGAGACGATTGCCCGCCAGAGCCGCGCGCTCATTCACACTTCGAACCTCTACTATCACGAGGGGCAGGCGGAGCTCGCCATGCGCCTCACCGAGCGCACCGGCCTCGATCGCGCTTTCTTCGCCAATACCGGCACCGAAGCCTGGGAGGGCGCGCTCAAGCTGGCGCGCGCCTATGCGGGCCTGCGGCGCAGCGAAGGCGCGACAATCGGGACAAAATTTCTGGCGCTCGAACAGAGCTTTCACGGCCGCACCTTCGGCTCCATGTCGACAACATTTAAAGACAAAGTACCGCGAGCCGTTCGCGCCCGTGGTTCCCGGCGTCGAGTTCGTGCGCTTCAACGACGTTGCCGATCTGCGCGCCAAATTTTCGAGCGATGTGTGCGCCATTCTCGTCGAAGCCATCCAGGGCGAGGGCGGCATTCGGCCGCTGACGCAGGAGTTCTTTGCCGAGGCGCGCGCGCTGGCGAATTCCACCGGCGCATTGCTGATTGTCGATGAGATTCAGGCCGGCATGGGCCGCACCGGCAAGTGGTGCGCGTATCAGCATTACGGCATCCAGCCCGACGTGACCACGTTCGCCAAGCCGCTCGCCGGCGGCATTCCTCTGGGAGCGGTGATGTGCACGGAAGAAGTTGCGCGCGTGATTCACGCGGGCATGCACGGCACCACATTTGGCGGCGGACCGCTGGCGTGCGCGGTCGGCATCGCCGTCATCGACACGATCGAAAAGGAAGGACTGCTGGCGCACGCCACGGAAGTGGGCAATTATTTCATGGAAAGCCTGCGGTCGCTCGCCACGCAAGCATGAGACGATTGTCGATGTGCGCGGAAAAGGTCTGATGATCGCCGCCGAGCTCGATTCTGCGGAACTGGCCAAGCTCACCGTGGCGGAAATGCTCAAGCGCCGCATTCTCATCAACTGCACCAGCGATACCGTGTTGCGCTTCCTGCCGCCGTACATTCTGGAGCGCAGCCACGTGGATACGGCGATTGCCGCGCTGGACGAGATTTTCATTGGAACACGCCGCGGCGCACAGCGCGCCCGCAGGAGGACAGCATCATGGCTAGCAAAGCCACCATGGAACGCAAGCAAGCCGCTGTTCCCGTGCAGAAAGACCCCGATATTCTTGCCGCGGCAGCGCGCATGGCCGGCGAGGATCTGTGTTCGATCGCGGATCTCTCCAGCGCCGAGGTGCGCGCCATCCTGAAGCTGGGCCACGACGTCAAGCGCAATCCGCGCGAGTATCGCCATGCTCTCGACGCCAAGCAGATGGTGCTGATGTTCGAAAAGGCCAGCCTGCGCACGCGTCTCGCCTTCGAGACCGGCATCAATACCATGGGCGGCAACGCGATCTTCGTCGACCAGACCAATTCGCCGCTGGGCGAGCGCGAAACCATCGCCGACGTGGCGCGGAACCTGGAGCGCTGGGTGGATGTGATCGTGCTGCGCACCTATGCGCACGACACCATTACCGAGATGGCCGCCAATTCGCGCGTGCCCGTCATCAATGCGCTCTCCGACTTCGAGCATCCCTGCCAGGCGCTGGCCGATTTCATGACCCTCGAGGAACACTTCGGCACCGCTGCAGGACTCAACTTTGCTTATGTCGGCGACGGCAACAATGTGTGCCACTCGCTGATGCTCACGGGCGCGCAACTGGGAGCGAACGTCACCGTGGCCACGCCGCGCGGCTACTCGCCCGATATTGAAATCGTGACCAAGGCGCGGGAGATTGCGGAGGTCAATGGATGCGAGATCCGCCTGCTGCAGGATCCGCAGGCCGCCGTGGAAGGCGCTGACGCGGTCTACACCGATGTGTGCGTGAGCATGGGCATGGAGCACGAATCGACGAAACGCGCGCCCATCTTCCGGCCCTTCCAGGTGAACGAGGCATTGATGAGCAAAGCCGCGGCCCGTGCGGTCTTCATGCATTGCCTGCCTGCGCGGCGCAATGAAGAAGTTACCGACGCGGTGATCGACAGTCCGCAGTCCATCGTTTTCGATCAGGCTGAAAACCGCCTGCACGTGCAGAAGGCGTTGCTGCTTCTGCTGCTCGGCGGCTTGGCGAATGTGGAGAAGTTTCAGTGAAGCAGTAGTTAGTGATTAGTGATTAGTGGTTAGTGCGCAGGCAATGACTGACTGCAAGCTTACTCAGCGGCGCACTGACGACAAATCTAATCACTATCCACTAACCACTAACGACTATGTGAGGTTTCTCGAAGCATGTCCGTAATTCTCGAATCCCTGCCCATCGGCCAGAAAGTCGGCATCGCCTTCTCCGGCGGGCTGGACACCTCCGCCGCCCTGCACTGGATGAAGCAGAAGGGCGCGATCCCTTACGCCTATACAGCCAACCTCGGCCAGCCCGACGAAACCGACTACGACGCCATCCCGCGCGCGGCCCTCGAATACGGCGCCGCAAAAGCTCGCCTCATCGACTGCCGCGGCGCGCTAGTTCGCGAAGGCATCGCCGCATTACAGGCCGGGGCCTTTCACATCACCACCGCCGGTGTTCCGTATTTCAACACCACCCCGATCGGCCGCGCGGTCACGGGCACCATGCTGGTGGCCGCCATGAAGGAGGACGACGTCCATATCTGGGGCGACGGCTCTACTTTCAAGGGCAACGACATCGAGCGCTTTTACCGCTACGGCTTGCTCGTCAATCCCAATCTCCAGGTTTACAAGCCCTGGCTTGACGCCGCCTTCATTGACGAATTAGGCGGCAGGGCCGAGATGTCTGCCTTCATGCAGCGCTCCGGTTTCGCCTACAAAATGTCGGCGGAGAAAGCCTACTCCACCGACTCCAACCTGCTCGGTGCGACCCATGAAGCCAAGGATCTCGAGCATCTTTCTTCGTCCGTGAAGATCGTCGTCCCCATCATGGGCACGGCATTCTGGCGCGACGATGTCGAGATCCAGCGCGAAGAAGTCGTCATTCGCTTCGAAGAGGGCTCGCCCGTCGCTCTTAACGGCCGGCAATTCGACTCGCCCGTCGAACTCCTCCTCGAAGCCAATCGCATCGGCGGGCGCCACGGGCTCGGCATGTCCGATCAGATTGAGAACCGCATTATTGAAGCGAAATCCCGCGGCATCTACGAGGCTCCGGGCCTCGCCCTGCTCTTCATCGCTTACGAGCGCCTCATCACGGGCATCCACAACGAGGACACCATTGAGCAGTACCGCGACCATGGCCGCAAGCTCGGCCGCCTGCTCTATCAGGGCCGGTGGTTCGACTCGCAAGCCATCATGCTGCGCGAATCCGCCCAGCGCTGGGTCGCGAAGCCCATCACCGGCGAGGTCACACTCGAATTGCGCCGCGGCAACGACTACTCCATTCTCAACACGGAGTCGCCCAATCTTACCTTCCATCCCGAGCGCCTCAGCATGGAGAAGACGGAATCGACTTTCTCCCCGCGCGACCGCATCGGACAACTCACCATGCGCAACCTCGACATTACCGACACCCGGGAGAAGCTTCTCACATACGCAAAAACCGGCCTCCTCACGCTCAGCAAAGGCAGCGAAATGCCGCAGCTCAACAACGGTAAGGAAAAGGAATAGCAAGTAAAGCAATGTCGAACGAACAACAATCCGGGAAGATGTGGTCCGGCCGCTTCCGCGAGCCGCTGGATGCGGAGTTCGAGGCGTGGCAGCGCTCCATTGTTTTCGATTGGCGGCTTCTCGATCAGGAGATTGCCGCCAGCAAGGCGCACGCGTCTGCTCTTTGCGCTGCCGGAATTCTGACCAAGAGTGAAACCGACGGAGTTGAGAAAAGCGTTGGACGCGATCGCAGTGGAGTTTGCGTCGGAAGCCGGCAAGGCGCTGGTGCGTGACCACTCCTCGGCTGAGGACATTCATCATTTCGTCGAACTCAAGCTGGCGGATCGGATCGGGCCGCTGGGACTGAAGTTGCACACCGGCCGCAGCCGCAACGAGCAGATCGCCACCGACCTGCGGCTCTACGTGCGCGCGCAGATTGAGCTTGTGATCGACGGGCTTGCAGCATGGGCGCTGGCGCTCGTCGAGCAGGCGCGCAAAGCCGGCGACGCCGTGATGCCGAGCTACACGCACCTGCAGCGGGCCGAGCCTGTGCTCGTCGCGCACTGGCTGCTGGCTTACGTGGAAATGGTTCTGCGCGATGCGTCGCGTCTGGCCGATTGCGCCCAGCGACTGAACCTTTGCCCGCTCGGATCCGGCGCGGTGGCCGGCGCAACGCTTGCGCTCGACCGCTCGATCTCTGCAATTGAACTCGGATTCGATGCGCCCACCAACAATTCCATCGATGCCACGAGCGATCGTGATTTTGTTCTTGAATATCTTCAGGCGCTCACGTTCGTCGGGCTTCATCTGAGCCGTTTTGCCGAGGAGATCACTCTCTTCGCGACTGCCGAGTTTGGGTTTGTGATTCTGCCCGAGGCATTTTCTACCGGCTCGAGCGCCATGCCGCAGAAGAAGAATCCCGATCTGACCGAGTTGCTGCGCGCGAAAGTCGGGCGCCTCAACGGCGCAGCGCAAACTGTCGTGATGCAGCTCAAGGGACTGCCTTTGGCCTACAATAAAGACATGCAGGAGACGCAGGAGCCGGCCTTCGCAGCCGACTTCGTTCCCCAGATGCTCAAGCTCGTGGCGCGTTTCACCGCTGCACTGGAATTCCATCGCGAGCGCATGAGCGAGGCGGCGCAGTCCGGCTACCTGAACGCCATGGCCGCGGCCACTTACCTGGTGCACAAGGGAGTTCCCTTCCGTCTGGCACACGAAAAGATCGGCCACGCGGTGCGATTTGCGATGGAAAAAGGGGTTGAGTTGAACAACTTGACGCTCGCGGAACTGCGCCAATTTGGCGAGGAGTTCGGCGAGGATTTTTACACGGCGATCACTCTTGACGCCACGCTCGATTGCCACGACGTGATCGGCGGGACCGCGCACCAGCGCGTGCTGCATGCGCTCGATGCCGCTACGGAGCGCATCGCCGCGCTTGTAAAATCCACCGCAGCGGAGGCCGTTCATGCTGGTGCGTAAGGCGCTGCTGCACGATGCCTCCAACATCTACGATCTTGTGAACTCGCTTTCCGGCGACGGCACGCTGCTCAAGCGCCCCTTCGCCGAGATCTGCGAAAACATTCGCGACTTCACCGTCGCCGAGTCCGATGGCGGCGTGTTTCTGGGTTGCGGCGCACTGCACCTCTATGGCCCGCATCTTTGCGAGGTGCGCTCCATTGTGGTCAAGCCCGGGGCCAAGAGCCAGGGCGCGGGCGGAGCGGTTCTCAAAGCGCTCATCGAAGAGGCCGAGACGCACGGCGTCCAATCCGTGTGCCTCTTCACGCGCATTCCCGATTTCTTCTTCAAGTACGGCTTCCGCACTGTGGAAGACAAAGCAGAGCTGCCCGACAAGATCTTCAAGGATTGCCAGAGCTGCCCGCGGCTGCACCGCTGCGACGAGGTCGCCATGGTGCGCGGACGCATTCCGCGCATGTCCATCCTCGGACCGCGCGAGGAAGCGCAGGAGCTGGTGCGGATTCTAGGGTGAAATCGTAGCGCCGGTCTCCAGACCGGCTGTCGTGTGGGCCTCCAGGCCCGCACATGGAACTGTCGGAGTGGGGACGCTGGCGGGGTGGGCGCCGCCAGTACAGCCGGTTGGAGACCGGCGCTACTGCCCGACCTTCTTAAGCTTCACTGCTGCCACAGCGGACTGCCCATAGCTCAACCCGCCATCGCCGGGGCTCACCGCGCGATGCTGGAAAACCTGAAAGCCTTCCTCTTCGAGTCCAACGCGCAGCAGTCGCGCTAGACGCCGATTGTGCAAACAGCCGCCGGAGAAAGCCACTTTGTCGATTCCCGTATTCTCGCGGGCCGATTTCGCAGCGTCGATGAATGCCGCCGCAATCCCGGCATGAAAGCGCGACGCGATGCGCGATTTGCTCGCACCCGCACGCAGATCATTGAGGAGTTCCTTCCACAAAGGCTTGGCGGAAATTGTCGCGGGTTTGCGCGCACTCCAGTCTCCATGGATCAATTCAAGCGCGTAACCGGAGCCGGGTTCATCCGGCTCGTCCACGCATACTCCTTCCAGTTCAATCGCCGCTTGCGCCTCGTAGTCGACCACGCCGCGGCCCAGCACTACGGCGGCAACCGCATCGAAGAGTCGTCCGCAGCTTGAAGTGAGCGGAGTATTCAGCTCGCGGTTGATCATGCGCTTGAGTACGCGTACCTCTTGCGGTTTTGCGCCGAGGAGCTCCAGCACGTCCGGAGACTCCACGTCAAAACCGGCATGATGCAAGTGACCGAGCGCCATTCGCCATGGCTCGCGAATCGCCGCCTCGCCTCCAGGCATGGGAACGTAGTAGAGATGTGCAAACCGCTCGAAATTGCCTGAATCGGGGCCGTCCAATTGCGCGATGAGCACTTCCCCGCCCCAAATTCTGCCGTCAGTCCCGTAGCCCGTGCCGTCGAGACTGAGTCCAATCGCCGCACCCTCGATGCCGTGCTCCGCCATACAGCCCGCGATGTGCGCGTGATGATGTTGCACCGCGATAAGCCGCAACTTTCGCTCTGCGGCCCACTCTTTGGCCCATGACGTCGACAAATATCCGGGGTGCAGATCGTGCACCACCGCTTCGGGCTCGATCTCGAAGGTCTGCATCAAGTGAGCCAGCGCCTCGCGGAAAAAATCGAGGCCGGTGAAATTTTCGAGATCGCCGAGGTGCTGGCTCTGGTAAACAAAACGGCCGCGCGCGAGGGCAAACACGTTCTTCAAATGCCCGCCCACGGCCAGCAATGGCGGCGAATCAAATGGCAACGGCACGGCGAGCGGCACAAATCCCCGCGCGCGGCGGATCAACTGCGGCGCACCATCCACCAGCGCCATCACGGAGTCATCGCAGCGCTGCAGGATTTCGCGGTCGTGCATCAGGAACGCGTCAGCGATGTGCCGCAGCCGCGCGAGGGCTTCGTCATTGTCGATGGCGATGGGCTCTTCGCTGAGGTTGGCGCTGGTCATCACGAGAGCCTTCACGCGAGGGTCAGCAAAAAGCAAATGCTGCAAGGGTGCGTAAGGCAGGAAAACTCCCAGCCACGGGATTCCCGGCGCCACCGAGGGTGCGATGCCGCAGCCTGTTCGTTTGGGCGCAAGGACAATGGGGCGCGCAACGGTGAGGAGCAGCTCCTCTTCCTGGGGAGTGATCACCGAGAGTTCGCGCGCCGCTTCAAGATCGCGCGCCATCACAGCAAGCGGCTTGCCGTATCGATGCTTGCGGTCGCGCAGGCGCATCACCGCGAACTCGTTGGTGGCATCAACAGCGAGATGGAATCCGCCGATGCCCTTGATAGCCATGATTTCACCTGCCATCAAGCGGTTGATCGCTGTAGTCACCGGATCGTCGGACGGAATCTCCACGCCGTCTGAAGCAACCAGCCAAGCGCGCGGTCCGCACACCGGGCAGGCGTTGGGTTGCGCATGGAAACGCCGGTTGGTGGGATCGTCGTACTCCGCCTGGCAAGCCGCGCACATGGTGAAGCGCGCCATCGAAGTCTGCGGACGGTCGTAGGGAATGCGGCGCGTGATCGTGTAGCGCGGGCCGCAGTTGGTGCAATTCAAAAATGGATAGCGATAGCGCCGGTCATTGCGGTCGAGCAATTCGCGCAAGCAATCTGCGCAGGTCGCCGCGTCAGCGGGAATGCCGGTGCTGACAGGTCCGCTCGCCTCGCTGGCAATAATGCGGAAACCCGCTTCGCCCGTGGCCGGCATCCCGCGCACCGCTACCGAGTCGATGCGCGAGAGCGGCGGAGCCTCGGCTACGAGCCGGCGTCGTAAAGCTTCCACCCGCTCAGCCGGTCCTTCAATTTCGATCGTCACTCCGCCGGTATCGTTGCCGATCGATCCCGCCAGCCCCTCCTCCAACGCGAGCCGGTAGACGAAAGGCCGAAAACCGACGCCCTGCACCACGCCGCGAACCACAAGCTTAACGCGCCGAGGCAACTCTTCGTGCCGTATTTGGTTTGATTGAGATTCTTGCATGGGCAATCGTATGGGCAATCTTCGTCAGCATAAACCGTTTGTGCAGCGATTTCCTATTCCATCCATGGATGGTTGGCCACACGAGGCAACCAATTGCAACTGTGGCCGCTTCCAATCACAAGCGGAAGGCGAGGTGCGGTGAGCACCCTTGCTGGCGTCGTGATTTGAGCATCGCGAACTCGATGCAGCTCCTGAGTCGGTGCGGATCGATGGCGGAAAGAGATTACACAACCAATGAGGAGATGGAGACCATGAAGAAGATATTTATTCTTATCGCGATGTTGAGCCTCGGCGCCATGAGCTGGGCCGACGACACACGGGATGCTGCAATCGATCGAATTCACCATGCAGCTGAGGTTTTGCACCAGATTATGGCCACGCCCGATAAAGGCATTCCCGAGGAAGTGCTGGACCACGCGAAATGCATCGCGGTAGTACCCCACCTCGTAAAGGGTGGCTTCATCGTCGGTGCCGAAGGCGGCCGCGGCGTGGCTACTTGTCGCACCGATCACGGATGGAGCGCGCCGGCGTTCTTTGACGTGGAAGGCGGAAGCTGGGGATTGCAGATCGGAGTCGAGGGCATTGATCTGGTCATGGTCATTCAGAATGACGAAGGCATGCGGCACCTGCTGGGCAGCAAGTTTCAGATTGGTGCTGACGCATCCGCCGCGGCGGGTCCGGTCGGGCGTCATGCCTCAGCGGATACGGATTGGAAGTTGAATGCTGAGATCCTCACTTACTCCCGCGCCAAAGGCATCTTTGCGGGCCTCACGCTGAACGGCGCGGCGGTGCATCCCGACGAGGACGCCATGCACGCGTTCTACGGACATGACGTCTCCACGCGCGAAACCTTGATGGGTCAGGTGCCCCCTCCGCCTGCTGCAATGCCGTTCCTCGACGCAGTGCGATCGGCGCGGGAACAGGCCAAGGTGTCTCGAGACAACCACTGAACGCGGGAGTCCTTGCGCGGCTCGTGAGAGAATCCAGAGCATGACGGTCCGCGCTCGTGCAGCGTTGGTCTTAACGGCGTTGATCATTGCGGGGTGGTTGCACCGGGGCATAGTGCCCTGCCAGCAGCCCCCTGCGATGAATACAGTGGCGCAGCAGCCGGACCAGGCCGCGATGATTCGCCAGATCGACTCAGCCGTGGCGGCCCGCGTAGACAACATCCTCGAGTTCACCGACGTCGAGCACTATTCCGTCTACCGGGGCGGCGACGAAACGCATCCCGCAGCAGAGATGACCGTGCGCGACACCTACCGAAAGGGCGTCGGCAAAGAATACACGACCCTTTCCGAGAGCGGATCGGGCTTGATTCTGCGTTTCGGGTTGAAACCGCTGATCGATAACGAAAAGACGATCAACTTGCCCGGAAACTGGGAAAAATCGTGGTTCACTTCGGCGAATTACGAGATGAAGCTTAAACCCGGCGGCGTACAGCGGCTCAACGGCCGCGACTGCTTCGTTTTTGCTATCACGCCTCGGGCTAAGGCTCCCAACCTCATTATCGGAACCCTGTGGGCAGACACGAAGGACGGCTCCCTAGTGCAGATTGAAGGTGACTCCTCCAAGAGCCCCTCGGCTTTTGCAGGCACCACGCACATGATGCGCCAGTACACTAACATCAACGGGTTCGCCATGGCCATGCATGCCCGCGCCCAATCGACCAGCATGCTCTTTGGCCAGACCGTGGTCACCATCGATTACAGGGACTACCATCTGCAACTTCGCGGGAGCAAATAGGACCTTATCCGTAAGCAGCGCCGACCTCCGGATCGGCTGTCGCGGGGCGCCCCCTATCCCCACAACTGTTTTTGGCGGCGAGGTCCGGTACCGCCGATTTCCCACCCCAAGGAACAAGGGCCGTTTCTTGGGTACTCCGGTCTGAAAACCAGCGCTACTTATACGGGTGCCGGAACGTCTAAGTGATCCCGCACACGCGCTTTACGGCGCTTTCTATGGGATTTTGTGCGCCGCAACACGAAAGTTCGCGGAAAACGGCGCAGCTTGGCCTGCCGCATTCGGGAACAACCGAAACCCAAGTCAACAAATCGGATAGACCCACAGCCTCGTGACTGCTGTCACGGATTGCGTAACCCCGTGGATCGTAGAACAATGGTAGGCACTATACGGGTCGAGCCAACTGTCGTTCCGCGTAGGTTGCAGCTCTCAAGCTGCACCCGCCAGGGAGGAAATGTGCCAGTCATCACGCCGCCGCCGCTACCGAGCGAAGACAAACGATGGAAAATCGTGAACGGCACCATGCGTAAAAACGGTTTTGCCCGTCATGCGCTCATTGAGACGCTGCACACCGTGCAGTCGTCGTTCGGCTGTCTCGACGACGACGCCATCCGCTTTGTTGCGCTTTCGCTGCGCGTGCCGCTGAGCCAGGCGTACGGCGTGGCCACGTTTTATCATTACTTCACTCTCAAACCTCCGGGCAAGCACACCGTAACCGTCTGCGCCGGCACAGCCTGCTACATCAAGGGCGCGGACAAGCTGATTGCCGCGGCCGAAAAGCGGCTGGGCATCACGCCGGGCCAGACCACACCGGATGGGCAGATCAGCCTCATGACCGCGCGTTGCGTAGGCGCATGCAGCCGCGCGCCAGTGGTGCTATGCGACGGCGAAGTCGCCGGCGAAATCACCCGTGAGCAAATGCTCGAGCAACTGGAAAGGTGGGCGGTGGAATGACAATCGAGGAGCTCGAACAGATTGCAAAAAGCGTTCAGCAAGAGAACGCCAAGTACGACTACGAAGTGAATGTCTGCATGGACCTGGCATGCGCCAGCCAGGGCGCCGGAGCGCTGAAGGATGCACTGGTGAAGGCGGCGGAAGCCGCGGGCAAGAAGGTGCTGGTGCGCCGCACCGGCTGCATGGGCCCTTGCTCGCATGGGCCGCTGGTGCGCGTGGATCCCGAAGAGACGCTCTACCACCATGTCAAGGCTGAGAACGCCCCCTCCATCGTCTACGGCCTGGGCGACTCACCGGTCCCGGAGCTGCAGTGCGACCTGAATGACCACTTCGACAAGCAGGTGCGCGTGGTGCTGGAGAATGCCGGCTTGATCGATCCGGAAAAGATCGACGACTACGTTGCACACGACGGCTACAAGGCGCTGCTGACGGTGCTTACCGAGATGACGCCCAACGGCGTGGTTCACCGCATCACGGAAAGCGGGTTGCGCGGGCGCGGCGGCGGCGGCTATCCCACCGGGCTCAAGTGGGGCACCGTGGCCAAGGCCAAAGGCGACGTGAAATACGTGGTCTGCAACGGTGACGAAGGCGACCCCGGTGCATTCATGGATCGTAGCGTGATGGAAGGCGATCCGCATCGCGTCATCGAGGGTATGGCGATTGCTGCCTACGCCGTGGGCGCGAGCAAAGGCTTCATTTACGTACGCGCCGAATACCCGGTAGCCGTCTCGCGGCTGACCACTGCGCTGCGCGAGGCACGGCGTCACGGACTGCTGGGCAACAACATCTGCAATACGCCTTTCAACTTCGATGTGGAGATTCGCCTCGGCGCCGGCGCGTTTGTGTGCGGCGAGGAGACGGCGCTAATCGCCTCGATTGAAGGCAAGCGCGGCACGCCCAAGCCGCGGCCGCCCTATCCCGCATCGAGCGGATTGTGGGGTAAGCCGACGCTGATCAACAACGTGGAAACCTACGCCAACATCGCGCCCATTGTGCGCAACGGCGGCAAGTGGTTTCACGACATGGGTTCGGAACGCAGTAAAGGAACCAAGGTCTTCGCGCTCACCGGCAAAATCGCCAACACCGGACTGGTGGAAGTGCCCATGGGCATCAAACTGCGCGAGATTATCGAGGACATCGGCGGCGGCGTGCCAGGCGGCCACAAATTCAAGGCTGTGCAAACCGGCGGGCCTTCCGGCGGATGCATTCCCGAAGAAATGCTCGACGTGGGCGTAAGCTACGATGCGCTGTTGAAGATGGGCTCCATCATGGGCTCCGGCGGCATGATCGTGATGGACGACACTTCGTGCATGGTCAACGTGGCGCGCTTCTTCATCGAATTCTGCATGACCGAGTCGTGCGGCAAATGCATTCCCTGCCGCGCGGGCACGGCGCAGATGTACACGCTGCTCACGCGCATCTGCACCGGCCAGGGGACCATGGATGACCTGGCGCTGCTCGAAGACCTTTGCGTCACGGTGAAGGAGACGAGCCTGTGCGGGCTCGGACAGACCGCGCCCAATCCCGTGCTGAGCACACTCAAATATTTCCGCAACGAATACATTGAGCACATTCTGCACAAGCGCTGTACGGCCGGCGTCTGCAACATGGAAGCCGCTCTGGAGGTGGTGGCATGAGCCAGGAAACAGACGTCAAAACTCTTGTCATCGATGAACAGGAAGTCAGTGCGCGCGCCGGACAAACCATTCTCGAGGTAGCGCGCGAAAACGACATCAACATTCCCACGCTCTGCCATATCGAGGGCCTGAGCGAGGTGGGCGCATGCCGCCTGTGCCTGGTGGAGATCAAGGGATCGAATAAGCTGCTTCCAGCCTGCGTGGCCACCGTACAGGAAGGCATGGAAGTCAGCACCAACACGGAGCGCCTCCAGAAACACCGCCGCACGATTCTCGAATTACTGTTCGCTGAGCGCAATCACGTCTGCTCGGTCTGCGTCTCCAACGGCCACTGCGAACTGCAGACTCTGGGCCAGGAGCAGGGACTGACGCACGTCCGCCTGCCCTATCGCAATCCCGATCTCTTTGTGGACGCCTCGCACGAACGCTTCACCATCGATCACAATCGCTGCATCCTGTGCACGCGCTGCGTGCGTGTCTGCTCGGAGATCGAGGGCGCGCACATCTGGGACGTGATGGGCCGCGGCACCACCTCTTTGATCATCTCCGACCTGCACCAGGAGTGGGGAACTTCAGCTTGCACCCGCTGCGGCAAATGCGTGCAGGTGTGTCCCACCGGGGCTCTCTTCGATAAAAGCAAGATCGGCTCCGATCACCCCAAGTATCCCGAGTTTCTGCCCTATCTGAACCTGATGAGGGAGGCGCAATGAGCAAATTGAAGCTTGCCACCGTCTGGCTTGACGGATGTTCCGGCTGCCACATGTCGTTCCTCGACATGGACGAGCGGCTGCTCGAACTGGCGGAAATTGTCGACGTGGTCTACAGCCCCATCGTCGACACCAAGGAGTTTCCTGACGAGGTCGATATCGCGCTGGTCGAGGGCGCCGTCGCCTCGGTTGACGACGAGAAGAAAATCAAAAAGATTCGCGATCATTCGAAGATGCTGATCGCCATGGGCGACTGCGCGATTACCGGCAATGTGCCCGCGATGCGCAATCCCATCGGTCCCGAAGCGATTCTCGACCGCGCCTACATTCAGAATGCCAGTGCGCAGGCGCAGATTCCCTGTGTCGTGGTGCCCAAACTGCTGAAGGTGGTGCGTCCCATCCACGAGTTTGTGAAGGTGGACGTCTTCCTGCCCGGCTGCCCGCCCTCGGCTGATACATTTCACACCGCGCTCACTGCGCTGGTCAACGGCGGCCCGCTGGACATTTCAGCGCTCACCCGCTTCGGAGCTTAACGGAACGCCGGTCTCTTGGCCTCGGAGCCGCGAAAGGGCACGACTTCAGTCGTGCCGAAGAGGGCGAATAAACATGGGGCTTTAGCCCCTGCAGCAAAAGTTGGAGCAAGCTTTATGAGCCAGACCATCACCATCGATCCAGTAACCCGCCTTGAAGGCCACGGCAAAATCACCATCCAGCTCAACGGCCAGGGCGAGGTTGAGAACGCGCACTTCCACGTGACGCAGGTTCGCGGCTTCGAGCGCTTCAGCGAAGGCCGTCCCTTCTACGAGATGCCCAGCCTGATGGCGCGCATCTGCGGCATTTGCCCGGTATCGCATCTCATCGCATCGGCCAAGGCCTGCGAGGCCATCATGTCGGTGCGCATTCCGCACACCGCGGCGCAGTTGCGGCGGCTGTTGAACCTGGCGCAGATGGTGCAATCGCACGCGCTCAGCTTCTTCTATCTCGCCTCGCCCGACCTGCTGCTGGGCATGGAGTCCGATCCCAAACTGCGCAATATTCTTGGCGTGGCGGCGGCCAAGCCGGAGCTCGGCCGCGCCGGCATTGCTCTGCGCCGCATTGGTCAGAGCATTATCGAATTGCTCGGCGACAAGCGCATCCATCCCGGCTGGGTGGTGCCGGGCGGCGTCACCGAGCCGCTTTCTCCCGAAAAACGCGACAAGATTCTGGCCATGCTGCCCGAGGCCTACTCGAGCGTCGGCCTGGCCCTGGGCGCATACAAACAGATCGCAGGCTCATTCCAGCCGGAGATCGAAGTCTTCGCCAACTTCCCGTCGAATTACATGAGCCTCATCAGCGAAGAAGAAGCCATCGACTTCACCGACGGCGCGCTGCGCCTGATTGACTCGACCGGCGCCATCATCGAAGACGGCATCACAGCGACCCGCTACACCGAAGTGATTGGCGAAGCCGTGGAACCCTACAGCTACACCAAATTCGCTTACTACAAACCGCTCGGTTACCCCGATGGAAGCTATCGCGTCGGTCCGCTGGCGCGGCTGAACATCGTCAAATCCATGGGCACGCCAAAAGCCGAAAAGGAGCTCGCCGAGTTCAAGCAGTTAGCCGCCGGACCGGTCTCGAGTTCGTTCCACTATCACCACGCGCGGCTGGTCGAGATG
The DNA here is from genome assembly GCA_963826735.1 of uncultured Acidobacteriota bacterium. GTDB lineage: Bacteria > Acidobacteriota > Terriglobia > Terriglobales > Acidobacteriaceae > Telmatobacter. Next base: position 155,146 of record CAWGYN010000006.1, read on the forward strand.
CTCTACGGCATTGAAAAGATTGAAGAGATCCTCGCCGACTCGCGCATCCTCGACAAACATGTGCGCGCCACGGCCGGCGTCAATCGCCTCGAGGGCGCTGGGCAGGCTGAAGCGCCGCGCGGCGTGCTCCACCACCACTACAAGGTGGACGAAAATGGCAAGATCACCTGGGCGAACCTGGTAATTGCCACCGGTCAGAACAACAACGCCATGAACCGCGGCGTGCTGCAAGCTGCCCGGCATTACGTGAAGGATGGCAAATTCACCGAGGGCGTTCTCAATCGGGTGGAAGCCGTTGTTCGTACTTTTGACCCGTGCCTGAGCTGCTCCACGCACGCCTTCGGCCAGATGCCGCTCGATATTTCGCTCCTGTCGGCGGACGGCGAAACAATGGATCGGGTTTCGCGGGACTAGAAACGTAGCGCCGGTCTCCAGACCGGCTGTACTGGCGGCGTCCACGCCGCCAGAGTCCGTCCAGTCACATCCAGTATGATGTGCGGGTCTGGAGACCCGCACGACAACCGGTCTCGAGTCCGGCGGTACGCGCAGATTGGCTCGAGATGACTTCCCAGAGACCACAGAACGGATTCGATTCGGAGAACGGACAGAATGGCGACCACGGCACGTTGCCTCATCCTTGCCTGCGGCAATACTTTGCGCGGCGACGACGGCGTAGGCCCGAAGCTTGCTGCATGGGCTGAAGAGCGATTCCGCCAGGAGCCAGACGTACGCGTCATTTCGCGCCAGCAGTGGACCCCGGAACTGGCAGCGGACATTGAGGCGGCCGATTCAGTTCTGTTTGTCGATGCTTCGGCCAAGTCCCCGCCGGGACGCGTGCATCTCATCCCCGTTTCATCCCGCGTCGACCCCTCGGCGCAAGCTTCGCATCATCTGACCGCAAACCAGCTTCTGGGTTTGACGCGCTCACTCTATGGCTCGATCAAATCCCATGCCATGCTGCTGGCGGTCGGGGTAGGCAATACCGAACTGGGCGAGACCTTCAGCGCACCGGTCGAAGCCGCTCTTCCCCGCGCCCGCGGCATCCTGGAAAAGGCTGTGCTGCGGTTTCTTGGCCACTGAATCTTCCGCCGTGCCTTCCGCGTGCACCAAAAAAATAGCGGCTGCATTTTCCGCAGCCGCCAATTACAAAGAAAGAATAGACAAGCTTAAAAAGCCGCCACCGTCTGGCGCAGGCTATAGGAGCTGAGCGTTTTGATGTAATTGCCGCGATCGTAGGGTGAAGTGTCGGGGACCGAACGGCGACTGAGGCAGCCGCGCGTCTCCGCAAGCGAGGCATACTCGCGCTTCTCCAGCCAGTAACGCAGGTCGGCCAGCACGCGGCCAATGTGTTCAATTCCGTGAATGTGCAGAGCCGAGGCCATCTCGGTCACGCTGGCGCCGGCCATGATCGCCTTCAGCACATCTTCTGCCGAATGCACGCCGCCGGTGATGGCAATGTCGCCGTTCAGATGGCCGAAAAGAATGGCCGCCCAGTGCAGCCGCGGCAACAATTCCGACGGGGTGGAGAAATGCAGCGAGGGCCGCACCTCCAGCGTCTCGATATCGAAGTCCGGCTGATAAAAGCGATTGAAGAGCACCACGGCGCGCGCACCGGCTTCTTCAAGCCGCGCGCACAGGTTGGGCAGGCTGGTAAACGATTGCGAAAGCTTGACCGCAACGGGAACCTTGACCGCTTTGCATACGCTGTCAACGAGTTCGAGCAGTTGCAGCTCGAGTTCGGCCGAGGTCTGGCTGCGATCGGTCGCGAGCGCAAAGGTGTTCAGCTCGATGGCACTCGCGCCGGCCTGCTCCATCTCCCTGGCCAGCCGCACCCAACCGCCGGGTGTGGCTCCGTTCAGGCTGGCGATGATGGGAATCTCCACCGCCTCCCCCGCGCGCCGCACGTGCTCGAGATATCCATCTTGAGACATGCGGTAGTCGCTGAGTTCCGGCAGGAAATCGAGCGACTCGGCGAAGGATTCCGTGCCGCGCGACAAGTCTTCATCGAGCGCCCGCGACTCCAGCGCCAACTGCTCCTCAAAGAGCGAGGTGAGCACAATGGCCGACGCGCCCGCATCTTCCATGTGCCGAACGTTGTCGATCGATTCAGAGAGCGGCGTGGCCGCGACCACTATGGGGCCGCTGAGTTTCATGCCGAGATATTGCAAGGAAATATCGGTCATTTATCACCTCCGGCAGCAGCCGCAACCGCCAGCTTAGCTTCTTGGTTCTCTTCCGGTTTCTCGGGCGGCGCAATGTGCGGCGTCTCTCCGCGGCCCGGCATGGCGGCGCGAGCGGAATAGACGCGCCACTCCCGCTCCACATCGTCCTGCGCTTCCGTCAACAGCTTCGCAGCCAAATCTGGATTGCTGCGCGCCAGCATGGTGTAGCGAGCTTCGCGATAAGCATAGTCCTTAAGCCGGATGGAGGGTGCCTTGGAATCGAGCTGGAAGGGATTCTTGCCTTCCTCGCGCAAGGCCGGGTTGTAGCGCATGAGCGGCCAGTAGCCCGACTGCACAGCCAGTTTCTGCTGCTCCAGTCCGTGCACCAGGTCGTAGCCGTGGGCGATGCAACTCGAATACGCGATGATGATCGACGGACCCTCGTGCGCCTCAGCCTCCTGGAAGGCTTTGACCACGTGCGAGTCGTTGCCGCCCAGCGCCACCTGCGCCACGTACACCGAGCCGTAACTGACGGCTTCCATGGCCAGGTCCTTGCGGCTGTTGGGCTTGCCGCTGGCGGCAAACTTTGCCACCGCGCCGCGCGGCGTGGACTTGGAGGCCTGCCCGCCAGTATTCGAGTAGACGCCGGTATCGAGAACCAGCACGTTCACGTTCTTGCCTGAGCCGAGCACATGATCGAGCCCGCCGAAGCCGATGTCGTAGGCCCAGCCGTCGCCGCCCAGGATCCACACGCTCTTGCGAATGAGCACGTCGGCAATGGCCAGCAGATTTTTCGCGTCAGACGAATCGTTCCCGTCCAGCACGGCACGAAGTGCCTTCACACGCTCGCGCTGCTGATTGATTTCAGGTTCTGTCTTCTGCGCAGCGCCCACCAGATCCGCGGCAAGCTCAGCGCCAATGGCCGGCGCCATGCGCGTGACGAGATTCTCGGCAAAGGCTTTCTGTTGATCCAGCGCCACTCTCATGCCGAAACCGAACTCGGCGTTGTCCTCAAAGAGCGAGTTCGACCACGTTGGACCACGGCCTTCCTTGTTCGATGTGTACGGAGTGGTAGGCAAGTTGCCGCCGTAGATCGACGAGCAGCCCGTGGCATTGCCGATGTAAAGCCGGTCGCCAAACAATTGCGTGAGCAGCTTGATATACGGGGTTTCGCCGCAGCCCGAGCACGCGCCGGAGAACTCAAAGAGCGGCTCCAGCAGTTGCAGATCTTTCACTTGAGAGTGCGAGAGCTTGGAGCGGTCCACTTCAGGCAGCGAGAGGAAGTACTCCCAATTCTCGCGTTCCGGTTCGCGCAGCGGCGCTTGCGGCGCCATGTTGATGGCTTTTTTGCCGGCGTCGCTCTTGTTCTTTACGGGGCATACTTCCACGCACACCGCACAGCCGGTGCAATCTTCGGGCGCCACCTGCAGCGTGTAGCGCTCCTGCTCCATGCCGCGCCATTTGGGCTTGGCCCACTTGAGCGTAGCGGGCGCCTTGTCGCCGAGATCGGCGCCGTAGATCTTGGCGCGAATCACGGCATGTGGGCACACCATCACGCATTTGCCGCACTGGATGCACAGATTCTCGTCCCACACCGGAATGAACTGCGCAATATTACGCTTCTCCCACTGCGCGGTGCCTGAAGGATATGCGCCGCCTGCGGGAAACGCGCTCACGGGAATCAGGTCGCCTTTACCCTCGGCGATCTTGCCCAGCACGTCGTGTACGAACTTCGGCGCCTTCGAGGAGATCGCGCCCGTGAGATCGAAGCCCGAAGTCGCGGCCGACGGCAACTCGACTTTCTCGAGATGCGCCAGCGCGTGATCCACTGCGGCAAAGTTCTTCTCAACCACCGATTCGCCGCGTTTGCCATAGGTTTTCTTGATCGACTTCTTGATCTGTGCGATGGCCTCCTCGCGCGGCAACACGCCGCTGATGGCGAAGAAGCAGGTCTGCATGATGGTGTTGATGCGCGTGCCCATGCCGGCTTCGCGCGCCACCTTGTAGCCGTCGATCACGTAGAACTCGATCTTCTTGCGCAGCATTTCTTCTTGCGTGCTGCGCGGCAGCTTGTCCCACACCTCGGCCGCGGAGTACGCCGAGTTGAGCAGGAAGACCGCGCCCGGCATGGCCGCTTCCAGCACGTCCATCTTTTCGAGGAAGCTGAAGTTGTGGCAGGCCACGAAGCTCGCCTTGGTGATCAGATAGGTCGACCGGATCGGGTTCGGTCCGAACCGCAGGTGCGAGGTGGTCATCGAGCCCGACTTCTTCGAGTCATAAACGAAGTAGCCCTGCGCGTAGTTGGGCGTCTCACTGCCAATGATCTTGATGGAATTCTTGTTGGCGCCCACCGTGCCGTCGGAGCCGAGGCCGTAGAACAATGCACGCACGGTCTTCGGGTCTTCGGTCGAGAATTCCGGATCGTAGTCGAGGCTCGAGTGGCTCACGTCATCGTTAATTCCGATGGTGAAGTGATTTTTGGGGGAGGGCTTCGCTCAGTTCATCGAAAACGCCCTTGACCATGGCCGGCGTGAATTCCTTCGACGAGAGGCCGTAGCGGCCGCCAATGACAACCGGTGCAGCGAACGGCAGTTTTCCGGCATGCTCGCCCAGCACCGTCATGATGTCCTGATAGAGCGGCTCTCCCGCGCCGCCAGGTTCCTTGCAGCGGTCGAGAATGGCCATCGACTTGATGGTTGTGGGCAACGCGGCCAGGAATGCCTTGCTATCGAATGGCCTATACAAGCGCACCTTGACCATGCCGACTTTTTCGCCGTTGCGAACCATCGCATCCACAGCTTCCTCGGCGGCCTCGGCGCCCGAACCCATCAGCACGATCACGCGCTCCGCATCCTTTGCGCCGTAGTAATCGAACAGGCGATAGCTGCGGCCGGTCAGCACGGCAAAGCGGTCCATCACCGACTGCACGATGCCGGGAACGGCTGCATGGAACGGTGAGCACGCCTCGCGCGCCTGGAAAAATACATCGGGATTCTGCGCCGTGCCGCGGATGAAGGGACGATCTGGCGAGAGCGCATTCTTCGGAACGCGATCAGATACTTGTCGTCCACCATGGAGCGAATGGTTTCGTCGCTGATGGGCTCAATCTTGCCCACTTCGTGCGAGGTGCGGAAGCCATCGAAGAAATGGATGAAAGGAATGCGCGATTCCAGGGTGGCGATCTGCGCCACGGTCGCGAGATCGGCCACTTCCTGCACGGAATTTGACGCCAGCATCGCCCATCCCGTCGAGCGGCAGGCCATCACGTCGCTGTGGTCGCCAAAAATCGACAGCGCATGCGTCGCCAGGGTGCGTGCCGTTACGTGCATCGTGGCCGGGGTTAGCTCGCCGGCAATCTTGAACATGTTGGGGATCATCAGCAGCAGGCCCTGCGAGGCCGTAAACGTGGTGCCGAAAGCTCCGGCCTGCAACGCGCCGTGCAGCGCGCCCGCCGCGCCGCCCTCGCTCTGCATTTCTTCCACAATGGGCAACGCGCCCCAGATGTTTTTCTTCCCCTCCGAGAGCCATTGATCGGCCCACTCGGCCATAGGCGACGAGGGGGTGATGGGGTAGATCGCAACGACTTCGGAGAGTCGATAGGCTACGGACGCCGCGGCCTCGTTCCCGTCCATAATCACGGTGGGAATCACAGTCTTTGGTTCACTCATTCGCTTCACTCCACAATGCGGCCTTTGGGAAGATCTGGCCGCTATCGTGAGTCTCTGCATTCAGGCGGTTAGCCGCAGTGATGGGAGGCACAAGGAAGGCGAAGAATCCCACGCTATGAAACGATATTCACAAGGTGCAACGGTGTGTGGGTGGGGTAGCGTGCATTGATCAGGGAACTCGTCGTGCGCGGCGTTCCCTCTCCGTTCCGGGCTGCGGTCCGGGTTCTGAGCCCCGACCTGGCTCCCGGAGATTTGCACACCACTTGCGAAAGTTTTCACGACGAGCCCGTCGAAAACGAGCGTATACTCCCTCAACGGCAATGCCCGTTCCCTGTTTCACGCTGACGATTCCCCCGGGGCTATGCACGAGCCTGGCGAGGGGCGCCTGAAAACCCGCAAGCGAACAAATCAACTGAATGCAATGCCCCGCAAACGGCAGGGGTCTCCTGACTGCAATTCAACACAAGGAGGTAATGCAGGTGAAGATTAGGTTCATCGCGGCAACTTTAGTTCTTGTGGCATCCCTTTCCGTCTCCGCACTGCTGTCGATGGGCGTTGCGGCGCAGGATGCGCAGGATAAGTACTCGCTGATATCGCCGGACGGCATCACGTTCTTCGACTTCAGGGGATACGAGGACTGGCCTGTAGTCTCTTCCGCTCGGCAAGACGAAATACTCAAGGTAATCGTCGCTAATCCCACCATGATCAAGGCGTATAAGGCCGGCGTTCCCGGCAACGGTCAGCTTTTCCCGGAGGGCTCCATGATTGTGAAGCTCCAGTGGAAGCAGAAAAAGAGCGCAGAGGCCCAATTCGCCGTGGACGTGCCGGACGTCTTTACCCAGGCTTTCGTCATGGAAAAGGACAGCACGAGATTCCCGAAAAGCAACGGCGGGTGGGGCTACGCGGTGTTCAACTACGACCCCGCGACGAACAAGTTCTCGCCCGATGCCCAAAGCCACTCCGACTGCGGAAACACCTGCCATACGGTCGTAAAGCAGAAGGACTACATCTTCCACCCGTATGAGAAGCGTTGATCGGCGGCTGAATGGCGAAGCGCGCAGCTTCCTTGCTCCCCGCTTTTCAATTCACTGCTCTTCAGATTCCCGCGTACCACGAGTAGCCGTACTCGGGATCGACGCCACCCGTGCCTTTGCCGAATTTCTTAATGTTGTCGGTCGCCGTGATGTGGTTGATGTACTTCACGCTCTTGTAGCCCAGTTGCCGCGGCAGGCGCAGACGCAGCGGACCGCCAAACCCCACCGGCAAATCGCCGTCATTCATCCCCATGGTGAGCAGTGTGTGCGGATCGCCGCGCGTCCTGCATGTCAATGCTCTCCCACATGCCTTCCTCGATCGAGTTGTACACGATGTAGCGCGTCTGCGGCAGCACGCCCGCCTCGCGCAACACGCCGGAGAGCGGCGTCCCGATCCACTCCGCGATATACGACCACCCCTCCTCGCAGGCAACCTCCGTGATCTGACTGCGCAGTCCGAGAGCCTTAAGATCAGCCAGCGAAAACGACATCGGATGCGCCACGGTTCCGTCGACCACCAGCCGCCAATCCCTGAATCCGCCCGCTTGCAGCCGCTTGAACGCGTCGTTGGGCGGAGCGACTGCAGTTAGCAAAGGGATTCTTCGAGATCATACTGCGCGGAAACTCCCGCGCCGGCGTATTCCGGGTCAGCAGTCGCTGGCAAGCATAGGTAAGCGTCTCGCCGGGACCATAGACTCCACTGCCGTCCGGCGGAATCAACCCGTAGCGCTTTGCCAGGCGGTCTGCCGCGGCCAATCCGCCAATGCCCGCGACCGCCGCAGCTCCTCCATAAATCAGCTTGCGTCGTGTGATCGGATTCATTGGACCCCCTCTGAATCTCGCCGATATCCCGTGATCATGCCCCGCAAGCGGCTCCAGAATCCCGACATCGCCACCATCGCCACATGCACAAACAAGAAACAACAGCAGCAACCACGAAACGAAAAAGTGAATGGTGCGCGCCGACTGACGCCCGCCCAGCAACTCCACCGTCGCCGGAAAAGTCGCCGTGAACGATGGCGACATAGCCAGCCCCGTCCAGATCATCAGCGGAAACAAGCCGAAAATGACCACTATATAGGCGGTCCGCTGCAGCACGTTGTACGAACGCTCTTCCGAGTCATCGGGCGGCGCGTGACGCAGATACTTCGCGATGCGATCCCGGTAAGACCGCCAGTTCCAGTCGCGCCGGGCCGGAATCAAGTCTTTCTTGAAGTGCCCACTCCACACTCCGTAAATTCCATACACCAATCCAGCAAGCACCAAAACCCACGCAGCTTCGAAGTGGAGATACCGGCTCCAGCCATTCTCGTCGGGCATCTCGTAGTTATAGCCGGTAGGCACCGTGCTACGGCTTGCCGGAATGGGGATCGCGAACAGCGGCTTGGTATTGACGTTCCCCACCTCGCCCCAGTAAAAGCGCGGATGCGAAATCACAATCAAGCCGCCCGTCACCACGAGCGCCACGAAGGCAATGAAAGTGAGCCAATGCGTAACACGCACCACTCCCGGGTGACGGAGAGTCCTCGTCCTTTCAGCTTGGGAAGCCGCTGGCACGCGGTCAGAGTAGCACAGAATCGCTTCTGTTCCGCCGCTTTTTTGAGCTACGACTCGCCGGATTGCGGATTCACGAACGGCGATGCGCAGGGCCGGGCGCAGTCTCGCTCACAAGCTCTTAATCTTGATGTTGCGGAACCAGATCTTCACTCCCGGATCGCCTTTCGGCTCGGTGCCTTGCAGTGAGATATGCCCGGTGTGGTACTTGCTGAACCCGGGCATGCGCGCAAACTTGGTCGCGGCCACGAGTTGGTTCCAGTTGTCGTCCCACAACTGCGTGTCGATGACCTTGTGTCCGTTCTGAAAGAGTTGCAGGTGGCCGTGATCAGCGATGATCTCGAACTGATTCCATTGGCCGGCGAGGTTCACCCACTCCACCGGATCGGAAATCAAATCAAAGATATCGCCGGAACGCTCTTTCAGGATCCGACTGTCCATCACTGTGCAGGCCAGGTCCGCAATCTGCATTTCAATGCCCGTGTTGTAGGTATTGGGGTACTCAGGGGCTTCGTGCACGAAGAACATCACGCCGCTGTCAATGCAAGGCTGCGCCTTCCATTCGAGCTTGAGATCGAAGTTGGTGAACTCTTCGTCGGTCACGAGATCGGCAAAATCGGCGCGAGGATCCTGGTTGGTTTTCTTCAGTTGGATCGTGCCGTCAACCACAGACCAGTCGCTGCCGGGCTCCTTTTCGAGATACGAATGCCATCCCTTCAAGTCCTGCCCATCGAAGAGAAGTTGCCATCCGTCCTGTTTTTCCTGCGGCGACAAAGTATTCGGCGCTTGCGCATCGCCTGGCGTCTGCGCCACAGCCATCGCCGAGATCAGAAGGCATCCGGCAAATCCCATCCACGACTTTTTCAAAATCATCATCACCTGCTCCGTTTTCTTGACTAGACACAAGTAGTATGACGTGCGCAGAGGATTCTACACCCATGCGTGCGGCATCCCGTAAGATGAATTTGCCGTGCGTCTGGCCGATGCCTTGGCTCGCGGGCGAGGCCTTCCAGCCTCCAGAGGGAGAACGCAAACCCTATGCGGAGCATTTCACGCATCGTCTCCTGTTGTTCCAGCCTTTATCTCGCGCTCGCGCTCGCGCCGTCGGCACTGCTCGCCCAGTCTCCTGCCACAGCAAATCCTGCTGCATCGCAGGCGCCGCCGCCCGCAGCGCAGAATCCCTCGCCGATGGTGGAGCATACGCGTACTCATCCGCGCCTCACCAAAATCTCGCCGCCGGGTGACCGTTATCCGCTACCGCTGGGCACGCTTTTTGTACCGCAAGGGCTGCGACCCAACCGGCCCGCCACTCTGCTTTTCTTCTTCCACGGAGGAGACTGGCTGCCTGAATTGGCCGTCAGCCGGCAGCGCCAAATGGCCGTTGTGCGCGTACAAGCCGGCGCAGGCTCCGGATCGTACGTCCAGCTGTTCAAAGATCCAACGCGATTTCTTTCGCTGATCGCCGCGGCTGAATCGGCAAGTCACCTGCACTTCAGCCAGATCGCGCTCGGCGGCTGGAGCGCCGGATGCGGCGCGATCCGCCAGATCCTGCTCGATCCCGCTTCTTACGATCGGGTAAATCGCGTCCTCTGCATCGACGGCGTGCACACCGGTTACACCCACGGCACGCCGGGACCGCTTGAGTCCGACATCGACGCAAGCAATCTGCAGACATGGCTTCACTTTGGCCAAGATGCACGGGCGAGAAAGAAACGGCTCATCGTCACTCACTCGGAAATTTTTCCCGGCACTTTTGCCAGCACCACGGAAACCGCCGACTGGCTTCTCCACGAATGGGAGCTCAAGCCACATCCGGTAGCGCGATTTGGTCCCATGGGCACGCAGATGCTGAGTCGCGTAAGCTCCGGCGGCCTTACCGTGATTGGTTTTGCCGGAAACTCTGCGCCCGACCACGTCGACGAGCTGCACTCGCTCCCCGAGTACCTGCACTTGCTGCAGCAGAATAAATAGCGCGCGGAAAAAAGGGATTCATTCCTGGCGGTTTGCCCGCAATTGGGGATAGCGACTTAATTTGCCGGGCAAACTCGTTGAAGCCAATCCATGCTCAAAGGAGCAAAATCGGCAAACGCATCGTTGTGGCCGCGGTCTGGCAGTGAATGGAACTCCTTGGGCTCATTAGCCAGCGAATAAAGTTTGATACCTTGCGCTGGCGGAATCACCTCGTCCCGCGCACCGTTCACGATGAGTAGCGGGATGTGAACCGACCGAATCTTCTTCTCGTTGCTAAATCGGTCGAGGACCAGCAAACTCGCGGGCAAGAAGGCGTAGTGCTCTTGTGCAGCCTTCGGAATCGACAGAAACGGCGCAAGCAACATCACCCCGCCGGCACGAGATTCTGATGCCAATTGCACTGCTACCCCTGTCCCCAGCGAGTGCCCGAACAGAATGATCCGACGATCATCCACGCCTCGAGTCTCCAGCTCGCGCAAATCGGCGCGGGCGTCCTCGTAAAGACCCGTCTCTGTTGGGCTGCCCGGCAGCCCGCTGTAACCGCGATACTCTGCGAGCAGGAATCCATAACCGGCATTGATATATGGATCCGCGACATTTGCCGCTGTCGCCAGGCTATCGCCGTTCCCGTGGAAGAAGACTATCGTGCACGGCCTTCCGGCGGAAGGAGCGAACCATGCCTTCAGATTGATTCCGTCCTCCGTCCTCACAGAAATCTCTTCGAAGGCGCGGTTCGCTTGTGCCTCGGCAAGCGGAGTATAGGTGCGGGTTGGGTAGTACAGCAGGTTCCGCTGATCGAAAAAAAAGGCCGCCAACACGGTCAAATACAAAACCACCGCGAGAACCAGGCAGACCTTGAGTATTTTCACGAAATCACCAACGTGCGCCGCCCCGAACTACGAATGATAACGCGCAACCCTTTTCTTTAAAGCAGCCCTTCCACCAGCGCCTGCCACTCCGCCTCCAGTGTGGGTCGGTGGAATTTACGGCCCGCGCGGCTGTACCAGTAATCGGCGTTCCACTCCGCACCCTCTTTGCGATGCAGGTAGGCATGCACAGCCATGGCGTCGCCCGAGCTCAGATCATCGACCATACCGTGAGCGCTTGCCCAGTCGCCCTTAGCGTCCCACCAGAGCGCGGCCAGCGGAGCCGGAAGCTCGCGTGGCGGCTCGGCCAACACGAGCGAGGCTCTGAACTCGTCGATTCTCGCGCTTGGTGTCATGCTTCGCTTGTACCATCCCTCCCAATTCGCGGCAAAATTCCGAATTGACCCCGTTCTCGAGTGACTTAAATCACTTTCAGGCAAAATAACGACTGCTATAAATGAAACATAGTTCCGATGAAGTGAGCAGAGGGTCCGCCAGGGGGCTAGGGAGGGGCTGGGGATTCCCAGCCAGCAGTTCCCTTCCTGGAGGCCAATTCATGGGACTTCTCGATACAAGAATCCCCGACAATCAGGTTTGCAGCCCGAGGCAATCTGGCCGTATACTGAAATCCGACCATTCTGGTCGCATTTTCAAATTGCTGCCCTTCCGACGGCAGCGAATGGGAGTCCGGCAGGTGAGCGCGCTGAGCGAATTGAAGGTGGGGGAACGCGGGATACTGGTGGCGCTCGATCTCCCCGAATCCGTCCAGAACCATTTGATGCATATGGGCTTTGTGCCCGACGCATGCGTACACGCCCTGCGCCGCGCCCCGGCCGGCGACCCCACGGTTTACTGTATCGACGGCATGGAAATTGCCCTGCGCCACGAGACTGCCGCGGCCATTCGCGTGCGCCCCTGCACGGGCGCAACGGCCGCCGCCACGCCCATCGAAGAAACACCCGAAATGGCTGAGGCTGCGCGATGAACGCCTGTTGCGAGACGCCGGCTGTCAAGCAGCCCGCCCCCGCCCCGCCTGAGAGCACCCTCAAGACGGTCGTTCTCATCGGCCCTCCCAACTCCGGCAAGTCCACGCTCTTCAACAAACTCACCGGCCTGCGCCAAAAAGTCGCCAACTACCCCGGTGTCACCGTGGAGCAGCGCAAAGGACTGATGGCCGGCGTGGGCCGCGAAGATCTCACGCTCATTGATCTGCCGGGAATTTATTCGCTTACTCCGTACTCTGAAGACGCGCGCGTCGCCGTGGATGTATTGCGCGGCCGCATGCCGGGCACGCCCAAGCCCGACGCTGTTTTGTTGGTTTTGGACTCGCTGCATTTGACGCGTCAGCTCATGCTCGCTCAGCCGGTGCTTGCCGTCGGCCTTCCCACGCTGGTGCTGCTCAACATGTCGGACGTGATGGAGTCGCGCGGCGGCAAGATCGACGTGCTCAAGCTGGCGCGCGAACTCGATGCGCCGGTGGCGCAAATCAGCGCCGTCCGCGGAACCGGGATCGATGCCGTCCCGCTCTTTCTCAATCAGCAGAACGGCCACGCCAAATCCAATCGCGTCGAGCTGCCCGTCATCGGCAACGCAGCCAGTACGCACAACTGGGCCGCGCAGGTCAGTCGCCGCACCGGTTATCAGGCTCCGCTCTCGACTGCCAACACACGCAGGATCGACAATGTTCTGCTCCATCGCATCTGGGGACCTCTGCTCTTCCTCCTCGTCGTCGTCGGCGTGTTCGAGGTGGTCTTCTCCCTCGGCCAGCCGCTTTCCGACGGCTTCGGCGACCTCCTGGCCCGCGCTGCCGATCTTGTCCGTCCGATGCTGCCGGCTGGCTGGCTGCAATCGCTTCTGCTCGACGGCATATGGAAGGGCATTTCCTCGGTGCTGGTTTTCCTCCCCCAGATCCTGCTTCTCTTCCTCTTCATCGGGGTCCTCGAAGACTCCGGCTATTTGGCTCGCGCCGCTTTGATCGCCGACCGCGTCATGCGCACCATCGGCCTCAACGGCAAAGCCTTCATTCCGCTGCTCTCCGCTTACGCCTGCGCCATTCCCGCCATCATGGCCACGCGCACCATTGAGAACAAGCGCGACCGCCTCGCCACCATTCTTGTCGCGCCCTTCATGACGTGCTCGGCGCGTCTGCCCGTGTACCTGCTGCTTATCGCCGCCTTCATTCCCAACGTGTACTACCTGCATGGCTTTCTCGGCCTGCAGACACTGGTCATGCTGGGCCTCTATCTCGCCGGATTCGTCGCCGCCTTCACCACCGCGCGCCTGCTCAAGAGTTCCATCCTCAAGTCCAGTGACACGCCGTTCATCCTGGAGCTGCCGCAGTACCGCATGCCCACGCTCTACTCGCTTGGCCTGCGCCTTCTCGATCGCGCCCGCATCTTCATGAAGAACGCCGGCACCATCATCGTCACCGTATCTCTTGCGCTTTGGGTACTCGCGCAGATTCCGCCCATCCATCTCCACAGCGGTTCCTACGCGCCTCCGCAGCTTGCCAACAGCGTCATCGGCCACATCGGCCACTTAATCGAGCCTGCCATCGCGCCTCTCGGTTTCAATTGGAAAATCGGCATCGGCCTCATCTGCAGCATCTTCGCGCGCGAGGTCATGGTCAGCACCATGGGAACGTTGTACGGCGCCGATCCGGGCACCCAGGCCTTCAGCTTGCAGAACGCCCTGCACCACGACATGACCATTGGCGGCGCGCTCGCCCTTATGATCTTCTTCGCCTTCGCCATGCAATGCACATCGACCATCGCCGTGGTCAAGCGCGAAACCAATAGTTGGACGTGGCCCGCGGTGCAGTTTCTTTACATGCTCGTCCTCGCCTATGGCGCAGCGTTCGCCGTCAACCACTTCGCGATGATGTTCATTCACTGATCCTTTCCACGAACTGTCATCCTGAGCGAGAACGTCACTGAGCGTAGCGAAGTGGCGGTCGAGTCGAAGGACCTGCATTTCTGTTTTCTGTTCCTTTAGCCGCAGTCCCATAGTCCCCTGGTCCCGCCACCTGCTATCGTTTTCCCATGCGCGCCGCCGAACTCATCGCTCCTCTCACCTTCCGGCTCACCGAAATGCCCATTGAAGATCCTGGCCCCGGCGAAGTGCAGTGCCGCGTCGAATCCGTCGGCGTGTGCGGGTCCGATCTGCATGCTTACACCGAGGGTCAAGTCGGCGGTATGCCCAATGCCTATCCCATGGTGCTGGGGCACGAACCCGCAGGCGTCATCGTCAAAACTGGCGCAGGCGTTACCGGACTTGCCGCGGGCGACCGCGGAGCGCTCGAGCCCGCGCTCTATTGCTACCACTGCGAGTTCTGCCTGAGCGGCCACCACAACGTCTGCGCCAACATCCGCTTCCTTTCGAACCCGAACCATCCCGGCTTTTTCCGCGAATTCGTTAACCTGCCCGTCTCGAACTTCGCGCCCATCCCCGCAACGCTGTCGTTCGACGCAGCCACTCTCGCCGAGCCGCTCGCCATCGCGCTGCATTCCGTGCACCTTGCGTCCATCGCGGCGGGCGAAACCGTCGCGGTCATCGGTGCAGGACCCATCGGCCTTCTGACCATCGCCGCACTCCGCGCTGCCAATGCAGGCCGCATCTGGGCCATCGAACCGTTGGCGCATCGGCGCGAGCTGGCGCGCGCCATGGGAGCCGACGCAGTGCTCGAACCCGAGGAAGCTGTCGCCGAGATTCTGCGCGCCACAGGGCAACGCGGCGTCGACTGCGCCATCGACTGCGCGGCCGGTGCAGACACCGTCCCGCAAGCCATTCGTCTTACGCGCAACGCGGGTCGCGTCGTGCTCACCGGCATTCACTCCACGCCAACGTTCACCGTCGACGCCTCCGGCATGAGGCGCAAGGAACTCACGCTCTTCAATGTGCGCCGCTCCAACCGCGAAACCGAAGAGGCTCTGGCGCTGCTCCAGGCGCAGCCCAAGTGGTTTGCGCCGCTGGTCACGCACACGCGCGCGCTTGATCGCATCGATGAGGCCTTCGACCTCACCAGCCACTATCGCGACGGCGTCGGAAAAATGGTCATTCGACCGTAGTGCCCGAGTCTGAAGTTCGCATCAAAATGATCGGTCATCCTGAGCGAGCCCGGGCATGCCGGGGCGAGTCGAAGGACCTGCATTTGTTCTTCAACGAACTTCAGACTCAGCCCCTCGAAACCTTCGAAATCTCTGCCTGAACCGGACTATCTCACGCCCCGTGGTTCCTATTGCTCAGACGAATGCGATGCCGTGGGACTAAATTCAGGCATGTAAGGGCAGATCCATGATGGACCCGATCCAAGAATGGAATTCATGGTTTGACTCAACCCCTTATGTAGGCTGCTGTTGCCGGGTTGATCCTGACGGCGTCAAAGCAACCCACTCTAACAGCAGACACCTTAAGGGGGGTCTCACATGCGTGGAATCAAGATTCTATTCGGTACGACGGCACTGCTCGCCGGCCTGGCCCTGGCGCCAGCGGCTCAGGCACAGGTCTTTGTCAGCATTGGCGTTCAGCCGGTTTGCCAGTATGGCTACTACGACTATGCGCCCTATGCCTGCTCGCCCTATGGCTATTACGGGCCAGGGTACTTCTACAACGGCATCTTCCTGGGCATGGGCCCATGGGCCGGTTGGGGCTACGGCCACGGCTGGGGCGGCCATCGGTTCTCCGGGGATGGCGGCGGAAGCTATCACGGCGGTGGCGGCGCGGCAGCCAATCGCAGCAATTTTGCACGCGGTGGTGGCAGCCCAGATCGCAACAACACGACAGGCGGAGCGCGTCCCAGCGCCGGTCATGCACAAGCGGTGCGCACCAGTGCCCCAGCTTCCCATGGCTCGGCCCCACGCACAACAGCATCGCGCGCGCCGGCTTCGCACACAGCACCAACCTCACACGCAGCGCCTAGCGGCGGTGGTGGTGGACATCAAGGCGGTGGCGGCGAGTCGCACGGTGGTGGCGGCGGCGGACATGAAGGTGGCGACGGCGGACGGCACTAAATTGTAGCTGCTGCACCAAACAGCAGTTTTCGACAACAAGCGGCGGAGCATACTTGCTCCGCCGCTTTTCGTTGTAGCGCCGGTCTCCAGACCGGGGTCCCCAAGAAACGATCTTTGTTTCTTGGGGTGGGAGACCGGCTGTAGCGGGGGTCTCCAGACCCCCGCTATGCAAGCTGGGGGGTGGAAATCGGCGGTCTTACCGGCAGTCGACACTTCTGTGAGAAATGTGGGCTAGATGGGCGGTCTACCTGTTTCACGGAGCAGATTTCGGCAGATTCGGCAGGCTCCGCCGCCGCATCGATGGCCTTCGACAGTTTCCGCGTCATCACCTGGAAGTGATAGCCCATGACCGCCAGGGTCATGGCCGCGCCAAAGCAGCGGCGATACCGCGTCGCCGCCTGCGCAAGAAACTTCCAGTAACTCCAGTGGTGCCGCCCGAAAACTCCCTGGCGAACAATGGAGTTGACCAGCGCGCGCAGGTTGTCCCGCGTCATCCATGCCTCGCGCGGCTGCTTCTTCGCACGCTCTCCGGCCGCCCGCTTGGCCGGCTTGGGGTGCGCGCGGTTCAGGTAGAGCTTGACGCGCTCATAGTAGGCCTCGCAGTTGTAAATCCTCTTCATCACCTCGCGATAGCCCTCCACCAGCTTCGCCGCATCCATGCGCGGCAGAAAGTTGAGCCGGTCGCAAAACGTGTTGTTGCCGCCGCCCGCGTCCACAATCCGGCCCTCGCTGCGCAGCCGCCGGAAGAGCTGCGTTCCCGGCATGGCCTGCAGCAGCCCCACCATGGCGATGGGAATGCCGCTCTTCTGGATGAACTCGACCATGCGGTCGAAGATGTCTTCCTTATCGGTGTCGAAGCCCAGGATGAAGCCGCCCATCACCTCGCATGCCGTAGCTCTGGATCGTGGCCACGCTCTCCAGCAAACTGCGCCGCGTATTCTGCAGCTTGTTGCTGGCAATCAGGCCCGATTCATCCGGAGTCTCAATGCCCAGGAAGACGGATTTGAAGCCCGCGTCCTTCATCAGCTGCATCAGCTCCGGGTCGTCGGCCAGGTTCAATGAGGCTTCGGTGATGAAGTCGAAGCCCGCTCCCGTCTGCGCGCGCCACTCGGCCAGCGCCCGCAGCAATTCCTTGGCGCGCGCCTTGTTGCCGATGAAGTTGTCGTCGACGATAAACACCGACTCGCGCCAGCCCGCCGCGCGCAACTGGTCCAGCTCGGCCAGCACCTGGGCCACGGCTTTGGTGCGCGGACGCCGCCCGTAGATCTCGATGATGTCGCAGAACTCGCAGTTGAAGGGGCAGCCGCGCGAGTACTGCACGGTCATGGTCGAGTAGCGCTTCATCTTGATCAGGCTCAGATCGGGCAGCGGGCTGGTCGCCATCTCCGGCCGTTCTGCGGCTTGATAAACCGGCCGGGCCGTTCCCGCTTCCAGATCCCGCGCCAGATCGGCAATCAGGCTCTCGGCCTCGCCGATCACCACGTGGTCCGCCTTGAGCTCGGCCGCCGGCACGCTGCTGGCGATGGGTCCGCCCACCACGGTGCGCAGGCCGCGCGCCCGGCAACGCTCCACAATGGCCAGCAGAGACTCGCGCTGAATGTGCATCCCGCTCAACAGAACCACGTCGGCCCAGGCCAGGTCGCGGTCGCGCAGGCGCTCCACGTTGGTGTCCACCAGCCGCTTCTTCCAGGCGCCGGGCAACAGCGCCGCCACCGTCATCAGGCCCAGCGGAGGCTGCGCCGCACGCTTGCCCAAAAACTTGAGCGCATGTTTGAAGCTCCAGAAGGTTTCGGGGAACTCAGGGTAGATCAGCAGGGCGTTCATAGGCCCCTTCTCCGGGAAGAAGGGCGCCGCGCACGCGAATCGGCAGAAGGGGCTGCAGTTGGTTCCAGCGCATCGCGAGCCAGCGCGGCTGCGCTCCGGCGCACTTCTCCGCAGACAGATTCTCCCGCTGGCGGCCGGAAAACTGTACAAAAGGGATCACTATCCAGGGTAAGCCCGAATTTCAGGCCTGAGATTCTCGGAGCTTCGAATGCCGGTCTACACTTACGACCCACAGGCCGCTTCACAAACGCTGCGGCGTCCGGAGATCAGGTTGATGACCAGGACGATCAACGCGACCACCAGCAGAATGTGAATCAGGCCGCCGGCGATGTGGAAGCTGAAGCCCAGAAGCCACAAAACCAGAAGGATGACGAAGATTGTCCAAAGCATATGCAACACCTCTCTCTCGATTGCGGACGCCTGAGACGGGAAGCCCGGCTCAGGCGCACGCAACGCATTCACAAGCACGCTGTTAGTTCGATGCAATCGCCTGCGCTTTTGCTTCCCTGACTGCATCGATAAATCGGTCCGCCGATGCGGGCGTCGCCACTTCGCCGCGCAGAACGCGGTGTGTGGAGACGTCATGCCCGTAGAAGGCATCCATGGAATCGTCGTCGCGGCGAACATCGGCGCCGGTCAGAGTGAGTCCGGCAAAGGCGCCTTTGGCGCGCGAGTAGGTGAGGATTTCGGTATTCAGCTTCCAGTCGGTATCGGCAGTGGCATGGCGCCCCACCGGTCCGGCTGCCGCTGAGGCGTCAGCTCCAAGCTGGAACTTGGCGTCTTCCAGGCGCTGCATGCCTTTGTCGCCCTGGAAGATCATGACCAGATCCACGCCTTCGACGCCGATCTGCAATCCCCAGCTTCCGCCGGTGATGGCAAAGAACGCCGGCGCGCTCCATCCGTTTGCGGTCCGGCAGGTGGCAACGCCCTTGCCGTTCTCCGCGCCAAACACAAAGCCGCCCTTGATCATGTGGGGCACGACGGCAATGCACTTTGCGTGCTCCAGCACTTCTTCCGGAATGCCTTTATCCGGCGCGGACATGATCTGGTGCAGCACCAGCGTTGCATTGTCCAGCCGGTTCTGCACATCTTCGCGAGTTTCCGCCCAGGCGGTGCTTGCCACACCCAGACCGAACAATGCCACTAACGTCATGAACTTTCTTCATGTATTTCACCTTTTCTACCCATGCGCAGCGTCATTTGATTTCCGCGCACTGAGGCGCACAAGGTAACTTCACTTTAGAGGCGTTGACGCGGCAGTGTCTGAGCAATCGGACTCTCTCGATGGAGGTCGGCCCCTCGATCCGTGGTGGCGCAGATGTCAAACTGCCGAGTCTCGCCAACAGGTGCCCTGGGAATCAGCCCGGCCCTCCGCGGATCCCCTTGCGCCAGCCATGGCGAGGGTTTCCGGTGCCGAAAGCCTCGGCGCGACTTGAAAATAATCTGAAAAAAGTGAGCAAAATTGAACAGATTGCCCGGGCTTCCGGGGTGCAATCTGTGCTAAACTCCCGCTGGGAGTGTACCGTCAAGCGATCACCGCAGGCGTCCTTTGGAATGAGCAGTTTGCGGGATCAGAGACCTCCAGTTCGTCTGGCTGACGCTTAGCTGGCCACTGCCCGGGAATGCAAATTGGGGCGGGATGGAGCCGCGATTCTCCCCGAAATCTTGCGTTCTGGCTCCATACGGAAAGAGGACTGATCGATGGTCAAGCTTGAAAAACCCGCGTTCGATGCCGCCGCCTTTCTGGCGAGCGCCGGCCTGGGGCGAAGAATCGTCCAATTGGCGCCCAAGCAGACCTTCTTTTCGCAGGGAGATCCAGCGGATTCGGTCTTCTATCTTCAAAAGGGCCGGGCAAGAGTCACGGTCGTTTCGACAGGCCGGCAAGGAAGCCACCATCACGCTTCTCGCCGCAGGGGACTTTGTTGGAGAAGAGTCGCTGGCGGCGGTGGCTGGGCTGCGCTTGTCCACGGCCACCGCTCTTACCGCCTGCACCGCGCTCAAGATAGCGCGGGAAGAGATGATCCGCGTGATGCACGAGGAGCATGACTTCTCCGACTTGTTCCTGAAGTTTCTGCTGGCCCGCAGCATGCGCATCCAGGCCGATCTTGTCGATCAGCTTTTCAACTCCAGCGAAAAGCGCCTGGCGCGGATTCTGCTGTTGATGGCGGAATTTGGCCAGCCGGGTGAGCCGGAAACGATGCTTCCCAAAATCTCGCAGGAGACGCTGGCGGAGATGATCGGCACCACGCGTTCCCGCGTCAGCTTCTTCATGAACCGCTTTCGCAAGCTCGGCTTTATCGAATACAACGGCCGCATCCGGGTCCATAAGTCGCTGCTCAACGTGGTTCTGCACGATTGATCGCCACCCAGGCAGCCTGCCTTGAGTTCTGCGCGGTTATGCGGCTACGTACCCCATCGGGGCGGTGCTCAATCGGGACTTGATGTCTACGCGAAAAAATCTCCACAATAAAGTCTAATTGTGAGCAAGATTGCTCATCTCCGCTACGAATATACCGGCATACTTTGCTTGGCTCAGGACCCTCAAGTTCCCTCCCCTACCGGAACAATGGGCACAACAGCCTTTTGCTGCGCCTGTGCCGGTCTGGATCCCGAGCTCCGCGGGCCGGCTGCATAATGCCAACGCTGATAGAAACGCTAACTAGTTCCAGCAATGAACTGTGGAGGGCGCAATGACGATACTGCAAGTGGTGTTAGTCCTGATCATTCTTTATTGTGCCTTGTGTGCTCCGGGTAAGCCGCAGCGTATCCGCGAACGCTCCAACCGGCCGCGGCGATAGCGTCGGCGATTGACCTCGCCAAGTTTCCGCTCCAGCCGTTCCAACGCTTCCTTTCTGCCACGCAGACTCAAACGCTCCGCTTGAAGTGGCAGAGCCGTGATCCGCATTCCTTGCGCCGCACCTGATCCAATCTGCTCAGACATACATAACTTGCGTCGCTACGCTCAAGAAGGGCCGGGATAGGCAAATGAAGGCCCCAACAACTGTGAGGAAAGTTCATGAGCAGGATTGAGTTGCTTGCGTATGCCACCATTGCAGCTTTCGCCATAGCACCTGGCGCTCCGAGGACGGCAGCTCAGATCAATCTCTTTGCCGCAGTCGCCCCCGATTGCCCTTATGGCTACTATGACTACGTCCCTCACAACTGCGCTCCGGACGGCTATTACGGTCCGGAATGGTTTCGTGGCGCCATCTTCATTGGAGCAGGTCCGTGGTTTCATGGATCCAATGACTTTCAAGGCCTGGTCGATAACACTCTCGATCCACAGTACGGCTATCACGGCCCATTGCCCAAGGTTGGCGATAAGCCCACAGCGCAGCGAAGAGCCGCAGCGCTATTCAATGGAAATGAAGTGCGCGATGGGAGCGGTAACATTCGCCCAGAGATCGCCAGCAGCACAGGAAAAAGCTAACGGCCGGCCTGTCTTTCAGGTCTGGCAACGCCTGCCTCGTACAACCTTCGAGAGGCCGTCTTTTGCGACAGAGCAGAATTGACCATACGCGATTCCCGCTTCCGGGCGATGATGGACAGAGCGATGATGGACAGCGATTGATCGTCATTGCGGCTCATCGCGGGTGTGGAGTGTCCCCACGTTGCGTAAGCCCCCAAGGACCAATGGATCAATTCGGGGCTGCGGTGCCGGCATCAAGTAGCAAGGAGAGCAGTGCTCTCATTCTCTCGAGCACTGCGTTCGCGGCCTTTGATCTGTTCTCAACCCACTCTCCTTGCGGCACACGGCGGAAACGCCCTTCCGAACATGATGAGGCCAGCCAACAAGCGGACTGAAACGGAGGCAGCATTTTGAAAAGTGAAAGCGTCACCAAGTTCGATAGCGCAACCTTTCTTGCCAACGCCGGGCTGGGCCGAACCATCGTCGAGCTGAAGCCGCAGCAGACATTTTTTTGCCAGGGAGACGCGGCGGATTCTGTGTTCTATCTGCAAAAAGGCCGCGCAAAAGTCACCGTGGTTTCGCAGAGAGGCAAAGAAGCCACCATCACCCTTCTATCCGGCGGCGAATTTGTTGGGGAGGGGTCTCTCGCGGCGATCGCCGGTTTGCGGTTGTCCACCGCCACTGCCATGAACACCTGTACTGCGCTCAAAATCAGCAGACACGAAATGATCCGCGTGATGCATGACGAGCCTGCATTCGCCGATCTGTTTCTCAAGTTCCTGCTGGCCCGCAGCATGCGCACCCAGGCCGATCTTGTCGATCAGTTATTCAACTCCAGCGAAAAACGTCTGGCGCGGATTCTCCTGTTGATGGCGGAATTCGGCAAACCCGGCGAACCGGAAACCTTCATTCCTCCCATCACGCAGGAAACACTGGCGGATATGATCGGCACCACCCGGTCGCGTGTCAGCTTCTTTATGAATCGCTTTCGCAAGCTCGGTTTTATCAGCTATAACGGCCGCATCCAGGTGCACAAGTCGCTGCTCAATGTGGTGCTGCTCGACCAATTGCCGGACCACAACGCGCTAAAACCCGCCATTCTCCCTGTGCCGTGAGCGGCTTCCGCTGAGAGCGGGTCAGCCGCCGCAGGGGAGCCGCATCAGTTCCCATCGAAATTGCAAAGAAGCTTGTAGCGCGGCAGCAGAGCGCGGGTCTTCTTCGATTGAGTTCTCACTATTTTGCAAATAATTCGCTGTGGGAGCCCATGCGGATGAGGCGCAGAGTGTCTCGATCCGGCAGCTTGTAGATGAGTAATAGATCCGGCTTCAGATGGCACTCACGATGCGCCTTCCAATTACCGCCGAGGGCGTGGTCGCGGTGCTTCTCGGCGAGCGGCTTGTTGTTCGCAAGCAGGTCCGTGATATGGGGCAAAAGAGTTTCAATATCCCGGTGCCTGGGCGTGGCGCTGGTTCGTTTGAAATCGCGCCGAAAATTCGCAGTCCACTCAATCGTCCGCATGGAGGTCTGCCATTAATTCCGCAACACTGGCGGCGCGGAAGACCTCGCCGCGCTCGCCGGCCTCGAATCGCGGCCCGGGTCTCGCGATTGGGAACGCGCACCTCGAAGGGCATCGCCTTTTCTGCAGCAACGCGGGTCAGAAGGAGACGCACGGCATCGGAGAGGGTGAGGCCCATTGCGGCAAAGGCCTTGGAAGCCTTAGTTTTTATCTTTTCGTCCACGCGGATGTGCACTATGCCCGTCGCCATGAATCACCTCTAGATGTACATTGTATACCTCTTGACCTAGACTGTAAACTGATTCCGAGACCCCGCAGGTATGGCAAGCCGAAAACCACTGACGAATGAAGAGGGTGAGGTTCGCGAGCTGACCCAAGAAGATTTCGCGAACGCTGCTCCCTTCTCCGGGCTGCCCGGCAAGCTCAAGAAGTTGCTGCGCTCGCTCGAGCGCGCCGTTGTGCCCGCTTGATGGGCCGGTAGAACGGCCTGCGCACCGCATGACTCCAATCGGTATTGAGAGGCATTTCGACGGTGTCGATTTCGCGCTCCGGCATAGCGGCCAGGGTTTTCAACTCGGCGCGCAGCTTCGGGGACAGCGGTTTGCGATTGCCTTTCTTCATTCTCTTCAATCGGCCCTACCGGCTCCCGGCGATCATCTGCGCGGCGTGCTGCAGGCTGGTGTCGGTCACCTTGGCGCCGCTCAACATGCGGGCCACTTCGTGGGTGCGGGCGCGGTCGTCGAGGACGCGGATGCGCGTGGTGGTGCGCCCGTCCTGCTCGCGCTTTTCTACGGCCAAATGCTGATCGGCGAAGGCGGCGATTTGCGGCAGATGCGTGACGCACAGAACCTGCTGGGCGCGGCCGAGGGTCTTGAGCTTGTGGCCGACTGCTTCAGCGGCGCGGCCTCCGATGCCGATGTCGATTTCGTCGAAGACCAGCGTGCGTGGCGTGGTTTTTTTCCTGGTCTTGGACGAGGATTCTTCAACTGCCACTTTAAGGGCAAGGAGGATGCGCGAGAGTTCGCCGCCGGAGGCGATTTCGATGAGGGGCTTGAGGGGCTCGCCGGGATTGGGCGCAATGAGGTACTTCGACCTGTCATCCCATGCCGACTGAAGTCGTGCTCCAGCGTCGGATCTTTCTGTTTGCTCTCGCTTCGCCCGCGGTAACGGAGACCGCGAAGCGGACTTCATGGCGAGCGAGTTGATGTGGCCTTCGGCGAGTTTCGCGAGTTTTTCGCGGCGGCCTTGCGCTCGGCGGTGAGAGCGGAGGCGGCTTTTTGATATTCGGCTGAAGCTTCTTTCGAGCTCGGCACGAAGTGTCTTTCAGGATTTCGTCGCGGTCTTCGACTTCGGCGAGCTTGCGGGCAACGTCTTCGCCAAAGGCGATGACCTCGGCGACGGTTTTCCCATACTTCCTTTTGAGGCGATCGAGTAGCGCGAGGCGGTCTTCGATTTCAGCCAGTCTCTCGGGTGACGCGTTGATGCCTTCGGCGTAGTCGCGCAGGGAGGCGGCGACGTCGGAGAGCGTGGCGCGGGCGGAGGCGAGCTGCTGCGCGGATTCGGCGAAGCGGCGCGTCGTAGCGGGCGAGCTCTTCGACGTTGCGGATGGCGGCCTTCAGGGCAGCCTCGGCCGAGGCGCTGCCCTCGTAGAGCTGGTCGAAGGCGCTGAGGGCGGCAGCATAGAGCTTTTCGGCGTTGGCGAGGACGCGCTTCTCGGTTTCGAGGGCTTCGTCTTCGCCGGGCTGGAGGCGGGCCTGCTCGATTTCGTTGCGCTGATAGGTCCAGAGATCGACCATGCGCAGGCGGTCCTGCTCGCCCTGCAAGGAGATCGTTCAATTTGTCCTGGGCTGCGCGCCAGCGAGCGTAGGCCTCGGCCGCAGCGTCCAAGGAAATGCCGGCGAAGCGATCGAGGAGGATGCGCTGCTGCGTGGGGTCAAAGCTCGAAAGGGTCTCGGTTTGCGCGTGGACGAGGGCCAGCTCGGGGGCGAGCTGCTTGAGCACCTGCACGGTGGCGGGCTGGTTGTTGACGAAGACGCGGCCCTTGCCGGTGGAGAGGATTTCGCGGCGGAGAATGATGTCGTTGGCTTCAGCGTCGATGCCGTTGGCCTCGAGGATGGCTTCCGCGCCGGGCGTGGACTCGAAGACACAGGAGACCACGGCCTTGTCGGCGCCGTGGCGGACCACGTCGGCCGAGGATTTGCCGCCCATGAGGAGGGCGAGCGCGTCGACCAGGATGGACTTGCCTGCGCCGGTTTCGCCGGTAAGGAGATTGAGGCCGGGGCCGAAGGAGGCGATGGCGTGATCGATGACGGCGTAGTTTTCAGCGCGGAGTTCGACGAGCATATTTTTCCTGGTCTTACACGCCTAGACTCGCAGGTCTAAGCAACAAAGGGATGTGCAGCGATGGGTATCGAGTCCGAGCGCAGCATAGCATGAATGGCGGGGCGAAAGGGCAAAGCAGTGACGGGCGGAGAGGCAATAGAGGCACCCAAAGCGTCACTTGGGCGCGGGGAACGGGGTCTGATACCGTGGAAGTTGAGGTGAATGGCGATTTTTACGGCTGCGATTGCAATGATTTTTCAGGTGGATGGCGGCGGCGCGGGACGCGCCGCTGCCGAGCCAGGGTTTCACCGCACTGGCCGAGATGATTCGCGAACATCGGGCCCATCGCGATTGGCGTGCTGCTTGCTGCTGCTGGTAGCTAGCCTCTACTCGTGGACGGTGATTCTGGGCAAGATGTCGGCGTTCAGCAAGGCGACACGCAGAGCCGCAAGTTTATTCGCGCGTTCCGCAAGTCCACGCGGCTGCAAGAGATTGCGGCGTTCACCGGCGAGTACAGCGCCAGCCCGCTGGCCCAGGTGTTTGAAGACGTGTACGAGACCTACAAGCGGGTGACGGGCGGGTCGGGACCGCCGAAGCAACCTGGCGCCGCTGGAACGCACGGCGCAGACCGCGGCCAGCGAGGCGGTGACGGCGCTGGAGCGGCGCATGACGTGGCTGGCAACAATTGGAAGCACCAGCCCGTTTGTAGGACTGTTCGGGACGGTGATGGGCGTGGTGGACGCATTTCACGGGATGGGCGTGGCCGGCGGCGGATCGCTGAAGGCCGTAGCTCCCGGCATTGCCGAGGCGCTGATTACTACCGCGGCGGGACTGTTTGTGGCCGTGCCGGCGGTGGTGGCCTACAACCAGTTCACGGCGCGGATCAAAGTATTTGCCGCGGCCATCGATGATTTTTGCCGCGAGCTGCTGAACTCGCTCGAAGAGATTCCGGTGCGGACGCAGGCACCGCCGCGAACGCAGGGGAACTAGCGGAGTTGGCGGGGTTAGCGAAATTAGCCTCCCGTCCAGAACTCGCCGCATGAGTGAGGATTTGTATCAGGGCGCGAGTTTACTCGTGCCGAAGAAGGCCGAAACCAGCGGGTTTTAACCCCTGAGAGACGCCTTTTCAAGCGGCGCCGTCGTCGATGGCAGAAATAGCGGAGTTCAAGCGTGGCATTCACCACAAACAACGGACAAACCCGCACGTCGCTGGCGGAGATCAATATTACGCCGCTGGTAGACGTGGTGCTGGTGCTGCTGGTGATCTTCATGATCACCGAGCCGGTGCTGCAGTCGGGGATTGAAGTGAATGTGCCGAAGACGCGCACCGTGACAGAGATTACCGAGCAGCGCATGGTGGTCACGATCGACCGCGATGACAATATTTTCCTGAACGATCAGCCGGTAAACATCCACGATCTGCCAATGAAGCTGCACCAGGCGGGCGTGGATCCCGCGCACCAGTCGATTTATCTGCGCAGCGACGAGCGAGTGTCGTTTGGGAATTTTGCCAGCGTGATGGACGCGGTGAAGCAATCGGGAATTACCAATGTGTCGATCGTGACGCAGCCGCTGGATACGAAGGCATCGGCGGGAAGCGGCGCAAATTAGCAGTTTGGCGAAGTTAGCATGTTTCAACAATCAGCTTTGTATCAAGGGCACGGCTTTAGCCGGGCCGAAACAGGCGCACAAAGTCTGGGGCTTTAGCCCCTGCGCGTTGCTAGTTGAGAAACTCACAACTGGGATCACGGCGGCATGAGCGGCATTCTGGACATTGGCGATCACCTGGAGCGGGAACTGACGCCGGAGCCGATTGCGGGACCGGCGGCGGGAGCGCTGGGCCTGCACCTCGCGCTCGGCGCGCTCCTGATTAGTTACGCCTGGATGATGGGTCTGTTCCATCACAATTTCTGGGGCAGTCCGGGCGCCGGGGGATCCATCCAGGTGAACCTGACCAGCACTCTGCCGCTAAAGTCCGAAGAAGTAAACCAGAACGTCCTGGCCACGGAGACGCCGAGCAAGGCGCCGGCCACACCGAGTCCCAAAGAAAAGCAGCGCGTGGACGAAACTGCGATTCCGATTTTGGGCAAGAAAATGAAGCCCCAGCAAATGAACACGCCGAAGACGCAACAGCATCAGCCGCCGCAGCCCCAGAACAAGGCACAGTACGGCGAGCAGTCAGGATCGCTGATGCCGCACCAGATGCAGCCGGGCACCATCGGGCAGACCACCGTGGGCGACAACAATTTTGCCAGTATGTACCCGTGGTACGTGCAGGGCATCAATAACACCGTAGGCAGCAAATGGAACAAATACGAAGTGAATCCGGCCACGCCTAAAGGTGCGCGTGCCTATGTAGTTTTTACGGTTCACCGCGATGGGAGCGTCAGCGACGTGAAAACGGATCAAGCGAGCGGCAGCCCCACGCTGGATACCTCGTGCCTGCGTGCTGTGAAGCGCGTGGATACTCTGGGCTCTCTGCCAGCGCAATATAATCAAAGCACGTTGAAGGTTTCGTTCTACTGCGAGTACTGAGAAGCAGGTTTCAGTTGTCAGGTGTCAGGTTTCGGCTGGTTTGGCGGAGTTGAGCCCCCATCCTTTCCGCAAAGAACGCGGAAAGAATGGGCAACCGGTACCCGCAGAAAAGGTTAGCGGGCGAGATGGCGTTTTTGATGACTCTGCGGCGCAGAAACGGCATCTAATGAATGAGCGGTATCCGACGGCCTCAAAAAAGCACCCGTTCAAGGGCGTGCGCAACACCGTCCCAAACTTCGAGGAAGGACTGCACATCGCATGAAGGCAGTTTTGAGGGTTTTGCCCCTGTTTTTGCTTTCCCTGGCGTATTTTCTTGGCGTCCAGGCAACGGCCCAGGATTGGGTTCGCACGGGAACGAACCTGGGGAATCAGCATATTCGCCTCGCGGCGGCGGATTTCAAGCCGGTGGGCAGCGATCCCCAGACGCCGGTGCTGAAGAACGTCTTCGACACCACCCTTTTCAACGATCTGACCAACGCGGGCATCTTCGACATGGTGTCAAAGAGCCTGGCGCCGCAGGCCATGCCTGGCTCGCCGCAGGAGCTGGTGCCGGCACAGTGGTCGGCGCAGCCGGCCAACGCTTCCATGGTGGCCTTAGGCGCGCTTTCGGCCGACAACGGCCGTCTTGTGGTGTACGGCTGGCTAATGGATGCCACCACGGCGGGCAGCCCGCCGGTGCTCGCGCGGCAGTATAACGAGACGGCGAGCGAAGACATGGCGCGCACGGTGGCGCATCGCTTCGCCGACGACATCATTTCGCGGCTGGGCGGCGGCATCAACGGCATAGCCGAAACCAAGATCTATTTTGTGAGCAATCGCACGGGATCGAAGGAAATCTGGGTCATGGATTATGACGGCGCCAATCAACACGCCGTCACGCACCTGGGCACGATCTCGATTTCGCCGCGCATCTCGCCGGATGGTTCACGTCTCGCCTTCGCCTCGCTCACCGAAAACGTAGGCTGGGCGATTCGCATGTATTCACTCGACCTGGGGCGCACAGTGAGTTTTCCGGCAGGCACGGCGGGAGGCAGCAACCAGTCGCCGGCGTGGTCCGCCGATGGAACGAAACTGGCATTTTCCTCGGCGCGATCGGGGCATCCGGAGATCTGGGTGGCAGATGCAGGCGGCGGCAATCTACACCAGATGACTTCGTTTGGAGCGGATGTGTCGCCGGTGTGGAATCCGCGCACGGGAGCGCAGTTGGCATTCGTGAGCGGGCGCACGGGCGAACCGCAGATCTACGTGATGGATCAGGATGGCGCCAATGTACAGCGCATGACCGACAGCGGTTACGCCATCTCGCCGTCGTGGTCCTCCAACGGCGGCATGCTGGCCTTCAGTTGGAACCGCAAATACGGTCCCGGCGATCCCGGTGGGCAAGACATCTACATCATGGACATCGCCAGCAAGAATTGGCTGCAGGCCACGCACGAGGCAGGGAACAACGATTTTCCGTCGTGGTCGCCGGATGAACGGCACATTGTTTTCCAGCGCGAAATCAATCGCCGCACGCAGATCTGGTCGATGCTCTCGGACGGGACAGAGCAACATCAGCTCACCTTCAGCGGCGAAAACTCGATGCCGAACTGGAGTTGGAAATGAGTTGCGGATTTAGCGGAGCTAGATAGATGGCTCCGCGAAAGGGCACGACTGGCAGGTCAGGGCTTTAGCCCTGACTGCCGAAAAGGCGCATAAACGCCGGGGCTTCGACCTTGAGGGGAGTTTTCCAATGGGTTCTGAGAACGAATGCGGCCCGTTCTGGTCCCCACCCTTTGGCCGGCGTTGGGGAGCAACTGGTATCCCGGTGCAATGGACTATGATTTTATCGGTGCTCGAATCGGACGGCGGCATGCGCGGCGACACCTGGCCAAGTGCCCGAAATACGAACTTTAACTCTTGAGATAAGGAGAACTCTCTTGAAACTACGGAATGTTCTGTTGACCTTTGCCCTCTTTTTGGTTGCCTTGACTGCTATCTCGGGCTGCAAAAAGAACAAGCCCCTGCCGCCACCGGCAGAGACGGCCCCGCCCGCGACGGCGCCCGCCCCCACCGCGACACTGACCGCGACGCCAACTGTGATTTCGGCCGGCGACCCGGTGCAGTTGGCTTGGCGCACTACCGACGCCACGTCGGTTACGATTGACGGGATCGGCGACGTTCCTTCAGTGGGCGTGAGGACGGTGACTCCGGCGGCATCGACCACCTATCACCTGGTGGCGCGCGGCGAGGGAGGCTCGGCTGACGCTTCGGCGCGCGTAACCGTGAATACACCGCCGGCGGTCGAGACCCCTGCGACATCGATGACCGACGAGCAGATGTTCAAGGCCAACGTCCAGGACATCTTCTTCGACTACGACAATTACGATATCCGCACGGACGCGCAGTCCACGTTGGCGAAGGATGCCGACTTCCTGGTGAAGCACCCCGATATCAAAGTCGTGATCGGCGGCTACTGCGACGAGCGCGGATCCAACGAGTACAACATCGTCCTGGGCCAGAACCGTGCGCAGGCGACCAAAACCGCGCTGGTGACAGCCGGCGTGGCAGCCGACCGCGTCCGCGTGATCAGCTACGGCAAGGAAAAGCCGTTCTGCACGGAGTCCAACGAGGAGTGCTGGCAGTTGAACCGCCGAGCAGGATTCACGATCGATCGGTAAGACAGAACGAGTGTGAGTGTGAAGTGTGAGTGCGGACCAGTCTCACCACACTCACATTCGCACTCACACTCACACTTGTTCTAAGAAAGGTCGAGCATGTACATTTCACGCGTCACTCGCAATCGGCTGCTTGCCGCGGCGGTCTTGAGTTTTGTCTTTCTTCCTTCCGCGCCGCGCGCGCACGCGGTGTCAAAGGAGATCGTGGAGCTGCAAACGCAGGTGCAGCAACTGCTCGATCAGGTGCAGCGCTTGCAGTCCACGCTGGACACGAAGATGGGCGTGCTGCAGCACCTGGCGGAGCAGACGGCCGACGAAGCCAACCAGATGACCACCGCCGTGACTGCGCTGCAGCAGAAGCTGAACACGCAAAACGAAGCGGCCAGCGGCAAGCTGGACACGGTCTCGGGGCAGGTGCAGTCGCTGAACGATTCCGTGGACGAACTCAAGGCGCGCATCGCCAAGCTGGACAAGTCTGTGCAGGATCTGCAAACGCAGTTGCAGAACATGCAGGCTCCTCCGGCGCAAGCGCAGCCCGGCGGCGCAGGCCCAATGCCGGGTACACCTGGGGCTGGCGGCACGCCGCCGGTTGCGCCGGCGGCGCAGCAGGCGCCGCCGCTGCAGGAGACACTGCAGGCGGGCGTGCGCGATTACAACGCGGGGCGCTATGACGTGGCTCTAGGCGAGTTCCAGAGTGTCGTCCAGTCCTATCCGCTCGACGATCTGGCCGGGACCGCGCAGTTCTATCTGGGCGAAATTGCCTACCAGCAAAAGGACTACGCCGCTGCAATTAAGTCGTATAACGCGGTGCTGGAGGGATTCAGCGGTAACGCCAAGGCGCCTGCGGCGCAACTGCACAAGGGTTATGCCCTGCTGGCGGAGAACAAAAAAGACGAGGGGATTCATGAACTGCGCTCGCTCATCCAACGCCACCCGCAGACCCCTGAGGCGCGCGCGGCCCGCAGCAAGCTGAACGGGATGGGCGTGCGAATTGCTGGACACTGAGATAGACTGCCTGGAGCCGTTAGCTTGTAGCCCGTAGCTTGGGAATCCAAAACTTGAAAATGAGGAGCCCCGCCGAAGGCGGGGCTTTTTGTTGAGGCTCGTGCGATCCCACCCTCTCCGCACAAAACGCGGAAACGATGGGGCACGTGGCTTCAAGACTGAAATTGGCGAAGCATGCGCCGGTCAGGAGACCGGCGCTACATTCATTCTCAGCTCTGCGCCGGGGCCGGGGTAGCCGGTGTGGTATCGGTGGAATCAGCACCCGATGGAGCAGGGGTCACGGCAGCGCCCACGGCGGCAGCCTTTGCCACGCTCTTGGGGTGTCGCACGTCATCGCCCTGAACCCAGAAGATGACGTCCTCTGCGATGTTGGTGGCATGATCCGCAACGCGCTCGAGGCTGCGGGAAATCATGAGCGCGTTCAGCGCCTGCGGCGCGAGATGACTGCTCTCTTCCATCACCCTGGTGAGCGTTTTGTAGGCAGAGCGGTTCATCTGGTCCACGGCGTCGTCCATGGTGAGCACGGTGCGGGCCAGCTCGGCATCGCCCTCGATGAAGGACTGCAGGCTCCTGCGCACCATGTCGGCAGCCATGGAGGCCATGCGCGGAATATCGACGGGCAGATCGGCGGAGCCCAGGCGCTCCATATGGCGCACGCGCTCGGCGATGCTTTTGGCGGCGTCGCCCACGCGCTCCAGATCGGCGTTGATCTTGATGACGCTCAAGATAAAGCGCAGGTCGATGGCCATGGGCTGCTCCATGGCCAGCAGGTCGAGAGCGGTCTGGTCGATGTCGCGCTCCATGCGGTTGATGGCGATTTCGCTGCGGCTGACGAGGTCGCAGATCGAGAGATCGCGCGTGCGGTAGGCCTCAATGGCGCGCTGAATGGCCTGCTCGGCGAGGCCGGCCATGACCAGGAGATTTTCTTTCAGGTCTTCGAGGCTTTGTTGAAAGCGAATGCGTGTCATCCGAACCTGCCCGTAATGTAATCCTCCGTGCGCTTGTCAGAAGGATTGGTAAAGATTTTGTGGGTCGCATCGAACTCGACCATGCGGCCGTTGAGGAAGAATCCCGTGTTTTCCGCCACGCGCGCCGCCTGTTGCATATTATGCGTCACAATCACGATGGTGTACTGCGCTTTGAGCTGGAAAATGAGATCTTCGATTTTCGAAGTGGAAACGGGATCGAGAGCCGAACAGGGCTCGTCCATCAACAGGACTTCTGGGTCGACGGCGAGGGCGCGGGCGATGCAGAGCCGTTGCTGTTGGCCGCCGGAAAGACTGGCGCCGGATTTCTTCTTGAGATCGTCCTTGACCTCGTCCCACAGCGCCGAGTTCTTGAGTGACTTCTCGACTATTTCCTCGAGGTGCTTGTGGTTTGAGTAGCCGTTGAGCTTGAGGCCGGCGGCCACGTTGTCGTAGATGGACATGGTGGGAAAAGGATTGGGTCGCTGGAAGACCATGCCCACGCGGCGGCGGATTTCAACCGGCTTGGCGTCGGCGTAGATGTCCAGGTCGCCGATGCGGACGGTGCCGGTAGCACGGGCGATGGGATTGGTTTCGTGCATGCGGTTGAGACAGCGCACGAAGGTACTCTTGCCGCAGCCAGACGGGCCAATCAGCGCCGTGGCGTGGTTGCCCGGCATATTGAGATTGATGTCCTGCAGGCTGTGATTCGTTCCGTACCACGCGTTCAGGTTGATTACTTCGATGCCGACGCCCACGTGAGGATTTCTCCTTCTGTTCTCTGTCGAACCTGCGGCGATGCCTGGGGAGCACGCCACTCAAACTTGCGGCAAACGCCAAAAAGCATTGCCGGCTAACTGTTGCCTTTCAAAACGCCGCGGCTAGTGACCCAGCGAACGAGCGAAACGGCGAGCACGATGAGCACGATGAGCACCAACGCTCCCGCCCAGGCCATGCGGTGCCAGTCGTCGTAGGGAGAGTCGGCGTAGACAAAGATTTGCAGCGGCAGCGCGGCGATGGGCTGGTTGAGGCTGGTGCTCCAGAACTGATTGCCCAGGGCCGTGAAGAGCAAGGGCGCGGTTTCGCCGGCCACGCGCGCAAAGGCCAGCATGCAGCCCGTGATGATGCCGGGCGAGGCAGTCTTGACGGTGATGGAAAGCACGGAGCGCCAGTTGGGTACGCCCAGGCCGAGAGCGGCTTCGCGCACCGCGTGCGGCACCATCAGCAGCATTTCCTCGGTGCTGCGGCAGACGGTGGGAATCATCATGATGCCAAGAGCCACGCCGCCGGCGAGGGCAGAGAAATGACCCTGCGGCGCGACGATGAGTGCGTACGCCGCCAGGCCCATGACGATCGATGGAACTCCGTTGAGAACATCGGCAGTGAAACGCACGGCATTGGCCAGCTTCGTACCGCGGCCGAATTCGGCGAGAAAAACGCCGCTGCCGATGCCGATAGGAACGCCGATGAGGCTGGCAATTCCCAACAGAACGGCAGAGCCGACGATGGCGTTGGCCATGCCGCCACCGGTCTCGCCAACCGGGGCAGGAACCTTGGTAAAGAAGGCCCAGTTGAGCGAACTGGCGCCCTTGTAGATGAGATAGATGAATATGGCCGCGAGCGGCGCGATGACCAGGATGGTGGCGAGGATGGCGAGGGCAGTGACGGCGTGGTCAGTGACCGCCCTGAATCGGGACCGAAGCTGAATTGTGCCTGTGCTCATGCGCCTCTCCTCATCGGACCTGCGACGGCGTGCCGCGCGTAAAGGCCCAGAGGAGCAGGCGGGCGATTACGTTGACGATAATCGTGACGATGAATAGCGCCAGGCCAATCTCCATGAGCGCGCTCAAGTGCATGGCGGTCACGGCCTCTGTGAATTCGTTGGCGATCACGGAAGCCATGGTTGCGCCGTTGGCGAGAAGCGATTTGTGTATCTCGGCCGCGTTGCCGATGACCATCGTGACGGCCATGGTTTCGCCGAAGGCGCGGCCCAGGCCGAGAATAATGGCGCCTACGATGCCGATGCGCGCGTTGCGCAATACGCCGGTGCGGATCATCTCCCAGCGCGTGGCGCCCAGAGCCAGCACAGCTTCCCGCTGCGAGTGGGGCACGGCGGTCATCACCTCGCGGGTGAGCGAAGAGATGATGGGCAGAATCATGATGGAGAGAATGACGCCGGCGGCTAAATAGCCCTCGCCGGTGGGGTTGTCGTTTTTGAAGAGGCCGGTCCAGCCGAGCACATTGGCCAGGACGGGGTTGACGTACTGGCGGAGCAGGGGAACGAGGATGAAGAAAGCCCACAAGCCGTAAATGATGCTGGGAATGGCCGCCAGCAGCTCAGTGAGGAAAGCGAGAGGGCCGCGCAGGTAGCCGGGGCACATTTCGGTCAGGAAGATGGCGACGCCGAGGGCCAGAGGCACCGCAATCAGCAAGGAAAGGAACGAAGAAACCAGAGTGCCGTAAATGAAGGGAAGGGCGCTGAAGTAGCCGTTGACGGGATCCCAGTAGGAAGGGAGATTGGTATCCGGGTCGAAGTAGGTCTTATATAAGAATTTAAGGCCGAACGCGTGCAACGAGAGTTGGGAACCTTGCGCAAGCTCCTTAAGGATGAGGACCACGATACCGAAGATGCTGAACGCGCACAGCAACATCAAGACCTTGAACACCTGATCGGCGACAGCGGAATTGCCGCGCGCCAGTAGATAGCGGCGAACCGCGGAGTGCTCCGGCGTGGTCGCAGCCGTCACTGCCGGTTCCGGTTCCGGGGAGGGCTCAGTCTGGGGACGTTGGATGCGAATCTCAGGCAAGGTGCTATCCACAGACGTCAGGCTACCGACCCAATATGAAAGACAGGTTACAGGTGAGAAAAATCAAGTGCATAGGAGTGGAAATCGTGAGAATCAAGAGGCATGACCCGAGTTGCGAGCGAAATCCGGCAAACTGAGGCTCCGCGGAGACGTTTTCCGGACCCGAAAAGGCCCGCGAGACGGCCCGAAAGGGGCCGCATCCTGAGAAGAAAATCGATGTACTTGGCAAAAACGGTGTATCCTCATGGTTTAAGGAAACGGATAGAACTGCGCGATGACTAAGTTGAAGAGTCCGGTGCCAAGTGGGCATGTGAACTTGCGCATGTTGGCCGAACACCTGGGGCTCTCCCAGACCACGGTTTCCCTGGTGCTCAACAATTCGCCGTCGGCCAAGTCCATCCCCAAGGAGACTCGTGAGCGCGTAGTGGAAGCTGCCAAGCGGCTCAACTACCGGCCCAACTATTTTGCCCGGTCGCTGCGGCGCAGCAAGTCGATGAGCGTGGGCGTGCTGGCGCCCGACCTGAGCGAAGGCTATTTCACGCGCGTGATGAGCGGCGTGGTCCAGGAGTTGAACCGCGCACACTACTTTTTCTTCACCGCCTGCCATTACTGGGACAAGGAACTGCTGGAGCGCTATCCGCGCCTTCTCATCGAGCGCGCGGTGGATGGATTTCTGCTCCTGAATACGACGTTGGATGAGCTGGCGGTTCCGGTGCCGGTAGTTGCAATCTCGGCGCACTGCGCGGCGCCGAAGGTGACTAACATCGTTCTGGACCATTACGTCGCCGCCAGGCTGGCGCTGAAACATTTATATGATCTAGGCCACCGGCAAATTGCATTCATGCACGGCCCCAGGGCCATTTCCGACTCAGAATACCGCTGGGTGGGGATTCAAAAAGTTGCCCAGGAACTGGGACTGAGCACCGATGCCTCGC
Source organism: uncultured Acidobacteriota bacterium (assembly GCA_963826735.1). Taxonomy (GTDB): domain Bacteria; phylum Acidobacteriota; class Terriglobia; order Terriglobales; family Acidobacteriaceae; genus Telmatobacter. Next base: position 191,385 of record CAWGYN010000006.1, read on the forward strand.
TGACCGTGCATCTGGATCAAAGCGGTTGGCCGTTGCAGACTGGCCAGCACCCCATGGATCCGCAGATCGCCTACGATCCCACGCGCGCCCTGCTCGAGAAAAACCGCGACGTCACGGCCCTGTTTTGCTTCAATGACACGGCGGCGATGGGCGCTGTTCGCGCCATCAAGGATGCGGGCCTCGACGTGCCGCGCGACATCTCCGTGGTGGGCTTTGACGACATCACGTCGGCGGCCTTCTCCACCCCCTCGCTCACTACCGTGCACCAGCCGCTGTTCGAAATGGGCCAGAAGGGCGCACAGCTTCTGCTCGAGCGCATCGCCAACCGCGAAAAGCAGTTCCCTGCCGAGATCGAAATGAGCCCGGAGCTGGTGGTGCGGGAGTCGACCGGGCCGGTGAAGAACAGGGGATGAGACCAGCTCCTGGCTTCCAGCCGCTAGAGCCGGTTGCATAAATGGCGCCGTGAAAGGGCACGACTTCAGTCGTGCCGCAAAAGCCGCATAGAACCTACGGTTTTAACCCCTGAGGGAAATTTCTTCACCGCCCCAAGCCATTTATGCAACCAGCGTTAATGTCCTAAGCCCGAAGTTCGCATCACAACCATGCCGTAATCCTGACCGCCGCAAGCCCGCAACGCGGGCGAAATACGCTAGCCCCAGTTCGCAAGACTGGGGACCACGCAACATCAGCGCATCCAAGCCCGCAACGCGGGCGTAAGAACCATTGCGCGCAAATTCCCCTCGTCCCGTATCAGGGCTCGGCTTCAGCCATGCCGCAATGCCCACCTGTTTTCGAGAAATCAAGTCCGCCACGAAGCCGCGCCCAAACCCACGCCGCGAATCCCGATCGAGCGCTCAGCCAACGTTCCACGCGAACGCATCGAAGGACCGCTTCCCATAAGCCGACATTGCGGGACCAAACCAAATTTGTAGCAACTGCCAGACGTAGCGCATTCGATGACAGACCCAACGTGCCGCTGAAACACCGCACCGCGCGCGGGCTTGAGAGCGCCTCTCCGCGAACTCTCCGCTTCTTAACGATCTGGTGACCCCGTAGCGAATGAGACGTAAAGTCCGTAGACTCATTGTCGGCACGGCTGTTTCGATTGCAGCAATGCCTTCAAAACGAGCTGAGATAGTTCAAAAACAATTCGGATCTCGGATGCGCGCGCTTCGCCATGGGAGGGGCCTCTCGCAGGAGGAATTGGCTTATGACTGCGATCTGGACCGAACCTACATCGGCAGCGTGGAGCGGGGCGAGCGCAATATCAGCCTTGTCAACATTCATACGATTGCGGCGGCATTGAAGGTTTCGCCAAAGGAGTTCTTCAATGACTGAGCGGAAACCGATCCCCGCGAAATTACTTCAACGCATCAAGACCGTCACTAATAAGCGCGCGCGATTTGTCCTCGATTCCATCGTTAAGAACGGAAGTATCTCGACAATCCAACTCAAGGCAGCAGGATATGATCACCCTCCCCGTGCGGCTCGGGACGCGGTCGAACTCGGCTTCGCACTTATGCGAGTCAAGGCAAAGCGTGACGACGGCCAGACTATCGCGGCATACGTGTTCGATGAGCGGGAACTTGACCCCAAGCTGACCGGGCGGGTCGTCCTCGCAAAGAAGGAACGTGACGCCATCATCGAGCGCAAGGGCTCCAAATGCAATCTATGCGGAGCCGTGCACAACATCCAGGTTGACCATCGCATCCCGTTCCAGGTTGCCGGTGAATCACAGCGCGATGAAGCCGATCCATACCAATTACTCGACGGCGCGTGCAACCGGAAGAAATCGTGGGCCTGTGAACATTGCGAGAATTGGCTCAAGCTCAAGGATCTCGACACTTGCCTCTCGTGCTATTGGGCGAATCCCGACACGTATGCCCATGTTGCAATGCAACCGGAAAGACGTGTAGACCTTGTGTGGAAGGGCGGAGAAGTCAACGCGTTTGAACGATTGAAACGCAGTGCCAACCGAAATAAAAGGTCAGTTGCAGACGAGATCAAAGCAATAATTGCGTCATAGAGAGTTGCTGATCGAACTCGCGCAAATCCATCATTCGATCGTCCGCGGTGGCAGGGATCACGTTATGTGAAACGTATAGCGATTCAACGGTCACCTGGTCCTGCCCATTCAATGTCGCTTGGCTGGAACGTCCAACATCCAGAAGAATGCGAGATGCGAGTTCCCTTGGCAACCGGTCGCCATAAGTTCGGTCCCCACAGGAACCGTCATAGCTCAATATGAAAGGGATTTCCCTCCCATTAAGGACGTTCAATCCTTCAATCATCCGCTCGCGCGTGACCCCGCCGATATACCGTGAGTCGCGTCCTTCGCTTGTGCCTTGGTAAGGCGGGTCTAAATAGAAGAAGTCGCCAGGCTCGGCGGTTTCGAACACTTCAAGAAAGTCCGCGCAGACAGTTCGAGCCTTCCCATGAAGCAAACGATGGGCTGCGAGGAGTTCTCTCCGCATTGCGTCCGGCTTCGTTCCTGTTCTCCGCTTATCTGGGGACTGGTTGAATTCACCCGAAGGGTTGAAGCGCACGGCGTTCTTCACGCAGCGCGCGAGCAAATAGAGAAGTTTCGCAGGATCACGGTCTTCGTTGAATTGCGAACGAATGTCGTAAAACTCATCTATCGGCCTAATGCGTTCCTGCTTCCAAAGGCGTTCGTATTCGTCTGCGATGCTTTCCGGGGCGTCGATGATCGCCTGCCAAAGCATCACGAGTGGCTCAAGCCGATCTCCGATCTCGAAACGGCTGAACTTCATCGAACTCGCTGCGGCGAGTGTCACTGCCGCCGAACCCGCGAATGGTTCGACCAGCCTTTCATATCGCCCCGCTTCCACATGGCTCAGAATCGCAGCGGCAAGCCGCCGCTTGCTGCCCTGATACGGAATTGGGTGTGGAACCGAGAAGCGCACGACTCACCTCAGACGATACGTAAAGTCATCTTACACTTTACGCTTTGCTGCGATTTCCCATCTCAAAAAGTACCACAGTTTCGATACTTATTCGCCTGACATTTTCGATGTTTTCTGCGACCCGCCCAAGATGGAACGTCGTCCTCGGGGCGCACATTCGATGCCTTACCGAACGTGCCGTCGAAACTCCGCAGCTTCGTACCCATAAACGCCCTAGCCGACGCCATCCCCCGCCTGCTCCGCACCAGAAAAGACCGCCCGCCCCCGCCCCGCAAGCCCACCAAGCCCCATTTTTCCCCAACCCACTGAAAACAATCCGCAAATCCATCCCGCCGATTTGCAGAGAATTAAGCGCATCCGGCGCACAATGGTTCCATGCTGACTGCATCCGATCTCCGGCCTGGCCCGAACCATCGCCCCATTGAAGTGCCAGGGATGTCCCCGGTTCAAAATGTCAGGGCACTCCCCGGTCCACGGTTTTCTAATCCCTTAGTCCCCAGTCCTTTAGCCCCTGCACCACCCCTACCCCCCTACCACCTACCCCCTCCCCCCTACCACTCCGACCCCCACCCCCCTCCAACAACGAGAAAAACGGGCTGTGAAGCTGTGGAGCTCGGAACCAATGAATAATCAGCAGGTTACAGACAAAACTGCGCAACCCCACAGAAACTGTGAAACTGTGGAGCCTCCTAACACAAACCAAATCAATGACTTACGCGAAGGCTCGCGCCGCGCCACAGAAACTGTGAAACTGTGAAACTGTGTATGGTTTTGGGAAGCCGCTAGTGCGAAACCGGAGTTACTTTATACCGGAACCACGGTACTCAAGCGGTCTTTACGAGCAGGCCGCTTCGAGCCAGCGGCTGATGTAGACCTGGGCGTGGCCTTCGCCGCAATAGTGGCGCGCGCCGGGCGCGTCGGCGGCTTCCTTGGTCCACTTGAGGACGGTCAACTGCGCGCTGTTGCAGTTGATGACGAGCCAGCGCACAGGATTCTGGCTCTCCTCGCCGCAGATTTCACATCGATAAATGGTGTCGATCATTGTGCGACCTCGGGTAAGGTTTCAGGTTTTAGGAATCAAGACCGGGTATCAATTATCAATTCTAAATTGTGGGTGTTTGAGCGGGCTCTCGAACGTTTGCAGCAGGGCGACTGACACCTGAAACCTGAATCCTGTTTCTACTCCAGCATCTGAAGATCGAGGGGCTCGACGAGCATGCACTCCAATGCGCGGACCGGCGCCAGAGCGCGTTTGAGCGCCGAGGTCTTGCAGGGCTCGACCGTGACCACGAAGGGCAGCGCGTCGGCGGGGTAGCCAGGTTTTTGCACGATGGCGCGAATGTTGATCTGCTCGTTGGCCAGCGCAGTGGTGATGGCGGCCACGATGCCCGGACGATCACGAACCAGAAAGCGGATGTAATGCGGAACCTCGAACTCGGCCTCGAGATGCGCGGGAGCCGAGGGAATTTCGACGCGACGCGAACCGTGCGCGAGGGCAAGCAAATCGCTGACCACGGCCACCGCCGTAGGTTGGCCGCCGGCGCCATGGCCGGAGAAGACCACGTCGCCGCCATAATGTCCGCTGGCGATGACCATGTTCTCAGTGCCCTGCGACCAGGCAAGCGGCGAACGTAACGCCACCAGCATGGGACCGACAGCAGCAGCGAGACGGCCTTCCACTTGCTGGGCGCGTGCAATCTGGCGAATGGTGCAGCCGAGATCGCGCGCATAACTGAAATCGACGGCGGCGACAGAAGTGATGGGCCGGGGCAGGATCTCTTCGGGGTTAACCTGCACGCGCAGCGCGAGACGCATCAGGATGGCGAGCTTGGCGCGGGCGTCGAATCCGCCAACATCTTCAGTAGGATCGGCCTCAGCGTAGCCTTTGGCCTGAGCCTCGGCCAGCACGGGCGCGTATTCCGCGCCGGCCTCCATTTTGCTCAGGATGAAGTTGCAGGTGCCGTTGAGAATGCCTTCGATGCGCTCGATGCGGTCGCCGGCCATACCCTGCTCAAGGCCGGGAATAACGGGGATACCGCCTGCAACGGCCGCTCCGTACTTGAGATGGCCGCCCTTCGCCGCGGCCAGCCGTTCGAGGTCAATTCCATGAAAAGCAATGAGCTTTTTGTTGGCGGTAACCACGCTCTTGCCGGCTTCAAGGGCGCGACGCACCCAGGTTCCCGCAGGATCAAGCCCACCGGCGAGCTCGACGATCACATCGACATCAGAGGCGAGAACCGCATCTGCGTCTTCGCTCCAGACCACATTCGACGGCACCCAGCCGACACGCTTGCGCGCCACACCGCGGTTGAAGATGTGTGTAAGCTCCAGGCCTTGGGGACGAGATTCGACGAGGATACGCGCCGCGGAACTGCCCACCGTGCCGAAACCAAAAATGGCGATGCGCAGAGGTTGCGCGGAGCGGGCGTTGCGAGCAGCAGATGCGTCAAGCGATGATGCGGTGCTGTGCACTTCAGGCACTGGACTTTCCTTTGCTGAGCGACGACGGAATGAAACCAAACAACACCTCGATGATAAATGAGAGAGGCAGTGATTCACGTCTCGACTTCTGCTAGCATCGAATCACATGCGGCGCGGCTTCTCCATTTTCCTCGTGCTGTTCTTCGGGCTCGGGCCGCTGTCGGCCCTGATCGACGGCACTGAGGATGCGAGTCTTCCGCCCTGTTGCCGGCGGCACGGGGCGCACCACTGCGCCATGTACGCGCGAATCATGGCTATGAGAGCGGGCCTGCGCGTCGATCCGACGCCGGGCTTTTCCGCGCCTTCCACCTGCCCGCTCTATCACGGACCCGCGTTCTCGATGCTGATGCCGGCTCATGCACTGACGACTTCGCCGGCCAGATTCCGCATAGAACCGACACGTGCTTTTGCTTCTCCCGCGGAACGGTCGCCTGCCATCTCTCGCCCGGGCCTTACTCACTCCGGGCGCGGACCTCCTCGAACGAACCCCTGCTAAGTTTTCCGTTGAACGAATGGTCCTGAATTCTTCTCCTCGATTTTGAGCAACGAGGGTTTGCGTTTGCAGTTCCAGGCGCAGGACTCTGTTCAGCGCTTTCCCAAGTGCTGCCAGGCATCGAGTCTCTGCACGTTGCAGAGCAGGACGGCCGCCTGCGTTCGAACAAAGTACGGAGGTCTTTTTTATGCGGCGTCATTCATTTCTTGTGGCGGCAGCGTTGCTGGCCGCTTCCCTTCCCGCGTTCGCCACGGTGTTTGCAGCCGTGCACGGCGTGGTCCACGATCCCCAGCACCGGCCGATTGCCGGAGCCAAAATCACATTGCAGGCCGCGGACTCCGCGTTTGTGCTGCGCGCGGCGACCGACGGCGACGGAGAGTTCGAGTTGCCGCAGGCGCCCATGGGCGTGTATCGCTTGACGGTCGAAGCAACCGGCTTCAACACAGAGACGCAAACCATCAGCCTCGCGTCAGGTACGAACCCCGTGCTGCACATTCCTTTGAGCGTGGGCGGGGTGACGCAGTCAGTTGTGGTTCACGGCGCACCCAGCGCGGCCGACACGGCAACGCCGACGGCGCTCATCACGCGGCAGATGATCGACGAAACACCGGGCGCCGATCGCACCATCGGCACGGAGATGATTACGGATTATGTTCCGGGCGCCTACATGACGCACGACATGCTGCACATGCGCGGCGGCCACCAGACCAGTTGGCTGATCGACGGCGTGGCGATCCCGAATACCAAGATCGCATCGAACGTAGGTCCGCAAATCGATCCCAAGGACATCGATTCGTTGGAGACGCTGAGCGGCAGCTACGACGCCGATCTGGGCGACCGTACTTACGGCATGTTCAACGTGCTGCCGCGCAATGGATTTGCGTTCAATCGCGATGGGGAGTTAGTGCTGTACGCGGGCAATTTGTACACCGGCGAGGCGCAGCTTTCACTGGGCGATCACTCGGAGAAAACCGCGTGGTATGCGAGCGCCACGGGTTCAAGGTCGAACTACGGGCTGGCAACGCCGGTGACGGCGATCGATCACGACGCGACAAATTCTGAGAGCGGGTTCGTGTCGATTCTGCGTAACGAAACGCCGAAGGATCAACTGCGCATCGACGGGCAGTTGCGCCAGGACTATTTTCAAGTGCCGTACGATCCGAGCCAGACGGATTATGAATGTGCGTCCACTTATTACTGCTCGTATGGATTGAGGGACGGACAAACCGAGCGCGATTCATTCGTGATTGCCAATTGGGTGCATACCTTCTCGGCAAAGGCGCTGGTTTCCGCTGCTCCGTTCTATCACTGGAACCAGTCGAATTACGATTCGAATCCGAACGGCCAGCCCGTGGCGACCACGTGGAACCAGAACTCGAATTACGGCGGCGCACAGGCGGATGTGCGGCTGGACGCGGGCCCCAGTGCATTTTTGAACAGCTTTTTCCGGCGGGCTCTACGCGTTCTACCAGCACGAGAACGATCTCTTCGGCGTGCAAGTGAACGACGGCAGCGCACCATCGGAGCCGAACCAGCCGGCCAGCGCCGATGCGGGCTTGCTCGAATTTTACCTTGGCGATCATCTGCGGCTGGGCCCGTATGTAACGCTGCTGGGCGGCGAGCGTTTCTCGATCTACCGCGCGGGCTTGAACGAGAGCGCCACGTATCCGCGCATCGGGATGACGGTGCGGATTCCGCGGCTGAACTGGGTGCTGCGCGGATTCTACGGGCACTTCTTTCAGCCCGCGCCGATCCTCACGGTATCGAGTTCGGTGCTGGATTACGCCGCCAACCTGGGCGGCGGCGAGAATACCTTCACGCCGATTCCGTCGGAGCGCGACGAGGAGCACCAGTTCGGCATCGAAATCCCCTACCGCGGATGGATGCTCAATATCGATACGTTCAAGAATCGCGTGAACAACTTTCTCGATCACTCGAACCAGGGCGAATCGAATATGTATTTCCCGATCGCAGTGGATGGCGCGCTGGTACGCGCGTGGGAGATGACGCTGCACTCGCCGTCAGCTATGGCGCTACGGTCAGTTTTACGCGACCTATTCCAACCAGATAGCCGAGCAGCGCGGAAACATCATCGGCGGATTCACGTGCAGCGATCCCAGCGACCCGGCGTGCGCATTGGGGCCGGACTACATCCCCGTCGACCACGACCAGCGCAACACGCTGAACACGGGGTTCACGGCGAACCTGCCGATGCACGACGTGGTTCGCGACCAATGTGTACTACGGGTCGGGGTTCACGAATGGGTTGGCCTGCACCGACCCATCTTCCTGCCCGGACAACGGGCCGTATTACGGGCCGAATCTGCCGGCGCACACCACGTTCGATTCTTCAATCGGCCACGCGTTCGGCGAGCGCTGGAAGCTGTCGGTCACGGCGATCAATGTGACCAACCACCGCGTGCTGCTGGATAACTCGATCACTATCGGAGGGTTCCATTACAACGATCCGCGCATGATTGCGGCCGAAGTGAAGTACCGGTTCCATTTCTAGGGGAGCGGAGTTAGCGGAGTTCGGTGCGCCTATCCGCGAAAGCGTAGCGCCGGCCTCCAGATCGGCTGTTGTGGGGGTCTCCAGACCCGCACCGATCGGGGAGCAATACCAGGCCAGAGTATTAGAAAAATAAAGTGCCGGGAACTTGCAGATTAATTCGCGGAACCGCGTACGATGAAAATCCATGGCGACTGTATTTGAAAAACTCAATCTCGGAACCCGGCAGGAGCTGGTGGTACTACACGCGCCGGAGAGCTTCGCGCCGGAACTGGCAAAACTACCAGTGATCACGATTCACAACCATCTGGAATCGGTGGCGGAGGCGGGATTCTGGCTGGCGTTTGTGACGCGCAGGAGCGAGGTGGAGAAGCTTGCGCCGTTGATCGCGAAACGCGCCAAGGGCGACGCCATCGTGTGGTTCGCCTACCCCAAAGGCACATCGAAAAAGTACACCTGCGACTTCAATCGCGACACAGGATGGGCGTCGCTGAAGAAGCTGGGGTTCGATACGGTGCGGGCCGTGGCCATCGACGAGGACTGGACGGCGCTGCGCTTTCGGCGGAAAGAATTCATCAAGGCGAAAGAGCGGAGTTAGCGGAGCTGGTGGGTCTAGCGGCGTTAGCGGAGCTTTCGCAGATGCCAATGTATTGTTCGGGCAATCGCGCCGTAGGCGCAGCGTGAGTTAGCCCCGCGCCTCAGCGTGGGGAGAGCTGTCCCTTGAATCATCTCCGGAGTCCCATAGGGACGGCGCTGGAACATTGCCATTGAGCATTCAAAAGCGAGTCCGCAAATCATCGCAACTGACGGTAGTTCCAGGCAACATTCATGAATTCTTGAGCGTATCGGAACCATCGAGACGAAGAGGAGAAGTATGCAAACGACGGCAAAGATTCTGCGGCCGGTACAGAACGAGGTGCACCGCGCGGCACATGACCAGGACTTGGTTGAGGTCCCCAAGCGGGCGAAGCTGGACCGCGAGGACGACGGACAGATGCTCAATCTGACGAAACTGGCGCAGAAGGACGAGGCAGAGAAGTAGCGCAAAGCCTGGAGCGCTCTACGCGACCGCGAATAACCCCGGGAGAACCTCGCCAGCTTTGCCTTCGACGATGTGCGTGAAGGCCCCAGCATTGAGCGGGTGTTCGGGACCGATGTAGACGGTGCGGGCGCCGGCCTGGCGGGCCCAGTGGACGAAGTTAGCCGCCGGGTACACCGAGCCGGACGTGCCGATGACGAGCATCAGCGTGGACTCCGAGATTTCGCGCTCGATGCGCGGCATTTCGAGGGGAATTTCGCCGAAGAACACGATGTGCGGGCGCAACCGTCCTCCGCAGGCGCAGCGGCCGACCTCGTCCAGGCTCGCATAGACGGCGCGATCTTCGACAGGCGGACGGCCGCACTCGCGCTCGCAGCGGGCTTTCGCAAGCTCGCCGTGCATGTGGACGAGATTCCGCGACCCGGCGCGCTCGTGCAGGTCGTCGACATTCTGCGTGCAGAGAAAAAAGCGGCAGCCCCGCACGCGATTCGAGCTGCGCTTCGAGCTCGGCCAGCGCAATGTGCGCGGGGTTGGGCGCGGCTTTTTCGCAATCGGCGCGGCGCTTGGAATAAAAATCCCAGACCAGCGCTGGATTGCGCCGCAAAGCCTCGGGCGTGCAGATTTCCTGAACGTTGTATCCGGCCCACAAACCGTCGGACGCGCGGAAGGTGGGCAAGCCGCTCTCGGCGCTGATGCCTGCGCCGGTGAGGACGAAGACGCGATCCGATGCTGCAACGGGAATAGACATATTGAAAGCTCTCAGCCATCAGCTTTCAGCTTCCTTCGAGCCATCGCGCCGATGTGAGGATTCAACAGCTGATGGCTGAAGGCTGACGGCTGCTTTTCACGGCACCAGCAGAATCTTGCCTGTGGTTTTGCGCTCTTCGAGGTCAATCTGAGCCCGGGCCGCTTCAGCGAGCGGGTAGGTGTGCTCGGTGCGCAGCTTGAGTTCGCCCTTGGCCGCCCAGTTGAGCACGTCGTTTGCGCGCCACTCGAGCTCGGCGCGCGTGGCAATGTAATGCCAAAGCGTCGGCCGGGTGAGAAAGAGCGAGCCTTTGCTGTTGAGCAGAATCGGATCGAAGGGCGGAACGGGGCCGCTGGAGGCGCCGAAGAGCGCGAGCAGACCGCGAGGGTGCAGACAGTTGAGGCTGCCCTCGAAAGTAGTTTTGCCCACCGAGTCGTAAACCACGTCGACGCCCTTGCCGCCGGTAAGGCGCTTGACCTCGACTTCGAAATCCTTCTCGGTGTAGAGAATCACGTCGGAGGCGCCGGCCTCGCGCGAGAGTTCGGCCTTGGCCTTGGTGGAGACGGTGGTAATGACCCGCGCGCCGATGCGCGTGGCCATTTGCGTAAGCAACAGGCCCACGCCGCCCGCTCCAGCGTGCACCAGCGCGGTATCGCCGGCCTTGAGGGGGTACGTGGAATAGACGAGATAATGCGCCGTCATGCCTTGCAACATGGCCGCAGCCGCTTGCTCCATGCTGAGGCCCTGCGGAATTTTGACGAGCTGCGCGGCGGGAACCAGAGCGTACTCCGCATAGCTGCCGATGACGGCGGTGGAGACAACCGCATCGCCGGCGGCAAATCCCGTGACGCCAGGCCCGAGTTCCTCCACCGTGCCGGCGGCTTCGCTGCCGGGGATCATGGGCAACGCGGCTTTGTAAACGCCTTTGCGGAAGTAGATCTCGATGAAGTTGACGCCGATGGCTTCAATGCGTATCAGGATCTGACCCGGTCCCGGCTCGGGAATGGGCAGATCAGCCGAGTTGCAGGACTTCCGGTCCGCCAGTTGAATGAAACTGGATGGCTTTCATGACAGGGATAAGGATGAACCCTGGGGGCGGGATGAAAGCAAGGGAATAGGGACAAGGGAATAGGGACGAGGGACTAGAGAAATGTCGAGCTCAGGTGATAACTGCGTTTCGATGTGCAAATGTTTGCAATCTGCTCAGACAACACAAATGCACATGAACCTACCGAGCTGTCTTCTTAGTCCCTAAGTCCCTGGTCCCTAAGTCCCTGCTCCTACAGCAAGCTGTCCGGGCGCTCGGAGAGCAGGCTCTGCTCGTCCGCTGAAACCAGGCGGACCAGGCGATCGACGGAGTAGGATGCGGGCCGCTGGCTGCTGTAATAGTGGCGCACCTGCAACTCACCGAGCAGACCGATGGCCAGCAATTGGATGCCGGCCACGATAAGCACCGAAGCGATGACGAACATGGGTCCGTGGTAGTGCATCACGTCCATCTGCGGATTGAAGATCTTCATGCCCAGCAGAGTCGCGGCCATCACGCTTCCGGTGAACATGCTCAGAATGCCGAAGCCTCCGAAGAAATGCAGGGGCCGGCTCATGTAACGGAGCAGGAAGCGAATCGTCATCAGGTCGAAGATGACGCGGAAGGTGCGTCCCAGGCCGTAGTGGCTCTTGCCGCGCTCGCGATTCAAGTTGCGGATGGGAATTTCGCAGATGGAGGCGCCGTACCAACTGGCGAGGGCGGGAATGAAGCGGTGCATTTCGCCGTACAGCGGAATGTTCTGGATGACTTCGCGGCGATAGGCCTTGAAGGTAGTGCCGAAGTCGTGAATTGGTACGCCGGAAAGGCGGGCCATGATCCAGTTGGCGCAAGCGGAAGGAATGCGGCGCAGGAAGAAACTGTCGATGCGGACCTTGCGCCATCCGGAGACGACGTCGTAGCCCTCGTCAAGCTTTTCGAGAAATGCGGGAATGTCGTTAGGGTCGTGCTGCAGATCACCATCCATGGCCAGGATGAACTCGCCGGTGGAGTGGTCAAAGCCCGCGGCCAAGGCCGAAGTCTGGCCGAAGTTGCGGCGCAGCTTGACGATCAATACGCGGCTGTCAACGGCGGCAATCTCCTCCAGAAGCTTGTAGGTCCGGTCCGTCGAACCGTCGTCCACCAGAACCAACTCAAAAGAGTCGCCCACCTGCTCCATGACCTGCTTGAGGCGTGCGTAGAGAATCGTTACATTTTCTTCTTCATTATGAAATGGAACAACAATGGAGTATTTCGCCATATTGATCCTTTAGACGCGAGGTCGCTTCACGTGGGATACCTGAAAATCTCTAAGAAACTTATCCAGGCGGTGCGTGCGCCGAAACCCGAAATGCCCCAAATCCTCAAAGGAACCTGCGAGGGCCGAAATTCCCAGGGGATTAACGTTCCAGTTCGTCAAGCATCGCCTGCATCTCGCTGAGCGCATGGCTGTTACCACTGCGTGCCGCACAACCGATCCCGGCCTTCAGCCGCTCGATCGCCTCATTCTTTCTGCCCGCGCCCGCCAGGGTTTGCGCCGACATGAAATAGCCCGCGGTGTAATCCGGATCGTTGGTCAGAAGTGCTATCAAACTCCGCCAACGCAGCCGCAATTTCGCCCCGGTTCGCCAATTCCATGGCGATTCCGTAGCGGGCAAAGCTGTTCCTCGGGTCCAGAGCAAGAATTTCTTTCAGTCCTGCGATCTTATCCATCGTCTCGCATCCGGCTCCTTCGTATTCGATCGGGGCCGCGGGGGATTTGCGTAATTGGCAGGGATTGCCGAAACTGGAACAGGATGCGGCGCCGCAGCCAGTGGCCAAGCTCTGCCAATAGACTTATTGTAGCTGGCTGGAGAAGGAAATTGCGAGAACAGCGAGTGCAGGCGAAGAGGAACGGAGCGGAAGCGTTATGAACAGCCAGGAGAGCCAACCCATGGTGCGGACGGTCGCGAGCACCCAATCGGAGATGACAGAGATCATTCTGCCCAACGACACCAATATGCTGGGCAACCTGCTGGGCGGGCGCCTGATGCACTTTATCGATGTGACCGGCGCCATGGCAGCCTACCGACACGCGCGCACCCACGTGGTCACGGCGTCGATGGACCACATCGATTTCATCCAGCCGGTGCGCTTGGGCGACCTGGTCACGCTGAAGTCGAGCGTTAACCGGGCCTTCACCAGCTCCATGGAAGTGGGCGTGAAGGTGTGGGCGGAGAATACGCGAACCGGCGCGGTGTCGCATGTGGCCAGCGCCTACCTGGTGTTTGTGGCTGTGGACGAGCACGGGCGGTTGCAGAAAGTTCCGCAACTAAAGCCAGAGACGCCGGACGAAGTGCGGCGCTATGAAGACGCACTGCTCCGGCGCGAGCACCGGGAAAGCGAAAAGACGCGACGCACAGAGGCCAAGCTGGTGACGGCGTCATTAAAGAATGCCGGCGCCATCGAACCGTAACCAGGGTTCTCAGTTCGCAGTTCGCCGGAGTCGACAGCGCCCAACCGTTGCGCGAGCTTTGAGGTTTCCCACATCTCAAAAACGAGATGCGCGGCGTCCACGTGGTCGATCTGCGCGCACGGTAAAATCGGAAGAGGAGATTAATGATGGCGCATGGACACGCGATGCCGCAGCCGGTGGCTTTGCCGGGAGTTTCAAAAATAATTGCCGTGGGATCGGGCAAGGGCGGCGTGGGCAAAACCACGGTAGCCGTGAACCTGGCCATCGCGCTTTCCCGCCTAGGCCAGCGCGTGGGGCTGATGGACGCCGACGTCTACGGGCCGAATGTGCCGCTGATGATGGGCTCCTCGCAGTCGCCCAAGGTGGGGCCAGGCAACATCATCGAGCCCAACTTGACGCACGGCATCAAGACCATTTCCATCGGCTACATTTCGCCGGGCGACAAGCCGCTGGTGATGCGCGGACCGATGCTGCACCAGATCATCCGCCAGTTTTTGCAGCAGGTGAACTGGGGTGAGCTGGATTACCTGGTGGTGGATTTGCCGCCGGGAACCGGCGACGTGGCCATCTCGCTGGTGCAGACCGTGCCGCTCACCGGAGCGGTTGTGGTGTCGACGCCCAGCGACGTGAGCCTGGAAGACGCGCGCAAGGCTCTCGAGATGTTCGCCCAGGTGAACGTGGACGTGCTGGGAATCGTCGAGAACATGAGCCACTTTACGTGCCCGCACTGCCACCAGGAGATCGACATCTTCTCCCGCGGCGGCGCGGAGCGCACGGCAAAACAATTTGGCGTGCCGTTTCTGGGAGCTATCGAACTGATACCGTCAATCCGCGAGGGCGGCGACCGCGGCATGCCGGTGGCGCTTGCCGGGCCGAAAAGCCCGCAGGCGGCGGCGTTCTACTCGATTGCCGAGAAGGTAATGGAGCAGGCCGAGAAATCGGCAGCTGCGGCGACGGATGTGATCGAGATCAAGTAACAGTGATCAGTGGTCCATGATCGGTAGTCAGAAAAAAGCGGGGCTTTTGCCCCGCTTTTATTGTTGACCAGCTTGCAGTCTACCGCCAGTGACCTTCGACCAGGACATATTGGCCATGGCGATGAACCCAGTGGTGAGCCACCCAGCGCTGACCCCTATGCGGCGGTTGCTCGTAGTGGCCGGGCGTCCATGCATAATGGTCGCCGTCGTAGCGGTGGTAGCCGTTCTGCCATACGTATCCATCTCCGGGAGGCGGGCCGCGCCGCTCGTACACGGGCGGGGGTGGGCCGACGCGAATCACGACCTGCGCGAACGATGCCGCAGGGATCAGGGTAAAAGCGAGCAACAGTGCCATTGCAATTTTCTTCACGAGAATCGAGTCCTCCAGGGGTTGAGTGCTTGTGAATGATCGCGCAGGTTCCCCATGCTGCGGAAATGAGCGTTGCGCGGCGTATTCTCTGCGCCCATTGTGACCCGCATACTCATCCGTTGTACCACCCCTGATTTTCCTTTGGCTGTACCGCATTGCTCAGTGCAGTTTGTTAGATAAGAAGGCTTCGATCTTCAGGCAAAAAAGAGCGGGGCGTGCACCCCGCTCTCTTCTTTCTTCTCTTGCCTTTTGGTTTACCGCCAGTGGCCCTCGACCAGGACCCAGCCGTCACCGCGCTGCTCCCAGCGATGCGCGACCCAAACCGCGTCGGGATGCGGGGGGCGAACCCAGTGGCCGTGAACCCAGACGTAACGGTGGCCATTCCAGCGGTGATAGCCGTCGACCCACACCCAACCTTCATGCGGTGGATGGTCGTGGACCTCGACGATGGGTGCGGGGGGCGCCACGCGAACCACGATCTGCGCCATAACGGCAGCAGGAACGAGACAGATAGCAAGCAGCAGCGACAGTGCAGTTTTTTTCACAGAGATTTTGCCCTCCATGGCAAGTATCCATCGATCCGGATTGAGGAAGCGCTCCGGGCGATTAGTTCTATCAACACGCGGCTGCGGATTTCGTTGCGTGGCATTGAAAATCTGCCCCGGGTTGAATCCCAGAGCCTGCTATTCACCTTGGCCAGTGCGAAAGTGCACAACACGCTCTACTGGTTGGATGCCGCCACCCTAAGCGGGGTGGTCCACAGCCAGGGAATTTTCGCGCCGCGGCGCAAACACGTTGCCGAGCCGCTGGATCTGGGCGCCCACGCTGCGCAGCTTATCCTCAATGTGCTCGTAGCCCCGGTCCATGTGGTAGACGCGATCGATAACGGACTCCCCGTCTGCAACCAGCGCGGCCAGCACCAGCGAAGCGGAAGCGCGCAGATCGGAGCACATGACAGCGGCGGAGGAAAGCGGGGCCGGGCCGCGCACCGTGGCGGCGTTGCCATCGACCTTGATGTTGGCGCCCATGCGTACCAGTTCCTGCACATGCATAAAACGATTTTCAAAGATGTTTTCGCGCACCAGGCTCACGCCCTCGGCTTGCGTGGCCAGGGCCATGTACTGGGCCTGCATATCGGTGGGAAAACCGGGATACTCCTCGGTAGAAATGTCGGCTGCGCACAAACGTCCGTTGCCCTGGACGCGAACCGCATCGGCGCCGAGCACGTCGACACGCGCGCCGCACTCTTGCAGCTTGGCAATGACGGCGCCGAGGTGAGCCGTGTTGCAGTTGGCCACCGTGAGATCGCCGCTGGTGATGGCGCCCGCTATCAAGAGGGTTCCCGCCTCGATGCGATCGGGATTGATGCGGTAACGCGCGCCGTGAAGTTTTGTTACGCCGTGCACATTGATCGTGGACGTGCCCGCGCCCTGAATCTTCGCGCCCATGGCGGTGAGCAGGGCAGCGAGATCGACAACCTCTGGCTCGCGTGCGCAATTTTCCAGCAGTGTCTCGCCCTCGGCCAGTACCGCCGCCATCAACAAATCTTCCGTCCCGGTGACGGTGATCCTGTCAAATACAATATGCGCGCCGCGCAGCCGCCCTACACCTGAATCGACGCGCGCCTCAAGATATCCATGCTCCTGCACGATCACCGCGCCCATTTTTTCCAGGCCCTTGATGTGCAGATCGATGGGCCGTCCGCCGATGGCGCATCCGCCGGGCATGGCCACACGCGCCACGCCGGCGCGCGCGATGAGCGGACCGAGAACCAGGGAGCTGGCGCGCATGGTTTTCACGATCTCGTAGCGCGCCACGGGATCGGAGAGCGAACGGCAATTGATGGTGACCTGGTCGCACGCGTCGCCATCGTGCAATGCGACCGCCGCGCCCATGGAGGCGAGCAGACGCCGCTCGGTTTCAATGTCCCGCACCTGGGGAATGTTCTCGAGCGTGATCTCCTCATCGGTGAGAATGGCCGCAGCCATCGAGGGCAGCGCCGAGTTCTTCGCGCCGGAGACGCGCACCGTACCGACCAGCGGATTGCCTCCGCGAATGATGAATTTGTCCATAGAAAGGCAGCTTCCAGCCTCTAGCTTCTAGCT
Organism: uncultured Acidobacteriota bacterium; assembly: GCA_963826735.1. Lineage (GTDB taxonomy): Bacteria > Acidobacteriota > Terriglobia > Terriglobales > Acidobacteriaceae > Telmatobacter. The sequence goes on from CAWGYN010000006.1 coordinate 208,507, forward strand.
CGGAGGTGCGGGAGCGAGAGTTCTTGCTCGTTGCAGGGGGAGCTGAAAGCGGGCCGCTAGCTTTCTAGTGTAAATGCGGAACAACGAAGGATAGGGCGCAGCCCGGAACACCCTCAAACCCCACCGCATCTTCCTAGCTTCTACCGGCTGACAACAATGGTTCGCGCTCCCATCGAATCCATGTTTCTGTTCCGGCAGGAGTGCTATTGTGCTCTCAAGTGATCGTTCCTTATGATGGACCGTATGTGCTGCCGTATGTGATCGGCGCCGCTTCGGGTTCAGGGTCCCATCGGGCACCACGCCAACGGCACTGAGTCAGGAGGCTGCCTGCGATGCCCTGGCTGAGCGAATTCAAGCGTACGCTCCGAGAGTTAGGCACAAGTGAGGTGCCGCGGCCTGATCGATGGCCTGCAAGCGGGCTCACGGCCCATTATGGTGTCGACTCCCCCTCTACGCCTGCCTCCATCAAGAACATCAGCTCCAGCGGCATCTTCCTCGGCGTTGAAGAGCCCCTCCCGATCGGCCAGATCGTCACCCTCAGACTCCAGATGGAAGGCGACCCTGAGTTGAGCTCGGAGTTGCAGATTGCCATTCAAGCCAAGGTCGTCCGCCAGGACGAGTTCGGCGCCGGGCTCATGTTTGTTCCGCTCCCGTGCCTCGACGCGGCCCTCTGGGAGGTTCTCGTCCGCGGCACCGTGGTTCTCACCGATCACGAACAGGTAGTCTATGTGTTCTCGACCCTCCGCACCGTCCTTTTCCTGTGCCGCCTTTGTCAGTCCGGGGCAGAGGAAGCCATCCTATTGCTGGACGGGCGTCTCGACCAGCATCGAACCGCAACCCTCTTCAAAATCGCGTTCGCCGCCGAGAACCTGCTTACCAACGATCCCGATGTCGACCGAATGCGCGCCCATCCTAAGCTGGTGGCAAACCTCCTCCGCGATGGCTCCTGGGCCCCCGACGAACTGACCGCGCAACTATGGGTGGGCCTCCTCGTCTCGTCCTGCTCGGTCGATGAGCCCGACGACTCCAATCAGATTCTTGTCGATCTGCTCATTCAGGTCACGCTGCACCAGGCCATGATCTTGACTCACGCATGCGAGCGCGCCTTGAGCTCCGCGCCGGCGTCCGGCGATCTCACCTTCGCTTCCGTCGTTCTCAGCGCGGATGAGATTACGAAACTCACCGGCGTGCCCGACCTCGCCCGGAACGCCACCGATCTCGCTTATCTATTCAACCTGGGGCTGATCCAGAAGCTCTTCGACTTCACCTCCTATCGCGAGCTCGACACCTTCGACATCACTCCCTCCCGCCTTGGCCTCGAACTCTACAACCACTGCCACGGCCAGCGCGGCAAAATCGACCCGCAACTCGCTGCCTCTGCCAGGGAGAACCTCGCCGCTCTTATCCCGCCGCCCATACCCAGCGTCTTCGAAAACTTCACACCCTTCGTGCCCGAGCCCGATCCCCCTCAAGAGAAATAGCGCATACCCGCGCGGCGGTGCGGGTGATTGCAGGAGCGCAACCCCCGGGACACCCTCAAACCTCACCGCTTCTATTCCTAGCCACTACCGGCTGACAACAATGGATCGCTGTCCCATCGAATCCATGTTTATGTTACGGCGGAAGTGCTATTGTGCCCTCAAACGATTGTTCCTTATGCTGAACCGTATGTGCTGCCGTATGGGATCGGCGCCGCTCTGGATTTGGAGTCCCTTTAGGCAATTACGCCGACGGCACTGAGTCATGGGGCTGCCTGCGATGTCCTGGCTGAGCAAATTCAAGCGTACGCTCGAAGAGTTAGACGCAAAGGTGCCGCAGCCTGATGGATGGCCCGTTGCCGGGCTCACGGCCTTTTATGGGCTCGACTTCCCCACCACGCGCGCCCCCATCAAATACATCAGCTCCAGCGGCATCCACCTCGACATTCAAGATCCCCTCCCCGTCGGCCAAATCGTCACCCTCAGACTCCAGATGGAAGGCAACCCTGAGTTGAGCTCGGAGCTGGAGATTTTGATACAGGCTCAAGCCGCCCACCAGGACGAGTTCGGCGTCAGGCTCTCGTTTCTTTTGCCCCCGGGCCTCGACGCGGTTCTCTGGGAGGTCCTCGTCCGCAGCATTGCGGTTCTTACCGATCCCGATCAGGTCGCCCAGGTGTTCCGTACCCTCCGCACCGTCCTCTTCCTGTGCCGACTTTGTCCTTCTGGGGCAGAAGAAAGCATCCTACTGCTGGATGGGCATCTCGATAAGGACCGCACCACAACCCTCTTCAAAATCGCGTTCGCCGCCGAGAACCTGCTTATCGCCGATCCCGATGTCGACCGAATGCGCGCCCATCCCAAGCTGCTGGCAAACCTCCTCCGCGATGGCTCCTGGGCTCTGGACGAACTGACCACACAACTATGGGTGGGCCTCCTCATCTCGTCCTGCTCGCTGGATGAGCCCGACGACTGCAATCAGATTCTTGCCGACCTGCTCATCCAGATCACGCCGCACCAGGCCACGATCTTCACATTCGCATGCGAGTGCGTCTTGAACTCCGAGCCGGAGCCCGACGATTTCATCCCCGCTTCCGTCGTTGTCGGCCCCGATGAGATTGTGCAACTCACAGGCATGCACGATCTCACCCGGAACGCCACCGAGCTCGCTTATTTATTTAACCTGGGGCTGATCCAGAACGTCTTCGACTTCACCTCATATCGCGACTTCGATCGCTTTGACATCACCCCGACCCGCCTTGGCATCGAACTCTACTGCCACTGCCACGGCCACCGCGGCAAAGTCGACCCGCAACTCGTCGCAGCCGCCAGGGAGTGCCTCGCCGTCTTTCTCCCGCCGCCCATACCCAGCGTCTTCGAAAACTTCACACCCTTCGTGCCCGATCCCCCTCAAGAGAAATAGCGCATACCACCGTCCGGCACGGGACGCACTTCTCGTCCGGTTCGGGGTTCGAACTTGACCGCTTTAGTTCCCGCTCGGCGCGGCGGCCACAAGATTCAGGGGCTCACTCAACGTGAAAAGCAGCACGGTGCCGTTTTCAAGCGTCGCCTGGGGATGGCTTACCAGCAGATGCACGGAAATAACGCTGGCGCCGATGATGGTTCCGGCCAGCGCGCCGCCGGGCCCTCCGAGAAACGCACCCGTGATAGCGCCTGCGCCCACGGCGCCACCGTACTCAATGCCATCTTTCTTCAAGCGCGAGCCAGGCGTCACCAGGCCCTCGTAGCCAACGCGGTCTGTCGTTCCGGGAGCACCGGCCAACTGCGCATAGAGGCGGAAGTGGGTGCCATCGGGCAGAGTCACGGATTCAGGACGCAGGCGCATGGAGCCGTGACCGCCGGCGCGGCCGGTGGAGACCGAAATCACTTTACCGTCAATTTGAGAGCCCGCAGGAATGAGCACCTGGCCGTTCTGAACCACGTCAGAAGCGACTCGGGTATGGAAGGACTCACCGGGCTGGCTCTCTGAAGTGGAGAGGCGGCCGATGAGGCGAACCCGAATGGTGGTGCCCTCGCCGAGTTCACCCTGGGGCAGCGGAGCAGGATGCACGATGTCGCCATCGGGATCGGCCATCTCGGAACGCCGGCTCAGAGCGGGCTGGGCAGCGTTGTCCGCCGGCGCCACCTGCACGATGCCGTCGTCCGCTCCGTCGCCACGGGCCGGAGGTGGAAGTGTCTCCGTAGCGTCGGCCCTGGCCGGAGCCGTCTCGTTGGGAACCGTCTCAGCCGCATAGGGCGGAGGTGCGGGCTGGGACATCGGCGCGACATTGGACGATGGCTGGGCGTAGTGGCTCGGCGATGGCTTGGCCTGAGACGCATTTTGAGGCGCGATTTCGGGCGCAGGAGTCGTGATGCTGCTGTCTGGAGGAGGGTCGGACGTACCCTGGTACGGATTCGACTGGTTCGCCTCCTGCGCTCCCAGTGCGACCGCCGTGGCCGCCAACGAGGCATACACAAGCCCGTGCACAAGTCCATTTACAAGAATTGTCCGTTTCATCCTGATCTCCTCTCGCCCATCCACTTCCACTGCAAAAGCCTTCCGCAGGGACCCCGGGGCCAGGCTTCTCCCTTGACGCTGTAAACCCGGCCGGGTGGGGAAAGTCGCCCTGCCAGCCCTGGGCAAAGGTAAAAACCTGCCTAAATACAAGCGTAGCTTGCAATTCGAGAAGCCTCCGGGGGCGGAGCGCTGATTGGGTGCCTCGCGCGGCACGAATCAATTCGGTAACGGCCCCACAAAGGGCGACCCTCGCATCCGCGTGTGACCGCTGCCACACCGCCCGGGGGCGCCTGGTTTGCTAGAATCCGTTCAGGACTACAGTGATTTATCCGCATTTTTCCTGCAGACGGAGAGTGTTGCTTGAACGCGCAGGGGCTTTTGCATACCATTCAAAGCGCCGCCGGAAAGCCTCTTGCCGTAGACCGCCGTCCCCGACTGAACGACCGGCTGCAACACCACATAGTGAGGAGCGATATGACTGAGATTGTTGCCATTCGAGCGCGTGAAGTGTTGGACTCGCGCGGCAATCCGACCGTTGAGGCGGACGTGATTCTGGAAAGCGGCGCGATGGGACGCGCCATTGTGCCTTCGGGCGCTTCAACCGGCGAACATGAGGCCGTGGAGCTGCGCGATGGCGATAAGAGCCATTACATGGGCAAGGGCGTTCTGCAAGCGGTGGCCAATGTGGAGACCGTGATTGCGCCCGAGCTCGAAGGCATGGACGCTTCGAATCAAAGACTGATCGATCAGTCGATGATTGCGCTCGATGGAACGCCGAACAAAGGCAAGCTGGGCGCGAATGCCATTCTGGCGGTGTCCATGGCGTGCACGCGCGCCGTGGCGCAGACGCTGGAGATTCCGCTCTACCGTTACCTGGGCGGCATCAACGCCTGCGTGCTGCCGACGCCGATGCTGAACGTGCTGAACGGCGGTGCGCATGCCGACTCCAACGTGGATTTCCAGGAGTTCATGATCATGCCGGTGGGCGCGGAGCGCTTCAGCGAGGCGCTGCGCTGGGCCGCGGAGACTTTCCATACGCTCAAAGGCGTGCTGAAGAAGAAGGGCTACAACACCGCGGTAGGTGACGAGGGCGGATTCGCGCCTTCGCTCAAATCCAACGCCGAAGCCATTGAGTTGATTCTCGAAGCCATCGAAGCCGCCGGCTACAAGCCCGGCGAGCAGATCGCCATCGCGCTCGATCCGGCGTCGAGCGAGTTCTACGACACCGAGAAGAAAAAGTACGTCTTCAAGAAGGGCGACAAGAGCGAGCTCTCTAGCGAGGACATGGTTCGTTTCTACGACAACTGGGTTCGCCAATACCCCATTGTCTCGCTCGAAGACGGCCTGGCCGAGGACGACTGGGAAGGCTGGCGCATTCTCACCGACAAATTGGGCGGCAAAATCCAGTTGGTGGGCGACGACATCTTCTGCACCAACCTCAAGCTGTTGCAACGCGGCATCGACGAGGGCGTGGCCAACTCCATTCTTATCAAGCTCAACCAGATTGGCTCCGTCACAGAGACACTCGAAGCCATCGAACTGGGCCGCCGTTACGGTTACACCTCGGTGATGTCGCACCGTTCCGGCGAAACCGAGGACACCTTCATCGCCGACCTGGCCGTCGCGACCGGCGTGGGCCAGATCAAGACCGGCTCGGTGAGCCGCACCGACCGCATCGCCAAGTACAACCAGTTGCTGCGCATCGAAGAAGAGCTGGGCTCAGGCGCTGTATACCTCGGCCTCGAAGGCCTGAACTACGGCGAGTAAATCTGTCATTACGCGAAAGCATGAAAGGGAGGGACATGATCCCTCCCTTTCTTTTTTATCTCATCTCTGCGGCGCGGGCCGCATTATGAAGAAGGACAACATGCGTCGCCGATATAGCACTTCGACAACGCCCAGTAGATGCGCAATGCGTGTGCACGCGGCCGATTAGCCCGCACTTCTTACACGCGGCGAGAACCTGTAGCGCCGGTCTCCAGACCGGCTGTAGTGGGGGTCTCCAGACCCCCGCAGGGCAGGCCATTGGTTGAAAATGGGCAGCCTTACCTGCCGTCGAGACGTCTGTGAGAAATCTCGGTTAGCGACTCGTTCCGCCAGTGCTCTTCGCTTTTTTCACCGCCTGCTCGATTTGCGCGGCGTCTCCTAGATAATAATGGCGAATCGATTTCAAGTTTTCGTCAAGTTCCTGAACCATGGGCACGCCGGTAGGAATGTTGAGGTCGACAATCTTCTCATCGGGAACGTCTTCAAGATACTTCACAAGAGCCCGCAGGCTATTGCCGTGGGCCGCAATCAAAACCCGCTTCCCCGACTTAATAATGGGCGCTATGACCTCGTTCCAGCAGGGCAGAACGCGGTCAACCGTGTCCTTGAGGCATTCGGTTAATGGAAGCTGCTGCTTTGAAAGATCGTGATAGCGCGGGTCCTTCCCCGGATAACGCGGATCGGCCTCGTCCAGCGCCGGTGGGCGAATGTCGTAACTTCGGCGCCAGATTTTCACCTGATCGTCACCATACTTCGCCGCCGTCTCCGCTTTATTCAGGCCTTGCAGCGCCCCATAATGCCGTTCGTTGAGCCGCCAGTCGCGTTGCACGGGTATCCACATCAGGTCCATTTGGTCCAGCGAGATCCACAGCGTGCGTATGGCGCGCTTCAGTACCGAGGTGAAGGCGACGTCGAAGCCATATCCCTGTTCCTCAAGCATCCGGCCGGCCTGCGTAGCCTCTTCTTTGCCTTTGTCCGATAGGTCAACGTCTGTCCAGCCGGTAAACAGGTTTTCCTTATTCCAGATGCTTTCTCCATGGCGAAGCAAAACGACTTTGTACATCTCGATACTCTCTTTCCTAAGCTGGGGTTTCTTTTTGTTGATTGTTCGCTTCAATTATACGAAAAGGACGGGACACACAAAGGCCTCCCTCGTCGGGAGGCCATACGGTTTGATTTGCCGTTTCCGCTGTTAGCGCAGGCGCAGGGCCTTGATGGCCGCTGGCAAACGCTCTTCAAGCTGTTTAGCGCGCTCGGCGGCGATGCCGCCAAGGTACGACGGCGCGGGGGTCGCCATCAGCACCAGCGCTAGAGCGATTACGGAAAAGATCAGTCCCGCGACGCCGGCAGAGATGAACATGTGGTACGTGTCCTCGATGTCCAGTCCGAAGACATTGAAGGCCACGTGCTCTACCGGTCGGATGTGCCTTAGAACCGCGAGCGCAAAGAAGAAGAAGACAGCCGCCAGCGAGGTGAGAACTGCAAGCGTGACGTCAAGGCTGCGATGGAACTTTTGACGCGCGCTACAACGGGCGCATTCGGCAAAATGACTTTCGTAGTCGCGGCGCATCTCAGGGGAGATGCCGGAAATGTCATACCGCCAGCTTGCCAGAATTGCCCCAACGACCCGGTCGGTGCATTGGATTCTTGCCGTAGACGTAGACATAGAGAGATTCACCCTGCGAAGAATTCAGTTCGACCGCCGAGCTTCCGTGTGGAGGATTGTTACGGAAGCTTACACATTGGACGCCCAGCTGAGTGATCAGTTGCAGAACATCCACAAATACACAACGCCGCGCAAGCTGCCTGGCGCCGAACAACGGCCCATCCTGCGTCTTCAGTATTTGGCCGCTACCTTGCCTACTATTGTAACTCTTTCTTTCTAGAAACTAATAGCGGAAAGCGGCTCATGCTGCGCAGCCAGCAACAATCGATTGGCCAAAAGGCTGGCCCGCCCCAGCAAAGCGCGCTCGGCAGCGACCCGCGCCAGCTCAGGAAGATTATTGTTTTCAGATAGATGCCCAAGAATGACGTACGCGGCCTGGCCGTCGTAGTCGGCGGCGAGGAACTCGGAAGCGGCGTCGTTCGAGAGGTGTCCCACCCGGGACAGAACCCGCTGCTTGACCGACCAGGGGTAGGGGCCGTCGCGCAACATCTCGAGATCGTGGTTCGATTCCAGCAGCAGCAGGTCCAGGTCGCGAAGCTGTTCCCTGACGTTCGGCGGAATGTAGCCGAGGTCGGTGGCAAATCCCAGACGAACCCCCTCGGAGCTGAGGACAAAGCCCACAGGGTCGGCCGCATCATGCGGAATCGTAAAAGGGTTAACGCAGATGTCGCCGATGGAAAAGGGCTGGCCGGCCTGGAAGTATTCGACAGCTGGAAGCCAGGTGGGATCGTCTTTGAGCGTCGGCGGACGGCAGCCAGAGGCATCAGGAGCCGGGTCCGGCGAGGCTGGCATGGCGGATGGCACCGAGTTTTCCACAGCCGTTTCGCCGGGATCGTCCGGGGAATCGATTTCGCCGACCTCAGTCTCCGGCTCGGCCTGCCGCTCGGCGGCCTGTTTGCGGACCATTTCGAGCCATTGTGCGTAGCTCATCTGGCGGCGCGGGCTCAGCCAGCGCATCCAGGCGCGATGCGTGGCCTCGGTAAAATACACTGGGATGCCCAGCTTCCGCGCCGTGACGGCCAGGCCGTTCACGTGGTCCTGGTGCTCGTGCGTGATGATGATAGCGTTGAGGGTAGTGGGCTCTTCCCCGGCCAGCTTCATGCGCCGGAACAACTCGCGGCAGCTCAAGCCCGCGTCCACGAGGATGCGTGTGCGGCCGCCAGAAAGAACCGTGCAGTTGCCCTTCGACCCCGACGCCAGCACCGTGAAACGCACCATGGTTTGAGCATACCGCGAAGGACCACGCGCGACACGCGCCTAGGCCGTCCCGTTCTGGTCGGCAGGAATTTCAATCGAAACCGTCGTCCCGCGGCCCGGATTGCTGACAATATTGAAGCTCGCCTGATTGCCGTAGAGGACTTCCAGGCGCTCCTGCACATTTTTCATGCCGATGCCGGCTCCGGGGCGGCGCAACGCGGAGGTAGAACGCCCGCTCATTCCCACGCCGTCATCAGCTACTTCGATGAAAACACGATTGCCTTCAAGGCGGCTGCGCACGGTGACCGTGCCGCCACGGATGCGTGGCTCCAGACCGTGCTTAATGCTGTTCTCAATCAGCGGCTGAAGCAGAATGCTGGGCACCAGAACCTCAAGGGTGCGCGGGTCGATCTCTTTTTCGACGTGCAGCTTGTCGGCCCCGAAGCGCACCACTTCAATATCGAGATAATCGTCGGTGAATCTGAGCTCTTCGCGCAGGGGAACGAAGGCGTCGTGGTCCTTGAGCAGGGCGCGCAGAATGTTGGCGAGCTTGACGATGATCTCGCGGGCCAGCTCGGGCTGGCTGCGCACCAGCGACGCCACGGAGTTGAGTGTGTTGAAGAGAAAGTGGGGATTGATCTGGCGCTGCAGAGCATCGAGACGGGCTTCGAGCACGAGACGCTTCTGCTCTTCGAGAGACATTTCCACGCGCAGCGCGTTCCACACCTTCAGCGCGATGCCCACGTTGATGGGTGCGGCCAGCCAGACCAGGGCCTGCAGCCACATCTGATCGGCAAGCAGCGCAAAGAGGCGGTGGGGAAACAGGTGCGCGAGCCAGTCGCGGGCCATCTCCATGAGGGCGATGAGAAACAGAAGCAGAATCTGACGGTCGAAGCGCGGCTTGACAAGGTAGCGCCGCACCCAGCGGTAGAGGCTCAGGTCGACGAAAGGGGTGAAGGACCAGATTTCTTCTTTTTCGACGTAGCGGCCGATCATGCCGACCACCAGGCCAAGCAGCACGTTGAAGGGTAGCGCTAGAAATTCGTGGTGCAGGACGGCGGGAACGGAGAGAACGGCGCCGCCCAGCATGGCCCAGCCGGGACCGATGAGCAGACCAAGAAGAATGACGGTCTCAAAGGAGACGTCGGCGGCGATAAAGTTGGGAACCCGAAACCGGAGCCAGACGCCGATCGTGAGCGGCACCAGAAAAAACGCCAGCAATCCCAGCGTCTGCGCGGGGCCGCGCTTTTCCGCGAAGAGCAGCCGCCGGAATGTGGTGACCCGCGCCAGCACGCTGGCCACCGAGGCCATGACACCTAGCTTGACCAGTAGCGTGATCCAGATAAGATTGGAGGTCACCCCATCACTGTATCGCGCCGCGCGGGGCCAACGCGAGGAACGCGCAGGACGCGGAAGTTCGCCGTTCCCCGTAGAATAGAAACATGGGACTCGAGAGCGTGAAAAAGGTTGCAGAAGCGGATTTTCCCACGCGCTGGGGAGCCTTCCGTATTCTGGGCTTTGAGGGCGTAAGTGCCCCGGAGCCACAAGTCGATGTCCAGCCTGGCTGCGCCCCCGCCCCTATTGTTGAAGGTCTCGTCGCACTGGTGATGGGCGACGTGCACACAAAGCCGCCGCTGGTGCGCATCCACTCGCAATGCCTCACAGGCGACGTCTTTGGGTCGCTGCGCTGCGATTGCCGTCTGCAACTCGAACTCGCGCTTAAGGCCATTGCCGCGGAAGGCGCGGGCATTTTGCTCTACGAGCAGCAGGAGGGCCGCGGCATCGGCCTGATGGCCAAGCTGAAGGCCTACGAATTGCAGGACCAGGGCCGCGACACCGTGGAAGCCAACGAAGAACTGGGGTTCGCCGCCGATTGCCGTGGTTACGAGCTGCCGGCCGAGGCGCTGAAGCTGCTGGGCGTGACGCAAGTGCGGCTGATTACGAACAATCCCGAGAAGGTGGCGGCGCTGGAGTCGGCGGGCATTACGGTGACGGAGCGTGTGTCGGCCGAGGTCGAGCCGCAGGAGAGCTTCGCCGGCTACCTCAAAACCAAGCAGGAGAAGATGGGGCACATCCTGGAGATGGTCGTTACCGAGGATCAGGCGGAGTAAATCAGGTTTCAGCGATCAGCCATCGGCTTTCGGCCCGGATTTCTCACGATTACCGAAAACCATAGCGCCGGCATCCCGCCCACCCCACCCGTAAGTGAGGCTCGTAACACCCGCCGCGAGACCCCGACGCTGTTCCCTGTCGCTCCTCATAAGGCAGGTTCTTGGTAAGCTCCCGCCGCTTCCGCCCACACTTGAATCGCCGGTGAAATTTGCAAAAAAGGCTAGCCAGAGTGCGAAGCACCTGATAATCTCGTGGGACGTAGACGGCGGGCCGTCGAAGCTGCCGCAAAGAGGGCTGTTTCCGGCGCGGAATGATTGGCGCTCGAAAATCATTTGCATAAATCCAACCCTCCGCGCAGATTACGCCATCGAAGGTTGACGCGTGCGGTTTCAGAGCGGAATAAAACATCCGCCAAAGCAGCGGTATTTGTCATCTTCTCGTTGTAAGTCTTCGCATTCGGTATTTTTCATTCCCGTCTCCCATTGGCAGTTACTTCAAAGCGTTTTTTTGAATACCGGCCCTCCGGTTCAGGGGCAAGTTCCTCAGAGTTCCCGGCAAGTCCCGCCTTCCCGCATTGATTCTGCATAGAGGTGGAATTCCGAGGTATCCGGCAGACCGAACGGGCCGAACCTTCATTTTCTGACGCCACCAGCGGCATGTTTCCGCCGCGGCGCGCGTGGTTCCATTCTCTCGAGCTGAATCGCAGCCGAATTCGTAGGGAGGACCGCGCCATGAAATTCCTTTTACGTCTCCTCGCCGTCACCGCGACAGGGTTTTTCTGCTTCGCGAGTTGCAGCATCACCCATGCCGCCACCGACGGGGGTTCCCCCAGCCGGGCTCCGGATTCGATCATCATTCCGGGACCATTACGCTCTTTTCTGCGTATGGCGGGCGTGAGCCAGGAGGCCACTGCCCCGGAGGTGTTGCCGCTATTGGCGCGCAATGTTTTCCTCTACGGGCACGTGGAACAAAGGAAGACCGAGTACCTGGTGCTCGCGGATCGCTACGTACAGCAAGCCAGGGAGCTCCAACCGCTGGCCGGCGCAGACGGAATGATTCATGTGGCCGATTGCGATAACGCGGGCAAGCTGATTCAAATTCTCGGGTACAAATTTGAACACGGCTGCAGCCCCAAAGACGCTTCGCTGATCACAGCCGACGCGGAGCGAGCGTTTCTTACCGTCGATTCCGGCTTCCCGCTGACACAGCTGGAACAGTCGCTGCAGGAAGGTAAGCCGTTCAGCTACGCCTATCCGGCGACGCGGGTTCCCATTCTCTTCGCGGAAAGGGATTGGCAAGCGATCCTGCCTGCCAAGGAGCGCGCCGGAGCAACTCTGCTCGATATGCTCTTGAACGACGAGGATGTGGATCGACTGTACGCGGGACTGGCGCGGCTTGATCCGCAAACCAGACTCCAGCTCCTGCAGACAGTGGGACTCAAGCGATTGCTCGCTTACGCACCCATTTTCGACTTTTACGGCAGCCGCGTCTGCATCCGCTCCGGAGTCGTAGTTGTCCCCGGCGGCGAGGCCGCCGAAAAGAATTGGGCAGAGTTGGTAGGCGCAGATCCACATTCTCCCGGTGATTTCGTGTACCGCTTGCTGGCCAAGGATCAAGGCTGGTTGGCGGCGTATTTCGACGCCCTGTCTCGCGTGAGCCCCGAGCAGCAGGCGCATTTGGTGGCCAATGGCCGTTTGAAGCGCCTCTATGCGGCTTATCGATCGCCGAATGCAAATCAGAGCGCAGGCATCAGCGTTTTTCCCAGGAATGCCAACTTGCTCTTGCTATTTGCCCGCGTGCCTTTTGACGCGGCAGGCGAGCCCAGGGTGCCGGGCGACGCTACTGTCTGGAAGGATATCTTCGCGCATACAGACCGAGCCAGCCATTTACGCGAGCTCGCGCACTTCAACCGCGATGACAACAATCCCGACCGCCTGTTGGAAGCGCTGGTGGCGTGCACGAGCCTCGCAGCCGGCGAGGGACCCGCGCAAGTCTACCTGATGCTGACCGCAATCAATAACGAGCGGCCCGCGGAACGGCAATTATCTGTTGGGACCGTCCAGTTGCTCGCCGCGCATTTTGTCGAGTTGGAAAATTGGTATCCGATCTTCGTCGAGTTTCCGTCTTTGGACGAAAATTCGATCAAGCGTTTTGTCGACACCGTCGATCACCTCAACGGCATGGGCAATCCGGTACTGCGCGCTAATGTTCTGGGCGCATTCCAGGCTGAACTCGGGATATGGCAGATTCTGGCGCGGCAGCGGCAAATTCCCACCGAGCAATTGAACGCCTCGTGGCAGGCTGCGATTCAGCCGTATCGCGGAATCGGATCATCGACGGAGCTCTTCGACGCCGCGCGCAAGTCCCTCGATTCCATCCTGGTGGCGGCGGGGGGCAAAGCCGATTTCACGCAGGGCGAGGTTGTGGACCTGCTGGCAGGGCCGGCGCAGAGCAGCCCGGAAGGCGCGCGCGTGCATGACGAAATTACGCGGCGAATGCGCGCCGTGCTCGACGACCAGCGGCTGGTGCCGCTCGATACGCTCTTCGGTCTCTACGACGGCCTGGGTGAAATGGCCCACGGCGCCGCCATTGGCGACAGCCTTCTGCCGCTGGCAGGAGCGCTGCGCGAGTTTGAATTGCCGCGGCCCATCTTCACTTCCGGCGAGCGCGTAACCTGGTCCCCGACCGTCTATGTCAGCCGCCATGCGGAACTGCAGGTGCGCACCGATCTCACCAAGGTCATCAAGACGCCGGGAACGCCGGCGCAGCTTGAGGCGGCGCGCGCACGTCTTGCGCCCTTCCTGCGCGACACGCTGGTGGGATTGAATTATGCGTATTATGAGCCACCCGGCTCCCAGGTACTGCACAGCAATCCCCTCTTTGTTCGCGCGCACGATTTCACCGCCATCGTCGATTCAGGGCATCAAAGACGTTTGGGGCCCGCCCAGTTTGATCGGCATCGGCGCCACGGCAGGCGGCGGAGCCTATTTCATTGGCTCGCTCGCCGACCTGCCCTTCGCCCTGGCTCTCACGGAAGAAGATTTCATCTCTCCCGAAAAGCTCCAGGCACTGATCTGGAAGGAAACCGTACCCGAACTGCTGGTGAATTCCATTCTGCCAAGGTGGTGGGCCGTGAACCAGGACGAGCTGCACGCCGCTGCTCTCTACCAGCGTGCCGGCGAAGAGCTCTTGACAGCCTCCGCAAGCAACGCCGACCTGCGTCAAAAGGTGCTGGCCGTCTTCTCTGGCCGCGTGGGCTCAGGCCGAATGGAAGAGATGGAGCAGGCGCTCCAAAGCCCGGACAGTACAGCAGCTTTGACCGCGCATCTACTCCCCTCGGACGCGTTCTATCTCGCCGCCGAGTTCCGCAAGAAATATCCGGGAGAAGCCGCACAATGGGGGCCTGCGAGCCAGGAGCTGGATGAATTGGTGCAGAAAGATCCCGAGGCTACCGCGCCGCACCGGCTGGCCACGGACTTCGGTGTGCCGCATCCCATTCTGGCCGACAGCTATTCCTGCGCCTTGATCACTTCCGATCCCTTCCCGGTTGCGGGCGGCTACGGGAGCCGGCTCTTTGGCGAATCGTGGGAATCGAGCAACCTCTACTGGGCGCGGCTGGCCGACGAAAAGGGATATCCTCCATCGATGCTCAACATCTTAGTTCCCGAGTTGACCCGCCAAATGGTGGCGAACATATCCGCAACCAGCATCGACGACTGGCCGGCTCTGCTGCGCGCCATGCAGCAAACCGGGGAGGAATTCCGTAAGGGAAAGATCAATATTCACACCGCAAGCTCGCCTGCAAACAACCAGAACATCGCGAATGGGGGACCACATGCCGAATAGAAGATACCGGATCGTCGCTTGTGCAGTAGTTTTTCTGGGCACCCTGCTTTCAGGCGGAGGAGGATCTCGCTTTGCAGCCCAGGATAGCGGCATGCGCCTTCGCGTGAATGTGAACCTGGTGCAGCTCAACGTGGCTGTTACCGACAGCAAGGGCAATTACATTACCGGCTTGCGCCCTGAGGATTTTGTCATCATGGAAGACAAGGTTCCTCAGAAGCTGAACACCTTTGAAGAAGGCAACTTCAACCCCGGGGCGCCGGGCACGGTTCCCTCGCCCAGAGCGGGCAAAGTGGCGGGGAATTCCGGGGACAACGGACAAGCCCTTCCCTCCATCAGTTCTTCGGGTGTGAGGATTTCGCCGCTGGCGGGTGCCGACGTCTTCATCCTCTTCGATACCAGCAACTACATGTACCGCGGCTTCGTCTTCGCGCAGGATGCCATCTCCGATTTCGTGCGCTCCATGGATGAAGCCAGCAAGATCGCGTTTTACTCCTACAGCCGCGATCTTTCCCGCGCCACGATGCTCACCGCCGACCGCTTCCACGTAGTGAATGGCGTGCGCAGCACGGTGGCCGGAGACGACGCCGCGCTGTACAACTCGCTCCTGCTTACCGTCAAGGATGCCGCCCCGCTCACCGGCCGCAAGGCCATCGTCGTCTTCTCCAACGGCCCCGACAACGCCAGCTCCATCCCTCCGGAAGACGTTGCCGAGCTTGCGCAGTCGACGGGAACCATCATCTACATTGTCAGCACGCGCCAGGCGCAGGACGACCTGGTTTCGGCCGCGGCCTTCGAGCGCATGAGCAGAGTCACCGGTGGCAAAGCGTACTTTGCGGGAAATTGGAGCAAGGAGAAGCAGGCCTTTGCTTCCATTCGCAACGACCTGGGACATCTCTACGCCCTCAGCTACTATCCCCAACCGAACCCCAACCACGGCTGGCGCAGCATCAGCGTCAAGCTCGTAGGGAAAGATTTGCAGAAGTACCGCATCCGCACGCGCGACGGCTACAGCCTGCAGCAGCAGACGCAAGTAAACAGCGAGGCCTATCTGGAGCCCAGCACCAACGCCGAACCAAAATAGGTAGCGCCGTTCTCCACAGCTTGCGGAAAATCGATGCGGAAGTGTAGCGCCGGCCTCCTGGCCGGCTGTACTGGCGGCGTCCACGCCGCCAGAAACTCTCCGCGGATCTGAAAACCCGCGCTCGGCAAGAAGTTCTGTATCAGGGCGCGAATTTATTCGCGCCGCGACCAGGACGAAATAAAATCGGCCTTCAGGCCCTGCGGGATGCCTTCTTCCCACGGCCGCGCCCTTCCTCGTCGCGGATACGCACTAACCGCGCATCGCCTTGATCACCTTGGCCGTAGTGTCGAAGACTACCCGCCCGATCATTGCGACACGCGCTCCGCTCGAACTTCATGAACAACGCGATTAATCTCCTCGTCTGTCAATTCGGGAAGATCCTGTTGAGACTGATATTGACGTATCTTCTCGGATAGGATCTTGAACTCCTCAACTGCCTTTGCGCGCCGCTCCTTTTCGAGCAGAATCGGCTCCATATCGCGGGGAGACACCACGTAAGCGGCGGGGCGGCCATGGCGCGTGATCGCCACCGGCTCGCGCTGCGCGAGATCGAGCAGTTGTCCGAACTGGTTTTGGGCTTCGGCTGAGGTCTTGGTAACCATGGTCGGCCTCCTATATAGCTATTATAGCTAATTTAGCTAAGATAGCTAGTTTTAGAGGAGATGAACATCGACACTTTCAAAGGCGCGGATGCGGGGAAATAGTTATTGAAGATGACTGTCTGGAAGATCCGACGACGGCTCAGTCCGATGCTTTCGAATGTTTCTATGGATCAGGCCAGCAATCGTGAGCAAAAGCCCGATGCCGCCACATAGCAGGAATCCCAGAAGGAAAACCAGACCCAACGGATCGGGGCCGCATGGGCCGAATTGCACCAAGCCGAACTGGCCTAACAAGGCTAGCAACGCAATACACGCCGCCGAAATCGCCAGTCCGATCAGGCCGACCTTTAACATGCTCCGCCTTTCACCCCGCGCTCTTCACCCTCACCACCGTGATCTTCTCAAAGCCCTCTTCGAACACCGGCGGCTTGAGCTTTTCGGCCATCTTGCGCATGATGTCTTCGCTCACCGAGCGGTCGCGCTGGCGGTTGCGCTCCAGGCACACTTCGAGCGGCACATCGAAGAAGACCGCCTGCACCTCGTAGCCGAAGCTCTTGGCCATCTTGATCCACTGGCGGCGCTCGTGGATGGAGAGATTGGTCGCGTCCACATAGTTCATGGGCATGCGGGCGATGAGCCGCGCGCGCAAGAGCGAGCGCAGCGTGGAAAAGACCAGGCCCTGGTAGCGCTGCTCCTCGACATCGTCAAAGAGGATGTTGCGCAGCAGGTCGCTGGAGAGCGGAGTGATGCCGCGGCGGCCGAACCATGTGGTCTTGCCCGAGCCGGGCAGGCCGATGGCCAGCACCACGAAGCCTTTGGGCGCCTGCCGCCAGCGCGTTCGGGCTGTGGGCGCGGCAATAGCCGGCATCTCGGGCTGGGTTTCCACCTCGAGCCGGCCCGAGCCCGCCGGCTCATTCCATTGCGGCTTGGCGGGC
Source organism: uncultured Acidobacteriota bacterium (assembly GCA_963826735.1). Taxonomy (GTDB): domain Bacteria; phylum Acidobacteriota; class Terriglobia; order Terriglobales; family Acidobacteriaceae; genus Telmatobacter. Next base: position 225,706 of record CAWGYN010000006.1, read on the forward strand.
GGTTGCGGTCGCGCTGGCCGTTGCGGACGCGTTGCGGCCGCGCCGCGCTGCCCTTGCCGGGGTTCGTGCCGGGGCTCCTGGGCTCGCTGCGCAACCGGCGCCCGCGCCGGGATTTCGTCGGGATACAGCGGAACTAGCGGAGCCGGTTGATTCGATGGGAGTTCCGGCCCGATTTTGCCTGTGGATTCTGAAGTATTCGGACCACGTCTGGAACGTCTTCTCATGCTGCTTTCAACCCTTGCCGAATCACTTTCGCTTTCACACGGAATACCATACTCGGCGAGGGCGCTGCAAATCTTGTGCACTCCGTCACATACAGTTCCATCGCGGGAACCCCATCCTTACGGTAGGGAATCGTATGCGCCCGGCAGAGCTGCTCGCACTTTTTTGCCGCCGCCCACAATGATACGATCAAGGGTTTGGTGGAATCCATTTCAGACGCCACTTCAGACGCCGCACAATCCGGATTTTGAACCCAAAGGCTCACCCAAAGCGAAGGAGAAATCACACATGGCAGTAAAGGTTGGTATCAACGGCTTCGGCCGCATTGGACGCAACGTTTTGCGCGCCGCGCTTGGCAACAAAGACATCGATTTTGTCGCCGTCAACGACTTGACCAGCCCGGCGACGCTGGCTCACCTGCTCAAGTACGACTCGATCCTGGGCAACCTGCCGAACGAGATCACGTCCGGCGAGGACTTTATCTCGGTCGACGGCAAGAAGATCAAGGTGTGGGCCGAGCGCGACCCCGCCAAGCTGCCCTGGGCCGATGTGGGCGCGCAGGTCGTCATCGAATCGACCGGCCACTTTACCGACGCCACCAAGGCCAAGGCGCACCTGGGCGCGACCGTGAAGAAGGTCATCATCTCGGCTCCGGCCACCAACGAAGACATCACCATCGTGCTGGGCGTGAACGAGGACAAGTACGATCCGGCCAAGCACAACATCATCTCGAACGCCAGCTGCACCACCAACTGCCTGGCGCCGGTCGTCAAGGTGATTCTCGAAACCACGGGCCTCGTCTCCGGCATCATGACCACCATTCATAGCTACACCAACGACCAGGTCATTCTCGACTTTCCGCACAAGGACCTGCGCCGCGCCCGCGCCGCTGCGCTGAACATGATTCCCAGCTCCACCGGCGCCGCCAAGGCGCTCAAGCTGGTGATCCCTGAGACCGCCGGCAAGCTCGACGGCTTCGCCATCCGCGTCCCAACTCCGAACGTCTCGATCGTCGACCTGACCTACATCGCCGAGAAGCCCACGACCGTCGAAGCCCTGAACGCCGCCTTCAAGGCCGCCTCCGAAGGCAAACTGAAGGGCATTCTGGGCGTCGACTCGAACCTGCTGGTCAGCTCGGACTTCAAGGGCGACAAGCGCAGCTCGATCGTGGACGCGCCGCTGACCAAGGTGGTCGGCCAGAGCGTGAAGGTGCTGAGCTGGTACGACAACGAGTGGGGCTACTCCAACCGCGTCGTCGACCTGATCGGCTTCCTGGAGAAGAAGGGGCTGTAAGAAACAGTGGTCAGTGATCAGTGGTCAGTGAGTCGTTCGGACGAGCTCATCAGCCTGCTGGCTGCTGCAATCCGTTCTGCTGACAACTGTGCTAACCACTGCTGATCACTGACCACTGATCACTGATCACTGATCACTGCATGAAAGGCAATACTCCCATGGCCAAGCTCTCGATTCAAGACATCGAACTGACCAACAAGCGGCGTGTTTATCCGCGTCGATTTCAACGTTCCGCTCACTGAAGACGGCACGACGATCACCGACGACACGCGCATTGTGGCCACGCTGCCCACCATCGAATACGCGCTGCGGCACAGGGCCAAGGTGATTCTGGCCTCGCACCTGGGCCGGCCCAAGGGCAAGCCGAATCCGAAGTATTCGCTGCGGCCGGTGGTCATCAGGCTGCGCGAACTGCTCGACAAGAAATTGGGCGACAGCGTGAACGTGGCCTTTTCGCCGGATTGCGTGGGCGAGATTGCCGAAGAGATGGCGCGCCAGCTCGAATCGGGCCAGGTGCTGCTGCTTGAAAATCTGCGCTTCCACGCCGAAGAAGAAGCCAACGATCCGGCCTTCTCGAAGGCGCTGGCCTCGCTGGCCGAGGTCTACGTGAACGACGCCTTCGGCTCGGCGCACCGCGCGCACGCCTCGACCGAGGGCATCACGCACTACCTCAAGCCCGCCGTGGCCGGCCTGCTGATGGAAAAGGAAATCACCTACCTCGGCAAGGCGCTCGAATCGCCGGAGAAGCCGTTCGTGGCCATCATCGGCGGATCGAAGATCTCCGGCAAGATCGACGTGATCCAGAACCTGCTCGACAAAGTCGACACGCTGGTGATCGTCGGCGGCATGGCCTACACGTTCTACCGCGCGCTGGGCGTGAAGACCGGCAAGTCGCTGGTCGAAGAAGACAAGATCGAGCTGGCGAAAGAGACGCTGGACAAGGCGAAGGCCAAGGGCGTGAAGCTGCTGCTGCCCGTGGACAACATATCTGGCCGACAACTTTGCCGACGACGCCAAGACGCAGGTGTGGGACAGCTCGAAAGACTTTCCCGACGATTGGCAGGGGCTCGACATCGGGCCCGAAGTCGATTGCGGCGATCGAAGAGGTGGTTTCGACGGCGAAGACGATTGTGTGGAACGGGCCGGCGGGCGTGTTCGAGTTTCCGCGTTTTGCCGTGGGCACCAACGCCATTGCGCGGGCCGTTGCGGCGAACCGCACGGCGACGTCGATCATCGGCGGCGGCGATTCGGTGAGCGCGATCAACCAGGCCGGCGTAGCCGACCAGATCACGCACATCTCCACCGGCGGCGGGGCCAGCCTGGAGTTTCTTGAAGGCAAGAAGCTGCCGGGCGTGGAGGCGCTGACGGACAAGTAAAGCCGTTGTCAGTTCACAATTCAGTAATTCACAGCAAAATCGCACCCGGCGGACGACGCCGGATGCGATTCTTGTTTTGGGATTACGATTGAGCGTCGAGTCGCCTTGAAATTGCCCTTCCTGGATAAGGCGAGTAACGCATGGTCGGCGGTGACAAGGGTTGCGCCGAGATGTCGCGCAGTCGCCACAAGAATGCGGTCGGCGGGGTCAGGCGTGCATCTCGAAGGGCAGACGGGTGCTGGCCACGGCAATCTCGGGCTCCAGTGGCACAAGCGCAACGCCGGGCTTCGCCAATGCATCCCGAACCCACTCCTTCACATCCTTGTAGAGATTGATTCTCTTCTTGCTGGCCAGCAAGCCAATCTCCCAGGGAGTGATCGCCGAAATGGCCAGCCTGTTCTCGCGCGATGCAAGATTGATGGCCTTCGCCGCGTGCCGCCCCAGACGAGTCGTCGTTGAAGGTCGCCCATAGCACAACGTGTGTGTCGAGAAGCAGAAGCGCGGAATCCGGGCCAGCCGCTCCTGCACTCACTTCATCGCCTCCCATTCAACGTCAATGGGCGAAATGATATCGCCGAGTATCTCGCACTGTCCCTCGCATTGAACCCACAAAATCACCCGCCTGCGGAATCGGCGATAAGTGGGCAACCGGACTGGCCCCGCTTGGTGATGACGATTGGCTTGCGCTTCTCGGCAACCTCGTCGAGCAATTTCAGGCACTTGGCTTTGAATTCGCCGGCAGCGATAGTGGTTTTCATGGCGATCCTCCCATGGTCAAGGACCATGGTCATAATATACCACGGCTTGGCAATCGCGGGAAGGGCCGCGCGGTGCCCGATGCTTCCCGGAGAATGAATACACTAAGAGCTGAGGCAGAAAACCATGGGCTATTACACGCGAGTCCTGTCAAAAGACGAAGAGTTCCCGCCCTTCGACGAACTTGCGCAGTTCGTTCGCGCCGAGCACCCTGACTTCAAACTGACACTCGAAGAAGGCACGAAGAAGAGTGGGAAACTCTTCTCCTCTCCGGCAATGACGAAGTTGAGGTTGCGGTGATCGAGCGCAATCCGGTCTCCGACGGCTCAATCGGCCAGGACGAGATTGCGGAATTCATCGAGGAGACCCAGGATGCAAGCCGGAAAGCGGCGTCGCAATGGCTCCATGAGTTATCTGGCCTAGGTGAAAACCATTTATGCCTTCCAGCACCTGCAGGGGGCACGAGATCGGAAGAAGGCAGCAATGCGCTCCATGCGCTGCGCAGCGAAACTGTGGGAGCGCGGAGACGCAATTCTGCAGGCCGACAGCGAAGGGTTCACGAATGAGGAGGGCTTCCACATCGTCTGGCAGTTTTCCGACTCGGTCTCAGGCCCGTGGAACATGGGCGTGCTGCAGGACGGCGTCTGGCGTCAATTCAAGATGGACCTGGGCGACCCGGATCATCGCGCGGCTTTCCTTGAAGGCGCGGTGCCCGACGATTTGACCTCGACGCTCGGATCGGGCTCGTAAGTCCAGCGCCCGCTTCTACTTCCCGATCCGGTCTCGTCATCCGGCATTGTGCCCGCCATCACCCGGACACCGAAACCGATCCCATAAAATTGAATTGAGGAATTCACAAAACATGTCTCGTAAAGCACTGATTGCTGCCAATTGGAAGATGTACAAGACGCCGGCCGAAGCCAAGGCGTTTGTCGATGCCTTTTTGCCGCTGGTTGCCGGGCACACGCGCGACGAGATCGCGCTGTTTCCCTCGCCGGTGCTGCTGCCGACAGTGTCACCGCTGCATGCAATGCTTCGAACGTCGCAGTCGGCGCGCAGAACATCCACTTTGCCGAGGAGGGCGCCTACACCGGCGAGACCTCGGTGCTGCAATTGATGGCCGTGGGCGGAACGCATACCCTCATCGGCCACTCCGAGCGCCGGCAGTACTTTGCCGAAACCGACGAGATCGTCAACAAGAAGCTGCACACCGCGCTCAAGCATGGCATTGTGCCGGTGGTCTGCGTCGGCGAAGTGCTGGCGGAGCGCGAGGCCGGCAAGACGGCAAGCGTGCTCGAAGACGCAGGTGACAGGGCGCATTCGTGGGCATCACGCCCGAGGCCGCCGCGCCGATCGTGATTGCCTACGAGCCGGTGTGGGCCATCGGCACGGGCAAAACGGCCACGCCGGAGATCGCCGTCGATGCGCACAAGATCATCCGCGCCGAAGTGGCCAAGCTGCTGGGCGCCGAATGTTGCCGCGGCCATGCGCATTCTCTACGGCGGCAGCGTGAAGCCCGACAACGCGACCGCGCTCATCGGCCAGGAAGAGATCGACGGCGCGCTGGTGGGCGGCGCAAGCCTCAAGCCGGATTCGTTCGCGGCGATTGTGAAGTATTAAAGGCAGCGGAGTTGGCGTAAGCGTCCCGAGCTCCCCTCTGGCATGACATCTGGTTTGAGGACGACGATGCCGTCATGGGTGATGAGGGGGAAGTGGGAACCGGGCGTCGGCCTCGTCGGTGGCGAACGGTGTCAGAGAAGCGTCGGATTGCGGAGCTGACCTTCGAGCCCGGCGCGAGTGTTGCGCTGGTGGCTCGCGCTCACGGTGTGAACGCGAACCAGGTGTTCAAGTGGCGTCGTGCGCTGAAGCGTGGCGAACTGAACGAGGCGGCGGCGGGATCTACGGCGCTTCTTCCAGTCATATTGTCTGCTCCCAGCGTTGCGGCCGATGCTCCAGGCCAGGTTGATGCGAAGGAACCGCCAGCAGCAGGCGGCTCGATTCACATCGAGCTTCCTGGCCGGGCCATGATCAGCGTGGAGAGCGGAGCTGATCCTATACTGCTGCGTTCGATTCTTGAGAGTTTGCGCAAGTGATCGAACTGCGCACCGGAACGAAGATATGGCTTGCCGCCGGCGTGACCGACATGCGTCGCGGGTTCGACGGTCTGAGTGCGCAGGTGCAGACGGTGCTCAACAGCAGCCGTTCTCGGGTCACGTCTTCGTTTTCAGAGGACGCCGAGGTGACATCGTGAAGGTTCTCTGGTTCGACGGTGACGGGTTATGTTTGTTTGCCAAGCGCCTTGAGCGAGGACGATTCATCTGGCCGCAGGCCACGGAAGGAACCGTTTGTCTGACGCGTGCGCAGCTTTCGATGTTACTCGAAGGCATCGATTGGCGCCGGCCGCAGAGGACCTGGACTCCGCAGATCGCGGTTTGAGTGACACGTGTGATTCCCCTTTATTCATGCACCTTTTATTGATGCATTCTGATTTCATTGATGGCATACTGTGTCCATGGATGCCGCTCAGTTGCCGGATCTTGACGGGCTCGATCGTGAGGCGCTGAAGGCATTGCTCGTTGCGCATCAAGAGGAACTTCGATCTCTTGCCGCTTCTCATGAAGACGAGCTTCGATCGCTCGAGACTGAACTCGAGTCCCATCGCCAGACACTCTCCCAACAAGATGAGCAACTGCGCTCAAGCAGCGAGCAGATCGAGCATCTGAAGCTGGTCATCGAGAAGCTGCGGCGCAGGGTGTTCGGCGTCAAGAGCGAGAAGATCGTCATTCAGCTTGAACAGCTTGAACTCCATCTGGAAGAGCTGGAGTCCGCGCAGGCCGAGATGGAAGCCGCTGTTGAGCGGGTGAGACCGGCTGAGGAACCTAAGACGAGGTCTCGACGCAAGCCGCTGCCGGAGCATCTGCCACGCGAAGTTGTCAGCCACGCTTTTCACGGCGACTCGTGCCCCGACTGCGGCGGCCAGTTGCGCCAGTTCGGCGAAGATGTCTCCGAGCAACTGGAGTACATCCCGGATAGCTTCAAGGTCATTCGCCACGTGCGGCCGAAGTTCGCCTGCAGCGGTTGTGAGCGGGTGGTTGAGGCGCCTGCGCCATCGCGTCCGATCGAGCGTGGCCTTGCCGGACCGGGGCTGCTGGCCCACGTGCTGGTTTCGAAGTTCGCCGATCACTTGCCGCTCTATCGCCAGTCGGAGATCTACGCTCGCCAGGGAGTTGAGATTGAGCGCTCCACGCTGGCCGGGTGGGTAGGTGGGGCAAGTGAGTTACTCGCTCCGTTGATCGATGCGATTCAGAAGCATGTGCTGGCAGGAGCCAAGCTTCACGCCGACGATACACCGATGCCGGTGCTTGCGCCTGGCAGCGGCAAGACCAAAACGGGCCGACTTTGGACCTATGTGCGCGATGACAGGCCTGCGGGTGAAGATACCGCGCCGGCTGTCTGGTTCGCGTACTCGGAGGATCGCAAGGGTGAGCATCCACGGCAGCATCTGAAGGAGTTCAAGGGTGGCTCTGCAAGCAGACGCCTATGCAGGGTTCCATCATCTATACGGCGATGGCGCGATTTATGAAGTGGCCTGCTGGGCGCATGCGCGCCGCAAGTTTCACGAGATCCATGTCATCCACGCCTCGCCCACGACGACCGAGGCGCTGGCGAGGATCGGCGCTCTCTACGCGATCGAAGACGAGGTACGCGGCAAGCCCGCCGATCTGAGGCTGAGTGTCCGACAGGCGCGAGCCAGGCCACTGCTCGACGACATGCGCAAATGGATGGAGAAGGCACTGCGTTCGCTGTCAGCGAAGAGCGAAACTGCGGCTGCGATTCGATATGCGCTCTCGCGCTGGCGTGCCCTTACGCGTTACACCGAAGACGGGCTGTTGGAGATAGACAACAGCGCGGCCGAACGGGCACTGCGCGCTGTGGCTCTTGGACGCAAGAACTATTTATTCGCAGGTTCCGACTGCGGTGGCGAACGTGCCGCCGCCATGTACAGCCTGATCGGATCGGCCAAACTCAACGGTCTCGATCCCGAGTTCTATCTCCGCACCGTCCTGGCCCAGATCGCCGACCATCCCATCAGCCGCATCGAAGAACTCCTGCCCTGGAACCTCGCCCCGTTCTCCAGACCCAATCCTCCCAAGCCGCTTAGACACACTCATCAGGTGCCCACCAAAAAGGTAGTGGGCACTTCAAGGATCAATCCTCAGCCACGTCAAGA
>CAWGYN010000007.1:0-212814 GCA_963826735.1 uncultured Acidobacteriota bacterium
AGTCAACCGCTCAATGCCATCTTCTTCCCGATGTTCGATCTGCTCACGACACCGCTCGAACATTGCGTAGATTCGAACGCATGCCCATCCGGCTCGGCAACGCCGGAAGCCGTCAAGGCGGCGTTCTCCCGCAAGGTGAACTGGTTCGATAAGGCCGGCGTAAAGTACCTGAACCCGGTCTTGAATTTGATCGACCGCGAACTCTTCAAATACCAGATGTTTGAATGCTGGAAAGAGCTGCTGCGTCTGGATTGGCACGAAAACGCGCACGCCATCGATGCGGCCTTTGCGGCGTATTCCAATTTCGAAAACGAGTTCCGGCAAGAAGCTCGCCAGACCCTCGACGAACTGGAGCGGAGTGGCGGGATTGGATTGGTCATGCTGGGCCGGCCGTATCACCATGACCCAGGCCTGAACCAGGGGATTCTGGAAGAACTGCACCGGCTCGGCTACCCCATCTTTTCGCAGGGCTTGCTGCCGCTCGATGCGGACTTGCTCGACCGCCTCTTCGGTTCCGATGTGGAAGCTGGCTTTATTCGCTCTCCGCTCGATATTTCCGACGTGTGGAAAAATACGTTTTCAGCCAACTCCAATCATAAGATCTGGGCTGCGAAGTTCGTGGCCCGCCATCCCAACCTCGTCTCGGTGGAACTGTCGAATTTCAAGTGTGGGCACGATGCTTTCATCAGCCGCGTGATTGAGCGCATTATTGCCGCATCGGGCAAGCCGCATTTCTCCTTCCGCGATCTCGATGAAAATCGCCCCCTGGCGTCGATTCGCATTCGTGTGGAAACGATGCACTATTTCCTCAGGCACTACCGGGAGCAGTTAAAACAGCAAATTCCAATCGTTCCACCGCCGCCCCAGCTCAAAAACTATAAAAGCCTCACCGTGCTGCCGGAGATTCGCGATTGGCAATTCCCACCAGAGTGGCCGCCCGCTGCGGTGGATGCGGGCCGGCCAGCCCTCGAAGACGGAGTTCAACTATGAAACTGCACAACTACAGTCCAGGCCAACTGATCGCGCCGATAGCGGCTTTTCTGCTTCTCCCTGCCTGCTCGTGGTCTCAGGGTGGAAATGCCGCCGCATCTGCGGCCACACCCGACACGGTGCAAATTGTACAGTCCATCGAACACCACGACCGGTTGCAGGCGCAGGCGCTCGAGCGCTACCACTCTCTGCGGCATTACGACGTCGAGTATCACGGCTTCTTCAAGCACATCACCGCCAAAATGGATGTGGAACTCGATTACGACGCGTCTTCCGGGAAGAATTTCCGCATTCTATCCGAGAGCGGCTCACACACACTTTGCGAAAAAGTACTCAAGCGGGCGTTGGACAGCGAAAAGGATGCAGCTCAGGATCGAGGCGCCCACGCGTTGACGCCGGCAAACTACAGATTTCAGTTGCTGGGCAATGACACCTTGGATGGGCGGCCAACGTTTGTTCTGCAAGTTGAGCCATTGGCGGGCAGCCCGTACCTCTACCGGGGAAAGATTTGGGTTGATGCGGCAGACGGCGCTGTATCGAAGATGGACGTGGAACCGGCGAAGAATCCTTCCTTCTGGATATCGCAGACTTTGGTTCACCAGACGAATGCGAGAGTTGGAGGTTTCTGGCTCCCGCAGCAGAATCGCAGCGAGACCAGTGTGCGCATCGGCGGAAAAGCCGTGTTGACGATCAAATACGAGGGCTACGAGATTCTGCAGGCAGGGCCCCTGCAAAGTCGCGGCGAAAAGGACCTGCATGGCGCAGACGACGCTCTGCGGGCGTCGATGAGCCGTTGAAGGCAGAGAAACGCCTGAAGGCAGCCAACGATGAAGGTCCTTTGCAAGATCGCTGTTATTCTCCTGGCCGCTGGCGCGATGCAGGTGTGTGCGCAAGTTCAGGCGAGCCGCCGTCCGCGGGTCGGGATTGCGCTCAGTGGCGGCGGCGCTCTTGGGCTGGCACACATTGGCGTGCTGCGGTACTTCGAGGAACATCACATTCCCATTGACGATGTGGCAGGCACGAGCATGGGGGGGCTCGTGGGAGGACTTTATTCGACTGGCATGGATTCGAAGCAGATCGAGGCTATGGTCCAGCAGATCGATTTCGAGTCTATGTTTAGCCCAAACCCGAAGTTCGCTGACCAGCCAATCGTCGAAAAGCAGAAATGGAACGGCAGCTTCGGCGATCTTACCCTTCGCTTCGGCAAGAACCTTTCTCTGCCGTCGGGGCTGAGTTCGGGAGAATCGATTTCACTCCTGCTCAGCCGGTCTACTCTGGCGTATTCCGGTGTCCAAAACTTCGACGAGTTGCCCACGCCCTTCCGCTGCGTTGCAACCGATTTGATCACTGGCAAGGCTGTCGTTCTCGATCAAGGCTCGCTGGCCCTCGCCATGCGCGCCACCATGTCCATTCCCGGCGTTTTCACTCCCGTGAAACTCGACGGCATGATTCTGGTCGACGGCGGAATTGTGCAGGTGGTCCCGGTTGAAGTGGCCAGAAGCATGGGAGCGCAAAAGGTGATCGCGGTTGCCTTCCAAATGCCTGCCGTCACCCCGGACCACTTGACCACGATCCCCGATATTCTGCGCCGCACTGCGGAAATTGACTCCGCTCAAAATGCACGTTCATCCCTCGCTGCGGCTGACCTGGTGATTATGGTGGACCTCCCTCACTTGACCGCGATGAGCTACAAAAGCTCTGCGGAAATCATTGAAGCCGGATATAAAGCCGCTCAGGCGCGCGCTTCCGACTTGAAGCCGTACGAGCTTTCCGATGAGGCCTGGGACGCGTTTCTACGCAATCGCACGAGTCGCATCCGCTCGGCTGCGCGGCAGGGAACTGTTGTGGCCGTCGAAAGCCCGGAAAAATCCTTCCAGCAAAAGGCTCAGGATGAACTTCGTCACAAGTTCGGCGACCGCGCTGTGCCGGAGCACGAACTGCAGGATGTGCTCAACGGAATGGTGATTTCCACAGCGATTCCGGAAGCCTCCTACGACTGGCAGGATGAGCCCGGCAAGCCCGAAGGCTATCGCGTTAAATTCATTCCGCGGTCCGGAGATCAGATTCTCGTGCGGCCCTCCGTCCGCTACTCGTCATCGTCGGGAGAACCCGATCGCGCCAGTTTGCGGCTTTCCACTTCGGCCGTCTTTCGCAACGCGTACAAATCCCGGATTTCGGGCGCATTCGATATCGGTTACGATCCGGGGTTTCTTGCCGAGTACTACAACCCCTTCGATGGGACCTCCTATTTCGTTGATCCGGGGTTCGTGGTGCAACGGTTTCACGTAAATAGCTACGCGGGCCCATCCCGATTTGCTGCCACCCGCGATCGCGTCGGAGGCTCTTTCTACGCGGGCCTGGGAACGTGGCGCAACGTGCAACTGCGGCTCGGAGTTCAAGCAGGACACGATTCGTATAGCAGCGCCCCGGCAATCGATGGAATCAAGGCGGCGAGCGGGGGCTACTCGGCGCCTGAAGTCCGCTGGATCTTCAATACACAGGATTCCGGCGGTCTACCCACGCGCGGCACAAGACTCGAAGGCTCCGCCGGCTACAGCTTCCGCAATGTCTCGTATCCCTACTTTGAAAACGAGTTCAGCTCGCTCCGTCCTGTTGGCCGGTTGGCCACCATCTTCGTGGTCAATCAGGCCGACACGAGCTTCGGTAGGAAGCTCGATTACTTCGAGCAGTTCACCGCAGGAGGGATGAACCGGCTCGCCGCATACCGTTATCAGGAGTTTCACGCCAATACCCTTGCTATCGCGGGGGGCGGCGTGATTTTTCATGACCGCTATGCGCGGCACCCCGCGCGCACTCCGGTATTCGCAACATGGTACGAGGCTGGCCGCTTCGATTTGGGATCCGGCGGCTGGCAAACGCATCAAAGCACCTCCACAGGCATCTTCGTGCCTACTCCGCTCGGTGCCGCCGGAGTCACCGTCAGTTTCGACGAGTCTGGGAAAGCACGCATCCGCATGTTGATTGGAAGCTTTTGAACCGGGAATGAATCCGGCGCAGAGGGTCGCCGGGCCTTTTCGGTGAAGGCAGTGCTGCATCCCCCAAACGCCGCTCCCTATGACTCAGCACCCTGTTGCTTAGGGTCGAAGCTGTGGTGATTGTCATCGACATTTTCGACGTACGCGCAAATTACATCGATCCTCGCGTTGATTCTTAAGCAATTATGCTCCGTCCGCTTTTGGCAATCCCCTTGCTCTTACCCCAGTGGCAAAGCAAGAAGTGCATATCGGAGGCGAGACGCAAGCATGAGATTCATCCATTCAGCACGTGAGCGTGCCGGCGATATGCGGAAATTCGAACGCGACGCCATTTTCCTGCTGGCAATCCTGATTGTCATGTACCTGATTTTCCCTCTTCGTGTATGGGGGCAAGCTTCTGCCAAGCAGGGGACTATTGAAGGCACGGTTTTTGTCTCAGAATCTGGTACCCCTTCCATGGTGCCCGGCGCAAAGGTTGTCTTGAAGGGCGCTACGACCCGCGAGACCGAGTCCGATGCAGAGGGAAAGTACAGCTTCTCCGCGGTCAACGCCGGCGCCTACACAATCGAAGCCGATTTTCCCGGAATGCACGCGGAACAGGCCGTCACCATGGGCTCGGGAGCTCATCTCAACGTGGGAGTAGAGCTGAAGCTCGCTGCAGTCGCAACCTCGGTGACGGTGACCTCGGGCTCTCCAAACGAAATGGAAACCTCAACGACCAACGTCACGATCTCGGAGAAAACCGTCGAAGACGCCCCCAATGCGAACGAGCGGTTTGAAAGTCTGCTTCCTCTGGTTCCTGGAGTGGTTCGCGGTCCCGACGGCCGTATCAATTTGAAGGGCGCTCGCGCCAGTCAGAGCGGGGCGCTGGTGAATAGCGCTAATGTGACCGACCCGGCTACCGGCGGCCAAGCCATCAATCTGCCCATCGACGTGGTTTCGTCAGTGCAGGTCATCTCGAATCCCTACGACCCGCAATACGGCAAGCTGACCGGAGCCCTTTCGACGGTCGAGACAAAAACAGGGAACTACGAAAAGAATCACTTTGCGATTCAGAACATCGTTCCCCGTCTGCGGGACCGCGCAGGAACCATCGCCGGCCTGGGCGCTGCCACTCCACGCGCGACCTTTACCGGTCCGATTCTCAAAGACCGGCTTGCATTCACTCAATCCCTTGAATACAGGTTTGTGCGGACTCCGGTAAACAGCCTTCCTCCCTTGCAGCGGGACACGAAACTGGAAGGCTTCGACTCGTACTCTCAGTTCGACATCGACGCCAGCGCCAAACAAACGGCCACGGTATCGGTCACGGTCTATCCGCAGAAGCTGGACTACATGGGGCTGAATACCTTCACGCCCCAGCCATCCACAACAGATTTCCGCCAGCGTGGGTACGAGGTGTATGCGCAGCACCGGTATGTCGCCGGGTCCGACAGCATGTTGATTTCCCAGTTCAGCTACAAGACTTACGACGTCGACACCAATCCGCAAAGCTACCAACCCTTCGAGTTGATGATCGACACCACCGAGGGAGGATTCTTCAACCAGCAGAGCCGCCGCAGCGCTCGATACGACGGGCAGGAGAGCTACCAGTTTGCGCCGCATCAATTGATGGGCGCGCATCGCATCAGCGCCGGCGTGGATTACTCGCACTCTTCTCTCGATGGAACAGAGGCGTTTTTCCCCGTCGCGTTAATCGGCTCCACGGGAGCGACGATTGAACAGATTACTTTTACGCAGCCAGCCTCTTTCAGCATCAACCAGAATGAGACCGCTGCCTATGTCTACGATCAATGGGCGCCCTTGAGCCGGCTGTCCTTCGGTCTTGGCATGCGTCTGGACAGCGATACTGTGACAAGCTCCACACACGTTGCGCCGCGCGCCAACTTCCTTCTGACGCTCACCAGTGACGGCAAGACGCTGCTCAGCGGAGGAGCTGGGATCTTCTACGATCGCGTTCCTCTGATGCTTCCGGCATTCGCCGAGCTGCCCGGGCGCACAGTAACGATGTACGGCTCCAGTGGCGAGTTTTCAAGTTCCACCACTTATGCCAATCAGATTTCTGGGGGGCTGCAAAATCCGCGCAGCACGTCGTGGAATGTCGAACTGGAACGGCAGGTGACCAGCAGTCTCACCGTCCGGGCGGGCTATGAAGATCGCAACACCGCCAGGGACTTCGTGGTATCTCCAGCGTCGGCAAAGGGCGCAATCTCGTTATCCAACGGGGGCAGCGATTCCTACCGCGAGTTTCAGTTTACGGGGCGCTACCAGATTCCTCGCGCCGCGGTGAACGCGTCGTATGTGCGCTCGAGGGCTTACGGCGATCTCAACGACCCGTTCCTCTTTATAGGCAACTTTCCGCAGGCGGTGATTCAGCCCGACGCCCAGGCACGTTTGCTTTTCGACGCCCCCAACCGGATCCTGATCTGGCCCAATATCTCAGGCCCCTGGAAGCTGAACATCCTGCCGGTGTATGACCTGCATTCCGGATTCCCCTATTCGGTGGAGAACCAGTATCGCCAGTACGTTGGCCCACGCGATGACCGGCGGTACCCGTGGTTTTCTTCCTGCGATCTGCAGGTTACCCGGCCCGCCACCTTCCACGTCGCCGGAAGGCGCGTGCATATGGTTGTCGGTGGCTCCGCTTTCAATATGTTCAACCACGATAATCCCCGCGACGTGCAGAACGATATGGACAGTGCGTCGTTTGGCAATTTCTACAACCCCGCATGGAGAGAGTACCGCGGGAAATTGGTTTTCGAGTTCTGACCATGAAGGTTCCTATCATCGTTGTCGCTTTGCTCGCTTGCGCATCTGTGCCGCTGATCGGTCAAGCGACCGCCTCGCCTGCTCCATCTGCGGATGAAGTGATTGCCAAAATGCTCGCCCACGAAATGCAGAGCCAAATCGCGACTCGTGGCTACACAGGTATCAGGCAGTACGACCTTGAGAACCCTCTGTTTGACAAGCACGCTCACTTGGTCGCGAACGTTGCCTGCGATCCGGATGGCACAGTGCATTTTCAGATCGTATCCAAAGAAGGCTGGAGTTCCGGCAACACCTCTTTACGCCAGGCCTTGGAAACGGAATCGGAAGTCTCGCGCCCGTCGGTGCGTCCGATGACCTTGATCAACAAAGACAATTACACACTTCAGATGATGGGGACGGCTCTTCTCAATGGCCGGATTGCTTATGTGATCGATGTTGCTCCAAAAAGGCAGGAAGTCTACTTGTTTCGGGGAAAGATCTGGGTAGACGCCGAAGACAACGCGCTGGCGCGAATCGAGGGCCAGCTCGCTAAGACCCCTTCCATTTGGATCCGCACTGTACGTTTTACCTTGGAATACCGAAAAAGCGGCGAGTACTGGTTCCCGTCGTTGTCCACAAGCACAAGCGACGTTCGGGTATTCGGCCCAACAAACGTCAGCATTCGATTTCTCGATTACTCTCCACTGTCTGCAGCCGCAGGTAAGCATGCAGGCCTTTCGCCTACGGAGGCAAGTTATGTCCGACACTAAACTGGCTCTCATTCTGGCAGCCGGCAATGGTAGCCGCTTGGCTGCTTGCTCCGGCGAATTGCCTAAACCCCTTGTGCTGCTGCATGGCAAGCCGTTACTGGAGCATGTGATGTCTGGTGCGCGTGCCGCCGGCATCGAGAAATTTGTCATCGTGGTAGGTTATCGCGGGTCCATGATCCGGCAGTGGTACGAGGCCCGGCCGCTCAAGGGCATCGATGTCACCTGGGTTGAGAACCCCGATTATCGCAAGGACAACGGCGTGTCCGTTTTGCGCGCGAAGGATCTCATTCACGAGTCCTTTCTTCTGCTGATGTCAGACCATATCTTTGAATCGGCCACCGCCGGAGCTTTGCTCCGTCAGCGGCTGCGGCAGGATGAGGTGATTCTCGGAGTGGATCGCAAGATCGGAAGCGTCTTCGACCTGGACGACGCGACCAAAGTGCGACTGGAAGGGGACTGCATCGTTGATATCGGCAAGAACCTGAAGCAGTACAACGCCCTGGACACAGGAATGTTCCGCTGCCAGCCGGTGATTTTCCGGTGGCTCGAAAGCGCCATGGTCAACGGCAACTGTTCTCTTTCAGATGGCCTGCGCATCATGGGGCAAAACCGCACTTTCAAGGGCTTTGACATTGGAGAGGGATATTGGCAGGATGTGGATACGCCGGCAGCGCTCGATTACGCGCGCAACCCCTTCTTCACCCGGCCCTGCTCGGTGCGGCAAGTCACGAGTCCGGCTTATGCCTAGTCCCAGGCAAAAATCGGCATCCGCGTTGCGGATTCTCGCGATGCTGCTCGGCGTCGCCTTGCTTGTTTATCTGGTCGAGCGCGCCGGTCCCGGCAAGCTTCTTCAAAACGCCAAAACCATCGGCTGGGGAATGCTGCTTGTCATCGCAGTTACAGGCTTTGCTCACATCGTCAGAACGTGGGCATGGAGGCTCGCGCTGCCGGGTAAAGCGAAGGGAGTCTCGTTCTGGCGCACTTTCGGCCTGCGGCTGATCTCGGAAGCCGATTGGGCAACTTGGCGTCGTTGGACTGGTATTCGGCGAGTCGGCGCGCGTGGGCTCTGCTCGGCTCCGGAGTGCCGATGGCCAGTGCGATCTCTTCGGTGGCCATGGACCGCGGGCTTTTCATCGTCCATGGGCGCAGTCGTAACCATCGCCGGAATTTTTGCTCGCCGCTGCCACCTTCACCTTCTCTGGCGCTTTGCGCATATATGCCGGGCGTATTGTGCTTGTGCTTGTGTTCCTGTTGGCGACTGGCCGTGCTCGCCCTCCAAAAAGGATGGCCGCTCTTTTCTGGAACCCGCTCGCGCCGCGGGCCGCATTCCATGGTTCCGCGGTTGGATCAACGGCAAAAAGTCCGTGATCGAACTTCAGAGCGCCAGTTCCTTCAGTTTCATCGTCAGGCGCCAGGCGCCTTCTGGGTCAGCTTATCCTCAATCTCGGCAGCCACCTCCTTGCTGTTACTGAGGTCTATCTGATCCTTCATTTTCTGGGCGCGCATGTCAGCTTCGTTGGCGCGCTCATTCTCGAATCTCTGACGAAACTCATCAACGTCATTGGAGCCGTCAACCCGGGGAACCTGGGCACCTACGAGGGCGGAAACATGGTGATTGGAAAGTTGTCGGCCTCAGCGGTGCCCAAGGTTTAACGCTCGGGCTTTGCCGCCGTGTAAGAGCCATCTTCTGGGCCATCATGGGAGCCATTTGCCTCGCCTGGTATTCCCGATCCGAATGGGCTGGCAAAGCCGACGACCGCACCGAAATGGTTACGGGAGTTGAGCTATGCAGGTAAAAGAACAACGGCAGGACCCACGCAGTCTGCGCTCCAATGCGCAAGTCGCAATCATTCTGGCGAACGACATGCCTTGGTCACCTTGGTTCGAGCCGGCACTGGCTCGCGTGGGAACGCTGCCCGTATTGTTGCGCGCCATTCTGGGAGTGCAAGCCACGAATCCGCAGCGCATCATCGTCGTTTTTAACCAGGTCA
Organism: uncultured Acidobacteriota bacterium; assembly: GCA_963826735.1. Classification (GTDB taxonomy): domain Bacteria; phylum Acidobacteriota; class Terriglobia; order Terriglobales; family Acidobacteriaceae; genus Telmatobacter. The sequence continues at coordinate 9,496 of CAWGYN010000007.1, forward strand.
CGGGGCCGCAAATCAGGCAGGAGTTGCTCAACGACGCGACGTCTCCCCGCCGGCGTTGAATGGATGGAAGTTGCAGTGGGCACGCCCCTTGTCATCGATCGTTCGCAGGTGACTGCGAATTCCGGCAGCGCCCGTGTCCTCCTGGTTGCCGGCGATCGCACTTACCAGCCCGCTTTGCATCGAATCGTGAGCGAATGGAGTGGCCAAAGCAGACGTATTGGAACTCGCCACTGGGAGCGAGCCCGCCGGGCTCTTTGCCTTCTCAGCCATGAGGCGGCTCTCGAACTTGGCGCCGATCGCGAGTCGAACGTCGTCGACCGTGCGCGATCTGCACAGCTGGATCACCCGGAAAGCCATCTCGAATGGTCCATCGTTCGTCGACTTCAGGCTGGTGGAAGAGGACTCGTGGCAGCGAGATTTCGATGCCGCAGGATTGCAGCGTGGCCGAGCAAAAACTCAACCGCTGGCTCGTCAAGCCCACCGACGGCGTGTTTGCGCGGATGAATCGCAGGATCTCCATCCCCATCAGCCGCCAGCTCATCAAGTTTCCGATCACGCCGAATATGGTGAGCCGGTTTACGCTGGGCGTCAGTCTTGTAGCGGGTGCGTCGTACGCAATGGGCGGATACCTGAATACCCTGGTGGGAGCGATCCTGTCGGTGTGGGCCAGCATTCTCGACGGCTGCGATGGCGAGGTCGCCCGGTTGAAATTTCAGGCTATCCGATTTTGGATGCTGGCTGGAGACTGCGTGCGATTACCTCTATTACCTGTTCATCTTTGCAGGAATGGCGATCGGCCTGGAACGCAGTTCGGGAAATCGCGCCTTCTGGGCATGGGGTGCGGCGCTTCTGTTTGGCGCCGTTCTCACGATCCTGCTTGCGTGGTTCGAGCGTAAGCAGGCTTTCCGGCAAGCATCCCGAGCAGTTCCTGGCAGTTTGGCAGAAAAAAGCGGAAAGCCATTCATCCAATCCACTCCTGTACCTGGGACGTAAATGCGAATTCATCATCCGGCGCTGCTTCCTGCCCTACGCTCTGTTGGCCTTCGCAATACTCGAATCTCACCTGGCTGGCGTTGTATATGTCCGCAATCGGCGCCAATATCGCGTGGATCATCTCCTTGAATTCGCGTTTGACATTTTCGTCAAAACTAAGGGCAAAAGGGGAAGCACCAGCCGCGACGGAGATGAAGCCGATGAACGTCTGAACTAAACCCTGCAACCGCTTTACAGGTTTTCTGTAAAGCAGGAAACGAGCACGAACCTGAGAACCGCGCGTCGCTGGAAAACATAAGAGGCAATTATTTTGAGGGCGGGGCCAAACGGGAACTTTCGACATGAACTATACGGCAGGAAAACTGTTGGTGGTGGAACCCTACGAAGCTCTCAGGGAGCAAATCGTCGCGGCGCTGACCGAAGCCGGATTTGAGGTGTCGACAGACCACCGGGAGGGAATGAAGTCAGTCCTCGCTTTCGATCCCGACGTAGTTATCCTGGGTTCCGATTCGCCCCAACTTGATTGCTGCGATCTTCTTTCCGACATCAAGAGCTCCGAACACACGCGCAACATACGCGTTTTAATGATGTCTCAGGGAGGATCGGCCGAGCGCACACGGTGGTTGGATCGCGGGGCTGACGATGTGCTGTCACTGCCCTTCGACATGCACGAATTGCTGGCGCAAGTGCATGCGCAACTACGGAGTAAGCACATCGCGGACGAGCTTCGAGAGCGGCTGCGACTTGCCGAGGATAATCGGTCCGCTGCCGAGGAGGTGGCGACAGCGGTTGGCGAAGGACGGAAGGCCCTTTGGATCAGCGGCCTGACGACGGTTGCCGTGCTTGTCGTTACTGGACTGGTGTTCTTGTCCTTCTATCGCCGCGGACAGGAACAGGACACCCGGGTCTATGCTGCAATTACTCGATTGCAGACAGGAGGGCTGACGCAACAAAAGTTGGTGGAACGTTCGCGCCGGACCCTTGAAGATCCGCAGCGCGATCCCATCCAGGCGAGCGATCCGCAGAAGCTTCAACTTCAAAAGAAGAGTGAAGACCTCAGGTCGGAAATCGCATCCAGCACAACAGAAAACACTATCGCTTTGCAAGATCAACTGGCCGAAGTGCAAAGCAGGCTTCAGAAGCTTGAGACCGAAGATCAGAATGCGCAGACGGTTATCCAGTCCTATGAGCAGAGCGTCTGCCTCATCCATATTGTGCTGACCTTCCGCGACCACAATAGCGGCGCGAGATTGCGCTATGCGAATGTGACGAGCAGCGGCGAGCCGGTGACCGACCAGCAGAACAACCCGCTTGTAACTCTCGCCGGAGATGGTCCGGAAGTTCACATCGATGTGTTTGGCACCGGTTTTCTCGCCGCCGCCGGCGGACAGATCCTTACCAATCATCATGTGGTCGAGCCCTGGTGGCACAACGATGACCTGAAGGAGATGCTCGATCAGGGTCTTGATCCCGTGATCACTGAAATGACGGCATATTTCCCTGGCGTTCCACACGGCATCGCCGTAACCACCGAAAAGATCTCTTCTGCCGCAGACGTTGCTGTCGTAAGAGGAGACCTCTCAGAACTGGGCATCAAACAGATTGCGCTTGCCGATGGCCGCAGTTCAGCCGTCAGCGGGGGCCCGGTCGTACTACTTGGATACCCCGCTGCTCTTGATGGTATTCTGGCCCGGACAGGCGCGGAGACGCTCCAATCGATCACCATTGCATCCGATGGTGATTCAAGACGAATGATGGAAGAGCTCGCGCGCCGCCATCTGATCAGGCCGACTGTTACCCAGGGGCACATCGGCGACATACTTCATGACAAGATTGTCTATGATGCCCAAACCACCTCGGGTGGTTCTGGCGGCCCGCTCTTCAACAACGAGGGCAAAGTCATCGGGATTAATTTTGCGATACTGCGCCAGTTCGGCGGGTCAAATCTCGCCATTCCTGTTGGTTTCGGGAAGTCACTTCTGAAACCTTGATTTACAGATTTTCTGTGAAGCAGGACACGAGCTGACGCCGCTGGAATTCGCCCCGCGCATCGAAATTCCGCACCTAGACTGGTGCTACGCCAATGGAACCGACGCAAGAACTCGAAACAGGGTCATTCATTCGCACGCCGGACCTATTTGCGCGTCCAAACGCCGTCAGGATCGTCACCTGGAACGTCAATCGCGGTCAACAGTTGAATGAGGTGATTGAGTTTCTTGCCGGAGCCTCGGCAGACTTGATTCTGTTGCAGGAGGCCGATCTAAACGCCTTGCGAACCCATGGTCGCAATGTCGCGCAGGAGATTGCGCGGGCGCTCGAAATGCACTACGTCTTTGGATGCGAGTTTGAAGAGCTGTCGCAAGAGCAAAACGGAACCCGTGCCTATCATGGACAGGCGACGCTCTCCCGGTTCCCCCTCCTGAGTTCGCGCATCTTTCGGTTTCAGCGTCAATCCAGCTTCTGGCGCCCGCGATGGTTCATTCCGCGTATAAAGCCGTTCCAAAGGAGGCTGGGCGGTAGGATGGCGCTCATAAGCCATATCAAACTCCCTGATCGTGAACTGGTCTTGTACAACGTGCATCTCGAAAGCAGGGGAGACGACGGTTTGCGCTGCAGCCAGCTTTCGGAACTTCTGGACGATGCTTCTCAGCATGCTCCGGACATTCAGGTTGTGGTTGGAGGCGACTTCAACGCCGATCTGCGTCAGGCATCCTTCGTTTCATCTATAGGCAAATCGGGGCTCAGTAATCCCTTCGCCAACATTTCGAATATGCTCACCACTGTACCGTCTCGTTTCAATCCTTCCCGCACGATCGACTGGATTCTGACGAAAGGGCGGCTTATTGCTTCTGATATCGAGCTATATGATTCAGTTCGGGCGTCTGACCACTATCCGCTGGCGCTTACGCTTCGTCGTTTTTAGTTGGCTATTTAAGAGAGAGAAGAGTCTCGATATACCGGGAACCCGCATTCTCAAGCGCCCCCAGATTTGCGCCCCGACGGAGATCGTTCCGACCCTCGACGTGCTGGGGCATACTGCGTGTCGAAGGCGCTTCGCCAATTTCGACAATTCATTTGGACCCCACGCAATACTTCCCTTTCGAATCAACGACTTGCACGCCACATGGTCTGGCGCACGGGATGCTTCTCCTAAGGTGGCAAAGTTAAAAAGCAGAAGGTCGTTGTCTGACACCCTGCTCGCAAGCGCGAAGGAGAAGGAATGAAAAGCGCGCTCCGGTTCCACAGCAATCAGTTCAAGTTAATTGAAGAAGACACTTGCGCGACAACTGTCGATTTCCAAAGCTTATTCGCAAGAGAAATGACAGACCTCTTTCGTTTGTCGCTGCAACTTACCGCCGACGCCGAGAAAGCGGAAAAGTGTCTCCTCCTTGCCATGAGGGAGTGCTTTACCAACAGCACCGTTTCAAAAAGGTGGGCTCCTACCTGGGCGCGCCGGTCGGTGGTCCGCAACGCGATCCGTCTGGTTCCAGTCACGGAACCCGTGATGTGCAACGACACCTGCAGCGCACCAGGAGCTGATTTCGATTTGCAGCCCTGCGAGTATCTGATAGAAACGCTGCGGGAGTCACCCGCGATTCTGGCGCTGCCCAACATCGACCGCCTCGTTTTTGTGATCTGCGTCCTTGAGCGATATTCCATCATGGATTGTGCCCTGCTCCTGAAGAAATCGCCGAAAGACGTCGACAATGCGCGCGTGCGCGCAATCAACCAAGTCGCTTTTGCCGAAGAACTGTATCGGCACGGGCCCACCACCACACTTTCAACCAGTCCGGATGGCGGCTACAGCAATGGAGCAGGAGGACTCGATGGTTCATGCGGGTCACTTTTTGACCAGGACCCAACCCATCTCATAAACACTCCGTGATCGAATTTCTGTGAAACTAGAGTTGCTCCGGGCGTCTCCACGGAATGCTATGGCGGGTCGCTGGGAATTGAGCTGCGCAAATCGAAATGAAACGAGGGAATAGAGCCGCAGGGCAGCGTGAGCATCATACATGTTAGTTATGACGCCGCCCGCGCCGCGAAAATCGACTTGAGGCGGCTGCCACAACGAACCAATTCATTTCGACTTCAAGAGTTCTTGCAAGACCACTGCTTCGTTGTGCTGTTGGTCTTTTGCGCCATAAACCAAGGTCACCGGTCCCTTCGACGCTTCTTCTTTGAGAAGTGAAACCGGCTGCTTGTTCCTTCTGAGTTCCTCACGGTAGCGCGCCTGGAACTCAGCCCACCGGGCAGGATCGTGGGCAAACCATTTTCTAAGCTCGGTACTTGGCGCCACTTCCTTCAGCCAAAGGTCAACCTTCGCCTTCTCCTTGGTGAGCCCTCGCGGCCAAAGCCGGTCTACAAGAATTCGCGTACCGTCCTTCGCATCCGGCTCTTCGTAAACCCGCTTAATATGAATATTCGTCACAGGAAGATCTTCCCCCATATGTATGTTCGTGTGAAGAACGTGACGCCCTTTGCGGCAATCTCCTGAGGAACGGACCTAACTCCAGCTTCAAGTGGATTCGGACCGTCGTAACCTGTTGCCGCAATATCTGTTCTCCTTTGCCGGCCGTTGCGCATCATGACTGCATCGGGCGGCAGAGTACGATCACAACAGAATCACGGGCAACAAACAATTGGACGATAGTATTGTCGATACCTTGGTGTCAGTCGATGGGTCGAACGGTCCCTGCATTCCGCGACCCTACATTCACCCGAATCGTCAATCGCGCTATTGCAGCCAAAGTGACCGGTCGCCTTCAGATTCGCTCATGACGCATGGTTGGAATTCATCCATGACTGTTCTCGATTCTGGAAGCCAGCCATGGACCTCTTCCCCCGCAATCCGCGTGACACAGGCTTCTTTCGTTCTGAATTCCTGAAAGCTCGCGATGCGCTGAGCCGGACTCGTGCCCGAAAAAGCCTTGACTTGACTGAGGCTAGAGAAATATCCAGACTCTCTGCAATCTCTCCCAGGGAACTTTCATGCACTAATCGAGTCTCGAGCGGAACGCGCAGGTTCGAGTCAAGCCTCTGGATGGCACGCTCGAGGTTGGCGCACCGCTGCCGCTGATCCAGAATTTGCTCAGGATTCAGGCTCGGGTCCTTGACTTCGAAATGAAAGATTTCGTCATCTGGTCCATGGCTCGAATCTGTCAGTATTTCGGGGCGCGCGCGACCCTTGCGAAGGACCATAAACGCGGAGTTGATTCCAATTCGCGTCAACCAGGAATAAAAGCTCGATTTACCTTCGAAGGTATGAAGTGCCACGTAGGCCCGCAAAAACGCCTCCTGCAGCACATCCTCGGCATCTTCGCGGTTCCTGATAATCCGAAAAATGGTGTTGTAGAGCCTTCGCGAGTAAAGTCGCTGGAGTTCGCCAAATGCATCGGCGCATCCTGCCAGGGCGGCAGAGGCCAATCGCGAATCTCTCAACGCCGCCGGCTCAGTATTCACAGATTGCAGCAACCGTGGATTCATATCAGCTGGCATCTCACATTCTCCAAATAGCGCGGATTCCGCCCGTCAATCATGGGTAAGAACTTCCGACTGACGCGATTAAGCCAGAAGTCTGGAGGGGATGCTATTGGACGATGGTGTCGGGCGATACCTTCGTATGTTCCAGCACTAACTGCACGATGGCGAGCTGTTCATTGGCACGTCGGAAGGAGTGCGCACCGTACTTTGCCGATATGTCCGATTCATACTTTGGTGTTGGTCGATACCTTCGTCCAATAGACTCGTGGTTTCGCTTCTGGCCTCATAAAGGTGACACCGATGGGAGTAGTTATAAGCACTGCGAGCGCCGCACCTCACGCCCGGCGGACACCGTCTCGAGATTGGAGTGATCAATGAACGCCGTACAAGTCGAACAGAAGACTTATGAGATGCCCCCGCGCGAGGGGATCAGCATCGCACACTTTCTCACCGTCGCCGACATCAACCGGTCGGCTCACTACTACGAAAAGGTCTTCGGCGCTCGCATTTTGAGCATGGGCGACGGCAACGCGCCTGCGTACCTTCAGCTCGCGAATATCTGGATGATTCTGAACGTTGGGGGCGGCCCGACCCCCGACAAGCCGACGGTAATCCTCAGCGTCCCCGACCCCAATCACATCAACAGCTTTATGAATTTCCGTGTCGCTGATATTCAAGCGTGCTATGAATTATGGAAAAGTCGAGGAGCCGAGTTCATCACGCCGCCAATACCCAAGTACGGCGAGATACGCTGTTACATCCGCGATCCTGACGGCTATATCATCGAGGTCGGTCAGAGCACCGATCTAACATACGGTTAACAGGCGCCCCGAACGGCTATATCCGCATTGGATAGCCAATCGGTCGTGGTCGATGTTCGGATTCCCGGGTCGTAACCCACGTCAAACGCTGACGCAAATGTTTGCTCGCGTGCCCGCTCGTCCCAATCGGAGTCGTCAATGAGCGTACAAGTCGAACAAAAGAGCTATGAGATGCCCCCGCTTGAGGGTTTTACCGTCACACTGTTTATCACCGTCGCCGACATCGAGCGATCGGCTCGCTACTACGAAAAGGTCTTTGGCGGCTGCATTCTGAGCCTGGGCGACAGCAAGGGCGCGTCTGGGCACATTCTTATCGCGAATACATGGCTCATTGTCAACGTCGGGGGCGGGCCAACCCCGGACAAGCCGACGGTAACGCTCAGCGTCCTCGCCGACCCGCATAAGATCAGCAGCTTTATGAATATCCGCGTTGCGAATATTCAAGCGTGTTATGAATTATGGAAAAGTCGAGGAGCCGAGTTCATCACGCCGCCAATACCCAAGTACGGCGAGATACGCTGCTACATCCGCGATCCTGACGGTTATATCATCGAAGTCGGACAGAGCACCGACCTCACATACGGTTAACGTTCGGTCCGGATGTACCCGGTTGTGTCTCCCTCCGCGGGGCTTCAAGAAAGGCAGCAAATGGGGCTCGTACGGACCCTGATTGATTTGGACAAGGAGCGCGCTGAATCAGCGCTCCCGCAGAGATTGAGAGAGCTGTACGACGGAGATCTGCACTTTCGCACATCACCCGCTGCGCGCCCCTATGTCATTGCGAAGTTTGTTTCCACTCTTGACGGGGTCGTCAGCTACGGGATTAAGGGGCTGTCGGGCGGCTCAACCATCAGTGCTTCCAATCCTGCGGACCGGTTCATTATGGGCCTGTTGCGGGCTTCTGCAGACGCCGTCATGGTCGGCGCCGGCACCCTGCACGACGTAAGTGCGAAAAGCCTTTGGACTCCTGAATACATCTACCCCGATGCGAAGCATTTGTATGAGAAATACCGAGTCGCACAGCATAAACCAAAATATCCCCTGCTCGTTATTGTTAGCGGTAGCGGCCGACTGGAGTTAGAGAGAGCGATTTTCCGAACACCAGCTATTCCCACCGTGGTGATCACAACCCCGGCTGGCAGAGATGAGCTCACGCGCCGAGGCGCTGCGACTCTACGCTCCGTCGAGATACATGCTTTGAACTCGCGTAGCGGCAGCATCGCCCCGCGGGCGATCCTAAAATTGCTCAGATCGCAGTTTGGAGTAAAGACTCTTCTCCACGAAGGCGGCCCCACACTATTCGGACAATTTCTCGCGGCAGGAGTTGTAGACGAACTCTTTCTGACGCTGTCGCCGCAAATTGCCGGCCGCAAGGGTGACGCAACTCGACCGGCAGTTGTGCAAGGGGTGGCGTTTATGCCGGATTCTGCTCCCTGGCTTCAAATGGTCAGCGTCAAGGAAAAGGCTGCGTATCTGTACCTGCGCTACCGGCGTCGGCGAAGTTGATATCAAGGCAATAGCAAGATCTTCCCGATGCCACCCTTTTCCGCCAGTGCTTGAGCCTTGGCCGCTTCCCTTAGCGGCAGTCTTTCGCCAATCGGAATTACCAGCTTGCCATCTCGCACGGCTTCGGCCATGTACTGAAGAGTGCCTCTGTCGAAATGTGAGAATACCGGCACCACCTTTACAGATGGGAATTTCGCAGCGTTCTGCGGTGCTCCGACAACGGAGGAATACACACCTCCCGGCTTGACCTTGGCGATCAGATTCTCGGCGAGTGTTCTGCCGACCGTATCTGCAACCGCATCGAGCGGAACGAGATTTGCGATCGCGGTATCGTCGTCGGTGGCGACCACCTGATCCGCGCCCACGGTCTTCGCGTCCTCCATCTGCCTCTTCAAAACCCCCGCAATCACGGTCGCACCGCGGTCTTTCGCAGTGAACACCGCCGATCGTCCGACGTTTCCCAGAGCACCCACGACCATCACCGTCTGGCCTGCCTTGATTCCCGTAGCTGCCAGGAGCTGATTGCCGGTCACCGTTACCAGCGGCAGTGCCGCCGCCTCGGTCGTGTCAAGGCCCACAGGGATATCCGCAAGAACGTCCGCTTTCACGACGCAGAGTTCTGCGTAAGTGTTGTCCGCCATTGCGAACACCTGATCGCCTTGCGTGAAGATTTCGACGTCCGGACCAACCTTCACCACGGTCCCCGACATATCGACTCCTATGAGGCTTGGGAACTGCATGGGATAAAAACCCTTAGTCAACCCGGCGCGCCGCTTGACGTCAATCGGGTTCACACTCGCGGCAGCTACCCGCACCAGTACTTCTCCAGGACCCACCACCGGGTCAGGGTAATCCTCATACCTCAGTACTTCAGGCCCGCCATATTGATGGACAACAATTGCTTTCATATTTCATTTCCTCTGCATGGTGGCATTAGATCTGCTCGTGGCGTTCGCGCGTCACAACACCTTTTGCGGCAGCCTCTTTTCTGTTCTTTTGGGGATGACTGCCCAGATCGTGCCATGAAGTCTCCGCGAGATTGACGCCGTAGTATTTTGCAGCCTTCTCGATATTCGCGAACGCCAATGCGCGGTCGGCATCAGAAACGTCGATGACTTGATCGAAGCGTGCCACCGCGTTACGCACATGATCTGCATCGGTCAACGGTTCTTTGCGCTGCTTCGGAAACGCGTAGACACTGTCAGGCAAGTCGCTTTGCATCGTCAGGTGTCCGTGTTTCTCGTGAGGTTCCCAGGTCGCTACAGGCATGTCTTTGCCATCCTTTCCCTGAATACTTGGCTGGAGCGCGAGCGCAGTGCCGGCCCGGCTACGAAAACGGGTTTCTGGCAAAGTCGCTCGCCCTACCGATTCGGCCGCGCTGCAGCCATTGGAACTGCCGTATCGCGGCCAATCAATTGGACGATGGTATTGGGCGACACCATGGTATCGGGTCCGCGCCAAATAAGGTAAATTCAGGCCGCAGTCATCACTGCCGGCCCAAGCCGCAGCCTCGCCGCCATTCTCACGAGGTCGACAATAGTATCGGCCCTCATCTTCTGCATCACCTTGCCGCGATGAGCTTTCACAGTGATTTCGCTGATACCGAGTTCCCCGCCAATCTGTTTATTCAACAAGCCGCAGACCACCAGTGCCATAACCTGCTGTTCACGAAGCGAAAGTGACGCGTAACGCTCCTGAAGCACTCTCATCTGCGCTTCCCGGCTCAGAGCAACGCGGCTGCGTTCGAGCGCGAACCGGATGGCGCTCAACAGCGCATCCTCAATGAAAGGCTTCGAAAAAAAGTCGAAAGCTCCTGCCTTCATGGCCTGCACCGTCATGGGCACGTCCATGCAGCCCGTGATGAAGATGACAGGCATATCCGTCCGTTCCGCGGCGACGCGCTTCTGCAGTTCCAGACCATTGAGTCCGGGAAGAGAAAAATCCAGCACCAGGCAGCTCGGGACTAGAGCTCGTGGACGGGTAAGGAATTCCTGACCGGAAGAGAAAGTCTCCGGCTGCCAGCCTTCGCATCGGATCAATGACTCCAGCGATTCGCGCACGCAGATGTCATCGTCGACCACGAAGACAACTGGTCTTTCGTGCCGCACAGGTGGCGCAACTAACTCAGGGTAGAAAGCGTGCGTTAAGCTCATATCTCACTCCTCAACTTGCCCTCAGCGTTCCGGTGGAAGCTGTAAGGCGGAACGAATGGTTTGGAGAAGTTGCTCGTCGCTAAAAGGTTTGCTCAGGAAAGCGGCGGCGCCCGCTTGCATCGCTCGCCGGCGGGAATCACTGCCCTCATAGGCAGTGATGAAGATGATAGGAATGCCGCAGCCCGCGGCGGCCAAATGGCTTTGAAGCTGTAGCCCGTTCATGCCCGGCATTTGCACGTCGACGATAAGGCACGAGGTATCGTGCAAATGCCCGGACCCCAGGAAAGTTTCGGCAGATTCAAATGTTGCCGCTCGAAAGCCAAACGACTCAACGAGCAATGTGGTGGCCCTGCGAACCGATTCATCGTCGTCAATTACCGAGATCAGATTCTCTGTCACTCTGAACTCCCTGCTGTAGCCAAGGTATGCGCAGAATGAGAAGGAATCTATTGGGCGTTGGTAGATTTAGGTCCTAAAAAGGATGATGCGGGTAAGCTTTGGTTTACGAGGCTTTTCCCGAGGGGCCTTTGAGTTTCTCCATCATTCTTACCAGGTCGACGAGGGATTCCGCGCGCATCTTCTCCATCGCCCTGCTGCGTTGGACTTTCACGGTACTTTCCGCTGTGCCGAGTTGAGCGGCAATTTGTTTATTGAGCATGCCCGAGACCAGCATGGAGACCACCTGCTGCTCGCGAGGAGTCAGCGCGTCAAAGCGATGTTGAAGGTCCGCTGCTTCTTTGTCCTGTTCGCATCGCGCGCGATCGCGCTCCAGTGCAATGCGAACGGCGTCCAGCAGATCCTGATCGCGGAATGGCTTGGTGAGGAATTCTATCGCCCCGGCCTTCATGGCGCGAACGCTCATGGAAATATCGCCGTGACCGGTGAGAAAAATTATGGGGATACGAATGTTTCTGGCTGCCAGCTCACGCTGAATATCGATGCCGCTCAATCCGGGCAGCCTGACATCCAGCACCAGGCAACTGGGCGCTCCTGAGGGCTTTTTGCGCAAGAAGCTATCGGCTGAGTCAAAGCTCTCAACCTGCAGCCCCACGGTGCTTAAAAGGAATTTGAGCGAAGAACGTACGGACGCATCGTCATCGACCACAAAAACCACTGGAGCATCCATCATGATGCGCTCCCGGACTCCGGCAGAGTGAAGCAAAAAACCGCGCCATGAGGCGAGTTGGGTTCAGCCCAGAGTCTGCCGCCATGGCTCTCAACCAGGGAGCGGCTGATGGACAAGCCCATCCCCATTCCATTCGCTTTGGTTGTAAAGAAGGGAGTGAAAAGGCTATGCGTTTCTGCGCTGAGGCCGGTACCCGAGTCTCGTACGGCAACCAGTACATCCCCAGATTCGTCGATCCGGCTTTGTATGCAGAGTGACCTCGGTCGATTTGTCACCGCAGCCATCGCCTCTATTCCATTCACGATCAAGTTCAGCAGGACCTGCTGCATCTGAACCCGATCAGCCAACACCATGGGCAGAGCCATCGTCAATTGGCGATCGACAAGAACTTGATTCTCATAAAGCTCGCGGTCAGCTAAAGTCAGTACTTCTTGAATCACCTCGTTTATATTCAGTTTGCTCTTTTCGGCAGGCGCCTTCTTTATGAATGCGCGGATGCGAGCGATAACTGCGCTTGCGCGAGTGCCATCGGCAACAATTTCTTCCAGAACCCGTCGCAGAACCTCAGGTTTGAGATTGCTCGCGGCGAGCAGTCTCAGGCACGCACTGCTGTTATTGGTTACAGCGGTGAGAGGCTGGTTGACTTCATGTGCGATGGAAGCTGCCAGTTCGCCCATGGTTGTCAGCCTGGAAACGCGGGCAAGCTCTATTTGTGTCGTCTGCAACGCTTGTTGTGCCTTTTTCCGCTCAATTCCGTAAGCGATCAAGTCCGCGCCGGACGCCAGCGTCTCTGTCGTTTCCGGCGTGACGGCTTTTCGCGAGAACATGGCCAGCACGCCTACCGTGCGGTCTCCCACGCTCAGCGGGTAGCCGGCAAAGCTAGCCATCCCTTCTCTCTGTGCCCATGCTCTGTCACTGATGTGGAGATCATTAAGGACATCATTAGTCAGATGCGGTTTTCGAGCTTGCGCAATCATCCCGATTTTGAATTGCCCCATCGGAATGCGGCTGTGCGGTCCGTCAAGATGGGTGTACATGCCCGCGCTGGCCTGCAACTCCAACATTTTTCCGTCATCGCTCAGGGTCCAAATTCTCGCAAATCCCGCATCGAGATGACGCACGATGGCTTCGCTGCACTCACCCAGGATCGCTTTCAAACTTTCGTCTTTGCCAAACGCCACGCTCACATCGGCCCGTACAGCCATCTGGCGGGCGTGCGCTGCCCGCATTTCCTCTGCTAGCTTTCTTTCGCTGATATCGCGGACAAAGCCGGTAAATATCTTATGGCCGTCTCTGGATAGTTCTCCAAACGAGATTTCCACGGGAAATTTCTGGCCATCCTTGCGCAGTGCGGTCAGTTCAGTGCCTTGCCAGTTGATATGCCGCTCGCCGGTAGTCAAATAGCGGCTGAACCCCTCCTCGTGCAACTTCCGCAGAAATTCCGGCATAAGTACGGTCAACGGCTTCCCGATCAACTCCGCCGGATCATGGCCAAAGATTCTCGCAGTGCCAGGATTGGCGAATAGAATCGCACCCCTCTCGTCAATGCTGATCACAGCATCAGGGGCCGTTTCGACCAAGAGGCGATGGCTCTCTTCGCTGTAGCGGAGTGCGGATTCCTCCCGCTTTCGGTCGGTGATATCGGTAACCACGCCTCCGATGGAACAGATTTCGTCTGCTGTGTTGAACAACGGAAACTTCTGGACGATCCTGGCGTGAGGCCCATCTTCGTAGAGAGCTACGTCTTCGAATTTCACTGGCGAACCCGACTGCAACACCTGTCGGTCAACGGCTTGAAAAGCTGCAGCTTGTTCTGCCGAAAATAGCTCGTCATCCGTCTTGCCTTTAATCTCGCCGGAGATATGAAAAGCTTTCTTGAACTGCCTGTTGGCGAAGAGGTACCGGCCCTGCGGCTCTTTCACAAAAATCAAGTTCGGACTGTTTTCAAAGAACGTCTGCAACAGTCCCTCGCCCTGTTGCGGCTTGACCTCCGCTTGTTTTCGTTCATGAATATCTACGCAAGCGATCAATGTACGCAAGCATGATTCGCCGCCGCCGGTCGGGGTAACGGCCAGAGCCTTCATGATCAGGAACCAGCGGTACTGGCCATCGTTCCTCCGGATTCGAGCTTCTGTCTGGAACGGCTTCCCGCCGGCCAAAGCCTCGGTCCATTCATCGGTGAACCTGGCAACTTCATCGGGGTGAATCGTGGTTTGCCAGGCCTGTCCTCGCAATTGTTGTAAGGAGCAACCGGTATATTCCTGCCACGCACCGTTCACCAACTCAGTTGAGCCGTCGGGTAACGCACACACCACCAGTGCCGGCATCTTTTCGATAAGATCCCGAAGGTCTAGCGGACCGATCGTTAGTTGACCCTGTGTCTTAGTCGTCATGTTTGGGGAACGTCAGACGAGCTTCTTGGTCCAATCATTCTAAACCGGGAGGTATACGGAGACCATAAAAAGTCTGACATTCGCCATAACTTCGTTATGAGTGCCACTTACTGGCATGGTGCGTGTGCTACCGCTGATGCAAAGCGGAGATCATACAAAGTGCGCCAGTCCCAAAGTGAGGATAAGGGCCGTGACGGAAATAATGGTTTCGCAGACCGACCACGTCTTGAGAGTCTGGGCAACACTCATATTGAAGTACTCCTTCACCAACCAGAAGCCGCCGTCATTCACATGGGAAAAGATGAGCGAGCCTGCGCCTGTCGCGATCACCAACAGTTCGGGATGCACGCCGGGAGTGTGCGCCACAAGCGGCGCGACGATAGCCGCGGCCGTAGTCATCGCCACTGTGGATGACCCGGTGGCAAGGCGCATGGCGGCGGCCAGCAGCCACGCCAAAAGCAGCAGCGAGATGTGGCCGCGCATCACGATTGCGACGATTGCGTGGGAGACGCCGCTGTCCTGAAGGATTCGCCCGAATCCTCCGCCTGCGCCCACCAGCAACGTGATCGCAGCCGTAGGCGCCAGGCACTCATTGCTAAAGCGCAGAATGGTGGTGCGAGTAAATCCCCTCATGCGTCCCAGCGTGACAAAACTGAGCAGCACGCCGATCAAAAGCGCTATATCGTCATTGCCGACCAGATGAAGCGTGGTATTGGTTCTAGAGCCGAGCGGAAAAAACGCATTGGCGAAACTGCCACCCAGCATCAACGCGACAGGGGTAAGAATCGTAAATAACGAAAGCGAGAAACCCGGCTGGCGGCGAATGGCTTTGTGGTCAACAAGCTGCGCGGCGATGGAATTGCCGGCGGAAAGATGTACGTGCCGGGCAATCAACTTTGCATAAAGCGGACCGGCGATCGCCGCCGTGGGAATGCCGACGAGCAGCGCAGCGAAAATGGTGCGCCCTACATCGGCGCCGTAGATTGCCACGGCCATAGAAGCGGCGGGATGCGGTGGCACCAGTCCATGTACCACTGAAAGGCCCGCCAGCAGCGGCAAACCTACCAGCACGAGCGAGGTTCCTGTGCGGCGCGCCACAGTAAACACAATGGGAATCAGCAGCACGAAGCCGACTTCAAAAAAAGCTGGAAGGCCAACAATAAGGCCAACCAGAGCCATCGCCCAATGGATATTTTTTTCGCCGAAAACGCGGATCAATGTGTGAGCGATCGAATCCGCTGCACCCGATTCCGCCATCATCTTGCCGAGCATGGTGCCCAGGGCGATGATCACCGCGATATGACCCAGTATTGCGCCCACTCCGGCCTCGAAAGATTGCACGACTGTAGCGGGCGGCATGCCCGCAACCAGGCCGAGGGAGAGCGACGCCAGGATGAGTCCGAGGATCGGATTCAGTTTGGCGGCCGTAATCAGCACCACGAGTCCAACCACGGCCACGAGTGCCGAAACCATAAGAAAAATGTCGTGCGGGTTGCTCATTCCCAGTCTTTGCGTCCTTCCCTCCCGGTCTTTCCTGCCGATTCCGCACTGCGTTCGGGCCGTTGGCCGCGCCGCAAAAATCGGCCGCCACGCCGCTTGCCGGGCTTGTGCTCTTGATAAGAAAGAACCCCATTCACCCACACCGCCACGATGCCCTCCGCCGTTTGCATGGGTTTGCTGAATGTCGCCGTATCGATGATGTTTTCCGGATCAAAAAGTGTGAGATCGGCGAAATAGCCTTCACGAACAAATCCGCGTTCCGCGAGGTCAAAACGGGAAGCCGCCATGCCTGTCATTTTGTGAATTGCCTGTGCCAGCGGAAGCACTTTTTCGTCGCGGCAATAGCGGCCGAGCACGCGTGGAAAAGTTCCCCACAGGCGCGGATGCGGCATGGGATCGTTGGGCAGTCCATCGGACCCGATCATGGTGGCGGGATGACGCAAGATGCGGCGCATGTCGTCTTCGGCCATGCTGTGATAGATGGCTCTAGCCGGTTGCAGACGGCGCGCTGCTTCCATCTGCGGTATCTTCCATTGCCCGGCGATGGCCGACAATGGCTGCCCGGCCATCTGGGGATGCGGCGAACTCCACGTAATAAAAATCTCCACGCGCTCGTCCACCTGGCGAAGATCGAGTGTACTCGAACTGGCGGCGTAGGGATAGCAATCACACCCGGCAGACTGCGCTGTGCGCGCCTCTTCGAGAGCCTGCAAGACCTCACCACTGCGCCCCCAGTTGTCGATCCCCGCGCACTTCAGATGGGAGACCAGCACAGGAACGCCTGACTGGCGGCCGATGGCAAATGCTTCGTGCATCGCATCCAGGATGCCATCGCCCTCGGTTCTCATGTGCGTCACGTACACGGCGCCCGCCGCGGACAGGGGCTGCGCGAGTTCCATCACTTCTTCGGTTGTCGACGCATAGGCTGATAGATAAGCGAGGCCTGTACTAAGTCCGAGAGCGCCGGCATCGAGCGCTTCCTTGAGCTGCGCGCGCATTCCGGCAATTTCGGCGCGGGTTGCCGGTCGATCCAAACGATCCATTTGGTTGTTGCGCAAAGCGGTGTGGCCTACGAGCGCAGCTACGTTGACCGCTGGGGCCGCGGCTTGAACCGCCGCTTGATACGCTGCAAACGTTGGATAGCGGAACGCCGCCGCATCGCCCAGCAAATTCATCGGATCGGGCAGCTCGCCGCGCAAGGTAACTGGGGCGGCGCAGATGCCGCAATTGCCCACGATCACCGTGGTCACTCCTTGCGACAGCTTGGGCAACATCACGGGATCGGCGATGACCCTCAAATCGTCGTGCGTGTGCGCGTCGATGAAGCCTGGAGCCAGCGCCAGGCCCTCAGCGTCAACTTCGTTCTCCGCGCTAAAGTCAAGCGATCGGCCTACGGCCAATATGCGATCGCCGCTCAGCGCGACATCTGCGGTTTCCGGTTCCGCGCCAGTGCCGTCAAAAACGCTCGCGTTGCGAATCATCGTTTCGCAGAGACTCATCAATGATCCTCTGACATGTAGGCTAGATACATTAGAGAATTCGGGCAAATGGAATTTGCCGTTTGCCGAGGCTGGACATGGATCGATTTAAACAGACCGGCACTGGCCGGCCTCACGCCCCTGGGGCCATTGACGTACTGAACAAGGGCATTGCATTGCTGGAGCAGCCTATTGCCCACGACGAGATTGTGCGGCGCGGCTGGAACCTGCTGCGCGAGGATCTCACGCTGCCCGCAGCAGTGCTTTATGAAGAAGCGCTCGAGCACAACCTTGAATGGATGCGGCAGTTCATGGACGCATACGGCGTCAGGCTGGCTCCCCACGGAAAAACCACGATGGCGCCGCGTTTGTTTGCGATGCAGCTTGCTGCGGGCGCGTGGGGCATTACGCTGGCCACGGCGCATCAAACACAAGTTGCCTACGCGCACGGCGTGCGCCGCGTGCTCATGGCCAATCAGCTCATCGGTAAGCAGAATATGGCGATCGTTGCCGACCTCGTGCGCGATCCCGAATTTGAGTTTTACTGCCTGATCGACTCTGCCGAGCAAGTCAACCAGCTTGGATCGTACTTCTCGCAATGCAGAGCGAAGCTGAATGTGCTGCTCGAAGTGGGAGTGGACGGCGGCCGGGCCGGTGTGCGGAATGACGAGCAGCTCCAGTCGATTCTTGACGCTCTCGGCAAATGGAGCCATGCCATCGCGCTGTGCGGAGTTGAAGTCTACGAAGGCGTCCTCGATAACGAGGCAGCCATTCGCGCGTTCCTGCTTCATGCCGTGGACGTGACAAAAGAAATCGCGGCAAAAAAGTGTTTCCAACGCACGCCGATCCTGCTTTCCGGCGCGGGCTCGGCCTGGTATGACGTGGTCGCCGAAGTGTTTTCTCCGCGAGATTTTGAATATGCGGTTGAAGTGGTCTTGCGTCCCGGATGCTATTTGACGCACGATGTCGGCGCGTATCGAAGAGCGCAGGACAGGATTCTCAAAAGCAATCCCGTGGCGCGGCAAATGGGCGCGGGCCTCAAGACGGCCTTGCAGGTATGGGCATACGTGCAGTCTGTTCCGGAGGCAGATAAGGCGATTGTGGGCCTTGGCAGACGCGACGCAGCCTTCGACTCGGGATTGCCGGTTCCGGCGTTGCACTTTAGACCCGGAAGCGCCTCGCCGCATCCCGTTCCGGCAAATTGGATAGTTACAAAAATGATGGATCAGCACGCGTACCTGCAGATTGCCGCCAACGATGACATTCGGCCCGGCGATATGGTCGCTTTCGACATTGCACATCCTTGCCTGACCTTCGACAAATGGCGCGTACTGGCCCTGGTGAACGGCGCGTACGATGTCGTCGACCTCATCCAGACATTCTTCTAATTGTGTTCTCGGTCTTTGGCATCGGTGATTGCAGTCACTTTGAGCGGCGCTTACGGATCGTACGATGACAGCAGACCTCATAACTGATGGAATAAAAACGGGAAGGGATCTCCATGAATCTGGGATTTATTGAGAGTAAGACATACGACGAGATTGCAGTGGGCGACACAGCCGGGACTGAGCATGTTCTGACCACGGACGACGCGATGGCGTTCGCGTCTATTTCCGGGTTCCATTCCGTTCTGAGTATCGATGAACGCATCGATCGCGCCGGGGGAATACCTCCGACCGGGCCAAACATGTGGTGCGCCTCGCTCATCTCTGGTCTCTTCAGCATGAACATACCGGGGCCTGGATGCACGCTGACCAACGTCAGCCTCTCGTTCCAGCATCGCATCCACGTGGGAGATCGCATTCTCGTCAAGGTGCAGGTTACGGCCAAGGACGATGCGACAAAGACGATTCACTTCGATTGCGAAGCAAAAAATGGCGCCGGTACGCCGATCTTTTCGGGCACTGCCCAGCTCATGGCGCCGGAAAAAAAGCTGCGTTGGTCCACGCTCCCAGTGCCACAGCTCATTGTGAATAACCCTTATCGTCACTACCTTGGCTTGATCGCCCGTGCCACCTCCAAACCCGCGGTGAGAACTGCGATTGTCTGGCCGTGCGACGAAGTATCTCTAGGTGGCGCGATCCAGGCATTCAAGGACAAGTTGATTGCTCCGGTTCTCGTGGGTTCTGAAGTCAAGATCCGCAGTGTGGCGGCCGCTTTGCAACTCGATCTTGGAACCGTTCAGATCGTTGACATCGAAAACAGCCGCATGGCGGCCATCCGGGCCGTCGAAATGGCTCGTAAAGGCGAAGTCCAGATGCTCATGAAAGGTTCCCTGCACACAGACGAACTCATGGGCGTCGTCGTCTCTCGCGAAGGAGGCCTGCGCACGGGAAGGCGCATCAGCCATGTGTTTGCTCTGGATGTTCCGTCCTATCACAAGACGCTTTTCGTTACCGATGCGGCGGTTAATATCCAGCCGGACCTGGAGACCAAAATCAGCATTCTGCAGAATGCGATCGACATGTTGACGACACTCGAGGTCGCGAGTCCGAAGGTGGCGATCTTGTCGGCGGTTGAGTCAGTCACCCCCGCCATTCCATCCACGCTCGATGCCGCCGCCCTTTGCAAGATGGTTGACCGCGGGCAGATTACCGGAGCCATTGTCGATGGTCCGCTGGCATTCGATAATGCCATTTCCAGCGACGCCGCAAAGATCAAGAAGATCAAATCGCCGGTGGCGGGAGACCCGGATCTTCTCATGGTTCCCAATCTGGAAGCTGGAAATATCCTCTTCAAGGAGCTTCAGTATCTGGCCGGAGCGTTGGCCGCGGGCGTTGTGGTTGGAGCGAAGGTCCCGGTTGTTCTCACCAGCCGCGCCGACGGAGAACTGGCGCGCATGGCGAGCTGCGCCCTCGGCGTGCTGCTGGCAAAGCCCGCACCCGATCCGATCCCGGCGTAATGACCAATGCTCCATCGGGCTGTTGCTTCAGCCACACATTGTCCCGAGTCAGAAGTTCACATCCCATGATCGGTCATCCTGAGCGAAGTTTGACGCGTTTTGTGCGGCAAACGGAGTCGAAGGACCCGCATTTGTTCTTCAATGAACTTCAGACACCACACTATCGGCGGTTTCGCGTACGGCCGGCTCAGGCTCATTCAACATCCTCTCCACGCTTGCAGAATTCGCCCGCTTGAATCACGCCCACTCAATGTTCCGCGAGGCAGCGAGGACGTCCTCCCCGAACAGGGCAGCCTGGCGGTAGGATAAGGAGCGGAGGCAAGTGCGATGCTTATTGTTCACGTTCACGTGCACGTCAAGCCCGAGTCCGTAGAGGAGTTCAGGCAGGCCACCATTGAAAATGCCCGCGCGAGCGTGCAGGAGCCCGGCATCGCGCGCTTTGACGTGATGCAACTCGAAGACGACGCGACACGATTTGTGCTCACCGAGGTCTATCGCACGCCAGAAGCGGCGGCCGCGCACAAGCAGACCGCGCATTACGCGAAATGGCGCGATGCGGCAGAGCCCATGATGGCCGAGCCGCGCCAGAGAGCGGTGTACAAGGCCGTCTTCCCTGATCCCCAGAGTTGGTAGAACCATGCGCTTCGAGTTTGCGACCGCAACGCGCATTATTTTCGGCGAAGGCACAGCTGCCACTCTCCCTGAAATGGCCCGCAGTTTCGGCGCCCGCCCCTTGGTGGTGAC
Source organism: uncultured Acidobacteriota bacterium (assembly GCA_963826735.1). Lineage (GTDB taxonomy): Bacteria > Acidobacteriota > Terriglobia > Terriglobales > Acidobacteriaceae > Telmatobacter. The sequence continues at coordinate 30,596 of CAWGYN010000007.1, forward strand.
CGGCGCATCCACCGGGCGCGCGGCATGGCTGATCTCGGCACTCGAGGCGGAGGCTCTCAGCGTGCCCGGCGAACCTACAGTCGAACTGGTGCGCGCGGGCGCGCGGCGGGTGCAGGAAGCCGCCTGCGACGTCGTCCTCGCGATGGGCGGGGGCAGCGCCATTGACGCAGGCAAAGCGATTGCCGCCATTGCCACCAACGGTGGCGAGCCGCTGGAGTTTCTTGAGGTGGTGGGTAACGGGCGCGCGATTACGGTGCAGCCGCTGCCGTTCATCGCCGTGCCAACTACCGCCGGCACCGGCAGCGAAGTGACGCGCAATGCCGTGCTCGGATCTGCGGAGCACTGCGTGAAAGCCAGCTTGCGGAGCCTGATGATGCTGCCGCGGATCGCGCTGGTGGATCCCGAGCTGACCTACGGGTTGCCGCCAGCGGTCACCGCGGATACCGGCCTGGACGCATTGACGCAACTCATCGAGCCGTATGTGAGTGCGCGCGCCAATCCGCTGGTCGATGCAATTTGTGTCGAAGGGATGGGGCGTGTAGCCAGCGCGCTGCGCCGCGCATACCACGACGGCAGCGACGTGGAAGCGCGCCGCGACATGGCGCTGGCAAGCCTGTTTGGCGGCCTGGCGCTGGCCAATGCAGGACTGGGCGTAGTGCATGGCCTGGCGGCTCCGCTGGGTGGCCAGTGGAAGGCGCCGCATGGAGCGCTCTGTGCGGCATTGCTGCCGCACGGCATGGCCGCCAACGTAGCCGCATTGCGATCGCGCGCGCCGCAAAATCCTGCCCTTGAACGTTACGAAGTTATCGCGCGCCTGCTGACCGGCCGGAGTGATGCCAGCGCGGAAGAAGGCATCGACTGGGTGCGCGCGCTTTGCGCCGAGCTCGGCATCTCTGGGCTGCGTGCCTGGGGAATCGCGGAAGCCGATCTGCCCGCTGTCGTCGAAAAGGCCGCCCGCGCCAGCAGCATGCAGGCCAATTCGCTGCCCCTCACAGCCGAGGAGTTGCTGGCAGTACTCGCAGAAGCGTGGTGAGAGATGGGTTTGTGGAACGAGAGAATAGGGAGGGCGCATGGCTGAGTTGCGGGGTGCTTCCCGAGCCGTTGAGGTGATTGGCGTACCTCTCGACCTGGGGCAGCAGCGCCGGGGCGTGGACATGGGGCCGTCGGCACTGCGCGTAGCTGGTTTGGCGGCAAAGCTCGAGGCGCTGGGATTGACGGTGAGAGATCGCGGAAATGTCCCGGTGCCAGGGGCCGAGATGATGGATCGCGGCGACGCGAAGGCGCGTTTTCTGGTGCAGATCGCGCGCTGCGATAAGACGGTCGCCCAATGGGTCGACGCAGCGCTTGCACGACAGGCAACGCCGATTGTGTTGGGCGGAGATCACTCTTTGGCTGCGGGAAGCATTGCTGGTGTCGCGAGCCATTTTCGCGCGCAGCAAAAGGCCATTGGCCTCATCTGGATTGACGCGCACACCGACATCAATACGCCTGAGACCTCGGCCTCCGGCAACGTGCACGGAATGCCTTTGGCCGCGCTGCTCGGGCTGGGACCAGCGGCGTTGAGCGATTTGCTGGATTGGTCGCCGAAGGTCAGCGCAGCGCAGACGGTGCTGGTGGGCATCCGCGATATTGACGCCATCGAGCGCGACACCGTGCGTCGTACCGGAGTGACCGTATTTACCATGCGCGACATCGACGAAAAGGGCCTGCGCACGGTGATGGAAAGGGCGATTGAAATAGCCTTCAAGGGAACTGCCGGTTATCACGTTTCCATGGATATGGATTGGGTCGATCCCGAGGAGGCGCCCGGAGTGGGCACTCCTGTCCCGGGCGGAGCGACTTACCGCGAAGCCCATCTTGCGATGGAGATCCTCGCGGACCATGGTGGGATGCTGGGGCTGGATATAGTTGAAGTGAATCCAATTCTCGATGAGCACAACCGGACCGCGGAGCTGGCTGTGCAACTCATTTGTTCCGCATTCGGAAAGAAGATACTGTGAAGCCGCACCCAGGGAGGCCGCTCTGCAAGGGATGGTCAGAGCGGGCTTGCGGTCCGATGAGATTCCTGGGGCAGCCGGCAATTCACCTACGCGTGGAGGTTGATCGATGAAAGCCTTGGTCAAGAGCAAAGCCGAGCGAGGATTGTGGCTCGAAGACATCGCCGAACCGGAAATCGGCATCAACGATGTCCTGGTGCAGGTGCATTACACCGGCATTTGCGGCACCGACGTGCACATCTACGAGTGGGACGAGTGGGCGCAAAAAACCATCCCCGTGCCCATGGCCATCGGACACGAGTTCGTTGGCGAGGTGGTTGAGGTGGGAGCGAATGTGAACGACTTCTTCGCGGGCAACATCGTGAGCGGAGAAGGGCATGTGGTTTGCGGCCGATGCCGGAATTGTCTTGCCGGAAGGCGGCATCTTTGCGCTGCAACGCGGGGCGTCGGCGTCAACCGGCCGGGAGCATTTGCGGAGTTGATTGCGTTGCCCATGACCAACATCTGGAAGCACAGCGCAAGCGTCCCGGAAGAGGTTGCCGCGATCTTCGATCCCTTTGGCAACGCGGTACACACGGCGCTTTCCTTTCCGGTGCTGGGCGAGGATGTGCTGATTACGGGCGCGGGGCCGATCGGGCTCATGGCGATTCCCGTCGTGAAACACGCGGGCGCGCGCCACGTAGTGATCACCGATCTGAACCCCGTTCGATTGGATCTCGCGCGCAAGATGGGCGCGACCCTCGCCGTGAATCCCAATGAGATGCCGCTCGCCGACGTGCAGAAGCAACTGGGAATGGTGGAAGGATTCGATGTGGGTCTTGAGATGTCGGGCAATGCGCAAGCCCTTCGCGACATGATCGCCAACATGAGTCATGGTGGCAAGATCGCCATCCTGGGAATTCCCGCCAAAGAGATGACGATGGACTGGCGCCAGGTGATCTTTAACATGCTGACCATCAAGGGCATTTACGGCCGCGAGATGTACGAGACCTGGTACAAGATGACGGTCATGCTGGAGTCGGGAGTAGATATCTCCGGCGTGATTACTCACCGCTTCCCGTGGACCGAATACGAGGCGGCATTTCAAGCCGCGCGCTCCGGCAATGCAGGCAAGGTGATTCTGGACTGGAGGAATGTGAAGTAGTTCCAGGAATCTTCCCGCACGGGCACGCGCTGACATCGGAGACACGTGCCCGGCTCATTCTTTCTCGATCAAAAGGTGAACGAAACCTGCAAGTCGACGCTGCGGTTCGACGCGGCTGAGGAGAAGAATCCTCCCGCGACAGCGGTGGATTTGCCAAACAGCGGCGAATCGAGAACACCGACCGGCTGCGCCAGGCTCACATTGTTCAGCACGTTTCGCGCCATGGCCGCGAAGTTGAGCGAGTAGCGCCGCGCCACTGCCTGATCGAGCCGCGGTGGCCCACCGCTTCTGCTCAAGCCGCCGGGGCCAAGCCCGCCGCCACCGCCGCCGGGCCCTCCACCCGGAGGAGGGCCACCGGGCCCGCCAGGTCCGCCGGGGCCACCCGGTCCGCCGCCATTGGCGCTCGATCCACTTGCCACGCGGGGCCCAATGCCAAACGATTTGCTGACCCTCAGGTTCATGCTGAACTGCGTGGGCCCGTTGCCGTAGTTGTAGGGAATGCGCTGCTCGTCCCACGCCGGAGCGAGGTCGAAGGTTCCGTACGCCGTCTGCAAAGTGTCGGTGCTGCTCGCCGTCGCCAAGGCGGGACGGTCGTTGAATTGGTTATCGCCGTTCAGGTCCTGTCCGATGGTGATGTTGAATGGACTGCCGGAATTGGCCACCAGCATGGGGCTGAAGGCCACGCCGTAAGGCGCCCGCAGATTGCCGCCCAGCAGGAAGCGATTGCGCACGTCGAAGCTCGCCCGGCCGTAATCGGCGCCGGGATTTTGCTGGTCGGAAGGGGAGTAGCCCGCGCCGGAAGTATCGGCATTGGCAAAGTTCATCGAGTAGAAGCCGAAGAGCGTGAGCCGCTTGGCGTTGACCGAGTAGTTCACCATCAGTTGATTCTGGTTGTACACGCCGCCCGATTGGAACTGGTAGATATTCTCGTTGATGCCGTTGGGACGCGTACCCGTGCCTGTGCTCGCGTTGTACGTCGAAGGCAGATAGGCGTTGATGTTGTCGGTCAGATATTGATGCACGCCGCGCGAGTTGATATACGTTGCAGACATAGTCGCAACTTTGCCGAACTGATGCTCCACGCCCATGGCCGTCTGCATATTGATCGATGCTCTGAAGTGCGGATCGATTTGATAGAGAGTGGGAGACGCCGTGCTGAGCGACGCGAGCTGCGAGGCCGTCGGGGCGTTTTGATAGAAGCCCGGGTTCGCGATCACATATTGCTGCTGGTTGATCCCGTTCTGACGGATGCTTTGCATTACGTTGCCTTCGGCAAAGCGATCGTAAAACCAGCCGTAACCTCCGCGGATCACGGTCTTCGGCTGGCTGTTGGCCCGGCCGGCCGGCGCCCATGCAAACGAGAAACGCGGCGCCCAATCGCCATGTTCGCCGATCCAATCCTGCGTCTCGTAGCGCATGCCGAAGCTCAGGGTAAGGTTGGGGCGGGCCTTGTAATCGTCCTGAAAATACATGCCGAGGTCAAAGTAATTCACGTTTGCCGCGGCATTCCCCGCAGTCACGCTGTACTGCGCCGGCGTGTGCGCCGCGTAGGCGCTGAGCGAGGCGTAGGTGTACTGGCCGTTGAAGCCGGAGGTGGAGTAGCTGGCGTCGTGGGTAAAGCGCAATCGCCCGCCGAAGTTGATGGCATGGGCGCCTTTGGTCACCATGGTGTTGTTCTGCAATTCATAGTGATCCTGGTTGTCGCGCACCGTCCCCACGCTGTTGCCGCCGCCGGTGAAAGCCCCGCCCACCGAAATGGTCGGGTCGGTGCTGTCCTTTGCAACCTGGCTGTCGCGGTCGCCCATGTATTGAAAACGGGTTTCGTTCACAATGTTGGCGCCCAGCACCTGCGTATCACTTAACTGCAGGGTGTTTTCGTGATTGGCCACGTTGTAAGCCTGGGATTCGAGAGAAAACCCCGAAACCCCGTCGTTGCTCTCAATCTGGCGGTCGAACATGTAACGTACGGTCAGCGTGTTGTTGGCGCCGAGCTGGAAATCGAAGCGCGGGCTCACGTCCAGCCGCGACTGCGGGTTGGCGACGGCCGTGGTGTAGTTGTAAGTACTGCCGCTGGAATTGAGCAGGTCCGCATTCACGATCGAGTTCGACTGGTTGTCGCGGCGGAAGATACTGGCAAACCAGGAGGAGCTCTTCGTGAGCGCGCCGCCCGCATTGCCCGTCAAAAACGTGCTGTAGTACGGCGGCTCGCTGGTCACAAACGGGTTGAGCGAATTGAATGTGGAGTCGTTGCCGTTCATCATGCACCATGCCATGGAACTTGTCGGTGCCGGGTTTGGTGAGGATTTCGATGCGCCCGTAGCCCAGTTTGTCGTATTGCGCAGAAAAGGGGTTTTGGTTGATGCGGATTTCGCGGATCGACGATTTTGGCGGAAGCTGCCCGCCGGTGAATCCATCGATATAAATCTGCCCGCCGCTGGGGCCTGCCGACGGACCGGCCAGCGCATTGAGTTCGTTTTGCAATTCGTCGGGATCGTCGGAGAGCGCATCGAGATCTTTGCCCTTGATGACGATGGCTCCGGCGTCGCTGTCAGGACTGGTGCTGACGCCGGTGGCATCGCCCTCTACCTCAACCTGCTGCTGTTCCATGGGCAGCTGCAGAATCACGTTTTGCATGGTCGGCTTGCCGCCGGCAACCTGGATGCCATCGAGCGAGAACAGGGCGAATCCCTTTGCGGTGACGGTGAGCGAGTAGCTCCCGGCCTGAAGTTGGCCAAAGCTGAATGCGCCATTGGCGCCGCTCTTGAGCGACTTCGAGAAACCGTTGCCGTTGGCGAGCACGACCGTAGCCGAAGGAACCAGCGCTCCGGAGGGATCGGTGACGGCGCCGAAGATGCTTGCAGCCGGGGCCTGGCTCATCGCCAGGGTTGCCGAGAGGACGAAAGCCGCATAGACGAAATGGAGAAGAAAGCGAGGTGTTTTCATGATCATTCCAGGCAGCAGATTGCCGCCATTTACAGGAGACCGCGGATGGACCTGGCGTGCGGTCTTAATGGGTAAAGATGTGTAACAAAGTGTCACGGCGCTCTTTACCATTTGTTACATTTTTCCCGCCGTTTTCCGCTGCGAGGGGCGTAGTCTCGAAGCAGCGGAAACATGCCATGGAAGATGTCCTGCTCATCGACGACGATGTTGAACTTTGCTCCATGCTCACGGACTACCTGGGGCGATACGAATTTCGCGTTCATGCCGTTCATCGTGGCGATGAAGGCCTGAAAACCGCGCGCGCCAGAGACTGGGCGCTGATCCTGCTCGACGTGATGCTGCCGGGACTGGATGGCTTTGAGGTGCTCAAGCAGATCCGCGCATCGTCGAACGTGAGCGTACTGCTGTTGACCGCGCGCGGCGAGGACATTGACCGCATTGTCGGTCTCGAAATCGGTGCGGACGATTATTTGCCCAAGCCGTTCAACCCGCGGGAACTGCTGGCGCGCATGAGGGCCATCCTGCGCCGGCGTTCAGGGGTTGCAGCCAAAACCGAGACGGCATCGCTGCGCGTCGACGATCTCGAACTCGACGCTGCCGCCCGATCGGTACTGCAAGGAGGAAAGAGAATCGATCTCACCAGCGTGGAATTCGCGCTACTTGAAACGCTGATGCGCTTTCCGGGCCAGGTGGTTTCGCGCGAGCAACTTTCAGAAAGCGTGCTGGGGCGGAAGTTCGATCCCTTCGACCGTAGCCTCGACATGCACGTGAGCCGCCTGCGGCGCAAACTCAGCGAGAATGGCGCGTGCGACGAACAGGTGAAGACCATTCGCGGCGCGGGTTATCAGCTTGCGGTCAGCGCGGCACGGCAGGCAGCGGAGGGCTGATTCATGCGCAGTCTTTTCTTCAAGATTTTCGTGATTTTCTGGATTGCGCAGAGTCTGATCTTTGCCATCTCGACCGTGCTGATCGTGCGCCATCACTTCGAAAGCCCTGACGTGCTTTTCGACGGATTGCACAGCAGCCTGGAAAACGATGCGCGGCGGGCAGCCGCGGCGTATGAATCCGGCGGCTGCGCAGCGGCGGATGCGCTTGGCGCGCAAATCCAACAGCAGATCGCATTGAAAGACGCCGCGGGGCACGACCTGTGCAATGCCCCCGGCCTGCCCCTTCCCGCAGCCAGCGCGGACAATCCAACCCGCATTACGAGCAGCCAGACAGGTGCGGAATTTATCTGGCGGGTTCCGATTACTTCTTCGAGCGGCAAAACCTATTTCTTCCTGCTCGGCCGGCCGCACGTGGAGCGGCCTCATAGTTTGCTCGAAGACCTCGTGCACTTCGCGTCACCCACGCTTCCCGTGGCGATTGTGGTGGGCGGCCTCACGACGTTCGTGCTGGTTTTGTTCTTTACGCGCCCCATTGCGCGGCTGCGCCAAGCGGCGCGCGAACTGGCGCACGGGAATCTGAAGGCGCGTGTCCGCGAGCCGGTCAGCCGTTCGCGTTTTTCTTCGGAAGACGAGTTTCACGCGCTTCTCCATGACTTTAACCACATGGCGGAGCGGTTGGAGTCGCTGGTGGGCGCGCAGCAACTCTTGCTGCGCGATGTTTCGCACGAGCTGCGTTCGCCGCTGGCCCGGCTCAGCGTGGCGCTGGAGTTGGCGCGTGAAGATGGCTCTCCGGAAATGGCGAAGCACCTGGACCGCATCGAGCGGGAGATGGAAAAGCTCAACCAGTTGATCGGCCAGTTGCTCGCGCTCTCCTCCATGGAAGCCATCGAGAACGTCGACCGCTTCGCGCCTGTCTCTCTCAATCAGGTCGTGGCGCAGATGATTCCGGACGCTCAATACGAGGCCTCGCAGCGCCAGTGCAGCGTGGTACTTCACGCCGAAAACGAGTGCACGGTGCAGGGCAACCGGCACCTGCTTTACCGCGCCCTGGAGAATGTGCTGCGCAATGCCATCCAGTACACCAACCCGGGAACCGAGGTGGAGATTCGCGTAGCCGCGGGGCAGGACGAGGCAGGCCGTTCTGTTTCCGTGGTGGAAGTCAGCGATCGCGGGCCGGGAATTCCGGAGGCCGAAATCGACGCCATCTTTCGCCCGTTCTACCGCGTGGACCGCGCGCGCAGCCAGGAGACGGGGGGATTTGGAGTGGGACTGGCCATCGCCGAGCGCGCGGTGAAGCTGCACGGCGGCCAGGTGAGTGGACGCAACCGGAGCGGCGGCGGGGCCATCATCCGCATGCAATTTCCATCGGTGAAAGCTGCTCCAATCAGCACGGAGCGCCAGCCTGAATGAATCATGCGCCGCGATGCACAGCCGCTCGGTAGCGGGTCAGTTTGAGTCCGTCGTGAAAGGGCACGACTTCACAGCTTGCTGAAAAACCCAATCGAAGGGGCTTTGTAACAAGGGCACGACTTCAGTCGGGCCAATAAAGTCAGCAAAATGAGTGTGGGCTTCAGCCCCTGCTATCTTCATTTCCGATGATTTCGCGCATCGCACGGACCTTTTCAGCAAGCTGTTCAGTCGTGCCACAAAAGCCCCAAAATAGCGGTGGGCTTTAGCCCCTGACGGAAAGCTTTTTCAAACTGACCCACTACCAGCTGCTCTCGTTCTTCGACCTCTGATCCTTACTCCTGCAGCGTCACCCATTTCGCATTTTTCTGCGCCTTGATCACCAACTCCGCGGCCAGCAGCGCTTCGTCCAGGTTCTGCGCCAGGTGCGTGCGGTTCGCGATGTCGGCTACAAACTGCGGCCCGAAGGGCAGCGGCATGGCATTGCAGTCGATATACCGCGCCTGCTTTTTGTCGACTACAAAAAGATTGTTGCCCTGGTGGCTCACACCGACGTTGGTGTACTTGCGCACCTCCATATATCCTTCCGTGCCCAGAATGAACAGCCGCCCGTCGCCCCACGTCCCCAGACCATCGGGCGTGAACCAATCCAGCCGCACGTAGCCCAACCCGCGATTGCCGCGCAACACCATGTCGCCAAAATCCTGGAAGCGCGGACGATCGGGATGGCGCACGTTGGCGATCTGCGACTCCACCACCTCGGCCTCGGTCGATCCCGTGAAGAACAGGAACTGGTCGACTTGATGAGAACCGATGTCGCATAGGATTCCGCCGTACTGATCGGGATTCCAGAACCAGTCAGGCCTGCCGCTGCTGCCGCCTGCATCGCCCGCGTGCTGGAAAATCTGATGGGGTGCAATGTTAATCGTCTGAATCACCTTGCCGATCGCGCCCTGCCGCACCAGAACCCCGGCGTACACGGCCGCCTTTACCTCCAGCAGTTCGCTGTAGAGAACCGCGTAAATCCGCTTGGTCTCGGCGATGGTTTTGCGTACATCGGCCAATTGTTCCAGCGTCGTCATTCCCGGCTTGTCAGAAAGAAAGTCTTTGCCGTGCTTCATGGCGCGCACGGCGATCCCAGCACGCTCGCTGGCAATCTGCGAGGTCAGCACCAACTGCACCGCGGGATCTTCGAGAATCTCGTCCTGCGTCTTCGCGATCTTTACGTCGGGAAATCGCTTGCGGAACACCGCCAGCTTGTCCTCCTCGCCGCCCCACGCGGCCACCAGCTCTCCGCCCCCGCGGACCACGGCGCCAATCATCCCGTAGATGTGGTCGTGGCTCATGCCGCACACGGCAAACTTGATGTGATACTTGGGCGCTTCCTCAGCTTGCACGGGCACGGCCGCATCTTCCAAGATGCGCGCCGCTCCGCCGCCGAGCGCCATGGCGCTCTCCGGCAAACCCGCCATGATCGCCGCCGACCCCAGCGATCCCACTAATCCCGCCTGCTTCAAAAACTCTCGCCTTTGCGTGTAACTCGTGCTCATATTTCTCCTCCACATTGCATCTGCATGCATCAACAGTCCGGCAATTCCGCGCTCCGATTCGGTCGCCCGGCCGCGCCGGAACCGCCGGGCAGCGCATTCCGCAAATTGGACTGCGTCCGCCGTTGTCTGCAGCAAAGCACATTGATCATAACCGCCCTTGCCTGCAAGCGTGAATATGCCCTAGGAATCGCCGCGCGTCTGGACTAACATATTGCCTTCAATCCCAAAGGCTGCGTTCGAAAAAGGGTTCACGCAGGGCCGGATGTGCCGCAGCCGTCGCGTGCCGGAGCTAGGACGATCGAAAGATGGAAAGAACCGCGAACTGCCTCGCCAAGCTGGAACGGATGAACAAGGCGCTGCGCCACCAGGAGCCCGATCGCGTGCCCATCAGTGATTTCTTTTGGGGCGGTTTTTTGAGCCGCTGGCGCAGCGAGCTGGGCTTGGCGGCCGACACCGACATCTACCGCTATTACGATCTCGACTGGCGCGTCGTGGCGCCAAATATGGACCCGCACATCCGGCCGTTCGATATCGTCCGCGACGACGAGACGGAAGTCACAGTCCATACCGGATTCGGCGCAACCATCCGCAAGAGGTTCGACCTGCCCATGCCGGCCTTTGTCGCCTTTGACACCGACACCATCGAAAAAATGGAGGCCTTCGAATTCGAAGACCCGTTCGACGAGCGCCGCTTTTTCCGCGCGGGCGACGATCAGATCAACGGCGTGGGCGATGGCTTCGAGCGCAACCTTGCGCCCTTTGTCGATCGCGTTGCCGCCGAGTACGCCGATTTCCCCGTCTATGGCGGCGCGTGCGAGGCGCACGAAATGATCTGGCGCATCGTGGGCACGGAAAACGTGATGATGTGGATGGCCGAATACCCCGACGCCATCGCCCGTTTCGTCGCGCGTCTGCACGAATTCAATCTGGGCATTCTTCGCGCGCAGATCAAGGCCGCGCAGGGCCGCCTGGCCGGTGTCATCATCTGGGGCGACGTGGCCTACAAAAAAGGTATGCTCTTTTCGCCCGTCTTCTGGCGCCAGCACTTCAAGCCCGGAGTCAAGGCCATGATCGACGAGTGTCACAGCCACGGGCTGCCGGTCATTTATCACGGCTGCGGCAATGTCAATCGCATCTTCGAGGACTTCATTGAAATCGGCGTTGACGCCTATAACCCGCTCGAGTACAAGGCCGGCCTCGATGCGGTCGATTTGCGCCGCCGGCTCGGTCACCGGCTCGGTTTCTGCGGCAATATGGACGTGCAACTGTGGGCTGCGGGCAGTAAAGAGGAGCTGCGCGCCGCCGTGCTCACCAAGCTGAACGCAGCCAAGGGCGGTGGATTTATTTTTCAGTCCGACCACTCGGTGCCTTCGAACGTTTCCGGCGAGAGCTACGACTACGTGGTGCGGCTGGTGCGCGAGCACGGCGTCTACCCGCTCCAACTCGGCGAGTTCGATTTGCCCGACCTGGGCTGACGATTCTTATGGAGTTCAGATGAAACGCTACGGAATGGTGATCGGCCTCAAGCCCGAGGCCGAACAGAAATACAAGCAGCATCACGCCGCCGTCTGGCCCGCGGTGCTCGAGATGATTCACGCCTGCAACATCCGCAACTATTCCATCTACCTCCGCAATCACACCCTCTTTAGCTACTTCGAATATCACGGTACTGATTTCGCCGCCGACATGGCGCGCATGGCCGCCGACAAAACCACGCAGGAGTGGTGGGCCCTCATGATGCCCATGCAAAATCCTCTCTCCGATCGCAGCGAAGGCGAGTGGTGGGCTGCGATGGAAGAAGTGTTTCACCTCGATTAGCCGGACCGCCCCGCATCATTTCGCCCCGCATTCCTCCGGCGCATTCACCGGATTGCACCGCGCCACCGCATTTCCGGGTAGCGCCACGAAGTAGTGGCCCTCCCAGCGCGCCGGCTCGCTAGCCGGATAATCCGTGCTCAAGATCTGCGCCCCGCTTGCAATCATCGCGTCGCGTCTCTTTGTATCGTTCGATGCGCGCCTCGCGGGTGCTGTCGTCCGTGCGCGTGCGCACCAGATACCCCTGCCGCACCAGCTTCTCAATCTCGCTCGCCGGTCCGTCATTCAATTCAGTAAAAGCGGCGTCGGGCTCGCCGGGCACAGCATTGGTAAACAGCACGCGCCCGCGCAGCGACGGATGTCCTTCGAGATACAGCGGTCCCACGGGCCGCTGATCCATCAGGAAGATCACCTTGCCTCGCGCGCTCTTCAGCGTGGGCCAGTTGCCGGCCAGCACCGCCTCGTTCAGCGTTTTGTACGTGCCGCGCACATCGTCGGGCGTGATCATTTCCTCCGGCGGAAACACCGAGCGGATCTCCGCATCCAACGCGTCGAAGGTGCGTCGTCGTGAACGGCTCCGCTGGCGTCAGTTGCATCGGGCCTTCCGCTGAGTTCTGTTTCGTTTCAACCAGAATGAAAATCGGAATGTGGCCGGGATGCGCATGCGACCACGCGCGCACCTCTTCGAGGCACGCCTTGAAGGGCTGGCACACGCTGCGATAGTCGATGTCCTGCACGTGCATCACCTTGAAGCCCGGCTTCATCATCACGCCCTCGGGGTCGAACGGCGGATCGGGCGGAAGATGCGCCTCGGCCACCATGCGCGGCCCGGCGGGATGCGCGAAGCGGCCGCCTTCGCTGTCGGCAAAGATGTCGAGCTCGATCTGCCGCACGCCGCTGTCGAGCTGGTGCGTGAGCGGTTCGTGACTTGTAGTCGAGTCCCTCAAAGGCCGCGGGACTCTTTGATCTGCCAAAGCTTCGCTTCGCTCGGTGCGAAGCCGGCGTGATAGCTGTTGTGCGTTCCGATCACCTGAATCTGGTTCAGCTTCAGAGCCCCGTCGCGGTCCAGTTCCTGGCACTCCACCATGGCCACCGTTCCCCCTAGTGCAACGCCGAAAACCAGCAATGCCATCCTGGCGTTCATCAAAAACATTCCTTTTCATTCCGGCATTCAAGAAACCTGCCGAGACCAGCCTACAGGATCGCGACGCGTTTTTGGGCGGCGTGAAAAACCGCGCCGTTCGAGCGGAACGCAGTCCGTCTCTGCGAAAATAGAATCTCATGCTTTCGCTCAAAAATGCCGGCAAGCGCTTCGGGCCGAGGGTGCTTTTTCTTGAGGCCGACTGGCTCATCCGCAACGACGAAAAAACCGCGCTGGTGGGCGCCAACGGCACCGGCAAATCCACGCTGATGAAGGTTCTCGCCGGCCTGGAAACGCTGGACTACGGAACGCTCGACCAGACGCGCGGCATCAGCATCGGCTATCTGCCGCAGGAGGGGTTGCAGCTCACGGGCCGGACGGTCTTTGAGGAATGCCTGACCGTCTTCGACGAGCTGCACGAAATGCAGCGCGAAATGGAGCGGCTGGCCGGCCAATGGCCGAGCTGGATCACGAAAGCGCCGAGTACCAGGCCGTCGCCGAGCGCTATTCCGTGTTGCAGGATCGCTTTCACGCGCTCGACGGCTACGCGCTCGATGCGCAGGTGGGCAGCGTGCTCACCGGCCTGGGCTTCGGCAAAGAGGATTGGGCGCGGCAGACCGATGAGTTCAGCGGCGGATGGCAGATGCGCATTGCGCTGGCCAAGCTGCTGCTCGCCAAGCCCAACCTGCTGCTGCTCGACGAGCCCACCAACCACCTCGATCTCGAAACGCGCAACTGGCTCGAGGACTATCTCAAGAGCTATCCCTTCGGCTACATCCTCATCTCGCACGACCGCTATTTTCTCGACGTCACCATCGACCGCACCGTCGAGATCTGGAACAAGCGCCTCACCATCTACCAGGGCAATTACACCAAATACCTAAAGCAGAAAGACGAGCGCCGCGAGCAGCTCGTGGCCGCGTAGCGCAACCAGCGCGAGCGCATCGAGCATCTTGAGGCATTCATCAATCGCTTCCGGTACCAGGCCACCAAGGCCAAGCAGGTGCAGTCGCGGATCAAGGAACTGGAAAAGATCGAGCGCATCGAGGTTCCCGAGGAAGAGCCGGTCATTCACTTCAAGTTTCCCCAGCCGCCGCCTTCGGGCCGCACGGTGGTCGAGGCAGAGGGACTTGGGGAAGGATTACGGCGCGAAGCGGGTCTTCGCCGGCGCGCGCTTCACCATCGAGCGCGGCGACCGCGTGGCGCTGGTGGGCGTGAACGGCGCGGGCAAGTCCACGCTGATCAAATTGCTCACCGGCGACGAAGCGCCCACCGCGGGCTCAATCAGGCTCGGCCACAACGTGGTCGCCGAGTACTTCGCGCAGGATCAGTACAAGGTGCTCGACCCCGAGGCGCGCATGCTCGACGACATCAGCCGCGTCGGCGCCGCGCATTCCTGAGGCCGCCCTGCGCTCGCTGCTCGGCTGCTTTCTCTTTTCCGGCGACGACGTTTTCAAGCCGCTGGGCGTGCTCTCGGGCGGCGAGCGCAACCGTTACGCGCTGGCGCGCATTCTGGTCTCGCCCTCGAACTTTCTGCTGCTCGACGAGCCCACCAACCACCTCGACATGCGCGCCAAGGATGTGCTGCTCGAAGCGATCTCCGGCTACAGCGGCACCGTGATCTTCGTCTCGCACGACCGCTACTTCATCGATCGCCTGGCCACGCGCGTGCTCGAAATCGAGAACGGCGCGATCACGGCCTACGAAGGCAACTACGAAGATTATCTGCGCCGCAAAGAGGCGCTGGCTGCGGAAGCTTCCTCTAGCGCTGTCATCCTGAGCGACGCCGCGCGAAGCACGGCGGAGTCGAAGGACCCGCAGTTGCCTTCTCCACGCCTAACGAAAACTCCGGCCGCGCGTTCAGCTCGTCGCCGAACACCACCATCCTCATCGAAGGCGGCTACGAGGAACCCAACGGCGCCGCAGCATCGCCGGCGCGCCGCACCCGCCGCCTGAATCCCATCAAGCAGAAGCAATTGAAAGACCGCTGCGTCTTTCTCGAAGAAGAGATTCCGCGCGTCGAAGCCTCCATCGCGCACACTGAGGAGCAACTCGGCGTCTACGTCTCCGCCGCCGAAACCCAGCGCCTCGACCACGCTCGCCGAGGAACTCCGCGCGCAGTTGGCCGCGCTCACCGCCGAGTGGGAAGAGCTGATGGCGCAGCTGGAAGCGTGAACCCTGGCGTCCAACGCATTTCTGGTACGATCGATACGATGACCAGCAAAGCATCCAAATCCCGCTGCACCTGGGCAGAAAGCGATCCGCTCCTTCGCGACTACCACGACACCGAATGGGGCGTGCCCGTGCGCGACAGCCGCGCGCTCTGGGAGCTGCTCATGCTCGAAGGATTTCAGGCTGGCCTGGCCTGGATCATTGTGCTGCGCAAGCGCGACGCATTCCGCAAAGTCTTCAAGGGTTTCGACCCGGCCAAAGTCGCCCGCTTCAACGAAGCCGACATCGAGCGCCTGCTCCAGAATCCCGGCATCATTCGCTCGCGCGCCAAAATTGAAGCCACTATCCAGGCCGCCCGCATCTACATCGAGATGCAGAAATCAGGCGAAGACTTCGCCACGTTTCTCTGGGGCATCGTGGGCGGCAAGCCCATCCGGACAGAGGGCCCGATCCTGACGCAAACACCGCTCGCCGTCGAAATGTCGAAGCAGCTCAAAAAGCGCGGTTTCAAATTTGTCGGCCCCGTGATCGTCTACGCGTTTATGCAGGCGGCCGGCATGGTCAACGACCACAGCCCCACTTGCTTTCGGCGCAAACTTTCCCCCAGCCGATGAGCCGACTTGCCGCGGCCATCGCCGCAGGATGGCCCGAACCGAGCGAATTTGAATCGGAAGATTGCAGTCCTCGTAATCGTGATACCGTGGTGTGCATGCCTAGACTCAGACTCAAGAATTCCACGGTTGGGCGCGTAGATTTCGGTGGCTTTGGTTCGCGATTGGCGTTGCCGGAATCCTCCAGACTCCGTTGGCCGTCGTGAGCACGATTCAGATGGTTCGCTCCGATCCCCGATTGGCATTCTTACCCTTTGTCGCCTTTCCAATTCGGATCGTCATGATCTGGCTGTTCTTCTGGCTCTGGTGGCAGACTCGTCCGAATAATGGAGAGCCCAAAGCGAATCCCCTGAAGACGAAGCCTGAAATCGAATTTTGAATTCGCTCGTGCATAATCAAAATACGATGGCTCTTTTGTGGAATCCCGAGAGCTGGTCGCAGCGGCTGGCCGAGCTGGAAGCGCAATCCGGCGACCTGAAAGAGGCGCCGCTGCGCCGCGACGTGCGCTCGCTGGGCACGCTGCTGGGCGAGGTGCTGCGCGAGCAGGCCGGCGACGAGCTTTTTGCGCAGGTCGAAGCGCTGCGCCAGGGCACCATCCGCCGCCGCGATGCCGAGGCGCGCGGCAACGCCGAAGAGGCCGCGCGCCACGCCGCCGCCGCGCTGGAACTGGTGCACTCGCTGCCCGTCGAGCGCGCCATCCTGCTCACGCGCGCCTTTGCTTTCTACTTCGAGCTCATCAATCTGGCCGAAACCAACCATCGCAAGCGCCGCCGCATCGCGCTGCGCCTGAGCGGGCAGGCCGGCCGCCAGCGCGGCTCGCTCGAAGGCACGTTCTGCGAGATGCGCCGCGTGGGCATCGGCGCGGAAGAGGCTCTGAACTGGCTGCGCCGCGTGCTCATCGTGCCGGTCTTCACCGCGCACCCCACTGAAGCGGCGCGCCGCACCGTGATGTTCAAGCGCCGCCGCATCGGCGAGTTTCTTGAGGCGCTCGATCGCATTCCGCTTCCCGAGCAGGACATGGCGCGGCTCGAGGAACTTGGTGCTGGCCGAAATCACCGGCCTCTGGCAGACCGACGAGGTGCGCTCGCGCCGGCCCACCGTCTACGACGAAATCAAGATGGGCCTCGACTACTACGACGTCTCCATCTTCGAGACGCTGCCCGAGCTCTATCGCGAGATCTCCGCGGCCCTGCACGCGGCCTACGGCCTGGAGATCGAGCCGCTCGAGCTGCCGCTGGTGCTGCGCTTCGGCTCCTGGATCGGCGGCGACCGCGACGGCAATCCCTTCGTCACGCCCGAGGTCACGCGCGACGCGCTGCAACTGGCGCGCGGCCATCTGCTGCTCTACTACCAGCGCCAGCTCGACGTGATCATCGACCTGCTGACCACGAGCGCGCAGCAGCGGCCGGTGAGCGACGCGCTGCTGGAGCGCCTGCACGCTTACGTGGCGCAGGTGCACACGCCGGAGGCGCAGGTCTTCGGCGCGCAATACGAGTTCGAGTACTACCGCCGCTTCGTCATCTGCCTCAAGGCGCGCATGCAGCGCACGCTGGAGCGAGGCGGGCGAAGCGCATGCGGCACGCGGCGGACGCGCTGCCGGTGACGCCCTACACGCTGGCGCGCAGCCACGACAAGCTCACCCAGGCGCTGCCCGCCTACTGCTCGGTGCAGGATTTTCTCGACGATCTTGAAACGCTGCGCGCGTCGCTGGCCGCGCAACGACGGCATCCGCATCGCGCGCACGCTCATCGATCCGCTCATCCTGCAGGTGCGCACCTTCGGCCTGCATCTGCACACGCTCGACATCCGCCAGCACGCGCGCGTTCACGCCGCGGCGTTGCAGGAGGCGATCAGCGACACCATCGCGCCCTCGCTGGCCGGCGGCCTCTCCGCGGAGACGGCGAGCGTGCTTGAGACCTTCCGCGTGGTGGCCGAAGTCAAGCAGGGCTGCTCGCCCGAGGCCATTCGCCAATACGTGATCAGCGGCGCATCGTCGGTTGAAGATGTGCTGGCCGTGGTTCGCCTGGCGCGGCTGGGCGGCGTCACGGTGGAGGGCGCAGGCGAAGGCCACGGCATCGATCCCGGGCTGATGCCGGTGCCGCTCTTCGAATCCATCGAAGATCTGCGCAACGCGCCCGCCGTTTGCCGCGAGCTCTGGAGCCGGCCCGACTATCGCAAGCTGCTCGCCAGCTGGGGCAACTGGCAGGAGGTCATGCTCGGCTACTCCGACTCGAACAAGGACGGCGGCATGCTGACCTCGACGTGGGAGATCTTCCGCGCCCATCGCGATCTGCACGTGGTGGCGCGCGAGGCCGGCATCAAGCTGCGCATCTTCCATGGCCGCGGCGGCACGGTGGGCCGCGGCGGCGGGCCCACGCATCGCGCCATCTTCGCCCAGCCCTTCGACTCCTTCGACGGCCAGTTGCGCATCACCGAGCAGGGCGAAGTGCTCAACTTCAAATACGCCGACGAGGTGCTGGCCGAGCGCAACCTCGAGCTGATGATTGCCGCCTCGCTCGACGCGCTGGCGCGCCCCAACGCGCGCGACCCCGAGGGCCATTTCACCGGCGTGCTCAAGCCGGAGTGGGAGGCCGCGCTCGACGAGCTTTCGAGCCTCGCCTACGGCTTTTATCGCAAGCACATTCTCGAGGACCCCGGCGTCATCACCTACTTCGAGCAGTCCACGCCGGTGGGCGAGCTGGAGAACGCCAAGATCGGCTCGCGGCCCGCGCGCCGCAACGATTCGCCCAAGCTCTCCGATCTGCGCGCCATTCCCTGGGTCTTCGGCTGGACGCAGTCGCGGCTGCTGGTGCCCGCGTGGTTCGGCGTGGGCTATCGCCATCGAGCAGTTCCTGGCGCCAGCCCGGCGCGCTCGAGCTGCTGCAAACCATGGCCAAGGAGTTTCCGCTCTTCATCGATCTGCTGCGCAACGTGGAGATGGCGCTGGGCAAGGCCGACCTGGGCACCGCGCGGCTCTACTCCACGCTGGTCAAGGACGCGAAGCTGCGCGAGCGCATCTACGACCTGTTCGAGGCCGAGTTCCATCGCACGCGTGCGCGCGGTTCTCGCGGTCACGCGCCAGAAGGAGCTGCTCGAGACCAACCAGGTGCTGGCCCACTCCATCAAGCTGCGCAATCCCTACGTCGATCCCATGCATCTGATCCAGGTGGACATGCTGCGCCGCAAGCGCGCCGGCGAAGACACGCCCGAAGTGAACCGCGCCATCGCCGCGACGATCAACGGCATCTCGGCGGGGCTGCGAAATACCGGCTGATCGCACAGTCTCGTTTGGCGGGCGCACAGCCGCCCCGCTTACGCGGAAAAATCCTTCATCACTCAGCCGCTTCGATTGCGGTACGATTGCGTCCATGTGCAGGCAAAATCTCGCTCTTTCCGTAAAAGCGATTCTTCCTGCTTCTTCTCGCGTACCGCGGCACTCGCTCCGGCGTTCGCTCAACAGCCAGAGCCCCAAGCCCGCGCCGCCGGCCGCAACCGTCCCCGGCTTCACCGTCACCGTCACCTATTCGCAAAAGGCGATGGCCAAGCTGCGTCGCGGGCAAAGAGACTGTGATTGTCGTTGGCTATCTGTACGGCTTCCCCATTCAGGGCACGCCCAAGCAGGATGTCGACCATGTGGGTCAAATCGATATGGGTGAAGTGAAAAAAGAAATTGCTCCTGGCGCGACTGCCACTTTCGATCGCGTCAAGCTCAATCAGGCCATGATGAAATGGATCGACAGCCAGGGGCCGCAGCTCTTGATCAACGTCTATTCCGGCCGCAAGTCCTCGCCAAACAATCTGCTCGATTGCGGGATCTACGAGGGCTCTCTCAAAGCGATTCAAGGCCAGAGCATCCCCATCGCGTGCAAATTGATTGGGGAGTGAGGAGAATCGGGTTTTCCGGCCGCGTATCTGGCGAGAAACAATAGCGCTTGCCATCGCCGGGGCGTTGGGTCTAGGCTATATTGTATGCATCGATGTCGCTAACACCGTCCTGGTGCCAGCTGCGATGCTGAAGTGCGCTGGAGCGCGCTCGATTTTCTCACCCGACAAGCTGCACCATTCCCCAAAATCCGTTACACAAGAGGTCCGGGCCTATGGCCCCGGAAAAAAGGAGATCATCATGGCGCGCATTGCCGCGAATGTTACTGAATTGATCGGCCGCACTCCGTTGGTGCGGTTGAACCGTGTGGCAGCCGGACTTCCGGCTACCGTAGTCGCCAAGCTGGAAAGCCAGAACCCCGCGTCGAGCGTCAAGGACCGCATCGGCTTTGCCATGATCGAAGACGCCGAAAGAAGGCGGCAAAATCTGCGCCCGGCAAGACCGTGCTCATCGAGCCCACCAGCGGCAACACCGGCATCGCGCTGGCGTTTGTGGCCGCGGTCAAGGGCTACCGGCTCATCCTCACCATGCCCGAGACCATGAGCCTGGAGCGCCGCGTAACGCTGCTCGCCTATGGCGCGGAAATCGTGCTCACCCCCGGCCCCAACGGCATGAAGGGCGCCATCGCCAAGGCCAACGAGATTCTGGCGAAGACGCCCAACGGCTACATCCTGCAGCAGTTCGACAACCCCGCCAACCCGGCCATCCACCTGCACACCACCGGCCCCGAGATCTGGGACGACACCGACGGCGCAGTGGATATTCTCATCTCCGGCGTGGGCACCGGCGGCACCATCACCGGCGTGGCCAACTACATCAAGCCGAAGAAGCCGTCGTTCAAGGCCGTCGCCGTCGAGCCCACGGACAGCCCGGTGCTCTCCGGCGGCAAGCCCGGCCCGCACAAGATTCAGGGCCTCGGCGCGGGTTTTGTGCCCAGCATTCTCGATACCAAGATCATCGACGAAGTCGTCCAGGTGACCAACGACGAGTCCGTCGAGATGGCGCGCCGGCTTGCCAAGGAGGAAGGCCTGTTTGTCGGCATCAGCTCCGGCGCTGCTGTGGCTGCGGCGCTCAAGGTGGCTGCGCGGCCTGAGAATAAAGGCAAGCTGATCGTGGTGGTGCTGCCCGACTTCGGCGAGCGCTACTTGTCGAGCATCCTCTTTGAGCCGCTGCGCCAGCAGGCGCTGGCTCTGCAGGCCGAGCCGATTGCGGTGCCGGCGTAAGAAAGGCAGGGAGCAAGGGAGCAAGGGAACAAGGGAGCTGATTAGCCGTTCAGACTTCGATCACGCGGTTTTCGGTTCCAGGTTTCTCGCTCCCTCGCTCCCTTGCTCCCTTGCTCCCTATGTCCCTGTTCGCACGAATGCGCGACGACATCCACTCCATCATGGAGCGCGACCCGGCTGCGCGCACCCGCCTTGAGGTTCTGCTCTGCTATCCGGGCCTCTGGGCGGTGTGGATTCATCGCGTGTCGCACTGGCTTTGGCGTCACAAGCTGCGCCTGCCTGCGCGCATGCTCTCGCAGGTGGCGCGCTTCTATACCGGCGTCGACATCCATCCCGGCGCGCTGCTCGGCCGGCGGCTGTTCATCGACCACGCCACCGGCGTGGTCATCGGCGAAACCGCCATCGTGGGCAGCGACGTGACCATGTACCAGGGCGTTACGCTGGGCGGCACCGGCAAAGGGCCACGGCAAGCGCCACCCCACGATCTGCGACGGCGTCTTTATCGGCAACAACGCCAACATCCTGGGCAACATCACCGTGGGCGAAAACTCGCGCGTGGGCGCGGGTTCGGTGGTGCTCTCCGACGTGCCGCCGAACTCCACCGTAGTCGGCGTTCCCGCGCACATCGTTTACCGCAATGGCCAGCGCGTGCTCATCACCGATCCGCACGACATCAAGGACCCGCTCTCTGACGCGCTCATCGCCCTCTCGGCCCGCGTGGAGGAACTGGAAGAGCGCCTTGGCGCAACCGAGCGCTGGGCCCAGCCATTCGCCGACGAGGAGGCCGAACGCGCCGCCTATACTGCGGAACTGGAACGCCTGCGCGTCTACGTGTCAATGGGTGAAGGAATCTAGGAGGCGAAGGAATCTAAGGCCTCATGCATCCCACATGAATTCTCGGCGGGGAACAGGCCATTTCGCGCATTTAGCGAGTCAGCCCAGTTCCGGCCGGCATTTGCACCGGTCTGTGTGCATTTTGGGTTGGTGGCGTTCGTTAGAAATCCACGATTTCGACGTTAAGTCATTTACAATGAATGTGTTAAATCGAAACTCGCTATACCATACCGGGGTATGGGTGGTAATATTTTTCTTTATTTATTTTTCCCCCGGGCGAATAGGGGGTGGGGTGGGAGAGTAGAGGGTATGAACCGGGGACATCCCTGACACTGCGACGGCGTCAACGGGCTTCATTTTATTTGTCATGCGTGATTTCTCCGGTGTGAAAGGCAGGGACTAAGGGACTCGGGACTAGAGAGACGAGGTTCCGCGGAACTTAGGCCTGGATTTGTGCTGATGGGAACAGTATGCGCCAGGGGGGCTTAATTATCTGCAAATCGAAGGGCAGGACTTGCGGATTGTTTTCAGGGGTTTGCGCGGAAAACGGGCGGGAGTGGGTTGCGGGGCGACGGCCGGGGGACCCGTGGAAAATGAGACTGGAAGCCGGGGCGTAGGCTCGCCGCAGGTTGATACGGTGCCGACGGAGCGGGCATCTGCAATTGATGGCACAGAATGGGCTTGCCCCGTGGTTTTCTGGGAAGGCTTTCCTTTTGTGGGCCTCTAAGGTAAGGGTGTCTTTTTCAACAACGGCGATGGGCGGTTTTCGCCGCCTTTTCCCTGCTAGAATCCGAATGAAATGGCCCGCATGAGCGACAACAAGACGCCCTTTCTCCTCGATTTTGCCATGTGGGCCGAGAACCCATGGCTTGAGGCTAGAGGTTCCCTGCAAAAAAGGGGAAAAAGCGGCCTCGCGGCCCTTGAGTTGTGTGCCGGTGGGGGCGGCCAAGCTCTTGGCTTGGAAACCGCGGGGATCGATCACGCGGGGTTGGTGGAGATTGATGGGACCTCTTGCGCGACGCTCAGTCTAAATCGGCCGCGTTGGAACGTGATCAATGCTGACTTAAATCACTTCGACGCAGCGCCGTTCGCAGGTGTGGATATAGTTTCGGGCGGGCTGCCTTGTCCGCCATTTTCCGTCGCCGGTAAACAACTCGGAAACAGCGACGAGAGAAATCTGTTCCTCTCCATGTTCAGCTTGCGTGGGAGCGGCCCTCCTCGAGCTCTCGCAGAAGTTTCTTGATCTCTTCCTCCGCGAATCGCTGACAGTCCGAGTAAAGCTTCGCCAGCGCGCGTGGCATAGTTTCAACCAAGGACGGAATAATGGCTTGGAACTCTGTGAACTGGGCTCGGAATAGCCGAATCCGCTGGAGGTTTTCGGCCATAACACGTTGCCTTTCCTCTTCATTCGGCCAAATACTTTTCCAGTAGAGACAGGTCTGACATGACGGCATGCATTTGGTTCCGTCATGCGACAGGAATGATTCCCAGCCGGTCGCGGCCAATGTGAGCGTCAGTTTCGCGTCGTCGCGACGCTTCTCGTTGTTGCATTTTCGGCAGGCTACAGCCACGTTTCCCGGTACGTGGAGGCCAGCCCTGCACCTGTTCATTCCGTCAAGATGCTCTATAACTGAGTCTGTGTTTGAGAGGTTGCGCAGGCAGTAGGGGCACCGGTTCTGGAACGCCTCCCTGACGGCCGTTTCGTATTCCTTGCCGTCCACCTTCAGCGGCCATTCCTGGGAGATTAGCCTACTGAACTCATGAAGAAACATACTTACGAGTTTGTTCGCAACGTCGGACTTGGCCCGTCTGGTCGCGGTTCGGAGGTGTGCAGAGGCGTCTTTCATTCCTCACCTCCGAGGAGCCAGTCGACCCGCACTCCCAGCGCCTTAGCGAGGGCACGCAGCTCGTAGTCCAGCACGCCCCGGAGATTGTTTTCGATTTTGGCGATTGCTGCCCGATCCAACTGGACGCCCAGCCTTGCAAGCTTTCCCGAGAGCCGGTCCTGTGTAAGTGGCGGGCTGAAGCGGCCCCGGGCCTCCTTTATGCGTCCGCCCGAAATGTTCTTCCTTTTCGCACTCTTGGGCACATCGGAAGCGTACCTTTCCGAATTCGGTTTTGTGTTCTAAAATAGAACGCATGATTTCCGGGATGGTTAGGGCGAAAGGCAGGGCTTCGGCAGCTTACGGCGTTGCTGTGCAAGAGGCGATCCGTCGAGCGGACGGAAGATGCCAAATGTGCGGACGTACAGCCGCGAAGCACGGAATTACTCTCGCTGTGGAAGAGCGATTGTGGGTCGATTGTCTCGACGGCAACTCTCCCAGCGTTTGGGCCATTTGCACGGAGTGCAAGGACGGCGTTCGTGAGTATCTCCGCTCGTTGGGAATCCGCCCGGAGACCCTACGAAGAGTCTCTTCCCGCAAAGGCGTCCATGCCCGAATTGGCGAATTGCTCAAGGCCTTTGGTGTTGGTCGCCCTGCGCCGTCGTCTCTGATTGCCTCGATTGCGGGCGTGCGTTCATGGAAGACGCGCCTCAGAGAGCTGAGGCAGGCACCATTTGGCTGGAAGATCGCGGTCGTTCGCCGAAAGGGCTCTTCAGGTCGCTGGGGATCGAGTTATGTGTTATTACGCGCCGGGCAGTTCATGGGATGACTGGTTCGGCCACAAAAGATTGTTGCCCCATCCTTTCCGCGGCTTCATCGCGGAAAGGGTGGGAGCGGGAGAGACTGGTGGTCGGGTTGGTTTCCCACCCTTCGCGCGATGAGACTGCGCGAAGGATGAGGCAACGAAAACTTGTGGGCAATGCCGGCTTTTAGAGCGCGATCGCTTGGGTGGCGCTTTGGCGTTTTGTTTGTTGCTCGCGGCGGTGAGCAGTCCACTCGGATTCGATTTCGACGACACCGATCTCTCCCGTTGCATAATGGCGAAAACTTGACCAAGGCCAGTTCGCGAGTTCCGCAGATAATCCGCGCTTCAGGGGATTTCGGTGCATGTAGCGGAGCTTTTCCACGCGCTTTTCCTCCGTCGGAACAACGTAGTCGTAATAGCGCCGCTGCCAGAACTGGGGCTCTCCGGGTTTCTTCAATTTTCTTGAAGTCATTTGCTTCAACACCTGAATAGCTGTGGCCAGCGTGTCGCGGCGAGGCTCATTGACAAGCAGGTGGACATGTTCGGGCATCAAGACGTAGCCCGCGACGACGAATTCATAGCGAATGCGCGTGGCTTCCAGTTGTGTTTCGAAAACGCGGTATGCTCCCGGACGGACAAGGAGCGGAAGACGGTGATAACAGCTGAACGTGATGAAGTGGAAGGCTCCGGCATGATGAAACCGAACAAGTCCCCTTGGCATGGTGGAGGGATTTTACCTCGGATTTTGGTTAGAGGGCTGTGATGCACGACCGGGGGTTCTTGGTCTCCCACCCTTCGCGCGATGAGACTGCGCGAAGGATGGGGCAACGGTTTATTGTGGTCAACGACCAAGGCGACGCCATGTTGCGTCACTGTACGACCGCACATCTGGCATCGCCCATGTGCGCTATGGATGACCTCTGCCCGAAGCTTGATGCCAATTTGGCCTTCGTCGGTTATGTTTTTCCGCTCGCCGACGTACTGGTAAAGCACAACATTCCGCTTCTTTCCGTCGACGATCACGCTCGTGGATTTTTTCTGGATTAGAAACCACTTCTTCAAATCACGCTTGCGACGATCAAGATGGGTCTGGTCCTCTGGCCTTAGCCCTTCCTTTTCGAGCTCCTGTCGGATCTGGCCGCCGGATACACCATCCTTAAACCTCTTCATCACGTCAATGATGCGGAGGTGGATTTGGCCCGGGCTGCTTGAGCCTGTCTTTTGATCGCGTAAGTTCATCGCGACCAATTTTAGGCGGGTTTAGGCGGGAATTCTTTACTTGGAGCTTGATTGGCATCTGACGGGTAAACAGCCGGTCGCATTCATTGGGCTGAGTGCGTAGGGATTTTGCGCGGCTTGGCCGCGGGCTTGATTTCTCTAAAAATGTGGGCTGGTTTTGGCTTGGCTAAAGCCAAGCCCTGATACGAAGCGAAAGACAGATGCGGGTCCTTCGACTCGTGGGCCTCGCGGAGCGCGGCCCGCTTCGCTCAGGATGACGGGCGATTCTTGTTGCTCAGGATGACAGCGTGTAGGTCATTTCGGCAGCTGCGTAACGTCCCAGCCGCCGCCCAGGGCGCGCACCAGGCTCACGCTGGCCGCAAACTGCCGGCTCTCGAAGATTGATCGGCGGTCGCTGGTCCTGCAAGAGGGTCTGCTCGGCGGTCAACACCTCGAGATAGCTGGTGACGCCGCCCTTGTAGCGCGTATTCGATAAATCAAAGGAATGCTGCGCCGAGTCCACCGCGCCCTGCTCCACCTGCGCTTCCTGCTCCAGAATGCGCAAGCTCGCGAGCTGATCCTCCACGTCCTCGAAGGCCTGAAAGACCGTATTGCGATAGCCGTCCGCCTGCGCTTCGTAGCTGTGGCGCGCGGCATCGGTGAGAGCGTGGCGCTGCCCGGCATCGAACAGGAGCTCCGCGGCCTGCGCGCCCAGGGTCCAGAACGAGCTCGGTCCCTGAATCCACGTGCCGGGATTGGTGCTTTGAAAGCCGCCGGTCGCGCCGAGCGTGATGGTTGGATAAAAAGCGCTGATCTGGATGCCGATTTGCGCGTTGGCCGCGGCGGCCAGCCGTTCCGCCTCGGCAATGTCGGGCCGGCGCTCGAGCAATTGCGAGGGCACGCCCAGCGGAACCTTGGGCAGCGCCAGGTCGAGCGGCGAAGGCGGAATGCTGAAGCCCGAGCAGATCGTAGTTGGCGATGGTCCCGATGGCGTGTTCGTACTGCGCGCGCGCCACACCCAGATCCACAAGCTGCGCGCGCACGGTTTCGAGCTGGGTGCGCGCCTGCGCCACATCCACGGCCGTGGCCACACCGCCGGTAAATCGCCGCTGCGTCAGATCGAGCTGGTGCTCGAGGTCCGCGACCGTGGCCGTCAACAGCCTGATCTCGGAATCGAGGCCGCGCAGAGCAAAGTAGTCGGTCGCCAGCTCCGCGTGCAAGGTCAGGTCCACGTTCGCAGCCTCGGCTGCGGTGGCCTGCGCGTTGGCTCGCGCCTGCTCCACCGTGCGCCGGATGCGGCCCCAGAAGTCCGGCTCCCAACTGGCCTGGCCCGCAATCGTCAGGTCGGCGTAGGTGGTGGTGCTGGCTTTATTCCAATTCGGCGCATTCATCGAATTCTTTACGCCCTCAGGCGTCACGCTCGCCGAAAGCGTGGGATAGAGGTTGGCGCGCGCCGCGCTCACCTGGTCTCGCGCCGCAAGGTAGGTCTCGAGCGCCTGCTTGAGTTGCACGTTGTTGGTTGCGATGCGCTCTTCCAGTTGGTTGAGCTGCGGATCCTGGTAAATCTCCCACCATTTGCCCTTCAACATGCCGTCGGAAGGATTGGCCGGCTGCCATGCGCCGCCGGTCGGGTTCGGCGGAGGCGTCACCGTCGACGCGCCCGTCTCCTTATATACCGCAGGCGCGTTGTAGCCGGGGCGATTGTAGTTGGGGCCCACCGGCTTGCAGCCAGCGAACAGCAGGGAGCAAGCGAGCAAGGGAGCAAGGGCAAGCGAGCAAGAGATGCTGAGCAAGTGAGTATCGCCGGTCTCCAGACCGGCTGTACTGGCGGCGTCCACGCCGCCGAAGCGACGCCCGGTCTGGAGACCCGCGCTACTTGTACGCGTTCTGGCCGTCATCGCACTACAGGCCTCCCGCGGGGCTGGGCATGCTCCCCGGTTGCACCACAGTCCACTTTTTCGCCGTCGATCAGCGAGTCGGGCGGATCCTGGATAATCTGGTCGCCCGGGTTCAGGCCGCTGACGATCTGCACCGTGGCTCCATCGTCCTCGCCAATCACCACGTGCACCAGGTGCGCCATGTCGCCGTCCACTACCGTGGCCAGCTCCATGCCGTCGCGGCGGAAGATCAACGCCGCCGTAGGCACAATAAACGTGGGGCCCGCGTTGGGCGTCTTGAAGTGGACCTGGGCCAGCGAGCCGGGCAGCAGTTCGCCGGAACGGTTGTTCACGTCGATCTCGGCCAGCAGCGTGCGGCTCGCGGGATCGATGGCGTCGGCCGTCCGTACCAGCGTTCCCACAAAAATCTTCCCGGGATGCTCGGGAAAGGTGAGATCGATCTTCATGCCGCGCTTGAGCGTCTGCGCATAAACCTGCGGCACATTCGCATACACGCGCAGGGTCTCGATGGCCTGCATGTGAAAGAGCTCGGCGCCCGAACCCTGGTTGATCAACTGGCCGGTGTCCACTTCGCGCGCGGTGACCACGCCGTCAAACGGCGCATAGACCTTTTCAAAGGATTGCAATTCTTTCAGCCGCTGCAGGTTGGCCTGCGGCAGACTTGACTGCAGAAGCAGTGGCCGCAGCCTGCGTGTTGAAGGTGTCGGTGTCGATCTGCGATACGGCATCGGATTTGACCAGTCCCGAGTAGCGATCGGCCTGCACCTTGGCGTTGCCGGCATTGGTTTGCGCGGTGGCCAGGTCGGCCTCGGCCTGCGCCACCTGTCTGATCGAGTTCGGGCGTGTCGATGGTGGCCAGCAACGCGCCCTTCTTCACGTGCGTGCCGATGTCGTAGTACCAATGAACCAGGTAGCCGTCGGTGCGCGCGTAGATGGGCGCATCCGTATAGGCGGTCACATTGCCGGGCAGCACAAAAGTGTCCACCGGCGCGCCAGGCCGTGCCGGAGCCAGCGTAACCGTGGGCGCAGCCAGGTCGTAGGTGCGCTCCTTCAGAACCGTATGGGCGTGCATGCGGCGCAGGATGCCGGTAACGGCGAGCACGGCCAGGATGAGCAGGACCACGGACGCGCCGGTCAGAATCTTGTGCGGCGAGATCGCGTTCGGATCGGGTGGGCTCTCGTGGCTTCTCCGCTGCGGCGGGTTGTGGATTCGGATTGGGTTGTCGTTCATAAGCGGTTACTCATAAGCGGTTACTCCGGTGTCTCGTCGAATTCATCGAATCCGCTGGAGACGCGACGCGGCTTCGCGCTGGCGTCCGCGCTCGATGCGGCCGTGAATGAAGGAAAAGAATGCAGGCACAAAGAAGAGCGTCGCCACTGTGGCCAGCAGCAGGCCGCCGATCACCGCGCGTCCCAGCGGCGCGTTCTGCTCACCGCCGTCGCCCAGGCCGAGCGCCATCGGCACCATGCCGATAATCATCGCCAGCGCGGTCATCAGCACCGGGCGCAGGCGCACAAAGCCGGCATTCAAGGCGGCCTGCCGCGCGTCGCCCACCAGCACTTCCATCTGCTCGCGCGCAAAACTCACCACCAGGATGGAGTTGGCCGTGGCCACGCCCATGCACATGATGGCGCCCGGTAAGCGCGGGCACGCTGAGCCGCGTATTGGTCAGGAACAGGAACCAGACAATCCCGGCCAGCGCCGCCGGCAGCGCGGAAATGATGAGGAATGGATCCAGCCAGGACTGGAAGTTGACCACGATGAGCAGATAAACCAGCACGATGGAGAACGCCAGGCCGCTGAGCAGGCCGACATAGGACTTGTACATGGTCTCGCTCTGCCCGCGGAAGATGAAGCTCGAACCGCGCGGCAGGTCCTTTGCGGCTTCATGACGGGCGACGATCCGTTGCATGGCGCGCGTCACGCTGCCCAGGTCGGTGCCTTCCACGTTGGAATAAATATCGATCACCGGCTGCACGTTGTAGTGACTGATCTCGCCCTGCTCCGCGCCGGGCACAACTGAAGCCAGATTGCCGAGGATCTGCTCGGGCGCGGGAGCTCCGGGCGCGGCCGTGGGCGCTGCCCCCGGCGCGGCCGCCGCATCCGACCCCGGCGCCGCGGTGGAGGGCGCGGTTCCGGGCGTACGGCTTGCCGCACTCCCGGTGATGGGCAGGCTTTCCAGTTGCGCCATCGTGTTCATGCGGTACTGCGGCGCCATGATGGCGATGTTGTACGAAACGCCATTGCGCGGGTCGAGATAGAAACTCGGGCTGGTCTGGAAGCTTCCGCTCAGCGCCACCAGCAGGCTCTGCGCCACGTTTTGCTGCGTCAACCCGGTCGATGCGGCGCGCGTGCGATCCACATTCACGGTCAGATTGGGATAGTTGAAGGGCTGCTGGATGCGTACGTCCGCCGCGCCGGGAACGTAGCGCACCTCGTTCAACATGCGCTCGGCGAGAGCGCGGTTGGCATACAGATTGGGTCCGACGATCTGGATATCGATGGGAGCGGCCAGTCCAAAGTTGAGAATCTGGGTCACGATGTCGACCGGCACCGTATAAAACGTCACGCCGGGATATTCGTGGGCCAGTACGGCGCGCAGCCGCTCGATATATTGCTCGCTGGGATGATGATCGCGCGTCAACTGCACCTGGATATCGGCGTCGGAGGGGCCCACTGGCGCGGAAGTCGAGTAGGAAAGGTTCAGCGAGGAGTAAGGCAGGCCGATGTTGTCGAGAATCGTGACCAGCTCATTGGCCGGGATCTGCCCGCGAATGGTCTGCTCCACGTGATCGCAAAGCGCAGCCGTCTCTTCAATGCGCGTGCCGGTGTGCGCGCGCACGTGAATGATGAATTGGCCCGAGTCGACCGACGGGAAGAAGTCCTGCCCCAGCGATGGAATGAGCGCCAGCGAGACCAGGGCGAAGGCAAGAAACACGATGAGGAATGCGCCCGCATGATCGATGCAGAAGGTGAGCAGGCCGAGGTAACCGTGGCGGAAACGCTCGAAGCCGTCTTCAAAAGCGGCCTGGAAGCGGGTGAAAGGATTCCGGCTCACGCGCTTTCTTATCGCTGCCGCATCGTCGTGCTCGTGGAGCAGATACTTGGCCATGGTGGGCACCAGCGTGCGCGACAGAAAATAGCTGGCGAGCATGGCGAAGACCACCGCTTCCGCCATGGGCACAAACAGGTAGCGCGCCACCCCGCTCAGGAAGAACATGGGCACAAACACGATGCAGATGGCGAAGCGTGGAAACCAGCGCGGGTGTAGCAATCTGCGCCGAGCCTTCCAGAATGGCTTGCTCCAGCTCCCGGCCCGTCTCCAGATAGCGGTTGATATTTTCGATGGCCACGGTGGCGTCGTCGACGAGAATGCCCACGGCCAGCGCCATGCCGCCCAGCGTCATGATGTTGATGGTCTCGTGCAGCACATCGAGCAGAATCAGCGAACAGAGAATCGAAAGCGGAATGGAGACGGCGATGATGATGGTGGAGCGCCAACTGCCCAGGAAGATCAGGATCATGATGGCCGTAAGACAGGCCGCGATGATGCATTCGCGGACCACGCCGTTGATGGCGCCGCGCACGAAGATCGATTGATCGGCAAGAGCCACCATTTTCAGCTGTGGAGGCACCTGGCCCTTGAGACTGGGGCTGGAAAGGATGTCGCGCACGCTCTTGATAATGTCCAGCGTCGAAGTCGACCCCGTCTTGAGGATGTTCATCATGATGGCGCGGCGGCCGTCCACGCGCACAACGTTGGTCTGCGGCGGATTGCCGTCGCGCACGTGCGCCACGTCGTGGATATAGACAATCGTGCCGTTCACGGTCTTGACCGGCAGGTTGTTCAGCGCGTCCAGCAGGGTGGGAGCGGAATTGGTCTCCACCTGGTATTCAAAGCGGTCGAGCTTGATGGTGCCCGAGGGCGCAATCACGTTCTGCGCGGCAATGGCATTCACCACGTCGGTGGGTGAAAGGCCGCGCGCCTGCAATGCGTTCAGGTTCAGGTCCACCACGATCTGGCGCTGCTTGCCGCCGTAGGGGAATGGGATTTGCGCGCCCTCGACGGTGGCCAGTTGCAGGCGGATGGTGTTGGTGGCGATGTCGTTCAATTGCTGTTCGTTCAGGCCCTGCCCTGACATCCCCAATTGCAGCACCGGCACGCTCGACGCGTTGTATTGAATGATGAAAGGCGGAAAGGTGCCGGGCGGCAGCGAGCGGATCTGCACCTGGCTGATGGCCGAGATCTCTGCCACGGCCTGGGCGATGTTCACATTGGGATGGAAGAAAACCTTGATGACCCCGACGCCCACCAATGACTGCGATTCGATGTGGTCGATGTCGCTGACCGTCGTGGTCATGCCCCGCTCGGCATTGGTCACGATGCGGTTGGCGATCTGATCCGCCGACAGCCCGCCGTAGTTCCACACCACCGTCACCACAGGGATGTCGATGTTGGGAAAGATGTCCGTAGGCATCGATTCGATGCTGAACACGCCAAGGATCAAAATCAGCAGCGCAAAGACGACGAAGGTGTAAGGCCGTCTTAGCGCAAGCCGGACAATCCACATCATAAGGCTGGTTTTCGCTCCTCGGCCGGCGTTCTAATGGTGTTGAGGCCCGCAACCGGACGGCACGTAACCCTGAGCTTTTTCTCGGTTAGATGCAGTTGTAGTCCGGTTCGCGCCGGCTCCTCGGGCTCCGGCCGGACCGCGCCGCAGCGCAGCCCAGACAAAGTTCCACTTGAAAATAATACGGTAGCTGAAAGCTGCAGACGATGATGGCGAATACAGACGAGACCGCTTGCCCAACTTCACTCCCCTGTTAAGGACGGCCCGGCCGGCGAAAAAGATTTCCTCGGCCTTTCTTGCCGTGTCGCGGGCTGGCCCCGGTTCCGGCCGGAAATCTCCTTCGCCCTGGGGTGCCATGAGCGGTTGTGGCACGTCTAAAGGGCAGATTGTCAGGTACAGAGGGACGCGCGGACACCGCAACCCGTCTGAGTCCGGTAGACTGGACATGGATTCCAACCAGGGATTCATCCCCCGCTTCCGGCGCCTGGCGCGGCGGGGATGTTGTGGGAAGGAAACGGTTCAGAAACCAAAATCCCGCCCAGTGAGTTTTCTCGCTCTGCGACAGCGGCCTGTCGGCGGGGCCGCGAAGTTTGGGCGGGGTGGCCGCGGTCTTGTAGAATCAATCTTTCCTTTAGGTAAGACCAGATTTTAAGCAATGAGGGTGTGCAAATTCTTCCTGTGAAGCAGAACTATTGTACGAAAGAGTTTTTGTGCTCGCCGCAGGGCTCAAACCCGGTGAAGATCAAGCACGCTTCGATCTCGCGCGCCGTCTTTATTGCCCGGCGCGTTCTGCGCTTTGCGGTGGTTCTGGCTTTGCTGTCAGCCGCCTTCACGGCCGTGGCCCAGAACCCGGCCTCGACTCCCGCCTCGCCATCGGACACCATTGACCAGATCCGGGTCATCGGCAACCGCCGCATCCCCAAGGAAACCATCCTGGCCCGGATGTTCACCCATCCCGGCGATACCTACGATCCGATCTCCATCGAGCGCGACTTCCACTCCCTCTGGAACACCGGCTATTTCGAGGATCTGCGCATCGAGCGCGAGGACTCCGAGAAGGGCATCATCCTTAACATCTTTGTCCGCGAGAAGCCCACCATCCGCGAGATCAATTACAAGGGCCTGAACAGCGTTTCGGTTTCCGACGTGCTCGACCGCTTCAAGAAGGAGAAGGTCGGCCTCTCGGTGGAGAGCCAGTACGACCCCACCAAGATCAAGCAGGCCGAGACTGTCATCAAGCGGATGCTGGCCGAGCACGGCCACCAGTTCGCCACCATCAAGACCGACGTCAAGACCATTCCGCCGGCCTCGGTGCAGGTGAACTTCAATATCAAGGAAGGCCCGGTGGTGAAGGTGGGCAAAATCCAGTTCGTGGGCAACCAGCACATCAGCGCGCTCGACGCTGCGCCGGTCCATGAAGAACCTGAAGCCCATCGGCATCCCCTACTCCATCATCTTTGAAGATCTTTTCGCCCAGACCTACGACTCCTCCAAGCTCGAGGAAGACACCGAGCGCGTGCGCCAGGCCTACCGCGACAAGGGCTACGCCAACGCTGCCGTCGAGGAGCCGAAGACGCAGATTCGCGACGAGGGCGGCCTGAACTGGTTCACCTTCCGTCCGCTCAAGGGCAAGCGCATCGACATCCAGATGCCCATCGAAGAAGGCGGCCGCTACCGGCTGGGCACCATCACCTTCACCGGCAACAAGGCGATCACGAACGTCAAGGCCCTGCGCGCTCAGTTCGCCATCAAGGACGGCGACTGGTTCAACGCCACAGCTATCGGGAAAGGCCTGGACAACCTGAAGAAGGCCTACGGAAGCCTGGGCTACATCAACTTCGGCGCCATGCCCAAGCTGAATACCGACGAGCAGAAGAAAACCGTGTCCATGAACATCGACATCGATGAGGGCAAGCAGTTCTTCGTTTCGCGCATCGAGTTCCAGGGCAACACCATCACCCGCGATCAAGCGTCATCCGCCGCGAACTGCATGCTCGACGAAGGTTCGGTCTACAACTCCCAGCTCTGGGAGTACAGCCTGCTGCGCCTCAACCAGTTGGAATACTTCGATCCGCTCAAGGTCGACCAGGACTCCGAGGCCCATCAGGATCCGGATGCCGGCACCGTCGACCTGCTCCTCAAGGTCAAGGAGAAGGGCAAGAACTCCATCGGCATGAACGGCGGCGTCAGCGGCTATTCCGGCGCGTTTCTCGGCGTCAACTACCAGACCAACAACTTCCTGGGATTGGGCGAGACCCTGAGCCTGCAGGCCAACCTGGGCTCCATCAGCCGCACCTTCCAGTTCGGCTTTACCCAGCCGTATATCCGCAACCGCCCCATCAATGTGGGCTTCCAGATCTTCAACCAGAAGCAGGATTACAACGCCGCCAAGAACTACCAGGCCACCACCGGCGCGTCGCTCAACCTGTCCTCCGCCGAGAAGTCGCTGACGCAGAACTACAACGTCGGCTCCGACGGCATCAATTTCTCCGTCAGCTATCCGCTGAAGCGGCATGCGTTCCAGCGCGTCGGCGTTACCTATTCGCTGCACCAGGTCCACGATTACGGCCTTCAGCACCGCTTCCTCCGACCTTCTTCCAGACCATCGCTTTCCGCTCGGGAATTCAGGGCTCGAATCCGCTGGCGGGGATTATCAACAGCAATCTCGGCCTCAGCTACACCTACAACACGGTCACCAACCCGCTGCGCCCGCACGATGGCAAGGAGTACACCGCTTTCTTGCAGATTGCCGGCCTGTGGGGCGACGTGCGCTACATCAACCCGGCGGTGGCCTACAAGCGCTACATCCCCATGCACTACCTGATCCCCACCCAAGGGGGCCGCAATGTGCTGGCGGTTCGCGCGCAGTTGGGTTACATCCAGGGCTTCGGCGGCGACGTGGCGCCGCCCAACAACCGCTTCTACGCCGGCGGCGAAAACGAACTGCGCGGCTTCGACGTGCGCGGCGCCACGCCCTACGGCTACGTGCCCACGCGCGTCAACTTCCAGCTCACCAATCCTGACGGCCAGTGCGTGCCGCGCGACCCCACCAACCCGCAGGACAACCAGTGCATTCAGGTGCCGCTGCCGGTCTACGGCATCGCCTCCATCGGCGGCGACGCCAGCCTGACCACCAACGTCGAATACCGCATTCCCGTCGTCGGGCCCTTCACCTTCTCGTTCTTCGACGACTTCGGCATCGACGCGGCGGTCAACCACAACCAGTTGAAGCAGAGCCCCGAGGGATTTGCCTCGCTCACCGCGCCGCTTTACGGCTGCCCGGTGTACAACAACGGCTCCTGCCAGGGCGGCATTCCCGGCTCCCAGGTCGGATTCCAGCAGAACATCCGGCCCGTCTCCGGCACCAACTTCGTTCCCCGCATGTCCACCGGCGCGGAGCTTTCGGTGCTCATGCCCATCATCAACGCGCCCTTCCGCCTCTACTACGCCTATAACCCGCTGCGCCTCTACGAGCGGCCCTATTGCAACGACGTCCTCCTGGGCCAAAAGCAGCAGAGCTGCTCGGCCGAGCTCATCACCCGCGACATGTTCCCGCCGGGCGGCGCAGGCGATTACACCTACTCCGAAGCCATCCAGGCCTACGGCTCGCGGTACGTCTTCCGCGAACCGCGCAAGACCTTCCGCCTCACCATCTCCACCACGTTCTAAACGGAGGAAGCAGGGGCCTTCAGGCCCCTGAATCAAAGCCTCAAAACCGGGGCCTTCAGGCCCGGATCATCTCGCCTGCCGGCCAAGGGAACAGGGGAATACGAAAGAGCGCGCAACGGTATGTTTTGCTGCTATTTCTCGTCGACGAGCTCCTCAGTGACCAATTTCTTCCAGTCCTTCGCTTGGTCGACCCTTAGCAAAAGCCATTTTTCGTCGTGGCGCTCATAAGTCCAAAACTCGCGAAATGCTTCCTGAGACTTTTGTTTATTTACCTGTTTGCGCCGGCTCGACGTATTGGAGATGACGATTTCCCCGTTCGCGTCAACCGTATAATCCGTGGCTGTGGCATCGATGCAAGCGGTAAAAATATCTTTCTCTTTGTCGCGGTAGTTCTGCGCCTCCACGAGCCTCACATTGTCGATCCTCAGGCCATCCATAACGTTCCGCTCGCCATTGGATTGCATGAGTTCAATTTGCGATTTCCATTCTGAGAACAGCTCCGGACGCAGAAGGCTCTCGAGCTGTGCGAAGTCCTGCTTGCACCACGCCTCTTCAATTTGGAAAAAGCTTTGGCGTGCGTACTCCTCGAGGTTTTCCTCCTTCCACGCGGGGTCGCTTTGCGAGAGAGTATTCAGCAGCTGTTCCGTGGCTTTCTTTTTCTTGTTAATCCTGTGATTTATATAAATGGCATATGCGATCACAAACGGCGCCAGGATCAGGTAGATCAGTCCGCCGCCACCGTTTCCTCCGCCTCCCGCCCGTGCCAGGGCATAGGGACTGGCGAGTGCAAAGAAAATCGTCAACTTCAGCAGAAATGATGAGACTCGGCGAAATTGTATCGGCACACACTCTCTCATGAGGCACCCTCCAATAAACTGGAATTTCCTTTGCTGCGATTTGCCTAAAGTCTACCGCTGGTGGCTGATTTGGCAAGACCAAATCCATCCCTCGGCGGGTTGTGAGGGCGGCGGGTCGCGTCGATCTGTCCATCATTTCGCGGAACAACTGCGCTATTGCCGCACCGCGTGACGCTACGAGCCCCGAGCGCCACAGCGGCCAGCATGCTACATCACGGACGGCTTTCTGTTTCAATTCACGTTCTTCGTGCTGCGGATCTGCCCGGTCTAATCGATCTCATAGTGGAGGCGAAGCCTTGATCGGTAAACTGGATGCACTGTTATGCCAAAGGCGATTATGACCATGGCAATGAGCCCAGCCATGACATTGCCTATCTCTATAGGCACTCAGAGACTACTTCAGGGGCTGAACTGGTCTTCCAGATGTCATAAGCACCGAGCCAGGAGTGGCCGACCGGATCTCGAAGTGCGGAGGTCTCGAAATGAGCGTTGAACTCGGGTTTCTCATCACTAAGCCAAAACCCTGAAACTGTGTACCAAGGTGATTTATGTCCGCAACTTCAAGTTCTGATAACTCTCTCCATCCTGTGAATCGCCGCCACTTTCTGAAGGCGGCGGCATCGGCCGCGATTTTGCCTTCGCTTGTTCCCGCTCGCGCTGCACAGAGCTCACAGAGCTCGGGACCGAAAACATCGGCCAACAACCGTATCAATCTTGGCGTTATTGGCATGGGCTGGCAGGGGCCGGGCAACACGAAGGCTTTTCTGGCTTCAGACGACTGCCAGGTGGTGGCGGCGTGCGACATCGATGCGAATCATCTGCAGGCTGCGGTGAAGATGATCAACGACTACTACGGGACCGAGGATTGCAAAGGCTATCACGATTATCGCGAGTTGCTGGCCCGCGAAGATATCGACGCCGTGATGATCGCGGTGCCCGACCACTGGCATGAGATCGTGGCCACCGAAGCGGCGCGGCACAAGAAGGACATCTACTCCGAGAAGCCGCTGGCGCATACCATCGCCGAGCAGCAGTCGATTGTGCGCGCGGTGCAGCAGAACAACATCATCTGGCAGATGGGCTCGTGGCAACGCTCGGTGTCCAACCTTCCACAAGGCGGCGGAAATTGTGCGCAACGGGCTGATCGGCACGGTGACGCACGTGGAGGTCGGCCTGCCGGGCGGCAATTCGGATTTTGACGGCGTGCAGAAGGAGGCGTTGGCCAAGCTGGCAGCCGCCGGCGTGACGGTCAATAGCCTGCGAGGAGGTTGTGGCGGGCTCGAAGGCCTGGGACCTGCTGGTGACCGATCCTCCGGCAGGGCTGGATTACAACACGTGGATCGGTCCGTCGAAGATGGAGCCGTACATTCAGGCGCGCGTTCGCATAAATCCTGGCGGTGGAATTACAACACCGGCGGCGGGCAGCTGATGGATTGGATCGGCCATCATTGCGACATCGCGCACTGGGGCCTGGATTTCGACAACTCCGGCCCGTCGGAGGTGGAAGGCAGCGGCGAGTTGCCGCCGCGCGACGCGGTATGGAACACAGCGCCGAAGTACCGCTTTGAGCTGAAGTATCCCCAGGGCATCACGATGACCATCGCCGGCGGTTACCCCGATATCAAGATGGGCACGAAGTGGATCGGCAGCGAAGGCTGGGTGTATGTGGACCGCGGCAGGTTCGACGCCTCGAATCCCGCGTGGAAGGCGGGCAAGAGACTGCCCAGGGAACTGCGCAAAGTGAAGCTGTACACTTCCGACAGTCATCAGCAAAACTTCCTGGACTGCATCAAGACGCGTCAGCCCACCATTACTCCTGTCCAGGTGGGGCATCACTCGGCCATTCCCGGGCACCTTTGCCTGATCGCGATGCTTACCGGACACAAGATCCGGTGGGACGCGCAGACAGAGAAGATCATCGGTGACCCCGAAGCCAGCAAGCTGCTGACTCGCGAGTACCGGGCGCCGTGGAAGATGAGCTAAGCACCCAGCCTTCGGCGCTGCTGCTGTCGTTGAGTCTCGCGGGCCTTGGAAATGCGCTCTGGCACCTCCTCGGTTCGCTCACCGGATCATTGCGGCCATAGCCTTCGCGTCACGGCAGCCACTCCGCCGCCGCGGCCTCATGCGCGGAATCAACAGGTATCGATTCACCAAGCGCATGTTGATTCGTCTCGGGGGCTTCGCAGCGTCATTGCGCCGGCAGTTTCACAACCGCCGGAGTTGGCGGAGGCGGCAGGTCTTTGCGGTGCGCCTTGGCAAAAACATTCAGTATCCCCGGCGTCTCCGCGACCACGGTCGTTCCGCAGCGGTTGGGAGTGCTCAAGCCCTCGGAACGGATGTTATCCAGGTTCATGAACGTCGAGCGGCCGCGCGCCGCGCACAGTTTGTGCTTTGCGACCCCCACCGCGACGAACGAGAAGTTCTTGAGAGAGCCGGGTAAGCTCGCCCGGCCCTGCCCATCTGTGACGGCCTCTTCGCTCCAAAGCCCGAGGCGCATATCCCGATCGTCGTATCCGGCAACAATCTGTAAATGCGCATGCGCCAGGGGTGCGCCGCCCTTGCCGTCGAGTATCCGGATCGTAATCGGCTCCGGGTGCATCGCCGGCAAGCTGTTTTGCGCCTTGCCCACCGCAGCCGGCAGAAGCAGCGTCCCCACACCGAACGCCAGGGAGAGAGTCCGCGCGATCGTCATGCAGAACAGATCGGCAAATAAGAAGAAATCAGAGATTTTTAAAGAACCGGCAGGATCTCCGTCAGGCGCCCATCTTCGCCTCGCCAGCACTCATGCCGCTGCTGAGCCCTCTCAGTTCCTCGTTGCCTCGTTCCCTCGGTCCATTGTTCCCTGCCGGGGTCCCCGACGAGCGATTTTTGCTCGTTGGGGTGGCTTGGTCCCTGTCTCTCCCCGTTTGACGCTCCCTCACCCGGAACCTATAATCCCCTCTAGTTCCCGGCGATGCCTCCGCGCGCGCAGTTGTTAAGACATGCCGCGCGCGATGGAACCTCTTCAAGAGCGTCCAAAGGGTATTGTGAAACGGGTCGCCGTTCTATCGGCGTCCGCGCACGGGAACTCCAAGGAGCCGTTGATCCGCATGAAGCGTCTGTCCGTATTCGCTCTTTTCGTGGTCTTTGCATCGTCGATCGTGGTTGCCGCTCAAACTTCGGCAGCTCCAAAGCCTGCCGCGCCTGCCGCGCAAAAGCCCGCTGCCGCCGTTCCGGTTCCTATGGCGAAGGTCGCGGTCATCACTTTTCAGGCCGCCGTTACCCAGACCAACGAATTCCAGCGCGACGCTGCCGGCCTCGAGAAGAAATACGATCCCCGTCGGGTGCAGATCAAGGCCCTGAGCGACGAAATCGACAACCTGACGAAGCAGTTGCAGGCTCAGGGCGCCAGCCTGTCCCAGGCCGAGCAGGAGAGCCGCGCGCGCGTCATCGACGAAAAGAAGAAGAAGCTGGACCGCGATACCCAGGACGCGCAGACCGACTTTCAGACCGACATGCAGCAGATCATCAACGACGTGGCCGGCAAAGTTGGCGAGCTCATGAGCGATTATGCCGAGAAGCACGGCTACACGCTGGTGCTCGACGCCGGAGATCAGCAGACGCAGACCGTCCTCTACGCCGTTCCTGCAATGGACATCACCAGGGAAATCATCGAAGCCTATAACACCAAGTCCGGCATCCCCGCACCAGCCCCGCAGGCGCCGGGCCAGGGCGCCGTGGACGCGCCTCAGCCGCAGCCGGCGCACTGATTCGCGGTGCGCAGTTCATAGTTCGTAGTTCACAGTGTTTGCCGGGGCCCCGCCGTCGCAATTGTGAACTGCGAACTGACAACTACGAACTGTAATCTGCCCGCTATTCCCTATTCCCTGCGGTCTGCTCTATAATCCCTGTAGTTCCTGCTGACGTCTCCGTATACGTCTTTTTTAAGCCTCGCGCCGCTGGGCGCGAAGTTTCCCGCCGCAAATCGTAGTAACAGTCGGGGTAAAGATGAGTTGAGAGGATGCGTGAGGAGACAAAGGCTCGTTTGTGCGATGAACGACAACGGCCAGACAGGGATTCCGAAGGAGTTTTTGATTCAAATGAAGCGCATTTTTGCACTCGTTCTCATGCTGGCCTCGGGGATAGTTCTGAGCGCCGCCGCCCAAACTCAGCCTGCTCCCGCCGCCGCACCTGCTGCCGTTCCTGCCAAAATCGCGGTTGTTGCCTTTCAGTTGGCCGTTGCCCAAACCAACGAGGGCCAGCGCGACTTCGGCGACATTCAGAAGAAGTACGCTCCCAAGGAAGCCGCTCTCAAGGCCCTGAGCGACGAGATTGACAGCCTGACCAAGCAACTTCAGACTCAGGGCGCCACCTTGTCCCAGGCCGAACAGGCCAACAAGGCCAAAGTCATCGACGACAAGAAGAAGCAGTTGGATCGTGACTCGGAAGACGCGCGCAACGACTTCCAGGCGGATATTCAGGAAATGTACAACGCCCTGGCCTCCAAGGTGTACGACGTGATGTCGTCTTACGCGGAGCAGCAGGGGTTCACGCTGGTCCTCGACATTTCCCAGCAGGCGACGCCGGTGCTGTACTCCGCCAATGGCACCAACATCACCAAGCAGGTGATCGATGCCTACAACGTGAAATCGGGCGTGCCCGCGCCGCCAGCGCAGCCCGCAGGGGCTCCAGGAAGCCAGACAGCTCCCCGGCCGGCAGCTCCCAGGCCCGCAACGCCGAGGCCGACCACCGGAACGCACTAAACTGCAGCAGGTATGTTGCAAAGGCTCCGTCTACCGGGGCCTTTGCCTTGCCGCAGCTTTCCACGCAGACCTCCTCCTGTGGATAAATTTGTGGAATTCTTTGGGAAAGCTGCAGGGAAAGCCCTATATTTTCCCCTTGCCAGGTCCCGTTCTATCCTGATACACGGTTTAACTCGTTTTATTTCAATAGGAATATGATCGAATTTTGGCGGGTCTCGCGGAGACCTTCCGATTACGCGCAAGATTGCACGCCAAGCACCTTTCCACAATCTGTCGTGAAGATTTATTCACAATGCAGGCAACCCCTAACTTGCCGCGCCCACCAGTACCATCGGGCCAGTGGGCTGGGGGCTGCCTCCCAGCGGTTCCAAAGTGACCGCAAACGCCTTGGGCGCGAGGCCTGGCGTTAGCCGCACAACCACCGCTCCATTCTGCTGATTGGCTTCGACCAATCCGGCATTGACGGGCGCTCCCGACGGGGGGACGAGCCACAGTTGGTAGCTCTTGCCGGATAGTGCCGGCGCGATTTGGCCGGAGTAGACACCCAAACCCATGCGCGCGTTGTAAAGCATGTGTGCCTGTCCCGGAGGACCACCGGGTTGCTGCAAAAGGGTAATCTGCGTCGAATCCGGCGCACTGGTCACCTGGCCCATAGCCTGGAGGGCCGAAGCGTCCTCGGAAAGTTGCGCCTGAAGCAGCTTTAGCTGCTTGCCGCGATCGAGATCCTGCTTCGCCAGCTCATACGTCGCGAAGCCGAGCAAAGCCGTAGCCAGCCCAAACCCAAACGAGAAGCGCAGGCCCCAACGTTTTTTCCTGATATTGGACGGGACTGTTGGCGCGGTCCCCGATCGCGTTCCTGCCCGCTGCTCGGCGCGCACCTTGTCCATCAGCGCCGTTCGCTGCCGCGCCGCCGCTAGCTGCTGCTGGCACGCCGGGCAGGCGTGAAGATGCGCCTCAAGCGTTTGCCTCTCCCCGCCGTCGAGCGCGCTCAGCGCGTAGAGGTCTAGATCTTCCGGATTGGCGTGCGGTCCCGTCATCCCAGTATCTGTCGCAAAGTTTGCATCGCGCTTCTCACCCGGGTCTTTACTGTGCCCAGCACGGACTCGGGTGCCACAAGTCCCAATTCTGGGACGTAGGACGCCACGCTATTTTTGCTGTTCTTCCCCCACCCGCAACACTGCCAGAAACGCCTCCTGCGGAATGTCCACTTTGCCGATCCGCTTCATGCGCTTCTTGCCTTCCTTCTGCTTCTCCAGCAGCTTGCGCTTGCGCGTGATGTCGCCGCCGTAGCACTTGGCGAGCACGTTCTTGCGCAGGGCGCTCACGGTCTCGCGGGCCACGACTTTGGCTCCGATCGCGGCCTGGATAGCCACTTCGAACT
This sequence comes from uncultured Acidobacteriota bacterium, assembly GCA_963826735.1. GTDB lineage: Bacteria > Acidobacteriota > Terriglobia > Terriglobales > Acidobacteriaceae > Telmatobacter. Next base: position 73,168 of record CAWGYN010000007.1, read on the forward strand.
GCTGCCGCGGGATCAGCTCGCGCATTTTGGAAACCAGCGCGCGGCCCCGCTCATAGGCGTGGTCTTTATGCACGATGATGGAGAGCGCATCCACGGGTTCGCCGGCAATGAGGATGTCGAGCTTCACCATCGGCGACTCCCACTCGCCGGCCAACTGGTAGTCCAGCGACGCGTAGCCGCGCGAAATCGACTTCAGCCGATCGTAGAAATCCAGCACGATCTCGTTCAGCGGCAGCTCGTAGCTAAGCAACACCCGCGTGGGCGTCACGTACTCAAAGTTGCTCTGGCGGCCACGCTTTTCCTCCACCAGCTTCAGAATTCCGCCCACGTATTCCTCGTTGGTCAGAATCTTGGCGGCAATCACCGGCTCGCGGATGCTGTAGATGCTCTGCGGCTCAGGCCAGCGCGACGGGTTGTCGACCTCGATCTCGCTGCCATCGGTCATGGTGATGTGGTAACGCACGCTGGGCGCCGTGGTGATCAGATCAAGCTCGTACTCGCGCTCCAGCCGCTCCTGGATGATCTCCATGTGCAGCAGGCCCAGAAACCCGCAGCGGAACCCGAAGCCCAGCGCCACCGAGCTCTCCGGCTCGAAGAAGAACGACGAATCGTTGAGACGCAATTTTTCCAGGGCGTCCCGGAGCAGCGTGTGTTCGTGCGAGTCCACGGTGTAGAGCCCGGAAAAGACCATGGGCTTGATGTCTTCAAATCCGGGCAATTGCGCGGCGGCGGGGTGCGCATCGTCGGTTACGGTGTCGCCGATCTTGGTGTCGCCTACATTTTTGATGGTGGCCGCGAAAAATCCTACCTCGCCCGCCGAAAGCAGGCCGATCTCGACCGGCTTCGGCATCAGCACGCCCATGGACTCGACCTCGAACGATTTGCCATTCGACATCATGCGGATGCGCTGTCCCTTGCGTATGGATCCCTGCATTACGCGCACCAGCACGATCACGCCGCGGTAGGCGTCGAACCACGAATCGAAAATCAATGCCTGCAGCGGAGCCTGAGGATCACCGGTTGGAGGCGGAAGGCGGTGCACGACCGCTTCCAGCACCTCTTCCACGCCCTGTCCGGTCTTGGCGCTCACCGGAAGTGCGTCGGTCGCATCCAGTCCCACGGCCTTTTCAATGGCTTCCTGTGTGTGCAGGATGTCGGCCGAAGGCAGATCGATTTTGTTGATCACGGGGATAATTTCGAGGCCATGATGGATCGCCAGGTAGGCATTGGCCAGGGTCTGCGCCTCCACGCCTTGGGTGGCATCCACCACCAGCAACGCGCCCTCGCACGAGGACAGCGAACGCGACACCTCGTAGCTGAAATCCACGTGGCCCGGGGTGTCGATGAGATTTAACTGGTAGGTCTGGCCGTCGTGCGCCTTGTACATCATGCGCACGGCGTGCGCCTTGATGGTGATGCCGCGCTCCCGCTCCAGGTCCATGTCGTCCAGAATCTGGGCCTGCATCTCCCGCCCCGTCACCGAGCCCGTGAGCTCCAGCAACCGGTCGCTCAGCGTCGACTTTCCGTGGTCGATGTGTGCGATGATGGCGAAATTGCGGATAAATTTTGAGTTCATGATGCGAGCAATCGGAGCAATCGGAGAACAGACCCTAGAATATCAGCGCGCGTTCGCCGCGAGGCTTTCTCCGGGCCATGGCTTATCATCGGCATAGTGCCCAAAGTGATCCCATCGAGGCCGCGCCGACCATTTTCATGCATACGCCGCGCACTCCTGGTGCCAGCGTGCATCCTGCTCCTGCTGTCGCTTGCGGGTTGCACGCCGACTGACAACGCCGCAGGGCCAGCTCGCCAGCCCGTGCAGGCCACCGCGCCGCCGCTTCAGGCTCCGGTTGCGCCACAACCCGCCGCTCCGGCGGCACCAAGGCTCACCGTCCAGCAGCAACGGGTGCGCCAGCTTATTGCGCAGGTTGAAGCCGCGTATGCCGCGGGCGACGCCGACTACCGCAAGGGCATGCTCGCAGAAGCCAAAATACAGTTCGATCGCGCCGTCGATCTTATGCTTTCGAGCGGCCTCGACATCAAGGCCGACCCGCAGTTGCAGGACGAGTTCGACAAGATCGTCGACCAGGTCAACGGCCTCGAGACGGAGGCTCTCAAGCAAGGCAACGGGTTTGTGCCCAAAGAGGAAATCACACCCGCCGAAGCTGCCAGCGACGTCACCTTCGCGGTCGATCCTAACCTGGTGGCCAAGGCCACGGCCGACCTTGCAACGACCAAATCGGATCTGCCGCTGGTGATGAATGATTACGTAGCCGCGTTCATCAACTTTTTCGCTTACACGCAAAAGGGTCACAACACGCTGCTGCATTCGTTCCAGCGTTCCGGCCGCTACAAACCGATGATCGAGCGTGTGCTGGCTGAGGAAGGTGTGCCGCAGGACCTGATCTACCTGGCCGTGGCCGAATCGGGCTTCCAGCCGAAGGCGATCGATCGCAAATCCAAGGCCGGCGGCATGTGGCAATTCATGCCCGGCCCCTACTACGGCTTGACCCGCAATGCCTACGTCGACGAGCGCTTCGATCCCGAGAAATCCACGCGCGCCTACGCCCGCTACATGAAATTCATCTATAGCGAGCTGGGCGACTGGTACCTGGCCATGGCCGCCTACGACCATGGCACGGGCAGTATGCAGCATGCCGTCCAGAGAACCGGCTACGCCGATTTCTGGGAGCTTTACAAACGCGGAGAGCTGCCCCGCGAAACCCAAAACTACGTGCCCGAGATCCTGGCCGCCATCATCATCGCCAACCATCCGCACCAGTACGGCTTCGACGACGTCACCCTCGATCCCCCGGTCCTTACCGATACCGTCACCATCGACTACTCCATCGATCTCCGGCTGGTTTCTGACCTGGTGGGCGCACCGGTCGACGAGATTGAGGCGCTGAACCCGAGCCTGCTGCGCATGGTCACGCCGCCCGACGCGTCCTTCGATCTGCACTTGCCGGCCGGTACAGCCACGCTCTTTGCCGAGCGCGCCGCCCTCATTCCCGAGGCCCGCCGCAACTCCTGGCGCTACCACCCCGTGGTTGCCGGAGACACGCTGGCCTCTGTGGCGCAGGAATATCGTGTTCCGGTGGCCGAACTGGCCTCGGCCAACCAGCTCACCGCGAGCCAAGGCGGCCAAAGTCTTGCGGGTATCGACGCCCTCGTGGTGCCTGTGCCGCTTGCCGCCGAACCCCTCGCGCGCACTCGCCTTTATACCGTCCGCCGCGGCGATACCCTGGTCACCATCGCCGACCGATTCGGCGTTTCATTGAGCCAGCTACGCCGCTGGAACAGCATCCCCTCCGGCACCCGGGTGGAATCCGGCCGCCGCCTGCGCGTGGCAGAACCCGCGCCCGTGCGCACTTCCTCGACTAGGCGCCGCAGGAATTCCACCACGCAGACCGGAACCTCCACAGCAAAATCCGGCAAGGGGCCAGGCGCGGCTGCGCATCAGCCCGCCAGTTCCGCGCCGAAACCGCACCATCCCCAGGCCTCGCCGACCCCCATGCACGCCACCAACAGCACGACCCACAAGTCCACCAGCCACGCCAAGCCTTCGCAGCGGTAAGAAAAACTGTCGCAAATCCTCATTCCCCACTTGTGTTTTTCTTGTCTTTATGTGCAAGCTAAAGCTACAATCGCTTGCGCAAGCAAGATGGCACCATCTGCTACGCGAAAATGCAAACGAAATCATGAGCAGCGGCAATCCGCTGGAGGCAATGGGATGGATGAAGTGTTCAGGATGTACGCAATGAGTGACGGCGACCCCTTTGGGAAGCCGGGTGACCTGGACCACGGGTCAGGTCGAAGCTTTTGCCGACGAGGAAGATGAGTTGGAAACCGCCGGCATCCTCACATCTTCAGACGATGATGAAGTGGTCGCCGAAGAGACCGTCGTGGTGATCGCCGCAACGCCGCCGGCCAAGCCCGCCAAGAAGGCGGCGAAGAAGGCCAAGAAGGCGGCCAAGAAAGCTGCGAAGAAAGCTGCGAAGAAGGCTCCGGCCAAGAAGGCTGCCAAGAAGGCCGCGAAGAAGGCTCCTGCCAAGAAGGCTGCAAAGAAAAAGGCCCCGGCCAAAAAAGCCGCCAAAAAGGCAGCCAAGAAAGCTCCCGCCAAGAAGGTAGCGAAGAAGGTAGCGAAGAAGGCTGGCAAGAAGGCCAAGAAGGCTGCCAAGAAGGCCGCGAAGAAGTCGGCAAAGAAGACCGCGAAAAAGAAGTCGAAGAAGTAGTCTCGGCGCCTCCTTTGCAATTGCCCTTGGCGCCGGGCTCGACGTGTCGCATGCGGAAGGCCGTTTCGCCGCCTCGCGCCATAAGAATTAAAAAGGCCCGGTTCATCGCCGGGCCTTTTCTTATGCGCGGTCCGGGACTGCTTTACGGAATCGCTGCCAGCACATCCGAGGCCGCGTTGGCCGGTGTCACCTTGACCCACACCTTGGCGATCTTGCCCTGGGGATCGATGAGGAAGGTGTTGCGCTGGGCAATCGTCATGGGGCCAAACGCTCCCAGCGATCCGTACGCGCTCACTACCTTGTGGTCGGGGTCCGCGAGCAGGTGGAAGGTCAGGCTATCTTTGGTGCAGAACTGCTTGTGGCTGTCAACCGTGTCCACGCTCACGCCCAGAATCACCGCATTCTTGGCATCGAACTGCGGCAGCGCATCCTGGAATTTGTGCGCCTCGATGGTGCAGCCGGTGGTCATGTCCTTGGGATAGAAGTAAAGCACCACCCACTTGCCCCGGTATTGGTCGAGTGAAATGGGCGAGCCATCCTGCGAGGGCAGGGTGAAGGTGGGCGCATCCTGGCCCACGGCAGGCATGGGTTCATCGGCCGCGCGGGCCGTGAAAAGCGGTATCGCGGACACCACGGCGACCATCGCCACGACGAGCGAGAGGAGAAGATACTTGTTCACGAGAAACCTCCTGGAGAAGCAGGGAACAGGGATTAGAGAACAGGGAACAACTGACAGTTCACAGTCTGCAGCCCACAGTGATGACGGCGGCAGTACCGCCCGCGAACGATGAACTGCGAACTAAGAACTCGCCACTTCCCCCAGTATCAGCGCGGAGCCGCCACAATGGCAATGCCTGCGTTGCTGGCGCGTTCCAGCACGGCGTCCCGGTCGAACAGCAGCGTCTTTCCGGCCTCGATCGAAAGGCAACTCGCTCCAGCGCGAAGCATCGTTTCCACCGTCGACAGCCCAATTACCGGCACGTCGAACCTCATGTCCTGCTTGGGTTTAGCCACCTTTACCACGGTCAATCTGCGCGCCAGTATGGTCGACTCCGCCGCGTCGCCGTTGGCAGACTCGTCGAGCGAGCCCATCAATCGGCCCGCACGTTCGATGGTGGCGTCGGTGCCCTCCATAGCTTCCACAGCTACGCACGCCTGTGCCGCAACCACCACCGTCTGTCCGATGTCGAACCCAGCCAGCGCCCCGGCCACGCCCAGCCCGTATGCGATGTTTTTGCACTCGTCCTCATCCGGCGCGCGCTCGGTCAGCACGCCCTCCTGGGCCAGCAGCGGCTCCAGAAATGCCGTCGAGCTCATCAACTCGATGCCCTCATCGCCGAGCACCTTGGCTACCGCGCCCAATAACGCATCAGTCGAGCGCGTCCTCAGGTTCAGCAGCAGCTTGGCCAGCCGCCAATCGGGCCGGATGCTTGAAAAAATCTGTTTGTGTTTCACCTGGCCCGCCATCACGGCCTTCGTGACACCAGCCTTTTGGAAAGTCTCAATGAGCCGCGAAAGCTCCCCCAGCGAGAGCCAGTGCACGGTCACGCCTGCGTCGGTCTCGGCGCGCCGGTCAATCTCTGGGTCGGTCTCTTCCTTGATCGCCGCAACGACGATTTCGAGCCCCTCCGCCCGCGCCGCGTCGAGCAGCAGGAAAGGGAAGCGGCCGTTGCCGGCAATCAAACCCAGCTTCATGCGACACTCCGTTCCATCTCGTCACAGCCGTTTGTGATGCGCGGCTGCGCAAATCGTCCCGGAGGGACGAGACGAAAATAGCCCAGGGTGGAGTCCGAGAGAGCGGACGGAACCCTGGGATACAGGTCTATGAATGTGCCCGCCCCGTAGGGCCGGACGAACGTTCTCGCACGAAATGCGATACGATACGGTCCTACCATGTCACACACCTATTGTTCTTCGCTGTTCCATTGTGTCTTCTCCACCAAGGAGCGCCGCACGACAATTGCACCGGAAATCCAGCCACGGCTTTGGGCTTACATCGGCGGAGTGGCGCGCGAGCATGGTTTCAAGGCTGTTGCCATTGGCGGAACAGAGGATCACGTCCATATTCTGCTTTCTCTTCCGTCGTCGGTTCCAGTTGCAAAGGCGATGCGGGAGATCAAGAGCGCCGCGTCTCTCTGGATGCACCAGTCGGACGGGGGAAAGAACTTCGCGTGGCAGGAGGGTTACGGCGCCTTTTCCATCGGGACGGCGCAGTCGAGCGCCACAATCGCATACATCGCCCGTCAGGGGGAACATCATCGTCGCCGCGATTTTCAAGCTGAATTCCTCGCATTTCTGAAGAAACACCGCATCGAGTACGATCCACGCTACGTGTGGGGCTGAGTTTCGAACGGCCCTCCGGGGCGCCCGTCTCGTGGTTTGGCGGCATTCCCAGGGTTACGCTGCGCTTCACCCTGGGCTATTTTCGTTTCGTCCCTCCGGGACGATTCCATTGCGCGTCAAAGGCAAGTTATCTCACACCCTCTTGAAGCACTCCCAATGGAAGCCTCCTCGGTCATCGTCGAGGTATAGGTAATTCTCCTGTTCAATCCGCGTGATGAGACCCGTATCCCCTGGTTTCAAACGTACACGCTCAAACATCGGCCAACTCCAACCGCGCGCATGGTCATCGGGCTCGAACTGGACCCGGTCACCGATCTTGAACGGGTTTGTCATCTGCTTCTCACGATCCGCCGGACCGGTTCCTTACTTGATCACTCCGCGCTGACTGCGCTCAATGAACCGCACCAGCAGCGCCACGTCTTCGCCTTCGAGCCCGCGCATCTTTTCGAGCGCCTGCGTGGTGTTCAGCTTGGCGGCGAGCAGATACCGGTAGGCTTTCTGCAGCCGCTTCAACCGCTCCGGCGAAAAGCCCTTGCGTTCCAGACCAACTTTATTAATCCCGAAGGCCCGGTTCTCGCGCCGCGCCGAAGTGAGCGAAAACGGCAGCACATCCTGCGTCACAATGGTGCCGCCGCCGATAAACGCATGCGCTCCCAGCACGCAGTGCTGGTGCACCGGGCAAAACGCGCCCAGCGTCACATCGTCCTCAATCGTGACGTGGCCGGCGAGCGTGGCGGAGTTTGCCAGGATGCAGCGGCTGCCCACATGGCTGTCGTGACCCACGTGCGCGTAGGCCATCAGCAGGCAACCTGAGCCGAGCCGCGTGATGCCGCCGCCGCCCACCGTGCCGCGGCTGATGGTGACGCACTCGCGGATGGTGTTGTCGTCGCCGATCACGGTTTCGGTAGGCTCGCCCTTGTACTTCAAGTCCTGCGGCGGCACACCGATGGAGCAAAACGGATAGAACGTGTTGCGCGCCCCAATCCGCGTGCGTCCGTCGATCACCACATGCGAGATGAGCACGCACTCCTCGCCCAGTTCTACCTCCGGCCCAATGGTGCAATAGGGTCCGATGGTCGATGACGCCGGGATCCGCGCGCCTTCTGCGATCACCGCGCTGGGATGGATGCTCACACTGTCTCCGCTGGAGGGGCTGCCTCGGAAGAACCCGCTTCCGCCTTCGATCCTGGGGCGCGCGGCACGATCATGCAGGTCAGTGTGGCCTCGCACGCCAGCTTGCCGTCCACGTATGCCTTGCCTTCCATCTTGCCGGCTCGCGGGCGGAAGCTCACCACGCCCACTTCAATGCGCAGCTGATCGCCCGGCGTCACCGAGCGGCGAAACTTGGCGCCGTCGATGCCGGTAAATACCGCCAGCTTCGAGTGCCGGTCTTCCATCTCCGATAACAACAGCACCGCGCCGGCCTGGGCCATGGCTTCAACGATCAGCACGCCGGGCATGAGCGGATGGCCGGGGAAGTGGCCCTGGAAAAATGGCTCGTTCATGGTCACATTCTTGATCGCGACCACGCGCTTGGCGCGCTCGAACTCGACAATGCGGTCGATCAGCAAAAAAGGGTAGCGGTGGGGCAGGAAATCCATGATTTCCTGAATGGTCATGGTCATGCTACGACTCCTGGGGAGCGGTTCTTTTGGCTGCTTAGTGCTCGTTGGGATTATAAATAAGCGCGCGCGGCCCTTTCCGGGAGCGACGGCCCTAAGCGGCGATCTGACGCGTGCGCCGGCCGCATTCATTCTTCGCTGCCGATCCGGTTAGTTGGGCTATAGTAGCGCTAGCTACCCCTAGCTGAGGTCGACTGGACGGACGCATGGCTCATGACGTCTTTATCAGTTATTCCGCAAAAGACAAAACCACCGCCGATGCGGTTTGCGCCATGCTGGAGTCGGACGGAATCCGGTGCTGGATCGCTCCGCGGGATGTGCTCGCCAGCATGGAATGGGGCGAGGCGATTATCGACGCCATCGAGCAGTGCCGGATCATGGTGTTGGTCTTCACGGCCAGCGCGAATGACTCGCCGCAGATCCACAGAGAGATCGAGCGGGCAGTCAATCATGGTGTTGCCATCCTGCCGTTGCGCATGGAGGACGTGCTTCCCGCCAAGTCTCTCGAGTACTTCATCAGCGACGTGCACTGGCTCGATGCTCTGACACCGCCCCTCGAGGCTCACCTCCGGAAACTCGCAGGGACGATCAAGATCGTGCTGGCGGGCACGGAACCAGATGCATCGCCAGCGCCGCCGCCAATAGAAAGACCGCCGTCCCCGCACCGATTCTGGGGCACCCGGGCGTGGAAATGGGCCGCTGGAACTGTTGCGGCTCTGCTGCTGTGTGCAGTTTTTGTTGTGGTGCATTTCACTTCGCATCCGGCCTCGGTAGCTTCGCCTCAACCCGCTTCGCCGCCCGCACCGGCTACACCCGGTCCTAACGCGCCGGGCGGGACAGCGCCGGCGACGCCGGCAGCTTCGTCCGTGCCCGCTCCCGCTCCAACGCAGGGCGGTTCCAAAACCCCGAAGTCAGCCGTGAACACCCCGGAAGCAACTGCGGACAATGCCTCGTCACTCGAAGACACGATGAGGGCTCTGCAAAGCGAGCTGAGTAACATCGGCACCGTCAACTTTGCCGTGTCGGGCACGGATACGACCAACGGCAGCCCCTTCCAACGCAGGGTAAGCGAGCAAATCAGCAACGTCGTCGCCGATCCGGCCCAATGCCGCGTCTCTTACCACTGGGCGGAGCGGCACGACGACGAGACCAGCCCGGACTCGGATGTTGGGGTTCTGCTGCGCAACGTGACAGGCATCGTGGTTGAGGCGATGACCCAGAAATTAACCGAGGTGAATGATTTAGCCGGCCACGCCAACTGGGTCATCGCCTCAACCACTCCGCCCGTGACGGCGCTCGTCGTGCGCAGCTCGTCGGGGGAGGGCGTGTTCCCGTTCACGGACCCGGCCCTCGCACACCGTGCCGCCGCAACCTTCACCCAGGCGGTCAAACTCTGCGTCGGGACCCTCGCAAACTGAGCGGCTGCCGCGTTCACTTTTCATTGTCAACCGAGTTAATTGGGCTATAGTATCGCTAGCTGTTTCCCCGTTCCCCCCGCATGCGATCGGACAGACCCATGGCGCACGACGTCTTCATCAGCCATTCCGCGAAGGACAAGGCCACCGCCGACGCGGTTTGCGCCATGCTGGAGTCGAACGGAATCCGTTGCTGGATCGCTCCGCGCGACGTGCTCGCCAGCATGGAATGGGGCGAGGCCATCATCGACGCCATTGAGCAGTGCCGGATCATGGTGCTGGTGTTTACCGCCAACGCCAATGCTTCGCCGCAAATCCGCAGAGAAGTGGAGCGCGCCGTCAATCATGGCGTCGCCATCCTGCCGTTGCGCATGGAGGACGTGCTTCCCGGAAAATCTCTCGAGTATTTCATCGGCAACGTGCATTGGCTCGATGCTTTGACGCCGCCCTTCGAGGCCCATCTCAAGAATCTCGCCGGAACCATCAAGATTCTGCTGGCGCGCACAGAACCAGGAGCCCCAACAACGCCGCCGCAAGAAGTGAGACTGCCGGCGAGCGGCGGTTTCGCCACCCCGGGAAGAGTTCCCGAAGCTGCAAGCACGCACCAAAGGGGCCCTGCCCTGCGATCCTTCTGGAGCACACGCTCATGGACGTGGGCCGCCGGGACTGTTGCCGGTCTCCTGTTGGTTGGAGTCTTTATTGGCGGGCATTTCACCTCGCGTCCGGGTCCGGTAGCTTCGCGGCAACCCGAGACTTCGCCGCCCCCCGGCGCTGCGCCGCCGCCGCAGAGCACCCCCGGAACAATCGTGCCCGGCGGGACAATTCCGGCAGCGCCGGCGTCCTCTTCTCCGCCCGCTCCGCATAACCCGGCCGCGCTGCAAGATACGATGAGCACAATCCAAAAAGGGCTGAGCAACATCGGCACCGTCAGCTTTACCCGCTTTGTCCAGAACAAGACCGGCAGCGGCCCCTTGCAAAAGCCCTTTGTCGAGCAATTCAGCAACGTGGTCGCCGACCCGGCCCAATGCCGCATCTCCTACCACTGGAAAATGTGGCAGAACGGCGCGGTCACGCTGGACAAAGATGCCTGGTTTCTTCTGCCCACCGTGACCAGCGTCGCCGTCGAGCCGGAGAGCCAATTTTTAACCGAGGGGAACGCTGCAAGCGGCCATCCCGAAGTCGTCGTCACCTCGACCACTCCGCCTGTATTGGCGCTCGTTGTACGCCGGGCCTCGATCTACAACGGGTTCCCGTTCACGGACGCGACCCGTGCCAACCGCGCCGCCCAGTCCATCACCCAGGCCGTTAAACTCTGCGGCGGTCACCTCGCGAACTGATCGCCCGTCGCTATCGCTTCACCTTGCGCGCTTCGGCATCCGGCTCCCAGAAATTCGCGGGCAGATTCTGGTTGTAGGTCACGTGCGTCAAGTAGAACTGGCGAACGGTGTCGCCGTTCTTGAGCCGCGTGACGGTGAACGGGGTAGGGAAGCCGTCGATCACGTGGTAGTCGTCGTACTCCTCGGTGTCGGTGTTCTTATCGTGGTACGTGGGATCGCGCCACTCAAAGCTGCGCGCCAGCGGCAGATGCGTTTGCTCGTCCATCAGGATCGTGATGGCCTCGTTCTGCGGCGAAATCAGCGTCACCTGTTGGGCCAGGTGCCGTTCGGACATGTGCTCGCCCTCGTAGAGCAGGATCGTATTCGGATCCTTTAGCCACACTCTTACTGCCAGCTCGATCGAGTGATCGCGCCGCCGCAGAAAGTCGTCCACAATGTCCTTGTCCAGCGGCTTCTTGCCGCGATAGGTTACTTCCCAGCCCTGCCGGCCTACAAAAAACTCCACCACGTCGCGGTGCTTGGTCACTTCAATGCGGTCATGGTCGGGCCACTCGTGAAATTCGAAGAGGTCCTCGGTTCCCAGGTCGGGATTGCCCTGGAAGAACGCCGCAATGTGCCCCTGCTGCATCTCATTTTTCATGTCGAGCCATGCCTGCCCGCCCAACGCCTTCACCATGGCGTCCAGCGCCTCGCGCGCCTGTCGCGCGTTCTTCTGCGCCGCGTCGTCGGTTTGCGTACGCGTGGCGAGCGGGGCTGCGAGTGCCGTTGCTGCGAGCAGCATGGTTGCGAGTCTTCCGATCTTCATTGTCTCCTCGTAGCAGCTATTCAGCCGTCAGCTTTCAGCTATCAGCCCGCGAGTCCGCGGCTGTCCACCGTTTTCTATTCCCTACTCCCTGTTCCCTATTCCCTGCTCTTATCCCACCAGCACGGCTCCGCCGTTCACGTTCAGCACTTCGCCCGAGATGAATCCGGCCAGCGGCGTGCATAGAAAAACAATCGGGCCCGCAATCTCCCGCGCGGTCGCCACGCGCCCCAAGGGAATCGCCGCTGCAATCTTCGGCCCACTTGCCGGATCGGCAAGCGTGGCCGCCGTCATGTCCGTGGTCACCCACCCCGGAGCCACGCAATTCACGCGGATTCCCTGGAGCGCCAGCTCCGTCGACAAGCTCTTGGTAAGACTGATCAGCGCGCCTTTCGTCACGGCGTAGTCGGCATGGTAAGCCTCGCCCCGCTGTCCCGCCGTGGAACTGATCAGAACGATATGTCCCCGTACGTCGCTGGCCCCTGAAGCGCCCGAAGTTGCATCGCCTAAAGTTGTAGCGCCGGTCTCCAGACCGGCTGTACTGGCGGCGTCCACGCCGCCAGATGCCGGCCGACCCAAAGAACTCTGCCGCTCGAATTGCCCGACCGCCGCCTGCACCAGTCCGAACACCGCATCCAGATTTACGGCGAGCGTCCGTCGCCACTGCGCCTCATCCATTTGCGCAATGGGCACATCCTCTGTCTCCCACACGCCGTGATTAGCAACCAGAATATCCAGCCGGCCCAATGCCGCCACCGCCCTCTCCACCAGCCTGCGCCCCTCGGCGGGCGTGCTCAGCTCCTGCCCGATGGCTATGCAAAGCGTCTCGCCCGCTGAACTTGTGCCGCCGCATTCAGCCACCAATGCCTCGGCCTGCGCCCACGCATTCCGGTAGCTGAAGGCCACCCGCGCCCCGGCCGCGCGCAGCAGCCGAACGGTCTCCGCGCCAATGCCCCGCGATCCGCCGGTCACCAGCGCAACTTTACCGTCGAGACTCAGAGCGAACGCCATAGGCTCACGCTAAAGCATTGTCAGAGGGGATGTCGAGGCAAGAGCCTGACGCGTCAATTCACCGCCCGCGCCACGCGGAAGCCAATCAATTCATTGCGGATGGATTGCGTGGCCCTCATGCGAGCAGCAGAGCGCAGCATCGTGGCGGTGTCGCGCCAGCCGCCGCCTCGCACCAGCCGCATGGAACTGTGGCCGTCGAGTGCGGGGCGGCCGTCCTGTGGAGTGAGGTCGAAGTTATCGTGCCAAAGGTCGGCGGCCCACTCGCGCACGTTGCCATGCATGTCGTAAAGTCCGAAGCCGTTGGACGGCAGCGCGCCGACCGGATACGGCCCCGAACTCTGCCCGAACACGGCGCGGGAGCCATCGATCGCATCGCCGCAGGAATAACGGGTGGCCGATCCGGCGCGGCAGGCATACTCCCACTCGGCTTCCGAGGGGATGCGGTATTTCTGCTCGGATGCGGCAGAAAGCCGGTCCACAAAAGCCTGGGCGTCGTCGAAGGAGACGTACGTTACGGGAATCCCGGCGACGGGCGGTAAGGGAGGGGCAGGCCGAGCTGCCGGCGACGAGGCCACGAAGCGGTCGAACCACCGATGCTCGGGCTCCGGCGCGAGCGGCGCGGGCACCGGCGAACCGGTGATGTGGACGTACTCGCTGGCCAGCACCGGAAAGACGCCGACCGCGAACGACGCGGGAATGTCGATGCGTTTTTGCGGCATTTCGTACGCGGCGCGATCCGGGTCGTCGAAGCTGGCGCCGAGCAGAAACGAGCCCCTGGGCACGACGCGCATCACGGGCATTCCATTGCCATCGCGAAACAGGGTGCCCGGGGGCGTAGACGGATTGATGAATGCGCCGTCGTAGATGGGCTCACCCGAATGCAAGGTCCCAATGGCGTCGCGGTAAACATTCGCGGGGCTGGCTGCAACCAGGCCCTGCGGCAGGTTGGCGTTGCCCGGTTTGGTTGAAATCAGGTCGGTGATCCAGGTGAGGAGCTTGCGCCACTGCCGGTCTTCGCGATTGCCGTTCCAGTTGGCCAGGTTCACCGTTTGCGTGAGTGTGAAGGCGATGGGGATGTTGCACGGCTCGACGATCACCGGGACAAGCTTGCCGCGGTCCTTGCCGTAGTGGGCCTCAGTGCGCACCCAATCGGACGTAACAGACCGCGGAGACCAGAGCACGACCACCGTCGCAGCCGCGGAGATGGCCAGCTCGATTTCGGTATCCCATGCCTGGCGGGGAGTGATCCCGTCGTCCCACCAGACGGAAACGCCGCTCGCCTCGAGCGCCGCCACCACACGGCCGGCGATCGCGTTGTCTTCTCGCTTGTAACTCACAAATACATCGGCCACGGCTTTGCTCTCGCGTATTCAGATTTCATTCCCGGCGGGGTAAGTTTTTGGTATGATCGGTGAACTTTCAGGTTCATGATAACCCGGAGAGTGTGCGATGGCGGATTCCCCACAAGTTCTAAGCAAGGAAGCGTTCCGATCTTTCAAGCATCCGCTCTACCCCAGGCGCTTCGCCCTGGCGCTGTTTTTCGCGCTCTTGTTGTTCCCGCTCATCGGGGCCGGTCTGGTCGCGGGTACCATCGTGCTCGTGGTGCCGCTCTTTGCCTTCCTCTTCTGGTTGAGCGGCCGGGTCTTGTACGCCACATTCCTCGGACACAGCATCCTGGTTTCGGAGCTGAATTATGCCCGCATCCACCATATCGGCGAAGACCTGAAGACCCGCATCGGATACCAGAAGAAGGTCGACATTTTTGTGTATGAACAGGGCCACTTCAACGCCTATCTTTACAAGTTCTTCTTTTTCCGGCGGGCGGTTTTCCTGAACTCCGAGCTGCTGGAAGCGGGAGTGACTGACGACGAGTTGCGCTGGCTGATCGGCAGGTTTGTGGGCTATCTAAGGGCGCGCCGCGAAGCCGGGTTCTGGGGTTGGACCATTCGCGCGGCACAGCATCTGCTGGTCTTCGATTTCTTCATCCTGCCCTACGAGCGCGCTCTGGTCTATACCGGCGATCGTATCGCCCTGGGAGTGATCGCGGGCGACATCTCCAGCGCGGTTTCCGCCATGCAGAAGATTTTTGTGGGGCGGCAGCTGGGCTACTCCGTCAATCCCAGCGGCATCGTCGCTCAGCATCGTATGGTCAAAGGCTCTCTGTTTGCGCTGCTCGCACGCTTACCCATTGCTTATCCCCACATGACAGCGCGCTACGTGGACCTGATCGGCTTTGCCAAGAAAAGGTACCCCGACCAGTTTCAGCGTTTCGATGCGGCGAATCCGGGGCTGCCGGACGATCTGGAGCGGCTGACCGCGTTACCCAATGCGGTTCCAGATTCTAGCGGCGACCCGATTTTTATTCCCCTTGTTTCCGCCGTCGCGGTTCTGGGGCTCGGGACACTCTTCGTGGTGAAGGTTGTGATGCCGCGCTTGAATCGCCCCACGCCTTCGGAGTACTCAGAACCAACCACGGGAACAACGCCAGGCGAAACCACGCCCGGCACGTCTGGTACGCAGGGATCCGCAATCACGTATACCGGGACGCAAACCCAGCCCTATACTTCGGCAGACGGCCGCTACAGCATCCAGTTTCCCACCACACCCACAGAGAGTTCCTCGCAGATCTCCCTTGGGACGAGCGGAACCACCACGCTCTATCAATCCCTCGTCGAACAAGGCAGCGTCTCGTACCTGGTGGCTTACTGCGACTATCCGTCGGGGTATCTAGACAGCGATCCGCAAACCGCCCTGGCAGGTTTTCGCGACAACATCGTCAAAGCAGAAAAGGGCACTCTTACCAGCGACGACGCCATCGATTTGAACGGCGTTCCGGGGCGCGCGTTTGTTTTTACCGGACAGGACGGCGATACCTACTCAGTACACGATTTTCTGAGCGGCCAAAGGCTCTATCAGGTTGTGGTCACTGCCGGCAGCGGTTCCACTGCGACCGCGGCTGACGACTTTCTGAACTCGTTCCGGGTCCAGTAAGCCCTGGAAAGCGATCACCGCAGAAGTACCGCCGGTCTCCAGACCGGCTGTACTGAGGGCCTCCCGGCCCTCAGAGGGAGTCGCGCTTTCACCGAAAATGCAGATCATTCTCCCGTGCGATATCTTCTAACGCGTTCGCGCCTTCCAGCGACCATTCACACCGCCCGCAGCACCCGCGCCGGCAGCAGGATGATGGATTTCACCAGTTCCAGCACTCCGCCCACGGCGATGCCCGCCACGCGGAATGGCAACAGCACCAGCCAAACAAACGGATAGAGCACCAGCGCCACCAGCGCCAAGGGCCAGCACAAGACCAGAAGAATGCAAAAAAGAAGAAATTTGACCATCGCTTCACCGCCTTCCGAATGAATACCCGCGCCGTCTATAGGCTGAGTATTTCTACGAAATCAAACGAGGCAAAGTTCCCGAGCGTTGCACCCGCCCTGCGCGGGAGCCTCCGGATCATCAACGGTCCAACTCTAGAATCGTGCCGTCGCCGCCGACGACCCACAGATGCCGGCCGTCGCTGGTCCCGAAGATCGAATGAAGGTCATTTGTTGTGCCGCTCTTGCGCGCCTTCCAGCTTACGCCCCCGTCGTCCGATTCCACAATCGTGCCATTGTCGCCGACGGCCCACAGTTGCTGGCCGTCGCTGGTACCGAAGATCGAATAAAGATCGTTTTCTGTGCCGCTTCCGCGCGCCGTCCAGGTTGTGCCCCTGTCGTCGGACTCCAGAATCGTTCCGTTTTTGCCGACGGTCCACACTCGACTTCCATCGCTGGTCCCAAAGATCGATTTAAGTTCAAAGGATGTGCGGGCGTCGCGCGGCATCCAGGTTGCGCCCCCGTCGTCTGACTCCAAAATGAGGCCATACCCGACAGCCCACAGCCGCTTTCCGTCGCTGGTGCCGAAGATTGAATTAAGGTTGATCGCTGTGCCGCTGTTGCGCGGCATCCAGGTTGCGCCCCCGTCGTCCGACTCCAGGATCGTGGACGACGATTTGGCCAACGGCCAATCTGAGCTGCCAACGATCCACAGCCGCTTTCCGTCGCTGGTTCCGAAGATCGAACCAAGACCGTTTGTAGTGCCGCTCCTGCGCGCCGTCCAGCTTGCGCCCCCGTCGACGGATTCCACAATCGTGCCTTGGCCGCCGACGGCCCATAGCCGCTCACCGTCGCTGGCGCCAAAAATCGAAGTGAGGATATTTGTTGTGCCGCTATAGCGCGCGGTCCAGGTTGCGCCTCCGTCGTCCGATTCCAGGATTGTGCCGTTCACACCGACAACCCATAAATGCCTGCCGTCGCCGGTCCCGAATATCGACTCGAGATACGCCGAACTGCCGCTGTTGCGCGCCGTCCATGGCTTTCCGCGGCTCGTGAAAACTAACCATAGTACGAGCGCAACCGCCAGGGCCGCCCCGATCGCAATGGCAGCCATCCACTTGCGCGGAATCCGAGCCATCTCCCGCTCCGCTGCGATAGATTTTGCCCAACTTTCCGATCCTGCTCCGGCTGGCGCGGGAGTCGCTTGGGCTTCCCGTTCCTGCCGCAGCGGATATGCTTTGTCTTCGGGAGCGTTGCCGGCTTCCGGAATGACTGGGGGCATCTCTGACGCATGCGCCATTGCCGATGATTCCGAAACAAATTGAATCTCCTCTGGCGCGCTTGCCTGCGCTTTTTGGGCATGCGATTGCGTGGCCTCGCGAATCCTCTTTAGCTGAGCCTTGAGTCCATCCAGAATCTGAAACCGCACCTTGACCCATTGCGCCTCGCTCTCCGTGTACTCGATCAGAGGGCTGCTGGGAACCATCTGCCGATCGGCCAGGAAGGGATATTCGCTCCAGTCGCATGGCTCAACCAGCACAGGCACCACGATCATCAGCCCCAGCCGCGCGCGCTCCGCAATGCGGGGCATCTCCCGGTTCTCAATGAACTCCGAGTTCAGGAAGCTCTGGCTTACGATCAGCAGAGCGATCTGCGATTGATCGATCTCCGATTCGATGAACCGCCTGAATTCATCGCCGGGCTTGAGATCCTTATCGAACCAGAAAACGACATTGTGCCGGCGCAGCGATTCCATGAGGAAGGGAATCAGGCTGAAGCGATAATCCGGCTCCAGCCATCTTCTGTCTTCGCGCGCGTAGCTGACAAAGACGCGGACGACATCATTGGGTGCGCCGGGAATCGCATTATCATTCATGGCTTCGAGGACCTGACGACTGGGGCGGTCTGCTAAGGCCAATATAGGCCAAGAATGCTCAGATGAAGCATACAAATATCGAGGGTTGCTCGACCGCTCGGGAACCGGAGCTTGCGCCACACAATGAGTTATCGGAAGCACCAGTCCGCAGACTCACCGCTTTTGGGGCTTTGCCCTGGCTGCCACCGTTTTCTTGCGCTCGCGAATCATTTTGGCGCGCTCTTTCTCCGGCAGCGCCAGCACGGCTTTCGTCTTTTTGGGGAGCTTCTCGTAAATCAGCGCATGCGCCCGGCGCAACTCGTCTTCAATCTCCCGCGGCCGCAACACATCCCAGCGCTCCACGGCCACCCAATTTGCGCGCGCCAGGTGCGGCGCCGCGAAGAATCCCTTCGCGCTCCAGCAGCTCGTGAAACCGCTCCGCTCCGCAATGGAACCACAGCACGCCAATCCCCGTGCCGTCGAGATCGGTCATGGCGAACATTTTTCCGCCGATGTCGCGGTCGCCCGCCCAGTAGACCAGGTGGTGGCCCCAGTTCAGCGATCTCCGCAACGTGCGGCAGCGCCATGCAAATCTCGCGGATGCGCTCGTTGTCCATGCAGCAAAGTGTAACTCCGCGGCGGGAGCCTTGAGTTACATTGAGCTGGCTCGAGGCAAACCCAGCCCTACACAAATCCGAGATTGTTGGTGCTGAAGTTTCCAATCGACGGCAGCACCGCAGGCAGATCCCCCACGCTTACGCCAAACCATTGTGCAAGGGTGGCCGCATATTGCGAGCTGGCCGTCGTCGGCACCCAGCGGCCATTCGAGTCGGAATCATCCGGGCCGGCCAGCGCCAAAGTCGGATAAGTGCCATAGATTTGTCCGCCTTTTACCGCGCCGCCGATCACGATATGGTGCGAACCCCACGCGTGATCGCTGCCGTTGTTTGAGTTCGGCTGGAAGGTGCGGCTGAAGTCCGACATGGTAAAAGTGGTCACCTCGCTGGCCACATTCAACTCCACGGTGGCGTTATAAAAAGCCGCGAGAGCCGGGGAAATCTCTGCCAGCAACGTGCTTTGCAGCCCCAACTGGTCGGCATGCGTGTCGAAGTTGCCGATGCCGGCAAAGAAGATCTGGCGCTGCACGTTAAGTGCCGAGCGGACCTGAATGATCTGGGCAATCTGTTGTAGTTGCGCGCCCAGCCCGTTGTTCGCCGGGAAGACCGTCTTCAGCGGCGTAATGGACTGCACCGCGTCGGCGAGCGTCTTGGCGTAAGCATACGCATTGCTGGTGATGGAGTCGTCGGCCTGCACCAGCGAAACGCCGGTGTCCAAAGTCAGCAGCGCCTGCGCGGTGAGTTGGCGCGCCGAGCATTCCGAGCCTTCAGAGCAACTGGCTTCGCCCAGATTGCCGGGCGACACTGAAACCGGCGTGGTCGAATTGCCGTTGCAGAACAACGTGTCTCCCGCCACTGAAGTAATCATGGGGATGGAAGCGCCCGAGTTGTAGCTGGCTCCGAGCACATCGGCCATGCGGCCGGCCCAGCCCGTCGGAGTAGCCGCGCTTTGCGCCGCATTCTGCCACTCCAGTTGCTGGTCGGGATGCGAAAACAAATTTGTGGGTGCGGTCTGCCCGGCCTGGTATTGCGCCCGCGTGAGCGGTTGCACCAGCGTACCCACATTCGCCACAAAAGCCGCATTGCTGCTATTGAAGAGCGTCTGAATGTCGGGCAGGCTCGGATGCAGCGCGAAGTTGGGCGCGGGCGTCAGCGGCAACAGCGTATTCTGCGCCAGCGCCAGATCGCCGCGCAGAGAAGAGTATTGTCCATAGCCGGTGGTGTCGAACGGAATCAGAGTGTTGTTGGCATCGTTGCCGCCAAACAGAAACACGCACACCAGCGCCTTGTAGTCGCTGCTGGGTGCTGCCAGCGCATTGAGCGCTCCAAACGGACGCAGGCCCAGGAGATTGCCTGCCGCCGCAAGGCTCGCGCATTGGATGAAAGTTCTCCGGCTGGTTCGCATGGCATTTCTCCTATGGAGATCGGACCCGCTCCGCTCCGTACCTCAGTGCATTACTTTGTACTGCGACGACGTGATCACCAGGTAAGGTGGCCACGCGTACTTGTTGCGCCGTGCCCAGGCCGCTGATGGCGCTCAGAATCTCAGCTGCGCATGTCGGTCGGCATCTGTCCGTGCATGAAGATCGTGCCCAGCATGTCCACCATTTGGCCGGGGTTCGCGGCCGCAAGCTGACCCAGCGAACTGGTGGCGCTCAAATCGATTTTGAAGCTGGTGATTTTGTTGTTCACCAGGCTGTCGGCAAGCGAGAGGCGCAGGATCGCCGATGCAGTATTTTCCAAATCGAACTCCGGCGCATTCAACGTAGTCCCCGGAATCACGTAACTCGGCGGGAAGAAGTTGAATACACTCCCCGAGCGATAAGGGCGCTCGTTCAGGTTGTTGGAGTAATTCGACAGCGAAAAATACGAGCCATTCGCATCCGTATTGGTAAATCCCACGGCGCGCAAAAAGTTTGTCATCCACAGCATCGGTTCGCGCAGATGCCCGCCGTCGTAAGTTGGGTTGGTATCTCCCGCGCGCGCTTCCGTGGTCTTCCAGAATGGCGCGAATCACGGCCTGCATGTCGCCGCGAACGCCATTGCCGTTGTTGGCAAATACCGCGGAAATTCGCGCCACGTATGCGGGACTCGGCGTGCTGGTGACCAGATGCTGAATGAGTTGCTTGCATACGAACGGCCCTACATTGGGATGGTCGAAGATGTTGGTCAGCGCGCCCTGCAGGTCCTCCTCTGCGGTCTGGCCAGCCGGGCAACACTGTGCCATTCAGCAGCGTCTTCGCCGTCGTGTCGTGTTCGCTCTCGACGGCTACCATCGGCGCCAGGTAATTCGCCGTGTTGTTGGGAAACTTGGTGGGTACGCCGCCGCTGGCCGTGGCATAGGTCCAGCCCGTGTAGGCGGCGGCAAATTCCTGCACCTGGGCCTGCGTGTAAGTAGGGATCGGATTTCCGCTGCCGTCCAGTTGCAACGTGCCATCGTCATTCAGCAAATCCAGGCCGATGGTGAACAACTGCATCAGCTCGCGTGGGTAATTCTCATTAGGGATTTCTCCGGCCGGCGCCTTGGCGCTGTTCAGCATGTTCAGGTACGCGCCCATCCCGGGCGATACCGAAACGTCGTGCATGATGGTGTAGAAATTTGTAAACGCATCCTGCGCCAGCGTGTTGTGGTAGTAGGTAATGGTCGTGGCATTGTCCGTGTCGCTTGAGATCACGAAGATTTCGCTCAGCGCGAATGCCACCCGCTGCCGCAATTGGTCGGGCCCTGTCAGCACCGTCTGCCACCACTCCGACTCTTCGCAGTTGGTGGGCGTATTCGCAGCCAGGCACACCGCCGGCAAAGGCGTAGGGATATTCGCAAGCGGCGTGTCGGGTGTGTTGAACTGCTGCGTGATCCAGGCGTCCACTCCCGTCGACTGCACCTGCCGGATGGTGGCGAGCGAAGGTCCGAATGTGGCCTGATCGAGCAGCCGCGCCGCCGTGGCCACTGTCGTCACATAAATGGCCGCATTCATAGAGTTCGAAGCCGCCGCGCCGGGGTTCGGATTCGTCACGTTGATGCTCAGCGCCGAGGTGCCGCTGGGAATGGTGACGGTCGCTTCCAGTTCGGTCGCAGACACAAACGTCGTCGCCACATTGGCCCCGCCTGCCTGGATCTGAGCGCCGTTTACAAAGCTGGAGCCGTCCACTTCGAGCGTGTAGCTGGTTCCGGAGACCGGCGTTGCCTCGGCCGCCTGTAATCGATGGAATCGGGTTAAGAATGCTCACCGGCGCGGAGCCCGAAACCGATGGCGATGCCACGCTCGCGGCGGTTACATTCACTGTGTTGTTCGCCGGGATGGTCGACGGAGGCGTGTACACGCCCGCGGCGGTGATTGTGCCCACCGTGCTGTTGCCGCCCGCAACGCCGTTCACCTGCCAATTGACTGCTGTATTCGAAAGATTGCTGACCGTCGCGGTAAAGTTGGCCGTGCTTCCCAACCGTACCTGGCTGGCGCCTGAGACGGTGATGGAAGGTTGCTGCTGTTGCGTCGAGTTTCCACCTGCCGAGGCACCGCAACCATTGATGAGAATGACGAGAACAGTGACGCCAAGCGCGAACGCAGGGCCAAGGACAAGACCGCGGAGCCGCACGTTCACGGGGGACCTCCTTACCGCGGGGAAACAGGTCCCGCGGTAGGGCGGGACAGGGGCATTCTGCTGTTAACCGTGCGCGAGGGGGAAAGTTGCGCTCATCTGGGGAATTATTTCAAGCCCTGCTCGACCGGGCGATGCTCACTGTCCATGAGCAGCAAGCGAATCCGGTGCCTCAGAACTTCGCCTCGAAGGCCCTGAATCTCCGCTCCAGCTCCCACTGCTGCCGCGGCCTTCTCGCTCTTGTCAAGAAACGCCTTGCATGCCGCCGTTGGCTTCTCAATGCCCAGCGCATGGCCCCTGCAAGCATCCATCAGGGGCGCTGAAATCGTCCGGCTTGGCCCACAAGCTCGCGCCCGGCAAAAAGTCATGCTCCATGCCCGTCCGCGCCAGTTGCTTCAGGTCCGCAGTAAGTCAGTCGTAGTCGATCGCCGCGCGCACATATTCATGCGTCAGGTCGATCCGGCTCACGCCCTCGTCGTCTGTCGAAAGCGCCACCGGCACATGCACCGAGCGGTAGACCGGGAACGGATGCGCATCCCCCTCCACGCCCAATATCGCCTCGTTCGAACTCAGGTTGATTTCCACCATCACATGCCGATCGACCATCTCCGTCAGCAGATCCCGCGCGCCGGTCCTCATACATCACGTCCACGCCGTGGCCGATGCGCTCCGCGTGGGCCATCTCCACCGCCTGGCGGATGTGGAAGCGCAATCCCTCCGGCGGCACCAGCCCTGGCGCGAGTTCGCCCGCGTGCAGCGAAATATGCACCTCGGGATAGACGTGAATGCAGGTAGCCAATCATCTTCATCTGCATCGTGTAGTCGCGCATGGCCACGTAGTCGTCTTCTGGCCGCACGAAGTTGATGCCCACCCACGTGTCATCCTTCGCGTCGATCGAGGCTTCGGCCGTCTCGAAGCCCAACAGCGTTTGCGCGAAAACCTGCTTCGGGCGACAAGTCGCGCAGCACCTGCCAGATGTAGCGAATCTCCACCTGGCAAGCCGGCGCGGCCTGCGCCGTTCCGCAGTGCTCCAGTTGTTTGCGCTGCGTCTCGGCCGCGCGCACTTCTTCGCGGTCTGCGGCTACTTCGTCGCGCAATCCCTTGTCCAGCAATTGCTGGCGGAACTGCGCGAACGCCTGCGGGTCGGCCTCGGCCAACTGCGGATTCCAGCCGATGTCGTGTGCAACTTGCGCAGCATGGCTGAAGGGCGGCGTCACCATCAGCTCAAGATACTGCTGGTTCTCGGCCGCGGCGCGGCTCGCCACCTCGTCGACCCATTCGCCATGTGTGATCCTTGAGGCCGCCGGTGCGGTCGAAAACGGCGAAGAACTGGTCGTGCTCGCTCCAGCCCGACGAGGGCACAAAGCTGCGCACCGATAACGAATCGATCAGCTTGTCGTAGAGCAGTTGCGTCTGCCGGTCGATGTTGCCGGTGAACTTCGTTGCCGGGATCAGATTGCCGGTGCAGGGTGGTTGGGCGAGTGAAAGCGCCACCGTATCCACGCACGCTCCGTCCTCGGCGGCGTCGCGAATGAAGGTTTCGGCATACACCGCGCCGGAAAGATGCACGTGCAGATCGGCGCCCTTGGGAAACTGCGCCAGAAAGGCGCGTAGCGCCGGCGGACCCTGCTTCACGGCTGCTTCGTAGGCTCGAGCGCGGCGCGAGCTTCGGCCCCAAGCCCCGCCGCGGCGCTGCCTTGTCCGTGGGCCGCGGGCGTTTGGCCATAGAGCGTGGCAGCAAAAATCCATCCAAGACAAGCGTAAAACCATGTCGTGCGTCGGATCATAGCTTTCCAGTGTATTCCAGCCCACAAGTCGGGCGCGCAGGAGTTTGGCCTCTCACATTCCAATTGGTATACTAGGTCTGGTTGTTTTGAGCGCACGGCAAGTGGAAAGGCCCACCTTACCCGGCAACGCCCCACCGGCAGCACCGGAATCCGCGCAGATTCATGCAACTTCTCGTATCGACTGAGGCCAGATAGCTCAGTGGTAGAGCGCGGCCCTGAAAAGGCCGGCGTCGGCGGTTCAATCCCGTCTCTGGCCACCACTCTTTCGAAATCGTGGAAATCTCAAGCACGCGCTCTTGTCGTTAGGCGCAGCGCATCGCTATTTCCCCGCGCCCCTCCGAAAGGCCGGCATCTCAAGCGCATTCTGCGGCTACGCGACCTGTTGCCTCTCCCTGTAATACACAATCAAGTCCATGTACCTGGGCGGTGTGGCGCCCAACTGCCGCAACATCGTTGTCACTTGTCCGCGATGGTAGCTGCCGTGATTCACCACGTGCTGCAGCATCTGCCAGAACACATCCGATCGCGCCGCGCCGCGGAAATCCTTGTATTCGATGCGGCGCTCGACGCCTTCCGGTCCGAGCGTCTCAAGCACCTCACGCATTCCGCGTTCCAGTCCGGCCCACTCCTTGCGCGCCACGGCACAATCAGCCATTCGCTCCGGCTTCTGAAAGCCTTGAGGCTGCTCGCCGCGCCATCGCTTCAACCAAATAGACTCGGCATCGCAGATATGCGCGATGGTGTCACGTATGGAACTGAAGCTGTTGCCCAGCGGGCGCGTAAACTGCTCCGGCGTAAGCGCAGCCACGGCCTCAAGAAGGCGGTCGCGCGCCCAGTAGTTGTAGTCGACGAGGAGGCGTAGGTCGTCGTAGTTCATGGAGTTTAGCTTACAATCACCCATCCGGTGTAAAGGCCGTTGTGGCTCCGCGCCGCGCCGTCTGCGCACACCATGCCGAATCCTGCGTCCGATCGTTCGCGTACAATGAACCTGATCTCTTTCCGGAGGCTCACACCTGATCGCCGCGTTCGCCACTCCCCAGCTTGCTGCTGCCAGCCCGCTCGGGGGGCTGATCCGGGAGATCCTTGTCTTTGCGCCTCAGAGCTTTTTGCACCGCCAGTTGAAGATGGTGTTCAGCGACCCGTTTTCCTCGGTGCATTACCACTGGAATCTCTTCGATGCCTGCATGCTGCTGCCTTACTTCGCGGTGATGATCGCTCTTTCCTTCTACGGCATTCACCGCTACACCATGTGCTACCAGTACTTCAAGTACCGCAAGAACTACGATCCCAACCCGTCCGCGGCATTTCGCTGAACTGCCGCGCGTCACCGTCCAGCTGCCCATCTTCAACGAGCAGTTCGTCATCGACCGCCTCATCGAGGCCGTCTGCGCCATGGAGTACCCGCGCGAAAAGCTCGAAATCCAGGTCCTCGACGACTCCACCGACGAAACCACGGCCGTTGCCTCCGCTATCGTCGACCGCTACGCGGCGCTCGGCCACCCCATCGTCTACATTCACCGCACCAACCGTCACGGCTTCAAGGCCGGGGCGCTCGATGCCGGCCTCAAGGTCGCCAAGGGCGAGTTCGTCGCCATCTTCGATGCCGACTTCGTGCCTCCGCCGGACTGGATCATGAAGGTCATCCACCACTTCGCCGAGCCCGAAATCGGCATGGTGCAAACCCGCTGGACCCACCTCAACCGCGACTACAGCATGTTGACCCAGATCGAGGCCATCCTGCTCGACGGGCATTTCGTTTTGGAACACGGCGCCCGCGCCCGCTCCGGCGAGTTCTTCAACTTCAACGGCACCGCCGGCATGTGGCGCCGCCAGGCCATCGCCGACGGCGGCGGCTGGCAGCACGACACGCTCACTGAAGACACCGACCTCAGCTACCGCTCGCAGATGGCCGGCTGGAAGTTCAAATACCTGCCCGAAGTGGAATGCCCCTCCGAGCTGCCCATCGAAATGACCGCCTTCAAAACCCAGCAGGCGCGCTGGGCCAAGGGACTCATCCAGACCAGCATCAAGATTCTGCCCCAGGTCTTCCGCTCCAACGCGCCGCAGGCGCAACAAAATCGAGGCCGTCTACCACCTCACGGCCAATCTCAGTTATCCGCTCATGGTCGTCATGTCGGCGCTCCTTATGCCCGCCATGATCTGCCGCTTCTACCAGGGCTGGTTCCAGATGCTGCTCATCGACGTGCCGCTCTTCACCGCATCCACCTTTTCCATCGCGGTCTTCTACGTCATGAGCCAGCGCGAACTCTATCCCAAAGAGCTGGAAGAAGACCTTCTACTATCTGCCCTTTCTCATGGCGCTCGGCATCGGCCTCACCGTCACCAATACCAAGGCCGTAATGGAAGCCCTGTTCGGCATCAAGAGCGCCTTTGTGCGCACGCCCAAATACCGCGTGGCGCAAGAAGGGCCAGAAATCCCAGGCCGCCAAGTACCGCAAGCGCCTCAAGCTCGCTCCCTGGATCGAACTGCTGCTTGGCTGCTACTTCCTGGCGGCCATTCTCTACACCTTCTCGAATCACAACTACTTCACCGCGCCGTTCCTCATCCTCTTTGTGATCGGCTATTGGTACACGGGCCTGATGAGCCTGCTGCAGGGCCGCTTCGAGCGCTGGCGCACCGGCGTCGACGCCGAAGAGTCCAGCCCCAAGCCGTTTCCGGTGGGGGTGTAGCGATTTATGACGGAAGAAGCCAAGCTTCCGGAGATTCAAGTTCTCTCCATCGGGACGATCGAAGAGCTATTCGGATCGATTCAGCCGGGCAATTATCCGTTCACCTTGTTTCTGGCCTGGGACGCACCTGAAGTGGATCGTGCGCAGCTCGAGGATTGGATGCGGCCTACTGTGGAGGCCGGCCTGGCATATTTCTGCGCCTGGGGTTCACGATGCGAGGCCGTGCACGATGCAGTCGATAGGTGCGACATGGCGCGTTTGGAGGGCGCCCTTCGCCCGGACAACATCGTGATGACGACGTGGCACCAGAATGAGTCGCTCGATGATGCCTTTTGGTTTTTTGTCCACTGCGCGGAACTTACCGCAACGAGGGGCATTTCGGAATTCAAGCGTTTTGCGGCTGCTGTCGGTAATCCGCGCTGGGCAGAGGAGATGCGGAGTTATCTTTCGACTCTCAACGCAACATAAACAATTGATCCAAGAGGTAGCTCGCCCCGGGGATAACCTATACTTCAACTGAAGCTGGTCGTGGCGGATACTGAGGACGAGCGAGTCTTCGGGATAATCGGCGCGAGAAGGCCCACACGGAGCGAACGAGATGCCTACGAAAGCGGTTAACTCGACGAGACTCAGAGATACGATGCGTCCCGAATACGACATGGCCGGCGGCGTCCGAGGCAAATACGCGGGCCGATTCCCGAAGGACGTTGTGATGGTGACGCTTGCGCCTGATGTGGCTGTGGCATTCCCCGATGCCGATGCGGTCAATGAAGCTCTGCGAGTGCTTCTCAAGGCGGCAAAGAAGGCTTCCAGATCCAAGCCAAGAAGCGGAGAGAAAGCTGCATAAGCCATGCCAGTCAGTACGTTCGGTAATCCTCTGGTGAGCGACCTGGGCATTGCCCTGTTTTGCATCATTTTTATTTGTGGCGTTGGCTTCCTGATCAGCCTCCAGAGCGGCTGGTTCTCCCTTAGCCGGCGCTTCAAACAGCAATCCGACCCATACGGGGATACGAAAACCGCGGGCCCGTTCTTCTACACCGTTTACATGCGCTGGTGGAGCAAGTACTCCAGCATGATCCGCCTTACGGCCGCGGCCGACGCACTCTACATATCGATTCTGTTTCCGCTCCGCATCGGCCATCCGCCGCTGCGTCTCCCGTGGGACGAAATCCGGTTCGGCAGAACGAAGTTCTTCTTCCGGACCTACCTCATGCTTACCCTCGGCAATGAGGAGAAGATTCCCATGCGCATCTCCCTGCGCATGGCGCGCAATTTGGGAATTCTCGACCGCTGCCCGCAATGAGACGGAATTTGCGCCGCCCTGAAGCATCGCGCAGCCCGGCAACCCCGTTATGCTACATTGTCGCCATGCCCTCGAAGCGTCTGGTCGCAGTTGCCGCGCTGCTGTTTCTAGCTTTTATGTGTCAGGTCTGCGCAGCGCAGGCAGGCCAGCCCGCCACGCCCGCCCATCCTGCCCACCCCGCCCAAACCCCATCGCCCGGCAAGCCCAATTCGGCCGCTCCCGCCACACCTGCCGAGACGCAGCCCGGCACATCCGCAAACCCGACCTGCAACGGTGGTCCCTGCGATTACGAGCAGCCTCACATCACAATTGCCACTCCTGCGCCCGCACCCGCGCCGTGGCTTTTGCCCGAGCGCATCCGCTGGGCTGCTGAAGTGCTGCTCCTGATCCTCGCGTATCCGGCCATGCTGTTTGCCGTGTCCGCGCTGCGCAAGATCGAGCGCCAAACCCGCTATGCCGAGACCGCTGCCCAGGCCGCCGCCGAAAGCGCCAAAGCAGCGCTGCTCTTTGCCGAGAACCAGGCCAAGGCCGAGCGTTCGTGGATCCTCATCTCCACCAAACCCACCCCCGGCGTCGTCAATGGCTTCTCCGTGGTCGCCACCAACCGCGGCCGATCCCCGGCCCGCGTCGTCACTCTCACCGAAGGCTTGGTCATCGTCCAGGACGAAGCCGAGTTGCCGCCCGCTCCCGTTTTCAAGGACCCGCCCAGCCCACCGGTCGCGCCCATTATCCTGCTGCCCAGCGAGTCCGCAACCATCAGAACCTTCCAACGCGATGAAGTGAAGTCGATCTGCGAGTCCCCCGAACAGGTGCTTCGCGTCGAGGACTGGAAAGAGAAGATCTACCTCTACGGAAAGGTTGCCTACGCCGAACTGGTCGCGTCCAGCGACGACACGCATGAAACCGCCTGGTGCTGCTGGTACATCCACGGCCGCCAGAAAAGCGGCATGATCATGTCCGGCCCGCTCGATTACAACAAGCACACGTAGAACCGTCTTCCGCTCCGGAGGAGCGAGCGAAAATAGCCCAGGGTGGAGTCCGCGCAAGAAGACGTGAACCCTGGGAATGCGGGCCCGCAACCGTCTCCGTCCCGTAGGGCCGGCCGAATTCCATTCAGGACGCCCTGCAATGCGGAAGTTTCGCGTTCTATCGAGCTACTTGCGCAATAGCTCTTGGTAATAATTCCGGCTGTACTCGTCCGCCGAGAAGCGCATGGAACCGCGGTAGCATTGTGCCCCATCGCGACCCCAGTTATAGGTATCGTTCCAGTGACATTCGAGAAAGTGTGGAAGAAGCAGACTGTCGTAATCGAGGCAGGCCTTCAGCGCAAGATTCTGTTTGCGGCGCACGCCGCGGTGGGCCATCTGCTTGTCCCATTTTGCGCTGGAAAGACCCGTAATCGCCGCGAAAGGGCGACGGGTGGAACGGCTCATGACAAACTCCAGGTCGCAGTTGCGTACCTATGTCATGGCGTGTTCCCTCCCTTGGAATTAGTTTATCCCACGGCGAAAATTACCGCCCCGTTCCCCCCACCGTCATCTTGTCCAGCTTGATGGTTGGCATACCCACGCCCACCGGCACGCTCTGCCCATCTTTGCCGCACGTTCCAATGCCTTCATCGAGCTTCAAATCATTGCCCACCATCGACACATATTTGAGCGCCTCAGGTCCATTGCCGATCAACGTTGCGTCGCGCACCGGCGCCGTCACCTTGCCATCCTCGATCAGGTAGGCCTCCGACGCCGAAAACACGAACTTGCCGTTCGTAATGTCCACCTGTCCGCCGCCGAAGTTCACCGCGTAGAGCCCGCGCTTCACGCTGCGCAGAATATCTTCCGGCGCATCGTCGCCGGCCAGCATGTAGGTGTTGGTCATGCGCGGCATAGGGATCGATTGGTAGCTCTCGCGCCGTCCCGACCCCGTATTCGGCATGTTCATCAGCCGCGCCGAGAGCTTGTCAGATAAATATCCTTTGAGTACACCGCCTTCGATCAGCACCGTCTCCTGCGTCGCCGATCCCTCGTCGTCCACATTCAGCGAGCCGCGCCTGCCCGCCATGGTTCCGTTGTCGACGACCGTCACCTTCGGGCTCGCCACCGGCTGCCCGATCAATCCCGTAAACGCCGAGGTCCCCTTGCGATTGAAGTCAGCTTCCAGCCCATGCCCCACTGCTTCGTGCAGCAGAATCCCCGGCCAACCCGGCCCCAGCACCACTTCCATTTCGCCGGCCGGCGCAGCCACTGCGCCCAGTTGCAAAATCGCGCCGCGCGCCGCCTCCTGCGCCAAGTGCTCCGGACTCTTCGATCCCACAAATTGTTCGAGGCCGGATCTGCCTCCGCCGCCCGCCGACCCCTTCGTCGTCACCGCGCCGTCTTTGGCAATCACGAAAACATTCAACCGGCAAAGCGGCTGCGTGTCGCTGGCAAACGCTCCATCCGACGCCGCAATCAAAATCCGCCGCAGTTCCTCGCTGTAGCCGGCGCGCACCTGCACCACGCGATTGTCGTAGGCCCGCGCCGCGCGGTCGGCGCGCAAAATCAGCTCCAGCCGCGCCGCCAGATCCAGGTCGAACCCGCCCAGCGGAACCGGATAGAGATCCGCTGTCCGCGTCTCAGTGAATCCCTGCACCGGCTGTTTCGCCGGTCCCGATGCGATCAGCGCCGCGGTGCGCGCCGCATGAACCAGCCGCTCCGGATTCAGGTTGTCAGTATAGGCGTAGCCCGTCCGCTCCCCGCTCAGCACGCGAATGCCGCACCCCGCGCTCGTACCCTGGCTCGCCGATTTCACAATCTGTTCGTCCACGCCCAGCGCCGTGGCTGTAACTGACTCGAAGTAAAGGTCCGCGTAGTCGCCGCCCGCGCTTAATGCCTCGCCCAGGCAGCGCTCCAGCAGCCGCTCGGTGAGGCCGAATTTCTCAAAAAAGTAGCGCCGATGGCTCGAATTTGGGGAAGTCTCGTGCCGCATCATCGTAACCCCAGTGTACCCCGGGCGCGTCTTACTTATCAGATCGTGATGGCGAGTCAGTTTGTGGCCGTCGTGAAAGGGCACGACTTCAGTCGTGCCGAAATAGCCGCAAAATGAGAGTTAGGGGCTTTAGCCCCTGCGCCATGGCTTTCCTTGGACTGACTCGCCATTCGAAAGGGCCGAAGGCCCGCATCCGCACATTACTTTTGTTGATACCTGCTGCGGCCGCGCCCTTCCTCCTGCAATTCTCCGCGTGCTAGGATTCGTCTTATGAAGAAACTGCTTGCAACAGCGCTGCTCCTGATGGTGTTTGCAAGTCCCGCGTTCGCTGCCGGGTCCCATCACCACCACCACCACCATCACCATCATCATCACCACGCGTAGTCTTTAGCGCTGCTTCTCCCATCGGTGGGGCGGCAGCCTTTGTGTCTCTGCCCCTGATCGTGTTTCGCCGAAAGCTCAAGGCGTGCTAACGTTCTTGCCATGACCGATCAGGACGATCTTCGCTATCCCGTGGGGCGTTTCCGCCCGCCAGCCGCGACCACACCCGGCATTCGCGCCGAGCACATCGAAATACTACGTCTGCTTCCCGAGCGCCTGCGCGATGCGGTCGCCGGCCTCACTGACGCACAGCTCGAAACGCCCTATCGCGACGGCGGCTGGACGGTCCGCCAGGTCGTTCATCACTACGCAGACAGTCACGCCAACTCCTTCATCCGCTTCAAGCTCGCGCTCACCGAGGATTGGCCCACCATCAAGCCCTACGACGAGGCAGCATGGGCGCGCCTGCCCGACTCGCGCCTGCCCATCGACGGTTCGCTGGTCTTCATCGACGCACTGCACGCCCGCTGGGTGGCGCTTCTCCAATCCATAAGCGAAGCA
Source organism: uncultured Acidobacteriota bacterium (assembly GCA_963826735.1). Classification (GTDB taxonomy): domain Bacteria; phylum Acidobacteriota; class Terriglobia; order Terriglobales; family Acidobacteriaceae; genus Telmatobacter. The sequence goes on from CAWGYN010000007.1 coordinate 104,944, forward strand.
GACTTCGCCCGCGGCATGATTCATCCTGAGCGCGGTCGTTTCGATCTTGCCACCACTCTCGCCATCTACGCCTGGCACTCGCGCCATCACGTCGCCCACATCACCAACCTGCGCCACCGCATGGCGTGGTAAGGGAACACCATGCAAGCCGGCGCCGCGCCTCGACGGAAAGCTACCGCAGAAGAATCCAGCGCCGCCATCGCCTCGCCCGCGCAACTGGCCGGGATCATTGAATCCTATCTGGCCGCGCACCCCGCCGCGGCTGTGCTTGAAGACGGCCGCGTGCTCTTCGACATGCGCACCGCGCGCTACTCTGTCACCGAATCCCATGGCCGCTGCCTGCTCCAGCTTTGGAGCGAGGAGCGCAACCTCATGCGCACCGTGGTCGAGGTGAAACCACGCGCGCAATCGCTGCGCCTGGCCACGCGCAAGATGGGAGCGCCCCGGCCGCAGTTCCTCGAGCTTGTTCCCACCAGCGACCGCCGCACCCCCACCGCCCGCGACGCTTCGCGCCGCAATTATCAGCGCCTGCTCGAGCGCGTGCTCTCGCGGCATTTCATGGGCTGCAAAGTCGACGGCCTGCGCACCGCCATGGACCTCGAGCACAGCTTCGGTCCCGCATACATCCGCGGCCGTTTGCTCAAGGGATCCGCGGCCCATGCCGTCATTGGCGTGGGCGCAGCGGAATCCGCTTCCGTCATCGATGGCGTTCTCACCCTCGGCATTCTCTGGCTCGACTACTGCCGCCAGCACACGGACGCTCGCCGTCACTTCGGCGGTGTCAAAATTGTCGTCCCCGCCGGAGCCTGGCGTCCCACTGCCGAGCGCATGGCCTGGCTCAACCACGCCGCAGCAGATTTTGAATTGCTTACTCTTGACGAGCGCAGCGAAGAGCTCACGCCTGTCGACTTCCGCGACACGGGCAACCTTGAGCCGCGTCTGGTTCACGCCTTTTCGCGCCCCGCAGCCATCGAGCGTTGTAACTCCGGAATTGCCCGCATTCTCGCGCTCGTCCCCGGCCTGGCGCGCGAGCGCGTCGAAATCCGTCCCCACTCCGCCACCGAAGCCGGCCTGCTATTGCATGGTCTGGAATTCGCCCGCGTGCGTCACGGCGCATCCACCCACTCCTTCGCGCGCGAAGACGAGATCACCTTCGGCGCGGGACCGAGCGAAACCCCGCTCACACCCGAGAATGAAGACCTCTGCCGCGATCTCCTGCGCCGGCTTTTCCTTAGCCGCCACGCCGACGGCGCGCACACCGATCCGCTTTTCCGCATGGCGCCCGAGCGCTGGCTCGAGTCGCGACTCCGCACGGCGCTTGCCGAGTTGCTCCCCGAGTTGCGCGGCGATCTGGTCTATAATCAGGTGCCAGCACTCTCCACTGGCGACCGCGGCATGATCGATCTGCTCACGCTCGACCGCAACGCCCGTCTGGTTGTCCTGGAATTGAAAGCCGACGAGGACCTGCATCTCCCACTGCAGGCCCTCGACTACTGGATGCGCGTGCGCGCCCTCAACGCCGACCGCCAACCCGCCACAGGAACAACAGCGCCGCTCTCGGCCTTCTCGCGCAGCGGCTATTTTCCCGGCGTCGAACTCTCGCCGCTCCCGCCGCGTCTCATTCTCGCCGCGCCTGCACTGCGCATTCATCCAGCCAACGAAGCGGTGCTGCGCTACCTCTCGCCGCAGATTGAGTGGGAGCTCCTCGCCCTAACCGAACACTGGCGCCGCGAGCTCAAAATCGTATTCCGCAAACGCACCAGCGATCCGCGCTGATCGCGGATCGCCGCCTTCATGTTCCCTTGTTCCCTCGGTCCCTTGGTCCCTGTTTCTACGGCTTCGACATCATGTCCGGCACCGGCTTGCCCATGGAAAAGTCAATCGGCACCGACACATGCTCCTGTACGATCAGCCACTTCCCACCGATCTTGCGGTACACGTCGGTCACGCGAACCGTCATGTCCATGGGCGAACCATCCGCGCCCTTCCCAGATAGACTCTGGATGCTGTGCCCATAAGCGATTTTGCCGTCCGACATCACGCTCAGATCGCTGACGGTGAATTTGACTGGCCCGGAAAGCATGGCAAGAAAATCATGCCAGTCCTTTTTGTAATCATCCCAACCCACGTGCTGCCGCGGAACGCCCACGTCAAACACGAACAGGTCATTGCCTGGAACGTAAAACTTCATAATTCCGTCCAGGTTTTTGGCACTGGCGGCTGCAGCAAACTGGTCTTCCAGCGTGCGAATCTCCTGCTCATCCTTGGTCTGCGCCCGCGCCGGCAGCCCCGCGCCCAGGCACACAGCCACAAGCGCCGTCCCGATCAAACCGCATACAAATCTCCTCATGACCTCTCTCCTCGTCTCAATTGCTGGATTTTGGGGAATCCGAATGACCCTGTCAGGCTTTGAGATATACGATTCGCTCAATCGCCCTGTCAAGCGGAAAAATCGTCGCAACGCCAGCCTCTGTTGATTGCGCGCCGCATTCTTGTTCCCTTGTTCCCTTGTTCCCTCGTTCCCTGCTCTCGTAAACTGGAGTGGTTATGGCCATCGCTGCTGCCTCACCCATCATTAAGCCGCGCACGCCCCACGGCGTGTTTTCGAATGAGCCCTTCACTAACTTCCACGATCCCGAGAATGCGCGTTCCATGCGCCGCGCTCTTGATGAGGTGGCCGTGCATCTCGGCAGCGATTACCCGCTCATCATCGGCGGCAAGCGCCTGAGAACCGCCGAGCGGATTCGCTCCATCAATCCGGCGCGTCCGGCGCAAATCGTCGGCGTGCATCAGAAGGCCGGCGCGGCGCAAGTGGATGCCGCCATGACGGCCGCGCTCCGCGCCTTCGATTCTTGGAGCAAGGTTCCCATTCGAGGAGCGCGCCTCCCTGCTGCTCAACGCCGCGGACCTCATTCGCAAGCGCAAGTTCGAGTTCATGGCCTGGCTCACCTACGAAGTCGGCAAGAACTGGGCCGAAGCCGACGCCGACGTAGGCGAAACCATCGACTTCCTTGAGTTCTACGCCCGCGAGGCGCTGCGCCTTGCCGCCGCCACGCCGCCCATTCAGTATCCCGGCGAGCGCGACGAGCTGCTGTACATTCCTCTCGGCGTGGGCGCGGTCATTCCGCCGTGGAACTTTCCCTTCGCCATCATGGCCGGCATGACGGCCGCCGCCATCGTCACCGGCAACACGGTCATTCTCAAGCCGTCCAGCGACGCGCCCACCATCGCCGCGCGTTTTGTCGAAGTTCTGGAAGAGGCCGGCATGCCCGACGGCGTGGTCAACTTCTGCCCCGGCTCCGGCGCGTCATTCGGCAACGCCATCGTCGAGCACCCCAAAACCCGTTTCATCGCCTTCACCGGCTCCCAGCTCCGTCGGCCTCGAAATTCACCTGCGCGCCGCGCAACACCAGCCCGGCCAGATCTGGATCAAGCGCACCATCCTCGAAATGGGCGGCAAGGATTCCATCCTCGTCTGCAGCAGATGCCGACCTCGACGCCGCCGTTGAAGGCGTAGTGGCTTCGGCCTTCGGCTTCAGCGGCCAGAAATGCTCGGCCTGCTCGCGCGCCATCGTTGAAGCGCCCACTTTACGATGTCTTTGTCGAGCGTCTGCGCGAGCGCGTCGCCACGCTCACTGTGGGCGATCCCGTAACCAATCCCGATCTCGGCCCCGTCATCAACCAGGCCGCGCTCAGCTCCATGCTGGGCTACATCGAAATCGGCAAGAAGGAAGGCAGGCTGGTCGCCGGCGGCAACGCACTGGAAACCACCGACGGCGGCTACTTCCTTGAGCCGACTATCTTCGCCGACGTCGCGCCCAACGCAGTGCTTGCCCAGGAAGAGATCTTCGGCCCCGTGCTGGCCGTCATCAAGGTCGCCAGTTTCGAAGAGGGCCTGCGCGTGGCCAACAACACCGAATACGGCCTCACCGGCTCCCTTTACACCAACGATCCGGCCAAGAAGGCTGCCGCGCGCAGTGCCTTCCACGTAGGCAATCTCTACTTCAATCGCAAGTGCACCGGCGCCATGGTCGGCGCGCATCCCTTCGGCGGATTCAATATGAGCGGCACCGACTCCAAGGCCGGCGGCCCGGATTATCTCTACCTCTTTACGCAGGCCAAGAGCGTTGCGGAAAAACTCTAGCGTCGTTCGACGTCGCAATCATCCTGCGTCCGACGCCCGCATTCAATCTCACGGAGACTCCGATGACAGCCCTCGAATTCACCATCGTGGTCTGGGCGCTCTCCTTGCTCGCGGGCTTTCTCGGTGCGCTCACCGGTCTGGGCGGCGGAGTCGTCGTCGTGCCCGCGCTCACCCTGGCCCTCGGCGTCGACATCAAGTATGCCATCGGCGCTTCGCTGGTTTCCGTCATCGCCACTTCTTCGGGCGCCGCGGCAGCCTACGTGCGCGAGGGCTTCTCCAACATTCGCATCGGCATGTTCCTTGAAATTGCCACGACGATCGGCGCGATCTTGGGCGCGTTCCTGGCCGGCCGCATCAGCACTCATGCACTCGCCATCGTCTTCGGGCTGGTCCTGTTGCAGGCCGCGTACATGTCGTTCAAAGGCTTGCCGGAGAGCGCGGAACGCGTCGCCATCGGACGCGCTGGCCACGCGGCTGCGACTGGGCGGCGCCTATCCCGTCGACTGGCAAGTCCCAGACTACGGCGTGCGCAATGTCCCGGCGGGCTTCGCCATGATGTTCGGCGCCGGCGCGCTTTCCGGCCTGCTGGGCATCGGCTCCGGCGCCGTCAAAGTGATTGCCATGGACCGCGTCATGCGCATTCCCTTCAAGGTCTCCACCACCACCAGCAACTTCATGATCGGCGTTACCGCCGCGGCCAGCGCCGGACTTTATCTCAACCACGGATACATCGACCCGCAGGTGGCCATGCCGGTGATGCTCGGCGTTCTCGCCGGCGCCTTGTTGGGAGCCAAGGTGCTGGTGCACATGCGCGTGAAAACGCTTCGCATGTTCTTTGGCGCCGTGATCCTGGCTCTCGCGATTGAAATGATCGTGAACGGCATCACGGGAAAGGTCTAACCGATGGACGATCACCGCCTTGAAACCATCATCGGACAGCTCTTGCGCGCCGGCGTTCTGTTGGCCGCGGCCACGGTTCTCCGGGCGGCGTTCTCTATCTCGTCCGGGCGCCATGCGGACCGCGTCCACTATCAGCACTTTTGCGGCGGGCGGCTCAGACACGCGCACGCTGGCCGGCATCGTGCGCTCGGCCGCTCACTTTGAAAGCCTGGGGATCATTCAATTCGGGCTGCTGCTCCTGATTGCCACGCCGGTGGCGCGCGTGGCCCTCGCGATCGTAGGCTTTGCTCTGGAGCGCGACCGCCTCTACACCGTGGTCAGCCTCATCGTACTGCTGATTCTATTTGCCAGCCTGCTGCACGCAACTTGAGATTAGTCGGGAAGGGAAGAGAAGATCCCCGGTTGCACCACCAGAGACCGGCCAGCGAAGCGACTAATTGAAAATGTCATCCTGATATTGAAAATGTCATCCTGATATTGAAAATGTCATCCTGAGCGAAGTGGGCCGCGCTTCGCGCGGCCCACGAGTCGAAGGACCTGCATTTGTTTTTCGCATCCGGAACGTGCTCACCGCCAGCGGAACTGCCCTACGCCACCGCGCCCGGCGAACTCCGCGCCTCGGTTTCCATCTTGTGGCCGGCTTCGGCCGCGGCCCTGGCCAGCACCCGGTGATGAATGGTGAACAACGCCAATTCCAGCCGGTCGCCCACGCCGGTCTTGTCGTAAATCGACCGCAGATAATTCTTGATCACCTGTTCCGTGGTCTTGAGCCGTTGCGCAATCTCGCGGTTCTTGCATCCCTGCACGATAAGCGCCACGATCCGCATTTCCTTGGGGGTCAGGCGGTCGCGCACGCGCGCTCCCACCAGATCCTCTTCGGGCGACTCCGGCTGCGCGGTCTGCGTGGGCAGCCAGGTTTCGCCGCTGGCCACGCGACGCACGCACTCCACCAGCGCCGGCCCCGTCACGTTGCGAAACACCACGCCGCGAAATCCCTGTTGCAGGTAGCTGGCTGCGTTTTCGTTGTTTTCCGCCACCACGATGCCGCGGCTTCCCGTGGTCTCAATCAGCATGGAGAGCCGCGTGAAATCCGGCTGCAGCGAGGCCGCAAACACCACAATGGAGCCGGGAAATGTGGTGATGGCGTGGAACATGCGCTCCAGGTCGGTACATTGCGCAATAATGCGCATGTCCTCGTCCATAGCCAGAACCTTGGCGGTCCCGGCGCGGAAGATCGCTTGTGAATCGGCCAGGATGATCTTGTTCATGGTGTTCGCCCTTACTGCCTTACCCTCTCGGGAAAAACTCTGCGATTCAAATCCGGGAACGCAAAAAATCCAGCATCCATTCAACTTCGGCGTGAGCTGCCTTCAACTCATCGCCTCAATCGGCGGACAGACAACAGCCATTGGCAGTGTCCATTCTTCCTAAATTGCCTGCCGAACCAGCTTACTCGGCCCCCCGGCAATGCCCCAAACCTACGGCCCCCCGGGGTGCTTCTATCACCGAGCTTACAGCCTGTTAGCTTCCTGAGCCATCAAATCCTTAAACCCGCGCCATAGAAACCATTAACTAAAAAGGGACCGGGAGGCACTAAAATCCCAATATGGCGAGGCCGATCCTCCTGGCAATTGACGACGACGTGAGCGTCCTTGAGGCCGTGGTCCAGGACCTGCGGCGGCAGTACGGCGAATACCTACCGCGTGATGCGCGCCGCCGGCGGGCAGGCCGCGCTCGATACGCTGGCCCAGTTGAAATCGCGCGACGAGCCAGTGGCGCTGATCATCAGCGACCAGCGCATGCCGGGCATGACCGGCGTCGAGCTGCTGGAGCGGGCGCGCAACATCTATCCTGACGCTCGCCGCGTGCTCCTTACCGCCTATGCAGACACCGAGGCGGCCATTCGCGCCATCAATACCGCGCGCATCCACTACTACCTCAACAAGCCCTGGGATCCGCCGGAAGAAAAGCTCTATCCCGTCCTCAACGATCTCCTCGATGATTGGCAGGCTGGTTACCGGCCGGCATTCGAAGGCCTGCGCGTCATCGGTCATCGCTGGTCGCTCGCCGACTTCCGCGTGCGCAACTTTCTTTCGCGCAACCATGTTCCCTACCGCTGGCTCGACGTCGCCGCCAGCCCTGAAGCCACCAAGCTACTCGAAGACCGCCAGCTCGATCCCGCCAAGCTCCCGGTGTTGATCTTTGCCGACAACACGGTGCTCGTCGACCCGGATCTGGAGCTTCTCGCCAGCCGCGTCGGACTCAGCGTTCAGGCCGCTCAGGAATTCTACGACCTGATCGTAATCGGCGCCGGCCCGGCGGGCCTCGCCGCCGGAGTCTATGGCGCCAGCGAGGGCCTGCGCACCCTCGTCATCGAACCTCTGGCGCCCGGCGGGCAGGCCGGCTCCAGCTCGCGCATCGAAAACTATCTCGGCTTCCCCTCCGGCATCACCGGCGCCGACCTGGGACGCCGCGCCCACGCCCAGGCCTCGCGCTTCGGCGCGGAGTTCATCACCCAGCGCGCCACCGGCATGCGCATCGACGGACAGTACCGCTTCGTGCAGCTCTCCGATGGCCGCGAGGTTTCCAGCCACTGCGTGCTGCTGGCGCCCGGCGTCCAGTACCGCAAGCTCGAAATCCCTGGCGCCGATCGCCTCACCGGCCGCTGGCATCTACTATGGCGCGGCCTTGATTGAGGCCCGCGCCTGCGAGGGCGAAGAGGTTTATATGGTCGGTGGCGCCAACTCCGCCGGCCAGGCCGCCCTCTACTTTGCCAAATATGCCACCAAAGTAACCATGCTGGTGCGCGGCGAAGGACTTTCGGCCACCATGTCGAAATATTTGATCGATGAGATTTCTCGCACATCCAATATTGTGATAGAGGCGCGAACCCAGGTGCTGGAGGCCTTCGGAAATGAGCGCCTGGAGTCGTTGCGATTGCGCGGCCCGGCCGGGGATTCTCAAGTGCCGGCCGTCTCGCTGTTTGTATTCATCGGCGCAGTGCCCGTCACGGCCTGGCTTCCTCCGTGCGTTCTGCGCGACGAGAAAGGATTTATTTTGTCGGGTTCGGACTTGCGCAAGGATGGGAAGATGCCGGAAGTATGGCACGAAACCCGCGAGCCGCTTTTGCTCGAGACCAGTGTTCCCGGCGTGTTTGTAGCCGGCGATGTGCGCTACGGCTCGATCAAGCGCGTGGCCTCCGCGGTGGGAGAAGGTTCTATCGCGGTGCAGTTCGTTCACCAGTATTTGGCAGGTTTTTGAGTTTGTGTAGCGCCGGTCTCCAGACCCGCACGCGTCCGAGGAACGGATCGAAAGGCGCCGCAAGAATAGCCTGGCGCGGAGCAATAAAACCGGCCCCGTAGGGGCCGAACGAAAATAGCCCAGGGTGAAGCGGAGCGGAACCCTGGGTTGGGAGAAAAATAATGCGCCGCAGCCCCGTAGGGGCGGCGCGAATGTTCACGGTTTGTTATTAAATGCGAAACGCAAGATGAGCGAAAGTCCACAATCCATCAAGGTCGAATCGATCCATTTGCGCGACGTCGCGGAGGCTCTCCCGCGCACTCGCCTCTTCGCCAAAACTCCCTTCAGCGAGGTCGGAGGTATCGATCTCGTCGATCGCGTCACCGTTAAAGCCGGCAGTGTGCTCGTCGAAGCCGGCGAGCCGTGGAAGTTCTACTGGCTGGTCCTCGAGGGCGAAACCGTCGCCAAGCGTCCCGAGCCGGATGGAACCTGGACCCTGGTGGGCACTGCACAGGCGGGCGAAGGTTTTGGCGAAACCCCATTGCTCACCTGCAGGACCGCGTCCATGTTCCGCATCTTGGCGGTGCAGGATTCCGTGCTCCTTCGCTTCAGCGAACAGGATTTCTGGTCCCTGCTTGCCTGCTGCCCCGCGGCGCGAAAAATCGTCCTCGACGATAGCGCGCAACGCTTGCAGACCTATCAGGTGGAGGCGCTGCACCGCGAAAAACTCGTCTCCCTGGGCACGCTCGCCGCCGGCCTCATGCATGAGCTAAACAATCCCGGCTCCGCCGCCAAGCGCGCCGCATCGCAGCTCCGCGAAAACCTGCTGCGCCTGCAGGAGATCAGCCTGCGCGGCAGTGCGAAACCTAAAACTCCCGAACAGATCGGCTGCATGAAGGGGCTGCTGGAGCACGCCGTGGGCGGTTGCAACCTGCAGGCCATGAGCAGCCTCGATCAGGCCGACGCGGAAGAGGCCATGAGCGAATGGCTGTCTCAGGCCGGCGTCGAAAACGCCTACACCATCGGCCCCGTGCTGGTTTCCATGGGCTTCGATCGCCACGAGATTGGCTGCGTCAAGGAGCATTTCGATGCCGCCGCGTTCTCTGACGCACTCAACTGGTTTGGCGCGCTGGTTTCAAGCGTCACCCTGGTCTGCGCCATCGAGGAAAGCATTTCCCGCATCACCGAGCTGGTGACGGCGGTGAAGAAATTTGCCTACGACGAGCGCACTCCCGGCAAGGAGCTCGACGTCCACGACAGCCTGCAGAGCACCCTCACCATCCTCGGCCACAAGCTGCGCCTGAAACAGATTCAGATCGAGAAGCGCTTCGCGGCCTCGCCCTCGACGATCCAGCACCCGCGGCTACGCCCTCAGCCAGGTATGGACCAATCTCATCGACAATGCCGCGGATGCTTCGCCGGAAGGCGCGAAAATCGAAATCGCCACGTGGTCCGAGCCCGGCCAGCTTGTGGTGTGCATCGGCGATCACGGCTCGGGCATCGCGCCCGATGTCCTTCCGCACATTTTTGAGCCGTTTTTTACCACCAAGCCGCAAGGATCGGGCACCGGACTCGGCCTCGAAATCGTACACCGCATCATCACGCAGAAATTCGGCGGAACGATCGCGGTAGAATCCGAGCCCGGCAACACGCGCTTCATCGTGCGCCTGCCCATGAACGCTGCCGATGCAGATCCCGCGACGAAGAGCTGAAACCTGACACCTGAAACCTAGCGAACCATGAGGTTCGCTTTCAACGGCGTATTCGCCGACGAATCCCCCACCATCACCTGGAATTCTCCCTGCGCCACGGTCCATGCATGCGCCTTCTCTGACCAATACGAGAACGCCCGCGCGTCCAGCTTCACTTCCACCGTCTTCGCTTCCCCAGGATTCAGCATCACCTTGCTGAATGCCTTCAGCTGCAGGGGCGGCTCATTTCCTTCGTCAATCGCCGGAAAGCCCAGATAGACCTGCGCTACCTCAGCCCCGGCGCGCTTACCGGAATTCGTTACTGTGAAGCTCACCGTCGCATTGGCGCTGCCCGGCTGCTTGCTAACCTTCAGTCCGTCAAATTTGAACTGCGTATACGAAAGCCCGAAGCCGAACGGAAACAGCGGCGGAATGTTGTGCGCGGTGTAGCCGCGGTAGCCCACTTCGAGGCCCTCGCTGTAATGCGCCACGCCATTCACGCCCGGATACTGTTCGGGACTGCTGGCCAGCGTATCTTCCACGCTGCGCGGAAAGCTCAGCGGCAGCTTGCCGCTTGGATTCACCTTGCCTGTCAGCACATCGGCCACCGCGTGCCCATCTTCCTCGCCCGGATACCACGCCTCCAGCACCGCAGGAACGCTGTCGATCCACGGCATCAGCACCGCCGATCCGCTCTTCACCACTACCACGGTCTTCGGGTTCGCGCTCGCCACGGCTTTGATCAGCTCAGTCTGCGCCTTGGGTAGCTCCAGGCTCTGATCGTGTCCCTCGCTGTCCTGGTCGCCCACCATCACGATCACCAGTTGCGCCTTCTTCGCCGCATCCGTGGCCGCGCTGATGTCGCTGCCGTCCATTACGGTCGCGCGGCCCTTCAGCTCCGCGCTCAATCCGTCATAGGGCGTAATGCTGTAAAGCGGAATCACGTGCGAGCTGCCCCCGCCGCCGGTGCTCGGCCGCACTGCGTAAGGCCCCACCACCAGCACTGTCTTGAGCGAGGCCGCATCCAGCGGCAGCAATCCACCGTCGTTCTTCAGCAGCACCATGCCCTGCGCCGCAATCTGGCGCGCGATGGCGCCATGTTCCAGCGCCGGAATCGGAACCGGCTTCGGCTGCGGCCCAAAATCGCCGAACTCAATCATCTTCGCGAAGCGACGCACCAGCTTCTCATCGATCACCGAAACCGGAACCTGCCCCGCATCCACCGCCTTGCGCAGCTCTTTATCGAAATAGATCCCCGTTGGCATCTCCAGATCCAGTCCGTTCAGCGCGCTGGCCACGGTGCTTTGCGTCGCGCCCCAGTCGGAGAGCACGAACCCGTCGAATCCCCATTCTTTTTTCAAAACTCCGTTCAGCAGCGGCGCATTCTCGCAATTGAACGCCCCATTCACCTTCGGATACGCGCACATCAGCGACGCCGAATGCGCCTCCTTGATCGACGCCTCAAAAGCTGGCAGGTAAATCTCGCGCAGCGCCCGCTCGCCAATCTCTTCATTCACGCTGTGCCGGGCTGACTCCTGGTTGTTGGCCACGTAGTGCTTCACATTCGCCATGATGCCGGTGCTTTGGATGCCCTCAATCGTGGCCACGGCAATGCGCCCGGTGAGAAAAGGATCTTCGCCGAAGCTCTCAAACACGCGTCCGCCCTGCGGCACGCGCGCAATGTTGATGTCGGGCGACTCAAAGAGCAGGCTGCCCAAGCGAGCGCGTTTCCTGGGCCTCGATTTTTCCATAGGTCCGCGCCAGCTCCGGATCCCACGTTGCCGCAAGGGCTATGGGCGCGGGCATTGCGGTGGCTGGCGGCTGCGGGCTCGCGCCGCCAGGTCCCACTCCCGCCGGCCCATTTGTCATCCAGAAATCAGGAATGCCCAGGCGCGGCACGCCCGGCACCATCCTGTACCGCGTAGCATCGTGCACGCCGTGCAATTCCGTGATTTTTTCGTCCAGCGTCATTCGAGCCACGATCTGCCGCGCCCGCGCCACCGCCTGCGCGTGGCTCACATGAACCTGCTGCGCCACGACCGCAGAAGAAAAGCCGGCCGCGATGAGCGCCGCAACGGCTATACCTGTCGATCCATGGAAAGGAAATCGTAAAGAAGGAATTGCAGGAGAGAGTTTTTTCACAATGTTCTCGATTCGGAAGGTCAATCCAGCGGAATTTTACCATTCGCGCACCCTTGCCTTTTTGTTCCCTGCCGGGGCTCCCGGCGGCTTTGCCGCTGGGGTGGCTCGGTCCCTCGGTCCCTTGGTCCCTGTCGTATGATGATTTCCGCAAGCAATTCAATCCCTCAAGAGGCACTTCCGTGATTGGACCCAAGATTTCCCGCAGCCATGCCGCGCTCCTGTACGCGCTGGTTTTTGCGTACCTGCGGCGCTCTCCATGCCGCCAAAACCTGCAATCCCCGCGACTTCGGCGCCAAAGGCGACGGCGCCACCAAGGACACCGCCGCCATTCAGAGCGCCATCGACGCCTGCGCGGCCAAGGGCGGCGGCACGGTTCGCCTAACCGCGGGCACCTATCTGAGCGCGCCCATCGTGCTCAAAAGCAACATCACCCTCCAGCTCGACAAAGGCGCCACGCTGCTCGGCTCGCCCGATCACGCCGACTATCCCGCGAAGATCGAGTTCCGTCTGCCCGCTTTGCAGCCGCTGGTCAGCGCCACCAACGCTGAGAACGTGGCCATCACCGGCGAAGGCACCATCGACGGTCAGGGCGAAAGCTGGTGGCAGATGGCGCGCACCGTGCACGACGCCGGCGTCATGGGCAATCCCCATCCCCGCCCGCGCCTCATCGTCTTCGATCACTGCAAGCACGTGCGCGTCGAAGGCGTCACCATCCAGAACTCGCCCTTCTGGCAGCTCGTTCCCTACTACTCCGACGACGTGCGTCATCCGCAACATCCGCATGCTCGCGCCGCACCCACTCGCCGAACACCGACGCCGTCGATCCCTTCTCCTCCTCCAACGTGCGCATCGATCATCTCTACGCCGACATCGGCGACGACGACATCGCCATCAAATCCGGCGCCATCAACTCGCCCGGCGGCGATGACCCAGCCCGCGACATCACCATCACCGACTGCACCTTCCTGCACGGCCACGGCCTTTCCATCGGCAGCGAAATCGCCGGCGGCGCGCACAACATCGTCGCCGAGCGCATTCATTTTGACGGCACGGACAACGGCATTCGCGTCAAAGCCAATCGCGACCGCGGCAACGACGTCAGCAATCTCGATCTTCCGCGACATCGACATGAAGGACGTGAAGAATCCGCTTGTGATCAGCGAATACTATCCGCGCATTCTGCCTCCTGCGGGAGCTGTGAGCGCCGCAGCCCGTCACGCGCCTCACGCCCCACTTCCACAACATCGTGCTTCAAGAATGTCACCGCTACCGGCGGCGACATGGCTGGAGCAATCGTCGGCCTGCCTGAAGCGCCGGTCGACGATATCGTGCTGCAAGAATGTCAATCTCAGCGGCAAAACCGGGCTTTCCATCGGCTACGCCAACGTGACCGGCCAGAACGTGAAAGTCACGGCCGCGCAGGGCGACGCCATCATCAAGATGGCCGGCGCCAACGTCACGCTGAAGTAGAACCCACTGGTCCAAGAAAAAGGGCTGCTCCCCGCGGAGCAGCCCTTTCTTCTACGATCCCTAAGTCCCGAGTCCCTGCCTTATTGATTCACCCCGCTCGCCAGAAATCCTCCGTCCACCACCAGGATCTGCCCGGTCACAAACGAAGCGCTGTCAGAGGCGAGATAAACCACCGCGCCGATCAGCTCTTCCGTTTTGCCGAACCGCCCCATCGGCGTGCGCATCAGCAGCTCCTGCCCGCGCGGCGTCGAGTCCAGCAGTTGCGCATTCAGGTCGGTGCGGAAAACGCCCGGCGCAACCGCATTCACCGTCACGCCTTTCTTTGACCACTCCACCGCCAGCGAACGCGTCAGCGACGCCACTCCGGCTTTGCTCGCCGCATACGCCGCCACTTCGCTCAGCGCGACAAAGCTGTTCAGCGAAGCAATGTTGATGATGCGCCCGTAGCCGCGCTCCAGCATGTGCCGGCCGAACACCTGGCAGGCGCGCAGCGTTCCCGTCAGATTCGATATTCAGAATGTTGGTCCACTCCGCCTCGGGCAGGTCGAGCGTAGGCGTGCGCTTGATGATGCCCGCGCAGTTCACCAGGATGTCGACCTTGCCGAAGCGCTCGAGCGCGGCCGCAAGCAGCTTCTCCAGCGATGCGCCGGTCGCCCACATCCGAGGCGATGCGCAGCGTCTTCCGTCCGCGCGCCTCAATCTCTTTGGCGGTCTCGTCCACCTGTTGCTGGCGGCGCGCCGTGGCAATTACATCGGCGCCCGCATCGGCCAGGCCAAGGCTCAAGGCCCGGCCAATGCCCGAGGTGCCTCCGGTCACAACCGCAACCTTGCCTTCAAGGCTGAACAGTTGAGGATTCATTCGATCTCCATGGGGAAATGATTCTGATTCGAACCGCAGCAACTCGTCGCTTCCAGCTAATTCTCGACAAGCCTGGCTGAAGCCCGACGCCGGAATCAGATGACGATCTAGATTGCGCGCCCCAGAAACACCGGCGCAATGTGCCGGTCATACAGGTTCTCCGTCACATTTTTCGCGATCACAGCTTCGTTGGCCTCCAGCAGATCCAGATAGCGCGGTCCCATCTTCGCGGCCACCTTGAATCCCACATGCAGCAACTGCCGCACGCTGCGGATTGTAAGCCGGATCGCTCTCCACGTGCCGCAGTGCCGAAGTGTACTGCTCCGATGTCCATCCGCGCACCTCATCGGCCGACGGCAGCTTGGCCGGGATCGATGTCGATCACCGTCGCATAGGGACGCGCACAGCTCTTCGCGATGCGCCAGCGCCTCGGCGTACACTTCTTTGGCCAGCGCCAGTCCCTCGCCGCCCGCTTCGGCCAGCCCGATCAGCTCCTCCAGCCACGTCGTTCCCGCGGTCTTCAGGTGCACGCCCACGTTGAAGCGCTTCATGGTCGCGTGGATCGCTGGATAAATCGAAAATTTGTCGCTGCCCGAGTGCACGCTCAGCTTCAGATTGTCCGGCAGCCCGTATTGCTTCACCGCGTAGGCGATGGCCGCCACGTCCAGCGCCATCTCGCGCTCGAACTGCGCCACGTCGCCCACGTAATCCACGCCCTTGTTGAAGCGCCCGCTGAATTTGGGCGCAATGGTCTGCACCGGAATGCCTTCGTCGGCGATGGCGGCCAGAATGATCAGCAGCTCCACCGGGCTCTGCGCGCGATCGGTCTCGTCCATCGAAACTTCGGGAATAAAGTTCCCCGCGCCCTTCGCGCTCAGCACGATCGGCGATACACTTCACCGGCCTTTTTCACCGCGGCCAGAAACTTCTGCGCGGTTTGCTCGCAAGAGCTGCCGGCGTAATCTCAAAGGCCTCATCGGCTCCCGGCCAGCTCGATGCTCCCCTGCAGCTCCGGATGCCGCTTCACGAAGCTCTCAATGTCCGATGCCTTGGCAGGCTGGCCGATAAAATCGGCCACGTCGAAGGTGAAAAAATCGCACGGCGCAAGAAAACGCTCCACCGTCTGCGGCCGTAATGTGGTCGGCATCGCAGAAATACGGCAGCTTCCATCCCAGCGCCTTCACCGCCGCATCGGCCGCCTGCCCGCACGCTCGATGGCTCTGAGCCGATGATGTTGTGTTCGCGGTTCGACTTGTTCCACACCGGAACCACTTCAACTCCGCTGCTCGAGAGCCTTCACGCATGCCTGCAACTGCGCCTTGGCCTGGTGCGCAAACCGGTCGCCCGCGCCCACCGAATATTTGTTCAGCTTCAATCCTTCGATCTCCCATAACAGTCTCGTCTTATTGATTCCCAGTTCTTCGATGCGCAGCGCAATCTGCCGCAATGTAGCGCCGGTCTCGACCGCCCGGCGAGCGATCTTTGCTCGCTGGGGGTGGAGACCGGCTGTCATGCGGGCGTCCTCGCCCGCGTGCGCGAATCATTTACGAAATTCAGCGGAAACATGCCCGCCTGTCATGCAGCCCCAACCGCCGCCGGAACCGCGCTCTCAAACCGGCTGCGATGCGCCCACAATCCCAATCCCGGATTGGCGACAAAGAAAATCTCTTCGCCGTCCACCTGGTTCCAGCCGTGCTGCAGTTTCTCCGGATCGTATTGCTCCGTCATCGTCTTCAAATCGCCATACTCGAAGCCCACGCCCTCGATCTCTTCGCGGCTCAACTCGCCAGGGCACCAGGCGAATCTTGAACCGCCCCTCCGACGAAGCGTGAATCAGGTGCGCCGCCGCGCTCAGGTCCGCGGCCAGGTCGGCATTCTCGTTCACCGCTTTCAGCGTGGCCGGCGTGCCGTGATAGCCATACTTGCGGATCATCGCGTCGATGCCCTTGTCCTCGCCGAACTCATGCACGCCCGGCGCCAGAATAATCAGCTCCGCTCCGTCGGCCAGCGCCATGCGCGTGCGGTACACCGCCTTGTTGCCGATCCAGGTGCTAGTGGAACTCCTTCGGGATCGAGATACACCACCGCTTTCTTGATCGGCTCGTCGAGCATCTCGAAGTTCACCTTCAGGCTCAGCTCCGCGGCCTTCAGGAAGCACTCGAGATCGTCGCCGATGAACAGCCCGCGCACCGCCAGGCCGCCGTTCTTGCCGCGTCCCACGACCGTCTGCACATACACGATCGGCAGATGCCGCAGAAACTCTTCGCAAGCGCGGTTCAGCACATTGCGCACCGGGTTCTCGGCCCGGCCCATGATCCGCTCCATCCCGTACACCGCGCCCAGGTAGTGGCTGCGATTGATGCCCTCGCGCCCGCCCGTGCCGATCAGAATGTTCTTGGCGTGGTTGGCCATGCCGATCACTTCGTGCGGCACCACCTGGCCGATGGAAAGAATCAGGTCGAACCCGCCCTGCGAGATGAGCTTGTTCACCTGCGCCGGCCACGTGTAGTTCAGCTTGCCTTCCGATTGCTCGCGGATAAACTCCGCCGGCAGCTCGCCCAGCGTCTCAACGTCCGTGCGCCAGTTGTGCACGCGGAACAGATCCTGCGGCATGTTGCCGAACATGTGCGCAATCTGGTCGGGCCGCATGGGCGTGTGCGTGCCGATCGCCGGCAGCACCGCTTTCAGCTTGTCGCCATAGTGTTCCCACGCGTACCGCGTCAGGTCGCCGGCCCGCGAGTGCTCGCGGCTTTGGTCGGGCGGCACAGCCAGCACGTTCTTCCGCGCGCCCAGCTTGGCCAGGCTCTCCACCAGCAGTTCTTTCAGTTGCGCGGCGGAAAGATCGGTGTCAGTGCTTCCAACAGAACAATAGAGACTCATACGGCAAACTCCAACTTTCTGCCAACTGCCACTAGCTCACGTCAACCACTGAGCTGAACTGATCACTGGACAACTGTCTTACAGCCGGTACGCCTTCTTCACCAGGTCGTAGGTCAACTGGTGCGCCACTTCATGCGCTTCATCCTCGTCCAGACGATGCTCGGCCACCAGCCTGCCCAGAAACGCGCAATCCACGCGCCGCGCCACGTCGTGCCGCGCCGGAATGGAGAGGAACGCCCGCGTGTCGTCATTGAATCCCACCGTGTTGTAGAAACCTGCCGTCTCCGTGGCCTGCTCGCGGAAACGCATCATGCCCTCAGGACTGTCATGAAACCACCACGGAGGCCCCAGGCGCAAGCACGGATAATGCCCGGCCAGCGGCGCCAGTTCGCGGCTGATCGTCGACTCGTCCAGCATGAACAGAATGATGGTCAGGTTCTTGTTCGTTGCCAAAGCGGTCCAGCAATGGCCGCAGCGCATGCACGTAGTCGGTCGGTCCGGGAATGTCGGCGCCCATGTCGCGCCCATAACGCTCATACACAAACTTGTTGTGGTTGCGCACGCTGCCCGGATGAATCTGCATCACCAGTCCGTCTTCCACGCTCATGCGCGCCATCTCGGTCAGCATCTGCGCGCGGAACAGCTCCTGCTCGGCCGCGTCCGCCTTGCCCGCAATCACCTTGCCGAACAGCGCGGCCGCCTCGGTTTGCGGCAGATCCGCCGTCTGCGCCGTGGGATGTCCATGGTCGGTCGACGTGCAGCCCAGCGTCTTGAATCGCGCCCGCGCCTTCATCAGCGCATTCAGGTAGCCCTTCCATGTCGAGGTGTCTTCGCCGTTTTGCTCGCCCAGCTTGGCCACCAGCCCGGCAAATCCCTTGAACTCCGGATCGACCACCGAATCGGGCCGGAATGCCGGAACAATGCGCGCCTTCCAGCCCGAATCGCGAATCGCCTGGTGCGCCTTCAAGCGGATCCAGCGGCGACTCCGTCGTCGACAGCACTTCAATGTTGAACTTTTCGTAAAGCGCCCGCGGCAGAAACTCCGGCGTCTTCAGTTTCTCTGCGATGGTGTCGAAGTAGAGATCGGCCGTCTTCTCGCTCAGCCGCTCCCTCAGTCCAAACAGTTCCTGAAACGCGAAGTCCAGCCACATCCGCGTCGGCGTGCCGCGGAACAGATAGTAGTGGCTGGCAAAAATGCGCCACACCTTGCGCGGATCCTTCATCACCGGCTGCCCGATCTCCAGATCGTCCATCGAGACGCCCTGGCTGTAGAGCATGCGGAACACGTAGTGGTCCGGCTGCACAAACAGCGTCGCCGGATCGGGAAACGGCTCGTTGTCGGCAAACCATGCCGCCTGCGTATGTCCGTGCGGGCTGACGATGGGCAGGTTGCGGACATGTGCATAAAGTGAGCGGGCGACTTTGAGGGCGCTTGCATTCGGCAGGGAAAAGACGGTCTTCGTGGAGCAACATGGCTTTCATTCTACCTCGTCAATCGGCGTTCTCCAGCCGCTGGCGCGGCCTTGAGGTCAGACCAGAAGTATACACGTTCCGGTACTGCGCCGGCCTCGCCGCACATCCCTCGGAGCGTCCGCAAGTTTCTCCAACCAAACCCTCTATTCAATGATAATCTCGCTGTGATCTCAGATTTTCAGATTATCGAAGAAGGTGTCTCACTTATGCCGCGGGTGAAAGAAGAAGAACCGAACAACGCATCGCACCATGCAAGTGGTTAACCACATCCGCTCTCTGATCGAGAACGGAACCCTGCAGCCGGGCGACAAAATTCCGCCGGAACGCGAGTTCGCGCGCTCCCTCAAAATCAGCCGCGCCAGCCTGCGCACCGGCATCGGTTACCTGGCCGCCATGGGCGTCATGAAGATCCGCCACGGCGTAGGTACCTTCGTCGCCGACGGCCCTCCGGAATTTGGCAAAGGCCTCTCTGAGCCTGATGAGCGCCCTGCACGGCTTTCAGTCCTGGCAGATGTTCGAGGCCCGCATCATCCTCGAGAGCCATCTGGCCGCCCTCGCCGCCGAGCGCGGCAAGGAGGAGCACTACGCCGCGCTCGCCGAAGAGGTCGCCGAGATGTTCGCCGCCATCGAAAGCCCTGCCGATTATCTGATTCACGACCTGCTCGTTTCACCGCATCATCTCGCAGGCTTCCGGCAATCCCATTCTCGCCGCCATCATTGAAACCATCACCTCGGCGCTCTACGACAGCCGCCGCAAGACCGTGGAACGTTCCACCGACCTGCGCGAGTCCGCCGAGATGCATCGCGAGATCTATCGCGCCATCCGCGCCCGCAAGCCGCAGGAGGCGCACAACCTCATGGAGCAGCACCTGCGCATGGCGCAGATCGCGCAGGGCATGGAGCGCCCCACGGGTCGCAAAGCGTCGCCCGGCGCAACAAGAAAAAAGCCGGGACGCGCCGCACATGCCGCGTAAATTGCCCGGCCCGGGCCCGGCCTCTCGCCGCGCGTCCAACTTGCTTTCGCACCTTATGGGAAGCGTCCGCGCGATCCCAGGATGAACCAACACGGTACCGAGGTACTGAGGAGGGAACGCTAGACGAAAGCCCTCTTCGGCGTCGCCGGTTTTGCGGGGTAGCTTCCATGCGCTTACTCGGTATGCCCTTTGATTTCATATAGGTAGAAAAATCCAGATTCACGCTCGGCGCGCATCTGAAAATTAATTTTTTCCTGTGCCCGCAGAATTTTTCGCGCCTTGCGCGCGTCCGCGGAATTTTCAGAAGGTAAATGGTTTTTTCACTATTGACAGCTATTCGCCTCGTATAGGAAACTAGTCCCGCTTCAAAATGTGGTCAGACCACGTGTGCGAATTCTCGAGTAAGCCTGTCGCAGCTGCATTGCGAAGCGACAAGAAACACCTATTGGAGGCATCACAATGAGGCAATTCGCCTTAAGCAATTTACTCTCGTCGAGGCAAGGAGCGCGAGCTTCCAGCACTCGCACGTTGTGTTTCGCCGCATGGAGCTGCATGGCGCTGTTGGTCATCGCCATGATGACGCCCCTCGGCGCAAACGCACAGATGGCCGGCTACGGAGCCATTTCGGGCACGGTCACCGATTCCACCGGCGCAGTTATCGGTGGCGCCACCGTCACCGCAACATTAATCGACCAGAACGTCAGCACGACTCGCACCACCACCGGAGCCGGCGACTACAGTATCACCCCGCTCACCCCCGGCGAGTACACATTGACCGTCAGCGCCAAGGGATTTGAGAAAGAAGTTCAAGAGCATATCACCGTCGACGCTCTGGTCACGGTTGCAGTCAATGTCAAGCTGTCGGTCGGAGCCGCCACCCAAACCATCACCGTCACCACCGCGCCACCGGTTCTCGAGACCACTGACGCCAGCCTGGGCGCGGTCATGGACAACCAGATGTACTCCAGCCTGCCGCTCTTGATGGGCGCAGGCGGCAACGCCGATCAACGGCGCGCCACTGACTTTGCGGCGTTGATGCCCGGCGTGGTGCCCGTCTGGGTTGGCAGCAACAACGCCACCGACGCTTCGTTGTCTGTTAACGGCGGCAATCCCAACGGCGGCACCTCCGAGATCTACGTCGACGGCATCAACCTGCCCGCGCCTGACGGTGTTGGCGACGTCCGCTTTATCTGGACCGCCATTGGCATGGACGGCATCGACCAGTTCCAGGTGCAGACCTCCGGTTACTCCGCGCAATATGCCGGCCAGGGCGTGCAGAACTACTCCATCCGGCAGGGAACCAACAGCTGGCACGGCGGAGTTTATGACTACATTCGCAACACCGTGGCCGACGCATGGGGGTTCTTCAGCAAGGTTCCTACAGCGACTGGCGTTGTTCCCGCTGGGCAAACCTGCGTCTTCGGATCGGCGGCCTCGAGCTATTGCGCCCCCGGCGGCGTAAAGCCCGCTGAGATCATGAACGAAGTCGGCGCTAAGTTCGGCGGACCCATCATCAAGAACAAGCTCTTCATGTTCTACAACTACGGCCAATATCGCTTCCAGCACGGCCCGGCGAACCGGCCGCAAACCATTCCCACCACGGCCATGCTCAACGGCGACTTCTCGGCGTTCTTTACCGCCACCGGCTACAGCATCTGGGATCCCGGCTCGCAGACCCCCGGATGCCTCGGCACCACGACTGGTAGCTCGCCTAGCCCGTGCACCCGCACCCAGTTCGTTTCTAACGGCGGCTCGGGTCAACCAGCGGCGGGAACCCTCAACGTCATTCCTACCGCCCGCCTTTCCACCGCGGCAAAGTACATCAACACCTTCATGGCGCCCTATGAGGCGTTGGCTTCGCAGACCCTATACTCCAACAACGTCGTCGCCGGCTATTCTTACGGTTTGTCGAATTGGTATCAGGGCGGGCGCATTGACTACGTCATGAACCAGAAGAACCAGGTTAGCCTGATCGTCGAATTCGGCCGCCAGGCCAACACTGGCCCCAACGCGCCTCCTTCGACCACTTCGAACCAATTGGCGCCGCCGTTCAACACGGTCCAGGCTTACACGCCCAAGACCACGATCGACATCGTCAAAGACACTTACACCATCAACCCGCACATGGTGAACATGGCATCGCTGGCTTACGCCCGCTACAAGAGCCTTTCGACCACGCCAGATGACGGTCCGCAATTCGCCGCCAGTGCAATGGGTCTCTTAAACACGCCTACCGGCCAGGCCAGCTTCTTCCCTGGCCTCACATATAGCGGCGGCGTCGACGATCCTCAGACTGAAGCCGGCTACGATGAAAACCAGAAGGTCTCGAACTCCTACAGCGCCGCCGACGATTTCCAGTGGCAGTTCGGCAAGCACAACTTCACCTTCGGCGGCCAGGTGGTTTACGACCAGTTCTTCCTCATCAAGAACCTGACCAACTCCGGCCCGCTCAGCGTCACCTTCTCCAATGCGCAAACGTCACAATGGACTTCGGGCTCCTCGTTGAACAGCAGCGGTAGCGGCAACGCCTTCGCCAGCTTTATGCTTGGCGCGGTAAGTTCCAGCTCCGTGTCCGTCGCTCTGCCTGGCTACGGATCGACCTGGCTTGACCCCTCGTTCTGGGCACAAGACGATTGGAAGATCACTCCCAAGCTAACGGTCAACCTGGGGCTCCGCTGGGATATCTGGCCGGCACTTCACGTGACGCATAGCATCATGTCATGGTTGAATCCCGCCCAGACCAACTCGATCACTGGTAACCTTGGCACCCTGGGGTTCGCCGGCGGTAGCTCGTCCGATGGCTACCACACGGGCCTGTACAATCCCTCGCCGACCACATACAAGAACTTCGGTCCGCGCGCCGGCTTTGCCTACGCGTGGAATTCGAAGACCGTCATTCGCTCCAGCTACGGCCTTGACTTTGCACGCGGTGACTGGAACAGTGGCAGCCAATCCGGTTCGGCTTCGACCGTAGGCTTTGCGCCTTCGGCGTCGGCGCCCCCCGGCACCATCAACCAGCCGTCGTACTGGTGGGACAATACTCAGTGCGCCGACGGAACCGCCGACAGCGTTCCTTGCGGCTGGACGGGGTCCATCGCAGCGCCCGCGCCTCCCGCCGGTGGCACCAGCCTGGCCGAGTTCGGCACCAGCGAAACCACGGCGCTCACCAACGTGGGTGCCCAGTCGCCCAGTTTCTGGGATCCGCACTATGGCGCCAAAACTCCTGAGTATATTAACTGGACCTTCGGCGTGGAGCGTCAGTTGACGAGCAATATGTCCATCTCTGTCAGCTACGTTGGCAGCGAGGGCCATTTCCTCAGCGTAAGCAAGGCCATCGGAAAGAGAAACAACGAGCTTCCTGAGTCCTTTGCCGCGCTGGCCGGATACACGTTGAGTGGCAGTACGGCGGTTCAATGTACGGTCTACACGGCGGCCGCTTGTCCCACGCCGCTGCTTGGGACGGCCTCGGGCACGGCGGCGGGCAACATGACCAACGCCAACCTGGCTATCGGTCTCGGTTTCACGCCTGCCAACCCGTACGTCGGCAACACGTATTACTACAAGAACACCGTCGCCTCGTACATGACAAACTACCCGCAGTTCAGCGGCGTCAGCGATACCACCAGCTTCGTGGGCAACGAAAACTGGAACGCGCTGCAGATTTCTATCCGCCAGCGCCCGGCTCACGGGCTGAACTTCATGGTCAATTACACCTACTCCAAGTCGATTGACGACCTGGGAACCTTCCGCGTGGGCGACAACGATCGTCTCGATCGCTCTCTCTCTACCGCGGACATACCCCAGAACCTGGTTGCTTCGGTGGTTTATGCACTGCCCACCGGCCGCGGCCATATGTGGGGTGACAACCTGCTCTATCGCGCGATCGCCAGCGACTGGACCGCCTCGAACATCTTCAGCTTTCACTCGGGGTTCCCGATCGTTATGGTGGGCAGCGGTTGCAGCGGCAGTGGCATCCTCAACCAGTGCATGCCCAGCGTGGTTGCTGGTCAGGCTGGGCGCGCCAACGGATCCTACGGCAAGAACGTCACTGCGGCCGTCGGATCACCCAACTACATCGGAGGCATCCAGTACTTCAACCCCAGCGCCTTCTACGTGACGGCCAACAACAACAGCACTGGAGGCAGTTCACCCAGCTCGGGCAACTACGGAACCTGCGTGAACAGCACGTCGACGCAGGCGTGCTACACGGGTGGCCCCGCCCTCTACGTTCCAGGCAACTCGCCGCGTGTCGCGCCTGACGGCATGTTTGGCATGAGCTACTATGACGACGACGTCGCCCTCAAGCGGACCTTCCCCATCTATCGCGAATGGAACGTCGCGATTGAATTGGATATGTCCAACATGACCAACCATGTGGTGTGGGCGTCTCCGAACTCCACCGTCAACGGCGGTTCGTCCTTCGGCACCATTAGTGCCCTCAACTCGAGCAACGCACCACGCTCTGCGCAGGGCATGATCCGCATCAACTTCTAAACCTCAATGCGTCAGCTCGAAAGGTGCTGCCGGTTCTCCGGCAGCACCTTTTTCTTTCTGCCGCAAAGATGTAGAATTCTTCTCGTTATTGGAGTCCCGCTGCCATGATTCTGAATAGAAAATCAGTAGACCCACTTCGGCTGGTGGCTGTGGCCGTCGCCTTGTCTCTCTTCGCGTTTGCGACGCTTGTCGCTCATGCGCAATCCGCTCCGCAAACTCCAGCGGCCCCTGCCGCCGCTCCCGATCCCGCCCAGCCCCACGGCCAGATCCAATATCTCTGGCCCAACGGTGCGCCCGGCGCTGTCGGCACCGAAGAGCAGGACAAGCCGCATCTCGAGATCTTCTCCGGTTACGGCCCCGCCCCGCACACCGCCGTCATCGTCTGCCCCGGCGGCGGCTATCGCAATCTGGCTTATGAAAAAGAAGGCACCCAAATTGCCGAATGGCTCAACATCCGCGGCATCACCGCCTTCGTTCTCACCTACCGGCTCACGCCGCGCTACCACTATCCTGAGCCGATTCTCGACGGCTACCGTTCGGTACGCTGGGTACGCAGCCATGCAGCCGACTATCACGTCGCTCCCGATCGCATCGGCATGTGGGGATTCTCCGCCGGCGGTCACCTCGTCGGCATGGTCGGCACGCACTTCGACGACGGCAATCCCCAGGCCGCAGATCCCATCGAACGTGCGAGTGACCGCCCCGACTTCGTCATCAGCTCCTACGGCGCTCTCACCTTACAGGCCGGCGTCGCCAAACCCGGCGCGCTCTCGAATTTCTTCGTCAGCCCTCCCTCGCCCGAGATACTGAACGACGTCTCTCCCGACCTGCACGTCACGCCGCGCACGCCCCCGTTCTTCATTTACGCCACCACACCCGATCAAGCGGTTCCGGTGCTCAGCGCCGTGGTGTTCTACACCGCGCTGGTCAAAGCCGGCGTGCCCGCGGAAATGCACATTTTTCAGACCGGCCCGCACGGCACCGCCCTCGGCCAATCCAATCCCGAACTCGCCGAGTGGCCCACGCTCCTTGAAAACTGGCTGCGCATCAACGGATGGATCGCCACCCCCGTCGCACCAGCGATGCGCTAGCGTTTTGCATTTGAAGTTCGCATCAAAAATGCGCTGTCATCCTGAGCGGAGTTTGGCGCGCATTTCGCGGCAAACGGAGTCGAAGGACCTGCGGTTGCTTTTGCATTAGCATTTCGCACAATCGGAGCCAGAGGATCTGCGGTTGCCTTTTTTCGATGCCAGATAGCCGCGCGATTTACGAATTTGTCCACTGGCCGTCGTCCTGCGTATAGTGGGATCGCTCGGAGTTCCCATGAAATCTCTCCGCCTTCTTGCTCATCTCGCCGCTCTCGCCATCACCGTCGCGTCCGCAATCGCTGTCCGCGCCGAGCATCAACCCATGTCGCAGCGCGCCTCCGACGCCGCCATCGCCCGTTGGCCCGACGGCCGCTTCGCTCCCGCCCCCGCACCCTCAACCTGGAACTACGAGCTCGGCACGCTGCTTGAGGGCATGGATTCCGTCTGGCTCAACACCGCCGATCCCCGCTACTTCAACTACATCAAGGCCTCCGTCGACGCCCTCGTCACGCCCGACGGCGCCATCCCCACGCTCAAGCCCGAGGAGCATCAGCTCGATAACATCCTCCTCGGCCGCCAGCTCCTCTTCCTCTACGGCGTCACGCAGGACAAGCGCTACCTCACCGCCGCCACCTTTCTCTGGAACCAGCTCGGCGCAGCAGCCCCGCAACGTCGAGGGCGGCTACTGGCACAAGCAGCGCTATCCCAACCAGATGTGGCTCGACGGTCTCTACATGGCCGAGCCTTTCCGCGCGGAATACGCGCCGATCTCGCACCAGCCCGAAGAATTCAAGGACATCACACAGCAATTCGTGCTCATGGAGCAGCACGCGCGCGATCCCAAAACCGGCTTGCTCTATCACGGCTGGGACGAGTCGAAGCAGGAGCGCTGGGCCAACAAGCAAACCGGCGATCTCGCAGGAATTCTGGGCGCGCGGCATGGGCTGGTACATGATGGCCCTCGTCGACACGCTCGACTATTATCCCGAGGGCGATCCCGGCCGCGCGCAACTAATCGCCATCCTCCGCCGCGAAGCCGCCGCCATCGCTCGCTACCAGGACCCGAAATCCGGCCTCTGGTACACCATGATGAACAAGCCCGGCCAGAAGGGAAATTACTTTGAATCTTCTTCCGCCTGCATGTTCGTCTACGCGCTGGCCAAAGGCGTTCGCCGCGGCTATCTGCCGGATACTGAGCCCGACGGTCTTCTCGCCAACGCCCAGCGCGGCTACCAGGGCATCCTTACGCACTTCATGCAAACCCAGGGCGACGACGTTTCGCTCACTAACACCGTGAAGGCCTCAGGCCTCGGCGGCGAACCCTATCGCGACGGCAGCTACGCCTATTACATCGGCGAGAAGGTCGTTACCAACGATCCCAAAGGCGTGGGCGCGTTTCTGCTCGCCAGCACGGAAATGGAGTACGCGCCGGAGTCGACCCTGGCCAGCGGCAAAACCGTCGTCGTCGATGGCTGGTTCAACTCGCAGCAGCGCCCCGACGCCTTTGGCCAGCAGGTCAACTTCCACTACAAATGGAACACCTGGGACAAGCCGGGCTATTCGCTCTTCGGCCATCTCTTCCGCGAATTCGGCGCGCAGTTGAGTGAGCTCGACGCCGAGCCCACGGCCTCGAACCTCACGCACGCCGACGTTTACTTGATCGCCTCGCCCGACAACGTCGACAAAAATCCCCATCCGCACTTTGCCAATTCTGAAGATGCCGCTCAAATCGCCGATTGGGTCCGATCAGGCGGCGTGCTCGTCATCATGGAGAACGACACCTCCTTCGCCGACCTCGACCACTTCAACGTGATCGGCGACAATTTCGGCATCCACTTCAACAGCGTCCTGCGCAAGCACGTCATCGGCACAAACTGGGAGCAGGGAAGAATCGACATTGACGGCAAAGGTCCCATCTTCCATCATCCCCACACCATTTATGTAAAAGACGTCTGCACCGTCACGGTCTCAGGGGCTGCCCGCTCCGTGCTCGCAGAAGGCGACGACATCTTCATGGCCACGGCGAAGTACGGCCATGGAACCGTCATCGCGATGACTGACCCCTGGCTCTACAACGAGTACACCGCCGTCCGCAAGCTCCCCGCCCTCTACGACAACTACGCTGCCGGCAAGGAGTTCGCGCGCTGGATTCTCGAGCAGGTGCCTCCTATTCGCGTGCTGGATAAACCTAAGTCTGTGTTTTAGGCGTCGCCTAGTGTCCTGAGTCAGAAGTTCGGATCATAATGATCGGTCATCCTGAGCGAAGTTTGCCGCGCTTTTTGCGGCAAACGGAGTCGAAGGACCTGCATTTGTTCTTCAACGAGCTTCAGACTCACCAAACTCGCGGCCGGCGCCGGGAGTCTCTTGACGACCCACCGCTCCGCTCCTATACATTTGGATGGTCCCAGGTGGTCAGTCCACTGGATCGTGCTACGCTCGCCGGCCGTTTCCGCCGCTTCTGCTCACGCCGATTGGAGGATCTCATGCGTTCCGCTCGCCTCTTTCTTGCTGCGCTTCCGTTTCTTGCCGTGCTCTCTCTCTCCGCACAGGACACCCGCACCGTCACCGAGCCCAAAATCCCTCCCGCGTGCGTTACCCTCGAAGCCGACATCGCCTCCAGCCACGGCAATATTGCGCTGGCCGACGAGCAAAAGCTCTCTACCGCCCGCATTCAGGACGCAATGGACCACTGCGCTCAAGGCCAGGCCGTCGTCCTCCGCGCTCACGGCAAAAAGAACGTCCTCCTCACCGGCCCGCTCACCCTCCGCCCCGGCGTCACCCTCGTCGTCGATAAGAACACCGCCCTCGTCGCCTCGCGCGATCCCCGCGTCTTCGACACTACGCCCGGCGGATGTGGCATCGTCTCCATACACGGCGGCCGCGCCTGCAAGCCTCTCATCTCCGCCGACGGCGCCAAAAACTCCGGCATCATGGGCGAGGGCTCCATCGATGCCCGCGGCGGCGCAAACCTCCTCGGTCAGGACGTCACCTGGTGGGACCTCGCGCACGAAGCCAAGGTGAAAGACGAGTCGCAGAGCGTTTTCGCCATGATCGCCCTGCGCCACGTCGACGGCTTCATCCTCTACAAAATCACGCTGCGCAACTCGCCCGGCTTCCATGTCTCTATCAATCAGACCGACGGCTTCACCGCCTGGGGCGTCAAAATCATGACCCCCAAAACCGCGCGCAACACCGACGGCATCGATCCCGGCTCTTCCAAGAACATCACGATCGCCTATAGCTACATTCACACCGGCGACGACGACGTCTGCCTCAAGCCCAGCGGCATGGGCGGCGTCTCCAACATGTCTGTCCTACACAATCACTTTTACAGCGGCCACGGCATGTCCATCGGCAGCGGCACCTTCGGCGGCGTCGATCACCTGCTCGTCGACGACCTCACCATCGACGGCGCCGACAACGGCCTCCGCATCAAATCCGATCGCAGCCGCGGCGGTCTCGTGCATCAGGTCGTCTATCGCAACGTCTGCATCCGCAACACGCCCAACCCTCTGGTCTTCACGCCCCACTACACCACCTTCACCGGCAACCGCCTGCCCATCTACAACGACATCACGCTCGAAAACGTGCACATTCTTACGCCCGGCGCTTACACCTTCTTCGGCCTCGACGCCGACCCGGGCCACAAACTCGAGATCAAGCTCGACAACGTCTTCGCCGACGACCAGAAGGACTCGCTCTTCTACGACCAGGACGCCTCCATAACCCTCGGCCCGCACCTCGGCAACCTCGAGCCCAAGGGCGACGACGTCACCGATACCAACGCTCCCGATTCCACGGCCGGCCAGCCGCTCGACTGCGACGCCCGCTTCGTTCCGTTCCCTGAAGATAAGACCGCGCCCGAGATGGCCGGGAAAATTCCGCCCGAAGACAAAACCTTCTACATTGCCGCCGACGGCACCGGCGACTACTACTCCATCCAGCGCGCTCTCGACATGGCTCCGAAAACCGGCGGCGCGGTTCTCTCCGTCTCGCCCGGCGTCTATCGCGAAGTGCTCACCATCGACAAGCCCAACATCACCATTCGCAGCGCCAATCCCGATGCGAGCAAAACCGTCATCGTCAACGATCGCAGCGCTGGCCAGAACGGCGGCACATTGCACTCCGCCACCGTCAATGTCACGTCCGACGATTTCTTCGCAGAAAACATCACCATCGAAAACGACTTCAACAAAACCCACGAGCAGACATCACAAGGCTCGCAGGCCCTCGCCATCATGGTCACCGGCGACCGCGCCATCTTCCACAATGACCGCCTGCTCGGCAATCAGGACACCGTCTATCTCGGCACCCACTGCGGCTCAGACGCGCAGAACTGCGCCACCACGCGCCAGTACTTCTCCGATTGCTACGTCGCCGGCAACGTCGACTTCATCTTCGGCGACAGCAAAGCCGTCTTCGACAACTGCGAGATTCACTCCACCCCGCATGGCGGCGGTTATATCACCGCGCAATCGAAGCACTATCCGGAACAGGACTCCGGTTTCGTCATCGACCACTGCCGGCTCACCGCCGACCCCGGCGTCACCGGCCCCGTCTTCCTCGGCCGCCCATGGCGTCCCTACGCGACAGTCATTTATATGCACACCGAGATGGGCGACAAGATCGACCCCGCAGGCTGGCGCGAGTGGCATCCCGGCAATACCCACTCGCTCGAAACCGTCTACTACGCCGAATTCGACTCCACCGGTCCCGGCGCGCATCACGATCAGCGCGACCCGCACACGCATTTCCTCACGCCCGACGAAGCCAAGCAATACGAGCCGGCCATCTTCCTGCGCGGCGCCGACAACTGGGATCCAACCAAGCTGCCCACTCCGCCCGCGCAGTAAAATGGAGTTGCGATGAAGTTATGTAGCGCCGGTCCCCGGACCGGCTGTACTGGCGGCGTCCACGCCGCCAGATAACTTGCGCTGTCCAGAGCGACCGCGCAGAAAAGGCTGACAGCTGCTTTTAGGAGAAATCATGAAGACCGTACTAATGGCTGACCCTGTGCGCTATCCGCGCATGAACACCGACGAACTGCGCGAAACATTTCTGCTCGACTCGCTCTACGAACCCGGCACGTTGCATCTCAATTACGTCGATCTCGATCGCGCCGTGGCCGGCTTCGCAGCTCCGCTCGACGCCCCGATCGCGTTGCCCACCTACCCCGAACTCCGCGCCGAGTATTTCACCGAGCGCCGCGAGCTAGGCGTGCTCTCGATCGGCGGCCCCGGCGTTGTCACCGTCGAAGGCAAGAGCTACGAGCTTGCAAATCTAGATGTTCTCTACATCGGCCGCGGCAATAAGCAGGTCAAGTTCGCTTCAAAAGACAAAGCCGCGCCCGCCATCTACTATCTCTTGAGTTATCCCGCCCACGCCGTGTATCCCGTCGCGCTGGTGCGCAAGGAAGAAGCCACGCCCACCGAACTCGGCTCGCTCGAAACCTGCAACAAGCGAACAATTTGTAAATATATTCATCTGCAAGGCGCGCGCAGTTGCCAGCTTGTTATGGGCGTCACGCATCTCGCGTCCGGCAGCAACTGGAACACCATGCCCCCGCACACGCACATGCGCCGCTCCGAAATCTACATGTACTTCAACGTCGCCGCCGACGCGCGCGTCATGCACTTCATGGGGCCGCCGGCAGAAACCCGCCACATCGTCATGGCCGACAAGGGCATCGCCATCTCGCCCGGATGGTCGATTCACGCCGGCGTCGGTACCCGCGCCTACAGCTTTTGCTGGGGCATGGGAGGCGAAAATCAGGACTACGCCGACATGGACCCCGCTCCCGTCGACACTCTTCGCTGAACCGCCCGCATCGAGTGCCGCGTAAACACAACGGCGGCGATTTCCGAAAGGAAATCGCCGCCGTTGGTTTAGCCACTAACCACTAATCACTAACCACTGTTTTTACGCGTTATACGTTCCCGAAGCCACCCGTCCGCCCTTGCCGGTCCAATTGGTGTGGAAGAACTCGCCGCGCGGCTTATCAATACGTTCGTAAGTATGCGCGCCGAAGAAGTCTCTCTGCGCTTGCAGCAGGTTTTGCGGCAACCGGCCGGTGCGATAGCCGTCGAAGAACGCCAGCGCCGTCGAAAACGCCGGCGTAGGCACGCCCAGCTTGACCGCATGCGTCACCGCCTTGCGCCACGATGCCTGGTACTTATTCACCAGGCGCGAAAAATACTTGTCGAGCAGCAGGTTGTCCAGCGCCTTGTTCTTCCTGAACGCGTCCTTGATCTTGCTCAGGAACTGGCTGCGAATGATGCAACCGCCGCGCCACATCAGTGCGATCCCGCCCATGTTCAGGTTCCACCCGAACTCCTTGCCGGCGGCCCGCAGCAGCATGTAGCCTTGCGCGTAGCTGATGATCTTCGAGCAGAATAGCGCCCGCCGCACATCCTCTATAAATTTGGCGCGGTCGCCCACCTTGGCCGCCGTCTTTGGCCCGCGCAGCACCTTCTCGGCCTCCACGCGCTCGTCCTTCAGCGCCGACAGGCAGCGCGCAAACACGCTTTCGCCGATCAGCGTCACCGGCTGGCCCTCATCGAGCGCGCTGATCACCGTCCACTTGCCCGTGCCCTTCTGTCCCGCCGTGTCCAGAATCTTATCCACCAGCGGCGCGCCGTCGTCGTCCTTTTTCGCAAAAATTTGCTGCGTAATGTCGATCAGGTAGCTGTCGAGTTCGCCCTTGTTCCACTCCGCGAACACCGTGTGCAGTTCGTCGGCCGTCAGTCCCAGCCCGCGCTTCAGCAGATCGTAGGCTTCGCAGATCAGTTGCATGTCGCCGTACTCAATGCCGTTGTGCACCATCTTCACAAAGTGCCCGGCGCCCTCTTCGCCCACCCAGTCGCAACAGGGCGTGCCGTCGTCCACTTTGGCCGCAATCGCCTGGAAGATAGGCTTCACATGCGGCCACGCCGCCGGGTTCCCGCCCGGCATAATCGACGGGCCGTTGCGTGCGCCCTCTTCGCCGCCCGAAACGCCCGTGCCAATAAACAGAATCCCTTTCTCGGCCAGCGCTTTGGTGCGCCGCGTCGAATCCGTGAACAGCGAGTTTCCGCCATCAATAACGATGTCACCCGCTTCAAGGAACGGCAGAACGTGGTCAATCATTTCGTCCACGGTCGAGCCGGCCTTCACCATCAGCATCACGCGCCGCGGCCGCTTCAGCAGGCTCACGAACTCCTGAATCGAGTGCGCGCCCACCACCTCGGTGCCCTTGGCTTCGTTGGCAATAAAATCGTCCACCTTCGAAACGGTGCGATTGAACACGGCCACTTTGAATCCGTGGTCGTTCATGTTGAGGACAAGATTTTGTCCCATCACAGCAAGGCCAATCAGGCCGATATCACACGATGCATCAGGCATGCTCTTCTCCAAACGTCAGAATATTATCACTGCGGATTCTGGGATTTCCTTCCTCTATTTTAACCCAGTGGTCTGACCTCGCGGCGTCAAATCTTATCAAACCCCGATGTCCGCTGAGCGGTAGATTTCCGCAATCCACCGCATATCCTTCAGGCCTTCCTCGCCCGGAGTGTTTGGCTCCAGATTGTTCTGGACGCAGTGCGAGAAGTGGTCGGCCTGAGCCGTGAACTGGTATGGGTCGCGGGAGGGATTAAGCTCGTCAACCACCTGGCCGTCCACCAAACCGTGCATGTGAACCCCGTCGTAGTTAAACGCCGGATCCAGCGCGAGCCAGCCTTTGGAGCCGTACACCTTGAAATAGCCGCTCGTGTTGGCTCCGTAGCTTGTCGAGCAGCTGGCCACAATTCCCGACGGAAAGATCGTGGTCCAGGCGACGTTCTCTTCGACCTCGTCGAAACGGCCGTCGTGGTCGATGGTCGAGGCAACGGCAGTGATTTTCGCCGGCTCCTCGCCCGTAAGATAGCGAGTGGCATTGAGCGAGTAGATACCCACGTCGTAAAGCGGTCCGCCGCCCGCCAGTTTCTTGTTCAACCGCCACTGGCCCGGCGCGGCGTTGAAACCGAAGCAACTGGAGATTTCCTGCACCTGGCCGATCTTGCCGTCACGGATCGTCTGAATCGCGCGCAGGTGCAAGGGCTCGTAATGGCACCGGTACGCGATCATCAGCTTGACGTTTGCCGCCTTGCAGGCCGCGATCATGGCTTCGGCATCGGCGACCGAGGTGCACATAGGCTTTTCGCAGAGCACATGCTTACCCGCCTTGGCGGCGCGAATGGTGTACTCGGCGTGCATGGAGTTGGGCAGCGCCACGTAGACGGCGTCGATGTTCTGGTTGTGCGCGATCTCGTCAAAGTTGTCGTAGCTGTAAATCGAGTTGGCGGGCACACTGTATTGCGCAGCAACTCGGTCTGCCTTGTCGCGATGGCCGCTGACAAGGCCAGTGACGCTGGAATTCGCGGTGTTTTGTATGCCGGCCATAAAGTGGCGGGCGATGGTGCCGATGCCGATGATGGCATAGCCGGTCTTGCGTGTCAGGCTCTGGGCATTGAGCGCTGGCGTGAAACGGGAAGCGAGGCCCAGTGCGCCGAATCGGGTGAAATCTCTTCGGGTTAGCTTCATGGGTTTGGGGTTCCTTCGGATTGGGCTGAGCGGCTTGGCCGCCGATTGCGAATCCGATCGCATTCTCAGAGATGATATATCCCGAAGCCGGGACGCTGAGTTGGCCCGGCCATCAAGGAGTGCCAACTCAGCACAACTCCCAAAGGCCAAATGATCGCGAGAATGCGTGACGCCAGCACGCCCAAGCTGAAAGCTAAAAGCTGGAAGCCCCTTCCCGCTCCCTCGTTTTCTGGTTCCCTTGTTCCCTCGGTCCCTTGCTCCCTTGCTCCCTGTCTCATTCACTCCACGCTCAAATCCCCGTCCGCGTCCACCACCAGCTTGTCGCCTTCAATCTGAACGGAGTGAATCTTCAGCCGGTCCAGGCTCACCTTGTATCCCGAGGAGGCCGTCGAGCCCTCCAGCGCCTTGCGCAGCAATTCGGTCGCATTCACCTTCATGCTTTTCGGCACCTGCCCGCGCAGGAACGGCGACAGCACAAAGTTGATCTCTTTCCGGTCCGAAATCTTGTCCAGTTGCGCGTCCCGGAACCCAATCGTCTCCCCCTTCCGCGTCCGGCGCCAGAGAAACCTGGGCTGGCAGGCTCAAGCTCATCCCAAGGCACGTTCCGCCTACCGGCGTTCCCAGCCGCGCCACGGTTTTCACCCGCACCACGATCCGCCCCTGTTCAAAACTCAGATGCGGGTCCTCGGTCGAGATAAAACACGCCGAATGAGCGTTCCCCTTCAGGTAGTACCGCCCGCCGGGACCGCTGAAGAGCTGCTGTTTCAGGGTCCGCTCCAGGGCCTGCCGGCTTACAGTCAATTCCACCGCGTGGCACGGGGCGATCCCAGCCAGGGGCCCCGCCAACAGCGCTAGCCCCGCCATAAGTGCCATCTCGTGCTTTGTCATCATGGTTCCCGCGGCCCTCCGTCCGCCGCGCTTTCAATCGATTACGCCAAAATTCGGCAATCTGTTCCCCAATCAGGCCAGCAAACTTCCTATAAGGTATTTAAATACAGCAATATGTATTGCATCAGAGCTGAGTGGCTCACTTGGCTTCATCCCCACTCCCATACGTCTTTACTATTGATTTTTGAACAAAATATCCGTAAAATGGTTATTAATGTGCCTCGGGTCCTACTGATCCCCCAGCCCTGTCCGAGGATGAACCGATAAAACCTCCTTTCAAGGACACAAAAATCGATGGCAAAGCGTCGTGGAAATCCGAATTGGGGCAAACCAGAGCCCATTGGCCCTGTTGTGCCCACTGTCACCTCCTTCGAGCAGATCACAAAGGAGTTTAAACTGCCGCCGGATCAGTTCATCCGGTCAACCCGTCTCCGCGAGTGGGCGCGTCGCAATAAAAATTCCAAATATATCCCGGAGGCCTTGCTCGAGGCCTGGGGCTTTGAGATTGAATCCACGCTGTAGGACTTTCGCCAGTTAAAACAAGAGCGCCGCCCTCGGGCGGCGTTTTTGCTGCCTCTAAAATCCGTAGCGCCGGTCTCCAGACCCCTGCAG
Source organism: uncultured Acidobacteriota bacterium (assembly GCA_963826735.1). Classification (GTDB taxonomy): domain Bacteria; phylum Acidobacteriota; class Terriglobia; order Terriglobales; family Acidobacteriaceae; genus Telmatobacter. The sequence goes on from CAWGYN010000007.1 coordinate 140,358, forward strand.
GAATCGCCGCTCTACCGATAAGCCTGCTCATCCGCCCAGTTCCCAATAAGCGGCAGCTTGCAGCGCTTGCCATTCAACGCGCCGATTACACACCACAGCCAAACGACAAAAAACACCAGGCATCCAAGACAGAACAGAATCAGCAGCACACGCGTCCCAAGAAACATCAGATATGGCGCCAGAAATCCCAAGACAATGCCGAACAGAATCACAAAAGCCCAAAATACCAGTGACTGCCAGGCGTGGAATCGCACGTAAGGCCTTTTGTTGTAATGCCTGATTGCCAGAAAGAAGAACGCCGGGAGAGGCGAGAAATAGGCGACTGCGGCAATAAAGTTGTCAGAGACGCCAGACTTTTGGGGACTGGACATAATCCCTCCTCTGGGGGGATCTGGATTAGGTTCCCGGCAGAAGATTGCTTGTGCTGCAGGCGCGCGGACAAAATAACCGTGCAGACCGCAGCAGGCCATCTTCTGGGCGCTTACTGGATTATACGAGCCGCAGTTTCCGATTTGCCGGCCCCCGACACGAGCAGGTAACCTCGGTACTCCCCAGACGCCTCGATGGCTTCGGAACTTTTTATCGCTTGGCTCGGCGGGAAGCCGGGAAACGCCGGCTCAGCCCAAGCTTTGTCGCTGCTTCGTCCAGTTCGGCCTGAGTAAAGAAAAACTGGTGCTTTGGGTTCGAATTTGGGTAGAACCTGATCACGATCTCAGGATTTTCGACCGCATCATTCTTCCCGTCGTGAAACGAATATCCCAGATCCTGCAACAAGTGAAGCGAGCCTTCGTCCCCGGTGGGATTGCCCGTATCCCCGACGATAGCGAACACGCCTTTGTGCGTGCGCTTCGAATAGACCGACGCGAAGTCACCCACCCTAACGCCACGCCGCCGGGCCGCGTCGCCGCGAACCACGTAATTGATACTGCGAGCGTCGACGTAGCTCCGCGGATCCCTTTCATTTTGATTCTCAACATCGCTGAAGGCGGTTTGAGAAATGTAATAGCCCGGGAAGGGATCGTCCGGGCCCTGCAGAATTGGCTTACCGTTTTCGTCAATCAGGTAACCGACGATTTTCTTGTCAGCGCGTTTGAGATAATGCGCATCCAGGAGGATATCGAGCGTCTCTTTACCCGGCGGACCGTAGGCGTTAGGCGCCCCATCTACATCCACATCCATCCGGTGCGTCCGTATCTCGAACGATCGATGCCGCTTCCTGTTCTGTGCATGAGAGACGTCGGTCGCGCTTAAAGCAAGAGCCAAAGCGACGGCCACCAAGCCAAGCCCGCGGACAGAATAAGCGGAAATCAGCGGCGATCTCCTTTCACTTTTGAGGCAACCACGCCCATCTTGCACGCTCAGGGCGGGATGCCCGCTCTCTCTCCATTTCAAGGTAACCCTTGCGTTGAGCCATGTCGAAGAAGATGAACAAGTTCTGCCGGGGTCCGTTCTCAAGTTAGAATCCGAGTACATGATTCGACTCACGGCACCGATTACTCTGGCGGCATTATTTTTAGGTACCGCAGCCGCCTTGGTTCAAACGCCTGCGCCTTCCGTTACCCTCGCTGACCCCGCGCCACCTGTGGCGCTCTCGAATTCTGAACAGCGCACCATCACCGCATCAAAGATCGGTCGGCCTTACGACCTGTTCATCTCTCTGCCGCAAAACTACTCCACCTCAAAACAGTCCTACCCCGTGCTTTACGTCCTCGACGCCTGGCATTTCCCCTTGATGGCGTTCCTCCAGGACAACAATGTCTATTCCAAGCGCATGCCCCCGGTCATCATTGTCAACATCGGCCAATCACCCGCCAGCGACGCCATGGCTCTCCGCGCTCAGGATTTCTCGCCCACCCCGATCCCCCAATCCCTGGGCGGCGGCGGCGCGGCCGCATTTCTCGATTTCCTTGAACACGAACTCATTCCCTATATTGACCGCACCTATCGCACCAACCCCGCCGACCGCGGATTGCTCGGTCACTCCATGGGTGGAAAGTTCGCCCTCTACGCCTCGAGCAATGCCCCGGTCTGTTTCAGCGAATTGTCGCCGCCAGCCCCGCGCTTTTCCCGGACGACCCCCTGATGGACAACGCCGCCCGCCGTGCGCTCCGTGACCTGCCTGCTTCCGTGCGCCTCGATCTCTCCGTCGGCAGCGACGATGAACTGGGATTCACGAAAGCCACAACCGCGTTTGCCCAACTCCTCGACGAAGCAAAGCCGAAGGGCCTCGACTATCGCTTCACGGTCTATCCAGGGGAAAACCACAACTCTGTGCGATTGGCTTCGTTCCCCGCGGGACTTTACTGGGTCTACCGCCCATCCAGGTAATCGACCCGGCTTTCGGGGGATTTTGCAGTCCGTGATCCGGAAAAGGCGCAGTTTCCGAATTGGCAACGATACAACATAAGCCTGATTGGATCACGGGAGCGGCGGAGACCCTGCACGCGGCCTTTTTGACAGACACGAGTCAACGGTCATTCGCTCAATATCTCAACGATCCAGTACCTGTCCGCATCTTTCACAAGCTCGAAGCTGTAAACACGATGCGCCAACAGATCGCCATTTGCCGTAGTGTGTATTTGGATTTCCGAAGTAACAAGCGCTTGAACCAGGTCGGAAGCATTTTTAACCTGGATTTCTAAAGGGCGCTCTTCTGAATCGGCCTTATGTAGGTTCGTCTTAAATCGCTCAATCATCTTTTGCATATCGAGTGCGTCCGGGATGAGATGAGGGTCGTTGTTCCAGGTTCTCACCGCGACAAATCGACCGTCCGGTAGAAATAGGGACCTGAAGCGGTCCCAATCGCGCTCTGTCGCAGCGCTGCCGGACAGTATTTCAAAATACGTCCTTATGACGCTTTGAACGGACTGAACGTCCTCCGGCCGCGCCTTGGGCCAAGTGGGCCAAAGGGAATAAATTGAGGCAGTTTTTTGACGGTGCGGCGTTTGTTCGGCGTTCTGAGCGATGCAATGACTCAGCGACATCAGAGTGAGAAGAACAATTGCGTAATGACGGACCAGACCCTGCGTTTTAGTCACATTCACCTCCAGACGGTTGTAAGGCATTGGTTTGTCGGAAATTCTACTCCTCCTGGACGCATGACCGCCGATTCGTAAACCACCCCTCCCTCATTCCGCCTCTTTCTGGCATTCCCCGCCCGCATAAGCGAAAATAAAAGGGCATCATGCCCCAATCGCCCCGCACTCCCGAGCCCCCCTTCACCGACGTCCCCGGCGCCCTGGCCGAAATCAAGGCCGGCCGCATGGTCGTCGTGGTCGATGACGAGGACCGCGAAAACGAAGGCGACCTCACGCTCGCCGCCGAGTACGTCACCCCCGAGGCCATCAACTTCATGGCCCGCTACGGCCGCGGCCTCATCTGCCTCGCCCTCACCGAGGAGCGCGCCGATCACCTGCGCCTCTTTCCCATGACGCAGCAGAACTCCTCGCGCTTCGGCACCGCGTTTACTGAAACCATCGAAGCCCGCGAAGGCGTGACGACTGGGATTTCCGCCGCCGACCGCGCCCGCACCATCCGCACCGCCATCGATCCCCGCACCACCGCGTCCGACCTCGCCCGTCCCGGCCACGTCTTCCCGCTGCGCGCGCGCCGCGGCGGCGTCCTCGTCCGCGCCGGCCAAACCGAGGCCTCAGTCGATCTCGCCCGCATGGCCGGCCTCACCCCCGCGGGAGTGATTTGCGAAATCATGCGCGACGACGGCGAGATGGCCCGCATCCCTGACCTCATCCCCTTCTGTCGCGAGCACGGCCTCAAGATGCTCACCGTCGCCGAGCTCATCCGCTACCGCCTGCGCCACGAGCGCTACATCGTCCGTGCTGGCGAGTCCCGCATCCAAACCCGCTACGGCGAGTTCCGCATGATCGCCTACGAAAGCGAAGTTAACGGCGGCGAGAGCCACATCGCCCTCATTCGCGGCGATCTCTGCCCCGATTGCCCCGCCGTCCACGCCGGTCCGTTTACTGAGCCCGCCTCAAACGGGCGGGTGCCCCCGGTCCCTCGCACCTGGGGACCGGGGAACTCAGACTCGTCCGGCTCCGCCCCGGCCGAATCCCGTCAGCCCTGCCCGCATTCCGTGCTTGTCCGCGTCCACACTCGCTGCACCGCAGGCGACGTCTTCTCGGCCGACTGCCATTGCCGCGAGATCCTCGACCAATCGATGCGCATGATTGCGGAAGCCGGCTGCGGCGTCATCCTCTATCTCCACAACACCTCGCGCGGCTTCGAAATTGAGCGCACGCCTGCCGCCGCCTTCAACCCCGAGGGCACGGCCGTGCCCGCCGAAGCACGCGAAGAGCATTCCGGCCGCCTCTTGCTGCATCAGGAGTTGCGCGCCCGCGAAGGCCAGCAGGCCCGCACCGGCCGCATTCTGCGCGCCATCGGTCTCGGCGGCCAGATCCTCTCAGACTTGGGAATCCAGCGCATCCGCCTGCTCTCCAACACCCCCATGCACATCCCCGCCCTCGAAGGCTTCGGCCTCGAAATCGTCGAGCAGGTCTCCATCCCCATCGAAGAATGCTCCCGCGTCGGATTAGGAAGCGCAGTCGTTGTACCGCCGGTCTCCTGACCGGCTGTAGTGCGGATCTCCAGACCCGCGCTCGTCCGAAGGTCATTACCTCATCACGCAATCGCAGCACTAAAGGCCGGCACCCTTCGGAACTGGCGAAAAGCTCGAGCGCCCGGCCTTTTGCATATAATTACGCCGTTTCGGCGCACAATCTAGTTATGTGCAGCCAGAACCATCTCCGGTGCAGTGTCGGAGATCCGCCCGGTCTAATCTGTCGGAGATCCGCCCGGTCCGTACCCCCTCCCCTCCCCCCTCCCCCTCCCCCTCGCTCACCCCCACCCCCCTACCCACCCTCAAAAAACGGGCTGTGAAACTGTGCGACATGCAACAAACTCAGAATCAGCCACTTACAACCAAATCCGCCCGGCCCCACAGAAACTGTGAAACTGTGGAGCCTCCTAACTCACTCCAAATTAACGACTTACGCGGAGACCCGCGCCGCGTCACAGAAACCGTGAAACTGTGAGACTGTGGATTCTCCTACACCAACTCTGGTTTCGCTGCTAAAAGCCGGCAGCTAGCTCCTCAAATCCCCCGCAATTCGAAGAAATACAAGCCTTATTGCACGAGTGGTCAATATTGACCACATTGTTCAGCCGAGTCCCTGTAAGATCACAGCAACGGTCTAGGGGGAAAAATTCTCGAGAAACACTCTGCGCCGCTAACCAGGCCGGCAAGAGTCTTCTTGATCAATTCTCCTCTTGCAACGCGCACCATCGAAAATCGCCGTAACGCAACTTCAGCGCGGCATCTTCCCTATTGAGGCGCCGCTTCCGATCGTCAACCCGCATTACGGCATTCCTACACTTGCTGTGAAGCCAACCGCACCTGCACGGCGAAAGGTTGGTCTGCGTGCGCGTCCATCTCGTCAATCCCAGCGACAATTCCTTTGGCACTGCGGTCATCACGCCGCGCTGGCTCTTCGTGCTGGCCGCTGCTACGCCCGCTGCTGTCGGAGATCCCGTTCTCGTCGATGAATCTCTCGAGCAAATTGTGCCCGAGTCCATTGAGCCGGGAGATATTGTCGGCATCAGCGTGCACACCGGCAACGCTTTGCGCGGCTACGCCGTCGGCCGCATGGCCCGCGCCCGCGGCGCATGGGTGGTCTATGGCGGAATTCATGCCACGCTGTTTCCTGACGAAGCCCTCGAGCGCGGTGAAGCCCACGCCGTCGTCAAAGGCGATGGCGATCTGGCTTGGGCAAAAGTAGTGACAGACTGCCTCGCCGGCAAGCCTCAGCGGGTCTACGAAGGCGGCCGCATCGAGGGCAGCGAATTTCTCTCCGCGCGTTGGGACCTCATGGATCCCAGCAAATACATGTGGGCCTCGGTGCAAACCATTCGCGGCTGCCCCAAGCACTGCTCCTTCTGCAGCGTGTGGCGCACCGATGGACAGAAACCCCGCCAAAGAAAATTCCAAAATGTCGTCGACGAAATCATCGCGCTGCGCCGTCTCGGTTTTCGCTTCATCGCCCTGGCCGATGACAACTTCTATCCCGTCACGTTCACCGATCTGCGTCTTGCGCGCGAGCAGGGCAACACCGCCAGAGTCGAGGAGCTGACAGCCATTCGCAACGAGCGCCTCTCGTTAATGGAAGAGCTGGCCAGGCTGCCCAAAGACATGGTGTTCTTCACGCAAATGACCATGGAAGCCGGCGAAGACGGCAGCTATCTTGACGCCATGCGCAGGGCCAACATCAAGGGCGCGCTGGTGGGCGTTGAAGCCGTCACGCCCGAAGGACTCAAGGCCGTCTATAAGGATTGGAACTACTCCGGCGAAGCCCTCGCCAAGCAGCTCCAGACCTTCAAGCAGCACGGCGTGCATGTCCTCGGATCGTTCATCTTCGGCCTGCCCACCGATCGCCCCGCCACGTTCACCGCCACGGTCGAAATGGCGATTAAGGCCGGTGTCACCTTCGCGCAATTTGTCATGATGACTCCGTTTCCAGGCACCGTCGATTTCGGGCGCTGGGAAAAAGAACAGGCCGTCGATCCCATGATGGTGGGCGGCGTGCCCATCACGCGTTACTGGATGATTCCCACGGATGTGCGGCCCAAAATGTTTACGCCGCATCCCACCATGAGCTCCGACGAAATCCGCGTGCGCACGCAAAAAGTGTGGGACACTTTCTACACCTGGGGAGCTATCTGGGAACGGTCTGCATGCACTCCCACTCTGCGCGCCCGGCTCGGATTCATCTTCCTCTCCAAGCTCTATCGCCAGATGTACGCAGGCACCGGCATCTCCACCGACAGCGCGCGGCGCAAGAAGTCGAAGCGCTGGGCCCGTTGGACGGCTCGGCAATGCAAGAAGCTATTCCAGGCGCGCCCCATGCCGGAGCTAGAAGGGCCGAAGTGGGAGATTGGAATGCCCGGACTGGGCCAGGCCGCCTTTGAAGGCGCCGGCGGACCCGAGAGCAACGGCCAGTTCACGGTCCTGTCCGGCGACTAGAGTTCTGTGCCCCATCCTTGCGACTTTTTTCTGTCGCGAGGGTGGGAGACTTCCGTCGCCGGGAACACCAACTCTGCTTTCGCCCTTGAACACTGCCGCGGGTCAGTCCGCGCCAACGGAACGCGGCTTATCCGAATTGATCTGGTAATTCCCGTAATCGATCGTCAGCACCGCTGTCCCTCCGATCCGGATCTTGGCTTCGCTGCGGCTCCGTTGCGGCAGCCAGAAGTTCTCCGTCTTCGCGTATGTCCACTGAATCAGCGTCCGCGAAATCCAGAACGAGGGATTCTTCGCCGGCGACGCCTCGATCTTTGCTACCGCGAAGTCCGTCGCATCCACCCAGATCTTGCCTCGATACAGAAATTTGCTTTCCTTCAGAGGCTCAACACTCAGAATGTAGGCCGGACGTCCATCCAGACTCTCGCTCCCCTGCAATTGGAACCGGTAATTTGCTGGCGTCAATCCGGTCGCCCCGCGGTCCTTTGAGGCCTCTATCTCGCTGTCCATCGCCCTCTTCAGAATTTTCTCGCCAAGGATCTTGGAACCACTCTGAGACACAACGCGAAAACTTTTTCCTGAAGTGGCATCAAAATCGAACTCCGCCACCATGCTTGCTTCGATGGTTCTAATTCCCTGGTACTCGACGTGATAATGCCGCACTGCCCGGTAGTTCTTCAATCCCTCGCGCTGTATTTGATTGTGATGCTCCATCGACGCCAGAATCTGCGTCAGGCGCAAGCTTGCCGGGGTAGTTGTATTCGCATAGGCAGGCCAGAGGGCTGCGGAGACAAAGATCAGCACCACCCAGCCGGAAATGCCTCTGCCGCGAAGGGAAGACATGAGGCATTCTATCGCCGAGCTATGCAGGTCAAGCAAATGCCGCGATGGTGAACGCCCACAATTCTAGCCCGGGGCCCTGCATCCCGTGTTTGAGATGTGGGAAAGCACGACCCTCAACTCACCGCGGCGAGCTGAAAGCTAGAGGCTGTCTTTATCGCCCGTACACAAACGAGCCGCATACCGTCGTCGTATTCTGCATCGCGTCGAATGTGAACACCGGCATGTCGTCGCCGGAAAAGAACGCTACCTTGAGCGTGTGTCCTGTTACATAGGTCGCCATCCACTGCGTCTCTTCGCCGCCGCACAGAGTATTTTTCTTCACAATGTACCTGCCCGGCGGCACGTGCAGCCGGTAAAGCGTGCCTTCGATTCCCGCGTTCACATCCGCATCGAACACCGCGCTCACCTCCACTGGCTTCAGCCTGCGAATCGGCGCCAGCGGAAAAGTAATAAAGTTAAGCGTCACCTTGGCCTCGCCAATCGTAATGTCGCCTGTGACCGCCAGCGCGTTCGTGCTCGCCGCACGCCACAAGCCCCGGTCCTCCTGCGCACTCACGCGCGCCGCCAGGCACAACACTCCCGCCAACACCAACCCCACCGCGAAAATGACCTTCCGTTTCGTCACCCTTTCACTTCCTTCACTCTATTCACTTCTTTCACTCTCTTCACTCATTCGGCCCACGAACCGCGATTCACGAACCGAGCTTTACCACCCCAGCACATACGCAAACACCAGCGGCGCCACAATGCTCGCGTCGCTCTCGATAATGAACTTCGGTGTCGTCTCGCCCAGCTTGCCCCAGGTAATCTTCTCGTTCGGCACCGCGCCTGAGTACGACCCATAGCTCGTCGTCGAATCCGAAATCTGGCAGAAGTACGCCCACAGCGGCACATGCTCCCGTTGCAGATCCTGGTGCAGCATGGGCACCACGCAAATCGGAAAATCGCCCGCAATCCCCCCGCCAATCTGGAAAAATCCCAGCGGCGTTTTCGCGGTGGTGTTCGTGTACCACTCCGCCAGCTCCATCATGTACTCAATGCCCGTGCGCACCGTGTGCACCTTCTTCACGTCGCCCGTGATGCAATGTCCGGCGTACATGTTGCCCAGCGTCGCGTCTTCCCACCCCGGCACAAACATGGGCAGATTCTTTTGCGCCGCGGCCAGCAGCCAGCTATTCTTCGGGTCGATCTGGTAGCTCTTCTCGAGGCCGCCCGAAAGCAGAATCTTGTACATGAACTGGTGCGGGAAAAACCGCTCGCCCGCCTTGTCCGCCTTCACCCACTCCGCCAGCACCTCGTTCTCGATGCGCCGCATCGCCTCCATTTCGGGGATGCACGTATCGGTCACGCGATTCATGTGCCGCTCCAGCAGCGCCGCCTCGTCGCTGGGCGTCAGGTCGCGGTAGTGCGGGACACGTTCATAAAAGTTGTGCGCCACCAGGTTGAACACGTCTTCTTCCAGGTTCGCTCCCGTGCAGCAGATTCCATGGATCTTGTCCTGGCGGATCATTTCTGCCAGCGATAGCCCCAGCTCGGCCGTGCTCATGGCGCCGGCGATGGTGACAAACATCTTGCCGCCCTCGGCCAGCAGCTTGTTGTAGGCTTCGGCCGCATCCACCAGCGCGGCGGCGTTGAAATGACGGTAATGATGCTTGATGAAATCAGTGATGGGTTTCATAGCGTTCGTTGGCTCCAATCTTCCATGTTAAATCAGCATCTTGTAAGCCTTGTGAATCCCGCCCCTGCTGATGCGCACCTGCCTTGTCAAGCCTCCCACGCTCCGCCGTACCCCATATCTCGCTCATTCCAAAAATCCTTATGGGAAAGTGCGACTTGCATATCATTTCCCGCGCATGAGTAAACTGATTTCAGGCTGAAGAAGTGAGCATGCGGCTGGGCGGCGCGGTGAGACCCGGGTGACCCCGGAGATTCCCGCGCCGCCCGTTTTTTGGGGAAAGACAGCCAGCAGACGAGGGAGACGACGCCAGATAATTTCGCGGGGTCTGCACCAGCGCGGAAAACTGGCAATTCCCAACAAGTCCTGGATCGTCAACCCGCGCGGGCAGACGCCCGTGGTGCGGTGAATTTGCATCAAATATGAGTATGAATCGAGTAGCGCGACTCATGCTCGCCCTGTTCGTGGGTCTATCCCTGCTGACCTGGGCTGCATCCGGGGTCGTGCAAAGCACTGTGCGCGAATGGTTTGAGCGTGATGTGCAATCGCGTTCGCAATTGGTTCTGATCGGCGCGCGCCCCGCTCTGGCCGACGCCTGGTACGATTCCGCCAACCTCAACAAGCAATTGGTGACGCTGGCGCAGGAAGCGCACGTGATCGGGGTAGCGGCCTGCGGCGCCGACTTCAGCACCCGCTCCATTACCCCAGGATTTCCCCAGGAGTTCAGCTGTCTTGCGGTCGGTCCGCGCATCCGCGACTCCGGCTCATCCGCGGCGCAAGCGGATAGGATGCGGGAGTGGAATTCCGAGGCAACGCTGCCCACGGGCCGCGTTCTGGTCACCGCCATGCCCATCACAGGCGGGGGACAGGAACTCGGCTTTGCCGTTCTGGTGCACGATTTCAGTTACATCGCACGGCGCGAGGTCAGGGCGCAAACTTTTCTGCTGGTGCTGTTCGGCATCCTTGCCGTCATGGCCCTGAGCATCCTTCTGCTGGCGGCCCGGCGCACGCGCGCCGATTCGATTCTGGAACTGGAAGGGCTGTTGCATAGCGGAGGCAAGCAAAGCCGGAAGTTCCAGCCGCTGCTCAGCGACGTGCGCGAGCTCATCGAGCGAATGGCCAGCGAGCGCGAAGCCGATCCTGGCCTATGGACCGCGGAACGCCTGAAACAAACCCTTAACCGTGACCTGCATGGCGAGAAGATCGTGATTCTGGCCAACCGCGAGCCCTACGTTCACAATCGTACTGGCGACGGCGGCATCGAAGTGCAACATCCGGCCAGCGGATTGGTCACCGCTCTCGAACCCATCATGCGCGCCTGTTCCGGCGTTTGGGTTGCCCACGGCAGCGGCACTGCCGATCGCGACACCGTTGACCGTCACGATCATGTGCGCGTGCCGCCCGATGAAGAGTCGTATCACATTCGCCGCGTCTGGCTCACCGACGAAGAGCTGCAAGGCTACTACTACGGAGTTTCCAACGAAGGGCTATGGCCGCTTTGCCATATGGCGCATGCCCGGCCCATCTTCCGCGCCGACGACTGGCGGCACTACTGCGCCGTCAACCAGAAATTCGCCGACGCGGTGTGCAGCGAAGTGGATTCAAAAGACCCCATCATCCTGGTGCAGGACTATCACTTTGCCCTTGCGCCCGCCATGATTCGCAAGCGTCTGCCGGCCGCAACGGTCATCGTCTTCTGGCACATTCCCTGGCCCAACGCCGAGCAGATGGGCATCTGCCCCTGGCGCAACGAACTGTTGCGCGGCTTGCTGGGGAGCAGCATTTTGGGGTTTCACACCCAATTGCACTGCAACAATTTTCTCGATTCCGTTGACAGGTATCTGGAAACGCGCATCGACCAGGAGCATCGCGCAGTAGTTATGCAGGGGCACCGAACCCTGGTACGTCCCTACCCGATTTCACTGGAATGGCCGGTGCAATGGGTCGAGACATGCGCCCAGCATCGAGGAGTGCCGCGCCCAGGTTTGGCGGGATTTGGGATTGAAGCCGAATGCCCTCCTGGGCGTCGGCGTCGATCGGCTGGATTACACCAAGGGCATAGAGGAACGGTTGCTGGCAGTGGAGATGCTGTTGGAGCGGCATCCTGAATATCCGCGGCCGCTTCAGCTTCGCGCAACTGGCGGCTCCCAGCCGGACCAAGATCGAGCGCTACCGGGAACTCAACGAAACCTTGGAGCATTTGGCGGCGCGCATCAATGAGCGGTTCGGAACCGGTGACTACCAGCCCATCATCCTGTTTCGATCGCATCATGAACCGCCGGAAGTGTTCCGCTTCTATCGCGCGGCGGATCTCTGCTACGTAAGCAGTCTGCACGACGGTATGAACCTGGTGGCCAAGGAATTCGTCGCTGCGCGCACCGATCTTCAGGGCGTGCTGTTGCTCAGCGAGTTCACAGGCGCGGCAAGAGAACTGACGGAGGCGCTGATAGTGAATCCCTACGATCTGGAGGGCTGCAAGCGATGCGTTAGCCTCCGCGCTCTCCATGCCCCCGGATGAACAACAGGATCGCATGCGATCGATGCGGTCGCTCCTGGTGCAATTCAACGTGTATCGCTGGGCAGGCACCATGCTGGTGGATGCCGCGCGGCTACGCAATCAGGAGCGAGTGGCCGGCCGGCCCGCCGAGGAGCGCACCTACGTGGCATCGGCGCCATGGCCATGAAGTATCTATTGTCGAGAGCGTCTCTTCCATTGCTTGCGCGGCTCGCCCACCAGCGCACGCTTTGCGCCTTCGACTTCGATGGAACATTGGCACCCATCGTCGACCATCCGGATGCGGCCGGGATGCGCAAGCGGACTCAGGATTTGCTGCGCCGCGTGGCGTCGTTGTATCCGTGCATCGTTGTTTCCGGGCGCAACCGCGCCAGCGTTCTAAAAAAATTAAACGGTGTGCAGGTAGCCGGAGTGCTGGGCAATCATGGCGCGGAATCGGGCAGGGCACAAGGTTCGCGCAGGGATGTAAAGCGATGGAAGGCCGCGCTCGAGCACGAATTTGAACCCTTGCCTGGAACCTGGATCGAAGAGAAGGAATCCTCTCTGGCGATCCACTACCGTCTGTGTTCACAAAAGGCCAATGCGCGCCGGCGCATTCTCGCCGCTGCCGGAAAACTGAAAAACGTCCGCGTGTTTGGCGGCAAGGACGTTGTCAACGTGATGGCAAAGTTGGCTCCGCATAAAGGCGACGCTCTGGCCGCGGAACGCGACCGCCTGAGGTGTAACTGGGTGCTTTATTTAGGGGATGATGAGAACGATGAGGATGCCTTCGCCATTGGCGGCAACATCGTTCCGGTACGCATCGGCAGAAAGCAACGCACCCACGCCCGCTACTATCTGCGAACTCAGGCGGAGATCGATGATCTCCTGGAATTGCTGGTACAGCTGCGCGAGGCTGAGAGATAGGTGATCGCTGAATGCCAGCCTTTCGCTGTCTGCTGTTCGCTGTCCACTGTCAGCTGCTTTTCAAAAGCGCATTCACTTTCGCCATCACTTGAAACGCGTCGGCGATGTAAACGACATCGGCTTTGCCGCGCGTCCAGCCGCAGTTTGCATCCAGAGAAATCGCCCGACGCTCGCCGATGAACCTCCAGCCAACCACGTGCGGCTCTTCGCCGTGGCAGCAGGTGGAAAGACCTTTCTGGTGTCGCGGCGTCGCGCCCGTTTGCCCGACCTGATTCATGTGCGTCAGAAACGGAAGCACGGAATTCCCCTCGCCGCCCTGATCCACTAAAGATTTGCTGCTGCCGAGCGACGCGCCCGACGCGCGCAGGAAGTCGAGAATGAGCCTGCCTGCTTCTTCCACGTGCACTGCGCCGTCGGGCTGCTTCTTGGTCCATCCCGCTCCGGCGACGAACAGGAGCTTGGCGTCGGGACGGATTGTTTGCTCGTCTTGTTTGGGTGCGCGGAAGCCAGTCACCTCGGTGCGCAGCGACGGCAATTCGACCGCGATGGCAATCTCATCCACCTGCGCGTTCCCGGCTTCTCCGGCATACGGCGCATGCGTCCCGGAATCCAAAAGCAGGAACCATGGGCGCGCCGTGCGCGTGACCACGGCTTCGATGCGCTGGCGGTAGAACCAACGCGTGGCCTCAACGGATTCGGCGCCAGCGAGAGCGGCGATGTGCGTGTCAATGACGCCGCCCAGCCGATACGCCACCGCCGCCATCACCCGCGCAAAGCGCGAGCTCTGCGGCGCCACAACAATCGTGGCCTGCGCGGCGCGGCAGAGAGCCTCGCACGCCGCCGCATCGGAGGCGAATCGCGCCTGCGCAAACGCCAAGCCCCGGACCGCAAGCAATCGCGGTCCCGCATGTTTGACCGCACTCGCCAGACGGTTCGCATCGGCGGCCACAATCCCAATAGCTAGCGGTGCGCCCAAGCGCGCGGCTAATTCTTTACCCGCAGTGATAGCTTCAAGCGAGTGCCTGGTAAGGGCGGAGCCAGTTTCATCGGCATGCGTAAGTACGAGTATGGATTCCATGTTTTTCCTTGAGCTTTCAGCTCTCAGCCTTTAGCTCTGAGCTTTTGGCCGCAATCTTAAGCGGACAGTTGATGGCTTCCAGCTGGCCACTAACCGCCGCTAGCTGTCTTTCCCGAACCAGGCGACGATCTCCGCGGCGATCTCATCGGCGCTCATGTTCTTCTCGACGCGCGTGGTGCGCTGCTGCTTCGGCAGGCTAACGGAGACATATTCGAGCGAGTTGGCATCGAGCGCGGCGGTTTTGGCCCTTTGCAGCGCGGGCATAATCGTGCGCATATTGCTCATGCCTATCTGCGGGTTATTGCGTGGCTCTGGCAGGTTGCCCGTGGCCCAGCCGAGCACGGCGGGCGCGCCCGCGCACACCGACACCTGGTGCTTTCCGCCTTCCACGCGTTCCAGAACTTCAAACGATCCGTCCTCGCGCAGGCTGATCTGGTCGACTCCCAAAAACTGGTCGGCGATGCCGAGGCGCTCGCCGATAAGCTGGAGCGTGACGCCGGCGCCGCGCGATGCCGATTCCCAACCGCCAAAAACCAGGAGCTGCGCGCGGTCCAGTCCGGGAATGGATTCGATTGCCGACGGCAAGCGCCGCGGCTGTCGAGTGCGCGTCGGGGAATCCGCCGATGGGGCCGTCAATGGGAACGAGCTCGAAGGCCACCTTTTGCGCGACGGTCATCATTACCTGTTGCAATTTGGCCTTGGGACCGAGAGCAACGAGCCAGAGCTTGCTGCCGGGATGTTTCGCGGCGAGTGCAGCGGCTTCATAAAGCGCGCACGCAGCCCAGGGATCGAGAACCGCGGGCAGCACCATTTCGTTCTTCAATCCCGGGCCGTTCGGACCGGTCGTTGGCTCCAAAGTCTGCAGCGGATCGGGCACGATCCCAGCGCAAACGACGATGTGTAATGCTATTGCCATTTTTCTAAATTCCTCGAGGGCCAAAGCCCACTTCCCTTCGGCGGCTGCTTGCGGCCTGGCCGAAGCCATGCCATTCTACAGGGCTAATTCGTGAAGCTAGCAGCTAGGAGCGAGAAGCTGCATTTCAGTTCTCTCCCGAGTGCAGACCCGCCCGCGCCGGCCTGAAACTCAATGTTGGAGCGCTCGCCGTCGGGCGAGTGAGGGCAGTTCCACAGACACGCGCCGCAGTGCACGCATTTCTCGCGCTCGAAGGCGGGCGCGCCGTCGGCGCCGAGCGTGATGGCCTGGCCGGAGCACATGCCGATGCAGGTTTTTTCCTGGCAGGAGACGCAGCGGCGGCGATCGAGGAAGATCACGTGATCGGCGTAGCCGGGCATGGCCTGCACCTTGCCGCCCATGAGCAGCGCATCCTGGTGCGTAACCAGAAGCCGCCCGTCGAAGGGAATCTCAGGCCAGCCGCGCGCCGACATGAGCGCGTCGTGCAGCGGGCGGCCAGAGTCGATGGCGAGCGCGGCGGCATCGCCCAACGCGAGGCCGGCCTTGCTTGGGGGAGGATGGAGCGGATCTGGCGCGGCGCGGACGGAATGCGGGCCCGGAGCGAGAGCCGGCCACCGGTAAGACCGGCGAGCGCCATGCCGGCGAGGCCGCGCACGAAGCCGCGATGAAACCCGTTGCGCGCGTTCTGAGCCTGGCGTGCGCCGCGTTCGACCGTGCTTGCGCGGCGGCGTTTTTCATAAGTCTCGGACAGGTTCTTCTGCGTGAAGGGAAGGCCGGCACGAAGAATATCGAGCACGGCTTCGCCGAGCTGCACGCCGGTGGTCCATGCCTCGTCTACGCCGGAGCCGGTAAGCATGTTGGTGGAACCGGAGCCTTCGCCGATGCGCGCGTAACCGTCGCCGGTGAGGAAGGGCTCGCCGTGCTTGCCGGATTCTTCAAGGGATTTTGCGCCCCAGGAGCGGAGTACGCCGCCGTGAAGATGACGCCAGAGCGCGGGATGCTGAATGAAGTGCTGCAGATAGCGATAGGCGGTGCGCGCAGGATCGCCCAGCCATGAGGGGACGAAAATGCCGACGGAGACGAGCCGATCGGGATGCACATAGAGAAAGCCGAAGATCTCGGGCTCGGGAAATCCGAACGTGTGCCAGACCGTGCCGGCCTCGAGCGTGGTGTCTTCAGGTAGCTCGACGACGAACTTCATGCCGAGAGCCCACTCGCGATGCGCGTGGCCTGGGGGCAGTCCAAAGCGCTCATCGAGCCGCTGGCCAACCGCGCCCACGGGCCCGTCGCCCACCACGGTGAGTTGCGCGCGCACATCCATCCCAGGCATGAAGCCAACGGCGGGCGCGCCCAGCTTGTCCACGCCCTGATCGGCGAGACGCAGGCCGGCGACGCCGCGATATTGCGCGTTCGCGACTCCGCAAAAGAGGGGAGCGCTCACGGGAGTGCCAGGCCAGATCTGCACGAAGCCGCTGGCCATCAGTTGTGCGCCGACCCACTGGTTGAACTGGCCGATGGAGAGGATCAGTCCGCCGTGTTTGTGAAGAAACGCAGGCGCCCAGGGCAGCTCGAAAGCAGAGTCTTTCACCCACCGCTCTCCTCCGAGGCCGAGCAGGCGATCTCCAAGACGTAACAGCGCGGACCGCCGGCTGGCACCGATGGGATCGAGCAGATAAAGAACGCGCTCTTGCTTCACTTCGGCGGCCATGGGGATCTGCGCCGGATCGAGCGAAGGAAAGCTTGAGCGAATGCCTTCGGCGCGTGTGACCACGCCACTGACGCCGGCGGCCAAGTCGTCCGCGCGCTCGTAGCAGAGCACCTGCAGCGGCATGCCCGGAGCCACGCGGCTTTCAAACACGGGGTCGGCGGGGTTCCGGCTCCAGGCCTGAGTCAGCGTGGTCAGAAATCCACCCGTGGCCGGACCGAAGCCGGCGCAGGCGATGTCGACTTCCATCGTCTGGCGGTCGATCTCGGCGGACTGTGGAGCAAAGCTCATGCCGGATAATCCAATGCCTCGGGGATCATCACTTTGCTGACGGTCTCGGCGGCGCGATCCTTGGCGAGGCGCGCGCCAGTCAGGCAGGTAGTCAACTTGCTCTGCAAGCGCAGGAACTCGCTCGACCCCCTGCAACCCGCGCACGGGCCTGCTTTTGCCGGGTGGCTGCCGTCAGCTTGAACTACGTCAACGGCCATGGCCATGATGCCGGGCATGGTTTCTTCCAGCTCTTCAAGCTCGCTCGAAAGGAAACAACTGCGATGCTCCTCTTCGTCCCACGCGGGATGGCGGTTGTAGCCAAACACCAGCTCGGCGCAGATGCGCGAAACTTCGCCGGCGGCTTGCGCGGCCTGGGTGTGGCAAAGGTCGCTAAGGAATTGCACGGTTCCGGCCAGCCCCTCGGCGGCCACGGCGTCGGCAGCGCCGCGGATTTCGAGTTCGAGCACATCCTGAATCTGGCAGCGCGAAGCCATCAGCCAGCTCAGTGCGTCGGCCAGCGCGAAAGTCACGCCCTGGCGCTGCCCATGGTAGAGCTTGCCGCCGGCCGGATCGGTCGCGTTCTGCAAATAGTGGAGCGACCACGCCCAAAGGTTCATGGCCGAGGCGAGCGTGCAGGCCCCGGTCCCAGGGTGAGTCGAGGCAATCCTGCGCATCTCCGCGGTCCACGCGGCAAACTCCGCAAGGAAAACCTCGCTGGTCATGGTCACAGTCAACTGGCGGCGCTGCACAGCCTCGGGGCCTTCGTAAGTGGCCTCGAGTTGCGCGTCCATCCACTTGTTGGCCAAGAATCCGGGGCAGTCCTCGGTAATGCCGTAGCCGCCCATCAAGCTGACGGCTTCGCGCAACAGGTTAGCGCCGTGGCCGGTGTTCCAAAGCTTGGTCGCAGGGCAAAGCACGTTGGCTTCGGCATCCTTCAGCACATACTGTACCAGCGGGTCGGCCTCGAGTTCGCTGCGGCGCGGATCGCTTTCCTTCAGACACAACAGCTCGATGGCGCGTCGCTCGCTCTCCTTCAGCGCCCTCATTTCGGCGCGGCCGCCTACCACACCGCGCTCTTTTAGCATTGCGGTCTTCTGTTTTTCCAGCGGGTCCAACTCATCGAACAGCCGTGCCGTAGCAAAGCCGAGCGACGACGCCGCCTCGCCCGTGGCCCACACGTCGACCAGCCGATGCAGCGCATCTTCGCGTTGCTGAATGCCCTGCTCGTAGCGGACAGATCCGGGCCTGGCGCCCTCGGCGCCGCGGAAGCGTTGGCGCTGGTAGCGAATCACCGGCTCGACGGCCGAGAGCAGCTTCGCCGCCGTCATCAATCCCACCGGCACGCGAGTGCGCCGGAAGACCGCGTCGATGATTTCCGTATGGTTGAAGTTGGGGACGATCACGCCGTCCTTCACGGTGTATCCGCCTACGATACGGCTGGCCGGCACTCTCAGATTGAAAACAGGATCGCCGGTGGACGAGAGCTGGTGCACCAGCTTTTTCGTAGCGGTGCCGCGATCGAACGTGCCCGCGTCAGTCTCTTCCAGGATCACCACGCAACTGCCCTTGATGCGCGCGTCGTCGGAGTTCACCGCGGCGGTAACAAAATTGGCGAAGGCAATGCCGGTAATGAAACGGCCCCGCTTATCCACCTGCAGCAACGGTTCCTCGCCGTCATTCCAATCCGCCACGCGCACCTTGCCGCTCATCATGCCGGTGTCGACGCCCACGTAAGGGATGGGCTCAGTAAGTGCAAACGCGCCGCGCCAGGGCTTGCGGTCTTCTCCGGGCTGCGGAGGAGCGGAGAGCTTCTTGTAGCGGGCTACCTGCTCCAGCGTGCCGCGTTCGTGAATCGGCGATAGCGCCAGAAATCCTGCCAGGCTAGCCGTCGCTGCGCCACCATCCACCCACGCGAGCTCAAAGGCCGCGAGGCCAAGCGCGAGATTTTTGGGTCCGACGATAAAGCCGCCCTCTTCTGGCTCCATGAATGCCGCGGTGATGCCCGCGCGATCGAAGGCGTCGAGCATTTCATCCTTAGCCGCGGTCCACTCGTGCGTATTGCGCTCGCCGGCTGCCACCATGCGGGCCACGGTTCCCCTTGCCACGCCGCGCGCCGATGCCACAAGCATCTGTAAGTCGAACCGATCGGCAAACCGCCACAGGATCTGCCGTGCCGCATCTCCGGGGAGTGTGAGCATCATCTTCGTTTCAGGAATCGCAACAGTGCCCATGGAGGACCTCCAGACTAGCGCTCCTATTTTCAACGAGAAAGGGCACAGTGGCATGTGACCTGTATCACTCGGACAACGCAGAAGCAGGGCTAGCGTCCGCGCCGTAGGCGCAGCAATAGTTAGCCCCGCGCTTTAGCGTGGGGTTGGGGATCGGCAATAGATCCATGAGTCCCGTAGGGACGGCGCCCGCCTCGCTTCTGCATGATCCCGGGTGCCAGGAGTAAGGAGGCCGCGCGCCTATGGCGCCGCGTCGGTTGCAGACAGGCGAATGAGGACGTGACGCTTGTTCTGCATGGCCGTATGCGCTAGCATGATGTCGTTTTGAGAGGTTCGTTCATGCACGTTTCCAAATTTGCCACCCTTCTTATTCTCGTACCGTCGTTTGCCCTTTCCTCAAAACCGCTCCGAGCGCAGGCAGCTCCGGGCGCGCCCAGGGCCATGGCATCCAATGAGGATGAAAGCTCATGGAGCGGAAGCAAGTGGACGCGTCTGATCGAGACCGATCTGGTCGAGGAGAAGTTCGACGAACTGGACCGCATGGCCTACGAGTTGCGCAGCCAGAAGAGGCGCGCGGCGGGAGGAAGCTGGAAGCTGACAGAGTTTTACGGCGCGCTCGACAAGCCCATGCTCACCGACAAAGACACTCTCGATCACATGGCCCACCTCAAGCGCTGGATCGCCCAGCGTCCGGATTCCATTACCGCGCGGGTTGCTCTGGCCACCAGCCTGCATCGCTGGGCGTGGGTGGCGCGCGGCAATGGCATGGCAAATACCGTGACTGACGAGGGTTGGAAGCACTTCAATGAGCGCATTCAGGAGTCGCTCGATGTGCTGAATGCCGCGTCCAGGCTGCGTGAGCACTGCCCGCAGTGGTACACCGAGATGATGATTGTCGGCCTGGCGCAGGGCTGGGACGAACCCAAAATGCGCGAGGTCTTCGAGCAGGGCATTCAGTTCGAGCCGGAATATTTCGATCTCTACAAGCAGATGGCGATGTACCTGCTGCCCAAATGGGAAGGAAAGCCGGGAGAGGCCGTGGACTTTGCCACATCTTCCGCGGACCGCGTGGGCGGTGAGCAGGGCGATGCCATCTATTTTCATATTGCAGTGTCGGTGGTGGGAAAGAATGGCAGGAATTACGGTGTAAAAGAGATGGATTGGCCGCGCATTCAGAGGGGATACCAGGCCATTACCGCGCAGTACGGAACCACGGGAAGGCTGAAAAATAAGATGGCCTGGTTCGCCTACAGATTTCGCGACGCAGCCGTTGCCCGCCAGCAGTTCGAACTGATCGGCGATCATTGGGACCGCGATGTGTGGCGCGATCGCGACCGCTTCGACGAGGCGCGCGACTGGGCGCAAAAACACGCATAGACATTCCGCAGTACAATCGGGCTTTCGATAGCGCCCACGGCGCGGGAAAGTCCTCACTCCCGGATGCGATTCCTCGATTTTGTGATCTCCGTCGTGACTCCCGGCCCGCAAACTGCATTTCTGTGATCTGTATCGCGTCGCTTGTGATACCTGTCACTGCCAGCGCTCTCTCCAAAGAACGACCTTGGAAGTGCGATCCCCCGCTATGTTATGAGAACGGTGGAGTCGGCAGGGTACTGCCAGTGAGCGGGCGCGTCCGCGTTCGCCCCACGGAAGGAAGACGGCGGAATGAACGTAGCCGCACGGAAGAACGCAATTTTGATGGCTCGTAGCCTCGCACTCGCGGCCGGCCTGGCGGTTTTGGCGCTCGCGCCGCGCGCACTCCGCGCACAGGACTGCCTGACCTGCCACGGCGACGCCAGTATGACCGACAGTGCTGGGCACAGCATCGCCGTCGATGGCAAAAAATTCGGCGACAGCATTCACGGCAGCCTGCAATGCACCAACTGCCATGCGGACATCAAGGGCTATCCGCATCCCGACAAGGTTGCTCCGGTGGATTGCAAAACCTGCCATGCCGACCAGGCAACCCAACTCAGCGGCAGCGTTCACGCCGACAGTAAGGAACATCCGTGCACGAGCTGCCACGGCAACGCTCACGAAATCTTTCCCAAGACCGACGCGCGATCGGCAGTCTATCCGCTCAACGTGCCCAAGACCTGCGGCCAATGTCATAGCAACAATGGCATGGCGGGCAAACACGGCTTGGCCAGCGTTTACCCGAACTACATCGATTCGATTCACGGCTTTGCGCTGAGCAAAGAGGGATTGCTGGTGGCCGCGAATTGCCAAAGCTGCCACGGCTCGCATCACATTCTCAGCCACACCGATCCCGCGAGCCCGACCTACAAATCCAACATCCCGCAGACCTGCGGCAACTGCCACGCCAAGATCAATGACGACTACCAGGCAGGCGTTCACGGCCAAGCCATTGCCAAAGGCGATCTCAAAGCGCCGGTCTGCAGCGACTGCCACACCGCGCACGCCATTCTGCAGCCCACGGAATCGGCCTTCCGCATGCAGTCCACGCCGATCTGCGGCAACTGCCACAAGGATAAGTTCTCCACTTACCGCGACACCTTCCACTCGCAGCTGGGCTCGCTCGGCGGCTATGTGGAGACGGCGCGTTGCTGGGACTGCCATGGAGCGCACGATGTGCGTCCCGCATCCGATCCCGCTTCGCCCGTCAACCCGGCCAACCTGATTACCACCTGCGGCCGTTGCCACGCCGGCGCCAACGCGAGCTTCGTAAAGTATCAGCCACACGCCAATGCGCGCGACCGCAAGCTGAATCCCGGGCTTTATTTTGTCCGGCTGTTTATGAACCTGCTGCTGGCGAGTGTGCTCACGTTCTTTTTGTTGCACACCATCTTGTGGCTGATCCGCTCGCGCTACCACCAGGTAAAAACCAAGAGTGACAACGGAGGCAAGCATGCCTGAGCCCCTCGACGAGATTAAGCCAGCAAATCGGGCGCGAATCCAGAATCGAATCCCGGCGCCGGAGAAAAGTTCTATGTGCGCTTTACCCGCGCGCAGCGCTACATGCACGCGGTGCTGTTTACCACGTTCCTGGGACTGGCGGCCACCGGCCTGCCCATGCGATTCAGCGAGAGCTTCTGGGCGCGCAAGTTTGCCACCGGCGTGGGCGGATTCGGCGCCATCCTCTTTCTGCATAAGTTCTTTGCCGTGGTGTTGACCATCGCATTCCTCATTCACTTGAAAGACATTTTCCAGCGCGGAATCATCAACCGCGAGAAGGGAATCTTCTGGGGTCCGACCTCGATGGTTGCCAACTGGAAAGACGTCAAGGACATCTTCGGCCACATGCGCTGGTTCCTGGGCATGGGCCCCAAGCCGCAGTTCGAGCGCTACGCCTACTGGGAAAAGTTCGACTACTGGGCGGTGTTCTGGGGCATGATCGTCATCGGCTTCTCAGGCTACGCCATGTGGTTTGCGCCGTTCTTCGCGCACTTCCTCCCCGGTTGGGCTCTTAATGCGGTGCTCGTGATCCACAGCGAAGAGGCACTGCTGGCGGTTCTCTTCATCTTTTCCATTCACTTCGTCAACACCCATCTGCGCCCCGACAGTTTTCCCATGGATATGGTGATCTTTACCGGGGTGGAGAGCGAAGACGAGTTCAAGGAAAAGCGCACGCTCGAATACCAGCGAAATGCAGGCACAGGGCAAGCTCGGAAGAAGGTGGGCATCGCACCGCCCTTGTGGCTCCTGAATTTCTCCAAAGTCGTGGGTTTCACGGCCATCTTCATCGGGCTGACGCTGCTGGTGCTCACGTTGACGGCGTATTTCAGCTAGCAGAAAACAGCCAGCAGCTAAAGGCCACTGGCTGACAAGCTACCGGCTGCCTCTGTGACTGCAATCACGGCGGGAAATCTCGCCCAAGCATCTCCTCAAGGTGTGAAATCCGTACGGCTTTTTTGGTTCTCTGCGCTGGTCATTGTTCTTTTTGCCTGGACCTCGAACGCCCTTTCCGCGCAAAAGCTCAAAGACGCGGACTGTCTCGCCTGCCACTCCGACCCGACTCTCACCACCGAGGGTGCCAGGGGTGCGACCGAGAGCCTCTTTGTCGATCAAAGCAAGTTCAAGCACTCCATCCACGGTCGCATGTTCGCGTGCGTCGACTGCCACACGGACGTAAAGAGCCTGGTGCATGAAAAGCCGCCGGAGAAGGTGAGCTGCGCCCAGTGCCACGCGGATGCCCAAACCGCCTACGCGCATTCGACCCACGCCAAGGCCGGCAAGGGCGGAACGGCCCCCGCGGCCACCTGCGAAGATTGCCACGGCGACGCGCACCAGATCGAAGGCGGCGGCGATCCCAAGTCGCCCGTGAATCATGCCAATATTCCGGCCACATGCGGCCGTTGCCACGGTCAGTCGTTTCTCATGGAGTCGAATGGCGAAAGCGCGCAAGCCTTCGTCTCCTACCAGGCGAGCGTTCACGGCCGCGCCGTGGCCAACGGATCGAAAGATGCCGCGGTGTGCACCGATTGCCACGGCACGCACGAGATTCTGCCGGCCAACGATCCCAAGTCGCCGATCTCGAAGTTTTCTGTCGCGCAAACCTGCGGCACCTGCCACACGGATGTGGCCAACACCTTCAACGTGAGCATTCACGGCCAGGCGCTCGGCGCATGGCAACGCACTCGCTCCCACCTGCACCGATTGCCACGGCATTCACTCCATCAAGCCGCACACGGATCCCAACTCGCCGGTGGCAGAGCAAAACGTTTCGCGCGACATCTGCGCGCGCTGCCATGAGGGCGTGCGGCTTTCGCAGGAATTCGGCGTACCCGGCAACCGCGTGAACACTTATTTTGACAGCTATCACGGCCTGGCGACCGAGGGCGGCAGCGTGGTGGCTGCGAACTGCTCCAGTTGCCACGGCGTGCACAACATTCTCCCTTCGAGCGATCCGCACTCGACCATCAATCCAGCCAATCTCGACGCCACCTGCGGCAAGTGCCACCAGGGCGTGACGCAAAAATTCACGCGTACGCCGGTGCACCTGGTAGCGGGCACCCGCGCCAACGACATCGATTCCGTGGCCGTGCGCTGGGTGCGGTGGATTTACATCGTCCTTATCCTAGCTGGTGATCGGGTTGATGTTCCTGCACAACGCCATTATCTGGCGCAGCAAGGCCGTGGCGCGGCGGCGCATGATGAATCCGTTCATGACGCGCATGACGGTAAACCAGCGCTGGCAGCACCTGATCCTGCTCTCCAGCTTCATCGTGCTGGTCATTACTGGCTTTGCCCTCAAATTCCCCGACACGTGGTTCGCGCACACCCTGGGCATGGGCGAGAATCTGCGCGGCATCATCCATCGCATCGCCGGCTGCATCCTCATCGCTGCGGGCATTTATCACGTCTTCTATCTCGCCGTCGCGCGAGAAGGGCGGCGCTTGCTGTGCGACATCGCTCCGCGTCCTAAAGATGCTATTCGACGCCTGGGGCACCATGCGCTACTACCTCGGCCTGAGTACGCAGAAGCCAAAGTTCGGCCGCTTCAACTACGCGGAGAAGGCTGAATACTGGGCGCTGGTGTGGGGCACGGCGCTCATGGGCCTCACCGGCATCATGATCTGGGCCAAGGTCTGGGTCGGCGATCTGCTGGCGCGCTGGTGGGTCGATGTGGCCACGGCAGTGCACTTCTACGAGGCCATCCTGGCCACGCTGGCCATCATCGTCTGGCACTTCTACCAGGTCTTCTTCGATCCCGACGTGTATCCCATGAACTGGGCCTGGTGGGACGGCAAGATGCCGGTGGAGAATTACAAGCACGAGCATGAGCTGGACACGGAATCGCTGAAAGCTACGGACAGAGAGGAAGGCGGCTCCGGGCCGGGAGAGAAATAGACGCCAGGGTCTGCAATACGGGTAAATTGCAGCACCTGGCAATCAGGTTGCCGTCACAATCGACTGGGCCCATTCCATCGCGTTCAATTGCGACTGCGCAAGGAACCCCTGTTCAATGCCGAGCCGGGAGGCAAGCACGGCAATCCTCGGCCAGACCCCGGCTTCAACCGCGAGCATCAGATCGTACACCGGAGAAAGTGGCCCCGCACCTTCCACAAGAACGGTCCTGGCGCTGGCATCGATGGGCAACCCCTCCAGCACCTCGCGCATGGGGATTTCCAGGATCGCATCCATCAGCGACAGCAGCCCAACCTGAAACATATTAGAATTTCCGCAATCGACTCTGGCGCCGATCGATTCGGCGAAACGCGCGCGCACCAGCGCCGCGAGCGCCAGGTCGGAAGGTCTGTTCTTCGACAGCTCGAGCATGCCGCTCAGTTGGCACCAGCGGCGTATTTCCTTTTCGCCCAGGAACGTGAGCGCCTGGCCTACGGTCCTGACTTCGCCCTTCAAACCGAAGATGGCTGAGTTTAGATAGCGCAGCAGCCGATAGTAGAGCATCGGATCCGACTTGACGATCTCCTCAAGCTCTTTCCAGTCGAGATCCGGCCTGGAGATCGCTCCCAGCAATCGCAGGTACACGGTGCGATTGGATTGTGCGCCGCGCGCGCGCATCATCTCCGGTTTGCGGAAGAAATATCCCTCAAAAAAACTGAATCCTCCCGCCTTGCAGAACTCGAAATCTTCTCTCGTCTCAACTTTCTCCGCGATGAGCTGCGGGCCGCGGCCGCGATAGCAACTGGTCAGTGCTGCAACGTCGGGCAGCGTAGACATTTTGATGTCGACCTTGAGAAAATCCGCCATCCCTTCGAGCTCGCTCCGTGGATCGCCGGCCCGGAAATTGCTCAGCGCAATCTTGCAGCCCGCATCTTTCAACTTCTTGCAGGCCTGCACCACCTCGGCATCGGCGGGGACAGAATCGGGAATCTCCGCAATCACTTTGCCGGCCGGAAGCAACGCCAGATATTGCCGGACCAGAATGTCGCGCGTCGTCACGATGAATGCCGGCAGATTGTTGGAGAGCGTATTGAGGCCGATCAGGCTTGACATATCAATCACGCCCCGGCTTGCGGCATCGCCTTCCACCGACGGGAAATAGTTGTTGAAATCGGAGCGAAACAGCAACTTGTAGCCGAACACTTTCTCGCCCGTGGAAAGGATGGGCATACGCGCGGCAAAGCGAGCGGGTCTTGAATCCTGTGCATCGAAATCGAACAACGTCATGGAATCCCCTATGCGACGTATCGGTCGAAAAGGCCGGGACCATTAACGTCGCTGTCGGGGCGCCGCAAACGCTGCAAAATCGATCTGTGCGGCGGGGCTGACGCCGCACACTTTTTTGCCGCTGGGCATAATGTGGCGACATTCAGCGTCCGTCCCCCCACCCCCCTTCCCCTCCATAGTTTCTGTAAACAAATATCCTCTTTTCAACAGGTTACGCGATGCGTTGCCGCGTAAGTATCTGAAGATGCATATAGTTGCTTGCAGAAATATGACAACAAGCGGGTTAGGGGCAGGTGTCAGGTTTCAGGGGTTGGGGTCCGTCGAACCGCGCTCCCTGCCTCATTGAAGGGTTATGGGAAGAGTGTGCGCCGGGAGGGGGAAATTATATGCAAAATGTCGGCGGGAAATTTTGGGGGCGAGTTCGGGGTGAATTCGGCGTTTATGGGTACGAATCTGCGGAGTTTCATCGGCACACTGGGTAGGACACCGAATGCGCGGTTCTTGATGACGCTCTAATTGTTGCCTTCAAAGTAACTTCCGGGGCGATAATATACATGACTGAATGATATACTGAGGGTGCCGTGACAGGGCAGCGCATTGCCGTATCGTGATACTTTGATGGATACACGCTTGTACAGTACTTTAGTAAGGTGCATAGTACTAGCGTGGGATTATCGGCGCTTAATGACACCCGATAAGACTAGGTATTAGGATTGCACGCATCTGAAGTGAAGGAGGGCATCCCATGTTGCAAAACAGTGTTGGCCTATTGGACGGCAGAGAGATGATCGAGATGAATAATCTCGCGGTCGGGTATTTTCCGACAGAATCTCCCGAGATCGGAATCTACCCCCCGCCTGTCCCCGATCAACCCCCATTCACGCCCGTGGGGCTTGCACCGAATTTAGAAACGAATTTCTAAGTGTCTCGCGGTGACGATCCGCTCGCGCGGTAACCTCCCGCACCTCTGCCTCATCGAGTATGACTATGTCTTGGTTCGGACGAGCTATCGCAAGTCTGATAGGTCCCCCAACTTTTCCGTCCTGACTGGCAGTCTCTGCGATGCAATATGCGGCCAAGTCTTTGGCTATGTCTAGTTGCAATCCGCGCCTGTACAGCCTATTCAGTAGGTATACAGCCAGGGGCACAATGCCAGCAGCGGCAAATCCTGTCGTACTCAAATTTGGAGCAAAATTGAGCTGCGGTGCGCTTGCTAGAGAAATGATCTTAGGTTGACCATCCGTTGTATATCCGATGAGAAGAAAGACAACATCGGGCCGTGGCGTAGCTACTGGCCCAGCGGGTCCGAGCATGAACTGTGGAGGGCCAAACCATTGCGAGAGCAATTGTGTTCCGCTAGTACGAATAGACTCCGCAACAAAGTCTACCCCTTCAGTAGGCGTGGTCGAGAGCCGTAGAACAAAATTTTGAACCAGCGACGCGCCCATCTCTGCTTGACCAACCAAAGCGATAGCTGTGCGTGAGTTCAATCGGTAGATTTTCTGCACTGTATCGTTAACAGCGGTCAATCCACGAGGGTCGCCATAGGTTGCACGGCTGTCGGCAGCTAACACTATCCCATCCTGTGCTTCAATTGCGACTGCAAGACTCATCTCAGTACTCCTTTTTCCTTTCCTGTTGGCCTCCAAAAGTAGATAATGAACATAGAGGGCGGAACACTCGAACTCAGTTCATTGCGTCGCTCTCCACACCAAACCACCACGGCCTGTAACGCATCCCAGCCAAGAGATGCGCGTTACAGGCCTTTCGGTTGAGGCTCACTGACACGGTGGGCGCGATGGCAGTGAGCTAGAACAATTCTCGTCATTACTCGTCCTCCTCTTCCTCTCCGCCGCTGGTTGGAAGCGTTCCAGCGTATTCGTGGAGCTTGTCGATCAATTCAAATACGAATGTCCGATCTGTCCCCGACATTGAGAACGGGTTGGCTGCAATTTCAAGAGTTACCGAGCCACCACTCTTCAAAGGAATTGTCTTTCGACTCGGATCTGGCGAAAGAGGATTTGGGGGGAACGTTGAGTGGAGAGGATTTTCGGCGGACCTTCCGGCTTTTTGCCGTTTCTTGCGCGAACCGTTTCCCGTCTCCCTGATTTGGCCATACAACAGCGGATGCATTGAGAAGTCAGCAAATTTGGCCGCCCTCAGAAAAAAGCCAACCGCTTTCCTGCGCGTATCGCCGCTAACGTTATAAGCCGACATGGCATCCTCAAGCATTCGAGGCGTCATTTTCGTCAGATCGTGATCGATGATGTCTTTGTAGGCATACCGAAGCAATGCACCCATCTGCTCTTGGCGCTTGTCTTTGCCATCAATTAGCCGCTGGAGTGCGACGGTGGGCACGCCGTCGTCATTTACCAATCCAAAGAACCGGAGCGCCATCATGATCTGGCTTTGAATGACGCCAGACTGGGAGCGCCAAACGGTACGGTCCAGTTTCTTGGGAAGCCCCTGCTCCAAGGTCTCAATTGCCGAGATAAAGGTTTTGAACGGCAAATATGCCGCAGGCGCAGTTTTTGCAGGCTCTTCCGCCATATATCCCCTTTCCTGTTCATGCCGCATCGACAAAATGAACTGTCTAGGAATACCGTAGCTGTTTTCATGCCGCACGTCAAGGATGTTTTTTGACGCTACTTTTAGAAATTGATAGTCTGCGATTTATGGAGGCTATATGAATGCAGGCAATAAAGTTATCCTCTCGCAGTACGGCAATGCCAGTATCGAAAGGATCGTGGTCTGTGTGGAAAATGGGCGCATTTATGTGTGTAAACCAGATGAATTTGCCGCCTCTCAGGCCGAACACCGGGAACCTGTGAGCGTTGGTTTTAGGCTAGAAGACCTTATCGGGGCCGGGCAGCGGTAAGATAACGACATGAGAAAACCCGCAAGGAAGACGTGGAAAGACCCCGTGAAGGATCGTGGACCGAAGGATTCCACGATGCAGACAAAAGGGGATTTTGCGGCATTTCGAGAAATGATGAAGCGAGTAGTTAAGGTCCGACCGCCGAGAGAAGCTAAACCCGCTTCCCCCGGGCCTGTCGCTTCTTCTTAGAAGGGTCTTTGCTGCTGCGTCTTTCCTGTCAGTTCTGCCAACGTGAGGCGCTTGCCATTGCCCTGTGAGACCGCGAGCATGAAGCGGTCGTAATCGTCTTTGTTCTTGCGATTGTTGTAGCGGAACACCTGCTCTCCAACATAGCGGTCTAAGTGAAAAGGCTCGACTGCCACATACGTGCCGCGCAGAGTGCGCTTCAAGAGGCTCCAAAAATTCTCAATCCCTTGAGTGTGCACTTGGCCGCGAACATATTCGGTAACGTGATTCACAGTATCGTGAACGAATTCCATGTTGCGGAGTGGCCTGTAATCGGCCAGCCCGTCGCTGTAAATGGTCGATCCCTTTTCGACGTTCCCGAGAATAGCTTCCATCAGCACTTCGCGCTTTACTTCGGGGATGACGTGGGCGCGCACCTTTCGCGCTTCGCGGTCCAGCATCCCGAACACAGCAGTCTTTTTGGTAGCGCGTCCGCAAACGTGTGGCACGTAATCAGGATTGAGACCGGCGCGCTCGCCGCACTCATCCAGCAAGTATTTCTTGCCGTGGCCGGGATCGCGTTTGCCTAGGTGCCTATTCTTCGGCTGTCCGCCAACATAGGCTTCGTCCACTTCCACAGGGCCACCGAACTTGTCGCTAGGCTCCTCACCCATCGAAAACCGGATGCGATGCAGCATGAACCATGCGCTCTTTTGTGTAACGCCAATTGCCCGCGCTAGTTCGTATGAGCTAATCCCGTTCTTGCAGTTGGCGAGCAGCCAATAGGCCGGAAGCCACTTCTCTAAGCTAATTGGCGAGTCCTCAAAGATCGTCCCTACCTTGAGCGAAAACTTCTGCTTCGGATGCTTCGCGCGGCAGTAGTAGAGCTTCGCATTCTCAAGGTAGATCACGGCGTCGGAATTGCAATACGGGCAGCGCACAACGCCATCTTCCCAGCGGATTGCCACCATGAATTGACGGCAATTCTCAGCGTCGTCAAAGAACTTAATCGCATCGCGTAATGTCTTGGGCGTCTTCATGAATCAACAGTAGCAAAGAATCTCTATTCAGTCAAGTATATTATTGCCACTTCCGGATAGACGGTGATCTGACCGCAATGCCAAACTCGCAGCAACTCTGCCTTAGTAATGTCATCACGATCTCGGATGATTCGATCACTATCGGCGAGTGAACGTGCAAGCGCGATGTGCGTATAACTCAATGAGTTTGGGACGTCGCGTCGTGCGTGACAGCATTCACGTCGTACATGGGCCGATCCGTTGGGGGTTGGAAAATGCTGGGCGCTGGGTTCGAGCGGTCGATGTTCGTCAGTTCGATCACTGTTCTTCCTGTTCGCGAATCGTCTAGCACCGAATAAACCGTTATCCTCAGGTCGGGCGATGTCCATTTCTCCCGGGTCACCCTCATTTCATGGTCGTTCCCTTCTCGACCAACAGGAATCACCCAGGTAATTCGCTGTCCCTCAACGTGGATCCCGTTTAGTTCTTTGGGCTCGAGAATCTCGAACTTCCTGTCAGGATCATTGGTTGACACTGGACCCGGCGTCGGTGGGATTCGCGGCTGGCCTTTAGGAGACGAATCCGGCCAGAAGTCTTCTTCTTGATGAGAGGCTGGGGTGTGGGTGACCATTACTCCGTTTGCTTGTTTGTCAAGTCGGTCCCCGTCGTTCCATGCATAGTGAACCCGCGCAACCGGATCGTCAATATTAATGGCCCGCGCCTCGTTTTCTTCAATGTCGTCTTGCCGGGTCCTCCCCTCGGCGTCCCGCCAGAGAAGCGACTTCAGCGTTTGAATTGTCGTTTGCCCGTCAGATCCAAATTTCGAAATGGTGATGGTTCGTGTCGCAGAGTAGGGCATTTCCTTGAAGACCGCAAGCTTGATGGGTTTCGGAACAACGTCCGTCTGACTTCGCCCCTGCGAAAGGGCGACTGCGCAAAATGCGATCAAGGCAGGGACCGCTGCCGTGCAAAGGCGATTCATAATGACGCTCCTGAAGGTTGGTAACAAACATACTCCCAGTTTCGAGGTGTTTCAACGGCGACCCTGAATCCTGAACACGAAGAGAGTCACAAAAGCCGGTGTGGCGCGTTCCGCATCCTTCATAAGAGCTGTACGAAGTGCGCAAGTAAATCGTCGTCGCGGGAGGTTTGTCGCCCACCCGGAAGTTACTGATGGGTCACTAATCAGATGGTCCGCCGCAGAACACGGAGCGTTCACGGAGAGACGCCCGCAACCCCGCGCCCTCTGCGGGGTTTCGGCGGCACATAGGATCTGTCATCGAATGCGCTATTTCCGGCGATTGCTACAAATCTGGATTGGTCCCGCAATTTCGGCTTATGTTCAGTGAACCGTTCCGAGGGAATCGCCAGCGGTGGTAAAGGCAGGGAGTAGGGAATAGGGAACAGGGAGTAGGAAGGCCATACCTCGCTCGACTGGGATGGTGCGAAAAGCAAAGGCAAAGGCAAAAGCAAATGCAGGTTCTTCGACTCCCCTTCGACTTCGCTCAGGGTCGCTCAGAATGACATGCGATTTATGTTGCTCAGGATGACACGCGATTTATGATGGGCCGGCAACTGTGGTGTCGACGCGCATGTGCGGGCCGGGAGGCCCGCACGACAGCCGGTCGGGAGACCGGCGCTACAAACCGGGCCCCTGAAACCTGAGACCTCGATGTTCACACTCGCCAGTAGTCGCCGCGCCAATTCTTGATGCGCTCCTTGATCTGCTTGCGGGTCAGGTTGTGCTCGAGAGCCTGCTTGGCTAGCTCCACCACTTCGTCATCGGAGGCGAAACGCAAGCCGATCAACTGATCTTCGCTGAGGCGGTAGATCTGCGTGTGCCACTCCTCGGGAGCCAGCGCCTGCAGGCGTAACCGCTCTTCAAGCCGGATGACGCGGTCCTGCACCTTGAGCGGATAGAGACGCATTTTGAAAAGCGCGACGAACGCAGCAAGGGATAGAACCACCAGCCATGCCGACCAGAAGGAGAAATGGTGCACGGCGTAGACGATGGACACGATGACATTGGCGAGGAAGACCAAGGCCAGGAAGAAATGGTACGGCGGATCGAATCGTGCATGGTTCTTGAAATTTTGCGGCTGGGACTTACTCATTGCTTGCTCCGGTTCCTTGCTGGCTGTTATTGGATTCTCCGGCCGATTGCGTTTCCGCGGGAGCGCCGGCATTATCGCCGGGACCTGACTCCGCGGATGAGGGAGTATCCATAGCAGTCCCGGCACTTGCGGAATTGTCCTTGGGCGCAGCGGGAGCTGTCAACAGCGAAAGAGTGTCGGGGCCCAGGATCTGAGGATGCTTGGGGATGAGATGGTAGCGGCCGCGCACCAGGTAGTCCGCAAACAGGCCGCCGGCTAGATACGGATTCAGGATGGCAATGGGGATGGCGTAGATACTTGTGGCCAGGGATTCGTCGATGCCCTTCGCGGAGCGGCTCTCGTGCCGGTAACCGGGAATCTGCGGAATCTCGAAGACCGTCAACTGGGTATCAGGATGCTTGCGCGCGTAACGCACCAGCCTGTACGTGATCTGTTTGGGCGTAGTCATGCCGGCGTCGGGGAAAATACTGCGCCTGAAAGTGTCAGGGAAGTAGTGATTGAGGAGCTCGCGTGAGAAGTCCGCACAGTTGTTGAACAGGAGATTGAAACGGGTGAGGTTGGGGCCCGCGTTCAACTGCCGGATGAGCGCATCGTCCTGCTGGGCAGTGGTCTGGAAGCGGAAGGCGAAGATGCGCCGCTCGTAGGCCGCGCCCACCAGTTGAGTCCAACCGCCGTGCAAAAAGTTGCCCGGCGACAGAGCGGTACCCAGGCTCTCAAGATGGGCTTCGCGATAGCGATTGCGGAGGCGCGCCACGGTGTCGCGATCCACGTGCGCGGGCACGTCGGCGGCATTTTCAACCGCATAGAGATAAGGAACAAGCGGAATCGCCACCCAGTCGTATCCATCGATTCCCTCGTAGCGGGCGATGACGGCGCCCAATTCGCCGGGCTGGCAGCGGCGCAGCGTGACCGGGGTTTCGGCGCAAATGCGCTCGAAATAGATCGCGTTGTGGCCGGTAGGGTTGAGGGTGCCGAAGACGCCGTAGGGCTCCTCCATCAACAAGGCCCCCTGCGCACGGCCGCGCGGACAAACGAAGACCCCTACGATGATGAAAACAAAAGTAAAGATGCGAAATGGCCGCATCAAGAGCATCCGTCTCTCCTGGGGATAAGATGGCCTTCGCTCTCCTCATCAGTATGCGTCGATTGCGATGAGGGAGCGAGGAAAGGCCGAATCCGCATTCCATCGGCCGCTATTGCATAGGATGCGGTGCAGCTAGCCACGACACGCGAGGTACAAAGATCGCGGGGCTTACTGCTCCTCCCTGTTATTTCAGACACTTATTTGGGGCGGAAGGTTGCGCTGGTTTGGAGAGGGCGAGGTTGAAATCGGGCGCGCTTGTGGAAAATGGGATTGCGAGGAAAGACGGGCTGCAACCGGTTGCATGAGCCGGGCCCTGTAACGAGGGCAATCGCGCAGCCTGTTTCGCCACCGAGGCACGATAAGCCCGATACGGCGGCCATTGATGAAGCACGCTCTACGTCAATTCCTTCGCGCGAAACCAGAGAGAACCCCACGGCGCGCCCGGCAACTTCACCTCGGCTTTGCCGGCGTACTCTCCCGGCAGCGGAGTGCGCGTGAGTTGGAGCGTGTCGATGTATTCGGCCGTGTAGGTTTTGCCTTCAGGCAGCGCGAAAGTCCCTTCCGCCGGCTGGTGCTCGTCGAAATAGTAAAAGATCACAGAGTCGTTGGCGCGGCGCGCTCCCATCGGGTCATCGGTGAAGTTGGTAAATCCGATGGGTCCCGGACCAAGAGCGATGGTTTCCTCGAGGAGCTTGCGCAGAAAGGCGATTTTGGCGGGACTGGCGCCGTGCAGCACGCCGCCGTGCGACCACCAGAGGGTGTCGTTGGGATCGAGGTAGGTTTCTCCATGCCCGCAGTAACAGCCCTGCGCGGCAGCCTGCCAAAATCGGCGCGTCATGGCGTCGCCGGAAATGTTGCCCCAGCGCGATGCGATATTGCCCTCGTAGCGGCACTCGTCGAAGACCACAGGCTTTCCCCAGTCGCTGCGCCATTGCGCGCCCAACTGCAGGCGCGAATCCTGCACGCCGGCATGAGTGCACCAGCCGCGGCCGTACTCATATGGGTAGCGGCTGTAGTGAATGGAGCGCAGATGGCCGAAGGTGTCGTACCCGCCGAGGATCCGCGCATAGCGGTCCCAATCGGCAGTGGTCTTCGCGCGCAACAGGTCGAATTCGTTGGCCAGCGACCACCACACATTCCGGTACGCGCTGAAACGCGCAATCACGTAGCGGAGATAACGGTCGTCGACTGCCGCGGGCATGGACTGATAGCCCCACTTGTCGTAGGGATGAAAAAGGATCAGATCGGCCTGGACGCCGATACTGCGGAGCGCGGCGATGAGGCGATCGAAATGTTGGAAGTAAGCGACGTTGAAGGTGGAATAATCATTGACTTCGCCGTTGCGCGGGAAGGGATACAGCGGCGGTTCCTTGCGATTGTGCTGATACCACTTGGGGAACAGGCACATGCGAAGCTTGTTGAACGGTGAAGCGGCGAGGGTCTCGATGGTCCGACGCTGCGTGGCTTCAGGCTGGAAGGCCCACGCGTAACAGGTAGTACCGCATTCGACGTAAGGCGTGCCGTCAGCATATGCGAAGTGGTAGCCGTCGCGCACCGAAACCGGGCCATGATTGCCGGGCGCGGGTGCGACGCACGTGAAGACGCCGGATTGCCCGTTGAGCGAGGACGCGTTGCTCGCGGTGGTCCAGGACCATTCGCCCAGCTCATCGGGCATAAAGCGAATTTTGTACGCGCCGTCGCCGTCGTAGAAGCCTTCGACGGCGAGGGACCGGTTCTTTTGGCGGAAGGTGGCCGTGAGCGCAACATCGACGAAAGGGTTGCCGGCGGAGGGCCCGGAAAACGAGAGTTCGAGGAAATCCCAGCGCGGAACGGGGCCGCTCGATTCCGGCGCCTGGAGCGGCGCGGCGACGGTTTCAGCAAGTGCGGGCGCCGAGGCTGCACCTACCGCCAAAGATGAAAGCTTTAAAAGATCGCGACGGTTCATACCAATCTTCTTTCAAAGCGAAAACCCGCACTGCTGCGAACGCTGAAGGGCAAGTGATGCGGAGGAGGTTAAGGCAGTGTCAGGGCTTTCCCGGTTTCCGCGCTTTTTCTGAGCGGGACTCAGTAAGCGTGACGCGCGATGAATGCGCAGCGCCGGCCACGGCCAACAGGAAGTTCTGCATTTGCGGGGTGAACTCGCGGCGCGCCACTTCTTGCTGCGCAAAGTTGTAGAGCCAGTAGACCAGCGAGAAGATATAGCTGCCTATGACGATTTCGTTGAGATGCCGGTATTGGAATTGGGTGGTCTGGTGCATGTTGAGCATGGCCACGCACAGGCTGACGATGGAAAAGAATCCGAGTCCTGTCACCACCTGCAGTTCGCGGTCGCGCCAGCTGAGCGAGAGCCACTGGCTGCATCCCGCAAGCGCCAGGAAGAAGCAGACACGCAGGATGGTTTCCGTTTGCTGCAGTTGCATGAGGATGTGCACATCCTTGTGCACTTGGACGATGCCGGGAAGCGCAGCAAAGGGCCAGATGATCGCTCCGACAATGAGAACCAGGACGCAGATGGGCACCAAGGCAAAGCGAGTGAGGGAGGCACGCAGCGGCCGCAGCAGGGACCACGTCAATTCGACGAGAACTCCGAATTGCAGGAGGGAGTCGACGATCGATTCAATGAAATATGTCGTGGCGTAGAAATAGGATTGCGGGGAGTAAGAACGGCTGATCACATAGACTGCGATGTTGCTGCATAGATCCCAGGCGCAGTAAGCGAAGAAAACCGGAAACGTGCGCCAGAAACGCTTATAGCAAAGCAACCCGAGGAGGGCTGTTTCAGCTACGATATATGCAAACCAAAGTGCGTTTTCCAGGCTCACAGATAGTGCTCCGCCTATGCGCTCTCGCGCAATATCCCGAGTCTACCAGCGAATCGGATGAGAGAGACGGCCGAATGATAAAAACAAAAGTCACCCTCACCAAACTAGAAAATAGAAACGCTGCCCCGAGAGGCAGCGTTTTTGCAGCAGTAAGCAAAACCCAGTTACGAAATACTAGGCGGAGGCGTCGGGAACGGACCCGCAGGGATGAAGCTCATGGCTGGCGGAGGCGTCGGGAACGGGCCGGCCGGAATGAAGCTGGGTGGAGGCGTCGGGAACGGACCCGCGGGAATGAAACTCACGACGGGCGGTGGTGTCGGGAACGGGCCAGCGGGAATGAAGCTGGGCGGTGGCGTCGGGAACGGACCCGCGGGAATGAAACTCACGACGGGCGGAGGCGTCGGGAACGGACCGGCCGGAATGAAGCTGGGCGGTGGCGTGGGAAACGGACCAGCGGGAATGAAGCTGGGCGGTGGCGTGGGAAACGGACCAGCGGGAATGAAGCTGGGCGGCGGTGTTGGGAACGGCCCGGCAGGAATTGCATTCGCTGCGCAGGCCGTAATGACAAGCAGCGAAAGAACTATAACTTTAAGGACATTCAACTTGCTCGTACTCATGGAAAAACTCCCCTGGCGGAGGCAATCCGCCCTACAACTTTGCAAGGAAAGAGTACCCCAATCGGGTTATAGAATCTACGACAAAAGTGGTATTAAAAATAATTTTCCACCTAAGTAACCAATGGAGTACAACAATAGTAACCAAACTGGCAGTTACTTTGGCTTCTTTCGCACCCCCTTCGCCCTGCATGAAGGGTTCGCGATGCAGAGTCCGACCGATTTTTGGGGTGGAGGGGCGAGAGCACATCCGATGGCAAAGGTGGGATTTACACACCAGGCGGCTCTAAAAATTCGGCTCGAAAGCGCGGGTTTTGCATCTCCTCATCGCAGGTCGCGCCGGCGTCGCAGCCCCTGAGGCCGTTTCGCAACCGAAACGCACAACATCATGTGCAGACGAAGAATGATTGTGACGGTTGCTTACACCCTCAAACCGGTCCCCAAGCCGCCATAGGGACTGAAACGCACAACATCATGTGCACTCCAACACCTGGACAATAGATGAAGGATGCCTGCCGGTTACCAGTCTCGAAACTTTAGTGCCCTGTGCCAAATGAACAAAACCCGCTACAGTTGCAACTAAGCTCATATGAACGGAGCTTTGCCTATGACGATTCAGAAAGCAGAAGCGCGGCTGCCATTCGGTGCGCAAGCCACAGCCAGTGGCCGGCAAGAGGTTCGTTGCGCGGTGCGATTTCCCCTCGCTCTGCCGGTGGTGTTGTCCACCGGAAACGGCGACATTCCAGCTCTGACGCGGAACATCTCCGCCAGCGGCGTACTTTTCTCGCTGGACAGAGCATTAACTGCCGGCCAGGACATTCGATTTTCGATGCGCATGCCGCATGCCATCCTGGGCACGCCCCATGATGTTCTGGTCCACTGCACGGGGCGTGTGGTACGCTGCTCCTCAAGCCACAATGAGCATCTCGCCGCGGCCACAATCGACGAGTATCGATTTGCGGAGCAGTGAGACCCGGTGGGCGGGGCAGTGGCCGAAGTATGGAAATTCTGAACGATCATAATAACGAGGGCGAGAACACAGAAACTCCAGTAAAGCCCGGCACGATTCGCATGATTCTCGCGGATTCACAAGCGATTTACCGCGTGGGTATACGCAAGGTATTCGCTCTTGAGGACGATATCCGCGTGGTGGCTCAGGCCGATTCGCTGGAGAACCTGCGCGCGGCTATCGAACGCTATCCTACCGACATCGTTCTTCTTGAAGGCAGCATGCTGGTCGGTACGGCCAACGTCATTCCTGAGTTGTTGCGTCTGGCTCCGGATATGAAGTTGATCGTGCAGGCCGTGGCCACCGACGAAAACCACACCGTGGAGCTGTACCGGAGGGGCGTGCGCGGCATCGTCTCCCGCTCTATCTCTCCGGATCTGCTGGTGCGTTGCGTGCGCCGCATTGCCGCGGGAGAAACGTGGATCGACAACCAGTCGGTGAATTGGGTCATCGATGCCTATCGCGCCCAGGCCGCCGCCCTGGTAAGCCCTAGAAACCAGCCGCGCCTTTCGCCCAAAGAGATGTCGATCATTACCTGCATCACCCAGGGCAAGCGCAACAAGGAGATCGCGTTCCAACTGGGAACGACGGAGCAGGTGATCAAGAATTATCTGCGCAAGATCTACGACAAGCTCGGGCGTTTCAGACCGGCTGGAGCTGGCGCTCTATTGCCTGCACAATAAGATCATCCAGACGGACGCGGACGAAGTGACCGTGGCGCAAAAGGTCGTTGGCACCTAACAGACCGATCCCGTGCCGTCCGCCGTGATTCAGCAAATCTGCAAATTTATTCTTTCGCCGGTTCGCCGGCGCAGGTTTGGCGCGCGAGCTCGAGCAGCCGGATCAACTCCGCCAAATCGGTACGCCGCAAATGGCCCAGGAGCTCCTTGGGTCCGCTGCGGATAACCGGGTCCATGGAGCGCAGAAGCTCCAACCCGGATTCGGTAATCTGCGTTAACACCACGCGGCGGTCGTGGCGGTCACGGTGCTGCCGCACCAGCTTGAGACGCTTGAGACGCGCCAGAAGCCGCGTGATGTCGGGCTCGGAGGCGATCATGCGATCGCCAATCGCCGCACAGGCAAGCCCGCAGGGTTCGGCGCCTCGCAAGATCCGCAGAACGTTGTACTGGGTTGCGGTCAGGCCCCAGCCGCGGATCTTCTGCTGCAACGCGCGGTTCAGGCAATCCGAGGTGCGAAGCAGGTTGAGAAGCGCCTCTTCCTCCACACTGGAGAACGGAGGGGCCTGCTGAATTTCGAGCTTAAGGTTTGCCATCGGCGAGAACTCCAGAGACCGGTAGCCGGCAGCCAATAGCTTTATGCCAAAGCTACCGGCTATAAGCTGCAGGCCGCGCTTGCGGATAAATCCTAAAGTTGCCGCGTTGCTTCACAAGGCCGTCGATGAGTCTGGCCCTACTGTTTAATGACTTCCAGTTCGATATCGAGCGCGACGTCGTCGCCCACCATACCGGCAGGGAACTTGGGGCCAATACCGAACGCGGTGCGGTCAAGAGTGGTGGTGGCCGAAAAACCGGTATGCACTTTGCCCTTGGGATCGGTCATCGAGCCGTTGGGACCGACGACGTCGAGCGTCACGGGCTTGGTCACGCCATGCAGCGTCAGGTTTCCCGACACGCTAAGGTGATTGCCATTCTTCACAACGCCGGTACTGGTGAATGTTGCCGTGGGCATGGTGGCGATGTCGAAAAAGTCAGGACTTTTGAGATGCGTGTTGCGCGCATCCACGCCGGTGTCCACAGTGTCGACGCCGATGGTGGCTGTGACAGTGGATTTGGTGACGTCGGCCTCGTTGTAGACGATGGTGGCCTTCACATTGCCGAAGCGGCCGTGAATCTTGGACACGCTCATGTGGATGATGCTGAAGTCGACTTCGCTGTGGTTGGGATCGGAGACCCAGGTGGAAGTTTGCGCGAAGGCAAGGGGCGCCGCGAGGGCGAGAATGCCGGTGAGGATTGCCAGCCGTTTCATGGGTGAAAGCTCCTTTTTCAGTGCAGGGTCTGCAGAAGTTGCGCGAGCGCCGGACCGTCAGATTTGCGCCTACGCAGGGCAAAAGCCCTTGGGTGATGCTCCCAATAAGATGCACCATGCAAGATACTCGTTGCAACAATTATGTTTCGAGCTTTCAGTTTGGAGTCTCAGCTTCTTCCGTCCCGCATACCATCGCTCATGCTCAGGGAAAAATTGGGCTGAGAGGTGAAAGCCGAAAGCTGACACCTGAAACCTGAAACCAGTTCTGCTATTCTCGCGCCTATGTCCGTTCTCAACCACCTGCAAAAGCTCACCCGCTCGCAGCGCCATGCTTTTGTGGCCGCATTTCTGGGCTGGACGCTCGACAGCCTCGATTTTTTTCTGCTCGTCTTTTGCGTGAACGCGATTGCCGGCGAGTTCCGCACCCAGCCATCGGCGGTGTTAGGAGCGGTGGTTCTAACGCAAGCCTTCCGGCCCGTGGGCGCATTGCTCTTTGGCGTGCTTGCTGACCGCTACGGCCGCAGGCCGGTGTTGATGGCGAACATTGTGGGCTTCTCGGTGATCGAGCTCTGGCCTGCGCCTTTGCGCCTTCGCTGAAAGCGCTTCTGGTGCTGCGCGCACTTTTCGGTATCGCGATGGGCGGTGTGTGGGGCGTGGGAGCAGCGCTGGTATTTGAGACCTTGCCCAGGGAAGGGCGCGGGACGTTCTCCGGCATCTTGCAGGAGGGATACGCCCTGGGTTCGATTCTGGCCTCGGCAGCTTTCGGGCTTTTTTTCGCCGGCATTCACTGGCCCCTCTTCTGGCATGTATTGGTGCTGCCCGGGATCGGCTGGCGGGGGTTGTTCATCATCGGCGCAACGCCCGCGCTGCTGGCTTTTTACGTGCAGGCGCGCGTTCCGGAGTCGCCGGTGTGGCTGGCGGCCGCCAAGAAGCGCATGTCGCGCGCGGCTCTGCACGAAGGTCCTGCTTGGCCGCAGCAACTCATGCATTTCCTCCCCACGTTTCTGTTTCTGGTGGTTCTGATGACGGCCTTCATGAGTTTTTCGCACGGCACACAGGATGTGTATCCAACCTTCCTGGCCGTCGCGATCAAACTCTCGCCGGAGACCATCGGCCTGATTGGCGTGCTCTACGGTCTGGGTTCAATTGCCGGCGGGATCGTTTTCGGCGCCCTGTCTGAAACCTGGGGCCGCAAGCGCGCCATTATCACTGCGGCGCTGCTGGCGCTTCCGGTAATTCCTCTTTACGCCTACGGACACACGGCCGTGACTCTCGGCATCGGGGCGGTGCTGATGCAGTTCATGGTGCAGGGCGCATGGGGTGTGGTTCCGGCGTATCTCACGGAGTTGTCGCCCGCCCCGGTGCGCGCAACCGCGCCGGGACTGGTCTACCAACTGGGCGCGCTCATCACCTCGTGGAATGGAAAAGCCCAGGCGCTCGCAGCCGAACGCTGGGGCAGTTATCCGGCGGTGCTCGCCGTGACCGTGGCCGTAGTCGCCGTGGCGCTGGCAGGACTGACCGCACTGGGACGCGAGGCCAAGGGCAGAGAAATGAACGAGGCTTAAGGGCGCGAGGATGCGTCTCCCGAGAAACGCATCCCGCGTGACTGCGCCGGACTCGTCACTCTTGTGGCATATCGAATTCGCTAGGGGCCACTTAGAATGAGGGTCAATGAATCCGGGCTCCAGCGAAGTGGCAATCGTAGCCATCGGGCGCAACGAGGGCGAGCGCTTGAAGCCATGCCTGCGCGCCGCGCTCCGGGATGCGCCGATCGTGGTGTACGTCGACTCAGGTTCGGCGGACGGCAGCGCGGAGTATGCGCGCTCCGTGGGCCGCCGCGTCGTCGAACTCGACCCATCGCGGCCCTTCAGCGCGGCACGGGCGCGCAATGAGGGCTTCGCCTGCATTATGGAGCACGCGCCGGACACTCCTTTTGTCCAGTTTGTGGACGGCGACTGCGAGCTGGAAGAAGGCTGGATCGAACAAGCCGCCGACACGCTCAAGGAAAAATCGCATGCAGGCGTGGTGTGCGGACGCGTCCGCGAGCTGTACCCGGAAGCCAGCGTCTACAACCGCATCTGCGACCTGGAGTGGCAGCAGCCGGCGGGCGAGGTGCGCACCGCAGGCGGACGCTTCATGGCGCGTGCCAGTGTGTTTCAGCAAGTGGGCGGGTTCCGGCCCGATGT
Organism: uncultured Acidobacteriota bacterium; assembly: GCA_963826735.1. Taxonomy (GTDB): domain Bacteria; phylum Acidobacteriota; class Terriglobia; order Terriglobales; family Acidobacteriaceae; genus Telmatobacter. Next base: position 182,496 of record CAWGYN010000007.1, read on the forward strand.
GATTGCGGGCGAAGATGATGAATTTTGTATCCGCGTGCGGCGGCTGGGCTGGAAGATCCTGATGATCGATGCGCCGATGGCCAGCCACGACGCGGCGATCACGAGCTTTGGGCAATGGTGGCGCAGGAACCGCCGCGCGGGCCACGCCTATGCGCAGGTCGCGGCATTGCACGGCGGCGGAGACGAGCGCTACTTTGTCCGCGACCGGCGCCGCATTTTGATCTGGGGCCTGGCGCTGCCGATTGCGGCGCTGGCAGCAGCACCGTTTACTCACGGCATTTCGCTGCCGGCACTGCTTTGCCTGTACAGTTTGCAATTCGCGCACATCGTGCGCGGCTGCCGCAAGCGAGGATGGGCGAGCCGGGATGCGTGGGCCTATGGATTCTTCACCGTGATTTCGCGCTTCCCGGCATTGCAGGGACTGATCGCGTACTATTGGCGGCGGATGCGACGGCGGCCCATGACGATTATCGAGTACAAGTAAGGAAGCCATGAGCGACGCGATGCACCTCAAGGCGGGGAAGAAATGCGCAACTGCCAAACCGGGCGCCGCGCCCAGGCGTCGCGTCGCTCTTCTGGGAGCCGGCTACATTGCCGACTGGCACGCGAAGTGTCTCAAGTCCGTGTCAGGCGTGGAACTGGTTGCGGTGTGCGACCATGCGCAGGAACGCGCCGATGCGCTTGCCGCGAGATTCGGCATCGCAAAGACCTACGGGTCACTCGAGACAATGCTGCAAGCGGAGAAGCTCGACGCCGTGCACATTCTGCTGCCCCCCGACCTGCATTTTGCGGCGGCCAGCGCGGTGCTGGAAGCCGGCGTGAGCGTGTTCCTAGAAAAACCCATGTGCGACTGCTCGGACCGGTGCGAGGAACTGATCCGAAAGGCTGCAGCATGCAATGCGCGCCTTGGCGTGGGGTACAACTTCCTGTTTTCGCGGCCCTGGGAGCAACTGCGGCGCGACGTCCGCAGCGGTATCCTGGGGCGTGTCGACCAGATCGCGATCACATGGAATCGCTTTCTTCCGCAGTCCGCATTTGGACCCTTCGACATCTGGATGCTGCGCGACCCGCGCAACATTGTGCTCGAAACCGGATCGCACCTGGTGGCGCACATGTTGGACCTGGTGGGTGAGCCGGACGAGATGGAGGTGCGCGCGGGCAACCCGATCACTCTGCCCCCGGGCCGCAGCTTCTATCGCCGCTGGCAGGTGAGCGCCGTGAAAGGCGCGGCGGCGATTGCCATCGAGTGCTCCTTCGCGCCCGGTTTCGCCGAACATAGCATTCATGTGCGCGGTTCCCTCGCCGCGGCCACCGCGGACATCGAGCGCAATACCTACGCGCTCGAACGCTACAGGCCCGCCGATCCCGACTTTGAAAATTACTTGATCGTGGCCAACCGGGCGAAGTTCCAAAAGGTGCAGGCGCGCCGGACGCTGGCAAAATATTTGCTGTCAAAACTCGGCCTTGAAAAGCGCGGCACGGCCTACGGAGAAAGCATCGCGCGTGCACTCGATGCGTATTATGGCGCGTTCTACCAGGCAGCGGACGGCGGCGTGGAAGCGCTCGACGAGCGCGTTTCCGGCCAGTTTGGCGCGCGCGTCGTCCGGGTGTGCGAGCAGATCGGAGAGCGGACGAATCTGCCGGCAGAGAGTGTTCGGCCGTGGATCGAGCCCAGCCTGGCAGGTGCCGGCGCGAAGCCCGACGTTCTCGTGCTGGGAGGCGCGGGCTTCATCGGCAAAGAGCTGCTGCGGCAATTGGTTGCGGCTGGTCGCGGCGTGCGCGTGCTGGTGCGTGGCGCGGCCGGTCTTCCCGAGCAGTTGCGCGCACAGGTCGACTGCCAGGTCGGCAATCTGCTCGACCGCGAAGCGCTGCTCCGCGCCATGGAGAGCGTCGATTGTGTGGTGTACTTGGCGCGGGCACACGTGAGGACTTGGACGGAGTACAAGAAATTCGAAATCGAAGCCACACGGCTGGTTGCCGAATGCGCATTGCAGGCGGGCGTCAAGCGGTTTGTCTACGCGGGGACCATCGATTCGTACTATGCAGGCAAGCGCGGCAGCGTGATCACCGAGGCCACGCCGCTCGATCCGTGCATCGCCCGCAGAAACCTCTACGCTCGCGCCAAGGCATATTCAGAAGCGGTGCTGCTGAAGATGCATCGGGAGCGGAAGCTTCCGTTGGTGATTGTGCGCCCAGGCATCGTGATCGGCCGCGGAGGCAGCCCGTTTCATTGGGGCGTGGGCATGTGGTGGCACGACGCGGTCTGCCAAATCTGGGGCCAGGGCAACAACAAGTTGCCGCTGGTGCTGGTGGAGGATGTGGCGCGGGGAATCATTGCCGCGATGGACACGCCATCGATCGAAGGCCGCGACTTCAACCTGGTCGCCGATCAAATTGCGAACGCGCAGGTCCCGAACGCGCGGGGCCTCAGCGCGCAAGAGTATCTTGATGAACTCGACCGCGCAGGCGGCATGCGCATCCAGCGCTACGCCACGCCGATTCTGCATTTCTATCTGCTCGACATGCTCAAGTGGATAGTGAAAATCGCAGTGCGGCATCCGAAGCGGCAGATGCCTTCCTGGCGCGACTGGCAGAGCCGCACCCAGCAGGCGCATTTTGACTGCACGGCAGCGAAGACAGTTCTGGGATGGAATCCGGTGAGCGAGCGCGGCGAACTGGTGCGCAAGGGGATTGAAGAGCCGCTGAGCGAGTTTTTGCAGTAATCAGAGAAAATCTACCAAGGGCTGGGCGGACTCACCCGTCCGCCGCGCGTTTCTTTCCACGCCCGCCGCAGCAGACGGAGAAGCATCACGGCCTCACGTGCACGCTCGCGCCGCCGAGGCGAAGGACTGAAGCGGTTGCGCAGAAAACGCAGCGCGTAAAGGCCTTCTTCAAGCCAGCGTGCGAGCCGCACTTTCGCGCTGTGGTGCTTGCGGTAGTAGAGCAGCGTGGAACGCATGCGCCAGAGCACGACCTGCGATTTATTCTCGGAACAAACCTGCGCGCCGACCCCGCGTGAGGACTCGCCATGCAAGTGCGTGATGACGATATCGGGCCAATAACGCACGTGAAAGCCAGCGTGTTTGACACGGCGGCACAGATCCACCTCTTCGCAATAGAGAAAGAACGCGGGATCGAACAGTCCGGCTTTGGCCAGAGCCTCGCGGCGCAAAATCATGAATGCGCCGGTGACCCAGTCAACTTCAGCCGGTGTAGCAGGATCGGCCCAGGTTCGCTCGGCGGCGCCGAAAATACGCGAACGGGGGAAGCGCGAGGCAAGTCCCGTAAGGACGAAAGCATCCCGCAGGATGCTGGGAAACATGCGCGCCGCCGGCTGCCATGCGCCATCGCGGCCGACGAGCCGCGCACCGCCGATACCCGCGGCGGGGTCGGCGCCCATGTGCGCGGTGGCACGGGCGAGCGCGCCGGGATGAAAAAAAGCATCGGAGTTGAGCAACACCAAATAGCGTCCCTGAGAAACTTCGATGGCGCGGTTGTTGGCGACGCCAAAGCCAAGATTCACATCGCTGCGGGTGAGGCGAACGGGGACATCGGAGCCGGAAAACTCCGCAGCGACCATGTCGGCCGAGCCATCGCGCGAGCCGTTGTCGACCACCAGGATTTCGGCAGATACTCCTTCGGGAAGCCGTGTGCACTCCTCGCGCAGCGAAGTGAGACACTCCCGCAAGAGATCGCGCGTGTTGAATGAGACCAAGATGATCGAGACGGTGGTTTCGTAACCTGGGCGGTCTAGGTCCGCTGCGCATGCCGGGTGAGGTGCGCGTAATCCGGTTGGATCGGTCACGGTGCCTCAAGTATAGAGGGCTGCTAGTGAGGTGAGTCTGAAGTTCGTTGAAAAACAAATGCAGGTCCTTCGACTGCGTTTGCCGCACAAAACGCGGCAAACTGCGCTCAGGATGACCGACCATTATGATGCGAACTTCTGACTCAGGACACGAGTGAGGATTGGCCGCGCGATCGCCGCAAGGTCAATTGGAGCCGGCAGCAATGTGGCCGCAACCGCCCGGACGGCGAGAAGGAGAATATGCTGGGAGCGGGAGAGGCGCGGTGCATTTTCATTTCTCCAGGGTAGGAAGGAACATTGCGGTGATGCGAAGCGGGGGTTACACATTTCGTGGAAAGATCCTGCTTGCATTGCTTGTGGTTTCTGTGGCATTGCCGGGGCGTACGCAGGCAACGGGCGAAGCGGAGACGGGCATCACCCATCTGCGGGTCACGAATGAGGTGATTCTCGCGAACGTGACGCGGCTCGGAGTGAATCTCGGCGAGCAGAGCTTTTATGACTCCGGGCAGATGCTCAAGAATTTGCTTTCGCGCAATCCCGAATTTGCGGGGATGACGTACCGCAGCATCTTTCACTGTGAAGCGGGCGGTGTGGGGCGGTGTGTGGATGCGAGGCCGGGCATACATTTTCCGGCGAACTTCTGGATTGGCGCGAACTACGAAGTACTGGAAGGCGCGGCGGCAGGCCAGAGCGGCACTGTGATGGCGGGCGGGCCCGGCGCGGGCGGATTTGTACTTGCATTGAGCGGAGGGGTTGGCGCGGGGGACTGGATTGCAGTTGAAAAGGACTTCCCCGGCGATCCGGGCGCGGGCTGGTGGCCGACCATGCACGGCGCCGCGCGGCTCGAACTCGATCACAACGATCTTCCGCCGGGCGTGCCCGTGCGCCAGGCATTGAAAATCGACGCGGCCGGGGCGGGCCAGTCAGCAGATCTGAATGCTTATTTCGACTCCATGGCGGGGAGGTCGTTTGTGCATCTCCGTGGCCGGTACCAGTTGAGCTTTCGCGCCAAAGCCTTAACCGGATCAACGACCGGTTCGACGACCGGTGCAAACACGATGCACGTGCATGTGGGCCGGGTAGTTCCAGGGCTTCGCCGCTACCTCGACACTGACGTCCATTTGACGTCGTCGTGGGCCGAGTACAGCGAGGAGTTTACCGCGAATGAAACAGCGATGCCTGCAGCAGCCGTCGAAACCGGCTTCACCGATTCCGGCGGCACGGTGCTGCTGAGCGATGTGGCGCTCGAGCAGGTGGGCGGCGATGCAACCAACCACACGGCGTTTCGCGATGAAGTGGTGGAGACACTGAAGGAACTGCATCCCGGCGTGTTGCGGCTGATGGAAAGTGACGCCGGACTGGGTAGCACGGTCGAAAATCTTCTCAGCAGCCCGGCGGCGCGCGAGCGGTCTGGCTACCGCTCAGATTTCAAGGCCTCCGACGATGTTGCGGTGGGGATTCCGGAGTTTCTGGAGCTGTGCCTGGAGACGGGCGCGGAGCCGTGGATCGTGGCGCCGACCGCCATGAGCCTGGAGGAAACGCGAAAGCTGGCGGAATACCTGGCAGGCCCCGCGACCACGCCGGGCGGAGCCTTGCGCGTGGCCGCCGGGCGGAGCGAGCCGTGGACGCGGGCCTTTCAAACTATTCATATTGAGCTGGGAAATGAGACCTGGAATGCGGATTTTCGCGGCGAAACGATCGAGGATCCCGCCGCATACGGGCGCAGGGCGAATGCGGTGTTTGCGGAGTTCCGCGAAGCGGCGGGGCCGCAGGCGGCCCAGTTCGATCTGGTTGTGGGAGCGCACGCCTTCGATCCGGAACGCGATGCGGCGCTGCTGGCCGCGGCGCCCCTGGCCAATTCACTGGCGATCGCTCCGTATCTGATGCGCAGCGTGACCCAGTGGGCGAATGACGACCAGCTTTATGGCGCACTGCTGGCGCAGCCCGAAGAAATGTCGCGCGAGGGAATTGTTGCCCAGGCGGCCCAGTCGGCGGGCGGCCGGCAGCTTGCTGTATATGAAGTGAATCTGCACACCACGGGAGGGACGGCTCCCGAAGCCATCCTCAATCGATTCACTCCATCGGCTGCGGCAGGGGTGGCAGTGGCTGGCCACATGCTGCGCATGATGCGCGATCACGGGGTCCGCGACGAGATGCTTTTCAGTTTGCCGCAGTACGAGTTCCTGCGCCCAGACGGCACGCCAATTCGGTTATGGGGAAGCGTGGTAGAGATGGGCGCTGACGGTCGCAAGCGGCCGCAATTTCTTGCCGAGAGTCTGGCCAACCGCGCCATCCGCGGGAACCTGGTGAAGGCGGACGTTTCGGGTGAGAATCCCACGCACGATCAGCTCCCGGGCAACGACGGAGTGAGCCTGCGCAATGTACACGAGATCGATGCCTACGCCTTTCAGGACGGCAAGCGGCACAGCCTCATCGTTTTCAACTACGGCTTGCATCGTGCGAGGCGCATCAGTGTGGAGGCTGCGGGCCTCGCGCATGACGCCAACGCCACGATCTCGCGGCTCGGGAACTCCTTGCCGGGTGATACGAATGAGGAAGCGGTCAAGGTCCGGATCGAGCAGCAGCACTTCAGAGGAAATGAGATCACGCTCGCTCCCTGCTCGATGGTGGTTCTGGAATGGACAGAATAAAACTGCACCGCTCTTGGAGCGCATCTTCGAAATCTTCGCACGCCAGCGGAGAAAACCTTCCAGCGACGCAACTGCACAAGAAGTAACTAGAGAACGGTTACTCGTGTACGGAATTGATGGGTGCCTAAGGAGGTATTTCTCCGCGCGTCTTTGCCCACCTTCTCGCCATTGTTCCTGTTGGTTCCGAAAGGGTAGTTTCTAAGCATCAGTCCGCCCGCGTCCTCCGTAATGCGGGCGCCGATACCGTCAGAGTCATGAAGATTGGCTCATTTCGGTGTACTCTGGAGGCCATAGCGTCAACGTGGCGTTCGGTGCAGCTCTGGAGACTTTCATTCCCAGTTGCGGACAGGAATGCGGCGCGCAAGAGAAGGAATCAGCCGTGAAAGCAACGGCAATCGCATCCACTGCTTAGGCCAGGCGCGTGCATAGGCAGGGAATGGACGCTGAGATGAGAGACGGCTTGCAGCATCCGGTTGCAGTCATGGGGTTGCCGATCAACAGCTTGAGCGCGGATGAGGCTGTTGACACACTGGAGCGCCTGATTCAGTCGGGTGGTATCCACCAGGTGTGCACAATGAACGTGGACATCTGGCTGAACGCGCTGGCAGATCCGCATCTGCATCGCATTGTCGCCGGTTCCAGCCTGGTTTTCCCCGATGGCATGCCTCTGGTGTGGGCTTCGGGGCTTTTGGGATGTCCGCTGGCGGAGCGTGTGACCGGCGTGGACCTGGTGCCGAGGCTTGCCGAACTTTCAGCACGCAAGGGTTACAAGATTTTTCTGCTGGGCGCCAAGCCCGGCGTGGCCGAGCGCGCCAGCCGGTTGCTCCAACGCAATTATCCCGGAGTGCAGATCGTAGGCACGTTTGCACCCGACGAAGACAATCTGATGCGCATGGATCATACGGAGATCCTGAGGAAGATTCATGCCGTGAGCCCCGACATTCTGCTCGTCGCATTTGGCAATCCGAAACAGGAAAAATGGATCTGGATGCACCGCAAGCGGCTGGGCGTTCCTCTTTCCATGGGCGTGGGCGGCAGCTTCGACATTCTGGTGGGCGATACTTTGCGCGCCCCGCGTTGGGTTCAGAGATGCGGCCTGGAGTGGGCGATGCGCTTCCTGCAGGAACCGGTGCGGCTGGGCCCGCGGTACCTGCGGGACTTCGCCGGCCTGGTGCGGCACTTGCCGATGGCGTTATTGGCGGCTTGGTGGCAGCGGCCGTACCTGGGCGAATCCACAGTGACAACGGACGTGACACCGCAAGTGCTGCACGTGAACATTCACGGCAGGCTGGGAGCCGAGATCGCAGCGCAGGTGCAGGATGCCACCACAGCCAGCATTGTCTACGGACTGGTGATGGTGGTCCATCTGCAATCAGTGAATCAAGTGACGGCGGCGGGACTCGGAGTTCTGCTGGGCGCGCGGCGCCAGCTGCTGGAAGCCGGGCTGTCGCTTTCCCTGGCAGGACTCAGCCTGAAAACGCGGTTCGTGCTCCACGCGTGGAACCTGCAGCCGCTCTTCGACGAGTGGCAGCCGGCAATTTCCCGAGGCCGCCCGCTGGTTGCAGAATCGGGATCGCCAGTTCCTATCAGCCTGCGGAGCGAACAAGACGTCTTCCCGGCGGATACCGGGATTCGCGGATAGATATACGAAACATTTGTTCCTGCGCAGAATGGCTGACGACGGAGGGACTGAGAGCCCCAGAGCACGAACGGAAATGCGCTGAGGGCTAGAGCTTGTTATTAGCTTTTGCCCGCGAAAAGTTAAGCACAAGCTCTGGGGTGGAAACGACATGGCGGCGATCATTCTGATACCGGCGCTGGCCTGCTGGGCGGTTCTGGCCATGGGTTCGGCACGGAAGGCGCTGCTTTGGGTTTATTTGCCCGCGCTGCTTCTGCTGCCGCAGTACTACGTTCTCCGGCTTCCTCATCTGCCCCCGATCGGTTTTGCCGATGCTGCCATTCTGCCCCTGGGTATTGCCCTGGTGTTCAAGGGGGCACGGCACTGGCGCTGGGCATGGATGGATCTGTGGGTGTTGCTGTTCGCCGTGTGCGCCGGACTTTCAGAGGCTTTGAGTGCGGAACTGGCAAATGGAGACTGGACGCAGCTGCTCTCGCCGAACCTCGCGGTTTCGCAACGGCTCAGCACCAACATCGCGGATGGCGGCCTGATGTTCGTTGCCGGCGTTTTGACCATAGTGCTTCCTTACATGGCCGGCAAGCTGCTCATCGAGCAGGAAGATCGTGCGATGCGCAAGCAGTTCGTCGCGCGAATGGTTCAGCTGCTGGCCGTGGTCGCTGGATTGAGCATCTACGATTTCCTCACCGGGCGCAGCTTGTGGCAGAAGCTGGCCACGCCTTTTCTGGGCGCGAACCAGACCGAGGTGTGGGAGCCGCAAATGCGCTGGGGATTCGGACGCATCGCAGGTCCCTACGGCCACGCCATTCTGGCCGGCATGATTTTTCTCATCGGGCTGGTGTATTGCCTGTGGCTGCGCAGCGCCGATCGCAACTGGGGCTCGCGCCGCCTCATCCACGGCCTGCCCTTTACGCTGCGCGGCCTTGCGCTCACCGCGATTGTGGCCGGTTTGCTGATGACCCAGTCACGCGGCCCATGGATCGGCGTTGCGTTGGCGCTGATTTTTGCGCTGCTGACACGATACCTGCCGGTGGCGAAAGCAGTGATCGTGTTTACGGCCTTCTGCGTGGTGTTTGCGGCAGGCGCTTTGTACTTCACGAGACAGTACACGGAGAAGGCGATCAGCCAGGCCTCTACGGAGGAGCAGCGCAACGCCATCTACCGCCGCCAACTGCTGACCAATTACACGCCGCTGGTGATGGAGCGCAAAGCATTTGGATGGGGCATCACGACGCTTCCCGCGGTCAACGGCCAGGTGTCGATCGACAACCAATACCTGATGCTTGCGGTGACCGAGGGATTCACGGGGCTGGCGGTGTTTCTGGCCATCGTCACGGGTAGCGCCGCTGAAACTGCTGCGCATGATCTCCCAGCCCATCCCGAGCGAGGACCGCATGCTGGCCCTGGCGCATCTGGCGGTGCTGATCGGGCTGATGACTACGCTCGCCACCGTCTATATGGGCGAACAGGTGGTGATGTTGTTCTTTCTTTTTGCCGGCTGGGTGCAGGCGATGCATCCGGCAGTGGAGCGCGTGCCGCTGGTCAACCCGCTTGTCGCCCAGGCGGATTTCCGGCGCGTGTTGGTTTAGAGCTTTAGGGTTGTCCGGCGTTTTTGGCCGGCGCAAATGAATGGAACCGGATCGGCTGCAAACGATGCAAGGAATGGAGACGAGCGACGCATTGGTTTTCGAAAGCACATTTCTCACGGAAGGCTTGGCGGCGGCGATGGCGATGTTAACCGCGCCGTTGCTCGCCGATCTGGCCGTGTGCATTGCGGGAAATCTGCGCCGCGGGGGAAAAGCGCATGCGGCGAAAACACGGGAGATTCGCCTCGCGGTAGTGGTGCCGGCTCATGACGAGGAAGCGATGATCGCGCGCACCGTGCAATCGCTGCTCGCTGCGGGCGGCACGCCCAGCCTTCCGCACCTGGCGGGAGATTGTGCGGCGACGGCCCGGACCGTTCCCATAACCGTTCCCGTGATCGTGGTGGCGCACAACTGCACGGACCGAACCGCGGCGGTGGCTGCGGCAGCCGGCGCGCGCGCGGTGGAGCTGAACAATGTCGAGATGCGCGGCAAAGCCGAGGCGCTTCGCTGCGGCTTTGAGGTGGCGCGTGACGCGGGCGCCAATGCATTTCTGGTGGTGGATGCCGACTCCGTGGCGAGCCCCAATCTCACCGCGGCCACGAGGACGGCTCTGGAGCGCGGGGCCGCTGCCACGCAATGCCGCTACGAGCTCGAACTGCCTGCCTCGCGGCCGGCTACCTCGCTCGAGCGGCTGCGCGTGTTGGCGTTCAGAGGCATTAATGTGCTGCGAGCCCGCGGGACGCGCCAGCCTGGGCTTCTCCGCGGGAGTTTTTGGCAATGGCTTCGCCGTAACAGACGACACCTTGCAACGCGTGCCATTCACGGCAGACAGCATCTGCGAGGATCTTGAATACCACGTTCAGCTCGTGCTGGCGCGGCAGCGCGTGGCATGGGTTGAAGATGCCTACGTTCACGCTCCGCTGGCCCCGGTCCGTTCCGCGCAGGCCACGCAGGAAGCACGCTGGGAGGGCGGCCGCTTTCATGTTGCCGCGCGGGCCACGGGCGCGTTGCTGGCGGCGATCGCACGCGGCAACTGGCGCGCCTTTGAGATGCTTGCCGAGGCCTGGAGCCTGCCGATTTCCCGCGGCATTCTGGCCCTGATTCTGGCGGCATGTTTGCCGGTACACTGGCTGCATGTGTATCGCGATTGCCGGCGCGGCACTGGTGGTCGCCTATGTGCTGGAAGCGGTTTTCTTGGGCGACAACCCGTGGCGCGATTTTGCCGCACTGGCCGGCGCGCCCCTGCACATTCTTCTTAAGCTGGCCATTACTCCTCTGGTCCTGCGCCACTCGCGCGGCAGCGCAGAGTGGGCCCGGACCGATCGGGAGGCGCAGGCGCCATGACCGAAGTACACATGATTCCCGATACGCCCGATAAGGAAGTCGACTGGACAGTCGATCCAGACGCAGGCCGCGAACTGGCTGCCGCTAGCGCCGCGCCTGCCTTCCTGCATGAAGTGAATCGTCAATTCAGCCGCAATGTATTTGCCACCATCCTCGCCCGCGTGGTGAATATGTTGCGCGGCGTGGTGCTGGTGCCATTCCTGCTTTGGCACCTGGGCCTGGAAGCCTACGGCATCTGGGCCACGATCTTCATTCTGGTTTCGTATGTCGGCGTCACCACACTCGGCCTTTCCAATGTCTACATCAAGTACGTCGCCGAGTTTCACGCGCGCCGCGAATACGACAAGGCCAATGCGCTGCTTTCGACAGGGCTGGCCATCACGATCCCCCTCTGCACCGCCATCTTCGTCGCGTTCTTGTTTGGCTGGAAGTGGTATTCGCCCTGGCTGCATCTGCCTCCGGCTCACGCCGTCGACGGCAAAGAAGCGGTTCTCATCGTGCTCGGCGTGTTTCTGTCCGCCATCGCGCTCAACGGATTCGGCGACGTACTGGCCGGTTCCCAGCAGATCGCGGCCACGCAATGGTTCCTGATTCTCGGCATCCTGGCGGAGTTTGCGGCCATTCTGTGGCTGGTGGGCGCGGGGCGCGGCATTCGCGGACTCGCCGAGGCGTACCTGATCCGCACCATCGTCGCCGACGGCCTCACCATCTGGTGGGCGTGGAAGAAGCTGAAATGGCTGCGCATTTCGCCGCGCCTGGTGCGGCGCGAATCCATTCGCTACGTTTTGCACTTCGGCGGGGTGGTGCAGTTCCAGAGCATGCTGTCGATCTTTCTCGCCTCCGTGGAGCGGGTGGTCGCGCTCATTCTCATCGGCGCCGCCGCCGCCGGTCTGCTCGACGTCGCCAAGAAATGGCCCACATCGTTTTCCACGGTGCCCATGGCGTTTTTTGCCGCGCTTTTGCCGGCCGCGTCCCACGTCGACGCCGCTTCGCACAAGTCCGACCGCATCGACAACCTGCGCACGCTCTACCTGAGCAGCTCGCGCTACGCCAACCTGTGCACGTCGGCCTTTGTCGCCCTGTTTTCGTTCTTTGCCGCGCCCGTTTTGCACGTTTGGCTGGGCGCACAGTTCCCCATGGGCCAAAGGCTGATCGCCCTGTTTGTGGTATTCAATCTGGCCATGCAATTCCACATGCTCACCGGACCGGGCACGTCTATGTTTCGCGGCATGGGCAGGGTCTACGAGGAGTTCACCTACTCCATTCCCAACCTGATTCTGCTGGGCATAACTTTGCCGGCGGCGCGCTGGATCGAGGGCCGCTGGACACCGTACGGAATCGGCGTTGCCGTGGCCGTGGCAACCGTCGTCTCGGCCTGCGTGCTCATGGGCCGGGTGCTTTTTGTGCTGCATCTTCCGCTCACGCGCTTCCTGCGCGTGGTGATTGTTCCGGGGCTTGCGCCGTATGTGATTGCAGCCGCTCTGGCCTGGCCGGTCGCGCAACTGGTGGCCATGATGAACCGCTGGCAGGGCGCGGGCGTGCTGCTCGCGGCAGGGATTTTGTACACAGCGGGCGCGATTGCAGTATTGAATCGCTGGGTGTTGACGGACGCAGAGAAGCAAAAGGAAATCAGGTGGTACCGCCGGGGCCTGGGAATGCTCCGCGGCAGGGAGGCAACTGCATGAATCGCCGGATCTACATCGCCGCTCTTCTTCCATGGGTCTTCGCGGGGCTGTGCCGCGGCGGCACAAACGCCGGCGCGGCACTCCGCTATGCCGCCCCAGGCTGCCGCTGAAGGACCCCGCGCCACAGGCCAACGGGCCGGTGCTAAAGCAGAATCCGCTGGAAGCTCTGCGCAACTTTGAGCCCGCTGCCGACGAAGCCTACCGCCTGGGCAAAGGCGACGAGATCACGGTGGACATTGCCGGGCGTCCCGATCTCGAGGCCAAGCTGGTGGTGGGACCGGACGGCTGCGTCACGCTGCCGCTGGCCGGCGACATCAAGCTGGACGGCATGACGCGGCCTGAAGCGGGCAAGGCGATTGAGGCGGCGCTTGCGCATTACTACGACAACCTTTCCGTTCAGGTCACGGTGACGAAATACACATCGAATCGCGTGCTGGTGCTGGGCGCGGTGGCCACGCCGGGAGAAGTGACGTTTGAAGGCACGCCCACGCTGCTTGAAGCACTGACGCGCAGCGGCCTGGTCACCGGCCCCAACAAAGTGGCGGCGATTCCCGAGCGCTGCGCCATTTACCGCGGCAGCGACCAGGTGATGTGGGTGCAGCTTCGCGAACTGGTCGAATCGGGCAATACGCTGGCCGATCTGCGCCTGCGCCGCGACGACGTGATCTATGTGCCCAGCCTCGCGGAGCAGTTTGTTTCCGTGCTCGGCGAGGTGCAGCATCCGGGCGCGGTTCCAGTCACCAGCAGCTCCACGCTGGCCAGCGTGCTCGCCGACGCCGGCGGCCTCACGGACCAGGCCGGCAACAACGCGCACATTCAGATCGTCGATCCCAGCACAGGAACCTCGCGCGTGCTGGCCTTCAAGGATGTTTTGAATCCCGTGAAATCGCGTGAAGTGATCCTGAAACCGGGCGAGATCGTCTTTGTGCCCAAGACAGGCTTTGCACGCGCCACATACGTGATCCAGCGGCTGAATCCGCTTATTCCAGCTCAGCACACTGGCGTATTTAGGAGCAGTCCTATGAACCGGACATTCGATCCCAATGCGCCTGCGAATTCGTCTCGTCTTACCGATGGCGCTTCCGCTGTGCCTGCCGCGTCGCACGGCGGCCCATCCGATCAGGCGCTCTTCCGTTTCGACCTCATGCGCAGCCTGCGCATGCATCGCCGTCTGGCGATCGGATTCGCACTTGGCGGGCCTGATGCTGGCTGCGATTTATGTCGTCACGTAATTGGTCGATCTATACCGCGCAGAGCCTGGTCTACATTCAGCCCACGCCGTCAGCGGTGATGGAAGCGGCGCCCATGCACTGGCCGTATAACTACGATCCGGCCACGTACGACTCCTACATCCAGCAACAGATGCTGAGCATGACGCGCCCCGACGTGCTGGCAGGCGCGGTCAAGAAGCTGGCCCCGGGCGTGTGGCAGCAGAGCGGCGAAAGCGAGCAGAGCGCGGCCGAGCGGCTGAAGGGCGCGGTAGAAGTGGCGCGCGTGGGAACTAGCTACCAGGTTGCCATCACGGCACATGCACAACAACCCGGACACGGCTGCCGCATTGGCCAACGCCGTAGCGGCGAGCTATATCGAAAACACTGCGCACGAGCAAAAGGCCAGCGATGCCGGCCGGCTCACCATGCTCAAAGAAGAGCAGGAGCGCATCACGAAGGAGCTGGACGACGATCGTACCGAGCAAGCGGAGCTCAACGCGCAACTGGGCGTGGCGGCTATCGGGCCGGAGGCTCCCGAACACTACGACAGTGACATCGCCCAGATTCACGCAGAGCTGGTGAAAGCGCGCAGCGATCACGACGAGGCAGCAGCGCGGCTCACTTCGATCAGCTCCGGCAGCGGTCCTTCGTCTGCAGCTCTGAATGCGGAAGCCGATCAACTCATTTCGACCGATCCGGGATTGTCGAGCCTGAAGCAAGCGTTGCTTACGCGGCGCGCGGCGCTGGTTTCGCACATGTCAGGCAAGACGCCGGACAATCCGCAATACAAGCAGGATCAGGAGGAGCTGCAGAAAATCGATGCCGCGCTCGAGTCCGAGACCCAGGACCTGCGTGCCAAGGCCGCGGCGCGCATTGAGGAGCAGTTGCGCGCCGATCTCGACCGCACCGCGAGCCTGGAGGCGCGCCTCAACGGCGAACTGGCGCAGATGACCAGGGCCGCAGCCAGCGCCACGCCCAAACTGCAACGTTCGAGCGATCTGGCCAACGACATCACCCGTCTGCAGAACCGCTACAACACGGTGGACGAGCAGTTGCAGAACCAGACGCTCGAAGACAGCGCTCCCGGCACGGCGCACCTGGCCGAGGCCGCGGTCCCGCCCACGCATCCTGCGATTGCAGGCGTCGTCCGCAACGCACTTTTGCTGCTGTTTGCGTTTATCTTGTTCGGCCTGGCGGCTGCGGTGGTCGCGCACAAGCTTGACCCGCACGTGTACGTCGCATCGGACGTCGAGCAACTCCTCGGTTATAGGCCCATGGCGCAGTTGCCGGACTTCGACGAAGTTTCAGACGAGGTGGCCGAGGAGCATTTGCTGCGGCTGGCCACGGCCATTGAATTTGCCTCGAAAGACGATCACCTGACGAGCTGCGTGTTCACCGGGACCGGCCCCGGCGTGGGTGTGACCACGATCGTCACGCGCGTAAAAGAAATGCTGGGACTGCTGGGCAAAGAGGCCGTGCTGATGGATGCCGCCGGACCTGTACCTGCGGAGCGACTGCTTGGTACCGAGTTGCAGCGAAACCCACAGGGTTCGGCGCTGATGCCGCATACCGGCGAAGCGGCCGCGTCCGATCGCCAGGGCCTGATGCTGACCGATACTGCGCCGCTGACGGTTTCAGCGGAGGCGGAGTACATGGCGCGGCGCGCCGATTGCACCATTCTGGTGATCGAGTCGGCCAAAACTACGCGCGCCGAGCTTCGCGCCGCTGCCAGCAGCCTGCAGCGCCTGAACCCCGCCGCCGTTGGCTTCGTGCTGAACCGCGTGAGCCTCAAGAATGCCGACGAGAGCTTTCGGAATTCGGTGAGCGATGTGGAACGGCACCTGCACGTGCAGGGACGCACTGCGGCGCGGACGGTCGCGCAAAGTCCCCGCATTGTGCCTGAGGCCACGCATTCGAGTCCGGTGCGGAAGACCCCCGCACTGGCTGAGACTGCTGCCGCTGCGGCCGTGATCGCAGCTCCGGCTGCACCTCCGACACCTCAAGCCGCGCCGCAGCCCCTTTCGCAACCCGCTCCCGTTGTTGCAGAGACCCGGCAATCGCAACCCGCGCCGGCAGCCCCAGCCCCCCTGCGGCAGCCGACCGCACTGGCCGCACTGCGCAACATCGCACCGGCATCTTTCCGGTTTGCGGAGCGCGCATCGCAGCCTGCGCAAGACCCAGCCGCAAAGCCCGTCGCAGCGGCTGTGCCGCAGCCTGCGCTCAAGCCAATCGCCCCACTCGAACCGATATCCGCACTCAAGCCGAAAGAGCAGCCGAAACCACAATCCGCGTCATGGACCGAGACGCCGCCCGCCCAGCCACCGCATGAAGAGACCCTCCGGTGGCTGACGGAACCGCCTCCCTGGTGGCTGGGGGATGCGCCCAAGTATGCCGATTCTGCGATCGCGCAGCCGCCCGCACCGCGTGTAGGGAACTGGCATTCCGTGGCTGCGAATGGAGAAACCGCTGCCGCCGCGGAAGTGCGCGAGGAAGAAAAAGCCGCCGGCGAAATCCCGACGCGCCTGAGCGGGTTGAGAGGCATCCTTTTCTCGTTGGGGGTCAAGGACCTCAGCCCGAAAAAACACGCCGAACCCGACGGTAACGGCAACGGCGTACCTGCGGATGCGACCCCATCCATCCCGAGCAAACCGTGGTGGAAGAGGCATCGGTTTCGCAGCCGGAACCTGAATCCCCTGCGGCTAAAATCGATGCCAAAG
The DNA here is from genome assembly GCA_963826735.1 of uncultured Acidobacteriota bacterium. Taxonomy (GTDB): domain Bacteria; phylum Acidobacteriota; class Terriglobia; order Terriglobales; family Acidobacteriaceae; genus Telmatobacter. The sequence goes on from CAWGYN010000007.1 coordinate 199,131, forward strand.
TCGAAGCCAAAGAGGAAGATCCAGCTTCGCGCAGCGCCGCCCCGCGCTGGGTCACGGCAGAGCCCGAATTCCTACCCCCGCCCGTCGAAGAGACTAACAGAGGCAAGGAATCTCGGTGGAATCCCGGCAATTACGAGACCGGCTCGGACGACATCCAGATTCTGCCAGCCAAACGCGGGCAGTACAAGCGCTGAACGCGAAGCCCGCGAAAAGTGATTTGCCGGCGAAATGCATAATCGTTTCATCAGCATCCGGCCCCACCTCCGCCGGCGATTTTGCAACGCCGCGGCCACGGCGATAAAATAGCCCATGCGCCGCGCAGCACCTTCGAAAAGCGACGGCGTAATCCCCGCAAGAAGCAAAAGGCAATTCCCGCAGGCCAGCGAGACGATCCCAGGCAAACCCAGAAACCGGAGAAACCGCGATGCCGGAAGCCGACGATCCCAAGGCTAATCAAGACCCATCGAAATCGATTACGCGCCGCCGTTTCATTCTGGGCGTGATTGCCGGCGGCGCTGTCGGTAGGCGCGGCGAGCTACCGAGATTCTTGCGCCCGGACGCGAGCCGCAGCTTCGGCGGCGAGCGGCTGATCACGCTGAACGTGAACGGCAAGCCGCGCCGCGTGGAAGTGATGAAGCAGGAGACGCTGGCCTGGACGCTGCGCTACAAGCTGGGGCTGACCGGTACCAAGCTGGGCTGCGACCGCGCCGAGTGCGGAGCCTGCACGGTGCTGCATCGACGACGTGCCGCACTATAGCTGCTCCGTGCTGACGAACACGGTGCGCGGCCGCAAGGTGACGACGATCGAGGGCCTGGCGGCGGCCGACGGCACGCTGCATCCGGTGCAGCAGGCGGTGGTGGATGAGCAGGGCTTCCAGTGCGCGTTCTGCATGTCGGGCTTCATCATGGCGGCGGTCGGGTTTCTGAAGACGCATCCCGACTCCCACGCGGGCCGAGCTGGCGCACGGCATCAGCGGCAATCTGTGCCGGTGCCAGGACTACACCAAGATTCTGGACGCGATGATGCGCGGCGCAGAATACATCCGAAGATGGCGTGCCTGCAGCGCAGAGAGCGAGGGCCTGAGCCATGGCGGACACACCGCAAGAGAGCGCGATGAAGGCCGAGAGCGAAAAGCCGCGCCCGTTTGGCACCGGGTACAAGCTGATCGGCAAGGATTACTCGACCAACGACCTGGTGGCGAAGGTGACGGGCAAGTCGAAGTATGCCGAGGATTTTCGCGCCGAAGGGATGCTGTTTTGCCGGCTGGTGCTGAGCCCCATGCCGCACGCGCGCGTAAAGAGCATCAACGCCGAAAAGGCGCTGGCCATGCCGGGAGTGAAGGCGATTCTTACGCCGGCGGATGTTCCCGGCCACGCGGATTACATGAACGACAACGGGACCATGATCAAGGCCGACAAGTGGGGCGAGCTGGCGCTGGCGGACGAGCCCATGTACCAGGGCGAGCCGATTCTGGCCGTGGCGGCCGTGGATGAGCTGACCTGCGCGGAAGCGATCGAAAAGATCGAGATCGACATGGAGCCGTTGCCCTTTGCGACCGATCCATTGGAAAGCCTGCGACCCGGGAGCTCGAATGCGCGCGACGGAAGGCAACGTTTGGGTGAGGCCGACGTCGGGTCGCGGACCGCTGACGCTGACCGAATTGAAGTGGACGGACGAAGACTTTGCCGCGGAAAAAGAAGGCCGCTTGCCCATGGGCCATGCGCCCGACGAGTGGTCTTACGGCGATGTCGACGCCGGCTTCAAGAACGCGGCGCTGGTGCTCGATGAGACATTCATGACGCCGGACGTGAGCCACCAGTGCCTGGAGCCGCGCACCACGATGGCTTACTGGCAAAACGGCAAGCTCTTCCTTTATACGGGCACGCAGAGCACCTATCAGACCGTGGCAGCCATCGCGCGCTGGATGCACATGGACGAGGACAAGGTCGTCTTCATCAGCGAATATACGGGCGGTGGATTTGGCAGCAAGATCACCGGCGCGCTGACCCTGGTGATTCCGGCGCTGCTCTCGAAGAAGCTGAATGCTCCGGTGATGATGCGCATCAGCCGCGCAGGAGGAGCATTTTATCGGGCGCGCGCGGCCGGGCATCCGGGCCCGCACGAAGGTGGGTTTCGCCAAGGACGGCCGCATCACGGCGGTGGACATGTTTCTGGTGTCGGACGCCGGCTCCTATGGCTCGAACGGAGACGGCGGCTCGTGCGCCAGCATCGCTTCGTTGCAGTACCAGCCGCCGGCCATGCGGTTTCGGAATGTGACGGTGGCGACCAACACGCCGCCGCGCAGCGCACAGAGCGCGCCGGGCGGCATGCAGGCCATCGCGATCATGGAGCCCATCCTGGCCAAGGCCGCGCGGCAGCTCGGCGTCGATCAGGTGGCGCTTGCGGCGCGTGAACTGTCCGGAAGGCAAGGCGGAATACGGACCGCCGAATCATGAGGGCAAGCGCGCGCACGTGACGAGCTGCTTTCAGAAGCAGGCGCTGGACTTGGGCGCCGAGCAGTTCAAGTGGAACGAGCGCGTGGCGCAGCAGCCCAAGCGGATTGGCACCAAGGTGCGCGGCGTGGGCGTGGCGCTCACCGACTTCCACGGCGGCAGCACCGGTTTCGACGGGCTGATCGTCATCACTCCGCAGGGCCGCGTGCAGATCCAATCGGGCATCGGCAATCTGGGAACTGAAGCGGTGATCGATGTACATCGCGCAGCCGCCGAGATTCTCAACGTGCCCTGGGATGCCTGCGACATTGTCTGGGGCGACACGTCGAAGCATTTTCCTTACACCTGCGACTCCGGCGGCAGCCAGACCGTACACGCCATGACCCGCGCGGCGCACGCAACGGGCCTGGAGTGCGTGCAGAGGCTGAAGGAGGTGGCGGCCAAAAAGCTGGGCGGGCAGCCGGAAGATTATGAAGTGGCCAACCTGCGCGTCAGCCGCAAGGGCGGCGGCGCGAGGGATGAGCTTTGCGGAGGCGGCGCAGCACGCCATTCAACTGGGCGGCATCTACGATGGCCACGATGTGAATCCCGACGTGCACAAAGCCACCAAACAGGCGGTAGCCGCTTTGGCCGGCCAGGGACTGGTGGTTTCGGCGAAAGACAAGTATCCGCATGACGGCGATTCCTATTCGTATCTGGCCTGCTTTGCCGAGGTGGAAGTGGATGTGGAGACCGGCAAGTACTACATCACGGATTATCTGGCCTATGCCGACGTGGGCACGGTGCTGCATCCCGCGGCGCTGGGCGGCCAGATCCTCGGCCGTTCGACGCTGGGCATCGCCCATGCCATCGGACAGAAGTGGGTGATCGATCCGCAGTATGGCATCTCCGTCGCCGAGCGCTTTTATCAGAACAGGCCGCCGACGATTCTGGATGTGCCGGTGGATATGCAGTGGAATGCGCTGAACATTCCCGATCCGGAGACGCCGGTGGGCGCGCGCGGCTGCGGCGAGCCGCCGGTGGGCGGGGGATGCGCGGCGATTCTGAACGCGCTTGCCGACGCGGTTGGCGACAACATCTTCCAGCGCGCGCCGGTGAACGCCGACACGATTCTGACGTCCCTTGAAGCTGGACGTCCGATGCAAAATCCTTTACTGGCGCACATCTGAAAAAGACAGGGACCAAGGGACCAAGGGAACAAGGGACCAAGAAAACAGCGACGTGCCCGTTCCACGAACCACGAACTGCGAGCTGTGAACTGACGTTGGAGTGAGCTATGGCGGTAATTCGAGACGTAATGCCGGCTTTTGATCTGCTGCAGCCGGACTCTGCCGCGGAGGCGCAAAAGCTGCTGCGAGCAGAATGGCGACGATGCGTGGGTGATGGCAGGCGGCCTGGACAGCTTCGACTGGCTGAAGGACCGCATCAAGAAGCCGAAGGTGCTGGTGGATCTGAGCGGCGTAGAGGAGCTGAAGGGAATTCGCGCCACAAGCGATGGCGTCGAGATCGGCGCCATGACCACGCTGACGGAGATTGCGAATCACCCCGCGATCCAGAAGAGATTACGGCGTGCTGGCGGAGGCCGTGTCGCTGGTGGCCTCGCCGCAGATTCGCAACCAGGGCACGCTGGGCGGCAACGTATCGCAGGACGTGCGCTGCTGGTACTACCGCGGCGGATGGCCGTGCTACCGCGCGGGCGGAAATATTTGCTATGCCGATACGCCGGTGGGACGCAACCGCGAGCATGCGATCTTCGGCGCGAACCGCTGCGTGGCCGTGCACCCGTCGGATTCGGTGCCGGCGCTGATCGTGCTGGATGCGAAGTTCGTGGTGCAGACGGCGAAGGGCGAGCAGGTGGTGGACGCGGAAGATTATTTTGTCGGTCCCGAGGACGACATTACGCGCATCAACATGTTGCAGCCCGGCGATTTGCTGACGGCGATTCGCATTCCCGCGACGTGGGCGGGCGCGAAGTTCTATTTCGAAAAAGTGCGCGACCGCAATGTGTGGGATTTTCCGCTGATGAACGTGGCCTCGGCGATGAAGCTCAACGGCAACACGATCCAGCGACATTCGCATTGCGGTGAACGCCGTTTCGCCGCGGCCGATGCGGCTCAAGGCCGTGGAAGACGCAGTGCGCGGCAAGCCCGCGAATGCCGACACAGGCGAGATGGCGGGCAAACTCGCGGTCGAGGGCGCGGTTCCGTTGCAATTCAACGGCTACAAGATTCCGCTGATGCGCAATCTGGTGAAGCGCGCCATCGCGGGCACAGCCCAGCCGCCGAATGGCATGTCTGCCTTAAGCTCAGGTGCATGGAGGCGACATGCGCAGCTAATCCAGTGGGCGACGAGTCCGTGGGGAAAATCGGTCCCGATCCACATCGCGTGGGGCCTGATCTGGGTTGCGGTGATTGCGGGACTGTGCTTCATGATCGTGCACGCGCTTTACCTGATCATTGTGAAGCCGCCCAAGCGATTCGCGGAGCGCAAGGCCGAAGTGAATGCAGCTGCGATTCCGGAGCGCGTGCCGCGCCACTCGCTGGCCGCGCGACTGTTCCACTGGATCATGGCGGCGTCGATGTTCACGCTGCTGTTCACGGCGTTTCTGCCCAAGGTGGGAGTCCAGTTCAACTGGGTGGTCTATCACTGGATTGCAGGCCTGGTGCTGACGGTATCGATTCTCTTTCACATCGTGCACGCGACTTTCTTCCTGGATTTCTGGTCGATCTGGCCGGACAAGACAGATGTGCGCGATGCCATGAACCGGGTGCGGCGGTTTTTCGGCAAGACAGCGCCGCTGCCCGACAAGTTTGCCAAGTATCCGCTGGAGAACAAGCTGTACCACGGCGTGATTTTGCTGGCGGGCCTGGCCGTGATCGTCACCGGCCTGTTCATGATGAAGCGCGTGCAAACGGGGATCTTCACGCGCAATCCATATCTGTTTTCAGCGACATGACATGGGGCCTGATGTACGTGCTGCACGGGCTGGCCGGCGTGGGGCTGATTGCGCTGGTGATGGTCCACGTCTACATGGGAATCCGGCCGGAGAAGCTGCCCATCACCAAGTCGATGATCTTCGGCTGGATGAGCCGCGATTTTTATCTCGAGGAGCACGATACCGCGAGCGATGGGCAGTGAAGACGCCGCCAGCTCGAGGAAAAGCAAGGCTATGCCGCAAGCGATGGCGACTGAAATTCAGAAACAGTGCGAGACCATTGAGGAGTGCTACGAGTTCACGCTCTCCTATGCCGCGCGCGGATTGGCGAGCGACGAAGGCAGACGCAGGCTGAGCAATGCGCGACATTTGACGCGTGCAGTGGCAGCGATGCGCGGCCTGGAACGGAGTTGCGCGGAGACCGTCGCAGCAGCAGCTTGCGCCTGCCGGCAAATATGAGGCGTTTTTCGCCGTGCTGAAGCGCGACGCGGAGAGCGCCCTGGCGGCGATGGAACTGGTGCTGGCGCAGCCAGCGATCGGCTCGCAGCTGATCGACAATCTGAATGCATCGATCCATCTGCGCGCGCTGCTGGCGGATCTGTTTCTGGTGACCGAGATTCTGGACGCGCAGCAGAAGACAGCAGCCGGAGCACGAGACGGAGCCAGTAAGGCGCGCTAACCGTGTCCGGAACAATCGCGGGGAGATGTGCAAAGAAGTAAGCTGGCGGTGTGGACACCGCCAGTACAGCCGGTCAGGAGACCGGCGGTACAAGGCGCATGTATTCGGCCCAGGTTCTCGATCATTTTGAACACCCGCGCAACGCGGGCACGATTGCCGATGCGGACGCGTCGGCGCGCATTGAGAATCCCGGCGTGCGGCGACATTCTGGAACTCACAATGAAAATTGCTGACGGCCGGATCGCGGAGATTCGTTTCCGCGCCAAGGGATGCGTGGCCGCGATGGCGTGCGCTTCGGCGCTGACGGAGCTGGTGCGCGGGAAGACTATCGACGAGGCGCGGAAGCTGACGCGAGAAGAACTGTTGCGCGCGGTGGGCGGATTGCCGCGGGCATCGTCGCACGCGAGCCACCTGGCGATGGATGCGCTGCAGGCGGTGCTGAGCAACGGCTTTCAACGAAAAGACTGAATTCCACGGAAACGCGGTGCTACTCAGCGACGGCAGCGTAATCCTGCGGCGTGTTGAGTCCAGCCTTGGCCAGCGACTCGGGACCGGGACGTAGACCACGCGAGATGCGTGGGCGTGAAGGACTTCGCGCGCGTTGCCGGTGATGGGCGCATTGAGAAAAGCGTCGATGAGTTCGCGACTGGCGAGGAGAGGATGGCCGTGCTTGCCGTCATGTTCGGGAGCGACGGCCCAGAAGCCGGCTGCGAGCGCGCCGAGAAATGAGTGATGGAGGCGCTCCAGCGAGGAGGCGCTGCAGCGGCGGGCAATCGACGGGCGTGATGATAGCGGCGTCGCAGCCGCGGTCGAGAAGTTCGCGCAGGCCGATCTGCAACGAGCTGAACTGGCCGTGTTCAGGAGCTGGATTACGGACGAGATATGCGCCGCACGCTCCGACCATAGTGGCGATGGCATCGGCGTTCTTGCCGGCAACGACGACGTTGAATCGCGTGAAGGGGTCGAAGGCTAAGAGTGCGGCGGAGAGCAGCGTATGGCGCGGCGAATCGGTTACGCCTGGCGACTGCGGAGGCCAGGGGAGCAGCGCCTTGTCGGTTCCCATGCGCGAGGAGTCGCCGGCGGCGAGAACGAGGCCGGCGAGTTGAACGGCTTCTTGCATAGACAGAAGATAGCTCTACGGGGAGCGCAGAAGCAAAGAAGAATGAATTGCAGAATTTATTTTTCAGCGGGCGTCGGCAGAGTTTCGCCCGGAGCAGCTGATTCGTTGACAGCGATGTGTCTGCCGCTATGGAACCAGCTCATGTGCGGCAAGGCGCGCTCGGCGTGGCGGCGGACGGCGATGAGCTCGGCGACGATGGAGACGGCGATCTCTTCAGGCGTGACGGCGCCGATGTCGAGGCCGACGGGCGAATGCACGCGGTCGAACAAGTCGGGGCTAAGGCCTTCGCGCGTGAGTTCGCGAAAGACAGTAATGGCTTTGCGTTTTGAGCCGACCATGCCGATGTAGCGCGCCGGGGTTTGCACGGCCCAGCGCAGAACGCGCATGTCGTCGCGATGGCCGCGCGTGGCGATGACGATGTAAGACGACTCGGCGGGCGCGAGTTCCTTGAAGGCCTCGTCGAAGTCTGTGAGCGACGACCTGAACGCGCGCCGGGAAAGCGCTCGGCGTTGGCGTAGGTTTCGCGGTCGTCGGCGACGATGCAGTCGAAGCCCGCATTCCGCGCCGCTTTGAAGAGATCGAGGGCCACGTGGCCGGCGCCGAAGATGTAAAGCAGCGACGACGGCAGCACGGGCTCAATGAAGATTTCCAGCGTCCCGCCGCAGACCAGGCCGGTGTCGTACTTAGGGTCCTGGTTGAGATCGAAGCTGAGCGAGCGTGGCTTTTCCTGCGCCATGACCTCGCGCGCCGCCTGCCACACTTCAGCTTCCACGCAGCCGCCGCCGATGGTCCCGGCGATGGAGCCGTCGTCGCGGATGAGCATTTTGGCGCTTTGAAACGAGGGGATCGAACCGCGCGAGTTCACGATGGTGGCCACCGCGCCGCGGCGGCCCTCGCGTTGCAACTTCACGATCTCCTCGTAGATGTTCATCACCTTCGATTATTGAGTCTGATGAGAGGCAAGTCAATCACACGGACGCTTTCTCGCTTGGTGCGCCGCTTTTTCGGGTCGGTGCACCGGGCGCGGGCAGCGGCACTATCAAACAGTTGAATATTTGTGGCAGAGCTCGCGCACTTTGGCCACGAGCTTCGGCACTCCGATGGCGGCGGGATCGCCCTGCGGTCCGCCCTCATATTCAATGGACATGGCGCCCTTGTGTCCGGCGTCGGCATAAAGTTTCCACACGCGATCCATGTCGATCGGGGTTCCGTCGTCGAACTTGTCGCGAATGTGAGACACGGTGGCGTAGGGGATGCAGGCGGCATTCTGCGCGTAGGCATCCTGGCTGGCTGTGGGGATGAAATGCGTGATGTCGAGATTGATGCCGGCATAAGGCGAATTAACGCGATGCATGATTTCCAGGCACACGTCGGCAGTTTGCGAAACGCCGGAATGATCTTCAAGGCCGAGCATGATGCCTTTACCGGCGGCGTAATCGGCGGCGGCCTTCATCGATTCCACAACCCAGTCTGTGGCCTGTTCGATTGTGGCGCCCGTCGGGAGTTTGCCGGCGAAGACCCGCAGGTGAGAGGCGCCCAGGCGGTCAGCGACATCGACCCACTGCTTGATCTGAGCGAGGACTTCCGCGCGCTTTCCAGGATCCGCCTGGACCATGCTGGAGCCGCAGGCTGCTCCGGAAAAAGCCACGGCATTCTTATAAGCGAGATGACGGAGGCTTTCAAGATACGCGGGCTCCGTAGATTTGAGGTAGTAGACGGTCATGTCCACGGTATCGAGCTGAAGTTCTACTGCCTTGAGGATGAAATCTTCAAGCGTCATCTCGCCATGGGTGAGTTCGTTGCGATAGGAGTAGGCGCAGCAGCCGGCGAGCAGGCGCGGGCTTTTCGCCGCGTTGGGAGCAGGGGCCGCGGATTGTGCGTCCGCAATGGGAGCCGACATAAGTTGTGCGCCGGCGAGAGCGCTGGCTCCCGCTGTCTTGAGAAATTCACGCCGTCCAAGTGTGTTCTTCATAATCTTCCTCCGTTGGTAATCGAGCAAAAATTGGCTGCCGGGAGACAGAGCAAAAATCGGCGCAATCAGTCTACTCTCCGGCGGCGACGGCAGACCGCCCCAGCGCGTGCGGGAATATACTCTCTCGCGTAGCTCTATGTGAGGATCGGTAGCGCTGTAAAGACACAAAACCAAAGGGAGCGTGCAAGATGATCGATCGCAGAAGCTTTGTTGCCGGGGCAAGTTGCGCGGCGGCGGCGCTCGCAGCGCCAGTAATCGCGCGCGGGCGGATTCTTGGCGCCGATGCCCCCAGCAATCGCATCAACGTTGGCTTTATCGGGACGGGACGGCAGGCATTTGGCGCGAATCTGCCGCAGATTATGGCGGTTCCGGGCGTGCAGGTGGTCGCGGTGTGCGACGTGGATTCCTGGCGCATGGACGAGGCGCAGGCCTTTGTGAACGCGTATTATGCGCAACACACCACTGCAGGATCGTATCGCGGCTGCAGGAAGGTGGCCGACTTTCGCGAAGTAATTGCCGACCCAGGCATCGATGCACTGATGATTGGCACGCCGGATCATTGGCATGTGCCGATAGCCATCCTGGCGGCGAAAGCCAAAAAGCACTTTGCGCTGGAGAAGCCGATAAGCCTGAGCGTGGCGCAGGGAAGGCAACTGGCCAATGCGGTAAAGCGGTACGGCGTGACGGCCCGCAACGACAGTGAGTTTCGCTCACTTCGCCAGCAGAATCACGCGGTCGAACTGATCAGGAACGGGCACATCGGAAAATTGCAGAGGATCGAAATTGTATTTCCGTCCGATCCCACGCCGGTGGCAGTGCAGCCCGATATGCCCGTGCCGCCGGAACTGAACTACGACATGTGGCTCGGGCCTACGGCCGCGATTCCCTACACTGAGAAAAGAGTGCACGACGTGAAGCAGCATAACCTGCGGCCGAACTGGATGCGGGTTTCCACGTACGCCCAGGGCATGATTGCCAACTGGGGAGCGCATTATTTTGACGTGGCGCAATGGGCCATGAACACGGAGCATACGGGGCCCGTGGAAGTGGAGGGGCGCGGCGAGTTCCCGGTGAGCCTGTGGAACACCATGATCAACTTCAAGGTGCAATACCGCTATGCCAGCGGGACGGTGCTCACCTGCGAGCAAACGCCGGCGAGCAAGCCGAGCATCACCTACTTTGGCAGCGACGCGTGGATCAAGTTGGATGGATACCCCGGCATTATGTCCAGCAGCAAGCCGCAATTGCTGACCCTGGAACCGGAGCCGGGCGAACTGGATTTCTCGAAGACGCTATGGGACAAGAACGACCTGATCGCCGCGATTCGCGAAGGACGGCAGCCGCTGGAGCCGATTGAAGTGGGGCACCGCGCGATTTCGACTGCGCAGATCGGATTGATCGCCTGCCAGGTTGAAGACAAGCTGCACTGGAATGCCGAGAAAGAAATCTTCGCAGGCAACAACTACGCCAACGCGCTGCTGGCAGCGCCACTCAGCCGCCCCCAATGGGCGATTACCGACTGATCGTGCGCCGCAGAGGATCCGCGGGGTGGCGGCATCTATCAGGATTGGCGCTCCAGACTGCGATCGAGAGACTATCCGTCGCGGTGCGCATTACTTGTTGACCAAACCCTGGCCACCGTTCCCGCGATCAAGAAACCCATTGCCTTAAGCCGCGGATTGAATTAAGTTCTAAGACTCACAGTTTCCTTGATGGAGATGGCACGAAATGCCCCGCATGGTTCGATGCTCGATTATTCAGGCTTCCAACGCAGCACTCACCGCCGACTTGGATCTGGACGAGCTCGCCGAAGTGTGGCGATCCTGGCAGTTTTATCGCGACCACCGGCCCGATTTGTATAGGCCGCTGGTGGCGTCGTAGGGCAGAGGGAATGCGATGAGCACAGCAACCTTACTAGACGATCCACATCTGAAGGCGCGGTTTGGGGAACTGAAACCGGCGCTCACTGCGCAGGCAGCGGTGATTGAAGCCGACCGCTGCCTGAACTGTTTTGATGCGCCGTGCACGGCCGCGTGTCCCACGCATATCGATGTGCCGGGATTCATCAAGCGCATCGCCTCGGGCAATCTGCGCGGGTCCGCGGTGCGCATTCTCGACGCCAATATTCTGGGCGCGAGCTGTGCGCGGGTGTGCCCGGTGGACGTGCTGTGCGAGGGCGCTTGCGTCATGCTGCGCCAGAATCACAAGCCCATCCAGATCGCGCTGTTGCAACGGCATGCCATGGACGCTTTCTGGGCGTCGGGCGAGACGCCTCCTGTGAAGGCGGCGGGAGCGAAGAATCTGCGCGTGGCCTGCATCGGCGGCGGCCCGGCCTCGCTGGCGTGCGCAGCGGAGCTGTGCCGCGCGGGCGCGCGAGCCACGGTGATCGAACGCCGCGAACTGCCCGGCGGATTGAATACCTATGGCGTGGCGGAGTACAAGCTGCGTGCCGCCGATAGCGTGCGCGAAGTGGAGATGATCCGGCAACTCGGCGTGGAATTTCGCTGCGGCGTGGAGGTGGATTCGGCTGCGGCGCTGGAAGCGCTGGAGGCGGAGTTCGATTTCGTCTTTCTGGGGCTGGGGCTGGGCGCGATGCAGCGGCTCAATGTTCCCGGCGAAGATACCAGGGGTGTGATGAATGCCCTGGAACTCATTGCCGCGTACAAGACCGGCCACCTGCGCGAGCTGCACGGAACGGTGATAGTAGTCGGCGCAGGCAATACCGCGATCGACGCCGCCAACGCCGCGCGCCGACTGGGTGCGGACATCGTGTATATGTTGTACCGGCGCAGCGCGGAGGAGATGTCGGCCTTCGACTTCGAGTACGAGCACGCAAAACAGGAAGGCGTGCAATTTCTGTGGCGCAGGCTGCCGGTGGCCATCCGGCCGGACGCGCATGATCGGTTGCTCCTGCAAACGGTGCAGGTGCGCCAGGCCGATCGCAAGCTCGAGGTGATTCCGGATTCGGCAGCAACCATCGATTGTGACCTGATCGTGCCGGCCATCGGCCAGTCGCCGCTGACTGAGCTGTTGCAGAAGCTGCGCGGCGTAGAGGTGCGCGACGGGCGGATTGTGGCTGATCGCGAAACCGGGCAGACGGGCAACCCACGTTACTTTGCCGGTGGCGATTGCGTCAACGGCGGTCGCGAGGTTGTGGATGCGGTAGCCGGCGGCAAGCGCGCCGCAAGAACGATGTTGAAATTTGCGGAGGTTGCTCATGCCTGACATTGGCGTGCGGAATTTTGCGGGAAAGATCAATTGCCCCAATCCGTTCTGGCTGGCTTCGGCGCCGCCCACCAACACGGGTGAGATGATCATGCGCGCCTTCGACGCGGGTTGGGGCGGCGCGGTGTGGAAGACCATCGGCGAGCCGGTGGTGAATGTGAGTTCGCGCTACTCGGCCACGGACTGGAACGGCCAGCGCATCATGGGCTTCAACAATATCGAGCTCATCAGCGACCGCACCGTCGAACAAAATCTAACTGAAATGGCGGAGGTGAAGCGGCGCTACCCGAAGAACGCAGTGATTGCGTCGCTCATGGTGGCGTCGAACCGCGAGGCGTGGCATGAAATTGTGACGCGCGCCGAAGATGCGGGAGCGGACGGCCTCGAGCTGAACTTCGGCTGCCCGCACGGCATGAGCGAGCGCGGGATGGGCTCGGCAGTGGGCCAGGTCCCGGAATACGCCGAGATGATCACCGCATGGGTGAAGGAAAAAGCGCGCACGCCGGTGCTGGTCAAACTCACGCCGAATATCTCCGACATTCGCACCGTGGCGCGCGCCGCCAAGCGCGGCCATGCCGATGGTTTGTCGGCCATCAATACCATCAATTCGATTACAGGCATCGATCTGGACACGTTTGTGCCGCGACCCAACGTGGACGGCAAGAGCTCGCACGGCGGCTACTGCGGGCCGGCGGTGAAACCTATCGCGTTAAACATGGTGCAGCAGATTATGGCCGATCCCGAAGCAGCGCTGCCGCTTTCCGGCATCGGCGGCATCGGTTCGTGGCGCGACGCGGCGGAGTTCATGCTGCTAGGCTGCGGCACGGTGCAGGTGTGCACGGCGGTGATGCATTACGGCTATCGCATCGTCGAAGACATGGCCGACGGCCTCGACAACTGGATGCGCGAGAAAGGCTTCAAGACCATCGACGATTTCCGCGGCCTGTCAGTAAATCGCGTGACGGAGTGGAAGCATCTCAATCTGAATTTCAAAATCGTGGCGCGCATCGACGAACAAAAGTGCATAGGGTGCGATTTGTGCCACATTGCCTGCTGGGACGGCGCGCACCAGTGCATTCACCTCGATCGCGTTTCCGGTCCCATTGATGGACATGTCGAGCTGCACCGTACTCCGGCCGCCGAGCAGGCCGAGAGCCTGAGCACGATTGCTGAGACGCCGGTCACGCGCAAGGAGCGCGAGGCGGCTTTTGCGCAGGGGCCGTATCCCACGCCGCTTGCGCGCATTCCGCGCGTGGATGAGACGGAGTGCGTGGGATGCAATTTGTGCTCCTGCGTGTG
>CAWGYN010000008.1:0-164926 GCA_963826735.1 uncultured Acidobacteriota bacterium
TCGGCCCGTCGAGCGATACCTCCACATAATCGTCGGCCCTGCCGCAGGCCGCCAGAATCCGCCTGAGTTGCCGGCAGAGGTCGCCTTTTACTTCGAGAACGATTCCCGAGAGTCTCCGTTGGGTCTGTCGCGCGGTACGCAAAGAGTTGCCGCATGGCTGGAAAATAATGCCCTGGGTCTTGCCTGAGCCAATCGAACCGATGACAGCGATACCAGTGTAGAGACCATGTTCTGGAATCTTCAGCCAGCGCGGTGCTGGCGAGGGATCGGGCCGTAATTGCTGATGAAGCTCGCCCAGCACGAACAGAAGGTCGCGCCGCGATGCTGGATCGGGCAGGTGCGGAATGACCCGGCAGTTGATTCAATCTCCCGGCGGTACACATGCACGTAGATGAGTGAAAAAACATGGAGCAAAGAGGAACGGTGTCGTGAACAGGAACAGGTCGTATCCGTGGGCAACGGCCATATATAAGGTGGGCCGCTCAAGAGCGAAGTACCTGAGCAAAGGCTCTGTCAGCGGGCCAGGGCCACATCGCATGAAGGGTGATGCTCGCTGCTGCCGCAATACCAACCGACAGCGCAAAGCGGTAAGCGACCAACGTGTGCGTGAGAGTTTGCAAGGAGGCCCGGAAACGGTTCATCGTTCCACCTCCGGGCCGTGTGCAGCAAACGGCACGGCTTTAGACACAGCGGTCATGGGCTTGGAAGGCTCGCGGCCGGCTGTCGCCGGTACGCCGTTCTCCAACGATTGCTTGTACTGCTGAAAGTCTTCGCTTTGGATGAGTGCAAAGCGCAAGAGATGGTTGACGACGTAGCTGGTCTCGTTTTCGGACCACTGGCAGAGCAACTCGATGTCGTCCGCAACCGTGCCGTCGATGGTCGTCTTGAGCGGCACGCGCCGGACACGGCTCGCTCCTTTTTCGATTCTGAGTTTGGTCATGGGTGGGACTTCTCCTGTACTGTGTTCGTACTGTGTGCGGTCCGCTTGCTGGACCGCCGCTGTTCGTTCTGCAACTGAGGGCGGGAACGACGAGCGAATGCGGCAGCCCGGACGGGCGGGTCGTTCCCGCCCTCAGTTGCACTTATCCTTTGCCCACGCTTTCCTCTATGTCGTTGTCAAAGAGAGTCTTCTGTTGCGCTACCTGACCCCGGACACTGCCCGCGCTCCTGCCCGCGTGGAAATTTAGAAATCTGGGATAATCGGCATCGATCAGCTCTGTAGTGAACTTCACCTGCCGGGTCTCCGCATGAAAAAGCCTGTGCACCTTGTCGGCATCCATCGCACCGTTGTCCCACGATGCGATGAGCCCAATATGAACTGTCGCGCGATAGATGCGTTCTCCCTCAAGCAAAAGCTGATGATCCGCTGGAGATATTGGTCCGTGTTCGTGATGAAACCTGTGCCGCACTTCAAGCCAACGGACAAGATGCTCTACACCAAGCGGGCAGGCTGGAGTGGATGAATGTCTCAGCGGCATGTGCTGTTGGAACAGGCGTTGTGCCGGGGCAAAGTTCATTGGGGAAGTGGAAACATACACTACTTCAACTCGATCCAGACTGCGAATGAGTTCGCCGTAAGCTTTCAGAAACCGGGCGAACCTGGACGTGGACCGCTGGGCTTCATCAACAAACGCGATGCGTACTGCGGGCGCTTTCTCCAGCCCAAAGAACGAAGTGGGAACGGATTGGACAAAGCTGGATGCACGGCTCACAGCGTCCGGCTTCACCTTCAGCAACGTGAAGAGGTGGTTTCGCGCTTCTTCGCACTCGATGAATTTCTGATCGTGGAGATGCGACAAAACGTAATCGAAGGCAATCAATCTGCGCCGGATCTCCAGCGTCGATTTCAAGCGGCGGCTCTGCGAATCGCTCCGGTCGATCATGCGGTAAACCTGCTTACCGTGCAGGTGATAAATGAAGCGGCCTTCTGCGCATGGCAGCTCCGTGACGTGACTGAGTTCCGCGGCCTTACGGAGAAAGCTGGTGGCAACGCCGCCACGCTCCCGCTGCACGGATTCGATAAACTGGCGACGGAGAAAATACCCCGAATGAACGGCGACCATGTAGACGAACGTCGCCTCGCGGTCTGTGTATCCAGCGCGGATAAGCGATTCCAATGCAGCATGGCTCATAGGTCCATCACCCAATCGAGCGCGTGTTGCTCGTTCTCGATTTTGCTGAGGCGCGAATGGTCGGAGGCCGACGCATACATGCGAAAACCAGCCTGCGCCTTGGCCTGCATGTGGCCTGGACGATAGGCCGCGGTCACAACCTCGATATCGGAAAATGCCGTGCGCGCGCCCTGGTCCATGTCATAGTGAATCCGCGCATCGGGAATTTCGATCTTGTCGCGGACGTAAGGCAGCTCAAACTGTTGCGCCACTTCACGCTTGATTTCATCCATGCCGCGGTCGGGATCAATCTTCCGTGCGGCGTGAATGGCCTTCTGTACTTTCGACTTCAACTCGAAGTCGAGTTCCACACGAAGATTAGCGCCGCCGGATTTCTCGATGCGCTCAGTCTCTTTTAGGTAGGCGCGATAAATCTGCGAGTCGTGCTCCGCTTCGCGGGGCTTGACGAGACCGTGATAGAGCTTTTGGTCCAGGGAGAAACCGCCGGTCTCGTGAGCAAACCGCTCACCCTCTTTCGTGAGTGTCACAACTTCGATGCGCGGTTTTGTCAGCCAACGCCCGTCATTGCGGGGAGGGACGGAATCGACGGAGATAAGACCATGCCTGCTCAGGTAATCGAGATCGGTACGCAAGGCATGGTCATCGCCCTGGTAGATGGTGCGCGCTACATCCTTGATGTTCAGGACGCGAAACCGCCCTGCTTCCGCAAGCAATCGCTGTTCCTCGGGCCGCAAAGCAACGCCGCGAATTTCGGCTGCAACTCCCTCCCTGGTCCGTCGTGGACGATGTTCCGGCTCGCGGCTTCGTCTGGGCCGCTCCGATTCTGGAACACGTTCCCTGTCGGTACGTGGAAGCGTTTGCGCCGGGCCAGTACCCACAGGGCGTTGTAGGCGTTCCAGATTCTCATCGACAATCGACACCGGCAGAGGCGCGGCTTCCGGCTCGTGGCCGGCTGGTTCAATCTCCCGGCGGCGCGGGATCGCTGGCTCATGGGGAAGGTCGAATCTCATTGGTTGTCCTCAGAGGGAGAATCCTGCGCAGGTGGGACCTGTTTCTCCGCCTCGGCTACAGGCTTCCGGCCATGGATAATCCGCACATCGTAGGCCGCCGGATCGCCAAAGGCATTCATCTTTCTCTCCGCTGCTTCGCGCAGCTTGCGAATGCGTTCGATCATGTCTTGGGAATCGTCGTAGTGGTCGCTGTCGCGAATGCTCATCGGCGGACCTCCTGGTCCTCGTCGTCTCCGAACTGCGAGAGGATTTCGTCTGAAAGCGCGCTGTGGCCGGTATGAATTTCCTGGTCGAGGTGCGTGAGTTTGCGGCCAGCATCGCGCAGGAAAAACTTGCGCTCGATCCAGATGGTGGTCCCCAGGATGTTCACGAACAGCAGCACGCAATAAGCAGCTATAGGTTTCCAGTAGTGGTGAAATATCAAGTCGCGCCATGGAATGAAGAAATGCAGCTCGTGCATCAGGCCGAAACCCAAAGCAAGGAAGATAAGGGTGGCGACAAAAACAGCATTAGCAACCATAACGTCAACTCCCGAATGCTTCATCCTCGTGGACATAGCTGATGACGAGGCCGAGAGGGTTGGTAAGCAGCATCGCGTTCGGTACTTCATCGCGGAAGCCGTAGATGACGTTCGCGGTCCAGCGTTCGCGGCGCTGCTCCTGCTCATCACCGGGGGAGCGGAAGACTTTCTCAAACTGGATCTGGGCACGGTACGGAGACTGACGCAGGTCTTCCAAGATGACGGCGTCGATCTCGATGTCCACATCGGGCGCGCTCGGGTCAAGTAGGAAGTTTTCCAATGTCTTGGCCTTATTCACTTGCGTAAGCGTTGCACTCTGCAACGGATTGGAAAAGAAATTCAACGACTCGGCGAAGTTGCGCTGCAGGGTGGCATGATTGCGCCCGTAGTAGAGCTCGGCCCAGCGCGCCAGATAGTATTTGCTGACGCGGTCGATGGGGACTTTGGAGAAGTCGTCATAGTTCATCACCTGGCCGCGGCCAATGTCACTGATGGAAATGACGAGCGGCTTCAGCCGCAAGGCAGCGGTTTGGGCGCGGTAAAGCAGCGCAAGGCTGCCGAGCGCGACCACGGACAGGACCAACACGGCAACCTTCAAATAGGTGTTGGTGACGACCGGCTCCGCATAGAGTTCCAGGAACTTGTGTCCGGCATCGGTGATGGGGAGATCATTCTGTGTCTTCGACATGGTTAGTCTCCCATCACGTTGACCCAGGTGCCGGTGCGTCCGCTGAGGATGGCGCTGGTCAACTCCGGGATTTTGAACAGCCCATAGATGCAGACGAAGAGTGTAATCAGCAGCGCCGGCAGGATGGTAAGTGCGTTCGAGATGCTGATAGTACCGATCACCTGAAACATCGACGCGAGGACTTTGGCGAAGACGTAGACGAAGGCCGCGGCAACGACCTGATAGAAACTGAAGCCAATGAACGCTTTGAGCCAGCCCCAGAAGAGCCAGTCCATCTTGGGCACGATGAACCACGGAATGAACACCGGCCCGATCAGTACACAGACAGCAGAGGCAACGTAGCCGTATGCGATGACAGCGAATGCGACCGCCTCCATCGCGGCGAGAATGACGGCGATCAATAGATAGGTGAGGTCTTCGAGGATATTGAAGCTGCCCGGCGGCGCGCCAAGCTGCTGTTCGGCGTTGGTGATGGTGTTGGCGATCTGTTGGGTCTGGCTGGATTCGATCTGATTGGAGAGATTCAGACCCTCTTTGGTGATGAGGTCGCTGAAGCTGTAGCTGGTGCCGGGGACGGGCGTCGAGTAGTACGTCAACATCCCCAGGCCGAAGGCGATCATCAGGATGAGGTCGGCGAACCTGGCGAAATGAAAGCCGCCGTGCCCCTGCGAGGCGGACAGGGCGGACTTGATGCCGAACCAGACGATGAGGATGGTGGCCAGGCTACGGAAGATGTCGAGCCCTGTGGCCTGTAATGTATTGCTCTGTGAGGAGAGCAGTTGGGTGGTGGCCTGTCCAAGCTGTGCAATGATGTTCTGTCCCATCAGTTGCTCCCGTCGATGCTGAGCGAGATGGAGTGCATGGAATCGCTCACGCCGCTGTTCACGTTCCCGATGGTAGTGGGGAAATTCTGCTGAAAATAAATGGCGTTGTTGAGGGCGCGGTTCTGGGCGTCGATCTGCTGCTTCTGAGCAACAAGCTGTTGCTGGATGGAAGCCATGAGAAGCTGGTTCGTGTCCTGCTGCGAGTGGATCTGGAGCAAGGTGGCAGAGTTGATCTTGCCGAGCAGCGCAGCTTGAGTCTGCTGACTGGAATCGGTCGAAAAGGTATCCGAGTCGAGATTGGAGAGCTTGGTGGCGAATCCCTGCTCGTCCGTGCGGATGGTCCCCAAGGTGGCAAGCGTGTTGGTGGTTGTGGTCTGCGCCAGTTCAGACGTGGCGTACTGATTGGCAACCGTGGCCTGGGTGCGGGAATCGAGTGAAGAGTAGCTTCCAGACGGATAACTCTGAGCTTGGACGTAGGCGCTGTTGTAACCCTGCTGCGCGTTGACGAGCGCGCCGTAGTTGAGTGCGTTTACCAGCGCAGCGGTGTTGCCGTAGGTGTTGGCCGGGGCCTGCAAGCTCGTCCACTGCGACCAGTCGGCCTTGTACCGCGCTTCGAGGTTCTGCGGCAACTGGGACATCTGATAGGCGAGGTTGTACATGGTGACGATCTGGTTGCGGGTTGCGACCGCGGTTGTGTAAAGCTGCGACCCCTGCTCGATCTGCTGGATGGCATGGGCAGATTGTGTCGGGTCGTAAACGATGCCGCTACCAAACTGCGCGAGCGCCATCGGCGCGAGCGCAGTCAATAGTCCAAAGAGAAGCACGAGAAACTTTGCTGCTTTCATGGGTGTTACCTCCTGTCAGTGATGGGTGTACGTCAGAAGTCGCTCGGAATCGTATGGTTCCCATACGCAGGCAGGAGCATGTCCTGCGTGATGTAAACCTTGATGCGATGGCCTTCGCGGATGGTGATGGTCGACGGAATGTTGATGAAGCGGTCGAGCACGTTCGCGCTCGACTGCGAGAGACTGGAAGCGATACCGGATTTGTATGCCTCCGTGCCCGATTCGTTGTAGCCCTGGTTAAGGTTCGTGGCTTCGGCGGCGCCGGCAATCACGCCGAGAGCAATCGACGCGCCGAAGATTTCGACGTAATGGTTGTTGACCTTGTCCTTGAGACCCGTGGCTCCGGCCTGGTCGAGACCGTGAAACTGGTCGAGATCGACGGAGTAGCCATCGGGCATCAGCAGCCGATGGAAGGTGACGGCGAGGCGTTTCTGGCCGAGACCAGCGACCTTCTGTACATCACCCAAGATGAACGTGCCTTCCGGGATCAAGAGGTGCTGGCGGTCCTGACTGTAAATGGGGTTCGTGACCATCACTTTCAAGGGCCCAGCAAACTCTCCGTCCAGACGATTCACCAGCACCGTGTCGATGGTTGTACCCTCGAAGACCACATAGGGCTGACCATGCGCGGAGTTTACGTTCGCCTCCAGAGCACGCTTGCTACCTGTCGCGGACGCAGGCGTAGCCTGCACAGCGGGGGCCTGCGTTAAGCTCGCAGAGCGCGCCGCTATACCGTCCGAGGCATCGGCAGACTCCGCCGTTGGGTGCGCAGCGCCGTCATCGGCGGAGACAAGGTTGGAAGCGAACCGCGCCTTGAAGGCAAGCGCCTTTTCCGCATCCGCAACAGGATCGCGGGGCGGCTCCGTGGCCGTCACGGGCGGCGGCAACTGTGCAGCAGGAGCCACGACGCCAGGCTGCATGGGATTTGTAGCAGTGCCGACTGTTGCTGACGACGGCCCTGCACCTATTCTTTGCGCTTCGGCCTGTTGCTGGCTCTGGCGCTGGGCGGCGCTCAAGTCCTGCTCCAACTCCTGAATCTTCCGCCGGTTCATGTCGGTGGACACCGCCATCGGCGATGATGGCGATTCTTTCGGCGCGGGCCTGGCATGGTTTTTCGAGAACATGACAGCCATCAGGATGACCACGGCGAGTCCGGCAACCACATAGCCCTGGGCCTGTTTGGGCACAACGCCTTCGGGCCGGACGCGCTTGTCGCGAAGCTTCCCGGCATCTGGCGAAACTGCCTGTGTTTCCATCTCGGAGGTTGATTTTTCGTCTGCCATCGCGCCCCCTACTGAGCCTTCCGCTCGAAGTTGAGCTTGTGCTTGCCGATTTCGAGATAACCCTTACCGACAATCGTGGGAATGATGTAGGTGCCGTCCTGTAGCTGGAAGGTGATGAGATCGGGCTTACCGTCCTTCAGCTCATAGATGGAAAACTTCTCCGAGGCCGACGACTTGATGTAGGTGAACTTGTCGTCGTGGTAGATGGCAGTAACATCGAAAGGCGATTCGTTGTGATAGCCGTAATCGAACTTCAACGCTTGGGTGGGATAGTCGGTGCGGAACTGCTCGACTGCGGCGGCGGCTTGTTGTTGCGCGAGCTGCGCCCGCGCCCGGGCCGCAGTCACCTCCGAGGCGGAGACCCATTTTGTCGCACTTTCAGCGGCGGCAAGTGAGGAAGGATCGAACGGCTCGATCACCACCTTCAGGTCGGGATCGGCAGTCTCATCGTCATTAAGCGTGAAGGAATACACGTTGCCTTTATCCGTAATCAGGTTGAGGTCGCAGTGGATGCCTTCCTTGCGCCGGGTGCAGAAAGCAGTAGTTCCCCACGGCGTCGATGATCCAGAAATCCTTGTCGCCGGTGGCGACTTCCAGAATCTTTTCCGTGGGCGGTAACTGAATCAGCGTGGTGTAACGCATCTTGGCGCGGATGCTCACGATGTCGTTGGCGTGGTAGTTGACGATGCGGGCCTGTTGCTGGCCGTGGGCCACGGTCGCAACCAGGCCAAGCAGGAGCGGGACGACGGCGTGAATGGCGCATGGTTCTCTTATCGGTTAGTGGGTTGGGGTAATCGTGGGCGAGCCGGATCAAGCCTTGCTCCGGCCCGAAGCGGGCGAAGTAATCTTGCTTGCGCAGGTTGTCGCGAGCGTTGTTGGTGGCGATCCAATAGGTCAGCGCATCGACTTCAAGAACCAGCTTCTTGGTACCGCGCGGCTGGATCAAGCAGCAACTCGCGCTTGGGCACAAGCGACTCCAGCAACTCAAGCTGCGTGTCGTTCAACTGGAAGATTTCGGCGTACAGCTTGCGGTCGATGTTGGGGTTGGCAAGAAACAGTTTCGTGGGACAGGACTCGTTGACGATGTGCAGCATGTCGGAAGCGGCCAACTCCACCACCGATTGCGTGGCAAGGATCATGGCGGCGTTCTTTTTCCTCCAGGTTTTCTCGGCCCGAATGATCCAATCACGGATGGTCTTGTTCTTGAGAAAGATCCATGCTTCATCGATCACGAACACCTTGAAAGTAGCGGTGTTCGCGGGCTTCTCGATCTCGGATGAGGCGCGCTGCAGAACATAAAACAGCAACGGCTCCAGATATGTCGGGGTAATCCGACCAGCCATCGAAGTTGAAGGTCTGGAAGCGGGAGAACGTAAGCGTGTCCTGGGGGTTGTCGAAGAGATGGCCGAACTGCCCGGCCTGTGTCCACCGATGCAGCCGCTCACCCAGCGGACCTAATATGGATGCGAAGTTGGTCAGCGTCCGTATCTCGGCTGGCAGTTTATATGCCCGCTCGATGGCCGCAAACAGCGCCTTCTCGTCATCAGGCGTCAACTCATAGCGGCCACCCGGCTTCGATGAGAACCCGCAGAAACAGGTACAGAAAGTTCAGGTTCTCGTGGGTCGGCTCCAGCGAGAACGGATTGATGGTGAAGCCGGGGTTCTTCAGTCCGACATTCAGATAGGTCCCGCCAAAGACGCGCGTCAGCGATCTCATAGCTGCCGCCAAGGTCGAAAATGAAGGTCAGCGGGTCATACTTCTGCACCGACTGAATGGTGAACGACAGCGTGAACGATTTCCCACGCCAGTTGCGCCGAGCAGCAGCGTATGGGCCACGTCGCCGGCGTGCAGATTGAAGTAATACGGCGTGCCGTGCATTGATTCGAGCACGGCGAGGTACTCGCGCTCCAGATGCGGGATTCCACTGTGAGCCGCCATCGACCGTGAACAGAAACGACAGGTCGGCGTAGTTGGAATTCAGCGCCCACTGCTTGCGGAGGTTGAATTGTTTGTTGCCGGGAACGGTGGCAAAGAAGGCATTGAGCAGGTTGTAGCGTTCCTCGTATAGCAGGCCGTCATGCTGCGTGAAGAGCTTCTGAAACTCCGCGACGGCGTGCTCCACCTTCGCGCGGTCCTCGTCGTAGATCACGACGGACAGCGTGAACTCGCCGAAGTTCTTGCCCTCCATGCCCAGCGCAGTGAGTGCGCTGCCCAATTCCGCAACAGCGGCCTCCTTGGAATCGTCCACCAGCTCATCGCGCGGGCCGGAGTTCTGCCGGTCCTGGAGATTGGAGACAAAACTGGTCTTGGAGTTATGGTGATGCCGGCGGCGCGAAGCGATTTCTTTGCGAGCTTTCGCGTTATCGACTGGGTGCCACTCCGTGACGACGTGGAAGTTGGCCTGCACATCGAAGAGGCCATGTAGCAGCAGGGGCCGTGTTTCGCTGGGCAAGCTCTTTCAGCGTCAGGACGCGCACATAATCGTCATCCACGCGCAAGATAGCCGCGATGCGCTTCCAGCTCCGAGTCGCAGACCTGCCAGTCGAGATGGCGCGCGCTGTAGAGCCGGGCGCCGTGAATCTTGGAGGGGCGGAAGTTTACGAGACGGCGGAGTAAGCGCAAGGTCTTCTCCGCCCCTGGCAGCTCGACCGAGGTGAGGTCGTTAAGCTGCCCACTCAAACTCTGTACCTTCTGCTGCAAGCGCAGCCGGTCGCGCTCGATCTGTTCATAAAGCAAAGTGCGTTCTTTGTTGCCGGAGAACAGAGCGCACAAGTCGCGCAGCGACGAGCGCGGACGTTTCGGCAATGCGGCGAGAGCGTGCAGCAGGCCAGTTTTAGCGTAGCTGCCGTCGATCATCACGACCCAATACATCTCGATGGAATAGAGTCGGTCGGCCTTCGATTGGAGAAACGCCGCGCGCTGTTCCACAGCGGCCCGCACCAACGGGTTGTCATATTCCGCATGCGGAATCGCTGGGTGGTTGCGCTTGAACAAAATCTGATAAAGCCGCGTGCGCTTCATCAAGCGAACGAAAAGCCGCTTCGACGCGCTTCACTGCGTAATCCCGGCCAGCGCGGTCCAGGCTTTCGTAATCAACGCCGCCGATTTTAAGGACTGCGCCGAGGTCGGCTGATTTGGTCAGAAAACAATGTTCGTCCCAGAACCCATACAGATTGACTTGCGCGGGAAACGAGCCTGCTTCCTTCCAATCCTTCGTGATGGCATCAACTCTGTGCATTGTGATTCCTGATGGTGATTTCCGTGAGTTCCCACTTCATCGGGTCGTAACGCCGGCGAAATTTGCCGGAGTTCATCAGCACCCGCAGAATCTCGACATCGTGCTTGGTGGCGATCCGGGCGACGATCACGCCCACGATGAAAAAGCCGATTCCGCCGAGCAGAGAGTGCACGAGGGAGAAGATCGCGCCGCCGGTGATGAGCGCGACAAAGAACAACCGCCGCTCCGCGCCCAGGATGGTCAGTGGGCGATTCATCGCTTTGTAAACTTTGTTCTGCCGGGAACCGCCCTCTGCCATACACATCTCCTCTCTGCCTATCGAGCGTGTTTTGTGTTGTGGTTGCGGCCTGCCATCAAAGAACTATGATGGGAAAAGCCAGGCCATGAAATTTACGGCCCCGATCGCCATGCCGACACCGAAGACAATCCCGGCGAGCATTCGTTTCGATTGGCCTTCGCCATAGGCGAACATGAGACCGCCTACGACAATGGCGACCAGTGACAGCCCGGTCGCAATCGTGCCGGTGAAGGCGGTTTTGAGTACGTTGACCGCGTTGTCCCATGGATCGCTGCCGCTCGACTGCGCATACAGGGGCAGTGCCGCTAGGAACATCGGGGAAGGCAGCGTCAGCTTCCGGGCATACAGGCGCAGTCGCCGGAAGCGGGGCAGCTTCATTGGAAGAGTTATGTGCATAAGGCTCCCTTTCGTGTGCTGTTTCCGGCGAGTGGGTACTCCCGGCTTTTTCGTCTGAGAGCGAAGGTAGGACAGAGCAGAGAAATCGCGGCGGAAAGTTTTTCCAGTAATTTGCCAAACTTTCCGTGGCGATTTCGCTGGCAGGTAGCATAATGCGCGGCCCAGGCCGCGCCAGCCCGTCGGGGTGGGATAGAGACGGCCTCCTGCGCAGCAGGAGAACTGATAAAGGGTGGGAATCGACGGGCGTTTGCGGAGCAAGAAAAAGGCGTCCAGCGGGTGCCAGACGCCCAAAGAGAAACGCAGTGTTTATGCGGCTTTTGCGGCCTTCGATCCTTTCGTGGATACCGTCTTCTTTTGCTTCGCTGTTGCCTTCGCTTGCTTCGCGGCAAACTCGGCTGTGACGGCCTGACGGACCTTGGCAGCATCCACACGATGCCGCTTGGCTGCGGCGGTGAGTGCATCCGTTTCATCCTGCGTGACTGACTCCACATTGCCGAGCAAGACAATTTCGACAATGAGTTTAGACAGGCCGCTCTCGTCCAGTTGTCGCAAGAGCCGTGCGAGACCTTTTTGCACCTGCGGGTAAGTCACTTCGCTGACCGTGCCATCGACCATCTTGTGCCGCCGTGCCAGAGTCTCGCGACGCAATGGCTCGGTTCTGTCGAGCATGGCATTCGCTACCATCACAAGGTCTGCACGCTCAAGCGGTGAGCTAACTTTCTTGAGCACTTCGGCCAAAGTGCGGTGCCGCACGGTGGTTTCGAGTTTTTGTTTCTCAAGTTCCTTGCGGCGTTGTTCTCGCTCCTTTGCCAACTGTGCCGGGTCGGGGGCGCTACGGTCTGCGAAATGGACCGTGCAACTCGGTTCCGCGCATATCTTGGCGATATGCCCACGCTCTGTACCATCTACCACGATTGCCTCGGCCATGTGTTTGCATGGCTTCTGATACGGCGAGAGCGGCTGTTTTGCCTTCGCCGTCTTTGCCAGTTGCAGGGCAACGTAGCGATTCCGTGGGAGCACAACACTATCACCGCGCGTTCCGTGGTTGGTGGTGATCTGTACCAGCTTCGGTTTCTCGGCAATCTGCCGTTCAACAAACTTGCTAAGTTTGCTGTTGTAGCAGGCAGCGTCCGAGCATTGGTCATGCTGGCTTCCCAGTTCCCCGAAGAGCAGGGTATTGAAACCTGTGCGCTTCGAGCACTCGGCGCAACTTCCCGCCTCGGGGACAAGGGCTGCATCGTTCTTATCGAACGGCACGGAATCGAGCGAGAGCAAGATGTTTTGCTCAATCCATGCGGTGAGGTCGCGCAACGGCAGCAGGACGCGAGTATCTTTGCCGCCATTCCAGACTGTGCGGAACGCAGCATCGAAGGCTTGCTCCTGCTGCGATTGTGGCAACTTGGCGATTTCAAGCGCATGGCCGACACCGATCTGGTCGGCGAGAAATGCTTCCGCGATGGACGGAATCAGTTCGACCAAACGCTGGCGCTGCGCCACGAACGCCGGACTCTTACCCGCCTTCTGCGCCACGGCTGCAATATCGTAGCGTGGCGATTCCAGCCGCAATAACGCATCGAAGGCCAATGCCTCTTCCATCGGATGCACTCCTTCGCGCTGGATGTTTTCAATTAACTGCGCGACCACGCAATCGGAATCCGACAACGCGACTAAGCGGACGGGAACATCCACAAGTTCGGCCAGTTTCGCGGCGCGCAACCTCCGTGCCCCGGCAATAACTTCGTACTTGTCATCAGCGATGGCGCGGACAAGCAACGGCTGCAAGACGCCTTGCGATTTGAAGCTCGCGGCCAATTCGTTCAGGCTGTGCTCGTCAAAACGGCGGCGTGGGTTGGTGGGGGATTCCTGCAACTGCGCAAGCGGCAGGTTACGGTATTCGCTGTTAGTAACTGTAACTGCTTTCGACATGATGATTCTCCATTTCGGTTCGCTGGTGCGTGGAAGCCATGCGGACAGGCACACCTCACCTGTCCGCGCTGATTGGCGGTGGTGATGGAAGCGGCTAGTTATGCCGCTTCCGTGGTGGCTGTCTGTGTGCGGGAGCGTCGCGCCCGCTTGGGTTCGGGCGTTGCCTCCGCTGCCGGTTCGGAAACTTCCGGCGAAACCTCCGGCGTTTCCTGCGAAACGGATTCCTCTACCGTGATTGCGGCAAGGATGACGGATGAGGTTTGCTGTACGGCTTCAAGGCTTTCTGTCAGCAAGGCCGCGTTGCCGTGATACAAGCTGATATAGTCCGCGCTGGCCGTGGATGTGGTGAGTCCGATTGCCTTACTCACTACGAAAGCTATCGCCTCGGCTTCTGTCTCGCGCACGGTCTTGGTTGTGGCCGTGCGGCGCTCCGCATGTTTAAGAACGATGTGGGCTAACTCGTGAACCAGCGTGGTGAAGGTTTCCGCGTCGGTCTGCCCCGGCAGGAGACGGATGGTATTCCCGAAAGCCATGCCCAGAGCGGGCGCGATGCTCTCGTTGTATTCAAGCGTGATGCCCTGTACGTTGACGTACTTGCGCAAACGGTCGAGATACACGCCCGCCTCACCTGTAACCTTGTCCAGTTCCGGCAACGGTGCGCCTTCGGTCTGCGATTCGTCCCACACATACACTCTGCGGAAACCGAGCAGTGACGGCCTGTTATTGTCCTCGCTGTCGTTCCTCGCGTCGTCTTTGCGGGCCTTTGCCACCATCGGCGCAAGAATGGCGATGCCTTTCTCGCCACGCTTCACCCTGCGCCCAAGCTGGTTCCATGCCCACATACCCGCCACGTTTCGAGCGTCGGGTTTTTGTCTCGCTATCAGCAGGACATTACCGAAACTGTAATTTCTGAAATGCGCCATCGCGTTCAGAAACGCGGTCAAGGCTTCGCTGTGACCGGCCTCTAACAGCTCGATGAGATACTGCACGTTTTCGCGCACAAGCTGCTGTGCGGTGGCAGGCTTCCGATTTTTACTGTCGGAAGCCGGGTTGCTGCCGATGCTGCTGGCTGTGCCATTGCTGGCGGTGAATGCGCTGTTGCTGCTGTTGTTGCTCTGATATTCCATTGTTTTTGCCTCTGTCTGCCCTGGGGGGCGTTTTTTTCTTTCACCCTGGAGCGAAGCGAAGGAAAAAACGTACCCACAGGCAGACAGAGCAGAACGACCAAGCGGCGGAAGGTAGGGACGAGTGGTGGGCGTGGCACCTGACAAACACGTTCTATCGTTTGGCGGGGGACGCGCTTGCCCGAAGGCCCGGCCCGTAGCAACGCGGAGGGCACCTTCCGCTGCGCGGAAGTGGACAGAGGTCGCGCGTAGCGCCTCCTTGATTTGCCGTCAGACTGAATTGACTCATGCGATCTGACTGTCAAGCGGTAGAGAAATAGACTTCGCAGGAGCGGCCGATTTGTAATGATCTGCTGCGCACTGGACTCGGCATGTTTCGGTTCTTCCGGGGTAGGGTTCCGCACGTCAATTTTCTGGAAGGATTTTCCAAAACGCGGAAAAACTTTCCAAAAATTAGCTTCTGTTGGGTTCTAGCCTCCGAATCAGACGGAGGTTATAGACCATGCAGAACGCGGAAAAGCCGGCGAATCCGCCCTTGGACGCCAAAGAGGCCGCGCGAGTCTTGAAAATGGACAGCCGCACATTGGTCTGTTGGGCACGTCGCGGCTATGTGCCGGCGCACCCACTCGGAGAGGGCAAACGCCGCATCTGGAGGTTCTTTGAAAGCGAGCTGCTGGAGTGGGTAAAAAATCACGAAAACGCCTATGCCCGCAAGCCGCCCCGGAGTAGCCTAAAGACAGCCATCGATGCTCATGCGGAGGAAATTGCATGAGCAGATTTCAACAAGGAAGTCTCTTGAAGATGAAGCGCAAAGGCTGCCCGGATGTGTGGGTCTTCCGCTGGTATGAAAATGCCACGGGAACGCGCACGTACAAGAAGCGGACCATCGGGAGTGTAGTCGAATTGCCCACTCGCCGGGACGCGGAAAAAGCAGTCGTCTCGCTTCGTATCAACATCAACGCCGAAGTCAGCACACCCCAGCGGGTGTGCGACCTCATCACCCACTACCGCCAGCATGAGTTGACCCCGGAGCGAAAAGCGTTTGCGACTATCGAGAACCATCTCGTGCAGACCAGACTCTACATCGAACCCCGGTGGGGACAGTACCGGCTCGACGCTGTCCGAACCATGCAGGTAGAAGAGTGGCTGCACTCGTTGCCTCTCGCACCGGCCTCGAAGACAAAGCTGAAGAGCGCATTCTCCGTGCTCTACAGCCACGCCATCCGGTACGAGTGGCTTACGTTCAACCCCATCAGCAAGGTCCGCACCTCGTCGAAACGTCTGCGCGAGAAAGATGTCCTCAGCCCGGCAGAATTCCAAGCCCTGCTGGAACAGCTTTCCGTCCGCGACCGGGCCATGGTCCTGTTGGCAGGGAGCACAGGTTTGCGGCGGTCTGAAATGATCGCGCTGACCTGGACGGATGTGAACACACTGACGCTCGAAGTCAATGTCCTGCGTTCGTGTGTCCGCAACCGTTTCGGGGATACGAAGACCGAATGTTCCCGGCGTCCGGTTCCGCTCCATCCACTGGTGCTCGCCGCACTTCTGGAATGGAAGGAAGAGTCGCTCTATAAAAAGGATGCGGATTTTCTCTTTCCGTCGATCCGGCTCAACGGCGAAAAGCCGCTCAGCCCGGACAGTCTGTTAAAGAGGAGCATCCGGCCTGCGCTCCAACGGGCGGGCATCGTGGGCAAGCAGATCGGCTGGCACAACTTCCGTCATTCGCTGGCGACGAACCTGCGCGCGATGGGAGTCGATGTGAAGGTGGCGCAGGAACTTTTGCGGCACGCGAACAGCCGGACGACGCTGGACATTTACACGCGCGCCGTCTCCCAGCAGAAGCGGGATGCGAACACGAAACTCGTGGAAATGCTGGTGCCGATGGGGATGAAAATGCTTCAGCACCCTTCAGCACCCTCGGAGGTTCTGGAGGGTGTCGGGTGATGGCGTTAACTGATTGATTCTGGAAGGTTTATTGGTGGACCTGGTCGGGATCGAACCGACGACCTCTTCCATGCCATAGTCCCAACAGTAGGATTTTCAACAACTTACAAGACCCCGGTGGCTCCCTAAGTCCTTGTAAGCTGGTATCCCGTCAAGATCCGGCGTATCGCAAAGCGTATCGAGTTTTGGCGGATGATTCTTAGGTCGGCAAAAAGCCGCGCGTTGCCCGGAGTTCCAAACGGAGTTCTTCGCGAAGGGATTTACTCTTCCTAAGCCGCTTGAAAAATTGTTCCAGGACGCTCACCATAATTGCATTCACGCTCACACCCTCCTCTTCCGCCCAGGCTCGGATCACGGATCGAGCTTCCGCTCCAACATGCAAGAGTTGAGGTTTGGATAGCGGAAGTCCAGCTTTGCGAGTCTGCTTGATCGTTACATCCTTCCGTTCGATATTGCGAAGGGCGAAAAGGACCACCCTAGAAAGATCACCGGCCACCCGCGCCTCTTCGGTGACCGCTTCACGGAGATCGATGGGTAAGCGCAGGGTCATCCCAGCGCGGTCTTCCGTCCAGCGCTGTCCTTCGCGGTTCACGTTTCGACCTGTTTTCTGTGTTGCCAAGGCGTCTGAGTTCCTGCCCAAAGTGATTTGCTCCGCAACACGAAGGTCCGACCAAGACCTCCGCGAACGGTTGTTCTGCCGTATTGAAATGAAACTTTCAAAAGACGACACAATTCTAACGTAAATGAGCGTAACCTTGCCTTCATCCGCGCCTATCGAAGTGCCGCCGCGCTTTCCCTAAGACGCTCCAAAGTGTCACAACGGCCGCCGAAAAACAGTGAAGGTCCGATTCTCTTGAGAATAGAGAAGCGCATGCTTCTCATATTTAGCCACCACCCGGAGCGGAGGTGTCGGTCAAGGCCGCGAAGCGCCGCGCTAGCGGTCGAAGCGCAGCGGAGAGCCTTGACGGACACCGGAGCGGAGGGTACGGGGGTCCATCATAGCGAGTGCTCTGTGAATTTTTGCTACGGATCTGGCTTATTCCCATTGTTTGTCTCGCGCAGCTCAGAAATCGGTAGCTGATATTCATGAACAAAGCATAGTGTCGGAGAGGTTGATGGCCTTTCATCTCACCCGATGCTGCCGAAAATTGACAATTCGCCTTCACTCACCAGCCGTGCGGCTCAGTACGTCCGAATGTCAACAGAACATCAACAATATTCTCCACAAAATCAGGCTGACACCATCACAAAGTATGCCATCACTCACAATATGGACGTCGTCGCCACATACGATGACCATGGGCGAAGCGGCCTCAATCTAGCGGGCCGGGATGGGCTAAGTCAGCTTCTGAGGGATGTTGAGCAAGGGAAAACCAACTTCACGGACGTCTTGGTCTACGACGTGAGCCGCTGGGGGCGATTCCAGGACGCGGACGAAAGCGCGTATCACGAATATGTTTTGAAACGTGCCGGTATCCGCGTTCACTATTGCGGCGAGCAGTTCGCCAATGATGGGAGCATGGCGTCTGCACTAATGAAGACTCTCAAACGGACGATGGCTGGAGAGTACAGTCGGGAGCTCTCGGTTAAAGTCTTTGCGGGGCAATGCCGTCTCATCGAACTCGGATTTAGACAAGGTGGCCCTGCTGGCTATGGTCTTCGACGCCAACTCATTGATCGTGACGGCAGAGAAAAGGGATTATTAGCGAGAGGCGAACGGAAGAGCTTACAGACGGACCGTGTTGTCCTGGTGCCTGGGCCGGAATCCGAGATTCTGGTAGTGAGGGAATTGTTCTCGCGGTTTATCGAAGATGGGGAATCAGAAAAGAACCTTGCCTTCTATCTCAACAGCAAGGGTGTGCTTTCTGACATGGAAAAACCTTGGACGAGAGCGACGATTCATCAGATTCTTACGAACCCTAAGTACGTTGGCGCCAATGTGTACAACCGGCGTTCTTACAAGCTAAAGATGAAACGCCTGATAAATCCGCCTGAAATGTGGATCTCTCGTAGTGAAGCATTCAAGGCAATCGTATCCACTGATGTCTTTTTGCAAGCTCGCCAGATTATCGATGCTCGACATATTCACTTGACAGATGAGGACTTGCTCGCACGGTTGCGATCTCTGTTAGAGCGATGCGGAAAGCTGTCGGGAATACTCATCGATGAGGCAGAAGATATGCCTTCAAGTTCAATTTACATGTCGCGATTCGGCGGTCTGCATCGAGCTTACGAGCTCATTGGTTGGAGCGACCGGCGAGACTCCAGCTTTATTGAAGCAAATCGAGAGTTGCGTCGGCGGCATCAAGATCTTGGTCCAGATCATCGTTGCGGATCTGCGAGCTACTGGGGCGCAAGTAGACGTAGACGACCGTTCCGACCTGCTGACCATCAATCACGAATACACGGCGTCTCTCATCCTTTCAAGATGTCAGGAGACAAAAGCGCAGTCCCAACGATGGCGACTCAGGTTCGATGCCGGCCTAGTTCCGGACATTACCATTGCCGCTCGATTGAATCCAGGGAATCAGACCGTTAAGGATTACTACCTGCTTCCGAGCATTGATCTCCTCTGGAAGCGGCTCAGTCTTGCCGCTGACAATGGAGTCTTACTGGACCTATATCGATTCGATACCCTCAATCTGTTTCTCAACCTCGCAAAAAGAGTTCCGGTGGAGGACGTAGCGTGAACGAGCAACAAGTTGAATCGATTCCAATATCAGAGATCCGAATTATAAACCCACGATCACGTAATCGACTCAAGTGGCAATTGGTCGTTCAAAGCATCGCAACTGTAGGTTTGAAGCGGCCTATCACCGTGCGCAAAGACCTCAATCAAATTCCGACGGCAAACGCTACGATCTGGTATGCGGACAAGGGCGTATGGAGGCTTTTGTCGAGCTTGGTGAAATGTTCATTCCAGCAATCATCATCGAAGCACCTGAGCAGGATCGTCAATTGATGAGCCTGGTCGAAAACATAGCCAGAAGACCGGCATCGACGCATGCGATTTTGTTCGAGGTTCGGGTTCTGCGTGAGAGGGGGCACTCAAGCGAGCAGATCGCTCGCAAGCTCGGCCTGGATCGTGCGTACCTTTATGGAATCTGCAACCTCATTGATAAAGGGGAAGAATTTCTTGTCTTGGCCGTCGAGGCCGGGCGTATACCGCTCAGCGTTGCAGTAGAAATCGCCACTGGCAACAATCATGAGATTTCCAGGGCACTATCCGAGGCTTACGAGAAAGGTGATCTGCGCGGAGCGCGCATCTCTGCCGCTCGCCGCGTCATAAGCCAGAGGTTAGAAAAACAAAGGCTTCAAGGAAAGACCCCGCCGACGCATCGCAAACTTACCGGCGAATCCCTGGTCCAGGAATACAAGCAGAAGATTCGTGAGCAGACCGCTTTGGTCGTGAAAGCTAACCGAACAAGAGATCGGCTGATTTTGTTGACTTCCGCTGCTCGAATCTTATTTGCAGATGAGAACTTTCGAACTTTGTTAAAGGCCGAAGGCGTCCAGTCTGTTCCTGCCGAGCTCGCAGGGAGGCTTCAACAATGAAACGTGCCGCCGCCAATCTTGCGTTCTGCTTTTCAGAACAACATCCTAACTCTGCCGCTGAGCTCGATCGTTCCACAGAGGAATGCAACTGCGGAGGCGCTCCGTTCCTCCATTTTCAAACAAATCCTTTCCTCTGTGCGCGAAATCGGCCTAATCGAGCCGCTGGTCGTATATCCGCAGGAAGGTAAGGGCTTTCTGCTACTGGATGGACATCTCAGATTTGAGGCTCTCAAGATATTGGGGACGTGAGGAAGTTAACTGCATCCTTTCCACGGATGATGAGAGCTACACGTACAACAAGCGAGTTAACCACATCCCACCTGTAGCCCAGCACTTCATGCTCATGGAAGCTCTCAAGAGCGGAGTCGCAGAGGAGCGCATCGCCGCTACCCTGAACGTGGATGTTGCGGCAATTCGGAGGCGGGCGCAAATGCTCGAAGGAATTTGCCCAGAGGTCGTCGAGATGTTGCGTGACAAAAAGCTAAGCCTGGAACTGTTCCCGATACTGCGAAAGATGAAAGCGATTGGACAGATCGCGACAGTGGAGCTAATGGTCCTCCGCAATGACTATTCTGTATCGTTTGCAAAGACCAGGCTCGCCATCAGTCCTCCGGCGCTTCTCGCAAAGGCTTCAACTGCACGCCAAAACAAGGCCAATGCCGATGCAGCGGATACGCTCCTGGGCGAGGATACCGACGGCATCATTCAAAACCTGAAGGCAATCGAAGAGACATACGGAACTGACGTTCTCACGCTCACAGTGACATGCGCCTATCTCGACCGTCTGTTCGGTGAAGAGAAGATCGCCCGTTACTTGGAACGGCATCATCCAGGCCCTCTCGAAACGCTGAAGACGATCATCTCCGGCATGAGATCGTCCTCGCCGCAGGAGTCGGTCGTTTAGACCCCATAGCTGCTTCTGAAATGCCCGCCCGGGTGAGCATGGCGGCCTGAATGGCCAAATACTGTGGTCGCTCCGCCCCTGTCGGTCTGTCAAAAGCAAGCGAGCACCGAAGAACCTTGGCTTTTTCCTCGCGGTCTGTGCCCGCCGCTTTGTATGATGCTACTGGACATACATTCACAGAATTTAGAGAGGCTGCCGACCGCGTCCTGGCATCTCTCCCCGCCTGTGGTTACCAAAGTCGCAATTACCGAAGCCGGTCATAGCTGTAAGACTAAGAGCATTGAAAAGAGAGAGCGAATGCCACCACGTAAAAAGCGTCCTGCGACCAGCCGAATTGCCGAGCCATACCAGCACACGCAAGAGACGCCGATACGGCCCGAAGTGGGCACGCAGGCTCAGTTTAAGAAGCGCAAAGCTCCGAAAACTTACCGTTACGACAGCTCCCTGGACCCGGCGCTCAGTTGGGATGACAGCCCTTCTCGGTCTCTGGGTGAATGGCTCCTTGGGCTGATTGTGGAGGCATCAAAGCTGCCGGCTCCCCATCGCTTTCCCGAACCGAAGCGGTTTGTCGGTACCGGGAACGAGGTGCTGATGACAGTAAGCGGCCTGGAGGATGCGGTCAAAGCTTTACAGGGACTGGGCAAGCCATTTCTTGACTGGGCAGGAAAAGCTGAGCGGTTGTCAATGGAAGTGCCTACACTGCCGCTCTTTATCCATGAACGGCTCTCGACGCAGGCGATTCTTCAGACACTCAAAGGACACAAGCGGGAGGGCGTAGATCTGCAGGCGAGCCTCTTCGGAGATACTGGCAGGCCTTTGGCGGAGCGAATGAAGCCATACGAACACCTGGACAAGTGGGTGAATCGGATGGTGCTGGGCGATTCGTTGGTGGTGATGAATTCACTGCTGGAGTACGAGGGAATGGGCGGGCAGGTCCAGATGATCTACATGGACCCTCCCTATGGAGTAAAGTTTGGATCGAATTTTCAGCCGTTCGTGCGCAAACGCGATGTGAAAAACAACGATGACGATGACTTCACACGTGAGCCGGAGATGGTGCAAGCTTACCGGGATACCTGGGAGCTTGGGCTCCACAGTTATCTGACCTATCTGCGGGATCGGCTGACTGTCGCGCGAGACTTGCTGACGGGAAGCGGAAGCATATTCGTTCAGATCAGCGATGAGAATCTTCATCACGTGCGAGAGGTGCTCGATGAAGTGTTCGGCGCAGAAAATTTCGTGCCATCCATCAATAACGAAGACTACGTCCTTGCGCGACAATCTGACTTCCAGACGTCGAAGATTTCCTTTTGTGGTACGCGAGATGACAAAAAGGAGTGAAGTATCGGGCCCTTTATCTTCCGAAGCAATATGGCTGGTGACATCGGTGCAATGGTTATACACGCGTCGATTTAGATGACGGGACGTCGCACCATGACGCCGCGAGAAATAAACGAGATCGAGACTCTGCGAACATCCCGGAGGCACGAATCTTACCGGATCAGACAATCTCACGTCCAGCGGACTCTCCTGGAGATTTTACGACGTCGATGTTCGACGGAAAGACCTATACTTGCGGAGCACGCGGCTATTGGAACTGGCGAACCAGGAACAATGTCTTGCGTTGTATGCCACAACAGACGTCTTACGCCCGTCGGGCGGCAACTCTTGCTACATTCGGTACGTCGACGATTTCCCGGTTATTCCGATTGAGCAATATTTGGACCGATACAGGTACGGAATTGTTCTGATCAAAAGCTCTATGTCGTGCAAACGTGGACCAAAAGTCGATACAGCGATGCATCTTAATGACGACGGATCCAGGAGATTTGGTTGTCGATCCAACTTGCGGTTCTGGAACAACCGCCTATTGTAGCCGAACAGTGGGGCCGGCGATGGCTCACTTGCGACACGTCGCGTGTACCCCTGGCTCTAGCACGACAAAGACTGCTTACTGCGACGTTCCCTTGGTACAAAATCAAAGGCGGTGGTGAAGCTCCTTCGGCGGGCTTTGAATATCAGCGCAGACAGAATCGAAAGGGCGAAGAGATCGGCGGAATAGTTCCGCATGTGACATTGAAGTCGATTGCGAACAATGAGCCTCGCAGAGGAGGAAGTCCTTGTCGATCGACCTGAGGAAGACAAGAATGTCACGCGAATCACCGGGCCATTCTGCTTTGAGGCGACGATTCCGACACCCCTCGATATCGAAAATCAAACGAGACCAGAGACGGAACGTGCGGCGATCGAGACTCCGAGCGAGCAGATCGGCAGCTATGTAGACCGTATGCTCGATATTCTGCGCCGAAGTCCCTTACTGCGACTTGAAGGCAATCGTACAGTTCAACTGCACAATATTCGTCCGCTAACACGGACATTGGCGGGCCTCCTGGAGGCAAGCGTAGCTGCGAGCGCAGACGGGCAAGCGCCGACTCTGGCCGACGTTGTCGGCGAAGCCGCCGAGGCGAGCGGGTTGCTCCTCCCAGGAATGAGCCGTAAACCAGTAGCGATCGTCTTCGGACCTGAAAACGGAAGCATCTCCGAGGGCCTGGTCTACGGAGCTGCGAAAGAAGCGGCCGCTAAGGATTACACCCATCTCTACTGCATCGGGTTTGCCATCGAGCCCAACGCTCGGCAGTTGATCCAGAACTGCGAAGAGCTCATGGGGATACCAGCAACGTACGTGCAGGCAACGATGGATCTGAACATGGGCGACTTGCTCAAGAACATGCGTTCGAGCCAAATCTTCTCAGTGTGCGGCCTTCCAGAGATTGCAGTGAGCAAATTGGAAGGTGGCCGGTATCAAGTCGAACTGCTCGGTCTCGATGTCTTCGACCCGATCTCGATGGAGAATCATCATTCCAAGGGCGACGATGTACCGGCCTGGTTGCTCGATACGGACTATAACGGCATGTGCTTCCACGTAACGCAGGCATTCTTTCCACGGACCAGCGCCTGGGACGCGCTGAAAAAAGCGCTCAAAGCCGACTACGAGGCCAGCCTTTGGGACCATCTGCCGGAGTCGGTGAGCGCGCCTTTCGAGGCTGACAAGAACGCCCAGATTGCGGTGAAAGTGATCGACGACCGGGGCAATGAGCTAATGGTTGTGAAAAAGCTGAGCGAGGTGCGGCAGGCGGTGAAAGCATGAGCAGCAATGAGGTCAGCCAACCGATTCTGAATAGTCCATTCCGTGAGCCGGAATGTTTCTGGTATCTGCGAGAAGGCGAGACTCCCCAGAAGCGGGATGGTCGAAGGCCGTCGTTCGTATTCGAGCCTCGTGACCAACGCGAATCCCTGGACTACGGACGGCAGGATTCTGGGACCGTCGGCGCTCTACACCGGCGCTTATGAGCTTGTAATGGTGAACCTCATCCGAGACCGCCTGAAAGCCTGGGAGGACTCTGGCTATGCCGGCGCAACCCGGACCACTACAGAGCTGCTCACATACTGGCAGGATGAAGGTCGGGAAAAGCGGCTTTTTTATGCGCAATTGGAAGCTGCGAAGACAATCATCTTTCTCACCGAGGCTCGTCAAGACCTTCTCCAAGGGATATCAGTGCCTCGGGATGAGCCCAGCGCAGATCGGAAGAGCGAAGGATACAGTGGCTTCCTTCGATACGCCTGCAAGATGGCGACCGGAGCGGGCAAGACGACAGTGATGGGGATGCTTACCGCGTGGAGCATCCTGAACAAAGTGGCGAGCCGTGGGGATAAGCGTTTCTCGGATGTGGTTGTCGTAGTGTGTCCAAATGTGACGATCCGAGACCGGTTGACGGAGTTGCAAACCGAACGAGGAGACGCGAGCATCTATCGAACACGTGATTTGGTGCCGACACATCTCATGCCCCAACTCGCCCAGGGCCGGGTGCTGGTCACTAACTGGCACGTCTTCGAGCCCCAGAGTGTCCAGACGGACGGTGCAAAAGTCGAAAAGCGCGGCGTTCTCGTGAGAACACGCGAGGCGATTCGGATCGGGCCGAAAACGACTACAGCTCGCAACAAGAGATATCTTACGCTCGAAGAGTTTGAGCGCCAGGTGTCGCGTGGGCTTCTTGACTGTCCTGGACGCAGAAACCGACCCGAAGACGGGCGCTCTCAAAAAGGTCTTTGTAGAGTCGGCTCGGTACGTGGAAAGCGATACGGCTTTACTCCAGCGAGTCCTGGGGCGCGACATTGGCGGAAAGAAAAACATTCTCGTCCTCAATGATGAGGCACACCATGCCTATCGAATCGCGGAAGAGATTCCGGACGAAGACGAAGCTGACGATGAAGAGGATGAAGACGAGCTATTGACCGATAAGAAAGAGGCTACCGTTTGGGTTGACGGCCTCGACCGCATCCACCGGATGCGGGGAATCAATGTCTGTGTGGACCTGTCAGCAACACCTTATTTCGTTGGTCGGGTTGGGCAGGAGACAAACAAGCCCTTCCCCTGGGTGGTGAGTGACTTCGGTCTGATCGACTCTATCGAGTCTGGATTAGTGAAAGTGCCGCAGTTGGCCGCCCGCGATAACACGGGAGCGGAGATTCCCGGTTACCGGAATATTTGGGATTGGATTATGGAGCCTGGTCGGCTGACCGCACGAGAACGGGGCGGAACACGTGCCAATCCACAACCCGAGGCCATTCTGAAGTGGGCGCAGCAACCGATCACAATGTTGGGTAGCCTCTGGCAAATCGAATTCGATCATTGGAAGAGCGAGTCTCGCGAGAGAGAACCGGTTTACATCCTGGTTGTGAAGAATACCAAGCTTGCAAAAGTGATTTACGAGTGGATCGCGGAGGATAAGACGCCGGCAGGACTTCCACCAGCTCGGCTGGAACAATTGCGAAATCGCGATGGGAATGTCGTCACTATACGCGTGGACTCCAAGGTCGTGAAGGAGACAAACACGGACGGTGCAAAGGGTGATGAGTCGCGATGGATGCGTTTCACATTGGATACCGTCGGGAAGACAGACTGGACACGGGATAGGCAAGGGCAGCCTATCTACCCCGAGAAATTTGTTGAGACGGCACAGAAACTTGGCCGCCCCCTTCATCCTCCTGGGCGAGACGTTCGGTGTATCGTGAGCGTCGGAATGCTGACTGAGGGCTGGGACTGCAACACTGTAACGCACATCATCGGCCTCCGTCCTTTCATGTCACAGTTGCTGTGTGAGCAAGTTGTAGGCCGCGGTTTGCGCGCGAGCGAGCTATGCGCTTGGGGAAGATGATCGCTTTTCGGAAGAGATCGCAACAGTGCTTGGTGTGCCGTTCGAAGTAGTGCCTTTCAAAGCAAATGCGCAAGCTGCTCCCGCAGAGCGAGTGAGGCGTCACCATGTGCACGCCTTACCGGAGCGGTCAGCGCTTAAGATCACCTTTCCCAGGGTTGAGGGGTACACGCAAGCAATCCGCAACCGAATTGTTTTCGATTGGGAGAATGTTCCAGCGCTCACGATCGATCCACTGCATATTCCGACAGAAGTAGAGATGCGCGGTTTCGCGATGACAGACAGAGGTCGCCTTACGATGAGCGGGCCCGGTCGTGCGTCTCAGGCTGATCTGGAAGAGTTTCGACGCAGACATCGTATGCAGCAGCTCGTATTTGAGTGTGCGCAGAGATTGACCCGAGAATATTGCGCCCAGCCGGCGGCAACAATCGCGCCGCACACCCTTTTCCCGCAAATCATTCCGGTTGTCGATCGGTATCTTAGAGAGCGGGTCGAGGTCCTCCATGGTGGGGATCTGAAAGATGCTTTCCTATCACCCTACTTTGGCTGGTTGATAGAGGTGCTTCGGGAACATATTCGACCGGATCAAGCGCAGGGAGAAGCTCCCGAGATTCCTCGATACGAAGAAAACCGGGTCGAAGGATCGACTGCGGATGTCGATACCTGGACAAGCAAAGACGTGCGCGAAGTGACTCGGAGCCACGTGAACTTTGTGATTGCAGACACCCAGCGATGGGAACAAGCAGCCGCCTTCATCCTAGATACACATCCTCGTGTTGAGGCTTTTGTCAAAAACGCGGGGTTAGGATTCGGAATTCCATACCTCAACAATGGACAAATGCATGACTACGTTCCGGACTTCCTCGTCCGGTTGAAAGACTTGCCGAATACAACGGTCATTCTGGAAACCAAGGGCTTTGATCCGCTAGCCGAAGTGAAGGCGAGTGCGGCAGCTCGTTGGGTGAGCGCGG
Source organism: uncultured Acidobacteriota bacterium (assembly GCA_963826735.1). Classification (GTDB taxonomy): domain Bacteria; phylum Acidobacteriota; class Terriglobia; order Terriglobales; family Acidobacteriaceae; genus Telmatobacter. Next base: position 26,873 of record CAWGYN010000008.1, read on the forward strand.
TCAATGCAGAAGGGAGCTATGGCATGTGGCGTTATGAGATGGCGCGTAGCGTTTCGAGCGTTGGTGAGAAGATTGCGGGCATATAGCGAAAGATTCCGCGACGGATTCTGCACGAGGTTCATCGGGTCGCCTACCGTGACAAGAGTTTGAGTAGTGTGTCCAGGGGCATGATCTCTGTCTTTGGGTCGTGCTTATAGCTCTCCTGGCCTGGGTAAACGACGATCTGATGGTTGGCTTTGACGTCGGCGCAGCCAATATAAAAGCCTTTACTGGGCTTCGGATCGCTAAGGGAACGCTTCATCTCGATTGCCCATCGCTCATTTGGCGCGGTCTCCAAAACTAGGTCAATCTCGGCTCCGACAGAGGTGCGGTAAAACCACGCCTGTGTGTTGGCCGGTACCGCGCTCAAGATGTTCTCGATGATCATTCCCTCCCAGCTCGATCCGACCACCGGATGCCCCAATAAGGTCTCCTGATCGCGTATCCCCAGCAGCGTATGCAGAAGTCCGCTATCCCGCACATAGACCTTTGGGGAGCGGACAAGACGCTTGCCGACATTGGAAGACCATGGCTGCAAACGACGCACGAGCAGGAGGTCAACCATGATGTCGAGATATCTGCCGACCGTCTGGCCGCTGATTCCCAAGCCTGCCGCAAGCTGCGCCGCGTTCAGCATCTGGCCCTGATTGTGTCCAAGCATCTGCCAAAAGCGGTGAAGCGTCTCAGCTGGAACGCGTGGACCTAACGAGGGAACGTCCCGTTCCAGATAGGTCTGGATGAAGGCCGCGCGCCATTCGAAGCTCTGAGCTTCGGTTTCCGCGAGAAAGCTGTCTGGAAAGCCGCCACGCACCCAAAGAGCTTGGCCGGCATTGGGGGAGGAACCAACTACTTCGCTCTCCAGAAATGGAGTCAGCTCCATATAGGCGATTCTGCCCGCAAGCGTCTCCGCAGATTGCTGCAAGAGATCAATGGAGGCCGATCCGAGTAATAGGAATTGGCCGGTGCGTTTTCCTTTTCGTTTTCTCCGGTCGATCAAGCTACGCAGAGTTTGAAAGATTCCGGGAAGACGGTGGATCTCGTCCAGGATCACGAGCCGATCTTCATAATCGGAAAGGTAGAGTTCCGGGTCGGCAAGCTTTGCGCGATCTGAAGGAAGCTCCAGATCGAGGTACAGCGGTGAATTCTGCGCTTCGTTGGTGAGGCTGAGGCCAAGCGTCGTTTTTCCAACTTGCCGCGGCCCGAGCAAAGCAACGGCGGGGAATTGCCCCAAGAAGTTGAAGTGAGCCGAGCTGTCGCATGCCGCTGAATCATACCTTGCAATTATTCCACAGACGTGGAAGAAATGCAAGGTAAATCTATCGGAGCGCATGACCTCGTGAGATATGCCACTCTGGTGCCTAGTCTCGAAGATGGCGCAACACCGATCAATGCCACATCACGGGTGCATTCGGCGATAGATCACCAGCGTCTGGTGAGGATTTGGTGCGAGGACGAAAAGCCGACTAAAAAGGCATATTGCACTGAAAAATGTGCAATTTGAATGTGACGGCACAATGGCCTTTTAAAGGTACATATGTGCGGCAGGATATCTCTGCACAAAACAAATCAGGATAGAAGAGCAAAACCCTCAAAGTGCGTCTGCGCTTTATGTTCCACTACCGCACTTCACACTGAAAGACGCCCTGAAACCACAGCGTTCCTCCACCGCTCTCCGAGCTTCCGAAAGCGCGGCCTTCGACCGCAACAAAAGCCGCACTCTTGGCAGACAAAGTCTCATTCACCCTCACCGCTCTTGACGATGAGGGAAAGTGCTGCCGAATGCTGCCTTGTGCTGCAAAGTGAGGGAAGGTGAGGGCAGTCAAAGAGATAAATGAACGGCCGCCTTGCATCGAATCAAAATCTAGTGGCAAACTCTTATTGAAATGTACTCGTCAATAAATATCGAGGTGACTGAGGTGAACGCATTGGCCGAACGGCTCCGGGCAAGAACGGACCTCCTTCCGCTCAAGGCCAGGGGGCTGAAGAGATTTGCTGTTGAGTTGAAGGCCATCTCAGAAGTCGGTCTGCCCTGGAAAGCGGTATGGCGGATATTGCGAGATGTGGGCTACCAGGGAACATACCGGCAGTTCGTGGCGATGGCGAATCGGCTCACAGGTAAGCCTAGCCCGACCAGGACGAAGACCAAGAACCTCCCTGCGCCAACCGCAGAAAGGCGATCACTGCCCGCCGCCGCGCCGTAGCGAATCAGGGTACCGGGCAAAATACCAAACCCGAATGGCAGATCCGAAGAGAAGAGGAAATGGCGAGACTGGATCGCCTCGCGGAGGAGAACCGGGCCAGGGATGCGCCGCTCAAGTCGACCAAAGCTTTTCAAGCCTACGCCGTTCGAGGGCAGACGTGAGGAATGATCGAACGATTGGAAGCCCAAGGAAAGCAGTGTTGTTCGCGTTGCAAATGTCCAGATGAGGTGAGAGATGGAACTCCTAAATACCCCCACGACGCACGAACCGTTTGTCGCTCCTGAACGTGCCGCGGACTTCCTGGCCCTGTCACGGAAGACTGTGCTGAAACTGGCCCGGAGAGGCGACCTGCCGGCGCATCCCGTAGGTCGGGGAGTGCGCCAGATGTGGCGATTTCGCCTCTCGGAACTCTCTCGATGGTTGGAGTGTGAAGCGGTAAAATTGGACCAGCCATCGGGGTCGGAATGAGAGGAATGTCTCTTGAATCGACCACGGTATCAACACGGCTTTTTCAGCCGTCATCAGCGCAAGAAGGGGCCGGAAGTCTGGGTTTATCGATGGCGGGATATTGACGCCAAAGGCAAACCCAAAATGCGTGCTCTTGTAATTGGTTCAGTGAAGCAGTACCCAACGGAAACGGCAGCATGGAAGGCTGTTTCGACACTGCGCCTCGACGTTAACCACCACACCTCCCGTCCTGAAGGGTTGCCAGAAACCTTCGAGCAATTGGTAGAACACTATCGGTTGATTGAATTGGATCTGGAAAAAGAATCCGAGCGGAAGGTCGTACAGACAAAGCAGACCTACGCTGTTTATCTGAAGGCGAGAATCGTTCCGCGTTGGGGCCATTACCGTCTTCGGGAGATCAAAGCAGTAGCAGTAGAGCGGTGGCTTGGCTCCATCGACGATTTAGCGAATGGGACCAAAGCGAAGATCAAGGGCATCATGAGTGAAGTCTTCCAACACGCGATCCGCTATGGCTGGCTCAACGATGGAGAGAACCCCATCTTTGCCGTCCGCCAGAGCACCAAGCGGAAGCGGGTCACGGAACCGTTGGAAGTGGCAGAGTTCCGTGCGCTCATGCTGGAGTTGCCCCAGAAGATGCGCGTCATTGGCATCGTGGCGGCGACTACAGGACTGCGCATCAGCGAGGTCCTGGGCCTGAAGTGGATGGACATCGACTGGAAGACGTTGCAGATGGACGTTACCCGGTCGGTCGTGGACGGCATTGTCGGGAAGTGCAAAACGGAGACCTCCCGCAGGCCGGTTCCCATCGATGAGTTGACCACTGCCGAGTTGCTGGCCTGGAAGCGGGAAACTTGCTACGCAGAGCCGGAGGACTGGGTCTTCGCCAGCGAACGAGTTCAGGGCAAAATGCCGCCCTGGGCCGATACGCTTCTGGATCGCTTCCTGCAACCTGCCGCAAAGCGGGCCGGAATCACAAAGTGGGTCGGCTTCCATACCTTCCGGCACACCTACTCCACGCTGCTCAAAGCTAACGGGGAAGATGTCAAAGTGGTGCAGGAATTGATGCGCCACGCAAACATCTCCACAACGATGAACATTTACACGAAGGCTCTGACGTCAGCCAAGCGGGAAGCGCAAAGCCGGGTGGTCGATGTTCTTCTGGACCGTTCAAGGAATGTCGTAGAAAGTGCTGCGGAGGATGCAGCATGAGAACCAACGTATCGAAAGCGTATCGCGTTTTTTCTGCGAATCCGCTAAGTTGTTGGGTTTATTGGTGGACCTGATCGGGATCGAACCGATGACCTCTTCCATGCCATGGAAGCGCGCTCCCAGCTGCGCCACAGGCCCACAAGGAGAGGGACAACTCTCTTATTGTCGTAGCTTGGGGCCGGCTAGTCAAACGCGGCAGCGGCGCGAAAAGAGGGCGGCGCTACGCGCGGCAGCCGGCTTCGAGCGAGGGCACGTCCTGGTGCTTGTACATGAGGAAGAACTCGCGGTGGCCCAGGCGCTCAGGCTTGCTTGGCTGGCCTGAGGCCACATCGGCGATCAGGTCCATCAGCTCAGCGGCGGCTTCGTCCATGGTGAGCTCGCCCAGAGCACACGGCCGGCGTTGAAGTCCATGTCTTCGCGTCATGTTGCGGTAGGTGCGTTCATTGCCCGTAATTTTGATCAGCGGGGCCACGGCGCTGCCGATCACGCTGCCGCGGCCGGTGATGAAAAGCACGATCTGCGCTCCGGCGGCGATCAGATCCATGATGCCTTCGGTGTCGTTGGGGTTGGTGTAGCCGAACTGCATGAAGTGGTCGTCGGGTACAGAATCGAGGAGCCAGAGGCCCGCGTGCGGCGGGCGCTCGGAGACGCGGATGACGCCCTGGATGGGCCGGCTGCCGCCCTTGGCGAAATGCGCCCATGCTTTTTTCTTCAATGGTGGTGAGGCCGCCGGCAAAGTTGCCGGGCGCGACGGAGTATTGGCGCACGGCCTTGCAGTAGTTCAGCATTTTGTCGTAGGTTGCGCCGAGCTGCTGCGCTGCCTGCGGGCGAGACCGCGCGCGCAACCATCAGATCGCGCAGGCCGATCATCTCCACCACTTCTTCGAAGATGGCCGAGCCGCCACGATCGACCAATCGATCAAAAGCCCGGCCAACGACGGGATTGCCGGCGAGGCCTGAAGTTCCATCGGATCCGCCGCACTCGGCGCCAATGGTCAGGTCGGCCAAGGTCATGGGCACGTTGACTGCGCCTTCGCTGGCGCGGGCACGGAGCGAGGCGAGCAGCTCTTTGCCGTAGCGCGACACTCAGGCGCGTGCCGCCATGCTCCTGAATGAAAAACGACTCCGCAGGACGGCCGGAGGCGCGCACAGCCTCGGCGATGCGGTGCGGCTGCGTGTACTCGCAGCCGAGGCCCACCGCGAGCACGCCGCCGATGTTGGGATGCGTGGCCAGCGCGAGCATCAGGCGAATGGCGTAGTCGTTGTCGTAGCAGCCCGGGAAACCGATGACGTGCATGTCCGGCTCGTCCTTGGCGATCTCCTGCGCAACGAAGCTGGCGCACTCCACGGTGTAAACGACGAGCAGATGATTGCGAATGCCCTTGCGGCCATCGGGGCGGAGGTAGCCGGTCCAGACGCGATCGGCGATTTGATTGGCGGCCCGATTAGCGGCGCGGTCGAGTATCGGTTCAGGCATAGGCATTGTCTCCCGGCTCACCGGTTTGGACGTCGAAGTGGCCTGAGCGTTCGTCGAGCTGGCTGCGGCAGTTGTGCAGATGAACCCACTCGCCGGGCTTCGATTGCGCGCGTGGCAATGCCGATAACGACGCCGAATTTGGTGATGGACGCGCCTTCGGGGATGGCCGCGACCGCGATCTTGTGGCCGAGCTCGATCTTCTCGCGCGCGGTCAGGTCGTGTCTTCCAGCCGGGCGCGACGATTTCGACCAGCGCGCCTGCCGCGGCCTCGGCGAGCAGCGTGGCGACGTTGTCGGAGGCGTGCACCTGAAAGGCCGAGGGCGGTTTGCGTTGTCGACATTGCTTTAGGGCGCCGAAAGTTGCGGCTGACACCTATTCTATGGCGAAGACCGCATAGACGGTGGCTTCCTCGCGGATAGTCTGAGGGCGAATCTCGATAGACGGTAAGAGGTTGATGTTGGATGAAATCGAAGCGCTCTCGGTATTTAGGATTTGCCCTTGCTGCGGCCGAGCGAAATAAATTCTTGCGTTCGGCGTTTCGTTACTGGCATAGATGAGGTCGCCGAGTTTGACATGAAGACCTTCGGCCATTTGGTTCGCAACGGCCCGGGCTTTTACCAGAGCCACCTCGGCGGCCTTTGCCTGCAAGGCTTTTCGATCTGACAGCCTCCAGTCAATTGCACCACTCTTGTTCGCTCCAGCCGCAACGGCGGCGCGAATCACCGCTCCGGCAGACTGCGGAGAAACGCTGACTTCCCACGACTGACTGAAAACGAATTGCCTCTTTGCGCGCTGGTCTGGCTTGTCCTTGTCGTCGAAGTTGGTGTTCTGCTCCAGGCTTTGTCCGGAACTCTCGATGCTCTTGTCTTCAACACCCGCCTTGTGCAGCGCATCGAGGATCGCATGTGAAATGTTTCCGCCATCGGTGTAGACAGACTGGTAGTCCGGTCCGTAAACCTCGAAGCCGATCGTCACTGCAGCTATGTCCGCTATCGCCGTGGCTTCGTCTGTCGTGCTGATGGCGATCGTTTTGTTCTCGCGATTGATCTGTATGGTTTGACCAAAAGACGGGCACGCCAAGACCGCGACAGACACAAGGCAAGTCAGTACCCGCAATTCACGTAGCATGATTCTTCCTCCTCGACCCCGGGGAAAGATTACCACTGCGGTGTTCGACTGGATTAGCTACTGTTTCATCGCTTGCCTTGCGCCGAACTGGCGCAGCTTTGCGAGCGTGGCCGCGGCCTGGCCGGAGTCGATGGCTTCGGCGCCCATGGCTACGCCTTGCTTCAGATCGCCGGCCAGGCCCGCGGCTACCAGTACGGCGGCGGCGTTGAGCAGGACCACGTCGCGGCGCGCGCCGGGAATGCCAGTGAGCACGTCGTAGAGCAGCGCTTTGTTCGTGTCGACGTCGCCGCCGGTGAATTGGTCGATCGTGGTGCGCTCGAGGCCGGCCATCTCCGGCGTGATGCGCGCGGCTTTGAGCTCGGGCTCGCCTTCCGCCGACTCTTCCACGCGCGCCACGACGGATTCGCCGGTGGTGGTGAGCTCGTCGATTCCATCGGTGCCGTGGACGACGAAGGCGCGCCTGGCGCCGAGCGCGAGCAGCGTGCGGCCGACAAGAAGAACGCGGCTGGGGGCGAGCACTCCGATGACCTGCGTGCGCGCGTGGGCCGGGTTGGTGAGCGGGCCGACCAAGTTGAAAATCGTCCGGAAGCCAAGTGCGCGGCGCAACGGGCCGAGCGCCTTCATGGCCGGGTGATAGAGCGGCGCGTAGAGGAAGACGAAGCCGGTTTCGCGCAGGCATTCGACCGCCAGCTCGGGCCCGAGTTCGATGGGCACGCCGAGAGCCTCCAGAACATCCGCGGCCCCGCAGCGCGAGGTGACGGCGCGGTTGCCGTGCTTGGCCACCTTGGCGCCGGCGGCGGAGGCCACCAGCGCCGCGCCGCAGGAGATGTTGAAGGTTTGCGGGCCGCCGCCGCCGGTGCCGACGCAATCGACGAGCTCCGCTCTTTCCTCTTCGGTGAAGGGCATGGGAACGGAGTGCTGGCGCATCACGTCGACAAAGCCGGCCAGCTCCGGCGCCTGCTCGCCGCGCGTGGCAAGGACGGCCAGCATCGCCGCGGTTTCGACTTCGGGCACGTTGCCGGCGAGGATCTCCTCGAGCACGGCGGCGGCCTGCTCGCGGGTGAGCGCGGCGCCGATCTTCGGCGAGCGGGCGAAGCAGATCCTTCACCAACGACATGAGATGAAGTATGGCAGAACAGAGCGAGCTTTCAGCGTTCGCAGCTCGTGCTGCAATGGAAGCCGTATCGTCTCCATGCCGAACGCACCGAGGCGCTGAAAACGGGGCGATCCCTCGTTTGTGGGAGAGGCGCGGACGCGAAGTCCGTGAATGATGGTGAGAGAAAGGCGAAGACGAGCGATGTTCTACCCGAAGAATGTTCCCAACCGGCAGCGGACCTTGCGCGCGATGTCTGGGAATCATGATGATCGCAGGCGGATTCTACTGGTTTCACCTGTCGATGCAGACCGTCACATTCGTGATCGCGGGAACCCTGATGGCGTTGACCGGGTTTGTCGGCTACTGCCCCATGTGCTCGATTGCCAACCGCATAAGCCCACCGAAGTGAACGCGGCAACAGGATTCCGTCGCGGCCTCAGAAGCTGAGATTTCCCCGCAAATCTGCGTGGTAATCTGAGAATTGCTCGAGGTCCCTACTCCTTGAAAATCCACGAATATCAAGCAAAAGCAATCCTGGCGAAGTATGGCGTGCCCGTGCCCAAAGGGCGAGATGGCGAACACGTTGGAAGAAGCCAACGACGTGGCGCGCAAGCTGTTTGCCGAAGGCGCAACGGGCGTGGTGGTGAAGGCGCAGATTCACGCCGGAGGCCGCGGCAAGGGCGGCGGCGTGAAGGTGGCCAAGACGCGCGAAGACGCCGAGATGCACGCGAAAAACATCCTGGGCATGACGCTGGTGACGCACCAGACCGGTCCGCAGGGACAAAAGGTGCAGCGGCTGCTGATCGAGGAGACCGCGGCCATCGAGCGCGAGCTGTACCTGGGCATCGTGCTGGACCGCGCTACGGGCAAGCTGGTGTTCATGGCGTCGCAGGCCGGCGGCATGGAGATTGAAGAGGTCGCGGCGAAGGATCCCGACGGCCATTTACAAGGAGACGATCGATCCGGCGGTGGGATTTTGGCGCATGGCAGGCGCGCAAGCTGGCCTTTGCGCTGGGACTCAAAGCCGCGCAGATCAACCAGGCGGTGGCGTTTTTCCAGAGCCTGTACAAGGCCTTCATCGAGACCGACGCTTCGCTGATCGAGATCAATCCCTTCATCACGACCACCGACGGCAAGCTGTTCGCGCTCGACGCCAAGATCACCTTCGACGACAACGCGCTCTTCCGGCACGCCGACATCAAGGCGCTGCGCGACATTGCCGAAGAGGATCCGCTGGAAGTGGAGGCGAGCAAGTACGCGCTGAACTACATCAAGCTGGATGGGTCGATTGCGTGCATGGTGAACGGCGCGGGCCTGGCCATGGCGACGATGGACATCATTCAGTACGCAGGCGGCAGCCCGGCGAATTTTCTGGACGTGGGCGGCGGCGCGACGCAGGAGCAGATTGAGCATGCGTTTGAGATTCTGCTTTCGGACGCGAATGTGAAGGCGATCTTCATCAACATCTTCGGCGGCATTCTGCGCGTGGATCGGCTGGCGACGGGCGTGGTGGCGGCGGCGCGGAAGCTGAATGTCAAGGTGCCGATTGTGCTTCGTCTTGAAGGAACCAATGTTGAAGAAGGACGGAGAATCCTTAAAGAGTCGGGCTTGAATTTCCAGGTGGGCGAAACGATGAAGGACGCAGCGGAATTGGCTGTGGCTGCAGCGGCGGGGGCATAAAAATGGCAGTACTGGTTGATAAAAACACGCGGCTCATCGTGCAGGGCATCACGGGCAAGGAAGGTACCTTCCACGCCATGGGTTGCGCGGAGTACGGCACCAAGGTGGTCGGCGGCGTGACTCCCGGCAAGGGCGGAACGATGCACGAGGGCTGGCCGGTGTTCAATACCGTGGCCGAAGCCGTGGCGAAAACCGGCGCCAATGCGACCATGATCTTTGTGCCGCCGCCGTTTGCCGCCGACGCCATTCTCGAGGCCGAGGATGCGGGCATGCCGCTGATCGTTTGCATCACCGAGGGCATTCCGACGCTGGACATGGTGAAGGTGTGGGCCAAGCTGAAGAATTCGCAGTCGCGGCTGGTGGGGCCGAATTGCCCGGGCGTGATTTCGCCGGGAAAGGCGAAGATCGGCATTATGCCGGGCCGCATTCACAAGGAAGGTTCGATCGGGATAGTGTCTCGTTCCGGGACACTCACCTACGAGGCAGTGCACCAACTCACGCAGCGCGGCATCGGGCAGTCGACCGCGATCGGCATTGGCGGCGATCCCATTATCGGCACGACGCACATCGATGCGTTGCGGCTGCTGAATGACGATCCCGAGACGGAAGCCATCATCATGATCGGCGAGATTGGCGGATCGGCCGAGGAAGCCGCGGCGGAATTTGTGAAGCAGCACGTGAAGAAGCCGGTGGTGGGGTTTATCGCAGGGCAAACAGCACCTCCGGGACGGCGCATGGGCCATGCCGGCGCCATCATCAGCGGAGGCCAGGGAACGGCCGCCGACAAGATGAAAGCCATGGAAGCGGCAGGCATTCACGTGGTGGTATCGCCGGCCGAGATGGGCGCGACGCTGGCTAAGGTGATTGGCAAAGCGTAAAGACAGCTTTCAGCTCTTAGCTCCTGGCTTTTCCGCGCGAAGGGAAATGTTGCGGTCAAGCCGGATAGCGCTGCCAGGGCGCGAGCAGAGTGGGCGGAATTGTCCCTGTCTGGGGAAGCCGTGCATGTGTAGCGAATCGCGATACATTTCAGTAACCTACTTTGGATTACTACTATTCTTGATGCTTTCTCATAAGTTCTCACCACAATGAGAGAGTCAGAGAGATAATCGACGTACGATTAGCTCATCGGGCTCTTAGATGGATACTGCGGTCGCTGGACGTGCGTCCGGAAGCGATTCGCCCGCGGACTTTGTCCGCTCGCAAAAGCGGACGACAGCGCAGACGAAATACAAAAGCCATCGGAAGCCCGGAAATTGCGGTGATTCTCCGCGTGGGAGAGTGATTCCGTGCGAGGAGAACGGGAGTCGATCCGTTCGTACCGTTCGTCGGCCACGGCTTCGCGCCTCTCCATGGGGAAACCTTACTTACTGTTGTGATTGCTTTGCGTTACCCCAGATGAAAGTGTTGTGAATCCTTGCCGCCGCTGCCGCAGATAAACCGCCATGTGGCGGGCACTGTTGCGAACCGGGCTGCGAGACGAGGATTTGCAGAACTGCGTTGGATTCTATGGATCGCTCTGTGCTGTCGCCGGCAGGAATAAGGCAGGTGGGTTGTCGGTTTAGGGAATTTCGGCTAGATGCCGACGGGACACGGTTGCGCGGTGCGACAGCGCCGCGGCTGGCGATTCTGCCTTTCTCCACCGGGTATGACGTTCCCGAGTATCTCGGCCTGGCGATTGCTGAACAGACCATGGAACAATTGAGCCGCGCCCGCCCCGCGGTGGCATCGATCGCCGCCCGGGACTCGACGTATGCCCTGGCGCGGCGCGGTCTGGCCGCGCTGGAGATTGGCAAGCTGCTGCACGCGGAGCTGATCCTCACGGGCCAGATTCTTGCCACGCCGGTACGGCTCAGACTGCGCCTGGAGGCGATCCGCGTGGAGGATGGCGCGCCGCTGTGGGTGGAGGACGTGATTGCGGAGCGCGAACAAATTGTGGAGCTGGCGGGCGAGCTGGTAAACCGTGTGACATCGCGGTTGCGCGCCGGGGAGATTACCATCGAAATTGCGGCCGGGGTCGATGCCGGGGCCGAGTCTGCGCCGGCCGCAAAGCGCGACCTATTGCCGGCGCAGCGCGAGGCGCATGACCTTTGTCTGCGCGCTCATTACGAGTGGCAGAGCATGGAGCGGCACCGCATGCAGGATGCCATGGGCCGGCTGCTACGCGCGGTCGAACTGAATCCAGCGCTCATGGCGGCGCGCGTGGACCTTGCAAATCTGGCCATCATGCAGTGCGTCTACGGCTACCTTTCTCCGAGGATCGCGGCCGCTACGGTGCGTCGCGCGGCAGATGGAATTCCGGAACTGAACGATGAGGCCGATGCGCTGCTGCCGGCTCTGAGCTGGATGGAATTTCATTTCGATCGCGATGCGCGTTCGTCTCTCCGGCTGATAACGCGCTCCGCGGGGATGGCTTACGATGCAACGAATGCGCGGGCGCGTAGTTGGCTTCTTCTCAGCCGGCACAGGTTTGGCGAAGCCATTGAGATGCTGCATGCGGCGATTCACGTCGATCCCTACGCGCCCTGGGTGCAGGCGGCCCTGGCATGGGCGCTACACCTGGCCGGCGAGCGGGAGGCGAGCGTGGCGCAGATTCGGAAGGCGATCGACTTTTCTTCGGGGTACGACAACTCGCTTTTCTTTGGCGCGATGATTCTGGCATATAACGGAGAAATCAAGGATGCCGTCGAAGTGGCGGAGACACTCGCGGGGCGCTCCTGGCACTATGACGTTGCCATTTCAACCCACGCCTATGCGCTGGCCTGCTCAGGGCGCGTCGAGGAGTCGCACGCCCAGTTGGAACGGTTGCAATGGCTAAGCCGCGAGCGCTTTGTGCTGACTACGCTGAACGCCGCCACGAATGCGGTGCTCGGCGAGGCCGATGCGGCCCTCGAGGAGCTGCGCGCCGCCGATGAGAATCGTTGTCCGTGGTTCTTCCAGATGCTGGCCGATCCGCGACTGAAGCCGCTCAAGGGGCGGCCTGAGTTCGCGGCGATGGAGGCTTCGCTTGCAGCGATGGAAGCCGGCGCGAAGAAGGACAGCGAACGCGGCGAACCGGCGCTTTGATTACTTCGCAAACAGCGTGAGATCGATGCCTTCGCCCATGGCTTTATAGCCCGCATCGCTGGGATGCAGGTGATCACCCGAGTCGTAGAGCGGATTGAAGGCCTTGGGATTCTGCGGATCGCGCGTAATCTTATCGAAATCGATGACGCCGTCGAACACGCCGCTGGTGCGGATCCAGTCGTTGACCGCTTCGCGCGCCTGCTCGCCCGCTTCGGAGTAGTAGCCTGCGCCGCCGTAAGGCGTAAGCGTGGCGCCGAAGATCTTGAGGCCGTGCTGGTGCGCCTGATCGGCAATCTGCTTGAGGCCCCATTCCAACTGCAGCGCGGTGATGGCGTCCCACGGAACCATCACGTGAGCCAAACGTCCGATGTCATTGATGCTTTCAAGGACGATGACGTAGCGCACGCCGCTTTGGGCGAGCACGTCGCGGTCGACACGCGAGATCGCGCTGGGGCCGGCGACTTCGTTCAAAACGCGATTGCCGCCGATGCCTTCATTCAACACGGCGACATGGGCGAGATTGGGGTCCTGATTGAGGCGCGTGGCGAGCACATCGGGCCAACGGAGATTGGCGTTGTGCGTGGAGTGCGCTCCGTCAGTAATGGAATCTCCGAGCGTGACCACGGCGCGGGAGCCATCAGCCGCCGCGACATCTACGCCGTCAAAAAAGTACCAGGAGGAGAGCACGGTGGGTTGAGGCAGGTCCGCCGCGGCGGATGAATGGCCGTCGGCGAGATAGTTGTCCTGGTCGGCGAAGGCGTGGAAGGTTTCAGCGCGCATGATCTGCGGAGGCAGATAGAAGCTGACGGCGAGATCGGAAAGCGGCGCGACGGCGAGCGCAACGGGATCGGAGAAGATGGCGCCGCCGGGAGGAATGTTGACGGATGCGGCTCCGCCAAAGGTGACGGAGTGATCGCTGCCGGGCTGGATGGAGCTGCCACCGGCGCTGAGCGCGACGTGGGCGTCCGCGACGGTGAGGGGATCGAGGCCGAACTCGTTGGTAAAGCGCAGACGAATCTGCGGCCCGCCGGCGGAGATGTGGACAATCTCGCGCATGGTGACGCTGGAAAATAGGCGGATATTGATGCCGTCGGCCTGCATGGGAGACGCAGCCCAGGTTCCTACCCATTGCGGATGCGGCATGGATTGAGCTGTAGAAAGCGAGGATGCCACGAGAAGGATGGCAGCCAGTGAGGTGAATCGCGAACTATGCTTCAACATTGGATCTCCTGATCGATCTTGCTTCGTACTTGCGGGCAGGTGGAGGCGACTTTACACAATTGTCTATCGGGCCGCGCGCCGCGACGCCGTTTTCCGCCGGCCGGATTCCATGGCGTGGCGAAGGAGCAGGTTGGCCCTGGTTTGGTAACCGCGCCCGTAGCTCTTTAGCCAGTCGATAATGTCCTCATCCAGCCGCATTGTCACCGGGCGTTTCGCTGGCCGGTAAAAGCGTCCCACCTCGGCCCCGGTCCAGTCAACCACTTCAGGCATCTCGGAGAAGTCAATCGTAGCGTCGGTTTTTGCGGCGATAGCGACGATATCCCGCTTCCGCGCGGCTGCGTGCCTCTTCATAGGCCCTCCTCTCATGTGCCGATGCGGCGCGTGCGGAGATCAGACGAATGATTTCGTCCTCGTCTCGCCGACGAAACGTGAACACCACAAACAGAATGACTCCCGGAGCAATCTCTCCGAGCGCGTTATGCCGCTCCTCCGCGTCGTCGTGGGAAATATCCTTGCGCGAGAGGATCCATGGATCTTCAAAGACAAGTGAAGCAGTCTCGAAGCGCACGCCATGTTTCCGCAAATTCTCGCGATTCTTGACCGGATCCCAATCGCGCTTACTGATGGGTTCGTTCATTTCGAGCTTAGCCCGTGTACGTACAAATGTCAATACTTTGCTTAGTCATCCGCGCGGCCAGTTCTGCGGGGGTCTGGGGACCCCCGCTACAGCCGGTCAGGAGACCGGTGGTACAAATCGGTTAATGCAAATCGATGTCGGCGTGGAGCGGCGTGTTTTCGCTGGAGTCGCCGACCCGAAGAATGAATTTGCCGGGATCGATGATCCATTTGTGCGCCGGCTCATCCCAATAACTGAAGGCGCGCGCGTCGAGGGTGAGCGTAACGTGTTGGGTTTCGCCGGGAGCGAGACGGACTTTGGCAAAGCCCTTCAGCTCGCGCTCGGGGCGGTCGACCTGCGCGGAGGGGTCGGAGACATAGAGCTCGGCGACCTCCGCTCCCGCTACGCTGCCGGTGTTGGTGACGTCGAATCCGACCGAAACTGGAGAGCCGGAGGCCGCGACGGCGGGTGCTTGAAGCCGTGAGAATTTGAAGGTGGTGTAGCTGAGGCCGAAGCCAAACGGAAACAGCGGATGGCTGCCGGTGGTGGTCCAGTAGCGGTAGCCGACCATGAGCTTGTCGCCGTACTTGATGTGCTCTATGGTGTAGTCCTTTGGCTTGCCGTCCTCGCCAACGGTGTGGAGCGTGGTGTTGTTCTTGGGATCGCCGTAGTACCACTTCGACGAGGGGCTTGTCTCCCAACTGCGGTCGAAGGTGACGGGGAGTTTGCCCTCGGGATCGTGCTGGCCAAAGAGAATTTGCGCGACCGCCGTGCCGCCTTCCTGGCCGGGATAGTAGAGGTGGAGCAAGGCCGGAACTTTGTCGAGCCAGCGGCTCAGGTCCATGCCTCCGCCACCGGTGAGGAGCACGATGGTGCGAGGATTGGCGGCGACCACCTGCTCGACCAGCGCGTCCTGGCCAGCGGGCAGCGTAAAGGTGCGGTCTTTGCCCTCGCGCTCCGTAGCGGCGTGAAGCCGACGGCGACGATGACGACGTCAGCCTGCGCGACGGCCTTCTTTTCGTCTTCGGTGTCGGGCATGCCGGGGCTGTAGAAGACATGCGCATCGGGTCCGAGAAGGTTGGCGATGCCGGTGAGGATGCTGACCGGCTCAAAGGCATGCGCTTCAGACGAGCCGCCGCCGCCCGTGACGGCCGGATAAGCATCGGGGCCGATGATGGCGATGTTTTTTATTTTGGCGGGATCGAGCGGCAGGAGATTTCCCTGATTCTTGAGCAGCGTGATGCTCTCGAGAGCCTCCTCAAGCGCAAGCGGCGCGATCGGCGACGGAGTATGTGGAGTCTGCGGGATCGAATTGCGGGCGCGTGGTGAATCCGTAGCGCAACTCGGCGCGCAGCAGGCGCAGCACGTGCTCGTCGATGGTGGACTCTTTCACCTGGCCAGCTCTGAACCGCGGGAATAAGATTCTTCGCGTTCATGAATTTGGGGCTGGGCATCTCGAGATCGAGACCGTTGTTGCAGGCGGCGACGCCGTCGTAGGTCGCATCCCAGTCGGACATGAGAACGCCCTGGAAACCCCACTCGCCCTTGAGCACCTGGAGGTTGAGGAAATCGTTCTGCGTGGCGTGGACGCCGTTGACGAGGTTGTAGGAGTTCATGACTGCGTCGACGTGGGCCTTGGTGACGGCGGCTTCGAAGGCAGGGCAGATAGATTTCGCGCATGGTGCGCTCGTCCACGTCAGAGCTGGCATTGTGGCGATTGAACTCCTGATCGTTGAGCGCGTAGTGCTTGACGGTGGCGATGACGCCCTGGGACTGCACGCCTTCAATGAACGGAACCACCATTGTGGCGTTCAGGTACGGATCCTCGGACAGGTACTCGAAGTTGCGACCGGCGATCGGCGAGCGCGCGATGTTGACGCCGGGACCGAGGAGGAAGTTGACGTTGCGGGCGCGGGCGTCGCGGCCGAGTGACTGTCGCCGATTTTGCGCGCAAGATCGGTGTCCCAACTGGCGGCGAGCGCCGACGCCGCCCGCATAGGCGGTGGTCGGACCCCAGGTGCGCACGCCGACCGAAGCATCGGACATTTTGAAGCGCGGCAGATCGATCGCGGGCATGGGACGGGTGTACATGTTGTTGATGCCGCCGAGCAGCTCGATTTTTTGCTCCAGTGTGAGCTTGGAGAGCAGTGCGTGGGCCTGGGCCTCGATGGCCGGCGAGTCGGGCACGGGCGCCTGGGCCGCGAACCTGCAGGCAAGGCATCAAAATCGGAGCGAAAACTAGGGCAAAAAGGAAGGAAAGAGGGCGCAAAACGTGATTTTTCATGACCGCGCCCAAGGTAGCGCATCGGGCCTTTTCATGTACAGGGCGGCGCACAGCCCGACGATCCGGCAGAAGGTCCATTCGCTCGGCTGGGGCAGCACCGCTCCTTGAAGAAGCACCGCCTGCGTCCCCCGGGATTCCCAAGGAGAAGACGGCAGCCGCGCTTGTCTCCGAGAGGCTGGGAGATTGCGCTCAGGAAGTGGCGAGACCCTTCTCTTGCGAAATCAATATCTTGACAACTGTGACTCGAATCACAGGGGGGGGTGAATGAGGTCACTGCCCTCGGTAAATCGGAAGCGCACACTCAAACTCGAATACGTATGTGCCAGCGGCAGCGGCCTGGAGATAATCATGGGTTTTGAGAACGGCTTGAAGACCATTGTGGTCGCGACGGACCTGGAGGGCCAGGCGGAGGCGGCTCTCGAGTACGCCCGCAAGCTGGCGACCCATTACGGGGCGCGGATTGTGCTGGCCCACGGGCTGGACCCGATGGAGTATGCCGCGGTGGATGCGGTTCCGGGCAGCGTGTTGGGCCACATGACAGAAGCGGCGCGCAAGGTGCTGGACAAACTGGCCGGCGAGCTGCTGCGCGAGGGGATTCATAGCCATTCTGAGGTGCGGCAGGGCGCCGTGGCGGAGATGCTGGTGGATGTGGCGCGGCAGTATGAGGCCGGGCTGATCGTGATTGGTACCAAGGGGATGGAAGGCGCCGGCCCCGTTGTCGTGGGGGCCATCGCCGAACGCCTGGTGCGGCTGGCGCCGTGCCCGGTGCTGGCGGTAGCGGCGGACTGGAACGCGGGCCCGCACCGGCCGACTCCGGGCGGTCCGGTGTTGCTGGCCGTGGAGCGGGACGATGCGGCGCGGCAGCGGCGGCAACGGCTGGTTCGCTGGCGCAAATGTTCGATCGGCCGCTTCTGGCGCTGCACGTGCGAACGGCCGCGGAACAAGCCGCCGGCCTGAATCCTTGCACGGTCATGGAGGATCATGGCATCCAGTTCGACGGCACAATTCAGGTACGGTGCCTGGTGAAGGACGGCAATCCGGCCGATGCGGTGGCTGAAGCGATTGCGGAGAACCATCCCTGCATTCTTGTAGCGGGGGTAAAACGGGCCAGCGGAACACCCGGGCCTCACGGCACGGCGTTTGCGCTGCTGTCTGCCTCGCGTGTGCCGGTTCTTTGCGTTCCGCCCAATACGGCGGACACTGGCGCCAAGTCGGAAGTTGCTTCCGAAGCTGCACGGGAAGTTGCGCTTCCCGTCGAAGCCCGTAGCGGGGGGCTGCAGCCGCGGAGCGCGGCACAAATGATTCCCAAGGAAAATGGGCGGGGGGAAAGGAGAAACCGCACCGTTTTGTCCGACCGAAACCGCAAACACGAAGGCAATGGAGTGGACGCATGAACCGCGTGAGGCCGTGTGCGCACGAAGGTTCGCCACGCGCTTGCAAGAGACGTTCAACGGGAACCGGAGCGCCGCAGAAGCCCGCGGTAAGGAGCCTGAGGGGTCGGCATACGACAAGGAAAATGACCAGCAACCAAATTGAGGAACGCATTGAACGACTGGCCGCGGCAGCGGCGCATCCGCTCGCCGAGTTGCTGGAGTGTCCCGCAGGAGGCAGGACAACTGCTCACCAGCGCTTCGCGATGCATCGATGTGGAGGCCGGCGAGGCGGTTTTTCGGCAGAATGGAAGCTGTAAAGGGCTGTACGTGGTGGTTTCGGGTGATTTTGTCCGCAAGGCGGAACGGATTGCAGATGCGTGTGACCCTTGGATCGGCGCGGCCCGGGGACCTGGTGGAGCTGGCCGCGGCACTGGGCGACGGACATCACACATATACTTTGACGGCGGTGACGCCGGGATCGGTGCTGCATGCTGCCCATCGACGCATTGCGGCATGCGTTTGAGAATCATCCGCCGCTGCGGATGCGGCTGTTGGAAGAACTGGCGCGCGAGGTTTCGCGGGCCTACATTACCTGCTGCCTGACGCGAGTGACGCCGGCGCGGCGTCATAGCGAACGGAGCGGCCCAGGCTTAGAAACTCGAATCCGAGCACCAAAGAGAGTCTCCGGCCAGGACCCTGGGGCAAAGACGTGCGTCCCGGTGGGTGGGATGTGCGCTATACTCAACTTAGCAAATAGTCCCCAACGGTACCCGTATGGCTTCACTCCATTCTCATCACCCACCGGAAGATTGCCTGAATTGCGAGCATCGCCATTTGCGGATGTTCTGCAATCTCACGCCGGAGGCGCTGGCCGATTACGACCAGATCGGCATCATGATGAGCCATGCTCGCGGCGCCAAGCTCTTTTCCGAGGGCGATGCGGCGCGCAACGTGTTCGTGATCTGCTTTGGGCAGGTGAAGATCTCCTCCACCTCGCGCGACGGCAAGACCATGATCCTGAAGATTGCCGGGCCGGGCGACGTGATGGGGCTGAGCGCGGTGCTGGCCAATGTTCCCCACGAAGTGACTGCCGAGGCCATCGAGCCCTGCCAGGTAAAGACGGTGCGGAAACAGGAGTTCGTCGAGTTCCTGGGCCGGCATGGCATCGCGTCGATGCACGCGGCGCAGTCGCTTTCCGGCGAGTACATGACGGTGTTTCACGACGCCAAGCGGCTGGCGCTTTCAGGCTCCGCGGCGGGACGGCTGGCGCGCTTGCTCCTGGATTGGGGGCGCGACGCGGCCAACGGCAAGCCGGAGATCCGCTTTACCATGGCGCTGACGCATGAGGAGATCGCCAATATGGCGGGCACCTCGCGCGAAACGGTGACGCGGCTGCTGAACCAGTTCCGCCGCGATCAGTGGATCACGATCAAGGGCACCAGCCTGACGATCGTGAAGCCGGACCAACTGGAACGGCTGACGGCGTAAGACGCCTTCCCTTCTCTAACCTTCCTTGGCTTTGGATCGCAGCGAAGAATATCTGCGATGAAAATCTATACAACGGATAAGCGTTGATCTAGAAGAACCGTGACTGAATTTGTGTTCTCCACTTCCCTCCCTGTCTGCCGGCAAGTCATCCATGTCATGGGTGCAGCTCAGGAATGCAGAGGAGGCGTAACTCAGTTTCTCAACAGCATGGTGAGGCCGTAGGGGTTGTCGAGGCCTTTGGAAGTCAGCACTTTCACGCAGACGTCGACGAAGTGTTCGCTATGTTCAAAGTGCTTCGTTACCACCTGGACCGTTCGCACTACATCGTCAAGACAAAACGCGTGCTTGCGGCTGCCGGCGACACCGATGAGCAATCCTTTGATGAGGGCGAATTCGGTCACGAGGAGCGCGTACTGCCGGGCCGGCTCAATCGCTTTCTTTTTTGCGAAGATCCCAATGCCGAATGGAAACATTGAACGGAAGACCATATTCAGCAGGAGATTTTCAAGCGTGCCGGGAAATTTGAGAAAGAATGGCTCGTAGGAGTCTTTGTAGGCGGCAGCGTAGGCTTCACATTGCTTTTCGAAGCTCAGCGTTTCGTGACCGATGCCGGCCAGGAAATCGTTCAAGCACTGGGCAAGCCGGGGGTTGAGGTCGACGTCTCCGAGACGCTGTTTGGCCAGGCCCAGGACCAGGTCGAGTTGCAGCGCGTTGTTGACGGGCATGGATTCCATCGACTCGCGAAGAGTGCCTGTGGCAATGGCTTGAGAGAAGCCTGTCTCCAGCGCGGAGAAGTTCCCTTGCGCACCCTCTTTGAAAACCGTTTCCAGGCGTCTCGAAAAAGTGCCGAGAAGGAACAGGCGTTGCCAAAGCGCATAGTCGCGATTCTGAAGCAGCGCCACGGTGAATTCCCGGATAGGCCAAAAGTAGCTGATGGGTGTGGTGTGGCTGCCGGGCTTGTCATCCCAAGGCGTGACGCAGGGCTGCTGGTCGAGGTCGCCGAACAGGCGGGTATTTGTAAGGACGATCCGGGCGGCTTCAGGGCAGGAGAGGGCGAGCGTGGTCTCCTCTAATTTATCGATAGTATGTGTCCGGCGAGGGAACGTGGAACAGATTCGCGATAGATAACCCTCCCCCTGCTCAAGCTGGATCTGACACAAATTGTCGGCGTTGTGCATCGGACATTTCTTCGACGGCGGCATCTGCATGAATGCGTATTCGGCAGGCGCCGACCCATCCGCGTTGCGAGGCGATACCACCACATTGATATCGATCGAGTTGCGCAGTGCACCGGCGGGAATGCGCTGATATTTATCGAAAGTCTGCTTGTCGATGGGCACGGTCCAGCCTACGCAACAGGAATCTTCGCAATCGCCAGCGATGCAGCGAAACTGTTCCACATAGCGCGGGCGAATTATCTTTGCCTGCCGCAAATGTTGCTTCTCTCCGTGAGCACACGAGTACGCTGCAAGTTATCGACAGCAATTCATGGGCCAAAATTTTCTCACCAGATTCTCATAATTGGGGTGCTTGAAACTTCGACGTGGGCAACGATCCGGCCGCAACCATCAACCTGAGCTTGGTTCCAACGCTCCGGGAATCGTGGTATTCTCTGGGCCAAACGGAGGTTTCGCCATGAGGCGTCGTGTTCTGGTTGCGCCTTCAGTTGTCGCGGCCTTCTGCTGCATGTTGAGTCCGGCGTACCTCGCCGCGCAGGACGAGGGTCCGATGCATGCGCCTGATTATCGCGCGCGGAAGCTCGTGATGGCGCTTTATTTCGGACCCAAGGCGAACGCACCCTTCACCGCCACGGCGAAAACTGTGTGGGTCGAGATCCTGCCCGACGATTCGGCGATCACCCATTGGAATGAACGCGCCGTCGCCCGCGACATGGATGGCCGCATCTTTCAGGAGCGGCGCTTCTTCGTGCCCGACAGTAGCAAGGACCAGCCGCCGCTGCGCGTGCTCCAGTACACCGATCCCCTGCAACACACGTTTTATGACTGTAATCCCAGATCCAAAACCTGCGACCTGAGCGATTACTCCCCGGGCGACATGCAGCCGCTCGCCTCGGCCGGTCTGCAGCCGGACGGAACCACATTTCTGACCCGCGAGAACCTGGGCGTCGATACATTTGAGGGGCTGGAGGTCGAACGCTCGCGCGAGACCTACACTTACTACAAGCAAACCATCGGCAACACCAAGACCATTCTGCGCGTCGTCGAATACTGGTACTCCCCCGCATTAGGCATCAACGTGCAGGTGAAGCGCCACGACCCGCGCGACGGCGACCAGACGCTTTGGCTTACGAATATCTCGCTCAGCCCTGCCGACCCGGAAACCTTCAAGGTTCCTGCCGACTATCAGATCTTCGATCGCCGCAATGCTCAACCCCTGCCGAGGGCTCCAGAATAAGAACCGCGCTAATTCCAGTTTTGGTCTCTGACACAAGGGTCCGGTCGGATTGCCGGCGAGCTGGACGCGAGGTGAGCCGAATCAAGTCACGGCAGGTGGATCCTGTTTACGCCCAGCGACGATTCCGTTGAGTTTAAATGGCCGGAGCGCACGGCATCCTTATGCGCATTTTCCGTTGCTCATGGCAAAATCTGCCATCAGAGGCGTCGCAACCTCTTCCTCGGTGACGACAAAGAAACTGCGCAGATCCGCCTGTCCGAACGAAGTGGTGATCGCCACATCGGCGGCATCCCGCCCCGTCGCCATCAGAACACGGCCAATGCGCGGCACGTTGTGCCGGGCATCGAAGGTCCACCAGCGCCCGCCCATATACACTTCGAACCACGCGCTGAAATCCATAGGGCCCCCGGGTGGCACGCCGATGTCGCCCAGATACCCGGTTGCATAGCGAGCAGGAATTCCCAGCGCGCGGCAGAAGGTGATGGCCAGATGTTGGAAGTCGCGGCACACCCCCACGCGCTCAGTAAACACATCCAGGGCGGTTTTTGTGGGCCGCGCGTGCTGATAGCCGAACGCCACTTTATTGTTCACCCAGTTGCAAATTGCCTGCACGCGTCCCCAGCCTGGCGCGATGTTTCCAAAAAGCTCCAGCGCAATGGTCGAGAAACGATCCACCTCGCAATAGCGGCTGTTGAGCAGGAAGGTGAGTGTCTCGTGCGGCAAATCGCCCACCGGCGTCTCGCCCGCCGACCAATTGGTCTCGTCCGGCAATCCCGAGTCTTGAATCAACGTAGAACTGAAAATCCTCAGCCGTCCTGGAGGAGCTACAAAGCGCGCACAACGATTCCCGAAACTATCGCGGTAAGATGCGATCTCAAGCCTCGGTTCAGTATGCAGCTCGTCTGGCTCTTCCAGATCGCGAAAGCGCGAAGGATGCACATTCAAAAGCGCCACCATCGCAACCGCTGCCGGGATATCGAATTGAATGTCGTACGCAAGCCGAATCAACATGTCAGTGGCCTGATCAACATGGCAGTGTCACCATGAATTGAGGATGTAGGGCCGTCGGCGTTCTTTAGGAAAAAGGCGGCCTATTGGAAAGACGGCGTTGGCCAAAACGTTTGGCAACCCCGATCTAGCTAATAAGTTCGATGCCCCGGGGACGGTCAGCGTTGTTCGTGTTCCGTCGAGATTACGGACGTCTCGTCGCAAAGGTCCGGCGAGCTGGCGACTTTTGCGATCAGTGGTTCAGGATCATGGGCATTACGCAGCATTCTCACCGCGCACCAGCGGCAACTCCAGCTCAATGCGGTCGTGGGCAACCTTGGGCGCAATGCGCCCGCGAGAGCCGCGCTCTAGGCGGGCCAGCCCGTAATTGGCTATGGTTTTCAGCGTGCGGAAAAGATTCGGCTTTTTGCGGCGGGAGAGCTGCGAAAGCTCCGCAGCAGCTTTGTGACGGAACAGGAGCGGCTACTCGACCGCAAGCTGTTCTGTTACTGTTGAGAACCTGCGCGAAGCTTCTCGTCCAGCACGAGCCTCGCGCGCGTTCTCATTGGCAGTAAGGGGGTAGATCCTCCTCCGGCTCCTCGCGAATCACGCCTTCGTCCATGCAGTCACTGCTTTCTTGAGCCATTATTTCCCCGTACACTGTGCTGGAATCACCCGAGTAACCGCTCGGAACAACCCAGCCCATCGGGGGCAGCGGTGGCGTCGAGGGCTTGAGAATGGCCATGAGCGAAGCCAGGGACGGCCTATAACTGGAGAGTACGGCCTCGGCTGTGGCGCGCTCCTGAGCGGCCAGCGAGACCGGAATGGTTGCGTTCATCCAGAAAAGCTTGTAGACGCCATTGCTGTCCACCGGCAATGAACAGAATCGCGTCTCGAAGTTCTGTGGGCCTTGTGCGTTCGTCAAGCTTCCGAGGAAGATGCCGCACTGGGCGATTTTGCCGAGCGGCACGGGTTTGGCTGAGGACACGCTGACGCGCGCACCTGGAAAACCTGAGGCCGCGGCCGCCTCCTGCCAGACTGCCTCGAGCTTTTGAGTAAGCGTGGCCTGGTTGGGAATCGTCATCGGGTTTTGACCAGGCCTGTAGGTACCGCTATGGATCAATAGCGTGTTTCCGAGGGAGATCGCCTCGCCTTTCGGACCGGACATCTGGATCATGGCATATTCGGCCTTGATCACCTTCCACCCGGCAGGGACGCCGACGGTCGCGCTGTTATCGGGCGCTGTGTAGGTTTGCAGGGGAGTGGACGGAGCAGGTGTTGATTGTTGCGCGGTGGCCAGCGAAGTGCCGACGATAAAGCCTGCCGCGAGTGCCGCGAACCTCAGGAAATCGGAACCACGTCTCACCTTCATAGGGAATTTCATCCTTTCGCCCCGGGGGAAGATTGGGATTCGATGCGCAACTGTATCATGCCGGAAGCTCTGCGAACTAATAAAAAATTGACCGCAGATCGCTGGCAACAGCGCCGCGATGCGCTCTACCGCCATTCTGGATCCCGCCGCGTTTGATAGCTTGAGGACATGCGCGAAACTTCTCCCCTGACCAACGAAACTGCTCTCGACCTTGAATCTCTCGCTGCCGACGTGATCGCGCTGGCCATGAAAGCCGGCGCTACGGACGCCGAGGCCGTGGCGCGCGAGGGCGACGAATTCAGCGTGAACGTGCGCATGGGCGAGGTGGAAACGCTCAAAGAATCGGGTTCGCGCGGGCTCGGACTTCGCGTGTTTCTGGGCCAGCGGTCGGGATCGGCCTCGACAAGTGATTTGACTGCGGAGGGAATTCGCCAGCTTGTGGAAGGCGCCGTGGCGCTGGCACGCGTGACGGAGGAGGATCCGTTTGCGGGATTGCCGGAGGCGAGCGAATTTGGCATGGTCGCAGGCGATTTGCACCTTTACTACAACGATGTGTACTCGCTCGGCGGGGCGGAGCGGATCGAATGGGCGCGGCGGGCTGAGGCCGGGGCCCTGGCCGTAGACCCGCGCATTACGAACTCCGACGGCGGCAGCTTCGACGCTGCGACCGGACGCAAGGCGCTGGCCAACTCGCGGGGATTTATTGGCAGCTATCGCACCAGCTACGCGGGCGTGGCAGCCGCGCCACTAGCGAAAGACGCCGACGGAAAAATGCAGCGCGACGGATGGTGGTCGAGCGCGCGGCGCCTCAGCGATGTTGAATCTCCCGAATCCGTCGGCCAGGAAGCGGCGCGGCGTACGTTACGGCGGTTGGGGGCGCGGCGCGTGGCGACGCAAAGCGTTCCTATTATTTTTGCGCCTGAAACGGCGCGGACGCTCATCGGCTCGGTGTTCGAGGGCGCGTCGGGCGACGCCATTTGGCGCGGTGCGTCGTTTCTCGCCGGGAAACTGGGCGAGACGATTGCCGCGCCGGACCTGACGATTGTGGACGACAACACGATGCTGCTGCCAACGGGGGTAGGCGGATTCGGGAGCTCGCCCTTCGACGACGAGGGCTTGGCTTCGCAACGCACCATGGTGGTGGAGAACGGAGTGCTGCGCAATTACCTGCTGAACACCTACACCGCGCGCAAGCTGGGAATGCGATCGACGCACAATGCAGCGCGGGGACTGGCAGGCGCACCGGGAGTCGGCTGCGGCAATCTCTATCTCGAGCCCGGTAAGCTCAGCGCCGGAGGAGATCATCGGCGCAGTGAAGGCGGGTCTTTACGTGACGAGCCTGATGGGCTTCGGCACGAATATGGTCACGGGCGATTACTCGCGCGGCGCGACCGGGCCTGTGGATCGAGAACGGCCAACTGACGCACGCCGTGGAAGAGGTGACGATTGCGGGAAACCTGGCCGAGATGCTGCGCAACGTGACGGCGATTGGCAATGACCTGGAGTTTCGCGGATCGGTGGCCTCGCCGACGCTGCGCATCGATGGTATGACGATCGCGGGGGCGTGACGATCGCGCACGCAGCCGGCAAGATTCAAGCCGAACGCAGAGTGTGCATGGAGATCTCCGGCGGGCAGTCAAACCGGACGGGCAAACTCACTGTACCGATACCGCGGTTGACGTGCATCTGCAAGCGGCCGAAGCGGAACCATCCTTCGACATACTTGCGCCCCATCTTAGGCAGAACCAGCGGACCAATCAACGGCAGGCGAACCTGGCCGCCATGGGTGTGGCCACAGAGCATGAGTGAGACTGCCTGGCCGGAGGGGAGCTTCAGGAGATCATCCACATAGTCGGGCGCGTGGCAGAGCAGAATAATGGGCTCCTGCGGGATATTGCGGATGGAAGCGGGCATCGTGGCTTTAGGATCCGGCGAGCCCTGCAAGGGGTCTGCGAGACCCGCGAGCCAGATGCGGCTGCCGGAGCGCTCGAGCGGCATGTAGTAATTTCTTAACACGATGATGTCGTTGTCGGTGAGCGCCTCAGACACCGCGTCGGCCCCAACCATGAAATCGTGGTTGCCCAACACCGCGTAGCGCTGGCGGCACGTGAGCTTGTTGAGGAGGCCGGCGCATTGCCACCCGGCGCCTATAGCAAATTTCCTGGGCGCGTACTCCGAAGTGACGAAGTCGCCGGTGAGAAACACCGCATCGGGATTCAGGCTGTTGACGCGGTTGACGACGTCGACGGACAAAGAAGGCCTCGGTGAATTCGTCCATGTGGATGTCGCTGATCTGCGCGATGCGGAAGCCGTCAAAGGCCGGGGGAAGGCCGGGAATAACCACGTTGTTCTCCGAGACTTCGACCCAATGCCGCTCGATTTCGCCTCCATAGAGCGCGAAACCGCCCACAACGCACGCGCCTGCAGCGAGGAAGCGGCGTCGCGTGATAGGAAACTTTCGAGGGGAGCCGGACAGGGTCACACTCCATGGTATCGGATTCTCATGGGGGCGGTCTTCGGCGATTTAGGAAACAACGGGCGCGGATTACGCCCGAGGGGATGGGGCCTGCGCGGCAGCTTCCGCGGCGGCGGGGATACCGGCGAAGAATTGCGCAACTTCGAGCCAGTTGTTCACGCGCACGAAGCCCTCGGCCATGATGTTGTGCGGTGCGGAGTAGAGCAGGCCCTGACCCTCGAAGCGCAGCAGGTTTCTGGGCTGATCGTCGATGAGAAAGTCGGCGCGCAGAATCGACTTGTCGCCGCAGAAGACGTAGTGCGTGGGTGGGATGAAGGGAAAGTGCCGCTGCAGCCAGCGATATTTGGGGCCGAGCGAGTTGGGCACAGCCATGGCCTGCGTGGCGATGTAGATTTCAAAACGTGCCGAAAGGTCTTTCAGCACCGGTTGCGCGTCGGGCATGAGCGAAAGATCTTCGAAGAAATCTTCAGCGTCGAGAAAGGCGCGAAGCTGTGCCTGCCGATCAAGCGGCGTGACTTCCCACAGGCCTTTGCCGGCGAGATCTTCCGGAGTTACGTCCTCGTCGAAGGTCTGGTTATAGCGGCGGATGTGCTCGGCGAGGGTGTCTGCCATGACTTCGTCCATATCGACACAAATGCGCTGCACGGGAAATTCTCCTGGAGAGTGCCTCCATTCAAAGGGTAGCAGGATGGGTGCGCGCGCTTACAACCCGAAGGGCCAGACGCGCTGCACGGTTCCATTCAGGATCGCTTCGCGCTCTTCCGTGGTGAGAAAGCTCATATGGTCGCGGTAGAGCTCGACGATTCTTGCGTAGGGGAGTTGCGCGAGTGAGACGGGCCAGTTGGTGGCCCACATGAGGCGCTGCGCGCTGAATTGATGAAGTAGGCGCTTCACTTGGTCCTGTGCGTCGAGGTAGGGGTAAGGCTGCTTGGAGAGCGACCACATGTCGGAGATTTTTACGAAGACGTGCGGGTAGCGCGCGAGGTCAAGCAAGTGTCGCAGCAGATCGGGGCGATCGAGCGGGCAGTCGGCCATGTGATCGATGACGACTGTGAGCTCGGGATTGGCCTCGATGAGCGGGACCAGGTCGGGCAGGCGCGTGGCGGGCACGAGAACGGTCATGGGGACTTTGAGTTCATTGCAACGGCGCCAGAGCGGCGGCATCAAAGGTCCGCGAATCCAGTCACCGGAGGCATCGGCCGCGGGACTGAGACGGACGCCGCGAAATCCTTGTTGAGTAAGGCGAGCGAGCTCGTCGGGCGCGGCCGGGTCTTCGGGATTCACGCGGCAGACGCCGTGGAAGAGCGTGGGATAGCGCTTGAGAACGCTGAGAAGGAAGCTATTGTCCCACTTGTAGTGAATGACCTGGATGATCACAGTGCGGGCCACGCCATTGGCTCGCATGAGCGCGATGAGTTTTTCCGGCGACGCGTCTTCGGCCGGAGGGTGCGCGCCGGGCGCAAAGGGAAAACGCGGGTTGCGCTCGAAGACATGCACGTGCGCATCGATCGTGAGCGGCGCTCCGCGGTTTTGCGTCTTGGACGAGAGTAGTGGGAGTGCGAAGCCGCCAGCGGCGGATTGGGCGAGAAAGCGGCGGCGGGTGAGCATCGGCAAATTCAAATTCCTTACAGGTTTCGAGTTGCCATTCTTGGAGCCGTCTACTGTTGTGGCCCTTTGATCCATCGTTCTGTATGTGCAAGAGCGTCGACGTCGCCTTCGAGTTCAACGATTACGGCAGGCATACCGACCCACTGACCGACGTAGTCCACTACTTGCTTCTTATGGCCGTCGATTGCAATGGAGAGCGTGTAGGTTGGGTTGTCTGTCACGCCGGCTCGATACTCGTCGCGCATTGAATAGAAATCTGCCGCAACAAACTTCTTTGCCAGTGCGCGAACTGCGCTCGGGTCAACCGTATCGGTTTGCCTCCCCGTGGCAGCGACAAAGGCTTCGCCATCAAACACGATGCCCCTGGCGCTGACTGAAACCTTGTAGACGGGGCAGCGCCCGTAGCACATCGACCGCGAGAGCGTTATGTCGACTTTGGAATCGGGCCTGATCACGGGCGCAGGCGCGTGGATCGAAGGGAACTCCTCGGGCGGGATGAGATTAACAAACTCTTCGACCGATGCCGTCACGGGATGCCCATCGACCTCGAACGGAATGAATTTCCAGCGCAACACTTCGGGGCGCAGTTCGGGCCAGAATTTGAGGTCCCTTTCCTCTCCTGCGGGTTTTGCTTCCAACACGTCTCCTGCCGGAGAAACAGTCAAAGTAAGACCGAGCTGATCGCCGCCGTAATTGACGCCCGCGAACGGAATGGTTCTGCGATGGGGCTTGATTTCGTGAGCGTAGGCGGCTTGATAGTCAAACGAGGGGTAGGCTGGCTGCTTCTCCTCTGTCCATGCGCCGGCGCTTGACAGCAGGCAGGCAAGCGCAATGATGGCGCGAATCATGACAGGTATTTTAGGCCTATGCGCCCGCCTGGCGGGGTTTGCGCGGGGCGCGGCCGGCGCCGGGAAGCAAATCAGGTTGTGGTGCTTTGGGCACAGGCGCCATCGCGGGGTCAAAGTAGAGCAGGCGGTTGCAACTGTCGCAACTGATCAGCTCGCCTTCGCGCAGCTGGTTCCAGGTTTGCGGGCGCACGCCCATGCTGCAGCCGGTGCACTGCTGATTTACGGCGAGGGCGATGGCGGTGCCGCGAGAGGCGGCGATGCGGTCGAAGCGGGCAAGCCAGTCGGGATCGAGAGCCGCGCGGAGGACGTCTCGAGCGGTATCGTAAGCGGCGAGCTCGGCCAGGAGTTCCTGCTGGCGCGCGGCCACGCGGGCGCGGACGCCTTCAAGCTCGGCGGCAAGCAGTTCAACCTGGGCGCGGGACTGGGCCAGCGCGGCTTCCTGCGTCTCGGTGCGCTCCAGGCTGGTGTATTCCTCATTTTCCAGGCGCTCGGCTTCGGCGGTTTCGAAATTGATTTCGTGCTCGATGGCCGAGGCCTGCTCGGTGTTAGTAACGGAGTCGAGTTGCGCGCGAAATTTGGCGGTCTTCTGGCGGTGCCCGGCGATTTCCCGGTCGAGGCGCGTTCGCAGCGTGTCTTCGCGGCTGAGCGCGGCCGAGGCGTCAGCGGATTGGCGCTCTGCGGCGGCCAGCCGGGCTTGCGACTGGGCGATCTCCGCGGGCAGCGCACGCAGCTCCTGGTTGAGGCGAGCGCGGTCAAGATCGATGGATTGGAGCTTTACCAGGTTTTCAATGAGGACTTGCATCTATGAGAAGAAGTGTAGAACACGGGGAGACACGGAACAAGGGACCGGAAAGGCAGGGACCAAGGGAACGAGGGACCGAGAAGGCGCGACTACGGGAGTGCGGAACTGGCTAGCTCCGCCAACTCCGCTAACTCCGCTTGTCACTTTCCAGGCAACATCGCGCATCCAACGGAACAGGGGTTGCTCCTTGAGCGGGGAGGAAGCCTGCGAAAATAAGGACGCAGGCTGGTGGATACCGTGACGGCGAAGCGGGCAGGATTCTGGCGCAGGCATCGCGCTCTCAAGTGGGCGTTGGGCTTGATGCTACTGGCGCTGGTTGCGCTGGGCTTGGGCGTTTCCGTCGCATTGCACCACGCCGAGCCCATGCTGCGCGCCGCGATTGTGGAACGGCTGGAGCAGCATTTTCAAGCGCACGTGGAGCTGGACAGTTTTCACGTTTCGCTGGTGGACGGGCTGCGCGCCGAGGGCAAGGGATTGCGCATCTGGCCGCCCGCGCAGATGGGGGTAAACGTTCCAGGAGCGAATGCTGCGGACGAACCCGCTGAGCCGGCCCGGCCGCTCATCCAGATTGCCGAGTTCCGGTTCCGCGCGGCCCTGCGCTACAAGCTGGGCGAGCCTGTAAAGATTTCCGCGGTGGAACTGAGGGGGCTGGACATCGATGTGCCTCCGAAGAAGCACTTTGCGCATAAAGCGGCTGAGCACGCGGAAGGCGACGGGACGCCGTTGCTGAGTTTTGAAATCGAAAACATAACCTGCATCGGGGCGCACCTGACGATCGAAACCGACAAACCAGGAAAGCTGCCGCTCGAGTTCGCGATTGCCCACATCAAGCTGAACCATGTGCGCCCGGACAAGCCCATGCAGTTCGACGCGGAGCTGACCAATCCGCGGCCGGCAGGCTTGATTTTGACCACGGGCACCCTGGGACCGTGGGAGGTGGACGATCCGGGTGAGACGCCGGTGGCCGGCAGCTACCGCTTCGAACACGCTGACCTGGGCGTCTTCAAGGGCATTGCGGGGATTTTGCAATCGACCGGAAAATATGCGGGTGTTTTGCGCGACCTGGTGGTGGATGGACAGACCGACACGCCCGATTTCCGGCTGACGAGCTTTGGCACGGCGCTTCCATTGCACACCGAGTTCCACGCGCACGTGGACGGCA
Source organism: uncultured Acidobacteriota bacterium (assembly GCA_963826735.1). Classification (GTDB taxonomy): domain Bacteria; phylum Acidobacteriota; class Terriglobia; order Terriglobales; family Acidobacteriaceae; genus Telmatobacter. The sequence continues at coordinate 57,886 of CAWGYN010000008.1, forward strand.
CGAACGGCGACACCTGGCTGGAGCCGGTGAACGCGACGCTGGGGCAATCGCACTTTACCGCGGAGGGCAAGGTGGTGGGCGTCCCGCCGGGAACCGCGAGCAACGGGACCGCGACGCCGGGCGGACACGAGATTGCCCTGAACGTGAAAGTGAACGGCGGGCGGATGGAGGATTTCCTGCGCCTCACAAGCAAAAACGGGACGCCGCTACTGACCGGCACACTGGCGCTGAAGACCATGCTTCAGATTTCGCCGGGTTCGGCGCCAGTGGAGGAGCGGCTGAAACTGAAGGGAAGCTTTACGCTCGAGGACGCGCAATTCACCGACATAAAGGTTCAGAACGAAGTGAGCGATTTGAGTTTGCGTGGCCAGGGCCGGTCTGGTGAAGTGCAGCGTGGCGATGGCGCGGACGTACGCTCGGCGATGCAGAGCGATTTCACCATGACGGGTGGGGTGATTACGCTATCGGATCTGGAGTACACCGTGCCAGGCGCGGAGATCGACCTGAAGGGCACGTTTGGTGTCGAGGACGGGCTGTTGAACTTTGCCGGGAGGGCCAAAATGCAGGCGACGGTCTCCGCGATGGTGGGCGGATGGAAGGGCGCGCTGCTGAAGCCGGCCGACCGGTTATTCGAAAAGGATGGCGCGGGGACGGACGTTCCCATCCACGTCGAAGGCACGCGAGAGCAGCCGAAGTTTGGCGTTGATCTGGGAAGGATGAGGCACACCCACCCGCAGATTCCTGGGCAGCAGCTTCCAGGGCAGCCGCAGTAGGATCGGAAGCGGCTGTATGATTCTGGGTCCTGCCTCAGTTTGAGGCCGTCGTGAAAGGGCACGACTTCAGTCGTGCCGTAATAGCAGCAAAATGAGTAGGGGCTTTAGCCCCTGAGGTATAGTTCTCCTCAAACTGGGACACCAACTGATTCTGAGCGCAACAGGTTCTTTACGCGCCTGCGCGTAAACTGTGTGCAAGACCCCCAGGCCTTGCAAGCGAGAGTGTGGGCTATGACTCCCTCCCCGAATCAAGACGCCCTTGAGAAGCGACGCCAGCAGCATCGCGAAGCGCGGTTCGCCATGCGGCTTTCGCTGCTGGTGGGCGTGCTGATGCTGACCGGGAAGATGACGGCCTACCTGCTCACGGGTTCGTCGGCGATCTTCTCCGATGCGGCGGAGTCCGTGGTGCATGTAGTGGTGGTGACCTTCGCCTTGTTCAGCCTGTGGCTGAGCACCCGGCCGGCCGTTCCGCAATTCCGCTACGGATTCGAGCGCATCACCTTTTTTTCCGCGGGCTTTGAAGGCGCCATGATCGTGCTGGCCGCGGGTAGCATCCTGTATACAACCACGCAAAAGTGGCGGCATGGCCTGACGTTGGACCACTTGGGCAGCGGCGTGCTCCTCCTCGTCGTCGCGGGAGGGTTGAACGCGGGTTTAGGGTGGTACCTGCTGCGCGTGGGCAAGCGGAACCACTCGCTGATTCTGGAAGCCGACGGCAAACATGTGCTCACCGACAGCTATACCAGCTTTGGCGTGGTTGCGGGCCTGGGGCTGGTGATGACGACGGGGTGGAAGCCCTTCGATCCGCTGATTGCCTACGCCGTCGCGGCAAACATCCTGTGGACGGGCGGCCGACTGCTTTGGCGCGCCATGAAAGGCCTGCTCGATTACTCGGACCCGATGGTCGGGCACCAGATTCGCGCGCGTCTCGACGCTCTCTGCACGGAGCTTGGCCTGGAATATCATGGCGTACGCTTCCGCGCCACCGGCCAACGCCAGATGATCGAGGTGCACCTGTTGTTTCCCGACAGCATGCGGCTGGGCACGGCGCACCGGCTGGCGACGATGGTGGAAGAGCGGCTGGCCGAGGATCTGGAGATGCCCGCGGAGGTGATTACGCACCTGGAGTCGCTCGAGGATCACTCCGAGGTGCATCACGTCGAGCACTACACGGGACGGCCGGATTGATTTCCCTGCCAGTTGCTGATTCCGCGGGTTTAGAGCCGAAAAGTCGAAGTTTATTGAGGGACTTAGCGCTCCGCCAATGCGCGTATTGGAACTTTCGATAGACTAAAGTCACTTTGGTCGCTGGGCTCCCTCGTCCGGTTAGCGAGTCTGTCGTCTAATCTGAGTAGAAATCTCGCCGAAGCTTCCATTCCACTCGCATGATTTGGACTTCGGGATGGGGGCATTCCTGACCGCTTCTCCCGCTGATCAGCACCGCGCGCCACACGGCGCGCCCCGATGGGTTTCTCTGGGCGTGCGTCTGCTGGCTTTTGCGGCGCTGGCGGGGGCGGCGGCATGTGCAACTGCGCAGAGGGGCGCCGCGACAGATCCCAATGCCGCATCGCCCGCCATGGCCAGCATGCACGGCGTGGTGACGAGCACTGAGGGCGCGGTATACGAAGGGGCAAGCGTGGTGCTCGAGAGAAGCGGCAGCGCCGATCCGGCGGCAACCGTGCAGTCCGACAGCAACGGTGCATTCAGCTTTGCGAACCTGGTTCCCGGCGCGTTCAAGTTGACAGTCTCTGCGCAGGGATTCCAGACGCAATCCATCAGTGGCGTGCTGCTGGCAGGCGAGGACTTCGACGCGCACACCATCGCATTGCCGGTGGCCGCCGAGACCAACGAGGTTACGGTGTCTGCCGAGTCGCGGGTGGAGATTGCGCAGGAGCAATTGATTCTTGAAGAAAAGCAGCGCGTGCTGGGCGTGTTTCCGAATTACTACGTCAGCTACGAGCAGCACCCGGAGCCGCTGACCACGCGGCAGAAATACCAGTTGGCGTGGCGCACATCGATCGATCCTGTGACGTGGCTGATGACGGGCACCATCGCGGGCGGAGAACAGGCCAGCAACACCTTTGCCGGCTACGGTCAGGGCGCGCAGGGATACGGCAAGCGCTTCGGCGCGAATTATGCCGATGGCTTCACGGATACGATGATTGGCGGCGCGATTCTTCCCGCGCTCTTTAAGCAGGACCCGCGCTACTTCTACAAGGGCACGGGGTCCATCGCGTCGCGGGCCATGTTCGCCATTGCGAATTCGATCATCTGCAAGGGCGACAACGGGCGCTGGCAGCCGAATTATTCCGCAATTTTCGGTGGTATCGCGGCCGGAGGCATCTCGGAACTCTACTATCCCGCGAGCAACCGTAGCGGCGTGCAGTTGACCTTTACCAACGCGCTCATCGGCACGGCCGAGGGTGCGATGCAGAACCTGGCCCAGGAGTTCATCGTGCGCCGGCTGACGCCGCGACTGCCCAAGTTTCCGTCGACGGTTACGCAGTAATGCAGCACCCTAAATCGGACGAGGAAATAGTTTGGGGTTGATCGACACGGCGCGATTGGCCGAAATGTAGGTGGCCAAGAGAGCTGTAATTTGCTAAGAGTTTAGGGAGCGTATTCAATGAATCGGAGATCATTTGTCGCATTGATGGCGGCGTCCGCAGGATGACTGCCGGTGTCGGGCGCAGGACAGGAGGCTTAAATGGCCAGAACTAAGCCAATCATTGTGGGACCGGGCCAGACACGACATGCAGACGGCCGTTCCCTTGTAGTTCCGGACGAATTGCAATGCAAGGTGAGAACGTCGGACATGGGAGGTCGTCTTTGCATCATGTTGGCCGATCACAATCCATGGGAGGGGCCACCTCTCCATAGTCACCGCGACGGCGACGAATGGTTCTATGTCGTCAAGGGCGAGTTCGTATACGAAGTTGGGGGCGAGCTCTATCGCGTGGTTGAAGGGGGCAGTCTGGTGGCTCCTCAGAAAATTCCGCACCGGTACATCAACGGACCTTCACCTGGCACCCTTTTCGTTGGACTTACTCCGGGTGGCAATCTGGAGGAGTTTTTCGAAGAGGGTGCCCGACGACGCAGAAACCCAAGTCCAACGCCTCCTGGTCACGAAGAAATGGTTGCCCTGTACGCCAAATACAACGTGGATTACTTTGGCGGAAGATTGACAGAGGAAGACTTCAAGAAAGCCACAACATGAGCGAGGCCCGTTAGTGCGATGGGTTGCGCGGCACTGTGCCACTGAATCCCACTGAACGAACTGAAGACGGTGCCCCGCCGGGGACAGCAATCTGCTTCCGTATTCCGGTCGGATCACCTGCTATGCGAAAGCTTCAGTTGCAGAAACGTGTACCCTCGGTTTGCGCAATCAGGCGCAGCACGAAATCAGCATAAGAATTTTCGCGCGTTCTGCAGACCCCTGAATTTGAGCGGGATTTTGACTTCCCTTAGTGCCAAGGCACGACTTCAGTCTTGCCGCAAGAAACCTAATTGAAGAGCAGGCTTTAGCCGCTGAGAGAAGCCTTTTTGATGCCATCTGCTATCTCGCGCCTTTCTCTCATCCGCTCTAACCCGCAATCGACTCCACCAGCCGGTTCATCTTTTCTTCCTGCATCTCAATCGACTCCACCAGCTTGAATTGCGTGCGGCAGCGGTCGAGGTTATGGCCCTCGCGATGGATTTTGAAGTAGGTGTCGCCATTAAGATGGTCGGTGAGGAAGCGGATGCCGATTTCAAATGTGATGAGTTTGCCGGAGAATGCGAGGAACTTTTTCTCGGTCTCTGTCAGGAATCCTCCAGCCGTCGCAAGATAACCGCGCACCAGCGATTCAAACAATGGAAACTGCATCGTGACCTTGCTGAGGTCCTGCTCGTCTTCCTCGGCGGGGCTGGTGGTGGTGCGCACCATGTCGCCAAAGTCGTAGAGCGCCAGGCCGGGCATCACGGTATCGAGGTCGACGACGCACAGGCTCTCGCCGGTGGCATCGTCGAGCAGCACGTTGTTGAACTTGGTGTCGTTGTGGGTGATGCGCTCGGGCAGATCGGCCTGATGGCTGGCTTCGATCAGAACGCCCGTAATGGACTGGTGCGCGAGGGCAAAGTCGATTTCGGTTTTGGCGAGCGCAGCGCGGCCTTTCACGTCCGCGGCGATTGCCTGCTCGAGCGCGGCAAAGCGTTTCGGCGTGTGGTGGAAATCGGGGATGGTCTCGTGAAGCCGCGGCGCCGGCAGACTGGCAAGTTGCTGCTGGAAGCGGCCGAAAGCCTCCGCTGCCTGGAACGCCTGCTCGGCGGATGTTGCGGTTTCGTAGCTGCGCGCGTTCTCAATAAATCGATAGGCGCGCCAGGTTTCTCCCTGCGCGTCTTCGTACCAGTTACGACCGTCGTGCGCAGGAATGAGCGTAAGGGCTAGGCGGGCGTGGTCGGGCTCGCCGGCAACCTGCGCGCTGAGATGCGCGGTGACGCGTTCAATATTCTGCATCAGCGCGATGGGCGAGTGAAAAACGTGGCCATTGATGTGCTGCAGGACGTAGCGCGCTGGAGTGCTTGCCCCGTTGCACGTAACCAGATAGGTATCGTTGATGTGGCCGTTGCCGTAGGGCACAAAATCCACGGCTTTGCCGCGGAACTGGAACTGTGCAGCCACGGCGTGGAGTGCTTCGCCACGAGTATCGATCGTTTGGTTCACGGCCAGAGCTTCTCAGGATAAGCGCCTGCGGCAATCAGCGTGCGAATGCTCTCCACCACGCGCGGGCGGTCTTCGCGATAGGTGACGCCGAACCAGGAGCCTTCCGCGGGCAAAACTTTCACGCGTGCCTTGCCCGCTGAAACCAGATCGTTCATCGTGGTGGGAATGAGGCACTCGCGTTTGGGATCGGAGCGATTTTGATCGAGAAAGGTCTCAAAACTCTCACGCAACTGATCGAATATGCGCGGAGTGAATCCCCAAAAGTTTAAGCTAACCGGCTCGTTGCCCGTTAGGCGCGTGACCTGTCCGGCGGCGTCGGTATTCTTCACGGTGTCGCCGTCGCGCTGAATGGCGAGGTATTCGACGATGCTCTTCAGATAATCGCCATCGGCAAGCTGGCACACGCCGCGGGCCACAGTTCCGAATTCAGAGAGCGTGTTGCGCAACACGAATCCGATCATGGCGTAGTCGGGCGCTCCGGAGGTGAGATGGCCGGCGATCACGCGGAAGCTCTCTGCGCCATAGAAGTCGTCGGCATTGATGGCGGCGAAGGGCTCGCGAACAGCGCTGGCTCCCGCGAGGACAGCCTGCGTGGTGCCCCAAGGCTTGGTGCGTCCCGCGGGCACGGTGAAGCGGGGCGGAATGTCTTCGAGCGACTGGAAGACGTAGTCGACGGCAACGCGCTTCTCAAAGCGCGAGCCCACGATCTCGCGAAAAGCCTCTTCGATGTCCTTGCGGATGACGAAGACGACCTTGCCGAAGCCGGCGCGGAGAGCGTCGAAGATGGAGTAATCGATGATGGTTTCGCCGGCGGGGCCGACAGGGTCGATCTGCTTGAGCCCGCCGTAACGGCTGCCCATGCCGGCGGCGAGAACGAGGAGGGTCGGCGAAGATGCGGAGCTCATCAAAAAGGGCCTTCGTACGTGGGTTTTCAGTTTAATCGAATGGTACAACATTGAGCCTGTTTCAGGCGCTGCGGGCGCTCACTGCGGCGGTAGGGGTCAGTTCGAAGCCGTCGCGAGAAGGCGCCACTTTACAGGCCGCTGAAAAATCCTACAGAGTCATGTTTTGTATCAGGGCGCGAGTTCACTCGCGCCGCAACGGACGCCAAAATGATGCCGGGCTTTAGCCCCGCTGGGAACTTCGCACATAGGTGCGACACTTGTTCCCTATCCTTGAGCAAGCTGCTAAAGTGGGTTGCCATGAGAAGATGCAACCCTCGCCGAGGTTTCCTGAACCTTTTGATTCCGGCAGCGCTGGCGGCCGCCTGCGCCATGCCTGTCCTGCCCGCGCAGACGCCCGACACACAGAATGCGCCGCCGCAAACTGCGCCCGCTTGGGCGCAGCCGGGTTCCGCAACGCATGTGCAGGTGGCGCCACCGGCCGACTTTCACAGGCCGAGCCGGAATTTCGACACGCCGATTGGGGTTTTCGAAGGGCAATCCGACATTGGCGCGGCGCTTGTGCCCGGCAGCGCCAGTTTCGACGCGGCAACCGGGCAGTACACCATTCACTCGGCCGGATATAACGTCTGGTACACGCGCGACGAGTTCCGGTTCCTGTGGAAGCGCATGTCGGGCGACGTGTCTCTGGCGGCGGACATCGATTTTCCCGATCCGAAGGGATACGGCGACCGCAAAGCCGTGCTGATGATCCGGCAAAGCCTGGACGATGACGCGAAGGCCGCGATGGTGGCGCTGCACGGAGCGGGGATGGTGCACCTGGCGTGGCGGCCGGAGCGCGATGTGCGCGTCGAGGACATGGAGTTTCGCATGGGCAGCCGCGGTGGCCGTCCAGGCGGTGCCTCGCCGGATAGCCTCATCACCATCACTGCCCGGCGCATCGGGATCGAAAAGCATGGCGACGAGTTTGCAATTTTCCTGAGCCTCGACGGCGAGCCGATGCACCAGTTCGGTCCGCCGATCAAGCTGCATCTGGACGGGCCGTTTTACGTCGGCATCGGCTTCTGCTCGCACCTGCCGGAGACGGTGGACACGGCGGTGCTGTCGAGTGTGGTGCTCAAGAATGCGGCGGGAAAAGTGAAGTAGGGGCTCGGTGCCGGGTTGACTTCATTGCTTGTGTTGATAATTCTGACCAGATCACCTATACTTATAGGCAGATTAGCCAAAAAGGAGATTTCATGGCACGGTGGCAGGTCCAGGAAGCAAAGATGCGTCTGAGCCAAGTGCTCGAAGAGGCGCAAAGCAAAGGCCCGCAAATGATTACGCGTCATGGAGTTGACCGAGCCGTGGTGCTTTCCATCGACGATTTTCACTCTCTGAGCGCCCACAAGCCGGACCTCCGCGAATACCTGCTGGGAGGACCCAAAGTGGACGATTTCGAAGTCGAGCCAGACCGGGACACTGGCCGTGAGATCGCGTTGTGAGCGCCCCAGTCGCTTACCTGCTCGACACCAATGTCCTGAGCGAGACGCGCAAGAAGAAGGCTGACCCCGGCGTGATGGCGTTTCTTCAGGCGACCGACTCCTCAGCGCTCTACCTGAGCGTGCTAACCATCGGAGAGCTGCGCAAAGGCATTGCCATCAAGAGGCGCACCGATCTGACCGCCGCAAGAGCGCTGGCCGGCTGGGTGGAGGGGTTGGAATTCGGCTTTGTCGACCGCATTCTGCCGATCGATGGGCCGACAGCGCGGCTTTGGGGCGACTGGTCCGGCGATCGCCCGCGACCGGTCATCGACACGCTTCTCGCGGCCACCGCCGCCAAACACTCACTCACCTTTGTCACGCGAAACACGCGCGATATCAGCGGGCTCCCGGTAAAAGTGCACAATCCGTGGACGGGGTAGCCGTCGCTTATCGATCCAGAAACTCGGCGCACCAAAAAACAAACCGAACCCATGGCGCGAGTCACTCCGCGCCTTGCCCCTTCCCCGCCTCGCGTGTTTGACTGGTCTCCGGAAAGGGGTAAGGCACGTATGGCATACATATTGGCGCTGGACCAGGGGACGACGAGTTCGCGGGCGATTCTGTTTGACGAGGCCGGCGCGATTGCGGCGGTGGCGCAGAAGGAATTCCAGCAGTTTTATCCGCAGGCGGGTTGGGTGGAGCACGATCCGGCCGAGATTCTCTCGAGCCAGATGAGCTGCGCTGTAGAAGTTCTCGCGCATGTGAGTGCGCGGCCGCGCGACGTGGCCGCCATCGGCATCACCAACCAGCGCGAGACCGTGATTGTGTGGGAGCGTGCGACCGGCAAGGCGATTCATCCGGCGATCGTGTGGCAGGACCGGCGCACGGCGGCGTTCTGCAAGGAACTCGAGGACAGCGGAGCGGGCGAGATGGTGTCAGCAAAGACCGGCCTCGTCCTGGACCCGTATTTTTCCGCGACCAAAGTGCGATGGATTCTGGACCACGTGGAGGGCGCGCGGACGCGGGCGGAGCGCGGCGAGCTGGCCTTTGGCACCGTGGATAGCTGGCTGGTGTGGCACTTGACCAGCGGGCACACGCACGTCACCGACGTGACAAATGCTTCGCGCACGCTGCTCTTCAACATCGTGAAGGGCGAGTGGGACGCAGAGCTGCTCAAGCTCTTCGGGATTCCCGCGAGCATGCTGCCGGAAGTGAAGTGGTCGAGCGAGCGCGTGGGCGAAGTGACGACGACGCTCGGCCTGAGCGGACTGCCCATTGCGGGCATCGCCGGCGACCAGCAGGCGGCGCTCTTCGGGCAATTGTGCTGGAGCGCGGGCGAGGCCAAGAACACCTATGGCACGGGCTGCTTTCTGCTCGAGAACATCGGCACGGAATTCATGCGCTCGCGGCACCGGCTGATTACCACGGTGGCGGCGAGCACCGGCAAGCGGTTGGAGTACGCGCTCGAGGGCAGCATCTTTATCGGCGGCGCGGTGGTGCAGTGGCTGCGCGACAATCTGAAACTCATCGGCGCCTCGGCCGACGTGGAAGCGCTGGCCGCCAGCGTGCCCGATACGAACGGCGTGGTGTTTGTTCCGGCGTTTGTGGGCCTGGGCGCGCCGCACTGGGACGCGCACGCGGCCGGCATGCTGATCGGGCTGCGCCGCGACACCGGGCATGGACACATTGCGCGCGCTGCGCTTGAAGCCATCGCGTTTCAGGTAGCCGACGTGCTGGAGGCCGTGGGCAGCGACACGGGGGCGCCGCTGCAGGCCCTGCGCGTCGACGGCGGCGCCGCGGTGAACGATCTGCTGATGCAGTTCCAGGCCGATATCCTCGGAGTTCCTGTTGTTCGGCCGCGCGTGACCGAAACCACGGCGCTGGGTGCTGCGTATCTCGCCGGATTGGCGACGGGATTCTGGCCGGGCCCGGATGCCCTGCGCGCCGAGCGCAAAGGCGACGTGCGCTTCGAGCCGAAGATGAGCGCAGGCGAGCGGGCCGAGCGGCGCGCGCGTTGGCAGAAGGCAGTGGAACGCGCGAAGGAGTGGACCGCGTAGGGGGTCGGAAGCGTCCCACAATGTTGATGCCGATCAAATCGAATATGATCTCAATGATCTTTCTTCGCGCTATCTGCAAAAGGGAAATCAGGACGACCTACGGCAAAACCAGATGCCCTGACGTTGCGCTTCAAGGACGTATATTTCCCTGCACTTGTGCCTGAATAGCAACGATCTGCGGGATTTCGCCTTCAGTCGCCCCGCAATCATTAAGGACTGTATGTCGCGATTGAATCCACATGTCGTTTTGCTCACCCTCATCGCCACTCTGGGCGGCTTGCTTTTTGGATATGACACGGCCGTCATCAACGGCGCGGTGGATAGTCTGAAGGCTTATTTCATCAATCCGCGATTCGCGGATCTGGCCAACCCCGCCCAGGCCAACGCCGCGAATTCGTTGCTGGGCTTTGTGGTTTCAAGCGCGCTCATCGGCTGCATCGTCGGTGGCCTGGTCGGCGGCTGGGTGAGTACCCACATCGGCCGCAAGCGCGGATTGATGATTGCCGCAGTGCTCTTTCTGGTTTCGGCCATGGGCGCCGCCGCGCCGGAATTTCCTTTTGCTCCCATCGGTCACGGCGGACCCGGCTACATGGCGAATTTCGTCTTCTACCGCATCCTGGGCGGTATCGGCGTGGGACTGGCTTCCATGCTGTCGCCGATGTATATCGCGGAAATCGCGCCGCCCAAGGTCCGGGGAAACCTGGTGGCGTGGAACCAATTCGCCATCATCTTCGGCATGCTGGTGATTTACTTCGTCAACTTCGGAATCTCCAAAACCGGCAGCGGCGATGCCTGGCTTAATACCATCGGCTGGCGCTACATGTTCCTTTCCGGCGCCATTCCCGCCATCCTTTTTCTCGTCCTCCTGTTTGTTGTCCCTGAAACCCCGCGTTACCTGATGCTCAAGGGAAATGAAAGCGGCGCGCGCGCGGTGCTGGCCAAACTGGTGACGCCGGAGGAAGGCGAAAAGGAAATCTCCGAAATCCGCGCTTCCCTGAGCGAGCATCACTCCGGCAAATTGTTTTCGTTCGGCGTGCTTCTGGTTTTCATCGGCGTCATGCTGTCGGTCTTCCAGCAATTCGTCGGCATCAACGTAGTGCTTTACTATGCCACCGACATTTTCAAAGGCATGGGCCTCACCACCAATGCCTCGCTGTTCCAAACCATCATCGTCGGCGCGGTGAACCTGGTTTTCACCGTAGTTGCCATTCTCACCGTAGATCGATTTGGCCGCCGCCCGTTGCAGATCACCGGCGCGCTGGTGATGGCGGTGAGCATGATCTCCTTGGGCACCGACTTCTGGCTCGGCGGCAAGGGCATGGTCGCGTTGATCAGCATGTTGGTCTATACCGCCGGCTTTGCCGTTTCCTGGGGGCCGGTCACCTGGGTGCTTTTGAGCGAGATTTTCCCCAACCAGATTCGTGGCAAGGCCATGGCCGTGGCCGTGGCGGCACAGTGGATCGCCAATTATCTCGTCAGTTGGTCGTTCCCCATTCTGGATAAAAACCCCTGGTTGGTGGAGCATTTCAAGCATGGGTTCGCTTATTGGATATATGGTGTGATGGGCATTCTCGCCGCGTTGTTTATGGGCGGAATTGTGCCGGAGACCAATGGCCGTTCGCTGGAGCAGATGCAAAAGCTGTGGCAGCCCGCCGGTCCTAAATCATCCTAGGTAAATGAGCGAGGAGTTCTAAGATTGTGAAACTATTTCGAGGCTTACGGCCGCTCCGGCGCGCAACCGCTCTGCGCGACGCGCTGGCGGGCAACGTGATGGCGGCGATGGATATCCCGCAGGTGCTGGGATACAGCAAGATTGCGGGAATGCCCGTGGTGACGGGGCTTTACTCGCTCTTTTTGCCGCTGGTTGCGTTTGCGGCCTTTGGCTCGTCGCGCTATATGGTGGTGGCGGCAGACTCCGCAACGGCCGCGATCTTTGCCAGCGGAGTGGCGGGCACGGCGACGCCGGGCGGCGCGCAATATATTGCTCTGGCCGGAATTGTGGCAGTGCTGACCGCAGGAATTCTGCTACTGGCACGGCTGCTGCGGCTGGCGTTTATCGCAGATTTTCTTTCGCGGACGGTGCTGGTGGGCTTTCTCACCGGCGTGGGTCTGCAGGTGGGAATCTCCGTGCTGAGCGAGATGCTTGGCGTCGCCGTGGATTCGCGGCGGTCGGCCGTGCAGCTTTGGGAAGTGGTGCGAGGATTGCCGCACGCAAGCTTGCCCACCGTGGCACTGTCGGCGTCAGTGCTGGCGTTTGTCTTGCTGCTGCGACGCTTCGCTCCCAAGGTGCCGGGCGCGCTGGTGGCCGTTGTGGCCGCGATTGCGGCTAGCGCGGAGTGGAATTTTGCGGGACACGGGATTGCGACGATTGGGCCGGTGGTTGGCGGGTTGCCGCATCTGGCGTTGATGTCGCTGCTCAGCATTCGCGAGATGAACCGGCAGGAAGTGGAGCTGCTGCTCACGGTGTCCGCCTCGTGCGCCGTGATGATTCTTACGCAAAGCGCGGCGACCTCGCGGATCTATGCGGCGAAACATTACGAGACTGTCGACGAGAATCTCGATCTGTATGGGCTTTCGGCTGCGAATGCGGCGGCGGCGCTGAGCGGCGGGTTTGTGGTGAATGGAAGCCCCACGCAGACGGCGATGATGGAAGACGCCGGCGGGCGGAGCCAGTTGGCGCAGGTGTCAACGGCCGTGGTGGTGGGCGTGGTGCTGCTGTTTCTCACCGGGCCGCTCCAGCATCTGCCCACTTGCGTGCTGGGCGCAATGGTATTCCTGGTTGCGCTGCGGCTTATCGATTTCGCCGAGTTGCGCAACATTCGGGCCGAGAGCCCGCAGGAATATGCCCTGGCAGTGATGACGGCCGCGGTCGTGGTTCTAGTGGGAGTGGAAGAGGGAATCGTGCTGGCGATGATCGTGTCGCTGATGCGCGTGGTGCGGCATGGTTATCACCCGCATAGCGGCGTCCTCGAGGCAAACCCGGATGGAACCTGGAAGCTCGTGCCTGTTGCGCCGCATGTGGTCACGGAACCGGGGCTGGTGCTCTACCGGTTTGGAGCCGAGCTTTATTACGCCAATGCCGGGCGATTCCTTGAGGAGGTTTCGCAAGTGGTGCAGCCGATGCCCTCAGCCGTGAAATGGGTGGTAGTGGACGCGGAGGCGATGACGCACATGGATTACACGGCTGCCCGGATTGTGGTGCGGCTGAAGAAGAACCTCGATGAAGCTGGAGTGGAGCTGGGGTTTGCGCGCGTGCCATGGGATCTGCGCTCCGACCTCGATCGCCATCACGTGACGGACGCGATCGGGCCAGGCCGGATCTTCAACCGGCTGCACGACGCGATTGCGGCATTTGAGACATCGGCGAAGCCGAGCGTCTAAAGGCGCGATTGCTTTTGCTCATGCGGCGCGCGACCTGTCGACGCGCTGGTCGCAGGCCGTCAGCCGATCTCCTGGTCCCAGCTCTCCAGCACCTTCTTGAACTCGAGCATGAACTTGCCGCCGTCGGCGCCGTCGATCAGGCGGTGATCGAAGCCAAGGCAGAAGTACTGCATCGATCGGATGGCAATAGAATCGTTGCCGTCGGCGTCGGTGAGTACGGCAGGTTCCTTGCGCAAGCCGCCCACTGCGAGAATCGCCGACTCGGGCTGGTTAATAATGGGCATGCCGAACTCGCCGCCGAAGGCGCCGGCGTTGGTGAGCGTAAAAGTGGACCCGCCGACCTCGTCGGGCGAGAGCTTCTTGGTGCGGGCGCGAAGGGCCAAATCCGCAATGGAGCCGGCCAGAGCGGCAAAGCTCGCATTCTCGGCCTGGCGGATCACGGGCACGATGAGGCCCCATTCGAGGGCCACGGCGATGCCGAGGTTGATGTTGCGGTGATAGCGGATGGCGAGGCCGTCTTTCCCGCTTTCAAGCGAGGCATTGACGATGGGGAAGCGGCGCAGCGCGGCAACGGCCGCGGCGGCAATGAACGGCATGAAAGTCAACTTGACCCCGTGGCGCTGCTCGAAGCCGGCGCGGTGCTGCTCGCGGAGGCGCGCGATGCGCGTCATGTCGACCTTGTAGACGGAGTAGACGTGCGGGCTGGTGCGCACACTTTCGACCATGCGGTCGGCAATGATGGCGCGCATGCGGGTGAGGGGCATGGCATCGGTCGGAACCACCTGGGGCGAGGCGGTCTCTTGGCCTGGAGATGGCGCTGCGGACTTTTGAAAGGGCGATGATGCAGCGCGCAGCACGTCGTCTTTGCCGATGCGGCCGCCGGTGCCGGTCCCGGTAATGCGGCTCAAGTCGATTCCATGCTCTTTGGCGATGCGCCGGGCCAGCGGCGAAGAGCGCACCACCTGCGGTGGGGCAGACTCTTGGACGAGTTTCTGGGCAAGGACCACCTGCGGTGGGGTAGCGTTTCGGGCAGCAGCCTGTGGAATCGGAGCCGCTACGGAGGCGGCCACCGCAGACCCGGCCTCGCCGATCACCGCGACCACGGTGTTGACTTCGATAGTGGCGCCTTCGGGAAAGCGGATCTCAGCCAGCACGCCGGCCACAGGCGAGGGAATCTCAGCGTCCACCTTGTCGGTAGAGATTTCGAAAAGCGGCTCGTCGATTGCGACGGTGTCGCCGATGGCTTTGAGCCATTTGGTGATCGTGCCCTCGAAGATCGACTCGCCCATCTGGGGCATGATGATTTCAGTGGACATGCATCCCTCAGTTCGCCGCGCGCAGCAGTTCCTGCCGGATTATAAATCGCTGGTACGTGTTGGCGCTGAGAAGTGCGGGCGAGGACGCCCGCACGACAGCCGGTCGGGAGACCGGCGCTACATGATTACGCCAAGATCGGCGGGTCTTTGACTGGGCGTGGCAACTGGCGCAGGCGCTCGATTGTGGGCGGGACCTGGAGCGGCGTGTCTTGTGCCGGCGATTCCGGCGCGGAAGCGGTTTGCGCCTGGGCGCGCAGCGCGGCCAGATTTTCCAGCGTTTCGATCGGTTCGTCAAAGACCGCGCCGAACAGGTGGGCTGCGCGGTGGGCGAGGGCTTCGAGCGTGGGCAGCGCCGCGGGGTCCGAAACCTCCCGGGCCAGGCTCGTCACGGGCTTGTCGGTGATGCCGCAGGGGTTGATGAGGCGGAAATCGTCGAGATTGGTGGTGACGTTGAAGGCGAACCCGTGCGAGGTGACGCCGCGGGCGACGTGAATGCCGATCGCCGCAATTTTTCTTTCACCCGCGGGCACATCTTTGCCCGTTCTCCCACTACTCTCTTCCAAAAGCCTGCCGTCCGCAGGACCCCACCGCAGGTGGCACCAGACTCCCGTCAGTCCGCAAATGCGCCCGGCCGCCACGCCAAATTCGCCGCAGAGCCGGATGAGCGCCTCTTCCATGAGGCGGACGAAGTCGACCGGGCCGAGGCGGTTGCCGCTCACATTGCGCAGGCTGCGCAAATCGAAGATGGGGTAGCCGATGAGTTGGCCGGGGCCATGGTAGGTGACGTCGCCGCCGCGGTTGATCTCGTGGAGCGTGACGCCGCGGCTGGCCAGCAATTCGTCGGAGGCAAGAATGTTAGACCGCTTGGCGTTACGACCCAGCGTGAGCACGGGCGGATGCTCCAGCAGCAAAAGCACGTTGCCAATGCATCCCTGCTGGCGCAATGCGACGAGTTCTTCCTGCAGGCGCAAGGCCTCGGCGTAGTCTACGCGTCCGAGATAGAGGTACTGAATCATCTGCTTATTTGATTCTAGTGACGCACCCGGTGATGCTGCGCGCAGGACCATTTCGAGCGCGTCGCCATTTCGCGCGAAGCTATTTCGAAGGATCGACCAGCGCTTGATAGACCAGGGGCCGGGTCGAGTACTCCATATTGGGTTGGCCGCCTTTCAGGCGCTGGATCATGCCGACAAAAACGATGTCGTTCGTCGGATCGACCCAGAACCATGTGCTGGCAGCGCCATCCCAGAAGAAGGTGTTCTTGCCGTCGGGCAAATCGGCTGCCTGGGGATCGAAGAGCACGGCGCAGTCGTAACCGTATCCGAAACCGGTGCGGAGGGTCTGCGCGCCTACGTGGAATTCGCCCGTAAGCATGCTGGCGGGAAGATGATTTGTGTCCATGAGGCGGACGCTTGAGGGAGCGAGGATGCGCACCCCGCCAAGCTCGCCGCTGTTCCCCAGCATCTGCGCAAAGCGGTAGTAGTCCTCGGCCGTGGAAACCAGGCCGCCGCCTCCGGAGGGCGCAGCGGGCGGTGAGAGGAAGTCACCCATGCCGCTGCCGTTGGAGGTGTCAGGGCGCAGGCAGGGCCGACGCATCTTAATTCCCGAGTAGATGGAGCATGTAGTCGTTGTCCCATCCTGCTTGGAGGCGCTTTCCTTTGATGCCGAGCTTGCATGTTTTGTCCTGTCGGAGCAGGTTGAGGGCGATGCGGTTGAGGATGGAGAAGTTCTGCGCGGCATTGCCGGCGCGTTTGCGGTCCAGGTCTTCTCCGAAGCTGACATCGAGGGCCCAGTGGAGCTTGTTTTCGATGCCCCAGTGGTTGCGAATGGCCTGATTCAGCCGCGCCGCGTCGGGGCCAAGGCTGGTAATGTAGTAGCGGATTTCGCGTTCGGTCTTGCCTGTCGCCTTATGGTAGCGTTCCGACTCGATGCGCACCAACCCCTGTAATGACGCCCATGCGGAGGCATTTTCAAGCAGACTCAAGGTCCGCAATCACCGAGCAGCGCCGCCGTTCGACACGCCCGTGTCCGCAGTCGATCTCTTCCTTCACTCCATCGGCAGCCAGCATCTGAAACGAGTCCTTGATCTCGGCCAGAAGATTGCTCTGGTTCTCTTTGACCGCCAGGATATAGTCGGCCTTTTTAGCAACGATCTTCTCGGCGATCGACCGCTGGCATCCCATCGCATCGACGGTCACCACAGTTCCGCTCAACTCCAGCGCCGCCAGAAGCTTGGGAATGGCCGTAATCTCGTTGGACTTGTCGTCGACTTTGCGTTGCGCCAGCACCAGGTTGTTGGCGCTGGCCCAGGCCGAAACCATGTGCACCAGCGTTGCTTTGCCTGCCTCACGCGTGCCGCACAAGCGCTTTGCCGTCGATGGCCACCACCTCGCCCGCCGTCAGTTTGGCAATCGACGACACCCAGGCCGCAAACCCCTTCTCCAACTCGGCCGGATCGAGCCCGGAGATGACACGGTTGAACGTATCGTGCGAGGGAATGCCTCCCGGTAACTTCAGAAAACCCTTGAACCACAAGCGTTTGGCCTTGCCATAGCCCTCGATCTCGTTCCAACTCCCTGCTCCGCTCAACACCGCCGCAATCGTCATCAACAGGATCTCTTCCAGTAAATGCTCCCGCGTCCGTTCCACCCGCGGATCACGCAACTCGGCAAAATACTTCAGGGGATTGTTCATCCCTCCATCTCAACCGCTATCGCCCTCCACTCATATAGCAATTAAGATGCGTCGGCCCTGTGTCTCCTCGCAGCCGGCGTCTCATCGCGGAAATCACCCCTCGCAAAGACTACTTTCTGCCGTTGAACTCGTGCACCGCGTCGAGCATGGCCACGATGTTTGCAACCGGCGTGGCGGCCTGCACGTTGTGAATGGTGTTGAAGACGAAGCCGCCGCCCGGCGCGAAGATCTCGCAGCGGCGCAGCACCTGTTCGCGCACCTCGGCTGGCGTTCCGAACGGCAAAACCTTCTGCGTGTCCACGCCTCCGCCCCAGAAAACGATGTGCTCGCCGAACTCGCCTTCAGTTTTTCGGGCTCCATGCCCGTGGCCGAGCATTGCACGGGATTGAGAATGTCGAATCCCGCCTCGATGAACGAAGGAATGAATTTTGAAACCGCGCCGCAACTGTGCTTGAAGGTCTTCCACTGCGTGTGCGCGTGGATCCAGTCGTTCACCTGCTTGTAGTAGGGGGAATAGAGTTCATCGAGCGTTTTCACGGAGCAGAACGCCGAGGTTTGCGTGCCGAAGTCCGTGCCGCAGACAAAGACCGCCTGCACCCGGTCGCCCACGGCGGCATAAATCCGCTCCAGATTCCCGATCGCGATCTCGCATTGGCGCTCGAAGATCTTGTGGATATAGTCCTGGCGGCTGCGCGTCGAAACGTACCACTCCGTCACGTCGCGAATGCCCTTGGGATGCTTGAGGAACGGCCCCGGAACCAAGGCGATGTCGCCGAAGGCCGTGCCGCCGAATCCGGCCAGCACCCCCGCGCCAGTCGCCGCCGCTTCCCGCGCCGCGCGCGCCAGATGATCGAGATCCGCCTGCGAAATCGGCTGGAACTCCTCGAGATTGTCTTCCGGGTTCAGCTTCTCTTCGTCGATCGGCTTCCTGGCGGATGATGGAATCGAAGAAATAGCCGCCCTGCGGCATGCGCCCGCTCGGCGGCACAGACCGGTCGCCTTCGGGATAAATCAGCGTGTCGCCCTTTTCATCGGTGATGGTGTTGAAGTCGCCCGGCACCAGCACTTCGAGCCCGTTGAAATTCCAGCTCTTCCAGCGTTCAACGGGAAATCCGAACATGGTCGAGCGCGCGAAGACGCCGGTCACGTCCACGCCCATCGCCGCGCGCAAGTCTTCATCGATCAGCGCCAGCATCTGGAAGGGCTCGTGTACGCGCACCGGGCGTTTTTCGAGACCGTAATAGTCGCGCAGCGCTGCTACGCAACTGGCGTGCACGCCGGTCACAGCCGAGCCGCCGAAATCAATGGGAATCGGTCCGGTTGTTCGTGACGGAGGGTCTTCTGCAGCCGCTCGCGACTCGTGCCTGAAACCTGGATGACAGCCTGCGTCCCGGTGCTGTTGCTCATCGCTCTGGGCTCCTTCCCTCGTCGCAGCTGCGACCGAAAGCGCGGCAACGTGCCATCGCTTCCCGACCGTGTAGAGCGGATCACTTTCGCTGGAGATCTGCTATGAGTATAGATTGGTATGCTTTTCCACGCGATTGCCGCGCAAGACCGCGCCTTGGTGCGTCATACGGCACGTAGTCGCGCCATCCTTTGCCCCGCGCGTTGAGCGGTTCAGAGAACCGTCTTGCTTCTAGAAAAACCTGCCGACCTCAGCTCTTCAGCGCCACGCGAATGTGCAGCTCCTTCAACTGCTGCTCGCTCACCGTGGTCGGCGCTTCGGCCATCAGGTCGATCGCCTTGGCCGTCTTGGGGAAGGCGATCACTTCGCGCAGGTTCGCCGCGCCGGCCAGCAGCATCACAATGCGGTCGAGGCCCAGCGCAATGCCGCCGTGCGGCGGCGTGCCGTACTCCAGCGCGTCGAGAAAGAAGCCGAAGCG
The DNA here is from genome assembly GCA_963826735.1 of uncultured Acidobacteriota bacterium. GTDB lineage: Bacteria > Acidobacteriota > Terriglobia > Terriglobales > Acidobacteriaceae > Telmatobacter. Next base: position 77,057 of record CAWGYN010000008.1, read on the forward strand.
CGCGCGCGCTTCTTCCTCGCTGATGCCCAGCGACGCGAAAGATCTGCCTGCTGCACGTCCTTGCGGTGAATGCGGATCGAACCCGAACCCAGCTCGAGCCCGTTCATCGCCAGGTCGTAGCAGTTGGCGCGCACGCTGGCCGGATCGCTCACCAGGTTCGCCATGTCGGCCTCGATGGGCGCGGTGAACGGATGGTGCGCCGGCACCCATTTGCCTGAGGCCAGGTCGTACTCGAACATCGGGAAATCGGTGATCCAGATGGGATGGAAGGCCTCGCTGCCGTCGATCAGCATCGCTGCGGCGCGCTGCGCGCATGCAGCGTTTTGGACCACCTCATCGGTGATCGCGAAACGCGCCGTGCCGGTCGGCGTACTTCTTCGCCAGCTCGGTGCGGAAGTTGCCGGCCGCCGCGTACACGTTGATCTCGCGCTCCGAAAGCCGGCCGGGAAACTTGGTGTCGCTGGCCTTGATGTGATGCGCCGGATCGCCGGCCACGACGATGACAAAGTCCGCCTCGGCCGCGCCGGCCAGCTCGCGCACCTTCGCCGCGGCTTCAGGAAAGCTCTTCGCCAGCCGCTTGAAATCGTCGATAAACTTCGCGCCCTTCTTCTGGTCGAAGAGCGGATGATTGTCTTCGCGCTCCTTGCGGCTCAGCTCGCCCACGTTGGGAATGCGCAGCGCCACCACAGGCAGCGCGGGATCGATCTGCAGCGTGGCCAGCGCCTCGTCGGTAAATGCCGGGCGCACATCGGTCAGTCCGGGCAGGCGCAGGTCGGGCTTGTCGGTGCCGTACTGGCGCATCGACTCGTCGTAGCGTGATGCGCGGAAACGGAATCGGCAGATCGACGCCGGCCGCGGCAAAGGCCGCCTTCATAAACTGCTCCACCACGGCGAAGACCGTCTCCTGGCGCGGAAAGCTCATCTCCAGATCGACCTGCGTGAACTCAAGCTGGCGGTCGGCGCGCAGATCCTCGTCGCGGAAGCAGCGGGCGATCTGGAAGTAGCGGTCGAAGCCCGAGATCATCAGAATCTGCTTGAAGATCTGCGGCGATCTGCGGCAGCGCGTAGAACTCGCCCGGATGCACGCGGCTGGGCACCAGAAAATCGCGCGCGCCCTCGGGCGTCGACTTGGTCAGGATCGGCGTTTCGATCTCGAGAAAGCCCTGCTTGCTCAGGCTCTCGCGAATGGCCAGCGTAATCTCGTGCCGCAGCTGAAGTTGCGCTGCATCTCCGGCCGGCGCAGGTCGACGTAGCGGTACTTGAGCCGCACTTCTTCGTTCTGGATGGCCTCTTCGGACGGCGAAAACGGCGCCAGCCGCGTGTCGTTCAGCACGCGCAGCTCGGTGGCCTCAATCTCGATCTCGCCGGTCGGCATTTTGGGATTGATGGCGTCCTTGTCGCGCAGCCGCACCTTGCCCACCGCGGCGACAACGTACTCCGGCCGCACCTGCTCGCCCTTGGCGTGGCCCTCGGGCGTCAGTTCTTTGTCCAGCACGATCTGGCAGATGCCGGAGCGGTCGCGCAGGTCGAGGAAGATCAGGTTGCCGTGGTCGCGGCGCCGGTTCACCCAGCCCATCAGAACCACTTGCTTGCCGGCGTCGGCGGCGCGCAGCGTCGCCGCACATGATGCGTCCGTTCAAGATTGCCTAAAAAGTCGAGCACTACACTATGTCCTTATTTCTTATTGGATTGGCGGGAACCGTTGCCTGGTTTTTCGCTTATTGGGCGAGAAACGAAACCAGCTCCGCGCGCGGAACCTTTGCTTTGCGTGCCTGTGGCAAAGTCCTTCACTGTCAGGATACCGGATTGGAGCTCGTCTTCGCCCAGGATCACGATGCGCCGCGCCATCTTGTCGGCGGCCTCAAACGACTTCTTCAGCCGGAAACTGCCGTCGCCCAGCTCGACGCGCAGCCCGGCGCGGCGCAGTTCGCGCGCCAGAACCAGCGCGGCGGCGTTCAGGCTTTCGCCCAGCGGCGCAATATACGCGTCGCACTTGCCGCGGGTGCGGCAGCCTTTCGGTCGGCTTCCTGCGCCTGCAGCGTCAGCACCAGCCGGTCCAGGCCCATGGCGAAGCCGATGCCCGGCGCCTTGGGTCCGCCGATGGCCTCGCTCAGCCCGTCGTAGCGCCCGCCGCCGAGCAGCGCATTCTGCGCGCCCAGTCCGCCATGCGTGAACTCAAACGTCGTCCGCGTGTAGTAGTCCAGGCCGCGCACCAGCCGCTGATTCAGCTTGTAGGGCACGCCCGCCGCATCCAGCGCCGCGATGCACCGCGGCAAAGTGCGTCTTTCGAATCTTCGTCGAGCGAATCGGCAATCATCGGCAGCGCATCAATGATCGGCTGATCCTCGGGCACCTTGCAGTCCAGCACGCGCAGCGGATTGGTCACCGCGCGCCGCTGGCAATCCCCACACATCTTCGGCGCAACATCGACCGAGCGCCGCGCGCAGCACGTCGTTGTAGCGCGCGCGGTCCGCGGCCGACCCCACGGAGTTCAGCTCCAGCGTCCAGCCCGTGATGCCCAGCTCATCGAGCAGCGTGGCCAGCATCTCCAGCACTTCCGCATCGCGCAACGGCGATTCGCTGCCCGACGACGGCGGCCCGATCACCTCCGCGCCGATCTGCCAGAACTGCCGGTAGCGGCCCTTCTGCGGCCGCTCGCGCCGGAACTGCGGCCCGATGTAATAGAGCTTCTGCAACTGGCCGCTCTCGCCCAGCTTGTGCTCGATGTAGGCGCGCACCACGCCGGCCGTGTTCTCCGGCCGCAGGGTCAGCGACTGCGCCTTCTCCGACTGCGCCCGCGCGCGATCCTCCCACGTGTACATCTCCTTCGAAACAATGTCGGTCTCTTCGCCCACGCTGCGCGCAAACAGCCCCGTGTCTTCGAAGATCGGGGTGCGAATCTCGCCGAAGTTGTAGCGGGCAAAGACCTCGCGCGCGGTCGCCTCGATGCGGTTCCACAGCTCCGTCTCCGGCGGCAGCAGATCGCGCGTCCCGCGCACGGCTTTCAGGGTGGCCATAACCTATCTAGTTTAAATGGAGAAATCGGGGCAGGGTCGCACCGAATCGGGGCGTAAAACAAGGTGCGAAATCTCGTCAAAAATCGCGCATAAATCGATCGGTCAATGTCCTTTAGTCATCTGTCCCTAAACTCGTTATTACCTTTACACCTTTCGCGGCATTACCGTGGGTTTTTCATATCCGCACACAGGTAATTATGGGACCATAAGGCGACACTCTCGATTGGGGCGCAGGGGATGCTTAAGCATCAACAAATCCCTTGCGCCACGAGACGGCAGCACTCCACTGCCGGTCCTGTACGATTCGACCGCCGGGGTGCACCGGGGTCATTAGCTTGCCTGGGAAGACGCGAACGGAGTCGTACATGAATTATCTAGCTGATTGCAATCTCCTGCTTCAGGACTGCAAGGTCCGCTTATTGCCCCGTAATCTCTTAACAGAACGCAGCGCGCGGAGCCATGGTCTTCAGGGCATCGCGTGCGCGATGGCGTTCCTGTTCGCGGCAGCCTGCGCCCATGCGCAGTTCGGCTTGCAGCCGGTCGGCACCCCGGGCACTCAGGGCATCACGGTCACGGCGACCGTCGCAGGCACGGTGAGCAGTGTGGAAGTGCTCACGCTGGGATCGCCCAGCGGAGACTTCGCCGTGGGCGCCGGCTCGTCCAACTGCGCCTCGGCGAATCTGTCCGTCGGCAGCAAGTGCACCGAGTCAGTCACCTTCACGCCCGCTGAGCCCGGCTTGCGTCTGGGAGCCGTGGTGCTTTTGAGCAATACGAATACCGTTCTGGGCACGGCGTATCTTTCCGGGACAGGGCAAGGCGGATTAGGTGTTTTGGTCACCGGCAATGTGCTCCCCGTGGCCGGGCAGTTGGGACTTTTCACTGCCGTCGAAGACGGGCAACCGGCCACGCAGGCCGAGCTTAATCTGCCTGGCGGTGCAGTGCTCGATGGCGCGGGCAATCTCTACATCGCCGACACCGGCCACAACCGCATCCGTATGGTGTGCGCCAGCCAGACCAGCGTCACCATTCCGGGAACCGGGTCAGCCTGCACGGGCGCGGGCATCATCGTCACCATCGCCGGCAACGGCAGTCCCACGTTTAGCGGCGACGGCGGACCTGCGTCGAGCGCCACCGTGAGCAGTCCCGCATCCGTGGCCCTCGACGGCGCCGGCAATCTCTACATCGCCGATAGCGGTAATAACGTCATCCGCATGATCAGCGTTGCCAACGGCGTCATCTCCACCGTGGCAGGCAACTTCAACAACATCGCCTGTGGCGCAAAAACCGACTCCATTGGCGACGGTTGCACGGCCACCCAGGCCGTGCTCAGCCAGCCCCGTGGCATCGCGCTCGACGCTGCCGGGAATCTCTACATCTCCGATAGCGGCAACAATGTCGTCCGCATGGTCGGTGCCGCGCCTCCCAACGACATCGCGACCGTTGCAGGCAATCTCAACCTGACGGTTTGTGCCGCGAAGACCGATTCCGTGGGCGATGGCTGCCCGGCTACTCAGGCCACGCTCAGCCTGCCTCAGGGCATTACGCTCGACGGCAGCGGCAACCTCTATATCGCCGATACCAACGATCAGCGCGTGCGCGAGGTCCAGGCTGTAGGCGGCGCCATCACCGCCGCCAGCGACATCGTCAACCTGGCCGGCAACGGCAACACGGGCGCCACGGCGTGCGCGGCGCCCCCGGCCGCGGCCGCGAGTGCCGTCGTCTGGGCGCCTTCCGGCGTAGCCGTGGACGCAGCCGGCAACGTCTACATCGCGGAAACGCAGAACGCCGCCATCCGCAAGGTGAGCGCGGCCACCGGCGACATCTCCACGCTCGTTGAGAACGGCTGCGGCACCTATTACTCCAACGGTGCGTTCATGCCCCAGGTGCTCTACGGGCCCACAGGGCTTTATCTGGACGGCAAGGGTGACCTCTACGTTGCCGACACTCTCGACATGCTGGTTCGGGAGGTGCAGGGCAACTTTGTCGCTATCGATCTCACCACGCCGGTCTTCCAGGGCCAAACCTCGCCCACCCAGCCGCAAGCCGTGGAGAACGACGGCAATGCCCCGCTCGATCTCGCGTCGATCGCTGTCGAGAACAACGCTTACTCTTCCGACGCCGAGATCGACACCTCCGTGAGCAGCTCCTGTATGAGTGGCGGCCAGACCCTCAATGAGAATGCGGATTGCGAGGTGGGTGCGGTCTTTGCTCCCGCCATTTCCCCCATTCTTTTGAGCAACACCCAGGAGATGCCCATCATCGCTGTGAGTGAGCAGTCCCCGTCCGGTACTGCGCTCGCCACTTCTCCTCTCCAGATCGAGCTGGTGGGCACAGCCGAGCCGTTGTATTCCACCAACACTGTCGTTACGTCCAGCCCTAACCCCTCCGGACTCGGGCAGAGCGTTAACTTCACCGTGACCGTCACCACGGGCAGCGGCAGCCTCACCGGGACGGTGAGCATTTCCGACACCTTTAACGGCGTCACCACCACACTCGCGCCCGCACTGCCAGTGACCGCCTCGGGCAGCACATCGGCCACGGCCACCTTCTCCATATCCACATTGCTCGTGGGGCTGCACTCAATAACGGCTACCTACGCGCCAGGGACCGGTGATATCCACACCGCCAGCACGTCGAAGCCCGAGACGCAGAGTGTCGTTGAAGGTACCTCCGTCAGCCTGATATCAAGCGCCAATCCCTCCACCGTCGGCCAGAGCGTCACCTTCACGGCCACGGTCAGCAATTCTGCAGGCGGCATCAACCCCACCGGCTCGATCTCTTTCTACGACGGCTTCAATCTGCTCGGCTCCCAGGTCATCAATGCCAGCTACGTGGCCACTTACACTACCTCGGTGCTCACCAACGGCATGCACTCCATCACCGCGCAATTCGTACCCAGCGCAGACACGCAGCTGCAAAGCAGCACCTCGCCGATCCTGAACCAGGATGTCCAGGCTGCTGCGACAATTGCCGTCGTCTCCAATCAGAATCCGTCGACCTACGGCACCGCGGTCACCTTCACGGCGACGATCACGTCCGCTGCGGCGTTTCCCCCCACAGGCACGGTGACCTTCCTCAATAATGGCGTCTCCATCGGAACCGGAACCCTTAACGGCAATCCCGCTACAACCACCCTGCTGATCTCCTCGCTGCCGGTTGGCACGGATCCCATCACGGTCACTTACGCGGGGGATGCCTACAACTCGAGCGCTACCAGCGCGCCTGTCAACCAGGTGGTCGACCAGGGGCAAACCGCGACCACGGTCACTCTGGCCACGCCGAATCCCGGAATCGCCGGAACCACGGAGACGATCTCGGCAACCGTGGCGTTGACCTCTGGCAGCGCGCCCCTTGCCGGCACCGTCACCTTTACCTCTGGAACCCAAGTGCTGGGTAGCGCTGCGCTCAATGCGGGAGCTGCCAGCATCACGCCCACGCTCGCGATCGGATCCTACCAAATCGTCGCATCCTACCAGCCCAGCAATCCGAACGCCGGGGCCAGCACCTCGGTGCCGTTCCCGTACTCCGTCGTTCAGGCTACAACCCAAACCACCCTCGTCGTCGCGCCCAACCCGGCGCTGGTTCTCACTCCCATCACATTTACTGCCCTGGTCGCCGGCAATGGCGGCACGCCTACTGGCAGCGTCAACTTCCTGGTCGGCGGAACCGTGGTCGGTACCTCGGCTCTGAGTGGCGGCAAGGCTACGTATACCGATTCGACGCTGGCGGTCGGCGCCTACTCCGTCACCGCGCAATATCTGGGCGACACCAATGACTCGACGAGTGTCTCGACTGCTACAAACCTGGCGGTGAACACCATTCCAACCACCACCGTGATCACCAGCGGTATTACCACGGGAGCCAATCCCCAGGTAATCCTGGTGGCGGCAGTGCTCGACAACGGCTCCGGGCCCGTACCTACCGGTACAGTCACTTTCTACAACGGGAACACGATGCTGGGCTCGGCTTCGGTTGACTCCACTGGCGCCGCTACGATCACGCCTAGTCTCGCCCTCGGCGCCAATTACAGCGTCGACGCCGTCTATAGCGGCGACACCGACCACGGCTCCTCCACTTCGTCGGCGATCAGCGTCTCGGGCACGCCGGTCGACTTCGGCGTCACCGTCACGCCGGCCACCGTCACCATGGCCAGCTCGCAGAACGCCACGGTCACCGTCACCCTCACGTCAAATGCCAACTTCACCGGAACCATTGGCCTGGGTTGCTCTTCGCTTCCGGTTGCGGTCAACTGCCACTTCGCCTCCATCAGCCTCAATCTACCGGCCGGCGGCTCGGTCAGCACCCAGCTCACCATCGACACCAACAATCCGCTAGGCGGCGGAAGCAGCGCCATGAACCGAAGACCGGGAGACGGCAGATTTTCGCTGGCCGGTTTGTTCCTGCCCTTAGGTCTTGGCTTTGGATTTATTTTCTGGCGGTGGCGTCGGCGTCACACCCAGGTTTTCACCATGGCCCTGGTCCTGATTCTCACCGCGGCGGCATTTGTGGCCACTGGTTGCGGCGGCTTCAGCCAGGTCACCGCGGCGCCGGGCAATTATGTCATTCAGGTCACAGGCACCAATACCGCCAGCGATGTGGTGCACTATCAAAACGTCACCCTCGACATTACAAAATAGGCAGTGAAGCTAGCGACGAGGCGCGGTTCGAGGTGAGTGATGAGGTTTCTTCGTAATCTAAGGTTCTGGCAAGCCCAAAGAACGGGAATCAAATTTCGCGTAAGCGCTTTTTTTGCGCTGTTCGCGCTGACGCTTCTTGTCGCATCCGCCGGCGTCGCGCATACGCAGACCACGCCGGCGGGCAACCGTGGCGTGTTGCAGTTGTCGGCGGGCGCCACTGGCTCCTTCGATACCATCCAGTACGGCTCTCGTCAGATGTACGGCGCCGGCGCCTTTGTCGACGCTGAAACCACAGGTCACTTCGGCCTCGAAGCCGAAGGGCGCTGGATCGAGTTCCCCTCCCAGCTGGACAACCTGCACGCCGAAACCTATTCCATCGGCGGACGCTGGCACTGGGTTCTCACCAATCACTGGCAGCCGTACGCTAAAGCGCTGATCGGCTTTGGCAGTTTCAACTACACCAATAACCTGGGCCAGGAATCTAATGAGCTGGTTGTGACCGCCGGGGGTGGCGTGGACTTCCGTGCGTCGCACCGCATTTACTTTCGCGTCGCCGACTTCGAATATCAGGACTGGCCCCAGGCTTACTACGGCAACTTGACCCCGTTCAATGTCAGCGCGGGCTTGAAGGTACGCATCCGCTAAAGCCAGTGGTCAGGTTTCAGGGGTCAGTGACCAGCCCTCAGCGCCCGTGCCCCATCCTTTCGCGTTTTTTGCGAAAGGGTCCCAAAGCTGGGCGCACTTTCCTCTGCCCTAAAGCGCTGCTTCCGACTCGGTTCCGCGCGCCGCTATCCAGCCCATCGGCGCAACCACAAATGCCGCGACCAGCCGCGGGATGCGCCGGAAATCGTCGCCCAGCGAGCGGCCCTGGCCGGTAAGAAAGACTCCGCGGCGCATCACAAACAAGTGGAAGAGCGCGGAGACGCCGGTAAAGATGCTCACGGCTACCATAGCTCCGAAAGGAACGGCGCCCCCGGCGGCGCGATGGGCGAACCAGTCGATACCCTGCGCCAGTGCGGGAACGCCGCAAGCCACGATGCAATTGCCGAGCAGGCGGGAACGGAGCCGGAGCGCGCGTTGCTGCATTCCGGCATAGATGCCCGCGGTCAGGGTGACATAGGCAATTTCAACCGCGATGATGGAAGCCCGGCCATGGGGCCCGGAGCGCGCCAGCGCCGCCAGATACACCAGAGAGCGGGCAGCCGCGCTCAGCAGCGCGCACTTCCAGTTCCAGCAAGAGAAAACCTGTGTAAGAAGAGAGCGGCTTTTGGCCTTGAGCATGGCTCCATGATGCCGAATCTGCGCGAAAGCAGTGTCAATGCCGGATCACAACGGGATTTAGATTGTCTTCCGTACCGTAATCAGGAAGATTCCCCCTCTTCCGCGAAGGCATCGTGACTGTGATCACGGTGAGGCGCTGGGCCCTCCGGTTAGTCTCAAACTGAGGGCGCAGCTTGAGAACGCGCCCCTGATCGAGGAGCAAAACTTCCATGGCTTTTGTCGTGACCGATGCCTGCACCAAGGATTTTGTTTGTGTTGCGGAGTGTTCCACTGCCGCCATCGCGCCCGCTGCGAGCGATCCTGCCGCCGCTACCGTGTCCCAGGTCTATATCAATCCCGATGAGTGCATCGACTGCGGCAACTGCGCCTCAATCTGTGCGCAAAACGCGATCTTCGCGCTGGACGAACTGCCCGCCGACAAGGCGGACTTCGCCGAAAAGAACCGGGCGTACTTCAACTAAGACGCGGCGTTAGCAGAGTCAGCGCAGCCGATCTCTTCACGGCGCGTTCTAGAGTCGCCAAAATGTACCGCTGCCAAAATGTAGCGCCAGTCTCCAGACCGGCCGTCCTGGCGCCGTCCACGCCGCCAGGATCTGTTCGCAGACTCGGCTGCGCAGCCTTCTATTGAGGCTTCGGCGCCGGTGGCTGTGCCTCTGCACCCGAAGTTTCCTGCCCCTCAGGTGAAGCCGTTGGTGCCGCAGCCGGTGCTGGCCCCGGCGCGACAGGCAACGAGACCGTTTGCACCGGCGTCACCGGCAGTGTCAGCGTCTGCACCGTCGCGGGATCGTCGCGCAACTTCACATAGAGAACGCCATTCACCGGATGCGGAACGGTGAGCTGTGTCCCGGTGAACTGCGGCGGCACGTCATCCGGATTGTCAAAGTCCGGCGTCGCAGCAAACGACGTAGCCAGGAACAGATTGGTTCCGCTCAGCACGCAGGGCTTGGCCGGCGAGCGCGGGCAGCGCAGCGCATTGAAGCCGGGAAGGCGCACCAGCGTGCCCAGCGGCTGCCAGTCGCCGGCGGCACCCTCGGCGGAGATGGCGCGCACCCGCACCGGCCCGAAGGCCGAAGCGCCGAACCGGGCGAGCGGCTCCAGGCTACCCACCGCGGTGTGCGCATCTTCCAGCATCAGGCTGCCGTCGCTAAACGTCAGCATGGTGTGGAAGCTCGAGTCGCCCGCGGCCACTTCCACTTTTTCATCGCGCGGGAAGGTCGTGCGGTACCACCGACTTGAGGAAGAACACCAGCCTTCCCTCAACAGGCAGGTCGTCCGAGCTGCCCAGTTGCACTGTCGGCAGCGGCGCCGTGACGTCATTCTGCACGCCCTTGCTCAGCAGCGTCACCTGCGGCCGCGGCGGATCCACGGTCACCGGCGCTTTCAGCACGCGGCCGTCCTTCAGATCCACGTGCGCCACATAGTGTTTGCCGGGAACCAGGCTCGCCGTCGATCCGCCGGCGGTCATCAGCAATCCATCCAGGTCCCCCACCCGGTTCAGCACCCCGGGCGTGAGTTCGATGCGGTCGATCCGTGCCTTGGCGACCTCGTCGAGCCGCGTGCCCTTCAGCAGCGCGGTTTCGTCTCCCGCGCTCAGCGTCAGCCCTTCCAGCGAAGCCGCCGCGTCGTAGGCCTCCATAGCCAGCCGGTCCGGCTCCGCCAGTCCGAACTGATAAACGGCCACGCTCACCGGCCCCGGCGACGCGTCCTTCAGCGGCACCGTCACCTCCAGAGCTCCGGGTTTGGGCGACTTCCACTCCAACGCCAGGGTGTGATCCCCCTCCGTTTGCGCTTCTACCTTCTCGACGCACACTGTGGATGGCCCGTCGATGTGGAGCGTATCGTCGCGGCCCACGACCAGCGCCGATCGATCCGATGCCGTCAGCGTCCACTTGCCTGGCTGCGCCGCAACCAGCTGGTAGCGCGGGCCCTCCCAATCGTCGAATCCCCACTTGCCGCGCACCACGGCGGTCAAATCACCGCCCCGCTGCGCGGAAATTGCCTGTGTGGGAACCAGCCCACCCTTGCCCGGGTCGGCGGTCAGAGGCACGTCAAGCGTGGCGTGCTTCGCGCCCCCGTATTCGAGGTGCAGATACAGGTCGTGCGCCATCGCGGTCGCAAACACCAGCGGCGCTCCTTCGGCGGGCAGCACCAATCCCGGTTTCATGGCGCAAAAACTGTCAACGGGATTTACCGGATGCAGAGGCTCCGGCCGCGAAGGCCCGATGGGCGGCAGCGCCATCACCACCACCGACTTGGGGTTGAGGAACGACGGCGGCATATTCAGCCGCAGATTCAGGCTGTCGGCCGTGGGCAGCGCCAGCGCCGGAATGTACTGGAAGTGCGCGGTGTGCAACGAACTCAGGATCCTCGCCGTATCCACGATGGCGCCGATATAGGGGCTATATGCCCCGGCTCCGCCCATCGTCGTGTAGCTGAGCTCGTTCATCAGGTCGAGCGTGTTACCGTTGGCCAGCTGGGCCACCAGCGATTGCGCGTTGGCATCGTCAAGCACCATGCCTTCGGAGTTCTGCGAGAGGCACGAGGCCTGCTGATCGGCGGGTTTCTGAAAGCAGCTCTCGTTAATCTTGATGCCCAGGCTGCGCGCCGCCATCTCAGTGCGCGTCTTCAGCGCGGCGGGATCGAATTGCGACGTCACTTTCACGTCGTCCAGGTAGGCGTCCAGCCGCATCCGTTCCCAACTGGCGGCCTGCAGGTCCTGGGCGGCGCGCACAAACAAGCCCGGCCGCCCGCGCACCGCATTGCGCAGGGTCGTGAAATCGCCTCCCGTCTCTGGCGCGAGAAACAACAGTGCCTGCTGCGCCTCCGGAGGAACCTTCACAAAAACGCCCTCGTTGCGCACCTCGCGCGTCCATGTTTCCACGCGCGTAAACCACTCCGGCGGGGGCGGATTGGTCGATCCTCGCAGGAACGCCACCACCAGCACGAAATGGGTAGCCTGGCTCTCGGGCAGGTCGGGATGAATCCACAAACGGTCGCCGGGAAGAAGATTGGGCGTCTCGGAGATGGGCAGCGTCACCTCGCCGCGTTTCACGTGCACATCCACTTTCGGTCCGGAGAGATCGAAGGGCGCTCCTTCGGCGTAAAGTGAGGAGGATGCCAGGCAAAACATCAGCAAATACTGCAGACCACGGCGCATACTTCTATTCTACGAACTGGAGGCGTCCCCTGCCCCAAAGGTCCCCGATGCGAAGATTCCTGCGAATTTACGTGTATATCGTGGTTTTTGCGCTAAAATCTTGTCACAAATAAGATTGCTGGCTCAAATCCGCTCGGGATAGGCTGGAAGCCGGCGCATAGTAACCATCGTTAATCGTAAGCCCGAAAATGGACTGTATTCCCTTTTATCTCCGGCTGGATAGATGCACGCGTATAGAGAACCAGCCATTGAAATACTCTTAGCGCATTGTTAATTGGGCTGTACGGACGAGCGCAAGCCTGTCTTCTTTATTCCAGAGAGCCGGATGAAAAATCATAGATCGAAGATTGCTGCCTTACGTCCGCAGCGTAGCACCGAGCCGAATTTGCCGGCCGGTGAACGTGCTGGTTCTCCGGATACCGGCGGCAATATTGGGAGAGAACGAGATGAAATCGACGAGAGGTTCCGCAGATTCAAGCAGAAAATGGCAATCTCAGCATCCCCGCCGCTGAGGAGATGATCGAAGAAGCATTAAACGAGCTGGCATTCACACAGGATCCCGGCCTGGTGCGCGCCCTGCGCTTTCTCGCGCCTCCGGGCTACCAGGCCATCGTGGAGCTGTGCAGCGAAAACGGCCGCAGCAAACGCCGCAACGCATCGGCCGATACCTGGTCGCCGGAGGACGACGAGGTGCGCATCTACTTCGAGCGCATCGAAGGCGGACGAGCCGGTGCCGCGGCCGGGCCGCGCGACACGCGCCGACCATCAAGCCGTCAACGAAGATGAAGTGAGCCCGTGCTTCCGGCCGACATGGATGCGCGCGTGAAAGAACTGTGCACGGCGCTGGCTGAAGCCGAGCGCGGCGGTCACGCCTTCATCGCGCTCAAGTGGTTTCGCGATTCCTTCCTGCCCGCGCAAGGCCTTTCGCTGGAACCAGCATCCTGAAACCCGGCAGACGGTGCTGGCCGAAGCCATTCAGCGCGGCGTGGTGCTCACCAGCAAGATCGCCAACCCCAAAACGCCCGCCTATCCCACCACCACCATCCGCCTCAACCGCGCTGAAGCGGGCATTCCCGAGGAGGCGCAGCGCTTCCATCCCGTCGACGTGCAGGGCGAGCCTGTCGCGGCCACCATCGATGAGGAACGGGGGATGGAGTGAGTTTCTTTTTCCTGGAGGCGACAGCTTTCGCCAAGCTGTTTGTGCGCGAGCCGGGAACCGACGCGCTCATTCGGCTGATGGAGACCGTCGAGGACAACCGCAAGCTGATCTCGGCTGCCACGCCGCTTGAGGTCTACGCCGCCATCCGCCGCCGCGAGCGCGCCGGGCAAATCGCGCCTGAAGCCGCCGTCACCGCGTTCGAGCTGTTGCGGGTCGAAGCGCGCGCGCATGGTGCAGCAGCCGCTGAATCCGGGCGTGCTTGAGGCGGCCCGGCAGCTTCTCGATCGCACCGCGCTGCGCTGGCCTGAGGCCCTGCAGCTGGGCGCCGCGCTGGCCGCGCGCGACATGTTTCCCGGCACGCGCATCACCTTCGTCTCCGCCTCCCGGACGCTGCTTGAAGCCGCCCGTGCCGAGGGGCTCGACCCCATCGATCCCGCCAAGCTGCCGGCGCCCGAAACTGCGCTCGAAATCGAAGCCGCCAAAGCCACCGATGCCACAGGCGATTCGGAGTCGTAAAAGGGCACAATCCAGCCGTGCGGATTTCCAGACTGGCGCCTTCTCGGAACACAATCACCAAATCGTGCGGATGAACCGCTAGCGTTGCTCCGAGGCCACTTCAATTCTGGGCAGTTCCGTCTCTTTGCTCTTTCCCTGCTCCAGCTTGCCGCCATGACGCCGATCCGATCGCAACAGGAGGAAGGCGAAAATGAGCCCGGCCACGCCAAGGCACGCGAACATGATCTGCGTCGCAGTGTAGGATCCGGTGACGTCGCGGAGCTTGCCATTCAGGAGCGGGAATAGCCCGAGCCCCAAGTTCTGGATAGCCGTCATAAGTCCGAAGGCCGTGCCCACGCGCTTCTCCTCTACCACCAGCGGAACCGAGGGCCACATGGCTGCGGGAACCAGCACGAAGGCTGCGCCCAGCACGATCATGCTGGGGACTGGATTCCAGTGGGTGATGCCCATGATGAGGTGAGCGGGAATCAGCATCAGTGAGCCCACGACCATCAGCGTGGCCCGCTTGCCGATGCGATCAATCAGGTCGCCGGCGAAGGGCGCGAAGACCATGGACGCGAAGATGATGATGCTGGTCATTCCCGGCGCCGTCGAGAACATATGCTGGAAGTTGACGAAGGCCTGGGACAGGAAGCCGCCTGTGGATGCACTGACCAGCGGGATGCCCCACTTGTCGTGGAACATGTCAGTCGCGAGGGCCGTGAAGGGAAAGATGGCGCTATAGAAGGTGACGCAGAGCAGGACAACGTACCAGTAGGAAGAGTTGAATTTCCGGATATCGGACAAGACAATCTTGTCGCCGCCCTCCGGTTTGGGGAGCGCGAGTACCTTCTCGCCATGCAGGTCCATGGCGTTGTACACCAGGTTGCAGAGCACGCTGAACAGGCAGAAGCCCGCTGCTGCCCAAAGCGCGACGCGGTAGCTGCCGAAGTAGCGGGCGATGAGTTCTTCAGTGTTGAAGCTGAAGAGGGTCCCGACGCGGCTGATGGTGAGAGCGATGCCGAAGGCAAGGGCCATCTCCTTGCCCTTGAACCAGCGGCTGATGATAGCGCTCTGCACCACGATCAGCGATTCCGAGCCGGCGCCGAAGATCAACCGCCCGGCGAAGAGCTCCCACCGGGATTGGGCCAGGGCTACGATTGTGGCGCCCACCAGGACGAGCGTACAGAACAAAAGGCTTGCCCGGCGGGGGCCCAGCTTGTCGTAGAGCATGCCCCCGAAAAAGACAATGACGATGGCGGCCACAGAATAAGCCGTGTAGAGATTGCCGATGGTGCTGCGATCCAGATGGAGATCCGCGATCAGCGTGGGCGCGAGAGCGCCGATGCTGTCGTAGGCGAAATAGCTTCCCAAAACCAGCAGGCTGATGAACATCAGGATGGTGAAGCGGTAGGGACGCCTGGACGGATGGAAGAATCCCATGGATTCCGGAGCTGTGTTTTCGGAAACGAGCGGACGGCCTGCGGGATCGGACATGAACGTGAGACTCCTCAGAGCACGGCGAAGCCGCGAAATCGATTCGCCGTGAGGGCGGCGTGAGGTCCGCAACCCGAGAATAGCAGAGGCTCCGCACTCTACTGGCGTGGCGCAAGAACCCGTCAGGATGGTGACTTCGAATACCCCTCCATCTTGCGACCATCAAATCTAACAGGAGCCCGTGCTAAATTGTGCGTATCTGAAGGTGAATTACCTTGGGTGGAACTGGCGCAGAGACAATCCGTTTCGGCGAGTTTGAGCTGGACCTGCGCGCGGGCGAATTGCGCCGCGGCTCGGCGCGCATTCGCCTGCAGGAGCAGCCGTTTCAAATCCTGCTCATGCTTCTCGAGAAGCCCGGCGGAGTTGTGACGCGCGAAGAGATTCGCAAGCGTCTCTGGCCCAACGATACCGTCGTCGAGTTCGATCACAGCATCGGTACCGCTATCAAAAAGCTGCGTCAAGCGCTGGACGATGAGGCCGGTAGCCCGCGCTACGTCGAAACCCTGCCGCGCCGCGGCTTCCGCCTCATGGTTCCTGTGGTGCAGGAGGCAGCTGCGGCTGAAGAGCCGACCGCGACCCTGGCTCCGGCCAGTAGTCCAGGCGCGCCTGGACGGGAGGCCGCGGCAGCGGCATCGGCAACCGCGCGCGCGAGACGTGGCTGGCTGCTCCTGGCAGGGCTTGCGGTGGTGCTCGTGTGCGCCCTCGGCTGGCTCGGCTGGCGCTTGCTGAAAACGCCGAGGGTGCCCACGGGGGAAACGCTGGATGTCTCGAGCCTGGCCCAGGTGACTTCGTCAACTGGCCTCGACATCGATCCTGCGCTTTCGCCCGACGGAAGCTTCCTCGCCTACAGCTCGAATCAGAACGGCAACTTCGAAATATACGTGAAGCCTTTGGCACCGGGCAGCCGCGAAGTGCAACTCACTGCAGATGGCGGGCAGAATTTCCAGCCGGCATGGTCGCCTGACGGCAAGCAGATCGCCTATCACTCGCAGAAGCACGGCGGCATCTGGCTGATTCCGGCGCTGGGCGGCACTACACGCTTGCTCTCGGACTTTGGCTCCAGGCCGGAGTGGTCGCCGGACGGAACCGCGATCGCATTCCAATCTGTGGGAACTCTCGATCTGGGCATCACTGCCTTTCCCGCTATGCCACCCTCCACCATTTGGACTGTGACCGTGCAAGGAGACGTTCTGCGGCAACTTACGTACCCGGGGAATCCCGCCGGTGGCCACGGCGCGCCGGTTTGGTCGCCGGATGGGAAGACCATCGCGTTCAACACCACGAACACGACCCTCGGCGAGATCTGGTCGGTGTCGGCCAGTGGCGGCGCGCCCCAGCGGATGCTGGGCAATGGCGTGCTCTTCCCGGTGTACACGCCCAATGGAAAGGCTCTCTACTTTACCAAAGGTTTTGGACCGACATTCTTACTCATGCGCGTGGCGTTGTCGCCCACCGGCGCGGTTGCCGGCGCTCCGGAGTTGATCGAAAACACGGGTCAGACGTTGTATGCGCATCTGCGCTTCTCGGCGAATGGAAAGATCGCGACATTCTCGCGGCTTTCCGCCGTCAACAGCCTGCAGTCGTTGCGCATTACACCCATCACCGGGGAGGCCATCGGCGAGCCGGAAGCGCTTACGCACGACACTAACGGCCGCAAGACAGCCCCGGTGTTTTCGCCAGACGGAAAGACGATCGCTTATGCCATTTTTCAGGTCGGCGAGCATTGGGCGGTCTGGCTGATGGACCCTGACGGGAAGAACGCCCGACCCGCGGACGCAGAGCAGGATATTGCCATCTTCCAGGGATGGTTTCCCGACAGCCGGCGCATCGCATACATTCTTCGTGCAGATGGCCGCAATACTCTGGAATCGCTTGACGTCATTTCGGGAGAGAAGCAGGCTTTACGCGAATTGAGCGTGGCCAACTCGACCATGCGGCTCTCGCCCGACGGCAAGCAGATCGCCTATGACATTGAACAGGGCGGAGTCCTGAACGTCTGGGTCGTTCCCGTGACGGGCGGTCCGCCTCGCCAGCTCACCTTCGGTAAGGAGTCGGTCGGGTTTCCCTGCTGGTCGCCGGACGGGGAATTCCTCGCCCTCGACCTGAAGGGCGAGGGCCACGAAGATGTTGGGGTGATTCCCAGCGCGGGCGGAGCACTAGTCCAACTCACCTCCGGCCAGGGGGTGAATTGGTCGCACGGTTGGTCGCCGGATGGAGACAAGGTCGTCTTTGCAGGCCAGCGCGATGGGGTGTGGAACGTCTGGTGGGTTTCGCGGCGAACCAGGCAAGAAAAGCAGGTTACGCATTACACCATGAACAACACTTACGTGCGCTATCCCTCCTGGTCGCCTCACGGCGACCAGATTGTGTATGAATACACGGAGACCACCGGCAACATCTGGACCATGCGCGTCAAATAATCACTCGGCGACCAAAATGCTGCGTCCGTGTCCCATCCTTTTCCGCGCTCTTTGCGGAAATGGGTGGGATAGTACGAACCCCAATTACTCCTCAACGCAGCACGAAAAGGGGCGCCCCACCTTTGCGACGCTTTTGTTTTTGTCACTAAGGTGGGGAGTTTCTGACTTGCCGACTCGCTGACCCGCTGGCGCGCTTCATTACCGGCCATTCGTAGCAACCCTGGTCTGGGTCTGCGCCTGCCGCGTCCGGGCTTCCTGAACCAGCCGCGTGTCCATCTGGCGAGCCTGGTCTGCCGTGAAGTACATCTCGCTGCCGGCCAGGACGCTCAAATCACTGCTCGTCCAACGCGCCTTCATGATGCCGGTCCGGGAACTGGCATTCGTACCCAGCAGCAGGCTGCCGATCTCGCGCGCCATCACACGGCCGGCCAGTACGTCCACAGCCGTCGTATCGCCGCCCGCCCGCTCGCTGATGCGCTCGTAAAAGATTGCCGCGCGGTGCGATGCGCCGCCGTCCGCCGCCCCGAACGTGTCGCCTATCCCGAGTTTGTCCGCCATCGAGTTCGGCAGGATTGACACGATATAGTCGTCGGGCTGGGTCGCTGCGCAGCCGGAGAAATCCTTCGTGGCGTCGTGCGAGGTCGGGCAGTCCTGCCATTGCGTCGTCACGCCGGCCTGCGCCAGAATCCGCGACGCTTCTCGCTCCGCCGCCGCCAGGGTCGCGTGGTTCACTTGCGCGTAGTCGTAAACGCGCAGCGTAATGGTGGCGCGGCTCGTCTCCACGTCACGGTTGTTCTTCGCCCAGGCCGCGGATCCTGCAACCGTTGCTGCAACCACCGCCAAACCTGCCATCTGCATCACCAACATCGCTGTCCGGTTCATCGTTTTTCTCCTCCGCGGGTTGCGCGGTGAGATCGACTTTGCGCGATCGGCCCTGAAAGGTCGATGCACCGGAGATGAACTAAACTTGGACTGAAAATGAACTCATAAGTAATTTTCTATCAATCACTTACTAGATTTTCCATTCGATGACACCGCGTGCGAAAAGGTGCGATGAACTTGGTTTCGTGGTCTATATTGCGCCGCAAGGACAAGACGGGCAGCGCCATGGCTCAAGCAGGACGCGAACGCATCGAGTCCCCGCCCTGCCTGAAACGAAGTATTCCCGTTGCAGGAGCGCAGCGCCTACTGCTGCCCGACCTCGACAATCATGAAGGTGTCAGGCTTCGGCGCAGGTCGGCGCTGCCCCGGAGCAAGAGGCAGTAGCTCTGCCGTGGGCAGATAAAGGGTGTGCGTGGAGTGATCGACACCCATGGTGCGCGCCCCGAATGGCGTCTTCACCACTTGCTCGACTTCGAATTTTCCATTCTTCCGGTCGATCACGATCAACGACCCGTCACCGCAGCTCGCAAAGATAAGATCGCCATCTGTCTTGACGGCATCGACGCCCGCGCCGATGGGCAGGTCTGCCACAATCTTGCCGTCATCCGTGCTCATCACGATCAGCATTTGCGGATTCCTGCAGCCGATGAATAGGAGATGGTTCTTCTTATCGAGCGCCAACCCCACCGGATGGCCGCCCGGCGCAACAGGCCAGCGCGCGATCACCTTGCGGGTCTTGAGATCCAGCACAGCCAGGACGTCCTTGTCCTCGAGGTTGATATAAACCTTCCCGTCGCCGTCGGCAGCGAGAAATTCCGGCGCACCGCCCAGTTCAATCGGCGCATCGATCTTGCCATTCACGGGATCGATATCCGGCTTGAAAGTCATCAGCTTGTTCCCGTCGCCGGAGACAGCGAGGACCATATTCTGCCCCTCGTCATAAATAATGCCGTCAGAGTCGGGCATGGTAGCGAGTTTGCCCAGGACGGCATACGTCTTGAGATCGAAGATCAGGACAGCGCCGTCGCCACCGCCATCGGTGATGAAGCCGCGGCCCAGCGCCGGAACAAGCGCCGTCCCATGCGAACGCTTCTGGCCGGGAATATCGCCCAGAACTTTGCCGCCGGCGGCGTCGATGACCATGGTGTGGGTACTGCGGGTGACGAACAGGCGGTGCGTCTGCGAATCAGCGGTGAGATAGTCCCATCCGCCGTCGCCACCGATGTGCACGGTCTTTGTGACATCCCATTTGGCCTGGGCCAGAGCTGGCATAGAACCGGCCACGAACACCGCCATCGACAGCATGATCATCTGTAGGTTTCGCATCTTAATTTCTCCTGGGTCGGCCCCATGCCGAGAGATCAATTCGCAAGCACTGGGCCGGCAACGATCACGATAGCACACGAATCAAAAGCGACGATGAAGGCGGAAAGGCAAAGCTCATTCTCGCCGGAACTTGTTGGCCTGCTCGAACTCATCGCGCAGCTCCGGCGTGCGCAGGTTCTCGCGCAAGTGAGCGAGACGCTGCTCGAGCGCCAGCAGCGCGCGCTCCACGGCTTCGGTGTTGGTGTGGGCAATGTCGCGCCACATCGAGTAAGGGCTCGCGCCCAGCCGCGTCATCTCGCGCAGCGCGCGGCCGCCCACGTCTTTCAGCTCGGGCGCGTCGCCCACTTCCTCTTCAAGCAGCGCGCTCAGAGCCGTGGCCGCGAACTGCGGCAGATGGCTGACCCACGCCACCAGCTCGTCGTGGCGCGCGGCATCGAGATCGAGCGTCTTCGCGCCCATCGCCGTCACCCACTCGCGCCAGTCCTTCACGAGTTCCGCCGATTGCGGCGAACGCTTTGCCGCCGGATCGTCCGTGAACAGCCACACCGCGCCGCGAAACAGATTGGCATCGCCCAGCGCCGCGCCGCCGCGCTCTTTGCCCGCCATGGGATGGCCGGGCAGAAACGCCGCGCGCTCCGGCGTGTTGAAGAGCCGCGCGGCAGCCTCTGAAATCACGCGCTTGGTGCTGCCCACATCGGTGACAAGCTGCTCGGGGCCGAGCACTCCGGCGCAGCTTCTCCATCAAATCGAGCGTGGCGTAGATGGGCACGGCGAGCAGCGTCACCTGGCTCGCGCGCGCGGCCTGCAATCGGATCGGCCGCAAGCGAGTCGATCGCGCCCATCTTCAGCGCAGTCTGCGCCCTGCTCGGCGCTGCGGTTCCAGCCCGCGATCGAGCCGCGAAATCCCGCCGCGCGCAGCGCCAGGCCCACCGATGTGCCCAGCAGGCCCGTGCCCAGGATGGCGATGCGCTCGATCATGGAAGTCCTTCGAAGCGGAGTTGCGCGTTAGCGGAGCTAGCGGAGTTACTCCGCTAACTACGCGTAACGCCGCTACTCCGCTATCTTACAGCGTCCGGCCCACCGCCGCTGCAATCACCCGCAGCTCGCCCACCAGCTTCTCAAACTGGTCGAGATAAAGCGTCTGCGCCGCGTCGGAGACAGCCTTGTCGGCGTTGGGATGAATCTCGATGAGCAGTGCGTCGGCGCCCGCGGCCACCGCGGCCTTGGCCATCGCGGGAACCATGTCGCGCCGGCCCGTGCCGTGCGAAGGATCGCCCACGATCGGCAGGTGCGAGAGCTTCTTCACCACCGGAATCGCCGCAATGTCCATGGTGTTGCGCGTCGCGGTTTCGTAGGTGCGGATGCCGCGCTCGCACAGAATCACGTCGTAGTTGCCGCCGGAGAGAATGTACTCGCTCGAAAGCAGCAGCTCCTCGATGGTGGCCGCGATGCCGCGCTTCAGCAGGATCGGCTTGCGCACCTGGCCCAGCTCGCGCAGCAGGTTGAAGTTCTGCATGTTGCGCGCGCCCACCTGGAAGCAATCCACGTAGCGGCAGCATGGGCTCGATCTGCGCGATCTCCATCACCTCGCTCACCACCAGCAGGCCGTTCGCCTCGGCGGCTTCGCGCATCAGTTCCAGGCCCGGAATGCCCAGCCCCTGAAACGCGTACGGCGAGCTGCGCGGCTTGAAGGCGCCTCCGCGCAGAAAGCCGCCGCCCGCGGCCTTCACGCACGCGGCAATGGCGAAGATCTGTTCGCGGTTTTCAATGGCGCACGGCCCGGCGATGACGGCCACCTGCTCGCCGCCGATGTTCGCGCCGTTGCGAAACTCGACCACCGTGCCTTCCGGGCGAAACGCGCGGCCGGCCAGCTTGTAAGGCGAGCTGATGCGGTGCACGTGCAGCACGCCCGGCAGCATTTCAAACTTGGTCAGGTCGAGGCCGGCGGTGGGCCCACGCCGGCCAGAATGGTCTGGAACTCGCCCGTGGTGCGATGCACGTTCACGCCGGCCTCTTCCATGGCGTCGATCACGGCATCGATCTGTTCTTCGGTGGCTTTCTCCTGCATGGCGACAATCATTGCTTTGTTCCCTGTCTCGGGCGTCTGTGCGCCCGCGGCGTGGCCCGAGCGCTCCGCCCTCTGCTTGGGCGGCCTGGGCATTTCTCTGGCTGGCCAACTCGTTCCTCTGCAATGCCCGCATCACGTCGATGATGCGCTCGTAGATATGCGTCAGCTCGATGTCGGGCAGCGGGCCCTTGTTGGCCGCGCGCACATTGGCGTAGATGATCTTTTCGCGCGCCGGCTCGTACACCGGCAGCGAAGTGGCGGCCTTCAGGTGGCCGATCATCTGCGCGGCGCGCGCCCGCTCGCTGAGCAACTCACGAGCTGGCGGTCCAGCGCATCGATTCGGATTCGCAATTCTTCGATCGTCATTCCATCCTCGTAGCTGCTAGCTTCTAGCTTCTAGCTTCAGCTCCTGCTCGAATGCAAGCCTCAGCGGCTCAATCCGCCACCGGACAAGCTGGAAGCTAGAAGCTAGAAGCTAGAAGCTGCTTTTCTCACCGGGCCAGCGCCGCATGAGGCAGGCGCAGGCCCTTGATAAATCGAGCCACCGCGCCGGGCGCCGTCTCCGGCGTCGAGCGCTCAATCAGCTCCACAATCGCGCTGCCGATCACCGCGGCATCCGCGAACTCCGCCACCTGCGCGACGTGTTCCGCGTTGGTGATGCCGAACCCCACGGCCACCGGCAGCTGTGGTCCATCGCCGGATGCGCGCGACCAGCGCCGCCGCATCGGCGGTCAGGCTCTGCTGCGTGCCGGTAATGCCGACGCGCGAAATGGCGTAAACAAAACCTTTGGAGTGCGTGGCGATGGCCTCAAGCCGCTCGTCGGGACTGGTGGGCGCGGCCAGAAAAATCGGCGCCAGATCCACGCGGCTCCATCTCGGCCAGATACTCGCCCGCCTCTTCGACAATCATGTCGGTGGCCAGCACGCCGTCCACGCCGGCGGCCGCTGGCATCGTCGGCAAACTTGCGCAGGCCGTAGCGCAAGAATCGGATTGAAATAGCTGAAGATCACCAGGCCCGCGGCGGGCCGCGCGGCGCGAATCTCGCGCGCCAGCGCCAGCACGTCTTTGAGCCGCGTGTCCCGTGCGCCAGTGCGCGCTCGCTGGCGCGCTGGATCACCGGCCCGTCGGCCAGCGGATCGCTGAACGGCACGCCCAGCTCGATCACATCCGCGCCCGCGTCAATGGCCGCAAGCGCAATCTCGCGCGTGGCATCGAGGCTCGGGTCGCCGGCCGTCAGATAAACAACCAGGCCCGGTTTGTGATCGAAACGAATCGCCATCGAATCTCGACTTCGAATCATGAATGCTGCCCCAGGTCTCGATTTTGAACCTGGGAGCGATCCTCACGCCGCTACAGCTTCAACTCGCGCGCCAGGATGCCCATATCCTTGTCGCCGCGTCCAGAGAGGTTCACCACCAGTATGTCATGCGCCGCCAGCGCGGGAGCAATGCGCAGGGCCTCGGCCACCGCGTGCGCGCTTTCGAGCGCCGGCAGAATGCCCTCGGTCCGCGCCAGCTTCACCACCGCATCGAGCGCCGCCGCATCGTCCTGCGAAACATACTCCGCGCGGCCCGAGTCGTGCAGCGCCGCGTGCTCCGGCCCGATCGACGCATAATCCAGTCCCGCCGAAACCGAATGCGTCAGCGCGATCTGCCCGTCCTCATCCTGCAGCACGTAGGAAAACGTCCCCTGCAGCACTCCCGGCGCTCCGCCCTGAAAGCGCGCCGCATGCTCGCCCAGCGCCGTCCCGCGCCCGCCGGCCTCCACGCCGATCAGCCGCACCTGCCGGTCGGGAATGAACTCGTAGAACGCGCCAATCGCATTCGACCCGCCGCCCACGCAGGCAATCACCGCCGTCGGCAGCCGGCCTTCTTTCTCCAGAATCTGCTCCTTCATCTCGCGGCTGATGCAGCGATGAAAGTCGCGCACCATGGTCGGATAAGGATGCGCGCCCAGCGCGCTGCCCAGCAGATAATAAGTCGTCCGCACGTTGGTGACCCAGTCGCGCATGGCCTCGCTGATGGCGTCTTTCAGCGTCTTCGATCCCGACGAAACGCCGCGCACCTCCGCGCCCAGCAGCCGCATGCGCAGCACGTTCAGCTCCTGGCGCTCCATGTCCACATCGCCCATGTAGATCACGCACTCCAGGCCCAGCAGCGCGCACACCGTCGCCGTGGCCACGCCGTGCTGGCCCGCGCCGGTCTCGGCAATGATGCGCTTCTTGCCCATGCGCTTGGCCAGCAGTCCCTGGCCCAGCGCGTTGTTGATCTTGTGCGCGCCGGTGTGCAGCAGGTCTTCGCGCTTCAGATAGATCTTCGCCCCGCCCAGCTGCTTCCGTCAGCCGCTTGGCAAAGTAGAGCGGCGTGGGCCGGCCCGCGTAGTCCTTCAGCAGGTCGAGCCAGCTCGGCCTGAAACGCCGCGTCGGCCTTGGCCGCTTCGTACTCGTGCTCCAGCTCAACCAGCGCCGCCATCAGCGTCTCCGGCACATAGCGCCCGCCATAGACGCCAAAGCGCCCCGGCCGCGACTCGGAGGGATTTGCCGGAAGAATGACCGATGCCATGAGGAACTCCTGCGCCTTGTCTGCCCGATTGAGCGGGGAATCCTTAGTATACTAAGACCCTCAGAAAAACCTCTTTTCAGGCGCGTTCCTGAATCTCGATTGTCGAGGAGAAAGCGGTATGCCCTGCCGCGCAAGAATCCGGCCAGCATTGGCTCTGTTCGCCATCATTAGTTGCGCGCATTTCCTCGTCGGAATGGTCTCAGGTCAGCAGCAGCCGCCACTTTCCGGCAGCGAGAACCTCGATGCGTTCCTCAAGCGGATGGAAGCGAATGTGCGTGCAAACGATCCACTTGCTGCACGGTATACATATGACGAAACGCGCGAGACAAAGTGCTACAACCATAAGGGCAAGCAAACACATCAGAACTCCGAAAAATTTGTGAGCGTGATAATTGGTGGCCTCGATTACAACCGGGTGGTGGAAAGAAACGGTGTGCCCGTCCCGGAGAATCGGCAGATTGCCGAACAAAAACGACAGGATGCAATAAGTGAACTGGGTAAGAGTTATGACTTTGTTTTCGAATTGATAGGCCTTAACCCTCGGGATTACATTTACAGCGACTTGCCGGTCTCCTATCTCGATTCGCTCTTCGACAATCACGTGATCAGGCACGAACTCATCAATGGACGCGACAATCTTGTGGTTGAATCGACACCGAAGGCAAATGCAAACCCTAGCTCCGACCGAGCAAAGACGGCGCTGGACTGGAAAGAAACCACATGGATCGATATCGAGGATGCAATGCCTACCCGATACGATATAGAGCTGCTAAATAGCAAGAAATACCTGCTAAGTGGAAGCACAGGCAGAAACGAATTCACGCGGTTGCCAGTTACTCGCCCCGGCGACTCGCGATTGCCCCCTGTGGTTTGGCTAATTCATGGTGTACGTGGTCATTATAGCTACAAGATTCTTTGGTCAACAAACTCGAGTGTTACCCAAATTGACTGCTACAACTACAAAAGGTTTCAGTCTGACGCGCGCGTGCTTAACGATTCTGTACAGGAAAGCCCGCAATAATTCTCGCCTGCGCAAGCCGAAAGCTTACAACTGCGCCGCCCGCGCTCGCTCAATAAACGCCCGCACCTTCGCCGCATCCTTGCGCCCCGGCGCGGCTCCACCCCGCTCACCACATCCACGCCCCAGGGACGCAGCGTCGCAATCGCTTCCGCCACATTCTCCGGCGTCAATCCACCCGCCGCAATGAACTTCATGGGCCCGTCCGCGTCGAAAATCAGTCCCCGCGCTGCGTCCCAATCGAACGCGACGCCCGTGCCGCCCACCGCCGCGGTCGTGCGCGAATCCACCAGCAGCGCATCAATGTGTGCATCGCGCGCAATCGCCGCCACGCGCTTCCCGGCCCTTGCATCGAAGTGCACCACGCCCAGAATGCGCAGCGTCGGCCCAAATCTCTCGCGCAGTTGCGCCGGCAACGCGGCTGGCGCGTCAAAATGCAGTTGCACGCCTGTCAGTCCCGCAGCTTCGACCGTGGCCGCAATCTCATCGAATCCCGCATCGACAAAAACGCCGATCTTTTCGAGCGCCGCCGGCAACTGCGGCACAATCTGCGCCGCCTGTTCCGCCGTCACGCGCCGCGGGCTGGGCGCAAACACGAATCCCACCGCATCGGCCCCGGCTTCCGCAGCCAGTTGCGCGTCGGCCAGCGAGGTATTAGCGCAGATTTTGATCCAGAGGCTCATGGTTTTCCGGTCGCGCCCTTGAGCAACTCCGCCAGCGCCTCGCCGGGATCGGGCTGGCGCATCAGGCTTTCGCCGATCAGGAACGCATCGAATCCCGCCTTGCGCAGACGCGCAATGTCCTCGGGCGTCGAGATGCCGCTTTCCGTCACGCGCACCACGCTTGCGGGAATTTGATCGACAAGCGCCAGCGAAGTCTCCTGACTCACATCGAAGGTCTTCAGGTCGCGATTGTTCACGCCGATCGCATCCGCGCCCGTCTCGCCCAGCGCGTCGAGCAAGTCTGCCAGTTCATCTGCGGTATGCACTTCCACCAGCACGTCGAGCGCGAGCGCGTGCGCCGCTTCGGAGCAAGCGCTTCAACTCCGCAGCGGTCAGCGCGGCGGCAATCAGCAGAATCGCATCGGCGCGATGCGCCCGCGCCTCGACAATTTGGTACTCGTCGACGATGAAGTCCTTGCGCAGGCAGGGCAGCGGCGCAGCCGCCGAGGCTAGCTCCAGATTGCGCAGGCTGCCCTGAAAGTACGGCTCATCGGTGAGCACCGAAAGCGCCGCGGCCCCGCCGGTGCGATAACGCCGGGCCAGCCATGCCGGGTCGAAAGCCGCGCGAATCAGGCCTTTTGAAGGCGAGGCCTTCTTGATCTCGGCGATGACGGCCGGACCCTGCGCAGCCTGGCGCCGCAGCGCGGCAGCCCATCCGCGCGGGTGGTGCTCGGCCGCGCGGTGCTCCAGATCGGCCACGAGGCACATCGGCTCTTCGCCGCGGCCAAGGTGGCGCGCGTCGAGGCCAGAATCGTCGAGAGAAATGTGTCGGTGCGCGTGGACATGCTCTACGCAAAGTATACGGTGAGCCCGGTTTAACGCCTGGCGGCAGCCGCAGGTTCAGGCACACCCGCCAGCTCCCGCGCCGCCTGGCGCCCCAGCCGGATGCAATCGGGAACGCCGATGCCGTCGTACGCATTCCCGACCAGCCGCAGCCCGGGCAGCGCGGCTACGCGCGCGCTCGATCCGCTGCATGCGCTCCTTGTGGCCCACGGCATATTGCGCCATGGCGCGGCGCCAGCGCGAAACCTGCGCATGCTCCGGCTCAACCTCCGCGCTGAACGTCTTCGCGCCCAGAATCTCGCTCATCTCGCGCCGCACCGTTGCCACCAGAGCCTCGTCGCTCTCTGCCAGCAGCTCCTCGCGCTTCATGCCGCCCAGGAACGCGCGAAACACCGCCTTGCCCGGCGGCGTGCGCCCCAGAAACTTGCGATGCACAAACGTGCAGGCCAGCATCGCGCGGCCTTCCACCGCCGGAACCAGAAATCCGAATCCCTCCGGCAGCGCGCCGATCTTCGCTTCGTCGTAGACCAGGTTGACGGTGATCGACGAAGAGTACGGAATGCCGCCGAGCTCGGCGCCGAGCACGGCGTCGACCGGCGTCAAGCAGATCGCCCGCAGCCCACGCGGGCGCAGCCATGATCAGCGCGTCAAAGTCTTCGCCGCGCTCCGCCGGCCTCCACGCGCCAGCCGCTGCGCCGT
This sequence comes from uncultured Acidobacteriota bacterium, assembly GCA_963826735.1. GTDB lineage: Bacteria > Acidobacteriota > Terriglobia > Terriglobales > Acidobacteriaceae > Telmatobacter. The sequence continues at coordinate 104,780 of CAWGYN010000008.1, forward strand.
CTTCTCGAATCGCCGCTCACCGGCGTCGCCGTGCGCACACTGGCCGGATCGAGCCGCGCCGTGAGCGCATCCACCAACTGGCTGCATGCCGCCGCGCAGCGCCGTAAAAATCGCCGGCTCCGCCGCTTTGCGTCCTTTGGACGAGGTCTTCGCCATGGCTCGCATCTTCTTGTGCGCGGCCAGCATGCCGCGCGTCAGCGAGCCGTACTTCGTCTCCATCTCCACCAGCCGCGGCAGCACGGTTTGCGCGCTCAGTTGCGCGGCGTCGCCGCCATAAATGCCGCTCAGCAGCGGATCGGCCAGCCGGTCCACGGCCTCCTGCCCAAAGTGCCGCTCCACCAGCGCCGCCACCGACTCATCGCCGCCCGCTGGGCCGCGGAGGATGCAGCAGCTCCAGCCCCATGCGCATCTTGGTGCGCAAGCTGAACAGCCGCGTCAGCGCCGTCGGAACCAGCTTGGTCGGCACCAGGAACATGAGCCCGTCGGGCAGCGCCACCAGCCGATTGCGCACCACAATATAGGTCTTGCGCGCCGCGTCGTTTGAGGGCATCAGCTCGCCGCCGAGTCCCAACTCGCGGCAGAGCTCCGCCGCCGCAGGCTTTTCCGTCAGGAACGAGTCGGGCCCGCGCTCCAGCACCGCGCCGTTCACGATCTCCGATGCCAGCGATCCGCCCAGCCGCGGCCGCTCCTCATAAAGCGTGTACTCGACCGCCGCGCCGGCCGCGCGCGCTTTTTCCAGCTCATAGGCCGCCGCCAGCCCCGCAATGCCGCCGCCGATGATCGCAATCCGCATTCCTTGACCTCACTCCATCTTTACAGCAATTTGCGGCATCGTGCGTGTGCGGCAGGGAACGGCAGCCTCGCCGGAAGACGCGCACTCTAAGAATAGAATCAAGGCGCGGCCCGGTTGCGGCAAGTGATTTAAATCACTGGAAGAGCTAGAATCGGGTAGCGGGACAGAGTCCATCGTGCGCCTGTCCTGAAAATCGCGGCCAGTTCGCTGTCATCGACCTGCTGCACTTAACCTCCGACCGCATCTTGTCCGCGTCCACCGTCGCACGTCCCGCAGCAGGAGGCCTTCGATGACCGCCGAGATGATTCACCGGCTGCATTTTGCCTTCACCATCACCTTCCATTATCTGTTTCCGCAGCTCACCATGGGCCTGGCCCTGCTGATCGTCGTGCTCAAAACGGTGGCGCTGCGCACCGGCAGCGAAACATGGGACCGCGCGGCGCGCTTCTGGGGCCGCATCTTCGCCATCAACTTCGTCTTCGGCGTGGTCACCGGCATTCCCATGGAGTTCGAGTTCGGCACCAACTGGGCGCGCTTCTCGCGGCTTTCCGGCGGCGTCATCGGCCAGCCGCTGGCCATGGAAGGCGTCTTCAGCTTCTTTCTCGAGTCGGCGTTTCTCGGCCTGTTCCTCTACGGCGAAAAGCGCATCTCGCAAGCGCATGCACTGGTTCTCCGCGGTCATGGTCTGGCTGGGTTCGTGGATCTCCGGCTTCTTCATCATCGTCACCGACGCGTGGATGCAGCATCCCGTGGCCTACACCCGCATGCCCGACGGCCATTTTGAGGTGCTCAGCTTCTGGCAGCTGCTCTGAATCCCTGGGGATCTCTGCAGTACATGCACAACATGACCGGCGCAGTCGTCACCGGCTCCTTCGTCATGGCCGCCGTCGGCGCGTTCTATCTGCTGGAAGGCCGCCGCGAAGAGTACGGCCGCATCTTCCTCAAGGTGGGCGTCATCGCCGGCGTCATTTCGTCCATCCTCATCATCTTTCCCACCGGCGATCTTGCCGGCAAATACGTCGCGCGAAAACCAGCCCGCGGCCATTGCCGCCATGGAGGGCCTCTTCACGAGCCGAGACCGGCGCGCCCATCGTGCTCATGGGCCAGCCCAACGAAGAAACCGGCCAGATCGACAATCCCATCGTCGTCAACAACGTGCTGAGCTTCCTCATCTATGGCACCACTAAGGCCGAAGTGAAGGGGCTCGATCAGTTTCCGCACGACCAGTGGCCAACTGCGCTGCCGCTGCTCTTCTACGCCTACCACATCATGGCTGGGCTCGGAACTTGGTTCGTGCTGCTGATGGTTGTCGCTGCGTTTCTGCTCTGGCGCGGGCGGCTCTCCACCTCGCGCTGGGTGTTGTGGGCGCTTGCTGCTCAGTTTTCCGCTGCCCTACATCGCCAACACCGCCGGCTGGATGACCGCCGAGCTGGGCCGCCAGCCCTGGCTCATCTACGGATTGATGCGCACCAGCGAGGGCTTCTCCGACACCGTTTCGGCCAGCAACGGACTGTTCACGCTGCTCGGCTTCATGGGACTATACACACTGCTGGGCCTGCTTTTCACGGTGCTCATCTATCGCGAGATCGACAGTGGCCCGGATCCGAAAGCGCCCGCAGCGGAAACCGTTGCAGCCGATTGAGCAACTGAAATTGCCAACTGCAAACTGTGAACTACGAACTGTGAACTGAAAACTGAGGTTTCCGTCATGATGGGTTTTCATCTGGTTCTGGCTGGTTGCGGTCATGATCGTCGGCTACGTGGTGCTCGACGGCTTCGATCTCGGCGTCGGCGTGCTGCATCTGTTTCTGGTGCGCACCGAAGCCGAGCGCAAAGCCACGCTGGCCTCCATCGGCCCCGTGTGGGACGGCAACGAAGTCTGGCTGCTGGCCGGCGGCGGCACGCTCTACTTCGCCTTTCCGCTGCTCTACGCCTCGGCCTTCAGCGGCTTCTATCTGCCGCTCATGATCGTGCTCTGGCTGCTGGTCCTGCGCGGCGTGAGCGCTGGAGCTGCGCAACCACATCGACGTCGGCGTCTGGCGCTCGCTGCTCGACGGCGTCTTCGGTTTTTCCAGCGCACTGCTCACCATCTTTTTCGGCGCGGCTCTCGCCAACGTGCTGCGCGGCGTGCCGCTCAATGCCGACGGCTACTTCTTCCTGCCTCTGTGGACCAACTGGCAGCCCGGCGTCGCGCCCGGCATTCTCGACTGGTACACGGTCATCGGCGGCCTCGTCGCGCTCGTCGCACTCACCCTGCACGGCGCTTTGTGGCTCTCGCTCAAAACCTCTGGCGATCTGGAGCAGCGCGCGCGCAACGTGGTCTACGCCACTCTGGCTCATCCTTGTCGCGCTCACCGTGGTCAGCCTCTTCGCCACCATCGCCGTGCGTCCCGCCAGCCTCGACAACTACTCTCACTACCCGGTCACCTTCGTGGTTCCCGTGGGCGTCATCGCCTCGCTCGCTGGCGATCTGGTTCTGGAACCGCAAAGGCGAGCCGCTGAAGGCCTTTCTCGCTTCGTGCCTCTATCTTTTCTTCATGCTGGCCGGGGCCTGCTGGGGCGTCTATCCGGTGCTGCTTGCCCGCCACCACCGGCGCAGCCAACGACATCACCCTCACCCGCGCGATCTCCGGCCCGCACACACTGGCCGTGGGCCTCGCATGGTGGATCGTCGGCATGGCGCTGGCCGTTGGCTACGTGGTCTTCGTCTACTCGCGCTTCAAGGGCAAAGTGGGTGCGGCGGCGCACGGCCACTAAGCGGCGGCTCTACAGCGTCACCAGCGGTTCGGCCGGCGTCCATTGCTTGAACGCTTCCGCCGTCTGCTCCCGCTCCGGATCCCAGTTCTTCGGTTGGTAGATGCAGCACGGCTCCTGCGGCCAGCGGATCGCCGGTCAGCGCGTAGGCCCGCGCCCGCGACCCTCCGCAGATCTCCTTGTACTCGCAGGCGCCGCATTTGCCTTCGAGCCGCTTGGTGTCGCGCAGCGCCTTGAAGATTGGCGCGTTGCGGTAGATTTCGCCGAGCGGCGTCTCGCGCATGTTGCCCGCATGGATGGGCAGAAACCCGCTGGGATACACGTTGCCCACGTGCGAGATAAACACGAATCCCTTGCCGTCGTTCACGCGCCGCGTCGCCCAGCTCATGGTGCGCGTCTGGCCGTCGGCAGTTGGCGTGCCTGCTTCGTATGCAGCCCCGTGCCGGCATGTGCCGTGCCCATGCCCCATCTTCCGCTCTTCCAGGTTGTGCTGCAGCAGGTAGCGGCGATAGTGCATCGCCTCCGTGGTCTTGATCTGGAAGTTGGCGCGCCGCGAGAGCTCGTAAATCTTGCCAAAGACCTGCTCGAACTCTTCGCCGCTGCAGCAGATCGTCCAGCTGGCCGCGTCCCACGGGAACCAGGAAAAACACATTCCACATCACGATCGCCAGCTTCTCGAACAGATTGCACAGGTTGTCGAGATCGTGCGCGTTGTGGCGGCTGATCGTGGTGTGCACCTGGATCGGAATGCCGGCCTCGTTGGCCCACTCGATCGCCTGGATGGTGCGCGCCCACGCGCCCGGCAGCCCGCGAAACGCGTCGTGAATCTCGGGCGTCGAGCCGTCGAGCGAAATGCCCAGCCGCACCAGCCCGGCTTCTTTCATCTTGAAAATCTGCTTCGCGCGTCAGCAGCGGCGTGGCGCTCGGCGTCACGGCAACCTGCACGCCTTTGCCTGCGGCGTAGCGGATCAACTCGAAAACATCCTTGCGCTTCAGCGGATCGCCGCCCGTGAAGACGAAGATCGGAATGTGCATGTCGGCGATCTGGTCGATCAGCGCCTTGCCTTCCTCGTGCGTCAGTTCGTCGGGGTGGGGAATCGGTTGCGCGGCGGCGCGGCAGTGCTTGCAGGCCAGATCGCAGGACTGCGTGACTTCCCAGATGGCAAGAAACGGCGATTCGTCGTAATCAATCCCGCCTCGTGCGGGAATATTGTGCATCGGTTGCATGAGGCCTCCTGGGGATCGAAGCCGTCGGGAGCCGCTCTTCACGGCGCCTGGGGTGGGGCGGATTCGGGCTTCAAACTTCCTGGGGCGTCAGCACTTGCCTTCAGTGCCCCTGACCGGAAAACCGCTTTCGACGACCACGATTCCCATTCAGAAGACCAGCTTTGCGGTCCGTCAGGCTGTGATTGAGATCACTTTATGCGGCCGTTATCGGTACCGTAAGCGCCCCGCTAGACAATTTTGGGAATCGGGCACACAATCATCTCACTTGTGGCCACATCCGCCCCTCATGAACATCTATAGTGGCGGAACAGGCAGTTTTCTACCCGGCTGCAGACGTTCGGATCGAGTCGGGGTGAGACGCATCACCTTGCGATGTGCGGTAAAACACCGCTAAACATCTTGAAATCTGCAACCATTTGACCGCACCGCAAGGAGGTTCCTATGGCAGCCGTATTGAAGCCAGGTTGGAGCAAACCCTCCACCATCCTCTTCGCCTCCGAGATACCCGCCAACCATAAGGCCTTCGCGTTCGCGCTCGCGCAAGCCCAGGAGTTCGGCTCGGATCTCATCCTTTTTCACGCTTATGACACCCTGGTCGTGGCCGCATCTGAGGCCTCCGGCATTCGTTACTACGATTACGCCGCCGCCGCGCGCAGCGAGAAGCAGCATCTGGAGCCTCTGGCACAACGCGCCCGCGAAGCGGGCCTCCATTGTGAGGTGGTGGTGCGGCCAGGGCTGCCCGCCGACGAAATTCTCGCCTTCACGCACGAGCGCGAGATCGACCGCATCGTGATGGGCACGCACTCGCCCGGCCCTATCGGCAAGTTGCTAGTCGGTTCGGTGGCTGAGGCGGTGTTGCGCACCGCCAGTTCGCCGGTCTACATCATCGGTCCCGACGTGGTCGATGGGAGCTATCGCAACTTTGCCACGCGCACCATTCTCTGCGCCGTAAGCCTGCACGAAGCCAGCACCGTCGTGGCCGCCTTTGCCGCGGAACTGGCCTGCGCAGCACGGCGCGCGCCTCATTCTGCAGCACGTGATCCGCCCCCAGGAACGCGCCGAGTTCCTCGCCGGCCGTTCGCTCGATGAAGTGGAAGCGGGTATGCTTGCGCTGGTTCCCCCCGAGCTGCAGGGCCAGGTCGCCATCCAGACCATCGTGGTTCCCGGCGACCCGACTGAGGAGTTGCTTTATCAAAGCCACTCGCAGCACGCCGACCTGATCGTTCTCGGTGCGCAGGGTGCATCGGCTTTTGCCGCCATCACTCGCCATGGCGTGGTCTACAAGATCCTGGCCCACACCCAGTGCCCGGTCATCACGCTTTCCCCGGTGGTTCTGGCTCGGTGCGGCTCCAAGTCTGAGAAGCTGCAGCCTGCCGAAGCCTACCTGGCCGGCGTTTTCTAGTCCAATTCGCGCGCAGCAAATCCCCTCACTGGGGACTGCTGTGTCCGGATTCGCGCACGGTCCGGCCCACATCGTGGCCCGCCTCGCTTGGACCTTCCAATTCGCCTTGCGGTATACTTTGCCCAAAGGGGCGGCTCGCGTTTGCCGCTTCCCAAGCGAGGTGCGTCTTCTCAAGGGATTCCGTCAGCCGGATGACCGACGTTCCACTATCGCAAACAACGCGCTGGCGTGCGGTGGTTCGCGTGCTGCGAAGTCCCATGGATAGTCTGAGTTGCACGCTCCTTCCCGCCTTCTGCTCTCTCTGCGGCTCGCTTCTGCCGCGGCTCTCTTTCGTGCCAATTTGTGATGTCTGCTGGACGGAATTCCCGCTCCAGACCGGCCCGTGTGTCAGCGCTGCGGCGACGCGCTCCCCGCCTCGCCCGGCGACCGGAATCTCCGCATTGTGCCGCGCCTGCCGTCTGGCGCCGCCGCCGTTTGTCCGCGCCGTTTCCTACGGCGTCTACCAGGGCCGCATGCGCGAGGCCATTCACGCGCTCAAATACGACCGCCTGCACCCGGCAGCGCCCGGCCTGGGCCGCATGCTCGCTGAAGCCATCGCGCAACTCGCCGGCGAGGCTCCGGCAGAGATGCTGGTGGTTCCCGTGCCGCTGCACCCGTCCAAGTACGCGCAGCGCGGATTCAACCAGTCGCGTTCGCTTGCCGCTGCGGCCCTGGGATTCCTGCGCAAGAGCCATCCGCAATGGCGGCTCACGCTCGCCTCCAGCACGCTGCTATGCGCCAGCGCGCCACGGAAAGCCAGGCCGGACTCACTCCGCGCCAGCGCCGCCTGAATGTGCGCGGCGCGTTCATGGTCTCCGATCCCGCAAGAGTGACGGCGCAGCACGTTTTGATCGTCGACGACATTTTGACCACCGGCGCCACAGCGCGCGCCGCGGCCCAGGCGCTGGTCGCAGGCCGGGGCCGCATCCGTTTGGGTGGCCACGCTGGCGCGTGCGCAACGCGTCGCAAGATTTGGCAGCACATCTGTTTACGAATACATGGAGGAAGAGGAGCCGCTCGCCGGCACAGCGGCAGTGGACCCGTACGCCGCAAGTTTCAGCTCGACAGTTTTCAGCACGAATGGATCGGCGATAGAGCAACCATCTTTTTAGCCCGGGGGAAAAGAGATGTCGTTGGGAAAAGCCATGATTCACGCGCGCAAGCAGAAAGCCATTGCCAAGGCCGTAGTGCTGGCCGGCGGCCACGAGACCGTGCAGCACTCGCACGTCCACATCCTGCAGATGCCGGTGCTGGTGCTCAATGCTTCCTATGAGCCCATCAACATCTGCGGCGCGCGCCGCGCCCTGGTGCTGGTGCTCAAGGGCATTGCGCGCACTGAGGAGGAGCACGGCCTCTCGCTGCACGCGCAGCGCACCATCATCGCCATGCCCTCGGTCATTCGCCTTCTTGAATACCGCCGCATCCCCCACCAGACCCGCGCCCTCTCGCGCAAGAACATCCTGCTGCGCGACCGCAACACCTGCCAGTACTGCGGCGAAGCGCTGCCGCCCGGCGAACTCACCCTCGACCACGTGGTGCCCGCGCTCCCGCGGCGGCAACTCCACCTGGGAGAATCTCGTCGCCTGCTGCCACGAATGCAACCGCCACAAAGGCAACCGCATGCTCAGCGAGATCGACGACATGATCCTGCTGCGCGAGCCGCGCCCCTTCTCGCTGCACACCAGCCGCCAGATCATGCGCATGCTGGGCCGCAGCGACGACCGCTGGCGCAAGTACCTGTTCTATTAACGCAAATCAATGACGTCGTTCGGTTCAGTCGAATTCAATATCGAAGAGCTATCGGATCGACTGCTGATTCGGTACGCCCGCCGTGCGGGTTGGATCGAGCGCATTCTTGCGCCAGCGCTAGTGCCCGTGCTCGCATGGATCGGATGGATTCGGCAAGAGCCAGGCCCTGTTATCGGCGCGGCCGTGCTGCTCTTGTTCCTGGTCGTCCGCTGGACGCGAGGGCATGAAAGCGCACTTCAAATTCTTCCTGATAGATTGATTTACTCCAGTTATTTCCAGGACGAGAAGGAGACCTTGCTCGCCGACGTGGAGACCATTCGCTGGCTAGGCCGATTTGCTCCCTGGATCCAACCTGGACTCAAGAAGGTCTGTACATTTCGCGTCGCGGACGCGGCGAGTGTATTCTTCCGCTCGTCACGAAGGAACAAGCGCGAGCTGTAACCAGCGCAATCTCCCGGAGATTCCCTGAGTACCCTGTCGACGTGCCTATTCCGGGATCGGCATGGTTTGACGCACTTCCGGACATGACTGCATTCACGATGCCGAGTAGCACAGATCCCGACCCGGGCAAGAAAGACTGAAGCTGCACAAGCCTCGATCCCACCGTATCTCCCCTCAGCGCGAACCCCGGGTGCCCCACATCTCGCCTTTGAGATGTGGGAAAGCACGAACCTCCAGCCCATTTTTTCAACTCAGCACGAATGCCGGGTGCCCCATCCTAAACGCGTTTTGTGCGATTAGGGTGGGACAGCACGACCCTCAACCCTCTCTTTCTCAGCCCACCAACGAAGCCGGAAGCTCCAGCGTAAAATGGCCGCAATGAACTCCCGCCATCGTTCCGTCTTCTTTCTTGCACTCCTGCTTTTTCCCGCCGCGACATTCTGCGCACCTCCCCAGCCTCCCGATTTCGGCCCGAACGTCTTTCGTCTTCACGCCGTCCATGCCCGCGGCCGCCATCCAGCAGCAGATCGACAAGGTCTACGCCATCCAGCAACTCAGCGAATTCGGCACCGCCCGTTTTGCCCTGCTCTTCCTGCCCGGCGAATACAAAGCCGACATCCCCATCGGCTTTCTACACCGAAATCGCAGGCCTCGGTGCATCGCCCGACGCCGTGCACATCACCGGCAACGTCCATGCCGACGCCAGTCGTCCGCAACAACAACGCCACCTGCACCTTTTGGCGCGGCGTTTCAGGCTTGGCCGTCACGCCCACCGGCGGGGCGATACCCGGAACCATGCAATGGGCCGTCTCGCAGGCCGCGCCCTTCCGCCGCATGCACATCGAAGGCGACCTCGTGCTCCACCAGAATCGCGGCTGGGCCAGCGGCGGCTGGATGTCGGATTCGTTAATCGATGGCAATGTGGACTCCGGATCGCAGCAGCAGTGGATCGCGCGCAACTCCGAGTGGCACAGTTGGACCGGCTCCAACTGGAACATGGTTTTTGTCGGCGACGTCGTTCCGCCCGCGGGCGAGTGGCCGTCGCCGACTTACACGAAAGTGGCCCGCGTTCCCATCGTGCGCGAGAAGCCCTTTCTCTTTGTCGATGCGCACGGCGATTACTTCGTGCGCATCCCCGAACTGCGCGCCAACAGCATAGGCATCACCTGGCGCTCCGGCACAACTCCCGGAAGTTCTGTCCCTCTTTGCCCGCTTCTACATCGCGCATCCCGATGACACTGCCGCCGCAATCAACGCGCAACTCGCGCGCGGCAAGCATCTTCTCTTCACTCCCGGCATCTACGAGCTCACCGAGCCCATTCATGTCACGCGCCCCGGCACCCTGGTTCTCGGCCTCGGCTTTGCCACGCTCAAACCTGTTAACGGTACAGCCGCTCTCACCACCGACGACGTCGATGGCGTGATTCTGGCCGGACTGCTCATTGATGCTGGTCCCGAGCAATCGCCGGTTCTCGTCGAAATCGGTCCCAGCGGCAGCCACGCGAATCAGTCCCGCAATCCCATCTCACTGCATGACGTTTTCTTCCGAGTGGGCGGCGCAGGCGTGGGCCGCGCGAAGGTGAATCTGCGCGTGAATGCGAACGACACGATCATCGATCACACATGGATCTGGCGAGCCGATCACGGCGTTGCGGGCGTGGGCTGGGATCAGAACCTCAGCGCTAACGGTCTCGTCGTCAATGGCAATCGCGTCACCGCCTACGGCCTTTTTGTTGAGCACCATCAGCAGTACCAGGTGTTGTGGAATGGCAACGCCGGCCGCACCTACTTCTACCAATCGGAAATTCCCTACGATCCGCCCGATCAGGCCAGCTATTCCAGCGGTGCGGGCGTCAATGGTTGGGCCTCCTACAAAGTCGCCGATCGCGTCACCACGCATGAGGCCTGGGGCCTTGGTGTTTACTCGGTCTTCCGCCATCCCAACGTGGTGCTCACCCGCGCTATTGAGGTGCCGCAGGTTTCCGGCGTTCGTTTTCATCACATGATTACCGTTGCGCTCGACAACCTGGGCGAGATCTCGAACGTCATCGACAATGCCGGGTGGCGCGACCGTCACGAAGCCGCGCTTTACGCCCAAGCTCGCGGAGTTCCCGCTGCTTGCGGATCATGAAGGTCAGAGATGATGAAGCGCATCCGTTCAAGCCAGATCGACAAATGCTCGCACCGTATCCGCGCGTTGGCCGCGATTCTCGCAGTCGATGTTTTCGCCGTGCCGTTCGCTTTCGCGCAATCGCAGCCCGGCGCGCCAGCGCAGCCATCCTTCGAAGCGGCAACCATCAAGCCCACGCCGAGCGCTGATCCCGGCAAAGGCTACTGGAGCCCTCCCGGCACTGGTCGCTTTTTCGCCCACGGTGTCTCCGTCCAATTCCTCATTCAGATGGCCTATGGCATCGAAGCCGATCAAATCTCCGGCAAACCCTCATGGCTCGACTCGGATTTCTATGACATCGAAGCCAAACCGGAAGAGGGAATCAAGCTTTCGCGCGACGAATTGAAGCCGCGCTTGTAGAATCTCCTCGCGGAGCGCTTTCATCTTGCGGCGCACTTCGAAACGAAGATGGTGCGCGGCTACGCCTTGGTCGTCGCCAAAGGCGGGCCCAGAATGCAGCCCACCAAGGGCGATCATTTTCCCGGTTTCCGCACCAACACCGGCGCTGGCAGGCTCGAAGGCTTCAACTGGTCGATGCCGTATCTCGCCTCCATGCTGCAACGCGTGACAAGTCTTCCCGTCGTCGACCGAACCGGCATCGCCGGCAGCTACGATATCAAACTCGAATTCGCGCCGGATATCGAGCAGGATTCGACTTTGCCATCCGTCTTCACCGCGCTGCGCGAGGCGCTTGGCCTGGAGCTGCACGCGCAGCAGATTCCCCAGCAGGTACTGGTCATCGACCACATCGACCGCGTTCCCGCGGCGAACTAATCCGCACTCGGCCGCAACGATCTGCGCCGTCGCAACTCATTGAATCCGCAGCCACTCCGCCACCTTCGGGCTCGCCTCGTCTCCCTCATCCCGTCAAACCATGGAGTACTTTGCCTCTTCCGGACATCTAATGATGTAAGTCGAGAGGCGCGCCGTCCACAGATTGCGGGCGGGCCTTTGATAGGAGTTAGAAATATGCTGATGCAGAAACTTCATGCCGCTGCCTTGTTCGCGGCCGGATCATTGCTTACGGCGACTTTTGCCCTGGCCGCAGAACAGAAACAGGAAGTTCCAGCAAGCGCGGTCATCACCATCCTCCCCGAAAATGAAATGCCCGGCGGCATTCCCCAGGAAGCCGTGCACCTGAAGGTTGACGGCAAGCCATCGAACATCACCGGCTTCACGCCGCTGCGCGAGCCCAAGAGCAAAGTGGAAATGGTGGTGCTCATCGACGACGGTGCGCGCTCTAGCCTGGGACTGCAGCTGAACGACGTTGCGAAGTTCATTGAGAGCCAGCGCCCCGATACCAAGGTCGGTGTCGCCTACATGGAGAATGGCCGCGCGGCGTTCGGCGGGCCGCTTACCACCGATCACGAATCTGCCCTTCGTAGTTTGCATCTGACCGCAGGGCGCGGTGAAGCCGGCATCAGCGGCAGTCCCTACTTCTGCCTCTCCGATCTCGCGAAGAATTGGCCCTCCAGCGACACTCACGCGCGGCGCGAAGTGGTTATGATCACTGACGGCGTAGACTACTACGACATGCGCTACGATCCGGGGGATCCCTACGTGCAGAGCGCTATGGACGATGCCGTGCGCGCACGCGTGATCGTCTATGCCATCTATTGGCGCAGCTCTGATCGCTTTGACCGCACCAATTACGGAGCCGACACTGGCCAGAACCTGCTCGCGCAAATCACTGCAGGCACTGGCGGTACCAGCTACTGGCAGGGAACAGGCAACCCGGTGAGCTTCGTTCCCTACTTCGCCGACATCGACCGGCGTCTCGACAACCAATACGAACTGGACTTTGTGACGGCGGTCGGCGACAAGCCGCAGATGCAGACCATCAAGCTCTCGGTCAGCGCTCACGCCAAGGTCACTGCGCCGCAAGAAGTGTACGTGCACCCAGGCGCGGAGTAATCTGCGGGGGACGCGATCGGAAAGTCTGGATTCTTGCACGCTGGGTGGTGTGTTTCGTTAAGTCTCGCAGGACCAGGCGTAATGTTCGATTTAAGGCGACCTCTCCGCGAGCACGAACTTGCTCTCCGCGAGTGCGAACCTGCTTCCTCCGCGAATACGAAACCCATCTGCATGTTGCGTCCCTCGCGGGTTAGCGAAGCTGGTGGACGATTGATACGGGACTTGTGATTTTTGGCGCGGCTGGAAGCAGCGCCCTGATATAGGGCCTAAAAGTACATGTTCGCGCTTTCCCAAGTCTCAGCTCGAGCTTCCCACATCTCGGAGGCGAGATGTGGCGCACCCGGCGGCACGGTCGTGACCGCAGCGTCTCCCTATCAACACGCATCTGTGATTCCGATTCGTGATTGCACAGCAGTCGATGCAAAATGTCGTTGTTGCCGCAAGGAAAATCTGTTTGTTGGAGATTTATTGCGGGTTTTTTGCCGGATGATTACTGGTCAAAGCGGCTCATCAATGCGGGAAACTTTGTCGTTGACATGCGAAAGTCGCAACTATGCACCAACCCTGGTGAAATCCACAAATTTACTTGACTTTTGCACTTGCTTCCACAGATTGATCGGACGTACTGTCTCTTTAACTGATGACCCGTTAGGGCATCGGAGTTGGGAGCCGGAAGGCTGGAAGAGTAAACAGTCGGCGCAAGCCGAAAGTTGATCGCCAGCAAGGTTGACGGAGTGGACAGCCGGTGAGAACCGGAGGATGGCCGCCAGCCCGGACAGAGGGTGAAACCTGAGGCGCAAGCCGCAGAGGGATCGCTGGACGCACCAGAAGTGCAAAAGCCGACGCAAGTCGGAAGATGTTTAGCTGGAAGATTCCGGAAGATGCAAGGGCCGGTGGAAACAGAATACTCATCGACGGCTTCGCCGGCGATGCAAGGTTCAGTTGAAACAAGGAGTGCATCAGAGGCTCAGCCGGAGAAGGAGCCACGAGGCGCAAGCCGAGAGGTTCACGGCCGGTGAAGACGGAAGGTGAAGCAGCCAGTGCAAACCGGAGGCGGAGCCAACCGAGGGGCAGGGGCAGCAGAAGGCGCAAGCCGGATGAAGCCGCCAGCCGAGCCAAAGGACGGCATCCGATGCGAATCGGAGGTAGGTTGTCGGCCTGGTCCTAGGAAGGGCCATACGGCGCAAGCCGGATGGAACGAGGATCGTCAGGCGCAAGCCTGATGGATCGCCGAAGATTGATCGGAAGTGCGGAACAGCCGATGCGAGTCGGAGGTTTGCAGCCGGTCGAGCCGAAGGACACGAAACCGATCCGAGCCGGAAGGTTGGCCACCGGTCGAGCTGGAGTGCAGGGCACCGACGCAAGTCGGAGTTCTCAATCCAGCGCAGCCAGAGGTAGCAGCGCCAGCGAAAGCTGGAGGGCGGCCACTGGGGGAGCCGGAGGACGCAACACCGACTGTACTGCGAGTGATCAAGATTGAAACGCCAGAGGCTTCGGTCTCTGGCGTTTTCAATTTAGGGGGCTTTTGGGCGGCGGATCTTGCGCAACGCATATCGATGAGTCTCCGATTCGCCGAACTGCGATCACTCCGCTGACGGCGCGCACGGCACCCGATTCTTTCTACGCATTACACTGGATGCGGAGAATCCCTATGCGATTGGGTTGTGTTGGAAGGGCCGGCGTCTGCGCCGCTCTCACGTTGTTGTGCGCTGCTCCGGGCGGGACGCGCGCGGCGGGCCAGTGGGCTGCGCCATCGCCGTCGAGCGCGTCGTCCATTCCTACTTCCGTGCTGCTGCAGCCGGAGGAGCTGAACCATCTGCTGCAAACGCCGGGCGCGGATAAGCCGCTCGTTCTGCAGGTTGGTTCGCATGTGCTGTTCGCCCAGGCGCACATCCCTAAGTCTGAGTACGCAGGAGCGGGCTCGCAGGATGCCGGCGCGCAAATGCTGCGCAACCGCGTGGCGTCGCTGCCGCGCAAGACCTTCATCGTGCTCTATTGCGGCTGTTGTCCGTGGGGCCGCTGTCCTAATGTGGGGCCAGCCTACAAGCTGCTGCTCGACATGGGATTCACGCGCGTGAAGGTTCTCTATCTGGCCGACAACTTTGGCGCGGACTGGGCGAACAAGGGGTTTCCGGTTGAGAGTGGACACTAGCACAGGTTGCATAAATTCCCGGGGCGGGTTGAAAGACATCCCTCAGGGGCTAAAGCTCCAGGTTTTATGCGGCTCTTGCGGCACGACTGAACAGCTTGCTGAAAAAGTCCCTTTGGCGTCACTTTTTCTCCACAGGGAGTTGATTTAAGAAGTAAGTATGCGCGGAGACGACAAGCAGCAGTCGGCGATGTTCAGTTATGTCACGATGGAGCAGCGGATTGCTCCCGATCACCCGATGCGTCGTATTCGCGCGCTGACCGACCGGGCGTTGGCGCGGATGGACGCGGAGTTTGATGGGCTTTATTCGGAGATGGGCCGTCCGTCGATCGCGCCGGAACGCCTGCTTCGGGCACAGTTGCTGATGGTTCTTTACTCGATTCGCTCGGAGGGCCAGTTGATGGAGCAGCTGAACTACAACCTTCTCTACCGCTGGTTCGTGGGCCTGGAGATGGACGATCCGGTGTGGGACCAGACGGTGTTCAGCAAGAACCGGGAGCGACTGATCGCCGGCGACGCCAGTCAGAAGTTGCTGTTGGCGGTGGTAGAAGAGGCACATGCCGAGCAGTTGCTGAGCGAGGAGCACTTCACGGTGGATGGAACGCTGATTCAGGCCTGGGCGAGCCGGCGCAGCTTTCGGGAGAAGCCTGATCCGCCGGATCGTGGCACCGGCGCGCGTGGCCGCAAGCTGCTGCGCGACACGCATGCGTCGACGACCGATGGCGACGCGCGGCTTTACCGCAAGAGCAGCTGCGGCGCGGTGGTGCCCAGTTATCTGGGCCACGTGATCACGGAGAACCGCAACGGGCTGGTGGTGGCCGCGATGGCCACACAGTCGGGCAACGCTGCGGAGCGCGAAGCGGCGATGAAGATGCTGAAGCGCATCAAGCGCGGCAAGCGCATGACGCTGGGCGCAGACAAGAGTTATCAGGAGGAGACGTTCGTTAGCGGGCTGCGCGGCGAGCAGGTGAGGCCGCACGTGGCCGAGTATGCGCCCAACCCGAAGTGGCCGAACTGGCTCACGGAAGAGGAACGCAGCGATCCGGGCCTGACCGTAAGCCAGAAGAAACGCAAACTGGTGGAGAAGGTGTTCGGTTGGATGAAGCAGGACCGGCTGCGCCAGATCAAGCTGCGCGGGCTCAAGCGCGTGGACTGGTTGTTTCAGTTGGCGGCAGCGGCGCACAATCTGCTGCGCATGAGCAAGCTGATACCGATTCAGGCGCAGGCCTGATCGGGGAGAAGTGTCTCTGCGGACCGCGAAAACGAACCGCAGAGACAAATAACAACCCGGAAACCCTTCCATGCGGCGGCAAAAATCAGCGTCACAGGAAGGTCAACGGCGAAAACAGCGATTTTTTCAGCAAGCTGTGAAGTCGTGCCCTTTCACGGCGGCATTTATGCAACCAGTGCTAGCGCGCGGCGCGCAGCATGGGGATTGCCGCGCGGGCTGAGCGCAATTTGCAAGGTGTTTCTGGTGGCGTGCCTCGCGGCGTTGGTTGCGGTGGCGATGGCGCAATCCGCGGCTCCTGCGCAGAATCTGCTCAACAAACAGGCGCCGAATTTCACGCGCCAGGATTTGCATGGCCACGCGGTGCATCTGGCTGGCTTTCGCGGCAAGGTCGTGTTGCTCAACTTCTGGGCCACATGGTGCGCGCCGTGCCAGGTGGAGATGCCGATCTTCGCAGCGTGGCAGCGGCAGTATGGCCCGCAGGGATTGCAGGTGATTGGCGTCTCTATGGATGACGATGCCGCAGTGGCGCGCAAGTTGGTCGAGCGACTAAAACTCGACTATCCCGTCGCGATGGGCGATGCGCGGCTTGGGTTGCGTTACGGAGGCGTGCTGGGCCTGCCACTTTCGTTTCTTATCGATCGCAATGGCGTGATTCGTGCGCGCTTCCAGGGCGAAACCGATGCGAAGGCGATAGAGACAGAGATGCGCGAGTTGCTCGCCGAGCACTGATGCGCAAACCGAGACGGCGACCCGCCGCCGTCGGACATAATAAAGATGGAGGCGCAGCTGTCTGGGATCGCATTCCCCTGATCTGCGGTGAATGATCACTGACCTCGGAAAACTGATCCCTTAATAAAATGATCCTCGACAAATTCAATCTCAAAGGCAAAACCGCTCTGGTCACTGGCTCGTCGCGCGGGCTGGGCGCGGCGATTGCGGTGGCGCTGGCGCAGGCCGGTGCTGACGTCGCCGTACACGGCTCCGGAACGGCGCCGAAAGTTACGCAGCACAAGATCGAGGCGGCCGGCGCAAAGGCCATCGCGCTGGTGGGCGACGTGGGGGAAGCAACAGTTTGCGCGCGTCTGGTGGAAGAGACCGCGCAACATTTTGGCGCTATCGATATTCTGGTCAACAACGCGGGCATCATTCGCCGCGCTCCCGCCGCCGAGTACTCCGAAGAGGACTGGCTGGCGGTGATTGACGTGAATCTCACCAGCGTCTTTCGCCTCACGCAGCACGCGGGCCGGCACATGCTCAAGCAGGGTTCCGGAAAAATCATCAACATCGCGTCGCTGCTTACTTTTCAGGGCGGCATCCTGGTGCCCGCTTATGCGGCGGCCAAAGGCGGCGTGGGCCAGCTGACAAAAGCATTTGCGAATGAGTGGGCGTCAAAAGGCGTGAATGTGAACGCCATCGCGCCCGGCTACATGGATACCGACAATACCGAGGCGCTGCGCAAGAATCCCGAGCGCGCGCGGCAGATTCTCGATCGCATTCCCGCCGGGCGGTGGGGACATCCTGAAGACCTCGCCGGGGCCGCGGTTTTTCTGGCTTCGAGGCCAGCGATTATATGCACGGCCATATACTGGTGGTCGACGGCGGATGGCTCAATCGGTGAGGAAGCAGCTAGAAGCCGTTAGCTGGCAGTTCGAAAGGTTGGAATCGTAAGTTCGAAGCGGAGAGCAATCATGCAAGAAGCTGCAGTGATTTACACGGCCACCGATGCCACCAAAGTTACCACGCCCGAACCGGGCATGTTGCGCCAGGTTCTGGCGTACAACCCGCACCTCATGCTGGTGCGTCACACCTTTGAGAAAGGCTGGAAAGGTGCGCGTCATAGCCATCCCCATCATCAAATGGTTTATGTGGTGCGCGGCCATATCCGTTTCGAGGCCGAGGGCAAGAGCTGGGAGATGCGCGCCGGCGACAGCATTGTGGTCGAAGGCGGCGTGGAGCACGAAGCCGCGGCCCTCGAAGCCTCTGAAGTGCTCGACATCTTTACGCCCTATCGCCAGGATTACGCGTAGGCTCGGCGGCGTTTCCGCGGCCGGAGCCCCGCATGTCTCACAATCTTGAGGAGACTCAGATGAAGAATCGTTGGATTGCCATTCCGGCGCTCGCTATGCGCGCTCTGCGCTGCGCTGTCGGCGCAGCCCCCGCGCCCGATGCCGGCATCATCGGCATCGCGCACATTGCCTTCCGCGTCAGCGACCTCGATCGCGAGATCGCGTTTCTCGGCAAGCTCGGCTACGAAGAGTCCTTCGCCATGACCAACGGCGGCAAGACCACGGAAGTCTTCGTCAAGGTCAATGACCACCAGTTCATCGAGCTCTATCCGCGAACCGATCCCCCGCAGCCGCTGGGCTGGATGCACGTCTGCTTCGAGGCGGGCGATCTGAACGCTCTGATCAAGTACTACGACTCCACCGGGCTCAAGGCTGCGCCGGTGCGCAAGGCGGCGGCCGGCAACCTGATCTCTTCCACGAACGATCCGGAGGGCCGCGTGACCGAGTTTACGCAATACATGCCGGGCTCGCGGCACACTTTGGACCGCGGCCAGCACCTGGGCGCGAACCGCGTCTCCAGTTGAACTGATGGGTATCGACCTGCCGGTGAGAGAAGGCGCGGCGGAAAAGGAGTTCTACAGCGATCTTGGTTTCGAGGCGCAAGCGGTGAACGGCAATGTGCGCCTGACTGCGCCCGGCGCTCCCGGCATGGTTCTTGAGCTGCGCGCCGCGCTTCCCGGCGCCCAGCCGGAGTTTCTGTTTCCTGTGCCCGACGCGCGCAAAGCCGCGGATGCATTGAAAGACGCGGGAGTGAAGCCCGAGCGCAACGGAAAGCTCATCTTCGTCCACGATCCCGACGGCAACGCCTTCGTTTTTCTTGAGATAGGGTCCGAGCGGCGGTAGCAGTGTGCGGTTAGGGCGAATCGGTGATGTGAATCATTTAGCGTGGGTCAGGAGACCCACGCTACAGTCGGCCAGGAAGCCAGGCGCTACGAGGACATTTGCTTGACGGAGTCTTCGCGGTTTATCACGCATAGGATCTACCAGGTATAGGTGGTGACAAGAATCGGCGGGCCGGCTTTCTCGCCGATTACATTCGTCTTCAGCACGACTTCCAAATTTTTGTTTTCCCAGCCGCGCGGCAACTTGGCCGCAAGCTCCCGGAGATGTTGGGGAGACTGCACAAACTCGCCCGCCGCTTCGGTTCCATAAGGTCCGATTCCGGCAACCACCATCACCGGGCACTCCGTGGTGGGGTCGCGAAAGCGGGCCACGACAGCGTAGTCGGTGGTGACCGAGAGATAGGGCCCGGTGCTGTCAACCGCCCAGCCAGTCGGTCCCGGATTTGCCGCATCATCGATGCTTTCCACTCCGTTGGGCGCGACATGGAAATGAAATCGCAGCGGAGCCGTGAGGCGTAGTGTCCAGAGATTGTTCAGGGCGCCCACCAGGACGATGGGCCGCGAGCGGATGTCTGCGAGGCTGGTTTCCTGGGACTCCTTTACATCGTAGGCTTTCGCGTGTTGGTCGAGCACGGGCGTAAGATGCGAAAGCGAGACGGCGATCCATACGGAGACGTGGTGATAAGGATTGTTCAGGTGATCGGCGAACGACGTGTTCTGCGAAGGCGGCGGCATGTCGTTGGGATGAGTGGTCCCCAAGACGACGAGCACTGTTCGGGGGCTGTTGAACAACGGATTCCAGAGTTTGCGCGTCGCAGCTTCACCGCTGGATGAGGCCTGGTAGTTGAGATATCCCGCAATTGAAGCCCCCAGCAGCAACACCGCAACCAAGCTGAAGACAGTGACGCGAATCCAGGCTTGGCGCCGGCGTGCACCCTTCTCCAGGCTGGTCAATCGCTCCGGATCCGCGTCCCGGCCTGCGGGGTCCCGTTCACGCAGCAGGAACTCGGGAGCGTAGGAGCCGAGCGGCAGCTCGATCTGCACGCGCGAATGTTCACCATTTTCGTGGTAGTACTGGGCGATCCGCTTTCTTACCTCGCCCGCGCTTACGCGCACCACCGGATCGGCATTTGTGTCGTAGCCCGGGTCGCGGCCGAAGACCTCAGCGCCCAGCGTGCGCTCTTTCAAATCGCCGATGCGGTTTTCCAGCGCGGCATCCACCACGTAGCGGAGCAGGGCCGGGTAACGCTTGCTTCCCCGGAAATGGTAGCTGGAGAGGATTGCCTCCAACTCCTGTAGCACGACTTCGCGTTCTTCCGCCGTGCCAGGCAGCCATGGCGTTGTCGTGTGCCCGTTTTCAGAACCTGTACCCATTGGAGCCAACTTGCACGCCGTAGCATACCCCACTTTGCAAAGTGTTGTCACGGAGAAATCATGCCGGTTTTGCTCTTGGCGGAAGCGGATTGGTCAACATCGACCATTTCTGTAAGGTCTTTATTTTCAGCAGGAAAGCTGCATCTATTTCACCGCAAACGGTTTGTAGCATACGGTAGCACCCTTGCAAAGAAGTGCCACCGGCTTAGAATAGCGCGGCATGAAAGAGCGCGGAGGTGTGCTGTCCGAAACCTTCCAGGAAGGAAAGGGGGCTGGTGTGCCCGCTGGGGTGAGGGGAAGCGCGCGCGTATTTCTCCGCTCTTGCAGCACGCCGGTGCCTGGTTCTTTCGTCCCGGAATGACGGCACGAAGAGGAGCCAGCCGTCGCTGAGAGAAAGGCTCTTGAAGCGAGTCCGAGACCGTCAGTCCCGCAGTCCGGGCATCTGCTTCCTGAGCCGCTTTAGACAAAACAACGAACTCAAAGATGTTCACTCACGGAGGATTAAATGATGCAACGCAGACTACTCAGGCCGATTCTAGGGTCGATGTTCCTGCTCCTGCTGGGATGCTCGCAGGTGCTGTGGGGTCAGGCAGTAAGTGCCACGCTGGTAGGAACGGTGACCGATAACTCCGGCGCCATTGTTCCCCAAGCAACGGTGACGATCACCGAGACCGCCACCGGAATCATGCACACCGACGTCAGCAACGGAAGCGGCAACTATACGTTTCCGGATCTCACCCCCGGGATCTACTCGGTGACAATTACATCGAAGGGTTTCAAGAAGGAAGTCCGGGCCGGCGTCGATGTGGCGGTTAACACTACTACCCGCGTGGACATTGCGCTGCAGCCGGGCGCTGTTACGGAGACGGTGACCGTGACCGGAGCGCCTCCCATCATGGAGACCGACCGCGCTGACGTGAGCACGAACATCGAGGCTCAGACGCTCCACGACCTGCCGGTCATGGTGAACCAGAACTTCCAGTCGCTGCTCACGCTGGCTCCCGGTGTGGGACCGCCGATTTTCGAGCACTCGCAGTTCTTTAACGCGGCCAGCTCGATTCAGACTGAAGTCAACGGCCAGCCCCGCGTGGGCAACAGCTATCAGATTGAGGGCGTCGACGACGACGAGCGCACCGGCCTGCTGCAGATCATGATTCCACCCGAGCAGGCCATCGAAACCGTCGACGTGTCGACCTCAAATTATGAGCCTGAGCTGGGCCGCGCGGTCGGCACAGTCGCCAACGTGATCCTCAAGTCCGGCACCAACGCATTTCACGGCCAGGCCGACGAATACGTGCAAAACAACGACATGGATGCGCGCTCCTACTTCAATGCCGCCGTGGGCCACGTAGCCTACAACTACTTTGGCGGCGCTGTGGGCGGCCCCATCAAGAAAGACAAGCTGTTCTTCTACGGCGACTTCTTCCGCTCTCCCGATCACGAAGCGAACACCTACACGATCACCATTCCCTCGCCCACCTGGTACACCTGCCAAAACTCGTCCTACGCACCACTCGTAGGCGCTGGCCAGTTTATCGACTTGAGCGGCGCGATCAGCGGCACCAAGGGCCAGATCTACGATCCCGGCACGGGCAACTCCTCCGGCCAGACTCGCACTGCTTATCCCGACAATCAGATTCCGTGCACGGCAGCCGCCGCGACGGCGGAGGGCATCGTCGCCGGCGCTCCCATCTCCACCTACGCGGATCCTGTCGCCATCAAGCTGATGAAGCTTCTGCAGGCGCCCAACCACGGGAGCTCGTCCACCTGGGCTACTTCCGCGGTTTCGAACGACTACGCGTCTCCGAACCTGTCCTTCCAGAAAAATACCAACCGCTACGACGCCAAAATCGATTATCAGGTCACTCCCAAGGATCACGTGAGCTATCGCTACGAGCGCGAGGACGTGACCACGTTGCAGGCGCCGATGTGGGGACCAGCGGGAGGCGGTCCTGCGAATAGCGCATTCGAGGGCACGGGCACGCAGCACGTGTACAGCACAGGCATCAATTACGACCGCGCGTTTTCCAGCACCCTGCTCACCGAAGCGCGCTTCGGCGTGGCCCACTACGGCAACACCGCCCTTCCCACCGACTACGGCGTCACCGATGCCACCAGCATCGGCATTCCCGGCGTCAACATCAGCCAGTTCACCAGCGGCCAGGTCGCCATCAACATGGGCGACTTCAACAGTAACCCGCTCATCGGCTACTCCGCGTCGCTGCCCTGGGTGCGTACTGAAACGAACGTCGATGCGGTGAACCACTGGACCAAAATCTGGCGCAACCACACCTTCAAGTTCGGCGCGGACGTGCGGCGCCTTCACGACAACCTGCTGCAGGACCAGACCTACAGCGCGCGCGGCTCCATCACGTTCTCTGAGTCCACCACCAACTGCAATGGGTGCGGCACGACGACCAATATCGGCAACGAGATGGCCAGCCTCCTGCTCGATGTGCCCAGCACGGTGGGCCGCGACATCAACACCTACTTCCCGCGCTACCAACAGTGGTGGCTCTTCTTCTTCGGCGGCGACAAGTGGGATGTTACGCCTAAACTGACCCTGGACCTGGGCCTGCGCTGGGAGTTGTATCCGCCGGCCACGCCCGGAACCGCGCAGGGATTCTCCAACTACAACCCGACCAACAACACGCTGGTCATCGCCGGCGTGGGCGGCAACGCGAACAACCTGGGAATGAACAACAAGTACGACTACTTTGCGCCACGCGTGGGCTTTGCCTACCGCTTGAGTGAGAATACCGTGGTTCGCGGCGGCTTCGGCATCAGCTATACGCCGTACGAGGATAATACTTACGCGTACAACTATCCCGTCCGTGCCAACAACGGCTACACTGCAGCCAACTCGTACGCTCCGGCGTCGCTCGGCACCAGCACAGTGGCATGCTCCAGCGTGCAAACGTACTTCTCCTATTCGTGCGGATTCCCAGCGCCCGTTGCGGTCACCATTCCCTCAAACGGCATCATCAGCGCCACTGGGGCGCTCCTCGCCCAGTCGGAGTTCTACATTCCGCTCAATTACCACAACCCCTATGTGAGCTCGTGGAACGTCGCGGTCCAGCAGGCGTTGCCTTGGCAGTGGAACGCGCAGTTGAGCTACGTGGGCAATCACGGCACGTATCAAGGCGTTGGCCAGAACATCAACCTGGCCCCTGCGCTCAACGAAGGCTCGGCCGGCTATCCGCTGTATGTCGCATTCGGAAAGACGGCGTCGGTGACCGAGGACTTTTTGGGCTATTCGTCGAACTACAGTTCAATGCAGGCCCAGTTGAACCGTCACTTCACCGGAGATCTGGGCGTAACCACCTCGTTCACCTGGGGCCATGGCCTGGATTATGCGACGGGCGGCGACGACGACGGCGGCGTCTACTTCTGGCTCAATCAGCGCCACGGCTATGCAACGACCGACTTTGATCACAGGTTCAACTTCGAGGAAAGCGTCACCTGGGTTCTGCCCTTCGGGCCGCACCAGAGGTGGTTGAACACAGGCGCGGTTGCCTCCGTTGTCGGCGGCTGGCAGCTCTCCGGAGTGGTTTCCGCCTACTCCGGTACGCCCTTCACCGTGACCGCGAACGGCCTCAACTCCATTAACACCTCCGGCGAAACGCAAGTGGGGAACGTCACCGGCAGTATGCACAAGCTGCACGGCATTGGCTCCGGAAACAACTGGTTCGACCCCACGGCATTCTCCCAGCCGACCGGTTGCCCTGGCGCCGTGGGTACCGCGTGCCCCCTGGTCTACGGGACGAGTATCGGCAATGTGGGCCGAAACGCGTACAGGGGACCGAGCTATATTCAGAACAACGCATCGCTGTTCAAGAGCTTCGTCCTGCACGAAAACTGGACGTTCGACTTCCGCTGCGATGCATTCCAACTCTCGAACTCGCCGCAGTTCGGCAACCCGTCCAACTCCCTCAACAGTGGAACCTTCGGACAGGTCACCGGCACGGTCGGCAGCGGCGCCGGCATCGTCAACAGCATCGGCGGCGGCCGGTCGCTGCAACTCGCAGGCATTCTGCGCTTCTAAGCCAACCCGCGCCGCGACTCTCGCAGGGTCGCGGCGCAACAACATCTTGATCGATTTTTCATTCAACGGCCAGCCATCGCATTCCGCGATGGCTGGCCTTTTCATGCCGGCGGTAACTGTTCGTTGAACAGGCCCCGGCGCGCATCCGGGTCGATGCTGATTCCGGTCGTCTGCCTTCACGTATCGGTAGAATGATCTTTCCGTGCCCAAGCCCAAAGCCAAGCCGCCCGCGCAATCGCAAAAGCCACCCGCGCAAACGCGCAAGCAGCACGTCTTCGCCGGCTGGCGTCTCGACCTGCTGATTTATCTGGCGCTGCTCCTGGCGACTTTCGCGGTCTACGCGCAGGTTCGCCACTTCGATTTCATCAACTACGACGATCCCGATTACACCACCGGCAACGTGCACGTCCGCCAGGGGCTCACCGCGCAGGGGCTGGAATGGGCGCTAACTTCGCGGGATGCGGCCAACTGGTTTCCGGTGACCTGGGTATCGCACATGATCGACGCGCAGTTTTTCGGCGTCGAAAGCGGCTGGCATCACCTGCACAACGTTCTGCTACACGCGCTGGCGGCCATCCTGCTGTGCATGTTTCTTGAGCGGGCGACGGGCTCGCGCTGGCGCAGCGCTTTGGTGGCGTTCATTTTTGCGTTGCACCCGCTGCATGTGGAGTCTGTGGCCTGGGTGGCCGAGCGCAAAGACGTGCTCAGCGCCTGCTTCTGGTTTCTCACTCTGTGGGCCTATGTTCGATACACCGAGCGCCCAGGCTGGGGCCGATATCTGGCGGTCGCGTTGAGTTTGTGCCTGGGGCTGATGGCCAAACCGATGGTGGTCACGCTGCCATTCGTCCTGCTGCTGGTGGATTACTGGCCGCTCGCACGTTTGCGGCAGCGTTGGCGCAAGGCCATTTGGGAAAAACTTCCGCTGCTGGGGCTTTCAGGCGCAGCTGCGGCCATCACTTACCTGGTGCAGGAACATGCCGGCGCGGTGAAAGCTCTGCCGCTCGGGACCCGCCTGGCAAATGCGACGCTTTCCTGCGCGGTCTACATCCAGAAAACTTTCTGGCCGACGAGGCTGGCGGTTTTTTATCCTTATCCGCGCAGCTTCGATTATTTGCCGATTCTCGCCGCGGGGTTTCTGTTGGCCGTCGTCACCGTTGGCGTCATCGTGCTGCGCCGCCCTGCGCCCTACCTGTTGACGGGTTGGGGCTGGTTCGCGATCACGCTTCTTCCCGTCATCGGGCTGGTGCAGGTGGGTGGCCAGGCCCGCGCCGACCGCTATATGTACATTCCCATGGTGGGCCTTTTGATCATGCTGGTGTGGGGCGCAGCGGAAGTTTTGGAAAAGTGGCACGCAAAGATGTTGGCGATTCCCCTGGCCGCGGCGGCTTGCGTGGCTTGCGCCGCGGTCACCTGGATCCAGGTCGGATATTGGCGCAACAGCGAGACGTTGTTCCGGCACGCGCTCGCAGTCACAGAGGCCAATTCCGTGGCCTTTCACAACCTAGGCAGTTATCTCATGGTTTCGCCGGGGCGCCTGCAAGAAGCGATTCCGTATCTTGAAGCGGCGGTGCGCATCGATCCTGACTCCGCGCCTGCGCATACCGACCTCGGAAGCGCGCTGGCCAGAACTGGCCGCTTGCCTGAAGCCATCGCGCAATTCGAGGAGGCCATTCTGCTGGCGCCGAATGCGCCCATCCCGCACAATAATCTGGGCAGCGCCCTGATTGAGGCCGGACGCGTGCCCGAAGCTATCGCCGAATTGCAGACTGCGCTGCGACTGGACCCCGGCTACGACGAAGCGCGCCGCAATTTGGCCGCGGCCGAGGCCAGCGGCTCGGCAGAAACGCACCGCAGCCGCGGCATCGCACTGCTGAAGGCTGGCAACGCTGCCGGCGCCATTGCGGAGCTTGAATCTGCCTTGCGGATCGATCCCAACGATGCCGATGCCGAGAACAACCTGGGCGTCGCGCTCTCCAGTTTTCCCGAGCGGCAACGCGAGGCCATTGCCCACTTTGAAGCCGCGGTTCGACTGAGACCGGATTTTGCCGACGCGCAGTTGAACCTGGGCGTGGCGCTCTCCGGAATCCCCGGTCGCCTGCCCGACGCGCTGCGTCACCTGGAAGAAGCCGACCGCCTGAGGCCGGATCCGGAGTTAGAGCGAGCGATCGCGCATCTCAAGGGCGGAGCGGCGGTGAGGTAACGGCGGGGCTGGAACTCTTGTGTCAGTTGCGCGCTGCGTGTGCGGCCGCTGCTCTGTCCTGCGCCAGCAATTGCGCCAGCGCCTTTTCAGGACAAATATGATGCGCCTCACGCACGTCGAGTTCTTTCTCCGTCTCGACGCACGAAGCAATGGTCATAAAGCAGTCGAGGCAGCGAGAGTTGTAGCTGCCATTTTCGTTTTGTGTGCGGCTATACATGACCGATGGGAGAAAATACACTTCGATGCTAGCCGGATTCCCGATTTTCCAGGCGTGACTTCCATCACCTACGGATGTTTACGGTTCGGCCACGTGCGACGGCTCGTGACTGCCTCGCGCTCAGTACGCCGGCGTGCCCACTTTCTCCCAATGGTTGGAATGGCTCTTGAGGTACCAGCAGGGGGTTTCTCCGCCGTGAGGAAACAGCGCGAGATCGCAGGCGACGTCTGCGGTTCCCAAATAGTCGTACTCCGTCTTTTGGCCTTTGAGCGGAATCGACATGAATTGACTGACTGTTACGCTGGACTGCGGCGACCCTCGCACGACGTACAACACCCAGTCGATCGCAAAGGACACAAGCACCACAGCCACAAATGCGGCAAGCATGCGAAGAATCCACCCACCGAGCCATCGCATCAGGGTTCAATCTCCTTGGTGCGCGGGGCTTGCTGTTTGAGCGCTACGCCTGTTAATCGTAGCCGGCGCGCTGCAGCCAGAATAAACCCGAGTTGCGCAGCGGCCTGCGCATAACTGAGGCCCTCGGGCCGGATATTCGAGATGCAATTGCGCTCGGCGTCGGTGCGTCCTGGTTTGGGATTCCAGGTGATGTAGGCGCCCAGCGAGTCCGGCGAGCTCAGTCCCGGCCGCTCGCCGATCAGCACGACGGCAATCTCCGCGCCCAGCGCCGCGCCAATCTCATCGCCGATGGCCACGCGCCCCTGTTCGACCACGCACATAGGCGCGAGCCGCAATCTTTCGAGGCGCGGCAATAGCTCCGCGAGCAACGGCAGCGCATGACGATCGATTGCCAATGCGGACAGCCCGTCGGCGATAACCAAAGCTAAATCCACTTCGTCCGCAGATTGCTCGGCCAGGAGCGCGCGGCTCGGCTCGTCGAGCGTGCGGCCCAGATCGGGACGCTGCATGTATGTCATGCGGTCCGGAGCGGCTGAATGCAGGCGCAGGATTGTGCCGCCTGTCAAATCTCCCAACGCCGCCGCAAGCGCCGCGCTTTCGAGGCGCGCATGCACTGCATCGCGCGCCTGTGCGTGGCAGCGCTGGAAATCGAGCAAGTCGCTGGTTTCGAGACTCACTCCGGTGCGGCCCAGACCTACGCGCGCTGGAGTCAGGGCGCGCAATTCCGCGGTCCGTGCAAAATTCGAGCCGGGAGAGGAATGGGAAACCGCATCGGTGGGCCGACGCGCTGTGTCGCTCATGCTCTCAGCAACCTTTCCGGGTGCTGCGCCTCGGCGGCCAAACGCGCAAAGTTTTCGTCATTAAGCCACGCTTCAAACTCCGGCGCCGGCTTGAGACCCAGCACGCGCCGCACGTAGAGCGCATCGTGAAAGCTTGTGCTCTGGTAGTGCAGCATCACGTCGTCAGCGCCGGGCACTCCCATGATGTAGTTCACGCCCGCCACGCCCAGCAGCGTCA
Organism: uncultured Acidobacteriota bacterium; assembly: GCA_963826735.1. Taxonomy (GTDB): domain Bacteria; phylum Acidobacteriota; class Terriglobia; order Terriglobales; family Acidobacteriaceae; genus Telmatobacter. The sequence continues at coordinate 132,827 of CAWGYN010000008.1, forward strand.
GCAGCGTATCCATGTCGTCCTGGTCGGCCTCGGCGTGGTTGGTGTAGCACACATCGCAGCCCATGGGCAGGCCGAGCAACTTGCCGCAAAAGTGATCCTCCAGACCCGCCCGCACAATCTGTTTGCCGTCGTACAAATACTCGGGCCCGATGAATCCCACCACCGTATTCACCAGCATCGGCTTGAAGCGCCGCGCCACGCCGTAGGCGCGCGCCTCGAGCGTCTGCTGGTCGACTCCCAATCCGCCCACGCCATGGTGCGCGTTAGCCGAGAGCGCCGATCCCTGCCCGGTCTCGAAGTACATCACGTTCGTGCCCACCTGCCCATCCGCGCACACGGCTCCGCGTTGCAGCGCACGGGCCGCATGGTCGGCTTCGTCAAGTAGAGAGAGAGTCACGCCAAAACTCCGGTTCGCCGCTTCCGTCCCGGCAATGGATTGGAACAGCAAATCCACCGGCGCGCCGCGCTCCAGAGCCGCCATCTGCGTGGTAATGTGCGCCAGCACGCAGCTCTGCATGGGGATGCGGAAGCGCTCGCGCACAGCATCCATCATGCGCAGCAGATCCATCGTGGTTTCTATGTCGTCGCCCGCGGGATTGATGCCCACCACGGCGTCGCCCGAAGCCATCAGTAGCCCATCGAGAATCGATGCCGCGATGCCCAACGGCGCGTCCGCGGGATGGTTCGGTTGCAGCCGCGCGCTCAAACGGCCCGGCAGCCCGACCGTGGTGCGAAAGCGCGTGACCACGCGGATTTTTCTCGCCGCGGCAATCAGATCCTGCACGCGCATCAGTTTGCTCACGGCTGCGGCCATCTCCGGTGTCAGGCCCGGCGCGAGCGAGGCGATCTGCTGCGGCGTTGCTTCGTCGCTCAGCAGCCAGTTACGCAGCTCGCCCACCGTGAGCGACGCACCGGCGCAAAGGCCTCGGCATCCTGCGAGTCCACAATCAGCCGCGTTACCTCGTCGGACTCGTAAGGAACTACCTGTTCATCACAAAAGTGCTTGAGAGGAAGGTCGGCGAGTGCGCATTGTGCCGCCACGCGCTCTTCCGCGCTCCCTGCCGCCACGCCCGCCAGCACATCGCCGCTGCGCAAGGGCGTGGCCTTGGCCAGCAATTCGCGCAGGCTCGAAAATGTGTAGCGCCGGCCGCCGATGGAATGGGCAATGATCATGTGCCCTCAGGATAGCCGCAATTCTGCGCGCGCTCGTGCGAGAATCCGCGTGCAGTCTGGCAAAGCCGTAACAAAAAGGCCAGCCTTTGCGGCTGGCCTCTCGCGTTTCGCTCTGCCTCGGACTTTAGAACTTCACGCTGCCTGCGCGCGGCGAAATGCCGCTCAGCTCTGCGGCGCGCGCTTCGGCATACGCGGCCGCGCCGATCAGCGCCGTGCGGCTCTCCAGAATCACGCGCACCGGCATATTCACCAGCAACTGGCTCAGGCGGCCCTTGTCGGTGAAGGCCTTCATGAATGTTCCGTCCTTCAGCTTCTCCAGAATGCGCGGCGCGATGCCGCCGCCCACGTAGAGCCCGCCAACCGACAGAATCTTCAGCGCCAGGTTGCCGGCTTCGGCGCCGTAGGCCGAAACAAACATGTCCAGCGCCTTCTCGCAGATCTCGCTCTTGGCCTTCAGCGCCGCTTCGGTGATCGCGGCGTTCGGATCCTCCTGCGTCATGCGCTCGGCCAGCCACGCCGGCTCTTCCAAGCCCCGCACTTCGCGCAGAAACTCGTAACAGTTGGTCAGCCCCTGCCCGCTCACCACGCGCTCATAGCTGATGCGCCCGTTGTATTTCTGCTGCAGAAAGCGCAGCAGGTCGATCTCATCTTCGTTGCGCGGCGCAAAGTCCGAGTGGCCGCCCTCGGAGGGGTAAGGAACGTAGTCGCGCCCATCCCAGACCAGAAAAGCCTCGCCCAGGCCGGTTCCCGCCGAGATCAGCGCGCGGTTGCCCACCTGGCGGGCATCGCCCTCGCTCAGCGTGAAGATCTGATCAGGGCCAAGCTCCGCGATGCCGTAACCGTTCGCCTGCAAATCATTGATAAGAAATACGTAATCAATCTTCAGATTGCGCGCCAGCTCGCGGCTGTCCAGCGTCCAGGGCAGGTTGGTCAGCCGCAGCCGCCCGTCCCGCACCGGGCCCGGCACGCCAAAGCATGCCGCGGTCACTTTCTCCGCAAACGACAAACTCCTTCACGATCTCTTCCAGCCCCGCATATTCCTTGGCCGGGAACTGCTTATCGCGTGCGTGCTTCAGGTTGCCATCGGTAAAGTCAAACAGCGCCAGGTGAACCTTGGTGCCGCCTACATCGCCTGCCAGAATCATTCAATCCTCTCGAGAACTCCACAGCCTTGCGCGTCCGGCGCGGGCAGCAGCGCGGCCGCCGCCCGGTCCAGAAGCAAGGTAAGTATACCGCTCGACGGGCGCTGATGAGCTGGCTGGGCAGGCGCTCCAGGATCGCGCGGCCCCGTAAATACTTCCTTTAGAATCTGTGCCTTATCCGCTCCGCCGATGAGGAAGAAGACTTGCGTCGCGCGGTTGATCACCGGCCAGGTCAGCGTCACCCGCCAGGCGTCCTTGTTCTGGACATGGTTGGCCACGGCCAGCCGGCCCATCTCGTGACAAGGCCTGCAGTGTGGGGAAAAAGAGACGCAGTGTGTCCATCCGGACCCATTCCCAACTGCACCAGGTCGAACCGCGGCAGTCTCGCCCCCTCCAGCCGGAAGCCATTCCGCAGCTCCGACTCGTACCGGGCCGCGGCTGCCTCCGGTTCCAGCTCGCCTTCCATGCGGTGAATCTGCTCGGGCTGGAGCGGCACGTGGTCCAGCATGGCCTCGCGCGTCATGCGGTAGTTCGAGTCGGGGTCGTCGGGCGGCACGCAGCGCTCGTCGACCCACCAGAGGTCGAGCTTCGCCCACGGCATGCGCGCCCGCCACGGCTGTGCGGGATCGGCCAGCAGCGCAAATGCCGCCTTGGGCGTGGACCCGCCGCTGATGGCGATCCGCGCGCGGCCGTGCGCGGCTGCGGCGCGTTCCGCCTGCTCGACAAAATATTGCGCGGCACGGCGGGCCAGCGCGGCCGCATCGGGCTCAACGTAATATACGATCTTCAGTTCCTGAGGCATGGGGAATGTTCCTGTGGCTGCTACGTTATTTGGATGCGCCGCGCGGCCGGGCAGGCGCTACTTCTTCACCACTTGAATGCTTCCGTCAATACTGATGGCGAATATATGTTTCGCGGTGCCAATGTATTCGGGGATCGATGGCCTTCGCGTCAGCACGTACAAAACGTCGGTATCCTCTGGCACATCGCTCAACACATGGGAGTGATTGCCGGCCACAATTTTGAGCTTCGGATCGATTTGGAAATCGAGAATCGCCTTGTGCAATTGACGCTTCTCAAGGATCTGTTTGCCGTCCGACGAAATTTTGTAGCGCACATCGCCGCCTAATGGCCAAATATCGCTTTTAGTCTGCGCCGGATAGAGGTAGACGTACAGGTTTCCGTCTTCGGCGGGAAGAATCGCCGTGTTGTATGGGCGATTCACCGCCCCAAAGTCGCCGACTGCCAATTCCAGCGCCCTCTCCTTGGCAACCAGATCGCCGGGTCCTTCCCGTGGTGGATCGTACTTCACAGCCGTATAGTTTTCTGTCCCCCCTGCTGATTTTGCCTCGTAGGCCACCAGCAGCCGGTCGTGCGTCGCGTCCCACTTGGGAAACGCGACCTCCCAGCCCGTGGGGGTTTTCATGCAGATGTAGCGGGCCAATCCACTCCCGTCAGGATGCAGAGCGAAAAACGCGTCAGTCCCGTGCCACGCAGCCTGATCGTAGGCATACAGCGCCCGGCCTCGGTCCGTTACCCCCGCAAGATATGAGGCAAGGTCCTTGTCGTCGACATGCCTCATCTGTGCTGCAAGACAATTCGTAAATGTAAGAAGACACGTCGCAACGAAAGCCATAGATCTGCGCATACCAGCCCCTTCACTATGCAGAACCGGCGATGAATCCATACCGCACCGATTCAAATCGCCGCAGCTCGCTTGAAATGATTTGTGAGAATGATACGCCGTGAACCGGACCGGCTAATCCAGAAAAGACTTCGTGAATCACTTCGATTTCCTAATTCCTGGCCCCTGTCGTTACCGTCCCAAATACACCCGGTACTGCTGCTCCAACACGCCGGCGGCGCGCGCCAACAGCAGCTTCGACACGTTGTACTGGTACAGGCTCTCTACCAGGTTGTTTTCGGCGGTGGCCAGAGTGGCTTGCGCGGTCACCAGGGGGAGGTTGTCGTCGACGCCGGCATTTACGCGGTCCGTCTCGTCGCTCAGGGCGCGCGTAGCCAGGTCCACATTGGAGCGCGCTACGTCGACTAGCTGCTTGTTTGCGCCCACGTCGAGCAGCGCCGCGCGCACCTGCTCGTCGATGTGGTTGCGCAAGTCGGCAAGCTGCGCATCGATCGAGTCCATCTCCGCTTTTGACGCGTCTTCATCGCCGCGCAGCCGCGCTTCGCGGAAGATGGGAAAATTCAGCGTTCCGATGGCGGACAAATCGCCGTGCGTGCCCGCTCCGTTCACGGTGCTGGTGCCGTAGTAGCTCGTAAAAGCTGAGCGTAGGCAGCCGCTCGCTGCGATAGACCGCGTGGACCGCTTTATACTCCACGGCCTGGTTCTGCAGATTCTGGTAGTCCTGGCGGCTGCGGTAGGCCAGCGCCCGCACCTCTTCCGGCGTCTGCTCGGCCAGGTCGCTGTAGGGCGCCGGATCGGTGAGCGCAATCTCCTGCCCGGGATCGATGCCGATCTCGCGCTTGAGCAGGATCAAATCCTTCGCCTGCTGATTCTGGGCCGCGATCAGCGCCTGCTGCTGCGACTCCAACTGGACGCGCGCGCGCAACTCATCGAGATTTGCCGCGGTCCCGGCCTCGTGCGCCGCATGCTCGTGATCGAGCAGCGTCTGCGCCTGCGCCACCAGGGCCTTGGCGTTCTCCACCTGGCTCTCGTCGGCAATGGCCCGCAGATAGGCGATGGCCACCTGCTGCACCACCTCGCCGCGCGCCGACATCTTGTTGAAATACGCCGCGCGGTTCGCCGCGCCCGCCGCCTTCCAACCCTGGATGACCGGGCCGGAAAACAGGATCTGGCTGAAATGAATCTGCCCCTCGGTGAGATCGTCGCGCGTAATGTTCGAGAGACGCCGGCATGCTGCCGCTGGAAAACACCTTGGAAAACTCGGCAATCGTGCTGGGCCCGAAACCGAGCGCGGCCAGGTCGTGCATGTAATAGCCGGTGGCGCCGGTGAGCCAAATGGTCGGCAAAAACTCCTGGATCGCCTCGGTTTTCAAGCCGTGCAGCACTTTTTCGCTGTTCTCGGCTTCTCTCAGTCCCAGGTTGTTTTTCAGGCCGCGTTGGATGGCGTCGTCCAGCGACAACTTGAGCGGCTCGCTCGTCACCGGCTGCACGGTTACGCTGCCATAGAAAGAATTGGTTGCCGAGTTCGGGTTCTCCGCTCGCGCGGGCGGCGCTACGGCGCAGATCGCCAGCAAAACCGGGAGAAAGAGCGAGGGTGCGGTTCGCCCGAAACCAAAATGAAGCGGTGAATTCACTGCCATCATTTTCTCAGATGTGCCTTGGGCCGCGAGGATTCAGGCGAACGGGCAAAAAGTCGAGCCGAAACCCTCCCGAAGGCTCCACGTTTCGCATTGCGGACCTGACCCCAAGGAGGGTGCGTACTTGGGCGCCCGCGCGAGAGAAATGCGGTCTATTCCGCTGGATGGATCCACATGGCGTTGCCGCCGCCGGAAACCATGTGCACGTCGAGCACTGTGGTGCGATCGACAGTTTGCTTCGTCAATACCGTATGCGTGGGTTGCTCGGCTGCGTCGGGGGCATCGGCGTAGATCTCCGCCACATATTTTCCGTCGCCCAGAAAGCTCAGCGGCACCTTCACATCGCGCGCGGTCCCAGTCGGTGAGCGAACCTACATACCAATCGTTCCCGCTGCGCCGCGCCAGCGTGATCCACTGCATGGGCATGCCGCCGATCGACCGCACCTCGTCCCAAGTGCACGGAACGCGCTTGATGAAATCGAATTCCTTTTGCCCGGCGTAGGCCTCGGGGTAATCCGACACCATCTCGAGTTCGCTCTCGAAGACCACGAACAGGGCCAGCTCCTGGGCGCGCGTGTTCAGATCCCATGGGCATAAAGTGCCGCGGCATAAAGTGCTCGGGGGTCACGTTGTTGAATGCGCCGGGCGTGTAGTCCATGGGGCCGGCCAACATGCGCGTAAAGGGCAGCGTGGCATTATGCGCCGGTGTCACGCGCGCCGTAACTTTCAAGTACTCCTTGCCCATTACGCCTTCGCGCGTCATCAGGTTGGGATAGGTGCGCCGCAGGCCATCCGGCTTGAATGCGCCGTGGTAATCGATCATGAGATGATGCTCGGCGGCGGCTACCACCACCTTGCGGTACCAGTCGACCATCCACTGATCGTCGCGATTCATGAAGTCGATCTTGACGCCTGCCACGCCCCATTGCTCAAAGAGCGGAAAGGCCTGGTCCATGTACTTGTCCACCGAGGTCCAATGCGCCCACAGCCAGAGTTTGACGTTCTTTTCTTTCGCGTAGCGCAGCAGCTCGGGCATGTCGATATTGGGCGCCACGTGCGTGATATCGGCCTGGCGCGGTCGATCGGGTGTGGCGCTGGGGTCCGCTGCCGCCCATCCGGCGTCGATGAGCATGTAGGGGAAGCCCGACGCCGAGGCGAAGTCGATGTAGTGCTTCATGATTTCGGTCGTCACGCCCGGCTTGACGGAAAGGCTTGGCGCGGCATCGCCGCTCCACCAGTCCCACGCCGATTTCCCCGCCTTGATCCACGAGGTGTCGGCGATCTGCGAAGGCGGATTCAGATTCAGCACGATGTTCGATTCGATGAGCTTGCCTGGCTCATCAGCAATCATGAGCACGCGCCAGGGGCTGGCGAAAGGCGCTTCTGTTTCCACCGCATAACTGGGATCGATGTTGCCCGCGGCATCCTCATGCGGCGAGAGATCGGCATGCAGGGTGCGGCTGGCGAACGCTTCGGCCTTGCGCAGGTACATGCCTGAATAATGCTCGATGTCGGCTTCGGCAATCGCGACCCAACCTACGCCTGGCTCGTGGGCAAGATACGGAAGCGCGATGAGCCAGCCGGGGTGCAGCCCGCTTACATTGCGCAGTTGATAATCGTCCTCCCAGGACGACTGATATCCATCCAGAATCAGCGGGTAGGTGGAAGCGTCGTTGGCGTAAGTGAACTCGGTCAGTTCGTGGGCGATGCGCGTTTGGCCAATCGCGGGCTGCTTGGGAACCAGATAGCGAAAGGCCACGCCGTCGTCGAAGGCGCGCACCTCGATGGACAACTTGCGACCTGTCGCATCTGCGAAATCCGCACGCACGCCGTTGTAGTGGTTGTGCACTTCGCGCGTCTTGCCTGCGGGGAGGGTGTAGGTGTCGTCGGCGCTCTCGGCTTGCTCGGCGGTCTTGCGCATGCCGGGTCCCACGGCGGGTTGACCGACGAGATCCAGCCCCAGTTTAGACGTGACGATGAGCGGCTTACCGTGAAAGCCGACCGTGTAGCGCAGGTCAGGGCCCGGCCCGCTTGCGTCGAAAAGCCGCAGGGTGATCTGACCATTCGGCGATGTTACGGTGGCCGCGGCCGTCCGCGCATAGTCCGAGGTTTGTGCGTTCAGAATTCCAGAGGCAACGAATAGTGCGAGCAGGCAGACCCCGGTGTGGCGAAGAGTGGACATGGTTCCTCCGTGGCGGAGGGCTGGTTCAGCGTGCGTTCACGCAGCCTTCCCGGCCACGCGCCAGTATACTCGGACGCCGCTCGCATCCGGGTCCACGGTATCGGAACGGGCGACGCGCTCTCTTCGCGCAGGCGCTGGGCGGCGAATTTCACGCAAAATGCAGCGCATCTTCAGCCCAGTGCAAGGCTTCTTCGAAGCATTGCAGAAGATCGTGGGGATTCAGTCCCTGCGTCTCGACGACTTTATCGCAAGCCGCCCAGTCACCCTGTTCGTGGCCCTCAAGCCAGCAGAGCAGGGCACGTTCCGGCTCCTGTTTGCCCTCCAGAGCCTGTCGGACCTCGTCGCGCAATGGCAGCAACGGTGACAGATCCTTCATGGGCACGTGCAGCATGGCGGGCAAAAGGCTGAGCATTCCCATAAGGAACTGCTCGGTCTGATTCAGGCCGCAGAATCCTGCGGCAAGCTCGCAGAACCGCGCGCGGACGAATGCCATGCGCAGTAATTCGGGCGGCTGGCCTGCATTCAGCTCGCTGGCAATGGCCACCGCAGCCAGGCGGCGAAAAGTCACTTCGCCCACCACAATCAGCGCATCGCGCACGGAGCGGACCTCTTGCTGATAGGCCCAGACTGGCGAGTTGGCCAGCCGCAACAGACGATAGGTGAGCGAAACGTCCCGCCTCACCTGCTGCGCCAGTTCTTGCGGGTCGATTGTCTCGTCCTGCAGGAGCCGCAGGATTTTCAATTGCGACAGACGGTTGGCTGGCACTTCGTGGTTTTCGATGAGCATCGGCCGGCAGAAGTAGTAGCCCTGCATGAGCGCGAAGCCCTCATCGCGCGCCTTCAGATGCTCCTCCTGCGTTTCTACCTTCTCCGCAAGAAGCGCCACCTTGGTCCCCTTCAGCCGATGCAGCAGTTCCCGCCGCTGCTGCTCGCCCGAGATGAGGAAATCCACTTTGATATAGTCGGCAAGCTCTATCAGCCGTTCGATGCCCGGGATCCACACAAAGTCGTCCAGCGCCAGTTTGTAACCTGCAACCTTGAGATCGCGGCAGGCTTTGACCACTTTGTCTGTGGGCTCGACGGTTTCCAGAACCTCAAGCACCGTCGTGCTCGAAGGAAGGATATTGATCAGGTCGCTGGTCAGGAGGTTTTCAGTGCAGTTGATAAATGCCGGCAGCCCGCCGGTTAGCCGCGCCAAGCCGAAGAGCACCGTGTTGTCGATCATGGTGCGAGAGGCCCGTTCGCCATCGCCGAAAAAAGCGGCGTTGGGCCCGTTGCGGAAGAGCAGCTCGTAGGCATGCACTTTCCCGCGCAAATCCATGATCGGCTGCCGGGCCACGTAGCGAATGCTGGCTCTGGCCCCGGGCTCTTCCGTCTTCAGGCCCGCGGACACTGATACGGTGGCGCTCATGCGCACCTCTGTTGCAATTATCGGCAACAGAACGCCTAAACTATAGGGAATTTGCCTGGGAATCTGGTGATCGCCACGTCCGCGGATATGCGTGACACGGCATCAGGCCGGCTGTTCTTTCAAATGTGCGCTCCGGGACGAGCCTCGTCTCTTGTTCCCTCGTCCCCTTTGGTCCTTTGTTCCCTGTCTTTTTCACCCACCCATGAACATGCCGCCGTTCACATCCAGCACGTGGCCGGTAATGTATGACGCCGCGTCGGAGGCCAGGAACTTGACCGCCTGGGCCACATCTTTGGGTGTGCCGCGCCTGCCAAGGGGAACCGTGGCCAGCATGGCCTTGGATACCTCTTCGCTCAGCACCGCGGTCATGTGAGTTTCAATAAATCCCGGCGCTACCGCGTTCACGGTAATGTTCCGCGAGGCCACCTCGCGCGCCAGCGACCGGGTGAGCCCGATCAGGCCCGCCTTCGATGCGGCGTAATTTACCTGGCCCGCCTGACCCGCGCGTCCTACTACGCTGGCGATGTTCACGATGCGTCCCCAGCGATTTTTGAGCATGGGGCTCAAGAGCGCCTGGGTCAGCAGAAAGGCTCCGGTGAGGTTGATGCTCAGCACCAGGTCCCAGTCTGCGGGCTTCATGCGCAGCATCAGGTTATCGCGCGTAATGCCGGCGTTGTTGACAAGGATTTCGACCTTGCCGAACTTCTCAATGATGGCCTTGGCTCCGGCCTCGATCGACTCTTGGTTCGACACGTTCACGGTAAACGCCGAGGCATCGATGCCCTGGGCCTTCATTTCGGCCACGGTCTCCGCCAGCTTGGCCTCATTCACGTCGGCCAGCACGATTACCGCGCCCGCCGCGGCCAGTTCCTCGGCGATGGCGCGCCCAATGCCCTGCGCGCCGCCTGTCACCAGCGCAATTCTTCCCTGCAAATCGCCCATGTTGTTTGTCGACCTCTGCGCGAAAGCCCATTGAAGCGAGCTACGCTCTTCTAGTGGTGATTATAAAGGGCGTAAGCGAGTGAAGGAGCAGGGGGCCGAGGCGGCGAGACGATGCAGATACCCTCAAGGAACGCTACTTTTAACCGCTTTTTTCGTGGGGGCATACGCGCAGCTGCCGGCGTTAATAACCGAAACTCCGGTCGCGGAAACCTTGACAATGGTATATGGAGGTATCACGGCCGAAGGATGAAGTTCTGTCTCTTCCATCAGGTAATCCTTAATGGTCAATGGAATATCTGTTGATTCGGTAAGGCGGAGCCCGTCTTTTACTTCGCTATACCCCAGAGCAAACGCAATCGGAGTGAGTCGGTTCGGATCGTCGCTTGGAGTCTCTGTTCTCGTCCGGGTGGGGCCGCTTCCGGCGCCGAAGTCCTCGTAATAGCCGAGTACCACTGCCCTAGGTTTTCCATCCTCGCCTATTCCAACGACAGCAAACTCCTCCAAACCAAGTTGATTGATAAGTTCGTCGCGTATCGCAGATGCGGGCCAGGAGGCCGCTTGGTGAACTACCCTCTGATAAGTGCGCCAGAAGCTCTGATCGAGAGCATTGGCCTTAGCATCCAATCCCCCTGCCGTCTGCATCGCCGCTTCCACAATAGGACGGATGTCGAGAACGACGGCAAGCTTACCTTTTGCGTCATGAGCGGTAAGGTAGGCGCCGCCTGCGTGCGCCACAAACACTGCACCATATTGTTCGAGCTTGCAATGTGGGACCGGAGCGCCTATGCCGCTCAGTGAGTGACGCGTCCATCCTCCGTCGGCTCCAACAAACAGTTCGTCTCGTCCGTAAATAATGAGGACGCTCGTCGCGTGTGCACAGCCCAACGCGAGCCACGCCAGCACGAACGAGCAGAGTAGTCGACGGCGCGACCGAAATAGTAGCATGCCAATCCCTGCTTTTCCTTTACTTTTACGTTGGCGTGGCGGCTACTGTCACCGGCCGCGTCGCCAATGCAGAGTGCACCAGCTCCGCCGGCCAGATGTAGACCGCCAGCCGACGCGAATAGTGCAACACCGGCTCCTGGTTCGGCAGATCAATGCCCACAGCCGTCGCCAGATCGTTGCGCTCGATCTCCGCTTCAGCTTCCTCAAGCGGCCAGGGTACATGGTGCAGATTGGCGCGGATGGGCTGCCCGGCCCGGTTGGTGCTGAATATGCAATTGCGCTCCGAAAAGAAGTATTCGAGCGATCCCGGTCGAATTTCTGCCGTCTTGTGCGTCGGTCCCAGTCCCCGGTAGCGCGCCTTGAAGATGACTTCCGGCCGCGAGAAACGGCGGCGGCTATAAAAGGCGAACTCCCGCTCCGAGCGTTGCTCCAGGCGCATCTCCGCAAGTTTGTAGGGCAAGTGATAGACGACATGTGCCGCCACCACTGCCATCAGATTGCTGGAATCGACTGAAAAGCAGTAGATTCCCGGCGTTCCCGTGAGGCGATCGCGCACATAGGTCCGTAAATTCAGATCGGGAAATCTGCGCAGTCCGGGAATGGGCGGTACGCCGCGAATTTTAATGCGGTCCAGCCAGAAGGGCACGGCTCCCAGCCATGCCGACCCCTGATACGAATCGGCTTCAAGCCAATCCGGAAGCAAGGCATCGATGACGGAACCCGCAATGGGCCAGTGCGCAAAGAGCAGGTCGTTCCAGCGCTGGGTCATGGCCCAGCGACCCGGCGGCAAAGGCCGCGGTTTGTGCGACGTACGCACCAGAAACTCCCGCACCAAACACTCCTCGATCGACGTTCCGCGCTTCTCCGGCGGGCGGCTCGGTTGCGGCGCATCCCCGTCCGGCCTAAAGCCGGTTCCTGGATCGGTTTACCCTGCCTTTTTGCTTTCCCGCCTTTTTCGCAAAGACCGCGAAGGATGGAGCACAGAGGCGATGGGTACTACCGCTGTGGAATTTCTAAAGGAGCGGAACCCACCGCGCGGGTGCACCCCTATAACGTATTCTGTCCGCGAGACGATCTTCATGTCCAGTGAATCTTTTCCCGCTTCCGGTACTCGTGTGCAATCCGAAGTCTTCGCCGTCCATGGCGCCGATCCCGAGATCCTCGCCTTCGCCATGGCCAAATACTCCCGCTCTTCGCTCTCCATGCGGGAGTCCCTGACCGAAATCAGCGCGCAGCGCGCCGAGCAGTTCTTGAATACTTTTTACTTCCAGTACGGCCATCGCTCCATCGCCGACCTGGCCCACATCGCCTTCGCGGTCGAGCGCCTGAGCCTGCTGGCCGCGATCGTGCTCGTCGACGAGGCCCGCTGGGACGGCCAGGAGCGGTCGACGCGGTATCAGAATTTCCTCGAATCGGGTTGGTATTTTCCTGAATTTGGAGAGGATCCTGCCTCGGCGAAGCTTTACGCGCAAACCATCGAGAACCTGTTCGGCGCCTACCGGCGGGTTTCCGCGGCCGTTCTTGAACTCCTGCGCGGCCGCGTGGCTCGGCCTGAGACTTTGAAGCCCGAAGCCTATGAGCGCACACTGCGCGCCCGCGCGTTCGACGTGGCCCGCTATCTGCTGCCGCTGGCCACGAACACTTCACTTGGGCAAATTGTGAGCGCCCGCACGCTGGAAACCCAGGTTTCGCGGCTGCTCTCGAGCCCGACCGCCGAGGTGCGGTTGCTGGGTGAGAAACTGCGCGAGGCTGCTATCGGGCCGGCCTGGAATTTGAATGCACGTGCTGCGCAGGCATTCATTGATAAGCTTTCCGCGGCGGGGGAAGGTTGCGCTCCCCTCGCCGCTGAAGCCGCCGCGCTGTTCACGCGCGAGGTCCGTACCGCGCCCACGCTGGTCAAATACGCTCAGCCGAGTCCTTACCTTATCCAATCGCAAGCCGAGTTGGCGCAGGCGGCGGCAGAACTGCTCAAGGATCTGCCCATTACGCCGGCGCCACTCGTGGATTTGGTTGAGCGGACTGAATCTCTCGAAGTCGAACTTGCCGCAACGCTCCTTTACTCGGTCGGCCACCATCCCTACCGCCAGATCCGCGACCTCGTTGCCGGGCTTCCTGCAGCCCGGGTTTCGGAGTTGATTGAGCTGGGGTTGAAGCACCGCGGCCGCCACGACGAGGCGCTGCGCGCCTTTCACGCTGGGGCCGCACTGCGCTTCGATTTGCTGATGGACATCGGCGGCTTCCGCGACATGCACCGCCATCGCCGCTGCACGCAAATCATCCAGGGATTCACTTCGCAGCACGGCTACGAGACACCGGGCGCGGGCGACCTGCCGGCCGGGCCGCAGAGCGACTTTGACATTCTGGCGGCGGCGGGCGTTCTCGACGATTACCGCTCCGCTATCGAATCCGCGCACCAGGCCGCCGCTGAAATCGCCGCCGGTTCCGCTCCCGAGGCCGCGCAATCGGCGCAGTATCTGTTTCCGCTGGCTACGCGCATTCGCGCGCTCTTCAAAATGGATTTCGCCGAAGCCCAATACATTACCGAGCTGCGTTCGGGGCCGGCGGGCCACTTCAGCTATCGGCGCGTGGCGTGGGAGATGTTCTTGGCGCTCGAGCGCCAGCACCCGACGCTGGCCAGGCACATCCGGGTAACGGACTTTCGGGATCCGATTGATCTCTTTCAGCGATAAGGCCGTCTGAACCGCTTAGTTAAAGAACACGAAGGCCATGGAGCAGTACATTCACACACTGATTCCGGTTGATTCGAATTATGCGGCTAAGCCTGTCCAGGTCGAAGGCTTTTTTGCTGGCCTCTTGCAAATGCCGAACTTTCGACTCATCACCGGCCTTCCTTTCCAGCAGGGCCTTCGAGTTTCGAAACCATTCGCGAGGGTTCGTACGATGGAGAATCAATTCACTGGAGAAACTAAGACGTTCCGAACTCCTGAGTTCATGAAGATTGATGCGCCTGATGCCATCTTGCCGCTCATTGAAAACCTCGGCGACTTTGGTGTATTTGCGTCAGGCGAATGGAAGTGAGACGACCCGCCGCTCGTTCTCTTCACAACAGGCGGCAAGCAGTTTAAAGAAAACTACAACTGTGAAATGAGTTGTCAGCAACGATCTATGCCCGTTTCCACCTCGGCGTGGGACGTCGAGGCCGGCCCAAATATTCGTAATGTGCCGTTGTTCGGGACTCCTTGTGGCCCAGACGATGATTTGGGAATTTTTCCCAACCCATGGACCGGCGAAGCCGTAGAAGTTCCTCACGCCGGGTGCGCGCGGTTCTGGATCGAATTCGAGTTCGGCAAATTGATCTACCCAAAAGTCGGGAAGAATTTCGAATTCCTAAGCTCCTCGATTGTTGCGGAGGCAGAGCAGTGCTTCCGAACGAAGTTCGTGCAAGGCTGCCGCTTCTGGTGACCGGGCTGCTTTACCAACCCATCTGGCGCATGTGGTCGAGGATGATTTCGCTGTAATGGTCCATACGATTGGGCCGGCGCTTTAACGGCAACGGCAACACCGCGGCCAGCCGCGCCGCCTGCTCCCGGTTGAGTTTCCGCGCCGGGATGCCGTAGTAAGCGCGGCTCGCCGCCTCCACGCCATAGATTCCCGGGCCTAACTCCACCTCGTTGAGGTAGAGCTCCAGAATGCGCTGCTTGCCGAGCACGAATTCGGCCACGGGAACCAACGTGAACTCCGCGCCCTTGCGCAGATAAGAACGGCTGGTGCCGAGGAGCAGGTTTTTCACGAGCTGCTGGGTGATGGTGGAACCGCCGCGGAGGCGATGGCCGCCTTTCTCATCTTCTTCGGCGGCGAGCTCGATAGCGTGCCAGTCGAAGCCGTGGTGCTGGTAGAAGCGTTCGTCCTCGGCGGCGATGACGGCGTGTTGCATATCGGGCGAGATCTGGCTCAAGGGAACAAATTGATAGCGCAGGCGATAGGGCTTGTGGCGGATCCAGGCTTCGACGCGGCGCTCCATGTGCACTGCGGTGGTGGGTGGGTCGATCCACTTGGCCGCCACCAGCAGCAACGAGGCCAGCAGCCAGCAACCTACGATACCGATTGCCAGACCCAGCAGAATCGAGCGCAGGGAAACCTTCCGCCGTGGGATTCCGGGTCGCGTGGTTGGGTTGGCCGTCACATTTCAGAATAATTGCTGCGTGCCAGCCCCGCTTTGCCAGCGCGAGATTTGGCTGATTCGCTGATTCAGAGACCTGCTGCGTGAACCGGTCTCCCATCGCCCTTTGTGCGAAAATCGAACTTTGCACACGCAATCCAGCTTTCGCCTGCTCGTGGTCCGTTTGGGCGCCATGGGCGACATTCTCCACGCGCTGCCCGCGGTGACGGCGCTGCGCCTGGCCCATCCCGCCTGGCAGATCGGCTGGGTCGTTGAGCCGCGCTGGCAGGCGTTGCTAAGTGCAGAGAACAGAGAACAGGGATCAGGGAACAGCCAGCCCCGCGGCAGTGCGATGCCGGTTGTGGACCGGCTGCACTTCGCCGCGAGCCGGGACTGGAAGCGCCATCCGCTGAGCGGCAAAACCCTTAGTCAGATCAGGGAGTTGCGCCGCGAGCTGCGGGCCGGGCAGTACGACGCGGTGCTCGACCTGCAGGGCGCCATCCGCTCGGCCGTCGATCGGCCGCATGACCGGCTGCGTGCGCCGCATCGGCGAAGCCAAGCCGCGCGAGTGGCCTGCGCACTGGTTCTTCACCGAGCGCGTTGCGACCCACGGCGCGCACGTGATCGAGCAGGATGTGGAGCTGGCCTCGGCCGTGGCCGGCGATCCTCTTACGGCCGCCGCGCCGTTGCTGCCTGTCGACCCCGCGGCCGAAGGCTGGTGCGGCGAGTGGCTCGCGGAGCACGTGGCTCCGGCCGGCGCGTGGCCGCTGGCGCTCATCAATCCCGGCGCAGGCTGGGGCGCCAAGCGCTGGCCGCCCGAGCGCTACGCGGCCGTCGCCGAAAGGCCTGAGGAGCGCGGCATGCAGTCCTGGTCAACGCCGGCCCCGGCGAAGAATCGCTGGCCGCGCCCATCACGGCCGGAGGCGGCCGCGATTCCCGTCACTACCACGCTGCCGCAGTTGATCGCGCTCACCCGCCGCATCGCCCTGTGCATTGGCGGCGACACCGGCCCGCTGCACCTGGCCTGCGCTCTCGGCCGGCCTGTGGTGGGCATCTACGGTCCCACCGATCCCAGCCGCAACGGGCCCTACGGCACGCGCGCCCGGGTGCTGCGCAGCCCCGACAGCCGCCGCGACCACTCCCGCCGCGATGCGCCCGAGCCCGGCCTGCTGACCATCGCGCCGGAAGACGTGCTGCGCGCCGCAGATGAGCTTGCTGGCCGAGGAGGAGTGCGGCGATGACCCTCAGCCACGACTCTCCTCCAAAAGTCCGCTCCATGCAATGGCTGGCAGCGCGTGCGCGCCGCATTCGTGTGCCGCTGGGCTTTCTCACCGCTGCGCTCTATCTCTTTGAGGTGGCTCGCCGTCCAGCGCATCCAGCCGCGATCGCGTGGAGCCTGGCGCTGGTTCTGCCCGGCCTTGCGTTGCGCGCCGCCGCATCCGGCACGTGAAAAAAAATCACGAGCTCACCGTCACCGGTCCCTACGCCTACACCCGCAATCCGCTTTACCTGGGTTCGATGCTGATCGCCGCCGGCTTTGCCGTGGCGCTGCTCAGTTGGCCGCTGGCGCTGCTGCTGGCGGCAGGCTTCGCCGTCATCTACATTCCCGTGATCGCGTCGGAAGAGCAATTTCTCCGCGCTGCATTTCCCGGGTTCGACGACTATTGCCGCCGCGTTCCCCGGCTGATCCCGCGCCTCACACCGCCAAAGCCCAAGACGGTCAGGCGGTTCCGCTGATGCATCCGATCGCGATGCTGCTCGGGCGGCTTCTCCTTTGCCCTTTACCGCAAGCACCGCGAGTACAATGCTGCAATAGGGGCCGCACTGCTTTACCTGAGCCTGCTCTATCTGCGGCCGGTGCTGGAGGCTCTTCTGCACCGGTTCCGGTGAGCGCTTTCGCGCGTACCAGCGAGAGTCCAACAGAGAAGGGGCCAGGATCAATGCTCATAGAAACCGTGCCATCAAGGAGCCGTGCCGAACATTGAAGACACGCGCGAATGCAGTCAGCCTCTTTTGCGCTTTTGCCTGTGGCAGCAGCGGGCATTTCGGCCAGCAGGCCACCACGCTTGCGCCGCCGCGCCCCGGCTTCAGCTTTCCGCAGAAGCAGACCCTCACCTATTCCGTGGATTGGCGTGTCTTTCCCGCGGGCACGGCGGTCGATCCACTTTGAGCAGGCCGGCGACCGCGAGCGCATCGTCGCCTCGGCCGACACCAGCGGCGCCATCAACCTGCTGTTTCACGTCGCAGACCACTTCCAGTCCGACTTCGACCGCGCAACGGGGCTGCACCTACGAGTTCGACAAGCAGACTGTGGAGGGACGCCGGCAGATCAACTCCACGCTGAAGCTGGACTACGCGAATGGCGAAGTCGATCCTGGACGAGAAGAACCTGGTGACAGGCCAGACCAAGCACGCTGAAGCGGCAGTGAGCGGCTGCCTGACCGATCTGCTTACCGGCGTGTTCTACGCCTCGTCGCAGCCCATGGCGCTGGGGCAGAACTTCGTGCTTCCCGTCGTGGACGCCATGCGCACCGTGCTGGTGACCATGAAGGTCGAGGGACGCGAAGAGATCAAGACCCCGCTGGGCACGTTCAAGACCCTGCGCGTGCAGCCCACCGCCGATGCCGGCGTGGTGAAGAACCGCGGCAACATCTGGATCTGGTACACGGACGACGAGCGCCATCTGCCGGTGCAGATGCGCGCGCGGCTGTTCTGGGGAACGATCACGTTCCGGCTGATCGGCAACGAAGCCAAATAATCTCGGCCACTTACGATAACGAATGAGCGCGGATGCGCGGCGACGTCACAGTTTCACAGTTTCACAGTTTCTGTGAAGCTCGGCGCTTCTTTTTGTAAATAGCTGATTGTAGGTTTCTTAGATGGATACACAGTTTCACAGTTTCTGTGGGGTTGGGCGGATTTGGCTGTAAGTGGCTGATTCTGAGTTTGTTGCAGCTCGCACAGGTTCACAGCCCGTTTTTTGAGGGTGGGTAGGGGGGTGGGGGAGGGAGGGGGTGGGGTACGGGGCGGACGGTACGGACCGGGCGCATACCTGACACGGCTGGACGCCTGCACTCACACTCGCTCTTACGCTCACACTTGCTCTCACCCTGACCTCCGAGCTGTTGTTTTTATTGTGCGCCGGAGGGGCGAAATGATCTGCAATTCCGAGCAAATTTCTTTGCGGGGCGGGACACGGTGCGAAAGTTCTGGCAGGTGTACACTTTCTCTTCGCGAAGTTGAGGCCTGGGTGCAGCAATTCCGCTTGACTGGTGCAAGGCATCGCTCAGGGGTTAAAACCCCCCGTATTTGCTGTTCTATTCGGCGCGAGTAAGCTCGCGCCCTGATACAAGGCCTGGCTTACGCGTCCACTTCGGGTTATTTGCTTCGGGGAATGAGGACACCTATGCGTTTTTCTTCGATTTTTCTGGTATTGGCAGTAGTTTTTGCGGTTTCCGGCGCCGGTGCGGCTCAACCTGCTGCGCCTGCAGGACAGCAGTCGGCGGGTGCGAAGCGGCCGATGACTTTTGAGGACATGATGCAGATGAAGCGGCTGGGGGATACGGCCGTTTCGCCGGACGGGAAGTGGCTGGCTTACTCCGTGACAACCGTTGATTTGGCGAGAAACACCAAGACGGCGGAGCTGTGGTTGCAGGCGATTGCCGGAGCGCCTTCTGCCGGTTCGACCGATCAGAGTTCGGCTCCATTCAAGCTGGGGGTGGGGCAGCCGGGCGACAGCGGCGTGCAGTTTGCGCCGGACGGCAAGCGGATCTTTTCATCAGCGGACGCACGGGAGCGAATCAGATCTGGCTGGCCGACTTCGATGCGGCGACGGGCGCTACGACGCACCTGCACAAGCTCACCAATCTCGACCTCGGCATCGATAATGCCAAATGGTCGCCGGATGGGCGAGTGATCGTTTTTACGTCTGCGGTGTATCCCGACTGTCCGGCGATTGTGCCCGACGACAACGGCGCGGGGGCGGAGTGCAATTGCGGATCGCGACGCCAAGGCGGCGACGAGCAAAGTGAAGGCGGAGATTTTTACGCAGTTGCTTTATCGGCACTGGAACCACTACACGGGAGAGAAGCGGTCGCATCTGTTTCTAGTTTCGGTCGAGACGGGGGCGATGCGGGATTTGAATCCCTGCGATGTGCACGATGTGCCGCCGTTTTCGCTGGAGGGGTCGGGCTGCGGGTGCGATTTTTCGCCCGACGCGAAAGAGCTGGCATTCACGGAGAATGTGGATGCGGTGCCGGCGATCTCCACGAGCGTGAGCATCTTTACGCTTGATTTGACGAATCCTGCGGCGAAGCCGGTGAAGGTGAGCACATCGGCGGGCGGGAATTTTGATCCGGCGTATTCGCCGGATGGGAAGTGGCTGGCGTGGCGGAGCCAGGCGCGGGCGGGGTATGAGAGCGACAAGTTTCGCTTAGTTGCCTATGATCGCGCGGCGAAGACGATTACGGACTTGCTGCCGAAGTTTGACAACTGGGTGGATGAATTTGCGTGGGAGCCAGATTCGCGGGCTCTCTATTTCGTCTCCGCGGACAAGGGGGAAGCCCCATTGTTCTATGTTTCGCCGACGCTACCGTCCTACATGACTCCGGAGCATCAAGTCGATTTGAGCGCGGAGTTCAGCGACCTCCATATAAACGCGGACGGGATCGTTGCCACACGAGTGAGCGTCGATTCTCCCTCGGAGGTTTACAGCATTGGGTATCGAATGGATCCAGCGACGGCACGGCAGGACATGCCAGACTTTAAGCCTTTCCTTCAGCAAGTTACCCATCTTAACGATGCGCTGCTCGCACGACTCGATCTGCCGAAGATGGAATCGTTTTGGTTCACGGCTGCCGATAAGACGAAGCTCGAGGGATTCATCATCAGGCCGCCGGGTTTCGATGCGGCGAAGAAGTATCCGGTGAAGTTCCTGATCCACGGCGGGCCGCAGGGGAACTGGGGCGACGATTGGAGCTATCGCTGGAACGCAGAGCTGTTTGCCGCCAACGGCTACGTCGTGATCATGATCAACATGCGCGGGTCGACGGGGTATGGGCAGGCGATTGTGGACGGCGTGAATGGCGATTGGGGCGGGAAGCCGTTTACCGACCTGATGGAGGGACTGGATTACGCGGAGCAGCACTACCCGTTTATCGATAAGGACCGCGAGTGCGCGCTGGGCGCGAGCTACGGCGGATACATGGCCGACTGGGTACTGGGCCACACCAATCGCTTCAAATGTATCGTTTCGCACGACGGCATGTTCAATGCCGAGTCGGCCTTCGGCACGACGGAAGAAGACTGGTTCAATATCTGGGAGTTTAAGGGGCATCCGTGGGACTACTACGGCAAGCCGGATGCGGAGAATCCCGTATAGGAAGTGGTCGCCGTCGCTCTATGCGAAAAACTTCAAGACGCCGACGCTGGTGGTGCATGGGCAACTGGACTACCGGCTCGATGTGAGTGAGGGGTTCCAGTTGTTTGACACGCTGCAGACTGCTGGGCGTTCCGAGTAAGATGCTGTACTTCCCCGATGAGGGGCACTGGGTGCTGAAGCCGCAGAACTCGCAGTTGTGGTGGAAGACGGTGAACGATTGGGTGGACCAATGGACCAAGAACAGGGACTAGGGAACAGGCTCCCGGTGCAGGGGTTGTAATACAACGGGGCGGATTTGTAGTACACTTGGTTTATGGGAACAATGGTTCAGGCACGGTTTGACACCAAGGCGGAGGCGGCGCTGAAGAAGCTCATCCGCACGAACGGCTGGACGACTTCGCAGGCGCTGCGGGAATGCGTGCTTCGCGTCTACGAGCAAACTGCGGCAAAGCCCCGCCCGCGGATGACCGGCATTGGTTGCGTCGACTTCGGCCCCGGCGATCTGGCGACCAACAAGAAGCATATGGAAGGCTTCGGGAAAAAATGGCGCGTGGATAAAAAGGGCAAGGGCAGATGGGATTGGTGAGTTTCCCTTCGCCGCATTCGCCGGTTCTGGCAGACGCCAGTTTTTTCGTCGCTTTGTTAAATAAGCGCGAAGCGGGCCATTTGCAGTGCCAGCAGGCGTATCAGCAAATTGACGCTCCGATCGTTACCTGCGAAGCTTGTGTCGCCGAGACGTTCCATCTCCTCCATCACGCGCGGCTCGCGGTGAACGCACTACTGGTGAGCATTCGTGAGGGGGCTGTGGGGATGCCTTTTCGGCTCTCCGACTCGGCGGCCGAGGTCCAGAGTCATATGGAAAGATACGCTGATACGCCGTGCGACTTTGCCGACGCCTGCCTGATTGCGATGGCCGACCAGCTTGGCACCGGCGATATTCTTACCCTCGACGGTCATTTCAAGCACTATCGGTGGCGGCGCAGCCGCCGATTCAACCTGCTTATCCCTCTGGATTGATCGCTATGCCGTTCGGCCGCAGTGCGAAGAAGAAGGAACCGCTCGGTGAAGCGGGGCTGTACGAGTATGCCGTGAAGGCGCTGGGACGGCAGATGCGTACCGAGGCGGAACTGCGGCGGCTGATGGGGACGCGGGCGGAACTGGGGGAGCAGGGCGAGGCGGCGGTAAGTGCCGTGCTGCGGCGGCTGAAGGAGCACGGGTATTTGAACGATCAGTCGTTTGCAGAAACTTATGCGCGGCTGCGGCAGGAGAACGAGAAGCTGGGGGCGCGGCGGGTGCGCAACGATCTGCAACAGAAGGGCGTTCGCGCCGAGGTGATTGAAGAGGCGGTGGGCGCGCGCTACGGCGAGACCAACGAGGAGACGCTGGCGCGGGAGTATTTGAGCCGGAAACGCATTGCAAAGCCTGAGAGCGAGAAGGACACGGCGCGGGTGGTGCGGCGGCTGGTGACGGCGGGATTTGCGACGGGGACGATCTACAAGATTCTGCGGCGGTGGGACGTGCCGGTGGAAGAGCTGGCGGGGCTCGAAAATCTGGAGGCGGAGCGGGGCGAAGAGTGAATCGGGCAGCCCGCGAGTGAGCCAGTCGGCGGGTTTCGGATTTTGGTTTGTTGAAGGCTGTGCTATCCCCGGTCCCCCAATGCGAGGAACCGGTGGCACCCGGCGACTCGGAATAAAGGCGCTCGGCGGTCAGGCTTTCGAAGCCAGGATTTCTACCATCTCCAGTTGTGGCGGCTTGGCCAGCAACTCGCCGGCCTTCGCCATCAGAGCCTTGGCAATCGGACCGGAAAGGTGTGCCTCGCGTCCAGCCTCGTTGGGAAAAGTGTCGAAGATACCAAACCTCGCGGGCCCAAGTTTCACGGCGTACCAGGTTGTGGTTGCGGGCTCGGCAGCCGCCAGCGGTTGGGCCGACTTCAAGAATGCCTCAAGTTCCTGTTCTTTCCCGGGTTTAGCCTCGAGCAAAGCCAGAATTGCGCGGGTATCCATTGCATCCTCCCTTTACATCTTTGATCGATCTCTAGACCTATTAGATGTCGTGGCGCAGGGTCAGGTTACTTGCGCGGGTGCCCGCGGTCCCTCGCATTTGGGGACCGGGGATAGATACACTAAAAGCTATGCAATTTCGCTCGGGAAATGAGATACGCGAGCTGTTTCTGCGCTTCTTTGAGACGAAGGGGCACCGCAGGGTGCACTCTTCCTCGCTGGTGCCTGCCAACGATCCGACGCTGCTGTTTACCAACGCGGGGATGAACCAGTTCAAAGACCTTTTTCTGGGCGCGGAGAAGCGGGAGTACTCGCGGGCGACGACGTCGCAGAAGTGCGTGCGCGCGGGCGGCAAGCACAACGATCTCGAAAATGTGGGCTTTACGCGGCGGCATCATACGTTCTTCGAGATGCTGGGCAACTTCTCGTTTGGCGACTACTTCAAGCGCGATGCGATCCGGTTTGCGTGGGAGCTGGTGACCAGCGCCGAGTGGTTTGGATTCCGAAAGACCGGCTGTACGTGACGATTTTTGAGGGCGCGGATTCGCCGGGGTGGAATGTTCCGCGGGACGACGAGGCGGAGAAGTACTGGATCGAGACGGGCGTGCCGAAGGAGCGGATCTTTCAGTACGGGCTGAAGGACAACTTCTGGCAGATGGGCGAGACGGGGCCGTGCGGGCCGTGCATCGGAGATTTTCTACGACATGGGGATCGAGGCCGCGGAGACGCCCGGCGTGGATAAGCCGTTTGGGCAGGACGATGCGCGGTACGTGGAGATTTGGAATCTGGTTTTCATGCAGTTCGACCGTTCCGCGGTCCAGGTGCTGGAGGAGAGCCGTCAGCTACAAGCTGACGCCGCTGCCGAAGCCTTCGATCGATACGGGGATGGGGCTGGAGCGCGTGGCGGCGGTGCTGCAGGGGAAGGTTTCGCAACTTTGAGACGGATTTGTTTACGCCGCTGATTGAGAAGGCAGCAGAGTTAGCGGGGCTAGTACGGAGTTCGTGCGAATCGGCGGAGTCTCAGCAGGAGAAGCTGAGCTGCGGAGACGATGCAGCAGCTTGCGGATTATTGCGGATCATGCGCGAGCGGCGACGTTTCTGATTCAGATGGCGTAGTCGCCGTCGAACGAGGGGCGCGGGTATGTGCTGCGCAAGATTATGCGGCGCGCGATTCGGCATGGGCGGCTGCTGGGCCAGGAGAAGCCGTTTCTCTTCGAGATGGTCTATGCGGTGCGCGATCTGATGAAGGGCGCGTATCCGGAACTGGTGGATTCGGCCGATCGCGTGGCGAAGGTGGTGGAGGCGGAGGAGAAGCAGTTTGATCGCGTGCTCGAAATCGGCTCTGTCGATCTCGACTCCGCAATAGCGAACGCAAAGCTTCGATTTGAAGCATTTCCGCAGGATGTCCGTTACAGGGCAGGCTTCGGAGCCGCGACTGCCCGGCGATGAGTGCTTTCCACCTATACGAAACCTATGGCTTGCCCTGGACTTCATGGTCAGATGCTGCCGCGATGCGGGCGTGAGCATTCGACGACGAGGGATTCGAGCAGGCGCGCGCGGAGGAGCAGGCGCGGGCGCGGGCATCTTGGAAGGGCGGATCGCAGAAGACGGCGAGCCCGGCGTTTCGCGATTTGCCGAAGACGGTGTTTGAGGGCTACCGGCAACTGATTTCGACCAACTGCGAAGTGCTGGCGATTGTGAAGGGCGGCGTGGGCGTTCCGGCGGCGAAGGCGGGCGACGAAGTTGAAGTGGTGCTGGACCACACGAGTTTTTATGGCGACTCGGGCGGGCAGGTGGGCGATCTCGGTGTCTTTCCTTAGCGTCGGATGGGAATTCTGTCGTGGCCGAAATCGTCGGCTGCGTGCTGCCGGTGCAGGGAGTGCGGGCGCACAAGGCGATTCTGAAGCAGGATCTGGCTGTGGGCGACCGCGTGAATACGCGTAGTGGACGGCGAGCGGCGCGATGCGATCAAGCGCAATCATACGGGGACGCATCTGCTGCATGCGGCGTTGCGGCAGGTGCTGGGCACGCATGTGAAGCAGGCGGGTTCGGCGGTGCATCCGGACCGGCTGCGGTTCGATTTTTCGCACTTTGCGCAGGTGGCCGATGAGGAGTTGCAGGAGATTGAGGACATTGTGAACCGCGAGGTGCTGGAGAACGCGCGGGTGGAGACGCTCGAAGATGTGCCGATCGACGTGGCGGTGAACGAGTACCACGCGATGGCGCTGTTCGGCGAAAAGTATGGCGACAAGGTGCGGGTGGTGAAGCTGTCGGATGGATTTTCGACGGAGCTTTGCGGCGGCACGCATACGGCGGCGACGGGCGAGATTGGGCTGTTCAAGCTGACGGGCGAGGAGTCGGTTTCTTCGGGCGTGCGCCGGATTGAGGCGATCAGCGGGATGGGGTCGCTCGATACCTTCAGGCGGGACTTTGAGCTGGCGCAGGTGGCGGGGCAGTACGTGCCCTCGGCCGAGCAATCTTGCCGGAAGGGTTGCGGGCGAAGTTTGCGGCGCAGGATGACGAGCTGAAGAAGCTGCGGCGCGAGATTGAAGAGATGCGGATGAAGTCGGCGGCCGGAGGGCTGGATGAGGCGGTTGCGCGCGCTGTCGAAGTGAAGGGCGTGAAGGTGCTGACGCATCGCGCGGACGAGCTGGAGCGCGGGCAGTTGCGGACGCTGGTCGACAACCTGAAACAGAAGCTGGGCGAGGGCGTGGTGGTGCTGGGGTCGGCGCAGCCGGAGGGCAAAGTGGCGATTATCGCCGGCGTGACGCCGGGGCTGATGAAGCGCATCCAGGCCGGGAAACTGGTGGGCGCGGTGGCGAAGATTGTGGGCGGATCGGGCGGCGGGAAGCCGGAGATTGCCGAGGCCGGCGGCAAGGATCAGGCGCAGATTGATGCGGCGCTGAAGGCGGCGGCGGGGATTGTGGGGGAGATGCTGGGGTAGGGTTGTGCGACCCCACCTTAGCCGATTCGCAAAGAACGCGAATCGCCGAAGGTGGGGCACCCGGCCCTGTTCGATTCATGGCGGTATTCGGCGCGGCTTTCAGCCGCGCCCTGAAACAAAGCCCGCTAGTTTGAGTTCGTGATATCCCACATCTCAAAATCGAGATGTGGGGCACCCCGCTTTCGTGTTGAATTCAATGAGTGAAAAGCAACCACAGGTCCTTCGACTCGTTCGCCTGCTGCGAACTCGCTCAGGATGACATCCGATTTTTTCTTGCTCAGGATGACAGAGCAATTTGGAAACGAACATCTGGAATCACACCGGGAGACTGAGTTTCCGGTGCGCGATAGCTTAATCTTTCCCCATGGCGAAGTTCGATGATGATCCCGCGAAGATTGCGGCGCTGCGGGTGCGCCTGCTGGGGTGGTACGCGGAGCACCAGCGCAATCTGCCGTGGAGGCAGAGTTCCGATCCGTACGCAATCTGGGTTTCGGAGATCATGCTGCAGCAGACGCGCGTAGCCGTGGTCGCGGATCGCTACCAGGAATTCATGGAGCGGTTTCCGACGTTGATCGCGCTGGCGCTGGCTCCCGAACAGGATGTGCTGGCGCTGTGGAGCGGCTTGGGTTACTACCGGCGGGCGCGCATGCTGCACAAGGCAGCACAGTTTGTAGCGGAGCACCTGAGGGGGAATTTGCCGGCGCGAGCGGAGGAGTTGCGCGCACTGCCGGGAATTGGCACGTATACAGCGGCGGCGGTGGCGAGTATTGCACACGGCGAGCCGGTGGCCGTGGTGGATGGCAACGTGGAGCGGGTGCTTTGCAGGCTGGCGGGCTGGGAGGCGGGCAGTCGCAAGGGCGGCGGGGCAACACTGCGGCGCAAGATCGACGGATCTGGCGGGGCGGCTGCTGGATCGCGCGCGGCCAGGCGACTTCAATCAGGCCATCATGGAACTGGGCGCAACGGTGTGCACGCCGCGCAACCCGCAATGCCCGGTGTGCCCGCTGTTGGCGGATTGCAAGACGCGCGGCGAACACAAAACGCCAAAACGGGCTCCGATGGTGAGCCGCGCCGTGGGCTACGCGCTCTCAGTACGATCGGGATCGGCGGCAGAAAAACGCGGCGGGACGGGCGTGCGCGAAGTGCTGCTGGAACAGCGGCCAGCGCAGCAGACAGTGATGCCGGGGATGTGGGAGCTGCCGATGCTGGCTCGCTCTGATGTGCCGCATGAGGATTTGCGCATGATTGTGCGTCACGCCATCATGCAGGTGAATTACTACGTGCGCATCCGGACGGTGTTTGAGGACGATATCGAGGGGATGACGGTGGCGGGCGGGGAACGGCGCTGGGTGCCTCTGCGCGAAGCAGCGGGGATGGCGCTGACAGGATTGGCGCGAAAGGTGCTGACGCGCGCGCATTTGTTGCCGGCTCCGCCGGTGGATAGCTTTGCGCCGACGGGGGAATGACGTGCGGTGAGACGAAACTGGCGGGTTTAGGTTTGTGCTTTCCCACCGATTCGCAAAATGCGCGAATCGGCGAAAGCGGGGCACCCGGACTCGTGCGGGGCCCCCGGGATCCGAGCTTGACCAAACAGTAAGAAACTTAGCTCCGCTTGGATCGGCGGTGCGCACGCCAGAATGAAGTGACGCCGAGGTAGAGAAACACCGCCACCACACCGGCCGTGACCCAGAGCGTTCTGTGGTCGCTGGTGTGCGGGTAGGCGACTGCTTCGCGCCAAAGCAAGGGGGCGAAGACCACGACGGGAAGGAGAAAAAAGACGCCGGTAATCTCGAGCCAGAGAATGCCGCCCACGCGACGGAAGGGACGCAAAAAGCCGCCGACGCCGCGGCTCACAGATCGACCGGCTTGGCCCACAGATTGCGCAGCCTGAACGGTGGCGTGGGCTGCTGCCTGGCCGGCGGCGCGGTTCCGGTGGTTGGAACTCCGGGCCTGGGAGCCGGCAACTGGAGCCGTTTGATGCGCTTGAGGAGCGGCAGCCGCAGGTTGCGGGTGGCCCTCAAGGAGCTGCGCTGCAGCGCGCCCGGCGACGCGCACTCCGAAGCCGAGGGCGCGGCCAATCATGCGAGGTCTCATTCCGTTTATGATGGTAGCAGCGGCCTGTGGCGCCTGGTGCCATGGTAATTGCTGCCGGGTTGCTCTCAAAAGGGATTGGCAGTAAGGTAAAGAGATTCCACGTCGCAACCTGCATCTAATCCGGTGTAGGCCGCCGCTCCTGGAGGTATCCGTGACATCGCGTCTGCGCGAACTGATTCAGCAACTTGGCGAGGCCATCCATGAGTCGGTCATTGAGAGCGAGCAGATTGCGGGCGTGGTGCAGGACATCCGCAAGCACGGCTTTGATGTGCTGCTGATGCTGGAGGCGACGATCGGGCTGAACGAGGTGGTGGCGGCGCAGGCCAAGAAGGCTGAGGCGGGGGAACTGGCGGCCGAGGCTGGCGGGGAATCCGGGGCCTTCACCCCGAACGATCTGCATTTTCTGCGCTCGCTGCGCATTTCCGTCGAAGGCGAAAAGGACGAAGCCGGAACCGACGTGAAATAAACGCCGAGGCTGAGCCGGAGCGAATTCGCTGCCGAGGCGCGATTCCCGGCAAATGCCCGCATTTCTGAAGAAAACTGGAGAAAAACTGCTCGATTCGATGGCGCCGCGGCGCATGTGCATCGCACCGGGCAATTGACCACGTTTTCATCGCTTGCTAAGATAGGAGTGCGGGGTGGAGCAGCCCGGTAGCTCGTTGGGCTCATAACCCAAAGGTCGCTGGTTCAAATCCAGCCCCCGCAACCAATTAAATCAACAACTTACAGAATTTGGTCGCTTTCGGTAAGTCCCCGTTATCCCCCATTAGGAACAGACTGCTATTTATTGGACAGTCGCAACATCCGTGTTTTCAGTTGGATGCTGCGAGTTCGGGCCGAACACCAGTCCCACAACCTGACTGTTTGCCCGGCGTTTGGTTTCAGTCATGGCCCGTCCGTAGACATTCATCGTCGTCTGGATCGAAGCGTGACGCATCAATTCCTGTTGCACTTTCATCGGAGCACCCGTTTCGTCGAGCCAGGAGCGATAGGTATGGCGGAATGTGTGCCACCCGATGTCCTCTCCCAACCCGGCGAGCTTAGCAGCCCGCTGAAGCTGCCTTTTCCGCAAGCTCTCCTGGTGGTACGGCCTTCCCGTCACCGGATTGGCAAAAACCCAATCAGTGTCTCGCGGGAAGATTGAAGCCGAGCGCCAGTGCAACAGCGCCTCGGCCAGACGAGCGTCGAGCGGAACATCATCCTTCGAGTATTCCGTCTTCACATCGTCCACCCTGCCGCCCACCACGCTTCTCTGAACCAGCACAGAGCGATCCTCGAAGTTGAAATCGCCCCATTGCAGCCCGAGAATTTCGCTAACGCGAAGGCCCAGGCACTGTGCAACCAATACCATCGTTCGGCATGGATCGTCGAGGTGCTTGAGCAGTTCAAAGAACTCAGCCACGTCCAGAACCCGCGGCCGCTTCAGTCGTTTGCTTGCGTTTTTCACGCGCACCAAAGAGACGGGGTTCTTACCAAGTTCGATAATGCCCCAACGCTCTGCGCACTTGAAAACCAGGTGCATGATTCCCCGCACATGAGTCTTTGACTTTGGGGCCAATGGCAGATCGCGCAGCCATTGCTCCATTGCCATCGGCTTCATCTTGTCCACGGGGTATTCACCCCAACGTGGGCGGATGTGAACCCGGATATTTGATAGATGCGACTTCCGGGTTGAGTAGCGCTCTGAGAGCTCCTTCTCGACATAGCGGTCGAGCAAGGCTCCGAAAGTTGCCGCCTCCACCTCCGCACGTGGAGACTCTTCGTTGAGTCGAAGAAGAAGGGCTTGCGTAGCCTTCCGTGCCTGGGTTTCCGTTACGTACAGATTGCGATCCCCAAGGATCACACTCTGCCGTTTCCGCTTGCCCTGGGAGTCCGTCTCGTAATAGCGAAACTCCCACACGTCAGGACCGCGCTCGCGCTTCCTCAGCCGTAGACTTCCGTACTGATACCGTGTCCGAACAAACAAGGGTTACCTCCTCTTTTGTTGCGGGCACGAGTGGTTAAGAACAGGGTACCTCTGTTCGGTTTGAGAGTCGAGAGCGGTGTGCGCCGCGTCCTGTGCCCGGCCGTCGAGATCCGAGGCTCGGAAACGCCACAATTTGCCTACGCGCAGACTGGCAACGAGCCCGGCGCGCGCGTAACGTTGGAGGGTTTTGGGATGTACTTTTACGAGGGCCGCAGCCTGCACGCTGTCGAGTAGCGGTTCAAAGACATGAACGGAATCGAACATCGTTCGAACGCTCCTATTCACCACAATGCATCAGATCGGGAGGCGCGTCTACATTACCTAGATGTACTTGTGAAGGCACTATTGGAAACCAGAGTTGCATCAGGTCGCGGGAAGAACCTGAAGGCAATTTCAGGAACAATTGACGCAAAGACTTTTTGATTTAATTTGAGCGAAGTAGGTCGTCTGGGCAAAAATCTGCTGGGATATTTCTCCGATGGCCAGAGCTATGCCGAGACACGGCCTGTGTTAAGGCCAGGCAGCGCGCGCCGCTTTCGCGGTCGGAGAACCTTGACACGGAACCTTGTTCCTCGGCCTTTTATTCAGCCATTCGGTGAATGCCATTTTCAACGCGGCTCGTCAGGGAGACGGTTATCGTGCGTCTATGCTCTAACGGGACGCTTCGCCTTCTTGAGCGACCACCGCACCCGCTCTGCAATGAAACTTGCAAAGGGTCTTGCATCCACGTCAATGCTCGCGCGATCCAAAGCCTTCAAATACTCAGTGCGGTCCTCAACGCGAACCACCGTCCAAGGATACCCGCCGGAAGCCAGTAGAACATTCATCAGGAAGCGGGCCATACGGCCATTGCCATCGGGATAGGGATGAATATATCCAAAGAGCCAATGACCGAGTACCGCCCGAACAGATGGCTCCGGTTCCGCTTCGATCAAATCGAACAGCGCGGGCATGGCGTCGCGCACAGCTTCCCAGCGCGGCGGAACATACCTGGAATTTCGCAGGTAAACGGCGTCATTGCGATAACCTGCCAGGGCCGAGGCCGGGATCAGGCCGGACACAACGCATGGCTCAAAAAGCTCTCTGTGCCATTCCCTGTGATCCGTTCTGGCAATCGCTCCAGGATTCTCGCCAGCGAGCACTTTGGACACAGCTACTCTTCACTTTTTGAAAAGCTTGCCAATACCCACGCGCGGCCAGTGCATCCCTGCTTTGCCGGTCTGCTTCGTGATGCGCCGGGTCCCATGCTCCTGACATGACCCTCTCAATCAACTCAGGGCTGACGCGGTAGCCTTCGATCGAGAGCGAATGATAGGCATCGCTTTGGTAAATCTCATCAACGAAGTTCAGGTATGCGGTCTTGTTCTTGGGCAATCCAGGTGGCTTAGGAAAACTCTCAAGCACGGCATCCCGCGATGCTGACCAGATAGCCTGAAGCCTGCCAACGATGGGCGCTTCCGCAGCCCCGCCTATTGCGAATACACGCTGCGCAACTTCAAACGGGTCTGTTTCTCGAACGTCATACCCTGCCGCCTTCATCGCCGAAAGAATCTCGCCAGCCTGTTCCGCGCGGCCGACACGACGCAAGGCACCCGCCAGACGGCCAGCGATAGCGGAGTGCCCACCATCCAGTAGAGGTCTGAGCAGTTCAGATGCATCGCGGATGCCCGCAAGCACGATTTGGGTTTCAATCGGGTTGCGAATAAAAAAGGACTCTGGCACACGGATCAACGCAGCCACAGGAGAAAACATTCGCAGGCCATTGCGGACGACCAAGTCATTGCGTGAGGGGAATTGCTGTTCCTTCAGGTCGTACAGCGATGTGCGAAAGAGCAGCTCGACCGTGTTGTTATGGCCTTTCGGGCTGTAAATGATTGCCTGAGACGGAATAATGGTGTTTTCAGCATGGAGCAGAAGCGATTGTTCCGGTGAAAGATGCCAGTCTTTCCCGAAACGTTCGTTGCAATATCGGGCGCAAAACTCCCAGAAGGACGCAAACCACGGCGTGCTGTCTCCGGGCCGCACGCCAGGGCTGGCGGAGATAAGCCAGCCTTTCATGACCGCTTGCATGAATCCATGCTTCAGCAGCCGATCCCGATGAACCCGGCTCAGTTCACTCGATTGAAAGACACGACGCCCGTCTTTCTGTAGTTCCTGGAGAACGCTCAGAGATGCCGCCAATTTTTCGTTCGGTGTCGCCATTTGCGCCTGTCTCCTTGCGGACGAATACAAGTTTATTGAGCCGTGCGGTTACAAGTATATTCTGACGCTCAATTACAAGTACACTATGCTGTAGGGATGCAAGTGTTTTTGGCGGAAAACGGGGATTTGCTTGCTTCGCTCACATTCGACGCTGCAAACCACCGCGTACGATGGCTGTTCCAGCTCGGTTTCCGGCAGCGCTTTTCAAATCTCCACAAGGTAAAGGGGTTCGAGTTCCGCAATACCCAACCTGCCTGCCGGCGATTCGGAAATGTTTCCCAGAATATGCGATAGAATCGCACATTTTACATATTCTA
>CAWGYN010000009.1:0-139144 GCA_963826735.1 uncultured Acidobacteriota bacterium
GCGACATAGACGACCTTCGCGAGTCGCCCGCACTCACCATTATCGAATTGCTGCAAAAGCGCGGAGCGCATGTCGAATATAACGATCCGTTTTTCGCTTTCGTCGGCAGCGGGCGTCGATACGAGCTCAATATGACCTGCACGCCTCTGGAACGAATTCCTGAATTCGACTGCGTTGTGATCGTCACCGACCATTCGCAGTACAATTATGTGGACATCGTGAATAAGGCGCAGCTGGTCGTAGACACTCGCAACGCCACCAAAGGCATTGCCGCCGCTCATATCGTGAGGTGCTGATCAATAAACTCCGGCACCCGCGGTCAGGAAATCGATCGGGCGTCTGCGTCTTTCCTCTCACGCGCACCGTCACCACCTTGTGATTTAGATGAACACTCCTCGGTATTTTGAACCAATCTCGGAATGAATTTATGGACAAGGATCAATTGCGCCAAATAGCCTTGACGGCAGGGCTATCGTCAAAAATAATTATTCCCCTCAGCGATGATGCGCTTGAGCCGCAATCGACGGCCCCGTCATTTTATTGTGTTCACCCTATCTCCGGCGCTGGCGCCACGGATTATATTGATCTGGCGACGGAGATGGGCCAAGGCGTGCGTTTTTTTGGGATTCAGGCCCCAAAAACACTCATGAAAAACGCCGACTATAGCGATCTCCTTAAATCGATCGCCAGCCATTACGCCGATGCCATTGCAACATTTCAGCCTAATGGGCAAATCCATATAGGTGGATGGTCGGCAGGAACACTCGTCGCTTTGGAAACAGCCCGGCTGTTAAAGGCGAAGGGCCGGGAGGTTAGCACCCTGGTCATCATCGACGGTGCACCCCAAAATGCCAGACATTCCGGATCACGCCTATGGTATTGCGCCAAGGTATTGTGGAATCTTCCGAGTGCACTGTTGCACGAAGATTTTGGCCAGCTGGGAAAAGAAATTCTATTTAAGATCCGCAATGTACGGGGGAAAAAAATGCCCCCGCAAATGAACCATGCCGCTCGCCACCCTGTGCAGGGTTTTATAAGAAACATCTCCCAATATCCTGAGTACTGGCAAGCGTTTATGGTAGGGCTCTACGACGCAATTGAAAAATCGGCTTTCCTTCCCTATGACGGCGCGGTTGTCGTCTATGAGTCGCAAATAAAGCCTATTCTTCTAAGCGGAGTTCAGGAGTTTTGGAAAAGCATCGCGCATAATTGTGAGGTCGTCGAGGTTCGGGCAACGCACTTCAATGTGGTGAATTGGCCACAAGTAGTTCCAGTTGCAGCCGATCTGAAGCAGCGCCTTACGGGAAAAGTGCCGCCGCAGCGGGCGCGGAAATCGGGAACGAGCGGTAGGCCGGAAGCAAGACGCCGGCTGAAACCGCAGAAAACCATTGCGTGATCGACTCAGCGGACCTCAGGGTTTGTTCACTCGCGGGCGGGTGGGACGCGCGTGCAGTTGCACTTCCTGCAGCTTATAGAGAAGCGATCGGTAACTGATATTGAGCCACTTGGCGGTTTTGCGGCGGCTATAGCCATTCACCTGCAACACCTTCAGCATGATTTCCCGCTCTAAACTTTGCCTGGCGGCCTTGGTAATTTCCTTCAACGAGACGGGGTTGGCCAGGTCGATCTCGGGAATGATCCCGGTCGGAGTAGCCGGAGTCAAATCCGCCGCCAGGGCATCTTCGTTGCCGATCAGAACATAGCCGCGAATCATGTTCTCCAGTTGGCGGATGTTCCCTGGCCAGGCGTATCGCTGCATCATGCTTGTGATTTCGCGCGAAAGCGGCTTCGGCTCGGCACGGTAGGCTTTCGCATGCAGACGGAGAAAGTAGTCGATCAGCATGGGTAAATCCGCGGCCCGCTGACGCAATGGCGGCAGATCGAAGGTCACAGCATTGATGCGATAGAAGAAGTCCAGCCGGAAGCTTCCATCATCGATCCGTTGCCGAAGGTTCCCATTGGCTGTGCAAACCAGCCGGGTATTGACCTTTCTCGCCTCCTGGGCTCCTACGCGCGTAAAGGTGCCGTCCTGCAGCACCTGAAGCAGCTTTGCCTGAATCGACGTATCCAGGCCGTCGACTTCATCGAGAAACAGGGTTCCTAGATGCGCAAGTTCCACGCGTCCGCGCTTGGTTGCATACGCCCCGGTGAAGGCGCCTTTTTCATAGCCGAACAGCTCTGACTCGATGAGAGAATGTGGAATCGCCGGACAAGTCACTTTAACCCAGGCGTTCTTCGACCGATTAGAGCGCGCATGCAGCAACTTGGCAAAGATTTCCTTGCCCGTCCCACTCTCCCCTTGCAACAGAACCGGGACGGTCGTAGCCGCAACTCGTTCCAGCTTTTCGCGGGCAGCCGCCATCATGGATGACTGACCGAAAATCACATCCATCGGCGGGAGATCGCGAAGATCGACAAATTCGGTGGCGCGTGCCAAAGGCATGTGTTTGATCCGATCCCGAGCAGAATGCTGTGTGGTTTCTAGCAATTTCCACACCAGACCCCGCAAATTGAGTGGACAGCGCGAAAATGTGACTAAAGTAATCTTTAATATACTGTAAATAGTAATCTAATGCGGATTGAATCGTGTCATTTCGATGAATTCTTGACCTCCGAGTAGTGCAAGAACTTGCATTTGTGGATATTGATTTACCACTTTTAGTGGTACACTTGTCCCCACAGGCGGAAGCTTCCGCACCTCGCTGTTGCGGACCATGCGAGCTAACTTGTTCCTTCGTTTTCATGATGCCTGCATCAGGAAAGAAAAAACATACAACTTGTTTTGTCAGGAATCAAGGAGGCTGAATGGCGGGCACGCAAAATGTGCGGCCTATGAAGGCTCAGGGCCCACGCAAATCCCAAATCGCAGTCCTTGACGCCAATCCGGCGATTCTGGACTACGTTCACGGGATTCTTGCGAAACATTTCGACGTGAGCGTATATACCGAGGCCCCCGAATTCTGCCGGAGCCTGAAAGAATCTGCCAAGCCTGACCTGCTTCTGGTGGACTGCAACATTGCCGACGATAAAGTGGACGAGGATCCCCTCGGTCTGCTCGCGAATGTTCATGCGTCCAACCCATCGCTTCCCATCATCATGCTGGCTTGTTCAGTTGAGGGAGAACTGAACCAGGTCCTGGCGGCCGCACGTCTGGGCGCAGTAGACGTAATTCTCAAGCCATTTAGAGAGAGAGACATCGACCTTGCGGTCGCAGCGCTGCCTCGAGAAGCCGGACAAGCAGCCCGCCGGCGACGACAACGACGAGATTGTCGCTGAACGAGAACATATCCTTCGTCCGATCCAGCAAGCGCATGCGGGAGATCGAATCCCAATGCAAGCTCGTCGCGCGCGCCGATATCCCCGTTCTCATCCTCGGAGAGAGTGGCACCGGCAAAGAAGTCGCGGCGATGTTGATTCACAAGATGTCGGCACGCAGCCAGCGCAGCTTTCTGAAGGTGAATTGCGCGGCCATGCCCGCCGACTTGCTGGAAAGCGAACTTTTCGGGTATGAGCAAGGCGCCTTTACCGGCGCTGTCAAGTCCAAGCCCGGCAAGTTCGAGATCTGCGATAAAGGCACAATCTTATTGGACGAGATCGCGGAAATGCCGCCCACTCTGCAGGCCAAGCTGTTACAGGTTCTTCAGGATGGAAGCTTCGCACGCCTGGGCAGCCGCGCCAGCGTCAAAGTGGATGTGCGTGTGATTGCCGCAACCAACGTCGACATTAAAGACGCAATTGCTCGCAAGACATTTCGCGAGGACCTCTACTACCGTTTGAATGGATTTACTCTGGAGATGCCGCCGCTGCGTGAGCGCATTGAGGAGGTCCCGATCCTGTGCCAGCACTTTATGCGCAAAGTGGCCGCAAAGTACGAGTGCGAGCCCTTGCCCATTTCTCCTGCCCTGATGCAGGCGCTTGCCAGTCACACGTGGCCGGGCAATCTTCGTGAACTGGAGAACGTGGTCAAGCGCTATCTCGTCCTGGCCGATGAACAGGTAATCATGAACGAGCTCATTCCCTGGCGCCGCGCCGGAACGTCAGCGTCTGCCGCGGAACACCCCGGTGACCAGAAAAGTCTGAAGCATATGGTGCGAAACCTGAAGGGGGGTGCGGAAGCTGCAGCGATCGCACAATCGTTGGAGTCCTCAGGCTGGAACCGCAAGGCAGCGGCAAACGATCTGCAAATCAGTTATAAGGCTCTGTTGTATAAGATCAAACAATACAATCTCACTCCACCGCCAAAACAATACGGCTCCAATCGGTCAACACAGATGGCCTGACCCGATTTACGGATG
Source organism: uncultured Acidobacteriota bacterium (assembly GCA_963826735.1). GTDB lineage: Bacteria > Acidobacteriota > Terriglobia > Terriglobales > Acidobacteriaceae > Telmatobacter. The sequence continues at coordinate 4,296 of CAWGYN010000009.1, forward strand.
GCGGAAATTCGTCCAAAGCGGGGAAACTGTACCGCAATTTTGGCGTCAGGCACATCGAGGATCAATCGTAATCATCGCTCCGGGACATAGCCAAAGTGTTGCCTTGCGTGAGGAGACCGCATAAACGTCCATTTTTTTCTTAAATGGGGCTGCATCCTCAGTACTGCAAGCGTTGTTACCAATGTTCTCGTAACTAGCACAAAACTGTAATGTTCAGCGCCCGAAACCGGCGCAGAATGACTATATGCGGCATATAAGCGGTGCCGTGTCACCTGTCTTGACGAATGAGGAAGAACGCGATTCATGATCGAAAGGGACACAACTAAATCGGAAAAAGTGGTGATCCAGTTCGGGACCAGGACCATTAAAGGCTACCTGGAATCCCCGGCATGGAACACCATAGAAGAGTTGTTAAGCGGCGCTCCCCTTAGCACTCCTGAGACCATGCGGGTTCGCTTGTTCGATTCGAATACCGTCGAGGAGATCTCAATTAAGGATGTCAAGGCCATCTTTTATGTACACAACTTCGATGGGGACGCAAATCACAAAGAGATGAGTTTTTATGGTAAATCGCCCATTGTCCATGGAATATGGATGAGGGTGCAATTTCTCGATGGGGAAGTGATCGAGGGGATCGTACACAACTCCATTCGCTATTTGGTTGATCCAGGGTTCTTCCTTGTTCCGACCCATCCCGGCAGCAACAATAAGCTTATTTATGTTTCTAAGAGCCAGCTCGCCGACCATCGCGTTCTCGGCACGCGCAACCTGAACATTGTTTTCGATTCTGCTCTAAATGGGGCATACGATGCCAAGGGGCTCTTTCCTCAAGAAAAAGCCATCTCGCTGAATGTCGGCGATGTCAAGAGAAGTGAATCGAAAGCGCTCTAAACGCTGGGCCCAGTCTCCTTGAGAATTGAGTAGTCCAGAATCTCTGCGGCCACGCCGGTCAAGCTCATCCTCGCCTTCTCCTTGCGGAGCGCCCGGCCGTGACATCGAATCCGGCAAAAGGTCGAAAGAGTGATCTCCGGAGGAAGCTCAACCAGGAATTCAAAGTCGTGATCGATCAGCGCGCTATCGTCTGAGGCCAAGTAAAAATACACGCCTCGGTTACTCAAATCCCTGGTATAGGCTGGAATTTCGCGGTCACCTGCGATGACGGTCAGTGGTGCGCGAACCCGAAAGCGAGGGATTCTCCGGCGATCGGGGGCAGTTTCCGAACCTTGCATCCTTCGCACCATAAGATTCAATAGGCCATCAACTGCTTGTGGAATGTGATTTATAGCGCAATTCTCGGCACCGCGAAGTTGGGGGGGCTTCGGAGTCGTTGCGCGAGCTTATCGCCGATGCTTCCAGCATAGACCCACTGGTTCGCACCTAGGCTCTATGCAATCTCAGGGCCGTACTTTCTGCATGAAAACAAAGAGATAACGGCCCTGAGAAGTGCGAATGTGCAATTTCTTGCGCACCATGTGAGCAGAAATTAGACACTTTAGTGTACGCGGCATCCTCTCGTCAGGGCTGAACGGACTGAGCAGGTTTGAGGCGGCTTGCGATCCCGGCAATGGCGGTAACCAAGACGAAAACGGGTCATGGATGCCGGGGAAGCTCCTGGTAGGGATGCTTCCCACTTATCCATGACCCGATTCGCTGCTAATCAGAGCCGAAGCGGAAGATTCCGGCTTAAGCGGTACGCCGCTTTCTACGGTAAAGGGCACCAGCGGCGGAGAGCAGGCCGCTGCCGAACAGGATGAGGCTGCTGGGCTCTGGCACAGGGGCAGGTCCAATGAAAGTCTGAGGGGTACCGTCGCCCCAAGGCTGCGAGCCATTTACCGGGACATACAGTTCATAGGCATCATAGAATTTTGCGTCGCTTGTAAGCGTGTTAGTGGCAACAAAACTCGCCGCCTGAGTGAGATCCGTATCGATGGCGCTGACCATACTTGAGCTTAAGCCCAGGTTGTGCTCGAGGTAATAAGTGGTCAACTTAGAACTATCGCCTACTATCCATGCTGCCCACTGCGCATCGGTGATTACTGTCGAGGAACTTGAGCCGAGGATCACGCTATCAAGATATGCATCTTCCTCTTGTTCCGTGATAGTGAGCCCGGTGAGCGATTGGGAGGTACCAATCGCATAGACATCGGCGGTCCAGGTCTCGCCTGTCTTGATGCTGTCTTGAAAGCTGACACACAAAAGCGGGACTTCCGTCTTGGCGCCGTTGATCGTGAAATAGTAGGGGTAAGTGGCGACCCCTCCGGAACTGTTTCCCCCTTTACCGTTGTATGTCGTACCGTCGAATTTCATACTGACAGTGGAAGTTGCGCTAGCTTTCAGCGGACTGAACCAAAGCAGAACGCCGAACGCAGAGACGGCAAGAACTGTAGATACACCTAATTTCTTCATATAGCCCCCCGGCACGTTTGTGCCGACTTTCGATCTCTTGCAAAAATCATCCGATTGCCGTGCAGGTCGGCTTTGGTGATCTGTCATCTTCTGTTGCAGGTTGATTGCCAAACACTGGTTGTTTAGATTCAGCAATTTGTGCCCACACGGCGTTGAGAAAGCGCAAGATCTTGCACATCGATATACCAAATGGGTTCTCTATTTCCCTGCAGGAGCCCTAATTGGGGATGAAAAACCCCGATAAATGAAAGCCGCTCATGTTGATGCGTCGAAGACCGCGGCGATAAAAAAACAAGCGAATCAGAATTGAAAAGGAGCATCCCAGCTTAAGCGATACGCCGCTTACTACGGTAAAAGGCACCAGCGAAGGCGAGCAGGCCGAGGCCGCTGCCGAGCAGAACGAGGCTGCCAGGCTCAGGCGTAGGGGCAACTCCGATGAGAGACTGAGGCAGCCCATCGTTTGAAGGCCAACCGTTTTCCGGAATATAAAGTGCGTATCCTGAGTCGAAGTCCGAAAGGTCCGCATTCTCCGCGTTCGTCAGCTCAGTAGCTGCGCCGGCTTGGCTCACGCCGTTCTGGGTGGGCGCGGTCAGCCCGGGATCGAACAACTCCCAAGCTGCCCACTGCGCATCGGCGACCGTTGCCACCGGGGTGCTGGGGTTGGAGGCAACGCTAAATAGATAGGCCAATTCCAGATCTTGCTGAGGAGACGAAGAGGTGATCGGAACCACCGTAGCGGTCCAGGTCTCGCCCTCGTAAATCTCATCGGTGTAGTCGAAACACATGAGCGAGGCATACGAACTGCTGCCATCGATGCTGAAGTTGTAGGGATACGTGTAGACTCCTCCAGAGTTATTCCCCGGGCCGACATTCTCGAGCGTCAGGGTGACGGAATCAGCATGAGCTTTCAGCGGACTGAGCCAAGACTGAAAGCAGAACGCCGATATGGCGAGAACAGCAGATGCACCCAATTTCTTCATATTGCCTCCCGGCACGGCTGTACGGTGCCGATCTTCGATCTCTTCGCAGCGATCATCCAGTCGCCGCGCGCATCGGCCTTGGCGATCCGCCCTCTTCCCATGCAGGTTGGTGGCCAAGCCGATGAAATTTATATTCAAAAACTTGCGCGCCCGCATCTTTAAGCATGCGCGAGATGACTCCGTCAAAAACAGGTCCTGACGTGGTGCACGCGGGCGGTCTGATGTTTAGAAGCTACCTTCTGGAACCAACAAGAACAATGCCGCGAAGGTGGACACAGACGCGCGGAGAGATGCGTCCTTAGATACATGTGAATTTCGCAAAGCGGTAACCGGTCTTGATTACTTTTTGTGTGGTTATGTCAACGCCGATTGAAAACTCCGCATAACCAACCTTTGTCTGGGCAGCAAAGTGTGCATTCATCTGACGCCTACGTTTATGTGTCGCGTGGCGTGTCTTGTAACGTATACTCGGTTCGAATGAGCACGATCAACGACACAATTCTGGTGACCGGCGGAGCTGGGTTCATAGGCTCGAACTTTGTGCTCACCTGGATGAAGGCGAGCAGCGCCGCGGTGGTAAATCTCGACTCGCTAACTTATGCAGGCAATGCCGCTAACCTTGCGTCCGTCGAAGCCGATCCGCGCTACACGTTTGTGCTCGGAGATATCTGCAATGCGGAGCTGGTGGGGTCGCTCTTGCACAAGCATCGGCCGCGGGCGATCGTGCATTTTGCCGCGGAGAGCCACGTAGACCGCTCCATTGTGTCGCCGGAAGCTTTTGTCCGAACGAATGTGATGGGAACATTTACGCTGCTGGAGCAGGCTCGAACTTACTGCGCGGAGCTGGACGAGGGCGGCCGCGCGGCGTTTCGCTTTTTGCACGTGTCGACGGATGAAGTGTATGGAACGCTTGGGCCCGACGATCCGGCATTCAGTGAAACCACGCCCTACGCGCCGAACAGTCCTTATGCCGCGTCGAAGGCCGGATCGGATCACCTGGCGAGGGCTTACTTTCACACTTTCGGTCTTCCCGTGCTCACCACGAATTGCTCGAACAACTACGGGCCGTTTCAGTTCCCTGAGAAGTTGATCCCGCTGGTGATTTTGAACGCGCTCGAGGGCAAGCCGCTGCCGGTATACGGCGATGGGAAAAACGTGCGTGACTGGCTGTTTGTCGAGGATCATTGTGCGGCGATCCGGAGGGTTCTGGAAAGCGGCCGCCCCGGTGAAACCTACAACGTAGGCGGAAACAGCGAGCGCGCAAATATCGATGTGGTGACGGCGATCTGCGACCTGGTGGACGAGATGCGGCCAGTGGCTGGCGCTGCTGCGCGGCGACGGCTTATCACTTACGTTCAAGATCGGCCGGGGCACGATCGGCGCTACGCCATAGATGCCAGCAAGATCACGCGAGAGTTGAATTGGAAGCCGGCGGAACAATTTGAAAGCGGACTGCGCAAAACCGTGCGCTGGTATTTGGAGAATGACGATTGGGTGAACAGTGTCCGGACCGGTGCGTATCGCGAATGGCTCACAAAGAATTACGCGGAGCGGGGAAATGCAGGGACCAAGGGACTAGGAACTTAGGGACTAGGACTGCGGTTTGAGGGTTTGCATATGAAAGGGATCATTCTTGCGGGGGGATCGGGGACGCGGCTTTATCCCGTGACACACGTGGTGTCGAAGCAGCTTCTGCCCGTCTATAACAAGCCGATGATTTATTACCCGCTGTCGACGCTCATGCTTGCGGGGCTGAGGGAGATTCTGATCATCTCCACGCCACAGGACACGGGGCGCTTTGCGGAGTTGCTCGGCGACGGGAAGCGATGGGGTCTCGAGATCAGCTACGCCGTGCAGCCGAGCCCGGATGGGCTGGCCCAGGCATTCCTGATCGGGCGCGATTTTATTGCCGGCGATGCCAGCGCACTGGTGCTGGGCGACAACATCTTCTATGGGCAAGGATTCTCGAAACAGTTGCAGGCGGCTGCGCAATTGAAAAGTGGCGCCACGGTGTTTGCATACCCCGTGGAAGACCCGGAGCGCTACGGTGTGGTGGAGTTCGACGAAGCTGGCCGCGCAGTGAGCCTGGAGGAGAAACCGCAGGCGCCGAAGTCGCGCTATGCGGTGACGGGTTTGTATTTTTACGATCGCGACGTGGTGCGCATTGCCGAATCACTGAAGCCTTCGGCGCGCGGCGAACTCGAGATCACGGACCTGAATCGGCGGTACCTCGAAGCGGGGAAGCTGAAGGTGGAGATCATGAGCCGCGGCATGGCGTGGCTGGACACGGGCACGCACGATTCGCTGCTCGAAGCCGCGTTGTTTGTGCACACCATCGAACGGCGGCAGGGACTGAACATCGCCTGTCCGGAGGAGATCGCCTACCGGCAGGGATTCATCAACGCCGCCGAGCTTGAGGCACTGGCCGCACCGATCGCGAAGAGCGGCTACGGACAATACCTGATGAAACTGCTGCGCGAGCCTTATTTCGGCGCGGGAATCGAATAGCCATGAAGATCGAAGCCACTTCGTTGCCCGGCGTGCTCGAGCTGACCCCGGCCGTCTACAAAGATGAGCGTGGTGCGTTTTCCGAGACCTTCAATTTGCGGCAGATGGCGGAGGCCGGGCTGCCCACGAATTGGGTGCAGGACAATTTCTCGATCTCAAAGAAGCACGTGCTGCGTGGCATTCACTACCAGATCGTGCAACCGCAGGGAAAGCTGGTGCGCGTGACGCATGGCGCGGTGCTGGATGTAGCTGTGGACCTGCGCCGCAGTTCGCCGGAATTCAGCCGCCACGTGGCTGTGGAACTGAGCGGGGAAAACGGCAGGATGCTTTGGATTCCGGAAGGTTTCGGGCATGCATTTCTTGTGCTGAGCGAGGTCGCGGGATTCGCCTACAAGGTGACGGATTACTACACACCTCAGGGCGAGCGGACGATTCTGTGGAACGATTTGGAGCTGGCCATTCCCTGGCCGGCCGCGGAGAGCGACCTGATCGTCTCCGAAAAAGATCGAAAGGGCGCAAGGCTTAGGGATGCCGAGGTTTTCCCCTAAGGCCACTCAATCTGCCTCCTGGTTCCACTGCTATCACTGGCTCCAAGAGAACACGTGAGGCATTCCTCAGGGCATTTTGTAACGCAGTCGAACCGAGTTCTCGCGTGCGCCCAAAAGGTCAATACTCCACGTTTTGTCGCGGTCTCGAATTAGGCTAGGGGAGGGGCTGGCCGCGTCGGGCACCTGGAAAATCTCCGTGGCTTCGAACGACTCGATCGCCTTACCCGTACCGCGGAACAAAAACGAAACCCTCTATCCGAGCCGGGACGGAGTGAGCACCAAGCGAGCGCGTGTTGGCGCAGTCCAAGATATAGAGGGTTGCGGTGGTTGGTGAAGCAGGGAGAAACGCTAAATCATTCTGGAGACAAAACCGCGTGAAGTCTTCGAGATCGGTTGGGAGACCTCAAGTACTGGACAATGCAGTAAACCGGGGAGGTGCCCACACATCCGAGAAGATTGCGAAAACGACTTCGGGGGGCGGTGCGAGCCCGCCACCTGCAGCTTCAGCTCAAGCCCGAGGGCTGCGAGCAGCTTGGTGATTTTTGAGAAGCCCCCGTTCGCCAGCGGTCCGTTCTCAAGAGCCTCAAGCGTGGCCCCGCTGATGAGCGCCTTACGCGCAAGCGCCACCTGGCTCAGGTTGAGAATCTTGCGGCGCTCGGCAATCTGTTGCCCAAGTGACGTCAGGTCCAGCATGTACCGATATAGTAGGCATTCGCGTATTTTGCAAGCAAATTGCCTAATATACTAGAGGCATCACTTGCCTATTTCAGCGGCGGAATTCCAGCCCATAATTAGGGACAAAGTCACAGTGCTGGTCGTTTCCACATGCGCACGAAGCGAAGCATGCTGAATGGCAGTTTCGATTTAGTTTCCAGGTGGGTCACGAAGTTTCGCGATGCGGCGCAGGGTCGTCGCAACTGCAACGTCAGCTTGCGATCGCGGGTACAGAGGGCTTCGCAATCGTGATGGATGATCCGGATGGGGCCATCGGCTTTGCCACTGGCTGGTCTACGACATCGCGCCTGGAGTGCGGAAGTTGTCCGAGGATCCATGGACGCATAGCGCTATGCCGCATGGATCCGCCGAGGCAAGAAATGACCTCAGCCATCCCGGATACGGAAGTCTCTGGCCGCTGCCCTTGAGGACGACGTGAGCAATCACAATTGAGACCGTCGCGCCTTTAACTGGATCTCATCGGGCGAAGGCGTCTCGATGAAGACCGCCAAATATAGAGAAGCATTGGACACACCAATAAAGACCCGAGTATTAAGAGAAGAGTGGGCGGCTCGGGTACTGTCGTTATGTCTGCGGCGTCGGTATACGGCTCAAGATAATCCGCATAAATGCTGCACGTCCCCGAATCGCAAGCAAGATCGACAGTATCAGTCCCTGTACCGGTAAAGGTCACGCTACCCAAGGGATTGTCTTCAGGTCCACAAGAGGATACTTCCTCAAACTCGGCTGGCGAACAGAAGCTGAAGGATCCGCTCACAGTCCCGGGAACCTGAATGCTTAGGAACGGATTGGGACCGCTGGGAACAACAAGGTCGAATTGCCAGGAGATCGAGCCGTTTCCTGTGATCCATTGGCCGTCGTAATTACCACTGAAGTACTCACTGCTGACCGTGTAAGAAAGTGAATAACTTTGGCCTTGGACTAAACCGGTGATATCGCCGGGGCCAAAGTCATTAGCAACGTCTACAGATAATCCAGTTGCGGCGAATGTGAAGCCAGCGTACTCCTGCACATCATATGCGCCGCCCGTACCATTCAAAGTGAGAGTGTCTGCTGAGGCTGAGAGATCCCACAGCAGCAGAGACGCCAGAACTATTGCAGATGTCCTCCAGCGCATGAGGTCAGTCCTTTCTGAAGCTAACAATCTTATTGACTCCGCCAAAAAACGGTGCCGACATGACGAGTGCGGGCAATCGAATGCTTAGAATCTATCTTCTAGAACCAGCAAGAACAATGCCGCGAAGGTGGCATGTGTACCCCGGATTAATGCGTCCTTTGGCACATTGCAGCTTTACAAACGGTAACCCGTTTTGATTACCTTTTGCCTAATTAGGCAGCTTAAGGATGTTTCTCTGTAGTCAGATGGAGCGGATCATCCCTGCAGGCGCTCAATGAAAATAGTTGCCAATCGCTCCACATTACGCCGAAGGTCATAGAGATCCACAACGCGCGCGCGCCCGATCTTTCCAAGCTGTTCCCGCATTTCCGCGTCATCCATCAAGCGGGCCAGGGCCTTCACCAGCGCATCCAGGTCCGACGGCGGCACGAGCAATCCATCTACGCCGTCTCGGATCAGCTCCGGAATTCCGGCGATGTGCGTGGTTACGCAGGGAAGTTCCATGGCCATGGCCTCCATCAGCACTACAGGCAGACCTTCGGCAAAGCTGGGAAGGCAAAACGCATCGGCCGCCGCATAAAAGTCGCGAATGCGATCCTGGTTGATCGCGCCTTCAAACACGACGCACTCACCTGCCGTGCTGCGGGCGGCATGCTCACGCAGCGAGGTCTCGTCGGGCCCGCTGCCCACCAGCCGCAACCGCACCTGCCGGCCTTCTTGCATGAGCCGTTCCACTGCGTCGATCAGGATGTGCTGGCCTTTGGCCGGGATCAGTCGTCCCACGCACAAAATCTCGAAGGTCTCTCCGTGCGCTGATCCTGCGCTTCGTGCGTCTGGCTTCGGCGCTGGCGCAAAGGTCTCCGGATCGACACCCAGCGGCGAAACCACGAATTTGCTCCAATGCTCATGGGGCGAAAGCATCATCAGTTGGCTGCGGGCAAATGAGCTGATGCAGCAGAGAAAATCGGCGGCTCGAATCTTCTCGGCCAGCATTTGCCGCTCGGCGTCGTAAAACTCATCCGGCCCGTGCACCGTGAGCGAGTAGCCGAACCCAAAAACGGTCCGCACAAAGAGCCCTACGCTCGCGGCCTGCGAGGCCAGATGCACGTGCAGATGGCGCAATCCCTTCCGCTTCATCCACTGGCCGACCATCAGCGCTTCGATGAAGTACATCAGGTTCAAGTAGAGCCGGCGTAGATCCAGGCCCGCCAGCCGGAACGCCAGTGCCACTCCTCGCCAGTAGCCGCGAAAGTTTGCGAATACAGTTTGCAGCTTGGCCACGGTCGCCCCGGAGAGCCCATGCTGTTTCACGTAATAGGTTCGTTTGGCTTCGTCAGCTTCGATGGGCGTCAGCCGGTTCGCCGGCCGGTCGGGAGGATTGATCGATGCGGTCTCCACACGAAATCCCAGCTCGCGCAACGCCAGTACCTCGCGCAGCACAAACGTCATGGAGAGCGTTGGGTAGGTGCTGATTAGATAAGCAAGGGCACAGGCCGGCAGTGCGCCGGGCCGGTCGGGATGGCTGGTTTCAGTCATGCGATCTTTGCGCTTCATTCTACGATGCGACCCGCATTCAACCTGCCGGATTCGTTCCGCGCGTGGTTTTGCGCGGGGCCGGCAGCGGCAAGGGGCGTCGTACATTTACAATCACAGCTTCCGGCGGCTTTATCATCTTTCTTGATGTACCTTTAGCTCTGGCCGCGGTTGAGCCGGAGCGATGCGTTGGCCCTGCAGGGCAATTATGCATCCGAGAAGGGAAGAACCCAGGCTGGTCCGATGGGGCGGCCCCGGGACGGAGTTCGGCAACCTTGACGATGGAATTTCACATTGCGCGCCAGGCGCGAGACCGCTACCAGTTCGCCGAATCCCTATTCTCCTACAACGGAAACGTGATTCTGGCCAACATCTCCGCGTGCCGCGCCTTCGCTCACCGCATGAACCTGGTGCGCGAGGTCGAAAAGCATCCTGAACAGGCCGTCCACGCGGGCCAGCTTTTTGCCATGGGATTGATTGACGAGGCCAGCCACGTGCTCATGGCCCGCTATCGTCAGCAACTCGATCCCGAGGTAATGACCTCCGCTCTGGATTGGTTCGGTGCCCGCGTAGGCTCTGACAATGTCGACAAAATGCTGCTTGCGTTTGTCGAGCAGTTCCCTGGGCAGAGCGTGATACGCGGCGAGGAAACGCCGGCGCAATGGCTTGCCGGTGCAACCGATGGTCTGCCGCATCGCGCCGCGGCGCTCGAAGAACTGCTGCTGCTCTGGTCGGCGAATCGAAACCAGGCATTCAAGCCGTTCGAAGAGCTCTTTGAGGACCGCAGCCTCGCGGAAAAAACGGTCTATCGCAAAGTCACGGCGCAAATGCCGGAATATTTCGCCACGCGTCCGCTCATTCCGTTGCCTGACGCGAAGCGAGTAAGCCTGCTCGAACTCTTGCGGGCGCCCGCAGCCGGTTCGCCGGCTTCCCTCAGCGAACAGCTCGACCTGATCCGGCGGCTTTGGAAGCCGTTGCTCGGCGACAGCCTGGAGCGCTTCCTGCTGATGGCCGGCGAAATCCTGCGCGAAGAAGAACTGGCCATCTGGATGCAGTTCAATCCTCAGGCCGCCCAGGCGCGCGAAGCCGCCGACCGCCGCAGACGGACCGGCCAGCAGCAGTGGCCTTCCGATGTCAGCCATGCCGAGGTGCCTGTTTTCGGCGATGCGGCGCACGAATACGAAAAATTCTCGCCCGACACCGCGTGGATGCCCGGCGCGGTACTTATCGCCAAGAGCACTTATGTGTGGCTGGCGCAGTTGAGCCGCAAATACGGCCGCCACATCGGCCGGCTCGACGAGATTCCCGACGAAGATCTTTGGCAGCTTGCGCATCGCGGCATCAATTCGCTCTGGCTCATTGGCGTCTGGGAGCGCAGCCGTGCCTCGCGCACTATCAAGCAGCTCTGCGGCAATCAAGATGCCGTGGCTTCGGCCTATTCGCTCTTCGACTATCGCATTGCCGACGATCTGGGTGGCGAAGCGGCTTATATAGCTTTGCGCGATCGCGCCTACCGTCACGGCATCCGCCTGGCCAGCGACATGGTGCCGAACCACATGGGCATCGATTCGCCCTGGGTCATTGAACACCCCGAGTGGTTTATCTCCCGCCCCGATCCGCCTTATCCCGCCTACAGTTTCGAAGGGCCCGATCTCTCCCACGACGGCCGCGTGGAGCTCAAAATCGAGGATCACTACTACGACCAGTCCGATGCCGCCGTGGTGTTTCGCCGCCGCGACAAATATACGGGCGACATGCGCTACGTGTACCACGGGAACGACGGCACCAGTTTCCCCTGGAATGACACTGCGCAGCTCGACTACCTGAATCCGGCCGTTCGTGAGCAGGTGATTCAAACTATCCTGCATGTCGCGCGACTGTTTCCGGTAATTCGCTTCGACGCCGCCATGACTCTCGCCAAGCGCCATTTTCACCGCCTCTGGTTTCCGGGGCCCGGCTCGAGCGGCGCAATTCCATCGCGTGCCGAATACGGCATGACGCAGGCCGAATTCGACCGCGCCATGCCGCACGAGTTCTGGCGAGAGGTGGTCGACAGAGTTGCCGCCGAAGTGCCCGGCACCTTGCTTCTAGCCGAGGCCTTCTGGCTCATGGAGGGTTACTTCGTCCGCACCCTCGGCATGCATCGCGTTTACAACTCGGCCTTCATGATCATGATGCGCGACGAGGACAATGCCAAGTACCGGTCTGTAATTAAAAACACGCTCGAGTTCGATCCCGACATCATGAAGCGCTACGTGAACTTCATGTCGAATCCCGATGAAAGGACGGCAATTGATCAGTTCGGCAAGGGCGACAAGTACTTCGGCGTCGCGGTGATGATGTCCACGCTGCCCGGCCTGCCCATGTTCGGCCACGGCCAGATCGAGGGGTTCACCGAGAAGTACGGCATGGAATACCGCTGGCCGCGCTATGAGGAAGATCCCGATCATTGGCTCGTTGAGCGCCACGAGCGCGAGGTTGCGCCTCTGCTCAAGCGCCGCTGGCTCTTCGCCGAGAGCGCGCACTTCCTGCTCTACGACTTTTTCCATGCCAACGGATCGGTGATCGAGGACGTCTTCGCGTATTCCAACCGCACCGGCGGCGAGCGCGCCGTTGTGGTCTATCACAATCGCTACGCTGACGCGCACGGGACAATTGATTTTTCATCAGCCTACGCTGACAAGGGCTCGGGCCAGCTTCGCCAGCGCCGCCTGGCGGATGGTCTCGGTCTGAGCGGCGACTGCACAGCCGTGATTGCCTGGCGCGACTCGATCACCGGCCTCCAATATCTGCGCCGGGCTGGAGATTTGTTGGATCGCGGCCTTACCCTCGATCTTCACGCCTATCAATGCCATGTCTTCCTCGATTGGCATGAGCTCCATGCCACGGCCGAAAAGCCCTGGGACCGGCTCGCCGATTGGCTCAATGGGCGCGGCGTCGCCTCGCTCGATGAAGAGCTCGTCGATCTCGAGTTGCAGCCCGTCCATGAAGCACTGCGCTGGTTCCTCGATCCGGGCATGGTGCGGCATTTCGCCGATATCGCCGACCGGGGAACTCACTCAATGGGTGTGTCGCACACGGCGGGTGCGGAGAGAGCCCATAAAATCGAGCGGCAGCGTAATGACTTCTTGAAAGATGCATGGGCACGGGCCGAAGGACTTCTGCAAGTGGCCCAGGATGCCTATGCCGCGCGCCTGAAGCAGGCCGGTGAGCCCGTACCCAGCGCGCGAGCCTGGCGACCGCCTTTCGCAGGCGGATGATTTCACCCGCCTGCTCCGCGCCGCGATGCATATGCCGTCCGTGGAAGCGCTCTTCCCGAAGCCGTGGACCGCAGCCGCGCGCCGTATGTTGCCAAGTCCGAGTCCGCAGCTCACGGCAACGGAGATGTGGGGTCCGGTGCTTGCGTGGTGTGTGTTGCAGTGGCTGGCCGAATCCATGAGTGCTGCGCAACCTGCGACGGCACAACCCGGGGCTGCACAACCCGATGCTGGGCAACCCGAACGGACAGCGCTCGATCTCTTTGATCGTCTGCGCCTGCGCGAGCCGTTTGGACATGCTTTCACTGCACTCGGCTTCAAGGGCGAAGAAGCGTGGCGTGCCGCCGCGCGCATCAAGGTTCTGCTGTTAGCTGGTGCCGGCGCAGTTGTACCGCCGGACTCCAGTCCGGGGTCCCCGACCAGCGGGTCTTTGGCTGGTTGGGGTGGGAGTCCGGCTGTACCGGCAGCGTCCACGCTGCCGGGGGCGACTGATTCTTCGTCCGATGCCAATGAAAAGCGGGAAGGGAAGGTCGAGGGTGCCCCCGGTCCCTCGCATTTGGGGACCGGGGAAGGGAAGACCGCACCAGCAACCTCGCAACCCGATCAGGAGCAGGTCGCGCTGGCCCCCGTTCTCTGGCTCGATCCCGACGTCCGCTGGCTCTGCGGCGTCCATGAGGCAGAGGGCCACTTCTACCTGGTCCGGGAACTTTACGAGGAACTGCTGTGGTGGCTGCTCATGCCGGCGCTGCTGCGCCTTGCCGGCGAGCCGGCGCCCAGCCGCGCCGCGGTGGAGGACTTGAGCGAGACCGTCGCGGACGCTCTCCACTCTGCAGAGGTGGCGGAATATCGCATCAATACGCTGCTGGGTCCGCTTGCCGCGTCGAAAAAAAGCGAATCCGACGAGTTAAGCAAATCTTCCGCGGCGGAATCAGAAGCGGGCAAGCCGGACGCGGGCGCGCCCGACACGGAAATCTAGAATTGTGTCCCTAACAATTTGAAGAGGAACCTCATCGTGCCCCATCTTTTCGCCCGTTTTTTGGGGCGGAAGGGTGGGATAGCAAGCACTCTTCCGCATGTATAAATCCCACAATCACAGGCCCCTGTGACCATAGGCACATCGCACCGGCGGTGTCAGGGTGCAAAGTTCCTGCCGGAGCTTCTCTGGAGAGAGGCCGGTGGTCTTGCTGTGTGCCTTTGAGCCGCTGCGTACAAGTTGCCGTGGCTCGGCGGGCACCCGGCAAGCACCTCTCTTCTCCCGGAGAATTCGTCCACAGCGCGAGGGTTCGGCGCATAAGGCTTTTTGGGAACCCTGCTGGGAGGGATCATGCCAAGTGCCGCTCCTGAAGTTGCTCACAACCGTCTTGAAGCCCACGAGCGTCTACTCATCGACCAGGCCATCGCCAAACATGGAAGTCGCCCCGGCGCACTGCTGGGCATTCTTGAGGCCGTTCAGTCAGCCAACGCGCACAAGTACCTCTCCATGGAGGCGCTGCGCTACATCGCCGATGAAACCGGCGTGCCTCCGGCAAGAGTCTACAGCGCGGCCACGTTTTATTCGCTCTTCAATCTGGAACCGCAGGGCGACAACGTGATCTGCGTTTGCCGCGGAACCGCCTGCCACACCCGCGGCTCCCGCGATCTGCTGGATAAGCTCTGCCTCGATCTCGGCTTGAGCGACCGCGAAGCCGACGAAAACAGCGAAGCCGACAAGATGGCCCTCACCACGGCCGACCGCCGCTTCACCGTGCGCACCGTCGCCTGCTTCGGCCAGTGCGCGCTGGCGCCGGTTGTCGAAGTGAACCACCACATTCTCAGCCACGTGAATGAGCGCACGTTGCAGCGCGAAGTGAAATCGTTGACGCAAGGGAGGAAATAATGCCGCGCATTCAGGATATTGGCGCGTTCAACGCGGTACGTGAATCCGGGCTGGCCAAGCTCACGCCGTCCGTTCCGCGCATTACGGTGGGCATGGGCACCTGCGGCCGCGGCAACGGCGCAGAAGAGGTCTTTCACGCCCTCAATGAAGCCATTCAGCGCGGCGGCCTCGACGTACTGCTCGCCAGCGTGGGCTGCTTCGGCTCCTGTTTTCAGGAGCCGCTGGTCAGCGTGCGCCTTCCCGGCAATCCCCTTGTGATGTTGCATCGCGTGCAGGCCAACGACGCCAACCGCATTCTCGAAGGCCTCTCCACGGGCACATTTCCCGCGGATCTCGTCTACTGCAAAATCGAAGAATGGGATCACATCACCGCGCACGTGCGCTACGGCCAGGGCTATCCTGACATCCCGCTCTGGAATGCGCTTCCCTTCTTCAAAGGCCAGAAGAAGATCGTGCTCCGCAATTGCGGCCTCATCAGTCCCTCCGACATCGAGGAGTACATCGCCGTCGGCGGCTATCAGGCGCTCTACAAGGTGCTCATCGACGGCCGCACCGACGCCGTCATCGAGCAGATCAAAGCCTCGCGCCTGCGCGGCCGCGGCGGCGCGGGCTTCCTCACCGGCAACAAGTGGGATTTTCTCGCCAAGGCCAAAGGCGACGCCAAGTACATCATCTGCAACGCCGACGAGGGCGATCCCGGCGCCTACATGAACCGCAACGAGATCGAAGGCGACCCGCATTCCTTGCTCGAAGGCATGATCATCGGCGCCTACGTGATGGGCGCAACCGAGGGCATCGTCTACGTGCGCGCCGAGTATCCGCTGGCCGTGCGCCGCCTCAACCGCGCCATCGAGCAGGCGCGCGAATACGGCCTGCTGGGAGCGAACATCCTCGATCGCGGCTTCAACTTCAACATCGAACTGGTGCAGGGCGCAGGCGCATTTGTCTGCGGCGAAGAGACTGCGCTGATCGCCTCGCTCGAGGGTTTCGCCGGCCGCCCGCGTCCGCGTCCGCCGTATCCCGCGCAAAAAGGCCTGTGGGGCAAGCCCACCAACATCAACAACGTTGAAACCTGGTACAACATCGCGCCCATCGTCACGCGCGGCCCGGCATGGTTTGCTGAAACCGGCAGCGCCAAGAGCCCCGGCACCAAGGTCTTCTCGCTGGTGGGCAAGGTGCAAAACACCGGCCTGGTCGAAATGCCGCTGGGCACGCCGCTCAAAAGCTTTATCTACGACATCGGCGAAGGCGCGGTCGCCGGCCGCCGCGTGAAAGCCGTGCAGACCGGCGGACCCTCGGGCGGCTGCATTCCCGTAGAGATGCTCGACACCCCGGTCGATTACGAAAGCCTCGCGCAGATCGGCTCCATCATGGGCTCCGGCGGCATGGTGGTGATGGACGAAGACAACTGCATGGTCGATGTGGCCCGCTACTTCATCGAATTCACGCACTCGGAGTCCTGCGGCAAATGCGTGCCATGCCGCGTGGGCCTCAACAAGGCGCTGCGCATCCTCAACGCCATCACCACCGGCAGACGGCACACCGGAGCACCTCAATCTGCTCGATGAGCTGGGCCGCATGATTCGCGACTGCTCGCTCTGCGCGCTCGGCCAGTCCGCGCCCAACCCCGTGCTCACCACCATCCGCCATTTCCGCGACGAGTACGAGGACCACATCGTCGCGCATCGCTGCCGCGCCGGCGTCTGCCAGGAGCTGGCCCTCTCGCCCTGCGAAAACAGTTGCCCGCTGCGCATGAACATTCCGCGCTTCCTCGAGCTCTACAGCGAGGGCCGTCTCGAAGACGCCTTCGAGTCGGTGATTCTCGACAATCCCCTGCCCGCCTCGACGGGCCGCGTCTGCCAGCATCCCATGCGACAATCGCTGCCGCCGCCAATCGTTCGACGAAGTCGTGAACATGCGCGAGGTGCATCGCCTCATCGCCGACTCCATCTACCAATCCGACCGCTTCGAGCCAATGCTCGCAGCGGCATTCTCGAGCGCCAGCTCCCGCCCACCGGCCGCAAGGTTGCCGTCGCCGGCTCCGGCCCCACCGGCCTCACCGCGGCCTTCTATCTGGCCATGCTCGGCCACGACGTCACCGTCTTCGAAGAGCGCAGCGAGGCCGGCGGCATGTTGCGCTTCGCCATTCCCGAGTACCGGCTGCCCAAGGCCGTGCTGCGCCGCGAACTCGATCTCATCGAGGGCGTGGGCGTCAAATTCGTCTTCAACACCCGCGTCGGCTTCGATCTTCCGCTGAACGATCTGGCCACCAACTTCGACGCCGTCTTCATCTCCATCGGAACCTGGAAGGAATCCTGGCTCTATCTGCCCGGAACCGAGCTGAAGAACGTTTATCCGGCGCTTGCCGTTTCTTGAGTCCGTGGCGCGCGGCGAAAAAGTCGCCGTCGGTTCGCGCGTCGCCATCATCGGCGGCGGCAACGCGGCCATCGATTCCGCGCGCACCGTGCTGCGCATGGGCGCTCAGGCCACCATCCTCTATCGCCGCGAGCGCAAAGACATGCCCGCCATCGACGAAGAGATCCAGGCGGCGGAGGAAGAGGGCGTGCGCTTCGTCTTTCTCGCTGCGCCGCATCGCATCCTGGGCGACGCGGACGGCAGCGTGAAGGCCATCGAGATCGTCAAGACGCGCCTCGGCGAGTACGACAAATCGGGCCGCCGCCGCCCCATCCCGACCGACGAGGTGCAGCGCTTCGAGTGCGACAGCGTCATCCTGGCCGTGGGCGAAACCTTCGACATGGATTTCTGCCGCGCCTCCGGCCTGGAACTCAAAGAGGAAGGCACCATTGTCGTCGATCGCTTCACGTTTGAAACCAGCCGTCCCGGCTTCTATGCCGGCGGCGACGTGATCACCGGCGCTTCCAACATGTCGAACGCCATGAGCGGCGGCAAGCAGGCGGCGCGCAAAATCGACGAGCGCCTGATGGGCCAGCCGCAATCGGGCACAGCGCTGGGAGCAGCTCTTTCCCGGACTTCGAATACAGCCGCCAGGCGCCGGGAGAGCCCAGCCTCACGCGCCGTCACGCGGCTCAATCTCTGCCCGCCGGCTGCGCGCGCTGCGGTCGCAGCAGGAAGTGGTCGCCGGCCTCAGCCCGCAGGAAGCGCTGGAAGAGTGCCGCCGCTGCCTGCGTTGCGATTTGCGCAGCACGCCAGTGGAGCCGATTAGATGAGAACGAGAAGGAAAGCCGCAGACATGGAAGCCAAGGCACGCAACCAAAACCATCTCCGTTCGCATCGATGGCGAACTGGTGACCGCGCACGAAGGCGAAACCATCCTGGAAGCGGCGCGCGCCAATGGAAAGTACATTCCCACGCTCTGCTATCTCAAGGGCCTCAGCGCGGTGGGCGCCTGCCGCCTGTGCGTGGTGGAACTGGCCGGCACCGACCGCCTGCTGCCCGCCTGCACCACGCCCGTGCAGGAAGGCATGTCGATCAAGACCGCCTCGGCGCGGCTCACACTCTACCGGCGCATGGCCGTCGAGCTGCTGCTGGTCGAGCGCAACCACATCTGCTCGTCGTGCGTCTCCAACGGCCACTGCGAGCTGCAGTCCATGGCGCAGTCGCTCGGCGTCACGCATGTGCGCTACGCCTACAACAATCCCCGCCTGACCGTGGACATGACCCATCCCCGCTTCGTGCTCGATCACAACCGCTGCATTCTCTGCACGCGCTGCGTGCGCGTTTGCGCCGAAGTGGAGGGCGCGCACGTGTGGGAGGTCTCGTCGCGCGGCATCTATTCGCGCATCGTCAGCGATCTGAAAGACGATTGGGGCAAGGCGCACAACTGCACCGCCTGCGGCAAATGCGTGCAGGCCTGTCCCACCGGCGCGCTCGCAGAGAAAGGCTTCGCCGTGCACGAAATGGTCAAGCAGACCGACAAGATCAGCCGCCTGGCCGGCCAACGAGCCGTCCATGCCGGGTAGAAACCCGCATTCAAGGTTGCAAGTATATCCCGACTGGTTGATCAACCTTGAAATCAGAAAGGTTGCCTGGCTTTGAAGACTTAACGAGCCTCGAGAGGTTGACTTCCTGGAGGTAGAAGATTATAATGATAACTGTATGATTCCCAGCAACTTACAAGCTCTTTTCTGGGACACGGACCTCGCCACCTTTACGCCGGAGGCCTATCCCGACTACACAATCTTTCGGGTGCTGGAGTTGGGCGACGAGGCAGCCGTAAACTGGTTGCGGAAGACGTTTACGGAGGCTGAAATACGCCGGGTGCTCAAGAGCGAACGGCGACTTTCTGAGAAATCTGCCAATTTCTGGGCGCTCGTGTATAGGGTTCCATCCTGCGAGATTGCGGCACTGAACCGCCCCCGCTAACTGAACATAACCGCCGAAGGAAACTGCCATGACCGAGCATGAAAATGGGGCGTGGCACAGTGAAGTGATTTCCGCCTCAACCGAAACCACCCTATGCGTCCTCCGGGACGCAAACTTGTTGAACAACGCATATCTCGCTGGAGGGACGGGGCTCGCCCTCCCTCCCGGCACCAGAGCTAAACTTATTTAGAATGAGTTTCCTACTTCGTATTAGTGCATATTGGATCCTTGTTCCGTGTGTTGAGCGGAGTGGGAAGTAGATCTCAGAGCGGGCTTGCGCATGCTGGTCGCATTCCTCGTTGAATCGGAGATTCTCGGGCGGTGTCCGGCGCAACCGGATATTGTGCTCAATGGCCTGTATTGCGCTTGAAAGTTTGAGCGCAATAGTTATTGCGTTAAACCTCTTTTTATTGCGCGCAAAAGGTGCTATATTGCGCTCAAATGATTTGCGCGCAATATCCAAGGTCATTCAATGCCTAAGAACCGTACCAGGGATCGAGTCGGAGAGGACGACATTGCGGCGATCATCGCCGCGGTGGAGCGCCATCCGGGCGGCGCCAGCCGCGAGAATATTGCGGGGGCCTTGCCGCGAAAGCTGGCGCCGCGCACTCTGCAATTCTGGCTGAAAAATCTCGTCGAATCCGAGCGTCTCGAAAGCAAAGGCGTAAAACGGGCGGTAAAATACCACCTGCCGGCGTCGGCGCCGGTGGCGCCGGATGCCACGGTTCCAGAGACGGAGACGGGAGCGGCGCCGCTAGTGCCGGTCTCGCGCGCAGGCGCCGCAGTCCAGCGTCATCTGAGCAAACCCGCGGAAGCGCGGAAACCGGTCGGCTACAACCGCAATTTTCTCGACAGCTACCGGCCTAATGTCCGGTTCTATCTTTCCGAGAAGGAACGCGAACATCTCAGGGAGACCGGAGCCCGGCCTGTCGCGGCCGAAGCGGCGGGCACCTATGCCAAACAGATTCTCACCCGTCTTCTGATCGACCTCTCGTGGAACTCAAGCCGGCTTGAGGGCAACACCTATTCGCTGCTCGATACCAAGCGCCTCATCGAATTCGGCGAGGAGGCCGCGGGCCGCGACCGCCTCGAAGCGCAGATGATCATGAACCACAAGGAGGCGATCGAGTTTCTCGTGAACACGGCGGATGAAATCGGTTTCAACCGCTACACCATCCTCAACCTTCATGGCATCCTCGCCAATAACCTCTTGCCCGATGAAGGCGCCGCGGGGCGGTTGCGGCACACCGCCGTCGGCATCGAACGTTCCACATTCGAACCTCTGGCAGTCCCGCAGCAGATCGAGGAGTATTTCGATCAGATTCTGGCCACGGCGGCAGCGATCGAAGATCCCTATGAGCAGTCATTCTTCGTCATGACGCAGCTCCCGTATCTCCAGCCATTCGATGACGTCAATAAGCGGGTCTCGCGGCTTGCGGCCAACATACCCTTCATCAAACGTAATCTCTCGCCGCTGTCATTCACCGGCGTTCCAAGGAAGCTCTACACTGAGGCCATGCTCGGGGTCTATGAGCTGAACGATGTCGCGCTTCTCAAGGACGTATTCCTCTGGGCCTATGGCCGGTCCGCAGAACAATACACCGCGGTGCGGCAATCGCTCGGCGAACCCGATCCCTTCCGGTCGAAACATCGGGGGGCATTGCGCCAAGTTGTTGCCGATGTCGTGCGCGATCGTCTCGATCGCAAGGCGGCGGCGGCCTTTCTGGCTCGATGGACCGAAGAGAATATCGTGCCGGCTGAGCGCGAGCGTTTCCGGGAAATGGCCGAGAACGACCTTCTCGGCCTGCATGAAGGCAACTTCGCGCGCTATCAGGTCCGTCCCGCCGAGTTCAAATCCTGGCAGGAAGTCTGGGCGGAAAAGCCGGCACTCTAGGCGCCGGCCGTCGCAGCGCATGTGAGTGGGTAGGGGCGTCAGGCTAACGCCTGCTCTTCTTTGGCGCTGCGCGGTCCTCGTTCCTGACGAGATCGCTGGTGGCCGCCCGCTGTTCGTTGATTTCCTTTCCCTCCTCATTGGCCATGCGCCGCCTTGAATTGAGCACCGCTTCCGTGTCACCGCGTTTGGGTTCCAGCTCATGGCCGCGCTTCTCTGCATCTCGGGCGGGTTTCGACGCCACGAACGATTCTGTTGCCTTTCAACGTGCAACTCACTCGCAATGCTGGAACCCCGGCTGCTAAGATTCCGCTTTGGAGCTCACATCATGAGTCCGGCCGATCAAGAGACCTTTCAGTCCGCGCGCCGCGAGCTCTTCTCCGCCGTCATCGGCGACGTGATGGACAAGATGGGTCTGCTTCACCAGTTCCTGCCGCCCGCCATCGTCCCCCTCGAGCGCTCCATGGTCGTCTGCGGCCGCGCCATGACCGTTCTTGAAGCCGACTGTTTCGACGAATCCGTCAACATGGCCGGGGGCTCGCACAATCCGCTTTCGGCGCGTCCCTTCGGCCTGATGATGGACGCGCTCGACGACCTAAGCTCGACGAAGTTTACATCTGCACCGGCGCGTCGCCGCGTTACGCGCTCTGGGGCGAGCTGATGAGCGTCCGCGCCTCCAAATGCGGCGCGGCCGGCGCCGTTGTCGACGGCTACTCGCGCGACACCCGCGGCGTACTGGCTCTCGGCTTCCCCACCTTCTCCCACGGCAGCTATGCGCAGGACCAGGGCCCGCGCGGCAAGGTCATCGACTTCCGCATTCCCATTCAGATCGGCCAGGCGCGCATCGTGCCAGGGGACATTATTTTCGGCGATCTCGATGGCGTCTGCGTCGTTCCCCGCGCCGCAGAGCAGGAGGTTTTCGCCCGCGCCTTCGAGAAAGCGCGAAAGGAGAAGACGGTGCGCAAAGCTCTCGAAGAAGGCATGCCCTCGAAGGCCGCTTTCGAGAAGTACGGCATCCTTTGAAGGCAGGGCAATAGCCACAGGGAGCAGCCAACAGCCAAAATCTAGAAGCTGAGACCTGACACCTGAAACCTGACCCCTGTAAAATCACATCAGGGCTGCCGGGCTTACCCCTTTGGTGCCAACTATCGATGAGCGAACCCGAAACAGAGCTTAATCCCCAGGCACAGGCCGTTTCGCCGGCGTGGGAGAGAGTCGAACGCGCACGGCATCCCCAGCGCCCTTACCCCATGGAACTGATCGAGCGAATCTTCACGGATTTCAGCGAGATTCACGGGGATCGCGCCTTTGGCGACGACGAGGCCGTGGCCTGCGGCATGGCGCGGCTGGGCGACGAAGAGGTGATGGTCATCGGCAACCGCAAAGGCGGCAGCACCAAGGAGCGCGTGCGGCGCAACTTCGGCATGCCGCATCCCGAGGGCTATCGCAAAGCGCTGCGGTGCATGAAGCTCGCCGAAAAATTTGGCCGCCCCGTCATCAGCTTTATCGATCTGCCCGGCGCGTATCCCGGCATGGGAGCCGAGGAGCGCGGCCAGGCCGAAGCCATCGCCCGCAACCTGCGCGAGATGGCGCGGCTGCGCGTGCCCACCATCTCCGTCATCAGCGGCGAAGGCGGATCGGGCGGAGCATTGGCGCTGGCCGTTGCCGATCGCGTGCTGATTCTCGAAAATGCGCTCTACTTCGTCATCTCGCCCGAGGTCCTGCGCGGCGATCATGTGGCATGACGCGGGCAAGAAGGCCCTGGCGGCCGAAGCGATGCGCATCTCCGCGCCCGAAGTCGCGGCACTGGGCTGCGTGGACGAGATCATCCCCGAGCCGCCGCACGGCATACACGCGGATCGCGAAGCAGGCTCAGGATTGCTCGGCACCGTGCTCAAAAAGTACCTCAACGAACTCCGGGCCATGCCCGTCGATGCCCTGGTGGCGGCGCGGCAGCAGAAGTTCCGCAACGTTGCACAGTTCTACACGCAAAGCTGATTTCCCGGCTGGAAAGTCCAAACGATTGTCATGTGTGCAGGGGCAATTAAATTTGTCCAGAGGGCATTTTATTTGTCCAGGAATGCTGTCGGGGATAATTGATTTGTCCAAATGCGCCGCGCTGCTCTTTTTTATTGCTTCGAACGAATCTCCTCGTCCGCCAGGCTCCATTGTCATTGTTCACTTTCACAATCGGGTGTTGCGCCCCAAATTGAGCTATCGCGATCACGTCGCCCCTGCTGGTCTAGCGGCCATAAAGACGAGCAGGGGCGTGCGAACGACCGTCCGTCAACCTATGCAGACCCTCCTTTCAACGGGTTCCGGCTATCAACTCCCCTATCCTGAGATCCAGCCATCAGTGCTGGGCAGTCGTTGACATTGTGAGTTCATGGACCGAGCACGCAACGTGCATCGAAAGACAAATCCAGCTCAGTTGCGACCTTGACGAGATAGGCACGATTCTCAACAAGTGGACGGGGTTTAAGGTTGGTCAATCGACACAGCTGAGTCATTGAAATGACCTTTGGCCCCCGAGCCAATTCATTCAGCGCCCAGCGGATGATTCGGCGCATAAATTGCTCCTTAGTCTCGGCTAAACGTTCTGCTTCGGCCAGCGTTGAAGGATACCGATCTCTTCCTCGATCGGAGAGAGCAGCCAATGCGTCGGCTGCCGTAAGCAAACGGGTCCGCGTAAGCCGCTTTGGCCGATCGGGTCTTTCGAATTCCTGACGTGCCATTTGCCTCACAGCCGCGGATGCCGCTTGATCGAGTGGATGGCGGTCTCTAAGCGCCTTCTGTTTTCCTTTCCTATGTCCCCATCGAGGTGCGGGAAGATGGCTCCGGAGCCAGGCTCGGTCGTACTTCCGCAGCCAAAAGTAAGATCCTGCGTGGCCTTCGGCAAACTCATTCCGCGACTCGCCCGGGTTATTGCGCCGGAATTCTAGAAGGGCGTCGCGGTGCTTCCCACGCTGTCGCATAACGCTTGCCTCGCGATGAGCGTCGCAAAGTTCAGGCCGATCAAGTTCAATTAGAAGAATCGACCAGGCTGAAACGTCGTACTGTCGCTGAACTTTACTTTTTGGAATGCCATGCGCTAGGGCATCCCGTATCGCAGCGATGCGCTTGGCCCCGAGTCGCTTCGATGTGACTGTCGATAGGGGCAGGTGAATGTGATGATGCCGAAGATCGGCTGCCAGCGTGCAGAGACTTACACCGAGGCGCTCTGCGGCGACTTTGAGCCTTCCTTTTGCGGCATCGAGAGCTGATTCAATTGCTTCTTTTTCGATCCGCTTTCGTTTCAAGCTAAAGGTTGTCCGGTAACCTGAGGGCAGACGAACTCTTTGCTGTGCAGGACTGGATGCCACGGGGCTCCAAAGCGAGCTAATGTCATCCGTCACGAGTCGTGCGAGTAGCAGCATGCGCAGGAGAGATGGGATACGCCGGCCGTCGATCACATTGCGAGATAGAGTCCGACCTGCCCAGTAATCACGGGAGTTGCGCCAGTGCCCAACGCCTAATTGGCTGAGAACCGGTTCGCTAAACCGATCGAGGATTGATTCGGAGATCAAATTCTGATTCAGACCACCGTGCAAAGACCCAAAGCCTTCACGCCTCAACGCAGTGAGAAGGTTGGCTGCAATGTGCACCTTCGGCATGAGGTTTGGATTTTCGAGGATCGTTGTGACCTGCCGCGACAACCAAAGCCAGTTCTCTTCCGATTTGGCATCGAGATCCGCTTCTAGCAGTTCCGGCGTGCGCGGCTCACTGCACCCGCAACGGCCGGCCATCTGCCACCTGCCAACTGCCTGACGGGAACCTCGACCACACAAGCAATTGGAACAAAGGCGGCGGGCATGCGTGGCACACATGGTCACAAATAGTGGTTGATGCTGTCGGTACAAAACGGGAAACCCATAGGTCCTAAGGTCATGTGCGATGCAGTCTGGGCAGAATCTCGTCGTATGCCAAAAGTCTCTAGATACCGTGGCAGAGATTCCCAACGAGGCAGAGGGGTTTCCACTGCTTCCGGAGATGATGGTTCTGAGAACTGCGGCCGCACGTTCAGGGTGAGCAAAATGCAACAACAATGGTAGGAGCGTGTGGTCTTTGGCGATCAATTCCGGTGCGCCTTCCCAGGGATGGCTTGGCGGCAGGATTGATGCGAGTTGACGCAGGTCATGAGGGATTACGGAACTGGGCGAGGCGAAGTACAATCCGAACAATTCCAGGAGTCGAAGCCTCGCTCCGGCGCTGCGCTCCAGATAACGCGCAATGACCGAAGCGAGCGTCTCGCCACGTTGTGCAACAGGGAAACCGGGCAGATTCATATTCTATTCACCTTTTGAACCTTGGATTTCGCTACAGAAGAGAAACCTCTACTTGTTTGCCGGAAGGCGCTGACCAGAGTAATGCCGAACGAAATCGCTCCGGCGCTGACAATTCGGGCATGTCTGCTAAGCAGGCTGGGCAGAGATTGGGCTGTTGAAGCTGATTCCACGGGCCGATGAATACTCGACCGGTTCAGCTTTTTCGGACGTCTCAAGGCAGGGAATTTCAACTCCAATCGTCTGGTTGTTGGTTAAAATGCAATCCCACTCCTTGTGAATCCTGTCCCAGGCGATCAGCAACTTGCCGAGCAAGTGGTGCAGCAGATAGAAAGGAAATGAGCTTCGAGGGGCGCATGGCGCGGAGAATCATGCGAAGCCGGTTCTACCACGTTTATTCTCGCCATGATCAAAGGCGTTTTGCTTGGAACGGGCATTGCAGCATTGCAGGCGGGATCTGTCTTTTCGGCACTGAAGTGTGGCCGCGGTGAGGCCGCTCGCTCAGTCCGCCCTTATCGCCGAAAGTGATGGTTCCGGCTATCCGCCGAATGAGATCTACAGGGACGAGAAACGAGGGTTAATTTCAACCACCGGCGGTCAGGAAATGACAATGCAGATCCATTCACGCAGGCGGGGCTGAGCATGCCTTCAAAAAGACCGACCAACACTATTGGGAGGGAGAAACTCGATGGCCACTCGCAAGGACACGAAGCTACTTGCAAACCCAAAGCCGAAACAGATTAAGGGAAGCAAACAAAAAACCGTTCTCGATCTAGCGCGGCTCAGCGCTCGGGAACGGCTCCCAGTTCATGTTGCGGAGTGCTACCAGGTGGCGACAGGCACGAGTTGGGAAATCTTAAACTGGTTGAAAGGCGTTCCGGAGAATGAGCGGCAAATTCTGATTCCATTTCCGAATGAGGCTAGTTACCAAAAATACGGCCCGATCTTCTGGCAATTGGCGCAAAGGCTGCCAGAGATCGTCGAGAAAATTCAACACCGCAGGTTCGAACAAATTGTCGACGCTCTGACTCTGGAATTGCCGACAAAGCCGTGAGCCAGGCGGGCTAATGGGTTGGCTAAACCGGGCGGTTCGCCCAGAATTTTGGAAGGTTATGGAAAACGTCTGCAGGAAAAGGGGAATGGTGGGAGTGAGCGGAAAGGCTCTCTGCAACGACGATGAGTTTCGCAAGCATAAAGGCGAAAAGCACCTTACGCAAAAGTCTAGGTCCAGTTTTCTTGGCTTCGAGTATGAGATCACCCGGCAGACGTCTGCAATTCCTGGAATTCACTGGCGAGGACCACAGCGATCCTGACGCTCGGGGACTGGAGCGATTCTTTGGAATATCGATGATGTCTGTCCTGACGGGGGAAACGCCGTGACATGAGTTTTCGCGGGTGGGTATCGGAAGTTGGCGCGGGAAGGAAAAGAGACAGAGACATAGATCCTCCTCAACAGGTTTACTACGCGTAATCAGAGGGCAGCGATAGTTACCCACTGAACAAGGCAGTTTGCGACGACACTCATTGCGTTCCAGCCGCCCGACCCTTGAGAGTCTCAATCGTCACCAAAATCCGGGTCGTCAGGGCGTATTCCCCTTGATCTAAGGAACAAAGCATAGACAACAACGGGCCAGATAATAAGCAGCGCCGGCGAAACCAGCAGAGCCAGGAATCTCGTTTCCGGGCGCCAGCGGAAGAAGAAACAGTTCTTCCGCGGCGCGGCAAGAATCATCACAAACAGGCAAGATGCGCATGCAACAAAGCAAACGATGGCTGCCTGAGCAATGATGGGCAGCTGAAAAAACAGGTCGATGCCGTTCATCGGCGCTCCTTCGTAAAGACTGAAGTCAACGGATGCTGAGCCAACAGGGCGGGAAGATTTGAGAGGTTATTCACGGGACCGCGCTCGTAGGGAGGAGATTCGAGCCAGGCCGGGAGTCGTCCCGGCCCGTTCACTCTTGCCTCTTGTACTCGATCTGGCCGAAGAATCCCGGCGCCAGAATGGTGTCAGTCCGCTTGACGTAGGTGAGGTCCGCGGACAGGAGCGCTCCCTTCACCTCAAGAGCTCCATCTTTGTAGATGGCTCCCACGCCCGGCTTCTGTTCCTGGCCGATAATGAGGTATTCGTCGCCATTCCGCGTGACCTGGAACGTATCGTTTGGATTCTTCGTGTTGACCCATTTGCCAAGGTACTCCGATCCCTTGGATGCGCATCCAGTGAGGGTGACGGCACTGAGCAGGAAGATAGAAATGAAGCGAAGGATTAAAGTTCTCATTGGGTGTCTCCAGTAGTTGTTTTCGAAGATAATTCGGCATTGCGGGTGCAGGATCACCTGCTGCCGAAGTCATTGAGGCGAGATGCCCATTCCATTTCGTTTCTGGCCGGTCCGGCTTCGAGTTGCGGTGTCCTACATTATGTAGGAGTTCTCGAAGATCAGCTCCATCTCGCCAGGCGGCAGAGTTTCTTCGTCTGGGTCATAAAGTTCCGGATCTAGGTATTCGCATTGTTCGTCCTCGAGATAAGCTTCGAAGTCCTCAGAGGGATGGGCATCTGCCGGAGTGTAGGCCCTCCCCTCGTCCGCCATCTCGTTGAATCGCCTGGCACCCTCGTCACTCCAGAAGTCGAAAGCCGGTTCGACACTCTCCTCTCTGGTTTCTTCGTCCGGCGCGCTCTCGCAGTTTGTTTCCACTCGATGATTCCTTTCCGGGCCGTGAATCTCGACGAACCGGCCCGCTTTTTCGATTGTCGTAGAGAAACGCCGGTCCAGGAATGCGAATGGGTACTTTGGATTGTTCCTGATGAGCACATTTTGGATAAAAGGCCGTCGAGGTTAACCACGGCAACTCGATTTCGAACTGACCGGGGCTTGGGCACCTCGAACCGCAGGATCACGGCGGTCAATCCAAGGGACCGAGCGAGGGGCAGAAGTCTGCCTAAGGGTAGAAGCGCAAGCCCGCACTCTGTCTTGGATAGGTAACTTCGGTCGATTCCAGGTGGCATCGATGCCAGCTGGGATTGGCGAAAACCGCGCCGCTTGCGTAAGCTCCGGAGCAGAACGCCGATCCAGCGAGCGAGTTGCTTGGAGTAAGTTTCCGGGTGCGGATCGAGCAAAGTGCCGACTTGAAAAAATAAGTACTCGACACCAAGAGAACAATGGCAGCGGACACAGTTGCCATCCTTTGGGTATTGGCGCGTTTTGCAGCGCCGGCAGGTAACGGTTTCGCTTTCGCGAATCGAGGGCAGAAATTGAAGAATGGGCATGGAGTTCCTTTGCGCATGCTGTAGGTGAGGTTGTCGGGATGGAGGGCGAAACTGCTCAGGGTTGGGCAGGAAGCGTTGAGTGGTGCTTGCTCGGGGACGGTGAGTCCAGCTGCTCGGAATAATTTGTCGTCTTCGCATCCTGACCGCTGATCGTCAATTCGTGGGGATCTCTCCGCGCTCTTCGAGGATGGCTTCTAGATCGAAGTCGCGCGCATCGGGGACATGTGCAGACCAGGACGACGCGCAGGTGAAGATTGACGGCGGCACGTATGGCCTATAGTTCCCGAATTGAATCGATTCTGGCGAATGGACTCGGTACCCCCCGATCCATAGGCGGTCACTGAGTGAAACCGCGTAGCCGAATGCGGCCAACTCGCTCTCGATTTCGTCGCTTATTGATCCCGGCGGAACATCTGCGTAGCCGTGGTCACTTCGCTCTGCGACGGCTATCAAGTTAATTACTGAGCGATTCATTTCGTTCCTTTCTGCGGACTTCCGGCGGCGACGACTGCACTCAGGGCTGCGCCCCCAGTCGCCAAATTGGTCCGAACCCCGGGGAATTCGCTCGGCGCAACGGAGATGACTCCTCCGGCTGAGTTTGAGTTCTGTGGTATGAAGGCTCCGCAGTCTGGTTTGGGCAGCCAGTCGAAGAATTGAGGAAGGTTGTGACCTCTGCGGAGAGGAGATTTCCCAGGACCAAAGAATCTGCACACAGACCCAGACTCGCGTTCTCGCGGAACAGCTCACTCGGGCAGATGTACCGCCGCGAAACGCGCCGCGATCGGTGGCGCGTGGTTTTAGCGATGGAACGCTCGGAAGATCCGTTCAACCCTGCATGCGTCGCCATGCCGGCCCGGACGCTGTGGCCAGCGATGTTGGTTGCATCAAGACCTGCGGTGGCGGCAGTATTCTTGAGAATCGCCGCGATCGAGTCGCGATGCAATCCGTGAGCGCTACCGTAGAGTTTCTCATAGCGCGTTACGGCCCGAAAGACGGCGCCTTCACTGACGTGTGAGGCGGTCACCGGCTTTCACTCTGAAGATCATCGCCGGCGGATCAGGCACCGAAATGCAAGACTTTCGGCGCCGCCTCGCTTACGTGCGCAGCTTGTCCGAGATGATCGGTTAGCTGCCTGATAAGTGGTACAGCAAACGCAGAAAAAATGAACTTCGGGGAGCGCACGGCGCCAAGAACCAAGCGAGGCCACTTCCACCACGTTTATTCCTGCCACGATCAAAAGCGTTTTGCAGTGGAAGTCGGATTGCTGCATTGCAGGTCAGCGTCTGCCTTTTCGGCACTGAAGTGCGGCAGCGGTGAGGCCGCTCGCTGAGTCGGCCCTTGTCGATGAAAGTGATGCTTCCGGCGTTCTTATCGGGCTTTTAAGTCAGGCGATGGCATCGATTCCGCGGATCGACGCAAGCGTGAGCAGTTTCGCCGCCGGGCCGCTCGGGATCTTTTCGCCGCGCTCCCATTTGCTGACAATGCCGACTGTGACATTTAAGTGCGCTGCGAAGACGGCCTGGCTGACGTCAGCCTTGGCACGGATGCGACGGATGGCCGCAGGGCTCAGCTTTTTGACCGGAGTCAGGCAGGTGCGGTCGAATCTCTTCATCGTCTTTTTGTCGATCAGACCAAGGCGGTAGAGATCGCTGGCGTTCTCGTGTGCTTCTGCAAGGGCTCTGCTTGGGTAGATCTTTGCCATTTTGTCCTCCTTCTATTGTGGTTGACGGAATTCTTGCAATGCCCCGTCGTTTACTGCGATGTTGATATCGTCGTCACTGAATCCCAGGTAACGCTTAGCGAGATTACGATAGACGATGAGTTCCTTGGGGCCAATGTTTTCCATATCCTTCTTTTCCCATCCGAACATCAAGATCGCGCGGCATCCGACTCTCATTGCAACAAGTGCCCGGCCGCCTCCACGGGCACCTTCTCCTGGCCTGGCGATTCTGAACTTGTAGAGCCCTCCACCGAGATCTGCATTTGGCGGAGAAAGTACGATCTCCCTAAGAGTCGCCTCCGAAACGTGTATCCGACGGGAAAACCGGACAAAACCTTTAAGCGCGAAGACTCGAATCTGCGGAGACGGCGTCTTCGAAAGTTTCTTTACTATAGCACTAGGAACCATATCTACAAAGCCTCCTGAAGAGTGCGCTGTGATAGAAAAATAGGTTGAAATGAAAGATGCCGGGTCGATGAATGCGGAGTCTGGAGAAGTCTAGCGATCCTGTCATGTGTCTTTAGGCAGAGTGATAGACGGGGACTAACAGTTAGGACGGATTATTGAAAACTTCTATTCATTGTGCCAGGGCAGCAAAATCCGCCACAGGTACGTTCATGTTCATCGATGCTGAGCGTTGCGCAGTAGTTCGGAACATCCTCTAAGGTGCGAGCAGAGAACGGCCGTCAAAGGTCATGTCCAGCTCGGCAGCGACCTTGAGGATATAGCTGCGGTTTTCCTTAAGTTCTTCACGCGACGCGCTCGCCAATGGCTCCAGCCGATGTTGCGAAATAGCAAGCTTTTGCCTAGCTAGTTTCTGTAGTGCCCAGCGTATAGCCCTTTTCATGAATTGCGATCTAGTTTCAGCTAAACGTTTTGCTTCGGCAATGGCTGACGGGTAGCGATGTTTTTGATGTGAAAAAGCCGCCGACGCGCCGGCAACGAAAAGTAAACGGCTCCGCGTGAGCCGCACAGGCCGATCAGGTTTTGCAAGTTCTTGACGTGCCGCTTGCCTGACGCCCAAGAATGCCTCTTGATCAATTTGTTGCCAATCTTTGAGGGCCTTTCGCTTTCCTCTCCCTCGCCGCCCCTGGCGAGATTCAGGAAGATGGCTATTGAGCCAGGGGCGGTCATGCTTTCCGAGCCACAGGTAGGATGCGGAATTGCGTTCGGCAAACACTCGTCGCGACTCACCCGGGCTATCGCGAAGGAATGATAAAAGAGCGCCGCGGTGCTTCTCTCTTTTCCGGATAACGCTAGCCTCGCGATGGGCGTAGTAAAGTTCAGGCCGGTCAAGTTCGATCTGAAGAATTGAAAACTGTGAGATATGGTATAGCCGCCGAATTTCGTTTATTGGGACCCCTTGCACTAGGGCTTCACGCACAGCAGCGATGCGCTTGGCCCCGATCCGCTTCGATGTGACCGTCGATAGGGGCAGGTGAATGTGATGATGCCGAAGATCGGTTGCCAGCGTGAAGAAACTTACACCGAGGAGTTCTGCAGCGACTTTGAGCTCCCCTTTTGCAGCATTGAGTGCTGATTCAATAGCTTCTTTTTCGATCCGCTTTCGTTTCAAGTTCAACCTTCTCCGGTAATCTAAGGGCAAACAATCTCTCTGCGGTACAGGATTAGGTGCCACTGGGCTCCAAAGCGAGCGAATGTCATCCGTCACGAGTCGTGCGAGCAGCAGTATGCGTAAGGGGGATGGGATACGCGTGCTTTCAATCACGCTGCGATGCAGAATATGTGCTGCGTGCAAACTAGGGGTTTCGCACCACCTTGCAAGGCCTAGTTGCCTAAGAAACGATTCGGCAAACTGGTCGAGCAAGGAATTGGCCAACGCATTAGGATCAAGGCCGTTTCTCTTATCACTCGCGAAGCCGGCACGCCTTAGAGCGACGAGAAGATTGGCTGCAATCTGTACTTTCGGAGTAAAGTGTGGCTCGGCGAGAATAGCCGCGACTTGCCGCGACAACCATAACCAATTCTCTTCCGATTTAGGATCGAGATCAGCTTCCAGGACTTGAGGTGTGCGCGGCTCACTGCACCCGCAACGGCCAGCCATCTGCCATCTGCGGATTGCCCTGCGGGAACTTTGTGCACATAGACAATTGAAATGCAGAGGACGGGCGTGTATGGCACACATGGTCACGAATGGCGGCTGGTGCTGCCGATAGAAAATAGGAAATCCAAAGACCTTAAGATCATGTGCGATGCAGTCTGGACAGAATTTAGCCGTATGCAAAGAATCTCTAGATCCGATAGCAGGGGTTCCCAATGATGCAGAGGTATTACCGCTGTTGCCGGAGATGATAGTTTTCAGTACGGCCGCAGTACGTTCAGGGTGAGCGAAATGCAATAGCAACGGTACGAGGGTGTGACCTTTGACTATCAATTCCGGTGTGGCTTCCCAGGGATGGCCTTCCGGCAGGACTGATGCAAATTGGCGCAGGTCTCGGGGGACTACGGCGTCCGGCGAAGCGAGATACAACCCGAGCGTCTCCAGAAGTCGAGTCTTAGGCGCGGCGCTGCGCTCTAGGTAACGCGCGATAACCGAAGCGAGCGTCTCTCCGCGCTGTGCAACGGGAAATCCAGGCAGTTTCATGGGCGATCCAGAAAGGAGACAATACTGCTAATGGAGTCAGCTGTAACAAGTTTCTCGATTTGTTCGTTCGTCAGCGTCGAATTCCGTTTCTTCGTCGGAGATGTACGGCGGGTGCGACGGCCAGGTTTTGACGGACTCCCAGTGTTCTGAGTTTCGGCGGATGGCTGCGCCTCAGCTGCGGCCGAGTTTTCCGCGCCCATAGGCCGTTGATCTGCACCGATGTCATCCTCACTGCGGTCAATCGTTGGGTAGGCGTTCCGATAAAGATCGTCGAATTCGTCCATGAGCTTTGGATCTCCTGACTTAAGAATTCGAATTGCAGAATGTAGCGGGGTCATTCGCTCTTGATAAACCTTCCGAATTAGGTCGGCGTCGACTGTTTCGGCGCCGTCCCCTTCCATCGCCGCAAGTTGCGCAGTAGTCAAGACGGAGAGCATGATCCCGCTGATGCCCTGACTGACCTCATAAAGAGCCTCGGTAATTTCGGAGGAAAATTTTGCAGGTTCGCGGACCCACATGTACTTCCAAGCCGCACCGCAGAGCAGGTTCCACGCTTCGTCCTCGGATGACAACGGACGCTCTAGATCGAAGTAGCCACCTTCGCACAAGCGTCGTGCCGAACTCATGGTTCCCTCGAGTAGCCGTAGTGCCTTATATGTGCCAACCAAAGCAATGGGAACACCCAGTTCGTCTCTTAAATTGACGAGAAGCGCGATGATTTTTTTCGCTCCAACACCCATTAACGAAAGATTCTGGAATTCGTCAAGACACGAGCAGCCCAACGTGATGGTCCGTAATAATCTTGCGGATTTGTTTCAGGTACTGACTACGGTCGGCCCGCACTTTGGTAAAGGCTCCGCTGTAAAGATTCGTGCCAAGGACACGGTCGGTGTGATCACCAAAAGTCGCGCACAAAGTACCGAGTGTGCAGTGCTCTGGCAGATTGCGCCTCAGCCACAAGATTTGCTTCTCTGGGAAACTATCACCCTTGAATTTTCTGTGTTGGCAAACCTGGTGACCGGGATAGGCAAGGATCCGGTCCATGAGAGTCGACTTTCCCATCCCAGAATGTCCGGCAACGAAGGATATAGTTGAGCGGTAAGGTGCGTTGGTGGGTCCTCCATACAGAATTGCCTGGCCCTCCGGGGTCATCGGATTGCGGGCCGAGTAGACTATCAAACATCTGGGAACTAATATCGATGAGAGCCCGGCGGTGGGCGGGTAGCACCGGAACGAAGAAGCGACGCAATCGATTGACTCGGATGCGCCTGATCGAGGTAGGCAATTCGCGCTCGTTCGGGTCGAAATTCGCCCCTAAGCCGAGGGCAAGAAATGCATCATCGTCCGTCTCTGGTGGCAGGTGCAGATGAGCTAATAACGGATTGTCGTCGATTTCTGGTACACCGATGGTATGGTAATCGGGGTTGGTTTCAGGTCTTGCTTGTTGCATCTATCTTGCTCCAAAGCTGTTTGAGCTTGTCGGTCCCGCTAGACTTAGCTGAGTTATCTGAAGTATTGACGATTGACGACTTGTCGGCCAGCTCCGACGGCTGTGGCAGAGCGCCGTTGAGCCTGGCAGTACGCTGGTTTGCACGCTCTTGGGCGCGATTCTCGATGATATTGGCCTTGGCTACGCTGGTCTTGAAGGGGGTTTCTTTCTTCTCCTTAAGCGCGTTCATAATGGTTTGGCGCACGAATGGTAATCGTTTGCGGCGCCTTCCGTGTGCGTTGAAAGCCGCCTGTCGAGTGAGCGACTCCTGCCAGCCGCGATAATTATCGGCCTCTGAGAACGAAAACTTTAGGCGGTAAACTTCAGGGTCGATATTGAAGGCGGCTGTCCAGGTGTTGCGTTCTCTGTCATAAAAGTTAGACTTCGGACGCAAGTATCGGATTGTAGGCGACAGTGAGTTTGACCTGGTTGGCGACAGCCGCGACAAGGTAGCCGAGTTCGCGCAAACGATCGCAGTTGAACACCTCACCTTCGACATGAATACCGTTAGGCCTCACGGTGGCTTTCGCCTTCGTGAGGAGATGTTCATAAACGAAGTGGGGGCCCATTTCACGAGTGAATCCTGGGCGATGCGTGAGGCCCCATTCGTAAAAACCGATGCGGCTCGCCACCTTGGCACCCTCTACCAGCGCGTCCGGCGGAATCCGTCTTGCTTCGACGGGCTCCCGATTGATATCCATGATGATTTCAACCAAGATTCGCTCGAATTCAAATATGTTCAGGGCAGCTTCCTTCTTGCCGTCAGGGTCGCGGCGCTTGCGGATTTTGGCAAAACGCCCAGGCAGATCAAACCGGCCTGCCTGCGGCCTCTTGATTTCGGCATGCTTGCCCTCGACGGTCCCCTTTGCTTGTGGATTCATTGGGGGTGGCGTTTCGACGCGGATACCGGAAGCCGGAAATTCCTGACCCATGTTTGAAACCAATTCAGCACGGTCGGCCCGCAGCATATTGGGCAATTCATGGCACGGCCAGTCTCTAGCTTCGTACGGCAGGCCCAGCCTTTCGAATACCGCCGCTTTATCGCTGAAGCAGTTGTACAGAGCTAGCGCGGCCGTAGCCCAACTGGGATTTTCCAACGTGACAGCATAACCGACGATGGCATTGGAAAAGATATCCACGATCAGATAGACGGTCGGCCTGCCCACCAACTTTCCTTTCGTCAGCCTAGATACTAGCTGAACCTGAAAGTGCGTGGCATCGATTTCAAAGAATCCCGGGCCGAATGCATCGTCGGTAGCCCTGCCTCGTTGGCCCTGAGGTAGTTAAGAATCTGCTTTGAATGCAACTCTCTTTAACTGGCGAAAGCGATACCTGGTTTGCAGCCAAGTCGGTACGCGGTACTTTTCGATTAGGTTGGGATCTAGGAAGTACCCCCTCTCAGCGGGTGAAAAGGCCTCCTCGGGTATGCCGTATATCTCGATGAGCATGTCATGGTAAGCGTCAGACCATTTCCTGTCCTTCCCGACAATGTATAAATCCCAGGCGCGTTTGATTTTGTCCTTAACTTCGGAGGAAGGAACGTCCGAAGCGAACTCTGGAACTCTGCTTTTGACTCCTCGCTTTTTCCCTGTCTTCTGCGGATTCACTGATTGATCGCGCTCTCTCTCAAGAAAAACGCGGACCACTGCGGCCGGATTTCGGCCGAATCTCAGCCATTCGCATACCCAGCGCTTGATCGTTCTGCAATTCCTTCCTGTGGATTTGGCGATATCCGCGATGGCACTCGCCAGCTTCTTTGGACCGTGCAGGAGCGATGGGTCTCGCGCGAGAGTTCCGGTGACCTCTAATACTCTCTTGTAGCGTTCAGCCGCACCTTCAGGTAGATCGCGTGCTACCGAGGAGAAATTCAAGTAGGGATCAGTGGTTTTTGTGAGAGCGCCGGATCTAAGGTGCTCAAGCCAGTCTCGGTAACTTACTGCGAACGGCAAGGAGTTGGCCTTTTCGCCGATCGGGATCAGTATGACTTCCTCCGAACCAACCATATCAATCATCCGTACGAGTCCTTTGATCTTTGGCAAAGGTACGGTCGGTTCAAAGACGTCATGGATTGCAAACATTTCGCCTCCTTATATAGCAAGTGCGACTGGAGCACGGTGACCAAGCTCCACGGCATCGATATCGATGCGGCTGATATGCTTCCAGACTGCGGTGCCCAGCAGCGCAAAGCCGGTCTGCACGTCGATACCCAGATCGCGACTCGTTTTCTCTAAGATTTCGTTGAAACAAAGACCCTGTGCATGGTTTGCCTCAAACCGGTGGCTGAAGAGGGCCGGAGCAATCCCGGATTTACTCGCCCGGTCATCGTGGCGTGCCAACTCGAAGAAGTGGAGATTTCTCAGCACGTAATTTCGGGATGTTCTTTTCGGTTGCAAGAAGCCAGGAAATTCCCCGGCGGTTCCAATAGAGGCGCTCGATAAGCAGTTTTTCCAGAGTCTGAGGAGTCAGATGCTTGCTAAGCGTCGCACTCACGGCAATCAGTTCAATGCCATCTAAATGCTTCTTTGTCAGCAGGAGGTCAGTGGTAATAGCGGTCGGTGTTGTGGTCCCTGGATATCTCGGATGTCTAATGCCGAGCTTGCTAGCGATTGCTTGCGTCTCGTCCCAGGGCAGGAGTGCAAAACGTTCCCGTATGTCGATAGTCGGTTGGGCTATATTCGGCTAACAGGTGTACTTCGTACTCCTGTCGCGTTAGGTAATGGTGAATTCGTCCTGTGACCGGGCTCTTGACGGTATTGGATAACCCCGGCGAAGCGATATCCCGGACGAACATGAATGGTTTGTATGTCGCGCCATCCCCTTGCCCAAAGCCAGATCTAATCCAGCCTTCTACGTTTTTCGGTGTTGGTCTGCGTGCTTTCGTTCCAGCCATAGATTCTAAAGATTGTTTCTCCTTTACTGAGTGGCTATTTTGAGTGGTTGGCATTGAGGATTGAGCCCGACTATCGAATGCCGAACCGCCCAGGTTTTTGACTGTTGACCCCAATTCCCCTTTCGAGGTAACGTTAATTACGGTAAATTCTGTTACAGTGTAACCTTAGTGTACGTCACTTCACAATACAATGGCTAAATCAAATTCTGATGTCGGTACAAACCGAAGTAACGCGTCGCGTACGAAATCTGCGAACCGCGCTGAAGCTTAACCAGGAAGAGTTCGCCGCCAAGATGGGGGTGGGACGTATTGCAGCCTTGTACTGGGAGAGTGGGCGCTCTCAGCCTTCTGCTGAGGTTTATGTACGAATGGCGAAAGCTGCGAGGGAAATGGATCTGGAAAGTGCTGTTTGGTTTTGGGAGCAAATCGGCGTAGATCGGGATGCGCTTAAGGATCTACTTCCCGAATTGAAAAAGTCCTATCGATGACGCCGAACAGCGGGTTCGAATCGCTTCACAAGAGTCGGCGAAGGGCATCGTCAACGTCCCAATCCTCCGCGGTATAGGATCTGCGAAGGAACCCCTGATTGCCAGGGCCAGAGCAAATCGAAGGATGGTTCCCATTGCCTGCCGTACTCATCCCAAACCCATCAAGGACGAGTTGCATCCGTGCCCCAAAGGGCATGAGCGCACTCTTCGGAGATGACCTCGTTATCGTGGATTTCACGCCGCTCCCCATCGAAAAACTCTGGGGTAAAATCGTCATTGCGATTCGTCATAGCACTGGGACGGCGTATGCCGGTTTTCTACAGAAGCTCGAATTGGATAACCGGCCAAATAAGTGCTTTAAGTCGAGATTCGACTCAATGAAGATTTCGATTTCGAACACAGCTCGCAAATCACTGACATGACGAATTTAGTCTGCCCGTCAAAGAAAGCAAAGTAAACGGACAGCCACCGATCTTCTCCAATTACCTGGAATTCTGCTAACCATGACGCCGAGTTCAGACTGGGATTTGTTAGGACACGCGATCTGCTGGATCAGCTACAAGGACCAGGGCTGGCTCACCGCCATTGAGGGGACGGCCGATCCAATGTAGCATGGGAGAATGTCAGGAAAGCGGCTTAATCTCCGGTTTTTCCGGGGCACAGATCGGGCCTCTCGGAAATGCGAAATTCAAGGCGAACCAAGAGTCAGGACAATGGAAAAATAAATTGTCCCTCGGACGGAATTGGACAAAATGTTTTGTCCCCTCACCGCGATAATCGGACAAAAAGAATTGCCCCTGAACACATGATAGCAAAACTTCCCCGGGTCGAATACTCTGAAACGGCGGAACCACGGCGCGAATTCCGGCACCACGGGGTCGCATATTTGCAGATGAATCCACGGCCGGAGGCAGTCATGAGCGAGCCTGTTAACACCGGCGGCCGGCTGCGCGCCTACCTTGAGTTTCTCGCCGCGTTTCTCTATTTGTTTTTCGCGCAGCATCTCGCCTTTCGTGGCGCGCAAGGGCTAGTCGGCGAAGCCTGGTCTCCGCTTTCCGGCGAAGCCTTGTCTCCACTTATCGACCAGGCCATGCTGGTCTTCTTGCTGCTTATCGGCTACGCCGCCATGGGCTTCTGGTTCGACCGGCAGGCGCATCCCATCAGCGAGCAGGGACTGCCCCGGCGTTCCGGGTGGCGGCGCGAGGCTGGGCTGGGACTGGCAACCGGTTGGGGTATAGCCCTGGTCTGCGTTCTGCCTCTCACCGTAATCGGCGGTATCGCCATCTCGTTTTCTCCGCAGGCCGCATCGTGGGGCTGGCTGGTGGCCGATACTGCCTACTTTGCGTTGTTCGCTTTGGCTGAGGAAATTGCCTTCCGCGGTTACGCCTTCCAGCGCTTTGTCCAGGCAGTGGGACCCATTGGAGCCGCACTCGGCTTTGCCGCTATTTACGCCATTTTGCAGGCACTCGTGCCGGGCGCAAGCCACGCCAGCTTCGCCGTCTCCATCGTGCTCACGCTCGTCCTCTCCGCGTGTTATTTGCGGACCCGCGCCCTGTGGGTTAGCTGGGGTCTCAACTTCGCCTGGAAAGCCAGCCGCGCTTTGCTTATCGGCCTCGCCGTCAGCGGCGTCACCAGCCATTCGCCAGTGGTGCAGGGAGATCCGATGGGGCCGTTCTGGCTCACCGGCGGAGCCTTCGGGCTGGACGGAAGCTGGCTCACATTTTTTGTGCTTCTTGCGGCGCTGCCTGTAGTCTTCCGCCTCACCCGCGACCTCAACTACCGCTACAACGCTCCCGTGATCGTGCCGGGTGGAATTCCCGTCGATCTCGATGCCATCTCGCGCGCGCAGCACGAGGCAGCCATGGGACCGGCCGCGCCCGCCGCGCCTGCGCTGGTGCAGATCGGAAACGCAGGGACTGAGGCATTCAAAGACCAACCCAACCAGCAAACTGCGAACAGCCAGCCGCCGCCTGAAGGCCAATAGTTCGTCGGCTCCTGCCGGTGCTCAAGTCCGTGACTTGCCCGTAGAGTACGCCTGCGACGAAGCATTCGTATTCGGATAGCCGCGAAGCGATCCGGGTCTCCGTATAGCGGCAGCGATGGATTGCCTGCGCTGCGCACTATTGCGGAGCAGGGCCGCGAACTATCTGAACAAAGTCGTCGGGACGGACGTATTTTACGAACGCGGCCTTCACCTGATCTGCATTCAGTTCCGCGTAACGCTTCGCTGCCTGGATCGGCTCGTCTAACGGAAGGCCGATGACTGCCCGGCCGAGAATTCCACCCGCAACGGCTCCCTCGCTCGACTCGCCCAGCGGAATCTGTCGCAGCAGCAGAGCTTTTGCCTGTTGCAACTCTGCGGGAGAGACGTCCTGAGTGCGCATCTGCTCCAGATCGCGCTGAATCAGAGCTCTCGCTTTGGAGACATTCTCCGGATTGCAGCCATAGTCAACCGAATATGTGGACCGGCTCTCTGACGCCGCGAGACTGACGTCCACCGTGTATACATAGCCCGCCACCTGCCGCAAGTCGTGATATAAGCGCGTGGCGTAAAAACCACCACCCAGCACGTGATTGCCGAGTTGCAGCGGGTAGTAGTCCGGATCGAAACGATTGAGATTCAGTTGTTCTGAAAGAGTGACCGAGTCCTGCACAGCTTGCTTGTCGGCCACATTTGCCGCGGAGGACTTGTTGAGGGGGACGGGCGGCAACTTGGTGTTCGGTTTGGGGCCTGTGGCCTTCCAGTCACCAAACCATTTCTCGATCACTGTCTTGGCTTCCTCCGGCGTCACGTCTCCTATCACCACGATCGTGGTCAGATCCGGGCGAAAAGCTGCGGCATGAAACTGCTTCACGTCGTCGAGAGTGATTTTTCCCACCGTCGCCGGAGTCACTTCCCGCAAGACGGGATCGCCCGCCGGTAGCAGCGCCAGATCGAGGGCGCGCGATGTTCGATACCCTGGGCTCCGCAACTCTCCTGTGAGGTATTGCGCAACTTGCTGCTGAACGACGGCGAATGCCTGAGCCGGCAACGCAGGATGAAGCTCGTTATCTGCCAGCAGTTCAACGCCACGAGAGAAATGCTCCTTCAACACATCCACAGAAAAATGGAAACCAGCATTCTCGTTCGCGGCAATGTCGTCCAGCGCTTTTTGGAATGCCAGACGATCCAGCGTCTGTGTTCCGTAGGAAAAGAGGCCGTCGAGAAGATCGGGGGCGCCCTCCTGTCCGGCCGGTGTCTCCAGATCGGAGTTATGCTTGACCTCGCCGACGACCGATACCGTCGGACTTGTGCGATCGGTCTTTACGATCAAGCGGAGCCCGTTGGGCAGCTTCGTGTCGGATACCTCTATGAAGTTTTCAGGGACTTTCAGCTCCGCCAGGGGACCGGCCGCCCATGCAGGCAGTGTCACAGGTTTGGTTGGAGCGGATGTCACTTCTTCGGCGCCTCCGTATCCTTTGCCCGCGACTGGCTGACCGGTCGGGACTGGTTTCAACGTTGCGGAAATCGAGTTTTGATCGGCGAGGTACAGTTTGGCGACGCGGTTTACATCGGCAACCGTGACGCGCTTGATGGCTTCGATATCTTCATCGGGAGACTTGCGTCCTTCGGCCGCCAGCGCATTCGACCAGACGTTAGCCAAGCCCGGGATGGAGTTGCGCTGAAACTCAGCCTGGGCAACCTCGCTGCGAATGGCCGCCGCGACCAGATCGTCGGACACGCCCTTCCCGGCGTAGGTGGCAAGAATGCCGCGCATCTCGCTGATGCCGCTGTTGGGGTCCGCGTCAGCGGGAAGAACCACTACGCCGTAGCCAACACTGGCCTTGGGATACGTCTCAACCATTCCGAACTCCGCCGCCAGGGCTTTGCCGGCGGGCACCATTCCGTAGAGATCGGCAC
The DNA here is from genome assembly GCA_963826735.1 of uncultured Acidobacteriota bacterium. Lineage (GTDB taxonomy): Bacteria > Acidobacteriota > Terriglobia > Terriglobales > Acidobacteriaceae > Telmatobacter. Next base: position 46,168 of record CAWGYN010000009.1, read on the forward strand.
GTTGGCTCGACAGCACATCGGCGAGAATCTGGCTGGCCGCGTAATCCGGTGAGTCGGTTCCAGGGAACCGGTACGCAATGAAGCCCAGCGTGTAGGGGAGGTTGCTGTCGAGCGTGAAGGCCTCTGACTTTACCGGCTTCAAATCGACCGCAGGCCGCGCCGGCAAGGGATGGCTGGCCACGTCGCCAAACCACTGCTGCACCTTTTTCATCGTGGCAGCAGGATCGACATCACCGACAATCACCAGGATGCAATTGCTGGGCGTGTACCACTCGTTATAGAAATCCTTGAGCATCTCGCCGGTGGTTGCGTCGAAGGAATCCTTGGTGCCGAGGGGATCGTGCGCATAGGGAGTACCTGCGAACATGTCCTGATTGAGCCGGTCGATGAATTTATAGGTTGGATTGGAGAGGTCGCGGGCCACCTCCTGCTCGATTGCTCCGCGTTCTTGTGACCATTCTTGCTGGGAATCGTCGATCCCTTGAAGGCAGGCGGCCTGCGCTTGAAGCGCGACATCGAGATCGGTAGCCGGCACCGTGGCAAAATACTGCGTAATGTTCTGCTGGGTGTCGGCGTTGTTTCTGCCGCCGAGCTGCGCATAGATCGCAGCTGTTTGATCGGCCGTCATGCCCGCGCATCCGCGAAACGCCATGTGCTCCTGGGCATGGGCCATCCCTGGGAATCCGGTTGGCGTCTCATCCCCGCCCACCAGGAAATTAGCCTGTACCGTGACCACGGGAGCTAAAGTGTTGCGAACGATGACGACGCGCATGCCATTGGGCAGCGTGGCCCGCACGGCCCCAGATTGATCCTGAGCGCACGCTGGATTTGGGCAAACGCCGAAGGCGACGAGAATAGGTAGCAAAAGTAACCGCTTTGAATTCATTCCGAAGTTCTCCAAGCTGCCTTATTGAGGGCGGCAGAAGATCGCGGCCAAATCCCAGAAAGCGTGGCCACTCCAAGTTTCGCACGGTAGCTGCCGACTACCAAAACTGTTCAAGTGACGATCCATTCCCTGAAATGGCTCATTTCATTCATACGGCAGGGCCCGTGGTGCACGGTCCTTTGTGGATACCCCCGAGTTTCTTGCGCTTCGACTGCGCCCGAGAGTATTACCAATTCCTCGCAAAATGATTACCGATGATCGTTGACATGGCACAAAAAAGGCATTGTAATAATTGAACCCGGTCTCCAGAATCAGTCATTGATTGATACGGTATGCAGCCTTGTTTTCAGGGGTGGATTTGACATCGTTAGACCACTAGGCTGAAGGCGGAAGTTTCCGATTCGATCGATCAGGATAGTTTTCAGCCTTGATCGGTTGGGCGAGTTCAAAGATAGCCTTGCGGCATCGATGATCGGCCCAATCCAGGGGACTGGGCTTTGCACAACAAAAGCCATTGCGGAAAATCGGTCGGGGTCTTTTCTACAAACTGATTTCTTGCAATCTCATTCAGCGAGCGTATCCCTTCCGCGAACGTGGAAGATCAACGAAAGGTGGAGATATGAGCACAGAAACTCTTGCTCGGCAGCTCAAAGGGGAATGGACCGCAGCTGCGCTGAGGCAGCGGGTCGCGGCCACCATCGACGACCTGATCTCGCGACTTCCCAACCCCGAAACCATGGACGCGGAGACGCGCCGCGGAATCATAGCGCGGTACACCGCGGTGCTCGAAGGCAACTTCATTTATTGGATGACCGCGACTTACCTGGCCGTCCATGCAGAGGATGCGCGGCCGATTTTGATCGAAAACCTGAATGAAGAGGTGCGTGACAGCCATCCCGCGATGCTGCGCAGGTTCACGACCGCCGCAAACGCATTTCCCAAGGATAGCGACGCCATGGCGGTCAACGACGAGCTAACCAAAGTCCGCCTGTTCCTGGGCAAAATGCAGGGCGTGCAATCGCTCCTGACGATGGCTTTCTTCGAGGGCTACATTCAAAGGTTCATGGCCTATCTGGCTGATCTTGCCGGAGCGCAGGGCTCCCTCGAGCGGGAATACACTGATGTGCATGGCGTCTGCGATATTGCTCATTCAGAAGGGCTTTTCCAAGCTGTGACCCTGGAGATGACGGTCAATCCTGCACCGGCTGACGCGGATATTTTTGAGGGCGTCGTCCTGCTTCGCAACCTACTGGAGAGGATCGTTCAGGGTCCGGAGCAAGAACTCGCAGCCTAGCTGGCTGACTGGGGCATTCCCGGAGCGGAGCTTGTTTCATCCCGTTTCCCCCGGCGCACTTCTTTAGGGCGCGGGGCAGCAGGTCAATCGAGCGAGAACGTCCTTGGGAGGTTGGAAAGCTTCGAAATGAATGCACGATCGGAAGTGATTGCCCAATTCACGCAGGTGGCTCGGGAGCAAAACAAGCCACTCGCACCATTGACCGACGATCTGGCTCTATTCGACTCCGGATTGGACTCTCTCTGTTTCGCGATCATCGTGGTCAGGCTTGAGGCTGCGCTGGGGGTGGACCCGTTCAACACCGATGAAGAAGTCCGCTTCCCCGTGACCGTAGGTGACTTTATTGGTTTCTACGAAAATGCCGCGAAATAGTCCACCTTCCCCGTCGAGCAGCATCCTCGCCTCCGGCACCTTGAATTCACACGTTGTATCGGGCGCTGAGCGAAGTGCGACCTGGGAAGATTTAGCGACAGGAAACGTCTTTCACTACAGAGCGGACCACTATCGCGGACGTTCCATCGTCCTGGCGACCATCGACACCTTCGCGGCTATTGCAGCGGTGATCCAGCTCGACGGCGTTGCGCGAAGAATTGTCCTTTATCCCCCGGATTTATCGTTCGAGCATATTGCTTTTGTTGCGGAAACCGCCGCTGCGGATCTCATTGTGACCGATCAGCCGGCCCCCGAACCGGTCCGCTCGCGGGTGGAATGCATCGTTCCTTGCGCCCCCAAAACTGGGGATGTTCTTTCGGACGTGCAGCGTCGGGCTTCGGAATATGAGACCGAATGGGTTCTTCTTACTTCCGGCACCACGGGGCTTCCCAAGCTAACCGTGCACACATTAGCGAGTCTGACTGGCGCGATCGAACGACAAGCTTCCGCATTGCCATCCATTACGTGGAGCACGTTCTACGACATTCGGCGTTTCGGTGGACTGCAGATCTTCCTTCGCGCCGCCCTCACCGGGACGTCGCTGGTCCTCAAGGGGGCTGGTGAGTCAGCGGCGGATTTTCTTTTGAGGGCCGGCGCACAGGGTGTCACGCACATTTCCGGGACGCCTTCTCATTGGCGGGGCGCGCTGATGAGTGATTCGGCCCACAAGATCGCTCCCAAATATGTTCGTCTTTCTGGGGAGATCGCCGACCAGGCCGTTCTCAACCATCTCAAGCTGCAGTATCCGCACGCAAAGCTCGCGCATGCCTTCGCCTCGACAGAGGCGGGTGTGGCATTCGAAGTGAACGATGGCTTGATGGGCTTCCCCGCCGATGTGCTTACGCAGAACCCTTGCGTCGAGATGAAAGTAGAGGCTGGCACGCTCAGAGTTCGTTCGGATCGTACTGCGGCCCGTTATCTCGGCAGCGAAAGTCAGCCTCTGAAGAATGGCGAAGGCTATGTCGACACGGGCGATCTGCTTGAATTGCGCGCTGGCCGGTACTACTTTATCGGCCGGGAGGACGGGACGATCAACGTCGGCGGTCTGAAGGTTCACCCTGAAGAAGTGGAGGCTGTGATCAACCGTCATCCGCAGGTGAGCATGTCGCTGGTGCGGATGAAGAAAAGCCCGATCACGGGTGCGATTGTAGTCGCCGACGTTGTGCTCAAGACGCCGCAATCGGTTCCGGACGGGGCCGCTTCACTGCAGAGCAACATCATGCAGTTTTGTCGCGGAGAGCTTGCACTCCACAAGGTTCCAGCCTCGATCAATATTGTGCCGGCACTGGCCGTGGCTGAAACCGGAAAACTCATTCGCCGCCATGCGTAATGTGATCGTCACCGGAGGCAGTCGCGGGTTGGGTCTGGGTATAGCCCGGCGCCTGACACAGTGCGGGTTCCGCGCCATCGCTATCGCCCGAACCGAAAGCGATGAGTTGGCAGAGGCGCAGCGGGAAGCCAATGCGGCGCAGCCTGGTTCGTTGCACTTTGTGCCTTTCGATCTTGCGGAGATCGAAGGCATCCCGGATTTGGTAAAGAAGTTGCGAAAAGAATTCGGCCCGATCTATGGCCTGGTGAACAATGCCGGCGTGAGCAGCGACGGGGTCCTGGCTCTAATGTCCACCCGCCAGATTGAGCAGATGGTGCGCTTGAATACGACCTCTCCGATGGTGCTCACCAAGCATGTGGTCGGCCTGATGATGTCCGACGGCGGTGGACGCATCGTCAACATTGCTTCGGCGGCCGCCATCACCGGCTACAGCGGGCTTGCCGTCTACTCTGCCACCAAGGCATCGCTGCTGGGCTTTACCCGCTCGCTGGCCCGGGAAGTTGGCCGCATGGGAGTCACTGTGAACGCAGTCGCTCCGGGCTTCTTCGACTCCGACATGACTCGCGGCCTGACCGAAGAACAACTGCAGCAGATCACGCGCCGTAGTGCGCTGAAACGCCTGGTGGACATCGAGGATGTGGTGAACGCAGTTGAGTTTCTCCTCGGCGATCGATCGAAAAACATTACTGGGACGATCCTCACCGTGGATGCGGGGAACACGGCATGAGCGGCGCGCTAAAAGAAGAAGTGGTCCGGCCGGTTGGGTCAACCGGATCAACTGCGCAGGCCTGGCTGCGCGCTCTGGAACTGACCGCGCCCATCGCCGGCAATCCGGAGCGTATCTTGCCCGCTGTGATTTTGGAAGTCGCCGCAAGAATGGGAAACGCGCCGGCCCTGCTCTCTGACCAGGAAAGCTTTACCTATCGTGCGCTCGCCGCACGCACAAACCAATATGCGCGATGGGCACTTGACCAGGGACTTCGCAATGGCGACGTCGTTTGCCTTTTGATGACAAATCGCCCCGAATTCATGGCGATATGGCTCGGCATCACCAGCGTCGGCGCGGTCGTTTCGCTGCTCAATACCAATCTTGCCGGCGCCTCGCTCGCCCATTGCATCCGCGCTGTGTCGCCCAAACATATCATCGTGTCCGCTGAGTTTGCGAAAGACCTAACCGACGCGCTTGTTCCCCATTCGCCGTCGCCCGTGATCTGGACTCATGGCGACACGGACGCTCCATTCCCGCGCATTGATTTTGACATCGCTCGCCACTGCGGCGAACCCTTGAGCAGGGAAGAGCGGCCCGTGGTCCGCATCGACGATCTGGCGCTCTACATCTATACGTCCGGCACCACCGGGCTGCCCAAAGCCGCACGCGTTAGCCATGCGCGCGTCATGCAATGGAGCCATTGGTTTGCTGGTATGCTTGGCGCGCAGTCGACTGACCGCATCTACAACTGTTTGCCCATGTACCACAGCGTTGGCGGGGTGCAGGCCCCCGGTGCGGCTCTTGTCGCCGGCGGCAGCGTCGTGCTCCGCGATAAATTTTCCGCTAGCCGCTTCTGGAGCGATATCCTCCGCTGGGATTGCACGCTCTTCCAATACATCGGGGAGCTCTGCAGGTACCTGCTTGGCGCGGCGCCCTGCCGAGAGGAAACCATGCACCGGATTCGTATCGCTTGCGGCAACGGGCTGGCTCCGGAAATTTGGGACGCCTTCAAGGAACGGTTCCGCATTCCCAGGATCGTCGAATTCTATGCCGCCACGGAGGGCGGCGTTTCCTTGTTTAACGTGCAGGGAAAACGTGGCGCGATCGGTCACATTCCGGCGTATCTGGCGCATCGTTTTTCGCCGGCGCTGGTGGTCTTCGATAGCGAAACCGGCGAGCCGGCCCGCAACCAACAGGGATTCTGCATTCCCTGCGCGCCGAACCAGCCCGGCGAAGCTCTTGGCAAGATCATGAACGATTCTTCGAATGTCGGAAGCCGGTTCGAGGGCTACACGACTGAAGAGGCTTCTGAGAAGAGAATCCTCCGCAATGTTTTCGAGCCCGGAGATGCCTGGGTTCGCACCGGCGACCTGATGAGAAAGGATGATAAGGGGTACTTCTATTTTGTTGACCGCATCGGCGACACGTTTCGGCGCAAGGGTGAGAATGTTGCCACCACCGAAGTGGCGCAGGCGATCTGCGCATTTCCAGGAATTAGCCAGGCCAATGTTTACGGCGTCCGGGTCCCGAACACGGAAGGCCGGGTGGGCATGGCAGCGTTGGTCGCCGAAGACAATCTCGACTTGGCCGGTCTGCGCAAACATCTTGTGCGCTGTCTGCCGGCTTACGCGCGGCCTGTGTTCCTGCGCATTCGCACCGCCATCGATGTTACCGGCACCTTCAAGTATTCGAAGACTGAGTTGGTTCGCCATGGATACAACCCCGCGGCCAGCGCCGACGCGCTTTATTTTGACAGCCTCGAATCGGGAGCGTTCGTCCCACTTGACAACGAATTGTACGATCGTATTCAGCGCGGAGGGATTCGATTGCAGCTGGAAAGCTGAATTGAAAGCTGAGTTGTTTGGCCGCGCCACGAGTTTACACAGCTCCCAGAAGAGGGAAGCACATGCATTTCGATCAAATTCGGGAAGAATTCGCGAAGCTGGAGTCGGAGATCGCCGACGGTCCCATCGTCCCGAATGTGACGCCGGAGGAGATCCGCGCCCACCTTGGCTCGCGCTACGATTTCAAGCGGACCATCGCGCTGGATGAAGTAATCGCTGACGTGGAGCAGATGCTGCGCAAATGGCAGGTGCAGGTCACTCATCCGCGCTACTTCGGCCTCTATAACCCGAGCGTGATGCCGGCCTCTGTTGTTGCCGATGCGCTCGTTGCCATGTTCAACCCGCAACTGGCGAACTGGCGCACTTCGCCCGCGGCAAATGAAATTGAGCGGCACACGCTGGCCTGGCTCACCGATAAGTTTGGCCTTCCGCAAGACTCCATCGCGACATTTACAAGCGGTGGATCGGAGGCAAATCTTTCCGCCGTCGTAGTCGCCCTGACGTGGGCCTTCCCTGAATATGGCGAACATGGCCTTCGCAAGCTCTCCGGCCAACCCGCAATCTATCTCACTGAAGAGACCCATCACGGTTTCAACAAGATCGCGCACATGGTCGGGCTTGGACGGCGGAGCTTGCGAACCGTCGCGACGGACTTCGGCCTGAGAATGAAGCCCGATGATCTCAGGCAGCGCGTAGCGGAGGATCGCAAGAACGGATTTATACCGTTTATGGTGATAGGCAGCGCCGGGACGACTGCGGCTGGTGTGATCGACCCGCTTCCTGAAATCGCGCAAATGTGCGATGAAGAAGGCTTATGGTTCCATGCCGATGCCGCGTGGGGCGGTGCAGCCGTTGTTTCACCCCGCCTAAGGCTCCATCTCGCAGGCATTGAACGGGCGGACTCAATTACCTGCGACGCGCACAAGTGGCTCTCCGTTCCCATGGGTTGCGGAATGTTTTTCTGCCGGCATCGTGAAAGCGTGGCACAAGCTTTCCGATCCGATGTCACTTACATGCCCGCCAAATCGGCGGGTTCCCACGACACTGCGGGCACGACATTCGATCCCCTTACGAATTCGGCTCAGTGGTCGCGCCGGTTCATCGGGCTCAAGCTCTTTATGGCGGTGGCCGAGCACGGCGAGGCAGGCTACGCTGAGATGCTCGAGCACCAGGCGCGCATGGGCCGGGTGCTGCGCGAGTCTCTGGCGGCTTCAGGATGGCGCATCGTCAATTCCACGCCCTTTCCTGTGGTGTGTTTTACCAGGGATGGCCTGGTTCCAGCCGTATTGCTGGCAGCTCTTCGCGAGCGGCAGATCGCGTGGATGTCGGAGGCGCAGCTCGGCGGTGTTCCGGTGATACGGGCATGCATCACCAGCTTCAAAACCACCAAGCAGGACATCGAGTGGGTAGTGGGTGAGATGAGCAGTCTTGTATCGGATTTGCCAGGGAGAAAGACCGCGTGAAGGAGCCAATGCTCGCGCGGAAGAGCATGCATTGAAGGATGGGAACCGATGAAACTGGAAACGATGGCAATACACGCCGGCTACGAGGTTGAAGGTACGACGAAGGCTGTAGCCGTGCCGATCTACCAGACGGTCGCATATGCCTTCGACAGCGCCGAGCATGCCGCCGCCCTCTTCAACCTTGAGGCCGAGGGTTTCCGCTACACCCGCATCCAGAACCCGACAACAGCCGTACTGGAGCGGCGCGTGGCCGCTCTCGAAAGCGGGCTCGAAGCCATGTGCGTCGCGAGCGGTCAGGCAGCGGTGAACTACGCGATCCTGAACGTCGCCGAGTTGGGCCGCAATATCGTTACCACCCCTCAGCTCTATGGCACCACGCATACGTTGTTCGCGTATCTCCTGCCCAGCCAGGGAATCAAGGTGCGCTTCGCTGAGTCTGACGATCCGCAGGCAATCGCCAGGCAGATCGACGGCGATACGCGAGCGGTATTCTGTGAAAGTGTCGGCAACCCCGCCGGGAACATCTGCGATCTCGAGGGGCTGGCCTGCGTGGCGCACGATCATGGCGTGCCGCTCATCGTCGACAACACCGTTGCCTCGCCGGTCCTGCTGCGGTCGATCGAGCATGGCGCCGACATCGTCGTCACTTCGCTGACGAAATTCATGGGCGGCCATGGTACAACGCTGGGCGGAGCCATCGTCGACAGCGGAAACTTCGACTGGAAGCAGAACGCATCGCGTTTCCCGGCCTTCAGCAAACCGGACCCCTCGTACCACGGCATGGTCTACACGGAGCATTTCGGCAAGACTGCGTACGTTGCGCGTTGCCGCAGTGTCTATCTGCGCGCCGCAGGAGCCGTTCTTTCCCCGCTCAGCGCCTTCTTGTTATTGCAGGGAATTGAGACCGTTGCGTTGCGTGTGGAGCGCCACGTAGAAAACGGCAGGAAAGTGGCGGAGTTTCTCCGTGGCGATCCCCGCGTTGAATGGGTCAAGTACGCCGGATTTCCCGACAGCCCGTATCATGCCCTCGCGCAAAAGTATTTGGCAGGCCGTGCGTGCTCGCTCATGTCCGTGGGAATTCGAGGTGGCTATACCGCGGCGGTCAGATTCCATGACGCGCTGAAGCTGGTGACGCGGCTCGTCAATCTCGGTGACGCGAAGTCCCTGGTCTGCCACCCGGCATCGACGACCCATCGCCAGATGTCACCGGAAGAGCAGCGCGTCGCGGGAGTTCTGCCGGAAATGATCCGGCTCAGCATCGGAATTGAACACATCGACGACATCCTCGAAGATTTGGATCAGGCGCTTGCCGCGGCCGCTGCGCCGGGCACGACACCGCCGAGCAGTCGTTAGCGCTTTTGGAACGGAGAAAAAATGCCAGTCCGGGTAGATGCAAGTCGCTCGAATGACAATCACCAGGCAGGCTTGCCTCGGACTCTGCGATTTCCGCATTCCGAACTTCCTCATTCTCCGGATGAATGTATCAGGATCGGCCTGATCAACAACATGCCGGATGCGGCCTTTAAAACGACAGAGCACCAGTTCGTCTCGTTGCTCGACGCGGCGTCTGAAAGCATTGAGGTCCGGCTATCGCTCCACGTATTGCCTTCGATCCCAAGGACGGAGCCCAACGTTCGCCGGGCGGCGAGCCACTATTCAAGCGTCGAAACGCTTTGGGATGCCGGCCTCGACGCCCTCATCGTAACCGGAAAAGAGCCGGTTTCGGCGGATCTGAGAGACGAGCCTTGCTGGGAGATGATGACGCGCATCCTTGAATGGGCGCGAGAGAACACTCACTCCACGGTCTGGTCGTGCCTGGCCGCACATGCCGCGGTCCTGCACATGGATGGTATTCGAAGGCGCAAGTGCGCTGAAAAGGAATTCGGCGTCTTCGAGTGCGCGCGTGTGTCCGAGCACCCTTTGCTGGCTGGCGCCCCGCCGCGCTTCAGTATTCCTCACTCCCGCTGGAACGGCCTAGACGCTGAAGATCTCAAGGCCCGCGGATACCGCGTGCTCGCGCGCACCGCGGACGCGGGCGTAGACACGTTCGTGAAAGAGGGCAAGAGCTTGTTCGTATTCTTTCAGGGCCATCCCGAGTACGAGCCCGACACGCTGCTGCGCGAGTATCGCAGAGACGTTGAGCGCTACCTCAGGCACGAGACAAGCGTCCATCCTTCCATTCCGCGCGGCTATTTTGATCACACGACCGAGCGTGCATTGGCTGCTCTGCGGGAGAAAGCGATGTCTGGGCCGGACGGTGAGCTCCACGCCCGTCTCCTAGCTGCTCTCAAGACCAGCGCAATCGAGAATACATGGCACACAACGGCGGCGCGCATTTATAGAAACTGGCTGGAGCAGATCCGCGCTCGGAAAAGCTCGAGCCAACGTCAAAATCATGCGAAGATGGCATGATCCATGTTTCGCCAAGCCTTGTTGAAGGAGTTCCATTCGATGCCCCCTCCGGCGATGGTTCCAAACCAAACCGAAATTGCTCTTCCGGAGTTGAAGCTGTTGATCGACAATCGCTGGCAACCCAGCCAGTCGGGAAGAACATTTGCGACCGCCAATCCCTCCACCGGCGAGGAAATCTGCCAGGTTGCCGAGGCTGATGCTGCTGACGTGGATGCGGCGGTTCGCGCGGCGCGGGCGGCTTTTGAATCCGGGCCCTGGCGTAAGATGAACGCCTCAGCGCGAGGACGCCTTCTGCACCGGCTCGCCGACCTGATTGAAAACAACGCCGACCAGTTGGCTCGTCTTGAGTCGCTCGACAACGGTAAGCCGGTCTCCGTGGCCAGAGCTGTGGATGTCATCAAGACCGTGGCCTGCTACCGCTATTTTGCCGGCTGGGCAGATAAGGTTCACGGCAAGACGATCCCTATCGACGGCGAGTTTCTCTGCTACACGCGCCATGAGCCGATGGGCGTCGTTGGGCAAATCGTCCCCTGGAATTTCCCCATGTTGATGATGGCCTGGAAGCTCGCACCTGCGCTCGCAACAGGCAATACCGTGCTGCTGAAGCCGGCTGAGCAAACGCCGCTCTCTGCACTGCGCATCGGCGAGTTGATTCTTGAGGCGGGGTTCCCGGATGGTGTCGTCAATGTGCTGCCGGGATTCGGACCCACTGCCGGCGCGGCCATTGCCCGACACATGGACGTGGACAAAGTTGCCTTCACCGGCTCCACGGAGGTGGGGCATCTGGTGATGGAAGCCGCCGCCAAATCCAATTTGAAGCCTGTGACGCTAGAACTCGGCGGCAAGAGTCCGAACATTATCTTCGCAGACGTCGACCTGGACGAGGCGGTGGAAGGCGCTCACATGGGATTGTTCGCCAATCAGGGTCAGTCCTGTTGTGCGGGGTCGCGGGTCTTCGTCGATAAAGCAATCTACGACCAGTTCATTGAAAAGAGCATTGCCCGCGCCGAGAAGCGGGTCGTCGGCGACCCGTTCGATCCCGCTACGGAGCTGGGACCTCTGGTGGATCAGGCGCAGTTCGACAAGGTCATGAGCTATATCGACTCAGGACGCAGCGAGGGCGCCACCGTTGCCTGCGGAGGAGACCGCATTGGGAATCGCGGCTACTTCGTGCGCCCCACCGTCTTCTCCGATGTCCAGGACGAAATGAAAATCGCCAGGGAAGAAATCTTTGGCCCGGTCATGAGCGTGATCCCGTTCAACGATCTCGGCGAGGTCATCGCCCGTGCCAACCGCACGAAATATGGCCTGGCCGCCGCTGTATGGACGCGCGATATAAAAAAGGCCCTTGCGGTGGCGAATGGCGTCCGCGCCGGCACCATCTGGGTCAATTGCTATAACGTGCTCGACACCAGGGCGCCGTTCGGTGGCTTCAAGCAGTCGGGAATCGGGCGCGAACTGGGTGAGTATGGACTGCAGCAATACACCCAGGTCAAGACAGTAATTGCCAGGCTTTGAAGCTTGTCATAAGAGCCGCTCCAGGCAATGGCTCCGGGGATGTAAGCCGGCAGCGAAATGGGTGTTGAATGAGCGGATATGCTGTGGCGATGTCACACGAAAAAATATCGCTACTGCGCAAGTAGACGTCTGGCCGTCTGCGCGATCTCTGGATCGGAACTGCTGGCCGCGGCTTGCAGATGTGACCGCGCCTCGGCCACTCGATGCTGAGTGAGCAACGCCATCCCCAGGCCGAGATGCGCCTGCGGCTGATCCGGATGGAGCGCCAACACCCGGTCATATTCATTCATCGCCTCAGCCGTATGGCCGGTGGCGGCGAGCACGTCCGCCAGGTCCTCATGCACCTCGGGATCGTCGGGCTCCTGTTGCGCCGCCGTGCGCAATTCATCCACTGCACGAGGCAATTGATCCATCAGCACCAGCAGGCGGCCGAGGTGATGGTGCGCCTCCCAAAAACCAGCATTGGCCTCGATGGCCTTTTCGAACTGGAACTCGGCTTCCGCGTAGTTGTGCTCCTCTGCCAGCAGGCTGCCGAGATTGTCCCGGGCCTCTGGGAAGTCCGGCTGGCAGCGCAAGGCCTCACGGAACTCATGCTCGCCGGCCGTTCTGTCGCCCTGCCTGACGGCGACCACGCCCAAAAGATTGTGCGTCTCCGAACGCTCCGGATTGGCGTGCACGGCACGGTCGAGCATCGCGGAGGCCTGCGCGATTTCTCCTTGTCGCATATAAGCATTGCCAAGATCGCTTAGGAGCAGGTCGTCGGTTGGATACTGCGCCACCGCTTCTTCGAGTACTTTGGTCGCCTGCGCGTCCTGATGAAGGGCGAAGAGAGCCGGCGCCAGCTTCACAACCCCAGGACGAAAGTTTTCACGCTTCGCCAGCGCCTGTCGCGACCACTGCGCGACTTCTTTGTTGTTGCCTGCGCGGTCGTAGGCGTCCGCCAGCACCAGGTACGGCTCCGGCGAGTTGGGCTGGTAACGCTCCAGCAGCGCTTGCAGCCTTGGGATGCCGTTGTCGTTTACTTGTGCCTCGGCCATCGATATCTCTGCCTCGGGTGTGGCAGGCGCTTCCGCCGGATAGTAGAGCGCCACCTTTGTAAAGCTACCCTCGGGCGCGATGGTTTCGGCAATGGGCGCGAGCAAATCGCGCTTGGGCTGAATGCGGCGGATGAAGTGATCGGTCATCACCACATGTACCGCGTCGTTAGTCCGCCGCTTGGGCATGTGGCAAGTAAGACACGTGCTTGCGGGCGGCAACGCAACGGTGTGCGCGACGCCCTGGTGGCAGCTTAGACAAACCTCCGTGTAATGCTTGGCAGCCTCTGGCCCGCGCGGAATGTCGTGCGGATCGTGGCAGGTGAGGCAAGTCATCTGACTGTTGCGAAAACATGCCGACATGCGCAACCTGTAAGCTGCATGGTCGATCTCGAAATTGTCGTCGTTCTCGTGGCCGACCGGCTCGAAGTAGAGCTTGAAGTCCTCCAGCGGCTGGCCCGGGCGATACGAAAAGACTGCGCGATCGAAGGCGCGCTCCTCGTTAGGCTCGTGGAAGCTGGTCTTGAGATGACACTCCATGCACACCTCAAGCTGCCGATCGCGACCGAGCCGGCCGGGATTCACGATTGTCGAACGGACAAGTTCCGGCGAGGCGCGGCCCGACAGGGCCGCCTTCACATGGGCGCGCCCAGGTCCGTGACAGCGCTGGCAATCGATGCCCTGGGGCAGCTTCTCGGGGAAGATCGATCTCTCGAGGCCGGCATCGGCCTGCGGATATCCGTTGTGACAGAACATGCACTCCCCAGTGATCGCGCGGCGAAAATCTTTCTGGCCTTTCCAGTCATAGCCGGGGCTCATTGCCCAATAGCCGTGCTTCTCCGAGTACCAGCTCACCGGAAGTTCGATGAGTTGCCCGTCGGGCGCGCGATGCAGGTAGCTGCGCGAATGATTGCCCGAGCCGATCACATAGTCGATCCGCTCTTCCATTACGTTGGTCTCTTTGCCGTCGAATCCAGCCTCTGACCGCCGCTCAAAGAACTCGCCGTTGCGCTCAATCATGGTGTAGCGCAGACCGGAGGGCTGATGGAAGATGGTGTTCGCGTGCGCGTAATCTTCCACCATGTTGCCCGTGGTGGGAACGAACAAGGACCGCCCCATACCGGTTTTGCGGTAGGTCTCGGCAATATCCTGGTGGCAGTTCGCACACACCCCTGCGGCCACGTAGTCCGACTGCCGAGCCTGCGTCGTCGCATGTGGAGATCCACTCCAGCGAGCCCGGAACACTGCCAACAAAACCGCGGCCGCAGCCAGCAAAGCTGCTGCAAGGATCGCACCGATCCATACTCTGCGAGACCGAGGTAGGAATTTCCGCTGCATGGCTTGCCTACAATTGGATCGTATAGCCGTCACGTGCCGACGCTCGATGCCTCCGTGCCCCATCCTTTTCGCGCCCTTTGCGAAAAGGGTGGGAAACCACGAAAGCCCGATGCGCCGGCCCCGGAACCGGCTTAACGCTGAATGCTGAACTCAGCCGCACTCGACGCCAGCGAGTCGCCGCCAATCCAAACTGTATATTGCGTGGGCTCGATCACCTGCTTGCCCGTGTTATCAAAAAACGATAATTCGTTGAATCCCAGGGTAAAGCTCACTTGCTTCGACTCGCCGGACGCAAGTGTGACGCGCTGAAACCCCTGAAGGCTGCGCACGGGCTGTTCAAGACTGGCGCCACGGTTTCTCACATAGCACTGCACCACCTCGGTTGCGGTGCGGTTGCCGGTGTTCGTCACTGTTGCAGATGCCGTGATGAGGGAAGCGGATCCGGGTTGTGCCACGCGCAGCGGGAGAGTCGGGCGCGAGACGGCGACAGCGGAATAGCTAAAGGTTGTGTAGGAGAGACCGAAGCCGAAAGGGAACAGCGCGGCGTTGGGCGCATCGATGTAGCGCGAAATAAATCGCGAATCCGGCCCCGGCGACTTGTTGAGATCTGCGTTGTTTGCGGGGCGGCCGGTTGGAAACTGATTGTAGTAGAGCGGTTCCTGCCCGAGCGATTCAGGAAAACTCGTTGGCAGCTTGCCGCTTGGCGCCGCATCGCCATAGAGCACACGAGCAATGGCCTCGCCAGATTCGATACCCGGGAACCACACTTCGAGGACGGCCTGCGCATGTTGTGCGGCGGACGTAAGCACCAGCGGGCGGCCCGAGAAGACAAGGAGCACAATGGGCTTGCCCACCGCGGCAATTCTCTCGAGTAATTCCAACTGGTTGCCGGGCAGATCGAGTTCCGCACGCGAGCCTGCTTCCCCGCTCATGGAGGCCGACTCGCCGAGCGCGAGCACGATCACGTCAGACTGGCGGGCGATTTGTTCTGCCGCGGCAAAACCGTCGTCGGAGTTCGAGAGAATCTGCGTGCCCTGTGCGTACATGATGGAACTGCCCGCATGCGCTTCCAGGGCAGCCCTCACGGTGACGACCTCCGCATCGCGATGCACGCCGCTTGACGAGCCCACCATGTCGCGCAAATCATCCGCGAGCGGCCCGATGAGCGCAATCTTCGTGCCCGGTTTGAGGGGAAGCAACGGGGTGTTCGAAACCAGCTTGTTCTGAAGCAGCACTATCGATTCTTCGGCAGCGCGGAGCGCCAGCGCTCTGCGTGCCGGCGTCACTGCAGTGACTTCGGGCTCGGTGGGATAGGGATGATCGAAGAGTCCGAGCGCGAATTTGAGGCGCAGCACGCGGCGCACGGCTTCATCGACCTCCGCCGTGGGGACGCGCCCTGAGCGGATGAGCGCAGGCAATTGCGTGTCGTACAAGTGCGACATCATGTCCACATCGACGCCTGAGTTGATGGCCTTTTCGGTTGCCGTCGCCGCGTCGAGCGCAATGCCATGATTGATCAGCTCCATGATGGCCGTGTAATCGCTGACGACGACTCCGTCGAATCCCCATTGCTTGCGCAAAATTGTATCCAGCAGATAAGGGTTTGCCGTACTGGGAACGCCGTTCAGGGCATTAAAAGCGCTCATCACGCTGGCCGCGCCGGCATCCACGCCGGACTTGTACGGCGGAAGATAGTCCTGAAAGAGACGGCTCGTGCTCATGTCGGTGGTGTTGTATTCGCGGCCGGCCTCGGCGTCACCGTAGGCGGCAAAGTGTTTGATGGTGGCGGCGACGCTATCCGGTCGGGAGAGCCGATCGTTCTGGTAGCCGCGGACGTAGGCACGCGCCATGGCCTCGCCCAGAAAGGCGTCTTCTCCCGCGCCCTCGACGGAGCGGCCCCATCGCGCATCGCGCGAAATGTCAACCATCGGCGAATAGAACCAGCGGATGCCGTCTGAACTTGCTTCTTCTGCGGCCATGCGCGTGAGCGACGTGACCAGATCGGGATCGAAGCTTGCTGCAAGCGCGAGCGGAACGGGATAGACGGTGCGGTAACCGTGAATCACGTCGGCGCCAAATAGCAGCGGAATGTGCAGACGGCTCTTTTCAACCGCGGCCTGCTGATAGGCATGGATGCGCGCCGGGGGAACGTTGAGCATTGAGCCCATCTCGCCATTCGCAGCTAGCTGCATGGCGTCAATGCGATAGCCAACTTCTGGATTCGCGGCCAGGTTATGTTGCTGGCCGCTGGTCACCGTGGCAGAAGCTGCACCGGCTGCGTTGTACTGTACAAGCTGGCCCAGTTTTTCCTGGAGTGTCATGTTGGA
Source organism: uncultured Acidobacteriota bacterium (assembly GCA_963826735.1). Taxonomy (GTDB): domain Bacteria; phylum Acidobacteriota; class Terriglobia; order Terriglobales; family Acidobacteriaceae; genus Telmatobacter. Next base: position 62,755 of record CAWGYN010000009.1, read on the forward strand.
AAGCAGCGCATCGACGCGCCGCTCGATTTCCGGAGAGACGAGTCGCGGATTCGACGGCGGGACTTTTGCCGGCTGCTGAGCCAGCTTCTGCGCCATCGCCGGCGTCAGCGCCACAAGAAGAAGAACGATCTTTGTGCGCTCAAAAACTTGCCTTGTCATTCCTCTATCCATGACGACCGCCGTCCATCTCCTGAGCGCCACGACCGGGATTAACTCTTGTCGATGCCAGCGAGTTTCATTGCATGGCGCGGCTCGGGATTGGCCATAAACCACTTCCACACGTTGCCACTGCGAAGGTTTTCCGCACTGAGCAGGATCATGCCGACGTCCAGTCCCATCGTCTCGGTAGAAACCCAGCCGGTGAGCGGATTGAAAGCATCGGCGAGACCGTATTTGCCCCAGATCTTGTCGCCGTATTTGTCCTTCATGGCGTGCATCGCGGGGATGCAGATGTCCGGCGTGATCATGAGCGAGCCACCGGCGGCGCACGGAACCACAGAGCCATCGATCTGCGAGTGCTTGGGCGGCCCACCCAGGCTTTGTAGCCCTTGGGGCTGGATGAGCTGGTGATGCCCCAAATGTCCTGCGTGTAGTCTGGAAATTCTTTGGCGAGGTCGGTGTAACACCACTCGCGATGCGCGCGCGTGGCCGTCTGGCAATTTTCCCACCAGTCGATCTTGGTGCCTCTGGTCTCGCGCTTGCCGCGAAAATCGAACCACGCAAACGGATACTGATAGGTCCAGAGCAGGGAAGTACCGATGTAGTTGTAGCTTCCGTAGGAGTTGGGGTCGCGGCCCCACGCATACCAGGCGTCGGGAGGCAGCGGATGCGTTGGCGAACCGATGCCCAGCAGATACATGGCAGCGAGCTGGCAATACTTCTCGTAACGGGCCTTGAGGAACCCCTCAGGCTTCCAGCCGTGCGAAAGCAGTTTGCCGTCGCCGTTGGTCATCCAGGGAAAATCGTAGCGGCTGTAAAGCAGCGTGGCGAGATCGCCGATCTCGTGATCCTCATGAAAATATTCGCGGCAGGTGAGAGAGCCGGCGAGCAGCCAGATGCAGTCGCTGGTCGATATCTCCACTTCTTTCCAGCGTTGGCCGGTATGGACATCGAGAAAGTGATAAAACCATCCGTGTTCCGGCGGGACCTTGCCGTTGGTGTAGCTCTGCAAGCAGCGGCGCACGAGATCCTTGGCCTTCTCGCGCGGAATCCAGCCGCGCTCCGCACCAATGCACATGGCGGTGAGCGCAAAACCGGTAACGCCGGTACTGCCGCGCGATTGATCGCCCTTCTTCTCGTTGTCGGCCGGGTCGCCGTGGATCAGGTCCATGCAGATGCCGGTCTCTGGATCCATGGCATCGGCAAAGTATTGGAAGCAGCGCTGGGAGAGGTCGTCGAGCAGCGCATCGTCGTGATGGCGCTTGACGATACCAAAGGCGCGGCCTCCACCGATTCCCGAAGCGAGTCCAAAGCTCGCGGCAGCGGCAAGCTGGATGAAATCGCGGCGGCGGATGGGCGTAATTGAAACGGATTCCATGCCATTATCCTTCTGGTTGAATGTCCGGGAAAATATCACACACGCATTTCTGAAATATTCTTGGACAGCCTGCTGCGGATTGCTGCGCAGCCGTCAAGCTTCAATGTACGCTGCCGAATAGGCGGGCAGGTTGAGCGTTGCGCGGCCATTGCGGATACTGACTTGCGTTTCCGCGCGAGGCCGGAAGGCGCCGTCCGTGCCGATGCGGCTGCTCCCGAAGGTGACACCGTCGAGCGAGTCGATGGCGGGCGCCTTGAGCCACCAGACACGCGCCTTTCCCGCGACCGGAAGGCCCGTCATGTTGATTTTCACGGGATCGGCGGCCTTGTTAAAGAGGGCAAGCCTGAGACCGTGAGCGCCGTTTCTGGCCGCGAAGGCAGTTACATTTTGCGCGTCACTGAGCCCGGAAAGACTGGCTTCGACAAACGTGCTGCCCGCAAAGCGCTGGGCAAGCAACATGCCGTAGAAGACCGGCCGCGCGACGAACCCCTGCGGCGAGTCGCCGGCGATGGGCGTATAGAGTCCGTTGCCGCCGCCGTGCAGGTTGACGCCGATGTAGCCGGCCTGCGCCACCTGGAGCATGTAATCGGCGCTCCACAGCGCAGAAGCAAAGGTGTTGCTGACCATCGGCTTGCCGCCGTGGTAACAGGAGTTGCCTTCGGTCATGCGATAGGGCCGGCCCAACTGCTTTGTCGCGGCCTGGACGGTTGCGAACTCGCCATATGCAGCGGGATCCTTGCCGCGTTTGAGGAGAAACTCCAGGGTCATTTTGGGATCGGCCGGCGGACCCTCAGCATAATAATGGCCGCTTAGAAAGGCGAGATCCGGTTTCGCGGCTGCCATGTGCGCGATCCAGTCCAGTTCCTTGGCAATGTCGGGGCCGGCAAACTGCGCGCCCGGAACGGCCTTCTTTACTGCATCGCGGAAGATCGGCCAGCGTTCCCAGTAATGGTCGAATGTCCAGCGCGTTTTCGAGCCCGGATCGTGATCCATGTCCGGCTCATTGCCGATCTGGAAGCAGATGAGACGCGGACCCAGAGTCTCAAATACATAGGCCGCCTCGGCTGCGGCATTTTCGGGTGTGCCGTGCCAAAGATTCAGGCCATAAATGACGCGCCATTCGCCGGATTCGGTAATGAAGTCTTTCAGATTGCGGATGGCCACGGGCGTAAGAATCGACGCCGTCTTCGCAGCGGTTCCGGCGTCCGGGCCGATGGCATGCGGCGTATCATTCTTCGCGGCATCGGCGTCGTCGCTGCTCCAGCGCGTGTACTCCGCCGTATTGCCGCCAATGCGCAGCACGCCGCGCGGGTTCAAGCAGCGGAACAGTGCGATAAGCCCATGGTTCGAGCTCGAAAAGAAATCGGGATGCCCGAGCTGCGCCGATTCGTAGCTCAGCCCTGTAAAGTCGAGCGGCATGGTGGCGAGCGGCTTGCTGAAATCGGCAGCGAACGCAATCTCAGGCGCAGTGGCCGCGACCTGAGACAAAAGCATTGCCGGTGCGTGGGCAAGGGCCGCCGTGGCAGCGGCCCCGCTAATGAAGGTTCTACGAGTGGTCATGAGGTTTCTTGAAATTCCCTTCAGAACGAAAAGCGCGCCTGCATCTCAACGACGCGGGCACCCAATCCGCCCCCGCTTTGGCCAAAGTTGGCGGACACAATACTGGTGGTCGGCCCCGTGAGGTTGGTCAGATTGAACAGGTTGTAGGCGTCCACTCGAAACTCAATGCCTGCACCACCTCCAATGACCCGTGCCTCCGGAAGATGGAAATTCTTGGCAAGGCTCGCATTTACGCTCTGATACATCGGACCCGTAAAGGAATTTCGCTCTATGACCGGCGATGGCGCCGGATACTCGGTCGTGACGGGCGCGGAATTGGCTGCCGCCGAAATAGTGGCCGGCGTGAAGTAGTTCTCACCCCCGGTACCTGTCGGGAAGTTGACGTTGTGAGGCTGTGAACCGGAAGGAGCGGCGTCAGGGCCGGACTCGAACGCCGCGGTGCTGTGGTTCAACGGGCCACCGGTATAGGCCGCCGGTCGAATCGATGTGTAGGGACTATTCGAGTAATAAAGGTGACCCGCGGTGCCGCCCACAGCCCCCGTCGTCGTTACCGGGTAGGTAGGGGTCCAAGGGAAGCCGCTGTGGTACTCGTACGTGCCGCCAAGCGACCAGCCATCGGCGATGCTATGCAGCAAGTGCTCGTGGAAGAAATTTGGCTGGTAGAGCCCGAAGATGCGGATATTGTTCCCGAAGTTGTAGTCGGAACGTCCGTATACGTCGTGAATACTGATCGGCGCGTAGGAATCCTGGTTGTAGGAGCTCGATCCCTCATCCATGCTTTTTGACCAGGTGTAATCCACCTCCGACTGGAAGCTGTGCGAGAAGTTGTGCTTCAGGCCTGCCAGCATGGCGTTGTAGTTCGAGTTGGCGCCATTGGTAAAGTCGGTGACCCGGTTCAGCTGGGGATTGAGCGGATACCCGTGAACGGCCGCAACCGCGTTCAGGTCCTGCTCGTAGAACAGGTGATGCCCGTTACTGCCCTGGTAACCCAATGTCGCAACGAAATTCGCGGGCAACTGCGTCTCGACGTCAAGCGAGTAGTGGTACACCGTCATAGTCTTCTGATGGTTGTCGAAGGCGTCAACCGATACCACGGCAGCAGTGGGGATGTTGCTGGAGTTGAATGTGGTGACGAAGTGCGAATTAGCCGGATAGCCGAACGGAGAGTTAATGTTCGGCGCCACGTTGTACACAATCGAAGGACTGAAGGCCGATGCCGAGAAACTGAGGGCTGCGGGCACGTTCGCGTCACCCGAGCGGAGGATGGCAATCTGATCCTCCTCGTAATTGATGCCGACGCCGCCGCGCAAAACCACGGTCTGGTGAAGTTGCTCGGGACTCCAGGCGAAGCCGAGCTGCGGCCCGAAATTAGCTGGCTGGACGGTCGCCAGAGCGTGCTGCTGGACGATTTGCAGCCCCGTCATCATCGATGAACCTGAGCCGAAGTTGAGAACGGAAATGTTGTTTTGCTTGTCTGTCATGCTGCCCAGGTAATTCCAGCGCAATCCCAGGTTGACGGTCAGCGTTGGTGTCACCTTGTAATCATCCTGTACAAATATGCCGGCCATCTTCTGGCGGTCATCGTTTCGTATCAGTTCCGGCACTCCGTTGAGCGCGTTGAAGGTTCCCGATTCAGTTACCGGTGCATCGTTCAGGAAGTCCCAGAAGCTCTCGAAGGTAAACGAGGGATGCGCGTTTGAGACCGGCTCATCCAGGAACTCGACGTTACTGAGTTGGAAGCCTGCCTTCAGATTATGGCGTCCCAGGATTTTGGTGACGATGTCCTGATAGGTGTAAGTCCATTGGTCGAAAACGCCGGGGATGCTCTCGCCAAACTGCGAGGGCTCGGCATTCGGGGAAACTGCGCTGAAGGTATCGGTGGGCAGGCCGAAGGTACCCTGGGGATTCTGCGCGATGAGATTGTAGCGATAACTCACTGCGCTGGCGCGCGCCTCATTCAGCAACGTTGGCGAGAAGTCATGGTTCCACAACGCCGTGAAGGCATTGTTGATGTCGTTGGCATATTCGAAGTTGGAGCGCCGCGCGGGGCCGTTGTAGCTGGTGGTCTCGTTCGGATCCCAGTAGATGACGAAGCTGAGCCGGTCCTTGCCCGTCACGTCAGCGTCCATGCGCCCGTTGTATTGCGTTCCCACAAAGGTGCTCGGATTCACCGTCGCCACCTCCTGGAGGTCGGCGACGCCGTCAAGGCCGCTGCCTACACCAGGCTTGGTGCTGCTGGTCCATGTGGTATCGTGCGTGCCCAGAGCCGTCTTCAGGGGCGAACCAATGTCGAATTGACCCGGCGCAACGGTGCGGCAATAACCGGTGTATCCGCCACTGCCGTTCGGTGTCGCTTCCGCCAGGCCAAGTGTCGTCGAGCAGGTGGCGCCTGTGATGATGCCGGTCGAGGCGGGAGGATCGCCGGGCAGCGTCAAATACTTTGCCGCGATGCTGCCGGAAGGGCCGGCCGTATCGATGGTGGGAGTCTCAAATAATCCGCTACCCGTCGTACTCGAGTCGTTGCGCAGCGTTTCGTAGGCGAAGAAGGCGAAAAGTTTGTTGTGGAGGAGCGGCCCGCCGGCGCTGCCGCCGTATTGATTGTAGCGTTGGGTGTCCCTGAGTAGGTTACGGGCCGAAGGCGACAAGCCCGCATCGTTAGGGCCGGATGAATTGGGTCCATTCCAACGCTGGTACGAGTTCAGGCCCGGTCGGTCACCCTTGAGAAATAGGCTGCCGTGATAGGCATTCGACCCGGTCTTCGAAGTCAGTTGGATGACCGCGCCGCTGAAGCGGCCGAACTCGGCATCGTAATCGTTGGCTGTAACTTTCAGGTTGTCCACCGAGTCTTCCTGCGGAACGATCACAGTCGACCCGGCCCAACTCGCGCTGGCAGTGGGAATACCGTCGATCACATATTCGCTTGTGTTGTTCTCTCCGCCGTTGCCTTCCACCTGCGGAGTGAGCTCGCCTTTTGTGAAAATGCCCTGGCTGGCCTGGATTCCGCCGTTCTGTTCGGCGGGCAAGTTGTTCTCGTTACCGTTGGAGGCCTGCGAATTGTCGCCGAACATACCCGGTGCCAGGCTGGCGAGTTGGAACACGTCGCGATTAAACGAGGGCATGTGCTGGATCTGATCGCTGGTGATGGTGCCGCTGATGTTGGCAGTCGTCGTATCCAGCGCCGGAACGCTGGCGGCATTGACCGTCACGGTCGTGTTCGTTGTGCCGATTGCCAGTTGAACGTTCAGCGTGTTGGGCTGCTCGGGAATGATGGTTACGTTGGTCAAAGTTTTGCTCGAGAAACTCGGCGCGCTCACGTCGAGGCTGAAAGTGTCTGCCGGCAGCGCCTCGATATAGTAAATGCCCTCCCCGTTGCTCTTCGCCGCCCATTTGTGGTTCGTGCTCAGGTCGGTGAGCGTAAGCGACGCACCGGGGATGACCGCCCCCTGCGGATCGGTCACCGTGCCCTGAATGGAGCCGCGATACTGCGCGAACGCCAGCGTTCCGCTTAGCATCATGGCCGCGATGGCAACGAGCCTGGTCCAGGAAATTTGGCAGACTCTCGCGGACAGCCTTTTCCTTGTTGTGGTTTGCATCGTGTCCTGACCTCCGAAATGCAGTTAAAGTTAAGCCGATGAATTGGGAAAGTTAAGCTGATGTATCGAGGAACATATATTGGGGGGAAGTATGACAACCGGCCACTACCCTAGTGATCGCTGTGAACGGCAGTCAAGTTCCATACGGTACATAGACGCCGGCGAGAGGGGTATCAGATGGCTCCACGCCTTACAAGTCAATAATTTGCGCTAAGGTAGCAACCCGCGTATCATACGTTGAATCAAGGGACTCAATTCGGTTTTTTCTCCCTACCCCAGTTGGACCTGCAAACTCGATGCGAGCGACGAGGGGTGTTCCGCTCAAAGAGCCCACTTCGATGACGACCACCAAAGATCACGTGACAGCACGGGCGCCCTTGAGCGCTGAGGAGCGCGTCCTGGTCGAAGAACAACTGGAGAGGATGCTGGCAAGTCCGCTCTTCACTCAGAGCAAACGATATGCACCGTTCCTCCGGCATGTGGTCGAGAAAACCCTCGACGGACAAGAAGATCGTCTCAAAGAACGAGTTCTCGGCAGCGAGCTCTTTGGCCGGGCACCGGACTACGACAGCAACAATGATCCGGTCGTCCGCGTAACCGCCGGCGAGGTACGCAAGCGAATTGCACAGTACTACGACGATTCGGCGCATCGCAACGAGCTTCGCATCGATCTTCCCATTGGGACTTACGTCGCCCAGTTTCACCCCGGACTCGCGGTGGACGAAGAGCATCGCGCGGCCCCGCAATCGGCCCTGCTCCAGGCGGACCCAGCATTCTCCCCGGAGCCTGTGGCACAAATGCCGGCGCTGGAAACTGTGACGCATATACGTCAGCCGAGGAATCGCCTCGTAACCGCCATTGTGATTCTTGCGGTGCTTGCCTCCGCCGTCCTGGTTTGGAAGTTTGGGTATCGAAATCCATCGCCGGTTGATGCAGTTTGGGGCAATCTGATTTCCGCCCAATCCCCTTCGATCATTACGGTGGGCGAAGCGCCGCCCCTGAATTCAACGGAAGACGCGGCGAATGAACCCAGCGCCAGGCAGCACCTGCGCAGCTACCATGTGTCGCTTTCAGATCTTCAGGCCCTGCTTCGGATCGTCAGATTGTTGGATCATAAAGGCGCAACGTACCGCGTACAGTCCTCAAGCAGCACCAGCTTTGCCGATCTGCGACAGGGGCCTACGATTCTTCTCGGAGGGCTGGATAATCCGTGGACGATGCGGGCCCAACAGAACCTTCGCTTCGGGCTGCAGACAGATGGGAACGGAGTAGACTGGATCTCCGATTCGCACGATCCTGGGGCGAGGAAGTGGTCTGTCGATTTCAATCGGCCATACTCCAAGGTGACCACGGACTATGCCATCGTCGCGTACTTCCGTGACTCGGGCACCCAGCAACCAACGCTGATTATCGCGGGGATGGGCGAGAACGGCACCAAAGCGGCGAGTGAGTTCATCACGGACGAAACCCAGCTCAAGAACGCGCTCGGGGAATCGCTGCGGAAACTGGGCGGCAGCAATTTCGAAGTAGTCCTCTCCACAGAAGTGGTCAACGGTTCCACCGGAGCACCCATGGTGTTAGTGAAAGAGGTCTGGTGAGCGAGCACTCTCTGCGAGGAAACCCTTCCAGGCGAATCAGCTCCCTGGTTCCGAGCCCTTTGGTCCCCGCACGTACGCATTTGCATTTCACCCCTAATAGAGCTAATGTTTGCCTAGTACGGTCTGCCTGGTACGGTTTGTTTGTAGCGTTCGAACCCATGGGAGGTCCCCATGAAGCGGCGTTTCTTTCCCCAACGGCTTGGCTCGGCTGAGGAATCGACCGCGAGAAATCACGTAGACGCAGTCTTTGCGCGCAGGGTCGGCGTATGTGCGCTGGCTACTCTACTTGGCGCCGCCACCTGCGCGTCCCAGGTCATCACCATCGATACCAACGGCAAAGGAAATGTCGCCACTACCGGTCCAGTGGATCGGCGGTACGCGCAGATCGAACCCACTCACGTCGCATTGGATAAATCCGAGCTCGATCCCAAGACGCGCCTCGAGCTGATTCGGTCTCTCGAATCGGAGCAGGGCTTTGCCATGCGCCCGTTTCCTCGCGGTCACAAGGGACTCACACTGGCGGCCAACGGCAAGCTGCAGCCTGCCGGCGAGAGCTATCTGAACATGGTCATCAGCGAAGGGCTCTCCGCCAAGCCGGGCGCCCGCCTGGTCATCACCGACATCAAGATCGACCGCTCCAAAATCGTATTCGATCTCGACGGCGGACCCGATGCGAAGCATCGTTTCCTGCGCCACATCCAGATCAGCGCGGGTCCTGAAATGGGCGATCCGGACATCGATCCCACAATTGCCAACGCCGCCGGAGATCCGGTCGGCTCGCGCCTCACGCTTACATTCTCCGATCACGTTCCCGAAGTCACGCCCGTTCAGGTCAAGGCGCTGCTCGCTCCGCTCATTTCCTTCGACGTGAAATCGCCGGTGCAGGCCTTCACCGACACGCTGCCGGCCGAATTGAAGAACGCCATCCTCGGCCACAAGGTGCTGGTGGGAATGACCACCGATATGGTGCTCTTCGCCATGGGCCAGCCCTCCACCAAGACGCGTGAAATGGACGGCCAGATGCCCTTTGAAGAATGGATCTACGGCACGCCGCCCCATGAAGTCGACTTTGTCCGCATCAACGGCAACCGCGTCATCCGACTGGAAGTTGCCAGGGACGGCGAGCCCCTGCAGATTTTTACCAGGGATGTGGTCGCAGCCATGATGACCACAGATGGCAAGCCAGTGGTCGCTGCCAATACGCGGACGATCCATGAAGGCGATGTGGAAACCGACACCGACCGGCAGGCGCCAGCCGCTCCTCCCAGCCTCCGCAAGCCTGGTGAATCCGCCCCCACCGATAGCAGTAATCCTTCCAACGTGGGCGTGATGCGCCCCGTGCAATTCCCCAAGCCGCATACGGATCAGCAGCCGGGCGCCAATCCCGATGAACAGCCATCCAGCACTCCCGCCGCCGCTGGCCAGGCCGCGCAGTCGTCCTATCCGCAGCCTGCAGCGCAGGGAAATGCGCAGTCTCCGCCCCCCAACAGCTCGCAACCGCAAGCTGCTCCGGCAAAAACGCCCGCCACGTCGGCTGGCGGCCAGCAACCCCCGTCAAGCTCCAGCCAGCTTGTGACGTCTGGTTCTTCGGCACAGCCAAACTGATTTGTCCGTCGCGTATTAGACTGGTAAGAGCGAGTCATGACCGCTCCGGGCGAGATTTTGCTCCTGGAACAGATCAGCACCGCGCCGTCGAAGCCGTCCGCTGTGGCGAATGTGTGCAGAGACACCCCAAGAAGGAGAAACCCCTCACCCATGGCCAAAATTGCCAAAACTGGTGATCGCAAAAAGGTAATGGACACGACGAAGTCAACTGACTGTCCCAAGTGCTCGAAACCCACGCGCATCGTCAAGCGCGTCAAGGACCGCGAGCGCGGCGTTCCGGGCGGAGTCTATATCTCGTGCTCCGCGTGCGACTTCTACGAAAAACTCTAAGTTTTGCTTGAGTTATTATCCAAAGAATTAGCCCGGCATCGCGCCGGGCTTTTTCATCTTTGCCAGCTTGTTTGCCCGTTATCGAAGGCACCGGGGAGGGCAATTTGCTATTGCTGCGGAGTGCTTGGGCTCGGGCTGGGAGTGGTGGTGGTCGGTCCCGAAGTTGGGCCGCCAAAGGTGGGAGTGCCGACCGGCGAGGATGTGCTGCTGGCGGGCTGACCGATGCCGCCGCCGTTGCCGGCGTTGCCGCCGTTCGCGGTTTGCATGTCGGAGATGGGGTCGTAGGTGAATTCCCATTCGTTATAGTGGTTCTTTTTCTTGTAAATGAGGATGGATTTCCTGGCGCTGGCGGGCGAGAAGCCGATGATGCCTCCGCCGCCAAAGGTTTGCCCGCCGCTTTGCCCGGATTGATCGGAGCCGGTAGAAGAACTTGAGCTTCCGCTGGAAGTTGTTCCCGATGAAGTGGTCGACGTTGAGCTCGAGGTTGAGCTTGTGGTTGAACTCGTGCTCCCGCTCCCGCTGGTTGCCCCCGAAGTGTCGGTTGGAGTGCTGGTTGAGCCTGAGCTCGAAGTGCTGCTGGTAGAGCTCCCGCCGAAGATCGAGCTGATGCCACCGGGCAATATTCCGCCGCCGGAACTGCCGCCGCTACCGCTGAGGCCGTTACCGCCGCTGGGGCCAATTCCTGCAATCGACGTGGCTCCGCCAGCGAGCGGCTGGCCGAAAAAGCCCATGGCCGCGGGCGTCTTGTTCTGGCCGAAGAGGACCGGCTTCCAGTCCACTTTGTTGGTGATGGGATCGACGTATTTCTTGCGCAGGAAACGAATGTCGTTGGTCTTGACGAGGGCATCGACGTTGGGCGGATAGGCGTGGAACTTGCGGTAATAGAGCTGAATGGCGCGGCGGTATTGCAAGCCGCGATGATAGGTTTCGAGATCGCGGTCGCGCTGGATGGATTTGGCGACCTGGGGCGCGGCGATGGCCAGCGAGATGACGAGGAGCGCCATGAGAAAGATGGCGATGAGCATCACGTAGCCTTCTTCGGAAGGTTTTATGCGTCGCCGGGCTGGATGACCTGATTGCAATGCGCTCGTCCCACAGGGGCTAAAGCCCCGCATTCTTTTTTGCGATCTTTGCGGCCCGGCTGAAGCCGTGCCCTTGTTACAAAGCCGGTCCATGAAGCGTGCTCTCGAACCCGCTGACTTGCTGACTCGCTGACTTGCTCCCTTGTTCCCTGCGTTTTTCAAAACTGAGAAAGGCGAGCGTCTGCGTGTTGTTGTAGGCGAGGTCGGTGACCTCGACGTTGAGGGGATGGATGGCGCCGACCTTGTAGCGATGGTCGACGATGTCGCCGGTGCGGGCCATGAAGATGTCGTCGCCATGAACGAAGAAGGCCTGAGATGATTTGTCCTGGTCCTGCTCGTAGCCGAAGTATTTGAGTCGATGTCCGGCGGCTTGGGCACAGCGGGCACGAGCGGGCCCGCGGGGCCGTTCGGCGTGTTGCGGGCGCTCTTGAGCGGGGTGGGGATGATGGCCGGCGCCGAATCGGCGGAGAAGATGTTGCGGCCGGTGCCGGCGTAGCGCACGTCTTCGCTTTGCGCCAGCTTGTCGAAGTGCAGCGTGGGATCGATGCCCGCGTTCGTGAGCTTTTGTGCTTCCTTGCCGCCCGCGGCAGGTTTGCCGGGCGTGGCAGCGCCATTGCGGGGTCTCGGCTGCGCGGACGGAGATTGCGCCGGCGCGGAGGGGCCGGAGAACGAGTTGATAGATCAGATAACCGCCGAAGCCGAAGAGAACGGCAAAGAGCACGATGACGAGGACGACCTGGCGCTTGTTTTCGAGACCGAGAGCGAGGGCCATGTTATTCGCCCTCCTTGCCCGGCAGGGGCGCGGGTGCCGGCTGGTCGCGCTGTCAGGCGGTGTCGTGGGCAGGCCGCTGGCGCAGCGTCGGCGGGGCGCAGCCAGGTGGAGACGCGCAGGCGCAGGTTCACCAGGCCGCCCTGCTGGCCGGTCAGAGCGACATGGCGCGGATGATGAAGAAGATCTGATCGCGCTCCAGGCTGTTGATGAAGCGCATGATGGCGGGATAGTCGCCACTGATGCCGGCGTCCATGGAGATTTCAGTGAGGTCGGGGCCGGGCTCGCCCTGCGTGTATTGCACGCGCGTGAGGCGCACGCCCGAGGCGACCTGCCAACTCGCCGATGCGCGCTGGAGATCGAGGAGTAATTGGGCGGGATGCGCTTCTTGTAGAAGTCCGTCAATCTGCTCGCGGGTTTTCTCGACGCGCTTGTCGAGGCCGCGCAGGGGAGCGGTTTGAATTTCCAGGGCCTTCAACTGAATCTGCTTGCCGGCGAGGACATCGCTGGAGTGGCTGTCCATGGCGGCCCAGTCGAGGCCGAGGCGGATGGCAGGCCGATGGCCAGCGACGAGCAGCACGACGAAGCCGGCGACGTGCCAGGTGAGCGGAGAGGCAGGCGCTCGCGCCACGTCGATGGAGGATCCGTTCGCGCTCATTGCGGGCCTCCGTTTGCGACGGGCGCGGGTTGGCAGTGGCAGCTGCACGGGCCCGGTGTAGGGTCCGGCGTCCGCGTTGCTGCGGAGATTGGGAGCGACGCGCAGATGCGGCGATGACGATGCGGCGATGGTTGCCGCGTCGCTTCGACGCGGCGTTTCTCGCGGCGTTCACGCGCTTCTTCGAGCGTGGGCGGATTGTAGTCGGCGAGCAGATCGAAGTCGAAGCGATTGGAGGCGCTGACCGGCTCCTGGCGCTGCGATGGGCGTTGTTGCTGGACTCGGCGCTTTCGCCCACGATGCGCGGCTCAAGGAATCGCCGGGAGTGCTCGAGGTTGCGCACCAGATCGACGGCGCGGTCGCGGGGCCCAACGACGCGGAGGTGCACGGTGATGTGGCCGTCCTTGGCGCGCATGCGGCTCGATGGAAGTGACCTGCACGCCGGCCGGGAAGCACGGTTTCCATGGCTTCCATGGCCAGGGTCCAGGAGAAGGCCTTTTCATCGAAGAGCTCGTTGAGAGCTCGGCCTGCGTGAGGACCTGCGCGTTGCCGGGCTGGCGCATCATGGCCTGATCGCTGCTGGCGCTCGGCCTGAACGCGGGCGATCTGGCCGTCGAGCGAGTGCTCGCGGGCGCGGGCCTCCTCGGCCTGGCTGTCGAAGAGATGCAGGCCGAGCACGAAGAGCAGGCAAAGCACGGCGAGCACAGCCATGCCGATGCGCAGGCGCTTGATGGCCGGTCCGAGATCGGCGAAGGGGCGGGTGGCGAGATTGAGTGTGATTCTCATTCGATCAGCTCGCTCCCGCCAGCGCGCCTGCGACGCCGGCAAAACTGGTTTGTGGCAAGCGCGGTCATGGCGCCTTCTTCGGGCCGCGGCGCCCATTCGACGACCGAGAGCTCGGGATCGCCGATGGACGCCGCGAACTCAGCGGGACTCTCGATGCCTGCGTAGTACAAGCGTCGCGGGGCGCGCGCCGAGCTTGTCTTCAAAGTAGGCGGCGGCGACGGCGATGCTGCGCTGCAATTTCGCGGCGCGCGGCGCGGGATCTTCAGGCAGGTCGAGGGTGCGATAGAGGAGCAGATCCTGGCCGTTGGTGATAGAGGTGGTGATGGCGTGCGCGCTGAGGTTGGCGGCCAGGACGGCTTCCATGGCAGTCGAGCGGCTCAAGCGCGGCCAGGCTGGAGGGGAGGACCGCGCCGGGCTCGTAGCCCGCGGCGCGCACGGCGGCTTCGTACTCGGCGAGGATGGGCCCGGGCACGACGGCGGCCAGCACTTTGCACTCGGATTCGTTCTGCGTCAAGCACCTGGTAGCTGACGCCGGCGTGCTCCACATCGAAGGGAACCATTTTGCGCAGGCGGAAGCGCACCACGGGGACGGCTTCAGCGGCTTTGGCGGGCAGGGAATCGAAGTCGAGGACGAAGACGCGGACCAGCGTGTCGGGCAGGACCAGCGTGACGGCGCGGGTGCGCGGCGAGACTTCGTCGAGCGCGGAGCGAATGGCGGCGGCGACGGCTTCGGGCGCGCGCAGGTTCGGCTCTTCGATGCCGGCGGAACGAGCGCGCCGGCGGCAGCGGCACGAAGGCGTAGACGCGGCCCTGGCCGGATCCGCCGCGATGCGCAGCGGGAACGCGCGCGGCAAGCACGCCTTCCGGCGCGATCTCGACCGCAGCGGGCGGACGCCCGCCGGACGTGATCTCGACCGCGTCTTGCTGAAAATCGAACTCATCGTACTTTTCCCTTATCCTCATCTATTTCTTGTCCCTGATCCCTATCCTGGTCCTACTATCGCGACGCCTCAATAAATGTAACCTTGTTGATCTCCTTGAGCGTAGTCATGCCGCGGCGGACGCGCTCGATGGCCGACTCGCGCAGAAAACTCATGCCTTCTTTTTGCGCCAGCTTGCGAATCTCGGAGGTGGGCTTCTTGTCGAGGATGATCTCGCGGATGGTGTCGGTGAGGTCGAGCAGCTCGTGGATGGCGGTGCGGCCGCGGTAGCCGGTGCCGCCGCACTCCATGCAGCCCGCGCCCTCGCGGAAGCCGAAGCCGCGCCACTCGGCGGGATCCAGGCCGCTGGCGATCAGAAGCTTCGTCGTCGTAGTGAACGGTGTGGCGCGCAGTACTCGCAGATGGTGCGCACCAGGCGCTGCGCCAGGATGCAGTTGAGCGCGGAGACGAAGTTGTAGGCTTCGACGCCCATGTTGAGGAAGCGGCCCAGCACGTCGACCACGTTGTTGGCGTGGACGGTGGTGAAGACAAGGTGGCCGGTGAGCGCGGAGTTGATGGCGATCTGCGCGGTCTCCTGGTCGCGGATTTCGCCGACCAGAATCTTGTCGGGGTCGTGGCGCAGGATGGAGCGCAGGCCGCGGGCGAAGGTGAGGCCTTTCTTCTCGTTGACGGGAATCTGCGTGATGCCGCGAATCTGGTACTCGACCGGGTCTTCGATGGTGATGATCTTGTCTTCGTCGCTCTTGATCTCGTTGAGCGCGGCGTAGAGGGTGGTGGTTTTGCCGGAGCCGGTGGGGCCGGTGACCAGCACCATGCCGTAGGGCTCGCGAATGTAGCGGCGGAAGCGGCGGAGATCCTCTTCGGCGAAGCCCACGACGTCGAGCGTGAGGTTCTTGAACTTCTCGCTCATCGACTCCTTGTCGAGCACGCGGAGCACGGCGTTTTCGCCGTGAATCGTGGGCATGATGGAGACGCGGAAGTCGATGAGGCGGCTCTTGTAGCGCACGCGGAAGCGGCCGTCCTGCGGGACGCGCTTCTCGGCAATGTCGAGCTCGCTCATGATCTTGATGCGGCCGAGGATGGTGCCGTGGTGCTCGCGGGCGATGGGCGCCATGGCCGCCTGCAGCACGCCGTCGATGCGGTACTTGACGATGCACCGAGTCGTCGTTGCTCTCGATGTGAATGTCGGAGGCGCGGCGCTCGAGCGCGGTGAAGATGGTGGTGTCGACCAGGCGGATGATGGGGCTGATGTCTTCGCTTCGCTGGTGAGCTTCTCGATGGAGATGTTTTCGTCGGAGTTTTCGTCGCCGGTGAGCACGTCGAAGGTGAGGCCTTCGCTGGCTTCGTCGAGGACGCGCTGCGACTGCTCGGTTTTCTTGAGCAGGTCGGTGATCTGCGAGAGCGTGGCCACGCGGGCGATGATGCGCGCGCCGAGCAGGCCGGCGATCTCATCGAGCACCATCAGGCGCGAGGGGTCGCTGACGGCGATGACCAGCGCGTCGGCGCGTCTGCTCGATGGGCACGAAGTTGTAGCGGAACATGAGCTCGACGGGGACGGTGCGCAGCAGGTCGTGCTGAATCTTGAAGTTCTTCAGGTCGACAAACTCGGCGTGATAGCGCCGCGCCAGCGCTTCGGCCTGGGCGCGCTCGTCGCTCGGCTCGGGCGTCGGGAGCGGGAAGCGTAACGACGTTGGTTTCGGCCATGCGAGCAACCTCCTCGATCGCATTCCAGCCCGGTCTGCCCCAGCGAGAAGATGGGCAGGTAGAGCGAGATGAGAATGAAGACGACGACCACGCCCATGACGATGAGGATGGCGGGCTCAATGAGCGCGAGCGCGGCGGCGAGCGCGGTGGCCACGTCTTCCTCAAAGAATTCGGCGACGGAGTTGAGCATTTGCGGCAGCGCGCCGGTTTGCTCGCCGACGGTGATCATCTCCGTGGCGAGGTCGGGAAAGACGCCGGTTTTGGTGAGCGAATCGGCCAGGCTCTTGCCTTCGCGCACCGTGGTGATGGAGGAGTCGACGGCCTTGGAGACGCGGCGCGAGGAGATGGAGCGCGCCGCGGTTTCAAGCGACGGCACCAGCGGCAGACCGCCGGTGAGCAGCGTGGAGAGCGTGCGCGCGAACAGCGCCACCTGGTACTTGAGCCAGATTTTGCCGAAGACCGGCAGCTTGACGCGGACGCCGTCGACAAAATCGCGGCCGCGCTCGGTGATGGAGAAGCGATAGAAGGCGATGGCGGCGATGAGCGACGCCAAGCAGCGAGCCAGAGGATGTTGTGCTGCATCCACTTGCCGAAGTTGAGCAGGTCGATGGTGATGGCCGGCAGCTTGCTGCCGAGCTGGTCGTAGAGCTTGGCGAACTGCGGCACGACGACGGTGAACATGAAGATCAGCAGGCCGCAGACCAGAACGTCAGCAGCACGCAGGGATAGATGAGCGAGCCGATGAGCTTTTTGCGGAGGGTGAGCGAGACCTTCTGGAAGCTGACGTAGCGCTCGAGGACTTCCGGCAGGTTGCCGGAGCGCTCGCCGGCCAGCAGGGTGGTGGTGTACATGAGCGGGAAATCCGCTCTGCGCCTCGAAGGCGGCCGAAAGCGCCTCGCCGCGTCTTGACGCGGGTGGCCACGTCGTCCAACTGGCCGGCGAAGTGCGGCATTTTTCTGGATCTTGCCGAGCATCTGCAATGGAGCCGAGGATGGGCAGGCCGGCGCGGATGAGGGTGAGGAACTGCTGGTTGAAGATGAGGAACGGCTCGAGCTTGACCTTGCGGCGGCCGAGACCGATGCCGCCGCGGGCGCGGACAGAAAAGACGTGGTAGCCGGCGTGGGCGAAGCGGGCGCGCAGCTCTTCGGCCGTGGCCGCGGTCTGCACCTGCTCCTGCACGCGGCCACGCTCATCGGCCAGCTTGATGACGAACTCTGCCATGGTCACGTTCTCGCCGGTTCCGCGCCATTCGCGCGGCCGGAAAGTCCTCGAAAGAGTGCTCCTGCTTAAGGTTAACAGTCTTAACTGCAAGATAGACGAACGGAAGGGGCCGGACGTTCGCGGAGCGTGGACAGACGGGATACCAGGCGGCCGGTGAGTGCGGTTTGAGGGCCGGGCGAGGATGGGTGCCTGTATGCTGATTCCAATCCCGGTTCTGATGCCGCGAGAGGGAGCGAAGGGCAGCATGGATTCGGTCTTAGGAGCGGCCGATGGGATCGGCGAAGAGTGCTGGAGCGGCGCGCGGGCCGGCGCCGCGCGAGGTGCCGTGGCAGGCTGGGCTGCGTCTCGGCGACGGCACTGGCGCTGGGCGGCGGGTGTTCGTCGGTGCTGGCGCTGCGTGCGGCGCTGGCCACTCCTGATTCCGGCGTTTCACGGGCGGCAGCACGCGGCGGTGGTCACGCCCTATCCGCACGATCTGGCGCAGGTGAGTTTTGCCGTGGCGGGGGACGTGATTCCGCATGAGGCGGTGAAGCGCGGCGGCCGCGGCGGCAGGCGACGGCGAGCCGGGATGGGCGGCGCTGTTCAGCGATGTGGCGGACGTATTTGAGGGCGCGGATTTCGGATTCGTGAACCTGGAGACGCCGGTGGCGCCGGAGCACTCGCACGGGACCAAGGCGTTCCTGTTCGACGCGCCGGTGGAACTGCCCGAGGCGCTGAAGGCGAGCGGGATCAAGATTGTTTCGTTCGCGAACAACCACGTGATGGACCAGGGGTGGGCGGGATTTGCCGAAAGCCGCGAACACCTGAAAGAAGACGGGCTTGCTGTTTGCCGGGACGTCAGCGACAATGCGGCGACGGCGTGGCAGCCGGTGATCACCGAGGCGAACGGGATCAAGGTGGGCTGGCTGGGAATGACGCGCTGGCTGAACGGAAACCGGAATCCGGACAAGGACGACCAGCCGCATGTGAATTTCTTTCCGTATCCGGGCGAGGCGAACGGCGCGCCGGGCGCGGATGAGGCGACGGTGCTGGCGGCGGTGAAGGCGGCGCGGGCGCAGTGCGATTTGCTGGTGGTCAGCGTGCATTGGGGCATTGAGTACGCGACGGCGCCGCGGCCGGAAGATGTGGACATGGCGCACAAGATGCTGGAGGCGGGAGCGACCGTGATTGTGGGCGCGCATCCGCACGTGCTGCAGCCGATTGAGACCTACAAGACGCAGGATGGGCGCGACACGGTGATTTTTTATTCGCTGGGGAATTTTTTGTCGAACCAGTCGCGGAGCTATGTGGATGGGCTGAATCCGGACTCGAATGGCGAGCCGCGGGACGAGATGATCGGGTTGTTTTCCGCGGTGAAGAGGGACTACGGGCCGGCGGGAGTGCGCGTGGAACTGGGGCACGTGGGGATGCTGCCGGTGTGGGAGGAGAACAACCGCAACGAGATGGCGGCGGGGCGCGAGAAGAAGCCGGTGATCAAGCCGGTGCTGATCGACCGCGAGATTCCGGCGCTTGCAGGCGCGGCTGGATGGCGAAGCTGAGACAAGAGCTGCGGCGAGCGAGGGAAGGCGCGAGGACCTGACGGAGCGCCTGACGCGACAGAAGAAGGAATTTATCGAAGTCACGAAGCGGCTGAAGCTGCTGACGGACCGGCGGGCGCAGATCCTGGCGCGAGTGGGCGACGAGTACGTGATGGCGCCGCCGAAAGTCGCCGGCGAAACCTTAAGCGACGCGAGCAGAGCGATGATGCAGACGCAGGGAACCGAGAGCGCGCGGAGCAAAGCAGCCGTCGCACTTTGATGGACACGTGCTGGGCGTCGCTGATGATTCCCGTTGCTGTTTGTGGGCGCGTGCCTTGCGATTCCGTACACCTTGTGCGTGCGATGGCGGCAGCAACATCGCGAACATACGTTGCGGATGCTGATGAAATCGCGGGGAAGGCTGATCACATGGCCGGAGTTTGCTGCGCGCCATGCACGAGATGCGGCGGAACCTGCATCGAAGAGAGATTTCGGCGAAGGGTCCGGTGCGGTTCTGGTGGACGCCGGAAGATGTCGCGGCGAATCGCCGCACGAGATCATCGACTGGTTCACGATGCGCAAGGGCCGGCGATACGAGCCGTTTGTCAGCTGGTGCCGCGAGCGCTACACGAGCGCGGATGGGGGCAGCGCCATGCTGGTGGATGCGCGCTGTACCGAAGAGGGAGATCTACGCGTTGTGGTCCGAGAGTGCACGATGGCGCAGTGGATCGAGGTTGCGCCGCCGGAGACGGCGACAATCCGGGTGTGCACAGTTGGCAGTCCGCCCGGAGCATGTCTGATCACGCACACGAGCCGTGAACGCTACGAACTGGTCTTTAGTAGCCGTTGGCGACCAGCCAGGCCTCGGTGAGATCGAATTCCGGCTTCTTCGCGGCCTGCATTTGCATGGCGGCCAGCTTCACCAGCACATCGGCCTCGATATTCATGGGCGCGCCGACGGCGAGCGTGTGCAGATTGGTGCGCCAGTAGGTGAGCGGCAGGATGGCGATGGTGATCTCTTCGCCGTCGAAGTCGGCGATGGTGAGGCTGATGCCCTCGACAGCGACCGAGCCTTTGTGAACCATCCACTGGCGGACGTTTTCGGGGACGCGGACCTTGAGGGTCCAGTCGGTGGTCTGGCGGTCGAAGTTGGGGCTGGATTCGGGGATGACGGGGTCGAGCGCGGTCATCACGCCTGTGCCGTCGACGTGGCCCTGCACGATGTGGCCGCCGAGCGGACTGCCTGCGGCGGTGGGCAGTTCGAGATTGACCTTGGCGCCGGGCGCGAGCGAGCCGAGCGAAGTGCGGTCGAGCGTTTCCTGGGCGAGGTCGGCGTGGAAGTAAGTGGGGTCGGGATCGAGCGCGGTGAGGCAGACGCCGGAGACGCCGAGCGAGTCGCCTTCGCGCAGGCGCGACGGCGATGCCGGGCGCTTCGACGGTGATGCGCCGAACGCCGCCGCGATCGGTGAGGCTGACGAGGGTTCCGGTCTGCTCGATGATGCCGGTGAACATGGAGTTCATTCTAAGGGAGAGGGACAGCGACGGGAGCAAGGGAGCGGGCTCGATGCGGCGCTGGGCTGTCAGTCAGAACTTCATGGTCACGCCTTTTTCGCACATATCGCCGAAGAGCGAGAGAAGATGGGTGATGCCGAGGAGTTCGCGGACCTGCTTGCCGAGATTGATGAGCTCGCAGGCAGGAGCCTCCGGATTTGGCCGAGACGTAGAGGCGCACCAGGGTGCCGAGGCCCATGCTGTCGACGAAAGCAAGGTCGGTGAGGTCGAGAACGATGCGCTTGTTATCGGGAATGAGCGGCATGGATCTTGTCATAGAACTCGCCGCAGAGCCGGACAACAAGGCGGCCGCGGCAATGGACAAGGGCCGCGTCGCCTTTGTGCTCGACGCTGAAGGTGAGGGAGTTCTTAGCCGGCTGCGTGCGGCATCGGCTTTTCCTTGATGGGGAATGGGGAACGGGGGAAACGAGGTCGACGCCTGATTGTCTCATGAAAAACAGGGAACGAGGGACACGATGGAACAAGCGGAGCAGAAAACGGAGTTGGCGGAGCCAAGCGGGATCGGGCGATTGTACGAGCTATTCGCTCGGCGGGGGCTTGTTCGGGGGTTGCGCAGCCGGCGAGCGCGGGCGCGGCGGTCAGAGCGCGATAGGCGAGGAGGAGCTTCAAGCGCCAGCGCAGGATCATGCCGAAGGCGAGCAGATAAAAGATGGCGCCGGTCTGTTCGAGCGAGAGGAAGCGGTCAAAGTAGCCGCGCGCCAGGTAGCGCACGACGGCGAGCACGATGATGACCGCAAAAAACGCGCTCGACCGCTTCATCGATGATGACGCCGTTTTGCAGGTGCAGGTCGGAGGTGAGCAGCAGCGGATAGGCGAAGAGGACGGCGCCGATGAGGAAAGCGGCGAGACCCCAGAGGAAGGGAACGCGGCACGGCGGATAGAAGAACATGCAGAAGCCGGTGGCCATGCCCAGGGGCGGCATCACGATCTTCTTCAGCGTCACGGCGGTGCGGCCCTCGCGCACGCGCCAGGTGAGCACGCCGGCGAGGCCGACAAGCGAGACGACAGCCGTGATGAGCGGGAGTGGAGACCATGAAGCTACCTTTCCGTTCTTGCTGCGGGCAGGCGCTGCTCCGAAATGCGTGCGAGGGGCAGAGCCGCATGCGTACATCTCTATTGTAAATTGGAGCGCGAGTCCAGCACTCTGCGTTACGTTCCAAGGTTCGAGGCTCCGATTACGGACCACGAACCACGACCACTGACTACTGAGTCACTGTCGTCGTCGGCCAGGGGTCGCGGAGGAGCGAGCTGAGGCCGAGGTCGTTGCCGTAGCGCTCGACTTCGACATCGGTCATGTGCACGAAGCTGGGCATGCCGCGGAAGGCGGGGACGGCGTCGGACCCCATGATCTGCGGCGCGATGAAGAGATGAAGGCGGTCGACGAGGCCGGCGGCGAGGAAGGCCGTGTTGAGGCGCGTGCCGGTTTCGGTAAGCAGGGTGAGAATGCCTTCTTCGCCGAGCTTCGAGAGAACTTTGTCGAGCGGGACGCGGCCTGCCTCCGCAGCGAAGGACTTCGACGCGGACGCCGCGGTTGCGCAGCTCGCGGATGCGGGCTTCGTCGTGGGAGACGGTGAAGATGACGACGTCGTTTTGCGCCGTCGAGACGAGCTTGCAATCGAGAGGCATGCGCAGGGCGGAGTCGAGGACGATGCGCAGGAGCGGGCGGCGGCGGCGCAGGCCGCTGCGATCGGTCATCCAGGGATCGTCGGCGAGAACGGTGTCGACGCCGACCATGGTGGCGTCAGCGGCCCAGCGCAGCGGCTGCACAGCGGCGCGGGCGAGCTTCGCTGGTGATCCAGTAGGGCGCGTGCGGCGTTTGATGTGCGGGCGGCGGCGCAATGCGCGCGTCGAGCGTCATGGCGACTTTCATGAGCACGAGGGGGCGGTGGTGCTGGATCCAGCGCGCGAAGCCTTCGTTGAGGCGGCGGGCTTCGGCCTGGCAGACCCCGACGCTTGTCTCGAATGCCTGCCGCGCGCAGTGCTGCAAGTCCGTGGCCGGCGACGGCGGGGTTGGGATCGATGGTGGCGGCGACGACGCGGGCGAGGCCGGCCTTGATGAGGGCATCGGTGCAGGGCGGCGTGCGGCCGGTGATGTTGCAGGGCTCGAGGGTGACGTAGGCCGTGCCGCCCTGAATGCGATCGGCAGCGTGTTGCTGCGCTTCGTTGAGGGCGACGATTTCGGCGTGATCGAGCAGGTCGTACTCGTGCCAGCCCTCGCCGACGACCTGGCCGGCGCGGTCGAGAATGACGCAGCCGACGGCGGGATTGGGCGAGGTGACGCCGATGCCGCGCCGCGCCAGCTCGAGGGCGCGCTGCATCCAGTAAATGTCTTGGTCGGGTTGATTGCTCATAGGCGCTTCTCGTTACGAATGGGAACAATCAAGTGTAAATCGGCGGAATGGCCGCTAGCGGCGCGATTTGGGGACACGACCAAGGCGAGAATCGCGCCGGAGCAACAGATCGCAGGCATGGAGAGCCTCTTTCTGAAAATCATGGCCGTTACTGGGAAGGAGAAGCCAATGGCCGATCTTGTCGCCGAGCAACTCGATGGGGCGGAGCGAGGGGAACTCTCGCCGAAGCTGGGCATCGGCTGGTTGCATAGTTTCTGAGAGGACAAGCCAGAGGCCATTGTCCTGAGGCGATCGAAGGTGGTCGCGGAGCATGCAGACTATGCGGTCGCCTATGTAGACGGCAAAGCCGGAAAACATGCGGCGCACTTCTGGCTCGAGAGGAGCGAGAGCTTCGAGAACGAATGCGTACGGAGGCTGCTGTTTGGGTTTGGCCGGGCGGCGCATGGCTGTCTACTGAGTATTCTCCCTCATTCCAGCAGCGAATCCACAAATTCTTCCGGCGAGAACTCCAGCAGGTCGGTCATTTTTTCGCCGACGCCGACGAAGCGGACGGGGAGGTTGAGCTCGCGGGCGATGGCGACGGCGATGCCGCCTTTGGCGGTGCCGTCGAGCTTGGTGAGCAGAATGCCGGTGACGCCGGCGGATTGCGTGAACTGGCGGGCCTGCTGCAGGCCGTTTTGGCCGGTGGTCGCGTCCATGACGAGGAGCACTTCGTGGGGCGCGCCGGGAACCAGGCGCGCGGCGGTGCGGCGCATCTTGTCGAGCTCGTCCATGAGGCCGGTTTTGGTGTGCAGGCGGCCGGCGGTGTCGACGTAGAGATCGTCGATGGAGCGCGCCTTGGCGGCGGAGATGGCGTCGTAGAGGACGGCTGCGGGGTCGCCGCCCTGGCGGGTCTTGATCATCTCCACGCCGGAGCGCGCGGCCCAGACTTCAAGCTGCTCGATGGCGGCGGCGCGGAAAGTGTCTGCGGCGCAGAGGAGAACGGAGCGGCCTTGCGCGCGGCGACCACGCGGCGAGCTTGCCGCTCGAGGTGGTTTTGCCGGTGCCGTTGACGCCGACGAGGAAAGTGACTTTGGGCGGTGCACCTGCGGTGTGGCGACCGCTGCCTGCGGGGCACTGAGAATGGCGATCAATTGCTCCTTCAAGAGATCGCGGAGCTCGGCGCCGCCCTCGATGGCCTGATGGCGGGCGCGATCGCGCAGCGCGTCGAGGATGGCGGTGGTGGTTTGGACGCCGAGGTCGCTGGTGAGCAGCGCGGATTCGAGATCGTCGAGGGCGCTTTCGTCGACGGTGCGGGTGAGGGCGGCGAGGTCGGCGATTTTGGCGGAGAAGGACTCGCGGGTGCGCGAGACGGCCTGGCGCATGCGGTCGAAGAAGCCTTTTTTCGGCGCTTCTGGTCGGGTTTTTCGGGTTCTTCGCTGCCAAAGAGGGTGGTGATCATTGCTGTTCTTCAGTTTAGCGGAGCTATCGGCGTTAGCGCCGGCTAACCCCGCTAATGCCAGTCTAATCCGGCTGACGCGCACTCAGCCTGGATATGCCGTTCAGGCGAGTGGTTGCGGCAGTCCAGTGCGTGCGAGGCGCACGTTCGGCGCGAATCGGTTCGGGGCGGGGCGACGAGCTCCGATATGCTGGAAGAGAAGGCCGTAAATCATGGGGAAGAAATGACTAAGAGCGCCCAACATCCGCTGGAAAAGATTCTCGAAAGCCGCATCGCCATCATCGATGGAGCGATGGGCACGACGATCCGCACCTACGGGATGAAGGAGGCGGATATTCGCGGGGAACGGTTCAAGGACGCGAAGAAGGATCTGCTGAACAACGGCGATCTGTTTTCGCTGACGCAGCCGGAGATGATCGGCGACATTCATCGGCGGTTTCTGGAGGCGGGCGCGGACATTATCGAGACGAATACGTTTGGCGCGACGAGCATTGCGCAGAGCGAGTTTTTTGTCGACGATCCGCGCGAGCACGGCGGCCGGAAGGATCCCGAGTTTTATCAGAAGGTGATCGAGGATCCAGTTTCTGAACGATCTGGCGTGGGAGATCAACGAGCAGTCGGCGCGGCAGGGCCGGGAGTGGGCGGATCGCGTGGGCAACGCGACGGGGCGGCAGCGGTTTGTGGCGGGAGCGATGGGGCCGCTGACGGTGTCGCTGTCGAATTCGCCGGACGCGGACGATCCGGGGTTTCGCGTGGTGACGTTCGACCAGGTGAAGGCGGCGTATAAGCAGCAGGTGCGGGCGCTGATTGCGGGCGGCGCGGATTTGCTGCTGGTGGAGACGATCTTCGACTCGCTGAATGCGAAGGCGGCGCTGGTGGCGATTCGCGAAGTGTTCGACGAGGATGGCTTGCGGCGACGGCAAGGATTGCCGGTGATGATTTCGGCGGCGGTGGGACGCGGCGGCGAGACGATGATCTCGGCGCAGACCATTGAGGCGTTCTGGAATGCGGTGGAGCATGCGAAGCCGCTGGCCGTGGGATTGAACTGCTCGCTGGGGCCGGATCTGATGTAGCCGTTTTTGCGCGAGCTTGCGGAGAAGGCTGGACGTCGCGGTGTCGTGCTATCCGAATGCGGGATTGCCGAATCCGCTTTCGGCGACGGGGTTTGATCTGGGGCCTGAGGACATGGCGCGGTATCTGAGCGAGTTTGCGCGCGAAGGGCTGATCAATATTGCCGGCGGCTGCTGCGGCAATACGCCGGAGCACATTGCGGCGATTGCGAAGGCGCTGGAGGGCTGCCGCCGCGCAAGTTGCCGGTGACCGCACGCGGAAGCACGCGGCGATCGAGAGCGCAGCATGAGCGCGGGATTTGCAACAAAGCGCATGTTGAGACCAAGCCGCTGCGGCTTGTCGGGATCGCAGCCGTTCACGCAACAGCCCGGCGTCTTCATCCTGATCGGCGAGCGGACCAATGTGGCCGGATCGCCGAAGTTCGCCAAGCTGATCAAAGAGGGCAAGTACGAAGAGGCGGTGAGCGTGGCGCGGCAGCAGGTGGAGAACGGCGCCAACGTGCTCGACATCTGCATGGACGAGGGCATGATCGACGGCGTGGCCGCGATGACGCGCTACCTGCAAGCTGCTGGAGAGCGAGCCCGAAGTGGCCAAGGTGCCGTTCATGGTGGACTCCTCGAAAGTGGGAGGTGATTGAGGCGGGCCTGAAGTGCATGCAGGGCAAGGGCATCGTGAACTCGATCTCGCTGAAGGAGGGCGAGGCGAAGTTTCGCGAGCATGCGGCGGCGGTGTTGAAGTATGGCGCGGCGGCGGTGGTGATGGCCTTCGACGAGCAGGGCCAGGCCGCGAGTTACGAGGACAAGATCCGCATCTGCGAGCGCGCTTATCGGATTCTCGTGGACGAAGTGGGCTTTCCGCGCGGAAGACATCATCTTCGATCCCAACATCCTGACCGTGGCGACGGGGATGGAGGAGCACAACAACTACGCGGTCGACTTCATCCACGCGACGCGCTGGATCAAGGAGAATTTGCCGCACGCGAAGGTGAGCGGCGGCGTGTCGAATATCTCGTTCAGCTTCCGCGGCAACAACAAGGTGCGCGAGGCGATGCACTCGGCGTTTCTGTATCACGCCATTGCCGCGGGCATGGACATGGGCATTGTGAATGCCGGGCATGCTGGAGGTGTATGAGGAGATCGAGCCGGAGCTGAAGGAGCTGGTGGAAGATGTGCTGCTGAACCGGCGGCCGGATGCGACCGAGCGGCTGGTGGCGTTCGGCGAGGCGCTGAAGGCGGCTGGGACCGCGGGCGGCAGCGAGGAGGCGGAGAAAAAGGCCGAGGAGTGGCGCAGCGGCACGGTGGAGGAGCGGCTGAGCCACGCGCTGGTGAAGGGAATCGACGCGTACATCGAAGCGGACACGGAAGAGGCGCGCGTGAAGCTGGGACGGCCGCTGGCGTGATTGAAGGACCGCTGATGGCGGGCATGGGCGTGGTGGGCGATCTGTTCGGCGCGGGCAAAATGTTTCTGCCGCAGGTGGTGAAGTCGGCGCGCGTGATGAAGAAGGCGGTGGCCTACCTGACGCCGTTTATGGAGGCGGAGAAGGCGGAGATGGCTTGCGGCCGGGCGAGGTGGTGCGCGTGCAGGGAAAGATTGTGCTGGCGACGGTGAAGGGCGACGTGCACGACATCGGCAAAAACATTGTGGGCGTGGTGCTGGCCTGCAACAACTACGAAGTGATCGACATGGGCGTGATGGTGCCCGCGGAGAAGATTCTGGAGCGCGCGCAAAGAGGTGAGGGCGGACATCATCGGGCTGAGCGGGTTGATTACGCCGTCGCTCGACGAGATGGTGCACGTGGCGCGGGAGATGGAGCGGCAGGGATTGAAGCTGCCGCTGCTGATTGGCGGCGCGACGACGAGCCGCGCGCATACGGCGGTGAAGATTGCGCCGCACTACAGCGAGCCGGTGGTGCACGTGCTGGATGCGAGCCGCGCCGTGCCGGTGACGACGAGCCTGCTGAGCGAAGACGGCAAGCGCGGAGTTTGTGGCGCAGCATCAAGCGGAATACGACGCGTTGCGCAAGGCGCATGCGGCGCCGCGGCGGAGCGGTGGTTCCGCTGGAGACGGCGCGGGCGCGGCGCACGCCGATCGAGTGGCGCGCGGAGGATTTGGCCACGCCTGAGTTTCTTGGCGTGCGGGTGCTGGACGATTTTCCGCTTGCGACGCTGCGCGAGTTCATCGACTGGAGCCCGTTCTTTCACACCTGGGAGCTGAAGGGCGTTTATCCGCGGATTCTCGAGGACGAGCGGCAGGGCGAGCAGGCGCGGCAGATTTTTGCGGAGGCGAATGCGCTGCTGGACCGGATTATCGCGGAGAAGCTGCTGACGGCGCGCGCCGTGTATGGATTTTTCGCGGCGAACGCGGTGGGCGACGATGTGGAGCTGTACACGGACGGCGGACGAGGGGAAGTTCTGGACGCGGTTGCATTTTCTGCGCCAGCAATCGGATCGGGAAGGGAATGAGCCGTGCCGTTCGCTTGCGGATTTTATTGCGCCGAAGGAGACAGGGCTCGGCGATACCATCGGCGCGTTCGCGGTGACGAGCGGGATTGGATTGAAGGAGCTCGTGCGACCAGTTCAAGGCCGCGCACGACGACTACAACGCGATCATGGCGGAGGCGATTGCCGACCGGCTGGCCGAGGCGTTTGCGGAGTGCCTGCACAAGCGCGTGCGCGAGGAGTGGGGCTACGGGCGCGACGAGAAGCTGAGCAGCCGAAGACTGATCCACGAGAAGTATCGCGGCATCCGGCCGGCGCCGGGCTATCCGGCGTGTCCCGATCACACGGAGAAGGGCACGCTCTGGCGGCTGCTCGACGTGAAGGCGAAGACGGGGATTGAGCTCACCGAGACCTTTGCCATGTGGCCGGGGTCGAGCGTGAGCGGGTTCTATTTCGCGCACCCGGAGAGGCGGTATTTCAGTCTGGGGAAGATCGATCGCGACCAGGTGGAGGATTACGCGCGGCGCAAAGGCATGAGCGTGGCGGAAGTGGAGCGCTGGCTGGGCCCGAATCTGAATTACGAGCCGGGCGAAGCGTGAGGCGCTGTAGCTTCATAAGGCGCAGACGACGCCGAATCCGGAAAACCGGTTACCTGTCCGAGAAATAATCTACAAACTTTTCGAAACTTTCCCGGTGGCCGGGGGTTCATGCTGCTAACTCGGGGAAAATATTGCGCAAATCCAAGCTGCGCGATTGTGATCCCGCGAGGCGTTTCACGGTTTCTCCAGCACAGTTGGCGTGTGTCTGATTGCAGCATTCTCATCGCCGCAAGGTTGAACCCTGGCGGCGAACGGGGAGAGTGTTGCTGTCGATTGCACGGTTCGCGCGCGGCCGAAGGCCTGTTGTCCGGGCCGGACCGGTTGGGAATCGAGGTTCAGACGCCGATAGATCCTGGAGATACCAAGGGGCTCGCTTCTGTCATGGAGGGTTGCATATGAAGTATAGTTCGCTCGTTGTCTTGTCTCTCCTGTTGGCGCCGCCGCTCTTTGCGGACGCTGGCCAACGCATCATTCCGGCCGGCGCACTCGTCTCGTGCACCACCGGGGACGGAAGGATCTCCTCGAAGACCACCGCGATAGGCGATCCGGTGCTGTGCAAGGTGAATTTCCATCGCGGGGATTTCATGCTTCCTTATGGAAGCTACCTGGGTGGAAATTTTACGGAGTACAAAGACCCCGGTCACTTTGTTGGCAAGGGCTGGATGCAACTGGACTTCGACCGTCTCTACGTAGGCGATCAGGTGATTCCCCTCGATGCCAAGGTCGTGGACGTGAAGGGTTACAAAATCGACTCGCAGGGACGCATTCTGGGTAAGGGACACGCGGTTCGCGATACGGTTCTGTGGATGATTCCTGTATTGTGGCCGATTGATCTGATCAACCTGCCGCGGCGCGGCCCGCGGCCGACGCTTAAAGCAGAGACGGCGCTGACCCTGCGCATCATGGACGACATTCAGGTTCCGGTAACTCCCGAACCGCACCGCGATCCCTACGGTCTGATGCAGCGGTCGCCGGATTCCTACGCGCCCCAGCCTCCGCCGCCGATGCAGGAGCCGGATCAGGGCCCAGATTTGTCCTACGCGCAGCCTGAGCAACCGATCGATCCTGCTCCGCAAGTGTCCTACGTTCCTCCAGTGTCCTACGCTCCTCCGGTGGCTTACGCTCCCATGCCGTACTACGCACCAACATACATGCCGCCGGTGGCCGCTTATGGTTATGGCTACGGCGGATTTGCGGTGGGCGTGCGGCCGGGAGTCTATGCATACGGGGCGAGAGGTTACGTGCGCGCACCGGTGTACGCGCCGCGGACCTATGCGCCGGCCATGCGTGGGTATGGATACGGCTATGCCGGACGCGGGTACGTCGGCGGGGGTTACGCGGCGCGTGGACCGATGATGGCATCGCGCGGCGGAGCTGGATCCGGCAGGCGTTAAGCCCGGGCGGACTGGATGAATTCTGCCTTCGCGTCCGCAGTCTCCCAGAATCTGACGGGCGCGAAGGCGGGATTTATCCTGAGTCACCCCCTCTTCACCCTCGCGACAAAAAAGGTCGCGAGGTGGGTATTAGCGTTAGCCAATTCACCGAAGCGCTCATCGCGAGCGCATAAGGATTGCAGCACTGTTGCGGCCGCGTTACAGCAGCGCAATATTTTTTGCGCAGTTTTCTTTTTCGCTTGACCGCACTTTCACAACCCGGCGGGATACTGATCCGGTGACTCCGCATACTCTGCATAAGGTTCCGCTGAAGCTGGATTCCGGTTCGACTCCGATTACAGACATTGGATTTGCCGCCGGCGCCGCCGCGCCGCCATGGGCGAAGCCTGCCTCGCGCATTCATGCAGATGTGGGGCGATACCGATTGCGGCTCGCCGAGAGCGCGAAGGATCGCGAAGCCGCGTGCCGGTTGCGCTTCAAGGTTTTCAACATCGAGCTGGGCGAGGGGTTGGAAAGCTCTTACCATACCGGGCTCGATGTGGATCGTTTCGATACAGTGTGCGAGCACCTGCTGGTGGAAGACAAAACCAGCCGGCGCGTGGTGGGTACTTATCGCATGCAGTCTGGCGACACGGCGGCGCGGCACTTGGGCTACTACTCCGAGCAGGAGTTCTGCCTGACGCCGTATGAGCCGCTGCGGCCGGGGATTCTGGAACTGGGCCGGGCCTCCATCGATCGGGAACATCGCACTCCCGAGGTGCTGATGTTGTTATGGCGGGGGATCGCGCAGTATGCTACCGATATGGGGCTTCGTTATTTGCTCGGTTGCTCTTCCTTGAACTCCAATGACCCGGCGGAGGGTTGGCAGATGTATCGCCAGCTTGAGAATTTCAGGGTTCCGAGAGAGTTTGAGACGATGCCGACCGCAGCCTTTGCGTGTCCCCCTGAGCCACAGGATGCCGACATGCAGGATGCGGACGCACAGCCTACGCCCTGCCAGACCGATCGATCAGGTTTTCTCGCGACGCCCGCTACCCAGGGCAAAGTTCCCAAGCTGCTCAAGACTTATCTCGCTATTGGCGCGCGTATTGCCGCGCCGCCGGCCTGGGACCGCGAGTTCCGCACCATCGATTTTCTGACGCTCCTCGATCTCAAATTACTCTCGGCTGCCGCGCGCAACCGCTTTCTCGCTCCGCTCACCTCATGATGTTGCGGCGGTTCCGGCGCGCTGTGGCGCTGGTTTTCGCTCTCGCGCTCTGCATCGTTCGCTACTGGCTCAAGCGCATTCACGGGCCGCTCACGCTGGAGCAGCGTGCCGTGTGGCTGCAACAAGCGGCGCGCATCATTCTGAAATGCCTCGGCATCGGCTCCCAGGTAGAAGGGCAGCCGCCGGCCTGCGGACTGGTGGTTTCGAACCATCTAAGCTATCTCGACATCATCATCATCAGCGCGGCCATGCCGTGCTTCTTTGTGGCCAAGATGGAGGTCGGCGGCTGGCCGTACTTCGGCAAGGCGGCGCGGACGGGAGGAACCATCTTCCTCGACCGTTCGAGCCTGGCCAGCGCTATGTCGGTCGCCGAGCAAATGACCGAACGGCTGCGTCTTCCGGTTCCCGTGCTGCTATTTCCTGAGGGCACAAGCACGGATGGCGCCGAGGTGCTGCGCTTCCACTCGCGGCTCATCGATCCGGCAACCACGGCGGGCGCGCCGATCACGGCGGCAGCGATTCGTTACGTGATCGATGGTGGCGTGGAGGAGCGCGAGCTTTGCTGGTACGGCGACGAGAGTTTCACCACGCACCTATGGAAGGTGCTCGGCGTGGCCGGCTTCTCGGCGGAACTGCGCTTCTTCGAGCCGCAGATCTATCCTGATCGCCGCACGGCCGCCGACCAGACTCACGCGGAGATCACCGCCTGGCGCGAAGCCAACGCAATCGAATTCGAGACGGCCGACCGCGGATTGACGGCTGTTCCGTAAGAAAAATCGAGACAATTCAGATTCTGCTGCGTGCGCGCGTGCCCACTCCAACGAAACTTTGGAGCGTTAGACGGCGTGAAACAGCATCGTCTCCGCGGTGACGCCGGGACCGAAGGACATCGCGCAGCCGAACTGCCCGGGGCGAGCGCGCTCGATGAGCCGCTCGAGAACGAAGACCACCGAGGCCGAGGACATGTTGCCGTAGTTCAGCAGAATGTGGCGCGAGTCAGAGAGAGCTTCCGGCGCCAGTTCCAGCCCCTGCTCGACCGCGTCAAGAATGGAGCGGCCGCCAGGATGCACAGCCCAAAGATCGACAGAGTTGATATCGGCGCCCTTTGAAATTTGATTGCCCGCAGCGGCGAGCCCTCGACGCAGCTCACCGGGAATCTTGCCGGAAAGGTGCATGTCGAAACCCTTTTCGCCGATGCGCCAGGTAATCAGTGGATTGGTGTCCGGGAGAACCACGGCAAGAAAGCTGTCGATCGCAAGGCCGGTCGGCTCCGCACTGACCAGATAAGCGGCGCAGCCATCCGCGAAGACGAGGAACGCCAGCAACTGCTCGAGATTTTGCGTTTCCTGCATATGGAGAGAGCACAGCTCCAGGCTCACAATGAGCACTTTGGCGTTGGGCTCGGAGCGAACGATGTGACGGGCGGCTTTGAGCGCGTTGATGGCGGCGTAGCAGCCCATGAAGCCGATGAAGGTGCGTTCGACGGATGGGTTGAGGCCGAGGTGCTCCACGATGTCATAGTCGAGCCCCGGCGCGTAGAGGCCGGTGCAGGAAGTGACGATGACGTGAGTGATAGTGCGGCGTTCTTCCTCAGTGAGCGCAAGCTTGTCGAGGGCGTTGCGGGCAAGCCGCGGTGCGAATTGCTCGAAGGCCTCCATGCGGCGGGCGGTCGTGGGGAAATTGCCGGCGACGAAAAACTCGCTGGCGTCGCGCACGCCGCCATTCGCGGTGACGACGAGGTCGAGGAAAGAGTAGCGGTGGCTGATCGCCGATTGGCGCACCATGCGCCGAAAAAGATTTCGCGGCGTGCCGTCGGCGACCAGGGATTCGGCGAAGGCAATGAATCCGTTGTGCATGTCGTGCGGGGGCACCGCTGTGGCGATGCGGTTGATGCAGGCGGTCGTCAATCTTGCTTCTCCGGCGTGGAGGTACGCTCCGCGCTCTTCTATAGACAGCTTAACGCGCGAAAGGTACTAGGCTCAGAAACGGAAGAGATACGAAGCCTTGATAAAGATCTGCCGGCCGTCATTGAGCATCGATCCGGCGCGAGGCGGGGTGGTATTGTTCGCATCGCATGCGCCGCCTGGCAGCCGGTTGCAGAGGCTGCGGTCGAGATTCTGCATGTCGTTGCTGTAGCCGATGTAGATCGCGGTGTAGGGATGCGGCAGCCAGGTGAGAAGCGCCTGCGTAGCGAATTCCTTGCTGCGCAGCAGCGAGGTTTCCGCGGGGTTTACCAGGGTGGAGTCGTACTCCGCAACCAGGCGTGCGGAAATCGAGCGCGTGAATTGGTAGTTCACCACGCTGCGCATGGTCTGCGCCTCGTAAACGAATGCGCCGTTCGAGACAGCGTGGTCGCGATCGAGCAGATAGGTGTTGTCGGCGGTGAGCTGGTGAACCGGCTGCACGGTAAAGAGCAACTGCACAGTTTCCTGGTCGAGCAGCGAAGGGATCTGCCCGGCGACGGGGTTGTAGTTCACGTTGCCGCTGCGGATGGCCTGCAGGTTGAAGTTGAACTGCGACCAGGGCGCGCCGCGGAAAACGATTCCACCAAAGTTCTCGGTTAAGTTCTTGAAATAGGTGAGGCTGGCGTAGTTGAGCGGGCTGACGGTGTCAGAGTTCTGGCCGAAGACTGGAGCGATGACGATGTTGCGCGGCAGCAGCAAGTAGGGATCGAAAGTGGAATAGTGAAAGACGCGGTCGCCCTGGTGATCGAAGGCGATGTTCTGGTTGGTTTCGAGGCCGAAGCTCTGATAAAACCGCTTCTTGGGAAACCATTGATAGGTGGCGTGGGTCTGGTTGTTGCGGAAGTTGGAGGCCTGGATGAAGCCCAGTTGCGTTTGAAAACCGGTGCTGGCGTCGAAGTAGTTCTCGTTCAGGTTAAAAGCGTGGCCGGAGCGCTGCAGTTGGAATGCGCTCGCTGGGCCGGCGGAGTAGGTAGGCGGCGTGCCGCTGTCCTTGTCGCCCATGGTAGAGCTTTCCACCATCTGTCCCCACGCGGTCCAGTGTTGGTTCATACGCGCGGTAAAGTCGAGGCCGCCGATGCGGTTCCAGCCCTGGCCGAATTCTTCGTCGGTGTACATTGCGCCCAGGCTCGATCCCTTGCCCACATCCTCAGAGAGACGGCCCACGGCGACGGCGGCATGTTTCCCGTACAGCGGATCTCCGGGCGCGACGGCCTGTCCGGGCTGGCGATCGTCGATGGCAAAGAGTCCGAGATTCGTGTGGTCGATCTTTCCCGTGATGCGGATGCCGTACTCGGGATGCACGATGTTG
Organism: uncultured Acidobacteriota bacterium; assembly: GCA_963826735.1. Classification (GTDB taxonomy): domain Bacteria; phylum Acidobacteriota; class Terriglobia; order Terriglobales; family Acidobacteriaceae; genus Telmatobacter. The sequence continues at coordinate 96,996 of CAWGYN010000009.1, forward strand.
CGCGTGTAGATGAGATTGATGGGAGTATTAAAGTAGTTGGCGTTTTCCAGGAAAAAGGGCCGTAGCTCGGGAAAATAAACCGGGAAGCGCTGATCGACGGTGAATTGTGGTTGCTCGGATTCAATATCGCTGAAGTCGGGGTTGATGGTGCCGTCGAGAACGATGCTGTCTTTGAGGATCAGCTTGGCCTCGCCACCATCCGTGCCTTCAAAGTGACGCGAGCTGAAGAAGGGGTTGGTGGGGTCGATGTCGATGAGCGAACGCTCGTTTTGCGCCAGCGTGTAAGGATTCAACTGAAAGTTGTGCGAGCCGGTCACGCCTTCGATTCCGTGCAGAGTGCCTTCCTGACTAAGGATGCCCGTGACGTCTGCGGCCACACGCGGCCATAGATCCGTTTCAGAGTTGCGCGGAAGAAAACGGGCCAGGACCACGCCCCAGTCCGATTCGTTGCTGCGAAAGCGAACGCTGCGGAAGGGAATTGCAATCAGCGCCATCCAGCCGTCTTTGGTTACGCGGCCATCGGAATCCCACACCGTATCGTAACTGTAATCGGTGTTGCTGGGTTCACTCCATGCGCCGTCAGCCTGCACTCCTGCCGGGTTCACCCTGAACATAACGCCCAGACGCCGGTCGCGAAAGGGATCGAGAAGCACGGCAACGCCATCGTCGTTGAGAATGTTCTCGCGGCGCGCCAGGTGGCCGCGAATCAGGTCGGGATGGCGGTCATGGCAGATGAAAACGAAATAGAGCGTCGATTTGGTGTGCGCCATCCACACCTCGGTCTTCTCCGTGGCTGGTTGGCCGTCGAAGGGCGCGTTCTGGATGAAGTTGGAGACGTGGGCCAGCTTGTCGCGAAGATCGGCGCGCGGCTGCATGTTGGGGAAGTCGGCCAGATGCAGTGGGCGGTCGATGAGCGGATCGGCGGTGTCCTTCTTCTGCGCAACCACCGCCGGCGACTTCGCGGTCGTCTGGTGGGAAGCTCTGGGAGAGGCCGCCGGTAGGTTCACCGACGCCAGGCACAGTAAGATTCCGCTCACCCAGATCTTCATAGGATTCAAGTACGCGATCCATCTCGCCGCGGTTCCTTCACGAGCAGGATGCTTCGGAAATTGTTGTCTGGCAAATTCAAAGTTTCGTGAATTCGACGCGAAATCGATGCCGCCGTTAGCCATTTACACGAAATGCGCGAGGCAATCCTTGCGTTGAGGCAAGGTTACAGGGGTTTGGAATCATGCGTTGTGCGGCCGGGCACACCGTGATGTGAGATGAAAATCGCGGGATTTCCGCACGGCGGCCGGGATTTCTCGAAGAGGAAAGAGACGCGCAAGTTAAGTCCATTCAATTCGAACTCAAGATGGATTGGCAGACGGGGGCGGAGCTGTGGAGCCGCGGACCACGAGACTGGTTGACACCAGGAATTCGCGCTGCATTTTTGGATTTTCAGGATCTTCAGCCTGTGTGCGCAGTGCTTCAAAGGCGGCACGCGCCAGGTCGGTGCGCGAAAGGCGGATAGTGGTGAGTGGCGGCAGTGTGTACTCAGCAAAGTCGACATCGTCGAGCCCGATCACAGAGAGGTCCTGCGGCACGCGCAGCCCGGCCATGTAGGCAGCGCGCAGAACGCCGATGGCGGTCATATCGTTGGAGCAGACGATAGCGGTGGGCCGGGAAGCGAGCTTGCGTAACTGCTCAAAGCCCGCAACGCCGCCCTTGAGCGTGTGGTCGCACTCGATGATCCATTTTTTCTGAATCGAAATACCGGCGGACTGCATGGCGGCGCGAAAGTCGTTTTCGCGCGTGATAGCCGAGTGCAGACTGTGCGGGCCGGCGAGAAAACCGATGGTGCGATGCCCGAGATCGGCGAGATGGCGAATCGCCGCATGAATGCCGGTGGAGTAGTCGAGAAGAATGGTGCTGGCCTTGGGATCGTCGAGCTTAAACTCGGCAAGCACGATGGGAACGCCGCGGTGCACGAGCTGGTCGAGCACCGGTTCCTCCTCGCCGAAGGTCATCACGGCGACGCCATCAACTTTGCGTTCCAACATGCGGCGTGCGCAAGCGGCAAGTACCGCAGGATCGCTGTTGGTGGAGCTGACCAGGATTTCGTAGCCGCGCGCCACTGCGATTTCTTCGAAGCTCTGGATCAGTTCGGGGAAGAAAGGATTGGTGATGTTTTCGACAATGATGCCAAGCAGGCGGCTGCGGCCGGAGACGAGGGTGCGCGCATGGGTGTTGGGCAGGTAGTTGAGCTGTTTGATGGCCTGCCAAACGCGCTTGCTGAGGCGGTCGCTGACCAGCGGAGAACCATTGATGGTTCTGGAGACCGTGGCGATGGAAACTTTCGCCACGGCTGCAACAGCGCGAATGTCGGGAAGTTTGCCCGCGGTTTTGCGTTTTGATTTTCGAGGCACCAACCCATCGTAATGCAGAAAATTCGCGCGAAGGAGAAAAGTTCCTGACGTTTTCCACCGGAGAGCAGGGAGCAAGTGAGCAAGGGAGCGAGGGAGCAAGCCAACCGCTCCCATCCTAGCGACAACAACAAATACCTCGCGCGGGTGGGGCGCCCACTGCAGTAGGTTAGGTGCTTTCGGAGATCAGCAGGCGCAGGTCGCGCAGGTTGTGGCCGGTGGGTCCGGTAACCACGGAGTCGCCAATGGCGGTGAAGAGCGGGCAGGCATTGAATTCGGCCAGCGACTGTTCGGGATCGAAGCCGAAGGCGCGGGCGCGAGCCACGGTGGTGGGATCGGCGATGGCTCCGGCGGCCTGCGTATTGCCGTCGATGCCATCGGAGCCGGCGCTGAGCACGGTGAGGCGCTCGCCAGGATATTTGGCGAGTTCGAGAGCGCAGGCTAAAGCAAACTGCTGATTGCGGCCGCCCGCGCCGGGCGTGCGGTTGAGCGTCACGGTCACTTCGCCCACAGAGATCAGGCAGAAGCGCGGATGCTGGGCGCGAAAAGTGTGGAAGCGCTCCAGCAGGTAGCGAGCTGCGTTCGGCGTAGTCCCAATCGTCGCAAGCTGTTGTCGACGACCACGTGATAGCCCGCATTCCGAGCCAGGGCGCGCGCACTCTCCACGAAGTCGTGGCTGGAGAGCAGAATCTCAAAGACCGAATCGCGGAAGGCCTCGTCTTCGTTGCTCATGCTGGCTGCTGAAGTCATGGGTCGCAGCGGCGCGGCATCGGCCCAGGGCATTTTGTGCGGAAGGAACGAAACCCGCTGCCAGGTCTTGTTGCCGGGCGACTCGGGGAAGTCTTCGCGCTCAAAGAACGAGCGGATCGAGGGGGGAAGTTTTTCCGCAAGATCGTATTTGGCGAGAAGCTCGCGCACATCGGCCACGGTAGAGTGGTCGGGCGAAGTCGGTCCCGAAGAGAGCGCGTCGAGCGTGCGCAGCGGCACATCGGGGAGCAGCAGGCTCACCTTGGTCGCTTCCGGCGCGGCCATCGCCAGGCGGCCGCCCTTGACCGCGGAGAAATGCTTGCGCAGCGTGTTGACCTCGTTGATGGGCGCGCCCGAGGCCAGCAGCAACTGGTGGAACTCGATCGTGTCCTCGAGCGTGATGTGCGGATCAAGGGGCAGATCGAACATGCGCCGACCCGCCGCCGGAGATGAGGAAGAAAACGAGCGTATCCTTGCGTGCCTTGCGCAGTAGCGCGAGGGCGGCGCGTGCGGCGGCAAAAGAGTCTTCGTTGGGCAGGGGATGGCCGCTCTCAAAATAACGGAAGCGCCAGTTGCGCTCGGTGGGCAATTGATTGGAGGCGCAGATGCCACGCAGTCCTTTGCGGCGCTTCATGCGTTCCAGCAGGATTTCGAGCATGGGTCCGGCGGCCTTGCCCAGCGCAATGACAAACATGCGCTTGTACGCAGAGAGATCGATGGTTGCAGGGCCGCTGCCGTCGGGCAAAAGGCGATGCAGTGTGTGGCCTTCGAAGCGCAAGCGGCGGTCGAAAGCAGACGCGATGTTGCACGCCTTGAGCGCGCCGGTAAAGATTCCGGTGGCCGTGGTGTGCAGTGATTCGAGTGCGGTGTCGCTGACCGGTGTCATGACAATTGCTCCTTCAACCAGCCGGCAAGAGCATGTTGCATCGCTTCCAGTTGATCGGTAAAAAAGTGGTCTGCGCCGGGAATGAGGATGAGGCGTTTGGGTTCGGCCGCAGAAGCGGCCACCTTGGTCAATTGCTCTGCGGGCGCAAACTGGTCGCGATCGCCGCTGAGGAAGAGTTTTGGGGTGGTCAGGTTTTGCAGGTAGGAATAGTTATAAGCGGGACCTTGCGCCGTGGTGGGCAGACCGAGGGCGATGAGCGCGCGCACATCGCGATGCGTTGCGCCGGGCAGATAACAAGCACGCAGCGCCATGGCCGCGCCAAAACTGAATCCGGCGACGATGAGAGGAAGACGGAACTCGCGCTGCAGCCAATCCATGCCAGCCAACACATCGCCGGTCTCGGCTACGCCGTCGTGCGCGCCTTCGCTCAAGCCCGTGCCGCGAAAGTTGAAGCGCAACACAGGCAAGCCCAGGCCCCACGCGGGATCGTTGAAACCTTCATGGCATGGTAGACGACCTTGTTGTGCAGGTTGCCGCCGCCCAGCGGATGTGGATGACAGATGAGCGCCGCAAAACGCGCGCCGTGCGTGCCCTGATTCAGAATCGCTTCCAGTTGGCCGGCCTCGCCAGCAATCGAAAGACTGCGCAGGTCGCCGGCACGAGAGTCCTGAGGGCGGGGAAGGGCGCTGGAGGGAACGAAACTCGCGGGACTCGGCTGTTGCACCGCGTACATGCCGCGATCCTCAAGTGAAGAGACCGCTTTCTGCGAAGCCAGGGAAACCGGGCCGCTGCGATGCGCTTCAGTTTGGGCGAATGCGGTCGTGGAGTCCATTCCACGCTTCATTTTACGCTAGTCGGCGTGCTTGATTAGTGACATCAAGCACGCCGGTCGCAACAGAAGGAACGGAAGCGGTCTCTGCGCTATTCTGACAACATCATGATGAGCCAAACTTCCAGCCGCGCTGCTCTTGATCCGATCGCCTTGACACGCCAGTTATGCGAAATTGAATCAACGACCTACCACGAGGGAGCGGTGGGGGATTTTCTGGCCGGGTTTCTTGCCGGGCGAGGCTGGCAGGTGGAGAAGACTCCCGTGCCGCAGCCGCCGGACGGCGCTGCAGGCCCGCGGTGGAACGTGTATGCCGGATCGCAAGGGCAGACGCCGGAGCTGGTTTTCTCCACGCATATGGATACGGTGCCGCCGTACATTCCGTTCAGCGAAGATGCGGAGTTTATGTATGGGCGCGGAGTTTCCGACGCCAAGGGCATTATTGCGGCGCAGGTCGCCGCTGCCGAAACGCTGCGGACGGCAGGCCTTCGCATTGGGTTGTTGTTTGTGTCGGGCGAAGAGCGCGATTCGGCGGGCGCCAAAGCTGCGAATCTCGCGCCCAAGGGCAGCCGCTTCCTGATCAACGGTGAGCCCACTGACAATCGCCTGGCGTTGGCGTCGAAGGGCGCTCTACGCGCGGTGTTTCGCTCGACGGGCAAAATGGCGCACTCGGCGTATCCCGAACTCGGCGAGAGCGCCGTGCACAAACTGGTGCAGGTAATGGCGAGGCTGCTGGAACTGGAAATGCCCGTCATCGAAGACGTGGGGCCTGGCACGTTGAACATCGGGCAGATCCACGGGGGCCACGCGCCCAACGTGATTGCCGATAAGGCCGAGGCGCAGGTGCTGGTGCGGCTGGTGGGCGACTCGGCGCCGGTGCGCGCCGCGCTTCTCGATGCGGCGGCAGATCTGGCGGAAGTGGACTTCACGCTGGAGATTCCTTTCGTGCGGCTGCGCGCGGTGCAGGGATTGCCCACCATGATTGCGAAGTTCACCACCGATATTCCGCAGCTCTCGAACTGGGGTGAGCCGCTGCTGCTCGGCCCCGGCAACATTCACGTGGCGCACACGCCATTCGAGAAGCTGGCGAAGAAAGAACTCCGCGAAGCGGTTGAGCTTTACATCGAAGTGGCGAAGCGGCTGCTCGCGTAAATCGGTTGCGGATCAATTCGCAAAGGCCGCTTTCAGCCTGGCCGCGGTTCGGTCCAGCGCATCGTCGTACGCCGAGGGATTGTAGTTTTTCCCACCTTTGATGAAATCGTGGTCGGTGCCGGGATAGGTGACGAGTTCGAATGGGATTCCGGCCGCGGCGGCATTGGCAGCCAACGAGCGGGCCGTCGCAATCAGGCAGCAATCGTGATAATGATCCGCTTCTCCGGCAAACATGAGTACGGGAACGGTGATGCGATTGGCGAAGCCGGGGAACTTGCTGGCGAAACCCGTTGCCGGATACCACACGATATCGACGGACACGAGATCGGGCCAGCGGGAGCCAAAGGCGAGCGCGAAGCCGCCGCCGAACGAAACACCGACCAGCGCCACTTTGCCGGGAAGCGCGTTGGGTGTCTGCTGCGCATTCTGGATGTCAGTTCGGAGCTTCTGGCCGAGGCCTCCTTCCACATGGCGTCCGTCGTAGACCACTACAACGTAGCCGAGCGAGGCAATGGCTTCGGCCAGCGCCTTGTCGTGCTTGGGGCCGGCCATTCCGGAGAGAAAGACGACCACGTGGCCCTTGCCCTGCGGAGGAGTGATGACCTCCTGCGTGCGGAGAGAAGAAACGCATACCAGCGAAACCAGCAAAACAGCAGCAGCCCCGATTAAATGCAACGATGATTTCGTCATGACGGTCCTTTCGAAGACAGGATGGGCGCTACCGGTAATTCCCTATGAGGACGAAGGGCGCCCAGTAATAAGGATGAGCGTAGCCGAGACCGGATCGCGTGGCGGACGAGGCCCCGGAGCCGTGGCCGGTTTTGGCGCCGGGATCGATCGCAGTGCCGTGCAGGAAGGCGAGCTGTGCCTGGCGCAGCGCTTCGGCTTTACCCAGCGAGGGATTTTCGACCCAGCGCGCATAAAAGTCGCTCATGATGTGGCTGGTGCTGAGGTCGTTCACGTCCCAGAGCGTGGCCAGCACGGCTTCCGCTTCTTTCTGCTGCGCCACCATGCCGAGACCGTCCATCTCGAGACCGTTGCGGGATTTGTAATTCTTCGCGGTGCTGCAAGCGGAGAGCGTGAGCAGGCGCGTGCCGTGGAAGGCGACCGTGGAGTTTTCCATGTCGGAGAGATTCCAGTCAAATCCATCGGGATCGCCGGTTTTGTCGCCGCCCATTAGCAGAAACGGCTCGTCGCCGCTGCCAGCAATGAGAACAAAGTGACTGGCAATGTGCACTACGGAGAAATCCTGGCCGGAGTCGAGTTCCGACTTCAGTGCGGCAAGTGTGAACTGCTCGTCGGGCAGCAGCTTTCCCTGCATCGGACCGTGCGAATCGGGAACCGAGGGGTCGCGCACCACAGAATCGAGCTCGGGCAAAACGCCGGGAAGGGCGGGCATGCCGCCGTAACTCTTCGACAGGCCCATGGCCAGCGCGCGAGGCGGTTGGCCGTTGGCAAGCGGGGAATCGTTGATGTGCCCGTAGCTTTCGGGAGTGAACAGCACATTGTGGAAGCGTTCGACCAGGTAATGCGTGCCGTCGTAAAGAGCGCCCATGGGCACATAGCGCAGCGCATCGTCGAGCGACCAGAGCAACGTGGGAACACTGTTTTGTGCGGAGGTGAGGGTTTTCAGTTCGCCCTCAAGCGGGGCCACGACCATCGCGTAGAGCTGGTTCAACTGCGGGCGCGGATCGGTGGCGGGCGAGCTGAGCACGCGGGCTGCCTCAAGAGCCTTGGCGCGCACGCCAGCAGATGAGGCCGGCAGCTCGACTTTTTTGCGCGAGCTGGCCGTGACCACGATCGCGTACGCATGATCGTCGCCGAGCAGCAGGCGAATGCCCATCACGTCCGGACCAAGTTTCGCGAGCGAGTCCTGAAGCAGGCTCTTTGTCGTGTCCGCGACCCGGCCGGGAGCCGATTGCGCATCGAGCAGCGGAAAGATTTCGTTATACAGTGTGTCGTGAATTTCCTTGCTCACTTCGCGCATGTTGGCATCGATGGACTTGAGTTGCGCGTCGTCCTCCGGCGTGTGCGTGGGCTTGGCCTGAATCTGGGCGTAGGTCAGGCTCAGCTCTTCGATGGCGCGCGCTTTCTTTTCGAGATCGGGCAACGCGCTCTCGGCTTTTTGCTGCGCGGGCGAAAGCGCGATGGGCTCTAAGCCACCTCCGGCATTGGCGTTCGCCCCGGCCACCAGATCCTTCAGCTCCTGTTCCTTGAGCAGATCGAGAATCTGTTCCGCTTCGCCCAGCCGCCCCGCCTCGATGAGCAGTTCGGCCAGCATGCGATAAACACCTGACTTCGATTGCACGAATCCCGATTGCAATTCCTTATTGAGCCCGGAAATGTTTTTGCGGATCTGCTGATAAGAGTTCACGGCATCGAGTCCGAATAAGATTGCCTCCTCGGGGCGATGCTGCTTGCGAAAACCGAGCATCATGGAGTTTTCGATCGCGGCCTTCATCTCGGGGTCGGCGGTGGCCCTGGCCAGACCCAATGCAGCAATGGCGCTGGCGAAGGACTGTTCCGGCTGATTCATCTCGGAGTAGGCCCAGGCAATGGTCATCAGCGCAGTGGCTTCGTTGCGCTCATCCTTTACCTCGCGCCAGAGGACGAGCGCCTGCAGATCGAGCTCCATCGCATCCTGTGCTTCACTCATGTCGGAGTGATCCCGGCCCATGGTATTCAGGACCATGGCCTCGCCGCGCCGATTGCCGGTTTCACTGAAAATGGGCAGCGCCTGGCTGCCGTAGTCGAGCGCTTTCTGCGGCTGACCGAGATCGGCGTAGGCGCTGCCGATGTCGCTCAGCGCCATGGCCTCGCCGCTGCGGTTGCCGGTTTCGCGCCAGATGGGCAGCGCCTGGTTGTAGTAGTCCATCGCTGTCTGCTGCTGGCCAAGGTCGCGATAGAGCCGGCCGATGTCGTTGAGCGTCAGTGCTTCGCCTTGGCGGTTGCCGGTTTCGTGCCAGATCTGCATCGCCTGGTTGTAGACCTCGAGCGATTTTTGTTTCTGCCCCAACTCGGCGTAGGCCGGACCCATATCGTTCAGCACCAGAGCTTCGCCATTGCGCTCGCCCGCCTGGCGGAAGAGAGCGATGGCCTGGTCGTAATTCTTGAGCGCCTCGAGCCCCTGGCCCATGTCGGAGTAGGCGCGCCCCAGATTGTCGAGGGTTCCAGCTTCGCCATTGAGGTTGGCCGTGGTGCGGGAAGCGGCGGTTGTCTGCGACGGGACAGGCCGGAGATGGCGGCGGTGCTGTTAGGTGACGGAGTCGTGTTTTGCGGATTGTCGATCTGATGCCAGATCGCCATCGAAGCATTGAGATTCTTGAGCGATTCGTCGTGATCGCCGAGATTGTTATAGACCTTGCCGATGTAACTGAGCGTTGCAGCCTCACCGCTGCGCGAGCCCAGAGTGCGCCACATGGTCAGCGCCTGATTGAGCAGCGCGAGCGCCTTGTCTTCCTGGCCAAGGTCGGTATAGATGCGGCCCATGGTCATGAGAGTCGTTCCCTGACCGAGAAGGCTCTTGGCTCTGCTGCTCGATGGGCAGTGCCTCATTCAGGTCATCGAGTGCCTTCTGTAATTGGCCGGATAGCCGATAGAGCGAGCCGAGAATATTCAGCTCGGTGAGAACCGTGCGTACATCGTTGTTGGCGCGAGCCTGCGCCAGCTTCTGCTCCTGCTGGGCGATAGAGTCTTTGATAGTGGTGGTTTGCGCGCCGGCGGTTCCGACTGCGAGACCCGCGGAAAGGCAGATCGCGAATCCAATCGTTCTGAGGCGATGCATGGCTTGCCTCTTCTGTGCGGGCTCAGGGCTTCGCGTTGGCTGTGCTCGTTGCCGGCGAGCGCAGCGCGAAATCCGCATCCGCAGAGCTGCGGTTCATGACCGGATGCTGATGCGCGCCCTGGGCGGAGACGCTTTGCGAGACCTGCTGTGCTACGGAGGCATAGACCTGGCTCAGCGGCGTCAGGCCCTTGCCATTTTTCAGCGTCTGCAGCAGGTAGTAGGTAAAGTAGCCGTGGTGGAACTTGTCGCTTTCGAGCGACTCCTCGTTGTTCTCGCTGGCCGACATCACAATCCGGCCCGTTCCCAGGGACATGTGCGAGAGCATCGCCTCAGAGGGGGCGGTGTTGGCGAGCTTTTGAGTTGCCGCGGGCGTGCCCGAACCTGCCGCGCCGCCACTATAGCAAGTGTCGAGAAAAACCACGGTGCGCAGAGCCTTCATGCGCGTGGCTACGGCGTTGGCCAACTCCACCATGGGATAAGCCGTTGCGTAGAGCGCGTCCTCGTCGACGTCGTCACCGCTGTAAGCCTCGGTGTCGTAGGTGACGAGGTAATTGGCGCCGCCCGCCGAGTCCGCAGTGCGCGGCGTGCCGTGGGTGGCCACGTAAATCACCACCAGGTCGTTGGCCTCGGCGTGGCGCGCGATCCAGTTGAGCTGCTCCTTGATGTTTTTCGTAGTGGCCTGCTTGTCAGTGAGCACGTGCACGTTATCGGCAGGGAACTGGCCGATGGACGGATCCTCGATGGCGTCGGCAAAAGCTGTGGCATCGGCGGCGGTGTAATTGAGATGCGGAATTTCACTGTCGGTAAACTGCCCGATGCCGATCACGAGCGCCCACTTCTGCTGCACAGGGGCAGGGCTCAGAAGGCGCACTGGACTGGGGTGCAGGGCCTTGCGTCAAGGGATGCTTCGCGACGATGGCGTGGAGAGCTCGAGCGGATTCAGTCCCTGATCGAGCGCTTCGGAGCCGTTGAATTGCGCCTTGCCCAGGGCGTAATTGGCGAGCGCATTCGTGACCCAGGCGTTTCTCTACCAGGCTGCGATAGTACCACGCGTCGCCCAGCTCAGGGCACACAGAGACGGCGTGCTTGAGCAGCTCCAGCGCATCCACGAAGGCGTCGTTGCCGCTTTGCGGAGTGATGCGCTCCAGAGCCTGAACCACCAGGTCGTCGCCTGCGCCGCACTTCACCGTCTGCGCCGCCGCGCCAGGCCGCGCGCCAAATGTGAGCGAGAGCAGAGCGACCACGAGAATGCGGGATGGAACGTGGGCAATCATTTTGCGGCCACAGGTTTGGACGGTTCTTCGCGGCACGATTCTTCATCGCGGCCAGAATCCGCGCGCTCACTCCCCCGCTGGTAAGCTGTTGCTGGCCGGTCGCGCTCAGGTCGAAGTCGACCGCGGCGGCTCCCGCGATGGTCTTCACGATCGTCTCCTCGTCCATGCCGGAATTAACCATGGCGATGATTTGCGTGTTGGTGAGCCCTTTGTGAACGGGGGCAGGCGGTTTTTTCGCAGCTTGCGCCTTCATGGCGCTCACCACTCCCGCACTGACGCCATTGCTGGTCAGATCGTGCAGACCCCCGGGGCTGAGATCGAAGCTCACCGCGCCGGCTCCGCGAATCGTCTGGATGATGGTGGGGTCGTCAACGCCGGATTTCACCATGGCGATGATCTGGGTATTGGTGAGTGCCTTGGGTGCGGCAGGCACGGGATTGGCTGCTTCCTGCGGGGTCCTGGCTCTGCTCCTGATCCAGCTCCTTGTAGTGCGAAATGGCGGTTTCGATGCGTTTTTGCGGGTCCACGAAATACTTTTCGTCAGGCTTGGCGTCGATAGCTTTGCCGTAATTGATTGCCGCCTGGTCAAGGTACTTCATGGTCATCTTTTCGTCGCTGGCCCCGTAGGCAAGCGCTTCGTAAGCGACCCCGACATTATAGAGGCGATAGGCGTCGTCTTCAGGCTTGGGAAAAGGAGAGGCGGTCTCGTAGGTCTCAAGCGCGCGTTCCCACAAGCCTGCCTGGGCTGCCTTGTTGCCTTCGTCGAGAGGGCCGGCTTTCTGAGCCAGCAGCACTTCGATTTTCTCGTCGCTGTTCACCAGGTGCTCGGCGATCTGCTGCGTCGCATCCATGATCAGGCGCGATCGCAGCTCGGAGGGCGTGGGCGGGTTCATGTCTTCGCTTTTTCCGCCGCCTTTCATCCGGCCGAACGTGCCCGTGACCGAGCCCATCACGCCATGGGACGCGGAATTGCCCGAACTGTCGAACTCCTGGTCGTAGGTCGCGCTGATGTTGTCAGAGATGAGCAGGCCTCCGGAGGAATCTTTTACCTGCAACGAGACGTTCAGCTGCCCAGTGATGCGCGTGTAATCCGAGGTCGCGGTCACGCCTTTTTTGGGGCCCGAAAGCGATAGGCCCGGCCCCGCTCGCTTGGTGACGGTGGGTTCGGGATGGGAATACTCGGTGATCTGGCAGAGAATCTGCACTCCCGCATTATCCATTTCACGCAGATCGGGATCGTCCTTGAGCAGCTCCGTTTCCAGCAGCGCCTTAAAATCGAAGGGAAGGGTCCCGTCCTGGTCTGCCGTGCTGACGGTGAGATTGATGGTGCTGCTGGGAAGATGGACGAGAGCAGGAAGCTTGCGCTGCAGCGTGACTTTTAGCTTGGAAGCTCCGAAACCCTGTGCCGGAGACGGAATTGCCGCTAGCGCCGCAACGCTGACACATGCCACGGCCAGGAACCTTGATGCGCGGTTCATCTTGCCCCTCCGAAATTGAGCGATTGTGTGATTTCCGCCGGTGGGGGGCCGGCGGCGTGACTTGCCTGAAGCCTGACGAAACTAGGATACCCGCAATGCGAGCCCTTGTCGTCAAATTCTCGAACAATTACCCCCTTGCTTGGTCGTTGCGATGGTCGTTGTTGTGGTCTTTTTGCTGGAGAAGACCTGCGTCTACGGGCCAGTTCTCTTGATGGTATGACGTAGCCCAATGCGCCGGGGTTTCAATCGAAAGTTGGACGCGGCGGGCAAAAATCGGCAACTCTAATTGAAAAACCAGCCCGTAAAACGTTGGCTGGCAGATGCCTCTAATTGAAAAAACAGCCGGTGGAGCATTGGCTGGCGGATGCCAGAAGTATAGCGCTCCGAGAGTGTCATGCAATCAAAAACCGTGGGTCGCGCAGGACGCGAGTCGGAGTAAGCCGGCCTCACTTCGACCGCTCAGCGATGAACGACTTCATGAAGCCTCCGAACCTGGAAGAGTTGCAAGCAATCTGCCCGGTATGTCTGCCTAATTCCTGGTATTGATCCGAGCGCGAATCATAGGCGGGCCACGCGGGAAGTCCTGGCGCCTCCGGTCGCGAGGTTTTGGCGAACTGCGTCCAGTAGCCAATGATGCGCTCGGACATGGGTTCGTCGTTAGGGCTGCTCACCCAGCTTGTCCAGTATTTCTTGCTGAGAAGAATGCTCTCCTCGCTGTGGAATGCCCCAAGGGACCGAAACTCTCCGCTTCCAACATAGGTGAAGTGGTAAAGGAACGCGGTCTGTCCAATGGCTTGCGTCTCGCGCGCCATGAGCCACGCACCAAACCCAAACTCATAATCCGAGTCCATCCTTAGAAAAGCTTTCGGTTCGTCGCTGTCCGTATTGGCTGGATACGCGGCAAAAACTTCTGGAGCAAGATCATGAAATGTCTGCTGCAACCACTGGCGGTATTCGGCAATGGTTTTGGGACGATGCGACGTACCTCCGACAAGTGGGCTTGCGAAAATCGACAGTTCCTCCGCGTTACTGCCCACAATCACCGGGATCCGGGCCTGCTTGCCCTCAGAAAAAATGTGCCATGGCTGATCGGGAAGCACCCACTTGTCAACATTGGGATTGAAGTCGATCTCGTGGTCTGTTGCGGCTTGTTGCAGCAACTGCTCCGCGGGAATTGCGCGTAGCTTGTCGAGAGCTCGCGCATCGTCGCCTGAAGCACCCAGTTGCTGCGCTAGTTTTTCCCCCTGGATCTCGACCGCGGAAAGGGGCGGTGCTGTGTTGTCGACGCAGAAGCCGCTTTGCAGGATGGCCTTCTCAAACAGACCTGAGGCAAGAGGAGAAGCCATCAAGTCGCAGATATCGAGAGATCCCGAAGAGGCGCCGAATACTGTCACGTTGGCCGGGTCGCCGCCGAACTTGCCGATATTCCTGCGTACCCATTTGAGTGCCTCAATCTGGTCGAGCAATCCATAATTTCCCGAGGCATGATGGGCAGACTCGGCAGTGAGCCCCGGAAGCGATAAAAAGCCGAACACGCCAAGGCGATAATTGATGCTGACGACGACTACGCCGTGCCTGGCTAACGTCGGCCCCAATGGTGGCCACTCCTGAGACCCTTCAACGTTGCCGCCGCCATGAATCCACACCATCACGGGAGCATTGTGGAGCGAAGACGTGTGGGTCGAAGTCCCCGCGCTTGCAGGCAGATTCGTCGTCCACACATTCAAATAGAGGCAGGCCTCGTCCGTGACCATCTGCTTGCGGCCGAGCATTTGAGGCAGCCAGCCGCTGGGCAACTGGGGACAGGCCGGGCCGAACGCCTTTGCATCGCGGACGCCCGCCCACGCTGGAGGAGGTTGCGGAGGACGCCAGCGGAGATTCCCAGTCGGCGGGGCCGCATATGGAATGCCAAGAAACGCGACCTCCGCGGGATTGGCGCCGAAGTAAGTTCCGCTGAGCATTCCAGAATCGATCGTCACGCGTGGCTCCGGCAAAGAATGCGCCTCGCCAAGCAAAGTGCTGCCGGCAAACACGAGGCCAAAGAAAAGCATCTTGCTCAACTCGCTCTTGCAGATCGAGAAGCACGCGACGACTGTGAGCTTAGGAAGGGCGCAGCCCATAGAATTCCATGGTAAGGCAGAGCTGAGAGCGAGAAATCTCGGAATTGGAGTCTTCTTTTTCGACCCGGCGTTCCGAGTTCTTTCCCCGCGGGCCACTCTATCGCGGCGCGCTCGTGTCGATGGGAACCGATTCACTTTGCCTGCCGGCCTTCTTGTGGCGGCGCACCATCTCGAGGAACAGTTGTTGTACGCGCGTGTCAGAGGTCATCTCGGGGTGGAAGGTAGCCACGAGCAGATGCCCCTGGCGTACGAGGGCAGGGAAGCCGTCGCGCTCGGCGAGAACCTTGACGCTGGGTCCGACGCGTGTGATACGTGGTGCCCGGATGAACACCATCTCCAGCGGACCGCCGGGCAGCTTCGTGGGCAGCGTCACGATCGAGGAGTCGATCTGGCGGCCGTACGCGTTGCGCTCCACAGTGGCGTCCAGCACGCCCAGACTGCGCTGTTTCGGATGCAGCACCTCACGCGCCACCAGAATGCAACCTGCGCAGGTGGCAAAACACGGCGTGTTAGAAACAAACTCGCCCAGTGTGTCAAAGAAGCCATGCTTCTCTAAGAACTTGAGCATGGTGGTCGATTCGCCGCCGGGCAGAACCAGGCCGTCGAGGCCCTTCAGCTCTTCAGGCTTGCGCACCAGCACCGTACGCGCACCGGCACTGGCAAAAGCGCGTGCGTGTGCCTCGTAGTCGCCTTGCAGGGCGAGCACGCCAATGGTGATGGGATGGGTGTCTTCGGCGCTTTCCTGCGCCGCTGCGCTTGCTGCGGTTGTCATCTCTTATTTCTATGATACCGGGATTCGCCGTCGCGCTGTCGTGCGGGCGTGCCCGCGCCGATCAATACACGGCGCACCAAGCCCCGCATCCATAAGTGGATGCTTGGTAGTCGACCGAGATGGAACGTTAAGCAATCACGAACAGCGGCGCAGCCCACGCGTCAAAAGAAGAAGGCCTCGCCGGATGTCCGGCCAGGCCTTCGGAGTGAATCAAGAGACTCGTCAGAAGCTGATGCGCAGCGTCAACTGGATCTGACGCGCAGTGTTATACGAAGTGCAGTTCTCTCCGCCAGGCGTATAGCAAGTCGTGCCGTCGGAGCCGCTCGGGACTTCGAGACCTTGAATGTTAAAGACGTTGAAGGCGTCCGCGTTCAGGCGCACGTTGAGGCGTTCCGTGATTGGAAAGACCTTGAAGAGCGAAGCATCCGCGTGCCATTCCCACGGCCCCCTCAGAACCGTGTGGCCGTAGGGATTGGTGACGTCGATGGTGCCCCCCGAAGAGCCGAAGTCGTTGTTGCCAGGGTCAAGGCCATAGCTGATCTCGGTGTTAGCCGCCTGCCCGGTGACGTTGTTCATGAAGACATCGTTAGCGCCGGAATACTTGCCAATGACCGCCTTACCGCCGACCGGCGCGGCGCACAGATTGTCCATGGGCTCCTGATAAGGCATCGTCCCATTGTTAGGCAGGCCGGTGACAACGGCCGTCAATCCCCCCGCGCAGGCATTGCCGGAGATCGCTGTGGGCGCAACGTAACCGTTGAACCACTGGTAGCCCTTCAAGCAGTTGCCGCTGCGGCAATCGGTGATGGGCGCGCTCTTTTTGTAGACTTTGAGCGGATTCGTCGGGCCAAAGTTCGTGGTGGTGACCGCGAAAGAGGTAATGTGAACATCTCCGGCGCCCGCAACCTGCCAGCCGCCAATCAATTCATTCCACCCCTTGTTGACCCCGCCCAGCCAGCGCTTGCCGCGCCCGAACGGCATGTCGAGCAGTCCGTTGAACTGCAGGTGCTGCGGCGGAGAGGCGGTGTCGACCATGTAGTTTTCCCAGCGGTTCAGCGCCTTGTAATACTGCCACGGAAGAGTGCCCGTGGGAGGCGGCGGTGGAAGACTAATCGCACTAGGCGGCCCCGACAGCTGCCCCCCGGCCCAGGTACCTGGGTCAGCAACCGCCGACGCGATTCCCGAACTCGTGCCGGCGCCGACGTAGCTGCCGACGTAGCTGTTCACATAGTTGCTGTAGGGAACGATGTAATCGCCGGCTGAACCGCCGTAGTCGCCGCCGGTGCGCAGGTTCTTTGACCACACATACTGGATCTGCCAGGCCGAGCCGCTGTGGTAGAGCTTTTGATAGACGGCCTGGAGCCCGTGGTAGTTCGACCAGCCGGACTTTTGAATCCGCTTCATGCTGCCGCCCCACACGGTGTTGTCATAAGGCCCCTCGCCGGTGGTGCTGTTGGTGGCCCCAAACGCAGCCGAGCCTGGCGCCACCGCGCCCTGCTGGATCTCCCAGGCATACGTAGTGGGGTGGTTGTTGTAGTAGAAATAGTTGCCCAAGTTGGTTCCATGCGTGTAGATGTAGCTGACGCGGATCACTGAGCCCCATTTCACCGGCTGCTCGATGGTGAAGTTGGCCTCATCGACAAACGTCGGCGGATAATCGGGATTGATGTTTTGGATGCTGGGGCCGATCGTGATCGCATTAGTCGCTGCGGAATTGACGACGTTCGCGCTGTTGACGCCCATCAGCGGCCAGCCGCCACTGACCGCTGCGCCGCCAGTGCCGCAGGTCGCGCAGGTTGTGTTGTAGTTGAAGCTCGAGGAGGTGTTCGGTCCGGAGAGCAGATCGTAACCGGCATGGGGCGCGTAGGTGCTGCTGGTATAGTTCTCCGAGTAGGTGATGCCGAAGGGGTCGTTCTGGTTCTCTTCGCGGTAGCTCTCGCGGATGGGCACAGGGTAGACGTACCGGCCGAAAGCGCCGCGCAGCACGGTGCCCCATTTGCCGAAGGGCTGCCAGGCAGCGCCCACACGCGGGGCGAAGTTCAGGTTATAGTTGTTCACCAGCATGGAAGGCATGCCGGCCTGGGACGGCGTTTCAAAAACCGCGCCGTTATTTTGCATGTTGGTGATGATGGCCGCCGTGGTCAGGCCTTCCGATTCCAGTTGCGTGAGCGTGCCGGAGGTGACGATGGCATGGTTCTTGATGTCGAAGCTCTCCATCGCGCCCTCGCCCTGATATGCGGCGGGATGCGCCTCCCAGCGCACGCCCAGATTGACTGTCAGGTTGTTGCGCACGCGCCAGTTGTCCTGGAAGTAGGCGTCCATCTCCATATCGTGAAGGTGCTGGTAAGGAGTTTGCAGGATCGACGAGTAGTTGTAGGCGGCGCCGAGGAATTCATCGGCGTTGGCATTTCCCGTGTTCGAGGTCACGCCGGCAGCGCTACTGCTATAGCTGCTGGAATTCAGCAGACCCGTTGCGTAGTTATAGAACTGCAATGAGTCCCTGCTCCTGTCAGGCAGCGAGCCCAAGTGCTCGAAAAGGTAGCGGCCCCCGAACAGCAATTGGTGCTTGCCCAGGATCTTGGTCAGGTTCTCGTCCCCGGTGTAGGTGGTGTAAGTCACGCTGTAGTTGAACATCGTGCTATCGAAGGGCTGGAACAACGCGGCCGCGTTGCCATTCGAAGTCGAGTTGCCCACCACATAGGGAAAGCCGTTTTCGCCGAAGTTATTGGGCAGGCCCAGCTTCGACTCAAAGTCGGTGTTCGATACGGGGCCGGCCCAGGTATTTTCGCCGTACCAAGTCATGCTGTAAACCGATTCGGAGTAAAAGGTGGGCGAAAAGACGTGGGTGTAACCGAGCGTGGCGGTGTTGACGCTGGCCTTCTGGTATTCGGCGCCGCTCACCCACTTGGGAATGGCCGCGCCGCCAGGGGCGGTTGCCGGCAATGTATAGGCCTGCGCCGGATCGTTACGGTCAACCAGGGGACTGCTTGAATTGTGCGTATACCGCAGGTAGGCACGGTTGTTCTCGTTGAAGACCTGGTCGATGCGTACGTTTTCCTGGGGTATGACGGAGAGTTGAAAATACTGCGTAGTCAGGTTGTTCCCGGCAAGCGGGTTCACGTTGGCGAGGTACGGCGTGGGCAGAGGCGTCATGGCCATAAAGGTTTTGTAGAGCGCATTTTCCTGCGAAATCGGGATGCAATTCGTTTCGCTGACGCAGTTGGGGTTATTGGTTCCCATGTTGTTTTCACTGGTGTACGTCTTGCGATTGGTTCCGGGGTTGGTGCCCGTGTAGGCAGTGGTCGTGTAGGGATCGTAAAGCACCTGCTGCACGCTCGAGCTGCTGACCAGATCGCTGAAGTCGCCATTGCGCTCCGCCGCCGAGGGCGTGCGTTGCTGTTCGAAGGGCGCCTGCGCCAGCGAATAGCGCTCGTAAGCGAAGAAGAAGAATGTCCGGTTCTTGCCGTGATAAAGATGCGGAATGACGATGGGACCGCCCACGGAAGCGCCGGCCTCGTTGCGGATGTATTCCGCCGCGGAGGTATTGGGAGGAGTGCTTCGGTCGACGGCGACGCCGGCGGCGTTGTTGCGCGTGGTCCAGAACGCCGTGCCATGTAGCGAGTTAGTCCCGGACTTGGTGCTCATGACGGCCGTTGCGGGAGCAGCGTATTGCGCGCCCGCGCCCTCGTCCTGCACACGCACCTCCTGAATCGAATCGGGGTCGACCATTTGTTGTGCACCTTGATGCACGCCGCCGTACTCGCGGTTTTGCAGGCTGGCGCCATCGACCTCATACACGGTCGCCGGGCCTTCAAGGCCGTTGGCGCAGGAACTGGATTGTGGGCAGCTTTCCAATCCCGGCGTGACCTCGTTGACCAGAGAGATAATGTTGCGCCCGTTCATAGGGAGCTCATTGATCCGGGCGTTTTCGAGCGTCGACGTAATGGCCCCGTTATCAGTGGTCTCCAATTGGACGGTGTTGGCGGAAACCGTCACCTGCTGGGTCACGGAGCCGGTCGTCATTGTAACGTTAATCTCCGCGTCCTGAGACACCAGCAGTTCGAGGGTTTGCGTCGCGGTTTTCATGCCCTTCGCCGAGATCGTAACCACATAGGTGCCAGTGAATAGTTCCGGCACATCGTAAAAGCCGGTGTGGTTTGTCTTGGTGTCGATTGCCACGCCCGTGGCCTGGTTGACAACGTGAACAGATGCCCCGGGAATTACTGCTCCGGTGGAGTCTGTCACCGTCCCTTGGATGGACCCGGCGCCGCTTTGCGCAAGGACTGTGGAACTGCAAAACGTCCATGCCAACAGGATGGCAATTGCAGCCAACATCGACACCCTTATGTGCAGCGAGCGGGAAACGCAAACCGCAAACTTATTCATCAGCCTTTCCTCCTTTAAGTGTTGAGCCTGATTTGTGAATCGGTGATTGTTGTTCTTTCGCGTATGAGATTGACCGGTCTCTCCTGTCGGGTTTCCGAGGCAAATTTTCATCGCAGTTGAGGGTAGCGCGGAGTTCGGGCCCTTGTGAAGGCTTATCTTCCGCGCTGTTGGGCGCGGAGGCCTGCGCCAGCGAAAAACTTGCCTGCCCCGCGGAAGAATTGCATCGAACGCGACATGTAAACGATAACGGTCTCGTTTTCATTCAACTCCCTGAAAATCGGCACATTCCCCCTTCCGGGGTCGATGAGCCTAGCTCGTCGATCCGAGCTGCAATTCAACCGTGGCGCAACGGCTGCAATCAGCCATTTCTGCTTCCGGGGAATTGGAAGCCGTAGCACGCTCACCCCGTCCTTCGAAGTGTTTAACGAGGCTGCATAACTCAAACACACGAACCCCAAGTTTTTACACGTGCGAGGGAATCGGGCGTTTTCCTCCGGTCAACCATGTAACAGAAACGCAGGTAGTTTTGGCAAGTGACTCACCGTTTGGCCCCGAAGGAATCTACGAAACTGAATGGAATGTTTTCGTTACGTCGAGTGTTCTGGTTGTGTCAAACGTCTTGCATGGCGTGTGAAAGTCGCGTATGATTCGGGAAAATTATGAATCGAGCCCATGCAACACGGGAAGCATGGCACCCGCAGAACAAGCAAGACCGTGATGCGATCTTGCGTGAGTTAGAGGCGGTCCTGGCCAGTCCGCATTTTTGCAACAGCAAGCGCTATCCCACGCTGCTGCAATACATTGTGGACAACACCCTGGCGGGCAAGCTCGACCAGCTCAAGGAGCGGACGCTGGGCGTGGAGGTTTTTGAGCGTCCGCCGACTTACGACACCAATACCGATACCGTGGTGCGCTACACCGCCGGTGAGGTGCGCAAACGGCTCCTCCTCTATTATTCCGAACACGCGAGCAGTTCCGGAATCCGGATATCCCTGCCTGCAGGCTCATATGTTGCGGAGTTCCTGCATGGGCATGATGGCCACTGGATGCCGGCGAGGTCCCGGAGTTGCGCGCGGCATATCTTCATGAGCACGACCCGGAACATTTTCCGCATCCGGGTGCAGAGGCCGACGAATCCGGTTTGGGCGCCCCGTCAGCTACTGCGGACGAAGCCGCCCACGCGGCAGCACCGGTGCGCACGCGGCGACCGGGCACACCACTCGGCCCAGGAAGCTCGTTGGGTGGGTTGCTGCCGCGGCGGTGCTTCTGGTTGCCATTGCCGCAGGCTTCTTTTGGAAGTATCGCGCAGGCGCCGCCGCAAACGGCGGTGGAGGCCTTCTGGGCGCCGGTCATTCGCGATCAACACACCGTTATTCTTTGCACCGGAAGTTCGGCATTCGAACCCAATAACTACTCGGGCGTGATCACGGCAGATAGAACCATCGAGTATCCCTTCGTCTCCATGCAGGCAGCTTCGGCAATTTCTCAAATCAGCAGCACCCTGGAGCATTCCGGAACGGCAACGCAATTGGTGCCTTCGGCCACGACCTCTTTGCCGGATCTGCGCGAACACTCGGTCATCCTGCTGGGCGGCTACAACAACGACTGGACCCTCCGGCTGTTGCAGCCTCTGCGCTTCCATTTCCTGCCCTATTCGTCCTCCGGCGCCGAAACCATTGTGGACCAGACGCGGCCACAGGTGCACTGGGAACGCGACACCTCGCAGCCCTACTCCAGCGCCGACGATTACGCGCTCGTCGCCCGCTTCCGCGACCCTACCATTGACGGATGGGTGGTAGTGCTTGCCGGAGAGGGCCGCAATGGCACGGAAGCCGCCGCGCAATTCGTAGCCAGCCCTCACTACATGGAGCTGCTCAAGGACAGCATCGGAAGCGGCTTTGCCAATCGCAACCTCGAAGCCGTCCTGAAGGTGAGCGTGATTGAAGGCAAGACCGGAGCGCCCTCGATTCTGGCCGTGTATAGCTGGTAGCCAAAGAAAATCAGGCGCGTCGCCGGCGAAGTCTTATGCGATTTTCCACCCGATGAATCCGTATACGCAGACGACAAGCGCGCGTTAATATTCTTCGTGATGAAAACTCAGATGTTTTCTGAGCGCGATCACGCGCAGAGAACTGTTGCGGCGATCCGCGGCCAGCGCTGCCACTTTTGCTGCCGGAGCCGCCTTTCCGGGGCTAGCTCCCATCACTGCGAATGCGCAAGGCGCGACTTCGTCTGGAACTGAACAACGCCTCTACACCGAAACCCTCAAGATCTGGTGCGACGGATTGCTGGCGCGGCAGGTGACGGAGATGCGCGACCCGGCTTTCCATGGCGGTCTGCTGTGCCCCGCCTGCGCGTTCATCCACGGCCGTTGTGGCGACGCGGTGTATCCCCTGCTGCGCATGGCGCACACCACCGGCGAAGCCAAATATCTGCGCGCTGCGATTGCGCGTGCATGAGTGGTCGCAGGCCCAGGTGAGCCGCTCCGACGGCAGTTGGATCAACGACGTGACCCTCAGCACCTGGCAAGGCATCACCGTCTTTCACACCATCGCCCTGGCTGAGGCTCTCGAACATCACGGCGAAGTGCTGGATGTGGCAACGCGCGCGCAATGGAAAGATCGCCTGGCTGCGGCAGCAAAGTTCCTCGACGGTTTCATCACCATCGAAACCGGCAATGTGAATTATCCGGTAACGGCGACGCTGGCCTTTCAGCTCTGTGGGCAGGTGCTGGGCGAAGCCCACTACTTCGATCGCGCGCGCGCCCTGGCGCACGAAGTCATGGGCCAGTTCACGCCAGATGGGTTTCTCTTCGGAGAAGGTCATCCGCTCAACGGGCGTGTCGCCCAAAGGTTGCCGGCCTGTGGACATGGGCTACAACGTCGAAGAGTCGCTGCCGTCGCTCGCACTCTACAGTTTGCTGGCCGATGACAAACCAGTGCAACAGCAGGTCGTCGCCGCCATGAAAACGCACATGGAGTTCATGCTGCCCGATGGCGCATGGGACAACAGCTTCGGATCGCGCAACTACAAGTGGAGTTGGTGGGGAAGCCGGACCAGCGACGGTTGCCATCCTGGCTTCGTCCTCATGTCGAAGTTCGATCCGCGCTTCCGCGAGGTCGCGCGGCGCAATCTTGAGCTGATGGCCGCCTGTACCCATGATGGCTTGCTCTACGGTGGCCCCGACTTCTTCGCGCACGGCGATTTGCCCTGCATTCATCACACATTTACTCACGCCAAGGCACTGGCCACTGTGTTGGACCGCGGCACATTCGACGCCGAGCCCGCCGAGCGGCCGAAGTTGCCGCGCGATGAAGCCTACGGTTTAAGAAGCTTCTCCACGGTTGGCACCAAGCTGGCCGCCATCGGCCCGTGGCGCGCGACTGTCACCGAGTACGACTGGGAATACTCGGAGCATGTGCAGCCAGGCGCGGGCAATCTCGGCGGCGGGCACGTTTCAGGCGGAGCGTTGTCGCTGCTCTACCACATGCAGCTCGGCCCGATTCTCACCGCCAGCATGACCGAATACCTGATGGTCGAGATCGCCAACCAGCAGCAATTCCGCGAAGGTCCGCACATGGACCTCACGCCGCGCATCGAATACGTGAATGGCGCGGCGTAACGAGTCTCAACGACTTTAATGCCTGGGTAACGGCGAAGCAATCTGTTGGCGAAATCGTCTTCGAAGCGCATGGACAGATGATGACGGCAACTCGCGTAGCCTCCCCTTCAGAACAAATCCTCTATCACATGGTTTATCGGCTCAGCGAGTCAGGCGTAGAAATCGTCGCCAGCGTGAACGAGTTGCCCTCTCGCCGCCAGCCAATCAAGCTGATCGTTCCCGTGATTGCGCGCGAAGGCGAGCGCGTCGAGCAGATCGACCCGCAGACAGTTCGCGTCCTCAAGGCCAAAGGCGCATTGACCGTGAGCACCGACGCGGTTGGCGGCTTCGATGCGAGCTACAAAGAGAAAACGTTCAATCTCGTTCCCGGCTTCGAGGCTTTCCCATTCACCGTGGTGCTGGCGGCCGGAAAGCAAGCGCGCATCCGCTTGCAAGCAAGTTGAAAGCGGAACGTCCGCTGCGAAAATACCGGCTGATCGCAGGAAAATCCGCATCGCGGGAACAAAACGTCGATCCAGGGTGTCTAAGTGGAATAAGCTCCCGTGGCTTCATCCCTGGTGTTGAGCTGCGCCAGAATGCGAGGACGCGTGTATTGCGGGCAATGCGGCAGAGGGACCTCGCGGGGCGCGGCAGTGCATGTAGCCGTGGCGCTTGCGCTTGTCTGGACTGCGCCTTTGCATGCGCAAAGCTCCGCGCCGGATTGGCAGAAAGCCGCAGGCGGCACGCAGGAGTTCGATGTCGCGTCGGTGCGGCAAGACAGAACGGGCACGCCGTCGCACAGCAATTTTTCGCTCGACAATGGGAATGCGTGGTTCACGGTGAGTCAGAAAGATGTGCTGGCCCCGAACGGAACGCTGTTTTCTGCGAGTAGCCTGCCGCTGCTGCGTTACATCACCTTCGCATACAAGCTGAGCGGCACCGAGGAGCTGGCGCTGCGGATGGATTACTGGGCCGGACTGGAGCTTCACGTGCCCGATTGGGTGCGCAACGATCGCTACGATATTGAAGCGCGCACGTCGGGGCCCGCGACAAAAGATCAGATGCGGCTGATGATGCAGAGCCTGCTGGCCGAGCGCTTCAAGCTGGCGGTGCACTGGGAGGCGCGCGAAGTTCCCGTGTTCGCTCTGGCGCTGGCGGCGCCCGGGATGCCCGGACCGCAACTCCAGCCGCATCCGGCGAACGACGATTGCGCCACGACGGCGCTTCCTGAAAGCTCCGACAGCAACGCCAGCGGTGCGACGCAAGAAACACATGCCACGACGCCGAATGCAGCGCTGCCGATTCCATGCGGCATGATCGCGCGTTTGTCGGCCAGCGCGCAGGGAGCGCATCGTTTCGGCGGGCGCAATGTGACGATGGCTATGCTTGCGCAGTCGATGCCGTTTCAGACCGGCCTGGCCACTCTCGAGCGGCCGCTCATCGACAAGACCGGGCTTGCTGGAGGATTCGACTTCTCGATCGAATGGACCCCTCCCGAAGACATGGGCCAGCCGGGCGATGTGGGCTCATTCGGCGCTCCCTTTCGCGAGGCGCTGAAGAAGCAGCTCGGACTCAAGCTCGAGCCGCAGAAGGCGCCGGTCGAGGTGCTGGTCATCGACCATGTGGAGCAACCGACTGCGAATTAACGCCGCGTGAGGAGCGGCGCATCAATCCGTGAACAAAAAGACACGGAACTTTCGCAACAATGAGGACGTAGATCCGTCTTACCGCTGTATCCTTCTCAAGATCGGAAAATCAGCAATTGGCGTGCTGCGTAATCTCCCTCGGGGCAGCAGAAAAGGACTCTTCACAATGAAAACGAGAGTTGAGGGCCGCAACATGCTGACTGGCTGGAAAACGTTGTCTTCACTGGCGGGATGCGTGGCCCTGGCCGTCGCTTTCGCGATAGGGTCCCAGGGAAATCAAGCCGCGGCGCAGAGTTCGGCACCCGCGGCGCAAACAGCTGCGCCGGCGGCACAACCATCGGTGCCGGCTTCCCCGACCGACCTCGCGGGGATTTGGCAGGGGACGCTGATGCCGCCCGGTGCGACGAAAGGCCAGCGCATCGTCATTCAGGTGACGAAAGATTCTAGTGGCAACTACGCGGCTTCTCTTTTTAATGCCGATCGCGGGGGCCCGCCGCTCAAGTTCAACACAGTGACCATGCAAGGAGCGGACGTGAAGTTCACGACGCCGATGGTCGCCGTTGAAGGCACGCTGAGCGCCGACGGAAAGACGATCGACGCGAAGTTTGGCGCCGGCGGCCCGAATCCGCTGGCGATTTCTCTTGCGCGCACGGCGCCCGATGCCGCGTGGCCAATTCCCGAGGCGCCTAAGGCGATGGCGGCCGACGCGAAACCGGTATTCGACGTGGTAACTGTGAAGCCTAGCCCGCCGGGCAGACCGGGCAAGAATATAGGTTTCGATGGACACCACTTCCTCTTCCGGGGCGCGAACCTGGACGACATGATTGCACTCGGCTACGGCCTGCACACCAAGCAGATTGTGGGCGCGCCGGATTGGGCCGGCAAAGATCTCTTTGACGTGGAAGGTACCCCCGATGTGCCGGGCGTCCCAAATCAGAAGCAGATGGCGAGTCTGTTGCAGAACCTGCTTGCCGACCGGTTCCAGCTCAAGTTCCACAACGAAAAGCGCGACCTTGCGGTGTATGTCATTACGGTGGCGCCTGGCGGGCCGAAGCTGACCGAGACCACGGCCGGACCGAACGATTCATCCGGGATGGGATTTGGAGGCGTTGGCGGCAGCCAGGGTGTGACCGCGGTAGGAAGAAACCTGACCATGCCTGACTTTGCTATGTGGTTTCAGTCGGGAGTGACCGATCGGCCGGTGGTCGATCAAACCGGTATCAAGGGCCGCTACGATATCCGCTTGAAGTGGACACCGGATGATTCGCAGTTCGCGCAGTTCGGCGGATCGGGCTTCCATACTCCACCGCCGAGTGATGCGGCAGACGCGCCGCCGAATCTTTATACGGCGATCCAGGAACAGCTTGGATTGAAGATTGAGGCAACCAAAGCGCCGGACGACGTGATGGTGATCGACCACGTGGAGAAGCCGGGGGCGAATTAATTGCAACTGATTTGATTCGGCGGCAGTCGCAAAAAAAGCGCAAGACGCACCGAACAAAATAGGGGTTCGCAACGTCTTATTGTTGATATCCCCTAGATGCCAGGCGTGCATGTGCGTGCGCCTCGATTAACTCACGGCGAATCGCCGGACGCGGCGAAACTCAAGACGGAGTGCAAGCGACGATGAGCGAAGCCGCACCGCGCCGAAGAGGACCAATCTGCGGAAGCGGTTTGGCCTTGGCAGCATGTTTAGGGCTGCTGGCGTCTTGCGCCATGGCCCAGGCAGGAGCGGCCGTCCCCCAGGCCGCGAATCCCACATCTCCACCTTCGCCTGCCGCTCCGGCTGCCGCGCCCGCCGGCGCCGCTCCTGTCGCGCTGCCTGCGTGGGACGTCTCGACGATCAAGCCCAGTAACCCCGACGCGCGCGGGTCCATGATCCAATTGACGACGGGCGGCATCAAGATCACCAATGTGCCGCTCTGGATGACCCTGCGCGAAGCATTCGGCCTGCAAGATGACCGCTTGTTTGGCGGGCCGGGCTGGGCAAAGACAACTGCATTCGACATCGAAGCCAAAGTTGCGCCTGAGGACGCGCTCAGGCTCAAGGCGCTGACGCCTGCTCAACGGCGGCAGATGTTGGTCGCGCTGCTCGAAGAGCGCTTTGGCCTTAAATTCCACCACGAAACGCGAGAGCTGCCCATGTACGACCTCGTCGTCGCCAAGGGCGGCGTGAAGATGCAGGCGTCAAAACCAGATCCGGACGGGCCAGACCCAGGTCCGGGCCAGGGTCCGAAGCCCAGCAGTCATATGTTGATGATGCATGGCCGCGGCCACATCGAATCAACCGGCATAGGCATGTCGGGATTGGTGCGCATCTTGTCGGGGCAGCTCGGCCGCACGGTGGTCGACAAGACGGAATTGAAGGGCAATTACGACTACAAATTGGACTGGACGCCGGACGATGCGGCTCCTGTGATGCTTAAAAGCAGCAATCCGGCGCCTGGCGACAACTCGCTATCGCAAGACACCGGCGGACCGTCGCTCTTCACCGCGCTCGAAGAGCAACTGGGGCTAAAGCTCGAGTCGACGAAAGGTCCCGTCGACGTGATTGTGATCGATCAGCTCGAACAGCCGACAGCGAATTGACAGAGACAGGGAACAAGGGACCGAGGGACCCAGGGAACGAGAGAACCGTACCAGGAAGCAGGGAATAAACCAATGCGGCGACTTCGGCATTTCGTTTGTGTTGCGGCATGGCTCGCGGGTAGCGTGTTGGCGGCGCGTGGGGCGGCGCAGACCCAGAGTAGTCCCGCGCCATTACCGGCATTCGATGTGGTGTCGATCAAGCCGTATGGGCCGAACACTCTGAGGATCAGCATTCATACAAAGCCGGATGGCGTCGCGGTAAGCGGCATGCCCATGCACATGATCCTTCGCGAGGCTTTCGGAGTGACCAATGACCGCCTGCTGGGAGAGCCGGCGTGGGTCACGACCAGCCGCTACGATGTCGACGCCAAGGTGACGCCGGAGGATGCACCGAAATTCAAGGCGCTCACCGACGAGCAACAGTGGCAGATGCTGCTCCCGGTTCTGGGAGACCGATGTGCGTTGAAATTTCATCACGAGACCAGAGAGCTAACGGTTTATACGCTGGTCGTGGCCAAGGGCGGGCTGAAGATCCAAGTGTCGACGCCTGCCGATCCCAATGAGAAACAGACGCCGGGACGGAATCCGTCGAGCGCCGGTATGAGTGTCAGCGAAAAATTATTCACGATGACAGGACACAGGGCCTCCATGACGTCGATCGTGCGCTGGATTTCAATGCAGCTTGGCAGCACCGTGATTGACAAGACCGGCCTGACGGAGGATTACGACTACAAACTTTCGTTCGTGCCGGACGACAGCATGAAAGCGGGAATCCTGCCCCCCGGAAGCAATGGCAGCAGCACGCTTCCGCCCGATGCCGAAGGCCCGTCGATCTTCACGGCTTTGCCGGAACAGCTCGGACTGAAATTGGTGGCGCAGAAACAGCCGTTGGACGTGATCGTTATCGACCACATGGAACCGCCGACGGAGAACTGAAAAGACAGGGAACAGGGATCAGGGAACGGGGAACGGAAGCAGAGTTCGATGCATCGATTTCGACATTTCGTCTGTGTTCTTGCGTGGCTGGCGTGTTCTGCGCTGGCGGCGGCTTCGCCGTGGCGCGGCGTGGTCACCTTCGGCGGATTGCCGCTGCCGGGCGCCACCGTTACGGCCACGCAAGGCGCAATCACCAAGACCGCCGTCTCCGATGACAGCGGTGCATTTCAGTTTGACGATCTGGCCGACGGCAAATGGACTATCGATGTTCAGATGCAGACTTTCGCGCCGGTTCACGCCGAAGTGACGATCGCGCCGGGTGTGCCGGCTGGTGCGTATGAGCTGAAACTTCTGAGCACCGATCAAATTCAGGCAAGCGCGCAGACTGCGAGGCCAGCTACGGAAGCGCCCACTCCCACGTCCGCGCCCACGCCGGCGACAGCGCAGACCCAGCAAGCGCAGCAGCCGCAGCAACCGCAAGGGAAAAAACCGGCGCAGAATAATGCGCAGGCGGGCGCGCCGACGGAGATCCCTAAGGCGCCCGAAGAAAACGAGCAGAGCGCCGACGGGCTTCTGGTGCAGGGCAGCGTGAACAACGCGGCGACTTCGCAGTACGCCACCAATGCAGCCTTCGGCAACACGCGTTCGGGCAGCAAGGGACTCTACACCGGCGGGTTTCAAGCGAACGAGAGCAACTCGGCGCTGAATGCGCAGCCCTACGCGCTAAGC
The DNA here is from genome assembly GCA_963826735.1 of uncultured Acidobacteriota bacterium. Classification (GTDB taxonomy): domain Bacteria; phylum Acidobacteriota; class Terriglobia; order Terriglobales; family Acidobacteriaceae; genus Telmatobacter. The sequence continues at coordinate 126,330 of CAWGYN010000009.1, forward strand.
GGGGCTCCCACCACGAAACCATCGTTTAACGATTTCACGGGCGTGGCGGCGTTGCAGGGGCCGTTCAAGATTCCGCATATTCTGCCGCGCGGGCCGAACTTTTTTGTCGCCTACGTATGGACGCGCAACAGCAACTCCGCGATCCTGCAAGGCCTGGTGCCTACGGCGGCTGAGCAGTCGGGCAACCTGGCGGGGTTGACGAATGCGTCAGGGCAGCCGGTGACGGTGTACCAGCCGGGAACAAACACGCCGTACACCAACAACCAGGTTCCGGTCAGTTCGCAGGCGGCGTATCTGTTGTCGCACTTCTACAAACCGCTGGTTCCGAATGTCACCGGTTCATCGGCCTACAATTACCAGGCGCCGGTGCTCAACGACACGCATATCGATGCTCTGCAGTCGCGATTCGACAAGAGCGTGGGGCGCAAGGACAATTTCAACGGAAGATTTGCTTTTCAAAGCATCCGCTCCGACAGTGTGAACCTCTTTGGGTTTGTCGATGAGACTGGCACGCTGGGCATGACCACGAGTGTCCAATGGTCGCACCGGCTCAAGCCGCGCGTGTTTTTGTATACCAACTTCAGCTACAGCCGCAATCGCACGGAGGTGACGCCCGACTTCGCCAATCGCCAGAATGTTTCCGGCAACGCCGGCATCACCGGCAACGATCAGGATGCAGTCAATTGGGGTCCACCGGCGCTGAGTTTTGACGACGGCACCTCCGGGTTGAGCGATGCTAACAGCTCCTTCAACCGCAACCGCAACGACGATGTCTCGGTTTCGACGTTGATCTATCGCGGCAAGCACAACATAAAGGCGGGCGTTGAATTTAACAAGCGAGAGTATAACGACGATTTCCAGCAGAACCCGCGGGGCACATTCACCTTTAACGGTCTGGCCACGGCCAGCGGCTCGGCCCTTGCGGATTTTCTCGTCGGCGTTCCCGACGGAAGCGCCATTGCCTACGGCAACGCGAACAAGTATTTTCGCGAGCCGGTCTACAACGCATATATCAACGACGACTGGCGCGTGATGCCGATTCTGACCATCAACGCAGGTGTCAGCTGGGATTACGGCGCGCCCATCACGGAGTTGTTCGGCAACCTGGTGAATCTCGACGTGAACAGCGGCTTTACGGCAGCGCAGCCCGTGGAAGGCCGCAATCCCGTGGGACCTGTGACGGGAAAGCATTACCCCTCGTCGCTGATCGAGCCGGAGCGGCACATGATTGAGCCGCGCATCGGTATCACCTGGCGGCCCATTCCCGCTTCGACCGTGGTCATCAAGGCCGGCTACGGCCTCTATTCCGACACCTCGGTCTATCAAAACATCGTTCTCAATATGGCGCAGCAATATCCGCTTTCCACCAGCTTGAGTGTTGCAAATAGCGCGTCATGCCCGCTGACGCTGGGCAACGGATTTCCTTCAACAGTGACGAATGGCCTTCTTGCCTGTTCGAAAACCACTCCGGACACATTTGCCATCGACCCCAACTTCCGCATCGGCTATGTGCAATCCTGGCAGGTGTCGGTGCAGCGCGATCTGCCCTTTGCCTTGCAGATGACGGCGACCTATAGCGGCTTCAAGGGCACGCACGGCCCGCAGGAAACTTTGCCCAACAGCTATCCGGGCAGTGCGAACCCATGTCCAAGCTGTCCGCTGGGGTTTGAGTACGAAACGTCGAACGGCAGCTCCATTCGCGAGGTAGGGCAGTTGCAGTTGCGGCGCAGGTTGCGCAGCGGATTTGCGGCCACGCTTTCGTATACCTATGCGAAGTCGATCGATGACGATGCCTATCTGGGCGGCGCGGGCCATCAAACCGCGAGCAGCGGAGGTTCGGCGCAATCGGCGTCGTTGCCGACCCCCTCAGGGGCTATCGCGCAGAATTGGCTCGACCCCCGGGCGGAGCGCTCGCTCTCCAATTTCGATCAGCGCCAGCTTCTGAACCTGACGGCGCAATACACCAGCGGCCAGGGACTGGAAGGCGGCACTTTGCTGGGCGGTTGGCGCGGCAGAGCGTTAAAGGAGTGGACGGTACTGGGCAATTTGACCTATGGAACGGGATCGCCGGAGACGCCCGTCTATCCGCTTACGGTTTCTGGCACGGATTTTGCGATTGGCCGTCCGGAACTTACCGGCACGCCGCTCTATAGCTCCGGTTCCGGCGCCGGCTCGCATCTAAATTTGTCGGCCTACGAAGCGCCGCCCACGGGCCAATGGGGAACGGCAGGCAGGAATTCGATTACGGGACCCGATCAATTTACCTTCGATACGTCGATGGCGCGCACCTTTCGGCCGCATGGCAAGTGGTATCTCGACGTGAGTGTGAATGCGACCAACACCTTCAACCACGCGGCCTTCACCAGTTGGAACACGATTTGGAATTTGGATAATACGCAATTCGGCAAGCCCGCGTCGACCGGCGGCATGCGCAGCCTGCAAACGTCGTTCCACCTGAGGTGGCAATGATGCGGCCTCAAGCAGGTAGGTCTCGTCTTATTGCGGATGGGGAAAATGCGCGGGCGAGGACGCCCGCGCTACAGCCGGTCTGGAGACCGGCGCTACATTGGGTGGCAATGATGCGGAAACCTGCTGTTTTCGCGCTTTTTCTTGTGGTTGTCGCAGGCTCGCGTCCGCAGCAGGTGGGCGGAAACCAGACGACGGGCGAGGCGCAGGGCTTCACCATCAAGGTGCAGTCGAATCTCGTGGTCGAAGCCGTCGAGGTCAAGGACAAGCAAGGCCACTTCATTCAGGGGCTCACTGCCAAGGATTTCGTGCTCACCGAAGACGGAGCTCCACAAACCATCAAGTTCTGCGAGCATCAGAATCTGTCTGAAACCGCCAAGCCCCTGCCTGCGATGACAACTGCTACTGAGAACGTAACGATTTACAACAGGCTGGCGCGCGAGGCCATCGCGCCAGAAACCATGGACAACCAGCGCTACAAGGATAGGCGGCTGCTGGCCCTGTATTTCGACATGACGGCGTTGCCGCCTGCGGACCAAATGCGCGCGCTCGAGGCCGCGGAAAAATTCATTCGCACGCAAATGACTACAGCAGATCTGCTGTCGATCATGCGTTACCAGGGCGGATCGGTTGACATCCTGCAGGACTTTTCGGCGGACCGCAATCGGCTGCTCAGCATTCTGGAAACCATGGTTGTCGGTGAAGGTCAGGGACTGGAGGGCACCACCGACGATGCCAGCAGCGCCGATACCGGCGCAGCCTTCGGGCAGGACGACGGCGAGTTTAACGTCTTCAACACCGACCGGCAACTGGCCGCGCTGCAGACCGCGGCGCACATGCTTGGCCAGGTGAGCGAGAAGAAGTCTCTCATTTACTTTGCCAGCAACTTGCGGCTGAACGGCATCGACAACCAGGCGCAGATGCACGCGACAGCCGATGAAGCGATCAAATCCGGCGTAACCTTCTGGACCGTGGATGCGCGCGGGCTGGTGGCGAGCGCGCCCATGGGTGATGCCTCGCAAGGCTCGCCGGGCGGGCAGTCGATGTATACCGGCGCGTCGGCACAGGCGGTCACGAGCAACTTCCAGAAGTCGCAAGACACGCTCTACGCGCTGGCCGGCGATACCGGCGGCAAGGCATTCCTCGACAACAACGATCTCGCGGGCGGCATTGTGCAGGCGCAGGAATCGATTTCGGACTACTATCTCATCGGCTACTACACCACCAACACCGATCCCAACGGCAAATTCCGGCGCATTCGCATATCGCTCGCGAACAATCAGGAAGCAAAACTCGATTATCGCCAGGGCTACTACGCGAATAAGGAGTTCGCCAAGTTTAACGACGTGGATCGCGAACGCCAGCTGGAAGACGCGCTGATGCTTGAAGATCCCATCACCGATCTCACCATCGCCATGGAGATCGATTACTTCCAGTTGAACCGCGCCGAATATTTCGTGCCCATCATCGTGAAGATTCCCGGCCGCGAGCTGGCGCTGGCCAAGCGCGGCGGCGCAGAGATCACGCGCATCGATTTCGTCGGCGAGATCAAGGACCTGGTCGGCGGGACCACCGTCAGCAACGTGCGCGACAACAAAACCATCAAGCTGTCTGACAAGACCGCCGCGGAACTCGCTCGTGTGCCCCTCGAATACGATACGGGATTTACGCTCCTGCCCGGAAAATACTCCATCAAGTTCCTGGCGCGCGATGATGAGACGGGCCGCATCGGCACCTTCCAGACCACTTTCGTCATCCCCAACCTGAACAAGGAACTGAAGCGCATTCCCATTAGCGCAGTGGTGCTTAGTAGCCAACGGGTCGATTTGCGGGATGTGATCAGCGAAACTGAGAAAGCAAAGGACCGCGCGAAAGAAATTGCCGCGGACCCTCTGGTTCAAGATGGAAAGAGGCTCATTCCCAGCGTGACGCGCGTCTTCTCGACCGGTCACCAGATCTACGTGTACTTTCAGGCGTACAAGCAGCCGCCGGCAACTACGCCGCCCACACCAGACACGCAACCGGTCTTCGCATTCGTCAGTCTCTATCAGGGCGGCAAGAAACTGTATGAGACGCCGCCCGAATCCATCGCTCCCAGCGCCACGAGCCGGTTGGGGACGATGAGCCTGAACTTCGATCTCGGCGTCGATACTTTGCCGCGCGGATCCTACGATTGCCAGGTAACGGTGATCGATCCCTCAACGCAGAAGGCGGCCTTCTGGCGGGCATCGATTCTGTTGGTGCAGTAAAAACAGCTGTCAGGTTTCAGAGGGCAGGTTTCAGACTGAGGCCGCCGCTGCTGCGATAAGATGAAAAGCAAAAGGAGATTCACGCCTTGACTTCATCTATTTACGACATTCCCGTTACGAAAATCACTGGCGAAGCGGCATCTCTCGACGAGTTCAAAGGCAAGGTACTGCTGGTCGTCAACGTCGCGTCAAAATGCGGACTGACGCCGCAATATGAAGGCCTGGAAAATCTCTACGAGCGGTTTCGCGGCCAGGGACTGGTAGTCGCGGGCTTTCCCGCCAACGATTTCAAAGGCCAGGAGCCGGGTACGAACGACGAGATTCAGAGCTTCTGCACGTTGAATTACGGCGTCAAGTTTCCCATGTACGGCAAGATCCAAGTCACCGGCGCAGAAAAGCATCCGCTCTACGCGTCGTTGATTGCGGCGCAGCCCTCAGCCAAAGGCGACCCGGCCGGATGGGCCGCCGTCCTCAAACAGCACAAAATCGACGCCAATCCCGCGCCCGAGATCCAGTGGAACTTTGAGAAGTTTATTGTCAATCGTGACGGCCAGGTGGTTGCGCGCTTCGCACCCAACACGGCGCCTGACGCTCCCGAGCTGATTGCAGCCGTGGAGAGCGAACTCGCGAAGAACTGATCCGCGTCGCTCGCCCGTCTACTCGTTCTTGCGAACAAAGGCCTTCATCGTGGCGCACTCGGTGCCCTGCGCCGCGCCGTGTGGGCGAATCGTATAAGGCCCCACCCCCGCCGGCACGATGAAGGTTTCTACATAGTGCACCACGAAGGGCTCGAATGCGCCGCTGGGGCTCTCTACAATAGCCTCTGCGCCTTCCACCAGGTTGAGCACGTTCACGCCACCGTTAGTGTCGTGCGGCACCGTGCCGGTGAACCAGTGGCGGCGTGTCTCAATGAACTCGAGTTCGTGCAGCCCTGTCCGTTCTTCGCGCCAGTCATCGCCTGCGGCCAGCGGCTGCGCGCGATTAATGAGCGAGCGCCGCACCCACTCCGTGGTGCGGTCCCACTGAATATTTTCCGCGCCATGCTGCAAGTGAATCGGCCGCGGCCGCCCGTCGAGTCCGGTGCGCCCCCAATCCCACAGCTTGAATGTGAAGATGTAGGGCGTGGCGCTGATTTCGAGCACCATGCTGTCGCGGCCTGAGCAGTGAATGGTTCCCGCGGGAATGAGAAAGTGGTCGTGTTTCTTTGCGGGCCACTTGTTCACATAGCGCTCGGCGTCGAAACTGCCGCTGGTTTGCGCGGTCGCCAAATCGCGCAACATGACCTTCGGATCGATGGAATCTTTAAGCCCGAGATAGACGCATGCATCTCGCTTTGCATCCAGCATGTAATAGCTTTCATCCTGCGTGTACGCCATGCCAAAGTGTTCGCGGACGTAGCTCGTCAGTGGATGCACCTGTAGCGAAAGGTTGCCTCCGTCGACGGTGTCAAGAAAATCAAAGCGGATGGGAAACTCCGCGCCCAGGCGCGCAAAAATGTTCTCACCGAGAAGCTCGCGCGGATGCGCGAAGATCAGGTCGATCGCGGGAATCTCCACGCGCGTATCGCCAAATCCGAGGAGCAGGCTGTTTTCTTCAGGAACGCAGTCGAAGCACCACGCATAGTTAGGCGCATTGCGGGGCAGGTCGCACACCTCTTCCATCCAATGGCCGCCCCAGGGACCGGGATCGAAAAAGGGAACGACGCGGAATGGCCGGCGCACTGCCGCGCGCAATCCAGCGCGCAGCGCATCGCCGGAGATCATTTTGGGATGTGCCGTGACGTTGGTGTCGAGCAGGAATTCAATCTCGTTCCACACGCGTTGCTTCAAGCGATCGGCCGCGCGCCAGTCGAGGAAGAATCCGCGCTTGTATTTAAGCGACGGAAGTTCGGTCAGATTGTCCGCGCCGAGATTGCCAATCTCCCCGCGTCGCTGCCGCTGCTGAATCTCCCATCGCGCCATGTCGGCGTAGACGAGCAGCCGGTTCTCCGGAGCCACGAGGGCCGCTCCCGTGCCGATCACGAGCGCAATTCCGGACGCAGGCGCTGCCGACTCCCACTGCGCAATCTGTTGCCGGGCGCGGCGCAGCTTTTCGCGATCGAAGAAGTCCTCGATCTCCACGCGGTTCATCATGCCGAACACGGGATCGTCTGTAAGAAGCGCAGCAAAGTTTCGATCCAGCTCCTGCGGTGGCAGCAACAGATCCTCGGTGGAAACTACCAGTACCGGATTAAGGAGCGCGGCAAGTTGCCGGCGCACGTCATCGACCAGCACGCCCGGATAGCATTCGACGCAAACCACGCGGCGTCCGCCGATCGATGATTCGGGCTCCGCGGCATCGCGCAGCGCGCGCGCAATCACCGGCCATGCGGTCGAAGGCTCGCTGGGAAAGCCCGGTACCGGAATGAATGGCTGTTTATCGTACATGGGAAACGCGGACCGCGCCGGAGTTTGGGCTCGCGCCTGGGAGAAAATGCATTTCGTGAACGCTCTACGCTGACTATAACAAATCGTTTCCGGCGCGTGGTGTTGCGCGCTCAATCAATGCATTGATTGATGCATTGCGTGTGTGCTTCCGCTGAACGCGGGCCCAAGCGCTGGCCGCGCGGTGAGCCCACCCTGTATTCTCACACCATGGACGATGCCGTTTCCCCAACCGCTGGCAATCAACTGGAACACGCAGCGTCGGCTTATCTGCGCTCGGCGCGCCACCAGCCCGTCCACTGGCATGCGTGGGGCGACGCCGCGTTTGCGCGCGCCCAGGCCGAGGACAAACCCATCCTGCTCGACATTGGCGCGGTGTGGTGCCACTGGTGCCACGTGATGGATGGTGAATCGTACGAAGATGCGGAGATCGCGGCGCTCATCAACCAGCTTTTCGTCGCCGTCAAAGTGGATCGCGACGAGCGCCCCGATGTGGATGCGCGCTACCAGGCCGCGGTTTCGGCCATCAGCGGTCAGGGCGGATGGCCGCTCACAGCATTTCTCACGCCCGATGGCCGCCCTTACTTCGGCGGTACCTATATTCCGCGCGACGACCGCTACGGCCGGCCGGGCATGGGGCGCGTGCTGATGGCCATGGCGCAGGTTTGGCGCGAGCGCCGCGACGAAGCGCTGGAAACCGCTTCGAGCGTAATGGCCGCTATCGAGCACAACGAAAGCTTTTCCGCGCGCAGTGGTTTATCCCTCGATTTGGTTGAGAAGATTGCGGGGTCGATCGTCGGCCAATTTGACGCGCGAAACGGGGGCTTCGGCTCGCAGCCCAAGTTTCCCCATCCGGCGGCGCTCGATCTGCTGCTCCAAATGGCGATGAGCCGCAAGCACGAGTCCGCCCGCAAAGCCTTCACCACGACGCTCGAAAAGATGGCGCGCGGCGGCGTCTACGATCAACTCGCGGGAGGCTTTCATCGCTACAGCGTCGACGAACGCTGGATTGTTCCGCACTTCGAGAAGATGCTTTACGACAACACGGAGCTCCTGCGGAACTATGTTCACGGCTTCCAGAGCCATGTGCGCGAGGACTTCCTCGAAACCGCGCGAGAGATTGTCGCATGGCTCGACTCCACCATGACCGACCGCGAGCGCGGCGGATTTTTTGCCTCCCAGGACGCCGATGTTGGCCTCGACGACGATGGCGACTACTTTACGTGGACGCTCGAGGAGGCCCGCGCCGTTCTCGACCCTGCGGAGCTGGATTTCGCCGCGAAGTATTGGGATATTGGCGAACTAGGCGACATGCATCACAACCCGGCCAAGAACGTGCTGCATGTAAAGCAATCGCTTGGCGAGATGGCGAAGGAAACGGGTGCAGCGTACGAATCGCTGCTCGCCTTGCGCAACTCAGCCCGCGCCAAATTGCTTGCCGCGCGCGCCTTGCGCCCCACGCCGTTCATCGATCGCACGCTCTATACCGGCTGGAATGCGATGGCGGTTACAGCCTACCTCGAAACCGCGCGCGTGCTGCGCATGGATTCAGCGGAGGAATTTGCACTCCTCACTCTGCATCGGCTTCTCAAAGAAGCTTGGGATGGCGAGACGGCGCTTAACCATGTGATCGCCTACGCCGATGATTCGGAACCGACGGAAGGCAGAGAAAAAATTCCCGGAACGCTCGACGACTATGCATTTACCATCCACGCCTGCATCGACGCGTGGATGGCGAGCGGCGAAATGAGCTATCAACATGCCGCAGTCAAGTTGGCCGACGCTATGATTGCGCGCTTCCATGATTCGGCTTTCGGCGGATTCTTCGATTCCGTCACGGGCGAGGAAGTTCCGCTGGGCGCATTGTCTGCGCGACGCAAGCCGCTGCAGGACGCGCCCACGCCGGCAGGGAACCCCACAGCCGCTGCAGCCTTGCTGCGTCTTGAGACTTTGAGTGGACGCAAGCAATATCGCGACATCGCCGAAGATACGCTGGCTTGTTTTGCCGGCATTGTGGACCACTTCGGGCTCTATGCTGGCAGCTATGGCCTGGCCGCCGAGCGGCTTTTGCTCGATCCTGTACAAGTGGTCATCGTCGGCTCAGGGCCCGAAGCGGCGCGGCTTGAGGCAATGGCTGTGGCACGCTTCGCCACCAACAAAACTGTAATGCGCATCGATCCCGCGCGGCTCGTCACGGGCGAAGTTCCCCAGGCGCTGGCCGAAACGTTGCTGCAAATTCCGCCGCCAAGTGGTGCGGAAGTTTGGGCGATGGTCTGCCGCGGTCGCACCTGCCTGCCGCCGATCACTGACGGTGAGGCTCTGCTGAAGGCGCTGGAGTCGGAATCCTAGCCCGCATTTCTCACACGCGGCGAGAACCTGTAGCGCCGGTCTGGAGACCGGCGCTGCAATCTCACTCGCCGCTGAACGGATTACCCTCTGCTGGCTTCAGCGTGGTCGCATCGCGCACCGGCGCCGGTGCCTCCTGAGTCTGCGCAGACGCACCCGCCGCATCCGCATCGTTGCGGTGCTGGAAAACCCGGTTCGGGTCGCCCGGCAGCAGATGATTCTCTTCAAGAGCCAGCCGGACGCGCCGTTGAAACTCGCGTACGAGCCCGTATTGCTGATTGGCCCGCGTCTTGAACACGACTGGGAAGATCATCTGCGAGCCTTTCACGCTGTCCAGGCCCAGAACCTGCGGGTCTTCCAGAACCACTTCGCGGAACTCGTCACTGTTGCGCAAGTCCATCGCAATCTTTTTCAGCAGCTTGGTTACGGCATCGGGGTCGGCTGAGAAATCCACGCTCACATTGACCGTGGCCATGGCGTAACCCGAGCTCAAATTGGCGACCGTTGTGATCTGCGAATTCGGAATTAAATAGAGCGTGCCATCACCGTCGCGCACGGCGGTTCTGCGCAGCGTCAGCGCTTCCACCACGCCACTCACCCCGGCCACGCGCACCTGGTCGCCGACGTTGAACTGACCCTCTACCAGGATCAGGAAGCCGTTCAGCACGTCTTTGACGATGGTCTGTGCGGCCAGGCCGATGGCAATTCCCGCGATGCCCGCCGATGCCAGCAAGGGGGCAAGGTTGAAGCCGATGGCATCAAGGCACATGAAACCCGCGATCAGTCCGATGATCGCCAAGCCCGTGGCCCGGATCACTCCGGCCATGGTGGTCACATCGGCCAGGCGTCCAGACCCGGTGGCGCGTTGCTCCGCCAAGCGTGTCATGTGGAAGGTGATTAGACGGAGTAAGCGACTGAATATAAAAGCGATAATGGCAATGACAATCAGCTTGGGCAGCTTGGCGCGGACGAACTCCTGGCTATCGGCAGTCCATTCATCCAGCACTTTGCCCAGGAACCGCCCTTCCTGGAATACCGCCCATCGCACTGCCAGGACGAAACTCGCGAGCATCGGTGAAAGAAACATGCCAAAACTCCTCCTTCTAGACTAGACTGTGCGCAGGAATGGCCGGAATGTTGTCTGGTCCCTCCGGCGCATCTTAAATCTCCATGTTGTTGTCGATCGAGAGCGGACGTTGCGCTGGTCGAGGAAGGCCCAAGAGCTGGATTCGACGCCGCGGCGTGCCAATCTGTCTGCTGGCATGTTGCGCGGCGCTCGGCCTTGCGGCCGGCGCCGGCCTGCTGCGAGGTCATGCGCAATCTGCGCCAGTTCCGGCTCCAACCACTGCGGCTGGGGCTCCTGAGAAAATTGCCAGTGCGCCAGCACCCGCCGCCGGCCAGCAGGAAAAACCATCCACCGGGAGCACCGCCGACGACGCGCAGAAGCAGCAGATTGCCAGCGAATGTTCCGACCTGCTCAAGATGGCCACGGATCTGAAGTCGGAGGTCGGCAAGACCACCGTGGACACGCTTTCTGTGACGGTCGTGCGCAAAGCCAGCGCGATCGAGCAACTGGCTCATAAGGTTAGAACGGGAAGCCCCAAGGGTTGAGATATGCGATGCAACGTGCTGCGAGGACGGTTGACCATGCATGAAACACGGCGCGAATTCTGGACCGCCGAATTTCATGCCATCCGTCTGCGCCGCTGCGCCAGCGTGGGATTGGCGGTTCTGCTGGCCCTGGCGTGCGCCTTCGTGTGCGGGTTGCCGGTCAGCGCGCAGTCATCCGGAGGATCTAACGGCGGCCAGAATCAAGGCATGGGGGGCATGCACGCGCACACCGACCTCAGTCCGTTCTCGGCCGACGTTGCGGACCCCGCGATGGTCGATAGGCGGATACGCGCACTCAATATCGAGCGCCAAAAGCAAATCGTCGCCGACACCGATAAGCTGTTGAAGCTCGCCAGGGAACTGAATGAAGAAGTCGCGAAGGCAAATACGGGCACGTTGACTTTGGATGAATTGCATAAAATTGCGGACATTGAAAAACTGGCGCGCAACGTACGGCAAAGGATGACCGAAGGCGTGGGCGAGCCTCAGGGCATCATTCCGCCGCCGGCGCCGATGGTTCTTCCCCCTCCTTCTCATTGAATGCTCCGGGGCTTTTCCCGGACCCGCAAACAGCTTGGCAAGCACTTGCATCAAACTCATTGGTACAATCGAAGTGGGCAATATCTGGAAAGCCGTTCGGGGGGTCGACCGGAATGGAAGTGGCCATTTCCAGGGCTCGCGCGGCGGGATCGTCTCCCGCTTCGGATGAGCCCACCGCATCGCAGTTGGTCGAAATCTATCGCCTGATGTTTCTCTCCCGGGCGGTGGACGACCGGGAAATTCTTCTTAAACGTCAGCAAAAAATCTTCTTCCAGATTTCGGCCGCCGGCCATGAAGCTCTGCAAGTAGGCGCGGCGCTGGCTCTCCGTCCCGGCTACGACTGGTTTTTCCCCTACTATCGCGATCGCGCGCTTTGCCTGGCGCTGGGCGTCAGCCCTTACGACATGATGTTGCAGGCCGTAGGCGCGGCCGACGATCCTGCCAGTGGCGGGCGTCAGATGCCCACCCACTGGAGCAGCCGCTCTCTGCACATCGTCAGCACTTCTTCCTCGACGGCAACCCAGTTGCTCCATGCCGTGGGCTGCGCCGAGGCCGGCCGTTACTTCAGCCGCCATCCCGAGTCCGCTATCAAAGACCCCGGCGACTATCGCGAATTTCACAACGTCGATTTCCACGGCGACGAACTGGTGCTGGCCACTGTGGGCGAAGGCTCAACCTCGCAGGGCGAGTTCTGGGAGGCGATGAATACCGCCTCCAATCAGAAGCTCCCCGTGATCTTTTGCGTGGAAGATAACGGCTACGCCATCAGCGTTCCCGTTGAGGTAAACACGCCGGGCGGAAACATCTCGCGGCTGGTGGCCAATTTCCCCAACTTTTATTTCGCCGAGATCGACGGCAACGATCCGATAGCGAGCTTGCGTGCATTCCAGCAGGCAGCGGCCCATTGCCGCGCCGGCCGCGGCCCGGCGCTGGTGCACGGCCATTGCGTGCGGCTCTACTCCCACTCCCTGTCGGACGATGACAAGAACTATCGCTGCGCCGCCGAGCGCGAGGCCGACGCCCTCTGCGATCCCATCGCCAGAATGCGCACGCGGCTCATTGCGGACGGCATTCTCACCGCCGCGGAGTTGGATGAGCTAGAGCGTAGCCTCGATCGCGAAGCCGCCGAAGCCGCCGAACGCGCGTTGCAATCCCCGCAGCCAGCGGTGGAAAGCATCAC
>CAWGYN010000010.1:0-830000 GCA_963826735.1 uncultured Acidobacteriota bacterium
GCTCTCGCCCCCAGCGTAAGCACAGCGGCAAACAGATTGAACTTGGCCCAGAAGCCGACCAGCGGCGGAATTCCGGCAAGCGAGAGAAAGAGCACAAGCAGCACAGCGGCCAGCAGCGGATTGCGCTTGTGCAGGCCGAGGAAAGCGTCGAGCTTGTCGGAGCCGGTGGCGCGCTCGACAACGCCGACCACGCCGAAGGCGCCGATGGTGGTGAGGCCGTAGGTGACGATGTAGTAGAGGATGGCCTGCGCGCTCGCGGTTGGTCCAGGAGAAGAACGCAAGGCCAAGCAGAATGTAGCCGGCGTGCGCGATGGCCGAGTAGGCAAGCAGGCGGCGAACGCTCGACTGCGCCAGCGCGGCCAGGTTGCCGAAGACCATCGACAGCACCGAGAGATCCATGAGGATCATCGGCCATGCGGTGACGAAGCCGGAGCGTAATGTGGGCAGCGGGGCGGTCGCCGAGTGAGATAGCGACAGTGACGGACGCCCGTCAGATGCAGCATCGCGAGCCACCAGAGGATCGCGTAGCTGATGGAGATCAGCAGCGCGAAGCTCGCGACTTTGGAGACCGAAGCGATGAACGCTGCGGCCGGAGCAGGCGCGCCTTCGTAGGTGTCGGGCGCCCAGAAATGGAACGGAACGGCCGCGATCTTGAAGCCGAGTCCCGCGGCGATCATGACCAGCGCGATGTAAAGCAGCGGCGCGCCGCCGTTGGCCGACGCCATATAGCGTGCCGAGCACAACGCTTGGGCAGGCTGGTCGAACCCGAGAGCCCGTAGAGATAGCTGAAGCCGAAGAGCAGAAACGCCGCCGACATTCCGCCGAAGAGGTAGTACTTGATGGCGGCCTCGGCGCTTTTTCCGGATTGCTTGGCGAACGCGGTGAGGATGTAGAGGCCGAGCGAGAGCAGCTCGAGGCCGACGAAGATCACCAGCAGATCCTGCGCCGCGGAGATGATCAGACCGCCCGCCGCGGCCATCAGAACGACGGAAACGTACTCGCCGGCGTTGCGCGTGAATGCTGGAATCGATGAGCAGCAGCAGCGTGAGCGCGGTGAGAACGAGAATGGCGACCTGCGCGACGCCTGCCGAGCCGCCCGCGGCGAGCAGCAACATCGCTGCCGTCGCTGAAGCCCGCCCAATCCGCGGCAAAAACGGCCCAGATGGCCGACGATGCAGCCGGCAACGCCAAGGAATGCGGCCACGGCAACGCGCGATTCGAGCTGCGGCTTTGCGCAGGAAGCCGAGATCGACGACGAGCACGAGCAGCGCGGCGATTTCGAGAGCCGTTTCAGGCAGCGTGGCGCGGAAGAGGTCGGCGTAGTTCATTGCGCGCCTCCCGCAAGCAGCGCTTTCACGGCCGGCTCAATCTGATCGAGCAGAATGCGCGGATAGAGGCCGACGACAAGCGTGGAGATGCCGAGCAGCGCGACTCCGGCATACTCGGGCCAGGTGATGGGCGCGAATTTGTGCAGCTGCTCCGCTTCGAGCTCATGCGCGGTGGGCAGCGTGTCGCTGAAGAATGCCTTTTGCAGGGCGCGCCAGATGTAGGCGACGCCGACAATGATGCCGATGCCGGAAGCGATGGTCCACCAGGGATTCGCTTGCCACGCGCCGACCAGCACCTGCAGCTCGGCAACGAATCCGGAGAAGCCGGGCAGGCCCATGGACGCGACGCCGGCAAAGACAAAGGCCCACGCCGCGAAGGGCAGTCGCCGCGAAAGGTGCATGGGCTCAAGCTCGGCAAATTGGCGCGTGTGCGTGCGGTCGTAGACGATGCGGCCGACGATGGCGAACAAGCAGGCCGGCGATGATGCCGTGCGAGAACATCTGCAGCACCGCGCCGTCGACGCCGATCTGGTTGAGCGTCATGAGGCCGAGCAGCACGAAGCCCATGTGGCTGACGCTGGAGTAGCCGATGACGAATTTGAAGTCGGTTTGCGCGAGGGCGACCAGCGCGCCGTAGACGATGCCGATGACGGCGAGCCACGCGAAGACGTCGCGCCACGAGCCGATGCCGATGAACGAGAATCCCCAGGGATCGAGGCCGTGCGGAAAGAGGCCGATGCCGACGCGCAGGCAGCCGTACGCGCCGAGCTTCATCACCACGCCGGCGAGCAGCATGGAGGCGGCGGTGGGCGCGGCGACGTGGCCGGTGGGCGCCCAGGTGTGGAACGGCCACATGCCGGCGAGAATCGCGAAGCCGACGAAGACCAGCGGGAAGCACCACATCTGGAAGCTGACGGGCAGGCCCGCGTGCGCAAGATCGCGCGAGCGCGGTGGAGTGGCTGCCCGGCGGTGACGTAGGCGGCGAGCAAACCGATGAGCACCATCGCCGAGCCGACGAAGGAGTAGAGCGCGAGCTTCATGGCGCCGTATTCGCGGCGCGTCGAGCCCCAGATGGCGATGAGGAAATATTTGGGAACGATGGCGATTTCGTAAAAGACGAAGAGCAGGAAGAGATCGCCGCTCAAAAAGACGCCGTAGACGCCGCCGATGAGCGCGAGATAAAACGCGAAGAACTGATTGGTGCGCAGGTCGATGTTCCAACTGAAGAGGACGCCGGCGACAGAAGCGATGCCGGTGAGCAGAACCAGCACGCGGCTGATGCCGTCGGCGGCAAGCAGAAAGTGGATGCCCATCGAGGGCACCCAGAGCACGTCGACGAAGACCTGGCGCGCCCTGCCCCATGCCCGCGGCGTAGCCCGCGACGGCGATGGCCGAGGCCGGCCACGGCGACGGCGAGCGCGAACCAGCGCGCAAGGACGGGCTTGTCCTTGGGCAGCAGCGCCGCGATCAGCGCGCCGGCAAACGAGATGTAGATGGTCCAGGCCATTCTCTAAAATCTCCAGTGCGCCAGCAGGTTCAGGACCGTGGGGTTGATGGTGTCCACAATCAGCTGGGGCACAAGGCCGAGCAGGAACATGAGTCCGATGACGGGCGCGAGAGCCATGCCGCTCGCTGTGATGCAGATCGGGAAACGCGGCCCAGCGCTCGGGAACCGGGCCGGTGAATACTTTTTGAATCACGGTGAGAATCACGACCGCCGTCACGAGCAAACCGAGCACCGATACCGTGGCCGCAACCCACGCAAGCGGAAAAACGCCGCGGAAGATGAGGAACTCGCCGACAAAGCCGTTGAGGCCGGGCAGGCCGAGCGAAGAAAAGAGCGCGATGCCCATGAGTCCCGCGAAGACCGGCGCGGGCTTGCGCAAGCCGCCAAAATCGTCGATGCCGCGCAGGCCGCCGGTGCGGAACTGGATCATGGCGATGAACCAGAAGAGCGCGGCCGCGGTGATGCCGTGATTGAACATCTGCAGGATGACGCCGTTGAGCGCGGCGGCCTGGCTGGCCTGTTGCGCCGCGCCCGATGCGGGAACCGCCAGCGCGAAGATGCCGAGCAGGCAATAGCCGAGGTGATTGACCGAGGAGTAGGCGAAGACGCGCTTCAAATCTTTTTGCGCGGCCGCGGCCCACGCGCCCATCACGACAGTGGCGACGGCAAGAACGAGCAGCGGCGTGCGCATGGCGGCAATCTGCGGGCCGAAGATCGGCATCGCGATGCGCAGCAGGCCGTAGACGCCCATCTTCGACATGGCGCCGGTGAGCAGCATGGTGACGGGCGAAGGCGCCTCAGCATACGCGGCGGGCAGCCAGGTGTGGAAAGGCATCAGCGGCACTTTGACGGCGAAGCCCGCGAGCACGCCGATGGCGAGCCACGGCATCACCGGCGCCGAGATGCGCGGTGACCATCTGCGCGAGCGCGCCGGACGCGGCCATGGCGTGAGCTGGCCGAAGTCCATGGTGCCCGGCGCGTCTTTGCTCGTCGTGGCAAAGAAAGATGGCGAGGAACGAGAGCAGCAGCGCCACCGAGCCGGCCATGGTGTAGACGAAGAACTGCGTGGCCGCCGGGCCGCGCTTCGGGCCGCCCCACAACTTGATGAGGAAGAATGCGGGGATGAGGCTCAGCTCCCAGAACAAAAACCAGTGGAAGAAATTGAGCGCGGTGAAGGAGCCGAAGAGGCCCGCCTCAAGCGTGAGCACCAGGCCGAAGAAGAGGCCGGGCATGTGGTGCACGCGATGCGCGCGCATCGACCGACATGAGCGTGACGATGGCGGAGAGCACCAGCATGAGCGCGCCGAGGCCGTCGACGCCGAGGTGATACTCGATGCCGAGCGAAGGCGCCCACGCTGTGCGCTCCACCAGACCGATGCTGCCGTCGGCGGGAATGCGGGTCCAGACGACGAGCGCAAGCAGCGAGACAGGCCAGCGTGGTGAAGAGCGCCACGCCGCGCGCATGCCTGCCGGAGAAGAGCGCGATGGCCGCGCCGACGAGCGGCAGCACGGTGAGCAGCGTCAGAATCGGGAACCCGACGTATTCGTTCATGGCCGGCTGCTCCAGATAAGAATTGCGACGAGCGCGACCACGGCCGCAGCCAGAATGCGCAGGTAGTTCTGCACGCGGCCGCTCTCGACGCGCGACAGCAGGCCGCCGCCCGTGGAAAGCTCCTCGCAGGTTTTGTCGAAGCTGCCGTCGACCCAGTTGATGTCGAGCAGGCGGTTGAGCTGCGCCCAGAGTCCGAAGAGCCACGCGACGGCGGCCACGATGCCGCCCCACACGCGGCGGTCGAGCCAGTCGGCCACGCGCGCCCACCATGCGTAGAACGCGATCACGGTGACGCCGTAGAACTCGTCGACGTAGAGGCGGTCGCGCAACGGAGCCCAAAGCCAGGGCGCGGATTTCTCGAGCGCGTCGGGCTCTTCAGGCTTGGGCGATTTGTTGCCGTAGAGCCGCCAGCCGAGGCCGAGGCCGAGGAAGACGACCAGCGACGACGTGAGCATGAGCAGGCCGAGGCCGGGCTCGGCGAATCCGTGAAGATCGAAGGTGGCGGCGCGGCCTTCAAGGAATGCGCGGAACCACGGCCACGCCGGCGTTCCGATGACGCCGAGCGCGATGGCGAAGAAGGCGAGAATGGCGAGCGGCACCGTCATCACCTTCGGGCTTTCGTGCGCGGTTCCGTGGCCGCGCCAGTGGCCGAAGAAAACGTAGCAGACCTGGCGCGTCATGTAGAACGCGGTGAGCAGCGCGCCGAAGACGAGCAGATAAAACGGGCCTTTGCGAAATGTCCCAGTGCTGCGCGGCTTCGAGGATGCCGTCCTTCGACCAGAAGCCGGAGAAGAAGAGCGGGAAACCGCACAGCGCCAGCATGCCGATGGCGTAGGTGATGAAGGTGAGCGGCATGTCGGACTTGAGGCCGCCCATGCGGCGAATGTCCTGCTCCTCGTGGCAGCCGTGAATGACCGAGCCCGCGCCGAGGAAGAGCAGCGCCTTGAAGAAGGCGTGCGTGATCAGGTGGAACATGCCGACGGCGACGCCGCCCAGGCCGAGGCCGGCCATCATGTAGCCGAGCTGCGAAACGGTGGAGTAGGCGAGGATGCGCTTGATGTCGTTTTGCGCGACGGCGATGAGCGCGGCGAAGACCGCGGTGGACGCGCCGACCCAGGTGACGACGGTGAGCGCCGTGGTGGTTCCACCGGGCAGCGGCGCCGATCTGACATCAGCGGATAAACGCGCGCGACGAGATAGACGCCGGCGGCGACCATGGTGGCCGCGTGAATGAGCGCGGAGACGGGCGTGGGGCCTTCCATGGCGTCGGGCAGCCAGACGTGCAGCGGAAGCTGGCCGCTCTTGCCTGCGGCTCCGGCAAAGATCAGCAGGCCGATGGCGCCGGCGGCGCTGAGTCCGAGCGCCGCGTGCTGCGCAAGCAGATTGACGAGTGCAAGGCCTTCCAGCGAGCCCGCGCCGTGGTTATAGAAGAGCAGCGTGCCGGTCTGCGCAAAGAGCCAGACGATGCCGAGAAGGAAGAAAATATCGCCGACGCGCGTGGTGATGAAGGCTTTTTTTGCGGCGGCCGCGGCGGAGGGCTTTTGATACCAGAAGCCGATGAGCAGATAGGAAGTGAGGCCGACGATCTCCCAGCACATGAAGAGCAGCAGCAGGCTGTTGGCGATGACCACGCCCAGCATGGCTCCGGCAAAGAGCGAGAGGAAGCAGAAGAAGCGCGTGAAGTTTTCGTCGTGGGCCATGTAGCCGACGGAGTAGATGAAGATGAGCAGGCCGACGAAGCTGACCATCACCAGCATGATGGCGGCGAGCGGATCGAGCACCCAGCCGAGATCGACGGTGGAGGAGCCGAAGTGGAACCAGGTGAAGTTGACGAGTCTCGCGGACGACGGCGCCGTGCGCCCATCCGGCCACGACGTGACAGAACGCGACGAGCGAGAGCAGCAGCGAAAGCCAGAGCGAGCCGATGGCGAGCGCCGCGGCGAGCTTGCGGCGCGGCTGCTTGAGCAGCGCGATGATGCCCGAAGCCACGATGGGCACGGCGGGAATGAGCCACAGAGATACCCGTGATGGCGGAAGCGGCGAATTGTGGAGTGAATGCTGCGGATTCCTGCATCAAGCTTTCACCCCTTCATCCTGTTGATCTTGTCGAGATCGGTGGTGTTGGTGTGGCGATAGATGGCGATCACCAGGCCCAGACCCACGGCGGCTTCGGCCGCGGCCACGGCGATGGAAAAAATGGCGAACATCATGCCGGTGAGCGCTTCGGGATGCGGGCCGTAGCGCCAGAAGGCGATCAGGTTGAGATTGGCCGCGTTCAGCATCAACTCAATGCCGATGAGCACCAGGATGGCGTTGCGGCGCACCAGCGCGCCGGCCAGGCCGATGGCGAAGAGCAGCGCGGCAACGAGAAGATAGCCGGCGAGAGGCGTGGTCAGCCCATACTCATCTGGCGCCTCTCTTTCTCGTGCATGGCCACGATGACCGCGCCGATGGTGGCGGCGGTCAGCAGCAGGGCGACAATCTCAAGCGGCAGCACATAGCGGCCCACGAGCGCGTTGCCGATGTCGTGCACGGTGACGGCGGGAACGGCGGTCTGCTGCGGCACCGCGCGCACGCTTTGCAAGCACGGCCCAGCCGAGCACCGCAAAGACGCCGGCGGCAATCACCAGGCCCACAAACCAGGTGCGGCTGAAGACGCCATCTTTGGGCAGTTCGGAGCCGCGCGTGAGCAGAATGGCGAAGACGATCAGGATGGCGACGGCGCCGATGTAGACCAGAATCTGCGCAAAGCCGGCGAACTGCGCGTCGAGTTGCAGAAACAGCAGCGCCAGGCCGGCGAAGGCCACCGTGACGGCGAGCGCGCAGTGCACCAGGTGCTTGAGCAGCACAGCCGCCAGGCCGCCGGCGAGCGTGAGGGCCGCAAGCAGATAGAAGATCGACGTTCATGGATGCGTCTCCTATTCAGCATAGCGGTAGCTCCTGGGGCCGAAGTGCTCGCTGCGCATGCTCACGCGGCCCATGAACACGTAGGCCGCGGCGAGAATCGCCGTGCAGACCACCCAGCGCATGCCAGCCCTCGCCCATGAAACGCCACAGCGCGGTCACCAGCAGATTGAGCAGCGTGAAGGGCAGACACAAATTTCCAGGCGAAGTTCATCAACTGGTCCTGGCGCAGGCGGGGCAGCGTGCCGCGCATCCAGATGAAGACGAAGATCGAGAGCATCACCTTGCCGAAAAACCAGATCCACGACGGAATCAAAGTGAGGAACGAAAACGGCGCCGACCATCCGCCGAGGAAGAGCGTGGTGCCGAGGCCGGAGATGGAAAACATGGCCAGATATTCGCCGAGGAAGAACAGCGCGAATTTGAAGCCCGAGTACTCGGTGTGGTAGCCGGCGACCAGTTCCGACTCGCCTTCAGGCAGATCGAAGGGCGAGCGGTTGGTCTCCGCCGTGGCGGCGATGGCGTACATGACGAAAGCCGGCCAGACCCCAGGGCGTGAAGATGTACCAGTGCGGAAAGATGCCGGTGTACTGATTCTGCGCTTCGACGATCTTCGTCAGCGAGAGCGAGCCGGTGATCATGACCACGGCCACGCTCGAAAGCAGCAGCACGACTTCGTAGCTGATCATCTGCGCCACGGCGCGCATGGCGCCGAGCAGCGAGTACTTGTTGCGGCTGGACCAGCCGGCCATGAAGACCGAAAGCTCAGTGGACGCGCCCATGGCGAAGAAGAAGAGCAGGCCGGCGTCCATGTCGACCAGCACCATGTTGCGGCCCATGGGCAGCACGGCGAAGCCCATGAAGACCGCGACCACCAGCACGAGCGGCGCAAGAAAATGCACCACCGCATTGGCGCTGAAGGGAACGATGTCTTCCTTGGTGAGCGACTTGATGCCGTCGGCGACGGGCTGGAAGAAGCCGAAGGGGCCGACGCGATTGGGGCCGAGGCGATTCTGGATGCGGCCCAGGCCCTTGCGCTCAAACACCGTGGTGAGCGCGAACAGGCCGGGAAAGACGCAGACGATGGCGATGACGCTGAGCACGACGCCGGCAGCGGGCCGCAGCGCCGCGGGCAAAAAGCCGACGAGCCAGTTGCGAAGAAGGATGAAGATCTGGTCGAGATTCGTGAAGAGGGCGATGTCGCCATGGTCTAGCTTCCTCCTCCGGCAGGTTGGTGCGGGCGGGCGCGCGGCAGCGGCAGCTTTGGCGGCGGCAGCTTCGGCCGCGGCTTTGGCCTTGGCTTCCACCTTGGCCTTTTCTTCGGCCAGGCGCGCATCCACCTGCGATGCTTCGGTGGGATGAATCGAGTGATAGTACTCGTTCGATTTGGCCAGTTGCTTGCGATCGTAGAGCAGGCCGCCGAAGCGGTCGTCGGTAGCCAGCTCGAACTCCGTGTCCATCTTGATGGCTTCGAACGGGCAAACTTCAACGCAGATCTGGCAGCTCATGCAAACCGAAATATCGATGTCGAAGCGCGCCGGATAAAACTGCGGCTTGCCCACGTAATCCGGCTTCTTGTCCTTGCTTTTGTCGATGTAAATGCACTTGGGCGGGCACTCTTTCTCGCAGATCTGGCAGGCCACGCAGCGCAGGCCGGCCTCCCAGTCGGCTCCGTCGTAGACGAGAAAGGGAAATACGCGCGCGTTCTCGACGGTGGGAATCCGCTGCTCCGGATACTCCACCGTCGTCAGCCGTTCTTTGGAGACGTAGCTGCCGGAAGAAATTCTTCGCCGTCTCCGCCATTCCTTTCAATATGCCTTCGCCAAGCAAATGCGCTACTCCGTATTCGTCGTCAGTTCATAGTTCTTAGTTCCAAGTTCGTAGTTCAAGCCCGCGTTCCTCGTCATTCACTGTGAACTGTGAACTGCTTCACCTGTCCACTTCTCCCAGCACAATATCCACGCTGCCAAAAATCAGCACCACGTCGGCGACGTTGCTGCCCAGGCACATGTCTTCAAGAATCGTCAGATTGATCAGGCTGGGCGGGCGCACGCGATAGCGATAGGGATTCGGCCCGCCGTCGCTGATGAGATAAAAACCCAGCTCGCCCTTGGGCGCTTCGATGCGGCCGTAGGCCTCGCCCGGCTTGGGCCGGAAGCCGCGAATCTTCGCCTTCGGATCCATGATCGGCCCGGCGGGAATGTCTTTGAGCGCCTGCTCAAGAATCTTGATCGACTCGCGCATCTCCAGCACGCGCACCATGTAGCGGTCGTAGATGTCGCCATGATCGCCCAGCGGCACGCGGAACTTGAAGCGGTCGTAGATGCCGTAGCTGGTCGACCTTGCGAATGTCGTAATTCACGCCCGACGCGCGCAGCATGGGCCCGGTGACGCCGGCGTTGACGGCCAGCTCCGGCTTGCAGAATGCCGACGCCCTGGCAGCGCGCCATCAGAATCTCGTTCGACTGACAGCAGCGCTTCGAATTCGTCGACAAACTGCGGGCAGGCCGGCGACCACTTTGCGCGCGGCGTCGAGCCAGGCCGCGGAAACATCCACGCGGCAGCCGCCGAAGCGCATGTAGTTGCACATCATGCGCGAGCCGGTGAGCGACTCGAAGAGGTCGAGAATCTTCTCGCGCTCCTTGAAGGCGTACATCAGCGGCGTGCCGCTGGCGCCCATCTCCTGAATCAGAAAGCCGATCGACGAGGCGTGATTCTGAATGCGCGTCAGCTCGGCGAGAATGACGCGAATGTACTCGGCGCGCTCGGGAACTTCCTGCGCCGGCGAGCTTCTCCACGGCCAGCGCGTAGGCCCAGTTGTTGGTGAGCGAGCAGAAGTAGTCGAGCCGGTCGGTGTAGGGCATCGACGCCAGATAGCTGGCGCCCTCGGCGATCTTCTCGTGGTTGCGGTGCAGGTAGCCGAAGACCGGCTTGAGGCGGATGACGCGCTCGCCGTCCAGCGCCACATCCATGCGGAAGACGCCGTGCGTCGAGGGATGGTGCGGCCCCATGGCGACTTCGAGCAGCTCGCCTTCGCCGTCCGGCTCAATCACCGGCGGCCGGTTCCAGCCTCGCATCTCTCGGTTTTGTTTCTACTGCGTCAAGTTCATGCCAGTCACAGCTCGAGTTCCTCGTCAGCTTGCCCGTAGTCTCTAGCCTCGGTCCCTTGTCCCTGCTCTTGTGCTCTTGCGCCCGCGCCAGCACTTCGTCGTGCGCAGTGGGCTCGTATTCAAAGTCGTCCGGCTCCACGTAATCCTGGCGCATGGGGTGGTCTTTGAATCCATCCCACATCAGAATGCGGCGCAGGTCGGGATGGCCGGTAAAGACAATGCCGTAGAGATCGAAGACCTCGCGCTCCTGAAACTCCGCCGAGCGCCAGACCGGCGTGAGCGACGGCAGCTCCACCTGGTCGGTGCGGTTCGCAGTCCGCATGCGAATCACCAGCGGCCCGTGCTTCTTCGCAACCGAATACAGGTGATAGACGGCTTCAAGGCAGCCCGGCTCGACGCGCTTGCGCGTCTCTTCGACGGTTTCTTCGACGTTCTGCTCGACGCCGTCGACGGTTTTCGTGACCGTGCGCGTGACTTTCACCTTTTCCGCAATTTCCTTGTCGGGCCAGTCGACGCCGGTGACATTGGAGAGGAAGTCGAAGGCCAGATCCGGGTCGTCGCGCAGAAACGTCGCCACGGCAACGGCGCTCGCGGGCGCAAGGCGCAGCGAGTGCTGCGCGGCCGGGCCGGGATTGGGCACAAACTCCACGCCCGCGCCGGGAACCGCCGCTTCAATCGCCGCCTTGATTTCTTCCACCGTCTTCAATTCAGTCCCTGTTCGAAGTTCACAGTGGTTAGTCGTTAGTGGTTAGTGGCTATTCGCAGTTTCGCGTTTGCTCGTTCCGAAGTCCCTTAGTCCCTAGTCCCTTAGTCCCTAGTCTCTATCGAATCACTGATCGGCACCGGCCACACGCCTTGATTCGACGTGGGCTCCAGATCGTGCTCGCCCTGCTCGGGCACGGGAAACTCGCCCTGCGCATCGGCATCGAGATAACGCGGGCGGCTCTGCGCCGGTCAGAGGCTGGCCGTCAATCTTCTTCTGCAGCGTCATGAAGGCCTGGATCAGCGCTTCAGGCCGCGGCGGGCAGCCGGGAATGTGCACATCCACCGGAATGTAGCGGTCGATGCCCTTGAGCACGTTGTAGCCCTGCTTGAACGGCCCGCCGGAGATGGCGCACGCGCCCATGGCGATCACGTAGCGCGGCTCGGCCATCTGGTTGTAGAGGCGCACCACCTGCGGCGCCATCTTCTTGGTCACGGTGCCGGAGATGATCATCAGATCGGCCTGACGCGGCGAGGGCCGAAAGACTTCGGCGCCGAAGCGGGCCAGGTCGTAGCGCGCCATGGTGGTGGCGATCATCTCGATGGCGCAGCAGGCGAGGCCGAACTGCATGGGCCAGACCGAGCTGCGGCGGCCCCAGTTGTAGAGCTCCTGGATGGTCGTCACGAAGATGCCCTGCTTGCCCAGTTCGATCTTCAGTTGTTGATCCATGCGTCGCTTCGCTCCGTAGCTTTTAGCTCTTAGCTCTTAGCTTCATCAGTTTCTTCGAACTTTGCAATCAAAACGACCGGTTCTCGCCAAACCGCTACGATCCGCGTGAGCCTCAGAATTTCTCCGTTCTCCGAACAGCTAAGAGCTAAAAGCTAATAGCTAACAGCTGATCCGCCTGCGCGGTTCACGCCCACGTCAGCACGCCCTTGGCCCAGGCCCAGGCCAGTCCCTCCACCAGCAGCAGCACAAACACCAGCATGGCTGCGCAGGCCGCCGCGCTCAGTCCCGTAAACGCCACCGCAAAAGGCAGCAGAAAAACGGCTTCCACGTCGAAGATGAGAAAGATGATGCCGTAGAGGTAGTAGGCCGAGCGGAACTGCACCCAGGCGTCGCCCTTTGACACCAGGCCGCACTCGTAAATGGCGTTCTTGATCGGGTTTGGCTTGGGCGGCGAAAACACCCTTGCCCACAGCCACGCCAGCCCCAGCGGGGCCAGCCCAAAACCCAGCGCCGCCACGAACAAAACCGCCAAAGAAAAGTAAGGACTGGAAGCCATTGCGGGAAGAAAACCCTTCTAGTCCAAGCTACCAGTTTGGGGCCGGTTTTGGCGATGCGGCTAGGACCGCTTCCCGCCGTTCAGGCCCGGATTTCCACCATTTATCTCACTCTATGAACCGTTGACTGACGGGCAACCGAGCGGCCCCGTCGACCGGCCGGGTCAGCACACTGGATGGAATCCAATCGGAGGCCGGTACTTCACAGACCGGCGCGAAGAGGACGTTCAATCGCTCATCGTCTTTTCGCTTTCAGAATTGCCTACCAGCTGACCACCGTCACTGCGAATGGCTCCAGTTTAATTGTGCCTGCGGTGAGCTGCACCCCGCGCGCCGGTCCGTCACCAGTTTCCGGATCAACGGCAAGCGCAGTGGCCTTGTCCGCATCGGCCAGGGCAACCGCGATCTCGCGATTTCGTTTGTTGACAAGCAAAAGCTTCCGCCCGCCGGGAGTGACGAACGACTGTGCGCTCACATCGCTCGAACGAAGCGCCGTTTCCGCCAGCTTATCGCCCGGATGGAACGAATCTTTGATCAGCTTGAGCACCCAAAAACGCGCGTTGGGTTGATTGTTCGTCCAGTCCATCATGCTCACGCTGGGAAATTGCGTGGGATAGCCGACAAGCTGCGACTCGCCAACCACATCGATCTGCAAGCGCGAGAGTTCAATGAAAAGATCGGCATAGAGCGCTCCGGCAAGATTCCAGTAAGCGGAAGGAGGCGGCACATTGTCGCCAGCCTTGTTGTCCGTGGGCAGAATCACGCCCAATTCGTCTAGATCGATCATCGTGTTCGGCGAAAGCCGCTTGCGAATAGCGTCGACATAGCGAACCGTATTCAGAAATCCGGCTTCCTGATCGAAGAACGTGTACTGCCAGTGGTCCAGCGTTTCCCCGCTCGCCGGTGAGGCATAAAAGTGATACGAAATCATGTCGAGAGGAATGCCCGGCTTGTGGTTGGCAGGATTCAGAAAATACTCAAAGAATTTCTCGTCGCGTCCCGGAGACGCCAGCGCCAGCCCGACAAACTTTGTCTCCGGCGAAACCTTGTGGATCGCGCTCGACAATCGCATCGTAGCGCTCCGTGTACTGTTCGGGCGTCATGTGGTGCTCGGCTTCGACCTCATTGAGCACCTCCCACCAAGCCAGCTTGTAGTGATAGCCGGATTCGTGCCGCACGCCGTTCTCATCGCTGAATCCCCCGTTGACGTACCAACTGACCAGCCGCGCGTAGTAATCCCCGAGCTCCCGTGCCGCGTGGGATCGCGCAGCTCAGTGCCCTGCGTGTAATTCCAGACCACCTGGTTCGGGTCTGCTGGATAAGTAACGGGCTTCTCGGTCTTGAAGAGCCATGCCGGAATGGTGCTGAAGTTGACGATCGCGGGATGGCCTTCGGTCGCCGCCAGAAAGTCCTTCGTCATGGGATCGATGAGGCTGAAATCCCAGCTAGTCTTTTGTGTTGTCGGCGGTTCAAGCTCAGCGACAGCGAGCCTCGGATAAGGCAACCACGGCACATAGCGCACGTAATCTGCGCCCAGTTCCTTCACCGCCTTGTATGCGCCCGCGCTCAGCGGCTCGCCGTGACGCAGCGGCGGATTTACCACCACCTGCAGGGTTGGCGTAGTTTTTGAAACCGCCGTAACTTTGTCCCAATGAATGCCCACCTGCAATGGTTGTTGGGCATTGAGCACGGCAACACCAGCTGTGCAGGCTGAGACGAGGATCAAAAGGTAAAGACGAGAAATGGTTTTCACTAGATCATCCAGCTTTCTCATGCAACATCGCTCCTGCGCGATGCATTCAAGTCCGCCAGCCATCTTAGCACTGGAGCAAAAAATCTGTCCGTCGCAGCCATGTGCTACGCAGTGTTTGGTGAACTCTGGCGGAGCAGGTTTGCATCAGGGCGCGACTTTTGCCGCGCCGAAAAGCGCAAGAAACTGTGGGGTTTTAACCCCTGTTCGGCATCTGTCGTCCCGCACGTATCGATTTTTCGATTCACCAAAAACTGCCTAATCGTCGTCATCGGCGGCGGATTTCTTCGCGCGCGCCTTCAGCATCGCCGGCACCGGCGCGTTGCCCATCGCATCCTTCCACAGAATCACGTTGAGCTTTTCCGTCGGCGCGCGGTCCTCGTGGCTGAAGTCCATCTTCATGCTGGCCTTTGCGCCCACCGCGTTTTTTGCGTTGGCCGTATAGATGAGGCCGTTGTCGCGGTTGGGTAGTCGGCGACGTAGGGCGGCTGATCGCCGGGCCCGGTGAACAGCGTGGAGATCAGCGAGCAGAAGGCGTCGTTGTTGTTCATCGGCGGCAGGCCGAGCAGCGACTCCATGGTGCGAACCACGCTGACCGTCGAATAGAAATGGCTGTCGACGAACGGCGCGCCGTTGGGCCCGTGCGGCGCGTACTTGCTGATGACCAGCGCGATGCTGCGGTGCGCGTCCACGTGGTCGGCGCCGTTCTGCGCGTCGTCTTCCAGAATGAAGAAGGCAGTGTCGTCCCAGAACGGCGAGTGCGAGATGGCCTCGACGGCGCGGCCGACGGCAAGATCGTTATCGGCAACAGATGATCTTGGGCGTGGGACCGCCGGGCCGCGTTCCCGCGGTGTGATCGTTGGGCAGGCGCAGCAGGACGAAGTTGGGCATGGTGTCGTTGCCCTGCTGCGCGATCGGCGACCCATTGCTTCAGGTGGCGCAAGAAAATGTCGACGCGGATCTGGTCGGGAACCATGAGGTTGAAGTCCGGCGCTTCCGGCGCAAAGTGGCCCACCAGTTCCGGCTTGGTGGCAATGTTGGTGGCGATGCAGCGGAATGGGCCACGGCCACTTGTTCACGCCGCCGCCCCACTCCGCGGGCAAGCGGCTCGCCGGGAGCAACAGCCTTGCGCGCGCAACTGGGCCCGGCAAGCATGGCGCCGAGCGTGGGATCGGCAACCGCGCCCTGATCGCAGAAGGTTGATGGAGATGAACTCGCCGAAGTGGTAGTAGGTCTTGCCGTGCGCGGCCAGATTGCCCCAGAGATAGCCGCTGGCCGGCTCGTTCACGTCGGGAATCTTCTGCAGCAGCGGATAGCCGTCGGCCACCACGCCCTCGTAGTCGTAGGTGCGTTGCTCGCCGCGGTAATTCTGCTGCCAGGTCTTCTCCAGATAATCGGTGCCGATGGCCGCCGTGGACCAGACGTGGCCGTCGCCGGAAACTTCGCCGGAGTCGAAGAAGTTGTCGAGCACGCCGAACTGCAGGGCCAGCTTGTGCTCGTTGGGCGTGATGGACTGCGCCGTACATTGGCCAGGCTTGGGATCGCCATTGCCCACCGGCTTTTCCGTCCTGCTCAAGATCGCCGAGGATCTGATCGTAGGTGCGGTTTTCCTTGATGATGTAGATGACGTGCTTAATACGATCATGCTGCCGGCGGCAAAGGCGATTTTCTCCTGCGCGGCCTTCATGCGATTCGACTCCAGCACAGTGTCGGTCCAGTCGGAAAGGTGGCCTGCGATCTCCTGCTCATCGAGCGTGGCCAGCGAGCCGTAGAGCAGCGTCCCGATGTAGGTGCTGGTGCCGCGCCGGCCGCCGGGCTGCGACTCTACAATCTTGCTGCGGAAAGTTGTTCGGTCCGGTTCCCTTGCCCTTGGCGGTTGCGAGATAGAGCTTGCCGCCCGCGGGCGAAGCGAACGAAGGCCATCGACATCGGCATCCACTCGGTAGGAATGAAGCCGTCGGGCTCGACCATGCCGTGTCTTCGCGGCTTTCGGCGTCAGCTTGCCGGTGTCGAACACCGCAATCGCATCGCTGCCCATATTGGCCACATAGAGCCGGCTGCCATCGTGCGTTCACGGCCAGCGCCACCGGCTCCGCGCCGAAGTAGCTCTGCCCCGGCAGCCGCGTATCGAAGTAGCCCTTCACGCTGAACTGCCCGGCGCCCACGTTGACGGCCGCAACGGCGTCGCGATTGGCCAGCGCCACGTAGAGCGTTTTCTCGTCGGGCGAGAAGGCGAAGGCGCAGGGATGCGTTCCCGGCGCAACGGGATTGGACGGCTTGAGCAGAGTCAGCTTGCGCGCCACCGTGCCGCGCGTCGAGATCGAGCTCGACAATCTCCGATGCGTTCCACAGCGCGACAAAGGCGCGCTTGCCGTCGCTCGTGACGGCGAGCGCGATGGGATAGGTCGACGGGCACGGCATCGCTCTCGGAAAGATCGAAGCGCTTTTCGATGGCGCCGCGTCGCGGCATCGAGAAGCACCACATCGTCGGAGAGATTGTCGGCGACCAGCAGCTTCTCGTGGCCGGCCTGCGCCAAGACCGCAATCGCCGCCGGGTACGGCATGCCCTTGTCGCTGTCCGATCCGCCGGGCAGGCGAGTCTTTCGTCCCGGCGGCGAGCTGGTCCACGGGCAGAGGAATCAGGCGCTCCGGACGCGATCTTGCCCGCCGTAAAGCTGTACACCGCGATCCCGCTGCCCGTGTTGTCCTTGCCTTCGCCTTTAGGGTCGGTGAGCGATGCCATGCTGGCGTAGATGTGTCTGCCGTCGCGGCTGAAGGCGAGGCCGGAGTAGAGCGTCTGCTTGCTGCCCGGCGCGGTGCGCGCATCGGGAAAATCAGCCAGCGTGCCGGTCTGCGTGTCGAGAACCGCGAGCGACTGCTCGTACTGCGACTCGAAGGTCCCATAGCCGGCATTCACGGTGACCACGTAGCGGCCATCGGGCGAAACGGCCATCGAGATCGGCAGGCTGTTGAGCCGCTGCGGATGGCCCGGGCGCCTCGCCGATCAATTGCTTGCTCGAGGGCAGGTTAATCGACTGACGCGGGAGTTTGCGCGGCAAGAAATGCGGCAGAAAGCCAAATGAAAACGGCGAACGGAAGCGATGCAGATTTCGCGGACATGCAGTGCGGCCCTCGGATCGATTGCACAACCTGGCGATGAATCGACAATAAAAAACGGCCCGGGTCGCGTGCGGCCCAAGCCATCTGCATTCTACAGGCGAGAGACCTCGTGCACCGTCCGACATTCTGATGCGCGACGAGGATCTGTAGCGCCGGTCTCCAGACCGGCTGTAGCGGAGGTCTCCAGACCCCCGCAGCGTAGCCTGCAAACGAATGCGCCCTACCCCTCCCACACATTCATTGCGCGGAAAGAGTAGGGCGTAAGGATGGCGAGATCGGATTACGGATAAATGCCGCGAATCTGCACGGCCTCGGCCACGCGGCCGATGCCCAGCATATTGGCGGCAATGCGCATCGGTACCTTGCGTTCAAGATGGATCTTCAGCACATCGCGGAACGCAGTCTTCATCACCCGCTCCAGGCGGTTGTAGATGTCCTGCGCCTCCCAGAACAGGTGCTGCTCGTCCTGCACCCACTCGAAGTACGAGACCGTGACGCCGCCGGCGTTGCACAGAATATCCGGAATGACGAAAACGCCTTTGCTCTCGAGAATTCTGTCGGCCGCCGGCGTGAGCGGCCCGTTGGCCGCTTCGGCGACGATGCGCGCGCGCACCGTGCCCGCATTCTCGGCATGGATGGTATTCTCCAGCGCCGCCGGCACCAGGATGTCGCACGTCCAGCGCCAGCAGTTCCTGCGGCAGAATCGGCTCGCTCTCCGGGAAACCGTCCACATGGCCGCAGAGGGCTTTCATGTGGATGAGCTCGGGAATATTCAGCCCGTCGCGGTTGTAGACGCAGCCGGTGGAATCGCTGACCGCGATGATCTTCGCGCCCGCTTCATGCAGCAGCTGCGCGGCGATGGAGCCGGCGTTGCCAAAGCCCTGCACCGCAACGGTCGCGCCCTTCAGCGGCATGTGCAGATGCTCGCAGGCGCACTCGATGGTGTAGAAGACGCCGCGGCCGGTGGCCTCGTTGCGTCCCAGCGATCCGCCCAGGCTGATGGGCTTGCCGGTCACCACGCCGGGAATCGGATAGCCCTTGGTCATGCTGTAGGTATCCATGATCCAGGCCATGGTTTGCGAATTGGTGTAGACATCGGGCGCGGGAATGTCCTGCTCCGGCCCGATGAGCGGCAGAATCGCGCTGGTGTAGCGGCGCGTCATCCGCTCCAGCTCGCCCTGCGACATATGCTTCGGATCGCAGGTGATGCCGCCCTTGGCGCCGCCGAACGGAATGTTCACCACCGCGCACTTCCACGTCATCCACGTGGCCAGCGCCTTCACTTCGTCGAGCGTGACCTGCGGATGGAAGCGGATGCCGCCCTTGGCCGGGCCGCGCACCGAGCTGTGCTGCACGCGATAGCCCTCGAAGCGGTGAATGTGGCCGTCGTCCATGCGCACCGGCACGGTCACCGTGAGCATGCGCTCGGGATACTTGATCATCTCCCGCGTATTGTTGTCCAGGCCGCATGGCGTCGGCCGCGGTATCGAAGTTCTCCATGGCAACGTCATAGGCATTTGCTTGAACTATTGTCGTTAGCATTCGGATTTTCCTCCTTGCCCGAGTCTCGGCGCCGGCGCGTCACATGCATGCCGGCATGGGCTCAGGCCAAGCTCGTTTCCTTCAGCGCCGCCCCGTCTATCGACGTCTCGTTCCGCTCCGGCGGCTGCGCCCTGCGATAAACCGGAAGCAGCCATTTGCGGTACGCGGCCATGCGTCCGTGCGTCGCGTCGAAGTACAGCTGGCGCAAGCTGCGCGTGACCACGCCGATGGCTCCATCCCCCACGGGGCGATGATCGACGCGCACCACCGGCGCCACGCCCACCGCCGTTCCGGTGAGGAACAGCTCGTCGCACACGTACAGTTCGCTGCGGTCGATGGGCCGCTCCACAACCTCGAGGCCCAAGTTCGCGCTGCGCCAGTTCCATGATGGAATCGCGCGTGATGCCTTCCAGCACGTTCTCCGTCACCGGCGGCGTGATCAGCCGCCCCTTGCGCACCATGAAGAGGTTGCAGGTGGCGCCTTCGGCCACATGGCCGGTTTCGTTCAGCAGAATGGCTTCGTCGAATCCGCAGCGCCGCGCTTCGTCGCTGGCCAGCGCGCTGTTGGCATAAGCGCCGCAGATTTTGCCGCGCGCCGGAATGGCATTGTCTTCGATCCGCCGCCATGAGCTGACGCCGGCGTGCAGTCCGTTTTCGCTGTGCAGATATTCGCCGAAGGGCAGCGCGACAATGGAGAATGCATCCTGATCGTCGATGGACACACCGATGCGCTCGGCGCACTTGTAGGCCAGCGGCCGAACGTAGAGATTGGTGCGGAATGCGTTGCGCCGCATCAGCTCCGACGGTGATGGCGCACAACTGCTCCGCGGTCAGCGGCACATCGATGCGCAGGATGCCGCAGTTCTGCTTCCAGCGCTCATAGTGCTCGCGCGGCCGCATCACGAACAGCTCCTGCTCCGCGTCATCCCAGTAGGCGCGAATGCCTTCAAACACGCCGGTTCCGTAGTGCAGCGCATGGGTCAGGATTCCGACGCGCGCCTCGCACAGCGGCACATATTGCCCGCCGAAATACACAATCAGGTTCGGATCGACTTCCGCCTTCATATCACACCTCCCGCCCGTTGTAGCGCCGGCCTCCCGGCCGGCTGTAGTGCGGGCCCCCGGCCCGCACATCGCTTCCGGCGGCGTAAATGCCGCTACGATATCCGATCGAGACCGGCGCTACAATCAAACCTCCGTGATCGCCTCCTTGAACAGTTCCCTGCCCCGCGCCAGCGCGCGCTCGTCCAGTTCCACCCAGCGCGGATTCTTCACCAGCCGCCGCAGCGCCGCGTCGATGCTGGCCTGCGGCAGCACGCCCGCAATCTCCAGCAGCGCGCCCAGCATCACCATGTTGGCCGCCCGCTTGTCGCCCAGCTCATCGGCCATTCGAGTGAACGGGAGCGCCAGCACATGCACGTCCTCGCGCTCGCAATCCTCCGGAAACTCATCGCCGTTGTAGATAATCCATCCGCCGGGGCGCACGCTGCGATCGAACTTGCGCAGCGACGGCTCGTTCATCGCCACCAGCACATTGGGCGCCGTCACCAGCGGCGAATCGATGGTCTGCGCGGGAAATCCGCACATGGCAGTTCGAAGTGCCCGAACGCATCTCCGGCCCATACGACGGCAGCCACGAAACTTCAAGCCCCGCATCGAGCCCCGCCTCGGCCAGCACTTCGCCCAGCAGCAGCACACCCTGCCCGCCAAAGCCCGCGATGCGCACCTCGAGATCGATCTCCTGCTCCTCGGCCATGGCATGCGGCGTTGCCTTCCGGCAAATCTTCTTCGGCCACGCCAAGAATGCCGCGGCAGCTCCTCGAGCGCGGGACCCGGCGTCGCAACCGCAACCGATGCAGCTGCGCCTCTCTTTCGTCCGGTCGCAGAACACGCCCAGCGGAAAGGTCTTCTCCATCACGTCGCGCACCCAGTGCTGCGCTTCAACCGGCGTCATCTTCCAGATGGTCGGGCAGGGCGACAGCACTTCGATCAGCGAGAAGCCCAAGCCCGCGCACCTGGTTCTCCACGCGCGCGCTTGATGGCGCGCGCCGCCTGCGCAATCTGCTTGTTGTCGCCCAGGCCCACGCGCTCAATGTAGACCGGCGCCTGCCAGCGTGGCCAGCAGTTCGCTCACGTGCAGCGGATAGCCCTCAGTCGCCGCGTTGCGGCCGTTCGGCGTGGTGGTGCTCTTCTGGCCCAGCAGCGTCGTGGGCGCCGCCTGCCCGCCGGTCATGCTGTAGATGGCGTTGTTCACAAAGATCACGGTGATGTTTTCGCCGCGATTGGCCGCATGCAGAATCTCCGCCGACCCGATGGCCGACAGATCCCCATCGCCCTGGTAGCTGATCACGATGCTCTCCGGGCGGCTGCGCTTCATGGCCGTCGCCACCGCCGGCGCGCGCCCATGCGCGGCCTGCACGTTGCCCACGTCGAAGTAGTAGTAGGTGAACACCGAGCAGCCCACCGGGCCGACCAGGATGGTCCGGTCCTGCATGCCCAGCTCGTCGATGGCCTGCGCCAGCATCTTGTGCACGATGCCGTGCCCGCAGCCGGGGCAAAAGTGCGTCTGGTGCTGCAGCTCTTCCTTGCGCTCGTAGCGCTCGTAGAAGGATTTGGCCCTGCCATGCGCAGACTTCGTACTCCGAAATCAGCTTCGTTAGACATGGGCCATCCGCTCCTCTCCGCTCTTGCCGATTCAGAGCCGGCTCCAGGCCCTCGCGCTGCGCCAGCTCATGCACAAACCGGAGCACCTCTTCGTGCGACGGCACGTTGCCGCCCATGCGGTTCAGAAACTCCACCGGCCGCGAGCCGTTCAGCGCCAGCCGCACATCCTCCAGCATCTGGCCGTTGCTCATCTCCACCACGACGAAGACGCGCGCGGTGAACGCCAGCCGCTGGAAGTGCACCTTCGGGAACGGATACAGCGTGATGGGCCGCAGCACGCCCACCTTGAGCCCTGCGGCGCGCGCCTCCGCGGTCACGGCCTTCAGAATGCGCCCCACAATGCCGTAGCCCACCAGCACAATCTCCGCGTCCGCCGGTCGACCACTCTTCGGCGCGCGCTTCGCGCTGCTCGGCAAGCTTGTACTTGGCCTCGAGCTCGCGAATGTGCTCCTCCAGCTCGTCGAAATCCAGATGCAGCGAGGTGATCAGATTGCCGCGCGACTCCGCGGTGCCGGCCACGGCCCACTCCGGCAGATGCGGCGGCGATGGCTGTTTGCGGAAACTCCACCGGCTCCATCATCTGGCCGATGAATCCGTCGGCCAGCAGCACCACCGGGTTGCGATAGCGATCGGCCAGCTCGAAGGCCAGCGCCGTCAGGTCCGCCATCTCCTGCACGGAATGCGGCGCCAGCACGATGGTGCGGTAGTTGCCGTGGCCGCCGCCCTTCACCACCTGGTGATAGTCGCTCTGCTCGGCGCCGATGTTGCCCAGCCCCGGCCCGCCGCGGGTAATGTCGGCAATCACGCAGGGCAGCTCCGCGCCGGCCATGTAGCTGATGCCTTCCTGCATCAGGCTGATGCCGGGACCGCTCGACGCCGTCATGGCGCGCACACCCGCCGACGCCGCGCCGTACAGCATGTTGATCGCCGCGACCTCGCTCTCCGCCTGCACAAACACGCCGCCGGTCTTGGGCATGAACTCCGCCGCCGCCTCGGCAATTTCGCTGGCCGGCGTGATGGGATAGCCATAGAACGCGCGGCATCCGGCAAGAATCGCGCTCTTGACGATGGCTTCGTTGCCCTTCATCAGTTGCTTGCGCATGCCGCTCGCTCCCTCCACATGCGGCCGTGTCGCAGCCCGCGACTTCGCTGCGCCTCGGCTCATCAGGCGCAGCACCGTGATCGCTCCCGGCTCCGGACACGCCATGAAGCAGATTCCGCAAGCCCGTGCAGCCCGCGCCCGCATACATCGCCGTGCGATAGCCGTAGTGATTCAGCCGCTCGCTCAGCGCGATCACCTTGGGCGGGCAGGCTTCGATGCACAGGCCGCAGCCCTTGCACTCTTCCTCGTCGATCCGCAACAGGCCTCGATCCGGTTTCTTCTCATCATCCATTCTCGTCATCCCTCCGCAGCATGCCGTCTCGCTGACCTGCGAACTCGCTGACTCGCTCCTCATACGCAGCAGCCGCCGCTTCCGCTCCAGGTAGTGCGACGCGCACCGCAAAATCCTCCAGCTCCGCCTGGAACCGCGGATCGGCAATCGCGATCAGCGCCTCGGCCCGCTCGCGCAGCGTCTTTCCATGCAGATAAGCGATGCCGTGCTCGGTCACCACGTAATGCACATCGGCGCGCGAAGTCACCACGCCCGCGCCCGGCTCCAGCACCGGCACAATCCGCGACACCGTGCCGCCGCCGCGCCGTCGAAGGCAGCGCAATAATCGGCACGCCGCCCTTCGAGCGCGCCGCGCCGCGAATGAAATCGATTTGCCCGCCAAATCCGCTGTAGGGCCGCGTGCCCAGCGAATCGGCGCACACCTGCCCCGTCAGGTCCACTTGCAGCGCGCCGTTGATCGCCACCATGCGGTCGTTCTGCGCCACCACAAACGGATCGTTGGTGTAGCTGATCGAGCGGAACTCGAAGCTCGGATTCTCGTGGATGAAATCGAAGAGCCGCTGCGTGCCCAGCACGAACGCCACCACCGCCTTGCCGCGGTGCAGCGTCTTCCGCTCGCCGTTGATCACGCCCGACTCCATCAGATCGATCACGCCGTCCGGA
Organism: uncultured Acidobacteriota bacterium; assembly: GCA_963826735.1. Lineage (GTDB taxonomy): Bacteria > Acidobacteriota > Terriglobia > Terriglobales > Acidobacteriaceae > Telmatobacter. The sequence continues at coordinate 23,521 of CAWGYN010000010.1, forward strand.
CACATCTCGGTGTGAATGCCCAGGTCGCGCTTGTCGCTCAGGCAATGCAGCACCGCCTCGGAGATGCCGCCGATGCCGGTCTGCAGCGTGGCTCCGTCGGGAATGAGCGAGGCCACATTGCGCGCCACGCGCATGTGCAACTCGGTGCATGGCTCGGCCTCAAGCTCCAGCAGCGGCCGCGATCCGTCTCCACGATGGCGGAGATGCGGCTCACGTGAACGATAGTGTCGCCATGCGTGCGCGGCATCTGCCGGTTCACTTCGGCAATCACCATCTGCGCGCAGCGCACCGCCGTCAGCGTGCAATCCACCGTCGTCCCCAGGCTCACGAATCCGTGCGCATCCGGCGGCGACACCTGCATCAGCACCACATCGAGCGGCAGCGCGCCGCTCTCGAACAGACTCTTCAATTTCGCTCAAGAAAGATCGGCGTGTAGTCGGCGCGTCCATCGCACACTGCCTCGCGCACATTCTCGCCCAGAAACAAGCCGCGATGACGGAAGTGCCCTTCGTACTCCGGCCGCGTGTAGTCCGCTGCGCCCAGCGTCTTCATGTGAATGATTTCAACGTCGCGAAGTTCGGGCGCGCGCGCCACCAGCGCATCCACAAGAACGGAAGGCGTTCCGCAGCCCGACTGAATCCAGACGCGAGCGCCGGAATGTACGGCTTTGAGCGCCTCTGCGGCGCTCATGCGCTTGCGCTCGTAATCCTCGCGTCCAGGTCATCTTGAGCCGCCTCCGCGCAATCGCTTGCTTCGGCGCTGGTTTTCGCCTCACAAATCGAGCCTCCGGGAGCTTCGCAATACTCCTCTAAGCCCGCGTTATTCTGCGCCTTGGCAAAATCGGGCCGCAGTGACGCGTGTCACCCCTTCCCTTGCACGTTCGGGGCACAATCCAGTGATGAAATTGGCGTCTCTTCCAGAAATAACCAATATCATAGTCGATTTGTGCATATCTAATGGATTTACGCACAAACCGGTCACAAGCCCCGCTTTTTCTGCGGCAGGATGCACGAAAATTGCGATCTTAAATTGGAGAAAAGCAAGCAATCTGCCGGGCACGGAGCGATATAGAGCATAAAAATGCGGGCGAGATCCGCCCGCATCGTAACTCGAATCAAATAGTTAGCCTACAAAAGCCTGCCCTAGTTGCTCTTGTTCGACTTGCCCACGTCGATGTTTGGCAGATCGAGCGCGACAAGCTCGAAACGGGTCTGGCCATTCTCGGGTGAATCAAAGCCCATGATGTGCTGGTGGCGCTCGGAACCAGCCTTCAACTGCAGGCCGCCGTTCGAAGTGTTGTAGGACCCGGCTTGGACATTCACGTGGTGGTGATGGCTGTCGTCAGCGCAGGTCAGGCCTTCGCCCGTCTGCGTCGGCGTGCCCACGGGTCCGTTGTTCTCGCAGGTAATCACATCGCCGTAGCGACCCAGCGCCTTCTTGTAGAACGCCACCACCTGATCCTTATTATCCGGCGTTTCATAGGAGACAGCCCGCACGCGCAGCTCCCACTCGCCAAAACCCATGTGCACGTCCGCCGACTGGTGGTCGTCCTTGTTCTTCACCAGCTGGGCGCCCGGATACGCTGGCAGGCCGAGATCCTCCGCCGTGGTCTGGTCGGTGTTCACATGCACCCCGCCAAAAGGCGTGTCCACCTGGACATTCTTCTCCTGGCCATTGGCGTCCTTGTCGACGTGGATTCTGCATCCAGACACACCGGCCGCCAGGGCCAGACAGGCAAGCAGGCCAGCCGCCTGCGCAATCCGGTTTCTGCTCATAGCAATCGCCCTCTGGCCAAGTTATACGCCGCCCCGGGGGAAAAGTTCCTGGAAGTTCGCCCTAAAATCACTCTGTCATCCTGAGCGAGTTTTGGCGCGTATTTTGCGCCAAAACGAGTCGAAGGACCTGCATTTCGGGGCTTCGGCCTATGGTGCATGCTTCCGAGATACGCACCAGACGGTTCTCGCTCAGTGCGACGCTGGCTTGTCTTCCTTGCTGCTGGTCGCATACAGGATCGATACGACAAACGCAATCAGAATGACACCGACGACTACAAACGGGGAAGAGAGATGCATGGTGCATAGCTCCTTGATGGATTCAGATTAACAAATTCAGTCGTCAGACGTCGGTTGTCATCGACCTACAGCGGCTGGAACGGAAAAACTGACAACTGAAAACTGACAACTGATCACTGTTTTGCGTAGTCCACGCGAATCGTCAAAATCTCATACGGCTTGATGGGCACCTTCACCACGTCGCCCTCCACCTTCAGCGCATCGCCTTCGGGCTCCTCTATCAAATTGGTGACGGTGGCTCCGGTTGCGCCCGGCGGCACATGGAACTCCGCCGTAGTCTCCTTCCCTGCCCACTCATACACGCGGAAGATGAGGCCGTTCGCGTCCTCGGCCTTCTTGACGGCAGTCAGCACCACATTCTCTGGCGAGACCGAAGCAAACGAGTGCTCCGCCGGCAGCGACCCCGCGTGCGCCGTGGTCACCACCGCCCGCAGCGGGTAGTCGTACTCCCAGCCATGGCGCACGGTAAGCGCGTCCTTCCACGTGCCCGCGTGCGGATAAAGCGCATAGTGGAAGTGATGATGCCCCTGGTCCGCGTCAGGATCGGGCCATGTAGGCGAGCGCAGCAGCGTCAGCCGCAGCACATTGCCAACGGCATCGTAACCGTACTTATCCTGGTTGAGCACGCTCAGCCCGTGGACTTTTCCATCGGGTCCAGCGCCCGAGAGATCGGCCCAGCGCATCGCCGGAACCTCGAACTGCGCTTTCTCCCAGCTATTGTTGCGCGTGGTGGGCCGCTCGATCGCGCCGTAAGGAATCTCGTACGTAGCAAAATCGCTCTTCACGGCCACAGGAAACGCGGCCTTGAGCAAAACATGTTTCTCGTGCCAGTCGATGTCGTTCTCGATGTCGACCTGATCGCCTTCGAGGCGGATGGTCTGGACGAATTTTGAGTTCTGCCAGTGGCGCGTGATGAGAATAGCCTTGTGTGGAAACTCACCGATAAGCTCAACTGAGTCGGCCTTCTCGATCGTCGATGGCGACACGTCGAGCGTACCGGGGTCGATGTTCCATGCGTCGTAGTCCTTCGGCGTGTCCTTGAAGAATTGGAGTTGGTTGCCGCAGCCGCCTGAAACGACGGACTCGCTATTCGACTTCCTCTCGACCAAGCTGGTGATGCAGCCGGTCGTCTTGTCGACCTTTAGCGCGATGTCCCCGTTCCCAATTGAGATAGATGGCTCCTCGTGAAGGTTGAAACTTGGCGCGGGTTGGAGTGGAGGCGGAGGCGGGATGGGAAGCGCTGACTCCGGAACTACGCGATACAACTTATAACCGAGGGGAGGGACGTCTTCCGTCTTGACAAGGAATACAGTTGACCCAGTGTTTTCATCTTGTGATATCAGACGAGATACGACGTGGACCATGCCGACCTGCGTAGCATCAGAAAATGACTGATTGCGGTTCAAGCTATCAACAACAAGATACTTTGACTTCGGCGATGGCACCTGCACCTGAACTGCCACTTCGCCGGAGCGGGGCCAAGCGAGCGGGTTGAAGACCAGAATCGGCAGACCCTGAACATCGCGTCCCTCGCCTTCAGTGTCAATCCTTTCCGCGACTGCCCGCAGCGCCCCCCTCGAAATCTCATTCGTCGACCAGCGCACCCAGTCGTAATCCTTCTGCGCGTCCTTATAAATGACACTGATCCCCGACCCCGCCGCCAGATCGTGGAACTGGTTAAACAAAACCTTCTTCCAATCCTCGGTCAGCTCGTCGCCCGGATAATTCGCGCCAAATAACCATGCCAGCGAAGAAAATTTCTCCGCATTCAGCACCTCTTCCTCGCTGTCGCGCATGTTTTTCTTGTGGTTCGCCTGCGTGGTGTAAACGCCACGATGATACTCGAGATACAACTCCGTATCCCACGTCGGAATCGAAACCTTCCCCGCCACGGCCGCCGGCGCCTCGTAATGCGGAATCGATTGGTAATTCCACACCGGGCTCTCCGGCGCAATCTCATCCCACACCGTCGAGAAAAAGCTCTGCGCGGTGCCGAACTGGTACTTGGGCGTCACCGGCTCGCCGCCATTCGCGGCAACTGCGGCTGCGGAAGGCTCAGCCCAGCGGAAGCCCTCGTCCAACATGGCGCGCGTCGGCCCGCCGCCATGGTCGCCGACGCCGTAGAGGTCCATCATCTCCATCAACCCAGGAGACCGCTTGCGCGCGGTCGCAAGATCGTCGCTCAATCGCACCGGACTTAGGTTCAGATTCACGTAATCGTGCGGGAAATACGTCAGAACCTTCGATCCATCAGGCGACTGCCACCAGAACAGCTTGAAGGGCAGCTGGTTGGTGTCGTTCCAGGTCATCTTTTGCGTGACGAAGTAGTCGATGCCGCTCTTCTTATAAATCTGCGGCAGTTGCCATGTGTAGCCGAACGAATCGGGGTTCCAGCCTATCCTCACGTCCACGCCGTAGGCGTGCTTGTACCAGCGCTTGCCCACGAGCAACTGGCGCACCAGCGACTCGCCGTCGGGCATATTCAGGTCAGGCTCAACCCACATGCCGCCCACAATCTCCCACCGGCCTTCTTTAATGCGCTGCTTGATCTCGCGTTCAGCGCGGGATACTTCTGCGCCAGCCACTCGTTGTAGGCCGCGGCCGATTGCGTGAAGGTGTAATCGGGATACTCGTTCATCAGCTGCAACGCGGTGCCATAGGTGCGATGCACCACGTCCACGGCTTCGGTCCATGGCCACAGCCACGCCGCGTCGATGTGCGCGTTGCCGTCGAGCAGGAACGTGGCCTGTTGCAGCAAGGGCCGCAGCGCTTCAAGCTGGCTGTGCGCCGCCTTCAGGCTGGCGTCGAATCTTGCCGAATCGTGTGCATCGAGCGCACCCAAGTCCACAGCCGCGATGGCGTTGTTTAAAGTGTCGGTCTTTGCGCTATCTCCGGGCGCAAACGATGGCAGCAGCAGCGCCGCCGAAAGAAACTCCTCCGCCAAATCCTGCGGATTGGGCCGGCCCTCCGGAAAATCCACGCGCAGCGTTGCGCCGTGGAAGCTCTTCACGTCGATGGTCTCGAGCAGTTTCACCGCGACCACAACCTTGTCGCCGGGCCGCGCATCGTCGAACAGCACCTCCGGCTCCAGATCCTCGCCCAGCGCCACGCGCCGGCCGTTGAAATAGAGAATCTGGACGACGGGGTCGTTGGAGTTGACGTGAATTTGAAACCAGATGCGCGCGCCGCTCAGGTCGTAGCCATGGAGGGTTGCGGGCAGTTGAATGGTCTGGCGAAGCCAGACGGCGCTGGTGGCATAGTGCGCGCCCACGGCCGCGCTTTGCCAGCCGCTGTCGTCCAGGTCGACCGCTTCGCCATGCGGCAAATCGCCCTCGTGCATCTTCCACGTGCCGGCAGGCAACTGCGACAGGCTCATAAGCCGCTGGACCACGGCGCGCGATTGCGGCGGCAGCAACGCAAGGCCCCGGCCCACTTCGCTGCCGCGTTGCGCCGCGGCAGGCGAGGCAATAAACCACGTTCCGAGCGACAAAATAAGAAGCGCAAAAATATGGCAAGGTAACTTCAAGGAAGAACTCATCGTGAATCAACCCTCTGCCGCATTTTAGGTCATATTGCGCGGCGTGGTAAGTGAAGCGGTCACCGATGGCAAATCATCTTCAAGCCTGTCTCTCTTTTGGCCCCTCTTACTTTCGATGGGCTCATCCTGTTCGCACTCGCAGCGGGGCCCGAGCGCCGGAGGCGCGCCGCTAGTTAGCCCAGCACTTCAGTGCTGGGTTTGCTGCCAAACCTCGCCCCGGAGTCCTGTAGGGAAGGCCTAATTTTCCTGTCGGCATCGAATCCAAAGCTCGGAACATCTCCCGGAATTAAGGTCCGGACCACTATCCCACAATCCGGGATTTCGGAGCCGCTTCTGGCTGCGTCAGGGTTGCAAGGTGTGCGGGGTCACATCCCCTCGAACGCCTGCGCAATCAACATGAAAGCATGGATGCAGCGACCCATATCCGATCCAAATTTCGACCCTCATTTTGATTGCTCCATGCTCGCTTTTGCTGGGCGCCGTGCTGCAGATTCTCGTGGCGCGGCTCTGCTCCGCCCGGGCAAAGGGAATTCTCGCTTTTCTCACCTGCTTGCCCGCCATCTTTGCCGTCGTCGGCATCGCGCCCGCGGTGCGCAGCGGGCAGGCCATCGACCTGAATCCGCTGCCATGGGATGGCCCGCTGGCCCTCGTCCTTCACGTCGACGCGCTCAGCGTGCTCTTCGCCTTCATGGGCGCATGCATCGGCGGCCTGGTGCTGCTCTATTCCATCGGCTACATGGCGCACGACAAGTCCGCCACGCGCTTCTACGCCATCATGCTCGGTCTTCATCGGCGGCTTCATCGCGCTCGTCTACAGCGCCAACCTGTTCATCTTTTATCTCTGCTGGGAACTGGTCGGCCTGTGCTCCTTCAGCCTGGTGGGCTTCTGGTACACCAACCGCGAAGCCGTCAACGGCGCGCGCAAAGTGCTGCTGATGACGCACATTGCCGGCTACGGTCTGCTGGCCGCGATTCTCGTCCTCTATCACCGCGCCGGCAGCGCCTTGTGGACCGATCCCGCCGTGGCGCACAGCTTCACCGGCGGCATCTTCGCGCTGATGCTGGTCGCGCTGGTGGCCAAGAGCGTGCAGGTTCCGCTGCACACCTGGATTCCCGAAGCCATGGCCGCGCCCACTCCGGTGAGCGCGCTGCTGCACGCGGCTTGTTATGTCACGTCCGGCGTGTATCTGGCCGCGCGCATGCACAGCTTTGGCGCGTGGCCCGCGGCGTGGGGCGAGAGCCTGATGTGGATCGGCACCGTCACCATGGCCGTGGGCGTGATGTACGCCATGGTGCAGACCGATCTGAAGCGCATGCTGGCCTTCTCCACCGTGAGCCAGATCGGCTACATGATGATGGGCCTCGGCATCGGCACGCCGCTGGCCATCACCGCCGGCCTGCTGCACTGCCTCAATCACGGCTTCTTCAAGGGCGGCCTGTTTTTGACTGCCGGCTCGCGTGCAGCACGCCGCCGGCACGCGCGACATGAACCAGCTCGGCGGCCTCGCCGCAAAGATGCCGCAGACCACGCTTGTCCTGGCTGATCGGCGTGGGCAGCATGATGGGCATTCCGCTGATGAGCGGCTTCGCCAGCAAGTGGATGCTCTACGCCGCGGCGCTGCAGGCCGGATGGGCCGTGCCCGCCATGGTGGCGTGGGCCGCAAGCCTGGGCACGGTGTTCCTTGGCGCCAAGGCCACCAGCGCGGTGTTCCTCGGGCCCGCCGACCGAACACACCAAAGACGCGCACGAATCTCCGCCCACGATGGTCTGGGGCATGGGATTGCTGGCCGCGGGCAGCGTGGTGCTCGGCGTCGCGCCGCAGTTGGCCGTCAATTACTTCCTCAATCCGATTCTGCTGGCGCTGGGCATGGGCGCGGGCGTGCACGTCACCTGGCTCGGCCTCTCGGCCGATGCCGGCAGCTTCTCTTCAACCGGCGGCCTGGTGCTGGCGCTGGTCTCGCTGGTCGTTGGCGGCGCGATTTATCTCGTCGCCTACGCCGCGCGGCCGGTTGCAGTCCGTCGGGCGCGGCGATGGCCGGCGCAGGCGGCGGAATCTTCACCGGCGGCGAGCCGCTCGGCGAGCAGGGACGCCTCACGGCCGGCGATTTTTCTGAGATCTTTCAGGAGCACTGGCACTCCTTCTTCCGCTGGTCGAATGTGGACCGCGTTTATCTCGGCGTTTGGAGTGGATTGCAGGCGGTTTCGCGCGTGCTCGGCGTGGTCGTTCGCGTGGATGGAGCGGCGCGCCACGGTTCTGGTCGTCGTCTTTGCCGCGGCGATCTTCGCGCTGGCTGCGCTGGATCGTGCCTGGGACGGCTCCAGCGCAGATTCCGGCAGCTGATGCCGCTCGAGCAAATGCCGCCGCTGCTGATCATTGCCGTCGCCATTGCGGCCGTCGCGCTGCTTGTTGCTGCCTCTCGCCAGCGCCGCCGGTCGAAAGCTTCCGCTTGCCGCTGCATGCTGCTTGTCGGCGCACTGACCGTCGATCGGGCTGCTCATCGCGCAGTCCGTGGCTGCGCCTCGGCCTGCTTGAAGCTCGCCGCGCTGCTCACGGTCGTTCTGGTCTGGCAAACCGCGCGCTCGCACGCCGCAAAGTTCACCTACCTCGCCGTGGTGCTCATCTCGGCAGGATCGATGATCGCAAGCGACCTGCTCGCCGATCGCGGAGCACTCGACTGGGCGCGCGCGCTGCTGCTCACCAGCGTCTGCGTCAAGCTGGCCGCGGTGCCGCTGTTCTTCTGGCTGCTCGCGCTGGCCGACGAAGTGCCGGCGCTGGTGCTCGGCCTCATCATCGCCGTCGTCGACATGGCGGCCTTCGGCGAATTCTACGTCGCCGCGCAGGCATTCCCGTCGCTGCTCACGCCGCAGCCGCTGTTGGTCTACGCTGCCGCGCTCACCTCGCTCGCTCGCCGCACTGCTGATGCTCACGCAGCGCAGCCTCAAGCGGCTGCTGGTTCTCTCGACGGTCGAAGACGTGGGCTTCCTGCTGCTCGGCGTCGCCTCGGCCAGCGCACTCGGAATCGCAGGGCGCGCTGATTGCCGCCGCCACCCACGCCCTGGCCAAGGCGCTGCTCTTCATCTGCCTCGCCGCGCCCGAAGCCGACGGCGCACTCGACAGCCGAGCCCGTCGCCCTCGCCGCGCGCTATCCGGTCAGCGCCTTCGGATTCCTCTTCGGCATGCTGGCCATGCTGGGCATTCCGCCGACGCTCGGCTTCATCGGCCGCTGGCGGCTCTATTCGACCGCGCTGCAAATCGGCGTCTGGCCGCTCGCCGTCTTCATTCTCTCGTCGATCTTCGCGCTGATCGCCTACGCGCTGGCGCTCACCCGCAACTGGTGGGGACCGCCGCCTGAGAATCCGCCGCCGCCTCCGCAATCGCCGGCGCGCGAGCCGTTCGCGCTCAAGGCCGCGATCGTCGTGCTGGTCGTCGTGCTGCTCGTCGCGCCGGCATCTGGCCCCATGCGCTGGCAAATGCTGATGGGGGTGCGGCTATGAAGCTCTGGAAACGATTGATGTGCACCGCGCGCCGCCGCAGCCCCTGGCTCTTCCACATGAACTCCGGCAGTTGCAACGGCTGCGACATTGAGATTGTCGCCGCGCTCTCGCCGCGCTACGACGCCGAGCAGTTGGGCGTGCGCCTCAAGGCAGCCCGCGCCACGCCGACATTCTCTGCGTCACCGGCCCGGTGACCAGCAACGCCGTCGGCGCCGTCAAGACCGTTTACGGCCAGGTCTGCGGGCCCAAGGCCGTCGTCGCCATCGGCTCCTGCCCGGCCACCACCAATGTATTCATCGACAGCCGCACGCTCGACGGCCCGCTCGACAAGCACATTCCCGTCGACGTCTTCGTGCCCGGCTGCCCGCCGCGGCCCGACGCCATCATCCAGGGCGTGGCCAAGGCGGCCGCAGATTCTCGCCGAGCGCGGACAACAATCCGCCGCAAGCCAGCAGTCGCCATCGCCAACGGCTGAGGAGGTGCAGCCATGAACCTGCTCACCGCCCTCGCGCGCCTGCTCATCTTTCCCGGCCTGCTCTTCGCCGTGCCCGCCGCGTGGTTCTTCCTGTGGGTCGAACGCAAATCGGTCGCCCTGATGCAGGGGCGCGTCGGCCCGCCCTTCATGCAGCCGTTCTTCGACTTCATCAAGCTGCTCGGCAAAAGCACGCCGCCGCGCAGCGGCATCGCCGGCATGCTGATGCGCGCCTGGCCGCTGATCGCGGTCTCGGCCGCGGCCGGAGCGGTTGGCCTGCTGCCCGTGCTGCCCGTCCTCCGGCGGATTCGAGGGCGACCTGATCCTGCTGCTCGCGCTGCTGGAGCTGCCCTCCATCTGCATCATCGCCGCGGGCTTCTCGTCGCGCTCCATCTTCGGCGAAATCGGCTCCGCGCGCGAAGCCGCGCTCAGCGTCTCCTACAACATCGTCTTTCTGCTGGCCATCGTCTCCATCGCCGCCTCGCAGCACACCTTCCGACTTGAAGCGCTGGCCGCGATGCACCGCCTCGCCGCTGCACTGTGCTCGGCATCATGGCGATTCTGGTCTGCCTGCCCGCCAAGCTGCACATCAATCCCTTCTCGCTGCCCAACGCCGAGCAGGAAATCTACGCCGGCCCGATGACCGAGTACGCCGGCCCCGAGCTGGCCATGTGGGAGCTCTCGCACGGCCTGGAGTGGGTTGCCGCCACCGGCCTCGTGGCCACGCTCGTCGCCCCGCACATCGCGCGCCTGGCGTGGCTCGCCGCGCTGCATCTTTGTCGCGCTCTCGTTTGCCGTCGTGCTGCTGCTCTCGGCGCTGGCCGCCGCCACGGCGCGCCTCGCCATCGACTCCAGCGTGCGCTTCTACTGGCAATGCACGCTCATCTTCGCGGTTCTTGCCATCTCGTCCGCGCTCTTCATGAGGTTCCGGTCATGAACATTCTCACCATGCTGTGGAAGAATCTGCGGCGCGGCTACCAGACCCTGCTCTTCCCCGCGCGGCCCAAAGTCACGCCGCGCTTTCGCGGCCTGGTCCAGTTCGATCCCGCGCTCTGCACCGGCTGCGCCGTCTGCCGCTTCCGCTGCACCTCGCGCGCCATCGAGTTCAAGGCCGGCAAAGGCGAGTTCACCTGGAGCTACAACCCCGGCCAGTGCACCTTCTGCGGCCGCTGCGTTGAAGGCTGCACGGAACACGCGCTGAAGGAAGGCCACACCGAGCACGCGCTCTCGCAGCAGCAGGACACGCCCGCCGATTTATCTGACCAGGGCGAGTTGAAGAAGTCCTACACCGTGGCCCGCACGTCCGCCCGCGCCCAAACCGCCGCCGCATCCGTAGCGCCGGTCTGCCAGACCGGCTGTACTGGCGGCGTCCAACGCCGCAGCTGGAGGCGCACAATGATCGCTCTCGAAACCATTCGCGAAAAGCTGGGAGTCGCTGAACCGTGGGTCGAGAGCCGCGGCACGCACTGGCTGAACCCCGGCGCGCTCAGCGTCCGCGAAGTGGCCGCGGTCGATGAACGCCGTGCGGCGCCCGCTTCATCACCATCACCGCCTACCAGTTGCCCGGCGACGAGGGCTTCCGCCTCGAATATCACTGGGACCTCGACGGCCGCCTGCTCGGCTTTCCCTTCATGATCGCCGGCAACTCGCATCGAGAGCATCTTCGACCTCTGCGAGGCCGCGGACTGGATCGAGCGCGAGGTCCACGAAGGTATTCGCCATCGACTTCACGGGCCGCGACTACGAGCCGCTGCTGCTGCGCGAGGGCGACAAGCCGGGCGTGAATCTGCGCGAGATCCCGACGCCGCGACAAGCCCGCTGCCGGCACGCCGGGACAGAAGGAGGTCGCAAAATGAGCTACAAGATCCCCATGGGGCCCTACCATCCCGGCCTTGAAGAACCCTACAAGCTCGACATGATCTGCGAAGGCGAAACCGTGCAGGACGCCGAGCTGCATATCGGCTTCAACTTCCGCGGCATCGAGCATCTGGCCGAGACGCGCAACTATTTTCAGGTCATCGCGCTCATGGAGCGCGTGTGCGGCATCTGCTCGTTCATCCACACTCTCACGCTCTGCCAGGCCATGGAAAAGCTGGCCGGCCTTGAAGCCGCCGCCGCGCGCCCAGTACATTCGCGTGGTCATGGCCGAGCTCGAGCGCCTGCACTCGCACGTGCTCTGGGCCGGCATCGCCGCCAAGCTCATGGGCTTCAAAACCATGTTCATGACCTGCTTCGCGCTGCGCGAAAAAGTGATGGACGTGCTGCAGGCCATCTCCGGCAACCGCGTCAACTACTCCATGAACCGCGTCGGCGGCGTCAATCGCGACATCGAAGATCCGCTCGCGCTGGTGCCGCATGATCGACGAACTCGAGCGCGAAATGATGCGCACCGTCATTCCCATCTTCACCACCAGCTCCACGGCGCGCTCGCGCTGCGCCGGCATCGGCGTGCTCACGCACGAGAAGGCCATCTCCTGCGCCGTCGTCGGCCCCACGGCCCGCGCCTCGGGCATCACCCAGGATCTGCGCCGCGACGCGCCCTACGCGGCCTACGCGGAGATGAAGTTTGAAGTTCCGGTCGAGCAGGCCGGCGACGTGCGCGCCCGCCTCTTCGTGCGCGCCCTCGAAATCATGGAGAGCTGCCGCATCCTCCGCCAGGCGCTCACCAAGATGCCTCCCGGCGAGATCCCGTCGGCGGCGACAAGTTCGCCTTCGCCACCGGCACGGCCACCAGCCGCGTCGAAGCGCCGCGCGGCGAAGTCATGTACAGCGTCTCGTTGGAAGGAGGGCTCGCGCAATCCGGCGCGCGTGCACGTGCGCACGCCCACCTTCGCCAACATGCCCGCCGTGCGCTGGATGGTGCGCGGCGCGCGGCTTGCCGATACGCCGCTGATCCAGGCCTCCATCGATCCCTGCTACTCCTGCACCGACCGCTAGACGCCGCACAGCGAAGTCCGATCGCCTAGACGCCGGTCGTCCCGACCGGCTCGCTACTGGCCGGCGTCCACGCTGCCCGCTCGTCCTTGTTCCTTGATCCCTAGTCCCTGTTTTTCTCCCCGCAAACCCCGCCAATGCACTACTCTTGCCTTGTAACGCATATGACGCGCTATTTTGCCAAGATACGGGAAGCGCTTTTTCAGGCCTATGCCCACGACGTTGTCAACACGGCGAAGGCCGCGGCCTATTCCGGAATGCTCATGTTCTTCCCTGCCCTGCTGGTCATCACCACGCTGGTGGCCCAGGTGGAAGAGGGCCCGTCGCTGGTGGGCGAAACCCGCGCCGTCCTCGAGCAGTTTCTTCCCGCTGACACCCTCGATCTCGTGCAGTCCTCCATCCTCACGCACCAATTCCACTCCGGCCAGGTGATTCTCTCCGCCACCTGCCTCAGCCTCTTTGCGGGCCTCGGCGTCATGCTCTCGCTCATGGAGGGGTTTCGCCGCGCCTACCGGCTTCCGCCCGAAAGCTGGACCTTCTGGGGCCGCCGCGCCCGCGGCCTGTTGCTGGTACTCATCGTGCTGGTTCCGCTGTCGCTGGCTTCGCTGGCCATCGTCTTCGGCCACCAGATCGAACTCTGGATGATCGACAACGCCGGCCACGACCTGCGCCACTTCGTCATCTTCTTCTGGCGCATGGTGCGCTGGACGGTCAGCTTTCATCGCCATCGTCGCCGTGCTCACCGCGCTCTACCACTTCGGCACGCGGCGCACGGAGCATTGGCTCTGGGTCGTGCCCGGCGCCATCGCCGGCACCCTCATCTGGTTCCCCGCCACGCTGGCCTACGGCTGGTACGTCACCAGCGTCGCCAATTACACGCGCTCTACGGCTCCTTTGCCGCCGGCATCGCCACCCTGGTCTGGCTCTACATCACCTCGTTCAGCGTCCTGCTGGGCGCGGAGCTGAACGGCGTCCTCTACTGGGAACGCCAGATCCAACTGGCAGGAGACAAAGTAGCGCCCGATTTGATCCGCGCCTCCCAATAGGACACTCGCGGCAAGAATTTGTAGCGCCGGTCTCCCGACCGGCTGTAGCGGGGGTCTCCAGACCCGCGCAACGCTGGCGCTTGAAATCGGCCCGTTCTCCCGGCCCGCACATCACGTCATTTCCGACAACTCCCCTCCCCGCGTTCCCATTTACAATAGAACCAGCACCGCTCCCTTTGCCCCTTTTCACCAACTCAAAAACTTCTTGCCTGAACTTGAATTGCCTCCGGAGCTTCCCTGATGTCTTTCGCCGATCTGAACCTGACAGATTCTCCTTCGCAGCGCCGCGCCAAGATTGTCGCCACGCTCGGGCCCGCTTCCAACACGGAGTCCGTGATTCGCGACATGATCCACGCCGGCGTCGACGTGGTCCGCCTCAACTTTTCTCACAGCACCCACGAGCGCAAAATCGCGGTCATTCAGAAAATCCGCAAGGTGAGCCAGGAGGAGCGCAAGCCGCTCTGCATCCTGGGCGACCTGCAGGGGCCCAAGATTCGCACCGGGCTGCTCAAGGATCATCAGCCCGTGCTGCTCAAGGCCGGCCACGGCTCACCATCACGCCGCGCGAGGTGCCGGGCACCGCGGCGCTGGTGGGCACCACCTTCAAGACCCTCGCTGAAAACGTGGAGCAGGGCTCGCGCATTCTGCTCTCCGACGGCCTCATCGAGCTGCGCGTCCACGAAGTGAACGGCGACGACGTGGTCTGCGACATCGTCAACGGCGGCATGCTGGGCGAAACAAGGGCATCAATCTTCCCGGCGTTCTGGTGCGCACGCCCTCGCTCACTGAGAAAGACGCCGAAGATCTCGAGTTCGCGCTCAATCACGGCGTCGACGCCATCGCCGTCTCCTTTGTGCGCACCGCTGAAGACGTGAGCCTGGTGCGCAATCGCGTTTCCGCGCTCGGCGCCGACACCTGGATCATCGCCAAGCTGGAAAAGCCGCAGGCCGTCGAGCATCTCGACGCCATCCTGCAGGTTTCCGACGGCATCATGGTGGCCCGCGGCGACCTGGGCGTGGAAGTGCCGCCGGAAAAAGTGCCCGCCATCCAGAAGTACATCATCCGCCGCGCCGCCGAGTACTCCAAGCCCGTCATCACCGCCACGCAGATGCTGGAATCGATGATCGAGAATCCGCGGCCCACGCGCGCCGAGGTCTCCGACGTGGCCAACGCCATCTACGACGGCACCGACGCCGTCATGCTCTCCGGCGAATCGGCCGTGGGCAAATATCCCGTGCGAATCGGTGGCCATGATGGCGCGCATCGTGACCGAAACCGAGCGCCACATCAAGGAGAACCTTGAATCCGCGGCCGCGCGAGCGCCGCAGCCACCTCTCCATCGCCGAAACCATCTGCGAAGCCACGGCTCACGCCGCCGACGATCTCGACCTGCGCGGCATCGCGCTCTTCACCGAGTCCGGCGCCACGGCGCGCCAGCTCTCCAAGTACCACCCCTCCGCGCCCATCTTCGCGCTCAGCCCGGTTGAAGTCACCGTCAACCGCCTCAACCTGCTCTGGGGCACCACGCCCATCCGCTGCCCCAAGGTCAACACCACCGAGGCCATGGTCGAATGTGCCGAGAAGCTGCTGGAAAAGGGCGGCTACGTGCGCCCGCGCGAAGTCATCGCCATCGTGGCCGGCACCCGCACCAAGTCCGGCTCAACCAACTTCCTGCGCCTGCACGTGATGGGCGAGAATGCCGGCACGCAGCCACATCCATCCGCAGCCGCGCAAAGCGCCCCAGCGGGCAAAAAGCGCACGCCCCGCTCCGCGCGTTCAGCCGATGCGCAGAAGCCGGAATTCTCCGAGGCCGCAAGATCCCTCGCCGCAAAATATTGAGGATATGGCCATCGCGATAGCTGCGAGCAATGCAAACTGACAGGCTGCGGTGCTAAGCAATGCTGACGCTATCTTCTAGCTGATCTCGAGCGCCTGTTTCCTGGTGTCCCTGGGCCGCCGCTGCGGCTGAACTTCATTCTTTCGATGGCGGCGTTTTAAGGTTCTCCAGAAACGCATCGACACGGGCGGGGTTCACTCCAAGGGTTCGCTCCATTGCCTGAGTCATCGCGGTCCCTTGCTGGTCCTCTTTTTCCAGGACCAATTCGAGGCCCACACCATCCTTTCCCCACCGAATAGCTTTGGCATTGACGGTAAGGGTTCGGTCCGCCGTCGGATGATCCCGGTCTGTCAAAGTGACGCGGACCAACGTTCCGGGGTACCAGCGCTCGTTGGTAACGATATAGATCCCCGTCGCACTGATGTCGCGCACCTCCTGCGCCACCGGATTGCCGCCGGTAAAGTAATACGCAATCAATCCCGGCAGCACCTCGCGCGATGCCCGCGGGTCGACAGGATCTCCCAGCAACAGTGTCGTTAACCAACTCCTGGTTCCCAGCCTCTTCTTCCAGGAGTCGTTATCAACAGCCGGCGTAGCCGCAAGCTTTTTCGCCGCCGCCCCTTCTCCGCCAGCAACCTCGGCCTTTACGGGTGCAGGCGCAATGGGCGCAGTCTCAATGGGCTTAACCTCGACGGGCGCGGCCGGCTCAGGTTCCACTACGCTTTCGACCGGTTCGTCTATCGCTGGGCCGGTCGTCGCCTCGGCGGAGGTTTTGGCGAATTGCCCCAAAAATGCTCCCCGAGAGCTTGGCGCTCCAGCCTTTGCCTCCTTCATCCTCTGCAAATGCTGCTTCATCTCTTCGGGTTTGGAGATGATCAACTGATCGCCGGCGCGCATCTCCCCCTTGGCCAGAGTGTCCGCCGGAAACGCGAGCACGCTCAGGGCGTTTGCGCCTGAAGCCGGCACGCTGGCAAGGGGAAACGACTCAACCATGGCAACAACCACACAGTCGTTGTCCAGCAACACCAAATCCACCGGCAAGCGGATACTGTTTGCGGAGATTTCCTGGTAAGGAAGAATCCAGAGACCGGTTCCGGCGCCCTGTTCCATGGCTCGCAGGCGCGCTGCAGCCCCATCAGGTGAACCATGAGCCCCTTCTACATCGGTGGTCACAAAACGTTCTCGCGTCTGGTTGTAAACGCAGTATTTCTGTGGACTTGCAACCGAGTCTCGTGTCGACGCAACCCCGGGCGCAGCCTCTCGTAGAGCGGCTCCAAATCCTTCTGGTCCGAACTGCCCGATTTTCGCCATGGGTATCTGTTGTTTTTTTATCGTTAATTACGTCTTTCGTCTATAGCCAGAAAGTCGATTTTTTCGTTCGCACCTCGTGCGTAACCCTGCGGCTTTCTCAATCCCTCGTTCCCTGCATTCGGAGTATCCTTAGACGTCCCCGAAAACCTGGGCCGAATGGGGTCCTATCCCGGACACGGGAGGAAGTATGTTCGACAGCATGTTGTCACCCGGCACTCTGCTGGAAGGTTTAATTGCGCTCTGCCTCTTCATTCTTATCGTTCTCATCGCAAAGTCGATCTACAGCGTAGGCCCCACGCAAGTCGGTCTGGTCCGCAAGCGCTTTGGCGCAAAGTTGCCCGGCGACAATCCCATCGCCTTCAAAGGCGAAGCCGGCTATCAAGCGGAACTGCTCATGCCTGGTCTGCGCTTCAAATTCTGCGTGATTTATGCGGTCGCCAAACATCCGTGGGTCCAGGTCCCTGCCGGTCAAATCGGCGTGGTCATCGCGCAAGTGGGCGCGCCCACACCCATCGGCGCAAAGTCCGGCGTGTACAAAAACGAGTTCGGCAACTTCACCGATGTTGCAAACTTCGTTGCCAACGGCGGCCAAAAGGGCGTGCAACGCCCGGTGCTTTCTCCCGGCATGTTGGCCCCCATCCATCCTGTCGCCTTCCTCATCATCACCAAGCCCCAGGTCTTCGGCGTTCCTATCACCGACACCTACCGCCAATTGGCCGACCAGTCCGGCCGTCTCACCTTCACCGCGTTCGGCCTTGAAGAGCGCCAGCTCGAAGTCACGCGCATCGCGCCCCGGCCCACCGAGAGCGGCAAGGTCGCGGACATGATCGGCATCGTCACCTCGCTCGAAGGCCAGCCGCTGCAGGCAGGCGCCATCGCCAGCCGCCTGGGACAGTTCGATGATGTTGCGGAACTCGAGAAGAAGCCCGACACCACAGATTTTCAACTCATCGCCGCCATCCTCGGCAGCAAAAACTCGCTGCACAACAACTATCAGGACTTCCAGCAATTCCTCGACGCCGGCGGCAAAATCGGCCTTCAACACGATCCGCTTCTCTACGGCGCTTACAACCTCAATCCTTTCCTGGTCCGCGTCGAGCAAGTCCCCATGCTGGTCGTCGAACAAGGCCAAGTCGCCGTCATCAAAGCTTACGTCGGCCTGCCCACCCAGGACACTTCCGGCGTCGGCTTCAAATTCGGCAGCCTCGTCCGCCCCGGCCATCAAGGCATCTGGCAGGAGGCGCTGCGCACCGGCAAGTATCCCATCAATCCCCGCATCTACGACGCCAAAGTTGTCCTCACCGCCATCCTTAAGCTCGACTGGGCCAAGGACGTCACCGGAGCCCACGGCCTCGACGCGCGCCTCGAACCCATCATTGCGAAAAGCAACGAGGGCTTCGTCTTCGCCATCGACCTCCAGGTCCTCATCCACGTTCCCGACACCAAAGCTCCGCGCGTCATCTCCATGGTTGGCTCCATGGAAAATCTCGTGAACGAAGTTCTGCAGGCAGCGGTCGGCAATCTCTTCCGCGACAAGATCGGCGGCATGGAAGCTATCAAGTTCATCCAGACGCGCCAGATCGTGCAGGAGGAAGCGTTCACCTACATCCAAAGGAAGCTCGCCGAGTACGAAATCGAAACCCGCGGCGTCTACATCCAGGATGTGATTTATCCAGCCGCGCTGGTCACGGTGCTCACGGAGCGCGAGGTTGCGCACCAGCAGGTAGAAACCTTCAAGATGCAGCGCCAGGCGCAGGACCAGCGCATCGAGACGGAGAAGGCGCGCGGCACCGCGGACATGCAGGCGCAACTCGCGCAAGCCGCGGTCGGCGTCGACATCAAGAAGAACAATGCCGAAGCCCGCAAAGCCGAAGCCGACGGCGAGTCCACTTACATTGAACGCACCGGCACAGCGCAGGGCGCGCAAGTTCGCGCAGTTGGTTTGGCCCGTGCTGAGGCTTATCAAAAACAGGTCGCCGCATTGGGCCAGGGAGCGACGGCTCTCGTGAATGCCATCGAAGCCCTTTCCAGAAGCAACGTCCCCTTCATGCCCAACACTCTGGTTGCCGGTGGCGGCGGCAACGCCAGCGGAGTTCTCGAAGGGCTGGGTGCGCTGCTGATGCAGAAGGTGTCTCCAGCAACACCAACCAACGGCGCAAAACCCGAATTGCCCGAGCCGGCAGCGAGTTCCGGCAAGGCGTAGACCGGTTTGTGTAGCGCCGGTCTCCAGACCGGCTGTAGCGGGGGTCTCCCGACCCCCGCCGGGTGCTGGGTGCCCCACCTTCGCCGATGCGCGCACCATGCGCAGTGGCTAAGGTGGGATATCTATAGTTCTTTATGGTCCTTTATAAGTTGGAATACCGATCGTCTTTTGCGGCCTTTTACAACCCCACTCCGTATTCCCTAGAATCGCGCCAATGACCCAAGGTCTCAAGCGATATCAATTCACCGGCGATCTGCATTTCGTCACCTTCAGTTGCTACCGCCGCCAACCGTACCTCATCTCCATCGCGGCGCGCTCCCGGTTTGAAGAAGCGCTTGAACGCACCCGCCTGCGCTACGGATTTTGCGTTCTCGGGTATGTCGTGATGCCAGAGCACGTCCACCTGCTCGTGAACGAGCCGCGCATCGGCCCACTCGCAAAGGCGCTTCATGCTCTAAAGTTGTCGATGTCGAAGCGCTCGCCGCAGAGGCCTTTCTGGCTGCCACGCTACCACGACTTCAACGTGTATTCCTATCGCAAGCAGGTCGAAAAGCTCCGCTACATCCATCGCAATCCCGTCCATCGCGGTCTGGTCGAGCAGCCGGAGGACTGGCGCTGGTCGAGCTTTCACCATTACGCGACAGGCGAACGCGGTGCCGTCGAGATCGAGTCATTCTGGACCGCGGCGCTACGCGCGAAGCAGAAAGAAAAGACCATAAAAACGATAAGAAGCAGCCATAGATAGGTGTAGCCCACCTTAGCCAGTCAGTCGGAACGGATGACCGGCTAAGGTGGGATACTCCTATCTACCGCGTCTTATCGCTTTTTATAGCTTTTCCCCCTGTGTTCACGCTCCCTCGCTCCGTCAACCCCATCCAACCGTAACTCCCTACCCACCATCCACTTGCCTTTGCGGATTATTCGACGCCTCCGGCGCACAATGAATTCAGAGATCCGAGATCAGCGGCCGGGTCCGCAGCCCACGAACCACGATCCGCGGCCTCTAAGGCATTATTTCCGACGATTTTGCCTCCCAAGCCTCCTGTTTTCAATGGCTTGGAGTCAAAGGTAAAAGGTACAAGTCTCACAAAACAAAGCAATTAACCTCCAAAATGGGTGGGGGGAGGGTCCCGAAATGTATCTAGCTTGCCGACACATCAAGCCCAACGGAATTCGCTGCGAGTCCCCTGCACTCCGCGGCCACGCCTTCTGCTACTTCCACTCCAAGCTGCACTCCGCCACCAGGATCGGCGTCATGGACGACCTCCGGCTTCCCCTACCCGAGGACGCCGCCGCCATTCAGTTCTCCATCGGCCGGATCTTCGAGGCGCTTCTAGGCTCGCGCATCGACTCGAAGCAGGCGGCCCAGTTGCTTTGGGGCCTCCAGATCGCCTCCCAAACCATCCCTCGCGACCTTCGCAACAACCTTGAAACTATCCCCTCCCTCACCGTCAACAAGGACGGCCAGGAACTCGCACCGGTCTCTCGCATCTGCAACGGATTGGACGACTGCAGTACCTGCAAATATGAAGGCGGCTGTACTAGCTTCCAACACCGCATGTATGAGCGGGAACAGGATGAAGATGAATCGGACGAAGAAGATGAAGAGTGAAGCCCGCCGCATTCAAAGTTCCCCTGGCCATGTTCTGAGCAACCAAACCCTCGTTCGCGCGATTGCTCGTTCCTACAACCGTTCCCTGCGTATCATTCTTTCTACTCCCCGCTCCCTATTCCCTTTTCCCGTTTGGTCAAAGGTCGTCCGGCGGGTCGCTCTCGCTCTCGCGGACGAGGCGATCCGCTCTTATGAGCGTGGCAATTGCCGCGAAGGTCGAAGGCTTCTGGGCATAGTCGAAACCATGGCCGGAGGCATCCGTGCCAGCGTCGCGCGCGCCCAGCGGGCCCGCATCGAACTTGTGCCCAATAAACGTGATGAAGCCAGACGTGATCAAACCGCTGCTGCTACGGGTCACGCGTGTGATGTAACCATGCCGAGAGAAGGCCGAGATCGTGAGCAGCGGCAGGTGGAGGGCCTGCCCATCTCGCCCACCTTCGGCGGAGCGACATGGTCGTACCAGCAGGCGAGTGCCCCGGCTCTTCATCAAAGCAAACGAGCTACGACATGGGGCGGCGGATGGCCCGGACCCTCAGAATGCAAACTCACCACCACATGGGTGCCCACTTCTCGATTTTGCTGGCGACCAGCAGTGTCATTGCGCGCATTTTTATCTCCGATTGGCGATGCTCTCCCTCTGCGCTAGCATCGTCCGGCGAGCGCGCACCTGGCGGCCTTTGGCGGCGGCGATATTCTCCTGGATTCGCCAGGCGCGCTTGTAGTCGGCTGCTGCGGCTGCGTAATTACCCTTGTGCATCTGCTGGTTGGCCAAATCGAAATAACTTTGCGCGGAACGGGCCATCGCCCCTCGAGACGCAGGCGCCGAGGTCACGCGACGAGTGGATGCTGGCGGCGGAACTCTCGAGGACGCCGTGGCGTGCGGCCCTCCGCTTGACCGCGACGCAACATGTGCAGTGGTTCCGCGAGATGCACGTTGCGGCGTCATCGTGCGATGCGTCGTGGTGGGCGGCGATGCTGCCTTCTCCGGCGCCGGCTTTGCCGGAGCGTCCGGGCCAGCGCCGGCCTGAGGAGTGGCTTCAGGCACAGGGTCGGGATTCTCGGCGACGGGAGTCGGTTCGGGCGCAGAAGGAGAAGTCGTGGTGGCCGGGCCAGCGCCGGCCTGAGGAGTGGCTTCAAGCACGGGGTCGGGATTCCCGGCGACGGGAGTTGGGTCGGGCGCAGTTGGTTCGGGCGCGGATGGAGAATCTGCCGAGGCGGGCTGCGCCGGCGAACTGCGCGCCTGGGGGCCAGGTACGACCCCGTTGCGATGGAATGCAACGCCGAAACCCACGCACAGCGACAGCGCGGCGATCGCGGCTGCAAGCTGGAAAATTACCGTTCTCGACACTGGAGATGAAGACGCTTCGGGCTCGAAGGCTGCAGGATGCGACGATGCAGGATGCGGCGATTGAGATCTGAACCAAGAGGTGATCGGCGCAAAAGAGCGGTGCAGAGCATTCTCAGGCGCAATTTCAGCGCCATCGATTCGCGTGCCTTGCTCTTCTGCTTCTTGCCATTTCACGGCTGGCGGCGCATCGGCCTCGATGGCAGGCGCTGCTGCGATCGGAATTAGCGCAGGCGCGACATATGGTTCGGCCGTTTGCTCAAGCAGCTCCTCTTTAACTGCCGGCGAAGCGTCAGTTTCGTCGGCCAGCGCAGCGCCGATCTTGGGCGCCGGAGGCACAAAGTTCTCGACTACGCCGATCTCCTGCGATGGCTTATATTCATCCCAAACCACGGTCGCGTTCTCGCGAAAAAGACTGTTGATCAGCGATATCTGGCGCGGGTTTAACAGGGGAAGCGAGAGCTGGCGGAAGTTGCGAAAGGTCCAAAGCAGATAAACGCGCTGCCAGAAGGAGGGTGCGACGGCAACTAATCCTTGCTGCGTTTGGAACAGCAAGAAGCCGGACTCAAGCTTGTTTAGAAGCACAAATCCCCCGTGACACAGGATGCAGCTTGCGTGGTACAGGGGTCGATTGCAACCTAATAGAACGCAGACCCACTGATCACGATGGCCGAACCGCCTTCGCAAGCGAGTTGCAAAGATTTTCGACGGCTGTGCCCTGCCGCATCCTTCCGCCAGATCGCGAGAAAACGGCCACCGGGGGAATTGGCATCGCTTTCCAACGCCCAAATCGGATTCCCCGACTTAGACCCTGCATGCAGAGCAAAGTTGCGTTACGGGTTTCTATGTCAGGTGTGGAGTGCGGACGGTCGTGCTCAACCGAAACCAGCCAGTGTACCGCTGGTCTGGCCTCCACAGTTCCGGTGCTGGGATGCAGCTTTTTCAATATGTGCCGATTCGGGCGAACGCTCCCCAAAACGCGGGCTCGGGAAGCTACCACAACTTGCCCCCTTCGCACAAGACTTGCAATTCCTCGCGCTTACCCCTACTATCCCCATTAGAAACCGGCCTGCAAAGCAGGTGGGTGATCAACGCTGGTTGAACCAACATTCAATGAACAGGGGCTCAACTCGACAATCGGTTCTGTGTGCCGTGTCCGCCAGTCCGGAATGCCTAATGAACCGCGGAGAGCTCCACCGTCTTAGGACGGGTTCACCGGCGCATCACCCACGGCCCAGTGGGCCGGGTTCTACTTTTCCTTTTCAGGTCGCCCCGCCGATTGAACGGCTGAGTGACTTGCGGATCTCCCCTTGCTGACAGGCTGTCGCCGCTAACACCGCCAACTCCGCTAACACCGCTAGCTCCGCTGCCTTATCCTTCTAGAAGTGCATCCAGTCCTCTTTCACATCGGGGCCGTTCTCATTCCGTCCTACGGCGCGGTCACCGCGCTGGGCGTGCTGCTGGCGCTGGGGCTCGCCCTACGCACCGCGCGCATGGCCGGAGTGGACGCCGGCAAGGTGTGGAATCTCTGCATTCTGAGCCTGTTTGCAGCGCTGGCCGCGGCGCGGCTGCTGCTGGTCATCGTGAACTGGAGCGTATTGCGTTTGCATCCCGCCTGGCTGCTGGAGTTGGCGATGGTGCACCACCCGCTGCTGGCCGCGACGGGCGCGCTGGCGGGCGCGGGATGCGCACTCTGGTACGCGCGGCACAACAAGCTGCCGCTAGGCGCCACGGCCGATGCGCTCGTCCCGCCACTGGCTCTGGGCCTGGCTTTCGAGCAACTGGGCGCGTTGGCTTCAGGATCGGGTTATGGCGTCGAGGCAGGAACCGGCGTGCACTGGGCCGTCACCTACACCAATCCGTTAGCCGACCTCTGGAGCGGCGCACCGCTCGGGGTTCCGCTGCATCCCGTGCAGGCCTATGCGGCGCTGGCGTTTCTTACGCTCGCCTTGCTTTTGCTGGTGTGGCTGCCGGCCGAGCGGCGCAAAGGCGACGTGGCCGGCCTGGGACTGATGGGCTCGGGGCTAGCGATCTACATCACCGAACTCTGGCGCGATCCCGCGGGCCGGGGGGCAGTGCTGCACGGCGCGCTCGACGGGCCGCAGATTGCCGCCATTCTGCTGGTCGTTGCCGGGGCCCTGGTGCTGCGGGAACGAGTGAGTCCGGCAGCAGTGAGCGAGTCGGCTTCCCATCCTTTTCACGATGAAGCCGTGAAAAGGATGGGGCACGGTGCTTCTGAAACCACCGCCGATCAGGGAGCCGCGCATGAGTGAGCCGCGCACGATCGACGTACCTGCGGAAGCAAACGGCCAGCGCCTCGATCATTTTCTGGCCACGCAACTCGAGGGCGTGAGCCGCTCGCGCGTGCAAATGCTCATCGACCAGGGCGACG
The DNA here is from genome assembly GCA_963826735.1 of uncultured Acidobacteriota bacterium. Lineage (GTDB taxonomy): Bacteria > Acidobacteriota > Terriglobia > Terriglobales > Acidobacteriaceae > Telmatobacter. The sequence goes on from CAWGYN010000010.1 coordinate 47,779, forward strand.
TGCTGGTGGATGGCGAGCCGCACAAGGCTTCGTTGAAGCTGCGCGGCGGCGAGCGCATCACCATCACCGGCGAGCCGCATCCCGCGCCGCTCAAGGCGGTGCCGGAGGCGATTCCGCTGGATGTGGTTTACGAAGATGCCGACATGGCGGTGGTGAACAAGCCCGCGGGGATGATGGTGCATGCGGGATCGGGCGCGACAGACGACGCGCGCAGCCGCGGAACGCTCGTGAATGCTTTGCTGCATCGCTTCAAGACGCTCTCTTCGACGGGCGGCGAGCTGCGGCCGGGCATTGTGCACCGCCTCGACAAGGACACCAGCGGGTTGATCGTCGTGGCCAAGAACGATCGCGCCCACGCCGCCCTGGGCGCCATGTTTGCCGGGCGGCGCGTGGAGAAGACTTACATTGCGCTGGTGCAAGGCGCGGTGGAGCGCGAAAAAGGCACCATCAGCGCCGCGGTGAGCCGCGATCCGGTGCGCCGCACGCGCATGACCACGCGGCCAAGCGAGATCGGCACGCACGGCGATCTCGCACTACCAGGTGCTGCGCCGTCTGGAGACGCGCTTCGGCAAATTCACCCTGGTCAGCGTGCGCATTGAGACCGGACGGACGCATCAGATCCGCGTGCACATGGCGTCGATCGGGCATCCGGTGGTGGGCGATACGCTGTATGGCGGCGCGGCACAATTGCGCGACCAGCGGGCGCTCGATGCAGCGCCTTCGCGCGCGGCAAGGCGGAAATCCGAGCCGGAAACCCTCCGCCTGGGCCGAAATTTCCTGCACGCGGCCAAGCTCGAGCTCACGCATCCGCTCACCGGCAAGCCGCTCCAGTTGGAAGCGCCGCTGCCCTCGGAATTGAACGCCTTTCTCGACCATCTGGAATCCGCCTAAAGACAAGCACAACGAGCAGTGCTAGCGGAGTTAGTGGGGCTAGGCGGACTGCAGAGATGCGCGAAGTGGCGCTGCCCAACCGCTGCCCGACACCCCACGCTCACTAGCCTGTTACGAAACTTGCCGCACGCGATCGTACCTCGCGATTTGAAGCAGCGGGGGCTAAAGCCCGCCCTTTGTTTTCGTCGCATCGCGGCCCGGCTGAAGCCGTGCCCTTGTTACAAAGCGAGATACCGGTAGACTTTCGTAACAACCTGGCACGTGCAGGATTGATAAAATAGAGATGTGATGACCCAGCAGCATTTCACCCCAACGGCAGAGATTCGCCGGCGGGGCTCACGTATTCTCTTGATCGCGCTTGCGGCGCTGTTTCTTGCCGCGGCTTCCGTCGCCAGCCTTCGTGCACAAACCACGGGCGGACAAACTGCACCGAGCGCGGCCCCAAAACCGGCGCAGGCGCCAACACCTCAAGGCACACCTCAAGCCGCGCCTCCCGTGCCCGCGCCGGCCGACCAGAATGGCGCACCGACGGATGTGGGCACGCCGACCATCCGCACTACCGTGAACGAGGTCAGCCTGATCTTTACCGTGACCGATAAGCACGGCCACTACATTCCCAACCTGAACCAGAGCGACTTTGCGCTGCTCGACGACCAGAAAGCGCCGGCCAGGGTGAACTCGTTTCATCAGCAGATCAATCTGCCGCTGCGCGTAGGCATCTTGATCGACACCAGCAGCTCGATCCGCTCCCGATTTCAATTTGAGCAGCAATCGGCCACCGAATTCCTGCTGCAAGTGCTGCGGTCGAGGAACGACCGCGCCTTCGTGATGGGATTCGATGTGACGCCCACAGTGACCGCGGACTGGACCAACGATCAGGACGCACTGGAAACGGGCATCAACAAGCTGCGCCCCGAAGGCGGCACGGCGCTCTACGACGCCCTTTATGTCGCCTGCCGCGACAAGCTGCTGACCGAGCGCGGCCCCGAGCCGGTGCGCAAGGCCATCATTCTGATCTCCGACGGCGAGGACAACCAGAGCCGCGTGTATATGCCTGAAGCCATCAAGGAATGCGAGCGCGCCGAGACCATCATCTACGCCATCAGCACCAACTGGACGCCCAGCCGCGGCGAAGGCGACAAGGTGCTGACGGAGCTGGCCGAACAGACCGGCGGCGAGGTCTTCTTTCCTCCCTCGGTAGAAGAGATGGCGACCAGCTTCAAAGATGTCGAGGAGGCGCTGCGCAGCCAGTATGCACTGGTCTACACGCCCGCGGACTTCAAGGCCGACGGCGCATTCCGAACCATTTATTTATATTGCTACGATCGCAGCTACACGGTGCGCGCCAAGAAGGGCTACTTTGCTCCGCGCCAGTAAGGCCAGCGCCGGCAAAATTGCAGCACAGATCAAGTTGAGAGCGCGGTGAAGACCGCGCTCTTTTTTGCTTTGCCCGAACCATTCCCTATGGCCCCGCGCAACATGTCCCAATTCAGGTCAATCACACGCCCCTTGTTTCGTTTTGACCCACATTTGGAATCATTGACGGACAAATTCATCCATTTCGGCTTCCGCACGATGAAATAAAAGTGGAGGTTCTCCGGAAGACCGGAGTGCCTTCCAGCGCGTTTGTGGAAGCTTGCATTTGCCATCGTACCGGAGGCAAACCATGCGGTGGGCTTCGGCGATGCGGTAGGAAGCCTTTGCGGAGTGGGGGAATTGCGATGATCCGGCAGGCCATCTCGTGCGATATTTGCGCGGCGGAAAAGCGGCAGACCAACCACTGGTTTATCGCCTACGAGCAAGGTGGAGAACTGCGCGTGAGCGGATGGACCTCGCGCCACCGGCTGCGGCCGGACTCAAAGCATCTCTGCGGTCAAACCTGCCTGCACAAGCTGGTTGACGAGTTCATGGCCAAGTCGATTGCCGTGCGCGCGCAGCGCCGCGGCGAGGCCGTCGAAGCTGAAGCGGAGCCAACCATGCTGGCCGACACCAGCCTGACGGCATCTGCGGCACAGGGTGCAGCGGCAGCACGGGTCGCGGCGGCGGCAGCGGCGGCAGAGGCTGCAGCAGAGGTAGAATCGTCGGCGCGCCTGATCAATGCGTCCCCGCCCGCGCCGCCCAAACCCGTCCACCATCCTCTGCCGGAGATCGTGACCATGCCTTCACGGCCGGTGCCCCACGAATTTCCACCGCTCCCTGCCGACACGTTGCGCTATGCGTCGCGCCGCTGGCATACCGAAGCCTGGGAGCGCGAGCGGGAACGCGAATTGCGCGCCGTTGAAAATCATCCCGACATTGCCGCGCGCCGCCGCACCAGTGCGTGAACTGATTCATCCAAGGAAAACTCTTATGTGGTTTGATCTTATTTTGATTCTCGTTGCCACGACTCCTCTGATGCTGACAAGGCCGGCCGCATGCGCCAGCAACCGTCGGCGATAAATTCAGGATCGCAGCGATCAACTAATTCGACGGCGTTTGGCCTGCGAGCAGCGCCAACAGCCCTGCTTCGTGAATTACGGGAATCTTGAGTTCGCGCGCCTTGTCGAGTTTGGAGCCTGCCTCTTCGCCGGCCACCACGTAGCTGGTCTTCTTGCTCACCGAGCCCGCGGTCTTGCCGCCCGCAGATTCAATCTTCTGCTTGGCTTCGTCGCGCGTCAGCGTGGGCAGTGTGCCCGTGAGAACGAACGTAAGGCCTGCAAGCTGCGCAGTGCGCTGCCGCTTCTCTGCCGTCATATTGACGCCGGCATCTTTCAGACTTTTGACCAGAGCTTGATTCGCGGCTGTCGCAAAGAATTCCAAAATCGCCTGCGAGATGCGCGGGCCGACCTCTTCGACGCGTTCCAGTTCTTCGGCAGTCGCGCTCATGATGTCGTCGATATTTCCGAACTCCTGCGCCAGCAGCTCGGCGGTTCGTTCGCCGACAAAGCGGATGCCGAGGCCCATGAGTACGCGCGCCAGTCCCGCGCGCTTGGAATCCTCGATTTCCTTAAGCAGCGTGTTGGCAGCTTTGGGCCCGAGCAATGCCTCGGTCCTGGTTTCGTCGAGACCAGTGGCCTTATTCTTGCGGGTCACCTGCTTCTCAAGCGAAAGTAGATTCTTCTCATCGAGCCGGTAGAGATCCGCGACACTTTTGACCAGCTTCTTTTCCGCCAACTGTTCCACCACCGCGTCGCCCAGTCCCTCGATGTTCATCACCGCGCGGTGGGCAAAATGCAGCAGAGTCTCGCGCAGCTTGGCCGGGCAGTTCGCATTCACGCAGCGATAGTCGACCTCGCCTTCTTCGCGAACCACTTTGCTGCCGCACTCAGGACAAACCGTAGGAAAAGCGAATTCACGTTTCCCGCGCGGGTGATCGGCGTCTTCAATCACCTCGACGACTTTGGGAATCACGTCGCCGCCGCGCTCGACCTTTACCCAGTCCCCAATCCTCAGTCCAAGACCGGCAATAAAATCCGCATTGTGCAGCGTGGCACGGCTCACCGTGGTGCCGCCGATGAAGACCGGCGCGAGCTCTGCCACGGGAGTGAGCTTGCCGGTGCGGCCCACCTGCACGGTAATGTCTTTCACCTGCGTCACGCCGGCCTTGGCCGTGAACTTGTACGCAATGGCCCAGCGCGGCGCGCGGCCGGTGTAGCCCAGGCGCTGCTGCGTGGCGTGCGCGTCCACTTTGAGAACCACGCCATCAATTTCGTAGCCGAGCGTAGCGCGCTGGCTCTCGGCATCGTCGATGAACTTCATCATTTCGTCGACGGTGCTCACGAGCTGGCGGTGCGGATTGACACGAAAGCCCAGCGCGGTGAGCGCATCGAGCGTAGCCGTCTGGCCCGCGGCGAAATATTCGCCATTAACAAGCAGAAAATACGCGAAGAAAACCAGCCGCCGATTGGCGACGATCGAGGGCTCCAGCGTGCGCAGCGTTCCCGCGGCGGAGTTGCGCGGATTCACGAAGGCCGGCAGACCTTCGCGCTCGCGCTCTTCGTTCATGCGCTGGAATGCGGCTTCCGGCATCACCACTTCGCCGCGCACTTCGATTCCCGATCCCTGCGGGAGGCGAAGCCTTTTGAAGCTTTGCGGCGGACAGGGAAAGCGGCACGCTGCGAATGGTGCGGATGTTTGAGGTGACATCTTCGCCGGTCTGGCCGTCGCCGCGCGTCAGGCCCATCGTGAGCGGCGCGTCGCCGACGGGGCGCCGGCTGGTAGCTCAGCGCCACGCTCAGGCCGTCGAGTTTGAGTTCGGCCGTGTATTCGACGGGCAGGTTGCCGGCCAGCTCGTGCACGCGGCGGTCCCAGTCGGCCAGCTCCTCGGCGTTGTATGCGTTGTCGAGCGAGAGCATCGGCCGCGAGTGCTGCGCCTTCTTGAAGCCCTCGGCCGGCTTGCCGCCCACGCGTTGCGTCGGCGAGTCTGGCGTGACCAGCTCGGGATGCGCTGCTTCCAGTTTCTTCAGTTCGTTCATCAGCGCGTCATACTCGGCGTCGCTGATCTCGGGCTTGTCGAGAACGTAGTAGAGATGCTCGTGGCGGCGAAGTTCTTCGCGCAGCTTCTCGATTTTTCGTGCGACTCGCGCTTGAGCCGGCTCGCTCATAGCTATGGATTATAGTGAGCCGCACAAAGATCGGAGGTGAAGAGCAGCTCTTACGCCCCCTGCGGGGCTGAGTTCGGGAGCATCGCCCATTCTCCCCAGGCTCACGCCTGGGGTTACCTTCAACCGCCCGCTTCGCGGGCTTTGCCCAGGCACCGAGCAGAATCGACAAAACAGCGAAATGCTACGTCTGCGCCATCAGCAGCGTCGACTCTCATTACTCCGCGCCTTCCTGCTTCAGCCCGCGGAACTTCAGCATCGGCTCGATGCTCGGCTCGCCGCCCAGCCACGTGTCGTACATCTTCTGCAGGTCCTCGGTGTTGCCGCGCGAGAGCACCATCTGCCGGAAGCGGTCGCCGTTGGCGCGCGTCATGCCGCCGTGATCCACGAACCACTGGAAGGCATCGTCGTCGAGCATCTCGCTCCACGAATACGCGTAGTAGCCGGCCTGCGTAGCCGTTGGCCCAGATGTGCAGGAAGTAGCTGGAGCGGTAGCGCGGCGGCACGTAGCTGAGGTCGAGATGCGTCCTCTTCAGCGCTTCGGTTTCGAAGGTGTCGGGATTCTGAAGCGGCGCGCTCGCAGGCAGAGTGTGCCACTGCAGATCGAGCTCCGACGCCGCCAGAATCTCCGTGAAATCATAGCCCTGGTTGAAGGTCTGCGACTTCACGATCTTTGCCGCCAGCTCGGCGGGCATGGGCTCGCCGGTCTTGTAATGCCGCGCGTAGTGCGCAAACACCGCCGGATAGCTGGCCCAGTGCTCGTTGAACTGCGAAGGGAACTCGACAAAATCGCGCGGCACCTGCGTGCCCGACAGGCTGGGATACTCGGTGTTGGCAAACATGCCGTGCAGCGCGTGGCCAAACTCGTGGAACATCGTGGTCACATCGTCGAAGCTGAGCAGCGCCGGCTGGCCCGGCGCGGGCTTCTCGAAGTTGGCCACGTTGTAGACCACCGGCAACTGGCCCAGCAGTTTCGACTGGTCCGACCAGCAGAGTCCATCCACGCGCCGCCGTTCTTGTTGTCGCGCTTGAAGTAGTCGCAGTACCACAGCGCCAGCGGCTTGCCGTCGGCATCGAAAACCTCAAACACGCGCACATCCGGCTGCCAAACCGGAATGTCGTTGCGCTCTTTGAAGGTGAGCCCGTAGAGCTCGTGCGCCGCGTAAAAGACGCCGTTCTCGAGCACGTTGTTCAGCTCGAAGTAGGGCTTGATCTGCGACTGGTTCAAGTCGTATTTCGCCTTGCGCACCTGCTCGGAGTAGAACTCCCAGTCCCAGGGCTCGACGCGTGAACCCGCCATGCTGCGAGTCGATCAGCGCCTGGATGTCTTTGGCTTCTCCCGCAGCTTTGGCCGTCGAGGCCGGCACCAGCGCATCGAGAAACTGCATCGCCGCCTCCGGCGTTTTGGCCATCTGGTCGGTCAGATTCCACGCCGCGTAATTCGGGTAGCCGAGCAGCGCGGCCTTTTCTGCGCGCAACTGCGCCAGTCGCGCAATCGTGGCGCGCGTGTCGTTGGCGTCTCCGCGCTCGGCGCGGTTCCAGGAGTTCTCAAAGATCGCCTGCCGCGTGGCGCGATCTGTCAGAAACGCCAGATCGGGCTGCTGCGTGGTGTTCTGCAGCGGAATCAGCCAGCCCTGCTGCCTTGCGCGTCCTTCGCCGCTGGCCGCGGCGATCTGCGCTTCGCTCAGCCCGGCCAGCGCGCTTGCGGTCCGTGGTCGAATACGCGCCCGCCTTGGTGGCCGCCAGCAGCTTGGTCATGAAACGTGTTTTCGAGCGTCGACTCTTCTTCGTTGAGCTTCTTCAGCTTGTCTTTGTCGGCATCGGAAAGATTGGCGCCGGCCTTCACAAACTGCTGGTAGTCGTACTCCACCAGCCGCAGCGATTCCGCATCGAGATGGAGCGATGCGCGCTGGTCATAGATCGCCTTCATGCGCGCAAAGAGTTTCGCGTTCAGGTAGATCGCATCCTGCATGCGCGGCCAGGCGCGGCGCTTCGTACGTCCTGCACCTTCTCAAGCTCATCGATCGGTGTTCGCGCCGGTCACGCAGTTGAAACCAGCCATACGCGCGATGAGCAACTGGCCCGCTCGCTCCAGCGCCACGAGCGTGTTTTCAAAGGTCGGCGGCGCGGGATTGTTGGCGATGGCCTCAACTTCCTTGATCTGCTGCGCCATGCCCGCGTCGATCGCCGGCTGGTAGTCGCTGTCCTTGATCTTGTTGAAGGGCGGCGCCTGAAACGGCAGCGTGCTGGGCGCGTAAAAGGGATTGCTCGGACCGAAATCGGCGGTTGCGCTCTGCGTTTGCGCGAAGCAGACGCCGCTGCCAGAGCCAAGTAGAGAATTCCGGTCGTCAAAATGTTCCTTTTCACCCAATTGATATGAAGCTTCATCATGGCGGTATGGCCCCTCGAAAAGCCTAATCAACCATTCTCGATTGTAGGTGAAACTCGAGCTGCGACGTTGCGATCCGGACGCGATCGAATTCGCCACGCAGCACATCATGCCTCGAGCGGCGGTCTTTCGCCGTGACAGGCAGCACGCAGACCCCCTACAATAGCAACATCCGGCCGGCGGCCTCCGAACGCCGCATGCCTGGTAGATAAACGGAATCAGAAGGAATCGAGAAGCGATGACACAAACTGCAACTGCCCCTGAAGCTCGCACCCAAGCCGAAAATCTCGATCAACTCGCCGCCGTCGCCATCAACGTCGGCCTGGGCCTCAAGCCCGGCCAGGAGCTGGTGATGACCGCGTCCTCGACACCCTGCCGCTGGCGCGCCGCATCACCGAGCAGGCTTATCGCGCCGGCGCTTCGCTCGTCACCACGCTCTTCACCGACGACGAATCCGCGCTGCTGCGCTATCGTTACGCGCCCGACGCGAGCTTCGACCACGCCGCCAAGTGGCTCTACGACGGCATGGCCGCAGCCTTCAAAAGCGGCGCCGCGCGCCTGGCCATCGCCGGCGCCAATCCCGCGTCTGCTTTCCAACGAAGATCCCGACAAGGTGGGCCGCGCCAATCGCGCCGTCTCGCAGGCCTATCGCCGCGCTCTCGAGCTCATCACGCGCCACGAGATCAACTGGACCATCGTTGCCGGCGCCACTCCCGCCTGGGCCGCGGCCATGTTCCCCAACGACACGCCCGATGAAGCCCTGCGCCAAGCTGTGGGATGCCATCTTCGTCACCACGCGCATCAACACCGCCGATCCCGTAAGCGCATGGAAGGCGCACGACGCCGAATCTGCACAAGCGCGCCGCCTTCCTGAACGAAAAGCGCTACTCCGCCCTGCAATATCGCGGCCCCGGCACCGATTTCCGCCTCGGCCTCGCCGACGATCATGAGTGGCTGGGCGGCGGCACCACCGCGGGCAACGGCATCTACTGCATCCCCAACATGCCCACGGAAGAAGTCTTCACCACGCCGCACAAGGACCGCGCCGACGGCATCGTCACCGCCACCAAGCCGCTCTCGCACCAGGGCACCATGATTGAAGGCATCCAGGTCCGCTTTGAGCACGGCCGCATCGTTGAGGCTCACGCCACGCGCGGCCAGGAAGTGCTGGAAAAGCTCATCGACACCGACGACGGCGCGCGCCGCCTGGGCGAAGTGGCGCTCGTTCCCCACTCCTCGCCCATCGCGCAAAGCGGCCTCGTCTTCTTCAACACGCTCTTCGATGAGAACGCCGCCTCGCACATCGCGCTCGGCCAGTCCTATTCGTCCTGCCTGCGCGACGGAGACAAGCTCTCGCCCGAGGAACTCGCCGCCAAAGGCGCCAACGACGAGCCTCATCCACGTCGACTGGATGATCGGCTCGGCCGAGCTCGACATCGACGGCATCACCGCATCCGGCGCTGCCGAGCCGCTGATGCGCAAGGGCGAGTGGGCAACTACTGTCTGAAACCTGAGATCGGATCGCAAGACGCATGGAACCAGTCACTCATTTCCTTACCGGCGCATGCATCGGCCGCGCCGGATTCAATCGCAAGACGGCCTACGCCACGCTGGCGGCGGTGCTGGCCGCCGAGGCTGCCGACCTGGATATCTTCTGGGGACTTCGCGGCCCGGTTGACGAGTCTGAAGCACCATCGCGGCATCACGCATACCTTCTGGGCCGTGCCTGTGGTTGCGGGAGTCGTGGTCGGCGCGGTCTGGCTGCTCGCATCGCTGGCGCGTCAAGCGCCGACGACGCGCCGCGAAGACTCTACCCGTAGCCAACGCATCCAGCCGAGACTCAAAAGCGCTCACGGCGCCGCCCAGCCGCTTCACTGGGGCTGGCTCTATCTCACCGCATGCGTCGCCGCGCTCAGCCACTCCTGCTCGACTGGACCAACAACTACGGCGTGCGGCCGTTCTTTCCGTTCAATCCCCATTGGTATGCCGGCAGCTTCATGTTCATCGCCGAGCCGATGATCTGGGGCTGCTTTTTCTGGCGTTGTTCATGCCCTGGGTGCTGGGCCTTGCCGATCGCGAGATCGGCGCGCGGCAGCAGCGATTCCGCGGCCGCGGCTGGGCCATTTTCGCTCTCGCCGGGATGCTGGTGCTGGGCTGCTGGCGCTGGGCTGAGCACGCCCAGGCGCTGGCGATGCTCAGCAACACGCCAATCTCCGTCCGAGCCGGCGCCGCGCATCGCCGCCGAGCCGTACCCGGTGAATCCCTTCCGCTGGCACGCGATCCTCGAGACGCCGAGTCTTTACCAGACCGCGGAGATCAACACCCGGACCGGCTCCATCGACAGCGATCCGCTCCGCGACGTGCTCTACAAGCCGGCCGACACCCCGGCCGTCGAAGCCGCCAAGCGGACGCCGCTCGGCCAGGTCTATCTCGATTGGGGAACGTGGGCCGTGGTGCGCGACGTGGGACCCGAACCGATTCCGGGGCTGGTGCCGGGGATGGAACCTCCGAATCTTCCGCCAGGTCGCACCTGGACTACGGTCGAATTCACCGATCTGCGCTTCGATTACTCGTTTCTTGCGACGGGCGGGGCGATTCCCGGAGCCGCAGGCCATGCCCCGCTCACCGGCTGGGTCTACATCGTGGATGGGCACGAGGACGCCGGCGAAGTGATGAACGGCCGGGCGGAACGGTAGGCCGTCGCATTTATCTCCCATCCATTCCGAAGAAAAGATGGGGCAGTCCGAACTCCATGAGACGGGACAAACCTTCGACAGTTTGCTACGGCGGAAAAATTTGTTGCTTTCGTGGAACGGTTTGGGTTGACCGCACGGCGCGCGCACCGCAAAATGAAAGAAGTCCTTTGTTTTTGTAATCAGGTTGGTTGGGCCCGGAATCTCCGGAGGACCCTGCATTATGAGGTGGACATGGCCGCTTATTTGCTCTTGCTGGTTGCCGTTTTATCGCGCGTAATTCCTCACGCTCCGTGGTGGAGCTTTACGGCAGTCACCGGTTGCCTGCTTTACTTCGGCGCCAAGCGTTCATGGCGTGAGATGCTCGCGCCCCTGGCGGCTCTGATCACGGTCGATTGCTACTTAACGCTTTTCCGGTATCCCGGCTACTCGATGCACTGGGATTTTTCGGCCTTCTCCTGGGGCTGGTATCTGGCGGCGATGGTGCTGGGCTCCATCCTGCTGCGCAAGCGGGTGACGTTGGCGCGCGGGGCCGCGGGTGCAATTCTGGGGCCGACTTCGTTTTTCCTGGTCTCAAACTTCGGTGCGTGGTTCTCAAACCCCTTCAACACTTATCCGCATACGTTCGCCGGACTGGAAGCCTGCTACTGGGCCGGCGTGCCCTTCTATCGCAACGATCTGGTCGCGACGTCGCTCGTGCTGGCCGTGATGCTGGGAGTTCCCGCGCTGGTGCGCCGGACGCATCCGGTCCGCGCGCAAGAAGCGCTCGCAGGAAAATAGGACTGCCTCGAAACCAGCTCGCGGCATTGAAAATCCAGCATGGGGTTCGGCCGGCCCTACGGGGCGGAGATAGTTGAGGGTCCGCGTTCCCAGGGTTCACGTCCGCTAGCGCGGATTTCACCCTGGGCTATTCTCGACCGCTCCTACGGAGCGCAAATGCGGCGTGGTTCACTCGACTTTCATTGCGCGTCGCAAATCTGTAGCAGACGAGACAAGCCGTTCATTGCTTCGCGGGTTGGCGTCGCTTCGCGGCGTCGCAAGTTGGCGAGTTGGCCCACAGAATTCCCCTCAGTCTTGAAGCAGCTTCCCCTGGCGCTTCTTGCGTATCCACCACCACCCGAACGCGAGCACGGCCAGCACGCCCACAATTATCGCCGCAACCGGGGCGTGCCGCGCTACCAGATCGACGGCTCCGGGACCGAGCTTGAGCACCAGCAAGCGAGAGCGCCAGCCAGCGCACCATTCGCCCCGCAAACACAGCCAGCAGAAAATAGGGCACGCGCATCTCAAAAACTCCGGAAGCAAAGATGAACATCTTCCACGGCGTTGGCGGCGGCATCATGGAAGGAATCATGACGGCCAGGAATTCCTGGCGCTCGAAGCGGTCGCGCAGCCTGTCGAATTTGGCGCGGTTCACGCGCTTGAGCAGGAACAGCTCGCCCCCGGCGCGGCCCAACCCGTAGGGCAGCAACCCCCCGATGGCCGAACCCGCGGCCGCCATCAGGCAATAGAGCCAGAAATGGGGCTTGTCATTCCACACATAGAGGGCAAGAATCGCGTCCATGGGGACGGGAATGCTTGACGAATCGAGCATGGCGACCGCGCCCACGCCCCAAATTCCCCATTTCATCAGTGCCGGCAGAATCGCCAGCTTCCAATCGGCCAAAATATGGGCAAAAAACCGCTTCAAACGCCGTCCCCTTCCGCCCCATCGTGCGTCAATTCAACAAGGACCATTGTACGAGGCGCGTGACAACCGCTTGAAACAGCCCTCTTGCGCAAGGATTTGCAGGAAATGAGAGAATAGAGAGAAAGGACTTGAGACCGGAGCCTGCAGCAGGGTACGTGTGTTTTTGGCGGCTCCATCGCACTGAATGCCCACCAGCGAAGCGCCAGCCGACGTAAACGAACCCAAGGGACCCGCCGAGGCCAGCCCGCAATCGGGCAGCTCCGCGCAGGAAACCTCTATCACGGGCTCGATCCTTGGCTTGGACACTTTCTCCGCGCGCGACCTCGAACCGCGTCAAGAAATCTTGCTGCTCACGCCGAGTGAAGAAGCCGCGAACACGGCGGTCTCGCCCGCTGTGCACGGCTCGCGCTGGGTGGACTACGACACTCACGAACTGCTGGAGATGATCAGCGAGCTCGAAGACGAGCGACGCTGGGCGCGGCTGCGCGAAGGCGTTCTGTGGGCGGTGCTGGTGCACATTGTTCTGCTCTTTTGCCTCTACCTGGATTCCCAAGTACGTCTTCAAGACGCCGGTAGTCGATGATTTTGACGCGTATCAAGCAGCACGAGGACCAGATCGCTCTCGATCAGATGCCCGATGCCGTGCGCCAATTGCAGAAGCCGAAGGTTGCCCCCAAGCCGCTGACCAAGCCGCTCATCGACAAGCAGACGATGGACGAGATGAAGAAGCGCGCTGAGCAGGCGCCGGCTCCGCCTCCGCCCGCTCAACAGCAAGCGCAGACGCCGGAGCAGCCCAAACCTCAGCCCACCCAGCCGCTGCCCCCCAATCCGCAGTCGCAGGCGCCCGAGGCGCCGCGCCCACAGGCCGTCCCCGCAAAGCCCAACTTCGCCATGGGCCCGCAGAATCCTGCCGATCAGCTCCGCCAGGATATGCAACACGCCATGCACGGGCAGGGGCAGCAGGGCTACGGCAATCAACCTTCCGTCGGAAGCGGGCTGGCGAGGCACCCCGGCGCGGGCAGGCGGCTTCGAGGTCCTTTCCGACACGCAGGGCGTCGATTTCAGCTCCTGGCTGGCGCGCTGGCACTACATTACGCAGACGACCTGGGATCCATTGATCCCCGATGAAGTGAACCCACCCATCCTCAAATCGGGTATCGTCGCCGTTCGCTTCAAAGTCTTGCCCAACGGCCAGGTCACGGACATGCAACTGGATGGCCGCTCCGGCGACACGGGTCTCGATCGTGCGGCCTGGGGTGCGATTACGGGATCGAGTTATCCGCCGCTGCCGCGGGAGTTCCACGGCCCCTATCTGGAGTTGCGCGCCTACTTCCTTTACAACAGCAGCCGCAGTAAGAGCCGCGCTCAAGATGTTCTATGAGCGCGCATCAACGCTCAATTCGTCCGCCTCGTGCGACTTCGCAATAGCGCGCTGGGTGTCTGGATTCGATGCGGCTTCCCGCTCCAGATCAATGCCGTCCTGCTTCAAGCAGCGCCTCGTAAACCGGCGTGTGCCGCCAGTGCCGCGCCAGCGCAAACGCGCTCATGTTGGCGATCATGAGGGGCAGCACCAACCCGTAACCGCCGGTCATCTCAAAGATGATGAGGATCGAGGTCATGGGCGCGCGCACAATCCCGGCGAACACCGCGCCCATGCCGACTACAGCGAAGGCGCCGATAGAATCGGCCGGGTGATGGAAGACCGTCACGTCGAGGTAGCCGACCGCGCCGCCCAGCATGCCGCCCATGAAGAGCGCGGGCGCAAAGATGCCGCCTGAACCGCCGCTGGAGTACGACGTGACCGTGGCGGCCAGCTTGAGCACGCACAAAACCACCATCGCCGTCACGGGAAGTCCGCCGAGGAGCGCAAGAGTGAGCGTGGGATAAGGATTGCCGGCGATACCGTTCAAGTGAAAGAACACGATCGCAACCACGGCGAGGCTTCCCGTGGCTGCGCCGCCGATTGCGGGCTGAACCCACGGGGGAACGCTCGAGAGCTCTCTGAACCATTTGCGCAGCCACAAAAGCGAATCGGTGAAAGCCACGGAAACAATGGCCGCCAGCAGGCCGAGCAGCGCATACCACACCAGCGACGAGCTTTTGGCGAGCGTGTAGCTCTGCAACCGCGGCACAAAGAACACGGGATTGGAGCCAAGAATGCTGTGCTCCACCACGGCCGCCAGCGCCGCGGCCACAATCACACCCGAAAGCATGGTGTGGTCCAGGCTGCCGATCAGCTCCTCCAGCGTGAAAGTGACGGCAGCAATGGGCGCATTAAAGGCCGCGGCTATGCCCGCAGCCATGCCCACAGAAGTCATGCGCTTCTGGTTTACCGGGCTTAGCCGCGCCACGCGCGCCAGAAAGCTGCTCACGCCGGCGCAGATCTGCACTGTCGGACCTTCCACGCCCAGCGAAGCCCCGCTGCCCAGTTGCAGCGCGCACAGCACAAATTTCCCTGCCGTCTCCTTCATGGTGATGGCGCCGGCGCGGAAGGTGTAGGCGGTTTTTACCTGGGGAATGCCGCTGCCCGCCGCCGCAGGAACCCAGTAGATGAGTCCCAGACCGACCACGAGCCCCCCCACCGCGGGCGTCAGAATCATCCACCAGATCCACGCGTGCCCCGGAGCCGCGGAGGCGCGATCGATCAGGAGTGCGTACAGGCGCGCCACGCTTACGTGGAAGGCAACCGCGGACAAACCGCATAGGCCGCCAGCCACGATAGTGATCGCCAGCAACCGCTGCGGCTCGTTGGGCATGCGCCGCGCCAGCCACGCGAAAAAGCGCGCAAAAAGCCCCTGAATGCCGACCCAGTATTTCAATTCAGGGAATCCCTCAGTAGGAGAACCATGTACTTCAAGTATATGAGCAGAATTCCGCTTCTTTCTGCCGATCAGGGTGCGCGATCCTCAAGAATCCGCTTTGCTGGCTCTCTGCCCCTACGCTAAAATCGAATAGCACCCTATGCGCAGCCGCCTTGCCATCGCTGGCCCGCCCCGCTTCAAGCGCTTCCGCCGCAGACGTCCTGACCGTGGACGCTGACCCTTCCCGCTGAGTAATCTAGTTTCTGCAGGTTTTGCCCGCACGATTGTCTGCGCCGGTCCTCGCGTTCAGGTACGCACCAGCCAGCTAACTGCGCGAATACACTAACTCCGCTAGCTCCGCCAACACCGCTAGCTCCGCTGAGAGGAATTACCGATGAACAGCTTCTCAAGCAAGGCCGTGCTCACCTCCGGCAATCGCTCCTACACTTACTATCGTCTGCCGGCGCTGGCTGACCGCGGCTTCAATCTCGCGCGTCTGCCCTTCAGCCTGAAAATCCTGCTGGAAAACCTGCTGCGCCGCGAAGACGGCGTGAACGTCACGGCCGCCGACATCGAATTTCTGGCCAATTGGGACGCGAAGGCCGAGCCCAGCCGCGAGATTGCCTACATGCCCGCGCGCGTGCTCATGCAGGACTTCACCGGCGTGCCTGCGGTCGTCGACCTGGCTGCCATGCGCGACGCCATCAAGACCCTGGGCGGCGATCCCGAGCGCGTGAATCCCCTCGCGCCTGCCGAACTCGTCATCGACCACTCCGTGCAGGTGGATGAATACGGCACGCAAATGGCCTACGAGGCCAATTCCCTGCTTGAATTCCAGCGCAACCGCGAGCGCTACGCGTTTTTGAAGTGGGGACAATCGGCGTTTCGCAATTTCTCTGCCGTGCCGCCGGGCATGGGCATCTGCCACCAGGTGAATCTCGAATATCTTGCGCGCGTGGTCTTTACCGCGGAGATGGACGGCGAGACGGTCGCTTATCCCGACACGCTGGTCGGCACCGACTCGCACACTACGATGATCAATGGGCTCGGCGTGCTGGGCTGGGGCGTGGGCGGCATCGAGGCCGAGGCGGCCATGCTCGGGCAGCCTGTTTCCATGCTGATTCCGCAGGTGGTCGGCTACAAACTCACCGGCAAGCTGCGCGAAGGCGCAACGGCCACCGATCTCGTGCTCACCGTGACGCAGGCGTTGCGCAAGCTTGGCGTTGTAGGCAAATTTGTTGAGTTCTATGGTCCCGGCATCGCGGAGCTGCCACTCGCCGACCGCGCCACCATCGGCAACATGGCGCCGGAGTACGGCGCGACCTGCGGCATCTTCCCCGTCGACGCCGAGACGCTCCGCTACCTGCGCCTCACCGCCCGCAGCGAAGAGCAAATCAATCTGGTAGAGGCTTATTACAAGGAGCAGGGGCTGTTCCACACCGCCGGCGCGCCCGAGGCGGAGTACACGCAAACGCTTTCACTCGATCTGAATGACGTGGAGCCGAGCGTGGCCGGACCCAAGCGCCCGCAGGATCGCGTGTTGCTGAAGGACGCGGCCGCGAGCTTTGCGCAGCAACTGCCCACGCTGCTTGCGCCCACAGCTAAGCCGCTAGGCTCGCGCACGGCCGTAGCGTGGCAGCGCACGACGGTGACCGACGCAGCGATCGCTGCCGAAGATAACGAGGGACCCGATACTTCATCGGCGCCTGCTGGAACTCCGCTGCACGTGACGACCACCGTGAAGGAGCGGTTCGGCGTCGATCCCGATCCTTATCTCGATCACGGCTCGGTCGTGATCGCGGCCATCACCAGCTGCACCAACACCTCGAATCCGTCCGTCATGATCGCCGCGGGGCTGCTGGCAAAGAAGGCCGCGGAGAAGGGGCTCACCGTTCCGCCGTGGGTGAAGACTTCGCTCGCGCCGGGCTCGCGCGTCGTGACTGACTACTACCAGAAGGCCGGCCTGTTGCCTTATCTCGAAAAGCTGCGCTTCAACGTGGTGGGCTACGGCTGCACCACGTGCATCGGCAACTCGGGTCCGCTGCCCTCCGACGTTTCGAAATCCATCGACGAGCACGGCCTGGTTGCCGTCAGCGTGCTCAGCGGCAATCGCAACTTCGAGGGCCGCGTGAACGTGGACGTGCGCGCCAATTATTTGATGAGCCCGCCGCTGGTTGTCGCCTACGCGCTCGCCGGCAAGATCGGCCACAACTTCGATACCGATCCGCTGGGCAACGACGAGCAACGGCAAGCCTGTTTATCTCCGCGACATCTGGCCCACGCAAGCCGAGGTGGCAAGCACCATCGAGCGCGCCGTCACCAGCGAAGGCTTCCGCAGGGAATACGCCACGGTGTCCCAAGGCGACGCCAGTTGGCAGGGTTTGCGCTTCCCCACCGGCGATGTCTACCAGTGGGAGAAAGATTCGACGTACATCCGCAAAGCGCCGTATTTCGACGGCATGGCCGCAAAGCCCGCGCCCGTTGAAAACATTGCGAGCGCGCGCGTGCTGGCGGTGCTGGGCGACTCCGTCACCACAGACCACATCTCGCCAGCCGGATCGATCAAGGCCAACGGACCGGCAGGAAAATATCTCGCCGATCACGGCGTGAAAACTGCCGACTTCAACAGCTACGGCTCGCGCCGCGGCAATCACGAGGTGATGGTGCGCGGCACATTCGCCAATGTGCGCCTGCGCAACAAGCTCGCACCGGGAACGGAAGGCGGCGTCACGCGCCTGCTGCCCGAAGGCGAGCAGATGTCGATCTTCGACGCCAGCGTGAAGTATGCCGAGCGCGGCGTTCCGCTCATCATTCTCGCCGGCAAGGAATACGGTTCCGGCTCCTCGCGCGACTGGGCCGCCAAGGGACCCAAGCTCCTCGGCGTGCGCGCCGTCATCGCCGAAAGCTTCGAGCGCATCCATCGCTCGAACCTCGTGGGCATGGGCATTCTGCCGCTGCAGTTTGCGCCGGGCGAGAATGTTGAGAGCCTCGGACTGACCGGCGAAGAGGTTTTTACGATTTCCCTCGATTAACAGTCCTGTTGAAGGAGAGGTTCGCCAACGGCCGCACGCTGCGCGTGAAAGCCACCGCGAGCGACGGCAAGGTGAAGGAATTTGATACTGTGGTGCGCATCGATACGCCGCAGGAGATCGAGTACTACGAGCACGGCGGCATTCTGCAGTACGTGTTGCGGCAATTGGCGGCGAAATAGGCGAATCCGCAGGACGGACTACGCGCCCGACTGGCGCTCGCCTTCCAGCACTTCATCGAGCAACACGCGCAGGCTGGTGGTGCGCACACGGCCTTCGCGTGGATCGGCCGACTTGGCCTGCGACAATTCATCGGCAAGGTTCAACGCGGCCAGCACGGCCACGCGCAGCGAGTCCGCGGTCTTTCCCTGCGCGGCAACGGCGCGCATCTTGGCGTCAACATAAGCAGCCAGATCGCGAATGTGCTTGCGGGTCCTCTCCGGACAGATGATAGAGCTGGTCGTAGATCTCCACCGTCACGTATTCGCTCGGATTGCTGCGCGGTTCTTCGGCCATCACTGCCTCACAGTTCCAGGGAGTCGAGTTGCTTGAGCAGCCGTTCCACGCGCTGCCGCACCTGGTCGCGCTCCGCGCGCAACGCATTTAACTCACTTTGCAATCGATCCACAATGGGTGACTGCGCCTGCATCTGCGCTTCGGCCTCGGTCAAGCGAGCTTCCAATTCCGCGCTGCGCGCCTCGGCGCCGGCGCGCGCCTGCCGCTCCCGCTTCACCAGCTCCACGGCGCGGCGGATGCGTTCTTCGAGTGCGGCAAAATCGTCGGCGCTCACGGCCAATGCCGGCGGCTCCTCATGCGTCTGCTGTGGCTGCTGCTCACTCGCCGTTTCGTTTAACGTTTCCACGGCCGTATCCGATTCCCAAAAAGTCTCTGACATGGTTTTAACCTCCGCCGCTCGGGCCCCTTTTCCGTTTGAGTATAGCGCCGATCCGATGAATTTTTATGCTCAGACGCGCAGCCGCGCCCCTGCTTTGCCAACTGCTTCCACGACCTGCGCCTGGAACTTCTGCAGCTCCTCTTCACGCAGGGTGCGATCCGGCGCCTGGAACGTGGCGCCCAGCAAGAGCGCATATTCCTGTGCGCCCAGCCGAGCATCGCGGAACACCTCGCGTACACGCCACTCCGCCAGCTCGGGGATCTGCAATTCGGCCATGGCGCTGTCGATCGCTTCCCAGTGAATGCTCTCGTGCAAAACCAATGAAAAATCGCGCCGCACCGGCTGATAGCGCGATATTTCGCGCGCCATGGGCCGGCGCAGGTGCAGCTTGTATAGCCGGTCGAGGTTCAGCTCACCTATGAACACGGCGTCCTTGATCTTGTGGATCTTACGCGCTTCTGCCTCGCGCGGATGCAACTGACCGAACCAGCCAACCGTCACACCGTCCGCCACAACGCGCGCTGAGCAGTAGGGATGTAGCCATTGCGGCGTCAGGCCGGCATCGGCGGGAAAGCGATCAAAGTACATGCCGCGCATCTCGAACTGCGACACCACCTCCTCCACCGCACCCTTCACATCATAAAAATCAAATACGCGTCCAGCATGCAACGCGCTTTCTTCCGGCAAAGCTCCCACAGCTCCGAAAGCCAGAGCCGGGCGCTCGTCCACCTTGTCCCCCACGGCGTTCGAATTCGTCCCACTAAAGACCGTGCCCATTTCAAACAGGCGTATATCACTCACGTCGCGATTCAGGTTGCCCGCAATCATGGTCAGCATGCCGGGCACAAGCGACGGGCGCAGCACACCGGCCTCTTCACTGAGCGGATTGCCGAGCGGCACCACGAGCGCGGGTTGCGGCGCAGTCAGCGCGCCTTCCGCCGCTGAGCAGAAAGTGCTGGAGATCGCCTCATGGAACCCGGCGGCCAGCAATGTACCGCGCACCATTGCTTCCTTTTCCGCCCACGGCAGCGCCCGCACGCCCTCGCCGAATTCCGGCAAGGTATTGGCAAAGCGGTTGTATCCATAAACCCGCGCGACTTCTTCGATGAGATCGATCTCGCGCTCGAGATCGAGCCTCCAACTGGGCAGCGTGACTTGCCACGCAGGTCCGCTTTTCCCGGGCTCTGCGCTCAATTCGCATCCCAGCGCCGTCAGCACGCTTTCAACCGTTGCAGTCGTGATTCCCTCTTCGTCGATCGTCGTGCCCAGGATGCGCTGCACTTCACTCAATGCGAGCGCAATGGGCTTGCGAAGCGCGGTGCGCGCCTCGGCTGCGGGGACGCGCACATCGACCAGTTCGCCCTCAATCGATCCGCCGTTTGCGAGCAGAATCGCGCTTACGATGGCTGACGCAATCGGCGCCGCGTTAAAGTCCGCGCCGCGCTCGAAGCGATGGCTGGCGTCAGTGTGCAGGCCGTGACGCCGTGCGGTTTGCCGCACTACCATGGGATCGAACCATGCCGCCTCGACGAGTACGTTTTTCGTCTCGGGCGTGATCATGGTGTCCCAGCCGCCCATAACGCCGGCCAGACCCAGCGCTTTCTTATGATCGGCGATGACCAGATCGTCGGCATCGAGCACGCGCTCCACGCCATCGAGCGTCTTCAGCCGCTCGCCCTTGCGCGCGCGGCGCACGATGATGCCGCCCTCAAGCTTGTCGAGATCGAAGGCGTGCGTGGGCTGGCCCATCGCCAGCCATGCAAAATTCGTGGCGTCGACGGCGTTCGAGATTTTCTTCTGTTCGAGAAGCGCGAAATATGTCGACACTTCAGCGCCCGCGAACCAGTCGCGCGATTCGCCAATGGTGATGTCGCGCAAAACCCGCGCCGTGAATCGGCCGCAGGCGTCTTCAGCCTCGATCTTCACGGAGAATGGCTGGCCGCCGGGTGGGGTTTGGGAAGAGCGAAATTCAATTCAGGAAGTGTGCGCCCATAGATTGCCGCCGCTTCGCGCGCGATGCCGTAGTGGTTCATGGCGTCTACGCGATTGGTGGTGATGTCCATCTCGTAGAGCGAGCCGTTGCCTTCGCCGAGCGAGTAAATGCCTTCGACGGCGATGCCGCGCAGAGTCAGGTCCTCGGCGAGTTGCGCGTCGTCAACGGAAAGCCCCGGCAAGTAACTGCGAAGCCATTTGGTCAGTATCTTCATTGCTTTTCTGTGCTCTCTGCCATTTTACTTTCCGGGTCGATGTCGTCTGCGGTGTCGTCAGTTGGCTCCTCGTCCTCTGCCATCTGAGTGGGTTGCAAATGCGCTCTTATTATGGGCGCGAGGGAATACCCCACGGTGGTCAAATAAGCAGCAATCAACTGAATGTGGATCGTGCAATGAAACAAAAAATTGTCGCTCCACAAATCGAGTCTGGAGTCGGAAACATTTTTACAATTCGTCGAAAAGAATCCTTCAAAAATCGTTGGTATTGGCACCGACGAACTATCTTGCAAAACGGTCACGCGCTTAGAGTGCATCGCGTACCAATCGATGAGCCAAGTAAGCAGAACCATGATCATGATCGGGCTATAAATTGCGGCGACCCAGATCTTCATCCGTTCCAAGTCCAGCTTTTTTAAGAACTCCGGAATTTCTGCGCTGAAGAATCCGGAAACTGAAAGCCAAACTTCAAGGGGAATGAGCCCAGCCAAAAGCCCAGTCAATATTCCTCTTCCAAACGGATACTGATGGAGTGCTAGCCATAGCTCCGGTGAACCAACCTTTGAAAGCAGATATGCGAGTAGGTCGGCCGTCCTGCCTATGGCCCAGACAGAAGTGGTGTAGATGAATACGCATAAAACGACCCTCACGAATAGCCGCTTCATAGAATGACCACCGAACAGTTCTACACAAACTGACTCAAAAACCGCATGTCTCCCGCGAAGAAGCTGCCGATTTCGCTGATGCCGTACTTCATCATGGCGATGCGCTCCACGCCCATGCCAAAGGCGAAGCCGGAGATCTTCTTCGGGTCGTAGGCCGGCTGCTTTTCCGCGGCGAAGGCGAAGACCGCGGGATCGACCATGCCGCAACCCAGCAGCTCAATCCATCCCGACTGCTTGCACTTGCGGCAGCCCTTGCCGCCACAGAAGATGCAACTGATCTGCACGTCGGCGCTCGGCTCGGTGAACGGGAAGAACGAGGGAAAGAAGCGCGTCTTGACCGCCGAGCCGAACAGCGCCTTCATGGCGTGGTCGAGCGTGCCCTTCAAATCGCTGAAGGTGATATTGGTGTCGACGCAGAGGCCCTCGACTTGATGAAAGATGGGCGAGTGCGTGGCGTCGGCGGCGTCGTTGCGGTGCACCTTGCCGGGAATCACGATGCGCACCGGCGGCGGCTGCTGCTCCATGGTCCGCATCTGCACCGGCGAAGTGTGGGTGCGCAGCAGCAGGCGGTCGCGCAGCGGCTTGCGCTCCTGCGCGGCGACCACCAGCGTGTCCTGCGTGTCGCGCGCGGGATGGCCGGGCGGAAAATTCATGCACTCGAAGTTGTAGTAGTCGGTCTCGACCTCGGGCCCCACGCCCACCGAGTAGCCCAGCGCCGCAAAGACCGAAACGATCTCGTTCAGCGTGCGCGTGATGGGGTGCTCCGCGCCGGTGAGGCGGCGCGTGCCGGGCAACGTGATGTCGATGGCCTCGGCCTTGAGCGCGGCGTCGCTCGGACCGGCGCCCGCCGCGCATTCGAGCAGCGCTTCCACAAGCTCTTTGAGCACCTTGAACCGCTGGCCCACGGCCTTTTTCGCCGGCCCGGGCGCGGCTTTGAGCCACCGGTCAGAGACTTCCTTGAAGCAGGCCCTGCTTGCGCCCCAGCCACTGGAGCCGGAACGCCTCCGCGTCGAGCGCCGCGGCGCTTGCGCGGGCCTGCGCCTCGAGCGCGGCAAACGCCTGGTCGAGCGCGGCCTCGTCAAATGCCGTCAGATTGGGTATCGCTTCGTTCGTCATGCCGAATGTTCAGGATAAACCACTGCGTGGGGCAGCCGCGCGCCCGCGCGCGCCCAAAGCCGGTTGCCGCGAATTCCCTGCGGAAAACCGTGCAACTTGCCGTAGCATGGTGACCATGAAACGCATCGCTGCCTGCCTCGCCCTCTGCGCCTTGCATCGTTGCGCTGCCCGCTCGCTGCGCAATCCGCTGCCCACCCCGGCCGCCTCTGCCGTCTACCCGCTGCAGGATGGCTTTGTCGATGCCCACGGCGTGCTCATCTACTACGTGGAATTCGGCAAAGGGCCGCCGCTGGTGGTGCTGCATGGCGGTCCCGGCGCCGACCACACCTACTTCCTGCCCTGGCTGCTGCCCCTGGCGCGCACGCATCGCCTCATCTTTATCGACGAGCGCGGCTCGGGCCGGTCCGAGCGCCTGCAGGACGCGAGCCGGTACACCGTCGAGGCATGGTCGAGGACATCGAAGCCGTGCGCGTTGCCCTCGGCCTGGGCAAAATCTCGCTGCTCGGCCACAGTTGCGGCGGCGTGCTGGCCGAGGCCTACGCGCTCAAGTATCAGCAGCACCTGAGCCACCTGATCCTGAACAGCACCTTTGCCTCCACGCGCGAGATGAATGCGGTGCTGGCGCGCGAAAAGGCGCAGATGCCGGCCGACAAACTGGCCCGCCTGAATGAGTTGGAGAAGCGCCGGCCTCTTCGGCAAGGGCGCGATCTGGGAGCACGGGCGCTACCCGGCCGAATACGAAACCGCTGGCGTGGGGCGACGGATATTTCCCGTTCCTCTACGGCGCGCGGCCCGATCCCGCCTACGATCCGGCCACCGGCAACGCGCCCACCAACTGGGAGCTCTACCGCGAAATGTGGGGCTCCGACGGCGAGTTCATCATCGACGGCAATCTGAAGTCGGTGGAGTATGTCGACCGGCTGCCCACCATCCACGTGCCCACGCTGATTGTGGTCGGCGACCACGACGAGTGCGACCCCAGCCTGAGCAAGGAGATGCACGAAAAGATCGCCGGCTCGAAGCTGGTGATCCTGCCCAACGCGGCCACATGAACTTCATCGATCAGCCGGAGATGTGGCAGAAGGCGGTGCAGGGATTCTTGAGCGAGTAGAAGCGTCGTCCAAACGCACCACGGCCCGGAGTCCTTTCGAACTCCGGGCCGTTTTTCCGCCAGTCATATCTTGAGTTACGCGGCCTTTGCCTTGTCCGCCTTGCCTCATCTGCCTTGGCTTTGTCCGCCTTGGCTTTCGCCGCCTTGGCCAGCTCCACGAGCTTGGTAAAGCCCTCCGCATCCTTGACGGCAATGTCGGCCAGAACCTTGCGGTCCAGCTCGATGCCGGCCTTCTTCAATCCATTGATGAACTGCGAATAGCTGGTGCCGTTCAGCTTGCAGGCGGCGGCGATGCGCACGATCCACAGCGAGCGGTACTCCCGCTTCTTCAGGCGCCGGCCGATGTAAGCGAACTTGAGGCCGCGCTCCACGGCCTCCTGGGCCGCCTGGTACAGTTTCGATTTCGTCAGGAAATAACCGCTGGCTCGTTTGAGAATCTTCTTGCGGCGGTCACTCCGCTTGGTGCTACGTTTTACGCGGGGCATGTTGTTTCTCCTTTTTTGCGTCTTCAATGTTACGCGGCTGGAGGCAGGTGGAACCTCTTCACTCGCTATTTCAAGCCTGATCTCTCGCCGATGCGAACGCTTTCGCAACCGGCAGGGGCGAATCATCGCGCCTTTGCATGGCAGAACCCTGTCCAAAGCGCTGCTCCACGCAGTGGTCAGGCGTAGGGAATCATGCGCGCTACCTTCTTGTAGTCGCCGTCAGAAACCAGCAGGGTCCGGCCCAGCTTGCGTTTCACTTTTGGCGATTTCGAAGTAAGGATGTGCCGCGTCTTCGTCTGGCCCCGCTTGATTTTGCCGGTGCCAGTCTTGCTGAAGCGCTTGGCCGCGCCCGTATGGGTCTTCAACTTAGGCATTTTGTTCTCGTTTTGGATCTGAGGCCTGCGGTAGACAGGGACTTCCCTGCCCGCTTGGGCCTTATTAAGTATACAACATCGCTTGCTTTGCGCGCTCTAGCATCGCCCCTACGGGGCTCTCGTCCTATTCAGGTTCCCGGTCCCCACGCTGAAGCGCGGGGCTAGCAACCATTGCGCCTCCGGCGCGATGCCAATCGAGCGATTCGATCTTTCGCCCCTTTACTCTGACGGATCGTCGGCCGTGAACGGCGAACAGCAGGGCTTCTCGGTGGCGTGGAAGTTCATGACTTCGGTCCGGATGCCGTCGGGATCGTACAGATTGAGCTGATACTTGCCGTCGAGGCCGATCTTCGGGGCGGCGTCGTGACGTCCTTCAAGGCGGTTGGCTGCTACGAGCGCCTGAAACGCGTCGGGAACCGAAACCACCCCGATGGAAAAGTGATCCATCACGCCCAATTCGCGCTGCGTCATGTCGGCCGGCATGCCGGAGGTTCCGCGCGTCATCATGTACTCCATCCAGTCGTGGCCGTCGGGACACTGCTGGGCAACCCACTCCACCTTGCCGCCACGCCCGCCCCACCAGTAGGGACGGAAGCCGAGCAGATCGCGGTAGAACGTGTCTTCGAGGGCGCGGTCGTGGACCATGTAACCCACGTGGATGATGTGGTGGCCGATGGCGTGGGGCGCGAACGCGCCGAGGACGAACCCGTAATCTTCTTACTGGCGCCTCAACGAACTGCACCTTGTTGCCCTCAGGGTCGCGCACTTCGAACCAAATGCTGCCGCCCGCGCCATGTTGCACACGCGCCGGCACCTTCCAGCGTTTGGCCGCGAGATATTTGCGCATTCCCTCGGCGGTCTCCGTCACCCAGGCAATGTGATCGAGACGGACGATGTTTGCGCCTGGCGGGCCGGCATTGGCCGGCAGCGGCAGCACTTCGATGTATTGCGTGGTGCTGAGGGCGTAGCGCACGCCCTGGGGATTCTCCGGATCCGACAATTTCACCGCGCCCACGACCTCCGTGTAATAGTGCTCGGTAGCCGCGGGATCGGAGGTGTAGATGGCGATGTGCGAGAGGCCGGTGATTTTGGGCCGCGGCGGCACAGTTTGCGCTGCAGCAGCGGACCACGCGGCCATAGCAACGATTACGGGTAGAAGCAACCTGATTTGCATGTCACCTTCCTCGCGATTTTCTGAGTCAGACCAAGATAAATCGATTCGGAGGCGCGTGCAAACGGCTTCCTGTGCACCGGAATGAATCGCTGTGAGAGAATTGCATCCGTGTTGACGAGAAGAGTTTTTCTGAGCGCCTTGCCCGCCCTGTGCACGTTGACGCGGGGCCGCGGCTGGGCGGAAAAGGCATCGGCAGGTGGACGCGAGTTCCACATCTCTCCAAAAGGCAGCGATCGCCAGGATGGAACATTGGCGAGGCCGCTCAAGACCATCTCAGCCGCGGCGGCTGTTGCCATGCCCGGCGACACGATTACCGTTCATGAGGGTGTGTATCGCGAGCGCGTGGCTCCGCCGCGCGGCGGAATTTCCGACGAGCAGCGCATCGTCTACCGGGCCGCACCCGGAGAACGCGCGGAGATTACCGGCGCCGAAATCGTCAAGGGATGGACGCGATGGCGCGGCGACGTGTGGAGTGTCAACCTCCCCAACAGCTTCTTTGGCGCGTTCAATCCTTATCGGGACGTGATCCACGGCGACTGGTTCGATCCCCGTGGGCGTGTGCATCACACTGGCGCGGTCTATCTGAACGGCGACTGGCTGGCTGAGGCTGTGAGCCTCGACCAATTGGCTGACGCTCCAGGCGCAGCTCCTCTATGGTTTGGCAAGGTGGATCCGGAAACCACAACCCTTTGGGCTCAGTTCGGTGAAGCGGATCCAAACCATGAGCAGACCGAAATCAATGTCCGGCAGACCGTGTTTTACCCGGAAAGAACCGGCATGGATTTCATCACGGTCCGCGGCTTCATTCTGCGCTGCGCAGCCACTCCGTGGGCACCGCCGACAGCCGAACAGATTGGCGTGATTGGCCCGCACTGGAGCAAGGGCTGGATTATTGAGAACAACACCGTCAGTCACTCAATTTGCAGCGGAATCTCGCTGGGTAAATACGGCGACGCATGGGACAACACTTCAGCCAACACGGCGCAGGGATACGTGAAAACCATCGAGCGGGCGCTGAGCGCCGGCTGGTCTAAGGAACGCATCGGTCACCACATCGTCAAGAACAATACAATTTCCCACTGCGAACAAGCCGGCATCGTCGGCAGTCTCGGGCCGGTATTCAGCGTGGTCACCGGCAATGCCATTCACGACATTCACGTTCGCCAGCTCTTCAGCGGTGCTGAAATCTCCGGAATCAAGTTCCATGCCGCTATTGACGTGGAGATCAGCCACAACCATATTTTTCGAACTGGCCTTGGCCTCTGGCTCGACTGGATGGCGCAAGGCACGCATGTCACCGGAAACGTCTTCCACGACAACCAGAATCACGATATGTTCGTCGAGGTCGACCACGGTCCATTCCTCGTGGACAACAATCTTTTCCTGTCGAAAAAGTCGCAGCAGGTGAACTCGCAGGGCGGCGCCTATGCCCATAACCTTTTTTGCGGAGGCGTGGACCTGAACCAGTACGACGCCCGCATGACGCCCTTCATGAAGCCGCATTCAACCGAGGTGACCGGCTATCACGACAACCCCAGCGGCGATCTGCGCTTCTTCAACAACCTCATCGCCCAGGACGGCGATCTGAGCGCGTTCAACCAGACGCGGCTTCCGATGCAGCTCGCAGGCAACGTGTTTGTGGAACGCGCAAAGCCGTGTTCGCAGGAAGTTGATCCGCTGGTCGAACCAGGGTTCGATGCGGACATTCAGTGCATTGAGAAAAGCGATGGGCTGTTTCTTTCCATCACGATCGATGGCGCGTGGGCTGCGGTCAGACGTCGCAACCTGGTTTCGACCGAAAATCTCGGAAGCGCCATGATTCCAAGCCTCCCATTTGAGCGCGCCGATGGGTCTGCGATCCGAGTCGATCATGACTTCTCTGGCAAGCAACGCAACATCGAAAATCCATTCCCTGGGCCTTTCGAACAGCCCGAGGGCGGAAGGCTTACCGTGCAAGCGGCGCCTTCCGAGTCGATCGGCTCGGCCTAAGCGTTCAGAACCGCAGCCGCATCGCAATTTGCATCAACCGCGGCGGCATGGCGCTGACCGCCTGGCCGAAAGTTCCGCTCGAAATATTGCCTTCCACCGTTGCCGGCCCGAAGAATTGCGCGTGATTGAAAACATTGAAGGCTTCGGCGCGGAATTCGAAGGCGCGGCCTTCGCTCAAAGAGAATTCGCGCGAGACGGTGGCATCGAGATTTTCCATGCCGGGGCCGGAGAAGAACCGGCGGCGCGCGTTGCCCATGGTGCCCAGCGCGGGCAGGCTGAACTGGCCGGCGTCAAAGACCGCCGCTCCGTTGCGCGGATTGGTGTTGATGTGGAGCGAATCTCCGCTCCACTCGGGCGTATCCACGCCGTTGTTGTTGATGCCGTTGGGAATGGTGCCCAGCAGTGAAGTGTCGTTGTTGTTGAGCAGCGTAACTGGCAGGCCCGTGGTGAAGCGCGCGATGCCCGCCACAGCCCATCCTTGCTCGAACGCCTGGAGC
Source organism: uncultured Acidobacteriota bacterium (assembly GCA_963826735.1). Lineage (GTDB taxonomy): Bacteria > Acidobacteriota > Terriglobia > Terriglobales > Acidobacteriaceae > Telmatobacter. The sequence goes on from CAWGYN010000010.1 coordinate 76,365, forward strand.
AGATGGTCTGCGCTCGTGAGTTTCGGAACTTCGTAGCGGAAAGACGTGACAAAATTGTGCCGCAGGTCGAAGGCAGAAAGTCCGCGGCTGAGCGAAGGATCGATCGGATTTACCGGCTCGGGAAGTCCAGCCGATTGATCGATCGATTTCGAGTAGGTGTAGCTGGCCAGCAGATCCAGCCCATGACGTCCGGTGGTTGAGCGTAGCCTCCAGTGCGTTGTAATTTGCGTTGGCGATGGTCCGCTGCAGCTCCACGCTGCCGAATGCGGGGCCGAATGTGGTGCGCGCGGCCTGCTCGTTGAACGGCCCGCACGCCGAACCCAGGCTCAGGCACAGCGCGGGATTGGCAGGGTTCGCCTCCTCAAGCACCAGTAAATGATGCGAAGAAGTGCCCACGTAGCTGACCGTGGCCAACGTGCTCGCGCCCAACTGGCGTTCAACGCTCGCCATCCAGTGCTGCGCGTAGGGCGTTACGTCGTTCGGATCGACGGCCGGAATGCCGACCAGCGGCTCGAACTGGCTCCAGTTGACGGTTGAATTTGGATTTGTCCGGCTGGCTCCATCAGCTACGTGCTGCAACGGGAAACGCTGGCCCGCATTGGCACCTGTCGCGGCCACGGTAAACGGCGAAGCGAACAGCGGCGGCGCGGCCGACGTGTAGGTGTAGCCGTAAGGCGGATTGGCGCTCATGATGCCCGCCGACAATCCCTCGTAGGCCGTGTAATACATGCCGTAGCCGACGCGGATGCTCGTGGTTCCCGCTGGACCGATCAACTTGTCCAAGAAGCTGCCGCCCTCAGGGCCGGGCGAATACGCAATGCCCGCACGCGGCGAAAAGTTATTGCGCGGCGGCGCCAGTGAATCCGGCACGCCGGGATCGCCGGGAAAAACCAACCCCTGCGGCGCGCCGGGAAATACCTGCGACTGCTCGCCTTGAACCAGCGTCTGCAACTGGTTGTACTTTTCGAGCCAGGGCCGAATACGATCCCAGCGCACGCCGTAGTTCACCGTCAGCCGGCTGGTCGCCTTCCAACTGTCCTGCACAAAGGCCGCCACGTAGAGATTGCGGTTGTAAAAGCTCTCCGCCTGGCCCTGCGTGTAGCTCGACGCAACGCCCAGCAGGAAGTCGGCAAAATCCACGCCGGTTTCGGAGCCGTTGAAGCTGAAGCTGCCGTTGAAGACCACGTCGGGGTGGGTGTTGATCTGGTCCTTGTGCAGCTCGCCGCCGAATTTCAGCCCGTGCTTGCCGATGATGCGCGAGAAGGCGTCCATGCCTTCGTAGATGTTCTCGGTCTGCACCAGGGCCGTGGTGTCGACGCCGGTGGTGAAGTCGTTGAAGGCGAAATTCTCAATGCCTTCAGTCGAGGGCTTGAGCGGTACGATGTTGGTGAATCCCTGCGCCGCGAGCGTGGGGCCGACGCCGCCGCGCGGCTGGCCCACGGCATTGGCGTTGCGCATATAGCTGAGGTGCGCTTCATTCAGCATGGACGCGCCAAAAGTCATGGTGTGCTCCAGGCTCACCAATTGCGCGCGTCCGTTGGAGGTCGCGTCGAAGCCCGGCACATTCGCGCCGCCTGTTCCGGTGGGATAGGGATTGTCGAGAGAATAATTGTCGAGAAAGTAGTAGCCGGTGAGGTGCTTGCTTCCCGTGGCTCCAGTCCGCGCGCAGCGCTCCCTTGTTGTCGCCAAGGGTCTCCGCCGCGGTCGCGGTTTCAAACACCGCGGTGCCGGCGTTGGGTCTGGGAATCGAGGCCAGCAGGTATTTGGCCGGGGCCGACCAGATGGATTGAGGAATCTGCCCTGTGGGAAAGACCTGCGCGTAGGGTTCGCCGGGCGTGACTGTCTGCCCCAGGGCCGACGACAGTTGCGCCGCCCAGGCGTTGCCGTTGACGCTGCCCGTGAGCGGAACCTGGCTGAAGTCTCCGCCGCGCTCGGCAATGGAAGGCACAGAGATGTCGCCGGTGTCGATGCCTTCGGTCAGCCGCGTTCCCTGGTAATCCGCAAACCACTTAACGCCTGTCCGAAACAGAGGACCGCCCAGCGTTCCGCCGTACTGGTTCTGCCGGTAGGCTGCGCGGTCTGAAGAGAAATAGTTGCGCGCATCGAGCGCCGTATTGCGCAGGAACTCGAATGCGCTGCCGTGCCATTGCTTCGTGCCCGCCTTGGTCGTCACCAGCACCTGGCCGCCGCTGGAATTGCCGTACTCCGCATCGAAGTTCGAGGTCAGCACGCGAAAGCTGTCGATGGCGTCGAGGTTGGGCACGATGGACGTGCCCATGTTCACGTCCTCTTCCACATCCGCGCCGTTCACGCGGAAGCCGTTGGAGTCCTCGCGCTGCCCGCTGATGGAGAGGTTGCCGGGATTCGCGTCACCGGAGGGCGGTGTGGTCGCCACACCAGTCATAACCACCGCGCCAGGCTGCGCGGTGTTCACCGGCACAATGCCCGGTTGCACCGCCATCAGGTCGGTGAAACTGCGGCCGTTCAGCGGTACGGCCTCCATTTTTTTCGACTCCAGCGTCTCTCCCAGTTGCGTGCTCGTGGTCTCAGCCGCCAAAGCATTTGCCGTCACCTCAACGGTTTCTGCACTGCCATTCACTGCCAGCGTCACGTCCAGATTTGCGCTGGGCGCCTCTGGGCCCACGGTTGCCCGGCCGTGATAGATTGTAAAATTCGCCACTCGCACCTCGATCTCATAGGTGTTTGGGGCCGGAATGGTGAACTGAAAGCTGCCCTGTCCATCGGTTTGCTGCGTCAGCGGTGCGGCGTTGGTTGGGTTGGGTTGGCGCAGCGTGACCACGGCGCCGGGAATGACGCCGCCGGTTGCATCGTGCACCACCCCGGCGATGCGAAAGCCCGCCAGCGCCCGCAACCCGAGCGGGAAAATCGCCAGAAATAGGATGAAAACGAAATGAATTCGGCCTTTCAAAACCATAGCCTCCGGGAAACCGGGGATTGCGGCGACTGCTTGCATTCCGCGCCGCAATCCCCGTTGAGGACCCGTTGCAGCAAGCAGTACCTATATAGGACCAAATTGGTCCGGCTCTTTCGGTGATTTAAATCACTCTTTCGAGAGCGAAAACAGCGCTCGATCATCCCAGCACCAATATCCGACTGATTTAGTCCTTATTTAATCTACGACCAAATTAGTCGTAGTTCAAGACCGGCGTCTCATAACTCGGAACCGGCGTTCCAATGTCTAAATCAGTTCTTGACGGCCAGCGCGTCGTGGTCTGACCATGATCCTGCCGGCAACGCAGCATTTTCCTGCGCACGAAAACGCCCAAGACGCCGGAACACGGTATCTTTATTTGCCCTGCGCACGCCAATCCACCAGACCCACCGAGGAGCTCAGCATCATGGCAACGACAGAAAACAATCGCAGAGAATTTTTGAAGACAGGCAGCGCGGCACTGGCCGCAACCGCAGTCGCGTTCAATGCCAAAAGCTATGCGCAGATCATGGGCGCGAACGATCGCGTGCGTGTGGGAATTGTGGGCTGCGGCGACCGCATGAAGGGCGGCGATTTGCCTGCCTTCCAGCAAAACGCCAAAGACATGAACTTCCAGATCGTGGCCGTGTCGGACATCTGGAACATGCGCCGCGAACAAGGCGTCGATTTCATCGAGAAGCTTTGCGGCAATCGCCCCGACGAGGTTCGCAACAACGACGAACTCTATGCGCGCAAGGACGTGGACGCCGTCATCATTGCCACGGCCGATTTCCAACATGCCTACCACGGCACCGAAGCCGTGGAAGCGGGTCGCGACGCTTACGTGGAAAAGCCCACCGCGCACACCATGGCCGACGCGCGTCGCATTCTGGCGGCGGTGAAGAAGAGCGGAAAGATCGTTCAGGTGGGCACGCAGCGCCGGTCGACACCCGCGTATATGAAGGCAGCCGAGTACATCAAATCGGGCCAGTTTGGCGACATCGTGATGGTGGAGATGACGTGGAACGTGAACCAGCCCGGCCGCTGGCGCCGTCCCGACGTGGTGCCGCTGCTCAAGGAAGAAGATACGGACTGGAAGCGCTATTCACTCGGCAGGAATTTGGGGCCGTTTGACGCGCGCAAGTATCTTGAGTTCCGCCTGTTCTGGCCGTTCTCTTCTGGCATTCCCGATCAGTGGCTTGTGCACCAGATCGACACCGTGCACTGGTTTACAGGCCTGCCGCATCCGCGCTCCTGCGTCGCCAATGGCGGCATCTATTTGTGGAAGGATGGCCGCAAGAATTGGGACACGATGACTGCGGTGTTCGACTACGGTCCGCTTGACGATCTCAGCAAAGGGTTCCAGGTGCAGTACTCTTCGCGCTTCACGAACTCGGCAGGCGGCGTGAAGGAACTCTACTACTCGAATGGCGGCATGATCGACATGGATAAGCAGATGGTGACGCCTACAGGCGGTTTGACGAAACGATTCGCAGACGAAATGCACATGCAGCCGAACCTGCTGCCCCCGATGGCGCTGGGCGAGAAGTCCGCAGCAGTGAACACCGACGCCAACACGCACGGCGATCCGGAGACTGCGGCCAACATGCGCAATTGGATGGAATGCGTGCGCTCGCGCAAGACTCCGAATGCGCCGATCGAGGCTGGCTACAGCCACTCAATAGCGCTGTGCATGAATGTGGCCGCGATCCAGACGGGCATGAAGGTGACCTTCGACGAGAAGACGCAGCAGGTGATGGCCGGAGGAAAGGTCTATGCGTAAAGACAGGGAACAAGGGACCAAGGGAACAAGGACGATGAGACAATCTGCATTCGCCAAGCCCCTGCTTCTTCGAGTCGTCTGTGGAACGGCAACGATCACATGTCTTGCGGCTGGATTGCTGTTTGCGGCGAGCGCGTTTGCGGCTTCGAAGGGCATCGAAGTGACGCCCGACGCGGCGAATCGGCGCGTCGATATCACTATCGACGGCAAGCCTTTCACGTCGTACATCTGGCCCGAGACGCTGAAGAAGCCTGTGCTTTACCCGATTGTGGATGCAGACGGCGTGACCGTTACGCGCGGCTGGCCGCTCGCGCCGCGCGCCGGCGAGCGCACCGATCATCCTCATCACGATGGGCTCTGGTTCAACTACAGCAACGTGAACGGCTTCGACTTCTGGAACAACTCGACGGCGATTCCTCCGGCGCGCGCGGCGAAGATGGGAACGATCGTGCTCGACAAAATCGTTTCCACCAAGAGCGGCGCGAATCGTGGCGAGTTGGTGAGCAATTCAACGTGGATCGACGGGCAGAATCACGCCATCCTCGCCGAAACCACGCATTACGTGTTCGCTCGCCAGGGAGCGACGCGCAGCATCGACTTGATGGTGACGCTGACCGCGCTCGATCATGTTGTGTTCAACGACGACAAGGATGGATTGCTGGGCTTGCGCGTAGCGCGCTGGTTAGAATCGCCGGAGGAAAAAGGTGGAACCTTCACCGACGCCAACGGAGTTGCGACTACGGTTTCCGCTGCGGGCAATGTTCCTGGCGTTGCGCCGCCAACGGGCGAATATCTGACCAGCGAAGGCGTGAAAGGCGAAGCTGCGTGGTCTACGCGCGGCCGTTGGTGCTCGCTGACTGGACACGACGGCGAAGGACACATTGCGACGGTTGCGATCTTCGATCGTCCGGGAAATATTGGTTACCCAACTTACTGGCACGCGCGCGGCTACGGACTTTTTGCCGCCAATCCGCTGGGACGGCACGCGTTCGATGCCAAGCAACCGCCGCTCAATTACACGCTGGAAAAGGGCCAATCGGCGACCTTCCTTTATCGCATTGTGTTCTATACACATGCGGCGACAGCGGAGGAACTGAACGCCGAGGCGGATGCTTTTGCGGAAGCGCGCTAGCGGTCAGCTTTCGGCACTCAGCTTTAGCTAAGTGCAATGAAGAGCGCTCCGCGAGGAAGCAAAGCGGCTAAAACCCACAGTTTCACAGTTTCTGTGGACGCCGAAATCTCTGCGCGTAAGTGATTGATTTTAATTACTTTGTGCGGCTTCACAGTTTCACAGTTTCTGTGCGGCCGAGCAGTTTTTACTGCAACTTTATGATTATGAATAAGTTATAGACTTCACAGCTTCACAGCCCGTCTTTCCAGGGGTCATAGGGGGGTGGGGGTGTGGGGGGGTGGTACGGAGGGGTACGGACCGGGCGGATGTCCGACGAAATAGACCGGTCACATCCCTGACATATTGAACCGGAAACCTTCTGAAAGATCGCTCCAGGGACACGATGAGCGACGAGGTGCGCTGCGATGCATGGGCGCTGCGGCACCTGGCTGTTTTCGAGCGAGATTTCATTGCTGAATTTTTGGGAACAGGCCAGCTTAGCGTGGCATGATCGATTAATACTATACCAGGGTACGGTAGACTGATTCTCGCTCCCCGGAATTTTGTTTCCTGGATCCTTTTTCCATGAGCGAGGGCGGAGGCGAGACGCTCGCTCGGGCCGCGACGGAGGTTGGATTCAATCTGCATACAACCATTGTGCGCAGAAAGCATGAAATAATCTGCAATTTGCCAGCACAAAAAATTGCGGCCGTTTCAACCTGTGCGCGTACGTGGTGCATGCAGGGTGAAACGGCCGCTTGTCTCGAAAGAGCTCAGCCGGCGGGGTAAACCCGCCGGCCTCACTGGTTAGAAGTTGAGGTGGCCAGCGAACTGCCAGTCACGGGCGCTGTTGCTTACGCCGGAGATTTGGCCGAAAGAGCTGGAGTTGTAGGCCCAGGCTGCGCTGGGACCGCCAAACGTCACCTTATTCCAGACGTTGGTGCAGTTCGCCTCGAAGACAAAGGTTCTGCTTTCTTTGCCGAGAGGGAAGCTGCGCCGCAGACCAGCATTGAGGTTTTCATTTCCGGGGTTCCTCAAGCCGTAAGCAGCAGTGCGCGGCGCGTTGCCGATGAGGTAGGACGCTGTGCAGGTGGAGGCAGTCTGGAATTGACTGCTGGAACCGGGGACGCATCCGGGAGCAGTGGAATTGTCCGCCGCGGAGATGAACGCGTTGGAGTTGACATACTGGATATTGCTGAGGTTGGCATACTGGAAGCCGTTGGGTCCGCTGCCATAGCTTCCGTTCTGGCGGGCGGTTGAACCCTCCCAGGCGGGGTTCAAGTCGGGCATGGCCTGACCTTGTCCGGCGGCGCCGCTGCCCCCGTTGACGACCATCGGCGTTCCGGCCAGGTAGCTATAGACCTCGGAGAGCTGCCATCCGCCGGCGAGCCAGCGCACCACAGCATTATCGCCGCCGGGCTGGCCTTTGCCGCCAAAGGGTAATTTGTACACGCCGAAGATGTTGACAGTTTGCGGGATGGAAATCACCGTGAACGAGCGGTCGATGCGATTCTGCGGCAACGTAGCTCCGCCGGTGGAGCGAGAGAGCGCGTTGGCGGGAAGCGCCCAGCCGGACCGATAAGTTCCGTCATCGCCGAGGTTCTTGGAGTAGGTGTAGTTGAGGGTGAAGCTGAGCCCATGCGCCGGACGCTGCTGGATCACGAGCTGGAGAGCGTTGTAGGCGAAGTTGCCCACGTTGCCCCAGGTGTCGGTGATGCCGTTGTACTGTGGGAACGCGGTCAGCATCTGCTGGATGGTGGCGGTGCTGGAGGCGCTGCCAGCTCCGTTGTTGGTGTAGAAGGCCGGCTGCGGGGCGTTAGGAGCGTAGGTCGAGAGGATCTTCAGGTTAGCTGCATTGGCCTGCGCGCTCAGAAGCGGCACTTTGCCAGTGGAGTCGAGAACCGGGCCGAGGAGCGCCATATAGTAGGGGCTGATTTCGTTGGTCCAGTAGCCGCGCGCGTTGCCGCCCGTGGTTCCGGAGTTGACGATAAAGTGGCTCTCATCGCCCACGTAATTCACAGACAGGGTCATGCTGGGCGTGATGGAGCGCTCAAAGCCGAAGTTCCAGAGCACGATTTCAGGAGCGCGGCCGGAGAGGTAGGGGTCAGCGTAGCTTGCGCCCGTGTTCGCTTTGCCGCTGCCACCGTTCGTGGAGATGAATCCGGTGCCCAGCTCCTGCGCGGTCACGTTCGGACTGGGCTGCGCGGGATAGGTGAATCCGGGACCAAAGAGCCCGGTATTGGCAACGTAGGACTCGTTGGCGTTGGATTGCACGTAGGCGCTGTTGCTGTTGAGCCAGTATGCAGGCCCTGCGACGTAGCCACTCGTGCTCGATCCCACCGATCCGGAGGGTCCCGTGGCGTTAGTGTTGAAGCCGGTCTGACCGGTGCCCTGGTAAGCGCCGCCCCGTCCGCCCACGCCGCCGGCCTGCGAGAAGGCCAGCGCGAATCCGGCGCGGACGACGGTCTTACTGTTGATGGAATAGGCTGCGCCGACACGCGGACCCCAGTTCTTCCAATATGTGGCGACGGGCGTGGTGCAACCGCAGCTTACGCCCGAGCCACCGTAGCTGCCGGCAAACTGCAGGATGCCGGGCGTATTGGTGAGCGGATTGGTCATGGTGGGATTGAGGAAGGTCCAGCGGTTACGCAACTCGTGGAACGGCGGCAGGTAATCCCAGCGCAATCCCAGGTCCAGGGTCAGCTTGCTATTCACCTTGAAGCTGTCGCGGACATACGGCGAGATCGTCTTGTACCGGCCGGCGAGTTCGCTCACATAGTCGAGACCGAGGGATTGGTTGGTGGCATCCGTCGAGGTAGATCCGCCAGCCGCGCCGAGCAGAAAGCTGGCGTAGGAGAATCCATTGGCGGCATCGTTAAGCGTAGTTCCTCCCGCGAAGTTGGCAGTGGAGTAAGGGTTAAAGCCGAAGGTCAGAACGCCGGTGAACGTAGCCGGGTTGGCGTTGTTGATCTGCTGCCACTGGAATGTGAGGCCCATAGTGAGTGCGTGCTTGCCCTTAAGCCATTGCACGTTGTCGGTAACCGCATAGTTGTTGGGGGTGGTCAACTGCGTGGAAACGGAGTTTCCATTGCCGGTCCAGGTCTGCTCCGCGAGACCGCTAAATGTAGTGGAGACGGATCCAAAGGAGACTCCGGGAAATTCCTGGCCTGCCTGGCCGCCGGGCAGATTGGTGACACCGAAGCCTCCGATGTCCCACTTCGAAACGCCCTGCGAGAGGTCGGCGATGTTCTGGAAGAAGCGCGTGAAGCTCATCTTCAGTTGGTTTACGACATTGGGCGAGACGGTGTAGGCATCTTCCACGATGTAGTTCTTGGGGAAGATGCTGGCGAGGTCGCCGCCGATGTAGGGCGGAGGCAGGAAGGGAGCGCCGAAGTTGTTGAGGTAATCTTCCGTGCCCATGGTCCCCACCGACGAGATGCGGTGCTTGGCGCTCAGATCGTAGTCCACGCGCCAGTCGATGACGTGATTGTTATAACCTTTGGGCCAGCCGCTGAGGTAGTTGTTGGTGAGGACGCTGGGGTTCCAATCGCTGTAATAGGTGTTGCTGGAGCTGGCGGTTGGGAAGAGCGACTCCATGGCCTTGGTGATGGAGGAGATGTCGCCCGGCGGGATGACGTTGTTGGTTCCGTTGTATTGGAACGGCGTGCGCGTGCAGACGCCGCCAGTGCAGGTAGTTGTGGTTGGGTCGTAGATCACTGCGGGGTTCGTGGCCGAGTTAGTGCCCGTGGCTCCGGCACCGTTGCATTGAAGGCTCGTATTCTTCGCGGTATTTGCTGCGGTAAGGCAACCCAACTCGGTGAAGTTGCCTTGGGTCATGAGATTGCTGGGAATGGTCAAGAGCGAGTACGTTGCACCCGCGCGGTCGTAGTAGTAGTCATAGGCGGCAAAGAAGAAGAGCTTCTTATGCGTGAAGGGAACCACGCCGCCAAAGGTGCCGGACCATTCGTGCTGGTGCTCGACGGGCTTGGGAGCGGGGACGGTTGCGCCTGTGATGGTCTTCTGGGTGGCGTGCGGCGCCGTAAAGCCCCATGAGTCGAATTCCGTGTTGCGCTCGAAGTCGGAGACCTGGCCGTGATACTGCAGGCCACCCGACTTAATGCTGAAGTTTGTGGCGCCGGCTCCGGCATACTCCGCAGGAGGCGTGCTGGTGACTTCCTGGAACTGATCGACGGCATCGATGTCCATGGCGAGCGAAACCAGACGATTGTCGCCCTGTTGACTCACGGTTTCGGCAGGCATGCCGTCGACATAGAGCTGACCAAGATAACTGCCGGTTCCGCCGACGATGGGCAGACGGCCACCGTTATTGGCGCTCTGCGCACCAGGCGTGAGAGTTGCGAATCCTGTGGGATCGCGCTGCTGCCCGGTCATCTGAATGGGCAGATTCGTATATGTCGAGTTTTCGACGATCATGCCTATGGTGGCGTCGGCGGTGTCAAGCACGGGCGGCGCAGCCGTGACTGTCACCGTTTGTGTCTCAGCACCGATGGTGAGCACGGGGCTGACGGTTCTGACCTGCATTGCGTCGACAACGACGTTGTCTTGCACCAGCGATTTGAATCCCTTGGCTGAAATCTCCAAGGTGTAGGTGCCGGGCAACACGGGTGCGATGTTGAAGAAACCTGCCGACGAAGCTTCGCTGACGGTCTTGATTCCGGTGGCGTTGTTGGTGATAGTGACGGCGGCATGGGGAACGACGGCGCCGGTGGAATCCATGACCGTACCTTCGAGGGATCCCTCGCCGGCGGTTTGTGCCGCGGCCGGCATCGTCGTCAATGCACAGCAAAGCACCAGAGCGAGTATCGCCAAAGCGACACAGGCCCAAGCGCCGCTGCAGTTTTCAAGCGTCGTGATTGATTTCAGAAGTGTTTTCATAGAAACGCCTGGAATGCCTCCTTTAGAGTGAAAATGTTTGCTATTCGAAACCGGGTGACGAGTGAAGGGTGAACTCCTTGGACCCTTGGTGGACGGGTGCACACTTTACTGCGCCGGATCAGCAGCGGTCCGACCTCAGCCAAGCATTAAAAGCATTCTGAGGGTCGATTGTCAATAGAAAAATTATTTTCTCTGCTGATAGGGATAGGGGGGATGTGAACCAGTGGGGCCGAATATGCGAATTAGGCCGCCGGGTGGGCTGTCTGGGCCGCAATATGCCTCTCCGGGGCGCACTCAGCGCTACTAACGGACTGAGGATGGCGGATTCCGCCCTTGGCCGGCTGAGCCGGGGTAGACGTCAATGGTTGGCTGGACCCGGAGAGGTCAGTCCATTGAGAAAGACAAAGGGCGGCGGAAAAGCCCGCCACCCTTTGTTCCAATACATTGAAACGAACTAGAAGTTGTACTTGAGTGCGAACTGGCCGATGCGCGGTCCGGCTCCGTTCTCACCCCCGATGGTTCCGAAGCTGGTGCTGCTGCTGAGCGGGTTTGAAACGCTTGGGTTGTTGAGGATGGTGTGGTTGAGAATGTCGAAGTACTCCATGCGGAACTCCAGGTTGGATTCGCGGAAGACCGGGAAGGTGCGGACCAAAGCGCCGTTCCAGACCGTGTAGCGAGGACCGCGGAGCGAGTCCTTGACAACATTGCCGAAGCCGGTTCCGGGGCCGGTGTTGACGGGCACCGAGAAGGCGGACGGGTTGATCCAGCTTTCGCAGATTTTACCTGCGGTTGTCGGGCAATCGCCGGCGTTCGTCTTGCTCTTGAGGTAGGCCGACTGGGTGAAGTCGCATTGCGCATGAAAAAGAAGAGGATCGAGTTCAAAATGATCGACCAAAGACCTGGGGCGCTTCGCATCCCTCGATCAGGAACCGAAGCGCCCCATTCTTTCTGTTCATGCCGATCGAATCGGGCTAGAAGTTGATTTTAATGCTGCCTTGGAAAACGCGAGCGGCATTGGTGGTGGATGAGATTTGACCAAACGTTGAGGATGTGAGCCCTGCAGCCGGGTTGCTGAAGTCCGGATGGTTCAGTACGTTGAAAGCCTCCAGCCGAAGTGTCGTGTTGAGGCTTTCGTGGATCGGGAAGACGCGAGAGATTTGCGCATCGAATTGCAACGACTTGGGACCCCGGAAGGCGTTTCTACTGATGTTGCCGTAGGTTCCCAGGGCCGGGCAGGCATTGGCCGTGGCTGAAGCGCAACCAGCGGTCTGCCAGACTTGCTGAAATGCGTTCGGGTTCAGGTACTCGCGATTGGATTCGCCAGTGGCATTGCGGAATGACACTTCGGCGTAAGGGGCCACGCCAGCCACCAGGTTAGGACGGTCGTTGCCCACGTCGGTAAGCGAGTTGTCCTGACCCGAGGTGACGTTGAAGGGTGAGCCGGTTTGGATGCGGATCAGTGGCGCAAATTCCCAGCCGTTGGCCAGCAGCTTCTCAAAGCTGTTGAAGTGATTGTTGAAGTTGCTCCTGGCAACGAGTGTGGTGTTCACGATATGACGATAGTCTGAGCCGCAGGGACCGTAGTCCATGCCAATATTGTTGGGGTTCTCCGCGGCTGTTCCGGCGTAGTCGCCCTGGGCGTCGTAAATGTTCAGGCACTTTGACCACGTCCAGTTGGCCAGAAGGCTGAAAGTGCTTGAGAGCCTGTGGTTGATTGAAGCGACCATGCCGTTGTAGTTGGCGTTGGCTTCGTCGCCGACGATGATCGAGCCTGCGCCGCCGCCCAAGTATTGGTTGCCGCCGCTCGCGGCTCCTGATCCGGTTACGCCTGCGGGATTCTCCTGAGTGAGCAGGAACCGCGACGTCTGATTTCCAGTGGTGGAGCAATTGGTTCCGGCGGCGCCGGCCTTGACCGCGGCGGGGCCGGTTGTCACGATGCCGGTGCAACCCGTTCCGCCCGCTCCCCAGACACCGGGGATAAAGGAGGCCGGGTCGAAAGTCGAGCCAATTGGATCATGACGCGTGGTGTTGCCGATGTAGTCGACCTGCAACTGCCAGCCATGGCCGAACTCACGCTGCAAGCTGAGGGTCCACTGAATCGAGTAGGCCGGTTTGAACTGCGCCACGGTCGCGATGAACTGCGACTGAGGGAAGAACAGTGCTTGCGCCGGTGTGGGGATCTGCGGTTGCGGAAAGGGACTGCCAACAATTGTGCCCACCGACCAGGGGGCCGCGAAAGGCACGGGAACCGAGCTACCAGATGCCTGGGCGTTGGTAACAGCTGTGGCGAAGGGCGGGTTTTGCTGGTTGCGCTGCGCCGTGAAGAAGTTGGGATTGTCATACATCAGCGCGCCGCCCGCGCGGATCACGGTTTTGCCGTCGCCAACTGGATCAAACGATAAGCCGACGTTCGGCGAAAACTGCCAATAGGAGTTCTTGGTGAATTGACGGCTCACGCCTGGATCGCCGTAGTAAAGGGCGCCGGCTGGGGCGTTGGGGTAGATAGTACTGGTTTTGTTGGCCAGGAAAGCGCTCTGACTAAATACAACGCCGCGGTTAAAGTAATCGACAGGCTCGATATTCGGGCCCCAGCGCAAACCTGCGACAAGTGTCAACTGGTGATTGGCATGATAAGTGTCCTGCACATAGAGACTGGGGATCGGCCCACGGAGAGCGTTCTGCTGCTTCTTGCTTTGCTGGAACGGAGACGACGATCCCAGCGTGCCCATCAGAAAGTCAAGGTTCTGATCGCCGATGGTGCTTCCCCCCTTGGGACCGCTGCCGCTGTATTCACCATTAAACGTAAAGATGCCGTTGGACTCGTAAGCATTACCGATGTTGAGCTGATTCTGCACCCACTCGCCGCCGAGAGCGATCTGGTGTCTGCCGCGCACCCAGGTCAGGTCATCGTCGACGGATCCAGTGTTGTCGTTGAAGTGAGCCACCGAGTTGGTGCCGCCGCCGATGGTGAACTTGCCTTCGGTCAACTGCAGGCCGTTTGGTACCGCCTGGTAGAGAGCACTGGTGGGTATTCCCAGCGTTGTGGCATTGATATCGTTGGGTGCATACCCGCGATTGTTTACCCGCCGCAGAATCGAGATGTGCGCCGCGTTCACAATATTTGGAGTGATGGTGTAGGCGTCGCCCAGCGTGAAGGTCTGTACGCGCTGGATGTTCCCCGACTGCGTAGTGATCAGGATGTTGTGCGGATCAAAGTATGCGGGGAATTGGTAACCGTCGACGAAGTATCGGCCGTAGATGTTTTGCTTGTTGCTGACTGTATAGTCGACTCGGGTCACAAACTCATTATCGGTAACCGAGTACGGAATTGAATAACGGACGAACCCGCAGTTGAGAGGATCCGACACCGAATTGGGTTTGGGCAGGTAACCATACAGTGCCAGAGCCGGCGCACTGTAAGTGGGGGTCGCCGGATATTTATTGCCCGTCAGAGCTGTGCCGGTGAGCGGATCTACCAGAGGAATGGGCGCATTAGTTGAGTTACACGGATTGCTCTTTGCAACGCCGGGAACGCCGTCGGTCACAGAATAGTCGCCAAGCAGGTTGGCTGCGGTGGGCACCGTGGCAGATGTACTCGCTTGTGCCTGCTTGGCAACCCAGCGCTGATAAGCCGCGAAGGCGAACATCTTGTTGCGCTTGATCGGTCCGCCAAATGTTCCGCCAAACTGATTCTGATGCAATGTGTCCTTTGCAGAGCAGGTCGTTGCAGGAGCCACCGGTGTGCAAGACGAGAAGAAGTTTGTGGCATCGAGATAATTGTTGCGGATGAACTCAAAAGCCTCTCCGTGGTACTGGTTCGTTCCAGAGCGAGTAACCACGTTGACCATTCCGCCAACGTGCCCGCCATCCTGCGCGCCGAGATCGGTCGACTCCACACTGAACTGCGCAACCGCATCTGGGAAGGCGTATGGCAGGTTGCCATTGGCCATGTAGTCCTGGTTGTCGCCGCCGTCGAAGCGCCATAGGGTGGTGTTTCCGCCGCCGCCTGCAATGGAGACGGAGATCGTCTGGTAGGAATACTTGCTTCCCGTAAAATCGCCGCTGGGAGCCGGACTCGAGCCGCCCGACGCCGTGATCAGTGCGGTCATCTGCCGGCCATTGAGTGGCATTTCAGTCACTGCATCGTGGTCGATAGTCTGTTTGAAGGTGGCGTCTTCGGTCTGAAGCGCGAGGCCTTCTGCCTGGACCTCAATGGTTTGCTCTTTGCTGCCTACGGCCAGGCTGGGGTTGATACTGATACTGCTGCCGACTTCAAGGACGATGCCCTTCTGTTCATAGGTCTTGAATCCAGAAGCCGTGACACTTATGTCATAAGTGCCAATTGGGATACTGGGAAACAAATAGACTCCGCTTCCGTCACTGACGGTGGTGCGCCTGACCTGCGTGGCTTCACTGGTGAGCGCAACGTTGGCGTTGGCGACCACCGCGCCCGTCGAATCCGCGACCGTGCCTTGGACGCTGGCCGTGCCCGCAATTTGCGCGCGGAAAACAGCGGGTGACAAAAGCAGGGTTGTGAGAACGAAAACGGGGACGAGAAACGCCCGCCATCTCGCCGCGCGCTGCACATGGTGCAACGCTGACTCAGTACAGATTTTCTGCATCGCTTCCTCCAGAGTTGATTTTGATTGACTTAGTGAGCGAGCCTTCCGCCTGCGTTTGCGCGGAAGGCGTGTATACGATTACACACTTAGTGGTCCGACCTCATTGCCGACGGCGGAATCCTGCCAGACGGACTTGTGCCCTGTCAAGAGATATTCTCGACGCTCAAGATCAAAGCAATAAAAAGTCCACAATCGATTAGTTCATGCTCTGTTTGCACAATGGTCAGACCGCGCTAGAGTTAACGGTACCTATGTGATGGCTCCTGCACAGATCTGCCCCTGGCAAAATCGGAAACCAATGTGGGCTTTGCAGATTCTGGTCTCTTATGGCAAGACGGTGCTCTTGCACTACGACAAATTTAGTCGTGGTACTTGCCAAGTATTTAGCTTTAAAGTGACTTACGGGTTCTGTAGCAGGTGATTTCGATGGTGCGCCGTAAGAATCACCGCCACTAAAGCTGTGGCCAACGAGACGCCCGCCAGCGCGAAGAATGCGCTGCTCCACCCATACGCGACGCTAATGCGCGCCACGGTAACGCCCGAGAGCCAGCCTGCAATGTAACCGAAGCCGTCGATAATTCCGGCTGCCGTGGCGCTGCCGCGCTGGCCGCCAAAATCCAGCGACATGGCGCCGGCGAGATAGGAGTAGGGTCCCAGCAAGGTAAACCCCACCAGCGCCACCAGAACTGACGGCGCCCATTCGCCCGCGTGGCCGGGAACACGGCCCAGCAGCACCAGGCAAACGGTGCATGCCGTCATGCCGACGACGACCAGCATGTTGCGCCCATTGGCTCCGAGCCTGTCGCTCAAAAACCCGCCCAGCAGCACGGAGATTCCGCCACACAGAGGAAAGAGTGCGCTGCGGCTGGCCGCCGCGCTCGGCAGCATGCCCACGAACTGCACAAAATAGGTCGGCGTCCACAGGTTGAAGGTTTCGCGCAGCAGTGTGGTTCCAAAGGCCAGCAGGCAAACCAGCCAGAACGCGAACGCTGGTGAGCAGAGGGCGCAAAATCGCGCCGATCTTCCGGTGATGCTCGGCGCCCGGCTCGTCTATATCCGCATTTTGGCATACACATTTCTGGGATTCACTTCCGGTGCTGGAAGGCCGCGCTCGGCGGGCGTCTCGCGCAACAGCAGCAGGCAAATGAGGAACAGAACCCCGAGCGCTGCCGCGGCAAAATAGAAGACGCCGCGCCAGCCCACGCCATGCGCGAGCAATTCGCTCATCGTCCAGCGGCAGCCGGCGTCGCCAAACAGGAAGCTCAGGCTCACCACGGCCATCACGCTTCCGTAGGTGGAGTAGGAGAACCAGCGCGAGGAAACCCGCACCAGTCCCGCCCAGCCTTGCGACTGGAAGAGCCGGTTGCCGATCCACGCCAGAGTGAAGATGGGGAAATCCGCCGCTCAGCGCAAAGACGATGGTAAAGAGGATGGATCCGGCCATGCCGCCCAGGAAAAATCGCCGGCCGCCGTCGCGTGTCGGCCAGAGCTCCGGAGAAAAATTTGCCCAGCGCATACGCGGCGGTGCCCATGGAGGCCATGAATCCCAGGCGGATTTGCGCTTCGCTTGGCGTGATGCCGTGGCGCGCCAGATCGCGCATCAGGTCGGGCAGCACCACCGAGAGATCGGAGCGGCAGAAATAATAGCCGGAATAGCCCAGCGCCAGAAGCGCGGCGGTTGCCCCGTGCCACAACGTAAATCGTGGCCTCGAACCCGAATCGTCAGGCTCGATCTCGGGCGTGACCAATGCGCTCTCTGGGGGCACACTAGCAAAGTACCATACGGCTCCGCGAGTCGACTGTGGCGTAGCGCATCGTGCCTGTGCGAATTCATGCAAAATTCGCCGGATCGTACCAGGTGCGCGTTCCTGCCTGGTGGAGCGCCTGTCGCGGCACTGGCGTTCTTGCTCCCTTGCTAAGGGCCAGTGTTTTTCTCGCTGCGAAACTAAATGACAGTGCAAACTATGATTTGAACTTGGAGACAAATACAAGAGGAGATCCCATGAACCGTCGAGAGTTTTCCGCGCTATTGCCCTTACTTGCTGCTGCGTCCGCGATCGCGCCTGAGGCCGAAGGACAGACGCCTGCTGCTCCGGCCGCCGCGCCTACACAACAACCTGCGGCGCCAATGCAATTGCCGAAGCTGGTCTCGGGCCGCTATCCGCAGATTGAGCCGGCCAATCCGCATCCATCGCCGCGCATGTCGAAACGATTTTTGATGGGGATGCTGCCAGACGATATTCGACTGGAGGCGCACTTTACTCATCTTGCGCCGGGCTGTCCGCCCGAGCCCATCGGCACGCACAAGCACACCGAGATCTGGCTCATCCACGAAGGCACGGCGCGGTTGATGACGGCGGGCGTAACGCGCGATTTGGTGGCCGGCGATATGGGCGTGTGCATCGCGGGCGACCAGCACACCGTTTACAACGCGAGCCAGACAGAGCCGGCGTCGTATTTCGTGGTGACGGTGGGACCGCCGGAGTAAAAAGACAGGGACGTAGGGACTAGGGACTAAGGGACTGAGGGATCGAGGAAACGCAGTTCACGCAGTCACCAGATGTTCGGCCGTGTGTTTCTTCATCGCGACGAGTTCGATGGCCGTTTGGGCGATGTGTTCCGCGCTCAATTCGAATACCTTGACCAGTTCCCACGGCGCGCCGGAATCGCCGAAGCGGTCTTTGACTCCGATGGCGCTGGCGATAACCGGAACCCCATAGAGCGTGGGATTCGTAGCCAGAATCTGGCTCACGCGCCCGGCCAGCGCGCCGATCTGATGCTCTTCCGCCGTGATCACCACGCCCGTCTCGTGCGCCGCGCGGACGATCGCTTCCGTATCGATGGGCTTGAGCGTGTGCAGATTCAAGACGCGCGTCTCGAGCCGAACTCCTGCTTGAGAATCCATGCCGCGCGCATGGCCTCGGGCACCATGGGTCCGCAGGCGACGATGCTCAGATCCTCGCCTTCATCGGCGTAGTCCTCGGCGAGGCGCGTCTCGAAGGCGCCGACAAAATCAGCTTTCTCCGCGCGGAGGCGAATGACATTCGCCTTGCCGAAAACGAAGGGCGTGCATTCGCTGGTGACGATGCGGCGTGGCCTCGCGCGCGAAGCGGATGTACTTGGGCCCTACGTGCTCGAGCAGCAGATGCCGCGTAGCCTTGCGCGTCTCGATCGCGTCGCAGGGCACGACCACGGTCATATTCGGCAGGCCGAGCATGGCAAAGAGATCTTCGAGCGCCTGGTGCGTGGCGCCGTCTGCGCCCACGGAGACGCCCGCGTGCGCGCCGGCGACCAGCACGTTGAGATTGGAGTAGCAGATGGAAACGCGAATCTGATCGAGGTTGCGCGCCGCGGAAAACGTGGCGTAGGAGCCGAGCACGGGCAGCTTGCCTTCGCGCGCCAGGCCCGCGGCGGCCGCCGTGGCCGACTGCTCCGCGATGCCCATCGAGATCCAGCGCGCGAGCGCGCTCCGGCTTGCCGGCATAGAAGTCCGCAATCGTGATGGAGCCGGAAATGTCGAGGCCGATGCACACGATGCGCTCATCGTCGCCGCATTCCGCAAGCGCGCGGCCAAAGCCCTTGCGCGTGGGCTCCATGGCAACGTGCATGGCGTCGACTTGCGCCGCATCGCGCGCATTCCACCAGAAGTCGCGCGAGTAGCGGGGTACATGCGCTTCGAGAGCGTGCGACGCTTCGGCTTGCCACTGCTTAGCTTTGGCCAGCAGATCGTCCACTGGAATGCGATCGGTGAGGCCGAGTTCCGCGAGCGCCGCATTCAGATCCTCGCGATTCGGCGCTTTGCCGTGCCAGCCCGGCTGGTTTTCCATAAAGCTCACGCCCTTGCCTTTGACGGTGTCGGCGAGAATCATGACGGGCTTGCCGGTCACCGCGCGCGCCTGCTCGAGGGCATCGACAATCTGGCTGCATGTTGTGTCCGTCGATGTGATGCACCTCCCAGCCGAAGGCCGCATACTTGGCAGCGAGCGGCTCGACTTGCATCACATCTTTCACCCAGCCATCGATCTGCAGGCGATTGCAGTCGATGACGGCGATGATGTTGTCGAGATGGAAGTGGCCGGCTTCCATGGCCGCCTCCCACACCTGGCCCTCCTGCTGTTCGCCGTCGCCCATGAGGCAAAAGATTTTGTGGTTTTTGCCGTCGATGCGCGCGGCCAGCGCCATGCCGACCGCGATGCTCAAGCCCTGGCCGAGCGAGCCGGAAGAAATTTCGACGCCCGGCAGCTTGAGCCAGTGGGGATGGCCCTGGAAGGGCGAGCCGAGTTTGCGCAGGGTGACGATGTCGTCGAGCGGACAAAAACCGGCGATGCCGAGCGACACATAAAGCGCAGGCGCCTTGTGGCCGGCCGACCAGAGAATGCGGTCGCGATCGGGCCAGTCAGGATGTTTGGGATCGTGCTCGGCCGCGCGCAGATAAAGCGCCGCAGCAATGTCCATGATGGAGAGCGTGCCGCCGGCGTGGCCCGAGCCCGCCGCGCACAACGCGACCAGGTTGTAGCCGCGCATGAGTTGCGCCGCGTCGCGGAGCTCGTCGATGGAATATTCCTTCGTGACCTGGCCGGTTTTTGCATCTCGAAGCGACATTGTCGATCTCCTTTGAACACCACCGCACTCTCTCACCGGGTTCGCAGTGCGGGCGTGGACGCCCGCACGACAGCCGGTCTGGAGACCGGCGCTACACGTGCTTACCAACCCATGCGTCGATACGCTTGAGCGCTTCCATCAGATTCTCCATGGAATTTGCGACACTGAAGCGCAAATAGCCTTCGCCATAGGAGCCAAACGCGGTGCCGGAAAGCGCGGCTACGCCGGCGTCTTCAAGCAGCGCGTCGGCCAGGGGCTTCGAGGCCCATCCCGTGCCCGTGATGTTGGCGAAGACGTAGAAAGCGCCTTTCGGCATGCGCGCGCTGAATCCCCGAATGCGGTTGAGCCCCTCGACAAAGGCTCGGCTGCGCCGCTCGAATTCCAGGCGCATCGTATCCACGGCGCTCTGATCGCCGTTGAGCGCGGCCAATGCTGCGCGTTGCGTAAAGCTGGCCGTGCAGGAATTGGAGTTGGTCATCAGGCGCGTGATCTGCGCGGCCAGATCGGCGCGCATCACGCCGTAGCCGATGCGCCAGCCGGTCATGGCATAGGTCTTCGAGAAACCGTCGAGCAGAATCGTGCGCTCTTTCATGCCGGGCACACTCATGATCGAGAACGGCTTGCCTTCAAACTGCAGGCGGCTGTAAATTTCGTCGGCCAGCACCATGATGTTGCGATCGCCAATGGCCGCTGCGGCGCGCTCGATGTCATTGCGCGCCAGCACGCCGCCGGTGGGGTTCTGCGGCGAGTTCAGAATGATGAGCTTGGTCGAGGGCGTGATCAGGCTTGCCATCTCGTCGACATCCATCGCGAAATCGCGCTCTTCGCGCAGCGGAATTGGCACCGGCGTGCCTCCGGCGTAGTGAATCATCGACTCGTAGATGGGGAAACCGGGATTGGGATAGATCACCTCGTCGCCCTCGTCGACGAGCGCGAGCATGACATAGAACATGATGGGCTTGCCGCCGGGAACCACAACCACTTCGTCGGGCTCGACCGGGACGCCGCGCGTGCGGCTTACATAATTGGCGATGGCTTCGCGCAGCTCGGGCAGCCCCGCCGAGGGGCCATAATGCGTCCAACCGCCGCGCAGAGCGTCCACGGCTGCTTCCACAATGTGCGGCGGAGTGGCGAAGTCCGGCTCGCCGATCTCCAGATGAACAATGCTCCTGCCCGTACGCTCCAGCGCCTTGGCTTTGCTCAGAACCTCAAAGGCCGTTTCCGTGCCCAGCCGCCCCATGCGCCGCGACAAAATCAGCTCGTGTTGTACCATTTGCGTTGCCATTGCGATGCTCCCAAATCCTGCCCGTTCCGGCGCAGTCGATGCTTACCCAGAAGCCGGCCGGCTCTCAGACCGGATGGCATTATACCCCCGGCTCAAAATCACAAAATGTGATGGCCGTCTCCCTGGCAGCCCTCCCCGGTCCCCAAGTGCGAGGGACCGGGGGCACCCCGATCTGTGGAAGAACTTGCGCACCGGATCGGAAGCTGCCGGGGGCACCCCGATTCTGTGGAAGGACCTGCCCGCTGGATCGGAACCTGCTTTGCACAGCAGGCGGCTCAGCGAGAACGGTAGAATGTCCCAAGCGCAGCAACGGATTGAAGGAATGACGTACTACGACCAGGTCGCAGAAGCCGCCGCATTTGTGCAAGCGCGGCTGGGCGCGCTTGCACCACGGGTGGGCATGGTGCTGGGTTCCGGTCTGGGCGCGGCGGCCGATGCGGTTGCCGATGCGGTCTACGTGCCCTACCAGGAGATTCCGCATTTCCCGCAATCGACCGTGGAGGGACACTCGGGGCGGATCGTGGCGGGGCTGCTCGGCGGCGCGCCGGTGGTCATCCTGCAGGGGCGCGTCCATTCTTACGAGGGCTACACGCCCCGCGAGGTCACGTTTCCCATGCGCGTTCTGGGCGCGTTGAGAGTGCGCGCCGTGGTGCTGACTAATGCCGCCGGCGGTATCCAGGCGGGCTACCATGTGGGCCAACTGGTGGCGCTGGCCGATCACATCAATATGATGGGCTGGAACCCGCTCAACGGGCCCAACGAACCGCGCTTCTCCGTCAAGCCGGGTGCGGGCCTGCGTTTTTTCGACATGACCGAGGCCTACAGCAAGGCGTTGCGCGCGATGGCCGGCGAAGCTGCGCGTGAGGAGGGATTCACACTTGAGGAGGGCGTGTATCTGGCCACGCCGGGCCCGAGCTTTGAGACGCCGGCAGAGATTCGCGCCTTTCGCACGTTGGGCGCCACGCTGGTAGGCATGTCGACCGTGCCGGAGACGATTGTGGCGCGGCACATGGGAATCGAGGTGCTGGGCATCTCCTGCGTCACCAACCTGGCGGCGGGGCTGGGCGCGACTCCGCTGAGCCACCTGGAAGTGCAGGAGACCGGGCGCATGGTGGAGCGGCGGCTGGCCGGACTGCTGACGCGCCTGGCGCCGAGAATTGCCGCGAAGGTAGAAAAGGAACTGTGAGCGCCCGAACCGCACGCGAGATCGCCGCGCAGATTCCGCGGCTGCCCTTTCCGCCCACGGTGCTAGGCATTGCCGGCTGCTCCGGCTCAGGCAAAACCACGCTGGCCAACGAAATGGCCCGCATGTTGCGCGGCCTGCGTTTTCATCTCGACGACTACTATCTCGATCTCGGCCACATGCCGCTCGAAGAGCGCGTGCAGCAGAACTTCGACGACCCGGCAATGATTGAGATTCCGCTGCTGGCCGAGCATATTGCCGCACTGGCGCGCGGAGACACGATCGAGCGTCCCGTCTACGACTTTGGAACGTACACGCGCATGCCGGGCCGCACGGAGCGCGTCACCTCCGGCCCGTTCCTGATTATTGAAGGCATCTTCGCGCTCTATTTTGAGGAACTGCTGCCGCTTTACCAGCTAAGCATTTATGTGGATACGCCGGACGCGTTATGTTTCGAGCGGCGGCTGAAGCGCGATTTGGACGAGCGCGGACGCAGCGAAGAATCGGTGCGCTATCAGTGGGAAAACCGCGTGCGGCCCTCGAGCATTGAGTTTGTGCGGCCCTCCTCCGCAAACGCCGATCTTGTCGTCGAAGGCTCCGATGCGCTGGACTGGAAGGTGGAACGCGTAATGGCGGAGATGCGCAAGCGCAATTTGCTGACCGGGGCAGCGTAGCTGCACGCCGGTTCTCGCTTTACAAATCCCCTTACGAAGTGGTATAAGAGTTATACCAATGCGCTTTGACTTCGATCCGCGCAAGAGTCAGATCTTGAGGGAGAATCCGCAGCGGGGCATTGGATTTGAAGAGGCCCAGGAGATCTTCAGTCGCCCGTATTATCTTGATCGACGGTCCGACGTGCCCGAACAGTACATCGCAGTTGGATGGGTGGGCCAGCGTTTATATTCGCTCGTATTCGAAATACGGGAGGACGACGAAGGCGAGATTTACCACCTGGTTACGCTTTGGAAATCCACCCGTGAAGAAGAGAAACTCTATGCCGAAAACACTTGAATCCCCCAAGCCGCCGACCGCCGATGTAATCGCAGAAATGGCCGACAGAGGCGAGAATGTCTCGCGCTTTTTCACCGGAAAAGGCAAGATGATGCCGCCCATTCAGCGCGTGAACGTGGACTTTACCGCGCCGATGCTGAACGAGCTGGACGACGAGGCGCGCGCGTTGAACATCAGCCGCCAGGCGGTGATTAAGTCGCTGCTGCGGCAGGCGCTGGATCGGCAACGTTTGGCGCGGAGAGCGCGGTAAACCTCTACTTCGCCGTCAGCGCCGCAACGGGCACCAGCATGTCTTCCTTGCGCATCACGAGGTTAGTAGCGTTGAGCGTGGCCAGTTCAAAACCGTGGCCGTGCGTGATGGCGTCCGTGGGGCAGGCTTCGACGCAGTAGCCGCAAAAGATGCAGCGGTTGTAGTCGATGTTGTAGACCTTGGCGTAGCGCTCCGACGAAGAGATGCGGGTTTCGGCGGTGTTATCGGCGGCTTCAATATAGATACAGTTCGCAGGGCAGGCCGCGGCGCACAGGAAGCACGCCACACACTTTTCCAGGCCGTTTTCGTCACGCTGCAACTCGTGCGCTCCACGGTAGCGCGATTCGAGGACCGCTCCGCGCAAGGGGCCGGGACCGTCAGGGTAATTCTCCACCTCAGTGGGCGCGAAGGCCTCGCGACCGGTGATGCTCATGCCCTTGGCGATGGCGGCGATGTTGCGCACAATCGACATGCGTTCAGTATACGATGGAGGCGGAGAAAACATCATGAAGCCTTCGCATGGTTGCACAGTCATCTTTTTAGGGATGTTGAGTTTGGGAGCGTTTGCCCAGCAGGCGCAGAGACCACAGCCGCACATGCCGATGGGGCGGCAAACGCCAAGCATGTCGGCGATGGTTCCCGCTCCGGCGGAGCAGCTCAAGATCACTTTCGGTGATAAATCCGCCGCGTGGACCGTGGCTACGCTGGCGGCCCTGCCACACGTGACGGTCACGGTTCACAACGAACACACCAAGGGCGACGAAACCTACTCGGGCGTGCCGCTGATCGCGCTGCTTTCGCCCATGGGCGTGAGCGAACATCCGCGCGGCAAAGATTTGCGGCTCTACGTGGTGGCCGAGGGCTCGGACCTCTACGAAGTGGTGTACGCGAGCGGCGAGATCACGCCGGAAGTGAGCAGTTCCACGGTGATTGTGGCCGATACCGAGAATGGCAAGCCGCTGACCGACGATGGACCGCTCAAGTTGATTGCCACAGGAGAAAAACGCCCGGCGCGATGGGTGCGGAATCTGGTGGCGATCAAGGTGTTCGCGGCGGAGTGAGGGAAGACAGTGGCTAGTAGCTAGTGGCTAGTGGTTAGTGGTTTGTGATTAGTGATTAGCCGCGGACCGGCATCTGGAATCACTCGGACAAAAAACGGGCCGCACGTCCGATCGATGGAGCGTGCGGCCCGTTGTGACCAGTGATCTGCGCGACTGCTTAGCGATGGCCTCCGGAGCGGCCTCCGCCACCGCCGCTGCTGCGCACCTGCGGCGTGACATGGGGGTCGGCATGCAGCGGACGCGATTCCGATGTGGTGGCCGGCCTGTTGTTATTGGGCGCCGCGTACTGCCCGCGCTGCGTGCTGTAGTTCTGCTCGTGCTGCACCTGCGTGTTCATGCGCGGCGCGGTGGGCTCGCGATAGGCATTCCCTTCCGACGGCCGCGGCTGCGACTGCACGCCATTCGGTCCACCACGATAGCTGGGGCGCGCGCCGTTGTTGACGCGAACGTTGTTGTTGACTCTGACGTTATTGTTCACGCGAACATTGGCGCGGTAGTTGTACACGTTATGCACCCCGCGCCCGTTGATGTTGTTGTAGACGCGGTTATAGAAGAAGTGGCCGCTATTCCAGTAGCCGCCCTCATAACCGAATCCAACGTAGCCGAAGCCGTAGTTGATGCCGCCATACCAGCCGATGTGCATGCCCCAGTGGCCGGGGTACCACAGATAGCGTCCGCTGTAGAAGCCCCAGTAACCGGGAGTCCACAGCCCGCCGGCATACGGGGGCTCGACCCATACGCCCGGCACCCAGTAATAACCATAGGCGCCGTATGCCCAGTAGCCGGGAGTCCAGATGTATCCATCGTCCGGCGCGGGCGGCTGCGCGTAATCGGGCAGCGGCGGAGGAGGCTGAGTGGCTTCCTCAGTCGGCTGCTCGGTATAGCCGGCAACATCGGGATTCTCGCCACCGGCAGGCGGAGCCTCGGTGGTGTAGGATTGCCCGTCAGGTCCCTGGCCGGTAGTATCCGGCGCCATGTTGGCGGCTGCGGGATCGGGGCCCTGGTCGGGAGGCGGCGGTGCCTGCTCCTGGGCAGCCTGCACGACATTGAAGCTTGTGGGTTGGCCTGGCGCCAATTGCAGGTGCGAACGAAACACGTTCGACCCGGCCAGGAGGACAACGGCCGCGAAGGCCAGCGGTATGCAAAGTGTGAGTCGAGAAGTGCTTTTCATCTCAACCTCCATTCGATCATTCATTGAAACACGGCGGACGGTGCAGAAGTCTCGGAATTCGAGGAAAAAATTCACCGGATGGTTAATGGGTTGCGCGGCCGCCCACCGACTGGCCGCGGTTATTGGGCGGCGGAATGAAGGCCCGCATTGTGGCAGCATCCGCGGAATTTGCCGCGGATGCATTGCGAGACGCGGCTACTTAGGATGATCCTCCTGGTGTTGCGGAGCTGTCTGGTGCGGTTGCGGTGCCGCCTGGTGTTGTTGCGGTTGCGGAGCTGCCTGGCGCGGCTGAGGTGCCGCCTGGTGTTGTTGCGGTTGCGGCGCTGCCTGGCGCGGCTGCATTTCCGCCTGGTGCGATTGCGGTTGCGGAGCCGCCTGACGCGGTTGCGGCGCAACCTGACGCTCTGGCTGCTGTGGCGCAGCCTGGCGCTGTTGCGGAGTAGCCTGACGCTCTTGTTGCTGCGGAGCCGCCTGGCGAGGCTGGGGCGCAGCTTCTCGTTGCGGAGGCGCAACCTGGCGTGGTTGCGGTTGCGGCGCCATCGTGCGCGGTTCAACCGGCGCCTGGCGGTGTTGGGGCTGCGGAGTTGCCTGGCGCTCTTGCGGTTGCGGAGTCACCTGGCGCTCTTGCGGTTGCGGAGTTGCCTGACGCTGTTGCGGATTCGCCTGACGCTCTTGTTGCTGTGGAGCGCCCTGACGCTCTTGTTGCTGCGGAGCGCCCTGACGCTCTTGTTGCTGCGGAGCTGCCTGGCGCTGTTGCTGTTGCTCCACAGCCCGATTGGTTTGCCGCAACGCCGGTGGAGCACTCACGTTGCGATCGGCCGCGAGTGGCTGGCGGACAGCGACATTCGCCGGGTGGCCATGATTCGCAGTGGCAAACTGCGCCCGGTTGGCGCCGGCAGCACGCTGATTCTGCACCTGTGCCTGCATGGGCGCAGTGTGCTGCTGATGCATCGCAGCCAGTTCCTGCGGCCGCGCCTGAGCCCGGATACCCCCAGATCCGCCGTTGTAACTCACGTGGGAACGGTTGGAGTAGCCGCTCTCTGAACGGCTGTAGACGTTGTGCACCACAGAGATGTTGATGTTGTTGACGGAGCGGTTGTAATAGAAGTGGCCTCTGCCCCAGTAACCGCCCTCGTAGCCGAATCCCACGTAGCCAAAGCCGTAGTTGATGCCGCCATAGTAGCCGACGTACTGGCCCCAGTAGCCAGGGTAAAACCCGTAGGAGTTATCCCAGTAGCCCCAATAGCCGGGGGTCCAGAGCGCGCCCTCGTAGGGAGCCTCAACCCAGGCGCCGGGCACCCAGTAGTAGCCGTCCTCCGGGGACCAGGCCCAATAGCCGGGCGTCCAGATATAGTCGTCGCCGGGAGCCGGGGGCTGGTCGTAGTCCGGCAACGGTGGAGGCGGCTGGGGAGCGGAGTATTCCGGCTGCTCCCCGTAACCGGGATCGTAAGACGACTGGTCCGGAGGCGGAGCACTCTGCTGGTAGCCCGGATCGGCGTTGGATTGATACTGCGGACCGCCGGAATTGTCTGGAACGGGGGGCACGTTGGCCGTCGCCGGGTCCGAACCCGGATCCTGCGTGCCCGCCTGGGTTATCGGCCGAAGCCAGGGCTTGATTCTGGTGGCAGCCGGCAGTTGAAAGTGCTATTGCCAGGGGAAACAGGGCAAACTTTGCAAGTTTGAGAAAATGGCTCATTTCTTGCCTCCATTCAGCTTGGATGCTATTCGCGGCGCGGAGGTAAAGCTGCTCTCTATTGACCACTTAGGCCCCATCTCAATGGCCGAGGCCCGGGCTGGTTATCGTCAGTGGCTCACGCGCCCGCCCGCCGACTGGCCGCGATTGTTGGCCGGCGGCGTGGTCACGGGCTTGCGCTGCGGGCGCGTGCCCAGCAACTGCTGGCAGAGTTCGGAGTCCTGGCCGCGCTCGAGATTCTGGATCGCGTCCTGCCCGCGGCACAGGCGCAGCTTCATGGCCTCGGCATCGTCGCGGGTCAGCTCCACAGTGCGCTCCAGGCCCGTCATCGGGTCCACATCGTAGCGGAAGATGGTGTCGCTTGGCTGCCTCTTGTTGCCGTAGTCGAAGTGGTTCCACGTGCACAGAAAAGCATGGTTCTCTGCTCCGGACATCAAGGCGTACACCTGCGTCCAGGTCACGCCGGGGGCGCTGGGCGGCACAGCATTCCACACCAGAACTCCCTGACCGCCGCGCATCCAGCGCGCCACCCATTGGTGGTGCGGAAGGTCGTAGCGGAAGCTGGTGAAAAAAGTGCTGGCAGCGCAGTCGTGGCAGTTATCGTAGAGCAACGTCAGCTCCTCGGGAATGTCGTCGGCAAAGTGTTCCCGGTCGAGCCAGCGCAGATTCACGCCTTTGAGCAACGGCGAAACCACGTGGCTGGTGAGCGACGCGTTCCACACCGTAAAGCTGTCGGCGTTGGGCGACGATTGCTGCCCTTCGCGGTCGGTGGTGACGACGAGGGCCGCATCGTAAACCACGCCGATCTCGCGGATGGCGGTCCACTTTTCCACCTGGAGCGAGCGCGCGATCCATGCCACGATGTTTTGGTCTTTGGGATCGTGAAAATCGATCCAGCGGAAGTTGCCGGAGGTCTGCTGGGCGTGGGTGGGCATGGCAAGCGCCAGCGTCGCGGCGAGAAAGATGAGGCGAGAGGAGGAACCGGCCCGCATAATTTAGGTATAGCAGAGCCAACCCGAGAGGGCAGCACCATTGCGGGCCCCAACACGATGCCGATCGCAGCTCAGGATACGCTGAGGGCATCAACAACTGTGCCGCGCAACCGCTCGATAGCGCTCCGCAGACTTGCTGGATCACGTAAATCCACATTCTCTTCGGTGAACCCGCCTTCAGGCTTGACCGAGAACAACACTCCTCCAGTGGGTCTTGTCTGCCCATCAACACGCCAATGGGCGGCGCGCAGGTCGTGCAACGTAGCTCCCAGGTTAGCCAGCGTGTAGTTCAGCTCGGACCTGTTGACCGGTGAGACTTCCCGGTATTGCGGGAAGGACACTCCGTAACGCGCCATGAATTCGACCACTTGATTCCAATCGTCTCTCTGTTGCTGGAGAGAGGAAAATGACGCGACAGATATCGGCATGAAGAATAATGTTTTCGCAAGATAGCGTTTCTGCACGATCTGCTCAAGCTCCCACGCGGTTCCGTGGTGCGCTGAGGGGACACATATGATCAAGGCCGAGCGGGACATCAGCTCAGCCGCAGCAGTTTGCCAGGTGCTTTCATCCGTCAGTATTCGTCCCACGCCGATTGCCTCACCGGGCTTGCCCAGCGCCAGTGCCGGCATCAACTCCGCGAGGGCTCCGATGATCTCCCCCTCGAACTCGTAAGTCATGGCGGTTGCATGGTCTGTTCCCGATGACTCCGATTGCGCAATTTTGCCGGTTAAATAGAAAGGCCGCAAGAAGAGAGCAAACTCCTGGCCGGTCTCAACTTTCAAGTCGCTGAAGATAGACAGGGCATAGTCGTCGCGCCTTTTCTGAGTTAGCTTCGGCAGTTTCTTCATGAAGAAGACCGTCGTAAGAGACAGTACGATTACCGCAAGAAATAATTGGAAAATCGTGCCGGGGCCAAGCTCCTGAGACGCGAAAATAATTGCCACGATCGCTGCCGCAAGAAGTATGCATACGAATAGGCCGAGCCTGCAGATTCTCTCCATGAGCGATGGCTTAGGGGCTTCAATCTGCAGCTGCGTGACCGTCTCGTGCTTACGTGCGGCATAGAGCATTCTCATCAACACGCCGCCGGCGATCACCGCAAAGGCCCCGATGCCAAGGCCGCGGATCAACGCGAGATTCATCTGACCGCCGCTAAGCTGACCGAACAAAATGAATGCTGTGACGGCTATGAATAGCACTGGGAAGAGAAGCACGACCGCAAAGATACCGCGGCGGCGAATCATTTCTTTGCCCGATGGCTTGCCAGGCTCAATCATCTGAATTGACGATCCTTTGCTGCGGTCATGCGTTGGATGGCTTTGGGTCCCGGCAATGCGCGGGCACCCCGATGTTCATTCCAACTACCAGGCAGAATCCTCAGAGTCGAGTCGTGGATCAGTGAGAGAGAATCTCCACAAGCGGCGAGGGTGGCAGCCCCACTTGCGGGCTCCGAGACTACGACGGAGGCTTCTGTCTGCCTCGCGTGCGTGCGACACCGGAATTCTAGGCCATTCGACAATCAAAGTCACGTCCGCGATACTTCCCGGTAGGAAGGTTGGGAGCCGAATAGGCGACAGGCCGGAAAGTTTCCCATGAGACTCGAGGCAGCTTGCGCGCATCTGATCTCAAGGTTGAATATGCATGGAGTTCCTGGAGGAACACGATGAAAGCAGTAGTGCTGCATGAATACGGCGGTCCCGAGAACTTGAAATTTGAAGATGACGTTCCCGAGCCGCAGGTGAGCGGAAACACAGTACTGATCGCGGCGGCTGCCGCGAGCGTGAATCCCATCGACTGGAAACTGCGATCGGGCGCGATACAGAAGATGTTTCCGTTGACATTGCCGGCAATTCTGGGCCGCGACGTGAGTGGCATCGTGCGCGCGGTGGGCGCCAATGTGAAGCACTTCAAAGTGGGCGAACGCGTGCTTGCGCTCTCCAACAAAACTTATGCCGAGCTGGTAGCAGTGGACGACTCGGAAGTGACCCATCTGCCCGATGGCGTGGACCTGATAGACGCGGCCGCGATCCCGCTGATTTCGCTCACCGGCGACCAGCTTGCGCGCATTGCGACCAACGTGCAAAAGGGACAGGTAGTTCTGATCACGGGAGCGCTGGGAGGCGTGGGGCGCGCGGCGGTGCATACGGCGAAGAAGATGGGCGCGCAGGTGATTGCCGGGGTTCGCGGAAATCAGCTCGAGGACGCGCGCGCGCTCGGGGTCGCCGACGTGCTCGCGATTGACGACGACGAGGCGATTGCAAGATTCCCATTAGTGGATGCCGTTGCGGACACTGTGGGCGGCGAGATTGCAGCGAAGCTGATCGCGCGGGTGAAGCCGGGCGGGTCTTTTGGCTATACGACCGGGCTGCCGGAAGGTGCAGCGGCCAAAAACCCGACAGTGAAAGCTACGCGCGTGGGCGCTCGGCCCGATCCATCCAAGGTGCGCGAGTTTGCCGATGACGTGCGCGACGGCAAATTCGTTCTGCCGATTGGCCGCCGCATGCCGTTGCGTGATGCGGCTGAAGCCCATGTACTGGGGGAGAAAGGCGGCATCGGAAAGATCATTCTGCTGGCGCCCGATTCAAAAGAGTGATTGCTTCGCGGTTCGCGGCTTCTCGAACCTCTCTACAGCCCCAGCTTCGCCCACATCGCGTCGACTTTCGCCTTCGTCGCGCGGTCCATCTCGATCATCGCCGGCCACGGGCGCTCGAAGCCTTCGGCCTTCCACTTGCGCGTGGCGTCCACTCCCATCTTCGATCCGTAGTTGGGCAGGCGGCTCGAGTGATCGAGCGAATCGACGGGGCCGAGCGTGAACTGAATGTCGCGCTCGGGATCGATGTTGTTGGCGACGCGCAGCACGACTTCAGCCGAATGTTCTGCACGTCGCAGTCCTCGTCGACCACGATGATGCACTTGGTGAACATGGCCTGGCCGAGCGACCAGATGGCGTTCATCACCTTGCGCGCCTGGCCGGGATAGCTCTTCCTGATCGACACGATCATCAGGTTGTGAAAGACGGCTTCGACGGGCAGATGAATGTCGACCAGCTCGGGGATGGTCATCTTCATCGCGGGCAGAAAGATGCGCTCGACGGCTTTGCCCATCCATGCGTCTTCCATGGGCGGCTTGCCTACGATGGTCGCGGCGTAGATGGGGTCTTTGCGATGGGTGATGCAGGTGAGATGGAAGACCGGGTACTCGTCCTTCAGCGTGTAGAAGCCGGTGTGGTCGCCGAAGGGGCCTTCGGCGCGCAGCTCGCCCAGCTCCACGTAGCCCTCGAGAATGATCTCGGCGTGGGCGGGCACTTCGAGATCGACGGTCTCGCACTTCACGATCTCGACCGGCTTGCCGCGCAGGAAGCCGGCGATCAGGAACTCCTCGACTTCCGGCGGCGCGGGAACGATGGCGGCGAAAGTCGTCGCGGGATCGGTGCCGATGGCGACGGCCACTTCAAGCCGCGAGCCTTTCAGATTGCCCAGCGAGACTTGCGGAATGCGCCCGCGGGCCGTCGGGAATGGTGACTGCGCCGCCGGCCGACTCGGCCATCATGGCCACGCGCGCGGCGGATGCGTTCAGCGCGGGATCGGACTCAGCGCCGGCAGCTGCGATCTGCGCAGCGCCTCGCGATAGTGCTCGGCGGCGACTTTCTGCCGCTGCCAGTGCATGCCGGTGGTCTGGCCGTCGTAGACCTGCATGCGATACATGCCGATGTTGCGCTTGCCGGTTCGCGGGTCGCGCGTGTGCACGCAGGGCAGCGTGATGAAGCGGCCGCCGTCGTGCGGCCAGCACTTGAGAATGGGGAAATAGTTGAGGTCGAAGTTGTCGCGCCGGATGACTTCCTTGCAGGGCGCGTCTTTCGCGGTCACGGTTTTTGGAAAGGCGTTGGTCAGCTCGCCGAGTTGCGGCAGCATCTTCAGCTTGTCGAGAAAGCCGCCCGCGGAGGCTTCACATTCATCAGCGCCGTTGATGCGTTCGGCGATTTCGTCGATGCTTCGAAACGCCAAGCGCCAGCGCCATGCGGCGCTCGCTGCCGAACTGGTTGATGAGAACCTTGTGGCCGGGATGGCCTTTGACGTTTTCAAACAGCAGCGCCGGGCCGCCGGGCGGGTAACGTCCTTCAATCAGAGTGTCCGGATTCCTGATCCCTGATCCCTGTTCCCTGTTCCCTGTTCGTTCCGATCTTCGACACGCGGTCGGTGATCTCGGTGATTTCGAGCTCGGGCGAAACTTCTTCGCGGATGCGCTTGAGCTCGCCGTGTTTTTCGAGCGCTTTGATCCAGTCGCGCAGATCGTCGTAGGCCAAGGACGTGCTCCCGACAGCCGTTATGCTGCATCTTCCATCGTAATGCCTGGAAGTAGCGCCGGTCTCCAGACCGGCTGTACTAGCGGCGTTCACGCCGCCAGCGGACCTGTGCGGGTCGGGAGACCCGCACTACAGCCGGCCGGGAGGCCGGCGCTACTTCTTTGCGAATTCGCCGGAGTCAACCGCTGCTAGTGTGCCGACTGTCCCACTCGCCGCGGGCGCGCAATGTGGCGATCTCCTGGTTGGCCATCTCTTGCGCGCGTTGATGGTCGGGCTTGCCGAGGCGGTTCAGAGGCATCAGCCCGGGCTCGACGATAATCCAATGGCGTGGCCGCATGTAAGTTGCCAGTAGGCGCGTGTGGCGTTCGAGTTCCTGCACAATGAGCTCCGTGCCCGGCCGCTTTTCGACAATCGCAACCACGCCCTCGCCGGCTACTTCATGTGGCACGCCGACCACGATGCAACTCATCACTTTCTGCGCAAGGTCGCTGATGTGGGCTTCTACGTCGCCGGGAAATACTTGGTAGCCCAAGGACTTGATGACCCACTTGGCGCGGCCAGAAAGATGGATGCCCGCGGCGGTTCTGTAGCCCAGATCGCCGGTGTAAAGATAACCATCGCGCGAGATGGTCCTGGAGGTCGCTTCGGGATCGTTGATGTAACCGGCGAAAGTCTGCGGTCCGCGAAAACAAATGTGGCCGATTTCGGCGTCGGGCAGGGCGTCGCCGGCCAGGCCGTCGTCGCGCATGGGTTGGCGGATCGTGCATGGATAGGCGGGAATGTCGTGGCCCAGGCCATCGAGGATTTTTTCGCGCTCGGCGCGATCGGCGCTGACGTAGGTGCAAAAGCCCGCGCATTCCGTGAGGCCGAGGCCGGTGCCAACGACGGGCGCCATCGTGGCAAGTTTATCTACGAACGGACGCGAGACGGCGTTGCCTCCGTATGCGGCGAACTTGAGGCTCGTGAGATCGTAGCCGCCGTAGTCCTTCAGCATCCATTCCAGGCTGAACATCACCGGAATCTGGCCGAGCAGTTCTACGCGGTGCTGCTCGATGGCGCGCAGCGAACGGCCGGCATCGAAGACCTCGAGAAGCACCGCGGTCCCGCCGCCAAAGAGCGTGCTCATCAGGATCTCGGTCTGCGCGCCCACGTGCGAGGCGGGCAGATTGACGAGCGAGCGTGTGCCGCTGTCTCCACCGAAGAATGCGCCGCACAGGCACATGTTTTGCGACGTAATGTTGCGGTGTGTGAGCAGCGCCGCTTTGGGCGAGCCGGTCGATCCCGTGGTGAAGATGACCAGCGCGCCATCTTCTTCCGCGACCGCGGAAGCGACCGCGGCCAGCTCAGCCGCAACGGCATCGGGCGTGCTCGCCGCAGTACGCGAGGCGACTTCGGCCAGCGCCGAATAGGAACGGAAGCCTTCGGTCGGCTCGGCCATGCTCACGGTGAAGAAATGTTCTATCGATGAACTTTTTGCGGCGACGGTGCGGCCCATCTCGCGGAAATCGATGGGACCATACAGACCAAGACAGACGAAGCCGCGCGGGCGCAGCATCTCAACGACGCGAATGACCTCGGCGGCAGGCAGGCGCAGGTCAAGCGGGACCACAATCACGCCGATCTTGAACAAACTGTATTCGAGCAGAACGTGATCCACCGACATGGGCAGCAGCGTGACAAGATAGTCGCCCTTCTTGAAGCCCAGGCGCAGACCTTCGCAGGCCAGGGCCGTGGTGAAACGATCAAACTCGCTCCAGGTAACCGTGCGGCCGCTCTCGGCGCTCACGAGGGCGGTGGCTTCCGGACGCTCCTTCGCCCACTTGCCCACCACGCCATGCAACAGGTGGCGATCGGCAAACTTTTGGTTGTAATCGTCGAGGGTAAGTTGGGGAATATGAATGAGTCTCGCTGATTCCTCGATCAGTCGATCATGGGAGCGGAGGCGCGTCAAGGGGACGAGAGCGAAGGATGTGAAGAGAGTGAAGGGAGTGGCGGAAGTAGGCGGGGCGAAAGCGAGCGCGGGCGAGGACGCCCGCACTACAGCCGTTCCACCACCCCACGGACGAAGACCTGTCCGCGGGGGCCCCGGGCCGGGAGGCCGGCGCTACAAACGCGTCAGCTGGCAGGCTGCACAGTCGTCACCACGGGGTTGACTTCAGGAATCGCATCCATTGGAAAGCCGAGCCGCTTCCACTCGTCATAGCCGCCGCGCAGTGGCCGCACGCGCTCAATGCCCAGGCGGTGCAGCGTCATGGCGGTCTTAGCCGCGGTAGCCTCGCTGGGACATGTGCAATAGAGCACGACGTCGCGGTCGCGCGGAATCTCGTCGTGGCGCTCGGCAAGCGCATCGGGCGAAAAGTGCCGCGCACCGGGCAACGTGAAGGGCTCAGGCAAAAGTTCCAGCGGATGGCGCAAATCGATGATGCACACCGGCTCTCCCGCATCGAGCTGGCGCTTCAGATCCTCCGGCTCAAGGCGCGAAGCGGCCAGTTGCTTCAGCACTACCCGGCGGTTATAGAGACGGAAGAGGAAGAATGCGACGATGCCGAGAACGAGGAGCGCACCTGAGAAGCGCCCCACCCAATTGAGCAGGCCCGCGTTGCGCTTGAGCAGATCGCCAAAGAAGCGGCCCGCGGCCAGCAGGGTTCCCGCCCAAAGCACTGCGCCAATCCCGTCAAAGAAGAGAAAAGCGCCAAACCCCATGCCGTTCTCGCCGGCCACCGGCGGCGCCAGTATCCCCAGACCGGGCACGAACTTGGCAAACATGAGCATGATGCCGCGGCGACGCGCCAAAGGAGTCTTGAGTGCGCCGCACGCAGGTGGTGGGCTCGAGCGAAAGCTTGCAAAGCAAGCGCAGAACCTGATGCCCATGACTGCGGCCGATGAAGAACCACACCACGTCGGCAATAAGCGTAGCCACCACACTGAGCGCAAGCGCCAGAAAAAAGCTGAAGGGGCCGTCGGCCGAGAGCGCGCCGGCCGCCAATAGCACCGGCGTGGCAGGCAACGGAATGCCCAGTTGCTCCGCCATTACCCAGGCGAAGAGCAGCAGGTACCCGTAGGTCATCAAAATGTGAGTCGGCAGCGCCATCGACAGATCCAAGGTTCGGCGTGTGGGAATCCGGACGCTCAACTCCGGGGGCCGGCGTACGGAAAAGAAGCCACCACACTCCTATGGGATGTGGCTCATGCGAATTCGTTGCAAAAGCCGCGAGAATAATCGCGCGGTGGGTTCTGGAGGGTCCGAGTCGATGACCGGTGCAGAATATGCGGATCGAGGCTATTGCTCTGCGGGCGCGGGCGTGGCCGGAGCCGGAAAGGCCGGCGCGGTATTGCCGGCAGGCGCGGCTGCTGGCGCGTTCTGCGCATCCTGATTCTTCACGGCGAAGTAGTCGTGGTCCCAGAGATTCTTGTAGAACTCGCCGGTAAGCTCGGCGGCGCGCGGGCCGAAGGTGGGCCGGCCGCCCTCCAGGAAGAATACCGTCACCAGCGCGCCCTGCGGCGACTCAGAGTACGAGGCAAACCAGCCGTAGCGTGTGCCGTCGTTGGAGCAGGTCCCGGTTTTGCCAAAGACCGGCAGCTGGTTGAAGTTGGCGCGCAGTCTGCGCGCGGTTCCGTATTCCACCGCGCCAGCCATGCCGTCTTCCAGGTCGGGAACGTAGCGGGCGATATCGAGCGTGCGCTTCACCCTGGGCTGGAACGCGGCCATCTCCTCGGGCGTAGTGGGATGCTGCAGGTAATAAAGCGTTCCGCCATTGGCGATGGAGGCCACAAAAGCGCCCAACTGCAGCGGCGTAAGAGAAACGCCCTGGCCGAAGCTGCACATGCGACCCACGCCGCCCTCGGACTCGGGAATCGGCTGATCGGGATATGCGCCCAGTTGCTCGCCGGGGATGTTGTAACCGGCCAGCTCGCCCAGCCCGAATTGCGTAGCGTATTGGCGCACGCGCTCAAAGCCGAGTTCGCGGCCCATCTCTTCAAAATAGAGGTTGTTGCTCTTGGCCAGCGCCTGGGTCATGTTCATGCGGAAGCCCGGCAACTGCACCGGCGTGTCGCGCGTGACAAGGCCTTCAGAGAGCGCGGCCAGGGCTACGGTGAGCTTGATCGTCGAGCAGGGCTCGGCGCCGGGTGAGAGCGCCAGCTTCTGATTGACCATGGCCAGAATGCGGCCGTTCGAAGGATTGATGACCAGGGCGGTGCCGTTCATGTCGCCCAGGGCGTCGATCGCGGCCTGGCGCACCACCGGATCTTCGCCGGCCGTTACATCGCCCGCGCCGATCTCACCTCGCACAAACGAGCTGGCCGTGAAGCGCTCGTAATAATGATGGTGGCGGGTGACCGAAGCCCGCTGCAAGTGTGCGCTCGCCGTCGTGGACCTGCGAGATGAAGTACTGTGCGTGGTCGCGGAGTGAGTTGTCGCGGATTTCGTCGAATGGGTTGCGGCGTGATGCGCTGTAGCGTGGTGCGGCTCCCTTAGCCGCGACTGAGGCTTGGCATGATGTAACGTGGTTGGCGGAGTATCGAGCGCCGCAGCGCACGGGGCGCTGACACCGAATACGGCAAAGACAGCTACCACCAAAGCCGTGCCAAGAAACCTGACGCGTGACAACTTCATCCAGCCCCCATCCTCTCAACCTTTGGATTTCGTGCCGCGCGCTCGCCCCCCGGTCAACGCACTTCGTGCTTCATCTCTTGCTGCAAGCGGGTCCTGTCGCCCACCGCAGGCAGAGCCGTCTCTCTGGCCGGCCTCGCCGCTGGAAGGCGCGGATGGTTGGGCTTGTTCCTCGACCACCCCATCGACCAACTCGTCCCTATTGTTACAGTAACCCAAACTGCGGGATTTCCCCTCGCACCATAGCATTGCCGGGTACAACTTTTGGGGGCGTTTACCTTAATATACCGTGTTCTCGCCCATTTTGAAACCGGGCACCGGGCGGTGGACATAATCGGCACAAATGCCTCATTTACTTGCTCCATGCCCGGTCACCGCTTCCCGCTACTAAAACTTCATGCGGCGCAAAAACGTGGGAACGTCCAGATCGCGTTCCGGCTCGCCGGGCGCCTCAGGAAACAACGAGCTCTCTGGTCCCTGCGCCTGCTCCGCCAGACACTGCTCCATCATGTCCTGCTGCGCCATTTCCAGCTCCGCCATCTCCCGCTCGGCCATTTCCTGCTTTGTCGTCCGGCGCGAAGCCTCCGGAAAGTCTGCCGCATAATCGCGGGGCGGAGCCTTCAATTCGAGCTCGCTCTCCATACCACCGAACTGCGGCATCGCAGGCGCCGGCGTCCTTTCGCATTGCATCGCGAAATCCATCGCGTCGTTGGCCTCCGCCATGGTCTGCTTGGATGCCACCGTCACCGTAGTCGCCACGCCCGGAGCCGCCGCGGCAAAGAAGAATGCATCGTCGTTGTTCTTCGCGGGCGTTTCCTCTTCTTCGCTCTTGAAACGGGCGCGCGCGGGCGCCGGCGCTTGATCCTTTTCCGGCAGCCAGTTGCCCGGCGCAACCACCGGCACTGAAACCACCGGCGCTTCTTCCACGTTCAACATGCGCGCGCGGCGTTCCGGCATCTGGTCGCGGAAGCCGGTGGCGATGACAGTGATCTTCACTTCCTCGCCCATCTTCTCGTCGAGCACGGCGCCGAAGATGATGTTGGCGTCTTCGTGCGCTGCCGATTGGATGAGCGACGACGCCTGGTTGACCTCGGAGAGCTTGAGCGAGCTCGATCCGGTGATATTGATGAGGATGCCGCGCGCGCCGTCGATGGCGCCCTCTTCAAGCAGCGGCGAAGCCATGGCCAGTTGTGCGGCTTCCACAGCGCGATTATCGCCCGAGCCAACGGCCGTGCCCATCACCGCGTGGCCCATGCCGGCCATGGTGGTCTTCACGTCGGCAAAGTCGCGGTTGATGATGCCGGGGATCGTGATGATGTCGCTGATGCCCTGCACGCCCTGGCGCAGCACGTCGTCGGCGATGCGGAAACTCTCAAAGAATCCCGCGTCCTTGGCCACGGCCAGCAACTTTTCGTTGGGAATGACGATCATGGTGTCGACGCTGTCGAGAAGTTCTTTGAGGCCGCGCTCGGCCTGCATCAAGCGGCGCTTGCCCTCGAAGGCAAAGGGCCGCGTGACCACGGCCACGGTCAGAATGCCCATCTCGCTGGCCAACGAGGCGATGACCGGCGCGGCGCCGGTGCCGGTGCCGCCGCCCAGTCCCGCGGTGACAAATACCATGTCGGCGCCTTCCAGAGCTTCAATAATTTTTTCCGAATCTTCGAGCGCGGCGCGGCGGCCCACGTCGG
The DNA here is from genome assembly GCA_963826735.1 of uncultured Acidobacteriota bacterium. Lineage (GTDB taxonomy): Bacteria > Acidobacteriota > Terriglobia > Terriglobales > Acidobacteriaceae > Telmatobacter. The sequence continues at coordinate 115,563 of CAWGYN010000010.1, forward strand.
GATTGGAGCCCGCGCCCAGCCCGGAGGTGAGCCGCACGCCGAGCTGCAATTTGATAGGCGCCTGGGAAAGCTTCAGCGCCTGCACATCGGTATTGGCGGTGATGAATTCCACGCCTTCCATGCGCGCCTGGATCATGCGGTTCACGGCGTTGCCGCCGCCTCCGCCTACGCCGATTACCTTGATGCGCGCATCGCGCAGCGGTTCGTCGTGATATTGAATTCGCATCTCTCCGGCTTCATTCTTCTGCTGTTCCATTGGGCTCTTGTTCTCCTCGTCTGCGGTTTCCTGCATTTCTAATCCCTGCTCCCTGTTTTCTCGTTCCCTGTTCCCTTGTTCCCTGTCTTTAAAAACTCGGCGCAATCATGGCGCGCAACCTGGCGCGCAAACTCCGGTTGTCTTCAGCGGCGCGCATGGCGTGGGTACGATGCGCATACAGAACCATGCCGATGCTCGCGGCCCACGATGGATGGTTCAGCGCCGCGGGCATTTGCGGCAGGCGCACCGGCAAACCCGGGCGTGCCGGCACGCGCAACTGGCTCTCGGTTACATCCAGCATGCCGGGCAGCAGAGATCCGCCACCGGTGAGAACGCAACCCGCGCCCAGGGCATCGATTACGCCGCCGTGGCGCAGGCTTTCGCGCACAAAGTACATGAGCTCGCGCGCCCGCGGTTCCAGAATCTCCGCGATGGTGCGCAGCGCCAGGCGTTGCGGCTGCGGGTTGGCAATTTCGATTTCGGCTAATTGCGGCACCGCGGTCACCACGGCATTGCCATACTGCCGCTTCAGCTCCTCGGCTTGCACCACCGGCATCTGCAGGCCGATGGCAAGGTCGTTGGTAAAATGCGCGCCGCCGATGGGAACCGAAGCGGTATAGGCAACCGCGCCTTCGAAAAACACCGCCATATCGCTGGAATGTGCGCCGATGTCGAGCAGGCAGACGCCGAGTTCGCGCTCATCGGCAGAAAGCGTGCACTCCGCGGAGGCGATGGACTCGAGCACGGCCTCGGAGACCTCGAGTCCGGCGCGATTGGCACAGGTGACGGTGCTTTGCAGCGCGCTGCCCGAGCAGGTGGCAATGTGCAGCTCGACCTCAAGCCGCGCGCCCACCATGCCGACAGGATCAAAAATTCCGGGCTGCTCGTCGAGGATGAACTGCCGCGGCAGAAGGTGCAGAATCTCGCGATCCGCGGGGCGTTCGATGGCGCGCGCATGATCCACGGCGGCGCGCACATCTTCGCGCGTAATCTCGCGCATGCCGCGGCCCAACTGCAATCCGCCGCTCGTGTTCAGGCCGCGAACATGCGGGCCGCCGATGCCCACCATGCAGGTATCAATATTGACGCGCGCCACGCGTTCCGCCTGTTCGCTGGCCGCGCGCACCGCCTTGGCCGCGGGGGCCAGCTCGGCAATCAGGCCTTTGCGCATGCCCGTCGACTCCACCACGCCGTGACCGCGATAGCGCAGCACCTGCTCATGCACATCGCCCACCAGCACGCGCGTGCCGGCGCTGCCGATGTCGAGCACTACGATCAGTGTTGTCCGGCTTCTGGCCCATCACCCGCCCTCAACGCCGCTCGACTTGCGAGCCGAAGTAGTGGCGGGATTCTTCCCGCCTGTATTCCTTGCGGTGCGCTTGGGCGCCGCGTGCTTACTCGGCCTGTGCTGGCTTGTTCTTCTTCGCGGTGGGCTTGCTTGCGGAGGACTTGGCAGCCGTGCTGCTTAGCGGGTGGGCTCCGGGCGCAGCGCCCGCAGGCGTCTTGCCGCCCCCAGGCGCATCTGGAGTTTCCGCGCCGGATGCCATCTGCAGAATCACGCGGTCGTCATAGTGGTCAAAGCGCAGATCCACTGACTTGAGATGCGGATACTGCTGCCGCCACGCGGCGATGTTTGCCTTGTAACGCTCGAACCGGTCGAGAAATTTCTCTTCGCCAAGATGCACCAGAATGTCCGATCCCTGCTCGGGCATGATGACGCGCGCATCTTCGGGATCGGTGAGGTCAATTTCTGAAATTTGCTCGGAGTAGTGCTTGCCGTCCGCATCCAGCTCCGCCATCAGGCGCAGATACACGGCCATACGCGCCTTGCGCGACTCCGCGGAATCACCGGGATCGAGGCCGGTCACGACCGGAAACGAATAGTGCCGCTCGGCCATGGTCTTGGCGGCCATACTGAGCAGCACTCCGTTCGCGTCGACGAGGCCGATCTGCTGGCCGTGCTGCGTAAACGCGATCGGCTGGCGCTCCACCACCGCGACGCGAATCTGGTCGGGCAGTACGCGCATCACGGCCGCGTGCTCGATCCATGGAATTTGCTCAAGTTGGCGGCGCCTTTCTTTCAAGGGCACGAAAAAGACGTTGCGCCCGATGTCTTCCCCGAAGACAGGCATCAGATCGGCGCGGCTCAACTCGGTGAGGCCGGCGGCCTGGATGTTGCTGGAGCCGGCGATGCGGAAACGCGCATCGCGTTCGAGATAATGCACAAGCACGAGGCCGACCGTCGTCATGCCGCCCAGCACCAGAAGCGCCGTGACAGTAAGAAACACGCGGCCCACCGTGCTCGCCGGTCGCCACCAGGGCGCTTTCGGCTTGCCGAAACGATTCGCGGCCGGGCGCAGAACACCGTCGCCGTCCGGATCGTCGAACTCCAGTGGCATACCCGGTCCGCTGCGGCGGACACGCCCCTGCGGCGGCAGATCCTCCCGCGTGCGCCGACGGCGCAACTCAGCGGGTGGTTCGTCGTCCCACAACAGAGGCCGATCTGTCTTATTTCCTTGATTCGTCACGCCGGAGCAGGGTCGTGACAATCGCCAGATTTCATTATGGCCTGCGGATGGTTGCAGGCTTTCCAAGGACACGCCGGGGGAACCTGATGGGTTACGGGGTAGATCGGAAGATCGAAATCACGCCCGCCTGCGATGCCTCTCGACGTACTCGCGCAGAGCCGAGTTCATCCGCGTTTGGTAGCCCTGCCCCTGTCGTTGAAACCAGTCAATCACGTCGGCGTCGATGCGCAGTGAAAGAGGCTTCTTGATGGGACGATAGAATGCTCCGCGCATTGCGCCGTTCCAATCGGTGATCTCCGGCATGTCGCTCGTATCGATTTCGCTTTCCGGCATCGCGGCCAGCGTCTCAAGCTCAGCCTGCAGCTTCGGCGTCAAGGGTTCCGGGTTACCTTTCTTCATAGTTTGACCTCTCCTGGCTTGTCGCCCGTCGTGCGCTGATGATTCGACCCGTTTCCTCTCCGCCGCTCGGCCATGTGTGGACGACATAGAGCACCACGATTCCATCCGCGCTTGGCGACCCTACGGTTCTCCATCTCTCTTCATCCGGATATGGATCGCGAACCGTAATCGAAAACGGATCACCCAAGGCTCGCTCCGCAAGCTCGAAGCTGACCTTGTGCTTGTCGAGATTCTTTTTCGCCTTCTCGGGGTCCCACGTCCAGCGCAAGGTCAGTCTCGCGTATATACGCTATTGTATCTACACTTATTTACCATGTCAACGGTCACCCTTTTTGCGCTTTCCTGGATACCTCGCCGCGCGATCCAGCCGCATTCGGATTCACTGCCATCGAGCGTGTGCACCGAATCGGCTTCAAGATCGACATCGAGCGCGTTCGTGCCTAGCAACAGTTGCGCCCGCTTCTGGGGTCCGCGATTGGCCAGCACCGCCACCATGCCGCCGCCGGGGTTGCGGAATGCGGCGGCTGAAACGTCGCCGGCAGCGCCATTCGTCGCAGCAGCGCCCACGCCGTTTGCAGCAATCACCCTCGCCCCGCGCCGCACGTGGCGCGAGAAATGCGCGAAGGCCCAGTACTGCCCGCTGCGCGTTATCGCGTGCGTCGCGTTATCAATCGTCACCAGCCCGCCGCAGGAAAACGGTCCCACATTCGGCTTGCCCTGTTCGTCGAGCGCGATATTCCACGCGGTAATCGAGCGCGCCCAGTTGTTCGCAATGCCGTTGAAGGTCTGCGCCCAATGCGTCCAGTCGGTCTGGTAATCGGGCGAATTAATGTCGGGGCCGCCTTCGGTCCAGTAGGCGTTCTTCTGCGGAAACGCGTCGTGGACCCGCGTCATCGCCGACGGCCTCGCCCCCGTAGCCGTGCCACGCAATTCCGTCGACCGATTCGTACACTCCGGCATCGCTCAACTCGTCAATGGCCCGGCCCCACAGGTTGTAGTTGTGATCGAGGATCCAGATCTTCGTCTCCGACGCCCTCTTTGCGAAAGAGCGGGCCGAGGTGCGATTTCACAAACGCAATTTCGTACTCCTGCGCCCCACAGGCAGGCGGGCATGCGCCCATCCTGATCGGTGTCAACCTCGTTCTGCACTGTGACGGCGTCGATGGGCACGCCTGCAGCCTTGTAATCCTCGAGGAATTTCAGGAAGTAGTGCGCATAGGGCTCGAAGTAGTGGTTGCGCATCGCCCCGCCCAGCATGGAGCCATTCGATTTCATCCATCCCGGCGGGCTCCACGGCGAGGAGAAGAGAAACAGGCCGGGATTGACGCGGCGCGCCGCACTCAGAATGGGAAGAATGTACGCGCGGTCGTGATCGATCGAAAATTTCTTCAATTCAGGATCGGGTTCCGCGCTCTCGTCGAAGCTGTAAACGGTTTGCGAATAATCGCTGGAGCCAATGCAGGTGCGGCAGACGTTCAGCGCCATCTCGCCGGGCGAAAAAAGCTCCTGCATCAGTGCCTGCTGCTCGGCGGCGACAAGCCGGCTCAGCACGTAGCAGGACGCGTCCGTGAGCGCTGCGCCAAAACCCAGCATCTCCTGCCGCGCTTCCGCGGGATTGAGGACAATGGCGTCGGCGGCAACCTGGCTTGCGGGCTTCCACGCGAGCGGCGCTCCCTTTTGATGTCGCCGGTCGCGGAACGTGGCCCAAACTTCGACCGGACCGGGCCCATCGGCCCACGCGGAGACTGGTTTGGAAACTGCTAACACCGCGACTGCGGCGGAGGATGCTTTGAGAAAATTCCTGCGCGAACTGGCCGTCATTTCTGCCTCGCGAAAACTGGTTTGGATTTGCGCGCCCATGATAACAGGGCCGGCGAGTTGCTACTTCGCTGCGAGCGCAGCCAGAATCTGCGGCGCGAGTTGGCTCACGCTGCCCGCGCCGAGGGTCAGAATCAGGTCGCCCTCGTGGGCCGCGGCCGCAACCGCAGCGACGGCGGCGGCGAAGTCGGGCGCGAACGTCGACCTGCGGGCCCTTGAATGCGCTCGGCCAGCCGCTCCGCCGTGACGCCGGGAATCGGCTCCTCGCTGGCCGCATAGATCGGCAGCACGACGACCGTGTCGGCGTCCGTAAATGCGCCGCCAAATTCGTCCAAAAGGTCGAGGGTGCGCGAGTACCGGTGCGGCTGAAAGACGACATGGATCTTGCCGCGCGTTGAGAGCCGCGATCAGCATTCGCGCGCGCCGCTGCCAGCGTGGCGCGAATTTCCGTGGGATGGTGGCCGTAATCGTCGACCACCGTCACGCCGCGCGCGTGGCCGCGCTGCTGGAAGCGCCGGTCGACGCCGCGAAAGTGCGCGAGCCCCTCGGCAATCTTCTCGGGCGCAACTTCAAGCTGGCGCGCGATGGCCACAGCGGCCGTGGCGTTGAGCACATTGTGCCGGCCGGGAACATGCAGCTCGAACGGACCCAGCGGGCCCGATGCGGTGTGCACCAGGAAGCGCGAGAACGAGCTTGTCTGCCCCGATGCTGACCAAGATCTGTTCGAGGCCCAGGCGCTTGCGCCGCATCCAGAATCTCCAGCCGGAAATCCGCCTCCGCCGCCACGCCGTAGGTAAATACGCGCCGCCGCACGCGCGGCAGAATGCCTTTGAGCAGCGCGTTGTCGATGCAGGCCGTGACTGCGCCGTAAAACGGCACGCGATCCATGAAGTCGACGAAGGCGCGCTCCACATCGGCCATGTCGTGGTAGCAATCCATGTGCTCGCGGTCGAGATTGGTCACCACGGCCAGGATCGGCGAGAGCTTGAGGAACGAGCGGTCGCTCTCGTCGGCCTCGGCCACGAGATACTGCGTGGTGCCGAGGCGCGCGTTCGAGCCCAGCGCATCCACGCGCCCGCCCACCACCACCGTGGGATCGAGCCCGCCCGCAGTCAGCACCGCGGCCACCATCGATGTGGTCGTGGTTTTGCCGTGCATGCCGGCAATGGCGATGCCGTACTTGAGCCGCATCAGCTCGGCCAGCATCTCCGCGCGCTGGATCACGGGAATTTTGCGCGCGTGCGCTTCGAGCACTTCAGGATTTTTCGCGTGCACTGCCGAGCTGGTGACGACAACCGTCGCTCCGGCCACGTTGGCCGCGTCGTGGCCCTCGTAAATGGTCGCGCCCAGTGCGGCCAGCCGGTCGGTGACGGCGCTGCGCTTAGATCGGAGCCGGAGACCTTCATGCCCAGGTTGAGCAGGATCTCGGCAATGCCGCTCATGCCGATGCCGCCGATACCGATGAAGTGCGCGTGCTGCGAGGTGGCAAACATGGTGGTGAAGGATCAGGGTAGCAGAGTGTGAGTGCGAGTGCGGGTGCGAGTGCGGGTGATCAGCGCACACTCACACTCACACTGTTCACTTCTCACTGCTCTTCCGGCATCTGGTAGTCGAAGTCGTAGAAATGCTTTCCGTCTTCGATGCGGACGATGAATGTCCCCTCGATGCCTTTGAGCTCGCCGGTTCCCGAGCCTGGCACCACGATCACCTGCATCTTCGGCCCGCTCGCGTCCATGGTGGCAAAGTGCTGCAGGGCAAAGCTGCCGCGCTTGCCGTGGAGCGTTCCGGTGACGACCTCAATGGCGACGTAACCCGCCGCGCCCTGCCTGGGATCGCCGCCTGCCAACATTTCGCCGATGGTCGTCGCCTCCAGGTCGCCGTGAATCACCTTGTTGATGGTGAAGCGGCTGAGGCCTGCGGCGGGCGTAGGCGTAAGAGGATGAACGTCGACAATGAAGCTGCCTTGAGCGTGTTGCACGGGAATCTCCTTTGTTGGTGCGGCTCGCTGAAGGGCCAGCGCCAGCGCGAACAGGATGGTTGAAACCAGCGAAATCAATCGCATTTAAGGATAACCCGGCGGCCGCGGAACATTTTTAGAGGCCCGCAGATTTCGCCGAAATGCCGCGCCATAAACCCCGCTCCCCGCAGGAAAGTTGCGCACAACCTTTGCGGCGAAACGTGTTTGAAAAGGCAGAAGCGGCAAGCCCCTGGAGGCGGCAAGAGCCAAGCTTCCAAAGTGGGCGGGATGCCGGGGCGGTCAAGCAAAACAAACCGCCGGGAATGGAGGAACTATGGGCAGCATGAAAAAGTGGATGTTGGGAGTGGCACTGGCGGCTGGAATTGTGGGCATGAGCGCAACGCCCGCCTCGGCAGCTCGCGTTCACGTTGGCGTCTACGTCGGCGCACCAGGTTACGTTCCGCCATATCCAGGCGCCGGATACGTCTGGGTGAACGGCTACTGGGCGAACGGTTACTGGGTGCCTGGCTATTGGAACTATGTGGGCGTAGGCCCGGTATTCCGTGGCGGCATCGTGATTGGCCACGGATGGCACCACGGCCGCTGGCACGATCGTTACCGCAGGTAGCTTCGCCTTCTGCAGACTGCACATGCGGCCTCTCCAAACTGGAGGGGCCGCTTTTTTTGTTTCTTTTGGCAATTTCCGGCGTCAAATCAATGAGGGTAACTCCTTTTGGAGCGAGCGTCCTGGCAAGTGATACAGAAAGTCTTTGCTCTTTGCCTCAGGTTGCAGGATTCTCTTATCGGACCGCAACAAAAGAGCGAAGATGTTGTTTAACAGATTGGAAGCCAGCCGTTAAACATAAAGAGAACCGGCTGGCGAGTGCCGAGGCTCAAGGCGACTCCGGTTTCCGGTCGAAAAGACAGAGATCGGGGCGGCACAAGGAGGATGTCATGCGGAGATTCCGCTTAGTAATGCTAGTTATGTTGGCGATGCTTGTAGTTCTGCCGTTCACCGCTGTCCGGGCGAATGCCCAGGTCGCAGTAGGCGTCGGCGTCGGGCCCGCAATCGGCTATCCCGACTATTACGGTCCCCCGGATTGCGAATGGGGCTATTACGCGTATTACCCCTACGCCTGCGCCCCTTACGGTTATTACGGGCCTGGCTGGTTTGACGGCGGCCTCTTCATCGGCGTCGGACCTTGGTACGGATGGGGTTGGGGTCATGGCTGGGGCCATGGCTGGGATAGGGGCCATTACGGCTATCGCGGCGGCGGCTACGGTTATCGTGGCGGGTCCTATAGCGGCCACGGATATGCGGGCCGCGGATATGCTGGCGGCGGTGTAGCGCGCGGTTATGCCGGCGGCGCTCGTGGATACGCTGGTGGCGGCGGGGCTCGTGGATATGCTGGTGGCGGCGGCGCTCGCGGCTTTAGCGGTGGCGGCGGTGGCTTCCGTGGTGGCGGCGGAGGCGGCGGTTTCCACGGTGGTGGAGGCGGCGGCCACGGCGGTGGCGGTGGACACCGGTAAGATTCGGCTTAATGCCAGAAATGAAAAGCCCGCTCTGCTTCGGCAGGCGGGCTTTTTTGCGCGCACGTTGGATTCTCTTCGCTCTTCTTAAGGTTAAGCGCACCTGCTTGCCTCCCCGCTACGCCAGGATGATTGCTGCCGTTCATTCCTCAGGTAAGTTTTTCTTCACGAAGAGAGGCATTGGCGTTAAGATGGCTGTCAAATCCGAGGCAAGCCATGAAAGCGTCGTGTCTTCACGCCCTTCTGCTGATCCAGTTGACGGCATTGGCACTGCCGTCATTGCACGCGCAACAGTCCGCTGCCGCTCCGCCGGCCCAATCGCAATTGCAGTCCCAGGAACCTGCGCCGCCAGTCCCTCCCGCCCAACCGAAATCGCCCGCAGAAACCTCCAACCCAACTCCGTCCAACCCGGCCCAGCCGGTCAACAATGGCAATGGCACTTATACGATCCGCACCGTCTCGCGCCTGGTGGTGCTCGACATGGTCGTTTTGGACTCTAAGGGCGCGGTTGTCAAGGATCTGAGGCGCGAGGATTTTCATGTTGAGGAATCAGGACAGCCGCAGACCATTCTCAACTTTGAAGAGGCTCGTACGCACATCCCCGCCCCGGAACTCGCGATCAACTCCACGGCCGTCCTGGACCGCCTTGCGCCGCGCGCTCCGGTCGATATCATCCTGCTGGACGAGTTCAACACGCGCTTCGAGGACATGGCCTTCGCGCGCTATTCGCTGAAAAAATATCTCGAGAAGCAGCCGGAGAAGCTCATCACTCCGACGATGCTCATCGCAGTCAGTCTGCAGAACTTTGCTGTGCTGCACGACTATACGCAAAATAAGGAAGAGATCATATCCGCTCTCGATCATCACTTTTCGGTGAGTCCCTGGCAGGTCTCCCAAGGCGCCTGGGTTAGTGAGCGCTACGCCACGGCGTTTATTACGCTGCGGCGCGTGGCCGAAGCGGTGATGGGCCATCCCGGCCATAAGAACATGATCTGGATCGGTCGCGGCTTTCCGCCTTCGCGTCGTGTGCAGGGCGGTTGGTCCATCGATACGGAAAACCGCATTTTCAGCGCGGTGCAGGATTGCGTGAACATACTGCGGGATGCGCGGGTAACGCTTTATACCATCGATCCGGCGGGCGTGATGGCAGATCCCGGCGAATACGGCGGCGACCCGATGGTCGATCCATTTGGCGGCAACTACGAGTTCAACCGGCTGGCCAAGGCGACCGGCGGCCGGACTCTTTACGGCCGCAACGATGTCGACATGGAGATTCAGACCGCCATCCAGGATGGGGCGAACATCTACACGCTCGCCTACCGGCCGGTGAACAGCGTCTCCGATCCGCAGAAGTTTCGCAAAATCGCGGTCACTGTGGATCGGCCGGGACTGCACGTCGTCACACGCGAGGGATATTACCTGCAGGGCGGTCAGCTGCGCGTAAATCCTGAGAACCCGTCGCGGCGCCTGCTTGCGGACGTTATCTCCGCCGACTCCAGCAACATGGTCTACGACGGCGTTCCGATCGAAGTCAAGAGATCGACAACCGACCCCGACACCTTTACGGTGCACGTCGACGGCCATGGACTGGTTTGGAAACTTCCCACAGATACGGAGCCGAACCGCACCACCGAGTTGATTCTTGCCACCACCACTTTTGACAAGAAGGGGAAAGAGCTGAAGCAGGAAGCCAGGGTAATCAAATTCACTGCTCCCTCCAACGTCGCCCCCACCGGCCGAATTTTGGTCAGCGTTGAAGCTCCCTACCATTTAGCCGACCATGACAAAAAGGCGGTGCGCATCCGGTTTATGGTTCGCGTCTCGGCCACGGGACGCATCGGGACCGCCGATCTGCCGCTGGGAGACGCGGCCGGCGAGACGCCTCCGGCGAAGTAATCCGCTGAACTTCTATTTTCCCGCCAGCTCCGCGAGGCGATCGGCGATGCGCTCAGCCGCGCCGGGATGGGCCTGGGTGCGCGCCGCGACCGACATCGCGGCCATGCGAGGCGGATCGTTCAAGAGGCCCGTCAGCGCGGCCAGCAAGTGCTCGGGAATATCGAGATCCTTTTCTTCCAGCATCACGGCCGCTCCGGCCTCGACCATGGCTTCGGCATTGCGGCGCTGGTGCTCGTCGGTGGCGGCGGCAAAAGGCACCAGCAGCGCAGGCTTGCCGGCGGCTGCAAGTTCCGCCACGGTGGATGCGCCGCTGCGCGACATGACCAGGTGGGCGCGGGCAAACTGCGCGGGCATATCGTCGAGAAATGGCTGCACCTGCCAGCGCGAAGGGTCGGCGCCGCTGGCTTGATACGCCGCCTCAGTAGCAGCGGCATGGCGCGCGCCGCTCTGGTGCAGCACCGTCAGACCCGGCACCGCGCACAACAGCGCCGGCATCAGCTTGGGCAAATGCGTGTTGAAGATCCGCGCGCCTTGCGAGCCGCCAAAGACCAGCAGATGGGGCGGGGCAAGCGGCGGGGCGGGCGGCGCAGGCAATGAGAAAAAATCCGGACGCACAGGAACGCCGGTGACTTCGGCGTTGCGGAACCACGAGGCTGCGGCGGGAAAGTTGACGGCTGCCGCCTGCACTCGTTTGCCCACCAACCGATTGGCCAGGCCGGGCATGGCATTGGGCTCGAAGGCCATGGCGGGAACCTTGAGCCAGAGCGCGGCCGCCATCGCCGGACCGGATGCGTAGCCGCCCACGCCCAGCACTGCGCCGGGCTGGAACTCGCGGATCAGGCGCTTGCATTCGAAAATGCTTGCCGGCAAACGGGAAAGCGTGCGCAGCCGCGTCATCAGCGACACGCTTTTGAGCGGGCCCACATCGATCAGGCGCAGCGCGAATCCGGCAGCGGGCACCAGCCGCGTCTCCAATCCTCGCGCCGTGCCTACAAAAAGTACATCCGCGCCATGACGGTCCACCAGCTCGCGCGCCACGGCCAGGGCGGGGATAATGTGTCCGCCCGTTCCGCCGCCGGCGATGAGGATTTTCAGTTGAGAGTTCACGGTTCGCAGTTCGTGATTCGTGATTCGTGGATCGTGGTCAGTGTGAGTGCGAGTGCGAGTGTGGTCCGGTGCACACTCACACTCACACTATTCCCTTTGTTCCCTTGGTCCCTTGTTCCCTGTTTTTCTCACTCCGCCTTCCGGCTGATGTTCAGCAGAATCCCGATACTCGCCAGCGTGCAGAACAGCGACGTGCCTCCGTGCGAGATCAGCGGCAGGGGAATGCCTTTGTTGGGAACCAGCGACAGCACCACGCTGATGTTGAAGAACGCCTGCAACAGAATCGACGTCGTGATGCCGAAGGCGACCAGCCGCGCAAAGGGATCGGTGCAGCGGAAGGCGGTGCGCAGGCCGCGCACGCCGAACAACGCGAACAGCAACACGATCAACATGGCGCCGATGAAACCGAGTTCCTCGGCGATGTTGGCGAAGATGAAATCCGTCGCGGCTTCCGGCAGATAAAACAGTTTCTGCATGCCTTCCATGTAGCCGCGGCCCGTCAGTCCGCCGGTGCCCACGGCGATCAGCGACTGGTAGATGTGGTAGCCGGCGCCCTGCGGATCGGATTCGGGATTGAGGAAGACCAGCATGCGCGCGCGCCGCCATGGAACCCAGAGCAGCAGCGCCGCCAGCGCCGGCAGAGCCGCGCAGCAGGCGCCGAAGCAGAACCTTCCACTCCATCCCCGCCAGCACCAGCATCATGGCGGCAACGCCGGCCAGCACCAGCGCCGTGCCCAGGTCGGGCTGCGCCAGCGACCAAAACGATAAACAGCAACGGAATCAGCGCAGCGGGCACCAGCGTGCCTTTCCAGTCGTGCATGGCGTCGAGCCGCTTATGCAGAAACCACGCCAGAAACAGCACCAGCACGGGCTTGGCGATCTCCGACGGCTGGAAAGTGAAGAAGTTGCCGAAGCGAATCCAGCGATGCGTGTGGTGCGAGCCGGGCATCAGAAACACCAGCACCAGCAGCACCGTGGTGACGCACAGGGCGGGATAGATGAAACGCGGCGAGTTGTAGTGGCTGACGTCCACGTGCATCAGCACAAGCAGAGCCAGCACTCCCGCCACGGCCCAGACGGCCTGCGTGAACACGAACGTGTAGGCCGAGTGATAGCGCTCCTGATCGACCACGGCGGAGGCGGAGAAGACCATCGACCAGCCCGGCGACCACCAGCACCAGCGTGGTGAAGAACAGCCACTTGTCGACGCCGACTCGCTTCGCCATAAATCCTAATTCCGCCGCGCTTTCCATTCGCGCCGCTCGCATACCAGTTGCTTGAAGATGCGCCCGCGCTGCTCGTAATTCTCAAACTGATCGTAGCTGGAGCAAGCCGGCGCCAGCAGCACCACGTCGCCGGGCCGCGCCGCTTTGGCCGCGGCGTCAACTGCGTTGGCCAGCGTCTCGCAGGAGTGGATGGGAACCACCCCGCGCAGTTCCGATTCGATTTTGGCCGCCGCCGCGCCGATGGTGTAAATGGCGCGCACGCGTTCGCGCAGCAGCGGCGCCAGCGGCGAGTAGGGAGCGCCCTTGTCCTTGCCGCCCAGAATCAGATGAATGCCGCCGGGAAACGCGGCCACGGCCTTTTCGGTCGCGTCCACATTGGTGGCCTTGGAGTCGTTGTAGTATTCCACGCCGTTGATAGTCTCCACATACTCCAGGCGATGCTCCACGGCACTGAAATTCTCAATCGCCCGGGCGATCACGCCTGCCGCCACGCCGGCCAGCCGCGCCGCGCACACCGCCGCCAGCACGTTCTCCACGTTGTGCTCGCCCTTGAGCGGAATCTTCGCGATCGGCAGAATTGTCTCTATCGCCGCTCCCGGCGCGGAGCGATAGACCACGCTGCCGTTCTCCACCCACGCGCCCTGCGCCACGGAATGCTTTGCCGAAAACCAGTAAACCCCCGCATGCGAACGTGCCGCGGCCTCGGCGGTGCGCGGGTTGTCGGCGTTCAGCACCACAAAATCGCTCGGCATCCTGCGCGGCAAAGATGCGCTCCTTGGCCAGCGCGTAGTTCTCAAAGGTGCCGTGCCGGTCGAGATGATCGGGCGTGATGTTCAGGATGACCGCGATCTTCGGATGGAATTTCTCCGTGCTCTCCAGTTGAAAGCTGGAAACCTCCAGCACCGACCACGTGTCTTCAGTGCTCTCGTCGATCAGGCCCACCACCGCTACGCCGATGTTGCCGGCGACCAGCGTCGGCAGACCAGACTCCTTCAGGATTTCGCCGGCCAGCGCCGTCGTGGTGGTCTTGCCGTTGGAGCCGGTAATGGCCAGGATCTTGCCCTTCAGAAAGCGCGCTGCCAATTCCAGCTCGCCGATCACCGGACGGCCGAAGTTGCGGGCCTGCACCAGTTCCGGCGTATCGAGCGGCACGCCGGGGCTGACCACGATCAGGTCCTGGCGGCGGAAAGTCAACAGGCCATGGCCGCCGGCCTCCACCATGATGCCCTCTTCGAGCAGCGCGGGAATCTCTTTGGCCAGCGACTCGGCCGAGCGGATATCGGAAACCGTCACCTGCGCGCCCTGCCGGCGCAAAAACAGCGCCGCCGCGAGCCCGGACTTCCCCAGGCCCACCACCAGAACTTTTTTGCCTTTCAGTTCCATTGCTTCTGACGTTTCCTCAGGCCCTTGCGATTTTCATTCCGTCCACGTGGCCTCGCGGACGGAACAGGCAATCGAATTCTACCGCCGAAACATTGTCCACCGTGTGATAATTCACCGGGAGAATCTGCGCAGGAACAAATCCCGCGTCGTCCATGAACTTGATCGCTTCGTGAAACTGCCATTCCCCCTCGTAAACGTGAATGATTGGCAGCTCCAAAAGAATCCCCAGGAATTGTGCCATGCTCTGCCGCCCGCCCTCGATAACCTGCCTCTCGTAGCCCTGGGTGTCGATCTTCAACAGAACCTTCCCGGTAATTCCGGCGGCAATCTCATCGAGAGTGCGAATGTCAATCTCCTCGGTATGATCCACTGCGATGCGTTTGTCCTGCAGGCTCGCAACATTGGTCAAGCTGAGAATCGAACTGCAGACGGAGAGCTCGGATACATGAAGCGTCGCCGTCCCCGGAGCCGCGCCTAGACCACAATGGTGAGCCTCCCAGTTGCCATCTTCCTTAGCCCTCTTCGACAGCGCGTGGAATGCCGAAGCAATCGGCTCAAAAGAAACGATCCTGCCCCGATAACCGCCGGCCCGCAAGGATGCACCGAACTGGCCGATGTTCGCTCCCACGTCGATGACAACGTCGATCTCGCGGTCCGCGATGAAATCAATCAGATCGCGCACCCTCCGCCTGCCCACGCGAAGAATTCCAAGACGCCTGCAGATAGCCCTTGCCGCACGGTTCAACGTGGCTTGTCCTTCTTTCCAGCCTGTTCTCATTGTGCACCGCAACCGGCTCGCCGCGCCGGGTTTAGCGCAATTTCAGGGTAGTGAGTGCAAACAATGCAAACACCAGGGCGCCGATCCAGAAGCGCGCGATGACCTTGGACTCGCTCCATCCCAACTGCTCGAAGTGGTGGTGCAGCGGCGCCATCCTGAAGATGCGCTTGCCATTGCGCAGCTTGTAGCTGCCCACCTGCAGGATCACCGAAACCGCTTCCAGAATAAAGATGCCGCCGATGAACGGCAGCAGCAGCTCCTGCCGGATGATGATGGCCACAGTGCCGATTGCGCCGCCCAGCGCCAGCGAGCCCACATCGCCCATGAAAATCTCGGCCGGATGCGCGTTGTACCAGAGAAAGCCGATGGATGCGCCCACCATGGACCCGCAAAACACTGTCAATTCGCCGACCAGGGGCATGCGCTGCAGCTCAAGATAGTCGGCAAAGACCACGTGGCCGCTGACGTAGGTGAGCACGGCCAATGCGCCGGCCGCGATGATGGTGCAGCCGATGGCCAGGCCGTCAAGCCCGTCGGTCAGGTTCACCGCGTTCGACGTGCCCACCAGCCACAACACGACCCAAATGACAAAAGGCACAAAGGCCAGCAAGCTAAGTTGCGGAATCGTAGCCGGCCAGTGGTGCCACAACAGATCGGGCCGCAGGCTCTTGATGAAGGGCACGGAAAGCCGCGTGTGAAGAGCTTGAACTGATCCATCACCACCAGCGCCACGGCCACCAGTGCGCCGGCCAGCCCCTGCCACAGCAGCTTGGCCCGCGCCGTAAGGCCCAGGCTGCGCCGCTGGACAACTTTGATGTAGTCGTCGGCAAAACCGATGGCGCCGAAGGCCAGCGTGGAGAAGACCGTGATCCAGATAAACGGGATTCGCCGGGTCGGCCCAGAGCACCGTGGGCAGCAAGATTGCGATGCAAATCAGGACTCCGCCCATGGTGGGCGTGCCCGACTTTTTCAGATGCGATTGCGGCCCGTCCTCGCGCACATACTGTCCGATCTGGAACTCCCTCAGCTTCTCGATCACCCAGGGCCCGATGAAGAGCGCGATCAGCAGCGCCGTGAGCGTGGCAAACGCGGTGCGAAACGTGAGGTAGCGGAAGATCCGGAACGGGTGAAAAAACGGAAACAGCTTTTCGTAAAGAAGCCAGTAAAGCAAGTTGCCTCCACTGCCGGTTTGAGGGCTGGGTTTCAGGATGATTTTACAGGCAGGGGGTTGGCCGGCGGCGAGGCGGCCCGGCGCCGAGCCACGCACTGGAAGCGCCTACAACTTACGCATCCTCGGGCAGCGGCAGTACAGCAGGAATGTTCTTGGCAGTTCGGTATATATGTGATATATACAATTCATGGGCGAGAAAGACCCCCTTGCGGCTTGCATTGGCTTCGACTGGGATGAGGCCAACGTCGTCAAGAATTGGGAGCGCCATCGGGTCACTCCGGAGGAAGCGGAGGACGTCTTCTTCCACGATCCCTTTGTGATGCGATCCGATCCTGCGCACTCAATGCGGGAAAAACGTTATCGGGCGCTAGGAAAGACCGCGCGCGACCGAAGGCTTTTTGTGGCGTTTACGATTCGCAGGAAACTCATTCGAGTCATCTCGGCGCGGGAAATGAGCCGAAAAGAAATCGAAGACTACGAGCGATATGAAGAAACCGATTCCCAAGTTTAAGAGCGAAGCCGAAGAGTTTGAATTCTGGTCATCGACCGGCCCGGGAGCGGACTCGACCAAGTACATTGACTGGTCTCAAGCCAAGCGCGCGAAGTTCCCCAACCTCCGGCCCACGCTGCGCACAATCTCCGTGCGGCTTCCCGTCGCCATGATCGAAGATCTCAAGGTTCTTGCTAACCAGCGCGATGTGCCCTATCAATCGTTGCTCAAGGTATTCCTGGCAGAAAGGTTGGAGGCGGAGCGAAGGCTGAAGCGGGCAGGTTGAGGCCGGCAGCCGATTGCCCCTGAACGGGGTTTCCAAAAAGGGGTCCACCGTCGCCCAACTCGCCACTCGCGCGGCAGGGTTATGATGAGTGGGGGTGGAAATTCCTGTGAAACAAGTCGCGAATTTGCTTGTTCGAGATACCGGTCTCCTGCTACGTCCTTTTTATGCAATAGCCTTGCTCGCCCTCTGGTGTCTTTGTCTGCACTCTACAGCGGCGCAGACTGCGCCCGCGGCAGGACCGGCCGCCAGCGTCAATCCCTTGATCGGCACCGGCGAAGGGCCCGGCGGAGGCGTCAATCTCTTTCCCGGAGCGGCCATGCCCTTCGGCATGGTGCAACTCAGCCCGGAAACGGAAGGCCACGGTTACGGCTACCACTACGCGCAAACCGACATCCAGGGCTTCAGCATGACGCACATGAGCGGCCCCGGTTGCCCGAATGAAGGCGAAGTATTTTTCACCGCGACCACTGGACCCGTGCACACGCGGCCCATCGATCTCCGGTCGGCTTATTCGCACAGTGACGAAGCCGCCGCCCCCGGTTATTACCGCGCAAGACTGCTCGAATGGAACATCGACGCCGAGTTGAGCGCGACCGAACGCACCGGCATGGCGCAGTTCACATTTCCCGCGGGCCAGGCAGCCAATGTTCTGGTCCCCATCAGCCACACGCTCAATTTCACCACCGGGGCGTCCATTCAGATTGTGGGCGACCATGAGATGGAAGGTTATGTTGAGAACCGCGCCTTCTGCGGCAATCAACAGAGTTACAAAGTTTATTTCGTAATGGAGTTCAGCCAGCCGTTCGCCCAGTTCGGAACATGGGGCGATGCGGCGGGCAACGGGCCGGATGCGCTCGATCCAGGCGGCCGCAACGCCGCGCAGTCGACGGATCACAAAGTGATCGGCGCATATGCTTCATGGCCTGCCGTTGCGCATGCGAAAACCATCGTCGCAAGGATCGGTATCTCATACGTTGACCTCGAGGGCGCGCGCAACAATCTCAAGACCGAGTCGGAGGGTAAGGATTTTTCCGCCATCCGCCGCGACGCGTTGGCGGCCTGGAACCGCGAACTGAGCACCATCGAAGTTTCGGGTGGCAGTGCCGCCGAGCGCACTGTGTTCTACACCGCGCTCTATCACAGCCTCTTAATGCCGAGCATTTTCAGCGATGCCGACGGACGCTATCTGGGCTTCGACGGCAAAATCCATACCACCGATAAAGGCCACGAGATCTACGCCAACTATTCCGGCTGGGACATTTACCGCAGCGAGATGCCGTTGCTGGCGATGATCGAGCCGCGCCGCATGGAGGACATGGCGCAGTCCATCGTGCTGATGTATCAGCAGGGCGGATGGATCGACCGCTGGCCGCAGATGAATCTCTACACCAACGTGATGGCGGGCAGCCCGCTTACGGTATCGGTGGCCACGGCGTGGCTTGACGGTCTGCACGGATTCGACATGAACGCCGCGTGGGAGGGAATGGTGAAGGACGCGACACAGGCTCCGCCGCCCAGCCGTCCCTACAAAGGCCAGGACGGCATCGACTGGATCAACAAGCTGCACTATGCGCCCAACGACAAAGTAAGCTACGGCTCGGTCTCGAACCTGCAGGAGGATGTGGTCGCGTACGCCTCGCTCTATCGCCTGGCAGTGGCGCTGGGTAAAACCGACGACGCGAAGATGCTCTACGATCGCGCCCTCTACGTGCGCAACGTCTTCGATGCCGACGATCGTTTCTTCCGACAGCGCAACGCCGACGGCCAGTGGGTTCCGAACTTCGATCCCATGCAGGATGGCCGCGGATTTATCGAAGGTTCGGGCTGGCATTATCAGTGGCTCGCGCCCGCTGACATGGCGTGGCTGGTCCACGCCGTGGGTCCCGATCTCTTTAACAAACGCCTCACAGAATTTTTCAACTACAAATTTCCCGGATGGTACGGCCAGTATTACAACCCGTACAACGAAACCGATCTCGAAGCGCCGTTTGAGTTCAACTTCTCCGGCCGCCCGTGGGAGACACAACGCGTAGTGCGCCGCGTGCTGAACGAGAACTACACGACGGCGCCCGATGGCATTCCCGGTAACGACGATTGCGGCGAAATGTCATCGTGGGCGGTGCTGAGCATGATGGGCATCTACAGCATCGATCCGGCCAGCCTGGCCTACGAGCTCACCGGCCCCGTCTTTCCCAAAGTCGTCATCCATCTTCACGAGCCTTACGCGGGCAAGACCTTCACCATCGAAGCCGTGGGCGCGGCGAAAAATGCGCCGTACATTCAAAGCGTCGCGCTCGATGGCCACCCGCACAGCCAGAATTGGATTTCATTCCGCGATATTGCCGCCGGCGGCACGCTGCATTTCATGCTCGGCGCTAAACCGAATATGGCATGGGGAGCCGCGCCGGGCGATGCGCCGCCTTCGTTGAGCGATACGCAGCCGTAGCCAGACTTTTGAGGAATTTGCACATGCGAAATTTGCATTCTTGCGCGCTGGCAATATCCGTTTGCCTGTTCGCGCCGGTTGTGCCAGCGCAGACGCCGAGCGCTACGCGGGCCAACACCGATGCCGCCCTGGCCAAACAGATTCGCGACGATCAGAGCCTGCGTCAGGTGCATCAAATGGCGCTCGATTTGCTGAAGACAGGTTTGAATGCGGGCGCCGGCTACAAGCAGGTCTGGATTCGCGACCTGAATACCTTTATCGAGGTTTCGCTCGAGGTGAATCCGCGCGGTGCCTTGCGTGATGCGCTCCTCACGTTTTTAAAATTTCAGGGACCGGAGGGCGACGTCCCGGATGGCTATCGCGCGTTGAACCCTGCGCAAACCGAAAAACCATATCGTGTTACGCCGCTGGCGCCGGGTCTCACGTCATACAAGAACACCGTTGAGGTTGATCAGGAGCCGTCGCTCGTGCAGGCGGTTTACAAATACGTCACGGTGACTGGCGACCGCACGATTCTGGACGAGCAGATCGACGGCCGCAGCGTGCGCGACCGGCTCGCTTTCGCTATGCAGTATCTGCTCAATGAACGTTTCGACAAGCAGCACGGCCTAATCTGGAGCGCCACGCGCGCGGATTGGGGCGATGTGCAGCCCGAAGCCAACCCTGGCGTGCTGCTCGACTCCCATTCGCACCGCGCGCTCACAGTCTATGACAGTGCAATGCTGGTGGTGGGAATCAACGACTACCTCGAATTGCTGGGGCCCGGCGCACCTGAGACCGCGCGTTGGACGAAAATCCGCGATCAACTCAAGCACAACATCCGCAAATTTTTGTGGGACAGAAAAAATCAGACGTTCATTCCGCATGTGTATCTAGCCGGCTCGCCGTTTCCCGCGGATTTTGACGAGAGCGCGATTACCTACCACGGCGGAACGGCTGTAGCCATTGAGGCCAGCGTGTTGACGCGCAAAGAAGTTGCTCAATCCCTCGAGCGCATGGATGCCGATGTGCGCGATGCCCACGCGGCGACCATCGGGTTGACCATGTACCCGCCGTATCCGCTTGGGCTTTTCAAAAACCCGGGAATGACCAAGCCCTACACCTACCAGAACGGCGGCGACTGGACCTGGTTCGGCGGACGCATGGTGCGGGATCTGATCGACGAGGGAGATATGGCCGACGCCTATCGCGAGATTCACCCCATGATCGATCGCGTGGTGCGCGTGGGCGGATTCTATGAGTGGTGGACGCCTGACAATCGGCCGCGCGGGTCGGCTGGGTTTAGAGGATCGGCCGGCGAGTTGGGCCGGGACATTGAATTGCTTCAGGCGTGGGCAGAGCGGGATTAATTTTGCGATCGATCGGCGGAGGTCTGAATTCTTGAGTTCAACGAGAAGATTCTTCGGGGCACGGCTCTTGGGTTGGTCGCTGGCGGCGCTGCTTATTGCTTTTGCGCCCGGTGCAGCGTCGGCGCAGACGAGCGCGTCTTCAACCATTTCGACCGCGGAGCTTGCCAAACAGATTCGCGACGACCAGAGCCTGCGCCAGGTGCACCAGATGGCGCTCGATCTGCTCAAGGGCGGGCTCAATGCCGGCACGCACTATCCGCAGGTCTGGATTCGCGACTTGAATACCTTCATCATCGTTGCGCTTGAAGTGAATCCGCACGACGCTTTGCGCGACGCTCTGCTGACGTTTTTCAAATTCCAGGGACCGGAGGGCGACATTCCCGACGGCTACCTGCCGATCAACCCGAACCAAAAAGGAAAGCCAAACCGCATTGCGCCGCTCGCACCTGGCCTTCAGGCAATTAAAAACACGGTCGAGGTGGACCAGGAAACTTCGCTGGTGCAGGCGGTGTACAAATACGTCACCGTTACCGGCGACCGAACAATTCTGGACGAGCAGGTTGACGGCCGCACTGTGCGCGATCGGCTTGCTTTTGCCATGCAATATCTGCTGCATGAGCGCTTCGACAAGCAGCATGGCCTAATATGGAGCGCCACGCGTGCCGACTGGGGCGACAATCAACCCGAGTCGCCCATCGGAGCATGGCTCGACGAACGCACGCACCGCTCTCTCTCGATCTACGACAACGCCATGCTGATTCTGGCGATCAACGATTACCTGGACCTGCTCGGTCCGGGCGCGCCCGAAGCCGCGCAATGGACGAAAACCCGCGACGAGTTGAAGCGCAACTCGCGCAAATATCTGTGGGACAAGAAAAATCAAAAGTATTTCCCGCACGTGTATCTAGCGGGCTCGCCGTTTCCCGCGGCTTTCAACGAGAACGCGATCTACTACTTCGGCGGGACAGCGGTAGCAATTGAGGCCGGCATGTTGACGCGCAGGGAAATTGCCGACTCACTCAAACAGATGGACGACCATGTGCGCGATGCCCACGCGGCCACCATCGGTCTCACGATGTATCCCGCGTACCCGCTTGGCTACTTTCATAACAAGCAAATGACCGCGCCATACACTTACCAGAACGGCGGCGACTGGACCTGGTTCGGCGGACGCATGGTGCAGGATCTGATCGACGAGGGAGATATCGCCGATGCCTATCGCGAGATTCACCCCATGATCGATCGAGTGGTGCGCGTAAACGGATTCTACGAATGGTGGACGACGGACAATCAGCCGCGCGGGTCGGCGGGGTTTAGAGGGTCGGCCGGTGTCCTCGGTTACGATATCGATCTGCTCGAAGCCTGGGCGGCGCAGCACTAGCGCGTGCCGTCAGGCAAGCCCGAGAAACACCGCCAAAGATCGGTCGACTTCTCTAAGCGTGCGCAGTTCGAGTTCACCGAAAGGTATGCCGGCCTTTTCGCGCGGAATCGTGTGCGTTTTATCGACCATGATTTGCGAGGGGGCACGAAGACCGTTCTTTGCCGATGGTGAGACAGCGACGCGGAAGATTTCGATAGGACGCAGTTGAGTCGTCACAGGCAAGACCGTGACGGAGGGATGAAGGGCAAAGAGATCCGATTGAATGACGAGCGCCGGTCGCGGTTTACCGTAGGCTCCCGCTAAAACAACAGGAACCAGATCGCCGCGTTTCATACCCATCCGTCCGTGTCCGCGACCTCAGCAATCCACGCCAGTATGTCGGCCTCGTGCGGATCGTTCGCCAGCGATAGAGATTCTTGCGCACACTTTTTCCGAAATGTTTCTGAAGCAGTATCCGGCAACCAAAGCTGCACCGGCTTCAATCCGGCGGCGCGCAGTTGATCGCGGTGCTTGCGGACGCGTTGTGTAATCGGAGAACTCATGCTCCACCGAGTGTTACATGAAACATTTTACGCCGATTCCATGTTTCATGCAACATCTCGTGGATGATTGAAATAGAAGGCGTTAGCGGTGAACAATTGGGGCGGATCGACCGATCCGGCTCGAAGAATCGCTGATTGCAGTGCT
The DNA here is from genome assembly GCA_963826735.1 of uncultured Acidobacteriota bacterium. Lineage (GTDB taxonomy): Bacteria > Acidobacteriota > Terriglobia > Terriglobales > Acidobacteriaceae > Telmatobacter. The sequence continues at coordinate 138,251 of CAWGYN010000010.1, forward strand.
TTCTACCGCGTCTTCGCCACTTCCTCCACCGTCACCGGATCGAGGAACGGCATCTGCGCGCGCAGTTGCTTGCCGACAATCTCGACCGGATGCTTGGCTTCGGCTTCGCGGAAGGCGAGAAATTCCTTGCGGCCGGAGTTCTGGTCGGCGAGAAAACGCTTGGCAAAGGTGCCGTCCTGAATCTCAGCTGAGAATCGCCTTCATCGCCTTGCGGCTCTCCTCATTGATGACGCGCGGCCCGCTGACGTAATCGCCCCACTCGGCCGTGTCGCTGATGGAGTAGCGCATATACGCCAGACCGCCGCGATACATCAGGTCGACGATGAGCTTGAGCTCGTGCAGACACTCGAAGTAGGCGCTCTCAGGCTGGTAGCCGGCCGCAACCAGCGTGTCGAACCCAGCCTTCACCAGCGCGCTCACGCCGCCGCACAGCACCGCCTGCTCGCCAAAGAGATCGGTCTCGGTCTCTTCCTTGAACGTCGTCTCAAGCACTCCGGCGCGCGTGCCGCCGATGCCCTTCAGATAGCTGAGGCAAAGAGCGTGCGCTTTGCCGGTCGCGTCCTGGTGGACCGCGATGAGGCAGGGAACGCCGCCGCCTTCGGTAAAGACCTCGCGCACGCGATGGCCCGGCGCCTTGGGCGCGGCCATGCCCACATCGATGCCCGCTGCCGGCACAATGGTCTTGAAGTGAATGTTGAAGCCGTGCGCAAACATCAGCAGCGTGCCCGGCTTGAGGTTCGGGCCAATCTCGTCGGCATAGAGCTTGGCCGCGGTCTGGTCGGGAACCAGAACCATCACCACATCGGCCCACTTCATGGCGTCGGCAACCGTGGTCACTTCAAGGCCCGCCTTCTGCGCCTTGGCAATCGATTTGGAGTTTGCCGCCAGGCCCACCTTCACCTCGACGCCCGAGTCCTTCAGGTTGAGAGCATGCGCGTGCCCCTGCGAGCCGTAGCCGATGATGGCCACTTTCTTCGCCTGGATGAGGCGTCAGGTCGGCATCGTGATCGTAATAAGTCTTTGCCATGATTCCTGGTTTCCTTTCTTCTGTTGGTTTTTTCAGTGATGCGTTAAAGGGGAAGGATTGCCGGTTTAAGCCTTGACAAAGGTCGTAAGATTTCGCCGGCTGCGCTCGCGCAGTTGGCATTCACGCAGTGTGTCGGCGAGGCCTTCCAGCCCTGGAATGCCGTAGATCGAAAAACTCTCGAGTTCGGCATCGGAAGTGAAGATCCGCAACGAAGCCTGCCCGAGCAGCCGCTTGCCCAGCGGTTTGCGAACTCGAAATGATCGATGCGAAACAGCTCCAAAGACTCTTGAACCTTCGAAAGCACGCCCCGCTCCAGTTTGATCCGTTGCGTGGTGATCTTGTAGTGAATGCCAAGCCTCTTGAGGTAGAAAGTGAGCCATACGATGCCGCTGAGAACCAAGAATGCCGCGATCGCGATGAGAATGCCATCCGTGGTTCTGTCAAAATAACCTCCGGCGATTGCCAGCACTAGCAGCACAACAAACGGCACCGCTTGCCGCGCACTGTACAGAGCTGCCGGGATGACCCGAGAAAAGAGTCTTCTCAGTCTCCTGATCCTTTTGCGCGGCAAACGCAGCAGGTCGGTATTGCAAAAGCGGCACTTGATCGCCGCTGCTTTGATGGTCTCCCCGCAGACCGGGCAGGCTTTTTCATCTGCGTCCATAAGCGATCTCCCGGTTAGAATCTGGCCAGTATCTCTGAAACTTCAGGCTTGTCACTAATCTTACTGCGACGGAGTCGCGGCCATTACCTCGGCTTCGCTGTCCTGGGTGCCCATCGCCTTCACCACGCTGCTCACGTGGTGTCCGCGCCGCATGGTCATCTTGCCGCTGCGGCAGATTTCGAGGATGCGGCCTTCGTCTTCGCGCAGCACCTCGATGAGCCCTTCGATCTTGCTCTCCACGCCGGTCATCTCGATCATCAGCGACTCCGAAGTGAGATCGACGATGCGCGCGCGGAAGACCTCGACCAGATCGAAGATCTGCGCGCGATTGCGCGGCGTGGCGGCCACTTTGATCAGCGCCAGTTCGCGCGTGACCGACGGCGCCTTGCGCGATGTCGTCCACATCGACAACATTCTCCAGTTTAAACAGGCTGGCGCGGATGCGGTCCCCGGCCTCCGCCGATGCCTCGCACACCAGCGTCAGCCGCGACAGTCCCGGCCGCTCGCTGCGCCCCACGGTGAGCGAATTGATGTTGATGTTCAGGCGCCGGAACAGCGACGCAACGCGCGTCAGCACGCCCGGCAGATCTTCAACGTATGCAACAAATGTGTGCAGCATAAAAAGCTCCTAGCTTCTAGCTCCTAGCTTTTAGCTTCGCCGGTGAAACCCCGATAGAGCTCGTCGCTGCGCGAATGCAGCCAGGAGCTTGAAGCTAGCAGCTAGAAGCTGTCTTCCTTACTTGTCGTCCGCCGACTCTTCCAGCGGATTCTTGTTCCGGCCGGCGAATCATCTCGTGCAGCGCGCTGCCCGCAGGAATCATCGGGATACACCGAGTCTTCCTTCTCCACCATGAAGTTCAGCAGGAACGCGCCCGGAGCCGAGCGCGCTTCTTCACCGCCGCTTCCACTTCGGCGCGCTTGCGCACCGCGCGTCCCGGAATGCCGTGCGCATCGGCCAGCTTCACAAAGTCCGGGCTCACCAGCGGCGTGGCTTCGTAGTTGCGCTCGTAGAAGAACTCCTGCCACTGCCGCACCATGCCCAGGTAGCCGTTGTTGATGACGGCGATGTTGATCTTGATCTTCTCCTGCACGATCGTCGCCAGCTCCGCCGCCGTCATCTGGAATCCGCCATCGCCGGCCACCACCCACACTTCTTTTTCGGGGCAGGCAAACTTGGCGCCGATGGCCGCGGGCAGCGCGATATCCCATGGTGCCCAGCCCGCCCGATGTGATGAGCGTGCGCGGCTGGTCGTGGTGGAAATACTGCGCCTCCCACATCTGGTGCTGGCCCACGTCGGTCACGATCACGGCGTCGCCGCCGGTCATGCGCCACAGATCGTGCATCACGTGCGCCGCGTACAGGTGCCCGGAGTCGGGCAGGTTCTTGATGTCGTGCACCGCAACCGCGCCCTTGCTGGCCTCAATGGTCTTGAGCCACGCCGCGCCGTCGCGGCCTGAAATGCGCGGCAGCAACTGCTCCAGCACCTCGCGCAGATCGCCCACCAGCGCCACATCCACCTTCACGTTCTTGTTGATCTCCGCCGGATCGACTTCGATGTGAATCTTCTTCGCCTTGGTCGCGTACGTCGCAAGCGTGCCCGTCACGCGATCGTCGAAGCGCATGCCGCAGGCGATCAGCAGATCGGCTTCCTGAATGGCGTGATTCACCCACGCCTCGCCGTGCATGCCCATCATGCCCAGGCACAGCGGATGCGATGCGGGAAAACCGCCGAGACCCAGCAGCGTGAGGCCCACGGGAATCTGCGCGCGCTCGGCCAGCGTGCGCACCTGCTCCATCGCGCCCGACTCCATCACGCCGTGCCCGGCCAGAATCACCGGCCGCTTGGCGTTGCGAATCAGCTCGGCGGCTGCGCCAGTCCCGATTCCTCCACGTGCAGCATGGGATGCGGACGGTAAGGGCGCGGCTTGGCCGCTTCAAAATCGAAGATCGCCGACGCCTGCTGCGCGTCTTTCGTAATGTCGACCAGCACCGGCCCGGGACGGCCCGAGCGCGCAATCTGAAACGCTTGGCGCAACGCGCGCGCCAGGTCCTCGGCCTTGTTCACCAGAAAATTGTGCTTGGTCACCGGCAGCGTGATGCCGGTAATGTCCACTTCCTGAAATGCGTCTGTGCCCAGCACCTTGCTCGACACGTTGCCGGTGATGCAGACGATGGGAATCGAGTCGAGCATCGCCGTGGCGATGCCGGTGACGAGGTTGGTCGCGCCCGGTCCGCTGGTGGCAATGGCCACGCCCACTTTGCCCGAGGCGCGCGCGTAGCCGTCGGCCATGTGCGCCGCGCCCTGCTCGTGGCGCACCAGACACGTGCCGAATGGGAAACTTCCGCAGCGCATCGTAGGCGGGCAGAATCGCGCCGCCCGGATAACCGAAGACGTCGTCAACGCCCTCGCCCACCAGCGTGGCCCACAGAATCTCCGCGCCCGTCAGCCGCGTCGGCGTGGTCAGGTGAGCGTGCTGGTTCGATCCGTTTTCCTCCGACACGATGGCCTTTGCTTCCGACCCCTTTGCGCTTCCTTGTCCTTTGGCTGCCATGTGAAGCTCTCCTTGTTTGTCGCTGCCAATCGTTTTCCGTTCCCTGTTCCCTGCTGTTACGTCGTTGCGCCTTCCGATGCCGACGTCACGCGGTCCACATACTTGCGGAAGACGCCCTTGGGCCAGCGCAGCGCCGGCGGCTTGAAGTCCTTGAGCCGCGCCGCCATCTCCGCGTCGCTGATCTCCACATTGAGCGTGCGCTTGGGAATGTCGAAGGCGATGATGTCGCCCTCGCGCACTGCGGCAATCGGTCCGCCCACAAACGCCTCGGGCGCCACGTGGCCCGCGGTGAATCCGCGCGTCGCGCCGCTGAAACGGCCGTCGGTAAGCAGCGCGACGTGCGCGCTCAGTTCCGCGTTGGAACTGATCGCCGCCGTCACCTGCAGCATCTCGCGCATGCCCGGTCCGCCCTTGGGGCCTTCGTAGCGAATCACCACTACGTCGCCGGGCTTGATGCCGCCCGCCTGCACAACTTTGAAGCAATCTTCTTCGCAATCGAAAACGCGCGCTGGCCCGCGATGCTCGTACTTGCCCGCCGCGGCAATCTTCATCACGCAACCCTCGGGCGCGAGATTGCCCTTCAGAATCACCAATCCGCCATTCGGCTTGATGGGCTTTTCAAAAGTGTGAATCACATCCTGGCCCGGAGTCTCTTTCGCGGTCGCAGCCTCTTCGGCAAGAGTCTTGCCGCTGATGGTCAGCGCCGAGCCGTCGGCAAATCCCGCATCGATCATGCGCTTCGCCAGCAGCCGCGAGCCGCCCGCCGCCTGGTAGTCCGAGGCCACGTACTTGCCCGCCGGCGTGAGCGAGCAAATGTACGGCGTGCGCGCGGAGATCACATCGAAATCGTCGATGGACAGCTCGATGCCCATCTCGTTCGCGATGGCGAGCAGGTGCAGCACGGCATTCGTTGAGCCGCCGCTCGCAGCCACGCTGGCGATGGTGTTTTCAAGAGCCTTGCGCGTGATGATCTGCGAGGGCCGTCGGTTGGCGCGCACGGCATCCATCAACATGTGGCCGGCCTTGCGCGTGGCTTCGAGTTTCTTGGGGGCGGTGGCGGGGACGCCTGAAAGCTCGATGGGCGAAATGCCCAGAATCTCGCCGCTCATGGCCATGGTGTTGGCCGTGAACTGGCCGCCGCATGCGCCCGCGCCGGGACAGGCATTGGCTTCGAGCGCTTCCAGTCCCGCTTCGTCGATGCGTCCGGCAGCGAAGGAGCCGATGCCCTCGAAGACATTCTGAATCGTGATGTCGATTTTCTCGCCATTGGGACCATTCAGCTTGCCCGGCGCAATCGATCCGCCGTAGAGCATCATGCCCGGAATATCCAGCCGGCACAGCGCCATGATGATGCCCGGCATGTTCTTGTCGCAGCCGCCGATGCCGACGAGGCCGTCAAAAAGATTGCCGCGCGCCACAAGCTCGATGGAGTCGGCAATCACTTCGCGCGAAACCAGCGAGGCCTTCATGCCCTGCGTGCCCATGGTGATGCCGTCGGAGATGGTGACGGTGTTGAACTCCATCGGCGTGCCGCCCGCCTCGCGAATGCCCTGCTTCAACGCCTCTGCGATCTCGCGCAGGTGCACGTTGCAGGTGCCGATCTCAGTCCACGTATTTGCGACGCCGATAATCGGCTTGTGCAGATCGTCTTTTTTGAAACCCGATCCGCGCAGGTACGACCGCGCCGCCGCGCGGCTCGGGCCCTCAGTCAACGGAATACTTTGTCGCTTGCCTTCGATGGTCACGGAGTGACGTCCTTCCATTTGTTTCCGCCTGCTGCAGGCAAGCGGTCGATAATTTCACTCATCGCTTTTTGGAAGCGATTCCAATTACCAAAGGCGGGGTGCGGCGTGCAATAGATTTCGCAATCCACCCTTGCATCTTGCACTGCCCGTAGAACCATCGGCTTGATCGCGCACATTGCGATCACGATCGCTTCTGGCTTGTAATCCCTTAGGCGTTTCGTCAGAGACGGAATGCTCTCGCGTCGGCGCGCATTGCGAGCCTTTTTCTCCATCTTGTTCACCGGCTCTTCCACCAAGTCATCCAAATAAAAGCCGCTTCTCTGGAAGTCTTCCAAGAATGTTTCCTTGCCATCTAACGCTTTCTTCATGGCATTGAACAGAGTGCTATTTCCGTCGTAAAAGAATGTGCCGGCGGCCGGTGCTGACTCGCCTACAAACAGAGTCGTGATGCGCACAGGCTTGAAATCTTCGCGGGCTCTCTTCATTTTTCTCATGTTATTCAGACGGGCTACATTTATTTCGCCTTCAGCCAAGCTGCCTCGTCATGCTGGTTCTCAAACTTGTCCAGTGCCGCTGCGTGCCGCAGCGTCAGCCCGATATCGTCGAGCCCTTCGAGCAGACAGAACTTTCGGAAGGGATCGATCTCGAACTTCGCCGTGAATCCGCGGCCGTCTGTCACCGTCTGCGCTTCAAGCGAAACCGTGAGCTGATAGTTTGGAATCTTTTCGGAGTTTTGGAGCAGTGTATTCACGTCCGAATCGGTCAGCCGAACCAGAACAATACCGTTCTTGCCCGCATTCGAGAAAAAGATGTCGGCAAAGGTCGGCGCAATCACCACGCGGAATCCGTAATCGCTCAGCGCCCACGCGGCATGTTCGCGGCTCGAACCGCAGCCGAAATTCTTGCCGGCAACCAGAATCTGCGCACCCTTGTAGCGCGCATCGTTGAGGACGAAATCCGCGACGGGCGTGCCGTCGGGCGTCTGCCGCCAATCGAAAAACAGAAAATCGCCGTAGCCGGTGCGCTCGATGCGCTTGAGAAATTGCTTGGGAATGATCTGGTCGGTATCCACGTTGGCGCGATCGAGCGGCATGGCCAGTGAGGTCAAAGTCTTGAACGGTTCCATTAAGCAGTTACCTCCTCGCGAGCGGATTCAAGAATGGGCCAGGTGCGAATGTCGACGAAATGCCCGGCGATTGCGGCCGCCGCGGCCATCTCGGGCGAAACCAGATGCGTGCGTCCGCCACGCCCCTGCCGGCCCTCGAAGTTGCGGTTGCTGGTCGACGCGCAACGCTCGCCCGGCGAAAGAATGTCGGGGTTCATGCCCAGGCACATGGAGCAGCCGGGCTCGCGCCATTCGAATCCTGCCGCGATGAAGATGCGATCGAGGCCTTCTTTTTCGGCTTGGGACTTGACGGCCTGCGATCCGGGTACGACCATGGCGTTCACGTGGCTCGACACTTTGCGCCCCGCGGCAATCTTCGCCGCCGCGCGCAGGTCTTCAATGCGGCCGTTGGTGCAGGAGCCGATGAAGACGCGGTCGATCGCGACTTCTTCGAGCGGCGTTCCGGCCTTCAGGTCCATATATTCGAGAGCGCGCTCGAAGCCCTTGCGCTCGATTTCCGTCTCGGCTGCCGCCGGGTCGGGCACGGCGTCCGTAACCGGCGCCACCATGCCGGGGCTCGTGCCCCAACTTACGTAAGGTGCAAGCGTCGCCGCGTCAATCGTGAGCTCGCGATCGAATTTGGCGCCCGGATCGGAAGGCAGTTTCGACCACTCGGCGACAGCTTTTTCCCAATCGGCGCCCTTCGGTGAAAAACGACGGCCCTTCAAATACGCAAACGTCGTTTCGTCCGGCGCGATCATGCCCGCGCGCGCGCCCGCCTCGATGCTCATGTTGCAAATCGTCATGCGACCTTCCATTGAAAGCGCGCGAATGGCCGAGCCCGCATATTCAATCACGCAGCCCGTCGCGCCGTCCGTGCCGATTTTGCCGATGATGGCGAGAATGATGTCCTTGGCCGTCACGCCGAGCGGCAGTTTGCCTTCGACCGCGATGCGAAAGGTCTTCGGCTTCGACTGCGGCAGCGTCTGCGTGGCCAGCACGTGCTCCACTTCGCTGGTGCCAATGCCAAATGCAAGCGCCCCGAAAGCCCCGTGCGTCGAGGTGTGCGAGTCGCCGCAGACAATCGTCATGCCCGGCTTGGTCAGCCCCAGCTCCGGCCCGATCACGTGCACAATGCCCTGATCGCGCGAGTTCACGTCGTAGAGCTCGACGCCGAAGTCGGCGCAGTTTTGCGCAGCGTGGCAATCTGCTTGGCCGAAATCTGATCGACAATGTTCAGCCGGCCCTCTTTGGTGGTCGGCACGTTGTGATCGACGGTCGCGATGGTGCGATCGGGGCGGCGCACCTTGCGCCCGGCGAGCCGCAGCCCTTCAAATGCCTGCGGGGACGTGACCTCGTGCACCAGTTGCAGATCGATGTAGAGCAGCGTGGGCTCGCCCTTGGGCTCGACCACCACATGCTGCTCCCAAACTTTTTCGAATAATGTTTTCGCTTCGCTCATAAATGCAGCTCCTAGCTGCTAGCTACTAGCTTTTTCTCGCCGGTCGGAAGTTTCGTGACTCGCTTGAAAGCTCCACCGTCCCTACGGGACTCCGTTTCGCACGGTTTGAACCCTATCCCCACGCTAAAGCGCGGGGCTAACAAACGCTGCGCCTCCGGCGCGCTCGGCAGAACATTATTCATGCCGTCCTGATTCAATGCTATCTTCTAACGGCAAAGGACTCTGCCTCGACGATGAGCTGAAAGCTAAGAGCTGACAGCTAGAAGCTGAGTCTTCACCGTCTCCCTAACCTTCGCGCCCATTTCTTTCGTCGAGAGGACGGTGATGCCTTCCTTGTTGCCGCGCGCCAGATCGGGCGTGCGGAAGCCCAGCTCCAGCACCTTGCGCACCGACGATTCAATGGCCGCGGCCTCGGCTTCCAGTCCGCCCGAGTGACGCAGAATCAGCGCGGCAGTCAGAATCGCGCCCAGCGGATTAGCCAGTCCCTTGCCCGCAATGTCGGGCGCCGAACCGTGTACCGGCTCGTACAAATTCACCTTGCCGCCGATCGTCGCCGAAGGCAGCATGCCCAGCGAGCCCGTAATCACGCCGACTCGTCGCTCAGAATGTCGCCGAACAGATTCTCCGTCACCACCACGTCGAAGTCGCGCGGACGGTTCATGATGTGCATGGCCATCGCATCCACATATTGATGCTCCAGCGTCACGTCGGGAAATTCCTGCGCCACCTCGTTCACCGCCGCGCGCCAAAGCTGCGAGACCTCAAGCACGTTGGCCTTGTCGACGCTGGTCAGCTTCTTGCGCCGCTTCTGCGCCAGCTGGAAGGCAATCCGCGCCACGCGGGCTACTTCGTCACGCGTGTAACGCATGGTGTTCCACGCCTCGCCACTCGTCTTATTCCACTCGCGCGGCTTGCCGAAGTACGCGCCGCCCAGCAGCTCGCGCACGAACATGATGTCGGCGCCTTCGATAATCTCCGGCCGCAGCGGGCTGTTGACCGCCAGCTCCTTGAATGAAAAGCAGGGGCGCAGATTCGCAAATCCGCCCAGCGCCGCGCGAATCGCGAGCAATCCGCCTTCGGGCCGCTTGTCCGGCGGCAGCGAGTTGAACTCGTTGCCGCCCACCGCGCCCAATAAAACCGCATCCGACGCAAGCGCCGCTTCGAGCGTGTCCTCGGGCAGCGGCGTTCCGTCCTGCACAATAGCCACGCCGCCAATGCGCTTTTCAGCAAACGTAAAATCGTGCCCGCCCAGCGCCGCCGTCTCCTTCAACACGGCAACCGCTTCGTTGGTCACTTCAGGGCCGATGCCGTCACCGGCCATCACAAGAATCTTCAGCTTCATGCTTCTCTCTTTTTCCGGTGGATGCATATTTGCAACAGTTTCAGCAGCGCGAACAGTACGATCCAAACCACGATCCACGCCAAAATAAAGTCCACAACAAGGGCCGTGCCAAATCCCGCGAACATCCCTCCGCCCTGCGGCGGAAACATCTTCCAGATCAGCGCAGTAATTGCCTGCCCCGCGTACAGAATCGGCATCACGATCCACATTAAGAATCTGCCCGCGCGCACAGCAAACAACAGCAGCAGCACAAGCGGCGAAGCAATTCCTGTTAACGCCAGATCTCTGATGTGGTGCTTCCTTCGAACGGTCATCGGGGAACTCTCCTCCCGAGCTATCGGCGTTCAGGGGCTAAAGCCCCCAAGTTTTATCTGACTTCATCGGCACGACTAAAGTCGTGCCCTTTCACGAATCGATTTGAAGCTGCTTCGGCACGACTAAAGTCGTGCCCTGATACAAAACTCTTGCGACCTGCGTTGCGCGAGTGTAGACAGGCGATGAGGTCAGATTTCAATCCAGTTCGGACACTGGCTCGGTGCGCCGCTCGCGAATGTTGTCGGGCAGCAGTCCGATCAGATCCTGGTCGTAGATGTTTTTCTTGCGGTCGGCCAGCGCCACAAACCGGTAATACACATGCTGCAGTTCGTCGCGGCAGACCGTGAAGCCGAGCTGTTCGAGTCTATGCCGCAGCGCCGCGCGGCCGGAGTGCTTGCCCAGCACCAGATGCGTCTTCGACACGCCCACCAGTTGCGGCGTCATGATCTCGTAGCAGAGCGGATTGGCCAGCATGCCGTGCTGGTGAATGCCCGACTCGTGCGCAAATGCGTTCGCGCCCACCACCGCTTTGTTTGGGGAGGGCCTGAAGGTAATGAGCTGGCCAAGCACTTCGCTCGTGGGATAAAGCTGGTCGAGTTTGATGCCGGTCGACACGCCGAAGCGGTCGCCGCGCACATAAAGCGCCGCCGCAATCTCTTCGAGCGCCGCGTTGCCGGCCCGCTCGCCAATGCCGTTGATGGTGCACTCCACCTGGCGCGCGCCGGCCTGGATCGCCGCCAGCGAATTGGCCACCGCCAGTCCCAGATCGTCGTGGCAGTGCGCGGAAAGAACTACGCCCTTCTCGTCGATCGCGGGAATGCGCTCGCGCACCTCGCGGAACATCTGTCCGTACTCCTCCGGCGTGGTGTAGCCCACGGTGTCGGGCATGTTGATCGTCGTAGCGCCGGCTTCAACGGCGATACGCACCATCTCCACCAGGAAATCGCGATCCGAGCGCGTGGCATCCTCGGGCGAAAACTCCACATCGTCCGCAAGCGAGCGCGCCAGGCGCACCGATTCGCCGCACTGCTCCAGCGCCTCGGCGCGGCTCATCTTCAATTTGTATTCCAGGTGCAGGTCGCTCGACGCCAGAAAAACATGGATGCGCGCCCGGTCGGCAAACTGCAGCGCCCGCGCCGCCATCTCGATGTCTTCGGTTTTTGCCCGCGCCAATGACGCGATGCGCGGCTTCCGTATGGCCTGCGTAATCGTCGCAATGGCGGCAAAGTCGCCCTCCGAAGCCATGGCAAAGCCCGCCTCGATGATGTCCACGCCCAGATCTTCGAGCGCGTGGGCCATGGTGAGCTTCTCCTGCGTGGTCATGCAGCAACCCGGCGATTGCTCGCCGTCGCGCAGAGTGGTGTCGAAAAAAGACAGGTGATCGGAACTCATGGGTTTGTCTCGGCGGGGAACCGGCCTCCTCCAGCTTCTCTATTGTCGCCGATGAAGCCGTTATAAGGCAAAGTTATAATTGTTTTGGAATGGATTAGAATTCCTTATGGGGAAGCAAGGGCGTAGGTGGGCGTAAGGCTTCCTGCACTGCCAGCAGCTTTGTCCCCGATGAAGAATGGGGGAAAGAGGAGGTTCAATGATTCGTCCAACGGATTCCTTGATCGAAGGCAGCAAAGTGATCCAGCAACTGATCGGCCCGCTGGGCTTTCAATTTCAATATCAGGATCAAGGACAAGGATCGGGTGGGGCGTTCGCCTGGGGGGAGTTTGTCCGGGATGATCGCAGGCTAGAAATACATTTCCGCCATACCCTTGGTCTGGTCAGTTACCACATTGGCGATGAAAGCGCTTCCCACAAGGCCTATATGAGCGAGCTCGGCGTGTGGGAGCAATGCCTCTATCCCGGATTCTCTGAAGACCCGATAACCACGTTTCATGAGCTGGCACATGATCTGGGCTACGCTGGGGATTTCCTCTCTGGCTCAGGCGATTTGTTGCGGATGGCTGCGGCAAAAGAAGCGTCTGAGACCGCAAATCAGCAGGAGAACTTCATGGCTTCCGCCGTCGGCGACACGCGCAGGCTAACAGAGCTGCGGGACCAATTTCAAAAAAGAGATTATGGCAAGGTCATCTTTCTGGCGGCAGAACTGAAGTATCCCGATCGAATGAGTCAATCAGAACGACGGATGGTCGAAATTGCCCGTGAAAGGGCCGATAGCGGTGGCCCTCCAAAATCGTAGCCATGGTCTGTGCGCCTTAGCGGCCGGCTAATGGCGGAAAGCTTTGAACCGGGAGCCAAATGGAACTGAACCAGCTCGAAACCTTTCTCGCCGTCGCCGAGGAGCGCAGCTTCTCCCGCGCCGCCGTGCGCCTGCACCGCACCCAGCCCGCCGTCAGCCAGGTCATCCGCAAGCTGGAAGCATCGGTGGGCGAAACCCTTTTCGACCGCGCCGCGCGCGATGGCTCGCTCACCGCCGCGGGAACGCTGCTGCGCGACTACGCACTGCGCCTGCTGGCCCTGCGCCGCGAGGCCTCGAGCGCTCTCGACGAGCTGAAGAGCCTGGAGCGCGGCCACCTGCAACTGGCGGCCAACGAGTACACCTGCATGTACCTGCTGCCGGCCATCGACGCCTTTCGCCGCGAGTTTCCTCACGTCGACGTCACCGTGCAGCGCATGCTGGCCTCGCGCATTCCCGAGGAGCTGAACCTGCGCACCTTCGAGCTGGGCGTCATCTCCTTCCGGCCCGATCCCGCGCAGATTCGCACCATCGCTGTTTATGGCGACAGCCTGGACTTCATCGTCAGCCCCAGCCATCCATTGGCGCAGGCCGAACGCGTCTCCATCCGCGACCTGGGCAACGAAAACTTCATCGCCCACAACGTGGCCTCGCCGCTGCGCCGCAAAGTGATTGAGGCCTTCCAGCGCCATCGCACGCCGCTCAACATGAGCATCGAACTGCCCACTATCGAGGCCATCAAGCGCTTTGTGGCCATGGGCAACGGCGTGGCGCTGGTGCCTCATCTCACCGTGGCGCGCGAACTCGAAATCGGCGACCTGGTCCGTATCCCGGTCGACGAACTGGAGGTGCGCCGCGTCTTGCGTCTCGCCAGCCGCCGCCAGGCCACGCTCTCCTACGCCGCCAAGGCCTTTCTGCGCACGCTTAAAGACCTGGCCAATAAACAGGGACCGCCGTTTTTCTACCATGTGGAAAGGCAGGGAGCGAGCCACCCCAGCGCGCAAAAATCGCGCGCCGGGGACCCCGGCAGGGAGCGAGGGAGCAAGGGAGCGAGAAGGCAGGGACAGCGGGACTGAGAGATTTCCAGCCCAGTGCAGCCGGCATTCGGGACTCAGGGTCGCAATCACCGCCGAGACACAAAGGAGGAAAGTTCCTCATATTCCCGGGCCCTCTTTTTCTTGCTCCCTTGCTCCCTCGCTCCCTTGCTCCCTTGTTCCCTGTCTTGTACGTCTAAGGATCAGATGTCGCCATTACCCCCATGAAAATCAGGGGATGCGCTCCAACCCGCCCCGGCCATTTACAATTCTGAGAGCGGGACCCTGACGCATTCGGGGCACCGGACCAGTGCGTGGAATTTTTGAGGCTCGTAGCTACCCGCACGGATGTGAAGTCGTGAGGATCAGGATCGAATGAAGAAGATCGCCTTTTTAGTCGCTTTGCTGGCCGCATGTGTGGCCACGGGCCGCGCCCAGGAAAGCCGCCAGGACATCAGCTTGAGTGGATTTGCGCTGATTGAGCCATTCATGAGCTTCTTCCACCACCGTGCAGGTGAACTCCACCCCGGCTTACGGCGCGTTGGTCAGCTACCGTTTTATGCTCACCCCCTCGACCGCGCTCGAAGCCAACTACGGCATCACCTACCAGAACAGCATCGGGTATTACGTCAACCCCAACCACTACAAGATTCTGACGCGCACCCAGGAAATATCGGGCGCGTTCGTCAAGTCCTTTGTCTTCAAGAACTGGAATCCCTTTGTGGAGGCCGGTCCAGCGGCGCTCATCTTCCTGCCCATCGTCAATGCGGGCACCACGACCCTCGACGCCAAACAGCAGACAGAAATAGGCGGCCTGTTCGGCGCCGGTTTCGCCTACGAAATCAGCCCCAGCTTCGACATCCGCGCCGAATATCGCGGATATGTGACCAAGGTGCCCACCTTTGGCGATTCCCAGTTCACCACCAACCGCTGGTATGAGATCTCAGCTCCCGCCATCGGCGTGGCCTACCACTTCTAAAGCAGGGAATAGGGATTAGGGAACAGGGAACAGAAAATAGGGGATCGGCCATGACCGATCCCCTTTTCTCTTGCTTCGCTGATCCGAGGAAAATCCTTTCGATCAGGATGTTGAGACCTCTGTACCGCGCGCTTCGCGGTAGCGGCCCAGCTCCTTCACCATGCCGCAATGCGCATCGAGCGCTTCCAGGGCGCGGGTTCCCTCGTCGCTCGAGCCAATCTGGCAGTCGACGTAGAAGATATACTCCCACGGCTTGCCGTGCACCGGCCGCGACTCGATTTTGGTCAGGTTGGTGCCCACCGCGCTCAATGCGCTCAGCGCCGCCACCAGCGACCCCGGCCGGTTTTCCAGCGTAAACGCGATGCTCATCTTGTTCGCTTCGGGATCGGTCTCGGCCTCGCCGGCGCGCCGCACCAGGAAAAACCGCGTGTAGTTCTCCGGGTTATCTTCAATGTCGCGCTCCAGAATCTCCGCGCCGTAGTACGCAGCCGCCGCCTCGCTCGCGATGGCCGCTACATTCCGTTCGCCGGTTTCCACCAGTTGCTTCACGCTGCCCGCGGTATCGTAAAAAGCCATGGCCTTCATCCTGGGGTGCGCGGCCAGAAAGCGCCGGCACTGCGCCAGCGCCACCGGATGCGAGAAGACGCGCTCGATTTCGTCGATAGACACGCCGGGCATCGCGATCAGGTTGTGCCGGATGCGCACCAGCGTCTCCTCGACCACCTTCACGTCGTGCTTCAGCAGCAGATCGAAATGTTCCAGGACCGATCCGGCCAGGCTGTTCTCAATGGGAATCGCCGCGGCATCCGCCGTGCCCGCGTCCAGCGCTGCAAACACCTCGGCCGAAAGCGCGCACGGCACAATCTCCGCGCCGGCCACGAGCTTCAGCGCCGCCTCGTGGCTGAACGCGCCCGGCTCTCCTTGAATAGCGATCTTCATGCCGTTGTTTTCCGCTCCTGGCATTGTGCCTCTTAAACGTCTACACACAAAAGCTTGTCATCCTGAGCGGAGTCCCGGCGTGCCGGGGCGGAGTCGAAGGACCTGCGGTTGTTCCTTCCGCGTCTATGCGACGAACTTCCGGAGCACCACACCAGGATCTCAGCTCTTCGCTGCCCGCATCCGCGCTTCCACTTCGCACCATACCACACGACTCGCCCGCGGCCGTTACTGCGCCCCCGCCACAGCCTCGCTCTCCGCCTGCTTCACGATCAGCGGAATCAGATCGCGGTCCTTTGCCGACACCCGCGCTGAAAGCTGAGTCAGGTCCGTGTCCGCGCCGGTGATAATCGCAACGCCATCGATCGGGCTCGCATTTGGCAGCAGCCGCGAATCCGTCCCCAGGCCTTTCATGTTCGCAGGAGTCTCAAACTCGACCATATTGGTGCCGCGATAGGTCAGCTTGTCGTTCGCATAAGGGCCAGACGGAAAGTCGCTCGCCGGCTCGATCCCTTCGGCAATCACGTTCTGCGCAAATCGCTTGTAAGCCGGGAAGACGCGCGCAATCACCTTGGCAACCTGGAACCTTCCTGATGTGCCGCCCTCGGCGAGAGAAATCTGAATCACTTGTCCCGTAAATCCCTTCCAATCGTCCGAGAACAACATCTTCGAATCGATGGCATCGGGGCTGACGAACAAATTGCTGCCGTTGGAACCATAGGTTGAAAAGCAGTGCCAGCCCCGCGGCGCCAGAACTCCCGGCCCGTACTGCGCTTTGTAGTACGCGAGCCGTTGCGCTGCGACAGCGGGAATCGTTACCGCTTTGCCCGGCCCGGTAGGCGCGGCTTGCGGCCCCACCTGCCCGTCGGACGCGCAGCCCACAAAGGGAACCTGGTTCACCGCAGTTGAGGTCGCAGGTGTCGTCTGCGAAAAAATCCCTGACCCTCCGCCCAATGCGGCCGAGACGGCAAGACTGGCAAGCAAAAGATGATGCTTCGTCATGCGCTGTATGATAACAACCGCGCGTCGCTTGTGCTTCCTCTTCGCGCGCTACGCCGTACAGCATCGATCCAACTCTGAAGAGGTAGAATTCTATGCGGTCCGGGGAGGAAAGCATGGGGCTCATTACGAGTATTCTGTTTCCCGTCGATTTCTCTGCGTCCTCCATCGCCATGGGTCCGTACGTGAAACGGGCGGCAGCATTGCTGGACGCCCGTGTTTCACTGCTTCACGTTTTCAACCCTTTCAGCAATAGCGGCCTGGAGCAGTACGTTCGCACGCCCGATGAGATTGCGGCGGAACATGAGGAGATCGGCCGCAAGAAGCTCCATGCATTTCTCGCTAAAGAATTCCCCGTGGCGCGGTACCCCAGAATTCTCGTGGCCGGCGATCCGGCGCGCGAAATCGTAAATACCGCGCATCGTGGCTTCAATCTGATCATGATGCCAACCCATGCTGGAGCCTTCCGGCGCATGCTTCTGGGCTCGACCACTGCCAAGGTGCTCGACGCAGCGGATTGCCCGGTGGCGACCAGCCTTCATGCCGTAAAGATCGCGCCGCGGCCCATGGAGCATCGCGAATGGCTCTGCGCCATTGGCCTGAGCAAAGACTCGGAACGCGTGCTCCGCTATGCGCACCATGCGTCGCAGCAGGCGAGCGCCAACCTCCGCATCATTCACGCCATTCAGGGCTCCGACCCCAAACTGCCGGTACGGCTTGACCTGGAAGAGCAGATTCAATCCGTGGAGAAGCAAGAGGCGTGCGAGCGCATCGATGCCTTGCAGAGAAAGGTCGGCTCCCACTCGCAGGTCCGGATCACCGCCGGGCCGGTGAAGGCGGCCCTGGTTGCGGCCATCCAACAGTCGGACGCCGATGCGCTGATCATCGGCAGAAGCCCGCGGCCGGGCTTCCAGGGCCGCCTGCGCGACCTGACCTACGCCATGGTGCGCGACAGCCCCGTTCCTGTGATCAGCGTGTGAGGATGGCGGGAATCATCGGCCGTAGCTCGTGGTTCGCGAATCGGGCATTGAGATCGTGACATCCCGCTCCCTGTTCCCTGATCCCTGCTCTCTTGGTCCCTTGTTCCCTCGTTCCCTTGTTCCCTGCTTTTATCTCCGAAACCACAAGTCCGCCGACACAAACGCCAGAAACACCATCGCGATCACGCCGTTCATGGTGAAGAACGCGGCATTCAATCGGCGCAGGTCGCGGGGCGAAACGATAGAGTGTTCATAGGCCAGCAGCAGACCCACGGCGGCGATGCCGAGCCAGCCCGCAAGTCCAAAATGGAAGAGCCACGCGAACCAGGCCAGCGCCCCAAGCGCGGCCAGGTGCATAGCGCGGGCGGCGCGGAACGCGTTCGCGATCCCCACCGCCTGCGGCAGGCTGTGCAGCCCGGCGGCGCGGTCGTGTTCGTAGTCCTGGCAGGCGTAGAGCACGTCGAAGCCGCCGGCCCAGAGCGTGACCGCGGCGGTCAGCACCAGAATGCGCGGGTCGAGGCTGCCGCGAACGGCAATCCACGCCGCCGCAGGCGCCAGGCCCAGCGCCAGGCCCAGCCCCAGGTGCGACCAGCGCGTGAAACGCTTCAGGTAGCTGTAGCCCAGCAGCACCGCCAGCGCCAGCGGCGCAAGCTCCAGCGTGAGCCGGTTCAGTTCCGCCGCAGCCAGCAAAAATACCAGCACCGCGGCCGCAGATAAAGCCCAGCACAAACTTCCGCGTGAGCAACCCTGCCGGAATCGCCCGATTTCTGGTGCGGGGATTTTCGGCGTCAAGGTCCGCATCGGCCCAGCGGTTAAAGGCCATGGCCGCCGATCGCGCCGCCACCATGGCCACCACGATCCACGCCACCGTACGCCAGCCCGGCAGCCCGCCCGCCGCCAGCAGCATCGCCGTCAGCGCAAAGGGCAGCGCAAAGATCGAGTGCTCCCACTTGATCATCTCCAGCGTGGTGCGGATCTTGCTGAGGATTCCGGCCATGGGCGACTTTCTCTACTCTAATCGAGCCGGCGGAGCCCTTGGGCCACGCACAGTGCCCTATCCTTTTCCGCGTCTTGTGTGGAAAAGAGTGGGAAAATGGACTCCCTTTCAAGCCGGAAACCAATCGCTCATCTCGACAGCCGGGCACACACCGGAAAATGCCATTTCAGGTGAGATAAGTCACTCATTCTTCTAGGAGGTTGACTCGCCACAACAAAAGGTGATGCGGGTCACAGAAAACGCGTCCAAGTCGATGAAATGATACGGCCAACGCTCCCGCAGAGGAGCCCGTCTATGGAATCTTCTATCTCCCATGAAAGGTCCCTTGTGCAGCTTGACCCCACTGCGTTTCTCGCCGACCCGGAGCTGATTCGCGCGCTCTCTGAGCACGCGACGCCCATCGTCTGCGACACCGACCGCATTCTTTTCAGCAGGACGATCCCGCCGTGGGTCTCTATATCCTTCATGAGGGCGAAGCGACGCTCAGCATGACCTCGAATCAGGGCCATGCCAATCCTCTCGGCGCAGGCGACGACGGTTCCCTCCTCGGCCTTCCCGGGCTCATCAGCAACCAACCCTACTCGCTCACGGCGGTAGCGTGCGCCGGAGCACGGGTCAGCTTTCTCGGCCGCCCGGAATTCACCGCGCTGATGCAGTCGAACCCGCCGCTGGCATTCAAGATCCTGCAGGTCCTCGCCGCCGAAGTGCGCTCCGCCCGCAACGCGCTCTATTAGAAAAAGAAGTGTGAGTGTGAGTGCGAGTGTGCATCGCCGTCCCACCCTTTGGGTTTCCCGCATCCGGCCCCCTCACCTGCTAAACTCACTTTCGTTGTGCTCCTCGCCTGCATTGCCATCGCGGTCGCCGCATACCTGCTCGGGTCCATCCCCACGGGATACCTGCTGGTGCGCATCTTCCGCCGCCAGGACATCCGCTCCGTCGGCAGCGGCAACATCGGCGCCACCAATGTGCTGCGCGCCGGCGGCAAAGGCCTGGGCGCGGCTACGTTTCTTCTCGACGTGCTCAAAGGCTGCGCCGCGGTCTGGCTGGGCGGAGTGCTCGGCGCGTGGCTCATGCCTGCCGTTCCCATGCGCGACGCGCAGGCCCTCGCCGCTCTTGCGCCGTGCTCGGCCACATGTTCACCTGCTGGCTGCATTTTCACGGCGGCAAAGGCGTGGCCACCGGATTCGGCGTCTTTCTGGTCGCTGCGCCCTGGGCCGCGCTGGCCGCCATCGGCGTCTTCGCCGTGGTCTTCGCACTCAGCCGCTATGTCTCGGTTGCCTCCATCGTCGGCGCGGCCAGCTTTCCGTCTTTGCCTGGTACTTCCCGTCCCGGCCCGAACCCACCCTTCTTCTTCGCCGTCGAGTGCATCGTCGCCCTGCTGATCATCGTCAAGCATCAACAGAACATCCGCCGCCTGTTCAGCGGCACCGAATCCCGCTTCGGAGCGAAAAAGCCTGCATGAGCCGCATCACCGTCCTCGGTTCCGGCGCATGGGGAACCGCCATCGCGCTCTCCCTCCACCGCCGCGGCGGCCACCAGGTCGCGCTCTGGGCGCACAGTCCCGAGCTCGCGCAGCAGATCGTCGACGCCGGCGAAAACACGCAGTTCCTTCCCGGCTTTCCCCTCCCGGCGGACATCACCGTCACCGGCGACTCGCGCCGCCGTCACCGCCGCCGAATTCGTCGTCTCCGTCATTCCTTCGGAGTTTCTGCGTCCCACGCTCGTCCGCATTCGCACCCACCTGCGCACCGGCCAGTTCGTCGTGAGCGCCACCAAGGGCCTTGAAGACCGCACCCTCTGCCGCATGACCGAGGTTCTTTCCGCGACCCTCGAGCCGGCCGGGCTCCTGCTCTCCATCGGCGCGCTCTCCGGGCCCAGCTTCGCGCTTGAAGTGGCGCAGGGCCAGCCCACCGCCGTCACCGTGGCCTTCAGCGATCCGCAAGTCGCCGCGCTCATCCAGCAGGAATTCTCCTCGGAGACCCTCCGCCTCTACACGTCCACCGACGTGATCGGCGTCGAACTCGGCGGCGCGCTCAAGAACGTCATCGCCATCGCCGCCGGCATCGCCGCCGGCGTGGGCCTGGGCTACAACTCCACCGCCGCGCTCATCACCCGCGGCATCGCCGAGATCACGCGCCTCGCCGTGGCCTGCGGCGCGCGCCGCGAAACCCTCGCCGGCCTCTCCGGCATCGGCGACCTGGTGCTCACCTGCACCGGCTCGCTCAGCCGCAACCGCACCGTCGGCCAGGCGCTCGGCCAGGGCCGCAAGCTGCCTGAGATTCTGGATTCGCTCGGCGGCAAGGTGGCTGAAGGCGTGTCAACCACGCGCGCCGCTCTCGGCCTCGCCCGCAAGCACGGCATCGAAATGCCCATCACCGAGCAGATGGAGCTGATCCTGAACGAAGGCAAAGACCCGCGCGAAGCCATCCGCGACCTGATGCTGCGCCCCGGCAAGGACGAGCACTAAACAGAGGCTCACCCGCCCGCAATCGCGCCAAGAATCAGCAGCGGCTCTTTCCCGGCTGCAACCGCTTCGGGCAGCTCCGCGTCTGGCGACTCGAGCGACCAATCCTCTTCGCAGGCAAAGAAGCGCAGAAATGCGCGGCGCTGGCCGGTGTCGTATTCGCGAATCGTTCCGCGCAGCATGGGATAGCGCGCTTCAAGCGCATCGAGCACGGCACGCATCGTGACCGGCGCGGCAACTTCGAGCGACACGTCGCCTTCGACACGCGCCAGGTTGCGCAGATGATAGGGCAGCGCCACGCGCACTTGCGACGTACGCGCGTTCCTCTGCGCTGATTCAAGCCGCTCTCCGACGCGAGTCTCCATGCCCCTGCGTCCCTAGTTCCCGGTCTTTACAGCGTCTGCACTTCAACCGAAAGCACCGCCGGCAGATCGCGCACAATCGGCGTCCAGCTGTCGCCCGCGTCGGCCGAGGCGTACACCTGGCCGCCCGTGGTGCCGAAGTAGACGCCGCACTCGTCGAGCGTGTCCACGGCCATGGCGTCGCGCAGCACGTTCACGTAGCAGTCCTTCTCCGGCAGCCCTTTGGCCAGCGGCTCCCACTCGTTGCCGCCCGTGCGGCTGCGGTAGACGCGCAGCTTGCCGTCGAGCGGAAAATGCTCGGAGTCGCTCTTGATCGGCACCACGTAGAGCGTCTCCGGCTCATGCGCGTGCACGTCGATGGCGAATCCGAAGTCGGTGGGCAGGTTGCCGCTCACCTCGCGCCAGTTTTCGCCGGCGTCGTCGCTGCGCATCACGTCCCAGTGCTTCTGCATGAACAGCACGTCGGGCCGCGAGCGGTGCATGGCCACGTGATGCACGCAGTGGCCGATCTCGGCATTGGGGTCGGGCATATACGGCGAGCGCAGCCCCTTGTTGATCGGCTTCCACGTCGCGCCGCCGTCGTCGGTGCGGAATGCCCCCGCCGCCGAGATGGCGATGTACATCCGCTTGGGATTGCTGGGGTCGAGAATGATGGTGTGCAGTCCCATGCCGCCCGCGCCCGGCTGCCACTGCGATCCGGTGCCATGGCCGCGCAGGCCGGAAAGCTCCTGCCAGTTCTCGCCGCCGTCGGTCGAGCGGAACAGCGCCGCGTCTTCCACTCCCGCGTAGACCGTGTCAGCATCGGTGAGCGAGGCTCAATGTGCCACACGCGCTTGAACTCCCAGGGATGCTGCGTGCCGTCGTACCACTGGTGCGTGGTCAGCGGCTTGCCAGTTTCGGCAGACGTGTCGTACGCAAATCGGTTGGGCAACGCTGTCGGTGGCCCGGGCGGCGGAATCGCTTCATTCGGCAATCCCGGCTGATGCCAGGTCTTGCCGCCGTCGTCGGAGCGCTGGATCAGTTGCCCGAACCAGCCGCTCGTTTGCGACACGTAGATCCGGTTGGGATCGGCCTCCGAGCCCTTCATGTGGTAGATCTCCCAGCCCGCGAAGAACGGCCCACTCACCTTCCAGTCTTTCCGCTTGCCGTCCGAGCTGAGAACGAACGCGCCCTTGTGCGTTCCCACCAGCACTCGCACACTGCTCATCTTGACCTCCTGCTTTCGATTGCCTGATCGCGCGGCGGATGGGGACCCGGGGAATGCCGCAGTCCGATTTTTCCCGATTTCCCTTGCAAAATGCAAGTGGTATTTCTGCTGCCAGGTGCCCCATCCTAAACGCGCCTTTTGCGTCTAGGGTGGGATAGCAAAAGATCTACGGCGCCGACACCGACAACAACCGCACCGGCCCAAGCAGCCCCGACGGCAGCAGCGGCGAATCGGCTTTATAGGGCGTGAAATCGGCGAAGGCATACTTCTTCAGCGCCCACGGCTGCTGGTCGCCGATCATGCGGTTCACCCAGAGATTCGTCACCTGCACCACGATCTGGTTGTTGCCCGGCACTCAGCGCGCTGAGTCACATCGATCCTTGAACGGCGTCTTCCACAGAATGCCGAGGTACTTGCCGTTCACTGCAACCTCGGCGATATTCTCCACGTCGCCCAGGTCGAGCCACAGATGCGCGCCCGGCGCAAATGCGTCTCGCCGGAATCTCGATCGTCTTCGTGTAAGTGGCCGTGCCGGAGAAATATTTCACGCCCGTCGTCCGGCCGACTCGCTCCACGAAATCAGCCGGTCGAACTGCGCCGTCTCCGGAGCGCCCTCGGTCTCGGCTCGAAGCTGACGGTCCAGTCGCTGGTTGAGCGCATCATCCAGCCCGCGATCACCGTCTCCTTTGCTTCGGGCAAGTTCCAGCGTAGCCGTCGCAGCCGGCTCGCGGAACACCACGAACGTGGTTCCGTACGGATCGAGATGCAGCGGCACGGTCGTGCGGCCGCTCAGCGATGCGATACGAAGCCGGCTGCGTCTCGCCGCGTCGCCGCGATCCCACAGCTCCGGCGCTTTGCCCTCGACCCGGAAGGTCGCGTTCACATCTTCCGCGCGATCCTAGCGATTATCGACAAAATAGATATCGCCGTCCGTCGAGCTTTGCGGTGCACAAACATCAGATTTGTGTCGGGTTCGGGCTTGGTGTACTCCAAAGTCGCGCGCCACGCCGAGCGCGGCCAGCACTTCGTTCGCGCGTCATGCCGATGTATACACCCTTGCCATTCTGCGCACGCCATTTGCGCTGAGCTGACTTGCCACGCACGAGTCCGCAACGCGCCGCCATTCCCCAGGATTGCTGGAACCGCACATCGCGTCGGCAACCTTCTTCACTCCGGATCGTCCGCCAGGCTCGGCGAATCCGTCGGGCCGGTTGCCCACGAGCACCGCGCCTTGCGTGACCAGGCTCGTCAATCTGCCGCAGCACCGGCAACGTCATGCGCTGGCTGCGGCCGCCGAGATAGAGAATGCGATAACTCGTTCCTCCCGGAGTTACAAGCCGTCCATCCTTGAACTGAAGCTCGTGCAGCACCACGTCGCTGTTCACAAAGTCGAAGCCATATCCGTCCGGCGCATCTGCGATCGGCTTCCAGCCGAAGACCGCGGTCAGCGGGCCCTCCTCGCCATAGAAGTAAGCCACGTCGGCGGAGAAATGTCCCTGCTGCAGCATGTAGGAGCAGCGCGCCAGATAAGTGACCCACGGCCTGCGCCTCCTCGGCCCAGGTGTCGTTGCGATTGAACCACAGACCGTACGGCCCGAGCGTCAGACCCGGCGCCATGTCGGCCACGGGTTGGTGCGTGGACTCATGAATCTCGAAGCGATTCACGCCCAGCGCAAACTCGAGATCGGCGACTTTCTTCAGACTGTTGGGCGAGAAGGACCACGCCGGACCGCGCGAGGTCATCGACTCCGCGCCGACCAGTTCTGCCCGTAGATGTGCGCCACCGATGCCGCGCCGCGCAGATCGGAAATGTAATCGATGTCCGGCCCCGGGCTGCCCGCCCAGGTCCACATCGCGCCCATGGGGACGTCTGTCTTGCTGCGCATCTCCATGTCGTCGCCGAGAGAGGGCCGATGATACTCAAGCGCTTCGCCGTAATACCTCATGCCGTGGCTGTGCAGGTCGTCGGCAATTTCGCCGTAATGATTCTCCGCGAGCAGTTGGCCGATGCGTGCGCCGGAAATCCCAGAGGAAGCGGTCGGTGTCGGCGCGTGCTCTTGATAACGACGCCGGTGAGTGCGGGAAGCCATGGCCGCGGATCGTAGCCGCGCCGCTGCTTGAACTCGTCGAGAATGTGATCGGTCCAGTTTTGTGGTCCGACTTCGATGCTGTCGGTCAGCAGCCACGAGATGCCGTTCTGTGCCCATCAGTTCTCGGGCCCACTGTATCGGCATACATCTTGAGATAGCCGTCGACATAATTCTTCACATAGTCGCGGTTGAGCTTGTCGACTTCAAGGCCGGTCGCTTCGGCCGGAGCCGGGCCGTTCTCATGGCCGGTGAGCGAGTAGCCGATGCGCAGAACCATCCACGTTCCCGGCGGGCGGCGTCCAGTCGAGCGTGCCATCGGGCTGCATTTTGCCGGTCAGGTCGATCACGTCCGCCTGCGGCACAATGAACTCCGGCGCGACATTGGGATCGGCGAATCGCGTAGAAGTCGCGCGCATTGGCGAAACCGGCGCGTTTCTCAAATTCGTTCACACGCGCGCCGCTGGCCAGCGACAAGCTCCGTGATCTTGTGATCGTGCTCGACCACGCCGGCCGGTTGCGCGGGAAAGACCAGCCGGAAATAGCGCGCCGTCACCGCGTCGAACGAAACCGTGCGCTGCACCAGGCTGCTGAAAGGAATGTCGGCGATCTTGCGGAAAGTCTACGCCGTCGTCGCTGGCTTCAAGGTACGGCGGAAGCGCAGGGCTCTCGTGATCGAAGACACTGATCGCGTCGTTCAGGCTGGCCAGCGTGACGGCCTGAATCGTTTGCGGATGGCCGTAATCGAACTGCGACCCACGCTTCGTTTCCCGGCAGTGCTGGCCGGCAGATCGAGCGCGACCGTGCTCACGTCGCCGTCAGAGAGCGCGGCCACATTCGGCGCGTTCCGCCGCTCGACGTCACCTGCGGATTCGAGTTCCTGCCTGCGTCTTGTCGCCGTCGGGAATCTTGTACGCGATCACCGCAGCGTCGGCATAAAACTCCGGCGGCGTCGTCACCGTTCCGTCGGGCGCGCGCCGCCCGGGCACCTGGAAATTCTGAAAAGTTCCATCCACTTGCGGCGGATGCGGCAGCTTGCCCCGAGAACGGCTTGCCGCCTTCAACGCGCGTTGCGCGTCCACACCATCTTCTTCATGCCCTGCGACGCGGGAACCCACGGTCCGCCGGTTTCGCTCCATCCCGGCGAGCTGGCGATGGCCACTTCCATACCCAGGCCTCGCGCAGTGGTCACGGCGGTATTGAATGCCTGCTTCCACTCCGGCGTCATATAGATCAGCCGATGCGGAACCACCTGCGGCGTATTGATGGCGCCTTCGAAGATGGTCACGCCGCCCACGCCCACGCCGATGCATCCATTCCAGATCGAGCTTGATGCCCTCGGTGGAGATGTTGCCGTTCATCCAGTGCCACCACACGCGCGGCCGCGCCTCGTTGGGCGGATCGAGAAAATTGCGCAGCAACGCGTCGGTCCCATCGGATTGCGAAGCGGCGGGTGCCTGCGCACGCGTGGAAAAGCCTGCCGCGCACGCGAGACAAAGAAATGCGGCAAAGAATGACCTAAAAGCTTTCATGGAAATCCTTCCTGACGTGAACATTCAAGCGCAGAAAGCGTGCAGCGATCCTCACGGTTGTTTTGGCGGCGCCACGGTGGCCCGCGTCGCGCCCGTCGAAATGCCTCCATCCACCAGCAGCGTCTGGCCGGTGACATAGCGGCTCGATTCGGAGGCGAGAAAGACCACGGCTCCATCCAGATCGTGCGGCTCACCTGGCCGCTTTACGGGAATGCGATCGGTGAGATAGTCCACCCACTCCTGATTTTCGTAGAGAGCCTTGTTTTGTTCGGTCTTGAACCATCCCGGCGCGAGGCAGTTGACCGTCACGCCGAATTTGCCCCAGTCGTCGGCGAGGCTCATGGTCAACTGGCGTACGCCGCCGCGGCTGGCGCCATAGGGCGCGAGGCCCGCGTAGCCAAAAACGCTTGTAACTGACCCGATGTTAACGATGCGGCCGTAGCCCTTCGCGATCATGCCCCGCGCCACCGCCTGCGCCACAAAAAACGTGCCGCGCAGATTGGTCTCGAGAATCTGATTCCAGTTGTCCCACGTCACTTCCAGCGCGGGCTTGCGAATATTGCAGCCGGCATTGTTGACGAGGATGTGAATCTGCCCGAAGGCCGCTTCGGCATCGGCGGCCATGCGCCGGATGCTCTCCTCGTCGCGCACATCTAAATCGAGTGCAAGCACGCGCCGTCCCAGCGCCTCCATCTCCGCTGCGAATTCCGCAAGGGTCTCGCGCCTGCGGCTGGTGAGCACAAGATCGGCGCCAGCCTTCGCCAGTGCGCGCGCAAAATACTGGCCCAGGCCGCGGCTGGTGCCGGTAACGATGGCCACCTGGCCGGTGAGATCGAAAAGTTTGTCGCTCAATTTATTCACGGGGCCGTTCATGGCGTCAGAATCACCTTCATCAGATTCGGCTCGCGCGCATGCAACCGCGAAAACCAGCGCGGACCTTCTTCGAGCGGAGCGATGGCGGTGATCAGCGGCGCGACCTTGATCTTGCCGGCTCGCGATCAACTCGATGGCCTGCGGATATTCGCCGGCCGAAGCGCACGAACCCTGCAATCGCAATTGCCGCGTGACGACTTTCTGCAGCGGCAGCGTCACTTCCGGTTGAATGTTACCGATCAGCGTCACTGTGCCGCCTTTCCGCGTGCAGTCGATCGCGCCATTCACGGTTTCGTTTCTGCCCACAGCTTCAAACGCAAGATCGACACCGCGGCCCCGGTCCGCTCGAGCACTTCTCGCGACCAGCTCCGCTCCGGAGCAGTGCAAGAACCTCATCCGCGCCTACTTCCTTGGCGAGATCCAGCCGCGAAGCATCCACATCCGCAACAAATACCCGCGCGCATCCCAGGGCTCGCGCCGCCTGCAGTGTCAGCAGGCCGATCATGCCCGCGCCGATCACCAGCGCCGTTTCGCCGCCCTTCACTTGCGAAACGCGCACCGCGTGCAACGCCACGGAAGTGGCTTCCAGCATCGCCGCTTCCGCGAAGGAGAGATTGTCCGGCAAGTGGTAGAGGATGCGCTGCGGCACCGCGACATACTCGGCAAACGCGCCGTGACGCCGGTAGTCGCCGCAGGAGACGCCGATTACCTGGCGGTTGTCGCAGAGGTTCACGTCGCCGCGCTGGCAGAAAACGCATGTGCCGCAGAAGACGGTCGAGTCGAAGGTCACGCGATCGCCCACGGCGTAGCCTTCGCACGCCCGCGCCCACCGCCGCCACGGTTCCGGCGGCTTCATGGCCCATCACGATGGGCGGAATGCGCCGACCCGACGAGCCGTCGTAGCCGTGCACGTCGCTGCCGCAGATGCCGCAGGCCGCGACGCGAACCAGCACTTCGCCCGGGCCTGCGTCGGGCGCGGGAAACTCCGCAATTTCAAGGTGGTTGTATGCGGAGAGGAGGAGAGACTTCATAGGTTGTCGATCTCGATTGCTTAGCCGGTAGTCTGCACCGTCCCTGCGGGACTCAGGAACGCATTTGTGGAAACCGCTGTCCCCACGCTGAAGCGCGGGGCTAACAAACGCTGCGCCTACGGCGCGGTCCGCTACACGTCGCAACAGATCCACGGCGGCGCGCAGGCTGGTCAGCGGGTCGCGCACGGGAACAAATTCGTGCGCCACATAGCCTTTGAAGCCTGCATCGGCAATGGCCCGCATGACTCCGTCCCATTGTACTTCCTGCGTGTTGTCGAGTTCGTGACGGCCGGGCACGCCGCCGGTGTGAAAGTGGCCGATCCACTGGAGGTTGGCGCGGATGGTCGCGATCAGATCGCCCTCCATAATCTGCATGTGGTAGATGTCGTAGAGCAGTTTCACGTTGGGCGAGTTCACTTCCTCCATCACGCGCACGCCCCACGCCGTGTGGTCGCACATGTAGTCGGGATGATTGACCTTGCTGTTCAGCAGCTCCATGCAGATGGTCACGCCGTTGTCTTCGGCGATCTTTTTCACGCGGTTCAGGCCCGCGATGGTGTTGCGCGCGCCTTCGTCGTCGCTCATGCCGCGGCGATTCCGGAAAAGGTAATGACGTTGGGCACGCCGGCCTTTGCCGCCAGCGGAATGTTAGTGCGAAACGCTGCCTCGATGGCGGCGTGATTCTCGGGCCGGTTGAGCGCATCGGGAATGGTGCCACCGCCCGCCTGCCCCATGGTGCAGATAAGTCCATAGCGCCGCGGAACCTCCCACTCATCCGACTGATAGAAGATCGATGCCCTTCATGCCGATCGAGGCCGCGAAGGCGCAGAGCTGATCCAGTGCAATGTCTTTGTAACACCAGCGGCAAGCCGACTGGTGGATGCTGATTCATGCGCGTGGGCCCGGCGGTTTCGCCGTGCATCATGGCCGGAAGCGAAGCGAATGCCGTAGCGGCAAGACCCGATTTCAGCGCATGCGGCGGCTCACGTGAAAACTGCGGCAGCTTCTCATCATGGATGCATTCTCCCATTCTTTCAGGAAATGGCAAACATTATCGTAGGAGGAACTTGGAAGACTTCAGAAGGTGAAGGCAAGGCCGGCGCGGACGCCGCGCTGCTCCTGCGCGAAGAAAAGCAACGAGCCGTCGCTCAGAATGTACGGCCGATAGCCCTCGGCAAGCAGATTCCTCATATCGAGCAGCGCCTCCAGGCCTTCCGCACCATCGCGAGTGACATGGATGGGCTGGCGGAAGTGCAGATTCAGGAAAGGCTCGGCCATCTCCTGCGCAAAGGGCGCCACAGCGGTCACGGCATCGTCGGGCTGCCAGCGGTAGCTGGCGCGCCACTGGGTCCCGGTGCCGTCCAGCGTGCCCGAGAGCGAAATCGCGTAGGTCTGCGCGTGCCGCGAGCGCGCGGCCGCCAACACTTCCGTCAGCGCCGGGGCTTGCGGCAGCGCCGGCATCACCAGGGCATTGCCGCTGGCATAGCTGAAGCGAACGCGGTTGCCGCCGGGCAACCTGCGCTCGCAGGCTGGCCTGCACGCCGGTGGTCGAGTAAGCCGGACCGGCAGCGCGCATCAGGTTGCTCGCTGCGATCGAAGAGCACCGCAGCCGGGGCATTGCCCGGAGCAAAGTGGCCCATGCGCCTCCAGGACCGGATTGTCGACATGGTCGGCGAAGAACAGAACGGACACGCCCGAAGCGGCCGTCTGCCGTTCCCAGCCAATCTCCTGATGAGAGCCGCGCTCGATGGTCAGAGCGCCATCGCGCTCAGCCAGTGCGGGCAGCCACGCCGCGGCTTCGGTCTGAAGTCGCCGATCCTGATCCGGCACCATGGTGGCCATGCGGTAACGCACCGTGGAATCGCCATCGTGCCACGCAACCGTCGGCATAGGGCAGCAGCGCGGTCACCGTGCCTGGCGAAGCTCCCGCCATGTCGCCCGGCCACTGCGGTCGAGCCTGCCTCGACGTCCACCGCTTCGCCAAAGTGCATCGTTTCCGAGCTGCGAATTGTTGCCTCGTCCAGACCCGCATTTCCGCCGCTCACCACTTCGGGCGCGATGGACACGGCCGCCACCGACTGCACCGAGCCCGCAAATCCCAGATCCTGGTGGAAGCCCAGCATCGATTCCATGCCGGCGTCGGTGTCCGGCGCAAAATCTACGCGCGCCAGCAGTTCGCGGCTGCTTGACGGCGTATCCTCCACGGCCGCCGAAAAGCGCTCGCCGTTTTCGCCAAAGGTTCCGGCCTGGCCGGTGGCCATCATCCGGGCCTTCAGCTTCGGCGTAGCGCCCGGACCCTCAGAAACCACAACCAGCGGCCCATCCTCAAGCCAGCGCAGCAGAGGCCGGTTGGCCGCGGAGCGCAATGTCCAGGCCCAGTCGTCCTTTTGCGCGTCGCCGGAACGCGGTTCGGCCGGCAGCCATTGAATCACTTCGTAGAGGGTGTAAAGCGTGAGGTTGACGATGGTGCCCGCGTGGACGCGGACGTTCTCGCGTTGCGAGGGCAGGAACGAGGGGCCCATGGCCTTCAGAATGTAGCGCCCGGGTGTCAGCGAGGAGATGAGAAAGCGGCCTTCGCCGTTGGTGTAAACGCTGGCGATGATGCTCAGGTCGGAGCCCAGCAACTGGACTTCAGCGCCGATCTGCGGCACGCCCGCCGAATCCCGCACCAAGCCCGACACCGTACGCCGCCGCTCCGTAGAGCGGAGCGGTCCCCAAAGCGATCAGCACGGCGAAACCGGCGAAATAGGTGCTGCGCTTCATCTGCAGATCAGTATCTCCGCCGCGTCTCTGGCGATCTTCCTCGAATGCTTGGCCGCGCAGGTCCCCGAATTCTTGGGTCCGGTTGAACCTTGCGCAGTGATTCCTTCTATTCGACGATAAAAGGTGCCGATTGCGCAATCTCTTGTTTCGAAATTGCGTCATTTACTTTCACCGTCACCTTGTACTTGCCTGGGCTCAGACCGGCAATCGGCAGGGTTTTCTCCACCGTCAACTGGTCGCTGTGCGCCCCCAAGTCCTTTGATTCCAATTGCTTTCTCCAGAATCACCGCTCCCGTAGAATCGCTGATCTGGTAGGTAACCGTCGCCGAATTACTCTTGGTGGCCTCGTCGATGCCAAGGTTATAGAACTGCATCCAGAAGTTCAAGTCCTGGTTGCGCTTGATGCTCACCGGCGTGGCGGCGTTCGCCGACACGCGCGGCCGGACGTACATGTTGCTGATGATGAAATTGCCGCTGCCGATCTGCTGGGAGGATACGGTATTCATCTCGTCGGCCAGGATCAGCGACGAAGCCCCCAGCTTTTCGTCCTGAAATTCCGGAACGTCGAGGCTGCGTCCGTAAATTCCGATGTGGTCCGGGTTGTTCACGTCTTTGATCGCGATATCGAGGCGGTAGAGCCCGGGCGGAAGTGGCAGCGACTTCCAATAGAGCGAGCGGCGGTCGAGCGACTTCTCCAGCAACTCGGCGGGCTCGTTCACCTCCACCGTGTCCTCGAAGGTCTGCACCGTCTTGTGCATGATCGTGGTTACCTTGCCCAGGATGTTCACCACGCCCTTCGAAACGCCGTCCTTGGTCACAAAGGTGATGTCGCGGTTGCGGATCTGCAGGGTGATCGGCACCAGGTCCATGCTGTCGGTCACCTTCACATAGTCGGTGCGCACGTCGAAGGGAAACACCGGGCCCTGGATCAGCTTGTGCGTGGAGTTGAATGCGTCGAGGTCGCTCTCAAGGTCCTTGAACTTGACCGGCGGAGGCGCGAAGAGCTTGGCCGCCAGCTCGATGCGGTCGAACTCCTTGCCCTGGTTGGCATCGCCCATCGGGCCAGTGCCCAGCTGCTCCATTCCGTTGCCCTTGAACCGGTCGGTCTTGTCCTTCTTGTTCATCTGTTCCCACTGCGTCAGGCCGGCGCCGGGAACATATTTCAGGGCGTCCTTCTCGCTGCGGTCGATGGTGAAGTGGTAATCGCCGCACTGGCAGGTATCCACGAACTCGAGATCGATGTTCTCGCCGATGCCCTCGAGATAGCGGTAGTGCCACACCTCAAACGGGAAGGTGGACGTCTCGCCGCCGCCCTCTTCCATGGGCCGCTCGTACATGCCGCCCGAGGGATGGGAGTCGATGCTGTCGGGCGGGCCGAATGCGATATAGATGTGGCCGCGGTCGGTCTTCCAGCCGGGCTTGCCGGCGGCAAAGTGATCGTTGGCGTACTGGATGCGCCGGTAGTGCTCCTCGCGAAACTCGTTCTCAGGAGAATCGGGATTGGGGTTGCGGCGCTGCCAGAAATTCTCGATGAAGGCTTCGCGCTCTTCATCGTTGCTCAGGCTCATGAAGGCCTTGCGCTCATCGTCGGTAATGATGTAGGGAACGTCCTGATCCAGCCAGGTCTTGTAGGGGCCCTTCAACTCATGCCGCAGCTCTTTCTGCGCCCTGTACCGCTCCTTGTCGGAGAGCTGGCGCTTCAGCGGATCGGCTTCCTGGCCCTGGCCCGAGCCTGCCCGGATCCTGTCCGGCGGCCGGCTGGGTCTGCTGCGCGGGGGCGGGGGCGGCGCTCTGTTGCGCCAGAAGGCCGGCAGCGGGGACCGAAATGAGGCCGCAACTGAGAGCGGTGAACAGAAAATCGGCGGCTATTGAACATCATTGCCTTGGATACTCCTGCAGTCCTCTATTTTACGGCCCCCGGAAGCGCCGGGCAAGGTTCGGTCGGCAGTTGATTCCGCTGGTTCGACGTACCAAGCCGAGTAAGGTCACCCTCGGAGCGACCGGGCGAGGCAAAAGCCGCTCCCATTCGATTTCCTGGCTAGCCCCAGAGCCTCCACTCCGTCAAAAGGGCAGGCTCATCTGGCTCGTCTGCCGCCATTTGCAGCCCCGGCGGCAATTTACAGCCGCCCCGGTGGCTCATCGCAGGTGCGCTGGCGCACTGGTTCTACACTCGACGCGGGCGGCGCCGGGCCCGCATCCCAGGCGCAAATTCACGGAACCTTCGCCCTCGACCTCGCGTACACTGAATGGGAGACCAACTCCAAGAAACGAATGACCATGAAGAAAATCCTCCTCATTGCTCTCGCTGTGCTGGTGGCCGCCGGACTTGTAGCCTTCATGGTGATCAAGCAGCAATCCGGATACACCAAGGTGCTCACCGCCACCGTGTCGCGCCAGGATTTGACCTCTGTGGTCAGCGGCACCGGCCAGATCAAGCCCAAGAACATTGTGAACGTGGGCGCCACTTCGTTCGGCCGTATTACCCGCTTCTACGTAAAGGAAGGCGACCACGTAAAGAAGGGCCAGATGCTGGCCACCATCGAAACGTGCAGCAGGAGTCGACGGTCAACGCACAGCAGGCCACCATCTCCGCCGCCAAAACCGACATCTCCTCCTATATCGCTGCCGAAAAGACCGCTCAGGCCAACGTGGATCACGCCCAGGCCGACCTGGAGCAGAAAAAGCTGCAATGGGATCGCGCGCAGTCGCTCTACAAGTCCGGCATCATGTCGCGGCAGGACTATGAGACCAACAAGGCCAATTACGATCTTGACGTCGCGGCTCTGGCCCAGGCCGTCGCGGGACTCAACCAGGCCAAGGCGCAGACCGAGTCCGCTCGCGGCCACCTGCAGACCGACGTCGCCAACCTCCGGGCCGATCAGGATCTCGCTCAGCAAGACCATAGCCGTGGCTCCCTTTGACGGCATCGTGACCAACGAGCCTGTGCGCGAGGGCGAGACCGTCGTTGTAGGCATCCAGAACGCCGAGGGCTCCACGCTGATGACGCTCGCTGACATGAGCGTGGTCACCGCCGAAGTGAAGGTAGATGAGACTGACATCGTGAGCGTGCTGCTCGGCCAGACCGCCGACGTAACCGTGGACGCGTTGCCCAACAAGGTCTTCAAAGGCCACGTAACCCTGGTCGGCGATCAGGCGCTGCTGCGCTCCACTGGCGTGGCCACATCGCAGTCCACTTCCGGCACCGAGGAAGCTAAGGACTTCAAGGTGATCGTGACGCTCGACGATCCCGGCGACGAATTGCGCCCCGGGCTCTCCTGCACCGCCAAAATCACCACCGCGCACAAAACCGGCGTGCTCACGCTGCCCATTCAGGCTTTGACCATGCACGATCCGGCCACGGACAACGAAAAATCGAGCGGCAGCGTCCACGCGGCTTCGGGTCCGCCCGCGCCGGCGGCGAAATTGAATCCTGTGCAGGGGGTCTTTGTGGCCGAGAAAGACGCGCACGGCCGCCTGCGTGCCAAGTTTATTCCCGTCACCACAGGCATCACGGGCACCACCGACATCGAAGTGCTTTCGGGCCTCAACCCAGGCCAGGAGGTCGTCACCGGCCCTTACAAAACATTGCGCGATCTGAAGGGCGGCTCGCTGCTCAAGCGCGACACGGAGAAGCCGGTGGAGATTACCAGCAACGGAAGCTGAGGAAGACAGTGTGGGTGTGAAAGGCAGTGGGATGGCAAAGTCTTATCGGGAGCTAGCGGTCTGGCAAAAGGGAGTGGGCTTATCGGTTCTTGTTTACCGTTTATCGAAACAGTTCCCTCGCGAAGAGACCTACGGGATCTCGAGGCAGATGCGCCGGGCGGCGGTATCGATACCAAGCAATATAGCCGAGGGTGCGGGACGACTGAACACTCAGGAATACAAGCAGTATCTTGGCGTTGCCAGAGGGTCAAGTTTTGAATTGCACACGCAATTGACCATCGCGAGGGAATTGGGATTCGGAGAGATTCAGCAGCTTCGCGAAGCCGAGTCCGAATGTGAGGAGATAGGGAGGATGCTCTTCGGAGTCATTCAAGCGCTGGGAGATAAACATGAATAGCCAATCACACTCGCACTCACACTCACACACACACTGACACTGACACTGACCACCGAGGAACGCATGGCACTCAACAGCATCGGCGTCGAAGAGTTACCCAGAGCCGCAGTTATGGACGCGAGCGACGTGATCGTGGTCGAGGATTTGTGGCGCACCTACGACATGGGCTCGGAGCAGCAGGTGCAGGCCCTGCGCGGCGTCTCTCTCAAAATCCGCCACAACGAATACGTCGCCATCATGGGCCCCTCCGGCTCCGGCAAATCCACGCTGATGAACCTCATCGGCTGCCTCGATACGCCGTCCAAGGGCCGCTATTGGCTGAACGGCCAGCTCGTCAGCGATCTCGACGACGACCAGTTGGCGCGCA
Source organism: uncultured Acidobacteriota bacterium (assembly GCA_963826735.1). Taxonomy (GTDB): domain Bacteria; phylum Acidobacteriota; class Terriglobia; order Terriglobales; family Acidobacteriaceae; genus Telmatobacter. The sequence continues at coordinate 173,323 of CAWGYN010000010.1, forward strand.
TCCGCAACAAGGAAATCGGTTTCGTCTTCCAGACCTTCAATCTGCTGTCCCGCGCCAGCGCGCTGCATAACGTGGAATTGCCGCTCATCTATAACGGCACGCCCGCCACGGAGCGCCTCGAACGCGCCAAGCGGGCGCTCTCCGATGTCGGCCTGGAATCGCGCATGATGCACAAGCCCAACGAACTCTCCGGCGGCCAGCGGCAGCGCGTGGCCATTGCGCGCGCCCTCGTCAACAGCCCGTCCATCATTCTTGCCGACGAACCCACGGGAAACCTCGACTCCAAGACCGGCCTCGAGATTATGGCCCTGCTCGATCAGCTCCACGCCCGCGGCAACACCATCGTGCTCGTGACGCACGAGGCAGATATCGCCGAGTTTGCACACCGCGTGGTGCATATCCGCGACGGACAGATCTTCTCCGACGAGCCTTCCTCGCGGCATCGCTGAGTCCCTTCCGCGGTGCAAAACCCACTCAATTTTGGGCGCGCAAGAAACGATTCGCGTCCAGCCAACCGAATTCTTCCCCTATTCATCGAACGTGGTTGACAGGGGCAAAAATTAGGGGCAAAATTCGCTTAGAACATAAGGGAATGGACGCAGACGGGTCAGGATGACCGATCAGCGCGACGTACTTCATTCTGGCCTTCCTGCTTGTCCCCGCTTCAAACCACCGTCGGATGCACGGCTGTTCAGCTGGTATTCTCCTGAATTTCCAGCGTCAGGCCGCGAAGCGGTGCCCTTTTTGCCAGCACGACACGAAGTTTTGCGAGAGTGCTGCATTTATTCATCGGCCCCTGACTGTTGCACGCGTGTTCGTTTCCGGACGAAATCGCGCCGGTTCATGCCTCAGGATACGGCCTCATCCAGAGTCCGGGCAGAAGCCCTGCCATCAATGCGGACCGTGATGGGTGTTGCGTTAAACGGAGGGGACTCATGGTTGTAACATCTCAATGCCGCGACCACCGGGTGATCGGAATTCTAGTCGGAGAAAATAACGTGCAGCGCTACTTTCCCAGGCACGTTACAGAAGTTGAACTGCAACTCGATCATCTGCGTATCGAATGCGGGCTGGGGCCGCACTTTTGGAACGGCAAGCCGGAAATCTCCGATCCCCGCCTCGGCCTTTGGCTGGAGTCGAAGGATCGCGACGGCAGTGGACGCCGCGCTCCCATTCCTCTGGCCCTGATTCCTTCGGGTAGGAACTCCTTCATCGTCGGACCCGCCAAACTGAAGAGCGCGCCGCAGCGAGCGCATTGAAAAAGGAGCACTGATGAAATCTGATTGCGCAGCCAACGAGCTTGAAGCTCGTGCCGCCGAGGCTCTGAAATCGCTGCTGGAGCAGGTCTCCGCCGTCAAGCTCAAAGAGATGAAGCGCGAATCGCCGGCGCGCGGCCGCGCCACCGAAATCCTGGCCCATGTCGACATCTACGGCCACAGCCATACCCTGGCTTGCGAGGTGAATGCCGACACGCGTCCCAGCAAGGTCCGCGCTTCGATAAGAAAGCTGCAGGACTGTGCCGCGCATCTAGCCGGCGAGACCACGATGGTGCTCATCGCGCCCTATCTCTCGCCCGATGCGCAGGCGCTCTGCAAGGCGAGCCACGCCGGGTTCCTCGACCTCGAAGGCAATGCCCGCCTGTCTCTGGGCGAAGTCTTCATCGGCAAGCGGTCGATGCGCCAGCATTCCGCCGCGCAGCCAGTTCACTAAGTTGAAGGTGTGAGTGTGAGTGTGTGATGCGAGCAGTTAGAGTGTGTTTCATGATCGGTGCCGTGAAAGGGCACGACTTCAGTCGTGCCAAAACACGCTCTAGCGATTAGTAGTTACTGATTCGTGCACACCGGCTTCTCACACTCACACTCCACACTCACACTCGTCTATATCTCTAGTATCACCGGCATGATCATCGGCCGCCGGCCCGTGGTCTTCTGGATCAGCCGCTTCAGCTCCACGCGCACCCTCTCCTTCACCATGCCGTAGTCGGACTTCTGCTCGGCGCTCAGTCCGTCCAGCGTCTTCAGCACCGCTTCGCGCGCCTGGTCGGTGATGTCCGCGCCGCCGAAGCCGCGCATCACCACCTCGGGCTCGCGCTCCACCTTGCCGGTCCTCTTGTTGATGGCCAGCACCGCCAGCACCACGCCGTCTTCCGACAGAATGCGCCGGTCGCGGATCACCAGGTCCTCCACCACGTCGATCGACGAGCCGGAGTCGATGAGAATGCGCCCCGCGGTCACCTTGTCCTGCTTGCGCGCGTCGTCCTTGTCCAGCTCCAGCACGTCGCCGTCTTCAATCACGATGGCGTGCTCCACCGCGCCCGTCTCCATGGCCACCTGCGCGTGCTGCCGCAGATAGCGATAGTCGCCGTGAATCGGGATGAAGAACTTGGGCCGCACCAGGTTGATGAGCAGCCGCATCTCTTCCTGGCTGCCGTGGCCGCTCACGTGGATCAGCCCGTGCTGGCCGTCGTCGTAAATCACGTTGGCCTCGCGGCGGCTCAGGTGGTCGATCACCCGGAAGATGCCCTTCTCGTTGCCGGGAATGATCCTCGAGCTCAGCACCACCGTGTCGCCCGGCTCGATGTGCGCGTGCTTGTGGTTGTCCACCGCGGCGCGGCTCAGCGCGCTCATCGGCTCGCCCTGCGTGCCGCTGATCAGCACCATCAACTGCTCGGGCGGAAAGTCGCGCATCTGGCCGGGATTGATCACCAGGCCCGGCGGAATATCGATGTAGCCCAGGTCCTGCGCAATCTCCGTGCTCTCCACCATCGAGCGGCCCACCACGGCCACCTTGCGCCCATGCTTGCGCGCCAGTTCCATGGCGATGCGGATGCGGTAGATGGACGACGAGAAGCAACTGAAGAAGAGCTTCTTCTTGGTCTGCGAGAAAATCTCGTCGAGCCGAGGAATCACCGCGCGTTCGCTGGGCGTGTAGCCGGGCCGCTCCACGTTGGTCGAGTCCTGCAGCAGCGCCAGCACGCCGCGCTTGCCGTACTCGGCAAAGGTGTGCAGATCGAAGGCCTTGTCGTCGAGCGGCGAAAGATCGATCTTGAAGTCGCCGGTATGAATGATGACGCCCACCGGCGTTTCGATGGCCAGCGCCACGCAATCCACCAGCGAGTGCGTCACGCGGATGGGCTCGATGGTGAACGGCCCGATGGTGAACTTCTCCTTCGGCTGCGATCTCGATCAGCTCGGTCTCGTCGAGCAGCTGATGCTCTTCCAGCTTGCCTTCCACATAGGCCAGCGTGAACTCGGTGGCGTACACCGGAACCTTCAGCTCGTTCAGGATCCACGGCAGGCCGCCGATGTGGTCCTCGTGCCCGTGCGTGAGCACAATGGCCGCGCACATGCTTCTTGTTCTCAATCAGGTAGGTGATGTCGGGAACCACAATGTCGACGCCCAGCAACTCCGACTCGGGAAACATCAGGCCCGCGTCGATGACGATAATGTCGTCTTCCCAGCGCACCGCCAGGCAGTTCATGCCGAACTCGCCCAGCCCGCCCAGGGGGATGATTTGCAGTTTTTTTGATTTGCATCGGTCATCTTTGATGCTACCACTGCTGCCTTTGCGCAAATGGGATGCACCGCTCCCATGACGATCCCTACCTCGCTGGTGTAAATTGAGTTGGCATTAACTTCGAGTCGCGAAAGAGATTTCCGTGATTGCCACAAGACGCGCATTTCTCAAAACCTCCGTCTCCGGCGCCCTTGCCGCCGGATTTCCCGCCATCGTTCCCAGCTCGGTCTTCGGCGCCACCGCGCCCTCCAACCGCATCGCCATCGGCGCCATCGGCGTGGGCCGCATCTCGCGCGGGCACGACATGCCGGGAGTGCTGCAGTTTACCGGCGTCGCCGGCCGCGACAATCGCATTGTGGCCGTCTGCGATCTTAGTGAGGAGCGTGTCAGCTTGGCCAGCAGTTCGTCGACGACGCCTACACGAAAAAACTCGGCAAGCCCTACACCGGCACACGCGGCTACTCCGATTACCGCGAACTTCTGGCCAACAAAGAGATCGACGCTGTCCTGATCTCGACGCCCGATCATCAGCACGCGCGGCTGGCCGTCGCCGCCGTCGCCGCGGGCAAGGATGTCTATCTGCAAAAGCCGGCATCGCTCACCATCCGCGAAGGGCGCATGATGGCTGATCGCGTCAAAGCCAGCGATCGCATTCTCGAAGTCGGATCGCAGCAGCGCTCATGGAAGCAATTCGCGCGCGCCGTCGAACTCGTCCGCAACGGCCGCATCGGCCCCGTGCAGCGCGTCGAAGATCGGACTCCCCGGCGATCCCTCCGGCGGCAATCCGCAGACGATGCCCGTGCCCAAGGGATTCGATTACGACGCGTGGCTGGGTTCAACGCCCGAGGTCCCTTACACCGTCGATCGCGTCATGCCCGAGAAAGGTTTCGACCGTCCCGGCTGGCTGCGCATGGAGCAATTCGGCGCGGGCATGATCACCGGCTGGGGCGCGCATCACGTCGATACGGCGCACTGGGGCATGGACACCGAGCTCACCGGCCCCGTCGAAATCTGGGGTCAGGCGCAGTTCCCCACCGAGGACCTCTGGAACGTGCACGGCCCGTTCAAGACCTATGGCCGCTACGCGAACGGGGTGGTGATGACCATCTCCGGCGATTTTGAAAACGGCATCAAGTGGATCGGCGACAAGGGCTGGATCTTTGTGTGCCGCGACACCGGAACCACACCGACCGCTTCGCTCAACGCTCCGGCCGCACCGATCCTTCCGCTCCGCGCCAGCGACCCGAAGATTCTCGATTCCGTCATCGGCCCGACGGAGTGGCAAATCTACACATCCGACGACCAGCACGGCAATTGGCTGGATTGCATCCAATCGAGAAAAGCGCCCGTGGCCACCGCCGAGATCGGCCATCGCGCCTGTTCCACGTGCCTGCTGCATTGGATCGCCATGAAGACCCAGCATCGCGTCTTCTGGGATCCGAAGACCGAAACCATCCAAGGCGACGACATCGCCGCCAGTCTCCTCGCCCGGCATCAGCGGCATCCGTACGAAATCGCCTAAGGCGCCGCGAAGATTTTAGACCCTTGAGTTGCGCATATCCCGATACGGTTTCGCTGATTAACCTGGCAAAGCGCAGGTCGTTGCGCAGTTTATCGAACGCAGGCTCGACGGCGAGGTAAACCAGCCAGCCGCAGTGACGAGCCCGGGCGCGCTCCAAATACAGGATTGCCTTGTCGTAATCGCCATAGTCTCGTGCGAAGTAATCGACCCAACCGGCATTGGTGACAATGATGAGCGACAACGGGTCCAGCATGCGCGCGGAACGAAGCTCCTCTTTGCCTTCTATCCTTCATCAAAGTTCGGATCCTAAGCATAAGCTGACTCTTCGGCATTCTTCGATTCATTTGTCTCGAGATATCTCGTCATTGATCCGACCGAGACATCCGCTGCGAAATGTGCTCCCGCTGGTCTCGTCGCATAACTCGCGCTCACTGCCTTCAGTTACTTAACTCGCACGTGCTTGAGCTTCGTTACTGAAGTACTGGAGATTGCGAAGTTTTGATTTTGCTTTTGCTGGGTGGGCTCGATAGTCTCTGGGCACCCCGGGAAAAGTTGGAGTCGAATCCTAGGTAACTGTTGTCGACGGGGCCGTGGTTCTGGTGCCTTTGCTTTCCTTGGTTTCCCCCAATCCAGGAGCGAATATGCACGTAGTGCGCTTACGCCGTGCCTTGCCGGGCGCCAGCCTATTTTTCATGTCCCTGTGGCTTTCGAGCTCACTGATGGTGGGCTGCGGCGGGACGATTCAGGTAGATCTGAACACCATCGCGTCGATCTCGGCGCCAACGAATACGCTGCGCGTGAATCAAACCCTGCAGCTGAGCTCGCGGTACATGGCTTCAGGGCAAGCGATGAATTTCTATGTCAACGGCATTGCAGGCGGCAACGCCGAGGTTGGCACCGTGAGCAGCACCGGTCTTTACACGGCTCCCGCCGTGGTTCCTAATCCGTATACGGTTCAAATCACCAGCTCAATTTCAAGGTTTCCCGACGCGGTGCCAGGGTCTGTATCGGTGCAGGTGTGGAATCCGATTCCGGTGTTGAGCGCAGTGAATCCGGGGGGATTTTCGGAGGGAGAAACTGAGGTCACGGTGAGCGGATCGCAGTTTGTTTATGGCGCGCAGATTACGTGGAACGGCGCCGTGGTTCCGACCACCTATATTTCCGGCACCCAGCTGGTAGCCGTAATCGCTGAACCCACGCCGGGCACTTATCCCCTGCTGGTGACAAATCCCAATCCTGGATCGGCCAATTCGGCTCAGGCATCGATCACGGTTGGACCCGGCCAGGTGGTACTGAAGATCGAGGCGAACTCAGGCACCGATGTGCGGGTGACGAACCAGTTGAATTTGGGGTTGAGTGTAAATGGAACCGATAATCCTGCGGTGACGCTGGAGGTGAATGGTATTGCCGGCGGCAACGCGACTGTCGGCACCGCGGTGTCAAACGCCGACGGGTCGATTACATACACGGCGCCGGCGGTGGTTCCTACGCCGAGCAATATCGTGCAACTCACCGTCGTCAGCGTCGACAATCCGGCGGTGTCGATCGCGCAGAATATCTCGGTGATGAATCCCATCCCGATTCTTACTGCCGCCACGCCCATGACGTTTGCACCGGGACCGGCAACAATCGTGCTCACCGGGCAGAAGTTCATCAGCGGCGCGCGCGTGCTGGTGAACGGATCGCCGGAGGCGGCAACATTTGACAGCGGAACGCAGCTGACGGTGAATGTGGATCTGACGGAACCGGGCAATCTGGACCTGCAGGTGTTGAATCCTGCGCCAGGGCCCGCGGCTTCAACGGATTTGATTGCAACGGTGAGCGGCACGCCGCCGACGCCGGTGGTGAGCGCGACGGATGCGGCACGCTTTCTCGATCAGGCGACGTTTGGGGCAACCGACGCGGAGATTCACGATGTTTCAATGAACGGCTACCCGGCGTGGCTCACGGCCCAGTACGCGTTGCCGGCGAAGCCGGTGGAACCCGCGGTGGAACAGGCGCTGATTGTGAACAACCCGCTCTGCGCCGCAGGGGATGCGACTTGCAATGCAATGCTGTTTGAGCAGAACAGCAACAACGAAAATCTGGTGCAGGCGCAGTTCTGGCGGCAATCGCTGATTTCGCCGGACGCGTTGCGGCAGCGCGTGAAGTATGCGCTCTCGGAGATGTTCGTGATCTCGAGCGACAATACCACGGCCATTCAAAGCATGCCGCGCGGCGAAGCCGGCTACTACGACATGCTGGGCAACGACGCCTTTGGAAACTTTCGCCAGTTGCTCAACGATGTGACCCTCAGTCCTATGATGGGGCAGTTTCTTTCTATGCTGGGCAACGATAAGGGCAACGCCACCACCGATCCCGATGAGAACTACGCGCGCGAAGTGATGCAACTGTTCACGATCGGGCTGTGGCAGTTGAACGACGACGGCTCGCAAAAGCTGGACGCGAGCGGCAACCCCATCCCAACTTACGGGAATACTGACGTGATGGGCCTGGCGGCCGTGTTCACGGGATTCAGTTGGCAAATTCCCGGCGACTCGAGCGATGACGGGTGGTCAAACTGCTGTTTGTACGTGGGCACCAGCTTCGGCGAAGAGCTGTTGCCGATGACGAGCTATGCCGATCACCACGCGACCGTGGAAAAACAATTTCTTGGCGTGACCATCCCCGCCTCGACCAGCGCGGACGCGACAGGCGATCTCAAAATCGCGCTGGACACGTTGTTCAATCATCCGAATCTACCCGCCTTCTTCTCGAAGCAGATGATTCAGCACCTGGTCACGAGCAACCCGAGTCCGGCTTACATCAGCCGGGTGGCGCAGGTATTCGAGAACGATGGCACGGGAGTGCGCGGCAACCTGCAGGCGGTGATTACGGCCATTCTGCTGGACCCGGAGGCGCGCGACACCGCTACGGCCACTGCGAATCCGCAATACGGCAAGGTGCGCGAGGCTCTGCTGCGTTATACGGAGTGGGCGCGAGCCTTCACTGCGCAATCGCGCACGGGAGGGTTCGATCTGGGTTCCACCGAAGACCCCATTTATGGGCTGGGCCAGATGTGGCTGCGTTCGCCGACGGTCTTCAACTGGTTCAGTCCCGGCTACACGCCTCCGGGCACGCCCATTCAAACCGCCGGGCTTTTAGCGCCGGAGATGCAGATGACCAACGTTTCTACGGTGGTGGGCTACATCAATTATCTGCAAAACGCGATTGGCGCCAATGCCACCTCAGGCCCCGACGTCTTCTCGTACTACAGCACCGAAATGGGTCTGGCCTCCACGCCCAGTCAGTTGGTGGACCGCATCAACCTGCTGCTGATGGCCGGACAAATGAGCAGCACACTCTACGGCCAGATCGTTACCGCAGTCACTTCGATCCCAATCCCCACCGGAGATCAGAACGCGATCAACGCCGCGCTTCTGAGCCGTGTCCAAACCGCAATCTATCTCACCGTGGCGTCGCCCGACTTCGCCGCGCAGCAATAGGAGCCCAAAATGTGCAAGCACCATCAAACCCGCCGGCAGTTCTTGCGCGCGGCGTCCATGGCCTCCATGGCCGGCTTCTACGTGAGCCCGTTCCTTCTCGAACTCAACTCGCTTGCCGCAATGGCGCAAGGGGGCGGCGGCGGTTCGGACTATCGCGCCCTGGTCTGCATTTATCTGCAGGGCGGCAATGACGGTCACGGCACTGTGATTGCTACCGATACTGACTCGTTTGTCGCCTTTACGCAGGCGCGGTCAGGTGCGCCCGGCCTTGCGTATCCCATGAGCGAGTTGCTGCCCATCACTCTCACCACGCCGCAGGCCGGACGGACGTTTGCGCTGAATCCATCTCTCACAGGCGTGCAAAATCTCTTCAACGCGGGCCGTGCCGCAATCGTTGCCAACACGGGCACGCTGGTGACACCGGCCACCAAAACGCAAATTAATGCCAACTCGGTGGTGCTGCCTGACAGCCTGTATTCACATTTCGATCAAACCGCGGCGTGGCAGGCCATCGCCTCCAATCTCGGCAGCGGCGAGCGTGTGGGTTGGGGTGGTGCGGTTGCCGATGCCATCGAGGCCATGAACATGAATTCCAATTCCATGTTCACCTGCATCTCGACCAGCGGCAACGCGCTGTTTTTGGCCGGGCAAACTTCGTTTCAGCTCAACGTGACGCCCGCCGGCCCGATTCCCATCAACGGGCTAGCCCAGCCTCCATTCGGATCACCGACGAATCCACTCAGCGCCATCCTCAGCGGCGACGAAACCAATCTCTTCGCCCAGGAATACGAAGTGGTCATCCAGCGTTCCATCCAGGCACAGGCCATGCTGGCCAGCGCCATGGCTCCGGCCGGCGTGACCGGAGTGCTCAATCCGCCGCAGTATCTCGACCCGGTATCGATGAAGCTCATGGACAATCCCCTCGCGGAATCCCTGCAGACCGTGGCACGCATCATCTCCGGCCGCGCCAGTCTCGGCGTGACGCGCCAGATCTTCTATGTCCAACTCGGCAGCTTCGACACACACAATAACCAGGCGCAGATTCATTCGCAACTTCTCACCCAGCTTGGCGCGGCGCTAGAGTACTTCGACGGCCTGATGATCAACATGGGCCTCAGCAACAACGTTACCGCCTTCACCATCTCCGACTTCGGACGCACTCTTACCTGCAATTCAAACGGCACCGACCACGGTTGGGGAAGCCATCATTTTGTTCTGGGTGGTGCGGTGCAGGGGCAGAACATGTACGGCCAATATCCAGTGGTCGGCGTCAATCAGGCCAACGACGTCGGCGCAGGCAGGCTGATTCCCACTACCGCAGTCGAGCAATACGCCGGTACACTTGCCAGTTGGTTTGGGCTCTCCGATAGCGAGATCCGAACGGTTTTCCCCAACTTTGGAAACTTTGGCTCTAACCCGTATCTGGGCTTTATGGGCTAGGTATTTCTCCTTCGGATATCACTCTGACGACTTGCGGAGTTACGATTTCTTGTTGAAATCCCTGCTTACTGCGGTTTCGGAAATGGTGTATCCGCATTCAAGACATCCAAGTCGTCGCGACCTCAAGAAGCAACGACCCTGATCATCGCTTTGACCGGACACAGTATTTCCGAAACCGCTCTAGTACCCGCAAGCACGTTTTCTAGCCAAACTAAAAGCCCGCTGAATTAGCGGGCTTTAGCGTCAAATCTCTGGTAGCGCTACCGGGAATCGAACCCGGGTTTTAAGATTGAGAATCTCACGTCCTAACCCCTAGACGATAGCGCCACAGCTTGTGCGGGGAGGCCCGCGGATGCGGGCGCCTTCATTACTTTAACAAAAATCGGCCCTGCGGCCAACGCCATGCCGCGTCGTTAGCACGCGTTCGCTGCGCTTCAAATCCCCAGCTTGCGCACTTCGTCGTTGTAGTACTTGCGGTACAGAATGTCCCACTCCTGCGAGCCTTCCTAGGATGATCTTGCGCTGGTTGGCGATCTTCAGCCGCGCCGCCGTATCGATCCGCGCCTCTTCGGTGAGCAGAATCTCCAGCTCCTTGCGCGCCTCCTGCCGGATCGTGTTGCGATCCTCCAGAAACCCCACCTGGTCGACCTCGGCCAGCGCGTCCGCCACGGTGTGGGCCAGCTTGTTCAGCTTGTCGCGGCTGATCCTCATAGCACCGCCTTGTACTTCTTGGTCAGCTCGTTCTTCACCTTCTTGAACATCTCGGCATATTGCGCGCCGCTCTTGCGCATCTCCTCGGAGTAGGCCTCGAGAATCACGCGCACCTCTTCGTTGATGCGGTCTTCGAGCGAAAGCTCGTCGAGCAGCGCCGCATTGACGCGCTCTTCTGTCACCTTCAAATCGCTGGTGGTGATCAACTTGGCGTCGATCAGGTGCTTGACCGTGCGGCGGGCGAGATACCCAATGTAGTCGCGAGAAAAAATCATGGGTTAAACGTCAGGATACCGCATCGCACCCGGGGCTGTACACACGAACCGGCATAGCTTCATTCGCGCTCCTCGCTCTACCGCCTGGCTCCTTAGGCCGTCTTTCGCGCCCTACGCATCACCGCGTAGTACGGCTGGCTCGAAAGCGCCGCATTGAACGCCGGAGCCAGCCACGCGGCGCCATCTTTCGCGTGCAGCTCGAAGCAATACTCCAGCGCAAAGGGCGACTGCGTGTACTCGGCCGGAATCGCCGCGCTGAACACCGTCCCGCTCCCCTGCATCTCCACCCGCTTCCACCGTTCCGCCTGGTTCACATGCCGGTAGTGCAGAACGAATCCGCGTCAACATCGGCTCCAGCTCTTGTTGCGGAACCGTAATCGCGAGCGCCAGCGCCGCGCCCGGCTCGAATGCTCGCCGGCGGCGTGTGAGTCCACGCAATCGGGGCCGCGCCGGCCTGTCCCGTCGCTTCCACGATCGCCCGCCGCGTATCTCGGAGTCGCATCAGCGTCCCGGGACGCCGCGCTCACCTGCGCCTGTCAGCGCCGCAATGTCCTTGTCGATGGCCGCCAGCCGGTCGCTCCAGTGCCCGCGCCGCATCGGCGTGCTTCCATACGAAATGTCGCTGCGATAGACGGCCGCCGCCTGCGCCGCCGCAACCCATGCCTCCCGCGCCATCCGGTATTGGTCGAGCGCCTTCCAGCCCCGCCCGCCATTCCTGCGTTTGCTGAAAGACCGCATACAACACGCCTGCGCGCATCTTCGCCGCGAAAAACCGCCCCAGCCCAATCTGGATCAGCACATCCGCTTCCATCCGCCGGAAGGCCGGCGAACTGCGCGCCGCGATCTTCCTCGCCGCGCCTGCATCCAGCGCATCGCTCGCCGCTGCCGCCGCAATCCTCCATCCACTGCGCCACTTCGATCGGCGAATACTTCGGATTCGCGCTTCCGTCCAGCAAATCTCCGCGGCGTGCTCTTCGACCGTCGAAAAAGTCTGCGGGTCGAGCGGGCTCACCGTCCCGAAGCATTTCGGCTCCGGCGTGTCGCTGTAAGGCGAGGGCTCGCTGCCGCATCACGATCGGCATGTTGGTGTAGATCTCCGGCCAGAACGAGTGATTCGATGCCGAGGGCAGATGCGCCGAAGTCAGCAGCGGCAGCAATCCGGCTGGCATTGGCCACGGCCGTCTCCATGGCAATCGCGCCCGCGCCAAAGCTCGTGCGCATCCAGCGGCGCCACGCCTCCGGATTCGCGTCCGGATCGTAGAGCCTGCGGCCCCACACGCGGTAGTAGAGCTCGAATTTTTGCCAATCGTACTTCGGATTCAGCGCTCGCATCGGCATACGCGCATCGCCCGCCCGGCTGCCCCGACCCTTCCCTGCCCTTGAACGTCAGCGGCTCCATCAAATCCAGGCCAACCGCGCCGCAAAAATGCGCCGTCCGTCCGTACGCCGCCGCCATCTCCGGATCGGCGCTCAGCAAATGCCGCTGCGTTCCCGGCCACAGCCGAAACAGCAGCTTGTACTTGCTGCCGGCCTTCAAGAAAATCCGCATACCCATACCGCGTGAACGAGCGCGCGCCCGAGCTCAGGCTGAACGGCCCCTCGCCTGCGTGCCCCGGCTTCGGAATCTCCAGCGCGCGGATGTCGGCCTGCTGATAGCCCAGGCTCTGGTGCTCGGCCGAGTACTTTGCTCCCAGCTTCACCGGCATGCCCGTCGCCACTGCAATGTCGATCATCTTCTCGTCCACGCCCTTGGCGTGCATGTCGATCTCGACCGTGCGCCCGCAGCCCTTGACCGCCTCGAACAGCGTCTCCCAGAAGTCGTAGCTGCCCTCGGGAATGCCGCTCTCGCCGTGCACGCGCAGCGTCAGCCCCTGGATCTCCGGGCACTGCTTCAGCAGCATCGCCAGCGCGTCGCGGCAATAGGCCGCGTGCGTCTCCGGCGTCAAGCCCTTCGATGCTGTGATACGCATTCGGGCTGTCGGTCCACTGGTACGCGTGCGTCCAGATGCCGAGCTGAAAGTGCAGTCCGCGCGCCGCCGTCTGCGCGGCAATGAATTGCAGCGCCTCCAGATTCTTCTTGCCGCTCGTCGGTCGCTCAGCGGAACCGGCGCCGCCAGCACCGTTCCGTCCGGCGCGCGCAAGTTGCATCACGCGCACGTCGTAACCCGGAACATCCACCAAATATGGATACGGAAAATGCAGATAATCGCTCGTCACGCCCCTGGGAAAGTCGTACTCCAGCCCAAACGCGAGGCAGAAGCGGTTGAACCGGCTCGCAGCCAGCAAATCCAGGTAGCCCGAGCCAGAAATCCTTGTCATAGAGCCACGGCTTGTCTTCGAGCTCGCTGCAAAAATAGCGGCCCACGCTGCGCACTTCGTTGGCCGGCTTCTCTTCAGATCGTCTGCGCCAGATGCAGCGCCGTCAGCGGGTCCGCGCCGAACCGCACCCGCTCCGCCAATTCCAGCAGCCCGTAAACATACCCGCGCACATCGCTGCCTGAGACGATCGTGGCCGGCACTCCGGCATGCCGGCCGGGCGTCAGCCAAAACGTCTCCGCGCCGCTAATGCCATCGCGACGCATGCGCAGCGTTCCGTCCTGCGGCCGAGCCCGTCGCAGATTCACCAGCACATAGAACGCCGCATCCACGAACGCTGCTCGGGCGCAATCACGATCCGGCACAGATGCGCCCTTCGTCGCAATCGCCGCGCGCAGTTGCTCTGCAGCCCACTGCACCGGCGGCGCTCCGGCCACCGGGTCGGTGCGCGATCGATAACGATGATGACAGCCGCGGCCGGACTGCGCCATCGCGCCTCGCGTCAACGCTCGCCGCCGAAGCCGCTCCCGCCACCTTCAAGAACTCTCTGCGCTTCATCGCTGAAATCTGCCTCTTCCGGATCTATCCGTTCCCTCGTTCCCTTGCGTTCCCTTGTGTCCCTGCCTTCAGCTCCGATGCGGGCAGCTCTTCGTATTCAGGCACTCCTCGGCGAGCGCAGCCGCTCCACCGGCCGCCCGCCCACCAGGTGCTCCGTCACAATCTCTTCCGCATCCTCGGGCTGCACGTTGCCGTACCACACCGCCTCGGGATACACCACCACCGTCGGCCCGTGCTCGCACTGGTCCAGGCAGCCGGACTTGTTGATCCGCACCTTCGCCGCCCAGCCCGGCCTCGCGCGCAAAGTTGCTGCAACCGCGTGTGCAGCTCGCTCTTTCCGTCGCGTGGTGCAGGAAGGCCGCGGCGCATCGGCGGGGCGGATGTTGTGGCAGACAAAAACATGGCGTTCAAATGGGGGCAAGCGGCAATCCTCCTCAGTCCAAGTCAACTTCGCACGAGCTAACTCAGACTAACGCCCCGTCCGCCGCGACGTCGCCTCATCCGCCAGCGCAGACCTCACGCCGCAATGCCATTTCGCTCCCGCACACCCAACGCTTTCCACAACCCGTATGCCCGCCCCGGCCCCATCTGCGAGAATGGGTGTTTGACGATGAGCACGGACAATCTGCTCTCGCTGAAAGACGACATGGTGGCCTTTATTGAAGGCCACGGCCTGCGCCGCCTCCCCGGCTACGTCACCGAAGACATTCCCTCGGTCCTCTGGGAGGGCCACGGCAATCCCGACGCGTGGAAAGACTTTGTGGAGATGGCCAAGCACGTGGGCGCTCCCTTCGTCACCTTCAGCGAGATGACGCTCGAGCGCGAGGAGCTCGACGCGCTCATCGAGGAAGCCGGCGAGATGAACTTCCCCGACGAAGAAGCCACTGAGCTGGTCGAAGCCAAGTGGCTGCGCAAGTACGCGGGCAAGCTCGGCTACATTCAGCTCGGCTTCGTCTACCAGGGCATCGTCTTTCTGCACGAAACCACCACCGAGTGGTACGAGCGCTACCAGTCGCTGCTCGAAGACATCGAGAGCTTCCACGACATCGTGATCGACGACGCGCACTCGCACGACGACGAGGACGAGTAAAGCGCGTGAGCACGGCCAGCGCCGGCACATCAGGCCGCGCCACCGGCGCAACCTGCATCGCCGCAACTCGCACATTGCCGCCGCCAGCGCTGGCTCGTCGCCGAGCCGCACCCTGAAGAATCCGCCGCCCTCGCCCGCGAAGCGCGTCTGCCTCTCGTTCTCGCCGAGTTGCTCGTCGCCCGCGGCATCACCCACGCCGCTGAGGCCTTCGCCTTCCTCAATCCCGAACCCGCGCACCTCCACGATCCCTTTCTCATGCTCGGCATGTCCGCGGCCGTCGACCGCCTCGAACGCGCCATCGCCGCGCGCGAGCCGATTCTTCTCTACGGCGACTACGACGTGGACGGCACCATCGCCGTGGTCCTGCTCAAGACCGCCATCGAAATGCTCGGCGGTGAAGTGCGCTTCCACGTGCCCCATCGCCTGCGCGAAGGCTACGGCATGCAATCGAGCGTGCTTGAAGCGGCGCACGCCGAAGGCGTTCGCCTCGTCATCACCGTCGACACCGGCATGCGCGCCTTCGCTGAAGCTGAAACCGCGCGCCGCCTCGGCCTCGACCTCATCATCACCGACCACCACCTGCGCTGACGCGCACGACGCAGCTTCCCGCCGCCCTCGCCATCCTCAACCCCAACCAGCCCGGCTGCCCCTATCCTGAGAAATCGCTTCTGCGGCGCAGCCATCGCGCTCAAGCTGGCCCAGGCCCTGCTCGAGCGCCGCGACCCGGCGCGCGCCCGCGAAAAAACTCTGCCCAGCTTTCTCAAGATGGCCGCCATCGCCACCATCGCCGACGCCGTTCCGCTGCGCGGCGAAAATCGCGCCATCGCCGCCCTCGGCCTGCGCGAGCTGCGCCGCCCCGTCGGCGCCGGCCTCCGCGCGCTCTTCGCCGCGGCCGCGCTCGATCCCGCCGCCAAACAGCTCACCGGCTTCGACGTCGCCTTCCGCCTCGCGCCGCGCATCAACGCCGCCGGCCGCATGGACGTCGCCTCCGACGTCATCGAGCTCTTCTCCACGCGCGACTCGCACCGCGCCACGGAGCTGGCCGCCAAACTGGAGCGCCTCAATCGCGAGCGCCGCGACGTCGAAGCCGCCGCGCTCACCACCATCGAAGCCCGCCTCGCTGCCGACGCCGAACTCGCCGCCGACCGCCTCCTCGTCATCGACGGCGACGGCTGGCATCGCGGCGTCATCGGCATTCTCGCCTCGCGCGTCGTCGAGCGCACCGCCAAGCCGGCCATCGTCATCAGCATCGAAGACGGCGTGGCCCACGGCTCCGGCCGCTCCGTCGACGGATTCCGCTCCTCGCCGCCATCGAAACCTGCGCCGACCTCTTCACCCGCTTCGGCGGCCACGCCTTCGCCGTCGGCTTCGCCCTGCCCGCCGAAAACCTGCCCGAACTCAAGCGCCGCCTGCGCACTCTATGCCGACGAGCATCTCGCCGCGCGCGAGCCCGAGCGCCTTCTGCGCATCCACGCCGAGCTGCCGCTCGACCGCATCACGCCCGTGCTCGCCGGATGGCTGCGCAAACTCGAGCCGCTCGGCCACGGCAATCCCGAGCCCATCTTCGTCGCCCGCAGCGCGCGCCTGCTCGCGCCGCCGCGCATCATGAAGGCCCGTCATCTCGCGCTCGAACTCGCGCAGGACTCCGCCGCATCGCCCAACGGCGTCCTCAATTCGTCGCCAGCGACTTCCTCGGCCCATCCGTCCGGCAGTCCCGCGCCCATCAGCTCCATTCGCGCCGTCGGCTGGAATCTCGCCGAGCGCGCCATGGAGCTCCGCCTCGAGCCAGGGCAGCCACATCGACCTCGCCTACCGCATCCGCGAAAACGACCACCCCGACTTCGGCGGCCTCGAAATCGAAATCATGGGCATGCAACTCGCCGGGGCGTAATAGTCGTCATCAATCGTTTTCCCGGCCAAAAACAAAGGCCCTCCGCATCGCGGAGAGCCTTCCGTTTTCAACCGATCGAATCAGCCGGAGCTATCCGATCACTTCAATCCCCATCGAGCGCGCCGTGCCCTTGATGCTCTTGACCGCCGCATCGACCGACGCCGCATTCAAATCCGGCATCTTCTGCGTGGCGATCTCGCGCACCTGCTTCTCGGTCACTTTGCCCTTCTTTTCCTTGTTGGGCGTGCCCGATCCCTTGTCGATGCCCGCCGCCTTCTTCAGCAGCACCGCCGCCGGAGGCGTCTTGGTGATAAAGCTGAAGGTGCGGTCGGCATACACCGTGATGACAACCGGAATGATCAGCCCGGCCATCTCCTTGTTCTGCGTCTGGCGTTGAACTGCTTGCAGAACTCCATGATGTTGACCTGCGCCTGGCCCAGCGCGGGGCCTACCGGAGGCGCGGGCGTTGCTTTGCCGGCTTCGATCTGCAGTTTCACGTAGCCGGTAATTTTCTTCGGAGGTGCCATGTTGGTTCCTTCGGAACCAGCTCTTAGCTTCTAGCTTTTAGCTCTTAGCTGGTCGTTATTAGTTGCAAATTTTGGTGCCGAAACTTTCAGCGTTGGCTCGCAACCGGCGGCAGCTAGAAAACCCGACCGGCTAGAAGCTGAAAGCTACTTGCAGAAAGCTTCAACTACTCAATCTTTTCTACCTTGCCGAACTCCAGTTCGACCGGCGTGGAGCGGCCGAAGATCGTCACCATCACCTTCAGGGTTTCGCGATCTTCGTTAATCTCGTCCACCACGCCATTGAAGTTGGCGAACGGCCCATCGGTGATGCGCACCTGTTCGCTCTTCTCAAATTTGATCTTGAGCCGCGGCTTGTCCTTGGCGGTTTCGCTGCGGAAGAGAATCGAGCTCACTTCTTCTTCGCTCAGCGCCACCGGCTTGTCGCCGGTGCCCAGAAATCCCGTCACCTTGGGTGTGTCTTTCAGCACGTGCCACAAGTCGTTGTCGAGATCCATCTCCACCAGCACGTAGCCGGGCAGAAACACCCGCTCCACCGTGCGCTTTTTGCCGTTGACGATCTCCGTCACCGGCTCGGTGGGAATCATCACGCGGCCCACGCGGTCCCTCAATCCAAAGGCCTGCACGCGGCTCTCGATGGACTCGCGCACTTTGCGCTCAAAGCCCGAGTAGGCATGCAGGATGTACCACTTGAAGAGCGGATTGCGCACCGGCTCTGCTACCGCGGCCTCGGGGGCTGCCTCAGCCACCTCGGCTCCGCTGCGGCCTCCGGCGCTTACTTAGCGGCCTCGGAGCTTTGCTGTTCGACCTTGGCGCTGCCTCGGTGGCCTCGGCTCGGCTGTCGCAGCCTGCACTGCGGACTCCTGGCCTCGGCCGGCTCATTCCGGCTCTCCAAATCCGGTTTCCAGCTCCGGTTGTTCCAACTCGTCTGACATTCCACTCTCGATTCCGTGCTGCTCTGTTGCTACTGCAATCCGCCCAGACTGCTTCAGCAGCCCGTGCACGCCCTGCTCTGAACAGTCAGTCGACGAGAAAGAAGAACAGCCGAACAGAAACACCGCCACGATCACTACGCCCGTGGTCGTCTTCACTTCCTTCCAGGAGGGCGAAACTACCTTGCGCATCTCCGCGCGCACATCGCGCAGAAAGCCGGTAAATTCGGTCCACTTGCTCATTGCACCGCCCCCAAACTCCGCCAGCGCGCCCGGCTCTTGCCGTTTGGCGGACCGCTCTTCGCCTCGTTCGATTGCTGTTTTCGTGGCCATACTTCTTCCCTTCTTCGTGGACCGTGATTCGTGGTTCGTGGTCCGTAGCACTACCTGAATTCTTCGGGACCCTGCAGCTCGGCTCGTGATTGCCGACTCACGATCCACGGCCCACGATTCACGATCGTCTCAATCTGGCAGGGGCGGAGGGATTCGAACCCCCAAGTTCGGTTTTGGAGACCGACAGTTTAGCCGTTGAGCTTACGCCCCTGTAAAACAGCTTTCAGCTTCTAGCTTCTAGCTTCTAGCTCGATTACGGTGAACCGGACGTCCTGGTCTCCCGACGAATCAGCTGAAGCTAGCAGCTGAGAGCTAGTAGCTGCCTTCTTACTTCGCTTCCTTGTGCACCTGGTGCTTGCGGCAGCGATTACAGAACTTCTTCAGCTCAAGACGGCCGGTGACGGTCTTCTTGTTCTTCGTCGTCGAGTAATTCCGCTCCTTGCACTGCGTGCATTCCAACGTGATGATTTCCCGCATTGCTTGCTCCCCTTCAGGTCGCTTCAGGGACTCAGGGACTCGGGACTAAGGGACTGAATCACATTCTGCTCGTCCCGTCGTTTTGCCTTAGTCCCTTAGTCCACTCAGACCCTTAGTCCCTGTTACTTAATAATTTCCGAGATCGTGCCCGCGCCCACCGTGCGTCCGCCTTCGCGAATCGCGAAGCGCAGGCCCTTCTCCATGGCCACCGGCGTAATCAGCTCAATCTGCAACTCCACGTTGTCGCCCGGCATCACCATCTCCACGCCCGCCGGCAACTCCGCCACTCCCGTCACGTCCGTCGTGCGGAAGTAGAACTGCGGCCGGTAGCCCTTGAAGAACGGCGTATGACGGCCGCCCTCTTCCTTGCTCAACACGTACACCGTAGCCCTTGAAGGTGGTGTGCGGCGTAATCGAGCCGGCTTGGCCAGCACCATCCCGCGCTCCACGTCTTCCTTCGCCGTGCCGCGCAGCAGAATGCCCGCGTTGTCGCCCGCCATGCCCTCGTCCAGCTGCTTCTTGAACATCTCGACGCCCGTGCAGACCGTCTTGCGCGTCTCGCGGAAACCCACGATCTCCACGTCCTCGCCCACCTTCACCTTGCCGCGCTCGATCCTGCCCGTGACCACTGTGCCGCGGCCAGAGATCGAGAAAATATCTTCAATCGGCATCAGGAACGGCAGATCCATGGCGCGATCCGGACGCGGCACATAACTGTCCACCGCCTCCATCAGCTCGTCGATCTTGGCTTCCCACTTGGGCTCGCCGTTCAAGGCGCCCAGCGCCGAGCCGCGAATCACCGGCGCGTCTTCCGGGAACTGGTACTTGCCCAGCAGCTCGCGCACTTCCATCTCCACCAGCTCGATCAGCTCTTCGTCCTCAACCGCGTCGCACTTGTTCAGGAACACCAGCACCGAGGGCACGCCCACCTGGCGCGCCAGCAGCACGTGCTCCTTGGTCTGCGGCATCGGTCCGTCGGTCGCCGCCACCACCAGAATCGCGCCGTCCATCTGCGCCGCGCCGGTGATCATGTTCTTGATGTAGTCGGCGTGGCCCGGGCAATCCACGTGCGCGTAGTGACGGTTCGCCGTCTCGTACTCCACGTGCGCCGTCGCGATCGTGATGCCGCGCTCCCGCTCTTCCGGCGCGTTGTCAATCGAGTCGAACGAGCGAAACTGATTCTTCGGGTTGTGCTTCTGCAACACCTTCGTAATCGCCGCCGTCAGCGTCGTCTTGCCGTGATCGATGTGGCCGATCGTTCCCACGTTCACGTGCGGCTTCCTGCGATCAAATTTTTCCTTCGCCATAAAAGTCCCAAATCCCTTTCATCGCTGGTACTGCCCGTTTCATCTCGGGGCGCCGGCGTTCCGGCTCCAGCCCCAAAAACAGCTTTTAGCTCTTAGCCATTAGCTTTTAGCCTCGTCTCGCTTCAGCCAACGCCCTCAGCTCACCCGCGCATTAGCTAATAGCTAAAAGCTAAGAGCTAATGGCTGCATCTCTCAGTAATACGCGTACACCTTCAAATATCTCTGCCGCAACTCCAGCGGCACCGCTTCCACCAGCCGCAGATACCGTTCGCGCGTCAGTCCCTGGTCGCTCACCGGCAGCGCCTGGTACAGCGCAATCGCTTCCTTGCCCAGCAGCCCGCGCTCCAGAATGCCTTCAAAATCCCGGACGCGCAGCTTCGACTTCTTCACGCGGTTCAGAAAAACTTCTACGTCGCGCGCATCGAACGCCGCGTCGATCAGCGCATGCAGCTGCGCAAATCCCTGTTCATCCTGTACCGCGATCGCTGCCTGCTCAAACATCGATTCCCTGCCCCCCGAAAAACAGCTCTTAGCCTTTAGCTATTAGCCGCTGACTCCATCTCGTTCACGCTTGCATCAACTACATCCAAACTTTGCTGTCCTCGCGCTGCACTTCCGTCCGTTCCCACACCGTTCAAAGCTAAGAGCTAATAGCTGTCTTTTGGAGCGGGAGACGGGGATCGAACCCGCGACCAACAGCTTGGAAGGCTGTGACTCTACCACTGAGTTACTCCCGCCCTAGAAACAGTTGTCAGTTCACAGTTTTCAGTGATCAGTTATTCATCTCGCCTCACTGACAGCTACCCAAGGCCTCGTCCAGCGCGTACTCACTGACAACTGATCACTGACAACTGACCACTGTTTCCCGTATTTCTGGAGCTGATGACCAGGATTGAACTGGTGACCTCTCCCTTACCAAGGGAGTGCTCTACCAACTGAGCTACATCAGCCCGCAAACTTCAAGCCTTTAGCTCTTAGCCGTTAGCTTTTAGCTTCACGGTGCCGCTGCAATCCACATCAGCTCACCCTGCCACGCAAAAGCTAAGAGCTAACAGCTAAAAGCTAAGAGCTGTTCTTCTCCCCCGACCTGCGAATCTTCTCCGCCTGCCGGGCTAAAACCGTACGCAAAGCCAGCCCACCAATCACGATCAGCGGAACCAGCCTTATCTCCACCGGCCTTCCATACACGAGCACCGAGCCCTCGCCCATGGTCAGCCAAGCCAACAAGGCCAGAACGGCATACAACGCCATGGCCACCCAAAACTTGCGGTCCAAACTCGCACCCGAGGGATCCCCGCCGGAGCCGTCCAACTTCCCGTTCTCCGAATCAGTTCCCATCTCCGCCGCAATTCGTAGTCCCTACGTCCCTAGTCCCTCAGTCCCTGCATTTCTGGTGCACAGGGGAGGATTCGAACCTCCGTAGCTCGCAAGGAGCGGCAGATTTACAGTCTGCTGCCATTAACCGCTCGGCCACCTGTGCCCATATTGTCCGAGCCACTCATTCCGCGTTCCCGCAAGCCCGCGCAGCTCGTTCCCTTAATCCAATAACGCCGCCAGCCCCGCTAACGCCGCTCTTTTCGCCCCGCTTCCGCGCACGCCGCAACGCCCGGAGGCTTCCGGACTCACGAGCCTGCGCCTGAACTGGGGATCACCGCGGAGGACAGGCCCGGCGCTCATTTGAATCTGCGCCGGAAAACTTTCGCCGCTTCGGCTGCCTCGTTTTCGGCTTCCTTTTTGTGGAGCTGGCGAAGGGATTTGAACCCCCGACCCTCTGATTACAAATCAGATGCTCTACCAGCTGAGCTACGCCAGCTCGTTTCCCACGGGAAACCTACCCGAGATGCCAAAAAGTGCGCGGACACACTCCAACTTTCCGCGTACACGGCACAGAAATCAAGGTTAGCACACCGCCGCACCCGGAGCAAACTCGGAAAAACTGGAAACAGAAGCACAGCAAGTGAGTTGCGCAGGAACCAGGGCCATCGCAGCGCAGGCCCCTCCCACGCAGCCCGGCAATTCATGCAAGCCCGGCCCGCAATCGCTGGCTCTCCCGGGCAAAATGACCTTGCGAAAACGGCCCGCCTGGTAGATGATGCGGATACCTCTTTTCGATTCCTATTTCTGGCTCCGAATTCGGAGGGGAGAGATCAGATGCGTAACCGGCTTTTCGCACTCCTATTCCTGGTTGTCTGCTCACTCGTCTTCGCGCAACAGGCGATGAACAACGATGCCGTTATCAAGATGGCCAAAGCCGGACTTTCCGACGACGTGATCGTTACCACCATCAACGCCTCGCCAGGCACCTACGACACATCGGCGGACGGCCTGGTCGCGCTCAAGCAGGCGGGCGTCAGCGACAAGGTGATCGCCGCCATCGTCGCCAAGGCCACTCCTGCCGCTCCCGCGGCGGCTCCAGCTCCGTCCCCGATTCCTCCCGGCGTCGACAGCATCGGTGTCTACTACCAGGACGGCGGCAACTGGCAAATGCTCCCCGTTGAATTGGCCGTCTTTGAATCGGGGGGCAAGGTCAAGCACGTCGCCACCGCCGGCCTTGTCAAACAGGATCTCAACGCCGTCGTCAACGGCAGCAGAAGCAGGCTCGTCGTCAAGACACCGGCGACCTTTCTCCTGCACATTCCCGACGGCCTGTCGCCCAACGACTTCCGGCTCTTTCGCCTCCATGTTTCCGGCAACAACCGCCAGTTTCAATCCCTCGCCGGAGCTCTTGGACACGAATCCTCAAGCGGTGTGCGCGACGACATCGAATTCATGAGTAAGGAAATTGCTCCCTCCATCTATAAGATGGTTGTCCCCAATGAAGTCGGCGACGGCGAGTTCGGTTTCCTTGAGCCGCAGGACGCAGCGTCAAAGTCCCCTCCCGTCTCTGGCAAGATCTTTACGTTTGCCATCGTCAAATAACCCGCCTGTAGCCACGCCACTCTGAAGGTACGTCCCGTCCAAACTCCGGGCATCAAGCGCCGGGTGAGTCTTGCGCGACCTCTGCGGAGCCGGGCCGCGGCTCGTCAAACCGGCGAGCGTCGTTTTCCGAAAGGCCTACGGGACCGGTATCCGTTGATCCTTGTCAACATAAGCGTTGATCACTGTCCCGACCGGCAGGTTTGCATTCGGGCCATACCACATGGCCGTTTCCCAGGTGAGTGCCCCACCTTTTCCGCCGCTAACGCCAGCACCACCTCTCAAGGGAATCTTCATTCCCGCTACCGATTCCACATAATCGAATTGCAGAAAGAGCCTTCCTGATTTTCCAAATAGGCCGCTTTTGGACACCGATTCAATGTGCCCAAATGCATCCGCGCCTGTTTTCACAATCAGCTTGGAGTCAGCAACCATGTCCTCGCGTACTTTAAAATGAACATTCTGCTTGACCGTTAGCTGTTTGCCTTGCAGATCGTCCATCAGGACAAGATGGATTGGGGTACCGTCAACCAAAAGAATCGTCCCAGTCTTTGTGTCTGGTGTTGCTTGAGACCGAACGCTCGTCGGTACAACAGCCAGAAGGGCTCCTAGCACAACCAGACCCAAGCAAGTTCTCGAACGGGCGCGCTTTGTTTTCATGGTCGTCTCTCACTGCACCGAGAAATCGTATCCGTGCCCATAAACGCCGCGGGGAAAATCGGCAGAGCCAACCGAGTATAGGATGTATTCGCCCTTCTTCAATTCTCTTACCGACGTAATCCGAAAACGGCGACCCCCGAGTGGAGTTGCAGAAACGCGGACAATTTTGTCGGCTCGAATGCCAACCTTTTCACCAACGGTTCCGCCAGCCGAGCCCATTTCGATTTCTCTCCGGTCGCCTTTGTCGTCCATTTCCACAATGATGTAATTGTCGATATTCTCATTCGCTGGAAGCTCAATCTCGATAACCGGGTTCCGCGAGGCAATTAAAGTTGCGTGCTGTCCCTGCAAATATGCTTTGTTCTTGACGGACTTGATCCCCAAGGTGACATCGTGCCCGAGCCGCCCTCCGACCTTCTGCTCACCGATTACACGCAATTCGACAGGGTTTCCATCGATCTTGACCTTGGCAACCGTCAATTGCGTTGACTGAATCATGGCCGCGACGACTGCGTCCGAAACTCCCTCTTTTTTGAGCTTGGCCAAATCGTCATCAGATAGATCGAATCTTGTCGGGCTCGCCTTGATTCTCGCGATGATTACGTCATCCCCAAGGCCCTTATGGGTCATTTCAATGATTCGGCCGTTGTCAACGTCACTCTCAAGAGATGATTGCGAATAGGCCGGCGGGACTCCCAAGAACAGAAGTGAGAAGATTACGCATGACAACAACGAGTAAGAGAACGAGATGCCACGATTCATACAGCAACCGATTTTCATGCTTCCCCCTTGCGCAACGGAATCTACCACACCCCTGGAAGTCTGTAAACTCGTAATTGATTTTCCTTAGCCGCGCTCCATCTACCCAATCTCTAGGAGAACCTGCATGCGCAAGAGACTTCCAGCCCTGGCATTGCTGGCAATTTCCCCGCTGATCTTTGCGCAACAGGAGATGAACAACGACGCTGTCATCAAGCTTTTGAAGGCGGGGCTGTCGGACGACCTGATCGTTACCACCATCGACGCGTCTCCCGGCAAGTACGACCTCTCCGCGGATGCTCTGACCGCGCTGCGGAATGCGGGCGCAGACAGCAAAGTGATTTCGGCCGTGCTGATGAAGTCCGCACCCGGGCCACCGCCCCCACCCGCGGCTCCGATTGCACTGCCGTCGCAGTCCGCAGAGCCAGCCTGGAAGATGCCGCCCGGCGTTGACGGCGTTGGCGTCTATTTCCAGGCCAGGGACGAAAGCTGGAAACCGCTGCTGCCGGAGCCGGTAACAAGAAAGGCCGGAGGCGTTGCGAAGTCGGTTGCGACGGAAGGGAAGATCAAGGGGGACGTGAATGCCATCGTCGCGGGATCGTCGAGTACGCTGACGCTCACACTCCCGGCAAGCTTCATTCTCTATACGCCTGAAGGCAGTTCTGCCGGCGAGTATCTCCTGCTGCGATTTCATGTCCGCGAAAAACACCGTGAATTTCGCTTGGAGAAAGGCGGCGAATTCCATCGCTCCAGCAGTGAAGCCAGAGACTCCGTCGATTTCAGCAGCAAGCAACTTGCGCCGTTTGTTTTTGAGATCACCCTGGGCCGCGAATTGGGTGCGGGAGAATACGGCTTTCTGGCTCCGAAAGACGCAAGCGATCTGGGCAGCGGCGCCGGTTACGGCAAGATGTACACTTTCTCGGTCGTGAAATAGCGGTTCCGGTCCGCTATGCTGAATGCATGTCCGAGATTCGCCCTGAAATTCCTGGCCCGGGCGCCCCGACCGCATGAGCCGACGCACGCGCAGAACGCTTTTGATTGTCGCCGCCCTCCTTGTCCTGCTGGCTCTCGCCGTCTTTCTGCGCTCCAAAGCTCCGCCCGAGGCCGCGCGCCTGCTGCCCGAGTCCGACGGCATCATCTACATCGATCTGCAACCCATCCGCACCTTCCTCCACAAAGAACTCAAGCCGCCCGAGCGCGTCCCCGAATACCAGCAGTTCATCGACGCCATCGGCATCGACCCCGAGCGCGACCTCGACCAGGTGGCCATCGCCCTGCACCGCATGCCCGACCCCAACGGACCCAACGGGCCGGTTGCCTACTCCATGGTGCTGGTCGGCAAAATCACCGGCCAGCGCCTCAACGCGTGGCTCGACGCTCACGCCACCTCGCGCGAAACCTACGCCGGGCACACCATCTACAGCGTTCCTTCTGAGGGCCGCACCGTGCGCGTGGCGCAAATCGGCTACGACATGGTCGCCGTCTCCAACTTCCCCACCCCGGAGAAGATCCACTCCATCCTCGACCGCCATCGCACCGCCGCCTGCCCTTCTCCGGCTCCACGCTGCTGCAGCAGCACTACCACGACGTGCCCCTGCTTTCGCTCGCCTGGGGCGTCGGCCAAATCGGCCTTCCCTTCATCCGAGAGCGGCTCCATTCACATCTTCGGCCTCGCGCTGCCCCTCGAGCCCGACTCGACCATCATCGCCAGCCTCCGCTGGACCGGCTCTTTGCACCTGCGCGTCGAAGAAATTGCGCCCATCGAAGCAACAGCCACCAGCCAGGCCGCCGCTCTGGCCACGCTCGTCACCCTGGCCCGCGGCATCACCCCGTCCCTCGGCGCAAACCCCGCCAACAACAGCCTCAAAGAACTACTTGAAACCGCCGAAGTAACGCAGCACGGCGAGCGCGTCGTCGTCACCGCCACAGTTCCGGGAAATTTTTTCTCCGGGCTATAGTGTTCGTACCGCTGGCCCCCGATTGGAGGGTACCCCCGGTCCCGGCGAGATCTCTAAATGATGAGGGTGCCCCCGGTCCCTCGCCCTTGGGGACCGGGGACAGCTCGCGCCAAATAAGCCGCAGCACCTGCGTTTGCTTTTGCATTTGCCTTTCGCACGGACCAAAATCCCATCCGCGTTCGTCTTCCACGAACTCCAGCTCCGCAGCTATAGTGAAATCTGATGCGCAGTCCTTTCCCCGCGCATCGAATGACTGGTCGGCGCGCTTCCCCGTTTCCCGCGCGCACTATTTGAATAAATCCCCCTGAGAGGTTGCATGAAGATGTCGCACCAAATTCTGAAAATCTCCGCCTTCACTCCGCTTGTCCTTTTTGCCGGCGCGCTCGCAGCCCTCAGCGCCACAGCGCAAAACGCGCCGCAATCTCCCGTTCTCACCGGCCAGGCCGCATTCACCGACGCGGCGCACGAAGCCCCCGGCACCCGCCGCCATCTCACCGTCGCCGACCTGCCCGCAGCCCGCGCCCGATCAATCCGTCGACAACGGCCCCAACATCGTTCCCCGCCCCGCCAACGCCTGGCCCATCGCGCCCAAAGGCTTCAAGGTCGAGCTCTACGCCACCGGCCTCGACAATCCCCGCCTCATTCGCTTCGCGCCCAACGGCGATCTCTTCCTCGCCGAAAGCGAGACCGGCAAAATCAAGATCTTCCGCGGCGTCGACGCCGACGGCAAGCCGCAAGCAAGTCTCCGTCTTCGCCACCGGCCTGCACCAGCCCTTCGGCATCGCCTTCTATCCGCTCGGCGCCCAATCCGCAAGTGGGTCTACATCGGCGACACCGACGCCATCGTGCGCTTCCCCTACCACAACGGCGACCTCACGGCGACCGGCCCCATGGAGCACCTCGCCGACCTGCCCGGCGGCGGACGTCTGCGCGGCGGCGGCCACTGGACCCGCGACCTCGTCTTCACTCTCGGACGGCACGCAAGCTCTTCGCCTCCGTCGGCTCGCACTCCAACGTCGACGACGCCGACACCCATCCTGAGGAATTCCACCGCGCCGACGTGCTCGAGTTCACGCCCGAAGGCAAGTTCGTCGAGGTCTACGCCTGGGGCATTCGCAACTGCGTGGGCGAAGCCATCAATCCCACCACCGGCGAGCTCTGGTGCTCCACCAACGAGCGCGACGCCCTCGGCAACAACCTCGTCCCCGACTACATCACCCACGTCCAGGAAGACGGCTTCTACGGCTGGCCCTGGTTCTACATGGGCGGTGCCGGCGGCGGTCACCAGGATCCGCGCCTCGAGGGCAAGCATCCCGAGCTCAAGTCCAAGGTCATCACGCCCGACATTCTCCTCAAGCCGCACTTCGCCTCGCTCGAAATGATCTTCTACGAGGGCTCGCAGTTCCCCGCCGAATTCAAGGGCGACGGCTTCGCCGCCGAGCACGGCTCCTGGAACCGCGCCCAGCGCGCCGGCTATGAAGTCATCCGCCTGCCCATGCACAACGGCCACGCCACCGGCGAGTACGAAGACTTCCTCACCGGCTTCACCGTCGGCAACGGCGACGGCGATGTCTGGGGCCGTCCCGTCGGCGTCGCCGTCGCCCCCGACGGCTCGCTCTTCGTCTCCGACGACGGCTCCAGATCCATCTGGCACGTCATCTACACCGGAAAGTGAGTGAATGAAGAAGTGAACAAGCGCGGTCGTTGATGCCGCGCTGCGGCGCCTGTGAAAACCCTGACGATTGGCAGCGAAGCGCGGGCGAGGACGCCCGCGCTACAGCCGGCCGGGAGGCCGGCGCTACATTGGTTCGCGCTTCACTCCTTGACTCTTTTCCCGTCCAGCACAGCCGTCTTTCCTTACAATCGCCCCACTTTTGCGTTATGCTTTTCGCTCAAGGGAAAAAGCCCATGCGAAAAATTCTCCGGCTAAACTTTTTTTCAGCGCTCCGATTCTTTGCCCTGTTTTACGCCATCATCGGTATCTACAACTCGCTCCAGTCGGTGTTGCAGGGCGCCCCGACCATCGACTTCCCCATCGGTTTCCATTACCCAGAGGTTGCTTTCAATTTTTCTTTGAGCTTTACCAATCCTCACCCAGTGTCGGTCGCGACACCTTTCGCCGTTCTCGGCGCAGTGTTTTTTTATGCCGTCACGGGAGCCATCAGCAGCGCTCCGATTATCGTCCTCTACAATGCAACCTCTCGATTCTGGCCCGCCGTCACGGCGACGTTTGAACCCGACAAGCGCCCCACTGAATTGGCCCAGCAACCTCCGCCCGTGCCGCCTGGAGACTCGCCGACTCGCTGACTCCGCCAACTCCGCCAGCCCCGCTAACTCCGCTCGTCTTCAAAAATCTCCTCAATCCTCATCTCGAACAGCCGCGCCAGCTTGAACGCCAGCGGCAAGCTGGGATCGAACTTCCCCGTTTCAATCGCGTTGACCGATTGCCGCGAAACTTCCAGCCGCTCCGCCAGGTCCGCCTGCGACCAGTCCCGCTCCGCGCGCAGCACCTTCAGCCGGTTCTTCATCTGTACCCCCGGACCACTACCGGGTAAGTCAGCACCACAAAGAGCCAGAAGATCGGATAGACCCAGACCAGGTCGAGCCGCGGTGTGCGCGCAAAGTCCTCCATGTAGCCCCAAATCGTAGTCACTGCCAGAGTCCCGCCGATGCCCCCCAAAAGGCATTGCACAAGAAGATTGCGCTGGAACTCGTCCTTTTCGACAGCGATATACCGGCCTGTCTCGATCAGCACCCACAGAATGGGCACCGCCGGCAGCACTGCCACCGGATAAGCCAGCAGTCCTTTCAAATGCCACAGGCGAAACGCCGCGGCGGCAGCCACCGCGAGCACAGCAACCAGCCCACCGCTCATCCAGCACGTGCGCACAAACCGGAGTTGCGCAGGACTCCTGCTTGGACAGAACATAATAAGTCTCCTTTACTAAATGACAAGTAAACATTACATTTCTTGGCAAGACTTGTCAAGTGTCATTGACATTTTCTTCAATTTTTGATGAATGAGAGGAGTCCATCTTAAAATTCGCTGCAACGCGGCGAAGTTCAGGATGGCATCGCACGAACGCATCGAACTGGACGCGCTGACTCGCTAACTTGCTGACTCGCAGACTCGCTGCCCTCTCAGTGCATTACCCGCCCATGCATCCCCGCCTCAAAGCTGCGGCGGTCCAGCCGTGGCAGTGCCCGCGTCACTCTGTCGGGCGCAATCGGATAATGCCGCGCCGCAATCAGCGCCTCCGCCACGCACCACACATCCTCCTCGGCTGTCATCCAGTGGCAGCGGTCCAAACGCGCCAGGTTCACCGCCCGCGAGTAAGCACGCAACGTGTATTCGCCGCGCAGATTGTAGTAGCTCGCAAAATAGCTCAGCGCCAGTTCGCGCAGCGTGCGGTAAACCGGCGGGCGAAAGCGCAATCCGGCAAAATTTGACTTGGCAATGCCGCCCCACAACCCGCGTTCGCGGTAGAGGGCCACCACGTGATCGTCATCGTGCACCGACTCGAGGTCCATCACCAGCGGTGCATGCCCACCAACGCGCAACGCCGCCGCCGCCACGAGCGCCCCTTCCAGGCAATGCCCCTTGCGCTCGCGCAGCACGCGCGCGGGCGACCCCGCCGTGTCCGCGTACTGGTACTCGATCGCGTCAATAAATTTCTGAATGCGCGCCGGCGTCTTCAGCGCGCGCAAAGTGCGCAAATCAGCCGCTGACAGCCCGAAGCCTTCGTTCCCCCGCCGTCCCATTTATCTCTAGCCCCCGCCCTTCTGCATTGCATGGCTGGGAATATAGTAGCCCGGCAGGGATTCGATCCTGCGCCGGCGTTTATTGGGCGCGGTTATCGGAACCTGCGCAATTGCCTGCGGGACAAACGAAGCCTGTTCTAGCTTATTGAACGGCCGGGGTTCCAACTCCGCGCTTTAGTTGACGCCAGCCGCTCGGGCTATCCGCGGCTTCGGGGATGGCGGCAACCACGGGTTGGTCCACCGCGACATCGATCAAGCTGAAGAACTCGCCAGCTGGTACGGGGCGTCCATAAAGCCAGCCCTGACCGTAAATCCTCAGTTTGTCGGTGGGGAAGTAATCAGCCTGGCTCGGCGATTCGATGCCTTCGACCACCACGGCAAGATTCAGCGTGCGCGCCATCGCAATAATCTGGGGAAGGATTCCGGCCGTCACGGCGTCGGTGCCGATGGTCCGCGTGAAAGCTTTGTCGATTTTGATGGAATCGGCGGAAAGGTACAGCAGATAGGAAAGGTTCGAATAACCTGTCCCGAAATCGTCGATGGAGATGCCGAAGCCCATGCGGCGCAGCACACGGATCGACTCCAGCGCATCTTCATGATTGGCGGCGGACGTTTCCGTCACTTCCAGAGTGATGCTGCTGGGCCGCACATTGGCCTTCTTTACGGCCTCTGCAATCATGGGCAGGAAC
This sequence comes from uncultured Acidobacteriota bacterium, assembly GCA_963826735.1. Taxonomy (GTDB): domain Bacteria; phylum Acidobacteriota; class Terriglobia; order Terriglobales; family Acidobacteriaceae; genus Telmatobacter. The sequence continues at coordinate 204,445 of CAWGYN010000010.1, forward strand.
AGGGGATCCATCAAGTCCGCCGCCGCAATGTTGATATTCAGTTGAAAGTCGGGAACCTTTTCGAGCACTTCGCGGAACTCCTTCAGCGCGCGTCGCAAGACCAGATTGGTAACCGATCCGATGAAACCGTTCTCCTCCGCCGTCTTAATGAATTGGTCGGGACTGACGGACACACCATCCGGTCTGGTCCAGCGCGCCAGCGCTTCGGCGCCAACTATTTTCCCATTCGCCAGATTCACAATCGGCTGATAAGCAATGCGGAGCTGCTCGTGTGCGAGCGCGTGCCTTAACTGCTGTTGCAGCGTAAGGCTGCGGCGGTGGATGCTGCAAAGAGCAATGCCAAGGAAAACCCCGGCGATTCCGCCCGCGACCCCTGTCGCGCCAATGATGATGGATTCCCCGCGTCTCGCATCGTCAACGTCCATCGATGCGATGACGCAGTTCGACATCGTCGCCGAACAATGGGTGGCAACGATCGAGCCTCCTCGTTGCTCCACTTCATCGGTCGCGGGGCCGGAAGAAGGTTCTGACTTGGCTGCTCTGGACGCTGGGGTTCCTGCCGGGTACGGCTCGGTTGCCAATCGAATAGGCAGTCGCCCTCCGAGCTCGGGCAAATGCGAACCAAAGACGACGAATACACCGCCGCGTTGAATACCCGTCCGCCTCAGGCCTTGATCCCGAGCGGGAGCGAGATTGCCATAGATGATGGTTCCATCCGCCTGAGCTTTTCCTGCCTTGAATTCGGCGATGGTCCCCGCCGGCCGGCCCGCTGTTGCGGAGCACTCAATTTTTTCTCCTCGAATCCGTCCGGCATCCTTCAAATAGTCCGAACCAAAAACCAGATCTCTGAGGTTGCTCAGATCCGTGTCGGAACAAGCCGGATTTGCGGAATGTCCCAGAGTATCCAGAAGAGAGCGCGCTTCGGTCAGCGATGCATCGTCCTGAACCGCTACTCGTTCCATGTAGGTTCTAAGACGGTTCTCGGCCAGCGGTATTGCGACCACACACCCCAGCAGCAAGCCTGCGGCGGCTCCGAGTGCCGCCGTCAACGTCACGGTGACTCGAGCGGCTAATACGTTCTGTTGCTGATCCTGCATGGGCACCGAGGAAGCGCGTATCGCAATCTGGAATTTAGGGCCCGTTGTAATAGAGGTACTTTGGTTTTCTTAATGCGACAATGGCGGTTTCATGTTACGTCGCCCACTTAAGTAACTTTCGAAATGATTACCTTTCCGCGATGATGCGAGCCATGTGAAGTTACTCCTTTAGATTCAATATATTACGGGCATGTCCTTGTTCCCTTGGTCCCTCGGTCCCTCGGTCCCTGTTACTCTCATTCCGTGGGCTTCAACGACTTCCTCGGCAACACGGCCACCGTCACGCACCTGCGCGAAAGCGTGCGCGCCGGCCGTTTTCCCCACTCCATGATCCTGGCCGGGCCCCGCGGCGCGGGAAAATACACGCTCGCCCTCATGCTGGCCCAGGCCGTCAACTGCCTCAACCCCACCGAATCCGATGGCCTGCCCGACTTTTGCGGCGTTTGCTCGCAACTGCACGCGCATCGCCGCCTCCGCCAATCTCGAAGCGCTCGTCGCCGAGGCCGTCGCCGCCCGCGACGACATGCGCGAAACCGACAAGCGCGAGACGCGCATCCTCATCCAGACCCACCCCGACGTGCTCGTCGTTCCGCCCGACCCGCCGCAGCTCATGATCAAGCTCGGCCAGGTGCGCCAGGCCATTCACATGGCCTACTACCGCCCGCCGGCCGAAGCCAAGCGCGCCTTCACCATCTTCACCTCGTCGGCATTCATGAAAGAGGCGGCCAACAGCCTGCTCAAGCTCCTCGAAGAGCCGCCGGAGCACACCTCGCTCATCCTGCTCACCGAGAATCCGCAGGAGCTGCTGCCCACCATCCGTTCGCGCGCCGTCATCCATCGCCTGGGCGCGTTGCCCGCGGCCGAACTCGAAGCTCTCCTCGCGCAGCGCCGTCCCGAGCTCAAGCCGCAGCAGCGCGCTCTGGCCGCGCGCCTCGCCAGGGCGCAGTGGGCCGCGCCCTCGCGCTCGATCTCGACGCCTACCTCGCCAGCCGCCAGGATGCGCTCGTCATTCTGCGCACCGCGCTGCGCGAGCCTGACTACTCCGAGCTCTTCCACGCCACGGAAACCTACCGCGCCGGCGCCGACGGCCAGGAGAAGACCGTCAATCTCCTGCGCGCTCTGGGCAGCCTGTTGAAGATCTGCTGCTCGATCGTGGCCGGCACGCCCGCGCTCATCCGCAATCTCGATCTCGCCGCCGAGCTATCGCGCCTCGCCGAAGGCCTCACTGTCGATTGGATCGACGGCGCCGCCCGCGCCCTCGTGCAGGTCGAGCAGGGCATGCGCCGCAACCTGCTGCGCTCGCTCTCGCTCGACGCCATGGCCGTCAGCCTGGGAGCGGAACAGCGTTCTAGCTGTCCCGTGTCTTCTCGATCCCTGTTCCCATGCTCCCTGCCTTCTCGTTCCCTTGCTCCCTGCCTTCCCCCTTGACGCGCCGCCCCAATCCCCGCAGAATAAAGGTGCAACCCCCTATCGGCTCAAGGCATCTTTTCAAGTAAGAGCACTCCCACGAATAGAAGTACGGCGGGACGCGATCTCCCGCCCACGCGGAACTTTCGTCTGCTTCCATGAGGTGGGTAAAAGATGCATCTGCGCAGCGGCAGCTTTTGCACTGAGGCCGCATCGAGGGGTGGTCCGCATGAGTTTTCCCCAGGAGTCCTGGAGCGCACAGCGCCCGGCTTTACCGCTTTAGCTTTTCTTCAAGGGAGGGATCGTTCCCCATGAGTATCCATCGGTTTTGCCGCCATCCCGAGGCTTCGAGCCCGGCCGCCTTCCCACACGCAGCCGCAAAAACTTCTCCGTCACGCCGTCCCTTCCGTTTTCCCGCGCATACGGCCGAGGTTGAGGCGCGCCAACCGCCACGCCGAGCTCTTCTACCTGCAAAAGCAGATTCAGTCGCAGACGCCCATGGTGATCGTGCTCGAAGACGGCGAGCGCATCGACGGTTGCATCGACTGGTACGACCGCAATTCCATCAAGGTCCGCGGCCGCTCCAAAACCCTGATCTACAAATCCGCCATCAAATACATGTACAAGCTCGGCGACAACGGGTAATGACAGTGTGAGTGCGAGTGTGAGTGCGAGTGTGAGTGCGAGTGTGGGTAGTTAGTGGCCAGTTCACGTCACAATCACACCCACACTCACACCTTATTCACTCGTTCCCTTCGTCCCCGCCTTTTTCAGCCGATCCCGAATCGCCGCGCCAATTCCCTCTGCCGGCGGCACAGGACAGAGGATCACCGTGCACCCTTCGCTGATCGAGCGCCCGTAGGCCCGCATAGAGCCGTTGCGCCAGCTCTTCCGGCGCGGACCACTGACCCCAAGGAAAGATGCTGCAATTGCCAAGCCCGAGTGAAGCGTCGACGCCCGCCGGAAGCATCACGCCGACCCGCTCCGTGGACAAGCCCATGCGCCGCTTCCGCCAGCCGCATTCCGAGCTCTGCCAGCGGCGCCTCCACCAGCACCAGCCGCGCCCGCGGCGCGTAGTGGCGCAGACCCACGCCCGGCGAGGGCAGCGCTTCCGCGGGCGTCTCGCGCATCGCTCGCGTGCTCTCGATACATCTCCACCGGCCCAGCCACTGCGCGAATCTGCTCTGCCGTCACCGCGCCCGGCCGGTAGATCGCCATCGGGGTCGTCGATGGATCGAGAACCGTGGACTCCACGCCGCGCTGCGACGGTCCCGCATCCACCACCGCATCAATGCGCCCGTCCAGATCGTCCAGCACATGCTGTGCCGTCGTGGGGCTGATGTGCCCAAAGCGATTGGCGCTGGGCGCGGCCACGGGAACCCCGGCGCGCCGGATCAACTCGAGCGCCACCGGGTGCGCCGGCATGCGCACCCCCACCAGCGGCCGGCCCGCGGTCACCGCATCGGGTACCGCGGGCGTGCGCGGCAGCAAAAGCGTCAGCGGCCCCGGCCAGAATTGCTCCATCAGCCGCCGCGCCGCCGCGGGAACCTCCTCCACCAGCCCTTCGAGCATCGCTTCTGAAGCAACATGCACAATCACCGGGTCCCACGCCGGCCGCGATTTCGCCGCAAAGATCCGCTCCACGGCCGCGCGGTCGAGCGCGTTCGCTCCCAGCCCGTAGACAGTCTCCGTCGGCAGCGCCACCAATCCTCCGCCGCGCAAAATTGCGGCCGCACGCTCCAGAGCCTCCTCGGCCGCAGGCGTCTCCAAGTGCGCCGGATCCACGATCAAGTGCAGGGTCTTCACTCTTTCATTGTCGCCGCTGCGCGCCGCTCCGCGCCATCTGCCGGTATACTCGCTGTACCCGTTCCGGACTGCCCCATGCCCATCGAAACCGAGATCAAATTCCCCGTCGCCGACCTCGCCGCACTGGCCGGGCAGCTCCAGTCAGCGGGATTTCGCCTCGAAACCCCGCGCAGCTTCGAGAGCAATGTTCTCTACGACACGCCCGACCGGCAGATGCGCGCCCGCACCGAGATTCTCCGCATCCGCAGCTACGCGGGCCGCTGGACCCTCACCCACAAGCGCTTGCCGCGATCCGGCCCTGGCGAAGAACCGGCACAAACACCGCATCGAAACCGAAACCGGCATCGCCGACGGCGCCGCGCTCGCCGAGGTCTTTCTCTCGCTCGGCCTGGTCGCCGCCTTCCGCTATGAGAAGTGGCGTACCGAGTGGACTGACGGTGAGGGCCACTGCGTCGTCGACGAGACGCCCATCGGCAATTACGCGGAGCTGGAGGGCTCCTCGGCCTGGATCGACCGCACCGCAGCCCGCCTCGGCGTCGATCCCGCCCAGTACATCACCCTGAGCTACGGCCGCCTTTTCGAGGCTTGGCGCGACGAACATTCAAGTTCCGCCACCGACCTCACCTTCGCCGCCATCCCCCAGCCCCCGCGTCCCTGACCGCCGGTCCCTGCATGATTGTTCCCTTTGTTCCCTTGTTTCCTTGTTCCCGGCCCTTCAGGATTCCGATGGAATATCATGATCTTTTAAGGTAATTTCAAAGTCTATGCCCAATGCACGCAATGGCTCAGATGACTCCGACGGCAGGCTCCTGACCGTAGCGGTTCTCGACTCGGATGCGCAGCGCCGCAAGGCTGCCGCCGCGGCCCTCGCGGGGAATAAAAGCCTTCAAGTCACTGAGATTTCCTCGTTCCCCGGCAAGGTGGAAGAACTGGCGCACTTGCTGCCGCAAACCTACAACGTCATTCTGTTCAACGTCGACTGCGACCGCGATCTGGCCTTCGATTTAACTGAAAACCTAAGCGCCAATCCGCACTCCTACGTGATGGCCTACTCGTCCCGAGCGGACACGAAGATGGCCGTCCACGTCATGCGCGCCGGCGCTCGCGAGTTCTTCACCCTGCCCGTCGATCCTGCTGAGATTGCCGCCGCTATCGATCGCGCTGCAGAGCATTATGCCGCCAACGCTCCGCAGTCCAAGTCCGAAAGCCGGTTGTTCGTCTTTCTGGGCACCAAGGGCGGCTGCGGCGTCACCACCCTGGCCGCCAACTTCGCTCTCGCGCTGGCCCAGGAATCCGAAGGCACCACCCTGCTCATCGACTTCGGCCTGCCTCTGGGCGACGCGGCCATCAACCTCGGCATCAAGACCGAATACTCCGTCACCAGCGCGCTCCAGCTTACCGATCGCCTCGACGCCAGGCTGCTCTCTACGCTCATCGTCAAGCACAGCTCGGGTTTATCGGTCCTGGCATCTCCTTCTGAGTTCTCCGACCGCGCCACAACTCTCGATTCCATTGACAAGCTGGTCGCCGTGGCACGCGAAGCCTACGACTTCGTGGTGGTCGACTGTGGCTCGCGCATCGACTTGCTCAACACCTCGCTCTTTGACAAGTCAGCCATCGTCTACCTCGTCACGCAGGTGGGCATCTCAGAGATGCTCAACGCCAACCGCATGGTGTCGAAGTTCTTCTTCACGCGCGACCATACTCTGCAGATCGTGCTCAACCGTTACAAGCCCAGCGATCTGCTCTTCGACGAGAGGAAAATTAACGAGGCGCTCACCCGGCCCGCGCAGTGGAAGGTCCCCGACGACTACGCCGCCGCCCGCCGCACCCGCGAAACCTCGTCCCCCATGGTGCTCGTCGACTCCGCCATCGCCCGCGCCATTCGCGACATGGCCAAGAGCGCCGCCGGCGTGACCGGTGAAAGGAACGAAAAACGCAGCTTCTTCAGCTTCCTGCGGTGATAAGGACCGGACCAAGGGAACAAGGGAAAAAGGGAACAGGAAAGCAAGTCGGCGGGTCATCAAGTCGGCAAGTCGGCGTCAACCGCAACACCGAATTGTCATCCTGAGCGAAGTTTTGCGCATGCAATGCGCGAAACGCAGTCGAAGGATCTGCGGTTGCTTTTCGTCAGCGCCCTACATCCCGGCTACAATGCCGGAAATTCGTGACTGAACGTATATTTCGACACAACCCGGTCCCCGCTTTCATGCCATGTGCTGGATGAATTGCTCTGGCGCCACCCGTTCTATTTGTGCTGCCGCCGCCAGCTCCGTTTGGATCTTCCAGATAAATGAGCGGCCGGTACAACGAACTCTGCCGATCCAGAATGTTTGCCCATGTGTTACTGACGGATAGGCGACGACCCACTCACAACACTCAAAATACAAAGGAATGCGTTGTTCGAATGCCTCGACTGATTGGCTCGTATGCGGCGTTCGTCCCTAACGATCCGGGACAGGCTCCTTGTAGATGGGTCGCTTCGGATTTGGAATGGCAGGGTCCACGCCGTTACCTCGTAATTCGTCAGCCTTTGAGCGCAACTGCCGCGCCACTTCTTCATTCCCCATTTTTCCGTAGACATCAGAAAGTTCTGAGTGCAATTGAGCGCTGTTTGGGGCAAGGCTCATTGCAGAACGATAGCAATCCAATGCCTCAGAGAACTTCCCCAGCTCGACATACGCCCAGCCGAGGTATTCATGTGCGGCAATGAATGATGGGTCAAGGCGAATTGCCTCTTGGTAGTTTGGAACCGCTTCATCGTAGCGTTCAAGGTACGCCAATGATGCGGCAACGCCGTAAAACCCCATTTCATTGTCAGGCTGGAGTTCGCACAGCTTTCTATACGCTTGGAGGGCATCACTATGCATGAGTTGTCCAGAATAGGTCAAAGCCAGATTGCCCCATGTTGGAATGTCCATGCCGCTAAAGTTTAGGGCAGCTTTGTACGCTTCAATCTCCTCTTCTGGCTGACCGAGTTCGGAATACGCTACACCGATGTTGAAATAGGCTTCGGAGTAGTCTGGTCGAAGCCGTACAGCTTCACGGTAGGATTCGACTGCATCAGCATGTTTTCCCTGAGCAGCGAGGGTTGCGCCGATGGCGTAATGTGTCTCGGCGTGGTCGGGACGCAGCTTCGCGGCTTCCCTGAGCATTTCCAATGCCTCATCTGGTTTTCCAATTTCAGCGAGCACCAACCCGAGGTGATAGTGAGCGTCCGTGTGTTTCGGATCTAGTTTAATCGCTTTACGCAGTGGAGCTACTGCTTCCGCGTACCGGTGGAGGTTGTAGAACGCCCACCCCAAACCGTAGTGTCCTTCGGCGCTGCCCGAATCTAAGAGAGTGGCCCTGTTGTACGCATCAAGGCACCCGTCCTTGTCCTCGATATGCCACAGGGCAATGGCGAGATTGCAAAGAGCGGTCTCGTTTGGCTTTCCCTCGACTGCGGTACGTAGCTGGACCACGGCCCGTTTCCAATCACCGAGTTTTCCATACATTAACCCGAGGTGGTGATGCCAAGAGGCGGCATTCGTCGGATTCTTCAGGTAAGCACCACTTCGAAAAGCCCGTTCCAAATATTCCGCCGCAGTCTGTGTGTCCCCGAGCCTTTCAAGGGCGAGGCTGAAGTGGCCGTAAACACTGGTGAAGTCAGGCCGAATCTGTAATGCATGTTCATATGCATCGAGCGCATCGCGGTGGCGTCCAACAGCAGCGAAACAATAGCCAAGCCTTACATAGGCGGTTGCGTTCTGCGGTTGCAACTGCGTTACCTCGCGAAAGGACGCCAATGCCTTCGCGTAATTCTTGCGACTTGTGTGCAGTTTCCCGAGCAATATCAACGCTTCGGTTCTGAGCCACGTTGGCATTTCAGTGCGCATTCGGTGCCTGTACTAATGGTCGAATCCGTTATACAACGGAGAGCTTTCGTCGGTTGCGAGTGACCCCTCCAACCGTCAGTCACCCACCGCTAAACGCTCCCGCTCGCTTTTGGCGCGGATGATGTTATGAGGACCGGCAAGCGTTCGCGACTGCCGCCGACTCGCTTTCTCGCTCCCTTGTTCCCTCGCTCCCTGCTCTTACCCCGCCACCCCATGGCACTTCTTGTACTTCTTCCCGCTGCCGCAGGGGCAGGGATCGTTGCGTCCCACCTTTTCGCCGGTGCGCCGCTGCGTGGGCTGGCTTGCAGTCGCCGCCGCCCTGCCGGCTGGCCGCGGCCAGCTCCCGCTCTTTCTTGCGATGGAACTCCTTCTCGATCGGGTCGATGGTCGTTGAAGGCGTGCGCGTAGGAATCGCAATCTCGCGCGGGGCACCGTCGCCCGCTCCGATGGGCCGCGCCGCGCTCGCCACCGGCGGAGCGTTCGGCACCTGGCCGCGCGGCCGCAGCGCCTCAGTCACCGGCTGCCCATCGGGCCCCAGAATCTGCATCCGGAAGAGGAACCGCACCGTGTCTTCCTGGAACTTCAGCATCATCGCTTCGAACATGTCGAACGATTCGCGCTTGTACTCCACCAGCGGATCCTGCTGCGCATAGCCGCGCAGATCGATGCCCTCTTTCAGGTGGTCCATCGACAGCAGGTGATCCTTCCACAGCCCGTCGATCACGCTCAGCATCACCATGCGCTCGTGGTAGCGCATCGTGCCCGCGCCCAGAATCTTCTCCTTCGCCTCGTAGCTCTCCGTCAGCTTGGCAAAAATCTCCTCGCCCAGCTCGTGCCGGCTCAGTCTCCTCCGGCTTGATGCCCGACGCCGCCAGGTTGAATCCGAAATGATCAACCAGCTTCTCGCTCAGCCCTTTGAAGTCCCACTGATCGGCCCGCGTGCGCTCGTTGCAGAACTCGTCGAGCAGGCTCGACAAAATCCCGCCGACGTAATCCTCTAGAATCAGCTCGCGCTGTTCGACGCCTTCCAGCAGCTGCCGGCGCAGGCCGTACACCGCCTCGCGCTGCTTGTTCATCACGTCGTCGTACTCGAGCAGATGTTTGCGCGCTTCGAAGTTCTGCGCCTCCACCGCCTTCTGCGCGCCCTCGATGCGCTTCGAAATCATGCGCGACTCGATGGGCACGCCCTCTTCCATGCCCAGCCGCTCCAGCAGCGTGCTCACCCACTGCTTGGCGAAGATGCGCATCAGGTCGTCTTCGAGCGAAAGAAAGAACCGCGATTCGCCGGGATCGCCCTGGCGTCCCGCGCGCCCGCGCAACTGGTTGTCGATGCGCCGCGACTCGTGCCGCTCCGTGCCCAGAATGAACAGCCCGCCGGCCGCGATCACCGCCTCGTGGTCCTTTTGCGCCGCCGCCGCGTGCACCACATTCGTCTCCGCCCAATCCTCGTCGGAGATTTCGAACTCCTGCCCCTGGTAATAGAAGCGCTGGAACCCCGCCGGCGCCATGGGATTGATCGCGCCCTCGGCCACGCTGATGGCGCGCGCCTTCTTCTTGTCCACCAGCTCCTGGCGCGCCATGAAGTCCGGGTTGCCGCCCAGCAGAATATCGGTGCCGCGGCCGGCCATGTTGGTGGCGATGGTCACCATCCCCAGCCGCCCGGCCTGCGCCACAATCTCCGCCTCGCGCTCGTGGAACTTCGCGTTCAGCACCACGTGCCTCACGCCCTTCTTCTGCAGAATCGCCGACAGCCGCTCGACTCTTCTCAATCGACGTCGTGCCCACCAGCACCGGCTGCCCCTTCTCGTGCAGCTCGGCGATGTTGTCCGCCACCGCCTTGTACTTTTCCTTCTCCGTGCGAAACACCACGTCGGGATTTTCCAGCCGCCGCATGCGGCTTGTTGGTCGGAATCACCACGATCTCCAGCTTGTAGATCTTCTCGAACTCGGCCGCTTCGGTCTCCGCCGTGCCCGTCATGCCGCTCAGCTTTTGATACAGGCGGAAGTAATTCTGGAAGGTGATCGTCGCCAGCGTCTGGTCTTCCTTGCGGATGTTCACGCCTTCCTTGGCCTCGATCGACTGGTGCAGCCCGTCGCTCCAGCGGCGCCCCGGCATCAGGCGGCCGGTGAAGGTGTCCACGATAATCACCTCGCCGTCCTTCACCACGTAATCCACGTCGCGCTTGTAGAGCGCGTGCGCCTTGATGCGCCGTCTCCACGTAGTGCTTCAGGTCCCAGTTCTCCGCGTCGGCAATGTTGCCGATGCCCAGCGCCTTCTCGATCGTCTCCCAGCCGTCGTCCGTCACGCCGATCGTCCGCTGCTTCTCGTCCACAATGTAGTCGCCGGTCAGGTACTTCTCGCCCTCGCCCAGCTGGATGCCCAGCTCCTGCCTGGCGCTTCGTGTCGGTCCATTCGATCTCTTCGCCCAGCTCCAGTCGCGGGAATGATGCGCCGCACGCGCGCGTATTTGTCCGTCGTCTGGTCCGTCGGTCCGGAGATGATCAGCGGCGTCCGCGCCTCGTCGATCAGGATCGAATCCACTTCGTCCACGATCGCGTAGTAGTGCCCGCGCTGCACGCAATCCTTGATCTCGAACTTCATGTTGTCGCGCAGGTAGTCGAAGCCGAATTCGTTGTTGGTTCCGTAGGTGATGTCGGCGGCGTAGGCGGCGCGGCGCTCGTCGTCGCTCAGGTCGTGGACGATCACGCCCACGGTCAGCCCCAGGAACTCGTAGATCTTGCCCATCCACTCGGCGTCGCGCTTGGCCAGGTAGTCGTTCACCGTCACCACGTGCACGCCGTGGCCGGCCAGCGCGTTCAGATAGCAGGCCAGCGTCGCCACCAGCGTTTTGCCTTCGCCGGTCTTCATTTCGGAGATCTTGCCCTGGTGCAGCACCATGCCGCCGATCAACTGCACGTCGAAGTGCCGCATCTGCACCGCGCGCCAGCCCGCCTCGCGCACCACCGCAAACGCCTCGGGCAGAATCTCGTCCAGCGCCTCCTTTTCCGCCTGCTTTATCTCCTCCGCGTCCGTAATTCCTTCGAGCTCGCGCCGCAATCCGCGCCCTGAACTCGGCCGTCTTGGCCTTCAGCTCTTCATCCGAGAGCTTCTTGATCTCCGGCTCCATCGCGTTGATTGTCAACCACAATGGGCATCAGCCGCTTGATCAGCCGCTCGTTCGCCGTGCCAAAAATTTTGGTAAGAATCTTATCGAAAAACACAGGAATCTCCGCTATTCAGTGTAATTGCGTCCATCGCGTTGGCTGGTGCGCGCGTTAAAGCCCCAGGATGGACTTGCTGCGCGTGGTGAACACCCAGCGTTGTTGCGTGCCGGATGAAGATCGGGCGATCTACGCGAAGAAACGGGAGGCGGGCGCTGGAACAATACGGATAGATTTGGCGCGGGAAGCGCACGGCCCAAGGCGTGAAGCGAGCGAACAGACTGCACGTCGAGAGGCGACACCAAGCCGACAAAAAACACCGGAAGCAATTCCAGAGCCGTACCGAGGTAGTTCGACACGCGAGAAACGTTCCGGTCGGTCGATTTCGATACCGCCGTATCCGCTAGAGGGCTTCCGGCAAAAAACTTGATGACGGGCGATGCATACGCCCGCGCATTTTCAATGCCGGCCTGCGGCGCGTGCCAGAGAAGCCAGAGTGATGGCCGCAATTGCCACCAGTATCCACGCGTCTTTGGAACGATTCGCCAGCATTAACGAAACCTCATCTTCCATTGTGCCACATGGCGAACCAATTTCGCTTGGCGCTTGCCCCTCGCCGTCGAACGATCAACTTGCAAAACCATTGAAAATAGCGACGCTCGACCAGAAACAAAAACGCCCCCGAATTTTCGGGGGCGTTTTTGCGTGTTAGTGCTACGGCCCAGTTCAGTTGCTGAACAGCAGCACGCCCGCCGCCTTTTCCTCGCTCGCGCTCTCGTCCGCGCTCACCGGGCGATAGAAGAGCTGGTTCTGGTCGAGATACACCTCGAGGAACGCCGGCCGCTCCTGAATCTGCCCGGCGATCAGCGCCTCCGAAAGCGGATCTTCGACATACCGCTGCAACGCGCGGCGCAACGGGCGCGCCCCGTAGCTGCGATCGACCAGCGTCTTGTCGAGAATCCACTTCTTGGCATCGTCGGTCACTGAAATCGTGATCGACTTCTGCGCCAGGTTGGCGTTCAGCTGCTGCACCAGCAGCTCGACGATCTGGATCAGGTCCGCATCGGAGAGCGACTGGAAGAGGATCACTTCGTCGAGACGGTTCAGGAACTCGGGGTTGAAGGTCTTCTTCACCTCGTTCTTCACCAGCTCCTCGACCTTTTCGCTCACCATGTCTTCGCGCTCGCTCTGGAAGCCCAGCCCCTGCTTCTTCTGCAGGTGCCGCGCGCCGATGTTCGACGTCATGATGAGGATGGTGTTCTTGAAGTCGACGGTGTTGCCCAGCCCGTCGGTCAATTGCCCGTCCTCAAACACCTGCAGCAGGATGTTGAACACATCCGGATGCGCCTTCTCGATCTCGTCCAGCAGCACCACCGAATACGGCGACCGCTTCACGCGCTCCGTCAGCTGCCCGCCCTCCTCGTAGCCCACGTATCCCGGAGGCGAACCGATCAGCTTCGACACCGAGTGCTTCTCCATGAACTCCGACATATCGAAGCGGATCAGCGCCTTGTCCGACCCGAACAGGAAGTTGGCCAGCGTCCGCGCCATCTCCGTCTTGCCCACGCCCGTCGGTCCCAGGAACAAGAAGCTCCCGATCGGCCGGTGCGGCGACTTCAATCCCGCGCGCGACTGCGCCGAATCGCCCGCGCCAGCGCGCTGATCGCCTTGTCCTGCGAGATCACGCGCTTGTGCAGCTCTTCTTCCACGCGCAGCAGCTTCTGCGTCTCTTCTTCCTTGATGCTGGTCACGGGCACGCCCGTCCAGCGGCTCACCACGTCTTCAATGTCCTCGCGGCCCACAATGCCCGCCGCCGAATCGTCGAGATGGTACTTGTCGCGCAGCGCGCGCAGGTTCTCGCGCTCCTTGCGCTCCTCGTCGGAGTAGAACCGCGCCTTCTCGAACTCGTGATTCGCAATCGCCGAATCCATGCGGTGCACGATGAACTTGATCCGCTTCTGCACCTCGGTGATCTCTTCGGGCAGCGAGGTCTGGCGCAGCTTCACGCGCGCGCCCGCCTCGTCGATCAAATCGATCGCCTTGTCGGGCAGGAAGCGGTCCGGAATGTAGCGGCTCGAGTGCGACACCGCGAACTCCACCGCCGCATCGGTGTAGCTCACCGCGTGGAACTTCTCGTAGCGGTCCTTGATGCCCATGATGATCTTGATCGCGTCGGCCTCGTTCGGCGGCGGCACCTTCACCGCCTGGAAGCGCCGCTCCAGCGAGCGGTCCTTCTCGATCGACTTGCGATACTCGGCCGGCGTGGTCGCGCCGATGCACTGAATCTCGCCGCGCGAGAGCGCCGGCTTCAGAATGTTCGCCGCATCCAGCGATCCCTCCGCCGATCCCGCGCCCACCAGCGTGTGCAGCTCGTCGATGAACACGATCGAGTTCTGATTCTCCATCAGCTCTTTCATGATGGTCTTCAGCCGCTCTTCGAACTGCCCGCGGTACTTGGTTCCCGCCACAATCAGCGAAAGGTCCAGCGCCAGCACGCGCTTGTCGGCCAGGAAGCTCGGCACCTCGCCGTCGGCGATGCGCTGCGCCAGGCCTTCGACGATCGCCGTCTTGCCCACGCCCGGCTCGCCAATCAGCACCGGATTGTTTTTCGTGCGCCGGCACAGAATCTGAATCGCGCGCTCCAGCTCGCCTTCGCGCCCCACCAGCGGATCCAGTTGCCCGTCCATTGCCGCCTGCGTCAGGTCGCGGCTGAACTCCGCCAGCAAACTCGACTCCCGCTGCCGCTGCTGCGGCGGCGCCTTCTCCTGCGTCACCCGCGCCAGCTCGTCGCGAATCTGCGCCAGCTTCAGCCCGCGCTCCTGCAGAATCTCCGACGCAAAGCACTTCTCTTCGCGCAGCAGTCCCAGCAGCAGATGTTCGGTTCCGATATGTTTGTGGCCCAGCCGTTCCGCTTCTTCCGCGGCATAGGCCAGCACCCGCTTGCACTCGTTCGAAAGCGGCAGGTCGACGCTGGTCGACACCTTCTCGCGGATCGTGGTGTGCGCTTCAATTTGCTTCCGGATCGACTCCACCGAGGCGTGCGAGCGCAGGAAGCGGTTGGTTAACGCCTTGTCTTCGCGCAGCAGCCCCAGCAGCAGGTGCTCGGTCTCGATATAAGGCGAGCCGAACTGGCTGGCCTCATACCGCGCGAAGAAGATCACGCGCCGTGCCTTCTCCGTATACCGTTCGAACATGATGTGCTCCCCCCGTCATCCGGGCTTCATCCGGCTGCCCGCCCCAGTGGCCGTCCGGTGATTCTCCCGGCCTCGGCCCTGCCCGCGCGCGCCCTTCCGTTGCTTCGCCGCCGGAGGCCCCAAAATCGAGATCGCCACGCTCCGAACAGCTCTTTTGGATGGTCCTGGGTCTACCCGACGATCAGGTTCGACCCTCGCCGTCCGCCGGCCTCGTCTGCCCGGCTGACTTCCATCCCGACCTCTGCAGCCCGTCTGGGGAAACCCTTTTCAGGCTGCTACTTATAAGACTCACAAATCGCGGAAAATGATGCAATTCCGCTATCGGGTTACAGGTTAGGATGCAGGCTGCGCGGCGTCTGTGAGCGCCGTCAGCCTTCCGTTTTCCAGCCGAAGAGTCCGCGTACATCGTGCCGCCAGATCCATAGTTGTGCGTAACCAGAATCGACGTAAGCCCATGGCTCGCGTGCAGCCGTTCAATCAACTCAAAAACCCGGCCCGCCGTCGTGCCGTCCAGGTCGCCCGTGGGCTCGTCGGCCAGCAGCAGCCGCGGGCTGCAAACCAGCGCCCGAGCCAGCGCCACGCGCTGCTGCTCGCCGCCTGAAAGCTCCCCCGGCCGATGGTTGCCGCGATCCTCCAAGCCCACCTCTCTCAGCCATTTTGCCGCTATCTTCGCTGGCCTCTTGCTTCCGCATGCCCCGGGCCATCAGCGGCATGGCCACGTTCTCCTCCGCCGTAAACTCCGGCAGCAAATAATGGAACTGCCACACGTAGCCAATCTCGCGATTGCGAAAGGCTGCCGCCTCTCGCGCGGTAAGCGATGCCACGTTGGTTGAGGCGCAGTATACCGTCCCCGCGGAAGGCGCATCAAGCGCTCCCAGAATGTGCAAAAGAGTGCTCTTTCCCGCGCCCGACTGGCCCACGATCGCCACCATCTCGCCGGCCTCGACTTCGAGATCGAGATTCTCAAAAAGGATCAGATCCGCCGCGCGCCGTGCGATACGACTTGCGCAGTCCTTCAACCTTAATCAGCGGGGATGAATTCTGCCGGCATGGTTCCGGGCGCTCGCGACTCCCTCTCCCGCGCGGCGCGGGATGCCTGAGGGGCAGCCGCTGGAGGGGAATGCATCATCCGGTTAATTTCATTTTACAGGACGCGCCGTACCGCGGCGCTCCCCCGGACGTGGCATCTCGGAGCCACGTCGGGGTACCGACGCTTGGTCGTTCGCATGTGCCCCCGGTCCCTCGCACTCGGGGACCAGGGAAGCCGACGCGGGCAAAAGACCTGCTTTGGCTCCCGCTCATGACTCGCCTATTGCCCGCGCGTACCGCGCTCATCCCCACTTCTTGCCCAGCGCTTCCAGATTCGCCTTCGCCAGATCCTGAGGCGTCATGCAGACCCTGAACTTCACCTCGGCGTTGAAGCTCAGGAACCACGGCTCGGCGAGCCTGGGAACATCCGACGGCTTCGCCACGTCGACAATCAGAATGCCGCCGCGTTTGCCTTCGCGCTCGCCAAAGTACGCAGCCTCCGGCTTGGCGTCGTCGAGAATCTTCTTCATGATGGAACCCGCAGTTCCATTGCGAACCGCGGTGTTGAATGGCTCAAGGGGAAACTAACCAGCATCATCATCCGCATATTGCTACCTCCGGCGCCTGGAATTGCCTTGGGGACAGGCGGCGCCAATTCCGGAAGCTACAACACACGCGAGAACCGTGTCAAAACAATTTTCGGTGAGTCCGTTCTGCTCCTGGAGCGCGGCCTGCCCGCTTGTTATCATCAAATCAAGGCCGCTGCCCCATCGCTCGCGCTGCCGCAATTCTTGCCTCTCCCATGACTCCTGCTTCCCAGGCCGCTCTGCCCGCCGACCTCGCCGCAAGCCCGCGCGAAGACTCCGCGCACGCGCACAGCCTCCACGCGCCTCAACCCGGCGCCACGGCAACCCTCATCCACGACCTGCGCGAGTTCTTCAAAGTCAAGGTCGTCGGCCTGGTGCTGGTCACCGGCTGGGGCGGCTTCTACCTGGGATCGATGCAGTCCGGCATCTCCACCTTGCAGCGCGGCCTGCTCGACACGCTGCTCGGCATCGGCCTGGTCTCCGCCGGCGCAGGCGCGCTCAACCAGGCGCTTGAGCGCACCACCGACGCGCGCATGAAGCGCACCGCCGATCGCCCGCTGGCCTCGGGCCGTTTGCCGCTCTGCCGTCGGAATCTCGCCGGCCTCGGCGCCATCGCGCTCGGCGCCGTGTGGCTCGCGCTCCACACCAACCTGCTCACCGTCTCGCTCGCGCTGCTCACCGCCTTCACCTACGTCGCCATCTACACGCCGCTCAAGCGCGTCACCACGCTGGCCACCTTCATCGGCGCGTTTCCCGGCGCCATGGGCCCCCTGCTCGGCTGGACCGCCGCCCGCGGCCGCATCGAGTGGCCCGGCGTCGCGCTCTTCGCCATCCTCTTCGTCTGGCAGTTCCCGCACTTCATGTCCATCGCGTGGTTGTATCGCGACGACTACGCCCGCGCCGGCATCCGCATGTTGCCCGTCGTCCAGCCCGACGGATGGTCCACCGTCGTCGAAGCGCTCTTCTACGCCGTGCTCATGATTCCCGTCAGCCTCGCGCCCTGGCGGCTCGGCGTCACCAGCGCGTTCTACGCCATTCCCGCCGCCGCGCTGGGCCTCGTCTATCTCGCCTACACCATCCGCTTCGCCCGCATCCTCCGCGCCAAAACTGAAGACGAAAGCCGCAAGCTGGCCCGCGATCTGCTCAAGGTAAGCGTGCTTTACCTGCCGCTGCTCTTCACCACGCTCATGCTCTGCGCGCGCGGCAAAACGTAAGGCAAGCTATGACCACCGCCGCACCCACCTCCGCTCCCCGCTCCGGCACCGGCCCCGCCATCGCCGCCATCCTATCGCATCAGCGCCGCCGCCTCGCTCTTTCTTTTCTGGCTCATCTATATTCATCCCGCCGCGGCCACGAGCGCCCAATACGCCTTTCTCCCCGCACTGAACGCCGTCCTCAACGGACTGGCCGCCACCGCGCTCCTCATCGGCTACACCTTCATCCGCGCCCGGCAAATCAAACAGCACCGCGCCTCCATGATCACCGCCTTCGTCTTCTCCACGCTGTTTCTCGTGGGCTACATCGCGCACCACGCGCTGCACGGCGACGTGCGCTACCCCATCCACGCCGCCTTCCGCACGTTTTATCTGTGGCTGCTCGCCAGCCACATCGTTCTCGCCGTCGTGGCCCTGCCTCTGGTGCTCGTCACGTTTTTCTTCTCGCTCTCCGGCCGCATCCCGCAGCACCGCCGCATCGCCCGCTGGACCTTTCCCATCTGGCTCTACGTCTCCGTCACCGGCGTCATCACCTACGTCATGCTGCGCCTGGCACAAGGATGAAGCCCGCGCGAAGGGGCATGATTTCGAGCTTCTCCTCAGGCCGGTGCACCCAGCGGACATGCTGGCGAGAATTCGCAGCTTGACGGAACCGCTGTCGTCGCTGGAATCGATCGACGAATTGCGATTTTTAACGCTACGTCGGGAGCGGCGCCTGGAAGTCCTATGGAATCAGGCGAAATGTTCGTTTTTCGGGTGCCAAAAACCTGCCAAATGTTCGCTTAAGTGGTGCGGCGCGCCCCCGGAATGTTCGCTCAGGTGGTTGCGATTTTTTGAGGCAAATTAACGAGAATTGGGCATTTGAAGGGTAAGTGTAACCAAAGAATTACCCGAATAAGAGCGGCGGTAACCAGAGAATTTCCCATAAATGCATCAAAATGGGGTCTGGAGTGTGTTTTTACGCGTGTTTTGGGGCGTTCTTGCGGGCCAGTAAGCGTTTTCCGGCGTCAGTTTTCAGTGTCAGGTGTCGCTTATCGCAGGCTAGGACCAGCGCGATGTCTCGACCGCGGCACTGAACGCGGGCTGCCAAAGCGTGGCATCACCCGCCAGCGCGGGAGGCGCGAACGACGGCCTCGGGCACATGGTCTGAGGTGGAAAGAACGGTAACGGCGGATATCGAATCGGTGAGGGACCAAGCGGGTTGGGCGGAAGATAGCTGCCGTGGCCGTAATTCCAGCAGTCCGGAATCTGCCAGTCTGCGTGAACATTGTCTGGAGACGGATACGGCTCGGCGGGGCCTTCGCGGCCCAGCGCCTCATGAATATACGGCACGCCGCGCGAGAACAGTCCGCTGACAAAGTTGCCGGTTGGGAAGGCCCACTCTAGCACGTCGTCCGAACGCGATGCCAGCACGGAGATCGATTGCACCTTCGCGGCCGCCGCCGCGTACTCGCTGGACAAGCATGTGTTATCTATGGCGCCTGCCATCAGCAGCAGGCGGCGCACGGAGGGGCGGCTGAGACCTGCGATGGTCTGCATCACCATCCGCGCACCCAGGGAATGGGAGGCAAATGAGAGCGAGAGCGCTCCGGAAAAGTTGGTGTTGATGAAACTGGCCAATTCATCGCCGGCAGACATGGCTTCATTGCCCTCCACCGGGTAATCCACCACGTGAATCCATCGCGCGTCGCCCGGCCACAGCATGCCCACGCACACCGCGCTGCCAAGGTCGAGCAGCTTGGCCCAGTCACTGAGTCCCTGCAGACCATCCATCTGGTTCACGTTAAAGCCGTGCGTAACCATCAACACATCGCGGCCGCGCACCGCAGACACCACGTCGGCGGCAGGATGGACGGCGTTGGTTTCGTCGAGAATCTTAAGAGGTCCCACGCCACCGCCTACGGGGAGCGCACGCGTATTCAGGAAGTACATGGCAAGTTAGCCTTTCACCGATTTCACAGCGTCGGAGGCGGTTTGGATCGCGTTGGCGATGTCCTTGGCCACAGGTGCAAGCGGCGTGGCAATCAGGCCGACAATCAGCACCTCCCAAGTAGGAAGTTGAGGTGCGGGCAATTGCGAGTTACCCAGGAACGCCAGCACAACCGCGAAGACGCAGGCAAGCGCTTTGCAGGAATTGCGGTACAACTGATCTCCTCTTTCGTAGGCGCGATCGATCATGGCCGAAAGGGCGAGGTCGAACCTGCCGTACGCATCCGACTCCGCAGGAGTGAGCGACGTTAAGGAAGCGAGTTTCTGCGCCACGCTCGTGAGCGCGTCCGGAGCGACATTCGTTTCGCGAGCCGATGCTGCCGCGGTGCCGGGATTGAAGTGGAGTTTGATAAATGACTTGGCAATCGCCTTCTGCGCGCCGGTTTCCATGCCGTTGATCCAGTTAGCGAGCAAGGTATCGAGAATGTCCCCGGTAGCCAAGCCCGCGCCGGGTTGTGCGTCACTCGCTTTTCCCACGGTGCGCGCGATGAGTTGCTTGATATAACCGAAGCCGACGTGGCTCATGCCTCCGTAGAAAAGAACTTTGGTGGTGTCTACAAGGCCGGTGGCGGCAGTTCCCAGCGCGCCGACGGCAAGAGTGGTTTCGTACCAGTTGATCGGCATTGGTTGTTCCTTTCTGGTTCGTTAGGTCGAATTCTCCCGTTGCGCTCATCCCTATGGCTGGGATGGGAGCCTTCCACCCTGCGACTGGTGGTAATCCCAGCGACCGCGATGATCTCGTCGTGGGCCTGATTCTCTCGATGGCTTCCCAGGAATCCGAGATGAGACTCTGGGCACCCCTCAACCAGAAGGGCAAGGGGCGGCACGCTGGGAAGTCGCATGGTGGAAGCATACTTCGGTGAATCCGAACGGGCAACGAAAAAGCGACTTTACCCCGCAACTCTAAGCTGGCAATTCTGGGACTTGTAAGTTTGATCGGCGAAGGCGGGAAATCCCATCCTTGCCCGGACGCCGCGGTTCGCCGCGGCGGACGGAAAGAATGGGGCAACTGCTACGGCGTTGCGGTAACTTCGCTTGATTTCACGCTCTCTCCTAAGGGGCTGACGGCAGTTACCACATAAAAATAGGGCGTTCCGTGGGTTGAAATCGAATCGACAAATGGCGACGGCCCGACGCCGGACTTGTACGGTACCGTTCCTTCGGCCCCACTGGAATTCGCCCTGTAAATGTTGTAGTTCGTCGCGCTCGCCGATGCCGTCCAGGTCAGAGAAACCTGATTGTTGCCGGCGGTCGCAACCAGGGACGATGGCGCCGGTGGTGGTGCTGTGGGAGAGAAGATCCCAACCACCGTGTTGCTCGGCGCTTTGGTCGGCGATACCGCAAACGCTTGGATCGTCACCGAGGGAGCACCTGCGACCGGAGCACTTGCGGTGCCTATCGGAATCGAGGCTGTGTATTTGTTCGAATTGGTGGTTGGCACGGTTCCGTCCGCCATGTAGTAGATCGTAGCGGTAGTGTCACTGTCGCTAATCGTTACCGAGGTGCCGGGGACAACGCTGCCCGCAACAGGCGAGAAAGTTGGGTCGGGTGTAGTTGCTGCCTGGATCAAGAGGATGCCGTCCACGCAAACATTGAGCTGGTCGAATGGTAGTGTGTCGAGCTCGGCCCTAGGGTCTGACCAATAGTTCTTTTCATCGTCCTTGGGCATAACGAGTGCTTCCGGGATGAATATCGCAAACTTCTTGGTCTGTAGCTTTCCCACCAGCGTGTTCGATGTGAAGGCCATGTCGCTTAGCCGATTCAACTGCGTTGCAGTGTGGTCCGGGAAGATTCCTGTGAAGGATTGAATGAACGCTCCATTGAAGTTCGCCATGGCGGAACCCATGACATCGGAAAACGCCGTGAGCCCGCTGACCCCCGCTCCGACCGCACCGACGCCCTGCAAGATATGCAGCGTTATGTTCCGAGGATCGTAGTCCTGCCCCTTCTCCGGGACTCCGCGAAGCATTAACAGGTCCTGACTCGAAGCCTCAAATACCGAGGTCGAATCTTTCGCATGGACTTTCGCAGGTACCGAAGCGGCTTCGCCGCCGGAATCCTCGGTCGTGGGCGGGGTGGCCTTCCTCCGAATTTTGAATATCGGAGAGAAGTCAACAACAATATCGCTGACCGAGTACTGAAAATCCGTGGCCGCGTTCGTCACCGAAACTTGATACACCAAGAACCGCTTCCCCAGACGATGTCCAAAGTCGTCCGACGCTTCCTTTGGCAAGACGAGCGACCGATGAACAAACAGAATCCCCTTAGCAGCCAGCGCACCTGGGGTTCCGGTTGCGCAGGCATCCGGTGTGTACCAGGATGAACCTGTAAGCTGCTCGCCCTGACTGAGCTGTGGGGCGGCAGCAAGTGTTGATTGGGGTGTGGGAGGATTTCCATTACTCCCTTGGTTAGGGGGCGTTTTGATTTGGGGCCCGCTACCCCCTGCGGGAAGCTTTATTGTTACCGAACTGGCTTGTCCAGCTTGAATCTGGACGGTTGTTTGGGCGGCGCTGAACCCTGTCACGATTGCACTCAGTGTGTAGTCCCCAGGCGGCACATTAGAAAAACGGTATGCTCCAGCGCTGTCCGTGGTGGTTGTTAGTTTGGCATTCGAAGCGTTGTTTGTGATCGTGACTACAGCTTGGGCGACAACAGCACCGTTGGAATCTTCAACTGTCCCGGCAAGCGAGCCGGACGGAGATTGGGCGGGAGCTGGGGCCGCCTGAGCAGAGGATATTTTGCAGTAGACAAGTGCGAGCAGGGCAAGCACAGCGACGCAGAATTTTGGAGCCTGAGTGGTTGTAACCAAGACAAACCTCCGTCAATAGCCCATGAAGGGCACAAGCGAGAAACGCGTCAGGTTGCGCGTCCGGAGTCGGGACGGGAGGCCTCGGTGCGCACGGATGGGGAATGCGGGGAAGAGTGTGTCCCTTTGCAGACATCAGTATCAGCGTGCCCGGTGAACTGGGGATGCGTGAAAGTTACCCTCAGATGAAAGTGAAGTCAAGTAAAGAGTTTATAAAACAAGGCTTACGATGGTCATAGCCTTAGGTAAGTAATCATAGGTTACTAACTTAAGCGTAACCAGACAGAAAAGCGACCCTGCGGCTGAAGCCGTTCTCATTACGCCGCGGAGCTCGGGGGCCTTGAAGGCCCCTGCTCCCTCCGCGGATAAAATCCCGTCGTGCAACTAAAACGCCGCCCGTTGCCGGGCGGCGTTTGTGCTTCAACTTGCAGCGAAGGGATCAGTCGTTCGACTTGGATTCAATCCTCATGCCGTAGAACGATTTGTGCACGAAGAACACCGAGACCAGGAAGAATGCGACGGCCAGCCCGATGGCGAGATTCGGGTTCTGTTTACTCAGTGTCACGGCCAGCTCGACAGCCAGCAATCCGAACAGGGTGGTGAACTTGATGACCGGGTTCAGGGCTACCGACGAGGTGTCCTTGAAGGGATCGCCGACGGTGTCGCCGATTACGGTGGCATCGTGCAAAGGCGTGCCCTTTTGCTTCAGGTCAACCTCGACGACCTTCTTGGCGTTGTCCCATGCGCCGCCGGCATTGGCCATAAAGATGGCCTGATACAGGCCGAAGACCGCAATCGAGATCAGATAGCCGATGAAGAAGAACGGCTCAACGAACGCGAAGGCGAGCGTAGCGAAGAAGACGGCCAGGAAGATGTTGAACATGCCCTTCTGCGCGTACTTGGTGCAGATTTCGACCACCTTCTTGGAGTCACTGACCGAGGCACTCTCCGCGCCTTCGAGTTTAATGTGCTTCTTGATGAACTCGACCGCGCGATAAGCGCCGGTGGTGACAGCCTGCGTGGAAGCTCCGGTGAACCAGTAGATCATGGCGCCGCCGGTGATGAGGCCGAGCAGGAAGGGCGCGTGCAGCAGAGAGAGATTCGCGACGTCGTGGGTGAGTCCGCCGGTGAGGGCCATGATGATGGAGAAGATCATGGTGGTTGCGCCTACCACGGCGGTGCCGATGAGAACGGGCTTGGCAGAAGCCTTGAAGGTGTTGCCGGCGCCGTCATTGGCTTCGAGCAGGTATTTTGCGCGTTCGAATTTCACGTCGAAGTTGTAGTCCTTCTTGAGCTCCGCTTCGATGCCGGGAACGGTTTCGATCAGCGACAACTCGTAGATGGACTGCGCATTGTCGGTGACCGGACCGTAGGAGTCGACGGCGATGGTGACCGGGCCCATGCCCAGGAAGCCGAACGCCACGAGACCAAACGCGAAGACGGCGGGAGCCAGCATGAGGGCGGCCATGGACGCGCCAGTCGAGAAGAAATAGCCCAGGCTCATGAGGGCAACCATGCTGAGACCGAGCCAGTAGGCCGAGAAGTTGCCGGCGACGAAGCCGGATAAGATGCCGAGCGACGCTCCGCCTTCCTGCGCCGACTTGACGACTTCCTGCACGTGGGCCGACTTGGTAGAGGTGAAGACCTTGACGAGCTCAGGAATGACTGCGCCGGCCAGGGTTCCGCAGGAGATGATCGAGGCCAGTTTCCACCAGAGCGATCCGTCGCCGAGGGTGGGAATCATGAGCCAAGAGACGACGAAGGTGAGGCCGATGGAGATGATGGAGGTGAGCCAGACCAGCGAAGTTAATGGCGTCTCGAAATCCATTTCGTCGGCGTTGCCGTACTTGGCCTTGGCGATGGCGCCGTTGAGGAAGTACGCGCCGGAGCTTGAGACCAGCATGGCCACGCGCATGACGAAGATCCAAACCAGCAGTTGCACCTGCGTGGTGGGATTGGGGACGGCCAGCAGGATGAAGGTGATTAGGGCCACGCCGGTGACGCCGTAGGTTTCAAAGCCGTCGGCGCTGGGGCCGACCGAGTCGCCCGCGTTGTCGCCCGTGCAGTCGGCAATAACGCCGGGGTTGCGGGCATCGTCTTCCTTGATCTTGAAGACGATCTTCATGAGGTCGGAGCCGATGTCGGCGATCTTGGTGAAGATGCCGCCGGCAATACGCAGGGCCGCAGCGCCCAGGCTTTCGCCGATGGCGAAACCGATGAAGCATGGACCCGCATACGCGGCGGGGATGAAGAGCAGGATGCACAGCATGATGAGCAGCTCGATAGAGATCAGCGCCATGCCGATGCTCATGCCGGCCTTGAGCGGAATGGCAATGCAGGGATACGGTTTGCCGCGCAATCCTGCGAAGGCGGTGCGCGAGTTGGCGAAGGTGTTGACGCGAATTCCGAACCACGCCACGCCGTAACTGCCGGCGATGCCGATGAGCGAGAACGCCAAAATGATAGGCAGTGTAACGGCAACATTTCCTACCGGGGCCAGAATGCCGAAGTAAAGCGAGATGATGACCGCGATAAAAACCCAGAGCAGCAGAATGAACTTGCCCTGCGTGACGAGATAGGTTTTGCAGGTCTCGTAGATCAGCTCGGACATTTCGCGCATGGTGCGATGCACGGGCAGGTTCTTCAATTGGATGTAGATGGTGAGGCCGAACAGCAGTCCGCCGACGCAGAACAGCAAGCCGATGGTGAGAAGGGCATGTCCGTTGAGGCCGAAAAAGTTGGCGAAACTCACGCTGGTCAAGTCGGGCAGAGTCAGGTTAGCTTCGCCGCCGCCGGCTGATTCCGCGTGCGCGAACGCAGGAAGCAGCAGACCCAGAAGGGCCACCGCGATACGGTATTGCTGCTTCAAGAAAACTCCGATACCTTGCTTCATAGCTGAAAGACTCCTCAATAAGGCGGTCGCAAGCAGTCCGAGGACACTCACGCCGAGAAAGAAAACCACAAAAACCTGTACCGTCACATACCCTCCATATTCAATGTTTTAGAGCCGCAGGAATCACGGCCCTGGACCGACCTCGCGAACCCGCCCGGGGGACTTGCCACCGGAAGGCTATCATCCGGATACACGGCTGTCGAGTGACTGCTGTCACGGGGAAGAACAGGGATCAAGGGAACAAAGGAACGCGGGACCAAAATGGGAGAGAGCAACACAGCGAGGCGGCGAGGCGGCGACGCCGAAACTTAGACAACCTCAAAATGAGCCAAACGGGAACTGCTATCGAACGTCAAGGTGGAGCAGCAACCTGACCAAGTTCCGAGCGCGCAGATCAGTGCATCCGCGAATGTTCCCTGGCCGGCCTTCAGGGCGAGCATCGCCTCATAGACCTGTTGCTCGTTCTGCACCTCGAGGCTGTCACAAGAGAGGATGCGCTCTATCGCAGTGGCGATCTCCTGGCCTGTCGCATTGTATCTGGAGCGCAGCACCCAGGCGACCTCTGCGATAGTTACGAGGCTGACAAACCCTGGGGCCTCCGAGGATAATTTCCGGTCGATAATCTCGTTGGCGCGAAGCGACTGAGCCGGGTCGTCCTGAGTCAGGTAGCGGATGAGAATGCCGGTATCAAGGCCCTTCATCGGGCAAATTCCTCGGCGGCGGCGTCTTCGGCCGCCACTCCCATCTCCTCTGCAGGCACAGGCCGATCTACCCTGCCGGAGAACATGCCTTTGAGGCAGGAGGCGGGCAGTTTGGGCAGGAGCACGACGGTGCCATCGGGATGAAGGAAGATCTTGACCCGATCCCCGGGCCGGACTTTGAGGTGTTCCCGCGCGGCCTTGGGAATTGTCATTTGACCTTTACTGGTAAGAGCAGAGTCCATATTCCACCATTTCGTTCTTCGATCAGTAGAAGTATTCCATGATGCGATCTGACGGTCAATAGTAATACCAACAAGGACTTGCTCCCGAGTTTCCTTGGTCTCTCGTTCCCTTGGTCCCTTGGTCCCTTGGTGCCTGTTTTTACTCGATGGCGATGTCGATCTTGTCGCCGGGCAGAACAATTCTTAGATTCTGTTTACTGGGGTCGCGCACCTGGGGCAGCGGGTACAGCTTGAAGAGCACCAGAAGGTCGCGGTCGGGATCATCGAAGGCGGGAAAGCTGGCGACCTGCTCGAGGGAGTAAAAGGTGTGCAGGTCTTCGAGGGTGCCGGGGTCGAGATCGTTCCAACTGGCATACCAGCCCGGCTGATAGGCGGCGAGCTTGGGCGCAAGGTCCTCGGTGCCGAAGTCGTCGCAGAGGCTGGGCACGTGGGTCAGCAGCGTGATCTCATCGCCGCTGATCGAATCGAGCAGGCGCTTGCCATTGGGGTGCGTATCCATATATAGCGCCATTTGCGTGGCGGCGTTGACCCAGGTGTATTCGGGGTGGGTGGCGTAGCGAATGGTCTGGGCCGCATGGACGCCGGCTGCGGTCGCGGCCGCCAGGACCAGGGCCCAGCCTAATCGGCGCGGCAAAGCTGGCCGTCCTGGCGAGCTGGGCTGGGTTGGCGGACTGGGCGGGGCTGGGTGATCCAGCAATGCCCCGGCTCCCAGCGCCACCACGAAGAAGCAGAAAAACGCCGGTACGGTGAAGTAGCGCGGCTGGGGATGATTCTGCAGGGTCATAAACAGCAAATAGCCTGCGATGGCCCACAGCGACGCGCCGAACAGAGGATCTCGCCAGAGTTTCCTGCCCGAGGTGCTGCGGCAGGCAATGGCCGCGGCCAATACCACCGTGGCCGCCAGGGGAATCAAACTGTGATCTATCCACAAGAGACCATGAAACGACCACCAGAAAGACAGTAACGGCCAATATGACTCTGTTGGCTTAGCGTAGGTGTTGACGAAAAAGTAGTATTTGTAGTCGCCGAGCAGGCCGACGGATGCGATAAGGGCCATCCAGGCGGCGTACGCGGCGAGAGCCATGCCGGCCATCACCAGCGCACAGCCGAGGGCCAACCTGCGCTGCTGCCACAACGGCACCAGCACGGCCCAAAGCACGGCCGGCAAGAGGAAAAGTCCCGTGGTCTTGGTTAAAACAATGAGGGCGAACAGCAGGCCGACGCAAATTGACCCCAGCACCGGCCGCTGACGTTGCGGCAGGCGCACGGCCAGGATCAGAGCTGCCAGAGTCAGCGTGATCTGGAGTGGCTCGAGAATCGCCAGCCGGCTGAAGCAATAGAGAAACGGGCTGGTTGCGAGCAGCGTGACACCGAGGAGAGCGGTCCAGCGCGGGACTCTATTTCGCAGCAGCAGATAGCTTAGGGCCAGATTCAGGAAGAAGCACGCAACCGCCAACCCGCGTGCGGCCTGTACGGTGACGCCGGTGAAGAAGAACAGCAGCCACTCCAGAAACGGCCACACCGGAACCGCGACCGCGGGGTTAAAATCCCCGGCCACGTACCAGTTGCCAAATAGGTGGGCGCGGATGGCGGCGTTCCCATACCAACCCTCATCGGTGAACTTGGCCCAGTCGAAGACCCACGGGGAGCCGTTGGGAAAATCGGCGCGCAGGTGCCAGGCGTGCAAGAGGGCGAAGGCGGCGATGGCGGCCAACCATAGCGCGTAGCCCCAGCGCCGCAGTTGCTTCGCCCGACGACGCACGTTCTCTCTAGGCAATGTTTGTTCCCTGGGCATGAGTTTTCTGGGCCCCGCGGAATGCTCAAGTCCCGCCGAGAGATAGAGCAAGCGCCAGCCTGTTTCCATAACATCAGAGAAAGGCTGCGCACGAGATCGCCGCGGCGGGGATGCCTTTGAGTATATCGTTCGCTGATGGCGAGGCAGTGTGAGCGCGACCCCGTTCGGCACGACTCCCGACTTCTGCGTTGCCTCTCTAACTTCCTGGTTTTACACCGGAGTCGATGGCGGCTGGTTCATGTTTTCTGCGGCATCGCCGATGAAACGTGTGTCGGATCAGAACAGAGACCTGGCATAGAGGCGAGGCACGTTGAGATCCATGCAAAGCTCGGCTCAGATGCAAACGCAGCCTTCCGTCTCCGGCCTCACGCTGGTCGAGTTGGACTCACCGGCCGCGGCTTTCCACGTAGTCGGGGTGAGCGCGGCGTGGCGCAAGCTGTTGATGCAAGCAGAGATGGCCGCGCCGCATCTGCAGGTGGCCTCGATCGAGGGTGAGCACGGAAGTGGCAAGTACACCCTCGCCCACTATCTGTTCGGCCGCTCGCCGCTGGTCTCGACCAGCTTTCAGCGCCGCGACGCGCGGGAGTGGCTGGCGACTGACGCCGACCCTGCAACGCTCGCCGGCTTTACCTATCTGGACCGCGTGGATTTGCTCGCGCCTCCTGGCCAGGGGCTGCTGCTCGGAGTGCTCAAAACCCTTCAGGATCGTCCGCCGGGCCGCGCTGTTCTGCTGGCGTCTTCGCAAACGCCGCTGCGGCAAATGGCTGGGCAGGGACTGCTGCTTCCCGATCTGGCGTTCCGCCTGACGGCCATCCGCTTCGCTATTCCGCCGCTGCGCCAGCGGCGCGAAGACATTGCTCCGCTGGCGCAGTTCCTTCTCGACCGGCTCTGCGTTCGCTACCAGCAGCGCCCTGTCGCGCTCGGACCCGGCACTCTGGCGCGCCTTCTGCAGCACTCGTGGCCCGGCAACGTGCGTGAACTGCTGAGCGCCCTTGAGAATGCCATGCTCGAAGCCGACAACGGCGTGATTCGGCCCATCGACCTGGCTTTGCCGAACGGCCCGCAGTCCTTCCCGCAGCCATTTGCCGACTTGCAATCCGGCGCCTACTCGCCGCTTAGCCCTGCCATGGGGCACGCAGCAGGCTTTGGTGCGAACGGCTTTGAAGCGGGCTTCGACCCGCAAGCCGCTCTCCATGCCGCCAATCTGTCCCTGGACTCGATCATCCGCCGCCATGTGGAGTACGTGCTCGACCTCAATCGCGGCAATAAGCTGCGCACGGCGCGACAGCTCCAGATCAGTCGATCGACGCTCTATCGCATTCTGGCGAACGAGAACTTCCTGGCGCGTTGAGCGCGCCGAGCCGCCTGACTTGCGCGTGAGGCCGTTTCTCTTCTAGCGGAATCGCGGAGCGTGGGTTGGGAGACCGGCGCTACCAGGCGACCTCTTCACAGGCCTTGCGCAGCGACTGCAGTAGAGGGATCGGCGGCTTTGTGGCGCCTGGACCCAGCGCTTCCGCTGCCGGCCTGGGTGGCGGGGTGCGGTGTGCGCGGCGGCGTGTAAGTCTTGTACACGGTGATGTGGAAGCAGGACTGGCGAAACTCTTCTTCTACGTCGATTTTGCCCGCGGCTTCGAGCGCCAGCAGGCGCCGGCGCATCCAGGCGATCTCGCTGCGGCTCAGGCCGTCTTTGGCAATGTCGACGGTCGCGCCGGTCAGGTGCGGGCTCACAATGTCACCTTCTGCCGGGGCGGCGTTGCCGTTGATCTCCATCAAGCGCTTCTGGTATTCCATGGTGCGCACTGCGGAGCTTACTTCGAGCGGCCGGTGGAATGCCGCGTCGTGCGCGCGCGATAAGTCGGTCAGGAAAAGCGCGGTCCACGGGCGGCAATAGCGGTGGGTCGCGGGCAGTTCGGCATTGACCGTGAGCGCGCTCGACGCCGGGATGGGCACGAGCAGTTTGCGCGCGATGCGGTCCGCGAGGTCGGATTCGTCCTCGATGCGCTCCAAACCCTCGGCATCGAGGCGCGCATTCTGCCGCTCTAAAGATTCGAGGGAGCCGCGCAGCGGCGCGGGATTGGCACGGAACGGAACTCGCAGCGACGCTTGCTCGGCCGGGGTGTCCAGGGTCTCGGCGTCTGAGATCTCAGTGTCCGGCGTGGGCGGCGCGATTCGATTGGTGGTTGCCGCAGGCGCTTCTGCTGGCGCGGGCGGCAACAGGAAAACGGGAGAGGCCGATGCAACTTCCATCGCCGGGGCAGCGCGGGTTTCCTCCTTTGAACGCAGCGCGCGCTCGCTCTGCGGGCGGAAGGTGGCACGCGAGGTCTCGACGTGGAGCGAGACATTTCGCCGTGCGGGATGTTTCTGCGCAAGCTCGCGGCGGATGGTGAGTCCCGCGGTGCGCCCCGCCTCGTGGGGCGTGGGCTTGCGCGCAGTGCTCGACTGGGTTTGAGTGCGCGTGTGCGCCGGCGCGGCGTGATGCCTGCTGGGCGCCACATGGCGTGTTGCCGGGGCGCCGGAGGTAGCGGTGGTATGCGGGTGCAACTTGGGCGGCGCGGTAGCGACATGAGCGCCTACCGCAGTCAGAGCCACGAGAGCAATGACGAGGGTTGCCGTCTGGCACATGAGGGAGGATGCGAACAATCGAGAGCTTCTCCAGTGTATGTCGATCCGCATGCGCCACAAAGTGCCTTGGCGGATGCGGATTGGTCTGATAATTAGACCGCTTCCAGCGCACTTAGTTGTTGTCCAGGTAGCGGAATCGTTCTATATCCCCGGAGCCGGAGCGGCCAGGCCACCCAATGGGGCGATGGGTTTGGCTGGCGGGGTCAGGACAAAGCCCTTGCGGACGATGGCAAAGCCCTCCTCAGGCAATTCCGCCTGGAGAAGTTGATTCTCGGGACCGGAAAAGAGGTCGGTATTGGTTCCGGCGATGGTGGCGACGAGGTGATGCACGGTGATGGGCTGGCCGTCGAGGGTTCCCTGCTGATCGGCGTATGTGGCCAGTTGCACAGGCGCAATGGAGCCTGCGTTTTTCGGCAGGATTGCCCACAGGTCGCGGTTGTTTTGGGTCACGGCAAGGGCGAGAAGCGTTTCCAGCGCGCCGGGATCGAAATCGGCCAGGAACACCGCACCGGGATGCGCAGCCAGCCGCGTGGTGGAACTCTTTCCGCTGGCCGAAATATTCAGCAGGAACTGAGCCGCATCGGGAGCCGCCACTACGTTCACCGCCTCGCCGTTCACAATCGCGCTCAACTGCACGTGCTCGAGTTGGTTGGTGGAGGAAAGGCGCTCGGTCTTGGAAAGCGCGTAGTCGAGGCCCTGCATGGAAACCTTGACCAACGAGGTTGAGTCGTAACCCTTCCTGGCGGCGGTGAAATGAAAACTGGCTGTGCCGACCTGGTGGTCGTGCTGCGCGATCACGAAATTGCCGGACTCCGGAGCCGACGGCGAACTGCCGACGCCGTGAACGGAAAGTTGAGAGTTCGCAGCTGTCGGCAACGCCGCCAATGCCAAAGCAAAAAATCCCGCACATGGGGAAAAACGCAATGAGACCACTTGGAATTTCTACTCCCTGATCAGATTAGACACCGATCCAGTCAAAGAGTTACGTCGACGAGGAACGGTCGGATGAACCGATGTTTAATGAATCGAGACCTTGCGGGACGGCAGATTACGAAGGGGGTTAAAGAGGCTGTGGGAAAAGGCTGAACGAAAAGCGAATTCGGCGAAAAATGGATTGGCAGGGGCTGAAGCCCGACTCGTTCTGCTGACCTTACTGGCCCGGCTGAAGCCGTGCCCTTGTTACAAAGCCCATTGCGTCCAGTTTTTCTGCAGCCTAGAAAGCCCCACGGTTTTCCCGCTTTTTCGGCGTACCTAAAGCCGCGCCCGATTCAAACCCGCCAAGCGGGATTCACCAAACACCGGCTCGTGATTTGAGATCATGCATTCGTTTTTGCAACCCATGGTTGCGGGTTTTGACTCTTGAGTCTGCTTTGCGAACCTCTGCGGCGGCGGACCGGCAGCTCCGCGAAAGAGCCGATCCGTTTTTTCTTCAAAGATTTCTTTACTTTGCGGACAGGGAGATGCTAATTTCCATAGCATCCCCCGCACGCAGTAATTCAGGAGATCTCCATGAATTGTCCCCGCTGTGGAACGGCATGCCTGCCGGAAAACAAATTTTGCAAGAGTTGCGGCGCTCCCATAAGCGCCGCCAGCAGTGCTCAACCGGCCGCAGCGGCTTCTGCCGCGCCGCAACCGGCAGCCCCGGCCGCTTATCCGGGCGCGTATCCGGGTTCGCAGGCGCCACCGCCGGGCATGGTGCCGGTCATGTACCAGGCGTACCCCGGGGGACCGCAGCAGGTGTATTACGTTCCCGCGCAGGGAATGCAGCCGCATGCGGGGGTGGGTCTCCTGCAGAACATACAGGCGCAGATTCGCAAGATCGCGTCGACGGATCAGTTGGAAGGGTTCAGCCTGAGCCAGACGTTCAGCGAGACATTCAAACACCACGATCCCCGCGCCGAGGAAGAGTACGCCATGGTGGGCTCGGCGCTGACCACCCCGCCCATCGAGATGGTGGACACCAACTGGCCCAGGCCGTGGATGTTCTTCCGCATGTTGATGGCCCTGGTGTTCGCGGCTGTGGTGCTGTACGCCGTTTGGTATTTCACCGGGCAAGACGAAATGAACCTGTTGCCGGCCCTGGTGTTCATGGGAGCGTTCGCGATGCCACTGGCGACGCTGGTGTTCATCTTCGAAATGAACACGCCGCGCAACGTTTCAATTGTGCAAGTGGGCAAGCTGTTCCTGATAGGCGGCGTGGTCGGACTGTGCATGGCTATCCTCGAGTACCAGGTTTCGGCAATAGCCAACTTCCCGGGCCCTATAGAGGAGGGCTCGAAGTTGCTGGCGGTGATCCTGGTGATGTACGGCATACGCGGCGCGGGCTACAAGTACGAGTTGAACGGAATCCTGTTTGGGTGCGCGGTGGGTGCGGGTTTTGCATGCTTCGAGACATCCGGCTATGCGTTGTTTAACTCGGGCAGCGGCTTCGTGTCGGTGTTGCAAACCGAGACCATCCAGGCGGTGTTGAAATTTGGGCAGGGACAGTTGACCCAGGCGCAGGCTATAGCGGCGGTGAACCAGGCTACGATCGACGCTGCGAAATCGATGGTGGGCTTGCTGGAATTGCGCGGGGTTTTGGCTCCATTTGGGCACGTGGTGTGGACGCCGATTGCCGCGGGCGCCTTCTGGCGAGTGAAGCAGGACAGACCGATCAGCTTGGGAATGCTGGGGGATAAGCGCTTCCTGATGGCGTTCCTGATTCCGGTGTTGATGCATACGCTTTGGGACATCACGGTCACATTTCCGAAGCTGTTCAGTCCCACGACTGCGGCCCAGCAAAGTACCGATGGGTACATCATGGATGGAATCATGGCATTTACGGCGGTGATCTCATGGTACGTACTTTTCACCATGATTCAGCAGGGTCTGAACCAGGTGAGGGACGTAAAGAAGGCGCAGCTACAAGCCACGCTGAGCCATGTGGAAGCGACACTGGGGTTGGGCGCGAGGCGGTACGCGATGCAGCCGCAGGCGCCAGCGGGCGTTTGAGCGGCGCCTGTCCGGACCTTTACGGGACTTGAGATGAAATCTACGTAAGAAAAGGAAAACGCTATGGCATTCTGCAGCAGTTGTGGAGCGGTGTTGGAAGGGGACTCGCGCTTCTGCGCGAAATGCGGACACGACCAGACGGCGAAGGCGAGCGGCGCGCCGGCCCCGGCAGCGGCTCCGATGGGTCCGTCTCTTAACACGCCGTTTATGGCATCAGGGCCGGTTCCGATGCCTATGGGGCCAGGGCCGGTTCCGATGCCGGCAGCCGCTCCGGTTCATAAGAGCGGGATGATGTGGGTAGCGGCGCTCGTGATTGCGGCAGGGGGGTACTACTACTACACGCACTATATGCGGCCGCAACCGCAAGCGGACCAGACGCCGCCCGCGCAGACCCAGCCGGGCAATCCCGGGCAGCAGCCGGGAGCAAATCCGGGGCAACAGCCGGGTAACCCAGGGCAACAACCGGGAGGTTATCCGCAGCAGCAACCGGGAGGAAATCCGGGACAGCAGCCAGGAGGGTACCCGCAGCAACAGCCAGCACAGCAACCTGGAGGGTATCCGGGGCAGCAACCAGGACAACAACCGGGAGGGCAAGGTGGCGCGAATCAGGCGCTTGTGCAGGCGCAGCAATTTGCCTGGCAGGGGCAGCCTTCGAACGGGCAGATCCAGATAACAAAGGCGGAGTGGCGGAACGGCGCGAACGTGGCCATTCAATCGGCGACGCTGATGTGCATTCAATACGGCGCCAACAACCAGCCGCTTTCGCAGTTGACGTCCACGCTCAACGGCCCGGTGCAGCCGGGGCAGACCGTCAACATCCAGCCTTTCACTCTGGGAGCCGAGGCACAGGGTGTGACGAATATGAAATGCGGCATCGTGGCAGTGCAACCGGCAAACTAAAGACGAGGCAGATCCTGAAGGTGCGGATTTCGAGGTGCGGATTTCGCATTTTTCAGGGCAGGTTTCGACAAATCGGTGAGTGCATTTTTTGCGGCGTTGACGCGCGGACTTCTGCCGATAGAGGCGCAGCAGGCGAGCAACGCCGCCCAAGCATACGCAATCGGGCGCGTCAACTAAGTATCACTGAAAATGGAGAGGCTTCCAGGCCGCAGCTACGGCCATCGGGGCGCGGATTGACCGAGACGAATTTGATTTAAGGAGAGAAGGGATATGGCATTCTGCAGTAGTTGTGGCGGTCCATTAGCAGGCAACGAGCGCTTCTGCGCAAAATGCGGAGCTGATCAGACGGCCCAAGCAGCAGGCGCACCGGCCGTGCCAGCGGCTGCTCCGCAAGCACCAGCTCCGCAAGTGGCGACCCCGCCGCCTGCGCAACCGTTCATGGGGGTGCCTCCGCAATATCCTCCGCAGCCGCCTGCGCAACCATTCGCGGGGATGCCTTCGCAGTTTCCTCCGCAGCCGCCTGCGCAACCGGTCTCGGGGATGCCTCCGCAATTTCCTCCGCCATCTGGGCAACCGTACTCAGGGATGCCCCCACAATTTCCTCCGCCCATTGTCATGGGCCCGCCCCCGGGTGCGCAGCCGGCGAGCAAGAACCCGCTGGTTTGGTTGATCGCCGCAGGGGTGATATTTGGCCTTTGGTATATCGGAACGCACGATAAGGACAACACGAATCCGGGCACGGCACCGACCACGCAGACGCAGCCGGGACCGGGAGGTGGAGGCGGGGGTGGCGGCGGAGGAAATCAGAACCAAGCCATCGTCGCGGCTCAGAAATTCACCGAGGGTAGCTACAACGCCGTGGACGGCCAAATCCAGGTCACTCAGGGACAATGGCTGAACGGATCGAACGTCCCCCTCCAGGCGGCAATGCTGGGGTGCGAGCAGATGGACGCCAACGGCCAGAACCTTACGCAAGACCAGGTCACGCTGACCGGACCGGCGGCGCCAGGAGCAACCGTGAGTCTGCCAACATTTTCGATAGGAGCCGCGGCCCAGGGTGCGGCCAAGGTGAATTGCAAAATCACGGCGGTGGAAACGGAGAACTAAGGACGCGGCAGGTCCTGGAGATGTGGAATTCACGACCTTCGAGACAAGTTTCCGGAAACCCCTGAGTGTAATCCATACGGCGTTGAGGCGCTGGCGGCAGCCGATCGAGGCGCAGTCGGCTGGCTGGTGGAACTGCACTGAATGCGCTCCTGCGTTTCTCAGTTGCTTCGACTCCCTCCGCTACGCCCTTATTGCTCGGGATGACACGGTATTCGTGGCGTGCGGCCGCTGGAACGGCGGCGGTGACTGCGGCGCACCTTCGTCCATATCACCTGCTTGACGATCGTCCGCTTGGAGTATCATCGGGGTCTGTTCCGAAACCAAATGAAACGCCTCGCGATCAGGACTCTGATCTGTCTTTGGCTCGCCTCGTGCACTTGGATTGCTTTAGCGAAACAAGGCCCGCCTGCCACATTCGTCGTCGCCCCGGCGCGGCCGCTCCTGGATGACCGGCTCAGCATCCTAATTTCAGGATTGCCACCGAACCGCCTGGTTACCATCAAGGCCAGATCGAAGGCGCAAGATCAACTCTGGTGGCGGAGTGTGGCCGTCTTCATTAGCGGCGCGCAGGGCACTATCGACCTTAGTACCCAGGCGCCCGTTTCCGGATCTTACCGTAGCGCGGACGCAATGGGGCTCTTCTGGTCGATGAAGCCCGACGCGGCAACGAAAATCGGAGACCATGCATTTTTCGCAATCACAGATTGGTTCCAGCCTATCGTTACCGAAATTGAGGCTGAGGATGCGGGCCAGACATTCGGATCGGTAGTGATTGAGCGCCACTTGGCCAAGCCGGGAGTTCGCTGTACTGCAATCGCAC
The DNA here is from genome assembly GCA_963826735.1 of uncultured Acidobacteriota bacterium. Lineage (GTDB taxonomy): Bacteria > Acidobacteriota > Terriglobia > Terriglobales > Acidobacteriaceae > Telmatobacter. The sequence goes on from CAWGYN010000010.1 coordinate 240,685, forward strand.
AAGACGGAATCGACGGCCTCCTCTGTGATCCGGGAGATGGCCGCCGGCATCCGGGCATCATCGTTCTTGGCGGTTCCGAAGGGGGCGTCGGCATGACGGACGCGGCCGTCCTACTCGCGACCCACGGGTTTACCGCCATGTCGCTGGCATATTTCGGCGCTCCCGGTCTTCCGCCAACACTTCAAAACATACCGGTAGAAAACTTCGGCAAAGCGCTCAAGAGGATGCGCGCCCGCCCCGAAACTGATCCCAAATTTGTTGCGGTATTCGGTGTATCTCGGGGTGCGGAGGCGGCTCTCGAGTTCGCTGCAACATATTCCGATGTGTCGGCTGTCGTGGCACGATCCCCGAGTTACGTCCGGTGGGAAGGCGCCACGGCCCGGCAACTCCCGGGCGGTCCAATCTGGACCTGGCAAGGCAAGCCGCTGACCTACGTCCCTATTCGCATCCCATTGTGGTTTGGCGCGCAATACGTTTGGGATTCGACGCTGGGCGATCCGATCCGGCAGACGCCTTTATTCCTGCACGATTTGGAAGTCTTCGGGGACACAGGCAGTGCGGAAATTCCGGTGGAAAATATTCACGGACCGGTGTTATTGCTTTCTGGAAAGGATGACCAGATATGGCCGTCCTCGTTGATGGCGGAGCGGATCATGCAAAGGCTCAGCCGGCACGGGCACCCGTACGCAGACCAAGCGCTCTCATACGACGCGGCCGGTCATTGGATTCCTTTGGAATTTCTGCCGACCGCGGGAGATAGGAAAAAGTTGAAACTCATGATCGGTGGGACGCCAGAAGGCACAGCTGCTGCCCAAGCCGATGGCTGGCCGAAGATTCTACGCTTCCTTGTCGAGGCTTCGATGGAGAAGGAAAAGAATCCTTAGGTGGAGTGCGTCCAAGCGATTTTCGCCAAGCAGAAGATTGATTTAGGGCGGGGCTTCGTGGCGTACTTCATTCTTAGAGAAATGGCTAAGCGGTTTGCGGCATGGCTAAAGCCGAGCCCTGATACAAGCAGGGGATCGAGGAAGGTCATTGGCAGCCTGCGGCTGCGGACAGACAGTTGACAAACTCACCGGCTTTCGTTATTAATTATATACTTAGTTAATTTATGACAAGCACACCTCGTAGACCGAAACGCAGTCCCGGGCGGCCTGTCACCGGCGTGGATGGCGACGCGCGGGAGCATCTGCTGACTGCGGCGACGGAACTCTTTGCCCGGCAGGGCGTGGCGGCGACCAGCTTCGCCGCGATTGCCAAGCGGGCGGGGTTGACGCCGGCGATGATGCACTACTACTTCAAAGACCGCGACCATCTGCTCGATTGCGTGGTGGAAGAGAAGATCGCTCCTTTTATCGCGTCGGTCTGGAGCCCCGTTGACCCTGATGCCGCTCCCGAGGAGCTGTTGCGCGGCGTGGTGGGGCGCTTGGTGGCGGGGATTGAGCGCATGCCGTGGATTCCCTCTACCTGGATGCGCGAGGTGCTGAACGAGGGCGGATTGCTGCGCAGCCGCGTGCTGCGCAAGTTGCCGTTCGACAAGGTGCGCGTGTTGAGCGACGCGGTGGCGCGCGCCCAGGCGAAGGGCGAGATCCAGGCGGAGCTCGATCCCGTGTTGATCGTTTTCTCCATGCTCGGCCTGGTGATGATGCATCTGGCTACGGCGCCATTTTTCGCCGAGGTCTTTCATCGCGAGGAGCCGGACCCGCAGGCCATCGGCCGACACATTACGGCCCTGCTGCGGCATGGCCTGAAACCCTCAGGGAAAACGTCTCGTAAGAGGAATTGAGATCGGAGGAAATTGTGCCGATAGTTTTTGAAAAGCATTCTCTCAGCCGGCCGAAAGATATCCCGCAGGGGCTAAAGCCCTGGAATCAATTTGAGGCTGTTGCGGCGCGACTGAAGTCGCGCCCTGATACAAAGCCTCTTGGCTGGCGAGGTTTTCAGCGGTCTCTGAAATGGTGCCCTGACACAGGACTCATTGCAAGGTGGGTGTTTTCGCACCATTCAATGCCCACGCCCCTCTTCGGGCCAGCGTTCGGCGTGGCCATGATGCTTGCGGGATGTTCGCATCAGCCCGCAAACACTTATCAGGGCTACATTGAAGGCAAGTTTGTTTACGTGGCATCGCCCCAGAGCGGCAGGCTCGATCATCTTGCGGTCGCGCGCGGAGAAACTGTCGCCGTGAAGCAGCCGCTTTTTGCTTTCGATCGCGAGCCTGAAGCGTCGGCCGTGCACAACGCGCAACGCTTGCTCTTGAGCTCGCAGTCGCGGCTGGCCGATCTCGATACCGGCAAGCGTCCGCCGGAGATTGAGGTGACGCGGGCGCAGTTGACGCAGGCGCTGGCCCAAAAAAAGCAGGCCGACCAGATTTTGGAGAGCGACAAGAAGCAGTACCAGGCCGGCGGCATTGCGCAGACCGACCTGATCATCGCCGAGGAGGCGGCGGATGCGAATGCGGCGCGGGTCCGGGAACTCGAAGCCGACCTGGCCGTGGATGCGCTGCCGGCGCGCGAGCAACAGATCAAGGCGCAGCAGAACCAGGTCGCGGCCGATCGGGCTTCGCTTTCCGAAGCAGAGTGGCGGCTCGGGCAAAAAGATATCGACTCGCCGCGCCAGGGATTGGTTTTTGACACGCTGTATCGCGAGGGCGAGTGGGTGGGGGCGGGCAATCCAGTGGTGCAAATTCTGCCGCCGGAGAACATGGAGATCCGTTTCTTTGTGCCGGAAACGATGGTGGGCAAATTGAAGGTCGGCGAAAAGCGTGCAGGTCGAATGCGACGGCTGTTCCGCTGCTGTGCCCGCAGCGATCACGTTCATCTCGCCGCAATGCGAATACACGCCGCCGGTGATCTACAGCAACGAGAACCGTTCGAAACTGGTGTTTATGATTATCGCCAAACCGTCCGACGAGAAGGCGTGCGCTGCTGCATCCCGGCCAGCCTGTGGAGGTGACGGTCGAATGACCGCGGTTGCCAACCCGGAATACGCCGATCGACGTGCATGGCCTCAACAAGCACTACGGCGAAAAGCACGTGGTGCGCGATGTTTCGCTGCGCGTGCGCCGGGGCGAGATTTTCGGATTTCTGGGACCGAACGGCAGCGGCAAAACCACCACCATCCGCATGGTGTGCGGACTGCTCAAGCCCGACTCCGGCAACGGAACTTGCCTGGGCTACGACATTGTGCGCGAACGAGAGGAGATCAAGCGCAGGGTTGGATACATGACGCAGAGATTTTCATTCTGGGAGGATCTGTCGATTACAGAAAATCTGGATTTTGTGGCGCGTATGTACGAGATCCCGAAGCGCAAGGAGGCCGTGCAACGTTCGCTCGATAACCTCGGCCTGACTGCGCGCGCGCGACAGCTTGCAGGCGAGTTGTCGGGAGGATGGAAGCAACGCATGGCGCTGGCGGCCTGCATGCTCCATGAGCCTAACCTGCTGCTGCTGGACGAACCCACAGCCGGCGTCGATCCCCGCGCCAGGCGCGACTTCTGGGATGAGCTGCAGAGCCTGGCGGCGAAGGGCATCTCGGTGCTGGTGAGCACGCACTATATGGATGAAGCCGTGCGCTGTCACAAGCTGGCGTATATCGCCTTCGGAAAACTGCTGGCGCAGGGCTCGGCGGCCGAAGTGATTGCCAGCCAGCACCTCACCACGTGGGCCATTCACGGCGATCGCCTCTCCGAATTGCAGGACAATCTGCGCAAGCGGCCGGGCGTGGAGCAGACGGTAACGTTCGGCGACGTGCTGCACGTGAGCGGCAGGGACGCGGAGCTATTGCGGCGCGCGGTAGAAGATGCAGTCCGCACAGGCAAGCGCAGGGCCGAGCCGATCGAGACGAATCTCGAAGACATTTTCATCTATCTGATGGGCCAGGCACCGGACAACAGCGGAGGCAAGGCATGAAGCTGCGGATCGGTTTTTCGAGGTCACGCTGGTGGAGCATGGTGCTGAAAGAGTTCATTCAGATCAAGCGCGACCGGCTGACCTTTGCCATGATCGTGGGCATCCCAATCATGCAGACGGCGCTGCTTGGCTACGCCATTAACACCAATCCAAGGCATCTCGCTACGGCGATCGTCAGCGCCGACGACACCGACATTACACGCAGCTTCATCGCGGCATTGCAGAACTCGTCCTACTTCAACATCGTCGGCACGCTGCCGAACGAAGCCGCAGGGCACGATGCACTGGCGCAAGGGAAGGTGCTGTTTGTGGTCAACATTCCCGCGGGATTTACGCGGCAGCTTCTGCGCCACGAGCGGCCTTCGCTGCTGATCGAAGCCGACGCTACCAATCCCACGGCCACGGGGAACGCATTGGCCGCGGTGAACGGCATTGCGCAGTCGGTGATCGACAAGGAGATCACCGGGCCGCTCGCTTCTCTGAGCGGCAGTCCTGCGCCGTTCGACGTGAACATTCACCAGCTCTACAACCCCGACAATATTACGCAGTACTTCGTGGTGCCAGGGTTGACGGGCATGGTGCTGACGCTGACCATGGTGATGATGACCGCGTTGGCCATCACGCGCGAGCGCGAGCGCGGCACCATGGAAAACATGCTGGCCATGCCGGTAACGGCGCTGGAAGTGATGGCCGGAAAACTGCTTCCTTACATCGGCATCGGCCTGATTCAGGCCTCGATCATTCTGCTGGCCGCGCGCTACGTGTTTCTGGTGCCCTTCTTCGGAAGCGTGGCCGCGATCTATCTTTCGGCGCTGCTGTTTATCGCGGTCACTCTCACCGTAGGCATCACTTTTTCGTCGCTGGCGCAGAACCAGTTGCAGGCCATTCAACTGGCCATCTTTTACTTTCTTCCCAATATGCTGCTCTCGGGATTCATGTTTCCGTTCGATGGCATGCCGAAGTGGGCGCAATTCATTGGCAATCTGCTGCCGCTCACGTATTTCAACCGGCTCATCCGCGGCATTTTTCTCAAGGGCAACGGCTTTACCGATTCGTGGCCCAGCGTTTGGCCACTGATGGTGATTGCCGTAGTGATGATGTTCGTGGCGGCAGCCACGTATCGCAGGACATTGGATTGATTGAGGGGGATTGAGAGGCGAAGGTATGGGTTTGCCGAGGGATTTGAGTCGGTCACGAGCGGTGATTGCGGCGCTTCGTGATTTCGTAGTTACTCCGAGGCGGAGTGCGGGCGTGGACGCCCGCACGACAGCCGGTCTGGAGACCGGCGCTACATCTGGGGCATTGCGAATCCGAGCTATCGCGGTATTAGGGCTCGGGCTTCTGGCTGGTTGCAACGTTGGTCCGAAGTACACTCCGCCGACGGCGCCGGCGGTGACTGCCTATACGCCGCAGCCGCAGCCGGCCGCGACGGCAACGAGCGCTGGGCCGGCCGGCATGGCGCAACATCTCGATAGCTCGGCCGCGCTTCCCGCGCAATGGTGGACGCTGTTCCACTCGCCTGAGCTCAACGGCATGATGGAGCAGGCGCTGGCCAATAGCCCGACTCTGGCGCAGGCATCGGCGCGCCTGAAAGAAGCGCAGGAGGAGTTGAACGCGCGCACCGGGGCGACAAAATATCCGACCGTCACAGGCAACGCCACCGTCGAAGGAGAGCAGCCGAATCTTGCCTCGTACGGCATTCCGTTTCCCAATCCCTCGCCTTTCGCGCTGCTCAACGGATCGGTCGCGGTGTCCTATGCTCTCGACATTTTCGGAGCCAACCGGCGCGCGATTGAGGGCCTCGCGGCCGAGCGCGATTACGAGAACTGGCAGCTTGAAGGGGCGCGGCTGATGCTGGCCGGCAACGTGGTCTCGGCTGCCATACGCCAGGCCGAGCTGCGCAGGGAGATCGAGCTAACCAGGCAGTTGTTGGCTGTGGAGCAGCGCGAATGGGCGATCACTGAAGCGCGGAATCGCGCGGGTGGGACTTCCGATGCGGATGTGGCGAGCCGGAAAACCACGATCGCCCAAACGCAGGCCACGATTCCTCCGCTTGAAGCGCAGTTGGATACAGTGAATCACCAGCTTGCTGTGCTGATGGGCAAATCTCCGGCCGAGACGCGGATTCCGGACCTTTCGCTCGACGCACTGCAGCTTCCTGAGGAGCTGCCTTTGAGCCTTCCCTCCGCACTGGTGCGGCAGCGCCCCGATATTCGGGCCTCTGAGGCTCTGTTGCATCAGGCCAGCGCCAACGTCGGCGTGGCCACGGCCAATCTTTATCCGCAAATTGTTTTGTCGGGGAGCGGCGGCGGCAGCGGCACCAGTTTCGTCGCGGGCGGCGACGTGTGGAATGTGGCCGCCTCGCTCACGCAACCTATCTATAACGGAGGCGCGCTGCACGCGGAGAAGCGCAAGGCCGAAGCAGCCTACCAGGAAGCGAACAGCGTCTACCGGCAAACCGTGCTGCAGGCGTTCGGACAGGTTGCCGACACGCTCACTTCCATTGACCACGATGCCCAGACCCTGCATGCGCGTAGCGATGCCGCGGCCGATGCGGATGCGAGTTATCGGATTGCTCAGGGACGTTACCAGGCGGGAGGGATCAGCGAATTGATTCTGCTGGAGGCGCAGCGGCAGCGGCTTCAGTCCGAGCTCGACCGCACGAGCGCCGTCGCGGCGCGCTATGCGGATTCCGCAACGCTGTTTCAGGCACTCGGTGGAGGGTGGTGGAATACGGAATCAGCTTCTAGTCCCTAGCTTTTAGCTGCTAGCTCCGCCTGGTGTTTCGAGGCGCGACTGAGCTTCTTTCAGGCCCTCTTCGATTTCTGCGAGCCACGCGACGTCTTCGCCGCGCGCAATGCGCACCTCGCGGATGAGGCGGAGGTTGCGGGCGGTGGTTTCGGGCTCGAACGCTTCGCGCACAACCGCCAGGGCCGCGCCACAATAATCCTGCGCTTCGCTGGCATTGCGGGCGAGAACGGCCAATTCGAGCAGGGTGGCCTGGTCCCAGTAATCGCCATTGGCCTTGGCACGCAGCAGCGCCGCGTAGCGCACCACGGGCAGCATGTCGGCCTGGGCCGGATCGGGTTTCTCCTGCAACTCCATCAGCGTTACCGCATTGATGCCGGGATAAGGGTCGCGCCAGTCGGCTTCAAAACCGGCGCGATAGGCCTCGATGGCGCGTTTGAGGTAGCCTCGCGCTTCCATCGCGCGTCCGGCTTTCAGGGCATTCTCCCAGCGATCCTTATAAACGCGCCCCAGCAGTCCGTTGGTCTCGCTGCTCTGACCGAATTTCTCGATGGTCTGCTTGAGGACCTGCTCGGCATCTTCAGATTTTCCCAGCCGGTTGAGAGCGAAGGCGAGCTGCTCCTGCACCATGCGGGTGTTTTGCAGCGTGCGCGACATGCGAGCGTAAAGATCTACCATCTGCTGCCAGGCTTTGACGGCGCGAAAGGAAAGGAATAGATCCACCACAATGCCGGCTTCGACGTTGAGCAGGTTGGGGAATTCCGCGGCAGCGCTGCGCACCGCATCCGCTCCCGCTTTGCGCGCCACGGCCAGCCGCTGCTTCGCTTCGCGCGAGTAGGTCACCCGGTCGCGGAAGAGATCCGTCTTCTCGTGGTCGACCTCGATCCGCGGCATGTCCTGAATGAGCGTGAAAAGCGGGCTGTCGTCATGCGGTTCCTGGTTCGCAGCCTGCAAGCGCTGCATGATGTTTTGCTTGTCGCCCTCGGGATTGGCTGGATTGCCCGACGCGTCCAGGCGATAGGGGAGGCCGCGCAACAGGGCGATGTCGAATGGCAGAGAGGTGCCCTCGGCGAACAGAATTACCGTGCTAGACGGCCGGACGGCGTGGCGAATGCCGAGCTCGTAATAGACATTGGGGTTGGCGCCCGTCACGTCGGCCACGGCAAACTCGCACAACATCAGCCGTTCATACATCGGCTTGTGGATGGTGCCGCCAACCTGCTCTTCGTCGGCGCGGATGGGTTCAAGCCCCGCCGCTGCCACTGCCGGCGCAATGATCTGCTGGTAGACAGTATCAAAATCAATCAGCTTGCCGGTGCCATCCTGCTTGCGCCCAAACGGCATGAGCACGAAGCAGAGAGGTTTCATTGCGTTGGCGGTTGCATGCACCAGAAGATTGTAAAAGACAGGGAATAGGGAACAGGGAATAGAATGTGGGGTCCTTCGCGATGTGCGGGCCGGGAGGCCCGCACGACAGCCGGTCAGGAGACCGGCGCTACAAACCGCCCATCTTCGCCTTTTATTCTCCTAACACAGTCTGGAAGCCCTGTCCAGTGGGGGAATCAAAGCAGTAAACCCCATATATTGTGGTTGCGGAAAATTTTCCGCCTATTAGTCGGCTTTCCTGAGTAAAGCCCAGATTTTCGACAGTTTCCACCGATTTTTCACTTTGCATCCGCAGAGAACCGGGGTACTATCGTCAGGAGTTGGAAATTTTTGGAGTTAATTGGCACTTTTTGGGGAATCTCAAACGAACCTTCCAACCGGAGCCAAGCAACGAGTTTTCCAGGGCAGTCGCAATTCCACAGAGAGTGTACTCCGTTTGGGGCTCCGGTGATGGGATTCCGGAAGCAAAAGCGGCAGGGGAACCAGCCTGGCCAACCCGGACGGCAGGCAGTGAGGCAAGCAGATGTTTCGTGGCAACCATCCAGCGAAGGTCGAGGAGAGCGGGCGGCTTAAGCTGCCGGTTCCCTTTAAGCAGTTGCTGGACGCCGCGAACATTACCGACCTCTATGTGACGACCGCGGACGGCGAGCGCGCACAGATTTGGCCGCTCGATGAGTGGAAGAAGAACGAGTCGCGACTGAAGAAACACAGTGTTGGGAACAAGGCAGTGAAGAATTACCTCGATATGACGGGCTATCACGGCCAGGAAGTGAAGATGGACGCCCAGGGGCGGTTTGTGCTGGGGCAGATTCTGCGCAACAGGACGAAGCTCGAGGGCGAGCTGGCGGTGATGGGCAGGATCACGCATCTCGAGGTGGTGAACAAGGCGCTGTTTGAAGAGGCGCTTCCATCCAGGGTTCCCACGCAAGACGATTTGAACGCGGTGGATGCAATTCTCTCCGCGGAGAGCGATGTTTAAGCCCTCAGGGGTTTAAGCCCCTCAGGGGGGCCGCATGACGCAGCAAAAAGCACGCCATGTGCCGGTTCTTTTGAGTGATGCATTGGATTTCCTCTGCGTGAGGCCCGCTGGGACTTACGTGGACTGCACGCTGGGCCTGGCAGGACACGCCGAAGGCATTATGAGGCGACTGGGGCCCGGCGGACGGCTGATTGGTTTCGATCGCGACCCCGAGGCGCTGGAGTTAGCAACGGCGCGGCTCGCAAAGGTTGCGGCGGAGATGGGCAGCCAGGCGCCGCAAGTTCACGCTGGTTGGCGAGGCTTTCAGCCGGATTGAAGAGCACGTGGAGCCGGGCAACGGTAGATGGTTTGCTGGCTGACTTCGGCGTAAGCAGTTTGCACTTCGACGAAGCGCGCAGAGGATTTAGTTTTCAGGCGGACGGGCCGCTGGACATGCGTATGGATACGCGCACCGGGCCTACCGCCGAACAAGTGGTGAATGAGATGGACGAGCGCGAGCTCGCGAATCTCATTTACGAATACGGTGAGGAAAGGAGGTCGCGGACAGTCGCCAGAGCAATTGTGCGGGGGCGGCCGATTGCTACTACCGGGCAACTTGCACGGATCGTAGCATCGGCCGTCCCGCCAATGAAACACATTCACCCGGCTACACGAACTTTTCAGGCGCTGCGCATCTATGTTAACCACGAATTGGACGAAATCCGGGCATTGTTTGAGGCCGCACCGAAATTGCTTAAGCCCTCCGCACGGCTCGTCGTTATCAGCTTTCATTCTCTTGAAGATCGCATCGCGAAAGACAGCATCCGGGAAGGCGCGCAGCAGGGAATCTGGAAGATTTTGACCAGAAAGCCCGTGACTGCGGGCGAAGAAGAAATGGATTTGAACCCGCGTTCGCGCAGCGCAAAGCTGCGAGCGGCGGAACGGCAATAGAAGGTTTGGCAAGGAGAGAAACTCAGATGGCGGCAATTGCAACAACCTATTTCGAGTCGGGCCGCGGTTGGGGAGCGCGGATTGCCGAGCGCAACGCCGAGTTGATGGCGCAGCAGGCGCAGCTCCGCCGCCGCGTGCGCACGCCGGAGTTTCACTTCGCCATGAACATTGACAACTCGCGGCTGGTGAAGGCCAGCGACCCGGTGCGGGTGCGCGAGATGCGCGTGTTTTCGGCCGCCGTCACCGTGCTGTTTTCGCTCATTATGATTTACGGGTTGCAGCACTTCTCCGCCATCGAGAGCAGCTATCGCGTGGAGAGCGAAAAGCAGACCCTCGACCAGTTGCGCGAGGAGAACCGCCAGCTTCATCTGAGCGAAGCCGAGCTGACGCAGCCGGGCCGCATCGACCAGATGGCGCGCCAACTTGGGCTCGACCGAGCCGCAGCCGGGGCAGGTGGTGCATCCCAGCGCCCGTGTTGATTCCGGCGCTCCGGCGCTGGCGCAAAACGCGCCTCCAGCGCCTGCGGCGCGGTGAGGAACAGCTTCCAGCCCCTAGCTGCTAGCGTTGCCGTGCGGAGCGAAAATTTGCAGGCACAGATAACAGTTCTAAGGAAACGAAGCGAGGCGGATTCGGCGGGATGAAGCCAGGAGCTAGAGGCTAGGAGCTAGTAGCTGTCATGTCCGCAACCGTTCAATCCATTCGCGGCCGCACCCCAACCACAAGGGCTTTGCCTCTTAAGCGGTCGCGCTTCTGGATTGTCTGCCTGTTCTTTTTGCTGTGGGCCGCAGCCATTGCGGGGCGCTTGTTCTGGCTGCAGATCGTGCGCCACCGGGAGTTTGTGGAGCGCGCGCAAAAGCAGCAGCAGCGCACCTTTGAAGTCGCTCCGCGTCGCGGCGTTCTCTACGACCGCAACCTGCACGAGCTGGCCATGACCGTGCTGGCCGACTCCATCTACGCCGATCCTACTGAGATTGCCGACAAGCCGGCCGCGGCGCGCACGCTGGCCGCGCTGGTACACGCCGATCCTGAAGATGCGTTGGCCACGGTGGACGCAGATTGCCGCGCGCCTGAACGCGGGGCACAACTTTGCCTGGATCGCGCGCCGCGTGACGCCGCAGGTTGCCGCCACTGTGAAGGCCCTCAACATGAAGGGCATCTATTTTCAGAAGGAGTTTCAGCGCTTTTATCCCGACAGCGAGATCGCCGCGCAGGTGCTGGGCTATGTGGGCGTCGACGACAACGGGCTGGGCGGTCTTGAAGAAAAATTCGATGGCGATCTGCACGGGCGTCCGGGGCTGATGTACACGGCCATGGACGCGCGGCGCAAGGTGCTTGGCTCCACCGAGCGCGAGCCTGAACCCGGCCGCAACCTTGTGCTCACCATCGATGAGAACATCCAGTTCATGGCCGAGCGCGCGCTCGACCACGCGATGGAAAAGACGCAGGCGCTGAACGGCACGGTAGTGGTGCAGGACGTGCACACGGGCCAGATTCTGGCGCTGGCCATCCGCCCCACCTTCAATCCCAACCAGTTTCGCCACACCACGCCCGGCCTGTTGCGCGACCACGCCGTGAGCGACGTTTATGAGCCGGGCTCGACCTTCAAGCTGGTCACGTATGCGGCGGCGATGGACGCAGAAAGTGGCCACGCCCGACGACATGATCGACTGCCAGGGCGGCCAGATTACGCTCTTCGGCCGCGTGATTCACGACGACAAGGTCCGATCGCGGCCTGGGCACGGTAACGGTGGCCACGGCGTTGGCGCGCTCGAGCGACGTGGGCGTCATCAAGCTGGCGCTGAAGCTCGGCCCCGACCGCCTCTACAAGTACATTCGCGCCTTCGGCTTTGGTCAGCGGTCCGGAATCGAGCTGCCCGGCGAAACGCGCGGCCTGCTGCGGCCGGTCGAATCGGTGGCAGCCGGCATCCATCGGGTACGTCGCCATCGGCCAGGAAGAAGCTGTCACGCCCATTCAATTGGTTTCGATGGTCTCGACGATTGCAAATGGCGGCGTGTATCTGCCGCCGCACGTGCTGATGCCGGAGACCTCGGGCAGCACGACACTCGACCAAAAGGCTGCCCCACCGCAGGGGTCGCAGTTGCCGCAGCTGACGGCTTCGCCCGTGAAGCCCGGCGAGGACCTGCCCGATCCGCTGCCGTCCGGCGCGCATCGCGTGATTTCTACGATGGCCGCGGCGCAGATGCGCAAGATGATGGAGGGCGTGGTGCTGTTCGGCACCGGCAAATCCTCGCAGCTCAACGGCTATTCGTCTGGCGGCAAGACGGGGACCGCGCAAAAGATCGATCCTGCGACGCACAGCTATATCGAGGACGATGCACATTGCATCGTTCGCGGGCTTTGCGCCGGTCAACAATCCCGTCATCGCCGTTGCGATCGTTCTCGATTCACCCAAGGGCGCATACTACGGCGCCGAAGTGTCCGCGCCGGTTTTCGCTGAAGTGGCGCAGCAGGTTCTGGAATATCTCGGCGTGCCGCACGACATCGATCTGCGGCCCATGACTACTGCGTCGAAGAAAGAGCCTCCTGTTAAAGAAGACGATGCTGCGCCGCAGGGCGAGAATATTCAGGCGCTTTACGAAGCTGCCAACGATTTGCCCAGCGACGATCCGCTGCGTGCTGCGCAGCCTGCCGCAAATGCGCAACCCGCTTCGGCGGCCGTGCCGACTGCAAGTTCGCCGAGCAGCCACAATTCCGGCACGCCGGCCGGCGGCTCCCCCTCCCTGCCCCCGCAAGCCCCTGCGCAACCTGGTTCGCGGCCAGCTTCGAGTACAGTGGTCGTCGCCGACGCCGCGCAACTTCGCGTGCCATCGCTTCTGGGGCTGTCGGTGCGCCAGGTGATTGAGGAAGCGGGCAGCGCCGGTCTTGAAGTGGAGATCGCGGGCAGCGGCACCGCGCGCGAGCAGGCGCCCGCTCCCGGAGCTATGGTTACGCCGGGAACCAAAATCGTCGTCCGCTGCGCGCGGTAGATGCGTTAAGCTCGCAGCGTGGCGAATTTTTCCTGGCATCGATTCGAAAACGGCGGCACGCTGGGCAAGGCCGGCTCAGAAGAAGGTACGATTATGCGCGATGAGGAGTATTCTCTGGGCGCGCGCATTTCGCTGGAGCGCGACTGCCGCGCCGCACCCTTCGCCATTACCTGCGGCATCTATGGCTGGATGCTGCACACGCGCTTCTTCAGCTCCCAGCTCGAAGCCGAGACGCAGTACGAAGCTATGAAGAGTGCTCTTGCCATGCTGCTTGAGGTGGCTGAAAAAACTGCGGAGATCGATGGCGGGCGGCAGGTTCTGATGGCAGGCGTCAGCAAGTTTGTTGAGGTGTTTCCGTAGCTCAATGCACCGAAGATTCCAGTTGCGGAGGATGACCCTGCTCCGCAATCTACAATCAAACCCAAGATGATCTGGAACGAACTCATTGCGGAAATCACTGCGGTCGGTTGTGCGGGCAGCTCCGATGCACCCATTACCGGGATTGAATACGACTCGCGGCGAGTGCGCCCTGGCGCGGTTTTTGTGGCCATGAAAGGCGGATCGACCGACGGCAATCGCTTTGTTGAGAAGGCCCTCGCCGCGGGCGCGCTGGGCATTGTCACGGACTCCGCGCAGACCTTCGACCATCTCACCGTTTATCAGCCCGGCCTGCCCATCCTCCACGTCGAGCACGGGCGGCGCGCGCTTGCTGAGGCTTCGGCCGCATTCTTCGGTCATCCCGAGCGTGTGCTTGCCGCGACCGGCATCACCGGCACCAACGGCAAAACTACCACCGCATACCTGACCGAAGCTCTGCTTAACGCTGCTGCGCGCAGCACTGTGCTCATCGGGACGATTGAATATCATGTAGCAGGCGAAGTGCGACCCTCCATCCACACCACGCCCGAGTCGCGCGACGTGTTCGAGCTGATGGCCGAGGGCGTGAGCACGGCGCCACGCGAGCTCGTTACCGAAGTTTCAAGCCACGCGCTCGACCAGGGGCGCATGATCGGCATTCCCTTCGACGTGGCCGTGTTCACCAACCTGACGCGCGACCACCTCGACTATCACCATACGATGGAGAATTATTTTGCCGCAAAGCGCCTGCTCTTCGACGGCACGGTATACCCGGCGCCGCGTGTCGCGGTGCTGAACGCGCACGATCCATACTCGGAAGAGATTGCACGGGCGGCACGCAAGGCCGGCGCGGAAATCCGGACGTATGGAATTGGCATGGGCGATTGGCGCGCCGCGAGCTACCGGCTCACGCCTTCGGGCGCGACCATCGAGCTCGAGACTCCGGCCGGATCGGCTTGCCTGAGCTCGCGTCTCGCCGGCGAAGTGAACATTCTTAATTTGCTTGCGGCCTTCACCGCCGCAGCACGCGCGCGGCATCGCGTTCTCGCATCTCGCCGCGGCCGTTCCCATGCTGCGGCCGGTTCCCGGGCCGCTTCCAGCCCGTTGATGCCGGTCAGCCCTTCACCGTGATCGTGGACTACGCGCATACTGACGACGCGCTGCGCAACCTGACGGCGCTGGCGCGGCAGATGACCGCTGCCGCGGGCGCGCGCGTGATCACGCTCTTTGGCTGCGGTGGCGACCGCGACCGCACGAAGCGGCCCAAGATGGGCCAGGCCGCGGGCGAGGGCAGCGATTTCGTCGTTGCCACCAGCGACAATCCGCGCTCGGAGGATCCGGCGGCCATTCTGTCCGAAGTCGAGCCCGGATTGCAGTCCACCGGCATCGAATACACCGTGGAAGTGGATCGCGCGGCTGCGATTCGCCTCGCGCTCCAGGCTGCGCAACCGGGCGATGTCGTTCTGCTTGCCGGCAAGGGTCACGAGAAGGAACAGATCCTGGCCGACCGCACCATGCCGTTCGACGACGCGGAAGTTGCGCTTTCCATTCTGCGCGAATTGGGCTATGGTGAAGGGCAATGAATCTGACATTGGCAGAAGCGGCGATGGGCGCCGGAGCGGTGCTCGAAGCGCCGGCCAGCGTGACGAACGCGGGTGCGCTGGTCGCGACCGGCTACTCCATCGACTCGCGCACCGTAGCGCCGGGCGAGGTCTTTTTTGCGGTACGCGGCGAGCGGTTTGACGGTCATGACTTTGTGACCGCCGCGTTCGAACGCGGAGCCGTGGCCGCCGTGGTGTCGCGCGCGCGCGTCGCTTCCCTGCCCGACGCCGCGCTTGCGCATCCACTTCTCATCGCCGAGGATCCGCTTCTCGCGCTGCAATCGCTGGCTGCGCATGTTCGCCGGCAATGGGGCCGTCTCGTGGTCGCCATTACCGGTTCGGCGGGAAAGACCACCACCAAGGAAGCCGTGGCCGCGGCGCTGGCGCGCAAAGTTCAACGTGCTCAAATCCCAGGGCAATCTGAACAACGGTTTCGGGCTGCCCTTGCAGCTTTTGCGCCTGACGCCGGAGCACGAAATCGCCGTCGTCGAGATGGGCATGAATCACTCGGGCGAAATTGCGGCACTGGCGCGCATCGCCACGCCGGACTGGGGCGTGATCACCAACGTGGGCACGGCGCACATTGAGAACTTCGCAGAGGGCCAGGCCGGCATTGCCCGCGCCAAATTCGAGCTGGTTGAAGCACTGCCCGCGAACGGCGTCGCCTTCCTGAATTGCGACGATGCGTACGCCGCGCAATTTGGCCGCGATTTTCACGGCCGCGTGGTGTATTTCGGCAGCGGCCCTTGCGCCGATCCGCAGATTCTTTCTGTCGACGAAGACCTCAAGGGCCTGCATGTGCGCTATCGCGCGCGAGAGCATGAGGGCGACTTCACGCTATACATGCTGGGCGCACACAACGCATCGAATGCCTTGGCCGGTCTCGCGGTGGCGCTCGAAGCGGGCGTCGATCTCGATGCCGCGGTGAAGGCCATCGCGTCTCTCACGGCGGGCGACAAGCGCGGCCAGGTAATCGAAATCGGCGGCGCGACCATTCTCAACGACAGCTACAACTCGAATCCCGAAGCACTGCGCTCCATGATCCGCACCCTGGCGGCGCGGCCGGCCGCGGGCCGCCGCATTCTGGTGGCCGGCGAAATGCTGGAGATGGGCGAGCACGGCCCCGCGCTGCACATCGCCTGCGGACGCGCCGCCGCCGAGGCTGGTCTCGATCTGGTCGTGGCCGTGCAGGGCAATGCGGAGCATCTGGCCACGGCTGCTTGCGCCGGCGGCGTGCCGGCGGTATTTCTCCGCGATGCCGAAACCGCCGGCCAATGGCTCGCGCAAAATTTGCGCGCGGGCGATGTGGTGCTGGTGAAAGGCTCGCGCGGCGTGCACCTGGAGCGCGCTATTGAGGCCGTGCAGAACCGCCTCGCGCCGCCCGAGGTCCAATGACAATGCGCAAGTTTGCTTGTAGCTTCACTCTGCTTTTTTCGCTCGCATCCGCCGGCCGCTTCGCGGCGCAGATTCCGGCCGAATGGACTGCGCCCTTTCCGCCCTTCCGCATCGCAGGCAATCTTTATTACGTGGGCGGCGGGGACCTGGCCTCGTATCTCATCGCCACGCCCAAAGGCCTCATCCTCATCAATAGCAACATCACGTCGTCACCGGCGCTCATCCGCAAGAGCGTTGAGGCACTTGGCTTCCGCTTCAGCGACATCAAGATTCTGCTGATCAGCCACGCGCATTTCGATCACTGCGCGGGCAGCGCGGAGATTATCCGCGAGACCGGCGCCAAGTATGAAGTGATGGACGCCGATGTGCCGGTGGTGGAGTCGGGCGGCAAGAGCGACTTTGCGTACGGCGCGAAGAAAGACATGTGGTTTCCTCCGGCGCATGTGGATCGCGTGCTGCACGATGGCGACACCGTCCAACTGGGCGGTACGGTGCTGACTGCGCATCTGACCGCCGGGCATACGCGCGGCACTACGACCTGGACGATGGACGAGAGCGAAGGCGGACGCCTGCTGCACGTGGTGATCGTGGGCAGCCCCAATGTGAATCCGGGATACAAGCTGGTGGGGAATACTGTCTATCCGCAGATCGCAGCCGATTACAAGCATGAATTCGATGTTTTGCGCGCGCTGCCCTGCGACATCTTTCTCGGCGCCCACGGCGGTTATTTTGGCCTAGCTGAAAAATACGCGCGATGGAAGGCGGGCGACAAGAACGCATTCATCGATCCGGCGGGATACAACGCGTACATGGCCGACCGCGAGCAGGCGTTTGAGGCGGAGTTGCGACGCCAGTCTGCGATTCGAAAATAGACTAGGTCTTCGGCTGCCGGCCGAGCGCGGCAGTGGCTTGCGCCAGCGAGGTTCCCTGGAGCAGAAAAACTTTGCTACGCGACGACTCTCCGGAGATCAGTTTGATTGCGCTTTTGGGCAGGGCGAAGGTCCGGGCGAGAAACGCGATCAGCGCTTCATTGGCGCGGCCTTCGAGCGGCGGCGCTTGCACGGCGATTTTGAGTTGGGCCGTCGCTCCCTCGCCGTAGATGCCGATGATGGCGGTCTTTTTTGCGCCGGGCTGGGCGCGCACGGCGAGCGTGACTCCAGTTGCGGCGGCGCGCAGCATCAGTCCAACTCCGATGCTTGCGATGGAGACGGCGGCGTGCGTTTGCCGAACAGCGCCGTGCCGATGCGAATGCGCGTTGCGCCTTCTTGAATAGCCAGCCGAAAATCGCCGCTCATGCCCATGGACAAGAACATCGAGATGCAGATTCGGATGCGCCGTAGCCCAGCGATCGCGCCACGTGCGCAGGCTGCGGAAACAGGCGCGGGTCACGTCCTCTGGCGCGCCCCACGGCGCGATCGTCATCAGGCCGCGCACGTTCAGGTTCAAGAGATCGGGCAAGCGCTCGAGCAGCTGCGCCGCCTCGACCGATTCAGGCGTCAAGCCCGTTTTCGTGGCTTCGGGGCTGAGCTTTACTTCGATCAGCACCGGCAGCCGCTTGCCATAGCGGCCGGCGGCTTCGTCCAGGCGCTCGGCGAGGCGCACTGAGTCGAGAGAATCGATGCCATCAAAAAGCTCTGCCGCGCGCGCCGCCTTGTTCGATTGCAAATGGCCGATGAGGTGGAAGCGCAGCCGATCTCGCACGGCCCACGTTCCGTGCTCTGCCGCGTGTGATACTTTCGTCGCAAATTCCTGCACGCGGTTTTCGCCAAAGAGCGTGAGCCCCAGCGCCGCGGCTTCCGCAACGGTCTCAGCGGGGAAGGTTTTCGAGACAGCCATCAGCTCGACTTCGCCGCGCGGGCGCCCCGCCGCGCGGCACGCGGCGGAGATGGCTTCCTCCAGCCGTTCGAGATTTTCCTGGAGCGCCGTCATCGCGCACTCACTCAGCGCCCGCGCTCTTCGAGATACTTCTCCACTTCGAGCGCGGCCATGCAGCCGGAACCAGCCGCGGTGATGGCCTGTCGATAACGGCGGTCCTGTACGTCACCGCAGGCAAAGACGCCGGGGACGATGACGCCGCCGCGCGTGGTGAAGACATTGTTGGTGGTCTTGATGTAGCCCTCGTCGTCGAGATCGATTTCGCCGGTGAGCATCTTGGTGTTCGGCACGTGTCCGATGCCGAGGAACATGCCGGCCACGTGGAGTACATCGCGCTCGCCGGTGCGGACGTCGCGCAGGACCAGGCCTTTCAATTCCTTTTCGTCCACACCCAGCACCTCTTCGACCACGGTGTTGCTGCGGAATTCGATTTTGGGATGCGCCATGGCGCGCTCCAGCATGATTTTGGAAGCGCGGAAGGATTCGCGGCGATGGAGCAGCGTGACTTTCGACGCGAAACGGCTGAGGAAGATGGCCTCCTCCATGGCGGAATCGCCGCCGCCGACCACGGCGATTTCCTTGTCGCGGAAAAAGAAGCCGTCGCATGTGGCGCAGCTCGACACGCCGTGGCCGATCAGCGCCTGTTCGCTGGGCAGGCCCAGCCAGCGCGCGCTCGCGCCGGAGGCCACGATCAGCGTGCGCGTATGAATTTCGCCGATCAAGGTGTGCAGGCGGATGGGATGCGCGGCGATATCGACATGGCTCACCAGGGCGTGCTCATACGTGGCGCCGAAGCGGGCCGCTTGCTTCTTCATGTTGTCGATCAGCTCCGGCCCCTGGATGCCTTCGGGCCATCCGGGAAAGTTTTCGACCATGGTGGTAATCGAGAGCTGGCCGCCGGGCTCGTGGCCCTCCAGAACCAGCGGTTTCATCCCGGCGCGCGCGGTGTAAAGCGCAGCCGTCAATCCGGCGCAGCCGGAGCCTAGGATCACGGTATCGCGAATTTCTGTCATGAGTTATCCCGTGTTGATTTTAGCTGGAAGGGCCCTGTTGCAGGTCCTACTCGCCATTCATGAGATGACGCAAAGGATGGATTGGACTCCGGTGCGGGTCTGGAGACCCGCACGACAGCCGGTCTGGAGACCGGCGCTACACGGGGCCGGCGCTATGTAGTGTCTGGGGACGCGATTTTCTTAGAAACTTCCAAGGATCGCCAAATCTCTTTGGACCTTCCAATGCACCTTGGAACTCCGTCTGGGGGATTCCGTGCCCACCACTGCTCCTGCGGGCGCGCGCAGCGCCTCGCCCGATCGCCGCGTGTTCGGCCGTCTCCCGCTTTACTTTTTCGGTTTCTTCCTTCTCTTTGCGCCTACTACGTTGCTCGCGGGCGGGCCGAAGTACATTGCCGGAACTACCTACTTCAACCCCGCGGTTCTTGGGGTACCGCTGCACTGGGCCGGCGGACAGGTGAGCTACTACGTGGATCAGGGGCCGCTCTCGAGCACAGTCACGAACGCGCAGGCCACCGCGATGGTGGACGCCGCCGCGGCCTTGTGGAGCGCGGTGCCCACGGCAGGCGTCACGCTCACCGACTTGGGCCCGTTGGACGAAGACGTGAATGGGGCCGACATTCAAGTGAACTCGTCGGGGCAAATTAACCCGCCGGGCCAGATTATTGCGCCCGCCGATATTACGCCTGCGGCCACCAACTATCCCGTCGCCGTGATCTACGACGCCGACGGCTCGGTAATCAATGCCATTTTTGGCGCCACGACGAGCCAGCCTGACGCCTGCCAGAACAACGGCGTCTATGTGTGGCTCGACAACTTCAACACCAACGCAACCTTTGCCCATGGCGTCATCATTCTGAACGGCCTCTGCGCCACGAACGCCAACATGATCGAGATGATGAGCTTCGAGCTGGAGCGGGCGTTCGGGCGCATACTCGGGCTCGACGACTCGCAGGTAAATCCCCGGGCGCTGACGGACGACGAAAACGGGGGCACGCTGGGGTGGCCGGTGATGGAGCCCATAAGCGGGGCATGTGGCGCGAGCGGCGGCGCGTGCATTCCCGATCCTACAATTCTGCGCTGGGACGACATCGCTGCGCTCAACAGAATTTATCCGATTACCGCGGCCAATCTCGCAACTTTTCCTGGCAAGCAGTTGACCGCGCCGAACACCATCTCGATTCAAGGCACGGTTAGCTTTCGCACCGGCTACGGCATGCAGGGGGTGAACGTGGTGGCGCGGCCGCTCGACGCCAATGGCAATCCGCTTTACCAGTACACGGTGACGGCGGTGACGGGCGCGCTGTTCAATGGCGATCACGGCAATCCCGTGACGGGCTGGGACGACGCGAACGGCAACCTGCTGACCAACTGGGGATCGAGCGATTCGTCACTGCAGGGATTCTTCGACCTGGGCGGCATTCCGCTGCCGCCCGGGGTGACCACGGCCAGCTATCAGATAAGTTTCGAGGTCATCGACCCGCTTTACATTCTCGAAAACTCCGTTGGCCCATACGGCCAGGGGCAGGTTGCGGCTTCGGGCACCCTGAATGCAATCTCGCTGACGAATCTTTCCGCGGGCAGCACGCAAACGCTCACCGTCACTTCGGCCAACTCCGCCGTGGGCGGATATTCCGACGCGATTGGAACCGAGGCGCAACCGCGTGCGCTGCCGGAAGGCGGCCTGTGGTGCGGGCGTCTGAGCCAAGTGGGCCAGACGGACTGGTTCGACTTTCCCGTGCGCGGCAATCGCATTTTTACCGTGGTGACGCAGGCGCTGGACGAAACCGGCGCGCCGACGGAGTCGAAGGCGTTGCCTTCGATTGGCGTGTGGGACGCGTTCAAGCCTGTGGGTGCGACGGCGGTGGGCGCGGCGCCCGGCCTGAACGGCGACGCCACGGGCGAGACCTGGCTGCGCGTGGCGACAAACGGCGACGACATGGTGCGCATTGGCGTCGCCGACCTGCGCGGGGATGGGCGGCCCGACTACGCCTACTGTGGATGGGTGCTCTACGCCGACTCGGTTTCTCCCACGCGTCTGCCGGCATCGGGCGGATCGATCACGATCGAGGGCATGGGCTTTCGCCTGGCCGACAGCGTGACGGTGGGCGGGCAAGCGGCCACAGTTACCAGCATTTCGCCCAATCAAATTACCGCCGTGGTTCCACCGGCGCAGGCGGGCGTTACGGGATCGGTCGATCTTGAGATTGATGACGAACCCGTCTTATACGCAGCCGCCGTGATTCCGGGCGGCGTCAGCTACGACTCGGGCAACGGCGACGCGCTCACAATCAATACTGCGCCCTCGAATACCGTGCCCATCGGCGAGCCGCTTCCCTTCTCCGTGACGGCGCTGGGCTCGAATCTGTCGCCTGCCGGCGGTGTTACCGTGACCTACACCGTGACCAGCGGCACGGCCACGCTGGCTTGCGGGTTGCCTGTGTGTTCCGTGTTGGCCACGGGCGACGGGCACGCCACCATGGACGTGACCGCGACGAGCACGGCGTGGTCCATCGTGACCGCGGCGCTCAGCAACGGTTCGAGTTTGCAGGCTCAGTTCGTGGGCGGTACGCCTGCTGTGCTTTCCGTGCTTACCCGGCAGCTATCGCTCGCGGCCGGCGCAACCTTCACTTGGACGGTCGAAGCGCTGGTCGAGAACAACGGCGTGCCGCTGAGCGGACAAAGCGTGGCGTGGCAAAATCCCACCTCTGGCATTGGGAACCCGACCCCGGCTTCGGTCACAACGAACTCGGCCGGCATCGCCAGACAGACGCTCACCGTGGGCCCGCTTGCGGAGGGCCAAACCGCTAGCATTAGCGCTTGCCTGAACGGCACTAACCAGTGCGAGGCTTTCACCGCCTTCGGTGCCCGGCCGGAGTACGCGGCGCTTGAGGCCATCTCCGGCACCAGCCAGCATCTGGCCGCGTCGAGCACGCCGAATCAGATCGCGCTGCGCCTTCTGGACATGGACGGCAACCCCATGGCCGGCGGCACGGTGGCGCTGTACCAGGCGCTCTACGCGTGGACGCCGCCGTGCTCGCCCAACATGGTCTGTCCGCCGGGAGCGCTGCTGGCCACCGAAGCCTCCACGGCTATCTCTGCCGTCGACGGCTCGGTGACGTTTGTGCCCACGGCCCTTCCCGGCGTGGCCACGAACCTCATGGGCCTTGCCGCCTCGGGAAACACCTCGACGGTGAACGTTTCGATCGAGCAGAATCCTTAAGGCAGGGAGCAAGGGAACGAGGGAACAAGGGAATGAGCAGGCAGGGGCCAGGGAACAGGGGTGGGCGCGGCGGCTGGATGCCGGCTCGGCTTCGCGCCCCTCGGCTCCGCGCCCTACAATGAGAACGGAACCCCAAATTCACGAGGAGTATTATGCCGCTTTCAGGAGAAGCCATCCGGCTGATGAATTATATTGACGACGTTGCCGTAACCCTGCGCCGGATACTGGCCGCCGCGCCCACGCTGTCCGCCGAGGAGCGGGCGAAAGTCTCTGAGCATCTGCTGCGGGCGCGACCCAGCGCTGAAGAAGTGGCTGCGGCTCTGGCCGCCAAGTAGGGCCCGGTCGTGAACAGACCTCTTTGACCACCGTTGCTATCATCGGAGCCGGCCCACTGGGACGCTGGCTGGCGCTGCGCGCTGCCCGCGCCGGCTTTTGTGTGTTGCTTGAGGACGTGATGCCGGCGAATCTGCATCACGCGCAAGAGTCGATCCGCCAGGAGCTCGGCCGGCTGGAGTTGAACCCGCAAGGGCTGCCCGCAGTTGCCTTCGTCTCCAGCATTGAAGACGCGGTGCGCGAAGCGGACCTGGCCATCGACTGCGTGCCCGACGAGCTGGAATCGAAGCTGGAGATCCTGTGGCTTGTGGACCGCATGGCGCCGCCGCGCACCGTGATTGCTACGCCGACCACCAACCTGTCGATTGCCGACCTGGCCAGTTGCACCAACCGGCCGGAAAAATGCATCGCCATTGCTGTGGCGCCCGCGGATCTTGCGGCAGGCGTCGGCCCAGGCATCACGCTACGCACCGCTCCCGCGACAAGCGAGGAAACTGTGGCTCTGGTGTGCGATTTCTGGGAGCGGCTTGGGTTCAGGCCGGTGGTGGAGCGGAGCGCGGAGCTTTAGTTTCGCAACTTCGTAATGATCCCCAGACGGGTGCGGGCGTGGACGCCCGCACTACAGCCGGACTGGAGTCCGGCGCTACACAAATCTGGAGGCCAGCGGTTCGTTACAACCGGCAGATCAGCAGCTCGCGCTGGTAGATCATCTCCGGCGGCAGGTGGTCGTGCACGTCGATGAACAGCTCCTCGTGGCCGATGATCTCTTTGCGCCAGGCCTCGCGGCTCACCTCCTGCATCTTTTCGAACTGCTCGCGCGGGAAGTCGAGGCCGGCCCACTCCATGTCTTCGTAGTAGGGCGTCCAGCCGATGGGCGTTTCCCTGCCCTGGGCGCGGCCGTGCACGCGGTCCACAATCCACTTGAGCACGCGCATGTTTTCGCTGAAGCCCGGCCACAGGAACTTGCCGTCCTCGTCCTTGCGGAACCAGTTCACGTGGAAGATGCGCGGCGTGGAGCTCAGCGTGCGCTGCATCTTGAGCCAGTGACGGAAGTAGTCGCCCATGTGATAGCCGCAGAAGGGCAGCATGGCCATGGGATCGCGGCGCACCAGGCCCACAGCGCCGGCGGCCGCCGCCGTGGTCTCCGAGCCCATGGTGGCGCCCACGTAAACGCCGGCGCTCCAGTTGAAGGCCTGGTAGACGAGCGGCATGGTGGTGGAGCGCCGTCCGCCGAAGATGAATGCGCTGATGGGCACGCCTTCGGGATTCTCCCACTCCGGATCGATGGAGGGGCACTGCGCGGCCGGCGCAGTGAAGCGCCCGTTGGGATGCGCGGCCTTGGCGCCGGTCTGTTTGGCGATCTCGGGCGTCCAGCGCTCGCCGCGCCAGTCGAGACATTCGGCGGGCGGCTCGTCGGTCATGCCCTCCCACCACACGCCGCCGTCGGGCGTGAGCGCCACGTTGGTGAAGATCGTGTTGCGACTCAGCGTGGCCATGGCGTTGGGATTGGTCTTGTCGCTGGTGCCCGGCGCCACGCCGAAGAATCCTGCCTCAGGATTGATGGCGCGCAGCTGGCCGTTTGCGTCCGGCTTGATCCAGGCAATGTCGTCGCCCACCGTCGTCACCTTCCAGCCCTTGAAGGCCGGTGGGCGGAACCATCATGGCAAAGTTGGTTTTGCCGCAGGCCGAAGGAAACGCTGCCGCGACATAGGTCTTCTCGCCCTGCGGCGACTCCACGCCGAGGATCAGCATGTGCTCGGCCATCCAGCCTTCGTCGCGCGCAATGTTCGAAGCGATGCGCAGCGCGAAGCACTTCTTGCCCAGCAGCGCGTTGCCGCCGTAGCCCGAGCCGTAGCTCCAGATCTCGCGCGTCTCAGGGAAATGCACGATGTACTTGGTGTCGTTGCAGGGCCAGGGCACGTCCTTCTGTCCCGGCGCGAGCGGCGCGCCCACCGAGTGCATGCAGGGCACCACGCGCTTCTCGTCCTTGTCGATTTCGGCCAGGACCGGCAGACCGATGCGCGTCATGATGCGCATGTTCACCACGACGTAGGGCGAATCGGTGAGCTGCACGCCGATGCGCGACATGGGCGAGCCCACCGGCCCCATGCTGAAAGCCAGCACGTACATGGTGCGGCCGCGCATGGAGCCGTTGAACAGTCCCTTGAGCTTCTTGCGCATCTCGAAAGGGTCGACCCAGTTGTTGGTGGGGCCGGCGTTGTCTTTGGAGAGCGAGCAGATGAAGGTGCGGTCTTCGACGCGCGCCACATCGCGCGGATCGGAGCGCGCATAGAAGCATCCCGGCCAGCGTTTCTGGTTGAGCCGGGTGAATGTGCCAGACGCCACCATCTCGTCGCACAGCCAGTCGTATTCCTGCTGGCTGCCGTCGACCCAGTGGATTGCGGCAGGCTGCGTGAGGTCGGCCATCTTCTCGACCCAGCGGATCAGGTGCTTATTGGTCGTCAAGGGCTTCGCAACGCTGGTCTTTCCCTGCTTCATACTCGTTCCTCTTCTTCAGACGATGGTGGTCCGGCAGCAGAGCCTATGCGATTCAGGATACACATTCAGCTTCGGCCTGACCGTCACCCTCAAAAACCGGACAGGTCCGCAGCAACCAGGTTTTTACTGGGCTTTTGACTTATTTATACGTGAATGTGCATCGGGCGGCAAGACGAAGACCTGCCGCGGTCCGTGAGCAGGCGCTAGCGCGTTGATGGGGAGGGAAGGTTTTCGCTGCAGTCGCACGAATCTTGTGCGCATTCCCAGGTCTCAACTTTCAACGCGTGGTTCACTTCTGCAAGGTAGAGGGTCCCGCCACAGGAGGAGCACTCGCGAAAAGACAAGCGCGATGCATCAAACTGGCCGCCGGCAGAATCCGCATAGCCGTGAGCATCGCGGAAGATGCGATTACAGTCGCGCCGCTGGCAGCGGTGGAAGGATTGAGTTTGATCGGACGCTGAGTCCTCAAGCATGACGCGCCGCATGGGGCAATGGTGGAGGTCACACAAGGGGAAGAATTCGGTCTTGGGATGGCTGTTCATGGTTCCCCCCAGGAAGGAAATCCATTTGGCCAATCGCAATGGAGCGAAGAGTCGGAGCCGGAACTGGGTAAGGCTGGAGCTTGTTATTGACCGTCGGATGCATCGAAGCCAATACGGGGGTCAACGCCGGAAAAGGGTCCGGGCCGGGATCACCCAGTCGCGCCGGCATCTGCCTCAGCACGGAACGACCGAGGGAGATCGGTGCGATTGAACTCCACGCCTTCGGCAACCAGTTTCTTTGCCGTCTCCGCAAGGGATGCCCGCTTGGTTTGCAATTTGTGCTCGGCGCCCTCGCGATCCTCTGTCGAATCGAACTGGGCAAACTTCTCAAGATAGGCGAGCTTACGGTCGTAGAGATCTATTTCCTGGTGAAGCGATTTAAGGAAGTATTTGTCGTGCGGCACTTCCTTTTTTTGCGGTACTTCCTTTTTCATGGGGAACTCCTCTGAGAAAGCTGAAAGGCTGCAAGTTTGAGCGTGAGAACGGGACAAATGGGGGAGTTCCGCCCTGTAACGCTGGCCTGTGACGACTTCGTGAGCGAGCCCGAACAAGCGCATGCCTCAAAAAAACCCGAAAGCCGCCACATCCCTGAACGCCAAATCCCGAAAATCGGGGTGAGGGCCTTATCCGCGCCGCTCGAAATACGATGTACTAACGGCCGCGGCCGCCAAAGCCGCCGCCACCGCCACGCCGATTGCCGCCGCCACCAGCGCCGCTGGTCTTGCGCGCCTGAAAGCAGTTCTGGCAATACACGGGACGATCCCCACGGGGCTCGAACGGAACCGTGGTCTGCTGTCCGCATCCGGCGCAGATCACGCTTGTGCCCTGCGATGAACCACGACTGTACCCGCCGCCGCCACCGCCGCCCTGTTGCTCGTTCTTCTTGGCCTGACGGCACGGTTTGCAGCGCTTCGGCGATGAATAACCACGCTCCCGGAAAAATTCCTGGTCCTCCGCGGTAAACGTGAATGCCTGCCCGCAATCGCTGCACATGAGTTGCTGATCTTCCGCCATATTTCCCTTTCGTCCATGCTGCTGGTGTGTAGTGCGTTCGAAAAACCGTCGAACTTTGCTGTTCTGCTTCGGCCGCACGCTTTCGCGGCCTAATCATCCGCAGCAAAGTCCGTTGAACTCATTGACCGGTTTCGTGCGATTGCGAAGTCAAGTGAATTCCGCCTTGAGTTGCCAGACAGGAATGAACTCTGTTTGCGTAGAAGGCAAGGGGTGCAGAGAATTTCCGTGTCATTCGCGTTGTCCGGGGGCCCAAGCACGCAGGGAGCAGCAAGAGCGCTGCCGTCGAGCGTTGGAATCCTCAAGTAAACCGGGGAGGACCGGGAAGATATCAGAGACGACTTCTACCCGGCGCGTCATCCGACTAGACAGCGACTAGACAGCCCGGACGTTCTCGGCCTGCAAGCCTTTCGGCCCTTTTACCACGTCGAACTCGACCGCCTGGCCTTCCTTGAGCGAACGGAATCCCTCACTCTTGATGGCCGAATGATGCACGAACACGTCTTCGCCGTCAGCACGGCTAAGGAAGCCGAATCCCTTCGCATCGTTAAACCATTTTACTGTTCCCTGTTCCATGACTATTCCTTTGTTGCGTGATGTATCGCTGAACACAAGTGGAATTGTTTGCTAGTTGAGCGGGAGCAGAACAGGCAAGAACGCCAAGTCGGATTCGACGACCAGCTAGCAGTATATCACTTCCGGGAGGTAAAACCCTGTCCGCGGAGAAATTGATTTCAAAGGAGTTGTACGCCGATTCAGAGGAGTTGCGGGCGCCGGGGGCAGCGATTAGGAGAAGAACTGAATCAAGCGTATGCTCACAGTAGAGGGGATTTGCAAGCAACTTATCTCCCCAGCCTCTTCATCCTTGTGTCTCCGGCGTGGCACTCGATCAGCACCAAGCCCGGCTCTACGGACTGAACCAGAACGAGCCCGGCTCTCAAGCAAACGCACAACTACCGAGAATTGGGGCACACATGCGATCAAAACTGGTGTATTCGGCTGGGCTCAAAATAGAGAACCGCTTCTTGCTGTCGGCCACGGTAATGCGCGCGGTGCGCAAGCTGCACGTCAGCTCCTGCAGGACCGAAGACACGCTCAATCGCGTGTTCACCGATGTGGCTGAAGGGCGCTATATCGACGTGAAAATGCCGGAGATCGCGCCTCCTCCTGCCATCGATGCGCTGCTGGTGATTGCTCCGCTGGTTTGATCGGCCCGATCTGATCGGCGTTGATCTCGCTTGAAATTCGCGACAACTTTGGAACCGGCAATCTGGTGGCCGGTGCAGATGTGCGCCTGCGTGCGTTGCTGGTCGCCGCAAACGAAGCGGACCTTCCCGTTGAAACCAGCGAGCAGATGCGAAGTGGGTGGTGCGGACAGGACTCTTCCGATCTAAGGAAGGTTACTTCCCTTTAGGCGACACTCGGAATCCGGAAAGCGCTTTGATTTGAGGATGCCTAACTTACGCGTTCAGATTGTGCGTTTCGTAGACGTGGAGCCTCAGCCGGGAATTGTCGAGTCGCAGTTTCGCGATGCTCAGGGAGAAGTACATTCGATCATCGACAAAATTCCTTTGTTCACAAGTGCAGACCTCTGATCCGATTCTGACTACCCACAGCCCGGGCTTATAGAATGCCGCGTGCTTGAGCGAATGACGGGCCCGGGCGAAACCTTGCACGCATCAACATCGGAGCCTACCACTTCGAGTTGACCGACGTGAAATCAGAGTTCGTGATCAGCGAGGCAGAGCTTACAGATTGAATCCCTCCGAGCGCGGGTTTTGTGACTTGACTTGCTGTTGTGGGAGCATTACCGCCCGCCCTCCCCCAACTCGGATTTTGGGGTTAAGGCAGGATCGGCAATCCTCTCGGAACCGCTGCGTGCGAGTAGCAGACTCAATTCAGAACGCCACCTTGTACACGTTCCCTTTATCGTCTCTGGCAACGCCACTGATATGTGGTGCGGCAATATCCTTCGCGTCGGCGGTTTCAACCGGCTGACTGATCATCTCCAGCTGAAGTGCGCCGCCCTGATTACCTGTAAGTGTTGTTCCCACAAACAAGTGGGCCCCCAGCACATGAGCCGTATAGAAACCGGGGCCATAAACCGCGTCCCATTCAGCGGAAAGGTTGAACGCCGGCACAACCCCTGCTCTGCTCTCTTTGGCTAGCGCACCGACCGACTGCGCCTGCCACCGCCCCGAGAACTGTTGGCCGTTGGCGAGTTTGACGAAGATGCTGCCGGAGTTGATGACGCCCGTAATCCTTCCGGTGTAAATCGGAGGCGGCGTCTGTGCGGCGAGCGGTCCCTGGACCGGATAGAGATGGGCGACGCGCGCACATCCTGAAAGGAAGCACGCGCAGAGGAGCATAACCACGAAGAATCGGGTTTTCATAAAGGTTCCTCAGTCCATGTGACTTGCATGAACAGTAAATAGGTTAACGCTATTTCCGGCAGGCCAGGAATTCCGGTGGAGTAACCGTCTATCCGGAAGTAATTCTAGATTGAAGCCTTCAGTCCTTGGCATGAACGAGCATCTCTATTAGGTTACGTGCTGGCTAACCCCTGGATGGTCGCCTGGGCGGCAATAACCAACAGCTAATTGCCGGTCACTCGCCCAGACTCCGAAATTCAAAAGCCTGGCAGCGACCCGAAAGGATCGCGTGCCAGGCGTTCGACGTTAAGGCTTGCATGAACGTGAAGCGAAGTCTATGCCGCGTTCTCGTTGGCTGCGCCTACATTCACGCCGCGCACTCGGAAGTGCGTCATCTGGATCGAAAGCGCGCGTTCGATTTTGCGCAGATCGTTGCGCTCGGCCGGTCCGGCAAAGGTGGATGCGATCGCCTTTGGCCGAAGCGCGGCCCGTGCGGCCGACGCGATGCACAAAATCCTCGGCCACTTTGGGCAAATCGAAGTTGACCACATGGGCAACGTTGGCCACGTCGATGCCGCGGGCGGCTACGTCGGTGGCCACCAGCACACGATGCCGGCCTTCGGAGAAGTTGCGCAGAGCCGAGTTCCGTTGCGATTGCGAACGGTCGCCGTGAATCTGGATGGCCGCATGGCCGGAGCGAATCAAGCCGCCGCGCTACCCGGTCGGCGCCATGCTTGGTGCGCACAAAGACCAGGAAGCTGCCCTTCTCGGCATTCAGCAAATGCTCCAGAAGCTCCTGCTTCTTGTCGGCATCCACGCTGAAGGCGCGCAGTTCGACGTTCTCGGCCGGCTTCATGGTCGAGCCGATCTCGATGCGAACCGGGTTCTTGAGATAGTTGCGCGACACTTCCTTGACCGTGCCTTCCAGCGTGGCCGAGTAGCACAGGGTCTGGCGCTCTGCAGGGATCATGGACACGATGCGGCGAATGGCCGGTTCGAAGCCCATATCGAGCATGCGATCCACTTCGTCGAGCACCAGGATCTTGACGCCCGTCGAGCCGGACCAGTTTGCGCTTGAGGAAGTCCTCGAGACGCCCCGGAGTGGCCACGATCAATTGCGCGCCGCGGCGGATGGTCTGCAGTTGCATCCTGTTCCGACATTCCGCCCACCACCAACGCAACAGTTTGCGTCTGGCTGGTACGGATAGCCCGGAAGGATTTCTCGATCTGCATGGCCAGTTCGCGCGTAGGCAGCACGATGAGTGCGCACGCGTCGCGGGCCCCCGTCCTCTGCGAATCGAGCTTTTGCAGCATTTCCACGATGGGAATGAGGAAACTGAGGGTCTTGCCGGTTCCGGTTTGCGCCGTGGCCAGCACATCGCGGCCTTCGAGCGCGGGAGGAATGGCGGCAGCCTGCACCGGCGTGGGGATCTTGAATTGGTTGGCTTCGAGCCGGGCCATCAAAGCCGGGGAAAGTGAAAACTGTGAAAACTGAGTCGTCAAGATAGACAATCTTCCTATTGAGCTCCGGGAGCCCAGGATTTCATGGGGCCTGCAAACGGAGCCGGACATAGAGGCGCGCAGGCCCATCAATGGGCGCGAGCCTTCTTAGAAAAATTACGCGTAAGGAAGAACCGAAAACGTCCCTGGGACTGGCGGCAAGCATTTAAGAAATGCTCACGGCCCGGAACTGACCCACGCTACACGAAACGCCAGGCGGCACACTGCCGATCGGCACCCTTTGGTTGCGCAGAGCATGCGCTGTCCCGACATTGCTGCCGATCCACTTTGAAGTGGAGAAGCTGCTCCACATTCCTGATCTTTACAGGGATCAAGAGTTGAGTCACCGGGACGGGAACTCAAAGGGTTACGCTGTAGGGGCTTGGGGAAATCTGTGCAAGGCAGAGTTGCCTTCAGGGGGCAAAGCGCCGCTCACGACCAAATCACTGAGCGCAAACTCAGTATAGCATGGTTCGGCATTTCGCTCGTTGAGGCGGTGGTGTCCTATGAGTGCGTTGCTGGCCCAAAGTTTGGAAGGATAATTGCTCGATCTACTTGCCGGCGAGTTCTTTGCGGAATATCGCGGCCTTCTGCTCTTTGCCGTTGGAACGCACGATGTAAAGGTGCTTCCCGTCAACCCGCGCCTGTACTGGACCACCAATCACGAAATTGGTATCGCAATGAGAAGTGATGAGCTTCTCTTCACAGCAGGCGGTATAGATCATGTTCCCTATCCTCACAGTGTAGTTTTGATCAGAAGAGCGAGAGGTTGTTCCCTTGATTAGAATGGCGTCGGTGCTCTCCTGAATATCTACTAGCGTTCCAGTCACGTACTCTTTTACAGCCTGAGTCCGCACCACCGATCCTGAAAGCACCAAGATTGCCCCAAACAATACAAGTGTTTTCATCTTTCCCCCTTGATCGCGCTATTATAGGGCAATAGAAAACCCGCCTGCCAGGGCGGGTCTCCGGTTCGCTCATCCACAAGCGAATCTTCGCATAGGACAATTCTGTATGCAAGGCAAAAAAGACGAGCGTGTGTGTGCGCTGGCGTCTGAAATAGTCGCCATAATGCGAAAGCACCCTATCCGGCATGAGGCTTTTGATGCCTTGGACGTGGCAAGAGTGCTCTTCCGGCCTGCGCTTCCGCAGCGTTCTACGTCCGATCTGGATAGTCTGGAAAATCACGCGGATTCGGCATCTGCCGCTCAATCTCTTCAAGTCGCTTGAGAATTTGTTTGAGCATTCGGATAACCTGCTCCTCAAATGTCTCCGGTCTAGGCATGGTTCGGCTCCTTTCAGGCGGGATGCCAGTCTATTAAGAGAGCTATGCGCCAAGCAACTCTTGAATTCCCCATACGTGGTCCGTCAATCCGCTTTCCATCGCTGGCGTGACTCTGAGCGTTTGGTGCTTCCGGCAGAAGTTGTAATAAGCAAACCACAGAGAATACGCGGCTTGCAGATTTTCCCATTTCTTGCTGAATCCGTTTGTCAGCCTAGTCATGCGCCGCATCCCCATGCGGATACTCAAGTTTTGCCGCTCTACATGGCTGGTGCATATGCGGTCACGGTCAGGATTGCCGCAAACAAGGTACGGGACCGCATCAACAACTTCGGCGGGGCTGTACCGCTGCTCGCCTTCACGATCCGCGCCATAGACCTTGACCAGTTGGGCGAAATGGACGCGGCCAGATAGGTATATTTGCACGGCCTTGATATAAGCCTTGAAGCCGTCGCTGGTTAACTGATAGCGGTTGCGGGATGTGGCGCGGGCCAGCTTGTGAATGAACGTGTCAGTCGAGATTGTGTCGCGCTTGCCAAGGTGGTACGTCAACACCAGTTTCGTCTCTCGCTCAATTGCCACGAAACAATAGGCATCGCCAATCTCGGCAATGTCCTTTTCATGGTTCCACTTGTGGCCTTCCTTCTTGAACACATAGCCCCAAATCTCATCGACTTGCACATCCTTCACGTCGATGCTCTTGATTCTTTCGTACATTAGGTTTTGGCAGCGTTCGCCGGCCAGGACGAGCAAGCTAAGGATCGTATCGCGGTGGATGGCGGTTACTCGCTCGACACTGCGAATACTCATTCCCTCTAGCAATAGTTGAAGGACATTGAGTGCGCGATCCAAAGGGATACGCATTGCATCCAAAGGACGCTCATGCTCTTCGGTGTAGGTTTTGTTGCATTGATTACAGCGGAATCGCTGGAGGCCGTTGCGGTGGCGTCCGAAACGCTTGCAGGCGGCTTTGCAGGAATGACAAGTCACGGCTTCTCTCCTCTTGCGTTGAGCGGAGAAAAGCGCCACAATTCCTACTGGGTCTAAGGCGTGGGTCACTCCGCGCTTTGGATTTTGCCCCGCTACCTGTTAGCGCAGGCGGCGGGGCGCTGATTCGATGTTTTCAGGGATTAGGACGGGGGTTCGACGGTTATCTCTACCGTATGACCTTCCGCAGTGCGCGTGATCTTGATGGTTATCTGCATTGCCGGTTCCGCCTTTCCCTCACGGCCTAGGCGTTCACAGCGTCTAGGCCGTTTGTGTATTTAACTCCTCAACCTGGGCCGATCCACTCGTATTCCTTCGATCCGCCTGTCAGCCCCTCGCAAGGCACTTCCCGAATACAGTTCTGAGCTACCAACCGCCTCAAGACGGAATAAATCGCGGGAAGACGATTCCCTTTGTACTTCGCCAAGGAAAATCCCATCTCTTCAAGCATGGCCCGAATAACTGGCGGAGGTATTGCACAACCCACCATTTTCAGGACATACTTCACCGCCGCCATGAGGCTGTGCTCATCGCCGAGTGGCCCAACTATCGGGCTTTCTCCTACCTTGGAAGCGCGCTCATTCGTGAGCGCATTACGATATTCACGCCATTCCAGAATTCTGTAAAGGCCATTGAATCTTTCGTTAACTTGGTTTACAGAAAAATCCAAGTCGCTCATCTGAACCTCCTCCTTTTCTAGCAACGCAGTTTTAGGACAGTACCCGTTGAGGCCGCTGTTCTTGCGCCGTCCCTACGGGACTCCGAGGTTCATCTGGGCGGTCCGCTTTCCCCACGCTGAAGCGCGGGGCTAACAAACACTGCGCCTCCGGCGCGCTTATCAGGACATTATTTTAGCGATGCGCGGGTCAGGAGACCCGCACGACAACCGGCCGGGAGGCCGGCGCTACATATTTGTGGATGAGCTGTAGAGGTTACGCATAGCGGAAGAGAGCTTTGAAGCCGTAGTCCATGTGCTGCTGGATGTGGCAATGGAAGAGAGTGAGACCCGGCTGATCGGCAGTGAAGTCGACAACGGCGCGGCCGAAGTAGGGCACAACCACAGTGTCTTTGATGAGGCCGGAGGTGGGTTTGTCGTTGACCGACCGGACCTCCCACAAGTGCCTGTGCATGTGCATGGGATGCGCATCATCGGTGCGGTTGCGCATCACGAGGCGATAGCGCAAGCCCTGCTGGAGGACGAACTCGCGTTCGTGCGGATACGGTTTGCCGTTGACCAGGAAGAGATTGAATTTTCCTGCGCCGCCGGGAATTTTTTCGAAGATCATTTCGATGGTCTGCTGCGGGGCCAGGTGCGTGTCGACGCTGGCCGCGGTGGGGATGCCGTCGGTGCTCTCGCCGAATAGAGTGTAGTCCCATGGGTCCTTCGGCGGATCGATCCATTGCGGCTGCTGGTGCTGACCTGCGTACTCGACCACAACGCCGAGACCGGACTCGCGCACGGTCTTCTCTGTGCCGCCTAGAACCCAGATGCCGGGATGATTCATTCGGATTTCAGCATCGATGCGCTCGCCGACGCCCAGGAAAATGGAGTCGAGAGTCTGTGGGGTGGGCACCGGATTGCCGTCCATCGCGATGACCTTCAACTTGTGGCCGGCAAGCGCGATGCGGCGATTTTCGATGGCGCTGGCGTTGAGGAAATGAACGAGCAGCTTCTGCCCTTCGCGGACGCGGATGGGCTCGCCCGAACCGAGAGCTTTGTCGTTGATGGAGTAGGTCATGGAGTTGACTTCGAGACCGCCGGGGTCAGTGTTCATGACTGCGGGCTTTTCAAGCAGCGGACCCCCGTGGGTGTCGTCGTCTTCGTCTTCCATGGAACCGGAAAAGAACGGTTCCCAGTCGCGAAGAGCGAGAAAAAGCTCCTGGTCGTAGTGGCCGGGATCGTTGCCTCCGTCAACGTAGACAAAACCGAATTGGCCGGTATAGGCGCCCTTGTGAAGGTCGTCCATGGCCATAGCGTGGCTGTGATACCAGCGGCTCCCGGCCGGACGAGGCGTGAGCTGGAAACGGCGCCGACCGTGCGCATCAATCATTGGTGAGCCTTCTTCTTCAGTGCCGTCAACGGCGGGCGGAATGAGCATGCCGTGCCAATGAACCAGTTCGGGAGTCTCGGTGTCGTTGATGACTTCGACAGTTACCGGCTTCCCTTCCCTGAGTCGCAGGACCGGTCCCGGAGCGGAGCCGTTATAGCCGATGGTGGAAAGAATGTGAGCGCGATCGAGCTCGACGGTGACGGGCGCGATGCGGAGGGTGACATCCGCGTCGCCGGGCGGCGGTGCGCCCAGGGTCGTCAAATCTCGTGCTGCCGGGCCGCCTGTTGCCGGCATGGACATGGGATTCTGGTTTTGCGGGCTCGCCTGCGCCGCCCAAAGGGATCGCCCCCAGGGCATTTGAGTGGCCGCCATAGCGCCCAATCGAAGCAGATCGCGCCTTTTCAAGGGGTCAGCCTCCGGCAGGGGTTATCCTGCCTGCATCGTCTCACGGCGTTTAGACGTGCGGCAAGCGCGGTTCAGGTGCCCAAAAAACGCGCTGAAACCACCGGCGCTTGCTCTCCGTCTAATAGGTCAAGCTGGTTCTTTGTCTGGATGACCGCACTTCCCCGCGGAGGTCCCTCATGAAGCTGTCTCGCGTCGCGCTCGCGACCACTGCCGCAGCGGCGGTCACCTGCGCAGCCGGGGTATGGGCGTTCCAACGCACCGCCGATTTCGGTTTCGGCGACGACGACTCGCCCAGCAACGTGAAGGCCGAATTCTACTGGTCGCGACT
This sequence comes from uncultured Acidobacteriota bacterium, assembly GCA_963826735.1. GTDB lineage: Bacteria > Acidobacteriota > Terriglobia > Terriglobales > Acidobacteriaceae > Telmatobacter. The sequence goes on from CAWGYN010000010.1 coordinate 276,392, forward strand.
GGCCTACAACTCCAATATGAACATGGAAAGCTATGGCGCATTCGGAGGCCGCAGAGGCTGGGGAGCTTCCTGGTCGCGCGATTACCCCAAGGCCGACAGACAGTTTTTGGTTGCGATGCATCGCTTGACGCGAATCGAAGGTGCGCCGACCGAACGCGTCATCACTCTGGATAACGACGAGATCTTCAACTACCCGTGGATTTATGCCGTCCAGGTCGAGAAATGGAGTTTCACAGACGCCCAGGCTAAACGCCTGCGCGAGTACCTGCTCAAGGGCGGCTTTCTGATGGTGGACGATTTTCACGGCACCGAGGACTGGGAAAACTTTATGAACGGCATGCGGCAGGTGCTGCCGGACCGGCCCATCGAGGACTTGCAAAGCGGTGACGAGATTTTTCACACGCTCTACGATGTCGACGATAAGATGCAAATTCCCGGCGAGCAGTATGTGTGGAGTGGCCGCACGTACGAGAAAGACGGCTATCAGCCGAAGTGGCGCGCCATCCGCGATGACAAGGGCCGCATCATCGTCGCCATCTGTCACAACATGCACCTGGGGGATGCGTGGGAGTGGGCCGACGATCCGAACTATCCCGAACCCTTCGCGTCGATGGCGTTTCGGGTTGGGCTCGATTACATCGTTTACGGCATGACGCATTGATCGCTCCCGAAGGCGACCTTCCTGAGGCAGAACGGTGGGAAACAACCGCAACCAGAAACTAAGTCGATCCGCCACCCCACGCTGGACTGGATGCACGCATGTTTCAATTCCTTTTCAAGTACCCGAGCCCGGTTTTCACGAAGGGACACTTTGTGTTACTCGGCTCGTGGCCTGCGTGGTTGTTGCCGGTCTTCATTCTGCTTGCATGCGGCGGACTTGCTTTGCTGGTGTTTCGCAATCTGCACAATGCGGCGCTCAACCTGCGCAGTGGGCGTGCCTGGACGATCTGGGGCGTCCAATCCGCGCTGATCGCGCTGCTTCTTGCGTTGTTGTGGAGGCCGGCGATGGTGGTGAGCGAACTCAACTCGCAGCAGAACGTGATTGCAATCGTGATTGACGACTCGCGCAGCATGAGCATTGCCGACGTTGACGGCCAAACTCGCGAAGATGCAGCACTCGCAGCACTGAATCACGGAGTGCTCAGCGGCTTGCAAAGCCGATTTCAGGTGCGCATTTACAAGGTTGGAAATTCGCTCAGCCGCACCGACCAACTCGACCAACTGCAGTCGATTAAACCGGGAGAACCGGCTACGCACCTGAGCGACGGACTGAAACAGCTTGCAGCAGACACGACGGACCTGCCCATTGGCGCAGTGCTGCTGCTGAGCGACGGAGACGACAACAATGTTGGGCTGGGCGGGTCGAGCATCGGGCTCGACGCGCTCGAGGCTCTGCGCAATCGCCGCCTGCCGGTGCACACCATCGGCTTTGGGAGAGAACGAAGCGGGCACGATGTGGAGATCGAGGACGTAAGCGTGCCAGCCAAAGCTCAAGAGAATGCGCGCGTGGCGACAACCGTGAGCCTGACGCAACATGGTTACACGAGCCAGAAGGTGACGCTCATCGTTCGCGATGGCTCCAAAATTATTACGCAGCGCGAAATCGTGCTTGGGCCGGAGGGGCGCATCCAGACAGAACCGCTCTTTCTTGAGGCAGGCCCCGCGGGCGCAAAGGAATTGACCTTCAGCATCGATCCGCTGCCGGGGGAAGAAAACCTGGCCAATAATGCGATGACGCGACCTATGCTGGTGAGCGACGCGAAGCGGCGGATTCTTTATGTGGAGGGAGAGCCGCGATGGGAGTTCAAATTTATTCGGCGCGCTGAAGATGACGATCCAACCGTGCAGATTGTGTCGATGCTGCGCACCAGCGAAAACAAGATTTACCGGCAGGGCATCAACGGTCCCGGCGAGCTTGCTGACGGCTTTCCCACGCGGCCCGCAGATTTGTTCGGTTACTCCGGCATCATTATTGGATCGGTTGCCGCCGATTACTTCACGCCGCTGCAACAGGAACTGCTGCGCGAATATGTGGATCGGCGCGGCGGCGGCATTCTCTTCCTCGGCGGTCAAGCGGCGTTGAGCGATGGCGGTTGGGCGGCATCGAGCTTGAACGATCTGTTGCCCACTTTCCTGCCCGCAGGGAATCACAATTTTCGCCGTAATGCAGCCACAGTGGAACTCACTGCCGAAGGCGCGGATTCGCCGGTGACTCGCTTGCTCGACGACCCCGACAATAATGCCGCACGCTGGAAGAAGCTCACCTACCTGGCGGATTACGAAGATCCGGGAACGCCAAAACCCGGCGCTGTTGTGCTGGTCGCGATGAATGCCGAGCATCGCAAGCTGCCTTTGCTGGTAGTCGAGAATTATGGGCATGGGCGCACGGCAATTCTGGCTACCGGCGGCACGTGGCGCTGGCAGATGAGTGAAGCGCTCGGCGATCCGTCGCACGATTTGTTCTGGCAGCAGCTTCTGCGTTGGCTGGTGGCAGAGTCGCCAGGACCGGTCACTGCTCAAATGCCGGTGCGCGTGTTGATGGACCAGGGACACGTTGAATTGAGTGCGCAGGTGCGGGACCGGCAGTTCCAGCCGGCGCCGGATGCGCATGTAACCGCGCAGATCACGGGTCCGGGAGATCTGAACGAGACCGTTGATCTAACGCCATCGCAGGACACACCGGGTCTATTCACTGCCGAGTGGACAGCCGAGAAGCCCGGCACGTATCTTGCCGAGGTAACAGCCGACTCTCAAAGCCACGAGCCCTTGGGCAGCGATGTGCTGACGTTTGAGCGCGAGGATGGTGTCGCCGAGAACTTTCATACCGCGCAGAATCGGCATGTGCTGGAGCAGCTCTCTGCACAAACCGGCGGGAGCTACTGGAAGAGCAACAACCTGAAGAATCTGCCCCGCGATATTTCGTATTCCGAAGCTGGAATTTCTGTGCGCAGCACGAAGGAACTGTGGAACATGCCGATCGTCTTTTTCCTGCTGCTCGGTCTGCCAATCACCGAGTGGCTGCTGCGCCGCAAGTGGGGTGTGGTATGAGGCGAGCTTCTCACAAATGGTTGCGCAGGGCGGTGATCGCGGCGATGGTGTGTGCGGCGCTCGCGGTCCAGGTGCATGCTTCCACATGGTTCGTGATCGTGAGTGGCCTCGGCGGCGAGCCCGATTATGAGCAGCGCTTCACAGCCGCAGCGAACGAACTGGATCGGATCTTCCAGGCGGAAGGACCGCCGGTTCATGTAACCACGCTAACCGGCGCGAATGCCACGGCGGCTCAACTGCATGATGCGCTGGAAAAGGTTGCGCGCGAAGCCAAACCGGAAGACGACTTTGCGCTCATTCTTATCGGGCACGGTTCGTTCGATGGCGTCGAATACAAATTCAATCTCGTCGGGCCGGACATGACGGCCGCGCAAATTGCCGAGCTCTGCGACAAAATTCCCGCGCGGCGACAGCTGATTGTCGACACCACAAGCGCAAGCGGCGGCGCGGTGGCGGTTTTGGAGCGGCCGGGCCGGGCCGTGATCGCGGCAACCAAATCGGGGACAGAGAAAAATGCCACGGTCTTTGCGCGCTACTGGGTTGAGGCGTTTCAGGACCCCTCGGCGGACACGGACCACAGCGGCTCCGTAACGGCGCTGAAAGCATTTGCGTACGCCGCACGCAAGACTGCGGAGTTCTACGAATCGCAGAAGCGGCTGGCGACTGAGCACGCCGTCTTCAACGACACGGGTTCGGGCGAACCTGTTCGCGAGGCCGGCGATGGCCAGGGCAATCTGTTGGCCAGCTTTACGCTGCTGCGCTCCGGTCAAACCGCACAGGCCGCCAACGATCCGGCGAAGCGCGCTTTGTTGGAACAAAAAGATGAGCTCGAGCAGAAGATCGACGTGCTGAAGTATCAGAAAGCTGCGCTCGATCCGGAAGTGTACAAGAAAGAGCTAACAGACGCTCTCGTCAAGCTCGCGACCGTCGAGGAGGCGCTGGACAAATGAAGCGCTCCGCCGGCATCGCCGTGCTCCTGCTCGCTTGCGCCGTGATGGCGCGTGCGGGATGGGCTGCGCCTGCCGATTGCTGGTCGCTGCGTAAGCACGGGCACAACGCGCAGGCGCAAAATTGCTTCGCAGCGCTGACCGGCAGCGAGGACGCTTACGAGCGCGCTGAAGGCTTCTGGGGCCTCGACCAGTGGGAGCAGGCAAATGCGCAGTTCCGGCTGGCCACGGCGCCCGAGAACGCCAAGGCAATGTACAAAGTGCGCTGGGGATTACTGCTGCATGAGCGTTTCAACGACTCTGACGCGGCCGCTCTTTTCCATGAAGCACTCTACAAGGATCCCTCACTTGCCGAAGCGTACGTCGGTCTGGCGTTGATTTCAGCGGATGGATTCGACGGCCACGCTGAGGAATATGCGGCGAAGGCGATCGCGCTCGATCCGAAGCTGGCGGAGGCGCACGAGGTGATGGCCGACCTGGCGCTGGCCAATGACGATCCGCAGACGGCGACCGCAGAGGCGGATAAGGCGATTGCGCTGGAAGACGACGCGCTGGACGCGGTGTCGATTCACGCGGCAGTGGAACTGATTGCCGACCGCTCGCCTGATGCGTGGTTTGCGAAGATTCGCGCCGTGAATCCTGGATACGGTGAAGCGTACGCGCGCGTCGCGCACCAGCTTGAGCTGCATTATCGCTACGAAGACGCGGTGGTCTACTATCGCAAGGCGATCGCGGCTGACCCGCAACTGTGGGCCGCGCATTCGGCGCTGGGCATCGACTTGATGCGCCTCGGACAGGAGGACGAGCCGTATCGGGAACTCGAGTTGGCCTATAACAACAGCCACCGCGACGCCGCGACGGTGAATAGCCTGCGGCTGCTGGACAGCTACAAACACTTCGATACTTTTCGTGACGATACGACGATTATCAAACTAAAAAAGAGCGAATCGGCGCTGCTGTTGCCCTACATCCGGACGGAGTTGCACACCATCCTCGCCGTCTACTCGAAGAAGTACCAGATGACGCTGCCCGGCCCCGTGCAAGTCGAGGTCTACCCCGACCACGAGGATTTTGCCGTGCGCACCATGGGTATGCCCGGACTGGGCGCGCTCGGCGTCACCTTCGGCGAGGTCGTCGCGATGGACAGCCCCTCGGGCCGCAAGCCCGGCGACTTCAACTGGGGCGCGACCCTTTGGCACGAGATGAGCCACGTCTTCATCCTCACCGCAACCAATCATCGCGTACCGCGCTGGTTTACTGAAGGACTGGCGGTGCATGAAGAAGGGCAGCGCTCGGGGGAGTGGAAGAATCGTGTGACGCCGGATGTCCTGGCCGCGATCCGCGACCGGAAGCTGCTGCCGGTCGAGAAGCTCGATCGCGGATTTGTTTTTCCGGATTATCCAGCGCAGGTGATCGTTTCGTATTTTCAGGCGGGCAGCATCTGCGACTTTATCAGCGAGAAGTGGGGCGAGAGCAAGCTGCTCGATATGGTTCATTCTTATGCTAAGCTGGCAACCACGACGCAAGCCATCCAGCAGAATCTCGGGCTTTCCCCACAGGAATTCGACAAACAGTATCAGGCGTGGATCGATAGACAGTACGGGGCCGAAGCCGCACACTTCGACGAATGGCGCGCAGCGCTGCATGATCTGGTAGCGGCCGAAGAGCATCAGGACTACCAGGCCGTGCTGAAGCAAGGGCCCGCGGTTCTGGCTCTTTATCCGCAGTACGTGGACGACGCAAATGTTTATGAGTTGATGGCAGCCACCGACAAGGCGTTGGGCGATGCGAAAGCTGAGGCAGCAATCCTGACTCAGTACGAGCACGCCGGCGGACAGTCGCCTGATGTGCTGAAACGACTGGCCACACTCGAGGCTACGGCGGGCGACAATGCCGGTGCGATTGCAACCCTCGAGCGGATCAACTACATCTACCCAGTCAAGAATGAGGATCTGCATCATCTCCTGGGAGACTTGCTGTACGCGCAGAAAGATTACGACGGAGCCATCCGGGAATTCAATGCGCTGACTGCGTCGAATCCGGTGGACAAAGCGGGCGCGGAGTTCGAACTTGCGCAGGCATATTACGCTGCCGGCCAGAAAGACAAAGCGCAGGACAGCGTTTTGAGCGCGCTTGAAATCGCACCGGATTACCGGCCCGCGCAGAAATTGTTGCTGGAGATTCAAGCATCGACGGCGAAATCGAACTAAGAAAGGGGAAATGGTGACACTTGCCGGATTGAACCAGGAAACAGCAGCGCTACAGGAACGCGTAGAGCGCTTCCATGGCGTGCGCCAGGAGATCCTTAACCAGGTGCACGAGATCATAGTGGGGCAGGAAGAAGTGCTCGACCAGATTCTGATTGCGATTTTTGTGGGCGGCCATTGCCTGATGACCGGCATGCCGGGAACGGCGAAAACCCTGATGGTGCGCACGCTTGCCGACGCGCTCGGGCTCGAGTTCCGCCGCATTCAATTCACGCCCGACTTGATGCCTTCTGACATTACAGGCACCGACATTATTGATGAAGACATCGAAACCGGCCATCGCAAGTGGACATTCGTGCACGGACCGATCTTCGGCAACATTCTGCTTGCCGATGAGATTAACCGCACGCCGCCCAAGACGCAGTCGGCGCTGCTTGAGGCGATGCAGGAGCGCTCGTGCACGGTGCGCGGCCATCTCTATCGCCTGCCGTCGCCGTTCTTTGTGCTGGCAACGCAAAACCCAATCGAGTTGGAGGGCACGTATCCGCTGCCCGAGGCACAGCTCGATCGCTTCCTCTTCAACGCGTTCATGGGCGATTTGACTGCCGAGGACGAGTTGCAGGTGATCGATCGCACCACGGTGACGCGCGTAACCGAGGTGAAGCCGGTGACGAACGCGGAGGACCTGCTCGATTTTCAGCAACTGGTGCGCATGGTGCCGATTGCAGAAACGCTTTCGCGCTACGTCATCAGCTTGGTGCGCGCTACCCGTCCGAAAAGCGACGGAGCGCCGGATTTCATCCGTAAATATGTCAATTACGGAGCCAGTGTGCGCGCGGCGCAGTTCATCGTGCTGGCGGCGAAGGCACGCGCCCTCTCGCACAAACGCTACCACGTGACGTACGAGGATATTACGTCCATTGCTACACCGGTCCTGCGGCATCGCGTGCTGCTCAATTTTCATGCCGAGTCCGATCGCGTGGATACCGACGAAATTCTGCGGCAATTGATTGCGTATGTGCCGTGGCCCAGGGAGAGTTGATGCTGCAACGTTTTCTCGATCCCACGGTTCTGGCCGGCATCTCCTCGCTCGACCTGCTGGCGAAGACGGTCGTCGACGGTTTTGTGGCCGGCCTGCATCGTTCGCCGGATTTTGGATTCAGCCAGGAGTTCGCGGAATACCGCGCCTATACGCCAGGCGACGATCTGCGCCACGTGGACTGGAACTTGTATGCACGGACGGAACGCACCTATCTGAAGAGGTATCGCGGAGAAACTAACAGCCAGCTCACGATTTTGCTGGATGCGAGCAAATCGATGCAGTACTCGTCAGGGCCGGTGAAAAAGATGGACTACGCGCGTTATATCGCAGCATCGCTTTTCTATCTCGCCATTCACAACCAGCGCGACGCGGCCGGCCTGATTGTGTTTGATGACGAAGTGCGGGAATACATACGGCCTTCAACGCGGCAGGGGCAACTGGCGCGGCTGTTTGCGGGCCTCGAGCGGGCCGAGCCGCAGGCGCGCACGGATTATTCGAAACCGCTGAAGCACTTTCAGAAATTTCCTGCATCGCCGCGGGATTGTCCTCGTGATCTCCGATTTTTATGAGGAACCGAAGACCATCATTCACGCCATTGCGCCGCTGCGCTTCCATGGCAACGAGGTCATTCTGTTTCACGTTCTCGATCCCGAGGAAATCCGGCCGGTGCTGAAGGGATCGATGGTGCTTGTCGATCTGGAAACGGATCGCAAGATGGAAGTGGTTCCGGAATACGTGAAGACGGCGTATCGCGCCAAGATGGATGCGCATCTTGAGGCGCTACGCACACGGGCGCATGCAGCGGGACTGGATTATCAGCTTCTGGTCACGGATCGATCTCTTGATGCGGCACTGCGCGAGTATTTGGCGCTGCGCCAGGCAGGTAACTGATGGGATTTCTCGCTCCATGGTTTCTCGGCGGGGTTGGCTGCACTGGGTGTGCCGGTGTTTGTGCACCTGCTGCGCAAGCATGTCACCGTACCGCGGCCGGTGAGCTCGCTGATGTTCTTCGAGCGCGGCATCCAAAGCTCCACGCGTCACCGCAAGCTGAAACACCTTCTGCTATTTGCGTTGCGATTTGCGCTGGTTCTGCTGGTCGTGCTGGCTTTTGCCAATCCGTTTGTGCGCCGCGCTTCGGCGGATGCAAACAGCCGGTTGATGCTGATCGTTCTCGATCGGTCGTTTAGCATGAGGGCCGGTACGCGGTTCGCCGACGCGAAGCAACAGGCGCTGGCGACGCTTGCAGCCAAGCCGCACGGTGAGAAGGTGCAGATCGTGGCACTGGGCGGAGAGGTGGAATTGCTCACGCAGCCGATTGCCGATGATGCGCAACTGCGCGCTGCTCTAGAAAGTATCGAGCCTGGTGACGGCCACGCAAATTTTGGCGAGCTGGGACGCGCTGTGCGCCCCTTGACGGAGACGGTACACGGGCCAATAGATCTGCATCTGTTCAGCGATATGCAGCACTCGGTAATGCCCGCCAACTTTGGGGATATGGTTTTTCCGCCGTCAGTGAAACTGACTTTACACAACGTGGCGAAGGGCGCTGCGCCGCCCAACTGGACAGTCGAGAGCGTGAGCGCTCCCGCAGAGCTCGCCGATCCCAAAGATCCAAAGCTGTCGCGCGTCGAGGCAGTGGTTGTGGGATTCAACACGCCGGGGGCGACCAAGACGGTTTCGTTGCTGATCGGTGGAAAGATCGTGGCCACCCGCAAGGTCAACATTCCAGCAAACGGGCGCGCAACGGTCGAATTTAAAACGCTGAACGTGGCTTATGGTTTCAATCGATGCGCGGTGCGGATCGACGGTGGCGACGCGTTTCCGGCCGATGATGAAACGGTGTTTACGGTGCGCCGCTCCGATCCGGAACGGGTGTTGTTTGTACATGCATCCGGAGATACGCGCTCGGCACTCTATTTCGGCGCGGCACTGGGCGCGGTTGCGCAGTCGAGTTACGTACTGCAGTCCGTCGATCAAGAACAGTCTACCGATCTCGATCCATCGAAGTTCGCTTTCGTGGTGCTCGCGGATTCTCTAACGTTGCCAACGATCTTTGAACATGCACTGGACGCGTATGTGGCAAAGGGCGGCGATGTGCTCGTGGCACTGGGGACGTCCGCGGCGCGCGGCGCGCGCATCCCGTTGTGGGGCGGGCAGGTGCAGGATGCACGCGACTATGCTCGTGAACATGCGCGCAACTATACACACAACGGAGACGGCATCAGCGTGGGCCAGGTGGACTTCAGCTATCCGGCGCTTGCCCAGCAACAGCCGGGGCACGATAACGGAGGCTGGCCGGAGGTCAAGGTTGATTACGCGGCTCAAGTGGATGCCGCCGGCGCTCGCGTGGCCGCACGGTTGACGGATGGAACACCGCTTTTGCTCGACAAGCAAATTGGCGAGGGACATATTCTCTTGCTTGCCTCGGGTCTCGATAATTTGACCAACGATCTGCCGCTGCACCCGGTTTTTGTGGTATTTGTGGATCACGCGGCGCGGTATCTCTCCGGTACGGAACGGCTGAGCGGATCGCGCCTGGTGGATGCATACGTGGAGTTGCGCTCCGGCACGGAACCCGCTGCTGCGGCAGGCGGCGTGGAGGTCATTGATCCGGAGGGGCGGCGGCCGCTGTCATTGAGTGAAGCGCGCACCGCGCAGTCGTTGCGGTTGGAACGTGCGGGTTTTTATCAGATTCATTTCGCCAACGGACAGGATGCTGTGATTGGCGTCAATCCGGACCGGCGCGAGTCGGACCTGACTCCGATTCCTGACGATGTGCTCGAACTCTGGAGCGGAAGCTCTTCCAATACGGCGGGTGGCACCGCAAGCACAACGGCTCCAGAAGCAGCGAAGCAGCCTGTAAGCCTCTGGTGGTACGTAATGGTTCTGGCGTTTTTGACGGCGATGGCGGAGACGGCATTCGCCAGCCGCTACCTCAGCACCGACCGGGAGGAAGCATGAGTCACGCAAGCGAACTCCATTCTTATATTGCGCGGCTGCAGCAGCGGATGCGTGCGAGTGCATGGTTGCGCGGCGCGGCAATCTTTTTCGGAACTGCGCTTGGAGTCACGGTGGTTCTGGTGCTGGTGTTGAATCACCTGGCATTTCCGGCGCGGGGGGTGGTGTTGGGGCGGCTGGCGATCGTGCTGACTCTGGCGTCGGCGGCGGTGTTTGGACTGGCGACGCCGCTGAAGCGATTGACACGCGGCCGCGCGGTGGCACGCGCCGAGGCAGACAATCCTGAGCTGAACCAGCGGCTCACGACATTTGAAGAACGCGCCGGTGAGGGCGGCGACAATCCATTTCTTGAATTGCTTGCTGCTGACACGCTGCGGCATACAGAAGAGGCAGCGCCCGCTGTGCTGGTTCCGGATAAACGGCTGTTCGCATTGAGCGGCGCGGCTGCGGCTTGCCTCGTCATGCTCGTGTGGATCGTTGCGGCCGGCCCCGGTTATCTGGGTTACGGTGCATCCTTGCTGTGGACAGGAGCCAGGCGAGACTTTGCGCCGTATTACGTAATCACGGTGACACCGGGCAACGCGACAGTGCGCCGCAATGGCGATCAGCTTATCGTTGCGCGCGTGAGGGGCATGCAGCCAGCCAGGGCGCAACTGTTCGCACACTACGAGAGCACCGCGGGCTGGGAGCCTGTGACGATGCAGGTCACGCCGGATGCCGGAGGTGGCGCGACTTATCAGTTCGTTCTGGCTGGGCTTGCCGAAAGTGTGGAATATTACGTCGCGGCGGGACCGCTGATTTCCGAGCATTACAAGGTAAGAGTGGTCGATCTGCCGAGTGTCAAGCAAATCAATGTGAGCTATCACTATCCGCAATGGACGGGATTGAAGCCAGTAACAGAAGAACACTCCGGCGATCTGCGGGCGATTGAAGGCACGGACGCGCAGATAGAACTTCAGATGGATAGGCCGCTGAAAGATGGGAGCCTGATGCTGGACGGCGGCCAGACCATTGCGCTGACTGGCGGCGCGAATAATGTGTATCGCGGCATCATCCACATGGAAAAAGATGGCGCCTACCATGTTGCCGCGACCGATGAAGGGCAGGCTGTGCGGCTCTCGGAGGATTACTTCATTGCCACCGACAAAGCGCAGCCGCCGCAGGTGGCCGTTGACCGGCCAACGGGCGATTATCGTGCCAGCCCCATTGAGGAAGTTACGGTGGGCGTGAAGGCCACGGACGACTTTGGCCTGAAGGAAGTTCATCTGCACTACGCCGTAAACGGCGGCGCCGATCACGATATCAATCTTCTGAATTCGCCCGGCACGAAGGACGCCGATGGCAAACACATGATCTCGATCGAGGAACTGAAGCTGACTCCGGGCGACGTGATTGCTATCTATGCAACTGCGCGCGATGGCCATACACAAGCACAGACCGACATCAGCTTTATCCAGGTGGACCCGTTTGAACGCGAGTTCTCGCAGTCGCAGACGGGCGGTGGTGGTGGCGAAGGAGGAGGTGGTGGGGGCGATCAGACCGAAATCTCGAAGCGCCAGAAAGAGCTGATCGCGGCCACTTGGAAACAGGAGAACGACAGAGACGCAACACCGAAAGACAACACCGCGCAAGGACAATTTCTGTCGGACGCGCAACGAAAGCTGCGCGATCAGGTGAACGCTTTGTCGATCCGCATGCAGAGCCGGGACATCGCGCAGGCGAACCAGGAATTTACAGAATTCGATCGTGATATGCAGGCCGCAGCAGCGGCAATGGGGCCCTCAGCGGACAAGCTGAAAGCCACGCAGTGGAAGGATGCGCTGCCTCAGGAGCAGAAAGCCCTGCAGGCACTGCTGCGCGCAGAGGCAACCTTCCGAAAGATTGAAGTCGCTTTTGGCCAGCGCGGCGGTGGAGGCGGTGGCGGCGGAGGCAATACCGGACGCGATCTGGCAAGCCTGTTCGATCTGGAACTGGACACAGAGAAGAATCAGTACGAGACGGCGCAAACGGTGTCGCCGGCTGAGCAGCATGAAAAAGAGGTCGAAGACGCGCTCGACAAGCTGGATGCACTCGCGCGCCGGCAGGAGGATCTGGCGAATCAGCCGCATGATCCGCAACAAAGCTTTCAGCAGCGCTGGCAGCAGGAGATGCTGCGGCGCGAAGCCGAGCAGTTGCAGCGCCAGATGGAACAGTTGGCAAAGAACAACCCTGAGCAGCAGGGCGCGAACGGATCGCAAGCGCAGCCCTCGCAGCAAAATTCGCAGCAGCAGAGCGAGGCGCACGGGCAGAGTGAGGCGGGTGGCTCTGCGGGGCAATCACGGCAACAAAGCGCGTCGGCACAGGGCGGCAGGCAAGGGCAGAGCGAATCGCAGGCGGCGCGAAACCAATCGGCCGGCCAGTCGCCGCAAGATCAGCACGTTGAAGAAGCGCTTCGCCGCTTGAATCAGGCTACCGACATGATGAATCGTAACGGTAGTCAGCAGCAGAGCGCTGAAGACGAGCGCGCGGTTGCGGAACAGCTCAGAGAAGCGCAGAACCTGCTCGCTGGCTCGCAGCAGCAGATGGCGGGAAACAAAGTGGATTCGATGGCGCATGAGGCCGGCGAACTTGCCCAGGAAGAGCGCTCGCAGGCGGCGCGGATCGACAAGCTGGTTCAGGACGCCCAGCAAGTGAGCAGCAGCGATGCGAGCTCACCCGATCTCGACAAACTGCATTCACTGATGCAGGAGCGCAATGCGCTGGCCAGCGAGCGCCAGCAGCTTTCGGATGAATTGTCAAAGCTGCAAGGGAACATGCGCAAAGCGACGCGCGACTTGGCGGCGAACCAGCCGGACACGGCGAAGAAACTGCGCGATGCGCTCACTGAGATGGATGACACGGACCTCGACAACCATGTGCAGCGCACGGCTGACTGGCTGCGCAGCGGCATCAATCCAAATTCCAATGGAACGGAGAACGAAATTGCGCATGGACTATCGAAGCTGAGCCAGCAGTTGCAGCAAGCTCAGACGACGATGGCGCAAGAGACGCCGGGAGGGCGGAAGGGACAAAGTGGTTCGGGCCAGGGCGATCAGGGTCAGGCGCTCGACCAGGTGGAGCGGCTGCGCAGCGAGTTGGAGGCAATGGCGGGCCCACAGGGTGGACGCGGCGGCCAGCCCGGACAGAATGGGACCGCAAACGGAGCGAGCCGACAGCAATACAGCAACGGACAGTTAAGCCGCAACGGACAGGCGGGCGGCGGCCAGCAACAGAGTAGTGGCAATGGGTTTGGCAGTAGTCGCGGGGCTGGTCGCAACGGTTCCAATGGTGACACGCGAGCCGGCGGTGGCGGCGGGGATGGCGCTGTGTGGGGCAATTTCGATACCGGCAACAACACGCCGCGTGTGCGGGGCGAGCAGCAGGCCGCGCCGGCAGACGCCGCCGGCAATCCCGCCGATACGGAACGCAGCATCGGGCAGGAGATGCGGCAGCTACAGCAACTTCGGCAGATGATCGGTAACGATCCGCAAGCGGCAAAAGGGATAGAAGCGCTGACGCGTCAGATGCAGAACCTCGATCCCAAGCGGTTCCCAGGGAATCCTGCGATGGTCGAACAGATGCATCGCGAGGTGCTGAGCTCAGTGGACCGGCTCGAGCTCGAATTGCAGCGCGCGAATGCTCAGAGCGATGCGCGCACGGGCAAGCCGGATACGATTCCGGCAGGTTACCAGGAACAAGTGGCTGACTACTATCGGCGCTTGAGCAAGAAGCAGTAAGTGACTACATCCTGTTTCATCAAATGGAGCAGGATGGCCTTTCGCGGTATTAAGTTTTCCGAATTTAAGGAGACCCTTCATGCAAATGGGATGCCGTTTTTTGAAGTTCTGCTCAAGACCTCGCAGGTGAGGGGTACAGCTTCAATCGTTGCCTATCGCATTTACCCAATCCAACCTTGAGTGGTCTGAATCACGGCATTTTTGGAGTTACTGCGTTCTTGCAGCGTGATTGGGAGATCCGCTCCCCGATGTCCCTGCTCCAACAACGAAAATCTCTCGTTTAGGCACCCCGGAATGATCGCGCCGATTGGGAATCTTGGTTTCGAGTTAAACCGACTCTGAAAATGCGATAACACGGCGACTTACCTTACCCGAGAGAAGCCGTGGCAACACTGGCGGCCAAAGATACGATTTAGAGCGGCTTAACCGGTCCTTAACGTGCGCATATAAAATTTTTAGAGTCAATCATTTATCTTGCACTCGACGCCTAAACTGTTTGGAACATTGACAGCAATTTTCTCAACGGAGAGATAGGTCTACGGTCAGAGGCTGCACATTCCAAGTGTGCTCACGCTGTTCGATTTATCAGGAAATCCGTTCTAAATTCGCGGTGCCGGGCACACCGGGGTAGTAAAACTGTAGCAGCCATAGGATAGACATGAAAACGAGAATCAGTTTTGCACTTATGCTCCCGCTGGCGCTCACTGCTGTGGGTACCACGTTGACCATGGCGCAACAGGGCATCCAATGTTCCTCCGCCCAGGCCGAAAGGCCCATGTGACATCTACGCCGCCGCCGGCGACCCCTGCGTGGCCGCCCACAGCACCACGCGCGCGCTGTACGCCTCCTACGACGGCCCGCTCTACCAGGTTCTGCGCCAGTCGGATGGCAAGACTCTGGACATCGGCGTCGTCCAGCCCTCCGCGTCGCCGGTCCAGGACGCGGGCGGATACGCCGACGCGGCCGCACAGGACGCGTTCTGCGCCAACACCTACTGCTGGATCGTCACGATCTACGATCAATCCGGAAAGCACAACGACCTCACCCAGGCGCCTCGCGGCGGATTCAGCGGTCCGGCCATGGGCGGGTTCAACAACGTTCCGCTGGCCGACATGGCGCCGATTACGATCATGGGCCACAAGGTCTACGGCGTGTTCATCGAGCCGGGCATGGGCCTGCGCGAGGACGACGCCAAGGGCACCGCGGTCGACGACCAGGCGGAGGGGCAGTACTGGGTCATCAACGGCCTGCACTTCAACTCCGGCTGCTGCTTCGACTACGGCAACGCCGAGATCGACAGCCGCGACGACGACAACGGCACCATGGAAACCGCCTACTTCGGCGACGCCCCCTTCTGGTATCACGGGAACCTTCCCGGCCCGTGGGTGATGACCGACCAGGAGAACAATCTCGTCGGTTGCGTGAACCCGGATGGATCCAAGCTCTGCGCAAACCTGCCGGACATCGACTGGCGATTCGTGACCGCGATGGCCAAGGGCGAACCGCACCACTGGACCACCATGGGCGGCGACGCGCAGCGGGGCGCGCTGTCGGTGATGTTCAACGGGCCGCGGGTGAACGGCACCTACGACCCGATGCGCAAGCAGGGCGCTATCCTGCTGGGCAACGGCGGCGACAACAGCAACAGTTCGCAGGGCACCTTCTATGAAGGCGCAGTGACGGCTGCGGGCACGTTCCCGACGGACGCCACCGACCAACTGGTGCAGGCCAACGTGGTGGCTGCCAGGTACGACGTGCAGCGGCTGAGCTTGGCGCCGGCTTCGGCAACGGCCACTCCGCCAGGACTGCAGACGTTTTCGCAGGGGTCCTCGCAGGAGACCGCCGTGACGTTCACGAATACCACGGGGGCGCCCGCCGTAGGCGTTAAGTTGAGCATTTCCGTGCCGAACATGCAGTGGACCTCCGTCTGTTGCAGGGCACAGCTGAGACCTCGAAGACGTTCGCTGACCCGGTGGCGCCCGGTGCGAGCGTGAGCGCGACTTTCAAAGTCACCTCGGGCCGGGAGGCATTCAATGGCGACTTGGTCGGCGAATGCCTCGTGGACAAACCAGACCAGCGGCGCGAAGCAATCGGAGACCACGGCCGAGAAGGTGCGGAACGTGAGCCCGGTCAAGATCAACGAGTTCCGCATCAGCCGCGGTCCTCCCGCCAACTCGACGGACTCGTTCATCGAGCTCTACAACGCCGGCGCCAGCGACGCCGACATCTCCAACTGGACATTGACCGAGCACCCGGCCCAGCAGGCCATCTTCTCGACGGTCAAGATCCCCGCTGGAACGAAGCTAGCGGCTCACGGCTTCTACCTGCTCGGCCTCTCCAACTCCGGGCTGGCGGTCCCGGCGCGCGCGGGCGAAACCACCCTCTACGTCAGGAGCACAGCCGGCATGACGGCCGGCGATACGGTCAGCATCGGCACGGGCTCCAACCGGAGACCCGCAAGATCGCGAAGTCGGGACGGCGGCCAGCAACATACGACGCTGTGGCAGCCCCTCCCCGAGGGTCCGGTGATTACGATTCCCGCCGGCTCGACCAACGTGCCGGTCACGAGCTCGGCTGGCTTTGCAGTGGGCGAGAAGATCGCCCTCGGCTACGGCGCCGCCTACCCCGCCGTTGCAAGGGACATGGAGCAGTACGAAGTGGCCACAGTTACCGCGGTCGGCAAGCCGGGCACGCAAGCCTACCTGGCGGCAGACGCGCCCGCCGGCTCGACCAATATCAAGGTGACGTCGGTCGCCGACATCTCGGCCGGTGACAAGATCAGGTTGGACATCGACAGCGTCGGTCATGGGATCGAGACCGTCACGGTCGCGCAGGTCGGCACGCAGGCAAACCAAACCAATCTCGTCGGCGGATGCGAGCGCGGGCGCGACCAATATCAACGTGCGCAGCGTGAACGGTCTTCGCAGCGGGCGACAAGATCACCGTCGGCACCCCCGCGAACAAGGAAGAGGTGACCATCACCGCGGTCGGCGCCGCAGGTCCGGCCGGCGCCAGCGTGAACTTTACGCCAGCACTCGCCAGAGCGCACATACGCTTCGAGGGTGTGGTTGCTCCGGGCACAGGCCTCGATCTGGCCGCTCCGCTCAAGTTCAACCATGCGGCCAACCTTCCCTTCAGCGATCGCGGAACGGGAATCAGCTTCCAGCCCGCGACGGCCTTTGCCCATTCGAGCAACGAGCCCGTGCAGGCGCTCGGCACCGGCATCACGCTCGACCAGCCCCTGACAAAGGAGCACGCGATCAACGCGGTGGTGCGGGACGCCGCGGCCACAACCGCGGGCTACCAGGGGACGCCTGCGCCCAACCAGTGGTTCGGTGGTCCCGAGCTCACCACTAACGTTCCCTACTTCGGCCGCACCATCTCAATCAAGCAGGGCAGCATGGTGCTGCGCGACGCCTCGGGCCTGGTGGTCGACAGCCTCAACTACGGCGGCGCTCGTTGACCCATGGGCCGCCGAAGGATACCAGGCCACCTCTGGACTAGGGCAGAGCGGCTGCTACGCGCCTGTGTCCGGTGCGGTTGGTGACTTCGGACTGTTCGCTGCGGCGGGTGGCACCAATACCAGCGCGGGGCGTTTTCCTGACGGCTGTCGACAGCGACAGCAACTGCAACGATTTCCTGTTGCAGGCCGCTACCAAATCTATCGACACCCTCGGCAGCGGAACCACCAACATCAAGGTCGCCAGCGTGGAAGGTTTTGTTGCCGGCCAGACGATCATGATCGATACGGGCGCCACCATCGAGACTGCGGTCATCGCGACGGTGGGCACGGCAGGGGCCACAACTGTGCGAGCCGCCACAGCCGCGGGCGCAACCATAATCCCCGTCGCCAGCGCGGCGGGCTTTAGCCCCGGCCAGACCATCACCATAGGCAGTGGCGCGGACTCTGAGACGGCGGTTGTCGCCTTCGCCACCTTCAGAGGCGGGGCCACAATCACCGTTGCTGCGCCGCTCACGCTGGCGCACGCAGCCGGCTGCACAGATCTCCGGCACCGGCATCACCCTTACCTCTGCATTGACCCGGGCACATGCCAGCGGAGCGCAGGTCACCGACAACGTTCCCACGCCCGGTGCGCCCAACAAATTCTTCAGGAAGCCTCGTTGAACGTGCCTGTGGAGCTGAAATGAACTGAGTGAACTTTCGCTGAGCCTGAGTTATTGAGGATGGGTCCTATTGCTTCAGGCGCGAAGTGGCCAGGATACGGCGCACCGAGGTGCGGCCGATGCTGAGCTGGCGGGCGATGGCAGATTTGCTAACTCCCGAGCGCTGCAGTTTGCGTCAGGCCGAAGCTACATGGTCGACCCACTCATTCGGCTTGTGAGAGCCCAGCTTGAGATGGATGGTCACGGGGTTTCCATCGCGCAGGTGCAGATCGCAGTTCGCCATGTCCGGTTTGAACGGCGCAGCCAGCACGCCCGCGGGCGCGTTGATCTCTTCGATGCCGTAGCGGGCGATCAAAGTGACGTCCTGATTTCGGAACGAGGTCACCGTCAACTCTACGGTTCTGGCGTCCATGTTCCACGCCAGCTTGTCGAGCTCTGGCAAAGGTCCGGGCCAGCATTCCGTTGATCGAACCCTTTACGAGCGACTCCGGAAGAGCGGGCAAGCACTTCGATCACGCCGGGGCGCGAGTAGAGCAAGCATCTCCATCATGATCGTGGGAATTCCGCCTTGCGCATCCGGCATGGGAAAGGCCCAGGGGTCGTGAGAACACCGGAGCGTCGTGGCGACGTAGCCTTGCTCAATCAGTTGCCGCAGTTCGGTGTCGACCATGTAGCAGTCCTTGAGCCGCGCCCCAACCAGGGCGCGATGGCAACGGCCATGAGCGGCCAGCCTCTCCGGCACGCGCCTTCTGTCGGCGATCATTGCGGCCAGCGCCAGTTTCGGCGTGCGATCCGGATCGATCTCGTCTCCCGGCCAGGCACCGTAGAGATGTGAGACATGCCGATGGCTGTAACGCTCTTCCAGCGTGGGCCATGCCCATTCCTTCAGGGTCCCGTCGGGCTCCATCAGGTACGGTGGCATCTTGGCCAGCATGGCCTTCCATTTCGGCATGCTGTCGGCGTCGGTACCCAGCAGCTCGCACGCCTCGATCAAGTTGGTCAGCACTTCGCGGCAAACCGTAATGTCCATGGTGGCATTGATCGCAATCATGGCCCCTGGGCCCGTGTTCGCGGGATTGTTCTCCGGCGAGAAGGACGGGGCGAAGATGTAATTCCCATCTTCGTCGGTGACGGTGAGGAAATCTTCGTAAAACAGCGCCAGCTCTTTCATATGCCGGCACAATGCGGTTCGCGCAGGAACTCCACATCGCCAGTGACCAGATAGTGATCCCAGAACGGGCGCACACACCAGCCTCCGGCTGAAAGCCAATAGGGATGGGGCCAGATCTCTCCGGTCGAAGTCGGCCCAGGAGTAATGGAACGAGACGCCGACATTTTGTTGCGGGCAGAGGGAATAATGAGTGCCGCGCATTCCGAAAATGTTCTTCGCATTGACCCGGAAGTCCGGCGCCAGGCTCTCCATCCAATTGAAGTAGGCATCCATGCCTTCCCGCAAATCACCCTGCGGACCGGGCGCAATCTGCAGGTTAATATTGGCATTGGTCTCGGCCTGCATGCGTGGGATATTTGCCGCTGGTGTAGGATGAACCAGTAGCGTCCCATCTGGAAGATCTTCTCGAGCAACGCGGGCGAGTAGTCCCGCCGCGACCTCTGATCGGCCAGACAGTTCCTCTGTAGACATTCCATATTGAGAGGCGCCGCCGAAGTCCACCGTGACGCGGTTCAAAGCTTCCGACTGGACTTTGCGGTGCCGCTCGCAGAATTGCGTCGTAGTCCGGGCTCAACTGCTCGACTGCCTGCCGCAGAGCTTCGACCTTATCCTCGCTGTAGTCGGCGAACCATTCGATGCGAGTAAGAAGCAATCACGGACGAAGCGTTCTCGACGACCAGAGTGTCGCCATCCATCCGCGCCGAGCCGCCGTTGCGAACCACGCGCACCACCCCGGCATAGCCGCTGTTATCCACGGAGGGATCCAAGACGGCACTTGTAAATCAGCCGGTCTTCGTTGAAGTCTTGCTGAACTTCGCTCTCCCCGATATTTCCCCCGAACAATCCTCCCTGGTCGCGCCTTCCCCTTGAGTATTTCTGCACTGCGATACGGGCATTCACCTGTTGCCCCTTCGGGGCGGTCAGCAGTTGGACTACAACATCGTCGGGCCGGGAGGTGAAGGTCTGACGAACCCAGTCGCCGCGCTCATCGCTCCAATGCACTTTCACTTCACTGCTCTCGAAATCGACCGTGCGCAGATAATCCTTGACCGACGCGGTCTTCGGAAAATCGAGACGCATCAGGAATGCCGGGACTGTGGGGTGCGGCCCGGTATTCTGCTTGATGGGGCCCTTGTTCATTTCCTTGAACGCGAGTTCCATCGCTTCCTGGTATTTCCCGTCCAATACCATTTGCCGCACTTGCGGAAATACGTCCGCGGCCTTGGGAGCCTCAAAGGGCCTCTTCCACGGCACGAGAAGGCTCTCGTGGTGGAAAAGGATCTGCTCCGAGTACGGATCGCACGTCGCTTCGATATTCATGTGTCCATTGCCGGAAGTGAGCCCTTCGCTGACCGTCGTGCCTGGAATCGTGCTCGAGAAGCCTTGCCGCGGGACGATCCCGCGCCGCAGCCGTTCTTTGAAGGTCATCGGCGAGACCTTCACTTCCGGCGAAAGGCGCGATGCTGCATACACCGGCGGTTTGGGAGGGAATACGTTTTGGCGGGCAGCGCCAAGATGAGGAACAGACCCGCCCTGGTCAGAAACGCGTCCCGCTTTTGCCGCAGGCGGAATGGAAACCGGGGTTGAGCGGCTTTGGCTGGCTTCGCCGGAGGTGGACGCCTGGAGCAACTGTTGAGAACCGGCCAAGGCAATCGCCGCCGCCGTACTGGTCTTTAAAAAATCGCGCCGTTTCAATCTGCACCTCCCTCTGTGCGACTCATTCCCTCGCGCGCTCCTGTGGGTTTCGATGTGCGCGAGCAATCCATTCGGCCCGGCGATTTCATGTCGCGCAACACTTGCTATTCGGGTAAGGCGACCTGGCCTTCGATCTGAATATGCCCGCTCACGCCCGGCGTTCCCGTATCAGGCTGGCCGCCGCCGATGCTGATGGTGTAGTCGCCCGCGGCGATGATCGGGTTACCTGCTTCAGTGACCATGCCCAGATCGCGGTCCTTCAACTGGAAATGAACCTTCTGGCTCGCGCCCGGTTCAAGGTGAATGCGCTGAAATCCGCGCAGAGCGATGAGGGGCGCGCCTTTCACATCAGGGAACTTGAGATAGAGCTGGACGACCTCATCTCCCGCGACATTGCCGGCATTGGTCACTGTCACGTCGGCGTCTACGGGTTGTCCGGCAGCCACGGCCTGGGCCGGGACACTCAGATCGCTGTACTTGAAGGTTGTGTAGCTGAGCCCATAACCGAACGGATAGAGCGGCTTGCCATTGAAGTACCGGTAGGTGCGGTTTGCCATCCCGTAATCTTCGAAGTTAGGCAGTTGGTTGACGCCGGTGTAAAACGTGACCGGTAGCCTTCCCGCAGGATTGTTCTTGCCGCTCAGTGTCTCTGCGACCGCCGCTCCGCCTTCTTCGCCGGGATACCATGCTTCGAGAACCGCGTTGGCATGCTGGTTGATCCAGTTGACAGCCAGGGCGCTGCCATTGATGAGAACAACGGCGAGAGGCTTTCCAGTGGCCGCCACAGCTTCAACAAGTGCTTCTTCCGGCGCGGGAAGATCGATGCTGGTGCGATCTCCACCGAGAAATCCGGGTTCAGTGACCGGCATCTCTTCGCCCTCAAGCGAGCTTGTGATACCCACAACTGCGATCACGACATCGGCATTCTTTGCCGCGGCAATCGCCTCAGGAGAAGGCCCGTTGTTTACTTTGGTCCAGATCAGTTCTGCATGGGGTTTGCCGTTCGTGCTGCTGTAGTTGATGCTGAGTGCGGCTTTCTGGCCCTTCTCCAGGTAAACGCGACCGACGCCGGCGCCGATTTCCTCTCTGCTGAACAGCATCGCCACCTGCTTGTCGTCAATCGCCAGTCTTCCGAAGCCCATGCCACGCACCCCGACGAGGTAGTCGCCGGAATCCGGGGCCGTCACAAATCCAGTCCAATGCACACCGATGGTTTTCTTTCCTGCAACCTCGGGAGGCAGATTGTCGCCGGTAAGATTAACATTCGTCTCGGTTCGGGTGGCAAGCACGGGTGCGCTCGATCGGGGCGCCTGGCCGGCCCATGGACTCGCTGTATTCCGCCTGCAGACCCGGTTTTCCATCGGGAGTGGTGAGAACACTGTCCGGCACAGGGCTTCCATCCGTACGCAGGAACTGGGTTCCCGGGACAAACATGATGGTGGCGTTCGGGAACTCAGCATGAAGGCCTTCCATGACGGAGACGATATGTGTCGGCTGGCCAGCGTAGTTGCCGATCAGCGGCCGGGTCTGGTCGGCGAGCGGGCCTACGACGGCGATCTTCCTGATTCCGGGCTTGAGCGGAAGCAGACCGTCGTTCTTGAGCAGAACCATGGCCTCATTCGCAAGTTGGCGAGCCAGGGCGCGGTGTTCTGCGCTGTCAAGTTCCTTCTCATCGATCTTTGTGTACGGAACCATATCCGGCGGGTCAAACATGCCCAGCTTCATGCGCGCCGTGAACAGGCGAATCAGAGCCGTGTCGAGCGTGCTCTCAGGCAAATAGCCTTGCTGCACCGCATCGATATAGGCCTTCTCGACTGGTTCGCCAAACCTTGAGGTGAAGGTGACGCACTCGTTATCCATGCCTCGAATGACGGAAATAGCTACGCCTTGTGCCTGCGTTGGACGATAACGATGATTGGCGGCAACGTCCCGGACTGCGTCGCAATCGGAAACCACATATCCCTGGAAGCCCCACTTACCGCGCAATTGGTCCTGCAGCAGGAATTGGTTAGCGCATGCCGGTTCGCCATCGATGGCGTTGTACGCGCACATGACTGAGCCGGCTTTGCCTTCCACGATGGCGGCGCGGAATCCAGGCTCGTAGGTATCCACTTCGTCGTGCTTGCTTACGTCCACATCTGCGAAGTGCCGCGTTGGCTCCGGTCCGCTGTGCACAGCGTAGTGCTTGGGTGTGGCGATCGCCCGGTAGTATCTGGGGTCGTCGCCCTGCATTCCGGTCACGTAGGCAACCCCCATGCGGCCGGTGAGGAACGGATCTTCGCCGTAGGTCTCCTGTCCGCGGCCCCAGCGCGGGTCGCGGAAAATGTTCAGATTCGGGGACCAGAAATCCAGGCCACCCATGATGCCGGTGTGTCCCTCGCGTACGTTCTGCACATGTTTAATGCGTCCCTCGATGCCGATTTGTGTCGCCATCGTATGCACCCCCGGCGCATCGAAGGTCGCAGCCAGACCGATCGGCTCAGGGTACTCGGTTACGCCCTGATTGATCACTCCGTGGAGCGCCTCGCTCCACCACTGGTATGCAGGAACATTGAGCCGCGGAATGGCCGCGGAATTGTTCTGCATTTGCGTGGCCTTCTCCACGAGCGTCATGCGACGCACCAGGTCGGCGGCCCGCTGCTCGGGTGACAGCTTTGGATTCATGTAGGGGAGATTCGCGGTATCCTGGGCAACTGCAGATTGCAGAATCGAGCCCAGGAAGAGCGTTCCAGTACACGCGACGATCACTGCTGCAATTCGCGTCATGCGGTTCTTCATGCCTTATCTCCACGTTAGATCGGGGCGGCCGACCTGCTTCATTGCGCCGTTTGAGCAATCGCGAAGCGATAGATGTTCACGCTGATCGGCGCCACCGTAATCGTCCCAGTAGCGTCGCCCGTCGCGATCTCTTTCACTTCCACCTGCGGCGCCTGGCCCACACGGTTGAGGGCGGTCAGGCTCTGTCCCGTCAACAGCCACAGCTTCGACGGCCCGCCCAGATGCACGCCGCTGACGTTCAGATCGAACTTCTGCTCCGAATCCGTCGCATTCACAACGGACAGGACCAGGTACTTGCGATCCGGCGAAAGCGCTGCGAACATGTCCAGCGGATAGGTCGGGCTGCCGGAGGTCTTCACCGGCTGGTCCGGGCTGCCTGCGGGATATTTCGGCGCCGGTTGCGGCGAATTCCCGGTGAGCGCGACCGGAATCGATCCGCCGCCAAATTGCTCGCCGTATAGCTGGTACAGGAGCCCCAGCGCGTTTATCGTCGACGAGGTGCGGTTGAAGTCGACCAGCGCCACACCCGTGGTCTGCGCCCCCATGGTCAGGAAGTCGGTGTACCGAAGCATCTCGTTCAGGATCATCCCGTAAGCAAGGTCCTGGCGAAGCGTCATTCCGCCAAACGGGCCTCCGCCGCCGGGTGTGGCGTTGAAGTAGGCGTACTCGTCAATCGACAGCGGGATCTTTTTCTCCACTATCGCCGGGAACCGCTTCTGGTACCCCTGCCACTCTTCGGCCTTCAGGCGCACGGTGTCGGCCGCATAACGCGACGACTCGAGCACCGACATGTCGACTTTTACATACGCATCCTCGTTCGGCTTGTCTGCGCCAAGGTTCCTCGCCTTCTCCAGATCCCAATGGTGGCCGCCGCTCGCGTACCAGTGCTCGGCGACGATATCGAAGTTGCCCGAGCAGTCCTTCAGGAAACTTCCCGTCCAGTCAGCTTCGGTTCCGTACAGGCTTTCGAGGTTCCCCACGTACTTGGCGCGCTGCTCGCGCGGCACGTTCGTGTTTTCGAGGAACAACCCCGAGGCAATCAGAACGATCGACGGATCCGCTTGTCGCATCGCCTTCGCGAATTCATTGTGCTTGAGCATGAAGTACTTCGAATCGGTGCGGCCCAACTGCCACCTTCCCCAGGGCTCGTTTCCGATATTCCAGAACTTCACGTGATACGGTTCCGGATGGCCGTTCCTGGCGCGCTCGGCGCCCATATGCGTGCCGACCGATCCGTTCATGTACTCGACCTCTTCGGCCGCCGAGTGCGAATCGCCGAAGCCCGCGTTGACGCTGATGTATGGCTCCACGCCGATCAGCTTGCACAGCGTCATAAACTCGTCCAGACCCAGATCGTTGGTCTGCATGGCGTTCCACGCGTAGTCAAAGTCCGGCGGACGCCTGTCGATGTCGCCAACGATGTGATACCAGATCAATCCCGAAGTGTAGTTGCCGCCATACCGCCAGAAGCCCATCTTGATCTGGCGCAGAACAGAAGTTGTGTCGGGCCGGAATCCCTGCACATTGTCGGCAGGCATCAGCGAAAGCGTGCCGATGTGGAAGTCGCCTTTGCCCGTGCCCGTGATCTCGATGACGCCGTCGGAAGTGTCGGCCCCGGCCGTAAAACTGAGCGGGAATTTTCTGTACTCATTGGTGAGAGCGGCAAAGGAGATGGTCTGCCGGTCATTCGCGCCTTCACCCCAGATGAGCGAGACCGTCACCTTGCTGCCGGCAACGCAGCGAAGATAGATCCGGCCGGTGTACCGCTTGCCCTTGACCAGAGCCAGACCCGATTGCCTGATGCCGTGCGGCGTGGCCGAATCGAGCACGATGCGCGGGCTCTGGTCTCCGACAAACGGCTGGTTTTTATCCATCACCACGGATTCTTCGGGGCCGACAGGATGCCATTTGCGAAGTCGCATGCGGAATGGGCCGCCCTGTTGCCGGGCCGCGGGTTCGGGCTCGGCGGCTGTAATCGGAAAGTAGAATTTCCGGTCGTCGAGCATTTCAGCCCACACACTGCTGTACATGGTGCTGCCAATGTGCTCGATGAACTGGCCGTATATATACTTCGAGACCGGCGCTGCGGTCTGTCGCGTGTCAATCGTTACTTTCAATTGATCCGGAACACTCGGCTGGGCCTGCTGAGCTGCGGCTCCGGCTGTCGAGCCAAACCACATGACCGCCAAAGCGACCAGGGCGATTCGTGTCTTCATTGGAACTCTCCTATCCATCTGCCTCGTACCTGTTCTTTCCCGTTGGGTTTACTCTCCGTCTTATCCGGAGCCAAAAACCGCATTTAGCCACCGTCCGCGATTGTGCCCGTCAACAAGCTCCGCTCTACTCTTACTCGAAGAATAGTGCGGTCGAGCCATGTGAGTTGCGATCCGGACCTCGAGCGAAGAGCTGCCGGGCGCAACTCTCCCGGTTGCCCTTGTCTTCCCGCAGTCGCGTGTGAGCGGCGTGACGCGGTTTAGAGAGGGTAAACGCTTACTGGTTTGGTGCAAACGAAATCCCAATCATGAAGACAGCGGCATCGTATCCAGAAACATTGCGAGTGAAAAGCCACATTTTTCGAAACGATTTCATCGAGAATTTCGATATTTAGGACTGCACCGTAGTTCTTACGCAGTTTGCTCGATGGTTTGCGCCTTTCTCCTGCGAATTGAACGGCGACGCGTGCCGGATTTTGACGATCACCGTTCTCGATAGGCATCGGGGACTGCGGCTGGATGCTGGGAGACGCGGAGTAGTTTCCTGGTTTGACAGAAAGAATGCGCGTACTCTAATGTGCTCCACCGGAATGCGTTTTCTCCTGGGAGCGTTTGCAGTGGTCTGTGAGGATAGTGCGAGAACCAATCTGCGGACCATCAACTGCCCATAACCAGAAGAGATAAACCACCGACGAATGGAGACATGATGAATCCAAATTCTAAAGATGCCATACATCTGAGCCGTCGTGAGGCGCTGCTCCTTTCGGCAACAGCCGGGGTGGGTGTGGCTCTCGGTCAGCCGGCCCGCGCAATGGATAGCACGAAGACCGCAGCCCACCAGGAGCCCGGAAACTGTTCTACGCCACGCACCGCAGTCGCGAATACGCAATACGGCAAAGTGCGCGGCTTTCTCGATGGGGGCGTTTTCACTTTCAAGGGCGTTCCTTACGGCCAGAGCACGGCCGGAGAAAACCGCTGGCTGCCAGCCAAGCCCCCAGCGCCATGGAAGGATGAGTATCCTGCGCTGATCTACGGCGGGAACTGCCCTCAAAACCTGCATGATTGGACAGGGATCGAGCAATCATTCATTCAGGACTGGGATGACGGCTACCAGAGCGAAGACATGCTGAAGCTCAACATCTGGACGCCGAGCCTGACCGGCAAGCGCCCGGTCATGTTCTACATCCATGGTGGAGGATACTCGTTCGGGTCCTCTTATGAACTGCCCTCACACGAAGGTGCACAGATGGCGCGGCGCCATGACGTCGTGCAGGTGTCTGTCAATCACCGCCTTAACATCCTCGGCTTTTTCGACGTTTCCGAAATCGGCGGCTCTGCCTATGAAGACTCAGTCAACGTGGGCATGACCGACCTGGTTGCGGCACTGCGCTGGGTCCATGAGAATATTGCGAACTTCGGCGGTGATCCCGACAGGGTAATGATCTACGGCCAGTCGGGCGGCGGATCGAAGGTGACGACCCTGATGGGCATGCCTGCGGCCGTGGGCCTCATCCATCGCGCCGCAGCGCAGTCGGGCGGCGGCGGCAACATCCCGAGCAAGGAGCAGCAAAGAGAGGGAGCCCGTCAGATGATGAAGGACCTTGGGCTGACGCCCAATGACCTTGCATCGCTGCAGAAGATGGAGTGGGCCAAGCTGGTGGCTGCCGGCAACGCGGCGGTCTCCAAGATCAATCCTCCGATGCGGGGCGCGATGGGACCATTTGCTCCCGGTCCGCCGCGCGCGGGTTGGTCGCCGTGCGTCGATGGCAAGAACATCAACCTTCGATCCTTCTTCGACGTCGCTCCTGAGATCTCGAAGAATGTGCCGATGATGATCGGCTCCGTGAGCGAAGAGGGCAACCACATGCTCTCACACCCCACCGAGGAAGAGTGGCATGCCAGCCTCGCCAAAGCCTATGGCGAGGAGAAGGCCACCGCCATCGTCACCGCGTTGAAAAAAGCGTATCCGCAGAAGAAGATTCAAACCCTGTCTTATATATGCGGCGGCAGCTTCGGATTGAATGGCCTCGCCGTGCGCAACAACGTTGTGAAAATGGCCGGATTGAAGCATGCGCTGAAAGCAGCGCCTGCCTACACGTACTACTTCACCTGGCAAACTCCAATCCTCGACGGCGTTCCCGGCGCATGGCACACCGCCGAGCTGCAATTCTGCTTCGATAACACCAAGCGCTGCGAACAGGGCACCGGCAACACACCGGAGGCGCAGGCACTGGCGAAAAAGATGGCCACCGCCTGGGCAAACTTTGCTGCTACCGGCAATCCCAGCCAGCCAGGCTTGACCTGGACGCCGACTGACCCGGAGAACAACAAGACCATGGTCTGGGACAACGCATGCCGTATGGAGGACGACCCCGAAGGCGAAGCGCGCAGGATTTTGCTGAGTTAGAAGGAATTAACGAAAACACAAACGACGCAGGAGCAGAATTCAAAGAGATCCTGAGTCCGGATTTAGATTGTTTCCACCTCGCGGTTCGCTCCCAGAAGAGCCGCGAGGTGGTTTCTTTCAGTGCTGCCTGAATCTACGTCTTTACAAACCAGGAAGAACCGCACTAACCTTTCGCCTCCTATCGTAAGCTGCAGGCTGGTCAATTCTCCCGAGTCGATGTAGGGCGCAATTCTGTAAACCGGCAGCCAGCCAAAGCAGATTCCACTGCGCACGGCTTCTATCGCAGCATCAATGGTGTTCACCGTCAGATATCGCTGCAAGGGGCTGTGCGGTTGCTTCTTCGGCGTGGGTCCGACTGTCCCTTCGATGATCACCGCAAGACGCTGAATCAGATCCAGGCGTGTGAGTTGCCGGGTTTCCCTGTTCAGGGGATGGTCGGCGCGGGCCACTGCACGCATTCTGATATCGAGAATCGGCTTGGCAAAATACTCCCGCGTGGGTAGCCCCGAGACGCACAAATCGGCGCCCGACGATGCGAATTCGTGAACCGACGAAAGAAACATAGTCTGGCGCAGTTGCGGACGTACATGAGGGTACAAACGGGTCAAGTCCGCAAGCGCCGTGAACAGCCTGCTATCCGGGAACATGCTGTCGACCGAAATGCGTATCTCGGTTTCGCCGCCCGCGCCCAGCGCCGAAGCTCTCTGTTCAAGTGCCCTGAACCCGGCAAGAATAGGCTCCACATCCGCCAGCAACGCCTTCCCTGCCTCGGTAAGTTGCGCCTTGCGGCCTTTCATTTCAAGAAGAGGAATCTTGAATTGCTCCTGAAGGCGCGAAACTGCGTAACTAATTGTCGATTGCGAGCGGTTCATCTTTGCTGCGGCAGCCGCAAAACTCCCTGACTGAATCACAGCTTCCAGTACTTCCCATTGGTCAAGCGTCGTATTCATCCTTCACCCCTTGAGCGCGCGGACTCGTCTCGGCAATCGACAAAACCCTTCAACTCGCATCGCACGAATGAACTTGGAAGTCAACGTAGTATCGAATTCTCCACTTCCGCATGGTGCGCAAAAAGCTTTCCCAGCGAGAGCGCGGCCGGCGGCCCTTTATCGAATAAATCCGGGAGGCCGCGACCGCCGTGGATCTCCCGGAGGAAGCTGGTAAGGCTCGAGCAGCGAAGTGAACTTCTCCAGCATAGAGCGCAAGGCAGGTGTGTCCGGCTGGCCGTTGCGCAGGAGTTCCACTTGCCTGGTCGGCAAATTGTGCATGGGCGCCAATTGCGCAGCCTCGAGAAGATTCGCCGAGACTTCGGCAAGGTCCAATCCCGTCTCCCAATCCGGGTTTGGGTCTGCCAGCCACGCCTTGTTTTTCGTCACCGCCTCAGTGAGATGGTTCTCGCGGTCAGGGGCATCTTCCACCACATTCGCTCCACGGTTGCGGAAGAAGCCCAGGAGAGCCGCG
The DNA here is from genome assembly GCA_963826735.1 of uncultured Acidobacteriota bacterium. Lineage (GTDB taxonomy): Bacteria > Acidobacteriota > Terriglobia > Terriglobales > Acidobacteriaceae > Telmatobacter. Next base: position 306,199 of record CAWGYN010000010.1, read on the forward strand.
ACGATGGCAGGATCGCGAACCGTGCCATCCGGATAAAACACGCCGTGCACCGTGCCCCATTCGCCGGTGATCATCAACTCCCAGATGTACCATCCGACGCGGGCTTGCATGTGTTCCTGGAGCGTAATGTCATATGGATTCGCGCGGGCGATGCATCCGATCTCGCTGTCGACCAGCGGCTTTCCCACTTTTGCCGCGTACTCTTTCGCTTTCGCAATGCTGGCGCGGATTTCGGCGCGCGTCGGGCTGTAGTTGTGGAATGAAAGTACATCCACGGAGTCGCCCATGGCGATCATGTTGTCCGCAAACGTCGCGCCGATCGTTACCGGTGTCACGGGATCGAGTTCGTGAAACACCTTGGCCATATACATGGCATGTTCCATGTGCAGCCGATTGTCCGGTGTGGGAGGCAGGGAACAACACTCGGGCTCGTTTTCTACGTCCCAGATGACGAGGCCGGGCTCCTTGCCGATAGTGGCCACCAGGTCGGCGACGAACTCCCGCGAGTTGGGCCACGCGGCCTTATCTCGCCACTCGCCAAACTTGTACTGCATGGTCGGCATAACGCCGATACCACGGTCGTGCGCCGCGCGCACAAAATGAAGGAGGTTCTTTCTCAATGCCTCCTTGTTTCTCTCCCAGGCCGCGTACGGGACGAACACTCGAACCTGATTCAACTGCAGCCGCTTGGCGTTGTCCAGGTCGCGTTCCGTGACCGCGGGGTTGTATTGAAGCCAGAATTCAGCGTGACCGTTGGAATCGGCCGCCTGGTAATTGAATCCTCTCACGCCGCTCAGGTCCTTGGGCACACGGCGTTGGCCGGCCATGGGCAGGGCGAGAATGACTATGAGTATTGCGATCGCACAGCGACGAGCTTGCATGGCTCCTCCGGAAGATTCTCAAACAGCGTTTGTCAGATGCTTTCCTTGCTGCATCCGGCCTTGGACAATTTGCATTTGGTTTTCCCCATCAATACGGCCGCACGTTCTGTGTCATGCCGGGCCAGGTGTCCGTCCGGAAGGGAGCGGCCGGCAGTCCAGCTCCATTGAACAGTGTTGCCTCGGGATTGGATTGCCAGGCGTAACGGACCTCTTTGGGATGGGGCACCGATGGCGATGAAACGATCACCGCATTGCCTTCGATGCGGGCGTCGGCCCAATACCACTTGCGGTCTTCCCCGGCGATGGAGAACTCTCCGAGCTTGTCACCTTTCACCACCAGCCCGCCGCTGGTGTGCGCAAAGTGCAACCGGATCGAGCCTGGGAGCCGGTCGACGGATTTAAGGGTTGGCCCCGAATACACAACATGCTTGCCGTAGTGCCTGGCCAGCGCGCAATAAGCCAGTCGCTGGCCTACGGGGAGCTTGTCCTTGGCATGAATGTTGTCCGGATCGCCCGTATCGATGGTGACCGCCAGACATGAGTTGGGAACACTCGCGGCCGTAATTGCCTGCGACTCGCGTGTCTCGGCCCACTCGTCGCCGTCGACCGGCGTTGCGCTGCGCTGTTTGAACCTGGGTAGGCTGACAATGTAAAAAGGAAAATCGCCCTGTGCGAAGAGGTTTCGCCAATCGGCAATCATGGCTGGAAGGACCTTGCGATACTCATATGCTCTCGTCGAGTTTTCTTCTCCCTGGTACCAGATCGCGCCGGTGATGGCGAGCGGCGCGACGGGCTTCAGCATCCCCTCGTAGAGAACCGCCGGCATCACCGGCCAGTTCTGATAGGCGATGGGCAGCGGCTGCGGCGGGCGCGCGTCCACGCTGAGCTTGCCCTTCCAGGCACCGGCCAGCGAAATGTTGGTCTTGTCGCCGAGCACGAGGTGCAGATCCTCAGGCTTGCTCATGAATCCGCCATCGGGCTTGAGCTTCATCACGCGAATGGCGATGATGTTGCGCCCGGGCTTGAGCACACCGGGACGCATGAAATAGACGCGCGGGTTCTCAACCCAGGCGCTGCCGCCGGCTTCCTTCCCGTTGACCCACACCGTGTCCATGCGCTCGATGATCCCCAGAAACATCATGGCCCTGCCTGACGGAAGCGGATCCGGCAGGTCGATCTCTTTTCGGAACCACGCCAGGGCGGGCGTGTCCGGCACACCCAGTTCTGCGAAGCCGCCAGGAAGAGTGACCTGCTTCCAGGTGGAATCGTCGAATTCCGGTGCTGCCCAGTTTCCTTTGAGTCCAATGTCGTACTGATCGTACCAATGCTGGATGTAGTTGCCGTATTCCGGCGCGCCTTCGGCGGCAAGGCGGTCCACTAGATCGAGCGGAACATCGAAATCCTTGAGCGGGCGCAGTGCGGCGGCGCTGGTCCAGGCCTCCGCCGGCGTTCCACCGACGGCATCCACGATCAGGCCGATCGGAACGTGGACATCCTTCTGGACCTCGCGGGCAAAGTAATACGCGACCGCCGAAACCCGTGCTGCCGTCTCCGGCGAGACCACCTTCCAGCTTCCAGCAATCCAGCCGGTGTGATTGTAAGCAGAATGCCCGAACAATTCGAAAAAGCGAATATCGGGGTGGTTGGCTGCCTTGACTTCATCGTCGCCGTGCAGCGCACCCGCGAGAGGGACCAGCATATTGGACTGGCCGGTGCACAGCCAAACATCGCCGACCATCACGTTGTGCAGTTCCACGGTTTCATGGCCGCTAATGCGCATGGCGTAGGGGCCCCCGGCCGCAGGTGGCCGAATCTTCACTTCCCAGCGGCGGTCCGGGCCTGCAACGGCGGATGCGGTCTTGTGACCGATTTGAACGCGGACGGTGTCCCCGGGTTCCGACCAACCCCAGATGGTATCCACCTTGCCGCGTTGCAGAACCATGTCATCGCCAAAGAGCGGGCTGACAAACGGGAAGGGCTGAAGGGCGGGAGGTGCGGGAAATGGCCCCTGCGCAAAAGCGCCGCAACCCTGCCAAAACAGGAGACCCGCGGCAGCGGCTACCAGAAGAACGTGCCTGGAATTCATGGATTCGAACCTCCCTTGATCAGCCAGCCGCCAGAAGCGATGCGCCGGGAATCAATGCGAATTCACTCAAGAAAATTTGCGGCGCGTGCGATAAACCATGACCTTGTCCTGCTGCAGGTTCTGGAGTTGAGGCGCATGAGAACACGTTTGCCAATCACGGAGCTTATCTCGCGCCGTCGAAGTTGTAAAGCGATTCATTAAGGAAGAAAACTCACATCCATGATCGCAAGAGCGTCTGGAATCGATTCCAGCCCGGATCGGCTCGGCGGGCTCTGTTGCGATCGTCGGCAATCTTCATGTCCCTGCAACAGGCGAAAGGACGAACGCGCCAGAGAGCTACAATTGGGCGTCGTCTGCGAGGAGTTCTTGTCATGATCCGTTCCGCATCGTTCGTGGTTCGATCCGTAGTGCTTGGCGCGCTTGTATGCCTGTTGGCGGCGGCGACGCAGGCGCAGCAAGAGAAGGCGGTCGCGAACGCAGCAAATCGCATGGAACTCGGCCGGCTCAGAAATGGCGCAGCGGTCGCATTTGTTCGCTCCGGCTCCGGCGGCTGGGGCATCGAAATCTCCGGCGACGCTGTTCCGCGCCTGACGCAACCGAAGCCCGCGCAGATCGAGGTTTATCGCGGCGGCGACGACGTTCGTCGAAATTGCCGCCGGCTACCAGTCCGTGCGAAAGGAAGCCGGCGTAGTTGTCGCGAGGGCAACGGTGGAAGGCGGGGGCGAGGCATCATTTGCCGTCGACGACCATTGGACGATTTCGGGCGACGTGTTGTCGCTCAGCCGAACCGTGACCGTGACGGGCACAGAGGAGAACGCCGGGTTCTATTCTGCGATCCGGCTCGCGACTACGCCTGCAATCACCTGGGCGGACGCCGATTATTTTGCTCCGGGCGTTCTCTACGGCGATCCAACCTACGACGGCGACAACTCTCCCGGAGGGGTTTTGAATGACCGCGCCAGGCGCTTTGCGCTGCGGGAAGACGAACTGTCCGCGCCGCTCTTCGCCATCTCATTTCGCGATGGACGCTGGGCGGCGGTGATGGACATGGCGCCGCGCGGCGACACCACATGGGCGGAGACCACCGCTCCTGCCACTACGCCCGTGATCGACGAGCGCATTCAGTTTGGAGCGCTGGGCGCGCGTGAAGCTCCCGATGGCGGCGTCGAGTTCGGCTTTTGGTTTCCCGGCACAACCAGCGAATTCACTGGAGGGTTTCAAACCGCACCTGCTCCTGTTGTGCGGCGCCGTTATCATCCCGTGAAGGCGGGGTTCTCGCAGAGCTACCGGGTGGGATTCCGCTTCGGGCAGGGCGCATCTTTCCCCGGCATGGAACGCGATGCGTGGCGCTGGGCATGGGAGACCCTGAAGCCGCCGGCGATGCACCTGGACCTCGAAGTCGTCCGCCGCGTGCTGACCGACCATCTGGACGGATCATGTCCTCACCGTCGATGACCGCGTCCGGCGTTCCCTTCCTCTTCGATGCCGTCACGGGGAATCCCGGTTCCTATCGCAATTGGAGCCGCTATCGCGATTCCTTCCCGACGCCACCGCGCCGCCCGACCAACATGCCGGTCACGGCTCACGAACTGGATCCGGAGAAGAGCGCGGAGTTAGCGGCGTGGGCCCGCAACCTGGGCGTCGACGTTGACCCCAAGGCAAATGAATTGGAGCAATGGCCGAAGGTGATCATGGGTTTCGTTTCCAAGGGCATCGAGGTGGCCGATCAATTGCTGATCGAGGCAGACCGCGATCCCGGTCCGCGCGGCCAGAAGATGCGGAAGGATGGACTGGCGATCATCGACAGCTACATTCGCCTCGTGCCGATGTCGCCTCCCGCGGGAGAGGGCTTCAATCTTTGGACGGGCAAGGCGGATTCCTGGGCCGGCGACACCATGACTCTCAGAGGGCCGTCGGAGGGCATGCGCTCGCTTCTGGACGCGTATCGCCGCGAAAAGCAGGCAGGGCGCGAACACCCGGACTGGCTGGCCTGGTGCCGGCAGTTTGGCGATTGGCTGCTGACGCAGCAGCGCGAAGATGGCTCCTTCCCAAGGAGTTGGCGCGGAGGCACGGGAAGTGTGCTGGAAGTCTCCGGAACCAGCAGTTACAATCCCGTGCCGATGTTGGTGAAATTGAGCCAGGAGACCGGGCAAAAGCGTTACCTCGATGCGGCGATCAGAGCCGCGGACTACGTCTGGGACAACTACGGAAGCCACGGCGTATTCGTCGGTGGCACCACCGACAATCCGAATATCACCGACAAAGAAGCCGGCATGTTGTCTCTGGAGGCCTTTCTCGATCTTTACGATGCCACCAGGAGATCCCAAGTGGCTGGAACGCGCCAAGGCGGCAGGCAATTACACCGAAAGCTGGATCTGGATCTGGAATGTGCCCATGCCGCTGGGCGCCATCGACGCCGATCTGAACTGGAAACGCGGCGTGCCCACCGTAGGCGTGCAGGGCATTACAGCGCGCGGGCCTGGCGGCGTGGATGAGTACCTGGATTGGGCCGCGCCTGCCTATGCCAGGTTGTATAAGGACACCAACGACCCGCACTACCTGGATGTCGCGCGCATCCTTCTGCTCGACACCAAGAGCATGCTGGCTCTGCCGGGACGCACCTACGACCTGCTGGGACCTGGTTGGCAACAGGAACACTGGGGGATGGCAATGAATAGAGGTTTTGGAACCCACCGCAGTTGGCTGCCATGGGTTTCAGTCAACCATCTGCACAGCATCACCGGCCTGGAAGAGTTCGATCCCGCCCTCTATCAACGGCTGGCCAAAGGGAATTGATGTTCGGCACGACCCGTTCTTGCCCGGCTGCGAGATCTCTACGGAACATATGCCGTCTTCGGCCATCCGTTGACATGGGCGGAGAAACGCTGTACAAGTGCCGCATCGTCGAGATAACGTTTACCACACCCATTCAGTATGTCGGCGTTTGCTCGACTAACCCTTGCTCAAAAGGAGACAAATGAAAACTGCCATCGTTTTAGCACTGCTGGCTACAGGCGTTTGCTGGGCTCAACCACCGGCGGACTGCAAGCCTTCGTCGCTTAATATTCCGGGGGCTCCGTACCCCTGTGTTTTTCCTGATCATCACGCCATGTTCCGCGTGGCGGCGCCCGACGCCCAGAAGGTGCGGGTCCGCGTGGGCGCCGGCTTTGACATGGCGAAGGCAGCGGACGGACTGTGGTACGCCACGACCACGCCGCTCGTCGAAGGATTTCACTACTACATGCTCACCATCGATGGGGCTTCTGTGTCCGATCCGGCGACGCAGACATTCTTTGGCAGCGGTGCGTGGAGCAGCGCGATTGAGATTCCCGCGGCCGACGCCGATTTCTACAGCCATAAGGATGTTACCCCACGGCGTGGTGCGGGATCAGTGGTACTTCTCCACGGTGACGCAACAGTGGCGTCGCTGCATGATCTACACTCCTCCCGATTACGACACGAATACAAAGGCGCGTTATCCGGTTCTCTATCTCCTGCACGGCTGGGGAGAAAACGAGTTGGGCTGGACCTTCCAGGGACACGTGGACCAGATCATGGATAACCTGATCGCCGCGGGCAAGGCCAAGCCGATGCTGATTGTGATGGACAATCTGAACGCGGTGAAGCCCGGCGAGGACGGCACGATCTACAACGCGCGCGGTGTGCTGACGCAGGCAGTGCCTCAGCCTCAGCCGCCCCCGGGAGCTCCGCCGGCGGCACCGGCAGCGGGTCCTGGCGGACCGCGGCCTGCCGCAGGCGCGGCGCCGGCTCGTCCCATGTTTCGTCTGAGCACGACGTTCACTGAGATGATGTTCACCGATCTGATTCCCATGGTCGAGAAGAGCTACCGGGTTGCGCCGGGCCGCGAAAACCGGGCCATGGCCGGCCTTTCGATGGGTGGAATGCAGACCTTCACCACCGGACTTGAGCATCTCGACAAGTTTGCTTATCTCGGCGGCTTCAGCGGCAATTGCGGCGGCTTCGGCGGCGGCGCATTCGACGCGAAGACGACCTGCAACGGCGCATTTGCGGATGCGGCGGCATTCAACAAACAAGTCAAGGTACTGTTTTTGTCCACTGGCTCAGTAGAAGGCCCACACGTAAAACAGTTCAGCGATGAACTCACACAGGCCGGCATCAAAAACGTGTACTTTGAGTCTCCCGGAACCGCTCATGAGTGGCTGTCGTGGCGGCGAGCCCTGGCTGACTTCGCTCCAAGACTTTTCAAGTAGCTCTGCTGAAAGAGAGTTCCGAACGCCCAGCGCTGTTAACGCAGTTCGCTGCGGCGTTCGGAATTGCCGGGATCGCAGGTAACACGCCCGGAACGCTTGCTTCCGACGCAGGCCCCGTGCTTGCGAGAAAGCTGGGATAAGCCTTAGTTTGTTTGTTGCGCAATTATCTCAAGTTCAAGGGACTCCTATGAAATCAAGGCAAATGCAAATCGTCTCGCATCCGGATGCGTCAATGAACGAGTTTCCCAGCCAACCCATCGATCGCCGGAGCTTCCTCCAGTATGCGACCGGCGTGGGCGCAATGGTTGCTCTCGGCGGAAGTGTCTTCGGCCAGACGCAGAACGATGCCGCCACTGGTGCACCCCGACCTGATCACGAGGCTGCGTCGGCGGACGCGCGCCTACCCGACGGCACGGAGTTTGTCTCCTGGGAACAGCCGCTGAAATTCTCAAAGACCTACTACGTCGACAATCATTCCGCCAAAGCCGACGACAACGGACCCGGCACCAACGCCCGGCCCTTCCGCACCATCAACAAGGCCGCCCAGGTCCTCGAGCCTGGCGAGCGGGTCGTCATCGCTTCCGGCACCTATCGCGAGTGCGTGCGCCCGGTGCGCGGCGGCACGGGTCCGGCTCAGATGATCAGCTACGAGGCCGCACCCGGGGCAAAAGTTCTCATTAAGGGCTCTGAAGTCCTGAAAGACGGCTGGCAGCAGGAATCAATTCCAGTTGGTTTTCGTAGACCAGGAGCCCCCGCCGGCCAGGCTCCGCAAGCCCAGGTCACCGCATGGCAGCACGAACTCACCGGCTCCATGTTCCCCGATGCCTACAATCCCTTTGCCCTGGCCAGCGTCATGGGCCAATGGGAATGGCTGGATCCCAGAACCGTCGACATGGGTCCCTATTTTCGCCGCCGTGGATTGATCTTCGTCGACGGCAAGCCCCTCGAGCCAATGGAGCAGCTTCGCGAACTGGCGATGCCGCATCTGCAACCCGTCCCCGATTTTACGATTCCAGCCGCGCCGCAAAACGGCCTGCCTCCGCGCCGCCGCGGCGGACCGATTATGCAGGAAATTGGAGGCTCGCCCGATGCCCGCTTCTGGGTAGAAGACTCGGGCACCGCTATTCACATCCGCCTGGCCTCGGGAACGCCCGCCGACCATCTCATCGAAGTCACGACCCGTCAACACGCCTTCGTCCCCGCGCAAAGCGGGCTTGGCTTCATCCGGATCAAGGGAATCACCTTTCAGCACGCGGGCAACGCTTACCCGTTTCCGCAGTACGGCATGGTGTCATTTGCTGGCGGCGATCACTGGATCCTCGAAGACAACACCATCGAGTGGGCCAACGGCGTCGGCCTCGACATCGGCAGGGACGGCGACAGCGGTTTCGCGCGGCAAGCCGGGGCATCGCAGATCCTCCGCCGCAACACCTTCCGCTACTGTGGCGTCGAAGCCATCGGCGGCATGGGAACCACCAATACGCTCATTGAAGATAACCTCATCGAATGGTGCGGCTGGGCCGACGCCGAGCGCGGCTGGGAAGCGGCCGCAGCCAAGTTCCACTTCGCCCAAAACCTGCTCTTCCGCCGCAACGTGATCCGTCATATCCGCCACGCCAACGCGGTCTGGCTCGACAGCGGCGACGCCAACTGCCGCATCACCAGCAACGTGTTCGCCGACGTCCTCACCGTCAGCGCCGCCGTACACATGGAAATGAACCTCAAACTGAACCAGATCGACAACAATGTTATTTGGAACGTTCGCAACGCCGAGCCCGGCACCCCCGGCCAGAGAGGATGCGCCGGATCGGGCGTGTTCATCAATGCCAGCGATCATCTGACGATCGCCCAGAATCTGATCGGCCGCTGCGAGAACTCCGGCGTTTTCGCCATCACGCGCCCGGATCGTGCCGGCAGCGGAACCGCCACCGGAAACAATATCTCGAACAACATCTTCGCGAGTTGCGGGAAGTCGGCCATCGTGTTCCTCGACCAAAACAATCAGGCCGACGGCAACCTCTATGTCTCTATGCCGAATGGGTTTCTCGGGTTTTTCACGGGTGACTCGAAACAGTGGCTCGATCTCACGGCTTGGCGCGACGCGCATGGCTGGGACAAGAACGGAGCTTTGGGCGACATGCAGATCGACTTCGATCCTGACAAACTGCAACTGACAATGAGCAGCAGTCAGCCGTTCCCAAACGCGAGTGCAGTCAATCACATTCAGAACGACATGCTCGGCAAGACCACGGGAGAAACCAGAGCCCCGGGACCTTTAGCGGACCCCGGCGCCATGCACATCTGGCAGGTTGATCCTCGTTCGACGCCCTGACAGAAATTTACGCCTCTGACCGCTTGATTTTGTACCTACGGGGGTGCCCCAGGTCTCGATTTTGAGACCTGGGAACCACGAAACCAAACGTGCGTCATCTTGTCGGAAACCTGGTGGTATACGTTTTGCGCCGTCCCCCTTATTCAAACGCGATTACATATTCCCGACGTGGTTCGAGGCGGACTTGCCAGACGCCGCCGGATTCAGTCGCGGGTACAGTTCGGCCAGCCGTCTGAATGCTGACAATGCGCTGGCCATGCGGCGGCCGGAGTTCGAACACGCCTGCGACTCCCGGCCGCAGCGCTCCAGAGATTGCCCGGCCATTCTTCCAGGATGCGTCGACTTCCATGTCCCCACGAGCGCGCAGTCCGCGAAAGTGACCTTCCGGCCAGGCCGACGGCAAAGCCGGCAGAAATGCGATGACTCCGGAGTGGCTCTGCAACAGCATTTCAGCGATCCCGGAAGCCGCACCAAAGTTGGCGTCGATCTGGAAAAACCTGCGATTGGCGTTGAGCAGGCTCTCGGCGGAGGTGGCCAGCAGATCGTTGATGTGCTGGTTGGCGCGGTCGCCGTCTTCGAGCCTCGCCCAGAGGTTCACATACCACGCCGCGGGCCAGCCGCTCTTGCCAGCGCCATTCTGCACCCTCCGCTCAAGCGAGATGCGCGCGGCTCTGGCCAGCTCGGGCGTATCGCGCAGCGTAATCTCATCGGCGGGAAACAGCGCAAACAGATGCGAGACGTGGCCCACTCCCGGTTCGTTTTCCTCGTAGTCTTCGCTCCATTCCTGCAATTGACCGTACTTTCCGATCTTGAGATCGGGGATGCGCTTGAGGGCGGCATCAAGCCTGGCGCGGTAACCGGCATCGATTCCAAGAATCTTCGAGGCATCCATCGTGGCGTGGAAGAGTGTGTAGATGATCTCGTAGTCCATGGTGGCGCCAACCGTCTGCCGGCCCACCGTTCCATCGGCCATGCGATAGCTGTTCTCGGGCGAATAGGACGGGTTCGTCACCAGATGACCCTTGCCGTCGTCGACGAGGAAGTCGAGAAGAAACTGCGAGGCCTCCTTCATGACGGGATAGGCTTGGCGGCCAAGGAAAGCGCGATCCATTCCATATTCGTAGTGTTCCCAGAAATGCAGCGCCAGCCACGCGCCGCCCATCGGCCAAACTCCGCAATAGGCGTAATCGACAGGCGCGGTATCGTCCCATGCGTCGAGATTGTGATGAAACGCGAAGCCGCCGGCGCCGTACATCTCCTTGGCCGTGCGGCGCCCACTGTCGAGATTCATTTTGACCAGGTCGAAGAGAGGCCCGGTGGTCTCCGGAAGGTTGCCGACCTCAGCCGGCCAGTAGTTCATCTCAAGATTGATGTTGGTGGTGTACTTACTGTCCCATGGCGGAGCCATGCTGTCGTTCCAGATGCCCTGCAAGTTCGCCGCCATGGCGCCGGGACGGCTGCTCCCCATGAGAAGATAGCGGCCGAATTGGAAGTACAGCGCGGCAAGGCCGGGATCATCCTTGCCTGTCTTGATCCGAGTCAGGCGCTCATCGATTGGGAGCGTTTCGATCGAGGGATCGTCTGCGGGCGGCGCCATTTCCAGGTCCACGCGGCGGAAGAGTTTCTCGTGATCGGCCAGGTGCCGGGTTTTGAGCGCGGAATAGGGCTTGGTCGCGCGAAGCAGGTACTGCGCACAGATGGAAGCCGGATCGCTACCACGATAATTCGTCCCAGCGACCACGAGAAGGGTCACTGCATTGGCGTTCGATACCATCACGTCGCTGCCGGAAACATTCACCTGACCGCCTTCGTTTACCGCGCGCAGGACGGCGCGAAATTTCACGCCCGTCGGTTCGAGCTGGTCTTGCTCGGCCTTCAGCTTCTCGGGACTTAAGCGCGGCGAGATCCAGAAGTTGGTGTGCGCAATCGCCTCACCCTGCAGGATCACGCGATCGGGCGCAGCAACCGTGGTCTGGCTATCCTGCGAACGCGTCAACGTGGCGTGAAACGACAAAAGGCCCGGTTTATCGCAGGACATGTGGACGACCAACACCTGGTCCGGCGCGGAGGCAAACACTTCGCGCGTGCAGGTCGCATCGCCGATGCGGTACGTGATGCGCACGATTCCCGTCGCCAGGTTCAGCTCGCGCCGGTAGTCGACGGCGTTGTCCTGGCCGGAAAACTCGATGTTCAGGTCCCCCAACGGCTGATACGGCGGCTGGCGATTGGGGATGCCCATGATCGCCTTTTCCTCAAGCGCCTCTGCCTCGCGGGGTTTGCCTTGGAAGAGCAGACGGCGAACCTCCGGCAGGGCCTTGAGTGCTTCTGGATTGATGCGATCCCGTTTCTTGCCGTTCCAGATCGTGTCTTCGTTGAGTTGGATGCGCTCTTTTGCGATGCCTCCAAAGACCATGCCGCCCAACCTGCCGTTGCCGACGGGGAGCGCATCGCCCCATTTTTGGGCCGGATGCCGATACCAGAGCACAGGGTCGGCAGAAAAGAGCGGAGTCGTGGAGACGAGGAAAAACAGAATTGAACTGAGAACCTTGCTCATGAAGCCCATCCTAAGGAAAACGCGGCCGGCTGCGTCGCCGAACCGCGGCCAAATCACGAACCTGATTTGCGAACCGAATCATATCACTGCATCTGCGTGGCCGGTGGCCCGGGTCTCGAGGATGATGATCCGGCTACGCCACGGGATCTCCAGGGTTTCGCTTTTGTGACCGGAGAAACCGGGATGCACAGTTGCGAATTCATGCGCTCAGAGACCCGGTGCGATAGGATTGTCCCGCGTGATAAGTGTGTGAGATGTGCAACTCAGAGGAAGACCTCTGAATGCTCATCTGTTCCAGCTGGAACCTTGTGAGAAGTAAGCCGCAGCAGGAAATGGGCAAGGGGGCATGTGAATTCGAACCGCGGTTATCGCAATCTTCCACCCATACGCTACCTGCTGGTGCTCTGGCTATTTGTCATGAGCGCGGTGGCATTTCTTGACCGAACGAATATCTCCATCGCAGGCGTTCATATCAGCCGCGAGTATGCGGTTGACAATACGCATCTGGGCTGGGTCTTCAGTGCATTCCTTATTGGTTACGCCGTCTTTCAAGTCCCCGCTGGCCTGCTCGCCAGACGGATTGGCCCACGAAACGTCCTGAGTCTCGGCATCGCGTGGTGCAGCGTCTTCGCTGCCTTAACGGCGCTGGTTCCTCCCACCCTGCGCGGCGCATTGCTTGTATTGGCGCTGGTGCGCTTTGGCCTGGGTATTGGCGAGGCCACCATGTACCCTGCCGCCAGTCAATTCGTCGCGCGCTGGTTTCCGGTGGGCGAGCGCGGCAAGGCCAATGGGCTGATCTTCGCCGGAGTTGGCGCAGGTGCGGGACTCACACCTCCGCTCGTCACTGCGATCATACTGAGCCACGGATGGCGAGCGGCCTTCTGGTTCAGCGCAGCAATCGACATAGTGGTCAGCCTTGTGTGGTATCTGGCAGCTCGCGATCTCCCCGCAGAACACCCATGGGTCGGGGAAGCGGAAAAGACCTTGATCGGCGGAGAACAGTATCAGCCCCGTCCCGCCATGGTTCGAAGCGAACCCACGCGCGACGCCAAACGCTCGATTCCATGGACGAAGATCCTCACGAGCAAGCAGGTCTTCGCCCTGACCTCGAGCTATTTTGCGTTCGTCTATGTTGCCTGGATTTTCTTCGCGTGGTTTTACATCTACATGGCGCAAGTGCGCGGGCTCAACCTTAAGACCAGCGCCGTCTTCTCCATGCTGCCGTTCATCGCCATGACGATCGGTTGCCTCGGGGGAGGCGCTGTGAGCGATTGGATCGCAGCCCGATTTGGCCTGCGTGCGGGCCGATGCCTGTTGCCCGCTCTATCGCTCGGACTTACGGCGATTCTTCTGGTGACGGGATCGCGCGCTCACAACGCGGCTACGGCCGCAGTGACTCTTGCCTGCAGCGCGGGTGTCTTATACATTTCGCAGAGCGGCTTCTGGGCTGTCTCGGCTGATATCGCCGGAGAAGACGTCGGCGTGGTTTCCGCAATCATGAATATGGGCGGCCAGCTCGGCGGAGCTTGCTCGGCTTCCCTGACTCCCCTGATTGCCGCCCACATTGGCTGGGAGATGTCGTTCGTCGCCGCTGCCTTCATGGCAGCGCTCGGCGCTGCGGCATGGTTGATCATCGATCCCATGAAGGCCTGCAACGAGACCGGCGCCGGTTCGAAGATGAAGCCTTCAGGAATGCGCTGATTTCATCAGCGCTCCAATCTGAATCGAGACGTCGCTTTCTCCTCTTCAAATCCATGGAACCCATCGATGCGGATGGATCGATGACGAGCAGAGGTGAGGCTGGTTTTTTCATGAAACGCCGCACCTTGAGTAAATGAGCTATAAAGGTTCGTCAACATCTGCGCCTTCACTGGAGGAATCTCGAGATGCAACGCTCGATCTGGATCCTTGTGTTGATGGCGGCGGCCGCTTTGCCGATGGCCGCCCAATCGATGTTTCCGGTGCGGCCGGACGACCCTCATGCCGTGTACCTGGAGCGTGGAAGCTTCGGCGCTGCCGGGGATGGTCAGGCAGACGATACCGCGGCTATCCAGGCAGCGATCGATCGCGTTCAAGAGACAACGGGGGAAGGCGTCGTCTTTGTCGCGGAGGGGAGATACCGGATCAGCCGGACGATTCACCTGTGGACAGGGATACGGCTCATCGGGTTCGGCGAGCATCGCCCCGTGTTTCTGCTGGGACCAAACACGCCTGGGTTCCAGGAAGGCCACGAATTTCTCGGCACAGGCCGATACATGTTGCAGTTTGCTTCGCGGCGTCCGGCGGCGGGCGAACCCGTGGTCGATGCCAACGAATTTACGTTCTATAGCGGAATCAGCAATCTGGACTTCGCGATCGGCGAAGGCAACCCGGCGGCGATTGCCGTGCGGTTTCACGTGGCGCAACACTCATTTCTTCAGCACATGCGATTCCAGGTTGGGGATGGGCGGGCTGCGCTCGAAGACGTGGGGAACGGCGCAATCGACCTTCAGATCGAAGGTGGAGACTACGGCATCATCTCGGTACGGACGTCGCCGGCATGGCAGTTTCTGCTGATGGATTCGCGCTTGACGGGCCAGAGGCGCGCGGCAATCCACACCCAGGAAGTGGGCATGACTCTGCTGCGCGACCGGATTTCGCGAACGCCGATAGCGATCGAAATCACTCCTGGAATGACAGAGGAGTTGTTTGCACGCGACCTGTTGCTGGAGGACATTGCGCGGTCGGCAGTGGTGCTTGGCGATGCGCGGAAGGCGCATCACGAAGTCACGCTGGAACATGTGGTGTGCAGGAACGTGCCCTGGATGGTGCAGGGTGAAACCGGATCGAGTGCGATGTTTGCAGTGAAAGGGAGTTCCCATCCTTATGTCGAGGAGCACCTGACGATCGGCGTAGAGATTGGCCCCGACGGGCGTGAGCGGGGCGTGCAAGTTCGTCATCGAGAACTTGCCGGGGCGGCCCAAACCGTGCTCCCTCTCTCCGATATTCCGTTGCTGCCGCCGATGCAAGAGTGGGTGAACGTGCGCACGCTCGGCGCCAAAGGAGACGGGTCGGATGATACGGCGGCGCTGCAGGCGGCGATCGATGGGCATCGCGCGCTTTATTTCCCCAGCGGCGTCTATCGGGTGACGAACACCCTGCGGCTGCGGGCGGATAGCGTATTGATTGGCTTCAACCCCAGCACCACGCTGATTACGGTGACAGATGATGCGGCGAACTTCACGGGCGAAGGCGAGCCTGTGCCGGTGCTCGAGAGCGCGAAAGGTGGAGCAGCGATTCTTACCGGGATCGGGATCGCTACTTCGAATATGGATCGGCGGGCGGCGGGGCTGGTGTGGCGTGCGGGACCTCGCTCCATGGTGGAGGATGTGAACTTCAGATTTGGGCCGGGACGCG
This sequence comes from uncultured Acidobacteriota bacterium, assembly GCA_963826735.1. Taxonomy (GTDB): domain Bacteria; phylum Acidobacteriota; class Terriglobia; order Terriglobales; family Acidobacteriaceae; genus Telmatobacter. Next base: position 321,680 of record CAWGYN010000010.1, read on the forward strand.
TAAACGCCCTGCTGGCCCCGCATCTCCCCAGGCCTGCGCAGCCGCCACAAAACTTCGCGGCGAGTATGGAGACGCAATATCCGAGCCTATGGGTGAAGGATGGGGGCGGCGGGATCTTCCGCGGTATATGGACTGCGAATACTTTGGCGAAGGCCGGGCTGCTGGTGGAAAAAACCACCACGCCCAGCGTGGTCTACCAGATGTCTTGCGAGCACCATATGCACCACGAGACGCAATTCCATCACGCGTCAAACTGGACGGTGTATGCGCTGCAGACGGAGGAAGAGAACCCGGCCGGCGCAGAATCCTTTTCGGTTGATCTCGCGGACGCGCATCACATGTTATTCGCCAACCTGTTTATGTATCGCGTCTCGCGCAACGTGCTACCCAAGCTGAATGCGGTGGAAGCCGCGAATTCAACCGGCATTCACTTTGAGAATGTGCATGACTTCAGCATGACCCGGTTGGCGTTCGACAACAGTCTCTTTGATCAGACCAGCGGTGTGCGGGTCCGGGCACACGACTTCACGGTGTTCACGCTGAACTCTGCGGTCAAGGTTGGCGCTCCGTTGCCGCTGCCCGCGGATGTTTTTGCGGCTGGGGCAAGGCTGGAGCAGCTTGCGAGCGGCTTCAGTAATCTCTCCGGGCTCACCGTTGACGATGCGGGGCAGTTGTATTTTACCGATGCGGCGATGCATCGGATTTACCGGTGGAACGCTGATGCGAAGAAGGCTGAAATCCTGACTGACAAGGTGACGACGCCGATGGCGGCAGGGTTTGCCGGGGACGGATCGTTGTTGGCGCTGGATTACAGCCGGTCGGTTGTCGCGGTGGACACGAAGACGGGAGAGGCAACGAAGATCGAGCCCGCAGATGCGCCGTTGAGTGGCACCAATCTGCTGCTGCCCGTTGGATTGCACAACAGCATGGAAACCCTGGTGTGGCAGATGGAGCATCGCGGAGTGATTTACGCGCCGCGCAGCAACATGGCGATCGTGGCCGTGGTCACCAACCAGGCGCGGAGTTACTTCTATGCTCCCGGCGCAACCAATGCCATCACGGCCGGGGGAAACTGGATGCCCATGCTGCAGGCATCGCAGTGGCGGCTCTTCCATGTCGGCGACGAGCGCCTGGCGGTAAGCGAGGAAGATGACGCCGTCTATCGTTTGAAACTCGACAGTTTGGATCAAGTGACCGCAACGGAGTTCGCGCCGCGCGGAGGATCCGGTGTTGTGACCGATGCCGCCGGAAATGTGTATATGGCTGGAGGCCAGCTTTACATCTACAACGCCAGCGGACGGGAGCTTGGCGTGGTGGAGATTCCGGAGCGTCCAGGAAGCCTGGCGTTCGGGGGAACCGATAAGAAAACCCTGTTCATTGCGGCCCGCGGTTCGCTTTTTTCATTGCGGACGGCGACTGCGGGGCGATAGCGCCTGCGGTTTTTGCGCCGGAATGAAAGTCGATTCCGTCGCGATGGTTCAGCCGCAGGTCGTCTGAGCCTGTGTGGTAGTTTCTTTGTTGAACTTGTTCAGGTCCAAATTGAGCGCTCTGTGAATCTGGGAATTAAGCCAAGAGGGGAAATGACATGGCAATGAATCGACGTGAGTTCTTAGCGGCTTCAGTGGCAGGCGCCGCCATGTTGCAGCAAGGGATGACGGCCTTCGCCGCTCCGGCAGATAGCCTCCAAGTCACAATCGATGCGTCCAAGAGCGGCGAGCCGGTTAATCCGATGATCTTCGGAGGCTACATGGAACCGGCGACCACAGCGAGTGTGGGCCGAGATGCTGACCGACAGAAAGTTTGCCAACCCGATTACAAGCGCAGTCGCGGCAGCGCCAACGAACTCCTTCTTCCGCCGCTTTTTTGGCGAGCCATTCAAGCCGGTTGGGCCGGAAGGAACCGTCGAAATGGACACCGTGCGGCCGTTTGTCGGCAAGCATAGCCCGCGCATTAAGCTTGATGGCTCTGAGCCCCACGGCATTCAGCAATCCAAATTGCGCCTCGGCCGCGGCAAGTCTTACGAAGGCCGCATTTATCTTGCCGGCGATCCCGGCGCCAAAGTTGTGGTCCGTTTGGTTTGGGGGACAGGCGCCGGCGACTCGCAAACCATCACGATCCCAGCGCTGTCCCGCGAGTACCGGAAATTCCCGCTCAAGTTCACCTCGCCGGCCGACACTGAGGATGCGCGCCTGGAAATCCTGGGCACCGGCAGCGGCACGTTTCACATCGGAGCCGCTTCGCTGATGCCTGCCGACAATGTGCAGGGATTTCACGCCGGGATGATCCGGCTCTTCAAGGAGGAGGGTTTCAAAATGTTCAAGTGGCCCGGCGGCAACTTCGTCTCCGCTTACGACTGGCGCGACGGTCTTGGCGATCGGGATAGGCGCCCGCCGCGCGTGCAACCGATGTGGTCCGACAGGGTGGAGTCGAACGACGTCGGCCTTCATGAGTTCATCGCCCTCTGCCGGCTGGTCGGAGCCGAGCCCGATCTGGCGATCGACAGCGGATTCGGTTCGGCGCGCGAGGCGGCCGAGCAAGTGGAATATTGCAATGGCTCCGCCGACGACGCGCATGGGCAAAATGCGCGCGGAGAACGGCCATCCCGAGCCCTTCAATGTTCGTCTCTGGACCATCGGCAACGAGATGTATGGCCCCTGGCAGTTCGGCCACATGTCGCTGGACCAGTACTGGGTAAAGCACAACTACATCGTCGAAGCCATGAAGAAAGTGGACCCCAACATCAAGGTGACCGTGTCCGGGGCAAGCATCTGCGAGAAGTCCGTGGGCGGCGCGGAGAAGAAAGGCAATTTCTTCCCCAGCATGTGGGAGCCGCCGATCACTGAAACGCTGCCCTACGAGTTCGGCAGGATCTATGACTGGGACGGATGGCTGCTGGCAAAAGTGCGCCGACAACATCGATTATCTCTCCGAGCACACTTACGCATATCCTGACCTGGCATTCGACGCTGAGAAGCAGCTCTTTGTGGATGTCCACGATCCGCTGCAGTTCAGAGCCCGGAGGCTGGCCAACCGCATCGGCGAAGCCTTTGAGGCGTGGGACAAGTATGTCGAAAAGATGCCGTCGCTGAAAGAGAAGAACATCAAATTCATCTTCGATGAATGGGGCAATCGCCTCCGGTCGGCGTCGGGCAACGGCGGCGCAGGTTTCATGCAGCAATCCGGAATGCTGATGCCGCTCTCCTACGCGCTTTGCCTGCACGAAATGTTCCGTCACTCCGATATGGTTGCGGCCAGTTGTGCGACGGGAGGACTGCGCTTGTTGACCGACAACACCGGCGAAGCCGTGGGCTTTGCGGCTGAGGGAGTGGTGATGAAGCTGATGCAGACTCACTTTCTCAACGCTCTTCCGGTTGCGGTCGACGGGGATTCGCCCCAGCAGCTGGTGCCCGGCACGCCATTTGTCGACAGGGGTACGAAGCCCACCGGAAGCCCTACCTATCCTCTGGATGTTCTCGCGGCGTTCTCCAGCGATCGCAAGAAGTTCCTCATTTCGGTGGTCAACCCCACTGAAGAAGGCCACAGCCTTACGCCGAAGATCAGCGGCGTCAAGCTGCGCGGGCAGGGCAAGCTGTACCAGATTGCGCCGCCCAGTGTGAACTCAACCAACGAAGCGGGCAAAGAGCCCGCCGTCAAGATCGTTGAGACTGCGCAGGATGGACTTCCGGAGACCGTGCAGGTTCCGCCCGTCAGCGTCAGCCTCTACGAATTCGATATTGCGTAAGAAGACTCGCCTGTTGACAGTCGATCCATGAGTTCTGTAATCTACGCGGCCTTCGGGACTTTGGCATAAACATCGTCGCCAATCATTGCCAGGCAACTGTCCGGCGCGTTAAACGCTTACTCGCTGAATTCGGTCAAGTCGTTAACTGAAGGAAAGGTTCCCAGGAAAACTATGGCTCAACTTTCAAGAAGGTCAATGCTGAAGGGCACGGCTCTTACGGCATTAGGTTCACTCTCTCCCTTTTCACTCTCCGCCCTGGCGCGGGCTATTCAAACCAGCAGTACGCCTTACCAGAGGCCCAAACTCAAGATCACCGATGTGCGCACAGCGCAGGTCGTCGTACATGGGCCGCAGACGCACATAAGAATCTACACGGACCAGGGCATCTACGGGCAGGGTGAAGCTACCGACGCCGCGGTCGGAACCTCATCGCTGATCCGTGGTTGGCGGCGCACGCTCATCGGACATGATCCGCTCAATGTTGAAGCGATTTGGGAAACCATTCGCACCAACGGAATATTCTCTGGAGCGCAAGCCGGGCAGTACGTCTGCGCATTGTCGGGTGTCGAGATTGCCTTGTGGGATCTTGCCGGCAAGGCCCTCGGATTACCCATCTACCAGCTCTTGGGCGGAAAGTTCCGCGATAAAGTTCAGATCTATTGCGACTCCGATATGGACGTTCCGATCGGGGAGGAAGCGGACCGGAAGCTCCCGTGGATCAAGGCTCAGGGCTTCAAGGCCATGAAGATCGACCTTGATGACGCCACCGATCCCGCACGCTGGGATAGCTTCAACTGGACTGCGACCAACGGCGAGATCGATCGCATGGTCAAGTGGGTTGCGCATGTGCGCGAGTCCATTCCTGCCTACATGGCCCTGGCCTGCGATATGCACGGCCGTTACGATGCTGCGACGGGCAAGAAAGTCGCGAAAGCACTGGAGCCGTTCAGGCTGATGTGGCTCGAGGAGCCGGTTCCACCTGAGGACATCGATGCCATGGCCGATATCCGGCATTCAACCTCGACACCGATTGCCTGCGGCGAAAACTTGTACATGCGATGGGGATACAGGGAACTGCTGGAGAAGGCGGCTGTCGACATCATCCAGCCCGATTTTCAGAAGGTCGGCGGACTTGGCCGAAGCCCAGAAGGTCGCCAACATGGCGCAGGCCTACTACGTCCCGGTTGCGCCGCACTGCGTGGTTTCGCCGATCGGAGTCATGGCTACTGCCCATGCATGTGCAACGTTTCCCAACTTCCTGGCATGCGAGTGGCATTGGATCAATCACATGGACCTGTGGACCAACTGGGTCAAGGAAGGCGAGATCATCGTGGATGGTTATGTCACTCCGCCGGACCGGCCAGGCATTGGTGTGGAGATGAACGAGGAAGTGGCAAAGAAGGCCCAGATTCCCGGAACCACGTGGTTCGAAGCTGAAAGTTAAGAACCGTAAGAAGAGCACCAATCCAAGGGAGTAGAGAAGATGCGAAAAACCATTGCAAGTGTTCTGGCTGGTGCAGCCTTCGTCGCACTAGCTCCGTGCCTTATCGCGCAGCAGGGACCCGCCACTCAGGGAGAAGCGATTCAGTCCACGCCGGATTTTCACGGGGAATTTTTTACCCGGGAGCAGGTGATCAAATACACCTCCTACTGGAATGGGGAGAGGTTTCCCGACGGCCGGCCCAAGGTGCCCGACGACATTCTGGACCGCATGAAGACCGTAACTCTCGAAGAGGCATGGGCAACCCTGCGCGAGCCGGCTTTATGCACCAGTATGAAGATGGCTGGTATTCCATCCATCCCGATCAGGTACTGGTGGGCAGGGCGCTGACAGCCGTGTGGATGCCCGGAAGACCTGATATTGAAAAAGAGATTGAAGAGCAGGGCGTGCAGCGATCATCGACAGGGAGGTACGAACGCATGGCCCGTCGACATGTTGCAGCCTCGGGACGTCTACGTAGGCGACCACTTCGGACTCAAGCAGGATGGACCATCCATCGGCGACAACGTGGGCAATGCGATCTATGCGAGATCCGGTAACGGCATCGTCTACGATGGCGCCGTTCGCGATATCAACGGCCTGGAAGAGCTGCCGAACTTCACCTCCTTTGTTCGCTACTACGATCCCTCACATCATTTCGGAACTCTCTCGAGCGGAAGGCTTCTCAACTCAACCATGGTGAGCATCAATGGGCCAACCCGCATTGGCCAGGTCCTGGTCATGCCCGGAGATGTGGTCCTTGGGCGAAATGGCGGGGTGATCTTTATCCCGCCGCAACTGGCGGAGCAGGTCGTCAAGTACTCGGAACGCACTCATCTTGAGGACATGTTTGGACACCAGCGCCTGCGCGAGAAGAAGTACACCGCCGGACAGATCGATGCCCGGTGGACTCCGGAAATCGAGAAGGACTTCCACGCGTGGCTGAAAGAGAATGAGGACCATCTGCCCGCGCCGAAGTCCCTGATCGAGGAGATTCTGAAAGGGGGCAGTTCACCGGATTGAGGGCTTTGAATCAGCGTCTGGAACGGCAGTTCCTCCTCACAATCGACAGAGCTTCGCAGAATACATCGAACAAATCGATAGATACCGCTCGAAAAATACGGCTTGCCAGTCAAGTTTTGGGTGGTCTAAGATTCGTTCGTTTTTCTGAGTAAATCGATTCATCCGCTGAAAGCATCGGGGGATGCAAGGTTTATCCAGAGATTGGAGTAAGCGTTTTCCGATGGATCGAACTGTTTGGGCTGAAGGAAGCCGTGGTTCATACACGAGATCACCCAAGCCGCTTCAGTTTCGCGCAAGTAAAAGCTGTCCGAAACCCACGTGGGTTTGCTCGCCAGACTAAGAGCGTGGGAGTGGTTGCAAATCAACTCGAACCAAGCTGCTCAAAGCAGCAGGAGGGTACGGTCGACCATGTTGAATAATCATGCCAGTGATACATCGGGAAGTGGGCGTATCGCCCCATTTCTTGTCTCCGGTTCCAGGGCCACCGAGGAGTTACTCGGTCGAACACAGATCGCGCGGAGGACCTTCACCCTGCTCGGCCGATGCAGTGCTTTCATCGCCTGCTGCATCTTAGTGTTGTTCCTCGTGACGTCATCGTCTGCCAGATTGTCCGCGCAGACCTCCGGGTCAATCACCGGACACGTCGCCGATGCCACGGGCGCTGTGATTCCGGATGCGAATGTCACGCTAACCAATGTGGGTACCACCGCGGAACGCACCACGGTCACCACCGGTGCAGGCGACTACCTTTTTCCCGACGTTCCGTCCGGCAATCTACAAGATTGCGGTGACGCACGCGGGCTTCAAGACTGAAACCAGCGAGGCCGTGGAGCTGCAGGTGCAGCAATCGCTTCGCCAGGACTTCACGATGCAGGTCGGAGCGGTGACCGCAACGGTCACGGTTGAAGCGACAGGCGCACTGCTTCAGGCGGAAAACGCTACCTCGGTACCGTGATCGAGAATGCAGGCCGTAAACGAGCTGCCGCTGAACGGCAGAAACTACCTGTCGCTGGTGCAGCTTTCGTCCAACGCCAACACGCTTTCATCGGCATCGGGCCAGGCAGGAAGCCGCCTCGGCGGCGATCGCGCCAGCCAGGCGATCTCGGTCGGCGGCCAGCGCATCATGTTCGACTACTACACGCTGGACGGCGTGAACAATACCGATCCTGACTTCAACACCTATGTCGGTCTGCCTTCCCTTGACGGCATCCAGGAGTTCAAGGTGCAGACGGGCGTCTATCCGGCCGAGTTCGGCCACGAGGCTACGCAGGTCAACGTGGTCAGCAAGAGCGGCACCAACACCTATCACGGCTCCATGTACGATTTCATCCGCAACAACTACGCGGATGCAAATCCCTATTATTTCCCGTACCAACGCCGCCCCTGCTCAAGGTATACCCCTACAAGTGGAACGACTACGGATTTGAACTCGACGGAGCCATCAGAATTCCCAAGATTTACGACGGCAGAGACAAGTTCTTCTTCATGGTCGACGACGAATGGAGGAAGATCCGCTCCGATCGGTCAGGACTCTGCAACTGTACCCTCCCCAGCCATAGCGGGCGGCAATTTCAGGGTTTCACCACCGCCGCCGGAACTCCGGTGACCATCTACGATCCGGCAACCGGAGACGCCAACGGCCTGGGAAAGACGCCCTTTGCCGAACAACACCATTCCTCCGGGCCGAATCGCCTCGCAGTCCACGGCGTTGCTGAAATACCTCGGAACAAGCACGACGCCGTTCTACTCGGATGGAGCAAGCAGTCGCGAACTACGCGTACAGCACCAATTCGCCGCAGGATCGCCAGGGCCTGACCGTCCGCGGAGATTACATCCAGTCGCAGAAGTCGCAGTATGCCTTCCGCTACAGCTCGGGCAACGAAGACATCCTGTCGACGGGATTGATGGGAGCGGGCAGCAAGATCTTTACCCAGTACTACCAGTACATGGGTTCCAACACATGGACCATCACGCCCCACATTGTGAACGAGGCGCGGTTCGGCTATAGCCACTTCTTCAACTCCCTCGGCCTGTTGTCGGCATACACAAACGACGTGGTCGATGCGGTCGGCAATTCCGGACTTGAAAGGCGGCGCTCCCCTCAACGTGGGGCATTCCAGATATGGCATTCAGTCAGGGGCCGACAGGCACAACACCGTCCATCTGGCAGGAAATTGGGGATGTCGGCGGGGATGGCCCCTATGTTGTGACCGATCCCACGACTGGCAGATTGTCGACAACATTTCATGGGTGAAGGGCAAGCATTCGATCTGCGCTTCGGCTTCGAGTACAACCGGCAGACGTTCAACCAGCTAGGCAATCAGTTCTCGCGCGGGCAGTTCTTCGCCCAGCCCATTTCTACTGCACTGGAAACGGGACACCGATCCTGGACAAGCGTTACTACGCTTTCTGGAGGCGATTCGCATGGCGGACTTCCTGCTCGGCGATCTCAGCCAGGCAACCGTCGCGGTGGCCGTTGCGAATGCGAATTATCGTGCGCAACGTAGAGGCCTTTTACGCCGACGACACCTACAAGGTCCTGCCCAATCTCACGATTTCAGCGGGCCTCAGGTACGAACTGACGCCTCCCTGGAACGATACCTTTGGGAATAACTTCAACGCATATGTTCCGGACATGCCGAAGCGGGGCGACACCAGCACCACCTACCCGCAGAGCCAGTGGCCCTTCGAGGTCCGCCAGGGCAATTGTACACCAGCAAACGTGTATCAAGGCCTTGCCATCCGTATGGACGAGCACCTATGGTCCGTCGCCGCACTTGCAGCAACGGGCTATTGCCCAATGGTCCGCTCATGGATACCCAGTACTTGAATTTTGCACCGCGTTTCGGCATCTCTTACTCACCCGAACCCACGCTGGTGATTCGTACCGGCTACGGCATTTTCTACACCCAGGATATTGGCAACGCGTACTTCGACATGGCGCGCAACATCGCCGGGCGCGCGACGATCGTCAATACGGACACGACCGCGGGAATTTACGGCAATTCCAATCTGACCTGGGCCAACGCGGCGCCGGGCGCCGGCGGCGGCACAACCGTAACTCTCGGCCCGACCACCACCGAGTACGCAAACGCGCCGAGCCATAAGACCACGTACACCCAGCAGTTTCTGTTAAACATCCAGCAGCAGGTTGGACAGGACTGGTCGTTCGAGGTGGGATACCAGGGCGCACTGCACCGTCATCTTTATGGGTTCAAAAATGCAAATCAACCCACTCCATACGGATACCTCGGCAGCGGCGCCGTAACTTCAGTCGCATCGCGGCTCCCCTTCTATGTGGGGCTACTCAAACGGCAACCCCGCACAATACGGTATCCAATATCAGCACGACCAGGGCACTGGCAATTACAACGCGTTCAGCGTGAAGGCTACGCATCGCTTCAGCAAGGGCCTCAGCGTGATTTCCTCGTACACCTGGGGCAAATCCCTCGACGATACCAGCGGAATTCGTAACCAGGGGAACGACAACCTGTATCCGCAGGACAGCGAGTGCATTACCTGCGAATATGGCCGTTCCGCGTTCGATGTGAAGAATCGATCGTGGCCTCGGTACTTTACGAACTACCGATCGGACCCGGCAAATTAGTGCCGGTGAATAACAAAGGGCTGGAAGCGGCCATTGGCGGTTGGCAGATCGGCGGCATCTTTACCCATCAGACCGGTCAAGTAGGGACTCCCCTGCTGGGTGTAGACAACTCCAGTATCGCGTCTCCGTTCGGCGGCTTCGATCGGCCCAATCCAACCGGGACAAGTCCCTACCTTAGCGGCAGCGCACGTTCGCTGGACGACTGGGTCAATATAGCCGCCTTCGCTCTCCCGACCGCCGGAACATTCGGTTCCCTGCAGCGCGGCAGCTACACAGGACCCGGCTTTACGAATCTTGACGCTTCGCTACACAAGACGTTCAACATGCCGTACAACGAGAAGCACCAATTGGCGATCCGCTTCGAGGCATTCAACTCACTCAATCACCCGAATTGGAACAACCCGACTATAAGCAACGTCAATTCGGCTTTGGGCAAGGCCCCCGGCAGCACCACCTTCGGCCGCATCGGTAGCACGGCTTCCATGCGCCAGTTGCAACTCGCGGCGAAGTACCAGTTCTAGTCCGTAGTAGTAGTAGGGTTGTTGATTGCTGAACTGAATTCACTGCCTCCACGCCGGAGATCTTTGCCAGCCTGAATGGTTTCAACCGCTCGGCTGGCTTCGATCTCCGGCGCGCTTTTTATGGACTGCTCGCCGGCTTCGGGGCCCGCAACCCCAAGATGATCCCGCCGGCCAGCATGAGCGACATGGACATGACGAGGTATCCGGCGCGCGAATTGCCCGTAAGCGCCTGAAGAAGACCTACCAGCCATGTTCCCGCGAACCCGCCCAATGCTCCGAAGCTATTGATCAGGGCCATCACTTCGCCGGCCACGGTTTTGGGCAGCATCTCGGGCATGATCGCGAAGAACGGCCCGTACGGCGCGTACATCGTCCCGCCGGCGACAATCAGCGCCGCATACGCCAGCCAGAAGTGGTGTTCGGCGGTCGCATAGGAGATGAACAACGCGATACCGGACAGCAAGAGGGGCGGCCATACGAAGATCTTGCGATTGAGCGTGCGGTCGGAACAATAAGCGACCACCACCATCAGAATCACTGCCAGCAAGAACGGCGCGGCACTGAGCAGGCCCACCGCCTCCATTCCCCGAGCCGATCCCGACCGGATCATCTCCGGAATCCACAACACCAGACCGTATACGCCGAAGCTCCAGAAAAAATACTGTACGCACAGAAGAATGACGCTCGGGACGCGGAGCACGGCCGCCAGATTTCCGTATTGCGGAAGCGCGGATTGCTCCTGCTCCAGCGCTGCCTCGAGTTGATCGCTGCTCCCCGTGCTCAACCACGATGCCTCGTGGGGCCGGTCACGCGCCACGAGAACCCACACGAACGCAAACAGCACCGACGGAATCCCTTCAAGGATGAATGTCATTTGCCAGCCAACCGCCTTGATCAGAAATCCGGTAGCGGCTGCCATCCAGGTCACAGTCACGGGATTGCCAAGGATCAGAATCGCATTGGCGCGCGAACGCTCCGCTCTCGTAAACCAATTCGTCAGCAAGATAAGCATGGAAGGGAAGATCAGGCTTTCTGCCACGCCCAGCAACATGCGGTCGACGACCAGAAGCCAATAAACCCGGATCACGCCCGTAAGCGCAGACAGCACGCCCCAGCTGATGAGAGCGACAAAAACCAGGCGGACGGCGCTTTTGCGTATGGCGTAGACCGCGGCGGGAACCTGAAACAGAAAATAGCCGAGAAAGAAAACCGATCCGAGAAAAGCCGCGCGCGACTCGGTGATGTTGAGCGATTTGGCCAGCCCGGCCGCTGCGCCAAAGCCAAAGTTGGAGCGACCCAGGTAGGCCAAGCTGTACGTAATAAAGACCACCGGCATCAGGTAGAGCCAGCGGCGTCGCAAGCCCGCCTGAATTTGCGCCGCGTTGTGCAAGGTGTCTCCGGGCACATCACTTTATAGCATCCCTGGCTCGCCGATGCGAGTCCGATCCGGGCGTCCCGCTGTACGGGTGAGGCGTTCGGCGGAAACTTCGGGAATCCCGTAGAAAATCGATTCACCTGTGATCGGGGTCACGCCCTGGAGTTGAATTGCGGAACTACACTTGACCGTCTCTCAGACTCATTCGAAGCCGGCATCGCACGCGCGGCCCGGAGATGGGACTCCAATATAGCTGGGAGCGAAACTCCTTCGTCGGAGGAAGATGGATGGCAAAGCCTGAAGAAATTCAGAGAATCAAAAAGATCGCATGGGACCTGCGGGCTGACGTCGTGAAAATGATCGGTGTCGGCAAAGCGGGGCACCTGGGCGGTTCGTGTTCGCTGGCTGAGATCGTAGCGGCGCTCTACTTCGCTAAGATGCGCTTCGATCCCAAAGCCATCCACGATCCGTCGCGGGACCGTTTCCTTCTCAGCAAAGGACACTCCGTTCTCATTCAATATGCCGCGCTGGTGGAGCTGGGAGTGATTCCGCGAGAAGAAATATCGAAGGTGAAGACCCTCGCAGGCAAACTGCAAGGCCATCCCGACATGATGACTCCGGGGATGGAAGCGGTGACCGGCTCTCTGGGACAGGGGCTTTCCATCAGCGTGGGCATGGCGCTGGCCTTGCGCCTCGCCAAGCGCACCTCGCGCGTGTACGTGATCATGGGCGACGGCGAGCTTGCCGAAGGCCAGCTTTGGGAGGCGGCCATGGCCGCTGCGCGCTACAAGCTGGATTCCATCACGGCGATCCTCGATCGCAACCGCATCCAGGCCACGGGCCCGACGAAGGAGATCTTCGACATTCCAAACCTCGAAGACAAATGGCGGGCGTTCGGGTGGAACGTGCTGAACGTGGACGGACACGACGCGGGCGCAATCCTGGATGTTCTGGACCAGGCGGTCGCGATCCAGGGCAGTCCCACAGTGATCGTAGCGGACACGATCAAAGGCAAGGGCGTCAGCTTCGCTGAGAATACGGCGGCCTTTCACAACGGCATCATGACGCAGGAGCAGTACGATATGGCGCTGGCTGAAATCGAAGAATCGCGGAGGATGCTGCAATGACCTCGCCGAACCTGAGAAGTGCGTATGGCGCCAGCCTCGTGCGGCTGGGGAAGAAAGATGCGCGCGTTGTGGCCCTGGAAGCGGACCTGGGAAAATCTACGCAGTCGGCGATGTTCCAGGCGGAGTTCCCTGACCGGTACTTCCAGATGGGAATCGCGGAGCAGAACATGGCGTCCACCGCGGCGGGATTCGCCCTTACCGGAATGATCCCGTTTATCCACTCCTTCGCGGTGTTCGCCACCGGCCGGGACTACGATCAGCTGCGCAATTCCATTTGCATTCCCAATCTCCCGGTGCGGATCTGCGGGTCGAGCGCGGGGCTTTCCGATTTCGGCGATGGCAAGACACACCAGGGCGTGGAAGACGTCGCCCTGATGCGCGCGCTGCCGGGCATGACGGTGCTCTGTCCCGCCGATTCCACGGAAGTGGAGAAGATGATGGATTGCCTGCTGGATTGGCCCGGGCCTGTCTACCTGAGAATCAACAGAAACGATCTTCCCTTTGTCTATCCGGCCGATGAGCCTTACTCCATCGGCAAAGTGACTATGCTCCGCGACGGAAGCCACGCGGCGGTCTTTGCCGCTGGAGTCATGGTTTCGCGTTCTCTTGAGGCTGCCACGGCGTTGGCGGCGGAGGGGATCTCGGTGCGGGTGCTCGACGTGGGCACCATCAAGCCGCTGGACCGCGATGCCATCATCCGCCATGCCGGCGGAGTGGAAGCCATTGTTACGGCTGAAGAGCACTCCGTAATCGGCGGGCTCGGTTCCGCGGTGGTAGAGGCTCTGCGCGGGGTAAGTCACGCGCCCGTGGAGTTTGTGGGAGTGCCGGACAGCTTCGGCATCTCGTCGGAGGGTTATATCGAACTGTTGCAGCATTTCGGGCTTACCTCGGATGCCGTCGCCAAAGCCGTTAAAATGTTGCTCAAAGGAGGCAAGAAATGAACATCGGCTTTATAGGACTGGGCATCATGGGCAAACCCATGGCGGAGAACCTGCTCAAGGCGGGCCACACGCTCGTGGTGTACGACGTCGTCGAGGCGCCGGTGAAGGAACTGGTTGCAGCGGGCGCGACGGCAGGCACGTCACCCAGTGACGTGGCTGCGCGCAACGAACTCATCATCACCATGCTGCCCAACTCGCCCCATGTGAAAAAGGCGGTGCTGGGTGAGGGCGGCGTGATCGAGGGAGCCAGGCCAGGAAGTGTGCTTGTCGATATGAGTTCCATTGCGCCCTTTGCCAGCCGCGAAGTGGCCGCCGAACTCGCAAAGAAGAAAGTGGAGATGCTCGATGCCCCGGTCTCGGGCGGCGAGCCAAAAGCCATCGACGGCACGCTCGCCATCATGGTGGGCGGCAAGGAAGCGGTTTTCGAAAAAGTGAAAGACGTATTGCTGAAGATGGGAGCGAGCGCGGTTCTCTGCGGAGATATTGGCGCCGGCAATGTGACCAAGCTTGCCAATCAGATCATTGTCGCGCTCAACATCGCCGCCATGTCGGAAGCATTTGTTCTCGCCACCAAGGCCGGAGTGGATCCGGAGCGGGTCTTCAACGCCATCAAGGGCGGCCTGGCGGGGAGCACCGTTCTCAACGCCAAGGCGCCCATGGTTCTCGAGGGAAACTACAAGCCAGGGTTCAGGATCGAGTTGCACATCAAGGACCTGCAGAACGCCCTCGATACGGCACACGAGACCGGAACCCCCATCCCGCTCACCGCCCAGATCATGGAGATCATGCAGGCCCTCAAGGTGGACGGAAAGCAGGCCAACGACCATGGCGGCGTCATCCAGTTTTATGAAAAGCTCGCCGCGGTCAAGGTCCGCAAGGGAGGCGCCCAGTGAGCGCGAAACGACTTTCGGGCAAGACCGCCCTGATCACCGGCGCTGCGGGAGGAATCGGTGCGGAGATTGCCCGCAGGTTTCAGGAAGAGGGTGCGTCGGTGTTTGTGGCCGACTTGAATCGCGCCGAGGGAGAAAAGACGGCCGCGTCGATCGGGGCAGTCTTCGTTCCGCTCGACGTGACCTCGGAAGAAAGCTGGAAGGCTGCGCTCGCGACGGTGCTTCAAAACGCCGGACGCCTCGATATTCTCGTGAACAACGCGGGCATCAACATTAGAAAGAACATTGAGGAGATGGACGTGGCGTCCTTTGACGCCATGATCGCGGTGAACGTCCGTGGGCCGTTCATCGGCATCAAGCACGCCCTTCCGTTGATGAGGGCCGGCGGCGGCGGGGTCATTCTCAACATGTCGTCAATATGCGGCCTGGTGGGCCACAAATTCACCAACGAAACCTACACCACGACCAAGGGCGCACTCACCATGCTCACCAAGTCGGTGGCCGTGCGTTACGCGAAAGACAATATCCGCTGCAATTCAGTCCACGCCAGCACAGTGGAGACGGCCCTGGTGCAGACCGTGCTCAAGGATCCGGAGCGCCGGGCGGAGAGATTGGGCGAGGTCCCGCTGGGGAGGCTGGCGAGCACAGCCGACGTTGCCAATGCGTTCGTCTATCTCGCCAGCGACGAAGCGTCGTTCATCAACGGGGCCGCAATTCCCATTGATGGAGGCCTCACGGCGGCATAGGCGGCCTCACTTGGAGACGATCTCTCGACAGGGCGTGCTCCTCTGGAAATTGCGGCACGCTCCGCCTTCAACTTCGGCGTCTGCGAAGCTGCTTCATACTCCAATTTCTCTTCCAATTCAATTGCCGCGTTGACCCGCATGCATTCAGAAATTTGTTGTTTGTCTGCCCGTCTGCCGCATCGTCCGCACATAATCTCAACCTTGCGACTCTAGGTAATGTCCCATTGTGCCATTTGGCATTCGACGTGCTTTCAATCCCAGTGCGGTGATTGATGCTGTGCTGGAGGCATTCACACTCGCTGACGTGACCTTATTCGGTCGATGCTTCAAAAACAAAGGGTTACCCCGGCAATTTGTTCGAAGCACAGTACGAAGTGCGACCGGGTGTGAAGAAACTGACCGGTAAAATTTACATCGGCACAATCCGGACGGTTCTTGGGATTCGATCTGCACAAGGTGCTTTATCACTGTTGCAACAGCGCAAAAAGAAGGAAAACTCCTCAAGGACGAGGAGAACCACAACTGTGATTGTTCACCACTGCTGGAACTATGCCAAAGCGTTTGAGCACGGCCAAGCTTACTCAAAGGCCGACAGACGTAAACCAAGCCGACAGACGCAAACCAAATCGCCTTCCTTCTCGTGAGGGAATCGAGCCAAGATGAACCGACAAAAAAGCCAATTCCAAAGTCGATCTCTCGTGTCATGTCTAAGACGGGGAGCATGGGCGGCAAGATCGGCGGGAAGCGACCCCTTGTCACTATGACGCAGAGCAACATGGGAGTCCTACGAGCGTGAGGCGGAAAGAGCGGCATAAATGACCAAGGATATACTCGGTTGGCTCCTCTTGATCCTGAGCGCAGGATCAGCCGTCACGCTCATCATCAGGGCTATTGACTATAGCGTAGGGAAATCTAGGTCTGAAAGGGGCGTCAGCATACTTTGGGTGCTTTTTCTTTTTTGCGGCATCTTAGGTCTGCTGCTTCTCGGAGTGATTCCTTCACCCTCAAAGTAGCCCACTACCGGTCTGCGAGAGTCACGCCACTTTCTGAAAACATGCGCGACAAAGCACGGGTCTGCCCTGCGTTGGCTTGAAGGGAACGGTTGTTTCCAAGCCACACTGAGCGCAGGTTGTGCGCGTTTCGGGACGCGCTCCTTGCGTTCCACGGGCGCGTTTTCCCTTACACAGCTTGCAGTGTTTCGGGTCATTCGTGAACTGTTTGTCGTGGAAGAACAGTTGCTCACCCGCTGTAAACACAAAATCGGCTCCGCAGTCGATGCACGTTAGTTCTCTATCAACAAAATCCATACGCCCTCCCGGCTATCGGGGAGGGTTTGAAATTCCCCGCTAGTCACGCGATTGCTGCCGTTGGCTGTCGCCGGTCAAGGGCAATTTTCGTGTGCCATGAGCATACCCTTATTTTTTGTTTACTGTTGGTTCGATAGACAACATATACTCCAGCCCACGCACGAGAGCCCCTTACGGGCGGCACGGCTCGTTTTTGAGAGGGAAGCTGAGGAGGAGTTGAGACATGGGCGGTAACGATGCATCGGTTACCGAGGCGCGGGGAACGAGCACTTACCGGGCAGCGGCGCGTGCAGCAAAAGCCGCATTGCACATCCTGATTCTCTGCTGGAAAATTGTCCGGAAAGAGGAACTCAATATTGTCCAAGCAACCAGACAGTAAGCTTCCAGTGTTGCCGGTCAAGGGGTAGCCTTGGTGTCGCTTTTTCGGTGTGAGCTTTTTAGATGAGTATGAGTCAAGCAGCAAAATGGTGGTCGCAATACATGAACGTTGCTCTCGGTGGGCAACATCGGCTTGATGCTGTGTTTCAGGCGATGCTGGATTCCAATGACCTTGTCGGTTGTGGAAGAGACACATTGGACAAACGCTACGGTCATGTGCAGCGTTGGCTGATGAAGGATGGCTCAGGGCTGTCGCTACCTATGCTTGGTTACCCGGTTGAGAAGTTGCTGTCCCAAAGCATTGGCGACCTGAAAAAGCCAGCGTTCAGGCTGTTGTCTGAGGATGAAGCCGAAGTCCTCAAGGCTGAAATCGTTGCGAGGGATGAACTAGCTGGAGGGGTTATCCGCCACGTTTGCGCTGAGACGACTATCGGGGAACCGAATGTGTCCCATGATTTGGAACTCAACAACGACGACAAGGAATGGTTGCACCGGATAGGCGTAGCCTTGGAGATCACCGACATCGCATGACTGAGGATGGCATTTGCTCCACATTCTCTTCTGTCTGTTCCGGCACATCCCGAAACACCCGATTGAAAATCACATGGGCGAGGTCAACGGTTTTCTCAATGGCCTTGCCGGTCGGCACCACCCGCTCATTCACCTGCCGTTCCCGACCCACACAACCCATCCCACCCGCTTAGTCAGATAGCGGAGGAACGATTCCGTCAAGGGGGCTTTCCACCCACGGGACTTTCCGGAAACCGGAATCCTACTCCACTCGCGACCCAACACACAGCCACGAACCGATACGCTCTCTCGCGACCTCACGCAAAGGGCCGCAAAAGGCCCTCGGGGGCGTCGATTTAGGCTTCCTGCGGCTAACCAGTTCCAAAGAGCTATTAAGGCCGGTAGGTCGTCCCGGTCCGCTCTTGTTGGGGAGAGTAGCGGAAGACTTCTCAATATCGAATCAGGCAAGGGTGCGCTGTCTCAGGTCATCTCAAGGCCGAGTGACCGCGAGATTGGAGTCACTCTGAATTTCTTGGGGTACGATCTGGGGTATCCATATGATTATCGTCCGTAAATATTTGATTATAAAAATAGATTGGCTCCTCAGGTAGGACTCGAATCATCAAGCAAACGCAGTTTCAACAACATGCAGGTCAGCGGATGACACCTAAGACCATGCAAAGCAGCCTAAAACCGATAAACAGAGCGCGGATGGAGCGCATTTTCGCGGCCACTGTGCTGTAGGTTTTCAGCCTAATTTGACGCAGGTCCCCATTCCATTCCATCACTGTCGAGTGCCCCCTCTATGGCGAACTGCGCCGGTAAAAAAGCGCAAACTGCCCGCAATGAATCGCGCTCGAAAATCAAAACCGAAGCCCTACGTCAGGCAAAGAAGACAAAGAGCCGCCCGCCGCAGGATACTCACCCTTCGACAAAGAAATTCAACCAGAATCGGGCTGACATCAGCGGCTGGGTTCAGCAATCCATGAAGCGGACAAAAAGAGTTCCCCCTAAATGAGAGAACTTGAACGCTATATCTTTTCACGGTTTCCGGTCCGCCGCGATGCTCGTGAACTGGCTGCATTCTGATCCTCTACCGCTTGTATTCATGGTCGTCCTTCGAATGAATTCCTGTATGATTTCTACGAAAGGAAGATGTGAATGCCAATCACTTCAATCATTACTGAAATCGATGCCGAAATCGAAAGGCTCCAGAAAGCCCGCGGGCTGCTATCGAGCATCGGTGAGAATCCAAAAGAGTCCCCCGCGCCAGCCAAGATACCTGCCAAACGGAAACTGAGCACAGCGGCACGGGAACGAATCGCAGCGGCTCAGAGAAAACGGTGGGCGGCGGCAAAGAAGGCCGTGAAAACTACTCCCGCCCAGGTAGCGAAGAAAGCTGCCGCTCCGGCCAAGAAGCGGAAACTGAGTGCAGCAGCCCGTAAGCGCATTGCCGATGCCCAAAAGAAGAGATGGGCGGCAGTTAAGGCTGAGAAGTCGGCGAAACCGGCTCCCACCAAGAAGGCGTCAAAGAAGGCTCCGCCCAAGAAGGCAACAGTCTCTAAGAAAGTCGCTGTGAAAAAGGCTCCTGTGTCAAAGGCGAAGAAAGCTGCTCCGGAGAAGGCCACCCCTGCTGCGACCGAAGCCGCTACGTCTTAAAGATTGACACACACATTAAGAACCCCGACTGGAAACAACCGGGGCTACTGCACGGCTGGCGCCATCTTCCAATACTCGAATCGGAGGGAACCTATGAAGACATTAAACACAAAGTCGCCGAAATGCTTGAGCAAGACTACCGATCCGGACATATCAAGGAAAACGCCTACGAACAAGCCGCTGGAAAACAAGCCGCTGGAAAAGCCCCAAGGGAATTCACTCGACGAGTGGCAAGAGGACGCTCTCGCGGGTTTGAACGATAAGACAAAGCCCTTTCCGCCAGTGTGGTAAATCGAGCGAATTTGCATTTGCAGACCCAACGATGCGGAGATTGCCGGTCCAGACGGTCTTCATCCGGTCATAGAGAATCTTCTCCGGCACCACACCCCACTCGTAGAAGGCCGCCTCGTGCACGCGCAGCAACGTGCCCAGCTTCTGATCCGTTGCCGTCGCGGCGTACATCCGCCGGTTGTAGCCCAGCGTCATCATGAAGTCCCACAGCTGGCGCTTCCGGCCGTGCTCCGACAATCTGCCCAAATGGCCCCAGTCCACCTGCGCCTGCTTGCCCGGCGGCGTCTCGAACCGCCCGACCGAAACCGACGCGGCTTGCTTGCGCTGCGGGTGCAGCCAGTCCTTCAGAATCGTGTAACCGCCGAGGTAGTTGCGCTCGCGCAACTCCCGCAAAAGCACCGCGCCGTTTCACACGCCCGCCTGAAGCCTCGCCTTTAGATACGACTTGAACGGCTCCAACTTGCTCTGCGCCGGCGCCCTCGCGCATACACCGGAGACTGCTCGGCTCTGCCAGGTATCTGCCGATCGTCTTGCGGTCATAGCCCGTCCTACGGCTGTTTGCCCGAATACTCAATCCTTGCCGTTTCAGTTCGGTAACTTCTTCCACGTCTCTCCCCTGAGCACATCCGGCCCTCATCTGAATACAGAGACGGGCCGCCTCGTCACCCTCAGGGGTGGCAGATATTCCAGCCGGCGTTTTGGGGATTTTTGCATCGGCGCTGACACTGTTCCCTCACGACATGACCTGTAGGAAACACATAAGCACATCTTGCGTTGGCGTCCTTCGTGGCAGTAATATGATTGGCAAGATTAAGCTATGGAGTACCGGCCAAAATTGCTTACACCAATTAAGTGCGGATATCCTGGTCAGACGCCGTGCAACCTGTCGGGATCTCTGCTTTGGCCCAGAGCCCCAAGCTCATCGTGATCGTGTTCATGCGATACACAGGCTAGAGGACGAACATGTATGACAAACACATCTGACATTCAAGTAGCAGCACATGGACTTTTTGTGCTCCAGATGCATGTGACGGATCGATGCAACCTGCGCTGCACGCACTGCTATCAGGGTGATTCGTTGTCAAACGAAATGACCCTTGATCAGCTCCTTTATGTAGTAGATCAATTTCGATTGTTTTGCGGCACTCATGGGTGCACTGGTCAAATTAATTTCACTGGTGGCGAGCCATTTGTACGGAAAGACTTTATCGATCTTTTAGAAACGGTTACATCTCAAACTCCATCGCTACGGTTTGCCATCATGACTAATGGCACGCTCTTAACAGATGAATTAGCCGAGAAGATAGCACTTTTACGCCCGGTCGCTGTTCAGATCAGCATTGATGGATCCGAAAACACTCACGATGATATTCGAGGGAAAGGAAGCTACAGCAAAGCTCTTTATGGCTTGAAATGCCTTCACGCGCATGGAGTCCGCTCGGTTATTTCATTTACAGCGCATCAGCAGAATTTCCGGGACTTCCCGCTGGTTGTTAAAGCTGCAAGGCAAGCCAGTGCAACCAGAGTATGGACTGACCGTTTAGTCCCATGCGGAAAAGGTGACCTCATGCGAATAATGACTCCAGCTCAGACGCAAGAGTTTTTCAATATTGTTTACCAAGAGCAGCTTTTCTGTGCTGGATACGAAGGGATAATTACAACGGTGGATATGAGGCGTTCGCTGCAGTTCCTGGTAGCTGGAGGCCGTCCATATCGCTGTTCTGCAGGTGAGCGGTTATTGGCAATTATGCCAGATGGATTAGTCTATCCTTGCAGGCGACTTCCCGTTGCAATCGGAAATGTGCTTTCGACACCCCTGACGGATATTCATCACAACGCACAAACAACTCTTCGACGGACTGCCCCTTGTACGTCGTGTCAACACAGGACTGCCTGCTCGGGTGGTTCACGATGCCTTGCGTATGCGACCTCCGGGAGTCTTTCGACTCCTGATCCTGGGTGCTGGCTCTATTGATGCCATTTCACCGCTTGGCTACCTGTGCTGCGCGTTCTCATTCGCGCCGACGTGCTGCAACTGTTGGTTCTGTGTGTTTGTTTGGAGATTTATCACGATTTGCCCCAATCTATTCGGCAACAATCTCTGCTCGTGCCCTCCGTTGCATACGACAAGCCATGCCCGCCTCCCTGCAAAAGGAGGCGGCATCTTTGCTGTGTCGATCATAGCTTCTCGAATATTTGTGGAAGTGATGTTGACATGGCTTTGCGCACCAATATCAGCTGTTATGTATCCGGGAACGTTCATCTTTTGCAAATGATCCACTCGGATCCAAAACATGTGGTTATGATTTAATTCCGTCACCACCAGGGTTACGTGACGAGGTATGGCGGGATCGCGCCGTTTGGCCGTCGCAAGGAATTCGAACATCTTGCGAAATGGATCGATCCGATCGTTCTCTCTACTGTCAGGCGGGAGGGTCAATTGAGGGAAAACCCCCACTTTGTGGGCTTCCTGCATTAAGAGTATAGTTTGGGAATACGGGGTGTGAAAGTCCTGCTGACTATGCGTGAGCCCAATAGACATTGAAGTTAGATTTCTCAGACGAAGCAGCACATTCACTGAATCCCAGCGCGTGTGAGTTACAGCAGCTGATTCTCCTGTGTCGGCGGAAACTGTGCTAATTGCAGAGAACATTTCCGGATAATCCTCCGCCATCAGGAATGCGCTTCTGCCTCCGGCACAGTCTCCTCCTATGTAAGTGCGACCATCATCAACTCTGAACTGGGTCTTGGCATCCTGAATCGCTTCCAACATGTCACCCTCGGCGAGGGAAGAAGGCATCTGTTTGCTACGCAAGAATGGGGCAATAAAACTCAAATGATATCTCTCTGCATATCTTGCGTATTTCTCCAGGGGCACTATAGGCATAGGGAATAGCTCTGGAGTTGAATTGTGCGGTACAACAACCACCATGGGCATAGGCTCGCGTGATCCTGCGTCAGGCGGAAGATACAAGTAGTAATGCTGTATACTTCCGTCTATGTGCGAGCGAAACGACATCAGCCGTACGCGCGGTGCGTCATCGGATAAGAACCCCGTGGGAGCGATTTTGTGTAGGGACCATTCAAACTGCGCCATTGTAAAAATAACGATGTTCTGCTGCGAGAGTTGGAACGGACCCACTTGAGCAACATTAGCAGCTCTGTATTCAGTGCCCCCATTCGTCTTAATTAACCTCGGCAGTGCATCGCATGGCAAATCTTTGCTGGCTTGCGTTGCGCATCGCGCACTATACAAAGCTATGCGCTTGTTTATATCCCCTAAAAACAATAGTTCGCCATCAGTCTGCGCGCCTTTTTCCACATTCAGCGAATAAAGCCCGTCTGGCAATGCGGAAACGTTGATTCCGGCATTGGCGACCTCGGCAACGCTACCCGCGGCCACGATACGTCCGGTCAAGTCCCGAATATCGTAACGCCCTTCCGAGCCAATAGATCCACCATACATAACGGTAGTAAGAGAAGCCAGCCTAAGAGGGTCGCCCCGAGGAATTACGAGTTGCGTTGAGGCTTCAAAAATTCCTCCGTGCTCTTCGATAAACTGGTGTGCGCCATCAACAGTAGTAAACCACACGGAAAAGTTGTTGATGAGGGGAAAGCATATTAGCTTCACCAGGATAGTGTTCATCCCGGTTCGCAAGTGTACTTTGACCCCGACATGGGGGTTTGAAATGTCAGCACCGGCATCTGACTGGACTTGAGCCCTATCATTAATCCAAATCTTTATTGGACTATTTGTCTGAGCCAGAAGAATAACATCTTGATCGGTCGGCGACGCGAGCTGCGCAGCCGCATAGACAACTTTGAAAACGCCGTAGGCCTTCCAATAGAGCAGCTTCGTGTCGACATCGGCTGTCGGAAACGTTAGAGTTTGATTCAGGAAGATCCCTGGACCTAGTGACTTAGTTGAATTGAACGAGTTGGGTTCCCGTTGAAGGTTGATTGTGACGTTCGTGATCTTCGATGGCAATTTGAGAGGCGCCTCCCGCGCGTCGGCTGTTTGCAGGTAGTCTTTCGCGAACATTTCTGTTTCAGTGCTCGGCGAATCATGTTGATCTTGAGCATCTGTAACAAACGGTCCGCAAATTCTCCATGACGCCACGCTTATTAATGGCTCTTTCTCGGACAGAGATATTGTAGTAATCGGAAGCCGTGCGCGTGCTCGTAAAATAAGCAAATGATGATAGTAAAACCCAATTGCCACTGATACCAGTGTAAGAGCGACACAAATTGCTGCCGATAACATCGTCCGTCTGTGCCCTTTCATGTAATACCGTTCTTTTCCAGAACGAACTCCTTCTGGGACGCTGGCGGTTGTCCTCACCTTTCCCAAATATGAAGGACATTCACTTGTTGACAATATTGTCTTAATCGCCCGTTTCATTGTTTTGTGCACCTCATATTTGCTTGGCGTCGCATCCGCCGATTTGTCAATTGGGGATGTTTGGCACAGCATTGCGCGCTCGCAACAATTCATTTAGTAGTGCCCGGGTTCCCGTAGAATGTACCGTGCGTTCTGGTCCGATCCATCATCTGTCTCATTTCATTGGCCTCTGCTTCTGCTTTCTGAAGGGTGAATAGAGTTGCTAACAGATCGAAGGCCGACCGATAATCAAAAGAAGGCTGTGTTGTTCTGAGGAGAGTCACCGGCAATTGCTCGTTTCGCGGCTCGCTACTGCGTTGATATTGAATGGTACGCCGTATCGCCCCTGAGCTTTTCGAGTGTTGGAGTAGCTCCCACGCCTGAAGGACTTCTATGCGCGCATCCTTCGCATCGCCTGCCATGAGTTGCAACTCGGCCAACCGTTCGCGGGGAAGAGGATCTGATTTGTCCAAGAAGATCGCGCGCCTGTAGTCACGAGTGGCTTCAGCTATATTGCGTTCTCTCTCGTGTAATTCGCCTTGCAATTCCCACATTCCGCTCAGATTCGGAAGCCTGGCATTGATTGAACGAACTATGCTATTGGCTTCATCAAGGCGCCCAGTCTCTGCGGCGAGACGGGCCCGGACTTCGTTGCGGTTCACATCACCGACCCCCGCCTGTTCCTGATCGAGCGCCCTAAACGCGAATTGCATAGCCGCATTCGCCGACTCAGGCTCATTCGTCTTAAAGTCATGCCAGAATACTGATTGCGCAAGGCGGGGGTAGAGAACCAGAGCCTGTCCATATGCCGATTCGGCTTCATTGATTCGGCCCCCCCGGTCGAGAAATGCGCCGAGAAGAACATAATATGTATAGTCATATCGATAAAGCGCAATTGCCACTTGCTCACTGGCAATAGCTTTGGCTGTATCCCCGTGGATGGCATATAACCATGCCAAATTGCTCCATGCTCCGTCTTCATCCTGCGTGACTTTAACAACATGCGAAAGTGCTGTAATGGCTGATTCCGCATCCTCTTTCTTAAGTAGAGGGTCGGGTCCGGAAACGATAAACCGTCTTAGATCGAATGAATCCGATGTTTCCCTCAACGCTTGCGTATATGCAATGTCATAATCGGCATAACGGTCCCATGAATCGATGCCGGACGCGCGGCTCTGCATCATTTGATATACCATTGAGCCCTCACCGTATGCGTTGCCCCTCTCATCTGCAGTTAAGGTAATCGTGATTGTTCCTAAGAGGATCACTCCGCAGATCACAGCGTCCTGCCAGTTCAGTCGAGTTCCACTTCTAGACATTTTCTGCCCCACTTTGTACCGCTAGCGCACAGAAGACCGCAAGCAGTGTTGCGGTTGCCTGATCTGCAATAACGAATGTCTGGGTCATGCTGTACAGCAGCAGTCCGGTGTAGCCACCGAGAAGCACCTTGCCGTGACCGGTTCGAAAACGCCTGACAATGATTGTTATCATTCCGACACAAATAGTTACCAGCGCCGCGAGGCCGATAATGCCTTGTTCTGTAGTGACCTCCAGGGCGGTATTAAATGCGTGCGCGGTGAGCAAAGAGGGAGACGTTAACCCACGGCGCCGAATTTCAAGGGCATAGTTGCTAACACCCGCACCTAACAAGCCGGCCCGTGTGGCCAGATGCAGGGCGATGCTAGCGATAGACAGCCTGCCGCTAGTGCTCCGTTCCTGCGAGAGGCGAGTTCCAAATAGCACTGTGTCGCCAATGGCGTTGGCAATTGGGCGAATCCACAATACCGCAACAGCTAAAACAAGAAGAACCGCAACGAGGCCTGCAATCACCGCTCGCTTTCTCAAAAGAGCCGCATTCACAGCGCCCCATGTGGATAGCAGGGCACATACAATGGAACATATATACAACGACCGAGAAAAGCTAAGCAGAATGCACACCGCCGAAAGCGTTATCGATATTGAGCAGACGACAGTCTTAATGCGTGCTGTATTGTTCTCTTGTCTGAGTCCATATATGCCGAGGACGAGAGACGCAATGTAGATAGCAGCGTAATTCCCGGGTCTTTCACCGTGTAGAGTAAGTGTTACTGACGACCGAAAGTCCACTAATGATGCGAACTGGAGCCCACGCCACTCAAAGTAGGATCGAGAGAACGCCACAAGCGATTCGATACAGCGGATTATCATCCCGAGCCCTGATGCTGTAACGATATCCAAGAGAGCGACTCCCGACGATCGGAGCGCCAAGTAGAGTAGCACAAATAACGTCCGCAACTGCACCTGGGGAAGAGCCGTCGTGATATCGTACGCGAACGCGGCTGAAAGAATAGAGCTTACATAAAACGAGATCAGGCCAAGGTCCAGAAGTGAAAAGCGCCCTCGACACGTCGATGGGGAGGCAACTGACAAGAGAGCTACCGCGGTAATCAGCGTGAATGACCAGAGAGAGGATAGATCACCTGCCAATAGGACAACGCAGGCCAACGGTCCAACGCATGGTAGGATGTCTTCAAAGATCCTGGCAACATAGGAACTTAAAGAAATATGCGCCGCCCTTTCCAAGGTCGTAATACTGAATGCCTTCTGTCGAGGACTTAGAGAAAGGCCCTTCGATATTCCTCAGAGTTGTTTTCTCTGAACAGAGAATTTGCTCCATTACCGAAGACAGGCATGTCCAGAACCCTCGCCCCGCGCCAGCCAAGTTGAAACACTCCTCTCAATATCGATCGCTCAACACGCTCGACCTTATTCAAAACGATGTCCGTTTTCCTTCTGCGATTTGCCCCGGCCGTTTCGCCCACGTACAGTAAATACAAGTGGCACAACACATACGAATGTCAGGCCGGATGAAAGCCATGTATCCCTGAGGATGGGCATCCATCTATCAGCACAAATCCGCCATGCGGCTGACCTTACTGGTTCGATGGGCCCTGCGCCTTCGGTGGGCAGGCGGAGCGGCGCGCCGAATTTTCGCCCGCTGTGGAATTCTCGGGCAAACTCGCCACATGAAAATCGCCCTTCTGCGCGCCTTCGATCAATGCACGAAGCTGCGGCGCGTCCTTAAACCCTGAATAGAAAGCGCCGTTGATGAAGATGGCCGGCGTGCCTCTAACTCCCAGCTTCTGGCCGAGGTCCGTTTCTTTCTTCACCGGTCCCATCGCCAGGTCGTTGTCCACGCAGGATCGGTATTGCCCCTGATCAATGGCAACATTAGCGGCAATAAACTGGGTCAGTTTGTCTTTGATGTTGTCGGCGGTAAGTTGGGACTGGTTCTCGAAGAGAAAGTCATGAACCTTCCAGAACTCGCTTGGCTTTTGTAATGTGACGCACTCGGCCATTTCAGCGGCGGTCATCGCCCAGGGATGCATCGGGAGCGGATAGTTCCTGAAGACGAACCGAACGTGGTTCCCTTCGCTGGGCAGGAAATCCTTCCGCAGCGTGTCAGCCATACGCTTGCAATAGGGACACTGGAAGTCTGCGAATTCCACGATCGTTATCGGAGCGTTCTTGTCGCCCAGCTCCGGGAATGTTCCAGCGAGAAGAGATTTTACATTCTGCTCTCTCGCAGCGGCCTCTTCTGCGAATGGATCGGTGCGGATGTCATACAGTGTGGGCGTCAGGTAATTTCCATCCGGGCTGAGATAGACCGTGACCTCACGATTTGGGTTGGAGACGTCGTAATTGAACTGCCAGAAACAGGCCTCGTTGGCTTGTTTTGAATCGGTCAGTTTTATGTCTGCCGCTGACAGTAATCGGTAGAGGGAGATCACATAGGCTTCCACCTGCTGCCGCTTGGCCGCGTCTGGCATCGGGCATTTCTGAGCGCCCGCGGGCATGATGGCCGAAATTGTGGCCGTTAACATCACAAGCATCCATCGAATTATCGAAAAGCTACGTTGCGACTTCATTGATCTCTCCATTGGACCATGCTCAGTATCGTTTCTAAGTTGTGACCGTCAAACGAAAACAGCAACTCCAAACCTCAACCATCTCAAGATTTAGCAACACTCGAAATCGGTATACCCGTCGGACAATCGCAGGGATCGCTCAAGCAGTAATCATTGCTTTCACGATCATATGTGCATTGTTAGCCGCATTCCCCGGCGTCGGTGCATGGGCAGTATCCAGGGGACGTTGTAACATTACAATCATTGTTGCAATCGTAACAAGTATTCTGGATACAGGTTAAACTCCCGCTGCATTCGTTGCTCGAGCCGCAAACGCACGGTTGGTTTTCATTGCCCAAGTTCTCGCACTCATTATTGCAAGTGGCGCAGTATTGCTGTCCTGGGCACAGTCCGTCGTTGCCGTTGCAGCTCGAACCGCAGCTGCCGTTCGAGAGGCACATCGGGTTGTTCGGATCGGTACAATTCGCAGGATTGCCATTGCACCCCGTACCGCATGTGCCCGATCCTGAGTATGTGCTACAACCATAGCCAGAACAACACCCCGCGCCGTTATAGCAGGTGGTGCTGCTGCAAGTACCATTGCAAGAGCACGTGTACGTGAAAGATGTCTGCGGCCCTCCGACTGGAGCGCAGCCCCCACCAGATTGGATTTCGTTATCGACCGAGACAGTAACGGTGATGAGATTTCCTTGGACCTCAGCCGAGGATGGGTTGACTGAATAGAGGTCGATGTTACAGGCGAAACAGGGGCTGCTGTTGTTGATGCATCCGATCTGGCCTGTCGACGGAAGGATTACATTGAACGTCCCACCGCCATTGCAAGTGCCAGCCTGGCCGTTATAGATGGTTGAGGTGCCGTACACCGCAGTCACAGGTTCGTTGTAATTTGTCTGGTACTTCGTGCCTGCGGGAACGGTGCCTTGATAAATCGTGTCATTAGCCGTAACAAACTGCGCGCTCGGGTTGCATGACTGCCCGTACCCATATGTGGCCAGCACTGGAAGCGCAAAACAGAGTAGGGTTGCAATAAGCGGCGGTTTCATCGCGCTACCTCCGTTGGAGCAGCGGCTTGAATCGAGATCTGACTATGCAGTTTGAGCAGGGCGATGCCCGCGTTGGCTCTCTCCCGCTCGCCGTCAATAAGACTCGGCCAGTCGCTTGGATCCACGCGACCTAGATTCTCACGAAGATGAGCTAGGTAGGAACGGCCGGACGACTGTAGCGTTTCGCCGTGCTCTTCAAGAAAGGATGAAATCGCCTCGGGTGAAATCGTCTGGCCGGACGCCGTTAAGCTGGCAAGGAGCTCTTTTCGCTCTTCGTACATAACAATCAAATTTTGTCGCGTTGTGATTCTTCTCGATATGGCCGTTGCGTCGCCAAGCGCTGTCCTGTCCATAAAAATGACAAAGGAAACGGTAGGGGTCCAGGTGGCGTCCACAGGGATCCAATCCCGGGGAATCCAGAGTTGCTTCGTGGTCCCGGTTAACAGAATGCCGTTTTCAGGTAGTTGATCCTTGAAAAGGAGCATCTCAATCCAGTCCCATTGGGTGACTTGATTCGGTCCAAAGTTAATGCCGACCGCGGAGATGTCCTTCCCGCATCCGTTCTTGATGGATAGGCCTAAGCTGGTGGCGAAGTTTGCGTCGCTCGCTTGGAGTTGACCCACTTGCACGCTCACGCAGTTCAAGCTGGGATTGTTGGCTGAATTATTGGCAACGCTTTGCCCGGCCGCAAGGCTCGACAGAGCGCCAAGTATGGTAAGACTCAGCGCCGCCAAACGAGGGCGCTTGTCGTGATTAGGCATTCTCCCCTCCTCGGTATTCGCACTCCTAGTTACGAGCGCCCACAAGACACGGCTTACGCCAACATCTCTTCTCTGGCAGACTACAGCCGGTCTCCGCCGACGCTACTCAAAGGCTTCCTCACACCGAGCTAATTCACAGCGTTCGAGCCCGGGTCTTCATCTTCTCTCACCGGTACCTTGTTTCCGCTCGGGATTCCGCTACCGACTAATTCACTGCCGACCAATTCACCGACCCTGTCTTATCTCGGTAGACAACATCGGCGCCGTCTGATCCAAGAACCGTGAATCCCTGCATGTTAGCTGTGGTGCTGGACGTTCCAGGCGACATGCTGGACCATTTAACGAGACCTCCCGAGAGCGAAAAGATCAACGCAAAAGGGCCCAAAGGTTGAGGATGTTGGGGGTCCGAGGTCCTCATGCTGGAATAAATGTTCCCGGCCGACGACAGAGTGAAACCAGTAATTTTATCGGGCAGCATAACAAAATGGAGCGCTACGCCCTGCGAGATGGCGCCACCAGCGGCAGTGTAGAGAAATGCGGTTCCGTTTGAGCCGTTATATAAAACGGTATAGTTTCCCGCGGACTTCAAGAACACTTGCCTCGAAGGATCCCATGCGGCCGTATAGCTCCAAGCCGCGTTATGACGAGACGTTGTGGTTTGCTCGCCCTGGGAATCATACGTGACCAATGTTCCATGTCCGGAGCTATCGTACGTTACGGTCACGGATGCCACGCCGGCCTCCCAGCGAGGAAGAAAATGCTCAATAAGCGCGCCAGCTGAACTATAGTGGCGGAGCATATCGTAGTTGTTCCATCTCGTCACAGTTGTGCCGCCATTTTTTGTGAGCGTATTATGCTCCGCGCCTACGGCCCAGATCGAGCCATCATCCGCCAAGGCGATTTGCGAGGCACGATAGCGCCCGGTATCAAAGTATTTCGGATTCTGCCCGTTGACATCCGAAGTTGCGATGAAAAGAGACACGCTGCCGTCTGTTCTGACTAGCGCGCCCGCAAACGCCAACTGCCCGCTCGCGCCAACATCTACAGAAGTGAGAAACAGCTTGGCTGCCCCCTCCGGCCATATCGCCACCTCGTCTTCAAGCTGTCCCGAGGAGTTCCAGAGGTAAATGTTCGTCGCTCCGGCAGAGGTTACCTGATGCTTGAATTGAATGAGATAGCCGTGACTGAAGAAGGGCGCTGTGGCCCCCGCGGGCTTTGTTCCCGTGTAAAAAATGGCCTTGTACGGAGGCGACAATGTGGCCACGCCGCCCGCGGCATCTGGCGCGGGCGGCTGCGCGGTCAGGCCGATGCTGGCGGCGACGAACACAACACTCAAAATTCCCACGCATTTTACACTCATCCGCATCTCAAACGCTCCCTTTCCTGGCGGGCACGAAACATTTGCGCAGAGCCCATGTTCACGAGGCACCCGTCATCTGCAATGCGCTAAAGTTTAAGTCCACGACTTTTATTCAAAACCGCCAAAGCAGCCGAAACAGCAGCCGCCACCGCAGTCGCAGTCGCAGTCGCCGCCGCCGCCGCCGCAGCTTTGCCCAAGCGCGGCATGCGACCCTCCGTGCGGGATATTGGCCTTCAAATTCGCCTGGGGGCCACGGTTTTCAACCATGACAAAAGGGAAAAAGTTGGCGATTCGAAGCAGATATGCATTGGTCCCTTTGGGCGCATGGAACATCAGCGCAGCCTGCTTGAAAGGTCCCTTGTCGGACACAAACAAGTTATTACGCCCCTCTCGTTGGCTATGACCGGCCGAGAGCGAAATAAGGCGGATCAGGAAAGTGAAAATGACCGTGGCAAAGACGAGCACGACACGACGCTGGGCATTGATAAACCGAGCCATAGTCGAATCCTTTCGTGCAACAACCCGGGTACCTTGAATGCTTAATGAAAACCTGCAGGAGCAGAATGGAGGGAGGTTTGCAGGTCTGGACAACCATTTAGGCACAGCTGCGATATCAAATTGTGTGATGGTGGATACATCTGAGCGTGACAACATTTCGCGTGCCGACCAACACCAAATGTCGACTATTTAGGGAAAGCACGCTCCAGACCATACCGCGCATGATGAGCGTAGTCCTGCAACCGAGCGGCGAAATAGAGCCTGGATCCTTGAATCCGGCTATATAGTTCTACGCTCGTCACTGAGCCCCCATTTGCGAATCACAGGGCTTGCCACCCCGTCTCTACATAATCAGTGTGGCTGCCCAGAGGCCTGAAATGAACTTGGCTACGCGCTTTATGGCGATGCTGGCGAGTCCGGCCAGGATGTCGGCGAGGTAGTCGCACACCGGAGCCTTGATTCGTCTACGGCTTTCGACTACCGAAAGGAGCCGCCACACTGCGTCCTGCCTGTTGGTTACCGATGTGCTTTCCCTTCTTTCCTCCCGTGCGGCAGAATCACGCCGCTAGCATGGTTTACCAATCACAAGCTGCGGCAACACGGCTGCAAGCAGCCTTACAAATAATGAAGTGGAGAATCCTCACACATCTGCAAGTTGAACTACGCTTCGAGCATTGCTATTTCGCTTGTGGAGAATTCATATTCTCCTCTAAATCCGCTCTCCATTCCCGAAACTTATTGCTGATAACAGTAGCCTGCGCCTGCTCGATGGAAATGCCGTCGGTGTCTGAAAGCTTGCGGTAGGTCGGCTGTCGGTGTGCAGTATGGTCTGATGGGGCCCTCACAACGCTTTGTGTACTTTGTAACGTTCTTCCAAGATAAGAATAAAAGTCAATAATCGCTTTTCTCTCAAAACTATCGATCGTTTGATCCTTCTCAACCGACTGAGACAGTTGGGCTAGAGAATTCATAACATCCTGTGGAGACTTACCTTGTGTCACAATCGTATTGAGTAGATCAAGTGAATCTGCGAGCGCCTTATACGTGCCGCGGCGCCTAGCGTACAGCCTATTCACCTGCTGTAGATCACCTTCGTAATGATCTTCAAAAATCGCTGCGTCAACGCCCCCCGGACATTTCGCGGGATCAGCGGCAGAGATCTCGAGACTACCTCCAGGTGGGATTTCGGTGTCATAGCCATAGCGAATCAAGGGATCGTGCAGGTATTCAATATCGATTCTTTGAAAGCCCCCCCCAGCTGGGCAATGAAAGGTAGCATGGAGTGCCACTAGTGGAGTTGACCCCTCGTTCTTAATCACTTCGTGCCAAATGCGGGAGGATGAATCGGGCTGAGAGCCGGAGGTCGTGTTTGCCTGATATACCGTGCTCTCGTGCAAACTTGGAACCTGGGCAATACCGCGAAGAGTTAATGCAAAGGTTGCCGCCAAGAGCGCTAGGAATTCAGATCGCAGTTTCATCGTATTCTCCTTATCTCCTTTATTCTTAAACACCTGAACAAACGTGATTACATTTAAAAGCACCATGCCGTTACTGAGGCCGCAGGTGTAACTACGCTTGACTCGGCGTCAACTGAGGACGTCCCTCCCGGATTTGAATCACATGAACTGCAATCATCGCCCAGTTGATATGACCACTCCGTAACGGACCAAGTGATATTGACGGAATCATTGCCTGGTGAATACGGAGCATTAGATGCAATCGTCGCATCTTGCTCGCCGCCAGTACTTAATGGATCACCGTCGCAGTCATAATAACCGCTATCCCCAGTAATTCCGAGGCCACTTGTGGACGCAGTTGATGGCGTCGGGCCGCCGGGCGGATACGCTTGGATCGTGAGGCCGTTCCACGTCGTGCTTGTTATTCCCCCGCCGGACTGCGTCGTCGCGCCTTGGGGCGTCACTGCCGATCCAGTACAATCCTTGCCGGTAACATATGTAACTTGAGCAGACTCTTCGCCCGAAAACGTTCCAGTGTAAGTTCCACCAGAGCTCGGATTTAACGTAACTCCACCACTTACTTTGCAATCGATATTGTAGGTCCCAGCCGTTGTTTCCAGGATAGTAAAGCTAGTAGACAGATCAAACAGGCCCAGGATTTGAATATTTTGCCATGATGCATTAGGTACGGATACAGACGCGCCGTTTACGGTGCAGGATAGCGTTGAGCTGGTTATTGTGGCATTGATAAGGCTTAATGTTGCCGAGATTTGTACAGTTGCGGACTCACCCACATTGAGAGACGTTGGAGTTGGAGTAACGGTAACTGGCGCACTCACGTTAAAGCCGTTTTGTGCGTATGCCGGACGGGGAGTCACTATTTCGGCAATCAAGAAGACCGGAATCAGAAATGCGCGCCAAACTCTCATCTTCGGGTCAAGCCTAAATAGGAACGAGGTGTTGCTAGCCTTGTCGCGCTTACCGCCCTGCTTTCTATTCCACTGTCGATGGGTCATTGGAACACCTCGGACCAATTGACTTGAGCTCCATTAACTCGGTAGACAATCGCCGTTCCATCTGAGCCTAAGAGCCGCCCCGGCGACAGCCGAATGGATGCGCCCACCGGTACTTTAGACCATTTGTCCAGACCACCCGAGGTGTTAACCAGTAACTGGAACAGCCCATAAGTATGTGGATGTGTCGCATCGCTACTCTGCATACTTGCAAAAAGTCTTCCGTCCCTCGACACAGTGAAGCCATCAATCTGGCGCCCTACACTGTCACTAAGGTCGACGCCCTGCTCCGTCAATGCTTGGTTCGTGGAAGAGTACTGGATCAATCTTCCATTTCTTCCGTTGTAGAGAATCACACCGTCATCAAATGCTTTCAGCCAAGTCTGGCTCGATGTGTCCCCGGCGACCGCATAGCTCCAGAAAGCATCATTTTCACGGGCAGTCGTGGTTGGCGCACCCTGGGAATCATACGCGGCTAGTGTCCCATGGCCTGAGCTGTCGTAGCTTACGGTCACGGACGCTACATTGGCCTCCCAACGTGGAAGAAAATGCTCGATAAGCGAGCCGGTGGAACTGTAGTGACGCAGAACGTCATAGTTATTCCATCTCGTCGCCGTTATGCCGCCGCTTTTAGTGAGCGTGTTATGCTCCGCGCCTACGGCCCATATTGAGCCATCATCCGCCAAGGCGATTTGCGAGGCACGGTAGCGCCCAGTATCGAAGAATTTTGGATTCTGTCCGTTGAGATCCGAGGTTGCGATGAAGAGAGAAATGCTGCCATCTGTTTTGACCACTGCGCCGGCAAATGCCAACTGCCCGCTCGCGCCAACATCCACGGAAGTGAGAAACAGCTTGGCTGCCCCCTCCGGCCATATCGCCACCTCGTCTCCGGCCTGCCCGGAGGAATTCCAAAGAAAGATATTCGATTCGCCGGCAGAGGTGACCTGATGCTTGAATTGAATGAAATAGCCGTGACTGAAAACAGGGGCTGTGGCCCCCGCGGGCTTTGTTCCCGTGTAAGAAATGGTCTTGTACGGTGGCGACAATGTGGCCACGCTGCCCGCGGCATCTGGCGCGGGCTGCTGCGCGGTCAGGCCGATGCTGCAAGCAGCGAACCCAATGCTCAGAAAGCCCTTAAATCTTACCCTCATCCGCATGTCAAGCGCTCCCTTCCTTGGCAGACATTAGACATTTAAGCGGAGCCCATGTTCACGAGGCACCCGTCATCTGCAATGCGCTAAAGTTTAAGTCCACGACTTTTATTCAAAGCCGCCAAAGCAGCCGAAACAGCAGCCGCCGCAATCGCAGTCGCAGTCGCCGCCGCCGCAGCTTTGCCCAAGCGCGGCATGCGACCTTCCGTGCGGGATATTGGCCTTCAAATTCGCCTGGGGGCCACGGTTTTCAACCATGACAAAAGGGAAAAAGTTGGCGATTCGAAGCAGATATGCGCTGGTCCCTTTGGGTGCATGGAACATCAGCGCGGCCTGCTTGAAAGGCCCCTTATCGGACACAAAAAAGCTATTGCGTCCCTCTCGTTGGCTATGACCGGCCGAAAGCGAAATAAGGCGAATTAGGAATGTGAAAATCACCGTGGCAAAGACGAGCACAATACGACGCTGGGCGTTGATGAACCGAGCCATAGTCGAATCCTTTCGTGCAACAACCCGGGCACCTTGAATGCTTAATGAAAACCTGCAGGAGCAGAATGGAGGGAGGTTTGCAGGGTCTGGGCAACCATTTAGGCACAGCTGTTAGATCAAATTATGTGATGGATGATACATCTGAGTGTGACAACATTTCGCGGGCCGATCTACACCAAATGTCGACTATTTAGGGAAAGCACGCTCCAGACCATACCGCGCATGATGAGCGTAGTCCTGCAACCGAGCGGCGAAATAGAGTCTGGATCCTTGAATCTGACTATATTTGTCACTGAGCCCCATTTGCGAAAAACAATGCTTGCCACCCCGTCTCTTCATAATCGGTTTGAACCCTTAATCTCCTTTTACGTTTTCGAGACATCTCTGGCCACTTCCCTTTCGCGTCAGGGAATGATAGATTCCTTGCAAATATCTCGTCGAATTCGAAGGGCATAGCTGGATCAAGAGACTAAGCATACAGATTCCAGGAGGGGCACGATGATCAATACTCTTGTGGATGATCTTGTTGTCGGGTTGAATGATGGACTTATACAAGGGGATGTTGACGGTCATCGATATGTTTTCAACCCGCGGGGCCACCATGGCGTGATGCTTCTGCCAAAGGAAGCCTATCAGGTTTTTGTTTGCTGCTCGAAAGCTTTCAATATTTCCGATATAAAGACGGCTTTGCCATGGGCACGAACACACCCGTGGAAGCTAATAGACTTACTAAATTTGCTCGGGCGACGAGGTATTCTAAACCTTGGTAGAGAGTTTTCTGAGCATTGTGAGGCCCAACAGAGGCAATTGAGGAAGCAAGGAATGACCGTCTGGCTTCAGATGACGGATGCCTGCAACCTCCGATGCAGCTATTGCTATATTTCGAAAAAGCCTACGCATATGAATCCAGAAACCGCGCAAGCGCTTATGTTGAAGATAGCAAAAGAATGTCGTCAGGCAGGATATGATTCGCTTCTGTTCAAGTTTGCAGGTGGCGAACCGACGACTAGGTGGAGGACAGTTAAGGAGCTTGTAGATTGGGCGGATGCTGGTCTCAAAAACATGCCATTTAGGACCACTTTCCTGATTGTTACGAATGGAACATCTTTCCCTTCGGATCTTATCGACTACGCTGCCAGCGGAAAACTAAAGCTATCGATATCTCTCGATGGAACCCGACAGTGGCACGATAAGCACCGCGTCTACCAGGATGGCCAGGGTTCTTTTTGCGACGTGGATAGAAACATCGAGTTGCTGCTCAGACGCGGCATTAGAGTCGCTGTTTCCTGTACTATTACGAAAGATAATGTCAATGGCCTTACGGAGTTCGCACAATATTGCGTCGAGCGAGACCTGACGTTTCGCTTTAGCCCCTATCGTCAACCTTTCACCTCACGGGAATCTCTCAAGAGCGATAACAAAACACTAATCGAAGAACTAGGGCGTTGTTACGGATGGCTCGAAAATCATCTCCCAGCTCGGAGTTTATACGAGGTTCACCGATTTGCCGATATAGACCTACGAAGACCGAGAATGCAGCTCTGCGGAATCGGCAGCAATGCGATTGCAATTACGTCGGATGGCCAGGTTTGCCTTTGTCCATTCGATTTAGATAATCCGATTGGGAATGGTCTAAATGGCAATATTGTGCAGATTCTGAAAAGTCAAGACCGCTACTTACCTAAGGAGAACCGCGTAGATTTGATTCCTGTTTGTCAGGATTGCAAATGGCGATTCACCTGTGCCGCAGGTTGTCCACAGTATCGGAAAGAACAGTTCGGCACCTTTCGCCACGCATCTCCCTATTGCGAGGTTTACCAGGCTATTCTTCCGATATTGGTGCGGTTGCACGCCGTTCAACTCTTGCGACCCGGGAGCGCTACGATACCTACTTATCCTTCAATGAAAGAAGACGTTCAGGGTATCGACGCAGCGGCCGGAATGGGGAGCGAATAGCCGCAACTATTTGTGGCAGAGGCGCGACCGTTGTTGACGGCTTACGCATCCCAACATGTTGCCGTCCGCCTTGGCAACGGCGTCGGCCCCCGGGCTCTATTCTTACGCGGCTCAATCGCTGGCCTGCGGACCCCGTTGCCCTTCGTGTGCGTTGTTCGGCTGACCTTGGCGAACGTTGGGCGTCGTAAACCTGGTGCGGGTATCCATGCTGGGATTGCTGCTCTGATGCGCTGCGGAGACCCAGACAAGTTTTCTTTTCTTCCCCCACGGTTCGCTTTATTGTGATGGCTTCGGTTTGGACGCAAAGTTGATGTTGAGTTGTCGACAGCGGTGCGAGCGTACAACGGGGAAGCAACTCCATGTTCAATCGACGACGGGTTTTCCCTCCTGTCATGAGCTATCTGCCACCACGTTCGTTGCTGAGCATCCTGAAGTTGTTGCGCGATGCCAGATACGCACTCTGCCGGAGTTGAGCAACCCGGTCGATGATCTCTTGCCGCTTCCCCTCGTGAATTGATACTTTGAATGCCTGTTGACCCGTGGAGGATATGACAAGGGTAATTGTCAGGTTGCCGCCTACATTCGCCTTCGGCTCCGGTTGTTGCGATGCTTTCAGGATTTCGAGAGGTTGTCGGGACTGGGCGGCAGGCTGGAGACTTGAGAGGAGCAGGCGCGCATCTGCTTCGTCGGTGAAGATCAAATCCCCGGTTTCCTCAGTTCTTAGCCTGGTTTCGATAGAATGCAGTCGCACAGCTCGGAGTTGGAGAGGATTCGCGAGGAGTTGTTCCTGGTAGAAGGCGCCTTGCATCTCCGGGTCCGTGAATTGGGCGAAGATGCCGTGCTTGATCGCGCACCAGGTAACCATCCGCTTCCATTTTTCGCTTCCAGTACATGCGATCCGCGATCCGTATTTCTGGACGGCCACCTCCAACCCAAAGACAATTGCCGCTTCGTCCTGGTTGAGTACGGTCACAAGGCGCCCGCGGTCGATGACGGAAACCCTGCCGTTCAGCATGTACGACACATCACCGGTCTTCCGGTTGATCGTCCAGATTCGCGTCGCTGCGATCTGTTGGGCAAGATTCTGTTCCCACTGTTGAGCCGAAAGCCGTTGTTGTGCAAAGTCTGCCCAGTCGGATTTCTGATTATCCTCTAGCGGCGGACCAATATGCAGTGCGTTCGATTCCAGGTTCGCGTCGAGCCGGCGCTGGTTTCGTTGGTCCGCATAGCGCCAGCCACGCAATTGTGCCGCTGCCCGCGCGTCGCCCTCGGCGGCGCGCTCAGCAACCCATGTGCGCAGGTTCTTCGGAAACTGTGCTTGGCGCGTCTTCTGCGTGGACAATTTGAGCGTTCGTAGCTCAATGACGGACGCGGCTACATCCTCCGACAGCAATATCTTCTTGGCGGGCCACGGTTGCGCCAATGCGCGAATTTCCTTTTTGCGTTGCTTCAGCCGAGTGAGGGTTTGTTGCCGGTCCTCTCTGCCCTTCGCAGTAATGCCTTTGCAGACTGCCCTTTGCTGATTTCGGTATTGATTGTATTCGGCCATAGAGAGCTTTTCTGTCCCGGAGTCGTTGCTCTCTTCGTTCGTCCCGTAGCGTCTGATTACGAACGGTAGTACGTCCGGTATCTGCCGGGGGAGGCTGAAGCGATGTCGAGGGTTCTCTCCAGGACCCGAGAAGCTGTTCGGTCGCCTTACGATTCTCTTTACCAGCAAAGTTATGACGGAATACATCGGATGCTTTCACGCGGATGCTGTGGTCGATTGCGAGGACCGTGTACCCGCCCGCCTCCCCCTTTTCGATGCGCAGATGATATTTCGCAAGCAGTGTATGCAGGGCGTCCCATGAGGCGTTCTGGCGAGTTAGCAGCGTTCGTACACGCGGAGCAACTTCTCGACGCACATAGGTCTGGAGGGATTCTTCATCGTGATAGTGCTCGTACTTTGCGGCGGCGCCAGTCGTCTGGTGTTCAGTGGACCGGGACTCATTGCGTTCGGATCTGAATGCCCGCACAGCCTTTTGAGTGGCCTCGTCCCATCGCATTGGACCAAGCGTGTGGGACCAGCCATACTTGGCTTCAAGATGGCGTACTGCGCCATCGAGTGTGAGCCAACTATAAGTTGGTGTATGCGCTCTGTACGTTTCAGGGTGAACCTTGTTTACCATGACGTGAATATGGAAGTGCTTCTTGTCGTCGTGAGCAACGAGAACGTACTGGTGTTGCTTGAAGCCAAGTTGGTTCAGCGTGTATGAGGCAGAATCAATCCACTCTGCCCGCGACGGACGTTCTCCTGGAGGCCATGCGAGTTCATAGTGGAAAACTGCGTCGTTGCAGCGTGGGTTCAGAGATTCGACGCCTTTCATCTCGGCAGCGGCTGTGTCGAAACTGACAAGGTTGTACGACATTACGACATCTCCCCGGAGAAGAGTCTTTCCGGTTTCCGGGTCGCGTTCCATTGTGAGGTAATTCAGCAGCCGCTTGAAACTGCTTCCCGACTTCCGCTTGCTCGGTTGGACTTTGGCGATCATTCTGAATCCTCGTCATTCTTGACAATGACCCGCAGCGTTGCGGTGATCCCTGCAAGAATCGAATTCAGTTCACTGCGAAGTGTGCCTTCCTGTGGAAGGCCGGTTATTTGCATGAGCAGATGTTTTTGCAGGCCGCACAAGCTGCTCAGGCGGGCAACTGCCTTGTCGCTTACGCGCGAATGAATTCGCTTATTCAGCGAACATCTTCGCAAGTATTCGCTCACGGTGAGTCCGGCTTTCTGCGCTTGTGTATGCAGAATGTCCTTCTCGTCACTCGTGACACGAATGTGGATTTCCGATGTGACGCCTTGCGCTCGTTTTGGTCGTGGCATTGTGCATTGTCCTTTCCGTGGGGTCTCGGGGCGTAGCCCTGAGCGAGATGCGCAACCATTTCTCCGAGTAGCCGCAGGCGGATTGGAGAAATGGTGGTGGAGACGCGAAACCCCGCAGGGGTTTTGTGGCTACAGCGCGCACCTCGCCGTGCCTCTTAACAATTCCGGTTTCTCAGGCAACAGTTCCGACTTTACTTTAATACATATCTGATGTCAATATTGTGCTATGATGTTCTCGACTCGTCGTTGGCAAGGAAAGGAGGAAGGCAGATGGAAAAACGGCGCCGCAACCCGCAAACGCTCACCGCAGAGCAATTTGAGGTCTTTCGCACTCGCCTGGATGAGAGAGGGAATGTACCTCCCCCGCAACCCGAGTCCTACATGATGGGGGAGATCGTGCGAGGCGTATACCCGCAGTTGAAAAAGTTGCGGGAGAACGGCTACACGCTGAAGATGTTGGTCCGTGTTTTTGAAGAGAACGGCGTCACAATCACAATCCACGCCCTTTCTACCTACCTGAAGAACCTGGCGTTGCCAAAGGAACACGCTCCAGTAAAGGCCGCCAGTAAGGGCACGGTGGGGTCACCAACCGTTGAAGTAAAGCGTGGACAATTCCAGATGAAACCGGACGTAACGCTGTAGGAAAGGAGCAGGGTATGGCAAGAGTTTTCTTTGTAACGGCAGTGCTGGCCTGGTTGGCTATCCGCAACATTTGGATGCCCCGCAGAAATCGATTGGTGGATCCTGCAATGTACTCGGCACATCTTCGAGAAGATCTACGGAGATGATCGCGGCAACCATGTCGAGGAACTTCGTTCGTTTTCTCCTCAAGACACAACCTAACCGTCCACGCAACCTCCGGCTTCCTGTGTTGCCGGAGCGAGAAAACAGGTTGACATGGAAACCGAATGGCTTACCGCAAATGAGGCTGCCCAATATCTGAAGGTGAGGCCGCGCACGCTGCTCCAGTGGGTACGCGAAAGAAAGATCCCCGCACACCGGCTATCCGGCGTGCGACGGTGTGTCTGGAGATTCCGAAGGCATGAGTTGGATGCTATTCTGTGCTCGTCATCCGCTGACCCTGCTGAGGGGAGGTAGCAATGAGGGTTCAGCGACACGCAAGCGGGTCTGTGCGCTATGACAAACGGCGCAAGACCTGGAATTACCTCTGGTATGACGGCCCAACTCGCCGGTCAAAGCGAATTGGGACGAAGCAAGAATTTCCAACCAAGGCCGCCGCATGGAAGGAAGTCGAAAGCCTTGAACTCCAGCAACCGAAACCACAGGACGGGGACACGGTGCGAAGCGTGATTACACGGTATGAAGCTGAGCGGATGCCCTCACGTCAATCGACGGCGCGGGTGTATCGCTCTTTCCTCAACAATCACATACTGCCGAAGTGGGGTGAAACGCGGATTCAGGACGTACAGCCCCGCCCGGTTGAATTGTGGCTCCGTGAGCTGCCCTTATCGCCAAAATCCAAGACGCACGTGCGGTCACTCATGCACGGGCTTGTGGAGTTTGCGATGTGGACCGGGCTGCTGGAGATCACCCGCAACCCCGTTTCCCTTGTCCGCAACGTCGGGGCAACGCGGAAAGTACGGAAAGCCCGGAGCCTGACAGCGGAGCAGTTCCACGCGCTGCTGAAAGAGCTACACGAGCCGTTCTCCACTATGGCTCTGCTTTGTGTATGCTTGGGCCTTCGCATCAGTGAGGCTCTGGCCCTCCGGTGGGCTGACGTGGATTGGCTAGGCTCACGGCTGTGTGTCCAGCGAGGCATTGTGGAGCAGATTGTGGCCGATGTGAAGACGGAAGGCTCCGCACGGACATTCAGCCTCACGGGCGAATTGCTGGGCCGCCTGAAGACCTGGAAGCAGCGCTCGGATTTTTCGGGAGCTGCCGACTGGATCTTCGCAAGCCCAATCAAACTCGGCAGACTCCCGTACTCCTACACGGGCGTGTGGCGGGAACTTGAGCGGGCCGCTAGCGTCGCGAAAATCGGGCATCTCGGGACGCACTCTTTCCGGCACACTCATCGCTCATGGCTTGACGCTGTGGGCACCTCAGTGGCCGTCCAGCAAAAAATGATGCGCCATGCGGACATCAGAACCACCATGAACATTTACGGGGACGTTGTAACGGATGAGATGACTACGGCGGGAATCAAAGTCGCTCAACTGGCTTTTCAGGGAATTGGAGCGCAAACAGAGCGCAATGGAAGCTAAGTTGTTGATTTTTTGGCTCCTCAGGTAGGACTCGAATCAACCTACAGGATATATCCAACCCGCGGCCCTGAGCATCGGAAGGGGTTGCCCTTCCTGGCTCATCGCCTTCCTGGTCCTTTAGTCCCTGGTGGCCGCTTTGTTGTTCCGTAATCTCCTCGTTCCTTTGTTCCCTGCTTTCCGTGACAAGGGCAGAACCGCTAAGCTATAAACATCTTTACTGCACTTTTTGGCGCCGCGCCTGCAAAGAGGTCCCGGAACTCCATCTCAAGGCCAAGCTGCATCGCAAGAACAGGGGAGACACAGGGTATGTCGACTGCCGTCGTAGGAAAGGGTCTGGAAGGAATTGTTGCCGCGAACTCCGGTATCTGCTGGATCGACGGAGATGCGGGGATCCTCTCCTATCGCGGCATCGACATCCATGAACTCGCCGAGCATTCAACCTTCGAGGAATGCACCTACCTGCTATGGAACGGCATCCTGCCCAATGCGCTCGCCCTGCGCGAGTTCTCGGCGCAGCTCGCCTTGGCGCGCTCCCTCGACCAGCGCGTCATCGAAATGCTGAAGAGCTTTCCCACCGCCGCCACGCCCATGGAAGTGTTGCGAACTGCGGTGTCGGCATTGAGCTTTTACGACGCCGATGAGAAAGACAACTCACACGATGCTAACGTGCGCAAGGCCTACAACCTCACTGCGCAGATCGCCATGCTGGTGGCCATTTACGATCGCATTCGCAAGGGCAAGGAGATCGTTCCTCCCGACCGCTCGCTCTCCCACGCAGGCAACTTTCTCTGGATGCTGAACGGCGAAAAGCCCTCAGAAACAGCCACCCGAACCTTAGATATCGCCCTCATTCTTCACGCCGACCACGAGCTCAACGCTTCCACTTTCGCCGCCCGCGTCATCGCCGCCACTCTCTCTGACATCCACTCCGCCATCACGGGCGCGATCGGCGCACTGAAGGGCCCATTGCACGGCGGAGCCAATGAAGGTGTCATGCGGCTGCTTCTGCTCATCGACAAGGAAGGCGCCGATCCCGTCGAATACGTGAAAGGCATGCTGGCCGCACGGCAAAAAATCTCCGGTTTCGGCCACCGCGTCTACAAAACCGAAGATCCCCGCGCCACCCACCTGCGCAAGATGAGCGAACAATTGGGCAACGACTCCGGCAATCCCAAGTGGTACGAAATGTCGCGCGCCATCGAGCTCTACATCAACCAGGAAAAGAAGCTCAACGCCAACGTCGATTTCTATTCCGCCTCCACTTACGCGACGCTGGGCATCGATATCGATCTCTACACTCCCATCTTCGCCGTCAGCCGCATCTCCGGCTGGGCCGCGCATGTGATCGAGCAACTCGACGACAACCGCCTCATCCGCCCCCGCGCCGAATACATCGGGCCG
Organism: uncultured Acidobacteriota bacterium; assembly: GCA_963826735.1. Classification (GTDB taxonomy): domain Bacteria; phylum Acidobacteriota; class Terriglobia; order Terriglobales; family Acidobacteriaceae; genus Telmatobacter. Next base: position 365,783 of record CAWGYN010000010.1, read on the forward strand.
CCCTATCCCACGCACTGGGTCCCCGTCGCAGAACGCCATTGATCCCGCCGTCTGGAAAACATTTTTGGCGATTGCCGCGTCTACCTCAGCAGAGGAACCCATCCATGCGCATTCGCTTTGCGGCCATTCTTGGTCTCTTCGCTCTCTGTTTCTTCGTCCCGTCCACCGCGGCACACGCTCAGCGCCTCTACCCGGTGCAAGGCCCTGCTACCGCGCAAACCCCTCCACCGAGCTTTAACGCCAAGCTCAGCAATTATCTCGGCAAGTCGGGAGTCATCACTCTCACGCAGGCCGGCGGAGAGACCTTTCAGGGCCCATGGACGACGGTCACAATCACGTTCATCAATGCGAAAACACCAGGCACGCCGGCCAGCTTTCCGCCGCAGCCCAATCTCGCCTTTGCCTGGGATCTCGTCTACGGTCCGGGTTACTTCAACACGCACATCCTGGGCAGCCAGACCGTCGGCCAGGCTACCGCGACAGGCAGCAACGGAACGGTGCTCCAACTGGAGTTTCAGAAAGAAAAGCTGGGCGCAATCATCGACAACATTTTCGGCGTCGCCGTCGACAACAAGGGGAATATTTACAAAATGGTTCTTTAGGCGCGCTGGCCGACGTCCACGCGGTCGTCACCCATCCCCACGCACGCGCCTCAATAATTCATCGATCGTTTCCGCTTCGTCCTCAATCTCGATGCCAAGCGGAACGGTCTTGAGTGGAATTGCTGCAGGAAGGCTTGCAGCCATTGCTCCCAGCCGCGCGCCATCTTTCTCGGTCGTCAGCAGCGCCGCCGCCCCGGCCTTTTGCGCCGCGGCAACCAAGCGCTCTAGATCGACGGCCTTGTAACGATGGTGGTCCGGGAAGGCGAACCGCGCCGCCAGGCGCAAGCCTGCGCGCTCCAGCCCCGCAAAAAACTGCTCCGGCCGCGCGATTCCGCAGAAGGCAACGACGGGCCGATCGATGGCCGGCACCTCCATGCACCGCCGCAGCCGCCACACCTGCCCCTTCCAACCCCGCGACTTCACCCATTCCGCAACCTCCGGCTCGTCTTCCGGAATGGCAAGAACGTCCGCCCGCTCCGCTGCATGCAGTGACTCGCGCAGATTGCCGGCAGGCAATAGGCGATCGGTGAGATCGCTCGGAACTCAGCAGCAGAATGTCCACGTCGCGCGCCAGTTGGCGATGTTGAAACCCATCGTCGAGCAAATGCACGCTAACTCGCTGACTCGCCGAGTCAGGGCTGAAGCCCTGACCTGGTTGCCGACTCGCTTCTGCCAGCAGCCCCGCCTCATATCGCTCTGCCGCCACAAACACCGGCACGCGCGCTTCGCGCGCAATCACCAGCGGCTCATCGCCAAATTGCTTCGGCAGCGCCATGGGGATCGACCAAAAGTGGAAGCACGGAATGTCGTCCGTAGCCGCGCGAAAGCACATCCACTTGCACGCCGCGCGCCGTGAGCGCCTTCGCCAGCGCAATCGTCAGCGGCGTTTTCCCTGCACCGCCCGCCGAAAGATTCCCCACGCTCACTACCGGCCAGCGCAATCGACGCACTGGCTTCAGTCCCATGCGCAACTGCACCTCGCGCAGCCCAAGAGCCAACCGGTAGGCAGGAACCAGCGGCCACAGCCATGGACGTGCGGCGCGCGTCATGGCCTGCGCTCCGCATCCGTCTTGCCTGCCAGGAGCTTGCGCAACGCCGCCACGCACCGCTCCGTCGCGCCCGCCTGCTTTTCGAACACCTCTCTTGCCCGCGCCCCCATCGCCTCCGCCGCCGTCCGGTCGCCCAGCAATGCCGTCAGGGCCTCAGCCAGCTTCTCCTTCGCCGCAATGCGCAACGCATCGTGTGTGCGCAGGCTGTCGGTGATCGCCACGAAGTTCGCGTAGTGCGGCCCCATCACGATCGGCACGCCAAACTGTGCCGGCTCCAGCGGATTGTGCCCGCCCGCCGGAACCAGGCTGCCGCCCACGAACGCCACGCTGGCCAGCGAATACACCGACGCCAATTCGCCAATCGTGTCCAGCAGCACAATCTCGCCGGGTCGCAACGGCTCCAATGGCTGTTCGATTCCACTCCGACCGTCGCACCCACGCGCTCCCTGACTTCTCGAGCAGCGCCGCCACCGCCGCAAACCGCTCCGGATGCCGCGGCGCCAGAACCATCGCCAACTTTGGGTCAGCGGCCAGCAGCCGGGGCCACGCCTCCACGAGCGCCGCTTCCTCGCCCTCGAGCGTGCTGCCCGCCACAACCAGGCGCAACCCCGCCAGTTTCGTTTTCAACTGCCGCGTGGCCTCGGCCTCTTCCGCCGCTCGCACATCGAACTTCAGATTCCCCGCCACTGCAACCCGCTCCGGCGCGCAGCCAAGCGCGATCAGGCGTTCGGCATCAATCTCGCTCTGCGCGAGCACTGCGGCCCAGCCGCCCCAGCAGCGGCTTCCACAACCGGCGCAGCATTTGGTAGCGCGGCCACGAGCGATTCGAGATCCGCGCGTTCACCACCGCCACGGGAATTCCGCGGCGAAAGCATCCGTTCAGCAGATTCGGCCAGAACTCTGTCTCCGCCAGAATCAGCATCCGCGGCTTGAGCGCATTGCGAATACGCGCGCACCGCCCACGGCAGGTCGAGCGGGCAATAAAACACGCGATTCGCCCCGAAGCGCTCCCGGGCCAGCGCCTGTCCGGTGCGCGTGGTGGTCGAAATCGCCACAAAATACCCCGGCAGCGCCGCATCCAGCGCCTTCACCAGCCGGGTGACGGCCAGCACCTCGCCCACGCGAGACGGCGTGCAGCCAGATCAGCGGCCGTCCGCCCGCACGCCGTAATCAGCCGCTTGCGGAACGCGTCCCAGCCGCTCCCGCAGCCCCTCGCGGTATTTCTGCGTGGTGGCCATGCGCCACAGCCACCACGGAGCGCCGGCCACGCAGCGCCGCAAGCAGGGCCACGTTATAGAAAAAAAGCAATCATGCGTTACCGATTCGCTCTTCCGCCGGTCTAATCCTGAAGAGCTTAATCCAAGTCGTGGGGTGTTTCACCCTAGAATGATACAGTCGAGCACGATGAGAACTTTTGCGGGCAATTCCGCTCTTCATCCTTTGGCTGGCGGCATGCCGGCTTCGCCGCCGACCACGATCCACCTCCGGTGCAGCCGGCCACCTCCTTCCCGGCGGTCGAAGTTCACCCTGACGAGCACGTGGCCATCGCCGCCGAGCCCTACGACACGAAGGAAAAGGAGTCCATCTTCCGCGTCGACTACATCGAGCCACGACGTGATGCCGGTGCGCGCTGATCATGACCAATCACGGCGACCGGCCCATCTCGCTGCGTCGATGCGCGCGTATTTTGTTTGAAGACCGCGGCCGGCGACCGCATCCAGGCCGCCGAACCCGAAGATGTGGAGCGGCTGATGACGCGCAAGGAGCGCCAAGGGAGCAGAATTCCCCTGCCCGCGCCGCTGCCGCCCATCCACACCAAGCCCAAAGGCAGCAATCAAGGAGATCGAGCAGGACTTCAACACCTTCGAGTACTCGGCCCTGGCCGTCGAGCCGCACACCACGCGCGCCGGCTTCCTGTTTTACGATGTCTCGGGTATCAGCCATCCGCTGGTGGGCGCCAAGCTCTACGTGCGCGACCATCCGCGACGCCGAAGGCAATGAACTCTTCTACTTCGAGATTCCCTTCGACAAATATCTGCAGTCGAAGTCCGAGCCAGATGAATTGAGCTGGCGCCACCGGGAGTTGCCGGCTACTCGTAATACGTAGCCGTGGTCGTGTCCGTCTCCCAGATGGTGCAGTCTTTCACGCGCACGCGGCCCGCGGTCATTCCGGCAAGATGGCGGTTGGTCTCGTCGTAGAAATATTTGGCGATGTTCTCGGCCGAGGGATTCAGCACCGTGAATGGCTCCAGGTCGTTCAGCATCTGGTGGTCGATGCGGTCGATCACCGGCCGCAGCACCTGCTTCAGCAGCTTGAAGTCCAGCAGCAGGCCGGCTCGTCGAGCGCGGCGCCGGCGAGCGTCACGCGCACCTTGTAGTTATGCCCGTGCGGGTTCTCGCACTTGCCTTTGTAGTTGCGAAGATAGTGGCCGGAGGAGAAATCAGCCTCCACGGTGACTTCAAACATTGCTGTCAGCTCGATCCTGCGCGGGCACGGCCCGCACTCCTCTATTTTAATGAGCGAGGCGAGTCGATGGCGCCTGAGTAGCTACTCCTGCCGGCCGCGCCGTTTTTGTCGCGCCGCGCGGCGCGCCTCCTCGCTGCGCCGGTCGACCTGTTCGAAAAGATTGCTCATCACGCCGATCAGCGCCGACCCCAGCGCCGCCAGCAGCAGAATCAACGCCACCGTGCGCCACAGCGAGCCATTGGCCGGCAATCCCGGCTGAAAGCTCGAAGGCACCAGCGCCATGCCTCCGGAGACCAGCGCGAAAAACCCAAGCGTGGCGGCGAGAATGTAGAAGTTGCGGGACATGAGTGTGGAACGTTGGCGCTTCGTGGGCCTGTTGCGATTTTACGCGGGCGGCCTCAGCAGAAAGCGTCAGCGGCGTCGATCACCGTCACTCCTGCCTTGGCGAAATGCGCCTCTATCGCGGCCACAGAGCCATTCAGGTCGATGGCGCGGCAGGCGTCGCGCACAACCACGGCCGAGAAGCCCAGCCGTCGCGCGTCGAGCGCGGAATAGCCCACGCAATAGTCATAAGCAAGCCCGGCAAGAAAGACGCGCGTCAGCCCGCGCTCGCGCAAGTAGCCGGCCAGGCCGGTCGGCGTGAGCCGGTCGTTCTCAAAGAACGCCGAATACGAATCGATCTGCGGGCTGGAATCCCTTGCGCAGGATCAGCTCCGCCTGCGGCAGATGGAGCCCGGGATGAAACTCCGCGCCCGGCGTTCCCTGCACGCAGTGCGGCGGCCACAGAGTTTGCGAGCCGTAGGCAAGCTCGATCGATTCATAGGGCTTCTTGCCCGGATGCGACGCCGCGAACGAAGTGTGATTGGCCGGATGCCAGTCCTGGGTCAGGACGATGTGCCGAAAGCGCGGCGCGATGGCGATGGATCGGCGCAATCACTTCGTCGCCGCGGGGCACGGCCAGCGCTCCGCCCGGACAAAAATCGTTTTGCACGTCGATCACGATCAAAACGTCATTTGATTCGATCTGCATGGAGTTCCTCGCGGCCTTTGCCAAAGGATTCCCAACGACAGATCTTCGTCGTTGGGGCGGCCGGTACTCCGATTATGCCAGAAGCACTTCAACCCCATGGTCGCGGAGTAGCGTAACGTACTCCTGGCTCAGCTCCGCATCGGAGACCACGGTGTGCGCGGCCGTCAGCGGCGCCACGGGAATCATGCCGCCGCGCCCGAACTTGGTGTGGTCGGCCACGATGATCACGCGGCTCGCCACCTCGATCATCTTCTGCTCCGAGCCCACGACGAGCGTGTTGTTGTTGCTCAGTCCGGCCTCGGTGATGCTGCCGATGCCCATGATCACCGCGTCGGCACGGATGGCGCCCAGCATCTGCTCGCAAAAGGGCCCCAGCATCACGCGCAGCCGCGGATCAAGATATCCGCCGGTCAGCGTCAGCTCGATGTTGCGCAAAGATTCCAGGCCCTCGGCAATGGGCAGCGAGTTGGTTACGATGTGCAGCGATTTCGCAGCCAGTTCGCGCGCCACCGCGGCCACCGTCGAGCCGCCATCGAGAATTACGGTCTGGCCGTTTTCGATCAGGCCGGCGGTGAGCCTCGCGATGCGGCTCTTCTCGCTGCTCAGGCGCACGCTTTCCACTGCGTAGTCGAAGGCGCGATTCGCCGGAGCTTGCACGCTGACCGCGCCGCCGTACACGCGCTTCAGCACGCCTTCCTCTTCCAGAATGTCGAGGTCGCGCCGCACGCTCGACTCCGACGCGTCGAGCTCGCGGCAGAGAGTCTCCGAGTCGATGAAGTCCCGGGACTCGATCATCTGGCGGATTCGCAGTTGCCGTTCAGCAGCCTTCATCGTCGGTCCGTCGTGCGCCTGGTCCCTACGTCCCTAGTCCCTTAGTCCCTGCCTCTTACTTCCCCATGGCTTCCATCACCGCATCCGTCACCGACTTCACCAGCGACTCCAGATCGCCGCCGGTCGCCGTGGCGCTCCTGCCCGCGGGCCCGTCGCAGGGCGTCGGTTGCAGCGCAATCGAGCTCGGCACCTCAAGATCGGACAACTGGCACTCCTTCATGCGCGACGCATCGAAGCGAATATCGGGCAGGCCCAGCTTCTTCTTGATGGCCAGCAGATCGTCGCCGTGCTTCTCAGAGATGTGCGAGATGGGCACTCCGAGTTGCGAGGCGATCATCAGCGTCCAGCAATAGGTCTCGAGCACCTCGGCGTACCACTCGGCGTGCGTCACCGTGTCGGCCCAGCACACGATGCCGTGATTCGACAGCAGCACCGTGTTATGCGTCTTCACATAAGGCAGCACAGTTTCGGCAAAGGCCTTCGTGCCCGGCGTTTCGTAAGGCGAAACCGCCACCTTGCCCACGAAAACTTCGAACTCCGGAATGATGAGGTTCGGTGGCACGCGTCCGGTGATGGCATACGCCGTGGCGTGCGGCGGATGGCAGTGGACCACTGCTCTTGCTTCGGGCACGGCCTTGTAAATCTCCAGGTGCAGCAGCAGCTCGCTGGTGCGCGGCTTCGCGCCCGCAATTTGAACGCCCTCGATATCCGTCATGCCAATATCGTCGGGCGTCAGATCGTATTTGCTTACCAGGGTCGGCGTGCAAAGCACTTCATTGGGCCCAATGCGATACGAAATATTGCCGCCGTTGCCGTCGACAAACTGGCGCATCCACAACTTGCGGCCGACCGCGCAGATTTCTTTCTTGATGGCCTCAGCCTCGGGCGATGAAAACAGCCGGCGATTCACAGCGGACGGGGCCGTTTTCGCTGCCGTCTCGGGCTGCGCTACCGGTTGCGATCCGCCAGCCGCCTTTTCTGTCACCAGCTCGATGCCGTGCTGCTGCAAAAAGTCGCGCGCCGATGGCGTGACGACGCTGTTCGCGCCAACCGCGATGCTCGTGGCTCCCGCTGTCACCGCGTCCTGCACATCGCGCATCGCAATCAGTCTGCGTTCGCCAAGATCGATGCTCTTTTCTCCGTTCTTCACTTCCTCACCTCAGAAAAATCTCTACGGCCTTACGTCCGCCGTGTCCACAATCAGCGCCAGGTATGCGTCCACCGGCACCGGCGTGGGCCAAAAAGGATTGGACGCTTCGCGCCCCTCGGTAAACGCCACCATCTGGCCCGTGGCCGCGCCCAGTTCGTCCACCGCGATCAGCGCCTTGCCGCCGCCCTGCCCGTTCTTCGCGCGCAGGTTTTCCATCGTCACCGGCTCCACAATCTTGAGCGTCCGCCCTCGATACGACGGCACGGCCGGCGTGAGCGTCAGGTGACCGCGAACGATGCCGAGCCTCATGCTATGCTCTCCATGGACTGCTTCGACCCCAACGACGAAGACCTGTCGTTGGGGACCCCCGGCTGCTGCACAGCATCCACCAGGCCCACCACCACCATGCGTGCCGGGGTGTTATTGCCCAGCTTCAAGCGCGCGATGTCGCCATCGGTTGAAACCATCACCGTCTCTCCGTACGCCGCGCCCATCCAATCCACCACCACATTCGGCTCTACTGCCGCGGTTCCGTCAGCCTCCAGCCGGCGCGCAACCAGAAACCGGCATCCATCCAATGTCGGATGCTTCGCCGTTGCCACGATGGTGCCTTCAATCCGCGCCAGAAACATTTTTTCCTCGAGCCCAATTACGCAGGGGCTAAAGCCCCGATTTCTTTTTCCCGTCTTCGGCACGACTAAAGTCGTGCCCTGATACAAAACTCTTCAGTCCGCTTGTTCCCAGGGCCGTTACTCGTTCCCTTGTTCCCTCGGTCCCTTGGTCCCTGTTTTCAAATGATCCTCAGTGCATCGCCCACCACCATCTGCCGCTCGCGCGTAAACGTGAGTGGCGTGGTGATTCCCTCGCCCGTCGGCGTCGCAATGGTGTGGCTGAAATATCCCGGGCCGCCCACGCCCAACGACGCCGGCGACGCTGCGTTATGAATGAACAGCGTCGTATTCATCGCCCTCGCCATGCGCGTCGCCGTCTCCAGGTTTTTGGTGTGAATGATGGCCGTGTGCCGGTAGCCGTGCTCGGCCTTGACCGAGGCGGCAATGGCCGCATCCGCATCCTTCACGCGCACGATGGGAACGAACGGCATCATCTGTTCTTCCTGAACGAACGCATGGTTCTCGTCGGTCTCGCCGAACAGAAGATCGGTTCCCGCCGGCGCCTGCACGCCCGCGGCTTTCGCCAGCACGGCCGCATCTTTGCCGACAAGATCTTTCTTCACGTGCGCCCGCGCGCAGCCGCCGCCGCCGCCTTCAAACGTGAACGCGGCCTTGGTCAGCCGGTCGATCGCCGCCGCGTCCAGTTGATACGCGCCGGCGCGCTTCATCGCCGCGATAAACGCATCGGCCACCGATGCCACCACGAAGACTTCCTTCTCGCCGATGCAGAGCAGGTTGTTGTCGAACGCCGCGCCGTCGATGATGCAGCGCGCCGCGCGATCCAGATCCGCGGTCTCGTCCACCACCACCGGCGGATTCCCCGGCCCGCCCGCAATCACGCGCTTACCGCTCATGGCCGCAGCCTTGGCCACCGCCGCTCCGCCCGTGCAGCAAAGCAGCGCCACCTTGGGATGATGGAAGATCTGCTCGGCGGCTTCGATCGTCGGCTCAACAGTCGTCGTAAACACGTTGGCCACGCCCAGCTCGCGCTCGATCTCGCGATTCCACAGTTGCAGTGCGTATTGCGCCACCTCGCGCCCGAAGGGTGCGGCCCGAAGACCGCCGTGTTTCCCGCGGCCACAATATTGATGGCGTTCGAGGCCATAGTCGGCACCGAATGCGTCACCGGCAGCATCATCCCGATCACGCCCCACGGCGCGTGCTCGATAATGCACAGCCCGGTAGTGTTGCTGCGCGCCTCGGTGTGCATCGCGTCCACGCCCAGCACGAAGCGCATATTGGTTAGCTTCAGGATCTTGTGGTCGAGCCGGCCGACCTTGGTCTCCTCGAGCTCCATGCGGCCCAGCTCTTCGCGCCGGTCGTTGCAGATGCGGCAGATGATGTCGATGATGCGCTTGCGGTCTTCGAGCGTCATCGCCGCCACTTTTTTCTGCGCCTCGTAGGCCGCATTCACGGCCTCGTCCACGGTGGCAAACACGCCATCGCGCGCGGCTGCAGTGTTCTGGTCGCCGTGCGCCGCGGGCGCCGTGCTGCATCTGCATGCGCAGCCGCGCCACCACTTCCTTCGCGATCTCTGCAATCACCTGGGGCGAAACTTGCTGTTGCGTCTGCATTGAAACTCTCTCCATCTCCCGCTACGGTTTTGCCACCGTCGCGCCGCCCACCTCAATCGTGTCCACGATGCCCACGATCACGGCGTCTACGGGCGCATCTTTGGTGGTGGGCGTCAGGCGCGCGGAGCTGCCCTGCGTAAACAGCACGCACTCGCCCACGCCGGCTCCCACGCTGTCCACTGCGACCACGGAACTGCCTGAGATCTGCAGCTTGCCTTCCTTGCTGATGTAGGGCTGGACCAGCAGCAGCTTCATGCCGCGGAACTTCGCGATCTTCTGCGTGGCAACCACGTTGCCGATGACTTTCGCTATGAACATGCCGGTTCACCTCGTGCGCCGCGGCGCACGTCGTTCGACGCGCCGCTTGCCGCTTACTTCGGCAGTACGGTGCTCAGCGAATCGTGCGGACGCGCGATCACATGCACGCTCTGCACTTCGCCGGCCGCGCGCGCCGCCGCTCGCGCCCGCATCCACTGCCGCGCGCACGCTGCCCACGTCGCCTGTCACATACACCGAGCACAGGCCGCTGCCAACCTTGTTCCAGCCCACAAATTTCACGCTGGCCGCTTTCAGCATCGCGTCCGTCGCCTGCACCAGGGCCACCAGGCCCTTGGTTTCGATCATTCCAATTGCTTCATTCGCCATTGCGATCTCCCTTTTCTCTGCCTACTTCAACATGCTCTCGACCAGCGCGTCGTGGGGCCGCGCAATCACGTGCGACGACACCAGCTCGCCTACGACCTTGGCCGCGGTCGCACCCGCATCTACCGCCGCGCGCACGCTGCCCACGTCGCCGCGCACGATGGCGGTTACATAGCCGCCGCCAATCTGCACCGTCTTCACCAGCTCCACGCTGGCGGCCTTCACCATGGCGTCGCTTGCCTCGACCAGCCCCACCATGCCTCTGGTTTCAATCAATCCGATTGCTTGACTCATCTCGTCTCCTCGAAATGCAGCTTCTAGCTATTAGCTTTTAGCTATTAGCTCGATGTTGCTGCGTTTGCCGTTTTGCTAATTCACAAAGCGCCGGTGTTTTGCCAACGCCAGTTTTCCCGCGGCCAAGCTGATAGCTAAGAGCTAAAAGCTAATAGCTGTCTGTCACTTCTTCGCTGCGGTTTTGTTGTTGCCTGCACGAAAGACGGAAGCTCGTCGTGAGGCCGTGAGATGACCTGCACGCTCACCACCTCGCCGATTCTGCGCTGCCGCTTCCGCGCCCGCGTCGGTTGCGGCTTTAACCGCCGCCACGTCCCCTTCAACAAAGGCGGTCACCAGACCCGAACCTACGGTCTGCCAGCCGGCGAAGGTCACGTTTGCCGACTTGAGCATGGCGTCGGTCGCCTCAAACAGCGCAACCAGGCCTTTTGTCTCCATCATTCCCAGCGCTTGTTTCATCGCTTCCTCTCTTGTTCTGTAGCGTTACTTCCTTTTTGCGTACTACTTGAAAATCTCCACGTCTTTGGTCAAATGCAGACCGCAGGCGTTGGCTTCGTCGGTGTCCATGTGCACGTTCAGCCGGGACGTCGGATCGATGCGCACATGCACGTTGTTGAAGGTCACTCCCGATGGTCCGCCGACGCGCAGCTTCATCATGTCGCCCTGCTTCACGCCGAAGTACGCAGCCTCTTTGGGACACATGTGCACGTGGATGGCGGCGCGAATCACGCCCTCTTTCAGTTCCACCACGCCCTTGGGCCCGATGATCACCGCGCCCGGCGTGCCCTCGATGTCGCCCGAGAGCCGCACCGGAAGATCGTTGAAGCCCAGCATGATCGCGTCGGTAAATGCCAGCTCTACCTGCGACTGCTTGCGCATGGGCCCCAGAATGCGCAGGTTCGAGATGATGCGGCTGCGCGGCCCTACGATCGTCACCGTCTCCTTGGCCGCGAAGTTGCCTTCCTGAAACAGCGGGCGGTCGAAGGTCAGCTCCGTGCCGGGGCCGAACAGCACATCCATATCCTCGCGGCACACGTGCATGTGGCGCGACGAGGCCTGCACCACCAGCTCCGGCGCCTTGCCGCCGCTGTCGCGCCCCAGGTACTCGAGCGCCACCTGGCGCACGATGCGCTCCACCGTCGCCCTGTCGATTACCGGATTTCCTGCGCTTGCCATAACAATCCTTAGCGGAGTTAGCGGGGTTAGTCCGCCGCTAATGCCCGCTGTTCTAGTCCCTGCCGGCGAACTTCAACTCAGCGCCAACCTCTAATGCCTGTTCCCTGCTTCTCTTCACCACGGCCACCGTTTCTCTCGCCAAAATCGACTCTTCGTTGGCCGGAATCACCAGAACCTTCACCAGAGAGCGAAGCGTTGAGATCTCGCCCTCGCCCTTCATCTCCGCGTTCTTCTCTTCGTCGAGTTCGACGCCGAAGGGCACGAGCCCCTTGAGCACCGCAGCGCGAATTTCCGCGCTGTTCTCGCCAATGCCGCCGGAGAATGTGATCGCGTCCAACCCGCCCAGTTCCAGCAGGAACGCGCCAAGGTAATGCCGGATGGCGCGCACAAAAACATCCAGCGCCAGCCGCGCCCGCGCACTGCCCTTGGCTGCGGCCTCTTCCAGGTCGCGCAGATCTCCGCTTGTGCCGCTGATCCCCGCCAGTCCCGACTGGCTGCCCAGCAGCTTCGCCATCTCGTCCGGCCCCAGCCCGAGCTCCTTCATCATGTGCAGCACGGCAAACACGTCGATGTCGCCCACGCGGTTGTTCTGCGGCAGGCCCGACTGCGGCGAGGCGCCCATGCTCATGTCAATGGCCACGCCTTTCCTGAACGCGGCCACGCTCGAACTCCCGCCGAGGTGGCAGGAGATGTGCCGCAGATCGATACGCGGAAGGTTTGGGCGCGGAAGATCGGGGCGCCCCAGCAGTGTCTGGGCCCGTTCGCTGGCCGAGCGGTGGCTGGCCCCGTGAAATCCGTAGCGCCGGATCCCGTGCTCCGTCCGCCACGCATAAGGCACCGCGTAGGTCGTCGAAGCCTCGTCCATGAACCGGTACGGGAACGGCTCCATCACCGCCACCAGCGGAACGCCCGGCAACTCCTGCTCAAAGGCCTTCATTGCCGCGATATACGGAGGATTGTGCGCCGGAGCGATGAACGAGAACTCCTCCATGGCCGCAAGCAACGCATCGTCAATGATTTGTGGCGTATTGAGCGGTCCCGTGTGCACCGCCTTAAAGCCGACCGCGCCGATCTCCTTGAGGCTCTTGAGCGGCTTCCCCGGCCCGGCAATCTCGCCCAGGCACTTCCTGATCGCCGCGGAGCAATCGGCGCATTCCCCGCCCGGCTGGCCAATCCGTTCCACCCGTCCCTGCGCCAGCACTGTCTCCCCCGCAGCCGGTTCACCTGACAACTCCACGAGCCGGTACTTGAACGAGGTGCTGCCGATATTTGGGATTAGAACCTTCATTTTGACTGATTTTGATTGAAAATGAATGATACGATACATTATTCATCAGAGTCAATCGCAATTATGGCGGATTTTGAGAGATAATCCAAACGATGACGCCACAAACGGGAACTTCCGGGCGAAATTTCGCTGGCCTCACCTCCTCGCTTGATCGCATCGACGAGCTGGGCATCGTCGGCGCTGGGGGCGGCGGCTTTCCCACGGCGGTCAAGTTCAAAACCCAGGTCTCCCTCCTCATCGCCAACGCCGCCGAGTGCGAACCGCTGCTCCACAAAGACAAGGAACTCCTGCACCACCACGCCGAGCCCTTCCTGCGCGGCATGCAAACGGCCATGGAACTGGTGGGCGCGCGCGAGGGCGTGGTCGGCATCAAGGAGAAGTATCACGACATCATTGCTGCGATTGAAGCGCAGGCCCCCGCGGGCATCCGTGTTGTGCTCGCTGCCCGACTGCTACCCCGCCGGCGACGAGTTCATCCTCGTGCATATGGTCACCGGCCGCGTGATTCCGCCCGGCGGCCTGCCCAAGGACGTCGACACAGCTGTCGCCAACGTGGAAACGCTGATGAACATCGGCCTCGACCGGCCGGTGACGCACAAATACCTCACCGTCGCCGGAGCGGTCGCCAATCCCGTCACCCTGCGCGTTCCCGTCGGCATCACCATCGGCGAAGTCATCGACGCCGCCGGTGGCCCCACGGTTCCCGACTTCGGCGTTCTTCTCGGCGGCGTCATGATGGCCAAGCCCGCAGCCGATCTGAACGTGCCCGTCACAAAGACCACCGGCGGCATCATCGTGCTGCCCGCCGAGCACGCGCTCATTCGCCGCCACAACGCGCCGTGGATGCACATCGCGAAAATCGGCCGCTCGGCCTGCGATCAGTGCCGCTTCTGCACTGAGTTCTGCCCGCGCTATCTGCTCGGCCATCCCATCGAGCCGCACCGCGCCATGCAGTCGCTGGGCTTTTCGCAACCCGGTGACCTCACCGTGGCCACGCTCTACTGCTGCGAATGCAATCTGTGCACCATGTTCGCCTGCCCTGAGGATCTGGACCCGAAGAATGTTTGCGTGCAGGGCAAGCCGTCGCGCGCGAGCGCGGCCTCACCTGGAAAGGCACGCCCGATTCCATCCAGCCGCATCCCATGGCCGAGTTCCGCCGCGTGCCCATGCGCAGGTTGATCGCCAAGCTCGGCCTCGGCGAGTTTGTGAACGAAGGTCCGCTTACCGAACACAATTTTGCTCCGCGCAAAGTTACGCTGCCGCTCAAGCAACATGCGGGCGCTCCCGCCATGCCGCAAGTCGAGTGCGGCGACCACGTGCGCGTGGGTGACTTGATCGCCGCGCCAGAAGCGGGCAAGCTCGGCGCGCGCATTCACGCCAGCATCGACGGCCGCGTCACGGTGGGCAACGATGCGATCGTGATTGAGGCGTGAGATAGAGGTTTCAGGTGTCAGTTTTCAGAATTCCGGAACCGCCAGGCACGAAGATAGTCTCGAAGTGGGCAAGCTGATAGCTGAGAACAGATTGCTGACACCTGAAACCTGACACCTGAAACCTGCAATTTTGAGGAACACCGAAATGCCGGAAATCAATTCCATCGGACTCATCGAGCTCTCCAGTGTGGCCAACGGTTTTGTCGTCGAAGACCTGATGCTAAAGGCAGGCTCGGTTCAGCTTCTCCTTGCGCGCAGCATTTGCTCGGGCAAATTCCTCATCGTGGTCTCGGGCGATGTCACCAGCGTCCAGGCCGCGCTCGCTGCGGGAGCCACTGCCGCAGCAGCCTCGCTCATTGAGCGCCGCCAGATCGCGCGCGTACATCCCACTGTGCTCCAGGCCATCTCGCAGACCGTCGATATTCCGCCAAGTCAACTCAAGTCCATCGGCGTCATTGAGACTTTCTCCGCGGCCAGCATTATTGAAGTGGCCGACGCCGCCGTCAAAGCCGCCAACGTCACGTTGATGAAAGTCCATCTCGCCATGGCTCTCGGCGGCAAGGGCTTCGTGGTCATGGCCGGCGACATCTCCAGCGTGCAGGCTGCGGTTGCCGCCGGATGCAAGGCCGCCGCTGAAGACGGCATGCTGGTCGGCAAAGGCGTCATCGCCAATCCCTCGCCCGAGCTCTTCAAGGAGTACATCTAGCTCGCAGTTGTCGGCCGGGTGGCCTGCGTCTCGATTTTGAGACGTGGGAGAGCACGCTAGCTCCGCTGACTCGCCAAGTCCACCGGCTCGGCTCCGTTATCCTGTCTGCAGCATGATTTCCACGCTCCGCTGCGTTTCTCGCTTCGCACTTCTCGCGTGCGCCGTCGCCGTTTGCTCCCCGCTGATCGCGCAGGAGACTGCTGCGACCGCGCTGCCTTATCGCGGGGAAAAGCCGGTGCGCGCGCGGCACGGCATGGTGGTGAGCGTGCATCATCTGGCTGCGGATGCGGGGCTGGGGATTCTGAAGGAGGGCGGCAACGCGGTTGACGCCGCGGTGGCTACGGGTTTTGCGCTGGCCGTGGTGCATCCCATTGCGGGCAACATCGGCGGCGGTGGCTTTATGCTGATCCGCGAGCACACGGGCAAAACCATTTTTCTCGACTACCGTGAAAAAGCTCCGCTGGCCGCTACCGAGAATATGTACCTGGACGCGAGCGGCAATGTGATTGCCGACGCGAGCGTTCTCGGCTACCGCTCGATTGCCACGCCGGGGTCCGTGGCTGGCCTGGTTTATGCGGAGAGGAAATATGGTCGCCTGGGATTGAAGCGCGTGATGGCGCCGGCAATCCAGTTGGCGCGCGCGGGCTTTGAACTGACGGCGCGGGAGGCCGACGAGCTCGCTGATCCCGACCTGGCGCGCTTTCCCGCGGCCCGCCACATTTTTCAGCGCGACGGGCAATTGTATAAAGCCGGCGAGATTTTTCGCCAGCCGGTGCTTGCGACCACGCTGGAACGGATCGCTGCCGATCCCGACGATTTTTATCACGGCAGGATGGCTCGCCAACTTGTGGATGACTTGAGCAAAGGCGGGGATCTGAGCAAGGGCGGGGACGCAAGCAAGGGCGGCGCGCTGCTCACGCTCGACGATCTGGCGCAGTACAACGTGGTGGAACGCGAACCCATTGTGGGCTCGTTTCATAACTTTACGGTGATCAGCGCGCCGCCGCCGTCTTCGGGCGGAATCGTGCTGGTGAGCGCGCTGAATATTCTTGAAAGCTATCCGCTGGCGACGCTGGGCGATCGCAGCGCGGCATGGGTACACCTGGACACGGAGGCGTGGCGGCGCGCCTACATGGATCGCGCGGATTATCTGGGCGATCCCGATTACAACACAATTCCCGTGGCCGCGCTGACCGCGAAAAACTATGCTGCGGCGTGGCGGCGGAGCATCCTGCCCGATCGCGCGTCGCCGAGTGCGACGCTGACGCGGCCCGCCGGCTTTGTGCCGGCTGCGCCCGCAACGGCCGGGCAGCGACGGCACGAATCGCCCGACACCACGCATTATTCCGTGGTCGATGGAGAGGGCAATGCCGTGGCTGTGACTACCACGCTCAACGACGACTTTGGGTCGCACGTGGCCTCCGCGTCGCTCGGCTTCCTGCTGAACGATGAGATGGACGACTTTGCCACCAAGGCCGGCACGCCCAATATGTTTGGCCTGGTGCAGGGACCGGCCAACGCCATCGCGCCCGGCAAGCGCCCGTTGAGTTCCATGACGCCGACCATCATTCTTGAAGACGGCAAGCTGCGCTATGTGCTGGGCTCGCCCGGCGGCGGGCGCATTATTTCGACTGTGGGCAACATTTTTCTGTCGGCGGCCGAGGGCGGACTGAACATGCAGGAAGCCGTGGACGCGCCACGTTTCCATCATCAGTATTTGCCCGACACTCTCTACCTTGAGCCGGGATTCAGCGCGGACACCGTCTCCGCGCTGCGCGCCATGGGCTACGCGGTCACGGTCAGCCGCGGGCACTGGTCCGATGGTGAATGCATCGCCGTCGATCCCTCGACCGGAGAGCTGCTTGGGGGCCAGGACCAACGCAAGCACTTCGGCAAAGCTGCCGGGTATTAGAGCTCTGACGGCCTGATTTAGGCGGCGCAATTTCGTGCTTGACTCGCGTTGCGCCGCTTTGGGATGGTAAGGGCGAGGCTTCCCCCGAGGAGGACAAACAACCATGCGGAGGTCGATCGCGGATCGCTGGGCGAGTAAGTCGGTGTGTGCGGCGGTGGTTCTGCTCTCGGCGGCGCTCGGCGCGAGGCCGGCGGCGGCGCAGGGGTTCGGGTATGCGGCCATCGCCAAATCTCCCTCGACGAATTGGGCCGGCGCAGAGAAAGGGACGACCACAGAGGCCAGTGTCGACCGCGGGGCCCTTCAGTACTGCCAGAGCAAGGGCGCCAAGGACTGCAAGATCTATTCGGTAGTGAATAGCTGCGTGGCGCTTGCAGCGCCTGCGGTCTTTGTCCCGAATATTTATGGCGTCGGCTCGGGAGCGACGCGCGATGGAGCCGCGGCACAAGCGCTGACAGAATGCGCGAAGGCAGGCGGCGTCAGCTGCGTCGTGACCCTCGCGCCCTGCGGCAGCGACGACGTGCGCTTTCAATCGCCGCTGCCGCTGCCGCCGGGCGGCAAGCCGGGTTCGGTCGCTCCCGCCGTGGTGGGCCTTTGGGGGCTCAACGTCGACGGCGGCATCTGGGTGTGGCAGATCTCGGTGAACGGCACTTACACCGTTCACAGCGAGGCCCCGGATAACGTGCCGCCACAGACTGGGACGATTACCGCAAGCAGCGGAAAGTACACGGACCACGCGATCAACACGCAGTGGGACGACCAAGGAACTTACACGATGCAGGGCACGGCAGCGATGGTGATGACAGGGAAGCTCGGCACTGGCACGTGGTATCGCATTACGAAGGACCCGGTGTACGGAGCGTCAGGTTCAGCGCCAGCTTCAGGGATAACCATCAGGCGCTAGCTCGTCGTCTTGTGCCCCACGCGTTAAGATGGTTGCGCGATGAATACCATGCCTGTTCCCCAACTTCTATTCCGCCCTCGCCTCGCGCGTCTCTCCGCTTTCGCCTTCGCACTCCTTGCGGCCACCCTCCCCGCGCAAAGTCATTGGGCCTACCCGGGACCGCACGGCAAGTTAGTGTATACGTACACACCCAAGGGCGATCGCATCCCCGATTTCTCCTACGCCGGTTACGAAGGTGGCGGCGTGGCGCTGCCCGATGTCCCGGCCAAGCGCACCGTCGCGCCCTCCGGCTCCGACGACACCACGGCTATTCAAGCCGCTATCGATGCGGTTTCCGCTCTCCCACTCGCGAACGGTTTCCGCGGCGCGGTTGAACTCGCCCCCGGCGACTTCCACTGCGCGCGTCCGCTCGTGATCGCGGCCTCCGGTGTGGTTTTGCGCGGCGCGGGCAACGGTAAAGACGGCACCACGATTGAAATGACCGGCTCGCCCCACCAGGCGCTGCGCATCATGGGCCAGCTCCAGCAAACTCCCACGGGCGTGAGCACGTTCGTCGCCGATGCTTACGTTCCCGCCGGCGCCATGACTTTCCACGTGGCCGACGCTTCCAAACTCCACCCCGGCGACACTGTGCTCATCAGCAAACCTGTCACCGCTTCGTGGGTCCACTTTATGGGCATGGACGATATGCATCGCAACGGCCAGCCCGAGCATTGGGTCAGTGCGCCGCGCCTCGAAGTCCGCCGCCGTGTCGCCGCTGTCAACATGAATTCGGCTCAGGGCAACACCTTCACCCTCGATGTGCCGCTCATGGACTCCTACGACGCCAGTTTCTTCGAGGGCGGTCACGCGGAAGTGGAGAAGATCGATGTCACCGGGCAGATCGCGCAGGTCGGTGTCGAGGACCTGCGCTTTGTTGCGCCGCAGCAGACCATCGCTCTCGGCCAACCTGAGTTCAGTGGCATCAGCATTCGCGACGTTGCCGACAGTTGGTTCCGCTCCGTTACATTTGAGGACACCACCAACGGCGTCAGCGTGAATAGCGGCAGCGAGCGCATCACTTTCGAGCAGTGCGATATCGAGCAGCACACCCACGTCACCAGTTCCGCAAAGCCCGCTGACTTTGCCGTGAGCGGTTCGCAGATTCTCTTCGATCGCTGCACCGGCTCGGGTGACAGCACCTTCTACATCGTCACGCAGGATCGTGGCCAGGGCCCGGTCGTCGTCCTGCATTGCCGCTTCACGGGCAACGGCCACATGCAGCCGCATCAGCGCTGGTTCACCGGGCTGCTTGTCGACAATTGCGAAGTCCCCGGCGGCGGCATCGATATGATGAACCGCGGCGAGATGGGCTCGGGCCACGGTTGGGCCATTGGCTGGAGCGTCGCCTGGAATAACTCCGCGCAATCGTTCGCCATGAACACGCCGCCCGGATCGATGATCTGGTCCATCGGCAACATCGGCGAGGAAACCGATCCGGCATTTCCCCTATTCGACGGCGGGCCGCCGCGCGCCGCGCTTGAGCCTGCCACTATCGAATCGCCGGGCAAGCCCGTGAAACCTCAGAGCCTCTACCTCGCGCAACTCAAAGAACGCCTCGGCGACCGGGCGCTCAAGAACATCGGCTACTGACGAGTCTGCTCAGCTCCAAAATAAAGGTACCCCGCCCAGATTCGTCTGGACGGGGTACGCTGACTTGCCGATTCGCTGACTAGCTAACACGCCAGATCGAAGCGATCCAGGTTCATCACCTTCGTCCATGCGGCTGCAAAGTCCTCGACAAATTTGCGTTCGGCATCGCGGCTCGCGTAGACTTCGGCGAGCGCGCGCAGTTGCGAGTTCGAGCCGAAAACGAGATCGACCACCGTGGCCGTCCACTTGAGCTCGCCCGTCTTGCGGTCGCGCCCTTCGAGAACACCTTCAGCCGCCGACTTTTGCCACTTCGTGCCCATGTCCAGCAGGTTGGCGAAGAAGTCATTGGTCAGTGTCTCCGGCCGCTTGGTGAAGACGCCGTTTTTCGATCCGTCGAAGTTCGCACCCAGCACGCGCAGGCCGCCGACTAGCACCGTCATTTCGGGCGCGGTCAGAGTCAGCAACTGCGCCTTATCCAACAGCATCTCGGCGGCACATCCTTCCAGGCCCTTGCGCACGTAGTTGCGGAACCCGTCCGCCTTCGGCTCGAGTGGCGCGAACGACTCCGCATCGGTTTGCTCCTGCGACGCATCCATGCGGCCCGGAGCGAGGGTGAGCTTGACGTCGTAACCGGCCTTCTTCGCCGCTTCCTCAATGGCCGCGTCGCCAGCGAGGACGATGAGATCGGCGAGCGAAATCTTCTTGCCGTCGGTCTGCGTCGCGTTGAATTCCTTTCGAATAGCTTCGAGTTTCTCCAGAACTTTTTGGACCTCCGCCGGCTGGTTCACCTCCCAGTCCTTCTGCGGAGCGAGGCGAATGCGCGCGCCATTGGCGCCGCCGCGCTTGTCGCTGCCGCGGAAGCTGGACGCCGCGGCCCACGCGGTGGTGACGAGCTGGCTTATGGAAAGGCCCGAAGCCAGCACCTTCTCTTTGAGCGCGGCCATGTCCTTGGCGTCAACCAGTTTGTGGTCGACGGCTGGAATCGGATCCTGCCAGATCAGCTCTTCCTTCGGCACCAGCGGACCAAGGTAGCGCGCCCGCGGACCCATGTCGCGATGCGTCAGCTTGAACCACGCCCGCGCAAAGGCGTCCGCAAACTCCTTCGGATTCTCCATGAAGTGCCGCGAAATTTTCTCGTAGGTCGGGTCGAAGCGCAAGGAAAGATCGGTCGTCAGCATGGTGGGCGTGTGGCTCTTCGTCGCATCGTGCGCATCGGGAACCAATCCCGCGCCCGCATCGCCCTTGGGCTTCCACTGGTAACAGCCTGCGGGACTCTTCGTCAGTTCCCATTCAAATCCAAAAAGATTCTCGAAAAAGTTGTTGCTCCACTGCGTCGGCGTCTTCGACCAGGTCACTTCGAGGCCCGAGCCGATCTGGTCTCCGCCCACGCCCGAGCGGAAGCTGCTCTTCCAGCCCAGCCCCTGCTCCTCAATCGGCGCGGCTTCGGGCTCGGGGCCCACGTGGCTCGCCGGCGCGGCGCCGTGCGTCTTGCCAAAGCTATGACCGCCGGCAATCAGCGCCACCGTCTCTTCATCGTTCATCGCCATGCGCGCAAAAGTTTCGCGAATATCGCGCGCTGCGGCCACCGGGTCGGGATTGCCATTGGGGCCTTCCGGGTTCACGTAGATCAGGCCCATTTGCACCGCGGCCAAGGGATTCGCGAGCTCGCGATCGCCGCTATAGCGCTGGTCGCCAAGCCACGTGGCCTCCGGACCCCAATCGACGTCGAGCTCCGGCTCCCAGATGTCGGCGCGGCCGCCACCGAAGCCGAAGGTCTTGAAGCCCATCGACTCGAGCGCCACATTGCCAGTGAGAACGATCAAATCCGCCCACGAAATCTTGCGTCCGTACTTCTGTTTGATCGGCCACAGCAGGCGGCGCGCCTTATCCAGGTTCACGTTGTCAGGCCAGCTGTTCAATGGCGCAAAACGCTGCGACCCGCGGCCCGCACCGCCGCGTCCGTCGTGAATGCGATAGGTGCCAGCGGAGTGCCACGCCATGCGGATGAACAGGCCTCCGTAGTGGCCGAAGTCGGCTGGCCACCACGGCTGCGAATCGGTCATCAATGCGCGCAGATCTTTGATGACCGCATCGAGATCCAGAGTCTTGAATTCCTTGGCGTAGTCAAACGCCTCGCCCATGGGATTGGATAATGACGATTGCTGACGCAGGATGGCGAGGTTCAACTGGTTGGGCCACCAGTCGCCGTTGCCCTTCGCTCCTGCCGTTGTGTGCTGCAACATGCCGCCCGTAAACGGGCACTTCGATTCGTTCGACATAGCGTTCTCCCGTGGCCAGGTGCAATGGCCAACCTCTCCAGTATAGGAGCGCGACGGCACGTGGATCGAGACGGAGGTTGTTCTCCCTCCTTTAGTTCCTATGGCTGTGCTTTGTCGCTCCCTAGCTCGATTGCTCCCTTGTTTTCCGTCTCAGCGAAAAAGGCTTCAACATCCGTAATCGTCTGGGTGACGCGATATGGAGGAAGCGATTGCAGAAAAGTTCGCCCGTAGCGTTGGGTGCGCACGCGCGGGTCGAGCAGCACGAGCACGCCGCGGTCTTCAAGCGAGCGGATGAGCCGGCCGAAACCCTGCTTGAGCGTGAGCACGGCCTCGGGAACCTGGTATTCGGTGAAGGCGCGGCCGCCCGCTTCCTCAATGGCCTTCATGCGCGCCTGCACCACGGGATCGGAGGGCACGGCGAAGGGCAGCCGGTCGATGATGACGCAGCTTAACGCCTCGCCCTGCACGTCAACCCCTTGCCAGAAGCTGGCGGTGCCGAAGAGCACGGCGTTGGGCGTTACGCGGAACTCCTCGAGCAGCGCTTTGCGCGGAGCCGTGCCGTGCAAAAGAATCGGATAGTCGAGCACCGGCAGCAGGCGTTCGTAGAGCGCGCGCATTTGGCTGTAACTGGTGAAGAGGCAGAAGGCCCGGCCGCGGGTGATGCGCAGAACGCGCTCGATGGTCAGGGCCGCGGCTTCAAGGAATTCTGCCGCGCGAGGATCGGGCATTTGCGGCGGCAGATAAAGCAGCGCCTGCTTTTCGTAGCGGAAGTGCGAGGGCACCACAAGCTCGCGCGCGCCCTGGCCGTGATCGCCAAGGCCGAGCCGCTTGCGCAGATGCTCGAAGCCGCCTTGCACCGTGAGCGTGGCCGAAGTGAGAACTGCCGTGGGCAACTGATCCCACACCAGATTGTTCAGGATTTCTGAGACGTCGATGGGCGTGGCTTGCATGAATGTGGTGCGGGCCCCGCCTCGTGGGGCGGATTTTCGGTCGAGATTCGCGGGTCCGCCCCGCCGCTCCAGCCAGAACACCATGTTGGCGGCCTTGGCTTCAAGCATGTATTGCAGGTCGGCGCGCAACGCTGCGGCGCGAGCTTCGAGCCCTGGAGCTTCGTCCGTGTCGCTGAGCCGCTCGAACTCCGCCTCCAGGAGCTTGAGTGTGGTCGTCACCGCGAGATAGAGGTCGCCGCTGGATTCGAGGAACTCCTCGCGATTGCTGAAGGGATGGCGGCTATCGCCCTCGTGGGGCAGCGCGGCAAAAAAGAGCCGCGCCCGCTCGCGCAGTTGCTGCGTGAGTATATGAATCTGCGAAGAGCCTTCCTTGCCGCGCAGCAATACATCGGCATCGCGCGCAAAGTCCTCGAAGCGCACATTCGACAGCGAGCGCCCGAAGTAGTTCGACGCCACCTCTTCCAGTTCGTGCGCCTCGTCGAAGATGACGGCCGCGGCCTCCGGCAGAATGCCCGCATCTGGCGCGGCCGCCGCCATTTCGCGCACCGCGGCGTCGGCAAAAAAGAGGTGGTGGTTCACGATGATCAGGTCCGACTCCATGGCGCGGCGCCGCATCTCGGTGATGAAGCAGTGGCGATAGTCGGGACAGGTGCTGCCGAGGCAGGCCTCGGATCGCGCATCGAGCTTGTGCCACAGGGCGCTCGACTCGGGCAGCCCGGAAAGCTCGGCGCGGTCGCCGGTTTCGGTGGTGCGCTCCCATTCGGCAATTTGCTGATACTCGTCGATTTCGCTGAGGCCCGAGAGCACGGGCTGGTCGCGCAGGGCGTAGAGCTTGCGGCGGCAGAGATAGTTGCCGCGGCCTTTCATGTAGCAGACGCGCAGCTCGCCCAATAGAGTTTCGAGAAAGGGCACGTCGCGGAAGAAGAGTTGATCCTGCAGAGCCTTGGTTCCCGTGGAAACAATGACGCGTTGCCCGGTACGCAGAGCCGGCAGCAGGTAGGCCAGAGTTTTGCCGGTGCCCGTGCCGGCTTCGACGATCAGATGCCGGCGCTCGGCGAGGGCGCGCTCGACGGCCTTGGCCATCTCGTACTGGCCCGATCGGTATTCGTAGGGCAGCGGCGAGTTGGCCAGAATGCCGCCCGGCGAGAAGAACTCGTGGAGCGTGGGCAGGGCGCGGGTTGGGGCGTCGGAGGAGGGCATGGAGGGCGCTGTCTCCATGATAGAGACAGGGGCCGGGAAGACGGGGACCAAGGGACTAAGGGACTGAGGGACTGAGGGAGCGAGGGAGCGAGGGAGCGAGATCAGCCCAGGTCGGAGTCTTTGCCTTCGGCTGCGGCGTGGTATTCGTCGCCGGGCAGGACCTGGCTGTGGCGGGGGTCGAGCCACCGGCCGATCAGCAGCGTGGCATCGGGGTCCGCGCCGACCTCCAGATCGTCCCTTTGCCCTGCTTTCAGCAGCTTTTTGCGCACTTCGGCGGCACGTAGCGCATTCGAGGCGCGTTCGTTCGCCAGACCATACGTATTGATGGCGTGAAGGCCGACAGCGGCGGGGTGAATGTGCATGGCGCCCTCCAATAGCTGGGAGGGCAATTCAAGTGCCGAAGTTTGCTGGGGGAGATGGGAAAAAGCTCATGATTTCTCCTGAAAGTCTGAGGTCTGATGTGACGAATCGCGGCGACCGCCGGCGGCCCTCTGCAATGCCGGAACGTACACTGAGAGAAGGGCTGATGTTCTGAACTGGTGATTTCGCAGTCGCTTTCTGATATGTGCGGGTCGGGAGACCCGCACTACAGCCGGTCTACCACCCCAGGAAATAAACACCGTTTCTTGGGGGCCCCGGTCTGGAGACCGGCGCTACACTTTGGCCTCTGAAGGAGAAATTTTGCCCACGTATCGCAGATCGGTTGTGCCCGCACGCGCGGGAGCTGCACAGTTGCCGCTGGTGGCCATTGTGGGGCGGCCCAACGTGGGCAAGAGCACACTCTTCAATCGCATTACCGGGAGCCGGCGCTCGATTGTGGGCGATGAACCCGGCATCACGCGCGACCGTATTTATGGCGAATACGAGTGGGCGGGGCGGAGTTACCGGCTCGTGGACATGGGCGGCATTGTGCCTGACGATCCGGAACTGATCGCAACAGAGATCTTCGTGCAGGCGAAGGTAGCTCTGGAAGAAGCGGACGTGCTGGTGATGGTGGTGGACGTGCGCACTGAACTGGCGCGGCCCGACTACGAACTGGCGCGGCTGCTGCAGCGCGGAGGCAAGCCACTGTTTCTTGCGGTCAACAAAGTAGAGACCGATGCGCTGGCCAACGAGGCGGAGAATTTTCGCCGGTTGGGCATCAACAAAGTGTTTCCGGTCAGTTCCGAGCACGGGCAGGGTATTGGCGAGCTGCTGGATGCGATTGCGGAGGCAATTCCGGAAAAACAGCAAGTCGGCGAGTCAGCGGGTCAGCAGGTCGGCGAGTCAGTGGGTCAGCGAGCCGGCGATGAAGCCGAAGACGCTGAGGACGAAGGCGAGAAGAAAATCCGCACTCACGGCGAATTTGAGCAGCGCGAAACTTCGGTGGCGATTATCGGGCGGCCGAATGTGGGCAAGTCGACGCTCCTCAACGCGCTCACGGGGACTTCGCGCGCTATCGTGTCGCCGATTGCCGGCACTACGCGCGATGCGGTCGACGAAGTGGTGGAGTTCGAGGGGAACGCGCTGCGCTTTGTGGATACGGCGGGAATTCGGCGCAAGGGCAAGACGAAGTTGATGGCGGAAAAAATGAGCGTGGTGATGGCGCGGCGGCATCTTGAGGCCGCGGACGTGGCGCTGCTGATTATCGATGCGACCGAGGGCGTGACGTGCGAGCGACGCTACCATCGGAGGCTATGCGCACGAGAGCGGGCGCAGCGTGATCATCGTGGTGAACAAGTGGGATTTGGTCACGACGGCGCGCACGGATGGCAAGCCGCCTGCCGATCGCTCCGTTTTCGAGCAGCAGGTGCGCAAGGCGCTCAAGTATCTCGATTACGCGCCGGTGATTTTTCTTTCGGCGCTCGAAGCCATTGGTGCGGAGCGCAAAGGCATGGCGCGCGTGCTGCACGAGGTGGTGGCCGTGGCTAAAGAGCGGCGCAAGCGCGTGTCGACAGGGCAGATGAATCGATTCCTGGAACGGATCGATTTTCAGCGCGCCCCGGTGCCGATGGCGAAGCGCATTCGCATCTTTTATATGACGCAGGCAGCCGTGGCTCCGCCCACGTTTGTGCTCTTCACCGATCGCGATATCAAACTGCACTTTGCCTTCGAGCGGTTCTTGGAGAACCAGATTCGCGAGGCGTTCGGATTCAAGGGCACGCCCATCTGGTTCAAGGTGAGGGCGCGGGGCGCGGAGACGCGCAAGTAGAGCCCAGACTTCGTGAATCTGTGGTCGCTCTTCGATCGGCGCGGGCGTGGACATCCGCGCTACTGCCGGTCACGAGACCGGCGCTACTTGTTCGGCTGTTACGCGATCACTCGGTCTGAATGACGCCCGATTATTGCGGCACTGCGCCGGGTTGGCCTGACTGCGAATCGCTGTCTGCATTCGGGAGATCGCGGATGTGCACGCTGGCCTCGGTTTCAGGAACGGTGCCGTCGTTGGCCTGGACTTGCGTGGGGCGTCCCTGGATGAGAATGCGCTGCGGTGGCTTTGCTGCGCGCGGGCACCAGAACGCGCTGCGTCACGGAGGTGTCGGGGTTGCGCACGGTGACGGGAACTTCGGCAGCGGCGTAGCCGGAATTGGCGAGGTCGACGGTGACGATCCAGCCGTTGACCTCAGGCCCCGCGCTGGAATCGGACGAGTTCGGCGTGTGTGATGCAGTCTCCGCAGATGTAAAAAAAACGTGGTCGATCGCGATGTCCGGCAGTCCCTTGTCGGCATCGACCCAATCGGCGAAGAACCAGGAGAGATCGCGGCGCAGACCTGCCTGCTCTAACAGTTTCTCGAACGATCCTGAGCCGGAGTTCGGACCCAGACCGCGCGCGGCATCCTGTGCAGGATCGTAGGCGCGCAAAGCCGCGGAGAGCGCGGGATCGCCGACCAGGTCGCGCAGCATCCAGAACACATAAGTCGCTTTGGTGCGGTAGTAGACGGGCGAGATGGCCTGGGCCAGCGGCTGGCCGGAGCTTTCTCCGGGACTGGCAGGCTCATCAAGCGCGAGCGCGCTGCGGCCGGACTCGAGGGCTTCGAGCGCTTTCTGGCGGCCCTGCTTGTTTTTCCAGCCACAGCGTTCCCATGAAGTGCGCCACGCCCTCGCTGAGCCAGGCGCGGGGCGACGACATCCACGCGTGCGTGAGGGCGTGGGCCATTACTCCGTCGAGCTGTTCGGGCGTGGCAGATTGAACGACGGTGACGAGCAGCGGGCCGGTTTCAAAGGGCGCGTCCTCGGGGTCGGGAAGATCGAGAATGGTGAGCTGCGAGCGCGGCGCCTGGCCCAGCCAGCCTTGCAGAAAGGGCGTGACTGCAGAAGCTGCGGAGGCCCAGCTCGGCACGGCTGCATCGTCATCGGGCAGCGTCCAGAGCGTGGTGTTCGTGGCGTGGTGCTCGGCGCGAACGGCGACAAAGAGGCTGGGAGCTTCAAAGCCGAGGGTCGCGCTGTCGAGAGCTGGCCGTGGCCACGCCGGGGATTTCTTCGCTTCCGTTCTGCGGCTCCGTGACCGCGAGCGGCACGGAGTGGCCGTTGATGAGAGCGACGGTGGGCGCGTGGCCGTGGGGAAATTCGACGGTGAGGTGCAGGAGGAAATGCGCGCCGGCCATGCGCAGCTTGTGCTCGCCCATCTCGTCGAAGACGCGTGCGCCGTCGCCGAGAATCACGGGGACGCTGGAGGCGGGGTACCAGACCACGTTGCCGAAGCCGCGCAGGCCGGTGAAATCGGTGTCGATCGCGTCCCAATCGGAGTGCAGCGCAACATCCTCCGGCGTGCCGATGGCAAGCAGGCGCTGCGCCGATTGCGGGATGGCGCCGGAGTAGGTGACGTCGAGCTGCAGGGTTGCGCCGGGCGCGAGCGGAGTGGCGAGTGTGACGGCGGCCTCGTGAAGCTGGCCGGTGTGGTCGGCGTCGGAGTTGAGCGTGGCGATGGTGTAGAGAGCGTCGCGTCGCGGCGAGGCGAATGCGCTCCCAGTTCAGCGAAGAAGAAATTTGGAGCGGGATGTGGGCGAGCGGGGATTTGCCGTCGTTGCGCACGGTGACGAGGGCGCGCACGGCGATGTGCATGTTCGGCGGGGCGCAGATGCACATCCATGTCGAAGTCGGTGAAGGTGAGGGCCTCGCGCTCGGCGTCGCTGGCGGTGGGCGCTTCGACAGACTGACCGGTGGGGGCCGGCTGCTGCGCGCCCGGACCGACCGTCGTTGTGGTCTGGCCGTTTTCATCGGTCGAGCGCGAGAAGATGACCTGGCCGTGATGCGGCTCGTCTGGTTGCGGCGGGTTTTGCGGAGCCGCGGGAGTGGATTGCGTGGTGGCCGGGAGCGCGACGAGAAAAAAGACGGTCGCGAGAATGAGATGCGTTGCGCGCGTGGTTTCCCACCCTTTCGCCAAAAAGCCGGCGAAAGGATGGGGCACGGAACGGGTTGCCTTCATGAACCGAGACCTTTCTGTTTTTGCGGCTTGGACTCGCGGTTCCACTTTGGCATCACCACTGCGTGGGGTCGCACTGCGTGGGGCAGCCTCTTGGACGTGTGTAGTGGACGTCTCGGCAGCAGCGCGGCGCTGGCGGGCGGCCTCATAGAGCACGACGGCTCCGGCGGCGGAGACATTGAGCGAGCTGACGCCGCCGGCCATGGGAATGCGCAGCAGGTGGTCGCAGGTGCGGCGGACGAGATCGTGGAGGCCCGCGCCTTCGCGGCCCAGCACGAGGACGAGATTGCCGGTGAGATCGAATCGGTCGTAGTCGACTGTCGCCGCGCTCGTCGAGACCGACGATCCAGAGATTCTGGCGCTTGAGCTCTTCGAGCGCGCGGACCAGGTTGACGACGCGGGCGATGCGGAGATGCTCGGCTGCGCCGGCGCTGGCCTTGACGGCGGCGGGGCTCAACGGCGCGGAGCGGCGCTCGGTGAGGACGACGCCGTCAACGCCGGCGCCATCGGCCACGCGCAGCAGTGCGCCAAGATTCTGCGGATCTTCCACGCCGTCGAGAGCGAGGAGGAGACGCGCTGCGGCGGGGTTGGCCGGCGGGCGGCGCGAAGAGATCTTCGAGGGCGAGAAATTCCTGCGGGTGGACGAGCGCGACGACGCCCTGATGCGCCGGGGTTTTGGCGGCAACAGTGAGCTGCTCGCGGGACTGCTCGAGAACGCGGACGCCGAGCCTGGCGGCATGGGCGACGAGGCGCTCGAGGCGCGTCGTCATGGCGCTCGCGGGCCACGAGCACGTGGTCAAAGCGGCGCGGCCGGCTTTGAGAGCTTCTTCCACCGGGTGCAGGCCGTAGAGAACTTCCATGGGTTTAGTTTACGGCGCGGGCTGGGCTTCGTTTTGATGATTGAGAATCGGTGCGGGCTTCGAGGTCCGCACTGCTGCCGGTCAGGAGACCGGCGGTACACCATGGCTGGCGCTACATGAATTGCGGGGCGCTGGTTTTGGCTAACAGATCGTTGAAGTCATTCTCGCGTTCGACGGCGCCGCGGTGCTTGGAGTCGACCTGGAGGGTGAGGGTCTGCTGCTTCTTGTCGCGCAGAATGGTGACCTGCACGGGCTTGCCTTGATTGGAGCGCAGGGCGCGGTCCCAGTCGGCGGAGGTAAGGATGGAATCCGACGCCGACCTTGAGAATCACGTCAAAGGCCTTGAATCCGGCGGCGGCGGCTTCGGCTTTTTTGCTGACCTGCTTGACCATCAGGCCGCCCTGAACGCCGAGATACTCGGCCATCTGCGAGGTAAGCGGCTCAACCATGGCGCCCACATTCAGCGTGCTGGTGAAGAGCGACATGTGGAAGCCGCTGGACGGATGGGCGCATCACCGCCGCCCATGATGCCCATCGCCGGCGGCGGCGCTGCGAGCCCAACGCCGCTCGACATCGTTGGCGATCCTGCCCCAGACATCGTGCTCCATAGCCTTGCGGTCGACCAACTGCACGGCCAGGGTTTGGATGTTGCCGTCGCGGCTGATCTCGAGGCTGATCTTGCGGCCTGGCGGAATTTCGTGCAGCATGCGGCGCAACTGGTCGGCGCCCTCCACGTTCTGGCCGTTGATGGCCAGCACCACGTCGTTGACCTTCAGACCGATCTGGCCGGCGGGTGCATCGTGATCGATCAGCGTGATGACAGCGCCGCGTACTTCTTTGAGCTTGAGGGCCTGCGCTTTGTCGGCGTCAACGTCGGTGACATTCCACGCCCAGGTAGCCCGACGGGCTGGCATGCGCCACCAGGGGATCGGGATCGTCAAAGATGGAAGTGAGTGCTCCTGCCTGGGCATGCGCTGACTGTGCCGTAAAGAGCAAGCAGGCTGCCGCGATGAGCGCGCCGCAGCAAAGTGCGGCGAAACGGGGTGCGGTGCAACCAAAGATTCCAGGCAACGTACGGTACGGCCTCAAAAGGTGCTTCATGGTTGTGTCTCTCCTTGCAGTTCGTCGTCCGGTCTGCGCTCATCAATGACGGCGCAGTTGCCGGAAGGGTGAGCGAGTTTATTGGTTTCCGAAACCCGGCTAAAACCTGCCGGGAAACATTCCGGATCTGGGGGTTGTCGTCAGAGTTGGAGACGGAATAAAGCACCTGGCGAACGCTGGTATCGGCGTCGACAGGCTCCAGCAAACCAATGGCGGCGGTGCGGATGGCCGGGTCATTGTCATTCAGCACGGCTTCCAGCACGGCATCGCGTACGCGCACATCGTCGGCAACGTAAGGCTCCAGGCCCTCCAGCGCCTTCTGGCGCACCTTGGGGCTGCGATCGTAGCGCAGCGCCACCATGAGCGCCTCGCGGATGCCGGCGGGCTGGCAACTGTGCCCGGCGCGGCACTCGGCCGCCAGCAGCGCCACGGAGTCGTCGCGCACGCCCGGCGAGGAGTTATTCTCTGTGGCCAGCATGAGCAATTGGCGGATTTGCGGATCGTCGAGCGAGCCCTCCATCTGGCGCGGCACCAACTGGTTGTAGCTCACGTCGACAATCTCGCTGTTGGGCTGGCGCACGATGGCGGAAATATTGGCCACGTTCGAAAGTGCGGGGAGGGCTGCTGCGGGTTGCACCTTGATGCCGGCCAGCGTGGCAGCTTTGCGCGTCCGCTGCGTGGGCTGCGCGGTTCTGCGCATATTCGTAGCCGCCCAGAATGCCGGCTCCCGCGCCGGCCACCAGCAGCAACAACGCCGCCACGGGCGCGGCCTGCAGGCTGGCGAAATTGTTCATCATGCGCTCGCCGAAGCGCTCGTACCAGCGTTTGGGCGGCAATGCGTCCAGGGCCTCGTCAAGGCGCAGGCGCGCGCGGGCCACCAGATTCGCGTCCGGGCTCCGCAACGGGATGCGCGTCGGCAAGAACTTTAAGCGCCAGCACCTGCTCGCGCTCCTTCTGGCACTCCGCGCAGCCGGTCACATGCCGCTCCAGCTCGTGCGACCAGTTCATCAGGCAGCTCGCCATAGGCTGCCGTGACGATCCGTTCGTGTGCAAGTTCGCAATTCATGTCTACGTCCTCAAACAGTATCAGCTCTTAGCCTCAAAAGCTCTTAGCTCTTAGCTCTTAGCTCTTAGCTCTTAGCTCATCGTGCGAGGTTCGAGCTTATCTTCTTTCTTCCGGCTCGTCGCGCTTCATTCACGAGCTCTGCTGCTCTTCCCGAAACAGCTAATAGCTAAAAGCTAAGAGCTAATAGCTGGTTCCTATCTCAACTCCGCCAGTTGCGTGCGCAACTTTTTGGTGGCGCGGAAGAGGGTATTCTTGGCGGTCTCTTCCGTGGTGTTCAACATCTCGCCGATGGTGCGCAGCCGGAGGCCCTGGTAGTGCTTCAGCTCAAATACCATCCGCTCGCGCGGCGTGAGCTTGCCCAGCGCCGCCTGAATTTTTTCGCCCAGCAGCTTGCGGTCCAGCTCGCGGGCGGGGTTTGAAAACGACCGGTCGTCGGAGACCGAGGCCAGCAGATCGATCTCGTCGCCGGTGCGGTCGACCACCACGGCGTGATCCTCGCGGCGGGTCTTGCGCCGGCGCAACTGGTCCAGGCACAGATTGGTCACGATGCGGTAAATCCACGTATAAAACGAGCACTCGAAGCGGAAGTTGCCGATGTACCGGTAGGCCTTGAGGAAAGCCTCCTGGTAGATGTCCTCGGCGTCGTGCTCGGATCCGGTGAGATGCAGGGCCAGCCGCAGCACCTGGTGCTCGTACTGGCGCACCAGCGCGTCGAAGGCCGCGCGGGAACCCGCCTGCGCCTCGCGGATCAGGTCCATCTCGAGCGCACGGCTTTGCGCGCGCTCCTGTTCGCGGCTCGCGTCGTCTCGGCTCGAGCTTCCCCGGTCCGCCCCGTCCATTGCTCTGGTCGCAGCCATGCCTGGAGAGGATTGTACCCTCCGCCCGGCTGCCCGAGCCAAAGTGGCTGATGCCTGAACCGGGGCAAGTGGAATGCTGACCGCGTCTGCTTCCATTGGCTCCGCCCCCGGAAGGTTGAGCCTGTGCGCAATTAATGGACGCGGGAGAAGGGTTTGGGGAGCAGGGGACAGTGCGAGTGTGAGTGCTGAGGGTGCGTGTGGGTGGTCGGTGCGCACTCACACTCACACTCACACTTGTTCCGTTACACTGGGAAGCGATGACTGGAAATCTCTTTGAAAACACGGCGGATGGCGGCGCGGGAGCCGCTGGCGGGTGGTATACGGCGCACTGCGACGGCGGATCGCGGGGAAACCCTGGGCCAGCCGGCTACGGCGCGGTGATTGAGGACCCCCAAGGCCGGTAGTTGCGCGGCTCAGCGAGTTTCTCGGCCGCCAGACCAATAACTACGCGGAATATAAGGGGTTGCTGGCGGTGCTCGCGTGGGCGCTGGCGAACGGCGTGCGGCGGCTGCGGGTGGTACTCCGACTCCGAGCTGATGGTGCGGCAGATGAAGGGCATCTACAAGGTGAAAAGCCCCGGGCTGCGGCCGCTGTGGGAGGAGGCGCAACGAGTGGCGCTGCGGCTCGACGGGTTCGAGATGCGGCACACGCTGCGCGGCGGCAATAAGGAAGCCGACAGGCTGGCGAATGAGGCGATGGATCGGGGAAAGCAGGGGCCAGGACTCTAGTGCCGGAACTCGATTCCGCGCCCCAGAATCACGACAAATGCGCAGGCGAAGATTGCTGCCGTAACCCAGAGCGCACGGCTGGGTGCGACCGCCAGCGGTTTTTCGGAAGCAGTGCGCGGCACGTACTTGTCTGCCCACAGCAGTCCCGACAGACCGCCAAACGCCGCCGGGATGGTGGAGATGAACAGGAGCTTAATCCCCAGCGGGTCGAAGGCTCCGGCGATGCAGTAGAAGATGCAGGCGGCAAAATACGGTAGCCGCGCCAGCGTGCTGTACTCCTTGCCGCTCGCCATGAAGGGCCGAATACCCCGGGCAATGAGCTTCACCGAGACCATGTAAAACACGAATCCGAAGAGCGACATTGCAATCCGCAGCAGCACCACGTGCGGCAGCCCCTGAATGACCGCAGCCCAGTCGCCGACCCCGATCACCCCGGAATAGCAGAAGTACCCGGCGCCATCCAGCAGATTGACCGCGCCGAAACACCACAAGAAGTAGCGCAGGTTAGCGCGCTCGCCTGCCATTCTGTATCCCCAAAGGCAAAGTGCGGCCAGGATCAGATTGACGATGGTGCCGGCGGCATCGACGAGCCGGTCGCCAACTAGGTCAGAGAGGTGGTTGCTGGTCAGCTCGCTAACGCCGTCGCCGCGCACCCACGCAGTGACGCCGTGACCGAGGCCCTCGTGGAAAGCTGCGGCCAATCCCATGGAGAGGACGGCAATGCTGACGATGGAGGCGACGCTGTGACGGCGAGGCATGGGACATTTTAGCCCAGGCACGGTTCGCTGCCGCTAGATTTTGCGCCCCAAATCGTTGCGCCACGCGTAGCCGCCATCCCTCTCCAGCAAATGGTCGGCGCACTCGGGGCCCCAGGAGCCGGCAAAGTAATTGGGAAACACCTCGGGCTTCTTCGCCGCCCAGGCTTCGAGGACGGGCGTGTAGAGCGCCCAGTTGGTTTCCACGCCGTCGCGGTGCGCGAAGAGGGTCTGGTCGCCGAGCATGGCGTCGAGCAGCAGGCGCTCATAGCCGTTGGCGCTGGATTTGCCGAAAGCGGACTCGTAGTCGAAGTCCATGTTGACCGGGCAGACAGCCATTTGCGAGCTGGTGGGCACCTTGGCGCCGAAGCGCAGCGCAATGCCCTCGTCGGGCTGGATGCGGATGGTGAGCAGGTTGGGCTGGATCTCGCGGGCAGGGGCCGGCGGTGGCCATGCGGTTGAAGATCAACAGCGGCGGCTGCTTGAACTGGATGCGAAATTTCGGTGGCGCGCTTCTTCATGCGCTTGCCGGCGCGCAGAAAGAACGGAACGCCCGCCCAGCGCCAGTTCTCGATGGTGAGGCGGAGCGCGGCGTAGGTCTCGGTGCCGGACTCGGGATTGACGCGCTCCTCGTCGCGGTAGCCGATCACGTGCTCGCCGTTCACGATGCCGGGGCCGTATTGCCCGCGCACCGTGTTGCAGGATGGGGATGGACGGAATGGCCTGCCACACCTTGAGCTTTTCGCGGCGCACGCTTTCGGCTTCGAAGCTCGATGGCGGCTCGAGAGCGACCAGGGCAAGCAGCTCCATCATGTGGTTCTGGACAACGTCGCGCAGGGCTCCGGCCTTCTCGTAGAACGGGCCGCGGCCCTCCACGCCCAGGGTTTCGGCCACGGTGATCTGCACGTGGTCGATGTAGTTGCGTTTCCAGATCGGCTCGAAGATGCCGTTGGCGAAGCGGAAGACCAGCAGATTCTGCACCGTCTCTTTGCCCAGGTAGTGGTCGATGCGGAAGACCTGGCTCTCCTGGAACACGGCGTTGACCTGGTGGTTGAGCTCGCGGGCGGAATTGAGATCGTGGCCGAAGGGTTTTTCAATGACGACGACCACGCGGCCTTTTTCCGGATGCGCCATGCCTTGCGCGCCCAGGTTTTCCACGATGCCGGCAAAAAACTCGGGCGCGGTGGCCAGGTAGAAGAGGCGGTCGGGGCCGATTCCCTTCTCCGCTGCGATGCGGTCGAGTTCGGTCTTCAGATTCGCGTAGTGCGCCGGATCGTCGAAGTTGAGCGGGAAATAGCTGATGTGGCCGACAAAACCGTCGAGCTTGGCATCGGACGCGTCGACCCCGCCGGATTCCACGATGCCCGCGCGCATGTCGGCCGCAAACTCGTCGCCCAGCGGGCGGCGCGCCACGCCGACAATGGCAAACTGCTTCGGCAAAAGATTCGCCTGGTAAAGATGGAACAGCGCGGGAAGCAGCTTGCGCTTGGTCAGGTCGCCCGAGGCGCCAAAGATGACAAGGACTCCGGGGTCGGGAATGCGCTCGGCGCCCTTCGAGAAGTGCGAAAGATCTTCGGGGCGGACGCTCATTTGCATGGTGGCCATGGATGTCTCCTGGGGGAATCGTGGACCGTGGTTCGTGGTGCTTGGTGCTTGGTCCGGCAGACGGCACCGCCCGCATCGCCCGCGAATCACGGTTCACGGTTCACGATTCACGGTTCCCGAGTTTCTAGCTTTTCGCTTTGGCAAAGCGCTTGTTGACTTCGGCCCAGTTCACCACGTTCCACCATGCGGCGAGGTAGTCGGGGCGCTTGTTCTGGTACTTGAGGTAGTAGGCGTGCTCCCACACGTCGTTGCCGAGAATGGGATAGAGGCCCTGCGAAAGCGGCGAGTCCTGATTGGCCGGTGGTGATGATCTTGAGCTTGCCGCCGGTGAACACCAGCCAGCCCCAGCCGGAGCCGAATTGCTTGGCCGTGGTTTCGTTGAAGGTCTTCTTGAAGGCATCGAAGTCGCCGAAGTCGGCCGTGATCTGCTTGGCGATTTCGCCTGTGGGGTGACCGCCTGAGGAATTCGCTGGGCCCATGATGGTCCAGAACATGGAGTGGTTGGAGTGGCCGCCGCCGTTGTTGCGCACAGTGCCGCGAATGTCTTCGGGGACCGCGTTGAGGTCGCTGATGAGGTCGTCCACTGTCTTGGCGGCGAGCGCCGGGTGGTTGGCCAGGGCTGCATTCACGTTGGTGATGTAGGCCTGGTGGTGCTTGTCGTGATGCAGGTGCATGGTTTCGGCGTCGATGAATGGTTCAAGCGCGTTGTAGTCGTAGGGAAGCGCTGGTAATTCGTATGCCATTGGGGAAAATCTCCTTCGTTCGGATTGTAATGGGTGGGGCCTGACCCCAGGCCCGGGCTCGGTTAAGCGTATATAAAGATGGATGCGGAAGCCCGCGGGAGGATGCCGAGAAAGTTCACAGATTGAGATGAATGCGGCATGAATGGCAGTTTATTGATTCGGCAGCAGAATACTGCATCCGTGCCCATTCTTTTCCGCAATCTTGTTTTGCGGAAAAGGGTGGGAAGCCTGACCCTGTTGAATTCCCGAATCACTGGAAGGCCGATCAGGTCCCGCGGACGCCGCCTCCGTTCGCCGAATTAGGAAGCCAGGCCGGAGAGCCCAACGCCAAACGTGTCGGCGGGCCAGTTGGCGGGCGCGCTTCAAAGATTTCCAGAGGCCCTACGCCATCCGCTTCCACGGCCAGCACGATGCGGTGCCCGGCATGATCGAACCGGCAAAACCGCCAGCGGCAGGGATCGTCGTCGACGCCGGGGGCAACTTCAAACCGCATCGCCTCCGGGCCGTCGAAGAGGAACGATATCCCGTCGAGCGGGAGTGAGAGGCCCATGCCGCGCGCCTTGATGTAGGCCTCCTTGAGCGTCCAAAGCGACAGGGCGCGATCGGGGCGTGCGGCGGCAGGCAAGGCATCGAGTTGTGCACGCTCGGCGGCGGAGAAGACCCGGGCGGCGAGCGGAACAATTTCTTCGGCACGCGCAAACGATTCGACATCGACTCCGACGTCGACACCGGCGTCTGGGGCAGCACGCGCCGGATTGCGCGGCGGGGCGGGAAATCAGACACACCGCCAGTTCCACACTGTTCGATTGGTTGAAGCGCAGGCCGCATGGTGGAATGGGAGACGGCTTGCCGTACTGGTTGGCTGAAAAACTCCAGGCATGCGGTGGCAACGGGTATGCGTGCGAGAGCGCCACACGCGTTAGGGCGTGCGTGGCCAGATATTCGCAGCGGTGCCGGTCGAAACGGAAGCGTGTCGCGCGGGCGCGCTCGGCGTCATCAAGCAGTGCGGCGCACGCCTCTTCGATCGCGGGTTCGGCAAGGTCGCTTGGGTAGGCGAGCCAAAGCTGCAGCGCGGAGCTGCTCATCGGATTTTGGTCGGCCGCTGCTTCCATGCGATCGCTTGCCTTCAAGGATAATGCTCTTCGACAACACGGCGAAAGATGATCTACAATCCGATGCGGAATTGTTCGCGTGCGCGAGCGATCTTCTAGTGGCCCGAAGAGCCGCGGCCCGCGCACGGCGAGAGCGTTGGGAGGAACAAATGCCGATGGTTTGGCCGCGTCTGCGATACAACTATCTGGCCATCGCTGTTGCCGCAGTGGCAAGTTTTCTCTTTCTTTTAGCTTGGCACACGTTCTTTCTCGACACGTGGCTCAAGGGCATCGGGCGCGATCGCCCGTGGATGGCGGGCGTCGGCGTCAGCCAGGTTTTGCAATTCTGCACGACGCTGCTGGCCGCGGCGCTCCTCGCCTTCTGCATCTCGAGCTTTACGCAGCTGACGGGTCCGCAGACCGCGGCGCACGGCATGAGGGTCGCAGCCGGCCTGTGGCTGGGCTGCGTGCTGCCGGTCCGGGCCATCGAGTCCGTTTTCGAGGTGCACAGCTATTCCGTGTTCGCCCTGACCATGGGTTTCTGGCTCCTCGCCATGCTGCTCATGGGCGCGATTGTCGGGGCATGGAAAAAGATAGACAGCCAATAGGCAGTGGGGAATAGGGAGTAGGCAAAAAAGCGGGCGGCCGCCCACACTTTTTGCCCGAAGGGGCTTGTCCTAGTTCCTAGTCCCTGCTTCTTCACTCCGGCGGCGGATAGAACGGCAGCTTCTCGTTCTTCTCGTTGGCGCGCCGCACCGTCGCGTCGTCAAACAGCAGCGCCGGAGCCATCACCGTCGTGGGCACGTCTCCGTAGTAATTCGCGACGAAGAGATCTTTGCCGGCGGCCTCGATGCTGGAGCGCAGGGCGCGCTCGTCAATGTCGTCGAGCACCGCGCCGCGCACCAACTCGCGCTTGCCGTCGGGGGTCATGCGATAAAGCAGGCGCGGCGTGCGCGGGCCGCCCATGGTTTGCACAAAATACACGCTCGCCAGTCCGCGATCCTTGGCTATGGCGAGCAGCTTCTGGTTCAGTTCGCCGTCGGCGAGGCCGTTGTCCGCGCTGATCTTGAGCACGCCGATCGACGGGACGCGCGGGGCCGGTGACGCCGGCGCGGCCGTGGCCGTTCGACTGGGGAAAGTCGCGCACCGGCTGGCGGCCGATGAGATAGTTCTCGAGGCGCCCGGCATCGACCAGCTTGACCGCCTGCGCCGGCACGCCTTCGTCGTCCACATCGTAGGCGCCGATCAGGCCCTTGCCGTCGAACGTCTTCAATCCGGGATCGTCGACCACATTCATGAAATCGGGCAGAACGCGCGCGTGGTAACTCGATGCAAACGGCCCGTTGGTGCGCGCCTCGGTGCCCAGCGCGGGCCGCGTGGCCGTGACCGCCGCGGCCAGCAGCGAGCGCAGGGTGTCGGTTGCGGCGTCGGCGCTCATCAGCAGCGGGCCGTGATACTCCTCTTCGACCAGCGGCGCTTTGCGCAGCTCGGCCAGCGATGGAATCTCATCCACGGCATGCTTGTTGAAGACGGCCTCCGCGTCGAGATCGGCGAGCGAGGTTCCCGTCGATGCGTAGGAGCGGTCGAGACTCATGCCGTCGGCGGCTTGCGTGCCCGCGGCAAACGATTCCTCATACTGCGCCGCCGACTTGCGAACGATGGTTCCCTCGCTGGTCGCGATCCAGGTGGTGGTGGCGCGGGCGCGAAAGCTGGCTTCCGCGTACTCCACGTCGCGCTGGGTCGCGCTCACCGCCGGGTCGGTGCGATAGAGACCGCTGAGCCGCGCCACGCGCTCCGTCCACGCGCTCTCGTCAAGCTGCAACGCGACCGGATCGGCAAGAGACACGATGGGTTTCTCCTGGCTGAAGTCGTCGGCCTGCGGCGGCGTCTGCACCTGTTTCAGCTCGGCCTGCTTTTGCGCGTAGGCCGAGAGCGCAATCTTGTAAGCCTGGTCCGTCGCCTGCCACAGCGCGGAGCGCAGCGCGATGGGATCGTCGTCGAGCCCCGCCAACTCGAGCGAACCGTCGCCGCGGCCGCCGGAGCTGTCGGTCTTGTAGTCGCCTACGCGCACCGTCACGCGCGCCACGCGCTGCCGTGCGCGTCCGGCGCCTTCGCTGGCGCCGAACTCCGCCTTGGTTTGGAAATCGTCCACTTCCTCGATGCGGTACTGGATGAAAAACGGCTTGGCGAAGCCCGGCAACTGGAGCTGGCTCATGCTGCGGTCGAGCTCGGTCAGCATGGCCTTGAGCACCGGATCTTTTTCGGCATCGGCGCGGGTGGGCTGCGCCTGGGCAGCGAGCGGCGCACAAAAGCACGCGGCCAAGAATCCTAAAACAGCAGGCAAGATGCTCGAACGAAGCGGGTTCATTTCGCCTCCTTCGTTGCGTCGGCGCCGGGAATCGGCAGAATCGGCGGCCGCGCCGTGCCCTGCGCCTGGCGCTGGGTCTCGATCTCGCTCAGCAGCATCGCCGGAGCCACGGCGCTCACCGGAATCGATCCCGACTCCGCGCCGCACACGCCGTTGAACACTTCGCTCTTGTCGCCGGTGGCGAGAATTCTTTTCATCGCCGCCAGCGGCGTGCCCACAATGCTCACGCCGCGCACCAGTTCGTCGGGACGGCCATCGACATACACGCGCCACACGACCAGCGGGATGACCTGAAACGCCTGCGGCGAGCTGCGCTGCGTGACCGCGAATCCGGAAGAGATGTCTTCAAAGTAGAGCCCGTAAGGCTTGCCCTGCTTCTTCGCCTCTTCAATCAGTTGCTTCCGCAGCTCGGCATCGGGCACGGTCTTTGTCGAGGTCACAATCAGGTTGCCCTGGCGGCCGGTGGGCACATATCCCGCTTGCGCGCGGCCGTGGCCGTTGGACGCGCTGAAGCTCGCAATCGGCAGCCGCGACATGAGGAAGGTCTTGAGCACGCCGTCCTGGATCAAATCCACGCGCTCCGCTTTCTCGCCCTCGTCGTCATACTCGTAGCGGCCGCCGAGACAAATGCCGCCGAAGTTCGTCAGCGTGGGATCGTCGGCCACGGAAAGAAACGTCGGCAGCACTTCCTTGCCGAGATCTTTGGTAAAGGTCTGGCCCTCCTCGTCGCCGCGCTGGCGCTGGCCCTCGAGCCGGTGGCCCAGCACCTCGTGGAAGAACACCGCGGCGGCGCGGCCCGAGAGAATCGCCGGCCCATCGAACGGCTCGGTCACCGGCGCCTTGCGCAGAGCCTCAAGCTCTTGCCTAGCTCGCGCACCGCCTTTTCCAGCTCGGCTTGCGCGGGCAGCCCTTCCGGCGTATCGGCCTCGAAGGTCTGGGCGCGGAACAGATCCATGCCGTCGTCGGCGCGGGTTACGGCCACGATCACCAATCCCGCCGACACGTGCGGCGTCACCAGCTCCGCGCCTTCCGACGAAACAAAGTAGCGGTCTCGCTTTGCGCCTCGAATCCCACCTCGTTCTGGTACACATCGGGAAATTCGCGAAAGATGCGCGAGAGCGCCCGCACGCGCTGCTCCCACTCCGCCTTGTGGACAGCCAGCGGCGGCGCGGGTTTCTCCAGATGCACCTGCGGCGCTTCCTGGCTGAAATCCGGCGAAGTGTCTTCTTCCTTGGCGCGCACCTGGGCTTCGGTCTTCACGCGCAGGTAATTGTCGAGCGCGTTGCCGTAGCCGGTGTTGGTGGCCAGCCACAGGGTGCGCGCGATCGCCTCGCGGTCGTCGCCGAGCGGCAGCGCCATGCTGTTCACCGCCGAGCTGCGGTGCTCGCCGTGCGTGTTGTCGAGCTCGGGGCTGCCCACGCGCACCTGCACGTCGGCCATGCGCTCCGCGGAACCGCCGCTGGTGGTCAGCGCGCCAAACTGTGCGCTGATGGTCACCGTGTTGGTGTCGTGTACCGAGTAGCTGATGAAATACGGCGGCGGTTGTTTGTCGTCCCCAGCAACGGCGGAAGCTGGCGCCGCGGGCTTGGCCAGCGACGTGAAGGCGCGATGCAGCTCCGCGTTCATGGCGTCGAGAAGCAGCGGCGCTTCCGCTGGCGCATGAGCCGGTGCCGCCTGCTGGGCGCGGGCTGCCCACGGCAACGCCAGCAGGGTAAGAGCAGCGACTGCGGGTGCAAGGAGGGGGAGACGGGCCGGCCAGCGCTCGGCGCAGGCTGAAGAACTGTGTGGCGCAGGGGTGAGGGTTTCGGTTAGCGGCATCTCTATATATGATTGTCTCAAAGTTGCCCGACCCGCAAGATTCGGCATCAAGATACTGTGTTTTTGCCTCATACTTTTCCGGGCTACCTCAGGGGAAAGGTGAAGTGTGATCCTATTGAATTGCGGAATCAATAAGGAGAACCCTTATGACATTTAGACGCCGAAGGCTGCCGGCGTTGTGCGCTGCGGTGCTGCTTGCCAGATTGGCTTCCCCTCCGTTGGCGGCTCAAACGGCCGCATCCCGGACTGCTCCCGCGCCAACCGGGTCCGCCGTTACCGCGCAGGCCGTCCCCCAGCAGGCGTACACGCTGCCGCCCGATAAGCTGGCCAAGGCCATCGCGATCAGCCGCATTCGCAATACCCTTAATCTCGCCGGCTCCATCTGGAGCATCGTATTATTGTGGCTGCTGCTGGCTTTTCGTGGTTGGCAGAGCATCGAGAAAAGGGCTCAGGGGATCTCGCACCGGCGCTGGTTGCAGGGACTGGGCTTTTTCGCCGCGTACATTCGTTATCACCGCGCTGGCCGGGGCTGTGATCGACGCGATCAGCAATCATTATGAGCGCGCCTACGGCATCAGCGTGCAGGGTTGGAGCAGTTGGCTGGGCGACGAGGCCAAAGGCCTGGCGATAGCGTTCGTGATCGGCATACCCATTCTGCTGCTCTTCAACTGGATGGTGCGCCGCTGGCGACGCTACTGGCTGGGCATCTGGTTGGTCAGCCTGCCGATCCTGGTTTTCTTTTTGTTGATCTTGCCATTGCTTTGTTCCGCTCTACTACCAACAGGAACCGCTCGATAAGAATCATGCAGCTCTGGTTCAGAAGATCGAAACCGTCGTAGCGCGCACCGGAATCGATATTCCGCCGAGCCGCATGTACCTGATCAAGGCCAGCGAGAAATCGACGGGGATCAATGCATTTGTGTCCGGCATCGGACCGACCAAGCGGTACGTGATGTGGGATACGACTTCGGATCAGATGCCGGACGATGAGGTGTTATTTGTGTTCGGCCATGAAAGCGGGCACTATGTGCTGCACCACATTTCCAAGGAACTGGCAGGCGATGCCGCCGGGCTGTTCTTTGTGTTTTGGGCGTGCGCGGGTTTTGCCACATGGCTGGTAAGGCGCTATGGAGCCAGATGGGGCGCGGTGGATCTGGCGTCGCG
Source organism: uncultured Acidobacteriota bacterium (assembly GCA_963826735.1). Classification (GTDB taxonomy): domain Bacteria; phylum Acidobacteriota; class Terriglobia; order Terriglobales; family Acidobacteriaceae; genus Telmatobacter. Next base: position 408,125 of record CAWGYN010000010.1, read on the forward strand.
CACCGGCTTTGTAGTGCTGCTGTTCGCGATTTCGATTGCCGGCTTTCTTACGCAGCCGGTTGGCAGCGCCTTCAGCCGCTACTTTGAGCATCAGGCCGATATCTATGGGCAGGAGGCGATTCATGGCATCGTGGCCGATCCGCAAAAAACCGCGGTGGCTGCATTCAATAAACTGGGCGAATCCTGGCTCGAAGATCCCAATCCGAATCCGCTGATCGAGTTCTGGCTTTACGACCATCCCAGCGTCGAACACCGCGCCGAATTCGCTGCGCACTACGATCCATGGGTGAATGGAGGGCATGGGAAGTTTTTCAAGAGATAGGTTTCAGGGGTCAGGGTGCGGTGCACTGGATCTGATTTCTCTCCTGACCTCCCGCATGCATCGCCGCTGCAAGCGAAGAGATTATACTTGCCGTGTCAATCCACTCAAGAGGTGCATGATGAGAAGATCGATCATCGTTATGAGCCTGCTACTTAGCTCTGTTTGCTTAATCCATGGTCAGAATGGTCAGAAATACCGCATGGCACAAGGTCCCCCTAAATCCCTCAGCCCAGCGGTGTCTGCAATCCACGTACACATTTCCGCTTCGCACATTCGGCTCAACTGCAGTGGCAGTGGCACGAATGTTGGATGCGGTTATGGGCTGTATGTCGACGCAGTCCTGGACGGGAAGAAAGTTGAATTATGGGGCCAGTCAAAAATCGGGAAAACCCAATGGGTTCTGATTGCGCCCGGCGATTACACGGCGCAGCTCACGAAAGACGACCATAACGCCAATCAGACTGTGATAAGCCAGAACTACAGCCTCCTGCTTCCGGACGGCACGATCTGGCTGTGCCAGTTAAGCGGCATCGCGGAATAGCTGAACTCAGAGACTGCGAGTCAATCCCGCTCGAAGATACCCGCAGCGCCCATGCCGCCGCCCACGCACATCGTCACCATGCCGTAGCGCGCGTTCCGCGCTTTCATCTCCTGGAGAAGCGTTGCGGTCAACTTGGCTCCGGTGCAACCCAGCGGATGGCCCAGCGCGATGGCTCCGCCGTTGACGTTTACGCGCGCCGGGTCCAGATCGAGCGTGCGGATGATGGCCAGCACCTGCGCCGCAAAGGCCTCGTTCAATTCGATCAGTTCGATGTCGTTGAGCGTGAGGCCGGCCAGCTTGAGGGCTTTGGGAATCGCCGTGATGGGGCCGATGCCCATCTCCTCCGGCAGGCAGCCGGTGACGGCGTAGGAAACGAGGCGCGCCAGCGGCTGAATCCCGAGTTCGTGCGCGCGGTTCGCTTCCATCAGAACCGCAGCCGCTGCGCCGTCGGAGGTTTGCGAGGAGTTGCCCGCAGTGACCGTGCCTTGCGCGTGAAACACCGGCTTCAGCTGCGCCAATGCGGCGGCGGAGGTGTCGGCGCGCGGGCCTTCGTCGGCGGAAAATTCCTTTTCTCTGCTGTCGGGCTTTCCCGGCTTCGCTCCGGGCGCGGCACGTTGTCACGCGCACCGGAACAAGCTCGTCCTCGAAGCGTCCCGCGGCCTGCGCGGCCACTGCCTTCTGGTGACTCGCGAGGGCAAAGGCGTCCTGATCGTCGCGCGAGATTTCGTAATGGCGGGCGACCCGCTCGGCCGTCAGTCCCATGGTGAGCAGCGACGCCGGGTAGTTGGCCGCGAGCCATGGATTGGGGCTGGGCTTGTTGCCGCCCATGGGGATCAGGCTCATGGATTCGGCTCCGCCGGCCACAATTACCTGCGCGGCGCCGGAGCGGATGCGCTGATTGGCGAGCGCAATGGCCTCGAGTCCCGAGGCGCACAGCCGGTTCACGGTCACGCCGGGAATTTCTACCGGCAGCCCGGCGCGCAAGGCGGCCATGCGGGCGATGTTCCAGCCCTGCTCGCCTTCGGGCTGCGCGCAGCCCAGAATCACGTCGTCGATTTCAGCCTTGTCGATGGCCCGGAACCCTTTCCAAAGCCCCGCTCAACGCAGTTGCGGCGAGGTCGTCGGGGCGGGTGGTCGAAAGTGCGCCTTTGGGCGCGCGGCCCACGGGCGTGCGAACCGCGGCGACGAGGACGGCTTTCGGCATGGGGGGCTCCTGAAAGCAGCAAACAGAAAACAGTCGACAGCAAACAGCAGGCCGCAGAACTGCTGGTTCATTGTTAGATGGCTAGGCGCGTGGAGGTCAAGCTGCTCAACCGTCAATCCCGCGTATCGATAACCGTCCAGGCGCCTTTTGCGAAGACGCGATAAATCGTTCGCCGGTCGATGACGGAATCGGCCAGGGCGTCGTGGTCGAGGCGCGGCGGTGGATGGCTCATGCCGAATTGCGCCTCGTGAATCATTTCCGGAGATGCGGGATCGATGCCCCAGTTAAAGCCGAGCACATTGGTCGCTCCGTGCGCCTGCAGGCAGCCGGTCTCAGGCGCCGAGGCCAGCGTCATGGGGTCTCCGCCGCTTGCAAAGAAGACCAGCAGCGAGACCCTGCCGTCGACCGAACAAAGAACCGCCCAGTCAGAAGAGCCATGGCGCTCAAGGCTGGCATGGATCACGTTTTCCGGTTGGCGCGCCTCGTATGTTTGCGGAATCAGGCAGCCACGGCGGACCAGCGCATCCCCGACCGCTGCCGGCAATTGGGGAAAGGCGTTGATGGGAAGATGACGGATGAGATAAGGGGTGGGCCGGCCATCAACCGTCACCTGGCCGGAGGAGTCGAGCGGGGCCGTGACCGCGTCCTGTGACCGGATCCATGAGAGGCAGAAAAAAAGAAGCAGCGCAGTGAGCGCAAGCCCCGATTTGAAACACGCGCAAATCATCGAAAACTCTCATGAGCACTCTATGCCGAGTATCGCAGAACCGCAACTGCGCGCGACACGGGTGAATCAGTTGCGCAGCGGCTTGCCGGTTTTCAGTGTGAACGCAATGCGCTCCTGCGTTTTGCGCTCGCCGCAGAGCGAGAGGAAAGCCTCGCGCTCAAGGTCCAGCAAATACTGTTCGCTGACCAGCGTGCCAGGCGTGACGCGCCCGCCGGAAAGGATGTACGCCGCCCATCGGGCAACTTTCTGGTCGTGCTCCGATGGCGTATCCGGCCTCGCCCATCAGATAGATGCCGGTTTCAAGCGTCCCCAGCGCAGCCGTGCCCGGAGCGGGAAATTGCGTGCGCGGTTGCGGGGGCTGGTAGCCGGTTTCGGCCAGCACCGCGGCTTGCGCTTTGGCGTCGAGCAGCAGGCGCTCGCGGTTCATGGTGACGCGATCGGCTTGCGCAAGCAGGCCGAGCGAGCGCGCATCCGCGGCTGAAGTGGAGACCTTGGCCATGGCGATGGTTTCAAGAACGCGCCGGAGAGCTGTGGCGAACTCGGCCGATTGCGCGAAGCGCGAAGGCGGATCTTTCGGATCGGGCGGGGCCAGTGCCGCGGCCACATCGTATGCGCGCAGCAACATTTCTTTCGTTCCACCGCCGGCGGGAATCAATCCCACGCCGGCTTCGACCAGACCCATATAAGTCTCCGCGTACGGTTGGCGGCGCGTGGCATGCAGGCAAATCTCCGCGCCGCCGCCGAACGTGAAGCCGAAGGGAGCAGCGACCACCGGGCGCGGGCAGAATTTGATGGCCGCGGTCATCTGCTGGAAGTTGTGAATCACCTGGGCCAGCTGGTCCCACTCGCCCTCCTGCGCCGCCAGCAGGAGCTGCATCAAATTTGCGCCGACCGAGAAATTGTCGCGGTCGCCCGTGATCACAAAGCCCGCAAAATCGCGCACCGCATCGGAAGCGGGGTTGAGGACCGCGGCAATCAACGAGAGCACGTCGCCGCCTATGGCGTTCTTGAGCGAATGCAGCTCGATGCAGCCGATGCCGTCGCCGAGATCGACGAGCGACGCGCCGGAATTGCTGCGAACCACACCGTGCGTACGGCGAAAATCGGCCACCCGCGCGTGACCGGGGACGGCTGGAATGGCGATCATCTGCCCCGTCGACGGCTGAAAGCAGGCATCCTTGCCGGGTGTGTACCAACTGGTGCGCGAAGCCGCCAGCAGCGCCTGCGCGGCAGCGCTCACTGGAAGGCCCAGCGCTTTCATGCGGCTCGCGGTCTCCGCCACGCCCGCCGCATCCCATATCTCAAAGGGGCCCATTTCCCAGTTGAAGCCGGCGCGCATGGCGGCATCGATTGCGGGCGCGTCGTTGGCAACTTCGCCAATGCGCTCGGAGGCGAAGATCCACAGCGATGACAGAAACGGCCATAAGAACGCCGCGGCTTTGTCTTTGGCAGGATCATTCTTGAACAGGATTTGCAGCCGCTCGGGCAGCGTAGCGGCGTTCTTCGCCATTTCGAGCGTGGGCAGCGCCGCTTTCACCAGGGGGCGGTACTCGAAGGTCGCGAGGTCCAGAGCCAAGCGCTCGTCTTTGCCGTCTGCGCCGCGAACTTTTTTGTAGAATCCCTGACCCGACTTGTCGCCGAGCCAGCCGCGCTTCAGCAGTTCTTCGAGTACAGCCGAGAACTTGCCTCCGCTCACGCCTTCGGGGAAGTTGGCGGCAACATGCGCAAGGATGTCGATACCCACGAGATCGGCGAGGCGAAAGGTTCCGGTGCGCGGCCAGCCGACAGCGGGGCCGGTGAGCGCGTCAACCTCTTCAACCGTGAGGCCCTGCTCCAGCATCAGGTTCGCAGCGTCGAACATCACCGCGATGCCGATGCGGTTGGCGATGAAGTTCGGCGTGTCGTGCGCGAAGACGACTTCTTTCCCGAGCATGCGGTCGGCGAAAGCGGAAAAAGCGGCGACCAGCTCAGGATCGCTTTCCTCGGTGGGAATTACTTCAACAAGGCGCATGTAGCGCGGCGGATTGAAGAAGTGCGTTCCGAAAAATCTCTTGCCAAGGCCGGGAACGGCGGCAGCGATGCGGGCGATGGGCAGGCCGGACGTGTTGGTTGTCAGGATGGCGTGAGGGCTGAGGTGCGGCAGAACGCGTGTGAGTAATGCGGTCTTGATTTCGAGATTCTCGGCTACGGCTTCGACCACCCAATCGCACGCGGCGAGTTTCTGGAGATCGTCGTCGAACGTGCCGGGGGTGATCAGCCGGCCGAGCGATGCCTCAAAAAAAGCGGCAGGCTTGGCTTTGGCAAGGCTCTCCAGCGCAACGGATGCGAGCGCGCGCTCCGCGGTTTGATCCTTGGGGGGAAGGTCCAGAAGGAGCGTGGGGATTCCGGCGTTGGCCAGATGCGCGGCGATGCGCGAGCCCATGGTTCCTGCGCCCAGCACCGCGGCGCGGCGCACCAGTAGCGGCTTCGCGCTCGTCTTCGGTGCTACGGTTGCGGCCGTGGCGGCGGTGCTCATGCGGGCTCTCTCCTTGCGGCGCGAAATGGGATGCGGACCACCGGGCGTACAGCGGTTCCAGAGTTGCCATAATCAGAAACCGCGGATGCCAAGTGACGTTTTCCTCAAGAAAACGCCACTGTTCGCAAAAGCTACACGGAGCACGTGAACTCTGGAACCGCTCCAAACGCTCGCAGCATACGCAAGCTGGCGTAGCGCGGTCAAGAATCGGGAATATCCAGTCGTCATTATGTCATCGATGAATCACGGACGGTTCTGGATTGTTCGCATGCAGCGAAAAAGTCAAAATTGATCTCTTGACTCGGAGCCCGTCTTATGCCTACATTGTAGGCATGGCGGAGCTGTTAGGGACATTTGAGCAGGCGGTACTGCTGGCGATCCTGCGCCTGGGCGAGGACGCCTACGGTCGAGCGATCCTGCGCCAGGTTCAGGTTTTGCTGGCGAGAAGCGTGGTTGCGGGCGCCGTTTACACCACTTTGGATCGCCTGGAACAGCGTGGGTTCGTCAATTCGAAGCTTGCGCCAGGCACGGCGATCCGCGGCGGCCGCGCCCGCCGCTATTACATGATTGCAGCCGCGGGGAATCGCGTCCTTGCCGAGGCGCAAAAAACCCTGGCGAAAATGTGGCAGGGCGTGAAGCTGCCCGTTGCGGTGAGGTCATGAACCACCACGGCCCACCGCGATGGGCGGAATTCCTGCTGCAGCTGCTGCTGCCGGCGCGCGATCGTGAAACCGTGACCGGCGACTTGCGTGAGGAATTTGCGGAATTTCATGCGCCGCAATTTGGCCGGCTGCGCGCCAACCTTTGGTATTTACACCAGGTCTCCAGTATCGCCCGACGAAGCATTGGAGAAGGAGGAACGATGACGAAGTTACTTTCCTTGACCTCGGCAATCACACTGTCGTGCGGCTGCTGGCTGGCATTCATGGAGTGCCTGCTGCGTCATCCTGGATTCGCCGCGCGCGCCGTCGTGGCATTGCTCATTGCGGCTGTCGGCCTGGCTACTCTGCTGGTACGCCTGCTGCATGGCGGCGTGCGCAGTGAACGTTGGCTTTGGGCAGCAGCAGCTGCCCTCATAGGCTTGGGAGTGTTCAGCTTTCTTCGCAATGCACGCGCCGCTCATTTTGAGGGCTTCGTTTTCGTGATCTCGATTGTGCTTGTGCTTCAAGGCTTACTGATGCTGGTAACTCTAGGTCGGCAGAGCGACGCAAGCCGAACCGTTGCCCGAACATAATCGCGAGCACTTAGTATTCGATCTTGTTCGGTGACGCGATCCACGCGGCAAAGCTGGCCCACGCTTCGTCGCCCAACAACTGCGTGGCCCGGAGTTTGCGGTCGACAGAGTCTTTGCGCAATTCCGTGTAGAGAAACGCGTCGTCAAATCCGGCGCAGGCTGCATCGGCGGCGCTGGCGCCGTAGTACACGGCATCAACCCGCGCCCAATACGCGGCCGCCAGGCACATGGGGCACGGCTCGCAACTGGTGTAGAGTTCGCATCCGGCAAGGGTGAAGGTTCCCAGCGCTTTAGCGGCGGCGCGAATGGCATTTACCTCGGCATGCGCAGTGGGGTCGTTGGTCGCGGTTACGGAGTTCGCGCCCTCGCCGACAATTTTGCCGTCGCGCGCGATGACTGCAGCGAACGGCCCTCCCTTACCCGAAGTCACGTTCTCGGTGGCCAGCGCAATGGCGCGGCGCAAAAACTCCGGGTTGGGCTGGCCGGGCACTTTTCTCGTTCCTCATTCCGCGCAAGAAATGCAAAGACAAAATCAGTATGGCACACCCATCGAGGCAACCCGGCCCCTGCAACGCATCGCACGCCGCAACGCCGGCGCCCTCACATGAGTGCGCTTAATATCGATATCCGCGTTTCGGGTCGCTGTCGAATTTGACGAGACCATCGCGGTAGTCGATGTGGATGGTCAATTGGCGCAGCGCGGTTGCGCCGAGAAAGCCCGAAATCTCCATTCCGGCGTCTTTCGAGAATTTCGAAGTGTCGAATGAGACAACGTCCGCAGCTTTCAGCGAAATATCTCCGAATTTGAAGTCGACCTTGCTGGCGGAGTAAACCTTCTTGACGTTGCCGCCCAGGCCTCGCACATCGATCGGGCTGTCGCCATCGATCTTTGTGAATTCGCGCGCGGCTTGCGGAGAAATGGTAGTGGCAAAACTGCCGGTGTCGAGGATGAAGAGCCTGAGCTTTGTGCCGTTGAGCTGCGTGGGAATAAGAAGATCGTGGCCGACGCGATAGACCTGCGTGTAATCCTTCATCTCCGGAGCAATGTAGCGATCATAGGGTCCGCGGCCGGCAGGCTTAGGCGCAGCGGGCGCTGCCGATCCTGCGGCCGGCGCGGCCTGCACATGCGCGTCCTCGCCGGAATCGTTTGGGTTTTCATGGCCGGTGTCGAGCTTGACATCTGCAGCGGCGCTTTGTCCCGGCAGCGGAGGAAGCGGTTGCAGGAGTACCTGGCGCATCGGGAAATCAAGCGTAACCAGAAAATCAGAGAAGACGTCGGCGCCAATCAGGCCATCGGCGCCGCCCGGCATGGTTACGGCGTCGACTACCTCCACTGCGCAGTTTTGGAATTCGAGATCGCCGATGCGGATAGAATCGGCAAAAGCGGTGTAGGCCCTCCGATTGCCTTCATCGCCAATCCCGCCGACTTCGCCTTGCGAGAAGGATCGCAGGCCGGCACGCTTCGCGACTGCGTCGGTGACCAGGATGCCACCTGCGCCGGTGTCGATTTGGAGCTGGGACGAGTGGTTATTGAGTTTTACATCGAGCCCCACGGCCGCGAAATTAACTGAATGGCTCGGCAGGCTGCCCCAGCCGTCCATCTGATGGGGGTCCTTGATGATGCTTTCGATTGGCAAGCGAGTGGAAGTAACCTGCGACACGAGCCTGCAGGGTTTTTGCGGCTCTGCTTCCAGCTTTTTCAATTCGTCCAGATACTCCTGAAGCTGGCGTTGTTCGTCCGCGTCCTTGCCGCGCGGCACGGCAAGATAAGTTTGCAATTCCGCAATACGCTGTTTGAGAGGCAGCGTGCTCATCCACTCCATCAGGATCTCAGGATCGTCGGGATCGAGTTGATGCGCCGCGAGAACGCTCACGCGCGCTGAAGCGTAGAACGATCCAACGCGCGAGAGGCGGGCAAAGAGCAGACGGGTCCTGGGGTTGCAGGGATCTAGTTTGAAAGCCTGCGCGGCGCTTTTGACGGCTTCCCATGGCTCGCCCTGGCGGTATTCGACTTCGCCGCGTAATTCGATGAGGGCAGCAGAAGTGGGCGCAGCGGCCAGTGCGGCCTGCACGGCGTCAGCAGCCTCCGGGATCTTTTCCTCCCGCAGCAGCGTGCGGACAAGCCCTTGCGTCGATACCGGGTCGCCGGGACTGGCCGCAAGTTGCGCGCGGTAGAGATCCTCCGACGTTTTGTAGTCGGCTCCAAGATAAGCCTTGTCGGCCTCGGACAGCGGCCCATGGCGGACCACGGCGCATTGCACGGCATAGGCGCCGCGTACCGTAAAACCGCAGACGGCAGAACAAAAAACCAGGACAGTAATAAAGCGGACAGCGGACACCTTGGCACAAACTTGCGGCACCATGAGCACCTCGCCGGATGAATTGCTGATCAGCTTACCACCAAAACCGCGGCCACGCCGTATGCGCTGCGTGGAACTTCGCACGCGGCGTCCGCGTATACTGCAAAGAAATTCGTGGAGAGCTTGAAGTGAGCCTGGGAACGCTCTGGATGGGGTTGAATTGGACGTGGATCGCGCTGGAAGTTGCCATCGCCGTGGGGACGCGCGCGCGGCGAGCGAAATCGAACGTCCAGGACGAGGGAACGCAAGTGCTGTTGTGGGTGGTCATCATTCTTTCGCTCACGGCAAGCGGCTGGATGCGTCACATGGAGCTTGCAGACATGCACATCGGTCACTGGCTGCGCCCGGCGAGCGTCGCATTGCTGGCAGCGGGGCTCGTGGTGCGTATCACTGCGATCTTTACGCTGGGCAAATGGTTCACCGCTAATGTAGCTACACACGCCGCGCAGACGATTCAGCGTGCGGGCCTCTACCGCGTGGTGCGGCATCCATCGTATCTGGGCATGGAGATCATCTTCCTGGCGATCGGGCTGCACACGCACGACTGGGCTTGCCTGGCGGCCGCTTTCATTCCTCCCACGCTTGCGGTCCTCTATCGCATTCACGTGGAAGAAGCCGCGCTGCTCGGCGCCTTCGGCGAAGAATATGCGGATTACATGCGCACTACCAAGCGCCTGATTCCCGGAGTGTACTGAGAACCTCGCGGAAGTAGAATGCCTTCATGGCCGCGCCCAAAACCCTTCAAGTGTTGAATGCGCGCATTGTCACGTGCAGTCTGTGTCTGCGGCTGCGCGCGCATTGCACTGAAGTGGCGCAGAAACGCCGTCGCGCTTATGCCGATTGGGAATACTGGGGCCGTCCCGTGCCCTCGTTCGGCGACCCCAAAGCACGCGTGCTGGCGCTCGGCCTGGCGCCGGGAGCGCACGGTTCCAATCGCACCGGAAGGCCATTCACCGGCGACGGCTCGGGCGACTTTTTGTTTCCGGTTCTGCACGCCGCCGGGTTTGCGTCGCAACTCACCGCAACCTCGCGTGACGACGGTATGAAGCTCAGGGGCCTCTGGATCAGCTCCGTAGCGCGCTGCGCCCCGCCGGGCAACAAACCCACGCCGGAAGAACTGCGCAACTGCGCACCGTGGCTCGACCTTGAGATGCAATTGCTTACGGAATTGCGCGTGGTGGTGTGCCTGGGCCGCATTGCGTTCGATGGCCTGCTGGCGCACGAATCGCGGCTTGGCCGCTTGCCAAAACGTGCGGGCTTCGTCTTCGCGCACGGGACCGAATACCAACTGCCGAGCGGACTCATCGCGATCGCCTGCTATCATCCTTCGCTGCAAAATACCAACACCGGCAAGCTCACGCGGCCCATGCTGCTCAACGTCTTCAAGCGGGCGCGCAAGCTGGCGAATCTCTAATTGAGAAGTGTGGCCGTACCGAAAGAAAGGAAACACGATGGAGCGAATCGCAAAGGAAATTCTGAAGGACCTGAATCTGGACGAGGTGGCTCCCAAGCCGCGCGGGCCAAAGAACCCGGTAGACCACTGGACGCCGCCGCTCTTGCTGGAGCGGGCCGCGTATCTGCGCAAATTGGCGAAGCACGGCGACGGCTCGGCGTCGGAGACGCTCAAGGAGTATCCTCAGCACTTTGTCATGCTCTCCTTCCGCAGCCGCAGCGGCGAGGTGGAGGTGCACGAACGCTTTGCGGATTTGTTCGTGGTGCTGGCCGGAGCGGCCACACTGGTCACGGGCGGCACGGTCACCGGCGCGCGCACTGTCGCACCCGGAGAAATGCGCGGCGAGTCCATCGCAGGTGGCACAGCGCAAAGTCTGCGGCTGGGTGACGTGGCGCATGTGCCCGCGGGGACGCCGCATCAGATGCTGCTCAGGGGCGATGAAACCATCACCAGCCTGGTGATGAAAGTGCAGGAAGCAGACTAGCCCGCGAACATTTTGCGGCACCTGAGGCACGACTAAAGTCGTGCCCTTTCTCGTGTTGTCCCGCTCGCAGGGTTTTTCGGCAGCTTGAGGAAGCTGGCGCCACAAGAGATCTGCCGCAACCCAATCGAGAAAATTGCATTCGCAGCGCTCGATCAAGTCAGCGGATTCATCGAAATGTTGTTTGGCAGTCTCAGAAAATTAACATGACGCGACGACGCAACGAGGTAGGATGCGAAGCAATGGAGGTTAGAAATTATGAAGCTAGACTTGATATTAAGGAAGATTTATCCGACTCTCATCTTCGCTTCGGCGCTGGTGCTCGGCATTTCCCCTCGCGCACACGCCGACGTGGTTGCAACGCTTCCCAACTATGATGGGACTGCCAGTTTCGGCCCCTTCCCCTCTTCGATTTCTATCGGCGATTTCACGTTTTCGATTCCAGCGGGCGAGCAAGTGTACGGGGCGACCATCTCTGGCACGTTCGGAAACGACGATGACCCCGGCACAACGGATGTCAGCGCGCCGGCCGATCTATACGTGGACGGCGGAGCCATCGAAGTAGCCGCATGCGATGACAGCCTCACTTACTCAGCGCCTTGTGACGCGGGTTCAACCCCCACATCGTGGAGCTACACCTTCACGAGCGGCGACCTCTCGACTCTCTCCACCGCGTTCACAAGCGGCACACTCGATCTTTCTGCCGAACAGAACGGCGTCTTTACCGTGAATGCCGGTTCACTGACGCTCGATCTTATGGTCACACCCGAACCGAACAGTCTCTGGCTGCTGGGCACCGGACTGATCGCCCTGATGTGCGTCGCCTTGTCGCGACGCGTGCGTATCCGCAAATCGCTTCAGAACATCTGAAAGGAACAACGGACCATGAAGTATCCCCGACTCCTCATCCTGGGAGCGTGCGCGGCCGTGCTTGTTCCGGCCGTGAACGCTCAAGTCAATTGGACTGCTACAACCCCCGCAGCCCCGACCTCCATTGCCGGCGGGCCTTGGACGCTGGCGCAAGGCGGCCCGTACACGGAAGACGGCACGGGCACCACCACATCAGGCGGGCCGTTTGACGGCACGATCCCGTACTGCTCCGCCGGTGTGCCCATTGTCAACTCTGCGACGACGGTGAATCCGACGTCGCCCTACTACTTCCCCTTCGTAGCCGGTCGCGGGCTCAGTCTGCAGGGCTATTTCGATTACCGGCCGCGCAATGTGAATGAGGCGATCGTGTCGGCCATTTCCGCGGACGGCGGAAATACCTGGACCTTCGAGAATCAGATCGAGAATCTCAATCAGGTATGTCCAGCGACCAATAAGAACGGCAACGGAAACGACGATGGCGTGGGGCATCCGTATGTCATCAACTTCGGCGGCGCCGGATTTCTCTATGCATTGGACCGGCGCAACGGCCACGTCGACAACGACGGCTTGCTTGTCCACACGCTCATGCCGAAGGCGGGCTCGCCGCTGAACGGATTGCCGGCAAATACCGAGTTCGGTCCCCCCGGCACCAGTGCAATCCCGATTTCGGCCGTGATCGCGCAATGGGAGATGGAGCTTGCGGGCGGGACCAACACCCATCCCACGCCGAACATCGGCACCGGCGTTGCAACTCCGCTGGGGATGGTTAATTCTTACAAATTCCCGCTCGGCTGTACCACTTCCTGCGAGTACACGAGCAGCGTGAATCACGAAGACCTGACCAGCACGAACGGCGGCACCGATCCGAATCTGAGCGCGTTAGCCTGGCGTGTTCGCGGCACTTCCACCAATGCGGGCGGAAACACCGGGCCCGGCTGGAATACGCAGGCTCCCGAGGATACGCAGGGGGTGGAATTCGCCGTCAGCACGGCCGGCTATTCGAATATCGTAGTACAGTTCGACTGGTACACCACCGCGCAAATCGTTCGCGACCTTCAGACGCAGTACACCACCGACGGCTCAACGTGGACGAACATAGGTCCTGTGTACGTTGCTCCGGCGGGCGGGGGCTTTTACCCCGGCATTACCATCAACCTCGCCGGCATCACCGCCGTCAACAACAATCCGAACTTCGCTATCCGCATGGTCTCGGTCTACGACCGCTCCGCGAATGCGCCGCAGCCGTACACCTACACCGCAGCCACGCTCGATTCGACGGGAACGCCGGTGCAGTACAACGATACTTCGGGCAATTGGCGGTTCGACGAGGTCAACGTCATGGGATCCGCAACCGGCGGCAAGGCTTTGACGCTGCCCACCGAGACAGTTGGCCTGGTCAACCCCGACGGAATCCTGGCGTACGTTCCCAACACTTACCCGTTCAAGATTCTCTATGTCGACAAGACTCTGAACGCCGACTACGCGTTTCCCACAGCGCAGCAATGCGGACCGACGCTCACGGGAGCCGCTGCCAATCACGATACCGAGTACATTCATCTGGCGACGTCGACCGACTCGATCCACTGGACGGATCAGGGCGCGGTCAGCGGCCTGAACGATCCCACGACCACCTCGTATCACAGCATCCGCTATATGGCGCCGAATGGTTCGCTGCTGAAACTGAGCAGCGGCAAGTGGGGGCTGTTCTTCGGCGGCGGCAACTGCCTGGACGGCGATTCCGACGGGTTCCACGCCATCATGTACGCGGAGTCTTCAGACCTGATCCATTGGACCGTGATCAACGGCATCGATAATCCGATTGCCTCAGTGAGCCCGGTGACTGACCCGAACACGGGCGCCACGATTCCGCTCAACACCCCCGTGATCGGAGCCACGCAGCCCTGGTTCAGCGGACGCGTCTACAATCCAAACGCTATGGTTGCCACCCCGTCGACAATCAATCTGATTTTCGACGGCTACGATGCGGCTTACTCAGCGGACATCAGCGATTACCGGACCGTCGGGCACGCGGGACTGACTGCTGCCGGAGCAACTTTGCCATAGGACCTGGAAAGCTCCCGGTTCGAATTTTTCTTATTGGACGCCGCGCCGAGATCATCGGGCGCGGCGTTTTCTTTTTGGACTTCAGACAGAATTCGCCGCGGAGGGATGCTGGATCTGATCCAAACCTCTGACCATCTCAAGTGCAGTGGAGGTCAAATTGCAGAGCCGGAACCTTAACCTGAATTGATTGCCACCACATCAAGAAGACCGGAATCGACTCTAGAAGTCCGGCGACAAATAACCGCACTCATACGCTTGATGGAAGCTCGAGGGGCCGACGAGGCCCGCGTCCGTGCATTGGGCGCCGATATCGATTGCGTGCTGCTGCCAAAGCAGGTTTGTGTACGAATCGATCACGTCCTGTGTGCTGGGTCCTCCCGCGGCGGGTGACATGAAGGGGGAAAGGATCTTTTGCGACCAACCAGCAGCAATCGTGTAGCTCTTGAAGACTGCCAAAACGATAGGCTCAGTCTGGGCGGCCACCGCCGCGGGCGCCGAACCAATTATCAAAATATTCTTGAAAAATCTGCCGGAGTCGTCCGGGAGCGAACAGAGAATGCCCAGTGCATCGGCTTGAATGGTGCCATTGCTCACAGCAAACACGCCGCATTGGCCCATATCCGCCGGAACTTGGAGAAGGGCTCCGTACATGAATTTAATCTGAGGAGCCGACTCTCCGCTGGCCGCCGCAATCTGCTGGAAAATCATGAGGAGCTTGTCACTCAGCTTTGCCGAACTGGGCATTGTGATCACAGCGCCGTCGGGGCCCTTCTGTCCCACGTGGAACGGACCGTCATGCGCGAGAATGATCTGTCCGAGAGTGATATTTTCGCCCTGCGGTCCCGACAGGGCAATCATGCCGGCGCCACCGCCTGTGGCTTTCCATCCGGCAGGCACACCGGCAGAGGCGCTTCTGTCCGGCAAAGTATAGGTCTGCAACTTGACCGGAGGTGCCGCTGGTGCGGTAGACGGCTTCGCCTGCGCTGGAGCGGAGACAAAGGCTGGAAAACCGATGATGATCGAGATCGCCGGCACGGCGGCGATCCGCAGAAATTTCATGACATCGCCTATTTGCATGGTTGAGATTCCTCGTCCTTGGATTTTTTGCCTTTTGCTTTTGGGGGAGCCCGAGCCACGGTGATTCCGCGCTGGTTTCTGCGACTGAGTTTGCGTAGGGTAGCATTCATCGATGGCTAATGGCAATCGTCTTTCAGCGCGAAGACGCAGAACGTAAATGGCGACATGAAAACCGGGGACCATGAACCACGATTTGGTGGTGAATTGCACACGGCTGCGGGCGAACAGTCCGCGTGGCCTCAAGCAGTCCGTTGGCAACACACGTGGCGAATACCGACAGACCTATCGGCCCCCTGATTGCTGAATTGCATAGATCGTGAAACCTGGCGGTTGAGTTCTTAGCGTCACTTCGCATCCATGACGAGAATTCGGAAGTTCCGGTTGTGTCGTCGGCAACTTGGCACTTGCCTCGTGGTGAACAGCCGCTGTGACCGGGCACCGCAACAGACTCGCGCCGGAGCCAGTACCAGCTTGGCGCCAGGTCAGTTTCGGTGGAAGTGCTGCCCGCCAGGCAAGATCGGAACCGAAAAACGTCCACGTTAGCGTCGATCCATCGTCGCTTGATGGGTCACTAAATCTGAGTCGAATTTGGAGTGCCCGGGCCACTTGCGCCAACGGCAATGTGACAGAAAGCCAGCTCAACGAGATGAATCCACTGTTCCGGCAGCACGTGCTATCGATTGGGTTCAGAAACCTGGTAAGGGCATGATTCCTCGAGCCTTATTTGACCGGGCCGCCCCAAACGTTAAACAGAGCATACATGGAGGCGCATTAATCGCCTGTTTCCAATAAATTGGTGCGGAATCGAAAATGAGCGGAGCAGGATCCGAACGGAGGTCTCGTGGCCCCTTCGTAGATCGCCGATTCTTATGGAGCGGGAGACCGGGATCGAACCGGCGACATTCAGCTTGGGAAAATGGCCGTCAATTGAAAACAAAGAACATGGCGTTCACCCGATCTCGTTCTGGCGATAGAGATTACGGGAGTTTTTTAAAGGGTCGTTCTACAGAAATCGAATAGAGCAGAAATGGAGCAGACGGGTTTTAGGCAGTACTGAGACTGGACGCCGAAGACTGCGAGGAGCAGGAAGTGACGGTTAAGAACTAGAAATCTGTCTTGCTCGGCAGTGCGCATCATTGCTCTATCTTACTTGCTTCCATCTTGTTACAGCGATCTATCCGACGCGATGCTTCCCGCTTTTGGGCAATTTCCGGTCAGCGAGATCGTGCGATGCATTCAAAAGCTCGAAGCAAGCTAACCTGCCGCTGCCAGTTTTCGCAACGGGCGGCGCACGCTTGCCGTGGCTTGGGTTCTCACACGGCGGCTTCGCCCATCTAATGGGCCGTACTGCGATGCTCGTTTTCAAATGCAGACGGTCGGCATAGCGCAACAGCTTCTCGATGCTCACTTGGGAGATTCGGCCCTTGAGCAGGTTGCTCACTGACGGCTGGTACTCGTCCAGGATGTCTACAAGCTGCGCCTGCGTGTAGCCCTTGGCCCGCACATGCTCAAGGATGGCGGACAGAATCTCCGCCTTGATTTTCAGCGCGCTGGCTTCCGACGCGGAGAAGCCCAGGGCGTCGAAGATGTTTCCCTTCACGATATGGGTCGGCTTATTTCCCGCTGCGCTTTTCATGTGCTCTCTGCTCCTGCAATCGTTGCCTGACTAGCTTAAGGCGCTGCCCGGCAACCTCAATGTCTCTCCGGTCAGTCTTGCGGCTCTCCTTCTCAAAGCAGTGCAATACGTAAATCGTGTTTCCCACCTTCGACAGGTAGATCGCCCGGTACCACGCGCGCTCATCGGCCTCTTTCAACTCGTAGACGCCGGAGTCGATGGAACTCATGCTGCGTGTCTGCGATGTCGGCTCCCTGCCGATTTGAAGCTGCCGCAGCGAGAATCCGAGTGCCCGTTTGACCTCATCGGGAAAGCTCGACAGCACCTCCAGCGAGTCCCCTTCAAAGTGGAGTTCGGCGGCTTCTTGTGATTCCTCGCGGAGCGCCATCATCCCCGATGATAGTGCTTTGCTTTTAACTATACAAGATTTACTATGAATCGTTGAATCGAAGGTCCGACGGGGTTTCTTCATGTGCTGTGGATCATTCACGACTTTTGCTCCTCTCGCGCTCTGCTCTGAACAAGTGAACGAGAATAGGAGACAGTACTGGTGATTTGATTGTCGAGACCACGAAACCGCCAATTTTTGGACCGACTCTCGGCGGTTCGAGTGGTGAGGAAGGTCAATCTGATTTCTCTTGAAGATCACGCTCCCGCACACTAAACGCCCTGGACGCAATTAGAACCGCGGCTTGATAGCAATGACCCTGTTGAAGGAGTTTAGTCAATCGCTGTTTATCGCGCTGACCAAGTCGATATGTCTTAGCAAGTTTCCCCGCCTTTTCTACCGCCAATGATGGAATATCTTCTGGCGGGCAGACAGACCTCTCTAAACCTTCATCCCATGCAGACAGCTCGGCCTGAATGGTACGCACAGCCATTCGAACTCCGGATACCTTGTAGAACTTTTGAACTGCAGGAAGACGTGAGGTGCGTCTAGTAGCACTACGGAATCCCGTCGCTACTGCCCTGAGTACTTCGTTATTTCCGTCATCAGCAAGACCGGAAGAAACGGATCTCCCTCTGACCAGTTCTTTTAGCCAATCCGCATCGAATACCAGACGCGGGAAATGTGCTATGAAGTCCCGTACTACTTTCAGACGTTTGCGTGGGTCAGCTTGTTCAAAGCAGAGTCGATAGACTTCAACAATGCGTCCACGTCTGACTTCATCGGACACGACCACCGGTCCGGAGACAAAACTCTGGGTTGAGCTTCCGCTCAAACTCTCCCTTTTCAAGAATCTTCTTTTCGTGCCAAGCGTCCTCAATCGGGATGTTCTCAAGGCGTAGAAAGTGCAGTTCAGGCTGTCGACCATGTTCCGTGCCGTCCAACTCGGGTTTTTGCGCATGGCTCTGCGTACCTGCGGTCTCGACACGTGCACCTCCGAATTGGCATCCGCGCAGTAAACACGTCGGGAGGGGCAAGCCGGGAGAACTTGACCATTCGGGAGTGACCCTAGCCGAATCAGGAAAGTGCTACATGATTCGGCCCGATTGAGCGCAGCTTTCATTCTAGATCGACAATCGTGTCTTACACGTCGCCACAGCGGTTAGGGCTGGTAGCGCCAGAGATCATTCCGATATCCGCTACCGAATAGCCAGAAATTGCCGCTGCTACGGCCCCGACGGCGAACGCAGAACACGAACAATGATTGAGCCGCCATCGACTTAGGCGAGCACACGTCCTTGCATTCGCATAATATATGCTTCCAGGTGAATGGCTTGTTCCTGTTAACGACTCAGTAAATGAATTAAGTTACCTGAACCTGGGACTGTGACAAGCCAAAATTCTGCTTGACATGGCGCTGGAACATTTTATAAGTTGTCACCAACCAATCTTGGGGCTCCCTTGTAGCGCATTTTGTTTCCACAGTTAATGCGGAGGAAACCATGATCGCTTCGCCGCCATCGACACCCTTGGAAAATCGAACGGCTGTTCGCCCGCCTGAAGAACTTCCGGCACATCTGCTGCTGGGAACGCCACATGGTGAACAAGAGTGCCTTAACCGGCCCCAGGCTTTACGACATTGAATCAGAAAGCGGATTATCGTCATGCCGACTTGGCCTCTGGAACTTGAAGTGAACATCCGCAAAGGCTTTTTGCTGCTTTCGGCTGTATCGATAGGCACTCTAGGCTTGACTGCGATGGCCCAAGTAAATGCAAGGCCGCCTGTGGCACAGGCCTCAAATAAGAACTTGGCGGGTACCCACGCGCCGACGTTTGACGTTGTTTCGATTCGACCGAGCGGGCCTAACGGACAGTACACTTTACTCTGGAACTTGCCGAATGGATATGTTGCTAAAGGCATGCCGCTGTTGCAAACAATCGTTGTAGCATATGCACCGCCGGGCCAGTGGATGACAAACTGGGGCCTAGAAACAATTCTTGGTTGGCCGACATGGGTGAGCAGTGACAAATATGATATTGAAGCAAAAATAGCTACAGAAGATATGACAGCGTGGCAGAATCAGGGGCCAGAGAAAAAGATCCTACAGTCTATGCTGCAGACGATGCTTAAGGATCGCTGCAAGATGGTCACGCATCACACAACTGCCACAATTCCAGTCTATGCTCTTGTGGTTGGGAAACATGGTGCGAACCTGAAGAAGGCAAGGATTGATGAGCCGTTACCTTCAAATTCCATTCGGCTTCTTAGCGGCGGAATGATGGTTCCTTATGTAATGGGTCATGATCCAAATGTGACATTCCTCAAAATTTCGATGGAGTCATTTGCGATGGAATTGTCTTCATTGTCGAACCGTCCCGTGGTGGACAGGACCGGCCTCAGCGGTATTTATGACTTCGCGCTACAGAAGGGGGCTGAGCCTGATGGATCCGCGTCCGACCCAACTCCTGCGACCGACTGGGATTTGGCGAAACTCGGCTTGAAGCTAGTGCCAATGAAGGTATCCGTGGATGCTCTGATGATCGACCACATAGAGAAACCATCAGACAATTAAGCGCCAACTATTTCTAGCAAAAGGAGGACGTCCTATTGACTGATTGACTAGAGCGTGTTTCATAAATAGGTTCGGCCTCAGATCAAGTACTTACGTGTGAGGCGGGTTAGGTGATGAGCTTCTGTCATGAAGAAGCGTCAGAAGCTGTTGACCGATGAACAGTGGCAGTTGATTGAGCCCCTGTTGCCCCCGCCGATCCGGCGCCGGGACAATCGAGGGCAGACCGTGGGCGTCGAACCGGGCGTGCTTCGAGGGCATCCTCTGGATTTTGCAAACCGGAGCCGCGTGGCGTTTTCTGCCTGACGAGTTTCCCTCGCCATCGACCTGTTGGCGGCGGCTGAGGCAGTGGGAAGAGGAAGGCGTCTGGCTGGATGCTTGGCGCACCCTGCTCGGCGCATTGGATGGAGAAGGTTTACTCCAGTGGGACGAGACCTTCCTGGATGGCAGCTTCGCTGCCGGCGAAAAAAGGGGCTCCGCAGTCGGTAAAACCAAGCGTGGCAAGGGCACGAAGTGGATGGTACTGGTCGACGGTCAAGGTCTTCCGCTGGGAGTTCGGCTCGAAAGTGCCTCTCCGGGAGAAGCTACGCTTGCGGAAGCCACGCTCGCCGAAGTCCGTGTGCCGCGACCAAAAGGCCGGCCGCGGCAGAAGCCGAAACGGGTAATCGCCGACCGCGGTTACGATTCTGATCCGCTGCGAGAGCGGTTCAAAAAGCGCGGCATCGATCTCATCGTGCCCTATCGGAAGAACAACAAAGCACGGCGTTACGAAGATGGAAGGAAACTCCGACGATATAAACGACGTTGGATCGTAGAGCGAACCAACGCATGGCTTGGTCAATTCCGCCGATTGCTGGTTCGCCATGAGCATCTGCTCTCCACCTACCAAGCCTTCTTCTACATCGCTTGCTTCTGGATCACGCTGAGGCACTGTTTATGAAACATGCTCTAGCTGCAATCACCTTTATGAAACTTGCTGCTTCTGTTGTCAAGTGGTATCAGACCTTCTGAAATAACCTGAAAGAGAGGAGATTATGGACAAACAAATGTTCAATTGGTTAAGCAAGACCGTTTTACTTGCCGGTGCAGTTGTTGGCATTGGCCTGATGCTTTCTACACGCACCACGCCCGTATTGGCGAACGGTTGCACTCCATATGCGAGTTGTGGGCAAGACCAAGCCTGCCTCAATAATGGGGTAACCGGCCAATGTAACTGTGTAAATTTTAATGGCGGCGGTATTGTGGGGGTATGCGAATAGTGAGCTAGACCGCGTTCACGTCACACCAGAAATACAAAAGACTAGCCGGGAGAATGGGGCTTGCTTTTGAGGGGGCTAATAAGTTTAGCTCCCTCGTTCTCAGATTCTAGGAGAAAGGAGTTGCTATGAAAACGCTGATGAACCAGACACTTCAGGCGGTTCTACTGATCGCTATTCTTGGCTTTTATGGTTGGCAGTTGACAAGGAACGCTTGGATATTGCATGGGCTGCCGCAAATGCAGCAAGTGACCTCTGATCGAAATCGTACATTGGTCTTTCAATCGGAGGCAGGAATAGATATCCTCGGCAGACCTGTTTACCCTATATTCGCTTCCGGGACAAAGCGAACTATTATTTTCTTGCTGCGCAGCGCAAGTGTAAAGAAGGACTTGGACTTTTGGCGTCAAGTAGAATCACTTCTAGCAAAGAACACAGGACCTCGTCTAGTTGGTTACTGCGACGGCGACGAATGTGCTGAAGCAGTCAGGCATGATGCAAGGCCGACTGATTTTCCTGTTGTTGCATATGGAGAAATCACTAGCACGCAGGCTCTGGTCAATGCAGATGCGGAAGGTAGCGCAATTCTCCGAAATGGAAGCTTGATGGGGCCCAAACGACTTGCTTGGCGAGCACAGGGGAAGACGCCCCAAAGTGTAATACAGGAGGCACTTAAATGATCGCTGGATCCGATCAGATTCACAAGGGAGTAATCCTCCTTCTCGGATTAATAACTATTGTCGATGGTGCCTTGTATTTCTATGTTCGCAATTCCAGCAACGCTGTCGAGGATCCAAGCTATCTGTATCGATTCGCTGATTCACGCGAAAGAGTTCCACCGCCCGATGGCTACACTTCAAAGGGCATGCGGGTTGGCATTGCTTCAGGCAAGCAGTCGGGATGGGTGGTTCGATATTCCGCAAAGGGCTGTGAATTCAGCCGCAAAGACGATCTATTGTGGAACAAGTTGGAATCCAAGATCAGAGATATGGGATTTCAGGTGATTGTTACAGTGCCCAGTGCAAAAGATGAGTATCCGAACGACAGTGAAGCACTGGGTGGGGCTCTGCAAGAGACGTATGTGAACATTGCATGGATTAAGCAATTCCGTCTGAGGGTGACCCCGACACTATTAATATTCGATTTTACGGGAAGATTGATATGGTCACACCAAGGCATGTTGGGTCCCAACGATCCTAAATCTGCTCTAAGAGCGATTAAGTCTTCAAGAGGTGGCCGTATGTAAATAGTTGCACGCAATATTTCCCGTCGGAAAGATCGCTCCCAGGTTTCAACGAATACTGACACTCGCTTGGGCCCAGCTTCTTATGCGGCTATGTAAAATCACATTCTTGAAGGACTATGCTGGTGGAGAACAAGTCTTTCCTTAATATTCTCTTGACAGTGGCACTGGCGGCTTGGGTGCTTGTGATCGCAGTGAAACTTGG
The DNA here is from genome assembly GCA_963826735.1 of uncultured Acidobacteriota bacterium. Classification (GTDB taxonomy): domain Bacteria; phylum Acidobacteriota; class Terriglobia; order Terriglobales; family Acidobacteriaceae; genus Telmatobacter. The sequence continues at coordinate 430,250 of CAWGYN010000010.1, forward strand.
CCTCACAGAATGGCAGGAGTATGCCGCGAATAAGCAGTCGATCGTACGCCAAGTACCAGAATGGCAGAGTTTAATCATTGGAAGGACGCCTTCACTTGGAGCCGAGTCGGCTCAATTTGTAATTATAGAATTTTCCGATTATCAATGCCCCTTTTGCGGTATGGCCGATTCGGTTCTTGCCAAATTCGCTGCTCGCCATGCTGGCGACGTCGTCGTCTACCGTTACGATATGCCGCTTCGACAGATTCATCGATATGCATTCGTTGCAGCGCTGGCCGCAAATTGCGCTGAATTGCAGGGCGTAATTGAGCCGTATCAGTCCCTGCTTTTTCAGCATCAGAAAGAGTTCGCCACCTTGGACTGGACAGCATTGGCGAAACAGGCTGGTGTAGTAAATGCTGACGCTTTCGCAAAATGTGTCCGAGATACGACGCCCCGGGATCGCATACTCAATGATATCGAGAAGGGCGAGTCGATTGGAATATCGAGCACGCCATCATTCCTTATCAATGGGACATTGCTCTCGGGAGAACTTTCGGGCGACAAGTTGGAATCGTTATATGGGGACATACGCAAGAAACATCGCGGTTTCCTGCACGGTTTTTTCAATATGTGATGCCACTCTTGTCCGGACAGGTGATGCTCAGCGACCGCAAGTCGGAAGTGGAGCGGCCGCGACTACGCACGCGCGGGCGCAGCGGCCGGGAGGTTGAAATGGACGCCGACGAAGTGGAACCCGTTGCATCGGAAAGCGCTGCGTTGTGGTGTAGTCCATCAGTACTGGGAGTGTAAAGCCAGCGGCTTGACGCGGCAGGCATTTTGCGCGGGCGGGGATTGTCGGTGGCGGTGCTGGACCGGCTGCAGCGTGGGCCCAGGATAGCTGAACGCGGAGGGATACAGTGCCATTACTTTTTAATCTCCTAGCTCACATCTTGATGTCCCCTGAGACCTCTCCAGGCATTGGACTCGCGGTATTGACTCTGTCTGGGGTTGTTCTGCTGCGCTATTATCATCATCCGAATTTCTGTATTCATGCGAACATTGCCGATTGGGCTGCCTTGGCTTACGTTGGCCTGCAATTTGTTACCTTAGCATTTAGTAAAGAACGCCCCAATACAGTCCATTTTATCGCGCCCTATGCATCGGCACTGTGTTTTTATTTTTCAATAAGGCTCCTTCTTCCGTGGTCAATGGCGAGCACAAAGCTACTCCTGCGCATTCCGGTCATGTTTGGGCTGCTCCTGGCGTTTGCAAACTTAGTGCTTCAGATTGGGAGTATACACGCCGCGACCAGGATTTTCCCAACATCTGCATTATCGAGCATACGCGCGTCTCTCTCTCTTGTGGGGTTCCCTACCAAGAATGATGGTCTGGCGGTGGTATTGTGTCTCGTGCCCTATGCACTTTCTGGCTCAATCGCAAAGTGGAGCGCAAACAGGTATTTCTGCATTCTAAGTACAGTAGCGAGCACTGGTCTCATCACAGTTCTCGTTCTCGGCTTTAGTAGGGCTATTTATTACTCCTTGGCGTATCTCATTGCTGCGTTTATAGTGTTAATCTTCCGTACCGAAGCGGCTTCATTCTTACGCCTCGGTATAGTACTTGCGAGCGTTACCGTGTTCGCCGGCACAATCGTCGTCTATCTGGGGGCTGAGCGACCAGTCTTTGACACTCTCTTGAGCGCTCGAACAGTTTCTCAGCAGATGAGCACACGAGGACGACTCGACATTTGGGGTGAGTCAGCATCTGACATAGCAGATCATCCGTTCTTGGGACGCGGTGGCGGAATGGACGGAATTCTGGCATTGAGCAAGTTAGGACACTCTGGTCTGCCGTTTACCGCACGTATCTACAATGCTCCGTTGGATATTCTTACAAGCAGCGGGCTTATCGGGCTTGCGCTCTATGGACTCTTCCTGTTTTACCCGCTGTGGATTGCGCTCATGCTTTGCATTCACTCGCCAGGTATTCATCCCCTCTCACCAGTTCCCTTGATCCTGGCCGCTGGCATGCTATCCCTCATTCTGTGTGACATAACTTATTCATCTCTAGTCTCACACGGAGCCACAATTGTGATTCTGTGGGTTACCGTCGCAATTGTACAGAACGCCAATTTAATAGCGTTGACACGCGGGAATGCGTCGCCCGCATGGAATTCACTGAACATACTCGTTTACGTAGCACTGGGGATCTCATGTCTGTCGTTTGCGCTTTCCGTCCGTTTAGAGCGCGCAGAGACACATTACTCAAGAGGCCGTGCCGAGCTTATGGCAGGAAATTACACCCAGGCTCATACGGAATTCACCAAAGCAATCCAGATCGAGCCAAAACAGCCAATGTTCTATGCTGCTGAGGCTCTGGCTGTGACACAGGACGCCCTCGGCACGCCGACGACTGCAGACCTATGGCACAGCTTACCGGCAGTGACACGAGAACAAGATACTCTTCTTGCGACGGCTGAGAGTGGTTACAAGAAATCGCTCGCCCATACGGAGGATGACGCAACGTTGTGGTCCAATCTCGCTTGGATCGAGGCATTTCGTGGCGAAACCGATAGCGCCGCTGATTCTTTTGAGCGTGCAATTCAAGCTGATCCCAATGATGTTGCGACAAGGGTAGGCGCAGGTCTGTTTTACGAAAGGAGAGCGTTGGAAGCAAAGGCAATCGAGGAATATGCGCATGCCGTCGCGGTTTCGCCACGCATCGTTAATTCGAAGTTTTTTGAAGACCTGCGTGTCCGGAGCCCTGACGCAGCGAAAGCGATAGTGGCCCGTGCGTGTGATCTGCTCAACACATTTCCAGCATCGCCTATTCACCTTGCGTCATTGGCCAGATTGCACGCATTTCTCGGAGAAGTCGCACTCTCCCACGATGAATATGTTGAAGTGCTAGCCCTTTTACCGAATCTCTCGTATACGTGGGCAAATCTAGGCGTCCTGGAATTCGAACGCGGCAACCGGGCTGTTGCGCAGACGGAGTTGGAGCGCGCCCGCTTTATAGATGGGAGTAATCGGCTTGCAGCGAATATGCTTGCCTCCATTGATTTTGCTGATGGCAATATGGAGAGTGCCGAAGATTCATACGCAAGAGCTCTTCTGCTCCCGGAGATCTCAGTCCACGCCGAGCGAACGTTGCGAATCTATCATGTGCAAGCTCCGGTTCCTGATGACTTAGTTCCTCCAGGCTTGCTTTCGTATGTTTCGCCTGAAATACATCCGCTCGAGATCTGCAATGAAGAGTGGCTCACCGGACTTCGTGAAGCAGAATTCCAGAGCCAGGATGTTAGCCGCAGGATTACAGCTCAGGAGGACTTATGTAATACTCACTAGCCTGACATTGCCGAGCCCTACATGGTCAGGGTCGACTAAGGAAATGATTGTCGTGCTCGAGGGATCAATTGCTGGTCAATAGCCGGCACGCATGTAAAAGCCAAAGCTCCGACTTGCATCTACAGTACGCTCTATAGGCCCGTGCATTTTTAACCTCGGCCCGAAAGGAGCAAATATGAAAATTCCAGCCATGCAATTCTGGCGAGTTTGCTCGCTATTTCGGCTTCGATGAATATCGGCCTTGGCTACGAAGTGCAGACGCAGCGACGTGACCTGAATGCATTCCAAAAGCGGATGAGCAAAGGGAAAAACATAGAGGGCGTCAAGCTGCCGGAATTGCGACTGGGGACGATGAGCCTGAACTTCGATCCCGGCGTCGACAGTTTGCCGCGCGGATCTTACGACTACCAGGTAACGGTGATCGATCCTTCTACGCAGAAGGCGGCCTTCTGGCGCGCGCCGATCCTACTTGTTTCTCAGTGAACCCGTGCGACCGGATGTGGTGAAACTCACTATTTGTAAAGGAGGAAAACGGACATCGCGAATCAGACTGACGTTGAATGGCGACTTGCGAGACTCGTCGTTAAAGGACGGTTACGAAGATAAAATGCCCTACGCCTGTCCAAACGCTGGATGGACAAACGGTGCTGACTACGTCGATTCCGGGCAGGATTTCGTTGAACGGATGGGACGCACCAAATTCTTGTCGCTGAAAAGACTGAGCGGAATACGCCGTGTAGTTTCAGGAGGAGTAGCATGAAAGGAAAAACAAAGCTCAGGCGCACGATTTTATCGGCAGTACTTTGCATCGCTCTTGTACTGGTATCGGTGGCGATTGGATTTTACTGTCATCACCTGCTTATCTTACGAGCGCGTGCACGTCTTCCAGTCACTAGAGTATCTCTTTCCGAACAAACTCCAATAGTTAGCATCACTTCATGGCGAATATGCGGCCCCTTCGTTGCCGATGCTCAGGATCAACATGATTCTCCGAGCACTGAAACAGACATGTTCGCAAAAGACTACCTGCAAGCAGACGACGCGCGGGAGGCTCCTCTTAAATTGCCATCGAAGATCACGAGCGTCACGATCAACCTTCAACGGGAACCCAATTCGTTCAATTCAACTAAGTCGCTAGGTCCAGGTATCTTCCTGAATCAGACCCTAACGTTTCCGACAGCCGATGTCGACACGAAGCTGCTCTATTGGAAGGCCTACGGCGTTTTCAAAGTTGTCTATGCGGCTGCGGAGCTTGCGTCGCCGACCGATCAAGATGTTATTCTTCTGGCTCAGACAAATAGTCCAGTTAAGATATGGGTTAATGATAGGGTTCAAGTCCAGTCAGATGCCGGTGCTGACATCTCAAACCCCCATGTCGGGGTCAAAGTACACTTGCGAACCGGGATGAACACTATCCTGGTGAAGCTAATATGCTTTCCCCTCATCAACAACTTTTCCGTTTGGTTTGCTACTGCTGATGGCGCACACCAGTTTATCGAAGAGCACGGAGGGATTTTTGAAGCCTCAACGCAACTCGTAATTCCTCGGGGCGACCCTCTTAGGCTGGCTTCTCTTACAACCGTTATGTATGGTAGATCTATAGGCTCGGAAGGGCGTTACGATATTCGAGACGTGACCGGACGTATCGTGGCCGCGGGTAGCGTTGCCAAGGTCGCCAATGCCGGAATCAACACTTCCGCATTGCCGGACGGACTTTATTCGCTGAATCTAGAGGAGGACGCGCATACTGACGGCGAACTGTTTTTTGCAGGGGATATAAACAAGCGTATAGCTATGTATAGTGCGCGATGCGCGGGACAAGCCAGCAAAGACTTGCCTTGCGATGCATTGCCGAGGTTAATTAAGACGAATGCGGGCACTGAACCGAGGTCTCATGGAGCCCAAGTGGGCCCGTTTCAACTCTCGCAGCAGAACATTATTATCTTCATAATGGCGCAGTTTGAGTGGTCCCTAAACAGGATCGCTCCCAAGGAGATCATCGCCGATTATGCACCGCGGGTAAGGCTGATGTCGTTTCGTTCGCATATTGATGGAAGTATCCAGCATTACTATTTGTACCTTCCTTCTGAAGCCAGAACAGTCCAAGGTATACCCATGGTGGTTGTCGTACCGCACAACTCAACCCCAGAGCTATTCCCTATGCCCATAGTGCCCCTGGAGAAATATGCAAGATATGCAGACAGATATCATTTGAGTTTTATCGCTCCTTTTTTGCGCAGCAAACAACTGCCTTCTGATCTCGCCGAAGTCGATATATTGGAAGCGATCCAGGATGCCACAACACGGTTCAGAGTCGATGATAGTCGCATTTATATAGGAGGAGACTGCGCCGGAGGCAGAAACGCATTTCTGATGGCTGAGGACTATCCGGAAGTATTCTCTGCAATTAGCACAATTGACGCGGATACAGGAGAATCATCTGCAGTAACTTACACTCCATTAGATTCAAGCAATGTGCTGCTTCGTCTGAGAAACCTAACCTCAATATCTATTGGGCTAACCCATAGTCAGCAGGACTTTCACAGCCCGTATTCGCAAGCTATATTGCTAATGCAAGAGGCCCGCGAAGTGGGGGTTGTCCCTCAATTGACGCTGCCGCCGGACAGTAGAGAGAGCGATCAGATCGATGTATTTCGCAAGATGTTCGAATTCCTTGCGACAGTCAAGCGACGCGATCCTGCCATACCTCAGCATGTAAGTCTTGCTGTGACGGAACTGAAGCATAACCATATATTTTGGCTCCAAGTGAATCAGTTGCGAGCGATGGACGTCCCAGGATACATAACCGCTGATATCAGCGCGCCGGATCGAATTGACATTACTTCGGAAAACGTTCAGCAAGCTACGATTGACACCCTCAAGTTGCCGCCTGGCCTTACTGGGAAGAGGTCTTTCGTAATAGCATGCAATGGGGGGCATGAACAGCGGTTGCTACCGAATGCATTGGGGCGCATTATTCTAAACATTTCGGATGATGGAGACAACCTTCGATAACGTGGCAGACACCATGCAGAGAATTCGGAATGTGAAGACATGTTGTGTAGAATTCCCTCCAGCATTCTTCATATTCACAGCCCGTCGTCGATGGGAGTATCTTTCTGGACCAGAATGAAAAATGGCAGCGGCCAACAGGCTCATCGAGAGTAGCAACGACATGACTAATTCTCTGAAGGCTTTTCGATATGGTCAATGACAATGACGTTCATTGATCCAATTGTCTCGCTCAGCTCTAGTCCCAGCTGTTCCTTTATCGCCGTCTCCACGGGAGGCCACTTCGACCCGTCGTCGTTATTCTCCATGTCTGAATACATTCCATGGAATTGCAGGTCAAAATTATAAATACCAGTAAGTGCAGTCTTATCGATAACTATCGTATGTAAATAGTATTGTAAGAATTTAATAAAGTCTGCTACCGATACCCCATGCCCTATAATCTCAATTCCGCGTGTGTCGCCTCGGGAACCTATGTTGCCAAAAGAGTCTGCGTTTTGCAATTTTCGTCCAGCCTTCGCGATTGTCAACACGAAAACTTGCGTCCGCTTTGCTTCTGTGTGTACTTTCAATTTGAATCGGTCCGCGAGGAGCATCTGGAGCATGTGTTGTTTCTCCAGCTTCGCTTGGTCATCGGTTAACTTCGCCAATCGATTGTCTGCGTCGCTGTCCGACTTTGCATGAATATTGAATCCGGTCGATTTAACCCAATCCGGTCCGCCCTGCACCTGAGCTCGCCAGTCGACTCCATATGCCCATCCGATAAGCTGCACTAGCCACAGATTTCTTCCGAGGTACGTACCGACATGTGGTGGATCGTCGACAGCCTGGCCGCCGCACTCCGATGCCTTGCACTCTCTGATCGAAGCAAGATCGAAAGTGAGTGCGGGGGTGTTGTGAGTGGTGGTCAGTGTTTGTGACGGCACATTGCGCTGGCCTGATACGGACAGCGAAAATGCTGCCGCGATCACGAGCCAAGCCTTCAGTTTACCAGACATGTAATTCTCCAACTAAGCCTAGTTTTAAATGATCGAATTCGTTATGAAATCGCACGATCACCGCAAGCCAAGGCGCCGCTAATATTAAATAAAAAAGCGAGTTTAATCGAATCCGTCGCCTTTCAATGTTGGGGTGAACGACGCTTCTTTCTGCTCGCCCACCCCTTTCAATATGCGGTTCGTTCGATCTCCAAGAGGAGAAACTTATTCGGACGCGCTTTGACCACAGCGCGTGCCGGGTGAAACGCAGACACAGGAGAGAGTGCATCCTGCGCCCAAATTGTCGCAAGTCAACTGGGAACAGTCATACGCTGGCTTGGCCCCGCTTTGCTGCGCACTTGACATTGCCAACCATGAAACACTACACGAGGCTGCAAGCATTCCGACAATGACGAAGCGTAAGAGGTGTGGTCGAATAGCCTTCATATCGCGAGCTCCTTTCGATTCAGTTTGTGTTCGTTAACGCCTTAGAGAGGGAATTCATAGAGGCCGGTGATAGCGCACCGTCCCAAATGTACTCGACTTCCCCTCTGCGGTTAAGTACAATCGTTTGCGGCGTGTGAAACAGACGATAGCTCAACAATGTATCGTTTGTAACGTCTTCCACGACGCTGTAATGTTCGAGTCCGTGAGACCGTAGAAAGTCAGGCGACGCATGGCTGCCTACATTGACGAAAACAGGCCGCCACCCTGATTTTGCTTGGGACTCCAGAATCGAATTCCAATTCGGCCAATTTTTCAAGCAGACGCCGCACGTGGGAGAAAACACAAACACAACTGTCGGGTGCTCTGCGTCTTTGGAATCGACCACGATTGGCTTCCCGCCTAGATCAACCCCCTTTAGCGCGGGCAACAGACTTCCTGTAGATACCATCAACTGACTTCTGAGCGATGCTGTTTGGGCTGTCAACTTACGGTTTTCCCGAATCATAATCGCGTTAACAACGGTAGAGACCAGAAGAACAAACATTCCGATCGTCAGTAGTGATTTGTTCACAAGAACCCGAAGCCTCCGTTCTCTTGCTGCATCTAAATCTCCAATAATGAATCGTTACATTTCGAGGCATGCAACGCTTTCTGTGGGTCTGCTTCGATGGACTAATCACGTGGGCCACAACGATAGTTCCGATCGAGCCGTGAGGATGTGACGCCCATCACAAGATTCGCTACTGTCCGGTCCTCGTGATCGCGAAGGGGAGATTGGCGGGTTCCTTGCACCAGCAGACTTCACCCCAACCGGCTGTAGATAAAAATGTAGCTGCCACTCAGACCAACGAGTAGGCTTGAGCCACGGGAATCTTCCCGATCCCCAAGGAGGCAGCGATGCAGCAAATGACACAGGTGGCAGCAAGCGAAACACCCTTTCCCAACAACATGGTGATCGGATTGGACCTGGGCGACCGGTGGAGCCGGTTTTGCCTGTTGGATAACGCCGGGACGGTGCTTGAAGAAGACCGTGTGCGTAGCACCGACCAGGCGCTGGAAGCGCGATTCAGCTCATTGCCGCCGATGCGCTTCGTCATTGAGACCGGAACCCATTCGCCCTGGGTAAGCCGCCTGCTGGAGGGCATGGGTCACTCGGTCGTGGTGGCCAACGCGCGCAAGCTCCGGATGATCTACGAGAGCAACCGCAAGAACGATCGGCTGGATGCGCGCATGTTGGCGCGGCTGGGACGCGCAGACGTGGAGGTGCTCGCGCCGGTGCGGCACCGCAGCGCGAAGGCCCAGGCGGACTTGGCAGTTGTGCGCGGACGTGATGCCTCGGTGGCCACGCGAACACAGCTGATCAACGCATGCCGCGGCATGGTCAAGACGATGGGCGGGCGCCTTCCCAAGTGCACTACTGCAGCCTTCGTGGGCAAGGTAAGATCCTCGATTCCGCCGGAACTGCAAGCCGCGTTACGCCCGCTGTTGGCGAGCATCCGAGCAATAAGCGAGCAGATTGAGAACTGCGATCGGAGGATTCGCTCTCTGGCGGCGAACGAGTATCCGCAGACCAAGCTGCTGCAGCAGGTAAAGGGAGTGGGGCCGCTGGTAGCGTTGACTTATGTGCTCACACTCGAGGACCCACACCGTTTCGCCAACAGTCGCGCGGTGGGCAGCTACCTCGGGCTTTGCCCACGGCAGGCGGAGTCCGGCAACAGCGCACCGCAACTCGGCATCACCAAGGCCGGCAGTGGTCATCTTCGCTGGCTGCTGGTCCAAAGCGCGCACTACACGCTCAGCTCTCTGGCCTCCGATAGCCGGCTCCGGCGCTGGGGACTGGAGCTGGCTTCGCGAGGCGGCAAGAACGCAAAGCGGCGAGCAGTGATTGCCGTGGCCCGGAAGCTGGCCGTGCTATTGCACAAACTCTGGGTAACCGGCCAAGTCTACGAGCCATTGCACGGGATATCGCAGGCGGCGTAATCGCGCCTGCACCACCAGAGAGCCCGTACAAGGAGGGCGGAGGCAAACGGCGAACTGCCATAGCGACTGACGGAGCTTCTCTTTGGAGCCGGATCGAGCTGAGGCCGAGTTCGGGTGACTGCGAAAAATCGACAGGTCCTAGTTGGGCCAACAACCGCCCTATTGAGAGACCGCGCTGTAGATAGCAGCACCCATCCCTGCATGAGGAACGCTTACGTGCACCAGGGCACACGATGCGCCCTATTGAGAGTGCGGATGGAAGCGCGGCGCAGGACAGCCACAGCCAAAAGTCTGATTCAGAGTGATGCACTTTCCCTTCGCCCGGATCATCTTCGATTCGGCCGGCTGCGGCCGCCGTCAAGGCTCTCCGCTGCGCTCCGACCGCTCACGCGGCAAAGCCTTGACTGCGGTCCTCGCCGGCCAGACCATCCAACTATCCGGGCGAAGGGAAAAAGAAAATGGCCGATTCGCACAAGAAACACTTGACGCGGCAGCTACATGGAAGTCAATTTTGTAGCTGTCAAAGGACCCGCGAGCCACAAGGATCAACGGGGATCGGGGCGGACACAGTAAGCAATTCAATTGAAATCACTTAATTTCGCTCAAAATTAACAGGTTTCCAAAATTGTTCGATCTGCTTTGGGAACAGGGTCGGGGATAGCCGACGTTTGCTAAAGATCGCTTTGTACCTCTGGGATGGTGTCCACGCCCGGATCAAGCGCTAATTCGCAGCGCGCTCACTGATCATCTCCCTTTTCTCCCTCCCCCACACGGTTTGATTTGGCTGATTCGGTTGAAATCCCTCGCTTCTACATGCAATGAACCCACTACCACCCCCGGCGTTTCCTTCACGAAAGCTCCTTTGATTCCCACCGGTTAGCGCACTTTCATTCATGACATGTAGTTCTGATGTATACTACATCACGAGAAGAAAACAACATGCCCCCTCAGACGAAGACCTCAGCCCGACCGAAGCGCAGAGTCGTTTCTCCTGCAGAGAAGCGAACTCAACTCCGGCTTACCGTAGATTCCAGATTCACCATGAGGCATTTCAATCAACTCTTTGCTGTGCTCAAAATCCGGAGAAAGAACGCCCTCGCAGAACACACCATCATGAGTTTCAAAACCAAGGCGGCGCAAGCGCAACTTTTCGCGTTCTACAACAACCAGTGGCTGAACATTCCATTTCAGAGTATCGACACCGCATTCGTGTTTCCATTGACCTACGAAATTGCCGATGAGCTGGAGAGGGTCGGGGGAGAAATTCTCTGCGGAGTCAACCGGTCCAAGGCATTTCGCGTAATGGTGGCATATTTTGCCTTCGTCCATCAGCTCAAGAATCCAACACAGGTTGCGGTGACCTAGCCTTTCAGATCAGTGCCAGGCAGCAGGCGAGCGCACACGGGATGACGGTGAAGCGTCTGCTGCAGACCAGCAGCAGCGCGAGGTTTGCTCTTCCGTGGTGGATGATAACGGTGTTGTTCGATCATCGCCTACCTTCCCTCCCTTTCATTGCTGTGCGTTCTGAGATTACTGCGCATCAGCCGATGTGCCATCTGGCGGGCTTGCACCACCAGATCGATGATCTCTTGTCGCTTCCCCTCTTGAATCGATACCTTGAAAGACTGCTGGCCCGTGGGAGACCTGAGAAGGTCGATGGTCAGAGTGCCGTCTACGTTTGCCTTCATTTCCGGGATTTGAGACGCCTTCAGAAGCTCGACCAATTGTCGTGCCTGAGCAACCGGCTGGAGAGTGAAGAGGAGCTGGCGCACATCTGCTTCGTCGGTGAAGATCAAGTCGCCGGATTCCTCAGTCCTGAGCCGGGTTTCTATGGAATGGAGTCGCGCGGCCTGAAGTTGCAGCGGATCAGCTCTTCGGTCTTGTTGGTTGGGGGCGTTTTGCATCTCCGGGTTCGTGAATTGGACGAAGATGCCGTGCCGGACCGCAGTCATTGTAACCATCCGCTTCCACTCGTCGGTGCCGGTACAGGCAATTCGCGATCCATACTTTTGGACGGCCATTTCCAACCCGAAGACGATTGCCGCTTCATCCTGACTGAGTACGGTCACGAGACGACCGCGGTCGATCACCGAGACCTTCCCATTGAGCATGTAGGACACGTCGCCGCTCCTGCGGTTGATCGTCCAGATTCGCGTAGCGGCAATCTGATTGGCAAGATTTTGTTCCCTGTGTTGAGTCGAAAGCCGTTGCTGCGCAAAGTCTGCCCAGTCAGATTTCTGATTGTCCTCCGGCGGCGGCCCGATATGCAGTGCGTTTGGGTCCAGTGTTGCATTGAGCCGTCGTTGATTACGCTGATCCGCATAGCGCCAACCCCGAAGTTGGGCGGCAGCCCGTGCATCCCCTTCACAGGCACGCTCAGCGACCCAGGTTCGGAGATCTTTCGGGAATTGTTCGAGTCGTCTTTGCTGCACCGTCGCCTTCAAAGTCCTCATCTCGATGACCGATTGAGATGTTGCCTGCGACGACAGTATTTTCTTGGCCGACCACGGCACGGTCATCGCGCGAATCTCCTTCTTACGCTGCCGGAGATTGAGAAAGAAATGCTGACGCGCGTCTCTTCCTTGTGCTGTGAGGCCCTTGCACACTTCCCGTTGCCGATTACGATATTGGTTATAATCCGCCATCAGGGAATCTCGGTCAGTGCGTCGTTGCGCTTTCCGTTCTTCCCTCAGCGCGCTAATACGAACAGGAGTACGAACGGCATGTTGAGCGTCCTCATAACCGGATGTTGAAGCGGGTGTCCAGACCCCAAGAGCTGTCTCTGTGGTTTGGCGGTTGATTTTCCCCGCGAAGTTGTTGCAAAATACGTCGGAAGCCTTCACCCGGATGTTGTGGTCTATGGCCAGAACTGTATATCCGCCTGATTCTGCCTTTTCAAGTCTGAGGTGAACCTTCGAGAGAAGGCGATGGAGCTCATCCCATGTAATGTTCCGCCTTGTGAGGAAGGAACGTACGCTCGGATCAACCGCCCGCCGCACATAGGATTGGAATGATTCCTGATCCTGGTAATGTTCAATACGCGCAGCGGCACCGGTCGGTTGTTGTCTGGCACTTCGAAGCGCATTGCGTTCGGACATTGACAAGCGTATAGCCTGTTGCGATGCCTCATCCCAACGTGTCGGACCGGGAGTGTGCGCCCAACCATGTTTTGCTTCAAGAAAGCGTGCCGCGGCATCGAGAGTCAGCCAGCTGAAAGATGGCGTATTGGATCTGTACGTTACGGGGTGAATCTTGTTCACCATGATGTGGATATGGAAGTGTTTCTTGTCGTCGTGAGCGACGATAACATACAAGTGTGCGTTGAACCCGAGTTCCTTCAGTGTGTGTAAGGCAGCATCGGTCCACTCTGCACGAGACGGACGTTCACCTGGGGGCCATGCCAGTTCGTAATGGAACACTGCATCGTGGCAACGTAGGTTGAAGAATTCTAGCGCTTTCATCTCGGCTGCTGCTGTGTCGATACCGACGAGGTTGCCGGACAATACGACATCTCCTCGCAGACGGGTATCGCCGGTAGTTGTGTCGCGCTCTGTTGTGAGGTAGTTAAGCAACCGCTTGAAACTACTTCTGGACTTGCGCTTGCCCGGTTGGACTTTGGCAATCATGTTGGCGCCTCAGTACATCGCGATTGAGTCCCTGTTACAGACCAACTATCTGTGACGTGCCGAGCTCGATCGCTTGTGATGTGGGAGAGAAGCGTCGCGCGCGTATGTCAAGGATGGTGGGCCATTCTGTCGGCACACTGGACGAAGTCGGTGCTCTTGTATGAGGGGAGTCGTTGCGTTTGTACGAAGCCAGTTTGCCTCGTGGCACATCGACCACCATGTTGGTTAAGTCGTCGAACCGATCGAGCTCCGTGCGCAAGTAGTTGAAGCACCGGCGGAGATTACTCCGTGAATCATTGCCACGATGTGCCCGATTGGCGATCATTTCGAGTCTTCGTTATTGCTGATAACGGTTCGTAGTGTTGCGGTGATCCTAGCAAGAATCGCATTCAGTTCGTGCCGGAGTTCGTCCTCGTATGGATGGCCCAGAATTTGCATCAGCAGATGCTTCATAAGACCGCATAGGCTGCTTAGGCGGTTGATCGCCTTGTCGTCTATTCGCGAATGAAGCCGCTTGTTGAGCGAACATCTTCGCATGTATTCGCTGACCGTTAAGCCGGCTATGTACGCGTTGCGTTGAATGATCTCTTTCTCTTCCGAAAGAAGCTTGATGAGCTGCCCTCGGCGATGTTCTTTGAGTTTCGGTCTGGCCATTGCAGGATTCCTCTGGGGTCTCGGGGCGAAGCCCTGAGCAAGATGCGCAGGCTCAAACACGAGTAGCGAAGCGGATTGTGTTTGAGCCGGTGGATATGCCGAAACGACCGCAGGGAGTTTTGGTATATCCAGCGCGCACCTTGCCGTGTCTCTTAACGATTCCGACTTTAGAATAATACATATCTGCTGTCAATAGTGTGTTATTATGCTCTCGACTCGTTGTTGGTAAGGAAAGTAGGAAGGCAGATGGAAAAACGCCGCCGCAACCCGCAAACACTCACCGCGGAGCAATTTGAGGCCTTCCGTACTCGCCTGGATGAGAAAGGGAATGTACCTCCCCCGCAACCCGAGTCCTACATGATGGGGGAGATCGTACGGGGCGTATACCCGCAGTTGAAAAAGTTGCGGGAGAACGGCTACACGCTGAAGATGTTGGTCCGTGTTTTTGAAGAGAGCGGCGTCGTTATCACAATCCACGCCCTTTCGACCTACCTGAAGAACCTGGGGCTACCAAGAGAACAAGCTCCAGTAAAAGCGGCCATTAAGGGCACGGTGGGGTCACCAACCGTTGAAGTAAGGCCTGGGAAATTTCAGATGAAACCGGACATTCCGCTTTAGGAAGAGAGCAAGGTATGGCAAGGGTTTTCTTTGTAACGGGCATCAAGGGTGGCGTTGCGAGTTTGCAACATAGGGGCGCCCTGCTGAAATCGAATGGTGGCGTCGGCATTGTCCTCAACATCTCGTCGATGAGGTCTGGAACCACGATCCCGCCGAGTGACGATCTGCACAACGTCATTCCTTCAGTTAGCTCTGAGGTTGTTCCAAACAAGAGCGTCATAACCGTGCAGGCCATTCGGGAGAAAAGTCGGCCGACGATTGCGACTGAAGCACGGTCTCTGAGGGGGCCCAATCCGGTCAAGGCTGCATAATGCGACCCGCTATGCCTACACCGTTGCAGAGTTTCGACCTGTTGACTCTCGCCGATGCGGCGAAGCTGCTCCATTGCTCGAAGGCCCATGTTTGCAAAGCCGTCTCAGGAAGAATACGGGGCTGCACGCCGATACCTGCGGTATCCATTGGCCGCCGGAAGCTCATACGCCGGGAAACCCTGCGGCTGTGGATTGAACGCAACGAGCGGGAAACCGCCGATGCTACCATATCGACATTGCCAGAACGGGATTCCGGTGAATGCGCATAAGGAGAATCCATGCGCAAGAGTCGGTATCAAAAAGGTTCGGTCAAAAAGCAGGATGGCCGATGGGTCGCGATGTGGTGGGTCGGTCGGAGCCACAGAAGCCGCGTGATTGGCCTGGTCAAGGACATGACCAAGTCGGATGCGCGGGCAATTGTCGACGGGATTGTGACGGAAGCCGAAGCCAAAGAGAACCAGAACAGGGTTTGGACGTTTGGCGAGTTCGTGGAAGAAGTCTATTTCCCCTACTACAGTCGCAAGTGGAAAGCATCAACGCGGGTCAACAATATGAACCGCGTCAGAATCCATCTGGTCGATGGCCTCGGCAAGATGGTCCTGGGAGCTTTCCGGCGCGACGGTTTGCAAGACGTATTGGACGACAAGGCCAAAAGCCTGTCGTTCTCAACCGTGGATCATCTGCGATGGGATCTGAAACAGATTTTCGACCTTGCTATGGCCGAAGGTCTTCTGGTCAGAAACCCAGCGATGTTGCTGTTCACACCTAAGGAAGCGGCAAAACCGGTCCGGAAGGTGATGAACATGAAGGAAGTGCAAATGTTGTTCGGTGCCCTCGATCAACGTGAACGGCTGGTCGCAAAATTCGCAGTCATGGCGGGTATGCGTCCCGGCGAGATATTCGCGTTGACCTGGGGAACGCTGCAGGCGTCTTACGTGGATATTCGGCAGAGGGTTTACCGGGGCACCATTGACTCGCCCAAAACCGATCAATCCGTGCGCAAGGCCGCTCTTCCCGAGGGGCTCCTTCGGGATATTGAGGTCTGGCGGATGATGGCGGTATCCACACGGGAGGATGCGTGGGTGTTTCCGTCGGAACGGATGACGCCGATGTCGAAAGACAACTGCTGGAACCGGAACATCAAGCCGAAGCTGGACAAGATCGGCATGGGCTGGGCCAATTTTCTTGTCATGCGCCGGACGCACGCAACCCTGATGCGCGGGCTTGGTGTGGACGGGAAGTTGGTCGCCGATCAGCTCGGTCACAGCCTCGATGTGAACCAAAACGTGTACACGCAAACGCCGGTGGAGAACAGGCTGCCAGCGGTCAATCAACTGGAAAAAAGCCTCTTCCTCATGTAATTGGAGCAGGAATGGAGCAGGGTTTTTGGGGTCTCTTCGTAAACCATTGATTTTATGGAGCGGGAGACCGGGATCGAACCGGCGACATTCAGCTTGGGAAGCTGACGTTCTGCCACTGAACTACTCCCGCCATTTATAATCAATCACTTACGCGATTGACTCGAGCTTACTGTCATATTTACTGTCATCTGAGCTACAATTTGCTCAACTCTTCAGCCTAATTCCAACCAGGATTCCGTGCTCGAAGACCCGGGGAGCAGCACCCACTGGAAAGAGCAACATGGAACAGGTTGACAGTAAAGTTGACAGCAAAGCAACTAGAAAAGCTCGCCTCACACAGTATCGCAAGAACGCCGGACGCTGGCAATTCTTTGCCGTAGCCCGCAACCAAGATGGCAAGCCGAACCCGGAGAAGATTGTCATCGAAGGGACACAAGTAAATTGGCAGAGCCCCGGCGCCAAATTCTATCTTGACTGGCTAGATCCAGTAACTGGCAAGCGTGTACGCGAAATTGCTGGAGTCGCTCCTCGTGAAGCCAATGATGCCTGGTTCAGGAAGAGCACAATTCTCGCCGGGGAAAATGATCAGGATGAGTTAACTCTGCCTCAGCCCGATAATCGCACCATCGATGACGCTATCGATAGGTTCCTCGTTGAGGTGAATGCCACCAAGGGAGCGGCAACGCTCAAAGCCTACAAGCGCGACTTGCGCTGGTTTCGCGAGCACTGCTCCAAGCGCTACGTCTCGCGTGTCACCCGCGACGACGTGATGAGTATGTTTGCTGCAGGCCGCGCAGAGGGCTTGAACCAAAAGACCATCAACAGACGCGTCATCGTTATGCTCAGTGCCATGCGTGGCGCCGCCGCAAATATTGAGCTGCGTAAGGGGGATTGGCCGAAAACCATCGAAAAGAAAATTGAGATCTACCAGCCTGAAGAACTCGAGAAGTTCTTTGCGGCTTGCAACGCCCACGAACGGCTGCTATTTCAGCTGTTCTTGTTCACCGGGTTCCGGGCCATGGAGATCAGGACGCTTACCTGGCCAGACATTAACTTTAGAGACGGAACAGTCTCGGTTACTCCAAAGCGCGATCTGAAATTCACACCGAAGTCGTACGAGGAGCGAAGCGTTCCAGTGCCCCGCTCAGTGATTGCATCCCTTGCGGCGCGTCAGAAAAAGAGTAAGTCGTTTCTGGTCTTCCCTGCCCCTCCGCACCCCACGCGCCCTCACTACGGGGGGAACGAACCTGACGGTCACATGCTTGAACTTTGCAAGGAGATTGCATTTCGGGCTGGGCTAAATTGCGGCCGCTGCACCGGGAAATACACCGTCAAGAAAAGCAAAACCAAGAAGGAAAAACGGAACTACAAATGCAAGACGGAGCCGCGCTGCCACAAATGGAATCTTCACCGATGGCGTCATTCGTTCGCCACGCAGATGCTCCAATCGGGCCTCGACATTCGCAGCCTGCAGCTGCTGCTGGGCCACAAGAACATCTCGACCACGGAGAAGTACCTCAAGTCACTTCGTCTCGGCGATCTCCGCGACAAAATCGAAAAGTCACTCCTCACGGCGTTCGCGTAGTTTTCGGGAAGGGAGACGAAACAGGCCGGGAGAAATCCCGGCCTGCTCGTTTATGCGCCTAGGCGGCCTTGAGTTGCCTCCGGGCAGCCACCGCGAGTTGCGGCTCCTTCTTGATGAGCCAATTGGCGATCGTTGAGGGATCAAATCGCCATGAACCGCCGATCAGAAGGGCTGGTATCTTCTTCTTTTGCGCCATCCTGTAGATAGTGAATTTCGACTTCTCCAGGATGTCGGCAACCTCATCAATCGTCATCAGTCTCCTAAAAGCTGACAGAGCGTTGACGATGTTGAATGGTTCTCTTTCCGGAACTTCGTGCATGTCCTCCAACATGCCAGTCCTTCCAGAGATTTGGAATCCCTCAAACACCTTAGTTGTTGGGCTTGCGGCTCTCTGCACACGCCCCTTTCTGCCCGCTTTCGGGCAAGAGCCTTTCGGCTTGAAGGGGTTCGGGTGCCGATCTCCCGTCCGGCGTAATGTGCGCAGCCTCTCGCGTAGTTGGGTCCGAAGACCCGGAGAGAACAGGCCGACCATTTCGGCGTTTCCAACTACAACGCATTTGCGGGATCGATACAACAACCTTCAGTCAGTTGAGCGATCCGATTATGGATCACGGCCGGTTAACGCAGTCGGTCGCTCGCGCGGGGCGTGGTTGACCATCTGCAACCGGAGCGGTCGAGCGACATCACGGTCGGCCTTGCCTTATGCATCCCGTGCTTTATGAGAATGGTCGATCGTTGGCCGGGACATGCAATATCGGCCTCGTGGGCCGCGCGCCCGCCTCGCCCAATGACACTCCAGCGTGCGGTGTTTCAAAAGGTCTCCACAG
The DNA here is from genome assembly GCA_963826735.1 of uncultured Acidobacteriota bacterium. Classification (GTDB taxonomy): domain Bacteria; phylum Acidobacteriota; class Terriglobia; order Terriglobales; family Acidobacteriaceae; genus Telmatobacter. The sequence goes on from CAWGYN010000010.1 coordinate 448,977, forward strand.
ACATTAAACACGGGCGGATCAGGCGATTAGGCTGCATTGCTAACCAACCTAAAATGGTCTTTGTGGGGTCAGAACTTCAGCGGCCGAGGGCCAGCCTCAATTCGGCATCCTTACCGACCACTTTCCGCCCGAGTGACCTCAACTTTTCCAACGCACCCTTGCACACCAATCGACCACAAATCCGTGAAACTCGCGATCAAGCGGTTCGGGGCTGGCTGACGCCGGATCGGTAACCCGATGTCGGCACTGCGCCAGTCTTCCGGTAGCCGAGGTTGGGTGGCAAATCTCCGGAGTCTACGGCGTATCTGGGGACTGATCCTACGCTACCGCAGTGATCGCTGCAGTTACAGCGGCCGCGACGATGAATAAGGTCGCCTTCCTGAAACGCGCCATTGAGGCGCATCGCGCCGGCCTTGAAACCGACTGGCGTGACCCGTACCCTCCCTCACCGCAGGTGTTAGCTACTGTACGACCAGCGTGACCGTACCCAGTGTGACCGTCAAGGAGCCCGAAGTGCCAGTTACGGTAACCGTGTAGGTTCCGGGCGTAGTGCCTGCGTTTCCACCGCCTCCACCACCTCCGCCACCACTGCTCCCGCCGCAACCCATCGAACCGATGGAGACAAACAAGACAAGCAGTACCAGCATAACCAGCCAATTACGCCGCTTCCGCGGAATCCCGAAGAGCAGAATCACCGCCAACGTAGTGCCGCCTGTCGTCGGCCAGAATAGGTGCTTTATCTGATTTGCACCGATTGTTGATGCAGTAGTGCTGATTGTCAGCGTCGAAGTTTGCGCTGTGCTTCCGCTAATCGTCACCGAAGATGGTGCGAGACTGCACGTTGCCGGATCGCTGGCTGCTGTGGGGCTGATCGAGCAGCTCAGATTGACTGTTCCCGTAAACCCATTCGATGGGGTCGCGGAGATCGTAACTGTGTTCCCTGTCGTCGCGCCGGGTTCGATGCTGATTGTGCCGCCACCGCCGCCCCCCGTAAAGGTTGGTGCCGCGTTGACGGTGAAGCTCTGCTGAACTTGTGGTGCCGCCGCGTAGGTGCTGTTGCCGGCTTGGTTCGCGTCGATGGTGCAGGTGCCCGAAGCGATGAATGTGGCCGTGGTGCCGGAGACGGTACAGACCGAGGTCGTCGTCGATGTGAAGCCGACCGTCAGGCCGGAGCTTGCCGTAGCCGAAAGCGCCAGCGGCGTGCCCACCGTCTGCGCCGGGATCGTCGGGAAGGTAATGGTCTGCGCTTCGCCGTTCACCGTGAAGCTCTGCTGAACTTGTAGTGCCGCCGCGTAGGAGCTGTTGCCGGCTTGGTTCGCGTCGATGGTGCAGGTGCCCGAAGCGATGAACGTGGCCGTTGCGGCGGAGACCGTGCAGATGCCGGTGGTTGTCGAAGTGAAGGTCACCGCCAGTCCGGATGTGGCCGTTGCCGAGAGCGTCAGTGGCGTGCCCACCGTCTGCGTTCCGGGGTTGGCGAAGGTGATGGTCTGCGAGCCGATGTTGACAGAAAAGCTCTGCGGCACCATCGTGGCCGCCGCGTAGGTGCTGTTGCCGGCTTGGTTCGCGTCGATGGTGCAGGTGCCCGAAGCGATGAATGTGGCCGTGGTGCCGGAGACCGTACAGACCGAGGTCGTCGTCGATGTGAAGCCGACCGTCAGGCCGGAGCTTGCCGTAGCCGAAAGCGTCAGCGGCGTGCCCACCGTCTGCGTTCCGGGGTTGGCGAAGGTGATGGTCTGCGAGCCGATGTAGGTGAAGAGAGTGTTGGCAGCGTTGCTGCCGCCGGAAGTGGTGACGACAACGCTCGCCGTTCCCGCCGTGCCTGCAGGGGTGGCCGCCGTGATCGACGTGCTGCTCACCACCACAACGCTGGCTGCCGCTGTACCGCCGATGGTGACGCCGGTTGCACCGGTAAAGTTGGTTCCGGTGATCGTCACGCTCGTGCCGCCTGCCGCCGGGCCTGAGCTCGGAACGATTCCAGTCACCGTGGGCGCGTTCGCGGTCACGTCGAAGGTGTTGCTCGGCAGCGCATCAAGCGTGGTTCCGGAGCCGAGAGTGGTCACAGTGAGGGGGCTGGGGGTGAGCGTGAAGCCGGTTCCCACTGTGTTCGGATCGAGCCCGCTAAAGGTGGCTTCATTCACGGTGGCCATTCCCACGGTTGTGGGCGCGGTGTTCTCGGTGAGGTTCGCCGGACTGGCAATCTCGCTTGAGCCGCCGCTGTAGGTGAGCGCAACCTGAACCCCGCTCACGCCGTCGGTTGCGCCGGTGCTGGCGTTGGTCTCCTCCACTTCGACCGCCGGCGAAGGCGTTATGGCCGTATTCACGACCGTATTCGTCGGCTGCGTCACGAAACCCACCGACGTGTAGTCGGTCTGCACCGCGCCCGCGTCCACGCAGCGGGTCGTCAAGTTGTAGCCGGAGTACGTGGTGTTGGTGTTGGGATAGCCGCGCTCGTCGGTGGTGACGCCGGAAGGGATGTTACTCTGCTTCCCCGCGCAGATGGCCACGCTGCCGGGCAGCGGGATCATGGTCTGAAGGGTCGCGCCGATGCCGTTCAATTGCAGCGCGCTGAGCAGGATCGTGCTTTGGTACGGCGAGGTGTCGCTGGAGCTGTTGTCGGCCACATTGCCGCCGTTGTCGGTGTATGTGCCGTTGATGTCAGCGTAAGAGGCAGAGGCGCCGCCGGATGTGCTTGTGCTGTTTCCGGCCACGATGCTATTGGTCAACGCCAGGGTGCCGCTGTCGTTGAAAATGCCGCCGCCCGCGATTGCGCAGCCGGAGCCGCTGCAGGTTACGGAGTTGCCGGAGACGGTACTATTGGTCAACGCCAGTGTGCCGCTGTTGATGAAAATGCCGCCGCCGCCGGCGCTGGGACCGTTGGCGGAGTTGCCGGAGACGGTGCTGTTGGTCAGCGTTACCGCGCTGAGGGCGGTGGCAATGCCGCCGCCGGAGACGGGGAGGCATCCGGAGCCGCTGCAGGTTACGGAGTTGCCGGAGATGGTGCTGCCGGTCAGCGTCAGCGTGCCGCTGGCGGCGTAAATGCCGCCGCCGTTGGCGCCAGGACCGTTGGCGGAGTTGCCGGAGATGGCGCTCGCGATCACCGTTAGCGAACCTCCGCTATAGATGCCGGCCGCGCCGCCGCCGGTGTTCCCGCCCGCGATGGTCAGCCCGTAAAGCGTCGCCGTCACGCTGGTCGTGGCGGGTTGGAACCTTAGCACGGTGCCCACTTTCGTGTCGTTGTTCCCCGAGATGGTTAACCGGTTGGCGCCGGGGCCGAGGATGTTTACCTGGCCGGTCATCTCCGGCAGCCCCTGGTCTCCTGCGGTTCCCGCGCCCAGCGTGATGGTCTGCGAGCCGGCGCTGGTGAGGCTGGGCAGGAAGGTGATGTCGGCGCCACCCGTGCTGGGCAGGCTGTTGGCCAGGCCGATGGCATCGCGCAGCGAACAGGTTGTGCCCGTGCCGTAGGCGCACTCGGGGCTGCTGTCTGTCTGATCCATCAACGTGGTCACCACGTTTTGGTTGGTCTGTACTGCGCCCGCGTCCACCGAGCCGGACGAGCAGGTAGCATCCAGCAAAAAGCCGCGCTGGTCGGTGGTCACGCCGAAGGGAACATCCGCAGCGTTGCCCACGCAGATAGCCGCGCTGCCTGGCAGCAGAGCCATGGTCTCGGTGGGTCCGCCGTAATAGCCGAGCGGCAACAGGTTGGGGTTGGCCCCGAACTTGGAATCGCCGGAAACGCAGTATTCGCAGTCGTCTTCGGAGCCGCCCGTACCGACGTAGGGGTAGAAGAAGTAATCGAGGTTGTTGTAGAAGACGTTGTAGCTGGCGCGGAACGAGCCGGCGCCGTCTTTGTAGTAGTTGTAGATGCCGGCGCCATTGCCGCTGGCGGCGGCGTTGCCGGAGAAGATATTGTTGTTGGCCGTCAGCACGCCGGGGGAGAAGAGGGTGAAGTTGCAGATACCGCCGCCGGTGGTGGCGGAGTTGCCGGAGAAGGTGCTGTTGGTTACCGTCAGCGTACTGCTGTTGTTGAGAATGGCGCCGCCGGAGCCGCCGAGAGCGGAGTTGCCGACAAATGTGCTGTTGGTCACCGTCGCCGTGCCGTTTGCGCCGGTGCAGTTACAGATGCCGCCGCCTTGCGCGGTATTGCCGGAGAAGGTGCTGTTGGTCACCGTCAGCGTGTCGTTGTTGTCGATGCCGCCGCCGCGGCCCGCGGTATTACCGGAGAAGGCGCTGTTGGTCACCGTCAGCGTGCCGTTGTTTAAGATGCCGCCGCCACTGTCCGCGGTATTGCCGGAGAAGGCGCTGTTGGTCACCGTCAGCGTGCGGTAGTTGAAGATGCCGCCGCCGTAGGAGGCGGAGTTCCCGTTGGCGATGGTCAGCCCGGAGATGCTCACCGTCGCTGGGCTGCTTTGCCCGATCATGAACACCTGGGTGGCGTTATTGCCCGAAACGGTCAACAGGCTTGAGCCGGGGCCGTTGATGGTCATGCTGGTCTCGATGTCGAGAACACTGCCCAGTGTGATGGTCCCCGTGAGGCCGCTGTTGAAGACGATGGTGTCCCCGGAGCCGGCCGCCAGGATGGCGTCGCGCAAGGCGCAGGTATTGCTGTTGCCGCTCCCGCAGTTCGATTGGGCGGTAGCCGCCGAGGTGGTCGAGTCGTCATTCAGCGTGTCGACGGTCCAGGTGGCGGCGCGAGCGCTCACGGCGCACAGGCACAGCACGGCCGCAGCCGCCAGCGTCATCACCATCGCGCCCGCCCGGCGGCGAAACAGGTTGCGGTAAGACGCGCTCTCCCCTCCCGGAGCGACTTCATCGGCAGCCTCATGGGCCACCACGGTCACGCCGGCGGCTGGCTTAAAGCTGGCGAAGGTTGAGGAGATACGGGAGAACAAACCAAGGCAGGAGCAGGAACTATGCACACCGTGGAACATGGGGGTACCCCTTGGTGCGCCCGTCCTTCCGGGGTCACAATGCAATGTTCAGCGGTCCCGGAATTGAACACGCTCCAAACGGCGGCGCCGGAAAGGCATAGTGGCCGGAAATTTCAGTACCCGTAGGGCGATGGCGAAATAGTTGCAACCAGTATAGGGCCATTCTTCCGCTTGTCAAATTCGACTCATCCCGAGACACCGGCCAGTCGGCAACCGGCCAGTCGGCAGTTACCAGTCGAGCAGCAGTCCCGCGCCTTCGGCGGGGATGCGATTTTCGGCGCCCTGAAGCTTCTGCCGCGAGCATTACGGTATTGCTGGTGGGGAAATTCGGCGCTCAGTCGAAACGGGCGCTTCAACACAAGAAGCTCGAAATTAACTGATGCAATCGTTTTATATTTTGCATTTCAAGGCTGCTCGCCGAGAGAAGTCCTCAGAAGTCTTAGTGCTGTATCTGGAGCGCCCCGCACGAGAGCATGCAACTGCGCACTGTTGCGTCGCGGGGCGCTCCAGATACAGCACTAAGACATTCGGGAGTAATCGGCCCAAATGAGTCTCCTGGCGGCACTTGAGGGTCGAACAATCGTATTGCGAAGCCACTCAAAGCTGCGCATCCGCAGGGGCTGTACACTTCAGCTGTGGCGATCAGAATGCGGATGGTCGAGTCCACGCACCTCGTTATCCATCCCCAGAAACTCCAGCCTCAGCAGCGACCGGCTTTCTCATGAAAGGCCAACGCGCTCTTCGCGTCGGGCTGAGGAGGGGCTTTCTGAGTTCTGAGCGAATGGTCTCTAATCGTTGCTTAACGTGATTTACGCTGATTTCAGCCAGGCCGCAACCGGCTTCCGCATTTTGCAACCGGAATCACCGCGGCAACGAATCTAACTTTCTAACTTCCTGATGTACAGCCACAGCCCGGCCAGCATGATAGCGATGGCGATGAGGCAGAGCCCGAGCCCGATGCGGCGATGGTTGCGCTCAATCATCGCATCCTTGCCGGCTTTGAGGTTGGCGGCGGCGATCTTCATGCCGACTTGGATGTCCTGATCGACGAGGGTGGCCTGAAAGCTGTGGATGGTGACGCGGGCTTTGGTCAGGGCGTCGCGCGCCTGATCCTGGCTGAGACGAGCCTCACTTACTTCCATGCCGGAAGACTCGGCAATACGCAGAGCATCGTCGGCCTGCTTGATGGTGCCGTCCAACTGAGTGAGGTTGGCGAGGATCGCGGCGCGTGCGCGATCGCAATGGTCGCCGGGAGCGTGGCAGCGCATGCAAACGCCGCTGGGGCCGGTCGAGAGCATGGCATCGGAAGGCATATGGATGCCATGATTGGTGTGGCAGACGACGCAGCCGGGAAGACCCTTATCCTGAAAGACCTTGCTGTGCGTGCTCTTCGCGTACATCTGAGCCTGGAAGACGTGGCAGTTGGCGCAGACGTTCTGAACTTTGTCGACGCCGGGCGGAACCGCACCGTGGTTTCCATGACAGGTGGTGCAGGTGGGCGCGCTCAAATCGCCGCGCACCGCCAATGCGTCGTGGTGGACACTGGTGTTGTACTTGGCGAACTGGTCGGTGGGAATCCCGTACTGCTTCATGTAATTCGCGTCGGCGTGGCAGCGTGAACAGGTTGTGGCCACGTTGACGGGATTCACCGTGGAACGGGGATCGCTGGGCGGACGGATATCGTGCACGCTGTGGCAGTCGATGCAGACGGCCACTTTGGTGTCGCCGGCGACCAGGCGCTTGCCGTGCACGCTGGTGTGGTATTCGGACAACTGGTCAGTGCGCAGGCTGGGGTCGTATTGGCGCATGAGGTTTGGATTCGAGTGGCACGATCCGCACAAATCCGGAATCTTTCTGCGATCGATCTTGCCCTTGAAGCCCGCCTTGCTGCCCATGGCCACGGTGGGATCGTAACTGGATGCGTCGCCGCCATGGCAACTGGTGCAGGTGAGGCCCTTCTGCGCGTGGATGTCCTGGCTAAACTTGTCGGATGTGACTCCCAGGGGGTCAGGCATTGTGGAATGACAGTCCACGCAGGAATTCACTGCCTGCCCGTATCCCAGACATGCCGCAATCGCGACCAATCCTGCCAAAACGGCAGAGCGTGGAGCGGCGAACCCGCCGACCTTATTGCGCAACATAGCCATAGACACTCATCGCGATCATGTAAACAAGAGCAAAAACGCCAAGGCCGGTGATCCAGGTGCGGGTGCGTGCGGGCTTATCGTTCTCAAAAAAGGGCAGCAGCAGCCAGAACATGCCGGCCAGACCGCAACCGAGTATGCCTAGAACCTCCCCATCTACGATCCACACTTTCGACGGAATGAGCTTGAGTGTCTGGTACATAAAGAGGAAGTACCACTCAGGCTTGATTCCCGCCGGGGCCGACGCAAAAGGTTCCGCCTTCACGCCGAGGTTCCACGGGAACAGCGCCGCCAGCGCGCCCAGCGTGCCGATCGCCACGTACCAGGCCATCAATTCGCGCAACAGAAAATTGGGAAAGAACTTCATCTCCCGGCGCAATGAGGGATTCTTGGTCCACGCGGCTTCAACCTTGGGTGGCACGCTCATGCCCTGGCGCTGCACCAGAAAAAGATGGATCGCAATAAGCACCGTGACCAACATGGGCAGCACGGCAACATGGAATCCATAGAATCGGGTCAGTGTGGCTCCGGTTACCTGCGGGCCGCCGCGAAGAAAGATCATCACGGGCTGACCGATGATGGGAACCTGTCCGGCCATCTGCGTGCCGACCGTGGTGGCGAAGAAGGCCAGTTTGTTCCAGGGCAGCAGGTAGCCGCTGAAGCCGAATCCCATCACCAGAAAAAGCAGCAACATGCCGCTCACCCACGTCATCTCTCTGGGCTTGCGGTACGCCTTCAGGAACAACACGCTGAACATGTGCACGAAGGCAGTGAAGATCATCAGGTTGGCCGACCACGAGTGGATGGAACGAATCAGCCAGCCAAACTGCACCCGCGTCATGATGTACTGCACGCTTTCGAACGCTTCGTTGGCGCTGGGGCGGTAATACAGCAGCAGCAGGATCCCGGTGAACACCTGCACCATGAAGAGAAACAGGGTGATCCCGCCGAAGAAGTACCAGTACGACAGTCGATGCGTGGGAACTGTTTTGTGGCGGAACGGCTCAATCAGTCCGTCCAGATGCAACCGGTCATCAAGCCAGCGATAGAGCGCGGCGAACATGGCTACGCCTCCTGCTTCCGGCTGACGACAATCTCTTCGCCGCGCAAATGAACGTCGAACGCATCCAGCGGCCTGGGCGGAGGACCGGAAACATTGCGGCCGCTGAGATCGTAAATTCCGTTGTGGCACGGACACCAGATCTGGCGCAGATCGGCGCGGTACTGCACTGTGCATCCCAGGTGGGTACATGTGGCCGAGAGTGCGCGATAGGTGCCGTCACTCTCCAGAATCAGCAGGCCGGGCCGGCTGCCGAACCGGAAAATCTCTCCGGAATTCGGCTTCAGATCGCCCACCTTGGCGGCCACCACCTCGTCGCCGCCCAGATCGACAACCGGCGGCGGCACAAGGAAGCGCAGCACCGGATAGAGAAATGAGGCCAAAGAGGCAAGCACGCCGCCGCCGAGGAAGAGCTCAATGGCGTGGCGCCGCGTGGTCCGCGTCTGAGGAATGTGGTCAGCGCACATGGACCTCACCCCCTGCCGCATGCCGGCACGATAACTCTGAATGCGTCGTCAAACTGGAAACCAAGAGCCGCGACCCCCACGACAAGTTCGCCTGCACGCTTCTGGAGCGATTCATTGCTGAAACACTCTGCTTGTTAGCCGTGTGGAAACATTAGAGATCGTTCGAGATGCTGGTCTGTGATAGGGATCACAATTGAAAGCGCGAGAGCGGTCATTCTGGATTCTGGTCTTGTGATATGGACCACAAACTCACGAACCAAAGGAGGCGAATCGGTCTATGAAAGGAGGGCCGCAGGTGGTCACCCACAACAAGCTGGGCAAACCAAGCCGATGCGGACGCGAAGCAAGTCGCGTCCGCCTATCAAACGGAGTGGGGTACTCTTCGTGCGCAGGGAGGCCGCGGGACATTCTGCCCGCAGCGGACGAATCTGCTCGCTATCCGCGTCGCCGGTTGCTTGGTTTCGCTCGCTTCTTACTTCTCCAACGTGCGCACGTACTGGATCACTGCCTTGATCTGTGCGTCGGTCAGCTTGCCGTTCTCTGCGGGCATCTTGCCCTTGCCATTCTTCACGGCGGCAAAAAGCTCAGCGTCCGAAGCTTTGATCACCGCGGGATCCTTGAACGACACGGCCTTCAGCGCCTTGCCCGCCGGATTGTTGGCCAAACCGTCAGGGCCATGGCACATGAGGCACTTCGCTTTATAGACATCTTCCCCGCTGCTTTGCGCAAACGCCGGAGTGACAAGGGCGGCTGCAAGACACAACAACAAGCTATGCTTCAAGCTGACTTTCACGAGCGAGCTCCTTTGCGCCGGGGCTCACCTTCTGCCTTCCCGGCTTCGCGCCAGTATACGCCGATCGTGCTGAACTGCGTGCGCCCGATCACGGCGCAGCTGGGCTCGACAAAGATCGCGGACGCAATACAAGAATCCCCAGAATCAACATAAGACTGAGCAACAGTCCCCCGAAGCCGATAAGAACCAGCGCTTCCGGATTCATTGCCAACCACCCGAAGAGTCCAGGCGATTCCGCCCGACCCATCCAGGTGCGCAAATCCGCTGCATTCCAACTCTGGTCAATGAACGTCGCTCGCCATTGGAAATTATGGTCGAGCAGAAACATCTGGTTGGTGTGGATCATGACCGGTCCCTCGGTCAGGACCGTGTAGTGGAAGAAATCGCAGAAGCGTCGAATGTCTGCGGCGTCGGAGCGCGCCAGCATCCATGCGGGCGGAAGGTTTTTTTGCGCGCGAAACTGGCGCAGGGCCTGGGCATCGTCGCCTGGATCGAAGGAAAAGATCAGCACGCGATAGGGCGTGCCGCCGCTGATCTGCGAGGTTTGCTGAACCAGCATCCGTGCCAGGACGGGACAGCTCATCGTGCAGCGCGTATAGACCGGCAGGACAATGACGGGCCCGGTCCCGGCAGCCCGCAGCTCATCCCACAAACTGTGCTGGACGTTGGCTTCGTCCCAGACGGTAATGTCAGGAATCTTTCCCGCATTCATCCCTGCCGGCGTAACCGCCAGAGCTGTTGCGCCCGAGTTGAGCGCCAGGGCCAACGTCAATAGCAACGTCGAAGGAAGAAGATAACGCGCGCGAATCATGTTCTTCAATGTGTCGTATCGACTGCAGCCGGACTATCCGGCCTGAAGCCGGGCGCAGTCGTAATGCCGAATTTCACGATGTTGCTGATGGGCACGTAATAGGCCGCTGCACACAGCAAGACCGCAGCCGCCACCCAGGGTGTGAAGTTTCGCACCGCGGGAACGTCTTCGTCGTGATAAGGCTCGCTGGTGGGGAGCGCAAACGGAACCTTCGCGAGCGCCGCATCCGGCGCAGCCGCCAGACTGCGAACCAGAACGATGAAGTAAAGCAGAACAGCGAGTCCCATAATGCATCCGCCCACCATGCCCATGTGGGCTGGAACCCACCAGTCGGACCGATAGCTGGGTGAAGCAGGGTTCATATAGGTCAAGCCCAGGTTGGTGCGCCGCGGTTCGCCCCGCAGGCCGCCCATAAACAGGCCGGTCGAAAAAACGAAGGTGCCCGTCATCCACACATAGGGCACGAGCGCGGCCATCCAGCCTGAAACTACGGGCTTCTTCAAGAGGCCTGTGACGATGAGCAGGCTTCCGCCCAAAATCCCGAGGAAGACCGGCCCGGCGACGGTGAGGTGGAAGTGAGCGGGAATCCACGCGGTGTTGTGTACCACGTTATTCATGCTGTAGGAAGCGTTGACGATTCCCGTGATGCCGCCAAAGAGAAAAATCACGAGGCCGCAGAATAGATAGGGGAACAGCCAGTTTTCAGGATTGAAATAGGGCAACTTGTTCCACCAGCCGAAGAGCCCTTTGCCGCCACGCTGGCGCGCCGCATATTCCAGCGATGCAGCCAGAGTGAACGCCGTCAGCAGGCTCGGAATCGCGACCAGCATTGTGAGAACACCCTGAACCCCCTTCGAGGTCGTGGAGATTCCCGGATCTGCGAACTGATGGTGCAGGCCCAGCGGGCACGAAAGCAGAATAAGCGCCATGAACGTGAAGCGCCCCGCAAAATCGCTGAACAGCTTTCCCCCGGCCAGCTTAGGCAACATGGTGTAGTACATGACATAGGTAGGCAGCAGCCAGAAGTAAACCAGCGGGTGCCCAAAGAACCAGAACAGCGTCCGGCTCAACATCACGTTAATGCCGTGGGTCCATCCCAGCGACCAGGGCAAAAGCTGCACCAGCACTTCAACCGCAACCGGCAGCGTCGCCATCTGCCACACGATGAAAGTGGCAAGGATTCCAACCACCCCCATGGGCGTCTTCCGGCCCCGATTTTCATTCCGCCAGCGCAGATAGACGGGAATCCACGTCCACAGCGGCACCCAGGAACCGACGATGAACAGAACGAGTCCTGCGTAAAACAAAGGGTGTGCCATCAGCGGCGGATAAAACGTGTAGAGCACAGAGGCTTTGCCCAGGAAGATCATGGCCGCTGCCATCACGGCTCCTGACAGCATCAACGCCAGCGAGAGCGCTGCGCCGGCGATCGAAACCGGTGACTCCAATTCCTGGCTGATCACTGTGTACCCGAAGGCAACCGCAAAAAACGTGGTCAGGACAATTGCGTTGATCACCCCGTGAGCCGTTAAGCCCTGGTAGTAATCGATTCCAGCCACAGAAGTGGCTCGAATCACTCCCGACATATACATCGTCTGCAGCACGCCGTGATAGGCGCCGAAGATGAAAAGAGCGAGCGGAACCAGGAGTTCCGCCAGGATGATTCTGCGCAAGTTCGTTTGGAGTTCCATTAGTCTTAGAGACTCTCCAGGTACGCTTCAATCTTTGAGACCTCGTCGTCGGACAGTGGTATGACCGGCATGACAGGCGGATAATCCTTGACCGTAATCGTGTCTGGATGACGAACCTTTTGGAGGAACAACGCAGAGTCCAGAGTCCGAGTGCTGCCGTCGGTCAGTTTGACCGGCGCACCCCATGCGCCCTTGAAGGTCGGGCCCACACCTGCGCTGCCATCGACGCTATGGCAGGCGAGACAGCCTTTCGCATCCAGCAATTTCATTCCTTCCGAAGCCGGAAGTCCCTCGACGGAATAGTCGGCAATCTGGTTGCTGACTTCTATCCGCGCATTCATGTTCTGGTGGTTTCTGCCGCAATACTCGTGGCACACAATGGTGTAGATTCCCGGCTTGTCGAAATGCACACGGCTGTTGGCAACCGCTCCCGGCACCAGCATCAGGTTCACGTTGGTTCCGGCGATCAGAAAGCCGTGGGTCACGTCCTTGGTCACCGCGTAAATATCCAGCGTGGAACCGATGGGGACGCGCAGCACACTCGGCTCGAAGGCCCACATCCGCGCCACGTAATGAACTTCGTAGAACTTGCCTTCGTGCTTCGTCACCGAGGCTTGCTCAAAGGGCTTTGACCCAAGGGGGATGCAGGTGGGCACATTGATGCCCATTCCCCAGGTGGCATAGGCAATCAATGCCAGGCTCACCGCAACCGAAGCGACCGCCACCAGGAACGCGCGCTTCTCAAATACGTTGATCGACATCTTCCGAGCTCCTCCCTAGAGGCCCAATTGCCGGTGCAGCAGCAAATAATAGATCCCCAGCCAGATAAGTCCATAGGCAGCAATCATCACGGCGAAGAACGCGATCGCGCCTCGGGGAAAGAAATCTCGATCACCAGGTTTTGAATCGTCTCTGTTCACAAGTGCTCTGCCTCAACCGACCGTAGTATATGCTGCAGATCATTCAATCCGACATAAGATTCTCCGGCTATGGCTCGCTGCACTCCAAAGGCCAGTTGCACGCTTAACGGGAACGACCTTCCGCGGACATCCACGCAAGAGTTTGTAATAGAGTTATGGCGCCTTTCGGCATCCACAGATGCACAGTGGTCGCGCTAGCGTGCAGTGGCCATGAGCCTGTAAAGGGAAATGATCACGGCAAGTGCCAGGGCGCCGCATGTTTCAGCCACGAGATTGAGATCGATGCGAAGAGTTGAGCCCAGGACCGTGATTTTCAGCGGTTGCATACCATTCGGGTCGGTTAGAGTGCCCTTATAGATGCCGTGGGTAATGAAAGCTGCGAAGAAACTGAGCATTGGGATGCCAGCAAGGACTGAGGCCAGATAGAAACGCTGCTCCTGGAAGGGACCGGAGGAAAGGACAAGGACGACTTCAAGTAGCGCGAGCCCGGCAATGGTCGTTACCTGCCAAACGAGATGAAAACGCGCGTGGCCCGGCCATCCAGGATTCGTTGCATGAGTGCGATTAAAATCGATCGCCAATGTTGCCAATCCTTGCAGACAGCAAAGAGCGGCCAGCAGGTCACGAGCAATTGCCTGATGTGTCACGATTACTCCAAGGCGTTCAGCAATGGCATTGGCATATTACCTGTTCCATCAGTCAATTCGATCCGGAAATCGTAGAGACTACGGAGCGATGACTCTCCTCCGAATCGAGTGGAATCGTGACGGTAATGCAAGCCCCGCCGCTTTCGCGATTCGAGGCCGCGGCGCTTCCTCCGTGCGCTCGGGCGACAGCATCGACGAATGCCAAACCAAGCCCGTGCCCATTGGAATCCTTCCCCTTCACGCGGCGCTCGAACAAATGAGGAAGCACGTCTGAATCGAATCCCGGTCCATCGTCTTCGAGAATCAACTTTGCGGCATCGTGCACGGTCCGCAGTTCGATCTTGAGAGTGCAGGAGGGCGGCAGGTGTTTCAGTTCATTGTCGAGCAGATTGGCAACCATGCGATGAACAAGCGCGGCATCGGCATGAATTTCCACTGCGCCGCTGCTCTGCAGGCTGACCCGTAATCCCCTCTCCGACATGGAGGGTTCGTAAAGATCGATCATGACTCTGAGCAACTCGTTCAAGTCAACCGCGCTGCGTGTAAGCCGAAGCGCGTCCGCCTTGGCCTCGGCAACATCCAGAGACTTGTTAAGAAAATCCGTAAGCCGATCCAGCTCGTCGATGGCAGAAACGATTTGTTCAGTCTGCTCCCCGTCCGTTGCTGTCGACAACGACATTTCGAGCTTTCCCCGAATGGCAGTCAGAGGGCTACGCAGATCGTGGGCCAGCGAGTCTGTGATCGTATGCAGTTGGTGGACTGAACTCTCGATCCGGTCGAGCATGCGATTCAGAGTCAGCGCCAGGTGGCTGACTTCGTCGTTGCGTTTGGTTGTCGGCACTCTGGCGGTGAGATCGGAATGGCCGATTCTCGAGGCGGCTTCAGTAATTCCACGAACGTGGCTCAGCATGCGCCGGGTGGTAAGGAACACAATGCCGAAGCCAAGCAGAACAATCAACAGCCACAACAGAAAAAAGCGCAGGCGCAGGCTTCTGAGCACCCGCAGTTCGTCCCGCTCCGACAACCCGAGATAAATGTGGCTGCCATCGTCGGCGCGAAGACACGCCACACGAAAGGGCACCGGAAATCCGGGAACGCGCACGTCGGTCGGATGTTCAGGAGGAATCTCAGTCGCCTGGATCGCTTTCAAATGGTCCTGACCGCTTCCTGCACCAACCCATAGCTTGAGAGAACCGTCAACACCCGATTGAAGAAAGAACACCGAATCGTTGGCTTCAGTCTCCGAGGCCTCCTTGTTGGGTACCTCTCTGGCAGCCAGTTCCGCCACTTCTCCCACTACGCGGCCATAGAGCGCATCTTTCGGTGTCCGCTCAGCGACATCGCCAAGCACTTCTACCTCGCCCGACAGCCACGCATCGCTGCGGCGTTGAATGTCTCCTGCGACAAAGCTTTGCAGAAAGGCGAAAACTACCATGGTCCCGCAGGCAAAGGCGAGTGTTGCCCATAGTGAAATGCGCCATGCGGCGCTGCGCATGGGCGGCCTACCGATCCTTGAGGACATAGCCCACACCTCGCATAGTTCGAATCAGCGGTTGCTGTCCTGCGCCGTCGACCTTGCCTCGCAGCCGGTAAATATGTACATCAACAACGTTGGTGTCCGGTTGGATGCGCATGCCCCATACCTTGTCCAGAATCATCGATCGCGTGACCACACGTCCCGCATTCCTGCACAAATACTCCAGAAGGATGAATTCCTGCTGTGTCAGTTGCAGGATTTGTCCGCCGCGCGAAGCCTCCCGCCGCAACAGATCCAATTCAAGATCCAGCACGCGGAGCCGCGTTGCCTCGCTGGCCGCCGGGCTGTTGCGCTTGAGCAAATTGCGCAGGCGCGCCAGCAACTCGGCGAGCGCGAAGGGTTTGGTCAGATAGTCATCCCCACCCTGCTCCAGTCCTCGCACACGATCGTCGACGGAACGGCGCGCGGACAGAATCAGCACTGGAGCCCGTACGCCCAGCTGGCGCAAGCGAAAGATCAGGCTGATTCCGTCCTGATCGGGTAATCCAAGATCAACGATGAGTATGTCGAATGGACCCTCGACGGCAAGCCGCTGAGCCGTCTTGCCATCAGACGCAACCTCCACTTGGTAACCCGACTCATCGAGTGAACGGCGCAGGAAACTTTGTATATCGATCTCGTCTTCAACGAGCAGAAGGCGCATGAGGGGATATTAGTTCATTTGCAGTGGCATTTTCGAGGTCTTCTGCGGGTTTTGCCCTCACCATTCCACAAATGAACCGCAGGCCGGGCCCAGATGAACACATCGTCATCCTGACGTTCAGTGCCAGTCATCTCCTTTGCTTATGCTTAAGACTCAGGCCCGACGATAGCCGCCGTACAGAGCGGGCCATGCGTCCCACCTTATTAGGCCAGGCATCCAGGTTGTTCTGCTCCGTGAAGATGAACGAAACGTCATGGAAAGAAGCTGGATACTGCGCTTTCCAAAACATTTCGTCGAGCGTCTCACCGGTAAATTGAAACCGGCAGGACCGTAGTAGTCACGCGGTCCGTTACTCCAATGCAAAAAGGACAGCATATCCGGAAAGATTGAAGGATCGACGTGCAGACTGCGGACGTAATGGACCACCTGGACACAAGTTTTCTAGCCGAGGCTTTCAGTTCCTCGCTGCCCTTGCCGGCGCTTCTCGACCCCAACTTTGAAGATGCGCTTCGTCATGTGCTCGACAACCCTGGGAGCCTGGTACGTCCCCGGTTGGTTTTCCAGATGGGAACCGCGTACGGGCTGGAACCCGCTCACGCCCAGAAACTCGCCGTTGCGCTTGAATACTTCCATACCGCCTCGCTTCTGTTCGATGACTTGCCGTGCATGGACAATGCATTGGAGCGGCGCGGCGTCCCCTGTGCGCATCTTGTCTATGGCGAAGAAGGCGCCATTCTCGCCGCACTTGCTTTGATCAATCGCGCCTATGCGCTCACATGGCGCGCGGTTGCGGGTTGTCCGCAGGCCAGGCAGGTGCGAGCAGTGGCATTCGTCGAATATTGTCTTGGCGTGGGAGGCTTGCTGAATGGGCAAAGCTTCGACCTGCATTACTCAACTCTGCCTCGCACGCTGGAAACAACCGAGCGCATCGCGCGAGGCAAGACCGTCTCGCTGATTCGGCTTACCCTGGTGCTGCCCGCGATGCTGGGCGGCGCCTCGCCCCGCGACCTCCAGCAGATCGAGCGAATCTCGGTCTTCTGGGGCCTTGGTTATCAAATCGTGGACGACCTCAAAGACGTGCTTCAAAACCAAGCGCAGTCCGGCAAGACTCCAGCACGCGATGCCGCTCTTGGTCGACCGAATATCGCAGCGGTCATCGGAGTGATCGGCGCAGTTCGGCGCCTCACACGATTCATCGATCTGGGAGACAGAGCGCTGCGAAGCCTCATCGTTTCACGCCCAGAACTCGACTTTCTCGAAAGGCTGCGCGGTGAACTGCAACAGGAGCTTGCCAGGGTTACACGGGACTCCTGCGATATGGCAGAAAGAGGCAGGCCGTGATCTTTCTCAAGTTGATTATGACCAATTTGCGCCGCCATCGCATCCGCTCGTTGATCAGCGTGGCGGGAATCACCTTCAGCGTAGCCGCAATGCTTACGGTCGTGACAATCCTGCAGGGAGCGATCGGCATGTTCTCCAGGATTCTCTCAAACGACAGCGAGATCATCGTCTTCGAGCGGGATGTCTCCGACCTGTTCTTTAGCAATGTTCCTGGGGATGCGGCTGCACAGATCGCCAGTTGGCCGCTTGTGGCGCATGCAAATCCGGTGCTGTTCGGGATTGTCTCCAGCGAAGGGCATCCGATTATAACTTGCTTCGGAGTCACATCCAGTGACGCGCGGATTCAGAAGGCCGAATGGCTCCAGGGCGAGCGCAGCAGTTTCGCACAGCATGCCGATGACGTGGTGCTGGGCGCGCGCGCAGCCGCGTTTCTCTCCGCCAATCTCAATAGCCAGGTTCAGATCGGTCATTCCACCTTTCATGTCATCGGCATCCTGAAAACGGCGAATGGTTTTGAGGACGGCGGAGTCTTTATGTCGCTCGGCGCCGCGCAATCCTTCTTTCACAAAGAAGGAACTTCTTCTGTGATTACGGTCAAGCTCCGCAACAAAGATGATGCCGCCACCTTCAAGGAAATGGTCAAAGCAAAGTTTCCCAACCTGATCGCACTGGAAGATGCGGAGTTCACGCGCTCCTACTCGCAATTCAGAATTCTCACGGCCACCGCCTGGGCGGTAGGCGGCTGCGGTCTTCTGCTTGGCGGGCTCGGAGTAGCCAACACCATGATCATGTCGGTCTTCACACGAATTCGTGAGATCGCCATTCTTCGAGTCAACGGATTCTCCCATGCACAGATAGGAAGTGTAATCTTTGGCGAATCCGCGGTCGTCTCAGTCCTTGGCGCGATAACGGGACTGTTGTTTGGAACCTGCTTTCTCTACGCGCTAAAGCTGATCCCCGCTCTCGACGGATACGTCGATACAAACCTTCATCCACTTCTTGTGCTGCTTGTGCTTCTGCTGGCTTTGCTGACGGGCGTTGCAGGCGCCCTTTACCCGGCAGTCTATGCCATGCGTGTCCGCGCGGTGGAGGCGCTTCGATTCGAATGAGAGCCACACTGGAATTCGATAGGGCGCCCGGCATCGCACTGCGCGCAGTTGATCTGTGGAAGAGCTACGACGAAGGAACGGTCTCGGTTCTGAAGGGCGTGGATATTGAGTGTTTCGAGGGTCAGCTCCGTGGCTCTCTGCGGGCCATCCGGCTGCGGCAAAAGCACGCTTCTGCATCTTTTTGCCGGGTTGGATTTCCCTGACCGCGGCAAGATTTGGGTCAACGGTGTCGAGATCAACCGACGCTGCAATCTGCTGCAGCTTTTGCGGCACGAGGTTGGTTTTGTCTTTCAGCTCCACAACCTCATTCCCGATTTAACTCTCGCGGAAAACTGCCTTATCCCCACGGTCGCCGCCGGGATCGACCGCCGCACCGCGAAGGCGCGCCTGCTTGGAACTCGCGGAACGTACAGGGCTCATTCATCGTCTCGACCACCGCATCCAAAAACTCTCCGGCGGAGAGCGCCAGCGCACTGCGCTCTGCCGCGCACTGATGAACAGGCCGAAGATTCTGCTTGCCGATGAGCCGACTGGCTCGCTCGACGAACAAGCCAGCAGCATGGTCTTCGACCTTTTGCTCGATCTCGTGGCCGCTGAGGGCATCACGCTTCTTATGGCCACACACGATCGCAGTCTGGCCAAGCGCTGCGACCGCCTGGTGGAAATGCACGATGGAAAAATCCATGAATACGCGCACGCCTGATGGCGTAATTGACGAGATCGAGGCACCGCGCCAAACAACGCGGGCCGTCGCCGACGCCGCCTGGCACGGTCTCTTCTGGCTGGTCGTTGCAAATGCCGTTGGAGTGCTCATCGCGATCCTGCTGCTCATCCCGGCTCTGAACCGGCAGTTGGGCGAGTGGACCTATGGCCGCTGGGTGATGGTGCATATGAATTTGGAACTCTACGGCTGGACCAGCCTACCCCTGGTCGGATTCCTCTTCAGAGTTTACGGCGCAGATCGAGGCCCTGTCGCGAACTGGTGCCGGCCGGTGCTGTGGGTGTGGTCGGCCGCACTCGGCGTGGGCGTGTTCTCCTGGCTCTCAGGACATTCCAGCGGCAAGCTTTTTCTCGACTGGAGCGGATATGCGCGCATACTTTTTCCGTGTGCGCTTCTTGCGCTTTGGTTGCTTCTTGTCCTCTCTCTGATTGCGAGCTGGAGTCATTCAGAGAATGCGAACCTGATTGCCTGGGTGGCAAAGCTTGCCGGCCTCGTCATTTTGCTGGCTGTCCCATTTGTCATCTACATCGCTTCTGGTCCGAATACCTATCCTCCGGTAAATCCCGATACGGGCGGCCCGACAGGCGCAAGCCAGTTGGAGTCCTCCCTCGCCATTGTGGCTGTCTTGCTGATGCTTCCTTTCGGACTGGCTCCGCGCAAACCGGGGAAATCCAGGACCGTCGTCATCGCCTGGATCGTCCTGGCTGCGGAATCCATTCTCTGCGCCGCATTGGGCCGCGCCGACGTCAGCCATCATCAGCCCTCGCAGTTCCTTAGCCTGGGCAGCCTTCTCGTGTGGTTGCCGCTCACGCCCGCTTACTACGCGGCCTTCGCGTGGCACGCAAACACCCGACGCTGGCGACTGGCATTTCTGTGGTGGTGGGCCGCGTTGGTGGTCACCGGCTGGGTCTTCTTTCTTCCCGGGGTCCTCGATCACTTCAAATTCACCGATGGCCTGGTCGGGCACTCCTTCGTGGCCATGGCGGGCTTCACATCGAGCTTGATCATCTTCGTGATGGTGCAGCTCTTGGGCGACGATGGATGGATCTTCAACCGAATGCGTTCATTCCTTCTTTGGAACGGGAGTGTCATCGCCTATATCGTGCTGATGACCATGGCGGGCTGGCGCGAGGGATTCGACCCCGCATTCACCATCGTTCCCGGCATTCTGCGCAACATTCTCTACACGCTTCGCCTCATTACTGGCTTCTTGATGCTCCTTGCTTCACTGGATTGGCTTGTCGATGCGTCCGCTCTTCTTCGCAAGCCTGTCCCCGTTTCCATTGAAGTTCCACAGGAGGAGACAGTATGAACCGTCTCAGCATTGTTGGTTATCAGTTGCTGACTGGGATTTCCGATTCCTCAACAGGCGCAATACTCATGATTGCACCAGCATTCGCGCTGCGCTTGATGCACTTAAGCACGCCATCTGACGCGCTGACCTACGTTTCGTTCATCGGCGCATTTGTGCTTTCGGTCGGTCTTGCCTGCCTCTACGGCGCGCTCCTCGCTTACCACAACGGCAACCGGACAAAGCTTGAGATTGTCTGGCTGCTCACGGCCTTCACGCGCGCCGGGGTCGCCGTCTTCGTGATGGCGCAGGTTCTGGTAAACACGCTTGAAGCCGGGTGGGCGATGGTCGCCATCTTTGATGGAGCGTGCGTTCTGATCCAGGGGATCGGTCTGCGCAAAGGTTGGCTGGCGAGTGCTGCACGCTAAGACACGTAGCTCCGGCTGGCAAGGCGCGAGCCTTGTCGCGATCACGTATGTTTACTTTCTCATCTTCGCCCAGTTCGCATTCCTGAAGCGGCTGGCAGACCTCGGCGTGGCCGACGCACACCTGAAAGCCGTAATGGCGGCGATGGCCGTGGGCGGCGTCCTGGTGAGCCTGCTCGCACCGCGGCTCAACCCTTGGCCTTCGGCGAACCTGCGGCTCCGCACCGGGCTTATCACTTGCGGACTCGCGGCATTTCTGGCGCTGCTTCCGTTTGGGTTTTCTGCGGCCGCTGTTTTGGCGTTTCTTATCGGCGCGGGCCTCGGTTTGCTTACCGTCACTCTGGTTACGCATCTGCGCCAATTCGCAGGTGATCGCAATCCGCTCTTCGCCGTCGGAGCGGGAACGGGTGCTGGTTATCTGATCTGCAACGTTCCGGGCTTCTTTGCCGCTTCTGCTGAAGTCCAGGCGCTGAGTGCTGGCGTCCTATGCCTCACAGGAATCGCTTTCACTTTTCCGCCACCAGCTGTGCAGGCCGAAGCGCGCGCGACATCGCCCCAGTCGGCAGTCTCGTTTTATCGCGCACTCGCGGGATTCACCGCACTGGTCTGGCTGGACTCGGCTGCCTTCTTCATCATTCAAAACACTCCGTCGTTGAAGGCCGGAACCTGGCAGGGATCGCTTCATCTGTGGGCAAACGGCTTGCTGCATCTGATTGCGGCGCTCGCCAGCGCATGGCTCCTGCGGCGTAGAGGACTTTCGCCGGTGCTCACTGGCGCGTTTGTCGCGCTCGGCGCGGCGTGTTTGCTCCTGCTCGATCCCGGCCGCGCACAACTCGCTTCTGTCTTCTATCCCATCGGAGTCTCACTTTATTCCGTCGCGCTGGTCGCGTATCCATCGTTGATTGCTCCGGCTGCTTCCATTGAAGAGCGAGGCCGAATGGCCGGTTGGATTTACGCAGTCGCCGGCTGGACGGGCTCGGCGATGGGAATCGGCATGGGCCAGAATCTTGGACATGTACCGCCCGTCTTCGTCGCCGTGGCCGGCACGGCCGTTCTGCTGCCGCAGCTTCTTTCGGTTTTTCGCAAGCACGCACGCGAACTCGCGCTCACTATTGCGGTGTTGCTCGCAGCTTTTCTCGCCGATCAGCTTCTGCGCCCGGTCGACGCATCACCGCAACTTACGCAAATCGAGCGCGGACGGCAGGTCTACATCTCCGAAGGCTGCATTCACTGCCACTCACAATATGTCCGGCCCAACTCTTCCGACGTTCAGATGTGGGGACCGGTCGTGCCGGTCGAAGAGGTACGCGCAGAACAGCCCCCGCTCATCGGAAACCGCCGTCAGGGTCCCGATCTCACGAACATTGGCGCTCGCCGCTCGGCCCTCTGGCTCAAAGCTCATTTCTACAATCCAGCCCAAGTCAGCGGATCGTCCATCATGCCCTCGTTTGGTTTTCTGTTCCGCGATGAGCGGGGCGACGATCTTGTCGCTTACCTCGAAAGCCTGCACACAGAAGGCACAGCGCAACACCTCGCAGAGGAAAACCTCTGGCAGCCCTTTGCCAAATCGGTTGCAGAGGCTGACGCCAAATTAGGTGGGCAACTCTTTCAGGTCTACTGTGCGACATGCCACGATGCCGGCGGACCCACACGCTGGCAGGCGCACTTCAGACGGCTTCCTCCCGATCTTACGGTTGGACCATACTTTTGTCTCCCATTTTCGGGCCCTCCCGCTCAGCGCACGAACCGAATTGCACAGATCGCCAAGTTTGGCATTCCTGGAACCGATATGCCGGGGCACGAGTATCTGTCCGATGCCGACATTGCCTCAATCAGTCTTTGGTTGTCGCAGAACATCGCGCAATCAGGTCAAAAACCGCAGTAACTAATTGTACTCAGGAGAACGACGATGAAGACGTACGCACCTGCCCTCTTTGCCGCTTTCACATTCGCCCTCGTTTCTGGCGCGCTCGCACAGCATCAAACCTTCCATGTCAATCCGGATGCAAGCCAGGTGACCTTCACTTTGGGCGGCGGCGGCCACCATGTGCAAGGGACATTCCATGTCGAGAGCGGATCAATCGACTTCGACTCGCGCGCTCAAAAGATCTCGGGCTTCGTGGTTGTCACTGCCGCCAGCGGCAACAGCGGTGAACCGAGCCGCGACAAGAAGATGAACACCGACGTGCTGGACACGGACCACTTTGCCGAAGTGACATTTGCGCCCAGCAGCTATCAGGGAATCATCGCGCCCTCCGGCGACTCCACGATTCAGGTCTCCGGCGTCTTCACGCTGCACGGCACACCACACGATCTCACACTTCCCATGCAGATTCATATTGATGGAGCGAACCTGACCGCGAAAGGCCGCTTCACGGTTCCTTACGTGAAGTGGGGCCTCAAAGATCCAAGCATCTTTGTCCTCAAGGTCGCCAAGGAAGTTGACATTGACCTGGATTTGCACGGCCGCTTGGCTCCCGGGAGTTAGCTCTGCAGTGGTTACTCTCCTATTAACGGCAGGTTCTCCCAGGCCTCGATTCTGAGACCTGGGACACTGCGGTGCTCCGGAAATCTAGTGCTGTGCGGCATCGCCAGGCTTGCCGTCGCGGAAGAGAAAATGATGAATATCTGGCCAGAATTCCTTAGCCATGAAGGCGGCCGCATCGATGCCGATATCCAGGCCCCATTCTGTGCCCGTGTTGGCAAAGCTGCGTTCGCGGGAAGGATAGTAAAGGCTCGACAACACCTTCGATAAGGCCGCCAGCGACAAGACGCCGATCAGAGGCATCGTAGTGAGCTCAAGCTGGATGAGCACCTTGGCTTGAACACTACAACAGAGAAGCACTTCCGAGAAACCGTTCAATTGCCCCACCGGCAGCAAACCGGCCAGTAACCACTCCGGGTGCCGAACTTCAGTGGCAGGGTGGCGCCAAAGCACTCGCCGTTCTCACTTGGCGCGAGCCTGTTGGCCAGGCCTTGTCCTACCAAGGCGGGAATTGAGCCTACTGAACAATCACGAGCCAGGAACTGATACAGCACCTGCCTTCAGCGCTTGTACCCGGCTTCGCGCCATGCCAACGAACTCTTCGCTCCCGGCCGAATCGGACTTGATCGAGTCGAGATTAATTTCCACGTTGGCGATTGCCCCGGCTGCGGCAGCTCTCGCCAAGGCGATCGCGGTCGTCAGGTCCGACGCCATGTTGGGATTGGTGATCGGCGTCAATTGCGTCGCGATGCGCTCCACTTCAGCGGATCTTTCGGCCACGCTCAGTGGCACTGCTGCTGCCTGCTGCAACGCGGAGTTAATGAGACGCTCGCCGTCGCCAGCCTCCTTTGCCGATTTATATGCCTTCGTGACCGCGCTGTATGCCTCGGCGTCCTCGTCGATCGCCGATTTCAACTCCTCGCGCAGATGGGAAAGCCGCCCGAGCGCCTCGCTCAGCTGAGATTCATATTGCGCATAAGCTTTTTTGCCGCGGGACATGGATGCAACCATCGCAGCCAGACCGGCAGCCATGGCGCCGCTGGCAGCGGCAGCACTGCCTCCTCCCGGAATCGCCGTGGGCGCGGCCAGTTGCTCAATGAACGGCTCGATTCCTGCACGCAAGCCGCCAACAGATACCTTGCCGCTTACGATCGCCGCCAGCCGGTTCTCAAGGATCAGCGAGGAGTCGAAGTTCTCCAACTGAAGGAACCACTCGGCGGCCTGTTCGATGGCTCGCTTCGGGATCAGGCCCACAATTTCGCTGGAAATGGGTAACACACCATAGCGCGCAGCTTCGCGCTTCACAAACTCAAACACGCGATGCAGCGGCGTCTGCTCAAAATCGGTCAGGTTCATGGAAACCTGCGCCAGACCGCGCACAAGAAAACCCGATGCCTTTACGAAGCGCATCCCGCCCGAGGAAAAACGTACTGCCTTGGCGATGCTCTTGGCGATGTCAACATTCGGCGTAGTTCAGGAAGATGTTGTACGCGATCAGAAGACTTTCGCGCGCCCACGACCGTCGCTCCTGCCGTCGGATGCAGGCGCGACTCGCCGAAGTCGGGTTTACGTGCCGGGTTGGTAGCGATCTCTTCGCGGATGCCTTCAAACTGGCCGCGGCGGATGTTTTCGAGGTTCTGGCGCTCGGGCGTTGAGGCAGCCGCTTCGTAGAGATAGACCGGAATCTGGTAGCGCTTCCAGATTTCGGCTCCAACGTGACGCGCCATGGCTACGCAGTCCTCGAGTGTGACGCCTTCGATGGGAATGAAAGGAATCACATCGGCCGCGCCGAGTCGCGGATGCGCGCCCTGGTGCCGCGTAAGGTCGATCAATTCGGCGGCCTTGCCGACGCCGCGAATGGCGGCTTCCTGAATTGCCTCGCGGTCACCGGCGAGCGTGATGACGCAGCGATTGTGATCGGCATCCATCTCCCGGTCGAGCAGATAGACGCCAGGCAGCTTCATGGCTTCGACAATGGCATCGACCTTGGTTTGATCGCGGCCCTCAGAGAAGTTCGGTACACATTCAATCAAAGTGTTAGGCACGGCCAAAAGGATACGATTCGCGGCTCAATTCGGCAACCAGCACAGAGGCGTCGGAGACTTTTTCTTCCCCTCCATTCGCGCCAGGCTCAAATACGCTCCTTGAGCGGAGACCCGTCACAACATGTTTCTATCCGTGGGAGTATCCTGTGGATCAGCCTCCGGGACAGCGGCGAAATGCGCCCTTTCGCCGCTCTCGCGGTGTCTCATCGTGAGGAGTTTATGGCGACGACGGCAGCTCCCATCATTCGCGCGCCGCGCGGCACAAAGTTGCACTGCAAGGGATGGCAGCAGGAAGCGGCGCTGCGTTGCCTGATGAACAACCTGGATCCCGATAACGCCGAGCGCCCCGCGGATCTCGTCGTCTACGGCGGGATTGGCAAGGCCGCGCGCAACTGGGAGTGTTACCACGCCATCGTGCGCGAGCTGGAGCGGCTGAACGGGGACGAAACACTGCTGGTACAGTCAGGCAAGCCGGTCGCGGTGTTTCCTACGCACGAAATGGCTCCGCGTGTTCTCATCGCCAACTCCAACCTGGTGGGCAAATGGGCCACATGGGAACACTTCAACGAGCTCGATCGCAAAGGCCTGATGATGTATGGCCAGATGACGGCGGGCAGTTGGATCTACATCGGCACGCAGGGCATCCTGCAAGGCACCTTCCAGACGTTCGCAGCACTCGCGGATCGGCACTTCGCCGAGGCGGGCGGACCTGGCTCGCTCAAGGGAAAACTTGTCGTCACTGGTGGAATGGGCGGCATGGGTGGTGCGCAGCCTCTTTCAGTCACCCTCAACGGCGGCGTGGCGCTGGTTGTCGAAGTCGATCGCAGCCGCATCGAGCGCCGGGTCGCGACGCGATATTGCGACCTGCTCGCCGCGGATCTCGACGAAGCTCTGCACATTTGTGAAGAGGCTCGCCGCGAAGGCCGCGCGCTTTCTGTGGGACTGGTGGGTAACTGCGGCGATGTGTTGCCCGAGATTGTGCGTCGCGGCGTGCAGGTGGACGTGGTAACCGACCAGACCAGCGCCCACGATCCGCTGAACGGCTACATCCCGCAGGGATTCACGTTGGAAGAAGCCGCGGAGTTGCGGCGCAGCGATCCCGCGGAATATGTACGCCGTGCCACGGCGACGATGGTTGTGCATGTGAATGCGATGCTCG
Source organism: uncultured Acidobacteriota bacterium (assembly GCA_963826735.1). Taxonomy (GTDB): domain Bacteria; phylum Acidobacteriota; class Terriglobia; order Terriglobales; family Acidobacteriaceae; genus Telmatobacter. The sequence goes on from CAWGYN010000010.1 coordinate 475,194, forward strand.
CCTTGCAGCGCGCCGGCGCTGTGACCTTTGACTACGGCAACAACATCCGGCGCTTCGCATTCGACGCCGGCTGCACGGATGCGTTTCTGATTCCCGGATTTGTGCCGGAATATATCCGTCCGCTTTTCTGCACGGGCCAGGGGCCGTTTCGATGGGTAGCGCTTTCCGGCGACCCTAAAGACATCGACCGAACCGACGAATTGGCGCTGGAGCTTTTCCCGGAGAACGAGATTCTCACGCGCTGGCTACGGCTGGCGCGCGGCCGTTTCGCTTTCCAGGGATTGCCGGCGAGAATCTGCTGGCTTGGGTTTGGAGAGCGCGCCCGCATGGGAGCAGCGATTAACGAGCTTGTCCGCAAGGGTGAAATCTCCGCTCCAATCGCCATGGGCCGCGACCATCTCGACGCCGGCTCGGTAGCCAGCCCCTATCGCGAGACGGAAAAAATGCTCGACGGCTCGGATGCGGTTGCGGACTGGCCGATCCTGAACGCGCTGCTCAACACTGCATCCGGGGCAACATGGGTCAGCTTTCACCATGGCGGCGGCGTGGGGATGGGCTATTCGCTGCACGCCGGACAAGTGACCGTGGCTGACGGTACGGAGATGGCGGCGCGAAAAATCGAGCGCGTCCTGAATAACGACCCTGGCCTGGGCGTTGTGCGTCACGCCGATGCGGGGTACGAGTTGGCACAACAAACCGCGCGCGAACGCGGCATCGTCATTCCCATGGCGGAAAAATGACAGTGTCGAGATCGCTTGCAGTTGTCAACATCGGGCAGCTCGTCACGCTTGCGGGACCCGCACGTCCGCGCGTGGGACCGGAGCTCAACGAGTTGGGCCTGATCCCAGATGCAGCGCTTCTGATTGAAGACGCCCGCGTCGCGGCGGCTGGACCCTTTCACGAAATGAAGTCCAAAGGTCTGCTCCATGCAGTGGGAGTGGTGGTGGATGCGCGAGGCGGCTGCGTTACGCCGGGTTTTGTGGACGCGCATACGCACATGGTTTTCGCGGGCAACCGCGCTGCCGAATTCGAGCAGCGCATTGCCGGGGCCAGCTATCAGCAGATCGCGGCTGCCGGGGGCGGCATTCTCAGCACTGTGAAAGCCACACGCGCCGCGTCGGAAGACGATCTGCTGACGGAGTCGCGCCGTCATCGCGATTGGATGCTCCGCGCCGGCACGACGACTGCGGAAGCCAAGTCCGGTTACGGATTGGAGCGCGAAACAGAGCTGCGCATGCTTCGTGTGATGGCCCGCCTCAACGCCGAGGGTCCGATGCGGATCGTACCCACGCTGCTGGCGGCGCACACGTTGCCCCCGGAGTTTGCCGAACGCCGCGCCGAGTATGTTCGCTGGATCGCGGAAGAACTGATCCCCGAGGTTACAAATCTCAAGCTGGCGCGCTTTTGCGACGCCTTCTGCGACGACCACGCCTTCACGGTCGAAGAAACGTGCGCGGTACTCACCGCCGCGCGCGCTCATAGCCTGGAGCTGCGCGTTCACGCCGAGCAATTCCGCCCCGGAACGGGAGCCGCTTTGGCCGCCGCATTGCACACGCGCACCGCGGACCATCTTGAAACTGCCACCGCGGAGACTCTCAACGCATTGCGCGCCGCCGCGGTGCAACCGGTCCTGCTTCCCGGCTCGGTTTTTGCGCTGGGGCGCACCGCCTATCCGCCTGCCCGCGCTATGGTCGAGCACGGTCTGGCCATCGTGATCGCCAGCGATTTCAACCCCGGTTCATCTCCGATCCCCTCCATGCCGTTCATCGTCTCGCTCGCCTGCCTCTGCATGGAGCTCACCCCGGCCGAAGCACTCACCGCTGCCACCATCAATGCCGCATGGAGCCTTGGCCTTGGCGACAGCATTGGCTCTTTAGAAACCGGCAAACAGGCCGATTTTGTTATCCACGAGTTCACCGATTTCCGCGAGATCGCCTATTTCATCGCCGCCGCAGAGCTTCCCCGCGTATTCATCGCAGGTCGGGACGTAACTCCCGGCTGATCGTTCCTGACGATGAAGCGTCGTCCTCCGTGGGAATTCTATGCGCGACCTGCTGCGTGCGTGGATTTCTGTTTGTCGGCGAATACGTCGAACAGCCCTTTGTGAATCGCATGCACCAGTTGATTGATATCGGTTGCGGGGGGCCGGTCCGCTTCGAGAGGGGGAACGATCTTGCGAATCGCGGCGAGTACCTGCTGAATCTGTTTGCCTGGCTTCAAAGGTTTCCGGTAGTCCAGGCCCTGCGCGGCGCACAGGAGTTCGATGGCAAGAACCTGCTCCACGTCCTCAACAATCTGCCGCATCTTGAGCGCGGCGTTCATTCCCATTGAGACGTGGTCTTCCTTCCCGCCCGATGTCGGCACGCTATCCACGCTGGCCGGATGCGCCAGTACCTTGCATTCATTCAAGAGCGCGGCGGCGGCGACGTGCGCCATCATGTAACCCGACGACAAACCGGCCTCGCTCGACAGAAACGGAGGCAAGCCTTCATTGATGTCGGGGTTGATCAGGCGATCGATCCGGCGTTCGCAAATGCTGGCGAGATCTGTCAGCGCGATGGCCGCGTAGTCGAAGCCATAGGACAGCGGCGCGCCGTGAAAGTTGCCGCCGGAGAGTACGTCACCACGCGCTGCGAAGACGAGTGGGTTGTCTGTGGCGGCGCCCGATTCGATCTCCACAATCGACGTGACGTGGTCGAGCGCGTCGCGAACCGCACCATGCACCTGCGGCATGCAGCGCAGGCAGTAAGCGTCCTGAATTCGCGGATCGTCCGTGCGATGCGACTCCCGAATCTCGCTGCGGTCGAGCAATGCCGTCAGATGTCGGGCCGCGACTGCCTGTCCTCGATGGGGCCTTGCCTTCTGGATGCGAGGATCGAAAGCAGAAGGAGTGCCACGCAGCGCCTCCAGCGACATCGCGCCGGCAACATCGGCGATCCGGACCAGACGCTGTGCATCGTAAAGCGCGAGTGAAGCAACGGCAGTCATCCCCTGCGTGCCGTTCAGCAGCGCAAGACCTTCTTTCGCTTCGAGCCGCAGCGGGGCCAATTTGGCCCTCCGCAATGCCTCACTGCCGCGCACGCGCTCCCCATGATAAAAGGCTTCTCCTTCACCAATGAGGACCAACGCGAGATGTGCCAGCGGGGCAAGATCGCCACTCGCTCCCACAGATCCTTTTTCCGGCACGACTGGATGAACTCCACGATTAAGGAGGTTCGTCAGCATCTCGATGACCGCTCTGCGAACTCCACTGAAACCCTTGGCGAGGACATTGGCGCGCAGCAAGAGCATGGCCCTGACGGCGGCATCCGGCAAAGGTCTGCCCAGTCCGCAAGCATGGCTCCGCAACAGATTCACCTGCAATTCAGAAAGATGGTTGCCCGGGATGCGGACGTCAGAGAGCTTGCCGAAGCCGGTGTTGACGCCATAGACGGCCACTTCTTTCGTAAGAATTTTCTCGATGAGCCGACGGGATGCGTCCACGCGTGACAGAGCTGATGGTGCGAGGCCCACTTGTCGCCCTCCGCGAGCTACGTGGTGAATTTCATCAAGGCTGAGATTCCGCCCTGAAAGCAAAAGTGGTGCTGAGTGATTCATCCTGACCTTTCAATAACGGCTAACCTGGCCGCTTCTTCCTTGCTGGGCTTATAGCCTGCAAGAGAAGATCCAGCCGCGGACGACATCGAAGACTCCCGAGCGGAAAAGTAAGCGATCGAGCGCCTCACTTGCAACCCGTCAAATGTCCGATTTCCCAATTTGCTTTCTCAGATACGTCGGCGCAGCGGTGCATTCCGCGTGAGCCGTTGGCAAATCGGAGGCTGAATGCCATGGGATGAGCGTCAATTGACGCGAAATCGCGAAGGCACTCGTCGAAAGAACCGATTCGTGCCGACATGCCGGCATGGCGACTGGAATCCCGCGATGGAGCACTCTTCAGTGGTTCCAGTCGCAACGGGCGTTTCGGAGACTTAGCTGTAGGACAAATAATGGACGAGAGGGTCGGATACTTCAGACGCGAGCTCACGCAGAATGCAATCAAGGCCATTACGGGGTCCGCCTTCGGTCCCTTTGCGGCCTCGCCCTTCGAAAGACGTTCTCCGTCGACACGTTCAGCCGTCACCGACTGGCGCGTCGCTCCCTGTCTACGATGGCTGCTGCAGCCCGGTGTCTGCATATGCGCAAAACTTGCCGTGGTCGTACTTTTGGCGGATACATGGGCAGTTCCGGAGGGCGTACAGTTCGACTCGTCTTAAAGACAACTCTCCTGCCGGCCTGGAAATGACGGCATGAGTTTGCAGTAAACCTGGCGCCAGGCGCCGCAGGGTCTTGCGGATATCGAGTTTAAGGCGGTTTCAAAAGCGCTGATTGAGGCTTGAGAGTCGCTTCAAGCTGGTTTTCGTGGCCTTTTGTATTCAATTCAGGAGGTAGTTATGCATTCCTTCAACGCAAAGAGCCTGCGAGCTCTGGTACTCGTTATCGCAGTGGCCCTCGTCGGCTCCGGCGTGCTTGTCTACGGGCAAGGCACTAGCGGCAGTCTAACCGGGCAGATCTCCGATCCAGCGGGTGCGGCTCTGGCAGACGCGACGGTCACGCTCAAAAACGTCGATACCGATTTTCTTCAGACCGCAACTTCAAATAATGCTGGAGTTTACCTGCTGAAACCGGTGATGCCCGGCAATTACATACTGACCATCACAGCAAAAGGCTTTGCCGTTTACATGCAGAAGGGCATCGTCATTACAGCCAATCTCTCTGCGACCCAGGATGTGCACCTCAGGGTCGGCTCGGCCGCGACTGAAGTGGTGACCGTGACTGCGGACGCAGAGCTGATCAACACCACGTCGGCTGAACTGGGATCGACGGTGAATGAAGCCGCCATCTCCGGGCTGCCGCTCGACGGACGCAATCCCTCGAGCCTGGTTCTGCTGGCGCCTGGCACCGTCAACGTATTGAATCATGGCGGTGAAGGCATCCAGACCGGCTTCTCCTTCCCAACCGAGACCGGGGCCAGCGCTTCCGGCGGCCGCCAGGGCAGTACCTTCTACATGCTCGACGGCGTCACCAACATGGACAACTACAACCTGCTAACCTCGCCCTTCCCGAATGCCGACGCCACCCAGGAGTTCAAGGTCATCACCAGCAACTATGGCGCGCAGTACGGCTTTGCGCCCGGCGCGGTGGTTTCCATCGCCAGCAAGAGCGGCACCAACACCTTCCACGGCGGCGCCTTCTGGTACGTCCGCAACAACGCCATGAACGCCACCGACTGGTTCAGCCACACAGCCGATACGCTGCGGCGTAACCAGTACGGCTTTTATGCGGGCGGCCCGATCAAGAAGGATAAGCTCTTCGCCTTCGGCAACTTCCAAGGCACCAAGATCATTTGGAACTCGACTGATTCGTTGACCACCACGCCCACAGCCGCCATGCTGACGGGCGATTTCAGCGGCCTGGCCTCGGCGGCCGATCTGACTTCGGGCACGACAGATCTAATTGGTCCATTCAAAACTATTGGCGGTAAGCCTAACCAGCTCGACACCAGCATTGCCAAGTTATCCCCGGCCGCGCTTTACTTTGCCAAATACGGCATGATCAGAGGCGCCACGACGGTGGCTAACAGCGCGACTCTGACGAACGGGGTGCAGAGGGCGAACGGCGATATGATGTACACCTATCCCACCGTCCACAACAACTACAACGAGGGCACCCTCAAGCTGGACTACAATCTATCGCCCACGCAGACCCTCACCCTGCGTTCCTTCACCAACGCCTTCCAGGCACCTTCGACCGACGTTGCGGGCAACATGGAGAGCGCCTACAACCACGGGTCGTGGACCGCCTCCTTCTGGCAGCAGATGTATTACTTCAACAACCTGCTGCAGCACAACTGGACAATCAATCCGAGCACTGTCAATACCATCTCGGTGTTCATGAACCAGAACAGCGCGCACAGCGCCGCTCAGGAGCTGGGCAGCGACGGCAAGCCGATGTGCTTCTCCAATAACAGCGGGGATTCCAATGGGGTGAACATTGGCGTCAACGAGCCTGCGGGCAGCTGCTACATGGGCGCTCTCCGCATCAACTCGAACTACGGCTTTGAGAGCGGCTGGGATGAGCCCTCGGCTGAAGTCCGCAACACGCTGGGCTTTACGGACACGCTCAACAAAATCCTCGGCAAGCACTCGATCACAGCAGGCATCGACCTGTTGCATCAGCACGCGGCCGAGAATACGGCATATCCGACTCAGCCCCTGATCGGATTTGGAAGGAGTGGCACAGGCGGGGGCACGAGTTCCTATACCGGCGGATACCTGGCCGACTATATGTTGGGCGCCGCAACAGGGTACATGCAGGGCGCCGGCGAGATTGCCGATGTGGCCGGCTGGCAGATTGGTCCTTTCGTCCAGGACGATTGGAAGATTCGTCCCAATCTGACCATCAATCTCGGTTTGCGCTGGGATCCGAACACGCCTCCAGTCTCCAAGAACGGCCGCGGCGCAGCCTGGGTACCAGGCAAGAATACCGTCGCCGGTTTTGCGAATAGCACCCCCGGCCAGCAAAGTACCGTGTTTAGCAATGCTCCCGCGGGACTCCTCTTCCCCGGCGATCCCGGCGTGCCCAATACACTGATGAACAGCGACTACGGTTACTGGGAGCCTCGCGTCGGCTTAGCCTACCAGCCCAAGGCTCTGCCGCACACCGTCTTCCACGCGGGCTTCGGCATCTTCACGGGTCCGCTACAGTACTCGGAATACAACCACGCCGCCGACGTGGCTCCTTTCAGCCCCACTTTTAACTTCTCTGGATGGTGCTGGCCCTGCGCCTCCGATACTGCCCTGGCAGGCGGGATTATCCCGTTTGATAACCCCTGGTCCGCCAGCGGCGCCGGTTCTCCCTATGCGACAAGTCCTTTCCCGGGGACATTCCCCTGGGCGACAACTTCCTTGAAGCCTGCGAAAAGCGTTGCCATTCCCAAGGGCCAGGTCGGCCAGGAATTCTCGCGCAACTTCAAGCTGCCCACAACGTATGCCTGGAACGTCTCGATCGAGCACCAGTTCACCGCGACGACGGGCGTCCGCGTGGCGTATGTAGGCAGTGAAACCGAACACCTGTCGGTGGCCATCGACATGAACCCGGAATGGGCTTCAAAGATACCCGTGAACTCGAATCTTCTGGACATCTTTGAGGACCAGAGCTGGGCGACGGCGAGCTACAACTCGCTGCAGTTGAGCTTCGATCAACACCTGTGGCACGGCCTCCAGTTGCAGTCCAACTTCACATGGTCGCATACGCTCGACATCGCCAGCAGCAGCAACATCTCCTTCGGCAATCCAGCGCTGGGTAATCCCATCAGCGCCGCCTGGAACCGCGGCAATGCCAACCAGGATATGCCGTGGAACTGGATCAGCAACTTTATCTACCAGGCGCCCTCGTTCAAGGAAAAGGGCAAGCTGATGGCGGAGACGGCCGGCGGCTGGCAGTTGAGCGGCATCATCACCGCGCAGAAAGGCAACCCGTTCTCGATTGGCCAATGGAACACGGACCCCGGAGTCGGCATGTGGAATAACCGCGCCGACTTCGTTTCCGGCGTAGCCGCCAACATGGGCAAGGGCGGCCGCTCGGATTGGGCTAACCCGAACAAGGGCTATTTCAATGAGGCAGCCTTCACACTTCCCGTCTCCTGCAACGACAAAACGCCGGGATGGTGCGGTTTCGGCGACACGAACAGGAACGCCTACTGGGGACCGGGCGTCTTCTTCATCGATTCATCGATCATGAAGAACTGGACGCTGACGGAAGGAAAGACCTTCCAGTTCCGCTGGGATGCCTTCAATGCTACCAACCATCCGAATTTCGCCAACCCGTCGTCCACCGTGAATCAGGCCCCAGGTGTTTTCGGCGTGATCAGCGGCATGAACGGCCATCCCCGCATCTTCCAAGGCGCCCTCCGCTTGACCTTCTGATTTCGTACCTTCACTCAGGCAGTCCGGATCGCAAGATCCGGACTGCTTTTTTGTGCGCTGGGATGGATTTTTGGCTGACTCGCTGACTCGCTGGCTCGCTGACTTGCTGACTCGCTGTCTTCTTACCCCTGCCGCGGCACCCGCACTTCGATGCGTACCCCTTTGCCAGGCGCGCTCGCCAGATGGAGCTTCCCGCCTGACCGCTCCACACGCTCCTTCATGCCTTTCAGGCCGAAATGGTGGCCGTTCTCGTGGACCATCTGCTGGAGATCGAATCCGCAGCCATCGTCGTCCAGGTCCAGAAGTCAATTCGCTGCTCTTGTACGTGAGCGCCACGTCCACACGCGCCGGATGCCCGTGCAGCATGGAGTTGTAGACCGCCTCGCGCGCCACCATCAGCAGATCGTGCGCCACCGGCTCGGTCACGGCGAAGGGCGTTCCACTCATCGACCACGCAACGGGCACCTGGAACTCGCTGCTCACCTGCTGCGTCATGCTCTCCAGCTTTTCGCCCAGGCTGCTGGCATCGTCCGGCTTTCTCAGATTCCAGATCGCCTCGCGCGCCTCATTGATCGTGTTGCGCAACTGCACACGCGCGAAATCCATCAGCCCCGCCCATTCGTCGACCCGCGGCCGTCGGTCTCGCCCGCCATCGCCTGCGCTTCCAGCAGTGCCGAGACCCCCGTGCATCCCTGGATCACCGTATCGTGCATCTCGCGCGCCAGACGGCTGCGCTCCTCCAATACCGCTTCGAACCGCACCCGCACCTGTCGCACCCGGTATTGGTATAGGCCAAAGACCAGCAGCGTAAGCAGCCCGATGCAGCCCGCAGTGAACCACCACGTGCGATAGAAGAACGGCCGCTGCACGATCGCGATCGACGCCTCGCTCACTGCATCTGGATTGCTCACGTCGAATGTCTCTACGCGAAAGCGATAACGGCCCGCCGGCAGGTTGGTGTAGTCGGCCGTGCGCGCCGTCGTGGGTGCGCTCCAGCGGGTTTCAAAGCCCTCCAGCATGTAGCGAAAGCGCAGGCCGTCCTGTGAACGCAGTTGGATGGGCGTGAAGTCGAACTCGAGGCGACCGTTTCCCGGCCGCAGCATCACCTCGCCATCCCCCACCACGGGCCGCCCGTCCGCCAGCACGCTCTGGATGAACAGGGGCGGAGGCGCCAACGCGGTTCGCCCCGTGGAAGGAATATGCAGCGGCCCCAGATTGCTCGGAAACCAGACATCGCCCTGCGGGGTGATGCAGCCCGAGGACTGCGTTCCGCCGTAAATCTCGGTGTTGGCCGCCATGTCCGCGGTCGAGTAGAACAGCAGCGCGAAATGGCGCGGGAACGACACAGCCTGTGCATCCAGCTCATGGCGGTTCACCAGCGCCACGCCATTGGGGCCGCTCAACCAAAGGTGTCCCGCCGCATCCTCGAGAATCTGGTAGATCGCATTGCCCGGCAGCCCATCCACGGCGGTGAACTGCGCCAGTTTCCCCTCGCGGTATCGAAACAGTCCGCTATTGCGCGTGCCAAACCACAGTCCTCCGTCGGCGTCTTCGTGAATGGCCCACACCTTCGTCTGCGCCAACGCCGTCGTCACCGCATCGCTCAAAAACACGCCGTTGTGCAGATGGCTCACGCCGCGATCGGTGCCGATCCACAAGTCGCCGTTGCTGATCCTCAAGCAGCGCACGCGTGCTGAAGTACGCCAGCCCATCGCGCATCTGGTAGCTGGCGATGCGCGGCCGCCCGTTCTCCCAGAGAATATGATTCAGTCCCTCGTCGGCTGCCACCCACATGCTGCCATCGCGATCCTGTGTCATGGCGCGAACAAAGTTGTTCGACATGCCCTGGCGCGTCGTCAGATGCGTGGCCTCGCCCTCCGCGATCCGGTACACGCCGTCTCCGTCGGTTCCCACCCACAGGGCTCCGCTCCGGTCGCGGTACACGTTGCGCACGTGATCGCCGCCCGTCCCCGGCAATCGCATCGGCGTCACCGCGCCGTCTTTCATCCGGAACAGCAGCGTCGAGCCGATCCAAAAGCTCCCGTCGCGGTCAAGATAGATTGTCCCGAAGTCGGAGTCGTTGGCCTTGGGCAGCGGAATAATACTCACCTGCGCTTCGGTCAGCCGGAGCATCCCCGATTGCGTCCCGATCCAGAAGTTCCGCTCGCCGTCTTCAAAAAAGTTCAGCACCGTGTTGCTCGGCAGCGACTGAGGAGCCGTAATCTGCGTCAGTCTTCCGCCACGATACTCATACACGCCCTGCCCGATGGTGCCGATCCACAACACGCCATCCGTCGTTTGGCGCAGCACGCGCACCGTCCCCGTAATTCCACTCACACGCTCGAAGTCCTTCTCGCCCGCGGCCATCCGGTTCAGTCCTGAAACCGTCCCCACCCACATCGTCCCATCCTGGGTTTGCAGAATGGATTTCACGCGGTTCTGGCTGCTCTCTCCGCGCATCGTGTATTCGGTTACGGAACCGCCGCTTATGCGAATCAGCTTCGATCCGCCCACCCACAATCCGCCGTCCCGATCCAAATAGATTGCGTGCACAGCCAGTGTCGGCACATCGTCTGTCCCATCCACGCGCACAAACCGGCTGTCCTCCAGCCGCAGAAGCCCGTTGTCGGTTCCCGCCCAGATGTTGCCCCTGGCGTCCTCGGCCAGCGTGCGCACAAAGTCGTTGCTCAGCCCCTCGTGCGCAGTCCATGAGCGGAACTGCGCCCTGCGCATAACGCGCCAACCCTCCGCCCTCGGTCCCGATCCAAAGGGCTCCGTCGCGCGACACCATCAGGCAAAAAATGCTGTTCTCATGCAGCGCCGGTGTGTTTTGCCGGTCGAAGACCGTAAAGTGCACGCCATCGAAGCGCACCAGGCCGCCGCTGGTGCCGACCCACAGGTACCCATCGCGCGTCTGGGCGAAGGCCTGCACCGTCTGCTCCGGCAGCCCATCGGATGACTGCCAGATATGCCGCGTATATCCGGCGAAAGCATCGGTTTCCACCGCGGCGCAGGCGCCCGCACCCAACACGATCCAGGCGGCCGACGCAACCCAGGCGGCAATCAAACGTGCTCTATGCATGGCGGCGCTAAGTATACCGCGAAGCAATCGTCGGTCGCGCGGCAGATTGCGCGAGAAATCGCCTCCCGATCCGACTTTCGGCGGATCAAAAAAATGCCCCAGGGGAATAGAGTGGTCTTTCTCGACGGCCATGCTCGAACGCACGACTCGAGAAGGCAATGGCACGGAGCCTATCGCAATGTCTTCCTATGTACGATTCATCTCGAAGGGCTCCCAGCCATGGCGCTTCCAAACCTCCGGATTTCAACGGCTTTTTGCAGCCGGCGCGCTTTTGCTCACCGCGCCCTTTTGGCCCGCCCCGGTAAACGCCCAAGCCGCCGCCACGCCGATTCGCATCGATGCCAGCCAGCCCTGGCGTGAGCCTGGCCCGGCGCGCTACGACGAAGGCTCCGCGGTCAACTCCTTCTGGGCTCACGCTCGGCCTCAACAGCCGATTCCTTACCCTCGGCGGAAAACCCTGGCTTCCGGTTGCCGGAGAGTTTCACTTTTCGCGCTACCCGCGCGCCCAGTGGGAAGACGAAATCCTCAAGATGAAGGCCGCCGGCGTGAATGTCATCTCCGCCTACGTGATCTGGATCCATCACGAAGAGATCCGGGGCCAGTTCGACTGGACGGATCAGCGCGACCTGCGCGCCTTCGCCCAGCTTTGCGCCAAACACGGCATGTATTTGATCGCGCGCATCGGCCCCTGGGACCACGCCGAGGTGCGCAACGGCGGCTTGCCCGACTGGGTGCTCCGGGAGGGCCCGACCCGCGAGAACGATCCCGTCTATCTCGCCTCCGTCCGCACCTGGTACGGCCAGATCGGCGATCAGCTCAAAGGCCTGCTCTGGAAGGATGGCGGTCCCGTCATCGCTATCCAGCTTGAGAACGAGTACTCGAAGCGCGGCCCGCGTGCCGGCGAAGCGCACATCCTCGAGCTCAAAAAGCTCGCGCTCTCGAGCGGCCTCGACGTGCCGCTCTATCTCGTCACCGGCTGGGACAATGCCGTGGTGCCTGCCGCGCGCCGTCATTCCCGTCTACGGCGGCTATCCCGACGCGCCCTGGGACAGTTCCACCGCCAAGCTCCCGCCCGCCGAGGTCTATGCCTTTCGCTTTCAAAGCCGCGTGGCCGCCAACGTCAACGCCGATCGCGATCGCGGCGAGCCCGGCGCTCTGCCTCCCGCCTCCGATTCCCTGCCCTACCTCACCGCGGAGATTGGCGGCGGCATCGAGGACACGTACCACCGCCGCCCCGTGATTGCGCCAGACGACATCGCCGCCATGGTTCCCGTCATGCTCGGCTCCGGCGTTAATCTTTACGGCACCTATATGTTCCAGGGCGGAGAAAACCCCGACGGCAAGCTCACCACATTGCAGGAGTCGCAGGAAACCGGCTATCCCAACGATCTGCCCATCAAGTCCTACGACTTTCAGGCGCCGCTCGGCGAGTTCGGCCAGGAGCGCGATTCCTTACGCAAGCTGAAAGTCTTCGATTACTTCCTCAACGATTTCGGCGCCGATCTCGCGCCCATGACCGTCCACGCTCCCGCGGTCGAGCCTCGCAGCTCCGCCGATCTCTCGGTTCCGCGCGCTGCTGTGCGCTCTCACGGCGATGCCGGATTCATCTTCTTCAACAACTACGTGCGCGGAGCCCAAATGCCCGTACGCCGCGCCGCGCAATTTCAGATTCGCCTGCCCGGCTCGGCAAACTGCAGCAAGCCCGGCGTCACGTTCGCTATTCCGCGCCATCCCATCGATATTCCTTCCGGCGCGTATTTCATCTGGCCCTTCAACCTTCGTCTCGCAGGCATCACCCTGCGCTACAGCACGGCCCAGCTCTTCACGCAGCTCGATAATGCAGGCGTTCAGACCATCTACTTTGAAGCCCTGCCCGGAATCGCGCCGGAATTCGCATTCGACGCGGCCACCGTGCGCAGCGTCAAGGCCTCCAGCGGAGAAACTGTCACCGATGCCGGCGACGTCTACGTCACTGGCATCGAACCTGGGACCGACTCTTCCATCGACGTGGTTTCCTCCACGGGTGACGCACTCCACCTCGTCGTGCTCACTGCCGGCGAGGCGGAAGACGCCTGGAAAGTACGCATCGACGGCAGCGATCGACTGCTCATCACCCGCCAGGATTTTCTCGTCGATCCGGATGCGCAACCCGCGCGCATCAGTCTGCGTTCTCTCGCGAATCCGCTCTTCCATTTCACCATAACGCCGCCCACTTCAACGCCGCTCAAAGCTGATGTGCCGCTCGTCCCGTTCAACCTCAACGGCCACCCAGCGGGCTTCGCCGCACAGGTCCCGCAGTGGCACGCCGCATTGCAATCGACCGAGATCCAGCCTGATGCCGAAGCGCCTCCGGTAAAGACCGGCCCGGCGCAGGACTGGCGTCCGCATGGCGTGGCACAGGCGCCCGCCGCTGGCGAACTTCCGCAGGCAGCGCAATGGTCGATCGCGGTTCCCGCTGGCGCTCTCAACGGCCTCAGCGAACTCTTCCTCGAGGTGAAGTACGAGGGCGATCTGGCGCGCCTAACGGCAAACCACAAACTCCTCGACGACGACTTCTACAACGGTGAACCATGGACAGTCGGCCTCTCGCGTTTCCTCGCCCGTGACGGCTCCGGCAACTTCGACCTCAGCATTCTTCCCCTGCGCAAAGACGCCCCGGTGTACTTCGAGCTTCCTCAGCCCCCGCAGTTTGGGCAGAACGGCCAGATTGACAATCTCGACAGCATCCGTCTGGTCCCCGAGTACCAGCTTGTGATCAAGTTGGGCCACGAGTAACGATGGATCCGGTGAACATTCCCATGCCCTCAACCCATGAAGATTTCCGCAGGCGCCAGCAGATCCGCGAGCGTCAGCATGTCAAGTTGACAGGCATACCCTGGTGCAGCTTTACAGCCGGTGTCAGCGAGGAGCAAGCTGGAGGCACGCGATGAACGAAGAGCGCGAGGACGAACAGCGGGGGAATGAACGGGCTGTAATGAAGGAAGTCGCAAAAATCAAAGTCCTCGTTGTCGACGATCACCCCATCATGCGTGTCGGCATTGCCGCCATCATCGACGCCACGCCCGATATGACCGTGGTTGCCCAGGCCGGCAGCGGCGAAGAGGCCGTCGAGCTTTTTGAAAAGCTCTTGCCCGACATCACGCTCATGGACCTGCGCCTGCCCGGAATCAGCGGCGTCGACGCGATCCGCATTCTGATGGCTCGCCATCGCAACGCCAAGTTTGTCGTCCTCACCACCTACGAGGGCGACGAGGACATTCATCAGGCGCTGCAGGCGGGCGCGCGGAGTTACATCATCAAGGGCATGCCGCACGAAGCCCTGGTCGGTGCCCTGCGGCGCGTCCATTCCGGTGGCCGCTTTCTGCCCCAACCGGTCTCTCGCGCCCTCAACGCGCGCATCCCCAACTCCGATCTCAGCGCCCGCGAGCGCGAAGTACTCGATCTCATCGTCCACGGCAAAAGCAACAAGGAAATTGCCTCTGACCTCGGCATCACGGAGTCCACCGTCAAGTGCCACGTCAGCGTGATTCTGATGCGCCTGAACGTCAACGATCGCACGCAGGCAGTCGTCACTGCATTGCAGCGCGGCCTGATCCATCTTTAATGACAACCGCCTCACCCTCGCCCGTCTTCAAGGCCGAGATTGCATTTGGCCATTCTGCTTCGCTGATACGCCTGTCGATTTCAGCGAACATTTGATTGCAGGAAGGAAGATCTTCCGCAACATAGTCGGCGCCTGCCGTTCGCAAAACGCTTTCGGCATCTCTCAGCCGGTCCTTTTGTGTTGCCTCCGCCAGTTGCTCCCATTGTTCGAGATTGAGGCCAACGAGATTGCCGGTCCTGGTGAGCCCAATGGTCCACATCCCCGCGTTCTTTCCTTCCTCAATGTCGATGACCGTGTCTCCGATTTTTACGCAAACGGATGGAGGTTAGACATCGAGGAGTTGCGCGTTCTTCATAAGCATCCACGGGGCCGGTCGTCCCGCGCATACTTCGTCCGGGCACACAGGCTCTAAATTTTCCGCGTAAGAATCCCCGCTCGCACCTCGATCGTCATCTGCTTTGCGCCAAGCGTTGCGTGAGTAGCCTTGACGACGATCCTGCCCGAAGACTGCGGACGAGTCTTGATCCAGATCGCGCCCGCGCCTCCACTCTCAGTAAGCGAAAAGGGATTGTCGCCGACCAGAACACCAGGGCCGGTGAGTTCGAAGGCGACCTCGCCGCCGGCAAAGAGCCGCGGCGCACCGAAGCGATCGGCGACGCGAAAGACCAGGCGAGTTGCGTCGATGCCATCGCCGGTGAGGTCGGCATCGTCCGCTTCAAGCAGGAACTTGTCCTTGCTGGCGTCGGAGCAGAAGGATCGAGAGAGCGCCAGATGGCCTGCAACGTAGCCGTCGATGCGCAACACAGGGTGCGCAGCTCCATCCATATCGAGGTCGGCAAAGAACGGCGCGTAGTGAAGGTTGGGGTAATTCTTGCGATCGGGCAAGAGCATGGAGTGATGCTTGTCGTCGACGAAAATCTCGAGGCGCTCGCAATTGGAAAAGATAGCGGCATCCTTGCCGGGACCGCGAGGCGTGGCCGCGCCAAAGTCCCAGTAGAAGTTGGGGACGATGACGGGACGAACAGCGGGACTGACCTGGGCCTGGTAAAAGGAGGCGCCCAGCTTGGGAACGCGGAAGACATCGGCGACGCCCGGATTCTTGACGCCTTTATACGAGTTCTGCGGGCTGCCGTACTCAAATGCGCACCACGCGATGACGCCGCAAAAACGCTCATATGCGCCCGCCCGGTCGTGCGCCTTCGCATGGTAGATGGCCTGCTTGCACTGCACTGCGACATCTCCGGCGCGACGGTAGAAGTTCCCGAATCCATTTTCGGTATAAGTGCGCTGGCCCACGGTTTCGGCAAGCATGTAGGGTACGCCCGGCAATGGCGGATAAATCTGCACGCTCCCGTCCGGCGACTGGTGGTAGTCGTCCATGGCGAACACGTCTTCATGCCACTCCTCCTGCCAATGATTGAAGGTGGTCATGGAGCCGGAGTCGGGCCTTGAGTCATCGAGCGACTTGGCCAGCGCCGTGGTGCGGCGGTAAAGCGGCTGGTCGTTCGCGGATTCGTTCACGCGCACACCCCAAATGACGATCGAGGCGTGGTTGCGGTCGCGCCGGATCATGTCGCCCACGTTCTCGACCACCAGATCTTCAAACGCCGCATCGCCAATATACTGCCAGCCCGGGGTCTCCTCCCAAACCATCAAACCCAGCTCATCGCAAGCCTCAAGGAAGGCCTCCGATTGCGGGTAGTGGGAGCAACGGACGATATTGCAGTGAAATTCGTTGCGGATGATCTCGGCATCGCGGCGCATCACGCGCGAGGGCATCGCGTAGCCGGTATAAGGGTAGATCTCGTGCCGGTCCAGGCCGAACAGACGCAACCGGTGGCCATTCAGGAAGAAGCCGTCTACAGTGAATTTCGCATCGCGGAAGCCAATTCGGGTGCGGTAGTCGTGGATCGGTTCGCCGTCCACAAAGAGCGTGGTAACCAGGCTGTAAAGGTGCGGCGCATCCACATCCCAAAGCTTGACGCCGCCTAGATTCGGCAGGGTCAATGCCACATCGGTCTTTCCGGGCTGAGCGAGAACGGCGTTCTTCCGAACGCTCGACACCACGCGGCTTCCGTCCATCAGCTTCACCTCTAGATGGAATGGCTTCGCGGGCGCAACGGCCGCGTCGATGGAGCAAGTGATCTCAATGCGGCGCGTGGACTCGAGCACATCGACCGGTTTCGCGAAGACATTGCTAATGAAAACCTGGGGCACTGCGTAAAGGCTGGCGCCGCGGATCACGCCGCCCGGCAGATAATAATCCACCGCATGTGTGCCGCGCGGCGAGCCCTCCGGAGGGACATTTTGGAAGCGAGAGTCGACGGTCAAATCCAAAACGTTGCCGCTCTGCTTGAGCAACGAAGTGAGCTCATAGGTGAAGGGCAGATAGCCGCCCTGGTGGGATGGCAGAGTGGCGCCGTTCATGAATGCATGGGCTGTAACCATCACCCCATCGAACTTGAGAAAGACGCGCCGGTTGCCGAACTCCTCCGGCGTGGAGAAGCGCCGGCGATATAGCCAGACGTTTTCCCATGCCGATGCATCCCAGTTCTGCCACGACAGGGGAACGACACAGTGCGGTAAGGTGATTGGGGAAAATGCGGCGTCGTCCAGCTCCGGTCTCTGCGCGCCCGCGTCTACTTTCCCGCCGAACAACCAGCCGCTGTCCAGCGAGAAAACGTGTTGCGCCGGCCCGCTCCTATGCGTGGCTGAATTGTTCTCCGCGCCCCAGCTCTCCAGCACCGGTGCAGAAATCAAGACCGCGGCGCTGCACCCTTCAAGAAATCTCCGCCGCGTTATGCTCCCAATCCCAAACGCCTTTTCAGTCAACTTGTCCCCCACACCTCTTGAATTATTTCACCGTGCAAAAACTAAGTCTGCTGCATGAGCCTTCGGATCACAGTCGGACTCACGTCAACGCATCGATGGTTTTAAACCGACCTGCCATTTTAACAGTGGCAATCTGATGCACGTGAGCCGTAAATCTGAATGCATCCTGCTCGACGGTCGGGGCGCTGGGGCATGCACGTCTCATTCTGGCCCGAATGGGCCTTCGAGATCGTAAGAGACGGCCGCGACAGAGGGCTCAGCACCTTCTACCTCGATCTCCCATTCGAGCCAGCACCCGCGCGTTGGAGGCGCGAAGCCGATTTCATAGGAGGGCGGAAAGGCCGCCAGCAGGCGCTCGTCGCGATAGATCTGGACACATGTATCATCCCGCACCGCCATGCGATAAGTGCCTGTGCGCGACGGCGCGACTGCGTCCTGCAATAGCTGCCACTCCTGGGTATACCAATAGAAAGTGCCCCGATTCGTCACCTTCACCCAATAGCGATTACACATCGTGCATCCACTCCGGACGAATGCCCGCAAGATGAAGTAATCATTGTCCGATTTGCCTAGCGATATTCTCGCCTCTGCGGTAAATCCCTTCTCAATATCCAGCGCATCCATGGCGCCCGTGCGTTCGTTCGACCAGAGAGTTCGCCCGACGCGATAGGGCTTCATCTCCGCAGGCGAAAGCGAGACTGCGAGCAACGACTTCGATGCGAGCTGCCTGACAGCCGGCATGGGTGAAGGATGAGGCGGAGCGGCCTTGATCCATGCGAGATTAAAGGCGTAGTGATTCATGCTGCTGATAACGTGGATCACTCCATTGCGGGCCTGCGTGATGGACACGTAACCGGTGGGCTCCGCAGCGCCGGGCCCCATGTAGACGCGAGCATTGCTGATCCCAGTGATTCCGTGGTCACCCTTGCCGTCAGTAAGCAGCCGGCGATCGAGCCAGGTTTGCCCATCGTCGTAAGAGACCGCAACGATGAGCTTGGCAAGTTCCCGATCGGTCTTTTTCGCGGGTTCGAGAGTGGAGACGTCGGGCACAAAGGTGGCCAGCACCAGCGGGCCTTCAGCAAGACGAGTCATGG
This sequence comes from uncultured Acidobacteriota bacterium, assembly GCA_963826735.1. Lineage (GTDB taxonomy): Bacteria > Acidobacteriota > Terriglobia > Terriglobales > Acidobacteriaceae > Telmatobacter. Next base: position 493,770 of record CAWGYN010000010.1, read on the forward strand.
ATAAGCGCTGCGTATAGGTAATGGGAGGGAAGGCGGACGCATGCGCCTTCCATGTCTTTCCGTAGTCGCTTGAAATCGACATCGGCATGTGGCCGTCGACGTTGCCACCGCGGCCGAGCGCCATCAAGCGGCCGTCGGTGAGCTCTACGATTCCAGCATGAATGCCGTTGATGGAACCGCCCGTGTCTGCCCAGGTTTTGCCTTCATCCTTGCTCAGCCACATGGCCGAACTCTCTGGGTGCGCATCGGCGCCGAAGATCCAATAGCCATTACTGAGGCGCATGATCGGTTGGCAGACCATGTTGCGAAAGCCAAAATCAGGAGCGATATATCTGGCATCAGACCACGTGACTCCGCAGTCTTTGGAGGTGCGCAAAATGATTTGTAACGGCTCCCAGAAATGGGAGAGCGCGGTGCCGTTCAAATGGTAGAGCGTTTCATGGCCATCAAACCAGAGAGCCGGACAGTGGTTATTGCGGTCCGGCGTATCCCAGAAGAGATAAGCCTCTTCCCACTCGGAGGCGCCGAAAGGAAGGCGGGAGGCGGCGACACACAGTTCCCTTCCTTGCTCTCGCGCGCAGGAATACCAAATCGCCAACAAATCACCGTTAGGGCACTCGGCGATGGAAGTATCGTGATTGTGATAGTAGAAGAGGGGACCGTGCGCGTCGCTGGGGATCTTGACAAATGGGCGAGGGCCAGCGAAGTACGGTTGCGACGGATCGGGACCTCGCAACACTTCGGCAAGCGTGCGTTGCACGACAGGTGAAGGCCCGGCCTTTGCCGGCATGGCAACCTGTGTGCGCGTGGGCTGTGCCTCGCCGCAGGCGACGCGAAAGCCGATGGTGAAGGCGCGGGTTTCCGGCAATGCGGCAGAGCGGTTGGCCGAACGCAAATAGTAGGCAAAGGTGCCATGGCTGCCACCGCGCGTCACCTTGAATTGGCCGCGCTCGGGTGCGGCGCGCGATCGGCCGGTCTCTGTGGGATAGGGAGCATACCAGTCCTCGACCCACTCCTCCACATTGCCATGCATGTCGTATAGACCCCATGGATTTGGCGGCGTCTCGTTAACCCGCAGGCTGACTTTGTCAGCGGCAGATTGGAAGCCGGTGACCCTTGGGTTCTTCAAATAGAAACTCGGAAGTGTGTCGCCGGTCGAGAACAACGTGTGTGTTCCGGCACGCGCTGCATACTCCCACTCAGCCTCGGTTGGCAGACGGAAGGGCTTGCCCTCGTGTTGCGCAAGCCAACTGCAATAGGCCGTGGCCTCATGCCAGCTCACATAGATAACAGCCTCATCGTCTTCTCTCGAAAAGCCGAACCTGCCGCGCTGCTTTCTGTGTTCTGGATCGAATCGCTCGTATTCCTTGTTGGTTACCTGAGTCGCGCCAAGATAAAAGGGCGCGTGAATTGCCGTGGGGGCCACGGGATGCTCGTCGAAATCCCCCTCTTCAAACAGAACATCTGAAAGCACGAGTCGCGCTGGATCGCCGTGGGGAAACATCGCCCGCAGCTCGGCACGTGTCATGTAGGCGAGCGGTTCGCACATTGAGAGTGGGATCTTTCTCTGCTCGCCCATGAGAAACGTGCCCGGCTCAATGCGGAGATACTCCGCGCCGGATTGGTCATAAAGAGAATCCCGGTTGGATCGAGAGGCGCCGAAGAGATTGCGGAAGAAAGCAAGTTGCGTGGAAGCAACAGAGGCTCGAATGAAATGACGCCGCGTCCATTTCGGCTTAATCATGAAGCGAGCCTCTTTGCTTCTGTGAAAAAAAGACGCCGGGCAAGCTGCTATTCTTGCCCGGCGCCGAGGTCAATCAAGTTCTTCAGAACTGGTATTTGAGCTCGAGTTCCAACTGGCGCGGCTCGGAACGTGTGCTTTGCACGTAGCCCCAGGTGCTGCCGCCGCTCACCGTGCGCCCTTCGTTGTTGTAGCTGACGATATTGCCAACGTTGAAGGCATTGGCATTAAAGACAAGTTGATGCGATTCGTGCAGTGTCCAGACCTTCTGCAGCGCAGCGTCGACCTGGCGGAAGCCCTGTGCCCGCTCCGATCCCACTTTGGCCGTGCCGAAGATGGGCACGCTGCCCGGCTGGAGCGTGGCCGGGTAGACAGGGCCAGGCTGACCGTAGGCGCAGACGCCATCGTCGAATCCAGAGTTACCGCAGGATTGCGGCGCCCCCGCTTGCAGGTTGGCCAAGGGCGTAGCTGCCGTGCCAGAATGCGTGGCTGACGGGTCGGTACCCCATTCGCCGGCAATCACATAGGAGTATCCATACCCGGTTTTGCCGTCAAGGCCTGGATTCGGCGCGTAAGGACCGCCTCCCGTGGTTTCATACCATCCATCCACGCCGTTTTTCGTCACCAAGTGGCGATAGTGGTTGGCGCGGATCGTGCCGGCGCCGGATGCGCCATTACCGCCGTTGGCCGTAATCGTGTTGGGCTGACCGGAGAAAAGCACCGCACTGCCGGATGTGGTCCAGCCGCCGATGATTTGGTTGAGCCAGGCCGGAGCGGTGCCGTAGAACTGCTGGCCGCGGCCAAACGGCAGTTTGTAGACCCAACTGGCATTGAGCATGTGACGGCTGTCGCTGCCCGTGGGCCCGTATTCGCAGCGCAGGCAGAAGTTGTTTTGCGGATCGCCGCCGGCCACGTTGTTGTCGTTGATAGAGACCGGACCGGAGGTATCGCTCATCGCGTGGGAGTAGGTGTAGTTCAGTTGGAACTCCAGCCCGTAGGAGGGACGCAGCCGGTAGGTCGCTTCGCCAGCGTTGAAGTTCGAGTAGGCTTCCGATTCGTAAAGCTGTACGGAGTTGTAGATTGAGCTGCCACCCGAACCGCAAGTGGCGCAGGTGACAACCGCGTTGCCCACCGGGGTGCTGACCGTGACGCCGTTGAATGCTGCGCTCGTAATGGTGCCCACCAGTGTTTCCTGGTTGATGTTGCGCACATTGCCGAGGTGCTGCGCTACGTTGCCCACGTAGGCCGCAGTCACGCTCTGCTTGCCGTTGATCGCGTACTCCACGACCAGGGAGTATTGCGGCTCCATCATCGGCTTGAGTTTGTTCCACACATTAAAGGACACGCCGGTGGGAGTTGCTCCCGAGGTGCCGAAGCCATTGGTGACTGCGAAAGGCGATCCTGCAGTGGTGGCCGTCGGCGTCGTCGCGCTGTTCGAGATGCTGATGTGATACGGGGCGTTCCCGATGTGGTTGTGCAGCAGGTTGTAATCCATGTAGGTGGTGATGCCGAAACCGCCGCGCACGACCATTTTCTTGTGCAGCAGGTCAGGATTCCAGGCGAATCCAACACGCGGATCGATGTCGTCCTTGGTGGAGGAGTAAAGGGAGCGGCTGTTTCCGTTCTGTCCGGCCAGCTCCAGCGCGCCCGTGGTGGGATTGAGGTCGGAAAGTTTGTTGTGAACCTCATACATGGGCTGGTCGTATTCCCAGCGTACCCCGTAGTTGACGGTGAGGTTGGGCATCAGCCTGAAGTCATCCTGGGCAAAGAAGCCCAGGCGATACTGACGCAAGCCGACGTCTCCAGTCTGATCTGAGACCGAGTAACTGGAGGAGTAATCGAGCAGGAAGTCAGCGAAATCGTAGCCAATCGACTGCCCGGACGCCGGATTGCCCGTGAACGCGCCGCTATAGTTGAAGCCGCCCAGCAGGCCGCCGGAGTTGTTCTGGTAGAAGTTGTTCTCGACGCGGAAAATCTGCGCGCCGAACTTGCTGACGTGGCGGCCGTGCTGCCAGGTCAGGTTGTCGCCGTAGCTGAACTGGTTGTCGAGGGCGAGGTTTGAGGAACCCGCGGTGCCAAAGGTCATCACCCCGGTGCTGTTGGTGCTTTCGGTAAAGCTCTGGGCGCTGAAACCGGGGACGTCGTTGGACCAGGGGATGCCCACCAGGGAGTTCCCGTTGCCGAACTTGCCCGAGAGATCGAGCGGGTAAGAGTTATAGCGCATGCGCGTGAAGCCCACGCGTCCTTCGTTCACGAAGTTGCTGGAGAACGTGCGCGTGTAGAGAAGCGCGAATTGCTTGAAGGGGAAATCGCTGATGACCGGGAAAGAGATGGGCGTGAGCGATTTCCGTTGACCGTCGTCGGCTTCGCCTTCAGACCAGCGCGCGGAGATGCGGTCCCTGTCCGTGATGGCCCAGTCCACCTTCATGTCGCCCTGGTCGTTCCGCGTCATAGCCTTGACGATGTTCTGGTAATTGTTCTGGATGGGCGCAGCCGAGGGCGCGGCGTTGGGTAGCGGCACCAGGCCCGCATTCGCGAAGAGGTACTTGGCTACGGGGTTCTTGATGGGCACCAGGTTCTGATAGAGCACGCCGCCGATGGTCTGGTTGAACGGCGCGAAGCCGTTTTGCGAATCGTAGAGTTGCGGCACGGCGGAGCCGAAGTAGGCATAACCGGCCAGCGGCGAAACGCTGGTATCGGGCGAGCCGCTGGCGGCGGTGGTATTGCCGCGCCATGCATTGAGGGGCACATTGGTCGCGCCAACACCGGCCGAGGGCTTGCGATAGGCTTCGTAGTCGGCGAAGAAGAACAGCTTCTTGTGCAGGAAAGGCACAGGGCCGCCAAACGTGCCGTTGTACTGGTTCTGCGTGTATTGGGTGCGGGGCGTAAAGGCATTGCCCGGGATAACGCGCTTGTTCTGGAAGAGATTGGCGTCCATCAGATAGTTCTGCAGATAGTAGGACGCGCTGCCGTGATACTTGTCCGTTCCGCTCTTGGTAACCACCGGAATCTGCGTTGCCCCATCGCCGTACTCGGCGGGAGCCACGTTCGAGATGATCGTCACTTCCTGCACTGCCTCTGGCGCAATGTTGTAGGCCGGCGTGCCGTAGCCGTTGGAGAGGTTGGCCCCGGTATCCACGATGCTGATGCCGTCGATGGTGAAGTTGGTGGTATAGGTGCGGTTGCCGTTCACATTGGGCAGCGTGGCAAAGCTCTGCACGCGCTCGCCCGAATTGTTCGGGCTGCTTTGCCCGGCGCCGTTCCACTGGTTGCCGTCGGCCACGGTGCTGCCCGGAACCAACTGCGTCAACTCCGTGAAGTTGTGGCCGTTAATCGGCAGATCCTGGACCAGCGTTTGCGAGATCGTGGTGGAAATCGTCCCGTCGCTGGTATTCAGGATGGGCGTCGTGCCGGCATTCACGCTCACCGAGGTCGAAGCGGCGCCCACCTTCAGCGCGGCATTCAACTCCACGTCCTGAGCCACTTCCACCGTGATCCCGGCAACCTCCTCGCGGCTGAAGCCGGTGGCCTGAAAGCTCACGCTATATTGACCCACGGGAAGAAAGCGCAGACTGTAGAGGCCTTCGCTATTGCTGGTTGTCGACGTGGAAACATTGGTGGAAGCATTGGTGGCTGTTACTTCGGCCCCCACCACAACCGCCCCACTGGGATCAGTGACCAGGCCGTTGATGTTGCCCGTAATGGTTTGGCTAAACGCCATCCCGCAAAGGGCTAACAACGAGAAGGCTAGAGAAAGGGTAGTTCTAATGCGCATCTGGCAATCCTCCCGTAATTGGTGAATTTGGTCTGCTTCAGCCGCGTTTGCAGGAATTGAAACTTCGATGCTGGCCGGATTTCCGATCAGCGATTCTCCGCGGGCAACGTGACCTGAGAGAGTGGCCCAATTCTAATTCCAATAAAAATGAAACGTCAAGTAGTTTTTTAATACATTTATTGTATTTCTGAAATAATATTGCGGAAAGTAACGCATATGTAACGGCTCGCAATACGATGGACGTAAACTGGACCACGGCTTCAATATCTTTAAAAGCAAGTATCCTACGTGGCGATTGTGGTGTGTCGGAATTGCGATTGCGGCCGGGCGTAGAGCAGCACGGACAGTAGAAGCGCCCCCGCCAATAAATAGACAACCGAGACGAGAGACATGGCCAGGCCGAGTCCGTAGTGGCCTGCCAGCAACCCGACGAGCACGGGCGCGAGGCCGCCTCCGCCCATCCACCCAACGGTATTCATCCATCCGGTTGCCACGCCGCGCGCGGCCACGGGGACGACGTCAAAAAGCGATGCAAAGGTGTTGGCGTCATAGAGGCCCTTGAAGAATCCCCAGGCGGCAAGGCTGACCAGGACCGTTGATATTGAGCGCGTCTGGCAGCAGAGGAAGACGAAGGGCGCGCCACACAGGACGCCAATGGCCTGGATAACCACGCGGCCAGCGGCGATGCGCCGCACCAGGCGATCCGCGAGCCATCCACCCGTTACGGTGCCGGCCATGGATCCGACCTGTGCCAGAGCTGTGGCGGTCAAGCCCGACATAGCCAGGTTCAAATGGAAAGCGTGATAGAGGTACGAGGGCATCCATACCAGCAGGACAACTGCAACGAAGTTGGCGCAGGCAAATGCTGCCATCAGCAAGCCAATCGCGGGCGTCCGCACCATGAGCAGCGCGAACGCGGCAACGCTTGGCGGGGGCAGAGGGAGCGATTGGGCCGGCGGCGCGTCTGCAGGCCCATCTGACGCGCCACGCGGAGGCTCGATCAGCAAGCGGATGAGAAGAACTCCGAACAACGCTCCGGCCGCGCCGAAGCAGACGAATGGCCAGCGCCAGTCATAACGCTCGGCAAGCCAGCCCGCGCAAAAACCACCCATGATGGTGCCCGCGTAGACGCTGGTCTGGTGAAGACCGAGCGCGCGAGAACGCGTGCGCGGCCCGTGATAGTCACTCATCATGGAGAGCGCTGCAGGAAAATAAAGGCTTTCGCCCAGCCCCATCACGCAGCGCAGAACGGTTAGGCTCCAGAGCCGGCTGGTGAGGGCCGTTGCGGCACAGATCCAACTCCAAAATTCAAGACCGCTGATGATCGCGGTCTTGCGGCGCATCCGATCTACGGCGTAGCCCGCAAATGGCGCAGCCAGGCCGTAAGCCCAGGCAAACGACGAGCCCAGCAGACCCAGTTCGGCGAGATTGAGATGAAGGCGCGATTGCAGGAGCGGAAAAACGGAGAAGATGGCTTGGCGGTCGGCATAGTTGAGGAAGCCTACGACCCAGAGGATGGCAACAAGCAGCCAGCGATAGGAGGGAGACGGGGCGGATTGAGATCGGATTTGGGAAATACGGCCTCTTGCCTTGTCCGGCGCTTTCCTCAGCATGAAAACAGGAAGCGGGAGTCATTGTCTACGGAAAAGGCACAATCCGGTGAAATTTCGAAACTTTTGTTTCAAATAACAATTTATGTTTCATTTTTCAAACTTTCCCGCTATACTGACGGCACAAATGCCTTCGCGCCCCCTAAATCGTCCGCTCCGCGGCATCATTCCCCCGATGGTAACCCCTTTGGATGGCCCCGCGTCGCTCGATCGTGCCGGTCTGGAACGGTTGATCGAACACCTCATCGAGGGCGGAGTGCATGGCCTTTTCATTCTGGGCACCACCGGTGAGGGACCGGCGCTCAGCTATCGACTGCGTCGCGAGCTCATTGACCGGACTTGCTCGCAAGTGGCAGGCCGCGTCCCAGTTCTGGTTGGGATCACCGACACGTCCTACGAAGAGAGCTGCAGCCTGGCCAAATTTGCCGGAGATATGGGCGCCGATGCCGTGGTCACAGCTCCTCCTTTTTACTTTGCTGTCAGCCAAAACGATCTTTTCCGGCTGGTACAGAAGCTTTCGAGCGCGGTCGAACTGCCGCTATTCCTTTACAACATGCCTAGCCTGACGAAAACCTGCTATGAACTGGAAACCGTCCTGAGAGCCGCGGAGTTGCCTAATGTCTACGGAGTGAAAGACAGCTCAGGTGAACCACAATATCTCCAGACACTTGCTCGTTTGATGACGGACCGTCCAGACTTCACGCTGCTGATCGGGCCGGAGAATCTCTTGTTTGAGTGCCTCGCAGCAGGCATTCATGGTGGTGTGTGTGGAGGAGCCAATCTCTTCCCCAAGCTTTTCGTGGCGCTTTATGAGGCAGTTGGCGCGGGGAACACGAAGGTTGCAATCCAGTTGCAGGCACGAATTGGAAAACTTGGAAAGTTGCTCTACGGAATCGGCGAAGCCGAGTCAAGTTATCTTCGCGGGCTTAAGCTGGGCCTTGAACTCATGGGCATCTGCAGCAGCACGTTGGCGCTTCCCTATGTCTCGGCTGACTCAACCGATCATGAAGCGCTTGGCGAAACATTGAAGGAGTATGCGTAATATGAAATGCTTACTTTCGAAAGGTGAAAACCGAGCCGATCATGCCAAAGACTAGGCGGGGAAAAGCGGGCGGGAGTGCGCGCCAAAATGCAAAGAATACTGCCGGGGATGGCCGCTACTTTTCCCGTGCTGTAGGTAAGGCGATTCAAATGCTGGAAATGCTTTCCCGCGGCGGGGAAGCTATGAGTCTGAGTGAACTCTCCAAGCAGAGCCAATTGACCAAGAGTTCGGCCGTTCGGCTGCTGCAAACACTGGAGACACTTCACTATGTCCGGCGCGATCACAATGGGCACTATTCACCTTCAAACGAAAACATTTCTGTAATTTCGACACAGTATGTGAACACGCTGGTCATGGCAGCGCGCGAGCCAATGCGGCGTCTGAACATGGAGTATGGCGAGACCGTTAGTCTCGCCATATTGATGCACAACCATATCGAAGTTGTGCACGTGATCGAGAGCGCAAACCTTATTCGTATGACGAATATTTCCGGCCGTATCTTACCGCCTCACGCAAGCTCGATGGGAAAGGTGGTCACGGCCTGGCAGGATGCCGAGGCGCGAAAGCGGCTGCTTCAAAGTTATGGTCTCACACGCTATAACGAAAACACACTTGTGGACGAACAGACCATCGAAGAGGAATATAAGCAGATTCGTAACCGTGGCTACGCTTTCGATGCGGAAGAAACCACGCTCGGCGGCTGTTGCTTCGGCGCCCCGATTCTCTTCGCCCCCGGGAAGGTCGGAGCTGCGATCAGCCTGTCTATGCCCAAGACACGGCTGCGGGAAGATGACGGCCGCCAGGAGCGAATCATAAAGTCGCTAAGAAGTGCTGCCGAAGAAGTTTCGCGAACTCTGATGCAACCGGACACCCTCGGCACCGAAGCCGGCTGAGATTCGTTCCGATTCTCCGTTACCCAACCGCATAGGAGGCGTTAGGATGGAGCAGTTCGGCCGTGCCTGCTTGCGCATCCTCTCCTTGAGGCCGCTCAGGGGTGTGGGGTGCGCCCTTTTAATTCTCACGGCGCTCTCAACATCGCGCGCGCAGGTCATCGATCTGTCCCATGCGTCGGTATTCGTACCGCGGGATGTCGACGGTCCGGAGACAGCCGCAATTCAACTCCTGGTCAATGAGGTCGCCAAACGCACCGGTAACTTGTGGCGCGTGAGTACATTGGACTCCTTGGAGAATTGGAAGGCCTGTGCGTCGTGCATCCTCATCGGACGCAGCGATCAATTGCAGCGCTCGTGGCTTGTCCCTTCCGCTTTGCCCGCCGGCGCTATGAAGCCGGAAGCATTTCTGATCCAAACCATGCGGGCTGGGCCCGCGCATCGCCTGGTAATTACAAGCAAGGACGATCGCGGAATCCTCTACGGCGTCGGATTCCTCTTGCGGCACATCGAGTATTCAAAGGACCACGCAAACCTGCCGGCGCCGCTTCACGTTGCGTCTGCGCCGCAGTTTGCCGTTCGCGGTCACCAGCTTGGCTACCGCTTCAAGAACAATACCTATGACGCATGGACGCCGGAGCAGTTTGAACAATACATCCGCGATCTGGCCGTGTTCGGAACCAACACCATTGAGATTTTGCCGCCCATTACCGACGACACGCCATCGAGCCCGCTCTTTCCACTGCCAGCTATGGAGATGATGAGCCGGATTTCGGGGATCGTACAGAAATACGGCCTGCGTTGTTCGGTCTTCTATCCAGCAATGGAAAGGGACTACGGCGATCCGGGAACGGTCGAGTCGGAACTTCGCGTCTGGGGCGACGTGTTCAGCAAGTTGCCCCAGGTCGATGAGCTTTTTGTCCCCGGCGGCGATCCCGGCCACACCGATCCCGCGATTCTTTTCCCGTATCTCGCGCGGGTTGCGGAAGTGCTGCATCGATCGCATCCCCACGCTGGTGTTTGGGTTTCGGCGCAGGGCTTCAACGCGGACCAGATGAAGCGCTTTTACGCGCTGGTGGTCGCGCGGCCGCCGTGGCTGACTGGCATTGTCGTTGGACCGCAATCGCGCGACGGCCTTGAAGTGCAACGCGCGAACATTCCCAAACAAATCCCGATTCGCTTCTATCCCGACATTGCCCATTCCATGCATTCGCAACTTCCGGTACCCGAGTGGGACGTGGCCTATGCGCTAACTGAGGGCCGCGAGGTCATCAATCCGCGTCCCCTGGCGGAAACCGTGATCTTCCGGCACTACGCTCCTTATATGAATGGCTTCGTCACCTATTCAGAAGGTGTAAACGACGACGTCAACAAATTCATCTGGAGCGCGTTGGGGTGGTCGGCGCAGACCAATCCGATGGCAACGCTGCGGGAATACGCACGATACTTTGCCGGCAGCGATGGGTTTCACGCGGATGATTTCGCCCGTGGCATTGTGTCCCTCGAAAGAAACTGGGAAGGCCCTCTTGCCACTAATATTTCCGTCGACGCCACGTTGCAGCGCTTCGAAAAGATGCAGCAGGTGGCCACGGCGGCTCAATTCAGAAACTGGCGATTTGAGGCGGCACTCTACCGAGCCTTTACCGATGCGTATGAGCGCCATCGTTTGCTCATCGCAACCGCGCAGGAGCGAGACGCGCTCGGCCTTCTCGCCACCGCCGATCACGCGGGCAGCGCTGCGGCTATGCAAAAGGCCGAAGCGGCACTCAATGCCGATCCGCCAGGGTTCACACCGCTGAGGCCGTGGCGGAATGACATCGAGGACCTCGCTGGCCGGCTCTTTCACGACATTGGGCTGCAATTGAGCGTGGCAAAATACGGCGCTGCCGCGATCGAACGCGGCGCTACGCTCGATACAGTCGATGTCCAGCTGAACGATCGCGTCTGGCTTGAGCGGGAGTTCGCGCGCATTGGCGGGATGAACAACGAAACCGAACGGCTGCAGGCGATCGCAGCCATCATCCACTGGCGTGATTCGGGACCCGGCGGGTTCTACGACGATCTTGGAGATCCATCATTGGAACCGCACCTGGTGCGCGGTCCGGGGTATCCCAGCGATCCGGCGTTCTTCCACACTGCAATCGACGGAATTGCTGACCGCACACCCGACCAGGGTTGGCGGCTTTCGCAAATCTCCTATGCTGGTGCAGACTACGATCATCCACTCGAACTTCGATTCTCTGGATTGCGTGCGCATATCCAGTACAAACTCCGTATCGTTTATGCCGGTGAAGATTACACCGTTCCGGTCACACTCATCGCCAACGACTCGTATCTGATTCAAGGCCCGCGCGCCCGCGCTGCCAATCCTGAGACTGTTGAGTTCACTCTTCCGATCAATGAAACAGAGAGCGGATCGCTCGATCTGAAATGGACGCGTCCGCAAGGACGCGGCGGAGGTGGCCGCGGGTTACAAGTTGCTGAAGTTTGGCTTCTCCCTTTGCCCGACCCGCCAAAGGAGCAGACTGCACATTGACGCAGTTGGCCAACACTAGATCGGCGAACGCGCCGCAGGTCGATGAGCGGGCGACGGAGAGCCGCGAGGAACGGAATCGAGAGGAGAAACCTTCATGGCTTTTACCCGGCGAGAGTTTTTAGCGGGATCGTTGCTGACCTTTGGCTGCGGCTATGCCGTTGGAGAATCTGCGGCGCCTCCCGCTCCGTTTGGCGCGTTGCCCTCCGAACGGCAACTGCGCTGGCAGCAAATGGAAACGAACGCATTTCTGCACTTCACCGTGAACACATTTACCGACAAGGAGTGGGGCGACGGGGACGAGGACCCAGCCGTCTTCAACCCCGTGGGGTTCGATGCCGATGCCATCGTGCTTGCGCTGAAGGCTGGCGGGATGAAAGGCGTGATCCTCACTTGCAAACATCACGATGGCTTTTGCCTGTGGCCGACACGTACCACCGACCACTGCATCCGCTTCAGCCGTTGGAAGGACGGCAAGGGCGACGTTGTGGGTGAAATCTCAAGGGCCGCGGCGCGCCACGGCCTGAAATTCGGAGTCTATGTTTCCCCTTGGGACCGCAATAACGCCGACTACGGAAAACCCGCATATATCGCCACGTACCGCCGCCAACTGACGGAATTGCTGACGTGGTACGGTCCGGTATTCGAAGTCTGGTTCGATGGCGCCAATGGCGGCAATGGATATTATGGCGGCGCTCGCGAAACGCGCATCATTGACAAGCACACTTATTACGATTGGCCTACGACATGGGCTCTGGTGCGAAAGCTGCAGCCCGGCGCAGTGATATTCAGCGATGTGGGGCCGGATATCCGATGGGTGGGCAACGAAACTGGCATTGCCGGCGAGACCTGCTGGGCAACCTGCGATCCAGTAACCAAAGATGGAAAGCCGGCAGTACCCGGCGACGCACAATCCGATCAACTCAACACGGGCACGCGCTTCGGCTCACATTGGCTGCCGGCCGAGTGCGATGTTTCCATTCGTCCCGGATGGTTTTGGCACGAGCACGAGAACAGCCAGGTGAAAACACCCGATCAATTGCTGGATCTGTATTTCCAGTCGGTCGGCAGAGGCGCGAACTTGCTGCTCAACGTTCCTCCGAATCGCCAGGGGCAGTTGTCGCCGCAGGACGTAAATTCAATAACAGAATTTCGCCGGCGTGTTGAGGGGATTTTCGGCACCAACCTCGCCGCCGGGGCGAACCTGAAACCCTCAAACGTGCGCCTGCGAAATCCCCGATTCGGCGCGGCGATGCTGCTGGATGGCAACCCCGATTCGTACTGGGCAACCGACGACGCGATGCACACGCCGGAGCTGGTTGTCGACTTCGGACGGAACCTCAAGTTCAACGTCTTCCGGTTGCGCGAGGCCATCCAGTTGGGACAGCGAATCGGCGCTTTCGCTGTGGACGCGTGGCAACAGGACGCGTGGACGCAAATCGCTCAAGCCACAAGCGTCGGTTCGTGCCGATTGATTCGCCTGCCCAAGGCAATCGAAACGCCGCGGCTCAGATTACGGATAACCGACTCTCCGGTTTGCATTGCGCTGGCCGACCTTGGCGTGTTTTTGCAGTGATAGATTCTCACTTACTACCGGGGCCGAAGGCGACCGCAATGAGGATGGCAAACCAAACCCGAAGAGGATTGTCATCGCGGGGAAGCAGGTAAGCTGGCAGAGTCACGGCGCCAAGATCGTTAAGAGACGTTAGAACAATTCAATGGCGGGACGGCTGTTGTCGCTGCCGGAGTTGCCACCGGCGACGGTAAGATGGGTAACGGTTTGGCTCGCCATTTTGTAACTACTGAGATGGGAGTCCAACAACCCCTTGAAAGTGGTATCGAAGAGGCCGTCCCAGCCGGGGCGGTCCGGCCTTTCGGCCAGGCGCAACAAGTGGTCGCGCATTTCCACCAGCGCCCCCTGCACGTGCTCCATTCTCTGGCGCATGATGTCCTGAAACTGAATGTGCCCCAACGCCTCACTCAGCCGGGTTACGCTCTCCGCGTAGTTGGCATCGACCTCGGTAATCACTTCCAGGAGCAATCGGCTGTTCTTGGCGAACTCAGATTGCATTTCACCCAAATCGGCAGCGAGATGTTTCATTGCGCTGCTGGCCTTGTGCTGCTCAAGCGAAGCACGAGCCTGGGACATCTCTTCGTCCACTCTGTGGCACGTGGCGTTGATCTTTGCGGCAATGTCGGCGGCGGCCTGGGTGGAGAGCACAGCGAGTTTCCTGACCTCAAGGGCCACAACCGCAAATTCGTGGCCCGCGCTTCCCGCGCGCGCGGCCTCGATCTCAGCATTCAGGGCGAGCAGGCTGGTCTGATTGGCGATGGTGGTAATCATTTTAATGAGAGGCGTTAAAGAGCGAACATCGCCCGCCAACCCTTGAATGCGTTCGAAATTGTTTCTGAACTCGTCGGTCTGTGCCTCCAACTGCATCTCGATCGCCTCAATCACTCCCTTATTGTTCTCGACCCGATCCTGCGTGTCTTGCGTCAGATCGCCGGCGCTCTTGATGGATCGTGCAATATGCTCTCGCTGCTTGCCGGTTTTGGCATTCAGCGTATCGATCTGCTCGATTACCACTACAACTTCACGCTCGGACTCGGCCAACGAATCGCCGATCTGCTCATGCATCACGTCGATGTAGGGTTTGCAGTCCTTGATGTCCGCCTCGACGGCTTTGCGTGCCGCCAGTTCTCGTGAAACTTCATCGAAGTTGAGCTGGTCGAAAGCCCACATGTCGGATGCGGCGCGGCGGGCGATTGTCCAGTTCCACCGTTCGAAAATGAGCTGCGGCACAAGATTGAGCACCGCCAGCGGCCCGGCAATGCGCATCCAATCGGGGACAAAAGCCGGTGCTTGAAAATGAGACAAGACCACAAAGAGCAGCACGTTGCAAAGGAGTGAAAGCGCCACTTGAAGGAACAATCGCGTTCGAATGCGGCGCAGCCGTAAATCGCGATCCATCATGACCTCGGCTCCCTCATCGCGAACAGCCCGATGCGCCGGGCGAAAAGCATTCCGAATTCCGCCAACTGCACTGGCATCGCGACATCACGCTCCAGGACACCCATGGTTTCCTGAAATCCATCGACTAGCAGGCCCAACTCCGTGTTCGCCGCTTGAGCGGGCAGCACATCTAGTTCATCGTCAGAATTCGATCGAGGGATAGCGGCAATTCCTAGAAGGGAGTTAGTGCTTTCTAACGGCGCAAGCCGTGGCCGCGGCGTTGCGGAATGCATGGTTCATTCGATCAACCTCACACGCTCATTTTCGTTGATGGCCTCACTCAGGAGACGGGACTGACGCTCCAATTCGTCCATGCGCGTAATTACTGAACGCCAATCTCCGTCGTAGACTCACTCTATGCAGGGCTTTGCTCTCTTCGCTTCGCCGTGGTGGGTCAATCTTCTCGTCCTCGTTCCCACGATCCCTTATCTGTTGTCGAGAAAAGCAAAGTTTACAATTGGCAGAAAGCGGCTTCTGATCATCGCGGTCTTTGGCATTGCGTTTGGCTTCGTTGAAGCTGCGGTCGTGGTATATTTGCGAGCCGCCACGGGGCTGTGGCCGGTTCCGCAGGCGCACGGCCCTGCTGCTCTGCCGGAAAACCTGATAAAAATCGAGTGCCTCCGCGAAGCGGCAACCCTCGTGATGCTCGGCGGAATCGCCTGGCTCGCCGGGCAGAGCCTCAAGGCAAGAATCGCCGTGTTTCTCTGGACCTTCGCGTTCTGGGATTTCTTTTATTACATCTGGCTTCGTCTCGCCATCGGCTGGCCCAGCTCGCTGGTCAGCTCCGACATCCTTTTTCTCATCCCGGTACCCTGGATCGCACAGGTATGGTTTCCACTCCTCGTCAGCAGTCTCACCGCTGCTGTCATCTGGCTTCGTTCCTGACAAACGAACCAGAACTTTGACCGCTTGGAGAAGAATCTTCCCGTGCCCCATCCTTTCGGTCGCCGCGGCGGCCGAAAGGATGGGATAGCAAGCGCCGCAATTAATTGATTGCGTCGACCGCCGGCTTGGTCGAAGCTGCATGCGGCGTGGTCAGCCGTTCGCGCTTCATGCGCATCAGCCGGTTCACAATTTTGTATTTGTCTCCACGATAGACAGATTTCACATGCTCTACCGGTGTGCCGTTTTCGAGATACGAGACGCGCGTAAACAGGAAAATCGGGCTCTGCGGAGCGATCTGCAGCAGGCGCGCATCTTCCGCGCTCGCCTTCCCCACTTCCACCACTTCGTCGGTCACCATCAACTGGATTCCGTATTGTTGCGCCAGCTCATCGTAGAGCGAGGTCGTGGCATCGAAGGTCTCCATGAGTCCTGGGCAAAGCTGCACGGGCAGGCAACTGGACTCAATGCCCATGGGAATCGAATCGCCGCAGCGCACCCGGCGCAGATTGAAGACGCGCTCTCCATCGCCCAGGGCGCAGGGCCTCTTTCACTTCCTGGGTCGGCGTCTGGATGCGGAACGACAGTACCTTGGAGCTGGGTGTGGCTCCGCGCGCCTGGGTCTCCTCTGAGAAGGAAAGGACCTGGCGAAAATCCCTCTCCAGCTTGATGCCGGAGATGAATGTGCCTTTGCCCTGCCGGCTGTAGATAACTCCCAGCTCGCACAGTGCGCCGACCGCCTGCCGCACCGTCATCTGGCTCACGCCCATTCGCGTAGCGATCTGCTGAATCGACGGCAAGGGTTCGCCCGGCTTCAGTTCGCCGGATTGGATCTGATCCAGAAGGCGCCGCTGAATCTGGTGATAGAGCGGGATGCCGCTTCTGCGGTCCAGGGGCGTTGGACGCGGCTTCCTGCTGCGGTTTGTCATCATCTCCGATGGTTCCACGTTGAAGTCAACCTCCGGGTCAAGCACTGCCGCCGGGCCCTGGCAGCCTGCATCCACGCACTCTGCTTAACCAGCCTATTGATTGCCCGAAAACACTTTCCACGCACATTGCGAAAACTTCAACAAATCTTTCGAGGCGTTTCACGCCGGCTTCAGGCCTAATCCGGGGCCTTCGGGAAGAATCAGTTTTCCTTTTTCCACGCGCACGCCCGTCCACGGATCGTTCGCCACCAGCAGGTTGCCGTCGAGATCGGCGTAATCCACAAGCGGCGATAAATGGGCCGCGGCAGTTACCGAGCAGGAACTCGACACCATGCAGCCCAGCATCACCTTCATCTTCATGGCGCGCGCCACCTCGATCCACCGCAACGATTCCAGAACGCCGCCTGACTTTGTCGAGTTTGACGTTGATTCCGTCGTAGGCGTCCACGAGTTTTGGAATCATTGTGACATCGGTGCACGCTTCGTCGGCGATGATCGGCAGGTGTACCTTGCTGCGCACATAGCGTGTCTCTTCCACCATGTGCGCCGGCATGGGCTGCTCCACATACACCACGCCCTGCGATTCCAGCCAGTTGATCTTGCGGATGGCCTCTTCCTTGTCGGTCCATCCCTCGTTGACATCCACGCGAATGGGCTTATTGGTCACGCTGCGCACGGCTTCGATGGTCGCCTCGTCGGTCTTCAGCCCCACCTTGACTTTCAGAATCGGAAAATCCGCTGCCTCGCGCGTCTTCTGGCGGGTGATCTCCGGCGTGTCAATGCCGATGGAAAAATCCGTAATCGGCGCATCCGCGGGGTCCAGCCCGAGAAAATGTATAGAGCGGCACATTGAGCTTCTTGCCCAGCCAATCGAAGATGGCGATATCGACGGCAGCCATCGCGGCGTGCTGCTGCTCGCCCAGCGCCTTGCGGATGTCCGCAAGATATTTCTGGTACTGCCAGGGATCGTCCGCGGTAATGTCGTTGGCAATGGCTTGAATGGCCTTCATGGCCGAGGCCGGAAATTCCTGGTAGCGCACGATCGGCGCGCCTTCGCCGTGACCGGAAATCCCGTCGCGCCGGTATTCCACCTGCACTGTGTCGCGATAGTCACTCGACGACATGGTCGTGGTCCAGGTGTGGCGCAGCATCAGGCGCTTCAGCCCGACCTCAACCGTACACGGCCCCTGCGCGGATTGCGGCCGCGCGGCCATGGGAGCAAACGGAAGCACCGCGGCGGCGCCGGCAATTTTCAAACAGTCCCGTCGATTCATGGCGCCCCAATTCATGCCCTGTCGATTCATGGTTTCACTCTCCGTATCGCTACCAGGATCTTCGTCCACGGCATGTCGTCCAGCCGGCTGATCTGCACGCCGGGATGGTCGTGCGTGGTGTCGTGAATAAATTCGCCGTTGCCCAGGTACATGCCGGTATGCGTGATTTTGGACGGGCTCGAGCCGAAATACAAAAGGTCGCCGGGCTGAAGGTCTTTGCGCTCGACGGCAATCACGCCGTTCCAGGCAGCTTGTATGTCCGCGTCGCGTGGCATCTCGATGCCGCGTTGCCGCTCCAGCATCTGCGTAAATCCGGAGCAGTCGAAACCGAAGCTGCTGACGCCGCCCCAGGTGTAGGTGGTGCCGATAAACCGGTGCGCAAGCTGCAGCATTTCTCCGATGCTCAGCGGTAGAAAATCGTCGCTGATGTCGCCGCGCTGCACCCAGGCCATTTGCCCGTCCACAAGGCGCACTTCAAGCCAGCGGTCGGAGTTCTTCGCGGGCGGCGGCGCAGGTTCCAGCCGCGACTCCCAGGGCAGCTGAAACAGCGGAGCGTGCGCCGTCACGTCGGGTTCGCGATAGATGTTCGCGCTCATCGCAGTCACTCGCACCGCATCGCCCTTGGGCGCGTAGGTGCTGCCGTTCAACATTCTCAGGTCTGCCGCCTCCACCCAGCCCGTATATCCATCTGCGGTGCGGATGTTGAACCAGTCCTGGCTGTTCTGGAGCGTCTGCACACCGGTGCCGTACAGCGCCTGCGAAACCACATCGCTCGCCGCCGTTGCGTCCCTGTACATATTCACCACGGGCCTGGCCACCACCGCGTCCGGATGGTCGACAGACTGCTGCGCTTGTGCCGGCGAAGCGGCAAGCAGCACGACCAACGCAATGCCGGCTGCGATCGCGCGGCCTATGCTGCCCATTCCAGCGCGCCGGGGCCGAGCGGTTCTCGGAATTGAATTTGCGGCACTCACTTGATTGCTCCTCTCAAAACTACAGGTCTCTTTCATGGCGCACGGGCTCATGGCGTACTGGCTCGTACGGCAATCGCATCACGGTCGAGCCCGGTTCCGCGCGGCGCGAGGTTGGGAATCGAGACCGGCAATCGCCCGTGAATCGGAATCTCGCCGAAGAGCGTCCGCGCCAGGCTCGATGCGGAAACCACGGTGTTCGAATATGTGCAAACGTAGGTCTGGATGCCGGGGATCGAGCCGCCTGTGTACGGGTTGCCGAACGCGACGACGATGGTTTTTGCTCCCGCCGTCTTCACTATCTCGGTGAGCAACTGCATCGGCCCCGCATTGAGACCTACCGACCCGCCCGCGCGGCCCTCGGTGGTTCGTCTGGCATTGGGCACAGACTCTGCGACAGCAATCACACTGCCCGCGTCGCGCACCGCCCCCATCACGCTATCGAATACATAACTTGAATTACTCGCATCGACGAAAAATACCGTGGCGCCCGGCGCCCGCTTGCGCAGCTCACTCGCAAAGGCGCGGCCTCCGTCACTGCCGCGCGGCCGATCAGAAAAAATCACCGCGACAATGCGTGAAGTAGGCCGTCCCTGCTGAATCGCGTTGGCCGCTTCCTGCGTTGCAAGTGGAACCAGCTTGCCCGCATCGATCACCAGTGTCACCGCCCGATCGGCAACGCTCTGCGCAATCGCCACGTTTTCCGGTCGCGCCACTTCCTCCTGCACATTGGCCAGGCTTACGAAACGGTTTTCGTTCAAACCCACCGACGCCTTCATGCGCAGAATCTTCAGCACGCTCTGGTCGATGCGTGCTTTGGAAATTTCGCCGCGCTTCACCGCCGTCAGCAGGCCGTTGTATGCGCCGCCGAGATCGCCCGGAACAAGGACCATGTCATTGCCCGCCTCAACTGCCGCCACGGCCGCCTTGCTCGATACCTCTGCCTCCGATCCCGAGAACACATGCGTGAGACCTGCCATTCCCAGGCCGTCGGTCACCACCAGCCCCTTGAATCCAAGTTGCCCCTGCAACAGATCTTTGATCGCGTGCGCAGAGACGCTCGCCGGGCGATTGGGATCGGGCTCGATGGCCGGAACGATCAAGTGCCCCATCATCACCGAATCAACGCCCGCGGCAATCGCGCTGCGGAACGGAACCAACTCCACCGTGTTCAGCCGATCCATGGTCGCTGGCACGCGCGCCAGGGTGAGATGCGAATCCGTATCCGTGTCGCCATGGCCGGGAAAATGTTTCGCCGTCGTCAGCAATCCTTCGCCGCGCGCGCCCTCGATATAGGCCGCCACCATTTCGCCTACCAGCTTGGGATCTTCGCCAAACGAGCGCGTATCGATGATGGGATTGGCGGGATTGGAATTAACATCGGCAATCGGAAACCAGTTCCACTGCACTCCGATTGCCCGAGACTCAATCGCGCTGATGCGGCCAAATTGTCGCGCCAGATTCCTATCTCCGGCCGCACCGAACGCCATCGCCGCTGGGAACGCCGTCGCGCCCACAAGCCGCATCGACAGGCCACGCTCGAAGTCGGCGGCAATCAGCAACGGGTATTTTGAGTCCTTCTGCAGCCGGTTGGTGAGCGCCGCCGCCTCCAGCGGTTCACTCATGATCAACTGCGGCCCCTCCACCACGTCCGTAACGCCGAAGCCGCCCACGTGATACTTCGTCATCTCGTCGCGCAACTCCAGATATTCCGCGCTCTCCGGATTCAGAAATTGCACCTGCGCCCAGACCACAATCATCTGCCCAATTTTTTCTTCAAGCGTCATCTTGCGCAGGGTCGCGGCCGCCCACCGCTCGCCCTTGCGGTCAAGATGAACCGGCGGTGCGGCGACGGCGCATTCTGCCATCATCGCCGCCGCCATTACAGCCACCACGGCGATCGCACCCCGTCGCATTCCGCTCGCCCTGAAACTCATTCCACTCCTCTGCATTCTGCGGCCCCGACGCGATGCGCGAATCAGTAAAGAAGATACTTCGCGCGCGCAGTTTCAAAATTCCTCAGCGCATCCTGCCAATCCTCGGCTATGCGGCGCGGATCTTCGCCCGCCGTGAGCGCATCGAGCGTAGCCTTGTTACGCATCAGCACGTCGATGCCAGCGATCTTGAAATCATTGGGATATAAATGCTCGAGCGCAGCCGCAATCTCCAACCCGAGCTCGGGCGCGTCCAGCGCTTCGCGATTGGTCACGACAATGTTCACGCCGCCGCATGATTGGTTTGCGTAATTCGAAGCCGTGGGCGTGAAATTAACCGGCACAAAGCGCACCCCGTCAATCTCCCGCGCGTTCAAATACGCGGCCAGTGCCGCGGCGTCAATCCACGGCGCACCCACCAACTCGAAAGGCGAGTCGGTGCCGCGACCGACAGAAATGTTCGCTCCTTCGGTCATTCCAATGCTGGGATAAAGTTCCGCTTCCGTCAAGCTACGCATGTTGGGCGAGGGATTGATCCACACTCTGCCAGTCGAATCAAACCAGTCGCCGCGCAGCCAGCCTTCCATGTGTACCACGGAGAGTTTCGCGCCGATCGCGCGCTCGTCATTAAACAAGCTCGCCAGTTCGCCCACAGTCATGCCGTGCCGCACCGGAGTCCTTGAGTAGCCGACGAACGATTCGCGCCCCGCATCGAGGATGGGACCCTGCACGTACGCGCCGCCAATGGGATTCGGCCGGTCTAGTACCACAATCTCTTTCCCCGACTTTGCGGCCGCTTCAAGAAAATAACCAAGCGTGGTTTCGTAGGTATAAAACCGCACGCCGATGTCCTGGATGTCGTAGACAATCGCATCCACGCCGGCCATTTCTTCGTCCGTAGGCCGCCGCTTCGCATCCGAGTCGCCGTAGACGCTGTAAATTGGCGCGCCCGTGGCCGCGTCTCGTGAGTTGCCGATGGCGGTTGTGTCGAGAACTCCGGCGATCCCGTGCTCCGGCGAGAAAATCCCCGCTAGCTTGATGCCCGGCGCGTGGGCAAGGACATCGGCCGTGCGCTGCCCGCGGGCATCGACGGCGGTCTGATTGGTCACCAGCCCGATTCTCACCGGATGATTTGCGTCCGGGTGCAGTTCGCGGAAATCGTCGGCCTCCAGAACGTCGATCCCTACCTTCACCTCGCCGGCCCGCGCGGTCATGCGCCGCTCGGCCATCATGGACTCGTTGTACCCGGTGATGCGCGCCACCTGCATCTTTCCTTCTTCGGAAACTGTGAGGTGCAGCGTCTCCACCACGGCAGTCGCAAGACGCGCCCGCAGCGAAATCACCGACCCTTTGCCGTTGGGATGCACCGCGTTGGTCAACAGGATGATGTAGGTGTCGGTCACAGGATCGATCCACAGCGAAGTGCCCGTGAAGCCCGTGTGCCCGAAGGAGCCCACGGGCAGCAGTTCGCCGCGATTGCTGGAGAAGGGCGAATCGATGTCCCACCCCAGCCCGCGCAAACTTGCGGCCGTCGCCGGTTGCTGCGGCGTCGACATCTTCTCGATGGCTTCGCGCGTCAGAATCTTCGGGTGGTCGCTCAACAACTCCTGCGCAAACTTCGCCAGATCGTCCGCCGTTGAGAACAACCCTGCGTGGCCCGCTACTCCGCCCATCCTTCGCGCGGTGGGATCGTGCACCACGCCGCGCAGCATCTTTCCGCTTTCGTCGTACTGCGTGGGCGCGATGCGCGGAACCCAGCTTCCGGGCGGAAGATACGTCGTCTCCGTCATTCCCAGTGGCGCAAAAATATGAGAGCTTGTGTACTCGTTCAGCGTCATGCCGGAAATCTTCTCGACAATGAAGCCAAGAACTTCGAAGTTGATGTCGCTATATAGAAACCGCGTGCCGGGTGGATACATCGGCCGCGCCTGCATGGCCATTGTGTACGCCGTGTCGCGGCCCTGCCACGCTTCCTTCAAATCCAGATCGGGCGGCAGGCCGGAGAAATGCGTCAGCAGTTCCCGCACCGTGATCTGCCCTTTTCCGTTCTGCGCAAATTCCGGGAGGTACGCGGCCACCGGCTCGTTGAGCCGGATGCGGCCTTCATCGAGCAATTGCATCACCGCGGTGGTGGTGGCAATCACCTTGGTCAGCGACGCCAGATCGAAGATCGTGTCCGCGGTCATGGCTTCGCGCGCCGGTTCCAGCGATCGCGAACCGAAGGCTTTGCGATACACCACCCCGCCGTTGTGGCCGATGATCACGACGCCGCCGGGCATGCTGCCTTTAGCCACGGCCGCCTGCATCAACGCGTCGATAGCATCAAAACTGTGCGCGTCAAAATCATGCGCGCCGTTCCCGGCCGCCGCAGCCTGCGCGAAAAGCTCACGCCGCCCGCACGCCATCAACACGATGGCGACCAGGAAAACCCACGCGCGCTGGGACCGAATCGTTTTCAAGACACTCCCCATGTCAACCTTCAATCGCCCGGCGTACATTGCCTTTGGCCCGGCGCAGGCGCCGCGCGGATTCGCCTTTGCCTGTGCCCGTCTTCAACATCACCAGCGCCAGCGGAACGCTCCTGCCGGCCTTTTCAAGTGTTGCCGCGGCCTGTTCTCGATCCACCGCTACCAGTTCCTCGAGGATCGTGATGCCGCGCTGCACCAGCTTCTTGTTGGTCAGGTGCATATTGACCATCAGGTTAGAGTACACGTACCCCAACCGCGACATGGCCCCGGTCGTCAGCATGTTGCAGATCAGCTTTTCCGCGGTCCCAGCCTTCAGCCGTGAAGAGCCCGCCAGCACCTCGGGGCCGACCTCGACTTCAATGCGCAGGTCCGCCACCTTGCCCAGCGGGGTATTGCGATTGCACGCAATCGCCACCGTCGCCGCGCCTTTGTCCCGCGCGTGCTCCAGCGCGCTGATGGTATAGGGAGTGTTTCCGCTGGCTGCAATCCCCACCACCACATCATGCATGCCGGGTCTTCGCGCCGCGATGTCCCTACGACCCAGTTCCGCGGAATCCTCACTGGCCTCCGCGGCCTTTACCAGTGCACGCTCCCCGCCGGCAATCACAAACTGCACTTTCTTTGCGCTCACGCCAAAAGTCGGAGGACACTCCGACGCATCCAACGCGCCGATGCGGCCGCTGGTGCCGCTGCCCACGTAAATCAGGCGTCCACCCTCAGCCAGGCGCTGCGCCACCAGATCCACCGCCTGAGCGATCTGCGGCAACACCTTGCAAATGGCGCGGGGAACCTTCGCGTCTTCCCGGTTCATTGCGGTAATCATTTCCAGAGCGGTCATCCGATCCAGATTTTCGGTTGCCGGATTACGGCGCTCCGTCATCAACTTACGCACTTGCATTTCTGATCCCTTTTTGCCCCAAGGCCAAGCTCGCGGCATATCCCACTGCAAACGTCACCATGCTGCCCAGCGCCACATACCACGTGAACGCCACGCTGGTGAAGAGCCAGAGGTAGAGGTTCAACGCCAAACCGCAAATCATGCCCATCATGGCCCCGCGCTCCGAGGCCTTGCGCGTGAGCACGCCTAACAAGAACACGCCCAGCATTCCTCCATAGGCGATGGAAGCGATCGTCAATCCCACTTCGATCACCCTGCCGCCGTGACGCGCCAGCAGGGCCAGGCCGAACAGCACCAGCGCCCAAACCACCATCGCGGCCCGCGATAACCAGATGCGGCGGATCTCCGATGTGAGCGGACGCAGGCGGACGTAGAAATCGACCATCGACGTGGAAGAGAGCGAATTGAGCGCCGCGCTCAAGTTCGACATGGCCGCCGCCAGGATGGCGGCAATCAGCAACCCGCTTACGCCGTGTGGCATATGGTTGACGATGAAAACGGGAAAGATAGTGTCGGTTCGCGTAAAGGCCACAGCCGGCGGAGAGATGCGATAAAACACATATAGCATCGCCCCAATCATCAGGAAGAGCGAGAACTGGAAGAAAATGACCACCCCGCTTGAGAGCAGTGCGATCTTGGCTTGCCGCTCGCTGCGCGCCGCCAGCAGCCTTTGCACAATCAGTTGATCGGTTCCGTGGCTGGCCGTGGTCAAAAAAGCCCCGCCAATCACTCCCGACCACAAGGTGTACTTCGTGGTCCAATCGAACGTGAGATCGAACACCCGGAATTTGCCGGCCTGGCCCGCCATTTCGCGCACCGTCGCCCACCCGCCGGGCACAAGATGCAGGATGGTCACAAGACCGACGATGGTTCCGGCAACATAAACCGTTTGCTGCATCACATCCGTCCAGATCGCCGCCTTCAGGCCGCCCTTCAACGTGTAGAGAAGCGTCAGCGCGGTTACGATGGCAATCGCCACCAGGTCGCGCGCAAAATCGCTCACGCCTGTCAGCAGGCCGCCCAGCGCCACGCGCACTACGATGGCCACCGCAAACACGCGTACGCCTTCAGCAGCCGCCCGCGTAACCAGAAAGACTCCGGCGGTCAGCGAGCGCAGCCGCTGACCAAAGCGCCGTTCGATCAGTTGATAAGCCGTGACCAGCTCGCCGCGAAAGTATTGCGGGATGAGCACAAAACTCACCACGACGCGGCCGATGAGGTAGCCGATCACCAGTTGCAGAAAGCTGAAGTCCTTGTCGTACGCCAGGCCGGGTACGCTGATGACCGTCAGCGTACTGGTCTCCGCGGCCACAATCGAGAGCGAAATCGCCCACCACGGAATCGCGTTATCCGCGAGGAAATATCCTTTCAGAGTTTGCTGCCCGCTACGGAAGCGCAAGCCGAAGAGCGTCACGCCGGCCAGATAGCAACCGATAACCACCAGATCCAGCGTATTCAATCCCATGGCGGCATTCCTGCTTCTTCGGCACAGTCAAATCCATCAGTTTTGCATGAGAGCAAAGCCAAGCCCGATAGCCAACGGGTTGCAGCGGGCTGCGTCGACGGTGAGCCGGAGGCGGCGCGCCACGCCGGGCGTCCGAGGGGGATGGGTGCCCCTCGGACCTCGGTGAGTGGGTTAGAACTCGTACTTCAATGAGTATTGGAGCTGACGAGCCGGCGACAGGGTTGACGTAATCAGGCCAAAGGTGGAAAGCGTTGAAGCCGTTGAGCCCGGCGCCGCGTAGGAGGCAATGTTCCCCACGTTAAACGCATCGATGCGGAGTTGAACGAACTGTTCCCTGAAAGTACGGAACTGTTTGAACAGCGAGGCATCGACGACGCGATATCCCGGCGCCCGCTCGGTGCCGACGCGCGCTGTTCCAAAGGAGTTGGCTTGCTCTGGCCCGTAAGCGCAAGCGACGCCGTTGGCATTGATTGTTGCCCCCGCACTTCCCGTGCAAGGCAGAGCGTCTGGCCCTGTGCCGAACCAATGTGCCACGCTGCGGCCCGTCACGGTCAGCTTGTGGTATTGATTCGCGCGTGCCGAACCATTGTTCGAGGCCGAGGCGTTGCTGCTGCCGATGGTAATCGGGAAGCCGGAATACATAACGGCATCCAAGGACGTCTTCCAGCCACCAATGGCCCAATCGGCGAAGCGGTTGACGTTGGAGCCGTAGTCACGACCGTGTCCGAACGGGATCGCATACGTGCCGACGAAGTTGGCGGCGTTCCTGGTATCGAAGCCCGACACGCCGTAATCGCCATGCGGATTGTAGATGTTCTCCGGGTAGACGCCCGGACCGTCGACGCCGCCGATTCCGAAGTAGCCGGGGTTGTTGGTCATGTTCTTCGACCAGGTGTAGTTGAAGGTGGACTCCAGGCCATGGAACTGACGCTGGCGCAGTTGCACCTGTAAGGCGTTGTAGTTCGAGTAGCCTTCAGCCGTTGTCAGGTAGACTTGGCCGCCAACGCCGACAAGGGCATTGAACGGCTGAGTCGCCGAATTGCGAACCCGGAGTCGTGTACTGGTTGAAGGTTCAGGAATGACGAGATGCTGTGCGACATTGCCGACATACCCAAATTGGAACGTGAAGCTAGGTGTCAGGAGTGTCTCGAGGGTGAGGTTGTACTGCTGAATCAGCTCGGGTTTGATGTTCGGGTCCCAGGCTTCGTATTTGGTCGAAGCTCCGCCAGTAATTAGCGCCGGCCGTGAAGCCCTGGCTGACATGGATGGGTGTTCCACCGCTTGTCGCCGAAGGCACCGTGCTGGTGTTCGAATACTGAGGAATGAAGGGAGGGTTCTGGGTGATACGCTGTGCCGCGCCCATGCCTTCGAAGTCGTCCGTGATACCGTAGCCGCCACGGATGACCATCTGCGAGTTCATCTGATAGGCGAACGAAACGCGTGGCATGAATTGTGTATGGAAGGCGTTGTAGAGAGGTTGCTTGCGCCATTCTTGCCTGCGGTAAGCAGGCAGGTGGGGCAGTTCTGCGGGTTCTTGACGTCGACGTTGACTTCCTTGTTGTTGACTTCATAAAACGGCTGGTCATAGCCGTAGCGCAGACCGAGATTCAGGGTGAGCGCAGGAGTGATTCTCCATTCATCTTCGCCAAAGAATGCCATCCGATATTGGCGTTGACCATCACGTCCTGCCGTACCGGCAATCCCTGAAATTCGGAAGCATCGATAACAAAGTCCGCGAAGCCGTAGCCATTCGAACCGTTTGCCTTGGTGAATTCGCCGTTGTAAGCGAATTGGCCCATGTTGCCGTTGTTGCTGGCGTAGTAGTAGTTCTCCTGGTAGCGCAGGATTTGTGCGCCAGCCTTTGAGGATGTGCTTGCCGTGCTGCCAGCTCACCGTGTCGCCATAGTCGAAGAGGTTGTCGATGGTATCCTGCACCAATGCCCAAAGTGCCGATGTTCTTTTCGGCGCTGGAGATGTTCGATTCGGTGAAGCCGGGATAGGGGCTGGCATAGGGATAGCCAACCTTCGGATCGCTGCCTGTCGGAAAATGGCCGAAGGTATCGGATGGAATGCCGCCGAGATCCCAGATACGCGAGTAACCGGCTCGGAACTGGTTCTGCAGGTTCGAGCTAAAGGTGTGAACTTCGTTGAGCACGCCGTTCCAGAACGGATAGTCATCACCCCCCGGAAATTCAAACGCAAGTACGGATACGATGGGCTTATCGTAGGCGCCCCCGTGGGTGAAGCGGGCCGAGAGGTTGTCCTTCGCTGAGACCACATAGTCGACTCGAATGTCGCCCTGGTTATTCACGACGGCAGACTTGTTGTACCCGCCATAGTTGCCGCTATCCGGCGAGTTGCCGTTGGTGCTGGGGCGGTTCGGCAGAGGATAGAACTCGGGGTGAGCGAAGACATACTTGGCAACAGGGTTGATGACAGGAAGCTGATCGTTCACATACGGGAGTGGCCGCTGCGGTGCCGTTGCTGGTGTTGTAGAGCTGAATGTATTGCCGTGGAAGGAATGGAATGACCGTAAGGCGTCCGCGCTCCCAGAAACTCAGAGAAGTCTCCCGTGCGCATTCTGACCGAAGGCACCGAGATTACCTGGTCCCTGCCGAGGTTTCGCGGAAGCCTTAGTAATCCGCGAAGAAGAACAATTTGTTTTTAAACATGGGGCCGCCGACGGTGCCGCCGAACTGGTTCTGGTGGAAGACACCCTTGGCGACATTGTTGTACTTGTTGTCCCAGGTGTTAGCCGTGCCATCCTGGTTCTCGTAGAAGGTGTAAAGGCTGCCGTGGAACTTGTTGGTTCCGGACTTGGTGACCATTAGAACTTCGCCGCCGTTCACGTTGCCGTACTCGGCTGAAGCGTTACCGGTGATGACGCGCATCTCGCCGATTGCTTCCGGAGCGGGGTTATAGGCGATGGTGTTCTGCAGCGGTTCGTTGATGTCCGTACCGTCGAATATGTAGTTGTTGGTCTGCATACGGTTGCCGTTGAAGGACGGCTGCGTCGACGCGGCAAAGGAAGTGTCACGCTCTGAACCCTGCGTGCTGCCCAGCGAACCGTAGGTCGGGAGGACCGCGCCGGGGACGAACACCGTCGCGGCAGAGAAGTTTTGGGCGCCGAGCGGCATGCTCTCGAGCGTGTTGGAGGTGACGGTGGTTCCCAGGGACGCGTCTTCCGTTTGCAGGATGGCGCCAGCGTCCTGAGCGACTTCGACGGTTGTGGTGACGTCACCGACTTGGAGTTGGAGGTCGATCTTGGCGATCTGGTCGATCTCCAGCGCGAAGGGGCGATCGGCAGTAATTTTGAACCCGGACTTTTCCGCGGAGACGACATAGGTGCCGATGGGCAGCGACTGCAGGTTATAGGAGCCGCTGCGGTCGGTAACGGTGGTGGTGGAGACGCCGGTGCTGACGTTCTTGGCTGCGACCCTGGCGTCGGTTATCACTGCGCCGGAGGCGTCGGTAACGGTGCCACGGATGGAACCTGTGACGGTTTGCGCGCACGCGATGCTCGTGGTCAACGCCAGCCCTACTGCGGTCAACAGGGCGAAACAACATTTTGCAAATTTGTGCGTCATAGCAGTCGATTGCCTCCTAAGATGTTTTTTGTTCTGCCGGTGAAGGGCATTCCCCGCGCATTTACCCGCATCAGCCTTACAGGTTGAGGGGTAAACAATGAATACGCCGGTCCGGCCAAGGATCGAAAACCATGCCGGAGAGGCTTGCATTGCGCGTTACAGGGGAGCCTTTTTCTGTGATAAGGAAGCGCCTCTTCTGACGATGCGAGAGGTTTCCCTGGGCATTCTGGCTTCGGCCGCGCGAAGGCACGATGCCTTCAACTGCCCGACCGGAGCGTGCGTGGAGTGTCCGTGAATTCTGAGAACAGGACACGATTCTGCGCGGAAACGGCAACAAATCATTCATTACGTGCCAATTGCGCTAGAAAATCCAACAATCCGCCAAGTCATATAGATGACTGGATGTATGCAAAACTAGCTGGGGTCAAACCAAATGTCAATGAAAATCGTGTAAAGAAAGCATATTCCGGTGGATTTCTGTGCAAAACGCTATCTCGTGGGCCGGAGAATTGCCTGCAAAGGCCTAGTAGAGGGCGCGGATCGGGCGGCATCCCCAAACTGTCTGGGGCTCCCGCTCAGCGCGCGGCGCGCTGGCGGCGAACCAGCAACATGACTGGCAACCCACTTAGAATCAGCGCGGTGCCAAGCAACGATCCCTTCAGATTTCCGGCATAACTCGAGACCAGCACCACTACAGCGGACCCCACGAAGATCGCTGGAAGCACCGGGTAGCCCCACACCCGGTAGGGCCGTGTCGCGTCTGGTGATTTGCGACGGTATACAAAGACCGTGCTGGCCGCCAGCGCGTAAAACAGCCACTCGGCAAACACCGTCAGATTGAAGAGTTGCTGAAACTGGCTCAAAAACAGAAGCAGGACCGTCGACACCAGCCCCTGCGCCACCAGTGAAGTGGAAGGAGAGCGAAAATGCGGATGCACTTGCGCGAACCGGCGGAAAAACAGCCCATCGAGAGCGGCGGCATAAGGCACGCGCGCGCCCGACATCACCGTTCCATTCAGCGCCACCAGGATACTGAGAGCCATGGCCGCGGCCACAATTCCCGCCCCATGCGCCCCAGCCACCACCCTGAGCGCCGCCACCGCCGGCCATTCTGAGGCGGCGATCGCCTGTGCCGGAAGAACATATTGGATTGCCGCGTTGGTGGCCATGTAGAGCGCGGCAACTCCCAGCAGGCCTCCAATCAAAGCCAGAGGAAGATTGCGCCCGGGCCGCCGCACCTCTCCCGCCACCATGCTCAAATCGCTCCAGCCGTCGTAGGCCCACAAAGTTGCGATGAGCGCCAGCATGAAGCCGTTCCAGCCGCCCACCGCGTGCGGCAATCGGGTCAGGAAGTGACTCCACGATCCGCTTGGGGACTGAAAGCAGAGCGCCACTACAACGAGAATCAGAACCGCCTTCAGGACCGTAAAAATCAGCTGAAAATCACCGGCCTTTTTGATGCCCAGGTAGTTCAGCCCGGTAATGAGCCACGTGACGGCGATGGCAAATAGCTGCGACCAGTGGAGCATGAAGGGTAGGCCGGGAATCGCATCCGACAGGCGGGAAAAAACCGGAAAGAACTCGATCGTACGCGCCAGGCCCAGAGCGACAGTCGCGATTGACCCCGGCTTGGCCACCGTAAACCACGTCCACATGTAGAGGAAGCCCGCCGTGTCCCCGTAGGCCCCGCGCAGGTACACATATTCGCCGCCCGCATACGGCATCATGGTGCTCAATTCGGCGTAGGTCATGGCTCCGAAGAGCGACAGCAATCCACCCACGATCCACGCCAGGTAGACCAGCAGCGAAGAGCCGGTGTCTCGCATCATCTCGCTGGGAATGAGAAAAATCCCGCTGCCGATCACGGTCCCGATTACGATCGCGATGGCTTCGCCCGCGCCCAGAACGCGCGGCAGGCCGGAGGAAGAACCATCGCCAGAACCATTCATCGAAGCGTGCAGAGATTTCTCCATTTGTGATTGCGAGAATAACAGGAAGCTGTAGCGGCGAGTTCAATTGGGCTTCAGAGCCGATTGCCTTAGCGAATCCTCGCCTCGGCGCCCTTCGGTTGTATCAATATATACGCTTCATCAAAATGTAGCGCCGGTCTCCAGACCGGCTGTAGTGCGGGCGTCCACGCCCGCACCGGTCAGGGAGCGATTACGAATTCATGTAGTCCGCGTGCTACTCGTGCGCCGGCGCCGGCGGCGGCGCGGTCGAGGGCGGCACCGGTTTGCCATCTGCGGTCTGCGCCTCCATCAACTCCACGCGCGTTCCGTCCGGATCGTAGAGATTCACTTGCCGTTTGCCGTTCTTGCCTACCTGCACCGTGAGCGGCTTCGCATAAGTCAGGTAGGTTTTGTAAGCCGGCCTCGCTTCCAACTCCGCGACTGCCTTCTGCACATCGGGAACCAGGAGCGACACGTGGTTCTTCGTCCCGAAACCCGACGGCGTCTTGTCGTAAAGCATCAGCTCGATGTAATCCTTGCCGTCAGGAACGCGCAGATTCACCCAGCTCAGCTGTTGCCCGTTGCTGCTGCCGCGCCAAGTCTCCGTGAAGCCCAATACGCCCTCGTAAAAGGCCAGCGACTTGTCGAGATTTCCCACCAGAAAACCCACGTGGTAGATCGCATCGGCAATGCGCGTGGGCGGCATGAACTTGCCCGCGTCCTGCATTTCAATGCCTGTAGAAAGGCTCTGGACAAACTCCACCAGCGTGCCGTCGGGATCCTTGATCTCGAAGGCGTAGTCGCCGGTGCGGGTTTTGCCACCGTTGCCCGGCTTCACGTCGAACCCTTTCGCCCGCAGGTAGGCGCGCATCTGCTCGACGTTGCTCACGCTGAAGCAATAGTGGCTCATCATGCTGGGCGGCGATGTCGGCGCGTCGGTAAACAGCTCAATGTGCTGATGGTCGTTGATCTTGATGAACGCGATCCGAGTCTGGTCCGTTCCCGGCTTGTTCAGCGTTGTGTATTCGTCGAAGCCCAGCAGGTCGTGCCAGAATGCGATGGTCTTCGGCAGGTCGCTGACAAAATAGCCTACGTGCGAGACGCCGGTAATTTGCGGCCGCTGCGGCGCGGCATCCTGCGCTCTTGAGAGCGAAAAAGTCAGCAGCAAAGCCGCAACCGGCAGCAGCAGAAAAACGAAGATTTCGGGTCGGAAACATGGCCGTCGCAGTGCCTTTCGATGAAATTCGGGTGCAGTCGTGCGTCGCCGCCGATTATACGCGGTTCACTGTGCTGAAAACTCCGGCGCAAATCGTTCATACTTCTCATGTGCACGGAATTCTGCGTTTGCTTGCCGTTCTCGCGGTCTCCGGCGTTCTCAGCGCCTCCTGCCAAACCCCCGCGTCCGCGTGGCAATCCGCAGTTGACCGCGCGGCACGCCAGTCCCCCGAGGTACGTATTGTTGTGCTTGATATTGCCAGCGGCCACCCGCTGGCGTCGCATCGGCTCGGCGACGCGGCGCGCACCGTCGCTGCACCCGGCTCCACGCTGAAGCCTCTGACTTTATATTCCCTGATCCGCGCGGGCCGCTGGAATCCCGCAAATCGCGTGGCCTGCAACCGCCAACTCGTCGTGGCCGGCCATCGGCTGGCATGCACCCATCCGCTCGCGCCGCCCTTCGATGCGCGCGAGGCGCTCACCTGGTCTTGCAACAGTTATTTTGCCGCCGTGGCGCGCAGCTTGCAGCCTGGTGAATTGGGCCGCCTCCTGCGCCCCACCGGGTTGCTCGGCCTCACCGGTATTGCGCCTCAAGAGGCTGTTGCCGAATTTAGCGAGCCCGATTCACCAGATTCGCAACAGTTGGCTCTACTTGGCGTCGACGGCGTGCGCGTCACGCCTCTCGAGTTGGCTGCCGCCTATCGCTGGCTAGCGTTCGAGCTCGCGGCGCATCCCGATTCCGATGCGGCCCGGGTGGTGCGTGCTGGATTGGAGGACTCGGCCAGCTTCGGCATGGCGGGCCAGGCCAGCCTGGGCGGCGTTGCCGTGCTCGGCAAAACCGGAACCGCCGAAGGCGCCTCTTCGCCCCACACTCACGGCTGGTTTGTGGGCCTCGCGCCCGCGGAAAATCCTCAGGTGATAATTGCCGTGTTCCTGCCCGCGGGCCGCGGCGCCGACGCCGCACACGTGGCCGGCGAACTGCTTGCCAACGCGCCAATCAACGCAAATCGGAAGCGGCCATGAATCGAACCCGTAAAACACTCCGTGCCCCATCCTTTCGCACTTTTTGCGAAAGGGTGGGAAGCCACGATCCTCAGCGTCAATCATTCACCTCACCACTAAATCTGGGTGCCCTGGGTCCCGATTTTGGGACCCGGGATAACACGAATCTCCATCGTCTCCTGGCCAGCGTCCTCGCAGCGGCGTTGTTCATCAGTTTCCTCAAGTCGGCTCCGACTCCGGTTGTCGCCGCCGACCAGCCGGCGCCCGCGCGGGAAACACTCCGCGTGGGTATGTGGACGCTCTGGCACGATCACGACATCACGCTCACGCCTACAGGGCCAAAGGCATTCACGTTGCTCCAGACCTGTGGGCGGTGCCCCGCGGAGGTGCTGCACGCGCCAGCCAGGATTCATGCGGAAAAGGACGGCTTGAACTTCTTCACGGCGGGCAAGACCGTTTCTTCGAGCGAAATCCGGTTGAGCGGGCCGGTGACGCTCGCGGCTCACGGCGAAACTGTAACTTTGCACGATCCCGTCACCATCGCTGCGCACGGCGGGGTCGCTCATCATCGTGGTTACGCTGCCCGTCGAGAACTATGTGGAGCGCGTGGTCGCAAGCGAGAGCGGTCCCGGCGACAGTCTTGAGTCGCTGAAGGCGCTCGCCATCGTGGTGCGCAGCTTTGCGTTGCATGAGGCGCACGGCCACGCCGATTACGATTTGTGCGATTCCACCCACTGCCAGCTTCTGCATTGGAGCGGCGGTGGTGAACGCAGAGCTGCGGCGCATGCGGCCACGCTGGCCACCGCGGGCGAAACGCTGTGGTTCCATGGGCAGCGCGCCCTCGCTTACTTCGGCAAGGATTGCGGCGGGCGCACGGCTTCTCCCGACGAGATTTGGCCGCGCGCCAAACCGCTGTCCTATCTGCCTTCGCAGCCTGATCGCTTCTGTACGCAAACCGGCGCGCGGGAGTGGGCTTCGCAAATTACCCGTGCGGAACTGACTGCAGCCCTCGCCGCGCATGGCCTCGCGCAACCCGGCTGGCAGAATCTTACCGTCGCGCGGCGCGGCGCATCGGGGCGTGCCGTCACCTTGCAACTCGACCACACCGAAATCTCCGCCGAGGACTTCCAACTCGCTGTTGGCGAGTCGCTGGGATGGAATCGCATTCCCAGCACCTGGTTTGAGGTCAGCCGCCAGGGCGATACGTTTCGCCTTTCATGGACGCGGCTGGGGGCACGGCGTCGGTCTTTGCCAAAAAGGCGCGGCGGCAATGGCCGCACAGGGCCACACCGCGCGCGAAATTCTTGCCCAGTATTTTCCCGGCGCGGAAGCCGCGGACGAAGCCACGGGACGCGCGTGGCAAAGCTTCGCCGGCGACGGATTCGTTCTGGAATCACTCGACGCCGGCGACGCCGCATTTTTGCCCGATCTCAATCGCGCGCGGGCTGAAGCGTCCGAGCGATCCGGCCTGCATGCCACCGCTCCGTTTACCGTGCGCGCCTTCGCGTCCACGCCCGCCTTTCGCCAGGCCACGCTCGCGCCGGGCTGGGTCGCGGCCTTCACTGAGGGAAATTGGATCGGCACGCAACCCTTGCGCACATTGGCCGCGCGGCAACTTCTCGCCGACACCATGCGCCACGAGTTTCTGCATGCGCTGGTGGAGCGCGAGGCGGGGCCGAAGGCTCCGCTCTGGCTGCGCGAAGGGCTTGTCGAAGCATGGAGCGAATCCGCGCCGGCAAAGACGCCTTCCGCGCGGCCCTCGCTTACGATCGACGCAACCAACGCCGCTCTCGCGCACGCCGCAAGCGAAGACGAGTCCGAAGCCGCGCATCGCGCCGCCGCGTGGTACGCCGCGCAACTCCTCGCGCACTACGGCCGCGCGCAGGTGCTCGATTGGCTGCGCTCAGATGTTCCCGCCAGCGTCGTCGTCGCTCTCGGGCAGCGGTAGCTTCACAGGTCGAACCGTCTGTCGGTTCCCGAGCGGCTGACTGAGGGCCTCCTGGCCCTCAGGAGACCGCACCAGGCATCGTCTCCCGGCAGTCGCACATTCGCGCGCATCGCGCGTCAGCAGCACCGCCGCCCACGCCAGCAGCAGAACCCAGCTCGCCATAGCCAGCAGATAAGCTCCAGCCAGTTTCAGGCTCACGGCCCACACCTGGTGGCTCACCGTTCCATGCGGCTCGCCGTTGAAGAAATAGCTGGGCAGCAATACGCCCACGAGCGCCGCAATCACCGCGCCGATCCACCACCGCCAGTTCAACATCATGCGCAGCAGTCTTCGCCACGGCAGCCGCCTCCCCACTGCGCCGAAGCCAGCGCGTGCGGAATCACCTTCGCCGGCACAACAATCCAGCGAAAGATCCACTCGAGAATTGTGAGCCAAAGCTGAATGTGCTCGTAGGTGAAGAGCCTTGCCCGCGCGTGCGCCGAGGCGCGCGAGTTCAGATAGCTCGCCCACTGCGGAATCTGATCGTCGCACCAGTCCAGCAATGAACCACGCAAGCCAGACCACCGCGATCCAAACCAGCAGCGTGAGCGCGCCCCACGCGAACCGCACGCGGCGCTCGTCTTGATCGCAAGAAACTCGCGCATGGTTCCGGCTTCGAGCACGAGCGTCGCGGCCAGCATCAATAGCGGGAGCAGCAGCGTCAGCCCCACCTGCCACACGTGCTTTTCCGGCACGCGCGTCCACGCCACTCCTGCCAGCACGATCAGCAGCGTCGCCCAGAATTGCGCTGCGACCCACGCCCAGCTCGCGCGCAGGCGACGTAACAAGTCATTCAATGTGCTCATGGCTGCACCTCCAGCGTCGCGGGATCGGTGGTGGTCTCAATGTTGGGCTGGTACATGGGTCCGGCATCGGCCGGGCTGATCTGGAATTTGCCGGGATTGTCCACCTTCAGCAGGTAAACGTACTCGCGGCGCGTGGCGAAGTCGTCGTTGAAAAACGCCGCGCGGTCGTCGTGAAACTCCTTGCGCGTGAAGAAGTCGGCCCACCAATCCGGCTTGTGGTTGATCGTGTAAAGCCCGCTCTCCGGCAGGAACTCCGTGCCCGCCGGAATCGGATCTTCGGCCAGCAGGTACTTCCAATTCGTCCCGCTCAGCGCCAGCCGCACCGCCACAATGTCGCCCACATGCACCGGGCCGTTCAGTGGAACCAGGTCGTAAGTAATCGGATCGGTCGGCTTGTCCTGCCGCTTTTGCAGCAGGTAGTAGTCGCGCGTGATGTTGAGCGCGAGCTGGCCCTGCTGGAAGTTCTTGCGGTCGGCAGAATACCAACTGTTTTCGGTCGACCAGTACGTGATCCCGTTGCCGCTCTTGCGGATCGTCACCTGTCCGCCGTTCCCCGCCTGCGCCGCGGGCACCTTGATCTGCCACGGCGCGGCAAACGCGTCCGCCGGACCAAAGTGCCGCTTGCCCACGCTCGCGCCGTTCACCAGCACCTCCACGTCGGACGTGTTGGCCAGCTCGCCGCTCAGCGCCAGGTAATCGGTCAGCCCCTGGATCACCATCGACGTCTGCTTGGTCGAGTACCAGTAGTCTCCGTCGCGATGCTCGGCCAGCCAGCGCGCCGCTTTCGGCATCAGCCCGCTCGAGCGATCCTCGACGATCAGCAACTTCAGCGCGAAGGCCGTCGTCTCCGGCGAAGTATCGTCCCAGAAATCGAGCAGGCCGTCGTAGGTGCCCTCCCAGTACGCATCCACGTCGGTCGCGTGCGCCTTCTTTTCGAGCAGATCGGCGGCCTGCTTCGCGCGGCCGTCATTCGCCGCCGCCAGCGCCAGCCCAGCCAGCGCCAGCCCCTCGTCGCTCAGCTTGTCGCGACTCGTCCCACGCCTTGTCGAGCGCGTCCTTCGGCGCGCCGCTGGTCGTGGCCAGCGCATACACCGCGTACGCCCGCAGATCGGGAATCATGTCAGGATGCGCGTCGAGCATCTTGATGCAGCCACGTCTGCGGCTTTGCCCAGCCGCTGGTCGTCGACCGTGTAGCCGGCAGCCTTGCGCCTGTCCCAGCCCGCTCACCACATACGCCGTCATGAACACCATGCTCTGGTCGTCGGGCCACCATCCCCAGCCGCCATCGTCGTGCTGGAAGCTGTAGAGCCGCTCCAGTCCCGCCTGCACCTCGTCGTTCAGCGTCTTGCGATCGATGGGCGATTTCAGATGCAGCTTGTCCACTGCCTGCGCCACAATCAGGTCCGGCAGGAAGCTCGACATGGTCTGCTCCGTGCATCCCCACGGATAGCTCGTCAGGTAATCGAGCGCGTCAAACACCGTCCCCGCCACCGACGGCGCAACCGTGATCGTCAATCCCCGCGAGTTCCCGCATCCGATCCTGCCGGGTAGCTGTACGTCCACTGGTTTTGCCCCGCGCCAGAGAAGACCACGCCCGCGCCCGCCGCCCTCTGCTTCACGCCGTACGGCAGCACCGGCAGCGTCATCTCCAGCGCGTCCGATTCTTCATTGGTCAGCGCCTTCGCCGTCAGCACTGCGTTGCCCGTCACTCGCGCCTTCACCCGCCAGTCCACGTAGCTCTCGCCCTTGGCGGGAATGTTCACCTTCTGCGTTTGCCCGCTCAGCACGTCCACTCCGCTCACATCGAGCGCGAACGTCACGTCCTTCGCCGTCTCCAGGTAGTTGTGCGCAATCACGCGCAGCACCGTCTCGTCGCCCTGGCGGAAGAAGCGCGGCGCAGCCAGCCGCACAATCAGGTTCTTGCGCACCAGCACGCGCGTCACCACTCCGCCGGCCTTGCCGTCGTCCGTCATGGCGCGGATCGTCGTGCGCCACGTGGTCAGCGCATCGGGGAAATTGAACTCCACGCGCGCGTGCCCGTCCGCGCCCGGTGCGCACATCGGGATTCCAATACGCCGTGTCCGGAAACGCCTTGCGCACCTTCGGCACCACCAGGTCCGATCCCGGCTTCACCTGCGCCATGCGCGGATGGTAGAGACCCGCTTCAATCTGCGCCAGCAGCGGGCTCTTCGTTCCCGCCTCGCCCTCGAAGTAGAACTCAAACGAAGTCTGCGGCTCGAGATACACCTCGCGCTTGGGATAGAACGAAGCCACAATGTCGCCCGTCGTGTCCGGCCGCACCGAGTAGAGCGCCTCGTCCACCTCGCCAAAACTCAGGTCGGCCTGCACCGGCTTGCCCGCGGAGTCCACCGCCTTCACGTCAAAGCTGGCTTTCTCGCCGGGTTCAGATATTGCGTCTTTGCTCGGCGTCGCGGTAATCGTCAGCGTCCGCTCCGTCAGCGGAACCTTCAGGCTCTTCTGCGCCGTCATCAACTGGTCGTTGTGCACCATCATCGCGGTCACCACCAGGTTCGGCTGCGCCTGCTGCGTGATCGGCACATCGAACGCCACGCTCGTCGCCCGTCGCATGCATCACGCCGCCGCGACTGCACCGCTGTCGCCCTCCGCCGTCACCACCGCCCACGACTTCGTCAGCCCCGTCACCAGCAGCAGATGCGCGGTGTCGCCCACCTGGTAGGTCTTCTTGTCGGCTACAATCTGCGCCTGCGTGTTGGCGCTGGTACCACTCGCCCGCGCCGTTCCAGATCCACACCCACGTCTGGCCCTCCACCGTCCGCTTCTCCGGCGTCTGCGGCGCTCGCCGTGACCTCAAAATCTCCGCTTCCGCTCAGCGGCAGATCCACCATCGCGGTTCCGTCGGCGCCGGTCGTGCGCGTCCTGCTGGCCACCTGCGTCTCCGTGCGCTCGTGCGTCGCTGGGTCCCACTTCTCAGCGCCGCCACGCAACGTGCACCGGCGTCTGCACCGGCTTGCCGTCGTAGTCCTGCGCCGTCACCTTCACGCGCGCCGGCTGCCCGTTCTCGAACACATAACTCGTCGGCTCCACGCTCACGCGGAACGATCCATACGTGGCCAGCACCGTCGAGTGCCCGCTCACCTCGCGGTTCGCCGCGTCGGTTACCCGCGCCTCAATGCGATAGTCCTGGTCGTTGTGCTTGTCGTCGACCGCCGTCGGCAGCGTCACCGTCAGCCGGCCGTTCGCGTCCAGCACGCCCTCGTGCTCCTGCTGCTCGTTCTCGCCATACCCGTAGTCGGTGTCGTCGTCATCGCTCGTATCGGCCTCCGCATCGCCGCCGCGCCGCTGTCGTCCTCCTCGTCCTCATCCCACCAGTAGTGCTGCGAGGTGTGCACCACGTACTTCACCTTGGCTCCCGCCACCGGCTCGCCAAAGAAGTACCGCGCCTCAATGGTCGCCTGAATGGTATTGCCCTGCAGCACCCGCGGCGTCGCAGGCTTCACCGTCACCTGGTACTCGGGCTTCTTGTACTCCTCCACGTAAAAGCTGCCCGCTGCCGACCCTCGTCTCACGTCGTCAGATCGGCTTCCTTGAAATCGATGCTGTAGTAGCCCAGCGCCGCATCGGCCGCCAGGTCGAAGTCCGCCGTCACCGTTCCGTGCGCCGAAACCGGCAGGTCCTTGTTGAACACCACCTTGTCGTCCGGGCCC
Source organism: uncultured Acidobacteriota bacterium (assembly GCA_963826735.1). Classification (GTDB taxonomy): domain Bacteria; phylum Acidobacteriota; class Terriglobia; order Terriglobales; family Acidobacteriaceae; genus Telmatobacter. Next base: position 533,427 of record CAWGYN010000010.1, read on the forward strand.
GTCACGCGCAGCGTGAGCGTGCGTTCATCGGGCAGCACGCAGCTTGTCGTTCTGCTTCCTTGCGCACAATCGCCTTGATGTGCACCGTGTGCCCGGGCCGGTAAACCGGCCGGTCCGTATAGATGTAAGTCGCGCTCCTGCTGCTGGTTCTGCGCGCCGAATCCGTAGCCCACGGCGTCACCAGCGCCGCATCGGCGCCATGCCGCGCCAGGATCCACACATTCTCCGGCTCCGCTCCCTGCGCGCCGCCGCGCACCGTATCGGTCAGCGATGCCAGGCCGTCGCTGCCGCGTCTTGCCCGACGACTGCAGCTTCCCATCGCCCCACATCGCCACGTCCGCCTGGTCCACCGGCGCGCCGGTCTTGCGGTCGGCCACATACAGGATAGGCCTTCCCGTTCACCGTCCGCTCCACCACCGCGATCTTCGTCACAATCGCCACGGTGTACGCCTTGTACGTTCCATCCGTGGCCTCGATCAGGTACACGCCCGCGTTCAGTCCGTCAATCGGCAACTGCTGCGTCTCGCTCACCAGCGCCGGCGGCGTCTCCAGCTTCCATCGCGCCACCAGTTGGCTCTCATTCAGCAACGGAATCTGCGCAAACTGCGCCGCCCCCACCACCTGGCTGCGTTTGCCCAGCTTGCCCTGCTGCTCGCGGAAGCTGTCCCGCGCCTCGTCGTTAAATTGCCCGCGGAAAAAGCTGCCGCATCAGCCACCACAGATGCGCCTTGAAGTCGTGAATCCGCTCCAGCCACGTCTGCTGGTCGATCTGCTCGCTCGGCGAGTGGGTCTGCACGCCAAAGCTGTGCAGATCCTTCAGCCCGGCAAAAAACTTCTCCGCATCGCGCACCTTGTACACGCGAAACTCCAGCTCCGGCACGTTGCGCGCGAGAAGCTGGATCTTGACGCTCTCGCCCGGCGCAAAGGTGCGCGTGGTGGAAAGCGAAAACGAGCGCGGCGCGTCGTTGCTGGCGGCGCGCGCCGCGGCCGCCGCCGAAAGCAGCACAAACACAGCAACAGCGAGCACCCAAACGGTTGCATGACTAGCACCGCGAAAGGGCACGACTTTAGTCGTGCCGCAATGAGCGCATAGAACTCCGGGCTTCAGCCCCTGAGGAGCGCATTCAACTCGGCTCGGAGGACTCACACAGTCATTTGTCGTTTTCATTGTTTCCAATTTCATGGGGTTCCTCGCAGAATGTTCCAGCGGTAGACGCCGAGAAAGTTGGGATTGCCTGGCAGTGGGCCGCCATTGCGGCTGGGGATGGTCGAGAAGCTCGGAAAGCGGAACGCGGCGGATTTCACCGGGTCGGCCGTGATCGGGGCCAGTGTCGTAGACAACCTCGGCCGCGGCGCCGCTCTGCGTCACAATCATCGAGTGCCACGGCGACGACTGCCCAAACTGCCGATAAAAGAGCAGGTCGCCGGGCATCGCCGCGCGCACATCGCGGCTTACGAAGTACGCGTTGCGCTCCACGAGCGTCTCGGGCGTCGGCAAACTGCGCAAATGCGCCGTCGCTGCAGGTCTTCGGCCGAAAATGCGCCCGGCTTCACGCGGAAAAGCGCCGTGCCCAGCGGCGAGTGCGGGTAGCTCCACGCGCGAATTTCGCCCGGCGGCGCGGCAACCTCAATGCCGCTGGTCTCAAACCAGATTTCGTCGTGGCGCTTCAGCGCCTCGCGGTAGCTATAACGCAGCAGGCTGGCGCAATCGGTAATCTCCGCGGGCATCTCTGCCTGCGGCCTCTCCGCCTGGTACTCGGCAATCAGCGTGAACCAGCGCCGAAACGCGGCCTGGTCGGCGGGATCGGCCAAGCGCACAAAATCAGGCGTTCCGTCGCCGTAGCGATCGCTAAAATCCAGCGCCGCCGGCCGCAACCGCGGCGTTCTGACCTGAGCCGCCTGCGCATGAACCGGAAGCAAGCGATGCAACAATCGCCGCCCGGCCGTGCCCGCTCGGCACGCGAAACCCAGAATCAGCAGGAACGCAGCAATTGCCGCAAACGCAATCAGCCGTCCTCTTCGGCGGTTGCTTGCCGACGGACCGCCATGGGAAGCTCTATCGCTCACGATCACATGAATACGAAGACGCACCAATCGTACGGCATTTCTGCGGCGGCGACGCGAACATTCTTCCGCGGGTGCGTTGGCTGCCGATGTCGGCGTCTGGCCAGTACCCATGCGTCGCCTCCCAGCCGTCATCGCACTCCCCCTCGCCGCGTCGCGCGCGCACAAAAGAAATGCAAGCCGCGCGCCAATCAGCGCCGACTGAAAGCAAACGATTTGCCGCTCAGAGGGCAGGCCTCGTCCGTGTCAGGACACACACACTGTGTGCGGACTGACACGCCTCTGGAGAACCGCCGAACCGCGCACGACGCGTGCTAAAATCGCTGTCACTGGAAAGAGCATGATCGACGCAGAAGTCGAGTACGGAGCAACGCCCGACCTGACCGCGGAGCATGATTCGTGCGCAGCTCGACCTGTTGGTACGCGACGACGGCTTTCGTTCCAGCAAACGCTCCGTCGCTTTTCTCAAATATGTGGTGGAACAAACGCTGAACGGATCGGCCGATCAGATCAAGGAGCGCACCATCGGGGTCGAGGTCTTCGAAAGAGACCCCAATTACGACACCAACGTCGATCACATCGTACGCACAGCGGCCACGGAACTGCGCAAACGGCTCGCCACCTATTATGTCGACGAAAGGCACCGCTGCGAGCTGCGCATCGAGCTGGTGCCCGGCTCCTATGTTCCGAGATTCGCGCATTCGGGTCAGGGCCGCCATACCCCCATCGATCCCGAAGCGGAAGCGGCCGAAGCTGGGTTTGAAACTCACAGTGCTCATATCCAGTTCGGACCGGTTCCCCTGGCTGGAAGCACGACCGCGGCAAAGGAAACTCCGCGGTGGGGTCGCCGATCTTGGGGCCTGCTGCTAGTTTGCGCCGCCGCGCTTGCCGTCGCGCTGGGGTATAGCTGGCTGCACAAAGCCAACCCCGAAGACCTCTTCTGGCGGCCTGTCGTCGACACGCCAGGTCCGGTCCTCGTGGCCGTGGGAGATCATCCCAACGGCCCTCCCACCGTGCCCGACGCCGATGGCGCCAGCAACACGGTCACCCCGGTTCCCAGTTCGGATTCGTCGCAGACCGTGCCTTTTGCCGATACCGTCACCATCGCGCGGGTGGTTGGCGCGCTCGAGGCCCGCAACAAACAAGTCGTCATCCGCAGGGGCAGTGCCAGCTCCTTCTCCGATCTTCGCGAGGGCGCCGTGGTGCTGATTGGCGCCTTCAATAATGAATGGAGTCTGCGTCTCACCCGCCAACTCCGTTACAGCCTGGCCATGGATGCCGGACCGGCACCTTATCTATATTCGGGACGCAAGAAGTCCCGTCATCGCGCAACTGGAGTTGGGCCACCAATCAGCCCCGCGAGCCGGTCACCGGCGCCAACAGTCCAAAGTTGCAGGACTTCGCCTTGATCTCCCGCATCCGCGATTCGGAGACTGGCCACGTGGTCGTGGTCATCGGTGGCCTCTATACCTACGGCACTGAAGCTGCCGGGGAGTTCCTCACCAACCCCGATCTCATGCAGGCCATCGCCACCCAGGCGCGGGCCAGTGGAAACGGTCAAGACCTGCAGATTATCCTGGGAACCGCGGTGACCGACGGCACCCCAGGTCCACCCAGGGTGCTTGCGGTCTCCGCGGAGTAGCCTTTATCGGGCTCCCGCGTTGCTGAGGATCGCCCTTCTCTAACCCGCATAAAATATGCAAGATACAGAAATTCCTGACCGTCAGGGACGGTATCTGTCTATCCAAGTGTTAATTCGATTTACTAGAAACGCGGGGATCCACAAAGCGGCTCAACCGTACGCGCCAGTTCTGGCGCGGCAATTTAGTTCCGGCCGGGCCCGAGATCCACAAAGTTTCAGGAGGCAACCATGAGAGCACTTGTCAAACTGCTGGGCAGTCTGGCCGTCGTATGCGCGGTATGCATCTGCGCGCCGGGCGGGCTGCTTGCGCAAGGGTTAGGAAGCATCAACGGTACGGTGACTGATTCGACTGGTGCTGTAGTCGCCGGAGCTGAAGTTACTGCCACCCAGGCAGCTACGGGAATTTCGGCGAAGACCACAACCAGCAGCGAAGGTACATTCGTTTTTCCCGATTCTGTCGCCTTCGGTGTACAACATCAGCGCCACCCGAGCGGGATTTGAAAGGTACACACAGAACGGCGTAGAACTTCGCGCCGATGCTGCGGTCACGGTCAACATCTCGCTCAAAACCGGCAAGGCAACCGAGACGGTGACGGTGACCGCCGAAAGCGCCCAGATCGACGTCACGACGGGCACCTTGTCGCAGGTCATCGGCACCTCGCAAGTGAGCGATCTGCCGCTGAATGGCCGCAATGCTTCCGCCCTCACGGAAGAGGTCGCAGGCGTCACCTTCGCGCCGGGGGGACAGGCTGACCAGGGTAACACCAAGACCTTCCCGTCAGCGGTTACCATTTCGGCCAACGGCACGTTTGTGGGTCAGACCAACTACATGCTCGACGGCGGCAACAACGTGGACGAGTACACCAACGTCAATGAGCCGTTCCCGATGCCTGATGCGCTGCAGGAATTCAGCGTAGAGACCAGCAACTACAACGCGCAATACGGCCAGAATGCCGGTGGCGTGGTCAACATCATCACCAAGGGCGGAACCAACCAATATCACGGTGACCTGTTCGAATTTGTCCGCAACCGGTCCTTCAACGCCGCCAACCCCTTCACCTACAGCACTGCACTGAACGCTAAGGTCGTCGACCCGCTCCATCGCAACCAGTTTGGCGGCACGGTCGGCGGACCGCTCGAAATTCCCCACTTCCTCCGCAGCGACAAGTCGTTCGGGTTCTTCGGCTACCAGCGGACGATCAATCATGCGGCCTCAACTGCCGGATCCTCCACGATCCTTCTGCCGACAATTGCCCAGGCGGGCGCGAACTCGTCGGGCGGGGCGCCGGGAACCAACAACCTGGTGTTTGCCTCGTGCGTCAGCAATCCTTTTGATCCCAACGGAACCAGCTTTATGGTTGCCGATGCGACTTGCACCAACCAGTCGCCTTACGCTACCTCGCACACCTGGAAGCCGTCTGCCATGAGCCCGGTGACGCAGAAATTCTTTAGCTATGTCCCGGCGTTGTCTGCCACTGGCTCTGTTGCTCCCTTCTCAACTCCGAACAATTTCACGGAGGCGGAGATCACGGCGCGCGCAGACCAGGAACTGACTGCGAAAGACAAGATGATTTGAGCGATACTTCTCCGACGCGTTCATCCTGGCAGGCGTGGAAGACGTCACAAACATCCTCACGCCTGGCCAACGGAGCGTCGAACCACTATTACAACGCGCTGATCTCCGAAACGCACACCTTCAACGCGCACATCGTCAACAACTTCATCATCAGCGATCAGATCCAGAACGACGGCCGCGGGCCGGTGGCAAGCGCTGTCGACGTAGCTGACTTTGGCGTCACCGGCGTGTACCAGCCGCCGCTTAAGCAGATCTCGCAGATTCAGGTGGCTAACTATTTCACCGTTTCCACGCTCGGGCAGGCGACCTTCCGCAGAGGGAACTATACGCTGACCGACGACATCCATTTCCTGATGGGCAAGCACAATATCGACGCCGGCTACCACGGCGAGGTGTCGAAGGTCGATGTCGATAACCTCAACTCACTGCCGGGCCAGTTCAACTTCAGCCCCACCGGCACCGGCGATTCCGCCGCCAGCTTCGAGTTTGGGTATCTCTTCCAAATGAACCAGGCAAACGGCCAGCTTTTCAAACCCCGCGGCAAGTTTCAGGGAGCCTACGTGCAGGATAGCTGGAAAGCAACCCACAATCTTACGCTGGACTACGGTTTGCGCTGGGAGCCTTTCATGCCATGGCACGAGAGAGATGGACGCATGGGAGGCTTCAGCCCGACGCTCTGGGCGTCGAACACTCACTCGACCGTGTATCCCCTGGCGCCTGCGGGAATGCAGTTCGCTGGCGATCCGGGTTTCAACCGCAACGGCGCCGCCTCGGCTTACCGCCACTTTATGCCCAGGCTGGGCTTTGCCTGGGATGTCTTCGGCAACGGAAAAACCAGCGTGCGTGGCGGCGCCGGCCTGTTCTTTGACAGCCGCATCAACAGCACCCTTTTCAATATCTACTCCAACGGCGCGCCGTTCCTTACTTCCGTGTCGCTGTCCTCCACATTCTCAGCTACCAATCCAGCCAGCGACATCAACATGACCTTCGTCAACCCATACGGCTCCGCAGGCGTCACGAATCCCTTCCCGGCCCCGGCAGTGCCTCCACCAACCGCACCCATCAGTTCGTCCAATAACTGGCTGACTTTCGACCCGTATCAAAGGCTTCCAGGATCCGCGCACTGTCGACTACAACCTGGCCGTGGAACAGCAGCTTAGCAGCAGTTTCTCCCTGCGTGCTGCGTATGTGGCCGAGCAAAGCCGGCACGAGTGGCAGAACCTCGAACTGAATCCGGTCGTCAACGGGACTGCCCTTTACAATCAGCCGGGCTGCACGACTACCAACAGTTGCTATCCGGCTTCGAACTTCATCACCGCGGCCAACACCGGCGGCAACACCAATTACAACTCACTGCAGGTTTCGGCCGAACAGCGCGTGCGCTATGGCCTTACCCTGCTCTTCAACTACACCTGGTCAAAGGCGCTCGACAACATGCCTTACAACCAGGCAGCGACCTCCATCGGCGGTGGCAACTCGTTCGTTTATCCGTATCACCATGTCGAATTTCAAAGCTCTGGACTACGGACCGACGGAATTCGATCATCGCAGCGTGGTCGCGTCTTCTTATGTGTACAAGGAGCCGAAGGTCATGAACGATGCTCCTGCCGCTCTCCGTTATCTGGTCAACGGCTATGAGACCACGGGCCTCGTCCAGTACCGCACGGGCGACCCGCTGACCATTACATCGAGCTCAAGCAACAATTCCGGTGCGCACCAGAATCGCGATCGCGCCGTGTATAGCGGCAGCGGCGCTTATGGCGGCTCGGCATGCGCCGAGCCCCGTGAATTGCAGAAACTTCCTGAATCCGGCAGGCTTTTCGGTCAACCCGGTCGGTACATTCGGGAACGTTAAGAAGGGTTCTTTCAGGGGCCCGGCCTACACCGATTGGGATGCCAGCGTCGCGCGCGTGTTTCCGTTCAGCGAGCGGACGTCTCTGCAGTTCCGCGCCGAGTACTTCAACCTGTTGAACCACACCAACATGGGTGACCCCGTTACCGGCCTGGGAGGGACGTTCGGCAGAGTCACCAGCACCGCTCCTCAGAACGTGAGTCCCGCCACCGTCGTAAACGATCCGCGCATCGCGCAGTTCTCGCTGAAATTGCTGTTCTAACTCACAGGGGAGTGCGGCCCAGCGCCGCACTCCCCATCACTTTGCACGCTCCTGCTTCGGTATCTAAAACGCTCATTGCAGCAGTTTGTCACTGGTCGAGTGCCGAATCGAGCGGCCTCGAAAGGCCGCTTTTATCTCTGAATGCAACCTGAGCTGAACGTAAAGGCCACTCGATGATTGCGACGGCAGGATGGAAATCACAGGACCGGCTAATTAGAAGGCTGTTGGCGATCTGCCTTTCGGCCCTCCCCATCCTCTCGGTCTTGCCCATATTGACCGTCTCTGCCCTGGCGCAGGCATCCCGGCCCAGGGCTGAGGACGTCTACCACAACCCCATTCTCTTCGCCGACTACTCCGATCCCGATGTGATCCGCGACGGCGCTAATTACTATCTCGTCGCTTCCACCTTCCATTTCGTTCCCGGAATTCCCATTCTGCAATCCACTGATCTGGTGCATTGGACCATCGTCGGTCACGTCGTCGATCGCCTCACCATGGACCCGCGCTACAGCATGGTGGGCGGCAATCGCTACGGCAAAGGCGTGTGGGCGCCTTCCATCCGGAAGCACGACGGGCTCTATTACGTCTACTTCCCCACCCCCAATGAGGGCATCTTCGTCAGCACCGCAGCCAGTATCACCGGGCCGTGGAGCGATCCCGCCGTCGTCATCGCCAAGCCCGATCTGGAGGACCCCTGTCCCTTCTGGGACGACGACGGCAAGGCCTATCTGATCCATTCCGTCACCGGTGCCGGGCCGCTCATCCTGCACCGCATGTCGACCGACGGCAAGCATGTGCTCGATCAAGGAAAGATCATCGTGCAGGATCCCGAGCATCTGCCCGTTCTCGAAGGCCCCAAGCTTTATAAGCGCGACGGCTATTACTACATCTTTGCGCCCTTCGGAGGCGTCGGCGTGGGATCGCAGGTGGTGTTGCGCTCGCGCCAGATTTACGGCCCCTACGATTATCCGCGTAGTGCTGGCGCAGGGCTCAACCAACATCAACGGCCCGCATCAGGGCGGTTATGTTGAAACTCCCGATGGTGAAGGCTGGTTTGTGCACTTTCAGTCCGACGGCGCCCATGGCCGCATCGTGCATCTCGAGCCAGTGCGCTGGCACGACGATTGGCCCTTCATCGGCGCCGATCCTGACGAGGCAACCGCTGGGCAGCCCATTCCCTCCGGCCCCATTCCCGATCATTCCACTGCGCCCTCCCAACAGCATCCGCAAACCTCCGACGATTTCAATGAGGCGGTGCTGGGTCCGCAATGGGAGTGGAATCATAATCCAGACGACGCCCACTGGTCTCTCGGCGCGCGGCCCGGCTATCTGCGCCTGATTCCCATGCCCGCCGATGGCTTGCTCTCCGCGCGCAACACGCTCACGCAGTGCATGCAGGACAATTCGTTCGAGTTCACCGTCCGCGTGGACTTGAATGCGATGAAAGCTGGCGTGCACGCGGGCCTCGCCATGTTTGAGGAATCCGCCAGCGGCCTTGAAATTGTGCAGTCGGGCGATGCGCGGCGGCTCAATTTCTTCCATCTGCCGGAGCATGTGTCCGGGCCCGAGCTTACTCAGACAGTGATCCAGCTCCGCGTGCGCGTCAACGGCGATCAGGCCCGATATTTCTACTCGCTCGACGACGGCAAGACCTTCCGGCAGCTCGGCGCTGCCACGCCCATCCGCTTCAGTTGGTGGAAGGGCTCACGGCCCGCTCTCTTTGCCTGGACCACGCTCAACTCCGATCCCGGCGCCGTCGATTTCGACTGGGTCCACTACCAGGCGCTGGCTCCCAATCCCTGGTAAGGCCCGTGAACCGTGGTTCTTGATTCGTGATCAACATCGGCCGTTGCGGCGGATTGTCCACGACCCACGACCCACGATCCGTACGATTTTCTCGCGCCAGGCTCATCATCCTGCGTGTTACAATTTGCCCACATCGCACGCCATGATGGAACTTTCCTCCCAAGCCCAAACATTCGTTGAAGTGATCGCACCTGACCAGTCTCGTCAGACCATCACCGTCACCCATTCCCCATTCCTGATCGGCCGCGGCGAAACCGACAATAGTGTCGCGCTCACCGACGGCCGCATCTCGCGCCATTGCGCCGCCATTGTCAAGGGCGACTCGGGTTACCGCGTCGAAGATCTCGGCAATCGTTACGGCGTGTTTGTGAACGGCGCCAAGGTACAGCAGCAGCCCCTTCGCGATGGCGACATGATCGGCTTCGGCATCGATGACAGTTACCACATCGTCTTTCATTTCGGCTCTGCTCCCGTTGTGCCTACGCAGCCCGAAGTCGCCAACCTGCTCACCCGCATCGGCTCGCTTTCGCAGCTAGCCAGTTCCTCAACCTCCGACGGCTTGAGCAAGCTCAATCTGCTTCTTGAAGCCACTTCGCTGCTGCACTCGCAGCTCCCGCTCGATTCCGTGCTCGGCTCCATGCTCGATCACGCCATCTCCATCACCCACGCTGATCGCGGCCTGCTGATCGAGCCCGACGCCTCCGGCGTCATGCGAGTTCGTCTGGCCCGCGGCAACAAGGGCGACAATCTTGCTCCCGAGGCTATCAACCCCAGCCAAACCGCTGTCAATCAGGCCATCAGGCAAGCAGTCCAGCGTCATCACTGAGGACCTGAACCTTGCCGGCCTCGATCTAAAGTCCGCGGAGAGCGTCGTGGTGCAGCGTTTGCGCGCGGTGGTCGCCATCCCGCTGTACGCTTCGTCGCGCGCCATCGCCGATACCGGCGGCGACCTTAAGCTGCGGCCCGCTGCTCGGCGTCATCTATCTCGATTCGCGTCGCATCGCGGCCTTCTCTGCCATCGACCGCCAGATTCTGGACGCGCTCGGCGGCCAGGCCGCCAGCATTCTCGACAACGCGCGCCTGGTGGAGAAGGAGCGCGAGCGCCAGCGCCTTGAGCAGGAGCTTTCCATCGCGCGCACCATCCAGCAGGCGCTCGTTCCCCACGGCCTGCACGACTTTCCCCATCTCGCCGTCACCGGCGTGCATCATCCCTGCACTGAAGTGGGCGGCGACTACTTCGACGTGGTTCCGGTCGAGCGAAGACCGCACCGCCATCCTCATCGCCGACGTCAGCGGCAAAGGCCTGGGCGCGGCCCTGCTCACCACGATGCTGCAGGGCGCCTTGTCGGGCATGTCCATGGGCGCCGATCCCGTGAACGTCTTCAACCACATCAACAAATTTCTCTGCCACCACAGCGAAGTTGGCCGCTACGCCACCATGTTCATCGGCATCATCGGCCGCGACGGCATGCTCGAATACATCAAGGCCGGCCATCCTTCGCCGCTCCTGCTGCGCAAGGGCAAGGTCAGCGAGCTTTACAGCGAAGGCTCGTTCCCCGTCGGCCTGATCCCCGAAGCCGAGTTACGCATCCGCCCGCCTGCAACTCGAGCCCGAAGACACGCTGGTGCTCTTCAGCGACGGCGTCACCGAAGCGGAGAACGTCGAACCACGATCTTTTTGAGGTTTCAGGACTCAGCCAGGCCCTTGCCGGCAAGGAGGACGTTCCGGTCGAGGTCCTGCAGCAGTCGGTCCTGGAAGCGGTGAGTGCCTTTACGCGTGGCGCCAGCCAGTCTGACGACATGACGCTGCTGGTGGTGCGCTACCGCGCCGCAGCTTGAGCTCCGGTCTATGCGATCTAGTTCCTGAGTGCCTCAGTCACCTCAGTCCATTTGTCCCTGCCGTATTGATACAATCCTCTCCATGGCCGTCCCAGACCTTCATAGGACGATACGAAATCATCGCGGAACTGGGACGCGGCGCGATGGGCAGCGTCTTCAAAGCCAACGACCCCGCGGTGGGCCGCATCGTGGCCCTCAAAACCATCCATTCCGCCGCGCTCAGCGGGCGAGCAGAGCGAGGAATACCGCGCGCGTTTTTATCGCGAGGCACGCGCTTCCGGCGTGCTGGCTCATCCCGGCATCGTGCCCGTCTTCGACGTGGGCGAGCATGAAGGCGCGCCCTTTCTGGTCATGGAGTTTGTTGACGGTCAGCACCCTCGACCGATGCCATGAAGAAGGGTGAGCGCTTTACCCTCGACCGCGTCTGCGAAATCGGCCAGCAAATCGCCGACGCCCTCGGTTACGCGCATCGCCAGGGCGTCATCCATCGCGACATCAAGCCCGCCAACATCCTCATGACCTCGCGCGAGGTCTACGGCAGCGAGCGGCCCCGCATCACCGACTTCGGCATCGCCAAGCTCGCGGCCAGTGAAATCACCACCACCGGCCAGATGCTCGGCACGCCCGCCTACATGCCCCCCGAGCAATTCACCGGCGCGCCCATCGACGGCCGCGCCGACCTCTTCTCACTCGGCGTAATTCTCTATTCGCTGGCCACCGGCGAGCAGCCCTTCCTCGGCGAAACCATGACGGCCGTCTCCTACAAAGTCGTCCACACAGATCCCATCCCGCCCTCCAAGCTCAACCCCGCCATCCCTCGCGGCCCTGGAGGGCGTGATTCTGAAGTGCCTCGCGAAAAATCCCGCCGCTCGTTATCAGACAGGCGAAGAGCTGGCTCAGGATCTTGCCACCTTGCGCGTCAATCCCAACGCTACGCTGGCCTCGCTGGCTCCGGCCACAATCGATCCCAACGCCACGCTGGCCGCCGCGCCCAGCAGCATCTCGCATCCACCAGCGCAAGCGTATTCAACAACGCAAAAGGCCGCCGCCGCCCAAGTCAAGAAGCTCTCCAAACCGCTAAAAAGGGAGATCATTGTTGCCGTGGCCCTGCTGGCTGTTGCGGCCGGGGCATGTGCCTGGTTTCTGCCCCGGCTCTTTCACCCCCACCCCGTTCCTCCGCAGCCGCCGGTCGTTGTCAATCCCACCCCTGCCCCCACACCGATCGCGCCGTTCGGCAGTCCCGATCTGCCTCCCGCTCCCGCCGTGCCGATAACCAAAACTCCGGTCACGGTCCCGGCCATCCCTGGCAAGCCGACGCCCTCTAAGCCCGCAACCACACAGCCCCAAACTGCAACTCAACAAACCACAACGCCGCCCGCCACCAAACCCGCTCCGGCCTCAACCCCGGCCGCTAATACCACTCCGCCGCCTGCGGCCAAGCCCGCCAAAACCACCACACCTCCCGCCACCCCGGCTACAGCGGCCACCGACCCCCACAAACTCGATCCCAACGCCAACAGCAAATTCAAGATCGAGTTGAGCCACATGCCCAACGGCGTGCCGCTCACGGTGGAGATGAATAAAACGGTCTATCTGCGCTTTATCAGCGGCGACAAAACCGATCTGAACAATCTCTTCGTCCCGCCCGGCACGCAGACATTCCGCGTCATCGCTCAGAATGGCGGCCAGCAGGTCGACTCGAACATCGTCAGCAGCGAATTCAAGGCCAAGAAGAAAAAGAACCTCAAAATCGAGATGCAAAACCAGGGAAGCGTGCCCGCCGGCGCCGCGGCGCCGCTCAGTCCCGGCGCGAAGATTTACGTCTCGCTGTCTACCCCGATCTTTTAATCGGGCATTCATAGTCGTCCCATACCATCTCTCTAACCCACGCTGGGCGTGTAAGTGGAAGTTGAAACTGGACATGGAACCCGGGCGCGCCCGGTCGCGGAGTTGAACACTCCCCGCATCGAAGGAAGAGGGCAATGCAAATCTCCACGGAAGAAATGCCAGGTGGCATCACACACGTCGTGCTCGATGGCCGCATGGATATCGCGGGCGCCGCGGCTGTCGATCTTAAGATGAACCTGATCGCGGGCAGCGCCAAGAAACTTCTCATCGACCTCGCAGAAGGTCGCCTTCCTTGGTTCCATGGGCCTGCGCTCTATCGTCACTCCCGCGCGCGCCGTCAAGAGCCGCGGCGGGAAGGTGGTGCTGTTGGCGCCCAACGAAATGGTGGAATCGGTTCTCAAGACCAGCGGCATCGATACCCTGCTGCCGGTCTGCCACGATCTGGATGCCGCCATTGCCGAGCTTGGATAGGCCGGCAGCAGCCCGGTGGTAACCATGCGCGCAACACTGCAGCCCGAGAATTGGATGACAGGCCCCAGCCCAGCCTCGCTCCCAGCCTCGCCCGAACCGCGACTGACCCTCAAAGGTCAGCTCGAAGACCTCGCCCTGGTCTTGCCCTGGGTAGAGGCGATTGCCGCGCACTACTCGCTTCCTGCCGATACCGAGTTCGCCATCCAGCTCTGCCTCGAAGAAGCGCTCTCCAACATCATCCGCCACGGCTACCGCGGCCAGGCCAACCAGTCGATCACAATAACTTGCACCGTCGAATGCGCATCCTCCGGCGCCGAAAATGAGGACGCCGGGGAACTCGTCTTCACCATTGAAGATCATGCCCCGCTCTTCGATCCCCTCGCGGCCTTTAGCGACGCTCCCGTTCCCGCCTCTTTTGAGGAATTCCCGCCCGGGGGCCAGGGAATCCGTCTCATGCGCAAGTTCGCCAGTCACCTCGCGTGGCAGCAACTGCCTAACGGCAATCGCCTGACCCTCGCCTTCGCCATTCGCGGTTCGTGATCCGTGATTCGTGCCGGTGCGGGTCCGGAGACCTGCACGACAGCCGGGGACCCCGGACTGGAGTCGGGCGCTACAAGAACATGGAGAAGGGGTTACCCCCGGGATCACGAGTCACGAGCCACGATCCACGGTGGGGCGTCCTTTCCTCGGCGTTTGCGTCTATCATGGTATGAGCGGCTGGCTTCCCCTTGCGGCCGTCCCGGTGGTGTGTGTGTCGCGACTCTTCCAGCGTATTGTCTTTGCAACTTCAGTGGTGATCTTTGCCGCCCTCGGCCTGGGCTACATTCTTGGCGAGTTCGGTTGGTTCGGCGTGCGCGCCGGCGACGAGCAGAGTGCCGCATACAACCAGATGCGCGTCTACGCCGAAGTCCTGCGCAAAATTCAGAACTATTACGTCACCGAGCCCAGGATTCCCGAAGTCACCAACGGCGCACTGCACGGGCTGCTCGACTCGCTCGATCCCGACTCCAGCTATCTTAGCGCGGCCGAGTACAAGTTCTACAAGGACCGCCCCGCCACCGACAATGCGCAGGTGGGCCTCACTGTCTCCAAACGCTTCGGTTACGCCACCATCGTCAACGTGCTGCCGGGTTCGCCCGCCGATCAGGACCACCTCCGCGATGGCGATGTGATCGACCTCATTGAAGGCCAGTCCACGCACGATATTCCGCTGGCCCTGGTGCGCTTTATGCTCGAGGGCAAGCCCGGGACTACGGTTACGATTACCGTGGTGCGTCCCTTCAAGCCCGACCCGGACAAGATCACGCTCACCCGCACCGTCGTGGCTACGCCCGCGCTGGGCGAGCAGCTCTACGAGAACGCGTCTATCCTTTACCTCAAGCCCGGCGTGCTGACCGCCGCGCGCGTTGACGATCTGGCCGCCCGCATCAAGGGTGCAGGCAAAGGCCGCAAGATTCTCCTCGACCTCCGCGACACCACCGGCAGCGATCCCAAGCTGGGACTGCGCCTTGCCAACTTCTTCCTCAAGCAGGGCAACCTTGCCTCTCTCGAGGGTCAGAAGTTTCCCGTGCAAACCTTTGCCGCCGATCCCGCGCAATGGCTTACCGACGCCCCTGTCGCGGTCCTGGTCAATCGCGGCACCTATGGCGCGCCCGAGCTCACTGCCGCTGCCATTGAAGGCCTCAAGCGCGGCGATGTTGTGGGTGAGCGCACCTTTGGCGAGGGCTCGGTGCAAAAAACCATCGACCTGCCCGACGGCGGCGCGCTCATGCTCACCATTGCCAAGTATGAGGACCCCGGAGGCAAGAAGATCGAGGACGAAGCCGTTACGCCCACCTTGGTCGTCTCCGGTCCTCAGGACAACGAAGAACCCATGCCTCAGTCCAACGGCGACGATCAGTTGAATCAGGCGCTTTCGCTCTTGAAGGCCAAGACCAGCTAACCGTCTAGCCGCGCTCCTAACCCACGAACGATGGTTGCCCCATCCTTTCGCGCCTTTTGCGAAAGGGTGGGATCGCACGACCCATCAACTCTGAGTCTCTCCCTTGTTCCCTGCCTTCTCGTTTCCTTGGTCCCTTGTTCCCTCGGTCCCTGTCTTTTTCCCGCTCTTGCGCCCCATGGTACTCTCGTCATTCCTCCGCGTCTTTCTGCTCTTATCCGGTGTTAGCCTTGTAGGTAAGCGGCTGCTCCGGGGACCTAGGGAGCAGCGCCATCGGAGAGGCCTGATCTGCCTTGGCTGCTACCCCCCAACAGCCGCCAGTAAAGCTGCGGCCCGAGTCACGCACCGTCGCGTCGGGCGCCGCCGCATCGCGCTCCGCGGCCCGCGCGGTCGAACCCCCGCGCCGCACTCTCGGTCCGCCGCTCCCCGAACATCGCCGCCGCAAACTGGCCGGCCGCTCGGCGCTGGCCGCGCTGCTTATTCTTGCGGCCGCTACCGGCTCGCTCGCTGGCCTCACCCTCGTCTACTCCGTCGATCTTCCGCAGATTCAGGAGCTCGAGCAGTACCGCCCCTCCACCACCACCGATCTCTACGACCGCAAGGGCCGCATCATAGGTTCCTTCGCGCTGGAGCGCCGCGAGGTGGTCGGCTACGATGGCTTCGCACCCGTTCTGCGCCAGGCCGTCATCTCCATCGAAGACAAGAATTTCGAGTCCCACTGGGGCATCAATGTTTTTCGCGTGGCCGGCGCTGCCTGGCACGACATCCGCTCGCATGGGCGCGCCCAGGGCGCGTCGACTCTCACAATGCAACTCGCGCGCAATCTCTTTCTCTCTTCCGATCGCACCGCCATGCGCAAGATTCAGGAGGCATATCTCGCCATCCAGATCGAGCGCGCCTTTACCAAGCAGCAGATCTTTACCCTCTATGCCAATCAGATCTACCTCGGCAGCGGCATGTACGGCTTCGAGGCCGCATCCGAATACTTTTTCTCCAAGCACGCCAAAGATCTCACCCTCACTGAAGCCGCACTGCTAGCCGGTTTGCCCAAAGGCCCCGCCGCCTATTCGCCCGTCATGAATCCCGAACGCGCGCTCAACCGCCGCAATTTGGTGCTTGAGCGAAATGGAGTCCGACGGCGTCATCACCCACGCGCAAGCCAAACAGGGCCGCGCGGCTCCGCTCGGTCTGCACATCGCGCAGCCCGTGAGCGCGGTGGCCCCGTGGTTCCAGGAAGAAGTGCGGCGCGAGCTGGAAAAACACTTCGGCTCCGAGGAGGTGCACGAGGACGGCCTGCGTGTCGACACCACCCTCGACCTCGACCTGCAGCAGGTCGCCAATCACGCTGTGGCTGACGGCGTTGCCGCCTATGAGCGCCGCCACGGATGGCGCGGCAAGCTTGAGAACGTCCTCTCCGAGCGACGTCACGCTCGACTCCTACCGCCATCCCGACTGGGCCGTGACTGTCGGCCCCGGCGACTACGTCCATGCCCTGGTCACGCGCGCGCTCCCGCTCGAGATTCATGCGCGCATCGGTCCTCCCGGCCAGCCCGGCTCCGAAGTTGTGCTCCTCCCCGCCGACTGGCAATGGACCGGCCAGCGCTACGGCGATGCCCTCGCCAAGCCCGGCGACATTCATTTATGTCCGCCTCACCGCGACTACTGAAGGCGGCGAGCTCCGCGCTTCGCTCGAACAGGACTCCGGCGCAGAGGGCGCGCTGCTGGCCATGGACAACACCAGCGGCGACGTCCTCGCCATGGTTGGCGGCCGCGACTACGCGCTCTCCGTCTTCAACCGCGCAACGCAGGCAGAGAGGCAGACCGGCTCCAGCTTCAAGCCCTACGTCTACACGGCTGCGGTCGAAGACGGCGTCAAGCCCACCGACATCATCGTCGATGGCCCGGTGAGCTTTGGCGGCTACGTTCCTCACAACTACGAGAACGACTACAAGGGCGCAATGACCGTCGCCAACGCCTTCGCCGAATCGCGCAACATTCCCGCGCTCAAGCTGGCCGCGCGCGTCGGCATTCGTAACGTCATTGAGGTGGCGCACCGCTTCGGCATCACCGCGAACATTCCCGCCTATCTTCCCATCGCGCTGGGCGCGGTCGAAATCACGCTCGAGGAGCAGGTGGCCTCCTACGCGGTCTTCCCCAACGACGGCATTCGTGTGACCCCGCGCCTCATTCGCAAAGTTTCCAATGCCGACGGCATCACGCTCTGGCAGGAGACGCCAGCCGTCAAGGAAGTCATCGGTCAGGACACCGCGCGCACCATGATGACGCTGTTGCGCGGCGTCACCCAGCATGGCACCGGCGCTGCCGCAGCGCAGTTGAACCACCCCCTCGGCGGCAAGACCGGAACCACCTCGGACTTTACCGATGCGTGGTTCCTGGGCTTCTCACCTTCGGTCACATGTGGCGTCTGGGTCGGCTACGACAGCCGCGAATCGCTGGGCGAAAAGGAAACCGGCGCCGTCACCGCGCTCCCCATCTGGATCAACTTCATGCGCGCCGCCATCGTCGGCAAAGACGATGAACAATTCCCGGGTGACGAAGAAAATGCTCCGCTAGACAGAGCGGCCAACATGCCGCCCGCAAAGCTTCCCATGCCGGCAGCCACACCAAAAGCAGCTTTGACTACCGGGCGACAAACCCCTCCAGTCAAGCCCGCGTTAGCTCCCGCACAAAAGCCAGCGACGAAGCCGGCAATGAAAACCACCGTCAAGCCGGCATTGACCCCAAGACCCTGACTATTTCACGCGCTGGAAGTACCGCTTCGCCCGCGCCACATCCTTGAAGATCTGCGCCTTCAGCGCCTCGGGCGACGGCCACTCCCGCTCGCCGCGCAGCCGCAGCAGAAACTCGAGCTCAACCGGCGTGTCTTCGTCCATCTCCACTGGCTCAAAATTCAGAATGTGCGTCTCCACCGCAAAAGACGCCTCGCCGAACGTGGGCCGGTTGCCCACATTCGTCACCGCCTGAAACGCGCGGCCCGCAATCTTCAGCCGCGTCACGTAAACCCCGAAGGCCGGCAGCAATCCGTCGTACGCCGCCAGATTCACCGTGGGCACCAGCAGCCGCGTGCCGATGCCGCGCCCGCGTGCCTGCGTGGAAAGCACCGTGAACGGCCGCCCCAGCATCCATCGCGCGCGCCGCACATCGCCCGCGGCCACCAGCGCGCGAATCGCCGAGCTTGAAACCTCCAGCCCGCGCACGCACACCGCCTCGTGCACGCTCACTGCGAAGCCGAACTCCGCTCCCATCGCCGCCAGTTCCTCGATACCCGCTGCCGCGCCGTGCCCGAAGCGGAAGTTCTGTCCCTCGTGCACGCTCCGCACTCCGAGCGCGTCGACCAGAATCTGCTCGACAAATTCCCGCGGCGCGAGTTGCGCCAACGCCGCATCGAACTTCAGCACCAGCGCCGCGATCGATTCCGGTTTCAGCCAGCAGGCGCAGCCGTTCGGCAGCCGGCGTGATCAGCCTCGGCGCTTTGTCGGGGCGCAAAAACTGTTCCGGGTGCGGATCGAATGTGATGGCGACAGCCTTCGCCCCCATGCCGCGCGCTTCGCCCGTCACGCTGGCGAGAATCTCCCGGTGCCCGCAGATGCACGCCGTCGAAGTTGCCCACCGCGGCCACCGCGGGACCGAATCCCTGCGGGAATCTCCGCGAGCGAGCGAAAGACCTGCATCGCGGAGTGCGCTCTCCCCGGTGCCCGAATGCTAGGCACCGGG
The DNA here is from genome assembly GCA_963826735.1 of uncultured Acidobacteriota bacterium. Lineage (GTDB taxonomy): Bacteria > Acidobacteriota > Terriglobia > Terriglobales > Acidobacteriaceae > Telmatobacter. Next base: position 552,461 of record CAWGYN010000010.1, read on the forward strand.
GGCACCCAATTCTTGTGGGCCGGATCCGTCATAGCGTCACGGGCACGCTCAACCCGTCGTAAGCCAGCTTCGCGTTCTCCGGCAAGGAGCGGTTGGTTTCTTCGTGGCCCAGGTCGTGCGCGATATGCGTGAACCAGGTTTGCCGCGCGCCGATGCGCCGCGACCACGCGAGCGCTTGTTCCAAAGTCGCGTGGCTGGGATGCGGCAGGTGGCGCAGCGCCGAAAGCACCAGCACTTCGACACCCTCCAAAAGCGCAAAGCTCGCTTCCGGAATCGCGCTCACGTCTGTCATGTAGGCCGCGTTGCCAAAGCGGAACCCGTTAATCGGCATCTCCCCATGCAGCAGCGGAATGCGCACAAACTCCACGCCGTGCACCGCGTTGCGCTCCTCAAGCGGCTTCAGTTCCACGCGCGCCCGCGTGGGATACGTGGCATGCGGCGAGAAAGTGTAGGAAAAAACCTGCTCGAGAACCGCCGTCGTCTCGCTATCGGCGTAGAGCGGAATCGGTCCGCCCCTCCGCTGCGGCGATAAAGCTCAGCGGCCGCAGATCGTCCATGCCCAGAATGTGGTCGGCATGCGCGTGCGTGTAGAACACCGCATCCACATGCGTGAGCTTCTCATCGAGCGCCTGCTCGCGGAAGTCCGGTCCGGTATCGATCACCACCACGCGCTCGCATCTCGGTCTCCGGCTCGCGCCAGCGCAGCAGCACCGAGGGCCGCAGCCTGCGGTCGTGCGGATCCGTCGACGTGCACACCGCGCACTTACACGCCAGCGTCGGAACCCCCATCGAGGTCCCCGTTCCCAGAAATGTGAGGGTAGCTTCCATTGGAATTCTGCTGAGTCGCGATGCGTTGGCTGGTCAGTGTGAGTGTGAAGCTGTGAGTCGTGAAGCGTGCGACTGCTCACATCACACTCGCACTCACAGCTGTTCCCTAGCTTTTCGGCGGCGGCGGCGGCACGCTGGGCGCACTCACCATGCTGGTCAGTTCCAGAAAAGCCATGCGCACCTCAAACAGCACCGACTGCAGCATGCGATCCTCGGCCTCCGTCAGGTTGCCCTTGGTCTTCTCCGCCAGAACTCCCAGCAGATCGATGGTGGCCCGCGCGCCCATGATGTCCACCCGCGGCCGCTGGCCCTCCTGTGCGCCCGCGCCCATCTGCAGCATGGCGCTCAGGTAGAACTGCTGCACCAGGTGCTCGAATCCCACCGGCGGCTGCGGGCCCACGGTGGGATTCTGCGCGCGGATCAGATCCTCGAGCCGTTGCGCCGAAGCGTCGTAGGCGGCCTTCTGCTGGCTGCTTTCCTCGGCCGTCGGCGCGGGAGGCAGTTCCTCCGCCAACTGCTTCTCCGCCGTCTCTGGGGGCTGCCTGCGCTGTCCGCCTCTTGTTTAGCCTCGTTCACCACCAGGCGCGGCCCGGGCGCCGGCTCGACCTGCGCGGGCGCGGCCGGCTTCTCCGGTGTGGCCGTCTGCGCGGCGGATTCCCCGCTTCCTTTTTCTTCCTCCGCCTTCATCTTGCGGCGGTCGATCACTTCGAATTTTGGCGTATCACTCATATCTATAAGTTTCTCATCCCTGCCCGGCGGCCATCGCTCCACGTTTCTAGCCCAGCCTGGGCGGCGCGGCCAGAATGCTCGCCGTTCCCTCCAAGCGCCCCAGCCTTGTACCGGAAACTCTGGCTCTGCGCTTCCGCCTCCGCGCGCATCATGCCCAGCGCAAACACGCGCGCGCCATTTTTCAGCGGCAGCTCCGCCGCGCTGGTGATGGTTCCCGCCGCCGTCCCATCCTCCAGCGTCAGTTCCGCGCCGCTTGCCGGCACAGGCCCCGTTAGCTCCAGCGGCCGCAGATGCCGGTGCACGTTGCCCCGCGTCCGGATGCGCTCCACAATCTCCTGGCCCAGGTAGCAGCCCTTGCTGAAGTGCAGCGCCCGCATCTGCGCCGTCTCCTGCGGCAGGTCGCGCTCCACCATGTCGATCCCGTATGCCGGAATCCCCTCGGCAATGCGAAACGCCTCGAGCGACGCCGAGCCCACCGGCGTCGCCCCGCCCGTGCGCAGGCACGACCACAGCTTGGCCAGCCCCGCCGTCGGCAGCCAGAACTCGTAGTGCGGCGCCAGCACACCGTAGCCGCGCAGGATCCGCAGGTCCCAGCCGTTCCATTCCACGCTGGTTCCCGCCATCGCGCTCGCGATCACCGGCAGCCCCACGCGCTCCAGCACCTCCGGCGCCAGCGGACCGCTCAGCCCAATCGCCGTCTCTGAACCCGCTTCGCCCACCTGCTCTTCGCCCAGCGGAACCAGCTCCACATCGTCCATGATGATGAACTTATTCAGGTGCGCCAGCAGCTTGTCCATCTGGTCGGCCGCAATCTCCAGTTCCAGTCCCGATTCGCCGGCAAACGGCGTGCCCAGAAGCGTGTCTTCCCCATGATTTCGGGTGCCATTGCCATCCTTGGCCGCGTTCACAGGGCTGCGCCGCTGCGGCGATTGCTCCTCGCCCCCCCGCCACACCGTCAGGTCGCCCTGGATGTGTCCCTGCGCGTTCAGCACCAGGTTCCAAGCCCCTGTGTTGGGAAAAAGATCGTTGACGGTATTGGTCACCATCCCGCTCAGCCAGCGGAAGCGGTCGGCCCCGCGCACATCCACGCGCCGCATCCAGCCCAGGTCGTGCAGGGCGGCTCCAAAAGCCAATGCCTCTGTTTCCACCTCCGGTGCGTCCAACTCTCGTGGGGTCAACGCGCCGTGGTAAACGGTCAGCTCATGAGGCGTGTGTGCGGATTCAAGCAGGGTGGCCAGCGCGGTGGCCTGCAGGTTTTGGGCAAGATCGGACTTGGGCATAGGAGCGTTTCCAGCGTTTCCAGCGCCTTTTCTGCGAATTCCTGGCGCAGAACCGCTCCCTGATTATAGCCTTGAAGTGCAGGGCTGAAATGGCCCGGACGGGGCAGTATTGCAAGCAGTAGTTACTTTATGAATGGCAAAACTTTTGACCCCCTCAAGCCAGGAGGAAGCGCGGCCTTCAGGCCCCTGAAACCAGCAGAAAGACAAGTGGGGGCGTTAGCCCCTGAGGAAGCAGGATGAACGTGCACCACAAAAGCACAGCCTTCCCCCGGCGCAGGCTCTTTTTTGCTCTTCTGCTCGGTCTCGCCGTGTCTGCAGTTGCCCCAGGCCAAAAATCCACTTCGCCAACCGCCCCCGCCGCATCGCCCACCCCCTCGCCAAATGCATCGGGCTGCACCCTCCCGCCGGGCCCGTCCCACGCCGACGCCAAGGCGCCATCCAAGATCACGCCCGAGCAGGCCCAACAGCTCTTCGCGCTGGTCGATGTGCTCATCAAGTTCTCCTCCGACGAAACCGGCCTGCCCATCAAGAGCACCGTCAAGCGCCAGCTCACTTCCCGTGACGCGGTCGAAAAGTACCTCGAAGAAAAGTTCAACGAGGATGAAGGCACCAAGCGCCTGCAACGCGACGAAATCGTCCTCAAGAAGTTCGGTCTCCTCGACCACGACTTCGAGCTCAAGCCTTTTCTGCTGGCACTGCTCAAGGAGCAGATCGAAGCCTATTACGACTCCAAGACCAAGACCGTCAACCTGCTCGACTGGGTGGGACCCGATGACGAGCAGCCGGTCCTGGCGCACGAACTCACCCACGCCCTGCAGGACCAGCACTCCGACCTCGAAAAATGGGACGACCAGACTCCCGACGACGTCTCCACCGACTCCGCCGGCGACAACGATCATCTTGCCAAAGATGAGATGGACACGGCGCGCGACGCCGTGGCCGAGGGCCAGGCGACCGCCGTGATGTGGGATTGCGTCCTCAAGCCGATGGGCAAGAGCCTCATCAAGGATCCCGAGGTACTGGATCTGGTCAAGACGCAGATGAGCAGCACGGAAGATTCGCCCGTGATGGCGCGCGCGCCCCTGCTGCTCTCCGAATCCATGCTCTTTCCCTATCGCGAAGGCCTCAGCTTCGAGCAGGACGTGTGGATGGATCAGGGCCAGGCCGCCGCCTTCGCCGGCGCGCTCGATCGCCCGCCCACTTCCAGTTGGGAGATTATCAATCCTCGCGAATACGAGAAGAAGCACATTCCCGCCATTCCGCTCATGCCCAACATTCATCCTCTCGTCGATCCCACGTACAAGCCTTACGACATCGGCCAGGTCGGCCAGCTCGACGTGCACATTCTCTCCGAGCTACTCGGCGGCGACAACGCCGCCCGCGACCTCACTCCCGCCTGGAACGGCGGACTCTACTGGGCCGGGCAGTTGCGCAGCGCCACCACGCCCGCCCAGCAGGCCGATACCGGCTCCATCGGTCTCTTTTACCTTTCTATCTGGAAGAACGCCGACTCCGCGCAAGGTCTTCGCCAGAATTTACGCGAACAGTCTCGGCCGCAAGTATTCCCGCGTCAGCGAGCTCTCCTCCGGCACATCTGCTGTCGGCGACGGAGCGCTGGAGCAGCTTTTCACCACCAATGAAGGCCCCGTCCTCATCACCACTCGCGGCAAAATGGTCTTCATCGCAGAGAGCTTCCCGCTGCCGCTGGCGCGCCAACTCACAGCGATAATTCTCGACGCCCAGGGCGCCGGACCGATGCACATGGCGAATGCTCCGCTTGATATTCGCGTGCCCTCGCTCGCACCCGACATGCCCCGCGGAGCGCTCACCACCGATCTCGTCCACTTCTTTGCCGAAGCCGGCGTGATGAAGGCCGCAGTAGATGCGGAGCGAAACGCGCTCGAAAAATAACCGTCGCGCGAGCAACCTTTAATGAATTTCCAGAATCTCACGGTGCAGAATTGGTGTATCAAACAAGGAGCAGACCATGAAATCCGTCTGTTGCTTTCTATTCCTTGCTTGCATCTCCGCCTACGCTCAGGATCCCGCCATGGATGCGATGCAGCAGAACCTCCAGGCCGGCCAACAGGCAAGCCAGCAGGCCACTCAGCAGGCCATCGAGCAGATGCAGCAGGCAAGTCAGCAAGCCATGCAGCAGGCTAATGTGATGACCTTCCCGGACACCGGGCCTGTCATCGGCTTCACCCACCGGCCTGTGTTTTCCCTTAAGCCTGGCGCCGTGGCAGCGGGCACAACCGTGCGCCTCAAGTGTCCAACGCATTATGCTGTGATCTTCTACACCACGAATGGATGGACTCCCACCCCTCATTCACGCCGCTACGTCGGCCCAATCGTCATCGACGCCACCACCCGCCTGCAGGCCATCGCATTTGCTCCCAACATGTGCCGCAGCCCCATCGTCCGCGCCGATTACATCGTGAAGGGCTCGACGGCCACCATCCGGCCGATTTCGCTTCCCGTTGACGACCTTCTCGCCTCAGGCACCCGCATTCATCTCGCTACCGCCGCCACGGTCAATTCCAAAACCGCACAAATCGGCGACCCGGTCGATCTCGTGCTCAATCAAGACATCAGGGCCGGAAATGCCGTCCTCGCGCCCAAAGGAACTCCGGTTCTGGCTACGATCATCGTGGCCGATCACGCCGCCCACGGCTTGCCGGGCGATCTCGCTTTTGAAGTTCACTCTCTCACTGTCCACGGAACCGAGGTTCCACTTCAAGGGGGTGAGACCTTGGAAGGCCTGAGCCGCTTCGACAGAGAAGACAACGACCAAATCGACATTCCGGGTCGGGGACCCGCCGCCAAAGCCATCCGCCACGGCGAAGCCCTTATCCAGCCAGGGATGACCTTCACCGCCGCCGTCGCCAAAGACACTCGTCTGCAGCCTTAGGCCGGCTTTGGGGCTCCAAATCCCTGGCATTCTCAGGTCGGGCCGGGCCTCGACTAGCTGACTTGCTCCTCACCTCCCCACTTTTCCAGACCCCGTGGAAAACCCGCCCCATCCACGCCACCCTGCGCTTCTATCATCAGAGTCCGGAAGCCGATTCAGGGAGACGCACGTGCAAGGCAAGCTCGAACTCATGATGGGACCCATGCGCAGCAACAAAACCGCGGAGCTGCTGCGCCGCGCCGATATGCGCCGCCAGTACGCCAAACAATTTGTCCTCGTGCTCAAGCCCAGCGACGACACCAAGGGCGGTCCCGGCGTGGTGGAGAGCCGCAATCCCAACGGCCACGGCAAAATGGACGCCATCACGTTCAACTCCACCAATCCGTGGGAGGTGTTGCAGGCCATCCGCGATAAGGAGCAGGAGATCGGCAAGCGCGTGGAGTCGATCGCCATCGACGAAGGTCAATTCGTCGATCAGCTCTTCCTCTTCACTAAATACCTGCTCGACGCGGGCCACGATGTGCTCGTCGCGGGGCTCGATCTCGACTTTCGCGCCATGCCGTTTGGGGAAATGATCAATCTCACATGGCTGGTGAATGCCTACGGCGGCAGCATTACCGAGTGCATGGCCTACTGCGCCTGCGGCGCCCGCGCACTCTACTCGCAGCGCCTCATCGACGGCAAGCCCGCAGCCTACGACAGCCCCATCAAGATGCCCGGCGACTCCTACGAGCCCCGCTGTGCCGACCACTTCATCCTCCCCGGCAAGCAGCACTAGCGCCCCTTCACATCCCGGCGCCCCATCTGGGATCACCCGGAGAAACTATTTTCCCTTCTTCCTGTGCAGTTTTTTGCACAATTTCCTCTACATTGATTTCCAGTAAGTCGGAAAAATCTGCATGTATTTGATTGCTTGAGTTCTAAATGGCAACAAAAGGGCTCGTGTTTGGCAATAGAAGTGCATCTGCGTGGACGTGCTCCCAGCTGTCGGCACACACTGGCTGGTAATCCCCTTTTGCCGATGTGCATCGACAAATCACGTGTGGTTGAGATCTGCGGCTTAAATGCCGGGAAAAAGGAGGTACTTCAACATGCTTAAGAGACTCTTTGTCATCGCGCTTCTCGCGGCGATCCCAGCTTTTTTTGCGATGCCGGCCGCAAAGGCTGACAGCGCTATATCGTCCAACCAATGGTATTCGGCGGCGTTCACTTGCGGTGCCGGCTGCTACGTCACCAGTCCGCCTTATGGGGATGGGACTGATGGAGAAATCCTGCCAGGTGGAACCGAGGATTCGATCGACGCGCCAGCCGGATCGGGTTGGATTATCGATGGAGCCGGCACCCTCACGGTGACCGACGTGGAAGCCAGTGGCGACTATTTCGAGGTGTTCGACAATGGCAGCCCTATGGCGCTCGCGGCCAGCCCGTTCTCTATTCCAGGGCAGTCGGGTGTTATATCAGGCGGCGATAGCTATACCTCCACTCCGAGCGGCGGCGATTACGTAGGTGAAGACATCGACAACGCGCTCGCCGACTCCAACTTCAGCTCGGGGACGTTCGCGTTGAACGCGGGTGTCAATGACATCACCATTTATTACGTTAGCTCCGTCGGCGAAGGCGACGTGGCTTTTATCGCCGAGACTTCCGCTACTCCCGAACCCTCCAGTTTCGCTCTCTTCGGCACCGGGCTTCTGGGCGTGCTGCTCGTGTTCCGCAAGAAGCTGATGGCGTAGCGCGTCTGCTGCAAGAGCTGTTCACATGAAAGCCGCCGTTGTTCGGCGGCTTTCTTGTGTCCAAGTGGAAGTATTCCGGGACCCACTGCGGCGCCTTTCTGCTACTGGCTGCCACTTCCTTCGCCGCAGTGGTCCACTTTCTCTGCTTCCTTGATAATCTTCCAGGCTGCAATCAAGACTGTTTTTTTGCGCATTCTTATGGCCCGGAGCGGGCAACAGCAAGAATACGCCTGCGCTAAATCGTTGCGGATTTGCATGAATCCTGGTTGCCGGTCGACGCCGGAGGGAATCGAATGCGTGTAGCGATCACAGCTCTGATCGGACTGGCCCTATGGCAATGTGCCGGGTATTGCCAAAGTCCTGGGGCAGGCGCGGCGAGCCCAATGGCGTGGGAGGATATTGCCAGTTGGGCGAATGTGCATCCGATAGAGACGGACAACATTATCTTCGCCAATGTGCCGCTGCTTGCGAATCCCAGCGCGTCGCCCGATCCCGGAACGCCGAACGGCATTCGCACGCCGATTCTCGAGCAAGTTGCTCCGGGCACCATGAACCTGCACGTGGACGTCTACGAGGTTCCGTCGTCGCAGCCGACGCCCGTCGTGGTGCAGTTCCACGGCGGTGGATGGATTCGCGGCGATCGCCCGAGCTCCAGCCAATCGTTCAGAGCATTTCTGGCAGCAGGCATGAGCGTGGTCACTGTGCAGTACCGCAACGCCAAGGATGCACCCGCGCCGGCGGCGATCGAGGATGTGCGCTGCGCCATGGCCTGGGTGAAGGCGAATGCGGCAAAGTTCAACTTCGATCTGAGCCGCGTGGTTACCTATGGCGGCTCGGCAGGCGGTCACCTGGCATTGATGGCGGCCTATGCGCCGGCCTCATTCGATCCGCCGGGATGCACCAACCAACCCAAGGTCGCCGCAGTGCTGGACTTCTATGGCCCGACCAATCTTGCCGAGGGCCTGACGGAAAGCGGCAGCTCTGACTTTACGCATCAGTGGCTGGGAACACAGCTTCCCCTCGCGCCAGAGACAGCACCGGCTGGTGAGCCTGCAGCAAGCACCTCAGGAGCGAGTGCAGAAGGAAATCCCAATGGCATGGCAGGAGCGCGACCGCCTGCTGCGCGGTCACGCTGGCCCGAGCCTGATGAAGCGACAATTTTGAAAGCCAGGGAAATGTCGCCGCTCACCTATGTTCGCCCGGGCCTGCCTCCGACCTTCATCGTCAACGGAGACAGCGACCACACGGTGGATCCCACACAATCCGCGGAGTTGAAGAAGGCGCTCGATGCGGCCGGAGTGCCTAACGGGCAGGACCTTGTCCAAGGTGGCGGACACGGCGGGTTTTCCAAAGAGGAAACGGACAAAGCGATGTTGCTGTGTCTGCGCTTTCTCCAGGCGCACGGCATTTTGCACGCCGCCGGCTCTCACGATGGGGCCCAGGCTCCGGGCGTCTTGCCCAACGGTGTGCCCCCACCCACGCCAACGCAGGTCAACCTGCCGCAGGACCCGCCGCTTGATCCCAAACTTCCTACCCTTTTCATCGTCGGCGACTCCACCGCGCGCAACGGCCCCGACCTCGGCTGGGGAGACCATCTCGCCCACTATTTCGACACTACGCGCATCAACGTAGCTAACCGCGCCCGCGCCGGCCGCAGCAGCCGCTCATACATCGATGAAGGGTTATGGGAGAAAACCCTGGCCGAGATCAAGCCCGGGGACTACGTCTTGCTGCAATGGGGCCATAACGACGGCGGAACCCTTGGCGGCGCCAAGCCGCGCGGCGACCTTCCCGGCGACGGCGACGCCACCCAGGACGTTCCGCAAACCACGGGCCCAAACGCCGGCCAGACCGAAACCATCCACACCTACGGCTGGTACAACCGTAAATACGTTGCGGAGATTGAGGCCAAAGGCGCCACGCCCATGTTCCTTTCCATGACCATACGCGATATCTGGGCGCCCGATGCCAGTGGCGTGATCCGCATCGAGCGCGAGAACAACTACAACGCGGTGATGAAAAAGATCGCCGAAGAAGATCACCTCGCATTCATCGACATGGCCTCAGTGGAAGCCGCGCGCCTTGAAGCCACCGGAGAGGAGAACGCTAAGCTGCTGTTCCCAATCGATCACACCCACACCAGCTCGGAAGGCGCAGAGCTCAACGCGCAGTCCGTGGTCATCAGTCTTGAAGAAGCTCACTCGCCGCTGGCCGCCTATCTCAAGGCTCAACTGCCTCTGCCTGAGCCCGCTCCGGCACCCGCTGCAAAATAGCCCCGCAGCCATTGACACTCTCTTCCCCCTCGGCTATAACCCGCGATAGCGTGCCTCGCGCTCTTCTCATTCTCGCCAAACTCGCGCTCGCCATCGCCACTGGCGTGCTTCTGCGCTTTGTTCTCGACCTTCATCCCGTCTGGTGGCTGGTCTGGGTCGTTCCCGCCCTGCCGCTTCTCATCGCCATCCGATTCCGCCCGCGTGAAGCACGCTGGTTGGTCTCGCTCGCCGTCGTCCTCGGCGCAAGCTGCAACTTCCACTACTACCGCCTGGTGATGCCGTTGCTCGCAGCCATCCTTGTGATCGGCCTGCAATCCTGGCTCTGGATCTTCCTCATCTTCGCGTCGCGCCGCCTCATCGTCCGCTACCAGTCCTGGTGGACCGTCCTCGTCTACCCCGTCCTATGCGTCGCGGTAGACTCCCTGGCCGCCGCGCTGCTTCCTGACGGCAACTGGGCCAGCCTCGCCTACTCGCAAGGCGATTGCCTGCCCATCCTCCAGGTCGCTTCCCTCTTCGGCGTTTCCGGCGTGCTCTTTCTCGTCACACTCGTTCCCTCCACGCTCGCCGTCGCCATCGCATATGGCCGCTCGCTGCGCCAGGGCCGGATCGCGATTTCACTCACAGCCGCTCTTCTCGCCGCGTCCATTGCGTTCGGCTACACCCGCCTGAGCCAGCCCGTCACCGGCGAGCCAACCACCTTCGGCATCGTCTCCATCGACAATCCCATCGGGCCGCACGCCTCCGCGGCCTACGCTTCCAACATCCGCGCGGGATACGACAACCTTGTGCAGACCCTCGCCGCCCAGGGCGCGCAGATCGTCGTGCTGCCCGAAAAGATCGCGGTGCTCCAGCCGGCAAACGTCCCCGATTGGCAGCATCACTTCAGCGCTCTGGCCTTGCAGAATCGCATCTGGCTGGAGGTCGGTATCGGCGTTGACGACGGCCACAATCCCACCAACTGGTCGTGGCTCTTCACGCCGCAGGGCGATCTCGTCTCCAGCTACGAAAAGCACCACATGGCTCCGCCCGAGCGGCGCGAGCATTACGCTTCCGGCACGGATTACAACGTCGTGACCGTCGACGGGCAAACCTACGGCCTGGCCATCTGCAAGGATATGCACTTCGCTGCGTTCGGCCGCGAATATGGCCTTCGCCACGCCGCCGTCGTGCTCGTTCCCGCGTGGGACTTCGCCTACCTCGACGGCTGGCTCGAAGCGCGCACCACCGTCTTCCGCGGCATCGAGAACGGCTACACCATCGTGCGCGCCTCGCGCGAGGGGCTACTCACCTTGAGCGACTCCTACGGCCGCATACTTGCCGAAGCGCCCAGCAGCGAGCTCCCCGGCCGCGCCCTGCTCGCAGCGGTTACGGTCACCGGCCCCGTGCACACTCTCTACACCCGCATCGGCAACCTCTTTGGTTGGCTTTGTGTCGCTGCCGCCGTAATGTTTCTCGCGCTCGGGCGCACTCTGCGGCACAAATCGTCGCCCCGCGCCGTACAAAACTTCGCCAAACATGCCTAAATTCCCGTATAACAATTATTTTTTCTATCATTTACGGGCCAGCGTAGCGTCAATTCCCAGACCCGCACTTGCTGGTGCCCAACCCTCGCGACGCTTTCGCTTTTTGGAATTGCAGCTGAAATCGTAGTGCCGGCTCCTACCACCAGGTGGACTGCCCACGCGCATCCTCAACAATTTATTGCATCCCCACGGCAAATGCCCTATGATGAACCCCACCCTGGTCGGTCGCTGACAATTACCCTTGAGAGGCATCTTTATGCAATCGCATGCAAGGGCCTGCGAGCATTCTCGCGGCGCGGGTCTACTCCCCTCATCATTTGTCCGGGCCCCATTTATCGGCGCTTCGTTGACTCGCGCCTCGTTGATCCTGCTGGTTGCCGGCGGCGCAACGCTGCTGCTCACCGGGTGCGGGCCAAGGCGCGTCCGCGCCGACTTCACGCACTACGAGAACAGCTACGCTGTCACTTCCAATCAGGAGATGTTACTCAATCTGGCGCGCCTCAATCAGCACGACCCCACCTATTTCTTCAAGCTCGGCCAGATCAACTCCAGCTATCGCATGGAGGCCGCTCTTACGGGAACCGGCGGCGTATCCACGGTCAGTTCGCCGCCGGCCACCACCGTCCCCACCGGCAACGGATCGCCCACTTTTCTTTATGAAAACGATCCCTCCTTCAGCTTCATTCCTGTCAACGACCAAACCAACGCGCAGCTCTTGATCTCGCCGGTCCCTGAAAACGTCTTTTACAGCCTCTTCCAGCAGGGCTGGCGCGTCGATCAGCTTTTCCGGCTGATGGTGGACCGCATCGAGGTCACCCTCCCTCCCGATCCCACCAGCCCCATCGATAAAGGCTGCCGCATCGAGGTCATTCGCAACGTGCCTCCGCCGGCTTTTGAAGATCCGAACTCACCGGAAGGGGCGCGCAGCCTGAGCCGCTATGTCACGTTCCTCCGGGTCAGCGCCGTTGTTTACGAGTTGCAGCAGCATGGCTTGCTCTTGTTGCGCGGATCCAACACTTTTTCGCCAATCGACAAGGCTTCTTTCATTCCCAATACTGAGAACCCCAGCGCGGCAAAGGGCGCCGGCCAGCAACAGGGCGGCACGATGACCACGCCTCCGCCGGATGAAGTGACTATCGACGTCAAGAGCCAGGGGGGCGCCGATGCGGCCGGCAAGAACGCCCAACTCCCTACCGCCAAAGACTTCAACGACGCGGCGTCCAAGAGCGAGCAATGGGAGCTTGTGGGAGCAGACGTCAATCACAAGGGCGGCATATGGGTCCTGGGCCAGAAAACTCTCGCGCCCAAGTTCCAACTCAACACCATGGTTCCCGACGCCGACGTGCAACATGACCAGATTTACGGGCAGAGTGTGCAGACCGTGGAAAACTTATTGCGCAATGACTTGCTTCCTTACGATCCGAGCGTGGCCTCATTGACCCAGGCACCTGAGCTAACCGATACTCTCGAGGTTCTGTACAGCGGTTTTGCCATCGGCGGCTCGGCCACCGATCAGGACACTGGCATAGGACCGTGCACTTCAGGAGAGGACAAAAAGCACTATGTTGTCACCTCGCATCTCGTCCTGCGCTCCCTCATCGGGATCATGGCTGCCGCGGCGCAGGAACAATCCTTCTTCGACGCTCTGGCAAAGTCCGGAAAAGACCCTTCAATCACCATCGGACAAGACGACATCGTGCAAAAGATCCATGTAGGTCTGCTGATCGCCCAGGGATTGGATCCCCGTTCGCAGGACAATCCCAACTATCTCAAGCTCGCAGGTGCTGTTAATGGCAAGCAGATTCCGTTCAGCATGCTCGTCCCCACCATCGAGCGGCTGCCTGTTCTGCGCCTCACCTGGCCCGCCGAAGTCAAGCCGCCTGTTTCGCAATCTGCTTTCGAAGCCAGGCAATATGGCCTGGCAGTGAATTACAGAGGCAAGGAGTACGTCGTTGCCGACGTCGATCCCGACTCCGTGACTTCCTCTGATTACGCCGTCCAAAACGAAACCTGGAACCGCGATATGTTCCGCCTCATCAACGAGCTCTCCTCGCAGGTCACCGTCGACATCTCCAAGTTCCCGCTGCCGGATATCCTGCAGCTGCGCACGGAGTAGGCCGCGAGGTATCATCAGGTCCGTATGCCCTTATATCCCAAGGGAACCAATCCGCTCGTGCAGCTTCCGGAGGTGCTGGCCGTCGGCTTTACCGGTCATCGCAAGGTTCCCTACGAGACCAAAAGCCGTCAGGTGATTCGCGAATTCCTGGCGCGGCAGAAGGAATCGCACCACGGCATCATGTACGGCATCTCCTCGGCCGCAGCGGGCGGCGATCAACTCTTTGCGGAGAGTTGTCTCGAGCTCAACATTCCCCTGCGCATTCTTCTGCCCCGCCCAGCCGAGCAATTCCGCGCCGACTTTGACGACACCTCCTGGCTGCGCACCGTGCGCATCATGGAGAACGCCATCTCCGTTGAAGTCACCGGCAGGCACGAAGCCCAGAACGAGCAATACTACGACTGCGGCATTCAAACCGTAGCCGAGAGCCAGCTTCTGATTGCGCTGTGGGATGGCTTGCCGTCGCGTGGCGCCGGTGGCACCCAGGAGATGGTCTCCTACGCCAGAAAAACCGGCCACCCCGTCGCCTGGATTCACAGTGAAACCGGTGAGCTGCAGTGGCTCAACAAGGAGGCCCTCGAGCACATCGACACGAGCGACGAGCTCGAGTTTCTCAACGGGCTGCCCGATGCGGGCGTTGCCCCGCCCGCCGGCTCGCCCCGGAACCTGGCGCAGGCATGGCTCGATAAAGCCGATGCAAACGCCAATCGTTTTGCGCCCCAGGCGCGCCGCGTGGCCTCCGTTCCTATCGTCTACACCGCGGCCGCCGCGGTCATGGCCGGCGTGGCGCCCGAATTTCCCGGCGCTGCGCCGTGGCTGGCCGTCAGCGCCGCCCTCGGCATTATCGCTCTGGCGCTGCCCGCTGTCCTTCGTGTTCACACCCGGCAAGGGTTGTGGGCACGCACCCGCACCGCTGCTGAGATCGCCCGTTCCGTTCTCGTCACCTGGAGCACGCCCCGGCAGTATGAAGTCATTGGCGCGGAGGTCGCGCCCTGGCTCTCCGGCATTTTGCGCTCCCTCAACTTCCTCAAGATGGAAGACAATCACCGCGTCGAATCTCCGCTTTCAGATTTCAAGCAGGAGTATCGCCGCGATCGCGTGGCTCACCAGATCGAGTATTTTTCCCGCCAGGCGCGGAAAGCTGCGCGGCAGGAGCGGCGTTACGGGGCGGTGGGCTGGATCTGCGGCGCACTGGCCACGCTCATCGCCGTCGCCTGTCTCTCGGGCGGATTGCAATGGCTCGTCGATCACGGCTTCTCCGGCCGCCAATGGCTGGCCTTCCTCATGTCGGCCTTGTTTGAAGTAGCCACCATGGCCGGCGCTTTTGCCTCCATGAAAGATTGCGCGCGGCGTCGCCGCCGCTATCGCGAGCTCAGCCAGGCGTTGCGCCGCTGGGACACTCAACTGGAAGCACTCAACACCTGGAATTCCGTGCTCCGCGTGGTGGAGCGCATCGAAAGAGCCCTGATCGTGGAACTCTTCGAATGGCGCTCTCTCGTGCTGGGCGCGGCCTCGCATAAGGGATAACACCATGAAAAGAATTCTCTCTTTGGATGGCGGCGGCATACGCGGCGTCTTCACCCTCGAAGTTCTCGTCAAAATCGAAGAACTGCTGCGCGAGTACTACGCGAAAGACGATCCCGAGAAAGCCCGGACTTTCGTTCTCCGTGACCACTTCGATTTCCTCGCCGGCACCTCGACCGGCGCTATCATCGCCACCTGCCTATGCTGGGGCATGCCCGTGGAGCAGGTCAGAGACCTCTACCTCCGCGAGGGCCGCAAGATGTTTGAGAAGGTCTCCTGGCGCACTCCCACCGCCAAGCTCGCCGCGCTGTACGACCCCAAGCCTATCTCCCAATTCCTCCAGCAGATCTTCGTCGAAAAAGATGGCAAGCTCGCCACCCTCGCCAGCGAGCGCCTGCGCGATGGCGAAAAGAAAAATCTCCTCATGGTCGTCGTGCGCAACCACACCACGGGATCGGCGTGGCCCCTCACCAACAATCCCGACGCCATCTACAACGATCCCACCCGTCCCGACGACAACCGCCTGATTCCCCTCTGGCAACTGGTACGCGCCAGCACCGCGGCGCCCGTGTTTTTTCCTCCGGAGACCGCCAAATTGGGAGATACCACGTACGAGTTCGTCGACGGCTCCATCACGCCCTACTCCAACCCGGCACTCATCGCCGCGCTCACCGCCATTCTGCCCGGCTATCGCGTCAACTGGACGCCCGGTCCGGAAAACATCCGCATGGTTTCCGTAGGGACAATCGCTTTTTCCTCCGAGGTTCCTCTCGGCGATCCCAGGGTTGGCCTCGGTATCATGGCCACCAAAATTCCCACGGCCGTGCTGCAAACCACCGCCGCCTTGATGCAGTCCATCGGCTGGCAACAGGACTATCTCTGCCGCTGTCTCGGCGACTGCCTCTTTGCCGAAAAGCTCGACGCACAAACCATGTGCGGCGAAAAGCTCGATACCGAGGTCGGCGATCTCCTCAGCGGCAATCCTGCCGGCGCTCCGCCCGCGGGACGCAGCTGGTTCAGCTACGTGCGCTATAACCGCACCTTCCGTAAGAAGGAGATGCTGAAGATCCTCGAGGACGACCCGCGCCTCAAGCGCATCGACGCCATCGATGCCATTCCGCGTCTGAGTGAAATTGGAAAGCAATACGCTGAAGAAAACGTAAAGCTCGAGCACCTGGTCTGAGCCAGAGTGGCCGGTGTGAGTGTGAGTGTGAATGCAGCCGAATAGCACCGGCACACTCACACTCGCACTCACGCTCGCACTCGCACTCGCACTCGCACTCACACTCGCACTCACACTCGCACTCGCACTGCACACTCAAGATTCCGCGTCCCTCAATCCCTGAGTCCCTGTCGGATAATAGATGCATCCAAAGGAATCGCACGCCATGCCGCAAGCCCCCGTCGTCCTCACCGCACGCCGCCTTTACGACGGCTCCCGTCTCTACGACCACCCCATCGTCGTCCTTGAAGACGGCCGCATCGCCTCCATATCCACGCGTGCCGCCAGCACCGTCCCCACCGGCGCGTCCATCCTCGACTTCCCTGATGCCACGCTCGCGCCCTCCTTCTTCGACATCCACATCCACGGCGCCGCGGGCCACGACGCCATGGAAGCCACCCCCGAAGCTCTCGCCGCCATGGGCGCCTTCCTCGCCTCGCGCGGCACCGCTCGCTTCCTCGCTACCACCGTCACCGCGCCCATTGACTTGACCCTTCGCGCCGTCGCCGGATTGGCCAAGCTCATTGCCAGGCCGCCCGCGGCCGGCGCCGCCCACCCGCTCGGCATCCATCTCGAAGGACCGTTCCTCTCGCACGCCAAGCGCGGCGTGCATCCGCCGGCATTTCTCCTCGAGCCCGACATCGCCCTCTTCGACCGCATCTATGATGCCGCCGAAGGCCACGTCCGCCTCATCACTCTCGCGCCTGAGCTGCCCGGCGCGCCCCAGCTCGCCGCCCACGCCACCGCGCGCGGCGTCCGCGTCTCGCTCGGCCACTCCAACGCCACCGCGGCTGAAACCCGCGCCGCCATTGCCGCCGGCGCTCGCAGCGCCACGCACACCTTCAACGCCATGCGCCCGCTCGACCACCGCGAGCCCGGCATCCTCGGCACCGTGCTGACGGACGATTCCCTCTTCGCCGAGCTTATCTGCGACGGCATCCACTCCGCTCCCGAGATGACCAAGCTCTGGTGGCGTGCCAAGGGCCCCGAGCGCGCCATCCTCGTCACCGACGCCATGAGCGCCACCGGCATGCCCGATGGCGAATACCGCCTCGGCGGCCTGACCGTGCAGGTCGCGAACGGCCGCGCCATGTGCGGCGGCGTCCTCGCCGGCAGCGTCCTCACCCTCGACCGCGCGCTCGCAAACTTCCTCGCCTTCACCGGCGCAACTCTCGAGCAGGGCCTGCGCCTGCTCACCGGCAATCCCGCCGCGCTCACCGGCTTTGAGAGCGAAGCCGGCTCGCTCGCCCCCGGCGGCCCCGCCAACCTCGTCGCCGTCAGCCGCGACGGACACCTAGCCGCGTCGTTCGTCAACGGTCTCCGCGTCTCCGCGTAATACCCTACCGGTTGCCCCATCCTTTTCGCGCGTTTGCGAAAAGGGTGGGATCACCCCACCCCATATGTGCACTGTCATCCTGAGCGAGTCCCGGCGTGCCGGGACAAGTCGAAGGACCCGCGGTTGCTTTTGCCTTTGTTTTTCGCGGCGATCGAAATCGAATGGGAACCTGCATTCGACCCTCGTCTTGTATCAGGGCTTGGCTTTAGCCACGCCGCAAACCGCCCACCACTTTTCGAGAAATCCAGTGCGCGGCGAAGCCGTCCTCAAACCCCACGCCAACTCCCGATTCCGAGACCCAAGATCGCACGACCCCAATTCTCGCGCTATTATCCCGAGCGGAGTGCCTTCGAGCCCCACGATTGCCATGCAATCGTGAGGCTCGCGTAAACGCATAAATAACACCTTGAGGAATCTCGGCATTGGCGCTATCGTTTAGCTGACCAACCATAGGAGCGGCGCCAATGCAGATTACGAAGATCGTGATCGACCAATTCTGCTCAATTAAGCATGCTCAGTTCTCTCCATCCAACTTCAATGTAATGGTCGGACAAAACAACCACGGAAAGACCAACGTCTTCGAAGCGCTGAATTGGTTCTACACCAACAAGGGCGACACTGATCGCCTGCGGTTCGGACAAAAGGGAACCGCAGAGATCTCCGTCGAGGTCGAGTTTTCGGGCCTGCAGGCAGCCCTCGCATCCATGAAGAACGAGCGAAACAGAACCTCAATCGTCAACGTAGTCGGTAGTCAAGACGTCATACAAGCGAAGCGTACGAGCCTCGACCCGAAGGTAAGGAAGATCTTCAATCGTGAGCACCACGCATGGAGCGAAAAAAATCCAACCGGGTTCGACACGGCCTTTAATGACCTGCTGCCCCTGCTTGAATACGTGGACACGAAGACCCCGCTAAGCGACATCGCAAAATTCAGCAAGACCTCACCAATTGGAAGCATGCTTTCAGGAGTATTAAACGCGCTGCTCGAAAGTAGCCCGCAGTATAAGGACTTCCGCCAGAAGTTCGAGGACCTCTTCGCTGCGCCGGAATCAGACGTTCGGATCGAGCTCGATAGGATCGGAAAGCAAGTAACAATATACATAGCAAAACAGTTCCCAGACTGCGTTGAGGTTTCATTTCAGATCGCTGAGCCTGCTTTTGAGGAGTTGCTAAAAGGGTGCAAAACGGAAATCGACGACGGCATTAAGACAGATGCAAGTGAGAAGGGCGACGGAATGCAGCGGGCGCTGATGCTCGCTATTCTGCAGACCTACGCTGACTTCCGCAAGCGCGGCGAAGCGAAGGGAAAGCAGTTGCTCTTCCTCATCGACGAGGCAGAGCTACACTTGCACCCCACCGGACAACGAAACCTGAAGCTGGCGCTTCGAGACATCGCCCTCGGGGGAGATCAGGTCTTTCTCAATACTCATTCGTCGGTCCTCGTGGCAGACGACTTTCCCCAACAGGCCGTGTTCTCCGTGGAAAAAACGGACGGACAAACGTCTGTGATCCAAGTCAGCCCGACCGGCAAGCCAGCGGTCATCTACGAACTCCTCGGGGGAAGCCCCAGCGACCTTCTGCTTCCCCGAAATTTTCTGATCGTCGAAGGTAGAAGCGATCAAATCTTCATCAAGAGAATAATCGATCGCTTCTACGGCGAAAGACCCGAGCTCCAGATCATTTTTTCAGAGGGCGACTTCGAAAAGCAGCGCGAATCGATGAACGCAATCAATACCATCTTTGCCCCACTCGCGCAAAACCCCATTTACCGCAACAAACTCGCCATCCTTTGTGACCGTCCGCATCCATCGAAACAAGCAGATTTTGAAGAGTTCAACCGCAACTATCCATGGCTGATCGAACAATCCCAATTATTCGTTTTGACCACCCCAAGCCTCGAAGAGTATTACCCGGGCGCATATAAAAAGACCGCTGCAGAGGTGGAACAACTCGGCCGCCAGCTCGGCCTGAAAAGGGAGATGGCGAGGCACGTGGGAAGCAACCTCAACCAAGGTGAGTTCGAAAACGACATGCAAGTCATCCGGAACGCGCTGGTGACCTGCTGGGCAAGAGCATACGCCTGAACCCACCAGCAATCGACAGCCCCCTTGCCGACACCCCCCGCCCGATCTCCATCCGAAAACACAACTCTCCGTCGCCCCGCAATCTACTCCCGCCCGTTTCCCGCGCAAAACCTCTGAAAACAATCCGCAAGCCCCGCCCATCGATTTGCAGATAATTAAGCCCTCCCGGCGCATACTGTTCCCATCAATACCAACCAGGCCTAAGGTCGGCGGAACCTCGTCTTTCGAGTCCCTAGTCCCGAGTCCCTTAGTCCCTGCTTTTCACACCGGAGAAATCACCCATGGCAAGCAAACAGGAACCCGTTGAAATCGAGACCGTCGAAAAACCCAGCCCAGCCCTCGCAAACCCCGCCATCTCCCGTTGCGCCAAGGCCTGGGAAGACGCCTACCGCGAGCAGATGGAGGAGGATGAGTCGGAATACAGCGCCACAAAAAAAGCTGGCGAGGCCTACCGCGCCGCTCTGCCCCCGCTCACCAGCCGCGACAACTGCCGCGACTTCATCGCCTGTGTCGCCCACGGCATATTGCTCGGCGCCATCCCTGAGGCCAGTGCAGGCAAGCTCCTTTACGCCGCGCAGGTCGCGCTCGGCGCCGTCAGCGCCGAAGAAAAATCGCGCGAAATGGCCGGCTACGCCGTCTACGCCAATCTCACGGAAACCGAAACCGCGCGCGTCAAAAAATTCATGCCCCAACGGAGCAAGATCGCATGACAAAAATGAAAAACATTACCGTCTCCATTCCCGAGAACGCCTACCTCAGGGCGCGTGTCTGGTCCGCCGAACACGAATGCTCCCTCTCCTGCATCGTTACCTATCTCCTCGAAACCCTCCCCCACATCAGACGCGCCAACTCCTATTACCCCCAGCGCACCAAAACGCCACCAGCCGGCAGCGGCAAGCCGCTCACAATCCCCGGCCCACGGTTATCCACTCCCTCAGTCCCGAGTCCCGAAGTCCCGAGTCCCTTAGTCCCGAGTCCCTTAGTCCCGAGTCCCTTAGTCCCGAGTCCCTTAGTCCCGAGTCCCTTAGTCCCGAGCCCCTTAGTCCCGAGTCCCTCGCACCCCCCCCTCCCTCCCCCTCCCCCACCCCCCTATGACCCCTGAAAAAACGGGCTGTGAAACTGTGGAGCCCGTAAGTAAATAAAAATCAGCAATTTACAGCCAAAGCCGCCAAGCTTCACAGAAACTGTGAAACTGTGATGCCATCTAAACAATTTAAAATCAACTATTTACAGAAACGTACCGCGAGCTTCACAGAAACTGTGAAACTGTGGGGCAGTGGGGCGAACTCGCATCGCTCTTTCGCGAAGCGCTTTGTCTTCCGCCGTGAACTATGGATTACAAACGAAAAACTGATCGCTGAAAGCTGACAGCTTTCGCGCGTGTGCAAACTACTCTTCGATCTTGTATGTGAATTCTTCGATGACGGGATTGGTCAGAACTTCGCGGGCGATGCGCTCGACCTCGGCGCGCGCCTGCTCGGCATTGAGCGAATCGGCGAGCGAGAGCGCGAAGTATTTGCCCTGGCGCACCGCGGTGACCTCGGCAAACCCGATCTTGCGGAGAGCGTTGTGGATGGTCTGGCCCTGCGGATCGAGGACCGATGACTTCAACGTGACATAGACATGCGCCTTCATGTTCCTTGATTATAAGAGCAGGGACGGAAAGACAGGGACTAAGGGACTAAGGGACTGAGGGACTAGGGACTGAGTGTGAGTGTGGGTGATCGGCGCACACTGTCCACTCACACTTCACACTGCGTACTGCACACTCGCACTCGCACTCACACTGACCACTCACACTGACCACTAAATCAAGCTACGCACTTCCCCAAGGAGATTTAACGCAATGGTGAATTATCTGGAGTTGCCGGTGGGCGACCGCGCGCCAGAGGTCTTTCGCGCCGTGATCGAGATTCCCAAAGGTGGGACGCAGAAATATGAGTACGACAAACAGCTGCACGTGTTCAAGCTGGACCGCAACCTGTACTCACCGGTGCACTATCCTGGCGATTACGGCTTTATACCCTCCACGCTGAGCGACGACGGCGATCCGCTGGACGTACTGGTGATGGTGCCGACTGAGAGCTTTCCGGGATGCGTGCAGGAAGTCCGGCCCATCGGCCTGCTGGAGATGCTGGACCAGGGCATACTCGACGAGAAGGTGCTGGCCGTGGGCAAAAACAATCCACGCTTCGCCAACATCTGGAACTACACAGATATCTATCCGCACATGCTCAAGGAGATTACGCACTTCTTCTCGATCTACAAAGACCTGGAAGGCAAGCGCGTGGAGATGCGGGGCTGGCACGACGCGAGCTACGCGCGCGATCGCGTGACGTACGCGATGAATCAGTTCAAAGAGAAAAAGACAGGGAGCAAGGGAGCGAAGGAACAAGGGACCGAGGGAACTGTGCGAGTGTGAGTGTAGTGAAAGTGTGAGTGCGAGTGTGCGTGGAAACCGCGCACTATTCACTGGAGCTTGTTTCATAAATGGTTTCGTGAAAGGGCACGACTTCAGTCGTGCCGAAATGGGCAGGAAAACTGAGGGGTTTTAACCCCTGAGGGATTCGCGCTCACCGGCGAGGCAATTTATGAAACACGCTCTGACCACTTCATACTCTCACTGCACACTCACACTTCACACTCGCACTGACCACTATTCACTGTTCACCGTCAGTTCCGGCTTGTGGCAGGCGAGGGCAACCGTGAGGGCGTAGAGCGGTGGCCCGAACAGAGCCACTGCGGCGGCGAAAGCCAGCGACGAGACCTTGGCGAACGGCGTTCCGGGATCGCCGAGAGTTTCAGAGCGCGAGGCGTAGAGCGCGAAGAGGATGAGCGCGGTGGGACCAACGGCGAGCAGGCAGGCGAAGCTGAAACTGCCGGCGCGGAAGGGACGCGGAAGCTCGGGCTCGCGCAGGCGCAGCACGATGAGCGCGACGAACTCGAGGATCAGGCTGGAGCCGTAGAGAATGAGATCAATGGAGATAAGGCGCTCGAAGGGGAGCTTGAGGGCCAGCGCCCAACCCAATCCACAAACAAGCACACTGACCCAGGGCACGCCGCGGCGATTGCGGCGCAGGAAGGCGCGCGGCAACAGGCCGTCCGCAGCCATGGCGATGGGCAGGCGCGTGTAGCTCATCATGAGGGCGTTGAACATGCCCACGCCGCAGATTACGCCGCCCGCGACGATGGCCAGCCCGAGCAGCGGGCCGCCGAGAGCACTGCCGGCGACGGCCCATGAACCGGTAGAGAAACCTTCAGCCGAGAGTCCGGCGAAGGCCATGGCCGCCAGCGGCAGCACGTAGGTGAGAGCGGTAAGGAGCGCGGCGGCGATCATGGCACGCGGATAGTTGCGCTGCGGATTGTCCACCTCGCGCGCGATGGTGGAGGCGTTGTCCCAGCCCATGTAGTTCCACAGCGCGACCAGGATCGCAGTGGAAAGTCCGAGCGGTGCACCGGGCTCGGCAGCAGTGCGGCCCCAGTGGATAGCTGGATGCGCGGTGAAACCATGACAGAAGCCCAGCGCGACGAAGATCGCGAATGGCGCGAGCAGCAACGCAAAAAGCCAGACCGAGTCGTCGCCGACTTCGGGCGCGCCGCGCAGGTTCCACGCGCAACACAGAACCACCACGGCCAGCGACCAGAGCCAGGCACGCGGTCCGTCGGTGAGCGCGGGGTTGAACTTGCCCAGATAGAGTACAAAGATGGACGGGTAGAGCGCCATGTCGAAGACGCTGGCCGTAAGAGAGAGCCAGCTTTCCTGGTATCCCCAGAATGAGCCGAGGCCGCGGCGCACCCAGACGTAAAAGCCGCCTTCGGCCGGGATGGCCGCGGCCAGCTCACCGATCATAAGGGCGGTGGGCAGGCTCCACAGCAGCGGCAACGTGAGCAGGATGATGATAGCGCGCCCGTATCCGGCGCCACCCAGAATGTCTTCGATGCCGTAGGGGCCCCCGGAAACCATGAAGTAGGTGGCGGCCACGAGGGGCAGGAAGCGGATTTTGCGCAAACCGGAATGGAGAACAAAGCGCATGAGTGTGAATGTATTGAATGTACCGTATTGAATGCACTGCACTGAATGCGCATCGATGAGGGCTGTGCGGAATGCTGGATGTGCGGAGGCAGTGAGTTGGCTGCGGTATGACGTTCTGAGAAGCGCAATGTAAAAGCCGCGGGGTGGGCGACGCTCGGCAGTTTGAGAAACGCAGTCCGTGAAAAACTGGGGCTGGTATTCGGCAGTCCGGGCCGCGTCAGCGCAGATTCCGGTATAATCCTGACTGAGACCGGAGAGATGGCCGAGTGGCTGAAGGCGGCGGTTTGCTAAACCGTTGTACGGTCAAAAGCTGTACCGGGGGTTCGAATCCCCCTCTCTCCGCCATCCTTTTGAATCTAAACAACCTTAAAATTTATTGAATTGTTGAGGGGCCGGACTCCAAAAGCGCCTCAAGTGTCCCATTAGTGTCCGCTTGGCTCTGCGCTGCCTCTGCAATGTGGTTTTCCAGCTTCGTCATTGCGCTCCGAACATCGGCGGCGGCTGTCTTGATGTAGTAGGTTGCCGTCGTGCTCACGTTCGCATGACGAAGGATTCGCTGAATCACCATATCCGGCACACCCAAGCGATACAGATTGCTCCCAAGGCCGCGCCGCGCAGCGTGCCAGCCGTGCCACTCGGGAATGCTGGCGTCACGCCTGATATTCGTGATTCGCCTTCTGGTGAGCTGACTCCGGTTTCCCGCAGCGTTCGCAGCGATTCAGAGATGGCAAGATGTACCGATTCGTGAGGGTGACAATCGCAAGCGGCTTGCCAAGCGCATTGGCGAAGATCGGGCCTGTTTGAGGATTGCCGCAGCGCAGCCGATGCATTTCGAGCCGTTCCGCTAACTGCCGAATTACAGGAACCGGAGCGCGCCCTTTGCGCGTCTTTGGGTCCGTTATCCGGCCATTCCAGATGGAGCGAGATGACGTGCATTTCTTCGTCGTGGTAATTCTCCCAAAGGAGACCGCGAATCTCGCCATAACGCAGCCCCATGAACGCGGCAATTGCAAACGCTGTACCGGCGGGTTCGGGGAGCCGGGCGAGAATGCTCTGGATTTCCTCAAGCGAGTAGGCATACGTTTCTTGCGGCTCAGCAGCCCCAGGATTGATCGCCGTATCGCGGGCGGGATTCTCTGCATGGAAATAGTCCTGTTGCTTCGCCAGGGTGAAAATCGCGCTCACAACGCTCTTGATGTGTTTCAGGGTGTTGCGGCTCAGACTGCCTTTGCCGATCTGATTTAACCAGCCTTGGACGTGATAGGTCCGGGTGTCTTTGAGCCACATCTGCGCACAATGGGGCTTCAAGTGATCTTCCCAGATGTCCCGGTATCCCTTCGCCGTGGAAGGCCGCTTGTGCTGTTCGATCCAAGGCAGGTAAATGCGTTCCACAAAATCGCCAATGGTGACAATTCGCTCCGCAGGAATTGCGCCACCGTTCACTGTTGCCATGTGACGTTCCGCTTCCTTCTCGATGTCGGCGGGCGGGCGCTTGCCGCGCGTCGTCACCGACCCAAGATGATGTGTGACTCGCTTCCGTTCCACGGTTCCTCCGATGTTGCGACGTTCCCAATAGCGGACATACCACCTATCCCCTATTCGGACGATCTGGCCGTTCTGTTTGCGGTTTCGCATTTCAATTGCCTCCCTTTCTCTTGTTCTCACGGGCTGCTACGGCCAGCTTCGCAATCCGGCTGCGCTCAGCAGCCGACAGCTTTGCGGCTCTTGCATTCCCGCCCTTGCTGGCAATCTCGGTGATTTTGGCTTCGGGCAGAGTTCTCTGCCCGCGCCCTTCCTCCAAGGCTGCCAAGCGCCTGTGCGTTCGGGTTTTTGTTCTTTTTTCCCATGCACAGAATTATCTTGCTTACCGATAAGCAAGTCAAGAGAAAAGAGAGCAACTATTGCCGTTTTCTCGCCAGCCAATCTGCGAGCCGAGGTGATCCCCACTCAAAGCGGACATATCGCCCTAGCCTGAGACAGGGAATCCGCTCTTCTTTGGGTGTGCGAGCGCGGGTACGGTTCCGAATCCAAGACTCGGGCACTCGCCAGCGCGTTGCCAATTCCCCCGAATCAATCAGCTCCGGGTGCTCATTTCCGCCGGCTCGGGACACTAACGGGACATCTGCCGTTTTAAGGTCCATGTTTTCAATCCCTTAGCGGTGTATAGCGGTTACGCTAACCGCTGTTGTTTCGCGGGCCTTTGGCGGGTTTGCCGTTTCCGGCGCGCCCGCCCCTTGGGTGTGTGCTGGAGTGTTTTCACCCTCGACCCCGGCTCGGGCCGAGCCACGCAGATTTTCTTGGGCTCAAACGCGCCAGCCGGACCGGATAATACACCGCTCGACAATATCCGCTGGGCTCAAGTTACTTGCGCCCTACCGCAATCCAAGGGGAAATGCGATGAAGCCGCGTTTCTGAACATTGCGCTCGATGGTGTTGCGGCCCTTGCGCCACGCGACGGCATGGAAGTGATGCTGTGCTCGCAGTTGATCGCCCTTCACAGCCAGGGGATGGATTATTTGCGGCGGGCTATGATCCCAGACCAGACAGTTGACGGGGTAGACTGCAACGTCAACCGCGCAACGAAGATGCTTCGGACGTTTGCGACGATGGCGGAGTGCTTGAGGACATATCGCGGCGGCGGCCACCAAAAAGTGACGGTGGAGCACGTCACCGTTCAGGCGGGCGGTCAGGCCATTGTGGGGACGGTCAACCGGGGGGCGGGGGGTGGGGATGCAGAACAAAACCGCGAATGAACCCCATGCAAAGCGGTGCGGCTGGCTAAAGAATGCTAACCCTCAAGGGAACCCTGCCAGCGCGCCACGATGCGGCGCACGCACGCGCAAAGGCACTCCCTGCGACTGCCCAGCCGTGCGGGGCAAGAAGCGTTGCCGAATGCACGGTGGCCTTTCCACGGGGCCGCGCACGGCGGCAGGCTTGTTCCGCTCCAAGCGTGCGCGCTGGAAGCACGGACGATTTTCCGCAGAGGCTCGGAAGGAAATGGCGCACTTCCGGGAATTGCTGCGAGAGTGCAAAGAACTGGAAGAGCTAATGTAGCGATACGCGGCGATTTAGCTAACTGCGACGGAGTTATAGAATCGCCCGAACAATCTTGAAAAGTGCATACGCTGAAACGATCCCATGCGAAAATCGCACTATCAGGACTTTCGGCCCGTAGTCTTTGATTGCATCCGCAAGAGTCTTCTCTTGGTCCAGAACCGCCTCTTCTTCGTCTCCTGTTAAAGCCCTAGTACGGGCAGCCAGAATGTTAAAACGAACAAGTGAAGCGCGGTTGTTAATATCAGCGGATTCGGCCAGCAGCGAAACATTGAACAGCACAGCCGCATACAGTTGAATCAATCCCGCCAGCACCAGCGTTTCAAATCTGCTCGCTGCTGAGGCAAGGATTCCTATCACTACTGCGATGTAGATGACGGCCAACAGCCCATTCCACGCAACCGCTAGCTTCTTCATGTTTACCTGCTTCGCCTATCAGTCCAGAGGATGAGGTTCCCCTATTCATTCCTCCGATTCAACCAGGTTTTGCGACAGGCAAGAATTATAAGTTGCCGTGACCCATTCGTGACTATCAGGCCCTCACAGACCGTCACCGGGCCGCACAGACCAAAGCGCCGGTAATACTGTCGCTGACTGGCGAGGATTATGTTCATGTGACCATCGTCACAGCAAGCCATGTTCTCCAGAGCGTAGGGTCGCGCATTAGATAGAGTTGTATTTCCCAGAACTGCCACGAAGCCTCTCGAAACCGAGGGGCTTTCGTGTGTGTGGCTCCGACAATTCCACACTGCGCCAATACCGACACGATGCGATAGGTATTTTCGTGCCGGTTCTAAGGTGTCCCGTTGGGTGTCCGTTAAATGACTACTGAGGTTAGTTTGGATGCTCTCTGAGCGCGGAATACGGCTCTAAGTGATTGAAATTGCGTTGGGGCGGCGGGAGAGAGAGAATTGCTAAACCGTTGTACGGTCAAAAGCTGTACCGGGGGTTCGAATCCCCCTCTCGCGTGACGCTTGCTTCAGCCACCGATCCTATCAGTGAGCTCTACCCAGCGCTCGTAGACGGCATGGTGCTCGGCCTTTGCCGCATCGAGTTCGGCGAGGGCTGCGGTAAGCGCTGCGGAATCGATAACGACATCGGCAGCCTGAATGTGCTGCTCGGCGGCCCGAAGGCGCGCGTCCGCTTCGTCGATCCGTATTTCCAGGCTGTCGTATTCGCGCTGTTCCAGGTAGGAGAGTTTTTTGCGCGTCCGAGATTCAGGTGATGCGGCCGGGGGCAGTTGCGGCTTTTCCTCTGCGGCAGCTCCTGATTCGGCTCGTGTCTGTTGGTCCCGCCAGACCTCCCACTGCAGGTAGTCGGCGAAGAGCGCGGCGTTGCCGCGGCCGTCGAGGCCGAGAACGGCGTTGGTGACGCGATCGAGAAGATAGCGGTCGTGAGTCACGAGGACCAGCGCGCCCGCGAATTCGAGCAGCGATTCCTCGAGAATCTCGAGCGTGGGGATATCGAGGTCGTTGGTGGGCTCGTCGAGGATGAGCACGTCGGCGGGCTGAAGCATGAGGCGGGCGATGAGGACGCGTGCTCGCTCGCCGCCGCTGAGGCACTCGACCGGCTGATTGAGTTGCTCGCCGGTGAACAGAAAGCGCGACGCGTAGCCGGCAACGTGTACGAGACGATCCTGATAGACAACAGAGTCGGAATCGGGCGCTAGCGTGCGGCGAAGGGTGAGTGAAGTGTCCAACTCACGCATCTGCGAAAAATAGACGATGCGCAGGCCCGGTGCGCGGCGGATTTCGCCGGCGCACGGTTTGATTTCGCCGGTAATGGCACGTAGCAGCGTACTTTTTCCTGAGCCGTTGGCGCCGGCAAGGCCGAGCTTCAGGCCGTTGATCAGCGTGACGCTGATGCCGCGGAGGATTTCGCGATCGCCAAGGCTGACTGCGGCATTCTCGACTTCGATAAGACGTTTGGTCTGGCGACCGGTGGCATCGAAGGTGACGCCGGCTGTGGCGATTCGTGTGCGGGATTCGGAGTCGCGCAACTCGGAGATTAGGGCATTGGCGTTATCAATGCGAGCTTTGGATTTTGTAGTGCGGGCCCTCGGGCCGCGGCGCAGCCATTCCATCTCTGCGCGGACGCGGTTGCGCAGGCTCTCCTGGGCGCGCTGCTGCCACTCGCCGTAGGCCTCTCGGTCTTCGAGGAATTTGGAATAGCTACCCTTAATACGCAACAGGCCGTCGGAGTAAATGCGATTTAGCTCGACGATTTGGGAAGCAACGTTCTCCAGGAAGTAACGGTCGTGGGTGACGACGACGAAGGCAAAACTGGCGGTCCGAAGCAGGCCTTCCAGCCACTCGATGCCGTCGAGATCGAGGTGGTTCGTGGGCTCGTCGAGAAGAAGGACCTGGGGATCTGTGACGAGGGCTTCCGCGATGGCGAGCCGCTTGCGCCAGCCGCCGCTTAGACTCGCGGCTTCACGGTCCATGCCGGGATTACCGGGGGTGTCAACTTCTGTAAAGCCGGCGCGGCCCAGCGTTCCGCGCAGCCGCTGCTCGCGGGCGACAGCAGGAACGGCGTTGCGCACAAGCACGGTCTCGATGATCCCGCGGACCGTGATTTTCGATGCAAAGTCCGAGATCTGGTGGACGTAGCCGATGCGAACGCCTTTGCGGAAGGAGACCTCCCCGGAATCGGGCTTCTGTTCTGCGCCGAGGATGGCGAGGAGAGTGGATTTGCCAGCGCCGTTAGGACCGATGAGGCCGATGCGATCGCCGTCGTGGACTGAAAAGGAGATGTTGTCGAAGAGAGGAGTAGCGCCGAAGCGTTTGGAGATACTCTGCGCGATCAGGATCGGCGGCATACTCTCAGTTTACGGGGAAGAGATCTCCGGTCGGGCTCTGCACATGCCATTGGGAGCGTTTATGGATAAACTCGTTCCCGCCGGGCTCAAAGTGGGTCTGCACTTCGGAGTAAGTCTCGACACCTGCCCGGCAATTGGTGCGCAGATCTTCGATAGGAAAAATGCTTCAGAAGATAACGAAATCGCGGCTCGTCGCTGCAATGCGATGAGACCTGAGGCCGTCGTTGCGCTGGGAGTTGGGTTGAAGACAGGAGGAAGGGTAAGCCGCCCCAGGCTCCGGAGTTGCCTCGACGCAGATGGAATCGAGACCCCAGTCGCTGTTATTGGTTTCCAAGAAAACAGCAGGGAGCTCTTTCCGAGTTCCCTGCTGTTAGGTTCGAACGTGCGGTGTCGCTAGTACTGCATCACCAGGTTGAAGGCGTTCACGCTGCCAATGCCGGAACCGAAGTCCCAGCCGGTTCCTGTCATGTATGCGGGCTGGTATGCGCTGTTACTCGTCGAAAGCACGCCAACGAGTCCAGAGGGCAGGTAGCAATTGTACAGGGTGCCTCCACTGTGCGCCTGGCAGTTCGCTATGTTGTCGCCCAGCGTCACGTCGTAGAAGATGCAGGAGCTGCCTACGCCGTTACCCTCGGTTGAATTACAGGCGCTGCTCCCGCTTGGACCATATTCGGTGTTGGCGAGGGCGTAGTAGCGGGGGTTGGGGTTTCCCTGCAGGCTGCCTTTGTGCTGCACCACCAGAGCCTGTATGGAAGCCATGATCGGCGAGGAGACTGAGGTTCCACCGTAGCCCGGCCAGTCGACCGGCTTTACGGCGGTGCAGGAAGCAATTCCTCCCTGTTCCGTGCCGTCCGTAGTTGTGTCCGTAAAGCAGAGCACGTAATAGTGTCCCCACAGGCCGTTGGCGGCCATCAGGGAAACATCGGGGGTGTCGCGAACGTTATCGTTCACCAAGCCGGCCA
Organism: uncultured Acidobacteriota bacterium; assembly: GCA_963826735.1. GTDB lineage: Bacteria > Acidobacteriota > Terriglobia > Terriglobales > Acidobacteriaceae > Telmatobacter. Next base: position 582,887 of record CAWGYN010000010.1, read on the forward strand.
TGGTGCCAAGGTAAGCGCTCTGGTACGTGGGTTTGGCGTATCCGGCGCAGGTTCCGCTGTTGACTCCCCTCGTCGACGCTGTCCCCGTAGCGCAGGCGCTGGGGCCACCGCTGCCGCCCACGGCCAAGAGGAAGTTCTCTCCGGCAGAGGTATTGCAGAAGCCGGTTGAACCATAAGTTACAGTTGAGCCGGTTTCGAAGTTGGCAAGCAGCGTTGAGGCGCAGGAGTCATTCCACGGCTGCTCCATGATGTAAGACTTGGCTGAGCCGTAGAAGACGTTGTTGGAGGCATTCCAATAGGTGCTGTTTTCGCCGAGGTAGTTTTCGGCAAAGTCCAGGCCGCCGACGGAGACATCGTATTGCGACGACATCCAGCCGCTGATCGTGATGCCGTCTTTTGCGCAGTCGCCGGAGACACCGGAACACGCCGACCCGCCACCGTCGGAGCTGGCCGCATCTTCGTCACCGGAGGAGACAAAGATGCCGATGCCCGCGGCGACAGCCTGCTGGAAGGTGGTATTGAAGGCGGCGTTGAGCGTCGCACCGGTTGATTCCTCCGACTCGCCGTAGCTCATGCTGATCACATCGACGTTATCGGCATTGGGGTGACTGAGGATGTTCTGGATCGCGGTAAGTCCGCCGAATCCGCCACGCGGGTCGGCGCAGGCCGCGTTGATGATGGTCGCGCTGGGCGCCGCCGCAGTAGCCCACTCCGCGTCGATAGTGGCCTCAACGTCGTCGCTGTTGATGCCGGAGCCCGAAGGGGCACCGCTTTCTGTCGACGGCACCGTGCAGGTATTTGTGGTCGTCGTGCCCGGTGTCTCCTCGTAGAACTTGCCCGAAGTGTACCTCCCCAGGCCCATGATGTTGCGGAAGACGGCCCAGTCACTGGTGGCGCTGCACAGGGTGGGACTTGCGCTACTTGCAGTCCCCGGAGCACCCGACGCACAATTCCATTGATTCGTATCCTCCACGACCACGATCTTCATTCCCTGGCCGGAAATGCCGGCGGTGAACAGGGGCGCGATGTTGTAGATCTTTTCGAGATCCCACGGCACAAGTGGGTTATAGCCGTTGCCAGGAGTGTACTCAGTCTGGAGGGCTCCCGACCTGGCGTCGATGTGCGCCTGCTTGCGCACCTCATGCATGGCTTTGGGCTTGAAGTTGTGCATGTAAAGCACACCCTTGACCACCCCGGCGAGTGCAGCAGGGACCTGCGGGTCACGGGTGTTGGCGAAGTAGGTTTTGCCGTTCACACGATAGTTGTGGAAATCGGTGTTGAAGGCCGCTGCGATCTGCCCGGCGGAGCCTGAAAAGTCGATAAACATGTTATTTGGGTAAACCATGTTGACGGTCAATCCCTGCGATTCGAGCCAAGCGGTGACGGCGTCAATGTCACTTTGCGCCGGTCCGTAGGTCGCGCCCAATTGGGCTGCGCTGATCCACTGGTGATAGCTGGGCGACGCGGGGTTATGGAGATCGTCGATGAACTGCTCAAGCTGAGCCTCAAGCGCGGCGGGGCGCTGCAACAGCAGCAGCATGTGATCCATCTGCACGTCGGGATCGGCCTCACCGACATCGTTGCGGGAATTTGCCTCCGGGCGGGTGTTGCCCGCCAGGGTGACGCGGAAACGGTCATCGATCTTTGTGGTAACCAGGTGCGGCTTGGTCTGAGCTTGCGAGGCGAAACTAACGCTGAGGGAAAATGCAGCCACAGCGAGGAAGCGGGAAGCGGCTTTCTTGTTACAAATCATGGTCTCTCCTCCTTGAGAGCAGGGCCCACCCGGTCTGTGCCTGCGGTGGCCCTCGCTCGCGAAAACTGTTGATGGTTTAACGTTGGAGGTTGTGGCTTAACGTTGGAGCTTGCGGCGCATCATCCCAACCAGGCCAAGCAAGCCGGTCCCAAACAGGATCAGCGAGTCAGGCTCCGGGGTTACCGTGTAGCCAAGATCGTCCACGGTCTCGTTATCCGCACTTCCGCCATCATCGCTGATGACGATGGACTCAATGCCCGTAACGCCGAGGCTGAACTCACCATCCGAATCAATCACTGGAGCGCCGATAAATTCGTAAAGCTCACTGCCCGTCCCATCGAGGCCACTATAGGCAGTCACGGTCACGCCAAACGGATCAGCGTACCATCCCGTGACATCTTCGACGGGAGTAGCGAAGTCGACCGTGATGGGATCAGCCAGACCGTCGCCACCATCGTTGGTAATGACTCCGTCGCCCGAATGCGGGGGATAGTCAAAGTAGTCGTAGTACGGCGCGACTAACTGCAGCGCGTTCGTAAAGGTGGCGTCCTCACCGGCGTACTGGTTGGTGATCTGCGTGTACCCAGAGTACTCTTCGAAGTCGATCGTGGTGTTCGCAAAGGCCAGCGGCGACAACCACAACACTACGGGGAGAAGAAGAATCTTTTTCACTTTTGATCCTTTCCTGAAGTCGAGTTCTTGGGGGTGCGGGAATTCCGCCCTGCGTTTGCTTTGAAGGACGTCCCAGAAACAGGACCACTGGGACAAGGTCCGAGCAAGATCCTATGTCACCGGCGTTTGCGCTTGATTTTCCTGCATATTTCGAGGTGCGCTTCGGCTCGAATTTGATGGACCCCGGGGGTTACGCGCCTAGTGGAAAGGGGACCGTGGGGAAAACTTTCACACCACTCGCGCGTACTTTTTCGTATGCAAATGAAGCGCCAAAAAGTTGATTCGTATACTCAATGACTTGCGCTCGCGATGCCCTTTGTACGTGCAACATCTTGCGCATCAATGTACCAAAAAGGTTCTCTTTTCGACGGATTCACTGGAATTGGGAAGGGAAGTGCAGACGCACGAATGGACGGGCGCTTAGAGGATTTCATCTCCGCAGCGGGTTCCAGAGGCGTGCCCCAAGCGGCCCGGCCGAGAAGTGTGATGGCGAAGCGCATTGTTCCGCGCCTGGGTCCGCCCTTGCGCGGCTGGTTAGAATACGGTAACGGCTGAAACGCGCGTAAGCACTTCCCTGGAGAAAAACATGCGAATTCTCGCGTTTGTTGCAGGCATTGCTTGCCTGTTCATTGTGCTGCTCGATGCCTTCCAGACCATCATTTTGCCGCGGCGCGCCACTGGGCATCTCCGGCTCACGCGGATCTTCTACATCGTCACCTGGAGGCCCTGGTCGTTTGTCACCCGGCGGTTGCGCAACTCCCGTAAACGGGAGACGGCGCTCAGTTTTTACGGGCCGCTTTCGCTGATCCTGCTCCTGGTGGTGTGGGCGAGCGTCATGGTTCTTGGTTTTGGCTTGCTCTACTTCGGACTCGGTAGCCCTTTTATCGATGCAGCGCACCAGGCGGGCTTTCGTTCGGACCTCTACGTTAGCGGGACCACAATTTTCACGCTGGGTCTGGGAGACGTAACGCCGCAGAATTCCTGGGCGCGCGCGCTGGTGATTTTGGAGGCGGGCACCGGACTGGGTTTTCTGGCAGTGGTAATGGGATATTTCCCGGTTCTCTACAGCGCCTTTTCGCGCCGCGAGGTCAGCATCTCATTGCTGGACGCGCGTGCCGGATCTCCGCCGACTGCCGCGGAGCTGCTGCGCCGCCACTCCTACCGGGGCGCCGAACAAGCGCTCTCGGTGCTGCTGACGGAGTGGGAGCGCTGGTCGGCGGAATTGCTGGAGAGCCATATCTCGTATCCACAGCTCTGCTATTTTCGTTCGCAGCACAGCAACCAGAGCTGGCTTGCGGCGCTCACCTCCATTCTGGACATGTCCGCGCTCATGGTCGCGGGAATCCAGGGTTACGAAGCGCGTCAGGCACAACTCACCTTTGCCATGGCCCGTCACGCCATGGTGGACTTGTCGCAGATTCTCTCGCTGCGGCCGCTCAATGACGCGCCCGACCGATTGCCGACCGAACGCTATGAGGAGCTCTACGAGTTGCTCTCCGAAAGCGGTGTCAAGGTCTGCCGCGACGGTCAATCCATTGAGAGGCTCCGTGAAATGCGCGCTCTGTACGAGGGCCACGCTGAAGCGTTGAGCCGCTTGCTTCTCATGTCTCTGCCGCCTTGGATGGCCGATCGTCCCTCCAAGGATAACTGGCTAACCGTGGCCAAAGTGCGAGCCAGGACCGACGCGGCCAACCCGCCAACTTCCAATCACGGAACTCCCGCGGGAGACACACCGAGCGCAATCCCTACGTTCGTGGATCATCCCCACGACTTTTGAAAAGCATGGCCCTTATGCAAAGGCCGATGCGTTAACATTTCCGGTATGCAGATCAGAAAAGCTGTAATCACAGCTGCAGGGCGGGATCAGCGGCGACGCCGCGGAACATCGTTCTTCTGCATGAGTGCATCTTAACTCTCCCTGACCCTCGAGTTGTTTAGAAGAAGAGAACCGTGGTGTGTTTTTGCGGGAATTGTGGTTCACGCGGTATATCGGCTCCCGGCTATCAGCAGCATATGTACGTGACGGCGTAAACATAAACGACGAGCTGGCCGATTGAGTGTTGTGACCCGCCCCGGAAAACTGAGCCAAAACCTGTTGGAGATTTCGGCCTGCATGGTTCGGTTTGTGCCCGTTTGGCGGGCACGGTTGCGGTTAATGTAACTCAAGTGATGGCCTCAAGCAAAGGGCTTGAGACTGGAACGCGCGCGGGGTTTACGAGTGGCTACTCCAATCTCCTTCAGGGCCGCGTGAAACTGCTGGAAGCGCTCCACCGCGGCGGGATAGTCGAGGTTGTAGAAGCGCTCATACGCCGCGCGCACCTGGGGATCGTAGTTCATGGGGTTGGTGTGCGCGGTCGCGGCCACGACCGGAACCGACAGGACTAACCCGAGGATTCCAATGACCCACTTCCGCACGGCAGGCTTTCGCAGCTTCAACATCCGCTCCTGCTACCCATGGTACCGGTTGACGCATTCTGTCCCACGGCGTGCGCCGAACTGAATGACGATTGGATTGGCATTGGTTCGGTTCGGGTCGGCCGTGAAAGGGCACGACTGGGACCTGCGATGAATCGAGCCGATCGGCATAGGGGGAGCGGATTACCGCTCTCCCCTGCCACACCACCGGACAAGCGGGTCCGCATCCGGCGGTTCGAGGAGTTGAGGTCAGCAGAGACGGGGGATGCCCAGTTGATCGGCCCAGCTTAGATCGAGGACTCCGTTCAGCGGTGTGCCGCTGTTGTGCCACAGGCGGCGCATATTGCCTGCCACCAGTCAGCGCAACATCCGGCCTTGCACCTCTTGCCCGAAGCTCTCGATATGCGGTCGTGCCACGCCGCCATTGCTTCAGTTGGATGGCCCGCATCCGGTGGCGTATCCATTGATCCAGCTCCCGCCAGACCCTTGGAGTTTCCGCCTTTCCGAAGTAAGCCTTCCAACCCAGCACATAACTGCGCAGTCGTTCCACCACCTGTTCGAGGCTGCCTCCGCCCGAGCGCCAGGTCAGTTTCCTCACCCGTGCCTTGAACGCAGTCATAGCCTTGTCAGCCACTCGGCGTTTGATCTTGCCGCCTGCGGCCACCCAGAAGCTGTACCCCAGGAACTTGCGCTGGAACACGCTGGCCACCGCGCTCTTGGCTTCATTCACCTTGAGACGCAGACGGCCATAGAGCTTCAGCAGCAGAGCCATCACCCGCTTGCCCGCGCGGCGGCTGCGAACATACACATTCGCATCGTCGGCGTAGCGCACGAACGAGTGGCCCCTTCGTTCCAGTTCCTTGTCCACCTCATCCAGCAGGACGTTGGCCAGCAGCGGAGACAGACGGACCGCCTTGCGGCGTTCCCTCGCTGCGTGCCATCAACACCCCGCCATCCATGATGCCGCTGGTCAGATACGCACGCACCAGCCGGATCACTCCGGCGTCGGCAACGCGTTTCCGCAAGCGGTCGATCAGGATGTCGTGGTTGACCCGGTCGAAGAACTTCTCCAGGTCCACGTCCACAACCACGCGCCGTCCCGACTGCACATACGCCTGAGCCGCGTGAACGGCCTGATGCGCACTGCGTCCCGGTCGGAACCCGTAGCTGTGCTGGCTGAAGGTGGGATCAAGTAGGGGTTGCAGCACCTGCAACAGTGCCTGCTGTATCAGCCGATCCGTCACCGTCGGGATGCCCAGCTCGCGCTGGCCTCCGTCCGGCTTGGGGATCGTAACTCGACGCACCGGCTGAGGCCGGTACGTCCCCCGCAGCAGTTGTTCGCGGATCGCGGGCCACTCCCACATCAGACGCTTCGCCGTCTCGTCGATCCCAAGACCGTCGATCCCGGCAGCGCCCTTGTTGGCCCGCACCCGCTTCCATGCCTGCTGCATGTTCTCTCTGGCCAGAACTGCGCGCAAGCAGTCCCGGCCCTGTGTCCTCCGGTTCAGGACGCGGACGCAGGGCTTCGTCGCTGCCCGGCTCAGACAGGGCTTCACCCTGCCCCTTGCCGGACCGCTCCGCTTCCGCGGACATCTGACGCAATGCCCTCCGCATCGTCATGGCGGATTCCACTCCTCCTCGTTCGGCCCTTCACTCGCTCTCGCGAGCAAGCTAATACGGCCTCGGCTGACTTCTCGCTCCGGCTCAACACCGTCGCCCTTTCAGGCGTAAAGCGAGATCTCCCCAGGTAAGAACGCACTCCTTCACTGCACCACCGCCGGATCTACGCCGCCGACCTTTGGTCACAAGAGCTTCGCGGCCATTGGCCCGCTCGCCCTGATCGGCAACGCCTTCTATCCGGTTCTTGTTCATCGGCCCGCAGCTTCGCTCCACGCTTCCTCCCCACACTCGGTCGCCCTCTTGCAGTTGCGCTTCGCTTCACTCGCCGTGACCAGCTTGTGACGGGACTTGCACCCGTAAGAGTGCGCCCATGCTGGGCGCACCAAAAGAATGAGGCCAGCCGTAGGATGACGGCTGGCCTCAATTTTTCTACGGAGGTCGATCTATAAGTTGATCGCTGCGAACCCTTCCCGGTTAGAAGGGTTCGCAGAATCATTTGGTGGTTTGTTCAGACGCGTCAATTACTTCGCCGCGGCCTTTTTCTTCATCGGGTGCCTCTCCGCCAGCGGCTTGCGCTCCTGCGGTTTCACCGCAGTCTCGTCCACTGGCGTAGTTCCCGTCACGTCGTTCGAGAACGTCGCGCCCGAAGGCACGAGATAGTTCTCGACCGTCTGGCCGTCGGTGGTTCCCGTGGTCACGCTGATGCGCGAAGCGTCGATGCCCTGCTCCGTCACCAGGTAGTCCTTGGCATTCACGGCGCGTTGCGCTGCGAACATATCCACCTTGGCGTGCTTGTTGTGGAGCGCTCTCTTCTGCTCCTTGGCCGTCATGGCCGCCTCGCTCGTGGACTGTTCGCCGACGATAACCGCCTTGGCGTCAGCCTGCTGCTTCAGATCCAGAGCCACCTGGTCCAGGCAGGCCTTGGCCTCGTTGTCGACGCGCATGGGCCGCTTCTTGTCGGTCGAGAAGCTCATGGTGCAAAGCGCCGACGTCTTCGGCGGAGGCGGCACAAAGGGCGCTGTGATCGTCAAGCTGGTGTTGGAACTCGCCGAGTGACCCTTGTTGTCCTGCACGTTGCAAGTAATGCCTACGGCTCCGGTTGGCGCGCCCGCCGACGAGTACTCCGCCGTGGTTCCGCTTCCCGTGACCGTGCCGGCAGTGGCCGTGTAGCTGTAGGTCAGCGGCAGGTTCTGCGGGCTCACGCCGACCGAGGTCACGGTTGCCGTGCCTCCAGGCGCGATCGTAGTGGGGCTGGCCGAGCAGCTGATGGTCGGCGGCTCGAACGCCTTCACTGTAAGGCCCGCAGTGCAGGTCGCCGCGTCCCAGGGCTTCATGCCTTCCTTGCCCGGCTTGCCTTGCTTCACCGTGCCCGTCACGGTGTACTCGCCCGGCGCCAGATTGCTGGTGTCTATCTTGACCGTCGAGTCGCTGCCGGTCGCTCCCGCGCCCGACCAGCTGTAGATCACGTGATACTTCGGATTCAGACCGCCCGCCGCGGCCGATATCGTAACCGGGTCGCCCGGGAAGACCGATTCAGGACTCGCGGAGCAGGCCAGCGTGACCGGCGGAGGTGGAGCGATCGAGCCTGCATGAATCACAATGCCTGCGCTGAGACGCGCCGCGTTGATGTTGGCGCGGCCGCCATAAGGCACCAGGCCCCAATCGGCGTGCATGTATTCGTAATCTGCCTGAAACAGGCGGATCGCCAGATGATGATTGAACCACGGCGTGTCGTAATCCATGCCGCCGCCGACGGTCAAACCAGGACCCCACTTGTAGGGCTCAAAATACGGTCCACCGATCCGGTCGGCATTGACCAGCGCGTGGGCAAAGACGGTGAAATTTTCTTGAGGATAGCGAAAGATAGCGCCGCCAGCCAGCGTTATGAATCCATCGTTGTCGCCACGGGTGCCCACGTTGCTGTTGCAGCACTGCACGCCCCAATCATGCTCGCCAAGCTCGACCTGGACGCCCGCGTAACGATTGAAGAAATACGCTCCACTGAAGAGACCGCCCAAGTTGACTGCGTCGTAGGAGGCCGAGACCGGCGTCTGCTGCGCGTTCGGTTGAACCGTATTCACTGTCCCCTTGGGCGACAGATAGCTGTAGCCCATGAAAATATCCCATCTCGAGGGCTGACCAGTGCTGCTATCTTTTCCTGTTCCCGAGGGCGTCGTTTGAGCCGCCATGGCTACCGGTAAAGCAGCCACAGTCACCAAAGCTAAAACCCGGCCCACAGATTTCAAAACACGGATTTGCATGCGTTTATCCTCCGCAGATTGGCTAATGTAACACGATAGAAAGTCAGTTTGTGAGCACCCTTCGGGGCCCGAGCGCAGCCGGACTGACATCAGAATTCAATGCGCCGCGGCGTTTTTACAGCACAAATAAACGTAACACAGGAGCAGTGCCCGGGGTATGTTTTTCTCAACTAAGTTGCCTGATTAGAAAGCAGTCCACAGATGCGTTACCATGCATGATTACTTTGGTAACCGGACGGATTCCTTCTTCGCCCGAGTCTTTTGGTGTACTGACAGCCTCTGATTTTTGAGATGCACTTAGACTCTTGTTGGTCGTGCGGCTGGCTGGGGGGAATATGTTGCCGCAGCGGTTGCGCGGACGCGCGTGTCGGTGCGCGCTCGACGGAGCCGCAGAGCATGTCTCAGGCCGGCAGATTTCCCGCTCTGACGCCTGATCTTCTTTTTCTGAATCATTGCTGCTAGTTGGGCCAAATTTCGCCCTTCGCTGAAGCTTCCCAGGGTGCTACTTCTGTAACCCGGGAAGTTTAGTACTTGCTTCATATATCGACCTTTATGATTTAGACTAGGCCGCAGTGAAAGTAGCAATCGGCTGTCTCCGAAAGAGATTTGGCCGCGGCTCGAGTGCAGGATCAAAAACCGTCTCGAAAGCACGTGTGTCTCGCTTTGTCGGTAGCGCCTCAGTTCATGCAGTGCGTCCAATGGATTTGAAAGGTTGATCCCGCGCGGAAATCCCTGCTTTTGTCTTGTTAACTTGTTTTGCCGCTTTTGCTCTTGCGGCGATCTTCCAGCCGGGTGAAGGTATGCGCGTACGAAGGAGATGCAGAATGCGTTTCAAGCTGGTAGCGTTCCCCGTTCTGGCAGTGAGCATTTTGTCTGTCGCGATTTCCGCATTTTCCCAAGTCGCTCCTTCCTATGAACGGAAGAGCGGATGGCCGTTTACGGTGGGCGTTGGACCCGTAAGTTACGATGTCGATCTTGGCCATGGCCGCATGTACGGATTTGCGGGCTGGTTCGACATTTACCCGGGAAAACTCCCCTCCATTTTGCGCGGGCATCTGGGCGCGGAGGGAGAGGTCCGGGACGTCAGCCTCGGTGCATCCTCTTCGCAGCCGAACGTGCGCTACGATACCGCGGCTATGGGACTTATCTACGTGTGGCACCGATTGCATAATGTCCGTCCCTACGCCAAGATTATGATCGGCGACGGCAGCGTCGACTTTCCCCGGTTGAGCTCCACGTACTCGCACGATACGCGAACCTTCACGGCTCCGGGCGGCGGACTCGAGTTCCGGGTCAAACAGGACATCTGGGTACGCGCCGACTACGAATACCAGAAATGGCAGAGTCTGGCGGTTTACGGAAACCTCAAGCCCCAGGGGTTCACACTCGGTGTCAGTTATGATTTCACGCGCCCGTTTCTGCTCAAGAACAGACAGTGATGGCGTGTGGGACACAGGCGGGGATCGGGATCGCCGTCAACAGTGCGCGGGCGAATGCGGCACTATCCGGCTTCACACTCAGGGGTCTGCGCGCGAGGTGTTAGTCTAGCGAATGTATGGATCGACTGCGGCTTTTGAACCTGACTTTCGTATTCGCGGGAACGACAATTCTTAGCTCTCTTTGTGCCGCGCAAACGAACCACGTTCCGCCCGATCCACCCTATGCGGTAAAGCCCGTTCCGTCAGAATCCTCGACCATGCCGTACCCTGCGAAACCCGTACCGCAGGCGAAGACCGTCACGCCGTTCTCGACCAATGCCTCGTCCTCTGGGATTGGTCACTTCATCGTGTACCGTCCGCTCGAACAGATGAGCCGAAGCGATCGCGATCTGGCCGCGAAAACGCAGCCTGCGATCCGGGATGCTGCGGCTTTTGTCGGGATCGATTTCGACAAGGAAAAATGGCGCTACCGGGAGCTGGAGTGCCAGGCCCTGCCCGGCCACTTGTTTCTGCTCTTCGCAGGAGATAGCGGCGTTGGCGATGCGAGTCTTTTTTCCGTCGCGATTCTGCGCGCCGGCAAGGGCCGTGTCCGCGCGATTCCCGTGGAGCGGCGCGGCTTTTCTCTTTTCTCGCCGGCTCCAGTCAACCTATTCGCCCTGGCGGAGTTCAATCGCATTCGCGCGGAGGAACCGGCAGGTCCGCCCCCCGATTGGCTTTCTACCGGCCTGTGCTTCGCCGCCTTGACCGAGCCCCGGCTTGATGTTTCCGCCTCGCCGAGTCCATCGCCCGAGGCAAATCTCGCTTTGTCGTTTCCGCCTACGTTGGAAGTCGCGGTAGACGGCGAGTCGACGGTCCGATTTGTCATCGTTGCGGAACCACGCCAGCCCATGCAATGGGCATTGACCTTCGATGCCAAGGGCCAGCTGGTGAAGGTTCTGCACTTCCCCACGCCGTCCTACGCAACGACCATCGTGCCTAAAAGCTGACTTTGCGCTGGGGATACCAGGTGAGCTGAATGTTGGTGGTGGTTACGGTCTGTTCGCCCGCCACATAAATCGGCACCTTATAGTGCTCCACGGCAAAGTTGCCGTTGATCTCGAAGTCCTTGCCGATGCGCTTCACGGCTTGAAAGCTGATGTCGTTCAAGGTGGTGCCTCCGGGGATGAAATCCGTGGTGGCTTTCTGGTACCTGTCGCTCACCTGGATCCACTCATTGCCGCTCAGGTGATAGGTGATCCAGGCCTGGCCGCCCTTGTCCTCGCGGCCAATCCAGTCACCGAAGATCTGCCCCTGGTTGGTGTAGCCCTGCTTCTCTATGCTCTCGTAATAGATAAAATCGCCATGTTGCGGGGATATTGGGCCCGGGTAATGCCCAACGTTGACGCGCGGCGCCGTGGTTGCTGCCTCGCCTCGAATGTCCAGCTTCGGAAGGCCCGGTACGTGCGACAGGTACAGCCCGGGACGCATCGCGGCACGCCGCGGCGCGTCCATGGGCGACACATCGTCGTGCACAAAGGAGTCGCTGTAGAGCGTGAGCCAGTGGCTCACGTAAGGCAGCCGCCAGCAAAAGTCGAAAGCTCCAAAACGCGCGCCAGGGTCGCTCGTGTTCCCCTTGTTGGCGCTGGTCCCCGCAGTGAGACTGAAGAAGCTGCGGAGAAACGAGTGCAAGTTGACCGGCTGGTGGCCCTCCCCGCCGAACATCGCGGTGCGTTCGAATCCGAATTCCAGATCCTTATACGGTTTGAAACTGACTTTTTCAACGTGCACCCAAGGATCGCCGGGATTGATGACGTTGGCCGCGCCGGATGAAGGGTTAGCTTCATACGCCGTATTGGGCATGAACGTGTGGCCGCGCAGTGCGCCCACCAGAAACTCATAACGGAAGGGCCCGGTGAGCATCGAGAGAGCCGGAACATGCAAAGGCTCGATGCGGTTGATCTCAAACGCGTAGAAGTTTTGCGCGTTGTTAGAAAACGCCATGCTCGCGCCCTGGGCCGGTCCCAGCCACTGGTCCTGTTTGCCGAAAGAAATTACATGATTCAGAAATTGATAGGAGAGATAGGCCTCCAGAAAACGTCCTTGGGTCGCGGTAGAGATTGGTCCCTGAGGAATGGTGGTCTGGTTGTACACTGCCGTGGTGTTGCCGTACGGCGCCGTGCTCGATGGCACATAGTAGAGCAGTCCGTCGATATTGGTCAGGGTCTGTGCCAGCGCCGCGGAGTAGCCCGTAGCCGACGGCGCACCCTGGAATTCCGCACGTAGATAGATCGCGAATCGTCCCGCGGTAGCGTAGCCGCTGACGCCGGAATAATTGTTGAAGCCCTTCTCATAAGGGCGGCCGTAGTCGTTCACGATGGTTTGCCCGAGGTGAAAGCTGTCATCGAGAGGCGTACCGCTGATGCCGCGCATCACGCTGTACACCGACTCGATGCGCGTGCCGCCCTCGTGCGGCCCGCAGGGGCCTTCCATGTCGTAGTGCAGCTCGTGGTTGAGCGCGACGTAGATTTCGCGCGCCTCGTTGGCTCCTGGATCGTCTTGTCCTTCGGTCTCCTCGATAAGATTCCCGGCACTTTCCAGCATATGCATCACGCTAGCGCGGGTCCACGGCCGCAGCCCGATATACACGTGATCGACATATCCCAATGAATACAGCCGCAGCATCGCCGGGTACACCCAACTATCGACAGGGATATACGGCGAACCCAATTTTGAAGGCTCGCAGGGACTGGCCACGGCTGCACTGCTCACCTGTGCGGCGCCATCCGGCGCGCCGGGCGGCTCTGCCAATAATCGAAAAGATCCGGCGTACGTCAGGAGCGCCATCCCGAACACGCATGGTATGAAGACGGCCGCAGCCCATGGCTGGTTCCTGTTCATCGTTTCCCTCACTTGATTACCTTGTTGATTTTCGCAGATTGCGCTCGCGAATCTTTCCGTGGCATGGCCTCTGATCTTTAGCGGAAAATCGGCTCGTCACCGTCAGGATGAGAGAAGAACCCGCGTCGGCTCTGCCGGATGACTCCGTATTGCGCGAGTCCTTTCGTTTTCGCAAGATTTGCGGGGTTGAAATTCCGCTGCGCAGGTAACCGGAAGATGCGCCTTATTTCTCGCCGCCGCCGACACCCCTTACGCGCGTCTTCACACGCACCGCCGGCGATCCGCAGTAAACCATCCACGGGTCCAGGTCGCGGTTGGCCACCGATCCCAGCCCCAGAACGGCTCCCTCTCCCACATTCACGCCCGGCGACACCGATGCCCGCGCGCAGATCCATGAATATGCGCCCAGTCGCATGCTGTACGAGATCATGGGAAAGTCAGGATGGTTGTAATCGTGTGTCGCACCGCAGATGTAGGCATCCTGCGAGACGATGCAGTGGGAATCTAAATAGATCGGGGAAGGATTGTAGATCTCAGCATGATCGGCCAGGGTGCAGCAATCTTCGCAGATCAGGTTCCAGGGCGCCCATACTTTTCCACTGGGATAAAAGTGGCAACCCGGGCCCATCTTGGCGCCGAAGAGCCGCAACAGCATCGACCGCCAGGCATGCATCGGAGGCGGCGACGGGCGATAGAAAAGCGCGTACACCATCCGCCACAACTGACGCATTCAGGCGGTACTTCAAACTGAAGGATGGGCGGTGATAGGGATTGTCCTCAGCGTGGCCAACAATCTGATGTACCGTGCGCTCGCGTTCCGGGGTGGTTGCGCTCATACCTGCTCGACATTATTTCGCAAAGCTCGCGCCTCGACAAATACCCATAAGCTGCAGCGGTCGCGAGACCACATGATACTGCGTTCACGCCGCGCGGTCCACGACGTTGGCCACATACCAGTCATAAGCCTGCTTGATGCCCTCGTCGAAGGGCGATTGCGCGCTCCATCCCAAAGCGTGGAGGCGGCTTACATCCATCACTTTGCGAGGCGTACCGTCGGGCTTTGATCGATCGAAAATGAATTTGCCCTTCCAGCCGGCCACCCGCGCAATGCTCTCCGCCAGTTCCAAAATGGTCATGTCCCGCCCGGTGCCGACATTCAGGAAAAGCTCCTCGGAATAATTCTTCAGGACGAAGACGCAAGCGTCGGCCAGATCTTCAGTGAACAGGAACTCGCGTTTCGGGGTACCGCTTCCCCACAGCTCGACCGTGGCGCTGTTCGACGTTTTGGCGGCGTGAATCTTCATGATCAGCGCCGCGACGACATGACCGTTCTCGGCATCGTACCGGTCTCCGGGCCCGAACAGATTGGTCGGCATCACGGAAACGAAATCGCATCCATATTGCCGGCGAAACGCCGCGCACAGCTTGATTCCGGCAATCTTGGCGATGGCGTACCACTCGTTGGTGGGCTCCAGCGCACCGGTCAGCAACGCCTCTTCACGCATCGGCTGTTCCGCCATGCGCGGATAAATGCACGACGATCCCAGAAACAAAAGCTTCTTGACGCCAGCGCTCTTTGCCGCGTGGATCACATTGGTCTCGATGACCAGGTTCTCGTAAAGAAACTCCGCGGGGCGCGAGGCGTTGGCCATGATGCCGCCCACGGTGGCGGCGGCCAGAAACACGGCGTCGATCTTCTTGTCCGCCATCCAGGCATGAACGTCGGCCTGGCGCAGAAGATCGAGTTCGCTGCGGTCGGCGGTGACGATCTCGCAGTTCTCGCGCTTGAGCCGCCGCACAATCGCCGCGCCGGCCATGCCGCGATGACCGGCCACCCAGATGCGCTTTCCGGTCAGGTCGAAACTACTCATACCCATGGCCATGCTCTCGGTGCGATTCCTCGGCAACGGCCTTCAGATCCGACTCCACCATGTCAGCGACCAATTCCGGGAAGCTGACCTTGTGCTGCCAGCCCAGAACGCGGCGCGCTTTGGCGGGATCGCCCAGAAGCAGGTCCACCTCGGTCGGCCTGAAGTACCGGCTATCGATCTTCACCAGCGTCTCTCCCGAGGCGGTGTCGATTCCAATCTCGTCAACGCCCTTGCCGCGCCACTCGATTTTGCGCCCGACCCTGGAAAAGGCCAGCTCCACGAACTCGCGTACACTGTGCGCTTCGCCCGTGGCGAGGACGTAATCGTCCGCTTCCGGCTGCTGCACGATCCTCCACATGCCTTCCACGTAGTCTCGCGCATGACCCCAGTCGCGCTTGGCATCGAGATTGCCGATGTACAGCGTCTTCTGCACGCCCAGGTGAATCGCCGCCACGGCGCGCGTGATTTTGCGGGTGACAAACGTCTCGCCGCGGATCGGGCTCTCGTGATTGAACAGAATCCCGTTCGACGCATGAATACCATACGCCTCGCGGTAGTTCACCGTGATCCAGAAGGCATAGAGTTTCGCCACTCCGTAGGGGCTTCGTGGATAAAAAGGCGTTGATCTCATTTTGCGGTACTTCCTTCACCTTGCCGTACAACTCCGAGGTCGACGCCTGATAGAAGCGCGTCTTCTTCGTGAAGCCAAGAATGCGGATCGCCTCCAGAATGCGCAAGGGACCGGTGGCATCGGCATTGGCCGTGTATTCGGGCGTCTCAAAGCTTACCTGCACGTGACTTTGCGCGGCCAGATTATATATCTCGTCTGGCTGCACCGACTGAATGATGCGGATCAGATTCGTTGAGTCGGTCATATCTCCGTAATGAATCTGAAAATGCGCGCCGGGAACATGGGGATCCTGGTATATATGATCGATGCGCGCCGAGTTAAACGAAGACGATCGGCGCTTGATGCCGTGCACAATATAGCCCTTACTCAACAGGAGTTCAGACAAATAGGCGCCGTCCTGTCCCGTAACACCTGTCACTAACGCAACTTTCGGCATAGATTTTCCTTGATCGAATGGGTTCGCCTGCCTGGAGGGGTACCGGCAGGTGTTAGTTTATCGCGACAAACAATGTCTTTACGGCATTAGTAATATTTGCGAATTCTTGGTGGATTCACTGGCGACAGCCGGAGCGATTGGGTGAGATTGAGGCTCCGCATGCGCGGGGCTTGGCACCTTGTGGTCCTTCCAGCGAAGGATGCGCGATTCCATGCCGTACCACAGCCCATAGGCAACGGCAAAGCTCAGCGCGAGACCCAGAAGGACGTTACTGACGGCATCGACGCGTCGCGGCAAATGCAGCTTAGCCACAAGTTCTTCACTCACAATCAGCAGGGGGTAGTGGAATAAGTAGAGGCTATAGCTGATCATCCCGATCGAGCGCAGCCATTTGGCGCGAAAGATGCGTACCCATAGCTGGCTCCCGCCCGAATGCCGGATCAGCGCATACGTAATCAGAGCAAAGCTCACGTTTGCGAGCACCACTCCAAGCCAGGGCACGAGAGGTTTATCCACCGATGGTCCGGTAATCAGCCAGAAAACCACCGAACACGGCACAACGACGATCGCCAGCAGGTCAAAGAGCCGGTCGCTCCGCGACCACGCACGGGGCGAGGCGTGGCGATGGCGGGTGAGCAATGCGATCGCCGACCCATACGCCAAACCGTCCATCCTGCCATAAAAGGTGAAGATTTCACGGTGACCAGGAAAATGCCACGCCCAACGCAGGATAGGAGCCGCGATAATCATGGCGATGAGGGCGGCAGCAAATGCGCGCTCATTCATGAAACGAACAATGGGTGCCCAGATTATATAGTAGATTTCTTCAACAGAGAGAGACCACAAAACCAACAGCCCAAAACACACGGCCAACGGCAGGTTTTGCGTGGCCCCCTCTTGCATCGGGTCATGCGGATACAGACTGGTGTAGTAAAAAAGGTATTGCGACCACAGTCGGAAACTGCCCAGCCTTCCCATTGCAGTGCACACCGCAAAGTAGAAAGCGAGTCCCAGAAAATAGGGCGGGAAGATGCGCAGAATACGCCGGGAGTAGAAGATGGTGAAGTAGTGCTCATTCTCCCGTAGCCCAAGCAGAATGCTGGTGATGAGAAATCCGGAAAGAACAAAAAACAAGTCGACGCCCAACCAGCCATAGTCTGCCCCGGTAATCGGAAGCCATGGAAAATAGTGGCAGTTGATGACTGCCAGCACTGCAATGCCTCTGAGTCCATCCAGCTCTTTGATGCGCATGGCGCTTTGATTCTTTCCGGGGTCCACCCCATGATACACGCTGGTTACCGCCGAGCTGCCTTCCGGCTTCTTCATGCACGCGTGTCCTTTCAACGGCGATCTCTGGCAACGCATCCACTCAGGCCGGCGCTTGCTCGTCCAGCTTCATCCGTTTGCCCTCTCGCCCGCCAAACATCACCGACGGCTGGTCGATGAACCTGGGAGACAGTTCTGACACCGCGTACACGCCGGCGAGGTAAACCGGCAAAAGGTGATAAGGGCACGTTACCAAAGATGACGTTGCCAAGAAGTACGGTTACTGGTTGCGCCCCGCCCGCCTTCATGCCCGGATGCAGGCTGGTGCGACAGCCCCTTCCGCTTGCGCCAATAGGGCGAGGTGTCCGCGTGGCAGAAGAGAGTTGCGCCCTTGCAGAATTGCGGGTAATCCAGCAAAGCCACCATCGCCCGCTCAAAGTGACCGTCCAGCGCCGCCAGCTTCTCAACCAGTTCTGTGTACGCTTCTGTTGTCTCCCGCAACTGCCACTGCGCCTCGTCGCGGATCGCGCACCAACCCTTTTCGCAACGCAGCGCGTGAATCTCGCGCAACTCGGCATCCATTGCGTTGCGCTGGCCCGCCGGCAGTTCCCGCATGCGGCAAACAATTCATCTATCCGGGTTTCCTTCATGGCCTCAAAGTCCAGTTCCGCGAGCACGCCGTGCGCCTCAAAGTGGCGACAAGCAGCCGGTTCGGCATCTGCCGAAAAAAATCACGTGTGAAATAGTGACGGCTCATATCACCCCCACCATCGCGCGCAAGCCCGGCGCTCTTGGACATAGTATGATGTTGCTATACTCAACAATAGCGTAGACTTGCACCAGATGAGAAGCATCATCTGTTGATTTCAGGGTCGGCGTGCGCTGTCAAAATCGACTGCAGACCGCAAAGTGCGCCAAAGGGATGCCATGACTCAACATCCACCGTTGCGCGTCATAGTGCTAATGCCGCTCCGGGACGACTGGCCCTCTGCCGCGGAACTGATCCGGCGGCTTGACAAAGCCATTTCTTCCGATGCCTGCACCATGGAGATTCTCCTGGTCGATGATGGCTCGGTGCAAACATGCGACCGTAACGACTTCCAAGGTGGCTTCTCTGTTGTGCGAGCAATACGGACTCTACGTCTGCGCCGCAATCTTGGCCACCAGCGGGCAATCGCCATCGGACTGGTACACGTTCAGCAAACCACCAGCTGCGACGCCGTGGTCGTGATGGATGCCGATGGAGAGGATACACCCGAGGGTGTGGCACAGCTTCTACGCGCCTATTCCGACACTCTTGGCTCAAAGGCAATTTTTTCCGAACGGAGCCGCCGGTCGGAATCTTTTGTGTTTCGCGCTTTTTATCATCTCTACAAATTCCTGCATCGATGCCTGACGGGCATCAGTGTAAGGGTAGGAAACTTTAGTATTCTGCCACCCCCGTACCTGAATACGCTCGTCGTGATGAGCGAGCTGTGGAACCATTACGCTGCTGCCGTATTACGAAGCAAACTTCCCTTTACGATGATCCCGATTCCCAGGGGAGCCCGGCTCGCCGGGACTTCCAGGATGAACTTCGTCGCTTTGGTTTCCCATGGTCTCAGCGCCATCTCGGTGTTTGGGGACATTGTCGGCGTGCGCCTTCTGATCGGCGCTCTAGCCGGTTCCCTCCTGGCCGGCTTAGGGATGGTTTCTGTCGTCATGATCCGGTTTTTTACAAACCTCGCCATTCCGGGGTGGGCAACCTACGCAACCGGCACCCTCGCCATCATTGCGATACAGATGATCACGATTGGGACGAGCTTTACATTCTTTGTGCTTTCCAACAGGACCAACCTGGGTTTTATTCCTCTCCGAGATTACTCATTGTTTGTGGAAGAGGCCGTAGACATCTATTCTCATGAGTGAATTCAAGTATGTTGGCTCCGAATTGGGCCTGTTCGCGGATGTATGGAACTGGAAGGAATACTGGTCCCGGCAGATACGACCGTTTCTCAGGGGCGACATCCTCGAAGTTGGCGCCGGCATTGGATCGAACACCCGGTTTCTCGATCCCGACGGCGGTACCGGACGGTGGGTATGCCTGGAGCCTGATCCTGAATTTCTCGGTCTGTTAGTCAAGTCATTTGCAGAAACGAAACCGCGACGTACGTACGAAACCGTCGGCGGAACACTAGCAACGATAACTGACCAGCAGTTCGATACGATCATCTACATTGACGTCTTGGAGCATATCGACAACGACCGAGAAGAGCTGAATCAAGCGGCAGCACACCTTCGGCCTGGCGGTAACCTCATCGTCCTATCGCCCGCGCACCAAAATCTCTTTTCTCCTTTCGACGCCGCGATTGGACATATCCGGCGGTACAATCGCCCGATGCTGCGAGCTATTTCGCCCGCAGACCTTCAACTTGAACTCACTAGATATTTGGATTGCTCTGGCATGATCTTGTTAGCCGCCAACGTCCTGTTGCTCCGGCAATCCATGCCTACCAAAGCTCAACTTCGCTTCTGGGATCATTGGATCATCCCAGTCTCGCGAGTTCTTGACAAGCTGTTCCTTTATTCCCTTGGCAAGACGATCATGGCCGTTTGGAGTAAACGGCCTATGATGTAGGTTCAATTCATTCCCCACTATCCCAAAACGCGTTCTTCGAACAGAAAACAAGGATCAACAACCTTCAACCCCCGTCTCTCACCCCAAACCGACTCGAACGCTTTTGCAAACAGTCAAAAACGCGACTTGCTCAGAGGTTCCTTAGGACTAATCCAGAGGCGCTTTGGTCGTTTCAGCCTCGCACCCCGCCCCGGTGCTTCCGGCAGACTTCGCACTTTCGGGTAAATGCGCGGGGAAGTCACACTTGGGGCATGTTACGGACCGGACGTGAAGATATCTGGCCACACATTGATTAAGCCAGTTATTAGGATCCGGACCGACGTCTATCCGAGCATAACTTGCTGGCCATTTAACCCGTTCAAACTGGCCGGTCTGCGCACGGTCCCTCATGGATCGCTGATAAGTGGGCGCATCTATTACCGATTTCGCCATGATCTCGACATTGCTCGATGCGAATATCCCTAATGCGAAGATAAGAAGAGAAGCCATCTGAAGGTCACGGCTCGTTCTTAGATGGGCGCCAAGCCAAATGCTGGCAGACACCAGAAATACAATCAGTATATAAGCTAATATATCCAAAACGCGTTCTACTCTATATCCGAGGATAGTGAATATCACGGAAAGGCACATCATTAGAATAAGAACTGCAAGTGGCCACCCAATCAGGTCAGATGATTGTGGCGGCGCACCCCCCCCCCTAATGCCGCTAGCGAATAAGATCAGGCCCAGTGTAGCCGGAGCGACCGTCCAAGTTATGGAGGAGTGCACCACGTAAGCGAAGTTGTTCAGCGTGGAATGACTGAAAATGAACGAGATGATCTGCGGGTGATTAGAAATCGTACCGGCGCGCACAGAGTTTCCAGGCGCTAAGCCTACAAATCCAACCAGAAACGCACTCAACAAGATCATAAGAAAAAGGGGCCAGTAGTCTTTCATATTCCGGCGGCGCATCCACAATAGACTTAGGCAGCTTGCAAATACTACGACTGCTGCGAGTTCATGCATCATGCTTGCAAGAGTAATGAATGGAACCGCGGCGATCCACCTTGATTTGGCCATCAAGGCTATTGCCAATATTGCAAAGGAAATCGAAATACTGTCTTCGATTGCCCCCGTAGCCCAAAACACTGTCTGACTGATTCCCGGAGAAATTGAGATCCAAGCCGACAGCAGGAACATGGATGTAATTGCAGCATTGGCATAGGACACCTTGAATATCGCACGAAAGAAATAGATGGTGACTGCAGTACGAAGGAGGAAGGCGGTCGCCAGGATAAGAGGGACGGCATGATATAGATTAAAGAAGGAAAAAGAGAAAACCTCAGTAGCAACACTGCACCAGCGGCCAGTCCAGTGCATGTATTCGCTATTCGCCTCTAAAATTGCGTTCTTCCATCCGATAGCTCCCCGGCAATAGTCGTCGGAAATCGGCGCGGAGTAGGTCATCAAAAAAGCGATGAGACAGAATACCAGTAAACAAGCAGAGAGAGAACAGACAATAGAAAATGTGCGAAATCTTTCTTTATAAACCGGAATTTCCATTTTGATTTCTCCGCGATGACAGTAAACCACCGCTTGCAGCTGCTGCGATTTGTTTCCGCATCCCTTCCAGGGCCAATGAACCGGACGCGCCCGGCAGCCGTTTGGCGCGAAAGATGCGTACCCATAGCTGGTTTCCGCCAGCATGCCGGATCAGCGCATATGTAATCAGAGCGAAGCTCAGAGCGGCCATAACACGACAAGGCCAAGGGTCACGGCGAGGGGCACTCCCAGTCGCCTTCCATACGGGGGAATCGGATGACTTAGCAAACTGGCATAGTAGAAGATTTATCGCGCCCACATTCGGTGCGTGCCCGCGTTCTGAGCGCAAGTGAAACACATATGTAGACAAAAACGCCAAGATAATACGGCGGAAAAGTGTGCAGGGCGTTACGGGAATAGAATATCTTGAAATGGTGCTCCTTTTCACACAACTCAAGCAGAATGCTGCTGATGGGAAATCCGGAAAAGACAAAGAACAAGTCGACGCCCAGCCAGCCGTATTCCGAACCGGTAATCGCCGGTAATCGGAAGCCATGGAAAATAGGGGCAGTCGATGACTGCCAGTACAGCAACGCCACTGAGTCCATCCAGCTCTTTGATGCGCACGATTCAGTCATCCCTTCCGAACCGTACTCAGCTGCGCATTCCGCCGCACCTCGGATAAGTCACCTGCTTGCCACCAGTCCAGGCCACTCCCGCTGTGCCTGCTCGTACTTTTCCATTGTGCCGATATCGAATACGTAATCGGTGATGGGAAAAGCAAACATCTCTCCGACCAACTTTGGGAGTACATCGAAGCCGATGTCAGCTGGAACCCGTTCGGGGAGCGGTGCGAGAAGGGCTGGCCCACCAATCAGGATGCCGGAGAATGCTTGGTCACCTTTCGGGAACTGCGGCTTCTCCACGAAATCCACTACCCTCCCCGATTCGTCCGTAGCGATGATTCCGCATTGCGTTGGATTGGCAACGCGGTAGGTTCCCAATGTTACTGGAGAGTAGCTTATTCGGTGAAAGTCCAAAAGCCGGTCAAAGCGACAATTAGTCAAAACGTCTGCGTACAAAACTGCGAACTCCTTTTCTCCGGCGACGAAATCGCGATTCGCGTGTAGCGTCCCGGCGCTGCCCAATAATTCGGGCTCGTGCGTCAGCGTCACGCGCACCGGCCCGCGATAAGCGTCGACGAACTCGCGCACGCGATCGCTGTGCGCATGCGAATTCAGAAGAACCTCATCGATGCCGTACATCGCACACCATTCGAGCCAGATGGCCAGCAGCGGCGTGCCCCGAATAGGCACCAGGCACTTAGGGGTGGCGTTGGTAAGCGGTCGCAGTCGCGTCCCCACGCCCGCCGCCAGGAGAAAGCCCTTCACGATTTACTCGCAGCCTCCGCGGGCACCGCGTCGGCGCGGCCGCGCATCTTCCAGGCCCATGCGGTTTCAATGATGTGATCGAGATCGGAGTGTTGCGGTTTCCAGCCCAGTTCCGACATCAGGCGCTTGGGGCTTGCGCAGAGCACTGCGGGATCGCCCGCGCGACGGCTACCCTCCCGGATGGGAATCTTGCGGCCGATGATCTTCTCGACGCGCGTGTGGACCTCGCGCACCGAGAAGCTCTTGCCCAGTCCGATGTTATAGACCGAAAAGCCGGGCGCATCCATTTTGCTGAGCGCCAGGACGTGCGCCTGCGCGATGTCGAGCACGTGAACATAGTCGCGCACGCAACTGCCATCGGGCGTGGGATAGTCGCGGCCATAGATGGTGAAGAACCCGCGCTCGCCCACCGCCGCTTCAAACAAGATGGGCAGGATGTGCGTCTCCGGTTCGTGTTCCTCGCCATGCGCAAGCGTCGCGCCTGAGGCATTGAAATAGCGGAACGCGCAAACGCTGATGCCATAGGCTTTCGCATACCAGGTCAGCAACCGCTCATAAGCGAGCTTGGTCTCGCCGTATGCATTCACGGGCACCTTGGGATGGTCTTCCGGGATGGGCACCTCGACCGGATCCCCGTACACCGCGGCGGTAGACGAAAACACGAAGCGCTTGATCGCGGCATCGCGAACGGCATCGATTAGCGTGGTGGCTGCGACCACGTTGACTTGATAGAAGAGCGCGGGATTCTTCACCGACTCGGGAATCAGCGCCTTAGCCGCGAAGTGAAACACCGCGTCATAAGTCTTCGCGGCAAGCACCTTCCGTATCCCCGCCGCATCGCCAATGTCCATTTCGAAAAACTCGGCTCCCTGGGGAACCGCATGGCGATGACCCGTGGAGAGGTTATCGACGATCGCTACCTCATACCCCTGCCGCAACAACTCCTCGGAACAAACCGAGCCGACATAACCGGCGCCGCCGGTAACCAGCACTCTCTGCTTCATCGTGACTCCATTGCACTGCGACTCAAATGCACGGCGAAGGCCCCGGTCAATTCACGGTGGCTATGGCGTTCAGGACCGGCGCTGGGGTCTGCGCCGCATGCTCTCCCCGGTGTTGAATGTAGCCGAAGTAGTCTTTGAAATACTTTGTGAATATGTGAAGGACCACGGCGTGAATTCCCTCAACCAGTTCATACTCGCCTTTGGGTGTGGCGATCAGGATCTTCGCGTCGGAAAGCAGATTCAGCTTTCCACCATCGAAGCCGGAGATCCCGATGACAGGCACCTGATGCGAACGCGCGAGATCGACAGCGCGAATAATGCTTTCCGAGTTGCCTGAGCTCGAGATTGCAATCAGCACATCAGTTTCCTGAATGTAATTTCTGAGAGGCCCGGCAAACACCATTTCGTATCCGATGTCGTTCGCCCACGCGGTGAGTTCTTCCTCGGTGGTGGGCAGTCGGATGGCCTGGAAACGGCGCTGCTGCTCGCTCAGGTTGTGGCTGAACACGGTCTTGTTGAAGTCCGCTACCCAATGCGTGGCCAGCGCCAGCGAGCCACCGTTGCCGATCACATAGATGCGGCCGTCACGCTCGAACGCGGCCTGCAGAATGTTCATCGCCTTGGCAATCTCCACCGTAGGGAGATTGCGGAGCAGCGCGATCGCTTTGTCTGAAAACTGCCGGATGTATTCTTCCATCGCTGTTCACCTGCCTCCTGCGGGGGGAGGGTAGGGCTTGACCACACTATAGAACCCGCCGGAATTGAAGAGGACTTCCCCGCCCGTCTGAACGAAGGCAACGGGAATTTCGCCGGTGCCCTCGAATCCCTTGGCAATCGCAGCTTTCTGCAACGCCTCCACGACGCCGACCCGTCTTTCCACGGGCGCGAGCATCATAATGCAGCCACCGCCGCCTGCTCCCAGGATCTTGCCGCCCCATGCGCCCTGGTTCATCGCCACTTCGTACAACGAGTCGATGCCCGGATTCGAAATCGAAGAGGCGAGCTGTTTCTTCAACGTCCAGCCCTCTAGCAGCATCTCGCCGGCGCGCTTGAAGTCGGATCGGAGAAGCGCTTCCTTGAAGACCGGAACCGAATCCGACATCCTCTTCAACACTTCGAAATTGCGTTCTGTATTGGCCTTCTGCTCTGTCAAAACCGAGGAGGCATCGCGGGTGGTGCCGAGAAAGAACAGGATCAGGCGCTCTTCCAAGTCCAGTCGTTTCTTGAAGTCTAGCAGCACCGGTTCCACGTCCACCGATCCGTCGGCGTTGAACTGGAGCACATTGAAACCACCAAATGCTGCCGCGTATTGGTCCTGTTTCCCGATGGGCTCTTTGACGAGATCTATCTCCAGGCGGCACGCCGCGTCTGCGACTCCCCGCTTGTCGAGCCTTTTGCCGATATATGCATGCAGCCCCTTCAGCAGGGCCACCGAGAAACTGGAAGATGAGCCCAGCCCGGTGCGCGCGGGGATGGGCGCGAACGACGCAATCTCGATGTGACTGTGGATGCCAAGATCCAGCAGCGCTTCGCGAATGCGCGAGTGTTTCAACTCCGAAGGATGCTGCACCTCTTCAGACACTGAGTACCGCGCGGCAACATGATGCGTAAAGGGCGCATGGTTAATAGCGATAAATATGAACTTATCGATGCACGTTGAAATCACGCGGCCGGGATAGCACTTGTAGAAATCGGGAAGATCCGTACCTCCGCCGACAAAACTGATGCGCATCGGCGCTCTGGAAATGATCATGAACGCGTTCTCCTACGTCCCGTGAACTCGGCCGGAGATTTCATTGTGTATGTCAGGGTTCCGACTCCTTTATACCAAATGCTCGGTGAGTGCGCCGCCGCGCGTTTGCCGTCTCTCGCGCTAAGAATCCGCGGGCGGTCGGCTGCATCCGAGCGCCTTCAGCTTCTGCGATAAAAGCGCCCGATCAATGCCGCGATTTTGCAAGCGAGCTTCTTTGCGACAAGCGCGCCACGGGAATATGGGCGAATGGGAGACGACACGTGCGTAAAGTAGTATTTGAAGCCATCCGAAGGCGGTATACCCTTGAGCGCGTTCATCAAAAGCGAGCCTCTCCAAGGCTTCGGACCCACGGTGTGATACATAATCACGTTACCCCGGATAAACCCCATCCCTTGCGGTCCCAGAGTGGAGAGCGGAAACTTCGAATACATCGCAGCAATATTGAGTGCATCCTGGTCGCAACACTGGAAGGGCGCTTCCGGGACTCCGTGCGACATGTTCTTCAGATCGCAGTACTTCGACCCGGCCAGCTCGATCAGGCGTTTCCAGTCTTCAAGGAATCCCGAGTACTCCCTTGGAACCCCGGCGAAGCCGCCATTGTAGTAGTAATGAAGCGGTCTCGGATCCGTGAAACCGATGCTGGCCGCATCCCTGATCCAGCTCATGCGCTGCGGCGTATCCGGGGGGAGAATGTTATTGACAATCTCCTGGCACAACGCGATTCCGTTGCTTTGCCAATCGGTAAAGAATGACCAGTTGGCGCGTACATTGATATCTGGATCGAAGTACCAGAGATATTCGCAGTCGCGAGCCTCATTGTCCAGCAGATTCAGCATGAATTCCGGTTTGTAATTCGTGAGATGGATGTCGACATTCAGTTTCACGAATACGAGCCGAACCCGATCTCGAATCCAATACTCGTCCTTTTGGTCGTTGCCGCGCTTGAATTGGCCCGACCAGGGAGGCAGCGGACCGCGATATCCCGCCCAGACCGTGCCCGCAAAGCCTGCGTGCACGAGAGAATTGAGAAACGCCGCAAGGCCGAAATGAAAATCGCCTTCAAGAAGTGTGCAGATTGCCGTGTCGCTTGCAGAGGGCGGGATCGATTTAGCGTATTCGGTCATTTTTTCGGATTCCAACATGGAATGTTGCCTTATGGAGCCTCGGCGCACTCCACAACCGACGATATCGGTCGAAGAGGCCGGACGGGCCTGTTTTTGCTGTACCGGGACCTGTTATGGCCGATTCCAATCGATGCCGCTTTCGACGATTCTTAGGGTATTAGCGTGTCCTCCAGACACATGGGCGAGATGGGTTCGAGAAGCTGAACTTCCATTGAGTAGCGCTTTTGTTTCCTTCACCGCCTGACCGCGCTCCACTGAACGACGGGACTCTCTAAGTCATCGTGCGGCGTGCAACAGTAACCCACTGATTCCAGATATTCTTGCGCTGCGTTCTCCTGGATGCCCAGCGCCTCCATGCGAGGCTTGTTCTGCTCAAACCAGATTTCTTCTACTAACTTTGCGCAGAGCAGGTGACCACATCCCATCAACGCCCAAGCGTCGGCACCCTCAACATCCACCTTGAGTAGCGCGATGGGTTCGTCCTTTGCCACCTCTTCATCTACGCGAACTGCCTCAACCTCAATCTGTCTTTCAACCTTCACCGAAGCAATGCCCCCCCATCCGCATTGATCCTCGGGCCCGAGGTCGAAGAACAATCTTCCGGATTGTGCCGCCGCAGCCTTTGGAATGATGCGAATCCTTGTTCCCAAGCCGTTTTGTTCGACATTATTGCGCAGAATGTCGAGGTTGCGTGGAGCAGCCTCGAAAGCGATGCACTCGTTGGCAGGGTGAGAAGCCGCCCACAACAAACTGAAGTACCCAAGATTCGCTCCGACATCGATCATCTTCCCGCCCTTTCGAGCGAGTCTGCTCACGCGCTGAGTCAATTCGGCTTCGTGCACGCCCGTAAATGCGATCAGGTCGGAGACGCGGTCTCCAGGAACCAATTGCATCGAGACCCTGGGGACAGCCCGCAAGCTCGCATTACGGTAGAGTTGCAGCCAGCGGTCCCGTCGTGCAAAGTAAAAGCGGTCAAAAAGCGATATTGCGAATCTGGCTGGCAATATGCGCATCGCAATCGGACGGCTTTGTCTCATGTTAGGACCTGCGCATCGCGCGTTCTCAAGTGGAATTTCCATTATAGTGTCTGCGCACAATTGCTGCGTAGAAGTTGGAGCCATTCTCGTCAAAGTCTCGTTGTACATGGCCCTCTGAGTGGCTCAAGCGACGCGCAAAGGACCGAAACATCTGCCCCTCCGGAGTGGAGAAGCCTCGCAGCGGGACATTTCTCAGATATCTTCTCGCGGTCTCCTTCATCGCCATCCAGATTGATCGTTCTTTACGGGATGTTATCCGGCCGGACAGCTTTTGCTTTGCGCGAATGGCTCTTGCGTTACCCCACGTGTTGCTCTTTTTCGGCGAGGACTTGCCGGCTCTGCTCCAGAATCGCCGGCATTCCGTAACGATACATAACGTGCCGCACGGGACCCGTAAAATGCCTCGTCGCAATGGTCTTATAATTCGCATCCCGCTCCCAATAGAATTGGCGGCGAGCGCTGATAACGTAGCGGTCCCCCGGCAACGGATGGGCATTCACATTTCGCATGAGGACATTCAATAGAGTCTGCTCGGTGAACCAGGATTCCGCAGGCGGATGCCATTCTGCCAGAAGCTGGGTTGCCAAATCAAATGAGAGTGCGCCTGGGGGAACATAGATTAATCCGGAATTGAATTTAGCGATGTAGTCTAACCCAAGCGTCCTCGCCCTCGCTAAAATGTCAAAGTCACAATTGCCTTCGCATTCTTCCGGGATATAGCAGGGAACATTCCTTTCCACGTAGGACAGCAGCTCATCGGGCCGGTTAAATGCGAGCACGTCATGATCCGAGTAGAGAACGGGGCCCTGCCGGGAAAGCGCAAGCACGAGTCCGAGCTTTCTGCCTAGCGGGTGGCCCCGGAAAAACCCCGCCAGCACGGGCTCCTTCTCATATAAAGGCGCGAGAACCGCATCGACTTCGTACAATGAAACCCCGGGGAACAATTGCCTTGCCGCAGCTACATTCTGCTCCGCGAGCTTGCCGTCGACCGCCAGCTGCAGCTCGAAACCGTGCGGCCGAAGATACCGGTACCAGCTCCACGCAGCCCACATCGCATCGTTCAGCGCGGACGTGGTCGTGAGCACCACGAATCGCGCTCGCCCTTTCACGACACCGAGCGGTGGCAGCAGATGAAAGCGAGAACGAATTGGGTAAGGGCGCTTCCGCTCCCACCACCAAATCGGCCTAGTGAGCAACTTTCTCAGCATCGCGCCTCATGGAATCAGGGATTCTCTCATTTCATTGCCCGGTGAGATGGACGGCGGGATTGCGCATGAACCCTGCCGGAAACATCCCGCCGGCTGGTGGCCGACGAATTACTTCGCACAGTGAGGCCGCGCGAGGCTCAATCCTGCAGCGAAAAACCAGCACAAAAGAGGCAGCAGGTGGACTTTACTCAACGTCCATGACTTATAAAACATGCGGCTCGCAGCAGCGGGATCTTCGCGCCAATACATTTTGCCCGCGGCAAAGTAACTCTCTCTCGCCCTGGCAACAATTTCGCCTTCAGACAAAACGCCGCATCGTCTGTGCTTCTCGAACATTCGTCCATTGCACACCGCCATCTTCGCTGATGCGGCGGACAAACTGCCTACCGATTTCCGGTAGTAATAGGTTTGTTCTGCCGTTGAGGCGATCTCAAAGCCCAGCGCTGCCGAGCGAATCCAGTAATCCAACTCTTCCCCCGCCCACATCGTTGCATCGAATGTGCCTACCTTCTCCATGAGCCTCCGCGTGATGGCCGCTGCTGAAGTGTTGATGAAATTCCTCCGGAAAAGTTCCTGCCGCGGATTTTTCACTTCACTGGTGTCGATGGGAAGCAGCTGCATCTCTCCCCACGATGTCTCGCAGAATACATAACAATCTGAATAAGCGAGATCGGCTTTACCCGAGGCCAGCACCGCGCACAGCCTGCTTAAATGTTCCGGCATCCAGATATCGTCCGCATCGAGAAAGGCAATGTATTCGCCTTTGGCGGCCTTCATGGCTGTATTTCTTGCCGCCGACGGGCCCTGGCTCTGTTCATGTTCGAGGAGTATTACATTGTGAGTCGTCTGCCGCGCAAACTCTGAGACCATCCGGCCGGTGGCGTCAGTGCCTCCGTCATTGGTGACAATGATTTCCCAGTTCTGGTAGGTCTGCGAGACCACGCTTTCCAGCGCTTGACCGATATATCGCTCCGCGTTGAACGCGGGGATAATGACGCTGATGAGTTTTTCAGTCATAGGAATGGTTGGGCCAACAGAGAACCGAGAACGGAATATTCAGCCTCAGGCCCAGACTCATGCGAGAGGGGAGATCGGAACGCTTACGTGGACGGCTCCGACGCGTTGGACTGGAAGATGGGGCGGATGCTGACTTAGATTCGCAAACGCGAGCTGCTGACCGCTCCGGCGTAGAAAGCATAGATCCCATTCTTCGAGGATGACGAGCGCCCCGGCGATTCCTGAACGAGAAACCTGGAGTACAGGCACGGAATTTCCGCGCTTCGATGGATGGAAGCTGCGGACCCAAGCGAAGCCCAGGCTCCGCAACCTTCCGCATCTGCATTACAGAGCCGCACGCGCTCCAGGCTCCTGCTTCGGCCGCATCCAATACCACGACATTCTGCAGGGACGGCTTTCCGAAACAGCAATATCAATGTAGCTGGGGAAACACCGCGTGTAGAACGATCGATAGGGAAAATCGCTTGGGCTCCGGTCTTCCTGCCAGATGCGCTCGATCTCATGCGTGGCCTGGAACCTGCTGTGCACCACATCGCTCAAGCCGCCAAGAACAAAATCGTGTAGTTCGACCAGAATGTGCATGGACACCAGCGCAGGAACCCTGAGCGGATCGAGCAGGTATGCCTCAGCGCCCTCCACATCGCAAATCAGCAGAGTGGGCACGGATGCATCCAGTACAGAGTTCATCTCTTCCAAGGTGCAGAGGCCCCTGATCCCCAGTCGATCGCTCACGTGATTCAGCAGGGCCAACTCCTTCAGCTGCTGGCGACCCGCTTCGTCCATTTCGTAAGCGACGACTCTTGCTTGAGGTATCCTCCGTGCCAATCCAACGCAGTAATATCCCTCGGCCGCACCGATATCGACAATGACCTTAAAGGGATGGGAGATCGCATATTCGAGCACCGGATGCAGCTCGCGCTCGTAGATTCCCAGCAACTTGGGGATCAGCACGCTGCCCACGGACTGGCTGGTATATTTCATCCCCTGAAATGGACCGGAGCGCACCACGCAATTCGTCTCCCGCATCACCCAGTTCTGCATATACGGCTCAAATTGCAGAGAATTGGGGATGGCGCGCCGCAGGAGTCTTCGCGCGGATGATCGCAGCAGATGTTTCCCCAACTCTCACCTCTCTAACAAGCCTTCGAACCGTTCCAAAGGCCGCCTGCATCACGTGGCAACGACGCGAAAGTTGTTTTGGCGTTTGAAGATGTCTTTCGTTGCGCGCTTCAAATCCGTATCGTGAAAAACATATCCGGCGTCCTCAAGATATTCCGCTATGGCAAGACCAGAGGTGCCCCTGCGTGCGAGTAGACCCGGATGCAATTCAATGGATAATAGAGGTTTTTTCGCAAGCAGCAGTTTTCTTGCCCCGAGCAGCACATCCAACTCATGCCCTTCCACATCAATCTTGATAATGTCCGGCGGCTCAAGATTTCTCTCGATCAATTCGTCAATTGACATGGTTTTGATCGCCACGGTTTCTCCCTGGGCTGCATTCTCGTCGCCTGGCCGAGCGGGCGATTCCGTGATGGCCGTGTAATGGAACCCGCGCTCAAACTCCACCACCGTGTCAGGCAATCCCACAGCGCAATCGAAGACTTGGACTTTCGCCGTTGGATTGAGTTGGAGACATTCTTGAAGTTTCGTCCGCGAGGTTGGATTTGGCTCGAAGGCCAACGCCCGGCGACCTGCGCCTCGGAGCGTGAATGCCAGAGAGAAGAGACCAAATAACGCGCCGACGTCCCACAAGACCTTTGCATTTGAAGCCAGCTTCATGAAGCCGATGAATTCGTCTACCATCTCCGGGTCTTTCCATCCAAAATGTTCGAAGGCGTTGCGGACATCGGCATCCGGGGGAATGACAATGCGGCAAGCGGCCGGTAAAACGATAATCGAATCCGGTATTTCTGCATTGGCTTCCGCAAATTGCGTCCGAAATTTCTTGAGCTTGAAAAGATAACTGATGTGCGCCAGGTAGCCCCTGTATCTGCATCCACTTATAAAATCGACAGTGGTTTTGGGCGATAGCGCTTTCGCCTTGGTCTTTGCCTTGGACTGCAGGTCCGACAGAAGTGTCAACTTGCCTCCTAACTGAACTCGATCCGGGATCGCCATCTTGAAAACCGATTTTTCTTCAATAGTGCGCTCGCTGGCGGAAGTTACAAAAACAACGAGGCACTTTCGAGGATTAAGCCGGGCCATATGCCGCTGCCCTCGCCTCGTCCACCTCGTTCAGTGCGCGGCGAGTGGCTCACTTTCCTTCAAGGGAATAATCAATTCCCGCCACTCTGCGCCCCCCTCTGGCGAAGCCATAGAACGCCGCGAGAATGCCAATTGCAAAGGTGGGCAACGAAGAAGCAATACCGAACCACAGCACAGCTTTCACAGTGCTCAAATCAACCTTCCAAATAAATAGAACCTGCAGGATGAGCGTCAGGATATTATCCGTCAACACAAAAGAATAATAAATAAACCGGCGCGAATTGTTGATCGATGCCATTACACCGCCCACCAGGCCAATCGCTCCCAATAACATGACCAGCACTACTTCAGTTCGCAAACCGGCATACTTCGGACCCAGTACCCAAAGGAAAAGCCCCGGCCAGACTCGTGCAATTGCCACGATGCCGACGCCGCACACGCTTGCTCCGGCCATTGCCATGAGGTAATGGCTCTTAAGTTCCTTCTTCGGCAATCTGGCGAAGTAGGGCTCTACAAGAACTCCGTTGATCGGGGTCAGCAGCGAAAAGACCTGCCCTAGCCGGCTAAGTGCCCCTACGGATGCTACCGCGGAAGTACGGCCGAAGATCGTAATCAGGAAAACCGAAATCTGCCCTCCCAACGCGTAATAGACGACACTGGGGACGGCCGGCAGAGTAAGTTGGATGATGGCCGTGCGCTTCTCTTTTGACGGCGTGCCCTTCACGCCGAGCAGTTGATGCGCGCGCAAGTAATAAAAAATGGCGACCGCAATGATTTTGGCCACGCCGATGAGGATTGCCGTAAACGCGCCAAACCTGTGGAAGGCGAAGAAAACGCCGAGCAACGCCAAAGCGCCGAGGCCGGAAATGATTTGCGCCTGGTACCAGCGATAGCGATCGCGCCGCACAATCAGCACCGAGCCATATGAGGCTCCAACGCGCGCAAACCATGCGGACACCAGCACGATGACGATCATCGCCGCTACGGTTTGCCAGCTCCAATGGCGGTTGCGGACCAGGAGCGGGTAGGCAATGACGGTGAGGGGAGCCGCGATGGCATAAAGCCAATGCGCAATTTGCCGCAACGAGGCTAAATAGTCGGCGATCAGCTGCCGGTCTTCAATCCGCTCACCGATCAGAGGGACGAACGATCCCGAGATGCCCACGTCCAGAAGGACCATGAGCGATCCCTGAATGGCGAATACCACGACGAACTTCGCATACTCTCCAATAGGAAGTAACCGGACGCAAAGCAAGCCAAAGAGTAGATTGCATGCAATCGTGACGCCCTGGGAAAGCAGGAATTCCGCAATGCGATGTAATTTAGGAAGAAAAAATGCTTTTGCGGCGTTTATGTTTCCTGTGGAGCGAATAGCTCTTCCTCCTTGCCCTGCGCCGGTCACTTTGAGCGGTTCATTAGCCGCTTGATCTTGTGCTTCACGCGGCCAAATTGGTGTTTTATCTCACGGAGCCCCGATGCCTGCCCCAACAGCGCCCGCAACAACTTCCGGTTGCGTTCCTTCACCGGCAAACTGCTCAAAAGCAATTCGTCAATCGGCTGCGTGCCGCTTGCGATCCCTCCTGAGTAGTGCAAGTGGCTTATAGGCCGTCGTTCCACCTGAATGGCGCGGATCAGATCCAGAACATTCTTGTAATCGCCCGCCCATGAAGAGGCCCAGCTGTGCGGCGGCTTGCAAAGGTTCAGCGCACGCCATTGCGCCTGTACCAGCGTCACGTGCAGAAGTGTCTGGTCGTGCCAGATCGGTACTTCCGGGTGCGCTTCCATCCAGGCAATCCCCGCCAGCAAATCGTCAGGATGCCGCGGGGACCGGCGACACAGGAAATGTCCCGCCGTCATCGCCGCCTGCAAGGTCCCTGCGCCCATCATTTCTTCCAAGCGATCCGGCCGTTCCATGTTGAATTTGCCGCCGGTCTTGAACTCTTCATCGGCGTGCACAATTTCATAGTTTTCAAGATAGGGGAATAACTCCTCCCAGTTCATCAACGCCACGACGTCATTATCGGAATAGAGAAATTCGTCGAACTCCCCAAACCAGCAGAGAAATCTTCGCAGATGGCCGGGACTGCATGGGATGCGCCCCTCGAGTCCTGCCAAAAACGCCCGCCCCTCCGCAGGGAAATCCGATAGCGACAGGAGCTTGACTCCATCCCAACGCGGACCTGGAACCATCGGGCTTCCGCCGTAGGGAATTACGCGAACGGGCAGATTGCAATCGCAGCGGCGGATGGATGCGATCAGATTGTTACATTCCGCGCCGCTGTGCCGGTTCGCGACCAGATAGATTCCCCGCTTGCGAGCTTGATTTTGAATCTCTTCCATACGCTCACATGAGACGCCGCTTGCGATTCGCCCCTCCCCGACTGGGAGTGCTCAGGCGCGCCTCAGATCAGATTTCAAGTTGGTCTCGAACTCCAATGAAAAGCCCTTGGGTAAGTGCATCCTTTACCGGTTCATCTGGTACGGGTTTTTGAGGCGAAGCGTTCTCAGCAAATTCAACACGACAGCCCGCAATGCGGCACGGGCTTTTCGCTTCCATTTAAACCGGCGAATCATGGCGGCTTGCCGTTTGCGGAAATGCTCTTCCGGCGGAAGCGCGTGCCGCAGCGATCGCGCAGCTAATTCGACAAAGCGGTCAAACTCGCGTTCGATGGAAAAGTATTCGTCGAAAGCCTGGCGAGCCAGCCGCCCGCGTTCGGTGGCGCTTTCGAGATACGGCTCCAGGATCTCGGGCAGTTTGGCGATATCCCGTTCGCGCACCTGGATGAGAAACGTGTCCCAGGCCGGCCCAGGCGGCAAGGCAAAGTCGTCAGACAAGAGCACCGGCGTGACGCCCGCCGCCATCACCTCAAAGAAACGGTAGCTTCCCACACCGGCTCCGCGCGGGCACAGCACAAAGTGCGATGCCGCAAGCGTCTCCGCATAACGGCGCTGCCGTTCCAGACGGCCGGGCTGGGAATTGTCCCAATGCCAGTATGCCGAAGTGTTTTCGATCAGCACATCGCTGCGGTTGAATTTCAGATTATAGATACGCTTCCGCAAGATGGAAGTCGATCCACCCTGAAACGTGAATAAGTAGCGCTTTTCCGCTTTCATTCCGATGGGAACAGGCGATGTGGTCTCTTCCAGAAAGCGGTTCTGAAGCTGCCCGTTGCGGGAAATGGGCGCGTAGTTGAAGATGCGGCCGATCCGGGTATGCTGGCTGATCGGAGCGTTGGTGTGCACGCCCGGAATGAGCGGCAGGCAATCGTCATCCTCGGAATAAATGGCGCAGCGCTCGGGATAAGCCTTATAAAGTTCGTAATCCAGAAGCCGTTGGGGTTCGAATGGCGGGGCGCCAAAGATCAGAATGACGTCGGCTGCGGACGGGTCAGTTACGATTTGATGGCTTTTTGAATACACGGCGTGGGACTGCAAGATACCGACCTGCTCGGTCTCACAGACCGCTCCGAGATACACTTTCATAACTTAGAAGCTCCTCAGCGACACACGCCGATTGACAACCAATCACACATGCGATGGGAATTTGAATTTCTAATCTATGCCGGTAATCTCCCGATAAAGGGACAGGTACTCGCCGATCATGCGCGCGGTTTGAAACCTCGTGCGGACATTTACAAACCCGCTCTGCCGCAGTTGTTCGCGGAATTCGTGGTCGTGGGCCAGCCTGCGGATGGCATCCGCCATACCGGCTTCATCCTCAACCGGTTTGAGAATCGCCGATTGCCCGAGCACTTCAGCGAGTGGAGCAATATCACTGGCGACAACCGGACAACCGCATGCCTGGGCCTCGATCGGCGGCCACCCGAATCCTTCATAGCGTGAGGGAAAGAGCAAGCAGATCGCGCGATTGTAAAGCGCCTCGATCAAGGGGGCGTCCGGCTTTACCACCTGAACGATGCGGTTCTCAATCTGCAACTCGCGCGCCAGCCGGACCAGCTTCTGGTTCAGTGCCTCCCCGGCAATCACCAACTGCAGATCGGTCTCCGCCGCGGCCTTCGCAAAGGCTCTCAGGACGCCTTCGCGGTTCTTGTAAGCCGCGTTGGAGCCGAGGTGGAGAACGAACGGAGCGTGAATTAATGCGAGACCTGCGAGCCGCCGCTCCGCTTCGCCCGGGGCAAGGAGCTGAAATGGATAATTCAGACCGTTGACGATGACGCAGAGATTCACATCTACTTTCAGAATTC
This sequence comes from uncultured Acidobacteriota bacterium, assembly GCA_963826735.1. Classification (GTDB taxonomy): domain Bacteria; phylum Acidobacteriota; class Terriglobia; order Terriglobales; family Acidobacteriaceae; genus Telmatobacter. Next base: position 619,210 of record CAWGYN010000010.1, read on the forward strand.
TGCGCGCATCGTCGAAGGTTGCCCGGGAAACGCACGCCACGCGCGTGGCATGCTTCAGGCCATGGCAAATCCAGCGCTGCAGAAATTGTCCGAAGACAGAGGGCCGCAACTCGAGGCAACTCGCCACGCGCACTGCGCACTGCAATCATGTCATGGCACGTGACCACGACCGGCTTTCCCTTGATCTTTCTCTTGATCATCGGCGCATACATGGCGGCACCGTGATCGCATAGATGCACGATGTCAGCCTGGGCTGCCGCGGAGCGCAATGCGCGCGGGAAAATCACGAAGCGATCGATGTATCCCAGCCACTTGCCCACGCCGTGCACGGAGGGCTTTATTTTGCCGAACCTCGGCCGTGGAGAAATTACCTTGACATCGACATGAAGCTGACTAAGTTCGCGAAGCAGCGCCTGCGACCAGATGTGCATGCTTGTCGATCCGTCAAACGGGTAATTCCCCACCAACAAAACCTTCATCGGGCTCCGCGGTTCATCTCCCTGGCGTCGAAGAAGCTCTCTTCCTGGTTGTGGCTGGATCAGGCTCGCGGCGTGCTCTTGCGCTACCATCGTTCTTATGCGGCCAACCGTTGTCCTTTTGTCGTTCAACTCGGAGGATACGCTCGGCGCCACGCTTTCGAGCGCCCGTCGGGTTTCCGACGAAATCTTTGTCGTCGACTCTTTCAGCAAAGACGGAACCGTAGAGCTGGCGCGCAGGTTCGGAGCCACCGTCGTCGAGCACGCCTTTGAGCACTATGGCGCTCAGCGCAATTGGGCGATCGACAACTTGCCCATTTCCAGGCCCTGGCAATTGCATCTGGATGCCGATGAATGGATGGACGACGAGCTGGTCGCGGCCATTCTTGCGCTTCCTGAAGAGCCCGAACATGAGGGATACTTTCTGCCCCGCTATCTGCGCTTTCTCGGCCGCGTTCTGCGTCATGGAGGCATGAGCCCAACCTGGCATTTGCGCCTGTTTCGCAGCGGGGTCGGGCGCTGCGAAGACCGCAAATACGATCAGCACTTCCTGCTTACCAGCGGCACGAGCGGCCAATTGTACGGCACCATGATCGACGACATCCACATGCCCCTGACCGAGTGGATCGCGAGGCACAATCGCTGGGCGGACGGCGAGGTGGCTGAATTGGACAGCCAGGAGACGTCGGGCCGTCTTCAACCCAATGCCCGCGGCAACCCCGCGCAGCGCAAGCGATTTCTGCGCCAAAAATACAATCGCATGCCGCTCTTCGTGCGGCCGTTTGCCCTTTTTGTGTATCGCTATTTCTTCCGGCTGGGCTTTCTCGACGGAACCGAGGGCCTCATCTTCTGGGTTCTGCAAACCTTCTGGTTCCGTTTTCTCGTGGATGCCAAGATCTGGGAGAAGCGTCACGCTTCACGCCTGTCCCAAAACGCTCCGCTCCACTCAACGCGCGATTGACGCGCAAAGGGGCCTATGCCTCACAGCGGCGAACAGACCCTACGGGATGGGTTCGCGTCCGGCACCCGGTTGATGCATGCCGCCCATTGTCGAGGGGCCTGACGGCGTGAATGCGGAGGGTACGTGCGTCTTGGCATGCGAACTGGAAGAGCGTGCGCTGGATACGTGGCTCGCACTGGCGTGGTTCTGCTTGCCTGCATGGCTATGTGCGCCAAGTGAAGCCTGCTTGCTGCCCACGGATTTGCTGCCACCGGAACGAGAACCGCTCGGCGCCCCGAAGCGTGCACCGGATACGGGATGGCCGCCAGCCGGGGAACGTGAGGCCAGAATGCCAGCAGATCGCGCTCTGCCGGGAGAACTTGCTATTGCCGGACCCTGGACACCTGACCCCGGGAGTGATGCAGGAACTGAACTCCTGGCCGCTGGACTTTGCGTGGGAGCCGTGTTCCACGATCCGCTGCCGCTTTCGCGCCAGATTCCGCCCGGCTGATTCTTGATCCCGAAGCTTGCGGTCCCTGCCACCCAGCTTCCGCCGCTCGCTCCTACGCTCGATCCCACCGGCGTCCTGGCTGTGATTCCAAAACTGCTCTTTCCCGATGTCCAGCTCGAGGCTCCGCCGCTCCCTGTTGCCGGATTTGCCGTATTGCTGGTTGTCCCGGCCGGGTTTGCGGCCGAGGAGTTTGCGGTTGCGTCAGCGCTCGATGGAGGTGTGCCGGTACGATCCGCGGTCCCGGTCTGCTGCGTCTGCGCGTGCATCTGGGCGATCCCTGCGCAGGGCAAAACCATTGCGGCAAGGATAGCGATCAAGAACGCACTTCCGGTCTTCGCGCCGCTCATGGTTTAGATCCTTTCCACGCCAGGGAACTCATTGGAGACCCCGCGGCCGTCGTTAGGCACCGCTCCAGATGCTCCAGAACGCGTCCGGACGACCACCGCATGCAAGCGTACGCGCGTCCATTCTCACCGGCCTTGCGCAAATCGGCGTTCCTCAATCCCTGAACTGCTTCAAGAAGAGCCAGCGGATTCTCCGCCTCGACCACGCTGCCCGCTCCCGACTCGCGCGTGATGCGGGCAACCTCGCACTCAGGATTGACCGATGCAACTATAGGACGCCCCGCCGCGAGATAAGTCACAATCTTAGACGGAAAAGCGATCTCTGAAACCGAATGCTGCTGCGTCACCAGACAAACATTGCTGGCCGCCATCAATCCGCGGAATTCCTTCTCATCGAGCAGCGGCAAAAACCGTACATTGGCCAAATCCAGCTGCGCTGCGCGGCGCTTGATTCTTTCGCACTCCGCGCCATTGCCCACGCACAGGAACAGCATGGAGTCGTCGGTGCGGTTCAGCGCCGCGGCATCGAGAATGACGTCGAGGCCCTGCTTCACGCCCATGTTCCCGCTGTGCGTCACCAGGAACTTCTCTCCCAGATCATACCGCCGCCGGAACGCGTTCCCTTCCTCGGGTGGCAGATCGATGAACGAGTCGTCCATCCGCGGCTCAAAAAGTTCGACTTGATCTTCTCTAAAACCTTTGTCGACGATCTTCTGCCGCATGCTCGGAGTGAGCGTGGAGACCAATCGCGCATGGCGGTACGCCGCGTTCTCGACCTTATAGAGGAGTTTCACCGCCCACTTGGGGAGCATGCCCAGGTCCGAAGCCGAATCGGGCTGCAGATCTTCCACATCGAACACGTACGGAACACTCCACAGCCGACCCAATAGAATTGCCGTCGCGGCCAGGCCAAGCGGAGGGGAAACCACGAGCAACACGTCCGGCCGCTTGCGCAGCAACGCGCGGAGCGTCACGCCGACAATGAAACTGGCCTCGAACAAGATGCGTTTGAGTGGTGTAACCGGGTTGGGGATATAGGCGTAGCTACGAACGATCGAAACTCCATTGCGGTTCTCTTTCCGTCCCAGCTTTCCGGAGTACTCCGGCGGAACTTTCCAATCCGGATAATACGGAAATGTGGTGCACACCTCGACTTCGTGCCCCACGCCGGCAAGGTACTCCGCACGGTATGTTGTCAGGGCTCCGATGCCCGTAACTTCCGGCCAGTAATTCACGCTTAAAATCAGAACTCTCATTTGCAGATCTTTCAGGCGACTCTTCCGTCACCCGGGTATCGTCAAGGAGCGGCCTTGCGGTGGGATGAAAATCCGCTACGATGCCGCCCCATCACATACGGTCGAATCCAGCGGCGCACGCGATCCGTGTTTTTTTCGAATGCCTCGTAGACTAACTGAGCATACAAGACGATTGCCACCAGCACTCCTGCGCCAACAAGATACGCATGCCAGCCGGGATAGGCGCGCGGCAAGTGCAGTGATGCCTTGAGAAAAATCAACATGGGCAAATGCACCAGGTACAACGTGTAGGAAGAGTGCGCCGCGCGGCGGGCAATAAATACATAAGATGCAGGCAGGGGCGCCGTAGCGCAATGCAGTGTAACCCATATCATTGCGGTCACCGCCAAACCCAATACAAGATCCGATGGGAGTGAGCCCAGCAACTTACTGTCGACAAGCCCCGCTCCAAAAAGCACCAGGGCCAGGACAATGGCAAGTCCACGCGTCCATGACCGGCGCGCCGGGAAGGCAGGCAGGAATGTGATCAATGCGCCCATGAGCCATGTAAGGCCCAGCAGAAAGATATTCAGTCCTACAAACCATCCCCAGGCCAAGAGGCCGAGGCACGAGAGGGCGCGTACCTTCCGGGACTTGCTCCTGGCCAGCAGGAAAACCAGAAGCGGAAAGGCCAGGTAATACCAGAATTCGTAACTCAAGCTCCACAGCGCCCCATTGGAACCGAAGGTTGGTACCGGATTGGGGCCGAAGCCGGGCAGCTTGATGGTCTGCAAAAACAGGCCGTTCGCTGCCAGGATCGGCCATGTCAAAACGCCGTGTACGTTGATGACCAGCGCGTGCATTCCGGAATTGCCGCTATAGACGGCTTCGGTGCCGGACCTATGCATTCCTAGCCAGTCGAGCGCCCCTCCCAGCAGCAATGCAGGCAGAAGCACAACGTAGAGCCGGCTGAGCCGCGCCAAGAGGTAAGCCCTCCAGGACCAACTCCCTGTGCGCACAGAACGCAAAACGCTGCCGCCAACCAGGTAACCGCTCAGCACAAAGAAAACGATGACCGATTGGCGGCCCAGGCCGGAAGCCAGATACGCCGCACTGGTTAATGGATTGTGCCGCGCGATCGCCTCATAGTCAACGAAAAGGGCATCCCGCAAGTGGTTGAGCAGCACGCAGAATGCCGCAAATCCACGCAGAGCGTCAAGGTGAACCGACGGGCTTTCTCCGGGCGGTCCAGTCACCTGCATGACTGCGGCTTTATTGTCGCGAGGCATAAGCTACCGTTAGGAGAGGAAAATGCTCTCCGTTATTCTCTCGGTGTGATTTCGTTCCCTCGGGACGCAAGGACGGATTTCAGGCGGAATGTTCGGCATTCCGCAGCGATGCGTGCCCCCCGGTAGGCTCTCCTTGCCGGGGATGCTGCGCGCCGGGGCACGGCGGAGAGGGCCGTGCCTTGTAAGGAGCGCATGGCGAGCCGCTGAAACTCGAACCCCAGGCCGGCACGATCAGGCGCCGCGCCAGATGGTCCAGGCAAGAACAAGAATCTACGAGGCCGGCAGCGGTTCCCTGAGCCATCTCACTGTGAAGACTCCTTCAATGTGAAGCTGCGATGTGCGGTCCAACGACCGAACTGATCTGGGAAATGGGGCTATCGAATGTCTCGCCGGGCGTAAAGCAACAGATTAGATGGCCAACCCCCAAGCGTCACGAACGTTACCTTGAACTGCCCTAACCCTGCCTCCGCAGCAAGCCGCCTCAACACCGAGGACGAGACCAAATTCAGATGTTCTTCTGTGGCGAGGAGATCCAGACCCCTCAACTTGCAGATCTTCCGAAATGCGGCCGCTGGAAGCCAGTGCACGAATGGCATCACAGTGTGAAACTCGATGGGAAACCACCGGTTTGGCGTTGTGACGAAGAGTCCCTTTCGCGCCACTCGCCACGATTCGCGCAGGAACGCCACTTGCTGTGCTCGGCTGCCCACATGTTCCAGCACTGCGCTCGAATGAACGTAATCGAATTCGTGGTCTCCAAATGGGAGTTTCCGGCCATCGGCTCGCACAAACTTCATGCCAGGATACATGTCTTCAAGAAACGTTGCGTCGTCCACGCCGCTGGCCGTAATTCGATCTTTATGCAGGTACCAAAGCTCCAGGTAGTTTGAGTGGCTGTAAGTTCGGTCACTGGTCACGCCTAGATCCAGCAATGTGTCGTCCTCTTCGATCCCGGTGTCAGAAAGAAACCTCTCGAACATCCTTCGCCGCTGGTATGCCGCCACCCTGATCGGGACAGAGTCCGGCGCCGCGACATTATACTGAGCATTAATCCCCATGCGTTTTCCAGTTCCCGTCGTGTTAACGCCGCCTCAACCCCAGAATGCTCAGGAAGAAGCTGCTGAAAACCACCTGTACGCCGAGCATCAAAGAAAAGGCGGCCGGCATGACGATGCGCAGCATATGGTCGAAGTTGAGGCTCCCGAATCCCCGTTGCGACCACCCGTTGACGGCAAGAACGGAGCCCGCGATGCCCATGATGATCAGCACCGCTCCCACGACCACCCCGGTCTCCAGCTTGATGTAGCGAAAGGCGCGATTCAAGCGCGGATCTTCAGGCAATAAGCCTTCGGAGATGGCGAAGACCTTGGTGAATACCGCAAAGGCGACAAGTTGGAATCCGAGCACGACCGCGACGAATGCGTATAAAAGCGTATGCACGTCGAAGATGATGCCATCGAAGATCCTTTGCCCCGGCAGGAGCCAGGCACACCCAGCCAGCCCAAGAAGGATCAGAAGAAATCCGGGATACAAAAAAAGCCAGCGCGGACTGTGCAGGAGCATGAAACGCAGGTGCCGCCAGCCATCACGATAAGGAAGGAGGTGGGGGGGACGCGAGCGGCCGTCAGGGCTGAGAGTCGTTGGGACTTCTGCGATCTTCAACCCCTTCAACTGGGCTTTGATGACCATCTCCGACGCGAATTCCATTCCCGTCGTTCTCAAATCCAGCGCATCAATTGCGGCTTTCGAGAACCCCCTGAGGCCGCAATGAAAATCGCGAATCTTTGTCCGAAAAAAGAGCCTTCCGACGAAGGACAAGGCCGGATTCCCAATGTAGCGATTCTTCCACGGCATGGCTCCCGGCTTGATACCGCCCCGAAACCTGTTTCCCATGACCAGGTCATACCCTTGACGCAATTTCTCGACAAAGCTCTCGAGATGCTCAAAGTCATAACTGTCGTCGGAGTCGCCCATGATGCAATAACGCCCCTTTGCCGCGTCGATTGCACCATAGAGGGCCGCGCCGTATCCGCGGCTCGGTACATCGATCACACGAGCGCCGAGGTCCGTGGCAATTCTCTGTGAACCGTCAGTTGAGCCGTTGTCGCCAACGACGATTTCGCCGCTCACGCCCGACCGCTCAAGATAGCGTTGCGCCTTCTGAATGCAGGAAGCAAGAGTCTCGGCCTCGTTCAGGCAAGGCATCACAATCGATAACTCTACGGTCATCTTGCTCCTCGGACAGAGATTCTGCGCCTCTCTATTATTCATTCTCGCAAATCATACAAAAGTGGCGCCAAAAGTAAGGAATGGAACGCGCTCCGCGATGCGGTCAACAGCCTACGCTGGAACTTGTCCGTCCGGGAGACGCTGAGCCTGCGTGGATAGGTCAGCGATCAAGATGAGAAGGAGCAGCAGCTCGATCCAGATCATGTGCGGCATCAGAAAATCATTCCAGATGACGTCCAACCCTGTATGGTTCCCCTCAATGAAGCGCATGGCGATGCCGCTCCTTTCCGTCCACGCGGCGAATGGGAAAAGCAAGGCAACCATGAGCAGAAGGGCGGCCTTTGCGCGTCGCAAGTCGCAGTTCTCCACGGCCCAATAGAGAACAAACAGTAGAACCTCGGCCGTATAGAAACGCTGGTAAACAGGCAAAAGCGTCAGGACCGCAACGATGGCGATGCCGGTACTCTCGTTCTCGTCTGAGACGCGGCGATGAATCAGATAAATGGCAACGCCAGCCAAGAGCGCAAAGACGAGCCACGCGAGAATCGCCGACCACTCGCGGCTGTGAGTCAATTGGAAAGTAAGAATCCGCAGGTTCAACAACTGGAATTTCCCCGGGCCGGGAGCCTCGACGCTACTTCGGCCTCCCGGAGCAGAGAATTGCGAAAGCTGGCTGAGAAAAGCTCCGAACCACTCGACGTGATGGATATTCAACCAGATCAGGCTGCACGCCGAAACGAGCGTACACGCTCCCAGCGATGCGAACGCTGCCCTCCACTTTTTCCTTAGCCATGGATATGCGAAGAAGAAGATGCCAACCTGTGGCTTCAGGCACATCGCCATGGCAATGGCGATACCCGACCCATAGGGCCGGTTCGCCAGGAGGCCCATTCCAGCGCAGAGAAAGGCCACAACCAATGTATTCAGGTTTACCTCGTGGATTCCGCTGTGCAGAGGCGCCATGGCCAGCGCGAACGCGACAAAATACAGCTTGCGCACATCGTTCCACGGCAGAGGAAGCCTTTGCGCCAGGACGAGCAGCGCAAAGGCAAAAAGAGCCGTCGAGCCAGCGACGTATGTGTACACGGCCGCGTGCCAGGGGAGCAATCCGAGCGGCGCAATCAGCGCCAGCGCGGTGGGCGGATATATGCTCTGATAAGTGGCAAGGATGCAGCGATAGTCCGGGCATGAGGCGGGAAGCGGAATCCGGGTGGAGGCCCAAATCCTATTGAACTCGTTGATGTCGTCATAGGGGTTCATGCCATGCAGAAACGTCTGAGTGGCGACCCACGGCGTGGTCAGATCATTGAACTGAAACGCCAGCGTCCTCATATCCTGAAAGACAAACTTGACCAGCGCCAGGGAAAACAGCAGGAACACTGCCAGGTATGTGAATCGTTTCGCCAACCGGCCCGATTCATTCAGAAGCGGCATGATTGCTCCTAGGAACTTGTTGAAAATTGCCGCATTGTGACGAGCTATCTGGTGATTTGCGTCTCTGCCCGGTTGCAATCTGTTTGAACTGCGGCCTGACCAGTGTTTCAAGGGGCCGAACCTTCGCAACACCGCGTCCGTCCACTCGCGTACCGCTCCCAGCGGATGATCCTGCGGTGCACGTTGCTCCAATGAAACTTAGCTGAACATCCCGTCCTGAACCCGCTCGTCTCCATGCATGTCTATTAGACGAGCAACTTCACAGCCTCGTCGCAGAATGGCACCTGTTTCAGCGAGCTCCTAGCAGTGGCTTGCCGGGTAAGCGCAAATGCCGGGCGGCGCAGGCTGGCGAACAAAATCACGATCAGAATCAGCTCGACCCAGATCACGTGCGGCATCACAAACCCGTTTCACAAGAGGCTCCGGCTCAAGCTGTGGCCCAACCGGAATCTCCTTTTTCAGCACTAGTTCCGTAAAGTCATACCGTTCATAAGGCAAATTGCAAGGCCAAAAGAATGTTTGCCTCGGATGAATCAAAAAGAAAGTCTTGATTCAAGTCCTGCGCAGGTCGTTTGCTTGGCCATGTTCCGGGGGATATTCGAAGAGGAGATCGGAGCCGTCGAAACCTACCGTGGTCTGACACTTCCCCATCCGGGGCGCGCTTGGATGCGCCTGCCAGGGCCCATGGGTCCCGGCGAAGCCACAACTGCACTGCGCTTTTCCTTCCCATCGACGCCGCTTCGCCTGATGGCCGCGATGGCGAATGCCAGGCAGACCACCATAAACCCCTGGTCCGTGGGTTGCTCGAGCGTACCGAAACACAATGTGGCGAAGAGCGGCGTCACAAGCAGGAGAGCAAGTGGCTCCCGGCGTTGCGCACATTTGATGGCAGAGAATGTGAGGCTCAGCGCCAGCAGAAATCGAAAGAGTGAGAAGGCAATACCCGGAATGGGGCCTAGCTCGGTTATTTCCCGGACGAATTCGTACTCCCCTGCGATGAATTGCACCCTGCCGGTCGCGAGCGCCGAAATCGCGGCGGCCCCACGCCCCATGCCAATCCCAATGGGATGGCTCGAATAGTCAGTTCTGATTAGCGCAGCGATAATGGTTCCGGATGTCCGCTCCACCATCGCGCGCTGCATGCCTCCTTCGGAGGAATACGCGTTGGTCGACCGCGCGTGGAGACTTTCAGCGGCGGAAGAAAAAACCGGCAGGAGCGAAACCAGGAAATAGACGGCCAGGAGCGGAATGACAATCTTGGCCACCCTGATGAATTGCGTTACTCCGAACATCGCGGCAATTCCCGCGCAAGCGGCAACACCTACCAATTCGGCGACCAGGGTGCGTGACCCGACCACCGGAACAGAGAGCACCAGCGCGAACACCGCGGCCCACAGCAGCCACTTTCTGGCGAAATTCTTATTCATCAGGCCATAAAAAAGCAACGCCGCCACAATCGCGTTATAGAAAGTCGGTCCGGCAACAAAGCTGAATGTGCCCGAAGCTCTGACGTGTTCTTCAACGTAGTAAATTTGGCCGGCACCTTTATATGCGCCTGCGTTCAGAATCGAACCTCCCGGCGCAAGGTACTGCGCCACCTCCAGAGCCGCCAACGGCAGCATAATCCACAACGTGGCCGCGCCAAACTTGCGCAGGTCGTCTGCATCCATGTTTTCTCCCATGATGAAGGCCACGGGAAAGGGGAGCAAATAGGAACGCAATCCATAAACTGCGGCAATCCACGAGTTATCTCCTAGGATCATCTGCCATATGCAAAGACCCAGGAACGCGCACGCCAGAACTTCTATAACGACCGACCAACGTTCCGGCCATTTGTTTGTGCGATACGCTTCAATGATGATGAGTATCGCCACCGGATCGCGAACCAGCAACAAAGGCGCGGAAAACCCCGGCAGCACCCATTTGCGCAGCGCGCCTTCGAAGATCAGCAGCAGAAAATACAGCCAGAAGAGCTTCTTCAGCGCCGGCATTTTGCTGCGCGGTCTTGCCGGAATTTGCCTTCTCACTGGCACGCGGCGATGGCCTCCACAGTCTCTGCGAAAATTGCTGCGATAACTCTCCCACGACGCTTCTGCTGCGCTTGCCTGCGCCTTGCGCGACATCGCAGCCAGCAGTTCCCGGTCACTGTGAAGCGTGTGCAGCCGCTCGGCAATCAGGTCTGCGGAACCGACGGGCACTACAAAACCCTCTTGTCCGTCGTGGATCAGATCGCTGGCGCCCACGTTTGGGGTAACGATGACCGGGAGCCCGCAGGCCAGTGCTTCGGTGACCACAAGACCGAATCCTTCGCCGAGCGAGGGCAGCACCAGCACGTCCGATTCCATCATGATGTCCATCACCCGACTGTGCGGCAGCGTCTCGAACCAGCGCCACCGTCGAACAGCTTCATCCACGCGGACATTGGCCCGGAACCGTCTTCCCACAAGCGTGAGGTCGACCTCGGAACCAAGGCGATCGACGGCATCCAGCAGGTAGCCGATTCCCTTGTGCTGGACCAACCCGCCGACAAACAAGACCCGCAGCGGCCGCGCGGGATCGGTTGCCGTCCGTTCCCGCCGCCGGATCGCCGGGGCTCCGTAATGCACCACGCGGATTTTTTCCTCAGGCACTGTGTCCGCCAGAGTCCGCCGCACGTGTTCGCTGGCTACAAAAATGTAATCTGCCAGGGCAAGCTCTTCGTCCTTCCACTCCAGATGCCTTGTGGAGTCCACGAGATTGGGAAGAAGCCCGGCGAAATCAGGGCTGCGCTCGGCTTCCTCGGTGAGCAAATTGCGCACCCAGTACCAATAGCTGCTTGTCAGCTCGTAAATTGTCTTGATGCCCAACCGCCTGGCTTCGCGGAAGGTCTCGCGTGCGCCCCCTTCATAGGCGTACACAACATCGGGACCGAGGCTCTGAACGCGCCGCGCCACCTTGCCGTCGAAGTGCCGGTAGACGCCAATGATCGAAAAGGGCCGCTCTCCGGAGGTCAGAAGGCCATTCAGGAACGTCGGCGTGGCGCCCAGACGAACCATCTCCCTTGAGGGAACGCATTTGATGCGCTCTCTGGGCGCCTCCGCATACGTGCGCCGCTCGAGCTGCGTCCGCATTCCCTGAGGCAGCAGCCGGTTCCAGCGAGACTGCGCATCCCAGGCAATCGTCGTCCAGAACTCCGCCAGCATTCCCCGTTCAGCAAGGCTTGCGAGGGCATTCCGGACGTTCTGGTTGCCCGTCGGGTGAGAGATCAGGACGCGAGGCTTAGGCATTTTTTCGGCCTGCGCTCTCGGGCGCCGCTTCCATCCCATCCGTCGATTCATCCATCCAGCGCGCGTAGAGGGCCGCGTGATCGTGCAACCGGTGCCCTGAGTACCAGCGCCAGGCAGCGATGGAGCACGACTCCAATCCAGATGCCTGCGCCCCTGTCGCGGTGCGCGGGCTCAACACATGAACTCCGTCCTCCAAACCGTCGACTTGCCCAGGAAAATGCCGCGCGATCACGGGGATGACGCCATGGGCGCAGTAGCCGGCGAATACTCCGGATTTTGCCAGAGGCATGTGCGGATACGAGAGAAAACCGAAGGTCGATCGGGAGAACTGTCTGGCGATTTCCGTCGCGGCTAAAACCCCCATGCGCCTCACGGGAATCCCGTGCACTTCGCCGGGCGGCTCAAATTCAGGGCCAATGTCCAAAATCTCCTGAATCCCGAGCTGCTCGCAGCATGGTTCCCAGCGCGGACAGCTCGCGATAGGCGTTTTGCCTGGTTCCGCCCAGGCCAAAAACCGCCATCACCGGGTCACGGTCAGCCAGGGGAATATGCTGTTGCGCCTCTCCCACCTGGGAGAACACCGGCATATATTGAATGGGCGAAGCGGATTGCGGTACGGTTTCCCGATTCAGCCAGTCCACATAATTGCGGGTATTGGTAACCAGCAGATCGCACGCCTCGGCAATCCTGCGCACCGCTTTCTTTTGCCGCTGCGAGTACCAGAAGGCGGACTTCCATGGCATTCCGGTCGCAAACAGTTCATGAAAGAAGACGGCAACGCGAAAGCGCCCGTCTGCCCTCACACTTCCGAGCGCCTCAGCAAGAAGGGTTGGCGCCCCGTCGGCAGAATACCCGTAGCCGCTCAAATGAACCAGAATCGCCGCTGGTTGATTGTTGCTTAACGAAATGCAGGCATTCAGTAATTGATCCGGCGAGCAGTGAATGACGGAATGCGGAAGATCGCAGCGTTCATCCGAATTCAGGACAACGAATGCGGTGTCGATCCCATATCTTGTTCTCAGCTCCGAGGCAAGGGCGAGGGCATGATCGCTGACCCCGCACCGCGTAGGCTGGAGCCGCGGAACAACCTGAATGATCTGGCGATTTCCGGGCATCTTCATATTGAACACTGCCGGCGCGCTCGCGGAGGAACTCCGGCCTGCAGCCCCGGCCTTGAGGCTCGTTCATCCCTGCAACGAGCCTCCGCTCGGACACGACCGATCGGCAGTTGCTCGTATTCCTTTGCAGTTACTGGCCTGTAGAAGTTCTGTAAACGATGACGCTGGTACCGATGCCAAGCGCAGAGGTAATGGCCTGTACGGTGATGAGCTTGGCGTTGCTCGTGGGTACATACAGGATATCGCCGTCTATAAGGGCCACGTCCGGGGCCTGCCCTTTGTAAATCAAATTCACGGGTATCGTAATGGCTTCTTTTCTGCCGTCATCCAGGGTTCGCACCAGTTGCACGCGCTTCATTGCGGATGCCTTCCCGCCGCCGCCGGCAAGCGCCATCGCCTCCTCGACCGTCAGGGCGCGCCGGCCATCCAGCACATAAGCTCCGGGTTTGGCAACATTGCCAGCGACATACACAACACCGGCCCTCGGGATCAGAATTGAATCACCCGGGAAGATCTGGACGTCCGGGATGATCGGCTTGAGTGCTGCGGGGTTGTATTCGACTGTCGTGGGATTTCCAGGATCGTTCTTGTGCGTAATGACGACATGCGATGCTGCGAACGGCGTGATGCCGCCGGCGGCGGCGATGAGATCGTTCAGCTTGTGAACACCCAGGGCGGGATACACTCCGGGTGTCTTCACCTCTCCGTTGATGGTGATGCCCTGCGTCGCATACTCCGAGATGAAAACCGCGGCGTGCGAATTGGCGGGCAGTAGAATCTGCCCATCCACGTAGAGTTGTTCAATCTTCACCGCCGCCTCATCCGCGGTCATACCGTCCACGTGGACACGGCCGATAAGAGGAACCGTGATGTCTCCCATCTCATCGACCCGATAGCGGCCAGACAGGTCCGGATTCTCGAACATGGAGACTTCAATCAAGTCTCCGGAACCGATCCTCAGGGGTGGCACGGGGTTGGGCGCCGCAGCACTCGAGGGCTGCGCCATCCCCGCCATAGTTTGTGCGCACAAGAGAAAGCAGAGCGCCATCGCGTGCGCCAGCGTCTTGGCCATATTATTCCCCCTTCTCCTCATCTTCATATCCGTAGGCTCGGCTCGAAGACGTTACGCTTTGTCGATAACCGTACCAATAATCCTTGGCGTATATGCCGTAGCGGTAGGTGTAGAAGTTTTCCAGGCGGAGATCAACATCGTTGACCACGACGCCTGCTACGGGAGCGTTCACGCGCCACAGCAGATCGCGCGCCTGGATCAGGGCGCGTTTACGCGTCACTCCGGCACGCACCACAAGCACCACCGCATCGGCGCGCACGGCCAGGGTCTGGGTATCGGAAACCGCAAGCAAAGGCGCCGTATCAATCACGATCCTGTCGAATTGCTGTTTCCACTGCCGCAACTGCCCCTCCATGCGATTGGAGGAAAGCATTTCTGCCGGGTTCGGCGGCCGCGGACCGGTGGGCAGAACGTGCAGAGTCGGCAATTCCGGCAGCGGAGCCGGCAAGTCCCGGTACGTTTCCGGTTGCGTGAGCACGGTCGACAGACCGAAGCTCTGGTTCGGGATCCCAAATACGCGATACAGGCTTCCTCTACGCAGATCGGCGTCCACCAGCAGAACGCGCTCTTGTCTTTGCGCAAGAACAATGGCAAGATTCAGTGCCGTGGTGGTCTTGCCTTCCTCCGGGAATGAACTGGTGATGACAATGACGCGCGGCGGGTTGTCAATCGAGGAGAGCAACAAAGCGCTGCGCATGCTCCGGTAGGCCTCCGCGGCGCTCGATTTCGGGTCCCACAAGGTGACCAACCGCTGCTGTGCCAGTGGGATTCCCGGAGCCACCTCCTCCTTGCCGTCGCTCTTTTTCCATGCCGGTCCGTTGGGCATATGTGGAATCGCGGCCAGGCTTGGCAGCATCGATGCACGCTCGACCTCCTCCGATGTGCGCAACCTGTCGTCGATCGATTCGAGCACGAAGGAGAGTGCGCCTCCGATCACAAGGCCGCCAACCAGTCCCAGCAACAGGATCATGTTCTTACGCGGCCCCACCGGAGAGATGGGAACATCGGCGCGGTCAACCACCGTGATGTTGGCCGCGGACATGCCCGCGCTGATGGTGGCTTCCTTGAGATTGGTCTGCAAAGTGTCGTAGAGATTTCGGGTCAGTTCGGCCTGGTGGCGGAGCATCGTGTACTGTGCCACATCTTCGTTGAGTTTGTAGGCCGCGTCTTCCTGCGAACCAAGGCGATTGCGCAGCGCATTTTCCAGTTGCACTGCGGCCTGGTATTCATCTTCTACCTGCTTTCGCGCCAGTTCTGCTTCCTTATTGATCTGCGCCTGAACCTTACTGATCTCAAGATCGATCTGCTGCATCGCGGGATGCTTGGGGCCGTATTTTGTTGCCAGTTGCGCGCGCTGCGTCTGTAGGTTGGTCAGCTGTGCGTAAAGTGTTCCGATCGTCGGATCATCGCCCATCAAGGCTTCCATGTCCGGATTCATGGCATTGAAATCGCGCATGCGCGATTCCTTCATGATCCGGTCCGCCTCGGCGTCGTCCAGATTGCCGCTGATGTGCTCGAGCGTCTCGATGGTGAGATTCGAGTTCTCGTCCGCACCCACAATGTTGTGCGCCCTCTGATAATCGGCCAACTGACGCTGCGAGTCCGCCGCATCCTGCTTCAACGTGTCCAGCTGTTTTGCCAGCCAGTCGGAGACGTGCGTCGTGCGCTCAAAACTCACTCTCAGACCCTGGTCGGAATAGGTATCGACCAGACCGTTCACGATACCCGCGGCCAGCCAGGGGTCGGTTCCGCGATAGCGAATCTCGAGGATCCGCGTACCGGGGAGGATGCTGATGGACAGGCCTCTCTTCATGATGCCGACCATCGCGCGCCGCTCCTGGGGCGAGATGGGCGCGGATGACTGCGGTTGTTTCGCCCCATTTTTCCCGTTATTCTGGCGCAACTGGCTGACAAGATTGATACTCTGTGCGGCTTGAAAGAGTACGGTGTCGCTCTGGATCACCTGCATCTCAGTCTGCAGCGCGGCGGGATCATCCTCTCCCATGAGTGCTATTTCCCCGTTGGCCGTCTGATTGGGCTTGATTTCAACGCGCGATATCGTTTCGTAAACCGGCGGCGTGCGAAACGCGTCCCAGGCTGCCCCGGCCAGCGACAGAAGCGTCACGGCCACAATCGTCAGGCGTCGCTTCATGAGCACACGCCATAAATCCATAAGAGAGCGTTCGGCTGGCGAAATGATAGTCGTCGGGTTTTCGACTGGCGGGCCCGTTTGGGCTCCCGACTGAGGTTCAAGAGACATGGAAACTCCTAATCAATCAGCACATTAAGATAGCAGGTGACGCGGCGATGGATTGCCGCCCGATTGCCGCAATAGCTGTCTGAAGCCATACCGGCCTCAGACCGACTCTCCACTACGTATTTTCATCCTTCGCAGGACCGAATACTTCCCAAATACTTCATTGATGGTCGCCGCCGTCCGTTCCATGGAGAACCGCGCGGCAAAACACGGTTGCGCGCGGGCCGCCATCGCGGCTTGTTCCGCTGCGGGTAAGGTGAACCAGCGCTGCAACAGCCGCACTGTGCCCTCCCGCGTGTCGTCATCGGCCAAACCTACCCCGTCGTTCGCGATTTCCGGCCAGATATTTACGGGGTAGCTGAGCAATACCGGCCGCCCGGCCCAAAGTGCCTCGGCCACGGAAACGCCAAAATTCTCCTGGTGCGATGGCAGGACCAAAGCATCGCATTTCCGCAGCGCGCCCCATTTTACTTCACCGCCAATCATGCCGGGCCAGTGCACCCGGGGTGCGATGCCAAGCTGCTCCGCTCTGCTCTGGAGCTTGGCCTGCATTCCCACCTGATCAGGACCGGCCATAACAAGGTGCACCTTAGGGGCCATGTCTCGAACGCGCGCAAATGCCTCAATCAACAGGTCGCAGCCCTTCTTCTCGTGAATGCGCGCCAGAAACAGCAGAAAGCGTCGTCCGCGCAGCTCTGGCAAGGCACAATAGAACGCCTCGACCTCTCTCGCGGGATCCAGCCCCGCATGTTCATCCTCCGCAATTCCCAGAGGAGCGACCACGCCGTTCCAATGGTTGGGCCTGAAACTCGTTCTTGCCAACTCGCGTTCCGCTTGGGTCGTGAAAAAGACCGCCGCGGCGTCGCGCAGAACAGCATACTGCAAGGGCCAATAGAACAGCTTTTTCAGGCGCTTGAGCGGGTACCTGCGGTTGAACCAGGGATCGAGCGCACCATGAACGAAGATCCCATACGGCCGGCGCGCGCGACGCGCTGCTGAACGAAGGGCAAAGCCGGGAAAGGTCCATAGGCCGTTCATGATCATGCCGTCAAAGCGTCCGGCGTTGGCCCGCAGCCACCGCCACAGGCGCGGCGAAAATGCATATCTGCCCAGAAAGGACTGATCGAGCGCATGCACGGGGCAGCCAAGATCCAGGAGAAATTCCGCATCCGGATGATCGAGGCAAACGACCTCAACATGCGTGCCGGTGGCGCGCGTGGCCTTGATCAGTTGCCGCACCGCCTCTGGCGGGCCGCCGGTCGCAGGAGAAAAACTGTCGATCACGTGCAGTATGTGCATGAGCGGCCATGGAGGAAAAAGGATTGCCTATTCAAACGCCGAAAGCTCCGCGTAGGCGCTGAAGAGCGCCTCTGGGCTGGAGCCGTCGTTCGAGAAAAGCCGATGCAGGGAACGATGGCTGAGAATGATGGCAATCAGCGAAAGCACAAGCGTCTTGGCGCTCGGGCAGCGCAATTCGCCCTTGCTGACCCAGGGATCGAGGTAGCGCGCAATGACCTCCACCAGCTCGCCCAGATACCTGCGCAGCAATGGATCGATATCGTCGCCCAATTCGAGAGAGCAGTATTGCATGAGGCGCAACAGGTCCTGCCGGTTATAAAGCGTCGCGGCAATCAGCTCAAAGGTGCGCGCCACCGCCATCTTCGCGTCTTGCGCTTCGGCAATGCGCGCCAGCAAATCGCCACGCAGCTTCACTTGTTGCAGTTCGGTATCGAGTACAGCGACATACAGATCGCGTTTGCGCGGGAAGTGCCGGTAAATCGTCACCTCGTTGACTCCCGCGCCAATGGCAATGTCGCGTGTGCTCACACCGTTATAGCCAAAGTTCGCAAACATTCCCGCTGCGCTCGACAGAATGCGCGCTTCGGTTTCGCCTTTTCCGGGGTTTTGAGCTTTTGGCATAGGAATTTCAGTCGCGCGGCTGCGCGAACGATTGCAGAAATAGAGGATTGAGCTTCAGGAGGAGAAGCCTGGGAAAATTGGGCCCGCGAAGAACGGCTCAGGGGTTACGTTGCGTACGACGAGCCCGGCACTGCTATTGCAGGTTGCCGGCACAAGGCAGTGCACCAGGCGTCAGCGGCTCCAGATCTTCAAGGGCCACTTCCACGGCGTAGCTTTGCATAATCTGTTCCACGGTCAGAACCACGCGGCAGCTGTTCTTGTTGCGCACCACGATGCCTTCAAAACCTGTTAATGCGCCGGAGCGGATGCGCACGCGCTGGCCAACTGTCAGAAGAGGATGAGGCCGCGCCGGCTGCGTCTCCAGCCCCGACCGCAACGCGTCAATCGTGGCGTCGGGCAACCAGGCAGGCTCGCCACCCGTTCCCCCTACCACCGCGAGTGCGCCTGGCACACCCAGCACGCGGCTGCGCTCACTGCGTTGAATATGGATAAAGAGGTAACCGGGGAAGAGCGGCAGGTCCAGCGTCACCCGCGAACCATCGCTCCACTTGCGTGCTGACTTGTAAAGCGGAAGGTAGAACTGGATCTCTCGCTGGCTCAAATGCAGGGCAACGCGTTTTTCATGACGCGATGCTGTGTACAGGGCAAACCACCGGGACGGCTGCGCTCCAGTGGGCATAAGGCCCGGAATGGGGTGGCGCGCGACCTGAACTGGGGGATGTTCGATTTCCTGCATGGCTTCGCCATCCTCACTTGGATGAGGCTTTTTCCACAGCCCATTCTATCAGGACAAAATCCGCGCAGCACATGAGCCGCGAGGCCCAAAGCTGAAAGCAAATGAAACCGCCTGTGGGGGATCAACTTCTAGCAGGCATGAAAGGAAGTGCTTTCATCGACCTTTAATGATTTCCTTTGACCTAAGCCGAGGCAAATCGATGATTCAACTATATCAGTCTGCTTCTCGCAGTCAACGGAGAATCCGGGGCCTCCCTCCCTCCCAACCTTAGAAATGATAGCGATTGCATACTCACTTTCGCGCTCCCCTTTTCCGGATATTGAACTCACCGCGCCTGCTACCGGGCCTGGCCCTGCTCCGAGCGTTCGGCCACCAGTTTCACGCTGCCCAGGAGTCCGGATTCCGCAGGCTCGCTGGGTCCGAAGAACTCGCCAACTCCGCGCGGACCGGGTCCGGCTAGGGGCAAAACACGCTTCTCGGGCAGCGCCAGCCGATCTCCCACGATCCGGTTGGTCCATTCATTGGTTACCTTGATCTCAAGTTGGTTCGCGCCGTGCTTCAAGTCAGCCGTAACATTCAATCGATACGGCGGCGCCCATACCTGGCCCACCGGCTTCCCGTTCACGCTGACTTCGGCAATATCGCGAACCTTGTCCAGAACCAGAAAAACCTGCTGTCCCGGACGGAACCAGGAACGGGATGCGCGAATCATCTTGCTATACGTCGCAGTCCCCGAAAAATACTTCACCCCGGGATCGGAAATCGCCGTCCAGGAGACGAGATCGGGCATCTGCAAGCTGGCGGGTGCGCCCCAATTCGACGGAAAGCTGAGAGTCCACGGCCCCTGAATCGTCGCCAGCGTGGTTTCCACCGCCGCTGCCGGGACCCGCGCCGCTGCTTGCTCCGGCGCAGCATCGCGCAGGACCACAAAAACCGATTCCCGTTCGGCGAGGTCCAGCGAGACCGTGGTGAAGTCAGGCTGGTCGACATACGCCGCCGGCTCAATGCCCGGTTGCCGGTTGCCACTGCGGTCCGGCATGCGCGTGGTGGCTGTCGCGGCGCTTGCCGCGACCTCGTTGATCGCGCCATCCATCGGCCGCCAGATCTGAACATGCTTGCCGGTGGCACGCAGCCGCACATCGAAGTGCTCCGGCGCATCCGCCTGGTTCACTACAAAATAGATGTCGGCGTCTACCGTGTGCCGATGCACCCACGCCGGCGGGCTATCCAGGCTGCCAGTCGAAGCAAAATCCGGCGCATCCTTGAGGCGGCTCAACACTTCGTCCAGTGTCAGCCCCCAATACGTCATGCCCTTGCCGAATCCGTGCTGGATATCGGTCGCGCCGTCCATGTCTCCCCAGAGATCGGCCACGAGTGCTGCGTAATCGACCGAGTCGAACTTCATGCTGCCCGAGTTCGTTGGCCGCGGGCCGATGATTGTCGCTCCATCGGCAACCAGAGAATGCAGTTTGCTCAAGACGTCCGGGGGCATCTCGCCCATTGGCGGCAGTACGAGCACACGGTAGCTCATGCCTTCCGGCATGGCGCTGCTGCCGTCCACGTGAAGGCGGCCATCGGCGGTTACGCTGGTGTGGTGCAGCAGGATGTCGGTATTCACATAATCGTAGTCATATCCCGCGGGCGGCGCGGGAACGAGGCCCGCGCCCCAGAACGGCATCGTCGAAGGCGCGCCCTCCGGCAACAAATACGCGAGGTCGGCCACCGGACTTCCCTGCTGCAGCATGTAGCTCACGCGCGCAAAGTACGTCATCACCGGCGCGGCCTGCTCGGCCCACGTGATGTTGCGGTTGATGTGCGTGCCCACCATCGTATTGCCGGGCTTGGTATCGAGCGGTTGTTCGGCCGAGGTGTGAAACACCAGCCGGTTCACGCCCTGCGTAAACCAGAAATCGGCGATTTTCTTCAGCGTGTAAGGTGCTTCGTATCCGCCGCCGGTAAACGACTCCGTCGCCACAATCGGCTTGCCGTACACGTGCGCTGCCGACGCCGCGCCGCGCACATCCACCAGGTACATCGACTCCGGATGCAGAGCATGCACCCAGAACTCGCCCATCGGCACATCGATGGGTCTCTTATTCAGCAGCGTGTCTTCGGGAATCTCCAAGGCAACGCCGGACGCCTCGGCATAACTACCCATGTTGAGCTTGCGCAGTTCGCTCTCCATGGTCCCGTAGTAGTTGTCGGCAAACATGTCGGCGAGGGTGCGCCGAAAATCCCAGAGGAACCGTTCGGACGCCGGCCCATCCACCACCACCCGCCCCGCCAAAACCGGAAGCCAATCGGTGGGATCGTAGCCACGCCGCTGTCGGAACTCCGCGATCATGTCGTCTGTCCAGTTCTGCATCCCCGCTTCCCAACTGTCCATCGTCATGTAGCGCAGCGTCGTTCCCGTCAAATCGCCCAGCGCCTGGTGGATCGGATCCATGTACCCGTGAAAATATTCAGCGACGTACTTCGCGCTCAGCTTGTCCACTTCGTAGCCGCTTCCCGCCGCAGTCGCCGGCCGATTCATCGCGCCCGTCAACGAATAACCCATGCGCAAAATCGTCCAGTTCCCATCGGGAACCTGCCAATGTAACACGCCGTCTTGGTCGAGATCGCCGGACAGGTCGACAACCGTCTTGAGATCGATGACGGCGGATGCTGGCGCATAAGGCGTGGGCATACCCTCGTAGCGATCCATCAGGCTGCCGAAAGCTCCCTTGTCCTCCCAGCGATTGACGCGCGCATCCGAATAAAAAATCGCCTCGGTCAGCGTGTATTGTGGCGCGGGAATCGCGGTGCCGCCATGAATCACTGCTGCGGGCAGCAACCCCGCGCCATCCAGTTCAATGCGGAAGAATCTTGCTGTCATCACCGGAAACGCAAACGTCCGGATCGCCGCTCCGTGATAACCCTGCGGGCTGGGCATCGTGACAAGAGTGCGCCAGTGCACGCCGTCCTCGCTCGAAAGAATCCGGCCCACGGGAATCCTGCTGCGGCAACCCAGCGACAACGCGCGCGCCGTGAACGGTTGATCGAACTCATATTCGAGCCACGCCGGTCCGCCGTCCTTGGGCGCCGCGATATTCACCGACGTGTTCAGGCTGTCGT
Organism: uncultured Acidobacteriota bacterium; assembly: GCA_963826735.1. Taxonomy (GTDB): domain Bacteria; phylum Acidobacteriota; class Terriglobia; order Terriglobales; family Acidobacteriaceae; genus Telmatobacter. The sequence goes on from CAWGYN010000010.1 coordinate 641,151, forward strand.
CTAGGAGCGGCCCCGCATCAATCGGCCCATCGTTGGTTGTAGCTTTCGGATGCAACGCGGCCATGTCGCGCGCATCGGCTGGCGTGCGATAGGCAATCACTGTACTGTCGCGATAAAACTTCGGCGCATCCGGCGTTGCACCCGCGCTCAAGTCGCGCACCGGTCCCTCATTCGAGGGTGGCTCCGGCAGTTTCGCGTCAAACGATTGCGGTCCCTCCACGCGCGTCTCGCTCCACACCAGCTTTTTCATCGCCTGTTCGGGCTTCACCCACGGCCCTCCGGCCTCGCTCCAGCCCGGCGAGCTAAAGATCGACATTTCCAGGTTCAGCCGCTGCGCCTCTTCGGCCGCATGGCGCACCGCGTGGTACCACTCCGGTGTGCCGAAGTTGATTTTCTTGTCCACCACCTGGCCACTGCCCGACGCCACATCCGAAATCTGGAATCCCGCGATGCCCACGCGTTTCATCCACTCCAGATCCTTCGTGATTCCCTCTTCCGTCACATTGCCGTTGGTCCAGTGCATCCATGTGCGTGGCTTGGCGCTATCGGGCGGTGTGCGAAATCCCTGCTCGAGCGTGTCAGAAACGAATTGCGGGGGCACGCTCTGCGCAAAAATCGCGCTTGCCGAACCCAGCGCAACCGCGGCGGAGAGCACAAACCCTGCCCCTCTCATTTTGCGCATCGCTTTCCTCCCTTTTGTTTCTCTGCAAATTTGCGGGGCTTCCCACTGAAGAACGCTACTGCTCCGGATGCAAATGCATTTTCATGAACTGGATGTAGATATCCCAGTCGGTGGGCACCATGCCGTGGCCGCCGTCATGCATGTAGTACGCGAGATCGTGCAGAATGGGCGTCTGCGCCGCAGGCCACACATCGGTGTCGAGCGGATCTTTTCCGAGCAATTTGTACACCGGTCCCGCCGCGACGGCGGCCAGGAATTCGCCTTTGGAATCGGACCAGTAATCGGTGTTGCCGGTTTGCAGCAGCAGCGGCCGCGGCGCAATCAGCGCGATGAGCATGTGCGCATCCATTGGCGCCTTGTCAGGAAAGCCTCCCCACTTGGCGTAGTTCGCGGCAAATTGGTACGGATAGCGCGTCGGCGCCGTCAAATGGGCAATGGTTTCTCCGTAATCGCGATGGCTCAGCGCGGCTCCGCCCTCGCCCGAGCAGCTTGCAATCACCAACGCAAAACGCTGGTCGTGCGCCCCGGCCCACATCACCGTTTTGCCTAGCCGCGACACGCCGTGAATAGCCACGCGTCTTGGAGTCGATCGCCGTGTCCGTCTCGAAATAATCCTCGACGCGGCTCATGCCCCACGCCCACGCGGCAATCGCGCCCCAATCGTCGGGCGCGCGCTCGGTCTGCCCAGGCTTCAGATATTTCGCGCGAATGCCATTTGGGAAGCCGGCGAGAAAATCCGGATCGACGTCACCGTAATAATAGGTGGCAACGCCAAATCCCGCATCGAGCAGTGGCTCTATATTGATGCGCCCAAATCCGCGCCCTGGCGGAGGCAGCGTCTTCTTATTCGTCCGCGGATCCCACACTTCGATCGGGGTGATGCCGGGATCGTCCACCGCACTTTGTATCGCGCCAAAGTTGATGGTGAAGAACATCGGCACGGGCTTCGTCGCCGCGGCCGGAAGATAAATCAGCAGGTGAATCTTTGGCCAAGTCGGGTCCTTTGAAAACGAAATCGTTACCTGCTTGCGAATCGCTTTGCCGTTGAGCGCAGGCGTGCCCTTGTCGGTCACATCGAAACTTTCCTCTGCAGGCCGCCCTGGATCGCGCCCGTATTGCTCGGCCTCAAAGATCGCCTCAATCTCCGGCCGCCGTTTCGTCCACCACGTCTTCGCATCCTTCACGCGCTTGCCATTGTTCAGCGTCAGCGGGTCGATCAATGTGTACTCGCCCACCTTCGCCTCGTCGTAGTTCACGGGGATTCCTGCCACAACCGAAGGCGGCTGCTGCGGAGCTCGCGGCGCTCCCGGTGTGGGAGGCGCTGTTGGCGTCGGCGTCTGCGAAGCAGGAGCGGCAGGCGCCTGGGCATGCAAACTTATAGCCGAAAGCAAGCATGCAACAAACAGAATTCTCTTCACTTGCATGGGACTGCCTCCTGGACACACGCAATCGCGGGGTGAGTTGGTAATGAAATAAATTGCAGTCTGGAAAGGTAGAAGTGCCGCAGTACCCCTGTCAAGCACCGATTGCACGCGGCTGCCAACTACTGAAATCTATGCCTGCTTCATGTCCGCTGTCTCTTCACTCCAGCATCGTTAGGTACACTGGGTTTATTCGGCATTGTCTTTTCTATTGGAAACGGAATGCGGCGGAGGCGCCAGGGGTATGGTTGCGCGGCTGAAGGATATAGCGCAGGATTTGGGACTGTCGGTAGTCACCATCTCCAAGGTCCTGCGCAACCATCCCGACATCGGTGAGCAAACGCGCAAGCGCGTGCTGAAGCGGATGAAGGAGCTGAATTATCAGCCCAACTTCGCCGCCCGCTCGCTCATTACCGGCCGCTCCTGGACCATTGGCCTCGTCGTTCCCGACCTGCTCCATCCTTTCTTTGCGCAAATAGCGAAAGCTATCTCGGTTGAAGTGCGGCGCAAGGGATACAGTCTCTTCATCTCCTCGTCCGACGAAGATCCGGCTCTGGAGCAGGAAGAAATTGCGCAGTTGCTGGCGCGGCGCGTGGACGTGATGCTGATCGCCTCCTCGCAGTTGACCGTGGAGAGTTTCCGGCAATTCGAAGAGCAAAAGGTTCTTTACATCCTGCTGGACCGGCAGTTTCCCGGCTTCGAATCGAACTTCGTCGGTGTGGACGATACCGCAGTCGGCGTGCTGGCCACCACTCATCTGATCGAACAGGGCTGCCGGCGCATCGCGCATATCCGCGGACCTGAAATCAGCACGGCGATCGGTCGTCTCAACGGATACAAGCAGGCTTTGGCATCGCACCAGATGGCCTCTTTGCCGGGGCATGTTGTTTCCATCGGCCCTTCGGGCGACCATGTGGGCGATAAGGCGGGCTACGCGGCAATGGAAAAGCTACTGGCGCTCAAGTCGCGCCCCGATGGCATTTTCTGCTTCAACGATCCGGTTGCGCTGGGCACCATGCGCGCCATTATCGATGCGGGATTGCGCGTTCCTGAAGACATCGCGGTCGTCGGGTGCGGCAATCTTTCCTACTCGGATTTCCTCCGCGTGCCGCTGACCTCGGTGGACCAGAACAGCAAGATGATTGGCAAGATGGCGGCGACACAGGCGCTGAAAATGGCAGAGAGCAAAATGCCGGTGCCTCGCAAGAGCGCGCTGGTGGCCCCGCAGCTCGTGGTGCGCGCATCGAGTTTGCGCACGAAACGCTAACCCACATTTGCCAAGCTCAACATCAAAAAGTAGCGCCGGTCTCCAGATCGGCTGTAGCGGGGGTCTCCAGACCTCCGCAGGGAAGGTATCCAGCGTGATACTCTTCGGCGAGAAACGACTGTATTTGAGAGCCACCATGACAAAACCAGCATTCTTAATTGCGGCAATCAGTGTACTGATTCCGGCGTGGATTTCAGCGTCGTCGCAGCAGGCAGCAGGCAGCCCAGCAGCTATCGTGCAGCGCGGCGTCCTGTCCTTATCTCAATCCCGCGCTTGCGCCCGGCGCCCGCGCCAAAGATCTTGTCGGCCGCATGACGCTCGAGGAAAAGGTGAGCCAAATGCTGGACGTGGCGCCGGCCATTCTGCGGCTGGGCGTACCTGCCTACAACTGGTGGAACGAAGCGCTGCACGGCGTGGCGCGCAACGGCATTGCGACCAATTTCCCGCAATCCATCGGCCTCGCGGCCACCTGGGACACCGCGCTTATGAGCAGGGTCGCGACGGTCATTGCCGTGGAAGGCCGCGCCAAATACAACGAAGCCATTCGTCACGACGATCGTAGCCGTTTCGCAGGGCTGACGTTCTGGTCGCCGAACATCAATATCTTTCGCGATCCGCGCTGGGGCCGCGGTATGGAGACTTTTGGCGAAGATCCGTTTCTGACCGCCAGCATGGGCGTGGACTTTGTCAAAGGGCTGCAGGGTGACGATCCCCATTACCTTGAGCTGGTGGCCACGCCGAAGCACTTCGCGGTGCACAGCGGGCCGGAGCCGTCGCGCCACGGCTTCGACGTCGATATTTCCGATCACGATCTCGAGGACACATATCTGCCAGCATTCCGCGCCGCCATCGTGGATGGTCACGCGGACTCGATCATGTGCGCCTACAACGCCATCGACGGGGCGCCGGCGTGCGCCAACTCCATGTTGCTCGAAAAACATCTGCGTCAGTATTGGGGATTCAACGGCTACGTCGTCTCCGATTGCGATGCAGTTGACGATATCGTGAGCGGGCATCATTTTGCCGGCAGCCCGGAACAGGGAGACGCTGACGCGGTCAAGGCCGGGACCGATTTGGATTGCGGCTCCGCATATAAGGCGCTGACCAAAGCCGTCGCCGAAAACCTGGTCAGCGAAGCTGAAATTGACACCGCCGTGACGCGGCTGTTTACGGCGCGCATGCGACTCGGCATGTTCGATCCACCGACGTCCGTGCCGTTCAATTCAATTCCGTACTCCGAAGTCGACTCCGTCGCGCACCGCGAACTGGCCCTCGAAGCCGCGCGTGAATCGATCGTGCTCCTCAAGAATCGTGCCGGCACACTGCCGTTCAATCCTTCGATCCGCAAGCTTGCCGTGGTCGGGCCAACCGCGGATTTGCTTGAGTCCATCGAGGGCAACTACAACGGAGTTGCATCGCATCCCATTTCACCTCTCGACGGGATGCGCCGGCAATTCGGCAGCGAAAATATCCTCTATGCTCCGGGATCGATCCTCGCCGACGGCGCGCCCGCGCCTGTTCCCTCGGCGTATCTGCGCACGGATGCCTCGCTCTCGACCGCAGGCTTGAAGGGCGAATATTTTGACAATTTGCAATTTGAGGGCGCGCCCAAGATGGTGCGCGTGGACGCGAGGATCAATTTCGATTGGAACCGCGTGACGCCGGCGGCGGACTTTCCTTCGAAGTCTTTCTCCGTGCGGTGGACCGGCGAGTTGGTGCCGCCTGCAGCCGGCGATTACGTGTTGGGCGTGCGTGGACCGCGCGGGTTCATGTCCTTCGATCCCGGTGGCGGCGTTTCCACCGCGCAGCAACCTGCCGGCAGATCGCTCGAGCGCATCCGGCTCTACGTCGACGGCAAACTAGTCATGGACAGCCATAGCAATCCGGCCAACGCGCGGTTTAGTTTTGCCGATACGCAGCCACATGCCATCCGTGTCGAGTACGTGCATTCTCCCAACGACCGCATGGTCGATCTCGAATGGATTCCGCCGGCCAACAGTTTGCTCGGCGAAGCGATTGCGGCGGCAAAGAACTCCGATGCCATCGTTGCATTCGTGGGACTCTCGCCCAATCTTGAGGGCGAAGAGATGAATGTGCACGTCGACGGCTTCGACGGCGGCGACCGCACCAGCATTGAACTGCCAACGGCGCAGGAGCGCCTGCTTGAAGCGGTGGGCGCGACTGGAAAACCGCTGATTGTGGTGCTCACGACAGGCAGCGCACTGGCCGTGCCGTGGGCCAACGAGCACGCGGATGCGCTGCTCGCGGCTTGGTATTCCGGCGAGGAAGGCGGAGACGCGATTGCGGAAACCCTCGCGGGCAGGAACAATCCGGCGGGACGCTTGCCGGTTACCTTCTATCGCTCCACCAGCGACCTGCCTGCATTTACTGACTACTCGATGAGCGACAGGACCTATCGCTACTTCAAGGGCGAGGTCATGTATCCCTTCGGATTCGGTTTGAGCTACTCACGCTTCAGCTATGGCGCGCCGCAGGCAAGCAGCACCACGATCGAGGCCGGCGAATCCGTCACCGTAACCGCCGAAGTGCGCAACGACGGCCCGCGCGACGGCGACGAAGTCGTCGAGCTTTACATCAAGCCTCCTCAGACCGCGGTGTCGCCTCGCGTGGAGTTGGAAGGCTTCGAGCGGATTCATTTACGTGCAGGCGAAGCACGGCGCGTCGAATTCACGCTCACGCCGCGGCAGCTGAGCGAGGTGGACGAAAAGGGAAATCGCGCTGTCCTGCCGGGAGATTATGCGATCTCCGTTGCCGGCGGGCAGCCATCGTCGAGCACACCCGCAGTCGCTCTTCACATCGTAGGAACCAAAGCGCTGCCGCAGTAATTCGTTTCTCACTGCCGCTTGAACCTGCCGGTTCAGTCGCCAAATTCCATTTCGTCGAAGCGACGCCATTTGTAGATGGCGATGGAGAAGATCCAGCTCAGGGCAAAGATGCCGATAATGAAGTAGCCCAGCGCGCCGAAGTTGCCGTTGAGTTTCAGCACCGCATTCCAAAACAGGCCGTTCCAGTGAAACTGTCCGGCGAGCAACCCCAGGGCCTCGATGCCGCCCACCACCAGCGCCACTACCACCGAAACAAATGTGATCGTCATGTTGTAGTAGAGCTTGCGCACCGGCTTGATGAAGGCCCAGCCGTAAGCTCCCAGCATCAGAATGTTGTCGGTGGTGTCGATCAACGACATGCCCGCTGCGAACAGCGCCGGGAATACCATGATCGACCACAGTGGCAATCCCTTTGAAGCTTCGGCCGCGGAGATGCCAAGCAGCCCGATCTCGGTCGCGGTATCGAAGCCCAGCCCAAAGAGCACGCCCAGCGGATACATGTGCCAGCTGCGCCGGATCATGGCGAACATGGGCCGGAAGAGTCGCGAAAGGAATCCGCGGCTTGCCAGGAGCATGTCGAAATCTTCGTCTACATAGCGCGCGCCATTGCGCACGCGCACGAAGGCGCGATAGATGGAACTCAGCACCACGATGTTCACCGCGGCGATGCCGAAAAGGAAAAGCGCGGAGACCAGCGTGCCGATTACGCCGCCCACAACGCGCGCTCCGTCCATGCGGTGCTGCAGCGCAAGAGCGGTTGCGGCGATGGCTGCCGAGCCCAGTACCACGACGGTGGAGTGGCCCAGCGAAAACATGAAGCCGATTCCGACCGGACGCTTGCCTTCCTGCATCAGCTTGCGCGTCACGTTATCGATGGCCGCAATATGATCGGCGTCCACCGCATGGCGCAGGCCAAAGCTGTAGGCCAGCAGCGCCGTGCCCAACAGCAACGGATAATGACGAAACGCCACAATCGCCCAAAGCCAGGCTGCCGCGTTAAACGTGAACAGGATTCCGTAAATGCCGATGACTTTGCCGCGCAGATTTGCAGGAGCGTCGTCGAGCAGATGCCGCAACACGCGCCACTGCGAGCTGCGTGAGGTCTCCGTAGCGTTCGTCAGTCCGGGATTGGCCGAGTCACGAATGGACCAATATTACCATTTTGGAAATCGTGCTAAGTATGATCGACATCACCGACCTGCGCGGAATTCGGATCGCTGGTATGCAATCACTCTGGTTTCGTTCTAGATGTTTCCCAAAGACCATTCACAGTTTCACAGTTTCTGTGGCGCGGCGCGAGCCTTCGCGTAAGTCATTGATTTGGATTGTGTTAGTAGGCTCCACAGTTTCACAGTTTCTGTGTTGATGCGCGGCTTTACTCGTAAGTGGTTGATTTTCATCCGCTTCCAGGCTCCACAGTTTCACAGCCCGCTTTTGAGAGGGGTAGGGGGGGTGGGGGTAGGGAGTGGGGGGAGGGGGAGGGGGGTGCACGGTCTGAGGGACTAGAGACTGAGGGACTAGAAAGCCGTAGGCCGGGGTATGGGTGGGTAATTCTTTTTGGCAATTATCCCTTGACATCAAGTAGAACAGATGGCATAGTTAAAGAGTCATGAAACCCAAACAGAGCATCCCGAAGCACTTACGCTATACGATTCAGACGTTTAACACACAATTCCCCGACAATGACTCTTGCCTAGATTGGCTCAAAGCGGAGCGGTGGCCGGAAGGCTTGATTCCCTGCGAGAAGTGCGGCAAGGATCGCAAGCATCACCGCGTCACAGGCCGTCCCGCTTACGCTTGCGACTACTGCGGCAAGATGATTTCGCCGATGGCGGGAACGATCTTTGAGAAGTCCAGCACCCAACTGCGGACGTGGTTCTACGCCATGTACCTGATGTCTGCAACGCGATGCGGAATCTCAGCAAAACAGATTCAGCGTGAGACTGGCGTGACCTACAAAACGGCATGGCGCATGTTTAAACAGATTCGCACCCTGATGTCGGAGGATGTCAGTCTGGAGGGCGAAGCGGTGGAGATGGACGAAACCTATGTCGGCGGCAAGCGGCGCGTTGGGTCGAAGCGTGGCCGTCCGGCTGCTCACGATGGCAAGAAGACTTGCGTGGTTGGAGCTGTAGAACGTGGCGGCAAGGTGATCGCCATCGCCTCAACAGATGCCAGCAAGAAGACGCTGCACGGGGTCGCCAAGGAATACATCCTGCCCGATTCAATCGTCTACACAGACGAATGGAAGGGGTACAACGGTCTGGGCAAGGTGAACGGCTATGAGCATCGGCGCATCAATCACTCGGCTGGCGTCTATGTGATCGGAACAACGCACACGAATACGATCGAGGGTTTCTGGAGTCTGGTCAAGAGGGGAATCGGCGGGGTATATCACTCAGTCAGCAAGAAGTATTTGCAGACCTACTTGGACGAGTACAGCTTTAGGTACAATCGGAGGAATGGCGATCAGCCAATGTTCACTTCGCTTTTGGAGCAAGTGGCGGAACAGGCTGAGTAGCTGCACGCCTCAAGAGGCCGTGAAAGGCAGTCGCGCTTAACGGGCGCATCTTGCTTTCAGCCTCTTGTGAGGGTTTTAGAACTTGATTTGTCGCGCTCGGTTTGTCGCCAGAGTTCCCGCTCATGACATAAACCTCCGCTTAGGCGGAGTGTATCACGATCCGCCGGAAAGGCGGACGTGCGGAGCGAAGAACGGTGTAAATCTCTTACAGGCTTCAGTAGCGGCCTGACACAATCTCTCAGCAAGCAGCGTGATGTGCACATCCCTGTGCCCACTCTGTTCGAGGACTACCACAGCGGTAAACTTTCCATCCGTCTCCACCTGTTTACCGTTCTCGGAGACGGGCAAAGGTCCGATTGGTGCCTTGAAATGCACCGCTCCCGGCAGGTCTTCGGCCTTGATGTAGAATTCCCCATCTTGCTCGAAGGGGGTGACATCGCCCGGAGCCGCACAAGCTGTCAAAGCGGTCACGTGGATTTTCCTGTGTTTGTGGTCATTTGTGAGCCGACGCAAAGTAAACAACCTGGAGTTCACAGGATCAGTCCGACCATCGTAAGGCTGCAAGCTCTCAACGACTGCGACTGCTTCAAAAGGGATACCATAGAGGGCACCTCTTCCAATTTCTTCATTAAAGGCATTGTGACTTGTGACCAGCGGGAACTTATGACAAGCCTTAGCGGGTTCGCCATTGTTGTATCGCCCGTAGAGTTCGCAGATAAGATAATCCAAGCAAGAATTAGCGGCTTGGAGCATGTCGCCAAAAATGTGGGAAATCTCGGTAGGAGGTCCACAGGCGGAATCGAAGTGTCCCCAAGCCAGCGTCTTCGTTTCGTTGTATCTCTCGACGAAGAACTGAGCGTTTTCCGGATCGATATATCGGATTGTCGCCTGATTGAGAAGGTCGAAATGATGGCGTGTCCACGCAACCTGATCTAAGATCGCCTCGATCCCCATGCGCCAATTGTCTCATACTTGACGTGCGGGGATAATTGCCTTCTTTTTCTTTATTTAATTTCTGCGCACACCGATTCGTTTGGGGCTGATTCCGGACGCGGCGGACGAGGGACCGGAGGCACCGTCGGGATGGTATTTGGGGCGTCGAGATGGTGGGCATCTGCCGGCAAATTATGTGCATATTCGTGACCCCCCCCTCCCCCCTACTTTTTGGGTAAAGTCGTCATTCCAGTAGGGTTAGGTTTTAAGTGGTTCCCGTAAACGATTGATTGCAAACGGGTTAAATGGTAAAGTCGTCGAGAATAAGGGGTTAGCGGTGGTAGCCAAATTCGCAACGTGCGGGCCGGTCCAAGCATTCGGCCTGTTTTTACTATTCCTACAAGAAGTGTAGTGATTTGGGGGATATAAAGTGCACGGCGGGGCGGGTTGTTATCGGGTTGGAAATGGATGGGTTGGAGGGAGCTGGAGGGTGGGGAGGGGTTGACAGGCGGGAAGGGCGTTTACCGTTACCGACCCCAATTGGAGCTGCTGCAGCGGCTGGAACCTCCGCTGGACGGGCGAGTTGGGCACTTGATGCGGTTAATTCCCAAACTGGGCTCGGAAGGGCGCAACCGAACCGCTCCCAAACTTCCGAGGGTGAAACCGCTCCTGTGTAGGCATGAGTTGGGAGACCATTAGATAATTGCTCTAGACTCTTGGCATTGGCTTAGAGGCGCTAGGAATTATGCCGGTCCAGCTGCTCAATCACGCGGACGCCATTCGCCGGGAGGTTGCGCCGGGGATCGCTCTCAAGCGCAAGTCTGCCCTCGGGCAGTTTTTCACGCCCGCCCCGATTGCGCGATTCATGGCCTCCCTTTTTCCGCCAAGTTCCCTTCAGGAATGCGTTCTGCTCGATGCTGGCGCGGGTGTTTCTAGAACATAATGCTCCACGTCGGATAGATGCCCCTAGCCCGCCCAAAGACCTGCTGGAGCGTTAGCTCCAAGAACTTTTCAGTCCCGGTGTTGACAAAGATGAAACGGTAGCGGTCCTTAAGATTCTGCGCGACGAGCAGTTCGGCTGTAGTCAGAGCAAAGAAATATCCCTTGAAGTCTCCAGGGAGGGCGCGATTGCTCGACTTAATTTCGCATAGAACGATGTTGTCGAGGTTTTGGCCGATGTCCGTACCGTCATCAAGATTCACCTCCGCGGAGAGCCTCACCACGTCAAACGCCTTCCCGTAGACCACGAGGTTCTTTCTGGCGAACTCGACGAGTAAGAGCCGCTTCTGTTTTGCAGTGGGCACGACGTACCCGCGATCGCTTCGCGACAAAATTCGCGCCGCCTTCTTCGCGGTTTGGTTGCGACTTGCTTCGGCGAGCGAGGCCCGCTTCATCGCATTTACGTCTTCTTCCACCTTCTGTCCTTTTGCGCCGTAAGATCCCCTCTTGAGGCGCTGCCCTGAAAGCGAGCAGGCGTCGGAGCAGACCTCTCAGCAGTGGTAGCGAATAGAACCGAAGGATCGACTCCCAAAGCATCGGCAATGTGCCAAATATTGATTAAGCTGACATTGCGTTCCCCGCGTTCGACACCGCCAACGTAGGTGCGGTGGAGGTGGGCTAGTTCTGCGAGCCCTTCTTGGGAGAGCCCGCGATTCTCCCTCACCGCCCTGATCCGCTTTCCAAAAGCGACTCGTCGATCCATGAGAGGGTGATTGTAGAATTCGAGGCTGGGCGTCGTCTGCAGACGATAAGTAGCGTTATAATAGCCGGGACCTGAGCGGCGATCCGCATTGGTCCATTTGAGCCCGGAGCCGGGTCGTATGTGCTGTCGCGGCACGAAAGTGTCTGGCGACCACAGGAGAGAGCGAAACGCAAGTGCAGACTTATCGAGTGGTATGGGAGATCGACATCGAAGCCGAGAACCCCAAAAAGGCTGCGGAGGTGGCCCGCTTCTTTCAAACAGCCCCGGACACGACTGCTACCGTCTTCGACGTTAAGGGCGAAACAGACGAACTTACAAGAGTGGACCTCTTTGAGGACGAAGCGTAGCTTCGCCACGTGCCAATTCGGGCCCGAAGTCGGGTGCCCCACATCTCGATTCTGAGATGTGGGAAACCTCAACCTTCCGGGTTCCCGGTTTTCACAAGCGGTGTCAACGTGCGTCCTCCCCGCTTAGCCGCTGTCCAGAACGACTCGATTTCGACCGTTCCCTCAAGCCCAGTGGCGTAATGGCGAAAGCTCGACCACTGCCAGTCCTCCGGCTTCTCGACCAGCCCGCGGGCCACGGGGTTGCGGTGCAAGTACCGCAGCTTTTCGGGGATCTTTTCGGCGGAATGCACGTTGAAGTCGTAGTACCGTCGCAGCCAGAATGGGCGTTCGCTCTGCTGCACGCTCACTGAGATCTTCAGTGCCTGCAAGGCGCGAGAAAGCGGGCACTGGGCGGGCTCGTTCACTAGCAGGTGCACATGCTCCGGCATGACCACGTAGCCGAGCACGGCAAAACCATATTTGCGGCGCATTTTTTCGAGCGATGTTTCGAAAAGTTCCCTGGCGGCAGGAGAAGCGAGGTAGGGCTTGCGCCCATAACAACTGAACGTAATGAAGTGGAGATCGCCGGCTTGCTGATAACGGACGAGGCCTTTCGTCATTGCGAAGAGGATACACCCCGAGGAGCGCTGCACGCGGTTTCCCACATCTCAAAAGCGAGATGTGGGGCACCCGGGGTATCACCCCGATCATGGACTGGATTCGCCAGCATTACAAGAAGGCCTACGCGCCGAACACCCGCGAGACTGTACGACGCCAAACCATGCATCAGTTTGTTGACGCGGGGGTCGCCGTTTACAACCCCGACAATCCAGCGAGACCGGTGAACAGTCCTGCGGCCGTTTATCAAATCGAACCCGAGGCCCTCGCGCTGCTGCGAACTTTCGATACACCCCAATGGCACGCCGAACTCACTTCCTATCTCGCAAAACGCCAGACCTTGGCCGCACGATATGCAAATGAACGTAAGCAGAATCTCGTGCCCGTCAAGATCGCGCCCGGCAAAGAGATCCTGTTAAGCCCAGGCGAGCATAGCGAACTGATCCGAGCAATTATTGAGAGCTTCGCCGCTCGCTTCGTTCCGGGAGCTCGATTGATCTATGCGGGGGATACAGGGGAAAAATGGGGATATTTTGACGCTCCGACGCTCGGAGAGCTTGGCGTCGAAATCGAGGCGCACGGCAAAATGCCGGACGTCGTGCTTCACGACCCCAAGCGGGATTGGTTGATTCTCGTCGAGTCGGTCACAAGTCACGGCCCCGTCGATGGCAAGCGCCACGCAGAACTCTCCCGTTTATTTGCGGGATCGACGGCTGGCCCGGTATACGTCACTGCCTTCCCGAGCCGATCTGTGATGGGCCGGTATCTTGGTGAAATCGCATGGGAGACCGAAGTGTGGGTTGCCGATGCACCATCCCACTTAATTCACTTCAACGGCGAGCGCTTCTTAGGACCGTATTCGAATGCGACAGGTTCCGACTGATTGCGTGGGTAGTGATCAGGTTGTACCGACGCCCACCTCGATCTACGCCGGGTCGCCAATTCATTAATAGAGCGGGGATTTGTAATGGGAAGTCGGCTTGTGGGAAACGTCCGTCGATGCGTTCGCGTGGGACGTTTGTTGAGTGGTCGACGAGGATTCGCGGGGTGGGTTTGGGCGCGGCTTCGCCGCGGGCTTGATTTCTCGAAAAATGGTGGGCGGTTTCGGATTGGCTGAAGCCAAGCCCTGATACAAGACGAAGGGGATCTGGGCGCAAAGGCCCTTACGCCCGCTCAAGCGGGCTGAGACGGGCGGCCGCTCCGTTACCCCTGTCTTCCGACAGGGGCTAGCGTATTTCGCCCGCGTTGCGGGCTGCGGTTGCTCAGGATGACATTTTCATTGTGATGCGAGCTTTTCAGGGGCCTGAAGGCCCCTGCTCCCTCCGCAATTGTTGGGAGATGGGCAGTGACGGGGGCGCGGATTTATCGCGGCTTGGCCGCGGAATTTATTTTCGAAAAAATGGGGGGCCGGTGACGTACGGGCTGAAGCCCGTACCCTTCATGCGCGGCTTGGCCGCGGACTTGATTTCTTGAAAGATGGGCGGGCGGTTTGCGGTTGTCGGGGATGAATCCCCGACTTACCAGCCAAGCCCTGATACAAGGGAAAGGGGGATCTACGCGCAATGGTTCTTACGCCCGCTCAAGCGGGCTGAGAGACGCGGCCGCTACGTCACCCCAGTCTCACGACTGGGGCTAACGTATTACGCCCGCGCTGCGGGCTTGGTCGCTCAGGACGACAATTTCATTGTGAGGGGCGGCTATGCCTGCGCTGCAGGCGCGGCTTTCGGCTTTGCCACTTCCTTGCGGGCGGGGGCAAGAATGGCGTGCAGAATGGTGCCTTCCATGCGCGGCATAAACTCCACCACTCCGGCATCGCCAATGTCCTGGATGAGCCGGTTGATGATTTTGTAGCCAAGCTCGCGGTGCGCCATCTGGCGGCCGCGGAAACGCAGGCTGGCTTTCACCTTGTCGCCATCGCCCAGGAAGCGCACGGCCTGGTTTTTCTTGGTCTGGTAGTCGTGCTCGTCCACGGTGACGGAGAACTTGACTTCCTTGAGGACGATGACCTTTTGCTTTTTGCGCGCGGCGCGTTCGCTCTTTTCCTTCTCGTAGAGGAAGCGGCCGTAATCCTGGATGCGGCAGACGGGCGGTACGGCGGTGGGAGAAACTTCAACCAGGTCGAGACCGCGCTCCCGCGCGATTTTCAGGGCCTCAAAGGGCGCGAGAATTCCTAATTGTTCGCCGTTTTCGTCGATTACACGGACTTCGCGTGCGCGAATCCGGTCGTTGATACGGATAAAAGACTTTGCTGCTCGTTTATCGAATGCGATGGTGCTCCTCCGAGAGCTGCGCCGTGCCGGCCGGGACAGGGTGCCCCATGGCCGCAACGGTACAGGCGCAAACTGAGTATAGCATTGGCTTGGCGAGAGTGAACAAAGGAGTTAGGGTCGTGACCTTGCGCCCATTGACCCTGATGGGCAAGCCGGAGGGATGGTCTTCAACACATTTCTATGGTACTGTATAGAATGGTAGACAGATAGGTAGAAAGGCACCATGGCTTTAAGCATCAAATCCCGCGAAGCCGACCAACTAGCCCGCAAGCTCGCGGCAACTACCGGCGAATCCATCACGGATGCAGTGACCGTGGCCATGCGCGAGCGCCTGGCCCGCGAAGAGCGCAAGCGCGAGAGTAAGGAAGCCCTTCTGGCCGATATCCGGGCAATTGTCGATCACTTCGCTTCGTTGCCAGTGCTCGATACGCGCACCGCTGACGAGATTCTCGGATACGACGAGAATGGGCTCCCGTCGTGATCGTCGATTCTTCGGCTCTGCTAGCAATCCTGCTCAAAGAGCCGGAGGGCCAGTCAATCGAGTACGCCGTTGCCGACAGCGCGGATTGCAAGATTTCGTCCGGAAACTATCTTGAAACGTCGATCGTTGCGTTAGCGCGAGGCGGGCCTGCTGGGATGCGCGATCTCGACCTATTGATTGCCCGATTCCGGATTGAGGTTGTTTCTTTCCCTGAATCGCAGGCGCACTTGGCGCGGCAAGCCTTTGCCCGCTTCGGCAAGGGCCGTCACTCCGCTGGCCTCAACTTTGGCGACTGCATGGCCTACGCTCTCGCCAAAGAAAGCGGCGAAGAACTCCTCTTCAAAGGGGCGGATTTCGGCCTGACCGATGTGGCCATAGCGGCCTACTGAGCCACTGCGACGTGCGCTGCTTCGCAGATCAGCGTGCCGCCTGCGTCGATTTCCATCACGTGTGCCCGCAGCAATTGGTTCGCCGCGAAACTGCCTTCGAGTGCGACGGGAAGAAAGTTCTCGGTTAATGCAGTTGTCGATCCGCGCTCGGCGAGTGCGGCCGGCGTGTGCAGCGTGATGGCTTCGAGTGCTCGTCCTATAAATCGCCTGCGGTGGGCTGCGCTCTTTTGGTCGGCAAGCGCCCGCAGGGCGGCCATGCGTTGCTGGGCTACCTCGGCGGCAACAGGGTCCGCTGCATGCAGTGCCCAGGCGTGGGTGCCCGGCCGCGCCGAAAACGGAAACAGGTGCAGGTAGCCGAAGGGCAGTGCGCGGATAAAAGCCAGCGTCTCCTCAAATTCCGCGTCGGTCTCGCCCGGAAAACCCGCCATCACGTCGGCGCCGAGCGTAAGGTCGGGCCCAGCCGCGCGCAACAATTCACTAACCTTCCCGGCGTAGTGCCAAGGGCGATAGCGCCGATGCATACGCCGCAAAACCGCATCGGAGCCCGATTGCAGCGGGAGGTGCGCATGCCGCGCCAACCGTCTGCCGCCAAATTCACGCATCAGGGCGATCAATTCATCGTCCCAATCCATGGGCTCGATGGAGCTCAGGCGCAGGCGCGGCAAGCCCGTATTTTCCAGAATGGCGCGCACCAGTTCCGCGAGCGTTTCACGGCTTGAACCCGCAAGATCCCTTCCCCAACGCCCAAGATTGATGCCGGAGAGCACCAGTTCCTTGCCGCCTGCCGCAACAAAACTCTCCACCCGGCGCATGACTACTGCGAGGGGCAAACTCTGCGACGGACCGCGCGTTAAAGGAATCACGCAAAACGTGCAGCGGTTGCCGCAACCTTCCTGAATTTTGAGGTTGGGCCGCGTCTGCGCGCCCGGCGCAGGTTGCGTCTCGCCCCAATGCACGTCCTCGATGAAGGAGTGCGCGAAGCGATCGTCGGCCCAAATTGGGGCCCAGATGGGAGCGGAAGGCGCGCTCGCGGCGAGTAGTTGCGCCACAGGCACCAGTCGCAGCGGCTCGCTCGCTGTCCGCCCGGCTCCGCGCTGCAATTCGCGCGTCAAATTCAGGATGATCTCCGGCGCCAGCGCCTTGTGGCTGTTGCCCACCACCGCGGCCACGCCTGCCATCGCGGCCAGTTCCTCGGGCGCGCGTTGCGCATAGCAGCCGGTCACCACAATCTTGCGCCGCGGGATTCTGGCGGTGCGCGCGGCGGATGAAGGCGCGGGCGGCGCGATCGGCTTCAGCCGTTACGCTGCATGTATTCACGACCACCACATCGGTGGCAAAGGGCTCAAGCTCACTCATGGCGCGCAGATTTCCTGCGATGGCCTCGCCGTCGGCGCGCGCCGCCCTGCAACCGAAGTGCTCGATGTGAAATCCCGCCATCCCATTCAGTGTAGAACTCGGCAGGCCCTCCCCGCCGTGGCGCTCCGCAAGCAAGAATGCGGTCCCCGATGCAGTGGTTCTACCACTTCGCTATACTAGAAACACACGGTTTTTATCTGTAGATTCAATCCACGCGATGCCAACCTCCGCTACAGCCCACATTCCGGTGCCCGCCCCGGATGAACTCAGAAGCCACCCGCGGCATATCGCCGGTTACGTTTACTTTACGTTTATCTGCTACGTCTCCATCGGGTTACCGCTCGCGGTTCTGCCGCCCTTCGTGCATCTGCGCATGGGCTACAGTGCGGTGCTGGCGGGGTTGGCCATCAGCATCCAATACATCGCCACGCTGGCCAGCCGTCCCTGGGCGGGCCGCATCTCCGATCACCTGGGCGCCAAGGTTTCCGTGCTCTGGGGAATGGCGTGCTGCACCGCCAGCGGCGCGCTCCTGGTGGGCGCGGCAATCCTGTCGAACGTGCACTGGCTCAGCTTTGCGGTGCTTATCGCCAGCCGCCTGGTGCTGGGCGTGGGCGAGAGCCTCGGCTCGACGGGAGCTACGCTGTGGGGCATCACGGCCGCGGGCCAGGAGCACACGGCAAAGGTCATCGGCATGAACGGCATCAGCACCTATGGCGGCATGGCGCTGGCTGCGCCGCTTGGCGTGGTGCTCGACCAGTATTGGGGTTTGGCCTCGATCGGCGTGCTCACCATCGTCATAGGTGCGGTGAGCTTTGCCATGGCCTGGCACAAAGATCCTGTTCCCGTCGAACCCGGCGAGCATCTTCCGTTCGCGCATGTGCTGGGCCGCGTGGCTCCGCACGGCATGGGACTGGCGCTGGGCGGCGTCAGCTACAGTGTTCTGGCCACCTTCGTCACGCTGTTCTACCATCATCGGCACTGGGACGGCGCGGCACTCTGCCTTACCGCCTTCGGCGTCGGGTTCGTGTTCGTGCGCGTCTTTTTCGTCAGGACCATCAGCCATTTCGGCGGCTATCCCGTGGCCATCGTTTCACTTTTGACTGAAGCTGTGGGCATGGTTCTGCTGTGGCAGGCAGTTGCGCCTTGGATGGCCATGGCCGGCGCAGCCATCGGCGGATTGGGCCTTTCGCTGGTCTTTCCAGCCATCGGTGTGGAGGCGGTCAAGCGCGTTCCTGAATTCAATCGCGGCACTGCGCTCGGTGTTTACACCGCTTTTGCCGACGTGTCGTTCTTTCTCGTCGGCCCCATTGCCGGCGCTATCATCGGCTTCTTTGGCTACTCCAGCGTCTTCCTCTTTGCGCTTATCAGCGTGCTCATCGCGCTGGGCATTGTCGTGGTGCTCAAAGAGATGCAGGCGGGACAAGCGCAAGCCTAGAAGCAGCCTGCGCCCTGCGCTTGCCCCAGCGATGCAATTGCTCTTGAACTCAATAAGGGGGATTGTGCTTGTCGTATTCCTCTGTCGCCTCGTTCACTGCGTCCTCGACTTCTCGGATTGATTTCTGCTGTCCAAGCAGTTTGAAAATCGCCAGCACCGCGATATATAGCATCCGCTCATTCATCGGA
The DNA here is from genome assembly GCA_963826735.1 of uncultured Acidobacteriota bacterium. Classification (GTDB taxonomy): domain Bacteria; phylum Acidobacteriota; class Terriglobia; order Terriglobales; family Acidobacteriaceae; genus Telmatobacter. The sequence continues at coordinate 659,586 of CAWGYN010000010.1, forward strand.
AGTACCCTCCGCGTCCCACTATAACTGCCGGTGCTTTCCCCAATCCCGCTTCTGGTTTTCCTTCGACTGCGCTCGGGACTTTGTGGTGGTAAGTTTGCGGTTTGGGACCAGTAGATGCTGGCGCTAGCGGCTTTCCGAACCAGCTCACGGAACCTGTTGTGGTTAGTTTGCTTCCTGAAGATCCGCGCTACCCGCCACCACACCCGACAGGTACGACCTCACCTTGTCCTTCGAGCACTCATCATTCGGATTCTGCAAGGTGCTTTCGCAGGGCATCGACGAGCGGGTCGAGGTCGAGAGTGATCGTATCCCAGGCAATGTTGAGATCGATCTGGTAGTAGTCGTGAATCGCCCGATCACGGAATCCGGCAATTTCCTTCCACGGAATACTCACGGCAGCTTTGGTGCCGGCGGAGACGCGTTTCGCCAGTTCCCCAATCAGGGCAAGCTGCATAATTACCGCGCTCTGCGTTTTCTCGTCCTTGAGGAATGCTTCCTTATCGATACCAAGGACAAATCGGCGGACCTTACCCACCGCATCAACGATCTGCTCGCAATAGACGCGATCACTTTTCATAGATGGTCGTGAGGTCCGGCATGACATAGGGACGTACGCGCTCGTTCAGGCTCTGTTCGGTCACCACGTCAACGTGTTTCTCAAGGGCCGATTCCAGGCTTTGCACAAGCCGCATATAGCCGACCATGCCGGTGGGACGGCCAAGGCGCACGAGGATGTCTACATCGCTCTGCGGACGATCCTCACCGCGCGCCAAGCTCCCGAAGACAGCGGCGAAGGTCACCCCGTGCTGTTCGAGAATCGGTGCTGCTTTTTGCCTGACTTCCTCGATCGTCATGCCTTTATCGTACACAGCTTCCACGGCGAAAACAAAATCGCCGTTGTGATCCATAATCTCCGAACCCTTTCTTCTTGATATCCTCTCTTCACAGAGGTTCGCGCCATGGCTGAAACCGCGCCCTTCCCTTACGAAACTCGCCTCAACATCCTGCACGGCCCGCTCGAACTCATCGATGTCCATGCGGTTCCCGGCGCCAGCGATTACAAGTGGTTCAATCAGACCCTCTGCAAGGTCAATGATTCCGTGGTGCGCATGGCCGCCATCGAGGGCGAATACCACTGGCACAGGCACGACGATGACGATGAGTTCTTCTACGTAGTTGGCGGGGAGTTGCTGATCGATATTAAGGGCGGGCACGAAGACCGCACGGTTTCGCTCCAGCCCGGCCAGGGATTTGTGGTTCCGAAAACCGTCGTCCACCGCACGCGCGCGCCGAAGCGCACGACGATTCTGATGGTCGAGAACGCCGGAATTATTCCAACCGGAGATTAATCCGGCCGATTTCTTCTCTTCCCGCGCTGTCTCTCCACTCAATCGGCGGGTGGCCCGGATTTAATCCGTGTATGCTTTCCGTAAGGTTCCGCTTTCGTCAAAAGAGATCAGGATGCGACTCACGACAGCTATTTGTTCGCTGGTGGTCGGCCTGCAGGCATGTGCCGTGGCAAGTCGGTGCCAGCTTGCGCCCTCGCCGGACGCAGCCCCGGTAAGCAGCGCGCCCGCTTCGCCCGACCAAAAGCCTGTTGCAACTTTCAAGCAAACTGTGAACCTCGTGGACCTGTTCTTTACCGTCAGGGACGGGAAAGGGAGTCTCGTTCCACATCTGAATCAACAGAATTGCTCCGTGATGGATGAAAAAGAGCCGCAGACTTTCAAAAGCTTTGTAGCCGAGACCGACCAGCCCCTCACCCTCGGCATTCTGCTCGATACCTCGGTCAGCCAAGTCCCCTGGCTGCCCATGGAGCAGGACACGGGCAGCCAATTCATCCGGCAGGTTCTGCGCTCCAAAGACGAGGCCTTTCTGCTCTCCTTCGACGTGGATTTGAATTTGTTGCAGGACTACACCAACAGCCCCGGCATGCTGATCCACGCCTTGAGCGAAGCGGGGATCAATAAAGGCGGCGGCGAGCCTACCTTCGACCAAGGTCCGGTCCCTGTTCACGGCCCCAAGGGTGACCCGCCTATCTACAGCCCCAAGGTGGACCCCGGTCCTGTCCCGATCGGCAACCCCAGAGGTACGCTTTTTTACGACGCCATCTACGAGGCCGCGAGCGAAAAGATGAACCAGGAGACCGGCCGGAAGGCCATGATCATCTTGACCGACGGCGATGACCAGGGCAGTAGCACGACGAGCCACGGCGCCATTGCGGCGGCGGAAAAGAACAACATCATTGTCTACGTGGTCTGGGCGGGTAGTCCCGCCTGCTTTGGGTCGGCTGGGGGGCTAATGTCGCCGGGCCAACCGGGCCAGCCTGGCCCGCCGCCTCAGCGCATGCTGGATAATCCGGACTGGGACTGTAATAGGGCCATGTACTGGTGGGCTAACTGTCCGGGCTATTACGTCGCAATGTGCATCTCTGAACATACCGGCGGCCGGCTCATTAATGGGGGTAGAAGCAGCAAACAGCTCGAGGCCGCGTTCCAGCAGATTGAGGATGAGCTTCGTTCGCAGTATTGGGCCAGCTACACACCTAACTACGAGAAGGCCGATGGCAGCTTTCACGGGATCGCGGTCCACTGCAATGGAGATGGCGGCCAGGATCTGAAGGTGCGTGTGCGCAGAGGCTATTACGCACCGTCAGCGGGAACCAAGCCGTCGCCTTGATCTGCTCGGGGGCGGGTAGCCCAAATCTTTGGGAAGCAAACCCGCCACGATAGGGGTGCCCCAGCCCACCGCTTCCCGCCCCGCACCATCTCCTCGTCCAAACGCAGAACGGCCACCCCGAAGGGTGGCCGTTCTGCAACTAATCACTAACCGCTGTTCTTACCGCTCGTTCTTGCGCCAGTTCACCAGATCGCCAAGCGTGGTGGTCGAGCTTGAGACGGGTGCCTTGTGGGCGGTCTCCTTGTAGCGCTCGACCGTAGACCGGCTGGCTTCCTCGCCGCTTACGCTGCGAAGGCTCAGGCCGACTTTCTTTTCTTCCACGTTGATCTTGATGATTTTGAAGTCGTGCTCCAGGCCCTGTTCGAGCTTGGAGTGATCGCCGCCTTCGCCGGCTTCGGACACGTGGCACAGACCCTCCACGCCCTCCGCTATTTCGACGAATGCGCCGAACTGCGCGGTGCGCAGAATCTTGCCATGCACCACGTCGCCTACGCGGTGCGAAGCGAAGAAGCTCTCCCAGACATCGGGCTGCATCTGCTTGATGCCCAGCGAGAGCCGGCGGTTCTGCGGCTCGACGCCGAGAACTACGGCCTTCACCTTCTCACCCTTCTTCACCACTTCCGAGGGATGCTTCACGCGCTTGGTCCAGCTCAGGTTCGAGACGTGAACCAGCCCGTCAATGCCGTCCTCGATTTCAACGAATGCACCGAAATCGGTCAGGTTCCGCACGCGGCCCTCGACGATGGTTCCCTGGGGATACTTGTCGGTCAGGTTCTCCCACGGGTTCTCGAGCAGCTGCTTCATGCCCAGCGAAATACGGCGATCGGCCGGATTCACGCTCAGCACCACGGTGTCTACCTCGTCGCCCGGCTTCACCAGCTTGGACGGGTGCTTGAGGCGCTTCGACCAGGTCATCTCGGAAAGGTGAACCAATCCCTCGATGCCCTGTTCCAGCTCTACGAACGCGCCGTAATCGGTGACCGAAAGCACGCGGCCGTGCACTTTGGCGCCCACCGGGTAACGCTCTGAAGCGTCAAGCCAGGGGTCGGGCGTCAACTGTTTGAAGCCCAGTGAAACCCGCTGCTTTTCTTTGTCGAACTTGAGCACCTTCACCTGGATTTCGTCGCCCACGTTCACCAGATCGCGGGGATGCGTCAACCGGCCCCAGCTCATATCGGTGATATGCAGCAGGCCGTCGATACCGCCCAGGTCAACAAACGCGCCGTAGTCGGTCAGGTTCTTGACCGTGCCGGTCAGCACGCCGCCTTCTTCCAGGTGCTCCATGGTGGCCGAGCGCTTGCTGTTCTGCTCTTCCTCCAGGATCTCCTTGCGGCTCACCACCACGTTGCCGCGCTTCTTGTTGAGCTTGATCACGCGGACATCAATCGGCTGGCCCAGATAGGCGTCCAGATTGCGCACCGGGCGGATTTCCAGTTGCGAACCGGGCAAGAATGCCTTGATCCCGATGTCGACGGTCAAACCGCCCTTGACGCGGCTCACCACCGTGCCTCTGATCGGCGTCTTGTCGTTGGCGGCCTTCTCGATGGTGTCCCACACGCGCAGGCGCTGCGCGCGCTCGTAGCTCACCAGGTAGCCGCCTTCGGGCTCCTCGCGCTCGATCACCACGTCGATCTCTTCGCCCGGCTGGAACTTCACCGCGCCGGTGTGGTCGAGCACCTGCTCCAGGGGCACAAGCCCCTCGGACTTCAGGCCCACATCGACCACCAGAAACTTTTCTCTTAGTTCCACCACCTTGCCGGTGACGACCTTGTCGCCATAGGCCTCGATGGCAGCCGCTTCCGCGGCCTGCTCGCGCTCAAACGCGGCGAGGGCGGAGGAAAAATCAGCCGCGGCGAAATCTTCGCCCGGCTCGCCGGTATGTACTTCCGGCGCATGGGCAGCGGCGGTCACTGCGGGTGTTTCGGCGGGCGGCGGCGCAGGGGTTGCTTTGAGCTCCGGTTCAGCTGCGGGAAGTTCCGCTTGAACTGCGGCCAATTCCGCTTCAATGGCGGTGTGGGTCATGGCAGCAGCGGTCAATACAGGTGTTTCGGCAGGCGGCGTCGCGGGAGCTTCTTCGAGCTCCGCTTCAACGGCAGGCTGGTTTAGGGCATCGGCGTCCAGAGGGGTGACTTCTTCGGTTGCGGAAGACTCGGGGTTGGACGTGGATTCAGGCAACGGCTGATCGATACTTTCCAGCTGATCAAGCTCCGTCGCAGGTTCGAGGGTTGGGGTTTCCAATGTGGTGTTCAGGGTTATGCTCTCGGTTTCGGGATTGAGGACGTTTGCCATTACTGACAGCTCCGGGATTGCGTGCTCCAGGGTTGGCGTCAACCAGCTACTGGGTGGCTCCCGCGCAATTCGGCGTTCCGGTCGCTCTCGGGCTAGTTCGATTGCCCTCGCGCCACGCGGCGCGCCGGTACATCTTCCAGAGGAAAAGCCGTCCCCCGTTCAGTTGCACTGGGAATCGAGACTCGGCTGATTTCCCTGGGAAACGCCGGCAGGCAACGGCTTGCTGGGAGGGCGGCCGCAACTCACTGCTGGAATCCGCGCAGGAAGCTACTATCTGAGTGTAGCAACCTCCGCAAAGCAGCGTCAATCGAGCAGATCACAAGGTGGACCGTGGACCGTGAACGGTTGACAGTGAAGGTGCGTGGGTGTGCGCCCGCACGACAGCCGGTCTTCCACCCCAGCGAGCAAAGATCGCTCGCCCTGGGACGCCGGGCTGGAGTCCGGCACTACGTGCTTGCCCCCTCTCTCCCTACGTCCTTGGTCCCAAGTCCCTTAGGCCCTGTCTTCTACCCCCTGTTCCCTAATCCCAGTTCCCTGCTTTATCGTTATCGACAGCGAGCCCTGCAATGGATCATCTCTGGAGTCCCTGGCGTTTTGCTTACGTCACTACGGCGGATGGCGCGGTGCGCGCGGGCGTTCCCAAGGCGCTCGATGCGTGGCCCGGTGACCTGGGCTGTGTCTTCTGCAACCTCATCGCCTCCATCGACCACGCCATCGCCAACGGCATGGCCCGCAACGAGGCCGAGGCCGCGGGCGGACTGGTCATGCGCGGCGAACATTGCTTCATCTGTCTCAATGCTTATCCCTACACCTCAGGGCACGTGATGGTGATGCCCTACGCGCATCTTGATCGGCTGGCCGCGTTGCCCCTCGCGACCGCGCATGAGCTCATGGATCTGGCGCAACGTACCGAGCGCGCTCTCGATCACGCGTACAAGCCCCACGGCTTCAATTTTGGAATGAATGTCGGCCAGGCCGCGGGCGCGGGCGTGGCCGGGCACCTGCATTTGCACGCCATGCCGCGCTGGGTGGGCGACACCAACTTCATGACTACCGTCGCCGAAACCCGCGTGCTGCCGGAAGACCTTGAAACGACATGGCGCAGGCTGCGCGAGGCGTTCGCGAATGTGCAGGGAGCAAGGGAGCAAGGGAGCGAGGGAGCAAACACGTAGCGCCGGTCTCCAGACCGGCTGTCGTGCGGGCGTCCACGTCCGCACCGTTCACGGCTCACGATCCTCGGTCGACTTTTTCGCCCATTCGCTTCTTCACTCGCTCCCTCGCTCCCTTGCTCCCTTGCTCCCTGTATCATGGTTCCGCCGCCAAAGCGGCCCCGAGGAACGCGATGAAAACACTGCTCTCGATTTGCGCTGCATTCGTCATGACGCTTGGCACGGTCTCCGTGCGCGCTGCCGACGTCACTGGCACATGGTCGGCGGAGATGAAGACGCCCGACGGCCAGAGCTTTCCGCTCAGCTTCACCTTCAAGCAGGACGGCGCCACGCTGACCGGCACGGTGCAGGGTCCACAAGGCGATCCCATCGCCATCAGCAACGGCAAGATCGACGGCAACACCTTCTCCTTTGACGTCTCCTTCAACGGCATGACCATCCGTCACAATTGCACGGTCACCAGCGACGACGAAATCAAGATGACCACGAAGTCCGATTCCGGAGATTTCCCCGGCATGGAGCTCACGCTGAAGCGCGTGAAGCCGGCGGCACCGGCAGCGCCGGGCGGTCCGGACACACCAGCCAAGCCCACCGCGCCGCCGCAATAACTCCGGCCACACGTCGCAATGGGTAAGATGGGCGGCTGCTATGCGTTTGCCGTCTCGTCCGCATCCCCATCCGCCGCCAGCGCCAACTCCGATTTCTCGCCCGCCGAAGCATCCAGCAATGGTCGCGACCACTCTGGCGACCTCATCTCGCGCAATTCGACCTGTAGCTTCGATGTTTCCGCTAACTCCTCCTTGGAGCCAGCTAATTCACCGAGTAGCCGTCCATGATAGAAGACGCCTTCTTTGCCCTCTATCGTGCCAAGAACGTTGTTGTAGTGATCAACGCTGCTGACGAGGGCTTTACCGAGCCTCAGAATATGACCTTGGGCAACCACAAGCTTCTCGTAGATCCTGCGGCCCGTTTCCTGAATAGCTTTCGCATTCTCTGTCACTTTCGACTGCTGCCAGCCGAATTCGACCGCGCGCAGCAACGCAATCAACGTTGTCGGCGTCGCCATGACCACCTGACTTTGCGCGCCCATTTCGATCAACGAAGGGTCGGCCTCGAGCGCCGCGCTAAATAGAGCCTCGCTCGGCAGGAAGCAAACCACGAAGTCAGGAGCCTTATCGAATTGTTTCCAATACGCCTTACCGGCAAGCTCCTTCAGGTGCGACCGCACGCGCTGCGCATGAGCCTCGAAGCGTATCTTTTGCAATGCCGGATCGGTGCTGCCACTCGCGTCGAGAAACGCATCGAGCGGTGTCTTCGCATCTACCACGATCTCGCGCCCGTTTGGTAGTTTGATGGTCATATCGGGCCGCAGCATTCTGTCGTTGTCGTCGCGCGCCGTCACTTGCTCGGAGAACGAACAATATTCCACCATTCCCGCGTATTCAACGCAGCGCTTGAGTTGCAACTCGCCCCAATTGCCGCGCGTCTTCGGCGCGCGCAGAGCCGTAACCAGTTGCGAGGTCTCACTCTTGAGCGCATCCAGCGATGCTGGAATCGTTTTCTGCATCGTCTCGACCAGGGTCTTGACCTCGCCGTACGCGCCCGACCGCTCTTTCTCCATCGCGCGCGTCTGCTCGTCGAGACTCTTTAGAGCCTTGTCTAACGGGCCGACCAGATTCTTGATTGCTTCTTCCTTCTGCGCGAGTGTCAGCTTGGCTTCGTCGCTCTGCGCCCCAAGCTTCTGTTTCGCCAATGCCAGAAAACTGTCGTTGTTGTCTCGCAGAGCCTTGGCCGCAAGATCTGCGAATGCCTTGTCAACATCCGCCTTCATCTGCGCGTACTTTTCCGCCTGAGCCTCTTCACGAACCCTGGAGAGCTGGCGCTCGTTCGCGAGAGCCAGCTCTAATTGCGCCTGCGCTCCTGCGCGGCCGTGCCGATGACCCAGCAACATTCCGATAAGAAAAATGCCAACGGCAATCAAGGCAAATGCGATCGCAGAGCTTCCCATGACCTCTTCCTCTTCGCCAAATATACGCCCTCAACCTGTGCAATTCTCTTCTTGTCGCGCTTGCTCCGCATCCCTCGTTCCCTTGTTCCCTGTTTTCTTGTTCCCTCGTTCCCATGTTCCCTTGTTCCCTGCCTTTACACCCTCCGGCTCGCCCGGTAGACTTGAAACTTCGGGCCCGTGCGCTTTTTTCTTGGCGCGGTGGTTGTCATGTCCTGCCGTGGGCCGGTATCGTAGGCACGCGGGGCAGTGGTTTCAGTCCCCGAAGCGTTTTCTTGAGTTCCTAATCTTACGAGGAGAAGCACGCATGGCCGTTGAAGAAAAAGTGAAGCAGATCATTGTCGAGCAGTTACAGGTGGATGAAGCTGAAGTCACCCCCGGCGCCAGCTTTCAGGAAGACCTGGGCGCCGACTCGCTGGACGTGGTCGAACTGGTGATGCAGTTCGAAGAGGCGTTTGACATGGAGATTCCCGATGAGGACGCCGAGAAGATCAAGACGGTGAAGGACGCCATCGACTACATCGAGAAGAACGCGAAAGGCGGCAAATAGCCATTGAGTCAGGCAGCGTCCCAGGTATCGGAACGCAGAGTCGTCATCACCGGCGTGGGATTGCTTTGCGGTGTGGGCAATACTGCACCCGAGGTGTGGCGGCAGATCCTGGCCGGATCGAGCGGCGTCGGGCCTATCGCGGGTTTCGACGCCACCGGCTTCCCGGTCACTTTTGCCGCAGAAGTAAAGAACTTCGACCCCCTGCAATTTGTGGACAAGAAGGAAGCGCGCAAGATGGGGCGCTTCACCCACTTTGCGTTTGCCGCGGTCGCGGAGGCGATGGCACAGTCGGGTCTTCAGATTACCGAAGACATCGCCGACCGCGTGGGCGTTTTCATCGGCTCCGGCATCGGCGGATTCGAAATCATCGAGCGCGAGCACAACAACCTGTTGCAGGGCGGCCCGCGCAAGATGTCGCCCTTCTTCATTCCCGCGGCCATCGTCAACATGGCCGCCGGCCACATCAGCATTCGCTACGGCGCGCGCGGTCCCATTTCTGCTACCGCTACGGCCTGCGCCACCAGCGCCAACTCCATCGGCGACTCGGTGCGCATGATTCTGCACGGCGACGCCGATGTGATGATCGCCGGCGGCAGTGAAGCCGCGGTCACGTCCATGGCGGTGGGCGGATTCGCCGCCATGCGCGCGCTTTCTACGCGCAACGACGAGCCCACCCGCGCCAGCCGTCCCTTCGACAAGGACCGCGACGGTTTTGTGATCGGCGAGGGCGCCGGCATCCTCATTCTTGAGGAGTTGGAATTTGCCAAGGCGCGCGGAGCCAAAATTCTCGCCGAAGTCATCGGCTACGGCATGAGCGCCGACGCCTATCACATGACCGGCATCGCCCCGGAAGGCGCAGGCGCGCAGCGCAGCATGAGAGCCGCACTCAAAGACGCGGGCATTCAGCCGGAAGAGGTGGGCTACATCAACGCTCACGCCACGTCCACCCCGGCCGGCGACGGCAACGAGTCGATGGCGATCGAAAAAGTCTTCGGCGAGCATGCGCTGAGCCACAGGCTCAAGATCAGCGGGACTAAATCGATGACGGGCCATTTGCTGGGCGGCGCGGGCGGACTTGAAGCCGGCATTACCGTGCTGGCGCTCGTCAATCAGCAGCTTCCGCCGACGATCAATCTCGACAATCCCGATCCCGAGTGCCGGCTGGACTACGTGCCCAATAAGGCCATCGCGCACAAGTTCGACATTGGCCTCTCGAATTCCTTCGGCTTCGGCGGCATCAACGCCACGCTGATCATGCGCCGCTGGGAATAAGACAGGGAATAGGGAGTAGCCAATAGGGAGCAGGAAAAGGGCCCGGGTGCTTCGGCATCGGGGTCTTTTTCGCGAATTGAACGGAGAAGGACAATGGCAAAGCTGGCAATAACAATCTTTGCAGTCACGAGCGCAATCGCAGGCGGGTTTGCCGTCGCGCAAGGCACCGCGACACCTGCTCCAAACTTTACCCTAACGATTTCTCGAGCCGGGCCTGAAGGTTCGCTCCCCGAAGACGCGCAAATCATTAAAGTGCGAGAAATGAACATTTCAAAAGAAACCATCCGCGAGAATGCATGTACGGCATTTGGTGCCTTGTACAGACTCGATGTTGTCTATAACGGTGTTCCTCAGCCTGAGCCCAAAGAAAAGCGTGAGCGGCGGGAATACGCCGAAGCTGTCGAGGCGGGGAAAGAGCCGGGAATTTGCGAAGGAAGCAGCCGCGTGCGAGCCACCAAGCCCGGCGAATATTGGGACGAAACCCTCTACTATGAGACCAAGAATCCTGGTACTTACGAGTTTACAGTGGAAGAGAAGAGCTTCCCGAAAGGCGGCGGAGACGGTGTGACTGTAAAATCAAACACCCTGACACTCGTGGTTCCGCTCGCATCGGAGAGCCATCAACGGACCCACAACTAGGGTAGTTGTTGCGCCTGACAAAGAAGTATCGCCTATCACATTCGGGGCGCTGACTGAACCAGCCGTTTGACCCGCCGACACGCCTCCCGTCCCGATGTCCCTACGTCTCTTGGTCCCTGCTATTTGTGCATCTTGTCACAGGACGTTCATACTCCGCGTGTGATAGCATCCGGTTTTTGACGAAGCGCCCGGCGGAAATCCCCCTCTCTTTTTCGCCCCGCGCCGCCTGAGACCTCCGAATGGATGAGGAAGACGGCAGACCGGGAGCCTGTTCCCGGCAATTCGGCCCTTCGGACGCCGCTACCGGCGTCGCCCCGCAGTCCCTGTTCCAGCATTTCCGTGCCTCATCCTTTCGTCCGCCACGGCGGAAAAGGGTGGGGAGCGCACCAGCGTGCGGCACGGGTCACAATCGCCACGAGAGGCGCTCCTCAGGGGCTAAAGCCCACGTGAATTTTGCAGTACATGCGGCACGACTGAAGTCGTGCCCTTTCACGAAACCTGCGTCGCCCCTACGGGGCTTTGCAGCCATCTTGCAACCGTACCCCACGCTGAAGCGCGGGGCTAACAACCGCTGCGCCTACGGCGCGCTCGGCACGACTAAAGTCGTGCCCTGACACTTCTTGCAGTCCTTGAAGAGTTTTTCAGCAAGCTGCTTAGTCGTGCCCTTTCACGAAACGATTTTCACCTCAGTATTAAGGAGCAACAAACCATGAAAACGTACCAGGGAAGTGAGATCCGCAACGTAGCTGTAGTGGGGCATGCACACTGCGGCAAAACCACCCTCATTGCCGCTCTGCTGCATGCCGCGAAAATGACTCCCACCCAGGGCCGCGTGGAAGACGGCTCGGCCGCCACCGCTTACGACGAAGAGGAAGTAGCCCGCGGCATTACCATGCAGAACGCCGTCGCCTTTGCCGAGTGGCAGGGCGTCAAGATCAACTTCGTCGACACGCCCGGCTTCCACATGTTCACGCACGAAGCCCGCGCCGCGCTCTTTCCCGTCGAATCCGCTATCGTCGTCGTCAATGCCCAGTCCGGCATCGAGCCCATTACGGAGCGCGTGTGGAGATTCGCTGAAGAAGCCAACGTGCCGCGCATCGTTCTCGTGAATCAGATGGACAATCCCAAGGCCGGCGGCGGGGGCGGTTTGAACGCGCTGCTCGACGATCTCACCGACCGCTGGGGCCGCAACTGTGTTCCCGTCCAGTTGCCCATCGTCGATGCCCAGGGTTTTCACGGCGTGGTCGATCTCGTCACCATGGAGGCGTACACCTACACCCCTGGCGGCGATGGCCGCGGCAAAGCTTCCGCGGAGATTCCCGCGTCCCTCGCAGCCGACGCCAAGGCCCGTCACGAAGCTCTCGTTGAGCTGGTTGCCGAAGGCAAAGACGAGCTGATGGAAGAGTACTTCGAGAAAGGCACCATCCCTGAAGATCACTTGATCGCCGCGCTTCACGAAGCTATCCGCGAAGACCGCATCTTCCCTGTGCTTTTTTCGAGCGGTCTGGCCAATATGGCACTCGATCATCTTCTTGATTTCCTGAAGGTCTACACGCCCGCGCCCACTGAACGTGCGCCTATCGTCGGTGTCCCATCCGAGCCCGAAGCTGACGCGCCCACGCGCAAGGTCAGCGACGCCGAGCCCGTCACCGCAATCGTCTTTAAAACCATGGCCGATCCATTTGCCGGCCGCATCACGTTCTTCAAGGTGATTGGCGGCGTGGTCAAGAATGACGCCACGCTGGAGAATTACGCCCGCCGTTCGTCGGAACGCTTAGCACATCTCAGCATCATGCAGGGCCGCAAGGCCGTCGAAGTGCCCGAACTCCACGCGGGCGACCTTGGCGCAGTGGCCAAACTGCGCGACACGCTCACCGGCGACACTCTTGGTGCCAAGGGCGCAGACTTCCAGGTCGCGCTGCCCGTGCCGCCCGAGCCTGCCATGACCTATGCCATCGAGCCCAAGTCCCGCGCCGACGAGGACAAGCTCGCGCCCGCCATCCACAAGCTCATGGAAGAAGATCCGCTCATCCGCTTCTTCCGCGATCCGCAGACCAACGAGTTCCTCATCGCCGGCGCCGGCCAGCCGCACATCGAGGCCATCGTCAGCCGCCTCAAGAAGCGCTACCACGCTGAAGTCACACTCAAGGCGCCGAAAGTTCCCTATCGCGAAACCATCCGTGGCAAGGCTGAAGCCCAGGGCCGGCACAAGAAGCAGTCAGGCGGCCACGGCCAGTTCGGCGACTGCAAAATCCGCATGGAGCCCATGCCCCGCGGCGGTGGATTCGTGTTCGAGAATGAAGTCTTCGGAGGAGCCATTCCCCGCAACTTCATCCCGGCTGTCGAAAAAGGCATCGTCGAAACGGCTGTCCGCGGATTCCTCGCCGGCTACCCTGTCGTCGACTTCAAAGTCACCGTCTACGACGGCTCCTACCACGACGTCGATTCCAACGAGCTTTCCTTCAAGAAGGCCGGCCGCCTCGCCTTCCGCAAAGCCATGGAACTCTGCAAGCCCTGTCTCCTCGAGCCCGTCATGAAGGTCGCCATCGAGGCTCCCGACGAGTTTGCCGGAACCCTGATGGGCGATCTCAACGGTCGGCGCGGACGCGTGCAGGGCATGGAGAGCAAGGGCCGCACCACGGTCATCAATGCCGAAGTTCCCATGGCCGAAATGCTCACCTATGGAACGCTGCTCACCTCCATGACGCAAGGCAAAGGCAGCTACCGCATGGAAGTGGACCACTACGACATCGTGCCGCAGATCGTTGCCGAAAAAATCCTGGCCAACGCGAAGAAGCCGATCGAGGAAGAGGAAGAGTAGCTCTCCTCGCGATCAGGATCGCCCGTGCCCCATCCTTTTCACAGCCTCGTCGTGAAAAGGATGGGATACCGGGAACCTCGACAGCCTTGCATCAGGGCATGGCTTCAGTCATCCGGACCGATCAAAACTCGACCGTCATCCACGCCCCACGACTTCCCACTACCCACAAACCCCTGATCGCAGACCACCGATCACTGTCCACTGTCTCCCGGTAGTGGTATTCTGGCGCGTCGTCTCATACGCACGAGGAGGATGACGTGAGAAAAGGCATCATCGCATTGATCGGGATATCGGCCGGGGCATTGGCATTCCTTGCCGGGTGCGGCAATCAGGGCCCACAGATTCACATTCCGCCGAAGTGGCAGGGCGCTCCCTACCACCTTTCATTTGGCACACCGCCAGCCAAGCCCAACCCTGCGGGACTCACCATTCCTGCCATCAAGTGGGACGCCGATCCTGAATCTTTGCAGACCCGGGCCGACCTCGTCGTCGAATTCGACTCCTCGACAGCAAAGGGCCAGGGAGGCCAGGGGCCGGTGACGAACCAGATGGCCCTGGGAGCGGTGGACATCTCGGGCGCTCAAGGCCAATTGCCCGACGACTATGTGGCCAAGGCCAGCACCGATCTCGCCAAGATGCTCGGCGCTTACTGCATGAAGGGGAAGATCAAAATCTCGGTTGCCCTCACGCGCTCATCCATCCCCATGAACCCGACCGACGACCAGATCAACGCCAAGCGCCTGTCGGATTGGACCCAGATCGAGCTCGACTTCAAGAACCCGCATCCGAAGTGCTGAGGCGACGATCTCCGACCACTGTCCTGTCATCCTGAGCGAAGTGGGCCGCGCCTCACGCGGCCCGCGAATCAGGCTTCCTGGATCGCCAGTCCCGTGCGCTCGGCAATCAGGCGCGCCACTTTCTTGGGACGGAAAAACGTGTACGACGAGTATTTGGCTTCGCTTCCGTCATTCCCCAGCACCCAGTATTGTTGTGCGTTGCCCACGCGTTTGTGCCTGATCGCCGCGATCTGATCCCAGGCAAGAAACAGATCCGAGGGCCGCTTCTTTGTGCCCAGATTGAACATCACACCCCTGCTATCCATCGTGACTCTGTGTTCAGCCATGGCGCGCGACAGTTTCCAAAACCGCGGGCAGCTATATCCGAAAGCCAAGGCACCGGCGCCCCACCAGAAGGCGTTATACAGATTCCCTCCGCTGGCGCCGCCGCCCGAAGAAAAAACTGAAAACACCATGAGCGCCATGCAGATCGCAAAAAAACCGAAGAGAATGCTGCAGATCATCGTGACTCCAATGAGGAACCGGCTATTGACCAACACCACCGGCGTGGCGCGATGCGTTGCGATCTGGGAAGTGATGCCTGCACCCGGCCCTGGAACTGGGAATCCTGTAGTACTCATGAACAACCTCCTTCTCGTTTTGGCCATCGGAGAACTGATGGCTGAAAGCTAGAGCATGTTTCATAGATGACCTGACTGACCGGCCCGAATGCCTCAGGGGTTACCCCCCAATTTTGCTACCCTTTTCGGCGCGACTGAAGTCGTGCCCTTTCACGAAGCCATTATTGAAAGACGCTTTAGTTGTTTTGGGGATGGACGCGGCGCGCCAATGCCCATTTGAGCTCGTCGATGCCCTCGCCCGTGACCGCAGAGACGGCGTGGAACTCGAGCTTGCGGCGCTTGGCGTAGGCGGCGAGTTTCTTGAGCTTGGCGGGATTCGCGGCGTCGATCTTTGTCGCGACGACGATCGTGGGCTTCTCGGCCAGGGGATGCTTGTCGACATTCTCAGAGCCGGCCTGTGCTCGGACCTCTTTATATCGGAGCGACTCTTGCGCGGGTCTGGAGACCCCCGCTACAGCCGGTCTGGAGACCGGCGCTACTTCTACGGTGAAACTGGCGAGCTCGTTCGCGATGACGCGGAAGTCTTCGACGGGATCGGGACGGCCCGAGGCGTCGGACACGTCGACGAGATGGGCGAGCACGCGGGTGCGCTCAATGTGGCGCAGGAACTGGACGCCGAGGCCGGCGCCGAGATGCGCGCCTTCAATCAGTCCGGGCATGTCGGCGATGACGAAGGATTGCTGGTCGGGCTCCTCGCCGACCGTGACCACGCCGAGATTGGGCTCGAGGGTGGTGAAGGGATAGTCGGCGATTTTGGGGCGCGCGGCGGAGATGCGGGAGATGAGCGTGGACTTGCCGGCGTTGGGATAGCCGACGAGGCCGACGTCGGCGAGCAGCTTGAGTTCGAGACGATAGCTGCGCTCCTCGCCGGCGCGGCCCAGTTCGTGCTCGCGCGGAGCCTGGTGGGTGCTGGTGGCGAAGTGCTGGTTGCCACGGCCGCCGCGGCCACCGCGCGCAATCGTGATGCGCTCGTCGGGCTCGCTTGAAGTCGTGGACCAGCTCGCCGGTTTCGGCGTCGAAGAGCGAGGTGCCGACGGGAACCTGCAGGGTAATGGAGCGGCCGTCGAGGCCGGTGCAGTTGGAGCCCATGCCGTGCTCGCCGCGCTGCGCCTTTGTGTTCGGGATTGTAGCGAAAATGAATGAGGGTGTTGTGGCGCTGCGAGGACTCCATGAAGACGTCACCGCCGCGCCCACCGTCGCCGCCCGAGGGCCCGCCGCGGGGCACGAACTTCTCGCGGCGAAAGGCCATGCAGCCGTTGCCGCCGTCGCCGGCCTTGACGCGAATTTTGGCTTCATCAATGAACATGGAAGAGCAGGGACTAAGGGACTAGGCAGCCGGCGAACGTGGGCCGAACATCGGAGACTGGGGCATGAACCACAGGTGCCGGTCTTCAGTGTATCGGACGGAAGAGGTTGGGCAGTGTTTGGTGAATCGGAAAATGGATCCTTGCGCGACTGCAGATGCCGAACAGGGGTTAAAACCCCACAGATTATTGCGCTTTTTCGGCGCGGCTAAAGCCGCGCCCTGATACAAAGCTGCTCCGCCGCGAATCACCAAACAGCGCCTAGGAGCGGGCGGGACGAGAGGCGGAGTGGCGCGGATGGCGGAAAATGTTGACCGGGCGGTTCAACTATGGCACAAGTTCCCGCCCTGTTGTGCAAAATGCGGAAAAGGATGGGCCACGGATGCAGTATTCCGTTGTCAGATCAAAAGAGTTGTGATGCAGGCTACTTTGCAGCCGCGGCCGCTTGGCATAGAATCGCTGCCTACTTCTTTTGAGACCCACCGGGGGCGGCGAAAAAGTTTGAATTCGCGCGTCCTGTGCTGGACCCGCCGCAAGAGCGGGCCGATGGAGCGATTGCTGCTTCTTTCTCCACTGCTTTCTCTCAAGATCTGCCGCGGCAGAGTGGTCAATGGCCGAGGCAATGCGGAGCTGGAGAACGTGGTTGTTGGCTGGAGCGCTTTCGCTTGGCGCCTGCGGCGGCGTGTGCGCGCAAACTGTGCTGGCGGACCCCGCTCCCTTGCAAGGCGTTCAAATTCAGGCACCGTCTTCGGGCTCGCTCGCCGGGCGGCTCACCGATTTGCATTCGGCTCCGCTGGCTGGAGTTGCGGTTATCTTGCACAACCAGGCCACGGGCGCAGAGGTGCGCGCGGTTACAGGCAAAAACGGCAGCTTCCGGATTACCGAGCTCGAAGCGGGCGAGTACACGCTGGAAGCCGAAGAGCCGCAGTTGGGCCACGGGCAGCTTGAGGGGATTCTGGTGACCGGCGGGATGGAGGCGCGGGTGCAAGCCGCCATGGACTTTGAGCCAGCCGCGCCGGAATTCCACTCCACGGGATTGCTCGAAGCGGCCGCGGCGCCGGGTGAGACTGCGCTGCCGCCGCGCACGGCAGCCACGATGCCATTGATGGCGTACGCAGCGCCGGGTGCTGCCAGACCGCCAGCGGCAGCGCCTGCTTTGCCATCGGCCGCGATTTCGCGCGCGGCGCTCGACACGGCGACTCCGCAGATGATTGCGATGGTTGACGCCGAGCCCGTGCGGGCCATGACGACAACTCCGCGCGCGGCAGAGGCGGTTCAGCCGCCGAGCGAGACTGTTGGGCCGAGGCCTGTCACACCGCAGCCCCAAGCGCCGCAGCCGGCGACGGCTCGCGCCGTGATTTGGACTGCGCCGGCCACTCTGCTTCGGCGCAATTGCGGGCCGCGCTGGAAACGCAATCCATTGTGGTTGAACCTGCGCTGGCGGTCACGCTGCCGCGCACGCTCCCGCTCACGCACAGCATGGCGCTGGCCTTCCTACCCTTGAACCAGGCGATTGCGAGCGGCATGAAGGCGGCTTTGGTGCTGGGGCAAACGGCTTTTACGCCGGTTGCAGCCGCCGCGCAAAGGGCCGATCCCGCCACGTCGGTGGTGGCCACCACGGTGACCGCGACGCAACTCGAATCGCTGCCCGCGGGCGGCCGCCGCTGGCAGGAGTTTCTGCAGGACACTCCGGCAGCGAGCACCGGTGCCGACGGGATGCAGGCGTCGTATCGCGGTTCGCAGGAATCGGCGGAGATCACGATCGACGGCGCGAGCACCTCGCTCAAGTTTGGCGCGGCCGCAGGCTCGGGCTCGGGGTTGACGTCCCAGGATCCGGCCGGCCAGGGCGCAGATCAGACAAGCGCGATGAGCCAGGCGATGAGCGGATTGGGACGGGTGGGCGCGGATTCGGCGTGAGCGAGGCCGCGATCCACGAGGTGACGGCGGTTTCAGGGAACGTGGAGGCCGAGGGTATGCGCTCTGCGGGCGGCCGCACCAGCATCGAGACTGAGCGCGGCGGCAACGCGCTGCACGGTCAGGGCTTTTTCTACGATCGCCAAAACAACTGGGGCGCGCGCAATCCATTCACGCAGTGGGTCACGCAGACCGCGCCGGCCACGCTCACCTACAATCCATCCGGACCTCCGCTCTCTGTGCCGGTCTTCGATAACGGCCCGGCCGGATCGCCGGAATCGTATACGCCGCCCGATCATGAGATTGTCTGGGGCATCGGCATGGGGAGTCCTTTGCGCCGCGATAAGCTCTTCTGGTTTGCGGCGCTCGACAGCTACCACCGCAACGATCCGGGCCTCGCGATGGTAAAGCATCCCTATCTCGAGCAGACTCCGGCCGGATGCGGAACCACATCGGGATGTACTCCCGCAACCAGCGGCTTTTTTGCCACGCCCTCCGACGCGCAATTAACGTTGCTCAGCGCACAACTCGATCTCCCCAGCGCCAATCCGATGGTCGAGGGGCTGACGGCGTATTCGCAGATGCTGGAGACGCTTGCCGGCCTGCTCGGCCCCGCGCCCCGCACCGCCGCGCAGTGGACCGGCTTTGCGCGCATCGACTGGCAAGCCGCCGAGAGGCATCGATTCACCCTCGAAGGCATCGGCGCCGATTGGAACGCGCCGGGCGGCGGATTGACGCAGGTTTCTGAAACCTATGGCAACCACAGCTTCGGCTCCAGCCAGGCCAGCCAGCAATGGCTGCTGGCCCGCTGGGAAGCGTATCTGACGCCGAACCTGCTGGCCGTGACGCAGGGCTCCGCGGGGCGGACGATCTTGAGCGCACGGCCCGATACGCCCTCCGCCTTCGAGCAGACATTTTTGAACGGAAATTTCCAGGGCCAGTTGCCGCAGATCGTTGTCGATTCGCGTTATGGATTCACCATCGGCAATCCTTCGCGGTTTGGCCAGGGCAGCTACCCCGACGAAAAGCTTTACCACGCCCAGGAATCGCTGGATTGGGTGCACAATCGTGTGCTGATCAAGGCGGGATTCGAACTGGACCACAATAACGACGCCACCAGCCTGCTGCGCAACCAAAGCGGGACGTATGTTTACTCCAAAGTGCAAAACTTCATCTCCGATGCACTGGTTTTTCAGAAGTACGGGTTTGCCGATGCGCTCGATCCGCGGAATCCGCACAACTGCGGCGCGTCGACTACAAGTCTGGGCAGCCAGCCTTGCTACTCGTCTTATTCGCAAATCATGGGCCCCGCCAATTGGCACCTGAGCACGAATGACTGGGCCGGCTACGTAACCGCGCAGTGGCAGGCGGCAAAGTTCGCCGTCTTCTCCGCCGGTCTGCGCTGGGAGCTTGAACAAATGCCGCCGCCCATCGCCGCGCTCGCCAATCCCGCATTGACTGAAGTATCGCCAACCAATCCCAAGCCTCCGCTCTCCGCGAACTTGCCCAGCCTCGGCAGCAACCGGGGCCCGCGCGTGAGTGTTGCCCTTGGCGGCGGAAAACACTGGCCGGTGCTGCGCCTGGGTTACGGCATGTATTACGGCCGGGTGGAAAACGCCACCATCGAGTCAGCGCTCACGCAAACCGGATCGCTCAATGGCGATCTGAGCTTCTTCATGCGGCCCCAGGACGATTGCCAGAACTGCTCCGGCGGCGCACCGCCGTTTCCTTATGTCTTCGTCGGCGAACCCTCCAGCGTTGTCAAGCCGGGAGTGGTCGGCTTCGCGCCCAACTTCCGCAATCCGGAAGTTCATCAGGCCATGGCCGCCGTCGAGCAGCCGCTACCGGGACATGTGGAGTTGACCGCAAGCGCCATGCTTAGCTTGGGCCGCCGGCTGCCTGTCTTCCTCAATACCAACTTCGACCCCGCCCTCAATCCGGGAACGATCACAGCGGCCAATCCCGGCATCACCTACACCGTGTGCGACGAAGCGCCTTCGGGCACGGGCATTGGCGCGTGCGGCAACCTCGGCCTGGGTCCCATCAAGGCCTCAACCATCACGGTTCCCTTCTACGCGTCCTGGCCCTCCAATCGCAATCCTTCGCCGAATTGCCCGGCCGACTCGCCCATCAACAACCCGCTCGGCCCGTATGGATGGTGCAACCCGAACTATCAAGAAATCGACCAGATGACGAGCAAAGCGAATTCGACTTATGAGGCGGCGATGGTGAGGCTCACGCGGTATGGGCGGCGTGGCCTGAGCCTGCACGCCCATTACACCTACGCGCACGCTATGGATTGGAATCCGAACGCGAGCCCGCTGGACCCGAGCGCGGCCAACTTCAACCTCGAGTACGGAACCAGCAACCAGGACGTGCGTCATGCGGCCGCCGTGATGCTGATCTACGAAGCGCCATGGAAGCTGCACAATTTCGCCGGCCGCATTGCCAACGGGTGGATGCTTTCCAGCATCGGGCAGTTCCACAGCGGCCTGCCCTACACCATGCGCGTCAGCGGCTCGCTCCCAGAGGAGTCCGTCTCGACCACAACCATCGCGGGTTTGCGACCGGGCCTGACCGGCGCTGGCGGCGACAGCCGCGTCTACGGCTACGAGAATGGCAGCCTCGCCTACAACATCGGCCGCAACACCTTCCGCTATCCGAATACGTGGAAGGCCGATGTGCGCCTGGGCAAAAAATTCGACCTGGGCGAGCAGCGGCAGTTGGAAATTCTGGCGGAGAGTTTCAATCTCTTCAATCACCAGAACGTGACCGAAATTGAAACTACCGGCTATACCATCGATTCCGGCAGCGCCACTTCGCCTCCCACGCTGAATTTTCTTACCGGACTGAAGAGCTAGTTCCACAACCGGCGTCATTCCGGGTTTCGGCCAGCCGCTGAATATCAACGCGACAAACTTCTACCGCGAGCGGCAGATCCAGCTTGGGCTGCGGATGCGGTTTTAGGCCATTCTAGTTTTCTGACGGCATATCGAGATGGTCAATGACAAACACCTGGGCAGGGCGTTTTTCTTCCTGCAACTTCAATCCCAGTTGTTCTTGAATGGCAGTAAAAAAGCCGGGGAAGGTGTTGTTGTCGGCTGCCTCGTGGCCCGGCTCGGTCTGCGCGTCATCGGGTGTCCATCGCAGCGACAGATCGTACTTCCCAGTGATTCCTGTCCCATCGAACACGGGTCGATCTGTTACAAAGCGCTGCAGGAATGTTGCGAGATCGGCAATCGTCGCGTTTCCTACAGCTAGCTCGCCCGGAGAATAGCCCACCGTAGGAGGTCCATCGGGCGGTCGCGTACTCCTGGTGAGTTTTGGGCCGCTCTTGGCAACCACGATTTCGAATATGGACAGGTCTCTGGTTTCGCGGTGGGCCGTGAGGTGGAAACGATCCGCGAGAAGATTTTGCACCATCTTTTTGAACTCGTCAGACGATGGCCTGGCCTGGGTCTCAGGATCGCCAACAAGGTCAAATTTTTGCGTCTTCAACCATTTGGGCCCGCCGACGATTTCCTGCTCCTGAAGTCCGTAGGCATACTTGAGCAAATCGACCAGAGATGTATCGGTCGTCGCGAATCGGTTGCCTTGAATTTGCATGGTTCGAGTTTCTTCCGGGAGGCTTGGCTTGATCGTGGCGACCTGAAACCTGAGAGAAGCTGCGGGGGTGCCCGAGGGCACAAACGCGGGAGTCTGGCCCGGCAGATGGCAGGCGAAGATCGCCCCGATTGATCCAACGAGACAAAAAGCCGCCACCGTTGACCGGCGCCAAGAGGAGATCATGGTTGCGCCGTAGTTTAGACGATTCGGGCTAACATCGTAGCAAGACCCCACTCTCGCGTCCTACAATCTTTCGGGACCAAGTTTCGATCTTTCGGGAGACTTCTATGCAAAGCTGCACCGACCGCGCTCGTCATTCTCGCGCCCATTTCCGCATCGCCCTTGCTCTTGTCGCCCTGTTTGCTCTGCTCGCCTGCTCCGCTGCTGCGAACGCGCAGGAAAAGAAAGCGCCGGTCGCGGCTCCCGGCGACACACTCACCACACCGGGGCCGCTGGCGCAGAACCTTTCGTCCAAACTCGACAAGCGCGATCTGGCCAAGGCCATGAAGCTCGTTGCCGACTGGCAACTGGGCCGCATGCCGGCCGAAGCGCAGGTGGATTGGACGTGGGCCGCGCTCTATGACGGCTTCATGGCGGTTCCACAAAAAGTGGCGGGCGACAAATATCAGAGGGCGATGCTGGGGATTGCCGATCAGCTCAAATGGCAGCCGGGTCCGCGCGTGATGCATGCCGACGACCAGGCTGTGGGCCAGATGTATATGGAGCAGTATTTCCTGCACAAGGATCCGAAGATGATGGACCCCCTGCGCGCACGGCTCGATACGGAGATGGCCGCGCCGGAAACCCAATACGCCAGCACGCTGCCGGCTCACTGGGACAATGCCCGCTATCCCAATATGCCTCTGTGGTGGTGGTGCGATGCGCTCTTTATGGCGCCGCCGGTGTACGCGGATATGGCTGCCGCGACCGGCGACAAGAAGTATCTCGAATTCATGGATCGCTCGTGGGATGCCACGGCCGCCCTGCTCTACGACCGCGAGAAGCATCTCTATTTCCGCGACGCGACCTTTCTCGACAAGCATGAAAAGAACGGCGAGCCGCTGTTCTGGGCGCGCGGCAATGGCTGGGTGATGGGAGGCATCGTGCGCGCGCTCCAGAAGCTGCCCGCGGATTCTCCGCTGCGGCCGAAGTATGCTGCTCTGCTGAAAGAGATGGCGGCGGAGATGCTTTCAATCCAGGGGAAAGACGGGTTGTGGCGGCCGGGATTGCTCGATGCCGATGCGTATCCATTGCCGGAGATTTCGGGCAGTGCGTTTGTGACGTATGCGCTGGCGTACGGGGTGAATGAAGGAATTCTGGACCGAGCGACATATTGGCCGGTCGTCGAAAAGGCGTGGGCTGGAATGCTGACGCATGTGTATGCCGACGGGCGGCTGGGCTCGATTCAGCCGGTCGGTGCTGCGCCGGGAGCGTACGGCGAAACCTCGAGCTACGTGTATGGCGTGGGTGCGTATCTGCTGGCGGGGTCGGAGATTTATCGCACGGCGAAGTAAATCTCTGAAAACGGATGGTTGAGTGTGGAGGTTTCCCCGGTCTCAAAATCGAGACCGGGGGCACCCGGCTCTGACCCCTGTTCACTGACCACTGATCACTGACCACTGATCGCTGATCATTTCGTCGGCACCACCGGCGACGCACCATTCAGAAACGACGGATCCATCTGGGCGATATCGGCGCGATAGCTCACGGTGTTTGCTGTCGGAAATGTCGCGGGAACTTTTTGCGTGACGCGACCCGTGGCCGCCCACTCCGTGCCGCGCTGGAACGTAGTGATAAAACCCACGCAACTGAGCGCAAACACATCGTGGCCGAGCGTGGTGTGAAAGATTCTCCCTTTGCCGTAGCGCAAAACCATCAGCATTGGCTCGTCGTGGCCGGTGCCTTTATTGTTGGGGTCCGAATGCGCGGTGGCGAGCACCGTCATGTTCTTGCCGGGTCCGCGCAACATGCCGTAGAGCTCGTCGTTGGCGTGCATCCATATCGGCGGCAAGCCTTTCAGAATCGGATGCTCCGGCTCTCGCGCCGTCACCTGGAACGGCAGCCGCGCTCCGTGATGACCGGCCGGTCCCGGCGATGGATCGGAAACCAGCTTGCCGTCCTGGAAATACCAGTACGGTCCGGCCTGCTCATTGCGGTTGCGCCAGCCGCCGATGCCGATCATTTCGTTATAAGCGCGCCAATCGGGAAAGGCGTTGTCGGCGGCGTGCACAATCACCAGGCCCCCGCCGGCGGCGACATGTTGCTCGAATTGCGTGCGCAGTTCCGCGGGCCAGGCGGGGCCGTCGTAGTTCATCACGAGGACGCGATAGCGGCTGAGCTCCGGCTTGAAGTTGCTGAAGTCGCCATCAGACGGCGGCGCGGTGAGGACTGTAACCTCGAAGAGCCCGGTTTCCTCGAGTTCCTTTTTTAGCACCGGCGTTGTCAGCCGCCAGTTGTGGTACGTGCCGCCGCTTTGCCCATCAATGATGGCCACGCGAATGGTCTGCCCCGCCGCGCGAAACATCGGAGCGCAGCAAAGCCCGACCGCCAGGAACATCCAGCCAATCGATTTCATCATTCACCCTCAATCGTCCGTAAAAGAGCCTGAAGGAGAAGGATACCGCTGCCACGGGCGAGGGAGTACGCCGCGGAGCAAATCAATCTGGAAATGCTCATAAATGCGTGGCTTGGTGGGAGCTACCGACTTCGGCGGCAGCCCCATGCGGGGATTCCAGAATCTGCGCTGAATGCTAGTCTGAGTGAGCAGCACCGTGGACTTGTAGGCTTCCGCCGGGGATGCGGCCTCGGGACGTGAGCAGGGATGAAAGTCATCGGGATCAGCGGACTGGAAAACGCGGTGCCCTTCAAGAAGGCGCATTGGGCGGGCCTGGACGAGCGCGAATACCGCATCGTTCAAGGCATGGACGCCGCGGCCGCGCTGGTGATCGATGGCAAACTGGTTGCCGCAGCCGAGCAGGAGCGCTTCAGCGGCAAAAAACATACCGGCGACTTTCCCATTGATGCCATCCGCTATTGCCTCAATGAGGCCGGCGTCCACCTCTCCGAGATTGACGAGCTCGCGCACGGATTCGATTACGCTCCCTATCGCGAACTCTATATCGGCGACGAAACTTCGTCGCAGCTTTACGAGAAAGTCTTCTCGCGCGAGGCGCTGCTCAACCAGGTGCGCCGCGATCTGCCGGGGATTCCGCTCGATAAGGTTCACCAGGTCGGCCACCACCTGGCGCACGCCGCAAGCGCCGCGTACACTTCCGGCTGGGACGAGTGCCTCGTCGTCGTGAACGATGCCATGGGCGAGATGGAGAGCCTGAGCGTTTACGACTTCCACGGTGGCGAGTTCGAAAAGATCCGCACTATCGCGGCTAACGATTCCATCGGCATTCTCTACTCGCTCGTCACGTTGCATCTCGGTTTCGATTTCAATTCCGACGAATACAAGGTCATGGGGCTGGCGCCTTACGGCGATCCGGCGCGCTACCGCAAGTTCTTTGAGGAGGCCGTCGAGCTTTGCCCCGACGGTTCCATCCGCATCCCCATGCTCAAGCTGAACCGTACCCGCGAAGATCGCGAGAATTACACCGCGACGCGCGCGTATCTCGACGAGCACCTGATCGCGCGCCGCGCTCCCGACCAGTCGGTGAATTCGAAATCATGAAGACGTCGCCGCGGCGCTGCAGGAGTGCCTGGAGCGCGTGGTGATGCACGTCTGCGAACACTTCGGCGAAGAGACCGGGCTGCGGCGGCTGGCGCTAGCCGGCGGCGTGGCGCTCAACTGCACGGCCAACGGCAAGCTCACGCGCTCGCGTCTTTTCGACGAGGTGTACATCCAGCCCGTGGCCGGCGACGATGGCGTGGCGCTGGGCGCGGCGCTCTATCGCACGGCACTCGCACAGAAGATTCCCAACCAGCGTTTCCCCGCTCCGCTCTTCGGCCCGCAGTATAGCGACGCCGAAGTGGAGGCCGCGTTGCAGCGCTTCAACGGAAAAATCCAATGGAAGCGCTATGCGTCAGCGGATGAAACCTGCGCCGCGGCCGCCAAACTTATCGCCGACGGGCGCGTGATTGCGTGGTCGCGCGGCCGCATGGAGTACGGTCCGCGCGCGCTCGGCAACCGCAGCATCCTGGCCGATCCCGGGCATCCCGAGATGCGCGATCGCATTAATGCCATGGTAAAGAAACGCGAGGCCTTTCGGCCCTTTGCGCCGGCATGTTCGGCGGAGGAGGCGCACCGCTGGTTTGAGGTCGCGCCGGGCGCGGAGTTTCCCTACATGATCAGCCTCGTCAACGTCCGCCCCGAATTGCGCGAACAACTGCCCGCGATTACGCACGTGAATGGATCCGCGCGTCTGCAAACCGTGAGCGCTAAAGACAATCCCGATTTTCACGCGCTGCTTCTGGCCGTGGGCAAAACCACGGGCCGCCAGATGGTGCTGAATACCAGCTTCAATGTGAAGGGACAGCCCATCGTCAACACGCCAGAAGAAGCCATTGTGACCTTCCTCGGCACCGGCATCGAATATCTCTTCCTGGAGAATTTCCATGTTACTCGCGCAACTGCTTGAGTGGAATCGGACAGAGGCCGATTATCCGCGCTCCAGCACCATCGCGGATCTTCTTGCCGCACAGGCCGCGCGTACACCCGATGCCATTGCGCTGATTGCGCAAGGCCGCACACTCAGCTATCGCGAGTTAGATGAATGCGCCAATCGCCTGGCGCGCCGTTTGCAGAGGCTCGGCGTAAAGCCCGATACGCTGGTGGGCGTCGCCATGGGCCGCTCGGAAACTCTTGTCATCAGCCTGCTCGGAATTCTCAGGGCCGGCGGCGCGTACGTTCCTCTCGATCTCACGTATCCTCAAGCTCGTCTTTCGCTGATGATTGAAGACTCCCAAATGCCGGTGCTGCTCACCACCGCCGCGTCGCGCGACGCATCTTCCTCCGGCTGCGGCGGGTCTCACGATTCTCAACGCTGAAGACGCGGACCTCAGGCGCGAGAGCGCGGAATCCGTCGTCTCTTCGGCAACGCCAGGCAAATATTGCGTACGTGATGTACACTTCCGGCTCGACGGGAAAGCCGAAGGGCGTGATGGTAGAGAACCGCAATGTGGTGAATCTCTTCACCGGCATGGATCGCGCCATCGGCTGCGAACCCGGCGTGTGGCTGGCCGTCACCAGCGTGTCGTTCGATATTTCAGTGTTGGAATTGCTCTGGACGCTAACGCGCGGCTTCACAGTCGTCGTCCACGGTGACGAAGGCTCGGCGACCATCGCCGATGAGATCGCGCGCTACCGCGTCACGCATCTGCAGATGACGCCGTCACTCGCGCGCATGTTGACGCTCGATCCGCGGGCCTACGCCGCGTTGGGCTCGCTCAAACAAATGCTGCTCGGCGGCGAGGCCGTTCCCGCGGCACTCATTCATCATTTGCGCCAGGTTTTCAAGGGCGAGCTCCACAACATGTACGGGCCGACCGAGACCACGATCTGGTCCACGACTTGCCGCATCGAGAATGTGGGTACGACCGTTTCCATTGGGAAGCCCATCGCCAATACGCAGATCTACATGCTCGATCCCGATCTCAATCCCGTCCCCGTTGGCGAGATCGGCGAGCTCTTCATCAGCGGCGACGGCGTGGCGCGCGGCTACTGGCGGCAGCCCGAACTCAGCGCCGAGCGTTTCGTTGTGATTCCCGCGCTCGGAACGAACCATGTATATCGCACCGGCGATCTGGCGCGCTTTTTGCCGGACGGCAACATCGACTTTTTCGGCCGCGCGGATGATCAGATCAAGCTGCGCGGACATCGCATCGAACCCGGCGAGATTGAAGCGCTGCTCGAGAAATGCTCCGGCGTTCGCCAGGCGGTTGTCGTTCTGCGCGAAGACCGCGAAGGCGATAAGCGGCTGGTAGCCTATCTCGTCGCCGAAGCGAAAGACTCCGCTGCCGCTTTGCGCGCGGCGCTCGATGCCCAAGCTGCCCGACTACATGGTACCTTCCGCATTCGTATTTCTCGATGAGCTACCGCTCACCGTCAACGGCAAAATCGATCGCAAGGCGCTGCTCAGGTTGCCTCCGCCGAACTTCTCTTCCGCAGTGGCTTCGCAGAACTGCCGAACCCACCAGCGAAATGGAGCACGTTGTCGCGCACGGCATGGCGACAGGCTCTAGGCATTCCGTCGGTTGGATTAAAAGACAATTTCTTCGATCTCGGCGCGCACTCGCTCACCGTGGCTGAAGCTCATGCCAAGCTCGAGGAAGCGCTGGGCCGCGAGATTGCTCTGCTCGATCTCTTTCAATTCACGACGGTCAGCGCACTGGCCGCACATCTCAACGCGCAGTCCGGAGGAGCGCCTGACGTCCAGCCAGCTCTCTGATCGCGCCGCGCGCCGCAGAATGGCGCGCGAGCGGGAAACCACAACGCCATGAAGCCCTCAGCCATCGCGATCATCGGCATGGCAGGCCGTTTTCCTGGAGCGCGCAACACGGCGGAGTTCTGGCGGAATCTGCGCGATGGCGTCGAATCCATTCGCGATCTCACGGACGCCGAACTGCTCGCTGCCGGCGCCACGGCCGAGGATCTCGCCAACCCCGACTACATGCGCCGCGCCGCCATTCTCGATGGACGTGCCGCTCTTCGACGCGCCGTTCTTCGGTTTCAGCCCGCGCGACGCCGCTATCATGGACCCGCAGCACCGGCATTTCCTGGAGTGCGCGTGGGAGGCGCTGGAAGACGCGGCGCATCCGCCGCAACAATTTTCCGGTTCCATCGGCGTCTTTGCCGGATCGGGGATGAACACTTACCTGATCCACAATCTGCTCGCCAACCGCCGCCTGGTTGCCTCCGCGGGCCTGTTTCAACTCAAGCAAACCGGCAACGACAAAGACGTGCTGGCCACGCGCGTCAGTTATCAACTCGATCTGCGCGGCCCCAGCATCAATGTGCAGACCGCCTGCTCCACTTCGCTGGTCGCGGTGCACATGGCCTGCCAGAGCCTGCTCAACTTCGAATGCGACATGGCGCTCGCGGGCGGCGTCACCATCGAAATTCCGCACGGGCTCGGCTACATTTATCGCGAGGGCGAGATTCTTTCGCGCGACGGCCACTGCCGCAGCTTCGATGCCAGCTCCAGCGGCACCGTGTTCGCGAGCGGTCTCGGCATCGTGGTTCTGCGCCGGCTTGAAGATGCGCTCGCAGATCACGATCATATTCGCGCCGTCATTCTCGGTTCGGCTATCAACAACGACGGCGCGCGCAAGGTGGGTTATCTCGCGCCCAGCGTAGAGGGCCAGGCCGAAGTGATCCGCGAAGCGCTGGATTACGCCGCCGTCCCTGCCTCCAGCATTTCCTACGTAGAAACCCACGGCACCGGCACCCGCGTGGGCGATCCCATTGAAGTGCGCGCACTGACGCAAGCTTTTCGAGACTCCTGCGCGGGCGGCACGACGGCCATCGGCTCGCTGAAATCGAACGTCGGTCATCTCGATGCTGCGGCTGGCGTCGCAAGCCTCATCAAGACGGTACTTGCGCTGGAGCATGCGCAGATTCCCGCCAGCCTGCACTTCGAGAAGATCAATCCGCACATCGAGCATGAGGACAGTCCGTTTTACGTAAACAGCAAACTCGCCCATTGGCCCTCCACAGCCACACCACGCCGCGCCGGCGTCACTTCGCTCGGCATCGGCGGCACCAATGCGCACATGATCCTGGAAGAACCGCCCGCGGTCCCGCTTACCCGTGAGCAGAAGCCATACCAGATCCTCACCGTCTCCGCAAAAACCGAAGCCGCCGCCGATCAGGCTTTTGCGAATCTGGCCGCGCATCTGGCCGCGCATCCGGAACTGAATCTTGCCGACGTTGCTTTCACTTGCCAACTCGGACGCACAGCATTTCCGCATCGCCGTGCCGCCGTCGTCGAAGACACGCGAGAATCCATAGTCGCGCTCGCCGGCCTCGATCGCAAGAAACTTATCGCCGGAAATGCGGGGGCAGCCGCGCCGGCGTTTTTCTTCTCCGGCCCAGGCTCGCAATGCGTGAACATGGGCCGCGAAATCTACGAGCAAGAATCGCTTGCCCGCGAGGCACTCGATCTTTGCGCGAGGCATCTGCGCGAGCCGCGCGAGAACGTCTCCGCGTTGCGTTGCGCGCTGGAAACTCTAGGCCGACTTTGGACGCTGGGCGTCAACATCGATTGGTCGAAGCTCCACGCAGCCGGCTCCGTTCAACGCGTTTCCCTGCCCACGTATCCTTTCGAGCGCCAGAAGTTCTGGATTGAGCCGGACAAGGTTGCGCAGATCGCAGAACCCGCGCCGGTGCCGGCCTCGCCATCCGGCAGTACCACCAACTCCGACGAAACCGTTTCGCTCTATCGCCGCACGTGGAAACCCGCGCCCCTGCCCGAAACCTCTGCAGCCGAGCCAGGCCCGTGGCTGCTTTTCCGCGACGCGTTCGGCGTCGCCGATGAGATGGCCCGTAATCTCAAGAATTCGAAACAGGAATTCACCGTAGTCGAGCCCGGAAGCAGCTTCAGGCAACTCGGGCAGGGCCACTACGCGCTACGCCCCGCGGTGCGCGCCGATTACGATGCGCTCGTTGCCACTCTGCTCGAGTCCGGCGGAGTTCCGCGCAAAATCGTCCACCTGTGGTCTCTCCCGGCGGAGGCGAGCGAGGCGCCGCTCGAAGAAACTCTCGACCGCAGCTTCTTCGGTCCTCTTTATCTGGCGCAGGCACTCGCGGCACTGGATCTCCAAGGCGTGCAGTTGGCGCTCGTCTCCAACCACTTGCAGCAGGTGGCCGCGGAGCCAGCGCGCAATCCTGCTCGCGCCGTGCTTCTCGGTCCCGCGCGCGTAATTCACAAGGAGCTTCCGTGGTTTTACTCGAAAGCTATTGATCTGGACTTTGACGCCGGCAAAAGCGCGGAGAGCTCGGCGCGACTCGTCGCCGAGATGAACTGCGCCTACGACGACTCCACGATTGCATGGCGCGGCGGCGAGCGCTTCATTGAAACACTCGAACCGCTCGAGCTTTCCGCCGCGCGCGAGCATCCGCGTCTTGAGCGAGGCGGCGTTTACCTGATCACCGGCGGACTCGGCGCGCTGGGCCTCACGGTGGCCGAACATCTGGCGCGCGAGTTTCAGGCCCGCCTGGTGCTTGCGGGCCGTTCCGCGCTCCCGCCTGAAGCACAATGGGAATCTGCGCTGCAGGATGGCGCGCGTTCCGAGGCCGAAAAGGAGCGCCTCCGCAAGCTTGTGGCGATTCGTTCCCTGGCGGCAGGTTTGCTTGTCCTTCAAGCTGACGTGACGAATCTTGACGAGATGAAAGCCGCGGTCGCACAGGCGCGCCGGCAATTCGGCAAAATCAGCGGCGTCTTCCACGCTGCAGGTGTGCTCGACGACGGCCCACTGATGCTCAAGACCGCGGCCAATGCCGCGCGCGTTCTCGATCCCAAGGTGCGCGGAACGCTTGTGCTTGAAGAGGCGCTGCGCGACGCGCCGCTCGCTTGCTTTGTGCTTTTTTCCTCGATCAGTTCCATTCTTCCGCCCGCGGGACAAGTGGACTACGCCGCCGCCAACGCATTTCTCGACGCCTTTGCGCTCAGCCGCGGAGGGCCTGTTATCGCGATCAACTGGGGTGCGTGGCGCGAAATCGGCATGACCGCGCGCGCCATCTCTCCGCATCCCTGGCTCGGAGAGCGCCTGCTCGAAACGCCCGACGAGATCGTTTATGCAGACCGATTTTCGCAGCAGCGCTGCTGGGTTCTCTCTGAGCACCGATTCAAGAACGGCGTCGCACTCATTCCCGGGACAGGCCATCTGGAAATGGTCGCAGGCGCTTTCACTCGCGGCGCGCTGCAAGGCGCCGTTGAGTTCCGCGATGTGTTTTTCCTTGCGCCGCTGACGTTTTCTCCCGACGAGTCAAAAGAAGTGCGCGTGCAACTGCGACGCGAGGAAAGCGCTCACGCCGCGAAAGGTGCATTCCGTTTTTCGGTCTTTGCGCATAGCGGCCGATGGGTCGAGCACTGCACAGGAATCATCGCGGCTTGCCATTCCCGTCCCTCGGCTACGGTGGATCGCGCCGCCATCGTCGCCCGCTGCCGCGTGCGCGAGATTGTCTTTGACGAGCAGAATCGCACCCGGCAGGAACGCCAATTCGAGTTTGGGCCGCGCTGGCGCTCGCTGCGCCGGCTGCATCTCGGCAAAGGAGAGGGCCTGGCGGAAATTGAGCTCGATGAGAAATTCTCAGCCGATGTCGCCACGCTTCGCCAGCATCCGGCGCTGCTCGATATGGCGACCGGCGCCGCCCTCTACCTTACGGAGGATTACGATCATTGCGACGACCTCTTCCTGCCCATCTCTTACCGCAGGATGAGCGTCTATCGCCCGTTTCCCGCGCGCATGTATAGTCACGTCCGCGGCCGGCAGGAAAATCAGCGCCGCAGCGAAGTCGAGACTTTCGATTTCACCATCTTCGATGAGCAGGGACAGGTTCTGGCCGAGATCGAAGGTTTCTCCGTGCGACGCATCGCCGATCCGGTGCGGGCCATGAAGGAATCAGGCCCGGCATATCAAGCTTCCCGCTCCAGTGGGGAGCAGCCCATCGAAATCGTTCCCCGGCCCGGCATCTCGCCGCTCGAAGGCGCGCGCATCCTCACACGCATTCTGCTTGCGGATGCGCCTACCTCAGTCGTTGTCCTTCCGCACCCGCTCGAAGCATCCGAAAGCAGCGCTCCAGCGCCACCGCATGAGCCGGTAGCCTCACCTGTTTCCGTTGCCACCGCGGAGAGTATTGAGCCGACGCTCGCCGGCTGGTGGCAAGAACTGCTCGGCGTCGATCAGGTCAGCCTCCACGATGACTTTTTTGCGCTCGGCGGCCATTCGCTGATCGGCGTGCGCCTGTTTGCGAGAATCAAAAAAACCTTTCACGTAGATCTCGAGCTTGCCGTGCTTTTCGAAGCCCGCACGCCGGGCCAACTCGCCGAGGCGATTCGCAAAGCAGGCGCGCCCGCCGGCAGCGAGCAGAGGACATGGTCGGCGCTCGTGCCCATCCAACCCAACGGCACGCGCGTTCCTCTTTTCTGCATTCACGCCGTCGGCGGCGACGTTCTCTTTTACGAGCAACTGGCCAAGGCACTGGGTCCGAGCCAGCCGTTCTATGCGTTTCAGTCTCTGCTGGTTACCGATCCCGATCGGCGCGACCTTACCATCGAAAAAATGGCCGCGCTCTACATCAAGGAGATGCGCGCCTTCCTTCCGCAGGGCCCCTATCTGCTGGGCGCGGCCTCGTATGGCGGCTTCGTGTTGTACGAAATGGCACGGCAGCTCCAGGAGCAGGGCGTGACTCCCGCCGCGGTCATCATGTTCGATGTGCGCGTTCCCGACAGCGACCAGAGTTTTGGCATGGGCATCAAGCTCGCCAAGTTCTTGCACAACTTTCGGATGGGCGGAGCGCGTTATCTCAGCAAGAAGATTGGGGAGAAGAGCGAATACTACTGGTCTAAATTCATGGAGCACGCAGTGCTTCCCGCCGGCGTAAATGCCTACAAGATGATTGGGCGACCGCTTTCGCCGGCGTTGCGCTTCCATTGGATCTCACAGGGCCATTGGTACGCGCTTTCGCGCTACACTTTCAAGCCCTTCCCTGGGAAAATCACGCTGGTGCGCGCCACGGATCAAGGACCGGAAGTGCTCGGCCGCAGCGATGACCTCACGCTGGGCTGGGGCAGTCTCGCCCAGGGAGGCGTCGAAATCATCGACGTGCCGACCAAGCACATGTTCATGCTCTTCGAACCTTATGTGGCGACCTTCGCGGAGACGCTCAAGACCATCCTGCCAACGTAGCGTTTCATTGCAGCGCAATCTTCGCGGGATTCACTCAGGAAGGAAATCGCTCGCGTACCAGTTGCAGCGCTTCCTCCGCAGTCGCGATGCTTCCCTCCAACTGCGCATCCTCAGCCACGCGCAGCATTTCGCGGAAGCCCGCGCCCGGCGTGTATCCCGCGGCAATCAGTTCCCTGCCCGTGATCAGCGGCTGCGGCCGCACTGCTTCCTCGGGCATCGCCTGCCAAAGGTCGCGCACAAACTCCCAGTTCTCCAGGCTGCCGCTCGCGGCCAGGCAATCCATGCGGTGCAGGGCCAGGTGCTCGTCAAACCGATCAAGCCGGAAGAAGCGCTTGAGTGTGGAAGCCTTCATGCGCTGCGCATCCATGAAGCGCATGTGGTTCTCGACGAGCGCCAGCACCTGCCGAGTCTCTTCGTTGGAAAAACGGAAGCCTCGGCAGATCTCCGCGGCCATCGCGACGCCTATTTCCACGTGGCCGTCGAAGCGGATGCGGTCGGGAGCGCGGCGGAAGGTCGACGGCTTGCCCACATCGTGCAGCAGCGCGCCCCATGCGAGCGTCATGCTGCATCCCGGCGGCAATTGTTCGAGCAGCATCAGGGTGTGAATCCACACGTCGCCCTCGGGGTGGAATTGCGGCGGCTGCTCCACGCCCTTCATGCTCGCGATCTGCGGCAGCACTTCGGCGAGCAGTCCGGTTTCGTCGAGCAACTCAAAGGCACGGCGCGCATGGCCCTCAGTGAGCATTTTTGTGAGCTCGTCGCGCACGCGCTCGCGGCTGACGGCGTGAATGCGCGGGGCAAGCGAGCGGATGGCGCGTTGCGTTTCAGGCTCCAGCTCGAACCCGAACCGGGCCGCGAACCGCACGCCGCGCAACATGCGCAGGTGGTCTTCTGCAAAGCGCAGTTCCGGACGGCCGATGGCGCGTACCACGCCCGCATCGAGGTCGGAGAGGCCGCCGACGCAATCGATCACTGCGGAGCGGAGAAGTTTCGGATCGCGAACACACTCGTACAAAAGGCTGCCCCCGCGCATTGGATCGAGGAGCAGCCCGTTGATGGTGAAATCGCGGCGCTGCACGTCCTCCTGAGCGCTGGCGGTGTAACGCACGGCATCAGGATGGCGGCCGTCAGAATAGGCAAGGTCCGAACGAAAGGTCGCGACTTCGGTCACGAAGCCGGCATCTTCGGTCTCCGGCGCAACCAGGACCACTCCGAAGTGCGCGCCCACGGCAAAGGTCCGCGGAAACATGTCCAGAACGACGTCGGGCGTCGCGTTGGTCGCCACGTCGTAGTCGGCCGGCTCGCGCCCCAGCAGCAGATCGCGCACGCACCCGCCGGCGAGATACGCCTCGAACTTGTGAGCGCGAAGCGTTTCCACGATCTGCAAGGCTGCTTCGAATTGGAGTGTGTTGGCCATCGCCCCTATTTCTATTGTCAACCCGATTGGCGAGACGCGCGAAGTGGCGATCTGGCCTCGTGATTTCGTAACGACCCTCGGGCGAATGCGGGTCAGGAGACCCGCACTACAGCCGGTCGGGAGACCGGCGCTACACAATACACTGAGATTATGCCCGGTTCTGGCCTGATTCTCGGTATTGAAAGCTCCTGCGACGAAACCGCTGCGGCGATTGTGGAGCGTGGCGCGCGCACCGTTTCCTCCGTGGTGGCTTCGCAGATCGCTACGCACGCCCGATACGGCGGCGTGGTACCGGAGTTGGCCAGCCGAGAGCATCTCCGCGCCATTGTTCCCGTGGTCCGCGCCGCACTGGCCGAGGCGCACCTTACGCTCGCCGATCTCGATGCCATCGCTGTGACTTCCGGCCCCGGGCTTGCCGGTGCACTTCTGGTGGGCATTACATACGCCAAGGCTCTCGCTTTTGCGAATCATCTTCCTTTGATTGCCGTGAATCATCTCGAAGGTCACATTCACGCGGTGCTGTTGAATGAGCGGGAGACCGCTCCTGGCGGCGTGGACGCCGCCAGTACAGCCGGTCTGGAGACCGGCGCTAATTCGGCTCTCGCGCTTGTTGTCTCCGGCGGGCACACGCACCTTTATCTGGCCCGCCCGGCGCAAGGAACATGGAATTACACGCTGGTGGGACGCACCGTGGACGACGCCGCGGGCGAAGCCTTCGATAAGGTCGCGAAGTTGCTCGGCCTCGGCTATCCCGGTGGTCCGTGGATCGACGCGCTGGCCAAATTCGGCAATCCCAGGGCCGTGCCATTCTCTTTTGCGCAAATCAAAACAAAAGTCCACCTCGGCGGCAAGCCCGCGCGCACCAAGGCTGCGAAGACCGCGCCGATCGCGCGCCTCGACCCGCATTTTCTGTTCTCGTTTTCAGGAATCAAGACGGCTGTGCTGCGCTACGTGGAGCTGCACGGATTGCGCGCCGAGGCTCGGGCGCGCGTGAGCCGCGTGCTCAATAATTTTCGCCCGCCGCAATCGCGCGACGAAGCTCTCGCTCTCTGCCCCCAGCCGACGCTGGATCTGGTCGCCAGTTTTCAGCACGCGGTAATCGGCGACCTGATGAAGAAAACCTTCGCCGCTGCGCAGTCGCTGGGCACGCGGCGCATTCTGGTGACCGGCGGCGTGGCCGCAAATCGCGAGCTGCGCGAGCGCTTCACGCGAGAAGCTGCGGCGCGCGGCGTGCGGATTTCCTTCCCGGCCCTCGCGCTCTCCACCGACAACGCCGCAATGATCGCAGCCGCCGCGTGGCCGCGCCTGCTGGCCAGGGATTTCGCTCCGCCGGAACTCAGCGCAGACCCATCGCTGACGTTGCGCTGACGGCGAGCACCGTCCCTACGGGACTTTTCTCGCAAATGCCACCTCAATCCCCACGCCGAGGCGCGGGGCTAACAAACGCTGCGCCTACGGCGCGAGACTCGGCGAATGTCCGTGGCCAGCGAGTGCCTGGGGCAACATGAGCAGCTGAGACCAGCATGGTAAACTCGATGGGTTTGGAGGGTGTGCATGAGGAATTTCTTGCGCATTGTTGGGCTGGTTGCTTTCCTGGCGGTGCTGCCGGCGGCGAACGCAGCGGACGCGAATGGAACCTGGAAAGGAGCCTTTGATTTTGAGGGTTCGAACGTACCGTTGACTTTCCACTTCACGGCTGCGAACGGCGCGGTGACGGGAACTTTGGAGGGATTGCCGACCACACCCGCCGAACTGCACGACGGCAAAGTGGATGGCGGCACGGTCACGTTCTGGGTGAACAGCGACTACCAGGGACAGACTTACAAGCTGGTGTTCACGGGAACGATTTCTGCGACCAGGGATCAGATTGCATTCACCTTTGGGACGGAAGATAAAAGCTGGAGCGCGCAGATGACAGCGACCAGGAGCGCAGAGACTGCGCCCGCGCCTGCCGTGCCGGATATCACCGGAACATGGAAAGGCAGCTTCGATTTTCAGGGCACGAGCGTGCCGCTGACCATCCATTTGACGAGCGCGGCCGGCGTGGTGACGGGAACGGTCGAGGGACTGCCGACGACACCGGCGGAGATTCATGAAGGCAAGCTGGATGGGGACACGGTGACGTTCTGGGTGAACACCGATTACCAGGGACAGACGTACAAGGTGGTCTACAAGGGCAAAATCTCGGCCGGACAGATCGCGTTCACCTTCGGCACCGACGATGGAAGCTGGGGCACGCAGATGACAGCGGTTAAGAGCGCGGAGATGACGACCACGCCTGCCGGACCGGATGTGACCGGAACATGGAAAGGGAGCTTTGATTCTCAGGGCACGACCTTTTCGCTGACCATCCATTTGACGAGCGCGGCCGGCGTGGTGACGGGAACGGTGGAGGGGCTGCCGACGACGCCCGCGGAGATTCACGAAGGCAAGCTGGACGGCGACACGGTGAGCTTCTGGTTGAACACCGATTACCAGGGCCAGAATTACAAGATGATCTGCAAGGGCAAGGTCTCGGCCGCAAAAATCGCGTTCACCCTCGCGCTCGACGATGGAAGCTGGAGCACGGACATGACGGCGACGAAGGCGATGTGAGGGCAGTAAATCTGGATCAACAATCAGAAATCATGGAATGCAGGGCCGCGCTTTGTTAGTCTCTAGTGAACTGGTTCCCCACGGTGCGGCTCAGGAGGTCGTCCATGCTCGACACAGGCGATACGCGTGGTGTGTACGTGTCGAGCGGTGCGCCTGCGCAGGACGAGGCAATCGGGCGGAGTGCACAGCGCAAAGCCGCGGTGCATCTTCTGCCGCTGCTCGCCGTTGGCTACGGCCTGGCCTACATGGACCGCATCAATATCAGCTTTGCCTCTTTGCAGATGAACCGCGATCTGCACTTCAGCGCATCGGTCTACGGATTTGGCGCGGGACTTTTCTTTATCGGATATGCGCTGTGCGAGGTGCCGTCGAATCTGCTGTTGCTTCGCTTCGGCGCCCGGCGCTGGCTGGCGCGCATCATGTTTACCTGGGGATTGCTCGCAGCAGCGACGATGTTCGTGCGCACACCGCTCGAGTTCAACGTGCTGCGGTTCCTGCTGGGTATGGCGGAGGCCGGGTTCTATCCCGGGGTTATCTTTTATCTGACGCTGTGGTTTCCCGCGCGCATGAGGGCGCGGGCGGTGAGCCGGTTTTATATTTCGCTGCCGTTGAGCTCGGTGGTGATGGGCTCGTTGGCGGGGTGGCTGCTGGGACTGGGCGGCAAGCTGGGGCTCGCGGGATGGCAGTGGCTGTTCCTGGTGGAGGGCTTGCCTACAGCGGTTTTCAGTCTCGTGATTCTGAAGATGCTGCCGGACGGTCCGGCGAAGGCGACATGGCTGACTGCGGAAGAAAAGACGTGGCTCGAAGGCCAGCTAAAGGCCGACGGCGAAAAGGCGCACCTGGGACATAGCGTGGGCGTAGCACGGGCGCTGCTTGAGCCGAAGGTGTGGATGATTGGCGCGTACTTCTTTTTCGCGCTCTTGACCAGTTACGCTTTCAGTTTTTCCGCGCCGGCGATTCTGCAGGGAGCGACGGGATGGAGCGTAAAGAATGTCGGGTTCCTGGTGGCGTGCTTTGGATTGGCGGGCGCCGCGGGGATGCTCCTGAACAGCGCGCGCTCCGATCGCAGAGGCGAGCGGGCGTTCCATTGCATCGTCCCGTGCGTGGTGATGGCGGCCGGCTATTTGACGGCGAGTTATGCGAGGGAGCCGTGGCTGGTGGTGGCTGCGCTGGCCGCGAGTTTCGTCGCGTTCATGTCGATGCTGGGCCCGGCCAATGCGGTTCCCATGCAGTTTCTGGCCGGACGAGCAGCAGCGGCGGGCATTGCCGCCATGAACACGATTACGATGTTCGCCGGATTCGCGGGACCGTACTGGATGGGCGTGATGAAGGATGCCACAGGGAGTTATAACGCGGGATTGAGAGGGCTGGCGCTGCCTTGCCTGCTGGCGGCGGGGACGATGTATGCGCTGACGCGAAGCCTGGCGCGGCGGCCGGTTCCCACTGGTGCAAAACTTGCGGAAGAAGCACTGTGACTGAACGGCGAGCCGAAAAAGACCCAGTCGGAAATCGGAAGCGCAGTATGAGAATTGCTTCGCGACGTTTGTTCGGACCGCGCAGATCCACAGCAACTCCCCACGCCGAACGGAGGTGGAATGTCGTCAGAGTCAAATGAGCAAAGCTGGCCGGAAGAGTTAGATGCTTTGACCGCTGCCCCGACGAATCATTTCCTCTTGTTTGAGAATGACGCCGTTCGCGTGCTCGACACGCGGATTGCGCCGGGGGAAACGGTTCCACTTCACACGCATCGCTGGCCGAGCTCTCTCTACGTCATTAGCTGGAGTGATTTTGTGCGCCGTGATAGCACCAGCACCATATTGGTGGATAGCCGTGGCGGCGGTGGCGTAGCAGAAGGAAGCGCCCTGTGGTCAGGACCCCTGCCGCCACACACGCTCGAGAATATCGGCACACAGGAACTTCGCATCATCAGCATCGAAGTAAAGAGCGCCGGAGCTGCCGAACGTCGGTGAAGTTGCGGTGATCGAAGTTCCCTGGGGGTTGCGGTTCGGCGGTTGAGGCGCGCGCAATTCCGGTAGCGCGGCAGATCAATGCCCAGAAATGGTCGCACAAATCTCCGGAGCCGGGTTAAGAGCGTCCCTCAGGGGCTAAAGCCCAAGGTTTTATGCGCCTCTTGCGGCACGACTGAAGTCAAGATTATTCACTTGACCAAAGTTGGAGCCAAAGTTGATTATCGCAGGTAAGCCGCACAGGAACATTCTAGAGCGAAGACGATTCCTGAGCCCGATCCGAATCGAGCGGCCCAGAAAGAGGCCATTTGTGACGATTGGCGTGGGCTTTCAGTGCGATGACGGCATTGTGATGTGTGCCGACACGCAAATCACATGGCCTGAGAGCCATAAATACTACGAGTGTAAAATCTACCCGCATCGCACAGATGTTTGGACAATGGTCAATACTTTCTCTGGCGATCCTGAGATGGCCAGAGTTTTCAATGAAAAGTTCGACGCGGCGATGAGGCTTGTTCCTGGTCCGTACACAGCGCAGAAAATCCGCGACGCTATAGAGACGGTGCTCGGATTTTTCGAAGGCCCCAGTAATTTTTGTATGCTCTGCGCGGTGGTGATTCCGAACGCCGAAATGCGGCTCTTCAGAACGACAGGCAACCTCGTTAGAGAGGTCGATCAATACGATTATATTGGAGCCGGAGACAGTTCTCTGCTCCGATACCTTGGATCGTTGCTGACGGAATGCATCGGGCGTGAATTCGGCTCGGAGTACGCCTATTATCTCGGCTGCTACTTTGTGCTCAAGGCAAAAGTGTTCATCGATGGCTGCGGAGGAGACACCAATGCTTTCATAGTCCGACCCCACGGGCACGTCGAAGTCAGGGACGGGGACACGTACAACACTGAGCAGGAATTCATGTGGCTGGAGAAGACTTTTCGAATGGCTGCCGCTGCGTGCTTTGATAGCCGCGTGCCAGACAGGAACGTGGATGATCTGCTCGGGCAGATGGTCGAGAAGTTGAAACAGACACACGGAAAAATGAAGATTCGGATTCCGTGGAACCCAAAGGATCATTGTTAGGATTACAGGCTAATCTGGAGGCAGTTCGATCTTATCGTCAAGTTGGGTTAGCGTCCGGCGTACCCGAAAAGCATCAGCGACCAAGCCAATGCCCAAAGGGACGCCAACAAGGACCGCGATGCTGGTAATTCTTGCGGGGTAACTGGCGACGGTGCTGCCGCACTCGAAAAGTATACCGACTCCGAAAAGAGCCTCAAGAGTGAGGCGGATTGAAAGGTAGGCGCGTTTCATGGGAATTCTTTCTTTACGCCGTTAGCTTCTCAAAAGTTAACGGATCGGCAGTAATCATGTGTCGCAGAGTATCAAGGAAAAGTGTTTTGGAGTGGCGGCGATTGAACCGGAACGTCATTTCCTCAAGGTAGGCGGCGAGATGCTTTGCAGAAATCCGATGCCACGTTCCCACGATCCCGCGCTTGAGCAGCGAGAATGCGGACTCGACCGTGTTGGTATGGATGTCGCCATCCACGTACACCTTCGATTTGTGCCTGATGGTCTTGTGCCGATTCGTGAGCCCGGTTGCTTTCATTGCCGGGGGATAGGCGTTGAATTCATCGGTCACGATCACGTCTACATCTTCGCTCACATTGTCCTTGATGAACTGCGCCAGCGTGCCGCTCTTCGCGTCCTGTGCATGGAAGAAACGCGCTTCGCCGCCGCGCTGCCGAATGCCGATGACAATTTGTTTTTTGCATTCGGGATGGCCCGGCTTGTGCTGATGGCCGCGCTGGACTCCGCCGACGTAGGTTTCGTCCATTTCGACCGTCCCGTACATCATCGCCTTTTCGGTCGTTGCCATCGCCGCGCGAATCCGATGGCAGAGGTACCATGCAGTCTTGTAGCTGATTCCGAGCGTCCGTTTGATTTGGTTGGCGCTCATTCCCTTGCGGGACTCGCAGAGCAGGTAGACGGCGGTGAACCACTTGATGAGGGGCAAATGGGAATCGTGGAAGATGCTGTTTGCCAGAACAGTGAACTGGTAATCGCAGTCTTTGCAGTAGAGAACCTTGGCAGAGTTGACGAGCCGTACAACTGGCCCTTTGCAGCGCGGGCATTCCGGCTTATTCGGCCAGCGAAGGCGCTCCAAAAGCTCGCGGCAAAGATCGTCATTGGAGAATGTGTTGCAAAGCTCGATAATGGTCACAGGAGGCTCCCCCGTGGATGAGAAGAGTAAGCAGATTGAGCTAAGAAAGGTTCCGATGCGGAAATTGCTGGCATCCGTGAAACAGGGCATTCGGAAGCAAATTCGGCCATCGGCGTCTGCTCGTAAGCCAAAGCGTAAGTGATGTTTGGCTCATCCATAAGAGAATAATATGCCTACCACGTACTTTTGTCAAGTATATAATAGTGACTGAAGTCGTGCCCTTTCGCGGCTCCATTTATGCAACCAGCTCTAGATTAAAAACGCAGACAGCCGCTACAGCGCTGCGGTTGCCGGCAGAATGTCTTCCACGTCGACCCATTGCGTGGGATAGTTGCCGGTGTAGCAGGCGGTGCAATAGCCCACGTTGTTTTCGTCGCGCACGCACTGCAGCAGTCCATCCAGCGACAGATACGCCAGCGAATCCGCCTCGATATAGTGGCGAATTTCCTCGATGGAATTATTGGCGGCGATGAGCTCCTTTTTGCTGGGAGTGTCGACCCCGTAGAAACACGGCGAAATGGTGGGCGGACAACTGATACGGAGATGCACTTCAGTAGCTCCTGCGCCGCGCACCATGCGGACGATTTTACGGCTCGTCGTGCCGCGAATGATGGAGTCGTCAATGAGGATGACGCGCTTGCCTTCAAGGAGATTGTGCACGGGGTTGAGCTTGAGGCGGACGCCAAAGTCCCGGACGCGCTGCTCAGGCTCGATAAATGTGCGACCCACGTAGTGGTTGCGGATGAGGCCGAAGCGGAAAGGGATGCCGGCCTCTTCAGCGTAGCCAAGCGCGGCGGTGACGCCGGAGTCGGGCACGGGCACGACCACATCGGCGGGCACGCCGGACTCGCGCGCGAGTTGGCGGCCCATCTGGTCGCGCGACTCCTGCACCCAGCGGCCGAAGATGCGCGAGTCTGGGCGCGCGAAGTAGACATGCTCGAAGATGCAGCTCGATTGCGCTGCGCCGCTCGCGTACTGGCGGCTGGTAACGCCGTCTTCAGAAACCATGACCAGCTCACCGGGTAGAATGTCGCGGACGAACTCGGCGCGGAGCAGATCGAAGGCGCAGGATTCCGACGCGAAGACGACGGTGTCGGGCCCGCCGGGATTTTTCATGCGGCCCATGGAGAGCGGCCGGAAGCCGTGCGGGTCGCGCGCGGCAAAGATGCGGTCGCGCGTCATCATGACAATCGAAAAGGCGCCTTCAACTTGCGAAAGCGAATCGGCAATGGCGTCGACCAGCGAACCGGCGCTGGAGTGCGCGATGAGTTGCACGATAATTTCGGAGTCCGAGGTGGTTTGGAAATATGCGCCTTCGCGTTCCAGGCGCGAACGTACGTTGCCCAGATTCACCAGGTTGCCATTGTGCGCGATGGCGATGAGGCCCTTGGTTGAGTCCACGCGAATGGGCTGCGCGTTGAGCAGCGCGGAATCGCCGGTGGTGGAGTAACGCGAGTGGCCGATGGCCATGCGGCCGGGAAGCTTGGCCAGTACATCGTCCGTGAATATCTCCGAAACCAGGCCCATGCCTTTGATATTGGCGAGTCGCTGGCCGTCGGCTGTCGCAATGCCGGCTGACTCCTGGCCGCGATGTTGCAGCGCGTAAAGGCTGAGGTAAGCTTCGCGCGCGGCATGGGGGTGGCCGTAAATGGCGACGACGCCGCACTCTTCGTGCAATTTGTCGCTGTTGGCGACAAATTGCAGGGACTGAGGGACTAAGGGACCAGGGACTAAGGGAAAAGCAAATGCAGGTCCTTCGACTCTTCCTCGCTTCGCTTGGAATCGCTCAGGATGACAGTTGTTTGAACGAGGGTGACAACTGTTTGAAATGGTGCGCAGAGATTTGGAAATGTCGGCGACGCCGGGGACCCCCTGAAACAGCAATCGGCTCATGCGGGGACCTCATCGTGCAGATTGGCTTCAAGCGCGGAGGCCCAAAGCGTGCGCAGCTCGGCGAGCGGCGCGGAGATGAAGGTCTCACCGTCGACCAAAATTTCAAGCCGGCTTCCACCTGTAGTTCCAATGCGCGCAGAGAGGCAGTTGTAT
Source organism: uncultured Acidobacteriota bacterium (assembly GCA_963826735.1). Lineage (GTDB taxonomy): Bacteria > Acidobacteriota > Terriglobia > Terriglobales > Acidobacteriaceae > Telmatobacter. Next base: position 703,351 of record CAWGYN010000010.1, read on the forward strand.
TGGTTGGCCATGGCGTCGATCTCGGCGAGATCTCCGTGATTCGCAGTGACGAGGATCGTGGAAGCGGGCTCCGCGAAGAGGCCGAAGAGCGGGTGAGCCAGGAGCGATGGATCCTGCTCGACGGTAGCGCCGATGCCTTTGGTGAATGCGGCCTGTGCCAGCGCAACCGCTATGCCGCCGTCGGAAATGTCGCGCGCGGAGCGGATGAGCTTGCGCCACGCGAGCACGGCCAGCATATTGTGCACATCGGCTTCGGCATCGAGATCGAGCGCGGGTGGAGTGCCCCAGGTAGCGCCCAGAATCACCTTGGCAAATTCGGAGGAGCCGAATGCGATGAGATTCGCGGCAGCTTCAGCGTCGGATGCATCCGCCTCTTCACGCGCTCTGGGTTCGCGCTCCAGCACTGGAAGCGGGTATTGGCTGATAGGCGGAGGATTTAGAGGAACCTTGAGCTTTGGATCCGGCTCCTGGCCGCGCGGAATCGGCCAGAGCAGCACGATGGCGTCTTTCTCGCGCTGAAAACTCGCAGGCACTGCTTTCGTCACGTCTTCCAAAATGCCGACAATGCCGAGCACCGGCGTGGGATAAATGCCTTCGCCGCGCGTCTCGTTATATAGAGACACGTTGCCGCCGGTAATCGGAGTGCCAAGCGCGGTGCAGGCTTCGGCAATGCCATCGATCGCAGCGGAAAGCTGCGCCATGATCTCGGGCTTCTCCGGATTGCCAAAGTTGAGGCAGTTGGTGGCGGCGACGGGCGATGCGCCGGTGCACGCGACCTTGCGCGCGGCCTCGGCGACGGCATGCATGGCGCCGAGTTTGGGATCGAGATAAGCCCAGCGGCCGTTGCCATCGAGCGCCATCGCGAGCCCTCGCTCGTGGCCGGGTGTTCCCGTGCCTTTGATTCTCATCACGCCGGCTTCGCCGCCGGGCCCCTGCACGGTGTTCGTTTGCACCATGCTGTCGTACTGCTCGTGAACCCAGCGCTTGGAGCAAATGTTCGAGGAGGCAAGAAGTTTTTTGAGATCCGCCAGATAGTCGCGATCTTTGTCGAACTCTGCGAGCGCTTCAGCCGGAGGGTCAAGCGAAACGGGCGCCTTCCACGTGCCGACGGGGCGATGATAAAGCGGCGCATCGTCGGTGAGCGATTGATTGGGAATGTCGGCGACCAGCACGCCGTGATGGCGGATGCGCAGGCGCGGACCGGGCTGCACGGTACCGACGATTACGGCGTCGAGACCCCACTTCGCAAAGACGCGCAGCACTTCATCTTCGCGGCCATTTTCCGCGACCAGCAGCATGCGCTCCTGGCTTTCCGAGAGCATGATCTCATAAGCGCTCATGCCGGTTTCGCGCTGCGGAACCAAATCGAGCTCGACATCGAGGCCGACGCCGCCGCGCGCGCCCATCTCGCAGGTGGAACACGTGAGGCCGGCAGCGCCCATGTCCTGAATGCCCACGATGGCACCGGTCTGCATGGCCTCAAGACAAGCCTCGAGCAGCAACTTCTCCATGAACGGGTCGCCGACCTGCACGTTGGGGCGCTTCTGTTCTGAGCCTTCCTTGAATTCCTCACTCGCCATCGTCGCGCCGTGGATGCCGTCGCGGCCGGTCTTGGCGCCGACATAGATCACGGGATTGCCCGTACCGCTGGCCTTACCGTAAAAGATTTCGTCCTTGCGAACGAGGCCGAGTGCGAAGGCGTTGACCAGAGGATTGCCGCTGTAACAGGACTCGAATTTGGTTTCGCCGCCAAGGTTGGGCACGCCAAAGCAGTTGCCGTAGCCGGCGACGCCGCTCACCACGCCTTCGACGATGGAGTGATTCTTATGAATTGTGTCGGTGTCAGCTTCCACCTTTGCCGAGGTATCGCTGCCCGATTCCGATCCGAAGGTAGAGCACCGGCCATTCGAGATCGGGCCGAAGCGCAACGAATCCATCACGGCCAGCGGCCGCGCGCCCATGGTGAAAATGTCGCGCAGAATGCCGCCCACGCCCGTGGCCGCGCCCTGGTAGGGCTCAATGTAGCTGGGGTGGTTGTGGCTTTCGATCTTGAAGGCGCAAGCCCATCCGTCGCCCACGTCGATAATGCCGGCATTTTCGCCCGGGCCCTGCACCACGCGCTCGCTTTTCGTCGGCAGGCGCTTCAGGTGCACGCGGCTCGATTTATAGGAGCAGTGCTCGCTCCACATCACGCTATAAATGCCCAGTTCGGTGAGCGAAGGCGTGCGGCCGAGGGCCGCGAGAATGCGGTCGTACTCCTCCGCAGTGATGCTGTGCTGGGCCAGCAACTGCGGGGTTACGGTGGTTGGCTCGGGAACGACGGCAGAGGAGGTGCTGGTCATCGTTGATGCCTCCATTGTCGCACGGCGGTCGAGAGTGCGAACCGGAATGCGGATGTGGAAACCCGGCCGCAATGGGCAATTGTCTACCGCGGCGTGGTTGGCGGCTGCGGGGTAGGCATTTAGGGATGAGCCGAACCCCCTAAGAATATTGCGCGGACGTTGCGGATCGCCCCACGATGAACGAGCTCAGCAGCACTTTCTGCGGCCCTATGGGCAAGCCAGTCTGTGGCAGATAAGGCAATGCCTATGCGATACTTGGGAAGCGGAACCCCTCCCAGGCCGGGATGGCGGAACTGGCAGACGCAGCAGACTCAAAATCTGCCGACCCTTGTGGTCATGGGGGTTCGACCCCCCCTCCCGGCACCATAAGCAAGCATATTTAAAATCAGGAAGTTACAAAATCGGCAAATCGTGTGTGCCTAATTCGTGCCTAAATTGTGCCCAAGTTTTCTCTTACCAGTATCACAAAAGAGTAAATAGCTTGTTTCCGTATTAACCAAGTGTCAACTAGATCTTCGCCCGGAAATGTCGCTGGTTCGTGTTCTGTTTCTGGCATGATCGACATTCTTGGTGCAGAGCCGACCTCACACAGGAAACTGGGCTTGAGAAACAGGACATAATCTGCGCGCTTATGACGGACTCGGGTTGTGAGCTTCCCGCAGGGCTTTGCTGGATTCGTTTGGCGAAGCTGCATGCAGAACGGCTAGCTCGACCAACAGACGGCCCAGCGCAGCCCAGCTTCTTCTTTCCGGCAGCGGCGGACTCGGCCCAACGAATGCCTTTCAAAGTGGTTCAGGCACGTTTGTGGAATGGTTCGGCGTTGACGATTCCAGAGTCTTCACGAATCGTCAAGATCTGGTCGGCCTTTACGTTGGTCAGCCGCGTCGTCGTGCCGCTTGGCCAATGGATTTCAATCACATTCGCCTTCGTTGAGGCGCCCAAACCGAATGTGAGAACCAGTTCGCTGGAGGACAGGTAGCTGGATCCGCTGCGCAGCATCTGCTTCTGCGAGGTGGTGTCGGATTGCACCCAGACCACCGAGCCGATACCGTCGCGATTCGACTTGGTTCCGACCAGCTTGATGCGCAGAGCGTGGTTTGTGGCGCCTTCATTCAGGAAAAGCTGCGCCGGGCCGTGGTTCGAGGTGATCACGAGGTCAGGCGCTCCGTCGTTGTTGATGTCGCCGTATGCGGCGCCGCGGGCAACGCGAGGCGAGTCAAATGCGACGCCCATCTGCGCGGCTTGGTCCACGAAATTCTTGCCGCCGATGTTGCGGTAGAGGTGCGGCGGTTCGGCGTAGTGGACCTGGTGCTGGATGGTCTCGATCGTGGGGTCGAGGTGGCCGTCGGCGATATAGATATCGGGCCAGCTGTCGAGGTCGTAGTCGAAAAAGAAGCAGCCGAATCCAAGCGTGAGCAGGCTGGTGCGGCCGATCGACGAGGTGGGCGCAACATCCACAAAGAGGCCATTCTGCTGGTTCTGGTAAAGGGCGATCATCTGGTTGGAGAAATTGGTGATGAGCAGGCTGGGAAATCCAGAATGGTTGTAGTCCGCGGCGTCAATACCCATGCCGGCGCGGGCCACGCCGTCCTCGCTGTAGGCGATGCCCTCGGGAATGCCTTTCTCGGTAAACGTACCGTCACGGTTGTTGATATAGAGCTTGTTTGGTTCGGTGTCATTGCTGACGGCAATGTCGGGCCAGCCGTCCTGGTTGGCGTCGAGAACTGCAATCCCCAGGCTCTTTGAGGTCGGGTCGTAGAGGCCTGCCTTCCTGGTCACATCCGTGAACGTTCCGTCACCGTTGTTGTGCCACAGGTGAAGCGCAGCGCCATGGTACGACTCGGGCGTGCAGAACGATTTGTGGACACCGTCCATGGTGCAGTACAAGTCCGTTTCGGGCGTCCACTCGACGTAGTTGGCGACAAGAAGATCGAGCCTGCCGTCGCGGTCGATGTCGACCCATGCAGCGCTGGTGCTGAGTTCGTGGGGCCCCCAGAGGCCGGCTTTCTTTGTCACGTCGGTAAACGTGCCGTTGCCGTTGTTGTGGAACAGGTGGTTCTGGCCGTAGGCGGTAACGAACAGGTCGTCGTAGCCGTCATTGTCGTAATCGCCGACGGCCACTCCCAGCCCATACATGGGGATAGCGAGCCCGGCCTGTCTGGTTACGTCGGTGAACGTTCCGTCGTGGTTGTTGCGGTAGAGGGCCGGGGTAGTTTCACCGCCGGGATGGCCGGGCCAGTGCGTACCGTTGACAAAAAAGAGGTCCTGCCAACCGTCGTTGTTGTAGTCAATGAAGGCCACGCCGGGGCCAAGAGTCTCGGGCAGATATTTCTTGCCAAATGAGCCGCTGTTATGGACGAAGTGGATGCCCGCGGCCCGGGTAATATCGGCAAAGCGAATGTGCTGGGGCGGATTTGCCGGCGGATCTGATGGGGCCAGCGCGGCGGCCAGAACAGCAACTCCTCCTGCGGCAAACGTGGCGGCGACCAGCAGTGTGCGCGACGCTCTCAATGCGGACCTCCGCGAAGCCGAGCCACCTGTGCCGGCGGCTGCGCCGGGTTCGCGTTTGCTGCAATGGCCCGATTCCGCGGCAGCGGCGCCACGTTTGCGTATTCGCTGTTGTTGGCATTGGCTCCGGCCAGCGGCACCGAATCGTGCTCGTGGATCGGTTGCCGTTCCAGATTGTCGAAGGGATGTTTGGCGCGGTATGGACCGGTGAGGGTCTGCGATGCCTCATCCGCCTTGAATCGCATGTATCTCTCCTGATAGGCCGCGGCTTGTTTGGCATCGCCCAGACCGGTCGAGCAGAGCATCAGGTTGTAGTTCGCTTCAAGATCCTCCGGATCGATGGCGATGGTCTTCAGGAACTCATCGCGCGCCTGGGCATACTGGCGTTCAAGAAAGAGCACGCGGCCCAGGTCGTTGCGAACCACCCGGTCGTAGGGATACTGCGCGGTGACAATCTGCAAATGGGCGATGGATTCGGGGTACTTGCCCTGCTGGCGCAGAACGCGGGAGTAAAAGTAGTGAGCGCGCGCCAAATGAGGCGACAGTTCGAGAGCCTTTTCCAGCACTTGTTCGGCGCCGGCAAGATTGCCCTCCTGCAGGCGAACGCGGCCGATGTTCACCCAGCCGTCGGGATTGCCGGGATCAGCCTGCGTGGTGTGGACAAATGCCTCTTCCGCCGCCTTCAGATCCCCTTGCAGAAACAAGCCGATGCCGTAATCGTTCCAGCGATGCCAGTCGGTTTTTCCGGTCACTGCGTTGGGCCCGGGCTGTGGCGAGCCGGGCCGCAGCACGGTAAGCTCTGCAGAGGACTGAGCCATCACCACAATCGGCAGATTGGGGATGGCCTTGATTTTGCCGGAGACGTCGTTGGTGCTGGCGGTGAACACCATGCGGCGGTCATCGAAGGCAGCCGTCACGTCGTTCGGACCCGTGCTCTGGAACGTGCCGGCAAAGGAAAACTGCGTGTTTACCCATGCGAACTTGCGGTAGTTGAGCCGCGCCGTCAGATGGATGTTGCCACGCGCGTCCTTTGGGATGCGCAGTCGGAAGTGGACCGTATCCGCCGCGCCGGGTGGTATGAGATGCGCGTAAACCGTGGCCCGCGCCGCCCACGCGTTGCGCTTGTTAATGGCATTGCCATGCTCGTCGATGGAGAGCGAGCGGTAGAACTCCGCGCCTGGATCGACAGGGCCTTTGCCATGGTCTTCCACCATACCGCTCCAGAACAGCACCTTGCCGCTGTCGTCGGAGGCCTTCAGTTCCAGCCAGCAGTCATAGGCATCCACGGTGCCTCCGGGAAAGAAATGGCCGACCGCGAGAGTGCGCACGACCACATCGACGCGGGCGGTCTCGCCGGGAACGACGGCTCCCGCAACGCGATCGAGCGGCGCGGTCACGGGGGCGACGTTGGTTTCGCCGGTCATGCCAACCGTCTCGTGCTCGGCTTCTTCGCCGACGGCGAAAGTAGTTTCCGCCTGCATGGGCGGCGCACCCGATGCCTGTACGATGCTGTTCGCGCTGGTTTCCGGCGAAACTGCGAAAATGTCCACGCTCACCTTGTGATCCTGGAGGAAGTGCTCGGTTTCGTCGAGCTGGGTCTGGTCGGCGTTGACGAAGGGCAGAGCAGTGTTGGCGCCGATGAAGCGATGCGAATGAATGAATCCGCCGATATTGCCCGCGTCGTTCGAGCGGACCTGCCCCATGTGACAGTCAACGCAGTTTTGCGAATGGGGCGGGTAGTAGAACGAGCGCGCACCGAATCCAGAAACTCCGCTGGCCTGCCAATTGTCGTAATCGTTGAAGCCGCGAACCCAACGGTAGTGATTCACGGGCACGTCGAGGTGAACTTTATGGCATGCGGAGCAGAAATCCGCCGGATTGTTCTTCATGAAGGGCTTGAGGAAGGTGCGGCGGTGCGGCTCCGGGATCTTCTTCGATGAGGAAGTCGATGAGCTTGCGGAGGACGGGATTTTTGGTGTCGACGAGCTTGAAGAGGGCTGGATACTCGATGGTGTAGTCGCCGTTGCCCATGGTGCTGCGTACATCGCGGATGGAGTGGCATACCATGCAGCCGATGCCCGCCTGCGCTGCGCGCGTGTTGATGCGGTCCTTGATGGGCGTATTAAAGTTGCCGGGAAAGAAGAGCGCCGCATCGTGGCAGCCCGCGCACCATTTTGAGGCCTGCACGCCGTTGACATCCTGCATGTAGACGATGGCCTGGCGATACCACTGGTTATTGAAAGACGAGAAGTGGTGGGTAGAGCTTTCCCACTCGCGGTAAGTCTCGGCGTGGCACTGTTTGCAGGCTGCTGAATCGACGAAGTAATCCTCGGGGACGGTCTCCCCCGTGGCGGTCTCTGCGGAGCTGGGGTAGAATTCGCTCTTGGGTCCGGCGCCTTCCTGGTCCATCGACGCTGGCGCGATGGTGGGATTATGGATGGTGTACGCGCGCTGCCACGGCACGGTGCGCACCCACCACGCTGCGGCGGCCACGCCGGCGCAAAGAGCAAAGCAGCAACCCAGGCGGGCCGCTTCACGCAGTCTGCCGCCACTCAGGCGGCGGAGCGATTCCACGCGGCCAGTCATTGCAGACAAAAGCAGCGCGCAGGCGGCGATGGAAACCACTTCGTGGGTGTACAGCAAGGGCCACATATTGCGGCGGGCGCCTGTGAACAGGATGGCGGCGCCTGCTGCCCCGCCAAAAAGCATTGCCGCCCAGCCGATCTTTTCCCACAGGCTGCGGCCGCGCATCAGGCGGGCTGCCCACGGCACCGCGATGACGAGGAAGATTGCGCCGCCCACGATGTGGAGCAGGACGATGCACTCGTAGAATATGGTGGCCGCCGGAAACGCAAACAGATACAGTGCGCTCCCTGCAAGGCCAAGAGTCCCTGCGATCAGGAATCGTCTTATCGACACGTCTTCGGGCCTCCAGGGAAGTTGGCGAGGTTACGCGGATCAATGCCTCTCGTTCTGATCGGCATCAGAATAGTAGCTGTCCGGCAACTAGCCTGACATCAATCTTTCGATGGAGGTTGCGTTGTCACCTCTTTGGCCGCGTAGCGATTATTCCGGAATGGCCGGCAGCAGGCCACCGCATAGGAAGAGAGAAAAGTAAAAATGCGGCGGCTTATAAATCAGCTCTTATCGAACGCGCGGCTCCCCTGTGGGCAAAAAGGCCAGTCCGGAGATCGGATCCCCAGAGGCCAACACGTCCCTGACCCCTTGCGGGCTCGGTCCGCCGCGCGCCTCGGCATTCTCAAGCAGGCGTAGCGCCGCAGCCGGCGCTGTTCCTGCAGGCAGCCGGAAGATCCAGGGAATATTCGCCGAAGTAAGTGACTTGTCGTCACTCAGAGCCAACACCGGGACGAAGAACTTCAGCGCGAGCTGTTCTGAAAGGTGGCTGCTATCCCGATCCAACGCCACGACCGCCAAAGGATGCTCGTCCATCAGCGCGTGAACAAGCTGCGTTGAAGCTGCGCCCCAATTTTGCCCACTCTCCACGGGCAGCACCATCCACTTCCGGCCGTCTGGCGCTCCATCGCGCAGCCCTGACAGAACCTCAGGCGACCGCGCGACCTCTGCGGCGTTCGGTCCAAAGAGAATCACGCGCACCGGTCCCGGCGGCAGATCGGCGGATCGCGGGCCCGCGTAGCTCACACCATCTTCACCCACCCGTGCATAGGGAGTCTCTGGCGCGGCAGATGGTCCTTGCACTTGAGCACCGTGTTGCGTCGCCGGTTGCTTCTCCATCGTCGCAAGCCGGTAGGTAATCGCGCCGTTATGCACGGTGCCCAGGTACATCGGCGCCACATTCTTCTGGTTGGGATCGAACACCATATGCCCGGTCACACCGTCATACTCTTCGATGTCCGCGAGCGCGTCGTGAATGCGTGCGCGATTCAACCCCGCCTTGCAGATGGATTCGAGCAGCGCATTCATCGCGTCGTATGCCAGAGAAGCGAATGCATCAGGCTTCTCATGGAACCTCGCCTCGAAGCGGCGATTGAAGTCGAGCCAGCGAGGATCGTTGCGGGTCGGGTCGTAGGGAAAAACCGCTTCGAATCCCTCCGCGGCAGGCCCGGCCTCGGACAGCATATCCGGCCCCAGCGTGCGATAGGCCCCGAAGATCCGCTGCTTCATTCCCGCGGCGCGCGTCTGCTTCAAAATGCGTCCGGCAGAAATCTCGTCGGCCCAGAGAACGATCGCGTCGGCGCGCGAATCCTGAATGACCTGAAGTTGCCGTGAAAAATCGGTATCTCCGGGCAGGAATTTTTGCTCGATGACGATGGGGTGCCCGAGGCGCCGTGCCGCGTCGCGCATCTTCAACACACCGAAGCGGCCGTAGCGATTGTTCACGCGCAAAAGCGCAACCCGCTTGAGACCAAGCTCGGTAAAAATGCGCCGCGCCAGCGTGTAGCACTGCACGCGATCGTCCTGCAGATCGGTAAAGTACCAGGGAACGTAGGTCTCGGGAATCGTCGGATCGGTCGAAGCCGAATTCACGATGGGAATTTCGGCCTTGAGCGCAACGCGAAGGATGATATGCGTCGACTCAGAACTGATGCGAGCCGAAGATCGCCCAATCCTGGTCGTCGTAGATCATCTTCACGGCTTCGTTCGACGCCGAGCCCCAGATGGCCGGGTCGGTGGGCCGGTCATCGCCATACACCGCCTTGGCCTGCCAGTTGTCGTAATCGTTGTGCAGCATCAGGCGGAAGGGCTTGCCGCCATAACCGCCGCGCGCGTTCGCCTCTTCCACGGCTAACTGCGCGCCATGCAGCATGCGCAAACCGTAAACCTGATCGGGATTGTGCTCAATGGGCCCGAAAAACCCGATGCGCACTTCGCTCAGATCTTTCGGCTCCGGCAAGTCGCGCCCGGCGCCAGCGTAAATGTTGGGATGAATGTAATTGAGATCGTAGGGCGTAGCGAACTTTGCATACGGCCGCAGATCGTCCGGTTCGTTGGCATAGGGCGACACGGCGCGGTCTCTCGGCGGACCCGGTGGATGCGCTCCGCATTCGCAAACATGCTTGCCGTTGCCCGGCGTCTGGCTTGCAGCGTGCCATCCGCCGGCAACCGACAAACACGCCGCCAGAATCCATCCCCTGCGCATCGCCGCTACTCCTCGTCTGCCCGCGCCTTGTCCGTGCGGAACATGGCGATGGCCTCGATCTCAACCAGCAGCTCGGGCCGGCACAGGATCGCCTGGATGCCGGTGGAAGCCGGCAGCGGATCGAGACCCTGTTCCTTGAAGAATGCGGTCCGCTCCTCGTTGAACGCTTCGTAGTCGCGCTCGATATCGCGCAGGTAGCAGGTGGTGCGCACGATGTCGTGCCAGGTGCAGCCTTCGCTGGCCAGCAGCCCGGTGATGTTTTCCAGCGTGCGCCGCATCTGGGCGCGAAAATCGCCGATGTGTACGCTTTCGCCGTGTCTCATCGATCGATGCGGTTCCCGAAATCAGCAAAATCGTCATGCCATTCAGATCGATGCGCATACCGCGCGAAAACGAACTGGGCTTGGCGTAAGCGAAGGCTTCGTTCAGGACGGCATGGTTGGTGATCGCGCGCTTCTTGATCGGTGCGTGGGCGATGGTTTCAAGGATGTCAGCAAATGCGCTCATCATGACGGCTCCTTACTTCGTTGGTGCAGAATGTTGCTGTAAAATCCCGTGGCTTAGACCCTTGGCGGTGGCCACCCAGATATCGTTGCCCTGAAAATCAATTCCCAGAATGTAGTTATGCGCGGGCGCAGTGGTGACAGCAATGGATCGTGACCTGGCCCTTGCGCATCGCGCACCAGTCATCTCCGGTTTTCCCGTAGTGAGCGAAGGGCGATAGACGGCCCAATTCACGCCGTCGTAATAGGCGAGTCCCTTGTCGGTGCAGAACCAGGCGCGGTTGGCGTCGACGCCTTTTACAAAGTTGGTAAAGTTCGAGGGCAGCCCGCTGTCTTTGGTCAGGAAGTTGTGCCAGTAGCGGCCATCGTAGCGGCTGTCGCCAAAGTACGTTGACGCCCACACAATGTTGTCGACGTAACTCACCGAAGAAACGATCTCGTGAATCAGCCCCTGATCCTTGAACAGAACCATCTCGTTTTCGCCGTCCGGGTCTTCGTATTTGTCCCAGCGGCCCGTGGTCTGGTCGTACTCCAGCAGCCCGCTGCCCCAAACGGCGAAATAAACCTTGGTCGGACGTTGCCGAGACGCCGTAAACCCAGATTTCAATCATCGGGCGTATTGCGCTCGTTGTAGAGCGTCCACTGGCCGGTGTGCAGATTGAGCTGGCACGCCCCCGCGGCGGTGGCAACCCAAACGTTCTCGCCTTCCACTGAAACGCCATAGACCACGTCGTTGCTCAGGCCCGAGTTCAATTGCGTGTAGCTCTCGATGCGTCCGGCGGAGATGCGGCTCAGTCCGCCCATGGTTCCCGCCCATACATCGCCGGTGCGCTTATCCAGCGCCAGCGAAAGCACGGCGCGATGCGCGAGCCCGTCCTTTGTCGTGTAAGTCTTCCAGTTGTGGTTGTCATAAACGGCAAGCCCGTCTTCGGTGCCTGCCCACACGCGGTCCCCATCCACCAGAACCGCGAAGACATGATTGTCGGGCAGGCCGTTCGCGGTGGTGAAGTTCTCAAAACGGAAGCGCGGCAGCGCCTGCGCTGCGGCAGCCGGCGCTGGCGCGCCATCGGGCCTTTGCGCTGCAGATCGCGGCTGTCCAAATCCCGCCGGCGCAAGCAACGCGAACACCGATACCAGCAGCACAATTGCCCATGCGCACTTGGTTGTCGTACTTCCTCATCGTGTCCTCAAATACTCGATCAGGTCGTTGAGTTCATCTTTGGTCAGGTCGTTGGTGCGGCCATGCTTGTCTTCCGGGTTATAGATGGTCCAGATCTCTTCGAGCGTGCGCGCCGAGCCGTCGTGCAGGTAGGGCGCGGTAAGCGCGATGTTCGTCAGTTGCGGCGTTTTCAAAAGCCCGGAACTGTCGGTGGACTTGCGCGTGCCCACATCGAATAACTTCCGGTTGGTTCCCTTCGGGCCGCTATGGCAGTAGGAGCAGCGATTGGTCTCTGCGGATAGGCTTGCCGAACTTGTCGACGTCGCGCTCGAAGATCGCCTTGCCGCGCTCCTGCGCCGGGGTAAGCTCATCACCCGGCAGCCGCCAGCGATTGGGCCGCGGGGGAAGGCTGCGAATATACAGCACCAGATCGGCCAGCGTCAGATCGTCGTAATTTTCCGAGCGCCAGAAGTACTTCTCCGTGCGCGGCCCGCACTCGGTGGGAATGTTCGGGTTGCCGCCGTTCCACTTGTAGGGCGCGATGTCCTTGATGTCCTCGAGCAATTTGTTGTCCACAATGTCGATTCCGAAGCCGTTCGGCTCCAGATTCCACTGCAGTCCATCGAAGGTCGAATCGATGTGGCAACTGGAGCAGCTGATCTGCCCCTGAAACGAGTACCGCGCCGAATAAAACGTCTGCTCGCCGCGACGCAGCGCGTTTACTTCCTTTGGCCCGTCGAGTGCGATCGTTGAGGCCACGCGCAGCGCGCGTGTGTCGATCACGCTGATCGTGTCGTCGAGCCGGTTGGCGACAAACAGCCTGCGTCCATCGCGGCTGAGCGCCAGCCCGCGCGGATTATGTCCCACGGGAATGCGCGCGACAACATAATTGGCGCTGGCCGAGAGATCGCCGGCAAACGAGCCGGAGGCGGGCCGCGGGCGCGAGTGAACGAAATGCAGCAGGCGCGGGATGTCGATCGCCAGAACGCACTCCGAGCCGCCGACAGTCACGTACATGCGCGACTTGTCGGGCGCAATCGCCACGCCAAAAGGCTGCGAGGCATAGCGGTCGAGTTCGTCGAGAGGAACTTCAACGGGCCGACCCACGCGCGCGCCGAAGAGCGTGAGCGTGTAGGCAAAGGCGCCGCCGTGCTCAAGGTGCGCCAGCGGCACAAGATTCTTGGGATGATACTCGGCAACCGCGCCCAGTCGGCCGTCGGCGGAGAGAGCCAAATGAAATACGCCGGCAATCGATGCAGCGGAATGCGATCGACGACCACGGCGTTTGCGGCATCGATGACCGTGATCTCAGACTCAGGAGGCGTGCGATTTTCCAGGCCTGTGCGGAGAGGCGAGGGGTTGGGATAGACGTGCGTGGCATAAATCCACTTGCCATCAGGCGACTAGCGTCAGGTAGCTCGACGCCGCGGCCGGCCATCAGCCGCTTTTCTTCAGCGCCCGTTTGCGCATCGAGCACGGCAACGTCGTTCGAAATTCGATTGGCGACAAAGAGCTGCTTGCCCGCCGCGGTCCTCGACCACGCCGGAGGGCTCCGCGCCAACCGGCCAGGTGGTCACCACGGTCAGCTGCGCGTATCGATCACCGAAAGCGTGTCGTCCCAGGAGTTCGTGACAAAGAGCCGATCGCCCGCGGGCGAAAGCGCGATGCCGCGCGGTGCGCGGCCCACGGCGATGCTCTTGATCGGCGCGTAAGTGGATGCATCGAGCACGCGGACCTCTTCGACTTTGCTGGCAGAGCACGTAAAGCCGCGCGCCGTCGGGTGAGAGCAGGAGTTCCAGCGGGGAAGCATAGTTCAGACCACTCCCCGGTCGTAGAACGCCCGCCCGGCCAGGGCCGTCGGATGCACCGCGGGCCACAGAACCGCTCCAAGCGCAAAAGTCACAACGCCAGTCAGCACCGGCGCGATCGCGCGCGGCGTGAGACAGGTCGTCGCGGAGCCATCTCATTTCGGCTCCTCGATGGTCAGAATGCGATCCACGCTGACGTTTTCCAGAGTCTGTTCGCGCCCGCTTGGCCAATGGACGAGAATCTTGTCGATCTTCGTCGCCGCACCCAGGCCGAAGTGCAATCGGCCGTCGTTCTGCGAGAGATAGCCCGCGAGCCGCCACCCGCTCCGCGGTCCAACGTTTGCCACCGGCGAAGACCTCGACACGCGCGCCGATGCCGTCGCGATTGCTCTTTGCGCCGGGGGAGCCGGCAGCGGAGCTTCGATCGCCGGGCCGCATGGCGCCGGCGAGTTTGATCTCGATCCAGTGGCCGGTGTTGGTGGAGACGTTGTGCAGCAGCGTGCCTGGCGCGCCGAGATTCACCAGGTATGCATCGACCTTGCCGTCGTTCATGTAGTCGGCAAAGCACGCGCCGCGCGCCACCGTGCGCTGGCTCAGCACCGGCCCGGCCTGAAGCGAAACATCTTCGAACCGGCCGTTGCCGAGTCCGCGAAACAGCGTGTGTTCCTGCGGAATGAGATGAATCAGGCCGCCGTGAAAGATGAGGATGTCGAGCTTGCCATCATTGTCGAAGTCGTAGACGCCCGTTCCCCAGCTCACGTATTGCGCGTTGGCCTGCGAGATGCCATTGGACGCGCCCACATCTTCAAAGCTGCCGCTTCGTCCTGTGTTCCGCAGAAAGCGGTTGTAGTGCCCGTCGGTTACCCAAAGGTCGAGCACGCCGCGCCCTTCGAAGTCCGCGAAGACCGGCCCCATCGACGAGGTCGCTTCGCCGTTCTGGCCAAAGGCAGTTCCGGTATCGTTGGCGATCTCTTCAAAGGTTCCGTCGTGCTTGTTGTGGAAGAGAAAGTTTTCCGTGCGGTCGTTGGCAACGTAAATGTCGTCCCATCCGTCGTTGTCGAAATCCGCCGCGGTCACGCCCATGGTGCGGCCGACATACGCGCCGATGCCCGACTTATCCGTCACATCGGTGAATGTTCCATCGCAGTTGTTGTGGAACAGCATGTTGGTTTCGCCGGCGTAGTCGAGCGGGCCGGGGTAATTGTCGGCGGCGTAGTAAGCGCGATACTTGGGATCGAATTTGACGTAGCGTCCGACAAACAGATCGACGCAGCCATCCTTGTCGTAGTCGAGCCAGGTGGAGCTGATCGCCCATCCGTTGACTTTGATGCCTGCCTTTTCGGTTACGTCAGTGAAGTGGCCGTTGCCATCGTTGTGATAGAGGACGACTTTGCCATAGCCGGTCACCAGCAGATCTTCGTTCCCGTCGTTGTCGTAGTCCGCCGCCGTCACGGCCATGGAATACATATCCGGGTTCAAGCCCGATTGATCGGTCACGTCGGTGAAATGGCCGTTGCCATCATTGCGATAGAGATGATTGTGCGGCGGCGGATTGGGCTTTTCCTTCAGCGGATAGGGATGCATGGAGTCGTCGAGCGGCCGGCCGTTGACTACGTAAAGCGAAGGCAGGCCCGAGTTGTTGTAGTCGAACCAGATGCAGCCGGCGCCGGTGCCCTCGAGCAGCGATCCCAACTGGCGCGATCCAAAGCTGTGCGTGAAGTGAATCCCCGCCTTGTCGCTCGCGTCTTCAAAGCGGATCGATGGCAGTTGAGTTGCGATGACGGTTCCTTGCACATGCGGCCCCGAAGTTTGCTGGTGCGGCCTGCTGCGCGGACGGCGTCGCCTGCGCCGACGGCGATGGCGGCGATCCCGAAGAAAAGTAGAAGGCGAAAGCGTCATCTCACTGGCCTCCGTGGCGAAGCTGTGAGCCGGAGGGTTGCCGGTAAGGTCAACCGGTGTGGTGGTGCGCATGCAGAACGGCAGGAACGCGATTCTCCGATGCGCGCTCCGGCCCCGCGTGGCAGCCAACGCAAATGCGCTGCTCGCCGCCGCGAATCCAGAACCAGCCTCGCTCCTGGCGCAGCACGGCGCCGCTGCGGTCGAGCAACGCGAAGCGGATGGGCCGGTCGACGGGGACGCTGACGAAAAATGAGCCGTCGGCTTCGACCGGCGCGGTGCCTGTCAGCAATCGCGTGGCCCACTCGCATCCTGCGTCTCAAGCCGCACGGATGCCGGCGATCCTCGCAACGTCGCCGTCGCGGGACACGCGCGCATCGAGCGCAAGCAGATTCGCGTAGTTCCATGGATGCAACCCCGAAGGATGGCGATTGGGCCGCGGATGCGCGGCGCAACCAGAACCGGCTCGACGAGATTCATCTCGCTACAGGGCCAGCACGGCTTCGAGCTTGGCGCCATGGGAACGCGACGATGTGCCAGGATCCCAAAGGCTGATTGCGTAGTACGCGGCGCTTGTCGTTCTGCGCGCTCACCAGCCACGCGCCCGAATCGGTTTCGGCAATGGTCGCCCGCGTATTGCGCCGGGGGCGCGGCGACCGGCTCCTCATGCGCCAACGGCGAGGTGAAGCGCGCCAGAGAGGCGCCATGCGTGAAGACCACGTCGCCCGATGCCAGCTGGTGCCGCCCCAGCGCGCGCGGCCGTGATCGCAGCGGTACGACTCCACACCCGAGCCATCGGCATACACCAGATACATCTCCGGCGTCGATCCCGACCCGAGCGGAAAGCCGGACTTCAAACAGAATGCGCCCGTCATGCAAAACGTCCGGTGGGAAACGTGCTCGCGTGGATGTAGGTAAGCGGCAGTGATGCCTGGTCCCGCGGTCGGATTCAGCGGAATGCTTTCAATGGGGCGGCCATCATCCGAGGAATCGAGTTGAAATCCATGGGGCGTGCGCTGCGCCCAAACCAGACGCCCGCCCGGAAGATGGATTGGGCGCTCAGCATCATCGTTGGTGGCAGTAACTTTCCGCAGCGACTGATCGGAGAGGGTCAATTCCCAGATCTGCCACGGATCGCCAGCGGATTTCTTGCCGGCAAACAGCACGGTCTTGCCGTCAAGGAAACATCGGCGTCGGCCGAGGCGGCGAAGCCCGCCACCAGCGGTCGGCCTTGCCGTCGTGCACCAGCAGGAGTTGCGCGCCGTCGGGAAATCGCTCTCCGCCGCGCAGTTCGGCCAGGGGTTTGTAGGTTGCGGCAGCAGTGACGATGAAGTCGACGCCAGGGCTTTGTGATGGCGTGGAAGTGAACCCACACAACACCGTCATTCCAAGCAATTGCGGCTACCACCACCAGCATCCGGCGGCATCAACGTCATCCGATTGCCTCCAGAGCCCGTGCTTCAGCGGTGTGCCGCTCGGCCCGCAACTGTGTTCGCGCAGAGCAATCCAGGGCGCGAGGTCGTCCATCATCGCGTCGAATTCGGCAAAGTCCAGCGACTGTTCGCCGTCGCTCCATGCCTTGTCGGGATCGGGATGCACTTCGACCAGAAGGCCGTCCGCGCCAGCCGCGACGCCGATGCGCGCCAGCGCCGGAACCAGGTCGCGATGACCGGCGGCGTGGCTGGGATCGGCGATCACCGGCAGATGCGTGATTTGCTTCAGCAGCGCGATGCCCGCGGCATCGAAGGTGTTGCGCATCGCCGTTTCAAAGGTGCGAATGCCGCGCTCGCAGAGAATGACGTTGGGATTGCCGTTGCTCAGGATCACCTGCGCCGAGCGCAGGAAGTCGGCGATCGTGGCCATCATGCCGCGCTTCAGCAGAATCGGCCGTCCGGATCGCGCCGCCGCCTCCAGCAGCGAGTAGTTCTCCATGCTGCGCGAGCCGATCTGCAGAATGTCGGCATATTCGGCGACCATCTCGACGTCGCATTCCGACATGACTTCGGTCACGATGGCCAGGCCGGTCTCTTCGCGCGCCTTGGCCAGCAGCTTCAGTCCTTCGAGGCCGAGCCCTTGAAATGAGTAAGGAGAACTGCGCGGCTTGAATGCGCCTCCGCGCAGAACGCGCGCTCCTGCGCTGCGCACGTGATGGGCAGTGGCCATGAGCTGGCGCTCGGTTTCCACCGAGCACGGCCCCGCCATGGTGACGAATTCGTCCCCGCCGACGGCGAGATCGAGCACCGGCACAACCGTCCGCTGGCGCCGCGCGCCAATCAGAACATCGGGGGTTTCGGCAAATCGTTCCTGCCAGCTTTCGCGCACCCCGAGCGCTCCAATCCGCCTCCATATATTGGGGAAGCGTCAGTGTAGCGTTTTCAAGACGGGCGCGCCTCCATCGAAAGGTTGAGACGCAGTGGCGGCGAGATGGTCCTGATTTCACAAGGTTTAATGCCCGTCTCGTTGCGGTCGAGGAGCAGCGAGGCAACGCGTGATTGCGCAGGCTTTTCAGGCTACTGCCATCGGAGGCGGACGGATACCCGAACGCCGCATCCACAATGCGCTGCGATGCCCAGCGCGATCTCATCCTCGAAAGGCCGCGCCACGATCTGCACGCCGATCGGCAACCCCTCAGGCGAGGCGCCCACCGGAACCACCGCCGCCGGGCGGCGAGCGCGTTGAACCATTGTGTGTACCGCACGGCATCAAGGTACGTCGACGGACCTGCCGTCGATCGTCCACGAGCGCTCGCCGTGGCGAAATGCGGGAATGCTGGCCACCGGGCAAAGCAGGACCGGATATTCGCTCATCTCCACCAGAGTCTTCGCGCGCAGCAGGTCCAGCTCCGCCCACGCGTTCAGCAGCTCTGTCGCGGTAAGCGGTCCGGCAGCTTCCGCGATTGCCAGAAACTCGTTGAAGATGGGGCTGAGCTTCACGCGCTTGCCGCGAATCTCCGGCTCATAGAACATGGCCCCGCACTGCACAAAGAACTTCCACCACAACTTGCGCAGCGGCTCCAGCGTGCGCGGGCGGAACGGCTCCACGCGAAAGCCCGCATCGCGCAGCGCCTGCGCAGCCGCCTCGACCGCGGCGCGCGTCTCCGGCGTCACAGGAACCAGGCCGTCGTCCTCGAAGAATCCGATCGTATTCGCTGCGCAGATCGTCGAGGCTCCGGCTCGCGCAACGCCACGGGCGGACTGACCGGATCGAGCGGGTCCTGGCCGCTGCAAGCGTGCGGAACAGCAGCGCTACATCGTCGATGGTCCGCGCCATGGGTCCGATGGCGCCCAGAATCGAGAACGGCCCCACGCACGGCGGCAGATGGCCGCGGCCCGGAATGCGTCCCGGCGTCGGCTTGAGCGAGCAGATGCCCGTGAAGTGCGCGGGCACTCGCACCGATCCGCCGCTGTCGCTGCCCAGCCCCGCCGCCGACATTCCCGCCGCAATGGCCGCCGACTCGCCGCCGCTCGATCCGCCCGGCGTGCGCTCAAGATCCCACGGATTCGACGTGCGCCCGTGCAGCAGATTCGCGGTCTCATAGGCCATCAGAAACTCCGGGCAGTTGGTCGTGCCCAGAATCAACGCTCCCGCCGCGCGCAGCCGCGCCACCACCACCGCATCTTCCGCCGGAATCTCGCCCTTGTGCAGCAGGCTGCCGATCTCGCAGCGAAACCCCGCGGTGGCAATGGAAGACTTCACCGTGACCGGCAACCCGAGCAGCGGACGTCGCGCATCTTGTGACGCGTCGAATTGTGACGCATCGAGCCGCCGCGCCTGCGCGCGCACGCGCTCCGCATCGAAATCGGCAAATGCATTCAATGCCGGATTCAGCCGCTCGATCTGCCGGATGTGCGCCTCGGCCAGTTCGGCCACGGAGATCTCGCCCGCGCGCAGCAGCTCCAGTTGCCTCACCGCCGGCGCCAGCACCACGTTGTTCATGGCCGTGTCTCCTGGCTGCGATTGCGGCGCCTGATCCTCCTCCGGCGTCGACGGCAGCAGCTGATAGTCGAATCGATACGACCGCACCGGCTCGCCCGAGTCGAACCGGTCGTTCCAGTTCAACTGGTAGTCGAGCGAGGCCGCATCGTCGGGATATTCTTCTCGGTCGCTGGATACGGATAGGTGCTCATCCCGTGGAACGGCAGTTGCGCCACGGTAAATGGCGACGCATCCCACCAATCCATATCCTTCACGAAGCCGTTGGCGTAGAAGAAGTAGTCGCGCTTCCAATGCGCGGGCAGCGCCGGCAGCTTTGCCGCGTCGAACTCCGCCGCAATCTCCTCGCCGCTGCCGAAGACGACAAAGCGGTCGTCGATGCTCTTCACCAGCGGCGTCACGTCGCCCAAGTGCGTGTAGTTGCCGCGCTCGCGCTGAAAGGGTCCGGTCAGGCTCACGAGATTGTAGTCGTAGTCGAGGTCGCCCGGGCTCGCGCCTTCAATCTGCTTCGGATAGCCGCGGAAGTGCAGCGTTGCGCCGGCCAGCGGGACCTCCGTATGTGCGCGCCTCGGCGTCTGTGCTTTGGTCGATCAGCACCTGGTCCCAGTAAATCTGCAGGTTCGTCATCAGCCGGATGCGCCGCGTTCCCGCCGGCAGCTTGCCCGTCAGGTCCACCACGATGGTCCGCTCCAGGCCGGCCGGGAATCCCGCATCGCCCGCAATTCGCTGCCACGTGCCATCCGGCAGCTGCGCCTCGACGTACGGCGGAATCTCCTTCAACCCCGCCTGCCACGCCGCATACAGCGAGGTCGCGCTGAAGTAGTTCACATAGCCGGTCATCAGCAGCCGCAGCGGCGCGTCGGGCTTCGATCGCGCCCAAATCGAGCGTCAGCGCATGCAGATTGGCAAACCCGTCGTAAGGCAGCGGCGTAAATCCGCTGGCAAACATGTGATCGCGGCGGCTCAGCTGGTCAAGCACATCGCGCCCTTCGCCATCCCACGCGCCCACGGGCAACCGCGCGACCCTCGCTCGCCACCACGCGGCCCGAAGCAAACGGCGGATCGTCGAGGAACCGCTCGTCGGGATTCACTTCGACATTCTCGGGATGATCGACCGCGACCAGCCGCAACTGGTCGATGTAGTTCACCTCTTCCATCGGCTCCATGAAGCGCACGCTCACCTTGCCGTTCACCGGCGCAACATTCGCGCCGTCCATCTTGATCCACTCGCCGGGATTCGGCGTGTTGCGCCGCGTGGGCGTGAACCAGTGCCCCACCACCGCCGCGCCAATCACGTCGGTCACGAATTTGTATTGATGCCCATCCCACGCAAACAGCACCGGGCACGAGCTGCCGCGCCGGTCCGCTTCTTTCATCGCGATCACCTGCTGCTGCGGCAAATCGATCTCGTCCTGCAGCACGCCCGTGGGCCACAGAATGCGCAGCAGGTCGATGCCCGGCGCATTGCCCAGGCCCACAAGAATCTGCGGCGGAGCCTGCGTCTGGTAGCCCGACGCGCCCGCCAGCTCCCACTTCTGCCAAAGTCCGTTGGCAAACACCTCCACCTTCACGCCCAGCGCGGTCTTGTTGTCCGCAAAGCCGGTCAGGTCGAGGCGCACAAAGTGATTCTTGTTCGCGCCCACATTGCGCAGCAGCACCGGCGGCGCATTCTCCTGGGTCACGATCAGATCGGCCGCGCCGTCGCCATCCACATCGGCGGCAATCAGCCCGCGCGGCGCGTGCAGGTGCATGCTGTCCAGGCCCAGCGCGTGGCTCACATCTTCAAAGCTGCCGTCGCCGCGATTGCGAAAGACGCGCACGCGCGGCCCGGCCTTCGTCTCCACAATCGCCGCCAGATCGATCCAGCCGTCGTTGTCGATATCGATCGGCGTCAAGCCCCATCCGCGCAGCGCGCCGCTGCAGCGGCAGCTCCACGCGCTCAAAGCGCCGGCCGATGTGATCCGGTCCCTCGACATTGCGCCACAGCGTAAGTCCCGGCGCGCCGGCGTGGGTCACGGCAATGTCCATCCAGCCGTCTTTGTTGTAGTCGAGCACCGCGATGCCCACCGTGGGCGGCAGCTTCACGTCTTCATAGAGCGGCTGCGTCGGATACTTGCCCTCGCGCGGATTCACATAAATCAGCGGCGAAGGTCCATCGCCGGTCACCGCCAGATCCACCGCGCGATCGTTGTTGAAGTCGGTCAGAATCGCCGCCGCGGTCTTGCCGCTTCCGCCCAGTCCCGTCGGCTCCGTCTGCTCGGTAAAGGTCCCGTTGCCGTTGTTGCGCCACAGCACATTGGGCGCGCCGCCCGGCTTCGAGCGGCGCGCCGGTCAGGAGCAGATCCAGATCGCCATCGTGGTCGTAATCGACAAACGTAATGCCCGTAGGCCGGTTGCGCGGCACAATCCCGCCTCCGCCGTCACGTCCTTGAACTTGCCCGTGGCCAAGGTTGCGAAACAGCAGCACGCGGTCGTCCAGCGCCACGGCCAGGTCGTTCAATCCATCGCCGTCGTAGTCGCCCACGGCGCAGGCCACCGCGTGGCCGCTCGCCTTCAGCCCCGCCGCCTCTGCATCCAACTCTTCAAAGCTGCCCCCACCGCGATTGTGCAGCACGCGAATGGCCTGCGCGCCCGACTGCATCAGCACCAGGTCCATGTGGCCTGAGCCGGTCACGTCCATCATGCAGGCGCCGCCGGTGGTCGTCCACGACGCAGCACCCGCGGGGCCTGCCAGTGCAATCGGCTGCGCCACCAGCTGCACCGGAATCATCGTGCGTTGGATCGTCTCCGGCTCCTCGACCGCCGTCACCGTCGAATAGTGGCCCTGCTCGCCGTAAGACAGGCCGATGCGCCGATGAAATCTTGGTGCTGGTCAGATGCTGGAAGCGCTTGAAGTGCTCCTTCGCCTCCGCGGTGTGGCCGGAGCGCTGCAGCGCCCGCGCCAGGCCAAACTCCGCCGAAGCATGCAGCGGGTTGATCTCCAGCGCCTTTTCGAAGGCCGCAATCGCCTTGTCGAACTGCTTCATCTCCTGGTAGCAGGCGCCCTCGAAGTAATAGGAGTCCGCATCCCTGGGATCGATCTTCGCCGCCTGCTGAAAGCTGGCCAGCGCCGAGGTCCAGTTCGTTGCCCGCGTGTTGCGCCAGGCCCAGGTTGTACCAGGCCTGCGCGTTCTCCGGGTCGAGCGCAATCGCCTGTCGCAGCGCTTGCTCTGCTTCATCCAGCTTTTGCAGCGTCAGCAGCGCAATGCCTTCGTTGATCGTCGGCCTGCGCCAGCTTCGGGTCTTTCTTGAACGCCTCGGCAAAGCTGCTTGCGGCGCGCTCGGTAAACTGCTGGCCCATCTGCGCCACGCCGCGATTGTTCAATTGGATTGCCTCTGCGCTGTAGCGCGTTTGCGCTGCCGTCATCGTCACGGCCAGAAGCATACATCCGATTGTCCCGATGGTTCGCATCGACATCATCCCCTATGACCGCAAGTTCCAAATGGTATCGGAGCCATTCAGCGCACGCAGGCACACTGGCCGCACGCGCCGTCAGTTGAAGCGGCGTTATACCCCGCTCAGTTTATACTTTGCCCGCAACGCCATCCCTCAAAGGCTTGGACTGGGGCGATTTTTTTTGCGGCCCGTTCAGGAATCGCCACCACGGCGTGAGCGGCCGGGGCCGCCTGGATTTCAGCTCACGCCGGGAGCGCGCGGCTTCTAACGGCTCAGGACCACATACCTGCGCCCGCAATAGAGCCGGAACCCGCCGCCCGCGTCCGCCAGCACCTGCAGCGGCATGGGCCGCTTGAGGTCGCTGTCGGTAGCGGAGCCGACACTGAGCACCTCGTGCCCGCCCACGTCGGTCACCAGGAACTTGTCGCCGTCGATGAATCCGATGCCGTAGACTCCAGCGGCGAGTTTTGTTCCGTCCACTTGGATCGGGACCTCGGTAACGAAATAGGCCTGATATTTGCTCGAGATCGCGGTCGAGTATCCGCCGGTATCCACCATGCTCGCCAGGATGAAGAAGCCGTCGCCAAACTTCACCCCGCCGGAGTTGCGCAGTTGCGTAGCCGCCGTCTGGCCGTGATAAAAGACGGTCGCCGGAATCAGCTTCTCCACTTCTGCGGGCTTCAGAATCGTCGCACTTCCCTGGGCCCGCAAGGCCGTGGGCGCAACCGACATCGCCAGCACACCGCCGGCCGCGATGCACACTTTCAACCAATTTCGCATGATGATTCCCCCTCTGGTGGATTCGCCAAGGAGTATAGCGTGAGGTGGTGGCCACGATCCAGCGCTTCGCCATCAATGCGATGGAGCTTTGCCTCCATCGAAAGTTGGTTGTCGCCAGCGCCGGCTGCCTGTCATGCTCCAATGGTTTCTTTTCCCCAGTTGGAGAGGTCGCAATGCAGCGCAAAACCATTCAGCTCCTGACATTGCTTGTTTCTGCGACACCCTTGCTGGCCCAGCAGAGCTTTATTGGCCACTGGGAGCAGCGCGCCAGCGCCACGCAGGCCAAACAGCCTGCCTGGCCCCCGCCCCTCATCACCACGTATGTTGGCCTCATCCAGGTGGCGCGTACCGATTTCATCCGCCAGACAGCCTCCAACCACGTTGAAACCTGGAACCTGGACGGCGGCAAGGGGCTCAATCTGATCCCCCTGGCGAATACGGAACTCGACGTCAATCTTCCACCCTATCTTGTGCACAGCTCATCCACCGTCGCCAACGGGGCGGGAGACATGTCATTCGTCCTGAAGTATCGCTTCCTTACCGGAGGCGCCGAGCATGGGAACTTCGACCTGACCACCTTCTTGTCGTCGACGATTCCCACGGGCAGTTACAAGAATGGCAGCACTGATGCCACCATCTCTCCGAATGTGGGCATCGGCAAGGGCATCGGGCGCTTTGACGTGCAGAGCACACTGGGCGCCAGTCTGCCCGTGGAGGACACTGCCAAGCTGGGGCGGACGATCGCTTGGAACACGGCGATCCAGGCGCACATTGCGAAGTATTTCTGGCCAGAGATCGAGTTCAACGCGACGTACTATAAGGGTGGGCCGAACGACGGCAAGAACCAGACCTTCGCCACTCCAGGATTGCTGGTCGCGCGAAAGATCCATCCCCGCGAAGCCCGCAGCCGGCTTGCGTTGTGCGTCGGGGCCGGCGAGCAGATCGCGACCAGCTCCTTCCACAGCTACAACCACGAGATCGCGGTCACCACGCGGCTGTTGTTTTAGCGTGGCGCTTGCTTTTCCCGTCTTCAGTGTTTATTGCGCGCCCAGCTTGTACGGAATCCCAAACCGCCCGATCTGGATCAACGCCTTCTCGTCCGGCGGCCAGATGCGCAGGCTCTCCACGCGCGTCGATCCGGCAATCCAGTGCGCATCGGTGGTGCCCACCAGTCGCCCGTCGCGGCCACATTGAAGTGCACGCTTGAGCACTTCGCCGTTGCTGGCGCGGGTCCATCCGAAGACATACTCGCCGGGCTTGAGCGCGACGCCGCCGATCGCGCACCGGCGCCTGCACGATCAGATAATGCGAGTATTTGCCGTCGGCCGAGTAGCCGGCCGTGATCAGCACCACGCCGGCGATGAAGCGCCCGTGGTTGTCCACGATGCCCGATGCGGTGCGCATCTCCGTCTCGATGTGTTCGCTGCTCACCTGGCGCGCGAGCGGCAGCACCGACGCCAGTTCGGCATGCGTGGCCTGCCGCCACGCAGCTCTTTGCGCCAGCGCAGGCAAGAGCAAACAGCGCCAGAAAAGCTCCACAGAAGAGGATTGATTTGAATAAATGCAGGTTCATGATTTTGGCTTTCTCAGCGATTCCAGCGGAACGATGCCGCGCTGGATGGCCGCCGTCGCCGCCTGCGTGCGGTCGGTTACGCCCAGCTTGCCCAGCAAGCTGTTGATGTGGGTCTTCACCGTGGCCTCTGAAATTTCAGCTCGGCCGCAATCTCCTTGTTGCTCTTGCCGTGAACAATCTGCTCCAGCACATCGAACTCGCGCGGCGTCAGTTCTTCAGTGCCCATGCGCTCGGCCAGCCGCTCGGCAATCGCCGGCGGAATGTGCGATTTGCCCGCATGCACCGCGCGAATGGTTGCGATCAGCTCTTCGGTGGTCATGCCTTTCAGCAGATACGCCCGCGCGCCCGCCTTCAGCGCGCGATAGATATCTTCGTCGCCGTCGTAGGTGGTCAGCACAATGAACCGCGCCTGCGGCGTCTCCATGCGGATGCGCTGGATCACGTCCACGCCGCTCATCCGCGGCAGGCGCAGGTCGATCAGCGTGATGTCCGGCTGGTGCTTGCGAAACTGCGCAATGGCTTCCACGCCATCCGCGGCCTCGCCCACCACCTCCAGGCCTTCCACCACATTCAGCAGCGCCACCAGCCCCTGGCGCACCACGTGATGGTCTTCCACCACCAGCACGCGAATCGATTCTGGCGTCACTGCATGCATCTCCCGTCTCTTCGCGCGCTTCTCCGCGCGCCGGCGCGCGCAGCCGCACCGTCGTTCCCGCGCCCGGCGCGCTGGTCACTTCGAGCGTTCCGCCGATGGCCGCCGCGCGCTCCTGCATGCCGGTCAGTCCAAAGTGTCCCGGCGAAGCTTCGGCTCGCTTCGGTCCAGCGCGCCTCCCCGTCCGTCGTCCCGCACTTCCAGCGCAATCGTCTCCGGTCCGTACTCCAACTGAACGAACAGCTCGCTTGCTCCGGCGTGCTTCTTCACATTATGGATGGCTTCCTGCGCCACGCGCAGGAATTCGCTGCTCGGTTTCCGGCGGCAGCGGCCGATAGGCGCCGAAGAAGCTGAACCGGGCCTCCAGCCCGCTGCCCTCCGCGGCCTCCGCCATGCGCCGCACTGCACCGGCAGCGTCGTCTCGCCGCATCCTGCGTGCGCAGCGCCCAGATCGACTGCCGCGCATCGGCCAGTCCCTCGCGCACATAGCTCGCGCGTCGTGTCCAGTTGCTTTGCCGCAGCCTCAACCTTGCGCTGCCGCAGCAGCTCCGCCAGCACTTCCAGCTGCACCGAGATGCCCACATAGCCCTGCGCCAGCGTGTCGTGAATCTCGCGCGCAATCCGGCTGCGCTCGCCCAGCACGGCCCTGAATTCGCGCTCGGCCGCGTGCAGCCGCTGCTGCAGGACAGAACACAACCATTCCCGCCAGCAGCCGCCAGCAGCAGCGCATAAAACCAGAGGGTCTGATAGAAATGCGGCCGCAGTTCGAAGCTGAGCGCCGCGCCCGCCGTGTTCCAGAGTCCATCGTTATTGGCGGCCTGCACGCGAAACGTGTATCGTCCCGGCGGAATGTTCGTGTAGTAGGCGGTGCGCCGCGCTCCGGCATCGGTCCAGCCGTGGTCGAAGCCCTCGAGCATGTAGCGGTAGCGCACTTTCTGCGGCGCCACAAAACTCAGCCCCGCGTAGTCGAATTCGAAAGTGCACATGGCCGGCCTGCGACCTTCAGCCAGGAGTCCGCTCCGCTGCAATGGCTGGTCACGTCGTCCACCTCAAAGCGCTCCAGCGCCACCGGCGGCGGAACGAGTTCACCGGGAAGTGCGCCGGATCGACCTCCACCAGTCCCTTCGGCGTGGCAAACCACAGATGCCCGTCGCGCGAGCGCCACGCCGAAGGATGGCTGTTGGTTGCCGTCTCGCGGCTGCGCAGCCCGTCGGCGGTGCCAAACTCGATCCAGTGCGAGCAACCCGGCGTTGCGCCCATGTTCTCCATCGCAGTGCAGTCGCAGCGCGCAATGCCGTCGCCCGTCGCAAACCAGAGATGCCCTTGCCCGTCGTCGAGAATGGCGTGAATCGCCGTCTGCTCAGGCCGTCTTGCAGGTCCATGGAGAACTTCTGGCCATCCCACACATTCCACCCATGGTCCTGGGTGCCGATCAGCAGCGTTCCATCGGCGCGAGGCAGCAAGGCCGTCACCACGTTGCTCGAAAGCCCATTCGCCGTGGTGAAGTTGGAGATCGCGTTGCCATGCAGTCGCGAGAGCCCGGCCAGTGTCGCCACCCACAGGTCGCCGCTTGCGTCGCGAGCCATGGCGCCCACCAGGTCGCTGCCCAGCCCGTTGGCCTGCGTGTAGGTCTCCATGTGTGCGGCCTGCGGCGCCTTGCCGAATCCCTCGGTGCCGGTCGTCCAGTGCGCCAGCCCGCGCCGCGTGCCGATCCACAGCGAGCCGTCGGCGTCGACCAGCAGCGAACGGATAAAGTCGTCGGGCAAGCCATCGGCCGAGGTGAACGTGTCCACACGATTCCCGCGAATCCGGTTCAGCCCGTCCGGCGTGCCCACCCATAGATCGCCGTTTGGTGCCGCGGCCAGCGACAGAATCACGTCGCTGACCAGGCCTTCGCCCACGGAAAGGGTACGCGAAACGCGCCACTTCCCGGTGCCGCGTCGCGGTGCAGCGCGTTCAGGCCGCCTCCTGCGTTCCCACCCACAGCGTTCCCGCTTTCGTCTTCCACCACGGTGGCGATGCGATCGGAAGAAAGGCCTTCGCGCGTGCCGAGTGTGTGGAAGCGCTGGTCGCGCAGGATGTGCAGGCCGTCGGTTTCGGTGCCCACCCACAGGTTGCCTTCGCGGTCTTCCATCAGGGCGAGAATCGAGGCCGTGGCCAGCGCATCGGTGACGGGAAAGCGCTCGAGCTTGCCTCCACCCACCGCACCAGTCCCGCGTTGGTGCCGATCCAGAGAGCGCCTTCGCGATCGGCAAAAACCGCCTGAATCCGGCTCCCTGGCAGTTCCTGCCCAACGCTGAGGTGCAGTACGCTGCGCGGGCGTTCCCTGCCGCGTAGAAAGTCCAGGCTGTTTCTGTTGCCCATCACTAGAATCCCGCCGGGCAATTCTTCTTCGAATGCCGTGGCTCCCGGATATTCTCCCGGCGAAGGCAGCGCGGTGTGCGGAAACCCGTCCACATTCCCCACCGCCTCGAACCGGTCTCCCGCCTGTTGCGCCGGGCCCTGCTCCGTCCATGCACCAACCACCCCGCTCTCCACCGTGACCAGTGACAGGATCCCGTTGGCAGGCAGTCCATCAGCCGTCGTGAATACCCGGACCGATCCGTTCTTCCATCGCGCCAAGCCTGCGCTGGTGCCTATCCAGAGCGTGCCATCGCCGGTGGCGAGCAGGCAGCGTATGTCCCCGCCGGGGAGCGCGGGACTAGAAGTACGGTCGAAAACCTGGAAGGCGACGCCGTCAAAGCGCACCAGCCCGGCCTCCGTGCCCAGCCAGATATATCCATCCTGGGTCTGCGTCAGTGCCTGCACCGTGTTTTGAGGCAGACCGTTCTCCATTGCCCAGGTCTGGCGGGCGTAATTGGCCAGCGAGGCGGACGGCTCAACCGCCTGTGCGAAACAAGCTCCGCAGAGCAGCATCACTGCCAGGCAGGCGCAACTCAGCAGAGCGCGCGCGACGCGTGCAGGTGCGGGCGGCAGATACAGGCGCCGTTCTGGATCGCGTTGGTCCGCCGCTTTATACGCATTGGTATGCGAGGGAGCCACTCGAGTGACTGCACTCTCCTTCCGGGAGATTCGGCTTGCGCGGATCTTCCCCAGATTTGAGAAGATAGAACATCTCGCGCGTCACAAACAGACTACTGCACAAATTGTTCTGCCGCCCCGACGCACGGCCGGTATTTATCGGGTGCCCGGCTGGTACCACCGTTATGCGATGCGGACGTTGTAGACTTCGGCTGTTAATTCCTGATGCTGGCGGGCATCTATCTGATGAACGGCTCGACTTTCAACGCACTCGATGGTTCCGCTGCAAGCACTGTGGCGAATACATCACCGCGTCGGTGGGCGCGAGGACGCCGGCTGCGTGGCCGCGCTGTCCACGGCGCAAGGTTTTCCGGAGCACAGCGATCCGGTGATGCCTTTGCCTTCGGTGATGGTGTAGATGCGGTCCACAGCGGGCAGTTTGACCGTTTCCTTCGGCCCCGGAAGGCCAGTGAATTTCCACCGTTCCGGCGTCGGTCGCGTCGCCCAGGCCGAAATGCAGGCGCCGGTCGTTGGCTGAAATGTAGCTGCCGCTCGCCAGCACATCCTGGCGCTGGCGCATGCCGTTGGCGGTCAGATATGCGGTGGCGCAGGTGGCGTCGCGCGGGCTCTTCTGCGGTCGTGGGCCCGCCCACCAGCTGCATCTCCACCCAGTGGTGATGATCGGGATTCACGTTGCGCAGCAGCACCGGCGGCCCGTCGATGGGATTGATGACCACGTCGATCTTGCCATCGTTGAACAGGTCGCCGAAGGCCGCTCCGCGCGCCGGGATCACATCCGCCAGCCCCGTGCCTTTCACCGGCGGAACGTATTCGAATTTCCGCCCCTTGCCGGCGCCGTCCGGCACGTTGTGGAACAGCAGCGGCCGCTCGGCAAAGGTCGTGCCCCAGTCGTGCTGGTCCACCTGGGGATAGACGTGGCCGTTGACCATGAACAGGTCGAGCCAGCCGTCGTTGTCGTAGTCGATGAAGCCGTCGCCCCAGCCGACAAAGGGAATCGTGGTCTGCGCGACGCCCGCCTTGTAGCTCACATCGGTAAAGCTGGCGTCGCCGTCGTTGTGGTAAAGCACCTTGTAGTCGTCGCCGAAGTCGGTGACAAAAAAGTCGATCAGGCCGTTGTTCTCGTAGTCGCCCGCGGCAATGCCCATGGAGGCAATCTCGCGCCCGTCCTCGTTCAGCGCAAAACCTGAGATGTAGCTCTGGTCGTCGAAGGTGCCGTCGCCTTTGTTGATGTAGAGGAAGTTGGGCTCGGAGTCGTTGCCCACCACCAGGTCCGGCTTGCCGTCGCCATTGAGACGAGACAAAGATCGCGGTGAATCCGTAGTAGCGGTCCTTGTCCTCCACGCCGGCCTTCACCGTCACGTCGGTAAAGGTGCCGTCGCCGTTGTTGTGGAACAGATGGTCGGGCTCGCCCTGGCAGACCGCGCGGGCCGCAGTTCACCGCCGCGCCGCGATACTGGCAGTAGGCGTAGTCCACGGCTTTGCTGCCGGCGATGGGCAGGTTGTCGCGGTCGAAGTGAACATAGCCGGTGACATAAAGGTCCAGCAGCCCGTCGCCGTCGTAGTCGCCCCACGCCGAACCCGCTGACCAGTTGCCCAACTGCACGCCGGCCTTCTCGGCTACGTCGGTAAAGGTTCCGTCGTGGTTGTTGTGGTAGAGCCGGTTCTTGCCGTAGTTGCCCACAAAAAGATCGGGCCAGCCGTCGTTGTCGTAGTCGGCCACTGAGCAGCCATAGCCCCAGCGGTCGTTGGCCACGCCGGCCTGGGCGGAGACATCGGTAAAGGTTCCGTCGTGGTTGTTGTGGAAGAGCGCCGCATGCGGCGGCTCTTCCTTGCCGTCCAGCGCGTCGAAGGTCGAGCCGTTCACCAGGTAGATGTCGAGCCAGCCGTCGTTGTCGTAGTCGATCAGGCAGACGCCGGAGCCGTTGGTCTCGACAATGAAGTTCTTCTCCGGAACGCCCATCTTGTGCCGCCAGCCGGAGAGCCCCGCCTGCTTGGTGATGTCCTCGAAGATCACCGGTCCTTTATCGACAAACCCGCCCGCGGTGATGGGCCGCTTCTCTGCGTCGTACACCGGAGCCGCTGCTACTCCGGAAGCAATGCCGCCCATACCGCCCTGCTGGGCGCGGCATTCGATAGCCAGAACGGAAACAATGCACAAAATGCCGGAAAGAAGACCACGAATTTGCAGCAAGCTGAATCCCCCAACAATCGACAGTCTAGCGTACGCGCGCTCTTGCTCGAGACCATCTCTTGGATTACATGAACCGTGATCATGCCCGTGATGGACCCGGCAAGTTTCGTACCGGTCTTGTGCGATTTTGTCTGCGACTGTTGTTTCGCAGACTCAAGGCTGGTTACTGGGAGGATCGGAACTGTCTAAGCCAGGTCCGCTTACCAGCAGTAGGTCGCAACGACGTCTGGTGCGCTCGGAAGCTGGTTGATGGCGGTGGTATGTAACACAATTTGCATATTCTTCTTTTCCCAGCCCTTGGGGAGGGACTTGGCTAACGCCGAGATGGATTGCGGATTGGTGAGGAATTCGGCCGCGGCACGGGTTCCTTCGTATCCGATTCCTGCCGCTGTGATGACGGTCGTGCCGGTCTTGGAATTCAAGATTCGCGATACGATCGCGTAGTCCTCGCTAAAGTCAGCATTGGCGGACCAGCGCCTTTGGGCGTTCGAGCGGTCCATGATGGCCAAAGGCCCATCGAAGGCATAGCGCAGATTTCCGGTCATGGCAAGAGTCCATGAGTTATTGTGCGCGCCGATCAGGATCGTGGGACTCTGGCGCAAGTCGCCAAACGCCACATCGCTGCCATATCGGATGTCGAATTGTTTACTGCGACGTACCAACAGGGACACGATCCTTGTGGTCGCCGCGACATCGCCGATTGTGACATAGGTATTCTTTGCGGGAAATAGATCCTGAACGTCAATTTTGGTGCCCGGAGGTAATGGGATATAGGTTTCGAATCCCATTTGCTCAGCTTGGCTGCGGGGGTGTTGTTTGTAATACGCATCTTCGTATGAGGGAGACAATTCATAGACAGCATTCGTGCCTATATAGATCAGGATGGTGTTTGAGTTATCCAGCACAGGAGACCAGAATTGATTGAAGGCACGCTCCTCGGAGGTGGCAAAGTAGTGCGCTGCTGCCCAGGTCAGGAGCATGGCTGAGATCGCAAGCACAATCCACCACCGCCAGGCTCGGAATCTCATGGGGAATGGCCGGTGTTCCGGCTCTGCAATCTGGCGGTGAAGCGGTGGCGCTATCACTTCAACCGGAGGTTGTCCAATTTCCGCGCCAGTCGGCAGCGCCGCGGACAAATGAGTGGGTTTCCTGTCAATCCATTCGAAGATAGCCTTGAACGAGCCAGGGGGCACGGTGATCAGGATGGCTTCTTCGCGCGCGGTTTGATAGTAGAGCGCGAGGCGCTTCCTGACC
This sequence comes from uncultured Acidobacteriota bacterium, assembly GCA_963826735.1. Classification (GTDB taxonomy): domain Bacteria; phylum Acidobacteriota; class Terriglobia; order Terriglobales; family Acidobacteriaceae; genus Telmatobacter. The sequence goes on from CAWGYN010000010.1 coordinate 735,547, forward strand.
TCGGCCGCGCGAGCGCGAACAATCGGATCGTCATTTGTGTCATAGTCAGGGCGTCGGTTGAAAACATTCGCCCCGATGATCCGTTCCTTGAGCATCTCAAGGTGGCCACCAAGAGTCTGATTGACGATGTACTGCAATAACTCCTGGGACTGTTTACTGGAGTGGAAGGGCGTACTTTGCAGAATCGCAGACAGCGACTTCAAAACTTCCGTTACAGGTACCGGCTCTGAGCCTTCTTGTCGCTCATGAGAATCTAGCCCTTCAGCAATCGTGTGTTCCATCGACAGGAGGCCTCAACATCCAAATTGCAACGTACTGTACCCCTCTTTGAGTACTCTTGACAAGTCAGAATCGGAGCCTTTGGGTCGCTTTGCTGAAAGTCCCATGATTTCAATCAATTGCAGCGCTTCTCCCGGCTAAGTTTCGATGCTTCGGCTCACCGCAGGCGAGGGATGCGAGGGATGCAAGCCATGTTTAGTCAACAGGCTGCAAAAAGTCGACGTGGGGCTACAATCGGCAGAACGCTCTCGAACAGTACCGTACAGTACGTTGCCATCCCTTGTATGGGACTCGTTTTATTGTGCCTGCAATTTAGGCTGGCCCCTCGGGTGGAGGCAACTACAAGCCCCACCTCGAGTAACAGCGCGAATCTGGGGCTCCTGGTCGCAGGCCATGGAGCGATCATCAGCAATCGAAACCGCAAACTCTGAGGAGGCACCATGAAGTTATTCTGTCTGGCTCGTTTGGCAGTCTTGTTGACCGTGATGAGCCTTGGGCTGACATTCGTTTCAGCGCTCCATGCGCAGTCGAAAAGCATAACAGCCTCATTGTCGGGTACGGTTTCCGACCCGTCCGGGGCCAGAGTCGCGAAAGCCAAGGTGAAGCTCAGCAATCCAGAACTTGCAATCATCCGACTGGACACTTCGGGCCAGACGGGAGAGTTCTCCTTCGCCTTTCTCCCGCAGGGCACCTATACTCTCGAGGCCAGCGCCCCGGGATTCAAGACGACCCGGCAAACCGGCATCGTTCTCACCCCGGGAGATACGCTGAACATGGAGATGAAGCTGACAATCGGCGCGACCGAGCAGGTCCCGTCAATGACGAGTGGGCCGCTGCTTCAAACCCAGGACTCGAACATCAGCACCGAGCTCACGAACCAGCAAATTGAGGAACTTCCGCTCAATTTCAGAAACGATCTTCCTTTGTGACGCTGGATTCCGCCGTGAACACGCAGGGCTTCCGGCAGTTGTTGGGCGGCGGGCGGCAGTGAGGATACGGCCGACCAGGACTACTCCTTCCTGAATTTTGGAGGCGGCTACTTCGGGACCAACCTGTTCCTTCTGGAGGGCGGCTACGATGTGGCCCAGGGCTGGGGAGGAGTCCTGTATGTGCCCGCCCCGGAGGACACGGACCAGGTCAAAGTAATTAGTTACTCGTTTTCAGCCGAATACGGATTCAGCACCGGCAATGCGATCAGCATTACCACCAAGGCCGGCACTCACGACTGCCATTTCGTTGCCGACGAATATATGCGCAACCCGGATGCGGACGCCAACCTTTACTTCAACAATCTGGAAGGCATCCCCAGGCATGGCGACCATCGCAATCAGTTCGGAGTCGCCGGCGGCGGGCCGCTGTATATCCCGGGCATCTATAAGCAGCGGGACAAAACCTTCTTTTTCTTCAACTATGAGGGATTGCGGCTCAACGGCTCCGGCACTGTACACCTGCAGGTGCCCACCACTGCTCAACTGGGGGGCGACTTCTCGGCGGAGCTCGGCACCCAGGTAGGCACAGATTGCGCGGGGCACGCCCATCTATGCCGGGCGAAATCTACAATCCCTACACCGCATACCAACCCGGAGGCGCGTGCGGGACACATTACATTCGCCTCGGTTATCCCGGAAACAAAATTGGACCCACGCCCGGAACAAATGTATCCGGAGGATTGACCGGAACGGACTATATCGACGCGCTGGCGAACAAATTTGCCACAGGTAACTATTGGCCGGCGCCGGAGAATCCAGGCGGTGGTTTCAATTTCAACACCGCGGCAAGCGCACAGACGACTTCCAACGAGTGGGGAATTCGCATCGACCAGAACATCAACGCGAATAACCGCATCTACGGGCAATTTTCGAATAAGCACGAGGGAAAGGTGCAAACGTCGGCCTTTTACGGAAACGATGTCGCGGGTCCCTACGTATACGACCCGAACAACCGCATGTTTGGGGTTTTGGGCTATTCTCACGTTTTCTCGCCAACTCTGGTTCTCACCAGCGAACTGTTTTTCATTCGCAATCCCGGAGGCAACGTCGTCCAGGGCTACCCGTTCAAACCTTCTTCGCTCGGGCTGCCGAGCATCCTCGATTCGTGGTCGCCGCAGTTTCCGCAGGTCCAGTTTGGGAACACCTTTAACCCGAGTTACTATGCTCCCCTGGGAGCGACGCAAAACTCCGGCGAAGCCAACTTCCCGCAGAATAACGGCAGCCTGACCATCGACGTGAACAAGAGTTTCACAAGCACATTCCATCTCGGCCGGGTATTTGGGCATTTGGCAAACAGACGACGGCGGCAGACTCATCCCGACCGTATACAACTTCACCAATCGCCATGACGGCAGGTCCTGATGCAGACACCTCAACGGAGGCTTACGCACAGCCCGGCGATGCGCTGGCTTCATTTTTTTCGGGCGCAGGCACTGCCGGAGTCGGATCGGCCGGCGGCACCGGGTTTAACGCATATCCGGCGCCAACGTACTACATGCATGGGATGGTACGTTCAGGACGATTGGAAGGCGACCCCAAAGCTGACCTTGAACCTGGGCTTCCGCTATGAAGTCCAGATGCCGCCCACAGCGCGGCATAACGAGCAGGCGTACTTTGATTTACATGCCCTCAATCCGATCAGCGTGACGGCGGGGGTTCCGGTTTATGGGGAAATCGTCTACAACAGCTCGGGGAACCGCTTTCTATATAACCCCAATCTGAATGACCTTGCGCCCCGCATTGGTTTCGCGTACAACGCCATGCCTAAGCTGGTTGTGCGCGGCGGGTATGGCTTGTATTACGCGAGGAACTTCTATGGCGGCAATGGACCGGATCCGGGATATTCGACATCGACGGCGTGGACTTCATCGCCCGACGGGATCACGGTGACTACGCCAATGGTCATGGCATTCCAACCCGTCGGCGGGTTGCCACTTGTGCCGGTTACCGGCAACGCGCTGGGAGGCCTGACCAGCGTGGGTCAAACCCCCAGCGTGTTGAATCCGCACCGTGAGGATCCTACGACCCAGCAGTTCAGTTTTGGATTCCAATACGCCTTCACCACCAACGACGTGCTGGATGTTAACTACGTGGGGAGCCGCGGAAGGCGCATTACCCTTGGCGGCATGAACTACGGCGAGCTGAATCCAAATTATCTTTCCATGGGCTCAGCGCTAGGAAACAGCGCGGGGGCCAATCCGATTGCCAGCGCGTTGAACACCCTGAAGCTTACCCCCATGGGGTGCCCGTGGACTGTGGCACAATCCTTGATGCCGTATCCGGAATTCTGCGGAGCCGTCTCAGCCGAGTTTGAACCGGTCGGAATCAACAACTACAACGCATTGCAGGCAAGCTTCAAGCACCGTTTCGGCGCGGGCCTGATCTTCACGGCCTCCTACACCTTCTCGAAGTTCCTCTCCGATGTAGACGGCCCGGAAGAGTTGGGCGAATATCAACGGCGAGCAGGCGGCTCGCATCCGCAATTACTATGACCTGAAAGCGGATTGGACGGTGGACGGCGACGATATCCCCCAGTCTCTGGTTTTGAACTATGTGTATGAACTGCCGTTTGGCCAGGGCAAGAAGTTCGGCGGCGGCGTGAACAAGGCTGAGGATGCAATTGTGGGCGGCTGGCAGGTGACGGGAATTACCACCGCCCAGAGCGGTTTCCCGATGTCGATCGGTCCCAACGGAGACAACGCGAGCGTTTATGGCGGAAATCAGCATGCCGATTTGACCGGGGCCGGCTTTAAGACCGGCAGCTGCGGCAAGGGCACCTCCACGAACCCGATCATCGCTGTGGGAACGAAATACTGCTTCTTCAACCCGGCGGCCTTTACGTCGCCGGCGAACTACACCTTCGGCAATGCTCCTCGCTACTTTTCCAATCTGAGGGCTCCCAAGTACGTCGACGAGGACCTGGCGAATCCAAAAGTGGTTCAAAATTGGCGGAGAAGCTTCGCGTGCAGATCGGTGCCCAGATGTTCAACGCGTTCAACCACGCCAATTTCGATACGCCCGATGCCGGCACCGGGGATCCCACCATGGGCGAGGCCTCAGGCACCCAGGGAGCCAGACAAATGCAGGGCGTGGTTAAGGTAACTTACTAGGGCGCATCTATGCATTGCCTGAAGAGCGCGGGACTCGTTGCCCTCATGGCCGCAGTTTCGACTGCGGCCATGGGGGCTATGCAGGCCGACAACAGTGAGAGACTTCAATCCTATGTCGCCGCGGCGCAACAAGCCGCGGCGAGAAAGGATTTTTCCGCAGCCGCCGACTCTTTTCGAAAAGCTGTTGAGCTAAGCCCTCAAACCGCTGAACTCTGGGCTGACCTCGGGCTGATGTACCACGAGACGGGCAATTACGACGAGGCTGTCAAGAGCTTCTCTGAAGCGGCTCGTCTCAAATCCTCCTTATACGTTCCCCAACTGTTTTTGGGGATTGACAACCTGGCACTGAAACACGCTGAAACAGCTATACCGTTTCTTGAGAAAGCCGAGAAGCTTAACCCGGCAGATGCGCAAGCCCCAATCATGTTGGGCCGCGCGTTTGCAATTGCCGGCGACGGCAAAGGAGCAAGCGACGCGTATTCGCGAGCTGTGATCCTGGCTCCAGACAATGGCAATGCCTGGTTCGGGCTCGGCATGGCTTACCTGCAGGAAGTGGATACCGATGCGCGTGTTATGACGACCACTTATAAGGACTCGATGTATAGCAACTTACGAGCAGGCGAGTTATTCGCTGAGCAGGGTAAGCTCGTCCAGGCGGCTCTCGCGTATAAAACTACACTCTCCGTCGCGTCGCCACCGCCTTGCTCCCACGCTGGCTACGGCATCGTATTGTTGCGGCAAAAGGCGATCGCCGAGGCAAAAGAGGAATTCAATCTGGAATCAAATCCCAATTCAGGTTGTCCTTTGACCAGCCTTGGCCTCGCGGCAATGCAATTGATCCAGGGCGACACCGGGAATGCTCTGAGGAGGCTTATCGCTATCTGGAAGGCGGATCCAGGATTTCTTCAGGAGAGCTTGCCCTTGTTGCGCGATGGAATCTCGGCCGAACAAACCGGGAAACTTTTAGGTCTGGCGAAAGATTGGCAAGCAAGCCAGGAGATCCCGGCTGACTTTGTGGAGTTGATCGAGGCTGGGTTGCAATCGGATAGTCCAGTCTCTGCAACTCTTACTGAGCCGGGAGCTGACGTTCCGGGCCCAAATCAGGCAGCCCTAACTCCATCGCCGAATGACCCGGAGAAACTCTATCTATCCGGTCAATTCCGCAACTGCAGCGAGAGTTTGCGGCCCCGCTTGAGCGTTCTGTCCGAAAAGTCTCTCTTGCTTTTGGCGCCATGTGCTTTCTACACGAGCGATTACAGAACCGCTGCGCTGGCAGCGCGAAGGCTAGAAACGTTCTCGACCAGCCGGCAAACCGGACTGTATTGGGAATCCAGGGCCGGCGCGAAACTGGCTATTGTTGCGTTGACACGCGCGGGCGAGATCGATGCGAACTCCCCGAGAATGCACGTTCTGCTGGGGGATGTCTACCGTCAAAAGCGAAGATGGGGGGATGCGGAATCAGAGTATCGCAAAGCGCTTGTATTGAAGCCAGAAGATCACAGCGGGCGTCTGGGTTTGGCAATCGCGCTCTTTGAGGATGGAAACAGCGAGGAAGCATTCGCAACTGACAAGGAGCTATTACAGAAGAATCCGGACGATCCTGAAGCGAACCTGTTGGCGGGCGAGATACTCGTCCAGCAGCACCAATACCCAGGCGCCGAGAGTTACCTCAACAAAGTCCGAGGCACCCAGCCGGAGTTTATGCCCAAGCTCCATGCCTTGTTAGGCGAAGTGTACGCCAATACAGGCCGCATCCCTGAGGCTCTGGCTGAGTTTAAGTTGGGCATCGCCAGCGACGAGAATGGCAGCATCCACTTTCAGATGGCGCGCCTTTATCAGAAGACCGGGGATAAGAAAGCAGCGGCTGAAGCGTTTCAGGCTTCGCAGCAGTTGCGCAAGCAGTGGGATGATCGCGCAAGCGTCGTTCTCCAACAACTAACTACCGACATCAGTCGCCAGTAGGGCTACGAGGGAATCCGAGCAAACAAACAACTCTTTCGAACAGAAGTTATCCAGGATTGATCGTAGAGGCAAACAGGCTTGCTTGTTAAGGAGCAGGGGGTAGTGTGGCCAAATCTCACATGCCCACTTAGATTGAGTCAGTTAAGTTCTAACGCGGGAGTTCATCTTGATCTCTTTACGTTTTATGAAAATACATTTTGGGGCTGCGGTGCTGGCGTTTCTGAGCGCAACATCATCTCCTTGCGCGAGCAGCTACATCGAATCCTTCGAACGAAGCCCGAATAGCGTAACGCTTTATTCGGGAAGCGGCGCTTTGCGTATTGAAGTGTGCTCGGATCGCATGATCCACGTGGTTGCGAGTCCCACACGAGAGATTCCCTTGCCCATTGTTCCCATAGTGACCGGTCAGTGCAACGACAGTGACTTCAAAGTTGTGTCGAACAAATCGCTGGTTGCAATCCACACGGCCGCGCTCGAAGTTCGTGTCGATCGCGTTTCCGGGGCCATTCGCTTTATCTCTGCTGACGGCAAGACAATTCTTAGCGAACCGGTGGCCGGAGGAAGAAAACTAACTCCAACCATGATCGATGGCCGGCCCACGTTCCAAGTGGAACAGGAGTTTCTGTCGCCGCAAGATGAGGCGCTTTACGGGCTTGGCCAGCACCAGGAAGGGATCTTTAACCTAAGGAATGTCCCGCTGCGGTTACAGCAAGCGAATACAAATATCTCTATCCCGGTGTTGTTGTCAACCGAAGGCTACGGGCTGCTTTGGAACAATGCGTCATTGACAGACTTCAATGCCGCCGATCAGCCCGTTGTGTTGAGCGCCGAAACCGGTGAAGGGAGTTTCAGGACCGGCGCTGCGGGTGAATACGGTTTCCTGCTAAGCGGAAATCGAACATCGCGACTTCATCTTTCGGTTGGAGACAACGCAATCATCGATATCAACAACATGTGGGTCGCCGATTCTGCCAGCGCCAAGGTCAATTTGAAGGCAGAGACGGAATATAAGATTTCGGCTCAAACAGGTGGCGATACGAAGTTGTTTGTCCGTTCTCCTTCCGATACCACAGGGTTCCGCTCTCAAGCCGGCGGCGCGGTGGACTATTACTTTTTGTACGGGCCGGAGTTAGACCGCGTGATTCAGGAGTATCGCCAGATGACCGGTGCTGCTCCGCTGCTGCCTCGATGGGCATACGGTTTTTGGCAGTGCCGGGAGCGTTATTCAAGCCAGCAGCAGATTCTGGATACTGCCGCCGAATTTCGCAAGCGCAAGATCCCCGTCGATGTGATCGTCCAGGATTGGCAGTACTGGGGCAAATATGGCTGGAATGCCATGCGCTTCGATGAACAATACTATCCCGATCCGGCGCAGATGATCGCCCAACTGCACCGGGAGGATCTTCATTTGGTGGCTTCGGTGTGGGCAAAGTTCGGAACAGAGACCGCTGTCGATCAAGATATGAAGAAAGAGCACCTGCTTTTGCCATCTGGAGACGATCCCAGGGAACCCGGCGAGACACAGGCAAAGGAGGACTGGGCGGACCTATTCAATCCGAAGGCGCAAGAGCTGTTCTGGTCGGAACTGAATCGTGAGATGTTTCACGACGGCCTTGACGGATGGTGGCTGGATGCTTCCGAGCCCGAAGGCGATGCGCTCAAAGGAATGGCGACAAGTCTCGGCCCGGGAGAATTTGTGCGCAATGCATACCCGCTGTACGAAACCACGGCCGTTTATCAGGGGCAACGCGCTACGACTGAGAGAAGCGCGTAGTAATTCTGACGCGGTCCGCGTTTGCCGGTCAGCAGCGCAATGCCACTATCTCGTGGTCGGGCGACGTTTCGGCGAACTGGGAAACGCTTGCGCAGGCAGATTCCAGCCGGGCTCAGTTTCAGCATGTCGGGACTGCCCTACTGGACGACAGACATCGGCGGTTTCTTCCGGCCCGCCGACCAGTACACATCGGATGCCTATCATGAACTGCTCATTCGATGGTTTGAGTTCGGGACGTTCTGCCCCATTTTTCGAATTCACGGATATCAATCCAAGACTGAGATGTGGAACTACGGTCCCGAGGTAGAGAAGATCCTGACGCAATACGATGAACTTCGCTATCGTCTCATGCCTTACATCTACTCCACTGCCTGGGGTGTCACCAGCCGTGGAGAAACCTTCATGCAGGCATTGCCATTTGTCTACCCGAATGATCTTGCGTTAAGAGATGTCGATGACGAATTTCTGTTTGGCAATTCGTTATTGGTAAATCCCGTGACACAGCCGAAGGCAGCGAGTCGCAGTGTCATCTTGCCGGCGGGTAACGACTGGGTGGACTTCTGGTCGGGAAGAACCTATCACGGGGGGCAACGCATTGTGGCGGATGCCCCATTGGACCAGATTCCAATATTGGTGAAGGCAGGCAGCATTGTTCCGATGGGGCCTCGTAGTGCAGTCCACAGCAGATGCGCAGGACCCATTAGAGATTCGCGTTTATGGCGGAAAAGACGCCGACTTCCTGCTTTACGAAGACAGCGGGGATAGCTATGCATACGAGCATGGTGCCAGAGCAACGATTCGTCTGCATTGGGACGATCGTCGCAATGCGCTGTCGATTGGGGATCGAGCGGGAACATTCCCGGGAATGCGAATGACGCGCACCTTCCGGATTGTTCTAGTTAAGCAGGGACATGGAATAGGATTCGGATCGGATTCCGGCGTGGATCGCACAGTAACCTACGACGGACATCAGATGAGGATCAATCTGGGCAGCTAAAGCTGAAAAGCTAACGCCAGTGGCAAAGGGTAAACCTGCGCTCTGTGCCGTAGCATCACTTTAAAGGTGGTTCATGCGCGCGCGGAAATTGCCACCCACCCTGATGAGGCGATCGACGCTCGGGATTTAGAATGACCAAATCCCAAGCGAATTCTGTGCACTCACCTCAGCACTTTTCGAAGGGGGAGCATCATCGTTGCAGATCGATTCTCATGGTGAACATTTCGAGGTTTAGATTGGAGCGAGATCAAAGTGATCATGAATCGTCGATCGTTATTAGCCGGTGGAATCTCTCTACTCGCGCTAAGTCGAGTTGCAAAGGGATGGGGAGACTCGCCGTTCTTTCAAGGAGAGATTCCGCAGGGCCCCTTTCTGCCATATTGGGAGTCTCTGAAGTCCTATCAATGCCCGGATTGGTTTCGTAATGCGAAGTTCGGCATCTGGGCGCACTGGAGTCCACAATGCGTTCCCGAACAGGGGGACTGGTATGCGCGAAACATGTATATCCAGGGATCAGCTCAATATCAGTACCATGTAAAGACCTATGGGCATCCCTCCCAGTTCGGATACAAAGACATTTGCCCACTCTGGAAGGCAGAAAAATGGGACCCGGAAGCACTTGTCAAATTGTACAAGCGCGCGGGAGCTGAGTACCTCGTAGCGTTAGCTACTCACCACGATAACTACGATTGTTGGAATTCAAAGCATCAGCCATGGAACTGCGTCAACATAGGTCCAAAGAAGGACATCGTGGGTACCTGGGCCAAGGTTGCACGGGCCAACGGATTGCGATTCGGCGTGAGCTATCATGGGACTCCGCATCGCGTATGGGACGAGTTTCTTCCTGTTCGTTACAAGAGCGACACGACCGGGCCGCTCGCGGGAGTTTCCTATGATGGCATGCAGACTATAGCCGACGGGAAGGGCAAGTGGTGGGAGGGCATGGACCCCCAGATGATCAATGGGAAACCCCACGCTAAGAACACCCCATGCCCGGAATTCGTCCAGCAGTTTCTCCTGCGCGTACAGGACGTTATTGACAGCTATGCTCCCGACATCCTGAACTTTGACGACGGGGCGCAGTTCAATTTTGATCGCGGCGGACTCGGAGCCCCGGATCTAGGTGTTTGGCTGGGAATACCAGACCTGGCGCCGCAAATCATGGCCTATTACTACAACAAGAATATACAGGCGCACGATGGCCGTCTTGAGGGAGTTCTCGACCTGAAAGAGGTTCCTGAACCCGTGTGGGGAACCCTCACCCGAGACTTTGAAATGACTTTGGCGGATACGCTGCAGGAGAAGCCCTGGCAAACGGAGGCATGCATCGGACATTGGCACTACGATCGCAAAGTCTTCGAAGAGCATACATACCAGAGGGCCTCTTTGATGATTCCCCTGATGGTGGACGTCATCAGCAAAAACGGCAACCTTCTTCTCAGCATTCCTCTACCTGGGTATGGGGAGCCGGACAGCGATGAGATCGCATTCCTTGAAGAACTTGCTGATTGGCAACAGGTCAATTCAGAAGCCATCAAAGGGACGCGTCCTTGGACCCTCTATGGGGAAGGGCCCGCTACAGAAGCGGCCAGGGTGTTGCCCATGTATCAGTTGTCCAGGCTTAAGTTCCAGCCCACAGACATACGATTCACCACAAAGGGTGATGCCCTATACGCTATCGCCCTGGGCTGGCCGTCTGATGGAAAGATGGTCATCAAGTCGCTTGCTGAAGACTCCACAGATTATCCTCGCAAAATTCGGAAGGTAGAATTAATTGGATCGAAATCTGAGCTAAGGTGGACTCGAGGAGCAGAGGGCCTCGAGATCGACTTACCCGATGTTCCACCTTGCAAATATGCTGTTGCGTTTAAGATCCTTCCGGCCTGAGAAATAGAATGTCGGTATCAGTGCCCATCGAGCACGCCGGGCTGCGGTCTCTTCGCTCAAGAACCTGATATTTGATTGCTTGTGCACCACTGCAAGCGGGTGATAAAGAACCCGCGGTATCTGCTCGATTTTCGCAACCGCGAAGTGAGGGCCTACTCGATCGCGTCATCGACCGCTGTCGTCCGTAAGAATCAAATCCGCTTCAATCCGGCGGATCGTTCATGTGCATATTCATGGAGAAGCCCGCCTGGGACGGGCGTTGAGGTGACCGCTCCGCCTTCTCGAAGCGGTGGCGCTGAGTTCTAGGCGGACGTGCCGATCTCAGGTCCTGAATACCAATCTGAATATCAGGAGCGACCTTAGTAGAAATGAATAGAAATGGCTCTGGATCGAAAGCGGCTGGTTAAAGTTCCTGGGTAGTGTCCAGACTTTTTCGCACTTTCGATTTTCCCTGGAACTCAGGAAGGTTGTTGGGTTTATGTTGACTTACCGCAGCCCGAGATAAAGGCCGCGATGTGGTTGGGAAGTAAGCGTCCCGAGTTCCCCTCTTGACGTGGCTGAGGACTGATCGTCGAAGTGCCCACTACCTTTTTGGTGGGCACCTGATGAGTGTGTCTAGGCGGCTTGGGAGGATTGGATCTGGAGCAACGGTGCAAGGTTCCAGGGTAAGAGTTCCTCGATGCGGCTGATGGGATGGTCGGCGATCTGGGACAGGACGGTGCGGAGATAGAACTCGGGGTCGAGGCCGTTGAGTTTGGCCGATCCAATCAGGCTGTACATTGCTGCGGCTCGGTCGCCACCGCAGTCAGAACCTGCGAATAAATAGTTCTTGCGTCCAAGGGCCACAGCCCGCAGTGCCCGTTCGGCCGCGCTGTTATCTATCTCCAATAGCCCATCGTCGGTGTAACGCGTAAGGGCACGCCATCGCGAAAGCGCATAGCGAATCGCGCCCGCAGTTTCACTCTTCGCTGAAAGCGAACGCAGTGCCTTCTCCATCCATTTGCGCATTTCCTCAAGGAGTGGCCCGGCTCGCGCCTGTCGGACACTCAGCCTCAGATCGGCGGGCTTACCGCGTACCTCGTCTTCGATTGCGTAGAGGGCTCCGATTCTGGCCAACGCTTCTGTCGTCGTCGGCGAGGCGTGGATGACATGGATTTCGTGAAACTTGCGTCGCGCATGTGCCCAGCAGGCCACTTCATAAATCGCGCCATCGCCGTATAGATGATGGAACCCTGCATAGGCGTCTGCTTGCAAGCCACCCTTGAACGCCTTCAGATGCTGCCGTGGATGCTCACCCTTGCGATCCTCCGAGTACGCGAACCAGACAGCCGGCGCGGTATCTTCACCCGCAGGCCTGTCATCGCGCACATAGGTCCAAAGTCTGCCCGTTTTGGTCTTGCCACTGCCAGGCGCAAGCACCGGCATCGGTGTATCGTCGGCATGAAGCTTGGCTCCTGCCAGCACATGCTTCTGAATCGCATCGATCAACGGAGCCAGTAGCTCACTTGCCCCACCTACCCACCCGGCCAGCGTGGAGCGCTCAATCTCAACTCCCTGGCGGGCGTAGATCTCCGACTGGCGATAGAGCGGCAAGTGATCTGCGAACTTCGAGACCAGCACATGGGCCAGCAGCCCCGGTCCGGCAAGGCCACGCTGGATCGGACGGGATGGCGCAGGCGCCTCAACCACCCGCTCACAACCGCTGCAGGCGAACTTCGGCCGCACGTGGCGGATTACCTTGAAGCTATCCGGGATGTACTCCAGTTGCTCAGAGACATCTTCGCCGAACTTGCGCAACTGGCCGCCGCAGTCGGGGCACGAGTCACCGTGAAAAGCGTGGCTGACAACTTCGCGTGGCAGATGCTCCGGCAGCGGCTTGCGTCGAGACCTCGTCTTAGGCTCCTCGGCAGGTCTCACCCGCTCAACAGCGGCTTCCATCTCGGCCTGCGCGGACTCCAGCTCTTCCAGATGGAGTTCAAGCTGTTCAAGCTGAATGACGATCTTCTCGCTCTTGACGCCGAACACCCTGCGCCGCAGCTTCTCGATGACCAGCTTCAGATGCTCGATCTGCTCGCTGCTTGAGCGCAGTTGCTCATCTTGTTGGGAGAGTGTCTGGCGATGGGACTCGAGTTCAGTCTCGAGCGATCGAAGCTCGTCTTCATGTGAAGCGGCAAGAGATCGAAGTTCCTCTTGATGCGCAACGAGCAATGCCTTCAGCGCCTCACGATCGAGCCCGTCAAGATCCGGCAACTGAGCGGCATCCATGGACACAGTATGCCATCAATGAAATCAGAATGCATCAATAAAAGGTGCATGAATAAAGGGGAATCACACGTGTCACTCAAACCGCGATCTGCGGAGTCCAGGTCCTCTGCGGCCGGCGCCAATCGATGCCTTCGAGTAACATCGAAAGCTGCGCACGCGTCAGACAAACGGTTCCTTCCGTGGCCTGCGGCCAGATGAATCGTCCTCGCTCAAGGCGCTTGGCAAACAAACATAACCCGTCACCATCGAACCAGAGAACCTTCACGATGTCACCACGGCGTCCTCTGAAAACGAAGACGTGACCCGAGAACGGCTGCTCGTTGAGCACCGTCTGCACCTGCGCACTCAGACCGTCGAACCCGCGACGCATGTCGGTCACGCCGGCGGCAAGCCATATCTTCGTTCCGGTGCGCAGTTCGATCACTTGCGCAAACTCTCAAGAATCGAACGCAGCAGTATAGGATCAGCTCCGCTCTCCACACTGATCATGGCCCGGCCAGGAAGCTCAATGTGAATCGAGCCGCCTGCTGCTGGCGGTTCCTTCGCATCAACCTGGCCTGGAGCATCGGCCGCAACGCTGGGAGCAGACAATATGACTGGAAGAAGCGCCGTAGATCCCGCCGCCGCCTCGTTCAGTTCGCCACGCTTCAGCGCACGACGCCACTTGAACACCTGGTTCGCGTTCACACCGTGAGCGCGAGCCACCAGCGCAACACTCGCGCCGGGCTCGAAGGTCAGCTCCGCAATCCGACGCTTCTCTGACACCGTTCGCCACCGACGAGGCCGACGCCCGGTTCCCACTTCCCCCTCATCACCCATGACGGCATCGTCGTCCTCAAACCAGATGTCATGCCAGAGGGGAGCTCGGGACGCTTACGTTGGGAAATTGGCCGATCATGGTGCTTCGGCACTCTGGCACACTCCCCAGTGCTGGTCCACTTCAATCTTCAATCACAGTTCACGGTATCTATTACTCCGTAAGTAACTCACGAATATGCAATAATGCGCTCGCTATCCCTCTATTAAGCACATTGCCCCAAATCAGTTTCGGCGACGCACAGATGGTTTACTCGCGCGTGGGTCCATCAAGAATCGAGGAGCGAAGCCCCTCGACAATTGGATTGGAATCTCTCGTGTTGAGCATATCAAAGACAATGATCGTATTTGCTCCCCGCTTCAGCCATGGCCCGGGAACGAATAGCGTATCCTGCGGTCCGACGTTCCAGAAGCGCCCGACGGCGTGTCCATTGATCCAAAGTGCCCCTTTGCCAAGCCTTCGAGTATCCAGGAACATATCACCATCTCTCGTGAGCTGGAATTTGGCGCGATAGAAGACCGGCCCGTCGATCTTTGCCTGGTTGTATTTCTTGGGGAGGAGGTCTGTGCCGTGCTCACCGAGCGGGAGCAGGTAGACCTGCCACCCTTTCAGGACCGTGCCGCTCAGCGAGACCGCGTGCGTGATTCCCTTGTTGTCGAATCGCATCTCGTGTGTGTGGTTGATGCGTCCATCGTTCGCCACCAGGATATCGAGACGCGTTCCTTCGTTGATCGCCGGAAGTTGGAGACTCGAATGAACGGAATCTCGGCGGTCGATGGTTCCAGCCAACTCGCCGTCCAGATAGATGCGCGCAAAGTCATGGACCTCGTCGACGGCCAGTTCACCTGCCGGGGCCTTATGCAGCACGGTGCGGTAGAGAATGTACCCAAAGCTCTGGCCGAAATACTCCATTGGCATTGGGTCATTGCTTGAAACGGGCCTGGGAAGATTCTCCCACAGCGATGCGCGTTCGCTCAGTTCCGTCGCGGGCAACGTGATCACTGGGGGCGCCTTGGGCATCGCCGGGACCGGCACAGGATTGAACCTGGTTAAGACTTCGCGATAGGCGAAGAACTTTTCCGTCGGATGCCCGGCTTCGTCGAGCGGCGCATCGTAGTCGTAGCTGGTTACGTCGGGCATAAACCCCTTGCCGCCGGTCGATCCTGCGTAATAGCCAAAGCTGGTGCCACCATGAAACATGTAGATATTCACGCCCACGCCGCGCTTCAGAATGTAGTTCAGATCTTCGATCTGCGCCTGAGTCGCGCGTGTTTCGTGCGAATGTCCCCAACTGTCGAACCATCCGGGCCAGTACTCCGAGACAAATAGGGGCTGGTCGGGACGCTCGCGCTCAAGCGCATCCATCCCGCCCTGGTGATTGCCGATACCGAAGTTCGTCGCCGCGAAGATGCCGGGCAAGTCACCGGCAGCTATGTTTTCCCAATTGTCGGCGGTGATGAGCAAACTCTTGGTGAAGCCCACCTGCAGATAGAGTTGATGGAGTTGTTCCATGTAGGCTTTGTCCGAGCCGAAATTCCCGTACTCGTTTTCGATCTGCGTAATGATGATCGGACCGCCGTTTCCATACTGCAGCGGCGCGACTTCAGCCGCCAGCCGATGCGCCCAGCGCGTAACCGGGCCCATAAACAGCGGATCGCGCGTGCGCAGCGCTTTGGCTGACTCGGGCGTCGCCATCAGCCATGGCGGCAGGCCACCCAGATCCCACTCCGCGCACGAGTAAGGGCCGGCGCGAAGGATCACATAGAGACCCTCCTCCTGGGCCATGCGAACAAATGCGGCAAGATCGTTGTTGCCGCTGAAGTCGTAGACGCCGGGCTGCGGTTCGTGCACGTTCCAGAAAACGTAGGTCGCGATGGTGTTCAGTCCCATGGCCTTTGCCATGCGGAGCCGTGCGCGCCAGTACTCGCGCGGGATGCGCGCGTAGTGCAGTTCGCCCGACAGGATTTTAAATGGCTTTCCGTCGAGAAGCATGCTGCGCCCTGCAAACGTCAGGCCCGTGCGCTGCTGAGCCGACTGCGGCTGGCAGACTGCGTTTGCAATTCCGAACGCTAACTGCGCTGTGAGAATTGCCAGCAGCCACGACACGGCTCGATTTTTCGAAGTCATCGCCATCACCGTTCTAAGGCGCCCACATCATCCCTTTTGTAAACATCGGTTCAAGCGATTACGAGATAGGACGCTTCAGATCTTCGTCTTGGTGCTTTAGTGCCTTTAGAAAGTCTGCTTGATCCACTGTGAGGTTGAGATATTCCTTGTACCACCGGTAGTAAGTCATTTCGCTGATTCCAGCCTTATGGCACGCTCTTGCCGTCTCCTCACCGTTTGCAGTATCTGCTTCAATTTGGCGGAGTAACTGCGCAATCTGCTCAGGCGCACGCTTGCGTCGCCTCTTCATCGCATCTATCCCCCGGTCAAATTGTCACTCCAGCCATACCGTCCAACTGTTTTGTACAGAACTGTGCCAGCTGGCGCGGTTTTGCCTCAGGTGTCGTGGTTTGCATTTCAGGTTAAGAGGCGGCGACAATCCATGACCCGGATTGCCGCCGCCTGTTCATGGGCGCGCAGAGCGCATCAGAAGTTAAACTTCAACGCGAACTGCGCGATGCGCGGTCCGGCGCCGTTCTCACCCGTGATGGTTCCGAACGATGTGCTGCTGGCGAAGCTGCTGGCGCTGCCGGTTGACGTGTTTGGGTTGTTGAGAATTACGTGGTTCAGGACGTCAAAGTATTCGGCCCTGAAGTTCAAGGTGGATTCGCGGAAAATCGGGAAGGAACGGACCAGGGCGCCGTTCCACACCGTAAAGTGGGGGCCGCGGAGCGAGTCCTTCATGACATTGCCGAAGCCGGTTCCGGCGCCGGTGTCGACCGGCACTGAAAAGGCCGAGGGGTTAAGCCAGCTCTCGCAGAGTTTACCTGCCACGCAATCTCCGCCGTCGATTTTAGAATGCAGGTAAGGCGACTGTGTGAAATCGCGCTGCGCGCGGTCCTGACTAAGGCCGGTATTTGAGTTATCGATGCCCGTATACACGGTGAGCGCATCGCCGGAGTGACTCTGGACGGTTCCAGAGGTTGACCAGTCGTTCACAATGGCCCGAAGCACGCGATAGCCGTTGTTGATCTTCGGCAGCGCCCATTCATAGGAGACCGAGAAGACATGCGGATGGTCGATATCGGATAGACCGCGATCGAGGGCCTTGATGTCCGGCACAATCGCAGCCGCCGGGACGTTGGTTGCGTTGGAGGGATAGAGAGGATAGACATACGACTCGCCCGCGTTCAGGTCCTCGGTATTGGAAACGCGCGTGGCCTGCGGCAGGTCATCGTAAGACTTGGACCAGGTGTAGTTAGCCAGGAACTGAAGCCCGTGCGACATCCTCTTCTGCAGAGTTGCCTGGAAGGAATTGTAGTGGGCATTACCGATCATGGCCGCTTCGATAATCTGGGCGTAATTCGTGTTGCAACCCGTGGTGGTGAGGCAGGGCCCGACGGTGGGAGCAGTGTTATACACCCTCCTGGAGTTTGCGCTGGACGTGCCGCCCGGGAAGGTCAACTTGCCGCTCACCATGGTGCCTGTGTTCACCGAGGGGTTGAGCTCCAGGTCAGTCCATAGGTGACGGGAACCGGAACCGACATAGGCCAGCCGCATGGCGAAGCTCGAACTCAACTGCTGCTCGATGGTGAGGTTGTAGTCGTACGTGACCGGTACCTTGAAGTCGTTCGAAGGATCGTACTCCCCGACTTGAAATGCATTCGGGAACACCTGCGTGGACTTGAAGGGCAGAGTGAACGGGAACGGATTGATGTACGAACCGTTCGCGCAACCCGTGCAATACGGATTGCTAAACGGCCCACCCGGGCTGCTGGCGGATTTCTGTGGGTTGGTCAGTGCGACGGAAATGGTATTGGGCACAAAGCTGGCCTGGGAAAGGTTCATCCACGCTTCCACGCGGTCCTGGTAGAACACGCCATAGCCGCCGCGCACTGCGGTCTTGCCGTTGCCAAAGAGGTCGTAGGCAAAGCCCACACGCGGCATGAAATGGGTGTAGACGTTATTCGCGCCATTTTTCGGGAAACCTGGGTCGCCGGAAATCACCATGCCGGCAGGCAATCCTGCTGTTCCCGTCGTCGTCGCAATTTGGTACTGGGACGTGCCGGTGTTAGCCGCATACTTGGCGGGGCTGAACGCTGTCTGGCCGCCCTCGCCGATTTTGTTAGCCCATGGAGCGAAGTCTTCCCAGCGCAAGCCATAGTTCAGGGTCAGGCGTTGATTCACCTTCCAACTGTCCTGGGCATAAATGCCGGGGAAGTGGTTGCGATCGTTGACCAGTTCGTAGTTGCCCTGCTGGAAAGAGGTCATGAAGCCCGTCATGTAATTGGCCATGGCATTGACGTTGGCGATGGCGAGGGAGGTGCCGGCCAGGCCGAAACCGAAAGCGCCGTAGGATTGGTACACGTTGGTGACGTCGAACTTGCTCAACTCGACGTGCCCGCCAAAAGCCAGGTTGTGCGCGCCCTTCACCCAATGCAGGTCGTCGTTGAAGGTGTAGTTGTTGCGGCCCCAGCCGGCGAACGCCGAGGACGAAGCTCCAAAATAGCCGGAGACGGACGCGGCCAGATAAGGACCGGTCGGCGGCTGCCAGATGTTAGTCACGCCAAATCCCGAGATGTCCTGGCTGCCTGGAGGTCCGCCGCGCAGAGACACCTCGCGCTGGTAGTTGAGCACCAGATTGTTGAGCAGGTTGGGGGAAAAGGTGTGCGTCTCCGACAGCAACGCATTCTGGTAGCGGGTGTTGAAGTACGAACCGTAGCTCGCCAGCATCGCCGGGTTGTAAACTGCGGGCTGCTGGAACCAATCATAAAAATAGTGGCCAAACAGGTGGTCTCTGTCGCCGAAATTGTGGTCGACGCGCGCATCGTACTCGTTGAGGTAATTCTGCGAGGCGGAGAAATAGTTGACGATGTTGCCGATCTTTCCCGCGGACGCATCGGCGCTCGCCGTGGGAAAGGACTTCGCGTAGGCTACCGAAGCCGGATCGAAAACGGTACTGGGGATTTGGTTGTTTGAAAATGCGGTCCCCCCGAACGGGTTATAGATCTGCTGGCTGGCGGTATTGCAGAGGCCCCCAGTGAAGCCGGACGTGCAAAGGTTGCTGTAATCGGCATAGCCGAGCGATCCGCCGCTTGAGGTCAGGCCTTCTTCAGCGAGAGTGGGAACCGTGATCTGGTGTGCGCCGGAGCCCGAGTGGATTTGCGTGTGCTGATAGCCGAAGAAAAACTGCGTGCTCTTTCCGTGCGAGAGATGCGGAATGATCACCGGGCCGCCGATCGTGCCGCCGAACTGATGCCGGTGCAGCGTGTCCTGGGTACCCGGCGGCGAGAAGTGCGACTCAGCGTTGAAAAAACCGTTGCGCAGATACTCAAAAAGATCGCCGTGGAACTGTTCGCCGCCCGATTTGGTGACGATGTTGATCATGGCGCCGGCGCTCTGGCCGAATTCCGCGTTGTAGTTGCTGGTCTGCACGCTGAATTCCTGGACAGAGTCAGGCATCGGGTACGGATCGTTCACGTTGGTCATTTCGTCGATGTTGTTGCCGCCGTCGAGCAGGAAATTGTCCTGGTTGGGCAGCGTGCCGTTCGCGGATGCAACCTGAACCGCATTAACGGAGAATGTTTTTCCGTTGCCCTGGTTCAACCCGTTGCCCTCATTGCTGGCATCGACGACGCCGGCGATCAGGGTGACGAGCGAGGCCGCGGCTCTGCCGTTCAGCGGGATATCCTGTACGGCCGCCTGGTCAATGACCTGCGACAAGGTGCCGGTGGTGACGTCAACCTGCGGCGCGTCGGCCGAGACGTTCACAGTTGCCGTTTGCGAGCCGACCTTCAGCGTGATATTCACGGTGAGCGCCTGGTCTGCCTCGAGAATGATGCCCTTCTGCGCGTAGAGCTCAAATCCTTTCGCGGTGACCGAAACCGTATAGCCGGCAGGCAGAAGCGTCGGGAAAACAAATCGGCCATCCTTGCTTGTGACTGCCGTCATTTGGGTGCCCGATTGCACCTGGGTGGCTACCACACTGGCGCCCGTGACCACGGCGCCGCTGGGATCCGTGACGGTGCCGCTGATGGTTCCGTAGCCTTGCGCGTTAACGCGAGTTCCGGCACAGAGCGCAATCGCGAAAGCGACTACACAGAGGCGGGCAAAACAATTTCTGAGAGATTTTCTAATTGTCATGCTTTTCTCCTTTGAAATTCATCCCCAAGATTCAGGGCACAGCCTCCTGAGAGATCGCTTTTCTCAAGATTCTTGTTGGTGAAATTGCTTCAGTTTCTTGCCAGAATCATCGTGCCAATTCCCGGCCGCCAACCGCTTCCTCTCCCGCTCTTGCGCTTGAGGCAAATACGGATACGCTGGGATTGACATGCCGGTTTGACAACGTGAATACGGAAGGCACATATCAATACAGGGCGCGGATGGACTCTCGCTTCATGGAACGGCCAGATACTACCTATCGTTTTGAGGAGTGCGCAAGGCACGATTGGGGAGAATGGACTGGCACAGATGGGCGATGCGCGAATGCGCCAGATGGACCCGACGCTGGTCGTACAAATGGGCCATATGCCCTTACGGGATGGGCGTTATAAACTGTCGGACGAGCACAACGGGATAATTCCGGTTAAACTTGCGTTGCCTCGCAAGCCTGGAACCGGCGCAGGCATGATGGGCGGAACTCTATGATAATGCGAGGCTTGAATTGCATTAGCACGCGCCGTTTAGCCTCAATAACGACCGGCTCATTAAATCGCTTCTGGTCCTTCGAACAAAAACTCCGCGCGGTTCTCACATTTTCCGTTTTACTGGCAACCTGCTCGCGCGGCACCTTCGCTCAGCCGGCGACTCCGCATTCACCAACGGCACAGTATCGAACCGCGGCGTCCATTCTTGCACTTTCTCTTGCCCAAGCAAGTCATGGAGATCCCGTCCAAATTCGGGGTGTTATTACCTTGTGCACTGTTCTCAGTGGCGCCATGGTTCAGGACCGCACTGCCGGAGTATGGATCGATTCTGTCCTTCACCAGCCTTGCCATCAAGGCGATGAGGTGGAGGTGCTGGGAGTCGTGGCCCCGGGATTATTCTCTCCCATTGTGAAGGCAAGATCCTTCACGATTCTGGGACGCACTTCGCTGCCAAAGCCTAAAACCGTGAGCCTCAAACTCTTGAGTACGGGAGAAGAGGACGATCAATATGTCTCGATTACCGGCGTAGTGCACTCGGCCGGACTCCGTCCAGGTGAGTCCCATTTGCAGAGATTGTGGCTCAAGATCGCAATGGCCGACGGCCTCGTGTACGCTTCGTTCCCGGGAGAAGATGCTGATGCTGGACGCAAATTAATCGATGCCGTTGTCCGGATCGAGGGCACGGTCATATCTCTCAAGAACGCTGAAAGGCAACTCACGGCTCCTTCTTTAGTTATGGCCATGGGGATGCAACAGTTAACGGTGCTCCAGCCTCCACCCAGGGATCTGTTTGCTTTACCGCTCACGCCGATCGGCAGGTTGATGCAGTATGGGTCTGGCACCGACAGCTATCACCGTCTCAGGGTGTCGGGAATCGTTACTTACTATAAACCCGGTGAAAGCGTCGTCATCGAAGACGGCGGGAGAGCGCTGTACGTTTTGACGGCACAGAGCAGCGATCTTCAACTCGGGGACCGGATCGAGGCGGTTGGCTTTCCTGCGCTGCAAGACTCGGGCCCTATCTTGCAGGATGCCGTCCTCCGCTTTATTGCTCACGGACAGCAACTCGATCCCACGTCGATCAAGATTGCGGATCTTACCTCTGGCGCCTTGAACAACAATCTTGTGCGCGCGGAGGGCCGTCTTTTGAGGCGCGTTCACGAGCCGCTTCGCGAAGTGTTGCTGTTGCAGGACAAGTCCAATCTCCTGGTCGCTGAATTGGATGACCCGGATCATGCGAACGCGTTGGAAAAGCTCCGGGAGGGCAGTTGGATACAAATCGTCGGAGTGTCCATCCTGGAAGTGACAGCGAATTGGAATCCGGGGCTGCTCAGTGCGGACGCGTTTCATTACAAGGTGGTCCTGCGATCGGCGGACGACGTTCGTGTGCTTCAACCGCCATCCTGGTGGACCACGCTCCACGTTGTGTATATCACGGCATCGCTTCTCATCCTTCTGGTTATTTTTCTCGCCATTATCGTTATCGGCCGGATCGAGAGTTGGAGGCTTCAGGCTGTAATCGAAGAGCGGGAGCGTATAGCGAACGACATTCACGATACGCTGGCGCAAAGCTTTGCGGGAATCGGTTTTCAATTGCAGGCCATACGAAAGGCGATCCCGGGCGACAATTCCGGCTTGCAACAGCAAGTCGATCTGGCCCGGGCGCTGGTCCGGCACAGCCATAAAGAGGCGAGGCGCAGTATTGAGCCTTTGAGCGGCGAGTTACCCGAGGAAAACGATTTGCTTTCCTCGCTGGAAACTTCAGCACGCAAGATGCTGGAAGGCGGTTCAGTCGAAGTCGCAGCGGTTAGCACCGGCACACCGCGCTCACTTCCGTCGGAGATTGCCGCCTCGCTAATCCGAATCGGTCAGGAAGCAATCGCGAATGCGGTTCGTCACGGCGATCCCAGCCATTTGAATATTTCACTTGCCTACGGCGCGGCCTCGGTGCGGCTTGGTGTCAGAGACGACGGCTGTGGTTTTGTGAAGAGCGGTGATTTGCTGGGATTTGGATTGCGGGGCATGCGCAAGCGAGCTGCTGCAATTTCTGCCAATCTTGAAATCGTTAGCCAGCCCGGCGAAGGAACGCTTGTCGAGGTTACGGCCCCGCTGCCACCCGATCTAACGCTGTACGCCTTCGTCAAACAGACGTGGCGGCATCTCAAGGAGCGTGTATTGCATGTCAACCCACGAGACGGTTAGCAAAATCATACGAATCTTGATCGTCGATGATCACCCGGTTGTCTGTTCGGGTCTTACGAGCATGCTCAGCGCGCAGACCGGAATTGAAGTTGCTGGATCGGCAGCAAGCGGAGAGGAGGCTCTAGCGTTTGTTCAGCGCGACAAGCCGGACTTGATTTTATTGGATCTGCGCATGCCTGGAATGGATGGGATTGGTGTTTTGAATGCCCTCAGGCAAAGCGAACATCCGCCGCGTGTAATAGTCCTGACGAGCTTCGAGAAAGACGAAGACATCTATCGCGCAATCCGTGCTGGAGCTCAAGGATATCTTCTGAAAGACACATCGGAGTCCGAAATGGTTGCGGCAATTTCAGTCGTGCATTCCGGCAAGCGCTACATTCCTCGCCACATTGCGGCCCGTTTGGCTGACCGGTTAATGCGCTCCGACCTCACGCCTCGCGAATTGCAAATATTGGAACTACTCGCACAGGGTTCAACGAACAAGCAGATCGCGGGATCTCTGGAGATCAGCGATAACACAGTTCGCCATCATGTAAACAGCATCATGGAAAAACTTCAAGTGTCCGATCGCACGGAGGCAGTGGCAATGGCTCTCAGGAGCGGGGTGCTCTCGGGAACGGACTGAGACTCACGATGCACCGCGGTCTGCTACTCAATGGCTCCGTCCGGTCGGGAAGCTGAATAGTATTCTCGGTTGTTTGACGACTAAGCACCGCTTGCCCGCGCAATTGCGGCGAAAAGTGACGCAGGAGAACGAAATTGATTCGAGCGACTTTGATACTTGCATCTTTTGCGTTGGCATCCGGTGTTCTCGCTCAAACGCCGACCGTCTTAGCCCCTCCCGTTCCCGTTCACCTTCCCGGCAACGGCCTGGCACAGCACGACTTCATGTGCACAGGCGAATCGCACGACCGCCGCATCTTCATCGTGCACCATGGCGAGATCGTGTGGACTTACGACGACCCTATGGGGAAAGGCGAAATCAGCGATGCCGTTATGCTGTCGAACGGCAACATTCTGTTTGCACATCAATTCGGTGTCAGCGAGATTACCCCCGAAAAGAAAGTTGTCTGGAATTACGACGCACCTGCCGGATATGAGATTCATACGGCAGCGCCCATCGGAAACGACCACGTACTGTTCATCATGAACGGCGATCCCGCCGTCGCGCGCGTGGTCAACATCGTCACCGGCGCAACGGAGCGGGAGATCGTTCTTCCCACCGGGCATCCCATCAGCGTCCATGGGCAGTTCCGCCACATCCGCCTGACCCTGAATGGGACCATGGTCGTTGCCAACACGCAACTGAACAAGGTCGTGGAGTACGACTTCGACGGAAACGAGCTGTGGTCCTTTCCGTCCACGGCGCCCTGGGGCGTTACCCCGCTTTCGAATGGAAATCTGTTGATCACCGACCGGATCGGGGGTGCGCGAAATAACTCGCCGCGGAGACGCGGTATGGACATTCACCCCCTCCGAAGCGCCTGGCTACAAATTCTTCTACCTGCAGCAGGCGTGGCGGTTATCCAGTGGCAACACGGTAGTGAGCAGTTGGGTAAACGAGTGGAATACAACGCCGGAACGTAAGCGTCCCGAGTTCCCCTCTTGACGTGGCTGAGGACTGATCGTCGAAGTGCCCACTACCTTTTTGGTGGGCACCTGATGAGTGTGTCTAGGCGGCTTGGGAGGATTGGATCTGGAGCAACGGTGCAAGGTTCCAGGGTAAGAGTTCCTCGATGCGGCTGATGGGATGGTCGGCGATCTGGGACAGGACGGTGCGGAGATAGAACTCGGGGTCGAGGCCGTTGAGTTTGGCCGATCCAATCAGGCTGTACATTGCTGCGGCTCGGTCGCCACCGCAGTCAGAACCTGCGAATAAATAGTTCTTGCGTCCAAGGGCCACAGCCCGCAGTGCCCGTTCGGCCGCGCTGTTATCTATCTCCAATAGCCCATCGTCGGTGTAACGCGTAAGGGCACGCCATCGCGAAAGCGCATAGCGAATCGCGCCCGCAGTTTCACTCTTCGCTGAAAGCGAACGCAGTGCCTTCTCCATCCATTTGCGCATTTCCTCAAGGAGTGGCCCGGCTCGCGCCTGTCGGACACTCAGCCTCAGATCGGCGGGCTTACCGCGTACCTCGTCTTCGATTGCGTAGAGGGCTCCGATTCTGGCCAACGCTTCTGTCGTCGTCGGCGAGGCGTGGATGACATGGATTTCGTGAAACTTGCGTCGCGCATGTGCCCAGCAGGCCACTTCATAAATCGCGCCATCGCCGTATAGATGATGGAACCCTGCATAGGCGTCTGCTTGCAAGCCACCCTTGAACGCCTTCAGATGCTGCCGTGGATGCTCACCCTTGCGATCCTCCGAGTACGCGAACCAGACAGCCGGCGCGGTATCTTCACCCGCAGGCCTGTCATCGCGCACATAGGTCCAAAGTCTGCCCGTTTTGGTCTTGCCACTGCCAGGCGCAAGCACCGGCATCGGTGTATCGTCGGCATGAAGCTTGGCTCCTGCCAGCACATGCTTCTGAATCGCATCGATCAACGGAGCCAGTAGCTCACTTGCCCCACCTACCCACCCGGCCAGCGTGGAGCGCTCAATCTCAACTCCCTGGCGGGCGTAGATCTCCGACTGGCGATAGAGCGGCAAGTGATCTGCGAACTTCGAGACCAGCACATGGGCCAGCAGCCCCGGTCCGGCAAGGCCACGCTGGATCGGACGGGATGGCGCAGGCGCCTCAACCACCCGCTCACAACCGCTGCAGGCGAACTTCGGCCGCACGTGGCGGATTACCTTGAAGCTATCCGGGATGTACTCCAGTTGCTCAGAGACATCTTCGCCGAACTTGCGCAACTGGCCGCCGCAGTCGGGGCACGAGTCACCGTGAAAAGCGTGGCTGACAACTTCGCGTGGCAGATGCTCCGGCAGCGGCTTGCGTCGAGACCTCGTCTTAGGCTCCTCGGCAGGTCTCACCCGCTCAACAGCGGCTTCCATCTCGGCCTGCGCGGACTCCAGCTCTTCCAGATGGAGTTCAAGCTGTTCAAGCTGAATGACGATCTTCTCGCTCTTGACGCCGAACACCCTGCGCCGCAGCTTCTCGATGACCAGCTTCAGATGCTCGATCTGCTCGCTGCTTGAGCGCAGTTGCTCATCTTGTTGGGAGAGTGTCTGGCGATGGGACTCGAGTTCAGTCTCGAGCGATCGAAGCTCGTCTTCATGTGAAGCGGCAAGAGATCGAAGTTCCTCTTGATGCGCAACGAGCAATGCCTTCAGCGCCTCACGATCGAGCCCGTCAAGATCCGGCAACTGAGCGGCATCCATGGACACAGTATGCCATCAATGAAATCAGAATGCATCAATAAAAGGTGCATGAATAAAGGGGAATCACACGTGTCACTCAAACCGCGATCTGCGGAGTCCAGGTCCTCTGCGGCCGGCGCCAATCGATGCCTTCGAGTAACATCGAAAGCTGCGCACGCGTCAGACAAACGGTTCCTTCCGTGGCCTGCGGCCAGATGAATCGTCCTCGCTCAAGGCGCTTGGCAAACAAACATAACCCGTCACCATCGAACCAGAGAACCTTCACGATGTCACCACGGCGTCCTCTGAAAACGAAGACGTGACCCGAGAACGGCTGCTCGTTGAGCACCGTCTGCACCTGCGCACTCAGACCGTCGAACCCGCGACGCATGTCGGTCACGCCGGCGGCAAGCCATATCTTCGTTCCGGTGCGCAGTTCGATCACTTGCGCAAACTCTCAAGAATCGAACGCAGCAGTATAGGATCAGCTCCGCTCTCCACACTGATCATGGCCCGGCCAGGAAGCTCAATGTGAATCGAGCCGCCTGCTGCTGGCGGTTCCTTCGCATCAACCTGGCCTGGAGCATCGGCCGCAACGCTGGGAGCAGACAATATGACTGGAAGAAGCGCCGTAGATCCCGCCGCCGCCTCGTTCAGTTCGCCACGCTTCAGCGCACGACGCCACTTGAACACCTGGTTCGCGTTCACACCGTGAGCGCGAGCCACCAGCGCAACACTCGCGCCGGGCTCGAAGGTCAGCTCCGCAATCCGACGCTTCTCTGACACCGTTCGCCACCGACGAGGCCGACGCCCGGTTCCCACTTCCCCCTCATCACCCATGACGGCATCGTCGTCCTCAAACCAGATGTCATGCCAGAGGGGAGCTCGGGACGCTTACGCCGGAACAGCGCACCGGCACATTGCAGGCGCTCGAACTGACGCCATCGAAAGAGGTCGTCTGGGCGCTCGCACTCAGCAACCCGGGATTTGTAACGTAATTCGGCTTGTGGTCAGTGAACCATTCCGAGCGACCGGCTACTCGGACTATGTTTCAGTAAATATTCCCGAGTCCCGATCGATTTTTTACGAACTGCAGATTGGGTGTGCATCAATATGGATCCAGATGCCTCGCGGACCAATTGTGCCTAGGATTCTCGCTTTTGGCGATTTGAGCGATTTTGGCGATTCTGGAATCAGTAACTTGCGTATTTCGAACACCGGCTAAAGTTCCGACCCCCCTCCCGGCACCAATTAACTGGCTCTATGGGACACCAGTCCACCCCGCAGCCCCGGTTCTCGGCCCGTCCTTCGATAAGAAAAGCTACTTTCTCTCTATTTTGGCGGCTCTTCCAGGGTCACTGCCTCAGAGGCCTGGAGCGTGCCTTGGACAGCGACGAGCTGGTGGGATCCGGGTGTGCTGTAAGGCAAGTTGAAATTCCCCAGAAAGATCCCGGTTGCGTTGGGAACAGCAGTGCCGAGCTGTGGGCCCGTGGTAGTGTCGAGGTGGACTGTCACCTTCACACCAGGGGCAAAGCCGTCGCCGCGAATCGAGAGCGTGTTGGGATACTGCAAGACGATCGGCGGCTTGGATGCAGTATGCGTGGTCGAATCCATGACAGCGATGGTGGCGGCGACGCCGGATCCGCCAGCCACGGTGATTTGGGCACTCGCCTCGGGCGTGTCGCCTTTGGCGCCGGCGTTGAGCGTGTGCGTGCCCGCCGCAGTGCCGGCTGGAATCGTCGCCGTGATCATGACACCGCCATCGGGGCCGAGCGGGGCGGTGCCGATTGGTTGCGCGGTGTTGTCGTCCAACCATAGCTTGACGGTACTATTCCCGCTGGACTCAGTGGATGTTTCCAGCCAATCGCTCCATGGCGAGCAGGTGATGATATCGCACTCCTGCACGCGAAATTGATACGCCGTCGCCGGCTTCAGGGTTGCCGGAGTTTGGTAACCGTCCCCAACAACAGGGACGGGGGTCATTGTGCCGCCCTTGGGCCCCCATTGCAACGTGGTCTTGCCAGGGAGTGCGATGGTGTGGTCCCAGCTGATGTCCAACAGGTTGCTGGAGGCCAAT
Organism: uncultured Acidobacteriota bacterium; assembly: GCA_963826735.1. Lineage (GTDB taxonomy): Bacteria > Acidobacteriota > Terriglobia > Terriglobales > Acidobacteriaceae > Telmatobacter. The sequence continues at coordinate 763,959 of CAWGYN010000010.1, forward strand.
AGAAAATTGCTGCCACTCACCAGGAAAGGAACACCCGGCTTGACTTGCTGCCCACCCGTGCCGATGGAGGGCGGGGTCAGATGGATTCCTTTATTCAGGGCCGCAGCGGCGTTTTGCACCTTGGGTTTGGCGGGAGGCGGATAGATAAGCCGGAATTGGAGGGCTGTTTGATACTTCTTCTCATCCCCTACCCCCTCTATTTCCAGGTCCGTAAAACCTACTGCGCTCGCCGTATCCAAAGCTAAGAACAAATCATTGAACGCCGCACTGGCCTGGTTCGCCATTTTAACGATTGTGGTTGTGCTGTATGCTCCGGAAAGATATGCTTCGACCGTGTTATACAGATTGGAATCGCAGGTCGCCTCATATAGCCCTCCGATGCCGTACTTGAAGAGGTCGTAGACAAGCTCTGCAACGACAGCAGGTATTGAAAGATCACCAGTCGCTGCGAGGGTAACCACTACTCCGGCCAATTGGTTCTCGAGTGTCGACTCCAACTTCGCGACCTGTGCCTCATAGTCCTTGCCATCCGTCCACCCCAGGCCATCCATGCCTGCGTAGTATTCGATTTTCATCTGGGGTTTGGGACCGAACTTCCATGCATCCAGCGCGGTACTGTTTGCCACTACATTGAACGTCACTTCGAAGGACATCGTGAACTGCGGATCCTGGTTACAAGTCGCGCTTGAGCTATGACAAGTGCACTTCGAAGTCACCGTGAAGGGAACAATATTCAAAGGAACGCTTAATGATATCTGCAGTTGCCGCACCTTGTTAGTCGGATAGCCACCCGCGGGTATGACCTCCGCTCCCTGGCTGTTGTATTGGGTGAAATACGACGGAGCGCTGGGAGAGATCCCGAGGGACATAAAGCCGTACTTAAAGGGCCGGCACGAGACATTGTATGCCTGGTTGTCTTGGCCGTAAGGCATAGCCTGCTCGACATTCGCGACCACTTCCTTACAAATGGTGTCGCGGTTCAAGAGCCACTCACCATCGAAATACCTCACCTTAGGATTCAACAAGGGGAATTTGCTCTCGGCCTGCAAAGCTAGCGGCAGCTTCGAGAGAATGTCAGGTGGCGCCTCCGCCAGGGAATAGTCTTGCTGTTTGCCGTTCACATCGTTAAACACCAGATGCACTTCGACCGGCCCCCATATCGCGCACAAGTAGACCCCATTCTGCTGATAATTAGCGGTCACACAGATGGGCGTGCTGTTCTGGGCCAGCGCGGGCCGGGCAGTAGACAGGAAGGCGACTAAGACCAGGACGAGTGACGGCAGAATCCAGCGCACTCCCAGCCGGATTGAATTTCGGGGCATAAATGCTGTGTGGGGCTGCATCCGAACCTCCCAAGGCTGAGTGCCTTATTTTGTGTTGTGGCTCGTGGGCGGAACAAAGACGACCGCGAAGACCTTAGCCGCCTTCGGTGCAGTGCCCATGACTGCTGTTCCCTTCGGCATTTTCTTGCCGCTTGGAACGCAGGCATCACCCGGCGCAGGCGCAGGACTGGTATTGGCTGCAAACGGAAAGGTGAAGGCAGCGCCATTGACCCGCGTGCCCTTGCACACGAGCGTTGCGGCTGCAGGACCGGCGGCACCTGTGTTGGCTCCCCCTGCCTTGGTGGGCGGAACAAAGACGACCGCGAGGGCTGGACCCGTCGTCTTCTGCGAGCTCATGACGGCTGTTCCCTTCGCCATTTTCTGGCCGCTCGGTATGCAGGCGTCACCCGCCGCAGGCGCAGGACTGGCATTGGGATCAAACAGCAAGGTGAAGGCTGCGCCAGTGGCGGGACGCGTGCCCTGGCACACGAGCCTTGCGCTTGCGGAACCAGCGGCACTTGTGTTGCCTCCTCCCGCCGTGGAGGGCGGAACAAAGACGACCGCGAGGGCTGGACCTGTCGTCTTCTGCGAGCTCATGACTGCTGTTCCCTTCGCCATTTTCTGGCCGGTCGGTATGCAGGCGTCACCCGCCGCAGGCGCAGGATTGGCATTGGGATCAAACAGCAAGGTGTAGGCTGCGCCGGTGGCGGGCCGCGTGCCCTGGCACACGAGCCTTTGGCTTGCGGGACCAGCGGCATTTGTGTTGGCTCCCCCTGCCGGGGTGGACGGAACAACGACCGCGAGGGCTGGACCTGTCTTCGGCGCCGAGCTCATGACTGCTTGTCCCACCGCCTTTGGCTGGCCGGTCGGTATGCAGGCGTCACCCGCCGCAGGCGCAGGATTGGCATTGGGATCAAACATCAAGGTGTAGGCTGCGCCGGTGGCGGGCCGCGTGCCCTGGCACACGAGCCTTGCGCTTGCGGAACCAGCGGCACTTGTGTTGCCTCCTCCTGCCGGGGTGGACGGAACAACGACCGCGAGGGCTGGGCCTGTCTTCGGCGCCGAGCTCATGACTGCTTGTCCCACCGCCTTTGGCTGGCCGGTCGGTATGCAGGCGTCACCCGCCGCAGGCGCAGGATTGGCATTGGGATCAAACAGCAAGGTGTAGGCTGCGCCGGTGGCGGGCCGCGTGCCCTGGCACACGAGCCTTTCGCTTGCGGAACCAGCGGCACTTGTGTTGCCTCCTCCTGTTGGGGTGGACGGAACAACGACCGCGAGGGCTGGGCCTGTCTTCGGCGCTGAGCTCATGACTGCTTGTCCCACCGCCTTTGGCTGGCCGGTCGGTATGCAGGCGTCACCCGCCGCAGGCGCAGGATTGGCATTGGGATCAAACATCAAGGTGTAGGCTGCGCCGGTGGCGGGCCGCGTGCCCTGGCACACGAGCCTTGCGGCTGCGGGCTGATTTGGATTGGTGGCCCCGTTCACGGCCGGCGGCCCGCTCGAAGTTGCGTTTGTGTTCGGCGATGCGTTTGGCGAGGTGTTTTGGGGTGCGTTCGTGGTCGCGTTCGGAGACGTGCTTGGCGCAGCGTTTCCGGGTGCAATCGGCGTTGCCGGGGTCGTGGCTGGCTTCGTCGCTGCCTCTTGTTTTCCCTTTTGTACTGCTTGATCTATTGCGACTCGAAACGGATCCTGTACTAGATTTTGCCGTAAGACTGGCTCAGCTATTGGCGCCGCAGTCTGCGCTGCGCTTTGCTCAGGAACTGCGTTTGGCGTCGCGGCTGCGTTCGGCGGTGCGGTTTGATTTGCCACGGGCCGGGCGTTGCGGGGTTGCTTTGCCGCAGGCTGAGCCTGGGGCCCGGCGGCCCGTGCTGGATGGGCTGCCACCAGGAGTGCCGCCAGGATCAGGACGAGTGCCGAAGCAAATCCGCCCGAGTTCCGCCGGATTGCACTTTGAAGGGGAAACGTCGCGTCGAAACGCATGGAATCCTCCTTAGGGATTGGAGGGCCGTTGTTCGATGGCTGTGATGTCATCACGTTTGCTTGCCGTTGTCAATCGTTTATGACACTTCAAACCACTATTTCCAGGACGGATCAACCGCAGCATGGCTAGCGAACTGTGTGTTTCGGGGTGTACACTGGGCCGCATTCGACAGCGCTCGGTCGAGTTCCCCAGGCGATCAAAGTGACCCCAAGACTCCCCTTTCATGAACTCAATCAAGGTACTTCTGAGCGATCGAGGAGGAAACAAATGACACAGAGAATCTTTGGATCCGTAATTCTGCTGGCAGTTTCAGGCTTGGCTATTTCCGGTGCGCGGTTGCAGGCTCAACAGACCAACACGACGCCGAACTCTACTCCAAGCACAACGCAAAACGGCACGCCAAGCTCGAACACCCCTTCGAACACCACGCCGAACGCCAACCAGCAACCCAAGCCGAAGCAACCCAGAGCAGCTCCAACGGGCGCGATTCCTCCGGCGATCAACGCGGGAATTAAAGCCATGGTGAGCTCCAAGGCCAGCCTGGAGAAGGCGGGGGATAAATGGGGCGGGCACCGGGTAAAGGCGATCAAGCTGATTGACCAGGCCCTCGACGCGTGCGGCCAAAAGCAGACTCCCGGCAACGGAGAAATGAAGTCGACTGCGACGGACGAAACGTCATTAATGACGACCGCAACCACGCAATTGACCACCGCCCAAAAAGATTTGACGAATGCAAAAAACCCCTACGGTGAGTGCAAAGACAAGGCACTGCCGCTGATAACCCAGGCTCTCCAGGAGCTACAGCTGGCGGCCACCGCAGCAAACAAGCCGAAGAAAGCCAACTAAGGCTAGAACACCTTGAGCATTTGCGGGGGCCTGCAACAGTCATGGGTAAGGAGAGGTTATGTCGAAGCGAATCTTCTTTTCGGGCATGCTGCTGTTCACCGCTGCATGCATGACCCAGGCGCTCAACGCCCAGGGCGCGCTGGTGTGCTCGGGACCTTTCGAGGGCTCCCAAACCATTTCTATCGCGTTCGCACCCGGTGCGAATCCGGCGCCCACCCTGGGTGCCACCTGTGTAAAGAAAGGCACGACGGCGCCTTTAGGTCAGGTCGTCGAAGGTACTACTTCTGTGCCTCTCTTCGTGCTTAGCGCAGTAGTTGTCGGTGCGCCGTCGAAGCCAGGGGGAGCCGACACAGGTGGCGCTGGTCCCGCAAGCACAACGCTCGTGTGCCAGGGCACGCGGCTCAATGGCACTCCCTTTACCTTTCCGTTTGTAGCCAATACCAGTCCTGCGCCTACGCTGGGTGTCGCCTGCGTTCCTAGCGGCAAGAAAATGCCGAAAGGAACTGCAGTCATGGGCACTGCACCGAAGGCGGCTAAGGTCTTCGCGGTCGTCTTTGTTCCGCCCTCCACGGCGGGGGGAGCCAACACAACTGGCGCTGGTCCCGCCGGCACAACGCTGGTGTGCCAGGGCACGCGGCTCAATGGCGCTGCCTTTACGTTTCCGTTTGTAGCCAATACCAGTCCTGCGCCTACGCTTGGTGACGCCTGCGTTCCAAGCGGGAAGAAAATGCCGAAGGGAACAGCAGTCATGGGCACTGCACCGAAGGCGGCTAAGGTCTTCGCGGTCGTCTTTGTTCCGCCCTCCACGGCAGGGGGGACACCCACCGCCAGCCAGCCGCCCAGTTCAAGTCCGCCCGCAGCGGCGCCGGCAGTGACGATCCCGCCGGCGTTCGAAAACGCAATCCAGGATCTGGGCAACGCCAGGTCGAATTTCGTGCACGCGGGATCTAATTGGGGCCCTCACCTGGCAAATGCGATCAACTATATCAACCAAGCGCTCGACTCGTGTGGTCTACCGCAGCCTCCCAGCAGCGGAGAAATTCTTTCAGGTGTGCCGGACTCACCGGCCGTAATGGCGGGAGCAACCGAACTACTGACCGAAGCCCAAACCGAGTTCAAGAATGCTAAGAATCCTTGGGGCGGGCGCAGAGACACTGCGCTGTCGTTTATAGTCATGGCTCTCGAGGAGGTTAAGCTGGCGAACGCTGCAGCAAACGCGCCGAAGTAAACCATTCGCGACGCGCCGATTCGTCCCCTCCGAGGCTATTTGAACAGCGATGCTTCTTTGCTAAGTACCGGCTGCAGGTCGGCTGCAAGAACATCCGGCTCGTAGACCTCCAGAAAATTGACGCGCTGACCGGCAGCGTTTGGCTGCATTCCTATGTCGAAGGATTTTTGCAAGGCGAGCGCGGGATTGCCGGCAGCACCCATGTTCGCGCTGTTGCGTTCACAAGATGTGCGCAGTTGCAAACCGGTGACCACGCGCCCGTTATAGCTCATTAGAAAAGGGACTCCGCGAGGACCCGGGCCCGCCCCCGGAAATCCGTCGAGATTGCTGAATTGGAGCGCGAATCGGCGGCCTAATGCACTCATGGCCTCGTCGATCACTTGATCTCTGACGAGCTGCCGCTCGGCCGCGTCGCGCTTACCCTGGTCATTAATGTTGAGACCCGAACCCATCGACAAAGATATGTACTGGTTGGGAAAATCGGCGGCGTACACCTGAAACGTTTTCTGCCATGCCGCCAGATATTTGCTTGGGGTGTAACCCGTATTGAGCCAAATCGCGACATCCGCAGGCTTGTTTGGCAACGAATACTCAGCCGAAACCGACGTCGGCCCGTCGGCTGCGATGACTCGAAAGGCAGGAGAGTTTCCGTACCTTTCACTGAGCAGCTTCACAAATGCGAACCACCGGTTGAGGTAGACATTGTCCCACGGCATCGGGAGCTTCTCGACGGTGCCCGCGCCCGGCCCATACTGAAGGGGGAAGTCTTCAGTCTGCACGCCTTCAAGGGCCCACGAAGGCGAAAAAAAGCCAGGGAAGATGAGGAGTTGCACCCATTTCTTCGAGGTCTCCGCGGCCGCGAAAAGCTGATCGAGTTTGGACCAATCGGGGTTTCCTTCGGCCGGCTCCAGGTCGCTCCAATGGATTTGCAAGGCGACGCCGCTGATATAGGGATTGCTCAATGAACGCAGATTCAACTGCTTTACCTTCGGCTTGTCCTCGATAACGACAACAAGGCCGTTCGATGCAGACTGACCGCCTGACGTGGACGATTGCGCGGGTTGAGCAATTGCAGCCGCCGGAAACGGCAGCGACGCGGCGGTCAAGGCAAGAAGAATGTGGACAGCTAGATGAGCAGGATGCGGCGCACTGGACGTCGACATCGCTTCCTCCTTGAGCTTTCGCTAAGCAGTCGAGTGGGGGCCCCAGGGGATGGACAAGAAGATCATAGATCAATTTCAGCGGGTTCGCCTGGACCATGCGCTCGACGCGATCGCGACCACCAACGCAGGCGATCCCGAGAGCGGCGTCCGATCAGATTTCCTCAAGTCAGGCAACGATTATCTGACCATTCAGCCACCAGGGATCAGCATAGGCGCGTTCGAGGTGCCTGTGGCGCTAATTGGCATAGAGTCATTGGACGCGAGATGGTTTTACGTGCGCGGACGCAGGATTTCGCCTGAGGACTCACGCTACGCCTCCGTGCGATCCTTGTTGGGCTTCGACAGCGTTGAGCCTAGTACGGAAGCATCGGACGGAGATCTCGGGAAAAGTGCACATTGCATCCCGTCCGATGTTCAACTTCAGCTTTCGTCACGCCTTCAGCAATCTCCTCGACGACAAGTCCATCGGCGGAAACGTGGAACCAGCCCAGTTCCGTAACGATGTCATGAACCACGCGTTTCCCGGTAAGCGGCAAGGAGCACTCCTCGACGATTTCGGGGCTCCGTCTCTGGCATTATGTTCCATCGCGACGATGACGCGAGCGGCACTGGCGACGAGGTCCATGGCGCCGCCCATGCCCTTCACCATTTTTCCGGGAATCGTCCAATTGGCAAGGTCGCCCCGGCACGAGACCTGCATGGCTCCCAAAATGCTCATGTTCATGTGTCCGCCGCGGATCATGGCAAAGGCCTGATCGCTGCCGAAGAAACTCGAGCCGGGAAGGGTGGTGATCGGTTGTTTGCCTGCATTGATCAAATCGGGATCTTCCTTATCCGGAGGAGGCGGAGGTCCGATCCCCAGCAGGCCATTCTCCGATTGCAGGATGACCTCGATCCCAGCCGGCACGTACGCCGCGATCATGGTGGGCAGGCCAATGCCGAGATTGACATAGAAACCGTCCTTCAGTTCCCGGGCAATGCGCCGTGCGATAAGCTCTTTGGCGTTCAACTTCAAACTCCCTTCCCCGATGTTTTTGTTCCGGGGTCCAGAACAACAAACGCGGCCATGCTGTGGCCTAAAAATGAAACCCACCGCTGCAGATCAGCACTTCGCCGGTCACGTAATCCGATAGCGGAGAGCAGAAGAAGAGCACGGCGCCGGCAGCCTCTTCGGCAGATCCGATGCGCCCTAGCGGACAAACGGCGGCGATGGAATCAAGCATCGCGGGCTGAACACCGATAGCGATTTCCTTGCCGCCCATATTGATTTTTCCTTCGGGCGTAAGCGGCTGTGTCATGCGCGTCTGGATGAGGCCAAAGCCAACGGCGTTCACATTGACGTTGTACCGGCCCCACTCCCTGGCCAGAGTCTTCGTCAGGCCAATCACTCCAGCCTTACCTGCGGAGTAACCCGCCTGACCCGGATTGCCATCGGTTCCGGAAATCGAAGTAATATTGACGACCTTGCGCATTACGCGCTCGCCGGCTGCAATCTCGCGCTTGGCGGTGGCACGAAGATAATCGGAAGCTGCGCGCAGCAAGCGGAAAGGCGCCACAACGTGGATATTCAACATGGCCAGGAACTGCTCGTCGGAGGTTTTCTGGATGACGCTGTCCCAACTGAAGCCGGCGCAATTGACGACGATGTCGATGGCATGGAAGGTTTGGAGCGCCGCGTTCACAACCTCCTGGGGAAGGGCCGGTTGCATCAGATCTCCGCGAGACCAACGCAACGCGCTCAAGATTGTGAACCGAGGCCTGTGTCTCCTGCAACGCCTCACGATCTAAATCGCACGCGAGCACATTCGCGCCCGCCGACACCAGACGTTGAACGATGGCTCTTCCGATGCCTCGTCCGGCGCCGGTCACGATGGCGGTTTTGCCAATCAGGGTAAACGGAGATTCCGGCGCTGCATTTTCCTCGCTCATGGCTGCACATGCTCCTTAATGAAGCGATATTCGATGGGTTTCTTAAACTCCGGTCCCACAACGACCCTATCTACATAGATACCCGGAGTCATGATTTCATCGGGATCCAACTCGCCAGGTTCAACCAGTTCTTCAACCTCGGCAATGGTCAGTTCCGCCGCTGTGGCCATTGCCGGATTAAAATTGCGAGCGGTTTCCCGGTAGACAAGATTGCCATGACGGTCCGCTTTCCAGGCCTTGATCAGCGAGACATCGGCATGCAAAGCGCGCTCCATCAGGTGGGGTTTGCCATCAAAGTCGCGCACTTCTTTCCCTTCGGCGACAATGGTGCCTGCTCCGGCAGGGACATAGAAGGCCGGAATGCCGGCGCCGCCGGCGCGAATCCGTTCGGCGAGCGTGCCCTGCGGAATTAGAGTAAGGTGCAGTTCGCCGGCGATGACCAGTTTCTCCAGCAAGCGGTTTTCGCCCACGTAGCTTCCGATATGCGATGCAATCATCCCCGCCTCAAGCATCAGGCCCATCCCGAATCCATCGACACCCATGTTGTTGCTGATGGTGTGCAGCCCTTTTACTCCCTTGCGAATTAGAGCCGCAATCAGATTTTCAGGGATTCCACATAATCCGAAGCCGCCAAGCATGACGGTCATGCCATCGCGAAGGTCTGCAACCGCGGCATCCGGAGATTCGATTACCTTATTCACGTTCCCGCCCTCATACGCTGTAACTACATGATCATTACATTTTCATTCAGCCGAGATCGCGATTGCGATTCCCATGCCTCCGCCAATACAAAGGCTGGCGACACCATATTGCTTCTCAAGTCTCCTCAGGGAGTGAATCAGCGTTACGAGCACGCGCGCGCCTGAAGCGCCAATGGGATGTCCGAGGGCGATGGCCCCACCGCTGATATTGACCCTGGCAGGGTCAAGACCGAGCTTGCGGACGACAGCGATTGATTGTGCGGCGAACGCTTCGTTCAATTCAAAAAGGTCGATCTGTTCCAGGGTCAGGTCCGCCTTCTTTAAAGCGATCGGCACTGCCGCTACCGGACCGAGCCCCATGACTGCCGGGGAGGTGCCGGCCAGGCCGTAGGAGAGAATGCGCGCCAGCACGGGTAGTCCATGGCTGACGGCGTACTCCCTGGTAGTTATGGCTAGCATTGCCGCACCATCATTCAGGCCGCTGGAGTTTCCTGCGGTTACTGTCCCATTCGGTTTGAAGGCCGGTTTCAACTTTGCCAGCACTTCCAGAGTGGAATCCGGGCGAGGATGCTCATCGGTCGCGAACTCGACGATGCCTTTTTTGGTTTTGAGGGAACCGGGACAATTTCCGAGCTGAAGGCTCCATCCTTCAAGGCCTTCACTGCACGAGTCTGGCTTTCGAACGCAAAAGCATCCTGCTCCTCGCGAGTGATCCCGCATTGCTCGGCAACATTCTCCGCAGTGACACCCATGGCATAGCCGAGGGTGGGATCGGTGAGGCCCTCGCTGAGAATGCTGTCGACCAGTTCGCCAGGACCATATCGATATCCGGCGCGCGCCTGGGACAGAAGATAGGGAGCACGGGACATGCTTTCAGTGCCGCCGGCTAGGTATAACTTGCCGTCTCCACATTGCAGCCCCTGCACGGCCGATACGACCGCCTGCAGACCACTGCCGCAAACACGATTGATGGTCTGCGCTGTGACCTGGTCGGGAAGACCTGACTTGAGAGCGATCTGGCGAGCAGGATTCATGCCGTTGCCCGCCTGTAGAACATTGCCGACAATCACATCCGCGATATCCTCGGCGGGAAGGCCGGGCAAAATCGCCTGGGTTGCGACCACGCCCAGGTCAACGGCCGAACTGTCTTTTAGAGATCCTTGAAAGCCTCCAATAGCGGTGCGCTTAGCTGCTGCGATAACGAACTCTGACATACGATTCCGATCTGAGCTGAAAAGGCCCGAAAAGAACCCACTTCCAAAACGGAATGCTAATGATGCACAATTAGGCTGCACAGGTTTAATTCGGACATAAGAGTGTTCTTTTCGGACAGGCTTTGGTGGTCATGGAATTACCTCTTTGGAACGAAAAACGGTACGCGCCCTACAAGGTAGCAGCCCTTGTTGAAGTTCTTGGAGAGCAGGGAATTGCGCCTGAAGCGAGCCTGTCAGGCACAGGCTTGTTGCCGGAGAGTCTTGCGAATCCCGAGACTCTAACCTCGGTGCGTCAGTACATTACGGTATGCCACAACGCACTCCAGTTCTCGAAAACCCCCGAGACCCCTTTTCGTACAGGCAGTCGAATTCCACTGTCTGCATATGGAATGTATGGATTCGCGCTGGTATGCAGTCCCACGATCCGCGAGTACTTCCAGGTCGCGGTTAAGTATCACCGGTTGGCGACACCGCTTCTTCCCATGTCGTGGCGTGAGGAGGGGAATTACGCATCGTGGTTTTTCCCGATGAATGCGGCGTGTCACACATCCCGACGCATTGTTGCGTTTTCTCATGGAGCAACAGCTAACCCAACTGGCAACGCATCTGAGAGACGTGGTAGAAAGCGACTCTTATCTGCCGGTTCGCGCCGATCTTTCGTATTCCGCCCCGGACCACACCGATCTTTACAAGCGCTATCTCCGCTGTCCGGTGCGGTTCGATCAGCCGATGTCTCAACTCATCTATCCGAAATCGCTTCTATCTGCGAAGCCACGCCTGGCGCACGGGCTCACTTCAAAAATCCTGCGAGACACTTGCGATCGCATTCTGGGCGAGGTAAAGACATCGACCGGTGTGGCCGGTGAAGTGTATCAGATCATCGCATTTACTCCCGGGCACTCGCCAAGCATGGAAGAAGTCGCGAGGCAGATCGCCACGACGGTGCGGACGCTCAATCGAAAGCTCCACGCCGAAGGCACGTCTTTCACTCAGATTCTCGACGATGTCCGCTGCAACCTGGCGAGCGAGTATCTGCGGTCCACGAAATTGAGTATCGAAGACATCTCGGAGCTTGTGGGATTCAGCGAGGCAACAAATTTCCGTCACGCGTTCCGCAGATGGACCGGCAGCACTCCGGCGCGCTATCGACCGTGATCTTCAATGGCCGGGCAAGGCGCCCTGCCGCGGGTCCGAAAACGACAAAAAATGTCCGCTCGGAACCTGTCGTATCCTGGCTCCAACTTCTTATCATCGTTCGGTCATTGTTCCTATCGAGACCGAAGATGGCCAAAAACAGTCGCAAAGTCATCATTTCCTGCGCTATTACCGGTTCAGTTCACACTCCAACCATGTCGGAGTATCTTCCCATCACTCCATCCCAGATCGTTGACAGTGCCGTTGAGGCTGCCGAGGCGGGGGCCGCGATTCTCCATATCCACGCCAGAAAAGCCGCGGATGGCAGGCCCTCGGGAGATCCGGCAGACTACCGGAAGATTTGTCCTGTTCTGGCAGATCGCACAAGCTCGATCATCAACATCACCACGGGCGGCAGTTCCGATATGACGATCGAGCAACGACTCGCTTATCCCAGCCAGGCCCAACCCGAGATGTGTTCGCTGAACATGGGATCGATGAACTTCTCCATTCATCCCGTAGCCGAGCGGATCACGAAATGGCGTTATGACTGGGAGAAGCCGAAGATCGAGGGCATGAAGAGCGGTGTCTTCAAGAATACCTTCGCGGATATTGAATACATTCTTGGCAATCTTGGAGAGAGCGGCACTCGATTCGAACTGGAGTGCTACGACGTAGGGCACCTTTACAATCTCGCCTACTTCGTCGATCGCAGCATCATCAAGCCACCGCTTTTTATTCAGGCTGTTTTCGGAATTCTCGGCGGGCTGGGCCCGGACCCGGAAAATCTCTTCGTCATGCGGTCAACAGCGGACCGCTTGTTTGGACGAGATAACTATCACCTTTCGATGTTGGGCGCAGGACGCCACCAGATGTCCCTTCTGACCATGGGAGCCATCCTGGGCGCAAACGTGCGCGTGGGGCTGGAAGACAACCTCTATCTCGGCCCCGGTGTCAAGGCGACGAGCAACGCCGAGCAGGTGAGAAAGATTCGCCGCATTCTCGAAGAGCTCTCCTTTGAAATCGCCACACCCGCCGAAGTGAGGGAGATCCTGCAACTGAAGGGCATGGAGAATGTCCATTTCGCCTGATTCCATGGGTGGTATAGCGTCATCGCAAAGAAGTTTAATGAGAGGTGAAAGAAGAATGACCTTCCAGGATCGACTCTATCCTCCACAGGGATTGCGGGTTTTGGTAACTGCGGGCGCATCCGGTATTGGCGCCGCCATTGCGACTGCATTCGCGGAAACGGGCGCCAAGATCCACGTCTGCGATATCGACGACGCTGCCCTCGCCGCATTTCAAAAGCGCTCTCCTTCGCTGCCAGGCGACCCACGCCGATGTGGCCGATGAAACGCAGGTCGCGGCGCTTTTCGAGACGCAGCGGGCCAAATTCGACGGTCTCGATGTCTTGATTAATTGCGCCGGCATCGCGGGCCCGACCGCTGGAGTGGACAAGATCACAGAACAGGAATGGAAGCGCACCATCGATGTAAATCTGAATGGCCAGTACCGCTGTCTGCACCATGCTGTACCGATGCTGCGGGCGTCAAAGTCCGCCAACATTGTCTGCATTTCGTCTGTCGCCGGCCGTATGGGCATTCCGTGGCGCACGCCGTACGTAGCCACAAAATGGGCCATCGTGGGAATCGCTAAATCGCTGGCCATCGAACTCGGCCCCGACAACATCAGGGTGAACGCGATTCTGCCCGGCATTGTCGAAGGACCAAGGATGGATGGCGTAATCAGTGCTCGCGCCAAGCTGGAAGGTGTCGAAGAGACGGCGATGCGGGAGGAATACCTTAAGAGGATTTCCCTGCACCGCATGGTGAATGCGGACGACGTAGCGCTCACGTGCCTCTTCCTGTGTTCGCCGGCAGGACGAAATATTACGGGGCAGGCGATCGGCGTGGATGGCAATTATTTCTAGAACGAATTCATGTAAAGAATGTGAAGACCCCGCCAGATGTCTCTCTCGCCAACGGGCAGAAGGAAAGGGGACCCCGTGGCTGGATGGGCGGAGGTTCGGGACTGGCAAGATCAAAGTAAGCCGGGCTGCGGCTTTGTCAAAAAGCGAGGTCGAGTTGAAAAGAGCAGCCTCTAAAGGTGCGTGACATGAGCCGTGATGCAGTGATTGTTTCCGTGGCGCGGACTCCTATCGGCCGCGCATACAAGGGTGCATTCAACGCGACCCCGGCCCCAACCCTGGCCGCTCACGCCATTCGCGCCGCAGTCGCGCGTGCAAGAGTTGAGCCCGATGAGGTCGATGACTGCATCGTCGGATCGGCGTTGCCCCAGGGCCAGCAGCATACGATAGGGCGGACCGCCGCTTTAACCGCGGGGTTGCCAGTCTCAGTCGCCGGGCAGACCGTTGACCGACAGTGTTCTTCGGGTCTGATGAGCATCTCGATGGCTTCGAAACAGGTGGTGATGGACCGGATGGATATCGTCGTGGCCGGTGGCATGGATTCCATCTCGCTGGTGCAGACGGCCGAATTACGTATCGCTGCCGACCCGGAACTGCTCGCACTTCATCGGGACATATTCATGCCGATGATCGACACGGCCGAAGTTGTCGCTCGCCGGTACGGTATTTCGCGCCAACAACAGGATGAGTACGCGTTTCAGTCGCAGCGCCGAACGGCTGAAGCCCAGGCAGCCGGCCGCTTCGATGCGGAAATCGTTCCTGTAAAGACGATCAAGTCGGTGACCGATAAGACCACCGGCGAGACCTCGATGCAGGAAGTGGTGCTGATGCGCGACGAAGGCAATCGGCCTGACACGACCATGGAAGGCCTCGCCTCGCTCAAGCCGGTGCGGCAAGACGGCTTTATTACCGCGGGCAACGCAAGCCAGCTATCCGATGGCGCCTCCGCGTGCGTGGTGATGGAGGCAAACCTGGCCGCCGCCCGCGGCCTTGAGCCGCTCGGCCGCTATTGCGGCATGGCCGTTGTGGGCACAGAGCCTGACGAAATGGGAATTGGGCCGGTTTTCGCTGTGCCCAAACTCCTGAAACGCTTCGATCTCAAAATGGACGACATCGGGCTTTGGGAGCTGAACGAAGCGTTCGCGGTGCAAGTGGTCTATTGCCGCGACCGGCTCGGTATTCCCAACGATCGCTTCAACGTCGACGGCGGCGCAATCTCCATCGGCCATCCTTATGGCATGTCGGGCAACCGCCTTGCGGCGCATGCGTTGATTGAAGGGCGTCGACGGGGAGTCCGATACGTCGTTGTAACCATGTGCGTGGGCGGCGGCATGGGCGCTGCGGCGCTGTTTGAGGTTCTCTGATGCAGGGACAGGTGAGCATGGCAACGCACACGTCCGGATCGCCGATTGGATCGCATGGGCAAGCCGGAGAATCTGTCAAAGCCGCAACTGCCCCAATCGCCCGCGTGCCTGGATTGCGCTCGGCATGCTGATCGTGGTGTATGTCCTGAACTTTCTGTCGCGGCAGTTGCCGGGCATTCTTGCCAAGCCGATCCAGGACAGCCTGCACCTCTCGGACGGTCAGCTTGGCCGGATTGGCGGCCTCTATTTCGCGCTCTTTTATTGCTGCATCTCGATTCCTGTGGGTTGGCTCGCGGACAAGACGAGCAGGTCGAAGGTTTTGGCGGTCGCATGTGCAATTTGGAGCGCGGCAACCATGTGCTGCGGCGGCGCGGCTAACTTTCTGCAGTTTGCCATCGCGTACATGACGGTCGGCTTCGGCGAAGCGGGCGGCGTTCCGCCTTCCTACTCGATCATCTCCGACTATTTTCCGCCGGGCCGCCGCGGTCAGAGCGCTGGGCCTCTACAACATCGGACCGCCGATTGGTTCGGCGCTGGGAATTGCGTTCGGCGCTTCCATCGCTGCTGCTTTCAGTTGGCGCTATGCATTTGTCATCGCTCGGCTCCGTTGGTCTTTTCGCGGTGATCGGCATCCTCCTTCTGGTGCCTGAGCCCCGTCGCGGCGGCCTGGACCAGATTTCGGACCAGGGGACCGCGAGCAAAACCGGATTCCGACAGACGTTGGCGATGTTTATTTCGCGGCCTTCTCTCATGCTCGCCGCACTGGCCAGCGGCGCCACGCAATTCGTCACGTACGGGATGATCAACTTCGCAGTCCTTTTTCTCATGCGTGAAAAAGGGATGACGCTGCACCAGGTCGCCGTCTATTACGCGTTGGTTGTCGCAATCGGAATGGGTGGGAGCATGCTCGCCGCCGGACGGGCGATAGACCGGTTCACGCGGCGATCGAAACAGGCCTATGCCCTGGTGCCCGCCGCCTCGCTTACTCTTGCCCTGCCGTTTTATCTCGCATTTGTCTGGGCTCCTGGCTGGCGTCTCGCGTTGCTCTTCCTCACCGGCACGATGTTTCTGAATTATTTCTATCTGACATCGGCGGTCACGCTGGTGCAGGAGGAAGTGCGGCCAGACCAGCGCGTCATGTCAGGCGCATTGCTTTTGCTGATCATGAATCTGATCGGTCTCGGCCTTGGCCCCACCTTCGTGGGCGCGGCCAGCGACTTTTTCCACACAAGCCATCCCCATCAGTCGTTGCAGATCGCACTTTACTTGCTCGCGTCGTTCTACGTTGTGGCTGTATTGCTATTCCTGGCGTTGGCGCGCGTGCTTAGAAACGAAAGCCGTACCCTTGGAGAAACAATCCGATGATCTCACTTCCTCGATTGCTTGTGTCGATCGCCACGACCGCCTGTATGTTTTTGGCGCCATCGATTTTCGCTCAACAGGATAAAACCATGCCAGCTGCATCCAACAGCAAAAGCGGTCCCATCGTGAACGCTCCTGCCGGCGCGGTCGAGGGGCAGATGGAAGGCGATCTGCGCGTTTTCAAGGGCATCCCTTACGCGTTGCCCCCGGTGGGCGCGCGGCGCTGGAGACCGCCCAGCCCGATGCCGCGATGGGCCGGCGTCAGAAAAGCCACCGAATTCGGACCCGCATGCTTCCAGCCTCAAAACCCGGGTAAGAGCATCTATAGCTGGATTCCGGTTCCTATGAGCGAGGACTGCCTGACGCTGAATATCTGGGCTCCCACCGGAGCACGCAACGCGCCTGTCTTTTTCTGGATACACGGCGGCGCTCTTACTACGGGATCGAGCAGGGACGCCTTGTACGACGGCTCAAAGCTTGCCGAGCGAGGCATCGTCGTGGTCTCCCTCAACTTTCGCCTGGGTGTCTTCGGCTGGCTTGCGCATCCGGAGCTGAGTAAGGAGTCGCCGCTCGGAGTATCCGGCAATTACGCATTGCTGGATCTGATCGAAGGGCTCAAATGGGTTCGGCACAACATCGGCGCCTTCGGCGGCGATCCTTCCAACGTGACCATCGCAGGCGAATCTTCGGGCGGGCTGAGCGTGATGTACCTCATGGCATCGCCCCCCGCTCGCGGCCTGTTCGCGAAAGCCATCGCGGAGAGCGCGTATATGATCTCGACTCCCGAGTTGAAAACAGCTGCCTTCGGCTCGCCATCCGCCGAGGAAAGCGGCGTGAAGCTCGCTGCGGCGCTTCATGCGCCGAATATCGCAGCGATGAGAGCGATGGATGCGGGCACGCTGAGCCTCGCCGCGCCCGCGGCCGGGTATGCGCCCTGGGGCACGATCGACGGACACGTGTTGCCGCGCCAGCTTGTCGATGTTTTCGATCAAGGGCGAACAAGCGCCAGTGCCGCTGCTCGCCGGCTTCAACAGCGGCGAAATCCGCTCGTTGAGGATCCTGGCCCCGCCTCCTGCCGCGAATGCGGCCGCGTACGAAGCGACCATTCGCGACCGGTATCTCGATCTCGCCGATGAATTCCTGCAGCTCTATCCCAGCGCCAATATGGAGGAGAGCATATTGGCCACGACGCGAGACGCCTTGTACGGCTGGACTGCGCAGCGGCTGGTCAGAAAGCAAACCGCACTGGGGCAGCCGAGCTTCCTCTACTTCTTCGATCATGGTTACCCGGCGGCCGACACTGCCGGTCTGCATGGCTTCCATGCCAGCGAGTTGCCGTATGTGTTCGGCACGTTCGATGGCACGCCGCCGCTTTGGCCCAAAATTCCAGCAACGCCCGAAGAGACGGCACTTTCCGACGCGATGATCGGTTATTGGACCAGCTTTGCTCGCACCGGCCGGCCGCAGGCCGCGCATGAGCCGGACTGGCCGGAGTTCGGATCGACAGGCGCTTACATGGCATTCGAGGAAACTCCGCAGCCGGCGGATCAACTGTTGTCTGGGATGTACGAGTTCAATGAGGAAGTGGTTTGCCGGCGCCGGGCGGTCGGCGACATCGCCTGGAACTGGAATGTCGGCTTATATTCGCCCAAGAATCCACCCCCGCAGCCGCAATGTAAACGGTAAAGAGCGAATCCCGATGAATGGCGACGGCTGCGGTTCGCCAGGTGAGCGGAGAACCTTGCGCATCCAGTTGGAGCCTCGCAGCCGATGCTTCCTGGTTGATCGAACCTTGAAAGGAAAGAGAATCCCATGATTGAGGGAAAAGGAATCCAGATTGTTCTTGCCGCTCGGCCACGAGGCAAGGTGACGCCGGGCGATTTTCGCGTCGAAGAGTTCGCGCTTCCTGAACCAGGGCCGGGCGAATTCCTGATGAAGGTGGAGTATCTTTCGCTGGACCCATATATGCGTGGAAGGATGGACGACAGAAAGTCCTATGCCGAGCCACGGAAAATCGGCGAAGTCATGCCGGGCGAAACCATCGGCACAATCATCGCCTCAAACCATGCCGACTATGCAACTGGAGAGCTTGTGCTCGCCCATGCCGGATGGCGAACACACGCGATCTCGCGAGGAGAAGGAGTGCGGAGGGTCCAGCCGAGCGCGCTACCCGTAACCACGCAATTGGGCGTTCTGGGCATGCCCGGCTTCACGGCTTACGGGGGAATGAAGGCGATCGGTAAGCCTCAGAAAGGCGAAACCGTGGTGGTTGCGGCAGCCAGCGGACCGGTCGGCTCACTTGTCGGGCAAATGGCCAAAATCGTCGGGGCGCGAGCCGTGGGGATTGCGGGCGGGAGTAAGAAATGTGCTTACCTGATAGAAGAACTGCATTTCGATGCCGCGGTGGATCATCGCTCACCCGATTTTCCTTCGGCCCTGGCAGCCGCCTGCCCACAAGGCATCGATGTGTATTTCGAAAATGTCGGAGGCGCAGTATGGCAGGCTGTACTTCCCCTCCTGAATCGATTCGCGAGGGTTCCCGTGAGCGGGTTGGTGGCGCAATACGATGGGCCGGAAATGAATGAAGCCAGAGATTATCTGGCCGCGACCATGCGGCAGATTCTGACTCAGCGCCTTCTAGTGCGTGGATTCATCAATTACGACTTCGCGGAAGAGTATTACGCGGACTTTCTCCGTGACGTCGCCCAGTGGGTCTCGGAGGGAAGGGTCAAGTATCGCGAAGACATCATCGATGGACTGGAGAACACGCCACAGGCATTCATTGGAATGCTCGCCGGCAAAAATTTCGGCAAACTTCTGGTCCGCGTTGATGTGGAGAAATAAGTGGAGCAGCGCAATGCTATTTGCTTCTCCGTGTGATTTGCGCAGCCCTGCCGCAGCGATCTGACTCCGGGGATTCGGAGCATAAAACCAAGTTCCGCGGCGACAAGATGCGTGAGATCACCCCCAGCAGAGCCGGGGGTGATCCCGGTTTCATCAGAACGAGAACCGCAACGCGAGTTGAACCACTCTCGGATTGGTGCTCATCGAATAAATTCTCCCAAAGGTAGAGGCGCTGGCCGCGTTGACCGGACCGGCAAAATTCGGGTGGTTGAGAGTGTTGAAGAAGTCCGCACGTAACTGCACGCTGGCGCCTTCTCTGGGCCAACTCACCAGCTGGTTCTTGCTGAGCGAGAGATCGATATCAGACTGGTCAGGCTCCCGCAGGATGCCGTTGGGGGTGTTGCCAAAACCCGTGGCAACACCGTCGGCGCCGATCACTGCCGGGGCCTGGAAGCAGGCTTTGTTGATGTAGTTGTCCACTCTGCTGCTGACCGATCCCGAAGTCGATACATTCTTCGCGGTACAACCCGGAGCGTAGCTCGCGCGATCGGATTCAATGCCGTAAGCGCTGTTGATGTTGTTGTAAGTAATGCTGCTTTCCTGGCCGGACTGAACCACAGTAGCGGTTGCAAGACTCCAGCCGCCGAGCGTGTCTGCCAGCAAATGAAGCGATAGCGCAGGGCCGGGGAGAGCATAGTACGCGGACAGTACAAACCGTTGCGGCCGCACGTTGTAATCCGGTCCGTATCCGGCGCCGTGACCGTGCAGCGCGGTCTGATCGCCGGTCGGCCCGAATTCGTTCGATCCGGTGGTAAAGCCGGGTACGGGGCTCAGCAATCGCTCCCAGGTGTAGGCAGCCTGGTACTGCAGGCTATGTCTGAATTTCTGCGTAAGCGATGTTTGCAAAGAGCTGTACCAGGCCTCGCCATCGGTCGCAAAGTAATACATCGAGTCCGGCGTCCACCCCAGATAGGGTTTGCGAAGCGCGACGTTCGCGGTGGTATTTGTGGTCTGGCCGCGAATCGGGTTGGTGGCAGAGGCCAGGCCCGCCTGGTTGATCGTCCGGCCCAGGACTGCGTGCAGGTCGCGTGCTCCGGCGTACGCGACGTCCAGCACGGCGCCGCCCGGGAGTCTGGATTGCAGACCAAGACTGTAGTGATAGGTTGTCGGAGGACGCCACTTCATTGACAGAGAAGCCAGGGTGAAATCGGTTGAGGGTGAGTAAGGCGTAAATACGGGGAAGTTCGGAGCATCCGGGAAGGGCTTGGCATCGCTTGAGAAATAGTTGTTCTGTCCTGCCAGGACACTCCATATACCGGTGGGAGCTTCCGCGCACAGCAGCAGATTCATCTGGCCTTCGGTCGTAGTGTGATACATGCCTACGCCTCCCCGAAGAACAAACCGATCGGAGCCGGGCAGCATCCAGGCAAACCCCAGACGCGGATTCCATGTGTTCTGGCCGTCGCCATTGAACCCGAACTTGTTCTTGCCCTGGATTACTCCGGTGGGGATAGCGAGGCCATGGTAATTGGAGTTAACCACATAGCCGGCGTAACTGCCCCCCGAGGGAGGGTTGGGATTGATCTGGGACGCATCCACGTTGCCCCCGCCATTGGCTGATCCAAGGTCGCCTATGTGCTCCAGGCGCAACCCCAGGTTGAGGGTGAGACGCCTGGATACTACGAAGTCGTCCTGAACGAAGCCGTTGGCATCCTTATATCGCCAGTCGCGCTGGAAATCCCCGATACCCTCATACCCCTCCCAGACATTGCTCCATCCGAGTCCATATATGTTGGGCTGCCCCAGCAGGAAATCCGCCCAGCTTAGCCAAAGCACATAGGCTTCGAAGTCGAATTTCTGCATATTATCCCGGCCGAAGGTGAAGCCGCCGCCGAAGGTGAACTGGTGCTTTCCCTTGACCCAGGACAATGTGTCAGTGACGGCCTCCTCTTCCTCCAAAAAGCCCAACGCCGAAGTTGTGCCGGCCTGGAAGCCATCGCTGATCATCCAGAGATTGGGGTAGGCGTCATCCTGCGCAGGAACGTTCATGCCCAGAGTCGAAAATTTAAACGCATTGTCGTAGTGCTGGTTCGAAGTCGACCTGTGGAGACCGACCAGAAACTGGTTCACCATGCGAGGGCTCAAAGTGTAGGTGTCTTCGATCGATCCCACATCGAAGCGCTCCGGCTGATAGAGTGGATCCCCTTCCGTCTCGTATAAAGTGCTCCACTCCACGTTGCTGGTCGCGCCGAAATAGCGAATCGCGATCTTGTTGCGGTCCGACAGCAGATAGTCGCCGTTCGCCATCCATTGGTTTTCATGGAAAAAACCGGGCTGATGAATATATGCGGTGCCCTCGCTGTCGATTGCCCCATAGTTGGCGGGGTTGACACCGGAAGCATTGACACTTGTGGGTGTCGGTACCAGGTATTGACCGTTTGGCAGCTTGGTCTGGAGCAGCGCCAAAGCCTGAGGGGCGATATTTGAGCCATTGGCGTTGACCACGCCTGCCCAGGAGCCAAGGTAGCCCGCCTGGCCGGCGAAAACCGCTCCAATTCCCGCTGCCGACCGGTCGTTCGTAAGCGGAGGCAGATAGTCTAATTTGTGGTTCGATGGGTCGGTTTCGTTGTACTGCTTTGTGCCCTGCCAGGAACCAAAGAGCAGAAGCTTGTTCCTGACCAATGGACCGCCTGCGGTAAGACCATATTGATTCTGCCGCAGAATGCCGCGCGGCTGTTTGGAACGCTTCGAAAACCAGTCGTTGGCGTTAAGATCTTCGTTCCGGAAAAACTCGAACATAGATGCGTGATAGTCGTTGGTGCCGGCTTTCGTAATCACATCCACGTTGGCCCCGGCATTGCGGCCCGTTGTGGCATCGTACAGGGCCGTCTGCACTTTGAATTCCTGGATGGTGTCGGGATTGGGAGCCGGAATTCCCGACGAGTAAATCCATGAACCCTGCACGTCATTGATCGTGAGGCCGTTCATCTCAAAGTTGTTGTCCGTCGAGGTGGCTCCCTGGCTCATAATGCTTCCGCCTCCGGGATTCGCGTCCTGGCTGCCCCCGCCTCTTCCGATTTGCGCCGCGTTGTTGACCTCCTGGGCGACGCCGGGGTTCAGGCCGATAACCTGGGTGAAGTTGCGCGTAACCAAAGGCAGGTTCTCCAGCATCTCGGAATCCGTCACGCGCCCCAATTCACTCGATTCGGTCTGCAACTCCACGCCGGCAGAAGCCACGGTAACCGTCTCCGTCACCGCGCCCGTCTCCATTCCTATGTTCAGTACCGTGGTCTCCGCCACGATCACCTGCACGTTCGGCGCCGAGGCCACCTTAAACCCTTGTTTCGTGACTTCGACCGTGTACTGCCCCGGCGGAAGCAGGGAAACAACATATAGCCCATGGTCGTTGGACTGTGAGGTTCGCATGTAGCCCGTCGCCGCATCCGTTACCTTGACCTGTGCGCCCACCACCATGGCGCCGGTGGGGTCCGCGATTGCACCGCTGAGGGCGCCTGTTCCACCTGTCTGCGCGCTTAGCAGCCCGCAGGCTGTAAACAGCGCGCATGAAACGAACGCGACGAACGCCCAACGGCAGGACGAGACAGTCTGTTTGCGAGTGCGAAGAGTTTCTTGGGAGCAACGCATGTGTTCTCTCCTGTTCAAATCTGGCCTGCAGAAATCTGGCCTCTCCGAAGCTGCCTCGGAAAGCAACTCGCATACACTACAAAAGCAAATGCAGGACGCGACAGGTCCTGAGCGGACATTTTCATGTCATTTACCGACACCCTTCAAGAGCGAGCCGCGCGCGGGAAAACAGTGCAGAGGCGCTCGGCCTGGCGCAGAGCAAGCAGAATCACCCCCTTCCGGCTGCCGCACTGCTGGCTCGCGGAGCCACTGCCGCGAACGATTCTTATCGGGACCGGGACCTGGCGCGCACCTGTGCCGCCGACGCGGCCGCAACCATAGGGCCAGGTGAGAACGATATACCGGTCGAAGCGCTCGCGGACCTGAAAACCCGGATTGTCCAGGCTGCCGGCATCAACGATGTCTTGCGCGTGTGGTCAGAAGGCATGCTCGGCGACAAGACTTTTCAGCAGATTGCCGAAGAGTTTGCCGAGATCGCGATTCCAAAGGTGTGGATGCGCGAAGACAAAAAGATCGCACGCGCGGCCGAGCGCCTTTCAATCTCTGGGGAAAAAGTGCGCCGTGTCATCCGCAATGGAGCATGCTCCGCAATCGGTTGAAGCGGAGAACGCCACAGCGACGCCACGATTCTATGTGCGGCTCAGGGCAGCCCGGCGTGGGGCACAGCAACCCGGGTCATAAGGATGCAGGAGCGATGGTGCGCCGCGGCTTCGGCTTCGTCGAAAGTGGGAGCGGCGCAGGCGAAGAGCGTGCGGCCGTCGTCGCCGCCCAGCATGCAGGCGAATGCGCACAAACCGTTGGTCGTGAGTTCATCGAGAATTGCGCCGCCCGCAGCGACGCGAATCAGGCGCTGCTTCGCAACGTCTGCGACCCAGACCGCTCCCTCGGCATCGAGGCAGATGCCGTCAGGCACGACGTCCGCCTCCCTGATGATCCGGCCCACATCCGTCGAGGCCGGAGGATCGCCGAAAGCCGCCCAGATGCGGCGATTGGTCAAGCGGCCATCGGAGACGGTGAAAGCGCTGAGACGGTTGGCGAAGGTTTCCGCGACGATCAGAGTGCGGCCGTCGGGAGTGAGCACCGTGCCATTGGGAAAGACCAGGCCGTCGGCGGCGATGGCGGCGTTGCCGTCAGGCGTGACGGAGATGAGTACAGTGGAGCTGGCCGGCGCGCTGGCGAAAAGGTCGAAGCCGAAGTTGCCCACCCAGGCGCGGCCTTCGTGATCGACGAGCATGTCGTTGAGTTCCCCAGGCGCGAGCGCGGTCAGATCGGCGTGCTCCACGATGGCGCCGTCGGGCTCGCGGCGCAGGACCTTGCGATCGCGCATGGATGCGATGAGGAGCCGCCCGTCGGGAAGAAAACCGAGCCCCGCGGGAAGGCCGGGAGTGCGCGCGTACGTTTCCACCGCGCCGTCGATCGAAACTGCGAGGACGCAGCGGTTGTAGCGGTCAGTAAAATAGAGGCGGCCGTTGCGCCAGCGCGGGCACTCTGTGAACGAGAGGCCTCCAAGAAGAGTAGCAAAAGGTGACATGGTGAGCGGAAAAAGTCTCCTTTGGACTGATTATGCCGCACCGGGCACGGCTCGATATGAGAGGGTTCCCTCCATAGGTTAGTCATCACGAAGGCGGCCCGCCCTGTGCCAATCGGACAATCCATTGTCGTCATCTCACAATTCGTCCGAGAAAAAGGCGAAGCGGATGAACCATGCCAATCGCTCATTCCAGCCGAGACGACATTGCAATTTCCGTGCCGCTACAATGCACAGCTTGTCGCCCGCCAAGGCGCCGGATTGCATGAATTAGCGTGACGTGGAGGTGCGCTCCTGAGGCTCCGATCGGATATCCGAAGTGGACATGAACATGTCCGCGCCGAACCTGTCGCAGCATCTACCTTCGCACCTATGATTGCCCGGTAATTCGCGAATTGGTGGCCCAGAATGGCTAAGAACACTCGCAGAATCAGAGGTCAAACGCCCGGGCCAGGGAGGTCAAAGCGGGCGCGTGATGGTTATGAGGTCAAAGGCGCCTTTCATCGCCGGGACGGGACTGCGGTGCCGGCGGACTTCGAAACTGACAGCGAAGCCAACCAGCGGCTCTACACTCACCCCATTTGCTTCCAGTCATACACGTCGTAGCTGCCTTCGCCCTCGACACTTCCCTTTCCGCCACTCCAGGTTAGACGCATTGTTTCTCTGCCGCTCGTGAGACTAAAAGGCAAACTGCCGTCGCCATAGACGCGCGCAGTGAGGCGGCGCGCTTCCGGCGCTCCTGCAAAAAGTCCGACGTCTGCCCATGGCACAATGCTGCCGCTCTTCACATAGACCGGGATGCGATCTTGAGATGCTGCGATGGATAAGTCCGCGCCGCCGGCAATTCTCTCTCCCGTCCAGAAGTCGTGCCAAACCCCTTTGGGAAACGCGATTTTGCGCCCGGGCTCTCCAGCAAACAAGGGCGCAACCATCATGCGGTCGCCCACCATATATTGATCGTCAACCGTGAAAAGACGCTGATCTTCAGGAGCGTCGAGCACGAGGGCCCGGAAGGGAGGAGTGCCATCCTCTGCATAGCGATGGAATGCTGCTTGCAAATATGGTACGAGTTGCATTCTCCAGCCAATGATCTCGCGGCAGCGCGCTTCCAGTTTTTCCCAATTCTCAAGGAGTTCGCCGGCGTTGTTTTTGGCGCGGTCCAGTTGCTTCCACGGAGGGCTCTTCATATACCAGCAATCCACCTGGGCAAGCGGCGAGAAAATCACGCTCTGCAGGCGGCGAATGAGATCCTCTTCGCTGGCGGCTTGACGCACCTCCGGGCACCACAGCAATCCGCTAAAGCCGGAGTTCACCAGTGCGCGAATGTACTGCCGGTGATCGTAAAGGTCGCTATAAAGAACGAACGGATAAGGCGCAGCCAGAGCGCCGCTGGAGCGGACCAGGCCATAGGTTTCCCGATTCCGTTTGCGAAACGCATCCCAAATCGCCATCTGGTAACGAAGGCCAAAGACGCTGTGCATTTGTTCGCCGTCAACACCGGAGGGGAACGAGCTGCACTCCGGAAATGACCAGCCGCCATTGCCGACAAAATCCGAGTTGTCGCATTCATCGAGCTTGAACCCGCTGATATCCATATCGATCAGCGTCTTGCCGTGAAACTCGCCAAAACGATCGCGCGCTTCCTGACCGGCGAAGTCGGGAACGAGCCCACCCCACACTCCGTAGTTGCCCGAGCACGATTCGATCGCCGGAAATAGCGGCGATGCCGGATTGGTAAAGGCGTGTTCCCACAAATTGATCCTGTATTGCTGGCTTCGCGCAGTGCGCACAAACCCTGCTGGATCGGAAAAGCGCGTTTTATCCCAAGCAAACGTGCAGGAGTAGGCATGAGACTGCCAGCCTGGCTCGAGGCAGAGAACATCGCACGGAATTTTGCGATCGCGGAATTCGCTGGCTAACGCTAAAGCACTCTGCTGCGTTGCGCGGGCTTCGTTCCTGTACCAGAAGCCGAGGCCCCATTCCGGCGGCACATGGCCACCTCCGGAAAACACGTTGTAGCGCTTGACGGCATTCAGCATGTCGGGACCGGCAAAGAGGTAGATGTCAACACCGGCCGCGTGCGGCACATCGATTACGATGGAGCCGGAATCGCTGTCTTTGACCGTGTGGGTGTAATTCGGGTCGGGGTTGGCGCCGCCGCTTGATTCTCCGGCAGCATGCGTGGGCTTCGGCCGGGCATCGCCAAAGTAGAACGTTGCGTATCGCGCCGTGTCCACCAGGACGCCGAACCCTGCAGTCGTCACATAAAACGGAACCGGAGCGTGGGAGTCGCCCGTGTCGCTTTTCGGATCGGCATTGACGCGCGCGATCTTTTTCTTTCCGCGCTGTGCAAACGACAATAACTGCAGCCCGAAGCCGAATATCTGCTCGTCCGGGCGCAATGGCAGTTGCACCAGGCAGCCACGAGTAGTTCGCTTGCCTGCGATTGGAGGCAGAGGAGCGGCATCTACGCTCGGCAGCTTTGCAAAGGCGTCAGTCTGCGGAGGCACAAGGCGGCTGGACACTGGAGTATAGCGTTCCGGCGTGCCGATGGTCGCCTGCCACACGCCGGGATGAACCTGCTTCCAGCCCGACGCTACAGACAAATCTTCGCTGGGAGATTGTGCGCCCACCAAATGAGAGAAACCTGCTGCTGTTCCACCAACCGCGAGCGCCTTGGCAAGAGTGCGGCGCGTGATCTTTGTTTCAGTGCTCAAATTGCATTCTCCTGAAACTCTAAAGGGAGTTATATTTCCTGTGAATAAGAGAAAATAACATTCGCGATGCCCTCCGCCTTCGTTGCGCCGCTCCAATTATCAATGAATCACCGCAGAAAGGGATGCACTTTGCGGAGAGGCGGGAATGAAGCGCACCATGATGACGCTATGCCCCAGCACCGTGGCGGAAAAACTATTGTCAAATGAACCGAGATTACTCTGGCGCCAGACATCACGGGCGGTTTGCTTTTCCGTCAATCCGAGCTCTTTCCAATCTACGGATATAGCGCGGGGCGCGGTGGTCAGGTTGAACAAGCCAACCGCCACCGATCCATCGTCGAGCGGCTTTTCCAGGATGAACTCATTTTCCGTCTTGCGGATGACGACACCCTGTTTGCCCAGGGAGTCCTGATCGACATCGATCACCTCGGAATTGCATAAAACATTGAGGGTAAACTCATCCAGCTTGGTCATATCGCCAGAAAAGATGAGCGGCGCTGCCATCAAAGACCACATCGACATGTAGCTGTATTGTTCCTCGTGCGTCAACGAAGTGAGACGGGCGGGCTTTGCAATATTCGTGGCGTCGCCCACTGTCCCAATAAGAATGTAATCGGGGTCGTTCCATCCGCCTGGCCCGGCAAAGGCGCTTAGCGCGGCGTTGGCAAAACCGGCTTGATAGAAGCCCGGCAGTGCGGCCCCGCGCATTACACCGACGTCTCCGGTTGTGCGCCAGGAATTCCCACCAACTTGACGGCCCCATTTCCACACGTCTCCGCGCCCATACTGGCACATATTGAAGATGACGTCGCGATTCAGGCCCTTCAGGATTCCGCCCATTTTGATGTAAGGCTGCTCAAAATCGTCCATTGACTTACCCTTGGCAACTCCGCCATAAGAACACCAATCGTACTTGAGCAGATCAAAGCCCCATTCTGCGAACTGATGCGCGTCGGCGTCTTCGTGCCCATACGATCCTTCGAACCGCGCGCAGGTCAATGGTCCCGGAGAAGTGTAGATGCCGGCTTTCAGCCCGAGAGAGTGGATGTAGCCAGTCAGCGCGCGCATATCGGGAAAGCGTTCGTTGGGAAGGATGTTTCCTTGCGCGTCGCGCACCGGCCCTTTCAGCGCCGGATCATTCGATGCCGGTTTTCTCGCCCAGCAGTCGTCGATATCGACAAACTCGTAACCAAAATCCGCCATTCCGGAGGCGATCATTGCCGCGGCCGCCGCTCGAACATCGAGGCCGGTTATGTGGTCATAGTGCGTGTACCAATCGTTCCAGCCCATTTGCGGCGTTAAACCAATACCGTCCCCAACTACAATTTTTAGGGGGCGAGTATCTTTGCCCAGCGCATTCGCCGCTTCGAGAGTTACGGTATAGTCGCCCAGCTTTGTGGGCGCATTGCCCGAGATGATCCCAGACCGCCGATCAAGTTTGAGCGAGTGGGGAAGGTTCCTGGCTGCGAAGCGCATGGGCCGGTTTCCCGTCGAGGGAATGCGATACAAGAATGGATGGCCCGGCCCGACGCCGTAAAGCTTGGGGCCATTCAGGTGAGGAGTCGCCGCCGGTTTTGGCGTCCGCATGTCCGATGTCTGCTGACTGGACCCAACACGCGCTCCGGTAACGAGCACGATAAGAAGCACTGTCCATCCCATGATGAAACGAAGCTTGAGGATGTTCAACGTGCGAGGGAGTGCCGGCACGAAATACGATCGAATTCCAAAGAGTCTCAACATTCCCAACCTGTCGATAGAAGTGGATGAATGCGCCGCACCCCAAATGCTACACCGGAGATGCGCGCTAGTTGTGGGCCGCTCGTTTGACGACCACCGCGAGTTGGTGCGGTGGAATGGAAATCCGCAACGGCAGAGTGGCGTGGCGATCAGGCAGATCCGGCGCCGCGACGACGACTTCCCCACTCGCTCCATCGATACCAACCTTCGCGGTTTCTGGTGTGTCGCCAAAGTTGACAATGACACTCGCGACATCTTTATTGTTCGAATCCATGGATTTGAAGACGGAATAGCGGATGTCCGGCCCGCCTTGGACGGTTGCGCCGAGCATGTCGTTAAATCGCCCGAAGAAGAGTAAATCCTCATATTGCTTGCGAATCCTGATCAGTTCGCTGACATATTTCGCCAGCGGCTGTGTAAGCGGCTCATCCGCGGAATCGTTATAGTGCCGCGGCGCCAGATCCCACACCAGGCCGTAGCGCATTCCGTTATTCATGGGATTGATGTCGCCGGGACTTTCGCCGAAGATGGTTGCGGTCCACTCAGGAAACGTGTAGCGGAACGCTGTGGAATCCATATCGACAGTTCCCATGCGCATGTACGAGACATCGACATAGGGCAGCGCGCGATCGAACCAAATTTCGGATGCGATCGCGAAATTGGGGTTGATCGCTCGCGCCGCAGGAATCAATTCCTGAAAAGTCTCTAACAGACCCTGCGGTAGAGATTTGTCCGGAGAAACGGGCAGATGCGGATTGAAGTCGAGTTCGGCCAGACTATTTGTCTTATCGAACTGGAATCCATCCGCGCCATCCCGGACCAACTCAAGATACTGGTCGATCAGAAACTTTCGAAATTCCGGGTGTGCCGGACTGACGAGCGTCATGTACGACCGCGTCAGCCCCGAACGCGCGCTAATTGTCCCCTCGCCCCAACCGTGCAGGCTCCAATCCGGCGCCCAGCGGCCCTCCACGGCAAACTTCTGCAAGTAGTCGCGGAAAAGCGGCGTGGCCGTGTCGGCAAATTGAATGTTGGAAAAGATCAGCGGATGGACTCCGAGAGCGCGCATGTCCGCCAGCGCTTTTTTGAATTCCTCCGGAGTGCCGAGACGCGGATTGGGTCGATACTGCGGATACCCGCGATCGATTCCACCCATGTCCCAGCCCAGGATTTCAAATGTCGTGATCCCGTACTTCTTGGCATCCGCGGCTAGCTTGGGCAGTTCGTCGAAGCGATGAACTACAACGTCTTCACTGTTCGAAAGGATGATGGATTGCCATGCGTTCTCTTTGCGCAGCCAATCGGGAGGCCGATCGATCTTGAAATGCTGGTCGTACCATGCGCGATAGATTTTGCTCGCGGCGTGCCAGTCGCCGCTGTGAACCTGCAACGCAACGGGGCCCGCGCGAAATGTGCCATGACTGACATACGGAAAGTTCACCCAGCCGATGGTGATACCGATCGGCTCTCCCTCGGCATCGGTGCGCGTGGGCCAGCTATCCCGCACGCTGGCGCTCCGGGAGAATGGCCGCAGCTCCACTTCGAGCAGTGTCAGCCGGTTTTCAACATCCTGGTTGGCGTAGTAGTAGCCGAGACCGGCTTTGGGGTTATACACGTCCATCCAGCCCATTTGCATCGCGCCGGGATAAGTATATGCTCCCGCATCGTAGCGAATGCCCAGGTTCCCGCCGCCATAACCACCGCCGTGAAAGCGCGAAAAGAGCTTCGGCGCGAGATTCGAGGTCCAGCTTGGAACGAGCGACTCGGTATCCAGCCGGTTTCCGATGCCCTGCTGCCCGCCGACAATTCCGTACATCACCTCGCTGATTTTTCGATCGGTCGGATTGTCCACTTCGATTGAAAAATGGATCTGCTCTCCGGCGATCTGGATGCGGTAACGGACCGCGACAGGAACTGTCTCCCGCTCGTTCTTGAGAAAGTCGTAGGTGCACAGGACGCCGTCGGGCGTCACCTCAATTTTGCTCACCTTCTGATCGCGGCTGTTGAAGTAATTCCCCTCGTAGCCTTCCTGCGGCAGAACGATGCGGAAGTTCTCTCCAAGCCGCGACTCCCCGATCACTTCAAGACTGGGATTCTTCCAGCCCACGCCGATCAGATCTCCGTTGTTTTCCGAGAGGCGAAGCACGGCAAGCGGAGTATCGACTGTCCGCGTCTGTGCCGGCAGATGGGTCGACACGCCGCAATAAATCAGTGCGGCCAGAACGGATCCAGTTCGGCCCAATGCCGCTTTGCGAACCCGAGACGCAGGAGCGGACAAACCGCTTGTCATTCTCTTCACGATTGCCTCTTTCGCATCATGCTTGCTCCATGACCACCGCGACGGAGCGCGCAGGAATCGTCAACATCCCTGAAGTTGGCTTGCTCTCCTGTTGCTCGGGCGTCGCCACCACGAGCCTGCCGGAATTCGGAAGTTCCATTTTGACTGTGATGATCTTGTCGTACTCCTGGTTGATGACGACGACAGCCCGCTTTCCTCCGCTCGCAACAAAAACCGAATAACGATGCTTTCCGTCCGAGGTTACGGCCGCGCCGAGGGTGTCGCGAAACTCCGCGTCCCACAAAAATGCCCGGTACTTGCGCCGCAGCGCGTCAATCTTTTGGCCGTACTCAAGGGTCAGCGGGAAATCCGTCACATGTCCCTTGAAGTAGAACGGTTCGTAGCTGATGATGTAGCGGTTCAGAAGAATCAGGTTCAGCATCTCGCGATCGTCCATGCCGGTGGCAGCAGCCATGA
The DNA here is from genome assembly GCA_963826735.1 of uncultured Acidobacteriota bacterium. Taxonomy (GTDB): domain Bacteria; phylum Acidobacteriota; class Terriglobia; order Terriglobales; family Acidobacteriaceae; genus Telmatobacter. The sequence goes on from CAWGYN010000010.1 coordinate 795,356, forward strand.
GCGGCGCATGGGAATCGATGTAGCGGCAGACGGGCCGCGAGTTGTTATCAATCCGGAAATAAGAAACCGGGTACTGCTGCAGCAGCCATTCACTTGGCGCTTCGCCGGCAAAGACGAAGTCGGGATCCACTTTGTCTGCGGCCGCGCGGAACTGCTCGGCTAACGGCAAGTCTCCGGCATAGAGATAACCAGGCGCCGGATAGCCGTGGTCGTTGCTGAACGAATAATCGATCGGACCATGCCAGCAGACCTCGTCGTGGAGCCATCCCGCCGCGCCTAGATCCACGATCTTCTGGAACTCCCGCGTCGCAATGTCGCGGTACGCCTGGCATTGCACATCCATAATGTAGCGGCGCCGGTTGTTGATGGCCGCCAGTTGCGTGGGCGTTGTGTAACTGTAACCGCCAATCTCATAAGGAATTCCGTACGGATCGGTGGAGGCGTACTTATAAAGCTCATCCTTGCACCAATCGGTTGTGCGATCGGCCCAAACCGGCTTGGCAAACAAAATCATCTTTACGCCCTTGCTGCGCGCGTGCAGAATCGCCTGATGCAGTTCCTCCCAGGTGCCGAGGCCAGGATCGGTATCGAGACAGGGGTCGCCGCCATCCTGGCCGCCGATTTGCCAGCCGACTAACTGAATGGCTGTCACTCCATTGGCTGCGCACTCGTCGATGTACTTCGGAAGTTCGCGATAAGGAATGGCAAAGTCCTGCTCTGCGCCGTCAATCTGTAGTTGCAGCCACGAGTGCACATCCTTTGTCCAATCGGCGACGCGGGGCTGCTTGAACCATCGCACACGTCTCGTTTTATATACGTCCACGCCGCCGTGCCAGTCGCCGTCGTAGGTGCACATATTTACGGGCGCAGTTTTCTTTGTGGAGTGCGGTTGAACGAACAGGAAATGACAGCAGCGAAACTCCAGACGCACATCGAGCCCCGAAAACTTGCCCTGCTCCGGCACGATGTTATCGAGCGACTGCACCACACCGGGATGCTGTTCGAAGGTGAATTCCAGAAGATAGGGCTGGGTGGGATCGCCGATCTCAGCGTAGATCCCCTGCTTCTCCGCCTGAATCAGGCAAAAGAGGCTCTCCTTCGACTCGATGGATTTGGTGGGAAAGTTTACGCCCCAATAACCCTTTTGATTGTTAAAGTGCGGATGGATTTCGTCCACGACAAGGTTCGCGTACCACATGTGATCGGCTTCCATCTTCTCGCCCTTGGATGGCGGGTTGAGATCGCCGAAATACGGATAGTCCAACGCTTCCACCGTCAGCGCAGAATCATTCTCCAGTGTGGCCGCGAACGTTAGAACGCCGTCCTCAAGCTCCACGGCAGCCGACAGCGTCAACGGCACCACGCCGCCGTGCTCGCTCACCGGATTCTTCCAAACGATCTCCACGCGACGGGCGGAGGCCTTCTCGACGGAAGCGGCGCGCTGCTTTTGTCCCAGGATGAAGTTGGCGCGCTGTTTGGGCAGGGGAACCAGGAGGCGGAACGAGACCCCGAGTTCAGGGCGACGCTCGATGGTCCACTGCGTCGATTTGCGTACCATGCGCGTCAACGCGCCGGATGCTTTATCGAATGCGACGAGCAGCTTGCCGTCCTCGAGAACGACCTCGTCCGCACCGGCTCCGTTCTCCTGCGCATACAATCCGGCGCTGCTCCCCATCGCTCCGAGTGCGCTGACACTTGCCAGCTTATTAAAAGTTCTCCTGTTCATTTCTCGCCCTTCTGAATTCGCTCGTTCTCGTTGCTGTCTGTGCACGTCAATGTGTCGTAGAGTGGCTGGGCCGGTTCGACCTCAGGATTTTCCCTCGCCACGGAGATAGCCAGAATACGAATGTTGTTGTTCTTAGGCAGAGTCAGCGTCCTGGCATGCGGTGGCAACTCCATCGAATAGGCAAAAAGATAGCTGTACTGGTACGGCTCGTTGAGGCCGTCGGGCGTGTGATGATGCGAGGCATACCAGGCCAGCGTAGCGCTCTTGATGTAGCCGCGGGCCAGTCCAATATAGTCCTCTGGGTAGCGCGGCGACCACCACGGCGATCCTCGATACGTCACATCATTCCAGGTGGCATTTGCTGAGACCGCCCAGTCCTTGCGCAGCGGCACGGGATGCGGCGGATCGCCGGCCAACACCGTGTCGGGAGCGGGCTTCCAGAGGCGTGTGTCCCATTGGCCGATGAAACCACCCCAATCCTCAACGCTGAATTGACGAGTGAGCGCGCCGGCCTGAAAAACCGCCGTTTGATCGCCGTCGTCCGAGGCGGCCAGCAGGTACACCCTGTTGAAGTTGCCGGCTGGAAGCTCGATGGTCTGACCCTGCGCGATCACGGCATCGGGACTACCTGTGGCTGCTGGAGCCAGATGAAATCTGACGCTATTGAAGTCCAATTCTGCCGGCAGCATCTCAGCCGGAAGCGCATCGCCCTTGCGATCGAAACCGCCGACAGATTTCGTATCGTCGTTGCTCGCCGCCGCGAGATCGTACTTGAGAGCGACAGGCTCGGATGCCACCGGACTGATCTCGACCGGAGGCGCGCCAAGACGCAGCGCAAAGCTGCGCGGCTGATACGAAGTGAAAGAAGTTTCGAGCTCCCCACCAGCGACTGTCGCCGGTCCCACGGGAAGTTCCTGGCCGTTGACTTCGCGCGCCGAAACGATAGGCCCCGCGAATCTGACCTTGACGGTCGGCGCATCGTGGCCATCCAGTTCGACCATGCGCAGGACGAATTCATCGCTTGTCTCGCTCTTCTTGAGAGCGAGAATGCGGATGCGGGGATTGTCGATGCTGACCAGCGAGAAGCTGCGGCCCAGCGCGCCTTCGTGCCGCTCGGTGGTAAAGGCCACCAGCGGAGTGCTCAGGCGATACGCTTCCCAGTCAGTCTGGCTTTGGCGCCAGTCGCCCGCGTGTCCAGCGAGACCAAAGAGAATTTCATGGCGTCCCCAATCCTGATTGAGCTGGTCGGGATAATTGCCGCCGGGCCCGGGCAACGGATCTCCAGGCGTGCGCATCAGCGTGAGCCGGATCGTATTGTCGGCACGCTTGTCTGAGCCGTTCTTCACGTCGGTAAGAATTGTGGCGCCGTAGGCACCGCTCTTGTCAGTCAGATCGATCCAGTGGTGCGATGCAACTTCGAACTGGCGATCGAAGGCAGTGGGCCGCTGGATGGTGCCTATCTCCCAGTTGTAGGTGGCCATCGGATTGGTTGCCGAAAGCGGAAAGACGGCTTTGAGATTTGCAGAGAGAGTTCTCCAGTCGACGACGTCGCTGAACTCGACGCGATTGCCGGCGTCACCCGCGGCGAGGCGGACGGTCTGCACAAATGTGGATCCTTCGGCCTCGCGCGAAACCTCAATGGCGACGCGTGCCGGACCATTTTCGACGATGCGCACCCTGGCCGGGCCGCATACATACGCACGAGGGGCAGCCTGCTCCTGATCGAAATCCATGTTCCATGCCGGCCATTGCCGTGGCGCATCGTTGGATATCGCCAGCCGCACGGGCGCAGAGAGAAGCTCTTTGTTGAGCGACTTGTCGAGGATGCTGCTGACATCGCCGGCGGCATTCAGCATGACGCGATAGCGCGCATTCTCAATAGTCGATGGCGTGACTTTCATCTCAGTTGACAGCCGGGGCGCGGCAGCAGCGCGCACATCGTAGACCGCGTAGCCGACCGAGGGCGTTCTGGCTACGAAGACCACCTTGCCGTCTTCAAGTTGCGCAGGAACTTCCTTGCCATCGGGATCGAAAACCTTCACAGCCTTCGGAGCCCCACCAGGAAATTGCACTTCCGCTTCGACCACATCCTGGCGCGAAATGTTCAGGGAGTTGTAAACCACAATTGGAATGCCCTCAGTTTGCGTGTTCAATGCGGACGCCACCGCTTCTGTAGCGCTTGTGAGCACGCCGGCAAACTGGTTGAGCGCGATGACTTCGTCGTTTTGAGCGAATTGGTAGGCGCGCGGCGTGGCAGTGCCCGCGGCGATGTCGTGAAACTGTCCGCTCATCACCAATGTCCACGCATCGTTGAGGCGCTGCTGAGGGTAGGTCCTGCCGCCCATCCATGCCGCCGCAACCGAGGCCTTTTCCGCGCTGTCGGCGAGGATTTCGTTCTTGCGGTTCCAGCGTTTGAGATAGGCCTCGGAGGTGAGCGAGCCGGCAGAGTGGTTGATCAGCTCGAGGTCACCTTTGTAGCGCGGCAGCTTGGTTTGCATCTCCGGCTTGATGTCGAGAAACATCTGATCGGCATCGGTTGAGAGGATGCGGACGCCACCGTCACCTACGCGTGCCGGATCGTCAGAAGTCTTTTCCGGTCCAGGCAAGGCATGGGCGCCGGAGGGCTCGTCAGGAGGCGGCGGGGCGATGGATCCCTGCGTGACCAGAGCCTCAAGGAATTTGACTGTTTCTTCGTCGGTAGCGCCGCCCGTGTCTCCGGTGCCGATGTAGTGATAGTCGGCGTAGACGCCGGTTACTTTGCCGTCGATCGCGATGCGCGAGACCCAGTCGGTCAGACCAGAGGTCGCGCCGAAGACCTCGACGGGTTTGGATCCGGCCGGCTGGGGGGGCGTTTTGCTCAGGTCGTAACGAATCCCGTCGACATAGGCGAGCGGATTCAGCGCCGCCATGACAGTTTCCCCATCGGGCCCTTCCCAAACGCCCACATTAAATGGAATACCAAAGGGCGTCTGTTCCGGTGAGTCCGGCCCTCCGACAATAGGCGCCGGCTGCCAGTCGGAGTTTAGTTTTTGCGTGGAGAATCCTTTGATGCCTGCATGAGCGAGTATGGTGGGGAGCGACGCCGGAAATCCGAAGCAGTCGGGCAGCATGAATTCGGTGCTGGCCTTGCCGAATTCCTTTCGGTAATACGTATTGCCATAGAGAACCTGGCGAATGATCGATTCCGCGCTCGGCAGATTCACGTCGCCTTCTTCGACCGACGAACCGGCAGGGAACCAGTTGCCTTTGGCAATGTATCCCTTCATCCGTTCGTAGTCGGCGGGATAATACTCCTTCATCAGCCGGTATCGATTCGAGCCGGTCCAGTTAAAAACGTAGTGGGGATACTTATCGATGTAATAGAAGTTCACCTTCAGCGTTTTCAGCAGGTATTCGCTGATGGTCTGCGGAAACTCCCAGCGCCACTGCGTATCGAGATGCGCGTACGGGACCACATACAGCGTGGGCTGTTTCGTAATGTCCGGCGCCTGCATCGTCTGGGCCTGGGCGCCGATCGCGAACCCTGCGGAAACCGCAAGCAAAAACGTTCTGAATAAATGCGGCATGCTTACCTCGTAATCGAAATGAGAATGAGCGATTTCATTTTTCGGCGTTTCCTTTCGTCAGAGACAGGTCTGCTGCCGGCAGAGCGATATCTGCCGATATTTTTCGGGGGGCCCGACAGTGTCACTGCTCGTTCACGCAATCTCGATGCTCCACTTGCCGTTGTTGGTTGGCGCAACCGAAGTGAGCAGGACGCGATAAAGGGTTTTGCCCCAACGATCAACCAGCCAATCATCGGTGACGTCAATTTTTTCGATGGCGGGAACAATCAGCGTCGCATCGTAGCTGAGAGTCACGTCGCGGGCGGATTTTTCGGCCGCGGTGAATACGACTTTCCCTTTCGGGCCCTGTGCGGGAATGCGCGGAGTCATAAAGGAAAGCTGCACTGGAACTTTCATTTGCAGCTGGAAATCCTCGTTCAGGCGGATGCGGTCTGCCGTACGATCCAGCGTTAACGTCCGAATCCAGCGAATGATGCCGGCTTCCCCGGGATAGGCAGTGCCAAGATTCATCGCGACCGTGGCGCGGGAATCGTCGGCGAAATACTGAACATCACTGGCGCGGTACTGCGACTTTGCCGCGCTCTGCATCACGCCTCCGACAGTGGGCAGGTTGTGATAGGCCGACTGCACCGAAAATTTGTAGCGCGCCGCAGTGTAAGTCTCCGGACCAATGTCGACGAAGACGGGGTCGCCGTCATGGAAGACGATGAAACTACCCGAGTCGTTATGGCCGTGCGCGCGCTGGTTGGGAGCGGCCTGCATGGCCAGATAAAAGCCCTCTGCGCTGCCTTCCCTGGTTCGCGCGGTCATCAGGTCGAGGCTGGGATACCAGGAGTCGCGCCCCAGCGCGTCCTTCTTTTCAGCGGCAAGCGCGGCGGACACAATGAAAATATCGGGAATCGATCTTGCCAGCCGCCCCTGCCCTTCGGTGAGGACCCCATCTTGAACCCCGGCCAAAGTGGTATTGAGCGCGCCGAAATCCCGCAATATCTCATCGCCAACTGAAGCTCCTATGCGGTACAGGTTCTCCCCAAAGACATTCATTTTGGGCGGCGCATCGCCGTAATTTACGAACCAGGGACCTGCGATATGAACATCGACAATGTAGTGAAGCATTTTGTGGACGAATGGATCGGCAAGAGGATTGCCTGCGCCTCCCGTTGCGGAATTCAGCAACGTGCAGCAGTCAAAATAACTGCCCGGCGAAACGTTCCAATAACCGGGCCCCTCCGCGCAGCAGGCATCCGGCGAATAATCCTTGAGATAGTCATCGACACTGCGGCAGATTTTGAGGATGGCGGCCTTGCGCCGCTCCGGATCGGGTTCGAGCAGCAGATTGGCGGTGAGCCAGTTCGAGTCGATCCAGCTTGTCCAGTTTCCCAGGTGGCGCACCTGGCCCTGGTATTCGTGGAACATCCACCCGAAGTCATCGCGCGTGAAGGCGGGATCAAGGAGACGCCGCTTGACCTCGTATCGGATGCGCGGCGTAATCATCGGATTCACCTTATCGAGCTCGGCGCCGAGCAGGTAGTGAATCCAGGACATCGAAGCTCCAGTGTCGCCGGTAAAAAGATCGACGATCGGCTCTTCGACATCGGGCAAGCCGGAATTGGGATGGGCTTTTTGAAACCCGAGGTGGGCCGGAAGACCCCAAAAGGTCTCTTCACACTCCAGCCAGATGCCGTTGACCATCTCGTCGAGAAAGCGGCCCTTGCCTTCGATGCATTCGCCGAGCACGAGGTCCCCGAGCCGGGTGCGGCGCGAGAAATAATAGCGCTCAAAATGCGACCGATTTCCGTTGCGCTTGTATTCGAGAAATACCGCAGCCGGGAATGACTCCCACGGCGCGCCTGTGGCGTTTTCTGCGCGGGCGACGAGCGCGTCTGCGAATTCTTTGGGCACCGGCAGCCACGCTTCACGCTCGGCCGCCTTGGGGTAGGGATGCCAATCCTTCGCAGAGATGAGAGTCCTGGATAACATTTCCGGCGTGAATGTGGAAGCGAACAGATCCTTTGGCTTCTGAGGTATATCCACACTTACCGGCTGGCCGACCGCGGCGCCAGGTTGTTGCGCGGCCATGGCGAACGGCAGACGCCCGCTGCTGAGCAGCGCCGCCGTACCCGCGATCATTTCTCTTCGATTAATTCCCGTCATTCCGAATGTGTCATCCTTCCGTAAAGCGCATCGACTGCAGTTCGAGAAAAGTCCCATCGAGTCATTCGCGGGATAGGAAAACTCTGAATGCAGTCAAGGAGATTTCCATTCACCCCGCCACGACGTTGTTGCGCATAACATTGTTCCGTTCCACGACACCCTGATCCGGCTCCATCCAGGTCTCCTGCGCGATACCCGCGCCGCAGTTGCCTTCGACAAGGCAACCTTCGACTGTTACCTGCCGGCTTTCGGCGATCATCACGCCGTCGAGCGCGTTGCGCGCGATCTCGCAATCACGGATGGTTACGTCGCGCCCGAAGATCACTGCAATCCCGTGCCCCCACATCGAATCGGCAAACCGCGACCCGCTGATGGCAACGCGTGAAACATGATTCATCTTCAGGTTGTGGTTCTTTCCCGGTCCCGGCGGCACCATGCCTCCGCTCCCTGAGAAATCGCAGTTGAAAACATTTACCTGCTCGGCGCCAAACAACTCCACCGCGTTGTAGGTACAGTTGCGCACGGTGATATGTTCAAAACTCAGGTTGCGCATCGCGGCCGCCGCATCGCTCTGAAACACAATTCCTGCGCGAATCGGTCCATGCGACAACCGCCGTCGCCCCACGTCGGAGTTCGGATCGCGCGAAGCCGCTGGCGCGTCTCCACCTTCAATCACGAAATCGCGTAGCACTACGTCGTGCATGTCCAACTCGGCATTCGCGATGGCCGCCTCGTCTTTTCCTTTCACTGGATCGAGGAACAGTTCGCAGTCGATTCCAGTTCCCGCCATGGTGATTCCGCTCGGCAGTTTCAAGGTGGCCGGCAGCGTGTGTAATCCCGCTGCCAGGCTCAGAGTGCCGCCGCCGTTCGCCTTCAGCTTGTCCAGTGCGTCCTGGATCGATTCGCCCGGCGCGACGGTAACGGCCGGAGGCATCATGGTGCCGGTTGGCTTTGCCTGCGCTCCTGCTGTGGCAGCGATTATTGAAGGCTCGGGTGCGGGCTTCAGGTTCGCAGGGCTCTTGCCGTCATCGCCGCGAAACATCGTCGCCACGCTGCGCGCAACCACCACCTTCGCTGCTGCCTTCTCTGTGTATGGCATGGCCATGTGCTTGTCGTAGCGATAATGCTGCAGAATTACGTGATATGTGTCGCTGAATCTTCCCCGCGACCCCTCGCTGATCTTGCCGTAACAGGGAACATCCTCGCCCAGCATGTAGCGCGATGTTAATTCAAATCCCAGCGCCAGGCGATTGTCGGCCTCGGCAAAAAGATCGACGCCCTGGTTCCATGCCACCACGCATGTGTTTGCAAAGTAAGCAAGCCCAAGTTGCGTGTGGCCCTGATCTCTGCACGATTCCTCACATTGGCCGCTCGGGTAAACATAACGTGTTATGCCGCTGTTCACGGGACCGGTACGAAAATGCCGGTAGACCGACGCCATCAGATTGCGGTCCTCGCAAAAGACACCAATGGCCAACAGCGTATACATGATCGCCGCATCCCAATTGCCATTAGCCTCGGGATAGAACATCCGCAGCAGGGGCACATACACGGTGAGCAACATGCGCTTGAATTGTTGCTGCGATCGCGCGCTCCATCCCGAATATGTGGCGCGCAGAATTTCTGCCGCGTTGCAGAATTCGCCCCCCGTCCATCCGGCCAGCAGCATGGCGTCGTTCTCGAAAAAATCCGCCAGCGTTCCGGACCACGCGTCGAAGATCTCGATCGCCTTGCGCGCATGCGCCTCGTCACCGGTGACATACCACTGCAGCACGTGGTTGTTGGCAGCATTCGCGCTCGCCTGGATTTCCAGGCCGCCTGTGTCGCCGGCATCGTAGGCCCCGCGAACCACGTGCGCAAACGGCTTCGGCTTGAAGTCGAGCGAGGCGCCCGCCCCCGTGAGCCACAAGCTCCACGCCGATTTCCATGGCTCTGCGCCGGCCTTGATCTTCGCCTTCATGAACTCGAGGTCGGCCCGGGTTTGCAGAATGCCGGGATGCACGACGGGCCGGTGAGTTCCTTGCGCCGGGCCTGACTCTTCACGATGTGCAGGTTTCGCAGGGGTTGGCGTCTGCCCCCATCCCGGCAATGCGGCGGCGGCAAATCCCGCGGCCGATTGCAAGAGAAACGCCCGTCTTTTCATCTTCATCTTCGTCTTCATTTGCAGTCGTCGTGCCGCCTGAGCGGGCTCCTTGCGCAAGTTTTTGCAGGGGACAGCATTCTCATGCCGCACCCGGCCGTTACTTGCATTCCATCACACGCGCTCTGGAATAGATGATCAAGATTCACTGCTCGCGCCGCTCGATCTACCAGCACTCAGGTTTCTCAAATGACCGGCGACGGCCGTGGCCACGCGCCTTGAATGAGCGTGGCAACCGACCGCCCTTCCGATTGACTGGTTTCTCCCGGTTCTGCGTGCAAATTCTCGATGAGCTGGTTTCGTAGGAGGATCGTTTCCGACACATTATCTGTGTGATCGCATTGTTTCCAGGTATCCCGAAGATATGTGATGGCAAGGAAGCCTCGATAGCGATTTTTATAAAGACGCTTGACGATGCTGCTGAAATCAATCTCACTTTCATTAACCGGCGCCTGCAGGCGCTGCGGAGCGCAACCGCGCAAATGGACGTGAGAAGCATGAGGCAGCAAGGTATGCACCTGACTGGAACTGATTTTCTGAAACACGAAATGACCATAATCCAGCGTCAGAGTCAGGCCTGAAATGGCATCCAGCAAGGCACGGGTGTGGTCCAGGCTCGAGCAAATGGAGTCGACACGAGGCTTGATTGCATAACAGATGCCCGAACTGGAAGCCATGCGCTGACGCCATCCAATCTCTTCCACCGCAAGCGCAAAGCTGTCCTTTTCGCTGACGCGCTTGTGGAACATGCCGGGAAGACCTGTGAGGTGCTTACACTCGAGCTCCGCGCATAGTTCAAGAGCGAGCACGAAAGCTTTGCGATTCTGCGAGCGCACAATGAGACTGGGATCATTATCCGTTGCGTCCATGGGAGTCAGGCCCGTTTGCAAGAAGACATCGGAGGCTCGCAATCCCGCGTGAACGATATCGCGTTTGAGTTGTCTCGAGAATTTTCGCGGTTCGGCAAGCAACTGCCCCGGCCTCAGTCCATCGCTGCGCTCGAAGAGTCCTAAATCCACGTAGTCGAAGCCGAGCAGCCGTAACAGGGCGAAGCGCCGTTCCCTGGGGAGCAGCGGGAATGCGTAGTCCGCGCAGGAAATGGAGATCATTGCATTCCTTCCATGAACTTCTGTTGCCGAGTCATCCCGCCATCAGTCTCGCGCGTGTCGGTGTGGATCGCCTGTTTTGGTGAACGGTGTATGTATTCCAATTGGCCCTTGAATGGGCCACCTTTCTTAACATTTGCTTTGCGAAGGAAGATGTCCTCATGAATGTTGCGTTGCACATTTCAGCAAAAATTGCGGGAGTTGTGGCCCCCGAACGAAAAGTCCGGGGGCCGATAGATGGTTTTAAGCACTCAAGTTAGAACGAGAGCCGCAGGCTGAGTTGAACCTGGCGGGCTGGATTAGCCGAGGTGGCGCCGGACGCACCTCCCGGCCAGTACGCCTCAACACCGTCGGTCGTGTTGGGATTGTTCCATCCCTGGTGGTTGAGGAAGTTGAACACGTCCATAGTGAATCTGAGATTGTACCTTTCGGTGATCGGAAACACCTTGAATAGCGAGGCATCGCTCTCCCAGTTCTTGGGGCCCTGGAGAAAGGTTTTCGAGTACGGGTTGATACCGGCGGACCCCGATCCATAAGCCTGTGTCGCCGTGGTGCCGTTTAACAGGTTCACCGACACATTGTTGGTGTTGTAGTTCGCCGTCCCGTAAACGGTATCGATCGGTTGCTCATACGGCGTGTAGTTCGTGGGCAGGCCGTAGACGCACTCCAGGACCCCGTTCGGCGACTTGACGCCATTGGCGGCGGTACATTGACCACTGCTGGCGTTGGCGGTCGGCGCAATATAGCCATTGAACCAGAGGTATGCGGGGTAGCAGACGCCGCTACGGCAGTCCGTAATCGGCTGCTTGTGTTTGTACATCTGGATGGGGGCGGTCGGGCCCCAGTTGCTGGCTGCGGGCTGGAAAATTGCCGAAGTCATGTGGCCCACGCCCGCAATCTGGTAACCGCCAACCAGTTCATCCACAAACCGATTCGAGTTGCCGAGGAACTTCTTCCCGCGGCCAACCGGGAGATCGAAGATGTAGTTGAACACGATGTGGTGCGGCTCAAAGGTAGCATCGCGCTGATAGCGCTCCCATCTAATCAGGTCATGCCAGTCCTCATAGGGCGATGTACCCGTCGGAGGCTTTGGTGGAATGGCGGCAGCAGTCACAGGATAGGGAGACGTGAAGCTGCCCAATTCGGGCTGATATCCCAGATAGCTCAGCGGGCTATAGGACTGGCCGTCGCGCGTAGAGTTGCTGCCGATACGGAATGCCCGGTTGAAGGTATAGAAGATCTGGAACGCGGACCCATGCTGGAACTTGCGCTCGTAGTTTACCTGGAGCTCGTTGTCGTTCGACCAGCCGGTCTTCTCGTCGAAGTTAAAGTTGCCATAAACCCTATTGTCATACGGGCCAAGCGCCGAAGCGGCATACGTGTACTGCTGCGGCGTCCCGATCACACTGGCTCCGCCGGTCGGCGGCGCGGTGCCTGTGTCCATCTCCCATACAAAGTTGGAGAGCGTCTGGTTCGGATACCAGGCGTGATCGAGATAAGAGCCGTGCGTGTAGGCCCAGCTAACCCGCAGGGCCGAATTCCATTTGAACGGCTGTTCCAGGGTGACTGCGGTTTGGGTCACAACGCTTGGCTTATAGTCTTGATTCCAGTACGTGCCGCTCACACTGCCTGGAGTGATCGCGGTAAGCGTCGTGCTATTGACGATGCCCGTGGCATTCACACCGGCGACAATCCAGTTGGGATTGGACGTGCTGTTCGCGCGCAGCGGGTAGTTCGCCAAGCCGTCCGGCGATTGGTTCGCGGCGTTGTAGTTTTGCGTATAGCCATACGAGAATGGCAAGCTGGTCGGGCCAGGGTTGGAGTTGCGCGTGGGAACCGGCATGATGAACCGGCCGTAAGCCCCACGCAGCACCGTACCCCATTTGCTGCCGAAGGGCTGCCATGCGAAGCCGCCGCGCGGGCTCACCATCAGATCGGCGTTGTCGTACAGAGAGCTGGGCATTCCCGCTTGCGAAGCCGTCTCAAACGTCACACCGATGTTCTGCATGTTGGTGATGATCGCCTGCGTCGTCCATCCTTCTGAGATCAGTTGCGAGATCGGCGCACCCAGCACGATGGCGCCATGGACGCCCGTCGTGGAGTTGTAGGCATTGAGGTCGAAATTGACGTTTACACCGCCCCTGGTCACCCTCGCCGGATGTGCTTCGTAGCGAAGACCCACATCGACGGTCAGGTTCTTGCTCACATGCCAGTGGTCTTCAAAATAGCCATCGAGTTCCTTGTCGACGAACCACGTTGGGGGATCCTGCAACTGCACGGAGGCCGAAGCAACGTTTCCGAGGTACTCACCGGCGTCGCCCAAACCAGTGTTGGAGTAGGGGCCGTACGTTGTGCCGGTCGAGGGTTGCTCGAGGCCGGTGGAATAGGTGGTGAAGCTTGTAGTGTCCGCATTGCGGCTGTTCAGGTAATAGAACCTGCTGTGCCGGAACCGGCCGCCGAACTGCATCTGATGCTTCCCGAAAACTTTGGTCAGATTCTCGTCGATCTCCGAGACGATCTGGTTCTCCTGGTACTGGTACATGGTGCCGCCGTAGCCATTCGTGGTGGTGCCGTTGATCACAGGGAAACCGGTTTCGCCGAAGTTGTTGGGCAGACCAAGCATGGTGTCGTAGTCGAGTTTCGGGTTGCCGCCGCCGCCCACATACTCGTCGAACCACTGCTGGCTCAGCACGGTTTCGGCGTAGAACGTTGGCGAAAAGACGTGCGTATATCCTAGAGCGGGGCCGAAGTTAGATATCGGGATGACCTGATAGCCGCTGGCCCCATCGGGAAAACCGGGCGCGGCAGTCGGATTAGCAATCGTCGCGGCCTGATTGCTGGGATAGTTGCGCAGATTTTTCTGATTCTGCGGCGCTATCACCTGGGTATAGCGCAAGTAGGCCTTGTCTTTTTCGCTGAAGTTGTGATCCAGGCGGAAGGTGATGTTGGGAATGACACTGAAGCCGGGATTGGTAGTGGTGAGATTTCCCGTTACCAGCGGGTCGTTGGCGTTGGTCGGCTGCTGCGTGATCGCATAGAGCGTCTTGGCGATCGGGGATTCGAGCGCAGGATTGATGGTGTTGATGTTTCCCTGATAGTTGTATTGCGTGCGGCAATAGTTGTTGCTCTGCGGGCTCCCAGTCACGCCCGGCGGCAATGCGCAGTTGGCGTTGGCTGCCGTCGTAGACGGGTCGAAAATGTTCTGCGTCACGCCCGAGCTGACCAGGTTATTGAAATTTCCGCCTCTCTCCGCCGTGGTCGGGACGGCCACAGTTTCATACGAGACCGACGCTAACGAGTAGCGCTCGTAGGCGAAGAACCAGAAGCTCTTGTCCTTGCCGTGATAGAGCCACGGCACGATAATGGGGCCGCCGGCAGACCCGCCGAACTCGTTGCGGATATATTTCGGCGCAACGTAGGTGGAAGGGTTAGCCCTGGTCCTGGCGACGCCAAAATAGTTGTTCACCGCCGTCTCAAAGAACGAGCCGTGCAGTTGGTTGGTTCCGGACTTGGTGGTGATGATGCCGGTGCCCGGTGAGGCGTACTGCGCCGGCGCGGCGATCAGGTTGAACGAAACCTCCTGGATCGAATCCGCGTCCGGCAAAAGGGTTCCGTACGTATTCTGCTGGCCGCCGAAATTATCGTTGTCGAGGGCCACGCCGTCCGCGACGTATTCCATGCCTTGGTATTCCAAGCCTGCGTCAAGTTCGCCGCCCTCCAGGCCGGGCACCGAGTTGGCTGCCAGCGTGAGCACGTTGCGCGAATTCATCGGCAGTTGGTTGATTCGCTGGTTTTCGAGCGTCGAACTGATCGTGCCGGTTTCGGTGTTGGTGAGCTGAACCAGGTCCGCCTTCACATCGACCTGCTGTGAAACTGCTCCCGGAGTCATGATTGGGTTAATGACGCGGGTCTGGTTCCCCTGAAGCTCGGTGACCTGAACAGAGGTCTTCATGCTTGGCGCCGTGACGGTGACCGAATATGTGCCCACGAACAAGTCCGGAACGACGTAAAACCCAACGTCATTCGACTTGGTGTCGGATGCCACGTTGGTCGCCTGGTTAACGATGTGGATCGAAGCGCCCTGTATGACGGCGCCCGTCGAGTCTGTCACCGTGCCTTGAATGGACCCGGCGCCGCTCTGACCGTAAATGGCGGAGCTGCAGGCCACGAGGCCAAGGACAGCAACGATGACGGAAACGCACGCTCTCCATTTGTGGGTCCGGAAATCCCGGTAGCCTTGCATCTTCACACCCTCCTGGATTGTCTGGTTACGGCCCGGCCTTGTCGCCAGGGTTTCAAATCTCGAATGCATATTGCCTCCTGACTCAGTTTTCTTCTTGCGCTGTTGATGCATCTCGTTGATGCCGTGCTTGATGCGCGTTGCTGTATCTGTGGGGCGCCTGCGTGGGCTGAACCACGGCCTGTTCCGCCGGTGGCAAGCAGTATTGTCCGCGCAGGACCGGTTTCTGCAATTCCCTGGATGACCGGTTTCTCAACTCCCTCGTCATATGTTGGATTTTGTCCATTGATCCAAACGGGAAATTAATCCTGGAACCGACCATAAACAAAAAGCAGGAAGTGCAGCTGTTCGGTTTTGATCTAGCTCGAAAGACGCCCAAGAATGCCGCGCCCTATTCACAACATTCAAGTGAATTCTCTGTAGCCGCCACTACTCTTGACTGTCAAGAGTTGCTAACTGGTGCCCAATTTGCCGAAGCCCCGATGGAATCGAGGGGTTTTTCCGGCTGCAGGCAGCCCACTTCCCTTCTCTGCACCTCGTTCAAAGGTGATCATTATTTTCTTTAGTCGTCATTATCATGCTCAAAATGAGTTACTTATAGGATACTCTGCTTCCTTCGAAACCAGGATTCCCTGGATCGCCGTTAGAATGGCCCCCAAGAGCCTCGGCGGACGCCCACTCCGGGCTTGCCAAGCCGCCTTCTCACGTTCAGCGTGACACTCCTGACAAGTATTGATTAGAATTGGATGGCCGCGGGCTACGCAATTCGCCGCGTATGCTCGTGTGACCCGGAACACCCACTAACTCCAGTGCGGTGTCTACCGTCCCCGATCAAGGTTGAGGCGCTAGGCGGATGACAGAGCCGTTGCTGCAAATTCGAGACTTACCGGATACCGGGACCTGCTGGGCGCTGCTCGAGCGAATCGCCTCCAGCTCCCATGTAAAGCGCGCCGCCCGGTTGCAGGAACTTCTCTTTTACCTCGGCAAGTGCTCTCTCAAGGATGGCCTCGACACCGTTCACGAACAGAGAATTGGTGTAGAGGTGTTTGGTCGAAGCGGTGACTACGACACCAGCGATGACAATATCGTTCGTACCAACGTGAGCGAGCTCCGCAAGCGGGTCGAGGCTTATTTTGAAGGCGAGGGCGCACACGAGACTCTGCTCGTAGAGATTCCTCGCGGCAGTTATGTCCCCGTTTTCCGATATCGTCCGGTCAAGCCGCAAATCCCGAGTGAAGCTGCGACGGCGAAAGTGCTGGAACCCGCGCCGGCCAACGTGGTTCCGATTTCCAAACCCGCCGACGCGGCCTCGGTTCGTCCATCCGCCTTTCTGCAAAGTCGTTGGGTTTTGATCCTTGCCGGCGCGATCATTATCGTGCTCGCCGCAACCTGCGTCGTGTTCCGCTATCAGTACCGTTCCTTATACCGGTCCATGTATCCCTGGCAATCCCAGCCCGCTGTGGCAGGGTTGTGGAACGATATCTTCAATGCGCGGCCCGACACGGATATTGTTTTGGCCGACGCTTCTTTCGGCCTGCTCCAGGACATCAACAAGAAGTCCTATCAATTTAATGACTATCTCAACCGCAGCTACATCAGCCAGCTGCAGACTCAGAATGCGAGCCCTGACCTGCGCGCCGTTCTGGGGCGGATCGAAACCTGGAATCTCGGCGACCAGGATGACTTTAAACTTGCCCGCCGCATTCTGGCCCTTGATCCCCTGGGCACAAACATCCATTTATATAATGCGCGCGGCTATCTGCCGGATCTCACCAAGCGCGACAACGTGATTCTCATCGGCGGCCGAATCTCGAATCCCTGGGACGATCTCTTCGAGAGCCACATGAATTTTGTGGCCGAATTTTCCACGGACGGTCCGATTACCGTCCTGAACCGCGCACCGATGAAGGGCGAACAAGCGGTGTACACGCAAACCGATTCGACCCAGTATTGCGTTATCTCCTACCAGCCGAAGCCCGACCATAATGGAGTGGTTCTGCTTATTGAAGGCACCAATGCCGAAGCCACTGAAGCCGCCGGCGATTTTCTCCTGTCCGACGACCAGTTATCCGCTTTCAGAAAACTGTTACGCGGTGACAAATTCCCTTACTTTGATGTGCTCCTGAAAGTTTCGTCGGTTCCGGGTACGCCATTGAGCGCCACTGTCGAGGCCTATCGGGCCTATCCAACTCTGCACTGAATTCCTGTCCTTCGAAATCTCCCTGCTCATCGCCTGACTGCGTAATGGCGCTTGCTAATGAGGGTCCTTGCCGCGACGACCTACTTTTAAAGCAACCAATTTGCGCGCGTGTGCCATCAAACAGATTGACTATCCTTGAGGAGTCGTCAGGGTTATGGCTTGCGTCAGCGGATTGGGTTAGACTTGGATCTGTATTCCGGCGAAAATGCAACGATGGGGTTCAACTCGGCAGTTCAGTCTCTGGGTGATCCTCGCCACCCTGGGGCTGGCCGTGTGCGTCTTCGCATGGGGCCTTCAATATAAGCTTTCCCTTTATGACTCACCTCAGACTGGTTCTCAGCGAATTCCACAAGCCAAGCTCTTATCCAAAAATGAGCAATCGGGAATCGCGGAAAGCCCACTGGTAGTTGGAGCGAAAACCTTCCCCAGGGTTAGCTACACCGTTCCTACCGTCGTCTTCCTCATTTTGCTGTTGCCCCTCAGCATATTGAACCCGCAAGCATCAGGCCAAAGGGAACAGCGCACGAGCGATTCGTGGCATCTTCGTCGCGGCCTGTTCAATATCTTCTTCGTTCGCCCCCCGCCCATCCTCGCCTAGTTGTTCCTCGCCTTATAAGTAATGACGCATCTGTCGCCGGCCCATTGGCCTGGCGTCGCGCGTCATATTTCTCACCGGCAAACGTGTCACGCCATTTTGGCGACGGCAGTCACAGGATCTCATTTACGAGGTGCACTCGAAACATGCGAAAGCAGACCTCCTTGATTCTCGCCTTGGGATTGGCGTTTCCAGCGGTGGCCAGTCATCGTTGCCTGTCACTCGGCGGAGAACAAATCAGAAGCGAAAGCCGCAACTATTCCCTCCGCCAAGGTTGCCACAGCGCAGCGGGGCGATATCTCCCACGTGCTCACGCTGGCCGGACAGTTCCAGCCCTACCAGGTTGTGGACGTGCACCCCAAGGTGAGCGGCTACATGTCGCGCATCAATGTGGACATCGGCGACATCGTTCATCAGGGCCAGACGCTGGCGGTTCTTGAAGTGCCGGAGTTGAAGGCGCAGTTGCAGCAGACAGTCTTCCAACTGCAGCAGAGCCAAGGAAGAGATCACGCGGGCGCAGCACGAGATCAATCGCGCCGAGGCGGAGCACGCGGCTCTGCATGCCGCAGTCGGAACGGCTGAAGCAGGCGGCCGCAGGCACGGCCCGGGCTGATTGCGCAACAGGAACTGGACGATGCGCAGGCCAAGGATCTGTCGTCGGAGGCACAGGTGGATGCAGCCAAATCGGCGATGGCGGCGGCGCAGGAACACGCCGACGCAGCGCGAGTCAGACAATCAGCGCGTCGAGGCGCTGCGAAAACTACACCAATGTGACGGCGCCTCTGGACGGGGTTGTGATCTGGCGCTACGCGGATACCGGCGCACTGATCCAGGGCGGCACCAACTCCAACGACCAGGCGCTTCCCATCGTGCGGCTTTCGCAAAGCAATCTTCTCCGGCTGCGCATCCCGGTGCCCGAGGACGATGTGAAATATGTCCACGCCGGCGACCAGTTGCAGGTGCGCGTGGATGCGATCGGCCGCTCCTTCACGGGAAAGATCGTGCGCTTTACGCGCGATGTGAATTTCGAAACCCGGACCATGGAAACGGAAGTGGACGTGGAGAACAAGGATCTCTCCATCGCTCCCGGGATGTACGCCAACACGCATGCTGCAACTGGCGCACGTAACCAACGTGGTGACGATTCCCGTGGAAGCGCTGGTGCTGAACGGGCAGCAGGAGACGGTCTACGTGCTCGACGACAGCAATCACATTCATATTCGCAAGGTCACGGTGGGCCTGCGAGGGATCGAAGCTGGCCGAGATCACCAGCGGACTCAATCCCGGCGACCGGGTGGTGATCGGCGGGCAGGAGAAATACCAGGAGGACGAAGAGGTGAACCCGCTGCTCACGCTCCGAGCCTGCTTCAGAAACCGTGCAGGAGACAGGCGGCATGATCGACATGAAAGCCGAAGCGAACGACGGAGGAGGCCACTAATGCCGAAGTTTGCTCTGCGATTTCCCTTCTTCATCCTCATGCTGTGCCTGGTCGTGACCCTCGTCGGAACCGTGACCGTGGCGCGCATGCCGGTCGATCTTTTCCCACCGATCGACATGCCGGTGGTCGTGGTGGCCACGTTCTACAACGGCATGCCTCCGCAGCAGATCGAAGCCGACATCACCAACACCTTCGAGCGCTTCTTCACGCTGGCCGCCAACGTCGACCACAGCGAATCGCGCTCGCTCACCGGCGTCAGCCTGATCAAGATTTACTTCAAGCCGGGCACCGATCCCAACGCGGCGCTGAGCAACATCGCCAACCTGGCCATGGCCGACCTGCGCCGCTTGCCGCCGGGCACGCTGCCGCCTGTGGTGCTGGGCATGACCGCTTCCACGCAGCCGGTCTGCCTGGTCACGCTGAAGGGCCAGGGCCTGAACGAGACCAGCCTCAAAGATCTGGCGCAGTTCCAGGTGCGCAACCAGATCTCCAACGTGCAGGGCGCCTCGGTTCCGCAGCCCTACGGAGGAACCTACCGCCAGATTCAGATCTACGTCGATCCGCTGAAGCTGGAGGCGCGCAACCTGAGCCTGAACGACGTGGTCACGGCGGTCAACAACTCCAACCTGATTCTGCCCGCCGGCGATGTGCGCATCGGCTCAAAGGACTTCAACATTTACGCCAACAGCCAGTTCCCCGATGCGAACGCGATGAACCAGATGCCGCTCAAGTCGGTGGGCAACTCGTCGGTGCTGGTGGGCGACATCGGCAAGGCGGTCGACTCCGGCGCGCTGCAGTACAACATCGTGCGCATCGACGGCCAGCGCTCGGTCTACGTGCCCGTCTTCAAGCAGGGCGGCGACAGCAACACCATCACCATCGTCAACGGCATCAAGGCCGCGATCAAGCAACTCGTCGATATTCCCGACATCGCTCAAGACCGCCGTGGTCTTCGATCAGTCGGTCTTCGTCAAGCTGGCCATCGCCAACGTCACGCGCGAAGCGCGTCATCGGCCTGGTGATGACCGGCGTCATGATTCTGGTTTTTCTGGGCAGCCCGCGCGCCACCGTCGCGGTGCTGCTCGCCGTTCCGCTCTCCATGCTGGTCTGCCTGCTGATCGTCAACTTCATGGGCGGCTCCATCAACACCATGATCCTGGGCGGGCTGGCGCTGGTCTTCTCGCGCCTCATCGATAACGGCGTGATTGTGCTCGAGAACATCTTCCGCCACATGGAGATGGGCAAGTCGCCTGCAGGTTGCCGCGGCGGAAGGCGGCACCGAAGTCTCCATGGCCGTGCTGGCCGCCACTTTCACCACCGCCATCGTCTTCTTTCCCGTCACGTTTTTCAGCGGCGTAAGCAAGTACATCTTTACGCCGCTGGCGCTGGGAGTGGTGCTTTCAATCTTCGCGTCCTACTTCTTCGCCATGACAGTGGTGCCGCTCTTCTGCGCCAAGTTCATTCGCCTGGACCCGCTGGGCAGAGAACACGAAGGCGATATCGATGCCGTCGAAGGCACGAAGCCAACATTCTTCAAGCGCTTTCTGATCGCCTTCAACGAGCCACTTCCAGCGGCTTCTCGACTGGTATGAAGCGCTCGCCTACAAGCGTATTGCGCAGGCCGGGATTTGCCACCGCGGTCATGCTCGGCGGCGCTGGCTCTGCTTCTGGCTGGTGACGCTTCCCGTTTCTCGGCCGCGCTTATTTTCCGCGCACCGATCCCGGCCAGTTCATCATCGACGTGCGCATGCCCAGCGGCACGCGGCTCGAAGTGAGCAACGACTACATCGCCAAGGTCGAGAACATCATCCGCAGCGTGGTGAAGCCGAAGGACCTGGGCATGATCGTCTCCAACATCGGCGTCTATCCCGATCTCTCGGCCATCTACACCACCAACGCCTCCATGGACACGGCCTTCGTGCAGACCAGCCTGAAAGAGGACCACAGCATCGGCAGCTATGAGTACATGCGCCGCGTGCAGGACGAAGCTCTCGCGCCAGATGCCGGAGCTTTCCACTTATTTCCAGGCCGGCGGTCTGGTCGACGGCGTCATCAACCAGGGACTTCCGGCGCCCATCGACATTCAGATCAAGTCGAATGACATGGACAGCGCCTACGACCTGGCGCGCGCAACTGGCCGCGAAAATCCAGACCATGCCCAACGTGAGCAGCGTCTACATTCCGCAAAGCATCGACTATCCCGGCCTGGCGCTCAACATCGATCGCGAGCGCGCCAGCCTGATCGGGCTTATCGGCGCAAGGAGTGGTCGACGACGTGATCACCGCGCTCACCTCCGACGGCATGGTGGCGCCGAGCTACTGGATCGATCCGCAGAGCTGGCAACAACTACATGGTCACCGTGCAATACGCCAACAGCTGGATCGACAACATGTCGATGGAGGATATGAAGAACATCCCGCTGCGTGGCGTACGGCCCGCCGGCTATGCGCCCGATGCAGGAGGGCCATGGCAGCCGATCCCGCCGCCTCGGAGCCCATCGGCGGCGATCAGCCGCAGGCTATGTGCCGTTGGGCGAGGTGGCCGACATTTCACAGATCAACACGCCAACCGAGGTGGATCACTACCAGATTCGCCGCGTGATCGACATCTATGTCGCCACCAAAACCGAGGCTCTGCAGGGCGTGGGAGCGAAGATCGACCGCCTGCTGGCCGACACGCAGCCACGATCGCAACACGGTGATCGACATGCGCGGCGCCGTGGTCAGCATGAACGAGGCATTTCACGATTTCGGCATCGGCCTCATCATCGCCGTCCTGCTGGTCTACCTGATTCTGATGGCCCAGTTCACTTCGTTCATCGATCCCTTCATCATTCTCCTGGCCATTCCGCCGGGCCTGGTCGGGGTGGTTCTGATCCTGCTGCTCACCGGCAGCACGCTCAACATCATGTCGCTCATGGGCGTCATCATGATGGCCGGCATCGTGGTCTCCAACAGCATTCTGATCGTCGAGTTCGCCGGCATCCTGCACAAAGCAGGGCGAGCCGCTGCTGGCAGCAACGGTGAGGCCTGCAAGGTTCGCCTGCGGCCCATCCTCATGACTTCGCTGGCCACGCTGCTGGGCATGATTCCACTGGCGCTCGGTCTCGAGGCCGGCAGCGAGCAGTACGCGCCGCTGGCCCGCGCCATCATCGGCGGACTCGCCCTTTCCGTCGTCGTCACCGTCTTTCTGGTTCCAGCCGTGTATCTCCTCATCCACGGCCGGCACGAACGCAACACCTGCGCCGGCGGAGGGCACGGAACATGAATAGATCGCCCATGAATAAAACCCATCGATCTGCAATGTTCTCTGCACAGCTTGCGGTCGTTTTGTCTGCGGCAGTGATTCCGCATCCGCATCGCGCTCGCGCAACAGACCCCGCTGCCCAATGCGCCTTCCACGCAACTCTTCGCCGCCCTGCTCGCCCCATCCGCGCCGCAGGCAGCAATGCCCGGCCCGCCGCAGAGCGCAACCTCAGTCTGCCGGCCCGTCGCTCACGCTCGCGCAAGCCGAGCAGATGGCCATTCGCAACAACCCCAACATCAGCGTGGCGCGTCTGCTGGCGCTGGCCCAGGCCCAGGTTACGCGTGAAGTGCGATCGGCCGAAATGCCGATGGCAACCGGCGACCTGACTGCCGTGGACGCGCACGAGAACAGCCGCATCACTGCCGGACTGCTAAACAATCCCTCCGTCTACAACCGCGCCGCAGGCGGCCTGACGGTGAGCCAACTGATCACCGACTTCGGCCGCACCCACAACCTGGTGCTGAGCGCGCAATCGAACGCCCAAGGCGCAACTGGAAAACGAGCGTGCCACGGAGCTCGACATCACCCTCACAGTGGATCAGGCGTTCTATCAGGCGCTGACCAGCCAGGCGGTGCTGAAGGTGGCGCAGGAAACCGTGAACCAGCGCCAGGCCACCGTTGACCAGGTTGGCGCTCTCGCCAAAGCCAAGCTGCGGTCGGATCTCGATCTGAGCTTTGCCAATGTGCAGCTCTCGCAGGCCAAGCTGCTTTTGCTCGACGCCCGCAATGACGCCGCCGACGCCATGGCGAGCCTCAACACCGTCTTAGGCTCCGAACGCGATGAGCAATACACGCTCGTCGATGACACGACGGCAAATCCCCAGCCTGCGCCGCAGGACGCCGACGCGCTGCTGCAAACGGCTTTTGCCGCGCGTCCCGATCTTGCCGCGCTCAACTCGAGCTACACCGCTGCCCGCCAGTTCAGCACGGCCGAACACGAGCTCTGGATGCCGACCGTTTCGGCGCTGGCCGCGGTCGGAGGCACGCCGGTGCGCGCAGATCAGATTCAATCCTCCTGGTACGGCGCCGCCGGCGCCAACATCAGCATTCCGGTCTTCAACGGGTTTCTCTACAGCGCCCGCGCGCAGCGAGGCAAAGCTGCGCGCCAACGCTGCCGGCGAGCAAGTGCGGAACTTGCGCGACGTGATTGCACGCGATCTGCGCACCGCGGTCCTGAATGCGCAGAACGCTTTCGAGCGCATCGGCGTCACGCAGGAAATGCTCAACGAGTCCAACATGGCGCTCGATCTTTCCGAGCAGCGATACAAGCTCGGCTTGAGCGGAATCGTGGAACTGACCCAGGCGCAACTCGCACAAACGCAGGCGGAGATCGACTATGCGAATGCCCGCTACGCCTATCAAACCGCACTGGCGGTAGTACGCTTCCAGACCGGCCAGTAGCTTTTGTGAAATCTGCCATATCATCTTCGGCGGAGTTGGAGCTTCACTCCATAGGCACCGTCCTTATGCCGCGGTAAGTCTGTCCGTGTTGAGCATCCTCCTTGCCCAGTCCTGACGATTAGAAGCTGAGAACTAGATTGCTTTCCCGGAGAATTAGATGCGAAGGCGGAAGAACCCCTCGAGTTACGAATACAATCACACCCCTACAACGCTGCTGCTAGCATTGCTTGGCGGTTCGTGTGCCTTCATCGCCGTTGAGACAACACTGCCAGACGTAATGGATCAGTGGGGAAGCCATGTGAATGAGTTCCCGGCTTGGCAATTCCATATGGGCGCGGCGTGCATTGCAATCATGACATTCTTCACATTCTTGTTTTTTCTGGAATTACACGAAACCAGATCACGCACAACAGCGTGGCGATCAAGTGCGCCATGGTTGCTTCTCGTCGCGCTCACCTTGTTGGCAACCATCATCCATGTCCCCTACTACGTCGTGATCCTGGTGGGAGCTATTTGCAGCGTATGGGCCTACCGCCAAACCTCCAGCGTGCGTCGGTCGCCCCGCCTTCCGTGAGCCGAAAGCGCGCGCGTAGGTATCGCATTGCTGACCGCAAAGCATGCGAAACCGCGGAAGGCAGAAAAACTCACTTGGCAAGGAGTTTTGTATCAGGGCGCGAGTTTACTCGCGCCGTAAGCAGCGCAGAATAAGTCGGGCTCCAGCCCCTGCCGATCTTCGCAGACACTACCCCAAATAATTTTGCGAATAAAGGTACGCTTTTACCGGTGGGCGCGCACGCAATCGCGGCCATCGGGGGTCCCATGGGAGCGCCCGCTCGAGGATCGCGCAATGGAATTGGTAGAGCGGGAGAGATCGTCCGCCCTGCCAGCAAATTGTTTTCCC
This sequence comes from uncultured Acidobacteriota bacterium, assembly GCA_963826735.1. Lineage (GTDB taxonomy): Bacteria > Acidobacteriota > Terriglobia > Terriglobales > Acidobacteriaceae > Telmatobacter. The sequence goes on from CAWGYN010000010.1 coordinate 820,131, forward strand.
AGGCCCGCTATCGATTTATACTCGAATACCAGCGTGACACTGAGCCGACGTTCCTAGGACACCGGAGCATGATGCCGGACTACGACAGTTTTTGGGATGAGTTGCTGACCTATGTCGAGGCGCATAGCGTCATACCCGTGATCGGTCCGGAGCTGGTCGTCGTCGAGCATCAGGGACGACTCGAACCCTACTATCGATTGATGGCGCGCGAGTTAGCGACGCGCCTGAAGCTAGACAATCCCGCTGCGGCCGCAACGCTCGACCAGGTAGTGGGAGCCTATCTCGCCAAGCCCGGCAGCCGACGGCAGTCGGTCTATCGCGAGTTGGGCGACATCGCCGGAAAGCTCCAGGTCGATATTCCAGAGCCGTTGCGGCAACTTGCAAGCATACGCGACCTGAATCTATACGTAAGCTTTTCGACCGATAATCTTCTCGCTCAGGCCATCAACGCAGCGCGTTTTGGCGGACGCGCGGAAACCCGTGAGTTGTCGTTCAACCCCAGCGAAGCCGGCGACCTGCCCGACGGCGCGCGCGATGTGCCGCTGGTTTATTCACTTTTTGGCCGGATTTCGGTGCTTCCCAAGTATGTTGTCGCAGAGGAAGATGAACTCGAGTGGGTCACTGCGTTGCAAATTCCGGAAAAGCGTCCGGAGCGGCTCTTCGATGAACTAGGACGCAATCACTTATTATTTCTAGGCTGCCGTTTTCCCGACTGGCTGGCGCGTTTCATCCTGCGCACGGCCAAGAACACGAAGCTTTCGGCCGAGCGCGGCTTCTCAGAATATTTAATTGACGCCGACGCGAAATCCGATTCACCTTTGGTTGCTTTCCTTACCAGCTTCAGCCGCGAAACCCAAGTACTGGCGCTGGACCCACTCAACTTCGTGGCCGAACTCGCTCAGCGCTGGCAGCAACGGCAGGGCGACGATGCCGTGGCCAAGGCGCCGGAACCCGGTCCAATGCCGGAGACCATGCCACCCGGCAGCCTCTTCATCAGCTATGCCAGCGAAGACCGGCCGGCCGCGCTGCGGCTGGCGGCAGATCTGCAGGCTGCCGGACTGCCGGTCTGGCTTGATCGCCAACAACTCGATTGGGGCAGCGACTACACGGCCCGCATTCGGCTCGCGATCCAGCAATGCGCCCTGTTTGTGCCCGTGCTTTCGCGCACCGCCGAGCAACGCACCGGATTCTTTCGCAAGGAATGGTCCTGGGCAAGCGAGCGCAACCTGGATTTTACCGGCAGCAGCCTGGCCTTCCTGTGCCCGTTAGTGATCGACGATGCTGCCGTGGTGACGAGCAACGAAATTCCTCCGTCCTTCAAGACGGTGCACATCGAACAAGCCCCGGCCGGCAACTTGCAGGCGCACCAGGCAGATGCGATCGTTAAAGCCTTCAACGCCATGCGCGCCCGCCTTCGAGGGACGCCATGATCGAGCTTCCCATGATCGACGCCGAACGCCCGTGGCCGGGACTGTTGCCGTTTACCGAAGACGCACGCATGTACTTCCACGGCCGCGAGGCCGAAACAGATGATTTGTTTCGGTTGATCGAACGCGAACCTCTTACTGTGTTGTTCGGTCAATCCGGGTTGGGCAAATCTTCGCTGCTGAATGCCGGCGTATTTCCGAACCTGCGCCGCGCTGGTTACCTGCCGGTTTATCTGCGCCTGAGTCTCGAAGCTACGGCGCCCGAGCTCATCGAGCAAGTGTGGCATGCGCTCATCTGCGCATGCGTCGACCACGAGGTGAGCGCGACACCGCCCCAGCCGGACGACAGCTTCTGGCAATACCTGCATCGCCCCAGTACGCGGTTCCTCAATCCTCATGGACGCCCAGTCGTGCCGGTGCTGGCCTTCGATCAATTTGAAGAGATCTTTACGCTGGGCCGGCAAACTCCGGAGCAAACTGCGCGCACGCGAGTGCTCCTGCAACAGTTAGGCGAACTGATCGAAAACCGGCTGCCGCCCGCACTGGAAAACGAACTGACGAAGCATCCGGAGCGCATGGACGAATTCGATCTGTTGCGCCAAAACGTGAAGATCGTGTTCACGTTTCGCGAGGATTATCTGGCGGAATTTGAGGGTCTGAAAACTCTCATTCGGCCGATCATGCAAAACCGCATGCGCCTGGCGCCCATGCGGGGCGACCGGGCGTCCGAGGCGATCCAGCAGGCGGCCGCCGGCCGCTTGAGCGCACCAGTCGCGACGCGCATCGTGAGGTTTGTCGGCGGCGCCGCGATGGACGGCGTAGGAAGACTCGACGAGATTTCGGTCGAACCCGCGCTGCTCTCGCTGGTTTGTCGCGAGCTCAACGAGCAACGTATTTCCCTCCGGCAAACCGAGATCAGCGCCGACCTGCTTCAGGGCGAAAACACGCAGCAAATCATCGCGCAGTTCTACAGCCAGGGTTTTGCCAATTTGGACGTAAGAGTGCGTTATTTCGTCGAGGATCGGCTCCTGACCGCCGCCGGCTACCGCGACAGTTGCGCCTTGGAGAATGCCCTGACGGAGCACGGCGTCAGCGAAGAGGCGATTCAGACTCTCGTGGATCGGCGCATCCTGCGCCGCGAGGAACGCGGCGGATTGGTTCGCCTCGAGCTGATCCACGATGTGTTGGCGATCGTCGCCAAGGCCAGCCGTGATGCGCGGCGTGAGGCCGCGGCACTGGAGGCTGCGCAGCGATTGCTGGCCACGCAGCGGCGCCGCCAAAGAATCGTTGCCGCATGGGCAGCAGTTCTGGTGGCAGTTCTCATCGCGGTTTCCGCGCTGGCGCTGTTTGCAATTCGCAGGCGCAATGATGCCGTTCGCGCCCAACTTCTGGCTGTTTCTGCCCAGCAACGAGCGGATCAACAGGCGCAACGGGCCATCGATCAGCAGAAGATCGCTCAGAGCGAGAGCGCCCGGGCGTCCACCGCGGAGCAACTGGCCAAGTCAAAACAATTGCAATTGGCTGACGCTCTGGAGAAGGCCGACGCGGCGACCGGTGAGGCTACGAGTGAGGCCGCACAAAAAGAAAAGCAGCGATGGGAAGCCGTGGTTTGGGCGGCCGCCGCTGACGAGCAACTAGATTCGCACGGCACCGGCGAACAACTGCGCGCTTGCGTCGATTCCACCAATCGCCTTGCCGGTGATCCGCCGCCAACAGCATCGCTCGACTTCATGGTGGGAGTCTGGCATGTTGACGAAGGATTCGCAACGACGGATATGGATTGGCACAGGGACGGCACCTGCGTGAGCAGGCATTTGTATCAAAACGGCCATGAGATCGACGCTAAGGGTGACGTTTGCACCTGGAAATACAAATTGATCGACGAGCATGACTTCGAGGTTGATTATCAATCCAAGATCTTGGGAGATGCATACCCAAAGCAACTGATCTTCAAGATCGTAAGCCCCACGCGAATGCGCAACACTAACATCGGCTACGACGCATTTCGCATCATCTGCCCGGCACAGGAGCTAACGATCCGTCGCGGCGAGCTCGCGACCCTTCAGAAATCAGCCAACGACAATCCCGGCCAACTACCGCAACTAGCAAACCTCGCAGGTGGATACGACAAACTGGCAGCGGCGCTCTCTGCCCAGGGCGATCCCGCGAACGCGCTTTTGGAGCTCAACAACGAACTCAACATATACCAGTTTCTCGTAGCGCGCGAACCCGGCAATCTGGCCTGGCAGCGCAACGAAGCGCAGTTACTTGCGCAGATCGGCGACCAGCAATTCGCGCAGGCCAAGGCCTCCAATCAGGCCGGCAACTCAGTGCTGAGTGTCCAACAAGTCACCGCGGCGCTTGGGTCTTATCAAAAAAGTTTGGCGATTCGCGAGCAGTTGCTGCACGCCGCCCCCGCAGACGTTGATGCGCAATTGAATGCGGCACACGCACTCAACCAGGTTGGCACGGCTCTCTATTGGAGTCGCCATCCCGCCGAGGCAGCCAATGCGATCCAGAAGATGGTGCGGCTGTACCAGGACATCATTGATGCACATCATGGCACTCCGCAGATTCAAGTGCAACTCGTCTGGGGTCTTTATGCACTGAGCGTGATGTCGGGAAATCCGACCGAGGCCAGGGACGATCTGCGCAAATCGCTCGCTATCGCGACAGAGCTGGACAGCAAGCGTGAGGACCCCGAGGAAATGACCGGAGTGGTTACGTTCCTGCAAGACGCGCTCGCCAAGCTGCCCAAGTAGCCCGACGTGTGATCCAAGGCTCGCATCGACTGGTGGCCCGAGGACCTGTCTGGAAGGGCATGACGAACCATGGTTCGCCTTTTCCCCCTTTTGTGTCAGAGCGATTTGGGCGCAAGTCGCTTAGAATCCAGATATGTGCGGAATCGTCGGATATGTCGGACCAAAGAAACTCGTTCCTGTCATCATTGAAGGCCTAAGGCGCCTTGAATACCGCGGTTACGATTCGGCAGGCATTGCCGTGGGCAAGGCGGGGAACTCAAAACTTGAAGTCTGGCGCGCGCCCGGGAAGCTCGGAAATCTGGAAGCTGTGCTGCGCGAGCATCCCCCGGAGGGGACCTTCGGCATCGGGCACACGCGTTGGGCCACGCACGGCCGGCCCACGGAAGAGAACGCGCATCCGCATCGCGATTGCACCGGGCGCATCGTCGTAGTGCACAATGGCATCGTCGAAAACTATCTTGACCTGAAGCGTGAGCTGACCGCGCAGGGTCACAAGTTTGTCACCGAGACCGACACCGAGATTATTGCCCACCTGATTGAACAGATACAGAAAGAGGCCGAGGCCGCGGGAAAACCGATCACGCTTGAAGATGCAGTGCGTCGGGCGGCCAAGCGGCTGACGGGCGCGTTTGCGCTGGGCGTGCTGAGCGCAGCCGAGCCGGACAAGATCGTGGCAGCGCGGTTGGGTCCGCCGGTTGTAATCGGCGTGGGCGAAGGCGAGGCGTTTGTCGCCAGCGACGTGCCAGGAATTCTGCATCACACGCGGAATATTTATTTTCTGGCCGACGGCGACATGGCGATCCTGACGCGCGAAGGCGTGACGCTGACGGATTTTGACGGCCAGCCGGTAAAGCGCGAACTGACGCGCGTGCAGTGGGACCCGATCCAGGCGGAAAAAGGCGGCTACAAGCATTTCATGCTCAAGGAAATCTGGGAACAGCCGCGGGCCATTACCGATACTACGCTGGGGCGCGTGTCGCTGGACTCAGGCAAAATTTTCCTCACCGAGATGGAGATTCCGGACGAAGAACTCGCCGACGCTTCCAGCATCAACATCGCCGCATGCGGCACCAGTTGGCACTCCGCGCTCACCGGTAAATACATGATTGAAAGGCTGGCGCGCCTTCCCGTCGACGTGGACTACGCCAGCGAGTACCGCTACCGCAATCCCATCCCCGACCGCAATGCTCTCGGCCTGCTCATTACGCAGTCCGGCGAAACTGCTGACACGCTTGCCGCGCAACGCGAGATGAAGGCGCTTGGATCGAAGACCGTGGCCATTTGCAATGTGGTCGGCGCCATGGTGGCGCGCGAGGCGCACGGCGCCATTTACACCCACGCCGGCCCGGAGATCGGCGTCGCGTCGACCAAGGCATTTACCGCGCAGTTGACGGCGCTGTTCCTGCTCGCCATGAAGCTCGGCCAGCTGCGCGGCCGTCTCGACAAAGAACGCTCCGTCGCCTACATAGAGGAACTCGGCCGCATTCCGGCCAAGATCGAAGAAGTTCTGCGCGGCAGGTCGGCACAGTGCGAGGCGCTGGCCAAGGATTTCTCGACGGCGCGGGATTTTCTCTACCTGGGACGCGGCATTCACTTCCCGATTGCGCTCGAGGGCGCGTTGAAGCTCAAAGAGATTTCGTATATCCACGCCGAAGGGTATCCGGCGGGCGAGATGAAGCACGGGCCCAACGCGCTCATCGACGAAACGCTTCCGGTGGTGGTGCTGGCCACGCGCGATGCGACCGATCCGGCGTCGAAGCTGCGCTATGAAAAAACGCTCTCCAACATCCAGGAAGTGACGGCGCGCAGCGGCCGCGTAATCGCGGTGGCGACGGAGGGCGATGACACGATCGGCGGCCTCGTGGAACAAGTAATTTATATTCCGCCGGCGCCGGAGCTGCTTTCGCCGTTGATCGAAATCGTCCCGCTGCAGTTGCTGGCGTATTACATCGCCGTGCGCCGCGGCTGCGACGTCGACCAGCCGCGCAACCTGGCGAAAAGCGTGACGGTGGAGTAGAGGGCGCGACGGTACTGGCGCTGGCTGTTGGACGTGATCCGGCAGAAGTGGTCTGAGGCGATATTGGAGAGAAAGAATTTTGTTCGCCAAGGGGATCAACGCGGCGTTAGGCGGTTGGAAGTCGTTACGCTGATGGACAGGCCGAATTTCTTCAAAATATCCCCGACGAGATTCGCGACCCACTGCTTTTCACGGGGGCCGATGACAATCTCCGTAACAAATCGAGAAGGATCGAACGGAAGTTCGATCCCGAGGATACCGTCTTCCTTTTCCAAAAGAAATGGGTCGGCGATTAAGTCCGGATAGCCCTTTCGAGAGCGCGCCGCCATAAGAGCGTCTGACATGTTTCGCGAAACAAGATCTGTATCCCAGATAACTGCTCGGACCTCTGCCTCGTGCTGATAACTGAGATCCTTTCGGAAGCACATCGCGAGGGCATTGTTATGCCAAGGAGCGAGACTCCAATCGACGTAATTCACCAGCCCTATGAAGGTTCGAAGCGGTGATTCGTCCGTCGCTTGCTTCAGCTTCTCAACGTCGGTTTTGATTGCGACAATCCCGCTGCCCTTGCCATAGAGATCCCACATTGCAAGCGACTCACTCGCGCCAGATCTCCAACAGTTCACGTAGGCAGTTGTCCGCATGTATTTCGGACCCTTCATGTATCCACTCGAGATCGATAATCCCGCGATGGGGCTGGTCGCATCCAAAGAACGCAAGTGCTCCAATTCTCCGTCTGTGTAGGTCCCTTCTAGAGGATCCTCGAACTGGTCCGGTCGCGAGAACCAAAGTGCCTTGCGTTCCAGAAATTGAAGGAGCTTGGCAAAATCCATATATCGCCAGAGCACCGTTGCGTCGGGTGGCAGAGCCAATTCGGGATGAGGTTCGTTGGGCATCGGTTTACTCCTTGCTATTGCGCGCGAGCTTCGAGTCGAGGAACCCGAGAAGCCGCCGTCGAATTCTGGCCTCCTCCAAACGCAAGAAGCCCATCCCTTTCGGGATGGGCTTTTTGCTGATTTAATGCCGGCGATCACCTAATCTCCCACACGGTCGCCCGTGCAGTACCATCGGCCCAGCGAGGCTTAACTTCCGTGTTCGGGATGGGAACGGGTGATCCCTCGCAGTATGGTCACCGGCAAGCTTGAACGGCGCTTTGCGGGACGGTTATCCCGCAAGCCGCAACCCTTTTGCGTTTTTTCTCAAAGGAATTGCGGTTTGCCTTTAATCTTTGGATGGCGCTTGGCGGGATGGTTGTCCCGCAGCTTGCCGCAACGTCTGCGCATCCCGGATTTTTCCGCCCGGGCCTCGTCAGGAATGCGGCTTGCAAACTGGCGCCAACAAAATCAAAACGAAATAGATTGAGTTACAAGGCTTGTTAGAAGAGCATCCGCGTTTTTAACTGCGCGGAGTTAATTCTATGGACAAGCCGAACGGGCGATTAGTACTGGTAAGCTACGCGCATCACTACGCTTCCACCTCCAGCCTATCAACCAGATGGTCTTTCTGGGCCCTTCAGGGAGATCTCATCTTGGGGCGTGCTTCCCGCTTATATGCATTCAGCGGTTATCACAACCGAACTTCGCTACCCAGCCGTGCCCTTGGCAGGACAACTGGAACACAAGAGGTTCGTCCATCCCGGTCCTCTCGTACTAAGGACAGCCCCCCGCAAATCTCCTACGCCCACAGCAGATAGGGACCGAACTGTCTCGCGACGTTCTGAACCCAGCTCACGTACCGCTTTAATAGGCGAACAGCCTAACCCTTGGAACCTTCTACAGCTCCAGGATGCGATGAGCCGACATCGAGGTGCCAAACCAATGCGTCGATATGAACTCTTGGCATTGATCAGCCTGTTATCCCCGGCGTACCTTTTATCCGTTGAGCGATGGCCCTTCCATACAGAACCACCGGATCACTAAAGCCTACTTTCGTACCTGCTCGACTTGTAGGTCTCACAGTCAACCACTCTTATGCTTTTACACTCGACGGCTGATTTCCAAACAGCCTGAGAGTAGCTTCGCGCGCCTCCGTTACAATTTAGGAGGCGACCGCCCCAGTCAAACTACCCGCCTAACTATGTCCCTCTCCCGGATTACGGGAGGAGGTTAGGATCACAGCAATCGCAGGATGGTATCTCACCGTTGGCTCCTCCGAATCCGAGAACCCGGAATCAAAGCCTCCCATCTATCCTGCGCAGCGACAACCATAACCCATAGTTAAGGTGTAGTAAAGGTGCACGGGGTCTTTCCGTCTAGCTGCGGGTAACCGGCATCTTCACCGGTACTACAAGTTCGCCGAGCAACTCGTTAAGACAGTCGTACGATCGTTACGCCATTCGTGCAGGTCGGAACTTACCCGACAAGGAATTTCGCTACCTTAGGACCGTTATAGTTACGGCCGCCGTTCACCGGGGCTTCAGTTCAAAGCTTCGCTTGCGCTAACCTCTCCCTTTAACCTTCCGGCACCGGGCAGGCGTCAGCCCCTATACGTCGTTTTCGACTTAGCAGAGACCTGTGTTTTTGTTAAACAGTCGCCGTACGCGCTTCACTGCGGCCCACTCGAAAGTGGGCGCTCCTTCTCCCGAAGTTACGGAGCCAATTTGCCGAGTTCCTTAACGAGCTTTCACTCGAGCGCCTTTGGATATTCTCCTCGTCTACCTGTGTCGGTTTGGGGTACGGTTCCCTTTGTTCTCCTTAGAGGTTTTTCCCGGCAGCGTGAAATCAGCAACTGAATCCCATACGGGCCTGCTTTGCGCCTCACGGTTGCCCTGGTGGATTTGCCTGCCAGAACCAGCTTACGCGCATCGACCGTCATAGCCATAGGACGGCTTGCTTATCCTTCTGCGTTACCCCATCGTCAAACGAACATTGGGAGGTCCGGAATATTAACCGGATGTCCATCGTCTACGCCTTTCGGCCTCGACTTAGGGACCGCCTAACCCTGAGCGGATTAACCTTCCTCAGGAAACCTTAGACTTTCGGCGCGGAGGGTTCTCACCTCCGTTATCGCTACTTATGCCGGCAGGGTCTCTTCGCAACGCTCCACCAGTCTTTTCAGTCTGGCTTCACTGCTGTTGAGAATGCTCTCCTACCACGCGCACCCTAAGGTACGCATCCGCTGCTTCGGTGTACAGTTTTAGCCCCGTTGTATTGTCGGCACCGGACCGCTTGACCAGTGAGCTATTACGCTTTCTTTAAAGGATGGCTGCTTCTAAGCCAACCTCCTGGCTGTCTGAGCGTTCCGACTTCCTTTCCCACTTAACTGTAACTTGGGGACCTTAGCAGGCGGTCTGGACTGTTTTCCTCTCGACGATGACGCTTAGCCGCCGCCGTCTGACTCCCGGATATGTTGTCGCTGGCATTCGCAGTTTGGTTGGATTCAGTAAGCCGGAAAGCCCCCTAGTCCATCCATCTCTCTACCACCAACGCAATTCATCCGAGGCTAGCCCTAAAGCTATTTCGGAGAGAACGAGCTATCACGGAATTTGATTAGCCTTTCACCCCTACCCACAGCTCATCCGAGCTTTTTTCAACAAACACCGGTTCGGTCCTCCAGTGGGTGTTACCCCACCTTCAACCTGGCCATGGGTAGATCATCCCGCTTCGCGTCTATTCCTGCCAACTTATCGCCCTATTAAGACTCGCTTTCGCTGCGGCTCGCTTAC
>CAWGYN010000010.1:835000-1326132 GCA_963826735.1 uncultured Acidobacteriota bacterium
CGATCCTCAGTGGAATGCGCAAATCGAGGAATGGTGGCAATCCCCGACCCTCTGGAGGCGTGAAATTCGCTCCCAGAACTTTACGCAGACATTGGTCGTAAATGGCACTCAAGTGTACGAGCAGGATTCGGCCACATTCTTTCCTGAGTGGCTGCGTAATTTAGCCGTCGAATTGGTCGATCCGGTACCCGCGGGGGAGTTGGATCGAATTCGCGGCCTGCATGACGAAATCGCAAAACCCGGCGGCGGACGAGGCCAAGTAAACGCCAGTTGGACGATCCAGGGATCAGACGGCAAAACCAGCAAGACAATTGGCGCGGGACTGGCTTTCTTCAACGATTCGGGGCTGCTGATGTATGGCGACGATATCAATTGGGATTTTGACTTCCACGACTACAAAGAGTTCCACGGGCAACAGATTGCGCGAACCATCAGCGCCGGCTCCCCGGAAGTCACCGCGAAAATCTCAATTCTTGAGGACTTGAATGGGCCTGATCCAAAGCTCTTCAGCATAGAAACACCAACTCCATCAGCACACCAGATTCAATCCTTGGTCATTCCTGAGATGGAACTGCGCAAGTTAGTCGTAACTGCTCCGGAGCCTCATTGGCCCGACATGTCTGCCGGTGCTCTCACGGGAGCCATGGTTATGCGCGTCGTAGTGGATCGAGAGGGCAAGGTTCAAACCATTGACAGCTTTGTTTCCGATAACCAGGGGTTCGAACAAACCGCCAGGGAGCAATTGAAGGCCTGGCGTTTCCAGCCATATCTCGAGCATGGTGTTCCAGTCCAGGTGATTTCAACCCTTACTTTTCCATTTTCTGTCGGCAAGCTATCCGCGGATGGAAAAGTTGAACACTTCGACTCCGCGCGCAATGATTTCGATCGTGCGCGTGCCATTGGCGACCTGCGCTCGCCGGGAGCTTCGCCGTTTCACATGAAAGCTACATTCGACGCGTTGGGAACAGCTCCGTTAACGGGCCAGGGTGTTTATGAGGAAACGTGGCTCTCACCAACCCAGTGGCGGCGTGAGGCGACGCTCGGCGACACGCACGTGATTGAAGCTCGAAACGGAAACGACCACTACCTGGAGCGGCCGGCAAAGATTACGCCGCGCAGGATTGACGATGTCTTCGACGGCATGTGGGGCGGGGCGCCGGCGACGGATCCTTTTTACGAGGGCGACTGGCGGGAACAATACGCCGACATTGGGTCGGCTCATTTACTTCTCGTTGTGAATGGCCCGCTCAGCCCGGAGGGCAGGCCGGATGCGATGCATTCGCGCCTCTTCTATTTCGATCCGGCGAATGGGGCATTGCGACTAAGTTTTCAGTCCAATCGCGCGATAATTTACGACAATCTTCAGCCATTTGGCAGCAAGCTCGCGTCCAGGGAAATTACAGAGCAGGAACGCGGCGAAATCACAGTCCGTGTGCACGTAGGATCCATCGAGCCACCGACCCCTTCATTGAGCGCTGATTTTGTTCTTCCTCTTGGAATTCACGACGTGATTCAAGACGAGGACGAAGGCGGCGGAGTCATTACCCCTCCAACTCTCCTCAATGAGGGTCGGCCAACGCTCAGCGACGAAGTACGCGCCAAGCATCTCCACGGAACTGTTGTTGTGGCCGTGGAGTTGGATGCGCATGGCCATGTGCGGTACGCATCCGTTATGCAAAGCGCCGGGCCTGACCTGAATGCAGCAGCACTCGCCGCAGCCTACAACTCGGACTTCCAGCCCGGAACTTTCCGTGGAAGGCCCTGGGGCGGCGGGCCCATCAAGATGACTTTCAAGTTCTGACCTGGCTCTTCGCTTAGAATCACTGTTTGCTTACCCACGCCCAACGCGACCGCTTCGAAGTCGTCCTCGTCTCCCCGCGCAATCCCCTCAATATAGGAGCGGCGGCGCGGGCCATGGCGAACTTCGGCTTCCGGCATCTCTGCGTGGTCGCTCCGTATGAGGAACACTGGCGCGAAGCGAAGTCCGCTGTCGGTGCCTCGGACCTGCTCCAAAACGCGAAACGCGTGGACCGCCTTGCCGACGCCGTGGCCGATTGCGCACTGGTCGTCGGAACGGGAACGGTCGAGCACCGCAAGCCCGAGCAGCCGGTGATTCCGCTTCCGGAGTTGACGCCGTTTGTTGACGCAGAGCTCGCTCGCGGCGGTCGCGTGGCGCTGGTCTTCGGGCCGGAGAAGCGAGGGCTCACCCGCGAAGATCTCGCTCTCTGCCACGTGCTCGTGGAGATCCCCACCGATCCTCGCCAGCCCTCGATGAATCTTGGCCAGGCCGTTGCCGTGTGCCTGTATGAGCTGGCGCGGGGCGAAACCGACGCCCACCCTCGCAACAAAAACAAGGACGTCGCGACGATGGGACACCCAAATCCTGCAGAGGACCACGCGGCTGCCGCTTCCACGCGCGACCCCGCTTGCGCACGCGATCTCGAATTGCTGGCCGGAGTGGTCGCAGAGACCATGCAGGCCGCGAGACTACTCGCCCGCGGCCATGCAGAAAGCAAATCGCCACGATCTTGACCTGCTGCTGCGCCGGCTCGCCCTCACGCAACACAGACGCGCGGCGGATTCTCGGCCTCTTCCGGCGGATTTTGTGGCGGCTCAGGCACCAAATTGGCCTCAAGGATTGAAATGGGAAACCGCCGCGCGGGTCATTACCAAAGGTTTTTTTCTCGCGGAGGCAGGGTCTTAATCCCTGTTAAAGTGGCGTTCAAGGTCCCATGCTGCTGCCCAAGGCTCGCTCCTGTGTCACGTCTTTTGCTGCGCCTGCGGCCCCGTTCAACGTGTCTCGGCCCGCGTGTATTTGAGCGCTGTGCGTTATTGATTTGCGGCGCATCGGCGCTCGTGCTGGCGCTAGCCGCGGTCAACGTGCAGCGGCGCAGCTAGCGGCTACCGCACTCACGGCCGACAATCGACCTCCAGTGCAGACCCAGGCGTCGCCTGCAACGCCACAAACTCCGATTCAGCCGCTCCGCGCACTCCGCCATCCGCAGAAAGTCAACCAGCTCCCACGCCTGCGGCCGCCGCGCCCAGCAGTGCGAGCCAGGCCCCGGAACCCGGGAAGCATCACGGAAGACGAGCTCAGAAAGCAGTTCGAGGGCAAAGATCTCTTTCTGCGCGGCGGCTACCTCGACAACACGCTCACCTTCAACGAGCACGGCGTGCTGATCGGGCACTCGCCGCAGGGGTCGTATACGCTCGCCGGAATCCGCATCGAAAAGGTGCGCCTGCTCAAGCACAAGGTGGAGCTCGACGGGCGCGCGTTACGGGTTGCACTTTCTGGGCGCGCTGCCTTCCGAGGATCCCACCACAGCCGTGGATCGGGTGAACATCACGCCGAAGAAAAAAACGGTGCGAATCACCATCGATCGCGAACTTGTCGTCAAGCCGAAAGCAGGAAAAGGGCAAGGGAAAATGGTCGCAACGGGCCGCGAAGCCAGCTCTCGCAGCGACGGCTCCGGCGGCTGCACCCGCGCTCAATCCCGCCAATGGGCCCCGCGCCAAATATCGAACCGACGGATGCCCAAGAGGCACAAATGGAGATGGCCGCGGCGCCCGAGGCCGAGCGGCCCGCCGACGCCAAGAGCGTTACGGCCACGCTTTCACCGGCGCACGCCAACAAGGTTCTTGAAGAAGCACTCGGCAACGTGTTCGCGCAGGGATTTGACGAGCGCATGATGGCGTCGATGCCGGGGTTCTGGAAGCTCTATTACGATGCCGTCGCGGCCAAGGCCGATTACCAGCCCGCAGATTCCAACGTGCTGCGGCAAAACATGGTCGACAAGAAGGCGCGGCTCAAGTCCACCTTCGAGCCCGGATCGAACCAGTTTGCGCAGGACTACGGCGTGGCCGGCATGTCGGAGTATCACGTGGTGGTCGGCGCCGATGGCAAGCCAGTCGAAATCGCGGTGGCGCGGCCCATCGGCTTCGGGCTCGACGAGAGCGCCGTGGATTCCATCCGCAAGGCCACCTTCGAGCCGGCCGTCAAGGACGGCAAGCCGGTTCCCGTCCTGCTCAATTTGGTGGTCGAGTTCCGCATCTACTCCAAGCGGACGGAAGTGGCTTCGAATCCCGCGCTCGAACAGGCCTCCCCGCGGCAGCTGTTGCCGGGACCGTATAGCGTGCAGCACTAGAACGGCTTCAGAGCTCGTGCGCCCTGTGCGCTTCTACACTTAAACTTCGCAAAAACCGCCTCATCCGCCGGATCCTGATACGCTAGGCTTGATGCCCAGGCGTGACGAGCGACCTTTTGCCCGCGTAGCACTTGTACATCACATAACACTCACGTTATCCCGGCGAAAAGAGAACTTCTTGTCTACACAAATATGCAAGAGTTTGCACAATCGCAAATCGCGTGCGCGTAAGTTGTTAAATATACAAATCAATTGTTTGGCGCTCAGTTTGCGAGTAGAGTGGTAGCTACCACTCATAGTTCAATGAAATCGCTCGGGGTGGTAGACCGTCGCAAACCGCCGTTTGGGTTGACTTTGAGAAACTCCCTTCCGGGACCCATGGGATTCGTCTCAAAGTAGATTTCGGTTCAATCCATCGGCGAGGTGCGAGGCGCCGGATGCGCCGCTACATTATTTGCTTACGTGCACGTCCTTCAACGAGAGCGCACGCCGGCCTCGACCCGGGAAGGTAATTCCATGAAAAGGCAAAGTCTCCTCGTTGTCCTCGTGACAATTGCAGCCCTGTTTGCGCCCATCGCACACGCCGACGATTTCCTCCAGTTCTCTACACCTTCGTCTTCTTACATCGGTTTCGGCGGAAATACCTTGACGGGAATTGCCATTCCACTTGATTTGAGCTATCTGGAGAGCGCAGGGCCGGCGGCAGGCGCACTTGACTTCAGTGAGAGTGCCCTTGCAGGTACAGCCGGCGAATCATCGGGCTCCGATAACACGGCAGCCGATAATACCTCCTTCACCGTCACCAGTGGATCGACCAACATTCTCAGCGGAGCCGCGACTTCCGATGATCTTTTGGTAAACGATACCGGATCGACGTTGGACACCCAGGATCCTGGAGCCACCGTCACCTCGGACCTCTTTGGCCCAACGACCGACCAGAGCCTGAAACTGGTAATCGACACTCGCAGCACAGACCTTTGCATCAGCGATGGAAAAATGCTGGCTGCCTTTAACGCTTCGATGGGGTCAGGATCGTTTTCAGGCGTCCCAATAGTGCCGGAACCCTCGTCGCTGCTCTTGCTTGGAACCGGGATGCTCGGTCTCGCACTCGTAGCCTTCCTGAAGGCTAGACCCTCCGGCAGGGCCTCGCGTTCGTAGTCTGTTTGTTTCTCAAGTTCCTTGGAGTCGAAGGGCGGAAGTGTGCCCTTTCCTATTAATGGATGGTCCGGCCCCCAGGTTCCCGCCTTTGGTTCGCGCATCAATCCTTGCTTGCACTCGCTGCATCCGGCAGTCCTGATGGGCTGGCTCAAGGATCGGCAACCGGAGATCAGCTTGTGATGAACTTTTGCCCGGATGAAGGGCGCGGGGGGATGAGCGATTGTGGGAGCGCTCTTATTCTAGGCGTAGCCTCGCGCACGGGGGCCTCCGGGAGTTCGGGGGCGTCTTGCGGCTATCTTACGGTTGTAAGACATGCGGTTGACAGCGTAAGACACGCGGTTGGCGGCGTAAGACACGGGTCTTTGGCCGTTCATCCACCACCAACCGCCGCGTCTTACATGTCTTACACAGCCCCGCCGCCAACAGTGTGGGCTCCACTTGCCAATCACTCCGCCGGCGGAGGCTGCCAGAGCTCGACGCGGTTGCCTTCGGGATCCCAGATCCACGCGAATTTGCCGTAGGGGTGCGTCGTCGCGCTTGGGATCGATGCGGACGCCGGCTTCGGCCAACTGGGCGAGCAGAGCATCGAGATCGTCGACGCGGAAGTTGACCATGGACTGCTGCGCGCCTTCGCCAAAGTATTTCGAGTCGTGCGGGAAGTGGGCGAAGACGGTCATGCCCATGGATTCGGGACCGTCGAAGGCGAGCGATCCGCCGCCCTGGTCCGGGATGCCGAAGATGCGTTGCGTACCACTGGGCGAGCGCCTTCGGGTCGCGCGCCTTGAGGAAGATGCCGCCAACGCCGACTGCTTTTGCCATAAGTTGCAGCTCCTAACTTTCGGGTGTCAGATTTCAGCTCTCAGCTAACAGCTATCAGAAATTCGGAGGGGAGGGCAAGCGTTTTTTGAGAACTGGGGCACCGGCTAACCCTCTTCGCGCAGCAAATCTTCGAGTTTGGGCTTGTGCTTGGCCAGACGGCCGGTACGTGGCGCGTCGGGTAGAACGCGCGAGGGCTTGGGCTGGCCTACGCGCTCGCGGGCGTTGGCCTTCACGGCCTTTGTGCCGAAAAACGGGCTGGCTTGCGTTTCGCCATGGCAAGATCGAGTATGGAATAGATTCGGCAACGGCGGAAGTGCCCGAGTCGAGTCCTGACTCGAGTACCAGGCCCTGGCGGCGGCTGAGGGTGGGCGGAGCGGGGTCCCCAACGACAGGTCTTCGTGGCTGGGGTGAAGAAGCGGAGGGCGAAACGTAAATGGATGAGCGCGAATTCTTCAACGAGACAACCGAGCAGCGCACGCACAGCCTGACCTGTCCCAAATGCGGGCAGGCGGCAGAGTATAAGGTGACGTGGATCGTGCGGCGCAAGCGCCAGCAGATTCCTCGCGGCGCCGACGAGCGCGACCGCGCCCGGTTCGCCAAGGCGCAATCCTATATGGTGCGTCGCGACGACAAGCTGCAGTGCACCAATATCCGCTGCCGCAAGCCGTTCGAGATTACGACGCTGCAGTCGCTGGCGTTTTTGATGGATTAGGGTCTGATCCAACGATTTCGAAATGATCTCTGGACGGGTGCGAGCGAGGACGCCCCCACTACATCCAGTCTGGGGACCGGCGCTACCCGGTAGAATCTTCCCTTCCCCATGTTTCGCACACCTTGGGAGGCGGGCGTGCCCTGACCGATTTCGAGGTGTCATCATGCGCATTTCGTCGCGTTTTGCCGTGCGGTCCGCGGCCCTCGTGCTGGGAATGGTTGTCCTGACGGCCGGTGCAATGTTCCGGACCAGTCTCGATCGATCGAGCGCGCCGGTATTGGCTGCGGAGCTCGCGCCCATCCAGCTTCCCAAGCCAGCCACCACCGGCGGCATGCCACTGATGCAGGCGCTGAGCGCGCGCCAGACCACACGCGCGTTCCTGGATAAGCCGCTGCCCTTGCAGACGCTTTCGGATTTACTCTGGGCGGCCTTCGGCGTCAACCGCCCGCGCAACGTGCATCCCGGATTGGGTAGGACGGCGCCCTCGGCACGCAACACGCAGGACATCCAGCTCGACGTGGTGCTGGTCGACGGAGTGTACGTCTACGACGCGGAGCAGAACGTGCTGCGCCCGGTGGTCGCAGGCGACGTGCGCGGCGCGATCAGCCCGGCGCCTGCGGCTCACGCGGCGGTAACGATTGTGTATGTGGCCCCGGCCAAGGACGACTTCGCGCAGGTGGATTGCGGATTCATCGCACAGAATGTGTACTTGTTTGCGTCGTCAGACGGGCTGAATGCGTGGTTCTACACCGTGCATGGGCAGGATGTGGCGGCGAAGCTCGGACTGGGCGCGGATCGCGTCGTGCTTTACGCGCAATCGGTCGGGTATCCGCCGCAATAGTTGCGAGCGGCCCAGGTCTCGAAATCGAAATTGAAGGCGACGGCCGGGCCGGTGCGACGAAGACTCCGGGCGGTGGCGCGGCGTGGCCGGTGTGTGATTCAATTGTGTAGAGGAACGCCGGACGCGGAGGTCCCCAGCGAGTCAAGTCCGGTCGAGTCCTGTAAGGAGAAAACTCCATGGCAAATTCCCTTCTTCCCCTGGAAGAGCGCAATCTGACTCCCGACCAAGTGGAGGCGCTGGACAAGCGTCGCGCCCTGGGACACACGTTTCTGGTGATCACCGGCCAATTTGCGGTCATGGCCACAATCCTCCTGCTGTGGGTGGGGCAGGATCTGACCTATTCGCCCGGCTGGCTGCATCCCATGGCGTTTTATTTCGTCATCGCGTTGGCGTTGATCGGGCTTTTCGGCGTCACCGGACTGGCGCTGCGCCGGGGCACGCCGCGCATCGACTGAACACCCGTTTCGTGTGCGAAGACACGCTCCGGTGTAATCAGTTGCTCCGAGCCGCGCTCGCGGCCTGAAATTCCTGCCAAGCTTCGGGCCCACGCCGGACGCTGCGATCTGCTTTCCGCGGCATCTCCCCGCGTGGAACCATCTGCGATGAATATTCGTAGTTATGGATGGCTGCGAATCGAGCCGGCTGTTCCCCATCGGCAATCTCGCAAGCGACGGAGCGCGAAAGGAGCGCAGGCGCGATGGCGGAACGTGTTTGTCCTTGGTGGATTGGCTACTTGCTGGCCAGCCCGGTACGGCGATGGATGATGGATAAGCCCGAAACTCTGCTGGGGCCATATGTACGAGAGGGAATGGCGGTGCTCGAGCCGGGGCCGGGGATGGGGTTTTTCACATTGCCTCTGGCGCGGATGGTTGGCCCCGCTGGACGCGTGATCGCGGTCGATATTCAGGCGCAGATGCTCGCGAGCCTTGAACGACGGGCACAGAAGGCGGGCCTCGTGGATCGCGTGGATTTCCGCAAGGCAACTCCGGACTGTCTCATGGTCGCCGATTGGAAGAACCGGATTGATTTCGTTTTGGCTTTTGCCGTGGTTCATGAGACCCCCTCGGCGGAATCGTTTTTTCGCGAAACGGCGGCTGCACTCAAACCGGGAGGCGTGGTGTTCTTCGCCGAGCCTTCGGGCCACGTGAAGCCCACCACATTTGACAGCGAGCTCGAAGCAGCGCGCCAGGCCGGGTTGGAGATTGTGGCTCGGCCATGTGTTCGCCGCAGTCATGCGGCGGTCTTGCGGAAGGCTTGAGGTCGCGCGGCGCATCGCCGGCGCAGTGGACATTTTGTGCGAAGGTTCATGGGAAAGCTTCCACTGATAAACTAGAGTCAGATGATCCTCCCGTTCGTCCGCGAAATGTTCGCGGAGCTGGAGCATACCCCGGGATTTGAGCGCGTTCGAAGGCACCTGAGCCTGGGTGCGGGGCGGCGGCGTGTGTCCGGACTGACCGCGACGGCGCGAGCGCTCTACCTGCCGCTGATGGCGCGGGCCGCCAAGCAGCCGGTGATCGTGGTGGTGGCCGACAACAAGGCCGCCGAGGCGCTGGAGCCGCTGCTCAAGGCCGGATGCGAGCTGACCGGCGCCGTGGATCCGGCGCGCGTGGTGCGGCTTCCCGCCCACGATGTGCTTCCCTTTGAAAATCTTTCGCCCCACCCCGACGTGCAGGAGCAGCGCGCGGCGGCGCTGTGGAAGCTCGCGACCGGGGCCGTGGATATTCTGATTGCGCCGGTGGAATCGGCGGCGCTGAAGCTCTTCGATCGCGAGTACTATGCCGGGCTTGGCGGTGACGCTCAAGCGCGGCGAAGAGGTGGACATTGAGGCGCTGACCGCGCATCTGGCCAGCGTGGGCTACACGCAAATGGATATCGTGGAGATGCCGGGGCAGTTTACGCGGCGCGGCGGAATTCTGGACGTGTACTCGCCGGAGGCCGACCGGCCGGTGCGCATCGAGTTTTTCGGCGACGAGATTGAGACCATCCGCAAATTCGATCCGGAGACGCAGCGCTCGCAGATCGGGACTGGATGAGACGCAACTGCTGCCGCTGACGGAGACGCCGGTGACGGAGCGACTGCTGGCCGCAGTGCATGCGCGGCTGAGCCGGCAGCGCGTCGAAATCGAAGATGAAGAGATGGCGGTCGAAGCTGGCGGCTGCCGGCGGAGTGAGCGTGTTTCCGGGGTGGGAGTTTTTCTACGCCGGTTGCCGGCGCGGAGCAATCGCTGCTGACGCTGCTGCCACGCAGCGCGCTGTTTGTGGATGAGCCGGCGATGGTGCGCAACCAGATCGACCGCTGGTGGAACAAGGTGGAGCAGCGGCACGAGCGCTCGGGCATCGGCTCGCTGATTCGGCCGGAGGACATTTATCTGCGGCCGGAGGTGTTGCGGGCCGCGCTCGAATGCGCACATGGGCCTCGATCTCGATCAGCTGGGCGCGGTGGACGTGCTGGACGAGGACACGACGCTGGGCGAGATCGAGCTGCACACGCGGCCCACGCTGCGCTTTCACGGATCGATTCCCGCGCTGACCGAGCAACTGAAAAACCTGATGAAGACGGAGACGCGCATCGTGCTGGCCGCGCCGCACCAGGGCGACGTGGAACGGCTGGCGACGGTGCTGCGCGAGTACCAGATTCCTTACCGGCTGGGCAGCCGCGCGCACGCGGCCCGGCGAAACCATGCTGGACGAAGGCAGCTACCTGGCCGGCGATCTGCGCGTGCCGGTGATTGTGCGCACGCCGCTGGCGGCGGGCGTGAGTCTTCGCGCGAATCGAATCTGATTGTCTTCGGAGCCAACGATCTGTCGGACGAAGCCGACGTGGCGGCGCGGCCGGAGCCGAAGCGATCGAAGACCGCGGCGTTTGTTTCCGATTTTCGCGACCTGGCCGTCGGCGACTACGTGGTGCACGTGGAGCACGGCATCGCGCAATACCAGGGGCTGAAGGAGATTGCGCAGGATGGGCTTTCGGTCGAGTTCATGATTCTGGAGTTCGCCGAAGGCGCCAAGCTCTACGTTCCGCTTACGCGGCTGGATCTGATTCAGAAATACCGCTCCACCGACACGGGACCCGCGCCGGTGCTGAACCGGCTGGGCTCGCAGCAGTGGGCCAAGACCAAGGCGCGCGTGCGCAAGGCCATGCAGGACATGGCCGCGGAGCTGCTGAAGCTTTACGCCGAGCGCCACACCGCGGAGGGCACGGCGTTCTCGAAGGACAACGAGTTCCAGCGCGAGTTTGAGGATGCGTTCGACTACAGCGAGACCGACGACCAGATGGCGGCGATTCGCGCCATCAAGTACGACATGGAATCGACCACGCCGATGGACCGGCTGCTGTGCGGCGACGTGGGCTACGGCAAAACCGAAGTGGCCATGCGCGCGGCGTTCAAGGCCGTGCAGGACGGCAAGCAGGTTGCGGTGCTGACGCCGACCACGATCCTGAGCTTTCAGCATTTCGAGACGTTCAAGCAGCGCTTCGCGCAGTTCCCCATCCACATCGAAATGATTTCGCGCTTCCGCACCGCGAAAGAACAGAAAGACATTGTGGAGCGCGTGGAGACCGGCAAGGTGGACATTCTGATCGGCACGCATCGGCTGCTCTCGAAGGACATCAAGTTTCAGGATCTGGGCTTGCTGGTTGTCGACGAGGAGCAGCGCTTCGGCGTGCGCCACAAGGAGCGGCTGAAGCAGATGCGCAAGGAGATCGACGTGCTGGCGATGAGCGCCACGCCGATTCCGCGCACGCTGCACATGTCGCTGGTGGGGCTGCGCGACATGAGCGTGATCGAGACGCCGCCCAAGGATCGCATGGCGATTCAGACCGTGGTGGCGAAGTTCGACGAGAAGATTATCCGCTCGGCGGTCGAAGTGGAGCTGGAGCGCGGCGGGCAGGTGTATCTTCGTGCACAATCGCGTGGAATCGATTTACGAGATCGCCGCGCGCATTCAGGAGCTGGTGCCGGCGGCGCGCGTGGCCGTGGGCGCACGGGCAGATGGGCGAAACGCGAGCTGGAGAAGGTGATGCTGGCCTTCATGCGTCACGAATTCGACGTGCTGGTGGCGACGACGATCATCGAGAATGGGCTCGACATTCCGCTGGCGAACACGATCCTGATCAATCGCGCCGACCGGCATGGGCTGAGCGAGCTTTACCAGTTGCGCGGGCGCGTGGGCCGGTCGAATCGGCGCGCGTATGCGTATCTGCTGATTCCGCCGGAGAATCGAGTTGACGGAGATTGCGCGGCGGCGGCTGGCGGCGCTGAAGGAGTTTTCAGCGACCTGGGCGCGGGATTCAAGATTGCGGCGCTCGACCTGGAGTTGCGCGGCGCGGGCAACATGCTGGGCGGCGAGCAGAGCGGGCACATCGAGGCGGTCGGGTTCGAGCTTTACACGTCGATGCTCGAAGCGGCGGTGAAGGAGCTGAAGGGCGAAGGCTCGCGAAGAGCGGCCGGCCACGCAGCTCAATCTGGGCATCGCGCTGCGCATCGACGAGAGCTACGTGCCCGAAGAGAACCAGCGCCTGCGGCTCTACAAGAAGATTGCCGGCGCGACGAGCGAAGCGGCGATTCAGGAGATTCGCGCCGAGATGGAAGACCGCTACGGCGCGCTGCCCGATCCCACAGTGTTTCTGCTGGAGGCGGCGCAGTTGCGCCTGGAGTGCGAACGCATGGGCGTAGCGCAGATCGATCGCAAGCGCAGCGAATTGCAGATTCGCTTTACCGAGAATGCCGCGGTCGATCCCACGCATCTGATGAAGCTGGTGGCGCGCAACGCCAAACGCGGCGCGCAGTTTACGCCGCAGGGTTTGCTGAAGTTTCCGCTGAAGGCGGCGCGGTCCGACGAAGTTCTGCTGGAGATTCGCGAAGTGCTTGCGGGGCTGGCGCCGGCGCCGGTGGGTGCGTGAGAGTAGCGAGTCAGCGAGTTCGCGTGGGGCGAGTCCGGTGCGAGGATTCGAGCGGCCCTCCGGGACGCGGCCGGTTGTAGCCTGCTTTCCCAGGACAGCGCCCGCTGTCGCGGACTCGTCCTGGGCTATTATCGCTCGCTCCTCCGGAGCGGAGAAGCGGCGCCTACTTCGCTGTTCACGCCTTCCATTTGATGTTGCAGCCGATCGAGGGCTTCTGATCCGCGGGGACGGCCTTGCCCGCGAGCACCGAGTCGATGGCCGCGCGCAAATCTTTTCCGGTCACGGGAATGCCGTTGCCGGGGCGGCTGTCATCGTACTGGCCGCGATAGACGAGCTTGAAGTCGGCGTCGAATAGATAGGGATCGGGCGTGCAGGCGGCTTTGTAGGCGTGCGCCACGGCCTGCGACTCGTCGTAGAGATAGGGAAACTCGAAGCCGTTGGCCTCGGCCTGCTGCTTCAGGCCGGCGGGGCTGTCGGCGGGATGCGTATTGACATCGTTCGAACTGATGGCGACGATGCCGAGCGGTTTGTCGTCGTAATCGGCGCTGAGTTGGCCCAGAGATTTTTCGATGTGCTTGACGTAGGGGCAATGGGCGCAGATGAAGAGGACGAGCAGCGCTTTTTGCCCGCGAAAATCATCGCGGTGAACGGTCTTGCCGGTGATAGCGTCGGTGAGCGCGAAGTCGGGAGCGATGGTGCCGAGGTCAAGCATGGTGGATTCAGTGAGGGCCATGATTCTTCTCCTTAAGTGGGGTTAGCGGAGCTAGGGTTGGCAGTCTATTGCTTTGACCGCGTGATTTCGTAATGATCCTCGGACGTGTGCGGGTCTGGAGACCCACACGACAGCCGGTCTGGAGACCGGCGCTACACAAACCTAACTCCGCTGCATCCTTAAAACAATCCTGTCTGGCGGCCGGGCACGGCGATGCCGAAGTGCTCGTAGGCCAGGCGCGTGGCTACGCGGCCGCGCGGCGTGCGGTCGAGAAATCCAATCTGAATCAGGAACGGCTCGTACACTTCTTCGAGTGCGTCTTCTTCTTCGGCAAGCGTTGCGGCCAGCGTGCCCAGGCCTACCGGGCCGCCATCGTATTTCTGCATGATGGTCAGCATCAGCCGGCGGTCGATCTCGTCGAAGCCGTGCGCATCCACTTCAAGCATGGTGAGCGCTGCATTCGCCGTGGGGCGGTCGATGGATCCGGAGCCGCGCACCTGGGCGTAGTCGCGCACCCGGCGCAGCAGGCGGTTGGCGATGCGCGGCGTGCCGCGGGAACGCAGCGCAATCTCCGCGGCGCCGTCCTGATCGATGGGGATCTGCATCACTTCGGCCGAGCGGGAGACGATGACGCGCAGTTCTTCTTCGGTGTAAAACTCCAGGCGCAGCAGAATGCCGAAACGCGAGCGCAGAGGCGACGAGAGCAGGCCGGGACGCGTGGTGGCGCCGATGAAGGTGAAGGGCCTGATCTCCATCACGTGGGTGCGCGCGGCCGGGCCCTGGCCGATGATGATGTCGAGTTTGTAATCCTCGAGCGCGGTGTAGAGCTTTTCTTCGAGCACCGGCTGCAGGCGGTGAATCTCGTCGAGGAAGAGCACCTGGCGTTCGCGCAGATTGGTCAGGATGGCGGTGAGGTCGCCCTGGATCACGAGGGCCGGACCGGAGGTTTGCTGGAAGCCGACGTCGAGTTCGTTGGCGATGATGGTGGCGAGCGTGGTTTTTCCCAGGCCGGGAGGGCCGAAGAGGAGCACGTGGTCCAGGGCTTCGCCGCGGGACTTGGCGGCCTCAAGGGCAATGGCGAGCTGCTCTTTGGCTTTGGATTGGCCGATGAACTCGCGCAGCCAGCGGGGGCGCAACTTTGAGCTCAAAACTCTGCTCTTCGTCGGCGCGCGCGGCGCTGACCAGACGTTCGGGAGAGTTGTCGCGGGCAATGGCCATGTCCACCGCAAGTGTAGCCGTTCCCGGCGGCGGCAGCAAAGAGACCGCGTGAAGGACCAACAGATGCCTGGCAGCCCGATATGCGTCGCGACGAGCAGAAGATCATCTTCGCGGTGCACGTGAAGTCATCATCGCGATGAAGATCATCCGCGAGTAGAACGGCCGCGATGACTTTCGATCGACGGGCCGCGTGCCAGCGGATTTCAACTCCCAGCATGCGGCCCGCTTTTTATGCCTGAAAACAGGTCGTCGATTACGTTTGTCACGTCTGTATGAAGCAGCGTCAAAGGACTTATTGACTGACTTGGTGCGGAAAGCCAAAGTAACACCTTTGTGCAATAAGGGCGCTGGTTTCGCTGGCATATATTTGATGGCGTAGAGGCTGGCGAGAGTCTGCCATGACGCCGTTGGTTCGACGTCAAAACCGGCTGCAGATTCCGGAGATCAACCATGCATGATCGCTTTTCACCGCGGGCACTCCTTCTGATTGCTCTTGTACTACCCATTGCCGGTTGCACGAATTCTCTGGTGGATTCCCTCGCGATTACACCCACATCGCCGTCACTGTCGGTGGGTCAAACCGTGCAACTCACGGCTACAGGAACGACCGGCCACGGGAGCAATCATCCTTCAACAACGTCGGACGTTACCGACTCGGTGACATGGAAATCGAGCTCTCCCGCGGTGGCGAGCATCAGTTCCACCGGCCTGGCGACTGCGCTTACCGCCGGGACCGCGACGATCACGGCAACCTTGAACGGCTACACGGGAACCATCACCGCGAGCGCAACCGTGACGGTGGCGGCATCGGCGGGCACGGGCGGCGCCAGTCGGCAGCGGTATCCTCGCTGGCCATTATGCCTACCTCGCAGTCGGTCGCGTTGCCTAGTCAAACCACCCAATTCATCGCGATTGGAACCACATCAACGGGCGCAACCGTCAACCTCACCAACCAGGTCGCCTGGTCTACGAGCAGCACACAGATTGCCACCATCGGCGGCTCTACAGGACTGGCCACAGCGCTGACCGAGGGAACGGTGACGGTCATCGCTCTCTATACCAGCAGCGGCAGCACGATTGCGGGCACGGCGAGCTTTACCGTGTCGAACGGATCGTCGGAGAGATATACCGCTGTGACCCTCGTGCCGGCCGCGGAATCGGTTTCGGCTGCGGGCCAGACCGGCCAATTCATCGCGCTTGCCACATCGGGAACCACCGGTCTCGAGGTTGACGTAACCAATTCGCCGCAGACCACGTGGTCTTCCAGCATTCCAACGATTGCGTCCGTCACGTCCGGACTCGCGTCGGGCAACGGCGTCATTACTGGCGAGGCTCAGGGAAGCACGACCATCACGGCCGAGGTGAAGAATCCCGACGGCTCCATCGTCTCGGCGTTCGGCACAGTGGCGGCCACCCTCACGGCTCCTCCCGAGCCGCTGCTGTCGCTCACTATCATTCCAAGTACGATTTCAGTCGGAAACCTTCAGGACACCGGAAACTTCCTGGCGATTGGAACTTTCTCGTCGTCGCCTTACGTAGAGGACCTGACGAACACGGTGACCTGGCTTTCGTCATTTCCCAATTCCTTTCCCGTCAGCACCAATTCGACGCCCCCCAATCCAGGAGCGCCCGGTGGCATCGTCACCGCATACGGCACTGGCAGCGCCACGATTATCGCCGAAGCTACATACCCAACAACGGGCTTGCAAGGGTTAGTCCAGACCGCTACGGCGACCTTCAATTGCCCGCTGGTTCTGCCCAATCCAACCGGCAATCCTCCAACACCAGGTTCGTGTTTCCCGGGCTCGCAGGCGAGTGGGTTGCTGGTTACGCTCACCATCTATAACGAGGGCCTGAACACCACCAACTGGCTGGTGACAGCGCCCTCCGAGACCAATACGCCGAATGTGATCCATTGCGGCCCAGGCTGGGCCGCAAATGGGAACACAGGCGGCTCGGTCTGCACGGCGACCTACCCGCTCGGCAGCACCATCACCCTGACTGCTCCAGCTCAATCCGGAGTCGCCTTCGGTGGGTGGTCCTACAACTGCACAACGATCAGTCCTAATCCTTCAACTGCGGCCGGACCAAACAGTTGCACCATCACGCTGGGATCTGGCGGAAGTTCCAATGTAACGGTTGGAGCAATCTTTAACTAAGTTTGCAGCACTTAACTAAAAGCCGCCCTGCAGGGCGGCTTTCTTTTTTGCGCGGGAAAAGCGTTTCGCGAGGCGGCGAACCGGCTCAAGCCGGCTGGTTAACGACTCCCGCCACCAGTTTGTAATGAAAGTTTTCGAACGGTTCGCTGAGGCTGACGGTAAGGAGCGTGTCCGGCGGCTTGCCGGTAAAGAATGATTCGTGCGCATAGATTCCTGCTGGGCGTGAACGCAGCTGTTCCAGCCACTTTGGATCTGTGACGGCAAGATCGTAGCGGGTGCGGCTGGCGTGGCCGAGACGAAACACAGCACGATTGCGGCGCCTGCCGTTTTCGTCGCGGACCCACCACCAGAGATCTTCTGGCCGGACGAGTTCGAGAGAGTGGCTTGCCGGGACCTCGGCAAACTTGCGCACATAGACCCTGTCGCTGTAACCCTCGAGCAGGGCGGGTCGCTTGTTGAGGTAGTCCTTCAGAAAGAGGACGTCACGCGGCTCGTCGAAACGGCGCACCGGCCGCCACGGCTT
This sequence comes from uncultured Acidobacteriota bacterium, assembly GCA_963826735.1. Lineage (GTDB taxonomy): Bacteria > Acidobacteriota > Terriglobia > Terriglobales > Acidobacteriaceae > Telmatobacter. Next base: position 852,191 of record CAWGYN010000010.1, read on the forward strand.
CCCAGTTACAAAAACGTCCTCGGGATGGCACTTTGACGCGCATTTCTCGCCGAGCTCGGCTTCGAAGACATCAAGGAGTGCGGCCTCATTTCCGCCACTGTAGCAAGTTTCCTCGACGGTGAGACAACCTGCGATCTTTCTGCCGACAAGCCGGACCCATCGCTTCGTCGCGAGATCGAATCCCGCTACACACCGGTGATCGTGTTTATAGGAGTTCGCAAGACAGAGAATCCGGTTCACGCTCATAGAGCTGACAACCCTCCGGAACTCAGATCTAGAGATGGTGAATAACTACATCGTTCCAGTGTTGCTGCAGGTATTCGAGTGCCAGTCTGCGGTGGCAATGCTCGGCGGATGCTTCGCTGCACAATAAGACGGTCCTTCTTTTGAAGCTTTCCTGCGAGATGGCCGACTCGACCTGTCGCGACTGGATCAACGAAAGATAGGCCTCCGTGTAGGTTTCCCAACTCCCCTTTTGCTTTTTAAATGCGTCGAGAATCTCTTGCGTGGGCGCGAGGAGAGGTTCGTGCTCATACGCGGCGCCACAGATTTCCTGAAGAAAGTATTTGAGGTCGGATTGTTTTGCGAAGCCCGCGAGTTGCGACGTGTTATTCAACCGCACATCGAGCAGGCGTTCGATGCCGGCGGCTTTCAATGCGCCGAAGAACTCGCCGGCGTTTTTTTTCGTGAAACCGATGCTGTAGATCTCCATTGGTCCTCGTCCATCTCGGCAAACAGGGCAGGTTGCCCGCTTTCCAGAGGCTTGCCAGACTCGGCAGTTACCTGCGCGTCCGTTTGCAGACGCCCATCGGCGCGGATGTGAAGCAGCTCGTGGCCGTGCTCGGCCAGGACGCGCCCCACCAGCAGGCGGCGATGACAATGCGCAGGATCTTCCTCGCCGCACAACAAAGCCACCCGAAATGCGGCGATTCCGCGCTCCAATCGCTCAATTCCCTTGAGAAATGCGGGATCGGACTTCATGCGGCCGTAGAGCACATGCCCGCTTTTGTCGTAATACGACGGATCAGCGGGGCGGCCGCCGAGTTCTTCACCCAGAAAAATGTACTTGATCCCGCTCTCGGTAAGTTTTCTCTGCATGACCTCACGGTCGAATTGAGGGGCAAAGCGGGAATACGGCGCAGACCGAGCGTCCACAATCACGTCGACTTGGTGGCCTGCCAGAAGCCCGGCAAACTCCTCCCACGTATGCGCTGAATGGCCGATCGTGTAGACGGTGCTCATTGAAGATTCAAGCCAAGCATAGCACTGGTCTGAAATCGACGCGGCTCACCATGCGCATGCCCGCGTCTCCGGCGCCCCCGTTTAGACTGTTAACGTCCGCTCGATACGAATGACGCACCGGTTTCAAGCCCTCCGCCGCTTTCAATTCAATCTGCCGCAACGGATTGCGGCGGGACTGCTGGCCCTCTTTCTCCTGCAAGGATTCTGGCTCATCAGCCGCCAGACATTGACGGACATCGATTACCAGTACGCGCGTTGCGGACGCGAGACCTGGGAGAAGCCTTCGCCCCTGGCCGGCTACTACACCTCCTGCGGCAACATTCACGACGGCATTCTGGCTTATCGGCTAGCCGGGCTTCCGCTCACGCTGAATCTTCTCGCCGAACGCGGGCTCGACCTCGTGCGCAAGCCGGAGAATCGCGTGGTGCAGGAGAGCGGCAAGTTGAGCACGTGGGAACTGCGCCATCAAATGACGCATATCCTGTTGCTGCTGCGCCTGCCATTTCTGTTTGCCGGCTTCCTGCTGGGCGGATGCATCTGGTGGGTCACGCGGCGGCTCTACGGCAACCTGGGCGGCTATACGGCCCTGGCGCTCTATTGCTTTTCGCCCGCTGTGCTGCGCGCCTGCGTTTCGCCGAATCCGGAGGTACTGGCTGCGCTGGGCCTCTTCGGCGGCGTATACACCTGCATTGGCGTCGCTCATGCCATGCAGGGTCCGCGGGGCAAGTGGCGGCCGCGGATGGTTCTGCTCACCGCGATTTTTGGCGTGGCGGCGGCTGCGCACATCGTGGCGTTGCCGCTTGCCGCGCTGCTCGGCCTGGCGGCCATGCTTTGGGTAGCCGAGGGGCACAGAAGCCAGACCTTGCCCGTGGTGCTCGTGGCCGCAGTGGGCGCGCTGGTGCTGGTTTTTGTCTGTTACGGCTTTTCGCCCGATGCGTCCAGTTATGTCTTCCGCTCGGGGGCAGGGTTCCTGTCGGTCTCGCTGGATCCGGCCAGGCGGTTCTTCTCCACGCTCGCCAATGGCGGCATCACGATTGCCGCGTGCGCCGCACCGGTGTTGTATCTGAGCGCGCGCAGATCGCGCTACTTCGGCAATTCAGCTCCGTTGCTTTGCGCTTTGGTTTCGATGGTGCTTGTCATGACGGGCTCAGTGGGAAGCCCGTGGCTCTGGGCGCAGCCGTTTCTCCTCACGTTTGTGGGAGGCGTGTTTGCGGATGCATACGACGGCCCACGAGGACGCTGGGCGCTGGGCGCGGCGGGAGCCATTGTCGCGCTGCAGGTGGTCCTCTGCGTGACGAGTTTGCCGGATTTGATCTAAGGCACGCGGATTCAGGGCCGTACACCTAACGCCCGCAGTCGCATATTTAGGCCCGGAAGAGCGACACTTTGGGGAGCATATTCTTTGGGCAAAAACCGGGCCGGGCGCGCGTGCAGCGACGGGCGTGAGACGGAGCCGCACCGTTTCTTCATAAATCAAAGCAAAATAAGGAGTTATTTCCATCTCGCATCCTTGCTAAAAGGCCCCTCGAACCTCTAAAATAGAAGGTAAGAGCTGCGGACCCGGCCCCGCTTTTTCCGGACTTTTTTGCCGCCTTCCTGCGAGCCCTCAAAAAAACTATGGCAGACGATCAGAATCCTCAGCTTCCTCTCGACGGAGCGAACCCTCCCGGCGGCACGAACCTCATTCCCATCAATATCGAAGAGGAGATGCGCCGCTCGTATCTCGACTACTCCATGTCGGTGATCATCGGGCGCGCGCTGCCTGACGCCCGCGACGGATTGAAGCCCGTGCATCGCCGCATCCTTACGGCAATGGACCGCGAGGGCATGCAGCACAACAAGAAGTACTCCAAGTGCGCCGGCGTGGTGGGCGAGTGCTTGAAGAAGTACCATCCGCACGGAGATTCGTCGGTGTACGACGCGTTGGTGCGCATGGCGCAGCCGTGGTCGTTGCGCTATCCGCTGGTCGACGGCCAGGGAAACTTCGGCTCGGTGGACGGCGATCCGCCGGCGGCTTACCGGTATACCGAGTGCCGCATGGAGCGCATCGCCGAAGAGATGATGGCCGACATCGAAATGGAAACCGTGGATATGGTTCCCAATTTCGACGAAACCACCGATGAGCCGTCGGTGCTGCCCACGCGCATTCCGACGCTGATCGTGAACGGCTCAAACGGCATCGCGGTGGGCATGGCGACCAATATTCCGCCGCACAATTTGACCGAGGTGCTGAACGCGACGATCGCTCTGGTGAAGAATCCCAAGGGCGGGCTGCTGAGGTGCTGAAGCACGTGCATGGGCCTGATTTCCCGACCGCCGGCATCCTTTACGGCCGCGCGGGAATCGTGGACGCGTACCGCACCGGCCGCGGCCGCTTCCTGATGCGGGCGCGCGTGGCCATTGAGAACGTCACCAAGGAACGGCAGGCGCTGATCGTCACCGAACTGCCTTATCAGGTAAACAAGTCCATGCTCTTCAAGCGCATTGCCGAGCTGGTCGAAAACAAGATCATCTCCGACATCGACACCAACACCGAATGGACGCGCGACGAGAGCGACCGCGACGGCATGAGGATGGTGATCGGCCTGAAGCGCGGCGCGCAGCCTGAGATTGTGCTGAACCAGCTCTACAAGCACACGCAATTGCAAGAGAGTTTCTCCATGATCTTCCTGGCCGTGACCAACGGCCAGCCGAAGGAATTGGGCCTGGCCGATGCCATCCAGGTTTTCATCGACCACCGCATCGATGTGGTGCAGCGGCGCACGGTATTCCTGCTGCGCAAGGCGCGCGAACGCGAGCACATTCTGGAAGGCCTGAAGATCGCGCTCGACAATCTCGACACGGTGATCAGGATTATTCGCGCATCGAACTCCCGCGTGGACGCTCGCGAGAACCTGTACGCATGGGGCAAGGGCAAGGACATCGTTATCCGGCTGGACCGCGAGCCGCGGACCTCACGAGGAAAAGGGCCTCACCCTGCGGCAGGTCGACGCCATCCTGGAATTGCAGCTCTACCGGCTCACGCAGCTCTCCGTCGACGAGATCCTGAAAGAGCTGGGTGAGATCCGCGAGAAGATCGCCGAGTATGAAGAAATCCTGGGCAGCGAGAAGAAACTGCGCGCGGTAATTGTGAAGGAACTTGAAGAAGTCCGCGAGAAGTACGGCGACAAGCGCCGCACCGAAATTGTGGACGAGAGCGCTGAGCTGCAGCTCGAAGACCTGATCGCCGATGAGCAGGTTGCGGTGACGGTGAGCCACCAGGGCTACCTGAAGCGCACGCCCATCTCGATCTACCGCCAGCAGCGCCGCGGTGGCACAGGACGCATGGGCATGAAGACGCGCGAAGAGGATTTTGTCTCGCAGCTCATCGTCGACTCCACCCACTCCTATCTGCTGTGCTTCACCAACACCGGCCGCGTTTATTGGCTCAAGATCTACGAGATTCCCGACGTGGGCGCTGCGGGCAAGGGCAAGTCGATGCAGAGCCTGCTCGACCTGCAGACCGGCGAAACCGTCCGCGCCATTCTCCCGTCCGTGATCTTGAGGAAGAGGGCAAGTACATCTTCTTCGCCACGCAGAAGGGCACCGTGAAGAAGACGCCGCTCAAGGATTTCTCGAACGTGATGTCGCGCGGCATCATCGCCATCGCAATCGACAAAGACGACGATCTGATCTCAGCAGGACTGACCAACGGCAAACAAACCATCTTCCTCGGCACCAGAGACGGCATGGCGATCCGCTTCGATGAGGAGTACGATCCCGAGCGCAGCGGCATCGGCCTGCGCCCCATGGGCCGAAACGCGGCGGGCAACCGTGGCATCTCGCTCAAGAAGGGCGACTACGTGATCGGCGCGGCCATCACGGACTGCGACTCGACCCGCGACAAGGAACGGGACGCCCTGGCCAGTACGCTCGGGCTCACGAAAGAACTTCATAAGCTGCGACAAGCACTGGAGCAGACGAGGACCGACCTTCAGCAGGCTCGCGAGAGCCAGCGTTCCGGGGCAAAAGATGACGCGACTCTGGCTGCTGCCGTAAAGAAACTGGAGAAGCGCAGAGACGATACAGAAAAAGATTTGAAGGGATTGGACGAAAAGCTTGGACTGTCCAAGGCCATGATTCTCACCGTGACCGAAAACGGATTCGGAAAACGGACAGACGTGGATGAATACCGTCTGACTGCGCGTGGGGCTCAAGGCGTGAACAACCTTAAGGCCACTCCAAAAGTCGGCAAATCTTCATCGATTCTCCTCGTCAATGAGAGTTCGGAGCTGATGGTGATCAGCCAGTTCGGCAAGATCATCCGCGTCGATACCAAAACCATCCGCAACGCCGGCCGCGCCACCCAGGGCGTGCGTCTGTTAAGCCTTGAGCCGGATGACAAGGTTGCCGCAGCGGTCATCATCCCACCCGAAGAACTGAACGGCAACGGCAATCACGAAGGTGACCAGGGGACGCTGCTGCAGTAGGGCCACGGATTCGGTGATTTGCCCCGGGATTCGATATGAGTCGGGCGTAAAATAGCGTGCGTGGAGGCGAATGGCAATGAAGGCCTTGATTGCGACAGCCTGCGTGGTTGTAATCCTTATTGGTGGCAGCATTATCGTTAAATACGTCTACGATTCGTTCGACATGAGCGGCGACCATGCCCGGCAGCTGGAACTTGCAAAGGAATCACTAGGCGCGGATGCAGAGAGGGATAAATATCAGGAACAGATGCGAAGCGCTGCGGACAGTATCGATGAAGTCACAGCGTGCCGGGAGCAGGGAAAAAGCATCCCGGACACAAAGCTTAGAACCGATTTAGACGCTATGGAACTGATCCTCCCAAAGCTCAGCACGTACCTCCACTCGCAGGAACTGGCCAATACGCAAAAAGAGGTTAACTTAGATATTGCTTGGGCAAAGCGCCGCTTGAAAATTAAGCCTTAGCTCTCGCTTGCCGTTAAAGTCGGACAGCGCGAGGGACGCGTAATCGGAGCGGTACCCAAGCTTCAAGAACGAGCCCCGCTGGCGTGATAGGCTCACCACTCAGGGGTTCAAGATCGGAGAAATTCGACGTGAAATTCGCCATTCACAGTTGCCACCTCGGTGCAGAATTTCCGTCCGTCTAGAGAGCTGTAACCGAAGGTGCAGGCGATAATATGCGCAGCCGGGTGCACGCCTATGAATACGCTTGCACCGGCAGGTATTGGATTCAGCGGTTCGGAGAAGGAACACGGCTCCCTTGTTGCGCCCTCGGTGGATTCTCCGCTAACCCTGATGTTCACAGCCGCAGCATTACCCTGATTCTGAACCGCCCAAGCTTGATAAGGAGCAGAGGCCAGCCGTCCGCCGGCGAACGCCATTATAGGGTCGGCTTCTTTATCTAACCTGATTAAGGCTAGGAAGGGCGTCTGGGCGTTGTTAACCTGCTCCACGCTTGTATTAGCCAGCTTACGAGTGTCCCAAGCGTATCGAATTAACACGGCAAGGGTAATGAAGCTCAAAATGACCAACACCGCACTCGAATACGCTTGCACCCACGCGGGATCATGAATCCTGTAAGCTACGAGCCAGTTAAACAACTGCGTCATGGTGGATTCTCTCGATTCTGAGACGTGGGACTTATTCGAACGCCATCATCTCCGCTTGCGTTCTACTCGCCGAATTGTCTTATCCCTCGGCTTCGTCGGATCGTAGACGACACCGATCTTCTCCCAAGCGGCGAGGCTTAACTCCGAAGTCAGTTCCATTCGTTCGCCAACGGTGAGGCTGCGCCAGTTCTTTACCCTTTCCTTCAGGTGCTCTGGCACGTAGCCGTAGGGGAACTTCGATTCGTCGATCTCGTTCATGGCGTCCATTTTGAGACCTCGGCTGTACACTTCAGCACCGCCTATTGCCCATCCCATGGATCGAGCACCGGCACATGCGCCTGGTCGTACTCGCTGCGGTCGCGCGTGACAACGGTGAGGCCATTGTGAAGGGCCGTGGCTGCAATCATCAGATCCGGCTGCGAGAAAGTGTGGCCCGCCTTGCGGCCTTCCTCAATCAGCAGCCGCCATTTCAGCATGACCTCTTCGTTCAACGAAAGGATGCGGCCCTCGAACATCGGTCGCACGCGATGCGTCAGCCAGTCGTTGAGTGCGGCCCGCCGGCCCGGTTCAGCAATCAGTTCGATGCCAAATCGAATCTCGGCAAGCGTGACCACACCGACGTAGAGCTGATGGAGCGGGCATCCTGTCACGAAGTCGACCACTCTCGGCTCCGGCCGTGGCCGTCGCAATTCCGACAGGATATTGGTGTCGAGCAGCCAGGACATCACAACCGGACTTCGCGCACCGGCATGCGCGGGCGTTCTGGTTCAAGGCCGATTTCCTTGTAAGGCGAGGCTTGCATCGCCGCGACAAGATCGGCGCCTTTGCGGCCTTCGGGAAAGAGCGGATCGGCTCCCATCGCATCCATCCGCGCAAACACATCCTCAATGGCTTCCTTGCGCTTTTTTGAAACCGGCTCCAGCAACACCCCCGTGCCTACGCGCCGAACGCGCACGCGATCGCCCACGAAGCGAAACTTCTTGGGCAGGCGCACAGCCTGGCTCCGGCCATTCCAGAACAGCTTGGCTTCGGCGGATTTCGAACTGGCTTCAGTCTTCGGCGTCATGCACTCTCCGGATGATCTATATCAATAGTATATACCATTTCGATCTACAGTCCCGCTCTATCCTTGTAAAGCGGCGGCCCCGCCCTTCAGTCCTCTCCGCGACCAGAATAAATACACCGGAACCCCCAGCAGGACCAGGATCAAGCCCGGCCAGGTGTACTGTGGCTTGTAGCGCAGCAGCGCCGCGCAAATGCCCGTCGCCATCACGATGTAGAGAGCCGGCAGGAACGGGTAGCCAAAGGCTTTGTAGGGCCGCGGCGTGCGCGGCTGCTTGATGCGCAGTACAAAGAGGCCGAGGACGGTGAGGATATAAAAGACCAGCACCGCGAAGATGATGTAGTCGAGCAACTGGCTGTAGGAGCCGGAGACGCAGAGGATGGTCGTCCAGAACGCCTGCACTACCAGCGCGGCGGCCGGGGTCTTGTAGCGCGGGTGTAGTTTGCCTACAAAGCGAAAGAAGAGGCCGTCCTGCGCCATGGCGTAATAGGCGCGCGCGCCGGCCAGCGTAATGCCGTTGGCGCAGCCGAAGGTTGAAATCAGAATCGCCGCGGCCATCAGATAACCGCCAAGGTGCGGAAAGATTTGCTGCAACACTGCAGCGCCAATGCGGTCCTCGGAGGCATATTGCACGCCGCGCGCGAAGATTGTCGCGCCGTGCGGATCGCCATGCAACGGAAGTACCAGGATGTATGCCGTGCTGGCCAGGAAATAGACCACCAGCACAAAGCCGACACCGAATGCGAGCGAGAGCGGCACGTTGCGCCGCGGGTTTTTGATTTCACCGGCGGTAAACGTAACGTTATTCCACGCATCGGCGGCAAAGAGCGAGCCCACCTGTACCACGGCAAGGATCACGATCAGGTTGACCATGACGGTGGGTCCCTGCGCGCCCACTTGCACGGGATGCAGCGACGACCAGCCCGCGTTGCGCCAGAACTGGCTCCAATGCTCGCCGAAGTTGGCTGCAATCGCCGCACCGTTGCGGCCAATCGTGAACCCCAGCAGCACGAGGGCCGCGAGCGAGAGCGCCTTGGCCACGGTGAACACGTTCTGCAGCAGAGCCCCGAAGCGCACGCCGCAGATATTCACTGCCGCCACGAATAACACAACAATAATGCCGGCAAGATTTGCGGTGCTAACGCCGATATCCATGTTGCCCAGCACCATGGGGCCGACGGGAATGGCCGGCACGTGCGCGATGTGCCACAGCCAATGCGTGCTCGAAACCGATGGGAAGAAGACGCCCAGGAATTTGCCGAAGGCCACGCACACCGCGGCGATGGTCCCCGTCTCAATGACGAGAAAAAGCGTCCAGCCGTAGAGAAATCCCCAGAGGGGCCCGAGCGATTCGCGCAGGTAAACGTATTGGCCGCCGGCTTTAGGCATCATCGCGGCCAGTTCGCCGTAGCTCAGGGCGCAGATCATGGTCATGACCGCGGTGATGACCCACGCGCCCAGATAAAGCGCCGGAGAATCAGTGAGCCGTGCGATGTCGCAGTCGACGATGAAGATGCCGCTGCCGATCATGGACCCGACGACAATCGTGGTCGCACTGAACAGGCCCAGGCTCTGCACCATCTGCGGGCCGGGACCGGAGCTGGACTGGGCGGGGGACTGCTGAGAGCGATTGCTCCCTTCCTGACCGCTTTTGGGCTGTGGTTGCATGTCGGTTATGGTATCTCAAATGGTTGGACGCCCGACTCAAGATCGGCAAGCGGCTATTGCCCTGGCAGGTGGAACGATGCAACCAGATTCTCTTTTCGGACGTCAAAGTGGTTAAGCGGGACGGCGTGTCCGCTCGGGAGAAGCATTGAGGGGTTGCTTTAGCGCTCCGATGAGGTCGCTTCTTCACCCTCCGCCGGCGGCAGGTTATTTCCCCTCACCCGTGGCAATCGGAGGTCGCAGTTCAAGTCGCTTGGATTTGCAGTGAGCGGCCACACGAAGGGCATGCCAGCCCGTCCACACACACCTTGCCGAACATGGGGTTAGAGGCCTTAAATTTCAGTGCCATAACGGGTTCAGGCTCTTTCCCTGGAGGTGCATCTTGTCTCAGCCGATGCGAGAATCGCTTCGGTCCGATGCCGCAGTGCAGCGCGTGATTGAAATCCTCATCGACAGCCAGGATGGACTTGCAACTGCCGGCGAAAGGCTTCAAAATCAACCCCTCAAGCGATATTTCTTCGCGGAGTCACTGCTACGTGCGCAATTTGTCGACGAACTGGAGATGGCCCTGCACCAGCGCGGCGTGAGCACATTCTGGGAGAAGGGTAGAGCGGCAGTGACGCTTCACCGCACTTGGGCTCGCATCAAATCCAGATTCATAAACGGCGATCACACCCTATTGGCCACCGCCGAGCAGGGCGAGGACGCCGTCTCTGATGTCTATAGCGAAGCCTTGGAAACCTACCTCCCTGCATCCATTCGCGAGATTCTGACCGCGCAGGAAGCGCACATCGAGTCGGTCCATGAGTTTCTGAAAACGGAACGCGACCGCTCCATTTGCAAGGGTCAAAACAGCGAGGAGTGCAGTGCCCGCAAGTCTCCAAATTTCGCATTGACGGTCAGGCATTCACCGCATCGCTGAACGACCGGCTGCTCCTTGCCATGCGCTTGTCATCACGCCCTGATCCCGCATTTCACAAACATATAACTTTCAAGGCTCACAGACCTGCTCTATCGCTTTCTTGAATTCTCACTGTCAGGGTCAGTCGACACGTGCCACGCCTTTGGTGGTTTCGTCTCCAAGCTCCAGAGATTTCTGGGTGCTATCCAGCGCATTCCCAAGAAGCCGGATTCCCGACGGCTCGGCTCCGAATAAGGCGCTTTTTGTCATGAATGCGCCACGCCGATTACCTATAAATATGGATGTCATTGCTGCCTTGCGATCCCTCAACGACAGCGTTGTAAACACCATTCGCGCCGCGAGTCAGGACCACGTCCGCGGACTTGGCGAGCCACAGTACCGGCTTTCCGTCGCGGCTGAGGGAACTGCACGCGCCACAGGCGAGCTTCTCGATGGCGCCATCTTTGGCCGCCTTCAAAGCAAACACGCCCTCGTAAGAGCCGCTGAAATGATGGCCATTCAGATCGATAGAAAATGGCTTTGGCTGATGGCTTTCCAGCGAACTCAAGTCTGTGAGAATGACGCTCCCATCCTCGAGTTCGCCGCCGCTGTCCCGCAGCGGCGATGGACCCACGCCGAGCTGCGCAAGCTTTTGAACGCTTAAGCCTGCCACCGTGGTCTTTGCGACGATTTTGCGAAAGACATCGCCGATGGGCGCGCCATCGAAATCTCGGGTCGCATCGCCTTCTAACATGAGACGCCCCCCGTGCTGCGTATAGCTCTCAAGAAAGGCCAGTGTGGTGCGCTTGGCATATTGCGGGTAGAGATACACCACGGCCTGAAATGTATGACCGTTTAGCACCGGGCGATTCTTCTGGTCGAGCTTGAGCGATCCGTTGTCGATCAGGTCGCTTGGAACCACGGCACAGCGGTAACCCGCATCCCAGATCGCCTGCACCTGCTCCTCAATATGCAACGCGCCGTTGATGTCGTAGTTATTGCGCGCGCTCTCGTCCGGGTACCAGTTCAGCAGCGCCGGCATGCCGAAAACCACCAGCAGCGGCAGCTCAGGCGCCGCAGGATCGAAGCGGTTGAGAAGCCGGATTTTGCGTTCCACCGGATTGATTTGGGAAAGAAAGGGCGCGGTCGAGAGGTCGACACCCCAGCGGCCGGTGTCGTTGTAGCCGTGATAGTGGATGCGCGCGTCAAAGCGCGCGTCGTTCAGAGCCTTTTCGGCAAAGCGATAAATGTTCCATCCGTAGAACTGGTCATACATGATGTTGCCGGGATGTGCGACCAGCAGGCCCATGCGCAAGGGCAGCGAGAGATCTTCGTCGCTCATTCCATACTGCCGCGGAATCGTCCACCAGTTGAGACCCGTGGCCCAGGCTTCGTCATTGGTCAGATGGTTGTGATACGTGTTATGGATCCCAGCGAAGTTCTTGTCCCCAAAAACCTGCCGCGAGTAGCTATAGAACTCCTGCTCCATGGCAAGCGGGCCCTTGCGCAAAAAGTCCCAGTATTCGTCGATGGCGCGAATTCGAACTTCAGGATGTCCTGCCGGCGCAAAGCGGCAGTTGAAAAGCGCCTGCTCGAGAGGCATGCCTGTAGCTTTCGCGAACCTTGCGGACAGGGCATCGCCCCCAAAGTGACCGCGCCAAACCGTCGATGGCGCGACCGGGAGCGGCGTGAATTTGAACTCGTCCAACGAGGTGCCGTCCAGGGGAACATCGCGATATTGATCGATGGCGTGGTGGATCCAAATCTTGTATGCGTCGTTGAAAAGATCCATGGTGTTGAACCAGGTGGCTGCCAGAACAAAGGCCGTATAGCCCGCATAGGCCGGTCCCAAATGAAGTGTAACGGAGATCTGGCCTGGCTTCGGCACGTTGCTCAAAGCTTGAGCCGTGACGTCTTTCAACGAAGCGGGATCGTACTCTCCAGGTCCGGTCTGCCGAAAAGCGAATACGCGCAGCAGTTTGGTCTTTTCCGGCGTGCCTGATCTTAGCGCTATCGCGGCTTCAACCGTTCCCTGTCCCTCTGCATCCAGCGTGCCGGCCGCATCCGCAATCGCCGTTTGTTTCTCTTCGTCAGAATAGGTAACCCTCGAATCCCCGCCCCCCAGCGCGATCGTGGCGCCGATACGCAAGCCATGCTGATGTGCAGTCTTCACAATTCCTGCAATCGCCTGGTGTGCTGCGGAGTCATTCAGGAAGACCACGCCTTCCCTGGCGGTAAGAAAGGCAAAATTGAACTCTGTGTCGTCAGCAAGGTGCTGGATATCGCGGGTATAGCGCTCCGGCGCAAGCGTTTGGGGAGTGACAAACCAGTAGACAAGTTCTGGATAGTGCTGATCGGCAAATGGTTCTTCATAACTCACCACGAGCCTTGCCGCATTGCTTTCTTTCTGTGCGTGGCATCCGATTGTCGCGCCGGCCATGCACAAGCAGAACGCGACAATCCTCAGACCCGCACGCTGCCTTACGTTGCGCAGCCGGGCGCGGCCACCTGTTTCCTTTATTCCTGACATACCTTTGTCTCCTGCCCGTCTGCGACATGGCTTTCGCACGGGACACGTTGTTCAATTAAGGCTTCGCTTCTGATTGCACGCTCTTGTATCGCGAATGTAGACCCTAACCTCTTCCCGCTTGAGTTTTCCGTCGACGCGATAGCGAATCCACCGGACACCACTGGCGGACCTTCTCCCATACTCCGGCGACCCTTGGCTGATCTTTTCCAGGCATCCTCCGCACACGCACATTAAGTCAGGTACAAGTATCGCCAAGAGTATCGCCAGCGAAAAAATCTTGATTCCTCTAATTTCAATAATTGCATGTAATCTGTTGATTCTATGGTGCCCAGAGGGGGATTTGAACCCCCACGGCCGGTAAAGGCCTGCGGATTTTAAGTCCTATTTGACAGATTTTGCAGGGCACAGCATAGCGTCGCAAGTTAATGTATAACTCGTTTACCATGAATGTATTAAAGGAGGCGATGTTTTTGCGAAATGTTGCAGGGAATTGCAGGAAAGTCTGGTACAAAGTATCCCCATAAGTATCACCAACGTTGCTCTGGCAATGGCGCAATTCGACATTCGTTCGGAAGCTTGAATTCCACGGTCTGGCTGAATCGGACCGGAGCCGGGGTTCGTTCGATAGCACCGTGTTCATCTCAGCAGAATTTTGCCACATTTCTTCGCTGAAGTGTGACTTTTCCCGCGATGGCGTATTCGAGAGACACGCGTGAACTGGAACTTGGGATCGAGGGAGGATTTGCGGCTCGGACCGGCCACTGAGGAGCAGTCGCTCTCGCTTCGAGTCGTAGGCTCTTCATTTCATCGTAAGGGGTATTCGGGCCTTTTTGAACACAAATGGGCATCATTCCTCCAACAGCGTCCCGCAAAGATTTCGGCGCCCACTCGTTGATAAAACTCGGTCAAGACGAACTCATCGGCTTTTGCCAGCTTGTGATCTGTTCCCACTGCTTCGGCAGTTGATAGGTCTTTGCGTAATCCTTAATCGGCGGACCGAGGATCTCGATCTTACTCAAATCCGACTGGCCCCGGTCGCCCGCCTGGGCGCAGAACGACAGATATCCGATCTTGCTGAAGTCGACGCCCATGAGTTCCGCTCCGACGCGGTCGGCGGCAAGCCAATCCATGCTGGCGATGCAGACCCTCTGCGCGATCGGTGTGCCGTTGACCGGGCCGGTGCCTTCCATGCCTTCGTAGCCGTCGATCACCGCCAGATGCGGATGCAGTTTAGCGGAGAGAGCAAAGAGGTTGTAATTGATGCCGTAAGTGCCCCCGCCGTGTGTGACTCGTTTGCCGCTCATGGGCCGGTTGGCCGCATCCTTGAGCGCCGAGCCAACCACCACATTCTTCAACGAAAGCGTGATACCCACCAGATCGTGCGTCTTCAGCTTGGCCGCGGAGATGATGAAGTTGTTGGGGTCGAGCATTGTCTTCGCCATGCGGCAGGGATGGGGTTGAAAATCCTTCTGATCGATGCACTGAAGCACCTGGAATTCATCCTTGTCGAGGTCGACGAGCTTCACGCCGTACTGGGTGACAAATTTGTTGTAGCCCAGGCTCTCGAAACCATCCAGGGCCGAACCCATGGCAGGCGACTCGGCTATCGCGATGTCCTTTTTGCCGATGGACTTCAGGAATTCCAGAACGCCTTCCAGATTGTCGGCATGGGAGGCAGACAACGGGCGGTTGGGAATGACGTTGTTGGGCTTGATGATGACGCGCTTCTTGCCAATCGCGGCGGCAATCTCTTTCTTGAACGGTTCGAGCGCTTTGAACGCAATGTTGGCGCGATCATCGCCGGCGGCCAGAGAGACGCGGCTTGTCGCGCTGCCCGTAGCGGCGGAAGGAGAGTCGACGCCCCATGCCGAAGGCAGGCGCAAAGCCGCCGCGGCAGCAGTGGCGCCGGCCACTGTCGTTTTCAGGAAATTTCTCCGGGAAGTCAAACAGCCGGTTGTCATATTCTCAACCCTCCCTGTCGCCATCGCCGAAAGCCGCGGGACGGCTTCCAGTTTCCCCATTCCGATTTTCAGGTGACGCCACAGTATAGCTCTGTTTTGCCTCGCGCGATCAAGTTTATGAATTTATTTCAAATGAGAAAATTTGGAGCGTGGAAAAGATGTATTCTTCATTAAGTATTTATAATTGTTTTACTTAGAATCTTTCTTCCGGTCCGAGCCTTGAGGGCCGCAGACCCCCCATAAGGAGCGGTACTAGCCCCTTCGGTCGCGAAATTCTCGCCCCATCGCGGCGATGGTCTGGCCATCCAGCAATTGCTGCGCTCGCGGAAACACAATCTGCTCCTCAACCTGAATGTGCTGATCGGAAAGGCGCTTCAGCATTGCGGTGCACGACTGCAACCGCAGCTGGTTTTCCAGGCGCAGCGCTCCGGCTGATATCCACGCCGAGTAGAGAGTTTCAACCAGCGCGTGCAGCGGATCCGCCTGGCGCCGGTTATCCTCGAGCAATCCAAGCTCCTCGGAGTCTCCGGTAATGGCTTCTGCGCGAAGCCGCGGAAACAGGGATTCCTCCTCGTCCGCTGTGTGCAGAGTTCCGTCCACGCGAACACAGTCCATCGCTGATCGTACCGCCACCATTTCTTCGGCTGTTAATTCTCTGCCCGCAGCACGATCCGCGATCACCCAGAGAACGTGGAGCGCTCGCTTGATCTTGCGGTGACAGTTTTTCAGCACGCCGATCGGATCGTCGAATTCGCAGTCCAGCCTCACATCGGTTTGCACCGCCAAGTGTGACACTTTTCCCTTCGGGCGTTTCTGCATCCTGTGCCAACGATTCTCAAGGCGCCTCTCTTCGCGCCGGGTATCGCCGGTCTGTGCGGAGTTCAGTGTCACGACTGGAATTGAATGCCAAGTTCCCGAGTCACAATGGGCTCGACGGGTTTCTGGAGGGTGGATGCATCGTAACCGAGGATGGACTCGAGGAGCATGCCGTAGTACAGAGCGGTAAATCCCCAGAAATGCGTCTGGCCGAGGCCGTCGCCGGTTTCGGCGTTGTAGTATTCGCGGAGCACGGGGTTCTTGAGCAGGGCCATGTTGAAGAGGCGCGTGGCGAGTTCGCGCGCCTCGGCCTGATAGCCATAAGCACGCAGTCCCTGGAAGATCATGTAATTGGTGGGCGCCCAGGTGGAACCGCGCCAATTGCATTCGTTGTGCGAGCCTTGATAGTAGTCGGGCTCTGTCTTCGCATAACTGGCCACGGGATAAGTCAGCCAGAACTCATCGGGGTTGAGCAGGTGCTCGTGGATGGTCCGCTTGGCGCGCTCCGGTGTGGCCGCGCCAGCGAAAAGCGGCATGAAGTTAGTCGCGGACTTGACGTAGACGCGTTTGCCCGTCTTCTCATTGCGGTCGAAGTACATGCCCTGCTTCTCGTCCCAGAAAGCAAAGTTGATGATATCGACAAGTTGGTCGGCATGGCGATCGAAGTGCGTGCTATCCGCATTGAGTTTCAGGTATGTGGCGATGACCGACATGGCGCGCAACTCGCGAACGAGATAGGAGGCCAGATCGACGCCTTCGATTTCGAAAGAGCTGAGGGCCCCGGCGCGCGACCATTGGTTGTCGGTTCCTGCAGCGTCCGCGGAGTTCCAGACGGGCAGACCGTTGTGATCCGAGTCGTAGGAAAACCACTTGTCGATGTACTTCACCAGGCGGTCGTAATAGTTTCCCTTGAGCCACTCGTAGTCATCGTGGTTCTGCTTGCAGCCCAACACCGCCAGCTGCGCGAGGAACGGCTTGAACTGCTGGCGGTCGCGCTGCTTGATCAGGCTGCGATTGACGTAACCATCCGGCTGCGCGCGGTTGAGAAACTCCTTGAGATTGGTGAAGCAATAGGGCCAGACGCCGTAGTACGAGAGGTAGAGATTCTCAAAGTAAAGATCCCAGTCGTAGAACTCGTTATAAGGGTAGCCGGTCAAAAAAGTGCCTTCGACGCCAGGAATATGGCGCAGGCCGTGTGCCTGGATGTCGGAGTTCACAGCGCGAAGACGGTGGTCGAGTTCGGTCCAACTGCTGGCGCCGATTTCGCTGAAGAGGGTCTTTGCCGCAACCGTGGAAGGCGGTGCGACCGGCGAGTCGCCCGGCGTCGATGGGGCAGTCGCAACCGCTTGCGCCAAGCTTTGACGGCTGATGAACTCGTGCCCCAGAAGCGAGGCTGAACCAACAAGCATCATTCGCCGGGTAACGGACATGGTCGCCTTCCTCACATTTAACCTCAATCTATCCTAAGCGCGCGGTTTGTTGCGGCGCGAGATTTTTCCAGCGGGTGCAAACGCGAGAGTCGGATTGCCTGCCTTTGCTGCTTCGGACATAGTTGCCTCGGCTTCGGCAGCGGCCGCGTGCTCGACGAGCAAATTGGCCAGATAACGCGCGTGGCGTGGCGAGAACACGAGTCGACCAACGCCGCTCGAGTCCGGCTTTAGATCTGGATGAATGATGACGACTTCTTGCGTGTCATCCGTTCGGGTTACTTCCAATGCGTCCCCAACCTTATCCATGGCCAGCTGACTCCTTTCCCGAGGGAGCAAGGTGGACTTGAGAATTGAACGGGATTCATCAAACTCGGCGCAATCTGAACGGCGTTCGTCGGATGAACTGATCAGAGTATCTTTGCTTCCTTCTCGCGACGTACCGCTTAAGTGGTGAATCAGAGAGTATGGGAACGCGAGGGCGCCGCTGGAAAAGACGACGCCCCTCAGGTCGACTTCAGCCATGCGATCAGAACGTGACGTGTCCTGACATCTGCCAGTCGCGCGGCGATGTGCCGGGCGCCGAGACTTCTCCGAAGGTTGTAGAACCCACGCCCCAACCTGCACTGGGGCCGCCCCAGATCATCTTGTTCAGGAAGTTCGAGCAGTCGGCCTGGAAGATGAACGCCATCTTTTCGTGGAGGAAGGGGAAGGCGCGCCGGATGGAAAGGTTGTTGGTTTGATTTCCGGGATTGCGAATGCCATACGCCGCGGTGCGAGGCGCATTGCCAATCAGGTACTGGGCGGAGTTGCCAGTGGTGGAAATATTCGCCGGCTGCGAGAATGCGTTAATGTCGAGGTACTTGATGTTGCTCGCATTGGCGAACACGTAGCCGTTAGGCCCGCTTCCGAACTTGCCATTGATGCGGGGACTGCCGGAGTATCCAGGAGTGAGAGACGGCATGCAGGTATAAGCATTCAGAGTCGTGTATCCATTCGCGCATTGGCCGCCCGAACTCCACGTGACGCCAAAGGGTCCGCCGGAGCTGTATTGGTAAACTCCGGAGATCGTCCATCCGCCGGCAAGCTGCGTGACCAGCCAGTTGTTGGCGCCGATCTTGCCCTTGCCGAAGGGAAGCTGGTAGACGGCGTAGGTATTCAGAATGAACGGCGCCGAGGTGGTCGTCCAGGAGCGATCGATACGGTCCTGCTTCCAGGCCTGTGCGTGGCCGTCGATGGCCGAGGCCGGAATGTTCCAACCGCTGCGGAAGTTGCCGTCGTCTCCGATGTTCTTTGAGAACGTGAAGTTGAAGTTGAAGGCCAGGCCGTGGGCCGTGCGCTGGCTCACCGTGGCTTGAACAGCCTCATAGCTATAGTTCTCGACAAACGCGCCGCCCCATCCATCCTGAAGGCCGCTGTATTGCGGAAATGCCGTCAGCATCTGCTGGATGGTCAGGTTGGAATTGGAGGGTGCTGCGTTCGCAGCCGCGATAAAGTAGGCGGGGTTTGGCAATCCGGAGACCGCCGCATTCATGATGGCCACATTCGCTGTCGTCGCGGGCGCAGTCAAGATTGAAACAGTTGAGCCTTTGGAGTTCGTTCCGTTCACGGCGCCGAGGAGGGCACGGTAAAGGGGATTCGGCTCATTGTTCCAGTATCCGCGCGCATTCTGTGCGCCGCTGTCCCAGGTGTGATGGGCCTCGTCACCCACATAGTTGATGTTCAAGGTAATGTCCCTGGTGAGGCTCCGCTCGACACCGAAGTTCCAGAAGGTGTACATCGGCGCGCGTCCGCCCGCATAGGGATCGTCATATCCCATCTGTCCCGCGGTAACGACTGCGCCGCTGCCGTTGAGATAATTGCCGGTGTTCAGGATAGTGCTGGCAGCGCCCGGCGTGGGAGCGCTGGGGTAGGTGAACCCAGGGCCGAAGAGCGAGCTATTGGAACTGTTCAGATAGAACGATGGGCCGGCGTTGGGACCGGAAAGGGTATCTCCCACCGCCTGCGCAGTGGTGTTGAATCCCAGGGCCTGTCCTGCGCCATTGGAAGCGCCGGGACCGCCGGAGGTACGGCCGCCGCCAGTGCCTCCGCCCTGCGAGTAGACGAGACCAGAAGCCGCTCGAATCACGGTCTTGTCGTTTATCGCATAATCAAACCCCAATCGCGGACCAAAGTTTTTCCAGTAGGTGTGCAACGGCGTCACGCAGCCGCAACTGACGCTTGGGCCACCGTAGCTTCCGTCAAATTCCAGCGCACCAGGGGTTCCAGTAGCTGAGTTGATGGCGGTTGGGTTCAGGAAGGTGAAGTGGTCGAACTTCTCATGCAGTGGCGGCAGGTAGTCCCAGCGCAGCCCAAAGCTGACGGTCAGCTTCTGGCTGAGTTTGTAAGTATCCTCAGCGAAAGGCGCGATGGCTTTGATGCGGCTGTAAATGGTGGCCACATTCTGCAGCGGAAGCGAAATGCCCGTGGCGCCGCTGCCGGTTGCACCCACGGCGCCCAGCAGGAAGCTGGCGTATCCATAGCCGGTTGACTTGGTGTCGATCGCCGAGCTGCCTGCCGCGAAGTTTGCCGTGGCATATTGGTCGAACGGCAGAGAAAGAACACCGGTGTAGGTCGCCGGGTTGGCGTTGTTGAGACCTTCAAACTGATAAGTCATGCCAAAGGTGAACTGATGTTTGCCCTTGAGCCACAGCACGTTGTCAACCAATGCATAGTTGTTCGGGATGGTGAGCTGGGTTGAGGCGGAATTGCTGTTGGTGGTCCACGTGGTGGGGTTTACGGTCGTGGCGCCGGATGTTGAGAACGATACGCCGGGAAACTCCTGTCCTGCCTGCCCCTGCGGCAAATTAGTTACACCGAATGTGCCGATTTCGTACTTCGTCACGCCCTGAGTGGGGTTGGTGATGGGCATGTAGAACCGCGTATAACCGATCTTGAATTGATTGGTCAGGTGGTCACTGAACGTGTGCACTTCCTCGATGTTGTATTGTTTGGGGACGATGGTGGCATAATCGCCCACAGCATACGGCAGGGGAAGATATGGGGAGCCGAAGTTGTTGAGATACACAAAATGCCCCATCGCGCCGACAGAAGATATGCGGTCTCTTGCGGTCCAATCATAGTCCACCCGCCAGTCGTAAAGATGGCTGTCGCGTCCATTGACTTGCGTGCCCAGGTAGTTGTTGTTGAGCACAGCAGTGTTGACGTTGCCCGACAGGTTCGCGTTTGGCGAGTTAGGATAGTTGGGCAGGAATGACTCCATCTTCTGCGTGATCGCCGAAATTCTGCCGGCCGGAATCACGTTGTTCTTGCCGTTATAGGAAAACGCGGTGCGGGTGCAGCTCGTGCCGACGCAACTATTGGACGCCGGATCGAAGATGAAGGGATCGTTGCTGGCATCGGCCAACTGGGAGAAGTCGCCCCCTTCCTCCTGTGCGGTGGGAATGGTGAGCTGGCCAGGGGTATCGTTCAGACGGGAGTGGTATTTGTCGAAGGCGACGAAGAAGAACAACTTGTTCCCTGTATGAGGGACACGGCCGCCGACTGATCCTGACATCTCATTTGCGTGCTCGATATTCTTTGGCGCCGCGACTGTCTGCCCCGCGGCGTTCTTTACGGTGGCTTCCTTTTGCGAGAAGTTCCATGCGTCGAGGACGGTGTTGCGAACGTAATCCGAAGCCTGGCCGTGATAATCGTGGCCTCCGGATTTCATGGTGTAATTCGATGCGCCGGCTCCCATGTACTCCGCCGGAGGGACGCTGGTGGTGATCTGGAACTGATCGACGGCCTCAACGCTCATGCTCAACGCAACCGTGCGGTTGTCGCCCTGTTGATTGATGGTCTCGGATGGCACGCCATCCAGATAGAGATAGCCCTGGTAGTTGGAAAGACCGGCAATAAGCGGCGTACGGGATCCGGCCTGAGCGCCCGGCAAAAGCACTGCAAACGCAGTGGGATCGCGCTGCTGCGTGGTGGACATGACAATAGGCAGGGCGGCGTAATCCTGATTCTCCATCGTCCCTTCGAGGATGGGGCTTTCCGTATCCAGTACCGGTGGGGCGGAGGTGACGGTCACAGTCTCCGTCGCCACGCCGACCGTGAGTACCGGATTGAATGCCAATTCAGCCAGCGCGTCGACGCGGAGATTCTCCTGCGTCATGGTTTTGAAACCCTTGGCCGTTACCGTCACTGAGTAAGTTCCAACGGGCAATGGAGAGATGGTGTAAAGGCCGGCCGAATCCGTCTTAGTTTCGGTCGAGATATTGGTTGCAGCGTTGGTGGCCCTCACATTGGCGTTAGAAACTACCGCACCCGTGCTGTCCGTCACCGTTCCGGCAACAGCACCTTCACCGGCGGTCTGGGCCTGCAATGCACAGGGCAACGCGATGGCGAGAAGAATCCCCAGGAATGTGACGAGTAATCCTGCGGGCGCGGAACGTCCGGGACGTGAAATCAACTGCAGCATCTTTGACCTCCAGGGTTGAAGCTGTGAATCAGCAAGCGAAAGGGAAGAACAGGGATTTGGGGAACAGCGCGAGCAGTTTCCCTGTTGAATTTCTTTCGAATCGGATTGTCGCCCCGCATTTGAATAATTGTCAAGGAAAAAATGTAACGTTACACAAAAATATTTAACGATAACCATAATACTTGCTAAGCTGTTGATTTATAAATAGATAATTGAATATTTATCTAGAAGACAAGGTTCAGAAGCGTGGACGGCGGGCAGAAAACGCGGATTGCATGCCAGAGCCTACGCCGGCGCGAGTCCCCGGCCGTTGTGAAGCGAGGATTGCCGCACCACAAGCGACGGCTTCAGGGCAACGTGCCGCGGCGACCGGGAAGTCTTGCTCTTCAGCAGGCTTAGCAGCATCTTGGCGGCACGAACTCCCACCAGACCGCTATGGTGATCAATGCTCGTTAGAGGTGCTCGGATGGTGGTATCGAAATGGAGATTGTCGCAGCCCACAAACGCAATGTCTTCGGGAATCCGAAGGCCTGCTTCCAGAGCGACTTCGATCGCGGCAAACGCAATCGGATCGTTGTAGCAGAAGACACCGTCGGGCCGATCAACCTTGAGCAAGCCTCGCATGGCGTCGTAGCTTTGCTGCCAGTCTTTTCCATCCGCGGTCACATAGGGACTCACCAGGCTGGGATCGAAATTCATTCCGTGCTGCTTGAGCGCCTGTTTGTATCCTTCGTACCTGCCCAGTCCAGTGGTGAATTCCAGGCCGCGAATGTGCGCAATCCGCTTGCATCCCATTTCGATGAGATGTTCTGTTGCAATGCGCCCCACGGCTACGTCGTCGACGCCGACAAAGTTGGTCTTGAAGCCGGGGAAGTAACGATCGATGAGAACAAATGGAATTTTCTGCTCCGCGAGTTGTTTGAATTTCTCCGGAGATGAATTGCAGGACGCAATGATCAAACCATCGAGACGATGCGCAAGAAGCTGCTCAATCGCTGCCTCCTCGATGGCCGGATTCTCCAGAGACGAAGAGATCATTACGGCATATCCGCCCTGCTGCAAAGTCGAGGAAAGCGCATCCAAAACCTCCGCGAAGAACGGATGAAGAAGCGTGGGCACAATGATCCCAACCTGGGAACTTTGTCCCGTAACAAGGCTGCGCGCCGTTAAGTTCGGCCGGTAGCCCAACTCCGCAGCCTTCGACTGCACACGCTTGCGCGTTTTTGCCGCCACGCCGGCCTGGTCGCGCATGACCTTTGACACGGTCATGACCGAGACGCCTAAAGCTTTCGCAACGTCTTTCAAAGTGACTGTCGACATGTGCGGTCTACCTGAGCCTCAGAAGAGCAGAACGACGGGCTCTTTGCAGAGCATGTGAAAGAATCCCACGACAACTTGATCGCGGAAATGGCTCCGGATTCGTAGAGCAGATTACCACAGCATGCGTTTGACGGCGTGCCTTTTAGAGAGCGAACGAGGCATTTGTATTCCATTCCGTACACAATTGCTAGGCTGATTGAAGGTGAAAGCCCACTATCTCTCGCACGGAAAAGCGGCGCCACCACGAGGCTTGTTCAAAGCCAAGGAAGCCGATCATTCCAGCTCGAGCGTCATCGTCCTGAAGTCCAGCGTGACCGCCTTCGTCTGCTTGAGAATGTCGTTGCCTAGATTGCCATCGAACTTTCCTAGAGTGTGCGTCGGAAATACGTGCGGCGACGGCAGTGTAACTATCCTTCCGCCCACATCAAACGCTACCGGCCCCAGCAACACCGAATCGTACTCGTTGCTTCCGCCCAGACCGGTAATGGCGCGCGTCTCCTTCGTCCCTGTCTTCACCAGATCCGGAAGAGCCTTCGCGAATCCCTCGTTCAGATCGGTGTCTGCCGCGCCAGTATCGAGGCTGAAGGTGAGGGCTTTGCCTTCCACACTCACCTGCACAATCGCCGTCGCTCCGTGGAACAGCAGGTTTTGCGCAGCGTGCGACTTCGCCTGCACGCGCTCGCCAAATTCAAACCAGGCTCCATGCTGCCAGCGAACGGTCTGCATCGCAAGCAAAACCGGGAGCCCGATCAGGCCCCGGCTCCCGACCGGCACATGAACCCATGGCTCACCGGTATCCTGCAACACAAAGAACGGAACATTCCGGAGGTGCAATCCGGCAATCACCAGGTCCGTTGCAATTGCGAGGTCGAATCCTGGTATCGCCTTCCCGCTTGCCTCTGTCAGATTGCTCTTAACGTGCTGTACCTTCAACCCAAGCATCTTCGCGTCCGATACGCCCATCACCGAAAGCGCCGCGCCGGAGTCAAAACCATATGTCACTTCCTTGCCGTTAATCGTCATCGGCAGCCCTTGCGGCCCGTCGCTGTCTCGCCTCATCTCAAAATGCGAGTTCCGCCGCTCGACCAACTGCATATCCGGCGACGCGGCCAGTGCTTCGAACAAAGGCAGCTCATTGTTCAAGTCTTCCGAATCTGGCTTGACTGCGTGCGCGGCCTTGGCTTCGAGCAGCGCATCGTGATACCGCCCTTCTCGAAAATTCATATTGGCGATCATCTCGTGCACCTCAAAAGCCTCTTCCGAGCGCGGATTCGCACGAATCGCCTTCTCTAGATCTTTTTGCGCGGCCGCGGTGCGATTCTCAGAATCTTCCACCGCTCCGCGATAGAAGGCCGGCGCGTGACCGTGCTTGACCGCCTCGCGCAGCGCGAATGCTTGATTGGCGTCAAACATCATTTTCAGTTCTTCTAAAGTCTGTGCACGCAGACTTCCCAAGCTGGGCCCGATCACGATCAAGAGTGCTATACCCGTCCAAACCTTCATTGGCGCTCGACTTCCTTACTAAGAACTTCCGTTCTGCCTTTTGGCTGCGAACTAATATACCGCCGTATGCACGCCGCTCGCGATCTTTCTCTCATTGGCTCCTTCCTGAACACTGGCATTTGCGACGATCCGGGGATCGAGAATATTAACGCACAATGGAAATCACCGCTGAATTTAAGTACTATGGCCGTGAACGTCGCCTTCCTTGTCCATCGAAAACAATGGAAGAAAGAGGAACACCCATGCTGAGACCTCCCATATCTCGCCGCGAGTTTCTTTCAACAGCCGCCGTCGCGGCAGCCGGATTACCTGTCGTGACAGGACCGGTGCGCAGTATCCTCGCCACCGCTCAAGCTGCGCGTTTCACGCCACCCGCCTCCCCGCGGTCCAGGATCAACTTCAATCTGAACTGGCGATTTATCCGCGAAGATGTGCCCGGAGCGGAAGCTCCCGACTTTGACGATTCGCATTGGACAACCGTCAGCACTCCGCACAGCTTCAACGACGTCGACTCGTTTAGGAAAATCATTTCTCACAGCGGCGGCGACCTGGGAACCTACAAGGGGCTCTCGTGGTATCGCAAGCACTTCAGGCTTCCGGCCGGCTTCTCGGACCGAAAGATCTTTCTCGAATTCGAAGGTATGCGCCAGGCCGGCGACATCTTCCTCAATGGGAAAGCAGTCGGGTTGTATGAGAACGGAATTACCGCCTACGGCATTGACATCAGCGATGCAGTGCATTTCGGGTCCGAAGAGAATGTGCTGGCGGTGAAGGTGGACAACCGCACGGATTACAAGGAACGCGCTACCGGAACTCCTCTTGAATGGAACGCGAACGATTTCAATCCCGACCATGGCGGCATCAATCGGCATGTTTGGCTGCAAATCACCGGCAAGATCCATCAGACATTGCCGCTCTATTACGGTCTCGAGACCAGCGGCATTTACGTGCATGCAGCCAACTTCGACATCCCGAAGAAGACGGCCGACATCACCGTCGACTCCGAGGTCCGCAACTCTTCGGGCGAGCGCGCCACTGTGAGTCTTTCTGCAGTGATCGTCGACCACCGCGGGCAGATCCGCGCGCAGTTCGAGGGTGATCCGGTGGACATCGCGGACGGCGAGAAGACCGTGCTGACCGCGACAGGCGCGCTCAGGAGCGCGCGCTTCTGGAGCACCGAAGATCCCTGCCTCTACAACGTGCATACCGTCCTCAAAGTTGAGGGGAAGGTTGTTGATGTCGAGAAGACCGTCACCGGATTTCGCAAAACGGAATTCAAGGGCGGCGCCGGCACGGGCGGTGTCTATCTCAACGACAAGTTTGTCTACCTGAAAGGCTTCGCGCAGCGCTCCAGCGACGAGTGGGCGAGCCTCGGCGGGGCCAACCCCGACTGGCTGCACGACTATACCACCAAACTTATTCGCGACTGTCACGGCAATTACATGCGCTGGATGCACATCTCGCCGCAAAAGGTGGACGCGGATGCGATGGCCCGCTATGGCATTATCCAGGTTTGCCCCGCGGGCGATAAGGAGCGCGAAGTTACTGGACGCCAGTGGGAACAGCGTCTCGAAGTGATGCGCGATTCGATCATCTACTTCCGCAACAATCCCAGCATTCTCTTCTGGGAGTCGGGCAACACGATTGTTACGCCGGAAGAGATGGAGCAAATGGTCGCGCTGCGCAAGCAGTGGGATCCGTATGGCGGGCGCGTGATGGGCTATCGCGATAATGACGATCTAGCCGCCAATGCCGCGCTCACGCCCATCGCGGAGTATTACGGAGTCATGATCGGCCAGGATCCAAAGACGGATGCGTTGGCTGGACCCAACGACATGTTCCGCGGATACTCCGCCTACCGCCGTGATCGCGCGCCGCTAGTGGAAGCCGAGGATTTCCGCGAGGAAGGCGCGCGCCGCCTCTGGGACGACGACTCGCCGCCTTACTACAAAGCTAAGAAGGGGCCGAACGACACGTGGAGAAATCGGTCGCGGTATCTCTTCACTTCGGAGAGTTTCGCGCTAGCCGGCATCGAACGTTATTGGGCGTACTGGCAGAACCGTATCTCCAATCCCGGCCCCGCTCATTCGAAGTGGTCCGGCTACGCCTCGATTTATTTCTCCGATTCCGATGCGGACGGCCGCCAGGATTCGAGCGAAGTCTGCCGCGTGAGCGGCAAAGTGGATGCCGTGCGTCTGCCCAAGGAGATTTACTTCGCTCATCGCGTGATGCAGAGCGACAAACCGGACTTGCATATCCTTGGGCATTGGAGTTATCCGCCGGAGCAACCCGCCAGTCCGGAAGAACCCGCCGTACCGGGTCGCCCTGCAGCGCAGGGCCGTCCTCCCATGCCTGACTTGCCGGCCACCCCGGCCCAGCCCGCGCACAAGACAGTGAAAACCGTCTACGTTGTTGCGAACACCGACTCCGTGGAGTTGTTCCTCAACGGAAAATCGCTGGGCATCAACTCGAAGCCGGAAAACGGCTTCGTCTTCGCATTTCCCGATGTTACGTTTGTGCCCGGGACTCTGAAGGCAGTGGGCAGGAACGCGGGCAAAGTCGCGGCCGCGCAGGAACTGACCACCGCTGGCGCCCCCGTGGCGATCAAACTCACTTCGATCGTCGGCCCCCTGGGACTCCAGGCCGATGGGCAGGACGCGGCATTCATCGATTTTGAAGTCGTCGACGCGAAGGGCCAACGCTGCCCGACCTATGACGCAAGAGTCGACTTCGCAATCTCAGGGCCGGGCATTTGGCGCGGCGGCTATAACAGCGGCAAGATAGACTCGACAAACAACCTGTATCTCAATACCGAGTGCGGCATCAACCGCGTTTTCGTGCGTTCGACTCTGCAAGCCGGGACCATTACCGTCACCGCCAGCCGTCCCGGCCTTAAATCGGCGAAGGTTCAACTCGTAGCCCGGCCGGTGAATCTGACAGATGGCTTGTCGAGCCTGGTTCCGCAACTTTTGCCGGGGCCCGCTGAAGGATGATCGCAAGGAAAGAATCAACTGCAATACCGAATGAGTGATCGCGATTTCACAGCCGTCATCCGTTCGTCATTCTCTCCGCGCTCCGCCGCCTTTTTTGAACCACGGCGCGCGATAAGTCAATAGTGCGTATGGTTGGCAATCGTGCGCCGATACTCTGCATCCCGCTTGACGGGGTGCGGCACAACGCTCGCGTTGCCATAAACGCGCAAAGTCCCGCCATCGAGGGTTATCACCTGATCAGCGCCCGCGTGATCGAAGTCGAACATGTGATAGACCTCGCCTTTGAAGAAGAGCGTGGCGTTGCCGTCGGGCTCAAGCTTGAAACGGTACCAGAAATAAGTGCGTTTGCCGTTGCCGTACCAGTCGCCGCGCACGAAATTGGGATTGCCATTCAATGGATGAGCGGGCCACGTCTCCAATAGCTTGCCGCGATTGTCAAACCAATAAAGTTGCGCACCCAGCCCGCCGCCAACTCCAATTTCTCCAGCGGGCACAGTCACCCTCATCGGTCCCTGTCCCGGCGCGGCTCCGCGGGGCCTCGTCATCGGTATGTAGGTTCTGCCGTTAGTGATAACTTGCGGCGTAGAAGAGTCGCCTAGAATGTAGCCGGCGGTAATCTGCTGCGAGTGGTCAGAGAGGTTTTGCCACAGGATCGAGCCGGTCTGCGCGTTATATGCCAATGTGCCCACGTCGCTCTGGCTGGTCAGCAACTCCGGCTTGCCGTCACCATTGATGTCGAAGAGTTCCATCGCGTCCATATGGTCGTTGTTCTTCTCAAAATACTTGTCATTGTTCCACACTTCGTTTCCCGTCGCATCCAGGCATAGGTGACTGATGAAGACTTCATCGATCCCATCGCCGTTCACGTCGTAGGGATAAATGTAATGGCCGAAATAATCCTTATCGCGATGCTCGCTATGCTGCCAGAGCTGATTCAGGTCCCTGTCGTATGCCGTCAGGCTGATTAAGCCTCCGGTATCGCTGAGTACCAGCAGCGTGTCGGGCCCATCGGAGTCCTTGTGAAACTTTGCCACCGCCATGCGGTAGTTGTTATACACATGCGGCATCGGCGGCGCGGGCCATGGAACCTTCTTCAGGATTTCGCCGGTGCGGCCATCGCAAAGCACCAGCCACTCCTTGTTGTCGATCATGCGCCAGTGCGCCAGCTCGTCGCGTCCAGTGTGATGAAAATCCCATAGAATGCCCGGCGCCTCAAACTCCCCGCGCAGCCGTGCATCCTGGGCCGGCGCCTTCCAACGCCATAGCTCGTGCCCGTCGTTGGCATACATGATGGCGGAGTAATCGTTGGTGATGTCGAGGATGGCGAACTTACCGCTGCCATCCACATCGCCAAACTTCACAATGTTCGACGGTTCGATGTGGTACTCATGCAGCAACTTCACCTCCGGCGGAAGCTCCAGGTCCTTCAAATCGTCTTCCTTGAAGTCCGCGTTCTTTGTCAGCACAAGGACGTTCAACGACGGTCTCGGCACAATAGACGTCAGGCGTATCTCCGTTGTTCCGGGATGGAGAGTGAAGTCGCCGCCACGCTGCCAAGCAAGAGCGCCGTGACCATAAGAACCCGCGTCTTCCTTGCCATCGATCGTGACGCGAAACGAGCTCGATGCGGTGCCGATGCTGCGCACGAAAAGGTGATAGACGCCGGCCTCCTTCACGGGCACCTTCGCCGTCACATCGCCAGCCATACTCATGTTGATCGTGTCGTTGTTGAAGAACCACTCCCCCGCGGGAAATCGTCCATCGTTGCTGTCGCCCGCTGGAATCGTGGCAAAGAAGTCAGATGCAGGAACAATGATTGTACTCGGAAGCTGGTGCGCGGCATCATGATGTTGCGGCTTCAGCGCCGGCTGCTGTGTAGGAATGCGTTTGTTTAATTGCCGCGTCTCGCCGGTAAGTTCGAACTCCGGCGCAATTTCCACCGGAATGTCCTTGATCGACTCCAGCGCCTTAGTCAGCGAGTCCGACATCACGTCGTATTTGGCAAACCAGGCTTCCGCGCCAGTTCGGTCGCCCTCGGCTTCAAATGTGAGCAGCTTCTGAGCCAGGCTTGCAATCGCGGCCGGCATCGCCGTGTAGTCGGCGGCGTAACGGCCGTCTGCGCCTTGCCGGATAGCGCCTTGCTCCAGGAGATAATTAAACTCCATTAACTCGGCGAGCCCGTGGGCTTCACCCGCGCCGAACCGCAGTGTGCGAAACATATCGCCCACGTAAGAGCCGTAAATCTTGTCCAAAGTGCTATCGGGCAGGATTTTTCGATCGACCAGCCACTTGGCAAGGAAGATACCGGTGACGTCGGCCTTGGACTCTTCGAGTTCGTCGAATGCCCCGCCGATGGCCTCGTCAATATCTACTTGCTTGCCGTCAACGTGTGCGTATGCCGGCCCTAGTCCGTGCGAGACTTCGTGCAGTATCACAAAGGTCAGATACCCGTCCGCAGTAACATCGTTGACCTGCGCCGGCGTCAGCATCCTGGCTGCGATGGGTAGAATCACCTCATTCACGCGTACATCCATAAAGTTTCTGAAGAAGATCTTTTTCGTTCCCTTCTCCGCATGAATGCGCGCATCGTTGGGCAAATTGTCGGCGACCGCCTGGTAGCCGTACCGCAGATCGCCCGCACGAAGCGGTGAATCGACCACTTCCATCGGCGTAGCCTGGCCCTCCTTCGATGGTTTGTCCGCGTCAGGCAAAGGCAGCGCTTGCTGCATAGCGGCTTCGTTCGCTTGATAAAGGTCCAGCCTCCGGCTTTGCTCCTGGTCGCGAATCAGGATAGCTCCGCCATACGAGGTCTTCACACCGAGCAGTTCGTCGAGATAGGTTTCATACGGTGCGAAGATCAGATCGATTTTCGGATTCTTGAGATCGAGCCACGCGATGTCGCTGGCATAGTAGTCGTCGGAGAGCAGCGCATCCGCGCGTGATCGGAGATATTTGGCGAAAGCCGGATCCGGCGACAGCTCTGCCGCTGCGCGCAAATCTGCTGCCATTGGCCGAAGCCACTCTGCATAGGCCTCGTGATACGGGACCGCCAACAAATGGTCCGGCGTGCCCCGCACAACTGTGTGTTCATTGAAAAGCGCATCCTTCATCTCGGGATGCGCCGCCGCGAAATGATCTATCTGCTCCCGGTTCAGCCCGTAGGGATACAACTCGTGGCCGGGAGGCATGAGCTCTTCGCCGATAAACGGGAAATTGTCATCCAGCAGATCCCACCGGCTGCCCATGACGCCGAAGAGTTTGGCGAGCACCGGGCTTTGCGTCACGCGATAAACTGCCCATCCACCCTGATCACTCTGATACCAGAACAACTCGTCCATCAGCCGACAGGCATCCGCCAGCTTTGCCACCATCTGCTGCTCGCGCGTACTGAGCCCCGTGCGCTCGTAAGGCATGACGACGGTCTTCCAGCGCGCGGCGCGTTCAGCTTCGTTGTGCTCTGGTCGACCGCCGGCGTTGCGTCGCGCCGGAACTTGGCCTGAGATCAGTGCAGGCAGCGCAATGCAGAGCAATAAAGCGAGCGAAACTGAGCGAAATCTAAACGGGACTTCGCAGATCAGATCGAAGAATCTCTTGCTTGTACTCAACGGAACCACCTCTTTCTTCGCACGAGAGCAAACCTCGCCGCGAAGGATTTACTTGCCGTATTTGCCTGTGCCAGCCGCGATGATTCGGGATCGCGGCTGCGCTGCCAGGCTTTCTTCGTCCGCAGGGTAGCAGGGTTTCACCGTGCACGGCCGCTCATTCGTCTTAGTCGTTCCCAGGTAATTATGGTTGAAGTCCGCGTCTCCCGGCACGAGGTAGAAAGTTACGGTCTGCCCGAAGTCGGATTCGTCGGTCGTGGGTAAGATGCGCGCGGGGTCGATGCGATACCAGCGCACCAGGTACCCTTTGGCGTTCAGCGAACGGTAGGCAGCCAAGTCCTCAAGGCGGATGTCGTAGCCTGTTGTATCTTCCGTCTCCCGCATCCTTCCGTTCTCGCTCGCTTCACGATCTTTCGAGGGATCCTTCACGCCAACAAGCACCAGTTCCACAGTCGCGTCGGCGGTCATTCGTTTCACCGCGAGTTCCAGGCAGGGGAGCGCGCCGTCCTCCACGCGAGCTGGACGCTTTTGATCCCGATCGAATTGGATCACACAAAGCTTTTCGACTCCTTCGGGCAAGGGAGCCACTTGCGCCTTTGCACCGACAGACGAGCCAAACAACGCGCAAAGAAGAGCGCCCCCGCAGAAGCGCATTGGCAGATTGCGAATGTGTACGCCCATCCTCGCTCCCTCCCCCGCCGAATTACAGCAGGCCGATCGCGCGTCCCGCCACTCCTACTCCGAGCCACAGCAGCAGAGATACGACTGCTGCAATGCGCGGCCACAGTGTTGGCTTTCCACTCTGCACGCACAGAAGCGCCTGACGATGCAGCGTGAAATAAAAGACGACCGCAGCGGCGAGCAACGCCATCTTCCAGCGAAAAGCCGAGCTGTAGTAGCACTTACCCGCCTCCTCTGAAAGCAACGCAATCCCCGACAGCACCATGACGGTGAGGCTGCCCAGAAGCAGACGGCTCACACCGCGGCCAATCGCGATCGCCGATTCGCCCTTCAGAATCACGCCGAGAAGCCTGAGGTCGACAATCAGCACCGACCCTCCCAGAAGCGCGAGACCGAGCAGATGCACCATCTCCACCACGGCAAAACCCCATCGCGAGGTCTGCATCGTATGACCCAACGGAGACTGAGCAAGCGCGATGAACCAACCGTGCAAACTCATGCGCAGACCCAATCCTTTCACGATCAGAAGTAGGCAATGGCGCGGCCCGCGATAATCACGCCGCTCCAGAGCGCAAGCGATGCGATGGCGGTGACGCGCGCCCGCCAGGGACACACCTGAAGTGCCTCCCACTCCTGAGCGCGACGGTAGATGGTGGTGTGAAAAATAAGTGCATTGAATCCGGCAAGAACGAGTAGAACCAGTTTCGTCCTGAAACTTGGATTAACGTACATCTTAGCCGCTTCTGCCCAGAAGAGCAGGAAGCCGCTGGCCACGCTGACCGCAAAGCCGGACCATGAGAGCGGAAACACGCTCCGTGCCAGGCGGCTAACTGAGACGGATCGTAAAATAAGACCAAGCATGCGAAGGTCGAGGATCGCGATGGTGCCAACCAGCAGCGTGATACTCAGCACGTGAACCGACTCGATGACGGAAAAAGCGTTGTTCGATTCGCGCAGCATGGTGCCAAAGCTCGACTGATAAAGCACGTCGCAAAAATGATGAAGAAACGGCATGAGCGAATATCTCCACGTCGGCGAAACGGGCGTTTCGGGAATCTGCGGAGCCCCGATGCCGGACTTGCCTTACTTGATCGTGCCGGTGGCTGGAAGATTACCCTGATCGGTTCCGTCATCGCCCGGGCCCCCATCGCCAGGGCTACCTCCATAAAGCCTTCGTCCATCCGGCAGCGTAACGCGGCGGCCATTGGCAGTGTTCGATCCGTTCTTGGCGCGATATCCCTCCACGACAACGGTGTCGCCGACTTTCAAATCGTCTTTCTGCCAGGCCCGGCGGCTGAGCGCCCCCGGACTCGGCCCTTCAATCGCCCAGTTTGTGACTGTGCCGTTCGCATCCACGACGTCGATGTAAAAGTAGGTATGAGGATTGGACCACTCGATGCGCGTCACCTTGCCCACCAGGCGCACAGGTTTGTTGATGTCGAATTCGGCGGCAAACGAGTGATGAGCGTGCGCAGGAACGGCAGCTCCTGAAACTGCTAGAGCAAGTGCGAGTGCGAGTCTGGCTTTCATCGAGCGTTCTCCCTTTCACGATCCTCCTGATTCAGAATTCCTTCCAATCAGGGCTTGGCGGTTATACCCCACTTTGCAAATTGACTGGCGACATCAGCCTGAATTGCTTTTGCTGCCTCCATATCCGTCGCGGCCCCGGCAGCGTCGCCCGATCTCTGTTTCGCCAGGCCGCGCCCATAAAGCGCGATGGCCATTACGGGATTCATGGCTAGAACGGCGCTGTAATCAGCCATCGCCCCTTCTGCGTCGTTCAACTTCAAATGCACCAGGCCGCGGCTGTTGAGCGTCGCCGCATCGTTCGCGCGCAACATCAGCGACTTGTTGCAATCCTCCAGGGCGAGCGAAAGCTGTCCCACAAGCGCACGAGAAAAGCATCGGTTGCCATAGGCTTCGGCATCATCCGGTTTCAAGCGGATCGCCTGATCGAAGTCTGCGATGGCCAGCTGCTCCTTGTCTTCGCGATGGTGGGCGATGCCCCGCGCGTCGTACGCTTCAGTCAGATCCGGCCTGATGCGAAGCGCCTTGTCAAAGTCCCCGATAGCCTCGTCCAACATCCCATTCGCCAGGTACCGGATGCCACGGTTGCAATAGGTCCCGGCATCTTCGGGATTGAGTCGCACGGCCTGCGTGTAATCCGCAATTGCCTTGTCGTATTGATGCTCGTCGGTGTACGCGTTGCCGCGATTGCTGTAAGCCTCGGCATCATCTGGCTTGAGCTCGATAGCCTTGTCGAAATCCGCGATGGCCCGTTCGTATTTGCCCATGGAGTCATATGCGTTGCCCCGGTTGTTCAATGCGCCTGCGTTCTCCGGTTTCAGCTGAATGGCGCGGTCGAAGTCCGCGATGGCTTTGTCGAATTGGCCCATGAAGGCGTAGGCTACACCGCGATAGCTGTAAGCGTCACTGTCATCGGGCTTCAACTGGATCGCCCGATTGAAATCGGCCATGGCTCGATCGAATTCGCCTCTCGCTGCATACGCATTGGCGCGATTGCTGAAAGCCCCTGCGTAGTCCGGCTCAAGCTGAATCGCCTGATTGAAATCTGCGATCGCCTGGTCCTGTTGATTCTTCATGGAGTGCGCAATGCCGCGGCTGTTGAAAGCCACCGCTTGATTTTCGGTGTCCTCGTTGCCTGACTCAATAAGCACCGTGCAAGCAGCAATGCTGGCGTCCGGATCCGAGCCCTCACAGCGAGCCCAGTTGTCCGCGGGGTTCTGCGCCGCAGAGGCGCCGGAAAACAGCAGAACGGCACACCAAATCGCTGCCGGCGCGGCAATGCCAGCCAAGCGAACTAACCGAGTATCGAAAAACCTCTTCACGCTGAAGGACTCGCAACCAGCATTCGCACGCTTGCCGGGGACAATTCTCCGGCGTAATCGATGGATGGGGACAAATGAGCCCAAATACGATTTGCAGTTTACTTCATAATTCATTCAACATACAATTCCTCATCTGAATGCCTGCCTGAGAAATGCGAGGTTCTCCATGCGCTGGAAGCTCTCCTCCTTATTGCTCATCGTGCCCGTAACCCTGTTTGCACAACAGCCGTGGCAGCAGATTACCGTTCCCACAACCCGTGAGGTTGTGGCAAATTTCCTCGCTCCTCCGCGAGAGTACGGCGCGATTCATTGGGCCATCTGGGGTGGTCCCCTCACCCAGGAGCGCATCACCACCGAATTCGATGCCCTGACGAAGGAGGGCATGTATGTCGTGAATTTCGGACCCGCGCGCGGCATGACACCCAAGTATCTTTCACCGGAACATCTGGCACTAACGAAGTTCGCCGTGGACGAAGCGAAAAAACGTGGGATGAAGGTTTGGCTTGCGGATGAAGGCAGCTACCCCAGTGGATTTGCCGGAGGAAAAATCAGTGAAGAGTATCCACAACTCACCATGCAGGGGATCGTGGCGGATCTTCGTGTGAGCATAGCGCCGGGGCAGACGATTGCCATGCCTGTGCCCGTGGACACACTGGCGGCGATGGCTGTTAATACGCCCGCACCACCCAGAATGGCGCCTCCGGCGACGGGCCAGGCGACGGGAGTGAGCCCGACACCAGGCGGCCCAGTAGGACCGCCGGTAGGAACGGCCGAGACGTTGCCGATTGTGGATGGTCGGATCAAGTGGACCGCGCCGCCGGACGGGCATTGGGAGATCGAATTCATCCGCCACGTATTTCGCAGCTCGCCTACGCGCTATATCAATCGCGCCGACGGCACGTACTCAAAAGACAGTTTGTATTCATTAATTGACTATCTGAATCCGGAAGCGACAAAAGCGTTTCTGAAGACCACGCACGAAGTGTACAAGGGACTCTTTGGCGGCGAATTCGGGACGACCGTGCTTGGCTTCTTCGGCGATGAGCCGGACTACACCGGCTTCATGCCATGGACCCCGGCGCTACTCGAACAGTTTCGTCAAAAGAAAGGTTACGATCTGCAGCCTTACTTGCCATTGCTGTTCGCGCCGAAAATGACCGAAGAAGCGTGGAGGGTAAAGGCGGATTACTGGGATGTGTGGAGCGGCATCTTCAGTAACAGTTTCTTCGGCGTGCAGGCCGAGTGGTGCGCGCAGAATCACCTGGAATACCTGGTCCATCTGAATCATGAAGAATTGATGCTGAATCTTTCCCACGGCGAGGATCTGATCCGTAACGAAGGAGATTTCTTCCGCGATGAGCGCCATGTCGAAGTTCCCGGCGTGGATAACCTCAATCAGCTTGTTCCGGCCATGGTGAACACGGATGATCCGACTTACTCGGTCAACAATAACTTTCCCAAGCTGGCGTCTTCCGCCGCGCACTTGTTCGGGCGGTCGCGCGCATGGGCCGAGGAGGGCGGCGCGCAGGGGATAGACGGCAAATTCCAGCTCGATTATCAATTAGTCGAAGGCCTGACCGCATTGCAGCTGCAGGGGGCGCTTGGGCGCAGCGGAATGACAGGAGGCACGGGCCAGATCCCTATCTCGCCGTCGTTTACCTTGCTTGCGTGGTACACCAATCGCGCGGGTTATCTGATGTCCATCGGCCGGCCCGCCGCGCAAGTTGCCTTGTATCATCCGGCCAACAGCATGTGGCTTGGGGATGAAGACGCGGATCGCAGTACCACAAAACTGTCGAAGGAGTTGCTGGAACAGCAGATTGACTTCGATTACTTCGATGAGCAATCGCTCAGCTCGGTGGCAACTCTGGAGAAGGATGGCTTCAGGAACTTGAGCGGCCAGCTTTATCGCGCCGTGATTGTTCCTTCTTCGGTTGTTATCACGCGTGCTTCTCTGGAGCGTTTGCGGACCTTCGCAAGCACTGGCGGAAAAGTGATCTTCGTTGGCAACACACCGTCCATGGTTGTTGATCGGACCTTTCTTCACCCGGAACCTGCGCCCGATCTGAGCTTCGCGATGCACGAACCAACGGATGATCTGACACAAGCAGTGATCGCGGATTTGCCGAAGCCGGATTTTCACCTCGATCAGCCGTGTCCGTCGATCAAATACACGCATCGTGCATGGGCCGATGCGGACCTTTACTTTATCTTCAACGAAAGCAACGTGGAGCAAACTCGGACCGCGACGGTCGCCGGTCATGGCCGCGCACAGGTCTGGGATTTGGCGACGGGCCAGATTCACCCCATGCTCGATGCCATAGCGCAGGCAGATACGGTGCAACTGCCTCTCGTGCTCGAGCCCTATGAAGCAAGAGTCATTGTGATTGGCCCTCTTCCGTCCGGCGTCTCAGCGCCGGAGCCGGTTCTCGCGTCGCGAGAAGTAATTCAGGAGCTCGACGGCGATTGGTCGCTCAAAATCAATGGCCAAAGCTTCACTGGTCCGCTGAAGTCATGGCAGGAACTGGGAGTCAGGGACGTATCCGGCGCAGGAACGTACACGAAGGAATTTGTTTTGAGCACAAAGCCCACCGGCAAGCGTCGCATCTGGCTGGATTGTGCGGATGTTCGCGACTATGCAGATGTGCGGTTGAACGGTGTTGATCTTCAGCCGCGTGGCTGGCAGCCGTACCGCTGGGACCTGACGCACGCCCTGAAGCGCGGACAGAATGTGATCGAGATCGAAGTCAGGGCCGCGCCGGTTGGCAGAGGCCCGGCGCCGGCGCCGAGCCCTGGTTCAGCCGCGCGTCCTCAGACCGCCGTAAATGGCGCTGGGCGGCCAACACCTCCAGCCCCACCGGCTGGCCTGCTCGGCCCAGTCAGAATCGTGTCATCGGAGTAGTGACTGCCCACAGAATTTCACGCTTTCAGCGCCCGGAAGCTCTGGTCAGATGCTCGCGACCAGGCGGGACGGAGTTAAGTGGCCGGCCTCGATCGCTACTCAAGGAATGTTTCTTGTATCGATCCACCAATCCGCGTCTTTGCAAAGCGCGCAGTCCGGGCCGGCAAACGCCCCTACTGCCTGCGCGTCGCCCTTGAGTTGCCAGTCGAGCCACGCCAGAACGGCGCTGGACCGGCGAAGATCGGGCATCGGATAGGCGCCGGTGTGGCCAACCGTATTGAGGCTGGCTTTAAGCACAGGCAACGTTGAGCTGAGCGTCTTATAACATTGCTCTGCGCCGCTAAATCCCGAATCCGCCGGGCCGCCGGTAAAAACTGCCGCAGGAATGGCCAGCTTTTCCGCAGTCCATCCGTCATCGGCGCCGCCGATCATACCGGGCGCGGCCTGGGTGGGAAAGCTGCTGTTGAGTGCGACCACGGTGGTGATGCGCGGGTCTTTGGCTGCGCGAAAAGCTTGCGGGCCGCCGCATGACTGCCCGATGGTTGCAACTTTCGATGTGTCCACCTTGCCGTACAGCACCCCGTCTCTGCGGCTGTTTTCAGAGATGGCCCATTCCAGACCTTTGACCAGCACTGCAGGATCGCTGACGATGAGCGGATTGCCATTGGCGTCTTTCTCATTCGCCACCGCGGCGATGCTGCCGTGAATGACAAGAAAGGGAATGTCGCTTCGGCCGATGGCGATGACAAGATACCCATGCGATGCCAGTTCGCCGAGGAATCGCGTGAACTCAACCGATGTATTTCTGCATCCGCCATTGGCCCATAGCAAGACCGGAAGCCTGGGGGTTTTCGCGAGATCCGCCGGCCTATACACAGTGTGTGTTGGCAGCGAGGCTGGCTCCTCGCGGACAGCGGGATATGGGCCTGAGCCGGCGTAGGGATGGAGATTCCAGTCAGCAAAACGCAGAGACTGTTCTCTTGAGCCATCGGTCGGCTGCACGGGAAGGGTGATGTTGATTCGGCCGGAGCGGCGATCCACAGTGATTTGCGATCCCGGCGGAGCTGTCCAGGTATTGTTTCGATCCGGGGCCGCGCCAGCGACCTGAGATGCCGGTGAGTTGGCGGAGGGCGTCGTCGCTGCCTGCTGGGCGCATGCTGCAGCGGACGCCATCAGCAGCGCCACAGCGGTCAGAGAGCGAGGCGTCGGGCTGAGGGCTTGAAAACAAGGTTTCACAGGAAAACGATCGAACATGCAGGTCTCTCCTTTGTCGGATTGCTACCACGTGATCTTGCTGAATTCGCGTGAGACCCAATGACTCAAGTCAGGCTCGGCTGATCGTTCGCGCGCTTCATCCACTTATACACGCGCGCCGAATTCTTCCAGAAATATTTCTCTGCCGCTTCTCTCCGCTTGGTGGAAAAGAAGCGCTTCACGAGCCCAACCTCCTCCGAGATGGTGGCGACACCGTAGCTGTTCGGATAATCGGTTCCGAAGATCACACGATCTTCGCCGAAGGCATCATAGAGATATTCAAGCCTGACCCGCAGTGGCTCATATTCCTTCACGATAACGCCGTCAGTCACGTGCGGGTGATACACCTCCGTGAGTTTGACGAAGATGTTGGGTCGCGCCGCCATCTCCTTCACCACGCCTTCGTAGGCCTGCTGATTGTCCGGCGCCGCATCGAAGGAAGGCAGATGGTCCATGATGATGCGAAGGTCGGGGATGGCATCGGCCAGCAGCACGTTTGCCTGCATCAGATTCATGCTTGGATTGGCGGTGTCCAGAGCGAGGTCAGCCTGAGCCAGGAGTTTCAAATTGGCTATCTGGTCGGGCTTCAAAGAGACATTTCCATTGTCCGCGCCGTAGAAGCGGCTGGATCGGATAGCCCGATAAAGCGGGTCCTTGTGAAAATGCGTCACGTATTGGCCGAAATCCGGCCGCCCCGGATCCAGATTTCCTGAGACGCCGACCATGATCGGGTTGTCCCGGCACTGTTCGAGATACCAGAGGTTGTCGTCGATCCAGGGGCTCGATTCGACCACAATCGCGCCCACGATGCCGGCCGGTCTTGCTAAAGGACTATACATCGACGGCAGCGACGTCTTGGAGATCGCCCGATAGGCCGGCGAACCCATGTATCCGGCGCCCAGTGGACGTGTGCCGTCGAACAGATGAATGTGCGCGTCAATGATGGGAATATTCTCGACACTCGCCGATTGAGCATGCGCGCCATCCCATGACGCAACAGCAGCTGTCGCCGCGGCGCCCGCCAGAAACTCCCGGCGGCTCAAGCCTTCGTGCATGTTATCGAGTTTTCGGAATTCTGACATAGCTGGCCTCCAGACGTTCCGGGCAATCATAATGTACATGCCTAAAGGCATGGCGCGAATCAGACGCCGATTCGAAAAGGTTGCAGTCTGCAACCAATTGACATCCTCCACCCACTGGATCGGAGGCAAGAGAAGTACGCATCCAAGCTGCCGGTGCGGGATGGATATCTGTCATCCTGCCTGCGAGCGAACCACCTGTTCGCCAACCACCTGTTCGATGGTCCAATCCACCCAGGCGCCCTGTTCGGCGGGGCAGGCCAGGCGGGCGGGATCGTTGGCCAGTACCGCGTCAACAAAATTCTCGACCGCCGGATAATGCAGGTTGGCGTGGGGCGGTAGATTCTCCACGTGGCTCTCTTCACGAGTGGTCACGCGCAGCTCCGGGCTGTTGAGCGGATCGAGATTGATCTCGCCCTCTTCGCCGATAATGCGGAACTGGTCCCGCGGAATGCGTGAGTTCCAGCGCACGTCAACCACCGCATGCACGCCGCCGGGCAGTCCCATCAAAACGGTCGCACTATCCTCCACGCGCATGCGATGCACTGCGTTCGATCGCAGGCCACAGGCGCGCCCCACCTTGCCGAAGAGAAAATTCATGGCGTCGATACGATGCGAGGCGGTGTCGTAGAGCGGCCCGCCTCCCGCCAGCGCCGGGTCGCGCAGCCAATCGCGGCCCTCGATTTCGAGCCAGCTGTGGCAGTTGGCCTCGGCCAGCAACGGCCGGCCGATGGCGCCCTCCCTCACAAGTTGCCGGGCGCGAATGAGCTTTGGATAGAGTCTCCGATAATACGAGACGCCGAACATGCGCCCCGACGCGCGGCCCTCGGCCACCAACTGCTCCGACTGCGCGTAGTTGATAGCCATGGGCTTCTCGCACAACACGTGTTTGCCCGCTCGCAGAGCCGTGATGGCGGCGTTGGCGTGGAACGCCACGGGCAGCGCAATGTAAACTGCGTCCACCACGGAATCGGCGACGGCTTCGTCTAAATTGGCCCACGACTTCGCGCCGGGAAACTGACACGCCTTGGCCGCATCGCGCGTAACGAATCCATAAAGTGTGCTGCGCGGCTCCGCTTGAATGGCGGGAATGACCCGCTTGCGCGCAATGTCACCGATACCGGCGAGAACCCAGTTAACTTTACTCATCCAGAATCTCCTCTATTGGCGTCAGTTCGAAGAGGTTGCGGCCTGCAGACGGCCCGTTCTTACGTTCGCAGGCCAGGAAGCCCAATTGCCGGTCAGCCTCTTACGTGAACCTCCCAGACCTTGGACATGCGCGACGATCCCGCGGGGCCGGTGACGTAAAGTATCACCGTGTAATTTCCCTCTTTGCCCGGCTTGGGCTTGTATTGATGAATTGGGTTCTGTTCGGTCGAACTTGATCCGTCACCGAAATCCCATTTCCAGGACGTGATGTCCCCCTGTGAAAGGTCTTTGAAGGCGACGAATCCGCGATCCATGTCGACCACATTGAACGACCATTGCGCTTCGATGGCCTTGCGAAACTGCGGTTCAAGCGGCATCAGGCGAAATGCCACGAGCTGCGACGCATTCCCAAAGAACGTCTGTTTGTGCGACAGATTCCAGAAGTGGCGCTTGTTTGAGTTGACGTCGTCGTAGTCGATCGCAGCCCACGACAGCCCGATCAATTTGTTTTCAATCAATTGCGTTTCTACGGCGCGCTCCGGGCCTTCACACCCGGCATAATCGAACGGAGTTATCCAGAACTCCAGCACCAGTTTTCCGGGTTCGCCGGGCTTGAAGTTGTATTTGATTGCGTGATTCGCGTAAGGTAATTCCTTTGTGTATTGCGCGCATCCCCAATCCATCGCCCAATCTTTCCCCTCCGCAGGAGTAAAGATGTGGTAGTTCTGGGCATGGTTCCCCTGATAAGAGAAGTAAGCATCCGAGCTGCTGATGCGGGGATCAATATCGGCCATCTCTCCGACGGCCTCCTTGGTCCACACATCCCGGTGATAGATATCGATCAGCGGACCACCCGATAGGTCGCCGTCGACGACGACTTCAAAAATGTCGTTGTGCAGGTCGGGACGCGAGAAGTCCCAGTAATTGTCGTAAGCCTCGTAGAGAAAATACAGCCGGTTGAGTCCCTTCACCCAACCGACTTTCACTTTGACATCGAGGTCCTTCGGATCGCGATTTGCTCCATGCCCACCCGGAGCTTCCGTATCCTCAAGCTGATCCATACCGATGGCATAGCTATCCGGCACCATTGCCCAGTCGCTGTCATCGCCGTCGATTC
Source organism: uncultured Acidobacteriota bacterium (assembly GCA_963826735.1). Taxonomy (GTDB): domain Bacteria; phylum Acidobacteriota; class Terriglobia; order Terriglobales; family Acidobacteriaceae; genus Telmatobacter. The sequence continues at coordinate 894,286 of CAWGYN010000010.1, forward strand.
GCGGAATCTTATCCGGAGGAAACTGAAAGATCTTGAATGTCACGTCCTGCCGCTCAAGAGCGCCGGCAGGAAACAGCACCAGAAATAACAAGCACAGCAGGATACGAGATCGCCACATCGCAGGGCCTCCTGAATCCGGAATCGATCAGCGGTCGATTCGTTTGGTCATGTTGTCCAATGCGTCCATGTCGAGGGGATAGCCGAGGCCAGGGGCAGTTGGCGCATGCACGTAACCGTCGGCATCGATGCGGAACTTATCCTTGTAATACGGACGATCCGCATACTCGGCCGGGAATGGCATCTCGAACCAATAGGAGTTAGGCAGCGCCAGCTCCACATGGAAGTGCAGCGCCATATCTCCCGTGTTGCCCCAGTTATGCGGCGTGCATTCCATCCCGTGGGCATCGGCCAAAAGTCCCACGCGCATAGAGCCGGAGATTCCGCCCACGTTATCGGCAATCAGCCGAACCACATCCAGTGCATCGCGCTTGATGTACTCCCCGAAATCGGCAATCGAGTACAAGAACTCACCCACATGGATGGGAAGATTCAGGGCCGCGCAAAGTTCAATCAGACCCTCCTGATCGGTGGACCGCACTGGGTCCTCAAACCATGCATAGTTCAATTCATCCAGCAGGCGGCCAACGGCCATCGCCTCGAAGCGGTTGTATTGCTGTACCGGGTCGTGCATGAGAACGAATTCGTCGCCCACCGCTTTGCGAATCTCACGAATCTCCTCCATGTGTCCGATGTAGCTTGGAATCTCGGGACTGTTGGCGTGTTGCCCTCCGCCCGGATGGATCTTGTAGGCCTTGTACCCAAGCTGCTTGGCCTTCATAACATCGGGCACATAGTTTTCCACAGTCGGCAGATGTTGCGAGCTGGCATAGGCCATCATGCGCTCCTTGGTGGGAGCGCCTCCTGACAGGATTTTGTAAATTGGCCGGTTCACTGCTTTGCCGAGGATGTCCCACATGCAAACATCGGCCGCCGCGGTGTAGTAATTTGGCCACGAGCCTCCGCCGCGTGTAAACACTCCCGATCCCGCTGCCGCGCCGCCATAAGCCGGTCCCGTTCCCGTACGCGCGCCTCCTGCGCCCATTCCGCCGGGCCGCCGCACAACCGGCCCATCAAATCCTGCACGAGCTTTCATGCCGGTGGTCGAGGTCAACGTTGGCAGAAGGTCGATAACGCTCTTGCCGACGAGCACCGGCTTGGCCCAATCGAGCCAGCCAACAGTGATGTCGCGGTCGCCAATGGTGTAGTTGCCCTCGATACCGCTGTTGGTGACAACTGAGATCAGCTCGCCAGTCTCCGAACTATTCAACTTATGCAGCTTGCTGATGTCAGTAACATAGACTCTTACTTCCTTGATGGTGAGGTCGGGAAGATCGCCCGGTTTCACGTCCGCCGATTGCGCAGCGGTTGCGATGGGATTGGCAAGTGCAGCGAAGCCGGCTGCCGCGAATCCGGTTGAGCCAGCCAGAAAATTGCGTCGCGATGTTTTCGAATTCATGTTGATCTCCTGGGCTTTAATTGGGCAAAGCGAACGAGAGAATGTTAGACCCCGAAGCAATGGCGATGTATTGCCGGCCGCCGATTGCGTAGGTCATGGGTGAGGCTCGAATGGCATGGTTGGTCTCGAAGTGCCAAAGATACTTTCCATTGCGTGCGTCGACTGCAGCAAATCCTCCGCTGTTTTCGCCGAAGAACACCAGGCCGCCGGATGTAGTCAGAACACCTGAGTAATTCGATTGCAGCGGACCGGGCAGAACAATTTGCCAGGCGACTCTACCGGTTTCAATGTCGAAGGCGCGGAGAATCTTCTGCGCCGGATCGGCAGGGTTACTGTATCTGCGATAGCCTGCATCTTCTGCTTTGACGTAAGTAGTGCAATCCTCCACTGTCATCACGTAATACAACTTCGTAGCAGGATTGTAGGCCGTGGAATACCAGTTCGTGGCGCCGCGCACCGCGGGACAGGTCACTGTTCCCTGCAAACTGGTTTCGTTCGCCGCAAACAGTTGCGGAGTCCACGTATGCTCGTCAATCCCGCTGGCCCAGGTCAGTTTTCTCACCATCATTGTCGCCATCAGGGGCGTTCCCGTGGTGCGGTCGAGAACATACAGAAAGCCATTGCGGTTGGCATGCAAGAGCAGCTTGCGGTCCTGTCCATTCCACTTCGCATTCACCAGCACGATAGGCTCATTCGCGTCCCAGTCGTGAAGATCGTGCGGCGTGAACTGGTAATACCAAAGCATCTTGCCGGTGTTTACGTCGATGGCCAGATCGCTGTTGGTGTAAAGATTGGACCCGATCCGCTCATCTCCGTCCGTATCCGGATGCGGATTACCGGCAGCCCAGTACAAAACGTTCGCTTCAGTGTCGGCGCTGCCGGTCAGCCATGTGGCCCCGCCGCCGAGACCGAGAGCCGAACCCCTCCATGTGTCGGCCGCGGGCCCGGTGTCTCCGGGACTCGGAATTGTGTACAGCTTCCACTTGAGCTCTCCGGTTGCCGCCTTGTACGCGGCGACATATCCGCGAATCCCATTGTCGCCTCCGCTCACGCCCGTGATCACCAAGTCGCCCACAACCAGCGGCGCTGAAGTGCCACCATAGAGACCCTTTGCGCCCTCCGCAGTATCCACATCCCAAAGCAGAGCGCCGGTCAGTCGGTGCAATGCAATCAGATGCGCATCGTCGGTGAGATAGAAGATGCGATCTCCCAGCACGGCCACGCCGCGGTTCACGCCGATCGCGGCATCGCTGGCGATTGTGCCCGCAACGCTCTTGGGCCGTTCGTATCGCCAGATTTCGCGCCCGGTTTTCCCGCTCAGAGCATAGACCTGATTATTCCCGGTCACATACATCACTCCATCCACAACGACCGGAGTCGTCTCCAGACCGTTGAAGGAAATCGAGTAGGTCCATTGCAGTTGCAGTTTTGCAACGCTGCTGAAATTCACCTGGTCAAGGTGGCTGAAGCGGTTACCATCCAGCGTGCCGTTGTAAGTCGGCCAATCTCCTTTACTGGGATGAACAATCTCCGCAACCTCCGCCTGCGTTGGCGGCGACTGCGGTTCGGAGAGCGATCCGACACCGACGCCATTCAAACTACTCATGAACGCAACCAGGTCTCGCAGTTCGTCCACCATTCCCTTGTACGGAGGCATCTCGGAGTGCTTGTCTGGAGTGAGCGCTTTGTATTCGCTATCAAGCAGCAAGTGCAACTTGCCGTCGTTGGTTTCGAGAACCAGATCGTGGCTGCCCTGTGCGCGAGCGAACCCGTGCAGCATGCTTCCATCGTTCAGCTTTGCGGAAAGCGTGCCCCAGCCTTCGGCAATTCTTGCATCCGGGTCAGTCAGCGACTGCTTCAACTCTTCCAGCCTCAGCCTGCGACCAACATCAGAAAGGTCAGGTCCCTTGGGTACTCCACGGCCTCGAACCATGTGGCATGTGGAACATTGGCCGCTGCCGAAGAAGATGCGTTCGCCCCCCTTCGGATCGCCTGCAACCGTGGTCGCCGATTCGGCCGGGCTGAGCGTTCGCACAAAATGAGTCAGAGCGTCAATGTCGGCTGCCGGCAGCGGAAAGGCCGGCATCTTGGCCTTGCCTTTGCGAATAATGTTTGAGATGTCGGTATCCGGCATACTGCGGAGCTCCGCCGAATTCACCAGGGATGGCCCCCGGTCCGTTCCCCGTGCATCCGAGCCATGGCACAGAGCGCAGGTTCGCGTAAACATCTGTGGCGGCTCCTGCATCTGCGTTGAAGGCGATTGATGCGCCCCCTGCGCGCAGATCGGCAACGCCGCAGTCCCGCATGCGACGGCCACCGCCATGAACTGTGCTGTGAATGGCCTCGCATTACGGAGAGATCGAATCATGTGCGGCTCCTCAGCCACATAACCCAGTAGTTAGAAAAATGCTCGCTGATACCTGCGGTAAAGAGCGGGAATCGAAATCCATCGCTTCCAGAAACCACCGGTCGCGCAGGTTTGACTCTGGCGCGTTCCATTCAGCCGCGCAGGTAAGGCTTCAGATAAGTGTTGAGCGCTTCGCGGACAGCTTTCTTGTCGTCCTCTTTCAGCGGGGATGGTTTGTTAGCGGGGTTTCCCATTCCAGGCATGGGCCGCGACCTGGTGTTCTCCTTGAAGATTCCCCGCGCCACCAGCAGATACTGATCCGCATGCGTGATGGAATCAAATGCCAGAATGCGGCCGAACATATCAAAGGCCTCCCTGTGCTTCCCTGCTTCGAACAGTTCGAAAGCCTGCTGATACACATCCGCGAGCGCAACCACGGGACAATATCCGGCGAAGCCGAGTTGCATCTCATCGAGCATCACCCGAACTCCCTTGCCGGCAAACACGCCAAGCTTGTCTCCGGTCTTCTGTCTGATCTCAGTTACTCGCGCCAAAGGATCGCCCGCCTCATCTTTCACTACGCGCATGGTGGGAATGGAATGGAACATCTCCACGATCAAATCCACCGACATATCGCCAATCGTCTGCACGAACAAGGGAAGATCCGTAGCATTGCCGATCGCCTTGTAATAACTCAGCAGTGCGTTGTCGTCCCCCTCAGGCGGCAGTGAACAGATAGAGTCGGCTCCGTGTTGTGCTGCGTGTTTGGCGAAAGCGATGGCGCCAGGAAGATCGTTGTTTTGGGTCTGCACCCCGATAACCAGCGCAGTCTTTCCGCCCTTTCCCGCGGCCAGAATCGCCTCCGCCCCGGAATAGCGCTCGCTCGCAGACATCGTCGACCAGCCGCTGGCAATTTGCGGCCAAATGAAGCCGGGAACTGACGCGCGGTTGCAGAACTTCACCTCTGCGGTCAGGCAGTCGAGGTCCAGCTTATCGTCTTGCGTGAAAGGAGTCTGTCCGATGGGAAAGAGCCCGCGCAATGGCTTGGATCCTGGATTCGTGCCCTGCGCCGCAAAGCCAACACGCGACAAAACAACTCCGGCCGCGATAGCACCGGCCGCCTTCAATACGGTTCGGCGATCCACTTCACTGGCCATGGTTTCCCCCTTGGATAAGTTTCGCTATCGTAATACAGGGAGCGCTTTTGACCTGTCAAGACTATTCGTCCTAGTGGATTGAAAGCCACATAAAGGGTTGGAGCCTCGGTCAAATGAGTACGGCAACTACTTGGGCAGCAGCGAAAGTACGCCAGGACTGGGATTGGGAATGACGTGAGCGGCAACCAGACGTCCGAGACCTTCGACTTTCGCCTTTCCCGCCTCCACTGCCGCGCGCACGCTGGCAACGTCGCCTTTGATGACCACCGTGATATATCCGCCGCCGAGCTTTTCCCGTGCCAGGACCTCCACGGACGCGGTCTTGAGTGCGGTATCAATGGCCTCAAATACGCCGGTAAAGCCCTGAGTTTCGATAAGGCCCACGGCAAAGTTGGCTTGCTCGCTCATAGTTTTCTCCGGTCTTTTGACTGACGCCTGTTCGATGAGGGGATTGAAATCTGGTTTTGCTTCATAGGCGGCGCGCGAATGTTCCGCCGGCTTCTCGATCACATGAACGATGGCCGGCATCTCGATGGCCCTGGCGGTCTCTTCGGCGGCTTGCGCGGCGGCCTCAATATCTGCGATGGCCCCGCGTAACTTCATACACACGCCGGGAGCGTCGTTCAATTCAGTTTGGAGCAGGCGAACGTTGCCGCGTTTCTCCATCGCGTCCAGGATCACCATGGCCGGTGACCAACCGCCAATTTCGATCAACGCAAGCGCATCCATCAGAATGCGCCTCTCTTTTTGAGTTCCTGTAGAACTTTCGTGGCTACTTGCTTCACCATATCTTGCGCGTTGTCTTCTGCCCGCACCGTGCAGCCGCCCGCCGGCCTCTCCACCAATTCGAAATCCGCCAGAAGGCATTGCAGAGTGGTACTGAGCAGAGCATGATCGGCTCGCTGTGCGCTGGTTTGCGGCTGCCGTCCCCGGCCGAATTGGAATCCGCGCAACTCAGCGGCAGCCCGGAACCCATCGGGAAATTCCCATGGGCTGAGCATGGCGTCGAACAGTTCCAGGATCCTGAACTGCCACCGCATGGCCGCGGCGTGATTTCCTGAGCGATACAGATCGTACATGCGCCGCGTGATCTCCGGCACCACGTTGCTCGAGGCGTGCGTGCCGCCATCGCAGCCGATCATCAGCATAGGAACCAGCACAGCTTCCCATCCCGTGAGGAAGCTGAAATCCGGCCGGTGCGGGCGCACCGCCGCGATCATGCGCATCATAAAACCCAGATCACCCGAAGAATCCTTGATGCCGATCACCCTGGGGAATTCGCAGGCCAGTCGCTCGATCGTCCGCACGTCGATCGGGCTGGCGAACATGGGAATGTTATACAGAGTGATGTCAATTGGCGAGTGGCGTGCGATTTCAGCAAAGTACGCGTAGACCGATTCGGGAGTCAGCTTGTAGTAAAACGGCGCAACAATGGCTACTGCCCTTGCGCCCATCCCCGCGTAGGCTTCGCACGCGGCAAGCGTCTCTTTCACATTCGCCTCAGCCGCGCCGGCCAGAATTGGAACCCGGCCGCCGCACTCTTCCGCTACCACCTGGACAATCCGGCGCCGCTCTTCTGCCGTGAAACGCGTGAACTCGCCCGTCGAACCATTCGGGTACACGCCGTGCACACCGCGATCAATCAACCACGAAACAAAGCGGCGCAATTCCGCTTCGTTCACCCGGTCGCGCTCGTCCAGAGGAACCAGAAGCGGCGTGAAAATTCCTTCAAGTTTGTTTGCTTCAGCCACAACCATCGCACGTACCAGGCTTTCCGTTCATGAAGCGAGAGAACGTGAACTGCAGTTTCTTTCGTTCCAAAGCAATCACGAGTTTAATGTAGCAGGAATTCCTGATTACTAACCCGGCTAACTCCTCCACGCACCGCTTCGCCTGTCGATACTCGTGTTCTCTGGCCTGAAAAACCGCATTGTGTGCGCGAGTGCAGCACCGCAAATGGGCGCCGAAATCACGCAGTCTTCGCTCTCCACCATGACATGGATGGGTTAAGAATCATGAGCCCATGTCCGAGAGTGCCTTCATCGCTGCATAGTGATCGGGACTGGCTTTCAGTGCGAGGAGAAACTCCTGCCGGGCCTCATCTCGCTTGTCCAGGCCGAGCTGGCCCAGCCCGGCAAGAAAGTGAGCATCGGCGACCTGGGCGCGTTGCGCTGCAGGGACGAAGGACTGACTCGAAGCCTCCATATCCGGCGCTGTGCCCAGCGCATTGATGCCTGTAGCGATCAACAGCTCAAAGATTTTCCTGGCGCGATCCTCCTGTGCGAGTTTCATGAGCGCCATCGCCTGGTAGTAAAGCGCGGCCTGCTCAACGCGCACGCCCGCGCCCAACCCGCCGATGTTTCTACCACCGGGTTGACCGTGCGCGCCAGGATCGTTTCCTCCGTCGCGCGCGCCTGCCGCCTGGCCGGCAGAAGCGTTCGCTGCCTCGCTCCAGAAATGCCGGGCTTTCACTTCGTCTCCCATCGTCTGATACGCATTGCCGATCCAATACGAGATTTCGCCTTTGCGCCTGCTCACATTGCCGCTCGCCTCTTCCAAATTCGCGGGTATCTGCAGGGCCGCCTGGTAGCTGACCAGCGCCTCTGCGAATTGTTTGTCGATCATATGCCGGTGGCCGCGCGCCAAATTGGCATTGATCCAGGCGTCGCCAAGGGAGAAACTTCCGCCGCCCTCCCAGGCGCGGAAAAACCGCGACTGCAGCAACTGAATGGCATCGTCGAACTTGCCTGCAAATATCTTGAGATTGATTTCGCGCGCGATCACGTCGTCGCGGTCAATGACGGCTTGGTGCGCCTCCATCAAAGCCAGCCGCTTCGCCGGAGACACGCCATCCTCTTCATACAATTTGTCCAGGTCATTGAAGACCATTGCATTGCCGCCAAACTGGACGGCCTTTTCCAAAGCGGCCAGTACCTTGTCGCGTTGCTTGCCTTGGCGCGCGTAAACCATGGCCAGATTGCGATAGACGACGGGAAAATCCGCACCCAGGGAGGCCGATTTTTCCCAGAGAGCCTGAGCTTGTTGCGGCTGCCAGTCAAACAACAGGTCGCCCAGGTAGTAGGGCGCTCGTGAGTCAGACGGATCAACACGCATGGCATCGTCCAGCACCGCGATCATTTCCATCTGGAAGGGGAAAACGTAGTCCACAGGCGCCTTTTCGGCCGACCGGTCGTACTCGCGCGCCCTGTCCGATTGGTGCAATCGCCCGGCAAAATAGCCAAGGTAGTAATACAACAACGGAGACACTTGGGATTTATCGGGAGTGGTGTTGACGATCTCGGTCAGCAGCGTCGTACCGTCCTCAAATAGCCCGGCATCCATGTAATCCGCGGCAACTTCAAGGGCGGTTGCAGGATGAGCTTTCATCGTTGTCAGCAGCGGCGCGGCGTTCTCGGGCGATTTCGTCGCCATCCATTGCTCCGCCATCCCCTGCATGTCCAGCGGGTCGGCCTTTTGTATGGCAGCAACCACGGCGAGAGCTTCGTTCGTGCGACCGGTGTGTCGCAGCAACGACGCCTTAAGCGCCAACGCACGGATGTTCAGCGCGTTCATTTCCAACGCATGCTCGTCTTCGGTGAGAGCAACATTGAAATCGCCTCTCATTGACGAAATCTCCGCGAGTTCAAAATAGCCCGCAGAACGCCAGGCAGCGCTCCAGGTAGATTTGGATAACTGGGCGTATGCATCGTCCATCTTGCCTTGCGCTTTCAAAGCCATGCCGAGGTAGTAAAACACCTCGCCGTCTTTTGGCGATGTGTAGCTTGCGGTGGCGCGCTCCAGCGCCTTGCGCAGCAGATTTTCCGCTTCGGCATAACGCCCGGCCTTGATCGCGTCAATGCCCAGAACGGTATTCACCCGGATGTCTCCGGGATCGCGCCGCAAAGCCTCGTTCCAATACTCCAGGGGATTGCCGGCAGGTGAATGAAACTGTTCCATCCTCAGGCCGGTCAGGTACAACTCCTCGTTGCTCTTGATCTCCGCAGGCGGGGGCGGGTCCACTACCGGCGATGGCATTTTCTCGCTCGCGAGCCTCACCGGAGAGTAAGCGATCAGTTCCTTGCCATCCTCCTGCATCGCAGCCCGAAGGTCATGCTCATCCGCGCCGCTTGGCAAGTCGATCTCTTTTTGGAACGGGTGGCCGGGCCCGATCGCAATCTTATCCTCAAACAAAACTCGGTCCTTCAGTTTGAGCGTGACCGTTGCCAATGGCCGCTCCCCGGTTGAGCAGAATCCCACCACGGCTTTGCCGTTCTTGACTTCAAGATTGACGGCCGCATCGATATTCGCGTTCTTGACACCGCCGATGCCGCGGAACGGATACCAGTATTGCGTCCACGTTCGCGATTCATACGGCTGCAGCCAGGTGTAATCAGGCTGATTGTCGGAGTACGCGCCCACCATCAGTTCGATATAAGGTCCGTCGGACTCCGTCAGCAGATGGTCCTCTGCTCGCCCGCGCGGACTATTGCCCCAGGTCCAGAATTTCTTGCCAGGCGCGACATTGTGGTCGGCGATGCTGAGGATGCCGGCGTTCTTCCCGTGATCGTAACCGGCAAAGAAATCATCCTGGTAATTCCAGGCAAACATGGATGTAGCGTTGAAGTGGTTCTTGTACCAACTCACGTCAACGCCCGCGGTAAAGTCGGAGCCGGCGTACTTCGTCGTCGCAATGGGCCAGGTTGTGAAATCCCGCTTGGCGTGGAACGTCACAAATTGTGTGCTGGGAGGAAAGATGATCTGGTAAGTGTCGTTCACGTGGACCGCAACATTCGAAAAACTCAACATTGAGGTTGGAACGGGCGTGCGGTTGATGATACGAAACGATGCTTCGAGATAGGATCTTCCCGGATGCAGCGTTAAGCCCACGACCCAACTCATGCGATCCCGCAGTTCCAATTCACCCACCCAGACTGTCTTTGAGCCGTCGGCGTTTTCCTCGATTTTGTATTGCACCGGCAGGAAACTGGTGGCGCGGTGGTGGTGCGGCAGGTCCCACTCGATCCCGCCTGAAATCCAGGCGCCGAGAAGACTGATCAGCGCCGGCTTGATGACGTGTTGGTGATAGATGAACTCGTAGCCATTGGTCTTGTCGATCGCCTCGAATACCTTTCCACCCAACTCCGGAAGAATGCCTATTTTCAGGTATTCGTTTTCGAGATAGACCATCTTGTAGGTCTTGTCTTCCTTCTCCGTCGTCAAGTTGTCGTAAACCGGGTAAGGGTAGATGCGATGTTGCGCGCCCTGCGAATTGCCGCCGAAGTAAAACTGCGGATTCGGATCCGGAGGGCCAATGAGGTAAGTCGGGATGGTGACAGTTTCCTCCCAAGCTCTGACGGGCACTGCGGCGGCGCAGAGCGGCGAGATGATCGCCAAGCTCAGCAGATACAAGGCAAAGCAGCGGAACGTTCCTCTTTGCATCATCATCCTCCCCAACAACTTGACCTCGATCACACCGGCCACGGCGAGGATGGCGCGCCCGCATCCGACGCCATCGGCCGCCGCGCAAATGGAAGCTCCCTGCCGGAATGCACATCCCTCAGCCGCTTGTGCGTCACTTTCGCCGCTTCAATCAGCTCCACATAAGGCCTGTCCGTGACATCGACAAATCCAATGTTGTAGTTCTCGCCATCCATGCGGCCCAGCACGGGCTCATCGCGCCAGGCAAACCAATACGCGCCCACGAACCACTGAAGCGATGCCGCCTGTTCCAGGTAGTAGCGATACGCGATGCCGCGCTCAACTTGATCCCTGGCTTGAACCAGACCGGATGCCAGTCCATCCGCCGGCACGCCGATATGGTACTCGCCAATCAGGACCGGACGCCCGGAGAGGCGGGCGGCGCGCACCAGATGTCGCGTCGGTTCATATTCATAGACGTTGATGCTGCAGACGTCGAAGATTCGGGCTGCGATCAGCGCCTCATCCGCCATCCGGCCGCCGAATCGAATCCCCAGAATCAAATGGTTCGGATCGTATTTGCGCACGGCGCGGCAGACAATCTCCAGATATTTGCCGAAGCAGGTGAGAACAAATTCCCGTCGCCGTGCTGCTGTGTCGCTCTGCGCGAGAAAATCCTTCAGGCTCGTCTTTGTCGCTGTGTCTGGTCCGCTGAGAATCATGCCGCAAAGTTCGCTCTCGCGGCCATCCCAGGGCGGTTCATTCCCGATGAAGTAACCCAGTAGCATTGGATCGTTTCTGCGCGGTGTGCACTGGGTGTTAGCAGCAGCGTCAATATCGGCGGCGAATTGCGCTGCATACACGTCCGGCATTCCAAGAAACTCTGTCCCTTGCGGCCACCGAAGCATGATGGTCGCAGGCCGGCCTTTTCCGCCGGTCGTCATGCCCCACGAATCGAGTCGGCGATTGGTCCGCTCGGTGCCCGAGTTATTGCCGCCGAAGCCCGCGCCTCCGCCAGGTGTGCCATTGATTCCCGTAGACAAAAACAGGTGTCCCTTCGGATCGACAAACCACCATCGGCCGTCCATCTGCTCAACACGGAAGAAGCCGGTTGCCCTGACCTGCGTGTCTTTATAGCCGCCATAACTGCCGTAGCCAAAATCGGCTGCGGTGCCGAAGGTCTTCTCCTCCGCGGCCAGTTCACGCGTCAACTGTTCCTGATTTCTGACCTTCCGCGGCCAGTCTGCCAGCGCCCATTGACCGAAGGAATCGAGCTGCGGACCCGATTCCAGAAACTCCGACCCTTCGTCAGTCTTGGACAAATGCACGTTGCGCAACTCAATCGCCGGTTTGTTGATCGGATACTCCATGGCGATGGCGAATGCTTCGACCGAACGGAGATCCCCAAATGGCCCCCACACGGAAAACCAGCAGGAGTGGGTGCGCCGATTGGATGCCGAAGCCAAGTCGTGGCCACTGGCATCACGGCCCAAAAAATACTGCAGCGGAATCGATGCCCGTAGCCATGCATTCTGTCCGAACCCAATGAAGCCCATATTGCGCGGACCATGCGTGGTATAGGCCCACAGCATCAGCCGTTGCGGCGAGCTCATCCGCATCTCCATCACCAAATGCGAATACGCCGACAAGTCCGCAGGCGATTCCTGGCCGAACTCCTCCATGGAAATCCGCAGCTCCGAGGACACTCCATCGAAAATGAATTTCTTCACCCCGCCTTCGATGGGCACGGCGGCTGTCGGCATAGCGGGAATGGCGCGGGCGCCGGCCACGGTTGGCACCGTGGCCGCAATCAATTTCATTGCCTGGCGGCGACTCATACTCACGGCTCAATCCTCCGCGGAGCGTTGTTAAGGAACGGGACAAACTGGAGCGATCTCTCAATCGGCGATCACTGCGAACTCAACGCCCCCGCGAGCATCGCATGAGGGAAATCCGGCTTTTCTGGTTCGCTCGAATTGTATCCCCATTTCGCAAATGCGGTTTCGCTCGCTCGCACTTGATCGCACCGAACCGGCATTCTTCGCGGTGCGATTCCTCACAGCGGGCCTGGACCGGGGTTGCTTGTACTGGCAGGAGGAGCTGTCGCGGGCGCCGAGCCTGGAGTTCCTGTGGGCGCTGCGCCGCCGCTTCCCCTGTTCATCCCGCGCCCGCCTCCACCACTGCTGAACAGGACGCCCAGATTGAGCGCTGCCTCGGAATCAGGATGAGCTGGATCAAAGTCTTTGAAGCCGTCCTCGATGAAATTGGCGAGATCGAGTTTGTTTTGCTTGATGCCCATCACAATGCACTTGGCGAATTCATAGCCGCCATAAGCGGTCGAGTGAGTTCCATCGGCCAGAATCTTCGGGGCGTCGGCGCCGGCGTTTTCATAAAAGACGATGCTCATCTCGTACAAATCGATGAGCGGGACATGCTCCTCCCCGGCCACTTCGCGCATTGCCTGGGGATAACCATCATGGCCGTGGGTAGGCGCGCCTGTTCCGCGAACTCCGCGATCCATCGGCGTAACCAGCACAGGCGTCGCACCACGCAGCCGGGCCTCGGCAATATAGACCTTCAGATAGGCCTTGTACGTGGTCTCCGGTTCCACATAAGTCTGCGGCCAACTGTCCTTTGAGTCGTTGTGCGCGAACTGAATGAAGAGATAGTCTCCCTTCTTCATCTGGCTCAGGATTTTGTCCAGGCGCAGGGCATTGGCAAAGGACTTGAGCGTCTCGCCGGACTGGGCGTGGTTTGAAACCGCGACGCCCGGCTTGAAAAAGCGCGGGAGCAACTGTCCCCAGCTCACATCGCCGCCGCCGTCACGGTCTGTCACCGTCGAATCGCCCGCGATATAAACAGTCAGGGCCGCAGGCGCCGATGTAATTTCAATCGAGCGCAACGCGGCATGAGGGCTCACGATCTCGACGGTCAGTTTGTTATCCCAGTCGCGCGAGTTTGCGGCGTCAAACCGGTCCAGACTCACTTCATCCCGCCCGGGTGCGTTCATCGGAAGCTTTGGCAGCTGTGGAGTGCGGACATTCGTGGTGAAGGTACGCTCCACGACCTGGCCGGCAGGAACCTCCACGCGTTCGAGCATAAGGCGGCCTGACTCTGCCTTGATAGTCGTGGTCGTTGCCTCGTGAGAGTCACCAATCGTGACCGTCACGTTGTAGTTGCCCTCCGGCACTTTGGCGGAAAACATAAACGGCAGGTCGCTCGTCGTGGTGTTGCCGCCATCGCCCATCGCGACCTTCGCCCCAGGTTCGTAGCCGAAGCCGGCATCGTCCGTGTAGTAAGCCGTCGGGGCGACCCTCGTGTAACCGGCGCGGTCGGGACCTGCGCTGAAATCGAATTTCAAGTCTATCGGCGCTACCGGCTGAGGAGCAGCTTGCGCCCCGGCCGCGAACGGCGTACCGGCGCAGACCAAAACCGATAATCTGAGTAAACCCAAAAAATGTGAGGTCCGCATGGAATCGATTTGTCCTCCGTGTGGAGCCCAAACTGGACCTAAGTTGCGTTCGGGCTGATCTGTGCTCCGACAGTGTACAGCGTCCCAGCCGCATCCGGAGGTGCGATTCAGCCTCCAAAATAAGCCCAGCGGTGCGCTTCCATCTTCAATAACAAAGCGATTTACCGACCAATAAACTCCCGTAGACAATCAAAATGAAAGGACTTAGTTATTTTTTTGCTTGACAAGATTGTTTGCCTATTGATATTTTCCGGACGCGATAAAGTTCCCTTTTGAATTGCTATCAAAAGGGAAATTCGGCTTGTATCGGAGGCCGCTTCAAACTCAACTCACTCGAAATCCACACTTCACCAGAAAGGAAGGGATTATGTCGGTTCATCGTTTCGCGGGCCAGCGTTATCTTCCACGCCTGGCAGGGGCTCTCGCGCTTCTCGTTGTATTGTTTGCCGGTGCCATATCGCTTCATGCGCAACTTTCCACCCAGGCAACCATCACCGGAACCGTTACGGACCCGAGCGGCGCAGTCGTCTCGGGCGCAACCGTCACCCTCACCGACGATGCGACCAAAGTTTCGACCGTGACCAAGACCAATGGCGATGGCGTCTATATCGTGCGTGACCTGGTCGTGGACACATACACGGTGGCCATCACCAGGAAAGGCTTCAAAACCTACACCGTCTCCGGCGTCGAGCTGCACCCAACAGAAACGGCCACAGTAAACGCAACCCTCGCGGTAGGCGCTGAAACGCAAAACGTCACGGTGACCGCAGTCTCCTCTGAAGTGGAGACCACCACCCCTGAGGTTTCGGCCGATGTCAGCAGCGAAGAAATAAGCACGCTGCCCATGAATGGGCGCAACTACCAGGCTTTGGCAGTAATGATGCCGGGCGTGACCGCTTCCTCCCAGGGCTCGTCACTGGGCACCGGCGGCCGCTCCACAAGCAGCGTTCTCTCCATCAACGGCCTGGACGTGTCGCGCAGCTTCTATGTGCTGGACGGCGTGTGGAACGAAAACACCGGCAACATGACGGCGAATTCGGTGGTCCCGAATCCCGATTCCCTTGAAGAAGTGCGCGTGCTCCAGAACAACTTCTCCGCGCAGTATTCGCTACTGGGCTCGTCGGTCATTATCGCGCAAACCAAGAGCGGCACGGCCAACTGGCACGGCACCGCGTGGGAGTTCTTGCGCAACACCGATCTGAACGCAATCAACTACTTCTCGACCGCCGCCGCGCCCTACCATCAGAACATCTTCGGCTATAACGCCAGCGGCCCGGTCTACATTCCCCACCACTACAACGCCGACAAGAAGAAGACCTTTTTCTTCTGGGATGAGCAGTGGGTCATTCTGCACGTGCCCAGCCAGAACACCAGCACGATCCCCACGGCGCTTCAGGCCGCTGGCTGCTTCTTTTCGCCGGTCAAGGACCCGGTGTCGGGCAGTCTCTTCCCGACTTCAACGGGAGGCTCATGCCCCGCCGGCTATTACCAGATCCCGAGCAGTAGAATCAACACCAGTTCGGCGGCTTACGTGAAAACCCTCTATCCGGCGCCCGACTACGTCCTCCCCGGCAGCACCACCAACTACATAAATAACAAGGCGCAGATCACCGATCAGCGCGACGATGAGATCAAGATCGATCACAACTTCACGCCCAAGTACCACGCCATGGGCGAGTACCTCGACGAATACCAGTCGTATGCGCAGAACACTGAGAGCCCGGGCACGACTCCCATCAGCACGGAGACGGACTTCACGCACAACAAGCTGGCGCAGGTCTCGCTTACACAGACCCTGACGCCGAACATGATCAACACCACCAGCGTGGCCATGAACATCTACCTTCTGAACCTCACCCTGGTCGGAACCACTGACATCAGCCAGGTGTCGGGTTTCTCTGAAAATCTCTACTATCCCAACGGCCTCTACGCCAGCCGCACTCCAGTAATCTCGTTCACTGGCGGCATGGCGGGCGAGGGCATCCAGGCAGCCCGCCCCATCCCTCACGCGTCCGATCTTGACAATACGGTCTCCGACAATTGGAGCTGGCTCAAAGGCAAAAACTACTTCACGGCGGGCATCACCTTCGTCTGGAACACCAAGCGCCAGGTTTCCGGCCAGCAGACCAATGGGTCATTCGCCTTCAACGGCACTTCCAGCGCGCCCACCTCGACGCAAAAAACTGCAACGGGTGGATGCGCCAGTACCACGCCCGGAGTTCCTAACGGCGTATCAGCTTCCGGCCTATGCAGCATCGATGCCTCGATGTCGGATATGCTCCTCGGCTATATCGGCACCTTTAGCGAGGCCAGCAACGCGCCTCACGGCGATATGCATGCCTTCTCCTGGACGCCGTATGTAGAGGACCAGTTCAAGTTCAATAAGAACCTGAGCTTCACCCTTGGCCTCCGCATCTACCACTTGCCTCTGCCCTACGGCGTGCCGAATTCCGAAACCAACTGGGGCGCGGGAGTGATGCCCGGAAACCCATACGCCAACCCGTCCTACGTTGCAGCAAATGCACCCACTGTGAACGAATTCAGCGGCGCCACCAACCTCAAGTACCCTGCCACCTACAGCAACGGCATGCTCTACAACAGCGGCCAGTCAGGTGGCTTGCCGGTCAACTTCTCCAACGCTCATACCTGGTACTTCGCGCCCGATGCAGGCTTCGCCTGGGACGTCTTTGGCAACGGCAAAACCAGCCTGCGCGGCGGCTACGGCATCAGCTACACGCGCATCTTTACCAACCAGGATTGCTCGTTCAACTGCATCGCCAATCCTCCCGTGTTCAGCAACCAGAACCTTTCCAACCTCGTACTCCCTTCAACCACGTCCTGGAACGTCGTGGGAGCGGGCGGCTCCGCGAATACGGAGAGCGTCATAGGGGTCACTGGGGCGGACTACAACATCCAGGCCTCGCCGGCGGCCAGCTACTCGCTCGGAATCCAGCATGAATTCCCATTGAATATCATCGCCTCGGTTGCGGGAGCCGGTAGCCGCCTCCAGCATCTTACGAGTACATGGAACTGGAATCAGGCGCCTCCCGCCCTCGTGGGTGGCGTGAACTACGACTACAATCCGCTCATAGCCATCAACCCCGCAAACAGCAACAAGGGCGACAACGCGAACTACTATGCGCCTTACCAGGGTTTTGGCACCATCAACGTCTATTCCACACGTCTGTGGCAGGAATGGAACGGCCTTGAGGCACAGGTCAAGCACACGGCGACACGGGGGCTCTATGTCGCCGCGGCTTACACCTGGTCGCACGACACATCCAATTCCGTGGTCAATCCGTATAACATGGGCCTTTTCCACGGCAACAATGGGCTGAACTATCCTCAATCCTTTAACATCACGGTGCTCTACGAACTACCGTTCTTCCAGCACAGCGGCAATCAACTCGAGAAGCAGCTCCTGGGCGGATGGCGCTTGAACGACATCTCGACCTTCCGCGCCGGAGTCTCGCTTACGCCGGGTATCACCCTGACCAATGGCGGACTCACGAATCGGCCGTTCGTGGTGCCGGGTGTCTCAACCAACGGGCCGAAGACCTGGAAGAAAACCGCTGCTACGCAGACGTGGTTCAACTCGGCAGCTTATGGGGTTGCGCTCGGTACGACTGCCGTCCCGAACGTGGCTCAGTATTACGGTTACTATGGCAACGCCCAGAACGGCACCATCCGCGGGCCCGGGCAGGAGATCTGGAACATGAGCCTGTTCAAAGAGTTCCACATCCGGGAGTCGAATGTGCTTGAGTTCCGCGCTGAGGCCTTCAATCTGTTCAACCACCCCAACCCCCAAAACCCGAATACCACCATCGGCAATGCGAACATGAACAAAATCACCAGTGCATACGATCCCCGCATCATGGAACTCGCGCTGCGTTACAAGTTCTAAAGCTGGCGAGAATCAAATGAGGCGCCATCTGCTTCAGCAGGTGGCGCCTTGCTATAGCATCTTTATCTGTCGCACAGAGGTGAGTTGTGTCCATTCATCCGTTGGCGCGCCGGCGCTTCATGTCGTTGATGCTTGCAGCTCCCTTCTGGGGGTCTGCATTGATGGCCGATGCGGAGTCATCTGCGGAAGCCCTGGTTACGGAATTCGGTGCGCGGCCTGATGGTGCAACCATAAACACCAAGGCCATCCAGGCGGCGATCGATCATTTGGCATCGCGCCGCGGAGGAACGGTCGTCATCCCGCAGGGCACGTTCGTGAGCGGCGCCCTGTTCTTCAAGCCGCGGGTGAATCTTCACCTGCGGGCGGGAGCAGTGCTGCAGTGCTCGACGGACATGGCCAACTTTCCCGCACAACGCACCCGGATTGAGGGCCACTTCGAGGAAAAGTTCAATCCGGCTCTAATCAACGCAACGAAATGCGATGGCTTCCAGCTCACCGGCGAAGGGACGCTCGATGGAGCAGGCCGGCCAATATGGGACTTGTTCTGGAAACTGCGTAACGCGTCGCCCCAGCGCGGGAACTTCCCAAACGTCGGTGTTCCCCGCGCCCGCCTGGCGCTCATTGAAAACTCGCGCAACGTGAGAATCGAGGGCATTACTTTCAAGGATTCACAGTTCTGGAATCTCCATATCTACAACTGTGATGGCGTTGCCGTGAGCAAGACACGATTCGAGGTACCCGACGACTACAAGCAGGCTCCCAGCACCGACGGAATCGACCTGGACAGTTCCCGGAACGTCACGATCGACGGTTGCTTTTTCTCCGTCACAGACGATTGCATCGCGGCCAAGGGTTCCAAGGGACCTCATGCCATGAAGGACACTGACAGTCCGCCGGTGGAGCACATCCGCATCCGGAACTGCGTCTACAAGCGTGGCGGCGGCGTGCTGACGCTTGGATCCGAAGCCACGATCGTTCGCGACGTGGTCGTGGAGAATTGCAGGATCACCGGCAATGTCAGGATCGCAACCTTGAAGCTGCGGCCGGACACGCCGCAGCATTATGAGGACATTACGTTTCGCAACATCACCTCGGAAGCCACGGCCTCCGCGATTCTTTCTGTGCAGCCGTGGTCGCAGTATGTGAATCTGCAGGGTGAAGCGCCGCCGCATTCTGTGGTTCGCAGCGTCAGCTTCATCGGCATCAAGGGTCATTACACAGCCTTTGGTACGATCAGGCCAAACCCTGGTCAAACGGAGATCAGCAACATCTCCTTCAAGGATTTCGACGTGGTGCTGCAGCAGGAAAAACTCGTGGCCAGCGGCGTCAAAGGTCTCACATTCGAGAATGTGATTGTGAATGGGCAGCCGCAATCGGCTTGAGGGCTTCGCGGTTCGCTCGGAGAATTCGATGAACCAGCCTCAGCATCCGCAAACCCGTCTGCACACGCTTCGCAACTTCGTCGCATACAGCCTGGCCGCGACGCTTCTGCTCGTGCTCACCCCCGCGCTCACCGCGCAGGCGCCTGCGCCCACCATTGCGACTCTGCGCAAGAACTTCGTCAATCCGCCCAACGATGCCCGGCCCATGGTGCGTTGGTGGTGGTTTGGAACAGCCGTGGTCAAGCCGGAGATCCTGGCTGAACTGCAGCAGATGAAGGCCGACGGCATTCAGGGCGCCGAGCTTGCCTTCGAGTACCCCATCGTCCTCGACGATCCTGCAAAGGGCCTCAAAAACCTTCCCTTCCTCTCGCCTGAGATGCTCGACGACGTCAACTACGCGCAATCTGAAGGCCGCAAGCTCGGCCTGCGCATCGATGTGACCCTCTGCTCCGGGTGGCCCTACGGCGGCCCGCACATCACGCTCACGGAAGCCTCCACCCATCTCCGCACCGCCGAAGTCACCGTTCCCGCCGGCACTACTACAATCGCCGTCCCAACCCTCGCGGCGGGCAAGTCGGTCACCGACCTCAGCGCAACCCGCTTCGTCATCAATGGCCAGCAAAAACTCGCAGAGGGCGATTCCATCCTCTCCGCGGTGCTTGCCACCTCCGTGGCCCGCACACCCGCTCCGGCCTCCGGACGCGGCCGCAGTTTTGGCCCACCCCCCGTCGCCTGGATTGCAGCCTCCGCGCAGCCCCTCCAGATCTCCGGCCCGCAGATAACCGTCGCGCCCTCCAACTCCTCGCGCACCGCCGTGTTCTTCATCCAAAGTCACACTGGCCAGGTGGTCAAGCGCGCCGCTGTCGATGCGGAGGGTTGGGTACTCGACTCCTACTCCCATGAAGCCGTCGCCAAGCACCTCGATAAGGTGGGTGAGCCGCTGCTCAAGGCCTTCGGCAATACTCCGCCGTATGCCATCTTCTCTGATTCGCTGGAGGCCTTCGGCGGAGATTGGACGCCGAAGCTGCCCGAGGAGTTCAAGAAGCGTCGCGGGTATGATCTAATCCCACATCTGCCCGAACTGGTTGCTGGCGGGTCGCCGGAGGCCGAGACCGTCCGCCACGATTATGGCAAGACCTTGACCGAACTGGTCGATGAGAACTACCTGAAGCAGATTGCCGACTGGGCTGCCGCTCACCACACCAGGTTTCGCTCGCAAACCTATCATGAATCGGCTGTCAGCTTTTCCAGCCAGAACATCCCACAGCTCGCGGAGGGTGAAGGGCCGCAGTGGCGCGCCTTCTCAACGCTGCGCTGGGCCACCTCTTCCAACCACGTCTTCGGCCACGTTGTCAGCTCCGGCGAGACCTTTACCTGGCTGCACTCGCCAGTCTTCCGCGCCACTCCGCTCGACATGAAGTCGGAAGCCGATATCGACTTCATCATGGGCGAGAACCAGATCATCTGCCACGGCTGGCCATATTCACCTCCCGACCATGAAGTCCCCGAGCCCGGCTGGTCGCTCTATGCCGCCGCCGTCTTCAACAACCACAACCCGTGGCATCCGGTCATGCCCGCGGTCACCGGCTACATCGGCCGGATGAGCTACCTCATGCGTCAGGGAAAACCCGCCAACCAGGTCGTGATCCTGCTGCCCACCGACGATGCCTGGGCCGGCTTCCAGCCCAACCAGACCAGCATTACCAACGCTATGCCGCGGTTGATTTCACCCCAGCTGATGTCCGCCATTCTATCTGCCGGTTATAACATCGACTACATCGACGCCGATGCCATCAATAAAGTGGGTCTTGGCACACACCCGGTCCTCGTGATTCCTCCCACCAATCGCATTCCGCTGGAAACATTGAGGAAGATTGCAGCCTTTGTCGCTGCCGGCGGCAAAGTCATCGCCGTCGGCCGCGCGCCGTCGATCGATCCTGAAGGCAAGACCATCCCCGAGCTGACCAGCTTGTCGAAGGAACTTTTCGATGCGGCGAAGTCTTCCTTTGTGCCTGACGAGGCCCACTTCGCCGACGCACTCACCAAAGCCGCCAAACCTGACTTCCAACTTCCGGCCGACGATTCCATCGCCCGCTCTCAGCTCGGTTTCATCCGCCGCCAACTCCCCGGCACAGACATCTACTTCGTCGCCAACACCGGCAATCAACCCATCGACACCACCGCTTCCTTTGCCACCGCACACAAGAACGGCGAAGCGTGGGACCCCGACTCCACCGCCGTCACTCCGGCTTCTGCAGAATCATTCCCAATCCACCTGGCGCCTTATGAGTCGCGCGTCTTCGTCTTCAGCAGCTCCCTGCCTGCACCTCAGCCAGCGACGGCCGACCAAGCGACAAACATGGACGCCACAAACATCAGCAGCGCGTGGCAGGTCACCTTCCCCGGCATCCAAAAGTCCGTGAGCGAACCTGTCCTCACCGACTGGATCTCCGATCCCTCCACTCTCCATTACTCAGGCGAGGCCGTTTACTCCCGCGATTTCACCATGGCTTCCGCACCCACACATCCTGTCTGCCTCGAAGTCAGTGGAGGCAAGCCTCTGCCTGGCGCACCGAATGCTACGCGGGAAGGCGGTCCAGTCCCGGAAGTCCTCGGCCCCGACGGCCTGCCGAATCCGCTCATTACCCGTACCGGGCCGGGAATGCACGCCTACTACGACCCACCCATTCATGAGGCGGCCCTGGTGACAATCAATGGCCAGACCGCCGGTGCGCTTTGGCATCCGCCGTATCGCCTTGACGTGACCAGGTTCCTTCGATCCGGTGTGAACCACATAGAATTCCATGTATTCAACACTGCACTCAACGCATGGTCTGCTCTACCGCCACGCGACTACGCTGCGCTGATTGCTAAGTATGGAGACCGCTTCCAGATGCAGGACCTTAATCGCGTCATGCCCATCTCCTCTGGCCTTCTGGGCGACGTCCGCCTCGTTACGGAGATCAAATGAACACTTGGCAATGCGGAGCGTCGCGCTCTCCTCTTGGGTCGATGGTCATACCGGTCCTGGCCGTGCTATTTGGCTTCTATTCCGCCGCTGTTGAACCTCTCGAGTTCTGGGTGGTTGGCCTGGCTATCCGTGAAGAGCGGATGTTGCGTCCGAGATCCCGCTCGGCGAGCATGCCGTTGATCACCGCACGCAATCGCTCCTCTTCGTCCTCCTCTAGCCAACGAATTCTGGCGTTGTCTTCGTGGCGCTGCCTGACGAGCCTCGCTGGGTTGCTGTTGACTTTCCCATTGCGAAGTGCCTCGCGGAACACCAGGCTGAAGAGCGCACGGTAGCGATTGGCCGTTGTCGCCGTACTGGTATGCGTGGTCAGCCAAGAGTCGATCTCCTCCGGCTTGATGCCCTCGGCAACTCGTTCTCCAAATTCTGGAAGGATCTTCTTAATTCTGCTCTTGATGTTCCTTGTGTCGCGATGGTGCGAAGCGCTGTAGGTGAGAATCGCGTCGGCGAGCTCACTGAATCTGACTCCTGCATTCCTCAGATTTGCAGGAAGCTTCTTGCCCGCTCGAGTCTGCGATTTGCGCAGTTGATAGAGAGCAATAGCGTCACCCTTGCGCCCAACCTTCTCCCGCTTGAGTCTGCCGTCGACGCGATAGCGAATCCACCGGACACCACTGGCGGACCTTCTCCCAAACTCCGGTGACCCTCGGCTGATCTCTTCCAGGCATCTTCCGCAAATTCGCAAAAAGTCAGGTACAAAGTATGGCCAAGAGTATCGCCAGCGAAAAGATCTTGATTTCTCTAATTTCAATAATTGCACGTAATCTATTGATTCTATGGTGCCCAGAGGGGGACTTGAACCCCCACGACCGGTTAAGGTCTGCGGATTTTAAGTTGATCGCGAAGACCGTAAGTCTATGATAAATAAGAAAAAGCGAGCGTAAACTAGAAATCGCGTAACCTGTTTATTTATAATAGTTTAGTGCAATAAACCTTAATTCAGACAAACTGATGAGTGTACCGCTATTGTACCGAACCACGGAAATCAGACTATCAGCCGCGGCTCTCAATGTTGGCTTGACGTTGTTGACAGCTCATTGCTGTTCGCTCCAGTGAAGGCTCGGAGTCCAATGCCGGGCAGTTGAATTGGCCGTCGGCGCCGGGAGGATGCACGGCAAGACGAAGGCGCGGAGAAGAGCGCCAACCTCTTCGAGAGAGGTCGAGTCGCTTCCCGGGTACAGTCGGCTGACGAACGCGTTCCATTGCTGTTTCTTCTGCGGATCGCCCAGGAATTCGTCAGTCAGAGCGAAAGGAACATCCGAGGGAATTGCGAGCCCGCGCCGCTCAAAGGACGCGAGGATGGAGTTGCGCAAGGTGGCCATTTCGAAGGCCCATGTGTTCGCCATGAACCAGATGTCGTAGAAGTCCTTCATGCGGCTGTTGCGAATATCCAGTACAACCATTGCAATGAGTTTTTCCGCGATGGCGGCTTCGCGTGGATAGGCGAGGATGACCGGCGGCTCCATAGGGAGCAGCACGGGAAAGGACGCGAATTCCGGCTCTGGATAAACGGCGTCGCCAAATCCAATATCGACCTGCATCGGTATCCACGCCCCGGCCAGGACGGCGTGGAATGTCACGCGCACGCCCTCGTACTCGTCCTCTTCCTTGATTCTTGTTCCCTCGACCGCTTCCCCGTCAAAAAGAATGCCGTCGTTCCCTTCGACCTTGCAGATGGCCCGGATTGTTTCCTCGACTTCACGAATGGCCGACGAGCCCCAACCAAGCAGGTCCAAGTCCTTCGTCGGTCGGTGAGTATCACCCGTCCAGATCGTAAACAGCGTTGCTCCCTTGATTGCGAATCTGTCACGGTAGGTCGAGTTGCCCAGCCGATACAGAAATCGTTCAATCGCGTATCTGCCCAAGATTCGCTGGTAGTCTTGGCCCTTGCTCTGGGCCAGGGCAAGCAAGCGCGCGCGGACTGAAGCCGCGGAATTCTTCGCCGATTCGCGGGTCATAGCGCCTCCATGTAGGGACGGATGACGTTGCTCACGCGACAAATCTTGGCATAATGGTAGATTTCATTCACAGTGGCTTTCTTTTGGCGGAAGCAGTCTTTCAGGGCTTCAATGGCGATGTCCAGGCCGATCTTGTTGCGAAACTTGAAGCAGTCTGCCACGGTCTTCGCGGCGGAATAGATACGCACAGAGACGCCCTCAACGACATGCTTTTCGACGCCTGCGGAGAGCGAAGGTTCCGTGAGACGCACCACCCGAAGTGAAGGCGACAGGATGGCAGGCTTTCTTGCCCCTTTGCCGAGAGCGATCCAAACAGATGCCGGGCTTTGCGTCGTGATTTCGTGAAAGACCAGGGCCGAAAGCAGGCACAGCACTGCTTCCGGCACGCGCTTTGCCACCTCCGCGTAGGAGTGGCGCTCCGTAATCGCCGCGTCTGGCAGCGTATAGATCCCGCGCGCGGTCCGGCTGAGCTTTCCTCGACGATGGAGACGCAGCAGGTACTCTCGCGGAATTCCGAGGGCCTCGATCTCGCGGGGCCTCACGATTCCCTTCCGGCGGACGTACTGCATGGTTCTCTCAATTGGCTTTATCGTGGTCATTGTGTCAAACCATCATTATTTAATCACCTATAATGACATATTGCAACATTCGGCAAAATCGGCGCTTGCCCCTGTGGATCGCTATTCGCTATATCCTCGCCTATACTCCGCCAATGAGTTTTCGCTCTCCTATCCTCCGCTCCCGAGTTCGCGGCACGAATCAGCCGCGACCGCGGGAAGCATGAACTGAGGCAAATTTGCGTTTTGAATATGTCGATCAATACCAAGTGAGGCACCATGGCCCTCGTCAATCGATCCCAAAGTCTCCCCGTCCACGCGCTGGAACTGCGCGGCGCTGGCTGTGATGCACAAGGCGTTCGTGCGCAAGGTCTCTGCCTTCGACTCGCGCCCATGCTTCGGCGCGCTGTGCGCTCCTGTCGAGCTCCCGGTCACCGCGTGGGCCAAAGACGGCCTCGGCGGTGCGCTCCGCGTAGTTGGTCCAATTGCGGTTCTCTGCCTCGCGCCCCTGGCCGGCGTTTTCCTTCAGAGCTTGCGTGATGGCCTGTTGATCGTGGCCCGTTACGCGCATTCTTACCGCAATCATCCAATCAAGCTGTGAGGCGTTCCGCACCTCGATTCGGTTAAGGATGTCGGCCTTGTGCAACTGATACGACCTGCTCGGCGACGGCATTCCAGCCGGAATTACTGGAACTGGCCGGTCCTCGCTGGGACCGCGAACGATTTCCCGGCGCAACTCTGGATTGCTGATCTTGAATCCATGTTGCGCGGCAAGCTCCGCGCACAGTTGCTTGAACTCGTCGGGGCCGGTGATGGTTAGTGTTCCCCACTTCTGTACGCCCAACTGGAGCGCGGCTAAGACGGCAGCCTCATCCTGCGCTTGCCAGACGTCAATGCGCTTGCCACGATCCGTGAAGCTGACGTGGCTTGGATCGGAGCGTGATGAATAGTGAATTTCAGCCAACTGCGAGTGCGCGGACTGATGCACCTGCGCGATGAAGTCGCGGATGTCGCGCTTGCGTGGTATCTCGTCCGCGTCTCCAAGAATCGCGGTACCGGGCATTTCCGTATCCCGATACCTCCATTGCTCCGCGAGCTGTGGCTCTCCCTGCTCTACAAGAAACTGCTCGAACGTCTTCCGCCGGCCGAACCTCATTCTGAGACTGTCACGCTCGCGCTTTTGCCGCTCCATCAGCTCGGCTCTGCGCATGGCGTGGTCGGCGGCCAATAGGCTCCTGGCAACATTCAGGGCATTGCCGGACCACTTGCCGCCCTGATAAAGCGCGGACCGTTCTTTGCGAAACTCCGCAGACTGCATCTCGCGCGCTGCGCGATGTTCCATGCGCTGCTGGGCCTGAGCAGCGTCCTTTTGTTTGCGGTTCGCTTCGAGTGCCTTTCGATACTCAGCCCAGTTCGCTGGCATATCAGGGCGAAGAGGCTCTGCTATATGCGGCTGCTGCGGCATTGTATTGCCGCGGCTATCAGGCTGAAATTCACCCAACCGCTCCTCCATCCGAGTCCTACTAAATTCGCGACCGATGCAAGAGGCCTTGAGCGGCTGGTTTCCCACCCAAAGCATTGCACCGCTGCCCTTTCGTTCATAGCGCATGTCCACGTGAGCCAACCCCTCATGCACCTGCGCCCACGTTTTGGCATTGCGCAGAATTGGCGCTGCCCTTTCCTGCGCGATTCGTTCGCAGGATTTTTCTCCGGTCGCATTTTCATAATCCAGCGCTTTCGAGCGGGGATGAGGCTCGCGCACACTGCTGGCTCGTGTGACTTCACCAGCTGCGGCTCGCAAGATAGCGGGCATTCTTCTCCGCCTCCCAGCCCTGCGCATGGACAATCTCTGCGATTGCCTTGTGCGCTTTGTCGATGCACCATCCCTTGTCTTCTACGCGTAACGTATCGGGATGTACGCGATTGAGAACGACATGAAGATGGTAGTTCTCGGTGTTGCGGTGCAATGCAAAGACGGCAAGCTGGTCGCTGCTCATACCGAGATGCCGTTTCAGAATTCCGACGGCTTCATTGCATTGCGCCTGCGTCGGTTGCTCGCCCTCCTTCCAACTCAGCAGCCAATGATCGACGGGGTCTTTACTGCGAGTCGCTTCCATTGCAAGAGCAACCATTTCGGCGCGCTGCCCTTGCTGCGAGTCCGAATAGAAGTTTCCGCTCGCTCCGATGTACTCCGCTTTCTGTGTGTCTGCGTGTCCATCGGCCACGATGTAGTCGAGTAAGCTGCCAATGCGTGCGGCCTTGCTCGATTGCGTCTTCGGATTGGCGATGTACTTAACGATCATTGTTGGCGACTCGTTCTATAGCTGCGCGTAATGCGCGAATAGTCGCGACGCACTCGTCCACAACTTCGCCGTGTTGGGCGAGCTTGTTCATCGCATATTTCTGAAGGCCGCCCAAACGGCGCAGTTCGCGAATCATCATCAGGTCGGTCGCGGCGTGGATAGTTTTGCCAAACGCGCGCCTGCGAACGAACTCGCTAATGCTCATCCCGGCAAGGTCGGCATCTTCGCGGAGTTGCACACGCTCTAACGCCGTTAACCGCATTTCAAATCGTGAGGCGGCGCGATCATTTGCTCGTGATGTAAACGGCATTGCTTTTCCCTACGCGAAGCGTGCACGGTTACTTCCGGGATGAGCCTCGATGAGACAAGCGCAGCGCGGAGCATCGTAGGCGACGGGTTGGACGAAACATGGCGAAGCCATGTGTACGGACAACCCGCATCCTGTACCGCTCCGCCAACACATAGCGCGTTACAACTCACAACTTATCCGAGAAACTGCTTTCACGCAAGACCACATCATGACACAGAATTCGTCGCAGGAAATATTTTGATACGCACAATTACGCTTGATAACACCCACATACGAATAACTACGCATCACCCTATAAATACAGGCGTTTTGACATTTTTATTCAGACTTCATCTCGTGCTACTGTGCGTATATTCCTCGCTGTAGAAGACTCCTGGAGGAACTTAATGACACAAAGAGAAGTAATCACTGAGGCAATATTCCAAGCTGCCCTTGCGGCCTTGGATAAACGAATTGCAACGCCTCCTGTGGCCGCCGAGAGAAAGTATTCGCGCAGAGAAGCATTTGCAAAGTTGCGTGGAAAGGCAAAGGAAGCACTCGCTGCCGGGCACACTCTCGAAACCGTGCTGGATGATCTCAAGGGTGTCGGCCTCGGCATGACAATCTCGACCGCGCGGCAATACCTGAAACCCGGAAGAAGAACAAGCAAGGGGCGCGGTGGTCTTCGAACTGGAAGCCCAAGAGAAGCCACTTGCGAAGACTGCTCCGGCCGCGCCCGTAAGAACCAGTGCTGGCCCGGTAAACACAGTTGCGGCGAAAAAGGGAACATTCGCGGTAATCGAAGACGACAAGGAGATATGAGGAGGAAGTATGGGAAAGCCTGTGTACATGGTCAGCGGTTCAAAGGGTGGCGTCGGCAAGAGCATCGTTTCGATGTCTCTGATTCATTACCTGTCGAAACGCGACGAGAAACTGTTGCTGATTGATGCGGATACTGCAAATCCAGATGTCGGCAAGGCGTATGGAAGGACTGTGGAAACCGTCTACATCAACCTGGACGAAAAGGACGGATGGATGGACCTTGTGAATCGTCTGGCCGTGCAGCCCGACGAGACCGTGGTCGTCAACACGCCCGCTCGCAGCGGAGAGGGCGTAAAACTCTACGGGACGCTGCTCACGGAGTCCATGCAAGAACTGGGACGCAAGTTGGTAACTCTGTGGGTAATCAACTCACAGCGGGATAGTCTTCAACTCTTGAAGGACTATCTGGACATAGTTAGTGGTCATACGACTCATGTTCTTCGCAATCTTTACCACGGACCGGAACGCAAGTTCGAGCTATACAACAATTCAAAGATTAAGGCAACGGTGGAGGCTCAGGGGAAGACTTTCAATTTTCCAGAGGTGGCAGACCGCATCTCCGATCTTTTGCACAGTGAGCGGCTGACGATTGAAAAGGTAATCGAGGTCGCGCCCATCGGAAATCGCGCAGAGGTAAACCGCTGGGTAAAGGAGTGCGCATCGGTTTTCGATGGGGTCGTTGCATGAACCTCGATACAGCCTTTCGCTCCGTCTATGGGCGCGATCCGAGCACTGATGAAACGAACCGGTTCAATCGCATCGGCAAAGAACTAGATATTCGCGACAACGATGCGATATGGGCCATCGCCTTTTTACTTGGCCATCATCTTGATTTGGCGAAACAGATGCCGGAGCAAATCGACAAATTGATTTCGCAATCGCTCACCAGGTACGCATCTTCGCTAGACAGTGCTCGCAGGCTTGCCGAAACGGATCTTGCGGCAACGAAGGCGCGGATAGAAGAAACTGTGGGCCAAGCCGTCGTAACGTCGGCGCAAAGGGAGATTGCGCGGGCTGCACAGACTGTTGCACAAATCACGGCCCGTAAATCCTGGCTTCAGTGGCTCGGCAGCGCAGCGGTCGTTGGAATGCTTTTGACTGGTGGAACCTTCTATTGGGGATACGCCATCGGGAATGCAAATGGATATGCCCGTTCGCTCGATGTAAAAGCGGTGTCTGCCTGGGCCGCGTCAAGTGAAGGGCAAGCTGCTTACAAGCTGGATCAGGACGGGGATTTGAGGCCTTTGATTCGATGTGACCGTGATGGTTGGACCGTGCAGCGGAGCCAGGACGGAAAGCATAAGCTGTGCATTGTGCATCCTGCCAGCGATGGTTTTGTGTCGGGTTGGTACGTGCCGTAGGCTCCTGAGAAAACGTCGCAAGTTGTTTACAGCGGCACAACTGAAATGGAAACCGGCACAGACCGAAACCATGAAAAGCACAGAAAACGAAAACATGATTGCCATGACAAGAACGTAGAGGGGTCAAGGCTGGCTGTAGGCCATCGCGTCAGCGGCGCGCAGCGGCCCTTACGCCTCGCAGCGACCCGACGCTTGAAAGTGGTTCGAATTTGAGCGGACGTGATGACATTCGAACCATGGTTAGCGAAACTTTCCGCGCGTGGATACCGACACGCCGCATTGTCGTGAATTCTTGACATCGCCGATATCGCACTTAGTGACTTTTTCATGAGGAAAGAGCCTCTTAGCATCACACATTTTGTTCAGAGCAGAATCGAAAACAGTGTAGCGTTACTAATGGCCATTGGACTTTAGTAATGCAGATCTAGACTATTTTTCACTTGACAGATTTCAAAGGCGTAGCTAGGCTCGTAGCCGACCTCCCCAGCCGTCACCTGCCGAGTTCCAACTGGGCCGTCCGTCGCCCTCGGATTACCCTCCGCCCGGAGGCGCATCCGAGGACCTTTTGCGTGCACGTTGTACGACCAAAAGGAGATCACGGGAATGACTCCCCTTGCAGCCCTCCCATATAAACGCTCGTTATTCACGTTTCTGTGTGCGCTGTTACTGCTATGCGTAAGTGCGCATCCGGCAATCGGGCAATCCACACAGACCCAAGCTAATACACCCTCCCAACCCAAGCCGGTTTCATTGCCGCATCTCTACTGGCATTTTCTCATCCACCAGAACGATCTGGACAACATGGCCGCGAAGCTGCAGGCTAAAGGCCGCGACGGCGATGCGCTGCGCAGTGACCTGCAAATCCGTCTCGGCTTCTCCAATGCGGATTACGCGCCCATCCGCACTTCCTCCCAGCGGCTTGCGTCGGAGCTAAAACCGATAAACGATCAGCTAAGATCCCTAGCGCACACTCCTGCTAACGCAAGCCAGGTGCGGAAGCTCATTGCCGAGCGCGACATGTATATCGAAAACGAGGCCTCTATCCTCTCCGTCGAGCTTTCGCCGCAAAACAAGGCTGCGCTTGAGAAGTTCATGGCGCAGTTCTTCGCCCCTAAGCAGCTTACGTTCAACATTCCGGCCTCCGCCGGTCAGACCGCAGGATCGGGGGTGTCGAAATGAACACGATTCGCAACTTCATCTCTCATCGCTCGATGCCGATCGCGGTACTTTTTGTTGCCGCATGTCTAGCGTCCCCATCCGCTATGCGGTCACAGACAATCGACAACTGCAGCAGCGGGGTGGTCGACTCGGAAAACGGAGTCGAACAGACAGTCTGTATTTACGGAGACGCATCTTCGCTGACAGCCAGTGGCGAGGTCGATGCTGGCGTCGAGGGATACTCCGAAGATTACGACACGTACGCCGACGCAGTAGGCATCGACGCTCAGTTGTACGATGGGAGCAACCTGATTTGGGATTCCGGCGACCAGCATTCATATCTTGACGGCACCTACAGCGAGGTGACTGTTGAGGACGAGATTACTCCTAACTCGGGTGACACCTATTACCTCAACACGACTTACGATGAGGATATCTGTGAAACAGGGGATCCAAGCTGCGACTACGATGGCTGGTGGGACGATGGCAATTCCGGCCTATCAACGCAGGCGACGGTCGCGTCGGCTACACCGACCATCGCCTCTTCCAGCATGAGCTATGCCCCGGCCGGTTCGCAAGGGACATTTGCCGTCTCAGGGACCGATCTCGTCGATCCGTCGGGGAGAATCACAGTTTCGATCACCGGTGGCATTACGGCATCTGTGGCGACCGCGACTAGCGCGCGGGCCGTAATCAACTTCTCCATCCCTGCAACTCTTTCGCCCGGTACGCAATCCGTTACCATATCGAATAGTTATGGAACCAGCGCTCCTTCCACTTTCAGCGTTGCGGCGGCCGGACCGGTATCCACGACCACTGTGCTCACATCCTCCCCTAACCCTTCGGTCTTTGATCAATCTGTGATTCTTTCTGCCACCGTGACCGCGGCCGGCGGAGCATCTCCGAATGGCACCGTCGAATTCTTTGACGGAGCTACCAATATCGGCAGCTTCAACATTCTTTATGGAAATGCCGCGTTGACTGTATCCAATTTCAGTATCGGAACTCACACACTCACGGCCGAATACCTAGGGAACTCGTCCTTTAATCCCAGCACGAGCGCACCGGTTTCGCAGGTGGTCCAACCGATTCCGACCACAACCACTATTACGTTAACGCCGGCAACATCTTACTTTAACAGCACTGTGGGCGTCGCTATTCAAGTGAGCGACACGGTAGGCGTCTATCCAACCGGTTCGATTTATTGCAATGCAACGGGGACGACATGGACGTTTTCAGGCCCTCTGACAAATGGCGCAGCAAGCTCGGCACTGAATAATCTTCCGGTGGGATCCTATTCAATCGGCTGCAGCTATTCAGCATCAGCGGATTTCGGCGCGAGTGTGGCCTCGGCGACGGAGACAGTTCTGCCCGACACGCCCACATGGACCAATTCCGGCAACATGCAGCAGACGCTGTTTGGTCACACGGCAACGCTCCTCTCCAACGGCACCGTATTGATTGCCGGAGGCAATTTTAATGGGAACGGTGACCAGGGAGCTGTCAGCGCTGCGGAGATCTACACGCCCACGGGAGGAGATCAAGGCGTCTTCTCCCCGACAGGAGGGTTGCAGACTGCGAGGTACTGGCACACAGCAACATTGTTAACAACCGGCCCAAATGCTGGGCAGGTTCTCGTCGTCGGAGGGGAAAACTACCAGGATACCCAGCTTCAGGAAGCGGAGTTATACAACCCCGCAAACGGAGGATCGTTTAGCGTACCTTCCCCCCAGCCCAATTATCCTCGCAGCATGCATACCGCAATCCAGCTACAGGATGGCACAATTCTGATAGCTGGCGGAGATATGGGTTGTGTTGGCTGCGGCGCATGGGATCTCGCGCCTGCCGAAGTCTACAAGCCTGTCACCGGCGCCTTCAGCACGGTCGGCAGCTTGAATACACCCCGCACTGAACATACTGCCACGTTGCTCCAAAACGGGATGGTTCTCATCGCTGGAGGACGCGACTCGAGCAACAACGTTACCGCTTCGGCTGAACTGTACAACCCGAGCACGGGAACATTTACGCCAACGGGAAGCCTCAATACTGCTCGCGCCTATCACACAGCCACGCTCTTGCCTAATGGAGAGGTGCTCATTGCAGGTGGATACGACAACAACGGTAATCCGACGATTAGCGCGGAATTGTATAACGCAGCCTTGGGAACTTTTTCGACGACAGGCAACTTGTTGACCGCCCGGGCTGGCGCCGGCGCGGCGTTGCTTAACGACGGCAAAGTGCTGATTTACGGCGGCTGCACAAATTACGACTGTTCACCTTCGGCTACTACTGCGGCAGAGCTGTACAGCTCGGCTAGCGGCACATTCGCTTCCACCACAACCCTGAATTCGCCCCGTGCCTTTTCGACAACGGTAGAGCTCGGATACGGCGTTGTATTGGCAACAGGCGGTGCGGATCCATTGCTCGCCAGCGTTGAGACCTTCGATAACCACGAGGGAGTTACAGGCGCTATCAACCCGAAGTATATGATCATGGGCATCACTTATGCTCCCCCAGGACAGGCAAGCACCGTCACGTACACCGACACAAACTTCGTCGGGAATACGGCAACGCTCTCAAACTCGTTTCAAAACACCACGAGCATAGAGACCTCATTAACCGCAAGCGGATCATCAACTGCGGGCGGCAGCGTGTGCTGCAAGTGGGCGAGCCTTTCTGCTTCAGGTTCGACAACCTCAGGGATCTCGTGGCAACAGACGACCACGAATCAGTACGCCATAACCGTGACCGGCCAGACCTCCACCAACTGGAAGACTCCCGGAACTAACAATTACTTCAGCCCAGTAAACCACGACTACGATATTATCTGGGTTTGGCTTAACCCGGTGATTGTCCTCACCGTCGATTCCAGCAATCCCAGTGCATTGCCGGTCTGGAATGGATACGGCTACGATACGACGGATCCAGCGAACGGAGTCGAAGTTGTCGGCGTGCCGGTTGGCTGCCTTAACGGAGACAATCCGCCTGGTACGAACTGTTCCCAGTATTCGTATCCCTTGTCCAGAAGCTGGGTTAACAATCAAACCTATCCGAACGGGGATGTGCCGGCGTTGACCCCGACAGATTACGCTAATATTCTCAAGGCAGACCCGTTCACGAATCCGAGTTATACGGTAATCGACGGACCCGGACCCCCGACGGGCGCAACAACAGCAGATGGTCGTTTCACGCACGCTACCACCCCAGGCGGCAGCACGAATGAGATCATGTATTACTTTCAGGAGTCTCCACAATGGCAGGATACGTACACCTACGTCTACAGCAATTCAACAACGGCATCGCAGAGTGCGGAAAATAAGACAACTATTTCCTGGGGCATCTCGGACAGTCTCGCAGGAAGCTTCTTCGGAGTGGAAATCACATACAAAGCAACCTATTCCGGCTCTGTGGCATTGGACAACAAGACTGAAACGTCGATTACCAATACGACAACGAACTCCGCGTCTGCAACGGTCTATGGGCCGACGTGTACCGGAAGCCCGTGCAACCCGTTGTACAGCGGCGTGCCTCCCGCTCAGCCCGGAGAGTTCGATGTCTATCAGGACAACCTTTATGGTTCGTTCATGTTTTGGGGGGTGTACTGACGTGAAAAAACTGTGCTGCTTCATCGTGGGCATAACAGCACTGGCACTTGCCGGATGCGGGGGGAGCCTCTCCGGCTCCTCCCCCTCCGGAGGTAACACAAATGTCACCCTGCTTGCATCGAGCACCGCGAACGGCCGCTTTGCCGGATATGGAATCGCATTCACGAGCGTTACTCTGACAAACGAGGCAGGGAAGACTGTCTCGCTCCTCAGCCAACCGCAAGGCGTCGAGTTCATCCACCTCAACGGCATCTCCGAACCGCTCCTGACAGTCAGCGTTCCGGAGGATGTTTATACCTCGGCCGCCATTCAATTCTATTCTGCTTACTTTGAGGTGGCTTATCTCAGTCCAACGACGGGCGGGCCCGCCATCGGCCACTACATCTATTTGAACGTCATGCCGTACCCGCCTGTCGTGAATTTGCCCGATTCGGGGCTCGCGATCAACGGCGCGAATATGGTTCTTTCTCTGAATCTGCTCGTCTCGCAGTCGGCTACGCTAGCCAGCGACACGGCCGGTGCCGCATACACAATTACTCCAACGTTCACTTTGAGCCCGGTCAATGTCGCAGCGCTGCCCACCAACATCTCCAATGGCAGAGTTGATGACATAACCGGATCGATCCAGTCGGTCAGCCAGAAGGGTTTCTCGCTCTTGTTGGATGACTCGGACGGAAGCAGTGTTCCCCCAATCACCTACAACACCGATAGCAGCACCGTTTTTCATGGCATCGGCGGGCTATCCTCGTTGGCCCCCGGAATGTCGGTCAATCTGGACGCGCAATTCCAGCCGGATGGTTCCCTGTTGGCCACGCGGGTCTATGTTCCGAACCCGACGGCTGCGGACACCATGCGGGGAACGCTTGTTAATGTGAATGCGGTTTATCCCCCCGGTGGATTTGGAGTACTAAGCCAGATTCAGGACGGGGCGGAGTTGAGCAGCCAGGGTCCGGATCGCATGGGCTATGGATACGAAAGCCAGACCGCATTTCAAATCTCGCCGGCTTATACGAATCTTCAGAATCTCCCGTTCCCCGCGGTATTCAATGGGGCGTCCAGCACGGCGATAGGCCAGAATGGTTCCGTGAGCTCTGCGGCGATGGGGAATTACGGCGGAGGTAACACCACAGCGGTCACTGTAACGCTCATGCCGCAAATGATCAATGGAACAGTGAGTTCCATCTCCAACAGCGGGAGCTATACTGCTTACACCGTGATTCTTGCCTCGAACGACAGCATCGTCGAGCTCGGTGGTGCCGCGAGCGTGGTGGTCTACGCGGACAGCAGCACGCAGATGCTCAACACCAACCCCATCACCGCAGGCAGCTTGGTTCGGTTCTATGGGCTGCTGTTCAACGACAGCGGCACGCTGCGCATGGACTGCGCTCAGGTCAACGACGGCGTGGCCGAATAGCCGAAGGCGGGCAGGCGGAGCCGTCCTGGCCGCAGTCGAAGGTTCTCGGCTCTTCTTATCTGGGAAACCACAGCCCAACGCTACTGCACGAAAAACTGACCCCTGATCCTTGCCCCTGCTCGTTCGTCCCCGCCCTTTGCAGATTATTTCCGCAAACGGTAATGATCGTTCCTCCCTCGACCGGTTTAGGGAGTGCCGGCATCTCTTCTCGATTTCTGGTCCATAGGCAGGCGGAAATTCAGCCGAGAAACCGTCGACATTCGCAAGAACTGGGCAGAAAGAACCGAAAGCATGCTGCAGAAGAATATCCAATCCGCAGAGCGAGACGCGCTCGGGAACATGCTAGTGGCGCTGCAACAACGGGCTTGACTCCACGGGGAGGCCCCCAAAGAAGCCCGGCACGCAATCAAGCTAGAAACGAACCCAATCGCTGCACTGGGCCGGCCAGCACGCCGAACACTCAACTGGCGGTTAACAGTGAGATAACCGGCCAATCTCCCGGATCACGCCCTCCCACCTGTAGGTAAGAAGTTATATTTTCCTTCAGTTGGATTTCTTCAGGAGGCGGGGCTCCGCTTCCGGCGATGATCTTGGCGGGTCGGAACCAGAGGCGGAACCCCTATGAGGTACGATCCTCTTTGTCTCAGTTTCCG
This sequence comes from uncultured Acidobacteriota bacterium, assembly GCA_963826735.1. Classification (GTDB taxonomy): domain Bacteria; phylum Acidobacteriota; class Terriglobia; order Terriglobales; family Acidobacteriaceae; genus Telmatobacter. Next base: position 930,630 of record CAWGYN010000010.1, read on the forward strand.
TCGCGCCGGACAAGATTGCAACCGACTGGGCGGAGCACTGCGACGAGATCATCATACGCCGATGTCCGTGTTGTGAGCACGATTCGATCGTTGGTCACGGTCGTCGCCGCAAGCAGGCTCACGACGAGCATCACGACTGGATTTGGATCCATCGTGGCCGTTGCGTTGATTGTGGGATGACCTTCACGTTTCTTCCGGTGTTCTCCCTTCCTTACACGCATTACAGCCTGGTGGCGCACTGCCAGGCATTAGAGTTGCGCATTGCAGAACATTGTCCGTGGGAGAAGGCTCTACCGAAGTTGAAGGATCCTGATCGTTTGCCGGATCCCACCACGGTTCAACGTTGGGCGAGGGATCTGGACTGTTACCAACTTGCGGTTTCTTTCATCAGACAGATCGTCACACGCTTAGCGCATTGGCTGGAACGTAGTCGTCAGGCTCTTGACGAGTCGGGGCCCTTGTCCTGGATCACTCCCGCTTTGCAGAACCTCTGGCCGCTGCGCCTTTGAAAAAATCCCTTCACCCACCATCCTTGCCTGGGATTGCCGGCATTGTCGTCCTACGCTGGGCTCCGGAGGCGAAAAGGCACCGTGGGCGAAGACGTCGAAGCACTCAAGCGGCGGATGCCGCTGATTGAGTATCTGCAGCAACATAACTGGACCGGTCATCCTGCGAGTCGATCCGAGTTTGTCGGGCTCTGCCCTTTGCATGAGGAGACCCGTCCCTCGTTCTACGTCAACACACGCAAGGATGTTTTCTACTGTCATGGCTGCGGCCAGGGCGGCGATCTGATCCGCTTCGTCCAGTTATTCCGCCGACTGTCGTTCCGCCAGAGCATCGCATGCCTTGATCCACAGACCACCCCAGAAGCCGACCCTGTCGCGGTGCTTGAGCAGGTTGCTGTTTTCTATCGACAGCAACTCGATAACTGCCCAGAGGCACTCAGCTATCTCAACCGGCGCGGACTGCGAGATCGCGCTCTGATCGGAGAACTCGAGATCGGGTACGCCCCCGGCGGAAGTCTGCGCCGTCACCTTACGGCACGGGGTTATTCCTTCGATCTGCTGCGACAGTCTGGCCTGCTCAACGCGCAGGGCTCCGATGCTTTCTACCAACGCATTGTCTTCCCGCTGCGTCGGGGCGAACCCATCGTGAACCTCTACGGTCGCAGCATTGGCGCCGCGTTCGCTCATCGGTTCCTGCCCGGTACCAAGGGCGGCTTGTATGCATGGGAGAAGGTCCGGCATTTCTCCAAGGTGATTCTTGTCGAAGGCCTCTTCGACTATGCCGTACTGCGGCAGGCAGGCTTTCACAACGTCACCTGTTCGCTGGGCACTCATCTCAACGCGGAGCAGTTCCACCAACTGCGCGAAGGACCGCGCACCATCTATCTTACCTTCGATGTTGATGCCAACCAGAGCGGGCAACATGCCGCAGAACTACTTGCCCATCGTCTCAACACTCAAGGCATCGCTGCTCGTCGCGTCATGCTGCCACAAGACCACGATCCCAACTCTTTCTTCGTTCAGGGCGGTGATGCACGCGAGTTTCAGTCTTTGCTGGAGGCCGCGCAGCCATGAACTTCCGCGTCATCCATCAGAAAACCCCACTGGGCGCACACAGCCCGTATCAAGTGATCGAGCAAACCACCGGCCAAGGCGTCGCCTGGATCAACCGCTTTCTGGACCGCGAGTATGTCCGCCGCCTCGCAAACACCTCCCTGTATAGCTACGCGCACAGCCTGTTGCACTTCGTGCGCTGGTGGGAGAGTGTCCACCATACCGGCGACATCTCCAGGGAAGACCTCGTTGATTCGACCTTGCTCGATTACCTGCGCTTCCAGTCCAGCCGGCAACCCCCACCTTCTGCTGCCACCATCAACGACCGCGTGGCTTGTGCCGATCGTGCCATCCGCAACGAGTTCCCAGACGCAACCTATCAAGCCGCACCGGGCTTCCAGCAGATCTACCTGCACCGCAGACCGATGGGCCTCGGTCGTCCCAGGTTCGAACTCAGCAGACTGAGAGTCAGAGAACCCAAGCTCACTATCGTCCCTCTCTCGGTCGATGAAGTGGCACGCTTCTGGGCCAGTTTCCGTAGCGCGCGCGATCTGGCCATCGTAGGCTTGATGCTCATGCATGGACTCCGGTCCGCCGAAGTACTGGCTCTTAATCCGGAGGACGTGTTGCTTTCCGAAGGTCAGCTCCGCGTGCGCGGCAAGGGTAGCAAACTGCGCTTCCTCCCGCTCGCACCTGAGACCACGCAACTGGTCGATCACTATCTACGCATAGAACGGCCTGATCCATGCTCCGCTGCATTGTTCGTCGTGCTCAAGGGACCCGCACGCGGCACCCGCATGACGCCGGCAGGATTACGCTCCTTGTTCCGCTACCATCGCCAGACCACCGGCATCCAACTGGCCAACCCGCATCGCTTCAGACACACCTTCGCTTCCGACATGGTGCGCGCTGGCATCAGCCTGCCCGCGCTTATGCAGTTGATGGGTCACGCCGACATCCAAACCACTCTGCACTATGTGCAGGTCTCTGCGCAGGACGTCTACCTTCAGTACGCCCGCGCCGCAGCGCACTGCATCCATCCCCAGCCGAGGATCTCTTCGTGAAGCGCTGGCGGCGCCCTCCGCTCCAGCATCCGCTGGCTTCGGCCATGGCGCGCGCCGTCGAGTCCCTTTCCACCGCGCTCAGTCCTGCCACCACACGCAACTACAACATCGCGGTGCGCAGCTTCCTCGTCTATCTGGCAGCCGACCATCCTGAGGTTACCAGCCTCGATCAACTACGCCGCGATCCGCACGTCCTTGGATGGATGGCCAGCCTGCGTGCACAGACTCCGCCTCTGGCTACCACGACCTGCATCGGGCGATTCATCGCTCTCCGCGCCATCTTCAGCGAACTGGCGTGGACCAGCCAGGTTGCCGAACTCGCTCGTCTGTTGCGACGCGAAGATATCCCGCGCACGCCGCAGAGTCTGCCTCGGCCGCTGATCGCGGAGCAGGACCAGTTCTTGCAGCAGGAGTTCCTCCGCCGCAACGACCTGGTCGGAAATATCTTCCTGCTGCTCCGCCACACGGGCATGCGAATCGGCGAATGCGTCGACTTGTCTTATGACTGCCTCCGCTCTGCCGGTCCTAACCAATGGGCTATCCATGTTCCCCTCGGCAAACTTAAGACAGAACGCATGGTCCCCGTCGATGCCTTCGGCCGCGATCTTGTGCACCGCCTGCGATTCTTCCGTTCTCTGGATCCGCTGCCAGCAGATGGACGGCTCCTGGCCTGGACGGGAACGAAAGAATCTCTCCTCGCCCGCCTTCGCGAGTACCTGCACATGGTCTGCTACTCAGTCGGCCTTCCCACAGATATCGTCCCTCACCAGATGAGACATACCTACGGTACGGAAATGGTCCGCGCCGGCGTCGGATTTGCAGCCGTGATGAAACTGCTCGGCCACTCCAGTCCTCGCATGACCATGCGCTATGTAGATGTGACCTTAACCGATCTGCAGCGGGAGTTTGAACTGGCTCGCTCCAAACCCAGGCATCTGGCTCCCCAGCCAAAAACCTCACCAGCGCCCGCGCGCAAAGGCCTTGAAGGGCTCGTCGATTCTTTGCTCGCCGCGCAACATGACATGGAGCTATTCAGTCGATCACTCCCAAACGGTCCAGCACGATCCTGCCTCAGCCGACTTGCCAACCGCCTCTCCAAGATCCTCGCCGTAATACGAAAACTACACACCGCCTGAAGGAAAAATGGGCAGAGATTGGCCGGTTAACAGGCCAATGCGCTCATCGAGAACAACTTACGCGCCGACTAATGGTTCGGTCCCACCAAACGCCAATTTGACAGGAAATCGCTCAGCACCTATGAGAGACCGATGATTTCTGCGATTTTTTCAGTCGAGAAGTATACTCGACGGCCAAAGCGTTTCCGGGCCGCATTGACTTGGCGCGAGAACTCTGTATCGGACCGAAGGCTGATGCGCAGCCCCTCTTCGGAGCGGCTCAGAATCTTGGCAAGCTGCCCAGTAGTCAGCAGTGGCCCCGACGATTTGAAAAACTCTTCTTTTGCGCTTGGCACCGTAATCCTCCCCCTCGGTTTCGGACCCTTGAAGATAAGGTAGCGATCATCTGGAATTGATTACAGGGTGAATTCATGGCCAGAAAATCTCGGCAGTAATGCTCCCGTTCTTGCTAGAATATATTACATAATAAATGTCATTTACGCAATATGTAACTGACGCTCATCTGGCGGTGGCGCCCTGCTAAGAGCAATTGATGAAAGAGGGCGCTCGCCGGGTCCATCAGCTTTTCCGCTTCGGGCTTTGTGGTGCATGAAGGTCGATCTGCATCATCTCTCACTCTCCGCTCCGGATATATAGCCCCGGCGATTTCATTATCGTTGATTTTCATTTTTGGATTTCGGTGTATGGCTGATTCGAGTCCATATAAGGTTACAGGTCGATGTATGAAAGAACACCATTTGTCCTCCACAAGGCCAAAGTTTTTCGCAACGCTTTCGATTTGCCATCTATCTTCCTTTCGTTCTTCCAGCTACCTCAACGGCCTTTTCTGCTGTGAAGAAGTTCTAGCTTCTCAACCAAATCCTCCGCCCGCAGATGCGTATAGCGTTTAAGCATCTGCATCGACTTGTGGCCGCTGATGGCGGAGACTTCCTGGTCGGAGAATCCAGCCTCAACGAAGCGGCTGACGGCCTCGTGGCGAAGATCGTGGAAGTGCAGATCGACGATTCCCTGATCCCGTTTAATCTTTTGCCACATTCGGTTGGGTGCGTAAGGACGCCGCTTTCCATCACGGCCCGGTTCGCCAAAGAAAATCAGGTCTGTGTCGATGGGCCATACAGGATTGTTGAGCGCCGCGCGAAACAGTTCTGTGGCCGCGCTGCTCAACGGCACCGTCCGCGGCTGAGTGTTCTTGGTATGCAGGAGCCGGACGATCTTGCGGTTGGGATCTACTTGCGTTCTACGCAAGGTCACGATCTCTGAGAAGCGCATCCCTGTCTCCAGTGCGATACGCACAATCCAGCTCATCATCGGATTCGAGTATGCATCCACCGCTGCCAGCAGCTTTGCCTCTTCTTGAGCTGTGAGGCGTCGATTGCGGCCTGGCCCCGGTGCCGGACGGCGGATGTTTGCCACTGGATTCGCCGGTAGTCCGACTCCCCACTCCTTTATGGCAATCGTGAACATATGTCCGAGGAGAGCCAGATCGAGACGAACTGTGTTGTTCGTGCGCGGCTGCGGATTGCCGTCTTCGTCTTTACGATCCTCCCCAGCTAATCTGGCATCCCTGAATTTTGCAATCAGCTCTGGAGTAAGGGCTGTCAGGGAGTATTTGCCCAGATGCTCCGTCAGCACCTTCGCACGCTTCCGGTCAGCGACCTGCGAAGTTGGACGTTTCGTCGGTACGACCTCGGCCAAGTAGCGGTCCAATGCGGTGGCGATCGTCATCCGATCTCCGGTGGTCCGATGGATGAATGCACCTCGCACCATCTCATCTTCGGTGCGTCGCGCCCAGTCCTCAGCGTCCCGTTTGGTGCGGAACGTTTTGATGGTTGTCGGCCAGCCGGTCTTGCGTACAAGCGCTTTCCAGGTATCAGACGGAGTCTTCGTGATGGTAGCCATGCGTTCTCCGGTGCAGTGCACTGTACCGGCACTGTACCGCAATTGTACCGAAAGCGATTGATGGGGAGGGGACTAATGTCTGTAGAGAGAAGTCGAGAGCCCCGCATTTTATTGTAAGTTATTTATTATAAGTTATTTTTAGAACGTTACTTTGGTGCCCAGAGGGGGACTTGAACCCCCACGACCGGTAAAGGTCTGCGGATTTTAAGTCCGCTGCGTCTGCCAATTTCGCCATCCGGGCCCGCCTCTATATTATGGGACCAATTTGGGCTCCCGCGGAACCCTGTTCGCACCCCGATCCCCTACGCTGCCGAGCCGCACATTCCGAGATTTCGGCGCATGCGTTTCCACAACTTGCCCTGAAGCGCCAATCCCTCGTATCATCCGGCAAGAGCAACAACCATGAGCGAACCGGAAAGCAAGACCGAACCTGCGCGTGAAGGGGCGGCTGATGTCCGCCTCGGAGATTGAGCGCACCCTGGTGCGCCTGGCCCACGAGATCGTGGAAAAGAGCAACGGCAGCGAGGATCTGGCCCTGGTGGGCATCAAGCGCCGCGGCGTTCCCCTGGCCGAGCGGCTGGGCAAGCTGATTTCCACCATCGAGAAGCGCCCCGTCGATACCGGCGTGCTCGACATTCAGTTCTATCGCGACGATCTTTCCACGGCGGACGTCCGCCCGGTGGTGACGCCGGGCGCCATCGGCTTCGACGTCGAAGGCCGCGACGTGGTGATCTGCGACGACGTGCTTTACACCGGCCGCACCATCCGCGCCGCGCTCGACGCGCTCTTCGACCACGGCCGTCCGCGCCGCGTGCAACTGGCCGTGCTGATCGACCGCGGCCATCGCGAACTGCCCATCGAGGCCACCTACGTGGGCAAACACGTGCCCACCAGCAGCCGCGAGATCATCGAAGTGAAGTTCCAGGAAGTCGACCAAACGGAGCAGGTGCTGCTGGTCGAGCGCACCAACTGAGCTTCACGCTTTCAGCCGCCCTGCCTTCAAGCTGAAAGCCGCGTAATCGGGATCTGGAAACTGAGGGCTCGAAAGCTCGCTATATTCCCATGAATCCGGCCATACCCACGACTCGCCGCCAGCTCAGCACTCCGCCTGCGCCCGCTTCTCCGTTTCCTTACCATCCGGGATCGCTGCTCTCGGTTCTCGATCTGACCGTGGACGGCGTGAGCCAACTGCTCATCCGCGCCACCGAGCTCGAGAACGAGGACCCCATCGTCCGCGACCGCATCCTGGCCAAGCGCCGCATCGCGCTGCTCTTCTACGAGTCGTCCACGCGCACCCGCACCAGCTTCGAGCTGGCCTGCAAAGGCGCTGGGCGCCGACACCACGCTGGTCTCGAGCCTGAGCTCGAGCATCGAGAAGGGCGAATCGCTGAAGGACACCGGCCTGACGCTGCGCGCGCTGGGCGCCGAAGCCATCATCCTGCGCCACAACTCGTCGGGCGCGGCGTGGCTGCTGGAAGAGTCGACACGCCTGCCGGTGATCAACGCCGGCGACGGCATGCACGAGCATCCCACGCAGGCGCTGCTCGACCTGCGCACGATCCTGGCGCATCTGCGGCCGGGACTCGCCGGGGTTGCGGCCAGACACGCTCGCCGGCGTGACGGTGATGATCGTCGGCGACATTCTGCACAGCCGCGTGGCGCGCTCGAACATGCTGCTGCTGCCGCGCCTGGGCGCGCGGGTGCTGCTCTGCGGGCCGAAGGAGCTGCTGCCGGAGCAGGCAGCGCGGTCCGGGCCGGGCATCGAGATCGAGCGGGACTTTGACGCCGCGCTCGCGCAGTCGCAGGCGGTGATGATGCTGCGCATCCAGGCCGAGCGGCTGGCCGGCCTGCAACTGGATCTGGACGAGTACAAGGCCAGCTACCAGCTCACCGGCCAGCGGCTGGCGGCGCACGCGCCCGCGGCGGTGGTGCTGCATCCGGGGCCGATCATTCGCGGCATGGAGATTACCGCCGGCGTGGCCGACGGCGTGCAGTCGGCGATTCTGGAGCAGGTGACGAACGGAGTGGCCATCCGCATGGCGGTGATGGAGCGGGCGCTGGCGACAGCAGATCAAGGAGGCCGCGCATGACGACGCTGGCAATTTGCGGCGGGCGGCTGGTCGATCCGGCGGCGGGCGTGGACGCCGCCAAGGACATTCTGCTCAAGGACGGGCGCGTGGCCGAGATCGCCGGCCCGGGCAAGCTGAAGAACGCAGAACGGCGCCGAGGTTCTGGACGCGACGGGGCTGGTCGTCGCGCCGGGGCTGATCGATATTCACGTGCATCTGCGCGAGCCGGGACAGGCCTACAAGGAGACCATCGCGACGGGAACGGCTGCGGCGGCGGCGGGCGGATTCACGAGCGTGGCCGCCATGCCGAACACCACGCCGGTGAACGACTCGCCGGAGATCACGCGCTGGATGCAGGCGCCGGAGCGCGGCGCGCAGGTGCGCGTGTTCCCCATCGCCGCGGCCACGCGCGGGTCGAAAGGTGAAGCGATCAACGACTACGCCGCGCTCAAGTCCGCGGGCGCGGTAGCCGTCACCGACGATGGACGGCCGATCCTGAAAGACAGCATGATGCGCGAGACGCTGGCCGCGGCGGCGCGCGTGGGACTCACCGTGATCCAGCACGCCGAGGACACGCGCATGACGCAGGGCGCGAGCATGAATCTCGGCCCGGTGTCGTTCAAGCTGGGGCTGCGCGGCATGCCGCCGGAAGCCGAGTCGAGCATGGTGGAGCGCGACATTCGCCTGGTGGCCGAGCTGCGCGAGGCGCATCCGCACCTGCATGTGGCGCACACGTCCACGGCCGCGGCGCTGGCCGCGGTGCGGCAGGCGCGGCGCAACGGGCTGCGCGTCACCTGCGAGGTGGCGCCGCATCACTTCCTGCTGACCGAGGAGCACGTCGGCCTCTACAACACGCACGCCAAGATGAATCCGCCGCTGCGCTCGGCCGCCGACCGCGACGCCATGATCGAGGCGATTCTCGACGGCGTGGTGGACGCGATTGCCACCGATCACGCGCCGCACGCCATGCACGAAAAGGAAGTTGAATTCGAGCTGGCGCCGAACGGGATCACCGGCCTGGAAACCGCGCTGGGCCTGTGCCTGCGCTGGCTGCATAGCGAGTGGAAGATGCCGCTGGGCCGCGTGCTGAGCCTGCTGAGCGCGCAGCCGGCGGCGCTGCTGGGATTGAAAGGCCGCGGCACGCTGAGCCGTGGGCAGCTTTGCCGACGTGGTGGTCTTCGACCCCAAGGCCGAGTGGACCTACCGCGCGACGGAATCGAAATCGAAGGCGAAGAACACTCCCTTCGACGGCTGGACGATGCAGGGCAAAGTGCGCTGGACGGTCAGCGAAGGACGCGTGGTCTACGTCGGCGTGTAACGCCGCGGATGGTTCCGGACGCTCAAAGATTTTTGCACACGATCAACAAATCCCCGATTCTGCGACTTTGATTTGATCTGATGAAATAGTGTTTCTGCCAGATCGCAGTGTGATGCTTGTGTGTCCGGACCGCCATGAAGTGCACTCTTCTCAGTGATTCAGCATCGTTGCGCCGTTGTGACGGGAGAGAAGCACGGCTCGCCGCAGCGCCAAAAAACACACGCTAAGCCATGAAAAATGAGCGAGGTATTTAGTTGTAAGGCCCTTCGCGCAGCGCTACACTTTGGCCACGAATTACGGAGAAACCTGAGCGGCAGTTTGCGGTTCGGCGCAGTGTCGTCCCGGAATCGAGCTGCTCGCGTTCCGCCGCAGGAGGTGGCCCATGAACAATCTGCTTCGGCTGCTGGTGGTGGCAGGAATCGTTGCGTGCGGTATTGTCGTGGTGGCGCTGGGGTTTGCCCGCCACGATGCCGACTTGATCGGGCCGGTCAGCATGGTGCTGTTTGTACTGGGGGCGTTGGTGTATTTGCTGCCAAGCGGCCTGGCCATTTACCGGGACTGCCGATCAATGGCGTGGATCGCTCTAGTCAACGTGCTTTTGGGATGGACGATCCTGGGCTGGTTCGCGGCCATGGGATGGGCGGTCTCGGGCAAGGTTCGCGTCGCGGTTCATCCGCCAGCGCAGCCGGTGCCCGGGCACTGAGAAGAGCAAGGACCGAGGGAACAAGGGAACAAGGCAAGCCCCGGAGGTCCGGAAAGTCGCTCTGCAGCGATCTTGTCTGTTCATGTGGCCGACCATGCGGAACTGAGCCTTCAATCCATTTCTCGTACCAGGTGCGAGGCGGCTGAATCCGTGCGCTACAACAAGCCGCAATGGCCGCCTCAGCCTTTGCGGCGGTAAAGGACCTGGAACTCGTAGCCGGGGTTGGCGGGGAAGAGCGCGGCGACGTGGCGCAGGCGCTCGGCGAGCGCGGGCGCGGCCAGCAGCGGGTACTCGCGCTCGCGCAGGTCGTGGTAGTCGAAGTCGACGGCGAGCGAAAGCATGTAGATGGCGAGCGCGTCGGAGAACGACGACTCGAAGAAACTCGTTGCGGGCGCGCTCGTCGATGCTCGTCCGGACTGCCGGGGGTCTTCGAGCCGGCGTGCGGCTCCTGGGCGCGGCGGCGGGTTTCCCATGCGTCCTGGCTGGTTTCGCCGCGCACCTGTGCCTCGGCCTGCGACCAGGCGAGCGTGGAGAAGCTCTCAGGAACGCCGGCGGCCTCGACAAAATTGTGCGCCACGTTGATGAAGAACTCGAAGGCCAGGCCGAAGCGGTCTTCAACCAGGCGCGTGGAGAGGAAGACGGCCTCGGTGGAGCCGAAAACGGCGTTGCGATGGCAGACGGCGCGGTCGCCGAGCTCGACCGTGTAGGCGGGCGCGACAAGGTTCTCGCCGGTGTCGGCAATGGCGAGGGGAACAAAGTAGTAGGCGCGCTGGCGCAGCGCGGGAGCCAGCGCGGCGGGCACGGCGCCGACAAGGCGCTCGAGGTCGGCGTCGGAGATGCGGGTCTCGCCCCAGGCGGCGTAGCGGATGCCGTTGGGCGCATCCTGCACCGTGACTTGCGTGGCAACTTTCTCGGCATGCCACAGCTCGATTTGTGCGCCGCTGGCCATGAGTTTGTATTCTAGATGAAAGAGGTCGGGCATCATGGCGCAAACTGGCGCAAGGCGGACGCGGAGCAAGGATTTTCGGGTTTCCGCTGGAGGGCTTCAGTCTGTTCCAGAGCCTGCTGCTGGCGTTTGCGTCGGCGTTTCTCACGTTTTTCGCCACCACGTGCATTGCCATCTTCGCGCTGCTGGCCTGGAACTGGTGGGCGGGCACTCGGTGAGCTACGTCGACACGTACCGGTACGTCGGATTTCCCGCGGGCGTGCTGGTGCTGGTGGTGGCGCTTGCCGCTGTTTCTGGCGCTGTGGGTCAGGGCGAAGGTGCGGAAGTAGAAGCGCCTTCAGAGCAGCGGAAACATACGGCCTTCCCTGGTGGCGAAGGCCGCATATTCTCTCAACTCAGTGTGCATCTGCCAGCGAATTCGACCCGCTATTGGAGTCCTGCGGGCTTGGGGTCCTCGCGGTCGAACTTGGCCACCTGAACCTTGCGGGCGAGGCCGAGCTTTGCCAGAATCCAGATGCCCCAGAAGTTGGGATCGATCTCGTACCAGGTGAGGCCGTGGCGCGCGGAAACCGGGTGCGCGTGGTGGTTGTTGTGCCAGCCCTCGCCGCCGGTGAGCAGGGCGACCCACCAGTTGTTGCGCGAGTCGTCGTGGGTTTCAAAGCGGCGGCTGCCCCACATGTGGGTTGCCGAGTTCACCAGCCACGTGGCGTGCAGGCCCAAGCGTGACGCGCAGCAGAGCTCCCCACAGGAACATGGCGATGCCGTTCACAAAGCCGCCCCAATACCCATCCCAGGCTGAACAGCAGCACGCCGCTGAGCGTGATCGGAAGCCAGTGGTATTTGCTCATCCAGACATGGAAGCGGTCGCGGCTGAGGTCGGGCGAGTAGCGCGAGAGCGCCTCGATCTGCAGGTGCAACGACTCGCCGAAGAGGATCCAGCCGGCGTGCGCCCACCAGCCGCCTTCGCGCGGGGTGTGCGGATCGCCTTCCTTGTCGCTGAGCTGGTGATGCACGCGATGCGTGGAGACCCAGAAGATGGGCCCGCCCTCAAGCGACAGCGTGGCGAAACCGTCATCACGTATTCAAGCCACTTGGGCACCTGATAGCCGCGATGCGTGAGCAGGCGGTGATAGCACATGCCGATGCCCACATTGATGGCCAGCACGTAGAGCACAGCCATGACCAGCAGGCGCTGCCAGCTGAAGAGGAAGAGCGCGGCGATCGCGCCCACGTGAAAGAGCACCGATGACCAGGACCATCGGCCAGCTCAAGCCATCGCTGACGGCCTTGGCGCGGCCCATGCGAATCGTGCTGCCACTTGGCGACCGCTTTCGACGGCACTGGGCGACGACTCGTTTCAGAGACTGCGGGAAGTCGGAGTGGGCTCGGAGTGACCAGTGACGACGGTTTCTGGCTGAAGGGGTAGCTGTGACTGTATGCCATGCGATGGGGAATCCTTGAGAAAGTGTCGATGTGCCCACTTGTATCTAAACTTATTGTATAGGAGATGTGAGCAGAATCACGACGTCTGAGGATCACTCTCTTGAGGGATTTATTTGTGTGCAATATTGACCACTTTTGGGCGAGTTATCTGTGAAAATTATTGAGCAGCCGGAACGCCGATGGAATCGACGTTGCTGAGGAAGATGCGGGTGGCATCGCCGCGCAGCACGCGATAGAGAGCAAACTGGCGCTGGGTCGCGCCGCGCAGCTCGAAGAGAAGGTCGCCGCGGTTGTCGGCCAGCGCATCGACCGCATCCACCAGGCGCATGCGCGGCGTGTCGTCGAGATGAGCGGCGTCGGTCACATTCTTAATCAGCACTGCGACGTTCCCATAGAGATCGGGCTGCGCAATCAGCGTGACGAACTTCTCCTGCGCGCCTGTGCCACCGGTATGCGCGGAGAGCACCATGGTGGCGCCCGAGCCATAGGCCAGCTCGAAGACGCGGAACTGCTCGTCGAGCAGCGGCGCGGGCGGCGGCGGCGTGAGCGGTTTGGGTTTGTGGGCCGCTGACGGTGGTTTTGTGCGCGGGCTTGGCGGGCAGCGGGTGGCGGGTTGAGACCCAGCGCCGTGCGCGCAAGGTCCTCCATCGCCGCTTTCATCTTGGCTTCGTCATCGGGGTTGGCCCAGGTGTAATTCCACACGTGCTCGGGGCGGTCGGTCAGCGTCGGAGACGGCGACTTCCTGATGCATGTCAGGCGGCAAGCCGAGCAGGCTGGGCGTGACAGGGCCATCAAACCCCGCGGACTTGCCGCGAAACAGATGCGGCCGGTCAGGATCGGTCGACTTGGCGACACTATCGACGTAGCTCATCGTCTTGCTCGTTCTTCTTCCTTTTGAGCTTGGGTTGATTGGAGCCGTTCGAAGAGGCGCTATCTGGAGCGGAGCTATCGGGCATGCGGTGCAGCTGGGACGGTCGGGATCTGACGCTGAGCTGGAACCCGAGCCGGAGTTCGACGTGTCGCCGGTGCTGGAGCCCGACGCATCGCCGCCGCGATGCAGCGTGGGACTGCTGGAGCCGGACGACTGCGTGGAACTGGAGCCGCTACCGGAATTCGTGTTCGTGCTGTCGCCCGAACTGCTGGCTGAAGCATCGCCGCCTTTGTGGAGCGTGGGGCGGTCGGGATCGGGAGGCGGCGCATTGGGGTCGGGGCCCGAATCGTTTGTTGAATTGCCGGAAGAACCTCCGCTCCCCGAACTCGCGTCACCGGCATGATGCTTGCGGTGCAGGACGGGCGTGTCGCTCTGGGCATCGTCGTCTTCGTCGATCTTGCCAACTGCGCTGGGCGCGGGTTTCGGCACGGGCAGCGGCAGACTGCTTGCCGTAGCCGACCCAGGAGCCCTGCTCGCGCGCGGCGGTTTCAATGTCGAAGAGGCCTGACAGGCTTGCCGTCCTGCAACAACTGGTACTCGACGTCGCTCGTAAGTGCCAGCGGAAACGGACGGGCGAGATAGATACCCGCGTCCTGAAGGTCCTGGCCGTCGTAAATGCAGATGGGAACGAGGCGGCTGTTCTTGGGATGGGCCTCGTCGCCGGTCCACTCGAAGACCGCGACGGCGCGCAGCGTGGGAGAGTTTTTGTCGGCATTGGTGATCTGGCCGGGATATTGCGCGGCTGCAGGGAGCACGACGGCCACGCAGCGCTGCTGCCGTTATCCACAAACGACTTGCACTACGCAATGACAAGTCCGCACCCCTCGACAACGATCAAATCTGGAATAATCAGACCTGAAATAATCAAACCTGGCGGCCATCGGTCGGCCCGCACCATCTATAGCGAGGATATTCCCCATGGAGCTCAACAAGAAAGTCGCCGACTTCACGCTGCAAACCGACGAGGACAAAACCGTAAGCCTTTCGGATTATGCCGGCAAGCCGGTGATCCTCTTCTTTTACCCCAGGGCCGACACCCCGGGCTGCACCATTGAAGCCTGCGGCTTTCGCGACACCTTTAAAAAGCTGCAGGCGGCGGGCGCAGTGGTTCTGGGCATCAGCCGCGACACGCCCAAGGATCAGGCCAAGTTCCGCGCCAAGTACGACCTCCCGTACACACTCCTTGCTGATGTAGACGAGAAAGTGTGCAAACAGTTTGACGTGTTGAAGGAAAAGAACATGTACGGCAAGAAAGTGATGGGGATTGTGCGGACGACCTTCGTGATCGGGCCGGACCAGACGCTGCTGCACGTCTTCCCCAAGGTCAAGCCTGAGGGCCACGCTGAAGAGGTGCTGGCGCTGATCAAGGAGTGGAACAATTCACTCAAAAAGGCGTGAAGCTGGGGCACGATGGATGAACTGTCAGGGCGATTTCAGGAGGTGCCAATCATGGCCGGTCTTCGAGTCAATCACATACTCGGAACAGCAGGAACCCTCGTGTTTTCCGGCTTATTGGCAAGATCGCCTAGCATGTGCCAACGGGACAGTCACCCCGTTTCCGCCAAATTAAAGGAAATGCTTTTGATCCAGCAAGCCGAAAAGGGAGATACTCGGGCCCAATCCGAAATTGTGCGCAAGGCCCAAGAGGGAGACCCACAGGCTGAAGCAGCGCTCGGCGACAATTATGAATATGGTTTTTGGGTTGCGAAGGACCACGCCGAGGCGCTCCTTTGGTATCGAAAGGCTGCCGAGCAGGGCGACGTCGGCGCGCGTCAGTTTCTCGGGCAGATGTATTTTGACGGGAACGGGGTGAAGCGCGACTTCGCGGAAGCGGCGAGGTGGTATGGGTGTCCGAAGCCGTCGGAAGAGATCCTCGCGGGTTGTCAGGAGATTAGCTATAAGGACCTGCCGCAGGGGGCCCGCGAGCTGCTGAGGAGCATGAAGTGCGAAGTGCGTTCAGGCTCGAACTACGATTACGGAAGTGCGCTTAATCTGAATGGGATGGGCGCACCAGCGTACCAATTCTGCTGCCAAGAAGCCCCGCACGGGCCTTGCAGCGCTGTGGTGATTGGAAAGATTGGCACGGAATGGAAGAACTTATCGGCCAATGGCGATTTGCTTGGATTCGACTCTGCCTGCGGCGGCTTCCTCGTTCTAGAGAGCCAGCATAACGGCTTCCATGACGTCTGCCTTCCCGATCAGTGCTCGGGGGGAGCTCCGGCCAAGGATGGCACGTGCTCACCGACGATTTGGCAATTCAACAATGGCCGTTACCGGTCGGTCGCGCCGAATTCCGCGAGCTCGCCGCGATGAAGTTGAGTGGGCGTCAGCTTTTATGGTCGATAAGCGATGGGGACTGCTGGCTTAGGCGCAACTATGAATCGCCCCTTCTTTGAGGCGCCGCCCGAGCGCGTGGCGCGGCGACTGCTCGGCAAACTGCTCGCGCGCCGCACGCGTGCCGGATGGATAGCCGGACGCATCGTTGAAGTCGAGGCCTATCTGGGACCGCACCAGCAGACGCCCGATCCAGCGGCGCACTCGCATCGCGGCCCCACGCCGAGAAATCGGGCGCTCTTCGGACCAGCGGGGCACGCGTATGTTTATTCCATTTATGGGCTGCACTTCTGCATGAATGTCTCGTGCGAGCGCGAGGGCCACGGCGGAGGGGTGCTGATACGCGCCCTGGAGCCAGTGGCGGGGCTGGAGCAGATGGCGCGCAACCGAGGCCTGGCGCCCGGGGTAGCCGCGCGAGAATTAACCAGCGGCCCCGGCCGGCTGTGCCAGGCGCTGGAGATTACGCGGAGCGCAGATAACGGGCTGGATTTGCTCGATCCCAACTCACCGCTGCAACTGCGCGACGACGGAGCGCGTGCCGGGCGCGTGCTGGTGACGGCTCGCATCGGCATCCGTCAGGCCGCGGAGCTGCCACTGCGATTTGCGATTGCCGGAAACGGCTGCGTTTCCGGGCCGAAGTTGCTGAACCGCTCATGCGTCTTTCCGGATTCGCATACCGTCACTGAATTGAACCCAAACCATTTCCCCGCGTCTGCTCAAAAACCCTGAAAGGATTCCCTGCACGTGAAAATCACTTCCCTGCTTCCTCCTGCTGCCGCCGTAGCACTGCTCGCTGCTGCGGTTTTTGCCGCAACCCCCAGCGGACCGTCGCCGCAGGCCCCGCCGCAAAGCTCATCCCAACCCGCTCCCGGAGCTACGCAAGGTCCTCCGCCCCAGGACGCCGTGGCCGGCCGATGCGCAATTACCCGCCCCCGACCAACCTGCAGGTGCTGCCCAAGGATCTGACCGGCCGTCAGGTGCGCGACATCATGGAGAAATGGCAGGGTTCGCTGGGCGTGAAGTGCGAATTTTGCCACACCGCCGACCCGAAAAACGTAGGCCCCAACGGCCGCCCGCGCATGAACTTCGCCGACGACTCCAAGCCCGACAAGCAGATTGCGCGCATCATGTACACCATGACGCAGCAGATCAACAAGGACACCATCAGCAAGGCGATGGACCTGGACCCGGACGGGATGGGCTCGCCGGTGACCTGCGGAACCTGCCATCGCGGCCACGAGATGCCTGAAGAGTTCGTGATTCCGCGCGAGGAGCACCGGGGTGGTCCGGGCGGAGGCGAGGAAACGCCGCCGCCCGCAGCCACCCCGGCACCGCCGTCGAATTAGGTCTCGCTCCGCGGGAATACAATGGCTCGGTATGCGGCTGTTCGTGGGGATTGCTCTGGCGGATGCGGTGGTGCGTGAGCTCGAGTCGGTGGTTGCGCGGCTGCGGTCAAGTGACAGCGGTTTGCGCTGGACCGAGCCGGATTCCTGGCACATCACCCTGCAATTCCTGGGAAACACAACGCCCGAACAGACGAATGCCTGATGGCGCGGCTGAGCGAGGTGCGGTCGCGAACCGGTTCGCGTGCAGCTTGGGCCGCTCGGCTGCTTTGACCGCGCTGGCGTGTTCTTTGCCGACGTCGCGGTGACGCCGGGCCTCGCTGCGCTTGGCCGAGCGTGGTGGCGGCGACAGGCCAGTGCGGATTTGCGGCGGAGACGCGGCCGTTTCATCCGCACATTACGCTGGCGCGGGCCAAGGGGCGAGGACGTGGCGCAGAACTGCGCGCGTTGAGCAACCGTGTGCGCGGCAAGCCGGCGTTCACGCCCTTCACGGCACGGGAGTTTCTGCTCTACGAGAGCCATTTGGGCGCCGAAAGGGCCGCGGTACGAGGTGCGCGGGCGGTTCCCGCTCATTGGCCCAGCAAGCGATGTATGAGGCGTGGCCGGGCGGCCAGCGCACTGATATACTGAAGATTCGGCAAGGCGAGGCGCGGGATTCCGGCTGTGCGCCGTAGCCGCTCGGGCGGCGCCCGAAATCCTTGAAAAATCTGGAGTTCAACCATGGCACAAGTTTGTGATATCTGCGGCAAAGGGCCGCGATTCGGCAATAACATCTCGCACGCGCACAACATGACGCGGCGGCGCTGGAACGTCAACCTGCAGGCGGTCAAGGCGATGGTCAACGGCCCGCCCAAGCGGCTGCGCGTGTGCGCAACCTGCATCAAGAGCGGAAAAGTCGCCAAGGCGTAGGCGCCTCCGCGCTTTCGAGCCCTTGGTCACGACATCAATCAAAACCCCGTCCCGCAAGGACGGGGTTTTGTTGTGCGCGGAAGAGCGGCAGAGTGCGCCCGCTGCTGGTCTTACTCGCCCTCGCGGGTGAAGGTCAGCGACGCGGAGTTGATGCAGTAGCGCAGGCCGGTGGGACGCGGGCCGTCGGGGAAGACATGGCCGAGATGACCACCGCAACGGGCGCAGGTGACCTCGACGCGCCGCATGCCGTAGCTCTGGTCCTCATGCTCCACGACGGCTTTTGAGTCGGCGGGGATCATGAAGCTGGGCCAGCCGCACCCGGAGTCGAACTTGGCGCCGCTCATAAAGAGCAGCGCGCCGCATCCCGCGCAGTGGTAGTTGCCGGTCTCGTGGTTCTCCGTGAGCGCGCCGGTGAAGGGGCGCTCCGTGCCCTTCTCGCGCAGCACGTGATACTGCTCGCGGCGTGAGCATGGCGCGCCACTCGGCGTCGCTATGGACAACCTTTTCCTGAGAATCGCTCAAGACAGACCTCCTGCGAAGGCCGTGAATCGTGGACTGGATCGTGTGCGTCGCATGCCGGCCGGTTCACGAATCACGATCACGGTCACGAGTCACACTTCGGCAACGACTTCGATTTCGACCAGCAGGTTGCGCGGCAGCCGCGCAACTTCAACCGTGGTGCGCGCGGGCAGAGTTTCGCAGTCAGTCCCAAAAAACGACGCGTACACCGCATTCATGGCCGCGAAATCGTTCATGTCCTTCAGGAAGACGGTGGCTTTGACGACCTGGCCCAGGCTGCTGCCGCCGGCTTCAAGAACGGCTTTGAGGTTTTGCGATGGTTCGCTCCGTCTGTTCCTTGATTCCGCCGGAAACAACCTGGCCGGTGACGGGATCAAGCCCGCCCTGTCCAGCGGTGAAGATAAGGTTGCCGACACGCACGCCTTGCGCATAAGGGCCGATCGCGGCCGGCGCACCATCGGTTGTGATAGTTGATCTTGCCATACCACGATTTTACGGCGGCAGGCGCGGAGAGCCTAAAGCATTTTTTTGACAGGATAGGCGGGTGGAGAAGAATCTTGCCGCAATGACCTGATTGCATCCGAGAGGGTATTGTCTGCTCAGGCTCTGCTTGTAGTCCCTCCGGCGAATGACGTTCGCAACAGCCCGGGCGTGAAGGGGCAATTCCCCTGAGGAGAATTGCCCCCAAAGATGCCGGGGCACGAGTTCCACAACCAGAGCAGCGGTCTAGTGGAATGCCGCCAGGATCGCACCGCCCAGCCCCATGGCAAGAAGCCAGTATCCGGCGTTGATGGCGAAGAGATTGGCGGGCCGGTTCTCGAAAATGTGCTGCACAAAGAGCGGTGGCGCCATAAAGCCAAACCAGCAAATAACGCCGATTGCGGCACCGTCTGTAGCGGTAATCGACATCTTCCAACCCAAAATATGCGCCAGCACGAACGAGAGCAGGAAGCAGCCGATAAAGGTAGCCACCACTCCGACGAGTTGGTTCTTCGGCTTTTGGTCTTCGGCCAGCCCGACGAGCTTCCTCCAGGATTTCCTGAAAACCACTCCATACCAGAGAGCTCCAAGAAAACACTGCGCTGCGGCCGAAATAACAACCATGGTCAAGAAATGAGCGGTGATTGGCGCCATGAACAGCATCGCCACAAGATTTGCCACGTGCATTTTTAACTCCTCCACAACGGGTTCGGTGTCGGCTCTCTCACCCGGAACTCCGACGCACCAGTTTCACCCCCTGGCAGGGCCGACAAGGATCGTTTGGACCACTCTGCACGTGGTGGCCGAACCATGTCAAGAAGATTTGAGCCAATGACACATTGATGGTAATGGGCTCGCATCCGTTTGCGGCGCGCGATGCTCAAAGGATATGACGCAGAAGTGTTATTCGTAGGTAATCCACATTCATTCACATCATCGCGCCGATCAGCGACGCTTGAGCGCTTCAAGCTCGTCCAGCGTGCGCGGCCAGTCGGAGCCAAGCAACCGCGAGAGGCTGCGGTCGGCAAGGAGCTTGCCGCCAGTCTGGCAGGCAGGGCAATAGTTGGTTTCGTTATCGGCATAGCGAATGCGTTGAATGGGCGAGCCGCAACGCGGGCACGCCTGGCCGAAGCGGC
Organism: uncultured Acidobacteriota bacterium; assembly: GCA_963826735.1. Taxonomy (GTDB): domain Bacteria; phylum Acidobacteriota; class Terriglobia; order Terriglobales; family Acidobacteriaceae; genus Telmatobacter. The sequence continues at coordinate 950,419 of CAWGYN010000010.1, forward strand.
CGTGAACGGCCATTTCCGGACGGAATGCAGTCACACCTTCAGGAAACTTTTTCCTGGCCTCGGCCGCGAGGCGGTCGACCCATGAAGAAAGTGTGATGCGCGTGGCGGTCGAAAAGACGCTCCCACTCTTCCGGCTTGAGCTTGTGCGTGAGCGCGATGGGTGAAAGCTGGGCGGCGTGAAGAATCTCGTCGGAATATGCGTTGCCCACGCCGCTGACGAGCCGCGGATCGGTGAGGGCGCGCTTGAGGGTGCGGTTCTCTGCGGTGAGCGCCGCGCGAAATGCTTCAAGATCCGAACTGAAAACTTCGATGCCGCCGGGATCGATGTCATGGAGGGCCTGCTCGCCACACAGAACGTGCAGCGAGGCGCGGCGCTTGGAGCCAGCTTCTGTCAGGACGAGAGTCCCGTCCGAAAAATCGAGCGCGAGGAGCGCTTGGCGGCCCGAGAGCTTGACTTGCGGCGGCCGCCAGTGCAAGCGGCCGGCAATCATGAGATGAATCACGAGCCAGAGGTCGCCTTCGACGCCGATGGCGATGCGTTTGCCGATGCGGCGCAGCTCGCGGACGGTGCGGCCCTCGACGGCAGTGATGGGAGGGTCGGCGGTGCGCAGAACAAAAACGCTATGCAGCCGCACGCGCTCCAGCGTTCGCCCAAGAATGCGCGGCTCGAGCGCGGTGAGATATGCGGTAATGTCGGGCAGTTCCGGCACCGCTTCCAGATTGCGGCTCGAATGCGGATGGACGCAACAAATTTTTATCGTTGCTCAGGACAGAATCGCATTATCGATAAGCCGCGTGGAACCCAACCATGCCGCGACGGCGAAGAGTGTACCCGGAACGGCGGTCTCGACTGGCTCCAGCGTGGCAGCATCAACGAGGTTGATGAAATCGATGCGCACATCGGGCTCCGTGGCAAATACGCCGTGCGCGGAGATGAGAAGAACGGTCGCGAGCCGCTCGCCCTGTGCCACAAGCGCTTCCACGTGGCGGATTGCACGGCTGAGCGTGAGGGCCTGGGTGCGCTGGGCCGGTGTGAGATAAGCGTTGCGCGAACTGAGCGCAAGTCCGTCCGCGTCGCGCACGATGGGGCAAACAACGATTTCGGTGGCGAGCAGCAGGTCGGCCGCCATGCGCCGCAGCACGGCAACCTGCGCCGCGTCCTTCTGACCGAAGAAGGCACGGTCGGGCTCAGCAGCGATAAGTAGCTTGGCGACGACGGTGGCGACGCCGCGAAAGTGGCCGGGGCGGGATTGACCATCGAGACGTTCGCTCAATACAGGCACTTCAACAAATGTCGAATCGGGGCCGTTGGGATAAAGCTCTTCGACGGTCGGCGCGAAAAGAACATCGGCGCCTTCCGCTGCAGCTAATGCGCAGTCGGCCTCAAAAGCACGGGGATAGCGGCCAAAATCTTCGTTAGGTCCGAACTGCGTGGGGTTGACGAAGAGGCTGACGGCGACATGCGTGCACGTGCCACGCGCGGCGCGGATGAGCGAGGCGTGGCCCGCGTGCAAAGCGCCCATGGTGGGAACGAGGCCGAGGGTGTTGCGGCCGGCCGCGCGCAGCGCGCGAGACCAGCGGCGCAGTTCGGCGACGGTGCGCAGGATCTGCATTAGGACCGTTCTATTTCCTCACTCATTTCTTCGCGCGCATCCCGGTTTACCACCGCATCCGTGTCCTCGCCCCCGGCATCGGGATCGATCGCAAACAACCGCCGTGCGGCTTCCGGCAAATGATAGCTTTCCGCGTCAGAGGGAAACGCGTGACGCTCCACGTCCTCGCGGTAGTGCTCGACGGCAGAGCGGAAGAGTGCGGCAGCATCGCCGTAGCGGCGAACGAATTTTGCCGGCGGCGCGAAGGTAAGATTCACCAGATCGTGAAAGACGAGTATCTGCCCGTCGCAATCAGGGCCGGCGCCAATACCGATAGTGGGGATGGAGAGGGCTGCGGTAATGGCGCCGGCCGCTTCGCGAGGAATGCCTTCAAGAACGATAGCGCCAGCGCCGGCGGTGGCGAGCGCGAAGGCATCGGCCTGAAGCTGCAGAACCGAATCGATGCTGCGGGCCTGTACGCGATAGCCACCCATGCGATGTACGCTTTGCGGCGTAAGGCCGAGATGACCGACCACCGGAACTTCGGCTTCAACAAGTGCCCGCACCAGTTCGACACGCGGGCCTTCAATCTTGACGGCTTCAGCACCCGCCTCCTTGAGGAAACGGACGGCGTTGGCAACGCCCTCGCCGATCGCACCGTGATAACTGCCGAAGGGCATGTCGGCCACCACCAGGGCGCGACGCACGCCGCGGCGCACGCCGCGCGTGTGGTGCAGCATCTCATCCACGGTAACGGCCAGCGTGTTTTCGTGGCCTAACACCACCATGGCGAGCGAGTCCCCGACGAGGATTAGGTCAATGCCCGCCTCGTCGACCAGACGTGCCGTCGCGTAGTCGTAGGCGGTAAGCGCGGAGATAGGCTTGCCCTGGCGCTTCATCTCGCCCAGTGCGGGCATGGTGACTTTTGGAAGAGGATGGCCGCCCCGTGCGAGAGGTGTGCCGGCGGAAAACTTGGTGAGACTCATGTTTGGCTCCAGTGCCGCTCCGCAAACTCAGGATGCGACCCGAACACTACAAGTATAAGATGCGCCGGACAGGGAACGCGAATCAGGAATGCGCGCGGCAGGGTCTGGGCTGGTCCGCGCGCCATTCGCTGGGCTCATGTGGACTCCAACAATGCTATAAGGGATGAGGAATCAAGCGCGCGCAGTGGCCCGGCCGGAGCCGCGGCAACTTTTTGAGCGCGGCGGAGGAAAGCATGGCCTACGATCTGGCGATCGTGCTGCCCACATTTAACGAGAGCGGAAACGTGGGTCCGATGGTCGATCGCCTCGCGACTGCGCTTGCGGGAATTCACTACGAAGTGATCTTTGTGGATGACGACTCGCCCGATGGCACCGCGGACGTGGTGCGGCGGCTGGCTCGCGACCATGACAATTTGCGTGTGCTGCACCGCATCGGACGGCGCGGACTTGCCTCCGCATGCATCGAGGGGATTCTGGCCGCCTCTGCGCCCTTCGTGGCCGTGATGGATGCAGACCTGCAGCACGACGAGAGCATTCTGCCCGAAATGCTGCGGCGCATGCGCGAAGAGAATCTTGACCTGGTGGTAGGCTCGCGGAACATTGCCGGCGGCAGCATGGGCGAATTCTCAAGCTGGCGGGTGAAGCTGAGCCAACTGGGCAAGCGGTTGAGCCTGATGGGCGCGGAGCACGAACTCAGCGACCCCATGAGCGGATTCTTCATGGTGCGCGTGGCGACGTTTGAGCGGTTCGCGCATCGACTGTCGGGCATCGGCTTCAAGATTTTGCTCGACATCGTGCTTTCTGCGGGGCCAGGGCTGCGCATCGGAGAGGTGCCGTATCGCTTCCGCTTGCGCGAGCACGGCGAAAGCAAACTCGATGTGATGGTGGGGCTCGAATACTTTGAGCTGCTGGTCGATAAACATCTGGGCAACCTTGTGAATGTGCGCTTTGTCCTCTTCGCCATGGTGGGCGCACTGGGTGTGGGCGTGCATCTGCTGATTCTGAGCCTTCTTTTGCACGCGGCTGGAATCAGCTTCGCCAAAGGCCAGGCCGTCACCACATTCATCGTGATGATTCTGAATTTCGTTCTGAACAACTCCATCACCTATCGTGACCGGCGTTTGCGCGGATGGAGGTTTCTGAGGGGGCTTATCTCCTTCTGCCTGGCGTGCGGTCTGGGCGTGGTAGCAAACGTCGCCATTGCCAGTGAGGCTTTTCATCGCGGGGTGCCGTGGTGGCTGGCTGCGCTCACGGGGTTGCTTTTCACTGCGGTGTGGAACTTCGCCGTGACCTCGATGACCACGTGGCGGCATGAGCGGCTTTCCAGCGAGCAACGCGCACGAAGGCGCATTGCGGCGGCTGCGGTGCAGGCTGGGCCGAACGGCAACGAAAACTCGCCCGCCAAAACTGCGTAACGCCAGTCTCCAGACCGGCTGCAGCACGAGTCACCAGACCCGCGCCTGCAAAAAATTCTGAATGTGATGCCTTTGAAACACTACTGCACGCGGGTGGCGCGAGGATTTCGGTTTGCCCGCGTACCCTTCGCGGCAGCATACTGACAGCAGAATGATCTCTCCCTTTGCAGCCGGAATGTATGAGGGCCTCGGCGCTGCGGCTGGCGCGGGCCTGCTGGTGGGCGCATATGCTTATGCCTCGCTATGGCCCGGTTCACGCATTTTCGGCACGGCAATCACTGCGCCGGCGCGGCCGGGCGAACTGGCGCTCACCTTCGACGATGGCCCGAATGCAACATGGACTCCGCGGCTGCTCGACATTCTTGCTAAACACCAAGTGCGGGCGACATTTTTTCTGCTGGGCAATCGTGCCGCCGCGCAGCCGGAGCTGGTGCGGCGGATTGCGGCGGCAGGACACACCATCGGGAATCATTCGTGGTCGCATCCCAACCTCTCGCGTACGCGCTCAAGCCGCGTGTTCGAGGAGCTTCGGAAAACCAGCGAAACGTTGCAACAGATTACCGGTGCGCCGGTGAAGTTTTTTCGGCCGCCCTTTGGGGCGCGGCGGCCTGTGGTGTTCCGCATTGCGCATGAACTCGGCCTGGAGCCGGTGCTGTGGAACGCGATGACTTCCGACTGGAGCGAGCCGTCGGCAGACCGGATCGCGGAGCAGCTTGCGAGAAAAATCGACGCTCTCGAGCGGCGCGGACGCGCGGCGAACATTGTGCTTCACGACGGTGGGCATCGCGATGCGGCCGTAAACCGCGGGCCGAGCGTGACGGCTGCGGGGCTGCTGCTGGAGCGCTACGCCAAGAGCCACCGGTTTGTGACTGTGGATGCGTGGGGCTGACACCTGTTATGCGGTTGGCGATTTGTCCAAGGCCGCAATGGCAATCTCCAGTTCTTTCCGCAGCGCAGGAATGTCGCGTTCGATCACCTTCCAAACGACATCCAAATCGATGACAAAATATCCATGAGAAAGCTGGTTGCGCATCGCATAAATCGCGGCGAAGGGGATGCCAGGATATGTTGCGGTTGCGTCGGAAACCGCACTGAGAAGGTTTCTGGAAGCTTCGCCAAGAATCTCAACATTGCGAACCACGGCGTCCTGCAGCAGCCGGTCCGAGAGGAAATCACTGGCGTTCTTGCCACGCGTGTAAGTCTCAATCTGGCCAACTGCATCGAGCATGTGACCCAGATAATCGCGCGCTCTGAGCGGGTGGCTTGTCATATCGGCACGGCTTCGGCCAGGACTTTGTCGCGGAAGGATGCAGGAAGGAACCTTGGCGTGCGCACGTCAACTTTGATTCCCACGGTGGCTTCCAGCTCAAGTTGCAGCTTGGCAAGATCAAGCAGGCTGGTCTCAGGCGAAGGATCGACGAGGAGATCGAGGTCGCTGCCGTCGGTGTCGTCGCCGTGTACGACGGAGCCGAAGAGGCGCGGGTTCGCCATACCGGAATCCAGTACCATCCGGCGGATCGCATCACGGTGCTGGGGCAGAATCTCTGAGGGCCTCATGCGTATGATTTTAGCGCAGAATTCGGTGTCGCTGATGTCCCGAGACAGAGACTCGGAAGCGCGGGATCAGCACAGTGGCTCGCTCAGGGATGGGCAAAGGCAAACGCGCCGCGTGCCGCAGCGATCGTTGCCGTAACGTCGGCATCGCTGTGCGCCGTGGAGAGGAAAGCCGCTTCAAACTGCGAAGGCGGCAGCCAGATTCCCTGCTCCAGCATCGCGCGGTGAAAGCGGCCGAACGCACCCGTGTCGGACTTCGCGGCCTGCTCGTAGTTCGTTACAGGCTCACCCGTGAAGAACCAAGTCCACATGGCGCCAACGCGGTTGGTGGTGAGGGGAATCCGGGCCTGCGCGGCTTCCTGAGCAACGCCCTCAGCTACCGCGCGGGATTTTGCTTCCAGTTGCGCGTAGACTTCCGCGGCGTGTTCCTGCAGATAGCCGATAGTGGCGAGGCCCGCAGCCATGGCCAGCGGGTTGCCGCTGAGCGTTCCGGCTTGATAGACCGGCCCGAGCGGGGCCAGAAGATCCATGAACCGGCTTTTTCCGCCAAACACTCCGACCGGCAATCCTCCGCCCACAATTTTCCCCAGGGTAACCAGGTCAGGATCGAGTGCGTAAAGCTCGCAGGCGCCGCCCAGCGCAACGCGGAAGCCAGTCATCACCTCATCGAAGATCAGCAGTGCGCCCTGACGCGCGGAGAGCTGGCGCAATCCCGCGAGATAACCCTCAACTGGCGGAATGCAGCCAGCGTTGCCCACGATGGGCTCGAGAATGATAGCGGCGATCGCATCGGGATGCGTGGCAAACGCGGCTTCCACGCTCGCAAGGTTGTTGTAAGGCAGCGCCAGCGTCAGGTGCGCGATCTCTTCGGGGACGCCAGCCGAACCCGGAATCCCGAATGTCGCCACACCGGAGCCGGCTTTGACGAGCAGTCCGTCGGCGTGGCCGTGATAGCAGCCTTCGAATTTAACGATGATCTTGCGGCCGGTGGCAGCGCGGGCCAGGCGAATCGCGGACATAGTGGCTTCAGTGCCAGAGCTGACGAAGCGCATCTTCTCGATGGCGGGGTAACAGGCCACGATGCGCTCGGCCAGGTCGGCCTCAGCGGCCGTGGAAGCGCCGAAGCTGGCCGAGCTGCGCGCCGCGCGCGCAATGGCTTCCACCACAGGCGGAAAGGCATGGCCCAAAATCATGGGGCCCCAGGAGCCAAAGTAGTCGATATAGCAGTTGCCGTCGGCATCGAACAGATATGCGCCCTCGGCGCGCTCGATGAAGGGCGGTGCGCCACCCACGGCGCGAAAGGCGCGCACGGGCGAGTTGACGCCGCCGGGAAAATAGTGCTCGGCGCGCTCCTGGAGAGCCTGGGAACGGGTACGGTTCATGCTGGGTTCAGTATATTAGGCCGTGCGCTTGGCCTCGTCGTTCCGAACCCATCCCCCAGGAAGCGCAGCGGCGGCCGCGGACGACGGCAAACGATTTCTCGCAGGCCGGATCCGCCATTTTGGTAGCCGCGCAATCCGCGCCATCCGTTTTGTGGGAAATGCCGCCGCAAATGCTGCTAGAATTCCTCTTTCCGGCTCATCCGCGCCGCGCACCTTTCACGAACGGAAGACCTCGACCGTGCCTCAGGAAACCTCAAGCAAATCCGTAACTTACGCCGACGCTGGCGTTGACCTCCGCGGCGCCGGCCAGGCCAAGGAACGCATCAAGTACCTGGCGCAGAAGACCTTTAACCGCAATGTGCTGAGTGGGATCGGCAGCTTTGGCGCGCTCTTCCGGCTAGATCTTCAGCGCTGGAAGAACCCGATCCTGGTGAGCTCAGCCGACGGGGTGGGCACCAAGCTGAAGGTGGCCTTCGAGTTGGGACTGCACCAGACGGTGGGCGTCGACCTGGTGAACCACTGCGTGAACGACATCGCCGTGCAGGGGGGGATACCCCTCTTCTTTCTCGATTACCTGGCGACGGGCAAGCTCGACCCGGACGTGATTGAGAGCGTCGTCAGCGGATTGGCCGACGGCTGCAAGGCCAATGCTTGCGTGCTGATCGGCGGCGAGACCGCGCAGATGCCCGGCTTCTATGCCGACGGCGAGTACGACCTGGCGGGATTTATCGTGGGCGCCGTGGACCGCGACAAAATGATTACGGGCGTGGGCATCAAGCCGGGCGACGTGCTCATCGGGCTGCCTTCAACCGGGCTGCACACCAACGGCTACTCGCTCGCGCGCAAGCTGCTCTTCGACGTGGGCGGCTACAAGGCCACGCAATACGTGACCGCGATCAAAGAGAAGGCCGGCGCGGCGCTCATGAAAACGCACCGCAGCTATCTGCATGTGATTCAGAAGCTGGTGACGGCGGGGCTCACTACCGGTATGGCGCACATCACCGGCGGCGGTATTACGGAGAATCTGCCCCGCATTCTGCCCAAAGGCGTCACGGCGCAGGTGGAGATCGGCTCATGGCCGGTGCTGCCCATCTTCGAGCATCTGCGCGAGCTGGGCAACGTGCCGCAGGAAGAGATGATGCGCACCTTTAACATGGGCATCGGGCTCATCGCGGTTATTCCGGCGGCGAAATTTACGCGCGCCAAGAATCTGCTGGACCGCGCTGAAGAAAAGTTCTACGTGATCGGTCGCCTGGTGAAGGGCGAGCGCCGGGTACAGTACACGTAGAATGCGGAGTTAGCGGCGTTAGCGGAGCTGGTGTAGTCCGCCGCAAATCTCCTCCTTTATGTTGTGTATCAGGGCACGACTTTAGTCGCGCCGAAAAATGCAGGAGAATACGGGGCTTTAGCCCCTGAGGGATGTTCTTGCAACCTTCCCGGCCAACGCGCCTCGGCATCCTGCTTTCCGGCCGCGGCTCGAACTTTCTCGCCATCGCCGAGTCCATCCGTTCCGGCAAGCTCCCCGGCGTTGAGATCGCCATCGTCATTTCCAACGTGGCTGAGGCTCCGGGCATCGCTGCTGCAGCCGAACTGGGTCTTTCGAACGCGGTGCTTGTGTCGAAAGGCCGCAAGCGCGCGGAGCATGACGCCGATGTCGCGGCTCTGCTGAAGACGCATGGCGTGGACCTGGTTTGTCTTGCCGGCTACATGCGCCTCCTCTCGCCGGAGTTCGTGGCCGCGTTTCCGCATCGCATTCTGAACATCCATCCCTCACTGCTCCCGGCCTTCCCCGGCCTCGACGCGCAGCAGCAGGCCTTCGATTACGGTGTGAAGGTAACGGGCTGCACCGTGCACTTTGTCGACGACGAACTGGACCACGGCGCCATTGTTCTGCAAAGGACCATCTCCGTGCTCGACAGCGACGATGCGCACTCGCTGGCCGCGCGCATCCTCGCCGAGGAGCACATCGCCTACACCGAGGCGATTGCCCGCGTGGTCAGCGGCGAGTACGAAGTCCGCGGGCGGCGGTACGTAAAGACAGGGACCAAGGGACCGAGGGACCGAGGGAACAAGGGAACAAGTAGACATTGAGCAAGGAGTAGGCTCTTTCGCTCACTTTGCTCACTTTGCTCAATTCACTCATTTCACTCCCTTCACTTCTTCACTCACTTCGCTCATTCGCTGCTTGTCAAGCGCCCAAAACCCGTACGACCTCCGTAAATCATTGATTTTTTACGTAGTTCTTGTCTTGCGACACTTTGCAGGTAATTACCCTCGAAGCGCCTACCCTTAAAGACAACAAGACAAACAGCGAAAGCAAAGCGCCGGGCGATGGAGAAGCCCTCCCCCCTGCGGTTCCTGAATTCGCCTGCGACTTGACTCTGTACGCAGGCGATCTGGCAGAGACCGAGTCGAACCGCAGCTATGGATGGCGTCGCGGCGCGTGCTCGCGTGGGAAGCGAAGGCCGCTTCGCGCGGGCACGGGATCGCTGTTGTCTCGCGAGGGCGGCCCTTCAACGGATGACCTGACCGGAACCACGGCAACGTCCGGGTTTTGAGAGCCACTCCTGACCATGCGCAGGACCGGCGCGTGTGTAACGCCGGCCTGCGCAGGAAAAATTTTCGACGCAATCGCACTCAACCCATGAAGCGCGCTCGCCGCGGCGAAAAGACGTAGCGCGAAGGAGTTTCGATCATGAATCTATTTGCAAATATCTGGAATCATCCGAAGACGTCAGCGGCGGGGCTGCTGATTGCGGTGGCGAGCATTGCCGGAGTGTTGTCGCAGCAGGGCGTGACACTGGGCAAAGCAGGAACGGGAACGGTGGTCTCGCTGGCAAGTGCGCTGGCCACGGCGCTGCTGGGATTGCTGGCAAAGGATCCGGAGGCAGCGAGTCAGCAAGTCAGCGGCGCAGCAAGTCAGCGTGGCGGCGCATCAAGTGGGGGCGCCAAGTTCGGCGCATGGATGCTGATTGCGCTGACCCTCAGCGCAACCCTGCCTACCGCCGGATGCACCGCAAGCACCAGCGAACTACAGTCTGATGCAACCACGCTGGCCTCGGCATTGAACAATCTTGCCGCCGTCATCCAGCCCACCGACGCGACCGCTTCCAATAACCTCAAGACAGCAGCGGCTGCGCTTGCGGCCGCGGCGCAGAGCGGAATCACAGGGCCCGCCTGGGAACAGGCTCTTAATGCGGCGACGTCTGGGGCTGAAGTGGTGCTTTCGGCAATCCCGGTTACGGCTCCCTATGCAGCGCTACTGGCCATTGCAGTTGCGGCAGCAGAAGCGATCATCGCAAATACGATGAGTGGCCGGACGTCCGTGAAGGGGCAAGCGGCAGGCAACAACACAAATTTGCTCTGGTATAGGCATACCGGGCACGGGCTCCTCAGGCACCGTTTTGGCCGCGGCCCTGCAGGCGACTTCAAGGCATCGTGGAATGCTGAAGCGACAGCCACTGGATTTGCCGGAGCTGCAGTCAAGTGATCTACGAAAACATCAATCCAAAGCGACTCGCGGCCATTGAGACCAGGGCGCAACAGGAGCTTGGCATCTCCATCAGCGGCAATGAAGGAACGGCCACAAAGAACGGGATCACGATCGGTTGGGTGTACGACCCTTCCGGCCAAACCCTGACCGTGGGCGATACGCGCAAACCGTGGTACGTTCCTGAGAGCAAGATTGATGAAGAATTAACGGCACTGGTCAATGCCACCTAGCCTCCGCTGGAAACTCGGTGATCAGCGGAGGGAGGACTTAACAGCGCTGATCAAACGAATCGGGCCGCTTCGATTCCGAAGCGGCCCGGCATTCTTGCTTCCCCGATCGCTATGTAGGAACTACGTATTCGCGTCCCTGGCTTCTCCCAAAATCAATTTGATCGTCATGCGGCGCTGGCCGCGCACGATGGTCACGCTCACAGTGTCGCCCGCCTGGTGCTTTTCCATGATGGCGTTGATGTCCTGCGGATCGGTAACCTCCTGTCCGTCGATGGCGATGATGAGGTCGCCTCCCATCATGATGGGCGTGTTGCCCACATAGGCCTGCTGGTTGCCTCCGTGCAGACCAGCTTGCTCCGCCGCACCGCCGGGAAGCACGCGCTGGATGAGCACACCTGAATCCGCAGCGAGACCCATCTGCGAAGCCAGGTCGGGACCGATGGCAAACGAAACGATGCCCAGCGAAGGCCGCTTGACGCGCCCGTACTTCAGCAGGTCGGCCAGCACGGCCTTGGCGGTGTTGATGGGAATGGCGAAGCCGATACCCGAACTCTGGTCGGCGCCGTTCGAGGCAATCATGGTGTTAATGCCGATAACTTCGCCGCTCGAATTCAGCAGCGGCCCGCCGGAGTTGCCGGGATTGATGGCCGCATCGGTCTGAATTGCGTCTTCAATCGGCGCGCCTTCTCCGTTGCGAATGGGCCGGATGGCGCTGATGATGCCGCGCGTCATGGTGCCGGCCAGGCCGAAGGGATTGCCGATGGCGTAGACCTTCTGGCCCACGTTGAGTTGCGACGAATCGGCCAGCGTAACCGGTTGCAGGTTGGGCGCGTCGATTTGCAACAGCGCCAGATCGTGCGTGCGGTCGGTGCCGATGACGCGAGCCGCAAACTTGCGCTTGTCGCTCAGTTGCACTTCAACGCCGCGATTGGCGCCCGCCACGACGTGAAAATTCGTCAGAATGTGACCGGCCTTGTCGAGAATGAAGCCCGAGCCCTGCCCCTGCTGCGGAACGGTTCCGTAGAAGAAGTCGAAGACCAGCGCCGTCGAGGTGATGTTAACCACCGAGGGCAGCACTCTTTTGTAGATCGCGATATTGTTTTCTTCTTCCGCGTCGTACTTCGGCGCGGCGTGGGCCTCAGTGAGCTCAAGCGGCGTGGTGGACACGCCCCCGCCTCCGCCCAGCAGCGGAATGTGCCCCATGGAGTGCGTTGGCTGGAGATACGTAGTCACCAACCAGAATCCGCCCAGCAAAATCACAAGAATAAGGAGAATTCGGCTTAATTTCATCGTTCGTATTCCCTGAAAAAGGATCCAGCAGCAATTACGACGGCTATCGGGCAAAGTTCCCATCGGGTCGGAGCCGCCACTCCTATTGTAGTGACAGTTATTGGCCGGATTTGTTGCTCTCAGCTTGCAGGCGCGGCCAAAGCGCTTTGACCTGTGCCCGTAACGATTCAATATCGCCCGAATTATCAAGCACATAATCGGCCTGCGCGGCTTTTTCGGCGTCCGGAACCTGATGCGCCAGTCGATTGCGCGCGTCGTCCTCGATGGCCATAAGACTGATCCCTGTGCCGCCGTCTGAAGCTTGGATACGCGCGGCGTAACGGTGGATCTTCAACTCATCGGGCGCGGTCACGACAATGACGCGGTCCATGCGCCGTCGCCAGTTAGTCAAAACGCTGCGCTTTTCGCCGCGAGCCAGGGCGTCGCGTACCACCTCAAAAATGAGCGCGGACTCGATGACCGCAACGGCCGATGGATCGCGGGCGAAAACCTGATCCATCCATCGCGCCTGGGCCTCGATCACGGGCGGATGAACGATGGCGTTCAGTTCCTGCAGGCGGCCTTGGCGAAAGGCGAGATCGGCAAGGCGCGTGCGATTCAGCCGGCCGTCGGGGTCGATGACGTCAGGGCCGAAGGTGCGCACAATTTCCGCAAACACCGGCTGGCCCGGCTCCATCAGCGTGCGGCCCAGAGCGTCGGCCTCGATAACCTGCGCGCCGAGCTCGCGCAGCATGGCGGCCGCGGTCGATTTGCCGCTGCCCAGCCCGCCCGTGAGTCCGACCCTCAACAAGGTGAACGCTCCTCGCTTCCTGCTATGTTCGCGCGCATCGCAATCGAATGCCAGTATAGGTGATTGATCCATTTCTACTGCAGATTGAGTGAAGCGGCAGCGCCTGACGGCCGGCCTGAATCTGCGCATCATCGGCCGCGAAAGAAGCGTAATCAGGGACTGTTTTTACACTCCATTCATTTCTTCGATGTGCGTGGTGCGGTTAAAGTTAGGATGTCTTTGCATGCGTTTTCCGCTTCAGCTCGCGTCGCTGCTCTGCTGTGCCCTTTGGGGCACGGGAACCCTCGTGGCGCAGATGCCCTTCTATACCGACAATGCGGACGTGACCGATGACGGCACCCTGCACTTCGAGTTTTTCAACGAAATCGACGGCCTGCAATCCGCTGAGTACCCGGACATCCGGCAGAACACCTTCAACTACAAGGTCAACTATGGATTGCCACACGGGCTGGAACTCGATCTCGATGCGCCTTATCTCTCCATCTACCGTACGCAGGGAACGCAATCCTCCAACGGACCGGGCGATACCGACCTCGGCATCAAATGGAACTTCCACAAATCGGATCGGCCCCTGAGCGTGCCAGCCTTCTCCGCAAGCATGTATATTGAATTTCCCACCGGAGATACGAGCCAGCAACTCGGTTCCGGTCTTACCGACTACTGGCTCAATTCCATCGCCCAGGAGCCCATCACGGAGAAGGCGAGGCTCAACGCCAATTTCGGATTCCTGTTCGCCGGTAATACCAGCACCGGCGTTCTGGGTACCCAGAACACCCGCGGCCACGTGTACACCGGGGGTCTCTCGTTGGTGAACGACCTTAATCAGCACCTCAGCCTGGGCGTGGAGGCCTACGGCGCGGTAGCGGACAATAAAGGCCTGGGAAAGGACCAGTTCCAGGGTCTGGCTGGAGGCTGGTATCAGCTCAACAGCCGCACTGCCGTTACCTTCGCACTCCTGGGTGGCAGCCACGTTGCCAGCCCAAAAATTGGCGGGCAGATCGGCTTTGAAGTGGACTTTCCACTGCGCCGCGCTCCCGCCGCCAAACAACTCGCATCAACACTCCCACACTGGAGAACTCCATGATCTGCAGCCCGGAAGTACTCAAGAGTGTCCCGTTGTTTTCCCTGCTCGACGATGACGAAACCGCAATCCTTGCCGCGCAGGTGGAAATGAAGAAGTTTGCGCCGCGCGAGCGCATCTACAAAACCGGAGATCCGGCCGCACAAGCTTACGTGCTGGTCTCGGGCAATGTTCAGGTGACAACCGTAGACGAGGACCAGCAGGAGGTGATTGTCGATGAGCCGGGGAGGAACGAATTCTTTGGCTTCGCCTCAATGTTGGAGCAAACGCCGCATCAGACGAGCGCAGTTGCGCTGGAGGAGTGCGTTTGCATTGAGGTGTCGCGAAGCGATATTGCGGTGCTGATTCAGCGGAAACCCGACGCGGGCATGGACCTGTTGACAACTCTCGGCCATCAGCTTCATGCGACGCAACAGTTGGTGCGGCTTCGCGCCACCCGCAATGCTAACGAGATCATCGAGAAGCAAGAGACTTTTGGAGAGCGCATCGCCGATGCTGTCGCCGGGTTTGGCGGATCGTGGACGTTCATCATTCTGTTCGCCGTCATTCTGACGGTTTACACAGCGATCAACATCTTGCTCCAGGGAAAGGCCTGGGATCCCTATCCGTTTATCCTGCTCAACCTGTTTCTCTCCATGCTCGCGGCCATCCAGGCGCCGGTGATCATGATGAGCCAGAACCGGCAGGACACCAAGGACCGAGTGCGGAGCGAGTTGGACTTCGACGTCAATCGCCACTCCGAGACGGAGATTCAGGGCCTGTCGAAAAAACTCGACGTTCTCGATGAGAGAGTTGGAGATCTCTACGAGCTACTCAAAGACGCGAGCGTATCGAAGCCGAAGTAGGTGGGAGTTGGATCTACCGGAGACGCAAGCCGCTGGCCATCCGCACCGCCGTGGCGTCAAGCGACTCCAGGCGTCACAATCCTCGCCGTAATTTGGCCGCGCGCACGGTGTTGGACATCAGCATGGCGATCGTCAGCAGGCCCACGCCGCCGGGCACAGGCGTGTAGGCGCCGGCGATCTCGAAGGCTTTGGGATGGATGTCGCCGACGATCGTCGAGCCGCGCTTTTCAAATGCCGCTTCGCGCTTGGCGTCGCCCTTGAAGAAGCGGTCGAACTCCTCGCGCGTGGTCAGGCGATTGATGCCAACGTCGACGAGCGTGGCGCCGGGCGTGACCATCTCCGGCGTGATGAAGCCGGGCCGGCCGATGGCGGCAACCAGAATGTCGGCCTGCCTCGTTATCGCCGGCAGGTCGCGCGTCTTCGAGTGGCAAATCGTGACAGTCGCATTCTCGTGGAGCAGGAGCATCGCTACCGGCTTGCCCACGATGTCGCTGCGGCCCACCACCACCGCGTGCTGGCCGGCGATGGGAATCTGGCTGCGCTTAAGAATCTCAATGACGCCGGCGGGCGTGCAGGGCGCAAGCGCCGGACGGCCGGCAAGCAGCCGGCCCGCGTTCACGGGATGAAAGCCGTCCACATCCTTGGCGGGGTCGACGGCGTCGAGCAGCCTTTTGGCGTCGACCTGCGGCGGCAGCGGCAACTGGATGAGAATGCCGTCGATGTCGTCGCGCGCGTTGAGCGTGGCGACCAGATCGAGCATGTCTTCGGTGGTGACATCGGCGGGCGGCGTGATCAGGTCGCTAGATATCCCAAGCTCGGCGCAGGCCTGCACCTTGCTGCGGACGTAAATCTCCGAAGCCGCCACGTGGCCCACCAGCACCGCCGCGAGGCCCGGGCGCATGCCGCGCGCGGCCAGCTGGCCGACCTCTTCGGCCACTTCCTGCTTGATGGCGGCGGCAATGGCCGCGCCGTCGAGAATTCTTGCCATCCTGCGCTCCAAGATTCATGTATCGCCTTCCGGGGCGCCGACAGGCCTCGACGGAGTGCGTTGCTTGTCACATCGACTTGTGAGCTATCTCACATACAGCCTTGCTTCCGATGCCTAACTTCAGAGCAGTCGAGAGTGTGCTGGATCACATCGCTGATCACAAAGCCCCTCCCGGCGCTGGCTGTACGGAGACAGCGCTTGATGAGCGGTCTGAAGGATGCAGGACATCTTTTCCGGTTTGCGGGGCTCTTTGTGCTCGCTTTTCTGGTGTTTCTGGTGGTGCGCGGCTACGTGGTTCCGAAGACCTTCGGGCAATATGGGCATTATCGCGGAGCGGCGATCGGCGAGATTGCTGAGCACCCGGTGAAGTTTGCCGGGCACCAGACGTGCGAGAGCTGCCACACGGATATTGCCGATACCAAGACCAAGGGCGCGCATGCGCACGTGAACTGCGAAGCCTGCCACGGGGCGCTCTTTCAGCAATCTGCCTGCGCCGCCGCAGCCCAAGGGAACCCTCTACGAGCGTTTCGTGGCTTTGATCGTTCCCCCGCCCCCTCCCGCGCCTCCTATCCTTCTCCACGCCGACGATCCAACGACGGTTGTCCCGGTGAAGCCGGACACGGCGGTGCTGTGCGCGCGCTGCCACACGGCCAGCGCGGCCAAGCCCAAGGGCTTTCCGCAGGTGGACCCGGCGGATCACTCGGGCGGCGTTCCCTGCGAGACCTGCCACAACCCCCACAGCCCGGCTATCGGTTCCGATGCAGCTACTGGCACAAGCGCCAGTCCCACCGCGGGAGGTGCGAAATGAACATCAGCCGGCGTCATATGCTGATTCTTTTGCCGGCCGCGGCCGTGGCCTGGAAATACGTCGCTGGCCGGTGACGCCCGAGGCCTCGCCGAACTACCAGATGAGCGATCACTGGTGGGGCATGCTGATCGATATTCCCAAGTGCATCGGCTGCGGCAACTGCGTGCGCGCCTGCCAGACGGAGAACGACGTGCCCGATGGAAACTTCCGCACCTGGGTGGAGCGCTATCACGTCACGGACACGGAACATGACCAACCCCGAGGTGATCTCGCCCGACGGCGGCAAGGAAGGATTTCCGGTAGCCGCAGGAGGACGCAGGCAAGTACTTCTTCGTTCCCAAGATGTGCAACCACTGCGCGGATTCGCCCTGCACGCAGGTGTGCCCGGTGGGCGCGACGTTCATCAGCCCGGACGGCGTGGTGCTGATCGACCAGAAATATTGCCTGGGCTGCGCCTATTGCGTGCAGGCCTGCCCCTACGGATGCCGCTACATTCATCCCACGAAGAAGGTCGCGGACAAGTGCACGCTGTGCTATCACCGCATCACCAAGGGGCTGACGACCGCGTGCTGCGAGGCCTGCCCCACGGGAGCGCGGCAATTGGCCGACTTGAAGAATCCCAACGACCCGATTCACGAGTTCCTGAAGACGCATACCGTGCAGGTGTTGAAGCCGCAGATGGCAACCGGCGCCAAGGCGTTCTACAACGGGCTGGATGGGTCGGTGCGGTGAGAAAAGCAGCCGTTAGCTTTTAGCCTTTAGCTCTTAGCTGTATCGTGCAACACGAAGCCGCAGCGGCAAGAGCAGCAAGACAAAGCTAGAGAGCTAAAAGCTAAGAGCTAGGAGCTGTATTTATGAGCGGCGTTGAAGGCTTCATGTATCCGAACGAATATGCTCTGCACTGGAGCGTGCTGATC
This sequence comes from uncultured Acidobacteriota bacterium, assembly GCA_963826735.1. Lineage (GTDB taxonomy): Bacteria > Acidobacteriota > Terriglobia > Terriglobales > Acidobacteriaceae > Telmatobacter. The sequence goes on from CAWGYN010000010.1 coordinate 967,790, forward strand.
GTTCTGTACCCCTACATCACGGGGCTGGTGGCGGGCGCATTCATTCTGGCGTCGCTGGAGCGCGTGTTCCGCGTGGAAGCGGTGAAGCCGACCTACCGGCTGGCGCTGCTGACGGCGCTGGCCTTTCTGCTGGACGCGCCGCTGCCGCTGCAGTTGCACCTGGGCCATCCCGAGCGCTCGCCGGAGATGTACTTTACGCCGCACGCCACCTCGGCCATGGCGATGTTCGGCTACGTGTACCTGTGGTATCTGATGGCGGTGCTGGTGTTCGAGATCTGGCTCGACTACCGCCGCGAGATCGTGCTGCTGTCGCAGCAATCGAAGGGCCTGCTGCGCCTGATCTACAAGATCATGACGCTGGGCTCGAGCAACATCAGCGAGCGCTCGCTGCACATCGACGAGAAGGTGGGCTGGATCGTGACGCTGATCGGCATTCCTTCGGCGTTCCTGCTGCACGGCTACGTGGGATTCATCTTCGGATCGATCAAGGCCAATCCCTGGTGGTCGTCGCCGCTGATGCCGGTGGTGTTCATCTTCTCGGCCATGGTGTCGGGCATCGCCGCGGTGATGCTGCTCTACATGGCGACGACAAAGCTGCGCAAGCAGACGATCGACATGCGCTGCGTGGACACGATCGCGATGTACATGTTCTACATCTTCATCATCGACTTCAGCCTGGAGATGCTGGACCTGATTCACCGCATCTACGAGGCCGACGAATCGTTCCGCAGCCTGAATTTCATGGTGCACACCAAGCTCTTCTTCTCGCAGATCGTGATGCAGATCATCCTGGGCACGCTCGTTCCGCTGATCCTGCTGTTCCTCACGCAGGTCTGGAAGAACAGCCTCAGCGCAGTCGTGCGCAAGCGGATTTACGTCATTTGCGGATGCCTGATCCTGATCAGCGTCTTTGCCATGCGCTGGAACGTGGTGATCGGCGGCCAGCTGTTCTCAAAGAGCTTTCTCGGCTACACGACCTACAAGATGGACCTGGTGACGCGCGAAGGCTTGCTGGTGGCCATCGGCTTGACCATTCTGCCGCTGCTCTTCCTGTGGGTGCTGGTCAAGCTGCTGCCTCCGTGGCCTGAGAAGAGCCTGCACGAGGCCGCGGCGGGCGACTGAGTTCGGACTCGCCGCGAAGGATCGGGTGGGAACGATGAACGATCTTCCCGACGAAATCGAGCGGCTTAGAAAGCGCCTGGAAGCGCTGGAGCGGCGTGTCGATGCGCTGGAGCATCCGCTCGCTGCGCGATTGGCCGCATCCCTCCGCGGAAGTTGAATCGGAGCGCTCGCCGCCGCGATCCGCGGCCGAAGAACCTCCCGCGCAGCCGGGGAAGCTCTTTCCGGTGCTGGGCAAGGCGCTGCTGGGCATTGCCGGCGCTTATGTGTTGCGCGCCGTCGAGGAGACCAGCTCCCTTCCCCAGCCTGACCGTCGCCGCGGCCGGCATCGCGTACGCATTCCTGTGGCTGGTTTGGGCGGCGCGTGTGCGCGGCGGACCGCGCTTGACCAGCACCATCTACGCCGGCACCTCGGCCCTCATCCTCGCTCCCATGCTTTGGGAGCTGACCCTGCGCTTCAATGTGTCTGCCCGCCGCCGCCGCCGCGGTAGTGGTTTGCGCCTTTGCGCTTGCGGCCTTCGCTCTGGCCGCCTTCACGCCGCGCGATCTCAAGCCGGTGCTGCGCGTGGCCTGCGATCGCGGCGGCCGCGCTCGCGCTGGCGCTGGCCATCGCTTCGCACGTGCTTCTGCCGTTCATCGTGGTGCTGCTGATTCTCGCGGCGGTCTGCGAGTTTGTGCCGGGATGCGATCGCGTGCCCGAAGTTGGCGCGCTGGTCGCGCTCGCCGCCGACGCGGCCATCTGGATTCTGATCTACGTCTATTTCGCCGGACAGACTGGCGCGAAGGTTACCCGGCACTGAGCCGCGGCGCGCTGCTCGCTCCCGGCATCGCGAGTGTTTGCCCTGTTTGCGGCGAGCGTGGGCGTCAAAACGGTGCTTCGCGCGCAGCCATCGCAGTTTTCGCGATCATTCAGGCCGTCCATTGCGTTTCTGCTCGCTGCGGTGAGCCTGGCGGATTTCGGTCAGCCGGCGCGGATCGGCGATTCTCGGCGCGGTTTGCCTGCTGCTTTCAGCCGCGTGTTACGCCAGGTCTTCACGGTCTTCGCGCGCGCACCGAGTCGGCGCAACGCACCGTCTTTGCCGCATGGGGCGCGGCGCTGCTTCTCGCCGGGAGCTTCCTGTGTCTGCCGCCGGTGATTGTGATCCCGCTGCTGGGCGCGGCTGCGCTGGCGGCGATGGGTTTGAGCAGGCGGGAGCGTTGGACAGGCCTTTGAGTTCTACGGAATGGTGTTTCTGCTGGCCGCTGCCGCGGCTTCGGGGCTGCTGGGCTTTCTGTCGAGCGCACTGGTGGGAACGCCGCCGGGCGCGCCGGCCGTGGGCGTGTGGTTGATCGCGATCGTGCGCGGTGCTTTGCTATGTGCTCGTGCAGCCGCGCGAAGCTGAAGGATGGATTCCGCAGGCGCTGCATCTCGGCTTTGCCGCGCTGGCAGCTGGCGCCGTGACGGCACTGCTGGTCGAGGGGCTCATTGCGCTCGTTTCGCTGCGCGTGATGCCCGGCCGCGCATCACCTCGCGTTGATCCGCACCGTGACGCTGTGCGCGGCGGCGCTGGCGCTGGTCTCTGGCGGCGCGCACTGGCGCGCGGGAGCTGACGCGGCTGGGCTACGCGGCGATCGCACTGGTCGCGGTCAAGCTGGTCACCGAAGACCTGCGCCACGGCCACCTGGCCTACATTGCCGCTTCCATCTTTCTGGTTGCCTTCACGCTCATTGCCGCGCCGCGCGTGGCGCGTGCGCGGCAGAAGGCGTGATGCCCGTCAACGGACGACATCCGGGTAGTAATTCTGCGGTTCGTAGATCGGATGCGGCGGGACCATCGGGTGCGGCTTGCGGACATGATGAGCTTCCTCGATCAGCTTCATTTTGCTGATGTGCACGTCGTAGCCCGTGCCGGGCAGCAGCGATTCCAGCACGAAGGTCTCGCGCGTTCCCGCTCTTCAGCTCGCGATAGCGATAGATGCCCACTTCGCCCTCGCTGTTTTCCGTTCCGCCCAACCGTGCAAACACGAAGGCATGTCGAAGTGCTGCAAGGCATTTCGAGAAAGTGCTGCGCATCGGCCACGCTGGGCGCGGCATGATTTTCGCCTTCGGTCAGGCTCTCGGCCGCGTAGGAGCGGACCAGCTTGGTCCAGTAGCGCGCCAGCAGATCGGTCGAAGCAAAGAGGTCGGCCCAGACGATTTCGCCGCGCACGGCCACCACCACGCCGACGGCGTGCTCGTCGCGCAGCTTCGCCAGCACCTGTTCGCGCGCCTTCATCACCGGAGCGGCAGCTTCATCGACTTTCTCGCTGACGGCCGGATTCTCCATCACTTTGGCGTAGCTGGTGGTGCCGAAGCGGCATGGGCGGCTCAGCCTCGTGCATAGGCCCGCCGCCCGCCGGATGCAGCGAGCCCGGCGGAGCCGCAGCCGCCTCCATCTTCGAGATCGCGCCATGCACCGAGTCCCACACCTGCTGCTGGTCCTGCTCGACCATGGCGCGCTCGCGCACCTCGGGCTGGACCATGAAGCTGTGAGCGGCCGACTTGTCTGACGCGCCGAAGACTGGCGAACTTTCCGTCCAGCGGCCCGGCTCGATGCAGAAGACCGAGAGATCGATGGGGTCGGCATCGGCTGGAACGATGCGGTCTTTGGCGACGATGCGGTCCTGCTTGCCGCCCGTGACGATTTCGCCCGCCAGCAGCAGCAACGGCCGCTTGGAGTGGTTGACGAGGACCAGCGTGTTCACTTCGTCGCCGCGATCGGAGTTCGGCGCGTACTGCGCCGCCCCTGCGGCCGCACCAGCCCGCGCGCGCGGCCGGCTTCGGTCACTTCCACTTCGCCGCTCTTCAGGCCCTCGTCGAGGGTAATGAACGGCGTTTCCATCGTGGATTTTCCATCGGCCCGCACCACGGGGAACAAAAGCAGGTTGCCGCTCTCGATCGGAGCCAGCACGCGGTAGGGGCCGCTCGCGCTTTCTCCGGCCCGCCGGCGGCCTTCACGACCTTCCCATGCTTCCATGCCGCCAGCGCGAAAAGCAGCGCGGCCACCAGTCCCAATCTGCCCAGGTTTTTCATCGCTCTCCTCTTTTCATCACTCTCCTCCGGCGGCCTGATTCCCACAGCCGGCCTTCAACCGTCGAACGGATCAGCAGACAGCTTCTTGCAATCTTTTTCTGGGACCGCATTCTTGGCGTATCGTGAGGGCGTGGGAATGGCGCCAACCGAATCCGCAGCCAGCGCGGCGGAGACTGGGATCCCGAACGGGACCGGCGCGCCCGATTGCGATTGCGTCGACCGCGCCCTGGTCGACGAGCTTTGGCGCGGCTGCGATGCGGCCAGCTGGGGCCTGACCCGCGACGAGTTCGAGCAGATCCTGCTCGATGCGGGAACGGCGCAGAACTTCGGGCTGGCCGAAGCTCCAGCGCAACTCCGGCGACGCCAAAGCAGCAGGCCGCCTTCTTCCGCGGCCTGTGCCTGGGCGATCTGGTGCTCGCGCGCGCCTGCGCCCGCGGGAACGAGCGCGCATGGGAGCACTTTATCGCCGTCTACCGGCAGCCGCTCACCCGCGCCGCCATCGCCATCACCGGCAGCGAGACGCTGGGCCGCGATCTGGCCGATCAACTCTACGCCGAGCTCTACGGATTGAACGTGCGCGACGGCGAGCGGCGCTGCCCGCTGCTTTCCTACCGCGGCCGCGGCTCGCTGATGGGCTGGCTGCGCACCACGCTGGCGCAGCGCCACGTGGATCACTATCGGCGGACGCGCCGCGAGGAGCCGATTGAGGAGTTTGACGCGCCGGCGCCCGAACCTCCGCCGCAGACGCCGGCCCGCGAGCTCTCGCTGCTGGAGCAGGCGATTGAACAGGCCGTGAGCGGCCGCGAGGCGGAGGAGCGCTATCTTCTGGCGGCGTATTATCTTGACGGGCAGACATTGCTCGAGATTGCGCGCGTGCTCGGCGTGCATGAGGCCACGGTGAGCCGCAAGCTGCACCGCGCGGCAGAAAGAAATTCGCAAGCAGATTTTGAAGAACTTGCAGCGCGACGGCATGAGCCGGCGCGCGGCGGAAGAGGCGATGGGCGCCGATCCGCGCGACTTGGAGGTGAACCTGAAAAAACTGCTGCAAAATTCGCAATCGGAAGCGTTCCAAGAACAGGCGGCGCCATGACTGCGACAAGCCAACACGGATTTCATCCCGATGCGGAGAGCCTGAGCGCATTTGCCGAGCAGGCGCTTGGCGAGCGGGAGCGCGCCGAGGTGCTCGCGCATCTTGCCGTCTGCGGCCGTTGCCGCCAGGTGGTGGCGCTGGCGCGCGAAGCCGCCGATGCCGGCGACTGAGACCGCGCCGCGCCGCCTCGCAAGAACGATTGCACCCAATGCGTGGTGGAAACAGTGGCGGCTGGTCTGGGTTCCGACTGCGAGTTGTGGCCGCCTTTGCCGTGGCATCGATCTCTGTTTATCATCGAGCGAGCGGACCGGCATGGACCAAACATCAAGATTGCAGAGCAGAATCCGGCGCCGAGTACAACGCCGCCTTCAACGCCTTCGCCAACGGAACAGGCAAAGGTCGAGCCTCCTGCTGCGGCCGCTCCCGCGACCTCCGCCGGCGCACACCGCGAAGCACGCGCATTCTGCCGCAGCAGAACAACAGCCCGCGCCGGCGCCGCCTGCGGTTGCTGCGCAAATGCCGTCAGAGTCCGGAGCGCCAGAGCCCGGAGCCCCTGCACCCGGAGTTACGCACGGCAGGAAGCCATGCGCGAAGCGCCTCCGATGTCTCACGCGGAAGAGCAGCAAGCACCTCCGCAGTACGGCAATGGGAATTCACGGCTCCGCTTACTCGCAGCCGGCCGCATGGGCGCGAGGAGAGGCAAAGCAGAAGCAAGCCGAAAAGCACCGCCAGGCCGAAGTGGACACGTCGCGCATGCGCAGCTTTAAGGCCAAGGCCGCGACAACCGCGGTGACACGGCAGCGGACCAGTCCGCACCGCAGCGACGCCACACAAACCGTCACGGCCGGAAATGCGCCGCAGCAGGCGACGCAACCAACCGCGCCCCCAGAGCCCGCTCCCATGCTGGGCCTCAAACACGTGCGGGACGTCTCTGGTCCGTCGAATCCAATTCAGCTTCCCAGCGGACTGGCATCCGTTTCCATCGCGTCCCGCGGGCATTTCCTGCTGGCCATCGACAAAGCGGGCGCATTGTTTTTGAGCGAGGACCGTGGCGTCACATGGGAGCGCATCACCACGCAGTGGACGGGACGCGCCGTCGAGGTGCATCGGCAAGTTGCAGCCAATGACGCCATGCAGACTGCACCGGCCGCTCAAAATGGGACGACGGGCGACTCCTCTGCCGGTGCGGGCGCTGCGTCGCCGCCCCCCGTATTATTTGAACTTTCAAATGACAAAAATCAGACGTGGATGAGTACCGATGGCCGAACCTGGACCCCAAAATAAGTTACTCCGCCCAGCATCCCAGCCTCATGCGCGATTCCCCCTCTAGGAATTCCTTCCTGCTGCCGAAGAACCAGTTGTCGGAATGCGCGTGATCTTCGTGCACAGCAATTTTCGTGCACGGCAGTCTTCGCGCACATCGACGCGTGAACCGCTGGGGAGGTGCTGCGGTGGAAATGGATGAGGGGCACGGGCAGGCGGCTGCAATGCCCTGGGCGCATCTGCGGCTTCCGCCTTTTCCGCAGGTGGCCGTCAGGGTTCTGCAACTGGCCAGGGACGAGAACGTGCAACTGCATCAGTTGTGCGATCTCCTCTCGTCCGATCCGGCATTCGCCAGCGAAGTGCTCATGGTCGCCAATTCCCTGCTCTACGCGCCGCGTTATCCCTCCACCAGCATCCTGCAGGCCGTGGCCGTGCTGGGCGCCAACACACTGCAAGGCATGTGCGTCACGGTGGGCGTGCGCGCCTACCTCGGCAAGAACATGAGCTACCCCGCGATGCGCAATCTGTGGCGGCATAATCTGGCGTGCGCCATCGTCGCACAGCGGCTGGCGGCGGTAGGCTTCATCGACAAAGACACGGCCTTTACCGCCGGCATTCTTCACGACGTGGGCCGCATGGGCCTGGCCGTGATCCAGCCCGCGGCCTATGCCGCGCTGCTTGAAAAGCATCAGGGCGTCTCCGCGACCCTGCTCGATGCCGAGCGCGTGCTCTTTGGCTGGGATCACTGCGAGACAGGACGGCAATTGGTCGGCGACTGGAAGCTCCCGGAGGAATTCGAATCGGTGGTCGCCCAGCATCATGAGGCGCGGCGCACAGACGGCGCGTGGGATGTAGCGGAACTGGTGAAGGTGAGCTGCGCCATGGCCTCCACCATTGGCTTCGCCGCGTTTTCGGGTTGCGAGACAATGCCGTTCAGCGACCTGCTGGAGGCGCTGCCGGCGCGCGAACGCAGGCTCTTCCACGGTGATGCGGAGACGCTGAAAAAGGACGTCGCCGAAAGCATTCACGCCATAGAGTCGGTGTAACGCGAGTCATTGCACGCAGAATGCGAAAAGGAATGGAGCACGGGAAAGTGCGGGCGTGGACGCCCGCACGACAGCCGGTCAGGAGACCGGCGCTACGACGGACTAGGTGCGCATCAGCTTGCGCTGCAATTGCTCCAGCGTTTGCCCCTTGGTCTCCGGGAAGAACAGAATGACCACAATTAACTGCACCACCGTAGCCGCGGCAAAGAACACGAACGGCGCGCCTGCGTTGAAATGGTGCGCCAAAATCGGAAAAGTGAAAAGAATCGTCGTATTGATCGTGGCAAGGCTGGCGTTGCCCACGCCCTGTCCCTTGGAGCGCACCGCATTGGGAAAGACTTCGCCGATGTAGACAAACACCACCAGCCCCTGCGACAACGCAAAGAAAGCGATGAAGCCAACCAGCAGCCCGAGCAGTGCCGATTGATGGCTGTTGGAATAGAAGACCCGGGCTACACCGGACAGGCAGAGCGCGGTTCCGATAGCGCCGACGATGAGCAGGCTCTTGCGCCCGAACTTGTCGATCATGGCCATGCCCACCAAAGTAAAGAGCAGGTTCGTTGCGCCGATCGCGATGCCTTGCGAGTCGCTGGAAAGCTGGCTGAAGCCGGCCGCGGTAAAGATGCTGTGCACGTAGCTGAAGATCGCGTTGATGCCTGTCAGTTGATTGAACGCGCCAATCGCGATGGCCAGAAACAGCGGGTAGCGGTACTTCCACTGGAAGACCGGTTCGTGCACCGTAGCGTGCTCAGATTGCAGTGCCGCCTGAATATCGGCCAGTTCGGCCTTGGGATCGGGTGCGCCCACCAAGGCCAGCACTCTGAGAGTTTCGTCAATCTGGTTGCGCGAAACCGACCAGCGTGGCGAAAGCGGAATGCTCAAGAGCAGGATGAGGAAGAGCAGCGTCGGTACCGCTGCCACGCCCAGCATCACGTGCCACTCCAACGCGCCCAGGTTGGCGAGGCGCACGAAATAATTAGAGATGAGGCCGATCAAAATGCCCGAGACCACGTTGATCTGGAACAGGCCCACGAGACGCCCGCGCCACTGCGCTGGAGAAAGTTCGGCGATGTAGACCGGTCCCATCACGCTGCATGCGCCGATGGCCATTCCGCCGACAAAGCGTGCGGCCAGCAGCATGGGCCAGCCGATGGAGAAAGCCGCTGCCAGGCAGGCGCAAAGATAGACCGCGGCGGCAATGCGCAGAGCGGCCCGCGTGCCGATCCTCTGGCCGATCACGCCGGCACAAAAGCAACCCAGAATGTTGCCCACCGGCGAGGCCGCGACCGTGAGGCCTACGCCTGTCGGGCTGAGGCTATAGAGCTTGGCCACCGAATCAATGATTCCGGAGATGACAACAGTGTCGAATCCATACAGCAGGCCGCCGAGGGCTCCGGTAAGCGAGGCTTGCATCAATTTAGCATTGGGTCGCATCGTGGTTTGTCCTTGAAGTTCCAAACCATAGTACAGACCGGCACCGTGAGTAGCAAAGCACCTTCCGCAGCGGCGCGCGCATTCGGCAAGGCAAAGTCAGGGACCGGTTGCTCGCAGAATGGACGGCCAGGGCTTTTTCCCGTTTCCTCAGGTGGCGGCGCTGGGAAGCACTGCCAGAACCCGGCAGCGATGCTTGTCGGCAGCGCTCCAGGCCAGCGGCAACTCGCTCTCCATGCACGCGCAATCGCCCGTCTCGAGTACCTCGTGCATAGCGCCCGCGTCCAGGCGCAGGCGTCCCTCGAGCACATAAATCACGGCGCCGGTTTCCTCAAATGCGTTCATGGCCACCGTCGAGCCGCCGGGCGGGAACTCGATCACCTGCGCCACCAGCCGGAATCCCTCGCCATCCGCGTTCAGCGGCGTAACTTTCACCTGCTCCATGCCGCGCCCGTTGCCCTGCACGTGCGCTTTGCGCGTGATGGAGAGCTTGTGGCGCGAGGGCTCGTTGAAGAAGTAATCCATACCCACGCCGTAGACGCGGGCAATGGTTGCCAGCGTAGGCAACGTGGGAATCATCCGGTCGGTCTCGAGCTTGGAGAGCAATGCCGTTGAAAGCCCGGTTTCGGCCGCCAGCCGCGAGAGGGTGAGCCGTTTGCTGTTACGCAGTGAGCGCAGCTTGAGACCTATGCAATACGGCTCCAGTGACCATTGGGCGTAGGAAACAGCCTTGGACATCGCCAGCTCCCGAAAAATGTTGCGGAATCTTGAAACCAGTCTACGGCAATGCGCGCGCCCGCGGCCTGTGCATCGCGCGTCATTTTGGCTGCATCGGTTGCAGCCAAGCGCCGTCGCCCGCCGCATCCCACACGTCGAAGCGCACCCACTTCTTGCCCGTCGCGTCGAACGGGAATGCGGAAGGTTTTTGTGCCGAAAGGCTCCGTGTCGGTGAGCCGGATGATCTTGCGGTCGACCTTCGTGCCGTCGCTCCAAACCAGTTCCGCAAATTCCAGCGGGAAGGTGTACTCGATGCTGGCCGTGTAAACGCTCTTCGCGCCCGCGCCTTCAATGCCCCACTTGTGGAAGAGAATTTCGCCCGTGGTTCCGAAGAAATTGCCGCTGCGAATGCCCTCGACAACCGGCGCCCAGCTCTCGTTGTAAGCCGGAACCTTGTCGAGCTTCAGGTAATTGATGGCCAGCAGCGGATAGGTCTCGTCGCTCGGCACCTTCATATAGGTGTCGCCCTCGGCCAGCATGAACTTGGGCTTGGGCGCCCAGTTGCTCATGTCGTCGTTCACGCCGAAGCAGCGCACTTCGCACAGCCGCTGCTGCGATTGATCGACCGGCAGCGACTCCCACGATCCGCCGATAAAGCGGTCGCTCAGAAAGTAGCTCTTGTCCTTGTACTCGTCGGGATACATGGCCGAGCTCTTGGTGCGCGGATGCGCCACCCAGAGGATGCCCTGCTCGCGATTGATGAAATTCTCCACGTCCTCGACCGAGCCCAGATGGTAGACGTGCCCGTAAGTCGGGATCGTTCTCTTCAAACGTCTGATTCGCCGGGCCGCGGCGCGGCGTGCGAGAAGTAGACCGGCTTGGGCAGCATCAGGTACCAGTGACCGCCGAGATAGACGTTCACCTCTTCGGCGGGAATCACCAGGAAATTCTTGTCGCTCATCTTGCGCGCGCCTTCAAAGTAAAGCTTCTGCTCGGCAAAGCGCTTGGGGCCGGGATCGGCAAGGTCGGAGTCGTCGTGAAAATCGCCGAGATAGACGATGTTGATGCCGAGGCCGCGGAAGACCGGAACCCATGTGGGCATGAAATCGGAAGTTCCGCGGTCGCGGATCATCTCGTTGAAGTCGAGATGGAAATGGCCGGTGACGGTTTTGAATCCCGGCACGGGTTTATACGCGTCGTCATGCGTGTAGGCCATCACCTGCTGTTGCGTCGGTCGCGCGCCCTCCGCGCTCAGGTAGTAGTACACCGGCATGTGCTGCAACGTGCCCGGAGGCGCGTTGTAGAGCGCGTAATTGTAGATCTGCGACCGCGCCACGTGCACCCGGCGGTTCCACACCTCGTCGCTCACTCCCCATGGCGCGTAGCCCGTGCCGTGCTCCGGCTGCATCACGCCCAGCGAAAACGAGTGGTCGCTGTCTTTGCGGTAGTACACATAGCCCAGGTTCACTTCATTCTCGCGCGCAAAGAAGAATTTGTGCGGCGGCGGAAAAATCGCCAGCGAACCCGCGCCGGCGTCGACGAATTTCCAGCCGGTTGCGCGCTTCGAGATCCACTGGCTGCTCATTCACGTCGCCGCCGAACTCATACTGCTGCCAAAGCTGCGCATCGTCGCGCCATTCCAGCTTGGTGTTTTCGCCGATCGCGAAGCCCTTCAGGCCGGCCTTGTAAATGAAGGCCACATCTTTGGCGTCGGTTTTGGCCACCGCCTCCTGACGCAGCAGGTTCGAGCCCTTGTACGCAGTGAATTCCAGATCGCCAGAAAAAATGCCCAGCGTCAGGCCGTTGTAGATCACGCTCACGCGGTCGCCGTCGCTCTCCACGCGGCACGCACTTGCGTTGTAACTCACCGTGGCGCGCTTCACCTCATCGGGTGTGCGGCCCGGACCCACAAGATGCGAGTCGTGGCCGGGAATCTCCAGCGGCGCATCCCAGAAAACGTTCCATTTGTACTCTTCCTCGGCCTCGGGCGTGTCGTTGTTGAGGTACTTCAGAATGTCGAGCTCGGTCGTCGAGATGCGGCGCCGGCCGGTGGTCACCTGAAAATCCGGTTCCAGATTCTTGCCCAGCACGATCCAAGCGCCACCGGCTTTGTGCGCAGCCAGTTCCTCAACCACCGGCTGTCCGTCGCGCAGCGCAAACCGCGCACGATTCTGCTGGCCGTGTTCGCCCGGCCAAACGATCTCAACGCCATTGCGGCTCGCGGTCACGCTCACACCCGCGATCGGCCGCCAGTCCTGCACGTTGCAGCTTTGCGCCTGCGCCGCGGCCGCACCCGCGCACAACACCACCATCCACGCCATCTGACCGAATCTCATCGGCATCTCCTCTGTTCGCTTGCGATGGGTCTTGCGCTCCCGGTTCTTCGTTCGCGCAACTTCACGTGGCGCGCATCATATCTTCACAAAGATCTTCCTGCGGTAGAGCAGCCACACCGGCAGGAAGCATACTGCCGTGTAGACCACTACGTAGGCAAACGACCTCCATCCCGGATCAGGAATGTGCATGAAAACGTGCTGGAACACATAGCGAAGCGGATTCGACGGTTTCCCTCCATCGTCAAAGTGAATCTGCACGAGGAGCACGTAAATCTCCTCGCTGATCACGTAAGCCACAATGGCGTTCGAACCGAAGACCAGCCACGGCCAAGCCAGCGCTTTGCTCCAACCTTTCTGGCCCCAGCCGCGCTGCTCCATCGCCCAATAGAGCAGCGCGAGCAAGAGCAGACGAACACCCCGCCGCCACCAGCACATAGGAACTGGTCCACATTTTCTTGTTGAGCGGGAACCAGATGGACCAGAGATATCCCATGGCAAGAAGTGCCACTGCGCCCCCAAGCAGGCCCAGCGTTTTGATCTTCGTGGGCAGCCAGCCTTTTAGCCATAGGCCCGCAAGCAGACCCAGCAGCGCCGTCCCGATGGCGGGAATGTCGCTCAGCAATCCCTCGGGATCGCGCGTGTTGTGGGGATTGCGAGGGTTCTTATCGGTAGACTCTTCGTAGAGATGGCCGGGCATGAGTCTGCCGGTCGAGCCACGCCACAATGTTCTGGTCCTTGTCGAGAAAAGTGACGTCGCGGCCGGGCATGCCCGCTCCCGGCACTGGAACCCAGCGCACCAGCACCCAGTAGCCAATGAGCAAGACATGCGAGGAGCGCTACCTTTGTCCACACGCGACGATCCCACAGATAAAGGAGAGCTACGACCAGGTAGCAAATGGCGATGCGCTGCAAGACGCCATAGATGCGCCAGTGCTGGAGGTGGAAGTGGGGAAAGCCATTGATGAAGACTCCCAGGAAAAATATGATGACCGCACGGCGCAGCGCATGGCATTGCGAGTTTGGCGCGCGAGTCGCCACGCCGCAGCCGTGCCTCGGTCGAAAAAACGATCGAGACGCCTACAACAAAGAGAAACGTGGGAAAAACGAGATCGGTGGCCGTGAATCCGTTCCAATCGGCGTGCTCCATTTGCTTCCATGCGCCGGCGCCGGAGTTGTTCACCATGATCATGAAGGCGATGGTGAGCCCGCGCAGTACATCAAGCGAAAGCAGACGTTTTTGCGGCGCTCCAGCGGCTCCAGATTTGTTGAACCATGGAGCCTGGATGCCAAGTGGCGTTTTCCTTAAGAAAGCGCCATCTTTCACGGAACTACGCAGAACACGAGAATTCTGGAACCGCGCCAGGGCAGAAGGCAGTTTGATCATTTGGTTCTCCGTCCGTACCGATTCGAGCGATGCTCAATACCCTATTCGCGCGGCCCCATCTTCGCCAAGTGGAAAGCCGTTGCCGCGCCGGCCAAGGTCCTTCGTCCCTACGTCCCTGGTCCCTGCCTTCTCGTTCCCTTGTTCCCTTGGTCCCTTGGTCCCTGTATTGATACACTCCCTTTTCAGGGATTTCTCAAGAACTTTGGTTGCTATCGTCCGGAGGCTATCGTGCCCGAGTTTCAGCCCTTCGTTCCCGCCAACCAGAATCCGCCCGAATTCACGTTCCGCGCCGTCCTGCTCGGCTCGCTTTTCGGCCTCATCTTCGGCGCCGTCACGGTCTATGTGGGCTTGCGCGCGGGACTCACCGTCGCCGCATCCATTCCCATCGCGGTCATCTCCATCAGCTTTCTGCGCGTCAAGGGCAAAGCCTCCATTCTGGAATGCATCATCGTCCAGACGGCGGGCAATGCCGGCCAGTCCATCGCCGCGGGCGTCATCTTCACCCTCCCCGCGCTCATCTTTCTCGGCTTCGATCTCGAGTACTCCCGCATCTTCATGCTGGCGCTCATCGGCGGCTATCTCGGCGTGCTGTTCATGGTGCCGCTGCGCCGCCCGCTCATTGTCGAGGAGCACGGCAATTTGCAGTTCCCTGAAGGCACGGCCTGCGCCGACGTGCTCATGGCCGGCGCCAAAGGCGGCTCGTTCGCCAGCCGCGTCTTCTTCGGACTCGGCCTCGGCGCGCTCTACACCTTCTTCCAGAACAGGTACCTCTTCGGCGTCTGGCCCAGCACGCCCGAATATCAGCCCGACCTCGGCCTGCAACACGTCCTCAAAGGCGCGTCCATCAAGGCCGACGCCACGCCCGAATATCTCGGCGTGGGCTACATCATCGGCGCGCGCACCGCGGGCACCATGTTCGCCGGCGGCGTCTTCTCCTGGCTCGTCCTCATGCCGCTCATTTATTTCTTCGGCAAGGATCTGCCGCATCCCATCTATCCCGGCACCGTGCCCATTGCCCAGATGGGCCCCAGCGATCTCTGGATCACCTACATTCGTCCCATGGGCGCGGGCGCGGTGGCCGCAGCCGGCCTCATCACGCTCTGCAAAACCCTGCCCACCATCGTCGGCGCGCTGCGCTCCGGCTTCGCGCAGATGCGCCACCGTTCCACTGCCGCGGCCGCAGCCCCTCCGCACCGAACGCGATCTGCACATGAGCACCGCCATCATCGGCTCCATCGTGCTCGTCATCCTCATGTTCTTCTTCCTCGAGTTCAAGCCCGTGCCGGGAGCGCAGGTGGGTCTGTTCGCCAACCTTGCCGCATCCATTCTCGTGGTCGCCTTCGGGTTCCTCTTCGTCACGGTCAGCTCGCGCATCGTGGGACTGATCGGCAGCTCGGCCAACCCCATCTCCGGCATGACCATCGCCACGCTCATGGCCACCTCCGCCATCTTCCTCGTCAGCGGCTGGACCGCTCCGGCCTTTGGCGCGCTCGCCATCACCATCGGCGGCGTGGTCTGCATCGCATCGGCCGAGGCGGGCGACACCTCGCAGGACTTGAAGACCGGCTTCATCGTCGGCGCCACGCCGAAGTTAGCAGCGCTTCGCCTTCCTCATCGGCATCGCCGTCTCCACCATCGCCATCGGTTTCACGCTGCAACTCATGAACACCGAGCCTGCAAACCTTCCGCGCCGCGCCGCAGGTTTGGGACATCAACGCTTCGCATCCCGGCGTGGAGATTCAACGCGACGTCCACGGCCTCATCGATCAGTTCCCCGTCACCGCCGCGGACAATTCCACAACCATCCACCAAAAGAGCGAGTACCTCGTGCTCAACGCCATCGGCTCCTCGGAGCTGGCCAACGGCAAGTATCTCTATTCGCCCGCCACGGGCCGCATTGAAGTGCGCTGGATTCCCGGCATCGGCAGCGAAAACGCCGCCGCCCCGCAGGCACAGTTAATGGCCACGGTCATCAACGGCATCCTCACCCAGAAGCTGCCCTGGGGACTGGTCATGCTCGGCGTCTTCCTCGTCATCGCCATCGAACTGCTCGGCGTTCGTTCGCTCTCGCTCGCCGTGGGCGCCTATCTCTCCATCGGAACCACGCTCGCCATCTTCACGGGCGGTGTGGTGCGCGCGCTCGTCGATTGGTCCGCCAAGCGCTCCGGCAACTCCGAAGAGGCCGACTCCGACGTTTCGCCCGGCTCGCTCTACGCTTCGGGATTAATCGCTGCCGGCGGCATCATAGGCCTCCTCGGCGTTGGCCTCCAGGGCTACGAGATCTCCTTCCACAAACCCAACCCCATCGGCTGGCCGCACACCTTCCTCTACAACCCGTGGGTGTCGGTCGTGGCCTTTGCGCTGCTGGCGTACTCGCTTTACTACTTCGCGCGCAAGCCGCTGAAGAAGTGAGCGCGGCATCGTAAGCAGCGGTCTGTCATCCTTCGCCGCCGAAACACATTTGTAGATCGTGATAAAGTAAGTACGCGAGGTAGCGCATGAGGCCCAGTAGAAAGTTCACCGTCGTGATCGAACGAGACGAGGACGGCTATCTCGTGGCCACCGTCCCCGCTCTTCGCGGATGCCACACGCAAGCCAAAAGCCTCGACACCCTGATGAAGCGCGTGCGAGAGGTCATCTCCCTGTGCCTCGAAGAGGATGGTAACCCGCCCGGCGCGCTCGAATTGGTAGGCATTCAGCAAGTCTCTGTATGACGCGCCTTCCACGCCTCAAGGGAAAAGAACTCGTCCGCGCCCTCGACCGAGCAGGATTCGCCGTGGATCGAACCCGCGGGAGTCACGTCTTTCTCAGCCACCCCGACGGCAGAACCACCACAGTTCCCGTCCATTCCGGTGAGACGATTGGCCCGGGTCTGTTGCGTGCGATCCTGCGCGATGTTGAGCTGTCTGTCGATGAGCTGGCGGACTTGCTTTAGGTCGCGGACCCACTTCGAGGGCAGCCCGGCAGCGTCACAAGCCCGGAGTGGCGTGGCCTTCGCGTTGCTCGCGTATTAGCTGTATTACCTCGCGCGCAAGCCGCTGAAGAAGTAAGCAGAGCGCCAAACAGGCCCCTGTCGCCCCCTCCGCTACAATAGTGTGAAGCGCCTGCCAGCCGGGGACCCAGAGTCCCTGGTCCGCCAGGAGCATTCATACCATTATGCTGGCCGAAAATCTTCCTGAAGCCCTTACGTTCGACGATGTCCTGCTGGTGCCCGCCTACAGCGAGGTGGTGCCCGTGCAGGTGAGCACGCAGACCCAGCTGACCCGCGAGATCACGCTGAACACGCCGCTGCTTTCCTCGGCCATGGACACGGTCACCGAGTCGCGCATGGCCATCGCCATGGCGCAGCAGGGCGGCATCGGCATCGTGCACCGCAATCTCTCCATTGCCGACCAGGCCGGCGAAATCGACAAGGTGAAGCGCTCGGAGAGCGGCATGATCGTCGATCCGGTGACCATCGGCCCGGACAAGACTGATCGGCGACGCGCTCGAAGTCATGCGCCGCTACCAGATCTCCGGCGTGCCCGGTGACGCAGGGCAAGCGGCTGGTGGGCATCCTCACCAATCGCGATCTGCGCTTTGAAACGCGCACCGATATCCCCGTGGGCGACGTGATGACCAAGGAAGACCTGATCACCGTGCCTGTGGGCACCACGCTCGAAGAGGCCGAGCTGATCCTGCACAAGCACCGCGTGGAAAAACTGCTGGTGGTGAACGACCAGTACGAGCTGAAGGGCCTGATCACGGTCAAGGACATCCAGAAGAAGCTGAAATATCCCAACGCCAGCAAGGACGATCAGGGCCGGCTGCGCGTGGGCGGAGCCATCGGGGCCACGGGCGATTTTCTGGAGCGCGCGGCGGAGCTGGTGCGCAACCGCGTCGATGCTGCTGGCCATCGATTCGGCGCACGGCCACTCCTCGCGCGTGCTCGAGGCGGTGCGCGAAGTGAAGAAGCGTTTCCGCGATGTGGCGCTGCTGGCCGGCAACGTGGCCACCTACGAGGGCGCGATGGCGCTGATCGACGCCGGCGCCGACGCCATCAAAGTGGGCATCGGGCCGGGCTCCATCTGCACCACGCGCATGGTCACCGGCGCGGGCATGCCGCAGATTACGGCCATCGCCGAGGCCTACCGCGCCGCGCGCGAGCACGGCATTCCGGTGATTGCCGACGGCGGCATCAAGTACTCCGGCGAAATCACCAAGGCCATTGCCGCGGGCGCCAGCTCGGTGATGATCGGCTCGCTCTTTGCCGGCGTGGACGAGAGCCCCGGCGAAACCATCCTCTACCAGGGGCGCAGCTTCAAGAGCTATCGCGGCATGGGCTCGCTGACCGCCATGAGCCAGGGCTCGGGCGAGCGCTACTTCCAGGGTTCAGCCGATCTGGCCGCGCCGAACAGTCCACCGAGGGCGTGGTGCAGCGCGAGCGCGCCAATGAGAACCGCCTGGCCAAGTTTGTTCCCGAGGGCATCGAGGGGCGCGTGCCTTACCGCGGACCGCTGGAGGCGATGGTCTTCCAGCTCGTTGGCGGTCTGCGCTCCGGCATGGGCTACCTGGGCTGCGGCACCATCGCGGAGTTGCAGGAGAAGGCGAAGTTCGTGCGCATCTCCGGCGCCGGGCTTGCGCGAGAGTCACGTGCACGACGTGATCATCACGCGCGAAGCGCCCAACTACCATGTCGAGTAAGCGGCGCGGGTTCAGGTTCTGGATCAGCGCATGGTGGCCGGTGGCCGTAGGCATCGCCGTCATCATCGCTGGAGTCGA
Organism: uncultured Acidobacteriota bacterium; assembly: GCA_963826735.1. Classification (GTDB taxonomy): domain Bacteria; phylum Acidobacteriota; class Terriglobia; order Terriglobales; family Acidobacteriaceae; genus Telmatobacter. The sequence continues at coordinate 985,988 of CAWGYN010000010.1, forward strand.
CCAGGCTTTCGGCGCCGATCGCACCTCGCATCCGCTGCGCTGGCTTGTACAGGCGTTCTTCGGTCAGGTGAGCGACGCAAGCTGGGATCTTATCCACCATCTCATTCGCAAGTCCGGCCACTTTCCTGGGCTATGGAGCGCTGGGATTGGCATGGCTGCGCGCCTGGTGGATGACGTCTGCCCGACGCGCGATTCCTCTCCGAGGCAGAACTGGCACTGCTCGGGACCGCGCTGGTGGCCAGCTGGGATGAGTGGCACCAGACCTTCCTGCCCAACCGCACCGGATCTCCATGGGACGTGCTGCTGGATTGCTGCGGCGCCGCCGCCATGATCGGAATGGCGTGGCTGTATCGGCGATCTTTCCGGCATGCACAACCAGCCTGCTAACAGCTTGCGCTGGTACATGCGTATCTTCCACGTTCCCGGAAAAACAAACGCGGGCACATCCCGGATAGGGAATTGCCCGCGTGGTATTTCGTGTGAAAAAGTAAGTTGACCGGACTACCGCTGCTTACGCGGCTTTTTCGCCGCCTTCGGGCTCTTCTGCTTCCTTCTTCTGCTCTTCGAGCTGCTTTTCGAGCTCGGCGCGCTTCTTGGCCTTGAGGTCGGCGCGCTTCTGGCGCTTCACTTCGAGCTGCTTTTCCGCGCCCAGCAGTTCGATGAACGCCTTTTCGGCGCCGTCGCCCTGCTGGAAGCCGGTGCGAACGATGCGCAGATAGCCGCCGTTGCGGTCGCCGTAGCGCGGAGCCACGACATCAAAGAGCCGCTTGACGGCATCGTCGGTGCGGAGAAAGCCGAGCGCCTGACGGCGCGAGTGCAGATCGCCCTTCTTGCCCAGGGTGATCATCTTTTCGACGTGCGGACGAACCGCCTTGGCCTTGGCCACGGTGGTCTCCACGCGGTCTTCTTCGATGACGGACGTGACCAGGTTGCGCAACAGCGCGCGGCGATGGCTGGTGTTGCGTCCGAGCTTGAATCCTGCATTGCGATGGCGCATGATGAAAACTCTCTTTCAGAATTCGGTTATCAGCGCTGAGTCCGTGGCTCGTAGCTTCAGTGCGTCAGTTGATCACTCGATCAGGCACGAACAGCTGACAACTGATAGCTCACGGCTGACAGCTGTCTTTAGAAATTCTCCGTCTCGGTGGGCAACTGCAGATCCACCGAATCCAGCGGCTCGTCTTCGTCGTCGTAGCGGCCAAAGCCTGCGGCCAGCGCCGTCTGCGGCGGAATGCTGGTGGGCCCGGGCACCGCGTTGCCCTGCTCGTCGATCTTCATGCCCAGCGACAGACCCATCTGCGCCAGGATTTCCTTGATCTCGTTCAGGCTCTTGCGGCCGAAGTTCTTGGTCTTGAGCATCTCGGCTTCGGTCTTCTGCACCAGCTCGCCGATGGTCTGAATGTTGGCGTTCTTCAGGCAGTTGTAGCTGCGGACCGAAAGCTCCAGCTCTTCGACGCAGCGGTTGAGGTTGTCGTTGCGCAGCAGGATGCGGCCTTCTTCGCCGCGCGCTTCCGCTTCGATCTCCTCCTCGAAGTTGATGAAGATGTTCATGTGGTCCTTGAGCAGCTTGGCGGCCAGGCCGACGGCATCGGCGGGCAGCACGGCTCCGTTGGTCCACACTTCGAGCGTCAGCTTGTCGATAGTCGGTGATCTGGCCCAGGCGGGCGGCGTCGACCACGTAGTTGACGCGGCGCACCGGCGAGTGCACCGAATCCACCGGAATGAAACCAAGTCCGAGGTCGGCGTCGAAATTCTTGTCGGCCGAGACATAGCCGCGGCCGCGCTTGAGGCGCATCTCCATGTCGAGCTTGCCGCCTTCAGAGAGCGTGGCGATGTAGACGTTCTTGTCGAGGATCTCGACGTCGCCGTCGGCCTCGATCATGCCGCTGGTGACCACGCCGGGCTGGTCGGCGCGCAGATAGAGCGCCTTGGGGCCTTCGCCCGCCAGCTTGAAGGGAATCTGCTTGAGGTTGAGGATGATGTCGGTGGCGTCTTCAACCACGCCGGTGATGGACTGGAACTCGTGCAGCACGCCCTCAATGCGAACCGCGGTGACCGCCGCGCCTTCAATGGAGCTGAGCAGCGTGCGGCGCAGGGCGTTGCCGATGGTGGTGCCAAAGCCCCGCTCAAAGGGCTGGGCGCTGAACTTTCCGTAGGTGTCGGTAAGCGTCTCGGCATCGACCGCAAGGCGCTTCGGTTTCTGAAATCCTCTCCACAACATATTTGTCTCTCGTTTCCCGCGCGGCATGTACGTCGCGATGCATTTTGCGGCGGCCGCGCAAGTTCTCCTTTGGTTTGAATTGCAGTTTTCAGCTCGTCAGTTCTCAGTTGCCATCGCAGCGAATCGAGTCGCGTCAACTGCGAAAAGCTGAAACTGACAGCTGAAGCTGATAGCTGTTACTTCGAGTACAGCTCGACGATCAACTGTTCGTTGATCGGCAGGTTGACGTCCGCGCGCTTGGGCAGATGCAGCACGCGCCCGGACATGTTTTCAAAATTCGCTTCCAGCCAGCGCGGGAACAGGGTTCTGCGCGGCATACTGCGAGCCCTGCTCCACGATCAGCAGCTTCTTGGCGCTGTCGCGGATGGCGATCTCGTCGCCCACGTTCACCTGGTACGAAGGAATGTTCACCTTGCGGCCGTTCACGGTCACGTGCCCGTGACGAACCACCTGGCGCGCCTGACGGCGCGAGATGGCAAATCCCAGCCGGAAAGCCACGTTGTCGAGGCGCCGCTCCAGCTGCTGGATCAGCAGTTCGCCGGTGACGCCCTGCGGCGCGGTTGGCCTTCTCGTAGTACTCGCGGAACTGGCCTTCGAGCGTGAAGTACATGCGCTTGGCCTTCTGCTTTTCATGCAGTTGCAGGCCGTAGCCCACGATCTTGGCCTTGCGGTCTTTGCCGTGCTGGCCCGGCGGGAAGTTGCGCTTCTCCAGCGGGCAGCGGTCCGAGGTGCACTTGGTGCCCTTCAAAAATAACTTGGTGCCTTCGCGGCGGCAAAGGCGGCAAACTGCTCCGGTATAACGTGCCATTTCTTCTCCTGACTTCGGATGTCGGCCGGTTTACGTACGACGGTGCGTACTTCGTCCCGGCCCGGTTGGAGTTCTGACAGTGCTGAGTGTGCAGTGCTGAGTGTGGTTGCTTCTCACACTTCACACTCACACTGCGCACTGTACGTCTTACACGCGCCGCCGCTTCGGCGGACGGCAGCCGTTGTGCGGCACCGGCGTCACGTCGCGGATGGACTTCACTTCGATGCCCGCGGCAGCCAGCGCGCGGATGGCCGACTCGCGGCCCGAACCCGGACCGGCGACCCGCACATCCACCGCGCGCACGCCGTGATCGCGCGCCATGCTGGCGGCGTTTGAAGCCGCCTGCTGCGCCGCGAAGGGCGTGCCCTTGCGCGATCCGCGGAATCCCAGCGAGCCCGAGCTCTTCCAGCTCAGCGTGTTGCCCATCTGGTCGGTGATGGTGACGATGGTGTTGTTGAACGAGGCCTGAATGTGCGCAATGCCGAACGGCACATTCTTGCGCTCGCGCTTCTTGAACTTCTTGGTCTTGCCCTTTTTGCCGGCTTCGGCCTTCTGTTCTGGTTTCGCCATTAGGTCTTCGCCGTCGCTTTCTTCTTGCCGGCAATCGTGCCCTTGCGCGGGCCCTTGCGAGTGCGGGCATTGGTGTGGGTGCGCTGGCCGCGCACCGGCAGCGACTTCCGGTGGCGCATGCCGCGATAGCTCTGGATGTCGATGAGGCGCTTGATGTGCATCGAGACGTCCTTGCGCAGGTCGCCTTCGACGTCGCCTTCGTCCTCAATGACCTGGCGGATGCGGTTGACCTCGTCCTCGCCCAGATCCTGGATCTTCTTGAAGGCATCAACATTCGCCTTCTCCAGAATCTTGAGCGCGCGGGGCTGGCCGATGCCGAAGATGTAAGTGAGCGCGATCCGTGCCTGCTTGTTGCGGGGCAGATCGACGCCAGCAATACGTGCCATTCTCGGTTTCCTTCTCTTGGTTGTGTGCCTCCGGCCTCAACCGGTTCGCACGGGTTATGGGAGCGCCTTCCGAGGTTCATCGCAAGCCTTGACTCCGGCTAACTAGCCTCTTGATGCAGTGGTCAGTGACTCAGGATTCAGTGGTCAGTTTGCTCTTGCCGAACCATGCGTTTCGACTGATCAACTGATCTCTGAACTCCCTGATCCCTGCCTTTGGAAGTCTCCCGTTCCTTGCCAGGCCTTGCTTATCCCTGGCGCTGCTTGTGCTTTGCGTTCTCGCAGATCACCCGCACCACCCCGTTGCGAGTAATCACCTTGCACTTCACGCAAATCTTCTTTACCGATGCCCGGACTTTCATTGCCTTTGTTACCCTTCTCCGCGTTGTACAAGCACTGGTTATGGCTAGTGATTAGTAAGCTGCCGGCCACTGATCACGAATCACTGACCACTGATCACTTGTATCGGTACACGATCCGTCCGCGATTCAGGTCGTATGGACTCAGCTCCACGGCCACGCGGTCGCCGGGCAAAATGCGGATGAAATTCTTGCGCATCCTTCCCGAGACATGGGCCAAAACCTCGTGATTGTTCTCGAGCTTGACCTTGAACATGGCGTTGGGCAGCGTCTCCAGGACCATTGCCATGACCTCAATCGCATCTTCCTTCGACAATCAGTGTCCACTTCTGGCGCTTCACGCGCCTTCGCGTTTTGGACCAGAGTATTGCTACTCGGTCAAAATTCTCGCTCCGGTCGCAGTCACCGCAACCGTGTGCTCAAAATGAGCGCTCATGCTTCCATCGCTGGCCACGGCCGTCCAGCCGTCGTCCAGCACTCTCACATCCGGCTTGCCGGCATTCACCATGGGCTCGATGGCGATCACCATGCCCGACTTTCAGCTTCATGCCCTGGCCCGCTTCGCCAAAGTTCGGCACCTGCGGATCCTCGTGCATGTGCGACGCCGATGCCGTGGCCCACAAAATCGCGCACCACCGAAAATCCCTCGACCCTCGACCACGCTCTGCACCGCGGCTCCCACATCGCCCAGGGTCGCCCCCGGCCGAACCGCCGCAATGCCGGCCTTGAGCGACTCTTCGGTCGCCTTCAGCAGCCGCGCGGCCTTCGCATCAATCGCGCCCACCGGCACCGTGATCGCCGCGTCGCCGTAGTAGCCGTCCACCACCACGCCAAAGTCCACCGAAACGATGTCCCCTTCCTTCAGGACCCGCTTCGGCGACGGGATGCCGTGCACCACCTCGCTGTTGACCGAGGTGCACAGCACGCAGGGAAACCCGTGATATCCCTTGAAGGCTGCCTTCACGCCCAGTTCCTTCAGCCGCGCTTCGGCGGCTTTTTCCAGATCGAAGGTGGTGGCGCCCGGCTTCACCTTGCTGCGCACCAGTTCCAGCACCTCGCGGACCACCTGGCCCGCGCGGCGCATCTTTTCGATCTCCTGCGACGACTTCAGTACGACAGCCACGCGAACCAGTTCTCAGTTCTCAGTTCACAGTTGTCAGTCTCAGTTCAGCAGCAGATCCGCTGTGAACTAAGAACTGCGAACTATGAACTGCTTCACACGCACAAACCCGCCCCGATGGTTACGCTGCTGGCGCAACCGCTCGACGGCGGCAACAATTCCGGCCGCGATCGTCAGCGATCGGCCGGTCTCCATCCACTTCCGCAAATCGTCCCAGAGCCCGGTAGTGCTCGACAACAGGCGCGGTGAGGGCCGCGTAAGCGCGCATGCGCTCCTTGAAGACCTCTTCCGTGTCATCGGCTCGCTGGACCAGCGCCGCACCTTCAACATCGCAAAATCCATCCCGCTGGGGCGGATGCATGTAGACGTTGTAGATGGTCTGGCAGACAGGACAATTCCTGCGCCCCGTAATGCGGCGCAATAATTGATTATAGTTCACTTGGATGCTGACGGCAACCACCGGCAAGGCACTCGGTTTGCGCCGCCAGACGGCCGTCGAGCCAGTTGGCCTGGCCCAGCGTCCGCGGAAAGCCGTCCAGAATGTAGCCCCGGGCCGTGTCCGGCTCCAGCAGCCGCAGCGGCCACCATCTCGTTGACCAGGGAATCGGGCACCAGTTCGCCCCGGCCCATGATCTGCCTTGGCCACCATGCCCAGTTTCGTCCCCTGGGCCACGTTGGCGCGCAGCAGGTCGCCGGTGGAGATCTGCGGAATGTCCCAGAGCTTCACCAGCTCCTTGGCCTGGGTTCCCTTGCCCACGCCCGGCGCTCCCAACAAAAGAATCGGGCCGGGAACGGTTTTCGTTCTCCGTTTCCCGGCCAGCTTTCCATTGAAACCTCAGATGATACAGATGAAGACATTACCAGGTTTTCCTTCCGCGTATGCGACCGGAGCGCGGGGAAAAGCCGTCATAGTGACGCATGATCAGCTGCGATTCGATCTGGTTGACCGTATCCATGGCCACACCCACCACAATCAGCAGTGAAGTGCCGCCAAAGTAGAAGTTGACGTTCATGCCGTGAATCATCCAGTTGGGCAGATTCTCGAAAAACCTCCCGATAAGCCAAATCTTGTCGAAACGGATGCCCGAAATGAGGAAGGTGGGCACCAGCTGCACCACAATCAGGTAAAGCGCGCCGACCAGCGTAATGCGCGTCAGAATGTCGTTGATAAAGTCGCGAGGTGCGCTTGCCGGGCCGGATGCCGGGAATGAACGAGCCCGACTTGCGGAAGTTGTCGGCAATGTCGTCCGGCCGCATCACGATGGACACGTAGAAATACGCGAAGAAGATGATGCCCAGGATGTTCAGCAGCTCATACCACGGATAGCCCGGCGTGAGCGCCTGCATGATGGGCTGCAGAAAGCGGTTGTTCTGCACCCACTCCACCTGGCCGAAGAGCAGCGGCGCCGAAAGAATGGAGCTGGCGAAGATGATCGGCATCACGCCGCCGGAGTTCACCTTCAAAGGCAGATGGCTGGACTGGCCGCCCATCATGCGCCGGCCCACAATGCGCCGCGCGCTCTGGATGGGAATGCGCCGCTCGCTGCGCTCCACAAAGACGATGAAGGCCACCACCGCGGCCATGCCGGCCACCAGCAGCAGCACCACCACGAACGTCATCGGCCCCCAGGCGTCGGTCTGGACCTTCTGCACCAGATCGACCACGCCGCGCGGCAGGCCGGCCACAATGCCGGCAAAGATCAGCAGGCTCATGCCGTTGCCGATGCCGCGATCGGTAATCTGCTCGCCCAGCCACATGATGAAGGCGGTGCCGGTGGTCAGCGTGAGCACGGTCATCAGGATGAAGCCGGACCCGGGATGCAGCACCAGGCCCTGCTTGGTGAGAATGGCCGCAATGCCGATCGACTGCAGCGCGCCCAGAACCACGGTCATGTAGCGCGTCCACTGCGTGATCTTGCGCCGGCCCAGCTCGCCTTCCTTCTGGATGCGCGCCAGCGGCTCATACACCACGGTCAGAAGCTGAAAGATGATCGACGCGGTGATGTAGGGCATGATGCCCAGCGCGAAGATGGTCATGCGGCGCAGGGTGCCGCCGCTGAACAGGTCCATCAGGCCCAGCGCCGAGCCGCTCTGCTGGTTGAACATGAGTTCCAGCTGGTGCGTAGTTCACGCCCGGCGTGGGGATCCACGCGCCCAGGCGGTAGACGGCCAGAATGCCGAGCGTGAAAAGCACCCGCTTGCGCAGGTCGGGAATCCGGAAGATATTGAGAAACTTCTCAAGCATATCGGGTTATCCGCTTCAGGCGCCCCAGTTGCGCCGGTCAATTCCTACTTTGTCGGCCTTGATCATCTTAATTCGTGCCCTGAATCGTGCCGTCGTCCCATCTTACCCGGTGTTCCCTGGTGTTCTCAGACTACCGAACCGCAGGGAACCGCGGACTGTGCGTTCCATCACACCTCAAAATGTGGTGCCCCACCTTCAGCGATTCGCGCTTGCTGCGAATCGCTGAAACTGGGATCTCTAAAACGCCTTACGCCGCCGCCGGAGCCGTCTCGCCGCCCACAACCACGGCCTTGCCGCCGGCCTTCTCGATCTTTTCCGCCGCCGACTTGGAAAACTTGTGCGCGTGGATGGTGATGGCCTTCTCGAGCTCGCCCGAGCCCAGAATCTTGATCAGCGCCTTCTTGCTCGAGGCCAGGCCCAGCTTCCTGTAGTCGTCGAGGCCGATCTCGGTCACGCCCAGCTCCGCGATCCGGTCCAGATTCACGACCGTGTACTCGGTGCGGAAGATGTTGGTAAAGCCGCGCTTGGGCAGGCGGCGGTGCAGCGGCATCTGGCCGCCTTCAAAGCCGCGCATCAGGCTGGAGCCGGAGCGCGAACCCTGGCCCTTGTGGCCGCGGGTCGAGGTCTTGCCCATGCCGGATCCCATGCCCCGGCCCACGCGCTTGCGCCCGGTGTTGGCCTTCTTCGGCGCGCGCAAATTCGATAGATTCTTTGCCATATTTCCTCGCTATAGCGCCGGATGGCCTTGATGATCCAGCCGACTCGCGTTGTTAATACAGCTTCTAGCTCCTAGTTCTCAGCCTCAGCTCATCTGCCGTTGCCAATCGTCTTGCAGCACGAAAGCTAGAAGCTAGAGCTGATGGCTAAAAGCTTGCGAAGCCTAGTTCTCCAGAATCCTCACCAGGTGCGGAACGGCCTTCACCATGCCCCGCACCGAATCGGTGTCCTCGCGCTCGACGATCTGGTTGAGCCGCGTAAAGCCCAGCCCCTTGACCACCAGCTTGTGCTTGGTGGGCGTGGCGATCTTGGAGCGGTAGTACTGAATGCGAATCTTCTTGGTCTCCGCCATCACAGCTCCTCCACCTGCTTGCCGCGCGTCGTGGCCACTTCGGCCCGGTCGCGCAACTGCACCAGCGCGTCGAATGTGGCCTTGATCACGTTGTGCGGGTTGGGCGAGCCGAGGCTCTTGGTCAGCACGTTCTGCACGCCGACCGAGGTCATCACCGCGCGCACCGCGCCGCCGGCAATCACGCCCGTGCCTTCCGGCGCCGGCTTCAGCAGCACCTGGCCGGAGCCGAAGCGGCCCAGCACCTGGTGCGGAATCGTGGTCTCGGTCAGGTTAACCCTGACCAGGTTCTTCTTGGCGCTCTCGATTCCCTTGCGAATCGCCTGGGGAACTTCCTTGGCCTTGCCCGATCCGTAGCCCACCACGCCCGAAGCGGCGTCGCCCACCACCACCAGCGCGGCAAACGACATGTTCTTGCCGCCCTTCACCACCTTGGTCACGCGATTGATGGCCACCACCTGATCCTTCAGGTTGTACTGGTTGGCATCGAGTTTCTTCTTCAACATCGTCATTGCCTTTGTCTCTTCTCTGAGCCTTCAGCTGTTAGCTTTCAGCTCTTAGCTTCCCCGGCCTAATTGAACGCCATCCACTTTTCACGATGGAGCTAATAGCTAACGGCTAAAAGCTAATAGCTGTCTCTAGAACTCCAGCCCTGCTTCGCGCGCCGCATCGGCCAGCGCCTTGACGCGGCCGTGATACAGATAGCCGCCGCGATCGAAGACCACCTGCTTGATGCCCTTGGCCACGGCCTGCTCCGCCACTGCCTTGCCGATCTCCTTGGCCGCCGCCACGTTGCCGCCGGTCTTCAACTTCGCCTGCAGCGTCGAGGCCGAAACCAGCGTCTCGCCCTTCTGGTCGTCGATCACCTGCGCGTAAATGTGGTTGAGCGAGCGGTACACATTCAGCCGCGGCCGCTCCGCCGTCCCCGACAGCTTGTCGCGGATGCGCGCGTGAATGCGCTGGCGGATTGCGTTTCTCTTGGTCTGCGTAATCATGTCTTCTCTCACCTATCAGCGGAACCGCCCTGCGGCTCCGTTCGGATTCTTGAGCTCAGCTTTCAGTTATCAGCTTTCAGCTTCATCCTGCATCTGTTTCAGCTCACGTCTCAGCACCAACAAGCTAAAAGCTGAAGGCTAAGAGCTGAGCTGTCTTACTTCGCTCCCGTCTTGCCGGCCTTCTTCTTCAGCTTCTCGTCGGAGTAGCGCACGCCCTTGTTCTTGTACGGATCCGGCTTGCGCAGCGAGCGCATGTCGGCCGCCACCTGGCCCACCTTCTGCCGGTCGATGCCGGTGACGGTCAGGTGCGTCTGCTTGGGATCGATGGCCACTTCAATGCCCGTAGGCAGCGGAACCTCGATGGGATGCGAGTAGCCCAGCGTGAACACCACCGTGCCCTTGCCCTTCAACTCGGCGCGGTAGCCGATGCCCACGATGTCCAGTTCCCTGGTCCAGCCCTTGGTCACGCCCTGCACCGCGTTGTACACCAGCGCGCGCGTCAGCCCGTGCACGCGCGGCCTTGTCTTCGCTCGCGCGCTCGACCTGCAGGATTCCATCCTTCGGTCTTCAGCGAGATGCCGTCGGCGATCAGCGCCGAGACCTTGCCCTTGGGGCCTTCGACCAGAACGGTGTTGCCCTCGACCTTGTACTTCACGCCCGCGGGCAGCGGGATCGGTTTCTTTCCAATGCGCGACATTCTTCAAATTCCTTCTTGGCTTGCGAGTCCCGCAGTAGCGTCTGCCGCGTCACGCGTTCCACTGCAGCCTGTGAAACCAGCTCGTAGTTCTAGTTCGTAGCTCGTGAACTCGTAGCCTGCTCACCTCGCTAAGCTGTCGCACACGATGCACTGAACCAACTGCTCACTGTTCTTTACCACACTTCGCACAGCAATTCGCCGCCTACGCCTTCGCGGCGCGCCTGGCGGCCCGTCATCACGCCCTTGGGCGTGGTCAAAATCGAGATGCCCAGGCCGCCCTGCACGCGCTTGATCTCGTCGCGGCCAACGTACACGCGGCAGCCGGGACGCGAGATGCGCGCCAGGTCGCGGATGGCCGCTTCCGTGCCGCCGTACTTCAGGTACACGCGCAGCACCAGCTTGCCTTCCTCTTCCTGGATCTTGTAGTTCGAGATGTAGCCCTCTTCCTTGAGGATGCGGGCAATCTCGGTCTTCAGCTTCGAAGCCGGAACATCCAGCTTCTGATGACGCGCCCGGATCGCATTCCGGATCCGCGCCAGAAAATCTGCTACTGGATCGGTCAGACTCATTCCTTCTCCTTCATTCCCCGTTCGTCCGCCGCTTGCTGGCGGGAACCAGCGGGAATGTTTACAAACAGTTCTTAGCTATTAGTTCTCAGTTTTCAGCTCATCCTGCTGCGAATCGCACTCACTTGCTCAGCACGAACAGCTAACGAGCTAACGGCTGACAGCTAATAGCTGTCTTGCTACCAGCTCGACTTGTTGACGCCGGGAATCTCGCCCTTCAGCGCCAGCGCCCGGAAACACAAGCGGCAAATGCCGAACTTGCGCAGGAAACCCCGCGGCCGCCCGCACAGTTGGCAGCGATTGTGCTTGCGGCTGCTGAACTTCGGCTTCCGCGCGTCCTTCACTCTTTTTGCAGTAGTTGCCATAAATCCTCATCAAAACCAGCTATTAGCCATCTAGCTATTAGCTCTTAGCTTTTCGTGGCGCCCCGACCTTTTGCGCGGCGACAGCAAGCCAATTCTTGTTTTGCACCCAGATGCCAGTTCAACCTCGTCGAGCTAAAAGCTAGAAGCTAACAGCTGAAAGCTGTCCTTACGCGCCCTGCCGGAACGGCATGCCGAAGTGCTTGAGCAGCGCGCGCGCCTGGTTGTCGTCCTTCGCCGTGGTCACAATGGTGATGTTCATGCCCTTCAGCTTTTCCACCTTCGCGTAGTCGATCTCCGGAAAGATCAGCTGGTCGCGCAGGCCGAGCGTGTAGTTGCCGCGCCCGTCGAAACTCTTCGTCGAAACGCCGCGGAAGTCGCGCACGCGCGGCAGCGCGGTCGAGATCAGCCGATCAAGAAACTCGTACGCCTTGTCGGAGCGCAGCGTCACCATGGCGCCGATGGCATTGCCGGCGCGCACCTTGAAGGCCGCAATCGACTTCTTCGCCTTCGTGGTCACCGGCTTCTGCCCGGCGATCTGCGTCAGATCGGCCACCAGCGGATCCAGCAGCTTGGTGTTCTGCGTGGCCTCGCCCAGGCCCATGTTGATCACGATCTTCTCCAGCTGCGGCACCGCCATGGGGTTCTCAAGCCCCAGCTCCTTCTGCAGCGCCTGCTTGATCTCCTTGTGGTACTTCTCTTTCAACCTTGCCGCCATGTTGCTTCGCTCTCTTTCTTCCGGCTCTCGGATTGGGCTCGCCGCCCGTTTACCGTTTCGGAAGGGACTCAATTCAGCTTTCAGCTATCAGCTGTCAGCTTTCAGTTCATCTCGCTTCAACCTCGCTCCTCAACTCAGCACAAACTAGCTGAAAGCTGAGAGCTGACGGCTGATAGCTGCCTTTCTACTTCTTCGTGGGCAGCTCCTGCCCGCACTTCTTGCAAATCCGCACGCGCGTGTCGCCTTCAACCTTGTGGCCCACGCGCGCGTCGCCGCAGTTGGGGCAAACCAGCACCACGTTCGACACATTGATCGGCGACTCCTGCTCGGCGATGCCGCCCTTGGTCCGCTGGCCGTGCTTGCTCGAAACCGTCTTCTTGACCACGCGCACGTGCTCCACCAGCACCGTGCCCTTGTCGGGGAAGACGCGCAGCACGCGGCCCGTCTTGCCCCGGTCGGTGCCCGTGAGCACCTTGACCGTATCGTTGCGATGAATAATCAAACTCGGCATCTTCTTCTCCAAGCTATCAGCCGTTAGCTATTAGCTCTCAGTTGCATCTCGCTAGCTCTGCGACCATCAACCCAGCACGAAGGAGCTAAAAACTAATAGCTAAGAGCTAAAGGCTGCTCTTACACCACTTCCGGCGCCAGGGAAACAATCTTCAAAAACTTCTTCTCGCGCAGTTCGCGGGCCACCGGCCCGAAGACGCGCGTGCCCACCGGCTCGTGATCGTCGCCAGATCACCACCGCCGCGTTCTCGTCAAAGCGGATGTAGGTGCCGTCGCGCCGCCGGTGCTCCTTGCGCGTGCGCACGATGACCGCCTTCACCACCTTGCCCTTCTTCACCGTGCCGTCGGGCGAAGCTTCCTTCACCGCCGCGGTCACGATGTCGCCCAGCCCGGCCTTCGCGCCCAGCCCGCCGCCCAGCGGCAGAATCACCTGCAGCTTGCGCGCGCCGGAGTTGTCGGCCACCGCGAGCATGGTTCTCATTTGCACAGCCATGGTTTCTTCTCCTCTCGGCAGCTTTACTTCTCTTGCGGGTACGGCTTCGCCCGGAAGCACGGCGTCTTCAATCTGGCCCAGCGACGAACGCCGCACAATCTCTTCGAGCGACCACCGCTTCAGCTTGCTCAGCGGGCGCGTCTCGCGAATGCGCACCACATCGCCCATCCGCGCCGAGCTCTGCTCGTCGTGGGCATAAAACTTCTTGGTCGATGCGCACGATCCTCTTGTACTTGGCATGGGCCTTGCGCATCTCCACCGCGACCACAATGGTCTTCTGCATCTTGGTGGAAACCACCTGCCCAACCTTCTCATTGCGCCGCGAAGTGAGAGTCGCCGTTGGCGCCGCCGCCGCTGCTGCTGTTTTTTCCGTCGCCGTCATTTGCCGGTCTCCTTCGCTTTCGCTGTCTTGGTCTTCGCCGCCGCAGCGGTTTTCGGAGCGGCTTTCTTTCCGCCTTCGGCGCTTTGGCTGCAGCGGCCAGAACGGGCTCTTCCGCCTTCACCACCTTGGCTTCGGCGGCCGGCTTCGCCTCTTGGCTTTCGCCGCGAATGCCCAGCTCGCGCTCCCGCGCCACGGTCTTGATCTGCGCAATCTCCTTGCGCAGCTGGCGGAGCTTCTTCACTCCGTCGTTCTGCCCCAGCGAAACCTGGAAGCGGAGCCGGAAGAGCTGCTCCGCGGAGGTCTTCTCCTGGTGCCTGAGCTCTTCGTCGCTCAAATTGCGAATCTTTGCGAGTTCCATTTCCTAAAACTCCTGGCTATCAGCTCTCAGCTTTTAGCTTTGTCCTGCTCCGACTAACCGCTCCGCCGTCGCCTGAATCTTTCCCTGCCGCAGATTAGCGAATAGCTAAACGCTGCTTTCCTACTCCGCCGCTGCCTTGCAGCCGTCTTTTCCGCGCCCGGCCGCATCACGAACTTGGTCCTGAGCGGCAGCTTGTGCGACGCCAGGCGCATGGCCTCTGCCGCCAACTCCGGCGTCACGCCTTCCATCTCGAACAGGATCTTGCCCGGCCGCACCACGGCGACCCAGTGGTCCAGCGCGCCCTTGCCCGAGCCCATGCGGACTTCGGCCGGCTTCTTGGTGATCGGCTTGTCCGGGAACAGGCGCAGCCAGATCTTGCCGCCGCGCTTGATGAAACGCGTCATGGCGATACGGCTGGCCTCGATCTGCCGGTCGGTGATGTAACCGCACTCCATCACCTTCAAACCGTACTCGCCGAACGACAGCGTCGAACCGCGCCACGCCTTGCCGCGGCGCTTGCCCTTCTGCTGCTTGCGGAACTTCACTTTCTTTGGCATCAACATAACGAAACCCTCAAAAACCAGCTACTAGCCTCTAGCTAGTAGCCACTAGCTATTTCTCGCTACAGCCCGGCTCCCCACCAAACTAGCTAGAAGCTAGAGGCTAGGAGCTGATAGCTGCCTCTAAAACGCCGTCTTCCCAACCGGCGGAACCTGGCGGCGCTTCTGCTCGTAAATGTCGCCGCGATAGATCCAGACCTTCACGCCGATCACGCCGTAGGTCGTATGGGCTTCGGTAAAGCCGTAGTCGATATCGGCGCGCAGCGTGTGCAGCGGCAAACGCCCCTGCAGATACCACTCCGAGCGCGCGATTTCGTTGCCGTTCAGCCGGCCCGAAACGCGCACCTTGATTCCCTTGCAGCCGAAGCGCAGCGCCGAATCGACGCTCTTGCGCATGGCCCGGCGGAAACTGACGCGCTTTTCCAGCTGCAGCGCGATGTTCTCGCTCACCAGTTGCGCATCCAGCTCCGGCTTGTTCACCTCGATGATGTCGATGAACACGTCGCGGTTGGTGCGCTTGCCCAGCTCGGTCTTGAGCTTCTCGATCTCGGCGCCCTTGCGGCCGATCACGATGCCCGGGCGCGCGGTGCGGATCAGGAAGCGCAGCTTGTTGCCCGGCCGCTCGATCTCAACCGAGCTCACGCCCGCCGCCTTCAGCTTCTCGCGCAGCTCCGCCTTCAGCTTCACGTCCTCGACCAGGAGCTTGTCGTACTCGCGCTCTGAAAACCAGCGTGACCGCCACGGCTTGTTGATTCCCAGCCGGAATCCGTAAGGATGGACTTTTTGTCCCATACTTTTCCTCTCAAAATCCCTCCAGGCCTACTTCGACCGGACCTTCTTCGCTCTCCCAGAATCCCTGTCATCCTGAGCGAGTCTTGGCGTGCCGGGAGGAGTCGAAGGACCTGCATTGTCCCTCGCCCAGTCAGACCTACTCAGCCTTTTTCTTCGGCGCAGTCTTCTTCTCTGCGTCTTTCTTCACACCGGCTTCTTCTCCGCCGCGGGCGCAGCCTTCTTCGCCTTGGCTGCCTTCGCGGGCTCCGGCGCAGTCGCCGGCTCCTCCACCTTGGTCACCAATCCCGACTTCGCCTGGCGCTCGGCCACCGAAAGCACAATGTGCGTCAGCCGGCGCTGGTAGCGGTACGCCCGCCCCATCGGCGCGGGACGGATGCGCTTCATGCGCGGCCCGTCGTTGGCCATCGCATTCTTGACGTAGAGATTGTCCACGTCCAGATCGATGCCTTCTTCGCCGGCCACATACTTGGCGTTGTCGATCGCCGAGGTCAGCAGCTTGTGCACCACCGGAGCGATGCGCTTCTTGGTGAAGGCCGCCGTATCCAGCGCCTCCTGCACTCCGCGCCCCTTGATCAGGTCCAGCACCAGCCGCGCCTTCTGCGGCGACACGCGCTGGAACTTCGCCTCGGCCCGGTATTCCCTTGTTTCGACTGCCATACTCATGCCTTCCTCGAAATGCAGCTATTAGCTTTTAGCTATTAGCTCTTAGCTTCTTTCGCGCGGAACCGATCTTCATCGCCGCGTTCCGTAAATCTTCAGGCCGCCTCGGCCGTTTGCCCCGCCCCGATCCAGCTAAAGGCTAAAAGCTAACAGCTAAAAGCCGTTTCTACGCCGGCTTGGCCGTGGTCTCTGCAGCCTTCGAGCCGCCGGTGTGGCCCTTGAACGTGCGCGTCGGCGCAAACTCGCCCAGCTTGTGTCCCACCATGTTCTCGGTCACGTACACGGGAACAAACTTCTTGCCGTTGTGCACCGCGATGGTGTGGCCCACGAACTCGGGAAAGATCGTCGAGCGCCGCGTCCACGTCTTGACCACTTTCTTGTCGTTGGCCTTGTTCAGCGCCTCGATCTTCACCATCAGGTGCGCATCCACAAACGGCCCTTTTTTTGTCGAACGTCCCATAAAAACTTAGCTCCTAGCTTTTAGCTCTTAGCTTTTAGCTTTTTCTCGCTCAAGCTAACTGCCTCGCTATTGCCTCAAATCTCTTCGTGGCCGCATTTAGCTAAAAGCTAAAAGCTAATAGCTAAAAGCTGCCTTCTACTTCGCCCGGCGGCTGACAATCAACGCGTCGGTCCGCTTGTTGTTGCGCGTCTTGTAGCCGCGCGTCGGCTGGCCCCACGGGGTCACCGGATGGCGTCCGCCCGAGGTTTTGCCTTCGCCGCCGCCGTGCGGATGGTCGACCGGGTTCATGCTGACGCCGCGATTCGTCGGCCGGATACCCATCCAGCGATTGCGGCCCGCCTTGCCGATCGAGATGTTCTCGTGATCGGTGTTGCCCACCTGCCCGATGGTCGCCATGCACTCCACCAGCACCCTGCGCGTTTCGCCGGAAGGCAGCTTGAGCAGGGCGTACTCGCCCTCCTTCGCCACCAGCTGCGCCTGCGCGCCGGCCGAACGCGCCATCTGCGCGCCCTTGCCCGGCCGCAGCTCGATGGCGTGCACCGTGGTGCCTGCGGGAATGTTCTTGAGCGGCAGCGCGTTGCCCACCAGGATGTCGGCCTCGGGACCGGAGCTGACCGTCGCGCCCACCTTCAGCCCGACCGGCTGCAGAATGTAGCGCTTCTCGCCGTCGGCATAGTGCACCAGAGCGATCCGCGCCGACCGGTTGGGATCGTACTCGATCGTCGCCACCTTGCCCGGCACGCCATACTTCTCGCGCTTGAAATCGATCGCGCGCAGCTTCTGCTTGTGCCCGCCGCCTTGATGGCGGATGGTCAGATCGCCCGAGTTGCGGCGTCCGCCGGTGCGCTTGCGCGTCGTCAGCAGCGGCTTGTGCGGCGTCGACGTCGTCAGATCGTCGGTCGTCAGCGAGGTCTGAAACCGCAGCGTCGGCGTGATCGGTCTGTATGTCTTGATTGCCATCGTCTTTGTCCTTGACGAGCCGTTAGCATCTAGCTCTCTAGCTTCAGCTCATCCTGCTTCTCAAATCCGTCTTCGCTTCCTGAATGCTGCCCTTGCTGCGAAACATGCTAGAAGCTACGAGCTAGCTGACTAGTGGCTGTCTTACAGGTTGCTCACGTACTCCGGCAGCTTCTCGCCGGCCTTCAGCTTCACGTACGCCTTCTTCCAATCCGGCTTGAAGCCCGCAAACTTGCCGCGGCGGCGTTCCTTGCCCAACACGTTCGCCGTGCGAACCGCGGCCACCTTCACCTTGAAGAGCGCCTCCACGGCCTGCTTCACTTCGGTCTTGGTGGCATCGGGCGCAACATCGAACACCAGCGTGCCTTCAGTTTCCTTTACGCCCAGTCCCTTTTCGGTGATCAGCGGGCGGCGAATGACGGTATAGAGTGTCGGCATTACGCAGCCTCCTTGGCAGCATCCTCATGGGCGGCCTTGCGCGTTTCGACGCGGACTTCACGAGAACCTCGACCAATGCTCGATGGCCGCCTTCGAGAAGATCGCCCGCTCGTAGCGCAGCAGATCGTAGGGATGCACTTCGTTGTTCAGCACCAGCTCCACGCCCTTCAGGTTGCGCGCGCCCAGCAGCAGCGATCCCTGCGTCAGCGTCTTGCCGTTCTCAACCAGCAGCGCCGTGCGCGTAACGCCCAGCTTGTTCAGCGCGTCGCGGTAGAGCTTGGTCTTGCCTTCCTTGATCTCCAGCGAATCCACCACGGTCAGCTTGCCGTCGGCCAGCTTCGCGGCCAGCGCCGCGCGCAGCGCGCCCAGCAGCTTCTTGCGCGGGAAGGGGTAATCGTAGCTGCGCGGCTGCGGTCCGTGAACCGTGTAGCCATGACGCCACAGAGGCGAGCGCACCGAACCGATACGCGCCCGGCCCGTGCCCTTCTGCTTCCACAGCTTCTTGCCCGAACCGGCAACCTCGTTGCGGCTCTTGGTCTTGTGCGTGCCCTGGCGCAGCGAGGCGCGATAGTGCTTCACCGCCTCCCACAGCAGAGCCTCGTTCACCTGCTCCGGCGCAAACACCGCGTCGGCCAGCTCCACCGAGCCCACCTTCTTGCCGCTCAAATTCACTACATCCACTTTTGCCATCGTCTTCTTTCCAATCAGCTTCCAGCCACGAGCTATTTCTTCTTCGCCGCCTTCTTCGAAGCCTTCAACGGATCCACCGTGCCCGATCCGGCAAAGCCACGGCGCTCGCGCGGCGGAGCCTTGGCCTTCGAGATCAGCACATAACCTTCGCGGTGACCCGGCACGGCTCCCTCGACCATCAGCAGATTCTCTTCGACATCGATGCCGCGAATGCGCAGGTTGCGCACCGTCACCTGGTCGGTTCCCATGTGGCCCGGCATGCGCTGCCCCGGGAAAA
This sequence comes from uncultured Acidobacteriota bacterium, assembly GCA_963826735.1. Taxonomy (GTDB): domain Bacteria; phylum Acidobacteriota; class Terriglobia; order Terriglobales; family Acidobacteriaceae; genus Telmatobacter. The sequence goes on from CAWGYN010000010.1 coordinate 1,004,675, forward strand.
CGCGCGACGGAAAGCTGGACGCGCCGATCGAACCCTGCACCTGGAACATGTGACCGTGCGACTTGGGACCGCCGCCGAACTCGTGCCTCCGCACCACGCCCGCAAATCCGCGGCCCTTCGAAGTGCCGATCACGTCCACAAACTTCGCATCGGTGAAAATGTCCACCAGCACGCGATCGCCGGCCTTGGTCTCCTCTGCGCCATCCGTCGCGGCCTCGACGTCCACTTCCTTGATCAGCTTCACCGGCGGAGCTTCGGTCTTCGCCAGATGCCCTGCTTGCGGCTTGGTCATCCGCGAAGCCTTCACAAACTCCACGAGCCCGATCTGCGCCGCGTCGTATCCGTCCTTCGCCGCCGTCTTCAACTGCGTAATCACGCAGGGGCCGGCCTGCAGCACCGTAATCGGGTGCACGTCGCCCTTTTCGTCGAAGACCTGCGTCATGCCGATCTTTTTTCCCAGAATCCCTGTGACTGCCATCTTTCCCTCACCTCATCATGCGAGCTTTCGGCTTCGCACTGCCGGGCCCTTTTAGGGGCTTTTCTTGCTGTTACCTCTGGCGGACTCTTGCGCCGTCAGGCGCGGCTGCCGCACCGCAGGTGCCTACTTTTCGAACGCCTTGATCTCGACATCCACGCCGGCCGGCAGATCGAGCTTCATCAGCGCGTCCACCGTTTGTTGCGTCGGCTCCAGAATGTCGATCAGCCGCTTGTGCGTGCGAATCTCGAACTCCTCGCGCGACTTCTTGTCCACGTGCGGAGAGCGCAGCACGCAATACTTGTTCTTGATCGTCGGCAAAGGAATCGGTCCCGCCACCGTTGCCCCGGTGCGCTTGGCCGTGTCCACAATCTCGCCGGTCGAGGTGTCCAGCACGCGATAGTCGTATGCCTTCAACCGGATGCGAATTCTCTGTCCTACCATGTTCATTCCCTTCGGATTCGCAGGTGACTCGTGGTCTAAGTGCACAGTTTTGCTCGTTTCCCACCGCTTCGTCTTAGTCACCTTAGCCCCTCAGTCCCTTAGTCCACTGTTACTTGATAATTTCCGAGATCGTGCCCGCGCCCACGGTCCTGCCGCCTTCGCGAATCGCGAAGCGCAGGCCCTTCTCCATGGCCACCGGCGTAATCAACTCGATCTGTCAGCTCCACGTTGTCGCCCGGCATCACCATCTCCACGCCCGCCGGCAACTCCGCCACTCCCGTCACGTCCGTCGTGCGGAAGTAGAACTGCGGCCGGTAGCCCTTGAAGAACGGCGTATGACGCCCGCCCTCTTCCTTGCTCAACACGTACACCGTGCTCTTGAACGTGCGTGTGCGGCGTAATCGACGCCGGCTTGGCCAGCACCATACCGCGCTCCACGTCTTCCTTCGGCGTGCCGCGCAGCAGAATGCCCGCGTTGTCGCCCGCCATGCCTTCGTCCAGCTGCTTCTTGAACATCTCGACGCCCGTGCAGACCGTCTTGCGCGTCTCGCGGAAGCCGACGATCTCCACGTCCTCGCCCACCTTCACCTTGCCGCGCTCGATCCTGCCCGTGACCACCGTGCCGCGGCCAGAGATCGAGAAGATATCTTCAATCGGCATCAGGAAGGGCAGATCCACCGCGCGATCAGGACGCGGCACATACTTGTCCACCGCCTCCATCAGCTCGTCGATCTTGGCTTCCCACTTCGCCTCGCCGTTCAACGCGCCCAGCGCCGAGCCGCGAATCACCGGCACGTCGTCTCCGGGAACTGGTACTTCACAGCAGCTCGCGCACTTCCATCTCCACCAGCTCGATCAGCTCTTCGTCCTCCACCGCGTCGCACTTGTTCAGGAACACCACATGCAGGGCACGCCCACCTGGCGCGCCAGCAGCACGTGCTCCTTGGTCTGCGGCATCGGTCCGTCGGTCGCCGCCACCACCAGAATCGCGCCGTCCATCTGCGCCGCGCCGGTGATCATGTTCTTGATGTAGTCGGCGTGGCCCGGGCAATCCACGTGCGCGTAGTGACGGTTCGCCGTCTCGTACTCCACGTGCGCCGTCGCGATCGTGATGCCGCGCTCCCGCTCTTCCGGCGCGTTGTCAATCGAGTCGAACGAGCGAAACTGATTCTTCGGGTTGTGCTTCTGCAATACCTTCGTGATCGCCGCCGTCAGCGTCGTCTTGCCGTGATCGATGTGCCCAATCGTCCCCACGTTCACGTGCGGCTTCTGAACGATCAAATTTTTCCTTCGCCATAAAAGTCCCAAATCCCTTTCATCGCTTGTACTGCCCGTTGCATCTCGGGGCGCCGGCGTTCCGGCTCCAGCCCCAAAAACCTTACTTCCCCTGCGCACGGCCGATAATCTCATCGGCAATCATGCGCGGCGCCTCTTCGTAGCGCGCAAACTGCATTGAATACGACGCCCGGCCCTGCGTGGACGAACGAATCTCGTTCACGTAGCCGAACATTTCCTTCAGCGGCACCATCGCCTTGATCACCTGCGAACCGGCCGCATGCTCCATGCCCTCAATGCGCCCGCGGCGCGAGTTGATGTCGCCGATAATCACGCCCATGAACTCCTCGGGCACCGTGACTTCGACCGCCATCACCGGCTCCAGCAGCACCGGCTTGGCCTTGTGCGCCGCTTCCTTGAACGCGATCGAGCCGGCAATCTTGAAGGCCATTTCGTTCGAGTCCACTTCGTGGTAGCTGCCGTCAATAAAGCGTCACCTTCACGTCAACCATGGGGAAGCCGGCCAGAATGCCCACCTCCATCGCGCCCCGCACGCCCTGATCGATGGGCTTGATGTACTCCTTGGGCACCACGCCGCCCTTGATCTCGTTGATGAACTCGTAGCCTTTGCCCGGCTCGTTGGGCTCGACGCGCAGCTTGCAGTGGCCGTAGTTGCCCGAGCCGCCGGTCTGGCGGATGTACTTGCCCTCGGCCTCGGCCTTTTTGCGAATGGTCTCGCGGAAGGCCACCTTGGGCTCGCCCACGTTGGCTTCCACCTTGTACTCGCGCTTCATGCGGTCCACAAGAATCTCAAGGTGCAGCTCGCCCATGCCGCTGATGATCGTCTGGCCCGAATCTTCGTCGGTCCGCACCTTGAAGGTCGGATCCTCCTCGGCCAGCCGCGAAAGGGCAACGCCCATCTTTTCCTGGTCGGCCTTGGTCTTGGGCTCGATGGCCACCGAGATCACCGTCTCCGGGAAGGTGATGGCGCCGAGCGCAATGGGATGATGCGGATCGCAGAGCGTGTCGCCGGTCTTCAGGTCTTTCAGGCCCACGCAGGCGCAGATGTCGCCGGCCAGAATCTCCGTCACGTCCTCGCGCTTGTTGGCGTGCATCTTCACCAGGCGGCCCACGCGCTCGGTCTTGCCGGTGCGCGGATTCAGGATGGTGTCGCCGGTCTTGAGCGAACCCGAATAAACGCGAACGAAGGAGAGCTTGCCGTACTGATCGTTGATCAGCTTGAAGGCCAGCGCCGAAAGCGGCTCGTTGTCGTCGGGCTTGCGGTTTTCAATTTTGGAATGATCGTGGGGATTGATGCCCTCAACGGGAGGCTTGTCGAGCGGGCTGGGCAGGTAATCGACGACCGCGTCGAGCAGCGTCTGCATGCCCTTGTTCTTGAATGCCGATCCGCAAATGACCGGGAAGACCTTCAGATCGATGGTGGCCTGGCGAATGCCGGCCTTCAACTCTTCCACCGTCGGCGTTTCGCCTTCGAGAAACTTCTCCAGCAGCACATCGTCGGTCTCGGCGATGACCTCAATCAGCTGCATCCGGAAGGCTTCGGCCTTCTTCAGCAGGTCGGCGGGAATCGGCTCGATCGAAAACTCGGCGCCCAGGGTCTCGTCGTGCCAGAGGATCGCCTTCATCTCGATCAGGTCGACGACGCCCTTGAAGTTGGCCTCGGCGCCGACGGGAATCTGCAGCGCCACGGGCCGCGCGCCCAGCCGCTTGCGGATGGTTTCGAGAACGTGCTCGAAGTCCGCGCCGTTCTTGTCCATCTTGTTGACGAAGCAGATCCGGGGAACCTTGTACTTGTCGCCCTGCCGCCACACCGTCTCGGTCTGCGGCTGCACGCCGGTCACGGAATCAAACAGCGCCACCGCGCCGTCGAGCACGCGCAGGCTGCGCTCCACTTCGGCGGTAAAGTCCACGTGGCCGGGGGTATCAATAATATTGATGCGGACGTCGCGCCAGGTGCAGGTGGTCGCCGCCGACGTAATCGTAATGCCGCGCTCCTGCTCCTGCTCCATGTAATCCATGGTCGCCGTGCCTTCATGCACCTCTCCCAGCCGGTGCGTGATGCCGGTATAAAACAGGATGCGTTCTGTCGCTGTCGTCTTTCCGGCGTCGATGTGCGCCATGATTCCGATGTTCCGGCAGCGATTTAGAGGTACGGTGCGAGCCACGATTTCAATTCCTTGCGGGACATCTTTCCCCGCGGTTAAGTCGTTCGTCAATCTCCGGCAGCCCACTTGCCCGACTTGCCGCGCCAGCCACTTCTAACTCGCCGGCTCAATTCTTCAAACTCTCGGGTGCGTCGGATCCTAGTCCCTAGTCCCTACGTCCCTTAGTCCCTGCTCTTACCACCGGTAGTGCGCAAAGGCCTTGTTGGCCTCGGCCATGCGGTGCACGTCTTCCTTCTTCTTCATGGCCGCGCCGCGCCCGTTGGCCGCGTCCAGCAGCTCGTTCGACAGCTTGTCGGTCATGCCCTTTTCGCCGCGGCTGCGCCCGTAGGTAATCAGCCAGCGAATGGCCAGCGAGGTGCGGCGGTCGGGATTCACCTCGATCGGCACCTGGTAGTTGGCGCCGCCCACGCGCCGCGTCTTCACTTCAAGCAGCGGCTTGCAGTTCTCCACCGCCTTCTTGAAGAGCTTGAGCGCGTCGTCGCCGCCGCCCTTCTCCTCCAGGTTCTTCATCGCCTGGTAGAAGATGCCCTGCGCGGTCGACTTCTTGCCGCCCCACATCATCGAGTTCACAAACTTGGTCACCAGCGTCGATCCGTACACCGGATCCGCCGCCACTTCCCGCTTCGCAATGTGCCCTTTTCTCGGCATAAATCCTCAAAAACAGCTACTAGCTTTCAGCCATCAGCTTTCAGCCTGTTCGTGCCAGCCCCACCGCCGTCGGCTCCCGCAATCAACAGCTGAGAGCTGAAGGCTGAGAGCTTGGCTCTACTTCTTCGCGCCGCCCTTGGCGCGCTTGGTGCCGTACTTCGACCGGCTCTGCTTGCGGCCGGCCACGCCCACTGAATCCAGCGTTCCGCGGACCACGTGATAGCGCACGCCCGGCAGATCCTTCACGCGGCCCCCGCGGATGAGCACAATCGAGTGCTCCTGCAGGTTGTGCCCGATGCCGGGAATGTAGGTGGTCACCTCAATCCCGTTGGTCAGCCGCACGCGAGCTACCTTGCGCAGGGCCGAGTTCGGCTTCTTGGGCGTTTGCGTATACACGCGCGTGCACACGCCGCGCCGCTGCGGCGAGGCCTGCAATGCGGGCGACGCCGTCTTGTACCGGGGGGCCGTGCGCCCCTTGCGAACAAGTTGATTAAAAGTTGGCAAACCGCAACTCCTTACTTCACAAAACCCGTAACTTCTCAACCCACAGCCGCGCGCGAACGCCCTTCGGGCTGTTCTGGTCTTGGTTGGCATTTCAGCCAAACAAGCACACAGAAGCCCTATGGTTGCTGCTTCGCGTCTGTCTTCGTTCCAATCTCAGACGAGAACCGGGACGGTTGTCGGTCGCTTTCCGCGATTTCACGGAAAGCCAACTCCGTTTCCCGCTTCCGGCCCGCATAGCCCCTCCAAGGTGGGGAACGCGCGGGCGCCGATGCGAGTGTTTCCTGCCCTCCGCAAGAAGAGAGCGATTCCGGGAACTTGTCTGGCCGGCTGACTTCACCTGGCCTGGAAAACCTGCCCAGCCCAACCTGCCTGACCGGGCATTTCCCTACGCAGCCAACGTACAAACACACAACTAGCTGCGTTCTTGCGAACCTTTCCAAGATAGCAAGAAAAATGGGAGGAGTCAACGAAAGGCTAATTGGACGGCATTGGTCTGGTTTTCCAGCACCGCCCGTTTCCTGCCTCTTCCTTCACAATCTGGCCGTCGCGCATGTACAAAATCCGCCCCGCGATCGCCGCCGCCTCGGGATTGTGCGTAATCATCAGCGTCGTCTGGCCCAGCTCCCGGTTCGAGCGCAGCAGCATCTCCAGCACCGCGTCGGAGTTCTTCGTGTCCAGGTTGCCCGTCGGCTCGTCGGCCAGCACAATGGCCGGCCGCGTGATGAGCGCCCGCGCAATGGCCACGCGCTGCTGCTCGCCGCCGCTCAGCTCCGAGGGCCGGTGCTCGAGCCGCCCCTTGATCGCCAGCATGTCGCTCAGATGTTCTAGATATTGCCGATCCATCGGCACTCCATTTGGACCCGAGGCGCGCCCGCTGATGGTGTAGGCGATCTCAATATTGCCCATCCCCGAAAGCGTCGGCAGCAGGTTGAACTTCTGGAAAACAAAGCCAATGCGGTGCTTGCGCAGCCGCGTGCGCTCGGCGTCGTTCAAAGTGGCAAAATCCACGCCGTCAATCACCACGCGCCCCTCAGTGGCCCGCGTAAGCCCGCCTAAGAGATAGAAAAGAGTGGATTTACCGGATCCAGACGGCCCGACGATGGCGACAAACTCGCCCCGCTCAATGGCCAGCGATACCCCGCGCACCGCAGCCACCTGGATGCGCCCCGCGGCGTACACCTTGGTCAGATTTTCGGCAACAATAATATGTTCGGTCGGCACGTCTGCCATTGTAAATGCGCAGCCTGGACCTGCCCGGTGGCAGCTGAAGGGAGTCGATGTCTCCGGACGGCCCTGTTTCCGGTTGCGTCCCAGCTAGCGCCGAATGAGCCAGATCACGAGGGCAATAGCGGCTGCGCCCACGAATAGCCATCCCCGAGCCTGAAGCAGACGGCTATGCCAATTCGAGTTTTGCGCGTTACCGTTGTTCATTGCAGCACCTCTCGTCATTCAGTATAAAGTTTGTGGCAATTCAAACAACCCACCACTCCTCCAGCAAACTGGCGTTGTAATTTTGCCGCGGGCGCTCTCGACGGCCGCAGGTTTTACAATAGTCCTGCATAGATCTCGAACGCAGGATTCCCCGCATGACCGCTGAACTGAAATCCTCCCTCGTCACTTCGCTCGAAGCGGCCGCCGCCAAGGCCGGCCTCGCGCTCGTCTCCGTCAAGCAGGGCGCCGACTTTCACGGCCACCCTACCGCCGTCTTCGAGCTTGGCCTGCCCGGAAAAGAGGCTGCCGGCCGCTCGTTCAAGCTCGAGTTGAGCGAGGCCTTCGAATTCGACAAGCCGAACTTGCTGCCCGAAATGACCGCGCATCTTGCCGGCGAAGCCAAGCGTCTGCGCAATCCGCGTCCCGAGTGCTACGTCACCCTGGGCGGATTGCCCCTGGCCTTCGGAAAATTCGAGTGGCCCTTTCACCAATCGACCTCCGGCGCCGATACCCACATCGTTCACGGCGAAATGCAACTGGCCGACGGCGGAACGCACAACCTGCACGCCAAAATCTCCGCCTCCGTCACGCTCACCTTCGCTGAGATCGTGCCCGCCATGGAGCAGCCCTACGCCGAAACCTTCATCTACAACGCCGTCCGCAAGACGGTCGACATGGGCCAACTCGAGTTCGTGAAGTCCGGCAACCGCCAGCCCGTTCCCGTCACCACGCGCTACTACAGCCGCTGGCAAAAGAAGTTCATCTTTACTGAGACCGACGACAACGAGCGCCTGCGCTACCTGCTCAGCAAGGTCTACTGGCTCTCCGGAGTGCTCGGCAAGGCCAGGCCGGTCTGGATCGCCGACCCGCGCGACGCGCAATATCTGAACACCACCGAGGCCGATTTGCTGCGTATGGCCAGCCACGAGGCCGGCGAAGGGCTGATGGCAGTCGAAGGCGAATTCGCCGCGGCCACGCCCGCGCTCATGGCCCGCGCCGCCGAATACCAGGCCATGCTCGAAGCCGCGCTCGACTTCACCAAGCCCAAGTTCAACGAGTCCATGCGCTCCGGCCACGCGAATATGTGATGAGTCAAGGCTCTACCGCCAGCCGCATTTCCAGAGAAACAGGCATCGTGCAGAACGCACTGGAATCCTGTCCGCCGCAGGGTCGCACGTTCCGAACGGTTGGGCGGCGATCATGACGATATTCGCTGATCGGGTCACGCGGGGATAGGAGCTGTCGGGAGGGTCGCAAGTAATGGATGGCCCGAGATCAAACCTATAGACCATTTGAAAAGTCGTTGTCGCCCCATTGCAGGTCACACATTCAAATTGAGCCTGCTTGGCATTCTCAATCGCAGGTTGTCTGAGCATCAGAGGGCCGCTCACGGCTTCCACCGAATCAACTACACCGTCGGGCCGCAGCGCGACCTTCAACACCACATCGCCGGACACCCCGGCAGCCAACGCGATTGGCGGATAAATGGCGGGTGGGAGCTTGGTAATCGTGAATCCGACTTGTGGCTCACCCTGCGAAGTGGGAGCCTGAGTCCATGCCGTGCTGAAGAAAACAACGCATAGGCAAGACGTTAGAAATCGAGCCATACTTGCGCCCTCATGCCTGATACAGCAATCAGTTTAGACCTAAGGATAGCTTCACGAATGGAAGCTGTTCGGTTCGCCGGTTACTTCACAGAACTCCCCCGCACCCCGCGCAGAACCGCGCGCCCACCACGTTCGCGTACTGGCACCGCGGACAATTGACCATCGGTCCCGGTTGCGGCGCAACCACTGGCGGCGGCACGTTCGCCATCCCATTCACCGGCGCGCCCCACATCGGCACAGGAATCCCGAGCGACGCTGCGATGGCCGACGCCTGCATGGCGTTGTACTCGCGCACCCGGCCTGGCATGAAAAAGCACTCGAAAAATCCGATGAGTCCCGGAATGCCGCTCCAGAAGAAGCAGCAATAGAGAATCCCCAGCCCCGTGCGCCGCAGATAAAAATGATGCAGCCCGAAGCTGCCGAGGAACAGCGCCAGCAAAACGCCCACCACCTCATCGCGGCGCACGACCTCGTATTGCTGGTAGAAGATGGCTTGCGGGTTGGGATATGTGTAGGTGCTCATGAAGGGTTCTCCTGGCCTCGTTCAGGGCCTGTTTCCATTACGCAGTCGCGCGTCGCGCAGTTCCCGCCTGTACCGCCGGTCTCGTGACCGGCTGTCGTGCGGGTTTCCAGACCCGCACTTACTGGCAGCGCCCGGTTCTGCGCCGCTGCCATTGTCCCACAGCATGAGGCAGAGATTAGGATCGAATTCGTATGGCGAACCCATCCAATGTATCTGCGGCACAAAGCGGCACGTTTCTCATCGGCGGCGATCTGCCCGTGCACCGTCTCGGCTACGGAACCATGCGCCTGGTGGGCGAGGGCGCGTGGGGTGAGCCGGACGACCCGGACGAATGCCGCCGCGTGCTGCGCCGCGCCGTCGAGCTCGGCGTCACCCTCATCGACACCGCCGACGCCTACGGTCCCGAGATTGCCGAGCGGCTCATCGGCGAAGCGCTGGCGCCTTACGCGCCGGGCGTCGTCATCGCCACCAAAGGCGGCATCACGCGCCAGGGCCCCGCGAAAACCGAATATGTAGGCCGCGCCGGCTACCTCATTCAATGTGTCGAAATGAGCCTGCGCCGCCTCAAACTAGAGCGCATCGATCTCTACCAGTTGCACAGAATCGATCCGCGCACCCCACTCGAGGAATCTCTCGGCGCGCTGCGCCGCATGCAGGAGCAGGGGAAAATCCGCCACATCGGCCTGAGCGAAGTCATCCCGGCCGAGATCGAGGACGCAGAAAAGATCGTTCCCATCGTCACTGTCCAGAATCGATACAGTCTGGCTGACCGGCGTCATGAGGAAACGCTCACATATTGCGAGCGGCGCGGCATCGGCTTCCTGCCCTGGTATCCCTACGCGGGTGGAAAAATGCTCAAGGCAGAGCATCCCGCCGCGCAGGCCCTCGGCCGCATCGCCGCGCGCCACGGGACTACGCTTCCGCAGCTCTCGCTGGCGTGGCTCCTGCACCGTTCGCCGGTCCTGCTGCCCATCCCCGGCACGTCAAAGGTCGCGCATCTTGAAGAAAACATCGCCGCCGCCGAGCTGAAACTCACCGCAGAAGACTGGGCCGAAGTGGAATCCGCCGCCAGGAGCGTTTCTTAGTCCTGTTCCCTGTTCCCTGTTCCCTGTATTCTTACCCTCGATGCCGAAGACGCTCTCGGTGGCGCTGATTACTCGAAACGAAGCGGCCAACCTGCCGCGCACTCTGGCCAGTGTGCGCTGGGCCAACGAAATCGTGGTCGTCGACTCCGGCTCAACCGACGCAACCCTCGACCTCGCCCGCAACGCCGGCGCGCGCGTCTTCGAGGAGCCGTGGAAAGGCTTCCCCGCGCAAAAGAATTCCGCGATCACGCATTGCACCAGCGATTGGGTCCTTTCGCTCGACGCCGACGAAGAAGTCAGCCCGGAATTAGCCCGCGAAATCCAGACCCTCCTGGCTGGTGAGCCAGCTTTCAGCGCGTATCGCATCCCGCGGCTCAATCATTTTCTCGGGCGCCCGCTGCGCCACGGCGGTTACTGGCCCGATCCCAAGCTGCGGCTCTTTCGCCGCGGCGCGGCGCAGTTTGCCGACCGGCCGGTCCACGAGAAGATGGAAGCTGCAGGTCCCGTGGGCCGGCTCAAAAGCCCTCTCATTCACCGCTGCTACCCCACGCTTTCTGACTACATCGAGCACATGAACCGCTATAGCTCGATCGCTGCCGAGGCGCTGGTCGCATCGGGCCGCGCCCGCACTTCCGGGCTCTGGCTCGCGTGGAATGGGCTTCTCAACCCCGCCGCCACCTTCCTCTATAACTATGTTTTCCGGCTCGGTTTTCTCGATGGCCGTGCGGGACTGCTACAGCACATCAACCACTCGTTCTATATCCACTGGAAGTTTGCGAAGGCGTGGCAGAGGTCGCGGGAGAAACAATCCGCCGGCCGCTACACTCGTTTCCGTAGCCCCTACCGCCCTCGCACATGCGCGACAAACCGAATCATTCGCACCAGCAGGATCAGCACCACCAGCGCCACGCCCAGAATCAGCAGCAGATTGCCGCCGCGCGCCGTCGCTGGTTTCGTCTTGGCTTTGCGTTTCATGCCGAAAGTTGAACCCCATCATACCGCGCGCCGACACCGCGTGATGCGAACTCGCGAACTTGCCACGTGCGCGCCAGCACACGCGAACTCGCCAATTTGCTCACATGCTCTTATCCCCCGCCCGTCTTCACGCTTTCTCGTCCCGAAGCCATCCGCTATTCTTGAAGCGAGGTACGACCCATGCCTATTGCCTTACTGCCCGGCGCAAGAACCAAAAAGATCCTGGCTGCCCTTGAGGGCAACTGGCAGGCAGAGGTGGAGGCCTACCACACCTATCTGGCCCTCGCCGAACGCGACACCGATCCCGTCCGCGCCCAGGTTCTGCGCCATTTGGCCAGTGCGGAGTGGGAGCATGCCGCGCTGTGGCATGGGCGCATTCTCGAGCTGGGCGGGCCTGAGCCTGTCTACAAGGGCAGCCCCGGCGGCGAGGCAGACTCGCTGGCCAACCGCGCCGGCGGCATCCGCATGGCTCTCCGTCGCCTTGAAATCGAAGAGAGCCGCCACATCGCCAGCTATGGTGAGCAGCTCAAAGCCCTCGGCGACGAGGGCTCCAACGCCATCCTCGACCACGTTATCGAAGACGAAAAAGATCACTATCGCGAATTGGGCTCCCTGCTGCGCGGCCACTACACCGCCCCCGGCCGGCGCGCCCAAAATCGACGCCAAAGCCGTGCTCGAAGAGATGCTGGCCAAGCGCAACCAGGGACGCAAGCAGCCCGGCGCGTGGATCGGCGACGCCATCTACGGCGTCAACGACGGCCTTGGCGCCATCTTCGGCATCGTGTCGGGTGTGTCGGGAGCCACCGCCGGCGACCCCAAATACGTGCTTCTCGCCGGCCTCTCCGGCATGATCGCCTCCGCGCTCTCCATGGGCTCCGGCGCCTATCTCGCCGCCAAGAGCGAGCGCGAAATTTACCACGCCGAGATTACCCGCGAGCGCGAAGCCATCCAGATGAACGGCCCCGAAGCCCGCGAACTACTCCAGCTTTACTACCAGGTCAAGGGCCTGCCCGAAGAAGACGCCATCCACATGGTCAACCACATCGCCACCGACCCCGAGCAACTGCTCCGCGCGCTGGCCGCCGAACGTCTCGGCTCCAGTGAAGAAGCCCTCTCGAACCCCCTCGTCTCCGCCACATCCGGCGCATTGTCCACCGCCGTCGGCGCTATCATCCCCGTCATTCCCTTCTTTTTCATGCAGGGACTCCCGGCCGTGATCGCAGCGGCTGTCGTGTCGCTGGCGGCGCACTTCGCCGTCGGCGCTGCCAAGTCGCTCATCACGGTGCGCTCCTGGTGGTCCTCCGGCATGGAAATGACCATTGTCGGCGCGGTCGAAGGCGCCGTCACCTACGGCATCGGCATCCTGCTTGGCAAGGGCGGCATGTAAAAACAAAATGGCCTGCGGCTAACGCACCGCCGAGAACGCTAGAGGCTGTATGTTTGAGAGATTGAAGAAGCTGGCCAAGTTCCCCTCATCAGGTAAAACTGCGCCGTTGCAAGAGGAGAGCAGGTCTAGACTCGAATTCTTGTTTACTACTCGCGAAGGGTCGGCCGAGATACGCAAGCTCCTGCAGCGCCAGAAAGATCGCACTGCGCTGGCAACCCTAACCCTCTCCGTGACCATCCTCGGATACGCGGGGCATCATGCGGCGGGGATCCTAAAAGCAATCGAGAAATTGGCGAACACAGGGCAGCGGAAGGAGTTCGAGAAGCTACCCCAACGCCTAAAGAGCGAGTTCGACACCGTTTTTGTCGAGACGGTAGCATTATGCTTTTACATGGTCATGCACAGGTTCTGGGACGGTGACGACGGCAATTTCTGCGTAGCAGACGACCTAAATGATGCCAACACCGTTATTGAGTCTGATTATCTCGAGTCCCTGATGGGAACACTCGATTTCGCGGATGAAATAGTCAGCGACGCCTCATCGAAGACCCCGAGAACCTACCTGCGAAGCCGTGCGCTCTCATACGAAGAGGAACCGGACGCGACCGACCACGCAAACGATTGGTTCGCCGTCAATGTTGTTAAGCCAATCTTCCCCGACCCGGAGCCTGCAGCATTCCCCCTCGCCGCAATATGCATGGCAGCTGCCGACGAGATTCGCCCAGACAAGCTCGACGCCCTCTGTCGACTCGCATGGGCCGGGGCACCATTGTAGTCACCTTCCCCCCTCCCACAATCGCCGGGTTTCCCATGTCTGGATTTTCAGACATGGGAAACCTCGAACCTCGACCAGCAGGCGGCTGGGACTGCATCGATTCGCGACATTGACACGGCACAGACACTCGCACATACTTTGCCAATGGACATCACTCTTAGTGTCGAAGATCAGGTTACCGAGCGCGCACGCCAGAGTGCGGCAGAGATGGGCGAAACTCTGGAGCAGGCACTCGAAGACTATGTCCGTGTATTAGCCGATAAACCCAAGCGAGCTGCAGGGACGCCTAAGCGGAGAACGCTCCGAGAAGAAATCTACCGGCTCGGTTGAAGGCCTCGTTCGCTCATTTCACGTCATTTCAAATCCGACCTATAAAATGACCGCAGAATGATTTCTCGCCGCCGCACCGTTCTCGCCACCGCTCTTCTTTTCTGCGCCGTAGTCTTTGCTCAGGCGCCGGCCGTTCACAACGTCCAGGCCGCCAAAACCGGCTATTACACCCAAAGCGCGCCGCCGGACCTTTCCGGAATCATCCCGCCACCGCCCACACAGGACTCGGATACCACCAAAGCAGAACTCGCTCGGCTGCACCAGATTCAGCAGTCGCGCACGCCGGCCCAGGTAGCCGCCGCACAAGACGACGACAAACACGAGGACATCTTCTTTCTCCGCTCCGTGATGGGCAAGGGATTTACTCCTAACAGTCTACCTTTGTTGGCAGCTCTCTCGGATCGGTTGGATGGCGAAGGGTCCGCAGCCTCCCACGTGCTCAAAGGCGAGTTCAAGCGCCCGCGTCCTTACCAGTTCGATCGCACCCTGCACCCGGTCTGCGAGACGGTTGCCCAACCCAACTCCTACCCCAGCGGGCATTCCATTGTCGGCTATCTCGATGCGTTCATCCTGATACGGATGGTTCCGGAGAAGAGCCGGGAGATTCTCGAGCGCGCCGATGATTATGCGCATAACCGCATGGTCTGCGGCGTACATTATCCCAGCGACCTTGCGGCCGGTCGCGAGGTTGCCTACGTTGTCTTTGGCTATTTGATGGCTCAGCCCCGTTTCCAAAATGACCTGGCCGCCGCACGCGCCGAAACCCGCAAGCGCCTGGGGCTCGACGAGTCCATTGCGCATTAACGATGTGCCCGGAACTCGCTTTCGCGCTAGAATAAAAGCTGCAGTGATCCTCCACCAGCCCATCCCGGCCCTTCTCTAGCGGCTCCCGCCGCACATACCCTCCCTGCGCCAATTCACTTGATTCACTCATTTCACTCTTTTCACTTCACTCATCCAAATCCTGAAACCGCGGAGGGGCTATGATTATCGATCGCCTGGAACAAATGGAGCAGCGCTACAACGAAATGCAGGCGCAGTTCGCGCTGCCCGAGGTCCTCAACGACCACGAGCGCTATCAGAAAGTCGCCAAAGCGCTGCGCGAAATCGAGACGCCCGTGGAGAAGTATCGCGAGCTCAAGCAGGCCCAGCAGGGCCTGGCCGACGCGCGCCAGATGCTTGCAGAAAGCGACCCCGACCTGCGCCTGATGGCCGAAGAAGAGATCGCCGCGCTCGAGCCGCGCGCCGCCGCCCTCGAAGAAGAGCTCAAGGTGCTGTTGCTGCCCAAAGATCCCAACGACGAGAAGAACATCATCCTCGAAATTCGCGCCGGCACCGGCGGCGACGAGGCCTCGCTGTTTGCCGCCGAAATCTTCCGCATGTACACGCGCTTCGCCGAGCAGAAGCGCTGGAAGGTCGAAGTGCTCTCGCTTTCCGAATCCGGCATCGGCGGCTACAAGGAAGTGATCGCCATCATCGAGGGCGATCGCGTCTACTCGCAGCTCAAGTGGGAGTCGGGCGTGCACCGCGTACAGCGCGTGCCTGAAACCGAGCAGCAGGGCCGCGTGCACACCTCCGCCATCACCGTCGCCGTGCTGCCCGAAGCCGAAGAGGTCGACATCAAGATCGAAGCCAAGGACATCCGCATCGACACTTTCTGCTCCTCTGGCCCCGGCGGCCAATCGGTCAACACCACCTACTCCGCCGTGCGCATCACCCACCTGCCCACCAACACCGTGGTCAGTTGCCAGGACGAGAAATCGCAGATCAAAAATCGCGAAAAAGGCATGCGCGTGCTGCGCTCGCGGTTGTATGAAATGGAGATGGAAAAACAGAACGCCGAGCTCGCACAGGCCCGCAAACAGCAGGTCGGCTCCGGCGATCGCAGCGAGAAGATCCGCACCTACAACTTCCCGCAGAATCGCGTCACCGACCACCGCATCGGCCTCACCCTGCACCAGCTCGACCTGGTGATGCAGGGCCGCCTGCAGCCCATCGTCGACGCGCTCATCGCGCACTACCAGGCCGAGCAGTTGAAGGGCGAAACGCAGGCTGCTTAAACTCGCCGCGCACGAGGTCCGCCATGAAACTCATTACCGTAAACTGCGGCTTACCGAAGGAAGTGCTCTGGCATGGGCAGGCCGTGACCACTTCTATCTACAAAGAACCTGTCGAAGGCCGCGTTGCGCTTCGTACACTGAACCTCGATGGAGACCGGCAATCGGACCTGACCGTCCACGGCGGCAAAGACAAAGCCGTCTACTGCTATCAGTTGTCCCACTACGATTACTGGAAAGCGGAAATGCGCGACCACCCGCTGCCCCCAGGGGCCTTCGGTGAGAACTTTACGATCGACGGTCCAGGCGAGGACTCGATTCACATCGGCGACCGATTCGCGATTGGATCTGCCGAGGTTGCGGTCACCCAGCCCCGCCTGCCGTGTTACAAGCTCGGCATCCGCTTCGAATCTGACCACATGATCAAGCGATTTCTCGAAAGTGGCCGCACCGGATTCTACCTCGCCGTAACCCGCGAAGGCGAGGTCGGAGCAGACGACGAAATTCGAACACTAAGCCTCGACCCGCACTCGGTTCCGGTCTCCGATATCACGCGCTTGTATGTGGCGAAGAAGTATGACGCGAGAGATACCGCCATGGTGCTCAAGGCACTCGAGGTGGATGCCTTGACCAATAGCTGGAAAGAGTATTTTGATGAGAAGCTTACCCGCCTGGGAGCATCGCGGACTTAGCTCACACGAACAGAATCCGCATCGGTGCTTCCGCCGCCACGCTGCTCTTCGCCTCATCGGCCAACTCGCCCGTCAAAGGATCCCGCGCAAACACGCTGATCAGATTCGAATCCTGGTTCGCCACCAGCATCCAGCGCTCCGTGGGATCGAGCGTGAAATTCCGCGGCGTCTTGCCTCCGCAATTCGACCGCTTCATCGGCGTCAGTTTGCCGGTCGCGAAATCGGCCTTGAACGCGTAAAGAAAGTTATCGCCGCGGTTGGCAAAGTAAACAAACCGTCCGTCGCGCGTGATCACCGTGTCGCAGCCCGTTGAGGCTACTGCGGAGGGCTTGTAATCGGCTGGCAGCAACTCGATGCGATCGACGAAGGTCAGGCCTCCGTCGTCTTTGTGCCAATCGAGCACATCTACCGTCGAAACCAGCTCGTTCATGCAATACGCCGTGTGGCCGTTGGGATGGAAATGCAGCGTGCGCGGCCCCGAGCCCGGCGCTCCGCGATAAATCCCCGCCGGCGTCATCTCCGCTGTCGCCGGATTGGGCTTGTAAATATGAATGCAATCGCCGCCGAGGTCGTTGATGTAGGCGAAGCGGTTGTCGGGCGAGAAGGACGCAAAATGCGCGTGCGCCGATGGGCTGGCGCGTCGGGTTGGGCCCGTGCTCGGTGTAGTGTTCGGTCCACACCGCCTCGCTCAGCTTGCCATCTTCGATGCGGAAACTGGCCGCGCTCGCGCCCGTGTAATCGGCGGCAACGAGCATCCGCCCCGTCGCGTCCGCCGCCACGTGGCAGGTCCCCGTCCCCGCCGAATTCCGCGCCGAGAGTGGCTGCAGTTCTCCGCCAGCCACCTGAAAGCTCGCCACTTCGCCGGTCGGCTTGCCGTTGAACGTATCCAGTTCCGAAGCGGAGAATACGAATTTGCTCGAGCCGGCCCCGTCCGTGGTCATCAGCCACGCGACTTTTGGAATTTTCGCCGCAACGCCGGCAGGCGTGAGCGCCGCGGTTTCAGGATCCCAGTCATACGCAAGAATCCCGTTGTCTCCATGCGAGCCGATGAGGACTCTCGTCTGTCGCTTGTCCCTGCGCGGCAATCCGCAGAAAGTCAGGCGCGGCGAAAGCTGCAATTGTGGCGGAGGCGGTCTTTAGAAATTGACGGCGGGTTGGATTTCTCATGGCAGAAGCCATTGTCGCCCACCGCGCCCGGCGCGCGCCAGACAGCAAAAAATGCGGGTGCCTCGGGCTTCGTTCGCCTTGGCGAATGAAGCCCGGAAGGATAGGCACCCGCGCTCGCGTAACAGCAAGATCAGAGCTGCTTTGCGATCAGAACTGCTTTGCGCTAATCCAGCCTGAAGTCGACATTGATCGTCGTCTCCACTTCCACCGGCTCGCCGTTCAGCAGATACGGCCGGTAGCGCCACTGCTGCACGGCGTCGATCGCGGCCTGTCGCAGCAAAGGCGGCCCGCTCCACTACGCGCAAGTTCTCAATCGTTCCCGTGCGCGAGATGGTGGCCTGCAACTCAACCCGTGCCTGCAGTGTGCGTGGCGCGCGCCATCGGCGGGTAATCGGGAAGGACACTTGCGGATCAACATGCCCTCCATCACGCCGCCAGAGATGCGCCGCACCGTTTGCGGCGCCTGCACCACCGTGTTGCACATGCTGGCCGCGCAGCGGATTATCCAATCCGGGCGCCCCCATTGGGGAAACGTCGACGACCGTCTTATCTCCAATGTCGGTGTCTCCGCCAGGCCGCGGAATCCAGATGTCCGGCGAGATCTGCCGTGGAGCCTCAAACGGGTTTGCGTACTCATTCCTCGCCGCTGTTGCCGGCGCCTGATCGCACCACTGGCGGCGCCTCCTCAGCAGGAGCGGGCGCTTCGAGCCGCCATGTATTCATCATCTGCGGCAACACCGACGGATAGATGAAGGGAATCGCAATCAGAATCAGCGATGATCGACCCATTCAAGCCGAATGTCGCCAGCATCCAGTTGCGGCTGCGCGTGTGGATGGTACCCATCGATTCAAACGTTGCGTCTTCAAACATGGCCGCCTCCCTGAAACCTCGAATTCAGCCGCGCCAATTGGGCGGAGGGAAGGCGTGCCTCAGAGCGCAAGCGGGCAATTCGCGCGCAGGCGGTCTGGCCGCCCGCAAGCGCTCAACGCGTGGGGCGGGGATTCACGGCCCTCCGATCATCCCGTTCGGTACCACTGTGCTTATGTAGACACCGCGCGCTTGAAATCTGTTCCCGGTTGCACAAAAAAATTCGTATCGTGCTGTACACTCCAGGAAATCGCACTGCCTATGGAGTTGGCATGAGACTGTCTCGCTGGCTGTTTTTTGCTGCGCTTGCAGCTTCCCCCGCCCAGACGCCCGGCCCGGCCTCGCCTGATTCTCAGGCAACTCTTCACTACATCCACGCCGCGTGGGACTCGCTCACCCGCTCCGTGACCGATTGCGTCGCGCTTACCGACACCAAGGTTGCCGCGGCCTCCGTTCTTTATCTGCCCGCCGGTTTCGCCGCTCCGCCCGAGGTCACGGCCGCCGCCGGGCGCTGCCATGTCCGCGTTGTCGCGCTGCCGCGGCACATTCTCAAGCTCGGCGACGTGCGCCCTCGAGGAACTCGCCGCGCCGGGCCTGCTCTATCTGCCCCACCCGTACGTCGTTCCCGGTGGCCGCTTCAACGAAATGTACGGCTGGGATAGTTTTTTTATTGTTCTTGGACTGGAGTCCGACCACAGAGAAGCGCTCGCCAAAGGTATCGTCGACAACTTCCTCTTCGAAGTCGAGCAGTACGGCTCCGTCCTCAACGCCAATCGCACCTACTATCTAACCCGCTCGCAGCCGCCGTTTCTCACTGCGATGATCCGCCTCGTGTTCGAGGATCCCGCCAGCTTCCCCGCCACGCCCGCCGGCCGCATGCAGGCCATGAGCTGGCTCGATCACGCCTACACCGTCGCGGGAAAGGACTATGCCACGTGGACGCGGCCAGAACACCTGGCCGGCCACAGCGGTCTCGCTCGTTACTTCGATTACGGCTCAGGCCCCGTGCCGGAGATGGCTGACTCCAACACCTACTACCGCGATGTGATCCGCGCGCTCGTGGAGCATCCCAGCCCCGAGGGAATGGCATTTCTCGTCAAGGGGTCGGAGCATCCCGATGCGGCAGAAGCGGCGCGCCTCAAGCAAACCAGTTGCGACATTCACGCGAGCCTGTTGTGCGCGCGCGCCTGGTACTCAGATCGCACGGCGGCTACCGGCTCTCGCGCGACTTTTACGCGGGCGATCGCGCCATGCGTGAATCCGGATTTGACTCGAGCGACCGCTTCGGCCCCTTCTCCGGCGCCACGCATCACTACGCCCCGGTGTGCCTCAACAGCTTGCTCTATCGCTACGAGCGCGACATGGCGCATCTCGCGCATCTCTTAGGCAAGCCGCAGGACGCTCTCCACTGGGATCGCCGCGCCAACGCCCGCGCTGCCGCCATCGGGCGTTACCTCTGGCGGCCCAAGGAAGGCGTCTTTGCCGATTACGATTTCGTGCACAACAGACCCTCCACCTACGCCTACCTCACATCGTTCTACCCGCTGTGGGCAGGCGTGGCCACGCGCGAACAGGCCAACGCGATCGAGCAGAAGCTCAACCTGTTCGAGCGGCCCGGCGGGCTCTCCATGAGCACCAACAACAGCGGCCTGCAATGGGATGAGCCCTGCGGCTGGGCGCCCACCAACTGGATCGCTGTGGCCGGACTTGAGGCCATGGGCTTCCACGCCGACGCAGTACGCATCGCGCGTCACTTCGACGCTACGGTCGATGCCGGCTTCGCCGCCGACGGCACCATCCGCGAAAAATACAACGTCGTGGCGGGCAATGCGCAGGTAACGGTGACCGGCGGCTACACGCAAAATGTGATCGGCTTCGGCTGGACGAATGCCGTCTATCTCAAGTTCAGGGAGATTGCCGAACGGCCGGAGCACTGAGCAGAGCGACAAGAACAGACGATCCCTCAGCTATCAGCTTGTTCCTACTGGAACCTGGTGTGTGGGACCAGCGCGAAAAGCTGAAAGCTGACAGCTAAAAGCTGAAAGCTGCTTTTTCCAGCCGCGCTTCCACCTGCCGGTTAAAGCGGATCAGCGCGATCCACATGCCGTCGTCGTCGCGCTTCCACACCAGCGTTCCGCCCAGTTGCTGTGCGATCAGCTCCGGCGGCAGATCGTGGTGCAGACCGAAGTAGCGCTCGTCGAGCGCTTCGCCGCTCAGGCTCGGCAGCGGCAGCGGCGGATCGTACTTGGTGGAAAACACCAGCGCCGCCGAATACTTTTCCGGCTCCGCGGCCGCGCGTGCAATCTGCGCCGGCAGTAAAGTCGTCAATGGCGAACACATCCCACGGCTGTTTCACGTAACCCAGCTCCGGCCGCGTCAGCTCGTCGCTCATGGGCCACGCCGTCAGCACCGTCGCGCCGGGATAAAGCTTCTTGAGCTGCGCAATGCCAGCCTGGTGCATGCGAATCACGTGCGCGTACGCCAGGTTGTCTTCCGGCGCAAACCCGTAGGGCGGATTCACGAAGAGCCCGGCAACAAACGCCGCGGCCGACAAGCAGCGCCAGCCCGTGCCAGTAAGGCACGCGGCGATAAAACGTGTCACACGGCCAACAGCAGCACCAGCGGATACATGGGCAGCAGATAGCGCGTGAGCAGCGCGCCGCCCAGCACGCTGAAGAGCACCGCGTTGGCCAGCAGCAGCGAAAAAATGCGCAGCAGCACCAGCGAATCGAGCGACGCCCGCTCGTGGCCCTCCGCGTCGGGGCGCGGGCTCAGCAGCAGCGCCGCAAAAGCCATCAGCACCGGCACAAACAGATTCATGTGCGCCGTCAGGTGCAGGATGCGATGGCCGAATGCCGCCAGAATCCGCAGCGGCGTGAGCGTGGCCTCTGCGTTGTAGCGCAAAAACTCCGGATTGCCGAAAAGAAATCCCGTCTTCGCGTAGTGGTATGCATACCACGCGCCAAGCGGCAGAACGCAGCTCGAGAGCCACGCCGCCTCGCGCCATAGCCGGCCGCGCACCGGCCCTCCGCTTCTGAATCCCTCCGCCAGGTTCACCGCGGCCAGCGTCAGCGGAATTACGATCGCTGTCTCCTTTGAAAGCGCAGCGGCGGAAAACCACAACGCGGCGGCCCACGGCGCACGGCTGCGGTTGGGCAGCGCGTACACCAGTCCCCACAACGAACAGGCCGCGGCAAAGATGTCGGCGTGGGCCAGCGAGCTTTGCGCAAACCAGATGGGATAGAGGCCAGTGAGCAGCACGGTCCAGAACGCCACCGAGGCCACGCCCACCAGGCGCATGGCCAGCCGCCACACCGCCAGCAGTCCCAGCGCCGCCACCATCAGCACGGCCTCGCGCGTCACTTCGGGATAAAAGCCGGAAGCCTTCCACCACAGCGCCAGATAGATGCTCGGCAGCGGCGGATGCGCGTTGCTGAGTGTGGTGATGGGGATCAGCGAGCCGGTGCGGAAGAAGTCCCACGCCGCGGGAATGTAGTAGCCCGCCTCGTCCCAGTAGTAGGGCAGGCGCAGCAGCGTAAAGTGGCTCGCGTACAGCGCCACAAAGATGACCGGAAAGATCATCCAGAGCGGCAGCGGCGCATCCAGCCGCGGATTAAACATTCTTCCAAGCGCAACAATTTGCTCCTTGGGTTCGAGTCCCTTGGTCCCTCGTTCCCTGTTTAGTTCACCGGCCCGCGCGGAAAGCTCTGGCTCTGCGGCTCCAGGTTGAGCGTGCCGAAGGCCTGCTCGTATTGCGCAATGTTCTGGCCCAGCACGTTCCACAGAGCCTTGGCCTGCTGCGGGCTGAGAAAAATGGCCTGGTGGTTGCGGATGGTCACCTGCTCGGGGCTTTCGCTTGAGGCAAGGCCGAAAACCAGTTGGAAATCCCACACGCTCACGCGCACCTGCACGCTGTTGGCATAGGACTCGCGGTAGTCGGCAGTCTGGGTCAAATTCAGTTGGGGCTGTTGCGGAGTTGGACTCATGATGCTTTCAGATTACGCCATAGAAACAGCTATCAGCCTTCAGCTTTCAGCTTTTAGCCCATCACGCGGGAACACGACGCTTTTCATCCTGCACGAACAAGCTGAAAGCTAAGAGCTAACGGCTAAAAGCTGTCTCTCAGGTCGCCGGCCAGCGGACATTTTTCGCAGCGCGCCGTGCGTCCGCAGTGCGCCTTTCCCACGGCCACGGTCAATGCGTGGAATTCGTTGTAGAGCTGCGCTGTGATTCTCCTTTGCATCGCCGGCAAAAGCGCGCCGCGTCAAATCGGTCAGCGCGTCGTACGAATTTCTGGCGCGTCCGGGTGCAATCTCGAGCAGCCCATGCCGCTCGGCGATGCGCCGCAAGTATTCATCTGCCACCGGAACCGCATGACCGAGCGCATAAAGCAGGATCGCGTCGGCAGTTTCGGGGCCCACGCCCGGCAAATCCAGCAGCCGCTGCCGCAAGCGCCGCGGTCGGCATCGCAGCAAGCTTCTCAAGCGATCCGCCGAACTCCTTGTCGAGCATGGCCACGAAAGCCTTCAACGCCGGCGCCTTGCGCGTATAAAACCCGGAAGGCCGGATCAGTCCGCCGCAGCTTGGCCAGAGGAACCTTGCGCAGGCCCTCCACCGTAAGCGCGCCGGCCGCGCGCAGGTTCTCGAGCGACCGCTCCACCGCCTTCCACGCCGTATTCTGCGTCAGATACGCGCCCAGGATCACTTCAAACGGAGTCTTGGCCGGCCACCAGTGTTGCGGGCCATACGCGCGCAGCAATGCCTCGTGCATGCGGCGCAGACGCCGCGTCGGGGTAGCGTCGGGCTCCTGACAGGCTGTAGTGCGGACTTCCAGGCTCCTTTAGGATAAGCGTCGCCGCTTTCGTACTCGTGCACACTTGTTCGTGGCCACAGTCTTAGCATGGGGTCAGGACCCTGGCATTGAATCCCAAGGAGCGCTCGATGAAGAGTCACACCGAATACCTGGTCTTTGAAACCCGCAAGCGTCGCGAGATGGTGCACATCACCGACGAAGTGGAGCAGATTGTCGCCGCAGCGGCGTGAAAGACGGCCTATGCTTCGTCTCGCCCATGCACATCACGGCCGCCGTCTACGTCAACGATCATGAGAGCGGGCTCATTGAGGACATCGGCAAATGGCTCGAGGAGCTGGCCCCTGCGCGTCCCGACTACAAGCACCACCGACCGGCGAGGACAACGGCGACGCGCACCTGAAGTCGCTGCTGCTGCACCACGAGACCACTTTGCCTGTCACCAACGGCAATCTCGATCTCGGCACATGGCAGCGCGTCTTTTATGCCGAGTTCGACGGCCAGCGCCGCAAGCGCGTCATCGTAAAAGTGCTCGGCGTGGAGTAAGAAGCTAGCGGAGCCAGCGGCGCTAACTTGCCGACTCGCGAACTTGCCCACTCGCTGACTTGCCGACTCGCTGACTTGCTGACTCGCTGACTCGCTTATCTCCATCCGTCACCTTCCGCCACGGCCCAGTGGGAGCCGCGGCATCGGATCGCGGCAAAGTCGATCTTCGTTCGCGGCAGCACCACCAGGTCCACGCGCCGGTTCTCCGCGCGGCCTTCGGCAGTGTCGTTGCTGGCCACAGGATGAAATTCGGCGTACCCCGCGGCCGAAAGCCGGTCGGCGAGGAATCGCCTTCAACTCCAGAAACAGCCGGGCAATGTGCGTGGCGCGCGCCGACGAAAGCTCCCAGTTGGAATCGAACTCCGCGTTGTGGATGGGCACATTGTCGGTGTGGCCCTCGATGCGCAGATCGTAGGGCGTGGCGCCCAGCCGTTCGGCGATCTGGCGCAGCGTCGGCAGGGCCTCCGGCTTGGGCGTGGCCGAACCGGAATCGAAGAATCCCGCTTCGCGCAGGCTGATCACCAGCCCATCGCGCCCCATCTCGAGCGAAACTGTGTGCGCAGCAATCTGTTTGGCCAGCGTCGCGGCCAAATCGCGCCGGATGCGGTCAAGATCGTACTTCACCTGCATCGGCGTGAGCAATTCCTCGTCCATCACGCCGTTTGCCGGCTGGCGCTGCTTCGTGCCCGCCTGGCGTCTGATTGCGAATCCGCAGAACACTCCCATGGAACTGAAGGCCGAGTCGATGGCCTGCGACAACCTGCACTTGTTTTTTCTGGTCGGCCCGCGCAAAAGCGTAGAGCACCACGAAGAATCCGAACAGCAGGGTGATGAAGTCGGCGTACGAAACCAGCCAGCGGTCGTGGCCGACGCGGCTGCGGGGCACGCGCGGCCTCATGCGGCGCGCTCCCTTTGCTCGCTGGTTTGACGTCGTCGAGAAAGCCGGCCAGCTTGATCTCCAGCATGCGCGGATTCATGCCTTCCAGAATCGAAATCACGCCTTCCAGCATCATCTCGCGCCGGCGGTGGCCGTTGCGGATGCGCAGCCGCATCTTGCCCGCGAAGGGCAGAAAGAAGAGGTTGGCAATGCCCACGCCGTAAATCGTCGCCACAAAGGCCACGGCGATGCCGCGGCCCACCTCGGTGATGTTGTCCAGATGCTGCATCACCTGGATCAGGCCCAGCACGGCGCCCAGGATGCCGATGGTAGGCGAGAAGCCGCCGGCCGATTCGAACACTGCGGGCAGCCGCTCCTCGTCTTCGGTGAGCGAATCCAGGCTCACGTGCATGATCTTGCGCAGTTCCGCGGGCTCGGTGCCGTCCACAGCCAGCATCAGCGTTTGCTTCAGAAACGGATCCTGAATGGCCTGCAGATCGGCATCGAGCGAAACCACGCCTTGCCGGCGCGCCTTGTTGGCAAACGCCACCAGCTCGCGAATCAGTTGCGTCTCCTGCTTTGCGCGGCGCGGCAAACAGATGCCCCAGGCTGCGGAAGGCCGCCACCACCGTGGTCAGCGGAAACTGCAGCAGCACCGCGCCCAACGTGCCGCCAAACACGATCAGCGCCGCCGTGGGCTGCAGAATCTGGCCCAGGTTGCCGCCTTCGATCAGCAATCCGGCAACAATGCCCGCGATGGCCAGAAACGCTCCGCCGATGCTCGCTTTATCCATATGCGTGTTCCCTCGAGGAATTCCGCAACCCTGCGGCTTCTACTGCGTAAAATCGCCGGCCTGCTTCATCTGGATCGGAGCCGGGGGCTGCGCTTCCACATCCAGGCTCGCCAGCGCTGCCGCGCGCTCCAGATCGCCGAAGTGATGCAGCCGCTTGGCCACCACGGCCAGCAGCCGCGCCCGATAGGCGAGCACCTTCTCCACCACCTCGCCAATCTCCTCGCGCACAATCAGCTTCTCTCCATTGATCAGCGTCAGCATCGTATCCGGAGAAGCTTCGGCGGTCTTGATCAGGTCGCTGTTCACCACCATCGGGCGGCCGTTGAGTCGCGTCAACTCGATCATTGCCCATCTCCTTCGCTGCAGTTATCGGCACGGCCCGCGAAAGGTTAAAAAAATAAAACCAAAGGCGCAGAAGTGTCCCCGCCGGGACACAAATCGCGCATCCCATAAAGTCCCTTAGGGCCACGCCGAAGAAGGGGCCAGATGCGTCGGTTCCGAGCCGGCAGCAGCTACCCACGGTAGTTACAAGATGGGGGCACTCTCGGAATAGGGCCGCAAATCACCGCATCCAACAAGGAGAACCCCATGTCCCTGGGTGTCTTAAACAACCTCTCCGCGGTGTATGCGGAGAACAACCTCAACAACACAAACAACAGCCTGTCGAAGACGCTGCAACAGTTGTCTTCCGGGTCCAAGATCAACTCCGGCGCGGACGACGCTGCCGGTCTTTCGTTGGTCGACGGCCTCCAGGCCAACCAGACGGCGCTCACCCAGTCGGCAACCAATGCTTCGGAAGGTGTAGGTCTTCTGCAGGTGGCCGATGGCGCCCTCTCGCAGGTCACAAGCCTGCTCAACCGCGCCGTTACGCTGGCTACCGAAGCCTCCAACGGCACGCTCAATTCCAGCCAGGACACGGCGGCCAACCAGGAATATCAGTCGATCCTGTCGGAAATCTCCAACATCGGCTCGACAACCACCTATAACAATCAGACCGTGTTCAATTCCAACACCAACATTTACACCGGAGATGCATCCTCGCAAGGCTCGGCGATCGACGCCCTTAACATCCGCTCGCTTTCGTCCTCGAACGTGGGCGACACTGGCGGCGCGATGGCCTACAGCAGCGGAGCGAACAACGTCTTCGTGGATCTTTCCGAGAGCACGAACACGCCAACCACGAAGAACGCATCGCTGAACGACAGCCTCGGCGCTACCAATCAGACAACCACGATTGCCGTCAGCTATCTAACCAAGGGCGCCGACGGCTCGGTGGTCAGCGCGAGTGCGAACGTCAGCGCGGGTGCAGGCACAAACTACAGCAACACGGTTAGCGGATTGATCAGCGCGATCAACAACTCCGGTCTTGGCCTGACGGCGAGCTTCGGCACGGCAACACAAGCCGGCACCGGCGCCGTCGCAGCCGCAGGCGCTGCAAATTCAACCGCCTTCGGCAGCGGCAACGACACGGGCATTATCATCACAGGCGCCGGCATTGGAACCGGCACCAATGGAGCGGGCGAAGTCGGAACCCTGACGGCGGCCAACGGAACGTCCTCCGCCGACGCCGATCTCGAAACTCTAGCCGGAACGCTCAGCGTCGTGGGCTCGAACGGGGTTGCGCACTCCGTCACGCTGGGCACTTCAAACCAGACCGACACCTTGCAGAACCTGGCCACTTACGTCAACTCCCAGAACTGGGGCGTGGACGCAACGTACAACGCGCAGGTAGGCGCTACCACCAATGCCGACATCGTCTTCAATTCCGGTAGCCCCGCGGCCAGTGTGTCGCAAAGCTCTGCCACGTTGACCGGCACAGGCACCGGTGCGGGCGTTGTCAGCCTCGGCGCACAGCCTTCGACCAACGCCAACAACGTCAGCACGGTTGGAGTCTACACGTTTACCAGTGCGGCTCCAGGAGCCACCACGGGCACCATCACCGTGGGCCAAAAGAGCATCGTTCTTGGGGCCGGCGATACCACCGAGGCGGCGATCGCCGCGACTATCAACGGCGCCAACGACGGGATAACGGCTACCGTGGATTCCACGGGCAAGATCATTACCCTGACCTCGGCCAACTCCGCGCTCGCAGTGAGCGGCGGCCTGACAAACACCACCGGCACTACGGCGTTGACCACCCCCAACACTACCGAGTCCGATTACTACAGCATCGGAATCACGGGAACTGTTGCGGACACGAGCACCAGCGGCGGCACCGCGGTGGTGGGTATGACCACCGACATCAACGGTTCGAGCGGCGTGGCCACCATGAGCTACTCCGATGCGGCCGGGCAGTCGCTGGCAACAACCGACCTCACCAACCAGTCCGACGCCCAGGCGGCGTTGACCCAACTCAACACTGCCATCACCGACGTGGCCGCACAGGATGGCTACATCGGCGCGCAAATCAACACGCTGAATGCCGTCAGCCAGGTCATCAGCACGCAGCAGGAGAACATGCAGGCGGCGCAGAACGCGGTCCAGGCCACCGACTACGCGTCCGCATCCTCCAACATGTCGAAGTACGAAATCCTGAGCCAGACCGGCATCTCGGCCCTGGCGCAGGCCAACAGCGTACAGCAGGAAGTCACCAAGCTGCTGCAGTAACCCGGGTAACGTAATCGAACCGGCAGAAATGCCGATAACCAAGGAGGGGCGTCCAGTGGGCGCCCCTCCTTGCATGAGTGAAGGACGCCGGCAGACCTGAGAATTCTTTAATCCGGCTCTCACGAGAGTTGGCTCATGGGCTGCATTAGTTTTCGGCGGAGGATTCGATGGGCACAGTCGGACTAAGCTTTCGGGTCGCCGACCAGCGGCGCGGGATTCAACGTCAGCACCACCGTGGCCGAGATCGTTGGCAATCTCCAGAATGTGGAAACGCCGTGGAAGAACCAGTTGAGCTCGCTCGAGAGCCAGGACACCGCCATCTCGAGCCTGGGCACGCTTGTTCTCGAACCTCTCCAACGACATGAGCTCGCTCACCGACTTTCAGGGCGATTCTGGCGCAGAAGGAAGGCTCGAGCTCCGACACCAGCGTCCTCGAGCTGACTGCGGCCTCTTCTTCAGCGACGGCGGGCACGCACACGGTGGTCGTAAACAATCTCGCCCAGACTTCCAGCGGCTACCTCGACTCGATCGCCAACGCCTCCGATGCGCTCTCCGGCTCCATGACCATCAAGTTGGGCAATGGGACCACAGAAAATATCGTGATCGGCGCGGCGACCAGACCCGCCCGCGGCCAATACCATCTATACCGGCAGCGGGAAAGACACGCTGGCCGACATCGCATCCGCCATCAACTCCGCCAATCTTGGCCTCACCGCCAATGTGCTCGCCGACTCCTCCGGTTCCGTGTTGAGCCTCGTCTCCGGCACTTCCGGCGCAGCCGGACAACTGACCATCACTTCCGCGCTCACCGACGCCAACAATGTCACCAGCCACCAACCTCACCGGCGACACTCGACTACAACGTCGGCGTGAAAGGCGAGGATGCTTCCCTGACCATTGACGGCGTGCCTCTCACCAGCGCCTCAAACACTGTCGCCAATCTCATCCCCGGCGTGACTTTCCAGTTGCTCGCGCCCAGCCCCGAGGAGTCCGGCAACACTCTCGAACCCGTCCAGGTGGTCATCGCCAACGACAATTCCGGCGTCGAGAGCACCGTGAATCAATTCGTCACCGACTACAACTCGCTCATCAGCGCCATCAATTCTCAGGAAGGCCACAACAGCTCCGGCACTCCCGAGCCGCTCTTTGGCTCGCCTACGCTCTCTCTGCTCCAGCAGCAACTGCTGGGCAGCCTCAATAAAGAAAGCCCCGACGGGTATCTCGATTCGGTTTCCTCGACGGCGGGCGCCACGCTCTCCGGATCGATCAATATCTCGCTCGCCGGCGGCATCCCTTTGTATTACTCCGGCGTGGCAGGCAGACGGCACTTCTCGGCCTGTCCGATCAACAACGCTGGCGATACGCTTTCCGGTTCCATCTCTATCACGGTGGGCAGCGGCACGGCGCAAACCATCAATGTCGGCGACTCCTCTACCCCTGACACACTTGCCGGCCTGGCTCAGTGCGATAAACTCGGCCAACATCGGAGTTTCGGCCCAGGTTGAGAGCGACGCGACGAGTTCGTGGCTGAGCCTGACGTTCGGGAACTTCGGGAACAGCCGGGACGTTGTCCGTGGACTCGAGCATCGCCGACATCAGCCCGCAAACCATTCAGGTTCCGACGACGTCCGGGAACAACACGCTTGCCGGCCTCGCCGGCGCGATCAATGCATCCCTCAGCGGAGCAACGGCCGCGGTCGTAACCATCAACGGCAAATCGACACTGACGCTGACGTCCGAGGTAGAGGGCACGAGCGGAGCATTGACGGTGACCTCCGCGCTCACGTCCAGCACGCCCGACGCCGTCTGAGTTACTCCGACACCAGCGGATACACCAGCACGACGCCCGACATCGGCACTCTGGGCGCGGTGGCCGGCGCCAACGATACGCTCTCCGGCTCCCTCACCATTCAAGTGGGCAGCGGCACGGCGCAAACCATCACCCTCGACTCCTCCAACAACACCCTCTCCGGTCTCATGGGCGCCATCAATGGCTTGTCCGGCGTCTCGGCGGCGCTCGACCAGGCCGGAACCGGGCTCACGCTGACCTCCGGTACGAACGGCGCCAACGGCGCACTCACCGTCACTTCCAACATTGTCGACACCACCAGCCCCACCACCGCGGCGCTCAACTACAACACCTCCACCGACATCAACAGTCTGTCTGCCCTCGGCATCAGCGTGAACAACGATGGCTCAATCACCTTCGACGCCGACTCGCTCGACTCCGTGCTCAACACCGACTATTCCAGCGTGGCCGGATTCTTCCAGAACGCCAACAGTTGGGGCCAGAGCTTCAACAACATGCTGACCGGCTCCGGCACCAGCTCGTCCACAGGAATTCTCTCCCTGGCCAAGAACTCCAACAGCACCATTGAATCCACGCTGAATGCCGAGATCTCCCGCGAGCAGAGCCTGATCTCCGCCGAGCAGTCCAGCCTGACCACGGAGCTGAACAACGCCAACGAGATCATGCAGCAATTGCCCACCGAGCTGGAGGGCATCAACGAGCTTTATTCGGCCATCACTGGCTACAACCAGGGTCAGAACGGATAAGGAAGCGATTCACAATGGCAGGTTATCGGGAACACGCGCTGGAAGGCGCAGCAGCTGTCGACCTCGTCGTCGCTCTCTATGACGGCATCATCCGCTTTCTCTATGCCGCCATCGCGGCCGTCGAGCGCGGCGACGCCGACGCCCGCCGCGCCGCAGTCAAGCGCGCGCTCGACATCATCATTCACTTGCAGGCGCGGCTGCGCATGGATGTCGGCGGCCGTCCGGCGCAGGCGCTCAGCGAGTTCTATGCCGCTATCTTCGCGCAGATTCTGCAGGCCTCGCAGTCGGCCTCGAAGACCAAGTTCGAGCATGCCATCGACTGTGTTCGCAATGTGCGCGATGCCTGGCGCGAAGTCGCGAGGGATCCCAACGCCAACTTCGTCTCGCAGCCCGTGGTCATGATGCCCTCGCGCCCAGCGCCCCCCGATCGCATCGACTCGGCCGATTTCGTCTCCGGCTCCAGCTGGACCGCGTAACCTCCGCTACTCCGCGAACATGCCGGGTTATCCCATCCTCGCCGGGACTTTGTTTTTCCGGCCAGGGCGCATTCGTCGCGGACGTCTCGACGGCAGGTAAGACGGCCCGTTTTCAACCGCCGGCCTGCCCAGCGGGGGTCTGGAGACCCCCACTACAGCCGGTCTGGAGACCGGCGCTACAGGTTTTCGCCGCGTGTGAGGAATGCGGGCTAGGGTGGGATCGCGCCCTAACTCCGCTAACCCCGCTATCCTACCCCGCCACCGTCAGCTCTTCTTCGAGCTGCTGCTTCTGGTAGAGGCTCGCGTAGTAGCCGTCGAGAGCCAGCAGCTCCTCGTGGCCGTCCCAGCTCAACAATCCTTCCCTTGTCGAGCACGGCGATGCGGTCGGCGTTGCGCACCGTCGATACGCGATGCGAAATGAGAATCGTGGTCGTGTTCGCCGTGTAGTTGCGCAGGCCGCCCAGGATGCGCTCTTCAGTGTAGGTGTCCACGCTGGCCAGCGCGTCATCAAGAATGAGAATCGCCGGCCGCCGCAGCAACGCCCTCGCAATCGCGGCCCGTTGCTTCTGCCCGCCCGAGAGCGTCACGCCGCGCTCGCCCACCATGGTTTCAAAGCCCTGCGGAAACTCCTCGAACTCGCGGCGGATATGCGCCGCTTCAGCCGCTTCCAGCAGATCTTCGGCGTCGGCTTCGGGCGCGCCGAAGGCCAGGTTCTCGCGAATCGTTTCGCTGAACAGGAACGTCTCCTGCGGCACCATGCCGATGTTGCGCCGCAAAACTGCCAGCGGATATTCGCGCACCGGCCGCCCGTCGATGAGCAACGCGCCCTCTGGCGCGTCGTAGAGCCGCGGAATCAGATTGACGAGCGTGGACTTGCCGCATCCCGTCGGCCCCACGATCGCCAGGCTCGATCCCGCCGGAATGTTCAGCGAGATGTCGCGCAGCACCGTGCGTCCGTCGCCATAACTGAAGTTGAGATGCCGGAATTCGATATCTCCCTTCAGCACCGTCTCTGCTCCAAAACCCGAAACCGCGGAGCGGTCAGTCGATCGCCGGCTCGGTCTTTAGCAGTTCGTCGATGCGCTTCACCGACGCCGTGCCGCGCTGGAAGATGTTAATCACCCATCCCACGGCGATGATCGGCCAGATCAGCATGATCATGTAGGTGCTGAACGCCACGAAACTGGCCCACCGAGATGCGGTGCGCCAGAACCAGATGTCCGCCGGCCAGCAGCGTGATCACCATGGACATGCCGAGAATGAATTCAAGCGTCGGCCACAGCATGCCCATCAGCTGCACCAGCCGCAGCGCGCGGCCGATGTATTGGCGATTCAGCCGCTCGAAGAGGCCGATCTGCGACTCCTCGCGCGCGAAGGCGCGAATCAGCCGCACGCCGGAATAATTCTCCTGGGCCTGCGCGGAGATGTCGGAGAAGCTGGCCTGGATGCGCTCGAAGCGCTCGTGAATTTTGCGCCCTAGATACTGCACAAGGATGCTGGCCAGCGGCATCGGCGCCAGCGCCACCAGCGTGAGCCAGGGACTGATGCGCAGCATGAAGAACAGCGCGAAAACGCTCAGGAAGATCGTGTTGGCGCTGTACATGAGCGCCGGCCCCAGCAGCATGCGCACCGCGTTCAGGTCGTTGGTCATGCGCGCCATGATGTCGCCGGTGCGGTAGCGCTGGTAGAAGCCCGTGTCCTGCGTTTCCAGCTTCTTGAACAGGTCGTTGCGCAGGTCGAACTCGATCTCGCGCGAGATCCCGATCAGAATCCAGCGCTGCGCGTAGAGAAAACGCCCTTCACCAGGCTGATGCCGACCAGAATCAGGGCAAGAAACAGAATGCAGCTCGCGCGTGGTTCCGTTCTCGATCGCGGTCCACCGCCATGCCCAGAACCGTGCGGAAATTGCACGGCAACGATGTTCGTCGCCACACACGCCAGAACTCCCCGCACGTATCCCCAGCGGTAGCGGCGCATGTAGCGGAAAAGAGGGCCAAGGTCGCCGAACATAGTTCTATTGTACGATTCGCTCGATTCGAGCCTAAGCCGAGGGCCGCGTATCAGGTTTCAGGTGTCCGGCTGCAGATTCCAGGTATGAGCCGTTCGCTGTTCGCCGTTCACGATTCACGGTCCACGGCCAGCGGCTTCCAGTCCCTTAGTCCCTAGGCCGTATCGACATATACACTTTGCAGGCAGGTTTCTAGCTGTTGAAGTGTGAGTATGTCGGCTAGTCGTTATGAATTGAGTGATTTGCAATGGGAGAAGATCAAGGATTTTCTTCCTGGACGCAAGGAGCATGTGGGCCGGACCGCAGTGGATAACCGTTTATTTGTGAATGGCGTGCTGTGGGTACTGCGCTCGGGAGCGCGATGGGCTGACCTTCCGGAGCGTTACGGCAAGTACAAAAGCGTGCATAAGCGCTTCGTGCGCTGGGCCAACTCCGGCGTCTGGGAGCGGGTCTTTCACGAGTTGGTGCGCGACAAGAAGAACCAGTATCTGATGTTGGATTCGACCATCGTGCGGGCTCACCAGCAGGCGGCCACGGGCCGCAAAAAGGGGGCACAGACAAGGCTCTGGGGCGTTCCCGAGGAGGTCTGACGACCAAGATTCATCTCCTCACCAATGAACTGGGCCTGCCTCTGGATTTTCTGATCACGGGCGGCCAGGTGAATGACTGCACCCAGGCCATCGAACTGCTGGGCCAGCACAAGACTGAGGCAGTGCTGGCCGACAAGGGCTACGATGCCGACGCCATCGTAGAGCACGTTGAAGCCATGGGAGCCAAAGCCGTGATCCCTCCCAAACGAAACCGCAAGGTGCAACGAGAGTACGACAAAGACCTCTACAAGCAGCGCAATCGGATCGAACGCTGCTTCAGCAAACTCAAATGTTTTCGCAGATTCGCCACGCGATACGAAAAATCAAAAGCCTGCTTCCAAGCACTGGTCGCTCTCGCCTGTGCTTGGTTGCATCTCAGGCTATATGTCGATACGGCCTAGTCCCTTAGTCCCTGCTTTTCTACGTCGGCGTCTTCAGCAGCAAATATCCGCCCACCAGCCCGAACAGCACATCCGCCGACCACGCGGCCATCGACGCTGGCAGGTAATTCACATATCCCATG
Source organism: uncultured Acidobacteriota bacterium (assembly GCA_963826735.1). Taxonomy (GTDB): domain Bacteria; phylum Acidobacteriota; class Terriglobia; order Terriglobales; family Acidobacteriaceae; genus Telmatobacter. Next base: position 1,038,891 of record CAWGYN010000010.1, read on the forward strand.
GCGCCGAACAGGTTGTCGATCACCATATACGCTAGCGCCACGCCAATGGCCACGGCGACACCGGTGATCGAGCCGCGTCGCCCCATCGAAAGCGCAAACGGAATGGCCAGCATCGCCATCACCACGGCGATCAGCGGATACGAGAGTTTATGCCACAGCGCAACGCTCAGGCGTTTGGTATCGAATCCGCTCTGCTGCAAATCGCGGATGTAGCGGTCGAGCTGGCCGAAGTTCATCTCCTGCGACTGCACGGCCTCTTTCTTGAAGTAATCCGGCGTCGCCCGAATCTCAGGAAAGGACGTCTTCAAGAAAGATCCGGTAATCCGTCACATTCGCGCCCTGAATGTCGCGCACCCAGCCGCTCTCGAAGTGCCATGTCCCGGAATCGGCATTCCAGACTGCGCGCTTGGCAAAAATGCGCCGCGTCAGTTCGAAGGTCGCCGGGTCGAACTCGAACACTGAGAGATTGGCGAACTCATTGCTGTCGCGGATCGAAAAATTCGTAGTAGAAAATGCGGCCCGGCTCGCCGGGCAGCGGTTTTGGTCCGAAGATCCATTTCTGCTCGGGATGCAGGTAGGTCTGCGTGGGCCGGCCTTTGATCACGTTGCGCAGCGACTCCTGCTTGCGGTTGGCCTGCGGCAGATAGTACTGGTCGAAAAGAAACAGGCTACTGCCAGCACCACGGCCATGGTCAACGACGGGAACAATCAGCCGGTACAGGCTGATGCCCGTGGCCTTCATGGCGATGATCTCGCTGTTGCGGTTGAGCACGCTGAAAGTCACCAGCACTGCAATCAGCACCGCCAGCGGCGCAATGTTGGTAGAGCATGCTCGGCGTCAGATTCAGCAGGTATTCGCCCACAATGGAAAGCGCAATGTGGTTGCGCAGAATGTCGCCCAGCAGATCGAAAAACGTGAAGACAATCATCAGCAGCACAAACCCGGCCAGCACCAGCGCGAACATGGTGACGAATTCGCGCAGGATGTACTCGTCGAGGATACGCGGGAAAATGGTGCGCGGAAAAACGCTGCGCGGCCCGGCTCGGTGCGCGCGCGGCTGCAACTTGCCGAGAAACTCGGTGAGCTGGAACCCATTGCGCCTTGGCCGGAACCTTGAATTTGGGAAGACGCGCAATCCACGCCGCCATAGCGCCTAAGATTCGCCCGCCAGTCGCCATCTGCCACAGCAGAAAAGATGCCGGCCACGGCAAACAAGAATGTTCGCCGCCCACACCGCGATGAACGCCGGCAGACGGCTCTGGTGCCCCAACGCAATGCCGGTCGACGAGAGGAAGTAGTACATGAACACCAGCAGAATCGTGAAAACGAAGCCGGCGCTCTTGCCGCCGCGCCGCGAATTCACGCCCAGCGGCACGCCCAGCAGCATCAGCACCACGCACGACATCGGAAGCGCGAAGCGGTTATGCATCTCGATCAGGTAGCGCTTGGCCTCGGGCTTTCCGCCCAGTTCATGGATGCGCTCGAGCAACACACTCAGCGGCATCGCGTAGAGGGCCGTATCCACCCGTCCCAGGTGCACGTCGCTCTGCGGATTCAGCGCCAGCGGCATGTCCGTGGTCGTAAATGTCGAGATATTCGATTGCCCCGGCTCGTCAGCCACGGTCTCGTCGCGCAACCCGTCGCGCAGGCGCATGATCAGCTCCTGCGGGTTGTCGTTCACCACGGTGGCCGATGCCGCTGTCGTAATCACCGGATTGACGGGATCACTGACGTCGGCCATGAACACGTGGCGCCAGTTGGCCGCGCCCGAACCCGGGATGCACATCCTGCACGTAGAGAACGAAGTTTTTGAAAGTCTTCGTAGAAGACGCGCGGCTCAATCTCGTACGAAGCCTGCGAAGTCTCCAGCGACTGCTCCATCTCGATAATCGCCTGGTTGGCCCGCGGCGCCAGGTAGAGCGAGTTGCCCATGCCCAGCAGCGTGCCCGTCACCGCCACGATCGATGCCACGCGCACAAAGTACCAGATGCCCAGCCCTGAGGCGCGCATGGCAATGATTTCGCTGTCGGACGCCAGCCGGCTCAATCCGAGCAGCACGCCCCACAGCACCGCCATGGGAATCGTGAATTTGAACAGGTTAGGCAGTGTGAAGAGAAACACTTCCGCCACATCCACCCAGCGTGGAACTATTCCGCACCACCACCTCAAGAATGTGTGGCAGTTGCGGCATGAACAGAATGAACGTGAAAAGCGCGCAGCCGATGAGCGTGAGGGAGAGAATTTCGCCGAGAATGTAGCGGGTGAGGATGCGCACAAACAGAGCCTGCGTCTAGTTTAGCGTGCCGAACTCCCGGCAAGCGGCGCAGGTTGCCATCCCCGCAGCCGCAAGCTGTTCCCCAGCACGCACACCGAGCTCAGCGCCATCGCCGCCGCAGCCAGCCACGGCGTCAGCAGAATGTGAAACGCCGGATAAAGCAGCTCCCGCTGCCAGCGGAATCCCGATCAGGTTGTAGCCCACAGCCCAGCCCAGGTTCTGCCGCATCACGCGCACCGTTTGCCGCGCCAACTCAAGCGCCGCCGGAATCGCCATCGGCTGCGCCCGCAGCAGCAGCACATCGCCCGCCTCCTGCGCCAGATCCGCTCCCGCTGCCCATGGCGATGCCCGCGTCGGCCTGCGCCAGCGCCGCCGCGTCGTTGATTCCGTCGCCCACCATGGCTACGCGCAGGCCGGACTTTTGCAATTCGCGAATCCGTTTGAGCTTGCCTGCCGGATCGAGCCCCGCTTCCACTTCGGTGATTCCGGCCTGCTGCGCAATCGGCGCCGCCGCGGCAGCCGAGTCGCCAGTCAGCATCAGCACGCGCAGCCCCGCCTCGCGCAAGGCAGCCACCGCTGTCAGCCGCATCCGGCCGCAGCGCATCGCGCGCGTCGAAATATGCGGCTGGAACGCCATCCACTGCCATCCACAACCGCGTCACGCCCGGCTCCGGCGCAGCCACGTCCTCCGGCAACTTAATCAAGAACTCGCTGAAGAGCGCCTCGTTGCCCAGCAGGCACTCGTGCCCCTCCACGCGCGCCGACAGTCCCCGCCCGGGAAAAATCTGCACGTCTCGCGCCGGCTTCCCAAGTCAGCCCGAGACCACGAAGCAAAATCCACAATCGCGTGCGCCAGCGGATGGTTCGACCGCTCCTCCGCCGCCGCCGCCATGCGCAGCAATTCGTGCTCAGTCTTTCTTGCTCCCTCGCTCCCTTGCTCCCTTGCTCCCCGCTGTTCTGTTCCCTGTTCCCTGTTCCCTATTCCCTGTATTTTCTCCAGCACCGGCCTTCCCACCGTCAGCGTCCCCGTCTTGTCGAGAACGATCGCGTTCACATGCGCCAGCCGTTCCAACGCTTCGCCGCCCTTGAAGAGCACTCCCAGTTGCGCGCCCCGGCCCACGGCCACGGTCAACGCCGCCGGCACCGCGAGCCCCATCGCGCATGGGCACGCAATCACCAGCACGGCCACGGTATTGGCAAGCGCCAGCGGTAGCGAATGTGCGGCCAGCAGCCATGCCACAAACGTCACCGCTGCAAGCCCCAGCACCACCGGCACAAAAATCGCGCTGGCCGCGTCGGCCAGTCGTTCCATGGGTGCGCGCGAGCTTTGCGCCTGGTCCACCATCCGCGCAATCTGAGCCAGCATCGTCTCTTCGCCCAACGACTCCGCCCGGCACACCACCGCGCCGTCGTAGTTCAGCGATCCCGCCAGCACGCGTCCGCCCACTGCCGCGCTCGAGTGGCATCGATTCTCCGGTCAGCATCGACTCATCCACCGACGTGCGTCCCTCCAGAATCGTCGCGTCCACGGGAAAGCGCTCGCCGGGCAGCACCACCACGCTGTCGCCAGGCTGCACCTCTTCAAGCGGCAACACCGATTGCACGCCGTCCACCAGGCGCCGTGCTGTCGCGGGCCGCAACCGCGACAGCGAGTCCAGCGCCGCCAGCGCCCGCCGCTTCGCCCGCGCCTCCAGCACTTTGCCCAGCAGCAGAAAGCCCAGAATCAGCAGGACCGCATCGAAGTACACCGCGCGCCCCGGCGCCGGCCAAACCGTCGCATACGCCGAATACGCAAATGCGACACCCGTCCCCAGGCTCACCAGCGTATTCATGTTGGTCGTGCCGTGCCGCAGTGCGCGACCCGCGCTCGCGTAGATCTCGCGCCCCGCCCATGCAACCACCGTCGCTGTAAGCGCGAGCAGGAACCAGCGCAGCGCCGGCGCCGGGATGGCGTAAAGCCACGGAAGCACTCGAGCCAGGAAAGCATCGCCCGCTCCCATCTTCGTTTCGAGAGGCATGGCCAGCAGCATGGCCGCCGCGCCCGCGCCCAGCGTAACCCACGCCTTCGTTTCGGCGCCTGCAGCCGCGTCCTCAACACGCGCGCCCGTCTCGCCAACGCGCGGCAGCACCGCATCGTAACCCGCTTCGCGAATCGCCTCCACCAGTTGCTCGGGCGCTGCCAACGCCGGATCGAACACCACGCTGGCGCGATGCGCCATCAAATCCACACGTGCCGATTCCACGCCCACCGTCGCGCGCAGAGCCTCCTCGACGTGGTGCTGGCACGAGGCGCACGTCATGCCCAGAACAGGCAATGTCAATGATTCTGTGGTGCCCGAGGCCACGGTCGGCTCCAAGTCTCCGCGTTATGATTCCAGATGCGCGGCGAAACCGGCCTTGGCAAGCGCGGCAATGGCGAGATCCACCGGCGCGGGCTCCTCGGTCGCAGTTAGCCGGGCCGCTCCCACGCGAACTTCGTTCACCGCCAAGCCCGGCGTCGCAGCCAGCGCCTGAATCACACGGCGCACACAGGAGCCGCAATGCATGCCATCGATTCGCAACGTAAATTCCGCCATCTTTCATTCCTCTGTATCTGTATCTGATGATAGCGGGAGGCATTCGATTCCCGCGCTGCCTGTAGATGGCGGTTTGAAACTGTTTTGAAAGGGCACGACTTTAGTTGTGCCGCAGACGTCGCAAAATGAGCGTGGGCTTTAGCCCTTGTGCACTGGAGGGAGCAGGGGCCTTCAGGCCCCTGAAGCACGCACGATAAAGGCAACGGGGCTTTAGCCCCGGAGGAATCCTTAATGGACAAAATACAACGCGAGTTTCCTCAATCTCCTCTTGTCGGCGTGGGTGCGGTCGTAGTTCATGAAGGCCGCGTGCTCCTGGTGCGCCGCGGCAGCGAGCCCCTCAAAGGCCATTGGACGCTGCCCGGCGGCCTGCTTGACGTCGGCGAATCCCTCGTTGAAGGCGTGGTGCGCGAAGTGCGCGAAGAAACCGGCCTCGTCGTCGAGCCGCTCGAACTGGTCGACCTTCTCGATCGCATTCATCGCGAGGCCAACCGCGTCCGCTACCACTACGTCATTGCCGACTACCTCTGCCGCGTTACCGGCGGCGAACTGTGCGCGGCCTCCGATGCCGACGCCGTCCGCTGGGTGGAACGCGCAGAATGGAACGGTCAAAGCGCCCTCGTCCTCGATCCCATCACCGTGCGCGTCATTGAAAAAGGTTGGCAAAGGGCGCAAGCTCTGCTATCAGAAAGAAGCTAAGCTGATGACCAGGACCACCAATCATCCATTGCATTGGATCAAGTGGACGCTCGTGTCTCTGCTTGCCCTGGCGCTGCTCGCGGGAATCGGATTCTACCTCCGTCCCGTCAGCTACCTCAACGCGTGGACGTACCTGCACGAAGACCTCACGGGCATCGAGAGCCGAACCGTGCAAGTCGGAGGCCATCGCGTGCACTATCTTGCCGAGGGCCCAGCCAACGGTCCGGTAGTCGTTCTCGTGCACGGCCTCGGCGCCAACGCGGAGTACTGGCGCAACCTTGCCCCGTATTTCGCCAACTCCGGTTTCCGCGTCTACATTCCCGATCTCCTCGGCTGCGGCCGCAGCGAGCATCCCGCAAATTTCTCTTATTCTGTGCGCGACGAAGCCGCAGTGGTCGTGGGCTTCATGGATGCGCTGGGCCTCAAGCAGGTCGAGCTCGGCGGCTGGTCCATGGGTGGATGGATCGCGGTCCTCGTCGCTGCCGAGCATCCTGATCGCATCAGCCGCCTCATGCTCTTCGACTCCGCCGGCCTCGACGTCCCGCCGACGTTTGACACCGCACTCTTCACGCCTTCCACCGTCGCCCAGCTCGACGAATTGAAAGCCCTCCTCTCGCCGCAGCATCAGCCCATCCCCGCCTTCATCGCGCGCGACATCCTGCGCAACTTCCGCCGCAATGGATGGGTCGTCCAGCGCGCGCTCGCCACCATGTTCACCGCGCAGGACGTGGTCGACAATGTTCTGCCGCAATTGAAAATGCCCGTGCTCCTCCTGTGGGGATCGCTCGACCGCATCACGCCGCTCAGCGATGGCGACATCATGCACCGCCTCGTCCCGCAATCGGAACTCGATGTCTTTCCCGGTTGCGGACACATGGCGCCCATCGAGTGCTCCGCCGACGTCGGCCCCAAAGCCGTCGCCTTCGCGCAGCAATAGCCGGCCCTTCCGTCTATTTCGCGCCTGGCGTCGATGCCGGTACAGGCGTCAGGCGTAACATGTACCGGTCGATATACGCTGCCAGCAGTTCGCGATGATCTTTATGGTAGGCGGGATAATCGGCACGAATGCCGGCATCCGCGGCATTCAGCACAATCCAGCAGTCGATCATCCCGTCCTTATCGATTTCGAGCAGCTTCTTGAGCGAAGGTTCCAGTCGATCGCTCGTCACGGTGCCCGCTTGCAGTTTGCGCTGCACGTCGCCAAGCATGGAGTGAATGCTGTCGCTCTCCTCCTCCAGCGAATGCCGGTAGCCGCTGGGATGAAGAACTCCGTTCACATCGGCAGCGCCGGCAACCATCGGCTGGAATTGCATCTGAGCTCCGTGCGCTACGCGAGTTTGTTCGTAAACCAACCACGACGCATGGCCGTCTCCGGTCTCGGTCGCCAGTGCAGGGTCCACGGCCAATTTACCGCCGGGAACAGTGAACTGCGGAATGACAACTTGCGGACGCACAACCTGGAAATGCATGACAGTCGCCCATTGCTGCAAACCGAGCATCGCGGCTCTTCCGTACGGCTCGGCAACAACCGCCTCCTCAAACTTGCTCTTCGCTCCCTCCCGATCCCCATTCTTAAAGAGCGTGTCGGCCCAGTAGCGATAGGCCGTCTCGCAGTCCGGATCGATGTCGATTGCCTTCTGGAACCACTGCCCGGCGTCGGCTGCATCGTGAAGGTGGAAATATGCATCTCCGGCGAACAGCGCGGCCATATACCACTTAGGGTCAAGCGCATATGCCTGCTTATACTTCTCCGCTGCTGCGGCCCAGTCGCCCTGCCCGTACGCCGCTTCGCCGTCCTTCTCCACGGTTTGCGCCTCGGGTGTGGGCCGGTACGTGTATGCAATCGTCAAAGGCACGCCGGAAATGATCGAGCCCAACGGGCTCTTCGCCTGTAACGCCAAAATCGTCTGGACGTAGGGGCTGTTATCGCCCAGCGACTGCGCACGCCGGATCTCCGCCAGGGCCTGTGCCATCACGGCTTGCTTTTCCTTGGCGTCCTGAATTGTCATCACTTTGGCGAGCAGCCCGGCTCCGTGCCGCTCCGCGAACACCGCGATTATCTGATCCTGACGGCACAGGTCCTCATAAAGCGGCAGCGCTTCCAGCGCCCTGCCCGCAAGGTAGAGATCGTTGGCCTGCTTGCGCTCGGCATCGAAATTGGGCCCATGCTGCGGAGGCGGCAGGGTTGCCGTCGTGCTGGATTGCCCTTGGCCGGCCGCCGGGGGTTGAGCGGAGCTTACCCATTTCTGGCCCTCCGATACCTGATAGCCCGCCGGGAATTCAAAGAGCTCAGGATACGGCTCTCCCGCTTCAAAGCGCGTCACCTGAATCGAAAGGCGTCCGTGCAGCGGGTCGTCGTGCACGCGCTTCACCGGCATTCTGTAGAGCCGCGAGATCCACAATTCGTCGGTCACGGTCACATCGGTATCGTTCCCTTCCCGGCCGGCCGGAATCGAATATGTTGTCCGCGTCCCATCCGCCATCAGTCCCGCGATCTCTTGCGGAGGCAGCCCCTCTTTCACGCCTGTCTCCGGCTGCCGGTCCAGACGCAGCGCAATCGGCTTCGACGCGGGCACGCGGATCGGCCCTGTCTGCGCAGGCCCCATGGGCGCGATCACGGCCGTTTGGGTTACATCAGTGAAATAAATGGTTCTGCGGCCCACCACATCGAAGATGAGAATTTCGGTGAATGGCGTGGATGCCGGATACCCCTGATCCCAGCCCTGCTCGAATCTCTGTCTCCCGGCAGAGTCCCGCAACACGCGTCCGGCAGTCTTGTGCGTGATCTGCTGGCCGTTTGCCAAAATCTCTGTGCGCACCAACTCTGTCGTCGCGGTAAACGGCGCATCGACCACGGCGTAGGTGCACGGAGGGATCAGAGTGCCGTCAGATACCTGTGCCGCTGCGAAGCTTGTGAAAAGAAGAATACCCGACAGGCTGGCTGTACAGATTCTTGCAATCGACATGGAGGCGCTCCCTCACCGATCGACCTCCCGGGGCGCTACCACTCTAGTCGATCTCGCTGCGGCAAGCAACTTTCGTCGCCCGCGTCATTTGACGCGGCGCCGCCCCCTTTGCGAGACTCACTTTCGATGCCCTACAGCGGAAAGATTGAATACGCCGGAGAGCGCAAAATCCGGGAACGCAATACCAATGTCTATCGCCTTTGTCACTGGCCTATCTGGATTTGGGTCTTTTTTCTGGCCCCCGGACCCCTCACCTTCAGCCTTTTTTCCGGCGGTTTTCACTGGATCAATTGGGCATGGCTGGCCGCGGTCCTCATCGGAACCGGCATCGCAGGCTACAACGCGCAACTTCCAGGCTCGGAGCATCGCCCCTACATCCTGCGCTTCGACGAGGACATGCCCAACCCGCTCTACCGCCGCATCTGTTACACCTTCGCCTGGAATGCCATTCTCAATTACGCGGTGCTCAACCTGGCCAGCCTCGTCTACGCCGCCAGCACCGGTGTCTGGAAGATGAAGCAGATTTACCTCTACGGCTACTCGCCACTCTGCGCGTTCATTCTGCTCCTCGGCATGATGGGCAAACTGCCGCGCGTCGGAACTTCCACCAAAGGCGAAGGCTGGGAACGCCGCTACTTTTATGGATCCGTCTGGGCCGTCACCGCGGCGCAAACCATCCTGCTCGTCCTCTGGAAGACGCTTCCCCTCGATTCCACCGGAAGCCTCATCAAGCTCGTAGTTTTCGTCGCCGTGCTCGTGGTCTTCGGCATCGCGGCGGCGCGCGGCATCCTGCCCCGCACCCGCCCCATCGTTCCCGGCGAGATGATGGTCTCCGACTAAATTAGTGTCGTGTCTCGCATAAGAGTCGGCCACAGCGTTTTGAAAGGGCACGACTTTAGTCGTGACGCAAAGGCTCAAACATGAATGCGGCTTTAGCCGCCGAGAGATGCCTTTCCGAATACAATGTTGCGAGAAATAAAAAGGGACACCACGCTAGCCTGACAGCTTCACCGTTTCTGGGGCGCAGATGCCGCCGGATGTTTGGAAAGCTCATCAGCCAGTACCTGACGCATAGCCGGACGTAAACCCGAACCCGGCTTTCGGAGTTCTCATTCCGCCCCGATTCAGCCTGGGACTTGCAGAATAATCTTGCCTTTTTTATGAGCTGCACCGGCTAGCATCTCGTGTGCGCTACGCGCTTCTGCCAGCGGCAGCACCGACCCGACTCGTGGGGAGATTTTGCGCCTCTCAAACAGGTCCGTGACATTGCGCAATCTCTCGCTCGTAACTTCAGCGTAAAAGAACACCGACTGCATCCCGGGTCTTTGCGGAAGTTGCATGGCGGCCACGGATACGAGCCGTCCCCCGGCCTTCACTGCACCAGAACAACGTTGGACCGTGTCGCCACCCACGGTATCGAGGACAGCGTCGACCTGAGGCAAGGAGTTTTCGAAACTGGCCGCACTCGAATCAAGTATGGTTTGGACGCCATATAAACGGAGCAACTCCAGATCCGAAGAGCGGGGGTCAGAGGAGCGGGCCACTGCAATCACCCGCATTCCGGCCCCGAGAGCCATTTGCACAGCATAGGCGCCTACGTTTCCGGCAGCGCCTGTAATCAATATCGTATCTCCGCTTTTCGCCTGGGCATATTCGAAGAGCATCTGCCAGGCAGTGACTGCGACAACCGGCGCCGAAGCTGCTTCCAGGTGGTTCAGGCGCTGCGGCTTTGGCGCGATCATCCCCGCGAGTGCGGTGGCGAACTCTGCCTGGGCGCCACAAAATTGCGGGTTGGTAACACCGTAGACCTCGTCGCCAATCGCAAATTGGCTCACATCAGGACCAACCGCCTCAACCAGGCCTGAGATGTCGGAACCAAGTGTCAATGGAGGCTGCGGGCTTACCTTGCTCTTGCCTTCACGGATGATTGCATCCCATGGTCCGACGCCCGCGGCAGCCACACCCACCAGCACCTCTCCTTTGCCAGGCGCCGGCTTTGGAATATCTTCGACAATGACGACCTCAGGCGGTCCGAAACCGTGGATGCGCACTGCCTTCATATGTGAATTTCATCTCCTTCACTCGAACTCGCTGGACTTTATGCCTCGCGACAGCAGAGTTTCCGACATTGGGAAGCATACAAGCCTCGCCGCCGCACTGTGCAAGCGCTCGCAGCTCCGCGCTCACCCGCCCGAGCAGCTCCGGCCAATTGCCTGGACTCCTTTGCCGAAAAAGCCGCGCCGAAGGATACCAGGGAGTGGTTTCCATTTCCTGCATCCAGCGCCAGTCCGCCAGATGAGGGAGCAGAATCCACACCGGTTTATCCATAGCTCCTGCGAGATGCGCGACGCAGGTGTCTGTGGTGATCACAAGATCGAGGCCAGCAACCAGCGCCGCGGTCTCGGCCAGGTCCCGCTCGCCGCTCGATCCATCCCAAACGCAAACGTCGTCGGGCAGGCTCGCCAATTGTTCCGCCGCCTCTCCCTTCTGCAGCGAGATCCATGTAGCATCGACGGCGCGAAGCAGCGGCAACAGCGTCGCCAGCCGCATGGAACGCGCGCGATCGGCCTTGTAGCGCGGGTTGCCCGCCCACGCGAGGCCGACGCGCAATCCATTTCCGCCGGGAAACTCCGCGAACTTCTCTGCGGCGAGTTCCATGTCCGCGCCCAGATACGCGCCCTCCCACGGAACCGTATCGATGGAAGTGCGAAACACTGCCGGCAGGCTCAGCAACGGGCATTCCAAATCGAAGTCAGGATCAGCCCCCAACACCGCCGTCTCTGCCAAACCGGCGCGCACTACGGCAAGCGACCGCATCAAGCGCTCTGCAGCGCGTTGCACCTGCAGGATTGGCACGCCGCCACGCGCCGCTACCAGCGCGGCGTAGCGGCAGAATTGAATGGTGTCACCGAGTCCCTGCTCGGCGTGGAGCAGCACGCGCTCTCCATGCAGCTTCTCGCCGCGCCAGCGCGGCTGTCTGAAGAACCGCGGCCGCCGATGCACTTCGCGGAATTCCCAGCGCGCCTCATAGCCAGTCCAGCCGCGCTCCCAATCGCCCAGACGCAACTGGGTCAGCGCCAGGTTGTATTTGGCGCCTGCGCTCGCGGGGTCGCGCTCGACAGCCGCGTGATGCGCCGCGAGTGCTTCCTCCATGCAGCCAAGATCGAGCAGGGAATTGCCGCGATTCGAAGCCGCCGCACGATTGCCCAGCGCCTCGGCCCGCTCGAATGTTTCTACCGCCTCGGCGAATCTCCCGTCCAAATGCAGCAAAATGCCGTGCAGATTTAAGGCCTCATCGAAATCCGGATTACGCTCGAGCGCCCAACGTAGCCAACCCCACGCGCCGGCCAGATCGCGCTCCGCGACACGAAGCTGGCACCACGCGACGAGCGTCTCGACTTGCGATGGGTTTAGCGCGAAGGCCTTGCACAGATAGGTTTCGGCTGCTTCCGGGCGGCAACGCTCGCGCTCCAGTGCGGCAAGATTGACCCAGCCCGAAACCAGGTCGGGCCGCAGCCCGATGGCGCGGCGCAACGCGGCTTCGGCAAACACGTCCTGTCCCTGCTCCCGCAGCAAGGCGCCCAAATTGATCCAGGCTGCGGCAAAGTCGGGCCGCGCGGCCACGGCGCGCCGGTAGCGCGTCTCCGCTTCCTTTGTGCATCCCAGTCGGGCCAGCGCAAATCCGGCGGCGAACTCGCCCTCCGCCAGGCGCGGGCGTAACCGGAGAGCGTCCTCGTATCGCTCGAGCGCTTCTTGATTCCGTCCCGCGCACGCAAGCGCATTGCCCAGGCCAAGATGCGCCGCAACCAGATCCGGGCGACGCTTGAGAGCAAGCTCGAATTCGGCGACAGCTTCTTCCGGCCGGCCGGCCGCGATCTTCAGTTCGCCCAGTCCCAGGCGCGCGAGCGCATTCATGCCATCAAGCCGGATGGCGCGCTCGTAGGCTTTTGCTGCCTCCTCATGCCGAGCGGCGGCCTTCAACGCCAGCCCCAAAGCAACCCAAGCCGCGACCAACTCCGGCGCAGAAGCTACCGCGGCAGAGGCCATCTCGACAGCAGCCTCGATCTGGCGGCTGGCCAGCGCCACCAGGCACATGCCCACCAACGCCACGGGTTGCGTGGGATTCTTCTCGAGCACTTGCTGGTAGCCGCGCGCAATCTCGGTTAAGCGGCCTGAGAGATCAGCCGTTGGTTGCCGACCCGACTGCTGCCGATTCGGCGCTCGCATGCGCTTTCCCTCGCGCCGCGAAAGTTCGACCGCATCCGCCATTTATCCAGGCTGCCTCACTGCCGGCAGATTCTCGAAAGCGCCGGACATGCATTGAACATTAGTTCCGCATGGATCGGACCTCAAGGGCGATGCGCGCCGCGCACTGGCACGTCAGCGCGGAAATTCCCATCGTTTGCGAGCGTACTGATTCGGGACGGAGAGACGTCGCGCGCCATGACTTTTCCCGGCGTCGGGCTATGATCGTTTTGTGCACCCCCACTCGAACCTGGGCGACATCCTGGCCAATGCCATCACCCACGGCATCGGCGCCGCGCTTGCCATTGCCGGGGCCGTGTTTCTGATCGTTGCTTCCACGCGCGGCTCGGCGCGGCTGATTGTTAGCTGCACAGTTTTTTCGGGCTCGCTGGTGCTGGTCTATGTCTGCTCCACGCTCTATCACTCGCTGGTGCGCACCCGCGCACGTCCCGTCTTGCACGTTCTCGATCACTCATCGATCTACGTGCTCATCGCCGGCACCTACACGCCGTTCACGCTGGTTTCTCTGCGCGGTCGCATGGGATGGACTCTCTTCGGCGTCGTCTGGGCTCTGGCCGTTGCCGGAGTGGTTGCAAAAAGCGTGGCCATGGATCACTTCACGCGAGGCCCCCTCGCATTCGTCTCCACAGCTATTTACCTGATTCAGGGCTGGCTGGTGGTTTTTGTGGGGCAGTCGCTGCTCAACGCCATCGGTTGGCACGCCATGCTTTGGCTGGCTGCGGGCGGCTTGGCGTATACACTAGGCGTGGTCTTTTTCGCTCTCGACCGCATTCGCTACTTTCACGCCGCATGGCATATCTTCGTGCTCGCCGGCAGCATCGCCCACTACTGCGCGATTCTGTTCTACGTTGTCCCTGCCCGCGCGTGAGAGTCGCCGATCCCTAGTCCCGAGTCCCTTAGTCCCTTAGTCCCTTAGTCCCTGCATTCTGCCGATTGGTGAGCGGCTGCTTCGTAAAGCGTCCGCGCATCTGGTTCACGGCCACCACCCAGGGCACGGCGACAGAAAAGGCAAATCGGGCCAGCACGGCCTTGACGCTAAAACGGACGAGCTGCCGACCGTCGCGGTGGAAGGCAAACCACGATTCCAGCACGAGAATCACCAACAGAGGAACGACGGTCCAGCGCAAACTCGCAAGCGCCAGCACCTCCAGCGCGCAGCGCGCGGCGTTGCGAAAGAGACGGCTCCAGCGCACGCCCGCCTGGCCGTCGCTCAGCGCGTAACGGGCCATCTGGTGGCAGGCCGAACGGAAAGTGTTTCCCGGCCGGTAATGCGCCTTGGCATTGGCGATGAAGGCCGGCTTTGTCTGCCGCCGCGCCTCGAAATCGAACAACGTGTCTTCGCCGACCAGCACCTGCTCGGGAAATCCGCCGATGCGCTGCCAGAGCTCCTTCGTAAAAGCCATTGACCGCGCGGTGCACGACTTGGTGGGCTCCGTTGGCGAAAGACGAATGCTGAAGAAGGGCGCCGAGGCCACGTCCCACACCGTGCATCCGCTGGCGTCAAGACAGGAACCGCCCAGCGCATACTCGGCCTCGCCCGCAACCAGCGGGGCAGTTAGGTTTTGCAGCCAATCGGGCGCATAGGTGCAGCCAGCGTCCGCGCAGGCAACGATGGTGGATTTGGCCGCTTGAATCGCCACATTGCGACCGCGCGAGACTGGCCCGGCCGAGAATTTCAGGCTGCAGGTTTCGTCGCGGATCGCCACCAGGCGCCCATCCTTCGCCGCGGCAGCTTCAAGCCACTCCCACGTGCCGTCCGTCGAGCCGCCGTCGACGACAATGACCTCGGCCGCCGGAGGTTCCTGCGCGAGCAAGCTCGACACCGCGCGCTCAATCTCCTGGACTTCGTTCAATTCGGTGAGCACAATGCTGGCGGGCTGCATGAAGGCAGTATAGCGAGCCGGATTTTGCCTACGCGCGGCTCTTTGGGCCATTGTGCGGTTTCCAGATCTGTCTCGCTCATCACAATCGGTCAATCGTCACCAGTCATATAATGGCCCGATTACCATCATGAAAAAACTATTCGTGGGCCTCTGTGTCGCATTCTGTGCGCATTTCGCTCACTCGCAATCTCAACCCATCGTCGTGTTCGACAATCTTGCCATCGCGCACGAATCGAAAGGTTGGCGGGTGGTTCACGCGTCGACAGTGCCGGCGCACTTCAACCTTATCAAAGGCGATCTGATTATCCGCATCGATGGCAAGAAGGCCTCCGACACGGGACCCATGATTATGGCGACCATCCTTAGCGAGGGCAACCGCCGGATCATCGATGTATTTATCGAGCGTGGCGACTTCCCCTTCGAGACCAAACTCCGCGACTTGTCCTCCATGGATCTTGATCCGGTCGGCACAGTTCCTCTGAGGCATGTGGCAAGTGGCTTTAGCGCACCCGATGCGGAATTTAAGGACATCGATGGCAAGCCATTGACCTTGGAACAGTTCAAAGGCCGGTGGCTACTGATAAGTTTCACCGGCACGTGGTGCGAGCCGTGCATGGAGACGCTGCCGAATGTCCTAAGCGCCGCTGAACATAACGATTTGAGTTTGAACCTTCTGGTGGTTACTCTCAATGACAGCGCGGAGGCGGTCCGGCGCATGCAGCAGAAGTATTCCATCACAGCGCCAATTGCAAGGATGCTGCCTTTTTCGGAGCTCCCGATTGCTTTCGGTATTGCGACCAATCAGCTCACCGGGCAACTGCCTGCGCTTGTGCTCATTCACCCCGACGGGGAAGTGGCGCTGATCGCGATAGGCGTCTCTTATGGGGACCGCCTTGAGCACAACATTGGATGCCTGATCTCCGGAAACTGCACCGACGCAGGCCCTGCCCCGCATTGACCCAACCCCCGGTTTGACGATAAAATCAAATGGTTTGGCGATGCACCCGCGTTGAAGGGTGCGCGGGAGTGGGTGGGTTCTCCGTCCTGGTTTGGCCCGGCCCGGCTCCCGATGCAGTAAGCCGTCTGTATACGCCCCAATCGAGCACACGGATTTGAGTCAGGCGCCTGGCCGCGAGGCCTGAGCGAGAGAGGTTTTGCTATGTACGCAGTCATTCGCACCGGGGGCAAGCAATATCGCGTGGCTCCGGGAGATGTGTTGAAGATCGAAAGCGTGACCGGCGGTCCGACCGTTGAGTTCAGCGACGTGCTGGCGGTTTCCGGCGAGCCGGGAACCCTGGTCAAGCCGGCAACGGCCAAGGTAACCGCAGAGATCGTGGGCGAAGGCCGCGGCGACAAGATCCTGGTCTTCCATTTCAAGCGCAAGAAGCAATACAAGAAGCTGCAGGGACATCGGCAGAATTTTACCGAGGTGCGCATCCAGGCCATTGAGGCCGACGGCGTGACCTACACCGCAAAATAGCCTTCAGCTCTCAGCCTTCAGCTTTCAGTTTTTCCTCGCGAGGGCACGAGCAGCGGATTTTTGAAATGAACTAGCTGAGAGCTGCCGGCTGAAAGCTGACAGCTCGAAGGAGATTGAGCAATGGCACACAAAAAAGGTGGAGGCAGCTCCACAAATGGACGGGATTCAA
Organism: uncultured Acidobacteriota bacterium; assembly: GCA_963826735.1. Classification (GTDB taxonomy): domain Bacteria; phylum Acidobacteriota; class Terriglobia; order Terriglobales; family Acidobacteriaceae; genus Telmatobacter. The sequence continues at coordinate 1,055,203 of CAWGYN010000010.1, forward strand.
ACGCGCAGCGGCTGGGCGTAAAAGCCTTTGCCGGTGAGTTGGTAACGGGCGGCTCCATCATCACGCGGCAGCGCGGCACGCGCATCAAGCCGGGCCCCAATGTGGGCATCGGTTCCGACGACACACTTTTTGCCAAGGTCACCGGGCGCGTGGTGTTCACCGACCGCGGACGCCGCGGACGCTTTGCCTCGATCGAGCCGGCCGCAACGGAGTAAGCAAGCGGCAGTAGGGATACGAGGAAGCTTCTCTCAAATATCAAAGGCCTCGGCAATCGCCGAGGCCTTTGGTCATTCTACTCCCTATTCCCTGTTGCCTAATCCCTGTTCTTACGTCTCGGACTCGCGCCCCTTCATGTTCCGCGCCAGCACCTTTTCAACCACGCGCTCCACATCGGAAAGGAAGAAGCTGTTGGCGGGTTGCTGCACCGCGACCCTGGTTCCGGTGTGGCCTAGTGCAGAGGCGATTTCGTTCCAGCGATAAATCGTCGAGTTCGCCGCCATGAGGATCGGCTTGCGGACAGGCTCAGGCAGGATGCAGTAAACCATCCAGATAGCCAGAGTGGCCAGGATCAGCGACTCGTAGACGAATTCGACCGGAGCGTTGTAGCGAAACGACGTGGGAGATCCACGAAGCAACAATGAAGTCGCCCGCAGACAGTACGCCAAAACCCAGCGCGATGCCAAAGGAGATATCACGCACCGTCAGGCGCAGAGCATTCATGCTGAGGCAGAGGAAGGCCAGCAGGCATAACTCAAGCACGCTGACCGAGTGCATGAGGCCATACGAGATGTCCGCGACGAGGTGAAGGCCCCCGTTGCGTGTAAGAGATCGACGACAGGCTCACGATCACAGAAACCACAGCCGCCCAGCGGAAGATCACGATGGCGAGCTTGGTAATGCCGGGAAAGGCCGAGAGCGCGGAGCGGAAGACTTCAATGCAGACGAAGAACAGCAGGACGGCAGTCGCGAGGTAGGTCGCAAAAAAGCCGAAGTAATAGATTTTGTGCAGAAGGGCCCTAAGGTCGTGGTCCCTGGACAGCAATGCTTCACGAAGCACGAAGAACAGAATTGGTGTGGAGATCGCGCGCAGTGCCAGATAGTAACCCATCGCCGGAAAACGACGATGCAACCCCTTGCTCCAAAAGAGAAAGGCAAGCGCAGCCCAGAGAAGAAACTCCGCTGCATTCATCGCCGACATTGCAAGACTTAATGGCATTAAGGCTATGGCGCAAACGTGTGGACGCCCTCAGAATAGCGCCAATCAGCCCTGGGACCCAAACACAAAAGGGTAACGCGTTGCTGGCACTTTCGTGCTAAGTAGTCAATGCAGCAGCGCGCCCAGTGAAATTAGCGATTCGACGCCGTCAGCACAATGCAGGTGCCATCCGACGAGCAGGGCAGAGGAGCGGGTAGGTCGAGGACCGGGGCCGTTTGCGGCCATCGAGGCGTGCTTCGACAAGGGTTGCGAGGTGGCAGGGGCAAATGAAGCCGCGGCCAGGCCGGCGATGGCGACGAGCAGGGCGAACATGCGAATGGCAGAATTCATCTTTAGTAACCTCGTAGATTCGATTTAGAAAAGAAACCGTCTCTTTCTGAGCACAAATCGTATCGTAAACTCTACAATAAGTCTAGTAATTTCATAAGTTTAGTGAAATATAACGAGAAATGGGTACTAACGTCATATAACCGGCGCGACATGACGTCTCTGGTAATCTCGTGCACGCCTTTATCCCCTCCCTCCGACCGCCTCGGCCGCATGGTAAAATAAGCCTAGACAAACGGGCTTGATCGCCTCGGTTTTTCAAGCGTTTAGTCGCTCTCCAGCGTCCGGAAAACTTCTCCGGTGACCCTCGATTTGCCACACCTTGCGAACGGAATTCTATGGCGACTGATGTTCTGAGCAGCACCCCCATGCAGCACGGCGACAACGATAGCTACACCGGCGAGAACATCAAAGTTCTTGAAGGATTGGAAGCGGTGCGCCTACGTCCTGCCATGTACATCGGTTCGACCGGCGAAATGGGGTTGCATCACCTGGTCTACGAAGTTGTCGATAACTCCGTGGACGAGGCGCTGGCGGGCTACGCCAAGAAAGTGGACGTCGTCATCCATGTGGACAACTCCATCACCGTCGTGGACGACGGCCGCGGCATTCCCGTGGACATGATGGATCTGCCGGGCGGCGAGCGGTTGCCGGCCGCGCAAGTAGTGCTGACCAAACTGCACGCAGGCGGCAAATTCGACTCTTCGACGTACAAAGTATCAGGCGGCCTGCACGGGGTGGGCGTGAGCTGCGTGAACGCGTTGAGTGAGGAGTTCGAGGTGGAGATCTGGCGTCCGGAAAGGCCGGGCGAGCCAAGCCACACATACGAGCAGAGCTACTCCAAGGGCGTTCCCACCTCGAAGCTCCTGAACACCGGCACCAGCAAGCGTCGTGGCACCAAGATACACTTCCTCCCCGACAAGTCCATCTTCGTCACCGCCGAATTCAACTACGACACGCTGGCCCAGCGTCTGCGCGAGATGGCCTTTCTCAACAAGGGCTTGGAGATCACGCTGACCGACGAGCGCACCGCCGACCCGAAGACCGGCGAAGCGCGCCGCGCCGAATTCCGCTACGCCGGCGGCATCTCCGAGTTCGTCAAGCACCTCAATCGCGGCAAGAGTGTGTTGCACGACAAGCCCATCGTCATGGAGGCGTCGCGCGACAGCGTCGAGATCGACATCGCGCTGCAGTACAACGACAGCTATTCCGAGACGGTATTCAGCTTCGCCAACAACATCAATACCGTGGACGGCGGCACGCATCTTTCCGGTTTTCGCGCGGCGCTCACGCGCACCATCAACTTCATCGGCCAGCAGATGGGCCTGTTCAAAGATCTGAAAGAAAGCCTGAGCGGCGACGACGTACGCGAGGGCCTGGTGGCCGTGGTGAGCGTGAAGCTATCGCAGCCGCAGTTCGAAGGCCAGACAAAGGGCAAGCTGAACTCCGACATCGCCGGCACGGTGCAGGCCTTCGTCAACGAGCGTCTGGGGATGTATCTGGAGCAGAATCCGCCAGTGGCGCGGCGCATCATCAACAAGGCCATTGAAGCGGCCCGCGCTCGAGAGGCGGCGCGCAAGGCGCGCGACCTGACGCGGCGCAAAGGCGCCCTTGATGGCGGCGGGCTGCCCGGTAAACTGGCCGACTGCAGCGAGCGCAATCCTGAGCGCTGCGAACTCTATCTCGTCGAGGGCGAATCGGCCGGCGGCACAGCCAAGCAGGGACGCGATCGCAAATTCCAGGCCATCCTGCCGCTCAAGGGCAAAATTCTGAACGTGGAGAAGGCGCGCTACGACAAGATGCTCGGGCACGAGGAAATCCGCGCCATGATCACCGCGCTCGGCTGCGGCATCGGCAAGGATGATTTCGATCCGGCCAAGGTCCGCTACGGCAAAATCATCCTCATGACCGACGCCGACGTGGACGGCTCCCACATTCGCACCTTGCTGCTCACGTTCTTCTTCCGCCACATGACCGAGCTCATCAAGCGCGATCATGTGTATATCGCGCAGCCGCCGCTTTACAAGATCAAGAAAGGGCGTTTCGAGCAGTACATCAAGGACGACCGCGAATTTGTGAAGGTGATGGTGAAGCGCGCGTCGGAAGGCATGGTGGTGCGCCACGGAGAGACCGCGAGCCGCATAGAAGGCGCTGAGCTCACCCGCTTTATGGCCACGCTCAACGAGTATCTCGGCTTTGTGGAGAAGGTGGACAAGCGCATCCGCAACGAAAAACTGACCGAGATGCTGGCCCGCGCCGAGCTGAAAAATCGCGCCGATTTTTCTTCAAAGGACGGCAAGGGAATTCCGGACAAGATTGCCGATTTGCACGCGAAGCTTGTCGAACTCGCGGACGAATTTCAGTTCAAAGTGAACAAGCCCGTGGAGGACGAGGAACACCACACCTGGTCTGTCTGCTATACCGACGCCCAGGGTGCCACGCGCTGCATCGACTGGACCTTGGCTTCCAGCCCCGAGTTCCGCCAGATGATGGCGAAGTACTCGCTCATCAAGGAGTTTCTCGAACCGCCGTTCCTGGTGGAGTATGCGGCCAAATCTGCCGCGGCCGCAGACGAAGACGAAGCGGAAGGCGCCGAGGCAAAGGCTGAAACCAAGTCTGCCGCGCGCCCCGCACGCAATCTGCGCGAGCCGGTCGAAAAGCAGACCGCCCGCGAGCTCTTCGCCTACATCGTGGAGCAAGGCAAGAAGGACTACCAGGTGCAGCGCTACAAGGGCCTGGGCGAGATGACGGCCACGCAGCTTTGGGAAACCACGATGGACCCGGAGCACCGCACCCTGCTTTCAGTGAAGCTCGAGGACATTGCCGAGACTGAGGCCATCTTCACCACTCTCATGGGCGAAGACGTGGAAGCCCGCCGCAAATTTATCGAAGACAACGCGCTGGACGTAAAAAATCTCGATATCTAACCGCGCCGGATCTGCCGAGCCGTCATTCCCGAGTGTTAATCAACCTGCCGGACGTGTGGGCCGCTTGAACTCCGGTGTTTAATAAATAGATTTTGAAGGAAAAATGGTAGGCACGACTGGATTCGAACCAGCGACCTCTTCCGTGTCAAGGAAGCGCTCTAACCAACTGAGCTACGCGCCTATGCTGTGTCATCATCCAGTCTATCAAGACCACGAGGACGAGGAAAGACTCTAAGTTGTCAAAGAGAGGTTCCCGATGAAGAGACTCATTCTGGCCGCCTGGTTCCTCGCGCTGGCTGTTGCGAACTCCGCCGCCCAATCGGCCGCGACCAACCCTCTTGTCACCGCGCGGGTTTTCTCCTTCGACGAATTGACCACGAAGACCGCGCCCAACGGCTCGGTGGGACGCAATGTCTTCAACGGCACGCTGGCCACCGGCGAATCCGTGGCCGTGCATGAGACCATGCAGCCCGGCGGGACCGCCCCCAACCCAGCGCACCGTATCCAACACTCGGAAGTGATCGTCGTCGAGGCAGGCACTCTGGAGTTAGAGCATGACGGCAAGGCCGAGCGCGCCGGAGCGGGCAGCATCATTTATGTAGCCTTCGGGACCCTGCACGCCGTAAGAATGTGGGGGACGGTCCCGTAAGGTACGTCGTCATACAGATTGGCGGAGACACGAAGAAATAGCGAGGGCCGTGCCCAGTTACGCCCCGCGCACATGACCGCGCCCATGGCTCTTCACCGCATACATGCGCGCGTCGGCCGTGCCGATGATGGCGTGCACCTGGGTGCCGTCGTCGGGCGCGGAGGCCAGGCCTACGCTGGCGCTTACATTCAGCTTCAGCCCGTTCTTCATGCGGAACTGCGTTTCCATCAGCGCGCGATGCATGGCCTTGGCCTGCTCCAGCGCGGCTGCCGCATCGGTCTCCGGCATCAGGATCACGAACTCGTCGCCGCCGTAGCGGAAGCACACATCCTGTTTGCGGCTCAGCTCCTGCAGCCTGCGTCCGGTAAGGGCCAGCAACTCGCTGCCGATCAGATGGCCGTGCACGTCGTTCACCAGCTTGAACCGGTCCAGATCGAGAAACGCCAGGCTCACAGGCATCCTGATTTTTTGCAGCGCTTCAGTTCGCGGTCCAGCACATCGTACAGATGGCGCACGTTGTGAGGCCGGTGGTGTCGTCGGTGATGGTCAGCTGCTGAATGCGGGCCACGTCGTGCGCATTTTCGATGGCGATGGCCGCGTGGTCGGCCAGGATGTGCAGAAAGGCGATGGTGTAGTCCGACATCTCGGCGCGCGGATTGAGGATCTCGATCACGCCCTGCGTGCCTTTGCGCCCGCGCAACGGCATGGCGATGACCGACGCGCACGCATGCGCGACGCCGGCGCCTGGCTGTTGTCACGCGCGGATCGTCTTCCGCCTCGGGAACGATGAGCGTCTCGCCGTGCTCGAGCACCCAGCCGGCCACGCCCTCGCCCACTTTCACGCGCAGGCCGCGCAGAGCCTCCTGCTCCTCGCCCGCGGCAATGGCGTAGTAGAGTTCCTGGCTGGATTCGTCGAGCATGAGCAGCGTCCACAACTCCGCCTCCACCATCCGCTCCATGTGTTCCAGGATGGTGCGCAGAATTGTGTCCAGGTCGAAGCTCGAGGTAAGCGATCGCGCCAGTTGATGAAAACAAGCAGATCGGCGAGCGGGATGCGTCCTTCCGTCTCGTTTGGCATGTCTGAGCCCTGGGGGAAGCTTCTTTCCATCATTCTGTCATGCAGTTGAGCGGGCGCGAGGGCTGCTTCGTTCACTTCACGTCAATTGCTTGCCTGTTGAACATCGTTGCGAAACCACGGCTCAGCCGCCGATGTGCACCATCGACCGCGACGGCTTCAGGAATCCCGGCTCGCCGATGTGATGCCGCGCTTCTTTTCCCTGAACAGTACGCACAATGTAGGCGCGAAGTTCCTCGTCGCCGGCTCCGGCCCGCAAGCGGCCGTAAAGGTCGTGCTCCACCTGCGAAAACAGGCAGGTGCGAATCTTGCCGTCGGAGGTGAGCCGCACCCGGCTGCACGCTCCGCAAAATGCCTGGCTGACTGGCGCGATGATGCCGATCTCGCCCACGCCGTCCGCAAAGGTATAGCGCCGCGCCGTTTCGCTGGCCTCGCGCGCCGGCAATTCGACCAGCGGCAGCGTGCGGCCGATGCGCTCGACAATTTCGCTGAGCGTCACCACGATTTCCGGCGTCCAAAGACGGCCCTCTTCGAGCGGCATGAACTCGATAAAGCGCACGACAACGTTCTCTTCGCGGGCGAAACGGGCGAAACCCTCGATCTGGTCGTCGTTGAAGCCGCGCAGAAGCACGCAATTGATCTTGAGCGGCGTAAGCCCGGCGGCGCGCGCGGCGCGAATGCCCCGCGAGAACCATCGGAAAGCTGCCCGCGACGCGCGTGATGCGCTCGAAAGTCGCCGCGTCCACGGCGTCCATGCTCACCGTGACGCGGTTCAGCCCGGCCGCTTTGAGCGGGCCGCGCGAGCGACTCCAGCAGATGGCCGTTGGTGGTGAGCGCAAGGTCCAGCGGCTCGCCTGCCAGCGTGCGCAGGCGCGCCAGCTCCTGCACCAGTTCGACCACCCCGCGCCGCAACAGCGGCTCGCCGCCGGTGAGCCGCACCTTGGTGATTCCGAGGCCGACAAAAAGCCCGATCAGGCGCAGATATTCGTCGATGGCCAGTTCCGGATACTGCGCGCCCACTTCGCCGGTGCGGCAATAGACGCACTTGTAGTTGCAGCGGTCGGTGATGGAGACGCGCAGATCGTGGATCACGCGCCCGTGGCTGTCGGTCAGCGGCGGGTGCGGCGTCAGGGGGGAAGCGCGGATAGGGAAGCGGCAGCCATCGGCAATTCAAGCCTATACCCTTTTGGGTGTGGTTTGCGTCCCGGGTCTGGGTACGGTTTGCGTCCCGGAGGGACGCCGCGAGAATAGCCCAGGACAAGTTCGCGTCAGCGAACGCAGTCCTGGGTAGGAAGCAAATTATGGCCGCAGCCCCGTAGGGGCGGCGCGATTCGAAATCGCTGCTCACGCGATTACCCTGGACGAAATGCCGTCGAGGCACTTGTGCCATGCGATCGGGACGATAGCATAAAGGAAGCGAAGCTCCGCGCTCAGCGAATTCAGGATTGCGATTTTCAGCGAGGGAATCAGGAAAGATGCCGGCAACAGGAGCCAGACCGATGGGCGCGGCGGACGAAGCAGGCGCGGCAGAGGCCGTGCGGCAGATGTTCGACTCGATTGCGCCGCGCTACGACCTGCTGAATCACGTGCTCTCGGCCAATGTCGACCGGCTTTGGTGGCGCAGGGCTGCGCGGCAGTTTCTGCGACGTTCTGGCCCGGCCCGACGCGCAGATTCTGGATATTTGCTGCGGCACGGGCGATCTGACCATGGCGTTGCTGAAGCTGCGGCCACAGGGCGCGCGGCCGATTCTGGCCGGCGACTTTGCCCGCGCCATGCTGCGCCGCGGAGCGCAAAAGTTTGGCCGGCTGACGCTCGATGCGCCCGGCAACGGTAAGGAATCAGCGGCGAAGCCTTACGTGATCGCCATCGAGGCCGATGCGCTGCATCTGCCGCTGCGCGCTGAGTCGCTCGATCTGATTGTGACGGCCTTCGGCTTCCGGAATCTGGCCAACTACGCAGCCGGTCTCAGCGAGTTTCATCGCGCGCTCAAGCCGGGCGGTCAGTTGGGGATTCTGGAGTTCAGCGAGCCGGGCGGACTGATGGGCAAGGCCTATGCGCTCTACTTCCGGCGCGTGCTGCCGGCCATCGGCCGGATGATTTGCGGCAAGGATGGTCCCTACAACTACCTGCCGAGTTCGGTGGGCGCCTTTCCGCCGCCCGGCGAGATGCTGGAGATGATGCGGCGAGCGGGTTATGTGGACTGCGCGTGGCAGCCCTACACCTTCGGCATCGCGGGGTTGTACACCGCCACGCGCGCCCCGTTACCCTAGGATGTAGCGCCGGTCTCCAGACCGGCTGTCGTGCGGGCGTCCTCGCCCGCACAGTCAGATCATCAGGGAATACCATGACCTCCGCCGTCTCCAGTTCGCGGGCCACCGAGCCTTCCATTCCAAGCTTCTCTGCCGAAAAGCGGCGCGTGGCGTGGCACTCCATGGCGGCCGCGGCCGTGATGACGCTGCTCAAGCTCGCCGCCGGCCTGCTCTCCGGTTCGCTGGGCGTGCTTTCTGACGCGGCACACTCCGGCCTCGATCTGGCCGGCGCGGCGCTCACCTTCTTCTCCGTCAACGTGAGCGACAAGCCGGCCGACGAAGACCATACCTACGGCCACGGCAAAATCGAAAACCTCTCCGCGTTTGCCGAGGCAGGCCTGATGGCCGTCTCCTGCGCGTGGATCATGTGGGAAGCCGTTTCGCGCATCTTCTACCACACTGTGGATCTGCACCACTCCCTGTGGCCGGTGCTGGTGCTGGTCACTTCGATCGCCGTGGATTCCTGGCGCTCCCGGCAATTGCGCGCGGTGGCCGTGCGCACCGGGTCGCCGGCGCTGGCCACCGACGCCTTCCACTTTGCCTCGGACATCTGGGCCACGCTCGCGGTGCTGGCCGGATTGGGCGCTACGTGGCTCGGATCAGCGATTCGGGATTGCCGCCCTGCAATATGCCGACCCCTGCGCGGCCATTCTGGTTTCGCTCATGATTCTGCGCATGACCTTCCGCCTGGGCCACGAAGCCGTGGACGCGCTGGTGGACGAAATTCCCGCGGAAACTCGCCGGCGGCTGGTGCGCGAAGTGGAGCGCGTGGATGGCGTGCTGGCCGTGGAGCGGGCGCGGGTGCGGCGCGCCGGCGCCGGCTACTTTGCCGACCTCACGCTGGCGCTGCCGCGGCGATTCACTTTTGAGCACACCGGCGAGCTGGTCCATGCTGCCACGGCTGCAGTGCATCGCGTGCTGCCCGGGGCCGACGTGGTGATCCACACCATCCCCCGCGAAACCCGGGCCGAAAGCATCTTCGATCGCGTGCGCGCCGTGGCCGCTCGCAACAACGTCTCGGTGCATGAGCTCAGCGTGCAGTCGCACCACGGGCGCCTGCAGGTGGAGCTGCACGTCGAAATCGACGAGAACAAGACGCTCAGTGAAGCGCACAGCTTTGTCACCGCCATGGAAGCGGAGATTCTGCGCAACGTTCCCGAGATCGACTCCGTGCTGACGCACATCGAGAGCGAGCCGGCCACCATCGAGCAGCCGGAAGACGTTCATGATGGAAGACCGCAGGATGGAGCTGGCGCTGCGCGCCGCGGCCGCTGGAATCCACGAGATTATGGACGTGCATGCCATCGCCGTGGGCCGCACGCGCGAGCACATTTCTGTCACCTGCCATTGCACTTTGCCCGACGATCTGCCCATGCATCGCGTCCACGAAGTGATCACGGAGCTTGAAGACCGCTTCAAGCTGGAGTGCCCCGAGGTGTATCGCGTGACCATCCATCCCGAGCCGGTGACGGATAATACGCCGATAGAGCGCAAGGTCGGTCAGGACCCTGGCGACCGCTACCGTGCCCCATCCTTTCCGCGCTTTTTGCGGAAAGGGTGGAACGAACGATGCATATCTTATGAGCCGGATCAATTAGCTGAACTTATGAATACCCGCGCCATTTCCGGTTTCTTTCGTGTGGCTTCGCTGCTGCTGCTGCTGGTGGCAGTGGCACTGCTGGCCGCCATTGCAACCATGCAGTTTGCCATTCACGGCGCCGAGGTGCAGGTGCCCGCGCTGAAGGGAATGACGTCGCCGACGCCCTGAGCGAAACCGCCGGCCTGGGGCTGAATCTGACGTCGACAACCGCTACTATTCGGGCGACGTGGCTGCCGGGCACATCTTGTCGCAGTCGCCCGAGGCGGGCACGGTGGTGCGTCGTGAGTGGCACGTGCGCGTGGCGGAGAGCCTGGGACCGCAGAAGGTCGACGTTCCCGATACGGTGGGCGTGGATGAGCGCGTGGCCGCGCTGGAGTTGCGCCGCGCGGGACTTGAGGTGGGCGAGATTGCGCACCTTCCGTACAAGGCTGCCGCCGAGGGAACGGTGCTGGCGCAGGATCCGCCCGCGCACGCGCAGGGCATCGAGCAACCGAGCGTGAACCTGCTGGTGGCTGCGCCGGACGAAGAAACGCCGGATGGCTACGTGATGCCCGACTTGTCCGGATGGCCGATTTCGAGCGCCAACGCGGCCTTGACGAAAGTCGGCATTCGCACTGCGCCGCCCAGCCTTGTGGATGTGCCGGTGGCCGCAATGGGCAGCGGCGACGCGCCGCTTCGTCTGCCGGCGAAGCCTGGATCCGTGCTGTCGCAGTCGCCCGCCGCTGGCACGCGCATCGACCAGACACGATTGTTAATTTCACGGTGGTGAAGTAGCGCCGGTCTCCAGACCGGCTGTCGTGCGGGGTCCACGCCCGCACATCTCTTGGAGCAATCGCGAAGTTACGGAGTATGGCAACAACAGGAGACAAAACACTATGGCGCTTAACGAGGATTTGGAAAAAATCGCAAGCCAGGAGCGTGAGCTGCACCTGCCGCGCCTCGATGCGCAGGTGGCGTGGGACTTGGGAACGCGCATTCGCACCATGGCGACGGAGCGCGGGCTCACGCCTGGTAATCGACGTGCGGCGTTTCGGGCAGCCGCTGTTCTATTCGGCGCTCGACGGCACCACTGCCGACAATGCCGAGTGGGTGCGCCGCAAGAGCAACGTGGTGGCGCGCTTCCATCGCAGCTCCTATGCCGTGGGCATGACGCTCAAGGTGAAAGGGACGACGCTGCTCGAGCGCTATGGACTGCCGGTCGCGGATTATGCGGCCGACGGCGGATCGTTTCCGCTGATTGTCGAGGACGCGGGCATCGTGGGCAGCGTGACCGTGTCCGGACTGCCGCAGCGCGACGATCACAACCTGGTGGTGGAAGCGCTGTGCGCGTTGCTGGGGCGCGATTTTGCGGCGTTGCGCCTGGGGCCGGAGAGCGCATAGCGGCTAATCCGGAAAAGGTTTTGTATCAGGGCACGAGTTTACTCGTGCCGCAAGACTCGCAAAATAACGGAAGGGCTTTAGCCCCTGAGGAAAGCTTTTCGTGACGAATTCTACTTTCACCTCAGGCTGTTAGGCGGTTCTTTCGATCAGCGCAACAAAGAAACCGTCGGTCGGCAAAGTGCCCGGCAATAAGCGCAGTGCGCCGTCGGGCGTGAGGCATGTTCGCAACGGCTCCGCGGCCTCGGGGCGAAGAATGCCATTCCGTTGCAGCATCTCGATGGCTGGCGCGACCGAAATCTGCCGCGCATTCGGAATTCTCAGCGAGGACCGCGGCCACGACCTGCTCATTTTCCTCCGGCTCCAGCGAACAGGTTGAATAGACCACGCGCCCACCGGGGCGAACGGCGCGCAGAGCCGCGCGTAGAATTGCGCGCTGGCGTTCGGCATGCCGCGGCAGGTCTTCCAGGTGCAGACGATGGCGGATTTCAGGATTGCGGCCGAGAGTGCCGGTGCCGCTGCACGGCACGTCGGCCAGCGCAAGGTCGAACAGCGGCTTCTTCTTCAAGCGCGGCTGCATCGGCAAGCCGGCATTCCACGCGATCGGCGCACGCGGAGAGGCGTTTGCGCAGCTCGGCAAGCCGCCGCGGGCTCGATTCGCAAGCGACGATCTGCGCCTGGGGATTTCGTTCGGCAAGGATGAGCGTTTTGCCGCCGGGCGCGGCGCAGGCATCGAGAATCTTTTGCTGGTTTCGTTCTTTCTTGGCCTGACGAGATCCGCGGCGAACACGCGGCAAGCTCGCCGATCAACTGCGATCCTTCATCCTGCAAGCGCACACGGCCTTCGCGAAAGGCCGCCGTGGCCGTCACGTCGCCGGAAACGACGGTGCGCGCTGCGGTGAGCAGCTCGCCGGGTGCAAGCTCGATGCCCGCTTCGTTCAATTCGTCTTCGAACGGCGGGACTCTCCGATGCGCACGGTCAAGCGCGGCTGGCTCTGGCCGTGGCGGCAGATCGCTCGCATTGCTTCCAGGCCATAGAACTGCGTCCAGCGCTCGACCAGCCATGCGGGATGCGCCTGAGCCAGCGCCAACTCGCCACGGTCCTCCTCCGAAGGGCCTGCGCGCGCACGCAGCGGCAGTTTGCGAAGAACCGCATTCACCATTCCGGAGGCGAAGCGATGGCCCGACTGTTTGGTCAGCTCCACGCTCTCATCGATGGCGGCGTGGGCGGGAATGCGGTCGAGAAATCGGAGCTGAAAGGCGCCCAGGCGGAGAGCGATCAGGACTTCAGGATCGAGCTTGGCATTGGGACGTTTCAGCAGCGGCCGCGTCAGTTGGTCCAGCAGAATCTGCCAGCGAAGCACGCCGAGCACCAGAGCCGTGGCCAGATGGCGGTCCGCTGGCGCGAGCGCGTTCGACGCTCATCGCCCGCAAGCAGATCGTCCGCGTGGGCCTGGCCGCGCTCGACGGCAAGAAGAATGCGGAAAGCGGCCTTGCGCGCGGGAGAGATCGCTGGCATGGCGCTCAACCGAGGCGCGCATCCGCCGCGAGCGGGTTTCCGCGCAGAAACTCGGCGGCATCCAGACGCTTCTTGCCTTCGAGCTGCACTTCGAGCAACTCGAGCCAGGTGTTCACCGGCGCAGCCGACGAATAGGCGATGGTTCTCAACGCGAACCGAGCCCGGCGCGGCGATGCCCAGTCGCTCAGCGAAACTCTCGTGCACAACCGCCATGCGATGCACGATCAGCTTCTTGCCATTGAGAGCGGTGAAGGCGCCGGGCCAGGGCTGAAAGCCGCGCCAGCGGTTGTAGAGTTCGTGCGCCGTGCGCGCGGCAAAGTCCATGCGGCCGTCTTCGCGGTCGAGCAGCGGCGCGAAGGTGGCGCCTTCGTGATTCTGCGGCTGCGGCTGAATCGTTCCGTCGGCGAGTCCGGCCAGGGTTTCGACGACCAGCGGCGCGCCCGCATTGGCCAGCACAGGAAACAGATCGGCCGCGGTTTGACCGGGCCCGATCTCGATGGGTCTGCTGCAGCAGAATCGGCCCGGTGTCGAGGCCTTCTTCAAGAAGCATGGTGGTATTGCCGGTGAAGGCGTCGCCCATGGCGATGGCCCATTGGATGGGCGCCGCGCCACGATACTTGGGAAGCAGCGAAGCGTGCAGATTGATGCAGCCCAAGCCGCGGCAGCGCCAGCATCCACGGCGGAATGATGCGGCCGTAGGCCACCACGACAATGGCGTCGGGCGCGATGGCTTCAAGCTGCGCGCGAAACTCCGCGTTGTTGCGGATTTTTTCCGGCTGCGTGACGGCAAGGCCGGCGGCCAGAGCGGCCTGCTTGACGGGCGGGCGGTGAGTTGCTGATCGCGGCCCACGGGCCGGTCGGGCTGCGAAACCACGAGAGCGATTTCATGGTCCGCGGCGAGCAGCGCCTCGAGCGTGGGCACGGCGAACTGCGGCGTCCCGCAGAAGACCAGCTTGAGGCAGCGCGCCGCATTCGTCATGGCCGTTTTACCAGGTGCCTTCGCTCTGCATCTTGCGAATCTTGCGCAGATTCAGGCTGCGCTTGAGCGCGCTCATGCGGAAGATGAACAAGATCGCCGTCAAGGTGGTCGATCTCATGCTGGAAGGCGCGCGCCAGAAGCTCTTCGCCATCCATCTCGAACCATTTGCCGTGTTCGTCCTGCGCGCGGATGCGAACCTTGGCGGCGCGCACCACCTTCTCGCGAATGTCGGGAAAGCTCAGGCAGCCTTCCTCTTCGTATTGCTTGCCCTCGCTCACAATGATCTCAGGATTGATCAGCACAAGCTTTCTGTGCGGGATCCTTGCCCATGCTGAGGTCGATGACCGTGATGCGCTTTGACACGCCCACCTGCGGCGCGGCCAGCCCGATGCCCTGCGAGGCGTAGGTGGTCTCGAACATGTCGGCCACCAGCTTGCGCAACTCGGCGTCGAATTCGGTGACCGGTTCGCCGGGCTGCTCCAGCACCGGCTCGGGATATTTCACAATCTTCAGAATCATTGCCGCTGCTAAAAGCTCCGTATCTGTTCGATGTATCCGTCAAAATTTCGTTTCAATTCCAGCAGCGAGTCGCCGCCGAACTTTTCGTGGGCCAGGTTGGCCAAGTACCAGGGCCACCATGGCTTCAGCGGCCACGCCCGCCGCGGGGACCACGCAAATATCGCTGCGCTCGTAACTTGCGCTGGTAGGCTCGCGCGTGTCAAAGCGCACCGACTCGAGCGGCTGGCGCAGGGTCGAAATCGGCTTCAGGTAGCCGCGCACCACGATGTCTTCGCCGTTCGAGACGCCGCCCTCGATGCCGCCGGCATTGTTGTGCGGGCGCGTAAAGCGCGTGGGCTTGCCGGGAGGATTCTCGGCGGCGTAATGAATGGGATCGTGAACCCGCGAGCCGAACGAAGCCGCGGCTGCCACGCCGCGGCCGATCTCAACGGCCTTCACGGCCTGCAGGCTCATCACCGCCCAGGCAAGCTGGCCATCGAGGCGCTCGTCCCAGTTGGCGTAGGAGCCAAGGCCAGCGGGAACGCCGTGGGCAACCACTTCAAAGACGCCGTTCACGGTGTCGCCGGCGCGAGTTGCGGCCTCCACTTCTTCTTTCATGCGCGCTTCGGTGGCGGCATCGACGCACGACGAGAACCACTTCCTCTTTGCCGGCAAGCGCGGCAATCTCATCCCAGGTCGCATCGCGGTCAAGCTCGACGCGGCCCACGCGGATCACGTGGCTCGCGACTTCGATGCCCGAGTTCGCGAAGCATGCAGCTTGGCGAAAGCGCCGGCGGCCACGCGAGCCGCGGACTCGCGCGCCGAGGCGCGTTCCAGCACGTAACGCGCATCCGGGAAGTTGTATTTGAGCGCTCCGGCCAGGTCGGCGTGGCCGGGCCGCGGCGAGGCCACCGCGCGATGCTTGGCGGGATCGCCGGTCTCGACCGGCAGCTTCTCCTGCCAGTTCTTCCAGTCGCGGTTGACGAGTTCAATCGCGATGGGCGAGCCGATGGTCTTGCCGTGGCGCACGCCGGAGAGCACATGCGCCTGGTCGGTTTCGATCTTCATGCGGCCGCCGCGGCCGTAGCCCTGCTGACGCCGCCACAGCTCGCGGTTCACAAATTCGAGATCGACGGGGACGCCGGCGGGAAGTCCGGAAACCAGCGCAATCAGAGCCTCGCCGTGGGATTCCCCGGCGGTGGAGAAGCGGATCATATAGATTCCATTGTAAATGCGGACAGCGCACAGCGGCGCGCTTTTGAATGTAGCGCCGGCCTCCTGGCCCGGGGCCCCCGCGGACAGGTCTTCGTCCGTGGGGTGGTGGAACGGCTGTCGTGTGGGCCTCCTGGCCCACACATCTTGAAGTTCTTTCACGCGATTACAAAGTCAGGACACTACACCGCGGAGAACACCAGCCGCGCATTTTCCAGGAATGCCGCATGCGGCACAATCGGCCCGCTTATTTCCGCGCCATTGAGCGTCACGTGGTTGAAGAACGCACCCGGCTTGCTATTTTGCGCTTCAATGCGAATCGTATGCCCGTTCGGGTAGCGGATTTCGGCTTCCTCGAAGAGCGGCGCGCCCAGTACCCACTCCGGTTTGCCGGGGCAGAGCGAGTAGATTCCCAGCGAACTCAGGATGTACCACGCACTCATGGAGCCGGTATCTTCGTCGCCGGGAAAGTTATCGGGTGTGTAGAGCTCGTTGAGCACCCGGTGAGCCCAGTACTGCGTGCGATCGCGCCGGCCTGCCATCGCAAACATATAGAGAAAAGCATGCACCGGCTGGTTCGAGTGCGCATACTGCCCGAAGTCGACCGCAGCCATCTCCGACATCTCGTGGATCTCATCGCCATAGGTGCCCACGTGAAAAACCGGCGCCTGCGTGATCATGTCTTCGAGCCCGGCGACGAAAGCCGTCTTACCTCCCATGGCTTCCATCAGTCCCTGCGGATCCCAGGGCACAGCAAAGCGGTATTGCCAGGCCCCGCCTTCGACATAGGCGCCACCCCATGTATGCGGATCGAAGGGCGACTGCCATGATCCATCGGCCATCTTGCCGCGCAGGAAGCGCGTGGCGGGGTCGAAGATATTGCGCCAGTTGCGCGAGCGCTGCTCAAACGCCGCCGCTTCCTCCGGTTTACCGGCCGCGCGAGCCACTTGGGCAATGCAGAAATCTCCGTAGGCCGAGTCCAGTGTCTCGGCTGCCGCTCCGGCCGCGGCACCCATGGGGATGTAGCCGAGTTTGAGGTATTCCGCGACCGCGGGACGGCCGTATCCAAGCTTTGGCGCAACCGGCTGCGTGGCGTGCTTCTTCAATCCGTCGAATGCCGCCTGCACATCGAACCCCGTGATGCCCCTTGCAACCGCGTCGCCAAAAACGAAATCGGTGGGACTGCCCGTCATGCAGTTACGATAGCCGGGACAGGGAAACTGCGGGAACCAGCCACCCTCCTTGTACGCGTTCACCCAGGCCTGCAAGATCTCGGTCAATCGCTCGGGATAAATCAACGCCATCATCGGGTACCAGGCGCGATACACATCCCAGTAGCCGTGGTCGGCGTACATGAAGCCGTGTTCCACTTTGCTGCTGTATGGGCTCATGTGGATCGTGTTGCCGGCGGCGTCGTGCTCGTGCCACATCCGCGGATAGAGCAGCGCGCGATAGAGGCAGGAGTAAAAAACTCTGCGCTGGGTCTCCGATGCGCCACGGATGCGCACCCGGCCCAGCGCCGCCTCCCAGGTTGCAGCCGCTTCGCTCTTCACCTGGTCGAAGGACTTATCTCCGATCTCAGTCTTGAGGTTGAGTGCGGCCTGGTCGGATGAGATGAACGACGTACCCACGCGCAGTGTGATCGGCTTCCCGGCTTCCGCCGTGAAGCGAACCACGGCCACACGCCGCCCGTTGCCGGGTTTCACCTCGAAGCCTGTGATTTTGGCATCGCAGCGCACCGCATAGCGAGTGGCAAATCCTTTAGGAACGCCGCCGTGGTTGTATGTCGTCGAGGCATTGACGATTCCGCTGGCTGTGTCGCAAGACGTCTCGGCATCGCTGCCGGGGAGATCGATGAAGACGCCTGCCGGACCCGATTCCTCAAACGTGAAACGCATGACGGCGCCGCGCTCCGTGGGTGCAAGCTCCAGCGCACAGCGGTAGCGCATGAGCCGCACCTTCAACGCGTGCGGCGCAATCTCGAGCTCTGCCGGGCGATAGCTTGAAGCGCGCGCCGCGGCCTCCGGCGATGGATCGCCCGATGAGCCGGTCTTGAACGGCAGAAAGGTAGCGTAGCCGTAATCTTCGAGCCAGGGGCTTAACTGATGGGTGCAGCGAATGCCCTGCAAGCGCTCGTCGCGGGGTTGAAAAAACCAGGCGCTCTTATCGCTCGATTGCAGTGCCCAGTGCGCCATGGCGAACGGAACTGCGACGATGGGCAGCGTATTGCCGCGCGAGAAAAGGGAGGTTGAATCCGTACCTTGCAAAGGATTCGCCAGTTCCACGAGCGCCGTACCGGCAGCGACCGAATTCGGCCCGCCTCCGGCTTGTGCCGCGCGGTCGGAATGTTCATCGCGCCCGGATGGCGGCGGAGCAGTTTCCGCAGCTGCGCCCACTGGGTCCAGTGTCGAAACCAGCGCGGCGGCTCCGCCCGCCATCTTCAGGAAACTCCTTCTACTCGATCCTCTGACCTCTTGCATCGCGATCTCTCCAGCCGGCCGTGTGTACGCGCGCGGTCTTTGCACCGCGCGGGTACCGGTCTCCCCGCATGGTACTGGCTGTCTCATGGTTCCGGCAATGACTCCCGCCACACCACGTTCCGGCAAGAGATTCACCGCAATCATGCCGTCGGGAGGTGAAATCGGCGACGCCGATTCTCATGCCCGTACCCGCCATGCGCTATTCTGTGCTGGGAAGCGCCGCAATCCACTCGATCTGAAGGCCGGCAATTTATGGCGATCCAGACCATCGAACGCACCGCCAAACAAATCGTGCTCACCGTCCAGGAGTACTCCCTGTTTGCGTGGCGGCGCTTGCTCGAATCTCTTTCGCCCGCCGATTTACTGGACGGATTTCCTCATTCAGTCCGACATCATCGGCGTTCGGCTCGCTGCCCATCGTGATTCTTTCGGGATTCTTTACCGGGGGCGTGCTCTCGCTCCAGTCCTCAGCCACACTTTCGGAATTCGGCGCCACGGCCGTCACCGGCCAGTTTGTCGCGCTCACCATGATTCGTGAACTGGGCGCGGTGCTCACCGGCATCATGGTCTCGGGCCGAAACGCATCATCGATGGCCAGCGAACTGGGCTCCATGGTTGTCACCGAGCAGATCGACGCGATGCGCGCCCTGGGTGTCGATCCCATGCGCAAGCTGGTGACGCCGCGCATCTTCGCCACGCATCACCATGCTTCTGCTTCCTCACCATCGTGGCCGACGCCTTCGGCATCTTGGGCGGCGCCGCGGTCACCGTCTTTCTGAACCACCAGAACGGCACCCAGTACTTTAATAACGCCTACGAGCACCTCGCCCTTCCCGATATCGTCCAGGGACTGGTGAAGCCGCTCTTCTTCGGCTACATCATCGCGTCCATCGGCTGCTTCTACGGGATGAGGACCACGGGTGGCACGGAAGGCGTGGGCCGCTCCACGATTTCGGCCGTGGTGAACTCCTCCGTGCTCATCATCTTTGTCGATTTCCTCATCACGCACATCCTGCTCTCGTTGTTGCCCACATGAGCCACGCCACCGTTCCCGTTCCGCAACCCTCGCCCCCGGCGCCTGGGACCGGCCTGGTTGTCGCGTTGCACAAGGTCGCTGTGGCCTTCGATGGACCGCCGGTGTTTGAGAACGTCAGCTTCTCGGTGGCCCCCGCGGAGACGCGCATTCTTCTGGGGCCTGCCGGCGTGGGCAAAAGCGTCCTGCTCAAACTCATTCATCGGACTGTTGCGCCCGCTCGAGGGCAGCGTGGAGCTTATTCGGCGAGGACATCTCCCACATGCCCGAGGAAAAACTCTTTCCCTTGCGCGCACGCGCCGGCATGGTTTTTCAGGAGGGCGCTCTCTTCGATTCGCTGACGGTCCGCGACAATGTCGCCTACCAGTTGATCCAGGAAGCGCGTGCCCGACGAGGAAATCGACGCGCGCGTGCACGATGCGCTGCGCTTCGTGGGCCTCGAGGAGACCTTCAATCTCTTTCCTGTCGAGCCTTTCCGGCGGCATGAGGCGCCGCGTCGCCATTGCGCGCGCCTTGATCAATCAGCCGCGAGCTGATCCTTTACGACTCGCCCACGGGCGGCCTCGATCCCGTCACCTCGACCACCATCATCGAACTCATCGTGAAGCAGCGCGATGTGCACGCAACTCCATCGCTGCTGGTGACGCACCGGCTTCAGGACGCCTTCACGCTCTGCACCCACCGTATTCGATGCGAACAGGGACGCATGGTCCCGCTTCCCGAGGGGCAGATCAACCGCAACACCACCTTCCTCATGCTCGACGAGGGACATCTGATCTTCGACGGCTCTCTCCACGAGCTGATCGCATTCGACAAACGCGTTCGTCCGCGAGTTCCTGGAGTAGTTCCCTCTCCTGCTGGCTACTCGCTGGTCCCTGTTGTCTCGCTACAATTTGATCCGTGACCACGAGTCTCTTCGATCTCTACAAGATCGGCGTAGGTCCCTCCAGTTCGCATACCATGGGGCCGATGCGCGCGGCTTGCCGCTTTGCGCGGGAGCTTGGATCGCAACGGCCTGCTCGACGCGCGCCGCGCGCGTGCAAACGGATCTCTACGGCTCGCTGGCTCTCACGGGCATGGGCCACGCCACCGATCGCGCTGTACTCCTCGGCCTTGCCGGAAACGAGCCGGCCACGATCGATCCCGCCGCCATTGAGTCCACAGTCGCCGCAATTCGCGCCTCGCAGCGCATCGAACTCGCCGGAAAGCGCGAGATCGACTTCGACGAGACCCGCGACCTCGTCTTCCATCGCGACCAGATGTTTCCTCCCGGCGCGCGGACGCAGCACCCCAACGGCGTTCGGTTCACCGCGTTCGATGCCGCCGGCGCAATCCTCGCCGAGCGCACCTTCTTTTCCATCGGCGGCGGATTCATCGCCGAGGATGGAGAAGCCGATCAGCCACCGCGATGAGCCGCAGGTGCGACTGCCGTTTCCATTTCACAGCGCCGCCGAGCTGCTGGAAATCGCCCGCGCGCACTCGCTCTCCATCGACCGCGTGATGCTGGCCAACGAATGCGAGCGTCTGCGGGCACTCGATCCCGACGCGAGCTCCAAGGCGAGCCAAGACTCTCTCGAACAGCGCGTTCGAATCGGCATCGAGCAAATCTGGCAAACCATGCAGCATGTGCGGAGCGCGGCATGGCCGCCGAAGGGATTCTGCCGGGCGGCTTGAAGGTGCGCCGCCGCGCGCAGCGCCTGGCCGAGCGCTTGCGCGCACGCGATGCGGACGGGAAGCAAGGCGATCCGCTGGCCCCGCTCGACTGGGTTACGGTCTACGCCATGGCGGTGAATGAGGAGAACGCAGCCGGCGGCCGCGTGGTGACCGCGCCCACCAACGGCGCTGCCGGCGTGATTCCCGCAGTGGCGCTCTACTATCAGCGCTTCGTTCCCGAGGGATCGAGCCGACGAAGGCATCCTGCGCTTCTTCCTCACTTCGGCGGCCATCGGCGTTCTCTACAAGGAGAACGCGTCCATCAGCGGCGCGGAGGTTGGGTGCCAGGGCGAAGTGGGCGTGGCCTGCTCCATGGCCGCGGCGGGACTTGCCTCGGCTCTGGGCGGCAACGACGGACAAGTCGAGCACGCCGCTGAAATCGCCATGGAGCACAACCTGGGCATGACCTGCGACCCCATCGGCGGCCTGGTGCAGATTCCCTGCATCGAGCGCAACGCCATGGGCGCTGCCAAGGCCGTGCAGGCCGCGCGCCTGGCGATGAACGAGCCGGAAGCGCACAAGGTTTCGCTCGACCAGGTCATCCGCACCATGTACCTCACCGGCCTCGATATGCAGTCGCGCTACAAGGAGACCAGCCTCGCGGGCCTTGCGCTGAACGTGATCGAGTGCTGAGCGCGATGCGGCGAAACGATCGCACAATTTTTGAAGGAGACCGCCGATGCAAATTGCAAAACACTGATGTGCGCATCGAACGATGCGCGACGCGATCGCAGAAGAATTTCCTCTCGCGCACCGAAATTTGTCTTCGACTTCCTCTCCGAGCAAAATTTGTCGCCGGAACCATGTTGATCTTTTTTTCACTCCAATGTCGTTTTTTTCTTGACATCGATGATTGCATGAATCTATACATTCTTCAACTGCAGTTTCTAATTGCAGAATCGATGCAACCCATCGAAAAGGGAGAATAGGCAAATGGCAACCAAGAAAGCAGCCAAGAAGGCACCCGCGAAGAAGGCGGCGAAGAAGGCCGCAAAGAAGACCGCGAAGAAAAAGTAGCGGATCGAACAACCCAAAAAGGCAACACTCAAGGGGGACGCTCAAAAGCGTTCCCCTTAGTGTTTATGCGGGTGAAACGGTTGCTCGCGAACAAAACGCCGTACACTCTTGATGAAGAGCATTGGTGAAAACACTCATGACCCGCCGCCGCTGGATTGCCGAACATTGGGATGAAGCCACCGCCACGATCGACGGCGCGCAGGCCGAACATCTGGCGCGCGTGCTGCGCGCGCAACCGGGCATGGAGGCCGACGTGGTTGCCGGCGGCCGCGTCTTTCATGCCGAGGTGGCCGCCGTCACCCTCGCCGGAGAAAAGAGCGAAGTCCGCTTCAACCTGATCGCCGAACTGGAGGCCGATCCTGCGCTGCCCGTTACTTTGGTGATCGCCATCTACAAGTTCGATCGCATGGAATGGGCGATCGAAAAAGCCACCGAACTCGGCGTCGCCGCGATTGCGCCGGTCATTGCGCGCAGAACAGAGAAGCATCTGGCGCAGGCCGCAGCGAAGCGCGCCGAGCGCTGGCGCCGCATCGCGCACGAGGCCTCGCAGCAGGCGCGGCGCTCCGATGTGCCGCTGATTCACGATCCGGTTTCACTTGGACATCGCGTGCGCGCTGCGTCTGCCGCCACGCGCATCGTGCTCGCCGAGCAGGAGCGCACCACCACCTTGCGTCATGCCATCGAAGAAGCGATTGCAGCGGCCACGAGACGAGATGCCTGCAACTGGAAATTGCCATCGGTCCTGAAGGTGGATGGGCTCCCGCAGGAAGAAGCGCTCTTCGACGCCAATGGGTGGCGCGCGGCGTCGCTTGGGCCGCGCATCCTGCGCGCTGAGACGGCTGCCATCGCGGCGCTGGCGGTCATCGCGTCGTGCCTGGAGTAGTCAATCGGCAGTCAAGCGCAACAGAATTTCGGCGCAACCGCCGGCTCTCTGTGGAAAAGCTGGGCGAAATTATTTGCGCCTTCACTTCTGCGCGTGCCCATCCGTTCCGCGCTTATTGCGGAAAGGATGGTGGAAAGCCGGCCTGGCCCCGCTAACTCCGCTCGTGTTTAGAAATGCGCGTAGTGCACCAGCAATCCCGCGAGCGCGCCGCCTGCAAGGTCGCCAATGATCGGAATCGGCGCGTAGCGCCAGTTCGATCCGCCCTTGCCGGGAATCGGCAGCAGCGCATGCACGATGCGCGGTCCCAGATCGCGCGCGGGGTTGATGGCATAGCCCGTGGTTCCGCCGAGCGAGAGTCCGATGCCCCACACCAGGCTGCCCACGAGCCACGGCCCAAGTCCCGCAGCCGGCCCGTTCATGGACACGCCATGCGAAAAGATCGCGTTGGCCACAACGACCAGCACCGCCGTGCCGATCACCTCGCTGAAGATGTTCGCCAGAGGGCTGCGCACCGCCGCGTTGGTGCAAAAGATGCCGAGCTTGGCCGCGGGATCGGTCCGTCAGCTTCCAGTGCGGCGCGTAGTGCAGGGCTACCAGTGCCGCGCCGCACATCGCGCCCAGCAACTGCGCCGACCAGTAGATCCGCAAGCTGCGCGTAGTTCCCGCTCACGACGGCGGCAGCCAGCGTGATGGCCGGATTCAGGTGCGCGCCAGGGCTGCCGAACGCCTGCGCCACCAGCACGCCGCAAAGCACGGCCAGCGCCCAGCCGGTGGTGATGACCATCCAGCCGGAATCCGCCGCGTAGGACTTGCGCAGCGTGACGCCGGCGTTCACGCCGTCGCCCAGCAGCACCAGAACCAGCGTGCCCATAAACTCGCCGAACCAAATCGAGTGCATCGAACCTTCCTTGTGAGGGCTTGCGCGTCTGCCCGAGAAATCAGCTCAGTTTGAAGCGTGCCCACAGTACATTTCTTGGAACCTATGCATTCTCCACTGCCGGGCCGTGATTCGCCAAGCGTGAAAAACGCCGAGCGGGCCAACGCCGAGGCTTGCTCGACGAACGACGAATCGACCGAACTAGAATGACTCCAAGCGGAATGTTCGTGGAGGAGGTCCCGCATGCCGAGCGTTCTCTTCATCGGCCTCTCGACGATTGACGTCGTCTACGATGTCGACGAGTTTCCGGTTGCGAACACAAAGGTCGTAGCACGAAGCCAGAGCGTGTTTGCCGGAGGGCCGGCGACTGAACGCGGCCATCGCATGCGCTCACCTTGGCAGCAATGCCGGACTGGTGACCGTTGTGGGGCGCAATGCGCTGGCCAGTGTGATCCGGGAAGAGTCGAAGAATTACTCTGTTCAACTCATCGATTTGAACCCCGATTTTGCAGATGTCCCCGTCATCTCGTCGGTTTCCGTCGACAAAGCCGGAAACCGGAATGTGGTCTCGGCAAATGCAATGCGCGTCGCAGCGCCTCCTGCGCGTATCGACCCTGAGCTTTGCCGGCAGGCACGCGTGCTTTTGGTGGACGGCCACTACATGGAGGCATGTCAGGCCTGGGCGGCAGCGGCGCGAGCTTGCGGAACGCCGGTGGTTCTCGATGGAGGAAGCTGGAAAGACGGAACGGAGGCGCTTCTCAAAAGCATCCACACCGCGATCTGCTCGACCGATTTCATGCCTCCGGGTTGCTCCTCGCAGAACGAAGTAATTGAGTTTCTCAAGAACTGCGGAGTTACAAATATCGCCATCACGAACGGTTCTGCGCCCATTGAGTTCGTATTCGGGCAATCATCAGGGAGAGTGCGCGTTCCTCAAGTCGACGTGGTGGACAGCATGGGCGCTGGAGACATTCTTCACGGGGCGTACTGCCATTTCGCGGCGACGGGGAGAGATTTCGTCGATTCGCTAACGCAAGCGGCTGGGATCGCGTCGGAGTCCTGCCGGTACGCGGGGACAAGAGAGTGGATGAAGCATTTCGCCGCCTGAGCATTCAAGCGCACATAAGTAGCGCCGGTTTCCCGACCGCTGTAGTGCGGGTCTCCCGACCCGCGCTCGTCCGGGAATCACGACGCTCCCGCGGTTTCGGCGCTACCATCAAAAGGAATGAGGAGGTCACGCGTGTGCGAAAGGCAACTGCAATCATTTTCGGCGCAGCAATGACGTGGGCGGCGGTGACAGGCGCAGCGGCGCAACGCAACAACCTTCGGGGCACTGGGCGATCGTGATTCACGGCGGCGCAGGCGACATCGATCGCGCCAAGCTGGGGCCTGACGGCGACAAAGCGTATCGCGCTGCGCTCGCCAAGGTGGTCGAGGCTGGAGCCGCGGTTCTCGATCGCGGAGGCTCGTCGCTCGATGCCGTCGAGGCTGCGATTCGCGTTCTTGAGGACGATCCGCACTTCAACGCCGCGCGCGGGGCGGTCTTTACTGCCGAAGGCAAGACGGAACTCGATGCGGCCATCATGGACGGCGCCACGATGCACGCGGGCGCGGTCGCCGACGTCACCCACACGCGCTATCCCATCACTCTCGCCCGCGCGGTGATGGAGAAGACGCCCTACGTTCTGCTGGTGGGCCCGGGCGCCGATGCGTATTCAGTGCAGGCGGGAATGGAACAGGTGCCTCCCAGTTATTTCTTTACCGAGAGCCGCTGGCAGTCGCTGATCAAGCAGTTGCAAAAGGAGGGCCGGCCGATTCCGCCGCGTCCCGCGGGCGTGCCGCCGCAGGGAACCGTCTACGCCAGTTGCGCAATGGCAGGAGGCGGCGGACATGCGCCGCTATGGAACCGTGGGCGTGGTCGCGCGTCGATCGCCAGGGGAATGTCGCCGCCGGCACCTCGACCGGCGGCTTGCAGGGCAAGATGCCGGGCCGCGTGGGCGATTCGCCGATCATTGGCGCGGGCACTTACGCTTCGAATCAATCCTGCGCCGTCTCCGGCACCGGGGTCGGCGAGTACTTCATCCGCTTCACGGTGGCGCGCGACGTGTGCGCGCTGGTGCAATACAAGGGCTACACGTTGCAGCAGGCCGCCGACGAGGTGATTCAAAAGAAGCTCGCGCCCATCCATGGCGATGGCGGCGTGATTGCGGTTGCTCCCGACGGCCAGATGGCCTGGAGCTTCAACACGCCCGGCATGTTCCGCGCGCGGCAGGCCGAGGGCGGCAAGATCGAAGTGCACATTTACAACGACGAGCCGTGAGGAGGGTGAGTACAACCGGCCACGCCGGCACTAGAATGGCGCTATGCCTACTGTCTTTCGCGAACGGGGCTTCAGATTCTTCTTCTATTCGAATGAGGGCTTGCCTCGTGAACAGGTGCATATCCACGTTGAGAAAGACGACATGGAAGCGAAGTTCTGGCTGGAACCGGAGGTTCGAGTAGCCTACAATGATGGCTACGACGCCCGGATTCTCCGTCAATTGCTGGAGATCGTCGAGGCAAATCGGGATCTAATCGAGAGGGTATGGAATGAGTTCTTCGGTTAACGCCAAGCGAGTGAGATTCGATCCGGATTGCATGTGGGTCGAATCTGAGCGACGGCCGAACCATCGGCGTCCCGCTGGCATGGTTTCCCCGTTTGCTGCGCGGCACTCGTGAAGCAGCGCAAACAAGTGAGGATCAGCGGCCGTGGCCTGCATTGGGACGCGTTGGACGAGGATATCTCCGTCGCCGGTCTCCTTGCCGGGCTCGGTGACCAGAGCGCGAGTTCAATCGACATTTGCAGCATGGAATCAGCCCACTCGCGTGGCGCGGCGCACAATTGCGTTTTCTGGTTTTTCTGTAGAATGTTCGCGCATGGAAACCATCGAGTACAACCTGCCGCAAAGCCAAATTCCGCAAACCTGGTACAACATTCTTCCGGATCTGCCCGAGCCTTTGGCGCCGCCGCTGCATCCCGGCACGCTCAAGCCGCTCGGCCCTGACGATCTGGCGCCGCTGTTTCCGATGGCGCTGATCATGCAGGAGGTCAGCACGGAGCGCGAGATCGAGATTCCCGGAGAGGTGCGGCAGATTTACGCGCAGTGGCGGCCTTCGCCGCTTGATGCGCGCGCGGCGCCTGGAAAAGGCGCTGGATACGCCCGCACGCATTTACTACAAGTACGAAGGCGTGAGCCCCGCCGGCTCGCACAAGCTGAATACCGCCGTCGCGCAAGCCTAGTACAACAAGCAGGAAGGCGTGCGGCATCTTTCGACCGAAACCGGCGCCGGCCAGTGGGGCTCCGCGTTGTCGATGGCCTGCGCGTTCCTCGGCCTCGACTGCAAAGTCTTCATGGTGCGCGTCAGCTACGATCAGAAGCCCTACCGCCGCGCCCTGATGGAAGCCTTCGGTGCCTCGGTCATCGCCAGCCCCAGCCATTCACCGATTCGGGCCGCGCCATTCTCGCCGAGCATCCCAACTCTCCGGGATCGCTCGGCATCGCCATCTCTGAGGCCGTTGAAGTCGCAGCCAAGGATCCCAAGACCAAGTACGCGCTGGGCAGCGTGTTGAATCACGTGCTGCTGCACCAGACCGTGATCGGCCAGGAGGCCATCGAGCAGATGGCTCTGGCCGGCGACGATCCCGACGTGATCATCGGCTGCACCGGCGGCGGATCGAACTTTGCCGGACTCGTGATGCCGTTCCTGGGGCGCAAGCTCAAGGGAAAATGCCACGCGCGCATCGTGGCCGTTGAACCTGCCGCCTGCCCCAGCCTCACCAAGGGACACTTCGCTTACGATTTCGGCGACACCGGCCATCTGACGCCGCTGGTGAAGATGCATACGCTGGGCAGCACCTTCATTCCTCCGGGAATTCACGCGGGCGGGTTGCGCTATCACGGCATGGCGCCGCTGGTTTCGCACGTCGTCGATCTCGGATTGGCGGAAGCGACCACCGTGCAGCAACTCGACGCGTTCGCCGCGGGCATTCAATTTGCGCGCGCTGAGGGAATTGTGCCCGCGCCCGAAGCCAATCACGCCGTGGCCGAAGCCATTCGCCAGGCTCTTGAAGCCAAGGCGGAAGGCAAGCCGCGCATGATTCTCTTCAACCTCAGCGGCCACGGTCACTTCGACATGCAGTCCTACATCGATTACCACGCCGGCAAGCTGGAGAACTTCGAATATCCGGCGGAGGAGATCGCCATGGCGCTCGCGGGCCTGCCGGCCGTTCCGTAGATCGCCCCGCAAATCGTGCCGTAAGCTCTCTGCGTCAGTCTCTCAACGGCTCATGATGAGCATCTCCGGATCGGGGGCGACGCGGCAGATCGACGCGCCGTCGATCTGCCAGGTTGAGCCGTCGCTGTACTCAAGCGATTCAAGATCGATGCGTCCCACTGCGGTCATGCCCGGAACCCAGAGATCCGCAGTAGCGCTTCGGCCCGCCCTTGCCGCGAACGCAACCGTCAAGGTTCGCACCGCATCGAAGGCTTGATCCCCGCCCGGCCCCGTTTGCGTCACGCGCGCCTTGGGTGAGAAGCCGCGCACTCTCAATGTCGCCCTCGCAATCTGCCTCGAATCCCGGCTGACCAGCGAAAGATGCAGCCACTGGCCAATTCCGCTGGGATGACTGTCGCGTGTTTTGACCAGGCTGCCATCGGATAGATGCTGTGCGCGCATCGCCACCGGACAGGAACTGACCGACGCAGGCTGGCCTGCGGTACCTATCGCGTTCGTCCCGGTCGTTTGCATGCCCTCCATGCCGGCCACGCCAAATGAACTCTGCGATTGGCTGAAGATTTGGCCAGATACGGTCTGACCGGTCACCGCTGCCCCGCCAAGCAAAACCACGACGCAAGCCGCAAACAATGGTTTCATCGCAATCTCCTTGTCCCGGTTTCGCACACCACCAAAATACTCCCGTTCGGTTCACACATCAAAGTGGATAGCGTCGCGGGGCCTAACGCGTCTCAAGGGCCTTGGCTGTGTTAACGTGGCAATACGGTGTCTGTGCGCCGGGCTGGCCATAAGGCAGTGGCGTAGAGTGCGCAATTTTCAGCAAGTCATTGCGACCGAAGGACATCGGCGATAGCGGACAGAAACAAACGAATGCCCCAACAGCAGCCGGAATCGTCATCACCTATACTCACGGCTCCGTTGTCTGGGCCGGCCTCGGAATCTGTTGCGGGCTCCGCACCCGAGTCCCAAGGCGCAATGCACTCGCATCATGTTCCCCGCTGGCTGGAGCGCGTGGAATTGTTTCTTCGCGTCATGCTGCGCATGTATATCGGCTTGGCGATCTGCTACGCGCCGTGGTCACATACCTTCTGGGACCAGAATCCGATCTTTCTGCAGTTTCCCTGGCTCGGAAACATTGCGACCTATGGCGCAGTGCGCGGCCTCGTTTCGGGTCTGGGTCTGCTGAATTTGTGGATCGCCTTTCAAGATGCCATTCGGCACCGGGATGGTTGAGCGATGAAAAAGAACAGGGAACAAAAAGACAGTGAACAAGAAATCGGAAGCCTGAAGAACTCCGGCCCGGTTTCTCAGGCCGCAGCGGCTGCTGCGTCGACCCGCGCCGTGATTCCCGGCAACGGAGAGCCCCCGCAGCTCGACGCCGCGCCGCTTGCATACGAGAATTCGGCATTTCTCAACAGCGCCGACGGACGGCCTATACGCATTATTTCGGAGTATCTGGAGCCGCTGGCGCGCTTTCGCCGCGAGCAGATCCAGGACACGGTAGTTTTCTTCGGCTCGGCGCGCTTTCACGGCCGTGAAGAAGCCGATCATGCGTTGGAACTCCTGGAAAACACCGGTTCCGTGCAACCCGCTCCGAGCGAGGAGCAGCCCGCCAAACCAGTCGAAATCGCGACCGGCAACGCATCGGAACTGCAAATGAAGCGCGCGGTGGCCGCGGTCGAGATGGCGCGCTACTATGAAGACGCCCGCCGCCTGGCGCAGTTGCTCACGCAATGGGCCAAAACCATCCCTTCACGCAAGCATCGTTTCGTTGTCACCTCGGGCGGCGGTCCCGGCATCATGGAAGCAGCCAATCGCGGCGCCTGGGAGGCGGGGGGCAAAACCATCGGCATGAACATCCTGCTGCCCTTCGAGCAGAGGCCCAATCCCTACATCACGCCCTCGCTCAACTTCGAGTTCCACTACTTTTTCATGCGCAAGCTGTGGTTTGCTTATCTGGCGAAAGCTCTGGTGGTCTTTCCGGGCGGATTCGGCACGCTCGATGAGATGTTCGAGATTCTCACCCTGGCCCAAACCCAGAAGGTGACTAAGAAGATCACAGTCCTTATTTATGGATCGGATTATTGGAAGAAGGTGTTCAACCTCGAGACGCTTGTCGACACGGGAGCAATCTCGCCCAAGGATCTCGATCTCTTCCAACTTGCGGATACGCCCGAACAGGCCTTCGACCTTTTGCGCAAAGGATTGACGGAGAACTACCTGGCAACCGAGAGCGCAGCCGTGCCGAACGCACAATCAAAAGGCGAGAAGACGGCGCCGGACGAAGACTTGATGGCGGGCTGGAACCTCGACGATTTTCTGGGGCCCGAGTTGGCCAAAACCAGAAAATCGTAGTCTTTATCGACATACGATCCAAACGCTCGATAAAAAAACGCGTGTCATCCTGAGCGACATAAATCGCATGTCAATCTGAGCGACCCTGAGCGAAGTCGAAGGGGAGTCGAAGGACCTGCGGTTGCTCTTGCCTTTGCATTTCGCGCGACCGCAGCCGAACGGACCGGCCTGTTTTCCTATTCCCTATTCCCTGCTTCTACGCCGCGCTCCATCGCACGCGCGTACGCAATCGCTTATCCCCGCGCCCTTCACACGCGCAAAGGTCACTACAAAGCCGGCATTTCGTTACCTATCGGATTTTGTCCCCAAATTGCCAACGGCACCAGGTAGCCCAGCGAGCCTTCGAGCACTGCGGGGTTCATCGTCAACAAAGAGTATCTTCTCGATCACGAAACCAATTCTTCCGAAGCTTGCTCGATGCACCGTTCCTTCCAGCATTCCAGCCGGTTGTCTCGCCCTATCCGATTGAGAAACGCGCAGTCGATATTCGCATCCATATACCCGCGATCAGGGTGTTGCTGCGCGTCGATAGCATTCGCCACATGAACTGCCGCCAGGGTCGAGAATTCGCTCACCGGGCTGTCCAGCGGGCGATGATTCCAGGCGACGGCCTCCACAATTTCGTTAGGCAGCCCCCATACTCCCAGGAGATAGGCCCCGACCTCGGCGTGAGTGCAGCCGAATTCCTCAAACTCCAGAACATCCAGGCGAGTGCCGGTTGAGGTGGCGGTTGCCACGATCCGGCGATAGTTTTCAGGGCCGGCTGACGCCATGATCAGCATGCCAATATCGTGCAGTAGTCCGGCGCTGATGTAGGGATCCAAATCACGTCCGCCAATACCCTCGCAAATCGCAATCAACCTTGCAAACTTGCTGACGGAGACGGCATGTTCCCACAGGTGCTCAGCCTGCCCGGGTCCGAGCAGATCGGGATCGAAAGCCGAGAATATGCTGAGCGAAAGAACCAGGGCCCGTATTGTGTTCAACCCCAGGTAGATTGCCGCTTGCCTCGGTTCCGAGATCTCGGCGCGTATGCCGTATGCGGCGGAGTTGACGATTTGTAAAATCTTCGCGGTCATCGCCATATCCTGCGCGATAATCTCACCAATCCGCGCAGCCGAAGGGTCTTCCGAATGGAGTTCGCTGGTCACCTGCTGATAGAGCAGAGGCAAGCTGGGAATACTCTTCATGTTGGAGATAAAACGTTTGAGCGAAGCATTCTGAAGCAGGTCCGTTAGTGCCAGGGCTTTCTCCAGGACTGAGCGCAGTTGTTCCGGGTCGCACGGTTTCGCAAGGAACTGATGCGCGGGCGCAATTGCCTGCATGACCGTTTCCCGGTCGGCCTGGTCTGAGAGAATAATGCGCAAGGTCCCCGGCCATTGCTCCTGAATCGTGTTAAGAAGATTAGCTCCCGACATGTCGGGCATTCTCATGTCGGTAACAACTGCGTCGAACTCGCGAAGCGACATCAAACGTAAAGCTTCGTCTCCACTGGGAACGAACTCCATCTCCCAGAGTTTTCGCATAGGGCGCAAGGTCTGCTTCAGACCCATAAGGAGATTCGGTTCATCGTCGACAAAGAGGATACGTCTCTGCATTCCAGTCCCCCAACTGCCGAAAGAGGAAGGCGCAAGTAGAACGTAGTGCCCTTGCCAATTTCGGAGTCAAACCAAATTTTTCCGCCGTGTTTCTTCACAATCACCGTTTAGGCCGGACGCCACGACAATAATCCCATGTACTATCGGCATCCGTGGAAAACTATTCCAGTCTGAAAGAATGACCTCGGTTTCAATACTGAGGGGCTTCCGCCAAGCCGCCCCGCCCCAACCCGCGGAGGGAGCGTGGGGCTTCAGCCCCACGAAACCCCGCCCACCCGTCCTTCAAACAATCAAACACGCGGCGAAGCCGTGCCCCGCCCCGTGCCCCATCAATTCTGTCATTCTGAGCGACCCTGAGCGAAGTCGAAGGGGAGTCGAAGAACCTGCTTTTTGAAATTTTGGACGAATGGGTGGGATAACACCAACCCCAACTTAACGCGGTCATCCCGAGCGCCCAAAATAGCCTGTCATCCTTGTATCTCTAAATCAGCGCCAAGAAAGATTTTGTGAAGTTCCACATTCTAAACCCGCGCGACTTGCATCGGTTGGCGCCTGGCATTCGGCGACAAATTTAAGTTGCGAGCTACTCGCAGGGAGCGAATGGTATTCACAGGTCGGCCGGTGTCTGCCGATCTAATTGCGCGTGATTCGATTGGTTAACAGGCCAACAAGCTTATTGACACGATTGCGAGAGCACTGATCGCGGGTTGTCGGTCGCCGATCCTTCCGCGACGTGATGCAGCTCACCTCACGTCCGAGTTGCCGGTGACTCGCCCGAATGAACTCCTCTACAGCGTCCAGGTTTCCCAACTGTGCGTATTTTTTTGCGAATACAACAAAATCTTGTGGGCGCCCGAGGCCTATACTTTTTTTGCCGAAACATCTGGAGGTTCCGCGTGCCGAACCTTTGCCGCTCCCTTGCAGTTCTTGCCCTTGGCGTGATTAGCCACGCTGCCATGGGGCAAGTCTCCATGTCAATCCAGATGAACAAACCGGAAGCCCCGGTCATTGGATTGCCATTCGGCGCAGATCAGAGAGTCAGCACTGTGCAGCATTTGGCCAATGGGACACTCCTTAAGTCAGAGATCCAAGGGCACGTTTATCGCTCTGCTGACGGGGTAGAACGTTACGACGGAGTGATGCCTTTGACCTCCGATCATCCTGACCCGACTACGATGGTCTATATCCTTGACCGGACAAAGCACATCGCGGTTTTGCTGAACCTGAAATTGAAAACGGCCACGGTCGAACACTTACCAGCCGACGCAACGGTGTCGGTCAAGTTCCTTCCTCTGCATCAGTCTCAGGCTCAAAACCAACTGACTAAACCAGCGGACCTTGTCACCACAGACCTCGGCAATCGCACGCAGGGCCTGATCACTCTGGTCGGCAAGCGTGTCAGAGGAACCATCGCCGCTGGCAGCATAGGCAACGACGAGCCGCTCTCAATAACCACTGATGTGTGGATCTATCCCGAATTGAAGCTCATGGTCGAGGAAGTTGAGAAGAATCCTTTCTCTGGCGAGCGCACATTCGAGCTGAGCAATATCCGCGGAGTAGAGCCTGATCCTGCGCTGTTTGAAATCCCCGAGGGCTTTACAGTGAAGGACATGCCTCAGATGCCGAGCGCACTGCCCAGCCTTAAGCCAACTTCCGAGCAGAGAGAAAAGCAGATTCCAATGGCTCTAAGCAGCACCGATCCCAGCTTCAAGAATAGCGTTGCCTATGCGCTCGCCAATAGCGATAGCCACCTGACCGACGCCCAGACATTGGCCGAAGATGCCGTTAGAACGATGGAACAGGAAACGGCCGACATAGCTTTGAAGGGGAACAAAGACGAGGATTACAAGCAATCCGTGACGCTCACCAGCTATTGGGACACCCTGGGCTGGGTGTATTACCGGCAGGGGAAACAGGAAAAGGCCGAAGCTTACATTCTCGCTGCATGGGACCTGAAGCCAAACCTCGAGTACGCTCTGCATTTGGGCAGCATCTACGAAGCGCAACTCCGGCCAAAGGACGCTGTGGCGATCTACCGAATGGCCCTCAGCGCAAAGAACTCCCCGATCTGGCAGGACGTCTTTCAAACACGCCTCGCGAAGCTCGGTGAGAGCCATGCTGAACCGATTCCGATGGAAGTCACAACCCCCTTACAATCATCCGTACATCGACTCGGCTTGGGAGCCACAGAGCCAGTCGTTGAGATCCTCATCGCCTCTGCTGGCCCGCCCGCCGTAACGTATGTCGAGGGCGAGCCCGTTCATGGAAAATCCTTGACGCATGCCATCCAATCTGCCGTCGGCCGATTCCTTCCCGACAGCGGGCCGGAGACTGTCCTGCGCCGCGCTCGCGTAACTTGCGCCCAAGGGCAGGCTTCCAATTGCGCACTCCATTTCCTCACCCCAGGCAGCGAGAAGTCGCCCCCGTCTGCCCCTCCCCCAGGCAAGTGACGGAGTCGTTGCCTGCGCCTGCGCGACAAACCGAGAATTCAACGGACCATTTACAAGCTATTTGCGCTCAGTGAACCGTTCTGCGGGTTTCACAGTCCTGGTTCCGAGAGTGTGGTCGCCCACTCGTCAGCTTTGCGGGCAGCACCCATCGCCCCAGCGCGCGCTATCGGGAAGAGTGCTATAAAGAGTCATAAAAGGCACCTCCGCTTCGCTACGGGCGGGTGGCCTCGGTCTTGACGCCTCAAAAACCACGCCGAGGGTGCCCCGTCCCTCGTTCCTGGGGACCGGGGAAGCTCCGGACCTCGATTGGCGGGAAGAAGCCCGCAGTCCAGCAGGAGCGATCCCGGAAAATGCCGCCGAGCCTGGGAGCGCGGCCGTGCCCCGCCAGTCAGCGATCCAGCTCTCGCCCCTTAAGTCCCTTATTCCCTCAGTCCCTGGTCTCTGCCTTCAGCCCCGTTGCTGCCGCCCGTTCACCCCGACGAGCTAGAAGCTGTTCTTCGTCCCGCCGACCCGCTGACTCGCTGCCTCGCTGCCTCGCCGACCCGCCAAATCCGCTATTCTTACTGCAACGCTCATTTCCCGCGAAGGAACATGCTCCCTTGAAAAAAATCACCCTCCTCACCCCGGCCGCCGCGGTCGCGCTCCTGGCTTTGATTCCCGTTCTTGGCGCGCAGAAACTGCAACTCGCGCCGCCAACCAAAGCGCCCGCGCCCGTCTCCCTTGAAGACCGCCGCAAGGCCCTCAGCGATCTCTTTCACGAGTACTGGGAGGACCAGCTCAAGCACAATCCCGAGTTTGCTTCGTCGATCGGCGACAAGCGCTACAACGACCAGATCAACGACTACTCCGTGAAGGCGGTCAACGACGCACTGGCCCGCGAGCAGAACTTCCTGCTGCGACTCGCGGCCATTGACCCCACCGGCTTCACCGACCAGGAGAAGACGAGCCAGGACCTGCTGCATCCGCGAATTTGAGATGGATGAGGAGGGCGCGGAGTTCAAGGAGTGGGAGATGCCGGTGAACCAGATGGACGGCATCTACAGCGACTATCCGCAACTGGCGGCCGAGCTGAGCTTTGTCACCGTGAAAGACTACGACGACTGGATCGCACGCCTGCACGCGCTGCCCGCGGCCTTCGCGCAGGTCACCGAAAACATGTCGATCGGCATGGAGGATGGGCGCGTGCCGCCGAAGTATCT
This sequence comes from uncultured Acidobacteriota bacterium, assembly GCA_963826735.1. GTDB lineage: Bacteria > Acidobacteriota > Terriglobia > Terriglobales > Acidobacteriaceae > Telmatobacter. The sequence continues at coordinate 1,090,772 of CAWGYN010000010.1, forward strand.
GCTCGAAAAGGCGCTCGACCAGGTGAAGGAACTCGCCAACCAGAAGCCCGAAGACTCGCCGCTCGCCCTGCCGCTCAAAGAAGTTTCCCGCATCCATTCCCGCCGCCGAGCAGGAGCGCATCAAGACCGAAATGCTCGATGCGATCGCCAAAGAAGTTCTGCCCGCCTACTTGCGCTTCGCGCGTTTCCTTGAGGTGAGCTACATTCCCGCCGGCCGCGACAAGCCCGGCATCGATGCCCTGCCCGACGGAGAAAAGTACTACCAGTTCTTGATCAAGCAGACCACGACCACCACCTGACCGCGGACCAGATTCACCAGATCGGCCTGGACGAAGTGAAGAAAGACGAGGCCGAGATGCTGGCCATCGCGCAGAAGCTCGGCTTCCAGGACCTGAAGAGCTTCCGCGCCAGCCTGAAGACCGAATCCCAAGCTGCACCCCGCTTCGGCCGCGGCGCTGCTCGACGCCTATCGCGGCTACCTGAAGCCCATGCAGGCCAAGCTGCCGGAGCTTTTCGGCACGCCTGCCCAAGGCGACGTTTGAGGTCGTCCCGGTGCCCGAATACCTGGAAAAGACTTCGGCGCCCGCGTACTACGCAGCCAGGCACAGCCCGACGGCAGCCGGCCGGGACGCTTGTTCATCGACACCTACAACGCCACCGCAGCGCAATCTCTACGGCGTGGAATCCATCGCCTATCACGAAGGCATTCCCGGCCATCACCTGCAAATTTCCATCGCGCAGGAGTTGACGGGGATTCCCGAGTTCCGCAAATACGAGCGCTACACCGCCTACGCCGAGGGCTGGGGACTTTACGCCGAGCGCCTGGGCAAGGATGTCGGCTTTTACCAGGATCCCTACTCCGATTACGGCCGCCTGGAAGCCGACATCTGGCGCGCCATCCGCCTGGTCGTCGATACCGGCGTCCACTCCGAAGGCTGGACCCGCGAGCAGATGGTGCAGTACTTCCACGACCACTCCAATGTGGACGAAACCAGCGTGCAGGCCGAGGTGGATCGCTACATTGCATGGCCCAGCCAGGCGCTGGCCTACAAGATCGGCCAGTTGAAGATTCTGGAGCTGCGCGACCGCGCGCAAAAGGCGCTGGGCGACAAGTTCGACATTCGCGCCTTCCACGACCAGGTGCTGGACGCGGGCGCATTGCCGCTCGACGTACTGGAGCAGCGCATCGACGCGTGGATCGCAAAAAGCAGGGACTAAGGACTGGGGAAGGGCGGTGTATATGTCAGTCGTTCTTACGCCTGCTGCCGCTCCGATGTCCCCAGTCTTGCGAGCCTGGGGGCAACGCTGCACCCACCCGCGACGTCAGCCCGCTGGGAACCCTCTGGGTACGGGCGTAAGAACCCCGTCCATCGATTAGCATTGACTTGACCCCATGCCCTCAACCCCGCCGAAAAACGCACCTCCGCGCGCCGACGGCACGCGCCAGCTTCTCCAGTGGGGCGGCTCCATGGTCGCAACCGGCTTGCTGTGCGTGCTTCTCCTCGTCACTCTGCTCGGCGGCTACTCTCGCCTCGGCGCCAGCACCAACTCCGGCTGGTTCGTGCTCATCGTCGCCCTCATGTGCCTGCCCTTCGGCGCACTGCTCCTTGCCCTGGGCACCGCCAAATGGCTCCGCAACCGACGACAAGCCCGCTTCAGCGGGCGATAGACGCTAGCCCCAGGCGAGAGCCTGGGGAGCGCGGACCAAGTTTTCAGTTCACCTAAGCCCGCTTCAGCGGGCGTAAGAAAACGGCGCACGAATCCTTCCGGACCCTGCATGCGGCGGCGACATGAATTCGCCGACTCGCCACGTTTGCCGCTCTGCATCCCGGCTCACTAGCTAGCTCGTCGAGTCGTCCGTACCCGCAGTATCGTCCGCGACCGCATCGTCGGCCGGCGCTTCATCGACCGGCGCTTCGTCCGCGGGCGAGTCTGCCTCAGGGCCCACCGGGTCGCCGTACTGGCCCTCTTCCGCGCTCGCGTCGGCAGTCTGTTCTTCGCTCTGGGCGTCATCGGAGTACATCTGCGCGTCATCGCCAAACCCTGCCGCCGCGTAACTGTCGGCCGTCTGCGCATCCGCTTCAGCGGTCTGCTGGTCTGAGTTGGCCCAACTCTCATTCAATTGCGCAGTCCAGGTCTCGTCCGTGTTGTCCGGCCCGCCTTCGCCTGCCACCGTCTCTGAGTCCTGGTACGCCTGTGTCGCATCGTTCGATGCCGTCGAATAATCGCCTGATGCCACCGCCTGGCTCTCGGCCTGCTCGGCCTGTTGCTCCGCTGCCTGGTCAGATTGCAATTGCGAGTTATCCGCCGGATCGGTCGATCCGTCCGCAGTTGGATCGGTCGCGGTCGAAGCATCCGGGTCCGGAGTCCCATCAATCGTTGCATCCGGGTCTGCGCTGCCGGTAAGAGTGTCGTCGCCGCCGGGGTATCCCGAGCCGCCCGGTCCGTCATCCAAGGTCGAAGAGCCCTCCGGCGAGTACCCGCCTCCGAGACCCGGCCCATCATCTGTCAGCGAACCCGAATCGCCAGGTCCATACCCGCCTCCGAGGCCCGGCCCATCATCTGCCGCCGGGCCGCCCGAAGATCCTTCGGGGGAAGTCGGGTCCGTGCCCGCCGGCTCCGCCACGCCCGTCCCTGTTGCGGTCGGATCGCTCGGATCAGTCCCCGTCGCCACTCCGCTCGGATCTGTCGGCTCCGTCGCCGTCCCCGTCCCGCTCGGATCGGTCGGGTCTGTTGGGTCCGTCGCCGTCCCCGTTCCGCTCGTATCCGGATCTATGACCACTTCTTCCACCACCACCACTTCTTCCACGGCTCCTGTCGCATCCGGTGAGCCGTCGCTCCCCAGCGGATCGAGAATGACATCGATAACCTCTTCCGTCACCGATCCCGAGTCCGCGGAATTCGCGGCCCCTGCACTCGTGTCGGTCGCACTCACCGCGCTGGTTCCGGCTGTCTCCTCGGGTACAACCACCACTACTTCTTCGACCTCGTTCACTTGACTGCTGCTATCGTCCGGCATGATGGTTCCTCTCTTTTCTGAATTCTTTTTGGCGTCTCAGCGTGAAGCTTTCCTAACCGTTCGCAAATGCATAATGGACGGTTGTCCCTAAAGAATGGTTTCTCCCCAACTGCGCTTCCCCAATTTCCCCAATCACTTTTTCCCGCCCGCACGTGCCGGCGGTACCGCTACGTGTTTTCCCGCGCCCGCCTTCGCCGCAAAAGGCTTTGCCGCAGCACCGCCGGCCATCTTAAGCGGAGCATCTTGCTTTTGTGTTGCTCCGCCCGCCGTTGCCTGCGGCGCAACTGAATTTGGCGCTGCGCTGGCCGCAGCCGCCTGCGCCGCAACCGGCTTTGTCTCTACAGCGCCTGGCGTCGCCGCCTGAGCAGCCGCCGTCGCCCCCGCAACGGCACCCGCCGCAGGCGTCGCCGTCCTCGGCCGCAGCACAATCACGGTCTTGCATTGCGGGCAGCGCACGTTCAACATCGACTTGCCCCGCAACACCGCCAGTGGAACCCGCATCGCCGCATGGCACTTGTTGCAAATCACCCGGATCGAGTCGGTGGGCGGCGCCGCAACCGCCGGCTGGACCCCCGCAACAGGTTGGCTCGTCGCCCCCTGCATCGCACCCACTGACACCGCAGCCTGGTTGGACGGCTGGTTCGATGCCCCGCCCGCCGTCTGTGTTTCGCCCAACGCCGCAGCACCCGTTCCCGCCGCGACCCCAGCCGACGGCCTCGGCGCGCCAATCGGCGGCCGCATCGCCGCACCGGCACTCGCCTTGCGCACCGTGCCCACGCCCAATCCCGGCATGGCTTGCGTAGGCGCCGGCGCCAGCTTCTGCCGCACCGGCTGGATGCTCTGGCTCCAGCGCATCAGCTCCGCCTCCCGCGCCGCCTGCCCCAGCAGCCGCAACCGCCGCGTGGTGTACATCGACGACGAAGTCGTCATCTCCGAGAACTTCGTCATCGAGTCGTCGCTCGCCGACTCCTGCTTCAGCCACTCCTCGATATTCACCTGCTGCAGCAGCCGCGCCGAGCGAATCGACCACGCCAGCAGCACTCGCCGCACCAGGTTTTCGTCGCCCACAGCCATCAATCCCGCGCGGTCGGCAGTAACATCCGACTGCCGCGACCACGCCATCAGCGGCAGATCGATGGCCCCCTGAATCAGCTTCGTGGGATTGATCGCATTGATCAACCCATTCGACAGCAGCCCCGTATGCACGCTCACATCGCCCGCCACAAAGCGCAGCACCGTGTTCCACAGCGCGTGACCGGCGCGGCAGTGACCCATCTCGCGCGCCAGCACAAACAGCAGTTCATCCCCGGCAAAGTTGATCAGATGCGAAGTGCCCAGCACAATAAAAGAGCTGTTTTCCGTGCCGTAGGTGTATGTGTTCCACATCTGGTCGCCGGATATATAAACGTCCGGCATCTTCGGCAGCCCCAGGATGCGCGCCGCCAGCACCGCCTGGTTCCACACATCGGTGAACTGCCTCGGCCCCAGTCGAATCGCATTGAACGTCGACTCGATCCACGGCCGCCCCACTTTGTCCGAAACGTTCCGCACCACAGTGTGCAGCGCCGTAATGCCCTGCAGCTTCGACATCGCCTGCCCGTCCTGCGCCCACAAAAATACTGACTTGTCGAGCTGGTATCCGGGCGCCAGCGGCCGCAACCACGCACACCCAGGGCACACAATCTCCGTGGCGCTCAGCCCCGCTCCGCTCCCGCCGCATACCTTGCACAGCGGGTGCCCGGTTCCTGCCACCGGCACTCCCACCGGCTGCAGCGGCGTCATCTGCCCTTCTGCCACCAGTCCGGTCCCGCACATGGTGCAGAATCGCGAACCCGGCACTCCCGGCCCGTGTCCCTGCGGACATATCAGCGGTACAACCACTGTGCCGGCCATGGGCTCTCCTCTTATCTATTCGTTCGTGTGGGGGGACGCGGTATTCAACTCGACAGGGGGGAACGAAATTTCGCCAATTATAGCCAACCATCACCACATAAACAATCAATGATTGCGCGTCGGCGAAACAATTAATGATCGCGGGCCGATTTCGAAGTCTTTGTCCTCCGCCGCGGGCGTAAGAACAGCCGCCAGACTCACCCCAATAGATTTGGGATGAAAACCATCGCGATTCTGAGACGTCGGATACGCTCGAAAGCCGCTTAGAATTGCGGCGCCGCCGCCGGCAACGCCGCCGACGGGATGCCTTCGCACACCGAGTTGTTGACGGCCAGGTTCCCTTCGCCGTCCAGCGTCACCGTCCACACGCTGTCGTAGTCGTTGTCTGGCCAGGCGGGCGTTTGAGGTGCGCCGCCCTGCGGAAAATAGTTTGCGATCAGCGCGCTCACCATCGCCGGGATGGCGCCGTGCTCCCACCCCACCAATACGCTCGCATTGGAGAATCCCCCGCCCTTGAAGAAAAAGCTGCTGGATGCTGGGCCCGAGCTCCAATCGAACCCCTCCGCCAGTCGAAAGGGCAAGTTATACGCGATCGCGTAAGGTTCAACGGTCAGCGCAGGCCTCACATACGACCAGGTGGAAACTCCCGAGGCGCTCTGTGAGCCCTGGATCGGCGTAGCCGGGTCGATCGCATAAACCTGCGTGGGATGAATCTTGCCTTCGAGCACGCTCGGCAGAGCCAACGCGCGCCATTGCCCCGCACCCACATAGTTGCCGTCGTCAAAATCACCTTGCGGATGCGCCTCTGCGTGCCGAATGATGTACAAAGTTTCGTTGCTGTTCGCTCCCGCCGGAATCTGCGCTCCCCCAACCCCGCCCGTCACCGCGATGTTGAAAGGCGTCTGCTGCGTGCATGAGCCAGTCGGAACCTGCTGCAGCGTTGGGTAAGCTGCGAGCGGATTCGCCCCACTGTCATAAGTCTTCAAGCTGGCGCTTCCCGACGGCGAGATAGTAAGAACATAAATCGCATTGGCGCCCTGATAACTCGCCGGGAGAGCCAGGTTATAACCCTTCAGTTGATTGATCCGTGCCAACAAGCTGCTGATCGTCTCCCACGGCGCTGAGAAAACATACGAGCCTGAGACGTTTGCCGCAAGGATGCCCCTCACCAGCGCTTCGTTGTCGCCGCCCTGGTCCTGGAAATCCAGCCCCTGGCAATTCGCGCAGGAATTCGAAGGCGCAGACGCATTCACCGGGTAGCCGGTGGTTGTATACGGACTGCCGTACCCAGGGTAGATGGTAGACATCGTGACATTGGTGAGAACTGCGAATTGCTGAACCGTCTCAGCCGCCACCATATCGGGGTAACTGCTCGCGGTTTGCAAATGCGTCATCGGTGTCAGCGCGTAGATTCCGTTGACACTGGTCGCCCCCACCAACTGATGCAGGTACTTGGCCGTGAGCAGCGACCGCTCCAGACCCTGGCTGGTGAGGTTTGCCGTGTAGGGATTCACATCCCCTGAAGATTGGTAAGCCAAATCCTCACTGACCACGAAGATCAGGTTGATCTGCCCGCCCTGCCGTTGCTGCTGCTGCGGCCCCGAACTCCCAGAAAAGTGATAGAGCGCCAGCAACACTGCCGCGCCAATCACCACCGCCCAGATCGTATTCTGCCCTTGCATTCCCGCCGCAGGTGGCATCGCCGCTCGAGGAATCATTCCCGCTGCCGGAGGATATTGTGGAGGATATTGCGCAGGCGTCCCCGGCGATATCGCTTGAGGAGCCGCAGCCTGCGCCGCTCCCGGCGCGCCCCCTGCCGCCGCCACCTGCTCAGCTCCGCACTTCGAGCAAAAGCGCTCGTCGTTTCCTAACTGGTTCCCACAACCGACGCAGAAAGCCATGCCCTTAACTTCTCATATTTCTCCCGTAATTCCGGTTTTTTGTATCAGGACTTGGCTTCAACCACGCCGCAACCCGCCCACCCATTTTTCGAGAAATCAAGTACGCGGCGAAGCCGCGCCAAACCCCGCGGCCACTCTATCCCGGCTCCCGCAGAACTGGATCACAACGGAGGGAGCGTGGGGCTTCAGCCCCACGAAACCCCACCCACAATTTTTCGAGAAATCAAGTCCGCGGCGAAGCCGCGCTCAAGTCTCGCGTTCAACCTGTGCCATCCCGAGCGCCAAAAATAGTCTGTCATCCTTGCGAGTCCGCCGTGGCGGACGAGTCGAAGGACCTGCGGTTGCTTTTGCCTCTGGCCTTGTAACAAGGGCACGACTTTAGTCGGGCCGCAACCCGCCCACCCGTCCTTCAAAGAATCAAGTGCGCGGGGCGGGTGGCCCTAGTTTCAAGCCGAATTTCACTCAGTCGAGGGTGCCCCCGGTCCCTCGCCTTTGGGGACCGGGGAGTTCGAGGAGACAGTCCGGCGATCACGCATCCACTCGGGCAACTCCCACCCTCTTTGTTGAGCCGTCCACTCCGATTCGATCTCCACAATTCCGCGCACGCCCGTTTGATAGTGGCGAAAGCTCGACCACGGCCAGTCCTCCGGTTGCGCTACCAGCCCTCGACGCACCGGATTACGATGGATATAGCGCAGCTTCTCCACAAACTCCTCATGCGCCGAAACGTTGCGATCGTAGTAGTGCGCCAGCCAGAAGGGCCGTTCCGGGCTTCGCATTGAGACCGACAGCTTGAGAGCCTGAACCGCTTTCGATAGCAGAGCGCGTCTGGGCTCGTTAACCAGCAGATGCACGTGCTCCGGCATGACGACATAACCGGCAACCGCGAAGAGATAACGCCGGCGGACGCGCTCCAGCGCATCTTCAAACAGATCCATGGCCGCGGCCGCTGTCAGGTAGGCTCGACGGCGATAACCGCTAAACGTGAGAAAGTGAAACTCCCCCGTTTGCTGATAAAGGATGCGTTCGCCCTTCATGCACGTTGAGAATACTCCTCTCCGCGATGAGCCGGAGGACGTGGGATTCCCACCCGGTCCCCAAAGGCGAGGGACCGGGGGCACCCTCATCCTGATTTAGAGATCCTGACGGGGGCGACGCCGCCCTCCGGCTAGCTTAATTGCGCTTGAGGCCCAAGGCCTCGATTAATCCGGGATGAATTCGAAAGCGCTCAGAGGTAGGATCAAAGCGCGCTCGATCTTCCCTGTACTTGAAGATGTATTCTGAGCCGCCGAACCCTCGTCCGCCAGCACGATAAAACCCGATGATCGAGAAGTTGTACAAGGTCTCCAGAACCGAAATCGCCGCGGTTGCGGCGCCCGGGTGCCGGAGAGCATAGGCCTCTTGAAACTTCGTGAAATCGAATTGCCAGGTTCCAAGTACTCGAAGGATTTCAAGGTATCGTTCGTACTCTGGGACGTGCTTGTGCACCTCATCATCAAGCTCTCGGAGGAAATACTCGCTAAAGCCAATGCGGGCGTTATGCACATCCCCGTTGTCGATTCTGGCAGGGTCACCGTCGCCGGCGGACGAAGCAATTCTCTCCTTGTACGCGTCTAGAGTTGCGTTACTGAACTTGATCATGTCTCGGGGGCGAAGATAGGTTCGGTCCCGTATGTGTTCGTATTTCGTTTGATGCCCAGGCATCTCTCGGTCCTCATTGAAGACTTGCTCCCACCGTATGTCTTCCCCTTCGAGATCTCCGAGCAGAATGCCGAATCTGCGCTCCATGAGCGATTTCAGCGTCTTTTTCGCTCTCGCTGTGTCCCACTCAATAAAGGACGCGTGGTTCTCAGTCATTTTGTTCTTGTCTTCGAAATGTAGGCTCTCGTATATATCATCCCTCAGGAAAACCACAATAAAAACATTGAGATCCTTCGCGCGAGCCAGCAGATTCAGGTCTCTGCAGGCGAGCAGCAACCCTACCAGTCGATCTGCATAGTCAGGCGACGCAGGGTCGAAGCCCAAATCGAGCTGATCAAATGCAATGTAATAACGATGCGCAGGATTCAACACGGACAGCACGGTTGAGGTAAAGGCAGAGTTTACCTCTTGAATGATCACGGGCAATTCAGTCATCGGGACAGATTCCGGGGATATTCCGGCCTTCAACACCTTGAAGTCGATATCAAAATGGGGCCTTAGCCTCAACGTCTTGGTTGGGCTAAACACCTGGGACAGATCTGGGTCCCTACTCCCGTACGCATCGATCACGAAGGATTCGAGTCGTATCAAATCCTCCAAGGTCTCCTGGGAGTGCGGAAGCGATTGATCTTGGTTCAAGGCAATCTTAGCGAGAGACATCAAGATCAAATACTTCCAGCTGTGAGTGTACTTATCGAAATCTGGTATTCCGATTCGCGCTTGGCGCTCGTGATAATGCCACGGATAATCTGAAAATGTGTGGCCGTAGGCGAAAAAATCGGCTTCTCTCGTCGTAATCAGTTTTCTAAAGATTGCTGTCTTGCCGCTGCCTTTCCGGCCGACGATTAGGTGCCGCTTGCGCCCTAAGATGTCCAAGTAGGCCTGATGGTCTTCAAATGCCTTCAAGAGCAGATCGTCATTGTCAGCATCCGTGCCGCCAAAATTCTCCACCGTAAGCAAACTCTTCATGTCGCCTCTCGTGCTTGAACGCAATATATCAGGCGGCGGGTCGCCTCGGTCCAGACTCCCCAAAAACCACCCCCGAGGGTGCCCCCGGTCCCTCGCTCTTGGGGACCGGGGAAACTCCGGACCTCAATTGGCAGGGAGAAGTCCACGGTCCAGCATGATCGGTCCCGGAAAACGCCGATCCCACCCCCAACTCACACAAGAAATTCCCCACCGCCATTTTGCATATAATTTCCCCCTCCCGGCGCACACTGTTCCCATAACCCTTCAATGAGGCAGGGAGCGCGGTTCCACGGACCAAGGTCCACGGCCCACAGTCCCCGGTCCCCGACGCCTGCCTCTAACCCGTTTGTTGTCATATTTCTGCAAGCAACCATATGTCCTTTCAGATATTTACGCGGCGACGCATCGCGTAAAGTCATGAAAACAGAGCATTTGCTTACAGAAATAGTGGAGGGAGAGGGGGGTGGTGCCCGGCCGTTCACCAGTGTCGGCTCCGAGCGAAGCCTCTAATCGCAGCCTGGCAGCGAAAATCCCGCCGGGCCGCCGCCTCGCCCACCCATCGCTTTGGAACAGAAATTGCCAAGCGGAATCTGCACTCGAGTTGATGAGACTCTCCGCGCAGCATCGTGGGACAGCCCATTTCGGCGGAGGTTTTGGGCTTTTCACCCCTATATTTCAGTATTTTGGTAACTTATTTGATTCCGCTGTAGCATCAATTGAAGGGCAATTCGCGCTCTCTTAACCGGATATTTATGGGATGGATCGGATACTACCTGTGGAAATCCGAAATGATTGAGGTTCGACAAGGAGCTTAAATGCCGAATTCCACCATCTCGTACTTGTGGCGTGACACGGGCGTCGCAAAGGACTTCCGGACCGGGGTGTCGCTGCACAGTCATACCAATCAATCCTCTGAGACGCTGGATTTCCTGGCTAACTTCGGCAACCAGTTCCCGGTGATGCGGCCACTGCTGTCGCGCCTGGAACGGCGGGCCGAGCAGTTTCATGGCGTGCGCATCAATTACGCGGCCAGCTATTGGACGCCGCCCATGACGCCCAAGCTGGCCTTCGACCTGGAAACCAAACAGATCGAGAAGCTTGGCCTGGGGGCGATGGTGTCCCTTACGGATCACGACAACATCAAGGCGCCTATGCTTCTGCGCACGGTGCCCAGCGCACGGCAGATTCCGGTGTCGGTGGAGTGGAGCGCGCCCTACGGCGGCATGCAGTCGTTCCATCTCGGCGTGCACAACCTGCCCAGCGCACGCGCGACGGAGTGGATGGCGACGCTGGAGGAGTTCACCGCCAACCCCAGCGATGCGCGCCTCACCGAGATTCTGGTGGCCCTGAACCAGGAGCCGAATGTGCTCGTGGTCTTCAACCACCCCATGTGGGACCTCTACCTGATCGGCAAGGAGAAGCATCAGTTCCTGGTCAACGAATTCCTGCAGAAGAACGGCGCGTTTTTTCACGCGCTGGAACTGAACGGCCTGCGCACCTGGGACGAGAACCGAGCGGTGCGGCGCCTGGCGGAGAAGTGGAACATGCTGCTGATCGCCGGCGGCGACCGGCACGGCGTGGAGCCGAACGCCAACATCAATCTGACCAACGCGACGTCAGTTCACCGAGTTCGTGCACGAAGTGCGGCGCGAAAAAAAGAGCCACGTGCTCTTTATGCCGCAGTATGCCGAGCCGTGGAAGCATCGCATTCTGCAATCGACCATCGATGCCGTGCGTTACTATCCCGATTTCCGCAAGGTTCGCGGACCTGGGATGAGCGCGTCTACCATCCGGACGCAAACGGTGTGGTTCGTCCCCTGAGCGAGCTGTGGCCCGGCGGCGCGGCTCCGCGTGTCATGCGCTGGACCATCGCCATGGTGCAGCTGATGGGCCTGGGCTTGGTATCGGGCGGGTTGCGCATGGCCTGGAGCGAGTCCGACGAGTTGCGCCTGGCGCTGGGCGAACAGGAATCTTAACCGAGAACGGCGGAGCCGGTGCCGCTGCCTTTATGACCGCACCACGCGTCGCGTATTTTCCCGATTCCTTCCACGAGGTAAACGGGGTCGCCCACACCAGCCGCCACTTTGAGGCCTTCGCGCGGCGGCGCAATCTTCCCTTTCTTTGCGTGCGCGCCGGTGATCGGCCGCAGGCCTTGGTCGAAGAAGGCAACGTCTGGACCCTCGAGTTGCCGCGAAGCTTCCTTTCCTTCCCTCTTGAAAAAGACTTGCGCCTCGATCCCGCGTTTCTGCGCCACGTCCCTCTCATCGCCGATGTGCTGGAGCGGTTCCAGCCCGACCTGATCCACATTACCGGCCCCAGCGAAGTGGGGCTAATCGGCGCTTACCTCGCGCACCGCATGAAAGTGCCACTAGCTGCGAGCTGGCACACCAACGTACACGAATATGCGGCACAGCGCGCCCACTGGTTCCTGCGAGTGCTGCCCAAACGCCGCTCCGCAGCGGCCGGCCAGAAGATTGAAGACCTGGCTCTGGCTACTGCGGCTTGGTTTTACCGCAAGGCAAAGGTTCTCTTTGCCCCCAACCCCGAACTATGCGCGATGCTTGAGAGCCACACGGGACGGCCTTGTTTTCTGATGCCGCGCGGCGTCGACGCCGAACTCTTTCATCCCGCGAAACGAACGCGCGACCCTGACGATCCGCGTGCGCATCCTCGGCTTCGTCGGGCCGGCTCTCTGTCGAGAAAAACATCGGATTGCTTGTCCGGGTTGAGCAGGAACTCGTCCAAAACGGGGAGAGGTGCAAGGAAAGATTTGTCATCGTCGGCCACGGCGGCGACGAGTCCTGGCTGCGTGAGCGATTGCCGCGGGCGGATTTCACTGGCGTCTTGCGCGGCGAAGAGCTTTCCCGCGCCTATGCCAACATGGACCTCTTCGTCTTTCCCTCGCACACCGACACTTTTGGCAACGTGGTGCTTGAAGCGCTGGCCAGCGGCGTGCCCGCCATCGTCACCCCCGACGGCGGCCCGCGCACCATCGTGCGCGATGGCGAGACCGGCCGCATCGTGCCCGATCATCAATTCACTTCCGCGATCACTGAAACTCTCGCGGATTCTGCACGCCACGCCAAAATGCGCGAGGCTGCGCGCGCCTATGCGCTGACCGCGAGCTGGGATTCAGTGTTTGAGGGCGTCTACGCGGCGTACCAGCGCTTGAATCCCGCGGCGCAGGAGAGCGCGGCTGCCGATTGAGAGTCAGCCCGCATGCGAAGGCAGCAGCAATCCGGTCCGCAAATCAAGTGCGAACGGCTTGTCTCGGTCGCTCGTCATCTCCCACCCAGTTCCGAGCAGCACGCCGCCCTCGATGCCGGCAATGGTGATGCCTTCGTCGGAAAGTTTCTTCGACTCCCACGCCTGCCCGTTCGGCCCCCACGCGAGGATGGAATGATGGCCGACAAACAGCAGCAGGCGTTCCGCAACCACCGCACGCAGTTCCAGCACAGGCCGGTAGGGAATCATCGTGAAGCGCTCGGGCGCGGTGGTGTCGATAAGGTAGGCGTAGCCTCCTGCGACGGCACAGATTGCTTCTGGATCTGGAGTGGACCAGACGCCGGTGGGAGCGGCAGGATCGCGAAATCCGAGGGCACATGTGGCGAGAAAAGGTTGCGCAAGCGGCGCATCGATACGAATCATCAGTTCCAGCGCGCCGCGTTCCACCTCCTCGGCCGCGCGCGGATACACGAAGTGACGCGGCGGCAAAATCAGCGGCCGCGCAGCCAGGATTTCGGCTTGCCAGCGGTGAGGAAAGCTCAGATCGACAATCGGGTTGCGGATCGGCTCGGGAATCGGGTTGGGCGATTTCTCGCTCACGGCTGCTCGGCACTCACGCCTGCGCTTTGTACTTCAGAATCCAGCGCAACTGTTCCGTGGTATCGGGAACCTCGCAGCCCCGCGCCGTCTGGATGGCTTCTAAAGCGTCTTTTGCGTCCCAGCCGAGATGGATCAAAGTGCAGGCTGCGGTGAGCGGCGCCCGGCCAATGCTCCCCCGGCAGTGCAAGCCGATGTGCTCTCCCGCACGAAGGCGATCAGCCAGATTCGACACAAATTTTCTGAACATGTGCACATTTACTGGAACATGTACGTCCTCGATGGGATAAGAAAGAAAGTGCATGCCCAACTGCCCGGCAAGCGCGCTCTCCTCGGCGAGGCCGAGCCAATCGGCTTCGTCCGGCTCAAGCAGTGAGACGAGTGTCTGGACGCCGCTCCGCGCAATCTCGCGCAGTTCGTCCTTGAGAATGCTGCCACCGTATGGGCAAAGCACAATGGCCAGCGGCACCCGCGGACTGCCTTCAATCCAAAACACCGCGTCCACGTGTTCAGACCCCCATAAACGGATTGGCGCGCCGGCGCGCCGCGACAGTCTCGATGATAGACGGTGGGCGCGGGGGAGATTGCCCTGAGCAAACCTAAGCCCGGCCGGGGTTGCTGCGTAAGCAGCGCACCGGCCAGTAACCCTCGTCAAAATGCGAGAATAGAGGAAGGGTTCGGTTTTGGGGTTCAAGACTATCCGGCGCGAGGGACCACAAAAAAATGCTGCGCGTTCTGTCGACTCATCTGTTTCTGAATCATCGTCTGCATCCGGGCCTGCTCGAGCTCGCGGAGCGCTCGGGCGCGCAGGCGGTGGAGATCTTTGCCGCGCGTCAGCACTTCGACTACACCAGTCGGGAGCATGTGACTGAGCTGGCCGAGTGGTTCCGCTCCAACTCGCTCGCGCCCTTTTCGATGCATGCCCCGCTCTATCCCGATCGCGAGATGGGCCGTGCCGGTGCGCCCGTGGTGAATGTGGTGCACCCAGATAAGGCGCGGCGCATCGACGCCATGGACGAGATTAAGCGCGCGCTCGAAGCGGCGGAGCACATTCCGCTGCGCAATCTTGTGGTGCATCTTGGTGAACGCGACGATGAATGGTCGCCGCGCACCATCGAGTATGCGCTCACCGCACTGGAACACCTGGGAGCCTTTGCGCGGCCGCTCGGCGTACGCCTGCTGGTGGAAAATCTGCTGAGCGAGGCCACGACGCCGGAGCATCTGGTGATGATTCTCCAGATGGGGCACCTGACCAATGTAGGCGTTTGTCTGGATCTGGGCCATGCCAACATCACGGTGGGAACGGCGGACGCGATTCGAACCCTGGGCGACCGCATTGTCACGGTGCACGTGCACGACAACCACGGCATGAAAGATGAGCACCTATGGCCCGGCGGCGGGACGATCAACTGGCCGGCTACGGCAAAGGCCCTGCAAGCGCTGGCCACGCCTCCCGCGACGGTGCTCGAGATCAGCTCCTCGCTGCCGGAAGCGCACGCAACACTACCCGATCAGATGAAGGAAGCTTTCGCGCTGTTCGAGTAATTACGTTGCGCCGCCCCTAACTCCGCTTATTCTGCCAAACCTGCCAACTCAGCTTTATTAGAGAGCCGGTGTGCGTGGCAGGGATCGGCAACTCGTGGGCAGCAGACTGAAACGGGCACAATCGTGCGCGTGCGCACCTACCGTGACCGTGATGGTTTGCTCCGCGGTCAGGCCATCGCCCGTCGCCGAGACCACGATGCTGGTCGAGCTGGGGGCTGCATCCGGAGCGGCGGTGAGCTTGAGTGACGCGCTATTTGTGCTGGCGCTCGAAGCCGGTATGAGCGGATTCTCGGACCACGCGGCCGTAACTCCACCGGGCAGGTCGCTGACAGAAAAACTGACGTTCCCGGCGAACGACCCTCCGGTGATGGCAGTGAACTGCATCGTCACTGAGCCGCCTGCGGCGATGGTCACCGATTGCACAACCGACGTCAAAGCGAGCGTTGCGGGGTCGGGCGGAGAACTCGCGTTCCAGCCGTTGACGAGCAGTGCCCCATCCACCGATCCCAGGCCCGTGGCAAGATTGTACGTCGCGCCATCTGCGCTGAATCCTTCTACGCCAGGAACGGCGTTGTTGCCGGACGGCGTCGGATGAAATGGATTGGGAACTGCGCTCGTCAATGCATAGAGGCGAGGATTCGCGTTGCCCTGGCCTTTGCCGTTCTCCCTGGCCGCGACCAGGGCCATGATACCGGCAAACGACTGCGCCGCGACCGAGGTGCCGGAGACAACCCAGAAGCTGCCGTTCTCGACCATGAAATAGCCGTCGTGATTCGCGGCCGAAAGCGAGACATCCGGCACGGCGCGCATGCCACCGGCCGCGGCGGTTCCGGTTACGTTTTGCTGCCACGCGGGCTGCGCGTACACCACGCTCGCGCCGCCGCCCGAGGCCCAGAGCCCCGTGCCGCCGTCGAGCGCGCTCTCATTCCACACTGCTTCAGGAATGTAGCCGAGCGCCGAGCCATACGCTGAAGAATTCGCCGCAGACCAATACTGCGCAAGATTTGCGCCTTCATTGAATCCCGTTCCGCCCACGCATGTGGCATAGGGCGAAGTGCACAGCCCGTTGACTGCTGCGGCGGTTCCCGTCGTGGCATTGCCTTGCTGGCATCCGGCCGCGCCCGCGTCGCCCGAGGCCACAAACACGCTCATTCCCTGGCTCGCGGCCTGCTCCCACAGGCTGTTGTAGAAGGCCAGTTCCGCCGCGCCCATCTCCTGCTCGCAACTGCCGTAGCTCACGCTCACCACCGGCGCCGTGGCGTGATTCACGATGTACGCGGACGCAAGATCGATGCCGTCCGTGGTCGCAGTGGAGGCCGCAATGACCAGATTGATCGTGGCTGCCGGCGCCACCGCGCCGCTCCACTCCACGTCGAGCGTGGATTCGCTCTGGTCGCCGCTGACCAGACCGGGATCGGCGCCGTCGACAATCACCAAGGGCGTGTTGGCAGCGAGGCCGGCGATGGAACGGAAGGTCTCGACATCGCTGAGGTTGATGTTGCTGCGCCCGGCAATGGCGATGGCAGCGCCGGAGCCGGTGGTGCCTGCGGTATAGAGCGAGTCGAGGTCGTAAATGGTGGCGAAATCCGCCGGAAAGACATTATGTGTGCTGCCGGCGGAGTATTCCGGCATCACGGAGTATTCCGACCCCACGGAGTATTCCGATCTCGACGCGAACGATCTCTGCGAGGCGATCAGCGAGGTCCGGCGGAAGTCGTTGAGCGTGACCACGCCGCCGACGACACCGGCGAGCGCCGCGGGAATCTGCGGGTCGCTGGAGTTGGCGATGTGCTCGATTCCGTCAACCCGATAGCGGTGCAACTCGGTGTGAAAGGCGCTGGATACCTGGACTGCGGTACCGGAGAAAACGATCAAGCGGCGTCCGGCGGGGATCTCTTCGACCGTGAATCCATGGGCCGCGAGCCACGCCGTGACAAGCGCCAGATCGGCATCGTCGACGCCAAACTGCGCTCCAAACTCGGCTGGCGTGAGCCACTGCTGATATTGCGGCGAGCCGGGATCCTGCTGCGCTTCGACCAGGGCGTCGAGCGCCGCTTGCTGCGCGGCAGAAGAGCTGGAGGACGAGTAACATGCGGTCGAGACGCGTGCCAGATTGGACCGCGCCTTGGTCGAAACCCGCGCGCGCCAGTAACGGCACATTGCCTTGGAGAGTGACGAGATGCGTTTCGTCGACAGGTGTGGTGAAGACAGGTGTGGTGAAGCCGCGCGAGGGAATCGCGGTGCGCAGATCGCCGCCGCAACTGGTGAGCAGAGGCAATGAGGCGAGAGATGAGAGGCTCTAATGTCGAGCAGCATTCCGACCTTTCAGAAAGGCAAAGGCCGTAGCGCGCCTGGTTTGACGCGGCTGCGGTCTTTGCCTTTTCTCATTCATCGGCGGGGAAAACCGACAGCTGAGTGAGAAAGGCCTGAAATTGAGCGGGCTCGGCTTACGAATGTACTTAGAAAAAACTAAGGGAACACGGGACCGAAGGAACAAGAAAGCAGGGACCAAGAGAACAAGAAGACGCATGAATTCAGTGCGGACTCAGAGGTTCTCTGGTTCCCTTGTTCCCTCGTTCCCTGCTTCTAGCAGATGCGCGGCAACTGCTCGCCGATCATGGTGGGGATGACGCGGTTGGCGCCCATGGCGGTGCGCGCTACCAGCATGCGCTTGTGCTCCGCGGTGACGTGGCCGATGCGCGCGGCGTCTTTGCCTAGCGGATGGGCGCGGAGAATCGGCGAGCACGCGATCGGCGGCTTCGGGCGCGACGAAGAAGACCGCTTTGCCCTCGTTGGCCACATAGACCGGGTCGAGGCCGAGCAGCTCACAGGCCGATTGCACTTCGGGCGCGCACGGGAACGCTGCTCTCGTCGATGGCGATGCCGACATTGGAGGACTGCGCGATTTCATTCAGCGTGGAGGCGAGGCCGCCGCGCGTGGGATCGCGCATGGCGTGGACTGCAGCGCCCGCGGCGTCGAGGACCTCGGCAATCATGCCGTTCAGCGCGGCGCAATCGGAGCGGATGTGGCTCTCGAATTCGAGGCCTTCGCGCACGCTCATAATGGCCATGCCGTGGTCGCCGATGGTTCCCGAGACGATGATCGCGTCACCGGGCTCGGCGCGATGCGGGCCGACCTGAATGCTCGGGCGCAGCACGCCGACGCCGGCAGTGGTGATGTAGCAGCCGTCGCCGTGGCCGCGCTCGACAACTTTTGTGTCGCCGGTGACGATCTGCACGCCGCGCTGTCGCTGCGGCTTTGGCCATGTGCGTCGACGATGGCGGCGAGTTGCGCCAGCGGAAAGCCTTCTTCGAGGATGAAGCTGGCGCTGAGGAACTTCGGCTCCGCGCCGGAGACGGCGAGATCGTTGACGGTGCCGTTCACAGCGAGCTCGCCGATCGACCCGCCGGGAAAGAACAGCGGCTGCACGACGAACGAGTCGGTGCTGAGCGCGAGCCGTGCACCGCCGGTTTCGAGCACCGCTGCGTCGCCCAGGTTTTCGAGAGCCGGGTTGCGGAACGCGGGCAGAAAAAGATGCTCGACCAGCTCGTTGCCCAGCTTGCCGCCGCCGCCGTGGCCCATCACGATGGTGGGATAGTCGGCGAGAGGCAGCGGGCAGGACCAGTTGGAGAAATCGGGTGCGGCAACTTTTGCATCTTCAGCCATGCGCAGCTCCTGAAAGCGTGGAGCCGGCGCTGGCGAGATCTTCGGCGGAAAGGAAGCGGCCGTAGTTGTAGTAGGCGGCGCAGGCGCCTTCGCTCGAAACCATGGTCGCGCCGAGCGGATGGCGGGGCGTGCATTCCTTGCCGAAGGCCGCGCACTGGGCCGGCTTGATGGCTCCGCGGAGCACGTCGCCTGCGCGGCAGAGCGGCGACTCCTGCGGTGTGAATGCCGGTGATGTGGAAGCGCTCTTCGGCGTCGAAGTCGCGATAGTCGGCATTGAGACGCCAGCCGCTCTGTGGGATCACGCCGATGCCGCGCCAGGCGCGATCGGTGACTTCGAAGACTTCGCGAGCAGCTTTTGCGCGGGGCGATTGCCCTCGAAGGTGACGACGCGGCTGTAGGCGTTCTCCACTTCGTGACGGCCGCCTTCGAGCTGCACGACGGCGCGGCGAATGCCATCGAGCAGATCGAGCGGTTCAAAACCGGTGACGACGATGGGGACGCGGTATTTCTCGGCGAGCGGCGGATACTCCCAGTAGCCCATGACGCTGCAGACGTGGCCGGCGGCGAGAAAGGCCTGCACCTGGTTGCCGGGCGACTGGAGAGATGGCGGAGATGGCGGGCGGGACCAGCACATGCGAGACGAGCAGGGAAAAATTCTTGAGGCCGCGGCGCTTGGCCAGATGCACGCTCATGGCGTTGGCCGGGGCGGTGGTTTCAAAGCCGACGCCGAAGAAAACCACTTGCTTGTCAGGGTTCTTGACGGCGAGTTCGACGGCGTCGAGCGGCGAATAGACGACGCGCACGTCGCCGCCGCGGCCCTTGACCTGAAAGAGGTCGCTCTCGGTGCCGGGGACGCGGAGCATGTCGCCGAAGGAGCAGAAGATGACGCCGGGCTGCGCGGCGATGGCCAGAGCCTTGTCGATGAGTTCGAGCGGCGTGACGCAGACGGGGCAGCCGGGGCCGTGAATCATTTCGACGCCGGACAGGGAGCATCTGGTCGATGCCGTTCTTGATGATGGAGTGGGTCTGGCCGCCGCAGACTTCCATGATCTTCCACGGGCGCGTGGTGATCTGTGCGATCTCGCGCGCGAGCGCTCGGGCGATTTCGCCGTTACGGAATCGGTGAGGTACTTCATTGGGGTTTGGGAGGAATGAGCTGACTTGCTGTTTCGTCGACCTGCTGCCCTGCTGACTCGCAACTGCCGTCGGGGCAGCGGGATTGCGGCCGCTGGGCCGCGCGGGCAAAGGCTTCTTCCTCGCTGGCGAGTTCTTCGTCGAGGACGCCGAGGGCGCGGAAGTCGGCGAGGGTCTGCTCGGCGGTCTCCTCATCGATCTTGGAGATGGCAAAGCCGACGTGGACGATGGTGTAGTCGCCGACCTCGACCTCAGGCACGTAGTCGAGGCAGACGTTCTTGACCACGCCGCCGAAATTGACGCGGCCGATGCGGATGAGGCCGTCGGTGGTGATCTCTTCGACTTTTCCAGGAATGGCGAGGCACATAGCAACCTTGTTATACCGCTCGGGGGCGATGGTCAAATGTGATTTGGATCACCCGGTCATACGGCCGGGAACAAGCCCGGTATTTCAGGCCGGGCCAAAAATGCAGGCCCACACGCCCCACGTTGCAGTGTCAGGCGGGTTCCCGGTGCAAAAGTCAGGTATGTCCCCGGTCCGTACCAATGCAATCCCCACCCCTAGGTTCCCCAAAGATTTTTCTTGACATTCACTACTCTATGTTATAGAGTTCTCTGTGTTCGAGACATCTCTGAACCAAAACAAGGCGAAAAGGAGGTTGCATATGACGGACGAAATGGATGGAAAGAACCTGGCAGAGCGAGTGAGCCTGATTGAAAGCATGATGGCCGAGGGCAGACAGGGCACCGCACGCTGGGGATGGTCGTTTGTGTTGTGGGGCGTGGCATACCTGGTGGCCACGGCGTGGTCTTCAGGGTGGTTGGGCGCGCCGGTCTGGAGCGACCGTTATCTCGCGTGGCCCCTGACCATGATTGTGGCCGGCATCGCGACCGGAGTGGCGATCGCGCGCATGAAGAAGGGTCAGCCCGCGACCGCTCTGGGAAGGGCTCTGGGGGCGACATGGAGGGCGATGGGAATCTGCCTTTTTATCGTCCTTATGTCGCTGGGATGGAGCGGACGGTACGACCTGCATGTGTTCCTGGCGATCATTGGCGCAATGCTGGGTACGGCCAATATGGCCTCGGCCATGATTCTGAAGTGGAAGATGCAGTTTGCGTGCGCGGTGGTGTGGCTGGGGTCGGCAGTACTGGCGTGTTTCGGCACCGAAGAGCAAGCGGGCATTGCGTTTCTCGCGGCTACGTTCTTCTGCCAAATTGTTTTTGGCATCTACGCCATGATTCTCGAATCACGGCGTCGCCGGCAAAGTGGGGTGGTCCATGCCTGAGTCTGCGCCTGAGCTGCCGGAGTTGAATCCCGTGATTCATGGGAAGCTGCGGCTGGCGTTGCTCTCGCTGCTCTCGGGAGTGGAGGAGGCGGAGTTTACCTGGCTGCGCGGTAAAACCGGCTCGACCGATGGCAACCTGGGCGCGCAGTTGATGAAGCTCGAAGAAGCGGGCTACGTCTCGGTCGAGAAAAAATTTGTGCTGCGCAAGCCGCAGACGCTTTATCGCATGACCGAGGCCGGGCGAACGGCGTTGACTGAGTACGTCGCCGCCCTGAAGCAGTTGCTCGGAGCAGCGATCTGACACTCTCTCCCTAAGGAGGTCGACCATGGTGCAGAACTTAACAGCGAATCAAATCGGAGGGCGCGCCATTGGAGCGCTGTTCTTTACAGGCTTCGGCGCAATATGGCTGTTGCTTGGGTTGTACGCAAAGCAGCGGCTGACCGCCGCTCCATTGAGCATGGTGGCGTGCGGCTTGCTGGTTTTGGCCAGCGGCGCGTTCTTCCTGCTGCACCGCGCAAAGGCGCTGCCTCGCACACCCGAAGATCCCGCAATGGCGCGTGCGTTCAAGCGGATCAACATCATTCAGTGGGCCGTGGTCGCGGTGGTGGCGATTGCGTTTGCGCGCTTCGGCATTGACGTCTACGTGGTCTCGGCCATCACCGCCATCGTGGGTCTGCACATGTTTCCGCTGGCGCGGCTGTTTCGTTATCCCGCGCATTACGTGACGGGCGCGGCGCTGGTGGGCTGGGCTGCGGCGAGCGTTCTGCTCTTCGCGAAGGATGAAATGCAAGGCTCGACCGCGCTCGGCACGGGCTTGATTCTTTGGCTGAGCGCGCTGGTTACACTTGCGCTCGCCATGCGGGCGCGGATGCGAGCGATTCGCGCACCCGCCGCATGATGCCGAGATAAAACGCCAGATTGTGGATGGAGTTGAGCGTTCCCGAGAGCGCTTCGCCGGCTTGCATCAGGTGGCGCAGATAGGCGCGGGAGTAGCGGCGGCAGACCAGGCAATCGCATGCGGGATCGGGCGGGTTCTGGTCTTCGGCGTATTGTTTGTTCTTGATGTTGAGGCGGCCTTCGCTGGTGAAGAGCAGCCCGTGGCGCGCGGCGCGCGTAGGCAGCACGCAGTCCATCATGTCCACGCCCATGCGCGCGTACTGCTCGATCTCATCGGGATAGCCGACGCCCATCACGTAGCGCGGCTTGTCTTTGGGCAGCAGCGGCAGGGTTTCGGCAATCATTTCGAGAGTGAGTTCGCGCGGCTCGCCTACGCTCAGGCCGCCGATGGCGTAGCCGTCGAAGTCCATCTCCACGAGGCGCTCGGCGCACTGGCGGCGCAGGTCCGTGTACATGCCGCCCTGCACGATGCCGAAGAGGGACTGCGTTTGAGGCGCCTCCGGCGCGGGCGAAGACGCCGGCGCTACAAATTCGTGCCAGGGGACTTCGTGCCGGTGGGCGCGAAAGTGATCGAGCGATCGGCGCGCCCAGGCCATGGTGAGGCGCAAGCTCTCTTCGGCGCGAGGGCGATCGGCGGGATACTCGGTGCATTCGTCGAAACCATCGCAATGTCGGCGCCCAGCGCGATCTGCACATCGATGGAATGCTCGGGAGTAAAAAAGTGCGAACTGCCGTCGAGGTGCGAGCGGAAGCGCACGCCGTCATCGGTTACCTTGCGCAACTGGTTGAGCGAAAAAACCTGAAAGCCGCCGGAGTCGGTGAGCAGGGCGTGCGGCCAACTGATGAATTTGTGCAGGCCGCCCATGCGCCGAATGGCTTCGTGTCCCGGCCGCAGGTAGAGGTGATAAGTGTTGCCGAGAATGATCTCGGCGCCCAGCGATTCGAGCGTGTCCTGCGGGACGGCTTTGACCGTTCCCTGCGTGCCGACAGGCATGAAGACCGGGGTTTCCACGGTTTGATGGGGAAGGTCGAGACGTCCGCGGCGGCCGCCGGCGGCAGTTTCGGCCAGGAGTTGGAACGGTTGAGTCACTGACTGATTTTAGCCGACGATTTTAGTAGTCCAGAGGTCGCATTCGATCTTGGCGACGGCGCCCTGTTGCAAATGGTCGATGAGAGTCTGCAACAGTTGCGCCACGGTTTTTCCGGAGCGGGGATCGCGGAGATCGGGCGCGATTTCGTTTAGCGGCACGAGCACGAACGCCCGCTCGGCAACGCGCGGATGGGGGATTTCAAGTCCGGATGTGGCAAGCACCAGATCGCCATAGAAGAGGATGTCGAGATCGAGCGTGCGTGGGCCGTTGGGCGGGCTAGCGGCGCGATCGCGGCCGAATTCGTGCTCGATCGCGAGAAGGCCGTCCAGCACTTCGTTCGGCGAGAGATGCGTTTCAAGAGCTGACACGGCGTTCGCAAAGCGGGGTTGATCTGGAAATCCGACGGGCGCGGTGGAGTAGAGCGAGGAGCGCGCAGTGATGCTGCCAAGAGCGCCCAGGCGTTCGACAGCCGCGGCGAGCGTGGCCTCAGGAGGGCCGGCAGAGCTGAGAAGGTTGGCGCCGAGGGCGATGTAGGCGAGGGACATCCTGATAAGAGATTAGCGGAGTTAGCGGCGTTGGCGGAGTTAGCAGGGTTAGCTCGACTGGCGGAGCTTCCTTCAACAGCGGGCGATGTCAACTTTGCGCACGACGGGCGGCGCTGCGAACCTCGCGTTCCACCACCACCTGAGTAACGATGGTGGCGGCAAGCGTGATGAAGAAGAGCGTCCATCCCGGATGGGCCGGCCAGACGAAATTGCCCAGTCCGAAAATCCATCCGCCCGTGCCCACAGCGGTTCCGACTGCAGTTGCCGCCCAATTCGCTCTTGCACTCATGGTTTGCGCCTCCGAAACTGTGTACGAGGATCATAGGCCAGTGGTTCCCTTGTGCGCATCGATTCCCAGCCGTACCTACGGCCCGGCGCCACCTGCGCGGTGCGGAGAAGGATGCTTCGCCCGGCAACGGTTGGCGCTTGATCTGGTAGCATCGGACTTCGGAGAATTTGCTTATGGATACACTGAATACCGCGGGGCTTGGAGCCCGGCGCAATGAAGATATCGCGCTCGACCTGTTGAAGTTTGTGGCGGGCACGGCAGGCGTGGGCAAACCGGCAACGCCTTCGACGGGATTTACCGGCGCGGGCGCCGCCAAGCCCGAGGAACACGTGAACCAGCTGCTCGAGCTCTACAGCCGCTGCCTGAAGGCCGTGGAAGGAAAAGGCTAGAAGAAAGAGGCGGCGAAATAGCAGGCAAGCGACAATTGCGCGTAGCCGTGGCTGGCGCCGGAGCATTTGGGCGCAACCATCTGCGTGTGCTGCGCGAACTGGAGACGGCGGCGAGGTGCGTGCGCTGGTTGCGGCGGTCGATCCCGATGCGGCGCGTGCGGAAGAGGCGGCAAAGCAGTACGGCATTCCCGTGTTCTGCAAGCGTCGACGAGCTGCTCAAGGCGGACCTGAAGCTGGATGCGGCGATGCGTGGCCGTGCCGACGGTCAAGCATCACGAGGTGGCGCCGGAGCTGCTGGATGCGGGCCTGGATCTGCTCATCGAGAAGCCGCTGGCGGCGAACTTGCGTGAAGCTGACGACCTGATCCAAGTCCAGGAAAAGAATGGCCGCATTGTGCAGCCCGGACATCTGGAGCGCTTCAACCCGGCGGTGCTGGCCGTGGAGCCGAGCCTGACGCGGCCCATGTTCTTTGAGGCGCACCGGCTGAGCGTGTTTACGCCGCGCGCCCTCGACGTGGACGTGGTGCTGGACCTGATGATCCACGATCTCGACATTGTGCTCACGTTTGCCAAGTCGCCGGTGCGCGAAGTGCGCGCGGTGGGGCTGCCGATTCTGTCGCCCAAGGTGGACATTGCGAATGTGCGCGTGGAGTTCGAGTCGGGCTGCGTGGCCAACTTTACGGCGTCGCGCGTTTCCACGGAGCGGGTGCGCAAGCTGCGCTTCTTTGAGCCGCGCCAGTATGTGTCGATCGACTATGCGCGGCGCGACGTGCTGGTGATCCGAATCGACGAGACGGCTGCCGCGGGCCCAGACTCTGGACAGATTCGTCGGACACATCGCGCAGCCGCCGCGAATTCCTCTCCACCGGCAAGCTCGATGCGCTCGGTGATCCAGACGCTTATCGCATCCGGCAAGATTCCGGCGGGGCTCATGATGAAGGTTCTCGCCGCGAAGAACGATCCGGAAAAGCTGAAGGATGATTGCGGAGGAGTCTGGCCGGGGCGCAGGCCGAGCCCCACGATGGACCTGCTCCGGGCTTGAGCTTTGTGAAGCCGGAGGTGACGCCTGGCGAGCCGCTGAAGCTCGAGATTCTTTCTTTCCTTGAGTCGGTGCGGACGCGCCGCGAGCCACGGGTGACGGCGCGGCAGGGACGCGCGGCGCTGGAGCTGGCGCTGACGATCCAGGCGCAGATGGCGGCCCACGCGGAGCGCGCGGGGCTGGGCGATTTCTTTAAAGGCATCTCCTAAGATCGTCAGCGTCGCCATTTCGTAGTCGCTCTGCGATCGGTGCCGGTCTGGAGACCGGCGATACAAGAGCCTGCGGCAGAGCGGTAACTCCCCGAAAAAGTGACCGGGGTGATTCTATCTCCTCGCTTTTTCTTCTCCCTTTCAAAAGCCGCATGTAAAGTAGCGGCAAGGTAATCCCGCACAACCAAAGTGGGAGTTACTGCGCGCGCGGGGCGGTGCTAATATCGCGTGCGAGGAGACGAACGTGGCGTTGAGCCAATTTCATCAGCAAGCAATTTATTCGCGTCATCCAGTGGAATGAGAACAGCGATGGCGTGCTTTCGTACCGCTATCCCATGCAGGACATGGAGATTGAGAACGGCGGCCAGTTGACGGTGCGCGAGTCGCAGATGGCGCTGTTTGTGAACGAGGGCAGGATCGCCGATGTCTTCGGGCCGGGCCTGCACACGCTGAACACGCGCAACCTGCCCGATCCTGACCGATCTGATGAACTGGAGCAAGGATTTCGAGTCGCCCTTCAAGTCGGATGTGTACTTTTTCTCGACGCGGCTCCAGATCGACCAGAAGTGGGGCACGCCGACGCCGATCACGATCCGCGACAAGGAATATGGCGTGGTGCGGCTGCGCGCATTCGGCAACTACTCTTACCGCATCGCCGATCCCCGAAGAAGTTCTTCACCGAAGTGACCGGCACGCGGGAAGCAGTATGTTGCCGACGGACCTGGAAGGCCAGTTGCGCACCATGATCGTTGCGCGGATGACGGCGATCTTTGCCGAACAGCGAGATTTCGTTTGTCGATATGGCGGCGAACCTGGGCGCGCTGGCCGAGAAGGTTATCGAACGACGTGAAGCCAGGCTTTGCCGCGCTGGGACTGGAGCTGAACCAGTTTGTTGTGGAGAGCGTGTCGCTGCCCGAGGACCTGCAGAAGGTGATGGACCAGCGCATCGGCATGAACATGGCCGGCGACCTGGGACGGCTGACCCAGTTTGAGACTGCCGAATCGCTGGAAGAGGCGGCGCAGAACACGGGCGGCACGGCGGGCATGGGCGTGGGACTGGGCGCGGGCGCGGCAATGGCGCAGGCGATCATGGGCCAGGCGATGCCGGGACAGGACGCGCTGCTCGGCAACGGCGGCGCGAGCAGCGCTGCGGCGCCGACGGCGGAACGAAGTTCTGCATCGAGTGCGGCAAGCCGATGCCGGAGCGGGCGAAGTTCTGCCCTGAGTGCGGGAAGCAGCAATGAACTGCCCATCCTGCGGAGCGCCGATGCGGCATGGCGGCCGGGCGACGCCAGCCTGCGCTGCGACTATTGCAACAGCGTCGTGTTCCGTCGCGCCGGACGACGACGGGCGTGCAGTATCTGGACGAAGCTGCCGGAACTGACCTGCCCACTGTGCGCGGTTCCGCTGTGGGATGCGACTGCTGGCCGGTGTGCCCATCTGCATGCCTGCAAGCAGTGCCACGGCATGCTGGTGCCGATGGGCGCCTTCGAGGCGCTGATTGAGCAGGATGCGCGCTGAACATCCCGGCACCGAGATTCCCGTCAGCCGATGACGGCGGCGATTTGAACCGCAAGGTCGAATGCCCGCAGTGCCATCAAGCGATGGACACGCACTTTTATTACGGCGGCGGCCACGTGGTGATGTGAAGACTGCGAGCGGTGCGAACTGAACTGGCTGGATGGCGGCATGCTGATGCAGATTGTGCGCGCACCGCACCATGAGGAAGTAGCGGATTGAAGCTCGGGCCGCGGCGTCACGGACCGCGGCCCCGGCGATTCCATCACGCGAGGCCCAGCTCGCGATTCACAAAACCGATCACGTACTTCCACACCAGGTAGTACAGCACCACCGCAAAGACGAATCCGCAAGCAATCAGGGCGTATGGAATCGGTATAGCGCCGAAACCAGGTGACGCTCGAGGACCCGAACGAGATCACGTCGAGATGCCTGGCCAGGGTTGCGCCGATGGGCATAATCAGAAACGGCAGAATCGCTCCGTGCAGCCCAAGCGACGGCTGGGCGATCCTGCGCAGCGCGACCCAAAACACATTCCATAATCCCCACAGGACTGGCATAAAGGCCAGCGGAAAAATCACGATGCGTTCCACGGGAAACTGCATCCCGCAAAGATATTTGCCCACAGCCAGCGCAGTGACAAGCACTGGAAACACCAACGTGGGGATAAATACTCCGCCAAGATAGGCGCGCAGGTAAGTGTGGTTGTTCATGGCAATCTCCTTCTTTGCTTTGGTAATGCGTGATTCGTGGATCGTGGACCACCGGCGCCGACTCTGCGAACTGTGGGCAGGTCTTCATAAGTAATAGAGAAAGACCGGAATCGTCGCCGGAAACGAAGCGGCAAAGACCACGAGCCCGCCGAGCAGCGCCCAGTCGAACCAGGGCACCGCATGGCGTTGCGCAGCGTCCGCGTCGAGCCGGCGCAGCACGGCGGGCCACAGATCGCGTGCCGGCTCCGCATTCGGATTCAACCGGCGGCAGCGCCTGCTTGAGCAATTGTTTGATCCGATTCTCATCGTGTGCATTCATGGCGTGATTCCCTGCTTTTCCAGGTCCTTTCTCAACAATCGAAGAGCGCGAAAGACGCGCAGTTTAACGGCGCCAACGTAGATGCCGAGGGCCGCGGCAACCTCTTTGTGCGGCTGCTCCTCCACCACGGCCAGAACCGCCGCGACGCGCAAACTGGGCGGCAAGCCGGCTGAAGGCCAGCGCGGTCTTCAAGCGAATCTCGGCAGCAATGCCCGGATCGCCTTTGGATGCGGACGGCAACGTGCCGACCATTTCTGCCGTGAGTTCCACCTCGGGACGCTGCGCCCTCAGCCAGTCGAGCGCCGCGCGTGTGGCGATGCGCCGCGCCCAGGGCTCGAACGGAAACTCCGGCTGGAAACGGTCGTGCGCGCGATGGATGCGCCAGAAGGTCTCCACCGTGAGGTCTTCCGCGGCAGCCGCGTTGCGGACGATGCGCAGAATCCAGCCGTACACCGGACGCTGATGCTCGCGGAAGAGCGCCTCGAATGCGTCGAGATCGCCATGGCGGAACCGTTGCAACACGCTGCCGGGCATCGTGCTGGAACCGTCGGCCATCCGTCTTCCCTTTCTAAACAGGCTTACGGGCGCTTTGGCAGAAAGGTTACACGAGAAGGCAGCATAGTTGGCGGAGTTAGCCGCGCTGGCGGAGTGTGCTCGTTTTTTCGCTTTCCCACCCTTTTCGCAAGAGACGCGAAAAGGATGGGGCGCGGAAGTCATTCAACACGCGCAATGTGAGAAAATGCCCATATAAACCGATTTTCCATGGCCTGACTCTATTGACAGTGAAGGAAAACGCCAGTTAAAGTTGGGCCGTCTGCGGATACAAGGTGTGCGCTCGAGGCCGAAGGCGCGGCAGTGCGGGAGACGATGACGATGCTTGGAATGCGGATGGTGGCGGGAGCTTTGCTGGGAGTGAGCGCGGCGGGCGCACTGTGGGCGCAGGATGCTGAAAAGCCCGCGTACCTGAACCCGAATCTGCCGGCGGAGCAGCGGGCGGCGGACCTGGTGCAGCGGATGACGCTCGAAGAAAAGGCCAGCCAACTGGTGAACCAGGCGCGCGCCATTCCGCGGCTGGGCGTCCCGCCTACGACTGGTGGAGCGAGGCGCTGCACGGCGTGGCAGTGAACGGAACGACGGAGTTTCCCGAGCCGATCGGCCTGGCGGCGACCTTCGATCCCAGCGGGCATTCACGAGATGGCCGTCGACATCAGCACCGAAGCGCGCATCAAGCATGCGCAGCCGTGCGATGCGAACGGCCACAGCAACATCTTTCAGGGGCTGGATTTCTGGGCGCCGAACATCAACATCTTCCGCGATCCGCGCTGGGGGCGCGGCCAGGAGACGTACGGCGAGGATCCGTTCCTGACCGCGCGCATGGGCGTGGCGTTCGTCACCGGGATGCAGGGCGACGATCCGCATTACTATCGCGTGATTTCGACGCCGAAGCATATCGCCGTGCACTCGGGGCCGGAGCCCACGCGGCACTCTGCCGACGTGGAGGTGAGCAAGCACGACGAGCTGGACACGTATCTGCCGGCGTTTCGCGCCACGGTGACCGAGGCCAAGGCCGACAGCGTGATGTGCGCCTACAACAGCATCAACGGCCAGCCGGCGTGCGCGAACGAGTTTCTGCTTGAGGATCAGTTGCGCGGCAAGTGGGGATTCCAGGGCTACGTGGTTTCGGATTGCGGCGCGGTGCGCGACATTTTCAACGGCCACCACTTTGAGCCCACGCAGCCGAGCAGGCGTCGGCGATCAGCCTGACAGCGCGGCATGGACAACGAGTGCGCCGATTTCCGCGCCAAGGTGACGGACGACCACGACTACAAGCCGTATCTCGACGCCGTGAAGGACGGCTACCTGAAAGAGAGCGACATCGACACGGCGCTGATGCGGCTGTTCACGGCGCGCGATGAAGCTGGGCATGTTCGATCCGCCGGAGATGGTTCCGTACACGAAGATCGACGAGAGCGAGCTGGACAGCGCCGCGCATCGCGCGCTGGCGCTCAAGCTGGCCAACGAGTCGATGGTGCTGCTGAAGAACGATGGCGTGCTGCCGCTGAAGACAAACGGAGCGAAGATCGTGGTGGTGGGCCCGCTGGCCGACCAGACGCGCGTGCTGCTGGGCAACTACAACGGGATTCCCACGCACACGGTGTCGATTCTGGAAGGCCTGAAGGAGGAATTCGCCGGAGACACGATCAACTTTATGCCGGGCACGGGGTTCCTGAGCAAGCAGGCCCAGCCGGTGCCGGACGCGCTGCTGACGACGGATGGGCAAGCCGGGCGTAAAGGCGACCTATCTGAACCAGAACATCGTGAGCTTCTCGAACGAGAAGTCGAGCGGTACCGCCGCGCTGGCCACGCGCACGGAACCGGGCATCGACATTGCGGCGCAACCGCTGCCGGGCGCGGCGGCCAATGCCGATCCGCTCACCGTGCGCTGGGAGACGACGCTGACGCCCACGGAGACGGGCGACTACAACTTGGGTGTCGAGACCGATGGATTCTTCCGCGTGTTTCTTGACGGCAAGCTGGTGACCATCGCCAATTATCCGCACGGCGTGGAGACGGTTACCGGGAAAGTGCATCTGGAAGCGGGCAAGCCTTACCAGCTGGAAGTCGAGTACCAGAAGACGGCCAATGCGGCGTCTGCATCTCAAACTGATGTTGGGCAAGATGGATCGCAGCGTTGATCCGGCGGTGGTAGCGGCGGCGCAAGAATGCGGATGTGGTGGTGGCCGTGGTGGGCATCACCAGCGAGCTCGAAGGCGAAGAGATGAAGGTGAACGAGCCTGGGTTCAAGGGCGGCGACCGCACCAGCCTCGACTTGCCCAAGCCAGAAGGAAGATCTGCTGGAGGCTCTTTCGGCCGCGGGCAAGCCGCTGGTGGTGGTGCTCACGAACGGCAGCGCACTCGGCGTGAACTGGGCCAACGAGCACGCCAACGCGATTCTCGATGCTTGGTACCCCGGCGAAGAGGGCGGAGCCGCGGTGGCGCAAACGCTCTCCGGGAAGAACGACCCCGCCGGGCGGCTGCCGGTGACGTTCTACAAAGACGTCAGCCAGTTGCCGCCTTTCGAGGACTACTCCATGAAGGGGCGGACCTACCGTTACTTTGCAGGGAACGCCGCTTTATCCCTTCGGCTATGGCCTCAGCTACACGAAGTTCGCTTACAGCGAGTTGACGCTTCCCGCTGCCGCAGTGGAGGCAGGCAAGCCGGTCGTTGTGGAAGCGACCGTGACCAACACCGGCACACGCGCCGGCGACGAAGTGGCGCAGCTCTATCTCGAATTTCCCGACGTTGCCTGGTGCTCCGCTGCGGGCGCTGCGCGGATTCGAACGCGTGCACCTGGAGCCGGGCGCATCGCAGAAGTTGCACTTTGAGCTTCAGCCGCGCGACATGAGCATGGTGACCGAGGCGGGCGAGCCGATTGTGGCTGAAGGCGCGTACACGGTCTCCGTCGGCGGCGGCCAGCCCGGCACGGGAGCGCCAGCCGTGGCGGGCAGCTTCACGGTCGAAGGCACGCTCACGTTGCCGGAGTAACGATCTGCACACTGGAATATTGCGCGCCTTCGCGGCGGCGTAGGGCGGCTGTGCGCAGATTTTTAACGGTCATTCACTCCCCATTCACGTGTCTTCGATATCCCTGAGAGGTCCGGACCTTGCCTCCCTCAGCCGCTTCGGACGAAATCCCACATTTCAATCGATTTCCGGAGTTTCCCGATGGCCGATCTGGCAACAACCGTTGGCGGCACGCCTGTAGGCGGGTCGCTTCTTGACAAGAAAATGAAGAGCACCTCCGCCTGGGTGAGCGGCGCAGTCGTCCTGGTCGCGCTTCTCGGCGGCCTGGGCTACATCGGCGTCCACATCGCACAGGATATGAGCAACGTGGTGATCACCAGCGCGTGGCCCTACGTTCTTCTGGGCGTGGCGCTACTCATCGCGCTTGGGTTTGAGTTCGTCAATGGCTTCCACGACACCGCAAACGCCGTCGCGACGGTCATCTACACGCATTCGCTCGATCCCAATATCGCCGTGGTGTGGTCGGGGCTATGCAACCTGCTCGGCGTGCTGATGTCGACCGGCGCAGTGGCTTTCAGCGTCATCACGTTGCTGCCCGTGGAGCTGATCCTGAAGGTCAGCTACGGCGCGGGTTTTGCCATGGTTTTTGCCCTGCTGATTGCCGCGATTATCTGGAACCTGAGCACGTGGTGGTTCGGGCTGCCGGCTTCGAGCTCGCACACCATGGTCGGTTCCATCATCGGCGTCGGCGTTGCCAACCAGATCATGTCCGCTGCCTCCGGCACATCCGGCGTGGATTGGGGACAGGTGGGTAATGTGTTCCGCGTGCTTCTGATTTCGCCGATCGTCGGCTTCGTCTGCGCGGCGATTCTTCTCCTGGTGCTCAAGCCAGCATCGCGCCTGCTCGGCTCGCTGGGATTGGCGGTGATTCTCGCGCTGTCGGCGTACTACCTCTTCAAATGGAACCTGCTTTGGACGGCGGTATTCACCATCGGCGTGACGGTGGCGCTGGCGATTGGATTGAGCCTGATTCCGACGCCGGAGGCATTGTTCCGCGCGCCGGAGGGCACCACGCCTCCGCCGTGGCCGATCCGGTCATTGCTGATTCTCACCTGCTCAGGCGTGAGCTACTTCCACGGATCGAACGACGGGCAAAAGGGCATGGGCCTCATCATGCTCATCCTCATCGGCACCGTGCCCACGGCGTATGCGCTGAATCATGCCGTGCCCGCAAGCGGCGTGCAGGCCTTTGTTACCGCGTCGCAGCAAGCCGACCTGGTGATCAACAAGCATGTCGCGCCGGACGCCATTCTGGGAGCCGACGCACGCGCCGAGGTCACGCAATTCATCTCCACCAAGCAGTTGCAGCCTGACACCATGATCGCTATGCGCGAGCTGGTGAATGATTTGAGCAGCGAGATCGCGCTCTACAAGGAATACAAGGCGGTTCCGGCCAACCAGCAGACCAACGTGCGCAACGACATGTACGTGGTGAGCGAAGCCATCCGGCTCATGCTCAAAAACCACATTGGCAATTTCTCGCCCGCCGAAGTCGTGACCCTGAACACCTACAAGTCGCAAATCGACAAGGCCACCAAGTTCATCCCCTCATGGGTGAAAGTGGCCGTAGCGCTGGCTTTGGGACTGGGCACCATGGTGGGCTGGAAGCGCATTGTGGTCACGGTTGGCGAGAAGATCGGCAAAGAGCACCTGACCTACGCGCAGGGCGCATGTGCGGAGCTGGTGGCGATGGCGACGATTTCGGCCGCAGACAGCTTCGGATTGCCCGTCTCAACAACCCATGTATTAAGCTCGGGCATCGCCGGAACCATGGCGGCAAATAAGAGCGGGTTGCAGGTCTCCACTATTCGCAACATTGCCATGGCGTGGGTCTTCACGCTGCCGGCTGCGGCCCTGCTCTCCGGCGGGTTGTACTTCCTTTTCCGGCAGTTAATGAGCTAAGACGAGAATCGGCCAACTTGGCCAGGGCGTCCGGCTGCAGCCGGACGCCTTTTTTATGGGTAAAATGGCGTGCCGCCGCAAACGCGCAAAAGAATAGCCGCTTCCGGTAACATACAGAATGGTGCTGAACAAAGAATGAGTCTGAAAGCCAAACTGGAAGCCGTAATTTATGCCGTAGAAGAGCCGGTAACGCTGGCGCAACTGGCCGGTCTGTTTGCCGACGACGCCCTGGAGTGGAAGGCGGAGCAGGAAGCGGCTGCGCAAGCCGAAGAGCAGGCTGCATCCGAGGATGCATCTTTACCGTTTCAAGGCGATTCCATCTCCGATCCGGCAGTTGCGCCGGACGCGGTTGAGGAAGCGGAAGCTGCGGAAGCGTTGCACGAAGGTGCGGACGTGGAAGAGAGCGCGGGCGAGGACGCCCGCGCTACAGCCGGCCGGGAGACCGGCGCTACGCTACCGGAGACCGACGGCGAAGCAGCGAGCGAAGAGGCCGGTGTGCCGGACGCCGACCAGGCCGAGGCAGAGGCTAAGCGCGCGGCGCGGATGCGCGACCGCGAGGCCCGCGGCGTCATGAAACAACTGCTCGACGAACTGATCGCCGACTATGCCGTCGATGGCCGCGGCGTCGAGATCCGCGAAATCGCCGGCGGTTACCGCATGGCAACCAAGCCGGAATTTCACGACGCGGTGCGTTCTTTCATCAAGGGACAGAAGCCGCCACTGAAGCTTTCGTTGCCCGCGCTTGAGACTCTGGCGGTGATCGCCTACAAGCAGCCGGTGACTGCGCCGGAGGTCAACGAGATTCGTGGCGTGGATTCTTCGGGGGTCTTCGGATCGCTGCTGGCGCGCAAGCTCATCGTCACCGCGGGACGCAAGCCCGTGATCGGCCGGCCAATTCTCTACAAAACCACGCGCGAATTCCTGTTGCGCTTTGGACTGAAAGATGTCTCCGAGCTGCCGTCAATGGAAGAATTCGAGAAGATGGCGGCGAGCGAACTAGCAGAAACAGGAATTACCGAGCCGGAAGTTGCAGAGCCGGAGCCGTCGGGCGGCGAAGCAGCAGCCGAAGCCGCTGCCGATTTCAACCCGGATTTGAGCGCCGAAACGAATGTTGAGGCCAACGGCAATGGCGCGAACCATGAGGCCGAAACCGCGGCGCAGTCCCCACAAGCCGCTTCCGATGCGTCAGCCAGCGACGCGGAGTGAGCAGAAGGTCACAGGTTTCCCCATGACAGTCAAGAAGAAAACGAATTCGGCCGCGACCGCAGCCAAGCTCGCGTCCAAAACCAGGAAAGCGGATGCCGCGAGCAAAAAGCCTGCGGAGAAGAGCAAAGCAGCCGGCGCGAAGACCGCGAAAACCGTGGCAAAATCGCCTGCGCTCGCAAAGAATCGCGCAACGCCAACGAAGAAGGCTCCCGCAAAAGCCAAGGCGCCTGCGGCAAAAAGCAAAAAGCGCACCGCGAAAGTCAAAAAGGAATCCGCGCTTCGCCTAAACGAGCCGGTGCTCGATCCCATTGGCGACGTGACCAGTGGCGAGGCCCATCGTTACCTGGGCGGCGCGGACCCGCATGCGCAGCAGGAGTTGGCGCAGGCCGAAATCGACGCGTTCAAAGAAGCAACAAACGTCGAGGCCTCGGATGCAGTTCTCGAAGCCGGGCCGGGAATGGCAGCGGCGCAAGCGGCGACGGAAGAACGCGCGCGGCAGGAAGCCGAGGAAAAAGCTGAAGCGGAAACGGATGTAGAAGCGGACGAAGAAGCGGAGCCAGCCGGCAAGCCGGTCAAGCGGCCGCCGGCAAAACTCGAGCGACTACAAAAAATTCTCTCTGCGGCGGGCATTGCCAGCCGGCGTCACGCTGAGGAGATGATTGTCGCCGGGCGCGTGGTGGTGAACGGCCAGGTGGTAACGCAACTGGGCAGCAAAGCCGATCTCGGGCGCGATCACATTCGCGTCGACGGCAAGTTGCTGCACGGCGTCGAGCGGCATCGCTACTTTATGCTCAACAAGCCGCGGGGCTACGTCACCACAGTCAGCGATCCCGAGCACCGGCCTACCGTGATGGAATTCTTTGCCAAGGCACAAGAGCGCGTGTATCCGGTCGGCCGGCTCGATTACTTGAGCGAAGGTCTGCTGCTGATGACGAATGATGGCGAACTGGCGAATCTGCTCAGCAAAGCCGGTTCGGGCGTGGAGAAGACCTATCTCGTGAAGGTCGCCGGGCAGCCGAGCGCGGAAGAACTCGAGCGCTTGCGCGGCGGCGTGACGATTGAAAAAGGCGAGCCAGGTTCGGCGCGAGTGCGAACAGCTCCGGCGCGCGTTCGCGAGTTCCGCGAGGGCGACAACCCCTGGTTCGAAGTGGTGCTGACCGAAGGGCGCAACCGCGAATTGAGAAAAATGTTCGCGGCCATCGGACACTTTGCCGAAAAAATTCGCCGTGTGGGCTATGGGCCCCTGGTGCTCGATGTGGAGCCGGGAAACATGCGCGAGCTCACCGAAGATGAAGTGAACGCGCTGCGGCTGACCGCTGAGGGCAAGATGAAACCGCGCCGTCCCAAGGTCGCAAAGATGCTGCCCAAAGAAGCCGGTCTGGCGGCGGAGAAGCGCGACCGGCCCATTGGGCGGGGCCCTGGCCGCAGTTTCGATCGACGACCCAGCCCGCGGCAGGGACGCAGCGACAGACCATTCGGCAGCGCACAGCGTCCACCTTTCAAGCCCCGCGGCGAAACCCCGGAATTTCGTACCGGTTCCCGCCCGGAACGAAGCGACAGACCCTTCGGCAGCGCGCCACGCGCACCCTTTAAACCCCGCGGCGAACGCCCGGAGTTTCGTTCCGCTCCGCGGCAGGATCGCGGTGAAAGACCATTCGGCGGACCACCACGGCCGCCCTTCAAGCCGCGTACAGAACGGCCGGAGTTTCGCGGCGCACCGCGACAGGATCGCGGCGATAGGCCATTCGGCGGGGCACCACGCGCGCCTTTCAAGCCGCGGGGTGATCAACCAGAGTTTCGCGGCGGTCCGCGACAAGACCGTGCCGAAAGACCCTTCAACAGCGCGCCACGTCCGCCTTTCAAGCCTCGCGGCGATCGGCCGGAATTCCGCTCCGCTCCGCGGCAGGATCGCGGCGAGAATCGTTTCGGCAGCGCGCCACGCGCACCCTTCAAACCCCGCAGCGATCGGCCAGACTTCCGCCCCGCTCCACGGCAGGATCGCGGCGATAGGCCATTCGGCGGGGCGCCACGCGCACCATTCAAGCCCCGCAGCGATCGGCCTGACTTTCGCTCCGCACCGCGGCAGGATCGCGGTGAGAATCGTTTCGGCAGTGCGCCGCGCGCACCCTTCAAGCCGCGTGCGGATCGGCCGCAGTCGATCAGCGAAGCAAGGCCGCGTCTTGAGATTGAGCGAGTCGCGGAACCTCAGAGCCCCGGCTTTAGCGGCAAACCGAAACCTTCCTTCGGCAGAAAACCGGGCTTTGGCGGCAAGCCAGGTTTCAGTGGTAAGCCGGGAGGTTTCGGCAAGTACCGCGGCAACACCAAGGGCGGCCCGAAGAGCGGCGCATCGCGGCCAGGCGCTCCGCGCGGCGGAGGGAAGCGCGGTTAAGCGAGGGTCTCCGCTATCCCTGCTCAAAAGCGAGACGTGGGGCACCCGGCAAAGTGCTGATACGTCGATGTTTCGAAAGGCCAAAGCAACCGCGGGCGTTCATGGCGAGAAGCGGCATCCGAAAAACGTGAAAGCCGTGGTGATTGGCAGGGAAGCGCGGGCGAGGACGCCCGTGCTACAGCCGGCCGGGAGGCCGGCGCTACAACGGGGGCCCGGGCTACGACTTCTATTCTCCGCGCACGCGGAAGCGCCGCATGCGCCCCACCAGCGAAGCCGGACCGCTCACGCTGAGACGAACGATATTGCCTTCGTATTCGCGCGTGTGTACCACCATGCCTGCTTCAATCGCCGCCAGAACCGCACCCTCATGTTGCGCGACGCGCAGCTCCGCTTCCACGATGGGGTCGGAGTGAAGCGCGGCGTCGATGGCCGCGAGCAAATCATCCACACCTTCACCGGTCAGCGCGGAGAGCGCTACCGCCGCGCCGGCGGCGCTTTTACTTTTTGGACCAGATTCCGTTCGGGCAAGCAACGCCGTGCGCTCCGCTTCAGGCAGCAGGTCGATCTTGTTCAGCACTTCAATGCGCGGCTTCGACAAACTTTCGAGCTCACCGAGCACCTTCTCGACTTGCGCCTTCTGCTCGTCGCCGTAGCTGGAAGAAGCGTCGCGCACATGGATCAGCACCTCGGCCTGGGCGACTTCTTCCAACGTTGCGCGGAAGCTGGTGACCAGTGTATGCGGTAGATTGCGGATGAATCCAACCGTGTCCGATAAAAGAACGCGTCGGCGGCTGGGCAGCTCGATGGCGCGCAACTTGGGGTCGAGCGTGGCAAACATGCGCGCCGACTCGAGCACTTGCGCGCCCGTAACGGTATTGAAAAGCGTGCTTTTGCCCGCGTTGGTGTAGCCGACGAGGGCGACGGTGGGCACGGGAACGGCCTCGCGGCGCTGGCGCTGCTGGCGGCGCACGCGCCGCACCGCTTCCAGATCGCGCTTGAGCTGATCGATGCGGCGCTGGATGCGACGGCGGTCGGTTTCGAGCTGCGTCTCGCCGGGTCCGCGGGTGCCGATGCCGCCGCCCAGTTGCGACATGGCTTTGCCGCGTCCGGTCAGCCGCGGCAGCATGTATTCGAGCTGCGCCAGCTCCACCTGCAACTGCCCTTCGCGCGTGCGCGCGTGGCGCGCAAAAATGTCCAGGATTAACTGCGTCCGGTCGAGCACGCGGCAGGGCAATGCGGCTTCAAGATTGCGAAGTTGCGTGGCTGTAAGGTCGTGGTCGAAGAGCACCAGGTCTGCGTTCGTGGAGGCGGCAATCGCCGCGATCTCCTCCACCTTGCCGGAACCGATAAGCGTTGCGGGGTCGGGGCGCGGGCGGCGCTGCAGCACCTCGGCGGCAACCTGCCCGCCCGCGCTCAGTAGCAGCTCGCGAAACTCGGCGAGAGACGCTTCGGCATCGAGATCCTGGGCATCGCGCGCAGCCTCAACCGGACGCTGCGAGCGGGTGGATTGTCGAGGACTGGCGACTTGCGGAGCACACTCGACCAGAGTCAAGACACACGCTCTGCGCACGCGCCGCCATGATGATTGCGCGGTTGCCACGCGAACGGACCCCAAGGTCCACTCCGACGAGGACGGCGCGCTCAACCCGGTTGCTTCCGTGGGTTGCGGCGTTGCCGTTCCTGTTCGTCGCGCTTGCCAGCCGAGGCCGCTCCACCGGGGACGCTCCGGCGCTATCTTTGTTCCGCAGTCACCTGCGTTGCCGACGGTACAGCTACGGGAGCCGGACCGATACCGGACGACACAGCAGCCGGACGGTGTTCGCTATGAATCACGCTCCGGTTGCTTACCACAGTTGAAATCGCGTGTTTAAAAATCAATTGTTCCTGGCTGTTGTTCTCCAGGAGCACGGAATACTTGTCGAAGGACCGAATTTTCCCTGTCAGCTTGACGCCACTGACCAGATAGATCGTAATGGGGGATTTGTCCTTTCGAACCGTGTTCAGAAAGGTGTCCTGAATATTTTGTGCCGGCTTGTTCTCCATGTGCCGATCTCCTGCTTTCTTGGTGAAGGTTTTTGGTGCCACTTTCCTTACTGCATACATCAGTTATTGCGCGGGACGGCTCCGGAACACCCGGAATCGGTTAACCCCGCAATGTGAGAAGATTATAGAGGTTTTTCCTCCATTTCGACACTGCGGGCGTCCGCTCCCCCTCAAAAACGTTACTGAAGAAACCGGCCAGCCAAGCTGCGGGACGCCCAACTTCCATGGCTGATAGCATCTAGGTGTGCCAGACACCGCGATTTCGTCTCGCGCTTCGGTTCAGGCGGACCCATCGACTGAGACGCCTGGGCGCACGCCCGTCCCTATGTTGGACCTGAAACGTCAGTACGCGCCCATCCATAATGAGTTATTGGATGCGCTCAGCCGCGTACTCGTAACCCAGCAATTCATTCTTGGCGGCGAGGTGGCCGCGTTCGAAACAGCCGCCGCGGAGCAGTTAGGGGTGTCCCATGCTCTGGGATGCTCTTCGGGCACTGACGCCTTGTGGCTGGCACTGGCCGCCGCGGGCCTGGGTCCAGGTCAGGCCGTTGTCACCACCCCGTTCAGCTTTTTTGCTTCGGCCAGTTCCATCCTGCGCGCCGGCGCAACGCCGGTCCTGGCAGACATCGATCCCGTCAGCTTCAACCTGTCGCCCGCGGCGGTGAGCGCAGTACTCGATGGCGCGCGGGGCACGGAAGTTCGCGCTGTTCTTCCTGTGCATTTGTACGGACAGACAATTGAGTGGCCCTCTTTCGCGCGGATCGCGCACGACCGCTCGCTGAAGGTCATTGAAGACGCCGCGCAGGCCTGGGGCGCCGCGTGGAATGATGTGAACGCAGGCGGCCTCGGCGATATCGCCGCATTCAGCTTTTATCCCACCAAGAACCTGAGCGCCGCCGGCGACGCCGGCATGGTCACAACCAATTCCGACACCCTGGCCGAGCGCGTGAAGATGCTGCGCCAGCACGGCATGCGCCGCCGCTACCACCACGACGAGTTGGGCTGGAACGCGCGAATGGATGGATTCCAGGGCGCGGTGCTCGCCGTAAAGCTCAAATACATTGGCGCGTGGAACGAGGCGCGCCGCGTACTGGCCGCTCGCTATCACGCTCTGTTTACCAACGCGGGATTGGCGGAGGGTGGAACCTACCCTGTCCACGGTGTCGTCCTTCCGCGCGAGTTGCCCGGCGCACGGCACGTCTGGCATCAATATGTGATTCGCGCGCCGCGCCGCGATGCGTTGCGCGAGTTTCTCGCCGCACGTGGCATCGGATCGGAAATCTATTACCCCGTCCCGCTCCACCAGCAGGCAGCGCTGAAGGGTTTGGGCTACGCCGCAGGCGATTTTCCCGAGGCCGAACGTGCCGCGCGGGAAGTGCTGGCGCTGCCCATTTTCCCCGAGTTGCGCGAAGACGAGCAGCAAACCGTGGTCGCGGCGGTTGCGGAGTTCTTGAGCTAAGGTAGCTTCACTTCCACGTGCGACGCCTCTTCCACAAACGTCGCGATTGCGGAGTGATCGCAGGTCGCCCATTCCGTCGCGCGATCAGCGACGAAATCATCTGCTGCACTTGCGCGGTTAAAGGCAGGCAAACACTGCTGGCTTCGGCCGTCTTGAGCGCGTTGCGCAGATCTTTTTGATGGAGACTGATCCTGAAGCCGGGCTTGAAGTTGCGCGCGATCAGCATGGGTCCCTTGGCGTTGAGGACGGCGCTGCCCGCGAGCCCGCCTTTGACGGCGTTGACGACTACTTCAGGATTGAGCCCGCAACGCGTGGCCAGTGTGAGCGCCTCGCCCATGGCGGCAATGTTGCACGCCACCATGATTTGATTGGCGAGCTTGGTGGTGTTGCCCGCGCCCACTGGGCCGGTCAGCGTCACGCTCGAGCCCATGCATTTCAGAATCGGCTCCGCCTTCTGGAAGGCTGCCTCGCTGCGCGCCCACCATGATGGCGAGCGTGCCGTCGATGGCCTTGGGCTCGCCGCCGCTCACGGGCGCGTCAATAAAATCCACGCCCTTCTCTGCGCAGGCCGCGGCAATCTTCTGCGAAACCAGCGGACTGATCGAGCTCATATCGATAATGAGCGAGCCCGCTTTCGCGCCGGAGAGGATTCCGTTGGGGCCGAGCACGACCTCTTCGACTTCGGGCCCGTCGGGCAGCATGGTGACGACGATCGGAGCGCGTGCGCCGACATCGGCATTCGATGCCCCGCGCTGGGCGCCATCGGCCACGGCAGCGTCGAGCTTTGTCCGGGTC
The DNA here is from genome assembly GCA_963826735.1 of uncultured Acidobacteriota bacterium. Lineage (GTDB taxonomy): Bacteria > Acidobacteriota > Terriglobia > Terriglobales > Acidobacteriaceae > Telmatobacter. The sequence continues at coordinate 1,132,098 of CAWGYN010000010.1, forward strand.
CGGCCGTAGGCGACCACCGTGTGGCCGGCTTTCAACAGATTTCTGAGCATGGGACGGCCCATGATGCCGAGCCCGACAAATCCAACCGTTGCCATCAATGTTCTCCTGAGGGGAATTTAGGATTGAGGTAGTGCGCAACTACTTTAATTATTTTACCGAGATCGAGGAGCGCTTCCAGCAGCGGCGCGGGGCGATTTTGCTGCTTTCCACGCTGGATTGGGCGCTGATCGAGACCTGGCGCGAGGCTGGGATTCCGCTGGAGGCAGCGTTGCGCGGCATCGATGCGGCCTTCGACAAGTATGAGGCGCGGCAGAAGCGGGCCCGCATGCAGCGCATCAATGGCCTGGCGTGGTGCGCACAGGCCGTGATGCAGGCCGCCATGGAAATGAGTGAAGCGGCAGATCGGCTCGGCTTCAACGCCGGCCGCAACCGCGGAATCAGGCTTCGAGCACGAGCGCGTCGCAGCGCATTTGGCCGCGGCAGCAGAGGCTCTGGATGCTGCCGAAGTAGCTCCCGAGGCGTGCCGCGCAACGGCTGCGCGGCTGCGCGAGATGGCGGCCGAAGTCGATGCGGCGGCGAGTGGAGAAAAGCGGCGAGCCGTGGATCTGGAAGCGCTGGAGCGCTCGCTGACCGTGCTCGAGGAGAAACTGTTTGCCGCGCTCACACGCGGCCGCTCCCGAGGATTTGCTGGTGGGCCTGAAGGAGCACGCGGCCCGCGAGCTCGCGCCCTATCGCAGCCGCATGGGCGCCGTGCAAATGCGCCAGGTGGAACAGCAGTTTGTGCGGAAGCAACTGCTGGTTGCACTACAATCTGCCGCGGTTGAGCCTGTTTTACATGAGCCAGCAATGAAGAAGCGGCCGCAGAGCAACACGAAGTCTCCGAAGCCCGTGCCCGGCGGTCCGACCGGAGCGGCTGCGGCGCCGTCTGCTCTGGTGCACATCGAAAAGCCGATCTACGGCGGCGCGTTCCTGGCGCGCGTCGAAGGCAAGGCGGTGTTTGTGCCGCTGGCTCTGCCCGGCGAGCAGGCGCGCGTGCGCATCGTGGACGAGCAAGCGCGGCTACGCGACCGCCGAAGTGGAAGAGATTGTCACCGCGTCCCCGCAGCGGGTCACGCCCGCATGCCCGCACTTTGGCGCATGCGGCGGCTGCCAGTATCAGCACGCGAGCTACGCGGCGCAGCTCGCTATGAAGCAGGAGATTCTGCGCGAGACACTGGAGCGCGGCGGCGTTCGCGCGCCGGAAGAGATCGCGGTGCTGGCCGGCGAGCCATGGGCCTACCGCAATCGCATTCGGCTGGCATATCGACGCGGAGGGAGATGCGGGATACCGCGGGCGGCGATCGCATGCGGTGATTCCCATCGCCGAGTGCCCGATCGCGGCGCCGCTGCTGGTGCGGGCTGCGCTCGCGGCCGGCAGGAGTTTTGCGGGAATCACCGGCTAGGTTGCGCGTGAGCGAGATTTCGCTTTTTTGCGATGCCGCGGAGACAGCGTTGCTGGCGAGTCGTCACGGTTGCGGGATCCGGAAAACGCTGGTTTGAAGATTTTGCGCAGGCCCTTGCCGAGCAGAATCCCTGAGCTGAAGGGCGTGGAGTTCCTGGCCGAAGGCGCCAAGGGCCAGCTGCCGCACAGCAGGTCGCAATGGGGCGCGAGTTCTCTGCACTATCGTGCTGCGGGGATGGATTATCGCGTGGACCAGGGCGCGTTTTTCCAGGTGAATCGCTGGCTCGTGGATGCACTGGTCGAGCGCGTGACGAGCGCATGCGCACGGCAGGCTGGCCTGGGATCTTTTTGCTGGCGTGGGTTTGTTTGCGCGGCAGCTCGCGGATCGTTTTGAGCGCGTGGTTGCGGTCGAGTCCGCTCCGGCAGCGATTGCGGCTCTGAGCGCACAATTTGCGCGGCGACGAGCGCATCCGCGGTGAAAGCTGCGACGCTCGAGTTCCTGCGCAGAGCGGCGGAAGCGGTGAACGGCCCGATCTGATTGTTGTGGATCCGCCGCGCACCGGTCTGGGCGCGGAGACACGGCGTTGCTCGCGGAAATTGCCGCGCCCGAAATCGTTTATGTCTCGTGCGACCCCGCGACGCTGGCGCGCGATTTGCGTGCGCTCGTCGATTCGGACGGGCTACGCTACATCATCGACAGCATCACACTCGCCGACCTCTTTCCGCAGACCTTTCATCTGGAAACCGTGGTGCGGCTGCGCCGCTAGTCGTGCTCGCGTTGGAATCACTGCACCGGATTCCCGGTTCCTGATACGCTTGAAGCCAAATTCACTTCGCTAATTCGGGCCCCATGCACATCGCTCCCCCCACCCCGCGCAGCCGCGCGGCCGGCCTGACGGCCGTGCCGCTTTTTCATGCGGCGTGGCTGTTTGCGGCGGGAATTGCTCTGGCAGGCCGTCTCTGGCTGCAGCCCAGTCTCGTGCTCATCGCGTTGGCGCTCACCGCTGCGCGTGTGTGGCGTTGGCGGCGCTGCGCGCGCAACGCATGGTCTGGCTGCCGCTGGCCGCGTTGTGGTTGCTGCTGGGCGCGTGGTGCGGGGAGATGGAGCCGCACCCGGCGCCCGCACCCGCGCTGGCCGCGCTCTCTGATGGGCTGTTGCGCACCGTGGAAGGCACCGTGGTCGACGCGGGGCCCGTGCGCACGGAACCCAGAGACGGATCTGAGCAGAATGTCGGCGAGCTCTCGGCCGCATCTCCATCCGCAGCGCATGGATCTGCGCGTTGACGAGCGTCGAGGTGGTCAACGATGAGAGCGATGCGCAAGCGCCGGTGGGCGGCGGCGTGCGGCTGACGGTGCGCTGGCCGGCGACGCGGCTCAAGGCGCGCAGGCATTCGCGTGCGGCGAGCGCGTGCGCGCCGTGGTGCGTCTGCTGCCGCCGGAGACCTATCACGATCCCGGCGTCTGGAGCCGCGCGGATTTTCTGCTGGACCAGGGCATCACCTCGACGGCGACGGTCGCTGTCGATCGCGTCGAGCGGCTGGGCCGCGCACCCGGTGCTTTTGTGTCGTGCCGCGTGAGCGGCTGGCAACACGCGTCCACCGACGCGGTTGCTGGCGTTGCCTGCGGCGATGCGGAACCTGCCCGCGCCCCTGCGCCTTTCGAAGACGACGCCGTGATGCTGGCCGCGATGGTGGCCGGCGACCGCACCTACCTGACGCACTCGCTGCGCGTGGGCTTTGAGCGCACCGGCTCCTTTCACATGCTGGTGGTTTCAGGCTTTCATCTGGCCATCGTGGCCGCATGCATCTTCTGGATCTCGCGGCGGCTGCGCATTGCCGCGCGTTCCGGCCACGCTGCTCACCATCGCCGCCTCGTTTGCCTACGCGCTCTTCACCGGCTTCGCCACGCCGGTGCAGCGCTCGCTCTGGATGGTGACGCTCTATCTGCTGGGGCGGCTGGTTTATCGCGAGCGCAGCCCGCTGAACACCATCGGGTTTGCCGCGCTGTGCCTGCTGGTGGTGAGCCCGCGCAGCCTTTTCGACTCCAGCCTGCAGATGACGCTGCTGGCGGTGGTCGCGATTGCCGGCGTGGCTGCGCCGCTGCTGCAGGGCACAATTCATCCCTACGCGGCTGCCACGCGCGACCTGCGATTAGTTGCCATGGACATCAAGCTGCGCCGCGGCTGGCGCAGTTCCGCGTGCTGATGCGCATGGTGGCCGAGCGCCTGCAACGGGCGGCCAGCGGCACCATCGCCTGGCGCGTTTTTCCGTGGGCGGTGCGCTTCGCTATTCGCGCGCTGGAGCTGGTGGTCATCTCGTGCGTGGTGGAGCTGGCGATGACCTTGCCCATGGCGCTCTACTTCCATCGCATCACCATCTTTGCGTTGCCGGTGAATCTGCTCATTCTGCCGCTGCTGGTGGTGCTGATGCCGGCCGCGCTGCTCACGTTGCTGCTGCTGGTCGTTTGGCCGTCGGCTGCCGTGGTTCCGGCAATGGTGGTTGCACTGGTGCTGCACTTCGGCGTGCGGCCTGGTGCATCTGTTCGGCTCGATGGCTCTCGGCGATTTCCGCATTCCCGGTCCGCTGCTCTGGCAATCGGCTGCGTTCTGCGCGCTGCTGGGGGCGGCGATTGTGCTGGCGCGCGAGAGCCTGAAGGCAGCGGATCGGTGGTTGCGGCGTTGGCGCCTGGGCCGCGCTGGTGCTGGCGGCGCTTGCCGCCGTGCTGCCGCGGCCGGTCGATCGGCCCCACGGCGCAATGCTGATGGAGGCCATCGACGTGGGCCAGGGCGACTCACTGCTGCTGATCACGCCCGACGGCAAAGACGCTGCTGGTCGACGGCGGCGGCTTTGGCGGCGGCCCGCGCCAGGCACCGCAGGATTTCGACATCGGCGAAGAGGTGGTCTCGCCGGCTCTGTGGGCGCGCGGCATCCGGCATCTGGACGCGGTGGCGCTGAGCCACGCGCACTCCGACCACATGGGCGGCTTGCCCGCGGTGCTGCGCAACTTCCATCCCGACGAACTATGGGTGGGCAACAATCCGCGCGTCGCCGCCTACAACGCGCTGCTGGACGAGGCCGCCGCGCTGCATGTGCGCGTGCGCAGCTTTCGCGCCGGCGACGCTTTCACCTTCGGCAGCACGCAGGTCAATGTTCTGGCGCCGTTTCGCGACTATCAGCCGGGCGCGGAGCCCACCAACAACGATTCGCTGGTGCTGCATGTGGCCTACGGCGCAACTTCCGTCATGCTGGAGGGCGATGCGGAAGCGCCCATCGAACAAGCGATGCTTGCCGAGCCGGGACTTGCGAGCACGCTGCTCAAAGTGGGCCATCACGGCAGCATTACCTCCACGCGGCCGGAGTTTCTGGCGCGCGTAGCGCCGCAGTGGGCGGTGATCTCGTGCGGACTGCACAACCGCTACGGCCATCCGCGCGAGGAGGTGCTTGAAGCGTTAGCAGGAAGCGCACGTCCGCACCTATCAGACCGATACCAACGGGATTACTTGCTTCCGCCTCGACGGAAAAACTGTTGCGGCGGATGTGGGATGCGTAGATCGGTGAAGTGTTACCGCGCCGTAGCCGCCTGTATCGCCAGCAGCGTTTCCAGCAGCGGCTTGAGCAGCTTGAGATCGAGGGCGTTGGCGCCGTCGGACTTGGCATTCGCCGGATCGTCGTGGACCTCGAGAAACAGCCCGTCGATGCCGGCAGCGACTGCCGCGCGCGCCAGCAGGGGAATGAACTCCGGCTGGCCGCCGCTGACGCCGTTGGCCGCCGAGGGCTGCTGCACGGAGTGCGTGGCGTCAAAAACCACCGGCGCGAGATTGCGCATGATGGCGAGCGAACGGAAATCGACCACGAGATTGTTGTAGCCGAAGCTCGAACCGCGCTCGGTAAGGAAGACGCGCTCGTTGCCCGTGGAGCGGACTTTTTCGAAGCCGTGGCTCATGTCCCACGGCGCCACAAACTGGCCTTTCTTGATGTTGACCGCGCGGCCGGTGCTGCCCGCGGCTACCAGCAGGTCGGTCTGCCGGCAAAGGAACGCGGGAATCTGCAGCACGTCCACAGCTTCGGCGGCAACTTCGCAATGGGCGGGCTCGTGCACGTCGGTCAGCACCGGCAGGCCCGTGTCTTTGGCAATGCGGCCCAGAATGCGCGTGCCCTCAACAGTCCGGGGCCGCGAAAGCTCTTCACGCTGGTGCGATTGGCCTTGTCGTAGCTGGCTTTGAAGATGATAGGGAACGCCGAGGTCGGCCGTGATGCGCTGGATGGCCTCGGCCATTGAGCGCGCATGGTGCTCGGACTCGATGACGCAGGGACCGGCGATCAGGAAGAGCCGGCCCGCGCCGACTGCAACCGGGCCGATTTCGAACGAAGCGCTCACGATGCTGATTCTACAGTGATCAGCGGCCAGTGATCAGCGATCAACTGCCGGCGGCGTGCAGGCACACGTGCTCCCCCTCAACGACTTCTTCGAGGGGGAGAGCACGCGGCAGGCAAGTCGATGCAACCTGGGCCGGAAATCAGCCGGCGTGGCTGCGCGTCCACTCCCACAGAGCACGATCCAGCGTGCGCAACGGCGTGGGAGCCGGCAGTTCGCTCTGCGGGCTCACGATGTTGCTTTCGGCCAAGCGCTTGCAAAAGGCCAGATACTCCTCGTAAAAGCGCACGTCGTGACGCGCATGGCCCAGCGCTTCCAGAGTGCGGTAATCCAGCACCGTGTAGCGCTCCGGGTAGATCGCTGCCAGAATCGCTGACGCCACGGGAAGATCCACGCCATGCAGCTCGAGCAGGGCCTTCACGGCCGTTTCCGTGGTCGCATCGGGCGCGGTGGCCGATGGCCAGCACATGCCGGATCTTTTCGTTGCTGTTCCCGATCAGGTATTGCACCGCGCGCTCCGACTTCCAGCGCACGATCGCTTCCAGATTCGCCAAGGTGAGTATTCGCCATTGCGGATCGCTTCGCCGGCTTCGAAGGCTGCTTTTTCAAGCTCATGCTCCTTTTCGCCGGTCGTCTGCCAGTACTGTTCTGCCAACTGCTGCAGCTCCGCTTCCGCGGGCTGAAGCTGAAAGTAGGCAACCATGTTTCCAAGTCCTTTCCTGCTTTTGTTACCCCAAAAACTTAGTCACAATAGGCCCGCCACGAAATCATTGTCAATAACCCGGACCGGGAATTTATCCGGCATGTGCCGGACTTGTCCAAAAGACGGGTTTGTGGACATAGCTGAGCGTTTCAAGGCTGACAAAGAAGACCTTTCAGGCCAGTTCCGATATGGGCGAGACCTCTCCAAAGCAAGTAGACGAAATTGCGAGAGATTCCGCTTCAACGGAAGGGCGCGCAGAGAAGAATCTTCGGTAAAAAGTCTGGGCTTGGGGGACAGAGCCCGGCGAAGACGAGGGTACGCGCCGCAAATAAATGGTTTACTCTTCTCGTGCATAAATATATAAATATGCTAATATGTAAATATGCGCACGAGCATCGAACTGCCCGACCCCGTCTATCGCGAGATGAAGATCCGCGCTGCAAATGAGGGCACGACCATCCGGGAAATCATCCTGGAGGGTATCGGTCTGCGGCTTCGCGGCCCCCGTATGACGGTAACAAGGGAGAGTGGACCGCGATTTCCCGTGATCCGCTCCAGGAATCCGGGTTCGCTGAAACTTGGCGAGGAGGGTGTTTACGAGTACATTCCTTTTCCCTGATGTGAACGTCTGGCTGGCGCTGGTCCACGAGATTCACCCCCACCACAAGGCAGCCACCGATTGGAGCGAGTCGCTGGCGAGCGATGCGGTCGCATACTTCTGCCGGTTCACACAGATCGGTTTGCTACGCCTGCTCACGAATGAAGCCGCGATGCGGACCGATGCACTCACGCAGCAGCAGGCGTGGGAGGCGTTCGATTCCCTCGTCGCCGATTCGCGCAACCGGATGATCGACGAGCCCGCAGGGATTGATTCATCGTTTCGGCAACAGACGAGCAGTCAGCAAGCTGCCACGAAGCAGTGGGCGGACGGATATCTTGCGGCATTCGCAGAGACAGCAGGAATTCAACTGGTCACATTCGATCGCGCGCTGGCGGTAAAGGTGAAGGGGGCGGTGCTGCTGGGGTAATCTGCTGGTCCTTCGGGTATGCTGGTTTGATTCTCCATTTGGCTGAGCGGATCAGAACTAATACAGATCGAGCTTGACATCGGGGGAATGAAAGGCGAAAGTACAGACATGAGCGCTGAGCTCAAAATCGACGAAATCGGTTACTGGTCTGAGGTAAAACTCGCGATTCTTGATGAGTATGCCAAGCCTTTCAACGAGATACTCCGCAAGAACAAGCTGAAATCGATCTACATCGACGGATTCGCCGGGGCTGGCCATCACCGAGCAAAAGGCACTGGGCGAATGATTGAGGGCAGTCCTCAGCGCGCATTGAATGTACAGCCTCCATTCAACTACCTCCATTTCGTCGACATTGACGTGGCGCGTGTTCATGCATTGGAAAAACTGGCCGTCGGCAAACCGAACGTAAGAGTTCATCATGGCGACTGCAACCAGATTCTCCCGCATGAGATTTTCCCGACGATAAGATTCTCGAACTACGAGAGAGCTCTCTGCATTTTGGATCCGTATGGTCTGCATCTCGATTGGGAAGTGATCAAGGGCGCAGGCGATTCCAAGATTGAGATATTCCTGAACTTTCCTGTAATGGATATGAACATGAACGTTTTCTGGGCAAATCCAGACCGGGTGACACCGGACAGCTTGAACCGTATGACGAGGTTTTGGGGCGACGAATCATGGCGGCAGGCGGCATACGAGCAGGTGCAGGGCCTCTTTGGCGAGATGGAAGAAAAGAGTTCGATTGATCGCGTGGTTCAGGCGTTCCAGGACCGCCTGAAAAAGGTCGCCGGCTTCGGGTATGTTCCAAAGCCTATGCCGATGCGCAATAGTAAAGGGGCAATCGTATATTTCCTGTTCTTCGCGGCGCACAAGCCGGTAGCTGCGGAGATTGTGCAATACATCCTTAAAAAGTACGCCCTCCGTGGGGAGATCCCAAATGGCTGAGCATTCGACAATCGAATGGACTGATGCGACATGGAACCCCGTACGCGGCTGCACGAAGATAAGCCCCGGGTGCAAGCACTGCTATGCAGAGGTGTTTGCCGAGCGGTTTCGCGGAGTGCCGGGACACCCGTATGAGCAGGGCTTCGACTTAAGGTTGGTGCCCGAGAAGTTGGCCGAGCCACTGCGCTGGCAAACACCCAAGATGATTTTTGTGAACTCCATGAGTGACTTGTTCCATGACGGAGTTCCAGATGATTACATCGAAGCAGTGGCAAAGGTCATGGTGAAAGCTAACTGGCACACGTATCAGGTTCTCACCAAGCGTTCGCCAAGGATGGCAAGACTCTTAAAGGGTCGATTGCGGTTCGCAGCAGAGAGTCCTAATATCTGGTGGGGCGTGAGCGTAGAGAACAGGGAATACGGCTTGCCGCGCGTTCGCGACTTGCAAAAATCGCCCGCATCTGTTCGATTTCTTTCGATAGAGCCGCTGCTCGAAGGCTTGGGTGCATTGCGTCTCACTGGGATTCATTGGGTAATCGTAGGCGGAGAGAGTGGATACGGCGCAAGGCCCTTGAAAAGAGAGTGGGTCGGGGCGATTCGCGATCAATGCGATGAGGCTCGCATTCCTTTTTTCTTTAAGCAGTGGGGCGGTGTCCGCAAAAAGCGCGCCGGGCGTGCATTGGACGGACACATCTACAGTGGCTTTCCCGAAAGGGTCAACAATCCGGTCTCGCCCACAGCGACAGCGCTCGTTTGGGCAAGAGAAATCAGAGAGAAATACGACCAGTCGCAAGCTGAACTGCTGCCGATCCTCGCCTAACCGCGTAAGATCCCGTCAGCCGCTCAGGACGACAGCGCGTCGGTCAGGGCCGGCGTCGCGCACACGCCGGAGCCGACCCGCTTCACCCGGTTCTTATAGCTCGCCTCGATAAACGCATGGAACAGCGGGTGCGGCTCGAGCGGCTTGGACTTGAATTCGGGATGGAACTGGCAGCCGAGGAAATACGGATGGCCGGGAATCTCGACGATCTCAACGTAGGTTTGGTCGGGAGTAGAGCCGGAGATGCGCAGGCCCGCGCCGGTGAGCAGCGCTTCGTACTCGCGATTGAATTCGTAGCGGTGGCGGTGGCGCTCGCTGATTTCTCTTTGGCCGCCGTAGGCGTTGCTGGCCAGCGAATCCTCCTGCAGCACGCAGGTCCACGCGCCCAAGCGCATCGTCCCGCCCATCTCTTCCACGCCGAGCAGCTCGCGCAGCTTGTAGATGATGCGGTGCTCCGTCGCCGGATCGAACTCGCTCGAGTTCGCATCCTTCAGCCCGCACACGTTGCGCGCAAACTCGATGCACGCGGTTTGCATGCCCAGGCAGATTCCAAAGTAGGGCACGTTTTTCTCGCGCGCGTAGCGGATGGCGTTCAGCATGCCTTCGATGCCGCGCTTGCCGAATCCGCCGGGAACGAGGATGCCGTCGAAACTCCTCCAGCTGCGCCTCGTAGCTGCGGTCTTCGGGGCCGGTCGACTCGAGGCCCTCGGCTTCGATCCAGTGACTTTGAGTTTGAGATTCTGCGCGATCGCGCCGTGCGTCAGCGCTTCTTTGAGCGACTTGTAGCTGTCTTCGTACTCCACGTACTTGCCGACAATGGCGATGGAGACTTCATCTTTGGGGTGGTAGCAGCGGTCGACCAGATCGCGCCATTTGGCAAGATCGGCCTCGGGCGCATCTTTGTGCAGATATTTGAGGATGAGCGCGTCGACGCCCTCCTGCGCAAAATCCGAGCGGCACTTCGTAGATCGAAGGCACGGTCTTCGCGCCGATCACGGCCTTCTCTTCCACGTTGCAGAAGGCGGCGATCTTCTGCTTGATCTCGCGGCTCAGCGGGCGCTCGGAGCGGCACAGCAGACACATCGGCCTGGATGCCGATCGAGAGCAGTTCTTTCACGGAGTGCTGCGTGGGCTTGGTCTTCAGCTCCTGCGCGGCGGCGATCCACGGCACGAGCGTGACGTGCACGAAGACCGTGTTTTCGCGGCCCAGCTCCTGGCGCATCTGGCGGATGGCTTCGAGGAACGGCAGCGACTCGATGTCGCCCACGGTGCCGCCGATTTCGACGATGGTCACATCGGCGCCGTTCGCGGCTACCTTGCGCATGGCGTTCTTGATTTCGTTGGTCACGTGGGGAATGACCTGGACGGTTTTGCCCAGGTAGTCGCCGCGGCGTTCCTTCAGGATGATCTGCTCGTAGATGCGGCCGGTGGTGTAGTTGTTGTCGCGCGAGAGCGGCGCGTGGGTGAAGCGCTCGTAGTGGCCAAGGTCGAGGTCGGTTTCCGCGCCGTCGTCGGTCACAAAGACCTCGCCATGCTGGAAGGGCGACATGGTGCCGGGATCGACGTTGAGGTAGGGGTCGAACTTCATCAGGTTCACGCGCAGGCCGCGGCTCTCAAGCAGGCAGCCGATGGAAGCCGCCGCGAGACCCTTGCCGAGACTGGACACAACTCCGCCCGTCACAAAGACGTACTTTGCCGACATCGATGCAACCTCATTATTTGTTTGTTGTGATTGGCCGTACCTGGTGGGCACATTCAAGTATGGCAGAGATGGGGCTGCGGCGAAAGGGAAAAATTGCTGCGCCGCGCTGCGGGTGGCCCGTCGCTTCACATTACGGTACTGAAATGAGCGTCTTGCGCCGGGCGGTGACGGCGCGGCCGCGGTAGCGCTACGATGGCTTCGGGACGGGCTTGCCATGACGAGCAAGATTGAGGTTGTGAAAGTCGACATCACGACCCTGGCCGTGGACGCGATTGTGAACGCGGCCAACACAACGCTGCTGGGCGGCGGCGGCGTGGATGGGGCGATTCATCGCGCGGCCGGGCCGGAGCTGTTCGACGAGTGCTATAAGATCGGCGGCTGCCCCACGGGCGAGGCGCGGCTGACCAAGGGCTATCGGCTGCCCGCGAAGTACGTGATTCACACCGTGGGCCCGGTGTGGACCGGAGGCGATCGCGGCGAGCCGGAGCTGCTCGCGAGTTGCTATCGCTCGGTCTTCGGGATTGCGCGCGAAAACGGCATCCGTTCGCTGGCATTTCCGGCCATCAGTTGCGGAGTCTACCGGTTCCCTGTCGATCGCGCAGTCAAGATCGCCGTGGCCGAGACGGTGGCGGAGCTGGTCTCTAGCGATGCGATGCAAAAAGTGATCTTTGCGTGCTTCGGCGACGAGATTTTTCAGGCGTACGAAAGCGGTGGACAGCGTGTCGTAGTTGGATCTAAGCCTCTCCCACGTCTTCAGGGGATCGCGATCAGCAGCCCGCCGGTCACTCCAAACGACTGCTCGTGCGCGTACACGAAGCCGTGATCGTAGGCGGGCTCGAGATACCATCCGAACTTGTGTCTTCGCGCCGGCCAGAACATAAAATCCAGCGCCGCTTCCCCGGCCAACGCATTCACACCCGCTCCGGCGTGCCTGGTATGCGCCCATTCCGGACCGATGCCAGCCATGAATTCCACCTTGTGCGAGAGGGTCCAGGGCTTCTTGAAAAGCAAATCGGTGTCCCAATCCGTAGCCTGCGCGCTGAACAGCGGCGTGACCCCGGCTTCGAGCTCGAGCCATTCTTTGATGGGCGTGACCTCAACGGCAAGCGAAGGTCCTCCCGCCGATCCGCCATCGTTCAGGCTGCGGCTCGCCGCTGCACCCAGCTCCAAAATCGCGGCTGGCTCCTTCTCAGCCTCTTGCGCGAAGGCCTGCCTCACGAAAAGAAGCAGAGTCGCGCAGAGAAGAGCAGTTATGGAATTGGCGATCATTTCGAGAGACATGCCTCCGTTATCAGGTTTTCAGGAATCCGAAAACAGATCGAGGACGCAATGTGCGCCCTCGATCATGGCTCCCCTGATTCGGACTAGAAGTTCAACGTAATCTTCGCCGTCAGCGCCCGCGGCGTCACATAGTGCGTGCCGCTGAACGTGGAGAGGAAGTTATACAGCGCGTACTTGTTGGTGACGTTGATGGCGGTCAGGTCGAGGTCCGTCTTGTAAGTGCTCCTTGTTGAAGATGTTGTTCTTGCCGAGCGTGGCGTCGAAGAGGCTGCGCGGCGCGATGCGCTGCGGGTTCTGGTCGTCGTCCTCCGTGTTGGCGCCGGGAATCTGCACCAGGTTCGAGGTGTATTGCGACGCCAGGCACGAGGTAAAGCCGCCGTTCGCGAGAGTGGCGGCCACGCCATTGCAGGTGATGCCCGCCTCGAACTCCTGATCGGCCGTGAGGCCGCTCAGGTCCACGCCCGGCTGGCCGCCGATCAGGATCGAGGTGCCTGCGCAGAGGCTGTTGGGGTCGATCACGTTGTAGCAGGGCGTCGAACCCGCGACCAGACCGCTGTCGTAGCGCCAGTTAAAGCCGCCCCACAGGCCGTTGACCCAACTGCCATCGCGGGAGATCGTGTACTGCAGGTGGGTGGTCTGGTTGAACTTCTCGTCGTGGTCGATGCGGAAGGGATATTGAGTGCCGACAGCGACTCCGCTGGTGGCTCCGGCTCCGGCCACTGCGGCGGGAAGAAGCGCGCGGCCACCGAGGAGGTGACGAAATACGCGCTGAAGCCGTGGAGATTCGGAACCTCCACGTGCAGCGCATAGCCCGGGATCTTGGAGTTATGCCAGTCGATGGGGAAGGTGATGGGCGTATTGCCCAGCACGCTGAAGTCGAAGGCGTTGTGGGTGTACTTCCAGATGTACTCGCCGCTGAACACGAGCATACTTGCCGAGGGCCTGCTGCAGGCCGGCGTGGAACTCGTTGCGGAAACCGGGGTGCATGGTCCCGGAGGCGCCCGGAGTGCAAAGCAGCAGCGGACTCAGCACCGCATCCGAGCAGCCGCTGCTGGAAAGCACCAGGTTTTCGTTGAACGGCGTCTCCAGCGTGCGCGCGTAGGAGATGCGCAGCACCGTTGCGGAGGGCTTGATGTTGTAGGCGATGCCCACGCGCGGCTCGGTCTGGTTGGCATCGGTGAGGCCGTTGTAGAGGTCCTCGCGCAGGCCCAGGTTGAAGTCCCAGTTGCCGGCCTTGATCTCGTCTTCAACGTAGAGGCCAAGCTCCTTCACGTCGGTGTGGCCGAAGTAGAGGTAGTCGCTGCCGCCGCGCGTCAGGTCGTAGGGCGCAAGGACGGCGAGCTAGGTGCCTCCATTGGACGGATCATTGGACACTCGCCGGCGCCGGCGCACTGCGATGGATCGGTAAATCCCGGCAGCGGATTGCCGTTGCTGTCCACGCACGGGGAGTTATAGGTCGGATCCACGACGCCCAGGCTGTCGTGCTCGCGCAGGAAGGTCTGCTCGTATTGCGCGCCGATCTTGAGGTTGTTGACTCCCTTCACGTAGGAGTAGTCCGCGTGGAGCGCCGGCGTTGGTCAGCGTGCGGTACTGGGAGATGGACGAGGTTTGCAGGTTGACGGCCCCAGATCGGCGAGAGGATTGCCGCTGGGATAGTAGCCGTAGACGTCCCTGCGGAGAAATGCGCCCAGGTTGAAGACCGAGTCGTTGCTGATGATGTGGGTGTAAGTGGGCGAGATGTTAAAGGTGTTGATCTTGGAGCGCTGGTCGGTGTTGCCCACGTTGACGAAGGTTGGGTTGGCGCTGGTGCCGCTGTTCGCCGGTGGTCTGCACGTTCTGCACGTTCAGGTTGTCGAAGGAGTTCGGGGTCTGGAACCAGGAGCGGCTGTAGTTGAGATCCGAAGTGGATCGAGTCGGCCTGCGTAGAAGCTGTAGTCGACGCGGTCGAAGAAGTTCTCCTCGTTGCCCTTGTCGTGGAAGACGGTGAACTCCGGCGGATCGAGGAAGCGGCCGGTGTTGAGGCCGTCGACCTCGATGAAGTTGCCCCAGTTCTTGCCGCCATAGGAGAGATCGAAGCCGCCGTTCGCCGACCCGAAAGATCCGTAGGAAGCGTTGATGCCGCCGGTGGGCTTGGTGACGCCCTGGCCGGAGCGCGTGGTGGCCACGATGACGAGGCTGGTTTTGCCGCCGTACTCGGCCGGCGGCGCGCCGCTGATGACCTCGATGGATTGAATGGAGTTCGACGGAAGCTGGTTGGAGAAGACCTTGCTCTGCTGGTCGGTGATGGACTGGCCGTCGACGGAGAAGGAGTTGGAGGCGTGGTCGCCGAGGCCGTGAAAGAGGCCGTTGGAGTCGGCGGCGACGCCGGGCGTGGTGAGCGTGACCAGCGAGCTGAGCGTGGAGGATGCGCTCTCCAGCGGCACCTTGTTGAACAGGTCGCGGTCCACGTCGACGTGGAAGGTTGGGTCGTCTTCAATCAGGTCGCCTGCGGACTCGACCGTGACGGTTTGGCTGCCTCCGGCAATCTGCAGAACCAGCTTGACGTTGGTTCCCACCGAGGAGCGAATCTCGACATTCTGGCTCAAGCGGGCAAAGCCTTTGGCGGAGACGTCGATCCTGTAGGGGTTAAACGGAACATTGGGAAACGCGAACTGGCCGGTGGCGTCGGTGGTCGTGGTCTCGGTCGAATCCGCTGACAGCGTTGGTGAGATGGACGGTTGCGTTGGGAACCACGGCGCCGGATGGGTCGGTGACGGTGCCGCGAATGGTGCCGGCGTTGCCGCTTTGCGCGGGCGCGGAGAGCGCCGCGAAGACCAGGGCAAGAAGGGGAAGGATGCGCAGCATTGCGCCACGATGGAACGGCATGGAAAGTCTCCTGAACAATGGCTGAAAGATGCGAGAAAGCAAGCCGCGGGACGTGCCGCCGCGGCATCCTCAGTGCATTTGAGGAGCATCGGTCCGTTTCAAGATCAGCTTGTGAGAATGCGGCCGAAGCATCGCCCGTGAGTGAAACGATGGCGAACGATGCGACGAACTCGAATGAAAACGGAAAGATGCTCTAGCAGGAGACTGGAGGGGGGCGAATGAAGAGGCGGATCTGCCGCTGGCGGGCAATGACGATGGGTTCGGCCTGGGGCGCGGAGGCTCCCAGTTGCACGATCACGATCACGGCCGCCGCGGCCGCAACGGGCACCACCGTGTGCATGACAATGCACAACTGGCAGTGATCGGCGTCGGACTGGTTGGGGTGCAGGTGCGCGACCTGGGCAACGGCCAGCATCGCCAGCAGGACCAGACAAAGCACCGCCACCGCCGGCAAGAAGCCGGGCCATGGCGCCGCGCTTGCCGCGGAAACACTGTGACCTGAATCCCTGTCAAACGATTGCACCTTCCGCTTCTATTTTACAGAAGAGTATACAAAATTGGACGCTTTCGGCCGGGAGAGGTTGCCTGCAGTAGCGATTTTTCAGCCCATCGAGACCGCCAACCAGGGCTCGATGCGTCTAAACTGTGTTGCCATGGTTGATCTTTCATCGAAGTGCGCGGCTTGGGGGCGCTTGCGCCTCGCTGCTCTTCTGCTGGCGGCGACGGCCGCGCTGCGCAAGCGGCGAGAGTCAGGCCACGCTCCAGCCCAAACTCATCCAGTCAGACCCCGAGCGAGCCAGAAATCGCAGGGCCAAAACTCCCAAGCCCCTGCCCTTGAAGCCGAGCGTTCCCGGCATGGGAAGAAATCACCGGCTGATCCTGAAAGACGGTACCTACCAGTTGGTGCGCGATTACCAGATCGTCGGCGACCGCGTGCGTTACCTCTCGCAGGAGCGCGGCGAATGGGAGGAGCTGCCCGCGAACCTGGTGGACTGGGACGCAACGCGCAAGTGGGAAAAGGAACACGCCGACCTGGTCGAGGAGGATGCTTCGCCGGCGATGAAAGAGGCGGAGGAGATCGACAAGGAGGAAGCCGCAGGAGCGCAACGAGCAAAGGCGCGCATGCCCCAGGTGGCCGCGGGCCTCGAGCTGCCGGATGAGGATGGCGTATTTGTGCTCGATACTTTTCAGGGCACGCCGGAGCTGGTGGAGCTGATCTCGAGCGATCTATCGATGAACTCGAAGAGCCGCAAGGGGGTCGCGGTGCTGAATCCGCTGGCCACGCAGAAAGCCAGCCTCGAGCTGCAAGGCGCGCACGCCAAGGTTCACCTCCACGTGAACGATCCGGCGATCTATCTTTCGCTCGGCGTCGAAGATCGAAACGGAGCCCGTGCTGACGCACCCCATCACCGTGGATACCGGCGGCTCGAAAGCCGTGAACGGCAAGCATGGCGCGCATTCGCCGCAGTCGGGATTCGTGATTGTGCGCGTGGACGAGCGCCAGGCGGTGCGCATCGTGGGCGCCATCAAAGTCGGACCCACCGGGACCGTGACGCAGGACGAGGACACCATTCCGACCAAAGTGGAAGTCATGCCCGGCAAGCACTGGCTGCGCGTCAAGCCGCAGCAGAAGCTGACCATCGGCGAGTACGCGCTGGTCGAGATCATCTCCCCGTCCGACATCAGCGAGTCGGTGTGGGATTTTCGCGTGGATCCGCGCACCGGCGACAATCCCGAGTCGATCGGGCCGATTCTGAAACAGCCGCGGGAGTAGCGCGGGATTACCACTAAAGGAGTGCGTCATGCAGATGTACAATCCCGCGCATCCGGGAAGGATTCTGGCGAATTACCTGCAGGGCCGTTCGGTGACGGAGGTGGCCCGGCATCTTGGCATTACTCGGCCGGCATTGTCTCGCGTGCTGAACGGGAAAGCGGGAATCTCAGCGGACATGGCTTTGCGCATCTCGGAGGCGTTCAACACCGACGCAGAGTTCTGGCTGCGTCTTCAGGCTCAGCGCGACCTGTGGGTTGCGTCGCGGAAACGGCGCGCCAAAGTAAAACCGCTCGCCCAGGATTTGGCGGCATAGCGGGTTTTCGACTTTCTGCCGGGTACTCCAGATTCCAATTTTGGGAGCTGCAATAGCGCTGACGTGATGGATGCGGTATTAGCGCAGCATCCTCCTGCGCCGGCTGAATACGAAATGCCCCAGCAGAATTAAAACCACCACGGCGCTCACCAGCGCATCGATGCCGGGCATGCCGCGCGGACCCCACAGCGCGTAGCCGCGGCCGTCGAGCCACGTCATGTACACCACGGGGACATTGCCGAGCGAGTTGATGATCGCGTACCGCGAGCTGCCGCTTTTGCCTGAACCGCCGAGGAATTCCAGAGAGACCGCCGTGAACAGCGCGTAGCCAGCGCCGACGGTGAAAAGAAAAAGTACGGTGCTCGCGAGGTAGATAGCGGGCCGCTGCGGTCCGAGGCTGAGCAGTGCCAGCGTGGCCGCATTGGCCAGCCCCACCAGCAAATACGCAATCGGAGCGCGCACGCGAACGGGAATCAGCGACGCCGAGAGCGCGCCGGCCGTGGTCAGCAACGCGCCGCCGACCCCGTTGATCCATGCCACCTGCGCGCCGCTGACTCCGTAGTCGCGGGCCAGCTCCGGCAGCAGGCCGATCATGGCTCCGCTGGCGCACGGCGCAACGATCAGAAGCGCATAAGGAATGGCCTCCCAGCGCAGAAATGTGGATTTGAATTCGCGACCGACGCGCACCACGGTTTCCCACGCGCCGTGTTCGCGGACCATCGATTGCGGAGGCGCGGCAAATGCGAACAGCGCGGGCGCGACGATCAGGGCCGCCGCAATCCAGCCCAGCGCGCCCAGACTGAATCGCTCGGCGGACGACAGCAACAGGAACACCGCAACCGCGCCCACGGCCAGCGACCCAGCCTGGTAAAAGCTGCTGGCGCGGCGCTTGTTGGTCTCGCTCGCGAGCGCTCCCATCATTCCGCCGCAGGCTGCCGCCACAACCACGCCGAAGCACGCGCCAAGAAACAGCAATCGCACTGCCCACGGCGTGGCCAGCGTGGGCTGGTGAAATGCGGCCAGCACCGCCGCGGCTGCGGCAGCGGCTGCAATCATCAGCCAGGTGCGGCGCCGCATCCAGAAGTCCGTCACCGGGCCCCAGAGAAAATAAATGGCATGGGGCAGCGCAATCAACGCCGCGATGCTGGCCGCGCGCCCCGGCGTCACGCCCTCGTTGCGCAACAGAAAGGTCAGCGCTCCGCTGGCAAGGCCCAGTGAAATTACCGCATCGGGCGCGATGAGAAAGCTGAAGAGCCAGGGGCGCTCGTGCGTCGCCGCGGGGGATTGGGTCTTGACCTCCGGCTGTACCGCTGGTGGCATGAGGGTTAGCGTAGCATGCGGCGGCGTTTACCTCGACTCGTCCGGCCGCGATTTCGCCCCGGAAAAAGCCAACGGCGATTGTCCAACCCGGCGGAATCGAAAGATCATCGATGCTACACGACATTTCGCTCCAAGTGCTTCGCCGAAAAGGCCTTAGGAACAATCGGGGAGACAAAGGCAGCCCCGGCTGGTGCGATGCCGGATGCTCCCCCCAAATTGGGGATACCGGGACCAATTAGGCGTGGACTAAACTCAAGACGATCAATGCGGGAGAATATGGACACGCCGGTTCACGATTACTATGAGTTTCTCCAAATCAGCCCCAATGCCGATGCGGATACGATCCACCGAGTCTACCGATTTCTGGCGGCGCGGATGCACCCGGATAACAACCAGACCGGCCACGAAGAGAACTTCCGTCTACTTAAGGCTGCCTACGACGTTTTGTCCGATCCGCAACGCCGCACAGAATACGATACGGCCCGTGCACGGAACCCCACGCCACCGGAGCCGCTGGCCGCGACCGTCGATTTCATGGATGTGATGGACGGCGAGTTGAACCGGCGGCTGGCGGTGCTGGCGGTGCTTTACTACAGGCGGCGCACCAACCCAGCCTATCCTGAAATTCCCCTCGCCGAGATTGAAGAGCGGATGGGTTTCCCGCGCGACTACCTGGACTTTACGCTGTGGTATCTGCAGAAAAAGGGTTACGTGTCTAAGACGGACAATGCGCAGTACACGCTTACTGTGGATGGCGTGGACTTCGTGGAGACACAACGCGCGAATATTCCCACCCTGCACAAATTGCTTACCAGTGGTTCGGGATCCACGGTGGAGGACATTGCGCGGCCACAACAAGGCGAGGCACCCGTCGCCGCGCCTGAGCCCACCGCCACCCCATCCAGTCCGAGGCCGCCCGCGAAAGATCAACCATCGCGCGCTCCCGGACCGATCGTGCTGCCTGCATCGATGAGCGAGTCGAATGACCGGCTCTCAGGAAGACCAGACCGCCGCATCGGCAAAGCCGATCTGCGCGAAAAGAAAGTGGAACGGCGCATTCGCCAGCAGGAGTCGGCGAGGGGAATCGTCAGGCCTAGCAGACATCCGGCACGCCGCTACTCGCGAACTGCGATTCCTAAGGCCTTCATCTTGCGGTAGAGATGGCTGCGCTCCAGGCCCAGCAGTTCAGCCGCATGGCTGATGTTGTTGCGGGCCTCTTCGATCTTCTTCAGAATGTACTCGCGCTCGTAGGCGTCGCGCGCCTGCTGCAGGCTTGAAAATTCCTCCGTAGCGCGCGCGCCGGTCTTGTGCGTCAACGGCGGCAGATGCTTGCGCTCGATGCGCAGCACGCGGGGATTGAGGATGAGCACGCGCTCGATCACGTTCTTCAATTCGCGCACGTTGCCTGGCCAGTGGTACCGGCCCAGCGCCTCCAGCGCTTCTTCACTGATTTCGACACGTGGGCGGCCATATTGGCGGCCAAACTCCGCCAGAAATTCGCGCGCCAGCAGCGGAATATCCTGCTTGCGCTCGCGCAGCGGCGGCACAAAAAACGGCACCACGTTGAGCCGGTAGAAAAGATCTTCGCGGAAGTTGCCCTTGGCAATCTCCTCTTCGAGATCTTTGTTGGTCGAAGCGATCAGTCGCACATCGACACGCAGCGGCTGCGTGCCGCCCACCGGCGTAAACATCTGGTCGTCGAGAGCGCTCAGCACTTTGGCCTGCGTCTTCAGGCTCATGTCGCCCACTTCATCGAGGAACAGCGTGCCGCCATCGGCGCGCTCCAGAGTGCCGCGCTGGTCAAACTCGCACCCGGGCGCCCCCGGCTGCGCGCCATGCCGAATAGCCGAAAAGTTCGGCTTCAATGTGTGCCTCGGGAATCGCCGCGCAGTTCAGCTCCACGAAAACGCCGTCGCGACGCAAACTTTCCGCGTGAATGGAGCGCGCAATTAGTTCCTTGCCGGTGCCCGACTCGCCGTAGATGAGCACGCGTCCGTTGGTCGGCGCCATCAGCCGGATCTGCTGGCGCAGCGCCTTCACCGGCACGCTTTCGCCGGTCAGCACGGATGCGGCGCTGAACTGGCGCTTGAATTCCACGTTCTCCGTGCGCAGCCGCCGCGCCTCCACCGCGTTCTTCACCACGATGAGCGTGCGCTCCAGCGAAAGCGGCTTCTCCAGAAAGTCGTAGGCGCCCAGTTTGGTGGCTTTTACCGCGGTCTCAATGGTGCCGTGGCCGCTGATGATCACCACTTCTGGCCGCGTCTCGCCAGGCCATGTGCGAATTTCGCCCAGCAGCTCGAGTCCATCGCGGCCGGGCAGCCAGATGTCGAGCAGAACCACGTCGTAGGGCACATCGCGCAGCAGCGTCAACGGCTTCTTCGGCATCGGCCTGCGCCGGCCACGCCGTAGCCTTCCTCGCGCAGAATCTCCTCGAGCGAGCTGCGAATCTCCGCTTCGTCGTCGACCACCAGGATGTGGTTCATGAGGCGATGCTCTTGCACCGTTGCCCGCTCGTTGCGCCGCGGATGCGGGCTCGGCGCTGGGCTCCACCACCGGCAACCGCAGCAGGAAGCGCGCGCCCTTGGGAGCATTCGCCTCGGCGCTGATGGTGCCGCCGTGCTCCTGCACGATTTTGGCCGCAATCGACAGTCCCAGACCCGTGCCGCGATGCTTGGTCGAGTAGTAACGGCAGGAAGAGGCGCTCGCGAATCTCCTCCGTCAAGCCCTGTGCCGGTGTCGGAGACGGTAACCTCCACGGCCGAGCCGTCTTCCACCAGCGCGGTGCGAAGCCCAAGCACGCGCAGCAAACTGCCCTGCATGGCTTCCGCCGCGTTGTCGATCAGGTTGGCCAGCGCCCGGCGAATGGCCTCGGGATCGGCCATCACCGCGAGGCAAGTCGGGCTCCAGATCCCGCTGTACCGTAATGCCCTCAAGCCTGCCGCCAAACAGCGCCAGCGCTTCTTCGACAATCTGATTCATGCAGCAGGCGCGCGGCTGCGGCGCCGGAAACTGCGCCAGCGACGAGAACTGATCGACCAGCGTGCGCAACGTGCCCACGCAGCCCAGAATCACTTCGCTGCACTTGCGAATAATGTTGGGCGAGTCCGGCTGGCCGCGATCCAGATGCCTGCCAATGCGCTCGGCGCTCAGAGCGATGGGCGTCAGCGGATTCTTGATCTCGTGCGCCACCTGCTGCGCCACTTCCTTCCACGCCAGTTGCCGTTGCGCGCGCAGCAGTTCCGTCGTGTCTTCCATCACCAGCACCGATCCGATGTTGCCCTGGCGCGAGTTCGAGCCGCGCGCTGGTGATGGCCAAATGGATGATGCGCCCGCGGGCATGAAATTCCAGTTCCGTCGATGCGGCGCCCATGCGATGGCTGCGCCGGATCACGCCGGCCAAATCTTCGGCGCAGTCGGCGGGCAGCAGAGCCTCAATGCTTCTCTCCGGCCAGGAGGCGCATCCCGCTTCAGTCCCATCAGCGCGGCAAAGGCGCGGTTGGCTTGCAGCACCACGCCTGCGCCGTCCAGCGTGACCACCCCTGAAGGAATGGTCTCGACGATCGTCTCCAGTTCGCGCCGGCGTTCTTCCACGGCAAGGTTGGCCGCGGTCAGTTGCGCCTGCGCGCTCTCTGCCAGTTGCCGGCTGGTCTCCAGATCGGCGGCCATGTGATTGAACGAACGCACCAGGTCGCCCATCTCGCCGGTGGCCAGCGCCGGCACGCGTTGCTCGTACTTGCCCGCGGCAATCTCGTCCATGGCATCGGCCAGCGCTTCAACGGGCCGCGTAATTTGCTTGGAAAGGAACAGGGCCAGCCACACGCTGGAAAAGAAAACAAAGACAGTAACCAGCAGACAGAGTGAGGGACAATGTGGAGCGAATGTTTTCTGCGGGAGCGGTAGAGCTGCCAATACTCGTCGGCGCCGGAGCGGATGCGCGCGGTGGCTGCGTTGAGTCCTTGCGGCACGGGCAGCGCCGCAACCACAATCTTGCCCGAGACCGTGGCCGCCATGCCCAGCGCGTATTCCTGGCCTGCCACATTCACCACCGGATGGTCCGCTCTGCGCGCGGCGGCAGAGCAGGACCGCCGAAAGCGGTCCGCGCGGAGCGGAGTTCCGTCCATGCTCGGTCTCATCCATCGGAGTGCTCAAGGTGGCCGGAGCTCGATTCGGAAGGAGCCTGAAAGCTCGCGAACAGCCGCCCGTCCTTGTCGTAAACGAGCAGAAAGCCGCCCTCAAGGGAAGTGCGGCGCGAACTCAGAACCTGTTGGAGCGCCTGCGCGTCGCGATCCGCCGCGTCCGTTTCGGCCACAGACTCCGCCTCGCTCCTGCGCATTGCCGGCCACATATTCGATCAGCCCTGTAACCACACTCGTCGAGTCGTCGCGAAGCTGCGAAGCGTCAGGCGAAAACCACCGTTCCAGCGAGCGGTTCAGCAGAGAATAGCTGAACAGGAACATGAGGGCCGCGGGCGTAACGGTGATCAGGACCGCGCCCAGCACCATGCGCGAGCGCAGCCGCGCGCCCACGCCGCTGCTGCCCTGCCCCACGTAAACCTTCAGGACGTTGCGCAACAGCAGCAGCAGCAAGAGCAGCAAGAGAAGAAAGAGCAGGACCTCCACGGCAGCCAGGGCCATGGTCTGCCCGTAGGTCTCTGGATTGAGGAAATCTACGTTGGGGCTGTTGAACCAATTAAACGTCCCCAGCAGGACAAAGACCAGAAGCGCGCCGCCGGCAAGCAGGGCGACAGAGCGATGCCGCGAATCGGCCAGGAAACGCATGCGCCGATTATAGTGCGGGGCAGCGGCGGCGAACAGGTACCGCCGGTCTCCTGACCGGCTGTAGTGTGGGTCTCCAGACCCGCACCCGTGCCGGGATCATTGCGAAGTTAGTAGGTCAAAGCATTACCGCCAAACCACAAACTTCAGCCAGCCTTCCCAGACATCCGCCCACGCATGGGCGATCATGTTGGCACGCAGATTCTTGCGCCACGCGGCGAGAGCGCCATAAAGAACGCCAAGCACACTGATGATCACGACGTTTCGCCATCCCTGGTACCCGTGAGCGATGCCGAAGACCAGGGCCTGTAGAAGAATGGCCCATGCGATGTTGCCAGTAAGCGCATGAAATTGCCGCTGCAGGTAACCGCGAAATGCCATCTCTTCGCAGATGCCCGCAGTGATGCACGTGGCGATCCAGACCAGAACCTCGACAAGACTCTTCGGCAGCAGACTATCGACCGTCTTCGCGCTGCCGGATCCCAGCAGCAAGTGAACGCCGTAGGCTGCCCCTTCCCATACGGCCCAGAACGGCAGCATTACGGCGAGATCGGTAAACAGGTCCCGCCAGCTCTTCCAGCGTCCGCCCGCCAGGTCCCACAAGTTGCCGCCGCGCCGGTGAACGCCCGCCCAGCAGAAATACAAGAGCAACCAGTCCATTACGAGAGCTGTGAGATAAATCGGGACAGCGTAGCCGTGGCTGGCGAGCTGCCCCTGACTTGACCCTGCGCCGTTGCCGCCCGCGTGCTGCTGATACAGCCCCAGAACCAGCAGCGCAGCCATGATGGCGAGAAAGCCTGCAAGGTGTTTCCACGAGGCGATCGGTTCGGGCTTAGGAGGCCTGGTGGGAAACGTGCAATTCACCTGCATGGCGTTTTTCCTTTCCGATTGCCCGGCGTCGCCGGCTGCCTTCCACTTTGCGCAGGGCCGTCAGCGTCTCTTCCGCCCAGCGTAGGCGCGCTTCCAGTTCCAGCTGTCCAAATCGCGCCGCCATCCGCCAGTACGGCGCATCGGGATAGCGCCGCATCTGCGACAGCAGTTCGCGCTCTATCTGCCTGAACTTTTCTAGAAACCTCATCTCGCGCTCTGCCATGCGCTCGACATAGCCGATCACCATCTCCGGGCCTGCTTGCGCGCCGAAAAACAGCTTCAGGAGCAATTCGTTCCGCGGCACCTCCGGCTGGGGCTCCACGGCAAGCCACTCTTCCAGGTGCGCCCTTCCGCTGGGCGTGATGGAGTAGACTTGGCGGTCGGGTTTGCCTTTCTGTTTTTCCGTCTTCGCGGTCACCAGTCCCGCGGCCGCCAGCTTCTTCAGGTTGGGATAAATCTGGCCGTAACTTTCGTTCCAGAAGAAGCCGATCGATGTGCGGATGGATTGCCCCAGGTCGTAGCCCGACATGGGTTCCACGGTGAGAAGTCCCAGGAGCACTTCCTGACTGGAGCTGGAGCGGCGTGCCATAGCTGTATTAGATATATATCTATTAGATAGTAATGTCAACAGAAATCCTTCCCGCGCCGGCGCCCCCCCGCCGGCGGCCGGCCTCTTCAGATTTGCGAACAGTCCAGCGGGCTCAGCGTCAGGTTGCTGATGTTCATCACGATGGGATCGAACGCGAACCGCGGATCGGCCGACAGTTTCTTCCACGCCGGATCGTTGCGGAAAACGTCCCACTTGGCTTCGAGTTCCGCCGTATCGGCAAAGGTCAGCATGTAGGTCAGGCTGGGCATGTGCGAGCCCACCAGCGTGTCGCCGAAGAACACGGGATGGAAGCCCGCAGCCTTGAAGATTTCGAATTCGCCGGAGTGGAACATCTCCACCTTGCGCACGTGCTCGCCGTTCGATGGGCTCTCGTACGTTCGGAGCTGAAACATGCGCTTTGATTTCGAAGCCGGCGGCGTCACCCTGGGCCAGCCCTCAAAGGCGGCCAGAAGCCACGACTCCACGCGCTCGAACGCAGGTGCCCCGGCCGTGGCATTCCAGAAGGGCGCGGCCGCCGCGAGAAACTCCGCATCGTGCACCAGCCGCAGGTCCAGTTCGGCCAGCGTCTCCACGGAAGCCCCGGGAATCAGCAGGTAGTAGGCAGGCGTCTCCGGGCCAATGTCGAGTTTGAATGCGCCAACCGGTCCCGGGCCCACGCGCCCCAGCGCCGGAATCAGAGCCCCGGCGAAGTAGTTCTCCGTCAACTTGAGTTGCGGCCCGCTCCTGAGCTGATAGCGGCGCAACAGGTAAAACTCGCGGGCCCCAGGCACCGGAGCCTGGGCGGGTGCCCGCCGGGCAGCGGTCATGGCAGAAGCGGCAAGCGTAGCAGCAAGAAACTGGCGGCGTTGCATCGATCCCTCCCCAATGAAAGACTATTGTAAGACGCCGCGGGCTGCTCCGCCGCCCCGAACCCGACCTCCGCCGGCGATTCCCCCGTGCATCACCCGTCCGGCAAGACCCTCAAACGCACAATTTTTGCAACAAAACCCGCTCCGTCGCCGCAACTTTCTCTGGTGCGGCGGGTTGGATTCGTCGGTAGCTCTGCGAGGCGACCTCACTTTTTCGGCACTCCCGCCGAAACCTGCGCCGCCGTTCCCTCGGGATCGGCGGCTTTTTTTGCGGCCTCAGGCCAGCCCGCAGTCCTGTTTCCAGTTCCTGAGTCCCCAGCACCTTCCTGAGTCCCTGGTACCTTAGTTCCATTTCTTAGAGTCCCGTCATCCCCCGCCTTCATATACCGTCTAATCAGGACGCTTGGGGTCTGTCTTCATGTCGCCTTGAGCCGGTTGGAAAGTTGTTGCGCGCCGACCCATCTAGGGCCTATCGCGACCTCCGAATTGCGATGCAAGGAGAAAGCCAATGCAAGCCAGCAAGACGGGAATTGCCAAGGGAGTTGGTGCGGCCGCAGTAGCCGTGCTCATCACAGCCGCATTGATCGTCACCGGATGCACCGCCGCAAGTAACTTCATCAGTGATTTAACCGGCTCTGGTGCGTCCACCACGTACGTGCCAGTCTCCATTACCGACGCACCCGGCGACCAGGTTGTAGCCGCCAGCCTCACGCTCAATTCGGTGGTGCTCACCAACCAGAAGGGTCAGGCCTCCAGCATTCTCTCCGCTCCGCTCACCTTTGAGGCGGCGCACCTGGATGCAGTGCAGGAGCCGCTCCTCACTCCCGCCATTCCTCAGGACACTTACACCAGCGTCACCGTTACTTATTCCGGCGCACAGGTCGCCTATATCGACCCCACGACGAAGCAGTTGGTGGTGGCCACGGCCACGCTCACCAACACCTCGCAGGTATTCACGTTTCCCACACCGCTGGTCGTAAATAGCTCCACCACATCGCTGATCATCGACTTCCTCGTGGCCAATTCGGTCTCGATCTCGGGATCGACGGTAACCGTCACGCCGCAGTTCCACATTGCCCCCGCGCCCATTGCCGCCACGCCCACCAACGGCGCAAACGGCCTGATGACCGGCATCAGGGGCAAGGTCTCGGCGCTGGGTACCAATCAATTCACGCTGACCAATCCCGAAGGCCTGTCGCTGGTGATTAACGTGAACTCGAGCACCCAATACCAGGGGCTCAGCGGATTCTCGGCGCTCGCAGTCGGCGCGCTGGTCGAGGTCGATGCCGAGGTCCAAGGCAAAGCCAGTTTCCTGGCCCTGCGCGTCGACGAGCAGGTGCTGCCTACCGCGACGGCTGAGTTGCTGGTCGGACCCGTAACTGCCGTTACCGGTTCGCCCGCGACCTCATTTATTCAGATCGTGCGCCAGCAGATCGGACCGCCGCCAACCACCACGCCCATCCAGAAAGACACGATTACTGTAAACAGCCAGACGCAGTGGGTTATGCCGGGACTTTGGCAGAACCTGCTGGCGGCCGGTTTGCCCTTTAAACCCGCATTCAACGCCTCAACGCTCTTTGCCGGCCAGGTGGTGGCCGTCCAGACCGGTGGCGTATCCAACAACGCAGCGACGGCGCAAACCGTCTTCCTGGCTCCGCAAACGGTGTCCGGAACCATCACCGGCGCGGTCCCGCCCATATGCATGGGATGCTGGGGCCAAATCACGCTCACTCTGCCCGCAGGCAGTTGGCTGGCGACCGTTACGGGGCAAAGCACGGTCACCGTGATCCTGCCGGGCGGCATTCAGGCGCTTCCGGGCGCCACGGCCGCGACCAGCAGCGTGGTGCGCTTCAATGGCTTCCTGTTCAATAACAATGGAGTATTAACTCTGGTGGCAGTGGTGGAGGGACCACCTCCGGGCACCCCGATCGGGCCGACCATCTAAATTATCGGGCCACTGTAACCTGACGGGGCGCGGGCCTGGCCGCGCCCCAAGCTTTTCTCCAGCACGAAACCGGGTGCCCCACATCTCGCTTTTGAGATGTGGGATAGCACGACGTCAATTCCCGAAAACCTGCGGGTGCCCCCGGTCCCTCGCATTTGGGAACCGGGGATAGCACGAATCCCAACCCACTCTCTCTAACTAAGCATGGACCCGGGTGCCCCACATCTCGATTTTGAAATGCGGGAAATCGCGCCGCAATCCCCAGGAAACCCGTCCTACTTCAGCTCGTGCAACCGAAAATCCTTGAACGCAATTTGATAACCTTCCGACTCGAGCCCGACGTAGCCTGTCGCCTGCCCCACCTTCGCCGTGTTCACCACTTCGCCATTCACGGCCAGGGTGCAGGTGTCGCCCACGCACTTAATGTCGTAGGTGTTCCACTCCCCCGCCGGCTTCACGCGATTCTCCGTCATGTCCTTTTGCAAATTGAAGCGCGTCGGCTTGCCGTCCACCGGCGTTAGTCCGAAAATGTACCCGCCCGCAAGCGAGGTCTGCGCCTGGTGCCAGATGGAGCCGTCGAGATTGTTGCGGAAGAACACGCCGGAGTTGTACTTCGGATTCGGCGTCGTCGCCGGCGTAAAGCGCCACTTCACATGAAAGGTAAAATTCGTCAGTTCGCGATTAAAGCGCAGCCACTCGTGGCCGCCATTGCCGTCGCACACAATCTGCTTCTTCGCATAATCGATGTGCCATTGCGGGGTCTGGCTCACGGGATGGTCGGGCGGAATAGCGACGCGCGTCCAAGCCTCCTGACCGGCGTTCGTCCCGTTCGCCGGGAACAGGTTCACAGTTTGCGCCGCCGCGGGCAGCGCCAGCAGGACACCAAGACAAGGCAACGCGGACACGCGCGCCGCAACCTGGCAGAAACGAAGATTCATCGGGTTTTCCTTTGCGATTCGAGCGGATTTTTACTTGCAGGCAATCGGGAGGAATTGTAGCACCCGCGTGCGTTCGCTCGATCCGCGCGGTGCCATGCCTGCTAATTCGGCGAAGGCTGCTCGACGCGGTCGATGACGAGCGTCTGGATCGGGGCCTTTGTGGACTTCAGCTTCAAGCCGAGCTGATCTTTGAGGGCATCGAAGAACGATGGACCGTCAACATCGGTGGGTCCGTTGGCATCGCCTGAGCGCATGATGATGGCGCTATTGGAATCAGGCGCCCAGTCCAGGCTGAAATCGAATGTTCCCTTGAGCCCCGTCTCGTCGATCACGGGGCGTCCGAACTTGTAAACCGTAGGAAGGTAGAGCGGGAGGTGCTCCATGGGAATGTTGCGCGCACCGAGAAGAATCGTGTGACCTGGCCCCGGCCTCGCACCGACAGCTCCGCACCTGGACAGGAATTCACCGGGAGGCACCGTCGGCGCCGCGGGATCGACCGGCGCGGTCCACTTCGCGTCGCATGCGAGTCCTTGTTCATGCGGCAACAGACGCGGGCCGATCACTCCCGGCTTGGCCAGAACCAACGCGAGCACCGCGGTTTCTTTCGTCTCAAAATGCAAAGCCAGCTTGAAGCGATCGGCGAGAAGAGATTGCACCATGAGGCGCATCTGGTCTTTGGTGACGTCGGGCGCGGACGCCTCGGCGTCGATGACAAATGGTTGCGAGCGGACCCAGTCGGGAAGATGCGCGAGCATGTCGTCGGTTTGTTCGGGCGTGAGGAGCAGTTTGTAGGCGAAGTTGATATAGACGGGCAGAGTGAAACCGGCTTTGAAGTGGCCGCCGGGGGGAATGCGCTCGTCATCGATATTCAGGCCGAAACTCGGGGGAATGAACTTTCTGGGATCTCCGAGGTGAATCGACGCAACCTCAAACTCCATGTGCCCGCCGGCGGCCACTTGCCATGCGGGCGGTTGCGGCACACTTGGGCCTGGCGTGGATTGTGCAACAGCCGTGGCGCTAACAAAAAGCCCAGCCGCGAAGGCGAGAATCCCGGCACAAGTTGCACTATCAGCAGGAAACCCTCTCAGCATTTTGCGCGTGGTCAATCGAGTGTCCTCCCGCAGCGATGAGATCAAATGTCTTAGAAGGAAGACGGCCCCGCTGCGCGATTCGCTCGATTTTCGCTTGGGAAGCTAGCGCGCAATCAGCAGCATCACCCAGCTCAGCACGATGGCCGAGCCCACGAACAGGATGAAGCAGTAGGCGCCGTAGCGGAACATGCGCTGCGGCGTGTCGCGCATGGTAATGCCGAACACCGTCGACGCGAACAGTGCGAACAGCAGTACCGCGGTGAAATGGGAGGGATGGAACATTACGACTTCCTCCCCGTGCGCAGGTTGTGCGCGTCCACAGCGGCAATGATGTTCAGCATTCCCGCGACCACGATGAACTTGGTGCCGTAGTCGGCCACGGTGGTCTGGATGGGTTGCGAGCCCCAGCCCGCCGCCCGGCTCACCACGTAGAGCAGGCCGCTGCCCAGGTCGCCGGCCACGCCCAGCATGCCGAGGATGTCCTGAACGCTGGTGTAGAGCTTGCCCTGCATGGCCAGTCCCAGCACGAACATGGCCATGATCGAAACCGCCAGCAACGTCCCGCGCACCCATTTGCCCTGGATGAAATGACCCGCACCGGGAACCAGCCATCCGGCGATGAGCGGCAGATATACGAATCCCTGGTCTGATTTTTTGCCCGCAACAGGCTTATTCGGCGTGGTCGACATTCCTTATTGACTATACAAGAACGGGTGAGGGCATGAAGTGCCGGAAATTAAATGCGTGCCAGCTCCTGTTGAATGCGGCCTGTCACCCAGGCTTTTCCCGGCGCTGTCAACATGTTCACTTCGCTGCGCACGCCGAACTCGGGCAGATAAATTCCCGGCTCGACCGAGAAGCAGGTATGCGGCAGAATGCGGCGCACGTCGTGGGTTTCGAGGTTATCGAGGTGCGCTCCCGACCCGTGCAGTTCAACCGCGATGTTGTGTCCGGTGCGATGCGTGAAGAATTCTCCGAAGCCCGCAACGCGGATCGCATCGCGCGCCGCATCGTCGGCCTCGAAGCCGCGGATCTCGCGTCCGGCGGCGAATGCGGATTGGACCGTAGCAATGGCCGCGTCGCGCGCATTGCGCACCGTCTCAAACACCAGTTGCTCTTTGGCGCTCGGCTCGCGGCCGATGACGCCGGTCCACGTGATGTCATAGAAGATGCTGTTCGGTTTGTCCTGCCGTCCCCAGATATCGATGAGCAGAAAATCCCCTTCGCGAATCGGCGCGGAACGCTCGGCCGTAGGTTCGTAGTGCGAGTCGGAGGTGTTCGCGTTCACGCTCACGTCAGGGCCGTTCTCCCACACCAGGCCTTCGCGCCGCATGGCTTCGCCAAGCCAGACAACCATATCCCACTCCGAAAGTCCGCCCGTGCTGCCGGCTCTGCCCGAAGGAGGACGCAGGCGGCGGCCGATCTCAAGCCACGCTTCGGCGACAATCGGGTCGATAGCCCGTTGCGCGGCCTGATGGCTGGCGATTTGCTCCTCGCTCAGGACTGCTTCAAACTGGCTAATCAGATCGGCAGAAGTGACGATCTCCTTGCCCAAAAAACGAAGGAACTCTACGGTCCCTGCGTCAACCATCGACACGTACATGATGTCGTTCGAAGGCGAGTACTGCATGGCAATGCGACGAAATCCGGAGAGCATGGCCTCGAGACCGGCATGAAGTTCCTGCCAACTCGAATACAGGGCTTTGCTGCCGGGCAGCACGTCGAGCCGGCCCTGCTCGATGCGGTGCACCAGCTTGCGCGGCTCACCCGAAGCGGGAATGAAGTAGTACCAGCGGCGCGTGACGTGGGCCTGAGGATCGAGCCCGAGGATGCGAGCGGCGATGGGGTCGCGATGGTGATGGTCGTAGAAGAGCCAGCCGTCAAGAGAGGCGTCGCGCAGAGCGGATTGGATTTGGTCGAGATTCATACGCGTCCATGATACGCGCGTGGGACAGCGGAGTTAGCGGAGCTAGCGGAGTTAGGCCGTGGCGCGGCGGCCTGTTTCGCGATCATCCTGCTGCTTGCCCTGAATGCGTCCCTGAATCCGAATCGACACGTGAACCAGGCTCAGCGCGGCGGGCGTGACGCCGGGAATGCGGCTGGCCTGGCCGAGGGTCTGCGGACGCACCCGCTCCAGGATTTCGCGCATCTCGCGCGAGAGGCCGCTGATGACGCCGTACTCGAGCCACTCAGGGATGGCGACGGACTCGGCCGCCTTGAGCCGCGCGATGGATTTCTTCTGCTGCTCGAGATAGCCGGAGAACTTGATCTCGGTTTCCACGGCGCGGGCCTCATTGCGGCGGGTGCTGCGGGCGATGGCAGACTCTGGCGGCGTGGACGCCGCCAGTACAGCCGGTCTGGAGACCGGCGCTACAAACTCCGACCACGGCGCGAGCATTGGATCGCGGGCGAGATCCTCGCGAAGTACGGCGAGAAGCGATTCGATCGAGACTTCAGGGCGCTTGAGCAGTTGCGCCCAGGTTTGGCCGGCAGTGGCTGGGAGATCGCCGAGGCCTGCGGCCTCGAGCCTTTCCACGTTGACCTTGCCCGTGGTCAGAAAGCGGTCGAGCGCCGCCATTCGCGCCTGCTTCTGCTCGTACGCAGCCCAGGCCGCGTCGTTGATGAGGCCGAGGCGGCGGCCGTGCGGCGTGAGCCGGCGATCGGCGTTGTCGATGCGCAGGTGGAGGCGGAACTCGGCGCGCGAAGTGAACATGCGATACGGCTCGTTCGTCCCCTTCGAAATCAGATCGTCAATCAGGATCCCCGTGTAGCCTTCGGTCCGATCCATGGTGAATGCCGGCTCGCCCTTGAGCCAAAGCGCGGCATTGATGCCGGCCATGATCCCCTGGCACGCGGCCTCTTCGTAGCCACTCGTCCCATTGATCTGCCCCGCGAGATAAAGCCCTGTGAAGGCCTTCACGCGCAGGGAACGATCAAGCTCAGTGGGATCGACGGAGTCGTATTCGATGGCATAGCCGGGGCGCAGCATCTCGGCCTGGTCGAGGCCCGGAATGGAGTGGACAATTTGCCACTGCACTTCCATGGGCAGCGAGGTCGACATGCCATTGACGTAGACCTCGTGGGTATTCAGGCCCTCGGGTTCAAGGAAGAATTGGTGCTGCGTCTTGTCGGGGAACTTGACGACTTTGTCTTCGATCGATGGACAATAGCGCGGGCCAATGCCCTCGATGCGGCCCGAATACATCGCCGACCGGTGCACATTCTCGCGAATCAGACGCAGCGTCTCCGGCGTGGTGAAGGCGATGTGGCAACTGATCTGCGGCTGCACAATTCGTTTCGTCCGGAAGCTGAATGGCGTGGGATCAGCGTCGCCGGGTTGCTCTTCGAACGCCTCCCAATTGATGGTTCGGCCGTCGAGCCGCGGTGGCGTCCCAGTCTTGAGCCGGCAAGTCCGAAGACCAAGCGAGCGGAGAGCCTCACCAAGAAGAACCGACGCAGGCTCGCCCGAACGGCCGGCAGGATAGCGCTCCTCGCCGCAGTGAATCAAGCCGTTCAAAAACGTGCCGGTGGTGATGATGGTGGCGCCAGCCATGAGTCGCCGCCCGTCGCGGAGCTTGAGACCGAGAACCCGCCCGCTTCGCCGCGAGGGCCGCGGCAACTCTATTAGTTCCTCAGCCTCCGGTCCCTTAGCCCCTAAGTCCCTTAGTCCCCCGCCTTCCATACCCTGTTCTTCGAAGATCAGATCCACGACCTCCGCCTGCCGGATGTGCACGCCTGGCTGGGATTCGAGCACCTCGCGCATCTTGACGCGGTAAAGCTGCTTGTCGCATTGGGCGCGTGGGCTCCAGACGGCAGGACCGCGTGACGAGTTGAGCAGCCGGAACTGAATTCCGACGGCGTCCGCCACCTCGCCCATAATGCCGCCGAGAGCGTCGACTTCGCGGACAAGATGGCCCTTGGCCACGCCGCCCACGGCGGGATTGCAGCTCATCTGTGCGATGAGGTCGAGGTTCATGGTGATGAGGGCGGTTTTGAGCCCCATGCGCGCCGCGGCCATGGCGGCCTCGCAGCCGGCGTGTCCCGCGCCCACCACAGCGACGTCGTATTGTTCCGTAAATGCCATCTGTTCCTATTCTACGGATTCATTGCGTGAGTAGCGCATCCTCGGGAGGGTTTTGCGCGCCACATTACCACGGAGAGCCTGGGGTTTGTCGTCTGACTCACAATGTTCTTGACACGCGCATGCGCCTTCGATGAAATAGACCTACTCTCCCATGGCCAGACCCCCTGCCAAATGTGTCTGTTAGCCGTCGCGGAAACTGCAAGCTCAGAACGGAAAGAGGAAGATTATGCGAAAGCTATACACACAGATGGCATTCGTCGTGGTGGCGTTGGCGGGTATGGTGTCGGCTGGCGGCCAGCAGATGCAGCCGTACACTTCCGGCGACGGACGTTTCACCGTCAGTTTCCCGCAAGGCGAGGTCCAGCAGAGTACGGATGCGATCCCCTATGCCGACGGCACCAAGGGAACGATGTTCCAATTCTCGGTGTCGCTCGCTAGCGGCAACATCGCCTACATGGTGATGTACAACGATTACTCCGCGGCGCAGGCCAACGGCGATCCGCAATCGGTGCTGGCGCAAGCGCGCGACGGCTCAGTGAAAGGCAAGACACTGCTGTCGGATATAGCGATCAGTCTCTATGGCGTCCCGGGGCGGGAGTTTACTTGCCAAGGATGACACCTGGAGTTACACGGTGCGGCAGTTCCTGAACGGAAAACGACTCTATCAGTTGATTGTCGTGTCGAAGCCAGACCAGCCTGCCACGCAGATCTCGGATTTCATGAACTCATTCAGGATCCAGTGAGCAAACTCAGCAGGTCACCTGATACGGGCTGACTTCGAGCGTAGCTGGCGGATTTTCATTGCAGTGAAATCGAACACGCACGGGAATGCCGGCGTGAAGTCGTTAACGTCGATTTCGGCAACGGCCCAAGAGGGTTGTGTGCCCAGGGTACTGTTGCCACCTCTCTCAACACCGCCAGGACAGAGAGGGATGGCGCGACCCCAAGGAGCGGCGACCCTGAATGTCACTTTGACCGGACACAGTATTTCCGAAACCGCTCTAAATGCGTCTAAGGTTGCAGAACCGGCGAGGGAATGCGCCGGGCGCGGAAATGCGCGAGAATCGGAGATGGAGGTCAATGAAAGTGCAGCTATATCCATGGATTGCGGCGGTTGCTGTCACCGCGTGTGCTTTTGCCGGGGCCCCCGGCTGCACATCTTCTTCGCTGGGATTGCTGGCGGCTGCGGCCCAGGATAAGGACAGCTTTACAGCCATGCCGCTCGACTCCGGTTTCGGGCGCATGGACCTCTCCGACCCTGCGATTCCGCCCGAGCAGATCATCCAAAAACTGGCCGCCAAAGAATCCGAGTTCCAGGATGCACTCAATCACTACACTTACCGCCGCACCGCGCGCGTACAAGTGCTCGACGACGACAACAAAACCCTCGGCGAGTATTACGAAGTAGACGACGTGATCTTCGACACCGACGGCCGCCGTACCGAGCAAGTGGTCTTTGCGCCGCAGAGCACGCTGGCCGAGGCAGGAATCTTGATGACGCCCTCCGACCTCCAGGACATCCAGCACGGCTATCCGTTCGTGCTGACGAAGGAAGATCTTCCCCAGTACGACGTCAAATATGTGGGCCGGCAGAAGGTGGACGAGATCGATTGCTACGTCTTCGATGTGAGCCCCAAGACCATCCTGAAGAACAAGCGCTACCTTGACGGCCGTATCTGGGTCGACGCCACCGACCTGCAGATCGTGGTGACCAACGGCCGCATGGTGCCTGACGACACGCGCAAGAATCACGAGGACCTGCATCCGCCTTTCATGACCTGGCGGCAACAGATCGACGGGCACTATTGGTTTCCCATTTACACCAAGGGCGAGGGCTATCTGCACTTCAGCGGCGGCTACGGCTACATGGCGCAGGACGTCCATATCCGCGACACCATCAAATACTCCGACTACAAGCGCTTCGGCTCAACCTCCAAAGTGTTTTACGGCGACCAGGAGGTCACGAACCCCGGCCAGCCGCAGAATCAGCAACCGCAGACCCCCGCGCCGCCGCCAAAGTGAAGCACGGACCAGGCAGTGTTTGGTGAGTCTTGCGGGAACAGGTTTGTATCAGGGCACGGCTTTAGCCGCGCCGAAAAAGCGCAAAAAACGGTCGGGTTTTAACCCCTGTTCGATGTTTGTCGTCCCGCAACTATCCACTTTTCGATTCACGAAACTCCTACTCCCTATTCGCTACTCCCTGTTCCCTGCTTTTCCGCACCCGCGCCCATCAGCACCAGCGAACGCTGCGCGAAGGGCGAGTAGACGAGCAACGTCGTGCAGGCCAGCGCCAGTCCGAAGTTGATGTGGTGCAAAAGCAGGAAGGGCGCGAGCGACCAGAGCTCATCGAAAAGCAGCAGAAACGGCCAGATCTTCAGGAATTTCTCGCGGAAGCCCGGGGCGTGGAACAGCGCCGCGCATAGCACGAAAGCGCGCACGGGGATGAGGATGGCGGCCGTGACGATGAGCACGCGGTACACCACCGCCGCATTCGGCAGCGGCGAGAAAAGATCCTCAATTTCAGCCAGATTGGCCAGCGCCCCCACATAAAATCCCAGGTACATCAGTTGAAAGAGAATGAAGAGGGTTTGCGCGACCCGATAGGAGACCTTGGGGAGATCCTCGGGCGTAGCGAGAATCTGGATGCGCGATCGGGACGAGTCGGTCGACAGCTGATCTTCTGCCTGCGAGGACGCTGCAGATTCAGAAACTGAGGGCGACTTGCTTTCGCCCGTCGAAGTGCCTTTGCTAAAGTCGACGCGCTCGACCGGTGCAATAAATCGATAGCCCCGGCGCGCCAGGGTTTCAAGAAAGCGGGGACTGGCTGCGGTGTCTCCAAGGGCTTCGCGAATGCGATTGATGGCCGAGTTCACACCGTGCTCATAATCGACAAAAGTACCGTCGGGCCACAACTCGCGCGAAATCTCCTCGCGCGTAAGCAGTTGGCCGGCCCGGTCGAGCAGCATGAGCAGCACCTGAAACGGCTGGGTGTTCAACTTGACGCGCAGCCCCTGGCGGCGAAGTTCTCCTGTGGCGGCGTCCACCTCAAAGACTCCGAAGCGATAGCGCGGGGCCGACTGTGGGCCGGTGCTGTCTTCCGTCATGGCTTTCAGACAGTTTAACGGAGGCAGTTTGGGCCAACTTTCAATGGCAGTCCGGCGGGGAACTTTGGCGGATTGTTCTTGGCGCATCACCGAATCTCGCGAATGAGAACTTTGATGATGACGATCAAAAGGCTCGCAGTCGCGGCTACTCGGAATATTCTCCGCTCGAGCCTATCCCAAAAGCGGTCGACATCAAATCTTCTCTTTCCTTTTTTCTTAGGATTTCGATGCCCTGAGGTCGCAGTCATGGGGTGTCCTTCCAAAGGATTGATTTTTTTGCGCAATGTTTGGGTCGAAATGCAGTGTTCCGCTGGCCGGTGGCCAAGTAGCGCCCCGGAAATCGCCCAAAATTGTTGCCCGAAATAACTGAGGGAGAGCCGAAGCTCTCCCTTAAGGTCCTTCTTTAACAAGATCTACCACTATGATAGCCAATTGATATTATTGATCTGCAAATGAATTTCTCTTTGCATCCCCATTTAAAATCAGTCACTTAAGCAGCATCCCGCCCTCGCCAAATCTCGACGCGGCACAGGTATCGGCAATTCCCTTACTGATATTTTTCTAGTACACAGCTGAATTGGATGTATGTTTCAGCTTAACTCTTTCCAGGACAGTAACTTGCGGATCGAGGAATCTTCGACTCACAAATGAGATGTCAAGCATTGCACGGCCACGTCTGAGCGACTAAGGTGCGAAGCATGAACGATCGCAAGCAAATCGGTTGCGGAATTTGGGGCGCTGGACTCCTGCTTTTGCTGGCCGCGCCTGCATGGGTTGCAGCGCAGCCCACGCCGGCGGCGACGACAGCTTTCAACTCCTATTTAGAGCGCGTCGAGGGCCGCCTGAACGCGCAGCATCGGTCAGCCGGCGGCTTTCTCGCTCCCGTAGACTTTGCGCGGTTGCGCCAGGGCGAGTTGATCATCGACCGACTGGCAAGCGGGGCAGGCACGCAGTTGCTCGGCGCGCTGCTGCACGATTGGCGCGGCACGGCATTCATTCCCGGCGGAAAAGCAGCGGATTTCGAACGGCTTATGAAGGATTTCAATGCTTACCCCAAGGTGTATGCGCCGCAAGTGCTGACGGCGAAGGTGACCGAACACGATGGAGATCACTTTCAGACCACGATGCGGGTGCGGCAGAAGCACGTGCTGACCGTGGTGATGGATACGGCGTACGACATCACGTTTGGGCGACTGGATGCGCAGCACGGATACAGCACGTCGCGCAGCACGCAAATTGCGGAGATCGATTCGCCGGGACCGACGCACGAGCGCGCGCTGGGGCCGGGCGAGGAGCACGGTTTCTTGTGGCGGATGAATACCTACTGGAGCTACGAAGAGCGGGACGGCGGACTGTACATTCAGATCGAGTCGGTTTCACTATCGCGTTCCATTCCGGTTGGGCTGGGATGGGCGATCGGGCCATTCATTGAGAGCGTGCCGCGCGATTCGCTGGAGTTTACGCTGCGCGCCACCAGCAACGCCCTGCGAAGATAACAGAAATTTCTTACAACAAATTCGACCGCGGAAAGGATTCGCCATGCAAGCCAGGATGGCGCTGGGGGATTCCTGTCGTTGATTTACCTACGGGAATTGCAGAAGGGAGACGGAAATGACCACGCAAGCATTGACAACCGGAGATCGAGCGGCGTTCCGCAACGCGCGGCGCGTAAACCAGGCGCTGACGGCGCGCATAGAGAAGCGGGCGCTTACGTGGATGGCGGAGCGGGCGCCGCAGTGGGTGAGTTCGGACCAACTGACGTTGCTGGGGCTGGGTGCGCAAATCGCAGCCGGCATTTGTTATGCGCTGACGCGCTGGGACCGACGAGCTTTATTGCTCGCGATCGTGTGCCTGACGCTGAACTGGCTAGGCGACAGTCTGGACGGAACGCTGGCGCGCGTGCGCTGTCAGGAACGGCCGCGCTACGGGTTCTACGTGGATCATATCGTCGACATTCTCGGCTCCGTGGCGCTGATGTGCGGCTTGGGCGCATCCGGGCTGCTGCATTGGGCGACGGCGATGGCCATGCTGATCGCGTTTCTCGTGCTTTCGAGCGAAAGCTACCTCGCCACATACACCTTGTCGTGCTTTCAGCTTTCGCAGGGGATTTTTGGACCTACCGAGATCCGCATCCTGCTCGCGCTCGGCAACCTGGCGGCGCTACGCAGCCCGTACTCGAATGTATTCGGACATCGGCTGCTGCTATTCGACCTGGGGGGAGCGATTGCGGCCGTGATCATGGCGGCAATGGCGATCCGCGTCGCGGTGCGGCACACCGCCGAACTCTACCGGCAAGAACCCCTGAAGCCAGAACCGCCGAATTCGGAGCCACTCAAATGAATGTGTCGATACAGAAACCGAGGGACATGATTATCCGCTGGGGCAAATTCAACCTGGTGGGCATCGTGGGCATGGCCGTACAGCTTGGTGCGCTGGCGCTCATCAACCGCTTAGCGCCGGGACATTACATGTTGGCGACCGCCGCCGCCATCGAGATCACACTGCTGCACAACTTTGTATGGCACTTGCATTACACGTGGCGCGATCGCCGCTCTCGCGGTGCGCTCAGGAGCCAACTGATCCGGTTTCATCTGTCGAACGGGCTGGTTTCGATGGTGGGGAACCTGGCGCTGATGCCGGTGCTGGTGGAGAACATGCGGATTCCCGTGATTCCGGCCAATGCCATCGCGATTCTGTGCTGCTCGATCGTGAACTTCTTCCTCGGAGATCAGTGGGCATTCGTTCCGCCGCTTAATGCGGATGTTTCTCCGACGCAACACGAATGACCGCGTCGAAGGCGGGCTTGGGCTGGCCGTTGCGATCGAAGAGCAGCGGGTAGTTGGTCCGGCCCTGCATCGGCCAGTTGTTGAGCCAGGAGTCGCC
Source organism: uncultured Acidobacteriota bacterium (assembly GCA_963826735.1). GTDB lineage: Bacteria > Acidobacteriota > Terriglobia > Terriglobales > Acidobacteriaceae > Telmatobacter. The sequence continues at coordinate 1,171,812 of CAWGYN010000010.1, forward strand.
GTCCGAAACATTCCAGAAGGTCACGCGAGTGATTGTGCCGCGATGCTTCAGGAAGACGCGGAAGAGATCGGCGTAGCGCGCGGCGAGTTGCTGCTGAACGGAATCGGGCAGGCCGTCGGCGTAGGGATTGAGGGCCTTATTCTGCTCGATGCTCAGCGAGACATCGGCGGTTGGCTGATGGCCGGCGCTAGGCAGCACGTTAATGTCGAGCTCGGAGATTGCGACCTTGAGGCCCAGCGCCTCGAATGCGGAAATCGTGGCGTCTTCCTGATCCGCCGTGGGCCAGGTGAGATTGTCGTGATTCTGCAATCCGATGATAGCGATGGGGATTCCCTTCGCCTGCAGCTTTTTCACGAGTGCGATGGCGCCGTTGCGTTTCCCCTCATTTTCAAGGTTGTAGTCGTTGTAAGTGAGCTGCGCCTGCGGATCGGCCTCGTGCGCGTAGGTAAAAGCCTTTTCGATGTAGTCGTCGCCGATGATCTTGTACCAAAGCGACTGCCGCATGGTGCCGTCTTCGTTGAGCGCTTCATTGACGACGTCCCAGCTTTGAATCTTTCCCTTATAGCGGCCGACGACAGTATGGATGTGGTCGCGCATGCGCGCAAGAAGAGCATCGCGGGTGAGGAGATCGCCATGGTCGTCGTGAAAGACCCACGCGGGCACCTGATTATGCCAGACGAGGTTGTGCCCGACGATGAACATGTGATGCTTTTTGCCGAAGGCGACGTATTGGTCGGGAAGTGTGAAGTCGTATTTGTCCGGTTGGGGATGGACGAGCCCCCACTTCAACACATTTTCCGGCGAGATGGAATTGAATTGTCCGGTAACGATTGCGTCGCCGCGCACATCCTGACCGGAGATCTGCGCCGCATTGATGGCGGCGCCAATGACGAAGTCGCCTTTGAACGCGGCCTTGAGCGAAGTGGGAGCGTGCGCCGCGCCTGCCGCGCTGGCAAGGAAAAGACCGAGGAAGATTGCCGGTCGAACATTTGTCCAGTTTGAGCCGCGTGGGAATTTATCGAGCATGACTTCTCCTTGCCTTAAGCGGCGCCTCAGCGCTCGGAACACTATGAATTGGCTATCGGCGCGAAGCCTTTGCGCCGCTCGGTCAGCTCGTTGGCGATCTTCTGATTCAGTTCGCGCGAAATGGGATAGAAGAACATGCAGACCGCCGCCGCCAGGAAGGCAAGTCCTGCATAAACGCTGGCCGTAAGCAGGATGCCCGATTGCGCATGCGCCGACTGCATGTCAGCTTTGGAAACGAAACCGTACAAATCGAGGATCCAACCGGCGACAGCGCCGCCCAGCGCCAGGCCCGCCCACAGAGCGAAGACCACCGCCGCCGTGACCGTGCCGCTGGCGCGCCGGCCCGTCTTCCATTCGCCGTAGTCGGCCACGTCGCCCATCATCGACCAGATCAGCGGTCCAGAGAGTCCGAACGAGAACTGACGCAACACTTCAAACGCGATGATCGCGATGGTCGCGTGCGGAGGAATGATAAACAGCGCCGCGCTGAAGAGGCCGGCCAAGCGTCATGCTGGCGATAAACAGAAACCGCTTGCCCATGCGCTTGGTGACCGCGGTGGAGCAGGCAACGCCAACCAGCAGCGCGGCCAGGCCAAAGCCATTGAACCATGAGAAGAGGTCCACGTTCCCGGGAATAAATCGAAAATAAGGCAGCATCACATTGCCGCGAATGACGATGGCGGCGAAATAAAACAGAGTGGCCAGGAACAGCACAATCCACGGACGGTTCTTGAAGAGGTCGGCGAGATCCTGACTGAGGGAGGTCTTGCTGCTGCGGATTGGGCTGGATGCGTTCATTGGTGGAGAAGAACGCCACGATGAAGAAGATGACGCTGAGAGCCGACAGCAGGCCCATCGTGTACTGGTATCCGCGCGCGTCATCGCCATGGCCGAAGAACCTGACCATGGGGATGGCGAGACTGGCAACAATGAAGCCCGCGGAGTTGGCCGCGATCTGCCGGTACGTGGAAATGCTGTTGCGCTCGTCGGGATCGGAGGTCATGACGGCATTGAGCGACGCGTACGGCACGTTGTTCACGGTGTAGATGACGCGGAGCAGGATATACGTCGTCCACGCGTAGACGATCTTGGCTCCCGGGCTGATATTGGGCGTGGTAAAGGTGAGCACGCAGATCACGCCGAAAGGCAAAGAGGTCCACAGCAGCCATGGCCTGAACTTGCCCCATTTCGTCTGAGTGCGGTCGGCGATTACGCCCATGACAGGGTTGAGGAATGCAACGCCAAGCCCGATCACGAGTGTCATCGTTCCGGCCTGCGCAGCGGTCAACCCAAAGGTGTGGGTGTAGAAATCCAGTTGCAAGGCCAGCAACGCCTGAAAAACGAAGTTGGCGGCCAGATCGCCCAGGCTGTAGCCAAACTTCTCTCGGAAGGAAAGTTTCTCGGTCACTGCCGCCTCTATCTTGCACCGGCGCTGCCGGCCGCGTCTATTGCGTCACGTGGAGGATTATCTTCTTGAGGTCTGCGTCGCGGGAAGAGTTGCCGACCATCAATTCAAAATCGCCTGGCTCGACGACATAATTCATATCGACGTCGTAGAAGGAGAGCAACGCAGGCGTGATGTCGAAAGCGACGGTTGTGGTCTCGCCCGGCTCGAGCCGCACCTTTTGGAATCCCTTCAACTCTTTGACGGGACGGGTAACAGAGCTGACCAGGTCGCGGATGTAGAGCTGCACCACTTCCGTGCCTTCGCGATTTCCGGTGTTGGTGACGTCCACCAGAATGCGCGCGGAACCGTCACAGCGAATCCTCTTTTTGGTCAGGTGCGGTTCGCCGATAGAAAAGCTCGTGTAGCTGAGGCCGTAGCCAAAAGCGTAGAGCGGCGACACATCGTCCCAGAGATAACCGCGCCGCGCGGATGGCTTGTAGTTGTAGAACGCAGGCAAGTGGCCGGCAGAGCGCGGAATGGTGATGGGCAGTTTACCGCCGGGGTTGTAGTCGCCAAAGAGCACATCGGCCACGGCGCGGCCGGTTTCCTGGCCGAGATACCAGCACTCGTAGATGACCGGCACGTTTTCTTTTAAATAATTGATCGAAAGCGGACGGCCGTTGAAGAGCAGTGCGATGACCGGCTTGCCCAGCGCGACCATGGCCTTGACCAGTTCTTCCTGGCGGCCGATCAGGTCAAGACTGGTGCGGTCGCCCATGTGCTTGAGCGACCAGGCCTCGCGCGAGGTTTGTTCGTTGCCGCCGATGGCCAGCACGATCACGTCGGCTTGCTTGGCAACTTTAATAGCTTCGGCGATCTGCTTGCGGTCCTCTTCAGGATCGCTCGCGATCACTTCATCCTGATTCCAATTTCCGCCGACGGTAATTTTGCAACCTTCGCTGTAAAGGACTTTGACCTTTTTGCCGGCCTTCTCGCGGATGCCGTCGAGAACCGTGACATTGTGCCTGGGCACGCCGCTGTAGCCGCCGAGAAGACCGCGATGCGCGTTGGGACCGATGACGGCAATGGATTTGATTTTTCCCAAATCGATGGGCGCGATGTGGTCGTCGTTTTTGAGCAGCGTGATGGCTTCGTGCGCGGCGGTAAGAGCCAGTTCGCGGTGGGCGTCGCAGCCCGCTACGCGCTCGGCCTCATCGGGATCGACATAGGGATCGTCGAACAGGCCCATCTCGAACTTCCAGAAAAGCATGGGCGCAACCAGTTCGTCGAGTTCGGACTCCTTGAGCACGCCTTTGCGGACTAGCTCGACCAGATGCAGGTAGCAATCGGGGTCGGGCAGTTCGATATTCACGCCGGCTCTTACAGCGAGCGCGCAGGATTCCTTTTTGTTCGCGGCGACGAAATGGCCGTGTGTATCGGGACGGTCGCCGAGCTCCCAAATGGCGAAGTAATCGGAAACGACAAAGCCCTTGAAGCCCCACTCCTTGCGCAGCACATCGCGGAGCAGCCAACGGTTGGCGTGCGATGGCACGCCGTCGATCTCGTTATAGGAGGCCATGATGCTGATGGCGCCGGCCTCGCGCAACGCCTCGCGAAATGTGTAGAGGAAGGTCTCGCGCAGAACACGCAGAGAGACATTAGCCGGAGCGCAGTTCATACCGGACTCAGGCTGTCCGTGACCGACAAAATGCTTGAGTGTCGCGATGAGATGACGCTTGTCGCGAAAGCTGCGATCCCCCTGGAACCCGCGCACCGCGGCAATGCCAAGCCGCGAAACCAGAAACGGATCTTCGCCGAATGTTTCTTCCACGCGGCCCCAACGTGGTTCGCGCGCCACGTCGATCACAGGCGTAAGCGCTTGATGCGCTCCACGCAGGCGGGCCTCGGCGGCCGTCATCGTGTACAACTGCTCCACCAGTTCGGGATTGAAAGTGGCTCCGAGCGCGATGGGCTGCGGAAAGCTGGTTCCATCCACCGCGGCGTGCCCGTGCAGGCATTCCTCGTGGAAGATGACCGGAATTCCCAGGCGGCTGTTTTCAAGGAAGAATTTCTGGACGGCATTTGTCAGGGTCGCCATCCGTCGCGCGTTCAGACCGTTGCCTGCATCGCTGGGGCGGCCCACCTGGCCCAGGCCGCGGCGGTCGCGGAACGCAGCTTTGGCCTTTTTTTCGTCGAAGTTTCCGTCGCCGTCTACGAGCGTTTGCGCCTTTTGCTGCCAGATGCAAAGCATCTGCGCAGCTTTCTCCTCGAGGGTCATGCGCGAGAGCAGGTCTTTGACCCGCCGCACCGAGGGAAGGCTTGAGTTCTTGTACGCAGGTACCTTGGCGTGCCCTTGCTTTGGGGTTGTGGCTTGCTTCTTCATCGCACCGTTCCTGTGAAGCACCCTGCGGGTGATCGTAAACGCGATCGCGGAAGCATTTCTTGCCGTCTCGAACAAAATGAACAAGAAAACGCTAGGTCACTGAGAAATAGAGTTCGGCCCAAATGCCCGCGCTTCGCCGCTGACCAGTGTAGACACAGGATCCCGCTAAAAGCAATAAGAAAAGCGATTTTCTTGGGAGGAAAGTGCGTGGCGGATGCATGTGATTGCAAGCCTGAAAGCAAATCACCGAAGCGCGCCGGGGGGAAGCCCACACATGCACAGAACCGCGCCTATGCGGCGTTAACTGTTTCATCATGAGCAGGCTGGCGAAAAACCTGGGCAAACAGGGAGATCGTTCGGCACCCAACCTAAGGCAAAGACCGCAGGACGCCGCCCAACCCCAGCCGGAAAGTTGTCCCAGCGCCAGGGTTGGGCGGCCGACAGCTTACCCGTGGCGGATGAAGGTGCCGTCCTGAAGCTCGGCCATGGCTTGGCGCAGTTCAGCCTGAGAGTTCATCACGATCGGGCCGTACCATGCCACCGGCTCCTCAAGCGGTTTGCCCGAGACAAGCAGGAAACGAATGCCTTCCGGGCCGGCCTGGACCACGATTTCGTCGCCGCGGTCAAAGAGCACGAGCGAATGGTTTTTCGCGTCATAGACCGGCGTAGCATTCGGGTCGACGGCCGATTCAGTCAACACCGCCTGCGGCGCAGACGCGTCGCGGAACGTACCCGATCCGGCAAAGACATAGGCGAAGGCGTTGCGCGTGGTCTCCACCTTGATGCGCTTCCGCGTGAACGGCGGCACCGAGATGTCGACATAACGCGCGGCGACATTCGATTCGGTCGCTACACCCTCGACCGGCCCGTTTTTTCCCCAGAATTCGCCACAGATGATGCGCGCCTTCGTCCCGTCATCTTCAGTAACCTCGGGAATGGCGTTTGTAGGAATGTCCTGGTAGCGCGGGGCAGTCATCTTTAAATGCGCGGGCAGGTTGGCCCACAGTTGGAAGCCGTGCATGCGTCCGTGCTCATCGCCTTTGGGCATCTCCTGATGAAGAATGCCGCTGCCGGCGGTCATCCACTGTACATCGCCAGCGGTCATGCGCCCTTTATTGCCGAGCGAGTCGCCGTGCGCGACCTCACCGGCCAGGACGTAAGTGATGGTTTCGATGCCGCGATGCGGGTGCCAGGGGAACCCGGCCAGATAGTCGGCAGGATTCTCGTTGCGAAAGTCGTCGAGGAGCAGGAACGGGTCGAATTCCCCGGTCTTGCCGAAGCCGAAGGCGCGTTGCAGCTTAACGCCGGCTCCCTCGATGGTGGGTTTGGTCTGGTAAATCTCTTTTACAGCTCTGAGTGACATGGTGAACCTCCAGCGACAGAATCAGGGGCACGCGGCCGCTCCCAGCAGGCGGTTTCGCGCTGGGAAAGCCCGAAGCGCGCCAAGCGGCCAACCCCGATTTTGCCGATACAAGTATTGGATGTGCGAGCGAGATATTCGTTGCAACGGGTAATTTCCGGAGCGATACTGGCGGCCATCCGGCCGCCCACTCCCCGCCCCAGATCCCAGCTTATTGGGCAGCCTTGATGAACTCGACTTCGAGGGTAATGGCGATCTCCTCGCCAACCAGGAAGCCGCCCGTCTCGAGTGCCGCATTCCACGCCAGGCCGAAGTCCTTGCGATTGATCTTTGTGGTGGCGGAAAGTCCGATGCGGGTGTTTCCCCAAGGGTCTTTGCCGGGAGCGCTGGGACCGTCAACCGCAAATGTCACCGGCTTCGTGACGCCGTGGATGGTCAGGTCGCCCGTCACCTCATACGCGCCCGCCTTCAGCTCCACCTTTGTGGATTTGAAGTTAAGCGTGGGGTACTTCTCAGCGTCAAAGAAGTCTGCGCTCTTCAGGTGCCCGTCGCGCTGCGCGTCTCCAGTGGAGACGGTGGCTACGGGGACCGAGGCCTCGACAGAAGAGAGCGTAGAGTCAACGGCGTGCTCAGTGAGTACGCCAGAAAGGCCCGAGAAGCTGCCTTTCACGTTCGAAATCATCATGTGCTTGACCTTAAACTCGGCCGAGGAGTGGGCAGGATCGATGTTCCAGGTGGTGGTTGCGGGGGTGGTTGTTGCAGTTGTCATGGCGGGACGCCTCCTTTTGTAACCTTTGATGCCGGAGGCAGATGTTTGTTGCAACAAATATTTTGCGACGCTGTGAAAAGGCCAAGGCTCCGGGCCGGACGATAGCCTTATGCTTGGTAAAAGTATCTTTCTATGTCCGACTTCGCCCAAACCGTCAAGCAGCAGGCCGACATCGTCAAGGTGATCGAGGGCTACATCCGCCTGCGCAACGCAGGAGCGCAGCGATTCAAAGGGCTATGCCCGTTCCACAAGGAAAAAACGCCGTCATTCAACGTAAACGGTGGGTCGCAGCAGTTCTTTTACTGCTTCGGTTGCCAGGCGTCGGGCGACGTGTTCAGTTTTGTGCAGAAAATCGAGAACGTTTCGTTTCTCGAGGCGGTTCGCACCGTCGCGCAGAAGTCTGGAATCCCGCTGCCCAAACGTGAGTTCTCTTCGCCGGAAGAGGCCGAGGGAGCGCGGATGCGCGCCAAACTCCTCGATCTGCACGAGACCGCGGCCACGTGGTTTGAAGAACAGATGCGCGGGCCGGAAGGGGCTCTGGCGCGCGAGTACCTTGCCGGCCGCGGACTTTCAGACGAGGGGATCAAGAAATTCCGCATCGGCTACGCACCCGACAGCTTCAATTCCCTGCGCGACCGGCTCAGTGGCATGGCCGACGAAGCGACCCTTCGCTCCAGCGGGCTCTTCAGCTCGAAGGAGCAGGAAGACGGCGGGCACGGCCGCATCTACGACCGCTTCCGCAAGCGGGTCGTTTTCCCCATCTGCAACGAGGGCGGACGGGTGATTGCCTTTACGGCGCGCACGCTGGGCGCCGCGGCGGAGGGCGAAAAGGCCGGACCCAAGTACGTCAATTCGCCCGAGACGCCGCTCTATTCCAAGGGGCAGGTGCTCTTCAACCTCGACAAGGCCAAGACAGCGATCCGCACCGTGGGTTTTGCGCTCCTGGTGGAAGGCCAGATGGACTGCATCAGCGTCTTTCTGCGCGGGATCCAGAATGTGATCGCGACCAGCGGGACGGCTTTCACCGAACAGCAGGTGGCGATTCTCAAGCGGCACACGTCGAATGTGATCGTCAACTTCGATCCCGACGCGGCCGGCGCGAATGCTGCTGAAAAGTCTATCTCCCTTCTGACCGAGGAGGGTTTTGCCATCAAACTGGTCACGCTCGAGGGCGGATTGGACCCGGACCGATTTATCCGCGAGCGCGGCGTAGAGGCCTATAAAGAAGCAATTCGAGGGGCGCGGCGGCAATCTGCTTATCTGATCGAGCGCGCGCGGACGCAATTCCCCGGCGCCAGCGCGGAGCAGAAGGTGAAGGCGCTGAATTTTCTGCTGCCGCACATCCGCCGCATCCCGGAAAAGCTGGCTCGGGACCAGTTTGCCGCGGACGCGGCACAAAAGCTGGGCATCGACTCCGCAGTGCTGCGCGAGGAACTGCGACAAGCGGCGTTGCGGAGGCGCGAGCGGGTGGAGGCGCGGGCCACCACGCTGACCGAGGTCGAGCGAGTGCTGTTGCGGGCGCTGGCGATTACCGATCCCGAAGGAGAAGCGGCGCGGAGGATAGTGACGGAACAAGTGGCCCAGCAGCCGGAGTGGTTTGAGCACCTTGGCGCATTCCCGGCCATGCGGGCGCTGGCAGTCCGCGCGGCCAACGATCCCATGGACGTGGTGGAGGACCCCGCGCAGCGCGCCCTGTTGGCGGAGGCGCTGCTGGGCGAAAGCCGGCCGCCGGAAGAAGACGAAGTGGAGAGCGCGCTGCAGGAACTCCAGGAGCGAGGCCTCGAAAGCCGGCTCCGCAATCTGCGCGCGCACATTGCCGAGGCCGAGCGCCGCGGCGATTTCGCCGAATTGGCGGTGCTAACCCAGCAGAAGCTGGAGCTGGACCGGTCGCTGCAGCAACTCCGCCGCCGTAAACCCACAGGACAATAGAATTTAGCCCAGGCAGGCAACCCGGCCCCGTCGCGTGGATCTTGCATCGAAAAGGCCATTTCGAGCGTCTAACTAATAGGAAAAAGGAGCGGGTGGCTCTTCAAGTCCGCGCCTGCAACGCCCGACAGCGGATTCAACCGGATCGATTCTGCCGCCTAATTTGTGCTGGCGGAGACGAGTTCGTTTGTGGTAATCTATTGATCTCAGTGAGGATGCGCGCCCCTTTGCCCCACACATGAGCTTCGGCTCGCGGGCGACCCAGGCGAAACCTGAAGCGCTGCCATCCTGTTCCGAGTCAAGCTAAAGCCGCTTAGGCGGAAATGCGGATGTGTCCGCGCGCGAGAATTTCCTCAGGGAAATTTTCATTTGGCGTGTGCGGAATCGGGCCTGTTGCCGAAAGTAGTTAGGCGCGGGACGAATTGCGCAGCGCGAATTTCGTGGCGTCAGACACATCAAAATCCGCAAGAAGCAATGCGGCAAGGGCAACGCGAATTGAAACGCGCAGGAGCGCGAAAGGGCCGGCCTGAGGCACAGCGGCCAAGATATGAAAATGGGCAGAACGCGGGATTCCCCGCGATGCTGAAGAGAGCAGGAATCATTTGGCGATTGATGACAAATTCGAAGAAGACGTGCACGGACTGATCGAGACCGGCAAAGAAAAAGGCTATCTCACCTACGGCGAAGTGAACGACGCGCTGCCGGATGAGATTGGCTCTGCCGACGATTTGGACGATCTGATGACTACTATCAGCGGTCAGGGCATCGACCTGTTAGACGCTCCCAAGTTTCCCGGCGACAAGGATTTCGAGCTGGAAGAGGGCGAGGACGTCGAGCTGGATCTGACGCCGGGCACCCTCGAGAAGACCAACGACCCGGTGCGCATGTATCTGCGCGAGATGGGCACGGTGCCGCTGCTCACGCGCGAAGGCGAAGTGGAGATTGCCAAACGCATCGAGCGCGGGCAGATGCGCGTGCTGAAGGCGATTTCCCGCTCCCCGATTGTGATTCGGGAGATCGCGGCGCTCGGTGAAGACCTCAAGCGCGGCGTGCGCAACATAAAAGAGGTTGTGATCTTCGACGAGGAGGAGCTGACCGAAGAGGTGGTGCAGACGCGCGTGAAAGCTACGGTGGCGCGCACCGACGCTCTGGTAAAGCATCAGAAGAAGATTGCGCTCCTCGATGAGAAGCTGGCTGCCATCGCGCCCGGCAACAAAGCCAAGATGAAGGAAGCGCGGCGGCTGCGCTGGACGATCGCGCGCGAGAAGGTCTATGTGTCGCGCATCGTGCGCGAACTCAAGTACACCGCCATCGAGCGCAAGCGCCTGCTGGACAAGGTCAACAAGACCGTGGACACCATGCGCACGCTGGAACGGCAGATCCGCTCGCTCGAGCAGAAGTACGAAGCCTCGAAGAGCGAGGATCTGAAGAAGGAATACCGCCGGCAGCAGAAAAACTGCCGCACCGACCTCGAAAAGATCGAGGGCGACGCGGGCGTGTCGATCGCCGAACTGAAGCGCACGCAGCGCGAAATGATCCAGGGCGACATGGACGCCGAGCAGGCCAAGCGCGAGCTGATCGAGGCCAATCTTCGGCTCGTGGTTTCAATTGCCAAGAAGTACACCAACCGCGGACTGCAGTTTCTCGACCTGATTCAGGAGGGCAACATCGGCCTGATGAAGGCGGTGGACAAGTTCGAGTACCGTCGCGGCTACAAGTTTTCGACCTACGCCACGTGGTGGATCCGGCAGGCGATTACGCGCGCCATCGCAGACCAGGCGCGTACCATTCGTATCCCTGTGCACATGATCGAGACCATCAACAAGCTCATCCGCACCAGCCGCCAGTTGGTGCAGGAGCTGGGCCGCGAGCCTTCGAGCGAAGAGATTGCGCGGCGCATGGATATTCCTGTGGCCAAGGTGCGCAAGGTGCTGAAGATCGCGCAGGAGCCCATCTCTCTGGAGACGCCGATTGGCGAAGAGGAAGATTCGCATCTCGGCGACTTCATCGAAGACCGCCAGGCAGTGTCGCCTTCTGAGGCGGTGATCGGCGTGAATCTGAAAGAGTACACCTCGCAGGTTCTGCGCACGCTCACGCCGCGCGAGGAGCGCGTCATCAAGATGCGCTTCGGCCTCGAAGACGGCTCGGAGCACACGCTCGAAGAAGTGGGCCAGAGCTTCCAGGTAACGCGCGAGCGCATCCGGCAGATTGAAGCCAAGGCGCTGCGCAAGCTGCGTCATCCTTCGCGGTCGCGCAAGCTCAAAGCCTTTGTCGAAGGTGTGAAAGAGATGTAACGTCAACTGCGGTGGGGCGGCCGCGCTTCGCGCACTGCTCACTTGCATGCAATTCAATCACACGAAGGCCGCAGCTCTGGAAGGCTGCGGCTTTTGCTTGCGTGGTAACCGCTCTAGAAGCCGTAGTTCTTCTTGCGCAATGCGTTCTTATAGGCGTCGCGCGCTTTCTTGGCTTCCAACTCCGCATCGTGAAGCTTGAAGCCCGCGTCATCCCAGTGCTCCATGGCCACCATGGAGTGGTCTTCCGTCGCGAGCGATTCTTCGGCGTGGATGGCATCGACCCAGTGATCCACCGCCTCCCTGTACGACTTGAGAAGCTGATCGAAGTCCAGATTTTCCATGAATGTGAACTTAGCTTTGAGGCGAACCGGCGTCAATGGGGAAGGCAGTGATTTCATCAGAGATTTACGCAAGGCCCGCAGCCGGTGAAAGGAATGTGGCCTTTTGCGTACAGGCATGTGAGATTCGACGCGCCTATAATGGACGCCATCTCCCGAGGTTTTCACCATGAGACGCGTGCATGTACCGCTCCTGTACCTGCTTGTCGTATTCGCAATCTGCGCCAGCGGCACATTGCGGGCTCAGTCTCCGCCGGCGAATGCGAAACCAGGGGCGTCTCAATTCTTCAAGCTCGAACCTGTGCGGCAATTGCGCAAAGGCATCGATGCGTGGCCGCTGATTTTGCACGCAAATGATGCGGCCTTGAAGCGCGTGAATGCGATCCTGCAAGAAATGAATCAGAAGCTTGCGCTCGCCCTGAAGGATTGCGATACGAATTACGCCGCGTGGGCGCAGGAAGTGGGAGATGCATCGAAAGGAAAAGGCGGCGCGGCCGGCGACTGGGAGCGAAAGGTCGAAGTGACGATGACCGGCCCCCGGTTCGTGAGCGTCGTTGCGACCGACACGTTCATCTTTTGTGGCGGGGCGTATCCGGATAGTGACCGCATCGCGATGGTGTTCGATATGGCCACCGGCGATCCGGTGGATTGGACAGCGATGATTGCGAAATCTGCGAGCGCGTCTTCTCTCGCTGATTCGGGATATGACGGTACCAATTTCGTAGTGTTGCTCTTGCCGGGCCTTGAAAAGATCAATCTGGCATCGGCATCGCCAGAATGTAAGGGTGCTTTTGACTATCAACAAATGTTCGTGATCTGGCCGGACGCGCAAAAGGAGCAACTGGTCGCTATCGCTAGCGGCCTGCCGCATGTTGTTTCCGGATGCGAACAGGAGATTCACCTCACCATGGAGCAAATTCGCGCGCTCGGCTTCGATGAAACAATCATTGGCTCGATCGAGTCGGCACACCGACAGTTCACGGCGAAGCCAAAGCCGTAGTCTTATCGCGAGGACATCGCTTCCCTTTTGGCATCCGCAACAACTGCCCAGCTAGAATCCCCCTTTTGATTCCGCGAAGACCAAGGAGGAGAATTCATGCGGTCAGAAACCTGGGCCCTGTTCACACGATGAGGATGGCGGCCCAATCCTGTGAAAAGACCCTAGAACTGGTTGCATAAATAAGGTTTTGTATCAGGGCACGAGTTTACTCGTGCCGAAGAAGGCAGGAGAACAAGGGGTTTTAACCCCTGAGGGAGGCTTTTCAATCGGCCTTGAGCATTTATGCAACCAGCTCTAGTTCTCGGTGAACGAAACGGACTCGATGTTCGTCCACTGCCCGGAATTGGCGCTGATCGTAAAGCCAACCCACGCGGTGCCCTGAATGACTTGAATGTTGGCGATTTGCACTTCGGTCCAGGTGGCGGCTGTCGGCAGGTTGATCGTCATATTGCTTCCTCCGGTGGGCCACGCGAATATCTGGGCCGGCGCCTGGCCGCCGCCATTCTCTATCCAGGCGGTCATGGTGTAGGTGCCGTTGGGCAAGCCGGTCACGTCCTCCCAGATCGTGCCACTATAGGCTGATGACGAATTGAAGGACAACATGGTTCCGTTGCCCCCGGCCTGCGTGTAGATCGCCGCCGGTGTGCTGCTGGTGATCTGCCAGCCATTCGTGCCGCTCGCGAACTGCGGATCAATAATCTGATTGCCCGCGGTCGAGCCCGTAAAGAGGAATTGATCGATCGCGGTATTGAACTGAAGCAGCTTGCTGGATACCTCTGTAACAGCGCCCAGGCTGTAATTGTTAGTGGTGGCGTCATCCGGCCCATCCGGCTCCCAGTAAATCACTCCAAGTCCCATGCTGTTGGGAACCGACTGGACGGCTTCGATGGAGGTCTTCACATCGTCCGCCGTATCCATAAAATCAGTTTCCGTGTAGCCGATCTCGCAGATCATCACCGGCTTGGAATAGCGGCTGGCCATGGTGCTCAAGTTCGCGGTGCTCGTCGCAAGCGTGCCCGGGCCGTCGTAGTAGGAGAAGCCGGTAACATCCCACTTGCCGCCGTTGGTCTTCAGCAGGTCGTAGAACCATTCCAGGTCGGAGAGATTGCTCAGACTCGCCAGGTGCACGATCACTTGCGTCGATGGGCTGACCGCCTTCACCGCGCTGTAGCCGGAGTTGATCAGTCCGGCCATCTGCGAGGGGTTGGTGTACTCGCCGATGGACCAGAGCAGGCCGCTGTTGATCTCGTTGCCGATCTGCACGTATTGCGGATAGATGCCGGCGGCTGCCAGGGCCGTCATAAAACCGGTGACGTAATTGGAGACGTCGGTCTGCATCTGGCTGTAACTATCGTTCGCCCACGCGGCGGGAATGGTCTGATGTCCGGGGTCGGCCCAGGTGTCGCTCAGGTGGAAATCGATCATGATCGCCATGCCCATGGCGTTAGCGGCCTGTGCCAGCGCGATGCTGCCCGCCTGGTTCATGGCGCCCACGCCCAGGCTGCCGGACGAGATGGCCGGATTCACGAAGGTGCGGATGCGGATGAGATTGACGCCATGGTTTTTCAGAATCTGCAGAACCGGAAGCACAGTCTGCGACTGATCCTCCCACGTGTAGCCAAGCGTGCTCAATTGCGTTGACCAGCCGATGTCGGCGCCGCGCGCAAAGGCCACCGTCGTCAACGTAGCCTGCGTGGTAGTCGTCGTTGTCGTTGTCGAGCTTTGGGGCGACTGGCCCGATCCGCAACTCGCCAGGAGTGAGGCCATCAGCAGCGAGAAGAAAGGAAAAATGGCAGGCAGATTGAACATTCTTGGCCTTTTCCGAGCACTTGCCGCGAGCAATCGCCCACCGCCACCAAGCGGGACGAATTCCCATCGATGCGTGGTGGGCGGATAGAGCCCAGCGCCCGAACACGATCCTACGCAACGGTAGCGACAGTTGTAATCGGCCAAAAGTCGGAGTGGAAATTGCCCGATCCATGAAACCGGATTGGGAAAAAGAGGTTGTGCGCTTCTGGAATGGTTCCTGTCCGGCCGCTCATGTGTCGATCCGATCGTGTCTGCGCCGCGCGGCGTCCCCTCGGCGTCGATGCCGCTCGACTATAATCGGCCTTTGATTTCGAAAGGGCGATTGCATCCATGAAAGAGATCACGCGGCGGCAGTTTGGCAAAGTTGCGGCGGCGAGCGCGGCATTGGCCGGGATTTCGCTGCCGGAGTTTTCATTGGGCCAGCAGCCATCGGGAAGCCGGCAATTCCCGCCGGGCTTTGTGTGGGGCTGCGCGACCGCGGCGTACCAGATTGAAGGCGGAGTGCACGAGGGCGGGCGCGGAGCGTCGATCTGGGACGTGTTCTCGCATACTCCCGGCAAGACCTACAACGGCGATACGGGCGACGTGGCCGACGATTCCTACCACCTCTACAAAGAAGACGTGCGCCTGCTCAAGAACCTGGGCGTCCGTTCGTACCGGATGTCGATTGCGTGGCCGCGCATTTTTCCGCAAGGCACAGGCCAGCCCAGTCAGGCGGGCCTCGACTACTACAAGCGCGTGCTCGACGAGTTGCAGCAGAACGGCATCACGCCCTACGTCACGCTCTTCCACTGGGACCTGCCCGCGGCGCTGCCGGGAGGCTGGCAATCGCGCTCCACGGCGCTGGCCTTTGCCGATTACGCCGGCTACGTGGCGCGACAGTTATCCGATCGCGTGCGCCACTTCATGACCACCAACGAGTTCGCCTGTTTTACCGACCTCAGTTATCAAGTTGGCCAGTTTGCGCCGGGGCTAAAGCTGCCCGCAGCGCAGGTGAACCAGGTGCGGCATCACGGGATCCTTGCGCATGGGCTGGCGGTGCAGGCGATTCGCGCCAACGCGCCCGCAGCCGAGGTGGGGCTGGCAGAAAATGCCAGGGTCTGCGTACCGGTGATCGAGGACCGCGCGAATATGGAAGCTGCACGGCGCGCCACACGTGAGGAGAACGCGCCGTTTTTGACCACGCTGCTCGAAGGCGCTTATCCGGAAAGCTATTTGCAACGCGAGGGAGCGAATGCGCCGCACGTTGAGCCGGGCGACATGAAGGCTATCGGCAGTCGGCTCGATTTTGTCGGGCTGAATGTGTACACGCCCACTTACGTGCGCGCCGACGGGTCGCAGCGCGGTTATGCGATCGAGCCGTATCCGGCGTCGTATCCGAAGATGGCTTCGCCCTGGCTCTACATCGGCCCTGAATGCATTTATTGGGCGGTGCGCAACGTGTGCGAGATCTGGAAACCGCGCGCCGTTTACATCACCGAGAACGGTTGCTCGGCTGCCGACGTGGTGGCGGCGGAAAGAATTGAAGACACCGACCGCGTGATGTACCTGCGCAATCATTTAACGCACTTGCAACGCGCCGCCGCGGAGGGTTTCCCGGTGAAGGGCTACTTCCTGTGGAGCCTGATGGACAACTTCGAGTGGGCGGATGGCTACAGCAAGCGCTTCGGCATCCACTACGTTGACTACAAGACCCTGCAGCGCACGCCCAAGCTCAGCGCCGAGTGGTACCGCGAAGTGATCGCGCGGAATGCGGTAGTGTAGCGCCGGTCTCCCGACCGGCTGTAGCGGGGGTCTCCCGACCCCCGCTGGGAGTTGCACTAACGGAGAAACTGCACCAGTTCCATCTGCGCGCGGTCGAGATCTTCAGGGATTCCGATGTCGAGAAAAAAGCCATCGACTTTGTACGCTGCGGGACGAAGACCTGCAACCTCGGGGACGAAGAAATCTCGCTCGATGGAAAACTTCTCCGGAAGCGCGGACGGCCACGCGAGGTTGCGCGCGACTGCGTAGGTTCCGGCGCTGATCCAGCCTGGTCCGGAACTGCCCTTCTCCTGAAAGCCAGCAATGCGCTGACCTTCAATTGTGACGCTGCCATAGCGGGACACATCGTCGCGATGCACGACGGCGAGGGTGACGGTGGCCCCTTCCAACGTGTGGAAGCCCAGCATGGCGGCGTAATCGGCATCGAGGAAGGTATCGCCATTGAGCACAAGCACGGATTCTTCGCGGGCCTGCGCGAGCGCGAGGCGAATCGCGCCTCCGGTGCCGAGAGAAACGCTTTCGATCACGTAGTCAATTGCCATCCCATGGAAGGCCGCGCCGAAATGCTCCTGAATGACAGTGTGTTGGTGACCGACAGAGAGCAGGACGCGGGCGCAGCCGGAGCGGCGCAACTGGGTGAGCAGAATTTCAAGAAAGGGACGGCCGGCAATGGGCGCCATGGGCTTGGGCAGGCCGTGCAGGCGCGACGCGAGCCGCGTGCCGAGCCCGCCGGCGAGAACGATGGCTTCCATGCGGATTCAGCCCCTGGCCGCGGCGCGATTCGCGGAGAAGTAGCGGCGCTCCACGAGCAGCGAGAAGATGTGCTCGATGGCCAGATGCGCCTGCTGGATATACATGGTGACCTCAGAGGGTACACGCAGGCAGTAGTCGCAGAGCGGCGGCATTTTACCGCCTGTCATTCCGGCCAGGCCGATAGTGACGACGCCCATGGCGCGGCATTGTTCGAGCGCGCGAAGCACGTTGGGCGAGTTACCGGAGGTGGAAATGGCGAGGAAAACGTCCCCCGGCTCGCCGAGAGCTTCGATCTGACGGGAAAACAGGCGCTCGAAGCCATAGTCGTTGGCGACGGCGGTGAGGACGGAGGTGTTCGTGGTGAGAGCGATAGCGCGCATCGCAGGACGATCGTCGACGAGGCGGCAGACGAACTCCGCAGCGATGTGCTGGGCATCGGCAGCGCTGCCGCCGTTGCCGGCGACCATCAGCTTCCGGCCCGCCAGCAGTGCGTCGGCCGTGGCTTCGGCAGCCGCTGCGAGGGTCGCGTGCAACGCGGCATCACGGGCCACGGCTTCCATTACGCCGAGGCCCTCGAGGAGTTTCAAGCGCACCAGATCGGGCGCTGCATCGGGCGATAACGAATCGCTCATGGCACTCTCCACACCTGCACGCCGCCGGGCGTGAAGTGACATGCGTAGGCGGTGCCTCCGGCGTGCTGGCCGCGCAACGCGGCTGTGACTTTGTCTTTGTGGATGGGATCGACGAGAAACATCATGAAGCCGCCGCCGCCAGCGCCAGAGATCTTGGCGCAGTACGCGCCGGCCTGAAGCGCACACCCGTAAAGGGCTTCAATATGTTCGTTGGTAATCTGGCTGGCCATGCGTTTTTTCGATTCCCAACTGCCGCGCAGCACCTCATGCAGCCTGGAAAAGTCGCCGCGCAGCAAGCACTCCTTCATGCGGAAGGCCTCTTCCTTGATGGCGTGCATGGCATCGAGGGCCGGCGCATTGCGATCGCGCACATTACGCGATTGCTCCTGAATGATGTCGGCGGAGGTGCGGGATTTTCCCGTGAAATAGAGCAGCAGCGAGGCCTCAAGCTCCGAGACGACCCAGCCTTCACGCGCAGCGGGTTCACCAGCACGCGACCGTTGCTGCCGAACTCCATAAAGTTGAATCCGCCGAAGGCCGCCGCATATTGATCCTGCTTGCCGCCTTCGAGGCCGGCTTCAACGCGCTCGATGACGAAGGCGGTATGCGCGAGCTCGTAGTCGTCGAGAGGAAGGTTGAGCCACTCGGCATAGGCTGCGAGCATGGCCACCACCAGCGTGGAGGAGGAGCCCAGGCCGGAACCGGCGGGCACATCAACGCGCGTGCTCATGCGAAGACTGAGCGGCTTGCCCTGGTTGAACTCGCGGACCACGTGGTTGTAGACGGCCTTGAAAAGGTCGAGGCGGCCGTCGTTGGGCAGCACGGCGGCGGAGGCGTAAGAGGCGCTCTGGCCAAGGTCGGCGGAGACGAATTCGACAGTGTTTGTGTCGAGAGGCTCGAGCGCGGCGTAGGCGTAGTAATCGATGGTGGCGTTGAGGATGGCGCCCCCGAACTCGTCGCAGTAGGGAGAGACGTCGGTGCCCCCACCGGCCAAACCCAGCCGCAGCGGCGCTCTGGAGCGGATCAACATATTTGCTGCAGCCCATTGTAAATGGAAGGGACTCAGAAAATACGGTACTGCGGGGCTGCGGAGAGGCGGCCGGCACAGAAGAACGCTAACTGCACTCTACTGTGCCGGTCTCATTTAGTGAGGCAAAACAAGCAGACCGGCCGCGAGCAGCTTCTCCGTGAGCCGGTCGACGGCCAAGGGGTATTTGTAAGAAATGGTGCGAATGGCCATGCCGAGCAGGACAGCGGTCTCGGCCTGGGTGTACTCCTGAAGCACAACACGGCTCAGAATTTCGCGATCGAGCCGGCTGAGCTGAGCGATGCATTTCTCAATATCGAGGACAAAAATAACCGCGTCTTCGAAGGTGCGGACAGGGCGGCTGGATGCCCATCCCCGCGAGACCGGATCGCTAAGGATGGACGGCGCCCTGCCCACCTGCATGGATGCGTACAGGTAGCGCCGCAAAAGGCTTTCCGTGTGTCTCCTGTAGAAGGCCAGGTTGGTCGGCGGCTCAGCCTGGTTGCCGGCTCTGTCTGGGCCCGCGCCGCAGGTTTTCGTTCCCATCTCCTCCGTTCGATCCGCCATTCTTCCTGGACAGCACTTGTTTCCCAAGCCATGGGCAACTGGAGAGCTGCGCTCATTGCGCACCTCCCGCAGCCTGGGCTACAGCCCAAACCCTGGCAAGCTGCTTACGGCTCGGACGGCCACGCCGTTTGCGGCTCTCCGGGGTTGGAAACGTCCTTAACTTTGACCGGCACTCTTTGCAATACACAATATCGAGTGTCTGGGCGCGATACCAAAGGCAACCGCATCCTTCGCAAACTTTCAACTGAACACGCACTTCCATGACTGATTCTCCGTATTAGTTTCATCTCCCGACGGAGGATTGTGTTGCAGGTTGTTCCGCGGGGTGAAGAGAACCAGGCGAGGCAACTCAGATTTCTCCTGTCCTGATGGGGGATTGCCACCTGTGCTCTCTTGTTGTCTGTCATGACCATTCGTGCGCAGATCCTGGAATTTCCCGCTTGACGTGTTTTCCGGCGACGTTTCAAAGCGGCGCCGGGATGGGCGAAGGAATGCCGGAATTCAACAAGTTGAACCGGCAAATGTTCATGCGCAGTTTCCGAAGGCACGATTCCGCCTCCGCTAACGAAAAGCGAATGGACGTTTTCCTAAAGATTCCCACAAGCCAATGCGTGATTAAGTTAACCCAATGTAGGCATTTGCTTCTTCTGCGTCAACGCTGATCCTTAGACTTCCCATAGATCACTTTCCAGCCGCCTCATGAACCCTGAGAATGAAGGCCAACAAGCCCTGCTAAGTTTTCCAAGGGAAAGCATTGAAATTTAATGCTCATTGCTGCCAGCAAATTTTCCACAGATGAACTTTACTCAGATGCACGAGCGCCTCCGCCTGGAACTGCTGCGCAAGATTCAGCGGGGCACGCTCAGCGTCTCGCTATTGGCGCGGCAGACAGGTTTTGGGCAGGCGCACATCTCCAATTTTCTGCGCAGCCGGCGCCAACTTTCGCTGGAGGCCATGGACCGCATACTGGCCGCTCAGCGCCTGACGGTTGACGAACTGCTGCCTGCGCTGCCCCAGGGCGGATTCTGGCCCGAAGACGAGAGCGCGGGGGCAGTCCCGGTGGTTTCACATGCCACGGCGCTTTTTGAGCCGGTCATTCGGCCTTCGGCGGTGCAGCTTATGCTGCATCTGCCGTCAGGAGCTTTGCGAAATGTGCGCGCAAGGGCCACGAACGTGCGTCGCGCATGGCAGCGCTTTGTTGCCATCCGCGTTTCGCCGGCTGACGCCCTGCCCATGGAGCCTTTGGTACTGCCCGAGGCCATTGCGCTGATTGACCGGCACTACAACTCGCTGCTTCCTTACCGGCCGAACCGTCCCAATCTTTATGCGGTCCGCCACGGCGCGCACCTTACTCTCCGCTATGCGGAATTTCAGTCCAGCCGCTTGATCCTGCGGCCGCAGAACATCGCGTTTCCCGTGGAGCTGCTCGTAATGGATCCGGAAGAGTCGCCCAGCGATTTATTGACGGGCCGGATTGCGCTGATTCTGAATGAAATTTGAGGGAACTGCTGAAGCTGTTCAGCTGCGCCGGGGCACCTGTTACAGTACTGCGGTAGCCTCGGTTGCAGAAGCGCGGCCTTAAAAGTGCGGGACTTCACAGGCTGCGGAAAAACTCCTCGCGGAGAGCTTTGTATCAGGGCATGGCTTCAGCCACGCCGCAACAGGCGCAAAAATGAGCGTGGCTTCAGCCCCTGAGGGATGGTTTTTCTTAAGATCAGTTGCCAATCGAAATCCTGTAGGAGCTGTCGATGTTCATCAGGCAATTCAGTGAAGGAGAGCCCTTTCGTTGTGCGGGCAACGAGTTTGTGATGCTGCTGCCGCGCGACGCAACCGGGGCGTGCGAGGCGGTGCTGCAAATGGTGGGGCCGGGAGGCACGACGCCGCCAAACAGCCACGAGACCTTCATGCAGATCTATCTGTTCTGGGCCGGCGAGGCAAAGGTGTATATCGGCGGGGAGATGCAGCAAGTGCGGGCTCCGGCGGTGGCGTTTGTGCCCGCACGCACCGAGCACTGGGTGGAGAACGCCTCGGCCGACTGGGAACTGCACTATCTCTACATCAGCGTTTGGCCGGACGGGATTCCGCAGGAAGAGCGAGAGGGCGGATGGAAGAAGGTGTACGAAAAGATCATCGACAGCTACGTGAGTCGCGGGTATCCGGTGGATGGGAAGTGAACGAGTGTGAGTGTGCGAGTGCGAGTGTGTGCGAGTGAACGAGTGAAGAAGTGAAAGAGTGAATCGGCATGAAGATTACTGACGTTGCAATCAGCGTGATTGCCAATCCGCATTCCGAGATGGTGACGGCGGGCGTGAAGGGCGGCAAAGCCGCGCACGACATCGTCTTTCTCGAAATCAAAACAGATGAGGGGTTCGTGGGGCCACGCGTTTGCATGGGGCGGTCGCTCGGGGCAAGCCACGGCGCATTTGATCGGCTCCGTTATCCGCCCACTACTTATCGGGCAGGATCCGCTGAACCGCGAGCTACTCTGGCAACAGGTCCGGCGCATGGACCGCTGGTGGGGATTTCTGCCCATCTATGCGCACGGCCCTGTGGACGTGGCGCTGTGGGATCTGGGCGCGAAGGCTGTCGGGCTGCCTCTCTATCGCTTGATGGGTGCGTATCGGACTTCACTTCCCGCCTACGCGAGTTCGCTCATCCTGCCCACGATTGATGCTTTTGTGCAGCAGGCGCAGGAGTACCGCGACCTCGGCTACCGCGCGTACAAAATCCATCCCTGGGGCGACCCGGCACGCGACGTGGAAGCGTACCGCGCGTTGCGTTCGGAGCTGGGCGACGAGATGGTGCTGATGAGCGATCCCGTGGCCGGCTACACGCAACAGCAGGCGTTGCGAATCGGGCGCGAGTTGGAGCGGCTCGAATTACTACTGGTTTGAGGAGCCGCTCTCCGACTACGACCTGTACGGCTACCAGGAACTGTGCCGCGCGCTGGAGATTCCCATTGCGGGCGTGGAGTCAACGCCGGGAGGATTGTTCGGAACCACGCAGTACCTGACGCAACGCGCCGTCGACATTGTGCGCAGCAACGTGTCGTGGAAGGGCGGCGTGACGGGATTAATGAAGACCGCAGCGCTGTGCGAAGCCTTCGGCGTGAACTGCGAGGTGCACACCACGACCAATGCCCTGCTGGATGCAGCCAACCTGCACGTGAGTTGCGCCATTCGAAACTGCGAGTACTTCGAGGTGCTGATTCCGCAAGAGCCTTTCTGCTTCGGCGTGAAGAATCCCATCACAATCAATGCCGAAGGATTTGTGCATGTGCCGGAAGGCCCCGGTCTGGGCGCGGAGATTGATTTCGACCTGCTGGACAATAATTTGATTTGCAAAGTGTAGTTGCCCGAAGTGTGGGCGTGAACGCCCGCACGACAGCCAGTCTGGAGACCGGCGCTACAACGTCAGGAGTCGCGTCGTTGTTAGGCGGTGGGGTAGGTTCCGTTGGCCAAATCGCGTTCGGCGGCGATGAGGTCGCCGAAGCGGCCTAGATCGCGCCAATACGCGCCATCGGCGCGGAAGCCGAGGATCGATTCGTCGCGCTTTGCGAGGCGCACGTAGGCGTCGATGATGGAAAATGCGCCATTCTCCTCAAGTTCCGCGAAGATTCGCGGCGAGACGACGTGAATGCCGGCGAATGCCAGGACTTCGAGCCAAGTGGCGCCGGTCTCCAGACCGGCTGTGCTGGCGGCGTCCACGCCGCCAGCAGCGATATGCGAGTCAGGAGATTTGCGGTGCCTTCTTGCGGATAAGTTCTCATTCGCCGCGCCGCGGCCCAGAAGCTGGCCGTTCGCATCGAAGAGCAACGGCCGCGAAGTGGGGCGCTGGGCGACAGCAATTGTGGCCAGCGCGTCGTGTTGCCGATGAAACTCACCATACCCGCGAGATCGATGGTGCTGAGCACATCGACGTTGTGAATGAGGAATGGCTCGACTCGCATCCGCGCCGAGTTCCAGAAAGAACCATGCGGCCTTTTTGAGGCCGCCGCCGGTGTCGAGCAAAGCTTCCTCGCGCGAGACCTCGATCCTCATGCCGAAGTTCTGGTTGGCTGCGAGATAATCGACAATCTGGTCCGCAAAGTGATGGACATTCACGATCACTTCGTTCACGCCGAAGGTGCGCAGGCGCGCGAGCGTGATCTCAAGCAGCGTGCGGCCGGCGATTGTGACCAGCGCTTTGGGGCGGTCGTCGGTGAGTGGCCGCAGGCGCGTGCCCAGGCCAGCAGCAAAGACCATCGCCTTCATTGCGGGACGTTCTCCGCAGCCCAAGTTTCTCGAGCTGCGATGTGGCGCACCTTGACCTCGACGCCATCGTGCGCCGCGCAGATGCTCCGCCAACTGCTCCGCGAGATAGACGGAGCGATGCTGGCCGCCCGTGCAGCCGAAGGAAACCATCAGGTTGGAGAAGCCGCGCTGCCGGATAATTGGCGACGCTCGCATCAACCAGCGAGGCCACGTGCGACAGAAACTCATGCACGCTCTGGCTGCCGGTCAAGATAATCGATCACCGCTGCGTCTTTGCCGGTGAGTTGCGCGGAACTGTTCTTCGCGCCCTGGGTTAGGCAGACTGCGCGCATCGAAGACAAAGCCCCCACCGTTGCCGGATTCATCGGGGGGCATGCCGTTGCTGAAAAGAAAAGCTGAAGATGCGCACCGTTAGGCCAGCCGCGGGCGCGGACAGATTGCTGCAGTTTTTCCGAGGCCTGCATGGCCTCGAGCGCGTCGAGCAGCGCCGGCAGAGCGATCGGGCAGCTTGACATTCTCCGCCAGCCAGCGCAGGTTCTTGAGCGCGTAAGGAACGCTTTGCAGAAAATGCGCCTTGCGCTCGTAGAAACCGCGAAAGCCATAAGCGCCCAGCGCCTGCAGAATGCGCACGTAGACGAAGGCGTAGTAGTGCTCCATGAATGCGTCGCGGTCGAGATCGATGTAAGCCGGCGAGCGCAGTCGAGATAGTGGTCGAGCAGTTGCTGGCGCAAATCGGGCGGCAGATCGGCCTTGCCGTCGTAGAGCAGCGAAGCGATGTCGTATTGCAGCGCGCCTTTGCGGCCGCCCTGGTAGTCGAGAAACCATGGCTGGCCGTCGCGCAGCATCACGTTGCGCGATTGAAAATCGCGATAGAGAAAATAGTCGTGATCGGCGCGCGAGCAGAAACTTGGTCAAGCGGCTGAAATCGAGCTCGAGCGCCTGCTCGTTGAAGGGGATGCCGGCAAGGCGCAGAAAGTAGTACTTGAAATAATTCAGATCCCAGGCGATGGACTGGCGGTCGAAGCTCGCGCGCGGATAGCAGACCTTGTAATTCAGGTCGCGGCCCGCCTCGACCTGAAAGCGCGGCAGCTCGGCGACAACTTTGCGATAGGCTTCAACGACCGCAGGCGCGATGGCGTCGCCGGAGCGATTGGCGCTGAGGAATTCGAAGAGCGTGGTGTCGCCCAGATCTTCTTCAAGGTAAGCGCCCTGGGCCAGATCCTCGGCATAGATCTCCGGGACCGGCAAGCCATGGCGGCGAAAATGGCGGGAGAACTCGAGAAAGGCAATATTCTCTTCGCGCACGGAATAGAGAATGCCGATGGCGGTGTGGCCCGAGCCGGCCAGCCGAACGATACGCGTCCCGAGCCGCCGAGCTGGCCCTGAAGCGGCTGCACGCGCTCAGCCGGCGAATGAAAGTGCTGCTCGAAGAGGCGTTTGAGAACGTCCATGAAAGGCTTCCCTGGATTTGCTCATCAAGGTGCTTTGACAAAGATAGCGATGCAGGGGAAGGGGACGCAAGGCGGGCCGGCTGCCGACGCGTCTAATCGCCTTCATGGTGCGTATCCACGCCATCGAAGCGCGTGAAGGCCGAGTTCCAGTGCATCTTGACGATGCCCGTGGGGCCGTTGCGCTGCTTGGCGATAATGATCTCCGCCTTGGCCCTTTCTTCGGCCGACATGATCTTCGTCGCGGTTGTAGTAGCTCTCGCGGTGGATGAAGGCGACCACGTCGGCGTCCTGCTCGATGGAACCCGACTCGCGCAGATCGCTCAGCATGGGGCGCTTGTCGTCGCGCTTTTCGTTGCTGCGCGAGAGCTGGGAGAGCGCGATGACCGGAACCTGGAGTTCCTTGGCCATGGCTTTGAGGCCGCGCGAGATGGCGGAGACTTCCTGGACGCGGTTCTCGAAGCCTCTCCTGCTGGCGCCCGGCATGGTCGCCGACATGAGCTGCAGATAGTCGATCATGATCAGGTCGAGGCCGCCGGCATTCTGCTTGAGGCGGCGCGCCTTGGCGCGCATTTCAGCGATGGTGGAAGCCGGCGGAGTCGTCAATGAAGATGTGCGACTCCACCAGCAGGCTCAGCGCGGCCTGGAGTTTCTCCTGTTCTTCGCGGCCGAAGAAGCCCTTCTGGATCTTTTGCTGGTCGACGCTGGCCTGCGAGGCCAACATGCGGCGCAGGAGCGACTCGCGGCTCATTTCCAGGCTGAAGATGGCCACGATCGAGCCGTAGCGCACCGCGGCATTCTCCGCGATGTTGATGGCGAGCGCGGTCTTGCCCATGGAGGGCCGCGCGGCGATGATGATGAGCTCGCCCTTTTGCAGGCCGCTGGTCATGCGATCGAAATCGGTGAAGCCCGTGGCCAGGCCCGTGATGTCGCGGCTGTGCTTGTAGAGGTTGTCGATGGAGCCGAAGGAGTCGCGGACGATGACGTCGATGGGCTGCAGGCCCTGGGTGAGGCCGGATTGGCTGACTTCGAGCAGTTGCGATTCGGTTTCGTCGAGGACGCCGATGGCATCCTGGCTCTGGTCGGCGGCCTTGGCGATGGCGGCCGAGCAGATGCCCATGAGCCGGCGCAACAGGCTCTTGTCCTTGACGATGCGGATGTAATCTTCGATGACCGGGCGGCGGGGCAAACCCTCAGTGAGCGAGGCCAGGTAGGCCACGCCGCCGACGGCTTCGACCTCCTTGTAGCGGGAGAGCTCGTTGGACAGCGTGACGATATCGACGGCGCGGCCAGTGTCGATCAACTCGCTCATGCGCAGGAAGATGCGGCGATGCGAGTCGAGCGAGAAGTCGTCGGATTGAGTGCTTCGGCGGCCTCGGCGTGGGCGGCATTATCGAGCAGGATCGCGCCCAGGATGGTCTTTTCCGCGTCGAGGTTCGCGGGCAGTCCGGCATCGAGGGTGAGGTCGGGGATGGTGGCCATCTCAAGAATGAGTTTAGGGCAATTCCGGTCGACCGATCGGGTGTGAATCGCGGCGCGATTTTGTGGGAATCGCGAACCGGACGCTAACCCTCATCTCATCAACTGACCGGCCGGATTTCATACTCCAGCTTGCCCGTGGCGTGCAATTCAACCACAGACAGAGTTTTCCCCGGCACAGGACCTTCGGCGGTGGCGCAGCCGGCCTCAGGATTGGCGCAGGGAGCGTTCGCCTGGCCGGACCTGCGAGCCGGAGCGGGACCGGACGTCATTTGCGCCGTGGAGACGACGCACGCCGGATCGAAAACAGGGACGCGTTCAACGATCTCGCCGTCGCGCTCGACGGTGACGCGAATACGATCGTCGGCGAAGGTAACGCTCTTTTGTCCGCCGCCGGGCAGCGGGTAACGCACCACGGTATTGCCGTTGCTGTATTCGGCGTCGAGGCCCGTCGCTTCCACAGGCAACGTGCCGCCCGCCGAGGTGCCCCATGCGGTCTCTCTACCATTGGTTTGCGATTGCAGCAGCACGCCTTTTTCTGGCGTCCAGATAAAGGTGAGGCCGAGGCGCTGCTGCTCCGAGATGACTTTGGGCGCGGAGGCAAAGGCCGCGTAGTAGCCGGGACGGCGGATGTAAGTGAAGACGATGGGCTCGCGCGTGTCCTTCATCTGCTCGACGAAGGACTTCTCGGCCAGCGGCCGCACCAGTTTGCGCGCCTCCGCCATCTGCTCGGCTGTGGGGTGCCAGTCGTAATGCGCACGCTGCAGGAAAACGTACGGCGACAGAGCACTGAACTCACCCACGGGAAGCGGATCAACTTGCGGCCATTGCGTTTGCATTTTTTCGCGCGCGGCGTGAATCTGTTCGGCGCGGCGCTCGGGCGGAGTGGCGAAGGCACGCATGATCAGGCAGCGATCGGCCAGCGGCGTATCGACTGCGGGAAAGATGGAGTGCTGCTGGCGGCATTCGATGCTGCGGTTGGCTACCCAGAAGGGCTGGCCCGGCTCGGGCATGATGTTCATCGAAAGCCATTTGCCGAAGCGGTTCTCCTCTTCGAGGAGGATGTTGCCCAGGGGCGTGCCGCGCCAGTAGTGATAGGCCATCTGCAGGTTTTCGTGGTGCGTGTTGAGCGTGTAGCCGAGGTCGGGGCCATCGTGCTCGTACATGTAGCCGCAGGGGCTTTGCAGATTGGTGGGGCTGGCCTCGACTTGCTCTTTCAATCGCGCCCAGAGGTCGGCGTCAGGGTACATGGCGAGAAAGGCCGCGCCGCCGGCGAAGATGTTGGTGAACTGGTTGGAGTAGCTCTTGCCGTGGCTCAGGAGATCGGGGTCGTAGAGCGTCGCATGCACCGCCTTGCGGCAGCAATCGATGGCGCGCGCGTGGAGTGCGGGCGTGATGGGCGGGCCGGTCTTAAGAAGGCGCAGCGCCTCCGAGATGAATTTGACGGAGAAGGCCGTGGCCGCCAGGTTCCACTGCTGAGGGCCGTACTCGCTGAACTTGCCGTCGGGGCTTTGCAGGTTGCACCAGTACTCGAATGCGAGCTCGAGACGGGCCCGCAGGGCCGGGTTGCCAAAGAACTGATTCCACTTGCGGCGGCTCGCGTAGAACCACGCCAGCGTGAGGATGCTTTCCATGATGCGTGTGTTGTAGGGATGGAGTTGCGGCGTGCCGCGCCACACGGAGATATTGATGAAGCCGCGATCGGGGCCCTCGGTTTCGATGCTGTTAGCGATGCGCGGCAGATAGGTGAGGTTGAAGGGCATGTCGAGGTCGGCATCGGAAAAGTCTGAAGGCTTCAACTTCGAAGGGTCGAAAGGCGGGACTTCGGGGACGGCGCCGCCGGTGACGGCTCTGAGCCGGGAAGAGGTGAGAAGTTGCGCGGCAGCCGCGGTCACCAGAAACTCTCTGCGATTCATCATGTTTTGGGCCCCTTTTCGTAAACGTTACCGATCCAGCAAATAACCCTACACGAAGGGATTGGGGAGGTGTCAAGAAGGCAGGGACCAAGGGAACATGGGAACGAGGGAACAAGAAGACGTGGACGTAGAGAATAGGGAGCGAGAGCTCGCGCTCCCCACCCATTCGCCATAAGCGGGCGAAAGAATGGGGCAAGGAACGTTTCTCTTCAAGCGGTCAGAGCTTTAGTGGATATCTGTCATCGAAGCGTTCAGGCCGTTGAAGATCTGGTCGAATTTGCCGGATTCGGCGGCAAAGCGCAGGCGCTTCACGTTCTCCACGCAGATTTCGGGCGGGGTGGGCTGTTGCTTCAGGATTTCCATGACTTCGGCAATGAACTGATTCAGGGGCATGGCGCGCGGATCGTCGGCGCCGCTCATCAGGTGAGTTTGCACGTAAGGCGGGATCAGCTCCAGCACCTCGATGCCGGTCGAGCGAAGCTGGTAGCGGAGCGAAAGCGTGTAGGAGTGGATCGCGGCCTTCGTCGCGCAATAGGTGGGCGTGAGCGCGAGAGGCAGAAATGCCAGGCCGGACGAGACGTTCATGATGGCCGCGCGCGGCTGCTTCTGCAGATGAGGCAGGAGCGCCGCGGTGAGCCGGATGGGGCCGAGGAGATTGGTGGCGACGATGGCCTCGGCGTCAGCGAGATCGGGCTGCTGCGCGAGCAACTTTTCCGCGCGCATGATGCCGGCGTTGTTGATGAGAAAGTTGAGCGAGGGAAACTCGGCGACAGCCCGGGCGGCAAACTCGCGGATGGCAGCAGGATTTTCGATGTCGAGCGGTGAGCGACTTCATGCCGGGGTTGGCGGCGGTGGTCTCGTCGAGCGCGTGCTGCCGCCGGCCGGCAATAATCACCTGGTTGCCGAGCGCGTGAAGGGATTCTGCAAGCCCTCGGCCGATGCCGGAGCCGCCTCCAGTGATGAGGATGGTATTGCCGGAAGGATTCATGGCATTCGTATCTCCACAGGGTCATGATAGACCGATTGTGTGAGGCGCAGGTTGTGGCGAAAGGACGGTAACAGCGGCGGCTGGCGCGGCGTGACCATGGTGGAGGTTGGACAATGTTTTCAGCCGTTCCGGGCAAAAGTCTGAGATGATAAGAGGATGCGCCTGAGGGCAAGTTGACGAGACAGGAACCACCGTTCAAGTGAAACCCGCAATGCGCCGAGTGGCGCTCATTTACAACCCGGCATCCGGCCAGTACTCCGCGCGACGCAAGGCAGGGGTCGAACGTGCTGTGGCCGTGCTTCGCGAGGCGGGTAGTTGCCGTCGAGGCGCACGAAACCAGTAAAGCCGGAGAAGCTGCGGTGCACGCCCGCCAGGCGTTGAACGATGGCTGCGACACGGTCCTGGCCTGCGGCGGTGACGGCACGGTGCACGAAATTGTGCAGAGTCTCGTCGGCACCGATGTTGCCTTGGGCGTGATTCCGCTGGGCACGGCGAATGCGCTTGCCGTCGGACCTTGGCCTCATCGGCTCCCCGGCCAAAGTGGCGCGCAGGCTTCTCGAAGCGACGCCCGAGCGCATCTCCCTGGGACGCATCCACTATCAGGACCAGGACGGGAATCCCGCCTCGCGTTACTTCATCGTGGCGGCCGGAATCGGCGCCGACGCGCTGGTGATGGCGCGCATGGACGCGGCGGCTGAAACGGCGGCTGGGTTATGTGCTCTACCTCGTCGAGTGCTTCCGCACCTGGGCTACGTTTTCGTTTCCGTTCTTTGAGGCGGTTCTGCCGGAGAATGGAAACGGCGGCGGCCGCGTGGTGGATGTGTCGCAGCTACTGGCCGTGCGGGTGCGATCGTTCGGCGGGGTTTTGCGAATGTTGGCTCCGGGCGCCAGTTTGAACAACGGTAACCTGAGCCTGCTGGCCTTCAAGACGCAAAGCCGGTTGAGCTATCTGAAGTTCTTGCTGGCGGCGTTGGCCGGAAGGCACACCTTTAACGGTGCAGTTGAGCTGCTGGAGACACCCAGCATCGATTGCCGTGCCCACAAGGGCTCCCGCGAATCGCTGTTGGTGGAAGCGGATGGGGAGGTGCTTGGTTCTTTGCCCGTGCGGCTGGAGGTCGTGCACGACTCGCTGACCTTGCTGGTCCCTCCCGGCGCTCAACCGTAATGCAATCCGCCATTCATTCGGTGTAGAGATAGCCCTTGGCGGTCTCCAGGAATTTTGCCAAATCATTCAACTTCCAGTCGTCGCTGCGGCCGAGCTCGCGCGCCAGAAGATCGGCGACCGTGGGCGCGGCTTCGATGGCAGCACGCGCATCGAGCAAGAGCGCGCGCGTGCGCCGCGCCAGCACGTCCTCGACGGTACGCGCCATCTCATGCCGCGCCGCCCACACCACCTCGCGGAGGCGGAAGGGCAGACGCGGGTGCAGCAGGGCTCCCAAACCCGCACCTTCGCCGCCGGCATCTTTGCTGGAAAGCGCCTGCACGGCCGGCAGATCGGATCCGTACTCAGACTCCCACGTGGAAGTCGCGGTCGTCGGTTCTGCAGTCCAGCCATGCAATTTCAGGTCCACGGTTCGCGATGGACTCTTAGGCAGCGCTGTGACCTCTGCGGCGCGGTCGATGGTGTCCTGACCCATGCGGCGATAGGTGGTCCATTTGCCGCCTGTGACCGTGACGAGGCCGGAAGGTGAAATCAGAATGGTGTGATCGCGGGAGAGCTTGGAGGTTTTGGCATGGCCTTTGCGGACCAGCGGACGCAGGCCGGAGAAAACGCTGAGGATCTCTTCCGGGCGCGGCGCGTGGCCGAGATACTTGGCGATATGGTCGCGAAGAAATGCCTTCTCTTCGGGCAGAGCGCGGGGCTCAGGCGATGAGGAGTCAACCGGCACATCGGTGGTGCCGACGATCAACGCGCCATGCCACGGAATGGCAAAGAGCACGCGCCCATCGGCGGTCTTGGGAATCATCAGCGCGGTGTTGCCGGGCAGGAAGGAACGCGGCAAAACAAAATGCGATCCCTGGCTGACAGCGAGCAAAGATTTGTGCGGCTGGCCGTCCATGTCGATGATGTGTTCGACGTGAACGCCGGTAGCATTCACGACCGCCCTGGCCTGTAGTTCGAAATCGGTGCCGTCTTCCTGGTCGCGCGCCTGGATGCCGACGACTTTGCCGTCACGCTCGATGAGGCCTGTGGCTGCAACGTAGTTAACGGCCGTGCCGCCGAGATCTTCCAGCGTGCGCAGGAGCGCGATCGCGTAGCGGGCATCGTCGAACTGGCCGTCGTGATAGAGAATGCCGCCGCGCAGACCTTCGCTTTTAACGCCCGGAAGTTTTTCGAGAGCCGCCTTGCGGGAGAGCACTTCGGAACTACCGAAGGACAGTTTTCCCGAGAGCCGTTCATAGACTTTGAGACCCATCCCGTAGTACGGAAGCGAAAAATAGCTGTAAGCGGGGATGACGAAGTTTAGGTCGTGCACCAGGTGGGGCGCGTTGCGCAGCATCAGGCCACGCTCGCGCAAGGCATCGAGCACCAGAGTCACGTTCATCTGCTGGAGATAGCGGACGCCGCCATGCACCAGCTTGGTGCTCCGGCTGGAGGTTTCCTTGGCGAAGTCGGAGCGCTCCACCAGCAGGGTGCGATAACCGCGCGACGCGGCTTCAACAGCGGCGCCGAGGCCGGTGGCCCCACCGCCAATTACCAATACATCCCACGGCGGTGAATTGCCGCCAAGTTCCTTCAGAATTTGATTGCGTTTGTTCACGACTGTACGCTCCTTTCTTGGCTGCCAGAGTGTGGAAAGCAACCCAATCCGGGGCACGCGCCACAGTCCGTACAGTGGATGCACTGTGAGATTGGCAGACACACTGCCCCGAAGCAATTTGGATTGTCGATTTTCGCCCAGACTCTGGTCTCTAAGTGGGCGTGGAACCGCAGGACTGAAGCCCACGGTTTCGATTTGCAAAGCGCGCTACACCGAAAGCGAACGCGCCGCTGAATTCAGTTTATCACCGCAAGATTTGTGCCGCTGTCCTTCGTTCACCAAATGCACACCACGGTAATCCGAAAAGGGAATGCGCCGGCCGCGCGACACGGCCGGCGCAGTTGTGA
Source organism: uncultured Acidobacteriota bacterium (assembly GCA_963826735.1). GTDB lineage: Bacteria > Acidobacteriota > Terriglobia > Terriglobales > Acidobacteriaceae > Telmatobacter. The sequence continues at coordinate 1,204,040 of CAWGYN010000010.1, forward strand.
ATTGCCGGCTAGTAAATGACCTTCAACGCGAACTGAATCACACGAGGAGTAAAGGTGCTGCTGATTTGGCCGCCTCCGCTGGCGTTTGAACCCTGCGTGCCGGAGATATCAGGGTTGGAAGTTGCCGGCAGGTAGAGGTTGGTGTGATTGAAAATGTTGTAGAGTTCTGAACGGAACTCGATCTGCATGCCTTCTTTGGGCAGGTTAAAGCGCTTATTGAAGTCGAGATCGGTCTGATAGAGCGCCGGTGTGCGGCCCGGATTGCGCGACAGATTGCCGAACGGCGGCTGGACAGCGCCACTGGCATTATTGATCGCGGGCAGCACGATTGCATTGAAATTTACGTACTGGTACGCGCCTGAGTTGGCCACTCGGACGCTGCGCCCCTGCGTGAGAGCCACGCCGGGCACGCGGTTGGGGCGATAGAGGTTAGCGCCACGGTAGTTCTGGTTCGATGGGATTTGCGTGGAAGCAAGCTGCGCGCTGTTCGGTCCGTACTCGAGGTTGAAGGGTGTACCGCCCTGCGCGGTGTTAATTGCGCTCACTTGCCATCCACCGAGGACCCCATCCATGATCGGATTGAAATTCTGGCCGAAAGCGCGGCCGTGTCCGAAAGGCAGATCGTAGACCAGGCTCGTTATGTTCGCGACCGGCAGGTTGTAGTCCGATTGCGCATAATCGGCTTTGATGTTGTTGGCGTCCTGAACCGAAGGTGTATTGCCTTCGAGCGATGCACTTGCGTTATCCAGCGAGTGCTCCCAGGTAAAGCTGTTCAGCAGCGTGAGGCCGGCGACCATGCGCTGCTCATAGCGCACCTGCAACGCGTCGTAATTGGAGTAGAACTCGTTGAGCGCTTCAGTGATATCGGAAGGCCAGTTGGGAAAGGGGCGCGAGTAAGTGTATGTGCTGGAGTTGGGCGTGTCGGTGATGTTGCGTTGATTGCCGTTTACAAAACCCTGAAGCTTCAGGCCGTGGTTGCCGATAAAGGCGACGTCCACCAGACTGTTTTTCGTAATCTGGTGTTGCACCGCAAGATAAAAATTCTCCACATAACTATCCCGCGTATTCTTAGGCACCCAGGTAATATTATCGGTGGCGTAATTGAAGCTGGTGACCAGCCCCGACGGGAAGCCCTGATCCGCGGTCACATAGCAGCTTTCCGTTGTCCCCCCTGTGGCGATGATCTGGGCCGGAACCGGCGAACAGTGGTTGGTTGTGGTCGGCGAGATCTGGCTGACAGAGGCGAATTGCGCCTGCGGGGCGTTGATGGCGGCGATGTCACCGGAGCCTGCGCGCGTGTAATGAACATAGCTGGTGCCGAATCCGCCACGGATAGTCAACTTGGAAAGTGGCGCAAAGGCGAAGCCAACGCGTGGCGCAAAGTCGTTCCGGTCTGGATTAATAAGAGTCTTGCCGTAGACTCCGTTGCCGGTTGTGGGTGTAATGCCGTTGCCTGCCGTTGCATTGGGATTGATCGTAAAGACTGTTTGCGATGTCGGATCCCAGTTTGAGACGTAATTATGCTGCTCGGAATAGGGGGAGCCGTACTCCCAGCGGAGGCCAAGATTCAATGTCAGGTTCGGTCGCACTTTCCAATCGTCCTGTGCGTATGCGCCGTCGAGACTCTGGCGAAGATGGGCCTCAAAGTAGTTTGCCAGTGCGTAAGCGCTCGTCGTACCGAAGAGGAAGTCCGCGAAATAAGTATCAGCTACTTTAGCTGTCGAGAGGTTAAGAGGGGTTCCTGATACTGAAGAACAAGTGCCAACGCCGGGGACGGCGGTACCGCTGGGCATGCGCTGTAGCCGCCGCCATAAGTAAACGAGCCGTATAGCGGGTTGTTGTCGAGCACGCCCATCCAGATATGTTCGTATTCATAGCCGAACTTGAGCGAGTGGCTGCCTTTGACCCAGGTGTAATTGACTTTTGGATCGATCAGCGCCGGATTCTGGAACTGCGGGTTGGTGGTTTGACGGCCAAACGCGGTAAATCCTCCGGTGATGGCGACGGCAGGCAGGCCGCCTGCGACGCTGGCCGCCGTAGGCAGGCCGGGGATCGGCTGGCCATTCACCAGGACCGGGGCTGTTCCTTCGCTCAGAGGCGTCTTGCCCGCCTTGGTCCGTGAGAGCCCCAGGCGCACATCGACGATCCGGTTGGCACCGAAGGTGCCCGTGTATCCAAGCGCAATTTGCTGGTCCAGAATGCGTTGCGGACCGGCAGTCTGACCTTCAAGCGGAAGGGGAATGGTGGGGAAGTTGAGTACCAGTTTCCTTGCGGTCGCTGACGCGCAGAAAGTAGCGTTGCCGTCGGGCTCGCCGTATAGTCCAGCCGCAGATCGCCCTTGTCTGAGTAGTCGCGGAAAGGTATGAGCACAGGGTAGTCGCCGCTGTTTACGCCGGTGCTCGCGCTTCCCGATGTGGGCAAGCTCGTGATTTTCTCGAACGCGGTCACGATTTGGGCGGACAGCGGATTGATGGCGCCGGACGGAATGGGCGTGCCGGCAGGATAAACAACACCCGTAATGGGGTTGCGGACCGGAACCACAAAATTGCCGCTCAGTTCGCTCTGCGTAGGCAGCGTGAGGACAAAGAGCGGACTGGTGATGGCCCGCAGGCCCTCATAGTCAAGAAAGAAGAACATTTTATTTTGCAGGATGGGGCCGCCGAAGTCGCCGCCGAACTGATTGCGATTGGTAGGGGGGCTTTACGAACGGAACGGTACCGGTGGTGGTAACCGTGAGCGGCTTAAAAAAGCCGGCGAGCGTTCAGATCGGTGTTGCGGAGGAACTCATAGAGCATGGCATGGAATTTGTTGCTGCCGGTTTGCGATGCCACGTTGATGGTTGCAGCCGAACTGCGCCCGTACTCCGCGCTCTCGTTGTTGGTGACTACGCTGAAATGCGCTACCGAGTCCGGCGGAACGGAGATGATCTGATTGTCGAAGCCCTGGTTGGACTCGCCATAGGCGTTGTTGTCCATGCCATCCAGCAGGAAGTTGTTGAACATCGAGCGCTGGCCGTTCACGTTGTAGGCGCCTGCGCGGACGGGGCTGTTGATGTTGCTGGTGGTAGTGGCCTGCGTAGGGGCCTGACGCACACCGGTCACGAGAGCGAGCAGGTCGGTGTAGTTCCGGCTCACCAGCGGAAGCGACGCGCTCTGATAGCCGGTAATGGTCTGGTCGCGCTGGCTGGATTCGGTTTCAAGCTGCAGAGCAACATCGCTGACCTCGACCGTGGTGGCCTGGGCCGTACCCACCTTCAAGACCAGATCGATGCGCTCACGCGCGCCGACCGAGACGGTAATCGACTTAGCCTCGGCGATGGCGAATCCGGAGGCGCTGGCGGAGATAGTGTAAACACCGACATGCAACGACGGAGCATCGTAGTCGCCTGACTGATCCGTCTTGACCACCGTGGCGATGCCCGTGGCGTCATTCGTGACGGTAACGGTCACGTTCGGAACCGCCGCGCCACTGGCGTCGTGAATGGTCCCGACCACGCCGCCAAGGTCGTATTGAGCAAAAGCCGTGCGTGAAGGAAGCATCAACAGAAGCGCTATCGCCAGAAAGATCCAAGCGAACCCAATCGCTTACCGGCCTGGTGTCCTACAGATCGATTTCTCGAATGCATATTGCCTCCAAATGTTTGTGTTTCAACAACGGTTAAGTGTCTACCCTGTTGATCAGGGCTACAGGATTCAGAAGATGCCGAGAATAGAAGCCATCGCCCTCAGTTGAGAGCGAAGCAATGAGCGCCCCCGTAAAGACAAGAACGGTGCCACAGGTTTTCAGCCTGCATGTCATCCGCTTCGGCGGGTGTAGTCGATAAAAAACTCGAAGTTTGTCGAAGATGCCGAGATGATGGTAAGCAACGATATCACTGCCATCCTTGGTCACTTCCGTTAAGTTTCGAAGAATGCAAGGTGAAAAATCAGCTAAAGACAAAAATCCACCCCAAATCCAAGCTCAGTTCATCCGGCCCTTCTTGCACACACGACCAGTATCGAAAAAAGCTGCATTTGGCGGTGGATTTCTCTTAGTCTTTTCCGCGGGAGGAAATTAACAAACGTGAAATATACGTGTCAAGAAAAATCTGCACACGTGTGTGGCCCGGCTAATTGGAGCCGGCCTCCCACGGCTATACCCATCGGGAGTGCCATCAGGGGTGCCCCCGGTCCGTCGCTTTTGAGGACCGGGGATGATGACAGTACAAACGCTTGCCACATCTATTTTGGAATCGCCTATGGGTTCGAAGCGCGAAACCCCTCAGCCAAACAAGCTGGCTGTCCCGGTCCAGGCCCGGTGCTGGCTTTCGGCCACGCCGCGATGCGTGAGCGCACCCAGCCAGGTATTCAGGCCTTCGGCCAGGCCCGCATCCTGGCGGAGCGCTTCGCGCGCGCCCAGGTTGGCGATGCGCAGCACATAAGGGAATGTGGAGTTGGTGAGCGCCAGCGTGGAGGTGTGCGGCACTGCGCCGGGCATGTTGGTGACGCAGTAGTGCACCACGCCATCGACCACGATAGCTGGGGTTGGAGTGCGAGGTGGGCCGCGCCGTTTCGACGCAGCCGCCCTGGTCGATGGCCACATCGACGATCACGGCGCCTTTCTTCATCTGCGAGACCATGGCGCGAGTGACCAGCTTGGGCGCGGTAGCGCCGGGAATCAGCACGCCGCCAATCACCAGATCCGCCTCGCGCGTTGCCTGGGCGATGTTGTAGCTGTTTGAGGCGAGCGTGTAGAGGCGGCCGCCGAAGATGTCTTCGAGCTCGCGCAGACGATTCAGGTTCACGTCGATGAGCGTGGTTTTGGCGCCGAAGCCCAGAGCGATACGCGCTGCGTTGGTGCCCACCACGCCTCCGCCCAGAATGGCCACATGCGCCGGGGGCACGCCGGGAACGCCGCCCAGCAGAATGCCGCGCCCGCCGCGCTCTTTTTCGAGATAGCTGGCGCCGACCTGCACGCTCATGCGCCCCGCCACTTCGCTCATGGGCGTGAGCAGAGGGAGACGTTCCCTGGCGGTCGCGCACGGTTTCGTAGGCGATGCCGATGACTTTGGATTCGAGCAGCTTGTCAGTGAGTGCAGGCAGCGGGCGCGAGGTGCAGATAGGTGAAGAGAACCAGGCCTTCGCGGAAGTAGACGTACTCGCTTTCGATGGGCTCCTTGACCTTGACGACCATGTCGGCCTTGCCCCAGGCGTAGCCCGCATCGCCCACAATCTCGGCGCCGGCATTCTGGTACTCGGCATCGGGGAAGCCGGACTGCGCGCCGGCCTGGGTCTCAACCAGCACTGTGTGACCGGCCTCGGTGAGCGCTTTCACGCCCGCGGGGGTGATTCCAACGCGGGCTTCGTTGTCCTTGATTTCTTTGGGAACGCCGACGATCATGGTTTCTCCTCTTCTGCGATCTGAGACGAATCTTTGGGAGGGCTGCTATGGCCGGCACTTCCAATGTGTGCAAATTTTGTGATAGAACAGCCAAATGGGAACAAAACGTGAGCAAGATGCTCCTTTGACGCAACAATCGCCCGAGACGTTTGCAATCCGTAGAAAGCCTCCAGACCGCGGCAGGACTCGAAGCGGCCGGAATCGACGAACTGGATGCGGCCATTCTGCGCTACCTGGCGCGCCACGGCCGGGCCACGAATTTTGAGGTGGGCGAGGCGGTGGGACTGTCGGCTTCGGCGGCGTCGCGGCGCATTCTGGCGCTGGAGGCTTCGGGAGCCATCCGCGGCTACCGCGCGCTGATCGACGACCGGCTGCTGGGCAAGCATATGACGGTCTACATCCGCGTCACGCTGGAGCGGCAGTCGGCCGCGGTGCTGAGCGCGTTTGAGGCCGCCGTGCGGCACTGCCACGACATTGTGAGCTGCCACTTGCTGGCCGGCCAGTACGACTACATCCTGGTCGCGCGCGTGGCGGGAATTGATGATTACAACCGCCTGCACCAGAACGAACTCTCGCGCCTGCCAGGCGTGATCCGGCTGGAAACGAGCTTTGCGTTGCGGGATGTGCTGGAAGCGAAGAGCTGATAAGAAACGAGCTTTGAGAAGATCCCAATGTGCGGGCGAGGACGCCCGCACTACAGCCGGTCTGGAGACCGGCGGTACACGAGTCCTCTGGTCCAGCCTTTTACTCCATGGTCTCGCGCGCTTCGCGCCAAAGATCGAGTTCGCCCTCGTGTGCGTAGCGGTCGATTTCTTTCAGTTCAGCGGTCGGTGAATTTGAGCTTCTTCAGCGCGTCGAGCGAGTCGTCGAGCTGCTCCACGTTGCGCGCGCCGATCAGCGCCGAGGTGACACGTTGGTCGCGCAGCACCCAGGCAATGGCCATCTGCGCAAGCGTCTGGCCGCGGGCTTGAGCAATGTCGTTAAGCGCGCGAACGCGCTTGAGATTTTCTTCGCTCAGAAAGTCTTTGAGCAGCGAGGAGTTTTCCAGCTTGGCGCGCGAATCCTTTGGAATGCCTTTCAGATATTTGCCCGTCAGCAGTCCCTGCGCAAGCGGCGAAAAGGCGATGCAGCCCACGCCGAGTTCCTCGAGCGTAGCGAGCAGGCCTTTTTCGATCCAGCGGTTCAGCATGGAGTAGGAAGGCTGATGAATGAGCAGCGGCACGCCCATACTCTTGAGAATTTGTGCGGCGTCGCGCGTGCGCTCGGGGCTGTACGACGAGATGCCGACGTAGAGCGCTTTGCCCTGCTGCACCGCGGAGACCAGCGCGCCCATGGTTTCTTCGAGCGGGCAGTTTTTCCACGGACGGTGCGCGTAAAAGATGTCGACGTAGTCAAGGCCCATGCGCTTGAGACTGTCGTCAAGCGAGGCGAGCAGATATTTACGCGAGCCGCCGATGCCGTAGGGGCCGGGCCACATGTCCCAGCCCGCTTTTGTCGAAATGACAAGCTCGTTGCGCAGGCCGCGGGAATCCTTGCGGAGACCAAAATCCTTGCGCAGAATCTGGCCGAAGTTTTCTTCGGCAGAGCCGTAGGGAGGGCCGTAGTTATTGGCGAGATCGAAGTGGGTGACGCCGCGATCGAAGGCGCGGCGAATCATGGCGCGGCCAGTTTCAAAGACATCGGCGCCGCCGAAGTTTTGCCACAGGCCAAGCGTGATGGCCGGCAGCACAAGGCCGGAGTTGCCGCAGCGGCGGAAGGTGGCGTGGTCGTAGCGGGCGGGGTCGGGTACGTAGGCGGTTTCCATGACTCTCAAATCGTAGATCAATCGAAGCGCGAGGGCCAGCGGCGTGCGCCGCGAAACACGCGAAGAATTCGGATAGTGCTTGCCTGAATTCGATAAACCAGAATATAAGGAGTTCGCGGGACGACCAATTCTCGAGTTCCGTCAATGCGGCCAGGGCGACCCATTGCAGGGATCGTGGTAAGCAGGCGCGTTGCCTCATGAATTCTCGACTCGACGAGCCATGCTATCTGTTCGCTGTCTTGTGCTATGTAGCCGGCAATCTCCGCCAGATCGCGCATGGCGGTCTTTCTCCAGAACAACCTCACGCGGTTTTCTTCATCTTTCTTGCTTCCTGGATGGCCTCATGAAATTGTTTCATGGCCTCTTCGTGGGGAATGTCCTGTGACCCGTCGTCCGCAAGCGCCTCTTCCACGCCTTTTCGGAACCACTCCTCATAGCCGGGCTCGGGCTCGCCGATTTCCTTTTGCCAGGCGGCAAAAGCTTCGTCCGACATGGCGCCCTGCTCGCCAATGAGGTTTTCAATCAGCCAGTCGCGCTCGGCGGAAGGGAGCTGACGGGCTTCATCGAGGATTTGAGCAGCTGTGCGGGCCATGGGGAGATTGTAGCGCGATTTTGGCTTACCTTCTCTCGGACTTCAGATGCGCGCTTTCCAATACCCCTCATGCCGCTTGGCGTGGGCTACTGCGACCACGAAAATCCGGTCCTCCCAATCAAGAAAGATCACAAAATAAGGAAACTTCTTAAAGAGCACTCTTCGGGTTCCGTGCAGGTAGGGAGGGCAGGAGAGCGGATGAGAAGCCGCATAGAACAGCGCTGCGAGAAGCTCGTCTCTAAACCTCCGGCCAAGCATTCTGCCGCGCTCGGCGTACCATTCCGTCGCTTTCCGGGCCTCGCGCCGGGCGCGCTCATCAATTCGTATTGACTTCACCGATCCACAATCGAGCGCAGGTCCGAAGTCAAATCATCGAGTGAACAGGTCGCCGCGGTGCCCGCCTTGATCTCCGCAACGCGGCGGGCGATCTCCTCGTCCCATGCCGCGGCAAGCTGGGCTTCGGTGGTTTCATCCTGATCGCTCACGCTCTCCAAGAGGGAATTGGCGAGCAGGAGACGCTGATCTTCCGGAAGATCGTACGCGAGTTGCCGGACTTGCTCCAAAGAGTGCTGCATGGAGAGATTGTAGCGCGGAAGCGAATGCAAAACCATATTGGCTCCCATCTCTCAATGGCGAAACCATGGGGCGCTCGTCGCTCAGCGCTATTATTTGAGAATCGGGTACGGCGATGGCATACCTCAGCCAACATATAAAGGGTTCGCGAACACCGAACAAGACAGGCCGCCTGGACTACTCGGCCCCATACAATCGCTCCCTGCGACTGCTGGATAATAACGACGTTGAAGCATTCCGGTTGAACCGCATAGCCGCTGAAGATGGAATGCACGACGCCGTCTTGGCAATGGGCTGGTATTACCTGAACGGTGTTGGCGTCGAAGCTGACGAGGATGAAGCGATTCGCTGGCACCGAAGGTCTGCCCGCCAGGGCGAACCGCGCGCAATGTTCAGTCTGGGGTACATCGCGTACTTTCGCAAAGACTATTCGGAAGCCCTCCAATGGTTTGAACGGGCTCTAGCTAAGAATCATCATCGGTCGAGCTTCTGGATAGGCAAGATATATTGGCGGGGCCAGGGTGTGGATCGCGATCGTAGACGTGCTCAGAGTTACTTCGCAAAAGCAGCACAAAGAAAAGTCGCGGAAGCTCAACGCGCCATACGCTTCCTGGCGTTTCTTTCCGGTCGCAATAGAGCGACGTCGGATTAATCTGCTGTCGCCCCAAAAGCAACCGCAGATCCTTCGACTTCGCTTCGCTACGTTCAGGATGACAGCTCTGTGGGAGGGCGTGCGGATATGGTCGCGAGTCACTCCGCATTATCGATCTGCGCCCGCTGCAACTTGTCGGAGTAATCGACGTAGACCGCTTTCCACGTAGTGAAGAAGTCGAGCGCGCCGAGGCCTTCTCTGTGGCCGTTGCCGGTGTGCTTGACGCCGCCGAAGGGCAGATGCACTTCAGCGCCGATGGTGGGCGCGTTGATGTAGGTGATGCCTGCTTCAAGGTCGCGCATGGCCGCGAAGGCGCGATTGACGTTGCGCGTGTAGAGCGCTGTCGACAGTCCGTAGTCGATGGAGTTGGCGGTGGCGACCGCTTCTTCGAATGTCGAAAACTCCATGAGCGCGACCACCGGGCCGAAGACCTCCTCGCGCGCAATGCGCATCCCGGGCGTGACGCCGGAGAAGACCGTGGGCTCGAAAAAGGTTCCGTGGGTGTGCGCGCCGCCGGATATAGCGTGGCCGCCACAGAGAAGTTCGGCGCCTTCGCCGAGCGCGATCTCGACATAGCGTGCCGAGGTCTCGATTTGATTGGCGTTGACCTGCGGGCCGACTTCGACCGATTCGTCGAGGCCGTTGCCGACCTTGAGTTTTTTGGCGCGCGCAACAAATCTTTCGGTGAACTCAGCAGCAATTCCCTTTTGCAACAAAATGCGGCTCGTTGCGGTGCATCTTTGCCCCGTCGTTCCGAATGCGCCCCACAACGCGCCATCGAGAGCGAGATCGAGATTTGCGTCGTCGAGGACGATCTGCGCGTTCTTGCCGCCCATCTCGAGCGAGACTTGCTTGAAGGTGATAGCGGCGCGTTGCGCGATGAGGGAACCAACTGCACTTGACCCGGTGAAGCTGATGGCGCGGACGTCGGGATGTTCGACCAGCGCGGCGCCCGCAGCCGAACCCGTGCCGCAGACGATGTTGACTACGCCGGGCGGCAGGCCGGCATCGACCAGCGCCTGGACGAGGTTGTAGGTGGAGAGCGGCGTGTCGGTAGCCGGCTTGATGACGCAGGTGTTGCCGGCGACGAGTGCGGGAAAGAGCTTCCAACTGGGGATGGCCATGGGAAAGTTCCACGGCGTGATGAGGCCGACGACGCCAACCGGCATGCGCACGCTCATGGCGAATTTGTCGGGCAATTCGCTGGGAGTGGTCACGCCGAAGAGGCGCCGACCCTCGCCTGCCACGTAAAAGGCTTCGTCGATGGCCTCCTGCACGTCACCGCGCGTTTCGGCCAGCACCTTGCCCATCTCGCGCGTCATGTCGCGTGCGAATTTCTCCTTGTTCTGGACGAGGATGGCCTGCGCGCGCAGCAGAATCTCAGCCCGTTTGGGCGCGGGGACCAGGCGCCAGGTGGTGAATGCCTGTTTGGCAGCCGCAACGGCCGCGGCTACATCTTCAGAGTGCGATGAGGGGAAGGCGCCGATGACGTCGGATTGGTCGGCAGGGTTGAGGTTCAGCATGGTTTTGCCGCTTGCCGCCGGGAGCCACTGGCCGCCGATGAAGTTGTGGTAGGTGGGATAGGTCATGAGAGCCTCATGGATCGTGGATCATGGATCGTGGATCGTGATTCGTGATTCGTGGATCGTGGGCCGAGGTCAGTGGTCTCTGATTGGTGGTTAGTGGCCGGCGATGACGCCGGCCGCGGACCCGCACGAAGCCAATGCAATCCGCAAGACAGCATAACCCTCTAGTCGCGGTTCCGGCTAGCCCAGGTCTATGGCCGTATGAATTCGCTCCTTTGATTTCGCGGTTCCCAGGTCTCAAAATCGCGACCTGGGGCACCCACGAAGGTACAAGATCATGCGGTCAGCGACCTTGCGTCTCCGGATGGGCAGGCCATGGCAACCGGCGAGGCCGAAAAAGAAGCGCCAGAATGGGCGCCCCGGTAAGCCCGCGGTTACCTTTTCTCCTTGTTTTCAGACGATTTCCGCGGCTTGGGTCCACTGGCCGTACAATAGGACATTAGGGCACGTTCCATTTCCAGGTTTGTTGAGGTAGATCCAGCTTTTCCATGTCATCGAACGGCTATCCTTCGCGCTCTTCGCGGTCCCACGGGTTCCGCTCGCTCTTCAGCATGTTTTCGAGCGACCTGGCCATCGATTTGGGCACCGCCAATACTCTGGTCTACGCGGCCGGCAAGGGCATCGTCGTCAATGAGCCGTCCATTGTGGCCATCAACAAGAACACCGGCGAAGTGGAAGCCGTGGGCAAAGAGGCCAAGGAGATGCTGGGCCGCACACCCGGCAACATCGTGGCCATCAAGCCCATGAAGGACGGCGTGATCGCCGACTTCAAAGTCACCGAAAAGATGCTGAACTACTTCATCCAGAAGGCGCACAACCGCAAGATGCTGGTGCATCCGCGCATCGTGATCGGCGTGCCTTCAGAGATTACGCAAGTGGAGAAGCGCGCGGTAGAGGACTCGGCCTATCGCGCCAAGGCCAGCGAAGTCTATCTCGTGGAACAGGCCATGGTGGCGGCCATCGGCGCCGGTCTGCCGATTACCGAGCCCTCGGGCAACATGGTGGTGGATATCGGCGGCGGCACGACGGACATTGCCGTGATTTCGCTTTCGGGCATCGTCTACTCGCGCTCGGTGCGCATGGCCGGCAACCAGATGGACGAGGCCATCACCAATTATCTGAAGCGCAAGTACAACCTGCTGATCGGCGAGCGCACCGCCGAGGCGATCAAGATCGAAATCGGCTCGGCGTTCCCGCTGGACAAGCCGCTGACGATGGAGATCAAGGGACGCAACCTGATCGAGGGCGTGCCCAAGACCATCACCATCGACGACAGCGAGATTCGCGAGGCGCTGGGCGAGTGCATTGCGGTGATCATGAACGCCATTCGCGTGGCGCTGGAGCGCACGCCGCCCGAGCTTTCGGCCGATATCAGCGACCGCGGCATTGTGCTGACCGGCGGCGGCGCGCTGATCAAGAATCTCGACAAGCGCATCCGCGAGGAGACCGGGCTGCCGGTTTCGGTGGCCGACGATCCGCTGGCCTCGGTGGTGCTGGGCACAGGCAAGATGCTCTCGGACTTCCGGCTGCTGCGCAAGATCAAGATCGACTAAGACAGTGTCAGTGATCAGTGTCAGTTTCAGTGACAAGGCGTCGACGGTGGCTGGCAATTGGCTCATCGTGAGCAACGACCCTACAGAGCTTTCAATGCATCGAGACCTCTGGTCTTTCGACTCGCTACTGACCACTGAGATCAGATCACTGACCATGGCTTTTATGGAATCGTTCTTCACCCGCTATCGGAACCTCGTGGTGCTGCTGGCCATGCTGATGGCGCAGATCGTCGGGCTTGGCGGTGCAGGTGCGCCGCAACAGCAGCGGCACGAACACGCTCGACCCCAGCGACCCGAGCAGGCGTGCGGCTGATCCGGCTGTGGGCCAACGCGATGATTTCGCCGCCGGAGCGGCTGATCCACGGCACCAAAATCGGCCGTCGGCTCGCTGTGGACGAACTACATCGATCTGCGCCACGTGCGCGAGCAGAACCAGGACTTGCAGAAGACCGTCGACCGGCTGCGGCTGGAGCAGGCGGCGCTGCTTGAAGATGCGCGCCAGGGCCAGCGGCTGCAGGCGCTGCTGGGCTTCCAGGAGAAATACATCTACACCACGCTGGCCGCGCAGGCATCGGCTCCAGCGGCAGCGACCGCTCGCACGTCTTCTATATCGACAAGGGCGCGCGCGAGGGCCTGAAGCCGGACATGGCGGTGATTACGGCGGACGGCATTGTGGGCAAGGTGCGCGACGTGTTTCCGCACACGGCGCAGGTGCTGGCCATCAACGACCAGCCAGCGGCGCGGGCGTGATTCTGGAAACCACGCGCATTCGCGGCATTCTTGCGGGGCGACGCGGTCGGGCCAGCTGGAGGTGGTGGGCGTCACTGGCCGACCAGCGCATCCAGCCCGGCGAAAAGGTGCTCACTGCCGGGGGCGATCTGATCTTTCCGCGCGGGCTGCCGGTGGGCGTGGTGGAGAAAGTGGTCCGCGATCCCGAGCGCGACGGCTTGATCGACATCATTGTGAAGCCGGCCGCGCATCTTGACCGCCTGGACGAGGTGCTGGTGATTACCTCGACCGAGCCGCGCTTCTCGCCCCAGGAGCAGCAGGATCTGGCCGCCAGCGAATCGCAGAAAGGCGCGGTGCCAGCCGCGATCAAGGATCAGGTGAAGGCGTCGGAGATCATGGCCGAGAGGCTGCCCGGCCTGATCGATCCCAACCTGCCGCCGGACCAGCAGCCGCTTGCACGACAGCAGCAATCCGAATCCCGCTCCGCAGCCGCCGCAGCCGCTGCATCCCGACGAGTTCTCGCCGGGCGCGGCAACCACTCCCGGATCGGAGCCCGGATCCGAGAATACGGAGCCCGCACCGAAGCCACCGATCCAAAAGCCCGCGGTTCCGCATGCCGACGGCAATGGCGGCAAACCGCACCGCGCGAAGTCTCCAAACCGCAATCGACGCCGCGGAGGAATCCGTAGCCATGTCCCTGCTCGGCGCCGACATCCGCCGCGATCTGGAGATTCGCCGCTATCCCCTGCTGGTATACGCGCTGGTTCCGCTGGCTTCACTGGTGCTGCAGGCATGGCTGCCGCGCGTGGTGGGCCGCTACGACTGGTTCGACCTGCCGCTGGTGGTCACCGTCTATTTTGCGCTGGGCCGCCGCAGCCCCATCCAGGGAACCCTGATGGGCGCGGCGATGGGGCTGTTTGAAGATGCGCTTTCGCATCACGCCATCGGCATCAACGGCATCGCCAAGACCGTGGTGGGTTTTCTGGCGGCGTCGGTGGGCATTCGCATCGACGTCGAGAACCACATCGATCCGCCTGCTGCTCAACTTTCTCGCTTTCTCTGCTGTCGAGCGCGATTTACTTTTTCATGTACCGCTTTCTGCTGGGCCTGGCGCTGGAATGGAGCTGGCTGACGGAGCTGTTGCGGGCGGTGGGCAATTCGCTGATTGCGCTGGTGCTGTTTCCGCTTGCTGGACCGTCTGCAGATCAAGGATTGAGAAGGACAGGGACAGGGAATAGGGAATAGAGTGACAGGCTCAGCGACAGGGTGCAGCGGGAATTGGAACTCGCAGTATTCTGAAGCGTAGAGGTCATGGTTTCAAGCAATATCAATCGCGGCGAAAAGCTCTCCACCGTCAAGCTGACGGTGGTGCAGTACGGCATTCTTCTGATGATGCTGGCGCTGGCGGCGCGGCTTGTGGCGGCTGCAGGTGCTGGACGTGGAGAACTATCGCGTGCTGGCCGAGCAGAACCGCATCCGCAAGGAGCCGATTCTGGCGCCGCGCGGCAAGCTCTTCGACCGCGAAAACCGGCTGGTGGTGGACAACTACCCGTCGGTCACCTGCTTCCTGGTGCGCGAGCAGAACCAGAATGTGGACGCCGATCTGCCCCTGATCGCGCAAGGGCCTGGATCTCGACCTGGATCAGTTGCGCGCGACCCTGCACCGCTACCGCGCCGCAGCCCGGCTACCAGCCCATCCCCATCAAGCAGGACGTGACCGCCGACGAGCAGGCCTTTATCGCGGCGCATCGCAACGAGCTGCCCGAGCTGGAAACCATCGACGAGGAGCGCCGGCTTTATCCGCGCGACGGCTTTGCCGCGCACCTGATCGGCTACGTGGGCGAGGTGAGCGAGGACGACCTGAACAATCCGCGCTTTGCCTACTACGAGCCGGGCGACGTGGTGGGCAAGGCGGGCGTGGAAGAGACCTACGACGAGCTGCTGCGCGGCCAGGACGGCATCCGCGAAGTGATTGTCGACAGCCACGGCCGCGAGGTGGGCTACTTCGGCATCCAGCACGCCGATGCCGGGCCAGGACCTGAAGCTGACCATCGACAACGACCTGCAGCGCGCGGCCGAACTGGCGCTGGGCGACCGCAACGGCGCGATCGTGGCCATGGACCCGCGCAACGGCGAGATTCTGGCCATGGTTTCGCGGCCCAGCTTCGATCCCAACGAGTTTGCCGTCAAGATCGACCGCACCGACTGGAACAAGCTGATCACCGATCCCGACCATCCGCTGATGAACAAGGCCATCCAGGCGCAGCTCGCGCCGGGATCGACCTTCAAGATCCTGATGTCGGTGGCCGGCCTGCAGGAAGGCGTTGCGCAGAACATGCACATTGTGTGCAACGGCGGATGGGGCCCCTACGGGTACTTCCATCACTGCGACGAGCATCACGGCGCGGTCGACATTCACAACGCGATTCCCTACTCCTGCGACACGTTCTTCTACATGCTGGGCGACAAGCTGGGCATCGACCGCATTGTGAAGTACGCGACCGAATTCGGCTACGGGCAGAAGACCGGCATCGATCTGCCGGGCGAGCAGGCCGGGCTGATGCCGTCGCGCGCAGTGGCTGATGAAGAACTTACCACCACCGCTGGTATCCCGACGAGACGCTCGACGTGGCCATCGGCCAGGGCGCGGTGGAGGCCACGCCGATCCAACTGGCGCGCATTATCGGCGGCATTGCGTCGGGCGGGCATCATGGTGCGGCCGCACGTGGTGTTTCCCGATCAGCTGCCGGCCGATTTCCGCAAGTCGCTCGCGGATAGCTTTCCGGGAAC
This sequence comes from uncultured Acidobacteriota bacterium, assembly GCA_963826735.1. GTDB lineage: Bacteria > Acidobacteriota > Terriglobia > Terriglobales > Acidobacteriaceae > Telmatobacter. Next base: position 1,219,698 of record CAWGYN010000010.1, read on the forward strand.
GGGCGACGCGTATATTCCCATCGATCCGGAGAACTGGGACGATCATCACCGACGGCATGGCCGAGGTGACGCAGCCGGGCGAGTTCCATACCGCAGGCTCGGCGCATCTTGAAGGCATCGACTTTGCCGGCAAGACCGGCACCGCCCAGCAGATGAGCCACGAGGCGCTGGACAAAGAGCGGCAAGGGCAAGAGCAACAATCCCAACGTGTGGTTTGTGGGCGTCACGCCGCGGCGCAATCCGGAACTGGTGGTTGCGGTGCTGTGGCAGAACGGCGAATTCAGCTACTACCCGGCGCGCATCGGCGCCCAGGTGGTGGCGGCTTACGTAGACAAGAAGCGCCGCCTGGCGAACAACTTGCCGCCGGCGAAGGCCGCAGCGCCGGTCGAGGTGGGCGCGGTGTGGTCAACTCCCGGCGGCGAAACCAAGCCCGGCGCAAAGAACACGGCGGCTGCCGGAGGCAAGGGCCAAATTCACAGCGGACATTTCTTCGTCGAAAACGGGCAGATTGTGGCCGCGAACCCGGCTGGCGCTGAAACCAGCCCCAAGCGAACGAAAAGCGCAACGCCTCCGGCGACAGTGAACGCCAAGGCCGTGCCAACAGAAGTGGCCGCGGCGCTGCCCGAGCGCAAGCCCGCGCTCAAGCCCTCATCGGCGACCGCAGCCGGAGCCTGAGCCGGGGAGGAATCCGTAGCCTCATGCCTCTGCGCCGCTTCCTGAGCTTTCGCGACTTCGACTGGGCGCTGCTGGGCCTGGTGCTGCTGCTGTGCGCGATCTCGGTGCTTGAGATTTACTCGGCCACGGTGCACACCAGTTTGCGAGCTTCGAGACCAAGCAGATCTTTTGTATCGCGGCGGGCATCGTTGGCATGTTCATCCTGGCCAAGATCGACTATCACCGCTTGCTCGATCTGGGCGCCCTGGGCCTACGGCATCTTTCTTGTCTCGCTGGTCGCCGTCAGCTCGTTGGGCCACAAGGCGCTGGGCGCGCGGCGCTGGATCGCCATCGGGCCCGATGCAGTTTCAGCCCTCGGAGTGGGTCAAGCTGGTGCTGATCCTGGCGGTGGCGCGCTACTTTGCCAACCTGGGCGGCCGCAACCTGACCTGGAAGGAGATCTTCAAGGCCTTCGCGCTGGTGGGCGTTCCCATGCTGCTGGTGCTGATCCAGCCGGACCTGGGCACGACGCTCACCTATGCGCCGATCCTGGTCGCCGGCCTGTTTCTGGGCGGCATCAATCTGCGCCAGGCCGCGATTCTGATCATCTGCGGGTCTGTGCTGGTCGGCGGCGTCTGGTCAAGCGGCAAGATTCTGAAGCCTTATCAGAAGGCCCGGCTGACCAGCTTCATCAATCCCGAGAACGACCCCAAGGGCGCCGGCTACCAGGTGCTGCAGTCGGAGATTGCCGTGGGCTCGGGCGGAATTTGGGGCAAGGGCGCGGAAAAGGGCACCCAGACGCAGGGCTATTTCCTGCCCATTCCCTACACGGACTTCATCTTTGCCGCATTCAGCGAGGAGCACGGCTTTGTGGGCGCGGTTTTTGTGCTGCTGCTATACTTCCTCATATTGATGCGTTTGATTCAAAACGCTCAAACAGCCGCCGACCTGCCCGGTTCCCTCATTATCATGGGAATCGTGGCTGTGTTGACCTTCCAGATTGCGGTCAACGTGGGCATGGTCATCGGGTTTATGCCCGTCACCGGAATCCCTTTACCTTTAATGAGTTACGGTGGATCTTCGGTGTTGTTTACGTTCCTGGCGCTGGGCGTGGCGATGAATGTCCGCATGCGCCGGTTCGTAAACTGACGCGTCTCGATCCAATTCGGTCGAGGCGCGAGGCAAAGGTTTGGCTCTTGTGCGGCCCGGGAACGATTCTGGCATTGTTTCCGGCTGCAAGAGCAAGATTTTTCAAGTATTTCGCCGGCATGGTCCCGATGGATCGCGCCCGGCAGGATTGGGTTCATGAGCACGCAGAGACGGGAAGACCGCTGCGCTCCAACGACTGAAATCGGTCGATGGAGCTTGCGGCACGGCTCGCGGCTTGCACGTTGCAAGGATCGCGCAAATCGATTTGGACAAGCGAACGCCGCTTCACTCACGTGGAGCTATCCCTGCGAACGGCCCCGGTCAGATGGACATTTCCGGCCATGGTCGGCCACAAACTCTCTGCAATCGGATCCCCGCAACCAGCAGCTCGTTCGGCTTGTTCTCTGACTCCGCATGGTTCGCCGCCCCCGGGGCAGGCAGCCGCGCTGCAGCCCGCTCATCGAGCATTTCCGGGTTATCCGCCCATCCCCTCCCCTGCCGTCTTCGCGCGTTTCCATCCGACCTTGCCGCATGTACCGGCAGCCATAAGCTGCCGGACGGAAAGGTACGATGGCAAAGGAAATTTGTATTTCCAGCACGCCGCATGAGACGCGGCTTGCAATTCTTGAAGACGATCAACTCGCGGAAATCTACTACGAACGCGAAAACGAGTACACCCTCGCGGGTTCCATTTACAACGGACGCGTGACACGCGTTTTGCCCGGCATGCAGTCGGCATTTGTCGACCTGGGTCTGGAGCGCGACGCGTTCCTCTACGTAACCGACTTCATCGAGCTCGAAGACCAGGAAGAGACCGACGAGCTGGAGAAGGCTGCGGCCACGCGGCCAGGCTCCGCGCGAGATCCAGCATCCGCGGACGCCGGCGTTCCCCAGGAGCGTTGACCGCAACGGCGGACGCCGCGAAGAACGCGGTGGACGCGCGCGGCGACAGAAGGCCGGAGCCAGACCGGATCGCCACGCGCCGGAAGAAGCGCCTGCGGAGACGGTCTGCTCCGGAGCCTGCGAGTGCTCCCGCAGCAGCAGAGACGGCGCAGGAACAGGAAGAAGCGGGCGGAGGCCGCTGGCGGGGACGGCGTCGCCGCCGCGGCGGACGCGGACAGGGCGTCTGCGCCGGAAGCGGGCTGCTCAGGCAGGGCCAAGCGTTGCCCGGCCGGCCGAGCCGGTTCAGAGCTTTGAGATTGAAGAGGAGCCGCAGGCGCGCGAAGTCCATGCTCCGCGGCCTGCGCCGCACGGACATCAGGCGCCGGCCCCCTTTGTGCTGCCGGGCGAGTCGCTTTCGAAGTATGGCGGCACGCCGGCCGGCGAGCACAACCGCGCCGAGAACGGCTGCCCCGCCGCGCCGAAGCTACACTTCAAAGCCTTCCACGCTGATCGATGCGCCCATCGCCTGGGATGGCAGCGGCTTGTTGCCGGGCGAATCGATTTCGCGGCATCGCGGAGCTCAGCCGGAGGTCGAGCCCGATTTGCCCAGCGAAAGCGAGCCTGCGGCAGAAGCTGGCGCCGCCACCGAGCAAACGGTTGAAGACGAGGAGCGCCAGGCGACGAGAGATCGGATCCTGAGTTACGAATACGGAGACGGGAGACAGAAGAGCCGAAGGAAACGCTCTTGAGTTCGAAGAGGAGAGCCTCGGCGCAGACGCATTCGATGAGCTTGCAGAGGAAGACGCACCGAAGCTCGAGACCGCCGAGAGCGAGACTGCAGCGGAAGACGAATTCGAGGAGACGACGGATTCGGCTCCGGAAGAACCTGAAGCCGAAGACGACCCAGAGAAGAACGAAATCGACGCGTCTGCTTCGCACCGTGTCGATCCTTCGTCGCCGACGGGCTTCCGGCTGTTCGGCTTTGGCAAGAAGAAGAAGGAAGAAGAAGCTGCCGCAAAGAAAGCCGCGGCTCCGGCTTCAACGTATGCGCCGGGCCAAGGCCATGTCGAAGAGGAAGTGATCGAGGGCGAGGAATTCGACGCGGCGCCCCATGCGCGCCGTCACAAGCCCGAAGTGCACGACCTGGACGATTACGAAGAGGAGACACTGCCCTCGAACATGCGCCCCGGCGACCTGGGCGAGATGCTCCAGGAGGCTCACCTCGACCACCGCATCCAGCGGAACCTGGACGAACAGGCCGGCGATGAAGAAGAGGACGAGGCCGCAGAGGAAGAGGAGAGCGGCGACAGGCAGCACCGCCGGTTCGCGGCCGCGAACGCCGCGATCGCGGGCAGCGTGGGCGCGGGCCCCAGCGTGGCCGCGGTCCCTCGCGCCGCTCGGCGCAGACTTCCGACCTGCCGATCATCTCGGACCTGCTGAAGTCGGGCCAGGAGATCCTGGTGCAGATTGCCAAGGAGCCGATCGCCAAGAAGGGCGCGCGCATCACCAGCCACATCGCGCTGCCCGGCCGGTTCCTGGTCTTCATGCCGACAGTGACCCACGTGGGCGTGAGCCGCAAGATTGCTTCCGACGAGGAACGCCATCGCCTGAAGCGGATTCTGACCCACGAGCGCGGCGAAGCTTCCGGCGGATTCATTGTGCGCACCGCGGCCGAGGGCGCGTCGGAAGAGGAATTGCGCGCCGATCTGCGCTTCCTGATGAATCTGTGGAACGACATCAAGCAGCGCTCCGAAGCGTCGAAGTCGCCGGCGCTGATCTACCACGATCTGTCGCTGATCGAGCGCATTCTGCGCGACCAGGTAAGCTCGAACTTCTCGAATATCTGGGTCGACTCCGAGGCCGACTACGAGCGCATCGTGCGCTTCCTCAACCGCTTCTCGCCCTCGCTGGTGCGGCGCGTCAAGCTCTACACCAAGGAGACTCCGCTCTTTGAGCACTTCGGCATTCAGGACGAAATCTCGAAGGCGCTGCGCTCGAAGGTGTGGCTCAAGTCCGGCGGCTCGATCGTGATCAACCAGACCGAGGCGCTGGTGGCGATCGACATCAACACCGGCAAATATGTGGGCAAGTCGGCGCGGCTCGAGGACACGATTCTCAAGACCAATCTCGACGCGGTGCCGGAGATCGTGCGCCAGATTCGCCTGCGCGACCTGGGCGGCATTATCGTGATCGACTTCATCGACATGGACGAGCGCAAGAACCGCTTCAAGGTGATGGCCGCGCTCGAAGAGGCGTTGAAGAACGACCGCGCGCCGACCAAGGTTCTGCAGTTTAACGATTTCGGTCTGGTGGCGATTACGCGCAAGCGCGTGAAGCAGTCGCTGGAGCGGACGCTGAGCGTTCCCTGCCCCACTTGCCAGGCGACCGGCATGGTGAAGAGCTCCGCCACCGTCTGCAACGAGATTTACATCGAGATGCGCAAGATGCGGAAGCACTTTGAGGCTGCCGATGTGATGCTGCGCGTGCATCCCGAAACGGTGAAGGTGCTGAAGAGCAACAACGCCCGCTGGCTGACCGAATTCGAGGAGTTGATCGGCAAGAACATTCTGGTCAAGAGCGATCCCACGCTGCATCCCGAGCAGTTCGACATCCAGGGGTAGCAGAGTTAGCGGTGTTGGCGGAGTTAGCAAAGGCCGGAGCGGGCGCTCCGGCCTTTGCTTTTCTGGCGGCTTCGAGGCTGTGGCGTCTACCGAATCACATGAATCGGAACGCCGAGTTTCAGATTGCGCCAACTTTGTTCCGTGGTGTAGACCGGCGCCTTGAGCGCAATCGCCAGCGCCAGGCAGGAGCGGTCTCCGAGCGACAGGCCATACTTCTCCGTTTTTGCGATCAGGTCGCCCGCAATTTTTGCCTGTTCGCTGGTGTAAGGCTCCGCTGCCGTCACAAGCTCGAAAGCGTCTGCCCAGGCCGCATCTGGATCGTTACCCGTTCTTGACGAGCTTCGATTGTACTTCGGCGAGATTCACTGTGCTGGCAACGGCATTCACCATGATCTCGTCCGTCAGCTTTTCCGCGCCGGGTTCGTCGCTGAATGACAGCGAGGATGGCGGAAGCATCGAAGCACAACCTCATTCATGCTTCGCCGCCTCGCGCCGTTCCGCGCTCAGCTCCTCCGACAAGCGATACTCCGGGCGGAATGACTCTTGCGCGCCCTCTCCTGCACGCGTCGAATCCGGCTCCGCAGTCGTCGAAATCCGCAATTCGTCGTCTTCCACCCGCAAATCCAATGTGCCTCCACTAGCCAATCCCAAGCGCCTTGCGCATCTCTGCAGGAATCACGATGCGACCCTTTTCGCCCACTGCGCGTCCGAGTTTGAAGTTCCATGTGTCCCTCCAACCAATTTGTGGCACTATCATATTTGGTGGGAAATATTAATCAAGTGGCACCACTACTTCACACTATTCCCACCAAGCCGCTTGTCAGCCAAGGCAACCTCTGGCCGCATTCGGTGTCTAATTCAATGACCGAGTGCACTGAATTCCCGGATGGTGAAGCAAAATCTTTCCTTTGAGGTACTTACTATGTCATTCCCCTCTGCGAATGCCGCCGATGCGGCGCATCGTTGCATTGCGGCTGCGCTATTGTTTGCGGCCGGCGTAGCCGAAGCGCAGTCCAACGCTTCCCCCAACATTTCCAACGATGCTTCCAGTTCAGCCAGCTATTCCTCGAGCCAATCGGGCCTGACCCAGACGGAGTTGGCCGAATTTGTCTCTGCCCGAGGCCCCGACGCCGAATGCTTCTGCGTCCTCTCCTGGCGGGGCCGGCGCCGGCCAATACGGAAGGTGGCGGCGAGAAGCACGGAATACCTGCACAGCTGGACCTTCGAGGCAGGCGGCGGTTTCAACGCGCCCGAGCAGCAACTCCGATCACCTGGGGCGGGCAATTCACCGTGGGCGGCGGATTGAAATTCAACAAGTACCTCTCCGCGCTGATTGAGTATCAGTTTCTCGACGACAAGCTGCCGGGCTATCTGATCGCCGAGGCCGGCGCCAATGGCGGCTACGCGCATATCTGGTCGTTCACCATCGATCCGGTAGATCGATCTGATGCCGAAAGCAACCAACGACGTCTACGTCACCGGCGGCGGCGGCTTTTATCGCAAAGTGACCAGCTTCACCGATCCCGAAGAGACCGAGTACTGCTACTACTTCTGCGAGATCGGCACCGATGAACGCCGTGGTCGGCCACTTCTCGTCCAATCAGGGCGGCATCAATTTCGGCGCGGGTTTCCAGCACCGGCTGGGCGGCATGTATGGCGACGGCAATACGAAGCTGTTTGCTGAAGCGCGCTACGTGGATGTGTTCAGCCCGGCCGTGAGTGGGCAGCGCGAACGGCTTAGGCGTGACCAGCGTGGCAGCGAATACCCGGGTCATTCCTGTGTCGGTCGGCGTGCGCTTCTAGCTCATTCAGCGCAGCTAGCGGGGTTAGCGGGGCTGGCGGAGGTTGATGAAGGCGCAGGTCTTCACCTGACAGCATCGACCCTTGTCGACGCACGAACATTCCCGGCGCAGGGTGAAGCGCTCTGACCCCGCGCGTCACCACGGATTCTTTTCGGTCGGCGACCCCACTTCGCCGCGCTCGATGCGCTCCAGAAACATGCGCGCCAGCTTGCGCTCGCCGGGATGGCTTTCGCCGTGCATGGTGCACAGGTCGAGGAACTCGTCGCAAAGCGCGTTGCGTTCGTCCTGCTGCGCGAGAATGTTCTGCAACGCCACAGCAAGCTCGCGCAGCCGCGCCGCCTCAGGCCACGGACCCTCTTCTTCTTCGTCGATGTATTCGGAAAACAGTCCGCGACGGCCACGCGCGCACTCATCCAGACACGCCAGCAGCTGTTCGCTGAAGACGCGGCTCAGTGCGTCCACTTCGGAAGCATCCATGGCGTCGCGTGGGTCCATTTCGTCTGCCTACTTCGGCGCGCTCTTGCCTGCCTGCATCGCCGCTTCAATTTCGTTCCGGCGTGTGCGGAAGATCGGCATCCAGATCGATCAGCTTGCCGTCGGCAGTGACGAGGAAATCGCACTCGATGCGCACGCCGATTTTTTCTTCGGGAATATAGACTCCCGGCTCGATGGTGAAGACCATTCCCGGCTTGAGCACCACGGGATAGTTGGCCGGATCGTGGACGTCGATGCCCATCATGTGGCCCAGCCCATGCAGCCAGTATTTGCCCAGCGGCTGGCCGTGCAGATCTTTGCCATGGGTATTGATGTAGTTGTAGGCCACGGTGTCGAGCGAGTTCGGATCCTTGCGGTCGCGGTCGTTGATGGTGGATTTGCCGGCGACAAAGGCGTCGATGGCCGCCTGCTGCGCGCCCAGCACGACGTTATAGATCTCGCGCTGCCGCGCGGTGAAGTGCCCGTTCACCGGGACGGTGCGGGTAATGTCGGCGGCGTACATGGAGTACTCGCAGGCCGCGTCGACCAGCAGAAGATCGCCGTCCTGCATGGTGCGGTCGTTGTCGGAGTAGTGCAGGATGGTGGAGTTGGTGCCCGAGCCCACGATGGGCGCGTAGCTGGGCCGCTCGCATCCGTTCTCCATCCACACCGCGGTCATGGCGCCGGCGATGGCGCGTTCCGTCATGCCCGGCTTGACCCACCACTGCATCATCACGCGTTGCGCAAGAATCGATGCCTTGGAGGCTTGTTTGATCAGTTGAATCTCGCCGTCGTCTTTGATCTGGCGTAGCGGCATGGTGAGCGTGGTGATGTCGCGCGCGTGCGGCGTGTCTCCGCTGCCCAGGGTGGTTGCGGTAAAGCTCAACAGCGCTGTCGCGGAGGCGGAATCCGGCTGCGTCCATAAATTGGCGATGAGCGAGCGGTCGGCGGAAATCATCCGGCTCAGCTCCGCCGGCAGCTCGGTCATCGCTTCGACATGGTCGACACCGGACGCATCTTCCACACCGGGAGTGGCAGCATCCATCTTCACGCCGGTGTACGCTTCCATGCGCAGGTTGCGCGCGGGCAGGAAGAGAATTTCCTTGTACGCATGGGGCGTGGCGGCTTGCGGCGCATCGCCTCCAATCAGCAGCGCCGCGCCCGGCTCGTTCCAGCCCGTCAGGTAATAGAAGTCGGAGTCCTGGCGGTAGGGCATGAAGTCCAGCACCGGCTCTTCCGCGGCGAAAAGAATCGCCACGCCGCCCTGCAGTTTGCCGGCAAGAGCCACGCGCCGCGCGTGAAAGACGCCGAGCGGTTGCTTATCGAGAGCGTGAAGTGCTGGAAGCCCCGGCCCGAGCGCAAGCACGGTCAGAGCGAGAAGACAAAGCTTTCTCATTTCGTTATTGTCGCCCCTCGTTGCGCCCCGTGCAAAAAAACTTGGCAAGAGAAAAGAAGAACCAGGGTTCCAGTTCATACGTGCCAATCCGTGGGTTTCAGCATACGCACAGACTGGCGACTGTGCGGGGAGCAAGTTTCAGCCAGGGTGCCCCCTTGGTGGCTTCGACAACGGCGTCCGCCCCGCTGCAGGTAGTTGAATTTCCTTGGATTTCGCTGTATTCTGTAACTGCAACGCGTTTGTCCGCCGGTTTTTCCGTGTGCGCACCGGCTGGCGGAGAGATGAGTGGGCCGAAAGCCCACTTTTTATTTGCGGCAAAAGTTGCCCGAAAACCCTGAAAAATCAAGGGAATGCGGGAGTTGTGGCTGCCGGGAAAGCAGCCGGGAACGATGGTGTTAGACCAACGATGGCGGTCAAGCTGGACGAAATCCGGAAGGCGGCGGAGAGGGTGGCTGCCTCGCACGGGCTCGACGTGGTCGAATCGAGTTCACCGGGCCGGCCAAGGATCGCATTCTGCGGGTCACTCTCGAGAAGAACGCCGAGGGCCGGGCGCAGATTGAAGGCCGCGGCTGAGGCGGCGCAGAGGGTTTGCCGGAGAGGCTTGTTCGAAGGCTCGCTTGCACGTGGAGCAGCTTTCCGGCGTGACGCACGAGGATTGCGCAGCGTTCAGCCGCGATTTTGGCGTTTTGCTGGACGTGGAGGACCTGATTCCCGGCGCGGAGTACACGCTGGAAGCCAGTTCCCCGGGGCTGGACCGGAAGTTGAGCAGGCCGGAGGATTCGAACGGTTTCAGGGATGCCTGGTGAAGGTGCAGACCTTTGAGCCGATCCGCAACAACCGGCACTGGCAGGGAAGGCTGGTGGCGGGTGAAGGAACTCCGTCCGAGACCAAGAACAATAACGCTTGACCTGGCGGCGGTGAAGCAGAACAGCAAGAGCCGCGAAGACCGGCGTGAACACGGTGGAGATCGCGCTCAGCAATATTGAGAAAGCGAATCTGGTACCGGAGATTTGAAAGACAGCTATCAGCCTCAGCTCCTAGCTTCGAGCTCATTGACCGAGCGGAAGCGACGATCGCAGGAACAAGCTAGGAGCTAGCGGCTCAGTACGCTAGAGAGCTAAGAGAGAGTATGGCCAGCAGCGTTTTGTATCAAAGTATCGAGCTCCTGAGCCAGGAGAAGGGCATCGACCCCGCCATCGTTGTGGGCGCGGTCGAGGAGGCCATTGCCCTGGCCACGCGCAAGTACTACAAGACCCAGGAAAACATGCGCGGGGAACTGAACAAGGAGACCGGCGAGATCACAGGCCTACATCTACAAGACGGTGGTCGCCGACGAGGAGCAGATTGAAGATCCGGTGAACCAGATCACGCTGACGGAGGCCAACGAAATGGCGCCCGGCGTGGAGGTGGGCAGCGAGATTCGCATCTATCGCGACACCAGCCCGCTGGGCCGCATCGCCGCGCAACTGGCCAAGCAGATCATCTTCCAGAAGGTGCGCGAGGCGGAGCGCGATACGGTCTTCCAGGAATACGCGCACCGCGAAAAGGAAGTGCTGAACGCGACCGTGAAGCGCATCGAGGGCCAGGACGTCATCTACGACCTGGGCAAGGCCGAAGCGCGCTGCCCCAAGCGCGAGCAGTCGCGGCTGGAGCAATTCTGCGTTGGCGAGCGCGTGCGCGTGGTGCTGCTCAAGGTGGACCGCGCCGCCAAGGGTCCGCAGGTGATTGTGAGCCGCGCCGCGCCGGAGCTGGTGTCGAATCTGTTTCAATCTGAAGTTCCGGAGATCTACGACAACACGGTGGTGATCCGCGCCATTGCGCGCGAGGCCGGCGAGCGCACCAAAATTGCCGTTCAGTCCCGCGACAAGGATGTGGACCCGGTGGGCGCGTGCGTGGGCATGAAGGGCATGCGCGTGCAGTCGATCATCCGCGAATTGCGCGGCGAAAAGATCGACATCATCGAGTTCTCCGACGAGATCACGACCTTTGCCGAGAAGGCGCTGCAGCCGGCCAAGGTGAGCCGCGTTTCCATCACCGACCTGACCGACAAGCAGCTTGAAGTGATCGTGGACGACACGCAATTGTCGCTGGCCATCGGCAAGAAGGGCCAGAACGTGCGCCTGGCGGCCAAGCTGCTGGGATGGAAGATCGACATCAAGAGCGAAGAGGAGAAGCGCCAGGAGGTCGAGCAGCAGATGCAGGCTCTGGCCGGCGCGCCCACGACGCCGATCGAGCAGGTGACGGAGCTGGGCGAAGGCATCATCCAGAAGCTGGTGACCGCGGGCATCACGACCGTGGAGGCGCTGGCCGATATGACGCCGGAGCAACTCGAAGAGATTCCGGGCATCGGCGAGAAGACGCTGGAGAAGATCTCGCGTGGCCGTGCGGCACTACTTCGGCCAGTTTGAAGAGGCCGAGGCAGCGGCAGAAGCAGAAGCCGCGGAACCGGCAGACGAAGCCGCAGCCGGCGAAGCTGTAGTGGACCGGGAAGCCGGCGAAGCAGTGGCAGTGCCGGAGGAAACCGAAAGCGTGGGCGAGGAAGCAGCCCCGGTTGCAGCGGCAGAGACCGAAGTTGCGGCAGAGGAAACTCCGCAGGCCGAGGGCGCGGCAGAGGAAAAGAGCAAGAGCACGACGAAGAAGAGAAGCAGGCGGCTAAAGAGGATGGCGCATAAGATGCCGCATCCTCCAGGCCAGGCATACGTTAACGCAAAGTTCGAAGAGCGGCCAGTGCCATGAGGTAGCTATGAGCGACTAAGGGCGGTTTGGCGGCACAGAATTGAAAAGAGGCGGATGAGCAAGGTTCGTATTAACGATCTCGCGAAAGAGCTGGAAGTAAAGTCTCGCGCGATTCTCGACATTCTTCCGGAACTCGGCGTAGAGGCGGGCAAAACGCACTCCAGCTCGCTCGAAGGCGACGAGGCGGATAAGGTTCGCGCGCATTTTACGCAGGAATCGCGATCGGCGATCGCATGCCGCAGGTGCGTCTACCCGTCACGGCGCGCCCAGCCATTGTTCCCAAGATCGATCTGTCGCACATCTCCAAGCCCGGCGATGTGATGAAGGCCATTCTGGCCAAGAAGAAGGAAGAGGAAGACGAGGCGCGTCACGCCCGCGTCCCGGCCAGGCCGGTCGCCCCGCCTGCGCAGCCGGCCAAGCCCGCGGAGCGCCCCGCGCCCGCCGCGCCGCCCATTGCCGCCGCAGCTCCCGTCCGTCCTGAGCCGCGCAAGATTGTTCCGCTGCCGCGGCAAGCCCCGCCGATTATTGCCCCAGCCGCGACTTCTCCCGCCATTGCCAGCCGTCCTCCATCCGGCGCTGTCGTAGCTAAGCCGCCTGCAGGCGCGGTCACGGTTGCGCGCCCGGTGGTTGTGGTTGCGCCACCTCCGGCGGGCGCCGCAAAACCGCCCGTGGCTCCGGCCGCGCGCGAAGAAAAGCCGGCAGTTGCCAAACCCCCAGCGGTTCCTGAAGCGTCGGCTCCGGCAGCCACACTGGAACCGGCGGCAGCCGCACCAACTGCTCCTGTGGCTTCCGCACCTCCGGCGGAAGTTACAGCATCGGTTCCCACCATTGCCGCGGAGTCTGCGAGCGCGCCAATCATCGCGCCGGGCCAGCGCGGACACGGCCGGGTGCCACCCGCACCGCCTGCGCGCCGCATGGTGATGCCGCAAACCGGACCGCGGCCGGTATACAAATCGTCCTATGTCGCTCCCGTGCCTCCGGCGGCGGGGACCGGGACCGGAATTCAGCGCGGCAAGCCCATCTTCGATCGCAGGCCCACAAGCGGCCCGGGCGGACCGGGCCAACGCGGCCCCTTCGTGCCAGGAGCCCCCGGTTCGTTTGCAGGAGGCCCTCGGCCCAAGCATCCCACGCGCACTACCACCGGCGGCTTCACGCCGGGCGGACCGGGAGGCCCCGGCGCACGGCCTGGTTTTGGCGCGCGTCCCGGCTTTGGAGCACGTCCCGGATTCGGTGCACGACCCGGCCCCGGCGGCGCTACACCACCGCCGGAGACACAGCGCCCGCCGCGCGCTGCTTCGCGCGGCCGCGGCCGCGGCCAGCAGCAGTACCCGAAGACCAAAGAAGGCCCGATGAAGGGCTTTGTGCCGCCGCCACGCTACAGCGGCATGCAGTACAGCAACGAGCCGGTGCCGATTACGCGCGAGATCACCGTCACCGAAGGCATCAGCGTGAAGGACCTGGCCGAGAAGCTCGACGTCCGCGCCAAGGACCTCATCGCCACCCTGATGATGGGCAACGTCTTCGTCACGGTGAATCAGTCGCTCGACTCCGAAATGATCAAGGACATGTCCGCCAAGTTCGGCGCGGCCGCGACCGTGATCACCTACGAAGAGGAGCTGGCGAACGAGGCCATCGAAGAGGTCCTCGACGAAGAAAAAACCGACATCGTCGAAGTGTCGCGCGCGCCGGTTGTTACCGTCATGGGCCACGTGGACCACGGCAAGACCTCGCTGCTCGACGCCATCCGCGAAACCGACGTGGCCGCGGGCGAAGCCGGCGGTATTACGCAGCACATCGGCGCCTACAAGGTGAAGTTCGCCAAGGAAGGCTCGCCTGCGTCGGGACGTGAAATTGTCTTCCTCGACACGCCGGGCCACGAAGCGTTTACGCGCATGAGAGCGCGTGGCGCCAAGGTGACCGACATCGTGGTGGTGGTGGTGGCAGCGGACGACGGCGTGATGCCGCAGACGCTCGAAGCGATCGACCACGCGCGAGCTGCCAATGTTCCCATCATCGTGGCCGTGAACAAGATCGACAAGCCCGAAGCCAACCCCGATCGCGTGAAGAAGCAGCTTGCCGATCGCGGCCTGATTCCCGAAGAGTGGGCGGCGGGCAGCGAAGGCACAGTGTTTGTCGAGGTAAGCGCCAAGAAACGCATCAACCTCGACTTGCTGCTGGAAATGATTTGTCTTGTCTCCGACATCCGCGCGCCCAAAGCCACGCCGGGCCGCAAGGCCGTCGGCTCCGTAATTGAAGCCAAGCTCGATCGCGGGCGCGGCGCCGTGGCCACGGTTCTCGTGCAGGATGGTACCCTGCGCCTGAACGAGAGCTACATCGTCGGCAACACTTTTGGCAAAGTGCGCGCCATGTTCGACGATCGCGGGCGCGCTTTGACTGAAGCCGGTCCCTCGACGCCTGTCGAAGTGCTGGGCCTCGAGGCCATTCCCGATGCCGGCGACACATTCCTTGCAGTCGCCGACCGCGATAAGGCCAAGGGCATTGCGCAATACCGCAAGATGAAGGAGCGCGAGGCGCAGTTGGCCAAGAGTTCGCGCATGTCGCTGGAAGGCCTGTCGGAGCAGATCAAGGAATCGGGCATCAAGGACCTGCCGTTGATCATCAAGGGCGACGTGACGGGATCGGTGGAGGTGCTGGCCGATTCGCTCATCCGCATGTCGACGGAGAAGGTGCGCGTGAAGGTGCTGCACTCGGGCGTGGGCTCCATTACCGAGAGCGATGTGCTGCTGGCCACGGCGTCGAACACCATAATCATCGGCTTCAACGTGCGACCCGAGCGCAAGGCCGCCGAGCTTGCCAACCAGGAGAACGTGGAAATTCGCCTGCACTCGATCATCTACGAATTGCAGGACGAAATTCGCCTGGCCATGATGGGCCTGCTCGAACCGGCCTTCAAGGAGAACTACGCGGGCCGCGCCGAGGTGCTGAACATCTTCAAGATTCCCAAGGTGGGCACCATCGCGGGCTGCCGCGTGCAGGACGGCGTAATCCGGCGCGATTCCGAAGTGCGCGTGTTACGCGATGGCGCGCAGATCTTCAAGGGCAAGATCGGCTCGCTCCGGCGCTTCAAGGACGATGCCCGCGAGGTGACCAACGGCATGGAGTGCGGCATCGGCATCGCCAATTACAGCGACCTGAAGGAAGGCGACGTGATCGAGGCCTTCAGCACGGAGCGGCTAGCCGCCGACCTGGGGGCACTGACGTCGGCCAAGGCATAGAGCTCGATGAGGAGTAAGAAAAGGCCCGCGGCTCAATTGAGCTGTAGGCCTTTTCTTTTGGGCGCAGTTTTCCGCATTGCGAGCCGAATTCTGCACATCATAAATGCCTCCTAAAGCCGGCCGGGGGGATTTCTGGTAGACTCTGGCCGTTCCCCTTAAAGGAGTCTTGTTGTGAGACTGCTGGAAGTTCCACGCCTTCGCAGACCCTCGTTGATTTTGGGCTTGTTGCTGTTGCTGATCTGCCTGCGGGCAATTGTGCGAGCTCAGACTCAACAAGTGGACGACATTTTTAATTCGGCTGGCACGGGCAATTTGGACCGAGTCAAAACTCTTCTGGACAGTGGGATCGACGTTAACTCCAAGAGCCAAAACGGCGGAACTGCCCTGTCCTTCGCTGCCTGTTTTGGCAAAGTTGACGTGGTGCGCCTGCTGCTCGACAAGGGCGCAGAGATCAACGCCCAGGACAACCATGGCGCGAGTGCGCTGCATTTGGCAGCCGAACGAGGCCAACTCGATGTGGTGAGGGTGCTGCTCGGCAAGGGGGCTGCGGTCAATCTTCGGGACAATAATGGCGCGACTGCGGTGATCGTAGCCTCTCAACGCGGAGGCATCGACATCCTGAATGCTTTGCTCGCCCATGGCGCAAATATCAATCTCCCGGACCACGATGGCCTCACCGCGCTCATGTGGG
This sequence comes from uncultured Acidobacteriota bacterium, assembly GCA_963826735.1. Lineage (GTDB taxonomy): Bacteria > Acidobacteriota > Terriglobia > Terriglobales > Acidobacteriaceae > Telmatobacter. Next base: position 1,235,339 of record CAWGYN010000010.1, read on the forward strand.
CGTCTCAGGAAGGCCAACCGGAAGCAGCACAGGCACTGCTTGCCAAAAAAGCGGATGTCAACGCCAAAGACAATGACGGCGCAACCGCGTTGCTCTTGGCCTGCCAAAACGGACACATTGATATCGTGCGAGAGTTGCTCGACCGGGACGCCGATGTCAACGCCAGAACCAAAGACGGCTCAACCGCACTGCATTCTGCCTCGGCAACCGGCCACCTTGACGTTGTTCAGACGCTGCTCGCCAAAGGGGCTGACGTAAATGCAAAATCGAGTGATGGCTGGACCCCGCTGATGACGGCTTCGTCTGGCAGCCGACTTGACGTGGTGAAGTTGCTGCTGGCCAAAGGGGCCGAGGTGGACGCCAAGAGCAGCACTGGCGAAACCGCGCTAATGTTGGCCTCTTTAGACGGCCGTCTTGATGTCGTGCGGACGTTGCTGGCTGCCAAGGCGGATGTGAACGCGGAGACAAGCGATAACGGCTCCACGGCCCTGATCTTTGCAGCGTCGAAGGATCACCTCGATGTCGTGCAGACGTTGCTCGACGCTCATGCCGATATTGAGGCCAGGTTGCCGCACGGTTCAACCGCACTGATCGTAGCTTCGCAAAACGGCCAACTCGATCTGGTCGAATTACTGTTGGCCAACGGGGCCAATGTCGGCGCCAGGGACGCCTTAGGCCAGACCGCACTGATGCTGGCCTCCTATGTGGGACACCTCGATGTGGTGCAGGCGTTGCTCGCCAAAGGCGCCGAGGTCAATGCAAAAAGTGACAGCGGTGAAACCGCGCTCGGTGCAGCGACGGAGAAAGGACACACTGACATTATTTCCGCACTGATGAGGGCAGGCGCCAAACGGTGAAGGCCGGAGGTGGCGGGCGCTCGGATCCCCGCCTTGCCCTTGCGCATGGCTGCCGCGTACACTTGTGTCTCCTCCACGCGCAGCCATCATGTTCGATTTCGTCCGTTCCTATCTCGACGAATTGCTGACAGGTCTCTTTCTGCTTCTGGTTGCAGTCTTGACCGTCGCTTACCCTCCACATTTCGCTACGCCGGGCGGCCTGTTGCTGGCGCGTGTTGTGCTCTGGTCGGCTGCCATCCTGGTTTGCGTACTTTTGGCGTCCTCGCGCTTCAGCCCCCGCGCCCGCAGCGTTCTCCATTTTGTCTTTGAGTTCGGGCCGATTGTCGTAGCGGTGGTGGGTTATGTGGGCCTCCGGCTGCTAAGCGCATCCGCCATCACCGCGTGGCTCGGGATTCCTGATTTCGATCGCGAGATGATGGCTGCCGACGTAGCAATCTTCGGCAAGACTCCCTATCTCTGGTTCATGCGCTGGGGACTCGACAGCGGTTTGTTTGCGCGGGTCATGTCCGGCTTCTATGCCTTGTACCCCTTCACACCGTTGCTGGCCGTGGGCTGGTTTCTGTGGCGCGGCGACAGGAAACAGTTCCGCCTGGTGCGGCGCGCGCTGATCATTTCGCTTTATTCCGGCTATGTCTGCTACCTGCTGATTCCCGTCTCCGGCCCTTTGTCGCTGGCCGGCGCGATGTCGCCGACATTCCTCGAGTCGACGCGCGCCTATTCGTTTCTGGAGTCGAATTTCCGCTACCTCTACGACTGTTTTCCCAGCCTGCACACGGCCAATCCCTGGCTGATTGTTTGGCTGAGCCGGGGCAAGGTGCCGGGGTGGCTGATGGCGTCGGCGGTGACCGCGGGTTGCGGCATCACCCTTTCCACCATTGCGCTCGAGGTGCACTACGGAATCGACGTTCTTGCAGGGCTGGCGTGGGTTTTCCTCATAGCGGCGGTGGCCAGGGCGACGCTGCCCAACGATGTGTACCGCCGGTCTCCAGACCGGCTGTAGTGTGGGCGTCCTCGCCCACACCTATCTCAGTTTAGCGCCAGGTTCCACGCTCGTGCAGCGTCTCTCAACCTGCAGGCGTGCGATGCCACACAGCTGCATCGAAGCTGTGAGCAGACTGGTAGCCTTCGTCTTTGTAAAGTTGAATGGCGTCGGCGTTGGCTTCAGTAACGGTGAGCGAGATTTCCGAGACGCCCAGCCGCATAAAGCTGAAGGCCGCCTGCGCGAGCATTAAACGCGCCAGCCCACGGCGGCGAAACGCCGGATGGACGCAGACCTGGGTCAGGTGCCCGCTCTGTTCGCTGACGCGCGAGCCCAGCACCAGCGCCACCAGCTCGCGGCTGGCGCGGTCCACCACAACATACGATGCCTGCGCGGCAAAGGTGCCGCAACCTGCATAGCGCACGATGTTGTTGAGGAAACGCATGGAACCGTGCACGGAGCGGTACTGGTCGTTAATCAGACTGTCAGGATGGTCGCGATAGGCCTCGCAGATGAGCCGCGCGGCCGGCGCCAGATCGGCTTCGCGCCAGGAACGGAATTCCAGATTGCCGGGCACATCCGCATGCGGCTGGCTCCAGCGCCCTGCCAGGGACTGCACCATGAAGAGGCGACAGAAGACTTCAAATCCAACCGCGCGAAAGGCCGGAGCAAACTGGCCCGAGGGATGGAGAAGCAACTGCGACTCGATGCGGTCAACGTGCGGCGAGTTGAGAAGCAATTCGAAAAGGTGCCGCAACAGCGTGTCTTCGCGGGCGCGGGCCGGGTTGGACGCTCCGCTCGCACTTTCCGCGGCGCTGGGCAGAGCGAATACGTCGCCGATCACTGCCTTGGTTTCTTCGTAGACACAGAACACGTAGCCGGTCACTTTGCCGTTCTCAATGGCGGCGAAGCCCGGCAGCATGCGGTTATCCAGGTACTGCATCAGCAGCCGCGCGGAGGCGCGGTAGTCCCAGTGCAGGCGCTCGGCCCAGATCTCGCTCTCGGCATCCAGCAAGGGACGCAGCACGGGCGCAGCGAAGTGCCGCAGGTCCAGAATCTCGAGAGTCGCGTCCAATGCCTGCATCTTTCTCCGATCCCGTTCAAGTCCAGTTGCGCGAAGGACAATTGCTGCGTGATGGCGCCGGCATGTTACAACGCCGTTGTCCTTGCCGTCAGCTCCCATTAGTTTTCAGCCGGCGCCAGCCATCCAGCTCAACTCAAGAAAAACGTGATGTGCGAGGGCGAACGCTCGGACTCTTCATGCGAAACATCCTTCCCGTCACTTTGCCACGAGTTCGCCTCGCCCCGCAAGTATCGAAGCGCAAGTGAAGAAGCCAATCAGTGGGCTCCAACCAGATAAATCTCCAGCCCCTGTTCCGGCCAACTAAAGAGTTGCTGATACTGACGGCCTTCCAGAAGCTCCTCAAGGGCCATCTGCGTATCAAGGTCGACGCCATGACGGCCCTGCATGCGCGCCACCAGCAAATGCTGCTCGTCGGGGACGCCCTCTTCGTCGTAATTCACCATTTCGCGATTGCGATAAAACGCCAGGCCGAATTCCACGTCGCGACGCACGTGAAACACCGCCACGGTTTCTCCCGCGGGCGCCACCTCAGCCAGCCGCTCGGCGAGAGGCCGCGCCGAATACGTGCGGTCGAGGAGATGAATAACACGCTTGGTGGCGGAAATTTCCGGAATCCCGAAGAAGGGCCCCACACCGTAAATGAACAGCACCAGCACAACCAGAATCCAGCAGGTCGCGGGCCGCAGCCACGCCACGCCAAAGCCTCTCGTCACGACCAGAATCAGCAGCGCCGCGCCGATTGCCGCCAGCGAAGCGGCAATCATTGCGCGCACGGGCGGCATGGCCAGGCTGTGCGCCACGAACCACGGCATCAGCAGCACCGTCATGGTGGTGGTGGCGCAGACCGCGGCATGGCCCAGAAGCAGCCAACGGTTCAGCCCCGGTTGGCGCCGGCGGAACAGGTAATCGCCGGTGAGGATCGTGATGGGCGGGATGGCAGGAAGGATGTAGCCGGGGAGTTTGGATTCGGAGAAGGAAAAGAATAGCACAGGGATGAACGCCCACAGGATGAGAAATTCAGGAAAGGCGTCGCCGGGCCGCGTGGGCAGCGGCTTACCGGCGCGGGAGTGACGCAACCTCCACTCCGCTACCGAGGTCAGGATGCCATCGATGAGCGCACGCACCGCGAGCACGGTCCACGGCATGAGCGCGAGCAGCATCACCACCAGGTAGTACCAGAACGGCTGGCTGTGCTGATAACGATCGGTGGCAAATCGTTGCAGATTGTGCTCGAGGAAGAATTCGCGGAAGAAGGTCGGATTCTGATGCTGTACCGCGATGAACCAGGGCAGCACCATGGCGAAATAGAGAACAATACCCGGCCACCACAACGAGCGCAGCAGAATGCTCCACTCCTTGCGCAGAAAGGCAAACGCGACAATGATGAGCGTCGCCAGAAGCGGGGCAACGGGGCCCTTGGCCAGCGTGGCGAGACCGGTGAAAAAGTAAATGTCGTAGAGCCAGAACTTGGACCCGGTTTCGTACCAGGCATACCAGCCCAGCAGACCGATGGCCAGCGGGGCGGCCATCTGCATATCGGTGGAAGCGCCGCGCGCGAAGCTCATGATGCCGGCGCAGGCCACGGTAATGAGCGCCGCATCCAGATGCCCGCCAGGACGGAATCGTCGCATATGCAGGTAAATGAGCGCCGTCATGATGAAGGCAAAGGTGGTGGAGGGAAGACGCGCGCTCCAGTCATGCACACCGAAGTCCTGAAAGAGAAACATGGCGCGCCAATAATAGAGTGCCGGCTTCTCCAGCCAGGGACGGCCGTAGAGATAAGGCGTAACGCAGGCTTCCAGGCGGCCCTTCAGGCTACGCGCCGAATCGAAGTGCACCAGCATTTCGTGCGCAATCTGGGCATAGCGTGGCTCGTCGGCTCCCACCAGACCCAATCCGTCGCCGCCCAGGATAGGGGTAAGACCATAAAGAAGGAAAAAGACGGTGAAAGCGAGAAAGATGGCGGCTTCGCCGAGGGTGGCCCCGCGCGGCATGCGCCAGCGCCAGCCCGCGAATCCTTCAGGAGCCGGCGGTTCTAACGGATTTCCCATCTCTGCCATTTCTCCACAACCATTTCTTCAGGAGCGCCAACAGCACGCTTCTTCCAGACGTGGTTTACACATTGACGCAGGACGGATGGGGGATGAGCCCGGGCCCGCATACTATCCGCGCCACAGCAGGCGCGGACACGCTGCAGAATTTCAACAGGGACAAGGCTAACAGATTTCCCCGGGTTCTCAAGTCCACCTAGTACTACAGTTGCAGATAGTCATGCCGGAGGGAGCAGGGGGAATTATCCCCCTGAAAAATCGCCCAGCTTCCGGGCCTTTAGGCACGGATTCAGGCGATCCGAGGCAAGTACAACTGCAGTACTAGAGGCCTGTCAATCTAATTCACAGGCCGCCACGCAACTCAGCCAGAATCTCCTTGAGCGCGCGCGGCAGCGGTCCCTCCAGCGTGCAACCCGCGGCGTTTTGGTGGCCGCCGCCGCCCAACCGGGCGGCAATTGCCGCAACATTCAATCTGCCCTTGCTGCGCAGGCTCACGCGGATCACCCCGTCGGGCAATTCACGCAGAAAGACTCCGGTGTCGACGCCGGCCATGCCCAAAGCAACATTGACGATGCCCTCGCAATCCTCCTCAGTGGCACAGGCGCGTTGCGTGTCCTGGTGCGTTACCCAAAGCCAGGCCACGCAGCCTTCGCGTTTCAGCCTGCGCAGCGCCGCGCCCAGCAGCAGCAGCTTGGAAACAGGCGCAGAGAAATAGACCTGCTGAGCAACCGCGATGGGATCGGCGCCGGCCTCGACCAGCTCGCGCGCCAGAGCAAAGGTGGACTCACGTACATTGCCGTAGCAGAATCCACCCGTGTCGGTGAGGATGGTCGTGTAAAGACATCGCGCCATCTGCGGCGTAAGGTCAACGCCTGCTGCCCGCGCCAATTGATACACCATCTCGCCCACACTCGCGGCGCTATGATCGATCCAATTGAGATGCGCGAACTCGCGGCCGGTAATGTGGTGGTCGATATTGACCACGAAGAGTTCTTCGAGCCCGCGGAGCCGCGTTCGTTCCCGGCTGTCGCACTCCAGCAAAATCGCCGCATCGTAGCGGCCGCGAATACGAGGCATGGTGTGGATGGCATCGGCGCCCGGTAATTGCCAGTACTGAATCGGAACGCGATCAGCCGTTACCAGATGGGCGGCTTTGCCCATCTGCTCAATCATCATGCCCAGCGCCAGCATGGAGCCCACGGAATCGCCATCGGGACGCGCATGCGAACACACCAGAAATCGTTCGCCTCGATGCAATACGTCCAGAATCGCGGCCAGGGGATCGGCTGTGGGAATGCCGGAAGCCGGCGCAGAGCCCGTCTCAGGTGCAACCATCGGCGCATGGATTTCGGATTTTTGCGGATGCGCGCTCATGCTGCTAATCCCATGCTGTTAATTGAGCAACGCTTTCTGCTCCGGCGATGGTTTCCCGTCCAAAGGGCCCGATTGCGAATCGCCTGGTTGCGGTGCATCAAGTGCGGCTGCGCCGCCCTCGCGCGCGAGCGCGGCAGACTTGCGCGACCGCGACCGGCTCATGAGTTCGTCAATGCGCGCCTGAAAGCGCCCCGAGCGGTCGGCAATAAAGCTAAGGTCGGGCACATGGCGTTTACCCATGCGCTCCTTTAGCTCATAGCGTATGTAGCCCTTAGCCGCTTCCAGTCCCGCAATGGTGTTCGCCTCGGCTTTGGCCACATCCTTCACCGCGCTGTCGATGGCCACATACACGCGCGCCGACTTTCCACCGGGATTAAGCGCGACTTCACTCACGTAGCAGAAATCGATGCGCGGATCGGAGAGCTCGCCCTCAATCATGGCGCCGATCTCCTCGCGCAACGTTTCTGCCACACGGTCCTGATGATGCTTTCGCGCTCTATGCTCCGGCATGACTCCCTCCACCCTGTCCAGAAAGGCCCGGCCTCTGCGGCCCGCTTCCTGCCCAGGTAAACCATTAAGAATAGCAGAGGAGAAACGTGCGCGCAGGGCGCCGGCCCTAAGCCGAAAAATCCACAGCAACCACTTCATGCAGACCAATGGATGGCGTTTCCACGTGAATGCTGTCGCCGTCGGCGCGATAAGGAACGTCGCGCCCGGCGACTTTATGTAGCGCCGGTCTCCAGACCGGCTGTAGCGGGGGTCTCCAGACCCGCGCAACGCAGGCCGACGGTTGAAAATCGACCGTCTTACCTGCCATCGAGACGTCCTTGAGAAATCCAAGCTTAGGCAGAAAAATTCACAGCGACCACTTCATGCAAACCGATCGAGGTCGTTTCGAGATAAATGCTGTCGCCGTCGGCACGATAAGGAACGTCGCGCGCGGCGACAAGCAGATGAACGCGCCGTACGCGCCGATCTGCCGGAATCCGCAACGCAATTTTTTGTCCCGGCGACGGGAACGATCTCGCGTACCGGACCCTTCCACATCATGGGATTGGTGAGATTAACGAGGTGCAGCGTCATGGAAGCCTTCTGCTCCCACACGGCCACATCCAGAATGCCCTGGCCTTCCACCTTCACGAGCGGAGCCTCGTCGGTTGCCCACTCCACAGCATTGCGCAACAGCATTCCGTGGTCTACAGCCGAGCACCTGCCAGAAGGTGCGATCCATATCGCCGGGGAAATAAACCACGCGCCCTTTGCCCACGCTGTCGCACGTAGACTCCGGGAGGATGCGTGTCGCCGGGACGCGTGAAGACTGATTCCATCGGCAGGTCGGGGTAGGAAGGCACGATGCGCAGCGGCGCGAATTGGCTGGCGTCGGCGGGCGTCACATCCACCTGGTTCACCGCGTTGATGATGCGCCCGGCATCTTCAAAGCCGCGCAGCAGCGGATGCCAGCCGCCCGCCGCAGGATCTTTTTCGAGGCTCAGGTACGAATTGAGCATGTTTTCCTGAGTCTTGCCCGCATACGACGCGCCGAAGAGCGAAGCCAGACCGAAATCCTTGCGCTGCACGCCCCACTCGTCGTAGAGCGAGGTCTCGTAGGTGGCCACCAGCCCGCCGCCACGCTCCACAAATGCGCGCAGGCTCGCGCATTGCTCATCGGACAACGCCGCAATGTTGGGCAGGATCAGCGTGCGGAAGGGTGCCAAGATGCTCGTCATCGAGGCAACGGTCGTGCACCATTTCAAAGGGAATGCGCGCCTCGACGAGCGCCTGATAGAACCCCAGTCGCCGGCTCCTCGATTTTTTCGCGGGCCTGTTCTCCGCCATAGAACAAAGCACTTTGCTGCGAGTAGACCAGGCCCACGCGCGCCAGCGGCCGCAGGTTGCGCAGGTACTTTTCGTTGGCATAGTGCCAGGCAAAGATCTCTTTCACAACCGGCAGCCAGCGGCGGTCGATGGGTTTGGCATTGAATTTGATGAACCACGGCCGCAGCCCCTGCGCGATGCCGTCGGCAACCCACATGCGAATCTCGTCGCCATTCTGCACCGAATCTTTCCAGCGATGTTCGTCGTCGATGCCCACGTTGAACATTCCCGCGATGGCTTTGCTGCCCATCGTTGCGCGATATTCCTTGCCGTTCTTCCCGTTGGCCCACGGAGCCATGATGCCGCGCCGGCTCTGCCGATCGGCAACCATGGTGGGCGCAAGCTCGGCGATGGTCTTCATATCGAGATCGCTCAGCGCGCCTCCGCCGGCGTTCGCAATGTAGCTCGCGTCAGGGTTGATCGCGCGGATTTTCTCGTTCCACAAGCGCCAAAGATCGAAGAGCCGCTGTTGCCGCCAGACGATGTATTGCTTTGCGCGCCGGATCCTGCGGGTTGCTGGTGCGCGGCAGGTCGAGTCCCGTAGCATCGCGGAAATTCTGCCGGCAGTGCTCGCAGTAGCACATGCCGCTGCCCGCCCAGCGGTTGGTGAAGATGCCGTCGGGTTTGTAGATGCCGCATGATCTCTTCATGCACGGTAGGTCATGAACTCGAAGTTGTAAGGACCGAGTGCGCAGGTCTCCCAATAGCGCGGATCGGAGGGATGCCGCACCGGTTTTCCGCTTGCATCCACGCGGATCCAGTCAGGATGCGCGTCGTAGACCTTCTGCCAGCACGCGTGCGCGTCGGTCCGCGCAATGACGTTCATGCCCATCGCGCGGCAGCCGGCCAGCAAATCGCCAAAGGCATCGCGATCGCCGAGCCACGCGCTGCGCTGCTGCAACGGAAGCTCCGTGGGATAAAACGCGACCACGCCGCCCGCGCTCAGGCAAGCCGCATCGGCATGGACGCTGCGGAAGTAGTCGAGCCAGAATTGCGGATCGTAGTTGCCGGGATCGTCTTCGACAAACGCAAGCTGCGCCCAGCGCATGGGCCGGTCGTACCAACTACTTGCCTGAGTTGGAGCCGGCGCCGCTCGCCGCTTCGCCTTCCGCGTACGCGTTGCTGCCCGCACTCGCCGGCAAAAGACATGCGGTTGCGGCCAATGCCGATCCTTTGACGAATTCCCGACGGCTGCTCATCCTGCGGCCTCCCGTGACCAAGCCATTGAACCATGCTGGGGCAACTTCGGGAAACCAGCGGCATTATCTCGCCCCAGGAGAGAAAGCGCAGGATTGGACTCGCTGGTCGTTACGCGCCGAACTGCCGCAAATGATGATCGAGATGCTTGTACATCAGCACCGCCCATTCGTCAGGGGTAAGGGATCCAAAGAACGCATGCGGATGCGCCGTGCAGCCGGCTGGTCCTGCAGCCGCGAAGCCATCGATTAACCCGCTCAACCGCTTGCGCTCGCTTTCGAAATTCCTGTCCCCTTTGATTACGAGTTCCTTCGACGTAGGCGAATTCCGGCGCATCGGTTCGCCCTCGCGGAGAGCCATCGGCTTGATAACGGGCCCAAGGATGCGCCCGATCAGTGCGCGCGGAGGACGAATTTTCCCTGCCGCCATCTCTAATCCCAGAGAACAATGCGCCAGCATTTGCGCGGCACTCATTGTGCCCCACAGCCGCGGCTGATCCTGGATTAGCCGGGATAAACGTTGCTGCACTTCATCCACACATCCGCTCTCAAACAGACTCTCCATGCAAAACAACTCCTCACTGAAGCCAGCGATTGATCGGTGAATTTGTTCAGAGCTCGGGCGATCTTCGGGTCCGCGTTTTCAGCTTTTCCCGGCGCGCTCGAGTTCCGCGATATCGAGCTTCTTCATCTTCATCATGGCCTGCATTGCCTTCGAAGTCTTCAGGAGCTCGCCAATGTTTGCTGGCGTGATCTGCCAGCTCAAGCCGAACTTGTCCCTGAGCCAGCCGCACGCGATCTCCGTGCCGCCTTCGGTGAGCCGCGACCAGTAGTAGTCGATCTCCTTTTGCGTTTCGCAGCGCACCACGAACGAGACGGCGTCCGTGAACTTGTGGTGCGGCCCGCCGTTGAGCGCGGTGAAGCGCAGGCCGTCCAGTTCAAAAGAAACAGTCAGAACGCCACCCTTCGGCCCCGGCGCATCGCCGGTATTGCGCAGTTCGCCGATGCGGCGCGAATTGGGAAAAATGCTGAGATAGAATGCGACAGCCTCTTCGGCATTGTAGTCGAACCAGAGAAAAGGCGTGATGCGCGAGGATTCGGCAAGAGCGCTCATAGTGACCTCCTTATGAGTTGAAGTTGCGCCGCGCGAACGGGAAAGCGGCGGATAAAAGCATTCCTACCAGATGTAGGTTGCAAAATGCAAGTAAGATGCTTAAGATGCACTCGTGGCCCGGACCTCCAAAGCGAAAGCCCGCTCCGGCTGCCCCGTGAGCGTGTCGCTCGACCTCCTTGGCGATCGCTGGTCGCTGCTGCATTGTGCGCGACATGATGGTGCGCGGATACCGCACCTTCCGCGAGTTCCAGCGTGCCGGCGAAGGTATTGCTTCGAACATCCTGACCGACCGGCTGCAAAGACTTGAGGAAGGCGGCATTCTCACGCGCGAGCCGGCGGCCGAGGACGGGCGCAGCACGCACTACCGGCTGACGGCAAAAGGCATCGCGCTGGCCCCGGTTCTTCTCGAAATGTTAATTTGGGGCGCGCATCATGAGAAGACCGATGCGCCCTGTGCCGCGATCGAAGCCATGGAGCAAAACCGCGCCGCCGTGATCACTGAGGCGTACCGGCGCTGGGAGCAACGCGATCCGACGCCGCTGATTCCACCGTTTAAAGCAAGAGAAAAAGGGCCAAGAGCGAAAGCGAAGTCAAAACCCAATTCCCCGAAAGGAAAATCAAGAACAATGAAAGTGACCACGTACCTCAACTTCCCCGGCACTTGCGCTGAAGCTCTCGATTTTTATGTCAAGCATCTCGGCGCGAAGATCCTGATGAAAGGAACATTCGGCGAAATGGCCGGCGCCCGGCGGCCCGCAGAATCTGCCTCCGGGCCTGAAGCCCGAACACATCCTCCATGCCCGCTTCCAGATCGGCGACACGTTGGTGATGGCCAGCGACGGCCCTCCGGAGCGCGTCGAGCCCATGCGCAGCGCGTATCTTGCGCTCGCGGTGGACAGCAATGAAGAAGCGGAGCGCATCTACGCGGCGCTCACCGAGGGCGGCGAGGTCTTTATGCAGATGGACGAGCAGTTTTTTGCGCATCGGTTCGGCCAGTTCCGCGACAAGTTCGGCATCAACTGGATGGTGATTCACGAAAAGCCGATGCCGCGCCAACTGAAACTCGATCCCGATCGACATTGAAAAGAAGGCCATGGGCTGTTACCCTCATCTGTCCCGGTGAACCGGCCGGACGATAGGGTATCGACCATGGCCTTCAAATTTCAGGGTTTCGATTTTCTCCATCTCGACGCGAGCCTCACCGAAGAGGAACTGCTCGTCCGCCGCACGGCGCGCGAGTTTGTCGACGCAAACGTGCTGCCCATCATCGAAGAGTGCTTTCGCGAAGGACGTTTTCCGCGCGAGCTCGTCGCGCCGATGGGCGAGCTGGGCTTTTACGGCGCCAGCCTTGAGGGCTACGGTTGCGCCGGCATGTCGAATGTGGAGTACGGCCTGGTCATGCAGGAGCTGGAGCGCGGCGACTCCGGCCTGCGCAGCTTTGTCAGCGTGCAATCGGCGCTGGTGATGTATCCCATCTTCACGTTTGGTTCCGACGAGCAGAAGAACGCATGGCTGCCCGCGCTCGCGAGCGGCGAAAAGCTGGGCTGCTTTGGGCTCACTGAGCCGGGCTTCGGATCGAATCCCGCCGGCATGACGACGCGCGCGCGGCAAATAGGGCGACGGGTACATCCTCAACGGCGAAAAGATGTGGATCACGTCAGGTTCGATCGCCGATGTGGCCGTGGTCTGGGCCAAGCTCGAAGGACGAAACGGAAACCTGGGCGAGGGCGCCGAGAGCGTTCGCGGATTTCTCGTCGAAACCGACCGGCCGGGCTTTTCCGCACACGACATTCACGGCAAATGGTCGCTGCGCGCCTCGGTGACCAGCGGCCTCACGCTTCAGGACGTGCGTCGTGCCCGCGGCCAACCTGCTGCCCGGCGCAACCAGCCTGAAAGCCGCGCTCATGTGCCTGAACCAGGCGCGTTACGGCATCAGCTGGGGCGCGATCGGCGCGGCCATGGATTGCTATTCGACGGCGCTGAACTACGCCAAGACCAGAAAACAATTCCACAACCAGCCGATCGCCAGCCATCAGCTGGTGCAGGAGAAGCTGGTGTGGATGGCGAGCGAAATCTCGAAGGCCCAGTTGCTTTCGTTGCACGTGGGCCGGCTCAAGGATGCGGGCAAGGCGGGCCACCAGCACATCTCCATGGCCAAGCGAAACAACGTGTGGATGGCTCTGGAATGTGCGCGGCTGGCGCGCGACATCCTGGGCGCAAACGGCGTCACGGAGGATTATCCCGTGATGCGCCACAGCATGAACCTCGAATCCGTGAAAACCTACGAAGGCACGCACGACATTCACACGCTGATCCTGGGGCAGAATCTGACGGGGATCGGGGCGTACTAATTGCGGCCGAAGAGGGATAACGTTCCGTCCGTTTTAGGCTCGTCCGGAGTTGGCGGTTCTCCGAAGCGGTCGATGTGAGCTCGCTCCAGCAATCCGCGGTTTGTGAGAATCTCGGTGATTAAAAGAGCGCCACAGGGAATAGCCAACGCAATGAAGAACGGAGGCATGTCTCTCCCGCTTGATGTGTTCCACCACCCGGGAAGATGCGGCTTGATTCTCAAGGAAACGGTTTCGAATGCGACCAGCGCCGCCAGAAATGCCACGTGGCGTTTGAGCAGGCGTGGATACTGGCTCTCAACTACAGGACACGTGAACAAAAAAGGTTGAATCCCGTTACGATTTTTAGCGAAGCCGTAAAGCATCACGGCAGCCGTGTAGCTCACCACGGATGCAAGCTGGATTCCGTAGAAGGTGTGGGCCAGCGCAAAAAGCAGGATGCTTCCGCCACCCAGCATTACGACGAACAGTAGCGCAAAAGCAAGGAAGCGTGGCCCGGAAAAAGTACTTTCTGCGCGGCATGGATCTTCCGTTAAATCGTCGCGGTCGCTCATCGTGCCAATGGTAAACGCTGCGCAGGCCCGTGCGCCATATTCTCATCGACATTGGTGCTCTTGCGTCTTACTCTGTTGGCATGACTCGCCGTTTGCCATTGCTTGCGCTTTTTATTGCCTCGACACTCGCCGGGGCACAGCAGCCGCCTGCCGCGCCGATCGTGCTCCACGCGGCGCGGCTGCTTCAGGTGGATACCGGAAACCTGCTCCAGCCCGGCGAGGTGCTGGTTGAGGGCGAGCGCATCAAGGCCGTCGGAACTTCGGTCGACCATCCGCCGAAGGCGCAAATCATCGATCTCGGCGACACCACGCTGCTGCCCGGCCTGATCGACGCGCACGTGCATCTGTTTCTGCATCCCGGCGCGGAGGATCTGCAGACGGTGGAGGAGTCCGTTCCCTGGCGCACGATTCTGGCCGAGCAGGCCGCCAAGGCCGACCTGATGGCCGGATTCACCGCCGAGCGCGACATGGGCACCGAAGGCGCGGGCTCGGCCGACACGGCCGTTCGCAACGCCATCAACCAGGGACTCATTCCGGGCCCGCGCCTGCGCATCAGCGGCAACGCCATCGACATTCTGGGCGGCCACGAGGACGCCAACCACTTCAATCCCGCGCAGCACGTGCTTTCAAATGCCGACTACGCCAACACCGCCGAGCAGATCGTCGAAGTGATGCGCGAGCAGCACAAGGAGGGCTCGGATTTCGCCAAGATCTACGAGACCGGGCCGGACCGCATGATCGACGGCGTGTCTGCACACGCCCTACCAGTACACCGAGGCGCAACTGGCCGCGGCGGTCGAGGAGGCGCGCCGGCTGGGCACGGTTCGTGGGCGTGCACGCCATGGGCGAGCCGGGCACGCTCTATGCCGCACAGGCCGGCGTGGCCTCAATCGACCACGCCACGCAGCTCAGCGACGAGACCATGCGCCTGATGCGCGAGAAGGGCATCTTCGCCGTGCCAACCTTCACCATCTTCGAATACTTTGCGCACACACCGTGAATCGCAGGACCAGGCCGCGACCGAGTCGGCGATGCTCGACTACAAGATTGCGCGAGTTCAAGAAGCAGATTGCCGCGGGAGTTCCGTTTGCGGTGGGCTCCGACGTGGGTCCGTTCCCGCACGGCACGCAGGCGCGCGAGATCGACGTTGATGGTGCGGTACGGGATGAAGCCGCTGGCCGTGCTGCAGGCCGACATGATCAACGGCGCGAAGCTGCTGCGCTGGGACGGGCAGATCGGCGAGCTGAAGCCCGGCTACTACGCCGACATCGTCGCCGTTCCCGGCAACCCGCTCGACGACATCTCCGTAGTGGAGCACGTGAGCTTTGTGATGAAGAACGGCGAGGTGGTGCGGCAGTAAGCCGGGCCGCGAAGTGTACACTCATCTCAATCCGGCCAAATGAAATCGGAAAATTCGAAATTCCGATCACCCCGTTGTCCCTGCAAACCCATCCCCCAAGGAGCTCAATATTATGCGCTTCGCCTGCTCTGCTCGTTGCTGCCTCGTTGATGACCGCCTTTGCCGCATCCGCTTCCGCAGCGCCGGATGCGCGCGCCGATCCGCGTCTTGCACGGCGCCTACAAGTTCAACGAAGGTGGATGGACGTATGTGCATTTGCAAGGCGCGCCGCGAGCAGATCGGCTTTCAGCATGGATATCTGCTGGCGAACGAGATTGAGGACAACGTCCTCGTGTACCAGGTGGAAGCGGCGCAGCACACGCCAAGCACAAATGGAGCTTTTTTCGCGACGCCGGCAAAGAACGTATTGTGGCCGCACCTCGACGCCGAGTACCAGGCAGGAGCTGAAGGGCATCGCGGAGGGCTTGCAAGCGCAGGGATCGACGCTTGACTTGTGGGACATGGTGGCGCTGAACGGCTACCTCGAGATCGCCGACTACTATCTGCCGTGGCTGGATGCGAAGAAGGGCACAAGCCGAGCGCGCCGGAGCCCGATGGCGCCGGGCAAATGCAGCGCGTTTATCGCCACGGGGTCGGCGACCAAAGGGTGGCAAAATCGTGATTGCGCACAGCAACTGGAGCTCCTATGCGGAGGGCGAGCGCTGGACCGTGGTCTTCGACATTGTTCCCGCAAGCGGACAGCACATCTTGATGGACGGGACTGCCGGGCGTGATTACCAGCCAGGACGATTTTGGCGTGAACGCGAGCGGCTTGATGATTACCGAGACCACGCTGCCCATGATCAAGGGATTCGACGTGAACGGCATTGCCGAGTTCGACCGCTCGCGCAAGGCCATGCAGTATGCCACGTCGATCGACGAATATGCCGCGATCATGCGCAAGGGCAACAACGGCGGCTATGCGAATTCGTGGCTGATCGGCGACCGCAAGACGGGCGAGATTGGCTACCTGGAGCTGGGGCTGCACGAACACTCCGCTCACGAAGAAGAAGGACGGCTACTTTGTGTCGTCGAACTTTGCCGCGGACCCGGCACTGATTCGCGACGATACGCCGGGCTTCGATCCCGGCAATCCGGAGAGCACCATGAATGCGCGTCACATTCGCGCCGAGCAGTTCATGAAGGAGCACTACGGCAAGCTGGATACGGCGCTGGCCGAGGCATACCTCTCAGACCACTACGACACCTATGAGCACAAGATCGATGCCGGCAAGCGCAGCCTGTGCGGCCACGAAGAAACGTCGCCGGTCGGCGAAAAGGTATGGGGCGATCCGCCTTTCGATCCGGCGGGCGCGGTGACGGGCAAGGTGATGGACTCGGACCTGGCGGCGAAGATGAGCTTCATCGGCCGAGCAGGTCATCCCTGCGGCGAAGATTTCATCGCCGCGCCGTTTCTAGCCGCGCATCCGGAGTTTGCCTGGCAGAAGCCGATTCTGCACGACATGATGGCGGGACCGTGGACGCAATTCACGGCCGACGAGAAGCCGCCGGCGGCGATGGCCCAGAACTAGAGCGAATCAGGAAGCTGCCCCATTATCGGTCCCCGCCGGTATACACTCTCTTGCATGATGCGAACGAAGTCGTTTTTCCTCATGTTGGCTGCAGTTGGAGTGTTGGCGTTACCCGTGGCGCGCGCACAACAGCAGACGCAGCAGCCCAAGCCCGAAGAGACCGAAGTGTGGCAGCCTGTCCCAGCCGTGGTCACGCCGGGCGAAACCCCGAACGCGCCGCCGTCTGACGCGATCGTGCTCTTCGACGGAAAGAATGAAGACGAGTGGATCTCTGCGCAGGATCACACGCCAGCCAAGTGGATTGTGGCCGACGGCTTTCTCACGGTGGCCAAGAGCACCGGCAGCATCGAGACCAGGCGGCACTTCCACAACTACCAGTTGCACATAGAGTTCAGAATTCCGGCGGACATTACCGGCACCGGCCAGGGGCGCGGGAATAGCGGTGCCTTTCTCGCTTCCACGGGGCCGGGCGACGCTGGCTACGAGCTCCAGGTGCTTGACGGCTACAACAACTCAACCTATGTGAACGGCATGGTGGGCAGCATCTACAAGCAGTCGATTCCCCTCGTGAACCCGGCCCGCAAGCCCGGCGAGTGGCAGAGCTACGACGTGGTGTGGACGGCGCCCGTGTTCAATGCCGACGGATCGCTCAAGACGCCCGCGTATGTGACGGTGTTCTACAACGGCGTGCTGGTGCAGAATCACTTTGAGTTGAAGGGCGAGACCCTCTACCGCGGCAAGCCGTTCTACAAGGCCTTCGATGGCGCCGCCATCAAGCTGCAGGCGCACGGTGACAAGAGCGCGCCCATGAGCTTCCGCAATATCTGGGTGCGCGACCTGCCGTAGGCGCCCTAGACACTCACCACGAAGCTGTCTTCGGTCCGCTCCACCGCATGATAGAGCGTGTCGCGCTCCACGGGCATGCGCCCAGCCTCGGTGATCAGGCGGCAAAGCTCCGCGCGCGTCATGCCCTGCGGCGTAGTGGCGCCGGCGTCGTGGTAAATCTTCTCTTCGATCACCGTGCCATCGAGATCATCGGCGCCGAAGCGCAGCGCGATCTGCGCGATCTTGGGCGTCATCATCTGCCAGTAGGCCTTGATGTGCGGAAAGTTGTCGAGCATGCAGGCGGCTGACGGCAATCTGGCGAATGTCGGTGAGTCCCGTAGTCACCGGCAGGTGATCGAGCGCGGTGTTTTCAGGATGGAACGCCAGGGGAATGAAGGTCTGGAAGCCGCCGGTCTCATCCTGCAGGGCGCGCAGCTTGAGCAGATGATCAACGCGGTCGGCGTCATTTTCGATGTGGCCGTACAACATGGTCGCGTTCGATTTGAAGCCCAGCTTGTGCGCCGTGCGCGCGGTTTCCAGCCATTCTTCTCCGTCGATTTTGTGGTCGCAGATGATGGAGCGCACGCGCGCAGCGAAAATCTCCGCGCCGCCGCCGGGCATGGAGTCCACGCCCGCCTCGCGCAGCTTGAGTCAGCGTCTCTTCGATGCTGAGCTTGGCGCGGCGAGCCAGAAACGCGATCTCCACCATGGTGAAGGCCTTGATGTGCACCTTGGGGAAGCGCTCTTTGAGGCCGCGAACGAGATCGAGGAAAAACTCAAGTGGCAGATCGGGGTGCAGTCCGCCGACAATATGGAACTCCGTGACGGCTTCGGAATAGCCAGAGGCCGCCGTTTCCCACGCCTCATCGAGAGCCATGGTGTAGCCCGCAGGGTCGCCTTTTTTGCGGCCGAAGGCGCAGAGCTTGCAGGCGGCGACGCACACATTGGTGGGGTTGATGTGGCGATTGACGTTGAAGTAGGTCACGTCGCCGTGCATCCGCTCGCGCACATGGTTGGCCAGCCAGCCCACTGCGAGCACATCGCTGGAGCCATAGAGGACCAGACCGTCGTCCGCACTGAGCCGCTCCTGGGCCATCACCTTGGCGGCGATCGGTTCCAGACGGGGGTCGTACGTTTGAAATGCGTGGCTTGGGGAACCGGCCGACCGGCCAGAGCCCACGGACTCAACGCTCATAGCAACGATGATACCGGAATCCGTGTTCCTCCGCATACCTTCCCCGGCTGGCCCCTCAGTGTGGCCCCAGCCTTTTTTGTGTGGTTTTGATCACATGGATCGGCCAGCTTCGCGGCGTACACTTCCGTTCATCGCTAGAATAAGGCTGAAAGAGGATGCCCGCAATTTCCATGAAGATTGACGAGCAGATTCAAACCCGGAGCTATGCGCGGGGCCCGGCGCGGCCGCTGCTGGAACTGACCATCGGCGACCTGCTGCACCGCACCGCCGATCGCTTTCCGGACCGGCTTGCGGTGGTCTCGCACCACCAGGACGAGCGCCTCACCTGGGCTGAGCTGAGCGCCGAGGCCGACCGCGTGGCGCGCGGACTGTGGTCGCTGGGCATCCGCCGCGGCGACCGCGTCGGCCTCTGGTCCACCAACTGCATCGAGTGGATCATGATGCACATGGGCTGCGCGCGCGCCGGAGCCGCGCTGGTGAATGTGAACCCCGCCTACCGCTCGCACGAGCTGCAGTTCACGCTCACGCGCTCGCGCATGAAGGCGCTCTTTCTGTGGCACAAGGACAAGCGCGCCGACTACGAGGAGATTCTGGGCCGCGCGCGCCACGGGCTCGACCTGGCGCTCGAGCACACCATCTATTTCGACTCGCCGGAGTGGCCGGCGCTGCTCGACGCCGAAGGCCGGCTGCCCGATCACGTGGCCGTCGACGACGTGGCCAATATCCAGTACACCAGCGGCACCACCGGCCTGCCCAAGGGCGTGATGCTCACCCACCACAACGTGGTGAACAACGGCCAGTTTCTGGCGCAGGGATTTCACTACACCGAGCAGGACAAGATTGTGGTCCCGGTGCCGCTCTTCCACTGCTACGGATGCGTGATCGGAACCATGAGCGCGCTCAACTCCGGCGCGGCCATCATTCTGCCCAACTGGACCTTCGATGCGCGCGCCACGCTGCAAGGCCGTGCACGAGGAGCGCGCCACCAGCGTCTACGGCGTTCCCGCGATGTATGTGGCGGAGTTCGGGCTCGCCGACTTTGCGAGCTACGACCGACCAGCCTGCGCACCGGCATGATGAGCGGCGCGCCCTGCCCGGTGGAGCTGATGAAGCGCGTGCTCGAAGAGATGCACATGCCGCGAGCTGGTCATCGCCTACGGGCAGACGGAAACCTCGCCGGTGGTGACCATGAGCGACGCCGGCGATTCGCTTGAAATTCGCGTGAACACGGTCGGCCGCGCCATGCCGCAGACCGAAATCAAGATTGCGCCGCCTGGGAATCTGCCGGGAATGAGTCCGGACGCTGCCCGATGGCTATGACCCGGCGAAGCGCTGCCCCGCGGCCAGCAGGGCGAAGTCTGCGTGCGCGGATACGCGCTGATGAAGGGCTACGACGGCGATCCCGAAGGCACGGCGCTGGTGATCCAGCCCGACGGCTGGCTGCGCACCGGAGATCTGGGCGTGATGCGCGAGGACGGATGCATCCACATCACCGGCCGCTCGCGCGACGTGATCATCCGCGGCGGCGAGAACATCTATCCGCGCGAGGTGGAGGAGTTTCTCTACACGCATCCCAAGGTCGGCGAGGTGCAGGTGGTCGGAATTCCCAACGCGCGGCTGGGCGAGATTGTGGTGGCGTGGATTCGCCTGCGGCCGGGCCTGACAGATATCGACGCCACCGAAGAAGAGATCAGCGACTTCTGCCAGGGCCAGATCGCGTACTACAAGATTCCCGAGCACGTCCGCTTCGTAGACGGAGTTTCCGGCCACGCTCTCCGGCAAGATTCAGAAGTACAAGATGCGCGAGTTCGAGATTGAGGCGCGCGGCTTGCAGGCGATGGCGAAGACGGCCACGGCGTAGCACGAAGAAATGGTTTACCTGATCGGGATTTGCAGCAGAGCCGCAATGTACTGGCGCACCTTTGCCATCATCTGTGCCGGAGCTTTGGAGTGAAACTCCGCCCCGCGACCCTCCCAATCCATGCTCTTCAATTGATCCACAAGCACGGCCCCTGCCACGCTTCCAACGGTAATCGGCAAAGTGAAGGGATACGGTTTGACCTTGCTCGTCAAGGGACAAACCACGGCCAGGCCGCTCGCCCGGTTGTAGCGCAGATCGGTCAAAACCAGAGCTGGCCTGCGCTTGGCCTGTTCCCGGCCAACCTGGGGATCGAAGTCCAGGAAGACAATGTCGCCAGTATCCGGAACGTACGGGTTCACCATTCGACGGCTTCTCTGCCGATCCCCGGCCCGAGCGAAATCTCTGCGTAGCGATTCTCCGGGGTGATTTGGGCCACCAGTTGAGCCAGCGTAGGAATTTCTCCTACCCGGTGCAGCTGCACAACCCCGTCGGCAGCTACTGCGATCTCGAGCGGGTCGCCCAGTTGCAGGCGAGCATCGTCAGCTATGGGCTTTGGGATCCTGATCGCCAGGCTGTTTCCCCATTTCAGCACTTGTGCCTGCATATTTCCTCCCGTAGATACATTGTATCATGATCAGATCCGTAGGGCGGATACAAACGGCGATAGCCTAATTCACCAGCGCCGGCGCCGGAACCGAAACCTTCTGCGCCTGGGTATCGCGCACTGCAGCCGCATCGCGCGTAATAGCAATGACCGTCATATCGTCCTGCTGCCCGAACTGCTTTGCCGCCTCGACGATCGCCGCCACCGGCTCCATGGAGATCTGGCGGCTGCGCTCGAAGCCAAACAGCTCGCCCTTAGGATTCTGCGCTTCGACAATGCCGTCGGAATAGAACGTGAGGCGGCTGCCGCGCGGCATCTGGAAGCGCATGGTCTCATAGTGCGTGCCGGACTTTGCGCCCAGCGGCAAAGCTCCCGAGATCGCCACTTCCTGGCCATCGAGATAGGGCGGCAAATGCCCGGCGTTCGACAAGACGACAGAGCCATCGGGGAAGATGCGCGCCGCCAGCGCCGTGGAAAAGCTGCCGGCCACGCGCCCCACGAGCCGCTGATTGAGATTGGCCAGCAGCTCCGCAGGCTCCGATGTGTACTCGGCCACGCCGCGGATAGCGCCCACCAGCACGGAGACCAGCATCGCCGCGGGCAATCCCTTGCCCGCCACGTCGCCGATCACCAGCAACAGCGAGCCTTCGGGCGCGGGCAGAATCTGGAAGAAGTCGCCGCCCACCTGCTGCGCCGGCACATAGGCGCTTTCGATAGAAAATCCCGGCACGCGCTCCAGTTGCTCCGGCAGAATGATCTGCTGCACTTCGCGCGCCGCCGCCATCTCCGTTTCAAGATACGCCTGCTGATGCGCAATGCGCGTGGAGCGCAGCACGAGAATGATCGCCAGCGAAAGCACGAAGAGGCAGCCGTCGATACTGTTGGCATTGATCTCGAACGGTCCCACTGTCCAATTGAAGATTGCTTTCTGGAAACGGAACGCGGGGCCTGCGAATTCAGGGATCATGCCCACAAGGAAGACGCCGAGCTGCAAGTAGATAGATAAGCTGGACACAACGGCCGGGACGAGCAGAATGCCCGCTTCCTGATTGCCGCGCCGCCAGTGCAGGATGAGCAGGATGGGGATGATTCCCGCAAGCAGGCCAAGTTCGGGCGCAAAACTGAACAGCGTGCCGATGGGAGAGCCCTTCCCGGTGGCCGTCTGCCACGATCCAAAGAGAATCCCTATCGCGGAGAAAACCAGCCACGCCTGCAGCCAGCGCTTCACTGGCATGCGCAGAAAGGCCAGGAACATGAGAGTCTGAAGCACCAGGCCCGCGATGTTGAAGCAGCCGTTGATGTATGTCGACCACGTGGGAAGATTATGGAAAAGCTCGTAGAACTGCAGAGGCGCGTGCAATGCGGTGGCCAGAAAAAGCAGGAAGATCCAGAGATACTCGCGCTGCTGCCGCTGCGCCGTGAAGAGCGCCAGGGCGATCATCCCCAGTCCCATCCCGGCGAACTGATAAAACCACCCCAGAAGATTCTCGCCAATCGTCGTCAGCCAAACGTGATCGCTAATCGCTGTTTCCTGGCCAATGGCGAGGTTGTAAGGAAAATAGCCGGGGAAGGAACTGACCCACTCATTGCTGGAAACGTACAGGCGCATGGCGATGACCACGGAGCCTGTGGCAATCATCGCATCGGGAATGCGCTTGACGATGCGCGCCTGAAATCCATACGGACGGTACGGCGAGACGCTGCCATTGGCGAACAATCTCTCGCCGTTCACGTAAATCTCGAACGCACTCGAGAGATTGAACTCTTCGAGCGAAAGCCCAGTCTCGTTGGGAGCCACTTTGACGTGCAGGCGATACCAGATGACCGAAGGATGCTGCGTGGGAAAAATCTGCTTCAGCGACTGATTTGTATCCAGGCGCGTCCACCGGGAGTCGTCGAAATCGGTGCGTGCGTAGGACGGGTCGTCACCGGCCTTGATCAGCCACACCACGCCAAGGTCGGTAGGCTGGCGCAGGGTCGTCGCGTCAAAGGTCTGTGCCCAGAGCGGCGCGGGCGGCAGGAGCAAGAGACCAAGAAACGCGAAGACGCAAATTCCGGCCAAACGCCGCACAAGGCGCCGGGAGGTGGGAAAGAGCATAGGGTGGACGCGGCCTCCTGCCGTTGTGGTTCCACCCTATCACTGCGCTCTTTGATCCGCGACGAAAATTTCGTGCCGTCAAACTACTTTCGGGGTGCCCCCGGTCCCTCGCATTTGGGGACCGGGGATATTGATCCCACCACTGCCAGATTACGAACTTACGCGGTCTAGCTCTACTGTGCCGGCGGAGGCGCAGGCGCACCTGCGGGAACCCGCGTGGCCGTAAACTCCACCGGAGGAGGAGGGGTGCCACCGTTGCCGCCACCACCCATGCCGCCGCCACCGAAGGTGCGCGTGAACTTGATGGTGTCGCCATCGGCCTTGCCAGAGTAGCTAATGGTGAACGAATTGCCGTTCATGGTCCGAACCACGTCAAAGGTGATGGTATCCGCAGTCACCTTGCCATTGGTGATAGGCATGTCGCCCATCCGGCCTGAAACCGTGCCCGTGACCGTCATGGCGGTGGCGTCGACCGTAAACGTGAATGTGGTGGTCTGCGTGTTGCCGTTGCGTCCCGGAACATCGGCTGTCCATTTGCCGTTAAAGTCGGCGGCCAGCGCGGTCACGGAGCCGAGCGCTAAAACCAGAGCTGCGAGCGCGAGTTTCTTGATCATGAGTTTCTCCCAACCATCGATTGGATCGCGGCGCGGGATTGAAGACCCGGCGCCTGTTAAGGAGGGACGTGCGGGAGGCGAGGGAAGTCTCAGAGACAGCGACGCGGCGAGTCAAGCAGCGCGCAAGAAAGCCTTTTCTTGCCCGCAAAACACGCCAAAACACGCTTAAAAACACGCCACAAGCCCCATCTTGATGCGTTTATGCGAAATTCTCTGCCAACCGGCGCCCCATATTCGGGAAATTCTCTATTCATGTTTGCCCTCAGAGAGCGCAATTGTGATCAATTTGTCTCAAAAAATCGCGAAATCCCAGGCGAACATCCTGGGGGCCAGCGGTCGCTTCCAAGCCAACATTTGGCCCCCTTTCGGCAGCGTGGATTCGAACATTTTCCGTTGATTCTGCAGGATTTAACGAAACACCCGTCCTGAATGCAAAAAATGGCGTCAGCATCCCGGCAACGAGTTCCTGAAGCGCAGAACCCGGCAGCGTTACTTGACCAGCCCGGCGCGGTGAGATCCGCTCGACCGGCTTTGTTGTAGCGGCCGAGCAGCGCGTTCCAGCGGACGATGGCGATGTCCTGCAACATCCGGGTGCCGTCTTTGAGGTAGCTGATGCGGGTGCGCTCGTCGTGGGCCCAACTGACGGCGACTTCGTCGACGCGGTAGCCGCGCTTGCGTGCGATAAAGAGAATTTCGGGATCGAAGCCCCAGCGCTCGATGGTCTGCAGCTGGAAGACGGTTTGCGCGGCGGCGCGGGTGAAGGCCTTGAAGCCGCATTGCGTGTCGGCGTAGGGCAGGCCCATGACGGCGCGCGTGACGCCGTTGAAGCAGCGGCCAAAAAACTGGCGATAAAGAGGCTGGCGGATGGTTTGGCGCGTGCGCTCAAGCCAGCGGGAGCCGATGGCGATGTCGGCGCCGGCGGCGATCGCGGCAAAGAGGCCGTCGGCTTCCTCAATGGGCGCGGAGAGATCGGCGTCGGTAAACATGACCACTTCGCCGAAGGAGTGGAGAATGCCGTTGCGCACACTGTAGCCCTTGCCATGGTTGCCGGGATTCTGGAGCAGCCGGACTTCGGGGTGGTCTTTGGCGAAAGGTGTGGACGATTTCGGCGGTCTGGTCGCGCGAGCCGTCATCGACCACGACGACTTCGGCGCTCCAGCCGCGCTGGCGGATGCAGGCGACGACCTGCCTCGAGGGCGTTCCCGATGCGCGCGGCCTCGTTATAGGCAGGAATCACGATGCTGTAAGTCGGATAGGGCATCCTGGCGCTGGACCCCTGCAGGTTGCTGCATGCGGTTCGTGGCCGGAGCAGTTGTGCAATGGGTAGCCTTTGGGACATGATAACGCACCCCCTGGACTTTGGGCAGTGGCGGCAGGACTGGGCCGGATTGTGCCCCCAAACTGCTGATGCGCAAAGGATAAATTCTCACAGGGGGCTTGCATTTTCCTGCGCTCCCCGGCAAAATCCGTTTATGCTGAGTGCGGAGGTTTAAGCGAGATGACAAAAGCGGACCTTGTGGAGAAGGTGACGGCCCTGGGCGATTTGACCCGGCGCGACGGCGAAGTGATTGTAGAAACCATCTTCGGCTCCGTAATCGGCGCCCTGCAAAGCGGGGACAAGATCGAGATTCGCGGTTTCGGCTCGTTTCGCATCCGCCAGCGCAATCCCCGCATTGGCCGCAACCCCAAGACCGGCGCGCGCGTTGAAGTGCCCGCCAAGAAAGTTCCCTACTTCAAGCCGTCGAAGGAATTGCGCGACCTGGTGAACCCCGGCGAGGCAGCCGCGAAAGCCTAACGACCGGCCTCGGTCCTTGAATAGCCACGCTATTAAATCCAGCCACGTTCACGGCCGGCGGGAGCGGGCCTTCCCCGCTTCACGGATGCCGATGACTGCCATCATGCGTCCAGCGTGTCCATGCGACGCGCGATGCGAGAAAAACAATTCCCCTTGGCATTGCGTGCAGCCGCCCACCACCTGAACGGATCGCGGAGAAAGTCCGCAAGCAAGCAACTGGCGGCGGTTGGCTTCGATGAGATCCACGTGCAGGCTGGGTCCGATGGATGAATGGCCCGGCGCGCGCTGCGTCAAAAACAGCATGGGGTATTTGGTTCTGACGGGGTCGGAAGCAGAAGACCTCGTGGAAGAGTTCCCGCGCGTAAGTAAACTGCGATTCGAATTCTGAGAGCACCTCTTCGCCCACGGAGTAGCAGCAGGCCGAAGCGCCGGGACCGATGGCGGCGATGAGATCTGCAGGCCGGGAGCCGAAGGCCAGGCGCATGCGGCCGACGCCGGATTCGACAATGCGCTTGACGGTTCCACGCCAGCCCGCGTGGAACGCGGCGACGATGCGCTGCCTGCGATCGGCCACCAGAACCGGGATGCAATCGGCGGTTTGCACGGCGAGCAGCAGACCGGGCTCGTCGGTGATTTGCCCGTCGGCGCGGCGCGGTGCCGGGCGGGCGGCGTCGGAGCGGCGCTGGCGTCGATGACCAGGTTTGAATGGAACTGTTTGAGCGCGAGCAGCGGCGTTGCGGCGTCGCCGGTAACGGCTTCGGCTAGCAGGCGGCGGTTGGCGAGGACGGTTTCGCGGTCGTCGGCCGCAGTGAAGCCCAGATTCAGCTCCCCGGGCGCGTCCTCAGCGCAATAGGCACGGCTCAAGCCGCCTTTCCGGGTGCTGAATCCGCCGCAAAGCCAGGGAAGATCCCAGCCGGGAATGGGCAGCCATTCGACGCCGTTGGGGGCGCGGCGGGGAACAGGCAGGGGTGGGGCGAGTTCTTCAGGAGCAAGGCGGTCGAGACGGGACGGGCGGGCGCTGCGGGGCTGCGGGCGGCGCGGGCTGCGGACCAGCCCTGCCCGCTGAAAAAGGGCGTCAATCGATTCGATCTCCGAAAAAGCGGGGACGGGAGAAGCTGAGGATCGAGGACGGGAAGAAGGCCGCATCGCAGCTTTGATTCTAGCGTTCCCCGCAGGAACAAGTGGAGAAGAGTGAAGAAAATGAAGAGAGTGCTGGGAGTGAAAACGAGTGAAGGGAGTGAACGCCTTTGCTTTCCTCACTTAATTCACTTTTTCACCTCATTCACTTTTTCCAGAGTGAAGGAGTGAACTCCGCAAAAGCAATGGGCCTACCTTCCGGTAGGCCCGCTCGAGAGGCAGATTAGGGAGGGTAGCCAGGGGGGAATTTGGGAAGAGGTTCCGAAGAACCCTCAAGAGAGAGTTGTCTTGCTTTGGTGGGAAATCATGGGGAAGCCTCTGCTAATTATCTAGATAGATGCAAGATTCGGGAAAAGGTTGCAAGGGTTGCCAAGAAAAGTAGAAAAATAAAAGTTTTTGGGGAAAAAGAAAAATCCGGCCGTCCAGACGGCTTTTTACCTGTCAGGCACCCTTCGCAGGCTAAACAAGGCAAAAGGCTTGCACGCACCGTCACCGTTCGAGCACTCTTGAGATGGTGGCAAAGTGGGTCTATTTCGCGGCGTGCGTGGTCGTGGTCGGAGTGATCGCATACTTCGTCTACCAGCACCGCACCTGGCTGGGCCTGGGCAGCGCGGGGGGAGGCGTGCCCACGGAGGTAGCGAACACCGAACTCCAGCCAGCGCATGCCTCATGGCACCCCGTCGACCGGACCCAGAACGGATTCAGGATCGATATGCCGTCGGACGCGAGCGAGATCCAGATTCCTGCCTACAACACGAACGGCGACGCCGAAGAGATGGAAATGATCGTGGCCACGCCCAATGCGGAGACCACCTACGCGATTGCATGGGACGACAATCCCCCGGTGGAACGTGCCAGCGGCGAGGCTGTGGAACGCACGCTCGACAATGCGCGCGATGGCGCGCTGGCGCGTACCCAGACCACCCTGATGGGTGAATCGCACGCCAACTTCCAGGGCTATCCGGCACGGGATTTCAGCGGGCAAAACCAGAGCGGCGGTCTGTTTAACGCGCGGCTGATCCTGGCAGGAAAGAAGCTTTACATGATGATCGTGGCCTTCCCCGCACCGAGCGCCCGTCGCGATGAAGATGTGAATCACTTCTTCGACTCGTTCAAGCTGACTGCCGCGTCAACCCACTAGTTCAGTAGTCCGCAGTCCTTGCTCCCTCGCTCCCTGGTTTCCTCGCTCACTCGCTCCCTTGCTCCCTCGCTTCCTGTTTCTTAGGCCGCGCGCCTTTTTCGACGAAGTGTGTGATGAGCCCGACAGGGAGAAAGCGGACCAGAAATGCCGTGAACCGGCCGCTCCATTTGGGGAGGATGGTGCGCTGGCCGCGCACCAGCGCAGCAATGCCCACGCGAGCAACTTCATCCGTGGATTGCAATTTGCGGCTGCGAAAGATACCGGCGCGCGCCACTTCGAAAAACTCGCTCTCAGTCGTGCCTGGGCAGAGCGCCGTCACGTTGATGCCGTATTGCGCCACTTCTTCGGCCAGTCCCAGCGCGAAGAAGCGGTCGAAGACCTTGGTGGCGGCGTAGGTAGCGAGGTAGGGCAACGGCTGAAAGCTTGCCGTAGAGGCGACCACAAGCACCCACCCGCGACGCCGCTCGACCATGCGCGGCACGAACAGCCGCGAGAGGCGCACCACGGCCTCGCAGTTGACGCGAACCATGCTGAATTCCTGTTCGGGAAGGCTCGAGTGGAATGCGCCGTATTGGCCGAGGCCGGCATTGTTGATGAGGATGTCAACGGTGAGCCCAGCGCCCTCCGTGGCATCGTAAATCTGCTGCGGTGCGGCAGGGTCGTTAAGGTCCGCGACCACGATGCGGGCTTCAATGCCCTGCCCTGCAAACTCGGCAGCCAGAGATTCGAGGCGATCTTTGCGCCGCGCGGTGAGGATGAGTTTTGCCCCCCGCCGCGCCAGCTCGCGCGCCAGAGCAACACCGATTCCCGCGCTGGCTCCTGTCACCAGCGCCCATTTGCCTTGAAATTCCGTAGTCCCCGTCATCGTCTCAACATCATAGAGGATGCGGCAGATGAAGCGGAGCGCGGCCCGAGAGGCCCGCACTACGGCCAGCCAAGTGATGTCCGCTACAAGGGCACGTTGAGAATGCGGCGATCGCTAGTTTGTGGGCGGCGCGGGCGCAGGGGCCGGAGCATCAGCCGGAGCAGGGGCCGGAGCCGGCGGCTGGTTCTTCGAAAGCGTACGAATGTAAATAATCAGATTCCGGACCTCGGTGTCGTTGGCGCGGCCCACGTCCTCAGACGGCATCTTGTCCTTGCCGTTGCGAATGGTTGCGAAAAGATCGCTGTCAGCCTTGTTGGCAAGCGTAGTGGGGTTGGTCCAGTCGTCCATCGTGAGGCCCATATCGTTCTTGCCAGTGCCCGTATCGCCATGGCACAGAGCGCAATCTCTGGCATAGAGCACTTTGGCCTTAGCCTGGGATTCTGCCGTTGGCTTGACCGGGCTTTTGCCGGGCGTGGCGGGCGCAGCAGCTTGCCCGGGTACAGACGACGCGGCCTGCGGATTGCGGCCTGCGACGGGCAGCCAAACCATCACTAACAGGGCCGCCGCCAAAAAAAGCAAACACGACTTCAACATCACACCCTCCTCAGCAAATGTCAGCAAAAACGGGCATCTTTTTTGTTGAGTGAATTCTGCGAGGAATTATAGGCCGTTTTGGCGGAAACGGCTATGGGACCCGGCACATAGGCAGGGCCGACGCATATCAGATTCCGAGTAGCTTGAGCAGATAGGGGATGTTCCAAGCAGCCTTGAGGCGCTTTCCCTTGATTCCGCGCTTGGAAGATTTGTCCTGTTTGAGCAGATTGAGGGCGATGCGGTTGAGGATGGAGAAGTTTTGTGCGGCGTGGCCAGTGCGTTTGCGGTCCAAGTCTTCGCCGAAGCCGACGTCGAGCACCCAGTGCAATTTGTTTTCGATCCCCCAGTGCTGGCGGATCACTGAGTTCAGTCGCGCGGCATCGGGCCTGAGGCTGGTGATGTAGTAGCGAATCTCGCGCTCGGTTTTGCCTGTGGCCTTGTGGTACCGTTCCGACTCGATGCGCACCAACGCCTGTAAAGAGGCCCATTCGGATGCCTTTTCGATCAGGCCAAGATCGGCCATCACTGAGCACTTGCGCCGCTCGACCCGTCCGTGTCCACAGTCGATTTCCTCGGCCACCGCATCGGAGTTCATCAGTAGAAACGAGTCTTTTACCTGTTCGGCTAAAAGACCCTGGTTCTCCTTGACTGCCAATACATAGTCGGCTTTCTTCGCGACGATCTGGCGGGCGATCCCGCGCTGGCAGCTCATGGCGTCTATGGTCACCACCGTGCCCGTCAACTCCAGCGCGTTGAGCAACTTGGGAATGGCCGTGATTTCGTTGGATTTTTCATCGACCTTGCGCTGCGCCAGCACCAGTCCGTTACCCTCGGCCCAGGCCGAAACCATGTGCACCAAGGTCTTCTTACCGCTCTCGCGCGTGCCACACAAGGCCTTGCCGTCAATGGCTACCACTTCGCCCGCCGTCAGCTTGGCGATCGACGAAACCCAAGCCACAAAACCCTTTTCCATCTCTTCCGGGTCCAGCGCCGCGAACACCCGGTTAAACGTATCGTGCGATGGAATGCCCGATGGAAGCGTCAAAAAAGTCTTCAACCATTCCAGCTTGTCTTCCCCGTACTCGGCTATGTCGTTCCAACTCTCGGCCCCGCTCAGCACCGCGGCTATCGAGATCAGAAGGATCTCTTCCAGCAAATGTTCCCGGTTCCGTTCCACGCGGGGATCGCGCAACTCTGCAAAATACTTCAGGGGATTTTCCATATCCCCTTCTCGTCTATCTACATCCCCCACGCATATAGCAATTTATATGCGTCGGCCCTGGCCACAAGCGCCGTCCTGGGGACCATCGCAGGGACTTTGTGCGACAATATGGAGTTGAGGAAGCGCGCCGAATGACTCCGAGCGCGCGGAGGAACTATCGATGGGCGATCTACTTCAGCCATGGCACCTGATTCTGCTGGCCGTGGTGGTATTTTTGCTGTTTGGCGCCAGGCGGTTGCCGGAGCTGGGTAAGGGACTGGGCGAGGGATTGAAGGGCTTCCGCGAAGGCATCAAGGGAATCACCGATCCGGGGCCGTCAACCCCCACGCAACAGTCCAGCATAAACGCAGCACCGCAAAGCACATCGACCAGCAACGGCAAAGCGACCTATCGGTGCCCGAGTTGCAAGAATGTTCTGACTGCCAACGCCCCGAATCCGGATGCGGCCGAAGACAAAGGGTTTTGCCCCGAATGCGGAAACCGGTTTGATAAGAAGACAGCGCAGATCTAATTGACCCGGTCGAACTCCGAACCAGGCAAGGTATCTTAGCGCCGCTTATCGGAACGCAAATGATAAAACCATCCGCCCAATGAAACGGCCTGTGCGCTTGCACAGGCCATGTTTTTTTGAGCTACTTTTGAAGGCTCTGGCTTATTTGTATTCCTGCGCGGAGGGATAGTAGCCGGGCTTGGCAGTGATCACCACATTAGGCCGGTTGACGCGCACTTCGATCTTGCGGTACCGGTCGTCGTAGATGGATAAATGACTGGCGTAAACCAGCGTGTACTGGTTGCGGGCCTCGTCGGCGATCTTGGCGTAGCTCTTCTCCATGTTGTTCACACCGCGCTCTGAGAACATGTCGCCACCGGTTGCCGCTACGTACTTGTAAAGGATGTTGTCGTACGCCTCGAAGGGCAGATGGAAGCGATCAAGCCAGCCTTCGCCCCAGCGGGCCGATTCGCCCACGATCGTGGCATAGACGGCAATGTTGTTGGTCTGGAGATATTTGACCACTTCTTTCCAGGTAGCCTTGCTGCCGTATTCCTTGCCGTCGGAGATCACGTAGATGACGCGCAGCCGATCCTTGGGGCGCGTGGAAAGCTCTTTGGCCGCAAGGAGAATCGCATCATTGAGTGTGTGGATCTCTTTGGGAAGGTCGACTTGGCCGATCGTCTGGGTCGACTTCCCGGGCTGCAGGTTCGGGTCCGCGCAGTTGTTGTTCTGAAAGATGGGGCATGCCCCGGACAAAGGGCCATCGGTGACGGGCACCATGGGATCGGAGCCGGTGGCCTGTGCCAGCGAGAGCACCGCTGGCAGGCGATTGCCCTGCGCGCCCGTAAAGCCGGTCCACTCCTTGGCTCCATTGGTGTAGGTGAAGACCGCAGCCTCGTCATAGAGTGTGAGCGCGCCCTGGATCGCGTTCATCGACTCGTTGACTTCGTGCATGTAATTCGAGGGCAACGTCTGGTCGATGACAAACCCAACCGATATCGGCCTTGGATCCACGCTGAACACGCGCAACGGCTCGCGGACGTTGTTCTCGTAGACCGTGAAATCCCGCCAGGTGAGGCCGGCAACCGGGTTTCCCTTGGGGTCTTTTACCGTGACCGGAACCACGACTTCGTTCACCTGCGCATGAATCACCGTATTCAGTGCGCGAACGCCTTCTTCCGGCGCGGTATCCTGCGTGTTCGGCGCTGGGGCTGTTGCTGCGGGTGGCTGGTTGGGAGGCGGCGGGGGTTGCTCCGGCTGGGCCGGGCTGGGATTGGACGAAGAACCGCTGGAGTTGGACGGCGTTTCTCCGGCGCCGATTCCAGGCGTGATGGGCCCCTGGACACCGGGCAACGTCCCCGTAGGCGCTTGCGGGGTGGGCGCATCCGGCACGGGAGCCTGCTGTTGGGCCAGAACCGCGGATCCCAATCCGACAAGTGCCGCCAGCGCGATGGCCCTTCCTGGAACGTTCACAGCTTTTTCTTCCTCTCTGAGCAAAAGAAGCGGGGTTAGCGGAGCTAGCCCCGACTTAGGCCTGCGTATCTCCGCAAAAAACGATAATACTCACAACAACTGACAGAGTATCAGACGCAGCGGGGGCGCGCGGGTTGCCTACCGGCCGTGAAACAACCATGCCAGCCGTAAAAGAACCCGTGTATGCTTCCCCTTGAGGTGCCGTTTTCGTCTAACGGATCAGGATGCGTTTCCCCAGCGTCATTTTCGCCCTGGTGGTTGGCCTGCCGGCGTTCGCCGTGGCAGGTTGGGCTCAGCTTGCGCCTTCACCCGACGCTGCCCCGGTGAGCAACGCTCCCGCGGCGGCGCCTGACGATACGCCTGTAGCCACCTTTAAACAGAGCGTGAATCTGGTGGACCTGTTTTTTACCGTCAAGGACAAGAACGGGAACCTGGTGCCACATCTCGCTCAGCAGAACTGCAAGGTGGACGAAAACAAGGAGCCGCAGACGCTCAAGAGCTTTGTGGCCGAGACGAACCAGCCGCTCACTTTGGGCATTCTGCTGGATACCTCGGGCAGCCAGCAGCGCTTGTTGCCCATGGAAGTGGACGCGGCCAGCCAGTTCATCCAGCAGGTACTGCGCTCGAAGGATGAGGCGTTCGCAGTCAACTTCGACGTGAATGTAGACCTGCTGCAGGACTATACCAACAGCCCGCGGCTGCTGACCCACGCGTTGAGCAAAGCCGAGATCAACACTGCGGGTGGCAATGGATCGGGTATTCCCGGCCTGGGCGGAGGCACGGTCCCCACGGTCGGCGATCCCAAGGGCACGCTGCTTTACGACGCCATCTACCTGGCTGCGAACGAAAAAATGAACCAGGAGACCGGCCGCAAGGCCATCATCATCCTGACCGACGGCGAGGATGAGGGCAGCCGCGAGAAGATCGCCGATGCCATTGGCGCGGCAAATCGGAATAACGTCATCATTTACGTGATCCTGTGCGCGGACCGCGAAATGTACTGGAGTCAGGGTGAAGGTTACTATGGCTACTCGCCCGCCAAACGCATCTCGGACGAGACCGGCGGGCGGTTGATCGATGTGGGAAATAATGGGAACAAGCTGCACGCGGCGTTCCAGCAAATCCAGGACGAACTGCGCACCCAGTATGTGGCCAGCTATACCCCCAGCAATGCCAAGGCGGACGGGACTTTCCGGAAAGTCTCAGTGGATTGCCATAGTGACACGGATCAGAATCTGAAGGTTCAGGTGCGCAAAGGCTACTACGCGCCGTCCCCGGGAAATTAGCTAGAATTCTTCTTTCGCGTCGCGATGGAGGATTTCGAGATGAAGACCGCCAGGTTCTCTGCGCTGGCACTCGCCGCCGCAGCAAGCATTCTCTTGATCGCGCAGCAGCCGAACACAAGCGAGCCTCAAAAAGAGGTCTACGCCCCGCAGGGCCCGATGGGCTTCGGCGATGCGTCCGCGTCGCACTCCTGGGAGATGAGCGCGGTGACCTGCGATCTCGAGAACAAGCTGAATTCGAAGACAGCCAAAGTGGGCGACCGCGTGGTGCTCAGGACGAACGACAAGGTGCAGACTGCAGATGGGACCGTGATTCCGCGGGGAACGCGGCTCGTGGGCAGCGTCATTCAAGTACAGACACAAGATGCAACCCACAACGTCGCGCAACTTGCGATTGCCGTCGACCACGCAGAGCTTAAGAACGGGCAAAGCATCGCAATTTACACGTTGATTCGCGGTGTGCGCCCCCAGCGAAACTTTTCGGATGCTAATCCGTTGGCCAACGCCGACCCGACGAGTTCCACGCCCGCAGGCGGCCGGGGCGGCGGCCGCAATAACAGCGCGCAAACGGGGGTCTTTTCCGATGAGATGCAAAGAGTCTCTCCTACCACAACTTCGGTGGCCGACCGGGCGGGTATGAATACGGATCCCAACCCGCAGGGAGCGGTGGAGCTCGCGGGACATGGCGACCCGGATGAAACGAATGCGCATCAGCTTGCCGCGGCCCGCGCGGTTCCGCGTCCCACGGCGATTCCCGGCGTCCTGCTTGCAGGCAGCAGCACGGCTTCCGGCGTATTTCTGTCGCGTCAGAAGGACATCGAAATCTCGAGCGGAACTGAGGTGCAGCTAGGGATTATTGGTCAGTGATCGCTGTCTCGTTTTCGGACACTTCGTTACCGAAGTTGCGCGAAGTCGTAATCTGGCGCGAAGAGGCGGCTTTCGATAGCATCGGCACTAATGAGGAAAACTTGAGGCTGCGGTGAAAAAATCTGCAGCTTCAAATCATCCCGGTCCGAGGTAACTGCCATGACTTCGAATTGCGCCGCCCAGGAAGGCTTTGAAATCAGCCCGCGGTTCCGTCAAACGGTCGAAGAGAGAATCGCACGCCTGGAACGGGATGCGGTGAACGATGAGGCGCAATTGGACCGGCTCGACGACATCGATCACATTCGCAGACAGATGCGGCTTGTGGCCGTGCAACGCGCCGAGGCCCTGCGCATGAGGATCTTCCTGGATCGCGCAAGGCCGCGGCTGCCGCGGCCGCTGATCCAGCTGTAGGACTCTGCGCGGATGCGCGTTTCCACAACTTCGTTCCTCGCGTTTTCCGTACACTGGAGTGAGAGTGTAGCGCGCGATGGCGAACCCTTCGACAAATCTCGACTACTTCGTCGTAGACGTCTTCACCGAGACGCCGCTCGCCGGCAATCCGCTGGCCGTGGTGATGAACACATGCGGCCTGACGACCGAACGGATGCAGGCTATCGCGCGCGAGTTCAATCTGTCTGAAACCACGTTCATCGAGCGCCGGTCGGCTGAGGTGGAGCGCGCGGAAGGCGTGCGCGTGCGCATATTCACCACCCAGGAAGAGTTGCCCTTTGCCGGCCATCCCACGCTGGGCACGGCCAGCGTACTCAAGATGATGGCGCCGGAAACCTTGCAGGGCGACACGGTGACTCTGGCGCTCAAGGTGGGGCCGGTGCCCGTTCGCTTTGCGGCGAGTGCCGCAGATGCAGGCGCGATCTTTGGCGAAATGACGCAGAGAGAGCCGGAGTTTGGCGCCGAACTGGACGCGGCGGAAGTGGCTCCGCTTCTGGGTCTCGCCCTCGACGACATGGACCCGGCGCTGCCGCCGCAAGTGGTTTCCACGGGCGCGCCGTTTGCGATTGTCGCGCTCAAGCGGTCGAGGCGTTGGCGCGGCTCAAAGTGAATCAGGAGCGGCTACGGCGTGGCTGCGCGAGCGCGGAGCAAGGTGGTTCTACGTGCTTGCGCCGGATCTCGAGCAAAACCAGGACGGCGCGAAGTACCGGGCGAGGATGCAGTTTTATGGCGGCGAAGATCCGGCCACGGGTTCGGCAGCCGGCTGCGCCATCAGCTATCTCGTAGCTCGCGGTGCAGTGCCTTCGAGCACGCGCATGCACGTTCGCCAGGGCGTGGAGATCGGCCGTCCCAGCGATCTATTTCTTTCCGCAAGAAAGGATGTATCGAGGGTCGCAGATGTGCGCGTGGCAGGCAGCACCGTTCTTGTGGCAAAAGGACAGCTTTTCCTGCCGTGATGCACACGCTTTCAACAGAAATTCATCAACGCAAGTCGCAGTGTGTGTTGGCTCTAACGATTTTCCTGTTGTTTCACTTGGATTTTCACTCATATCTTCGCCTGCCTTTCCCTCTTCCCACAAACCTCCGGGACCCGTACCTTCAGATTCATTGAAGACATTTTTATGGCGCGTTTTTGGGAGTCTCTGGACGCGCTAAAACGCTGAGCATAAGACCGCGAAGCAAGGCTGACCCGCAGAGGAGCGCGAGCAGGCTGCCCCATAGCGCACGTGAACTCACCTCCAGGGTTGCGGTTCATGCGCAGGGTAAGCTGCGAAGTACGATCCAAAGCGAACCTGTCAGCCCCCATTCCCGGCCATCGGTTCCAAACTGTGGCAACGCCAAGCCGCAATTAGAGCGGCGGTCCATTTGTGTTGTCCAGAATAGCCTTGGAAAATTGCTGTAAGGAGCAGTCCCCATACCATGCGTCCGAAGAAAGTGATTCTCTGTGTAGACGACAACGAACAAGAGCTTTCCGTGCTCAAGTTCATGCTTGCGACCAATGGTTATCGCGTGCTGGCGGCATCGAACGGCCAGGAGGCGATCGCAGTTTTTGCCACGGCGCCCCAAATTGACCTGGTGCTGGCCGACAGCACCATGCCCCAGATGAGCGGAGGCCAGCTTGTGGAGCGGCTGAAGCGCATGAGGGGGTACGTGCCCATGATTCTGCTCGGCGATGCCCAGGGGGCGAGCGGCGAGATTCACGTGGCCGATGCGGTGCTGGTCAAGAAAAACTGCTCCACTCAGGAGCTGCTGGAGCGCATCAAGGTGATGAGTGCGCGCAAACGCGGCCCACGCAAGGGCGCGCAACGCTTCACACCGGTGAACGAGCTGGCCGCGGCGTCGTAAGAACAGGGAATAGGCAGTAGGGAGTAGGGAATAGAGGACCGTGATCGGTGGCCAGCAGTCCCGGTGAGCCAGACGGCGCTCATTTCCCGACTCCCTGCTTTCTACTCCCTACTCCCTATTCCCTACTCCCTGTCTTTCCCCCCTTGACGATGGTGCATTAGTTTGCTCATACTCGCCTTCATGTCATAGGGCCGTCGGTGAAAGACTGCCGCCGGTGAAAGTAGGCCCTTATGGACCTGGTGGTTTTACGTCTTCTTTTTGTCATTCTGTTTGCCGCGGTTTGTTATTTCCTCCGCCCGTTCGGCATCCAGACAGGTTGGGAGGGCGCAGCAATCGGTGCGGCCGCGGCGTGCGCGGTCATCGTCTTTGAACTGCGCGTGCGGGCGCTCACACTGCGGCGGCTGATCGGCGCCGTAGCCGGCAGCGTGCTCGGCATCTTTGGCGCGGCGCTGTTTTGTCTGGTGCTGCGCTCGGCGCCGCTGCCCGGAACCACCTCTGCCGTGCTGCAGATCTTCGTGCTTCTGCTGATGACCTACGTGGGCCTGCTGGTGGGCGCCAGCAAGGGCGACCTGCTGAATCCGGCGGCGCTGGGCACGGTCTTCTCCGGCGACAAGCCCACGCGCCGCAGCGCCAAGGTGCTGGATACCAGCGTCATCATCGACGGCCGCATCGCCGACATCGCCGAGGCCGGCTTTATTGACGGCATGATGGTGGTGCCGGAGTTTGTGCTGCGCGAGCTGCAGGTCGTGGCCGACTCCACCGACGGGTCAAAGCGACAGAGAGGCCGCCGCGGCCTGGATATGCTGCAGCGCATGCAGTCCAACGACAAGATCCAGGTGCAGATTGTGCCGGACGATTTTCCCTCCATCCGCGAAGTGGACCTGAAGCTGCTGGAGCTGGCCAAGAAGTGGGAGGCCAAGGTGGTGACCAACGACTTCAACCTGAACAAGGTGGCTCACCTGCACCACGTGGAAGTGCTGAACATCAACGACCTGGCCAACGCTCTCAAGCCCGTGGTGCTGCCCGGCGAGCGCATGAACGTGCTGATCCTGAAAGAAGGCAAGGAGTACAACCAGGGCGTCGGCTACCTGGACGACGGCACCATGGTGGTGGTGGACCATGCGCGCAAGCTGATCGGCCGTTCGGTCGAGATCTCGGTCACCAGCGTGCTGCAGACCGCCAGCGGCAAAATGATCTTCGGCAAGATGGACGAGAACGGCAAGCAGGCCGAAGCGTCATGAGCGGCCGTCCGCCAGTGTTTGCCATCGTAAGCCACCTGCCCGAAGTGTGCACATGCCCCAAGCGGGACTGCCCTCGGCATGGCGATTGCCAACCATGCAGGAACTACCACTTGAATAACAAACGCCCGCGGCCACCGTACTGCGAGCGCAAGCGCAGCCTTTGGCAGAGGCT
Source organism: uncultured Acidobacteriota bacterium (assembly GCA_963826735.1). Taxonomy (GTDB): domain Bacteria; phylum Acidobacteriota; class Terriglobia; order Terriglobales; family Acidobacteriaceae; genus Telmatobacter. The sequence goes on from CAWGYN010000010.1 coordinate 1,273,477, forward strand.
GTTCGGCAAGGCGCCCAGTTCTTAAGCTGTGCTTAGGGACGCAAGCGCGCCGCGAGTCTGCCGCTTCACATGCGGGCCAATCCGCTGCCACGATCGAGTAGCGATACGAATCGCGCGGGGTAAAGTCCGCGGCCATGCGGTGCGCCCGCAATACGCCTTCAAATTTTCCGCCGATGCGCTCAATGGCCGCCTGCGATTGCTGGTTGCGCGCGTCGGTGTGCAGGCAGACGCGCAGCACCTGCCAGACCTCGAAGGCGTGCGTCAGCATCAGCAGCTTGGCCTCAGTGTTGGCGGCGGTGCGGATGGCGTCGCGTGTGAGCCACGTGTAGCCGATCTCGCAAACATCGGGAAACTGGCGTCCGTGGCGGGCATGCCCTGCGGGCCACGCCCAGCTTTCGATGTCAAAGAAGCGCGTCGAGCCCAGGACCACGCCGTCCGCGATGCGAACGGTCGCAAAGGGCACTGCCTTGCCGGCTTCGCGCCAGGCGAGCGCGGTCTCAATGTAGCGGGAGACAGCATCGCGGCCAATCGGCACGGCGCTCCACTGGTAGAGCGCGGGATCGGCGGCGGCTGCGGCCGCCAGGCCGTCCAAATGATTCACTGATAACGGCTCAAGCCGCACGTGCTTGCCGGTGAGGATGGGAGATCGGAGGGTCACGTTTTCAGTATCCCGTGTGCCCGACACGGAAGTAATGCATCGGGCGTCAATACTTCGTAATCGTCGGATCGATGGCATCGGCCCAGGCCAGAATGCCGCCGGCAAGATTCTTCACGTTTGCGTAGCCCTGCTGCGCCAGGAACTCCGCGATGCGCTGGCTGCGGCCGCCCGAGCGGCACTGCACCACGATCTCGCGGTTGCGGTCGATCTCGGCCAAGCGCTGCGGAACTTCGTTTTGCGGGATGAGCGTGCCGCCGATGTTGGCGATCTGATACTCGTAGGGCTCGCGCACGTCGAGGACGAATAGGTCTTCGCCGGCGTCGCGACGCTGCTTGAGTTCCTGCACGGTCATCTGGGGAATGCCGTTCTTCACTGCTCTTCTCCTGTTTGGTTTCGGGCTTGATGCCGCAGAACTGCTGGTAATCGATGAGGGTCGTCACTGTGGGGTGCGCGCCGCAGACTGGGCACTCCGGATTCTTTTTCAACTTGAGCTCGCGGAAACGCATGTTGAGCGCGTCGACAAGCAGCAAGCGGCCGATCAATGAGAGCGGCTCGCCTTTGCCGAGAATGAGCTTGATGACTTCAGTGGCCTGAATGATGCCGATGAGGCCGGGCAAAATGCCCAGCACGCCACCCTCGGCGCAATTGGGTACCGTGCCGGGCGGCGGCGGCTCAGGATAAAGGCAGCGGTAGCAAGGGCCTTCGCGCGTGGCAAAAACGCTGGCCTGGCCTTCGAATCGGAAAACCGACCCGTAAACGTTAGGCTTGCCCAGCAGAACGCAGGCATCGTTGACCAGGTAGCGCGTGGGGAAGTTGTCGGTGCCGTCGGCGACGATGTCGTAGTCCTTCAGAATGTCGAGAGCGTTGGCGCTCGAGAGCATGGTCTCGTGCTTGACCACGTGGACTGCGGGATTCAGCGCGGCGAGCTTCTCCTCGGCCGAATCGAGTTTCTTGCGGCCCACGTCGCGCGTGGTGTGCAGGATCTGCCGCTGCAGGTTGCTGGCATCGACGACGTCGAAATCTACCAATCCCAGCGTGCCAACGCCGGCTGCCGCCAGGTAGAGCGCCAGCGGCGAGCCCAATCCGCCTGCCCCCACGCACAGAACCCGCGCGGCCTTCAGCTTCTGCTGGCCCTCGACGCCCACTTCAGGCAGGATGAGGTGCCGCGCGTAGCGTGAGAGCTCGTCACGCGTGAGCTCCGGTAACTGGGTTGGGGAAGTGGAGGCGGTCATTACTCGCATACTCCGGTCGATTTCAGTTTACCGGGTTCAGTTTATCGGGCCGGGGGCGCAACCTGGACGGAGTTGAGAATGTTACTCAAGCTACCGTGGATGAGCGCCTTCTCACGCGTGGTCAACTCGCGGGGGAAATCTCTGCCCGGTACGCGGCAAATGGCGACGGCGAGATCGAAGCGCAGGCACGAGTTGGACGCCGTAACGAACGTGGCGTAAATGTCCTCTGCGATTTCGGTGCTCAGAGCCGTACCGGTCGCGGTTCCGTGCCACCAGGCGACGCCGTTGAGCGTAACAGGATCGGCTTCCACTTCCCAGTTGCCGCGGGCAAGCTTTTGACAGGCCTGGGCTGATGCCGCGGGGCGCGCATCGTATCCAAACTCCACGCTGCTGAAGACCGTCTTCGGCCACGAGCGCAGACCGGGGAGGGTCTCGTTTGTGATCAGGCCGCGCAGGCCGGTGGAAACGGAGCGGCCGTCCATGTAGGCGATCGCGAGCGACGGCCCTTTGCTGTCTGCTTCGACCCGCGTGAAGCTCCACCCGCTGGGAAAACGGAAGCTGATGCCAAAGGCCGGATCGCTGAAAAGCATTTGCGAGCCGGAGACCGGCGTGACCGATTGCGCAAGCGAAGACAACGCTGCGGCGAGAAAAATTATGTAGATAGAGGCGCGCAGGATCGAGTGGCCCGTCACCCTTTCATTATGCGCTACAGGCAACGCTTGCAATCAGATGGCGGCACACGAGGAAAAGCGAACGGCCCCGCCAGGTGCGGAGCCGCTCGCGTGAAGCGCGTGTTGGATTCAGCAAGAAAGTTACGGCGTGGGCTTTTTCGGCGCCATCGCAGCCGGTTTCGTCGCGGGCATCGCGGCCGGCTTCGGCTTCCAGAATCCGGGATCGGCCTTGATCCAGTCATCGCTCACGTAGCTCTGTTTGGGATTCACGGTGAAAAGCTCGCTGTGCGAAGACTCGACCGCATCGCCAAACTTCTCATCGAGCTTCCGCATGCCCTCGTCGCCGCCGAGAGCAGCCATGAACTTCTTGTCCTCAGAGTAGCCCAGGTCGATCGCCGACATGGAAGGATCGCCGGTGAGCGCGATGAAGGTGCCGTCCGGAGCGCCGAAGGCGATCTCGTACATGCCCCAGTGGGCGCTGGTCCCGGCCTTCTCATGCGCATCCTTGACCATCTTCACCACCTCGCGCCATTCCTTCTGCTTGCCCGGGCGAACGTGGAAGACAGAAATCTGGTAAACGCGATGATTACCGAGGTCGGTGTGCGGGTGAAAGCTCAGGTCCTCGTCGTAGGTGTACACCACCGAGTCGACTTCATCCAGCAGCTCGCCATCGGCCAGGCCGGCACGCTCTAAACCGGCCCCGAGGGTGGGGTTCGAGTCCACGAGCTTGTTGTCCTTCTCCCACTCCGCAAACGAGTCGTAATGGGTCATGAACAGTGCCCGCGCTTTGCCGGACTGGGAGTTCATGGCCACGTAGTAGACGGGGAACTTGGCCTTTTCTTCCGCAGCGATAAAGGCGCTCTCCGTCTTGTCGTGCGCGGCTCCGCCCTTATAGGGCTTGGTGTATTCGATGGTGAACTGCAGAATTTTGGGCAGGGTCGAGGTTGATGACGCGTCTTGCGCCGCGGTGAGTGTGCTGCCGGCAACCGCGAGAGACAGTCCCAGCAATACGGGGCTGATGATCTTCATGTGCGGGAATCCTCCTTGATTTTCCCGGAGATGCGCTGCGGTGGAAACTGGGGGAATGGAGAAGACGCGCAAGTTCTCCGAGGCAAAGCGATTATGCGTGCCGAACCCTCTCGATGTAAAGGAATTTCTGACGATTCATACGATAAGGGCGTGGGAATTCACGCAAGCGCAACCCCGCCGGCGCCCATTCCGGATGTGGAAACCTCAAACGTCAACCGGCCGGCTGGCTCTGCCGCCGGGCCCTGCGCGCCACCGATCAGCAGTCCCGCTCAGCGATCTTCGATGCGAATTTCCTGCTCCACAAAGCGCTTTTCCTCTTCGCAGGTCCCTCTCAGAAGCCACGCGCGCGTGAGCGTGGCTTTACCCTCGGCGACCTCCGTGATGACGTAGCTCGCGCCCAGCCAATGCGCTTCAGTAAGGTCGGTGAGCGACCATTGTGCCGGGTGATCGGGATGCGAATGATAGAAACCTGCGATTTCGAGGCCGCGGCTGCGGGCTTCCTGCGCAATCTTCACCAGCTCCGCCGGAGCGATTTCGTAGCGTCGCAAAATCGATGCGCACGTTGGTTGCGCGCAGCAGCGCTTCAATCCGCCAGCCCGCTGCCTCAGGCTTCCCCAGCAGCGCCCCGCAACACTCGCGCGGATAGGTTTCTTCGCCGTGGGCGCGCAGACCCTCAAACACCGCGCGCGGCAGGCGCAAAACGCGCGCCGCTGCTTCTGCGATGTTTTCGCCCACCTTGGCGCCGGATTGGGAGTTGAGTGCGGTCACAAGGGAAATTGCGCGTGCGGCGCGGGTGTGCGAGATTGGAGATAGAACAAGCGCCCGCTGCCACTACCATTTTTCCAGACTGGAATGCCTTCATGAAACGAAAATCCGGCCATCCCTCCTTCGATCAGACGCTGGAACTGCTGCGCACCCATGGCTTCGACGCAGTTCCCTATGCCGGGGTTGCAGGAGGCGCGCTGGTGAGCAAGCATGGAGTGGGCGCCGTGCTGGTGCCCGCTCCCGAAAGCAAGAACGCGGAGGGCCAGGCTGTTGTCCTCGCTGTGCATCCCGGAATGCTGGTGAGGGGCGAGGTGTCGCGGCTGCTCGACCGCGGCTACCAGAAGTTTATTAAAACTTCCCAATACGAGCTTCCCGCTTCGGCCAGCCAATTGCAGGCGATTCACGCGTTCAGCGAGGAGCTGAAGCAGCTGACTGGCGCCATCAGCCTGTACAACGAGTCGCTGGGCACCACCAGCGACGTGTATCGCTACGACCGCCTGATGGGCAGAGAATTGACGGGCCGCGAAGACGCCGCGCCGGCACCCGCAGAGCCCTGGGACCCGCATAGCCCCGGGAATTGACCGACGGGCACTGATCCGCGCCGCACTCTGCTCGGAGCAGGCGATGGACGGCAAAGAACGCGGGGAGTGTTTCACGGTCCAGGGGCGGGAACGCCGCGCCCATCCGCGCTTCTCCGTCGACGAAGATTCCGTACTGCTGCTTGTGGCGCATGGCATGCCCGTCAAGGCCCGCATCGTCGATCTGAGCCTTGAGGGTTGCCGCGTCCGCACCATGGACCAAGTCAAAGTCAGCGTGCGGCTGCCTGTCGAAATCGCCTTCAAAGCGAATGGCGTCGCTTTCCGGTTTAGCGGCGTGGTGCAATGGACCGACGGCCGTCACCTGCTCGGCATCCACTTTGTGAATATGATTCCGCGGCGCAAGGTGGAACTGGCTGAGGTGATCGAGGAAATGGCAGCGTCCGCGGCGGCGCGGGCTCAGGCTGTCAACCAATTGGTTGCCGAACAGGCCGGCCCGAAACCGGTTCCTGCTGAGATCCCCAAAGTGGTTGAAGCCGCGCCTGTCGGGCGGGCTGTTGCCAAGGCGAATGAGCCTGAGATCGTCGCACATACGATTGAGCCGCTAATCATCGCGCCGGCGATTGAGCCGCAGATCGTGGCGCAAGCCAGTGATCCTCCAGCCGAGCCCACGGAAACGGAGATTCCAGCAAAAATTGAGCAGCCGGTGCGCCGGCCATCGACTCCTCGCGACCGCCGCAGACAAATCCGGCACGAAGTGGACACACTTGCCACCGATCTTTCTCATCAATGTTGGGTCCGCGTTGCAAGGTCGCATTCTCGACCTGAGCCTGAGCGGTTGCCGCATCCGCACCGACGAACGCTTCCCGGTTGGCATTTACACGCGCGTGGAGACGGAGTTCCATCTCCAGGGTCTGCCCTTCCGGCTCGGCGGCGTCATTCAGGCCATCCACAACCGCAACACGGTCGGCATTCGCTTTCTCGACCTGAGCGAACGCAAGCGGGAGCAGGTTCTGGATCTGATCGACGAAATGGAGCAGATGCGCGCAGCGCTGCTCAACACCGACGCCGCGTCAACAGAAAAGCAAGATCCGGCAGACGGCCGCTGAACTCAGGGCCAGTCATCCGGTCAGATGCATGCGGAAGAAATGCGGCTGCCGATTCGCACAAACGTCATCGCATGGACGCTGCAGGTTCGATCTCGATGTAATCGAGCGCCGCCGGATCGCTCGCATCGGGCGCTCCTTCAACGCGCAGCACATCGCCGGGCTTCAATTCGACATCGCGCGCGGTGAAGCGCGTTGAATTGTCGCCGTTAGGCAGACCCGGTGATGGTCCGCCGCGGGAGGCATGACGCGTGGGCAGAAGTTTATCAGCGGCCCACGAGGCGATTGCATGGCCATTGACACCGAGAGTGAAGTGCGCGACGCCGCCCTGCAGGTCGAAGTATTGAACGGCGATATTGAAGCGGCCGGCCGCGCCGGAGTAGGTCCATTCAGCGGAGCAGGTGCGAGGCTTCGCAGCGGGTGAATTCGGCGGCGGAAAAGAGAGCCGAGCCACTTCCTGACACACAACCGCCTTTCCGCCCGATGCGTCTTCCCAGGGCGTTACGTCGATAGACCGTGTAGCCGCTGAGGCGCGCGTCTTCGGCTTCCATGCGGCCGGGATAATGTCCGGCGCGGCCCTTGCGCATCGGGAATGCCGCTCTGCTTGAGGAAGTACTGCACGATCGCGTCGCGCCAGACGATGGCGTGGCCGGCCTGGTACTCGAGCCGCGCGCGTTCATCGTCGTAAAGCTGCGGATCGATTTTGCCCTTCAGCGTTGCCCATTCGTCGCCGAGCTGCGCCGCTTCTTCCGCGCCCTGGTAGTGGCTGTCGTAGAAGTACTGAATGACGGTTTTGCCGGAGTGCAGTTTGTACGTGTACGGCACGTGATGGAAGAACAGCAGCAGATTGTCGGGCGTGGTGGCCGGCGACTCGTACATCTTCGCCACCTCAGGCGGATACTGGCCCGACGAAGCCGGTGCCGGTTGCAACGGTGCGGTCCATGCCGATGCCCTGCGCGTCGTCGCGGTGCCACTGGCCCCAGCCGTTGCGCTCGCTCGCCTCGATATTCGGCCCGTAGTGGCTGCCGGTAATGTCGGTGAGCGTCTGCGTGCCGAGCGGGCCGGTGTAGTCACGTATGCGGGCCACGACTGCATGAGCATCTTGTCACCGTCGCGACCACTTGCGGATCGGTGCTGATGGTTTGCCGCGTCCACTCCTCGGCAATCTGCTCCGCCGTAAGATTCGGATCCCACGCCAGGCGGCCGAAGGCGTAGAGATTCGCCATCGCCAGCGGCGAGCCCAGCCAGCCATCGCGCCCCACGCACGGACACGCCGATCATGCCGCCCAGCGGCTGATTGAAGCTCTTGCCCTCGATGATTTCTTTCACCGGCGTCGATCGATTTTCCGGCGCGCAGATCGAAGTCGAGCATCTACTTCCACATGGGCGCGAGATAGACCAGATGCCGCTGCTGGCCCAGGTACTCCTGCGTGATCTGCAGCTCCATGGCCGCGTTGGTTTTTTCGAGTCCGGCAAAGAGCGGCGACACCGGCTCCTGCGCCTGGAAATCGATGGGGCCGTATTTGATCTGCACAATCACGTTGGGCGCGAACTTGCCGTCGAGAGGATGGAAGATGTCGTAGGCGGCGCGCGCGCGGTCGGCCTTCAGGTCGTTGTAGTCGAGATGATTGTTGTAGACAAAGGCGCGATAGAGCACCACGCCGCCGTGCGGCGCGAGCGCGTTGGCCAGCAAATTGGCAGCGTCGGCGGGGCTGCGGCCATAGCTCGCCGGGCCGGCCTGGCCCTCGGAATCGGCCTTCACCGTGAAGCCGGCAAGGTCGGGAATCTGCTGCGTAAATCTCGTCGACCTTTGCCGCCCACCACGCTTTCACTGTCGGGATCGAGCGGATCGAAGGTCTTGAGGCCGCCGATCTTTTGCGGGCTGGCGATGTCGACGCTGATGGCGAGCCGCACGCCCCACGGGCGCATAGCGTCGGCAATGCGCTTGAGGCCTTGGATCATCTCCGGCGTCAGGAACGGCGCGGCGCCGTTGACGTTGTTCACGTTGCAGCCGTTGATGCCGACCGACGCCAGCAGCCGCGCGTATTCGCCTGACGGCGCTGAGGTCGTCGCGCACTTTGCCGTTCTCGAAGAAGATCGACCGGCCGCCGTAGCCGCGCTCGATGGTGCCGTTGGCGTTGTCCCACTCGTCGACCCAGCGAATGGGCATGGCGGGTGCTTCAGTGATTTTGGTCTTTGGATCCCAGCCGGTCGTCGCGATTTCTCGAACCAGTGCGAAGGCGCCGTAAAGCACGCCGCGCTCACCTCCGCCCGCAATTACCAGGAGTCGCTTTCCTGCCAAGTCTCTTTCGGCGACCCAAAAGCCCTCAGGCGCGAGATTCGAAGGAAGGTCCAGCGTGGGGTAAGCCGATCGAAACTCCTGGACCGTGCCGACGACAATTGCGTCCCTCGCCCTGTCTCCGCCGGAAGAGGGCGCGCTGCCAAAGAGACGTTCGACCCCGTTGACGATCTCCTTCACTGCGGTTTTCTCGGCGGGCTCACGACTCAGCGCCCGTACGTGCATGGGAGCCGGCGGGAGCCCGTGGAAATAGCCATGCCGCAGCCATGTCTGATCCAATGTCTGCGTCGGCGCGGCGATGGCTCCGGCAGCGAAAAGCGCTGCAAGGGAAAATGCCTTGAAAAAATCGATTTTCCTTAATTCCAGAAGCCGTCGGTTTCGCATCGATTCCACTCCCAACAACGTTCTATCACTTCCTGAGAGCAGGAACCAAGGGAACAAGGGAATAAGAATTCTAGGCAGCGGGGGTCTGCCAATCGATTTGCACGCGCCGTAGGCCGCGCACGGCGTTGGCGATGTACACGCCATTGGCCTGACGCAAGATCGTCGAGAAACAGCGCGCGCTCCTCGATTTCTGGCCGAGTCTCGAGCAGATGCCGCCGGAAAACGCCGGCCAGCAGCCCGCATTCTATTGGCGGAGTGAACCAGCGGCCGCCTTTCTCGACAAAAACATTGCTGATGGCGCCTTCCGTCACTTCGTCGCGCAGATTCAGAAAAAGCACCTCGTCGAAACCGGCGCGCGCGGCCTGCTCGAACGCCTGCTCATAGATCGGGCGATGCGTGGTCTTGTGGTAAAGCATTGCGTCGGCAGGATCGGTGCGTTGTGGCGCGAAACGCACGCGCGCGATGCGGTTCGCTTCGCCGCTTTGAGGTAAAACTTCGCTCGTGATCTCGAGATGGCCCTCCGCATCGAGTAGCAGCCGCACCTTGCGCGCGGAAGTCTCTGCAAATTGCCGCGCGTGCTCCTCGAACGCGGCGCGTACTGTCTCGCGTTGGCAGGCAAAATCAAAATACTCCGCCGAATCCGTGAGCCGGTCGAGGTGCAGTTCGATGAATGGGTACGCACCGTTCCAGAGCAGAGTCTCGATGAGCGAAAAGCGCTCCGGCTGCCGGTCTGCGCTGCGCGTGAGGAACGCCGCTTTCAGCAGGCACTCGCGGTACTCCTCCGCCGCATCGGAGTCAATGACGATGCCGCTGCCGGCGCCCATGGTTCCGCGGCCGCCCTCCAACTCCAGCGTACGAATGGCCACGTTGAAAACTGTTTCGCGCGGCGAGAAGTAGCCGATGGCGCCCGTGTATACGCCGCGCGGCGCCTCTTCAAGCTCGGCGAGCAGTTGCATCGCCCTCACTTTGGGAGCGCCGGTTACCGAACCGCAGGGAAAGAGCGCGCGAAAGATCTCGTGAAAGCCCACTTCCGGCCGCAATTCCGCGCTCACCGTCGAAGTCATCTGCCAAAGCGTGGCGTAGCGCTCCACGTCGAACAGCCGGTCGGCATGCACCGTGCCCGTTCGCGCGACGCGGCCCAGGTCGTTCCGCAGCAGGTCGACAATCATCACATTTTCGCTGCGATTTTTGGGGTCGTTGCGCAGCCACTCGGCAATCTCACGGTCTTCGCGTGAGTTGCGGCCGCGCGGCGCGGTGCCTTTCATGGGCCGCGTCACAATGCGCCGGATCGGGCCTTGGTTTTCGATGCGGAAAAACAGTTCCGGCGAAAATGAAAGGACGTGCCGTCCCTGCTGCCAATGCAAAAACGCGCCGTAGTTTACCGGCTGCCGTGCGCGCAGCCGCGCGTAGTGCGCCGCAACGCTGCCCAACGCCTTGACGTGAAACGGCGCTGTGAAATTCAGTTGATACACATCGCCGGCGCGAATCCATTCATGAATCGCCGCGATACGCCGGGCGTATTCGGTTTCGGTGAGCGCAAACTCCGCGATAATCTCCGGCTCTGGTTCCGGTTCGCGGGCTCCCTCTTCCGCGTCAGCTCTGCCGTCCCGAAACCGCTCCAACCCCGACGGCTCGCCGTCCAAAAAAGTTCCCGTTTCGTGATCGAATGCGTAGCTGCGCTCGTAGATGCCGAACCAAGCCAGCGGCTGGCCCTCGCGGCTCGGGCGCATCGCCGCCTTCGGCTCAAAGCAGTTGCCGCACTCGTAGCTGAAGAATCCCGCCGCACTGAGCCCCGCGGCCACCGCGCTCTCCAGCTCCGCAAACAGCGCCGGAATCTCTGCCGCCTGCCACGCCGCGCACACGCGCAGGGGAGCCGTGAACAGGCGCGTCCACGGTGGATCACTGTCTGGTTTTTCACTGCTTTCGGAGTAGTTTGCTTTTCCGCCTTCGAGCAGCACCGTGGCTGGCGTGTGCTCCACCAGCGCATAGACGTCCGCGGGAAGGGGATGCCGGCGCTTCATGCTGACAGTGTAGGGCCTGTCGTCAAATTCCCAGGCGGCTTACTGTACGATCAGCTGGAACGTGGTGGTATTGGTGATGGCGGTAACCCCGTTGCTCGACTGCCCGGCGACCGTCACGGTGTACGTTCCGGAGGGAGTTGCGGGCGGGTTGCCTGGACCGTGGTTGTAATAGTAGTAGCGCGGATTGCAGCCCGTTGTGCCCAGGGAGGCTACAAGCCCCACCAGTGCCACCAGCGAAAGTCGCTGCAACCAGCGGCGGCGCCGCGCTCCCCATGCCAACCCGCCCAGGCCCAACATGCCGGGCAGCAGAATGGCCCACGCGACTGGACTGCTCTTATGCCCGAGCTGTGCGGGCGGGACGGCGCCTGCGGTCTGGGCTTGTGTCTGAATCAGCATGGTGCTGATGACGCCCGCATCCTGGCCCGGCAAAAGCTCCAGGCTTTCCGGCGTAAACGTGCAGGAGGAGAGGGTCGGCAGACCCGAGCAGGAAACGGTGACAAATGACGGGGCCCCAGTGTCGTTCAGCGAGGCGACAAATACCTGGGAGGGCGTCACCGTAACAGTAGCCGTTCCGGATTGGCCAGTCGTGAGCGACATCGATGAAGAACTGGACGGCGAGATATTGGAAACCGAGACTGCAAAATTCGTGTTGCACTGCGTGCTGATCGATGCCGACGCGAATGTGGAACCGGACGTTGCGTAGGTCGAGCTGCCGGCGTAGACGGCCTGGAGCGTGTGCGAGCCGTTGGAGAGATAAAGAGAAACTGTCGCCTGGCCGCTGGTGTTGAGCGCGGCGCTTGCAATCTGTACCGGAGAGATGCTTGCGTTGTCCAATATATTCACCGTGCCAGAGGGCACGCCGCCCGAGCCGGTTACAGTGATGGTCAAGGCGGTCAAAGTGGTGGTAAGCCCTGATGTGGAACAGGCTTGCGTGCCAGTCTGCGCCGACAGCGAAGTGGAAGTTGAGGTCAGGCCGAAAGCGCGCACGGCCGGAAACAGCGCCAGCGCGATGACCCATCCCGCAACCCAATGAAGCCGCAACTTGCGGCAGTTTTTGCCTATCACGTGCACCTGCTCCAAACTCGTTAAAAATCGGGCTCTTCAGAAAGATAGCGTATCGCCCTGCGGCGCTTCGCTGGTTTTCCCTTGGCGTAAACCCCTATTGTATCCGCCGGGGGCGCTGCTGGGCCAACCCCACCCTGCCCGGCCCTGCTACCCCTCTCGCTCTTTGACGCGCCAGCCGCCTGAACGCCATCCGGCCCCCGCGCTATGCTTTCTGTTTGAGGTTGATTCCGATGACCCAGGCCACTCCGCGCCCCCAACTCGCCCATCTGACAGCCGTTCTAAATGATCTTCGCGCCAAGGGCACGCACTTCAGGCTGCGCGTGCTCGACGACCAGCAGGCGCCCCTGTGCCATTACGACGGGCGCGAGGTCATCAACCTGGCCAGCAACAACTATCTCGGACTCGCTAACCACCCCAAGCTCGTTGAGGCCGCCGTCGCCGCGACGTACGCGTTTGGAGTTGGCTCCGGCGCCGTCCGCACCATCGCCGGAACCATGCGGATCCACATGGAACTCGAGGAGAAGATTGCGCGCTTCAAGAATGTTGAGGCTTGCGTGGTTTTCCAGAGCGGATTCGCGGCCAATGCGGGAACCGTCAGCGCGATTCTGGGCAAGGAAGACTTCATCCTCTCCGACGAGCTCAACCACGCCTCGATCATTGACGGCGCGCGGCTTTCAAGGGCAACTATCAAAGTTTTCCGCCACAAGGACGTGGCCCACTGCGAGCAATTGCTGCAGGAGCTGGTAAACACGCCGGGCCACAAGCTGGTGATCACCGACGGCGTTTTTTCAATGGATGGCGACATCGGCCCGGTAGACAAGCTGGCCGCACTGGCCGAGAAGCACGGCGCCATTATGATGGTCGACGACGCGCACGCCTCGGGCGTGCTGGGCCGCAATGGGCGCGGGTCCGTCGATCACTTCAAAATGCATGGAAAAGTTGACGTGCAGGTGGGCACGCTTTCGAAGGCCATCGGCGCGCTGGGCGGGTACGTTTGCGGGACACGTGATCTGATTGACTATCTCTACCACCGCGCGCGGCCGTTTCTCTTCTCCACTTCGCATCCGCCGTCGGTCGCGGCCACGTGCATTGAGGCGTTCAACATTCTGGAGGCTGAGCCCGAGCGCATCGAGCGCCTGTGGACCAACACGCGCCACTTTCAGGGCGAGCTTAAGCGCATCGGATTCAACATCGGAGGCGTGACGACACCGGCAACAGAGACGCCTATCACGCCGATTATTATTGGTGACGGCCGCGCCGCCATGGAGTTCTCGCACGCGCTCTTTGACGAGGGCGTGATGGCGACCGGCATCGCGTTTCCGACGGTGCCCGAAGGCAAGGCCCGCATCCGCGCCATCGTCACGAGCGAACACACCCGCGGCCAGCTCGATCAGGCGGTCGAAACCATGGAGCGCGTCGCGAAGCGCCTCGGGATACTATAGAGGCTGATTCGACAAGGGCTTTGTATCAGGGCGCGACTTCAGTCGCGCCGAAACTGGCGCATAAGAAGGACGGGGCTTTAGCCCCTGCGGAATTTTCTCTTCGGAAAATCAATGATCGCTCACCTTCGCGGCAAGCTCATCTTCAAGCAGCCCGGCCAGGCCATCGTCGAGGCCGCTGGCGTCGGCTACGACGTCGCCATTTCTATTCCCACGTTCACGGCGCTGCCCTCGGTAGGATCAGAAGCCGCGCTGCACATTCACACCCAGGTGAGCGACGACCAGATCGCCCTCTTCGGGTTCTTGGAAATCGACGAAAAGCGGCTCTTCGAGCGGCTCATCACCGTGAGCGGCGTGGGACCAAAGCTCGCGATCAAAATGCTGAGCGGGTTGTCGCCGGAGCGCACCGTCCAGGCAATCCGTGGGCAGGACCACGCGCAGCTCACGCGCATTCCCGGAGTGGGCAAAAAGCTGGCCGAGCGGTTGGTGGTCGAGCTGAAGGACAAGCTGGATGATTTCGCCGTCGCGCCCACGCAGCACACCGTGCAGGGCCCGGCCGTGGACGACGTGCTCTCCGCGCTTGTGAATCTCGGCTACCAGCGCCTGGCCTCGGAGAAGGCCATCGAGCAGGCCATCGCGAAGGACAAGGCCCTGGCCGCCGACTTCGACGGATTGTTCCGCGGGGCGCTGAAGGTGATTCGGTAGGCGGCAAAACCCGCTGCTACAGTCGCAACGCCTATTTCCCAGATGAATTCGCGCAAAATTCGGCTTCCGGACAGATATCGGTAAACTCGTTGCGGGTCGATAGAGTCCAATGAGCATAGTCCTCTGAAACGTCAATACTCAGGGGATGTCTTTTTCTCCACTTCATGGATGGTGTTTTTGCGCCTCATCGCCGCTCTTATCTTTACTGGACTTGCGGCCTGTACCCAGGCCCAGTCCGTCCACCCGCCCGATGCGTCGCAGGCGACGGCGACCCTTGACGCCGCGAGAGAATCCACGGCAAATTGGGATGAATCTTCAACCTTGGCCGACCTGGTCCGGCCTTATGACTTGAGCTTTTCCGATAACGCCTTGCAGGCCAGCACGCCCACCCAGGGTACGAGCCACGGAGACTCGCGCGGCCAAAGCGGCTCCAATGAGTCTGTTGACGCGAACGGAATTCCCATTCCGCTCGAGCACAGGCAGCCGCAGCGCATTCTAGGCTTCATGCCCAATTTCCGCTCCGTCTCCGCCGGAGCTGCGCCGCACCCGCCCGGATGGAAGTACAACTTCGTTATCGCTACTCGACAAGCTACCGACTATTCATCCTTCATTTTTCTTGGGCTTACTTCCTTAACGGCCAAAGCCATTGATGAGCACCCCTCCCTCGGCAAGGGTGCAAGCGGCTTATGGGCGTACACGTGGCGTGGATTCGTCGATAAGACCGACGGCACTTACATCTCCGCATGGTTCCTGACCAGCCTGCTGCACGAGGACACCCGTTTCTATGCGCTGGGCAACGAGCACAGCATTCCCATTCGCGCGCTCTACGTCATCAGCCGGCAGGGCGTGGCGCGCACCTACGGCGGTCGGCAAACCCCGAACATTGCCGGGCTGGGCGGCAAAGTCCTTACCCAGTTGGTCTCACGCACCTATTACCCGGCCGGCGCAACCAGCTTTAGCGTTCTCGCCACCAAGTTTGGTTACTCCGCAATGCGCGACGTGGCCTTCACCTCGATTCGCGAGTTTTATCCCGACGTTGCTGCACACTACGTCAAGAAGCATCGCGAGAAAATGGCGCGGTTGGCAGCTCGGGCCAACGCTGCCGCTCATGAGCAGTGAGATGGAATTTGCAGGGCCGCGCGGCGTGCCGAAGGCCAGCCATCTTTGCTAACCTTTCCAGCAGTATGCCTCGCGCCGCAACGCCCGTCCCCGCAGAATCTTTGCCCTACTTCCGCCCGGAAGCGCTCACCTTCCTGCGCAACCTGAAGCGTCACAACGACCGCGCGTGGTTTCAGCCGCGCAAGGCGCAGTTCGAGGCTGAGCTAAAAGAACCGATGCTGGCCGTCGTGCGCAAAGTTACCGACGCCATGGTGGACTTTGCGCCGAACCACGTGCGTCCTGCCGAAAAATCCATTTTTCGGATTTATCGCGACACGCGTTTCAGCTCCGACAAGCGGCCTTACAAAACGCACGTCGCCGCGTGGTGGTCGCACCAGGGATTCGAGAAGACCTCGGGCGCGGGCTATTACTTCCACGTGAGCCCCAAGGAAGTGATCGTCGCGGCCGGCTCCTACATGCCCGACAAGGACCAGCTCGCCGCCATCCGCCACTGGCTGCTCGATCACCACGCCGAATTCAGAAAGCTCCTGCGCAGCACGAAAGTGAAAAAACACTTTGACGAATTTGAAGGCAATGCGCTCACACGCCCGCCCAAGGGGTTCCCGTGCGAGCATCCGGGGATGGATCTAATTCGCTGCCGCCAGTGGGGGCTGGCTGCCGAGCTGCCCGCGAAGGCCGCACTTCAAAAGGATTTGGCCGACGTGATCGTCCGCTACTTCAAAGTGGCCGCGCCCGTGGTGGACGCGCTCAACACGCCGCTTGCTGCCGCCTTCGTGCCCAAAAAGCGGGTTCTCTTCGGGCTGCGGTAGGCCTTAAGCCGCCGGCTTTCGGTTTTCTGCTTCCCGGGCCGGCCTTTCTGCTCATTCTCAAAGGTTTGTGCCGGGGTGGAACATCTGATCCCCGGTCCACGGCCCCAATGTCCGCGGCTTCTTGTTCCCTCGGTCCCTTGTTCCTTTGTTCTCTGTCTTTATGTGAGCTAAATCACATCCCCACCCCCGCCCACCGGTTGACCATGGTCATGCGGCCCCGTATCGTTAAGGAAGGTCATCATGAAGGTTTCTCCCAACACTCTGCGCATCAGCATCGCCGTCGCCGTCATCCTCGGCACCATTGCGTGGCTGGCTTACACCGGCTATGGGTCGAGCAAGAGCTATTACGTCACCATCGCCCAGTTGGGCGGAATGGGCGATAAGGCGTATCACAGCAATTTGCGCGTCGAGGGATTCGTCGAGCCCGGCTCGATCGAGCGCAAGGGCCCGCACGTCGAATTCGTACTGAATGAATACGAAAGCCACTCACCCAAAGCCGCATCCGGACGCCTTCTGAAGGTGAGCTACAAGGGATCGGAACCGCCGCCTGACACCTTCAAGGACGATTCGCAGGCACTGGCCATGGGAACTTACGGACGCGACGGCGTGTTTCATGCCACGGTGCTCCAGGCCAAATGCGCCAGCAAGTACGCGCCAGTGCAACCCGGCGCGCAGCCGCCCGTGCCAGCCTCTACCAAGCCGGCCAGCGCATCGAATACTGCGCCCGCTCCTCCCTCCTCAACGCAAACCGCTGCAAACTGAGCGCATGACGGCGAACGCATCATGACAGAGAACGCGGCATGACAGGGAATGCGTCTGGCGCCGAACCTGCAACGCATTGCGTGCGGCTTGATCAGGTATCGAAGCTGTTTGGCACTTTTGCCGCGTTGCGCCAGGTCACGGTTGATCTCGAGCCCGGCCGCTGCTATGTGCTGCTCGGCGAAAACGGCGCAGGCAAATCCACGCTGCTGCGCATTCTGGCAGGATTGCTGCGCCCCAGCTTCGGCACGGTGCGCGTCTTTGGCAATTCGGAACCGCAGCAGGAACGCGCCCGCATCGGCTACATGAGCCATGCGCCCATGCTTTATGACGAGCTGACGGCCGAAGAGAATCTGCGGTACTTCGCGAGCCTTTATCCCGGACGCAATTGCCTCGCGCCTGCGGATGCGCTGCGCCAGGTGGGCCTCGATCCTGAGTTGAAGCGGCCCTTCGGCCAGTATTCGCAGGGCATGCGCCAGCGCACCTCGCTGGCGCGTGTGCTCGTGCCCTCGCCGGAGCTGCTGCTGCTCGATGAGCCTTTTTCCAACATGGACGTGGAAAGCGCGCGGCAAATGGTGGAACTGCTGGCGCGATTTCGGCAGAGCGATCGCACCATCGTGCTCACCACGCATCAGCGCGAGTTGGCCGCGCCCATCGCCGACTGGGTGCTCACACTGCGTGCCGGCCGCGTGGCTTCATTCGAGCCCGGGAGGCCGACGCTATGAAGACCAATGGCGCGCGCTTTCTGGAATCACTCGGCATCGCATTCGAACTGCGCGAATACGAGGTCGATCCTAACGATCTGACTGCGATCACGGTCGCGAAAAAGATCTCCATGCCGGCAGAACAGGTTTTCAAAACTCTACTGACGACGACCGGCGCGGGCGATTTTGTTTTCGCGGTGATTCCCGGCGACGCTGAGCTCGACTTCAAGAAACTTGCGCGCGCCGCTGGCTGGCGCAAAGCGGAGATGGCCCCGCTCAAAGATGTGCAGCCGCTCACAGGGTACATCCGCGGCGGCGTAACAGTGTTCGGCGCGAAGAAGCCTTATCCCGTCTTCGTCGATGAAACGATCATCCTCTTCGATCGCATCAGCGTTTCTGCTGGAACTCGCGGCACACAACTGATCCTGGCTCCCGATGATTATCTGCGCGCTGCCGCTGCGATCGGCGAGCCTGTTGAGACTGTCGATCTGACGAAAGACACGAAACCATTAGACACAACGCCATTCACGGAGGGCCGCTCATGACCCGCGCTCTCTGGACGCATCTCGCCAAGGATCTGCGCATCGAGTGGCGCTCGCTTGACGCCATGATCTCGATGCTGTTCTTCTCTGGACTCGTGGTGGTGCTCTTCTCCATCGCCTTCGATCCGCGCGGCGAATTCGCGCAGCAGATCGCGGGCGGCGTGCTCTGCGTGGCCACCATGTTTGCTTCGGTCAGCGCGCTCAATCAGGCGTGGGCGCGCGAGATTCGGCATCAAGTGATGGATGCGCAGCGCATGGTTCCCGCGCCGGGAGCGGAACTTTTTCTGGCCAAGGCCATCGCCAACTTTCTCTTCGTCACCATCGTGCAAATCATTCTGGCGCCGTTCTTTTTCATCTTTTACAACCTGCACATCTCGGGCAACGCGTGGCTGCTGGCTCTGGTGCTGCCGCTGGGCACATGGGCGCTGGTTGGCAACGGCGTCTTCTTCGCGGCGCTCTCAATGAGCAGCCGCAACCGCGAGCTGCTGCTCTCGCTCATTCTCTTTCCCATCTTCATTCCCGCGCTGCTGGCCATGGTGCAATCGACCACCGCGATCTTCACTGGCGACAGCGATCCGATGCTTTGGATCAAGATGCTTTTGGGCTACGACATCATCTTCACTACGGCGAGCCTGTTGCTCTTCGATGTGATCTTCCACGCGGAGTAACCGACCGAAAATCGCGGGCACTCTTTGATTCCCCTTGACAATCGCTTCCGGGCCGGAGAATCTTTCCCTGTCTCCTTTCCCTGAGACTTACTTCGAATTTTTCGTGCGCGCAATTCCGCTTTGGTTTGGGATTCTTGGCCCGGTCACGATTTCATCGGAGGCTAGCGAAGATGCACTTGAGAGCACTGCGAAAAAGGATTGTTGTGCTGGCGGTTTCTGCGGCCGTCGTGGTCGGGGTGCGTGCCGCTGCGCAGGACATCAAGCTCAATGTGTTTTATGTCTGCAACGGAGAGCGCATCTTTATCGATAGCTGCAACATTCGCGATACGTCGGACACTTCAACGTGCATGGTGGGGCACCCGGATACGGTTTTGCCGAATGGGTTGATGAAGTATACGTATGAAACGCGCGGCAATTTGAAGAAGCTGCTGCCCACATGCAAGCAGCCCACGGCACAGGAACTGGCACGGGAAGAAGCCTTCAAGAAAAAGCGGCAGGAGATTTATAACGCCAACGTGGCCAAGGCCAATCCTCAGGCCGCCGCGGAGAACCCGTCGGGCGGTTCCGGGAATCAGGGGGGTATGAATCCTGCGCAGATTCCACCGCCGAAGAACGCTGAGGAGCGCGCCATGCGGCGGTGCGTCTCTTCAGGCAGGCTGGCGGCCACTTGCGCAGGCAACGGGCTGCTGGGCGCGTTTACGCAGATGGTTTCGCAGGTGCTTCCCGGCGCGGACAAGAAGCCCCAGCAGCCGGGCCCCAATATGGCCGGAGTCTTTATGGGCGCGGGCGGATGGCGGCTGGACTTTATTGACGAGGGCGTGCTGGTGAATTGCACGGGGCTTTCGCCGAACCAGGAGAGCTACTCGCTGGACCTGAGAAACGGCCACGCCACGCTGACCATCGCGACCACGCCGAGGCCGCTCGTGCTGGCCGTGCATAACGAGGGAACCATCAGTGGGCCGCCGGGGCCCGTGACCATCGATGGCGTGATTGCCGCGGGCTACGTGAGCGGGGCTGCGAGAACGGGCGCTACGCAGAAGGATCAATACGGCAACCTTTACGATGCGGCGGGCAATCGCGTGCCGGGAAACGCCAATAACGGCTACACGCGGTTCGCGCCCAAACGCGTGACGTGCCCCGCCATCAATCTCACTTCAAAGGGAGCGGGCGTGGGTGTGCAGACAATGGAAACGGATTTGCTCAAGTCCATGGTCGGAGGCGACAAGGGGCCTCCTACGCCGCCGGGGATTCGCATGCATGGCATCTTTGCCGCGTCGACTGGGTTCAGCGTGCAGTTCTTTCCGGAATCGGTGATCCTGGGGTGCGGACCGGACGCGGCGCGCGCTTATCCCTACACGGTGGAGGTGGGAGGGGCCGGCGCGGTGGTGAAGATTGCCGCGGCCGATCATCCGCTGACGCTGGCTTTCAGGCCTGATGCATCGCTTGACCCAGGCTCGACTGGCCCCTACCAGGTGCATGGGCGCATTGTGACGGGGCAGGACGATAACGACGACTTTACCTTCGCCCCCATGGAGATGACCTGCAACCTTGGCGTGCTGGCGCCGAGCCAGCAGATCCCCGCGAGCGGCGGAGGGCCGGCGATGATGAACGCGGCGGCTGGCAATGCAGGTCCGGGCGGCGGCGGTGGGCTTTCCACTCCTGCCGCGCCGCTGGGAAATGCGGTTTTGTCGGTGATTCCTGGACTGGCCGCGCAGCCGGGCGCTCCTAATCCCTTGGCCGGGCACCCTTATGTGCTGCTGCGCACGAGCTACGCAGACGCGATCGCAAATGGGGGCGTGTCTGTGCCAGCCGGCGTGTCGCCCTATATGTATATGGGTACGGCATGCGGCAATCGCACGCCCGATTGTCAAAAGATCATCAATGCCATTAATGCGAACGCGGCCTCGGCAGTGCGCGCCGACGCTAACGGCAGAGGCACCTTACCGGGCGTGCCCCCTGGCGTTTATTACCTGATGATCTCCACGCGCTACAACAACCAGCCGCTGGCGTGGGGGCAGGCCGTCGAGCTAAGGCCGGGAGCGAACTCAGTGACGCTCGATTTGAGCAACGCTACGGCGATCAAGTGAGTGCGAGTGCGCGAGTGTGAGTGTGAGTGTGAGTGTGCTGTGTATGCTCGCGGCTGGATTTGAATGGAGTGAGTCGTGCTTTCGGTGCATAGAAAAAATCAGGAGGATTCCCCATGCCGCAGTCTCCAGAGAACAACGAGCAAAGCGCGGTGCAACAGGCCGCGGACCAACATGCGGAGGAAATCCTGGGCCGCCGGAGGGAGGGCCGCCAAAAGCGCGCGGCTGCTCTGGCTGCGCATCCTCAGCCGCTCTCGATCAGAACCGAAATCACGCGGGCGCCGCTCGCCGCGGCTGTTGCTCCGGCTGCCGCGTCGACCACGACTGCGCAAACGGCGGGGTATCTGCTGGCGGTTGGCGACTCGTGGTTTGACTATCCGATCCATGACGTGCTGACCAGGCTGGACGACAACTACGGCTATAACATCGAATCTTCTGCTCATCGTGGCGACCCGATTGAGAGCATGATTTCGAGCGTGGGGCAACTGGATAAGTTCGCGCGCTGCATGGACAAGATCGTCGCGCTGGGCGCCGCGCCCAAGGCTATCCTGATTTCGGGTGGGGGCGACGATATCGCGGGCACCGAGTTCGGCATGTTGATCAATAACGCCGATCTGCAGCCGATACCCGGTTGGAACGATCAGATCGTTTCCGGCGTGATCGACACGCGCATCGCGGCCGCCTACAGAATGATGTTCATGTCCGTGAATTCTCTCTGCCAGAAAGATCTCGGCCGGACGTTTCCGATTCTTGTGCACGGCTACGACTATCCCGTGCCCGACGGTCGCGGTTTTCTGGGCGGCGGCTGGATTTTGCCGGGCCCGTGGCTCAAGCCGGGTTTTGATGAAAAACTTTTCACCGTTCTGAGTGACACGACACAGATGATGATGATGATTATCGATCGGTTCAACACGATGCTGCAGAACCTGGTGAAGGAGCCGGGGTTTGGAAATGTGAACTACATCGATCTGCGCGGAACGCTCTCGAACAAGCCGGCCGACTACGAGCAATGGTGGGCGAACGAGATTCATCCTAACGCCGGGGGAATCTTCGGTGGCCAGGATGGGTGGGGAGCGGTGGCCGCAAAGTTTGAGGCGGTGCTGGCGACGCTTCCATAGCCATCATCCCCGGTCCTCGAAAGCGAGGGACCGGGGGCACCCCAGGGTAGAAAATCGGGACAATGGCTGCGCGTGCTGACCATGCAGCGAACGTTGCGGTGCGAGGCGCGTTGCTCGGCGGGGGTCGGGAGACTCCCACTACAGCCGGTTGGGAGACCGGCGGTACGGGCCGGATTTGCCGCCGGATTTGGCTTCGAGGCGAATCTCGCGGATGACGATGGATTTGTCGAGCGCTTTGGTCATGTCGTAGATGGTGAGCGCGGTGACTGCGGCGGCGGTGAGGGCTTCCATTTCGACGCCGGTTTGGCCGAGGGTGGCCGCGGTGGCCCTGATTTGCACACCGCTGCGCACGCCGTCGGTGACGAGTTCGGTTGCGACATCGACGTGCGTGAGCGCCAGCGGATGGCACATGGGAATGAGCTCGGCGGTGCGCTTGGCGGCCTGGATTCCGGCGATGCGCGCGACTTCAAGGGGATTGCCTTTGGGGTTGCTGGGCAGCGCGGAGATGACTTTGGCGGAGAGCGTTACGAAGGCCGAAGCGGTTGCGGTGCGGCGCGTAGGCGGCTTGGCGCCGACATCGACCATGACGGCGCGGCCGGATGCGGTGAAGTGGGATAGTTTCGCGGGCTTGGGTTTGGATTTGGGCATCGGTTTTATCGGAAATCTTTCCTCAGGGGCTGAAGCCCGCGTTAGTTCTAGTGGCCCTATCGGCGCGACTGAAGTCGTGCCCTGATACAAAACAATACGCCGCCCGATGCAAATGATACGCCTTGTGGATTCTTGTACCGTCCCGTAGGGACTCCGGCTTCAATCTTTGAAATCCGCTTTCCCCACGCTGAAGCGCGGGGCTAACAATCGTTGCGCCTACGGCGCGCGCGACGTGGAATTGCGTTTTCGGCGTTCCGTAGAGTCGCGGTGATTCAGCAGAGATCTAAAGCAGAAGAACGTTGACGGTTGCGCCCTCCTCGAGGGAGTCGTGGTCGTCGGGCACGACGAGGTAGCAGTTCGCGAGCGCCATGGCGGCTAGATCGCCGGAGCCTTGCCAGGTTACGAGTTTCACTTCGGGCACGGGGTTGGTAAACGTGCACGCGGCTGGGAGAAAGCGGGTGAGGCCGGGTTTCGTCTTGACGTCGGCGGCGAGGCGGGCCTGGGCGAAGCGCGGACCGAGGTCGCTGCGTCCGGCAAGCGCGGCGAGGATCGGCGCGGCGAAGAGCAGGAAAGTGACTGCGGACGAGACCGGATTTCCTGGAAGCCCGAACCATTGCATGGAGCGGCCTTTTTGGTTTGGATCCGTGCTTTCGCGGCGGAGCTTTTGGTTGGGGTTCGTGCCAACGCGCAACTCTCCGAACACCAGCGGCTTGCCGGGCTGCATGCGCACGCCGGTGAAGTGGAAGCGGGCTCCCATGCGGGCGAGAGCGGGTTCGACGAGATCGAATTTTCCAGCGGAGACGCCGCCGGTGATGAGCAGAAGGTCGGCCGTGGCGGCGCAGGCGAGCGCGGCGTCGAGCGATTTGGCGGTGTCGCGGGCGATGGGCAGAATCCACGGCGAGCCGCCGGCTGCGGCAACCATGGCGGCCAGCATGGCGCTGCTGGAGTTGCGAATCTGGCCGGGCTTGGGCAGGGCGGCAATCGGCACCAGCTCGTCGCCGGTGGAGAGAATGGCCACGCAGGGTTTGGCGTAGACCGTGAGTTCTGTGCAGCCGCAGGACGCAGCGAGAGCAATCTGCGCGGGGCCGATCTGCGTTCCGGCAGGCAGCAACGCGTCGCCTTTGCGGGCCTGCGCGCCACGAAGCACGATGTTTTCGCCTGTCTTGACGGTGCGTGACGGCGAGAGGCGGATTGTTGGCGCGGCAGCGGATCCGGCCGACTCAACGTGCTCTAGCATGATGGCTGCGTCGGCGCCGCGAGGGACGGGCGCGCCGGTCATGATTTCCCAAACTGCGCCGTGGGGCAGCGGGCCCGAGGGAGGATCGCCCGCGCGGGTTGTGCCGGCGATGGCGAGCGGCCGATGGGCGGAGGCTTCTGCGGCGCGGCACGCAAAACCGTCGCGCGTGGAGCGGGCGAATGGGGGCTGGTCGGTGTCGGCGCGAAGGGTTTCGGCAAGCACGCGGCCGGCGGAGGCGGCCAGCGTCACTCGTTCCGTGGCGGGCTTGGTGCGCGCAAGGCGCTGGGCGCGTTTGGCGACGAAAGCCGCGGCCTCGGCGTAAGTGAGCAAGGCGTTGTTCGACATTGGGGTCGACTTTCGGGCCATGCAAAGGATTGTAGAGCGTTGCGGTTAGGTTGCAATGTGCGGGCCAGGAGGCCGGCGCTACTTGCTGGCGGCGCCGGTGTCCATCTGCGGGTTCGGCGGGGCTGGGTTTTCGGGGTCTGCGTTCTCCAGGATGGTGTTGACTTGCGCGGCGTATTCTCCGGTGGGAGCGAGCCCCAGGTACTCTCTGAACGCTACCATGCACTCCGGAGACAGTTTGACTTTGTTGGTATCGGGATCGATGGGCGCGTCCACTGAGAGTCCCTGGGCCTTGATGAAATAGAGGACGGCGTCGCGCGGGTTGGCCTTGATGGCCTCGTCGGCGGCATCGATTTGAGCCGAGATGTTACCCGCCTGGAAGAAAATGACGGCCAGGTTGCGGAGGTAGTCGGCAGCATGGGCGGGATCGGCTTTGACGGCGGCGGCTACGGACGCGTTGGCTTCGTCGACCATACGCGTACGGGCATAGACCTCACCGAGGCCAGCGTGGGCCGCGGCGGCGAGCTGCGGGTCGATACTTGTGGCCTGCGGGCTAGTATTGGCGGCCTCTGGGTCGGGACTGGCGGTTTGCGGGCTGGGATTTGTGGCCTGCGAAATCAGATCGAGGGCTTTTTTGAAGCTGGTCTCGGCGTCGAGGTAGTTTTTGAGCCCCAACTGAGCGCGCCCGAGATCGATCCACAGTTCCGCCGCGTTGGGCATTTCTGCGGTCGCCTTGCTCATGAGCGATTCGATCTCGGTGAACTTCGAGGCTCTGATGTCGCCGGCCATGGAATCCACGTCGAATGGGGAGGCAGCGGAACCCAGGGTTTGGGTTGCCGTGGCGCGCGCATTTGTCGCGTCCTCGAAATCACGGTTTGCCGTTTGCAGATCGGCGTTGATGGAAGCAATTATTTTGTTGGTGGCCTCCGCACTATCGTTCGACTCTTTCATCTTCCGCAGCTGTTCTTGCTGATCGGGCGACAGGCGATCGTAGTATTCCTGGCGCGTCATATCGACATCCTGCGCGGTGCCTTTTCCGGGAAAGATGACGACGGAATGGATAAGGTCAGTGACTTTGCCTTCAGGGGTGCCGGGCGCGCGGTAAACCAGCGTGTATTCGCCAAGGGGCACTCTGCCGGTGTAATCGCCCTTGGGAGAAACCGTAATGTTATAGCGCAGCGTGACGCCGCCGTCGGTGGAGAGGCTTACAGTGCCGCCGTGCATAGGCGCGCCCGTGGGACCGGTGACCATGCCGGAAATCCAGCCGATGTCGCGATCATCGTCTTGATCCGCCTGATCGGACTGTTGGGGAGTGGGGGCCGCATCCTGCTGCGCAGCCGCGCGGGCAGGCGCCAAAACGGCAATCGTCATCGCGACAAGGCCAATTGCAATGGGGAGGCTAACTGCGCAGCGTAAACGCAGACGTGAGGCGAAACTCATGCAATGAATTGTACGGCGATTTGAGGGCAGTTGAGCCCATCGAAGAAAAGGGCGCCCGCCGCGGCGGACGCCCTTCGATCAACTCAGACGGTTGCGAGGCTACTTCGACTTGGCTCCGGAGGCCTGCTGCAGGATGCCTGTCACATCTGCGGCGAACTGGCCGTGCGGCGCCAGTTGCAGATATTTCTGGTAGGCTGCCGCGCAGTCCGGGGGCAGAACGTAGTGGCCCTTGGCGTCGACGGTAGCGTTCATAATCAACCCCTGGCCCTTGATGTAGTAGAGGATGGCGAGGTTGGGATCGTTCGGGTTCGGATCCGCCTTGATGGCTTCATCCGCCGCGGCAGACTGCGCTGTGGAATTGCCTTCCTGGAAGAAGATGATGGCTTCATTCTTGAGATAAAGCTGCCCGTTTGCAGAGTCTGCCTTGGCGGCAGCGTCAAACGCGGCATTGGCTTCAGGAATCTTGCCGGTGCGCGCGTAGCACTCGCCCAGGCCGGCCTGGGCCTGACCGATTACAGGCATGCGCGGCTTTTTGGAAGCCGTCTCGAGATCGACGGCCTTCTTGTACGCCGTAATCGCATCGTCGTAATGCTTGAGCCCGGCCTGTCCGTAGCCCAACTGGTTCCACAACAAGGCCTCGTCCGGCTTGAGGCCCGTATCCTTGGTCGCAAGGCTCACGATATCGGTGTACTTAGCGGTCCTGATCTCGGTGACCTTGTTGGCAAGGTCGGTTTTGGAAGGGGTGCCGCCCAGGGCCTGCTCCGCAAGCGTGGTTGCGTTATCGATGTCTTTCTTGTCCTGGTTGACGACCTTCAGATCGGCGTTGAGCTGATTGATGAGGACATTGGCCTTCAGGGCCTCGGAGTTTTGCTTCTTCAA
The DNA here is from genome assembly GCA_963826735.1 of uncultured Acidobacteriota bacterium. Classification (GTDB taxonomy): domain Bacteria; phylum Acidobacteriota; class Terriglobia; order Terriglobales; family Acidobacteriaceae; genus Telmatobacter. The sequence continues at coordinate 1,299,736 of CAWGYN010000010.1, forward strand.
ATCCTCCAGCTGCTTCTTCTCCTCCGGTGTCATCTTGTCGATATATTCCTGGCGCGACATGTCGACGTCCTGGGCTGTGTCCTGCCCGGCGACGATTTTGACGCCGCGGATAGAGTCGACCATCTTGCCGGCGGGCGTATCGGCCGCGCGGTAGACCACCATGTAGGTTCCCTGCGGCGCTTCTCCGGTGTAATCGCCGGATTCGTCAACCGGGAAGGTAAACTTCAGGGTCACGCCGCCATCGGTGGAGAGGTTCACCGTGCCGCCGCCCTGGGGTTGCCCCGTGGGATTGATGACGCGGCCGTGAATTTTGCCCGTATTTGCAGCGGGCGCTTGTTGTGAGTGCCCGGGCGCGAGAGCTAGTGCCAGTAATCCCGCAGCAGCCAGGCCCAGCCAACGTGAAAGAGTGCGATTCATGTTTTCTCCTTAAGAGCGGCGGGAAGCCTACTGCCCGCGGGCTCAAAAAATTCAAAATCTCAGGCGCGACGGAAGAGACCCATCCGGTAGAGCGCACTTGTGAGCAAAACCCAAGTTAAATCCAACCCGGCTCCCAGCACAAGAGGGCTGCAGCCAACAGTGGTCCGGTGCGCCGGTTATTGCGGCGCGGGCCCACTTGTCTTGACGCAAAGGCATGGCCACAAGTTGCTCATAGCGCCGCGCAGGGTTCGCGCGCCGTGCCGATTGCGATTCTCATGGTAGTAGGACGGGCGGGGGTACGCGTGTGGCCTGTATCACAGCGTAAAGCAGCGGAGTTAGCGGGGTTAGCGGAGCTAGATCGGCCGCCTTCATCGGTTCCGGGGGCGATGAGGCTTCCTCCGCCGCGCGCCGTCAATCTCCGATTTAGAGAAAGGCCCTAGAATCAAGGCATGGGAACGGTGGTTCGAAGTGCTACGGCGGCAGATGTGGCGCAGATTCTGGCATTTATTCGCGCCCTTGCCGAGTTTGAGCGGGCGCCGGACGCGGTGGTTGCGACTGAGGAGGGCCTTCTGCGCGACGGATTTGGCCCTAACCCGTATTATTCCTGCCTGATAGCCGAGCACGATGGGCAGGCAGCCGGCTTTGCGCTGTTTTTTTACAACTATTCGACCTGGATGGGACGGCCGGGCATCTACCTTGAGGACCTGTTTGTGCTGCCGGAGTTTCGCGGACGGGGTATTGGCAAGGCGCTGTTGCAACGCGTAGCCGCGGTCGCGGTGGAAAAGGGGTGCGGGCGGCTGCAACTGGGAGGTTCTGGATTGGAATACGCCGGCCATTGATTTCTATCGCGCCATGGGCGCGGAGTTCATGGATGAATGGCGCATGGTGCGCCTGGAGGGAGAGGCGATCAAAAGGCTGGCGAAGTTGCCGGGCGAGAGGGATCTCCCACCCATTTCCGCAAAAAGCGCGGAAAAGGATAGGGCACGGAAAGGCTCGTCTAAGAGCGCGATTTGAAATGTGAGGGTCTGGAGACCCTCACTACAGCCGGCCAGGAGGCCGGCGCTACAAGAGGCGTGGATGGGTACATCGTGAGGATTCGCGTGATTGGCGGCGGGCTGGCTGGGCCGGAGGCTGCGCTGACGGCTGCGCGGCTGGGCTGCGAGGTGGATCTCTATGAAATGCGCGTGGTGGTGGATGGAAAACCACGCCTGACACCGGCTCACCAGACGACGGATTTCGGCGAGTTGGTCTGCTCGAATTCGCTCAAGAGCGAATCGGAGTGGACCGCGCCGTGGCTGCTGAAACAGGAGATGCGGCGCGGGGGCTCGGCGCTTTTGCAGATTGCCGATGCTTGCGCAGTGCCGGCGGGCCACGCGCTGGCCGTCGATCGCGTGGAATTTTCGCGGCGCATCTCGGAGGCGATCGAAGCAAAGCCGCGCATTCGCGTGATTCGCGAAGAGGTGACGAGTCTGGGATCACCGGACGGCGAAACGGCCATCACTATTGTTGCGACGGGGCCGCTGACTTCGGACGCGCTGAGCAAGGAGATCGAGCGGCTGACCGGGGCGGGACACCTGGCGTTTTACGATTCAATTTCGCCGATTGTGGATGCCGAGTCGATTGATATGAGCCGCGTGTATTTTGCCGCGCGCTGGGACAAGGGAACGGCCGACTACATCAACTGCCCGATGGATCGCGCGGAGTACGACCGCTTTTACGACGCGCTGGTGGCTGCCGAAGCCGCGGAAAGCAAGGAATGGGAGAATCTGGAATACTTCGAGGGCTGCCTGCCGATCGAAGTGCTGGCTACGCGGGGGCGCGATACGCTGCGCTTTGGTCCCATGAAGCCGGTGGGGCTGCGCGATCCGCGAACCGGGAAAAATCCGTGGGCGGTGGTGCAGTTGCGCAAGGAGAATCTGCGCGCGGACAGCTACAACCTCGTCGGCTTCCAGAATCATCTGAAATTTGGCGAACAGGCGCGGGTGCTGCGGCTGATTCCGGGACTTGAAAACGCGCGCTTCCTGCGCTACGGGCAGATTCACCGCAACACTTACATCTGCGCGCCGGCGCTGCTGGACGAATGCCTGCGGCTGAAGAACGCGCAGGGACTGATGTTCGCTGGACAGGTTTGCGGCGTCGAGGGGTACACGGAATCCATCGCGACGGGAATGCTGGCGGGGATTTATGCCGCGGCGATGGCTCGCGGCGAGAAGCCCGTACCGGTTCCACGGGCGACGGCGCTGGGCTCTCTCGTGCATTACATCACGCACGCGGATGCGAAGAATTTTCAGCCGGCCAACATCACCTTCGACTTGCTGGAGCCGCTGGAAGAAGAGTTGCGGAAGAAAATCCGCGATAAGAAGGAGCGGCACCGGATCGTGTGCGAGCGCGCGCTGGCGGCGTTCGAGGCGTGGTGGGCGGCGACAGGGCGCGTAATGCCTGCGACTTATTGACCCGGTCACCGGGGATCGCGACGGCTTTTCGACTGCGGCAACAGTAATCACGCTGTATCCTTATCCTTCCGCGTTGGGGGACACGAGAAATGTGGGAAGTCAGGGTGCAACACGCCGGACTGAAGGCCTACCGAGTTGTTCGCGGTGTCACACAGCGAGAGGCCGAGTTGAAGGCCAGCCTTCAAGTCGCGGCCTGGAATGAGCGTTGGGCAAATAGACTCTTAGCCTTGAAAGCGAAGCAGGAGAAACTTCAGGTATCTTGGGATCTCGAAACAAATAAGAAAACTGCGAGGGGGCGAACGGCGGAGCTGGAATGGCAATTGAACAGACTGGAGACCCTTCTGATCACGGGCATCGAGCAGGAGCCGTTTCGCTGGTCGAACCTTACAAACACAACGGCGTTTACGCAGCCTCGCCCGAATCCGCCGGTCGCTCCAATCAAGCCAGTGAGACCGGACTATCCGGCTGAACCAAAGAAGCCAAACCTCCCGAGTGAGCCAGATCCCGACGCATATATCTTCCGATGGTCTATATCGGGAGCTCGTCGTGTTTTCAACGGCCAGACAACGGTTTTCTTCGCCGTCGGCTCAACAATCCGCCAGTCAATTGGGCGTCTTTTAACAATCTCTGGGTTAAAAGAAACGAATTGGGCGAAACGCCCGTTTGAGGAAGCAAAGGCAGAGTGGCGTGCAAAGGTGGATCAAACGGAGCGCTACTTTGAAGAGGCGAGCACAAAATGGCGCGCGGAGTGCGCTGCAATAGACCTATCGTACGAGAAACTCCTCGATGCGCGTGAAGGAGCACACCAGGAGGCTCTTAGGAATCATGCTGCCGCAGTTCACGCGTGGGAATTTGCAAAGGCGGAGCACAATGAAGAGCAGACGGCACGGAATGCGGAGATAAAGGCGCTTCGCGAGGAATATAAGGCGGGAGAAGCATCGGCAGTGGAGTACTTTTTCGCTGAGGCGTTGAACCACTCTAAATACCCTAAGAGCTTTCCCGAAGGGAGCACGCTCAGCCTCAATCAGGGCAGCGGAGTGCTGATCGTCGATTTTGAACTTCCGAATCAGTCAGCGTTCCCCGCTATCAAGGAAGTGAAATACATCGCAGTACGCCAACAATTTCAAGAGGTTCCGGTCTCGGACTCATGGTTAAAGAAGACATACGATGGGGTTCTCTATCAGATTGCTCTCAGGACGATTCACGAACTCTACAAAGCCGATGAGTCCGAAGTCATTAAGAGCGTGGTCTTCAACGGCTGGGTTCAGAGCATAGATAAGGCAACTGGCGTTGAGGCCCGTGGATGCATTCTCTCCGTCCAGGCGGGCCGCGAAGAGTTCATTGAGATTAACCTCAGCCAAGTAGAACCGAGGGCATGCTTTAGAAAACTGAGGGGGGTGGCCAGCAGCAAGCTGACAGAGCTAACGCCTGTGCGCCCAATCTTGTCAATCAACAGAGAAGATCACCGGTTCGTAGAGGGCTATGCGGTGGCCGACAGCCTAGATGATCGAACAAATCTGGCGGCAATGGACTGGTTGGACTTTGAAAACTTAATTCGCGAGCTATTCCAGCAGGTATTCAGCAAGAACGGTGGCGAGGTCAAGATTACGCAGGCGAGCCGGGATGGCGGAGTTGACGCGGTCGCGTTTGATCCCGACCCTATACGCGGCGGCAAAATCATTATCCAGGCCAAGCGATATACGAATGTAGTTGGCGTATCTGCTGTTCGCGATCTCTTTGGCACAGTCCATAATGAGGGCGCAATCAAGGGCATTCTTGTAACCACTGCCACTTATGGCCCCGACGCCTATGAATTCGCGAAGGATAAGCCTCTCACGTTATTGAGCGGCAGCGAACTGCTTTCGTTGCTCGCCGAATACGGCCACCGGGCGAAGATCGATTTACAAGAAGCAAAAGCCCTTTACCTTTCGAAGCAAAATTAGGGTCTGGTGGCTGGCGGGCGCGGGAAGCGGCCCGCGTCGAAGAAAAAACATCGCAGGCATCGGGCGCGTAGAGCCAGCAGAGTACAGATGTCCTTGTTCCCTTTGTGATTCAAGCCATGACAAGCTTTCGCCGCAACATCATCGTTTCCATCTTGTTCGCGATTTTTGGCGGGCCGGGGATCGTGTTGGTTTATCTGCCGTTGTGGTTCACACGATTCCGCGTCCCGGCTGGTGAGCCGTGGTGGCAGATGGCGCTTGCGGGAGTGCTGATTGCCGCCGGTGTTGTGCCCCTTGTCGAGTCCGCGCGGCGCTTTATTTTCGCGGGGCGGGGAACGCTTGTGCCTACCGCGCCGACGGAGCACCTCGTCGTGAGCGGCTTCTACCGATTTGTGCGCAACCCAATGTATGTGGGCGTGTTGATCGTGCTGGCGGGCGAGGCCGTGCTTTTCGAGCGGCGCGGCCTGATCCTGTATCTCGCCATCGTGTGGCTTGCAACGCACCTTTTCGTGTGCCTCTACGAGGAGCCGGCGCTTAGACGGCGCTACAGCGACGAGTATCTGCGATTCAAGCGGAATGTGCCGCGCTGGCTGCCGCAGCTGACGCCGTGGAAGGGCGCGGATTGAGTAGTGCTCTGACGGCGGGATTTCGTAATGATTGTCGGATGCGTGCGGGTCTGGAGACCCGCACTACAGCCGGTCAGGAGACCGGCGGTACAATTCCGGCGTGCCGCACGGGAAGGTTGCTCTTGAAGCGGTTGGACGCCGGGAACCTTTCTGCATTCTTTCGTGTCCAACTGAGTAGGCCTTGTGCGCGGCATCGGCGCAGCGCGACCGTGTACCCTGAAGAATGAGACGAAGCACGTAACAGGGCGCTGCGCGTGCCCGGGGAAGCGAGAAGTTTTTGATGCGATGGTTGGCAATAATTTGTGGTGTGGCGGCGATCGGTTGCGGCGCGGCAAGGACGTTCGCCCAGGCGGCGCAACCTACTGCAGAAGAAAGAAAATCGGCCACCGCGCTCACGCTTCCGCCATCGCCCAAGGCCCTTTTGCCGGACGAGTTTGATGGCTGGGTAACGGCAGAGGCCTCGAAAACGGTGACCGATCCGGCGCAGGCCGACCCAGCCAATGCGGCGGCGCTGAAGGAATATGGATTCAACGCGGCCGTCGAGGCCAGTTACAAGCGCGAGGGAGAAACGCTGAGCCTGCGCGCGCTGCGCTTCGATGACGCGAGCGGGGCCTACGGAGCCTACAGCTTCTACCGGCAGAATGGCTGGCCGAAGGAAGCCATCGGTAGCGGCGCGGCGTCGAATAACAATCGCGTTCTGTTTTGGGTGGGAACCACGGTGGTGGACGCCACGTTTTCGCACATAGATCCGGAGTCGGCAGGAGAAATGCGCGAGATTGCGCGCCAGTTGCCGCAACCAACTGGAAACCGCGCGATGGCTCCGCCCATCCTGGCCAGCCTGCCGCAGGCAAAGCTAGACCCGCAGACCACTCACTATGCGGTGGGTCCGGCCGGTTACGCAGGCGCGGGCGGGGTGTTGCCGCCGTCGCTGGTCAAATTTGAGATGGGCGCCGAAACGTTAACGGCGAATTACTCTCTGACCTCAGGAGCGGCCACACTCACGCTTATCGATTACCCCACGCCGCAGATCGCCCACGCGCAGGTGGAGGCGATTCGCGCATATCTTAAGGCTGGCAGCAAGGCGCAGCCACCCTGGCCGAAACCACTTAACGACTCTGACGCGGCTTCGCTCGAGGTGCGAGACAGCGGGCCCGTGGTGGCGATCGTGAGCGGGGATGCCATCCCCGACGATAGCCACCGGCTGCTGGAGTCCGTGCATTACGAAGCCGATATGACGGCGATTCCGCAGCCCTTGGAGTCGGATGTTGAGAAGACCAGCAAACTGCTGCTGGGCATTGCTGTCCTGAGCCTGATCGGCGCCACCGCCGCCATTTTGCTGGGAGGGATCCTGGGCGGGGGCAGGGCGCTTTACCGGATCGCCACGGGCAAACCGGCCTCCTCGATGTACGACGTGGAGTTCATCCATCTCGATTTGCAGGAGAAATGGGTCGAAGTCCAGGGGGAATCGGGGGAAGAAATCGAAGCAATCGAGAGGCCGCATCCGAAGGGTTAATGCGGGTCTGATCCTGTGGAAAAATGGCCTGAAACCCGAGAAAACAGGGGCAAATCACGGGAAATCACGAAGATATACAGGCGAACGATCGGCGAAGAAAACGGTGTACTGTATCGCTCTATTGAATTGTTAAATTATTGAAATAAAAGTAGTTATTTTCATGCACATTTTCACTTGACACTGCTTTCCCTCGAACCTAGTATGCAGCCAGAAAGTTCTATCGGGTTTGCCTCCGTTGGAACTATTCTCCCTGAGGGAAGAGCTGCCCCGTTGCCGGGCGGCTCTTTCCGTTTAGAGAGGATTTTTAGCTGCTTCCGGAGTTGCGCCCTCCGGCTTGGGTGCGGTTTCGGTCCATTGCTCATCGCATTGCTCGCAGCGCCACGTGTTTTCAGGATCGACGCCTTCGAGAACCACGTCATCCGATCCGCACTTGGGACATTTGGGTTCTACGAACTCGGGAACTTCCTCTTTTTCTTCCTCAACGATCTTCTGCGGACCTGTTTGTGCGGCGATGGTGCGTGCCTGATCGAGCTGATCGGCGGCGACCATTACGCGGGCATCGCGGCGTCCGAATTCGCTCGCCTGCTGAATCCAACTATCGATGCCCACCTGGCGCAATGCGCGCGCGAGCTGCTGCGCTTCCTCGTTGGTGTCGCAATCACAAAGAGGTGTCTTCCAGGTGTATTCGTGCGGGCCATCGTCCTGGTCATCGGCATCAGGAGTATCGGGGACGAGTTGTGGCATTGTCGCGCCAAGGCCGAGTAAGCCGGCTGCCTGATCGCTGAGCACATCATCTGCACTTTCCTCGATGGGATCCGCCGCCGGCCGCGCAGAGAAGCTCGCACATGGAACTTCCTGCACCGCGCTTACACTGGGACTCGCGGGATCGCCCAAGCCGCGGCTGCGCATCTCGCTGCGCAATGCCTGCTGCGCGGGCTCGGTCAGATCGGCATAGTCGCGGGCGAGCTCGAGCAGTTCGTTGTCGATTTTTTGGCGGTACTCCGCGGTGAGTCTTTGCCACTCTTGAACAGGATCGATTTGCATGGGCAGAAGTATAGCGCGGCACAGTAAGCGCCCACACTGGGGAACGGTGGAGTTTACTGTGAACCGTTGATCCTTCCACGACGATGGATTGCGGACTTCCAGGCGCTCTATGAAAACTGATTGCATATGATAGGGACATACCGAAGGGTGCGATTCGCTATGGCCTCCAGACCATTGTTTACGGCCATTTTGCTGGTGACGCTGCTGGCGTTCTCATCTGCGCTGTGCGCGCAGGGACCAAAGCCGCCCACGTTGGGAGAAATTCTCGATCGGCTGGAGGCGAATCTGAACAAGTACGACACTCGTCTCCCCAGCCTATTCTGCGATGAGCATGTGGCTTCATCGCAGGTGGAGCCCGGCATGCGTGACGTGAACACCACCACGGACTCCGTCTTCCGCCTGAAGCGCACGCCCAAGCCAGACCATACCGTCAGTCTCGCTGAGTCGCGCGAGATCCAATACGTCAACGGCAAGCCAGCAACTGCGCAGCCTGTTTACGATCCCACCATGCTCAGCGGAGCATTTGAAGGCGGTCTGGCGGTGGTTTCCCGCAGCCAGACTGACTGCATGAGCTACGCGTTGCAGCCGATCAAGAGGGCGCGACCGAACGAGCCTTACATCGTCCGCTTCGCCACGGTTCTCACACCCCAGAACTCCGCCGGCTGCCTTTTGCAAGAGAACAGCAGCGGCCGCGCCTTCATCGATCCCGCGTCTTTGCAAATTACACACCTGGAACTGACCACACCCCACCACCTGATTATCCCGGGAACACCATCCACGCCGGCCATAAAAGGCAAGCGAACCCTCAGCATCGACTACGCTCCCGTGGTGCTCGGCGGCGAAACCTTCTGGATGCCTTCCGCGATCACCATGCGCAACGTCAGCGGTTCGGGAACCTTTCACATGATGGTCTGGTCGTACAGCGCGACCTATCGCAACTACCATCTGCTGAAAGTCACGTCGCGCATCCTGCCAGGCGGTGAGACGCCCGCGCCCTGACTCTGCGCCAATCTGGAAGCTTTACCGCTGCGCGCGCCTTTACCTCGAACCGGCGCGAAGATACAATCGAAGATGCAGGCCGACGTAGCTCAGTTGGTAGAGCAGCTGATTCGTAATCAGCAGGTCGTCAGTTCAAGTCTGACCGTCGGCTCCAGAATCCGGATGAAGGCATGGCCTCTCGAGTGCGAGAGGTCATTTTTATTGGGTCTCCGAATCAGATTCGGAATCCGCCCCCGTTTGCGGGGGACAGGTTTTTGAGGATGCTGAAAGAGCCGGGTTTCCTACGCCCGCAAGTGCATTCACATATGTGCCGCGGAAAAACGATGCCGCAACAGGAAGCATTTGTCCGGCCACAACCTCGCGCTGCGAGACAGCGATGGTTTGCGAAAAGAGACTGCACAGCCGCAACTCGCGCTATGGTATTCGACCCTGCGCGATGAATCGCCGTAACGTTCGGTGATTCAGAATTGTCTCGCTCCGCGGCATAGATTCTGGCGGTGGTTGAGGCGTGGCGAGTAACTATGATCGGTTACCGGCGCGCCGCGAAAGAGCACTTACCGGGCAGGGCGCTCATGCAGCAAAAGCCGCATTGCACATGTTGATTCCTTGCTTCAGACTCTGCATTCAAGAGGAAGTAAAGGAGGGATATCAAATGCGCGACAGTCTTCTCATGTTGTATGTGAAATTCCAAATGCTGGCGAGCGGCGAAGAGGGTCAGGATCTGGTTGAATATGCCTTGGTCATCTGCCTGATTGCCCTCGCCATGATCACGGGCGTTGGGTATGTTACGACCGCAGTGACGGCGGTCTTCAGCAATATCAGCAGTTCGCTCGCATGACCAATCGATTGCAGGCGAGCATGTAGTTTCCCCTACAGAAGATCGCCCACACATTGAAGCTCATGGGTGGGCGAAGTTTTCTGCGATCTTGTTCAATGCCCGCGACTGCGCCGTAACGGTTTGACTGGCGTGGACGCAACGGCCGGCTTGAGGAGCGTTATTTTCTCGTGACTTCCCCGCTTGCAGACGGCATAATTACGTTTATTCGCCGGGAATCGAAAGCCCGCGATACCACGAATCCCTATTCACGTCTTTATTGAAATGCAAGCCACGTCCTAAAGGGCCACGCAATGCCCGTTGGACATTATGGGCCTTCGCAGCGCGGAGAAGAAGACACCGTGTCGAAGCAGCCAATCCGCAACGCCCACGCCTCAGCCAAAGTGCTCTGGCTGCCGGCTCTGCTGGCGATCGCCCTTTGCATCTTCGCTTTCGCAATGCGGGCGCGGTCGGCGCCCATGCTTCCCCTTTCAATTCTGGGTGCGGCAGCAGCACTTCTGATTTACGCCGCAGTGGTCAGGCAGCGGGCTATTGCTGCCGGCCGCACGCTGACGTTCGAGTTCGTTCCCAAGGCCGCGCATTGGGTACAGCTCATCATGCATAGCTGCATCTATGCCTATTGGGGCTGGTATTGGCCGCAGGTCTACGATGAGATTCCGCTGATCGTCGCGCAAATCGTGTTTGTTTATGCGCTGGACATGCTGGTGTGCTGGTCGCGGCGCGACAAGTGGCTGCTGGGTTTCGGTCCCATTCCCATCATTCTGAGCACAAACCTGTTTTTATGGTTCCGCGACGATTGGTTCTTCCTGCAGTTTGTGATGATCTCGATCGGGGTGGTCGCAAAAGAGTACGTGCATTGGAAGAGGGACGGCCGGCGCACGCATATCTTTAATCCCTCCGCGGTGGGGCTATTTCTTTTTTCGGTTATTTTGATTGCCACGCACAGCACAAACATCACCTGGGGAGAAGAGATTGCGCTCAACCTGCACCTGCCGCCCAATATCTATCTGGAGATTTTTCTTCTGGGGCTGGTTGTACAAGCCTTGTTCTCTGTAACCCTGGTGACGCTCTCCGCCGCGGCGGCACTGGTCATTGGCAATCTTATCTATACGCGCGTGACCGGCGTGTACATGTTTATCGATTCCAATATTCCGGTTTCGGTTTTCATTGGACTGCACCTGCTGGTGACTGATCCCGCAACCTCGCCCAAAAGCAATAGTGGCAAAGTAATCTTCGGCGGATTGTACGGCGCATCCGTCTTCGGGCTCTACGGCTTTCTGTCGATGATCGGCGCTCCGCGTTTTTACGACAAGCTGCTTTGCGTTCCACCTCTTAATCTGATGGTTAAGGTTTTGGATAAGGTGGGCTACCGAATGGATGCTTCGGTGGCGCGGATTTTCAAGAGTATCCATGCACCGCGGTTCCTGTGGGCTGGCTCGCCGCAACAATTAAACCTGGCTTTCATATCCGTCTGGTTAGTTCTGTTCGGATGGATGATGACCACTGGCTTTGTGACCACGGAGATCGTCGGCATTCCGCACCCAGGAAAGGATCCGGCATTCTGGGAACAGGCTTGCAATGCGCATCGCCACAAAGCTTGCACCGTGTGGGTAGGATTTTTGAACACGGAATGCGAGCGGGGATCGGCAGATTCGTGCTTGAAGATGGGAACGGTGACCAACCTTGGGGTACTGGTGCCTCGTGCGCCTGCGGCGGCGGGACGCGGGTTCGGCCGCGCGTGCGATTTGGGCGAACGGAAGGCATGCGTTCAGTTCATCGATTTCGTAAAGGACGGCGGCGATCGAGTTCTTCAAGCTTCGTGCGACAAAAAGGATGCCTTCAGTTGTTTTTACCTGGCCACGGCGCTGTATGCCGGCAAGGGTGTAGGTCAGGACGATTCTCGCGCCCTCTCGTTATTCGAATCTTCTTGTAAGGACGGCTACGTGCGCGGTTGTGGCGTAGCAGGCGAGATGGTTTTGAACGGCCAGGGCGCCGCTGCCGATACGGCGAGGGCTCTGAAGGATCTGGAAACATCGTGTGCCGGAGGCTGGGCACAGAGTTGCGTGGAAGCTGCGACGGTTTATCGGCGACAAGCGGCCGGACCGCAGAATGAAGAACTTGCGGAGCAGCGCTTGCAGCAAGGCTGCGACCTCGGCGATCAGGTGGCGTGCAGGATGTTGGCGGATCCCGCGATGCTGGCGCCGCCATATCACTAACGGCCTGCGGTGCAAAGGGAAGGAGTTCAACCGCGGACCATCCGCTGTGTTGAGAGCCGCCCGCGGCCGCGCAGGGCGCAATGTCACCATGGCGTCACGCTCAGACGAAGCGAGAACGGGGAAGTTCTCGAAGTGGGTTGTATTGTTTGGCGTCCCCGACGGGATTTGGACCCGTGTTATCGCAGTGAAAGTGGTCGTCTGTCTCGTAAGCTATTGAAAACAGACGGCATGGATAACGCCAAAAGACCCTTTCAGGCAAGGTTGGAGCGGGTATCGGACTGTTAATGGACCATGATTTGCGAAGCGCTCTGGAGCCATCACAATGGAACCAGAACTTCGAACCATTCTCGAATATTCTCCTGACAAGCCTCCACGATCCAAACTGGAGCCCCACCGCGAATTGATCCGCGAACTGCGCCGCAAAGGCCGCACGTATCGCGAAGTTACCCACCTTTTCCACGAGCGGCTGGGGCTGCTGCACCCTCCATTCCTTCGTGAAAGTCCGCGCGAAGCATCGCAAACGAATGCAATTCGAGCTTCCGCCAGTGGGTCTGGCTGCGGCAGACTCGCCGGCGCTCGAACGCGTTGCTGCTCTCAAGGCAAAGCCCGCAGGCGGGAAGCGAAGCGCGCCCGCTTCGTTTTCCGTGAGAACGAACCCCTAACCCTGACAACCAATGGAGGTAAGCAATGACGGCCAATACGAAACGTGTAGTTTTCACCATGGGCGGTAAAGGCGGTGTCGGCAAAACGGGCGTCATGGTTGCCCTGGCAGAGTGGTTTGAGGAGAATCAGATTCCTGAAGAGGGCAGCGCGCTGAAGGATCTCCATAAGAAGTCCTTAAATCGCCCCCGGCACATTCCGCTCGAACCATTTCGGGAGGCGGAGTCGCTTCAACACGCGAAAGAGCATCTCTTCGAGCGCAGCTCCGTCGTGCGTGACCACGAGTTGATGACGGAGGCCTTGCGCCACAGGCGCGGCAAAATTGATCGCTGTCAACTGCGCGGTGCCCTGGAAATAGAGGAGTCGCAAGGCTCGCTTATCCGGGCCGGGAACAATCTGGCCACGCGCGAAAGCCTTGAACGCGAACAGCGCATGATTGCGGCGGTAGACAGTGGCATCGGGCGCTATGAACGCCTGAGCGGGAATCACGAATTCAGCCCCTCTGAGCGGCTGCGAGAGGAACAACGGCGGGCCGTTCATCAGATCCCGGACTCGCAGGATTTTGCCGTCAATCTGCGCGGAGCCGCTGGGACCGGCAAGACGGCGACGCTCACGGAAATCGCCCGCGGTTTACGCGATGTCGGTCGTGAAGTTCTGGCAGTTGCGCCAACGCGCGGCGCTGTTGAGGAATTGCAAAAAGTCGGCTTTCGCGATGCGATGACGATCTCGCGATTGTTGGAGGATCCAAAGGCGCAGACCGCGCTACGCGGCCGAGTGCTCATCGTGGATGAAGCGGGCATGGTCTCAGGGCGACAGATGGAGGGGCTTCTCAAGCTGGCTGAGCGCGAAGAGGCGCGGATTCTCTTCTCCGGAGACACGCGGCAACTTCAGAGTGTCGAGGCATCGGATGCCCTGCGCATTGTGGAGCAGGAATCGCGAATGAAGAGCGTTTCACTCATGGCCGTGCAACGGCAGACGCAGGCGCAATATCGGGACGCCATACAGACGCTGCGGCATTCGCCGGAGCAGGGCTTTGAAAAGCTGGAGCAGCTTGGCGCTGTTCGCGAGGTTCCCTACCTGGAGCGTGCGCAAGCGGTTGCATCCGCCTATCTCACAAACCTCTGCCTTTTGCTTCACGACACCCCAAATGACCTTGGGGCTGAATCCATTGCCCCATATCCTGCGAGCCTTGTTGATTGAACGAAAGAGAGTTCCGGTTGTAATCCCGGCCGCTGCCATCCAGCCGTCGATTCCGCCTTTCACCCAATCCGGGACCGGGATGGTTCTTACGTGGCCACCCTTGCCGACAAAATCGGCTATGACCCAGTGCTCCTCTCTCTGCTGAATATCTTCAACTCGCAACGCAGTCAATTCCGCCCGGCGTAGCCAGCAGCCCAACAAAATCGCTAATGTGGCATAGTCGCGCTTGCCTCGCAGACTTGTTACGTCTGCCGTCAACAGCAAATGCTTCCCTTGTTGGGCAGTCAGCCAATTGCCTACAGGCACTCCCAACCGTTTTGCACCCTTTACCCGGCGAATACCGGCAGCCAGTCTGCACTGAGCAACCGCAGCAGTCGCCGGACCGCGGCCAAGAGGTTGATCGTGGTCGAAGCGTAGCGCTGCTGTTCGAGGGAAATTCGATACCTGGTAACTACAGTCTTATTGAAGGCGAGCCTGGGCTCTGAACAGTACCACTCGATGAATTCTCTAATTGCATGATCGTAAGTTCGCTGTGAGCTTCGAGAGGTCAGGCTGTTCAAAACGGCTGATTTCGATTGCTCAAGGTCCGAAAGTTTCAGAACATGCTTGGGTGTCCGCTTACGGGTTGTCGCACTCTTTGCCATCGGTACGGCCTCCATTCGCCGGGGCAAAGAGCATGATCCTGATCGTCATTTCGGTCTATTGCTCCCTGAGGTATTCCGGGGGAGTTAAAAAAGCGATGATCCTTGCAATGCGCGCTAGATGGTTGAATTACCCTGGTATCCCCCTCTGCCATTCCAGCCGGCGAAGCATGATTTGAAACGCCGCCCGGACTGGACGAAGTCGATAATCATCATTTAACGATTTTCCGACGCAGTTCTTCGCGCAAAGCAATTTTCACGGCAGCGCTCATGATAGGTTCAGTAGATCCTTGTGCACCAGTTCGCAAAGCTTCAGCGTCAGCGGATTGCTCAATCGGTAGTAGACAGACTGACCGTCCTTTTGGCGCGTGATGACCCCCGCCGATGCCAGCAGCGAAAGATGCTTTGAAATATTCGATTGTGTCGCAGCGGTCGCAGCCACGATCTCACCAACATTTAGCGGCCCTATACAGAGAACCTGCAGAATCTTCAGGCGCATCGGCTCGCTTAGCAGGTGGAATTGCTCCGCAACTTTTACAAGTTCGGCGTCGGTCAAATCTCGTGCTTTTTAGGCTCTCAACCTATATCACTAAATGATCATATCTTCAAATATGCATGTAATCGAAGTCAACTCTAAATCCACTTCTACTACTGCGCTCGCATCCCGCACTTTCCTGCGCATCTCCGGATTGCAAACCGATACCATCCTTCAAACTCCGGGCCTTCGGTGCGATACCAAAACATGCGCGATGCCAGGCTGAAGGAATAAGCCTGACGCGATTTGTAACGGATTGCCCCCTTCGTGACTTTAATCCTGTGAAAGCACTACCAAGGACATCTGACCCAATGAGTTCACGCCTTTATCGATCTCTGGGCCTTCTTCTCCTGTTCTCAATGGGGGGATTGGCCGCCGGTGCGCAGGAACCTCTGACGCTACGGCAAGCCATCAATCAGGCACTGGGGCAAAGCCCTGAGGCAGCGATGGCGCGCGCAGACAATCAAGAAGCCAAATCGGCAGCCAGCATGGCGCGCACCCAGCTTCTGCCGCAACTCAACTTCACTGAAGACATCTCCCGCGGCGACGATCCGGTCTATGTCTTCGGCACGCGGCTTCGGCAGCGGCAGTTTACGCAAGCCGACTTTGCGCTGAACGCGCTGAATTCTCCGCAGCCCATCGGCAACTTCTCCACGCGCTTCTCCGGCTCATGGATGGCGTTCGACTCGTTCAAGACACAGAAGGAGATCCATCGCGCGGATTTGTACAGACAGAGCGCGTTGTCCTCTGCCAAAGCCGTGGACCAGCAGATCGTGTTTCGTGTTGTGGGGGCCTACCAGCAGGTGCTCTATGCGCAGCGGGAGATCGATGTCGCCCAGCATGAGCAGGAGACCGCTGCGGCGCTGCTGACCTCGGTGGATGAGCACGTCAAGGCCGGCCTTGCGGTGGAGTCGGATCGCATGTCGGCTGAGGTGAATGCGGCCGCGCGCAAAGAGGAGTTGATTGCGGCCCAGGGCGACCTGGAACTGGCGTGGGCGCAGTTGCGCGAGGCGATGGGCGAGCCGGAGCTGAAAGCAACCGAACTGAAGCCGATTGAGCCGCACACATTCCCGCAGAACACACTGGAAGAGGAGTTGGCGACGGCCGAAAAGGCGCGGCCGGATCTGGCGGCGTTAGGGCAGGCAGCAATCGGCGCAGGCGTCTGCCGTGGGAGCGGCAAAGTCGGACTTCGGCCCACGCGTGAGCGCCTATGGAAACTGGGAAGAAGACCAAACCTCCTTTGCCGGCTCGGGAGGCAACAACTGGGTGGCCGGCGTGCAGATCAGCGTGGACATTCTGCCCTTCGGCAGGCGCGCCCAACTTTCGCGCGAGTCTGCTGCCAAGCAGAAGATCGACGCGCAAGTGGCCGCCTCTCAGCAGCATCTGCGGCTGGAAGTGAGCCAGGCGCACATTCACCAGAAGACCGCGGAACTCTCGCTGGAGACGGCGCGGGCGGCAATGGACCAATCGGCCGAGAGTCTGCGCATTCTGAAGAATCGCTACGGCGCGGGGCTTGCCACCATCACCGATCTGCTGCGGGCCGAAGATGCCGAGCGGCAGAGCCAATCCAATTACTGGCATGCCGTTTACGGAAATGCCATGGCCTATACCGAACTTTTATACGCGACTGGGACACTGACTCCCGATGCGGCGGAGGAATTGCAATGAAGACTGTCTTACGGGCAAGTTTGCTTGCCCTTACCGCCGCGATGATGGCCGGATGTCATGGTACCGACTCCGCGTCCCCTGCGGTTGTCGAGACTGTGCAGGCGCGGGTTGTTGAAAGCCAGGAGCAACAGGTGCCTGTGAACCTGCGATCCACGGGCACGGTTCATGCCAGGGAAACCGCAGTTCTATCCGCGCAGGTGATGGGCCGCATCCAGCAGGTGCTGGTGCGCGAAGGAGACAGCGTACGGGCTGGGCAAACGCTGGTCGTGCTCGACGACGCGGCTTTGCGAGCGGCTCTGGAGCAGGCGCAGGCGGGCTTGAAGGCTGCGCAAAACGCGCAAGCCGCGGCGCAGACCAACGCCTCGCTGGCGGCAAGCACGTTGAACCGGTACAAGCAACTTGAGTCCGAGAAGAGCGTAAGCCCGCAGGAGATGGATGAAGTCTCGCAGCGGGCCGAGGCTGCGGCGGCGAACCTTGAGGCAGTGCGCGCGCAAACCGACGAGGCGCGAGCCCAGGTAAACGGCGCACGCACCATGCTGGGGTATACGCGCCTGGCGGCGCCCTTCTCCGGCATCGTAACGGCGCGGATGGCCGATCCGGGGACGATGGCCGCGCCGGGCGTGCCGCTGCTCCAGGTCGATCAGGCCGGGGCTTTGCAACTTCAGGCCACGGTGGATGAGTCGGCGATTGGCGCGATTCACAAGGGGATGAAGGTGCAGGTGGCGATCGATGGCGCCGGTTCCACGAGCATGACGGGGACCGTTGCGGAGATCGTTCCCGCCGCCGATCCATCGAGTCACAGCTTTCTCGTCAAGATCGACTTGCCTTCTTCAACTCAGTTGCGCGCCGGCATGTATGGAACGGCTGAGTTTGCCAACGGCACCCGCCAGGCGATTCTGATTCCGCGCTCGGCTGTTGTCATGCGCGGCTCGCTGGCCTGCGTCTACGTTCTCGACGGTCAAGGGATCGCGCAACTTCGTTATCTCACGCTCGGCGCGGCACAAGGCAATCTCATCGAGGTTCTGTCGGGCATCTCTTCCGGTGAAAAACTGGTTGACGCGCCCTCGGACCGCGACCTCGCCGGCAAGCGCATTGAGGTCCAGCAATGAAGCAAGACCTTGGAATTGCCGGACGCCTGGCCCATGCATTTCTCAACTCCAAGCTGACGCCGCTCTTCATTGCCGCATCGCTGGCCATCGGAATCTTCGCGGTGGCGATCATTCCGCGCGAGGAGGAGCCGCAGATCCTTGTTCCCATGCTGGACATCACCACCGCCATGCCGGGTGCATCCCCGGCCGAGGTGGAAGAGCGCGTCACACTGCCGATCGAGACCCTGGTGCATCAGATCTCCGGCGTCGAATATGTGTACTCGACGTCTGCGCCGGGGCAGAGCCTGGTGATCGTGCGTTTTCTGGTCGGCACGCCGCAGGAAGATGCGCTGATCAAGGTCTACAGCAAGCTCTACTCGAACTTCGATCGCATGCCGCCGGGAGTTTCGCAGCCGCTGATCAAGGCTCGCTCCATCGACGATGTGCCGATCCTGGCCATGACGCTGTGGGGCGAGCACTACAACGGCTATCAACTGCGCGCCATCGCGGACGAGATGCAACACAACATTGCGCAGATTTCCGATGTATCGGAGACGACGATCATCGGCGGCCTTCCACGCACCATGCGCGTGGTGCTCAGCACGGAAAAGCTGAGCGCCTACGGCCTATCGCCTATGGCAATCGTTGGGCATTTGCAAGCCGCAAATGCGAGCGTGCAGGCGGGGAACTTCTCTGATAACAATCAGGAGGTCCGCGTCGACGCCGGCAATCTCTTCAACAGCCGCGAGGATCTGGAAGCTGTGGTCGTGGGCGTGGTGCGCGGGCATCCGGTGTATCTGCGCGACGTGGCTGACAAGATTGTCGATGGCGCCGCGGAGCCGTCGGACTATGTGGTCTACGGCACGACGAACGCGGGCGCCACAGCGCAGCAGCGGTCGCGCCAGTATCCGGCGGTGACGATCACCGTGGCCAAGCGCAAGGGAACGAACGCCACCGATATCTCGAATGCCGTGCTCAAGCGCGTGCATGAGATGCAGGGCGTGACCATACCCAACGACGTAACGGTGACGACGACCGGAATTACGGAGAGACGGCGAAGGACAAGTCGGATGAGTTGCTGGAGCATCTGCTGCTGGCCACGTTGTCCGTGACTCTGCTTGTCGCGCTTTTCCTCGGGTGGCGCGAGTCGGGCGTGGTGCTGCTGGCCATTCCGGTTACGCTCGCGCTCACCATGTCGGTGTTTTACTTCCTGGGCTACACCATCAATCGCGTCACGCTGTTTGCGTTGATCTTCTCCATCGGCATTCTTGTCGATGACGCCATCGTCGTGGTCGAAAACATGGTGCGCCACTTCCGGCTGCCGGAGAATCATGGCCGGCCGATGAGCGAAGTCGCGGTCGAAGCAGTTGCCGAAGTGGGCAATCCAACCATTCTGGCCACCTTCGCCGTGATTGCCGCGGTACTGCCGATGGCCTTTGTCCGCGGCCTGATGGGACCCTACATGCGGCCCATTCCCGTGGGCGCATCGGCAGCCATGCTCTTCTCGCTGCTGGTTGCGTTTGTGGTTTCGCCCTGGGCTGCCCTCCGGCTTGTTGGCCGGCATCTTGAAGGAGCCAAGATACTGGAGCCCGAGACGGAGAACTGGCGGACCAGGCTTTATCGCCGCATCATGACGCCTCTGATCCAATCCGCGCGCAATCGCGTTCTGTTCTTCATTGGAGTGGTGGTGCTGTTTCTGGTCTCGGTGGCGCTGGTGCCGCTCGGACTCGTGAAAGTAAAGATGCTGCCGTTCGACAACAAGAGCGAACTGCAGGTGGTCATCAACATGCCCGACGGCACGCCGCTGGAGCAGACGGCGCGCGTGGCCCAGGCGTTGGGCGATGAACTTGCGCGGCAGCCGGACGTGCTGAACTACCAGACCTACACCGGAACATCCGGGCCCTATAACTTCAACGGACTGGTGCGCCACTACTACATGCGCCGCCAGCCGAATCAGGCCGACATCCAGGTGAACCTGCTGCCTGCCAAGCAACGCAGCGTGCAAAGCCATGCCATCGCCAAGCGGCTTCGTCCGTTGCTCGACGCGATCGGCAACGCGTATGGCGCGCGCATTCAGGTCAGCGAGGTTCCGCCGGGACCGCCGGTGGTGCAGACCCTTGTGGCCGAGGTTTACGGGCCGGATCTGGCCGGTCAGACGCAGGTTGCCCAGCAGATCAAGTCGATCTTTCAGCACACCGCGGGCGTTGTGGATACGGACTGGTATGTCGAAGATCCGCAGCCGAGACTGGTGATGCGCGTGGATGAGGTCAAGGCCGCGCAGCACGGCATCGCGGTCTCCGATGTGGCCCATGCGCTGGCGCTTGCCATCTCGGGAACCGAGGTCGGCCTGATCCACGATCAGACAGCGCGAGAGCCTGTGCCCGCAATTGTCGAACTTGACCGCGCCGATCGCTCTTCCGAGCAGGGCTTGGAGAATATCCGCCTGCCCGGCGCCGACGGCGGCATGGTCTCTCTGCGCGAGTTGGTCATCGTCGAGCACACGACCATCGAGCCCAGCATCTATCACAAGAATCTGCGCCGCGTGGTCTATGTCACGGGAGACGTGGCTGGCGCGGTGGAGAGCCCGGTCTACGCCATCCTGAAGATGAACAAGGAACTCGACCATCTCACGCTTCCCGCCGGATACACGCTGGCCCGCTATAACGCGTCGATGCCGGAGTCCACGGACCACTACTCGATGAAGTGGGACGGCGAATGGCACATCACCATCGAAGTCTTCCGCGACATGGGTCTTGCATTCGCCGCGGTGCTCGTTCTCATCTACGTGCTTGTGGTCGGCTGGTTCCGCTCCTTCATCGTGCCGCTGATCATCATGGCGCCCATTCCGCTAACCCTCGTTGGCATCATGCCGGCTCATGCGATGCTGGGCGCATTCTTCACGGCGACCTCGATGATCGGCTTCATTGCCGGCGCAGGCATCATCGTGCGCAACTCGATCATCCTCGTCGACTTCATCGAGCTTCGCATCCGCCAGGGAATGCCTCTGGCCGAGGCGGTGATCGATGCAGGCGCAACTCGCTTCCGTCCCATGCTCCTGACTGCGGCGGCGGTCGTCGTCGGCGCAAGCGTAATTCTTACCGACCCCATCTTTCAGGGGCTTGCATTATCGCTGATTGCAGGAGCGGTCGCTTCGACTTTCCTCTCGTGGCCGACCATTCCAGTGCTTTACTACATGGTTCACTCGCGGCATCAAGCCGGGCCTGATCATCAACCTGAAACCGAACAAGGAGAATCTCTATGACAGTCGAACGCGGTGTGCGCCTGATGGCAGGCGTCATGGTGCTGTTGTCGCTTGCGCTTGCGCATTTCTTTTCCCTCTACTGGCTCTGGCTGACGGTATTCGTTGGGCTCAACCTGTTGCAGTCGGCATTCACGAACTGGTGCCCGGCCATGACCATCCTGCGCGCCATGGGCCTGAAGGATGCCGCCTGCAGTTCCGGACAGTGAGCCAGCGATGCATGCCCGAACTCGAACCGCGCAACTTAAAGATGAGGTTTACCGCCAGATGTTCGGCTGGAGGAAGGCCGTTCAGGGTCCGAATTGGGCCTCGCACTTGCCTTGTTGCGCGCATGGATCGCCACAGACTCCAAACCTGAAGGCGCTGGAGATCGGGAGTGGCTCAGTAAGGTATCTCCCATTTGCCTGCAGATGATTGAGGCGGCCTTGAAACGGAATGCCGCGACGCTTCCCTGTGCGCAGTGAATCGGCGGGCTCCAGTGCGAAGCGACTCTTCGCTTCATTCGCGCGTGAGAATATACTGGTCTGGCTGCCGATTCGCCCAAACGATGCGACCTGAACTGATCCGAGCCACCGACCTCCTCCGCCAGGACACTCCGGAAGCTGTTGAGGAGGCAATCGGTTTACTTCAGAACACGGTCTATTCGTTCAGCATGAAGGTCTGTGGCCATCCTGAAGATGCCGAAGACACCATGCAGGAGGTGCTCTCCCGTTCCATCGGGCACCTTGCCAAAATTCAGACTCCGCAGCAGATGGCCGTCTGGCTTTACACCGTGACCAGAAACCGCTGCTGGCGCATGCGCCGCAAGCCTGCACACGCCCCCGCGCACCTTCTCTCGCTCGATGAGCTGATGCCGGACGGTGACGAACTGGGCAGGCTGCTTGAGGATGCCGCGGCAGGTCCGGAAAGCAACGTCCTCGCCGCCGAGCAGCACCACCTGCTGCATCAGGCAATCCTTCGCATTCCTGCCACATTGCGCATTGTTCTCGTGCTCCACGATATGGAGGAGCTAACCACCGAGCAGGTTGCGCAGGTTCTCTCGCTTCAGCAGGGAACGGTGCGGATTCGCCTCCATCGGGCACGTCTTAGCGTGCGCAAGGAGATGAGCCAGCTACTCAAGGCCATTCCCGAGCTACCCAAACCAGCGAGACTCCCCGCGAGCAAACCCAAACGCGCCCGAGCCAAGGGCGCGCAACGCCCGGCCGAATGCCGCGATCTGTTCGCCAATCTCTCCGAGTATCTCGACGGCCGCGTGGAACCGCTGACCTGCGAACAGATGCGCGAACACATTGAAGCATGCCCGTCCTGCGTGGCGTTTCTGCGCGATCTGCGCGCCGCCATCGATCGTTGCCGATCCCTGGAGATTCCTTGCGACTCGGCCGTCGCACCGCGTCTGCGCGCCATCCTCACCAGGGAATACCTGCGCATGCTGGCGATTCCCGTCGACAAAAATTCTGCCGCCATGATGTAACGAATTGCCGCTCTTGTGGCTTTCTTCTTATGGAAGAGGAAAACCACGATGGAAGTGAAGATCACGCATCTCGATCGAGTGAAGTTTGCCATTCAGTCGCGCTCTCATACAATTCTTTGCGACCAACCCGCGGAAAATGGCGGGGAAGACTGCGGCATGACGCCCCCGGAATTGCTTCTCGCGTCGTTAGGATCTTGCGCGGCCTTCTATGCCGTGCAGTACCTGAAGACCCGCAATCTCGCGGAGACCGGCGTGGAGGTCACAGTGACCGCCGAGAAGCTGAAGCAGCCTGCCCGACTTGGCAACTTCCGTGTGCGGGTTATGTGCCCTCTGGCCCTTACGGAAGACCAGACAGAAGGACTCATGCGCTCAGTACATCACTGCTTGATTCACAACACTCTGCTCGCGCCGCCCGAGATCAAGATCGAGTTAGCCATCGCCGAGGCGTCCGTACCGCAAAGTTAACCATTACCGTGTTGCGCTCCCTGCCGCAAGGCGCGGCGGGCGATCCCGTCTTTGCCGGAGTGGACCCGGCTTTCCTTTCCGTTTACACCAAGCGCGTTTTTAAGCGGCTCGGAATCCTTGACGCCAGCTTTCACACTCTGCGGCACACGGCGGCAAGTTGGCTGGTGCAACAGGGCGTGGACCTGCACGCAGTGGGCCAGATTCTAGGCCACAAGACGCCGCGCATGACGCAGCGATACGCACATCTATCCCCGGACTACATGGCCGGAGCCGTGGGCAAGCTGGACGGCATCATGGGCGGGATGCTGCCCACAACCTGCACCCCCGGTACCGGATGGCCAGAAAGAGCAGGCTGCATGAGAAATGCAGTCAAGGATTCTTCTGTGTGACGGGTGCCGTAGACTTCCGAGTGTCGGGGGGTACTGAGTCTTGAAACGTAAATAATCCCCTCGTAGGAACAAGCTCATCCTGCTCCATCTGCAATGCCAACGTACTACCGCTCTTGCCCCCAAGTTGATCCATGGCACTGTTAAGTTTCTTGCAATGGTCAGACATCGGCAGAACGGGCGAGTTGATCAGGACTACGGATGGTGGAGAAAAACGAATTTTCAGGGTTTCGTCCGTGCATCCGTCTGGTGAGCGAGACGTAGCTGTTATTTCACTGGAGTCTCAACTCAGAGGTTTGAACTCTTGAATCCAGACCTGTTCTGCTTGGACGAAAGGGCTTGTGCTGTCGAATTCGAGGCACTCGTTTTCGCGGATGGAGCAAAGAATGGTCACTACATCCGCGTCGCCTTTAAAATTGGCATCGTCAACCGGAACAAACCTACCCTGAATCCAAAACACAGTCTTGGGGTTGTTGTCAGAGCTTACCCAGTTAAGCGGTCCTGAATTGCGCTCTCTAGCAGGATTCGATTTCTGGGCCGTCTGCGCGCGCCCAAAGACGCTACACGCGGCCAGTGATAGCAGAAGAACGGCGACGCTGGCTTTCATGCGCCCAATTCTCCCACCACACACTGTGTATTCAAAGGGAAATCAAACGGGGAAAATGGTCGCGTGACTCACAAAATGTCACGATAGCGTCACGCTCGAATGAAGCGCGAAGCCGGAATAACTAAAAGTCCTTTATTTTGTTGGCGTCCCCGACGGGATTTGAACCCGTGTTATCGCCGTGAAAGTGGCTACCTTGCCTCGTAAGTTGTTGAAACTAGACGACATGGATAGCACACGTAAGGCACTTTCAGGCACGGTCGGAGCCGCTTATCGGACGCCTATTGGAACAATGAGTTGCGAAGTGCTCTGGAGCCAATCACAATGGAACCAGAACTTCGGACAATTCTCGAATTTCTCCCTGAAAAGACTCCACGCTCCAAACTGGAACCCCACCGCGAACTGATCCGCGAGCTACGACGCAAAGGGCGGACGTACCGCGAGGTTGCGCACCTCTTTCGAGGAGCGGCTTGGCTTGTACGTTGCGCCGAGCACTCTGCATTCCTTTGTGAAGGTCCGCGCCAAGCATCGCAAGCGCACGCAATTCGAACTGCCGCCAGTCCAGCTTGCTACGGCAGAGTCGCCGGTGCTTGACCGCGTTAGCGCCTTCAAAGCAAAGCCAGTGGTGCGGACTGCGAAGCCTGCCCGCTTCGTTTTCCGTGAGAACGAACCTTTGACCTTGACAAGCAACGGAGGTGAGCAATGACGGCTAGTTCAAAGCGTGTTGTCTTCACCATGGGCGGAAAAGGCGGAGTCGGCAAAACCGGCGTCATGGTTGCCCTGGCCGAGTGGTTCGCCACGAATGAAATTCCGGTCACCCTGCTCGATCTCGATACGGAGAATAAAGCGCGCGGTTCGTTGAAGCACTTTTTCAACGGAACGGTGACCAAGGTCAACATTCACACTCCGGCTGGTCTCGACGCCTTTGTCGATCATCTCGACAGCGGTACACCGATCATTCTTGCCGACATGGGGGCGGGTGCCGGGCAGGTTGCCGCCGATTGGTTCGAGTCGATGTATGAGGACGTGGCTGCAATCGGTGTTCGCTTTACAGCGGTCGGCGTGGTCACACCGGACCCGGCCAGCGTCGAAAGCGTCCTGGCCTGGGCCAGCCGGTTACAGGATCGCGTCGAATACGTCGTCGTCGAGAACGCAACCAGCGCCCTGGCGGATTTCACATACTGGAGGTCTACCGAACAGGCGAGTCGTTTCCGCGAAGCCTTTTCGCCGGAAATCTTGCAGATGGAATTCCGGCTTGCTGAACTTGAAAATCCAGTCCGGCAACACGGAATCCAACTGGGACAGGTAGCGGACCGCAAGGCCGATATTGACGAACTGAAACGGGCGTCGCTCGTTATGCGTGCGCAGAGTTACCGGCGGCGGCTCTTCTCTGAATTCGACCGTGCAAGGCAGGTGTTCTTGCCATGAGTACGGCTCCGGTCACTTCCAAACTCGCAGTTGTCACGGCGGGAGAGCCGACGCTGTTCGACTCTCTCGCCCGCCTGGTGCCGGAAGAGCTACAGGCCGCATACTATCGCGTTCTCGCGCATACTCGGACGCTCAGCCCGGACGATGAAATGCTGCGCATTCTCGAAGCGATGGGCATTCTGGCCCTGCTCACTCGCCAGACGCCAAAGGATATTGCCGATGAGCGCGAACGCTTTCAGGAAATGCTTGATCTGCATCGGCAGTTTTCGAATGAAGCGCAACAGAAAATGCTCGACTATGTTCACGAATTGGAGGCGCGGATTTCTGCTCTACCCGGCGAAATTGAAGCCGGTCTTGATCCGCAGCAAATTGCAAAGCTCCTGGGCGAGAGTCTGCGACAGCACTTTCTTCAATCGGGCATAACGGCCACGGTCAACGGTCTGCAAACAACCAATGCTGCCCTGACGGCTGCCCAAAAGGAACTCTCCACTGCTTTGCGCAATTTGTCGGATTCGCGCGGCGGGGTCGTCGCTCAAGTTGAGTCTGCCAACAACCGATTGACATATTCCCTGGAAAGCAGGGCAAAGACGGTTGACGCGCTCCTGCATGAACTGAAAAGCGATGTGCTGCGCATCTGGATTCCGCTGATTGCCGGTGCGGCCATGTTGGTCGGGCTGTTTGCTGGAATGGGGATTCAAGGCTGCATGGATTCGGTCCCCGCGGCGGCTACCCCGCCAACAGCGGTGCAGCTCTTCCAACTCCCGAACCTCAAGAGGGCGGTCGGCCAGTTGGCAGTCCAAAGCAACGCAGCCATAGCCGGGGCAAAGTAAACGCCGGCGCTGAACCTGAGCGATAGATCGGTTTGTATCGCTCATTATTCCGTGTGATAATGAGCGATAAATGGGTTCTCTATCGCTCATGACCTGGAACTGGCAAAACCCGAATTGGC
>CAWGYN010000011.1:0-726835 GCA_963826735.1 uncultured Acidobacteriota bacterium
CGACCACCGAGCCCACCTGCGTAGTATCGGTCTGCAGAACCGGAGCTTCTCCGGTCACCGAGACACTTTCGCTGATGGCGCCGACTTCGAGCGGAACATCCACGCGGGCGCGCTGGTTCACTTCAAGAACGATACCGGGATTGACGTAGGTCTTGAAGCCTTGCGATTCCACCTTCAGCTCATACCGCCCGTTCGGTACGCGCGGAAAAGCGTAGATGCCGTCTTCATTGGTTTTCGTTGGCCACGAGGGTATGGCGATCCAGGTCTCTGGCAGTGACCGCGGCGCCCACAACGGAGGCCCCGGATGGGTCGGTGACACGACCCGTGATGCCGGCACTGACCTCTTGAGACATCAAGGGCAGGGTAGACACACAAATAGCGGCGACGATAAATAGGAGTTTCCTCTTCACAAAATCCCCTTTCTGCCGATGCATTATAACATCCGGTCGGACACGAGAAAAAGGTAAAAAGTTCTTCGAACCTCGATCTGGGTCGATTTTCTCCTTCGACCCCGGGACGGCCTTTTCGGGGGCTCCAGCGCTACAATGGCGCCAGTGCGGGCCAACCACAAGTTAGTCATTTGCGCCGGAGCGATAGCCACACTTCTGGTCTCCTGCGCCCGGCCCAAGCCAAACGCCGCCGTGCCCGTCCCCCACATGGCGGCGCGGGATCCGGGTGAGCCCCCCGGAGAGCGCGAGGGTGAGCGGGAGGACTCCCCCTTCGAAGCCGCCGAGTACTTCCGGGAGCAGCGTGTTCCCGATGCCGGCCCGCTGCCCGTCGAGAAATACCTCGCGGCCCAACGGCACGTCGGGACTATGCGGCGCTATTCGCTCCGCGAAGGACGCTTCCTGGCCGACGCCGCGGCCAGCCCCGCAGCCGGCGCGCCGGCAACCTTCGGAAACTGGGAGTCGCTCGGCCCGGGCAACGTCGGCGGGCGAACCCGCGGCCTGGTGATTCACCCCACCAACTCCAAAATCATGTGGCTCGGCGGCGCCACCGGCGGAGTCTGGAAGACCACCGACGGCGGCCAGTCCTGGACCCCGCAGACCGATCTGGCGCCCGTGCTCACCGTCGATTCGCTGGTGATGGACCCCAACAATCCCAACACTCTCTACGCCGGGACCGGCGAGCAGACCCAGAACTGGCGCGGCGCCGGAATCTTCAAGACCACCGACGGCGGCCAGACCTGGGCGCAGATTTCCATCCACCGGAACGCCCGGATTTCTACTTCGTAAACAACCTCGCCGTCAGCCGCACTGCCTCGTCCCACATCTATGCGGCCACCAACTCGGGCCTGTGGGCATGGGACGGCGGCGCTACCTGGACGCTTTCCCTGGCATCTCCCGATGGCGGACCGGCGCCACCCTGACCGGCGGCACTACCAACGGCTGCTTCGACGTCGCCCTCCAGCCCGGGCAAACGGCCGACGTGGTCTTCGCCGTCTGCCATCCGCT
The DNA here is from genome assembly GCA_963826735.1 of uncultured Acidobacteriota bacterium. GTDB lineage: Bacteria > Acidobacteriota > Terriglobia > Terriglobales > Acidobacteriaceae > Telmatobacter. The sequence continues at coordinate 1,455 of CAWGYN010000011.1, forward strand.
GGGCAGCCTGAACTACGCGATCTTCCGCAACTCCGACGCTGCCGGCAAAGGAACCTGGGCCATGGTCCAATCCGATCCGAATATGTGGTACACCGCGCTCGCCGTGGCTCCGTCGCAGCCAAGCACGGTCTACGCCGTCTCAGTCACCATCGGCAGCTCCAGCGCATACGCCAAAGCTTTGCTGGCCGTCTACCGCTCCACCAGCAACGGGGACCCCGGCACCTGGAGACGGTCCGCACGTCGAACCAGGACTCCAATCGCCTGAATACGGCCATCCTGAGCATCGACAGCGCCTATATCTTGTTCCTCCTTCTGCCACGAACTGAGTCCCATCTCAACGGCCAGGCGGGATACAACCTGGCCGTGGCCGTCGATCCGCTGGACCCCAACCGCGTGTGGGTGGGCGGCATCGGCATCTTCCGCTCCGACGATGGCGGCGCCAACTGGGGCTACGCTTATAACGGCGCCCACCCCGACCAGCATTTCCTGGCCTTCGACCCGGGCTTCGACGGAGCCGGCAACCAGATGCTCTACGAAGTCAGTGACGGCGGCGTCTATCAGACCACCCAGGCGCGCGGCCAGACCGGGACCTGCGCCTCGCCCAATTCCGCCGTCACCTGGACTCCGCTCAATAACGGCTACCAGACCACCCAGTTCTACCACGGGGTGCCTTACCCGGGCGGCGGCGCTTACTTCGGAGGAACCCAGGACAACGGGACTCTCCGTGGCACGGACTTCAACGGTCCCGGCCAGTGGGCTTCCATCTTCGGCGGGGATGGCGGCGTTTCCCGCGTGGACCCCGTCAACATCAGCACCGCCTTCGTCGAGACTCCGCACGCGGCGCTGGCCAGGTCCAGCGACGGCGGCATCACCTACCAGAGTGCGTACAACGGCCTCAACGAGGCCCCAGCTCAACTTTCCCTTCGTCGCGTACTACCTGTTCGACCCCGCCGACTCGCTGCGCATGTACCTGGGCGGGACGCAGCTTTGGCGCACCGAAAACAGCGCCGGCCAGATGGACCGCGGCCAGCGCCCAGGCCAGCCAGGATGGCGGGGTCCTCGATAACATCCGCGCCATCGCCGTCTCACCCGCCGATCCGAACCTGGTCCTGTTCGGAATGAACCACGGGAGAATCTTCCGCAATCCCGCGGCGCTCGCCGCCAACGGCAACACCGTGTGGAGTTCCACCCAGCCGCGGCGGGCAACGTCTCCCACCTGGAGTTCGACCCGCGCCAGCCATCCACTGTCTACGCCACTTACACTACCTTCGATTCCGCCCCTGGAGACGGGCACGTCTATCGGTCCACTGACTCCGGCGTGACCTGGACGCGGATCGATGGCTCGGGCAGCAGCGGACTGCCGGACGTGCCGGTCGAGACCCTGCTGGTGGACCCGGACGAGTCCACCCGACTCTACCTGGGCACCGACCTGGGAGTGTTCGCCAGCCTCGATGGGGGCAACACCTGGGCCCACGACGACGACCCGTTTGCCAACGTCATCACCTCTACCCTGGCGATCGACCGCAATACCGGGGGTCAAATACCTCTACGCGTTCACCTACGGACGCGGAGTCTGGCGCGTGCCTTTGGGAGGCCCGGCCGGCGGCGCCGTGCTCCTATGCCGTCTCGCCCACGAACATCGCGGCCGATGCTACCGGCGGGAACTTACAGCGCCAACATCACCACTTCCGCCAACTGCGGCTGGATGGTGACTCCCGTGACCGGCAACTTCGCCTCCGTCCAAGGCCCGGGATACGGCGCGGGCAGCGGACAGGTCTTCTTCACCGTCCCGGCGAATCATGGACCCGCCTCTCTCGGCATGACCGTCCTGGTCCAGAACCAACGGTGACCCTGACCCAGCCCGGAGCAGCCAGTTTGACGCCGGGCGATGAACTGGCCGGCGCTTACGCTATCCCGGCGGTGCCCTTTGAAGGCTCGGGAACCAACCTGTTACTGACTCAGAACCCCACCGACCCGACTCACTCCTGCACCGGATCGGCCGACTTCCGAACCGGCTGGCTGCGATTCACCGCTCCTCGAACGGCAGCCTGCAAGTGACTGCCGACGGAGTCCAGCTTGGCGGCACGGCCAACTCCGGGATCGTGATTACGGCCTACCCGCTCACGAACGGAACTCTCGGCCGAATTGGCCTGCGCCACGGTGGCGAAGGACGCCGCCGGTCCGGTGCGCGATGCCATCATCCGGTTCCCAGTGACCCAGGCGCCTCCTACGCGATCGAGACGGCATCGCTCGACTGGGTCCACCTCCGACAACGCGGAGATTGTACATCGGGGTCGGCCCCGCTGTCCCGGTGCCCACCTTTGACGTGAGCCCCCCGAGGTATTGGTAACCCCCGGAGCGACGCGTCTCTTTCAAGCCGTAACCTCGGGACTGCCGAACCCGGCAGTCCGCTGGACGGTCACGCCGCAGACGGGCGTGATCGCTCCCGACGGAACCTATACGCGCACCTGCCACAGCGGCTCGCACCACCGTCACAGTGACCGCCCAGAGCCTGGCCAACTCCAGCCTGCAGGCCATCTCCACGGTCACCATTCAGTCGCCGCCGCCGGTCTCGCTGGCGGCGCCCGCGGTCACCAATGCCGCCAGCTTCCAGACCGGGCCGGTGGCGCCGGGAGAAGTAGTCACCATCTTCGGCGCCGGCATCGGTCCACCACAGTGACTGCGCAGTTGAACGCGCAGGGCCGGCTGGCCTCGACCCTGGCGGGCACCCAGGTGCTGTTCGACAACATCCCGGCGCCGCTGGTGTACGCGGCCGCGGCCCAGGTGAGCGCCATCGTGCCGTACGAGGTGGCCAATCAGCAGACCACCCAGATGGTAGTCGTAAGCAACGGACAGAGCACCCACCCGGTGGAGGGATGCATCACCATGGTTCGTGTCGATAAGGATGTGGCTCCGGAGACGTGGGAGCAGCGGACCAAGGGCGTGGCCTGCGCAGCGCCAACGAGTGGAGACTAGTAGCGCCGGTCTCCAGACCGGCGCCCCCGGCGAGCGGTCGTCGCTCGCTGGGGTGGGAGACAGGCTGTCGTGCGGGCGTCCTCGCCGGCACAGCTTACCCGGGCAACAAATGAGGAAGATGCCATCATGAAAACGCTTATTCAAAACGGAACGGTAGTAAACGCCGACGCCAGCATAAAAGCCGATCTGCTGATCGACGGCGCGGCCATCAAGGAAATTCGCGCGGGAATTCCGGCGAACTCCGCGGACAAAGTCGTCGATGCCACCGGCCTCCTGCTGCTGCCGGGCGGAATCGACGCGCACACGCATCTTGACATGCCGTTCGGCGGAACGTATTCGGCCGACGATTTCGAGACCGGCACGTGCGCCGCGGCCATCGGCGGGACGACAACGATTGTTGACTTCGCCATCCAGGCCAAGGGCACCAAAATGCGCGCGGCACTCGACACCTGGTGGAAGAAAGCCGAGGGCAAGGCCTACATCGACTATGGCCTGCACATGATTGTGACCGACCTGGGGGATGCTGGCCTTGAAGACATGGACGACATGGTGCGCGAAGGCGTGGCCAGCTTCAAGCTGTTCATGGCCTATCCCAACGTGCTCATGGTAGACGACGCCACTATATTCAAGGCGCTGCGGCAGACGGCGAAGAATGGCGCGCTGATTTGCATGCACGCGGAGAACGGTTCCGTCATCGACGTCATCGTGCAGCAGGCGCTGGCCGATGGCAAAACCGCGCCCATTTATCACGCCCTTTCGCGGCCCACTAAGGCCGAGGCCGAAGCGGTACACCGTGCCATCGCCATGGCGGAGATGGCCGGCGTGCCGATTTATATCGTGCATCTCTCCAGTGAAGACGCGCTCAATCAAGTCCGCGAAGCGCGCGACCGCGGCCTGCCGGCGTTTGCCGAAACCTGTCCGCAGTATCTGCTGCTCTCCATCGAAGACAACATGGAAGGCAAAGGCTGGGACGGCGCGAAGTACGTGTTCACGCCGCCGCTGCGCGAGAAGAAGAACCAGCCCAAGCTGTGGGAGGGCCTGAAGAAGGACAACCTGCAGGTGGTATCGACCGATCATTGCCCGTTCTGCTTCGCGGACCAGAAGAGTCTCGGCAAGGACGACTTCACGAAGATTCCCAACGGCGGCCCGGGCATCGAAAACCGGCTGCAACTGCTGCATCATCACGGCGTAGGCCAGGGCAATTTTTCCATCAACCGCTTCGTCGAGCTGGTGTCGACGGCGCCGGCGCGGATCTTCGGCATGTATCCGAAGAAGGGCGTGCTCGCCGCGGGCAGCGATGCGGACCTGGTGCTGTGGGATCCCAATGAGGACTACACCATCAGCGCCAAGACCCACCATATGAAGGTGGACTACTCCATGTTCGAGGGTTTCCGCGTGCGCGGCAACGCGCGCGACGTTTACTCGCGCGGGGAGTTGGTGGTGAGCGGCGGAAGGTTCATCGGCACGCCGGGGCGCGGAAAATATCTTCGGCGCGAGGCACGCGGAGGCGCGTGGAAGTAGGACAGCGAGTCGGCAAGTTGGCGAGTTAGCGAGTCAGCTTGTTTCTGCGAGGGCGAAATCTGTGCTATCCCGCGCACGCCGCTCATGATGGCATCTTTATCGCTTCGAAATTAGATTCGAAATAGAGCACGCATCCCACGGAGGAGGCCCCGTGAGCAGCATCGATCCATCCCTATCGAATCGCGACTTGCGGCCGACCGGCCCAGAGCAGCGCACTTGGGGTTTCTACAATTACATGGCGCTGTGGTTTTCGATGTGCATGGAAATCACCACCTATCGGCTTGCGTCGGGACTGATCGCCAATGGCATGGACTGGAAGCAGGCGCTGGGGACGGTGCTGCTGGGAAACTTGATCGTCCTTGTCCCCTTGCTGCTGAACGCGCACGCAGGCGCGAAGTACGGCATTCCGTTTCCTGTATTTCTGCGCGCGTCGTTCGGTGTGCGCGGCGCTAATCTTGCGGCGCTGCTGCGCGCCGTGGTGGCCTGCGGATGGTTCGGCATCCAGTCGTGGATCGGCGGCAGCGCCATTGACGCCATGCTCATCGTCATCTGGCCGGGCGCGGCGGGCAATCGCGGCATCTTGTGGGCGTGCTTTCTGGGTTTCTGGTTGCTTAACATGGTTGTTGTTTGGCGCGGCGTCGAATCCATCCGCCGTTTGCAAGCGTTTGGCGCGCCGTTCATGTTCATCATGGCGGCGGCGCTGCTGATCTGGGTGCGCGTCAAGGCGGGCAGCTTTGGCGCCATGCTGTCCACGCCCAGCCGCTTCCACTCGACGAGAGAATTTTTGAGCGTGTTCTTTCCTTCGCTCACAGCCATGGTCGGCTACTGGGCCACGCTGGCACTGAACATTCCCGACTTTACGCGCTATTCCAAATCGCAAAGTGCACAGTCGTGGGGCCAGGCGTTCGGATTGCCGGTGGCCATGGTGCTCTACACCTTTCTCGGCATCGCGGTCACTTCAGCGTCATCGGTTCTGTTCGGCAAGCCCATCTGGGACCCGGTGCAACTGATCGGAATGTTTCATCAGCCGCTGGTGGCGTTTGTGGCCATGATTGCCGTGCTGGTGGCCACGCTGAACGTGAACATCGGCGCCAACGTCGTATCGCCGTCGAACGATTTCTCGAATCTCTATCCGCGACTGATCAGTTTCAGGACGGGCGGCTTGATCACCGGATTTCTCGGCCTGGCGATGTGCCCGTGGAAGCTCCTGGCCACGCCCGACGCGTACATCTTCGGCTGGCTCGTGGGCTACTCGGGACTGCTCGGCCCCGTGGCCGGCATCATGGTGTGCGATTACTTCTTCATCCGCCACACGGAGCTTGACGTGAACTCGCTCTATCACCGCGAGGGCGTGTACCACTACACCAAGGGCGTCAATCCACGAGCGCTCATCGCCCTTGCGCTGGGTATGGCGTTGGCGCTGGTAGGCGTTTGGGTGCCCAGCCTGCATTTCCTCTACGACTACGCGTGGTTCGTGGGCTTCTTCACGGCAGGCGCGTCGTATGTGGCCATGATGAGGTTCGTTGAGCCCGCGGTGCCGGAGGAACAGTGGTCGGTGATCAGTGATCGGTGATCCATTGCCGGCTGATGTTGCGCGAAACGTTGGCACCTACCCCCCTCTCCCCCCTATTTCTGTAAGCAAATATCCTGTTTTCATTGCTTTACGCGATGAGTTGCCGCGTAAATATCTGAAAGTGCATATAGTTGCTTGCAGAAATTAGACAACAAACGGGTTAGAGGCGGGCGTCAGGTTTCGGGGAACAGGGTCCGTCGAACCGCGCTCCCTGCCTCATTGAAGGCTTATGGGAATAGTGTGCGCCGGGAGGGCGAAATTATATGCAAAATGGCGCCGGGAAAATTTTGGGGCGGGGTTGGTGGGGATGGGCGTACACGGGGACAGAGGCAAAAACTGGGGTAACTTCCGGATAGCCGGTGATACAACCAAGACCCAGCGGACGCTTGTTTCAGGAGCCGCTTTCAACGGTTTTCAGGCAATCAAGGCTCCTTATCTTTCAGTAGTCCCTGTGCCTTCCATGACTCTCGCGCCGCCTTCAATTCGCTTAACAGATCCGATGGTTTGGAACTTGAAGGGCCCGGATAATAGAAGTTCACGAAAATCCATCGACCGTTCTTATGCGCTAGTTCCGGCATCACGCCGGGGATCTTATACTCATCAAAATGAACTTCTGCCCAACATAGATTACCCTTGGTCGTGATCTTCCCTAGAGCGAATCGGTCACCGGCACCATCGGGTCCAGAAAATGGATCGATATCCAACCTTACCAAGTTCGAACCCGCCCGATTCTGGACTTCAGATTCCTCCCTCAGCCTCAGTAATAGTTCCGAACTGAAGAGATAGGGTCTGTCTTTCAAGGCAAGATCAGAATCTGTCAGTCCATTATTTCTTGAGGCCGTTTCCAGATACCATTTGTAAAATGTCTCCACGAATTGTCGGCACGACGTGGCGCTGCTTTGAGTGAGACTTGCTTGCCCCGACAGCGGTATAGAACACGTCAGACAAAAATACAAGCAAGCGAATAGCTTCGCTTTAGGGATCGTCATTGATTACTTGACCTTCTGTGAACAAATCTGTGGAGACTGGCTCACTTTCGCACCGTACTCATCCTAATCCAACGGTGCTTCGGCGAGAGTTGGGCGACGTTTGTTTTCTATAAAATACCCCGTGATCGCAGCAACTCGGCTGCAAAACCTGCTTGAGTTCTGGGTTCCGGGAGGATGGTCGCCCACTCGTCAATTACTCTTGAGTCAACAGAACCGCGGCTGAAGGAGTTCCTCAGCGCGCTATCCCACCCATGGCGCGATGGGACTGCGCCAAGGATGGGGCAACCAAGTTCGTGCTGAGTTGACGGCGCAAGATGCAGGTCCATGGACTCGCCCCGCAATGCCGGGAAGCGCACAGGATGACCGAACTCAGGCTCAGGCTCGTGCTTTGGTTGCGCTGATTGACAGGGGTCTGGCCAAGTCCTAAGCTTCTCCTATGGAGATCGATCTCACTCCCGAGCAGAAATCCTTCGTTCACCTCGGCATCGAGCAGGGGCGTTTTAAAGACTCCGCCGAAGCCGTGAAACACGCGTTGGACCAGTGGGTGGAACGGGAGCGGTCGCGGCTGGAATTGTTGGCGGCGATTGAGGTCGGCGATGCTTCCCCGGAGCAGGATGACATTGTTCTCGATTCGGATGAGGATGTTGCGGAATTTATCAAGGGCGTTGAACAGCGAGGTCGAGCCAGGCTCGCTGTGCGCTGATGCGGCTTTCGATCTCCAGCCGCGCTCGCATCGATTTGGATGCCATCTGGACCTACGTCGCCACCGAAAGCGGTAGCATTGACCCGGCGAATCGGCTCATAGCTTCAATTATGAGGTCAGTTTATCTCTTGCGAGGCACTCCGCTCCTCGGAAGAAGCCGCGATTCCGATCTTCGACCGGGACTGCGCAGTCTCCCATCGGGAAACTACGTAATTTTCTACAGGGTCAAGAAAGGAACAGTCCGCATCGTGCGCGTGCTGCACGGCGCCCGTGATGTGCGTGTGCTCCTGGGCAACGATTAGGCCTCAACAAGCGCATCGGCGATTGCCAGGTGCTCATCGAGCGCCGCGATGCCGAGGTCGAGCTCTTCCTTGGTGACGATGAGCGGCGGAGCGATGACGAAGTGGCTGACCCAGGCCTGCATCGACACGCCCTGCGCCATCATCTTGGCTGCGATCTGGTCAACAACCAGGGGCTTGCCTTCGACCTTGTCGCGCATGGTGTTGAAGAGCTGCCTGGTCTTGCGGTTCTTCACAATCTCGACCGCAAAGAAGAGGCCGAGGCCGCGGACATCGCCGACGGACGAATGCTTGTCCTTGAGCTTCAGCAGCTTCTCGCGGACGTAGGGCTCGAGCTCGGCGGCGCGCTCGACAAGTTTGAGGCGCTGCATCTCTTCGATGGTGGCGACGGCGGGGCCGAGAGTGAGCGGGTGCGCTTCATACGTGTGCCCATGCGAGAAGTAGTGGTCCTCAAAGTAGTCGGCAATTTTGGCGGTGGTGGCGCAGAGGCCGAGAGGCACGTAGGCCGAGGTGATGCCTTTGGCGGTGACGAGAATGTCGGGCTGCAGGTTCCAGTGGTTAATGGAGAACCAGCGGCCGGTGCGGCCCCATCCGGCCATCACTTCGTCGGCGATCATGAGCACGCCGTAACGGTCGCAGATTTCGCGCAGGCGCGGAAAATATTCAGGTGGAGGGACGAGGACGCCGTTGGTGCCAACGACGGGCTCGAAGATAATGGCGGCGACGTCGCTCTCGTTGCGGATCATGTGCTCGATGTAGTCGGCGCAGGCAATGTTGCACGTGGGATAGGTGTGCTTGATGGGGCAGTCGTAGCAGTTGGTCTCGGGCGCGAAGACGACGTTGGCGATTTTGCCTGCGGGTTCCATGGCCCAGCGGCGCGGATCGCCGGTGGCCGCGATGGAGCCCGCGGTCGATCCGTGATAGGAGCGATAGCGGGAGATGATTTTGTTTTTGCCGGTAACCATGCGCGCGATTTTGAAGGCCGCTTCGTTGGCCTCGGTGCCGCTGGTGGTGAAGAAGAACTTTTCCAGACCCTCGGGAAGAACTTCGAGGAGCTTCGAGCTCAGGCGCGCGCGGGCATCGGTGGCGTAGCCGGGCGCGGCATAGCAAAGCTCGCGCGCCTGTTCGGCAATGGACTCGACGACACGCGGATTTTTGTGGCCGAGGTTGACGCACATCAACTGCGAACTGAAATCGAGGTAGCGCTTGCCCGCACCATCGGTAAACCAGCAACCCTCGGCATCGGCGATGGTGAGCGGCTTCCAGGTTTTCTGGAAGCGCCAGGTGCCGTAGTTGGTCTGGCGCGTGATGGTTGAAACCTGTTCGGCTGAGAGCGCCGGCGTTGCGATGGTGTCACTCATGGGTGCGACTCCTCCAAGGATGCAGACAATCGTAACATTTCGCGCGCTAGATGCGACCGGAACTCGGCGCATGATGCTCGCCGATGAGGCGATCGACAAGGACGCGGAGAGTCTCGCCGGTGCGCGGCAGAATGAACTCCTCGAGCTTGGAATCCCAGTCGAGTTTGAAGCTGGTGGCGAGCGCGGAAATCCAGATCTGGCGTACCGGCGCGTTGGGCGTGATGACGAAACGGGCCGCGGGATCCTCGAAGAGGACATTCAGCACGCCGCCCTGTTCCTCGACTTCGAAACCGGCCTGCTCGCCTTCTTCACGTGCGATGAGGTGCCGCTTGAGGTTGCCAAGCGCCGCTTCAGCCGCGCGCCGGAAGTCTTGCTCGTCTGACATGGAGACAGTGTAGCAAGGGGAATCCGCCCGGCCCGCCGAAGCGCGAGTGGGGTGGTTCTGGCCAGGGAAGACGGGGTTGCTTTTCGGGTACTCCTCTGGTTTTTCTTGGCATTTTTACGGCGGTCTTGCAAGGGGTCTACTGTTGCGCCGTCATACTGCCCGCGGGTGGAGATTCCGCGGCCGGGAGGGTGCAGCCATGCGTACTGCGTTTAGGGCGTTGGGACTGCTGGCGATGTTGCAGTGCGCGGCAAGCGCGTCTTCGCAACCGCCGAAGCCGGCGGGTCAGCTGGTTCGCGAGGTGATCTACAACGAACAAAGCGACCACCAGCGCCACGGTTCCTGGCGTTATTGGGTGGAGCGGCGTTCGCCCAGCGGAATCAGTTTGACAGAGCAGGTGGAAACTTCGGACGGACCGATTGCGCGGCTGGCTTTGAGCGGCGGCCGCGCGCTGAGCCCGGAGACGCAACAGCAGGAACAGGAACGCTTGCAACGGCTGCTGAACTCACCCAGCGAAAGGGCGCGCCACCTGAGACAGTACGACGAGGACGAGGAACGCATCGGCAGAATTCTCGCGCTGCTGCCGGACGCTTTTGTGTACGAATATGACGGCGAGGAGAACGGCTGCTACCGTCTGCGCTTTCAGCCCAATCCCAGCTATACGGCGCACACCATTGAAGCGCGCATCTTCCACGCCATGAGCGGCACGTTGTGGGTGGATGCGCGTTACAAGCGGCTGGCTCGCCTGGACGGCCGCGTGGAGGAGAATGTGGATTTCGGGTTCGGCATCCTGGGCCGGCTTTATCAGGGTGGCTGGTTCCGGCTCGAACGCGTGCAGGTGAGCCCGACCGACTGGAAGACGAAGTCACTCGAAGTGCACATGAACATCCGCGCGCTGCTGGTGAAGACCTTTGCGCGGGAGACCAGCGAGACGCGCGGGGGTTTCAAGCCGGTTCCGGCGGGAATGAGCCTGGCACAGGGGCTGGAGCTGCTCGATAAAGAGCAGGTGCAATTGCAGGCCCTGAGCGTGCGGCCGTAGTTCAAGACGGCCCTCAGAACTCAGTTCACAGTTCGCAGTTGAGGGATTGATGGGGGTGAGCGATTCGATTTGGCTCAAAGACGATTTTGTATCGAAAGCGGGCAGGAATTGCGGGGAAAGATTAAAGATTCGTGCCTCTTTGCCGATATAACCCATGAGAATCGAGAAGTAAAGATGGGAATAGCCCCCGTCCCCGGAATTCACGCGCTGCCAACCGTGAAAGCGCCGCAGGGGGATTTTGCCTCGCCGGAAGTCCTCGGCGTCGACAGCGCGGCGAGGCCGGGCGATGGCGAAAGGCAGCGCGGCGGCAGAAAAGGCTCGGGAGCGGAAGAGAACGACGCGGACGATCTGATGCTGGAAGCGGAGACGGAGCCTGGCGCAGAAGCCGAGAGCGAGACACGGCAGGTCGATTATTTTGCTTAAGTAGTGTGGTGATTCGGCGAGCCGGCGAGTCAGCAAGCCAGCAAGCCAGCAAGTCAGCAAGTCAGCAAGTCAGCAAACCAGCAAACCAGCGAGTCAGAGAAACGACCCCCATCCAGGCACAGCTTGGACGGGGCATTGGTGTTTGTGCTGGAGCGAAAATGTTGCGGTGTCAGGCGGTGACGGAGTGGTGCAGGGGCTGCTCAGCGTAGAGGGCCTCGGTGTCGGTTTCGGCGAGGCGCAGCAGACGATGCAGATAGGCGCGGGAGATGGAGAGGCTGCGGGCCGCCAGGGTCTTGTTGCCGTTGTCTTCGCGCACCGCGGCGACGGCCAGCCTGATTTTGTAGTCGCGGAGTTGGCGCTCGAAGGAGCCGGCCGGCTGGTAGTCGGCGATATCGACGACTTCGTCGAATGCGCCTGCGTCTTCTTCCTGCTCGTGGCCGTTCAGGTTCAGGTCCTCGGCGCGGATGGCGCGGCCCGGAGCAAGGATGATGGCGCGCTGCATCACGTTTTCAAGCTCGCGCACGTTGCCGGGCCAAGCGTAGCTCTGGAGCATCTCGATCGCATCCGGTTCGATGGCGTCCATGGGCTTTTGGAAGACGTCCGCGTAGTGGCGCAGGAAATGGCGCGCGATGAGCGGAATGTCTTCAGACCGATCCTGGAGCGGCGGCGAATCGATGCGCATGACATTGATGCGGTAGAAGAGGTCCTGGCGGAACTTGCCTTCGGCCACCAGCTTGCCGAGGTCCTGATGGGTGGCGAAGATGAGGCGCGCGCGCAAGGGGATGAGCTTGTTCGAGCCCAGGCGGCTGAACTCCATCTGCTGCAGGACGCGGAGCAGCTTGACCTGCGTGAAGATGCTGAGGTCGCCGATTTCATCGAGGAAGAGCGTGCCGTCGGCGGCCTGCTCGAAGTAGCCTTCGCGAGCGCCGACGGTTCCGGTGAAGGCGCCTTTCTCGTGGCCGAAAAGCTCGGCTTCAATGAGAGTTTCAGGAATGGCGCCGCAGGAGACGGCGACGAAGGGCTTGTTGGCGCGGGAGCCGAGGTTGTGAATGGCGCGGGCGATGAGTTCTTTGCCGGTGCCGCTTTCGCCGGTGACAAGAACCGCGGCATTGAGATTGGTTACGCTGCGCACCAACTGATAGACGCGCTGCATGCCGGGGCTGGATCCGATGATGCGATCGCACTTGCCCGGCTCCTCGATGCGCTGCTGCACGCTGTACAACTGCTGCTTGAGCGCGGAGGTCTCGCAGGCGCGGCTGAGCATGGTCTTGAGGTCGCGAATCGGAGGGCGGACGGCGCGTAGTAGCCAAAGGCTCCGGAGCGAACCAGCTCGAATGCGGTGGAACGCAGGCTGTCGTCGGCCATGAGGATGGCCGGGACATTGGAGGCGATCAGGCGGCGCGCGCAGTCGATCCGGGTTTGCAGCGAGTCCTGCGTGGGAATACAGATCGAGGATCATGACATCGCAGTTCCCGGCAGCAATCAGGGCATCCATCCCCTCGCCGTCAGACTGGAGCAGAACCTCGAAATCCTTACCAAGGGCAGGAGAAAGAAGCGGTTGCAGCGTGCGGTCTTCGGAGTACAGTCCGATTCTTGTCATGCGCGTGCGGTCATCCAATTCGCCGGATTCACGGTGCCGCTCTGGGAAGCTTGGCGATGTGAGCTTCATGATCGTCAATCGGTACCTCACCCGATATTCCTCTTTCGTGCTAGGAAGGTACCTGCGTGACTTATCGGCATCGGGAACAGCGGGGATAGTAGCCGCATGGTTGGTTGCGCGGGAAGGTATCCTGGAACGCAGTCCGAAGCGCAAAAAACGTCAGGTCGGACCCATGTGTCGTGTTCGCCGGAGTGGAAAATAACTCATTTTATTACTGTAGGTTACGTTCACTCTCTGTCCCCAGCTTTGCAGCGCCGGATTGCGGCGATGTGAAGGCGATGTGAAGGTGTATACGGACCACTCCAAAAGGCCCTCCGGCCGTAAACAACCGTGTACACCCCCACGGTTGATCTGAGTCATCTATCTGAATCCAAATGGCATACCTGCTCAAGTAGTTTGGTTCAGCAATTGCTATATGCAGGGTAATCCCGGAACACCGCGGGGATGAAGGAGCAGCGGGGATGCATTCGTTTGCCTGGTGGCCCACCGTTATCGTTCTGGGGGTGGCAACCTTCACGGATCTTCGCAGCCGGCGGATTCCGAACTGGCTGGTACTGCCCTTTTTTGTGGTTGGGGTTGTGGTTTCAGGATGGCTCCACGGCTGGCATGGTCTGGGCCAGAGTCTGAGCGGAGCAGGATTGGGGCTTTTGCTGTACGGATTTCTTTTCTTCATGGGCGGCATGGGCGCAGGCGATGTGAAGCTGTGTGCGGCCATCGGGGCCTGGATCGGCCCGGCGCAATTGATTTATGCCCTGGTGTTTACCGGTTTGGTGGGCGGAGTGATGGCATTGGCCTGGGCGGTGTGGGGAGGATTTTTGAAGGAGCTGTTCCAGCACGCCGGCGACTTGGCATTCGGTTCAAATAAGATCGCGGAGAGGCAGTATTGAGCAACCCGCGGCGGCGCAAGATGCCGTACGCGCCAGCCATCGCGATCGGAACATTGATTTCGTTTTTTGCGCATTGAAGGACGCAGAAAGTCAATGTCCAGCTTGCAGCGAACCAGATTTGAAGTTTCGGCGCACCCGACGAATGCGCCACAGAACAGCGGCACGTCAAGGAGCGAACGTAAAGTGGCTACAGATTCCCCACACCTGGTCAATTCGTACACCGAGACGATCAGCGTCACGCCGCTCTCTGTCGCACTGATCAGCCCCGATAGACGTCACCGCGATGCGGCGGCCCAGGCGCTGAGCCGGCTGCATGGGCATATGAGGTCTGCCGAGTTCTCGAGCTATCCGGCGAGACTCGACGATGCGTCGCAGTTGATGGACCAGCGGTTACGACGTCATCATCATCGATCTGGACGGCGATCCGGAGTTCGCGCTCGAAGCTGGTGGAGAGCGTCGGCGCCGACGGGTTTGCGACGGTGATGGTGTACTCGGAAAGCGCCGATCCAGAGCTGCTGGTGCGCTGCATGCGAGCCGGAGCGCGCGAGTTTCTGACCCTTCCGTTTGCGCAAGGAGTGGTGGCAGAAGCGCTGGTGCGGGCCGCGGCGCGCCGGCCGGTATGCGGACCGCGAAGAAGCCGGCAGGAAAGCTGTTTGCGTTCATGGGCTCCAAGGGCGGCGCCGGAGCGACCATGCTGGCCTGCAATTTTGCGGTGGCGCTGGCCAAGGAATCGCAAGAGAAAACGCTGCTGATCGATCTGGATCTGCCGCTGGGCGATGCGGCGTTGAATCTGGGCATCACGGCGGGGTTTTCGGCCATCGATGCGCTGGAAGCCGCGGACCGTCTGGATGCGACAATTTCTTTCCCAGCTTCTGGTAAAGCACAGTTCCGGTCTGTGGGTGCTGGCGGCGCCGGGGCGGTTCATTCCGTACCAGGCCGCCAACGAGGCCATCGACCGGCTGCTCAGCGTGGCGCGGCATGAGTTCGACAACGTGGTGGTGGATCTGGGGTCGCAGCTGGAGCTGATGGGAACCGCAGCGTACAAGGACGCGACCACGGTCTATCTGGTCACGCAGGCGGGCATTCCCGAGCTGCGCAATTCGAACCGGCTGATCCAGCAGTTTTTCTCGGGCGCGGTGCCCAAGCTGGAGATCGTGATCAACCGGTTTGAATCCCGCGGGCATGGGCGTGTCGGAGGAGCACATCACCAAGGCGCTGACCCGGCCGGCGCAGTGGAAGATTCCCAACGACTATGCGGCGGTGCGGAACATGCAGATCAGCGCCACGCCGCTGGTGCTGTCGGATTCGGCCATCTCGCGGCAGATCCGCAAGATGGTGAATGCGGTGACTGGGAAGAGCGAAACCGCGGGCGAAGAAAAAGAGTTTCAGCCTGAGTTTCTTCGGATGATGGCGCAGAAGAAGTGAAATTCCCCAATTGGATGGAAGGTAAACGTGGAACTGCTGAACCTGGAACGATTACAAAGCGGAAATTCACCGGACGCTGATCTCGAAGCTGGATCTGGAGAAGCTGTCGCGCGTGAATTCAAGCCAGGCGCGCCAGGCGGTCTCGGGCCTGGTGAAAGAGATCATGTCGGACCAGCGGGTGCCGCTGAACTTCGACGAGCAGGAGAAGATTCACGCCGACCTGCTGGACGAGGTCTTCGGTCTGGGGCCGCTGGAGCCGCTGCTGCGCGATCCCAAGATCTCCGACATCCTGGTCAACGACAAGGACCACGTGTTCGTGGAAAAGGGCGGCCTGCTGCAGAAGGTGAACACTCAGTTCCGCGACGACCGGCACCTGCATGCAGATCATCGACCGCATTGTTTCGCGCGTGGGCCGCAGAGTGGACGAGTCGTCGCCGATGGTGGACGCCCGCCTGCCCGACGGATCGCGCGTCAACGCCATTATTCCGCCGCTGGCGCTGGACGGGCCCTCCATGTCCATCCGCCGTTTCGGAACCGGCCCGCTGGCCGCCAATCAGCTGGTGCAGTTGAAGAGCATTTCGGCGGAGATGATGGAAGTGCTGTCGTCGGCGGTGCGGGCGCGCATCAGCATCCTGGTCTCGGGCGGCACGGGCGCCGGCAAAACCACGTTCCTGAACATTCTGTCGCAGTACATTCCCAACAACGAGCGGCTGGTGACCATCGAGGACGCGGCCGAATTGCGGCTGGCGCAGGAGAACATCGTGCGCCTGGAAACGCGGCCGCCGAACATCGAAGGCCAGGGCGCCATCCGGCAGCGGCAACTGCTGATCAACGGCCTGCGTATGCGCCCCGACCGCATCATCATCGGCGAGGTCCGCGGCGAGGAAGCCTTCGACATGCTGCAGGCCATGAACACCGGCCACGAAGGCTCGATGACCACCATTCACGCCAACACCCCGCGCGACGCCATCTCCCGGCTGGAGTCGATGGTGGCGATGACCAATATGAACCTGCCGGAGAAGTCGGTGCGGCAGCAGATCGCCTCGGCCATCACGATCGTGGTGCAGGCCACGCGCATGAGCGACGGCACACGCAAGATCACCAACATCTCCGAGATCACGGGCATGGAAGAGAACGTGATCAGCATGCAGGAGATCTTCACGTTCCAAGAAGAAGGGCATCGGACCGGACGGCCGGGTGATCGGCGTATTCATGCCCAGCCGCATCCGTCCCCGGTTTCCTGGAACGGCTGCGCGTGTCGGGCATCGTTCTGCCGCCGAGCCTGTTCGAGAAGGAAACGCAAGTCAATTAAAGGAGAGAGGAGGGGTACTGAGAATGGGATTCATTGTCAGTATTGGTTTTTGTCGGCGTGTTTGCAGCTGATTGCGCTGCCGATGGTCGCTGCAGGACCCTCCAGATAGCGCCAAGCAGGCGCTGGCCACTCTGGACTCGGCGCTGAAGACCGAGTCCACGCAGGTGGTGCGGCAGCAGATCCTGAACCTGCGCAAGGACGAGCAGCTGAGCAGCATTCCATGGCTGAACAAGAAGCTGCTGAGCGTCGAACTGGCGCCTTATCTGCGCAAAATGCTGAGCCAGGCCAACTGGATTGGAGCGCGGGCCGTCTGCTGATCATGACCGCGGCTGGTTTTGCGCTGCCGCCGTACGTCTTGTTCCTGTCGATTCCAGTCAGTTCCCGCTGGCGCTGGCTGGCGGCGTGGTGCTGCGGCGCGCTTCCTTTCGGCTGGGTGTTCTTCAAGCGCGGCAGGCGCTTCGGCGCATTCGAGAAGGACCTGCCGGAGGCGCTGGACCTGATGGTGAGCGGCCTGCGCGCCGGGCACAGCCTGCTGGCGGCCATGGCCCTGGTGGCCCGGGAATGCCCGGAGCCGGTGAGGAGCGAGTTCAAGATCTGCTTTGAAGAACAGAACTACGGCCTGGAGATGAAGGCGGCGCTGGAAAACATGATGCGTCCGGGTTCCGCTGCAGGATCTGAAGATCACATCGCACCGCGATCCTGATTCAGAAGGAGAGCGGCGGCAACCTGGCCGAGGTGCTGGACAAGACCTCGCATGTGATCCGGGAGCGGTTCCGGCTGAAGCGGCAGATTATGGTGCACACGGCGCAGGGGCGGCTTACGGGGTTGGTTCTTACCTGTCCTGCCGGTCGTGCTGGGCGTCGGGCATTTATTTCGTGGATCCGGGAATGATCAGCATTCTGTGGCATCGCGAAATCGGCATCAAGCTGATGTGGGGCTGCGGCCGGACTGATTGTGCTCGGCGGGTTTGTGATCTGGAAGATCGTCGACATCGACGTTTAGGGGAGAGAGTATGACATTTCGTAATTCTCGCATTCCTGGCTGTGTTTCTGCTGATTGCCAGCGGCGGACTTCTGCTGTTTTATCGCGAAGCCATGCTGCAGCGCATCAGCGAAGTGATCAATCCGCGCCCCAAGCAGAAGAGCGTGGGGTCGGTGGTGCAGCAGGCCAAGTCCTCGATCGGGAACCTGGTGGAGTCCGTCGAAAACCTGATGCCGAAGAGCAAGCAGGAAGTTTCGATTGTGCGTGCAGCGGCTGACGCGCGCGGGGTACCGCAACGAGTCGGCGATGAAGATTTTCTACGGCTCCAAGGTGGTGACGCCGCTGGTGCTGGCCGCCATCGCGCTGGTGACGGGATTGGCGAATCTTGGCCCGTTTTTTGTGTACCTGTTGGCACTGGGCGGAGGTTTTCTGGCGCCGGACTTCTGGCTGGGGAAGAAGATCAAGAAGCGGCAAAAGAAGATCAACCGCGGATTGCCCGATGTACTCGATCTGCTGGTGATTTGCATGGAGGCCGGCCTGAGCCTGGACCAGGCGACGGCGCGCACCGCACAGGAGTTGACACCAGTCGCAGCCGGAATTGTGCGACGAGCTCGAATATCGTGGTGCTGGAACAGCGCGCCGGCCGTGCCCGTGCCGATGCATGGAAGACACATGTCGGAACGCACCGGCGTAGACAGTGTGCGCAACCTGGTTTCGATGCTGGTGCAGACAGAGCAATTTGGAACCAGCATTGCCAAGATGCTCCGCGTTCACTCTGACACGCTGCGCGCGCAGCGCGTGCAGATGGTCGAGGAGATGGCAAGCAAGACTTCAGTGAAGCTGGTGTTTCCGCTGGTACTCTTCATCTTCCCTGCGCTATTTCTGGTTACACTGGGACCAGCCGCGATTGTTATGGTTGAGTCTTTCAATGCAGTTAACCAAAAAATAAGGGCAGGAAGGGAGAACAACATGGACAACACCACGCTTATCAGAATTATTGCGGGGGCGGTGGCAGTCGTCATTCTGGTGATCCTGATTCAACGCCGCCGCACCGGGTCAAGTAAACGGCAGAGCTGGAACCCGTGGCCGTCTTGAGGAGAACGGGCGCCACGGCGGGAACAAGACAATTCGCAGATCCGGGGGGACCTGCCCCGGTGCGGTGAGCACCTGAGCAGGAAGCCCGGAATGCGGAACGGGAGAAGTGTTCTCTTTTGCGCCCGGACGCGCGCGAACGAAGAGGGCCTGGTTGTATGGAGCTTCTGGAAAGATTTGACGAAGCGGCTGCGACGCAGGGCGAGGAAGAGGCGCTGCGGCGCGGCTGTCGCGGGACAAAAGGACCATGGAATCGCGAACACATTGCGCCTACAACCAAACCCGGGAATGCTTTCTTGGCCTGGAGGTCACGGCTGCCGATCTGCCGTCGACGCGCGTGGGCGAGTTGATGGCGGCGCGGCCGCTGAAGTCGGGCGAGGGCGTATGGATGACGCCCTTCCGGGGAATTCCCGCGGCGGCGATACCCGCGCCATTGGATCTGATCTACCTCGACGAAGATTGCCGGGTGATCGACACGGTGGAGTCGTTTCCTACCTTTCAGGTGAGCTCGTCAAGTCCGCGGCCGGAGAGCGTGCTGGCCCTGCCGGCGCACTCCATCTACTCGTCGCAGACCCAGCCCGGCGATCAACTGGTGCTGTGCGTGGCTGAGGAGATGGGACAGCAACTGCAGCGGCTGAGCAATCCCCGCAGCGAAGCGGTAGCCCCGGTGACGACGATTGCCGGCGCGGTGCTGTTGCGCGAGAAGCCGCTGTGGAGCGGCGGCCCGGGATTGCTGGAACTGGAGAACCGCAACGGACACGGCAACAAGGCGCCTGCAAGATGCCTACGAGATGGAGCTGACGCAGCGGGGCGCGAAAGGCTTTAAGCAGCCGCGCAACTGGTTGCAGCGCTGGTGGTCGCCGGATCCCCGCAAAGCTCCGCGGGTACGGGCGACAGGGTTGGCCGCGTATTACTGGAACGGCGAGGCGCCCGTGGCCCACGGCATTCGCGACATCAGCTCATCGGGGCTGTACGTGGTGACGGAAGAGCGCTGGTATCCGGGGACGCTGGTATTGATGACGCTGCAAAGGGGCGACCTGGGCGAGGAGATGGCCGAGCGCTCGATTGCCGTGCAATCGCGGGCCGTGCGCTGGGGACCCGACGGCGTGGGCCTGCAGTTTATTCTGCCCGATGCGCACGACCGGCGCCGGGGCAATGCGCCCATTCTGGATGCCGCGGGCAGGAGAGAATTCGAACGTTTTCTGGCGCAGTTGAAACGGGCCTAGTGAAGACGCCCGAAACGCCGGGGCCGCACCGCCAAGCTGAAGGTCAGCGGAAGGTTTTCGTTTCTGTCACTGCCCATCCTGTCCTCGTCCGCCTTGTTGAGGCCGAGAGGAGCAGACCCGCCGGCCGGGGATACTGGCCTAAAGCCGACAACTCATAGCACCAAAGTGGGATTTCCACGCCGTCGAGAGATCGACGACGATAAAGATAAGACTCACTTTCCCCGAGAGGTCAGGATGACTCCGGCGAGGCTCCCGCAGCGGGCGGGAATTCAAATTTTCCCTGAATCGGTTGAAATCAGCGTAGTAAAAGGCGCCGCGGGCGCAACAGAGTTCTGAGCAAGTACGGCGCGGTTGGCTGCAAATTCCCTATGGCAGCCGCGTCCGGAGGTCGATTCATGAAGATTCGTGGAAGCAAGGCCTGGCGGGCCCTTTGGCCCGTTCGGCGTCCGCGTCACAGTGTGGACCTCGAGAGCGAGGAGGGGACCGCGCTGGTTGAGCTCGCCATTTCCCTGCCGATTATTTTGACGCTGCTCACCGGCGCAGCCTCGTTCTCGCTGGCTTTCTACTTCCTGCAGCAACTCGGCAACGCGACCACCACCGGGGTGCAACTTGTTGCCGCAAACCAGGGGCTGGTCTCCGATCCGTGCGAGACTGCCGCGGCGGCTGTGGAGGCCGCGCTGCCGCATTGGACGACAACAAAGCTGACCTTCACCATGAACTGGACTGATTCTTCCGGCGGTTCCCATTCGGAAGGTCCAGTCGCGGAAGCATCGTCCACCACGTTTTCTTGCGCGTCGGCGGGCGATGGCTCCTCCGACACTTCGACCGCGATAGGGCCGAACACGCCGGTCGTTCTTACCGTCAGTTACAACTACTCGTGGCTGCCCGTTTTTAAGTTCACCCCGAGTAGCGCACTCACGTCGACAGAAGCGTCGCTTGCTTATTAAGGAGCCGGCTCATGAAAAGGAGAGATTTTCCTATGAAAAACCACGGAGTTTCATTCCTGTTCAGGTTCTTGCGGGACCAGCGCGGACAAACAGCAGTTGTCCTGGCGCTTAGCGTACTGGTGACGGCGACCCTGGGGGGAACAGCCGTCGAGGCAGGCCATGTCTACTACGCCTACGAGAGGCTGGTAGCGTCGACGAATGCGGCAGCGGTGGCGGCAGGACAAGCCATGCCGGATATTGGCACCTCGAGCACCCCGGCTGCGGGCACGGCGTATTACAACCTCTACAAATACAGCGCCGACAGTTCGAGCTCCCCATCCGGATTGAACGTGAACAGCCTGCTCTCGGGCGCCACGATCTCCTTGGCATTCGCCTGCTCAAGTTCCGTCACGAGTTCTCTGAACGTGGGGTGCCAGGCCCCGACATCCGGCTCCTGCGGCAGCGGCCTGACAACCTGCAACGTGCTTAAGGTAACGCAGACGGCGTCGGTGAACCTGTGGTTTGGAGGGTTGGTAGGAGTTCCTACCATGACCCTCAAGGCAGTTTCGTACGCGGCCATGAGGGGCGGGTCAGACACCCCGTATAACATCGCAGTCGTGATGGACACCACGAATTCGATGACCGGCTCTGCGCCGTCGGGCGACGGTTGCGGCACCGGGGCAACGCAGATCAAATGCGCGGTTTCGGGGCTTAAGACGATGTTGCAACTTATGGATCCCTGTCCGCTGAACCAAGTCTGCCCAGGGAACTCGTCTTACGTTGACGGCGTGTCGTTGTTTGTATTTCCGGCCGTGACGGATATCACGGAAGTCAAGAGTGGGAATACTGTGGCAACCGGACCGTACGACGACACCACTTGCCCCACCACGAACCCCCCAATCGTGCCTTACGCGTTTGTCAATGTGGCAACGTCTGGCCAGAACCTGGCCTTGCCCTCCTCGCCGAGCGGCACCAGCTATTCGAGCAACTACGCGGGGACCTACCAGGTGATGGGCTTCGATGACGGCTACAGGGCCAACGATAATGCCGGCACACTTGACAGCGGCGATGGTCTCTCGTCGGCGGTGGGGTACGAAACATCCGGTACATGCAATGGCCTTCAGGCGCCGGGCGGCGAAGGAACCTACTACGCGCAGGTAATCTACGCCGCGCAAGCGGCGTTGGCAAACCAGCAGTCGTCGTTCCCAGGCTCGAAGAACATCATGATCATCCTCAGCGACGGCGACGCCACCGCGTGCAACTCGCAAGCCTACACAGCGGACGGCGGAAATAGCAGCTGCAGCAATGGCGACCAGATCGTCGCAGTCAATTGCCCCGGAGTAAATGGAAGTGGTACCTGCGTTTCCGCTAACGTCTCTATTAGCGGTAGCTCCACGTCTATCGGTTGTCCGCCCGGCGGCTGCACCAGTACACCGCTCAACGGAACCGGGACGTCGACAACCAACCACAGCGGCTACAACGTGGCCACGTATCCATCCGCGCTGGGCGAGTGCGGGCAGGCAGTGCAGGCGGCGCAGGCGGCAACGCAGGCGGGAACCACCGTTTACACGGTCGCCATGGGCTCGCAGACTTCAGGAGGGTGCCTGACGGACCAGCACGTCACGATCTCCTCCGGCTCGACGTACGGCGCAGAGTCCTATCCGGGCGGAACCTATTCCGGCCAGCCTTGCAACGCGATCGCCGCAATGGCCTCGAATGAAAACACCTTCTATTCCGACAACACAGGTGGATGCGCAGCTCTGGTGAACACCGCGGCGCAATTCGAAACCATCGGCGGAATCTTCCAGGCGATTGCAAACAGCCTTACGAATGCTCGATTGATCCCGGCCAGCGCGTTTTAGAGCAACGTAAAGAGCGTTTCAAAGGTGAGAAGGCAAGAAGGTGCGGGCGCTATGCCCGCGCCTTTTTTGTTTTCCCGAGTGCTCAGTCGACCTCTTTCCGCAACCTCTGGAGACCGGCGCAGCTTCTGCCTTCAGGAGCCGGCTGAATTGTCGAGGGGTGGCCGGGGTTACGAACGTGCACCGGCGTAGCACCAAAGGGGCATATACCCCGCTCCAGAGTCGGATGATCATAGTCGCAATAGGCCCATTCCCCAAGAGGTCGCATTAGTGTCGGCGAGGCCGCAAGTTGGAATCGCACAGAGACGAACGCGCCCCGTTGTCCCCGCGCACCGCGCATAAGCGAACGTGTGCCGGAATTTGCCGGCCACGAGCCGCGCACCGGGGATCCTTCTCCAAAACAGCTCAACAGCTACCCGCGCACGCTGCAATGCGTGCGCATTCAAGAGCTATTGCAAGAGCGCCGATGAGAAACGTAGCCGGCATCGCGAGAGATTTCGATTGGCCGCGCGGCGGATTTCCGAAGCAAGGAATCGCCGCGCCAAAGGTGGAACGATGAACATGCGCAAAGGCATTACCAGGCAAGCTCTCCGGCTCGTGCCACGGCTCATGCGGGCCAAGTGCGTCAAAGGCGAGGACGGGACTGCGCTGGTTGAACTCGCTATTTCCCTGCCGATTATGTTGACGCTGCTCACCGGGGCGGCCTCGTTCTCACTGGCTTTTTACAGCCTGCAGCAACTTGGCAACGCCACCACCACCGGGGTGCAAGTTATTGCCGCAAACCAGGGCCTCGTCTCCGATCCGTGCGAGACTGGCGCGGCAGCTGTTGAGGCCGCGCTGCCACACTGGACGACAACAAAAATGACCTTCACCTTGGCCTGGACAGACTCTTCCGGCGGTTCCCATTCGGAAGGTCCGGTCGCGGAAGCCTCGTCCACTACATTCTCTTGCGCAACGGCTGGCGATGGCTCCTCCGACACTTCGACCGCGATAGGACCGAACACGCCGGTCGTTCTTACGGTGAGTTATAGCTACTCGTGGCTACCCGTCCTTAAATTCACCCCGAGTAGCGCACTCACGTCGACAGAAGCGGCGCTTGCCGATTAAGGAGCCGATTCATGAAAAGGAGAGATTTTCCTATGAAAAATCACGGAGTTTCGTTCCTGTTCAGGTTTTTGCGGGATCAGCGCGGACAATCAGCAGTTGTGCTGGCGGTTGGCGTTTTGGTAACGGCTACTCTAGGTGGAGCGGCGATCGAGGCGGGCCACGTCTATTACGCCTACGAGAGGCTGGTGGCGTCGACGAATGCATCGGCGCTGGCGGCAGGGCAAGCCATGCCGAATATCGGCACGTCGAGCACCCCGGCCGCGGGCACGGCGTATTACAACCTCTACAAATACAGCGCCGACACTGCGAGCACCCCATCCGGATTAAACGCCAACACCCTGCTCTCGGGCGCGTCGATCTCTGTGGCGTTCGATTGCTCAAGTTCCGTAACCAGCTCCCTGAACGTGGGGTGCCAGGCCCCGACATCCGGCTCCTGCGGCGGTTCCCTTTCAACCTGCAACGTGCTTAAGGTAACGCAGACGGCGTCGGTGAATTTGTGGTTTGGAGGCCTCGTGGGAGTTCCTACCATGACCCTCAAGGCCATCTCCTACGCAGTCATGAGGGGCGGGTCAGACACCCCGTATAACATTGCCGTCGTCATGGACACCACGAATTCGATGACCGGCACAGCGCCGTCGGGCGACGGTTGTGGCAGCGGAGCAACGCAGATCAAATGCGCGGTTTCGGGGCTTAAGACGATGCTGCAACTTATGGATCCATGTCCGCTGAACCAAATTTGCCCCGGAAACTCGTCTTACGTTGACGGCGTGTCGTTGTTTGTATTTCCGGCCGTGACGGATATCACGGAAGTCAAGAGTGGGAATACTGTGGCAACCGGACCGTACGACGACACCACTTGCCCCACCACGAACCCCCCAATCGTGCCTTACGCGTTTGTCAATGTGGCAACGTCTGGCAAGGACCTGACCTTGCCCTCCTCGCCGAGCGGCACCAGCTATTCGAGCAAATACGCCGGGACCTACCAGGTGATGGCATTCGATGACGGCTACAGGAATTCCGATAGCGCCGGCACGCTTTACAGCGGCGATGGTCTCTCGTCGGCGGTGGGGTATGAAACATCCGGTACGTGCAATGGCCTTCAGGCGCCGGGCGGCGAAGGAACATATTACGCGCAGGCCATCTACGCCGCGCAAGCGGCGTTGGCAAACCAGCAGTCGTCGTTCCCAGGCTCGAAGAACATCATGATCATCCTCAGCGACGGCGACGCCACTGCGTGCAACTCGCAAGCCTACACAGCGGACGGCGGAAATAGCAGCTGCAGCAATGGCGACCAGATCGTCGCAGTCAATTGCCCCGGAGTAAATGGAAGTGGTACCTGCGTTTCCGCTAACGTCTCTATTAGCGGTAGCTCCACGTCTATCGGTTGTCCGCCCGGCGGCTGCACCAGTACACCGCTCAACGGAACCGGGACGTCGACAACCAACCACAACGGCTACAACGTGGCCACATATCCGTCTGCGCTGGGCGAGTGCGGGCAGGCGGTGCAAGCAGCGCAGGCGTCAACACAGGCGGGAACCACCGTCTACACGGTCGCCATGGGCTCGCAGACTTCAAACGGGTGCCTGACGGACCAGCACGTCACGATCTCGTCCGGCTCGACGTATGGCGCAGAATCATATCCGGGCGGAACCTATTCCGGCCAGCCCTGCAACGCGATCGCCGCGATGGCCTCGACTCCAAACACATTCTATTCCGACAACACGGCTGGATGCGCCGCACTGGTGAACAACGAGGCGCAATTCGAAACCATCGGCGGAATCTTCCAGGCGATCGCAGACAACCTTACGAATTCCCGATTGATTCCGGCCAGCGCATTTTAGAGCAGCTCCACAAATCGCATCCGTGTCCCATCCTTTTCGCGCTATTGCGGAAAGGGTGGGACGCAAAAAGCCTGGACACATCGATCCCGGAACCGGCGTAAAGCCGCGGACCATCACGCACTCGACGCGCACTCTTATCGCCGCCAACACGAGCGGGCCGCGGCCGATTCCCAGCGCCATGTATCAAGTCCAAAGAATACGGGCCAGATCGCGCAGGGCACGGACCGAAGTCCGTGCCCTTTTTCGCGGTGCAGCGGGGACCTGGATAGCGAGAAGCGACGGCCGGCCTATTGCAGTTGTTCGGGGATGATGAGCATCACTTCAACCTTTACAGCTTGACCATTCTGCTGGGCGGGGCGGAATTGCCATTGCTGCAACGCGGCGAGGACGAACTGGGCGCTCGAGAACGGCTGCGGGAAGACGATGTTGAGGTCCGCAAAGCGGCCGGTCTCATCGACAAACCCGCGGATCATCAAGGCGTCGGCGTCGATGCTATCGGTCGCGAGGTTGGGCCGCACAATGTTGTACGGCCAGGGCGCTTCCAGGCGGGAGGTGGTGCCTGCGGCGGCGGCCTGCGCGTTGCGTGGCAGCGAGTATTGCAAAATCCAACTCTTGGGCAGACCGACGTGTAAATACGCGGTGTAGACGATTCTGCCAGTCCATGCGCCTGCCATTTCGGGGAATTGCTGCTCGAGTGCGTCATTGACGATCACGGAGCCGAAGTGGCCGTCTTTGGGCAGCGCGATGGGAGTGGTCGTAGCCCGGCCGTTTCCGTCAGACCCAGTTTCAGAGTCCGACATGGATGAGGAAGTTTCCGCATTGCCCGAGCCCCAGCCCGAAGCAGAATGATTCGCTCCGCCAGTTGGGCTTTGGCCATTACCGCCCTGGCCGGGCTTGGCAGCAAGAGAGCCTTTGCCTGCCTGATCGGAGGGGTTCTGTGCCTTGCCGGGAGAAAGCGCGCCTTGCGCAGTCGATGCCTGTGACTCGTTGACCGGAGGCAGCGCAGCAGATCCATCTTTCAGTTTGAGATCGGAAAGAGAAAGCACGGCAGCGGGCGTGGGCGGCGCCGTTTGCTGCGAGGCCGAGGCTGGAGGCAGTTGTACTTGTGCGGGAGTGTGCACGGTGACCGGCGATGTGGTGCTGGGCGTGACCGGCAATTTAAACGAAGGCAGTTTGCTCGACGCGATGTTGACGTCGGCGAGAGTCAGCTCTTGATTGGGTCGATCGAGAACGGGAACGACATCGGCGGCAGTGGGTTTCTCCGGCAACGGTGGAGTGATTTTTTTTGCGATCGTCTTACTCGGCGACCAGATGACCACCTGCGGCACAGGAATGGGCTGGGGCAGAGTGATGGGGTTCAGAAGGTCGGCCTGGATGAGCGTTTGCGGACCTGGCTGCACCTGCTTCGGAAGCGACCGCGATGCTTCGGTGCGGCCCTCGGGAGCCGCCGCGCCGGCATGTGACTTGGGGTAGGGAATGCGCGGGGGCGCCGGCTTCCGTTCGTCAGGCGGCATCAGCAGATCGAGTTGACGAAGCGTGTAATGCGCTTGAACCACGCGCATGATCGGAGGCTTGTAGCCAAAGCCGAACCAGAGCACTGCCCCAGCGATGGCATGGATGACGATGGAACCTACGAGCGATGTCGGCCGCTGACTTTGCGGGGTCAGGCCTGCGAAGAGCATGCCGCTGGAAGGCATCATCAACACCGGAGCAACAGCAACGGCATGTTCTTGAGAGGGAACGCCTGGCTCCTCTTCGAGGCCAAGTCGATCCTGAAGGATCGACCATGCTGGTGAGTCTGGTTCGAATCTGATGGATGCGCGACGAGCCAAGAGTGACCTCCGACTGCTCAAATCACGAAGTATGATTTGCAGCCCCAAACGGCCTTGGCAGCGCACCGATCAGCAACATGCCATAGGACCCCGAGGAAATTCTAACCCGCTTCAAGGATCGCTCAATACTTTGATTTGCCCCATAGCTCTCTTGATACCTCACTTAAGTAATATCGACAATTCATGCGGAAGGGGATAGGTTGAGTGGGACTACACTGTAATCGCACTGCCCGCTGCGACGCAGCGGCGATGGCCCGGCTGATGGGTTCGACGACAAGCTGGCGGGCCCTGAAGATGGGGCAGGCAGAGAAAGGCGGAGTTGACGAACGGTCAACTCCAACGGAGTAAGGATGAATCGAAGACTGTTAACGATCCTCCTCATCGCATTCGTCATCGCCGGATTCTGCGCGTGGCTGGTATATCGCCTGGTGGGTGTGCGCCTGGCGGCTTCAAGGCCGATGGCGACGACGCAGTTGGTGGCGGCGGCAAAAGACATTCCTTTGGGAGCTGTGATCACCAAGGCCGACCTGACGACCATCACCATTGCCGGTACAGCGCCCAAAGGCGCGATTATGAAGATGGATGATGCGTGGGCCGCGGCGTGATTTCAGAGATCTTTCAGGGCGAGCCAATTCTCGAGAGCCGTCTGGCTGGCATCGGCTCCGGCGGCGGCCTGGCGCCCACCATCCCGCAAGGTATGAGAGCGTGCGCCGTAAGGGTAGATGAAGTGGTCGGCGTCGCCGGATTCGTGATTCCGGGCATGCGCGTCGACGTTCTGGTTTCAGGCATTCCTCCCGGCCCGAACCAAAGCCAAGGCGTGGAGACGCAGACGCTGCTGCAGGACATTCAAGTGCTGTCGGCGGGCACCGACATTCAGAAAGATGCCGAAGGCAAGCCGCAGCAGGTGCAGGTCGTCAATCTGCTTGTGACACCGGAGCAGGCTGAGACGCTGAGCCTGGCCAGCAACTCGCTGAAGATCCAGTTGGTGCTGCGCAATCCGCTGGATACGCAGACGGCCAAGGTAGCGCCCACAGGCGATGAACAACATCTTTACCAGCACCGCTCCGCCACCCGCCCCACCACGGCGGACTGCGGGCGGCGCAAAAAAGCCGGCGCCGAAGACGTATTCGATCGTTATCAGCAACGGCTCTAAGACCACGGAATCGAAATTCGCAGCACCCGAGGGACAGCATTGAGATCGAAGACTGGCATCACCATCGCATATTGCAGCGCGCTCGTGGTGGCCCTCTGCACCGGGCAGGTGGTACTGGCTCAGGCCGCGCCGACTACCTCACCGTCCACGGGGAGCCACTTCGAGGACTCCACGAATGAACTGAACGTGGAGGTAGGCAAAGCCGTACTCGTGGACTGCGCGCAACCGATCGAGCGCGTGGCAATGGGAGCCGAGGAAGTTGCGGAAGCCGAAGCAGTGAGCCCCACCGAAATCATGATCCGCGGCAAAGGGCCGGGCGAGACCAGCCTGATTATCTGGGATATTCACGGCGGGCGGCAGTTCTTCAACGTGACCGTGCGGCCCAACGCGGGACTCTCGGGCGACAACCTGGATGCCGTCCGGCGCGAGCTGAGGTCCGAGCTGCCGGGCCAGACGATCAAAGTCACCTACACCAACAACAGCGTCTTTCTGCGCGGCACGGTGAAGGATCTGACCAGTTCGGCGCGCGCGGTGCAGATTGCGTCAACGGCCGGCAAGGTCGTGAACCTGCTGGACGTGAACGTGCCCACGTCCGATCCGCAGATTCTGCTCAAGGTGCGTTTTGCCAGCCGTGGATCGCAGCCTCGCCCGCCAGCTTGGCATCAACCTGTTCGACCTGGGTCTGGGAAATGCGCTTGGCGGGGTTTCGGCCGGCCAGTTTACTCCACCTCTTATCGGCGGCAGTGCTGGTTCGTCGAGTACTGGAGCAGGGGTCACCGGAACGGATGGAACGGCGAGCTTTAGCCAGCAGGGAAGCATCTTTGCCTTCTTCCCCGGCCTGAACGTAGGCGCCGATATTCATGCTCTGATGACCAAGGACGTGGTGCAAGTGCTGGCGGAGCCGAACCTGCTGGCCACCAACGGCAAAGAAGCCAGCTTTCTTGCCGGCGGCGAATTTCCCTATCCCGTAGTATCGGGCACGTCAGGCGGAACGGCCGCGGTCAGCATCGAGTTCAAGGAGTATGGCATTCGGCTCAATTTCATCCCCACCATCACGCCTCGGGGAACCATCCGGCTGCAGGTGGCGCCGGAGGTGAGCGCGCTGGACTACGCCAACGAAGTGCAGATCTCGGGATTTGAGGTGCCGGGCCTCACTACGCGCAAAGTGAATACCGAAGTGGAGCTGAGAGACGGACAGACCTTCATCATTGGCGGCCTGCTGGACAAGAGCCTCACCGACACCTTCTCGAAGATTCCGTTCCTTGGCGACATTCCGATCCTTGGCAAGCTGTTCCAATCCGAATCCAAGACCAAGAACGATACCGAGTTGATCGTGCTGGTGACGCCGGAGATCGTATCCCCGATGGCGGCGGGGACGCCGCCGACCGATCTGAAGTATCCGGATCAGTTCTTGCCGCCCAATTCGAACATTCCCATGCACCAGCCGGATGCGAAGACGCCGGATAACACATTGCCGCCTCCTGCACCAGGCAGTTCCGGTGGAGACGCTGATCCAAAGCATGAAACCGGAGAAGCCGCTGGTCATTGAGAGCGGAACCGGCGGATTTGGCGCAGGCGGATCAGCCATCAATGCCGGCGGCGGCTCATTCAACCGGGTCCACGGGTGCGCCGCCGCAGCAATAGCACCTGCCGATTCCAGACTGAATTGGGGAAGTCTGGGGCAAGTGGATGATTCCGTCAGAGGCTGGCGAAGGCGGTGGGGGAGTTTTTTGCCCCGCAGCCGCCGGCGGCCCCGCAGGGACCATGGCAGGTTCTGAACCTGACGCGCGGCACGGTGCTGGCCACACAGCTTGAAGCGCACACCGGAGCAACACGAAGAAAAGGTCTGCTGGGCCGGGAAGGCCTTCTGCCCGGCGAAGGATTGTGGATCGCGCCCTGCGAATCGGTGCACACCTTCTTCATGCGCTTCCCCATCGATCTTGTCTACCTGGACCGCAAGCTGCAAGTGAGAAAGGTGCGCCACGGCGTCGGAGCGTGGCGCTTGTCGGCATGCTTGGCGGCGCACAGCGTGCTGGAGCTTCCGGCCGGGACGGCTGCTGCGAGCGCGCACCGAACGCGGCGACAGCGTGGAGATGACGCCAGCTTCATCGCAAAGCTGAAACCAGTCGTCAGAACGCAAGCCGATTGAGTCAAGCAGGGATGCTGTGGCCCGCTACGAGCGCAGACGCGGCGCGCCACTGTCCCCACAGCGCAAGAGCCACTGACACCACAGTCAATCCTGCGAGAGAGCGCGTAAGCATGGGATGCGCGATCAGAACCATAAAGCCGAATCGCACCCCAAGCGACCAGCCGAGCGCGAGGGCAAGAAAGCAACCTGCGCGGCGGAAGTTGTGCATTCCTATGGCAGAGACAAACACGCCAAAGGCCAATCCAGGAATCAGGTCGATAACATAATGCTCGCCGGTGGACAGGGTTGCCAGGCATGTTGCGGCGAAAAGAGAAGCGCTACCGCCTTCCAGATTCTGCCCGGCGCGAACATAACAAACACAAAAGCGGTGCCAACATGTAGGGAGGGAAATGCGTTTGGCATCCCGGTCAAGCGTACGACCTCTGGCGGAAAAGTCGGCGGGCGCAGCCATTGCTTACCGAACGCATAGATGGGTCCGCACGCCGGGACGATCATGTAAAGCAGGGGGCCGGAAACAAGCTCCGCCGCGTAAGCCAGTATGATTGAGCCGCGGTTACGCGCCTGTCGAGTCACGAAATACCATGCAATCATCATCGGAACCATCGCATCGTAGACAATCCACAGGGGATTGTACGGAATATTCTGCAAAGTCCGCGCGATGGAAGTGGCCTGAATGCCGAGAGAAACGTCCAACCAGACCAGGATGTGGTCGAACTTCTTAGGAAAGGCGGCGCCTTCGCTGGACATGAATAAGGTGAAGAACACGCCGTAGAAGAGATTAAGAGCAAGCGCGAACACAAGTTCGATCCGGGCCTTGTCTTTCTCGTCCCTAAGCATCCAGAGGACGGAAAGAAAGAGGGCGATGATGGCCATCATGGAGGGATTCAGAAGGATGCTGATTGCGCGCATGGTCCACCTTAGCGGGAGGAACTGATTGAAGTTGAGGGCGAAGCGGGTAGTGACATCATGCCCGGCTTAGGGCAAGAGGCGCGCGCGAACAGATACCAGATGAGCCATGCAGGTGCGGGCCACAGATAAGCGGCGGACGCCAGCGGGAAGAAGGGCGAGGCGAACTGAATCTCAAGCAGGATATAGAGGATGGCGAGGCCCGCGATCGCGGCGCGGGACGGCGTGCGGACCGCGGCAAAGAGGATGGCTGGGATAGCCAGCGATTGATCGAAGATCCAGCCGAAAGGCGCGACCAGAAGCGAAACCAGCATCAGTAGACCGCCGTGTTCGAGCCAGTCCCAACGATGGCGGCGAGGCCAGAAGTAAAGCATGGCCCACAGGCAGCCAAGGATCGCCGGCACAAAAGCAATCCACTCCGACGTGGGCCGAATAGAGTCGCGCAGCAGATCGCCGAAACAGGGAGTGAACTCGTGCGTGACCACGGAGCTGCGCATGTAATACGCATACTGGCTCCACGCCTGTGGATCGATCCATGCCGTGACCAGGCAGCCGGCGGCCATCGCGGCCGCGCCTCCGGCCAGAATCCGATAACTGCGCGTGAGCACGATCCAGAGCAGCAGGACCAGAACAAAGGGAAGAAAGAGATGCGGCTTGATTGAGCAGAGCCAGAGTGCCGCGCCGGCCGCAAAGGGACGCGTTTTGTGCAGGCGCAGAAACATAGCCAGCCCGAAGAGAAGAAAGATAGAGGTCTGGCCCAGGACGACGCAGAACAGCGCCGGAGGAAAGCAATAGCCGAGCCATTCGCGATGATTTCCAGGCGAGCCAAGCAGCTTCCAGACGATGCGGATAGAGGCGATCAGCAGGCCCAGTATGAGCAGCGACCAAGGAAGGGCCGCGGCCATGGGGCTCACATAGCCGAGAGGCAGCGCGAGGGGCAGAGCCCACGGGGCATTGCGCATGTAATAGGATGCGCTGCCGGGAAATCCCGCGCTGTGCTCAATCTGGCTCAGGGCCGCGGGGTCGTACGGATTGCCGTGATGGGCTAGCTGCTGCCCGGTGGCCCAGTAGACGATGAAGTCGCGGCGGGCCACAGTCTGCCGATCAAAAGGCATCAGGCAAAGAAACAGAACGGTATATAAAATCGCGAGAGCGTACGCGATCGCGGTCAAAGGCACACTGATGTCGTATTGCTGCTTCAACGATCGGCGCCTTTCTATGTGCAATCAACGCGATTATAACCAGCGAAGAGAATCAAACCCCGCATTCCGCGGCGCGCGCATCCGGCGAGTAAATGCCCGGAAGTTTTTGAGCAAGCAGATACGGCGCAGCGGTCATGAAGTTGCCCGCGCTGTGCCCGCGTCGCGATGGATGGGCTTGCGGCGCGCCCACAGATACCAGGCGAGCCACGCCGGGGCGGTCCAGAGATAGAGAGGCGAGACTACCCGGACCGCGCAGATTTCGATGTCCATGACGAAGATGGCCAGCGCGAGGATAGTGAGCATGTTGCGGGAGCGCGTGGTGTAGGCGCCCTCCAGCAGAGCGGGAATGGCCAGGCACTGATCGTAAAACCAGCAATAGGGCGCGGCGACAAGAGAGACCAGAATCAGAAGACTGCCATGAGTTTTCCAGTCCCATGCGGCGCGACGGCGCCAAAAATAGACCAGCGCCCAGAGACAGCAGAGCGCGGCGGGCAAGTACTGGAGCCAGGTTGCCTGCACTTCGAACAATCGATCGATCCACTGGCGGATGGCGCTCGAAAGGCAAGGGATGAATTCGTTCTCGACGGCGGGGGAGCGCATCAAGTGGAAGTAGTCGCGCCATGCATGCGGGTCGATCAAGTATGCCACGCCGCTGGAAAGCACGAGAGCCGCTGCGGCGCCAGCCAGGACCTTCCAGGCGCGCGAGAAGACGATCCAGGCCGCCAGAGCGGCGGCAAAGGGCAGAAAGAGATGCGGCTTCAGGGCACAGAGCCAAAGAGAAGCTCCGGCGAGAAGCGGTCGGGAGCCATGCCAGCGCAGGAAGAGAACCAACCCCAGCAACGCAAAGAGTGCGGTCTGGCCCATGGTGAGGCAAATCAGGGCTGGCGTGAAGGCCAGCGCCAGCCAGTGCAGATGAATCGCAGGAGATCCATACAACTGGCGAGCCATGCGCACGGAAAGAAGCAGGCAGCCGAGCAGAAGCAGAGACCAGAGGATTGCGGCCACCCGCAAATTGAGAAAACCGAGCGGGTAGGCGAGCGGCAGCGCCCAGGGAGGGTTACGCATGATAAGAACAGCGCGAACGTCCAGACCTGCGGCGTGCTCCAGCGCCGCGATAGCATCGCGGTCATAGGGATTGCCGTGCTGAATGAGTTGGCGGCCGGTGGCCCAGTAAGAAACAAAATCACGCGAGCCGGCCAGGCTGCTCGGGCCGGCTCGATGATCGGCAATCTGAATCGCCAGAAGAAGGGCGGTGAGGGTAAGCGCGAGCCCGGCAACCAGCGCAATGGAGACCTCTGCCAGGTCGCGGCGTTCCTGCGTCGGTGGAGGATCGTGCTTGCCGGCCATGCAGGCTATTCTACGGCACGGATTAAGTCGCGCATGCGAAGCGCTTCAAGCGTGGGCGGGTGCGAGCAAGACATAAATGAACGAAGACGCCCGAAGCGGCAAAGTAGAATCTCATGGCAAAAAACCAAAGTAATGTATACGGCGCCTGTCGGTGGAACCAACGATGTAAACACGCGTATACACGAAGCGCGGCGAATTGGAAGTTAGATTTTTTCTAGTCCGTTGATTTTAAAGTGTAAGCTGCATGTTTCTGAGAATGGCACGCCAGATGCAATAAGCAGGGTGCCCGGCTGAGGCTGGGGAAAACCAATCTGGAGAGGATATAAAATGAACAACCTGTTTCTGGCAATGTATGTGAAGTTTCAGAACCTGATGAACCGCGAAGAAGGTCAGGATCTGGTCGAGTATGCCCTTCTCGTTTGCTTGATCGCTCTGGCCGCCATCACCGGTGTTAACAAGGTCGCCACCGCGGTCACGTCCGTCTTCTCGAACATCAGCAGCTCGCTGGCGTAACTCCTGGAAGAACAACGCACCCAGCACCTCAGCTCTTAGCGGGAGGGTACAGACTGGCATGCCAGGCTGTACCTTTCCTGTTAAGTCATCGGCTCGAAGCATGAGCGACGAAGAGGCGAGCAGAGAAGAAAATCCTGCATTCTCATCGAAACCGACTCACCAGCTCCTGTGCCTTTTTAACGGCACGGGATTTTGTGGAATCAAGCGCGCCTGCTCGGGCCGTCCCTTGTTAGGGAAAGACACGAGAGATCGTGAAAGCAAGGCACGCTTTACCGGCACGGGCCGGACATTCACCGATTTGGGGGTGCTGGGATGAACAGAATTCTTGCAACGATGTTTCTACGACTCCATGACCTGAAGACAGGCGAGCAGGGTCAGGACTTGGTCGAGTATGGGTTGATGTTGAGCCTGATTTGTCTTTCGCTGATTTCCGGCATAAGCGGCATCGCCACCGCAGTGGCCTCCGTGTTCGGCAACATCAGTTCGTCGCTCGCGTAAGCACACGGACCGTGCCATGCTCACTGGATTCCAGGGAGCAGCGCGCGGGACTGAACGTCGAACTCGAACGATTTGGAACCCATTTCCTGCTTCACGCAGGCTCTAAGTTCCCCAAAGCCCGAAGCACAGCCTTGGCGTGTCATTGCACGCGATGTCATAAAGACACGTTGCCGGACATATCAAATGAATTGAGCCCTGGACCGGGCTAAAAACTTCAAGAGATCGTTATTTCAAGAGAGGCTGGATGTGGGCGGGTCCCCCCGCAAGCATCCGGCCTTTCTTGCGTTTGACTCGGAAACGAAATACTTCATTCGCGCCCCAGCCATTTCCGCGCTTTTTAGAGATTTGGTTAGGGTTGTGTGCCACTCATGAACTGCCGAATCAATCGCAGCATGATTCCAAGGTGACGAGAGGGGTTCGGGCGGCTCAACCCGGGACCGGCGAGCGCACATCGATGCCGTAGAATCGCGTTGATCCCCCGCGAGTGTCGCACCAGTCCGCAGGGACGGAACCGGACCGAAATGCTGCTGCCCACCGCCCATCAAACCAATCCGGCGCTGCTGATTCTTGAATGCGGCATGACCGCAATGGCTGGGGCGTTGTCCTTCGCGTTTCCGCGCGTGGGCGGCAAGTGGTTTGCGCGCGTGGAGCGGATGTTTGCGCGGCTGGCGCAAAGACAGGGACTCGTTGTTGCAGGCGTAGGGTTGAGCGTGATCGTGCTGCGCCTGGCGATCCTGCCCCTGTTTCCGGTGCCATTGCCGTTCGTTCCCGATGACTTCAGTTTTCTGCTGGCTTGTGACACGTTTGCGCACGGGCGTCTGGCGAATCCGACCCCCGCGATGTGGACGCACTTCGAAAGCATCCACATCACCATGCAGCCGACGTATCAATCGATGTATTTTCCCGGGCAGGGATTGCTGCTGGCGGCCAGCAAGGTGCTTCTGGGAAATCCCTGGATCGGGTTGCTGATTGTGAGCGCGCTAATGTGCGCGGCGCTGTGCTGGATGCTGCAGGCCTGGCTGCCGCCGAGCTGGGCGCTGCTGGGCGGAGCCATTGCCGTGCTGCGCCTGGGCGTGTTCAGTTACTGGACCAATACGTATCATGCGGGCGGATCGCTGGGCGCGCTGGGCGGAGCGCTGATTCTGGGAGCGCTGCCACGGCTGATGCGTACCGCACGCATGCGCTATGCAGTTCTGATCGGCATCGGCATTGCGATTCTGGTCCTGACGCGGCCCTACGAAGGCATTCTGATGTGCCTGCCCGTGGGCTTTGTGCTGGTGCGATGGATGGTGAAGGGCAAGAACCGGCCGAGCCCCGCCGCCATGGCGCGGCTGGCCGCGGTGCCGCTGCTTTTTGGCATCGCTGCCGTGGCGTGGATGGGCTATTACGATTACCGCACATTCGGTAATCCGCTCACGCCGCCTTACACCGTGAACCGCAGCACCTACGCGATTGCTCCGTATTATGTGTGGCAACATGCCCGGCCCGAGCCGCACTACCGCTACAAGGAGATGCAGGTCTTCTATCACAAAGGCGAATTGGACTATTACAAGGGGATTCACTCCTTCTCGGGCTTTGTGCCGCAGACGCTGAGCAAGATCGCATTCATGTTTCTGTTTTTCTCGGGGTTTGCGCTGCTGCCTCCGCTCTTGATGGTGCGGCACATCTTTCTCGACCGCCGCATCCGATTTTTGCTGATCAGCGTGCTGGTGCTGGCGGCAGGGATGGTGATTGAGATCTATCTTCTGCCGCACTATGTAGCTCCATTCACCGCGAGCGTTTTATGCCATCGGGCTGCAGATGATGCGCCACCTGCGGCAATGGAAACCCGAAAGGAAGCCGGTGGGACTGACCCTGGCGCGGCTCACGGTAACCATCTGCGTAGCGATGGCCGGGCTGCGCATCTTTGCCGGTCCGCTGCATATTCGAGCAGAGCGAATGGCCGCCCAGCAACTGGAACTTCAACTGGTTCGGTCCGGGACATTTTGGCACAGAGCGGGCGCAGATGGAGACGTGGTTAGATCACCAGCCCGGGAAGCAATTGGTGATCGTTCGCTATTGGGGCAATCATGATCCCTTCGACGAGTGGGTGTACAACGCGGCGGATATCGATGGCTCCCAGGTCATCTGGGCGAGAGACGGAGATCCTGCCGGCAATCCGGAACTGATCCGCTACTACAAGGACCGCACGGTGTGGCTCGTCGAGCCGGATGCGACTCCGGCAAGAATTCAGCCATACCCGATGACCGGGGGGCAGCGCAGGCATCGGTGGGAAGTCAAGAATGCCGAAGCATGGCTGTTCTGTGCCAATGAAGCGACCATGACATTCGTAGGCATCGAATTCGGCTTGATGGTGATCGCGATGGCATTTGCGTTCGCCTGGCCCGGACTTGGCGCTGGAGGGTTCGCGCGCGTGGAGAGGATTTTTCGCGCGGTTGGCGCGCCGCAAGGGATTGGCCGCAACGGCGGTTGGGGTGAGCGCGATCGTGCTGCGGCTGGCATTGCTGCCGCGGTTCCCGATCCCGCTGCCGTTTGTGCCCGACGATTTCAGTTTCCTGCTCGCCTGCGACACCTTCGCTCATGGACGGCTCAGCAATCCTACGCCGGCCATGTGGACGCACTTTGAAAGCATCCACATCACCATGCAGCCCACATATCAGTCGATGTACTTTCCCGGACAGGGGCTGCTGCTGGCGGCGGGGCAGGCGCTCTGCGGGCATCCGTGGTTTGGATTACTGCTAGCGGCCGGCATTTTTTGCGGTGTGCTCACGTGGATGCTGCAGGCTTGGCTGCCGCCGAACTGGGCTCTGTTGGGAGGGATCATCGCGGTGATCCGTCTCGGGCTCTTCAGCGACTGGATCAATACCTACCATACGGCGGGAACGCTTGCGGCGCTGGGTGGAGCGCTGGTGCTGGGCGCGTTGCCGCGGTTGATGAAGACGGCGCGTTTCGGTTATGGCATGCTGCTGAGCGCGGAGTGGTGCTGGTTGCGTCGACGCGCCCCTACGAAGGCGTGTTGCTGTGCCTGCCGGTTGCGGTGCTGCTGGGCGGTTGGATTTGGAAGGGAAAGAATCGGCCGAGTTCGCATGGTGCTGGCGAGACGCGCCGCGCTACCGGTGGCGCTGCTGGTGTGCGCCGGCGCATGGATGGGCTACTACGATTTGAAGGCATTCGGTAAAGCCACGACGCTGCCCTATACAATCGATCGCGCTACCTACGCCGTGACTCCCTACTTCTTCTGGCAACGCCCGCGCACCGCCCCGGTGTACCGCTCAGAGGATATGCGGATCTTTTATGAAAAAGAGGAGATGGATTTCTACAACAAGATCCACTCGGTGAAGGGGTTTTTGCCGTTCACTTTGGTCAAAGCCGCAATGGCGCTGCTGTTTTACGCCGGGCCGGCGCTGCTGCCTCCGCTGATCATGATGCGCCGCGTGTTTCTGGACCGGAGACTTCGTTTTCTCGTGATCTGCTCGCTGGTGCTCGCGGCGGGGATGATTATCGAAATCTACCTGATGCCCTACTATGTGGCGCCATTTACTGCGGCGTTCTATGCGCTTGGATTGCAAGCCATGCGGCACCTGCGAATTTGGAAGCCTGAGGGAAGGCCGATCGGCATTGCGGCGGTGCGCTTTATTGTGTTCTTGTGTGTGGCGCTCGGCGGTGTGCGAATTTTCGCGAAGCCCCTGCACGTGGCTCCGCCGGAATGGCCGCCGAGCAACTGGAACATGTCGTGGATTGGGCCAGAGCATTTTGGAATCGAACGAGCGCAGGTTGAGGCCCAACTCAGCCGGCTGCCGGGCGGCCAATTGGCGATTGTGCGCTACGGCTCGGATCATCACCCGATCGACGAGTGGGTGTACAACCGCGCCGACATCGATGACGCGAAAGTGATATGGGCAAGAGATATGGGAACTGCCGGGAATCTGGAACTGATCCGGTACTATCGGGACAGAAGCGTGTGGTTGATTGAGCCAGGCCAGAACGACAGGGGCGCGATTCCGGCGCAGGTTTCGCCGTATCCGGTTGAGGAGTCGACACAATGATCAACGGGAAGCGAGTCGCAGTGGTGATGCCGGCCTACAACGCCGAGAGGACGCTGGAGCAAACCGTGCGGGAGTTGTCCGACGTGGTGGACATCAAGATCCTGGTCGACGACTCGAGCAAAGACAAAACCGCGGAGCTTTCGCGCAAGCTGGGCGTGCAGACGTTCATCCACGACGCCAATTATGGATATGGGCGCAACCAGCAAACCTGCTATCGCGAGGCGCTGGCGGCGGGCGCGGACATCGTGGTGATGGTGCATCCCGATTACCAGTACACGCCGTTGCTGGTTCCGGCCATGGCGGGCATGGTGGCCAGCGGCGTTTACGACATGGTTCTGGCGTCGCGAATCCTGGGCGGCGGTGCCCGAAAAGGCGGCATGCCGCTCTACAAATATGTCTCGAACCGGCTGCTGACGGCGTTTCAAAATCTCTTTCTGGGCGTGAAGCTTTCGGAATATCACACCGGGTTCCGCGCTTTTTCGCGCGAACTGCTGCAGACGCTGCCGCTGCTCGAAAATTCAGACGATTTCGTCTTCGACAACCAGATGATTGCGCAGGCGGTGATGTTCGGCTTCCGCATCGGCGAGATTTCGTGCCCGACGAAATACTTTGAGGAAGCGTCTTCGATCAACTTCAAGCGCAGTGTGAAGTACGGATTGGGCGTGCTGGCGACAACGTCGAGTTTTGTGGCGCACAAAGCGGGGATTCGCCGCGTGGCGCGCTATGGGCCCGGCGGAAAGAAGCTGCCGAGCAGCTACTATTTCGAGGCTGGGAACGATCGCTAAGATTTCTGGCTCAAGGAGCCTGGCGGCTAGCTCCTAGTCAACTCTCCATAGCTCATAGCGGTCGTAGGGCCCTTCGCCGAATCCCCATAACCAGTAGCCGGCATTCGTGGAATAAAGGCCGATTCCGGCTCCCATTGTTCTTCCGAATCGATACTTGTAGTGGATCGTATCCACCAGCGTGCGATGCGGGTAACGCTCCAGCTCCTGATACCCTCCCGCGAACACATCCACAACCATCAGATCTCCGGGCTTTGGCTGAGGGCCGCCCGGAAAGGTAAGCTTCGCCCCAGCCAGTGGCGCATACCAGTATGACCAGTACTGTCCGCCGTACCAGACCTTTTCGCCTGCCGCGACGTGCGGTGAAACCAATTGATAGATGGAGTCCCGCCCAATCTCCGCAAACTGCGCATCCGAACGAAGGATCAGGATGGAGTAGCCTGTGGCAGCAACGATGGTCGCAAGGGCCGCGATGCGCGCAACTCTCATGGGCACGCCCTCCATCAATCGGAAGCATAGGATGATGACCGCGGGTATGCAGGGAAGGAGGTACTTCATCGGAAGGTGAACGTAGAAGACGATGGGAAGAGGAATCAACAGCCAGAGCAAGAGAAAAATAGCGGTGCGATCGCACTTTTCCAATGCCTCAAGCAACAGGGCGAACAGCGCGACGCACCCAAAAATCGCGCAGGAAACGGCAGCGGCAAGCCCCATGGGCAATCGGAAAATCCAGGGGAGGAGGGCCACGCCCGTAGTGACGGCGACTGTGGTCCAGTGTCTGCCCCTCACGCGATTCGCTAGCCAGCATGCGGCCAGGGGCAGAGGAAACGCCATGAACACCAGATAGGCGAAGAGATTGCGCGACAAAAAACTCCCCTCTGAGCCGGGGAGATTGCCGCCCATATTGCGCTCGCGGAGTGTGAGAACGATGACTGCCATCAGGCAGGCGCCAGCGAGGACCGGAGTCCAAAGCCAGAGTTTCCGCCGCATCTGAGCAAGAATCTCTCGTGGATTGATGCTGTCAAACAGGAAAAAAGCTCCGAGGGGCAAAAGCAGCACGAGCTGGGAACGCGCAAAGCCCGCGAGCCCCAGCGCAATCGCCGCTGCTGCCCCCTGGCTCCATTTCTCCTCGGCCTTCCACGCTGCGAGACGCTCCATTGCTAGCAGAGCGAGAGCCGTCGCGAGGATTTCAGGCATAGCGGTGCTCGCCATGGCGAGAAAAGGTGGGACGGCTACCAAAAGCAGAGCGCCGGCGATGGCGTGCCACCGGCTCCATCCGAAGCGAAGCACCAGCGCAGTCATGGCCAGGATTGCGATCCATGCCAGCACCAATTGCGTTAAGTGCGCCATCCACTCGTGCGCGCCGGTCAAAATTGTGGGCACCAGCACGTAACCCTGCCCTATTTGTCCCAACAAGGGATTTCCAGATGCGAATTGAGAGGCTTTCCTGCATTGGCCGTTGAGCAACGCGTTGTTCCAGCAGATTTCGAAATCCATGGGATGCGCGGGGTGCTTGACGATCTGCTGCGCCATGGTGAGAAACCACGGATCGTCGATCACGAAAGGCTTGTTCAGGAATGGCAGCAGGCAAGCGGTGACGAGGAGCAACGCGGGCCAAGCGCAGGCCAGTACAGCGGCTGGCGAAACCGTCTGCGCGAGGGCGCGATCCGCTGGGACTTTTCCAGACTCTTTCGTGATGTTCTCCTGCTCGGGCGCGATTGAACTCATCACCGGATACATTCCAGAATCAGGTGTGAGTACGGAATACGCAAGAGATCGTGACGGACGCTCGGCCTGATGTTGCTGAAAACCTGCGATGCGATTCCCACGTACTCGCGCTCGCTTCTTATGTGCTCTCCCCGATCTCTTGCCAATAACAATCGCGCGGCGCGGGACTGACCGTCGGCCCAAACGCCGTCGATGGTAACCAGCTTGCCGCCCGGCTTTAGAGCATCATACGCGATTTGAAATAATTGCCGGGCCTCAGCGTCTCCAAGGTGGTGCACGATCCCGAACGCCAGTACCAGGTCAAAACTCTCCTCTTTGGCGAGTGAGAATTGACTTACTCGTTCGCAGACAAAGTTTGCCTTGGGAAATCGCTTCCTGGCCAGTTCGATGTACTTGGGACTTAGATCGAATCCTAAGTAATCCGACGGCGGCAGGTAACCCACGATGGTCCCAGGCCCGCACCCGATTTCAAGAATTCGCTTGCCCGCTGTTGGCCGAACATATTCGTTGATCAAAACTTTGGCGAGGGCAGGTCCGCCGACTAAGTTCCACCACAACTGGTAAGCCGCCGGAATGGCCAAAACGCGACGAAGGTGTTGCGTCATCTGACTATCGTCTCCTGCCTTTGCTTGGCGGACCAAGGATTGAGCTCACGCTGTCCCAGAAGCGGCGCCAGGGAAAGCAGATCGAGCCGCGGAATTATGTGGTCCTCTTGGTTTTGTAGAAATCGAGCACGGCCTCGGCAACTTCTGCCACCTCTCGATCGCTCAGATCATAGTACATAGGCAGCCTGAGCAGCCGGCTGCTCATATTGTCGGTCACTGGCAGATCCGGCATTGGCAGGCCGAGAGATTTGGCGAAGGGCGAGGAGTGGAGCGGCACATAGTGGAAGACCGCAAGCACGCCGGCCTGGCGCAAATGCTCAATAAGTGCGGTTCGCTCCGCGAGATCCGCTGCCAGTAAGTAGAACATGTGGAAATTGGGGGTGCAGTGCTGAGGAATGAACGGGATGCGTATCCGGCCGCTCTCGACCAGGGGAGCGAGCATGGCGCTATAGCTGAGGTAGATTTCCCGGCGCTGCGAGGTGATCTTCTCCATGTTTTCGAGCTGGCCAAGCAGGAAGGCGGCCAACATGTCCGACAGAACATAGGAAGAGCCGATATCCACCCAGGTGTATTTATCCACCTGCCCGCGCATGAACTGGCTGCGGTTGGTGCCCTTCTCGCGCAGGATCTCCGCGCGTTTCTCCAGAGCAGGATCGTTGATCGTCAGGGCTCCGCCTTCTCCGCACGAGAAGTTCTTAGTTTCATGAAAACTGTAGCAGCCCATCTGGCCGATCGTGCCGAGCCACCGCCCCTTGTACTTGGCAAAAACGCCCTGTGCCGCATCCTCGACAACCAGCAAATTATGACGGCCGGCGATGGCCATAATCTCGTCCATCTCGCAGCCGACACCGGCATAATGGACCGGGAAGATCGCTCGCGTGCGCGGCGTAATCGCGGCTTCGATGAGGCGCTCGTCGATATTGAGCGTGTCCGGCCGAATATCCACGAACACCGGTGTGGCGCCCCGCAGGACAACTGCATTGGCGGTAGAGACGAAGGTAAACGATGGAAGGATTACCTCGTCGCCTGGACCGATGTTCGATAGCAGCGCCGCTAATTCCAGCGCCGCGGTGCAGGAATTGGTCAGCAGTATGCGCTGCGCGCCGAAGTGCTCCTCCATCAGCTTTTGCGCACGTCGGGTAAACGGGCCATCGCCGCTGGCATGACCGCCGGCAACGGCTTGGCCGACGTAGATCAACTCGGAGCCGACGATGCATGGTTTATTGAATGGTATGTGAATCTTCATGCCAATGACCTATTGCAAAGAGTCGTGACTCGGCGGAAACGGAGGGGAAACAGTGAGTACGCTGTGGAGTTGATTCATGAGCGATCATAGCGCAGGCGACCCCAGAGAACCGAATGGACACCAATGCAGTGTGATCGTGGGCGCGGGAAAACGAAAACCGAGCTCTGCGTATAGGTTATGTACGGCGACATTGTGGGATGAGATGCTGGTGGAAACTTCATCCACGCCCTCGCGGTGATGGAAGGCGAGCACTGCCTTCCAGACGCGCCGCCCGAGTCCCTTTCCGGCCAAGCCAGGGGCAAGTCCTACCAAGGACCAGAACCGGCTGGTGGGAGTTGGCTGCTCCACCACCATGAAAGCGACGGTGCGGCCACCGATCTGACATTTCAGCACGTGCTG
Organism: uncultured Acidobacteriota bacterium; assembly: GCA_963826735.1. GTDB lineage: Bacteria > Acidobacteriota > Terriglobia > Terriglobales > Acidobacteriaceae > Telmatobacter. The sequence continues at coordinate 45,443 of CAWGYN010000011.1, forward strand.
ATCCGGGTGATGAAAGGCGTTTTCAGCCCAAACGCCATAGCGGCGATTGCCAATCTCAGCCCCAACCAGCGGGTCAGCGTGAAGTCGCCCCGTCGTAAATATCTGCGCCGCGAATCCGGAGATTTCTTTTGCGTCTTCGGGAAGAGCTGGACAAACGGTAATCTCCGGATCATCGGAGAAACCGCCGAGCCCGGTCAAAAGTGGGCGATAATTCAACTCGATGAATCGGAAACCTTGCTGCTCGAGAAACCCGCATTCCGCCAACTGATCCTGAGGCAGCCTGCAGCAAACGAGTTTGATGTGGTTGCGATAACACCAATCGCGGAAAATTTCGAATGCCGGCGCTGCTTCTTTCTCCATGCGTACATGGATCGACGCAATGACGGCTGTGTTACCATGGAAAACCGGCTCGTCCCAAGGCGCCAGGTGGTAACTCAAGTCCAGCGCAGGACTTTCCGTTCGCTCTTCGCGATAACTAAACAATTCCATTCTCCTGAATGGAATCCGAAACAGATTCTGCGACGATTGCGTCCGGCTCGAGCAAAGCGGCCGTCTCTCCCACCAAATAGGGTGGGCGATCCATGGTGCGGAAATGCATGCGGGCGAGATATTCACCGAAGATACCGAGAGCGAAAAGCTGCGCTCCGGAGAAGATCGCAATCAGAGAGGCCAGGAACGTGAATCCCGGTACCGCGCCGCCGCGGATCACGTAATTGGCTAAGACATAAGCCAGAACAGAGAAACCGAATAAGACGAAGACAAAGCCAATCACGCTGGCGATCTGAAGCGGAAGCGTACTGAAGCCTGTCATTAAGTTGAACGCGTGGCGGATGAGTTTACCTGGGGTATAGCCCGACACGCCTTTGGTGCGCGCCTCATGACGAACCTTGATGGCGGTGAAACGTGTGGTCGTCCAGGTCAGCAGCACGTCGATCGACACCGAAGGGCTGCGATATTCCTGGAAGCCATCGCGCAAGCGTGTACGGAAAACCCGGAAGGCGCTCACGTTGCGGGCGGTCTCTGCGCCCATGCTGCTGGCAAGCGCCATCTTGGTCAAGCGCGAAGCCAAATCGCGCAGCAAGCCGTGCTGTTCTTCTCGCGGCGCGCCGTAGACGACGTCGTACTCAGGCGTCAGTGCCGCCAGCATCGGCCGAATCTCGCTGACCGGATGCTGCAAGTCGTCGTCCATCGTAAGGATGATGCCGTACTTTGCCGCCCGGATGCCGCAAAGAAGCGCGTTGTGCTGCCCGTAATTCCGGCTCATGCGGATGCCGCGCACCCGTTCGTCCGCACGTGCCAGGCGTGCAATGATCGCCCAGGAACCATCGCAGCCTCCATCTTCGACAAAGATCATCTCAAAAACCGAAGCGATCTCCGGCATCGCAGCGGAAATCTGCTGGTACAAATCGACCAGCGTTTGCTCCGCGCGATAGACAGGAATCACAACAGAAACCGCAAGCATAAGAGAACGATCCTATCTTTGGCCACGATCAAGATGCTCTTCATTCTATTACACGTCACATGGACGTTCTCCCGGCTTTCCTGGAGGGCAGGCTTCGAGAGACTAGAGCAGCGCTATACTGACGGCGAGGCGGAACGCGAGATGCTGGTTCCGATCGGTCTTCATGCTGCGTCCTGAAATCGTCTGGCGGGCCGCGCCGGGCCTGCTGCTCTGGTTCTGCGCCGCCATGGCAGTCGGGCAGACCCAGGCGATGCGCGCGCCGGTGACCGTTTCGGTTCCCGTCACTGTATCCGTCATCGACGAGAACGGCGTCGCCGTCAGCGGTGCGCAAGTGACGGTGACGGAGCCGGGCCAGCCGCCCGTGCACCTGCGCACGGATTTCGCCGGCGCTTGCAACTTCACATTGCAGCAGCAGAATCCGTATCGGCTTCACGTGGAAAAGCCGGGCTTTTATGCCACCGACGCGAGCGGCATTGAACCTGGACAGACCAGCGTGAAGGTGGTGCTGGCGCACGAACAGATCGTGCGCGAGCAGGTGAACGTGACTGCGTCGCCGCCGGGCATCGATACCCAGGAGATTCCCGACCGGACGACCATGAACACGCCGGAGATCGTCAACATTCCTTATCAAACTTCGCGCGACATCCGCTACCTGCTGCCGTTCCTTCCCGGCGTGGTGCAGGATGCGACGGAGCAGGTGCACGTGGCCGGATCGGAGACGTGGGAAACGCTGGACACGATGGACGGATTCGATATCCGTTCGCCGGTGGGCGGCTCGTTGAGCCTGCGCGTGAGCGCGGATGCGGTGCGCTCCATCGATTCGGAGACTACGCGGTACCCGGTGCGAGTACGGCCGCGCCACCGGCGGCGTGCTGGCGTTCTGGACCGGCATGGGCGACAACAAGTTCCGTTTCAACGCCACGAATTTCATTCCTTCCTTCCGCGAGGTGAACGGAATCCGCTTCGACAAATTTGTGCCGCGGTTCACGTTTTCCGGACCGCTCAAGCGCGACCGGGCATGGTGGTACGACGGCGCTGGAGACGGAGTACGACAATATCTATATCTCCGAACTGCCGGCCAACGCCGACACCGACTCGCTGATTCGCGGCAGCAATCTGATGAAGGTGCAGGACAACCTGACTGCGGCCAACATCCTTACCGCCGGGCTGCTTTACAACGACTATCACTCTCCTTATGACGGCATTTCGTCGCTCGTTCCGCAACCGAGCACGGTGAAGCGAAACACGACTCGCGTGGTTTCCATACCTGCGCGATCAGCAGAGTCTTGCAGACGGCGGGCTTTTGGATTTGGGCGTCGGTTATCTGAGAATTCGCGACGGCTACGAGCCGCACGGAAGTGCGCCCTACGAAATCACTCCGGAGACGTCGGAGGGAAGCTATTTCGAAAATCTGACTGGGCGCTCGCAACGGCTGCAGGGAACCGCAACGTTGTATCTGCCGCCGCAGCACTGGGCCGGGCAGCACGACGTGAAGATGGGCCTGGACCTGGACCACATCGCCTACTACCAGAATCAGTCGCGCACGCGGTGAGTTATCTGCGCGAGGACGGAACGCTTGATCGCGAGAGCATGTTTGCGCCTGCGCCGGCGTTCACGATGCACAACGCCGAGATCGGCGCATATATGCAGGATCGCTGGCAGCCGGCGAAGGGATGGCTTGTTGAGCCGGGACTGCGCTTCGACTGGGACGAGATTGTGCGCCGGGCGTTGGTCGTCGCCGCGGCTGGCCGCGGTGTATGCGCCACCCGGCGACAAAGACAAGACCAAAATTTCGGCCGGGATCGGGCTCTATTACGAGCACACGCAGCTCGAATACCTGGCGCAGACCTTCGCCGGCATTCGCTACGACACCTACTACGATACAAACGGTGTGACCCAACAGGGCCGGCGCTCGAGATCGGCATTTACCGCGAATGAAAATTCTCTACACGAACCGCGGGCGTTGAATTGGAGCGTGGATGTGCAGCGCGAACTGCCTTGGTCGATCTATGCCGGCGCGAATTTTCTTGAGAAGCGGACGTCGAACGTGTTTACTTTTGCGCTTACGCGTCCAACGGCGCTGGCTGGGGATTATTTGCTGACGAACAACCGGCTCGATCGCTATCGCTCCGAGGAGGTCGATCTGCGGAGGCTGTTTGCGAACGGATACACGGTGTATGTGTCGTACACGCATTCTTCGGCGCGGACGAATGCGGCGCTCGACTATCTGCCGACGCCCTCGCCGCTGGGAGCGCAGCAAAGCGGACCGCTGCCGTGGGACACGCCGAATCGCACCATCTCCTGGGGATGGTTGCCGATTCCGCTGGCGATGCTGAAGAAGCAGTGGGACTTCGTGTACCTGCTCGACTGGCACAACGGGTATCCGTTCACGGCGGTGAATGCCGCGCAACAAGTGGTGGGCGCGGCGGGGGCGCAACGCTTTCCGGATTTTGTGAACTTCAGTCCCGGTGTGGAGTGGAAGTTTCATTTTCGCGGGCAGTATTGGGGGCTGCGCGGCGTGATCGAGAATGCGACCGGCAGCCAGAATCCCGCGGTCGTGAACAACGTGGTGGATTCGCCGGAGTTTGGAACCTTCAGCGAGTTTCAGGGGCGGGCCTTTACGGCGCGCATCCGGCTGATCGGGGCGAAGTGAAAAGGACGGGGAACAAGGGATTAAGGGACTGAGGGAGCAAGAAAACAGGGAATAGGGAGCAGATGGCTTGCGTGGGCGGCCGTGCTCAGTGCCCGACTTTGATGAGAGCCAGCGTGTTGGGCGTCAGGTGAAGCACGAGACTGCCCGCGTCGACGCGTGTTTCATCGGGAGCAGGCAGGGCTGTGGTGCGATTGAGTTGCTCCACCTGCGCCGGAGTGGGATCGAGGGGCTGGCCCATGGCGGCGTATTCCTTCAGCACATTGCCGTGATCCGCGTCGACGCGCTGCACAGCGATACGCGCATGGGCGGGAAGATTGCGGAAGCTCAACTTCATGGTCTGATCCAAGCCCTGCTGGCCGGGATCGACAAGGTTCCACGCGGCAATCACCATGCCGCCCTGCGCGGTCCGAGTCACGATGACATTCTTGGATGCGCTGGCCATGCGCCGATTGCCGAGCTGGTGCAGGAGCTCAAATGCGTAGAAGGCGGGTTTGTTGATGCCGCCTTTGGCGCGCAGACCGAAGCGGCCAATGAAGGGTTTCGCGATCGGGCCCTGCTCCTCGAAGACGTCGGAAAAAGTCCAGAACGACATGGAATCGACGAGGCCGTCGCATTGGCGCACGGTGTTGGCGAGAGCCGGGCCGACGAAAATGGTGTCGCGCGCGTGCATCGTGCCCTGTACGTTCCACTCGGTCATAAAGAAGGGAAGGTTGGGCGATGAGGAGGCCTTGATCTCGCCTTGCACCTTGGCGACGGCGCGGCAGACGCGATCGTCCTCGGGGACATCTTCGTTGTTGCCGAACAAATGCTGCACAGTGTCGTCGGCGTAGGCGTGAGTAGAGACGAAGTCGACCGGGACGTGGTTGGCTGCGGTGAAGTTGAGAAAGTCCGTGACCCACGCAGCCTGCGCAGTGGACGGACCGCCAACGCGCAGTCGCGGGCTGATGCTTTTGAGCGCGCGCGCGGTGTGCGCGTAAAGATCGAAGTAGGTGCTTTGGCGCGGATCGCCGCCCCAGAAATCGAGATTGGGCTCGTTCCACACCTCGAAGTACCACTGCGCGACCTCGTCGATTCCATAGCGGTCTACGAGATGCTGCGCGAAGTGGCGGATCAGATCATCCCAACGTTCCATGCTCTCGGGCGGCGAGACGATGGGCTTGTACCAGAAGGAATGCACCGCGCCGGGGTTGGCGGCGAGCTTGCGGGGCATGAGGCTGATTTCAACGAAGGGGCGCACGCCATTGGCGAGCAGACCGTCATAGATCTGATCGACATAAGAGAAGTTGTAGACGGGATTGCCTTGAGCGTCCTCGTCGTAGACGCCGACTTCGTCGTGAAGGATGGCATGAAAGCGCACGTAGTTGAAGTCGGCCACTTGCTTTACGGCGCGCAGATCGTTGCGATAGCTTTCGCGCAACGAGAGAATGGCGCGGCCGGAACCGAAGGTCCCTTCCCAGAAGTGAGGAAAGGGCGTGGCCGGCGCCTGGGCATCGATGACGATGTTTTCCTGGGTAAGAATGCGGGGGTGACGAACAGACCCACCACAAAAAGAACTGCAAGGCAACGCAAGAGAGGCACATGCTGCATGAGACCATCCTATAGCGAGTGAGAAAGCGGCGAGCAGTTGAGAGGATCGAGAACGACGGGAAATCCCGCCCAAACGCAGCGATGCCGCCCGGAGGCGGCATCGCGTGCAGACGAATCTCACTTGCAGGCGCTAAATGCCGACGCCGAATTCGCTGGCCTGCTGCTCGCCGGCGTTGGAGTAGAAGTCGTAGGGGGTGCGCTTCTTGAAGCGGTAGCGGTTGCGCAACTCGGCGCCGACAAAGATGCCGAGGGCGGCAACGGCCATTCCCACAGAGAACCAGGTGATCACCCGCAAGGCAGTCGAATCCCGTCTTTTCTTCGACGGGAGCATCTTCAACGGGCATGAGGGAGTCAGACTTCCATGGACATCGACGAACAGCCTCCTGACACACCATGATAGCGCAGATTCGTGCATCGCTGGCAGGCAGGTAGATATGCGGAAAACGCGGGAAGTTACTCACTCGAAAGTGTTAATTCGGGCCAGCCATGAGGTCTTTTCCGACTTCGGGAAGAAAGCTGGCTTGAATGGAATTGGCGGCGAGCTGGCGCAGTTCCTCGCGGGTAAATCCTTGCTGGGTATGGGCGAGGAGGAACTCGTTGGCGAGATCGGAGCCGAAGAAGGCGGGATCGTCGGAGTTGAGCGTGACCAGGAGGCCGCGATCGAAGTATTGGCGCAGGGGGTGGTCGGCGAAGGAGGGGCAGACGCCGGTGCGGACATTGGAGGTGGGGTTCAATTCGAGGGGAATGTTGCGCGCTTTCAGGTCTTGGAGCGAGTGCTGCGTCCTGGATGGCGGAAAGAGCGTGGCCGATGCGCTCGGAGCCGATGGCGAGCGCTTCCCAGATGGCTTCGGGGCCGGTGGTTTCGCCGGCGTGGTTGGTGAGGCGCAGGCCAGCGGCGCGGGCGCTTGGCGTAAAGGCTGCGAAAGGGCTCGGAGCCGGTGCGGCGCTCGTCGCCGCCGAGGCCGATGCCGACGATGGAGGGGTAGATTCGGGCGCAACTCGGCGGCCTTGCGGAAGACGCGGTCGGCCTCTTCGACGGTGAAGTGGCGGACGGCGTCGAAGATCCAGTAGAGCGAGAGGCCGAGCTCGCGGGCGGCGCGCTCGCGGGCGCGTTCCAGGGCCGCGAAGATGGGCTCGAAGGCGCGCGGATCGAAGTTGCGCCACATATAGATGACGCCGACGGAGATGTAGACCTCGGCATGGACCACGCCCTGTGCGTGCGAGGTGCTGCATCATGCGCCAGGCGGCCAGTTCGTAATCTTCGGGGTCTCTGCAGGCGCCGGGTGATGGCCTTGAAGCACTCGATGAACTCGGTGAAGTCGGTGAAGCGGTAGAGGGCTTCGGCTTCGCGGAGGGTCAGGGGCGGCGAGTCGTGGCGCGCGCTGAGCTCGACCAGCGTGGCGGGCACAATCGTGCCCTCGAGATGCAGATGCAGCTCGGCCTTGGGCAAGGCGGCGGAATGAATTCCTGAATCGAGGTCACAGATTTAGTTTAGCCGGAAGGCGAGTGCGGCGATGTCATGCAAGTACCGGCAAGCCGGGACGTGAGTACAGCTGTATTTACAGGATTCGTTTTGATCGTGGTGGCCTGGTTGTCGACGAAGGTGACGGTCCAGTTTTTGCCGGCCTGATCGTAGGTGACGGTGCGGTTGCCCTCCGATGGAGCTATCGGATTGGGTTTTCTGGCCGATGGACATGCGGGTCTGCAAGTTCGCTCATGCCGGGAAGCACCTGGTGCGCGTCGATGGCGGCCCACACATTTTTGGGCCAGTTGTCGTAGATGGTGTGCGGATCGTCGTAGAAGAAAAGGACGTCGCAGAAGTACTGCTTCCTGGCTGCCGTCGATGACGCCGATGGCGGTGGCGTAGAGGCTTGCGCTGCCGGGCAGCGCGAAGATGGCGAAGACCTGGCGGGTGCCGTGCGAGATGCCGTCGTCGACCTGAGCGGGCGGCACGGCCTTGATGACTTTCTTGATGTCGAGCTGCTGCGCGGACGGAATGACGCCCAGTGGTTTTGGCGAAGACGATGCGGCCGGCTTCGTAGGGAAATAGGGCATGGTGTAGCCGTTCTTCATCCAGACGCTGGTGTTCTCGAGCTTCAGCACGTCGTCGAAGGAGGTGGGGAACATCATGCGCACCACGGCGACGTCGTCGGGCGTGAGGTTCTGCTCAGGGTTGGTCTGTTGGGCGACGCCGGGATTGCGGCGATGTTCGAAGACGACGAGCAGATAGATGCCGCCGATGGCGAGCGTGATCAGCGTGATGATGAGGGCTTTTTGCCAGTTCTTCAAAGGAATCCCCTCGTCAAGAGAAGCCTATCGGGACGACACTTTGTTGGATGCAAATTCGGAGCGGTGACGGCTGTAGAGGAAATAAATGAACAGGCCAATGACGAGCCAGATGACGAAACGGTACCAGGTGATGATGGGCAATCCGGCCATCAGCAGGAAACAGAAGATGACGCTGAGCGCGGGGATGACAGGACCGCCGGGGACGACGAAACCGCGGCGGCGGTCGGGCTCGCGGTAGCGCAGGACGATGACGCCGATGGAGACGAGAACAAAAGCGAAAAGTGTGCCGATGTTGGAAAGGTCGGCGAGCGTGCCGATGTCGAACAGGCCGGAAGGAATGGCGACCAGGATGCCGGCGACCCAGGTAGAAAAGGCAGGCGTGCGGAAGAGCGGATGCACGTTGGAGAAGACTTTGGGCAGCAGGCCGTCGCGGGACATGGAGAACCACACGCGCGATTGGCCGATCTGGTAGACGAGGATGGAGGAGATCATGCCCATGAGCGCGCCGAGCAGGACCACCAGGCGAATCCAATAAAGCGGATGGCCGCCGGGCAGAAGCGAAAGCTTCTTGAGCGCGTTGACCACCGGGGCCGCGTCGCCGACCATCGATTGCCAGGGAACTAATCCCGTTAAACAGACGGCGACGGAAACATAAAGCACGGTGCAGACGACCAGCGTGGCGATGATGCCGATGGGCAGATCGCGCTGCGGATTGTGGCACTCCTCGGCCGCGGTGGAGACGGAATCGAAGCCAATGTAGGTGAAGAAAATGATGGAGCCGCCGGTGAGCACGCCCGACCATCCGTTGGGCATGAAGGGATGCCAGTTGGAGGGATGAATAAAGCCGATGACGGCGAAGATGAAGATCAGGATCGCAATCAGCTTGAATCCCACCATCATATTGTTGGTCGACGCCGACTCGCGGATGCCGCGCACCAGGATCACCGTGAGGATCAGCACAATGAGGAACGCGGGAATGTTGAAGCCGAAGTGCCAGCCGGGGTTGTAGAGGTTGTTGCCGGCGAGATCCTGCAGGCCGCCGGGAAGATAGGCGGGCGAGATCCAGCGCGCGCTGGGGTGCAGGCCGAACCAGTCCAGCAGGTCGACGACGTGTGCGGCAAAGCCCACGCTGACGCTCATGTTGGAGCCGGCGTACTCCAGGATCAGATCCCAGCCGATGATCCAGGCGATCAGTTCGCCGAGCGTGGCGTAGGTGTAGGTGTAGGCCGAGCCGGCAATGGGAATCATCGATGCCAGCTCGGCGTAGCAGAGGCCGGTGAGCGCGCAGACGAAGGCCACCAGGATCATGGAGATCGCGATGGCCGGACCGGCGCCGGGGCGGCCGGCGAGCGCGGTGTGGGTAATAATGTAGCTGGCCAGCGGCGTGTTCACCATGCTGGAGGTGTCAAACTTTTCGCCGGAGATCGCCGTGCCGATGACGGTGAAGATGCCCGAGCCAATGACCGCGCCGATGCCGAGAGCGGTGAGCGACCACGGGCCGAGCGTCTTCTTCAGCCGGTGTTCGGGCTCTTCCGACTCCCGAATCAGCTTATCGATCGATTTGCGGGCGAAAAACTGGCTGGGCAGTGCAGTGCCTCCGTAAGACAGCTATCAGCTTTCAGCTATCAGCCTTCAGCTCATGGTGCAGATGCGAAGTGAGGTGCAATCCCGCTGCCTTGAACAAGTAGGCGTGATGCGAACCAACTGCTGAAAGCTGAGAGCTGAAGGCTGTTTTTACCGCTTGCTCTGGCCGCGGACCATCTTCTTCACTTTTTTCTTCAGCGAGCCGCGCGGCGTGGTGCGCTTGGCCTTGGGCGCTGCCTTTTTGCGCGCCGTACGCTTCAGCTTCTTGCGTTCCGCCTTGTCGGCGATCTTTTTGGTATCTGCCACGGTTACCTCTTTCAGTTGGGTGAATTCCACAATCCCGCCGGGACGGCGAGTGCAAATTTGATGTTAACAGGGAAGGGGTGGGAAAAAAACGGCCAGCCTCACACGCAAAAGCCCGGACGGCGCGATAAACTTAGCCCGCTGGAGAGGCGAACGTGGCTCCTGAAGCGATCGACAAAACGGCCAACGTGGCGGATCACCCGAAGGGCCGCGTGCTGGCCATCAATCCCGGCACAACCTCGACGAAGTTCGGCATCTTTACCCGCGCCGGCGAGCAGCTCACGCGCAACATTCATCATGGCGACGATGAGATCCAGCGCTTCCGCGGACGCCCCATGCTGGACCGGCTGGAGTACCGCGCGGACCTCATCGAGAAAGCCCTCGCCGCAGCAGGATTCGCTCCCCAAGGTAAAGGTCCCGAGGGTCGGACCGGCGAGCTTGGGAAGCGGTGGCCGGCCGCGGCGGAATGCTGCCGCCGATGGAGTGCGGCACCTACCTCGTGGACGACACGATGGTCGCGGAGCTGCGTGCGGCGCGGCGCGGCGAGCACGCGTCGAATCTGGGCGCGGTGCTGGCCCTGCGCTTTGCCCAGGCCGCAGGCGTGAACGCCTACATTGTGGATCCCGGTGACGGCGGACGAGTGGCAGGCCTGCGCTCGGCTCTCGGGCTCGCCGCTGGTAGAGAGAACGTACATCGGCCACTCGCTGAACACGAAAGCTGTGGCCAGGCGCTACGCTCGCTCGCTCGGGCGGCAGCTACGCGGCCCTGCGCTTGATTGTCATCCACATGGGCAGCGGCATTACGGTGTCGGCGCATCGCGAAGGGCGCATGATCGACAGCAATTCCATCGAAGAAGGCCCGTTCGGCCCTGACCGCACGGGATCGCTGCCGGTGCGCGCGCTGATCAAGTTATGTTGCAGCGGCGACGATGACCGCGCAGGAACTCGATCGCCACGTCTTCGGCGACGGCGGCCTCTTCGCGTACCTGGGCACGCGGGATTTGCTCGAGGTGGAAAGGCGCATCGAATTCGGAAACCGGGGCGCCGGCGATCGGCAAGCCGCGGCGGTCTTCGAAGCCATGATCTATCAAGTTGCAAAGGAAGCCGGCGCCATGGCCGCCGTGCTCGAAGGCAAAGTCGATGCGGTGCTCGTGACCGGCGGCATGGCGCACTCTGAGCGTGCTGGTGGCGCGGCTGCGCGGCTACGTGGAGTGGATCGCGCCCGTCAAGGTTTATCCCGGCGAGGATGAACTGCGGGCGCTCGCCGAAGGCGTGTTTCGCGTGCTGGATGGGGAGGAAGAAGCGAGACGGATGAAAGCGGGGGCTTAGGGATGCACCCTTCCGATGGCCAATTTCCCGGAACTTTTCTCCGATTCTGCAGGGCTTGACAACATACCCTCGTTCAGGTGGCAGTATCGGGGGCCAGTGGTCAGGGTGAGCGCGGATCGCACGCCTACCACCCACCCTCACACTCCCACTGGTCTCCGCCGTTTAGAATGCGGGCAGGAACCAGGCGAAACAGAGCGAGGGGCGGGAGACTTCATTGGCGGTTCTGGCGGTGCAGCAGATCCGGCGCATGCGAGGCGGCGCGCAGGGCCAGTTGATGCTGGGCGCGGACGGCCATATCTACGTCGTGAAGTTCCAGAACAATCCGCAGCACATGCGCGTGCTGGCCAATGAGTTGCTGGCCTCGCGCCTGGCGGCGGCGGCCGGGCTGACGGTGCCCGAGACCGAGCTGGTGGAGGTCTCCAGCTGGCTGATCGAAAACACGCCGGAGCTGGAGATCGACCTGGGCCGGAGCCACGCGCGCTGCCAGCCGGGACTGCAGTTCGGTTCGCGATTCGCCGGCGGATTGATGCCCGGCCAGGTCGTGGACTATTTGCCCGAAGAACAACTGGCTGGAACTGAAGAATCTGGGCGAGTTCGCGGGCATTCTGGCCCTGGACAAGTGGACGGGCAATGCCAACGGCCGCCAGGCGGTGTTCGCGCGGCGCCAGCGGGAGCGCCGATACAAGGCCGTCTTCATCGACTTCGGCTATTGCTTTCACGCCGGTGAGTGGCGCTTCGAGGATGCGCCGCTGCGCGGGGTATATTACCGCAACGATGTCTACCGCGAGATCGCGGGATGGGAGTCGTTTGAGCCGTGGTTGACGCGGCTGGAGACCATGCCCGCGGAGACGGTTTGGGCGGCGGCCAACGAGGTTCCACCCGAATGGTACGGCGGCGATCATGTGCGAAATGGAAGCGCTGGTGGAGAAGCTGCTGGCGCGGCGGAGCCGGATCCGGGAGGTGATTGAGGCATTTTGGAAATCGGATCGCAAGCCATTTCCGAAATGGGGAGTGCGGGGGAAAGAGGGGGAGGAAGAGGCTTGGAAAGGGGGGCGATGGGGGACTACGATGAGGGTGAATTGAGGAGAGCAGGGAGCAGGGAGTAGGGAATAGGGAACAGTGCGAGTGTGAGTGTGAGTGTGCGTGTGACCGATTAGCGCACACCGTCCATTCACATTCGCACTCGCACTCACACTCACCACGGTCCACGAACCACGTTTCACGGTCCACGGTCCACGAACCACTAACCACTAACCACTAACCACGAAAAACGATGAACAGCGAAGGCCAGCGGCGGGAATGCGAGTTTCAACTGCTCCGGTATGTGCCGGACGCGGTGCGGAACGAGTATGTGCACATTGGCGTGATCCTGCGCGAAGCCGCAACCGAGGACCAGCCGGCGCGAACCGAAGTGCGCTTTACGCGCGACTGGCGGCGGGTGCGCTGCCTCGATCCGGATGCCGACACGGCACTGCTCGAAGGCATGGAGGGCGAGCTGCGGAGGCGGCTTGCTGACCCTCCCCTCGACCAGGGGGCTCCGGGCCGGCTCATGCGGATTCTGGAGGAATCGCTCTCGCTGAACGTGCAGATGACCGAGCCCAAGGCCTACCTGGCCGAGAGCGTGCCGGCGGGGATGGAAGAGCTGATGCGGCTGTACGTGGAGCCGCCGGCGCGGGAGCGGGTGCCGAGACTGAGCGGCCGCGCCGCGATCCAGGCGCGCATGCGCTCGGAGTTCGAGCACGCGGGGGTGTGGGATCTGTTGCGAAAGAGAATTGCCGCCGCGGAGTACACGCGGCCCGGCGATCCGCTGCGCATCGATGTGGGCTACCGGCCCAACGGGCTGGTGCGCATGTTTCACGCGGTGAGCCTGGATCCGGGAATGGGCGCGAAGATTGCCACGGGAGTGGCCGGGGGTTTGGAGATGGCCAAGGTGCTGGCCTTCTCTGTAGCTGCGCTGCGGGCAGGCGTCGAACGCGTAGAGAAGGCCGAACTGGAGCTGACGGCGGTGATCGAGCCGGCGGCGCGGCTGGGCGCCACGGACGAAGAGCCGGAGCGGCTGGAGATGTACCGCTTTGGCGTGGAGACGATGGAGGAGCACCGGATCCGGGTGCTGACGACGTCGGATATGGGCCGCGTGGCGGAGACGGCGCGGCGGGAGCTGCGCGTCTAGGGGGCCATTGACTCGGAGTGCGAGTGCGAAGTGTGAGTGTGGTGGTTTTTCACACGCACACTCACGCTGGGCTCAGCGTACTGGCCGCCTCTCCTGAAACTTGCAGCCTGATGCCCGAAACCTGTCAACGGGCGAGGGCCACCGGACAAAGGAAGTCCCCGCAGATTTAGGGGAACGAATAGCACTGGAAGGCGGGATTGGCGGTGGCTGCAAGGGTTTTTCGGGGTCTCAGAAAAAAATTCGCAGAGTTTGCATATAATTTCCCCGCTTCGCGGTAGGATCGGATTTGTTGAGTTGATTGAGACGGATCGATGCCACTGATGGAGCACTGAGCACGCGGCGGAGAACCGGCAAGAGGAAGATTGGCGATTCGAGAAGGGCATGGCCTTAGGGCTGTGCCCTTTTGTTTTCGGGGCAAAGTTTCGGGACAAGGTTTCGGAACTGGAATCGGGGCAGGGTTCGGAGCAAGACTTCGGAACTGGGTCCGGAACAGGCCTTGAAACAAGGAAGGTGCACGTGAGGTTAGGCGAGCAATTGCGTGAGATGTGGCGGCAGACGCGCGGGGTGGGGCAGGACGGTCGCGGCAGAGAGGCTGGGGCTGCGGAATTGGCGGCCGCGGCGGAGGCGGAGCGCAAGACGCTGGCACTGCCCGCGATTCTTAAGCCCGGTGCAGTTTCCGGGGCGGCATCTGCCCAAGCCGACGCCGGTGAATCTGCGGCGGTTTGCAGAAACCCCAGTCGTGCGGCGGGCGATCAACGTGATCAAGGATCGCATCGCGGCCATGGACTGGCAGGTGCGGGTGCGGCGCGGGTTCGAGGCCGGGGAGGTGGGATATGTGGAGCGCAAGCTGCGGGCGTTGCGGCGCACGCTGGAGGAACCGAACCCGACGGACAGCTTTCGCACCTTGATTGAACAGGCCATCGAGGATGCGCTGACGGGCGGCTTCGGGGCCATCGAGATGGAGGCGACCGGCGATCCGGAGCGGCCGGCGATGTTGTGGCCGGTGGACGGAGCGTCGATCCGCATCAACGCCAGGTGGGACGGGCAGGAAGATATGCCGCGTTACGCGCAGGCCATGCCGGGACAACTGGAGTCGAGCGCAGTGGAGTTATTCGACAACCAATTGATGTACATCCGCATGAACCCGCGCAGCTTTACGCCCTTCGGACTGGGGCCGCTGGAAGTGGCGTTTGAAACGGTGAATCAGTTTTTGAGCGCGCATCGGTTCGCGGGAAAACTGGCGGCGAACGCGGTGGCGCAGTACGCGCTGTGGCTGAACGAGGCCACACCGGTGCAGCACGACCGGCTGATTCGCTGGTGGCAGGACGAGATCGAGGGCACGGGGCGCGTGCCGCTGATTTCGACCGAGCAGAAGCCGGAAGTGCTGCGGTTTGCGCAGGGCACGGACGCGGACCTGCGGCTGGCCTGGCAGGAGTTTCTGATTCGCATGGTGGCGAATGCCTTCGGCCTGCCGCCGCTGATGCTGGGGCTCGAAGCCGATGTCAACCAGTCGACGGCGTCTGAAATGGCAGATGAAGCGTTTCGCGGCGCCATCTCGCCGTTGGCGATTTTGCTGGCGCAGCACTTTACGCGGGACCTGTTCTCGAAGTGCATCGGCTGGCGAGAGTTCGAGTTTGTGTTCAATGAGCTGAACGCGCGCGACGAGATGACGGAGCTTCAGGTGCAGGTGCAGCTGCTGCAGGCGGGCGTGCTGACAGTGAACGAGGTGCGGGCCATGCGGGGGCTGGCGCCGATGGAAACAGATGTCAGTGGATAGCCGAGGCCTGATCTCTGAAACCTGACACCTGAAACCTGAACCCCGGCGAGCGGAGCGAGCAAATGCGATTGGAAGCGATGGCGGTGGAAATACCTCATGTGGACAAGCATCCCAACCGGGTGCCGTTCGAGGGCGTGTTGACGGTGGTGAACGCGGCCAGCGACAAGGCGCCGGCAGGAGCGCGCGGGCACCGCGTGATGTTGACGAAAGAAGCTGCCGAGAATGGGCTGGCTTCGCTCGTGGGCATGGCGGTGGATTACCGGCCCGGCTGGGACGGGCACGATGCGCGGCGCAAGATCGGCCTCCTGACCGAGGCCAATGTGGTGGGGCAGCGGCTAGTGGTCCGCGGCTACTTGTACGCGCGCGATTTTCCCGAGGTGGCGTCGGCCATGGCAGCGCACGCGCCGGAGGCGATGGGCATGAGTTACGAGCTGGCCGACGCGCGGGTAGAGGACATGCGGGCGGAAGTATGGAAGTTGACGCGGGTGACATTCACGGGCGCGGCGATTCTGCTGCGCGAGAAGGCGGCATATCGGGCGACGAGCTTCAGAATGGCGAGTTAGCGGGTCGGCGAGTCAGCGAGTCAGCGAGTCAGCTTTGAAAGTTTGTGGTATCCCACATCTCAAATTCGAGATGTGGGCAGCCATGGGCTTGCTGAGTAGAAAAGGGTGTGTCGGGAGCCGTGCCATCCCATCCTTTCCGCAAATGGGCGCGGAAAGGATGGGCCACGGGAAGTTAGTAAGTGAGCGGGTTAGCGGCACAGCGACTTAGCGAGTTAGTAAGTCAGCCTGCTAGCACGTTGGCGTTGAGGTTCCGCTGGGCGGGGCCTTTTCTTTGGAGTAAACGAAGCAGGTGTTTGCGCGAGGGGCGCGGAAACAGGAAAGGAATTACATGGAAAACGACGAGAAGAACATTGCGGAGCGGCTCGAGGCCGCGACCACACTGCTGGAGAGGACGCTTAACTGGCTGGAAGAACGCCAGGGCGTGCTATCGGGTGAGGTGGAGAGGATCTCGGCGACGGTGGAGTCCGCCGCGGCGGACCGGCGCTTCGTTGAACTGGCCGAGAAGCTGGCCGCGGCCGAGCGGGAGCTGGCCGAGGTGAAGGCCGCGGCTAATCCTGTGAACCCTCTGCGGCGGACCATGCCTGCGGCCACGACGGAGATGCTGGCCAAGCACGGGATCGGCGAAGGGCCAGTGGATGTGCACGCTCTGGATGCAGCGTTGTCGGGGCTGAGCCTGGAACAGCGCATCGCGGTGAAGACGCAACTGCTGCGGGCCGGCGCGGTGGCATAAAAGCCGTGGATCGTGATTCGTGAATCGTGCTTCGTGATCAGACAACTCACGAACCGCGAGCCACGACACACGAGCCACGACACCCGAACCACGAACCACGAACACGGCCCCATGGAGGGGGTGGAGAGAGCTATGAACGCAACCTTTGCAGATATTCACGCGGCAGCAGATTACATCGGACCGGGCGCTGTTGAAGTTCCGCTGTACCAGACGGAGATTTTCGACATTTGCCGGCGCTCCAGTCCATTTGGTCAGCGCATCAAGCAGGTTCCGGCGACGGGTCATCCCTCGCGGTTCTTCGAGGAGACGGCGATCCCCAATCCGGGCGCAGCCGGCTTCGTGAATCCGCGCAGCATCAATCCCACGGTGGTAAGCCCGACGCGGATCGAGCTGAGCGTACCGCTGAAGGCGATTGTGGCGCAGATCAACTACAACCTCTTCGACATCGAACTGGGCGACCAACAGAAGCAGTTTGCTTATCTGCAGGCCAAGGATCTGGTGGATACGGTGAGCGGAGTGATGGTAGCGCACGACGTGGCATTGTGGCAGGGCACCGACACCAGCCTGAGCGCGCCCACGACCACGCAGTATATGGGTTGCGCGGCGCAGATCGCGGCCGGCGGCAACTCCGTGACCGTGACTCCCGCGATGAAGATCGTGGACACCATGAAGACGCAAATCGCGCTGATGGTTGCGAGCACCGGTTATCGCGTGCGGCCGACGGCCATTTACGCCAACCCGGTGCTTCTGGACCTGATCGACCAGGAGATGAAAAGCGAGTACAACGTGGTGTTGAATACCACGCAGATCGCGGCGGGCTTTACGGTGAAGATGCTGTCGACGCAAGCCGGCGATCTGCCGCTGATTCCCGATTGGAGCCTGCCGTACACGCCGGGCATTCCGGGCAGCTATCCGGCTTACATCGTGACCGAGGACCTGATCGAGTATCACTGGCTCGGCGATCCGGCTCCGCGCGTCTTCCAACTCGGCTTGCCAAACTCGCTGACCTACCAGTACGTCGCGGTCAAGTTCGGCGCGCCGGTGGTGAAGGGTGCGAGCTTTGCGCATATCCAGGTGAATGTCGAACGGTAAGAAAGACAGGGAACGAGGGAACAAGGGAACGAGGGACCAAGAAAGCCAGGGACTACGGGGCTAGGGACAGACGAGTAGGTTAGCTGATTCCTGTTCTCTGGTTTCCGTTTTCTTGCTCCCTTGTTCCCTCGGTCCCTTGTTCCCTCTTATCTGACATCTTTGAAAGGAACTTTCATGGCCTATCTCGAGCCAGCGGATTACGCGAACTATGGATTACCGGCGGGAACGACGGGGGACTGGATCACAGCCGCCACGGCATTGATCAACAGTCACTGCAGGCGGCCGGACCTGAATGTGGTGCAGTATGTCGAGCGCCTGCGCGTGACCACGGGAGCGCAGACCGTGCTCTTGAGTTATCTGCCGCTGACGCCGCTGGCTCCGGCCACTTCACCGCTCGTGGGCATTAATGGCCGCTATGCCAGGCCGCGGCGCGGCGAGATTCTGAACGAGGCGATGAGCGAGATTGTGTCGGCGTTCGCATTGCCCGGACAATGGACGGCGATCGATCCCACGCGGGTGGATCTCGATCCGGCGAGCGGCGAGCTTATGCTGCCCTGGAATGTGCTGGGGCTGCCTTACAACGAAGTGCAGGTGACGTATACGGCCGGTCTGACGACAATCGGCTACGATGTGAAGTCGGCGTGCGCGCAGATTGTGCGCAACGCGCAGGCCACGCCGGCGCTGAACGCCAGTATGAGCAAGATAGACACCATGCAGGTGAAGTATTTTTCAAGTTCATTGATCGATGAGACGGTGCAGGAGTGGCTGAAGCCGTACGTTGCGAACAGGCTGGGATAGAAGCAGGGACCAAGGGACTGAGTGACTAAGCCTCGATCTCGGACATCGATGGGAGCAAGTTATGAGCGATACAGCGCCGCGCAACCCGAGAGGAGCGCCGCAGATGCTGGCCGACGCCTTGCTGCGAAGCGCGGCGGGCGCCACGGCCCTTCTGCGCGTTACCGGAACGAACACCGATACCGGCATGTCGGAGGTGGGCCTGGTGGCGACCACCTTCGCGGACGTTGCGGTGAGTCCGGTCGTGATGCGAAAGCTGCGACCGACCTGGCAGGAAGGCGGGGAGTCGAAGTGGGAGCTGCTGGTGTCGGCCACCGGCGTCGCGCAGCAGGTGAACGCACTCGACCTCGACTCAGCGCAGGCTCTGTTTGCCATGACGCTGGCGGTGACGGTGGCCGGGCAGGACTATTTGATTGAATCCATCGCCTCGAACGAGGCCTTCGGACAGGTGTATCTCTACCGGCTGCTGCTGCGCGAGGCGCGACAGCAGGCGGTGTAAATCCCGTGAATCGTGTTTCGTGGCGCGTGATTCGTACCGGGGATCATTGAATACCTCTGCGAGCAAGTCTCTGAAAACGAATCGCGAAACACGACCCACGAATCACGGTACGGAGTATTTCGATGCAGAATGCGAAAGATTCGTTTTACATGGCGCTGCGCGCGCGCCTGACGGCAATCAATCCGGAAAGGACCATCCTGCTGCGCGGCGCGGTGCGTCCGGGAATTCTGGTGGAAGAAGCGGAAGCGCCCTTCAGCCAGCTTCCCAGCGATGTTTTTGTGCTGCGCTGGACAGGCCTTGCGGCGGACATGGATCTGGCGTCCGCCATGGCGGCGGAGCAATGCGAGATCACATACCAGACCTGTGGAACGTACAGCTTCGGAGGCCTGGATCGCGGGCGCGCGCTGAGCGCAATGGATGAGGAGCTGATGGCGATGCTGCAGCCTTTCTACACGCCCAAGCTCAATTACGCGGCGACGCCCGCGGCCGCGATGCTGACGCAGGTCTTCTGGGACGAGCCGGTGTTTGGTCCGGCAGCGATCAATCGCGACCGGCTGGGACGCAGCGCGAGTGTGATGGTGTACAGCTACCAGGAGCACGGGGAGTGAAGGTCGGGAGTAGCCAGTGGGGGCAGTGATTAGTGATCAGTGATCAGCAATTAGGGAACGTGCTGACTACGCACTTGACGGATAACTGCCGATAACTAACCACTTACGACTGTCCACTAATCACTAACCACTAATTACTAACCACTGCCTTTTAGAGGTTAACGCAATGACAGCAACATGGTTTTCCGCTCCGGCGCCGGTGACGCGGCGGGTGCGCGCATACTTTGCGCCCGTGAACCGGGCGGCACAAACGCCCGTGCTCTTCGATCCATCGCAACAGGGCGGTTTCAGTCTCGCCACTCCGCCGGCGCCGTGGATCGACCTGGGCTGGATTCAGGAATTTCGCGCGCAAGCCGGCAAGCAAGTCGACAGTATTTTTGACGGGCATTCCAGCCGCGGCTCTCGAGCAGGTGCGCGAGAGCGTGCAGGCGCACGTGAGCCTGCAGTTTTTGAGCTGGACCAAGCTGACCATGGCGCTGGCGACGGGTTCGCAGCATATGAATGTGCTCAATGTGGCGGGCGATCCGACGCTGGCGGCGGATGGAGCGACGGCCGCGCCGGCAGTGACGCCGCAGAGCGGATCGACAAGTACATCCATTCTGCTGGCGTCGTCGGATGCTGCCAAATTTACGGCGGGATCGATAGTCGCTGTGGATGCGGATTACACCGGGCAGACGGGTTACGTGGGTTCCCCGGTTGCGGGCGCGTATGTGCGTCAGGCGTTGACGGATGTGGATTACATCCGGCGTGTGACTTTCAATGTGGCGCTGGTTGCGCAGGTGGCGCCGACTGGGCTGACACTTGCCGCGCCGTTGCCTGGAGGCGCTCCGGCTGCGGGCGCAAAGCTGCAGGCGGTGACGGGCTTTGTGGATCGCGAAGGCGGCAGCTTCTATCAGGAGTGGTCGGCGCTGTTTTTGATGCAGGGCAGCCAGGGAGAAAGGATCTTCTTCCACTATCCGCGATTGCAGGCCATAAGCGGCGCGGAGGAAGCCGTGGCTCCGCTGAATGGGAAAGATCGAAACGGACAATCGCGGGTGACGCTGAAAGGGCAGTTTCTGGCGCTGCCGGTGACGGACCCGCTGGACGGCGAACGCGTGGTTTGCTACCGGAGTTTTTCTGCCGGCGGCGAATGCGATTGTATAGCGGAGTTAGCGGGGTGGCGGAGTAAGCGAACGAGCAAACTGCGGCAAATGCTACGCGCGCCACCGGTCACATCAAAGCGAACATCAATTGCCGTCAACGGTTCAAGGTTCACGAACCCTGAGACACGAATCACGAGAGGTGCAATGAAGATCACGATCCAAGGGTCAGGACTACACGGCGGCGCTCGATGCCGTGCGCCCGTTGACCATCGAGCGCAAGATCAACGAGCCCTCGATCTGCCAGTTGTGGCTGAGCCTTCCCGACAATGGAAGTCTTGCGTCGCCCTCGCGCTTTCAAACGCTGGCGGTGACGGGCGATGACGGCACGACCTACTTCACGGGATACATTGCCGTGAGCCCGCTGCCGGAGTACGCGGGGATGGGCGTGGAAGGCCCGCGTTACCGCACGGCGATCCAGGCGGTGAGCGATGAACTGCTGCTGGATCAGATGCTGATGCCAGCGAGCGTAGGTGCGTCCGGAGAAACCGCCGGCGCATTGCTGGCCGCGCTCGTAGCCCATACCGGCTCGACGGCGCTCTCGACACGAGGAGCTTTCACTGCAAGTACCGGTGGGCAACTTCGCTCCCGATCCGGGCGCGAACTGGAGCAAGAGCGCGGGACAGGCCGCGAGCATGGCGCGGGCCGCGTATCGCGCTTTGAACGGCGCCATCACTGCTCGCCTCAGTGCAGACCACGGTGCATCCGCTGAACGAAACCGACGGCAGTCTGAATCTTGCCAACCTGGCGCTTACGGCGAGCGTGAAGCGCGCACTGGCCAACGATGTGACGGTGTGCGGCGAGAACGAGCCGGTGGCCTACGTGACGGAGTATTTTCTGGGCGACGGCGTGACCACGGAATTCAACCTGGCCGAGGATCCGTTCTTCCCGCCGGCCTCCAAGTCGACGATCGTCAGCGAGCTCTTCAACGAGCCGGAGATCAACCAGACGGTTTGGAACGCCGCCGGTGGAGGCTACATCACGCTGGGACCCAACGGCCTGGCGATGAACGGCGGCAACGGGATTGACGGCGAAACCACGCTGGCGTGGCTCGATCCCATTGAGATGGGAGGGACGCTGCTGCTGGAAGCGGTGGGAGTGACGCTGTCTCCGGGCAGCACGGGCATCCTGGGCGGATTCTTCAACGGCTACCAGACCGCGTCGGGTTGCACCGCGGGATTCCAGGCCACTGCGCAACAAGGTACCGGAGCCGTGACGTTGCAGCCGATGGTGCAGGGCACAGCGGCGGGAACCACGTTTGCGGTGAATCCGGCAAACACTTACACGCTGCGCCTGCGCATTCATTGCCCGGAGAGCTACCGCGCGCCGTCTATGTATTACTCCTTCGGCGATAGCGGCCCTATTGGCGCAGGCGGAGGATGGCTGATCGCGCCGGGCAATATCCAGATGGAGGTGCAGGAGTTCGTGAACGGCGTGGGCGCAACGCCGGTGACGCTCTACGACGGAGCAGTGACGAATCTGCCCGCGCCTTGCAATCTGGTTCCGGTGAGCAGCATCAATCTAATCGGCACGCATGCGCGCCATCAATCTGACTAACCTGGGTTCGGGCTGGGTGGTGAGCACGCCGCCTAACGGCGGAGCCTACACGCGGCGCATCGGGACCACGGCGGAGGCGGCTGAGTGCCATGTCGAGCGCACTGGCAAGCTGGCGTTCTACACCGGCTACACGCCGGTTGCGGGCGAGCAGATTGCGGTGAGTTATCGCACGATTGGCCGCGCCGTGGGCCGCGCGGTGAATACCGCGAGCCAGACAGGCGCTGGCCGCAGCGGGATCGCCATCGGTGGCCGCGTGGATCGGCTCAGTGACCAGTCCTCCGGCGCGCAGCTCGGCAGATTGCCGGAGCGCGGCGCAGGTGATGGAGCAGGCCGCGGCCAGCGTGAGCGCGCTTTGGAGCGGAACCTACAAAGGAAACCGCAGCAGCTTCTCAAGCGACGTTTGGCCGGGCGATGCGCTGCTTCTGAACGCGCCTTCCACAAGCCTGAACGCGGAGGTGGTGGTGCGCACGGTGAAGGTGACTTACAGCGCCGAGCTTGCCCGACTTGGTGGAATACGAGATCGCGTTTGCCAACGACTGGGCCGATGACCTGGCCATCAAAACCAGCGCCACGGTGCCGGCGAATGCGTGGCTTCCGGCGCCGGTGAATCCCACGGTGCTGGCCAATCTGAACTCGCCTGACGGTGACGGCGCTGAACGGCAGCACGGTGACGGTGAATACGGGCGTGACGCCACCTGCGGGCGGCGGCTTCGAGATTCGGCTGCGGGATTTTGCGTTCATGCCCGGGCAGGATCCGACGCTGGTGCTGCGGGGCTCGCAGCCGAACCTGACGTTGTTGCGGGTTTCAGCGAGCGACCGGTTTTACATCCGGATGTACGACGGCTCCACGCCGCCGAACTATTCCGAGTTCTCAACGGCGTTGTTTATCAATTTGCCGCTGAGCGGATGAACGTGGATCGTGAATCGTGATTCGTGAGTCGTGAGTCGCGAGCGGTCCGCTGCAGCAGATGATCTCGATGCACGAATCACGGTTCACGGCTCACAATATGGAGTGCGGTACATGCGCATGATGAATGAATTCGAAGCCCAGGTGCTCAGCGATCTGAGCGTGCTGAAGTCGCAGATGACCGGCCTGATGGGCGACGGCAACGGCGGGCGCCTGGCGGAGCTGGAGCGGCGCATGGACCGCCACGAGCAGAACTGGCAGCGCGCCAAAGGATTTCTGGCGGCGGTGAGCGTGCTGTTCGCCGTGATTGAAGTGGCCGTCGAGGCGTGGCACCGGCACTGAGCGCTCCGTGCCGTGCACGGCAGATGGGAATCTTCGTATAATCACCCCATGAGCGAACAACCGCTGGTGGGCGTGGTGATGGGCAGCAAGAGCGACTACGAAACGCTCTCGGCGGCCGTGGAGATTCTGCGCGCGCTGGAGATTCCGCACGAAGCGCGCATCGTGAGCGCGCACCGCACCCCGGATTGGCTTTTCAAATACGCGGAGACGGCGCGCGAGCGCGGCTTGCGCGCGATCATTGCCGGAGCCGGCGGCGCGGCGCATCTGCCGGCATGCTGGCGGCGAAGACGCTGGTCCCCGTGCTGGGCGTGCCCGGTGGCGGCGACGCAGCTGAACGGCCTGGACTCGCTGCTTTCGATTGTGCAGATGCCGAAGGGCGTTCCCGTGGGAACGCTGGCCATTGGCAAAGCCGGGCGCGGCCAACGCGGCACTGCTGGCCGCGGAGATTCTGGCCGCGACCGATGCCGCGCTCTACGAACGGCTGGCCGCGTGGCGCGCCGCGCGCACCCAGGAAGTGCTCGACCAGAAGCTGGGCGAGGAACTGCCGAAGTGAGCGACGCCTCTCTTCAAAATCAGAAAAAATTGTGAGGCCGGGCGGGCTGCTGGCCATTCTCGGCGGCGGCCAGTTGGGGCGCATGACGGCGATGGCCGCGCGCACCATGGGCTATCGCGTGCGCGTGATGGATCCCGAAGCCGCAGTGCCCGGCGAGCTTTGTTGCGGACGAAACCATCGTGGGCCGCTGGGACGACGTGGACGCGGCGCGGCGGCTGGCTGCGGGCGCCGATGCGGTGACGCTGGAGATCGAGCAGATTGGCGTGGACGCGCTGCGCGAAGTGGCGACGCCTGGCGCCGCTGCGTCCCGGCGTGGAGCCGATCCGCATCATTCAGGACAAGACACTGCAAAAGACGTGGCTCGCGGAGAACGGATTTCCCGTGGGCCCGTTTCGCGTGGTGCGCAGCGAAGCGGAGCTGCACGAGGCGGTGGCTGCGCTGGGCGGCGACGTGTTTCTGAAGATTGGGCGCGGCGGCTACGACGGGCGCGGGCCAGGCGCGCATCGGTCTCATCGCGACGAGGCACCTGATCTTGGAGAAGTATGGCGGCGAACTCGGCGAGCGGCCTGCAGTGGCCGAGAAGGCGCTCGATCTCGAGTGCGAGATCAGCGTGATGGCGGCGCGGAATCCATCGGGCGAAGTGCGCGCCTATCCCGCCGCGCGCAATCATCACGAGAATCAGATTCTCGCGTGGAGCGTGCTGCCGGCCGGTGTGCCGGCGGAGCTGGAATCGCGCGCCGAAGCACTGGCCGCGGATCTGGTGGCCAAGCTCGGCATCGAGGGCCTGCTCTGCGCGGAGATTTTCGTCACGCGCAGCAGGCGAGCTCCTCGTCAACGAGCTTGCGCCGCGGCCGCACAACAGCTATCACCAGAGCGAGCGCGGCTGCGTGACCAGCCAGTTCGAGCAGCTTGTGCGCGCGGTGTGCAATCTGCCGCTGGGCTCGACAGAGCTGATTAGCTCCGTGCGCGATCGTGAATCTGCTCGGCGATGTGTGGCTGAACGGCGAGCCGAATTTTCCCGCGGCGCTCGCGGTGCCCGGCGTGCGGCTGCATCTCTATGAGAAGCACACGCCACGCGCGGGGCGGAAGATGGGGCATTTGTCGGCGGTGGGCGCGACGGCGGAGGAAGCGCTGGAGCGGGTGCTGGAGGCGAAGCACTGCTGTGAGGCTGTAAAAGCACCCTCAGGTCCTTCGACTCCGTCGCTCGCACGGCGAGCGAGTCGCTCAGATGACAAAATCAAGAGTACGCTAAAGTGCGGCGCTTGGCGACTGTCTCAGCCTTCGAAACTAAGACAGCGTGCTCCGGCTTTCTCCCAGCGCTTGGGGCGCTTGTTCTGCTGCAGGATCTTTTTGCGCAGGCGCAGCGACTTGGGCGTGACTTCGACGAACTCATCGTCGGCGATGAACTCGATGGCCTGCTCGAGGTTCAGCGTCTTGTACGGCACCAGGCGGATGGCGTCGTCGGCGGTCGAGGCGCGCATGTTGGTCATCTTCTTTTCGCGCACCACGTTCACGTCGAGGTCGTTGTCGCGCGAGTGCTCGCCGACGATCATGCCTTCGTAAACTTCGACGCCCGCGCCGACAAACAGAATGCCGCGCTCCTGCAGTCCGTTCAGCGAATAGGTCGTCGTCGGTCCCCTGGCGGTCGGCGATGAGCGCGCCGGTGGGCCGCTGCGGAATCTCGCCCTGGTAGGGAATGTAGCCGTCGAAGAGCGCATTCATCACGATGGTTCCGCGCGTCTCGGTGAGCATTTCGCTGCGCAGGCCGATGAGCCCGCGGCTGGGCACGCGAAACTCCAGGCGCACGCGGCCCGAGCCGTGATTGTGCATCTTGGTCATCTCGCCCTTGCGCGGGCCGAGCTTCTCAATCACCGTGCCGGTGAACTGCTCGGGCACGTCGATGGTGAGGTGCTCGACCGGCTCCATGCGCACGCCGTCCACCATCTTGGTGACGATCTCCGGCCGGCCGGCCATCAGCTCGAAGCCTTCGCGGCGCATCATCTCAATCAGAATGGCAAGCTGCAGTTCGCCGCGGCCCAGCACCTTGAAGGTGTCGGGCGAGCCGGTTTCTTCCACGCGAATCGACACGTTGGTGAGCAGCTCTTTTTCCAGGCGCTCGCGCAGGTTGCGGCTGGTGACGTATTGGCCTTCGCGTCCGGCAAACGGCGAATTGTTCACGCTGAACTGAATGGCGATGGTCGGCTCGTCGATGACGATGAGCGGCAGCGGCGAAGGATTTTCGACGCTGGTGATGGTTTCGCCGATGGTGATGCCTTCAACGCCGGCCACGGCCACAATGTCGCCCATGGTGGTCTCGGTGGTCTCGATGCGCTTGAGGCCGGAGAAGGTGAAGAGCTTGGTGATGCGCGTTTTGTAGAGCGAGCCGTCGCGGCGCGAGATGTTCACCTCGTCGCCCGCGTGCAGCGTGCCCTGAAAGACGCGGCAGATGGCGATGCGGCCGAAGTAATCGGAGTAGTCGAGATTGGTGACCAGAATCTGCAGCGTGCCTTCGGGATCGCCGGTGGCTTCGGGAATGGTGTCGACGATGGCCTGGAAGAGCGGCTGCAGATCCGCGCCGGGCTTGGCGGGATCGGTGGTCGCGGTGCCTGCCTTGGCGACCGCGTAGAGCACGGGAAAATCGAGTTGCGATTCTTCGGCGTCGAGGTCGATGAAGAGATCGTAGATCTCGTTCAGCACTTCCTGCGGGCGCGCGTCGGGCCGGTCGATCTTGTTGATGACCACGATGGGCGGCAGCTTGGCTTCGAGCGCCTTGGAGAGCACGTAGCGCGTCTGCGGCAGCGGGCCCTCGGCCGCGTCCACCAGCAGCATCACGCCGTCGACCATCTTGAGCGCGCGTTCCACTTCGCCGCCAAAATCGGCGTGGCCGGGCGTGTCGACGATGTTGATTTTGCCGCCGCCGAAGTTGATGGCGGTGTTCTTGGCGAGAATCGTGATGCCGCGCTCGCGCTCCAGCTCGTTCGAGTCCATCACGCGCTCGGCCACCTGCTCGTTGGCGCGAAAGGTTCCGGCCTGGCGCAGCATGGCGTCGACAAGCGTGGTCTTGCCATGGTCAACATGGGCGATGATGGCGATATTGCGTATCGTCTGGCTCACAGGTGCAAGTTTTCCT
Organism: uncultured Acidobacteriota bacterium; assembly: GCA_963826735.1. GTDB lineage: Bacteria > Acidobacteriota > Terriglobia > Terriglobales > Acidobacteriaceae > Telmatobacter. The sequence continues at coordinate 72,511 of CAWGYN010000011.1, forward strand.
TCTCGCGGGTTCGGCCGCTCGTAGGCCGTGCGGTTGGCGGATCGAGAGTGAGAACAACAGGCCGCACAGTGCGGCTGATTTCATTTTACCAGCCGCGCGTCTCATGTCCCGACAGATGAGTCATGCGCTTGATTTTGATCGAGGCCGCCGGTTCGCGAGGGTCATTTGCTGTTGTTGCCCACATTGCGGTGCGCGCGCTGCCGCACGCGCTTGCCATCTTCCAGGAAGAACGCGGCATTCACCAGCGCGATGTGCGAAAACGCCTGGGAAAGTTTCCGACCAAGCGCTTGCGTTCTACATCGTACTCTTCTGAAAGCAGGCCCAGGTCGTTGCGCAGCCTGAGCAGCTTCTCAAACAGTGCCGTGCGCATCGCGCGTGCGGCCCACCGCCTTCAGGCTGCTCACCATCCAGAAACTGCACGCCAGAAACACGCCCTCGCCCGGCGGCAATCCGTCACTCGACCTTAGCGGTGTTGTAGCGCATCACCAAGACCGTCTCGGCATCAATTCGCGCTCGATGGCTCCACTGTGGACTTTGACGCGCGGTCGCTGCCCGGCAGAAATCCGACCGCCGGCATCAGCAGCAGCGCGGCATCGAGCTGGTCCGAACCGTAGGCCTGGACAAAGCTGTTCTTCTTCTTGTTGAAGGCCTTCGCGCAGATCTCCTCGATGAATCGCGTCGCGAATGGTCTTCCACTTCTCAACGGGAGCGTCGTACTTCAGTTGCTCGGCCAGCAGCACGCGCGCGATCGAAGGCAACCCAGGCCATCATCTTCGAGTAGGTGAAGTGCTGCGGCTTCGCCGCGCGTCTCCCAGATTCCGTGATCGGGTTCTTGCCAGATGGTCTCCAAGATGCTCCAGCAGCAGCGCAAGAACGCGAAAGTCGTCCTCGTTGTGCCGTTGCATGCCGTGCTGGGCGTGGAAGAACGAATCGAGCATCTCGCCGTAGATATCGAGCTGCACCTGCTGCGACGCCGCATTGCCGACGCGAACCGGGCGCGAATTCTCGTAGCCCGTCAAGCCAATCCACCTTCCACTCCACAAGTTGCTGCTCGCCATTCAGCCCGTACATGATCTGCACTTGGTCGGGGCTGCCGGCCAGCGCGCGCAACAGCCAGTCCTGCCACGCTTCGGCTTCTTCGAAGTAGCCGGCATTCATCAGCGCGAGCAGGGTGAACGTGGTGTCGCGCAGCCAGCAATAGCGATAGTCCCAGTTGCGCAGTGCCGCCAATCCGATTCGGGCAAGCGAAGTGGTTGGCGACGGCCACGATGCCGCCCGTGGGCCGGAAAGTGAGGGCCTTGAGGGTGATGAGCGAACGCTCGACTGCATCGCGATAGTTTGCCCTTGTACTTGAGGCGCCGGCTCCAACTGCGCCAGATGCGCAGGCAGATCGTCAAGTGCACGCTGCGCAGTCGATGTGCTTGGGATCGGGCTCGTAGGATGCGCCGTAGGTGAGCGTGAACCAGGCGCGTTCGCCCTTGCGCAAGGTGAAACTCCGCCACGGTCTTCAGGTTCTCGCCATGCACGGGAACTGAAGCGTGCAGGATGGCGAGATTCGGGCCGGCAACCGCGCGCACGCCGTCGTCGATGCCCGTGACCCACGGCACGGTGCGGCCATAATCGAAGCGCAACGCCAGTTCCATGCGCAGCGAAACGCTTCCGCGCACGCATTCGACGATGCGCACAACATCGGAATGCTTGCCGCGCGGAGGCATGAAATCGATCAGCGCACGGCTCCGCCGGCTTGTTCGAAAGTGGTTTCGAGAATCAGTGTGTGTCGCGGTAGCGGCGCGTCGTAGTGAACTCGCCCTCGGCCGGCGCGATCTTCCAGTGGCCGTTTTCTTCGGTGCCCAGCAGCGCGGCAAAGCATGCGGCGGAGGAGAAGTCGGGCCAGCAGAGCCAGTCGATGGAGCCGCTGCGATCCACCAGCGCAGCGGTTTCCATGTCGCCGATGAGCGCGTAATCCTCGATTCTTCCGGCCATGATCTTCATGAAATTGGATGCAGATTGGCCTATGCAGGAACGAGTCCGGATCGCAAAATTTCGTTCAGTCCACATATTTGCGCTGTTCCGGGCTCCCGCCGGTGAATTACACTTCGGTTGCCATGACTTATTCAATGCGTCCATCGTTTCGCTCCTTGCGCTGCACTTTGAGCGCGGGTTTGGTTTCCGGCTTGGCAGCCTGTGCGTTTCTGCTGCTTTCGGTTTCCGCTCCGCGAGCAATTCGCGCGCAAGCCGGCTCCGGTCACCTGCTCATTTATTCCATCGATGTTGAAGGCGGCCAATCCACGCTGCTGGTGGCGCCCTCCGGCGAGTCGTTGCTGGTCGACACCGGTTGGCCCGGCAACAACGGCCGCGACGCGGAGCGCATTCTGGCCGCTATGCACGATGCCGGAATCAAGCGCATCGATCATGTTCTGATCACGCACTTTCACACCGATCACGTGGGCGGCGTGCCCGCACTGGTTGCAAAAGTCGAAGTGGGCGAGTTCCTTGACCACGGGGAGAACCGCGAAGACGCAGCCGACACGCGCAACAACTACGCGACCTACGTAAAGGCCATTGCGGGGCATCAGCGGCGCATCGTGCATCCCGGTGATACCATCCCTATCGACGGCCTGAGCGTGGTGGTGCTCACTGCCGACGGCGAGCACATTGGCGCGGTTCCCGGCAGCAAGCCAACTCCCAACCCATGGTGCGCCAGCGAGCATGCGTGGGCTGACGACCCCACGGAAAACTCACGGTCTGCGGGTGTCTTGGTCACCTTCGGTCAATTCAAGTTTCTCGATCTTGGCGACCTGACCGGCAAGAAGGAAGTGGCGCTGGTGTGCCCGAACAATCCCATCGGAACCATCGATCTCTATCTGGTCACGCATCACGGCATGGATTGGTCGAACTCGCGGGCCATCGTCGACGCCGTGCATCCCCGCGTGGCCATTATGAACAACGGCGCGCACAAGGCCGGAAAGCCGGCAGCGTGGCAGATCGTGCACGACAGCCCCGGGCTGATCGATCTGTGGCAACTGCATACGGCCGAGGATTCCGACGCTGCGCACAACAGCCCTGAGTGGCTGATTGCCAATCCCAAGGGCGACGGAGACGGCCACGCGTTGAAGGTGGTGGCCCTGCCGGACGGAAGTTTCTCGGTGACCAACGCGCGGACGGGGATGACGAAGCAGTATCCGCGCAAGTAGCGCTCTGACTGCGTGATTTCGCATTGATTCTTGGACATGTGCGGGCGAGGACGCCCGCACTACAGCCGGTCAGGAGACCGGCGGTACCTGCTGCTGCGGGTGAAAGCCGGTGTCCTGCAGGTCTATAATCGCTTCCGCAACCGGAACGCCGTTCAACAGCGCTCCAAATTTTTGGAGGAATCGTCTTATGTCTTCATCTCGCCGGGAATTTCTTGCCGGAATGGCAGGGGCGGGTGCGCTGGCGACATTGCCGCGCACGGTGCGCGCTTCCGTCGGCGCCCCGCTCTACCCTCCCATGAACCTGTCGGCTTTTCAAACTCCGGTGCATCACGGAGAAACCGAGATCCGGCTGGGATGCGCCGCCATGACCTGGGGCGACAATGCAGCCAACGCGATCATCGACATTGCAGCCGATGGTTTCGCCGGGATCCAACTGCGCGCGCCCACGCTCGATCAATATCCCGACCCCCATGCGCTGCGCGATCTGCTCGCGCAGCACAAGCTCACTTTTGTCGCGCTTTCGAGCGGCACCACCTCGCTCGATCCTGCAGTGCGCCAACAGCAGCTTGAGACTCACGTGCAACATGCGCAGTATGTGCATGAGGCTGGCGGGCTCTATCTGCAGTTGATCAGCGCCACTGCCAAGCCCGGCCAAACCTTTACCGCGGACCAATACAAGCTGCAGGGCGAGATCTTTACGGAGATCGGCAAGCGCATCGCCGACTACGGCATCAAACTCGGTTTTCACAACCACATGAACTCCATCGGCCAGCCGCCGGAAGCCGTCGACGCCATCCTGGCGGCTTCCGATCCGAATTACGCGTATCTCCTGCTCGATGTGGCGCACTACGTTCAGGGCGGAGGCGATCCGGCTGCCGCCATCCACAAATGCAGCAAACGAATCCTCTTCATGCACTTCAAGGATGTGAAGAACGCGGACAATGCGAATGGATACGAATGGGAGGAGTTGGGCAGAGGACGCGTCGATCTCCCCGGCGTGATTGCCGCGCTCCACGAAGTTCACTTCCGCGGCTGGGGAGTAGTGGAACTCGATCGCGTGCCGAAAGGCGATCCGTTGACGCCCAAAGAGGCCAACGCCGTCAGCCTTGCAATACCTGCGTGAAAAACTCGGGGTGCGCGCATGAGCTGTCCTTTCCGTCTCTCCGTTATTAACGATGAGATTTCCGCGGACTTCGATCACGCCTGCTCCGTTGCCGCCAACGACTTTGGCCTGCAGTGGATCGAGATTCGCAGCATGTGGAACAAGAACGTAACCGACCTGAACGCCGATGAGGTCGATCGCGCCCGCCAAATCCTGGAGAAGTACAAGCTGCGCGTCACCGACATCGCCAGCCCGCTTTTCAAGGTCCATTGGCAAGGTGCGCCCATGTCGAAAGAGGGGCCGCGCCGCGATCAGTTCCATGCTGACTTCGACTTCAAGCAGCAGGACGCGGTGCTGCAACGCTGCATCGATCTCTGCAAGGCCTTCCAAACCGATCGCATTCGTTGCTTCGATTTCTGGCGGCTCGACGATCCCAAGCCGTATCGCGCGGCCATCAACGACAAACTGCGCGAGGCGGCGCGTACCTGCGCACAGCACGATCTGATCTTGCTGCTCGAGAACGAACTGTCGTGTAACACCGCCACCGGCAAGGAAGCTGCGGAGACACTGGCCGCAGTTCGCGAGCCCAACTTCATGCTCAACTGGGATCCGGGCAACTCCGCGACCTTCCCGAATGACACCCCCTACCCCGACGACTACAAACTGCTGCCGAAGCATCGCATCGGCCACTGCCATTGCAAGGACACGATTCGCAAACCCGATGGCAAGGCTGAATGGGCGCCCGTGGGCGGCGGCATCATCGACTGGGTAGGCCAGTTTCGCGCCTTCCAGCACGATGGCTATCACTACGCCGTGAGCCTGGAGACGCACTGGCACGGCGGCAAGCCCGAACCCGGCAGCAGCATGAGCGTCGGTGAGGCCTCAAGCCGCATCAGCATGAAGGGATTGAAAGAGGCTCTGGCTAAAGCCGGTATCAGCTGCTGAGGGAAATCCTGCCGGCCAAGAGCCGGTAGCTTGGGGCCCGTTGCTTTGTGTTCCCGTCTTGGGCTCCAGGCTTCACGCTGTTTACCGCGCGCAAGCGGCCGCAAGCATTCAACCGGCGTTCACAATTGCGGCGCAGGCGGACCGCTAGGATAGGCATGAGCCTATGCTGGCCGGGGCACACTCGGGCGCACCGTTGGCATCCAATGTCCATGACGCGGATCGATTTATTTGAGATAGGCGCGCACCAGGTCGATCAGATCCTCTGCCAAATCGGGGGCAATCTGCTCCTTGGCTCCGTCGACCAGATGGAAGCGGATGTGCGTCTCAAGCACTTCGGCCATCAGGCTGTTGACGCCCCCGCGGACCGCGGCCAGCAGCATCAGCTGATCTCCGCAGTCCTCGTTGCCCGAGAGCGTGCGCTCCACCGCGTCGAGTTGGCCGCGCAGCTTCCTCACGCGTTGCAGCAGCTTTACCTTTTCCCGATCCTGATGGGTCATGGTTGGAATTCCTCGCTTGATGGTACCCACCTGGGGTATGGTATTAACCCAGTTGGGGTATAGTTGCTTCCCCACTATTCTATGCCCATCCGCCATCCCAACCCGTGGCTCCTCGCGCTCGCCGGCGTGGCCTATTCCGTTCTGCTTATGGCGGACTCTCGCGGCTGCGCAGGCGCCCGGCGAGTTACCGTCCGCGCCCGAGCCGCAGCGTGCGGCGGTGAACGGTGGAGGGGTGCAGGCTTGGCGTCGGTTCACAGCGCCTGTCGACGGCTCAGTCCATTTTGAATGGGCAGCGGGCGGGAGTCTATGGGGCCACGGAAAATAGCGCCGGGGGGGCGGGGCCGACTGCGCCGCCTACAACTGAAACACTCACCATGTTTCCGCACTCTGACACGGCTCGCTACTGGGTCTCCGGCCAGGCCAACAGCATTCTTCAGATGCACGGGCATTTTCATTCGCCTTACGAGGGCGCGAACAGCTTGATTGACGATTTTGAGACCAAGGCCTCAGAAGTGGCGACGCTCTATCTGGGGTATCAGTTGTGGCCGAACACGCGCTACAACACGGACCTGATCGTCGACTTTGAAAACGCGGGCGGGCGCGGCATCTCCCAGGCGCTGGGGCTGGCGGGCGAGACCAACCTCGACGTGGTGCGCAACCCCACCTTGAGTATTGCTCCCTATCTGTCGCGCGGCGAGATTCATCAGATCATCGGCCTGACGGACGAGATGGTCGATCAGGACCGCGGGCCGTTTGCGCTGGCGACCAAAGTTCCGGTGCGCCGCTTCGAGATTCGCATCGGCAAGATGAGCCTGCCTGACACGCTTCGATGTGAACTCGGTCGGGTCGGACAGCCATTTGCAGTTCACCAACTGGACCATCGACAACAATGGCGCGTGGGATTACGCCGCCGACACGCGCGGCTACACGGTGGGCGGAATTCTGGAGTACGACGACCGCATCTGGTCGGCGCGCTACGCCATCGCTGCCATGCCAACGGTTGCCAACGGCATTACCCTCGACTGGGCTTTCAGCCGCGCCAACGGGCAGAACTGGGAGTTCGAATTGCGCAAAGGGCTGCTTCGCGCGCTGGCTCAATCCAAAGCGCGAAGGGCGCGGTGCGCGTGTTGAGCTTTGTGAATCACGCGCACATGGGCGACTACCGCGAGTCGGTGCAGCAGTATCTCGCCGGCAAGATCGCCACGCCCGACATCACGCAGACCGAACGCTACGGCGCGGTGAAATATGGCTTTGGATTGAACACCGAGCAGGAAGTGACCGACAGCCTGCGGCTCTTTGCGCGCTTCGGCTGGAATGAGGATCAGCACGAATCGTTCGCTTACACCGAGGTCGGGCAGACGGTTCTGTTTGGCGGCGACTACAGCGGCCACGAGCTGGCATCGGTCGAACGACAAGGTGGGCGTGGCGTTTGTTTCGAACGCCATCAAGCGCGACCACCAGAATTATCTGCACTACGGCGGGCTGGGCTTTCTGCTGGGCGACGGCAATCTGACGCTATGGGCGCGAGGACATTGTGGAGTGGTATTACAACGCCCACATCTGGCACGGGCTCTACGGCATGATTGGCGGCACGCAGATCGCGCATCCGGGCTACAACACCGACCGCGGCCCGGTGTACGTGACGACGGTGCGCGCGCACATCGATTTTTGAAGAGACAGGGAACAAAGGGACCGAGGGAATCGAAGGGAATGAGAAAGCTAAAGGCTCACTTGCCTGCGGCGTTGTTGCTGCCCTGCGGCTGCGCGGGCAAGGTGACAGATCACTTCGCCGGGCTTGGCGTAATGCAGTTTTTCCCGCGCCTCGCGCTCAATTTCCTCGGGATCCGACTGCAGCCGCTGGACCTGCTGGCGCATCTGCTGCGTTTTCCTGCTGCAGGTCTTTGATCTCCTGCTGCAGAGCGCGGTCTTCGGCGCGTTTCTGCTGCCACACGGATACGCCGTGCTTGCCGTAGATCACATGCCAAGTGACCAGCAGCGCCAGCACCACGGCGATCACGGTTCCTGCCGGCCGCCACAGCCGTTGCGCCCAGATCAGAGCGCGCATCGCGCAAGCGGCGCAGGCTTCGTGCGCTGCGTGGGCGTTGCCCTCTGCGCGGTTTCCTGTTGCGGGTTTTCTTCCGGCATCGAACCTCAATCCACTCAGAACAAAATTGATCAGCCGAGAACAAATCTTTCGGCCGCCGTGCGCAGGGCTTGCATCTGGTTCTCGTCTGCGCGCCTCGGTATAGGCGCGTACCACCGGTTCGGTGCCCGAAAGCCGGTAGCAGACCCACGAGCCATCGTCGAGAATCAGCTTCAGCCCGTCGGTCCGGACTACGCTTGACAACCTTGCGCCCGCCCAGCTCCCTGGGATCGGCCTTCAACTTCTCAGTGAACGCGGCTTTCTGCTCCGCGGTCAAGTGGAAGTTCTCGCGAACGGGATAAAAGGAACCAACCTTGGCAAAAAGCGCCTTTAATTGCGCGCCCAGGCTCGTGCCGCGCGTGGCCACCATCTCGGCCACCAGCAGTCCGGCGATGATGCCATCCTTCTCCGGCACGTGGCCGCGGATGGTGAGGCCGGCCGATTCCTCGCCGCCGATGGCGATTTTGTCGGCGATGATCAGCTCGCCGATGTATTTGAAGCCCACCGGCGTCTCGTAGAGCGGCACCTTGTAATAATCGGCCAGCGCGTTGATCAGGTTGGTGGTGGCAACGCTCTTGGCCACGCCGTTTTTCCAGCCGCGCGTCTCGACCAGGTAGTCGAAGAGCAGCGCGATGACGTAGTTGGGCTGGATGAAGGTTCCGTCGCCATCCACGATGCCGAAGCGGTCCGCATCGCCGTCGGTGGCGATCGCCAGTGATGCGCCGATCTCTTTCATCTTTTGTCTTGGCTTCACCGAGCAGGTGGTCGTCGGGCTCCGGCGCGTGGCCGCCGAAGAGCACGTCGCGATAGTCGTGCACCGTCTCGACCGTGCACGCCGGCTTCGCGCAGAAGGTCGGAGGCGTAGCCGCGGCCTGCGCCCCAGAACGGGTCGTAGACCACCTTGATGCCGGACTTGGCGATGGCCTTGAGATCGACCAGTTCAGCCAGCCGCTTGAGGAACGATGGTTTCACGTCGACGGTCTCAAATTCTCCGGCGAAGGGGCTGGGAATGCCGCCGCCACTCGCTGGCAAGTTTTTCTGCCGCCGCTTCGATTTGTTTGGTCGCTTCAGGCAGCGCCGGCGCGCCGTCGGGCGTGGAGTACTTGATGCCGTTGTACTCCGGCGGATTGTGCGAGGCGGTGAAGTTGATGGAGCCGCAGGTCTTGAGCGTGCGCACGGCGTAGGCAATGGCCGGAGTGGGCGCGGCCTCGGGAATCACAATCGGCGTGACGCCTGCCGCGGCCAGCACGCGCGCCGCCTCCTGCCACAAAGCTCTCGCCGAGGAAACGCGAGTCGCGGCCCACCAGCACGCGATGCGGAGCGGGCATGGTCTTCACGTACTCGGCAATGCCGCCAACCGCCAGGCGGATATTGGCCACTGTAAATTCATCGGCGACAATCGCTCGCCAGCCGGAAGTGCCAAACTTGATCGCTGTGCTCATACCTTTCTCCACGCGCGGTCATATCGCTGCGGCCGCAAGGAACATACTGCAACACTTGGCCCCGGTCGGCCAAGCGCGCTCAATGCTCCGGGACTCGCTTTTACAGGAAATCCGCGTGCGAAGCTCTCGCCTTGCTGTTGCCGGCCATGCTCGTATAATTCTCCCGTACATTCCTGCCAGTCAGGGGGCCCTTTATGTCTCCCCGTGCCGCGGTTCGTTCCTTGTGCCTGTTTGCCATCCTTGGTTGCGTTGCGTACACAACCGCTATCGTCGCCTTCGGGCAAAACCCGCAAGCCCCGCAGGCTCCGGCTTCGCAAGCTCCGCCGGCCGCGGTGGGGATCGGGCCCGGGCAGTCCCCCGCGCCCACACCTCAAGAAGCTCCCACATTTCGGGTTACTGCCCGCGAGGTTCTGCTGGACGTGCTGGTGATCGACAAGAGTGGACAGCCTGTGACCGGGCTCAAGCCTACAGACTTCAGCGTGACGGAGGAAGGAGAGGGGCAGGTCATCCGGCGGGTCGACGAGCATCATGCCATGGACGCGGCCGAAATGAGCAAGCTGACATCGCTGCCTGAACTGCCGCCGAATACGTTCTCCAACTACACGCCGGTGCGCAACAGCAACGCCTCGATTGTTCTCCTGCTCGACGCCATGGATTCGCCGATCGAGGCGCAGATGGTGATGCGCGATCAGCTTATTAAATTCCTGAAAAACATGCAGCCTGGGCCGCCCGTTGCCATTTTCCAGCTCGATACTGAAATGCGCCTGATCCAGGGCTTCACAACGGACCCCAAAGCGCTGCTTGCGGCCGCGGAAAGCAAGCGCGATATGCCGAGCCTGGCCAGGCCCACGGCGGCGCCGCGCAACTATTCGGGCGATGCGCTCTACCGCCGCACCCTGATGGGGAATTTGCGCGATGGGATGCGCATGATGGGTAGCTATCTGTCCGGATATCCGGGACGAAAAAACTTGATCTGGTTCACTGGCCGAATCCCGATGACAAGACTGGGAACCGGCTTCGGCAACCCGTTCGGTGACGGCATGACGGTGTCGGATAGCGAGAGCGAATCGAAAGAGCTGACCGACGTGCTGAGCGTGAGCCGCATCGCGGTTTACCCGGTGGACACATTCGGCCTGGTGGCGGAGCCCGGCATGAGCGCGGCGCATAGCGGGATGCCACCCATGCGCGGCGGGACGCGCGGAATCCCCGGCTTCGACAACCACGCAAATATGAACGAGATCGCCGAGCAAACCGGCGGGAAAGCGTATTACAACACCAACGATTTCACGCGCGTGATTGGCGACGTGGCCCGCACCAGCTCCAACTACTACACGGTGGCGTACGCAACCACCAACACAAAGTGGAACGGCGAATTCAGGAAAATCAAAATCGCGGTGGACCGTCCCGATGTGCAGTTGCTGCACAAGGATGGCTACTACGCGTACAACCTCGACAAGCGCGAACAAAGCGGAATCGCCGCCATCGAAAAACGCGAGGCCGCCGAAGAGGAACAGCAAGAGAACGGAGGGACTGAAAACGGTCAACCGCCGGCCGGCGCGCAAAACCCCGGCACTTCAGCAGACGGCGCGCAACTGGGCGCCACGGTTCACCACTCGTCCAAAGGCGGCTTCGATGCGGCGATGGGCCTGGGCGCTATTCCGCCCACGGAAATCGTCTTCGGCGCCCGGCTCCAGGCGGATGCGAACACCGAGAAGCTGAACAAGAATGCGGCGATGCCGCAGGACAACTTCCTGAAGCCAGAGTGGCAGCACAAGCCTTTCCGCAACTACACCATCTTGTATGACGCTGACCTGCATCGGGCCCGCTTCACGCGTACACCCGACGGCATGCGCCACGGTTCCTTCGAGTTCGTTGCAATTGTCTACACTGCCGACGGTGAAGCGGTGAATTCGATCATTGAGACCGCTCAACTGAACGTGAGCGCCGACCGGTACCGCGAACTGCTGGTCTCCGGGCTGCAGATGAAAGAGGAAATCGCCATTCCGGTGAAGGGCAATTTCTTTTTGCGACTCGGCGTGCACAACAAGGAAGGCGACCAGGTGGGGGCGCTGGAAATTCCTGTGGATCAAATCAATCTGAACCTCCCCATTGCGCATTAGGGGATTTAGGTCGGCCCGGATTTTTGTTGAGCGTATTCTCCCGCTAGGCGTCTAGTTGGGCAGAGGATGACCTTTACCCAATCAAAATATGCGCCGCGCTGTTCCCTAAGAATGGCCGGAAGGGGGAGTTATGGGACTAATCGAGCCAGTAACCCGGAAACAAATCCCGAGTTTTGTTGCCTTGGCTGCTCTAATCGCTTTGGCCTTCGTGATTCTAGCGCCGCAAGTGGGTGCGCAAACCAATGCAGCGAGTTCGCAGCCCTGCGAAACGCGGCCCGCGCCGCCGCCATCGGCTCCGGAGACGGTGCAGACGATCTTTCTGAGCAATGCCACCCAGCAGAACGATCTGAACGACGTTGCGACCGACTTGCGCAACGTAATGCCTAAAGCGCACATATTCCCCGATGAGGGACAGAACGCAATTACGCTGCGCGCCACGGAGGAAGATCTGGCGACTGCGCAAAAACTTATTGCCGACCTCGACAAGCCGCGCAAACTCTATCGGCTTACCTACACCATCAGCGACTTTGAGAACGGCAAACGCACCGGATCGGAACATTATGTTCTTCTCGTGCTCGCCGGGATGAAGACGGTCTTCAAGGAGGGCAGCCGCGTGCCCATCGTAGTCGGCATGTTCGATACGAAAACAGCGGCCCAGAGCACCCAGATTCAGTACCAGGATATCGGGCTCAGCATCGAGGCGACGGTGAGCGGGTCGCCGGAGAATCTGATGCTGGTCACAAAGGTCGAGCAATCAAACCTTGCAGGGGAGAAGTCCGCGACCATTCCGGCTGATCCGATCGTCCGGCAGAACGTTCTTCAGGGATCCTCGGAATTAGCTCAGGGCAAGCCTCTGGTTCTCGGGTCGCTCGATCTTCCCGGCACCACGCGCCGCCAGGAGATCGAAGTGGTTGCGGAACCGGTTCACTGAGGCTGACCGTCCAGACGGGCTGAATCGGGCGGAGCCGCGTGCGCCTTGCGCTCCGTCCGTCTCGGCTTTCTGAACCAATAGTTTCCCGTGCCGTAACTCTCGAAAAACGACTTGTGCCGCTGGACCCGATTTGGGCTTACAGTGTTTCTGAGCATCGTTTTTATTGGGGAGGGGGCCTTGTGCTCGAATCCACATCATCCGCTCGCATTGTGATGACCACCGTCGTCAGCCCCGAGGAAGCGGTGCGTCTTGGCCGCGCGCTGGTGGAGGAGCGGCTGGCCGCCTGCGCCACGCTGCTACCCGCCGTGCAGTCCATCTACCACTGGAATGACCAGATCGAGTCTTCGTCCGAATGCCTGCTGCTGCTGAAAACCGCGTGCGATCGGCTGCCTGAACTGGAGGCCCGCCTGCGCGAGCTCCACAGCTACCAAACGCCTGAATTTCTGGTGCTTGCGGTGGAGGCCGGCAGCCATCCTTATCTGGCGTGGCTCGATGCAAGCCTGCGCGAGCCGGGGGGAAAGGTCGCGTAGAGCGATTCCAAAATAGGTGCAGCTAGCGTTTGTGGTTCCATCATCCCCGGTCCCCAAAAGCGAGGGACCCGGGGGCACCCCAAATGGGGATGGCAGTGATGGAAGGGCTCTGAGCAAAACGGTTTTTCACAGCGCAAGAATGTTCGGCGTCCGCGCACGCGCTCTCTGGTATCCTTGGGGAAGTCTGTCCCATGCGCTGGCTTTTGATTGTCCTTCTCGTCTCGCTCGCGGCGCTGCTTTTTGCGGCTGCTGGCTTGGCTCGTCACATTTGGCAACAGCGCACCCGGCGGGGCAGCGAATCGTCCGCTGCCATTGAACCGGCCGAGGAGTCTGACCTGGAAGTGAAACGCTGAGCTGCGACCCGAACCATTGCCGCGAAAAACGACGTCATGAACAATGCCACGGGAACCGCCAATCCACGAAAGCTTTAGCCGCATCCAATCAATGAGTTAGTGAAGTCTTTGTTGCCGAAAGGATCCTCCCCGCTGTGAGTACTCAGACCCCAGATAAAGCCAGCCGAGCCGCCAATCCCGCCGTCAGGGAAATCTCCATTGCGCACAGTCCCGACTCCGATGATGCCTTCATGTTTTATGGTCTGGCGACAAACAAAATTCGCGTGCCCGGCTATCGCTTCACGCATACGCTTTGCGATATTGAGACCTTGAACCGCCGCGCCCGTGAAGAGGCTTTCTTCGACGTCAGCGCGATCAGCTTTCATGCCTATCCCTACGTGCAGGAGAACTACACGCTCATGGGTTGCGGCGGCAGCGTGGGCGAGGGGTACGGTCCCATGGTGATCGCCAGCCGCAAGATGGAAGCCAGCGACCTCGGCCGCATCCGCATCGCTGTTCCCGGAACGCTGACCACGGCTTATCTGGCGCTCAAAATCCTGAACCCGGCCATCGAGACCGAGACCGTTCCCTTCGATCAGATCATTCCCGCGATTCAGGCGGGAAAGTACGATGCCGGACTGATCATCCACGAGGGGCAACTCACCTACTCGACCAGCGGGCTCTATAAGGTGCTCGACCTTGGCGCCTGGTGGCGCGAAACTACCGGCCTGGTGCTGCCGCTGGGCGGCAACGCCATCCGCCGCTCGCTGGGCGCTGAAGCGCACAAAATCATCTCCAAGGCGCTGCGCGATTCCATCCACCACGCCCTCGACCATCGCGAACAGGCCCTCGAATACGCGATGCAGTTCGCGCGCGATCTGGACGCGGGTCTGGCCAGCCATTTTGTGAGCATGTATGTGAACGAGCGCACCCTCGACTATGGCCCCGACGGCCGCGAGGCCATTCGCAAGCTGCTGCAACTGGGCCACGAGCGCGGCGTAATCCCGATGGCTCCGCAAGTGGACTTTGTGGATTAGGCCAATCGTCCAAAAGGACCGGTGGCGTCGCTGCGTAGCACAGGGCACTCTCGATGTCCACGCGCGGACACGGTACCTTTGGCCGCGCGAATCCGCTCAAAGGTCATTCGAGGGGCTCAACATTCCCGGCGCCGATTCCTAAATTTTTTCTAATCTGTGTCGATACATCCAGCAGGAGATAACTCTGGATGGCCGCTCACGCTCAGCCTACTTTTCTCTTCGCATCGCCGGACACGGACCTGCTGGCCTCTATCGAACCCACGCTCCTGGCTGCGGGAGCGCGTGTCGATATCGTGCTTTCTGCGGAGGCGGCGCTGGCTTACCTCTGCGGCCCGCGCCCTGCCAGCCTGCTCTTGCTCGACGCGCAATTGCCCGGAATGCCCACGGGCCAATTGCTGGCCGCGGTCCGTGCCGCGGCTGAAAGCGCGCGCCTGCCCATCGTTCTCATCGCCGACACAGTGACAGAGGAGTGGATCGCTCGCCTCGCCGAGGGCGCCGTCGACGACCTGGTGCTGCGCTCTGCCGAGTCCGCCTACTGGCAGTTGCGGCTCGACCTGGTGCTGCGCAACCATGCGCGTGGCGCACGAACTTGAAACGTTGCGGGACGTTGCCCTGCACAACGCGCAACTCGATCACCTGACCGGCGTCTACAATCGCAAAACCCTGCTGGCCATGCTGTTTCGCGAGACCGACCGCGTGCAGCGCAGCCAGAGCGAGATGTGCCTGGTGCTATTCGATATCGATGACTTCGGCCACTGGAATTCCCGGCTCGGCGTGGATGCCTGCGATGAACTGCTTTGCCAGGTGGCCAGTCGCACCGCCGCTATGCTGCGCAGCTACGACGTGCTGGGCCGGCCGGGCATGGATGAGTTCCTCATCGCATTGCCTTTGTGCGCCCCGCTCAACGCCATGAGCCTTGCCGAGCGGCTGCACACCGCGGTGTTCTCCACGCCGTTTCATGTGAGTGGCGAAGTCATCCGCCTCTCCGCGTGTTTCAGCATCGCTGTCAGCCAGGGCCGCTCGCCCATGGTGGTGCTGCGCGAGGCAGAAAAAGCTCTGGAGTGGGCCAAGGCCGCCGGACCCGAGTCGATCCAATGTTTCGGCAGCGCGCCTCAATCCTTGTCGCCGCCCGTCAGGTTTCTCTCCGCGACATCGGGCGATGAGTTGCTTGGCTGGTGAGACCGCGTATAATCCCGCCATGTTTTCGAGGAGCTTGTTCAACGCTTTGGGCTTCGGTCAAGCGCGACTTTCATTGCACGGATCGATGACATCATGAAGCGCGCTCGCACATTCTGGCGGCGCATCACCGACGGCGTCGTGCTCAGCGAGCTGTGGAGGCAATTCCATGCAGATGCTCGCACCAGTTACCGGCTTTATTCCAAGGAAATCGAAACCTCACGTCCGCCGGGCAGGGGAAGGGTCAAGCATTTCATCTGGATGGCCAAACAGTTTCTCTGGGCTGTCTTCGATAAGCTCAGTCCGGCGCGGCGCGTGCTGCTCCTCGTCGCGCTGATCTTCCTGATTCCCGACGTGGATGTTCTCTGGAACAACGACGCCCACTCTCTGGGAGCCAGCGGGGCCTTTTGGGGCGTCATTTTGCTGCTGGTGCTGCTGTTGCTTGAGATCTCAGACCGCGTGGTGATGAAGCGCGACCTGCAGATCGCCAAGGAGATCCAAGCCTGGCTGCTGCCGCCAGTGCCGCCCGCCGTGCCGGGCCTGGAGATTGCGTTTGCCACGCGTCCCGCTAACACGGTAGCCGGAGATTACTATGACGTCTTTCCTCGCCGCCCCGCGCAATCGCCCGGCAGCGACTACCTGATCGCCATTGCCGATGTTGCCGGCAAGAGCGTGCCGGCAGCCATGCTGATGGCCACCTTCCAGGCCAGCCTGAAAACACTGTCCGCCACCGAGAGCCCGTTAACCGAACTGGTGGGCCGCATGAACAACTACGCCTGCAGCAACAGCCAGAATGGCCGCCGGTTCACGACCGCCTTCATCGCGGAATACGAACCACCGTCGCGCACCCTGAGCTATGTGAACGCGGGGCATAACGCGCCCATCCTGCGCCGCAAGGCAGGAGCCATCGAGCGCCTGCAGGAAGGCGGCATCCCGCTAGGTATCCAGCAGGATGCCGTTTACCGATCGGCAGCGGTCACGCTCGAAGCCGGCGATTGGCTCGTCATCTTTACCGATGGCGTGACGGAGGCGGAGAACACGCGCGCTGAAGAGTACGGCGAATCGCGCCTGTTAGCGGTGCTGCACACCAACCTGGCTGCCGCGCCGCAGACGCTGCTAAGCGCCATCATGACGGATCTCGATCGCTTTGTCGGGGACGCACCGCAGCACGACGACATCACGGCGCTGCTACTGAAGGTTGTCTAAGACGGTGCTGTTTCCGCAGCCATGTCGAGGAATTCCTGAAAAACGTCGTTCGAGAGCAGGCGCCCTCGCGCAGTGAGCCGCGCACGCTCGCCGTCGAAGATCAGCAGGCCATCTTCGGCGAGGCGGCTCACCGTTTCCAGCGCAGGTGCGAGCAACTCTTCGCTAAACTCTGCATGCAGCGCAGCCACGTCTACGCCTGCGTTGGTGCGCAGGCCAAGAAACCATGCCTCTTCGTGTTGCTGCGCGGGCCCGAGCCGCGACGTTTCCATCGTTCCCGTTCCGGCCAGATACGCCTGCAAGTCGTCGGTCGTCGTGGAGCGGAGCGCATTAGCAGGGGCGAAAGCCCGGCTCGATTGGTTCTCGGTTTCGGCGCGACTCAAGTCGTGCCCTGATACAAGGCCCGAGGCGGGCAGCGTTGCCGGAGTTTGCAGCATCGATGACGCATCCAGCCCCACGCCGAGATACGGCCGCCGCTGCCAGTAGCGAAGATTGTGCCGCGACTCGAATCCGGGCCGGCTGAAATTGGAGATCTCGTACTGATTGAGCCCCGCCGCTTCAAGCCGCTCGAGGGCCCGCTCATACATGCTGGCAATGGCGTCTTCGTGCGGCACCAGTCCGGCGCGATAGCGCGCTCCGCCCTTCAGCATTTCGCGGCCGAGGCGCGAATCCTCGTCCACCTCCAGCATGTACACGCTGGCGTGAGGGACTTCGGACGCGATGAGAGCCTCGAGCGATTCTTCCCAGGATGCGAAGGTTTGCCCGGCCAGGCCTGCGATCAGATCGACATTCAGGTTGGCGATGCCGGCCGCGCGCAGCCGCTTCAGGTCTGCTTCGACCACGGCGCGGCTGTGCAACCGGCCGCTGGCATGCGCCTCGCTGTCGACAAACGACTGCACGCCCAGGCTCACGCGATTCACGCCCGCGGCTACCATCGCTTCAAGAGTTTCATCTGCCAGTTGCCCCGGCGCGCACTCCATGGTGATCTCGGCATCCGCGTCGAGATCGAACTCCGCGCGCATCGCCGCAAACAGCCGCGCCAGAAATTCCGGAGCCAGCAACGACGGCGTTCCCCCGCCCAGATACACCGTATCCACGCGCCGCGGGAGCTCCACACCCATCTTCTCGGCCCAGGCTCCAGCTCCAGCCAGGTCCTCGATCAGCCGCTCCACATAACGCGCGTGATCCGAGGCCGGAAACACGCCCGAAGCAAAATTGCAATAGGTGCACTTCGACCGGCAAAAAGGAATGGAAACGTAGATTCCCAGCGCGTTGCCGGCGGAGTGCTTCATGAAAAGATTGTTGCACGCGGCTGACCGTCCCACTCTTCGGTCGCCGCGGCGACCGAAAGAGTGGAATGAACTCATATCAGCAGTGGCCTCGGCTTCCGCTCATGCAATGATGAAAAGAAGGAGATCCGCTTGAAAGCCTGGCCAGCTCTGGCAATCTGCGTCATTCAGGTCATTCTCTTTCTCGCCCACTGGTTGGTTTATTCCACCTGGATCGCTTTCTGGCCCGGCCTCGCTCCCGCTGCCGTGGCCGGACTGCGCGTGGCCATGCTGGTGCTGGCCTTCAGTTTCGTCGTTGCGTCGCTGCTCTCGTTTCGCTTTTCGAATTTTGCCGTCCGATTCGTCTACTGGCTGGCCGCCGTCTGGCTCGGCTTTCTCAACTTCTTTTTCTGGGCGTCGTTCCTGGCCTGGTTGGCTTGGTTTGCGCTCGAGGCTGGCGCATCTCTCCGGACCCATGCTGCTTCAGCACGCCCGCTTGTCGCCGGCGTTCTTTACGCGATCGCGGCGCTCGTTGGATTTACGGCCTCTTCAACGCGCGCATCATTCGCATTCGCCGCATCGCAGTGCAGCTGCCGAACCTTCCTGCGTCGTGGCGCGGGCGGCGCGCGGTGCTGCTCAGCGATCTGCATCTCGGACCCATCAATGGCGTGCGATTCTGCCGCCGTCTCGTGGCCAAAGCCCAGTCCTTTCAACCCGACGTCGTCTTTCTTCCCGGCGATCTCTTTGACGGCACCAAGGGCGACCTCGACCGGCTGATGGCGCCGCTCAAGCAGCTCACGCCGCCGCTCGGCATCTACTTTTCCACGGGCAACCACGAGGAGTTTACCGATCCCACGCATTACATCGAGGCCATCGCCCGCGCGGGAATCCGCGTTCTCGGCAACGAGCTTGTGACCGTCGACGGCGTGCAGGTGGCGGGCGTGTTCTATCACGACTCGTCCTCGCCGCTGCGCATGAAAGCGGCGCTCGACGGCATGCGTCTCGACCGCGAGCGGCCTTCGATCCTGCTGAACCACGCGCCCACGCGCCTGCCCACCGTGGAGCAGGCCGGCTTCAGCCTGCAGCTCTCCGGCCACACGCACGGCGGGCAGTTTTTGCCCTTCACCTGGATCACGCGCAGCATTTACGGCCGCTTCACCAAGGGCCTGCACCGTTTCGGCGCGCTCCAGGTTTACACTTCCACCGGCGCCGGAACCTGGGGCCCTCCTATGCGCGTCGGGACTCGGCCGGAAGATCGTTTTCATCGACGTTTGCATAAGCGATCTCGTATCGTATTCTCAAGTTCGAAAAGGAGAAGACTGCCTTGAGCTCCGCACCCTCTTCGCCCGGCCCCGCCAAGAATCGCGTCATTCGCACCAACCTTCACGGACTCGATCTGCTCATGAATCCGCGCCTCAACAAGGGCACGGCATTCACTGAGGCGGAGCGCGACGCCTTCGCGCTGCACGGCCTGCTGCCGCCGCACATCGGAACGCTCGGAAGACCAGCGCGAGCGCCGCAAGCGCGTGCTCGACAGCCGGCCCACGGCGTTCGGCAAATACAGCAACATGCGCGACCTGCAGGACAACAATGAGACGCTGTTCTACTCGCTCATCGCCCAGCACACCGAGGAGCTGCTGCCGATCGTCTACACGCCGGCGGTGGGCGAGGGCTGCCAGCGCTTCTCCGAGATCTGGCGCAAGCCGCGCGGTCTCTTTCTCAGCTATCCCGAACAAGGACCGCATCGAGCAGATTCTCGCCAGCCCCCGCTACGATGCGGTGCGCTGCATCGTGGTCAGCGACGGAGAGCGCATCCTCGGGCCTCGGCGATCAAGGCGCGGGCGGCATGGGCATTCCCATCGGCAAAATGGCGCTCTACACGGCGCTGGGCGGCATCCCGCCCGAGCATTGCCTGCCGGTGCTGCTCGACGTGGGCACCGACAACGAAACGCTGCTCAACGATCCCATTTACATCGGCTGGCAGCACCAGCGCATCCGCGGACAGGAGTACGACGATTTTGTCGAGGCCTTTGTGAGCGCCGTCGAGCGCCGCTGGCCGCACATTCTTTTGCAGTGGGAGGATTTCGCCGGCGCCAACGCGGCGCGGCTGCTGGAGCGCTATCGCGACCGCCTGTGCACATTCAACGACGACATTCAGGGGACCGCGGCGGTGACCACCGCGACGCTGCTTGCGGCGGTCAATGCCACCGGAATCCCGCTGCGCGAGCAGACCATTGCCATGTTCGGCTCGGGATCGGCGGGCGTTGGCATTCGTCGATCTTCTGATCGCCGCGATGAAAGAAGAAGGGCTGAGCGAGGAGCAGGCGCGCAGGCGCATTTACGCCTTCAATCGCTACGGCCTGCTTGTCGAAGGCGGCAAGGGAATTCGTCCCGAGCAGCGAACCGCTGGCGCGCAAGCGCGAGGACGTGGCGGGATGGAAGCTTTCGCCGGCCAGCGCGGAAACCGGCGCAATTTCGCTGCTCGACGTGGTGCGCAATGCGGGCATCACGGTGCTGGCCGGCGTGAGCGCTCAGCCGGGCGCGTTTACTGAGGAGATTGTGCGCGAGATGGCGCGCCACACTCCGCATCCGGTGATCTTTCCGCTGTCGAATCCCACATCGCAATCCGAGGCCGCGCCCGCCGATCTGCTGCGCTGGACCGACGGCCGCGCGCTGGTGGGCACGGGCAGCCCTTTTGCTCCGGTCGAAGTCAACGGCAAACTCATCCGCATCGCCCAGGTCAACAACTCCTATATCTTTCCCGGCCTCGCGCTGGGCATTCTCGTTTCCCGCGCCAGGCGCGTGACCGACGGCATGATTATGGCCGCCGCCAAAGCGCTGGCCTCGCTTTCGCCGGCACGCACCGACAAGAGCGCGCCGCTGCTGCCGCCCATCGCCGAATCGCGCAAAACGAGCCTCGGCGGTTGCCGAGGCCGTGGGCAGGCAGGCGATCGCCGACGGAGTGGCCGAGGCCGCTGACGAGGCGAGCACTCGCGGACAAGCTGCGCGCGTATGTGTGGGAGCCGGTTTACCTGTCCGTACGAGCGCATCGGTGGTTTGTAGGCTAGCTGCGCCTTACTCTTCCGCCGGCACTTCCTCCAGCAATCGCTTCCACGTTTTCTGGTTTTTGCGGAAGCTCTTCTTCAGATCCTCGAGGATGCGCTCGAAGTCGGCATTGGTGCGCAGATTGTTCCACGCGGGATTCTTCTGGAACCAGGGATAGTTTTCGTTGCCGAGATAGATGGCGCGGCGCAGCCAGTGCAGCGCTTCGCTGGAGTCGCCTTCGACGGCAAAGTAAGTGGCCAGGCGGTAGGCCATCTCGCTGTCGGCCTCGGCCGCGGCCAGCGTGTCGTCCTTGAGCAGCGCCGCGCCGCGGTCCCGCGCGCCGGCCTGCACATAGCAGATGGCCAGCGTGGGCACGGCGATGCGCAGCGAGGCGTCGTCGGCGATCACGCCTTCCAGAATCTCGATGGCCGCGTTCAGATTGCCCAGCCGCATCTGCTGATAGCCGGCCGAAGTGCGCAGCAGCGGATGGCGCGGCTCCAGCGCCAGGCCTTTTTCCAGCTCGTCGCCGGCCAGCTCGATCTGGTTCTGGTAGTGATACACGCGGGCGCGATGGTTGTAGAGAATCGCCGCGTTTGCCGGGTTCAGCTTGAGCGCGCGGCTGAACTCGTCCAGCGCTTCGTCGTACATGCCGTCGCCGCGCAGCGCAATTCCGGCCACCATGTGCACGTTCCAGTCGTTGGCGGCGCCGGCCAGCAGGTTGGCAATGCCGTGCCGCGCCGACTCTTTTTCGCCGCGCGACAGCAGCATATAAATGCGGTAGAGATTGGCTTCGGTCGACGCCGGATCGAGCTTCAGCGCCTCGTCGAAGGCGCGGCGCGCGCGCATCACGTGAATCTGCCCGCCAAAACCGTGGCGCGCGTACTGCAACTCGGCGATGCCCAAGCCCGCTCCATCCCGCGGCAAACGCCGGATCGGCCTCGGTGACGCTGGAGAACAGCGCGTGCGCGCGATCCAGATCGGCGCGCGAGCCGGTGCGCACCATGAACGAGCTCAGCAGCGCCCGCGCCTGCAGATATTTTTCGCTCACCGGCCCCGGCAGCGAGCCATCGCGCGGAGTACCGCGCGCCGCACCGGCTCCCGGCCCGCCCTGCACGGATTCGATGCCTTCCGCCGCGCCCATGCCCTGCAGCGTGGCGAACACCTCGTTTGAAATCTCCGTCTGCACCGCGATCAGGTCAAGCGAAGCAACGCGAATCGATCCGCCCGAGCGCACGCTCTGCGAAGCCACGTCGAGCAATTGCCAGTTCAGGTCGAATCCGCTCTCCGAGCGCACAAAGCTTCCGGCGAGCACAAACTTGACCAGCAGCTTTTGCCCCACTGCCAGCGGATCCATTTGCGCCAGGGCGCATGCCGGCCAGCGGCATCAGCGTGCTCGAGGGCCGCACCACCAGCGAGGGAATGCGCGCCAGCCGCGCCGCAATCGCATCGGCCAGCGCATATCCGTAGAGCGGCGCAGCCTCCGTCGCGCCCAGGTTGGCAAAGGGCAGCACCACCAGCGAATTCTGCGCCGCGCGTTCGCCCGCCGACTCGCGAAACCGCTCTGCCAGCATCGAAAGCAATCCCGTGGTGCGCTTCTCCGCCTCCGCGCCCGTGGCCGGCAAGTTGGCCGCCGCTTCGCCGGGAATGATGCCGGTCTCGATGCGCAGCGCCTTCATGATGGTCTTCAGCCCCTCGCGCACCTCGGCCGCCGATGCCGTGCGCGCGCCCGGATTCTTTTCGAGGCAGGCGCAGATCACGCTCTTGCAGCTCCGGAGAAATCTCCGGGACGATCTCGCTCAAGTCCGGCGGCTCGAGAAACTGGATGGCGCGAATGGCCTGAAAGTCCTCGGCATCGGGGCGCGCAAACGGATGCCGTGCCGCTCGCCAGCTCGTAGAGAATCACGCCCAGCGCCCACACGTCCGACTGCACGCTCGAGTGCCCGGTGACAAACTGCTCCGGCGCCATGTAGCGGATGGTCCCGCCGCGCGCGGTGTAGGTGGCGGCCACGGAGGCATCCTTGGCCAGCGCCGGCTTCGCCGGATCGAAGCGCGCGTCTTCTGGAGGGAGCCGCCGGGCCAGCCCGAAGTCCAGAATCTTCACCAGGCCGCCGTCGGTCAGCATCACGTTCTGCGGCTTCAGGTCGCGATGAAAGATGCCCAGCGCATGCGCCGCCTGCAGCCCGTCTGCAATCTGGATGCCCACCGAGAGAACCAGTTGCAGGCTCGCCGGTCCGCGCTCGATCAGTTTGTCCAGCGGCTGGCCGGGCACATACTGCATGGCGATGTAGGCCTCGTCGCCGCTCTCGCCCACCTCGTAGATGGCGCACACATTGGGATGCTCGATGGCCGAAGCCAGCCGCGCCTCGCGCAGCACCGTCGATGCGCATCTGCTCGGCCGTCAGCAGGCCGGTGTGCAGCATCTTCAGCACCACCGGCCGCTGCAGCAGCGTGTCGTTGGCCGCGTACACCACGCCGCTGCCTCCGGCGCCCAGTCGCCGCAGAATCTCGTAATGTGCAATCGTTTTTCGCTTCATCGCTCATCTCAAGTCTACCGGCCATCGCGTAAAGAACGTCTTAAATGAGTGCGAATAGCAAGCCGCCGCGCTCGCCGGTCGAATCTGTTAACGTCGAGATGAAGATGATCCCCGCTCGTGGACACGCGTATCGACTCGTGGTAACAGGCATCGGCACATGACGGTCTATCTGCAAAGAAAATTGCCGGTTGCGGGTGTGACCTTCGCGTTTGCGCTTGTCTTCTTCGTGTCCCCGCTCGCCGCGCAGCAGGGAACCGCGCCGACACCGCAAGCGACGCAGCAATCTCCGATGCCGGCGGCGCCGCAGTCGCCGCCTCAGCAAGCGTTGCCGGAAGCACCACAGGAAACACCGAAGCCGGAGCCGGAATCGCCCGCTCCCGTCGCGCAGCCGTCGTCCCCTGAACCGCAACAGCCGGGCGCGGGCACGCAACTGCAGACTGGAACTTCGAGCGGCCTCACTCTCGACGCGCGCATCGAGAATCTCCTCGCCGATCACCAGTACTCTCGCGTCGCCGCGCAGCTCGATCAGCTTCCTTCGGAGGATGCACAGTTGTATCGCGGCGTACTGGCAAACCACGCGAACGATCTCAAGCAGTCAGTGCAACTACTCGAGCCGCTTGTCGATCAAGTCGCGGCCAGCGGCGACAGCGCGCACGAGAAGCTGCTGCGCACGGCGCTGGCCGAGGACTACCTGCGCCTTGGTGATTGGGCAAAGGCCGCGAAGGCCTATCAAGCGCTCGACACGCGGCTCCATGCCAAGCTGACCTCCGACGAGCAGGACGAGATCGAGATGCCGCTCAAGATGCTTCCGCTGGCCAAGGACAACCCGCCCACGACCATCGACCCCTGCGACCCTTTTTCGCTTCAGGTGACGACCGATCCCCTGGGCCTCGTCGACATTCCTGTTTTTGTGGACGCGCGGTCGCGCAGTTGGATGCTCGATCCCACGCTGCCCTTCAATCTGATTGCGCGCTCCACGGCAAAAGACGTGGGCCTGAAGCTCTCTTTCGAAACGGCGACGATTCACACTCTCACCGGGCGGCCCATCCAAGTCCGGGTCACCGTGGTTCCACGTTTCACCATCGGCGGCCGCCTCACGCTCCACGACATGACGGCTTTTGTTTTCGACGACGCGGACTATGCCTTCCCGCGCTCCGGCTATCAGGTGGAGGGCGTGCTCGGCTATCCGGCGCTCGCCGCCATCGGCAGCCTCACTATCACTTCCGACGCCACGATCCAGGTACGGCCGGCCAAGCAGATCGGAACTCCCGCAAAGGACGACCTTCTGACCGATGGCGCCCCGTTTTATTTGGATGGCGACCAGGTCATCGTGGCGCTCAGGCGCGTGCAGCCACTCGCCGATCCTGGCCCGTCGCCAGATGCCGCCAGCTCCGGTTCCCCCTCCGGTCCCAACGACGAGCGCATGTATGCGATCGATGCTGGCGGGCAGCAGACCTACCTCACATCGCGCTACTTCGACGAACATGCCGCCGAGTTCAACAGCATGAAGGTGGATCTCTACGCGCCTCCCGGCCAACCGTCTGGGTCGCAACCCTCCTACGTCGCCGAGACGGTCCCGCTGGGCGTGGGTAACGCCACCGTCGAGCTGCACTACATCCGCGTGCTCACGCAACCGCTGGGCACGGCGGCTCTCGACGATGTATATGGCATTCTCGGAGTCGACGCTCTCGGCCAGCTCAAGAGCTACACGTTCGACTACAGAACGATGCGGTTTAAGGCTGTAGGGGAATGATGAAGCAGGGAAGAGGGAGCAGACAATAGGGAGTAGAGTGGGTCAGGCGATTCGAATCAACTATTAGCCTTTGCAAAGCACAAGATTTACCGCGACGCCATTTTTCAGAACGACCATCCACCAGCTATCGCGCAAGAATATTGCCTTGTCCCCGCCGGCCGTGCCGCCCCGGTAACCTGAATACTCTGTGTAGCAGAGTTGGAAATACGGCGACTCCTCGCTCATCTGTTTCACATATCCGAAACGGCTCGTCAGCTGAGCTTCAGACAATCCCAACACGAGCCTTTCGGGCCAGCGGTCGTGGGTCATCGCTCCGACCGCGTCGTCAAGGTTCATGCCTTTGTTGAGCCCGTGCGTCCAGAGAACGTACCTGATATTTTTCGGGTCACCGGCGTCCGGGTAGGTCGCAACCCAAAGGCCGATGGTGAAAAGCATTCCCAAAGTCACCAAACACAACACAAGAGCCACTCGTTTCATCCATCTCCCGCGCATCACCCATCACGCTTTCAACTTCTTATTGCCTATTCCCGTCTGTCTACTCCTGCTCCCTCATTTCACGCCGGGAGTCCGCGCGACGATCGTGCAGCTTTTGCCGCCGCCATTTTTGCATTGTTCCCGAGCCCGTTCGTCGGCGAGCGACTGATCGAAGCCCGCGCCCGCGATCCACAGCTTACCGGTCTCGTCGGCAGCCAGTGATTTATAAGGCGGAGCCAGTAAGAAGCGCTTCCACATCTCCGCGTCGCTCGCTTTCAGTCCGGCCGGCATGGGCACATCCGGCGGTTCCGGTGCGGGCAGCACTTGATCGCCCAGCGGGAGCAGATTCTGCGCCTTGAGAAATGTCTCGACCGTGTCCGACCAGGCGGCAACGTGCCCGTAAAGATGGTGTCCATCGGCGCCGTCGGGCGGCGCCATCACAAACTGATTCGTCGCTCCGTTCTTTGTATAGGCGGCTTCGAATTGTTGCGCCATTGCGGGCGGAAACCAGTGGTCGTTCTGGGAATAAATCCACAGCATGGGCAGGTCGCCGTGTTTGTGCGCAGACTTGCCAAAGATCCGGAAGGCATCGATCACTCCCGGCAGGTTGCAGTTGTTTTCATGCCCGTCGCCGCCGCGCCCCCCGGCAAAACTGATGGCGGCCTTCAAGCCCGGCGGCGGATCAGCCGAGAGCGCCACTTGCGCAAAGCCTCCGGTGGAAACGCCCACACTCAGGATGGTGCCGGTATCCACCTCGGGGAGTCCCTGCGCAAACTTGATCACGGAGTGCAAATCGACAGTGCTGGCTTCGCCGGCCTCGTCAAAACTTCCGCGGCCTGAACGGCAGCCGCCGCTCAGGCTGTCCTGCTTTCCGCCCGACTTGCCATAACCCGCACGCACCACAACGATCGCGACATATCCACGTCGCGCGAACCACAAGGCTTGCGGGAACTGCGCCCACGGCGTCACGTGCATGCGCTCCTGCGGGTCTGCGGCCGTGCCATGCGTGAGCAGCACCAGCGGATGCTTGCCCGGAAGCGTGAGGTAGACTTCCACCACGTCGAGACCGTTTGGAAACACCCCCGGCGCAGGCACAAACATTTCCTTCTGAACCAAGCGAATCGCTTGTTTCGGTGGATTAGCCTGCGCAGCATTGGACGCGACTGCCGGCGCCTGTGCTGCTGCGGCAAGACTGAACGCACCAAGAACACTGGAGCTCAAAAGAGCCTGCAATTTTTGCATGGTGACAGTTGAAACTTGACCGGACGGGATGTCAAGCCGAGCGCCGCGCGCAATGCTAACGAGAACGCCGCAGTGTCGGTTTCTCTGGTGCGACCGTCTGACCTTTCTCCATCCGCGCTTGCCCGCGGCGGCCGAAGGCCACCATCACGATTCCGAAAACCAGCAGTACCAATCCCCACCACAGGTTGGCATCGATGCCCAGGCTTCTTGTGTACACGTCGACGCGGTCGCGCGTAGAGAGGCCGAACGCGGAGAGAATGGTTCCTGTGAGCGTGAAGAACATGCCGACGGCAATGCGCGCGTCGACATGAAGCGTCGGAGGCGTCGTCGGCTTTGCCATCGAGCTACTAGCTGTTGCGGAAAGCGATTTTCTTGCCAAATCCGTGAAGCCTTTTTTCGCCATTTCGCTCTCCCTAAAGCAAGAAGATCAAGTTCGCCGCGATCGCCGCCAGCAGAATCACCTCGGCGGCTATGGTCTCCGGTCGCTTCCACCACAAGGCAATTTCCGGTTCCGGCGCGCGCACCAGCCCCGCCAGTTCTGCCGGCTCGCGCGGCTTGGTGCACACGCTCACGACCGCAGTCACCAGCAAGCTCACGACAAACGCGAACGTCGCCGTCCCCAATGCCAGGGCCATGTCGCTCGCGGGATGATGCAGCACCGCGATCCATCCGCCGTGAATGCCTGGCTGCTCGCCGCGCGGCAGCGCAATGCCGTGGTGCAGCAGCGCCGCGGCCAGGCCCGCAATCAGTCCGGCAAATGCGCCGTGGCCAGTGGCGCGCTTCCACAGTGCGCCCAGCAGCAGGGTGGCGAAGAGCGGCGCGTTCACCACCGCGAAGACCAGAACCACGCCGTCGAGCAGGTCGTTCGAACGCATCGCCGCACAGGCCGCGGCCAAGGCCAGTACCATTCCGCCTACCGCCGCCCAGCGGCCGGCCTTCAAGATCTGTTTGTCGCTCGCGTCTTTTTTGAGAAACGCCTGGTAGATGTCGCAGGCGAAGACCGTGTTCGACGCCGTCAGACTGGCCGCGACGCCGCTCATCAGGCAGGCGAGCAGCGCGGCTAAACCGAGCCCCAAAAGCCCCGTGGGCAAGGACTGCAGCATCATGTTGGGCATGGCCATCGCATAGTCCAGCACAGGCTTGCCGTCCGCGCCTTTTATGGGCTGGCCGGCTGCGTCGGCTTTGGCCGGGACCATTCCCTGGCCCGCTTCCACTGCCGGTGGCACGACGGTGATCTCGTGATAAATGGCGCCGTTTTCGTTGTGGATCACGATGGTGGTTCTCGGCGTGGGCAGTCCCAAGGCGAACACTCCCGGCAGGATGAGTAGCAGCGGGACAAAGATGCGCAGGGCCGCGGCAACCAGCGGGGCCCTCCGCGCCGCAGCCGCATTTTTTGCCGCCATGGCCGTCTGCAACAACCGGAAATCCGTACACCAAGTGCCGCCGCCCAGCACGATGCCTACGCCGAGCACCAATCCCACTATGCCAATGGAATGCGCGCCGGTGTGCCCTGCGCCGTGCAAGAAACCTGCCGGGACCGCAGCCTTCAGGCCGCTCCATTCGCCGGCCCGCTTCAATCCCAGCAGAACCACGGGCAACAGCCCCGCCACCAGCACGCAAAACTGCAGAAACTGGTTGTACATGGCGGCCGCGAGGCCCCCAAGCAGCACATACGCGAGCACCAGCACCGCCGGAAAAGCCATCGAGAGCAGCAGAGCGCCCGTAGGCGACAAATTCAACCGGCCGGCCACGATATCGAAGACATGCAGTGCCGCGATGACGCGCGCCATGGCGTAAAGCGAAATCCCTGCGCTGAACAACGCCATCGCAGTGAACAGAACGGCATTCAGGGCCCGCGTTTTTTGGTCGAAGCGCAGCCCCAGGTACTCGGGAATCGATCGCACGGGCGCGCCCGGCGCCGATGCCGCGCCATAGAACACCGGCACGAGGACCAGGGCCGCGAAGAGCATGGCAGGAATGGAACCCAGCGCGAACCAGCCCATGCTGGCGAGGCCGTATTTTGCACCGGCGGCGCCCATGCCGAGCACCTCCAGCGAGCCCATGCTGGCGCTGAGGAGAGCCAGCCCGCACAACCATCCCGGCAACCTGCGCCCCGCCTGCAGATAATCCCGGCCGCCCGTCATGGCCGGGGCGAGCGACAGACCCGCCGACAGCACAAAGAAGCAGTAAATCAACAGGATCAGCCAGTCAGCAGAGGCAAGAATGGGCACAAAAGCTCCTTCCTTCCTGATGTTACAAAACCGGCGCGCCCCGCCTTTGCCAATACGCGAAGAACGGGAATTGCCGAAGCTCCGCCCCACGGACAAGGACCCGTCCGTGGGGCGGAGATGTGCGCGAGGATGGTCGAGAAATCCCACAACGGGCCAGCGTAAGGCGAATTAGAATGAAGAGCCATGACAGACATGAGTGAAGCAACAAAGATTCGTCGAGCGCTGGATGTGAATGCGGCGGTCGTGAAATTGGCGTTGTTGTTCACGGTGATGTGGGCGGGCTTGTACCTCTGGAAACACACGGCAATTCACTTGTGGATGCTTTGCCTGTGGTTGGCCGTCAGTATCCTCGGTATGCTCGTCTTCCGCGCGCGCAAAAGAAAATTGAAGGCTCTGGATTCGGACTGATCAACCGATTCCTGCGATGTTCCACCCTTCGGATTGCGCACGGTCGACGTTTCCGCACAAAAACGGCGGCAGCAGGATCTTCCCTGCCGCCGCCAGTCTGTCTCGTACGTTTGTTCTCCCTGAAAGGAACCTGTTGT
This sequence comes from uncultured Acidobacteriota bacterium, assembly GCA_963826735.1. GTDB lineage: Bacteria > Acidobacteriota > Terriglobia > Terriglobales > Acidobacteriaceae > Telmatobacter. Next base: position 102,255 of record CAWGYN010000011.1, read on the forward strand.
TCTTCGTCTTGCCGTCCCGCGCAACGGCTGCTCAACTTCGCGGAGCCGCTGCCGTTTTGGGAGGCCACAGCGTAATTACTGAGTATCTCCCGAACCCGGAGCCGCTGCCGGAGGAGGCGCCGGAGCCGACTGCGGCGCGTCAGCCGGCGGCTGGCCGCCCTGCGGCCGGTGGAACTGTCCACCCGGACCACCCCGACCGCGGAACTGGTTGCCCTGTCCGTCCATGCCCGGGCGCTGGCCGCCCTGTCCCCATCCGCCGCGACCATCTTGACCGTCACCACGCATGCCCTGGCGCTGCATCCGATTCATGCGCAAGGTTTGCAATTGCTTCCACTGGTCCGGCTTCAATTGCATGCGAATGTCCAGCAGAAAACGCGCATTGGCTTTTTCCAGATCCGCGCGCGCTGCCACGACCTTGTCGATCTGCGCCTCGATCGCCTTTTGGTCGGGCATATCGGCCTTCATCATCGGACCCATTGCGACCTCGGCCTTTTCGAGATTGGCCTTAAGGTCGATCAGCTTCATCTTGTGATCCTGCAGAATCCCGTCCATCGCCTTGCGCTGATCGTCAGTCAGATTCAACTGCTGCACCATGTTCGGATTGTTCCAAAACTGTCCGTTCGCGAACCCGAACGCCTCTTCCATGGGGGGGCGATGCTGTGCCATGCCGGGCCCCATCCCCTGTCCGCCGGGCCCCTGCGCGCTGGCCAGGCCCCCTGCCATCAGAACTCCCGCTACCGCCAATGCCAATCGTGCAGTCTTCAACCCGTTCATCGTTTTCTCCTGCCCCTGCATTGCAAGGGATGTCCACTTCTCGACTCGATTGCAAGCCCCGTCTTCTTATTCAGTTCCGCTGTCGTCCATCAACTGCGCCAGCGGCTCCATCGCCGCCGGAACCTCCCGCGAAACATCTTTGTCCACGGTCGCCAGCAGATCTTCATCCTGGCTGCGGGCGCTATCCTGAGCGCCAACGCTGACCTTTCGAACTGCGGCCGCCGGCGCTTTGTTCTCCGGCTGTGCACTGGTGGGCTGCTCGGTTGCCCGTGCGGCAGCCGCCCGCTCTTCAGCAGCCTTCTGCGCGGCCTTTTGCGCCGCGACCTTGGCCAGTTCCTGCCGGCGATAAATTTCATGCCCTGCGCCCGCCAGGCTACCCGCGGCCAGCAAGCATCCCAGCGCCCAACCTGCCACCATCCGCCAACTGTGCCGCACGGCCAACTTCGCCGCCGTCCGGGGCCGGTTATACGCGGCGTCACTCCAGGCATCGACGCTGGCCTTGAAGTGCCCGAGCGCCTGCTCGAGTTCCATATCGGGCTTCAACTCCATCTTGGGGCTTTCTCCCGCCGTATTCTGTTCCCAGTTCATCGTGTTCCTCTCAACTCTGCGCGCACTCGGCCCAGGGCCCGCGAAAGGTGCGCCTTCACCGTACCCTCGCTCAGTCCGGTGGCTGCAGCAATTTCGCTCAACTCCCGCTCTTCCACGTAGCGCAGCAAAAACACCGTTCGCTGCCGCTCGCTCAGGCCTTTCACAGCCTGCCAAACCTGCGCCACCTTCTCCTTCGCCAGCATCTGCTGCTCAGCATTGCGTTCCCCGTTGGGCAGCCATTCGCTGGCCTCGTCCAGATCTACGGCGTTGGTTCGAGTCTGCCGCCAGAATTGGATCCGGCGGTTGCGCCAGTAGTCCTTCTGCAGGTTGATGGCAATCCGCATCAGCCAGGTCATCGCGCTGGAGTCGCCGCGGAAATGACTCCAATTCCGGTGTGCTTTCAGGAAGCATTCCTGAGTAAGCGTCTCCGCCAGGTCTATGTCTCGCAAAGACGAAAGCAGAAACCGGAAAATCTGCGGCCGGTGACTCTCGACGATCCGGGCAAACTCCTGCGCAGCAATGTCTTCTGCCGTATCCGCGGTTAACGGCTCCACTGCTATGCCGGCTGCCATCACTTTGGTAGACGCCCCCCTGTGGCGCAAGTTTACAGCCCCCCTGAGTCATTTTGCGCTGTTTCAGCGCCAGTATAGGCGCCGAACGGCTAATCCGTCGCGGTCAAGATGCTGGATTTCCGCCCATTGTGGCCGTTCCTGGTCTCCCCCGGCATGACCGCCGATGGCAGGGATATAATTTGGGCGTTAACTAAAGCACTTGGAAAAAGAACGGAGATTGGAATGATTTCGCGCCGACAATTCGTGAACGGCCTGGCCGCGGGTGTGGCAGGATCGGCATTTGCTTCGACCGCCAAAAGTTACGGGCAAATTCTCGGCGCCAACGACCGCCTGAATTTCGCCATTCACGGCAACGGCATCAAAGGCCGCGCCGGCGCGCATCTCGCGTCGCTCAAGGCCAACAGCAAGACCGCCCGCGTGGCCTACGTTTGCGATGTCGACTCCGACATCCTGGGCAAGTTTGCGGCCAAGGCGGAGCAGGTGCTTGGCTACGCGCCGAAAAGCGAAGGCGATTTCCGCCGCATACTCGAATCCAAAGAGGTCGATGTCATTACCGTAGCCACGCCCGACCATTGGCACACTCCCCTGGCGGTGCTCGGCCTGAAGGCGGGCAAGCACGTATACGTAGAGAAACCCTCCAGCCAGAATCCCCGCGAGGGCGAGCTCCTGGTGGCTGCGCAGAAGAAATACGGCAAGCTGGTCCAGGTTGGCGATCAGCAGCGTTCTTCGGATTACAGCATCAAAATGATCCAGAAGATCCACGACGGGTACATTGGCGAGACATATATGGCCAAGGCCTGGTACGCCAACACGCGCGGCGCCACCATGTACGGCAAGCCCGGTCCCGCTCCCGCCGCGCTCAATTGGGACCTGTGGCAGGGCCCGGCCCCGCGCAGTGAGTACATGGAGAACATCCATCCCTACAACTGGCACTGGCTACGCCGCTACGGCACGGGCGAAGCCCTGAACAACGGAACGCATGAAGTGGATGTATGCCGCTGGGCGCTCGGAGCCGAGTTTCCCCACGCCGTAACTGCCTCGGGAGGCAACTACAACTTCAAGGACGACTGGGAGTTCTACGACACCCTGATCACCAACTTCGAATATCCAGACAAGACCATCTCGTGGGAAGGCCGCAGCCGCCAGGGCATGCGTCTCTACGATCGCGACCGCGGCTCGGTGATCTACGGAACCAAGGGGTCGGTGGTCATCGACCGCGGCGGCTACGATGTCTACGACTGGAAGGGCAAGCAGATCGACCAGTTCCGCACCGGCCACCAGACCGAGACCGCGGACACCATCGGCGCCGATAACATGACCGATGCCCACTTCGCCAACTTCATTGCGGCCATTCGCGGCGAGGCGAAGCTGAATTCGCCGATCCCGGTCGCCAATGTCACCGTTACCATGCTTCTGCTCTCGAACATTGCCTGGTTCGTCAATCGGAAGTTGAACATCGATCCGCAGACCGCGCACATCCTCGACGATCCCGAAGCCATGAAGTACTGGGCCCGGACGTATGAGAAGGGCTGGGAAGTGACGGTGTAGAAGTCGGCGGCACGATGAATCCGGCTCGGCAGTCTTTCATCGCGGGCGCGCAAGGCGATTGCTTTGTGTACATATTTGTGTATAAAATGAGATTAGGCAACGCCGGTAAGAGAACTCGAGTTCGAGTGGGACGAAGCCAAGGCCAGAAGCAATTTGCAAAAGCACAAGGTCTCGTTTCTGACCGCTGCAGCGATCTTCGCGAATGAAAGACTGGAGCGAATCGGCGATCGCAGAGACTATGGTGAAACTCGGTGGATCGCGCTCGGCACAGCGGATGCCGAGGTTTACCGCATTGTTTATTCGTGGCGCTCTGACTTCCGTATTCGCATCATCAGCGCCCAGAAAGCGAGCAGAGATGAAAAGAAAATCTACTATCGCGAAGTATTCTCTGAGCGAAGTCCAGGATCTGCGGAAACGCGGTAAGGATCCGGTCCGCTCCAGCGTGCCGGAAGCTGCGTCGTTGGGCGAGGAATTCTGGAAATCGGCTCGCGTTGTCATGCCAAGGGGCAAGACCTCCGTGCATTTGCGCCTCGACAGCGATGTTGTCGATTGGTTCAAAGCACGTGGTAAGGGACACCTCACGCGAATGAACGCCGTCCTCCGGGCCTACGTCAATGCACAGGAGCGTTGCGCGTAAGCGGCCAATGCATTCCTGCCCCTTGCCCAATCCGTTCGCCCGATTCTTGAGAGGATGGGTGGGATGGCACGAACGCCGCTAGAGCAAATTTGTGCCGTCTCAGTAGCTGATAGCTGAAAGGTCAGGAGAACTATCTTGGGAGCCGCAACCGAACAATTGCCTGCCGCGCAAGCCGGAACCATCACCCTGGGCGGCGACTTGACGGTGAACCGCATGGGTTTCGGCGCCATGCGCATCACCGGCAAGGGAATCTGGGGCCCTCCCGCCGACGTTCCTGGCGCACTTGCCACCCTTCGCCGCGCGGTTGAACTGGGCGTCAACTTCATCGATACGGCCGACTCTTACGGCCCTAATGTCTCCGAGGAACTCATCGCCGAAGCCCTGTGGCCTTATCCAGCGGGCCTGGTGATCACCACCAAGGCCGGGTGGGTGCGTCACGGCCCGCTCATCTGGCAGCACAACGCCAGCCCCGGCCACATCCAGGAGGCCATCGAAGGCAGCCTGAAACGCTTGCGCCTGGAGCGCATCGACGTATATCAACTCCATGTGCCCGATCCGGCCGTCAACTTCGATGCTTCTGTCGAAGCCCTGGCGCAGCTTCAGCAGCAGGGCAAGATCCGCCACGTGGCGCTCTCCAACGTCACCCTCGAGCACTTGCAACGCGCGCAGAAGATCGTTCCCATCGTCAGCGTGCAGAACCGCTATAGCTTCTCCGATCGCGAGTGGGATTTCGTGCTCGATTATTGCGCGGCCAACGGCATCGTCTTCCTGCCGTGGGGGCCCATGGCGCAGGGACGCAAAGCCAATGAAGTGGTAGAAAAAATCGCCGCCGCGCGCCAGGTTTCGACCGCCGTGGTTTCTCTGGCGTGGCTCTTACGCCGTTCGCCCGTGGTTCTGCCCATCCCCGGCACAAGCAACGTGAAACATCTCGAAGAAAACGTGAGCGCCGCGGGTCTCCGGCTGAGCGATGCGGAGTTTGCCGAACTCGCCACTGTCGTGCCCAAGCCCTACTGGCTGCGCGCCTGAAATCAGAATCGCGGCCGGGTAATCGGATTCTCGTGAACGCCGGCTCGGTTCTACGATTTACTCTATTTGCAGATAGCCATGCTCCTTGAATCGCTTCGCGAACAAGTACTGCACGCCAACCAGGAAATTGCCCGCCGCGGCCTTGCGCCCCAAACCTTTGGCAACGCCAGCGGTGTCGACCGGTCTGGCGACAGGCCTCTCGTGGTCATCAAGCCCAGCGGCGTGGATTACGCCAGCCTCAAACCATCCGATCTCGTGGTTACCGATCTCGACGGCAACATCGTGGAGGGCTCGCTGCGCCCGTCGAGCGATCTCGATACGCACACTTTGCTTTACCGCGAATTTCCCCAGGTCGGCGGCATCGTGCACACCCACTCCGAGTTCGCTACGTCGTGGGCGCAGGCAGGGCGTTCCATTCCCTGTCTCGGCACCACCCATGCCGACTACTTCCATGGGCGCGTCCCCGTCACCGAGCCCCTTACCGCCGAGGAAGTGGCTGAAGCCTACGTCCGCAACACCGGCGCGGTCATTGTGCGGTTGTTTCGCTCTGAAAACCTCGACCCCACTGCTGTTCCCGGAGTGCTGGTAGCCGGCCACGCGCCTTTCACGTGGGGCAAGACTCCCGCCGAAGCCGTCGAACACGCTGACGTCCTTGAGTACATTGCCCGGCTGGCCTTCCGCAGCGTGCTTCTGGGAGCTGCCGAGGCCGGCATTCCCCACTACGTTAAAGAACACCACTACCTTCGCAAGCACGGTCCAAAGGCCACCTACGGCCAGCGCTGAGCGCGCGATGTGAAGAGGGGAACGCGGATCGATCGCTTATCGGTTACGGGATTTTCAAAGTTTGCCGCAACTATTTGCTGGCCTTCGCGCTGTTATCGGCAAACTTTCGCAGTTCCGGTGCACCGGTCATTTGAGCCGCCGACTGCTCGGCTGCATCCTTCACCGAATCGGCCGCAATGAGCTTTACGTCGTGGGCGTGCGTGTAAATACTGCCCATATGGTGTTTTGACGTTCCCTGCACCGTTTGCAGCCAGAGAGTTTTGCCGTTGCTGTCCGTAATCGTCCATTCCAGAAAAACATCCATCTCGCGGTTAGAGAAGGCAATCGCCGCCGTAGTTGCATGTGCATTGACAAATCTCGGCGTCAAAATAACCTGGGCGTTTCCTGACGCCGGCGGAGCTGTCGCAATAGTTAAACTCGAAAATGCCGACTTGAGCGCCGGCTCCAGATCCGTGCACGCCTCCTTCCCGACCGGGAATGTCTCTTTCCCGGTTGTCCAAAACGAACCTTGCGAGAATTTCGTCGCGCAGAAGTCCGGTGAGAGTACCAAGACAGCGTTGAGCGGGAGCGGTGTGTTCCCAGCCGGAGCGGTTTGAGGATGAACGGTGGCGAGTGGCGCTGACAGCATGGCAGCGCAGAAGAATCGGATTGCAAATGGGGAGTAGCGAATCTTCAGCATGGACATTTCCTTCAAAAGCTCAGGGTGAGAACGGACTCCTTGCCCGAGTCCGCCCATACAAGCGGGATGTGGATTTGGATCTTCCCCCGGCCGCTCATCTTCGGTATCGAAATGTACAGGAATCCGTGGGCCGATGCGCCTGGAGAAAGAGTCTGGCTCTGTACCTGCCGCAAGATCAGGTTTTGTTGAACGTGAGACTCCTGCGCGTACATTTCCATAACGGCGGGCGAGGCGACAACACCGCCCAAGGGAATAGCAGCCATCATCAGGACCTCTGCAGTTGCGGCCCCTTTAATTCCTGCTTTCGGCATATTGCCGCTGGGATTTCCCACATCGCATGAGATTTTCGATGGATCGAACAACACGCTTTCCGACTTCGATCCATTGTGGACGACCACAAAAACTGGAACAAAGCCCTTAGGAGAGAACTCAGTGTGAAAATAGGTCTTCTGGTCGTTGACATCCTCGACCGGTTGCAAGCCGACCGTGAGGTCGTCCTGATGTGCAGAGAGGCTATAGTCGCTTGCCTGGCGCAGCGGAAAATCAGGAAACTTGTCTGCCGCGTAAACCGGTGTGAGGAGCGATAGCAGAGCACCGCTAGATAGAGATTTGACGAAACAGGATCTGAACATTCACTATCCCCCACTGGCTCACAGGGTGAGTTCAGAACTCACTGTTGATGCTGCGACTTTGAAACGCATCGATTTTATCACAATGCAGGAAAGTTAGAATTCGAGCGTATTCGTCAGCCTGAATCAGCTTGAAACCCGAACCCAGGCCCAGAAACACGCAATAACCTGCTGGATATGAGCGATCTACCATTTATCATATGGGTATCTTGTTCTCTGGAGGTCACCTCCGGGTTTTTCAATCTAATGGCGTGATTTAGCGCACAGTCTTGTGACGTTCGACCGAACTTGGAGTCCATATCGTGCGTAGATTCAAACGATTGGCTATCGGTAACCGGGCCATCGATACGCCTCCCCTGCGTGGCAACTCACGTGCAAGCATTCATGGTGTAGGAATCCTTCCTCGTATGGACAAAAGCCTCCTCAATCGCGTGCAGGCTACGTTGCTGGCCCTGGCGACTGCGGCTTTGTTCGTGCTGGCCATCTTCAACCTTCTGCAGGAGCGCGAATTTCAGCAGCCCACGGACGGCGTCTGGTGGCACGAGGCGCAAGGGGGGCTGATCGCCGACCGGGTGCTACCCAATTCCCCTGGGCAGCACGCCTTCATCCAGGTCCATGACCTGCTGACCGCGGTGAATGACGTTCCCGTCACCACTGTCGCCGATCTGGAGCGTGCGCTCTACGCCGCCGGCCCCTACGTCCAGATTCGCTACAGCATCACCCGCGATAGCATTCCCACTCGACACGCCGGTGCAAGTAATTCCTGTGCCCGCCGACCGCAGTCTGCCACTCGGCTTGCGCATCATCGGGCTCATTTATCTCATCATCGGCTTCTATGTCCTCTTTCGGCGCTGGGGCGCGCCTCGTGCTACGCATTTTTATCTCTTCTGCCTGGTCTCGTTCGCGCTCTACGCTCTCAAGTACACGGCGAAACTCGATCTGCTCGATTGGACCGTTTTCTGGACCAACGTGGTTGCTGAAGCTCTGCAGCCGGCGCTGTTTCTGCACTTTGCGTTGAGCTTTCCCGAGGAGCGTCTCAAGAAACTCAGCCGCCGCTGGCTATTGCCGCTGGTTTACGCGCCCGGCGCCGGGCTGCTGGCGTTGTGGATCTGGTCGGTCAGCACGCGTGAGGCGACCAAGCTTCTGCTCGACCGCCTGGACCAGATCGCCACCGGCTACCTCGCGCTGTTCTACATCCTGGCAGCACTATTGTTCCTGCGCAGCTACAGCCGCGCCACCACGCCGCTGCTGCGCCAGCAGTTGAAATGGGTCACGCGGGGAACGCTGCTCGCGGTTCTGCCATTCACGTTCTTTTACGCGGTTCCGTACCTGCTGCAACTCAATCCGCCGTACCTGCTCACAAATCTCGCCGGTCTCTCGCTGGTGTTTTTACCGCTCACGTTTGCCTGGGCCATCGTGCGCTACCGGCTGATGGATACGGACCTGATCTTCAAGCGCGGCGTGGCCTACACGCTGGCCACGGGCGTGATACTCGGCGGCTACTTCGGCACCATCGTTCTCATTCCCCTCTGGGTCCATAACAGCCTGCCGGATTGCGGCCCGCGAGTGGGGCCTTGCCATTTCCTTCGTTTGCGCAGCCGCTGCTTTCGATCCGCTCAAGCGCAGGATTCCAGGGCATGGGTCGATCGCGCCTTTGACCGTCATCGTTACGATTACCGCAAGGCCCTGGTCGAGTTCGGCCGCGGACTCAGTTCCGAGACCGACCTTCAGGCGCTGCTTCATGCCATCGTGGAGCAGTTGCCGCGCACGCTGCTCGTGGCCCGCGTGGCCATCTTCCTGTCGCGGCGAATCAGGCGGCTTGCGCCTGGCAGCCTCGCACGGCCTGCCCGAAGAGATCGACAAAAACCCGCAGAGCGCGCAGAACCTCGATCTGGATTTCCTCCACTTCGACGGCGCCACCGATCACTCGCACATCTTTTTTGAGAACGCGCAGCAGGCCCTGCATTTGCCCCCGGAACAGCAGCGCACCGCAGCCCTCCTCGACCTGAACTACTATCTCCCTTGCCGCGTGGCCGAGTCGCCCTCCGGCGAAAGCAACGGCAAGGTGCTCCGCGCTCCCGGCTTTCGCATGTTTGCGCAGCCGCAAAATGCCGCGGGCCGCACCATCGCCGTCATCGGCCTCGGCCGCACTCTGGGCGGCGACTTTCTGTCGAGCGAAGATGTCGAGCTGCTGGAATCCCTTGCCAGCTACATCGGCATTGCTCTGCAGAACGCCAGCCTGTACGCGCGCCTCGATGAAAAGATCGTCGAGTTCGAGCGCCTCAAGGAATTCAACGAGAATATCGTCGAGTCCATCAACGTGGGCATCTTCGCCATCGACCTCGACGACCGCATCGAAAGCTGGAACGCGCAGATGGAGGCCATGTTCGCGCTGAGCCGCGGCGAGGCCCTCGGCCAGGCACTTCGTGCCGTATTTCCTTTGGAGTTCATTGAGGCGCTTGAAGAGTTTCCGCAGCGAACAGGGCGTGCATCACCTCTACAAGTTCCGCCTTACCACGCGCGCCGGCGAACTGCGCACCGCCAACATCGCCATTGCGCCGCTGCTCTCCCGCGACTTCGTGCCCGTGGGCCGCATCGTGCTGGTCGACGACATCACGGAGCGCGTGAGCTCTTGAAACCCAGCTCGCGCAGGCCGACAAGCTCAGCTCCATCGGCCTGCTCGCCGCCGGCGTGGCGCACGAGATCAATACTCCGCTGGCGGTGATCTCTTCGTATGCGCAGATGCTGTCCAAGCAACTGCGCAGCGACCCGCACGCCGACGATCGACTGGGGCCCGTGCTCGACAAGATCACGCAGCAGAGCTTCCGCGCCGCAGAGATCGCCAACGGGCTGCTGAATTTTTCGCGCACTTCCACGACCGAGTTCCGCGCCACAAACCTGAACCAGGTGATTCGCGACACGCTCTCGCTGCTCGAACATCAGTTCAAGACCGCGCAAGTTCTCGTCGATCTCGATCTTGCCGAGGAGCTGCCGCCCATCACGGCAACCCCGGCAAATTGCAGCAGGTCTTCCTGAATCTGCTTCTCAACGCCAAAGAGGCCATGCCCGGCGGCGGCCGCCTGCGCGTGGCCACGCTGCTCAACGGCCAGGTGGAGGCGGTGATTTCCGATTCCGGCTCCGGCATCGCGCCCGAGCACCTCAAGCGCATCTACGATCCCTTCTTCACCACCAAGAACATACCCGGCGACAGGCGCGGCACCGGTCTGGGCCTCGCGGTCAGTTACGGCATCATCCAGGAACATGCCGGGAAAATTCACGTGGAGAGCTCGGTCGGCGCCGGCACAACCTTTCACCTTGAGTTTCCCCTGTTGAGGAATTCTGTTCATGCCTGAAGCCCGGTACCGAGGAAGAACCGACTTTGAGCGCATCCGATTCCGCAGCGGCCATCAACGGAAATTCTCCCGCGGCCTCGATCCTGGTGGTCGACGACGAGGCCGGCATTCGCGAGTCGCTGGAGGTGCTTCTCGGTTTCGAAAACTATGTTGTGAAGACCGCGGCCAACGGCGAAGAGGGGCTGCAACTTCCTCGATCGCGAGACCTTCGATCTCGTGCTTCTCGATCTGGCGTTGCCCGGGCAGAGCGGCCTCGAGCTGCTGCCGCAATTCAAGGAGCGCCAGCCCGATCTGCCCATCATCATGATCACGGCCTACGGCACCGTCGACAACGTGGTCGAGGCCATTCGCGCGGGCGCGGAAAATTTCGTCCAGAAGCCGTGGGACAACGAGAAACTGCTTGCCGACATTCGCTCGGCCGTGGCCCGCCACCGCGCCGAGGAAGAAAACCTTCAGCTCAAGCGCACCCTCAAGCAGCGCTACAGACTTCTCGAACATCGTGGGCAAAAGCGAGTGCATGCTGCGCGTCTTCGACCTGGTGGCGCAGGTGGCGCCCAGCCGGTCGACGATTCTGATTCAGGGCGAGAGCGGCACGGGCAAGGAGGTCATCGCCAAGGCCATCCACGCCAACTCGCCGCGCCGCGACAAGCCTTTCGTGCCCATCAACACCGGCGCCATGCCGTCGGAGCTGCTCGAGTCCACGCTCTTTGGCCACGTGAAAGGCGCATTTACTTCCGCGGTCGCGTCCAAGAAGGGCCTGTTCGAAGTGGCCAACGGGGGTACGCTCTTCCTCGATGAGATTGCGACCATGGGCATGGACATGCAGGCCAAGATTCTGCGCGTGCTGCAGGACCGCCGCTTCATGCACCTGGGCGGCGTTCAGGAGATTCAGGTGGACGTGCGCATCCTCGCCGCCACCAACGTCGATCTGCGCCAGGCGGTGCGCGATGGCCATTTCCGCGAAGACCTTTTTTACCGCCTTAACGTCATTACCGTCGACCTGCCGCCGTTGCGCGCGCGCCGCGAAGACATTCCGCTGCTGGCCCAGCACTTTCTCGATCTCTACTCCAGCGAGAACAACCTTGCCGTGCGCAAGCTTTCCACTGACGCCATGCGCGCTCTCATTGATTACGACTGGCCGGGCAACGTCCGCGAGCTTGAGAACGCCATCGAGCGCGGTGTCGTGCTCTCGTCCGGCCCGGTCATCGGCGCCGACCTGCTTCCGGGCCACATCACGGGCCGCAGCTTTCAGGATGCGCTCCTCGAGCACAATCCCAATTCCTCGCTCTTCGACATTCTCGAGGTGATCGAGCGCCGCATCATCATCGAGAAACTCGAACGCTGCAACTGGAACCAGACCGATGCCGCCGAGCAGTTCCGCATTCCGCTCTCCACGCTTAATCAGAAGATCAAGCGATTGAATATCGAGATCCGGAAAAAGGGCAGGGAGTAAGAAGGCAGGGAGCAATGCGATCTCGTCAAATTCTGCTTGTCATTCTTTTTGCGTTGAGTGCTGTGGCTACTTCTGCGCAAACCGAGCAGCGCTCGGTAGTTCTACCGCAATCGGAAGCCAAGACGCTGATCGGTGCTGAAGTTTTGGGCGTCCCTGGGAAGATCACGGGAATATGGGAACCAAAGCAAGAAGATGTTGCCGGAATGGAAACCGACTTCCATCAGGTATCCGATCTCTCGCGAAAATACGGGTCCGGCCGCCAGATCGACGACCCCGCCAGATATTTCCGCCAATACATGGGACTGATTGAGGGAGAACGAAAGCTGATCTACGTGAGCGCACTTTGCCGCGTAGACAGCAAAGAGCGTTGGCGCGAACACCTTTATCAGGTTTACGACGGCGGGAGTTGCGCTTGGCAGGCGTTGTACGACGTTTCGACAAGAAAGTTCGTCGCTGTAAGTGTCAACGGCTTCGCATGAGTTAGTCCACCGAGCCTTGACTCCTCAATTACGATTTCACCATGGCCTTTTATCTCTTCAAGTCCGAACCCGGCGTCTATTCCTTCGACGATCTCCTGCGCGACGGCGAAACCGTGTGGGACGGCGTGACGAATCCCACCGCGGTAAAGAATCTGCGCGAAATGAGGCCTGGAGCGAAATGGATTTTCTACCACACGGGCGACGAGCGCACTGCCGTGGGCACGGGAACTGTCGTCAGCGTGGACGCGACCGATCCCAAGGTCCCGATCGTCCGCGTCAAAGCGGGCAAACGTCTGAAGCATCCGAAGACTCTCGCCCAAATCAAAGCAGAAAAGCTCTTCAAGGCCTCGCCACTGCTCACGATCGGCCGCCTCTCCGTGGTCCCGCTCAGCAAAGAGCAGTGGGAGTGGTTTCTGGCTTGATCGCCGGCTTGGCGAAGAAATTACTTCCTCAATTCGATAGCGATCACTTGCCCATCCACCGACTTGTCGGGGCTCTCTGCAAACTCGACCCTGGCCTTCCTGCCGTCGAAGTCTTTGCACGGATTCATCGCTTCGCTCGGTGTGAACCCAAACGCGGAGAGGTCGATGCTTTGCATTGCGTTGTTATAGAGCGATAGCTTCTTCCCCGTCGCTTCATCGATCTCGAATTCAAGTATCATCGGATAGCTGCAGACCACATCGTGAATCACGCCCACGGCCATGTGCTTGGGCGCGTTTTTTGCCGCATCCGGATGCTTCGGCCGTTCTTCCGGAACCACGGTCACAACTTCGGTCGCGCCGTACGAACTTGCCGTCGCATTGCTGTTGTGCGCGTTCCTGTAAGCCTCGGCTTCCGCGCGCTGCTTTTGGTATCTTTCAACCTGTTCAATCTGATATTGCACGCTCGATACCTGACCGGGATTTTTGGCGACCTTCTCGGCAGCCTTCAAAACGTTTACCGCGTCATCGTAGCGCTGCATATCGATCAGCACATTCGCAGCGTTTTCGCGAAAGACGACTTCGCCTGGATCTAATTTCACTGCCTGCACACTCAGCAGGTGTGCCTCGTCGAGGTTCTCGTGCCGCATGGTATAAAAAACCGCCAGCCTGTCGTAAGACGGCGCAAAACGCGGATTCAGTTGGATCGCCTTGCGCAGGCTATCCTCAATCGCCTTGTCTTCTGGCCCGGAGGGCGCCATCATGCTGAGCGACGCGAAGTAGTAGTAAGCCAGGTAGTCTTTCGAATTGAGTTTCACCGCCTCTCCATACCACTTTCCGGCCTCGTCGCGATGCCCCGCGCGAAGTTCGAGGGACCCCATGGTTTCGTGCGCCAGCACATTGTTCGGATCTGCCTTCAGAATCGGCTCCAGTAATGCGCGCGCTTCGCTCTCGCGATTGACATAAGTAAGCACGTCCGCGCGCCGGGCATCGATCTCCACTTGCGTCAACGTCTTGACCTTGTAAGCTGACTCGTCAATCGGCGCGGCGGCGCTCGACAACACAAATTCTTTGTAACTGGCTTGCTGGATATATCTGTCCAGCGCTTTCTGGAGTTGCCTCAAATCGCCGAATGCCTTTTCCGCAGCGGCCACCGGGTCTTCATTTTGACTCACCATGGTCATGTAGTCGCCGATTCGGTTGGTGTGCTTATCGTGGTCGGTCACCATCAGGAAATGCGTGAGCGCCCACGACTCTGCATAGAAAACGGAACCCTTTTGTTCTTCGTGATAATAAGGCGACTGAGCGTCGACTTTGAACAGCGCAGTCAGCGGAATCAGCCTGTTCTGCCGCAGGTAAAGAATGTCGTCTACGCTGGCCTCGCCCAGCAAAACGTCTTTGTCGCGAATCTCGGTGTTCTGCATGAACTCCGCGAGGCCCTCGTTGAGCCACAGCGGCATCCAGGCTGCCGCAAACGCAAACTGTAAGTGCGTGTACTCGTGATAGACAGTGGCGAACGGATGTTCGTATTGAGTATCGAGTTGAAGAAGGATGTAGTTTTTCTCCTGGGTGTGCGAGTAATAGCCACCCAGCTTCATTTGCCCCTTTGCCAGGTAGGCCGCGGGCTCCATGGTTTCAAAAACTTTCTCATTTTTTGCCGCGATCACAATTGTGGATTCTGCCGGATCGACGTTGGCCGTGGGATAGAGCGTTTGAAAGAGCCAGCGCATGCGCTCGAACTGGTTCGCTATATGGCGGCCCTGCTTTTCATTGGTGTCAGTGATTACAGTAAAGTGCCCGCTTTGGATTTCGATCCACTGATCGGGAGCGGCATAAGCCGCGCGACACACGAAGGCGGCGATCAAACCAAGACAAAAAATGCGGGGCAGCATAAGTTTGTCGTCATTCTATAGCAAAGTCACTTATTCGGCGCGAACTAAATCGCGCAACGCAGACGATCATTCAATTCTTCCAAGTCGCGCACGAACCACACATCTGACCCACGGTTGCACTCGACAACAAAATCGTGCAACGACTTGCTGGTGTCGCTGAGAGAAGTCATGTCGCCTACGATGGCGATACGCAGGTGATAGGTGACAAACTTCTGCAGTACCTCGCCGGCGATACCGTTGCGGAGCTGGAAGAATTCTTCTCCCAATCGCTCAATCGGAATGGCCACCAGCTCGGCCTGCTCGCCGCGCGCAGTGCTGATCACATCCAACGAAGAAGAGGCGTTGCCGAGCGGCGAGCCCTTGGCTGGATATTCAAGAATTCGGCAACCTTGCAATTCGTGAAGTGTGAATTCCTGCACCATCGGACCATCCCGGCCAATTCTACCCGTTCGTGCACTGATTCTCGCGAAATCGGAAAAGGGTTAGGCGAGTTAGAGGTGGCTGACGATGGAAAAAGCAATTGGGATCACGATCAGCACGCTGATGACTACTACGGTGACTCGCGCGCGTCGGAAATCGCTGTCATCTGCGTGAATTCTGCCAAATTTCACCCACCAGCGAATCGCAAGAAAGGGAACTGCGACCAGTAAGAAGTAATAGCCGACAATGCCCAGCAGCCCCATAAACGGGATGAACATGACGCCGATAAAAACCAGGATCGAGAATGCCGCTGTTCTCAAGAAGCTGGCATCGCTGCAAGCTTGATTGACCCGAGCCATCTTTTCGGCGGCCACTTGAGCGGCAACAGGATCGATGGGAGAAGAACAGAAGCGGCATTGAGTCGCTGAGGCGTCAATTGTCTGTTTGCACACCGGACACTCCATGATGCCGACATTCCCGCCTGCGGCGGTAAGGCTCAGGCTGTTCGCCATGCGTGATCCTTTCTGCCGAATTCAATCGGCTATTCTCTGTCTTTCTTCAGCCACGCCTTCGTGTTCAGCATTTGTCGCTGATCCAGACTCCACACCTTGCCGGTGAGCTCGTCGGGCGCCTTGCCTTCGCGGTCCGACTTCTCAAACTCCTGCGTGACGGCCTGCATCTTGGCGTCCAGGTCGTCGAGGAAGTTGAGCACCAGCGCCTCGGGAATCATGGGCAGCTTGGGCGAGCCGAATTCGAGTTTGCCGTGATGCGAGAGGATCATGTGCAGCACCAGGGTGCGCAGGCGATCAGGAAAATCGGGCAGTGCGGCGATGGTTTTCTCCACCAGGTCCACGCCCATTTGGATGTGCCCCAGCAGCACGCCTTCGACGGTGTAGTCGAAGCCGGTCTCCCACTCGAGCTCGCGGATTTTTCCGATGTCGTGCAGAATCACGCCGGTCACTAGCAGGTCTCGGTCAAGCAGCGGATAGTGCGCGGCGACGCGGTCGGCCAGTCCCAGCAGGCTCACCACATGTTCGAGCAATCCACCAAGCCACGCGTGATGCAGTTGCCGCGCCGCCGGCGCTTCGCGGTACGCCTGCGCAAGTTCCGTGTCGGCAAGCAGCGCATGGAGCAGGCGCTTCAGGTCCGGATTCGCCAGGCTCTCGACGCTGGACTCAAGCTGGCGCCACAGTGCGCCCACGTCCTGGCTGGTGGCGGGCAGCATGTCCATTTTTTCGGCCTCGCCGGCCTGCGCTTTGCGCAGTTGATCCACCTTCATCTGCGCGCGATCTTCGTAGCGCGAGATGCTGCCCCGGACCTTTACCATGTCGCCACGATTGAAATCTTTGGCAATGCGCGGATCCGACAGCTCCCACACACGCGCCTCGATGGGGCCGGTTTTATCGCCGAGCGTCAGGTGCAGGTAGGCTTGTTTTGCTTGGTTGTCCGCTGCTGCTTGGCCAGAACCAGGAAGAAGCCGTCGAAGAGCTTTCCCTCGTCGAAACCCATGAGATCGGAAACATAGATGTCTTTCATTCTGCCGAGAAGATTAACGCAATTGGCCGAACTCGCCAAATAACCCATAGAACATGGGTGCCACAAGTCTCGATATTGAGATGTGGGGAAGCCACCTTACTCGGAGGTATCCGCGCGACAGTCGCTGCAAAGCCCCAAACACTGCGGGCCTGGGAGCAACTCCCAGGCCCGCGCCGTGGTGTTGGCCGTTGTTCAGCGCTACTGTTGCTGCGGTTGCTGCGGCGCATCCTGCGCGGGTGCGGGCGCGGGGGCTCCCTGCACTGGCGGAATCGGCGTAGGCTGCTGCGCGGGCTTCGGCATGGTGTCGCCCTGGTTCTTCTTCTGCTGCGACATGCGCGTTTTCTCAGCAGTCGTCTCAGCGGCCTTTTTCTTCTTCTTGCCGTTCGCGTTCGGCTCCAAAGGAGCCGACTGCGTCTGCCGATCAGCTACTTCCGCGGCATCCGGTGGCGCAGGCGCCAGCGCATCGCCTGGCGCGCCGATCCCCTTTGCCTTCTTTGGCTCGCGCGCGCGCGCGCTGAATCGCGTCTTCTTGGTGGGCGCGGTGGGTTCCAGCGGATTGGCCGGCTGCTCCGTATTGGCAGCCGTTTCCGGCAGGGCCCCGGCGTTCTCCGTGGACGAGTTCGTCGATGCCGTGGGCAGGGTTTCGCGCGGCGCCATGCCGTAACGAATCTTCTCTCTCTTGCCGGGTTTTTCTTCGCCCTTCTTGCCCTTCTTTTTAGAGGCGGGCGTTGCCGCCGGCGTGGTTGCGGGCGCTGGCGCCGGCTCCGCGCTTTCATTCGCGGCCGGCGCCGGCCCCACCGCTCCCGATTTCTGCCGATAGGTACGCGTGCTCTCGCGGAACCGCGTCCTTTCTACCTTGGCCTTTTTCTTGGGCGCGGGCGGCACATAGGCGCTGAACGCAATGCTGGGATGCAACTCGCCATAGGTGGCGCCGGAATCTGTATATCCCGGACTGATCCAAATGAAGGCCTCGTCGCGCATCTTGCTCAGATAATCGCGTATTGCCGGTTCCATCCGGCTCATGTAGTAGGACTCTTCCACATCCTGCGTCACATCCTTGAAAGGCCGCGGTCCGCCCTGGGTGTGCTGCACGACTTTCAGGATGATGTAGCCCTGCCGCGTGAGGATGGGATCGGTGTATTGGCCGGTGTTGAGGTCAAAAGTCTTATCCTCAAGCAGCTTGCCCAGCTGGCCGCGCTTGTATTGGCCCAGGTCGCCACCTTCAGACGCCGTGGGGCCGTCGCTGAAGCTGCGCGCCAGTTGCGCAAAGTCGCCGCCGGAGTGCAGCCGGGCTTCGATATCGTCGGCCTTGGCCTTGGCCGCGGCCACTTTGGCGGGATCGTCCGCCCCTGTCCCGGTGGAGATCAGGATCTCGCTCAGCCGCTCGCTCTCCGGCTGCGCGTAATCCTGCTTGTGCGCCTCGTAGTAACGCTCCACCTCGCCCGGCGTCATCTGGATGTGTTCGCCAACCTGCTGCCGCATCACTTCCTGCGTGATGATCTGGTTGCGGATGTTGGCCTTGAAATCTTCATACGACACACCCTGCTCCCGGGCTGCCTTCTCCAGGTCGTCGATGGTCTCCAGGTTGTATTGCTTGCGAATCTCGTCAAGTTTCTTTACCAGCTCGGTCTCGCCGGTGATGTCCAGCTCCTTGCCTTTGGAGAGCCAAAGTTGCTGGTCGATCAGGTCGCGGAGCAGGTCTTTGTGCGCCGCGGAAATCTCCTGCATCGTTTCTTGATGCTGCCGGCCCGCCTGGTCCATATCGGCCTGGGCGCGGTCGTAGTCCGACTTGGTGATGATCTGATCGTTCACGCGGGCAATGATGTCCTCGGCCACTATTCCGCCATAGGGGCTGGCCGGCTCGTTGGCCTGGGCGCATGCCAGGCTGTTACCCGCGAGCAGCATCGTGCCGAGCGCGAAAGCTGCGAATGTGCGAAGAAGTCTTGGAGTCATAGTGTGGGCAACCGGCTGGGCGGCTGGCTTGCAGTTTTTTGCCACCTGATGCATAGACGCCATTGTAAATGCCTGGGCAGCAGAAACGCGATGTTCCCGGCCTGCTGGTTGTGTCCTAATTTGCGGGATCGACTGCGAAAGGCGAAAGATGGGAGTGAGTTAGCTACCCTTTCAATCGCTCAAAGGCTATACGCCAGCGGATGCCTGGGCTCGTAAAGCATGATGTCGTCCGCGCCTGGCACGGCCATCATGACCACGAGTCCGTACCCGTGATCCTGAACCTCGCCGCGGAATTCCGCACCTTTGCCCCTCAGTTCAGCGACCGTGAGTGAGATGTCGTCGCACATCAGCGATATTTGATGGTGCCGCGGCGATTCGTACGTCTTGCCATCGTAGACGCTGTGGGTCGGGTGCACTCCCATCTCACTCTGCCCGGTCTTGAAGATCAGCCACCCCGAGCCTCCGCCTGCCGCATCCTCGACATAGGGCCAGCCGAGGACGTCGCGAAGGAATGCGCGCGTTGCGGGGGCATCGTCGGAATAAATCAGGGTGTGGATGCTGGTGATCATCGGACAGAAGTACCAAAATCTCCTACAAACTGTACTACTTCGGCCTATGGCTGATCAAAATGCCGGTTATTGCATTGGAGATCGGAATCAGGGCAATATTGGCCTGCCGGGGCGCGGTAGCTGCCAGGGGCGAGAATTACAGCATTCTCCCTTCCAATCGCTGATGGGCCTGTATCCCGCCGCTACCCGACCCGCGCCGTATCCGTCCAAGACCACGGTGCTATACTTTAGCCCAGGATGGCTCTGCGGCGTTCCGCAAGCGGTTTTTGCATCTCCAGGCCTTGCCGGTACCGGGCAAGGTCAATTTTTATTGAGCGTCCATCCGATAACGTACGGATGCGCTCCTAATTGATGCGGTTTCCGCCTCGCGCGCCTGCCTCACTGCCGTCTGGAGGTTCCGTTTGTCCATGACTCCCCGCGCCCGCCGTGCGCTCTTCGCTCTTGCCGTGTTCTTTACCGTCTGTGCCGTTGCCGGAGCCTTCCTGGAACGCCGTGTGGGCGCGCAGTCCTCGCAGGACGAGAGCCAGCTTCGTGACAGCCTCAAGACCTTTACCGATGTTTACGCGTTGGTGGAGCAGAACTACGCCGAGCCCATCACCGGCGACAAGGCCGATGGCGCCATCTACGACGGGGCCATCCCCGGCATGTTGCAGGTGCTCGATCCCCACTCGCATTTTTACGATCCCAAGTCCTACGCCCGCCTGCGCGAAGATCAGCGCGGCCACTACTATGGCGTGGGCATGGTCATCCAGCAACAGAACGATGACGGCAAGACCAAGGTCTTCGTGGTCACGCCTTACGAGGACACGCCTTCTTTCCGCGCCGGCATTCATCCCGGCGACCAGATTGTCGCGGTTGACGGCAAATCCACCGACGGCTGGACCTCGGACCAGGTGGCGAAGGCGCTCAAAGGCCCCAAGGGAACGCAGGTGGAAGTCACCACGGTTCGCTACGGCCAGCCCAAGCCGCTGGTCTTCGACCTGATTCGCGACGAGATTCCCCATCCCTCCATCGATCTGAAGTATGAAATTCGTCCCGGCATCGGCTACATCCATCTCACGCAGTTCCAGGAAACCACCGGCGACGAAATGGAAGATGCCATCAGCGGCTTCAGCAACCTCAAAGGCCTGGTGCTGGATTTGCGCGAGAATCCAGGCGGCTTGCTGAATCAAGCAGTCGATGTCTGCGACCATCTGCTGGCCAAGGGCCAAACCATCGTGACGCAGCGCGGCCGCGCCTACTCCGACGTGAACTACACCGCGACCCACGGCAACGGCGGCAAAACTTTCCCCATCGTGGTGCTGGTCAATCGCGACACAGCATCGGCCGCTGAGATCGTTTCCGGCGCGTTGCAGGATCACGACCGCGCCCTCATCGTGGGCGAAACCACTTTTGGCAAGGGCCTGGTGCAAACCGTCTACAACCTCAGCGAGAATACCGGCCTGGCGCTGACCACGTATCACTACTACACGCCCTCCGGCCGCCTCATTCAGCGCAACTACGCGGGCGTTTCGCTCTACGACTACTACAACCACGCCGGCGCGCTGGCGCCCGACTCCTCGAATAAAGAAGTCAAACTCACTGACTCGGGCCGCACCGTCTATGGCGGCGGCGGCATCACGCCCGACGAAAAGATCGACACGCCGAAGGCCAGCCGATTCCAGGACGAGCTCAGCTACAAGGACGTATTCTTCAAATTCGCGCCCATCTACGTGGCCACGCACCCCGTGGACAAGAACTTCCAGATTGACGACGCGGTGATGGTCGAATTCAAGAAGTTTCTCACCGGTCAGGGCGTCGACTGGACCGAAGCCGACATCAGCGGCGCCTCCGACTGGATCAAAGCGCGCATCAAGAAGGACATCGTTACCATTCAGTCCGGCCAGCTCCAGGGCCTGCGCGTCATTGCCGATTGGGATCCCGAGATCCAGAAGGCGCTTACCTTCATGCCCGAGGCGCAAGCTCTCGAAGACAACGCCCACAAGGTTCTGGCGGAAAAAGCGCAGGCGCGCAACGCCCAGCCTCAGGACGTCCCCACGCAACCCTGATAGGCAACAACGGATCAGCTGAAAAGGCCATCCCGCGGGATGGCCTTTCTGTTGCCTCAATCCGGTATAGAGATCCGTGACGTGAATCGGACTTTGTCGAATCCGGAGCGTTTACTGGTAGGTAATTGACGGATTGGCGACCAACCGGACGCAATCTGTTTTGTTTGCTGATTTGCACCATATAATTGGCACAGCTTTCACATGAAGGAGCGCGATGCGTCGTCTTATATGGCTATTCATAGTGATCGTGCCGGTCCGCGCCCAGAACGTCGAGGATGCGACTGAATTACTTCGAAAGGCGAGGGCTTTTGGAGAAAGCACAAGGAGTTGGCGGGCTGAGGTTGTCGAAATGTCAAAGCTGTCGGGCCCTGGTATAAATCTCCAAGTTGAGATTCGAACAAAGATTGCTGTGCAGTTTCCTCTAAAGGTGAGCCGCCAAAACAGCGGAGATGACCGAACGATGTTGGTCTGCGATGGGACCGAGGCATTCTATTCAGGCGACGGGCACAGCTACTACAAGGGCGACGCCGCAGTGAACTACGGATGCGATCTTCCACTTCTGAAATTCTACCAACCGTACGATAATCCTAATTCGGTCTCGGTCGTTGGTGAAGATCACGTTCGTCTCACTGATGGAGACCATAGTTGTGTTATGGTTCGCGCCATATGGAAGAAGGAAACGGGTAGCACAGTCCGTACCATGTGCATTGATTCATCTCGACCTCTGATCTTGCGGGATGTCAGGGAAGCGGAAAATGAGAAGACGGGCATCAGATCAATCACGACAACCACATTTACCGACTTCGAAAGCGATCCCACTTTTTCGCCGGAGACCTTCCGGTTTTTAATCCCGTCTGGCGCCGTCGAGGCGAAGGCTCCCTAATTAATCCAGGGCGGCTCGAACGCGAATTGGAACATACCTGGCCGTTTGGTCGTGTTCCGAACTTGCTCATTTCTTTACCGCTGAACTCAGCACCGGTCCTTGGTTGTATGACCGTCAAACTGGAAATTACTACTTGATTAAGATCCAGACCCGCTGCGGGTGGGGACCACGCCCCTCATGCCCACATCTGCTGGTGGCAGGCTTTGCATGAAATGAGCGCTGGCGGCACAGCAGGCGGCCGCATCGACACACGTTCCCCGTGGGCATCCGTTCCTTCGCGAAACGTTCTGCCGCGCACAGCGAAAGAGCCTCTGCAAAACGCCGCCTACTTAGGCGGCGCAGGCGTGAAAATCTCACGCTTCGAGGGTTCCGGTTTCGGCTTTGGCTTCGGTGCCTTCTTGGCTTCTTTCTTACCTCTGTCTTTATTTCCCATGCACGCAAGCATGACACAGAAGGCCGCCCAAGAAAAGTCCCACCAAGGGTTCACCCATTTATCCGCAGCCAGTCGAGACCGGAACCCGCCTGTCCCCTCATTTTGCGGTAAACTCACTCGCGATGGGCGTCAACGCATCCTGCGCATCGGTCCGGAACGGCGCGGCGGGAAGTCCGGCGCCGTTCACCAGGTTTGCGCCCTGCGGATAGTTATCCCAGGCATAACGAACGGATACGGGTTCAGTGATCTTGTCGATGTGTACGACGACAGTCCTGCCCTCAATGGAGGCTACCGCATCGACATACCGACCATCGGCGCCAGCGATCTGAAACCACTGCAGCGGGCCGCCCTTACTTGTAAGGCCGTCAGCGTGAGTAAAGCTGATGACAATGCTCTGTCCTTGGACTTTCATGCCGGCGTAGACGGGTCCCGAGTACTCGATCTTTCGGCGGTACACATTCGCAAGTGCGATGCGGCTCAGGCGATCCCCGACAGGTTCTTTGTCTTTCGGATGTACGTTCGTCGGGTCTCCCACATCCAGGGTCACGGCCATTCCGGTGTTGGGTAGAGAAAGGATTCTGGATTGCGCCTCGCGCACCGCGGGGTTGTTGCTGACATTCTTCAGCGGCGGCAACTGCACGCAATAGAAGGGAAAATCTCCCTCGCTCCATTCCGCGCGCCAGTCGGACACGAGCGACTCCATCACGTGAGGGTACAAAGCGACGCCCGCTTTGCCTCCAACGATGGATTCTCCCTGATACCAGATCACGCCGCGCATGGCGAACGGGAGTATCGGGTGGATCATGCCGTTGTAAAGGACGGTGGGCTCGTGCTGATCCTGCACGGGATCGCGCATCGGACCGGGCTGGGCCGGTCGCGCGTTGATGGTTTGCGGAGGTTTAGGAGCTTGGTCCGTTGTAGCGCCGGGATGCGCTTTGAAAAAATTATAGAGATCATCGAAGCGGTTCAACATCGGACTCATTTGCGGGTCGTTCGCGAGAACGCTACGAGAAATCCATGCCTCCGCGGTACTCGCTCCGTATGCCACTACCACCATGCCGACCGGTTCGTGCAAAGCCTGATTCAGGTCTCGCCCAAACAGATATGCCACAGCCGAGAAAGCCGGCGCGTTCTCCGGCGTAGCAATCTTCCACGATCCCCCGATCTCGTCCTGCGGTTCATAAGACTTCTTCTGTTTCGCCGTGAAAATCCGGAGCTGCGGATAATTGGCAGCGGCGATCTCCTGGTCCTCGTTGAGAATGCCCGCAAAACGGGCCGCCTTCACTGAAAGCGTGAACTCCATATTGGACTGTCCGGATCCAATCCAGTCTTCCCCCACGAGTACATCGTTCACAGTAACGGTATTCTTGCCCGCAATCGTCATAACGAATGGACCGCCGGGCTTCAACTTTCCGAGACGCACCATCCAGCGTCCGTCCGCGCCCGTCGTGGTAGATTTGGTCTGCTTTCCTATCTTGACTACGATTTTTTCTCCGGGAGTTGCCGTGCCCCAAACGGGTACGGGCACGCCACTCTGAAGCACTGCGTGATCACTGAAAAGCGCATTCGGTGTAACGTCGGCGTGACCCGACGCGGACAAGACGAGGATTACCAACGTGCAAATTGCCCAAATTTTCTTCATCGCGACCTCAAGTGCGGACTGTTTTTCAGGAACGAAATGCGACTCGGTGGATGATCATATCAGGTGACGCGGAGTTGGAGTAAATGTTCAACGTGAAGACATTCCGGAACGCGTTTTTGTTGCGCGTCTGAAGCCGAGCCGCGAAACGCTCCCACTTTCCCACCGCCCTGCCTTCCGCCCGGTGCCGTTATTCTGGAAGCATCATGACCCATTCAGCCAAGCCTCCTTCGCCGCGTGGCCGTTTTTTGCGGATCGGCCTTCGGATCGAACCCTGCCTTTCGCGCGGAAGCTTCGGCGCTCGGCGCCGCCATCGGCAAAGCCGGCCTTGGCCTGGTGTATGGCGGAGCCAGCCGCGGACTGATGGGCGCGCTGGCCGACGCGGCGCTGGCCGAGGGAGCTGAAGTGATCGGCGTGTTGCCCGAAGCGCTGAGCGGCCGCGAGATCGCGCACACGGCCTCACTTCGCTCGAGATCGTGCTCACCATGCACGAGCGCAAGGCCCGCATTCACGAGCTTTCCGATGCGATCCTGGTGCTGCCCGGCGGCTACGGCACGCTCGACGAGCTGATGGAAGCCGTCACCTGGGCGCAGATCGGCCTGATTGCCAAGCCCATGCATCCTCATCAACACGGCCAATTATTGGGACGGCCTGCTGGCTTTTCTCGATACCGCCGTGGCCAACGGCTTCATTGAAGTACGCAACCGCGGACTGATGCGCGTGGCTGCGAACGCAGCCGAGGCGCTGGCCATGGCTGGGGCGTGAGGCTGATCAGCCCGGATCGCGTAAAACGGGTTGAGATCCGTGCTTCCCACATCTCAAAATCGAGATGTGGGCACCCATTTTCGTGCTGAGCGGAAGCGCGCGGGGCTGTATCATGCGGCTATGTCAAAAAAGCTTCGCTTCGGGGTGCTCAGCACCGCCAACATCGGCCTCAAAAAAGTGCTTCCCGCCATGCAGCAGGGCGAGCTCACCACAGTCACTGCCATCGCTTCCCGCGATCTTGCGAAAGCACGCGAAGCGGCCGACGCACTCGGACATTCCCACGGCCTACGGCTCGTACGAAGAGCTGCTCGCCGATCCCGACATCGATGCCATCTACAATCCGCTGCCCAATCAGCTGCACGTGCCGTTGACCGTCAAGGCCGCCGAGGCCGGCAAGCATGTGCTGTGCGAAAAACCGCTCAGCATGACCGTGGCCGAAGCCAAAACTCTGCTCGACGTGCGCGACCGCACCGGCGTGAAAATCTGCGAAGCCTTCATGATTCGCAGCGCTCAGCAGTGGCTGCGCGTGCGCCAGCTTCTCGACGAGGGCCGCATCGGCGAGCTGCGCGCGGTCAACGCGCATTTCAGCTACTACAACGTGAACCCCGCCAACATCCGCAATCAGCGTGGAGACGGGCGGCGGCGGCGTGTACGACATCGGCTGCTACTGCATTCAGGCCTCGCGCTTTGCCTTCAAACAAGAGCCGCGGCGCGTGGTTGCGCTCGTCGATCGCGATCCGCAGATGGGCACCGACCGCCTGGCTTCGGCGATTCTCGACTTTCCCTCCGGCCAGGCCATCTTCACCTGCAGCACGCAATTGATCCCGTATCAGAGAGTGCATTTTCTGGGCACACGCGGCCGCATCGAGACTTGAGATTCCCTTCAACGCGCCCAACGACCGGCCCACGCGGCTCTTCATCGACGCGACCGGCGACCTCAGCTTCAGCGGACATCGCCACCGAGACTTTCCCAACTGCGGATCAGTACACGCTGCAAGGGCGATGCGTTTGCACGCGCGGTTCTCGAAAACACCGAGGTTCCGGTTCCGCTTGAAGATTCCATCGCCAACATGGCCGTGATTGAAGCCATTTTCC
Source organism: uncultured Acidobacteriota bacterium (assembly GCA_963826735.1). Lineage (GTDB taxonomy): Bacteria > Acidobacteriota > Terriglobia > Terriglobales > Acidobacteriaceae > Telmatobacter. The sequence goes on from CAWGYN010000011.1 coordinate 128,428, forward strand.
GCTCTGGGAATTCGGGGCAGTGGGAAACCGTGGAGCAATAGAATCGCTTCCGTGCCCAATCCTACCGGCGTTGTTTGCCCGAAGAGCGGGATCGCACATCAAACTGTCTTGGCCGCCCTGGCGCACGTCGAACAGATCGCGGCTCAGCGCCTCCATGCGCCGGGGATCGGTGTCCCACGCGAACATGAAGCGCGCCGCGCCGCCGATGAAGGTGTAGAAGCTCCATCCCCGCGCGCGCAGCGCGTTGAGGATCTCCTCCGTGGCTTCGACAAACACCGCGTTGGCCTCCACCGGCTGCGCCAGCTTGACGCCGGGGATAGAAGCGATCAGCAGCGCAAACTGCTGCGCGCAGCGATTGGCATGCTCGGCGTTGCGCAGCCACGCGCCGCTCTCGAGCATTCCCACCCACGGCGCCGAGAGAAACCGCATCTTCGACGCCAGTTGACCAGCCTGCTTGCACCGGTAATCGAAATCCGTGGCCAGCGCGCGATCGAAAAACAGCACCGCTTCTCCCAGCGCCATGCCGTTCTTGGCGCCGCCGAAGCAAAGCACATCCACGCCGCGCTTCCACGCCATCTCTGCCGGCGAGCAGCCCAGGCTGGCGCAGGCGTTGGCAAAGCGCGCGCCGTCCATGTGCAGCGAGAGTCCCAGCGCCTTGCACTCCTCGGCAATCGCGTCCAGCTCCTTGAGCGTGTACACGCGCCCCGTCTCCGTCGCCTGCGTAATCGTCACCGCGCGCGGCTTGGGATAGTGAATGTCGTGGCGCTTGGTGGCCAGTTCGCGAATCGACGCGGGAGTCAGCTTGCCGTCGGCGCTCGCCGCGGCGAGCAGCTTCGATCCGTTAGAAAAGAACTCGGGCGCGCCGCACTCATCCGTCTCCACGTGCGACTGGTCGGAGCAGATCACGCTGTGATACGACTGGCAGAGCGACGCCAGCGCCAGCGAATTGGCCGCGGTGCCGTTGAAGACGAAGTACACCTCGCAGTCCGTTTCAAACAGGCTGCGAAAAGCGTCGGCGGCTTTGGCCGTCCACGGATCGTCGCCATACGACGTCACGTGCCCGCGGTTCGCGGCTTCCATCGCAGCCCAAGCCTCGGGACAAATTCCCGCATAGTTGTCGCTGGCAAATTGCTGATGCAAATCCTTTTCAGCGATTTCAGTCATGACGCGTCCTCGTTCCACCAGGGCGAACAGTGGCCCTGGATTCTTCTGCACGTACTGGGGGAAGTTGAAGGGGGTGCGGTTGTTTGAAGGAGTTGGAGGCGCGGGCCGGGATCGAACCGGCGCATAAAGGTTTTGCAGACCTCTCCCTTACCACTTGGGTACCGCGCCTTGGGCCGGGTTTTGGGCCAGAATCGTCCCACTCCGCCGTGCACCGCGACAGTTTCTGCCGGGGTGGTGCGGAATGGAGCGGGAGACGAGACTTGAACTCGCGACCCTCGCCTTGGCAAGGCGATGCTCTACCACTGAGCTACTCCCGCTTGACGCAGATTCGAGTATACCGGGCGGCCGAAACCGGGTCAAACCGGCAATCCCCGCCGCGCAACGGCTTTTGCCCGTCCATTTCAGACGCATTCAGCAGTCCCGCGACGCGCCCTGCGCTTCCCCTGGGTTTGGTCAAGTTTGAAAACAGTATAATCATGAGGTTCGGGCCCGGCGCCAAAGTGCCAGGCGACCGACAGGAGCAATCATCCGTGGGCATCCTGCTTAATCCGTTATCCTTGATCCTAATTGCAGTCGTAGCATTTCTTTTGTTTTTCACGATGGGCAGGATATCTAACTCAAAGTAGCCCGAACGAGCGTTCCAGCGCCAATTGACCCACCCCCCGAATTCCCGTAGACTAAGAAATTGCGAGGGATGCGGCTCGACGGCCTTTCACCCGCATCATTTTCCCTGAAATTCAGGCTTTGGAGATTGAAGCAAAACCATGGCAAATCACGTATCTGCGCTCAAGCGCGCCCGCCAGACCGAAACCCGCACCGAAGTTAACCGCGCCAACCGCAGCCGCGTGCGCTCCAGCCTGCGGGCATTGCGCGAGGCGCTGGCCAAGGGCGACGCGCCGGCAGCTCAGGCGCAGTATCGCGCCACGGTTTCAAGCCTCGACAAGAGCGTGCAGAAGGGTGTTCTGCACTCCAACACGGTTTCCCGCTACAAGAGCCGTTTGAACGCGCGCCTGAAGACGCTGGCCACCACGGGCGCCGCTCCCAAGACCAAGAAGAAGTAATTCTTTAGAACGGCAATTAGACGGGCAGAAGCTGAACAGCCGGGAGCGATCCCGGCTGTTGCTGTTTCTGGTGTCGAGGTTTGCTCACGGGCCTTTGCGCAGCAGCGGCTTGAGCACCGGAAGCAGCGTGTCGGCGATGATCGCCGAACCCTTCGCGGTGGGATGGATGCCATCGTCCTGGATGGTTCCGGGCACGTGCACCAGGTTCACGTAGAGCATGGGCACAAATGCCACGTGGTGCCGCGCGGCCAGATCGCGAAACATCTGGTTGAACGAGCGGATGTAATCGGGTCCGTAATCCGGCGGCAGCGTGATGCCGGCCAGCAGAATCTTCACGTGAGCATTCTCAAGCGCACGTGAGCACCTGGTCGAGATTGCTGCGCGACTGCTCGACAGGCAGGCCGCGCAAACCGTCGTTGCCGCCGAACTCCACAATCACGACGGCCGGATGCAGGCGCAGCACGAACGGCAGGCCCGCCAGCGCATCCTTGGTGGTCGCGCCGCTCGTTCCCTGGTTGACCACCTTGTAGCGGTAGCCCTGCGCGTCGAGTTTCTTCTGCAGGAAATCGGGATACGCCTCACCGTATGCGAGGCCGTGGCCGGCGGTGATGCTGTCGCCGTAGCAGACCAGGACCGGCCGGGCAGTATCAGTAGGCCCCGCGTTTGGCGGCTCCGCGGCAGAAACCATCGCAACGCAAAATATCGCGAGAATGAGTGCGGCAGGAACCAGTCGTCGAACGTCCACGTAATAGAGTGTAGCCGGGATCGAGGGAAGAATCTGTCGAAGCAGCCCCGGCTACACTGTCGATAGGCAGGAGACCGCATTGATTCAAGTTAAGAACGCGAAAAAGTGGATCCAGAACGGCGCGCGGCGCGTGGAAATTCTGCAGGGAATTTCGTTGGACATTCCGGCAGGGCAGTTTTTGGCCATCCTGGGCGCGAGCGGCAGCGGCAAGAGCACGCTTCTCGGCCTGCTTGCCGGCCTCGACACGCCCAGCGAAGGCGAAATCTGGCTGGACGGCGTGCCCATCCACAATCTGGCTGAAGGCGAGCTGGCCGCGGTGCGCGGACGCAAGATCGGCTTCGTCTTTCAGTCCTACCAACTCATCCAGACGCTCACCGCTCTCGAAAATGTGCTGCTGCCTTACGAATTGAATGTGGAAGGCAGCGGCCTCGAGCAGGCGCGGCAATTGCTCGGTGAGGTGGGACTGACGGAGCGCATGGATCATTATCCTGTGCAGCTCTCCGGCGGCGAGCAGCAACGCGTGGCGCTGGCGCGGGCCTTTGTGGTCGCAGCCGCCCATCGTCATGGCCGACGAGCCCACCGGCAACCTCGATTCAGTGAACGGAAAGATGGTTCTCGATCTGCTCCTCGAACGCAATCGCAAGGCCGGAACCACGCTGGTGCTGGTGACGCACGATCCTGAAATCGCCAGCCGCGCCGACCGCAAAATTGTGCTTAAAGATGGCCTCGTGGTCGAAGATACGCCTCGTCCAAAACAAGGAGAAAAATGGCTAAGCGCGCGTTGAGCTGGAAGCGCGCCGCAGCCATCGGTTGGCGCGACCTGAAATCCGCTCCCGGCAAGTTCGGTTTCGTGGTGCTCTCGGTCGCCGTCGGCGTGGCTGCTTTGGTGGGCGTGCGCGGGCTGAGCGATAGCTTTCGCCAGACCTTGAACACCGAGGCGCGCTCGCTGCTGGCGGGCGACCTGAGCGCGCGCATGTTTCACGCGCCTACGCCCGAGGAGTCAGCCAAAATCGCGGCGATCGCCAAGTCAGAACAGCGGCATTCGCTCCACCTGGGTAATCGAGACGGTTTCAATGGCCTCCGTGCCGCCGAACCCTGTGCCCATCCTGGTTTCGCTCAAGGCCGTCGATCCGGCCGAATATCCCTACTACGGAACCGCCGATCTGGAGCCCTCGATGCCGCTCGCGCAGGCGCTCCAGGGCGATTCTGCGGTCGTCGTCGGACGAGTTTCTGATCCGCCTCAACGCTCACGTGGGCGATACACTGCGCCTGGGCGGGCGCGACTTTCGCATCACAGCGGCGCTCGAGCAGGAGCCCGACCGCATCAGCGAGACCATGGGGATGGGTCCGCGCGTGATGATCTCGAGGCATCGCTCGAGAGCACGCAGTTGCTGGCTCCCGGCAGCCGCGCATCGCAGCGCCTGCTGCTCAAGTTTCCTGCCACGCCGCCGCGCGGCCTGACCGCCGATGCGCAAGCCACGGCAGTGCGCGCGCAACTTGAAGCGGCGCTGCCCGATGCGCAGGTGATGGACTTCCGCGAAGGCAATCCTGCGCTTACCCGCGGCCTCGATAATGCCACGTCTATCCTGAGCCTCATCTGCCTCGTCGCGTTGGTGCTCGGCGCCATCGGCGTCGCCATGGCCATGCATGCGCATCTCGAGCAGCACATGGACACGCTGGCGATTCTCAAGGCCCTCGGCGCGGATTCCGCGGATTTGCTGCGCATCTTTCTGCTGCAGACGCTGAGCCTGGGGCTCGCCGGCGGATTGCTTGGCGTTGCCGCCGGCGTCGGCGTCATGGTGGCGCTGCCGGCAGCGTTCGGGCCATTGCTCACCATGCATTTGCGATTCGCATTTCCCTGGCAATCGGCGCTGGCGGGCATGGCGACGGGCCTGCTTACTACGTTGCTCTTCTGTTTGCCGCCGCTGCTCGATGTGCGCGCGGTGCGGCCAGTACTGGTACTGCGCAGGCTGGTGGAGCAGGGCCCCACCGGGATCGGCGGCTGGTTGGCGCGCTGGTGGGCGCGGCGCCTGCAACTGGGAATTGCCGCCGCCGTAGTGGCCGCGCTCGGCGGCATCGCCTGGGCGCTTACCGACTCGCCTAAAGTCGGCGCGTGGTTTGCCCTGCTATTCACCCTCGCGCTCGTGGTTCTGCTGGTGCTGGCCGCGGTGGCCCTGCGCGCGTTGCGCTTCCTTCTTAATCGCACGCGGCTGCATCTGCCGTCGTCGCTGCGGCATGGGCTCGCCAATCTCTATCGCCCCGGCAATCAATCGGCAGCAGTGCTGGCCGCGCTGGGCACCGGAGTGATGCTTATCCTCGCGGTCTTTCTCATGCAGAAAGGTCTCTTGCGCGATCTGCATGAGACGGCTTCGCCCAAAATGCCACAACGTGTTCCTTATCGACGTGCGCAGCAGACGAGGTTCCGGGCGTGAAAGCGTTCTTTGCGCAGCAGCCGGGCGTGAGCCAGCAGCTCAATCTGATTCCTGTAGTCATGGGCCGCTTCATTTCGATCAACGGCAAGCCATTGGACCAGATGAAGGACCAGCATTATCCGCGCCGCATGTTGGAAGACGCCGAACTGAGTTGGGCCGACGCACCACCCGAGGGCGACAAGGTCACCGAAGGGAAATGGTGGACCAGCAGCAACGCCGCGCAGTTCGCCGTCAGCGACGGCGTGGCCAAGCGATTGCATCTTGGCGTGGGCTCTGCCGTCGAAATTGAGACCGGCGGCGTCACACATGCGCTCACTGTCGCTGCAATCTACCGCTCCGACGGCCAACACCTGGGCGCACGCGTGCAGTTCGTCCTGCCTTCGGGGCAGATTGCCGATCAACCGTCCACGTGGTACGGCGGCGCGCACATTGATCCCAAACAGGTGGCCGCGATGGAGCGCGCCTTCTTCGCCGTCTACCCCACCGTCACTGTCATCAACATTGCAGACGTGTTGCAGCGCATTGAAAACGTCGTCGATCAGATCACGCTGGTGGTACGCTTGCTTGCCGGGTTCTCGATTGTCGCCGGCCTGACGATTTTGGCCTCGAGCATCGCCAGCACACGCTTCCGCCGTATGCAGGAGGCCGTCGTGCTCAAGACGCTGGGCGCCACGCGCATGCGCATCGTGCGCACTTTCAGCGTGGAGTTCAGTGTCCTGGGGCTGCTGGCGGGCGCCGTCGGAATCGTTTTCGCAAATCTGCTCACGCGCATCCTGCTGCACCGGCTCGAAGTGGATTTTCAATTCGAGTGGGCTGCAACGGTCATCGCACTCGCCGGAACCGCAGTGCTGGCCACAGCCACCGGATGGATCGCGAGCTACCGCATCCTCGGTTTGCGCCCGCTCGAAGTGCTGCGGGAGGAATAAGAATAGGTGCCAGATTTCAGTTGTCAGGTGTCAGCCGTCCGCGATCGCTGAGCGAGTCGTCTGAAACCTGGCTCCTGAAACCTGAAACCTGTCTTTAATCCTCTTCCGCCGTATCCACATCCGGCAGCACATCGTCTTTGCGCGCTATCCACACATAAAGCGTGGGCAGCAGGAAGATGCTCATCAGCAGGTTCATCATCAGTCCGCCGACGATCACGATGGCGAATGGCCGCTGCGAATCGGATCCGATGCCGTGCGAGACGGCGGCCGGCAGAAGGCCCAGCGTCGCAACCAGCATGGTCATCATGATGGGGCGCAAGCGCAGAATTGCACCCTCAACAGCCGCGGTCTCAATGGGATTGCCGCGTGCGCGCAACTGGTTGATGTATTCCAGCATGATCACGCCGGTCTGCACCGAGACGCCGAAGAGCGCCAGGAAACCGACCTCGGACGAGACGCTGAAGTTAGTGCGCGTAAGAAACAGCACCAACAGTCCGCCCAGGCTGGCCATGGCCACGGTGGCCAAAATCAGCAGCGCCCACTTGAACGACCCGTACATGGCGTAAAGAATGATGAAGATCAGCAGCACCGTGAGCGGAACAATGATGGCCATGCGCGCTTCGGCACGCAACTCGCTCTGGTACTCGCCCTCCCAGCCGAGGTGATAGCCGCGCGGCAACTTCACCTGGTCGTTCACTTTTTGAATGGCTTCGCGCACCGCGTCGCCCAGGGCGCGATCGCGCACACTGTACTTGATGGCCACGTAGCGCTCGTTGTTCTCGCGATAGATCTCCGAGCCTTCGTCGGTCTCGCGCACATCGCAAAGCTGGGCCAGGGAAACGCGCTCGCCAGACGGCGACAGCAAGCGGATATTCTCGATAGCCTCGCGTGTATCCCTGTATTGGGGCAGGTAGCGGAGGGTAAGGTTGTAGGTTTCCTCGCCGCGCAGCACCTGCGTCAGTGCGTTGCCGCCGACCGCGGTCTGAATAGCGTCCTGCACATCGGATACATTGATTTGCCAGCGCGCGGCCTTGGCGCGGTCCACCGTTACGTCCAGATCGGGCTGGCCGGTCACCTGAAACACTCCGAGATCCGTAATGCCTCGCACCCGGCTCATCACGGATGCGATCTGGCTCGCGAGATCTTCGAGCGTATGCAGGTCGCTGCCGTAGACCTTAGTCGCCAGCTCGCCCTTCACGCCGCTTACCGCCTCTTCCATGTTGTCTTCAATGGGCTGCGAGAAGCCCCAGATCACGCCGGGAAACTGCTTATCGAGCGCGTCCTGCATGGAGGCGATCAGGTTGTCTTTGTTCTGATGGAAGACTGGCCGCCACTGTTCTTTCGGCTTGAGACCCACAAAGTACTCGGTATTGAAGAAGCCGGTATGGTCGGTTCCGTCGTCTGGGCGGCCGGTTTGGCTGGTGCACTCGGTGGTCTCAGGAAACGAGCACAGAAGGATGCGGGCCTGATTGGCGACGCGGATGCTTTCGTCAGGGCCGACGCTCTGCTCGAGGGTGCCGCGCACCCACAACGAGCCTTCGTCCAGATGGGGCAGGAACTCGGAGCCGATGACGCCGCTGAACGCCAGAAAGACGGCCAGGATCAGCGCGCACGACGCCGCACGCTAATCACGAAGCGGTGATGATGAATGGCCCAGGTGACACCGCGTGCGATAGCGTTCCCGCAGGAATTCCATCACCGGGTTCTCTCCATTCCTTGGCGCCCTTGCTAAGCAACATGCTGGCCAATACGGGAGCCAAGATGATGGAAAACGTGAGCGCGCCTAGCAGCGCAAACGCCACCGTCCACGCCATGGGATGGAATAGCCGGCCTTCCACGGACTGCAGCGTGAAGATGGGCAGATACGCGGTGATGATAATGGCGATAGCGTAAAACACCGGGCGCTGCACTTCGTGAGCGGCGTCGCGGATCTTGTCCGCCGGGGTCTTGCTGTTCGGCCCGTGCGAGAGATGGCGGACGATGTTTTCCACCATCACCACCGCGCCGTCCACCACCATGCCGAAATCCAGCGCGCCCAGCGAAAGCAGGTTGGCGGGAATATGACTCAGGTCGAGGCACGTAGCTGCAAAAAGCAGCGAAAAAGGAATCGTCAGCACCACGATGATTGCGCCGCGCACGTTGCCGAGGAAGAGCAAACAGAATGATGGCGACCAGGATCATGCCCTCGGTCAGGTTGTGCAGCACCGTGTGCGTGGTGAAGTGCAGCAGGTCGCTGCGGTCGATGAACGCCTGCAGGGTTACGCCCTTGGGCAGAATCTGGTCGTTCAGTTGCTTCACCTTTTCGTTCACCGCGTCGAGCGTGGGCTGCGCATTGGCGCCCTTTTGCAGCGCCACAATGCCTGAAACCACGTCGTCGTTGTCGGCGAACCTTCCATCCTTCATGTGAAATGCGTCGCCGAACTGGCCAAGGCGGATCATCGGGCCCTGTTCGACAACGCCGATGTCCTTCACGCGAATCGGCGTGCCGCTTCCTGGTTGCAACCACGGTGTTTGCAATGTCCTGAACGTCGCGCACCAGGCCCACCTCGCGCACGTTCACTTCCTGCAGGCCTTCCTGGATGAAGCTGCCGCCGCCATTCGCGTTGTTATTGGTGAGCTGCTGCTCCACCTGTGCGATGCTCAGCCCATAGTCGATGAGCTTGTCGGGGTCGAGGCGCACCTGGTACTCGCGCATCGGCCCTCCAAAGGGATTGGTATCGACCACGCCCGGCACGGACTTGAGATTTTTCTCGACCACCCACGTCTCGATGCGTCTTCAGATTCATCACGTCGTATGCGGGGTTGGTGCTGCGCAGAGTGTAGAAATAAATCTGGCCGACGGGGCTCCAGTCGGTGCCCATTTGCGGCACCACTCCGCTCGGCAGCGAGACCTGCGAAAGCCGCTCGTTGACGCGTTCGCGGTTTTCGAAGTCTGTGGTCTCTTCGCCGAAGACGATCTCCACCGTGGAGAGCCCGAAGATGGACCACGAGCGCACGTGGGCAATGCCCGGGATCCCGTTCATCGTGGTTTCAATGGGAATCGTGACCTGCTGCTCAATCTGCTCAGCGCTGATTCCCGGCCACTGCGCGATGATATCGACGTAGTTGTTGGCTACATCGGGATAGGCCTCAACGGGAAGCTGGTGAAACGACACGATCCCCCAGGCAAAGAGCAAGACTCCGAGAGCAAGAACGAGGAGGCGGTTTTGGAGCGCGAAGTCGACCAGCCTGCGAATCATTGCGCCTCCACCGTGGCTTGAAGATTCAAAATGTCCTTCACCACCTGCTGACCCGGTGACAACGCCCGACAGAATCTCCTGGTCGCCTCCCGGTAGCATCGATGCCGCTGGTCACTTCCACGCGCTTGAATTGTCCCTGGCCTGCGGGCACAAACACCCATTCGCGATCGTGCAGGTGCAGGATGGCGCTGGCCGGCACAGGTGCGTGCGTCACCGTGGTGCGGCTGAGTAATGTCGCGGTCACAAACATGCCCAGGCGCAGAATGCCGGGGTTTGCAACTTCAATGCGCACCTTGGCGGTGCGGATGGTGGGATCGAGTACCGGCCCAATATCGCTGACGCGGCCGGTAAGAACTTTGTCGGGATACGCAGTGAGCTTGATCTGCGCTTCCTGTCCGAGAGTTACTTTGGGCAGGTCGTTCTCGTACACATCGCAGATAATCCACACCGAACTCAGGTCGGCAATGGTGAAGGCCGTTGCTGTGCCCGAGAGCGACACGCCCGTGGCGGCGGCTTCAGTAATGTTCTGAGCGACAATGACGCCGGAGGTCGGCGCGTACACCTTCACGATGGGGCTGGGATGTTCCTTGTCCACGCCGAAGATCTTCAACTGCTCCTCGGCCGCTGTCAGATCGGCCTTCGCGTCTTTCTCCGTATCCTCCGCCTGCTCCAGCATCGCCTGCGAAATGGCGCCGTGCTGATATAGGTCCTGGGCGCGCAAATACGCCTTGTTGGCGAGCTGCTCGTCGTTGGCGGCCTTTACATACGTGTCGAATGCATTGCTGATGTCGGGGCTCTGTACGCTGAACAGCAACTGGCCCTTCTTCACGTTGTCGTCGAGCCGCGCGCGGATATCGACCACGCGGCCATTGGCCATGGAGATGACAGGAATTTCGCGCGCGATGTCAGGAAAGACCGAGCCCGTCACGTTCAGCTTGTCCGGCTCATCGATCCGGCCCGCGGCCACGAGTGGGATATTGCTCGGGATGGTCCACCGTCACCACGCCCGCGTTGCCGGTCTCCACCACCTGCGCCGGAGAGGCCGCTCCGCTGGCCGGGTCGAACTTCTTTTCGCAGCCTGCCAGCGCCAGCCATGCGGCCAAGCAAGCACGCGCTTCGAAAAACGGAAGTTTTCGTCATGGAATTACCTCGCGTCCTACGGCAAGATTCAGTTGCGCGGCGGATGTCAGATAGGCGCCGATCAATTGTGCGTAAGCCAGTTGCACCTGGCGGTAGTCGCTCTGCGCGTTGAGAAAATCCATCAGCGAAGCGCCGCCGTGGTAATAGGCGTAGCTCACGGTGTCGCGCACTCGCAGCGCCTCGTCGTTGTACTTGGCTTTGTAGGGCTTCAGCAGCTCGATGTTGCTGCGCACCACCTCGTACGCCGTGTCCACGTCGCTGAAAACCTGCGCGCGCGTGGCTTCGCTGGCCTGCTGTGCGCGATCGATGTCGATCTGGGTGCGCTTCTTCTCGCCCTGGTTGCGATCGAAGATGCGCAGCGGAATGTTCACGCTCGCGCCCAGGGTCTGAATGCCGTTCGGGTTGTTGTTCGAGGAGTTGTACGTGTACCACGCGCCGAAGGTTGGATCGGTGGAGCCATTCGAAATCGCCAGCTTGTGGTTGGTCTGCGATTGCTGCATGGTTTCAAGCGCCGCCTGCAGATCGGGACGCGCGGCCAGCGCCGCCTGGCGGAAGTCGTCGAGCGGATCCAGCGCATCGGAGAAATCGAAGGTCCCGGTCACGTCGAACTGATCCAGCGGCGTGCGATCGTTCAGCAGTTGCAGCAACTGAATCTTGGCGGTGCGCAGGTTCACGATCGCCGTCTGCAGCTCCGACTCGTACTGCACGCGCAAGCAGCTCGATGCGGTCAAAATCGATCTGGGCGATGTCGCCGGCCTTGAGCCGCGTCGCGGCTGATGTCGATGATCTTGTCGTAGTAATCGAGATCGGCTTTGGCCATGTCGAGCACCGCCTTGGCCTCCAGCGTCTGCACAAACGCCGCGCGCAATGTGAACTCCAGGTTGCGCTTCAGGTCCTCGTGCTGCGACTTCAGTAATGCGCGTGCCTTCCTGCGCGCTTTCCAGCCGCAATTCGCGCTTGTGGTCGCGCTCGTGCAGGTAGCTGAAGTTGGGCTGCTACGTACGTGCCCTTGAAGGGCTGCCACACGCCGTCGTGCGGCGCGATCTGCGTGCCGTCGGCCGATAGAGTGAACTGTGGATTCGGCCGCAGATACGCAGTGATCTCTTCGGCGCGCATCTCGTCCACATTGTCGGCATCTGCTTTCAACGCAGGATTGCGTGGCTTCAAACCTGGCTTTGACTTGATCCCACGTCAGTGCCTGCTGAGCTGATGCACACCGCGGCGCCAGCGCGAGGACCACGCCCATTGCCCCAACGGCAACGGAAGGGAAGATCCGCTTCATAAGAAACCTTTGCGCCGCGGTCTGCACGGCGGACACGGAACATCAGAAAATTGACGACGAAGACTTCAGCGGCGAGGAGCGATCAGGCGGCCGGAGGCGGCCGGTTCTGGATCGAAGTCTGGGAAGGATTCTCAACCAAAGGAGAAGGGAGATTGCTGGGCCCGGCCATGCCCACAAAGGCCAGCGAGATGCCAGTAAAGCTGAGCAGCGGAAGGGACGCGGCTGCCGGAAGAATGGAATGCGGGCTGGCGCCGTGATCGTGATTGCGGCGTGCGCAGCAATCGATCTCTGCTGGGCTTTGCGCCGCCTGCAGGTCGTCGGTCATGGAGATGGCCGGCAGCAGGATCAGGATAACGACCGCCAGGGCCACCATCTGGATGCGGCGATCCGTGGCCCTGCGCGGCGCCTTGCGCACCCATGCGCACAACATCCACACGGCCACTAACACCCAACCGAGATTGAGAGTCAGCTCCATCCCAAGCGCTAATTCTACATGAGGAATGAACGTCAACGGTATGTCCCTATGTCCGTTAGGTTGGACGGAAAACCCATGAGCCGCAGGTTGGGCCACTCTAAACGACTCATAGATTTTGATTTTTTGTTTTTGAGATCGGAGCCCGCCGACGCACCCCAATGCGGCTCCGTTGCAGCCTCCAGGCGGCGTTCGTTCCTCATGATGCCTGGCGCCGTTGACCTCGGCCGCGAATGCCCCTTAAGATGAAGGAGTTGGCTTTGCGCACCCTTCGCTGGGGCCACGCCATACGGCTGCAAGACACGCCATGTGCGCTTGTTGCCCCCTCGTTCAACGGCAGGACAGCTGACTCTGGATCAGCATATCGGGGTTCGAATCCCTGGGGGGCAGCCAATCAATTCAAAAACTTAACTGCCTTTCTTGCTGGGTTTTCCGCCCCCTATGCCATAAACTGTGCCGTAATTTCTCGTCTCCGTTGTCGGCGTTGCGTTAGTTGTCGACCGGTAGGTCTGCGCACGGCCGCCAGGCAGGAAGCTATGACTTTGCCAAAGGATAGGAGCGGTCTTCCACGCCTCCTGAGGAAGTCGCCTTGTTCTCAAGCTCCCGGCAGGACTTTCTTGATGACTCGTATCAGGTCATCGCCGGAAACCGGCTTGACGATCCACCCGGTGGCGCCGGCGCTCTTGCCCGCTTCACGCTTGGTGGCGTCGCTCTCCGTGGTCAGGGTCAGGATGGGGATGAACTTCAGCCCTGGCAGCGCTCGCACTCTGCCGATCAACTCGAGCCCGCCCATCACCGGCATATTGATGTCGGTCACGATGAGGTTGGGTTTGACACCCGCATGCAACTTGTCCAGCGCCGTCTTGCCGTTGTCGGCAGTTTCGACCTCAAAGCCGTTCATGGTCAGGGTGGTCTTGAGGCTCATCACCATGGTGATGGAGTCATCGACGACAAGAACTTTCATGGCCATCTAGGCATCCTCAGGACGGGTATGGTGGCCAACTCGCCTGCCTGTAGCGTGGCGCAGGCTGCCCCGCCTGCATCACCGTCTGCGCCCTTTATCGGCGGTTTTCACCGAGAGGTTACGGCTTTTCGCATTTCCTGTGAACGTTCCCGCGTCATTGGGGCAGCCGAGTCGATGAGAAAAAGCTAACAATTCCCACCTCGGATTTGATTCAAGAATGCTCGATACTGGCCGATCACTTAGACGTCAGCGGCGAGCAGGCCGATGTGGATTGGCGGAGCACTCCGCGCAAGGAGCGCGCTCTGTGCTGAGAGTCAACGGCTTTGTGCGTGGCGTGTTCTCCGACCACACGAGCCGGTGGGCGTTGACAATGCGCGGCAGGCAAACGGCAAAGATGAAGGCCGAACGGGCAAACGGCGTGGTGAGGAGCAAGATGTGCCGGTGACTCTCGAACAGAAAGACGCGCTGACTCTCATTCAACTCGAGGGCGCGATTGACATCGGCTGCGCGGCCGAGTTGAAGGAACTCCTGATCGAGAAACTTGGGTCCGGCACGGAAATTTGCGTGTCGCTCGAATTGGCGACCGGTCTTGACGTTACCGCCGTGCAGTTGCTGTGGGCGGCAGCGCGCGAAGCGCAACGGGTGGGTGTGGAGTTCGGGTTCAAGGGGCCGACGCCGGAGAGAGTCCGGTGCGCGCTCGCCGAGGCTGGCGTAGAGAATTTTCCGGTACCTGCTGCAACAGGATGAATTGACAGATGGCGCAACCTAAGGTCCCAAGCAACGCCGAGCAGTTCAAGCAGAGCTTCCGCGAGGAGGCGCGGGAGATTCTGACTGAGCTGGAATCGGCGCTTCTCGAACTGAACGAAAACCCCAGCGATACGGAGCTGGTGAGCCGCATCTTTCGCGGCCTGCACACCATCAAGGGCTCGGGAGCCATGTTCGGGTTCGAACGGCTGGCCGCATTCATGCACGATCTCGAGACCGCCTTCGACCTGGTACGCAGCGGGCGCATGGAAAGCAGCTCGGAACTGGTCGACCTGACCCTGGCCGCACTCGATCAGATTCCCGCCATGCTGGAAGAGGGCACAGCAGGCGCAGCGCCGGTTGATCCCGCCGCCTGTGCCGCCATCCTATCGAGCGTCCGCAAGCTGGCGGCGATCGAAGAACGCGGCGATGCGGCGAAGAACAGTGAACCGGCGCCCGCTCGCCCCGCGACTGCAGAAGGCGCCATCGAGAACTGGCACATCCGTTTCGTGCCCGGGCCGGACCTGATGCGCTGCGGCGCCAATCCTTCTCTCCTGCTCCGCGAACTGCGCCAGTTGGGCGAGCTTTCGGCCAGGGCAGTCCTGGACGCGGTGCCACCGCTCAGCGAAATCGATCCCGAGCGGTGCTATGCCTGGTGGGAGATGGATCTGGCCACGGATGCGGGCCGGGAGGCGATTCGCGATGTCTTCATTTTCGTCGAAGACACGTGTGAGCTGAGTATCGCAGCGCCCGGCGATTCCCCGCCGGCCATATCGCAGACTTTGCCTCCCTCGGACGCAGAGAAGACGGCGCGGGCTCTCGAAGATGGCCGCAGCGCTTCGCCCGGCCGCCGCAGCTACGACAAGCCGGAAAACGCTTCGAGCCTGCGCGTGCCGGCGGCCAAGCTGGATCAGTTTGTGGACCTGGTGGGAGAACTGGTGACGGTGCAGGCGCGGCTCAGCGAGCTTGCCGAGCCAACGCGATGACGCCGAGGTAACCGCCGTCTCTGAAGAGATCGAGCGGCTGACTTCGGCCCTGCGCGAGAGCTCCATGAACATTCGCATGATGCCCATCCGCGGCACATTCGAAAAGTTCCGGCGGCTGGTGCACGACCTGGCGCGCGACCTGGGAAAAAACGTGGAACTGACCATCGAGGGCGCGGAGACGGAGCTCGACAAAACCGTCATCGAGCAGTTGGGCGACCCGCTGATGCACCTCATCCGCAACAGCATGGATCACGGCATCGAGCCGGCCGATGTCCGCGCTGCCAGCGGAAAGTCTCCTACCGCGACCATTCATCTTTCGGCGCGGCATTCCGGCGCCAGCGTGCTGGTCGACTGTGACCGACGATGGCCGCGGCATCGATTCGGACGCGGTGCGCCGCCGCGCCATCGAGAGAGGGCTCATCTCCGCTGAGGCGCAGCTTACCGAGAGCCGAGATCTTTGCGCTGCTTTTCGAGCCGGGGTTTTCGACCGCCAAGCAGGTGACCGATGTCTCCGGTCGCGGCGTGGGCATGGACGTGGTCCGCCAGCGGGTGGAAAGCCTGCGCGGCGCGGTCGAAATCGCGGAGCAAGCCGGGGCACGGTACAAGCGTGACGTTGCGTCTGCCGCTGACCATGGCCATCATCGACGGTCTGCTGGTGGGCGTGGGCGATGCCTGCTTCGTGCTGCCGCTGCTCGATCACCCTGGAATGCATCGAGCTGACGCGCCAGGACATTGCCCGCGCCAACGGCAAGCACATTGCCAACGTGCGCGGGGAGCTGGTGCCTTATATCCGGCTGCGCGAGCACTTCCACGTGCGCTCGCGAGCGCCGGAGATCGAGCAGATCATGCTGGTCGAAACCGGCGAAGGCCGGTTCGGATTTGTGGTGGACCGGGTGCTGGGCAATTGCCAGACGGTCATCAAGAGCCTGGGGCGGTTTTACCGCCAGGTGCAGGTGGTTTCAGGCGCCACCATTCTGGGCAACGGAACCGTGGCCCTGATTCTCGATCCCGAACGCCTGATTCAGGACGCGATGCGCGAAGCGGCGCACGGCAGAGGCGGCCGTCCGTCGACGGCGCGCGGCGGTCCTGCGGAAAGCAGTGTGGACTTTACCGCCCTTGCGGGCAGAGGCAGCGCTGGACCGAGCGCCAGTGCACAGGTATAGGCAAGACAACCCGGAATGTCTCATGCTCTTTCAGTCGCGGAACGGCTGCTCCTTCGCGGGATGGCCGGTAGATTACGGATCGAGCAGAGAAAGATCCCAAAGGAGGGGAGACGACTCATGGGAACAGTAGTGGCAGGTGAAGGCCGGCGGCTGCATGGCCCCGGCAACGGGCATGGTGAGGAGATTCACGGCGATGAAGGGCACGCAGGCCGTGAACGCGTAAACAAGAGGACAGGCCAGGAAGACGACATGATGCTGATGCTGCAGGAGATCATGCGCCTGGTCGATGCCTCCAAGGAAGGGCGCCTCAGCGAACGCGGCAAGGCCACGCTCTTCAACGGCGTGCACCGCGAGATGATTCAGGGCGTGAACGAGATGCTGGACGCGATCCTGCTGCCCATCGGCGAAGGCAACCGCATCCTGGCGCAGATCTCTTCGGGCAAGATCGACGAGCTGATCGCCCAGACCTACAAAGGCGACCACGAGAAGATGAAGGTCGCGGTCAACAACGTCGCGATGGTTACCCAGGCCCTGCAAAAGGAAATGGCGCGCCTGATCGAAGCCTCGAAGGAAGGCCAGCTTTCCGACCGCGGCAAGCCGGAGCAGTTCCAGGGCGCATACGCCGAGATCGTGCGCGGCGTCAACACCATGCTGGACGCGATCCTGCTGCCCATCGGCGAAGGCAATCGCATTCTGGCGCAGATCTCCAGCGGCAAGATCGACGAACTGATCGCGCAAACCTACAAGGGCGACCACGAAAAGATGAAGCAGGCCATCAACAACGTGGCCCTGGTTCTGCAGGGACTGCAGAAGGAAATGGCGCGGCTGACCGAGGCTTCGCGCGAGGGCCAACTCTCCGACCGCGGCAAACCGGAGCAGTTCCAGGGCGCGTACGCCGAGATTGTACGTGGCGTCAACATCATGCTGGACGCCATCCTGCTGCCCATCGGCGAAGGCAATCGCATCCTGGCCCAGGTCTCCAACGGCAAGATCGACGAGTTGATCGCCCAGACCTACAAGGGCGACCACGAAAAGATGAAGCAGGCCATCAACAACGTCGCCGTGGTTCTGCAGGGGCTGCAGAAGGAACTGGCGCGGCTGATCGAAGCCTCCAAGGAGGGACAACTCTCCGATCGCGGCAAGCCGGAGCAGTTCCAGGGCGCGTACTGCCGAGATCGTGCGCGGCGTGAACACCATGCTGGATGCGATCCTGCTGCCCATCGGCGAAGGCAATCGCATTCTGGCCCAGGTCTCCAACGGCAAGATCGACGAACTGATCGCACATACCTACAAGGGCGACCACGAGAAGATGAAGCAGGCGATCAACAACGTAGCTGTGGTACTGCAAAGCCTGCAGAAGGAATTGGCGCGACTCACCGAGGCCTCCAACGCGGGCAAACTTACCGAGCGCGGGCATCACGAGCAATTCAGCGGCGCCTATTCCGACATCGTGCGCGGCGTGAACGCCATTCTGGACGCCGTGATCACGCCGCTGAACGTTTCCGCGAAATACGTGGACCAGATCAGCAAGGGAGACATTCCGCCGCAGATCACCGACACCTATTACGGCGACTTCAACCTGATCAAGAACAACCTGAACACGCTGATCGTGGCCATGAACGATATCACCGCGGCGGCCGAGGAGATTGCGAACGGCAACCTGACCGTGGAAATCCGCGAGCGTTCGGCGCAGGACAAGCTGATGCAGGCGCTTGGCGTCGATGGTGAGCGGGCTGACGCAGACGGTCTCCGATATCCGCTCCATCGCCGGCGAGGTGTCGGCGGCCAGCCAGTCCATCTCGACGGCCTCGGTCCAGGTGTCGAAGGGCGCCAGCGCGCAGGCGGCCGCGGCCGAAGAAGCTTCGTCGTCGATGGAGGAGATGGTCTCAAACATCAAGCAGAATGCCGACAACGCGCAACAGACCGACAAGATCGCCAACAAGAGCGCCAAGGACGCGCAGGAGAGCGGCAAGAGCGTGCTCGAAGCGGTGGCCGCGATGAAGGAGATCGCGAACAAGATCTCCATCATCGAGGAGATTGCGCGCCAGACCAACCTGCTGGCGCTCAACGCGGCCATCGAGGCGGCGCGGGCGGGCGAACATGGCAAGGGTTTTGCCGTGGTTGCCGCGGAAGTGCGCAAGCTGGCCGAGCGCTCGCAAAAGGCGGCGGGAGAGATCAACCAGCTCTCCGCCACCACGCTGAAGGTCTCGGAAAAATCGGGCGAGATGCTGGACAAGCTGGTGCCCGACATCCAGCGCACCGCCGAGCTGGTGCAGGAAATCTCTGCGGCCAGCAAGGAGCAGGATACCGGGGCCGAGCAGATCAACAAGGCGCTGCAGCAACTGGAGCAGGTGATCCAGCAGAACGCGTCGGCCTCGGAGGAGATGGCATCGACGACCGAGGAGCTGACCGGCCAATCCGAACAGCTGGTGAGCGCGCTCTCCTTCTTCCATACCGGGGATGAGAATGGCGCCCATGGTCGGCGGCCCGCGGCAGCCAAGCCGGCCAGGCAGGCGGCAGCGGCTCCAGTCAGGTCGGTCAAGCCCAACGGCCACTCTCCGGCTCCGGCTGCGAAAGCCGCCGGGAAGTCCGGCGTCAACCTGCGGCTCAACGACAAGCACGACGAAATGGACGCTGAATTCGAGCGTTACTAACCGCGAAGGCGGATCTTCCGCAAGGAGATCCGCCCCAGTCTTCAAAAACGGAAAAGGAGTTGAACTCATGAGCGTTTGCGAAATCACGGAGACGCGGCAGTATCTCACCTTCAAGCTCGGCAACGAGGTTTTTGCCACCGATGTGGCAAAGGTGAGGGAAGTGCTCGATCTCACGCCCATCACTGCCATCCCCCGCACGCCCGATTTTATGGCCGGGGTGATCAACCTGCGGGGAAGCGTGGTTCCCGTCGTCGATTTCCGGCTATGTTTCGGAATGTCGAAAACGGAGAACACGCGCAACACGTGCATCGTAGTCGTCGAAGTGGTGCTCGAGAACGAGTCCATCGTAATCGGCGCCCTCGCCGATTCGGTTGAGGAAGTGATCGATCTCGAACCCGAGCAGATTGAACCCGCGCCGCGCATAGGCGCCCACATCCGCACCGACTTTATCCGCGGCATGGGCAAGCGCGACACGCAGTTCATCATGATTCTCGACATCGATCGCGTCTTCTCGGCCGAGGAACTGGCCGCTGTACGTACCCAGCAATCCGGCAAGGCCCTCTTAGAGGCAGCCGCGTAAGAAAGGCATGGGGCGGTTCACTCCGCCCCATTTTTCCGCTATGCATAGTCACGAAGAAGTCATCTCGTCCAGAGACTACGCGCGCCTCCGCGAACTCGTCTACGACCAAGCCGGGATCAACCTCGGTTCCGAGAGGAGGACGATGCTCGAGGGGCGAATCAGGCGAAGATTGAAAGATCTCGCGATTCACTCCTACTCCGAGTATTGCGACTATCTCTTTTCCGGCGAAGGCCTGCGCGACGAGTTGGTTCATCTGATCGACGTAGTGACTACCAATAAGACCGATTTCTTTCGTGAGCCGCGGCACTTCGAATTCCTGACCGCCGCCGCAGTCCCTGAATTTGTGGCCTCGAATTCTGCGCGAAGACCGATGCTGGTTTGGAGTGCGGCGTGTTCGACAGGCGAGGAGCCATATACCCTCGCGATGGTGCTGAGCGAATACGCTGCGACGCATCCCGGCTTTGCCTTCAGGATTATTGCCACCGACATCTCGACTACCGTACTCAAGAAAGCAGGGCTTGGGATCTATTCCACCGATGCCTTGCGGCCGGTGCCGCAGAACCTCAAGGTCAAATATTTCATGCGTGGCCGTGAGCGGAGTTTCGAGCGTATGCGCGTGGTGCCCGAATTACGCCGCCTCATCGAGTTTCGCCGCCTCAACTTCATGGACTCCGACTACGGAATTCAGGAGAAATTCGACGTCATCTTCTGCCGCAACGTAATCATCTACTTCGACCGGCCGACGCAGCAGAGCATCCTGGAGAAGATTACGCAACACCTGCGGCCCCAAAGCTATTTGTTCATGGGACACGCCGAGACGCTGCATGAACTGGTTCTGCCTCTCACGCCGATAGCTCCGGCTCTCTACAGGAGGAGCGATGGCCGAGCCTGACAAGCCGATGCGGGAGATCTATGTGCAGCCCGGAGAATCGCACCTTGTGTCCGAGCCTGCCGTCCTGCGCACGGTGCTTGGCTCCTGCGTGGGAATTACTTTTCTCGTCCCCAGGCTGGGCGTCGGTGCAATTTGTCATCCCATGATGCCGAGCTGCCCGCCCGCCCAAAGAGCAGGAATGAGCGTGCGCGCTGCGAGGCGTTACGTCGATTTTGCCATCCACGACATCGCGAATCGCCTGGATTCGCTGGGTGCCGTTCGCGGAGAGGTGCTGGTAAAGCTTTTTGGCGGCAATGATGTTCTGACAATCAACGGCAGCGATCCTCAGAAGACCATCGGCAAGCAGAACTACGAGGCGGCCCTTCGCTTGCTTGCCGAAGAAGGATTCACCGTGGTTGCGTCCTGCCTTGGCGGCACCGCGGGCGTACACATCTCTTTCGAGACCGTGCATGGGGAAGTGCGGCTGCGCTGGCTCGATTCCGGCACCCCGAAACGGGCCCGGCGTGCGCCGATGACTGCTCATCGCGCCAATCGCCGCCGATAGAGGTATAGGAGGTTGCCATCGTGAAAACGGCGAAAGTTCGCGTTCTGATCGTGGACGACTCCGCCGTCGTCCGTCAGACGTTGACGGAGATTCTCTCCTCCGACGCTGAAATCGAAGTGATCGGAACCGCCGGCGATCCCTATGTTGCCGCCGAGCGCATCGCAGAAAACGTGCCCGACGTGATCACTCTCGATATTGAAATGCCGCGCATGGACGGGCTCACGTTCCTAAAAAAGCTTATGAGCCAGCATCCCATTCCCGTGGTCATCTGTTCCAGCCTTGCCGACGAGGGTGCGCAGAGCACTCTCCGGGCTCTTGAGTATGGCGCAGTGGAAATCATAACCAAGCCCAAGCTGGGAACCAAGCAGTTCCTTGAGGATTCGCGCGTAATCCTCTGCGAGGCGGTGAAGGCCGCGTCCGCCGCGCGTCTGCGTCCGCTCGGTCCCATGCACACTGTAGAACCCAAGCTGACCGCAGACGCCGTCCTGTCACCCGCAACCCACGCCATGGCCGAAACCACGGAGAAAGTCGTTGTCGTTGGCGCATCCACAGGTGGAACTGAAGCGCTCAAGACGTTTCTCGAAGCATTGCCGGCTGATTCGCCCGGCATTGTCATCGTGCAGCACATGCCGGAACTCTTCACCCGCGCCTTTGCCAACCGCCTTGACTCCCTGTGCGAGGTCTCAGTCAAAGAGGCCGAGACCAATGACACCGTGATCCGCGGACGCGCGCTGATCGCGCCTGGGAACCACCACCTGCTCCTCAAGCGCAGCGGCGCCCGCTACTACGTCGAAGTCAAGGACGGCCCTCTGGTTTGCCGGCATCGCCCCTCGGTCGATGTGCTTTTCCGCTCCGCTGCCCGCTACGCCGGCCAGAACGCCGTCGGCGTCATCATGACCGGAATGGGCGACGATGGCGCGCGCGGCATACTCGAAATGAAGCAGGCCGGCGCCTTCACGATCGCGCAGGATGAGGCGACCTGCGTCGTCTTCGGCATGCCCAAAGAGGCGATCAAGATGAACGGTGTCAGCAAGGTGCTTCCGCTTGGCGCCATCGCCGGCGGCATCCTGAGTCGTTGCCGCTAGAGCGGATGGGTCGTTGGGCAATGGCGTCGGCCGGCCCTTAGAAGAATACGGACAGTTGGTCCAGACGGGCACAGCTCCGATCAACCAGACAGGCAGGGTCCCGATCAATTCGGCCCCATCTAACCCTTTTATTTTCTGAGAAGGCTTGGTGGCGGGAGGCGGGATCGAACCGCCGACCTACGGGTTATGAATCCGTCGCTCTAACCATCTGAGCTACCCCGCCGTGAGGAGGGCAAAAGGGCGCAAAAGCGCACGTAATTGCCACATTTCAATGATACGGGCGCATGTAGGACAGGTCAAACGTTTCAGTTCGTTTCTGAGCGGCGATCTCCCGTTCTCCCCATCGAAAATTCGACCGCCAAAAGCCGCAAGCCGGCCTATCCTGCGACAATGCTTGCGGTGTCCTTTGCTTGCTGCCGGAGAGCGTTCATGTCCGCATTGCTTCAAATTGATTCCAGTCCTCGCGCCGCATCGGTTTCAAATCGCCTCGCCGCGGCCTTCGTCGAAAAGTGGAAGCGGCACAATCCCGACGGCGCCGTCTTCCATCACAACAGTTCGATCGAGCGCTTTCCGTATCTGGATGAAGCCGCCATCGACGCGTTTTTCGCGCCGGCCGCGGAGCGAACCGCCGCGCAGAAGCTGGCCCTCGCCTTCTCCGATCAGTTGGTGGACGAACTGCTCGCCGCTGACGTCGTCGTGCTGGGCGCGCCCATGTGGAATCTTTCCATTCCCGCCTCGCTCAAGGCGTGGATCGACCTGATCGTGCGCGAAGGGCGCACCTTTGCCTTCACCGCGCAGGGCGTGGCCCCGCTGGTTCCGCCGGGTAAACGAGTCTACGTCTTTTCCGCGCGTGGTGGCGCCTATCCTGCGGGCACGCCGTTTTGCGATTTAGACCAGCAGGAACCGTATCTGCGCCGTATTCTGGGCGTCATCGGCCTCACGCAGATCGAATTCGTCTACGCTGAGCACCAAAGCGGCGATCCCGAAGCCGCGGCGCAAGGATTGGCCCGCGCCGAAAGTGCGCTGGCCGCTCTCGCCGGCTGACCGTCGCCGCCCAGCGTCCATGTACACTCGACTGCATGAGTTCCCTGCGCATCGCAGCCGTTATTCCTGCGCGGCTCCAGTCCACGCGCATGGCGCGCAAAGTGCTGCGCCCCATCGCCGGCCGGCCCATGGTGGAGTGGGTGTGGCGTGCCGCCAGCGCCAGCGGCCTCATGGATCCCGTGGTCGTTGCCACCGATGCCGAGGAAGTCGCAGAAGTTTGCCGCGCACGCTCCATTCCTGTGGTGATGACCTCGCCCGCGTGCCCCAGCGGCAGCGACCGGGTGAGGGAAGTCTCTCGGCAGATAGACGCAGACATTTACGTCAACATTCAGGGCGACGAGCCCACGCTTACGGCCGATTTTTTTCCGCCGCTGCTCCGGCTTTTTGATCGGCCTGAAGTGGAAGTGACCACGCTCTCGGTGCGCTGCCCGCCCGAGGAGTTCACCAATCCCAATGCCGTCAAAGTCGTCACAGCTCTCGACGGTCGCGCTCTCTACTTTTCTCGTGCGACGATTCCGTTCGATCGTGATCGGGTTGGCTTCACCGCCTATCGCAAGCACCTGGGCATCTACGCCTATCGCAAGGCCGCGCTGGATCGCTTCGCGGCCCTGCCGCCCTCGCCGCTTGAAAAACTGGAGCGACTCGAGCAACTGCGATTGCTCGAAAACGGCATCGCGATCTACGTTGCCGACGCGCCCCGCGACACCATCGGCGTCGACACGGAAGAAGATTTAGTCCGCGCCGAAGCCCTGCTCAAAAAATCAGTTGAAGCCTGAGGACCATCGCGTTCATCGTATATGCGGGACGGGCGGCCGTAGCGATGCGTCTTCCTGATCCAGCGCCCACAGCCACGCGCGCACGCTGGCGCGAAGATCTTCGACTTCGATCCCTCCATAAGCAGCAGGGAACGTCTCGAGCCGTCGTAATGCCGCGCGCAGCAGCGATGCGGTGCCAATGAAATTCTTGCGCTGGAGATGATGAAAGGCTGCCGTAATTTGAATCAGCGCCTACAGGAACATTTTCTCCGGCTCCTCGCACTTCAGCCAGACGCCTTCCCAATGCTCATGCGCGAGAAAAAATTCCCCGCTCTTGTAGCATTGCAGCCCTTCCGCCAGCACCCCGCAGCTCCAGTCCAGGATCATCGTTCACCATTATCAAAGTGCATCTGAGCTGGCAGGGCCGAAATTCAATTCCAGTATCTCCGAGCTTTCGAATCCCGGTTATTCGCCGCTCAATCCTTGCCAACCTCCAGGATCTGGAAGGAATGCGGAATCATCGGCGGACGAGGCCCGCGCATGAATGCGGGTGGGCCGCCGGCTGGCGGCGCTGCCTCCTGCCGGTGGCGCAGGCGGAGTCGGTGTTGGGCCGTATTCGGCGGTGATCAGAAAAAGATTGCCCGTCTTGGTGTCGAGCGTAATCGTCTTGGCGCGTAGCGGTGTAAAGACCGTCTGCTCCACGGCGAAGTCAGTCGGCGAGTTCTCTTTGATCACCGTGAGCGTGCCATCGCCCTGCGAGCTAAACGCTTCCATGGTTTCGGGATTGAACGTGACTCCGTCGCATCCCACGCCCGTCGGCAGGTCGGTGATGATGTGCCCGTCGGCAGCCGACAGAATGATCATGTTGTTCTTTTCGCGGCAGGCGGCAAACAGGATTCCGTTCTTCGCGTCCAGCGCCAGGCCCGCGCATCCTCCGCCTCGGCTCGAGAGATCGTAGCGGCCCACCATCTTCATCGTGTCCACGTCGATGACTGCGATCGCTGCCTTGTCTTCAATGTCAACGTAGATTTTGCCGTGGCCGTCGGTCGCGGCCTGCTCCGGCGCGCCGCCGATGTCGATGGTGCCAAGAATCGAGCCGTCTTTATCGTCGAGCACAGTGATATTGGGCGCCGAGTGGCTGAGGATGTAGAAGTGGTGATTGTAGGGGTCGTTCAGGTAGCCGTCGGGATTGCCCTGGACGTCGATCTTCTTGATGATCGCGAAGGTCTTTGCGTCAAACATCGTCACCGGCTTCGAGGTCGCGAAGCCATGCCCCGTGGCCGTGTCCACTGCCCCGCCGTGCCCGCTCACGCCGGGAAGGTCGCCCACCTGGGCCAGCGTGTCCAGATTGAAGACGCCGATATGTCCGGCAGCGCCCGAGCGCGCCACATAGAGGTTGCGGCCGTCGGGATCGGCCGTCACGTAGTCGAATCCGCCGTCGCCGCCGACGAGCTGGATCTTCTGCACCTTGTAAGGACCGTTGGCCTGCGCGCAGGACAGGGCGGAAAGCGAGAAGAGGGCGGCGAGTGCCGCGATGGCGATCGGGTTGCGGTGACATGGTAATTCCTCCGTCGATGAGCTCGGCTTGACGCCTGGCCACAGGAGCTGTTCCGGGCCAAGCGAAGCGTGACTTCTGTTTGCAGAACGAGGATACACGGTGGAGTGCGTCCGATTGTGTCAATGCCAGAAAGCAAACCAGTGGGCGCGGCTTGCACGCCATGGCTCTGCCGCGATAGCGGCATCCCGCCGGAAACGGAATTGCGCGCAAGAATCGGAGTGCGCGCGGAACGGCGATCGGCGACTATGATTCCCATGAGCACTGTTTCCGCAAATCGCAGCCGAATTCGCCACCGTTTCCACGATGCCCAGGATCGTCATGCCGCAGCCCGCAAAACCCGCGCCCGCCGATCCCGCGCACACCGTCGTTGATGCTGCCTGGGCGGAGTCCGCGTGGAAGCAGCTCGCCGCACGCGATCCGCAGGCGCGTTTCTTCTACGCCGTCGCGACCACCGGCGTCTTTTGCCGGCCAACCTGCTCGAGCCGCCGCCCGCTGCGCGCCAACGTGCGCTTCTTCCGCACTGCGGCCGAGGCGCGAGGCCGCAGGCTTTCGCGCCTGCAAGCGTTGCCGTCCTGCGACTGCGTCGCACCTTGGGCACTGCGTGCAGCAGCCCTTTGGACGAGATTCGTGCGCACATCGAGAGGCAATCTCGACCGGCGCGTGCGTCTTGAAGAGCTGGGCCGCGTGGCGCGCCTGAGTCCCTTCACCGTGCAGCGGCTCTTCAAGCGCGAGATGGGCGTGAGCCCGCTCGCAATACCAGCGCGCCCTGCGCGCGTCGCGACTGCGCGGCGCACTCAAGAAAGGAGAGCACCGTGACCGATGCCATTTACACCGCGGGCTTCGGCTCCAGCAGCCGCGCCTATGAAGCGAACCAGCTCGGCATGACGCCGCAGCGCTTTGCCCAGGGCGGCAAAGGCGAGCACATCGGCTTCGCGTCCGCACGCACGCCGTTCGGTTGGATGATTGTCGGCGCGACAGAGCGCGGCCTCTGCTGGCTCTCGCTCGCGGGAACCAAAGCTGAAGCCGAGAAAAACCTTCGCGCCGAATTTCCCGCTGGCCACACTGCGCCGGGATCCGAAGCTCGCGCGCTGGATCGATGCCGCGCTCGCGAGCGTTCGTGAAGGCACAGACCTTGTCCAAAAGCTGCCGCACCGCAGGTGCCGGAGCGCCTCGATCTCCGCGGCACCGTCTTTCAGCTTCGCGTGTGGCAAGGCGCTGCGGCAGATTCCCCGCGGCGAGACGCGCAGGTATAGCCAGTTGGCGCGCGAGATGGGCAATCCGAAAGCGACCCGCGCCGTGGCTCGCGCCTGCGCCGTCAATCGCGTGGCGATCGTGGTTCCGTGCCATCGCGTGGTGGGCGCGAGCGGCTCGCTCACCGGCTACCGCTGGGGCGTGGAGCGCAAACGGCAGATCCTCGAAGCGGAGCGAGCCGAGGCGGCTTACCGCGTGAAGCCGCCTGAAGCGTAGATCGTCTGGCCGTTGATCCAGCCGGAGTCGTCCGAGGCGAGGAATGCCGCGCGGTCGCGATATCCTGCGGCTGGCCGATGCGGCCAAGCGGAGTTTCGCTGGCGGCGCCTGTTGCGAAGTGCTGACCGATGAAGCCTGCGCCTTGAGTGCCCTCGGTCTCAATCATGCCGGGGTTCAGCGCATTCACGCGAATCTTCTGGGGCCGAGCTCCTTCGCCAGCGACACTGTAATGGAGTCCACTGCGCCCTTGGTCGCGCTGTAAACGGCGCGCGTTGGCGAATGCCATTCTGCCGACAACCGAGCCGATGTTGATTACGCTGCCGCCATCGGGATTGAAGCGCGCCACCGCTTCCTTGGTCGTCAAGAGCAGGCCCAGCACGTTCAGGTTGAACATCTTGTTGAAGTGCGCGGGCGAAATCTGCTCCAGCGGCCCGAACTCATAGACTCCGGCGTTGTTCACCAGGATGTCGATGGGGCCGAGCTGGTCCGCGACGGTTTTGACGAAGGGCCCGATGGCGTCGGGGTTGGAGAGGTCCGCCTGCACCGCGACGGCCTTGCCGCCCGCAGCCTTGATCTCAGCAACCACCTTTTCCGCGGCCGCCTTGCTGCCCGAGTAGTTAACTGCCACAGCCGCGCCGCGCGCCGGCAAGTTCACGGGCAATGGCCGCGCCAATGCCCTTTGATGCGCCGGTTACCAGCGCCACTTTGCCTTGAAGGTTCATCATATCTCATCTCCCGGTATCCAATGTCATCGGTTCGACATTTCGATAACTGTCGAATTGATTAACCGAGCCGGAGAAAGGATTCAAAGGGATTGTGGAAATATTTGGGGGCGAAGCGTCAGCGGCCCGCGCAGTTGGTCGCTTCGAGAGCCTGCAAACTCGCGGCTACGGATTCCAGAACTCCAGGCCGCAGTGAGAGATACGCGAATTTGCCTTCACGGCGAATGTCGATGAGGCCGGCCGTTTCCAGTTCCTTGATATGGTGCGAAAGAGTTGCCGCGGAAATGGGCAGAGCGGCCAGAGCCTGCGAGCAGCCCAGCGGGCATCGCGCCCTGGCAATCTGCAGCAACAACTCAAACCGGTGCGGATCGGCGAGCGCCTTGAAGATCGCAGTTTGGCGCGCGCGAGAGAGGCGAACGGGTTTTCCAGAAGTGCGTGAGACTGTCTTGGCCTCTCTCATAAGTGAATTGTAATTGAGTATTTGCGAGATTTTGGTGCGGTCTTCTTTCGCAGTTTCTGCGATTGGCCTTTCCACGCGAGAATCCCGATCCACCGATTTCGAACGACTTGCAGCGCGTAACAATATCGCGACGGAATAATGCTTGACTTTCACAATAGGAGCGCCAGACAATCATTTTCTCACTGAACGAGGCCACTCTCTTCCCGCTTTCACCCATTCTGAGGCCCGTTCAAATCGAAAAACGAGGAGGTCGTTATGAGCACTGCACAGGCTCCGGCCATCAACATGGATCAACTGAACGCTTTTCTGGGAAAGTTCGTCGGCGATCTCGGCGCATCGGTCCACGCCGGGATGGTTGTAATCGGCGAAAAGCTCGGCTTGTATAAGGCGCTTGCCGATGGTCCCGCTACCTCTGAAGAGTTGTCGAAGAAAACGGGAACCGACGAGCGCTACCTGCGCGAGTGGTTGGCCTCCCAGGCAGCCGGGGGATACGTCACCTATGACGCAAGCACGCGACGATTTAGTCTTACGCCCGAACAGGCGTTTACGCTCGCCGCAGAAGATAGCCCCGCATATTTGCCTGGCGCCTTTGAATTGGCGCTCGGATCTCTTTCCGCAGTGCCTCGCATTGCCGAGTCGTTCCGCACCGGTGCCGGAATGGGCTGGCATGAACACGAGGACGGCGTTTTTCACGGATGCGAGAAGTTTTTCCGGCCGGGCTACGCTGCGAATCTAGTTGCGACGTGGATTCCGGCTCTCGACGGGGTGCAGGCTAAGTTGGAAAAAGGAGCTCGCGCCGCGGACGTTGGCTGCGGCACCGGATCGTCGACGATCCTCATGGCGAAGGCTTTTCCCAAGTCTGAGTTCTTTGGCTTCGACTACCACGACAAATCGGTCGAAGCTGCACGCGACAAGGCCGCCAAAGATGGCCTTACCGGTCGCGTCCATTTCGATGTAGCCAAGGCCAAAGAGTTTCGTGGCAGTGACTACGACTTTGTTGCGGTTTTCGATTGCCTGCATGACATGGGCGACCCTGTTGGGGCAGCCAAGCATGTCCGCCAGTCGCTGGCTCCAGGAGGTACCTGGATGATCGTCGAGCCTTTTGCCAACGATGAGCTCAAAGACAATCTGAATCCAGTAGGGCGCGTTTACTACTCGTTCTCAACGCTCCTCTGCACGCCGTGCTCGAGATCTCAGGAAGTGGGGCTCTGCCTCGGTGCGCAGGCTGGTGAGGCGCGGATTCGCGACGTTGTCACCTCGGCGGGCTTTTCCAAATTCCGGCGAGCCACTGAAACGCCCTTCAACATTGTGTACCAGGCGCAGGTGTAAGGCCGCACTCATTAAACCTTCACTGCAACCCCAAGCAGCGTCTGAAACTGCGGCGCCTCCGGCTCCTTGTCCACGACGGCGGTCTCCACGTTGACGAAGCCCGGCCTTCTGAGCATCGCTTCGAGTTCGGCCTCGCTGAAGCCGAGCCACTCGTCGGCGTACATCTCGCGCGCCTCTTCAAAGCGGTGCTTGAGCAGGTCGAGAATCACGATGCGGCCGCCGGGCACGAGAATCCGCGCCGCCTCGGCCAGCGCGCGCTCCGGGTGCAGCGCGTGGTGCAGCGACTGCGAGAAGAAGACCAGATCGACTTCGCCCGTCGCCGATGGGAATCTCTTCCATGTCGCCGAGCCGGTACTCGACATTCTTCACGCCGTGACGCGCAGCCTGTTCGCGGCCCACCTCGATCATCTGCGCCGAACTGTCGACGGCAATGACCCGCACGGCTCTTTGCGGAGAGTAAAAGAGCGAAGCTCCCCTCGCCGGCGCCCAGATCGGCGATGACCAGCGGCGGCATCAGGCGCAGCAGCGCCTCGGCCAGGCTCTTCCACGATTTGCCCGGCACGTAGTCCTTGCCCAGCCGCCCGGCCACGCTGTCGAAAAACGCGCGCATCTTGTCCTGGCGCTTTTTGCAGCACGCGGCGCATGGCGGCCTGGTCGGAGCGGCTTCGGGGATTTCCTTCGCGGCATCGGCCGAGAATCTCGTCCAAAAGGCTGCCCCCTGCAGGGGCGGAGGCGGTAGAGATTGCTCTTGCCGGTGCGCCGGTCTTCCACCAGGCCGGCCTGCTTAAGCTGCGAAAGATGCGTGGAGATGGTGCTCTGGCCCATGCCAAGGATCTCCTGCAACTCGGCCACGGAGAGCTCCTCGCCCTTTAGAAGCAACAGGATGCGCAGCCGGTTGGGATCGGCGACCACCTTTAACGTTTTGACGATTGACGGCATGGCAGAATTCTGCTACATATCAACATATCACGATACGACGATAAAAGGAGATGAGAATGGCAACCGCAACCCTCGAAGTCACGAAAACCGGCACGCTCACCCGAATACAAAGTGGCCGACCTCGGCCTGGCCGACTGGGGCCGCAAAGAGATCGTCATCGCCGAGCAGGAGATGCCGGGCCTGATGGCGATCCGCAACAAGTATGCGGCGGAAAAGCCGCTGGCCGGCGTGCGCATCACCGGCTCGCTGCACATGACCATTCAGACGGCGGTGCTGATTGAGACGCTGGTGAGCCTGGGCGCGGAAGTGCGCTGGGCGAGCTGCAACATCTTCTCCACGCAGGATCACGCGGCGGCGGCCATTGCGGCGGCGGGCGTTCCGGTCTTTGCGTGGAAGGGCGAGACCCTGGAAGACTACTGGGAGTGCACGTATCGCGCGCTCACGCACAAGGGCGGCAAAGGCGCCGCAGCTGATCGTGGACGATGGCGGCGACGTGACGCTGCTCATCCACAAGGGCTATGAGCTGGAGAACGGCGACAGCTGGGTCGACACGCCTTCAGGCAACCACGAGGAGCAGGTGATCAAGGACCTGCTGAAGAAGGTTTATCGCCGAGGACCCGCAGCACTGGCACAAGGTGGTCAAGCGATTGGCGCGGCGTTTCGGAAGAGACGACCACCGGCGTGCACCGGCTCTACAAGATGATGGAGCAGGGCAAGCTGCTGGTTCCGGCCATCAACGTGAACGACTCGGTGACCAAAGCGAAGTTCGACAATCTCTACGGCTGCCGCGAATCGCTGGCCGACGGCATCAAGCGCGCCACGGACGTGATGGTGGCGGGCAAGGTCGCGGTCATCTGCGGCTACGGCGACGTGGGCAAGGGCTCGTCGCATTCGCTGCGCGGCATGGGCGCGCGCGTGGTGGTTACGGAGATCGACCCCATCAACGCGCTGCAGGCGGCGATGGAAGGCTTCGAAGTGACCACGGTGGAAGACACGCTGGGCCGCGGCGACATCTACGTCACCTGCACCGGCAACACCGACATCATCACGCTCGAGCACATGGAGAAGATGAAGGACCAGGCCATCGTCTGCAACATCGGCCACTTCGACAACGAAATCCAGATCGACCGGCTGAACGAGGCGAAGGGCGTGACGCAAGATCAACATCAAGCCGCAGGTGGACAAGTACACCTTCCCCGACGGGCACTGGATCTTCGTCCTGGCCGAAGGACGGCTGGTGAACCTGGGCTGCGCGACCGGCCATCCGAGCTTTGTGATGTCGAACAGCTTCGCCAACCAGACGCTGGCGCAGACTCGATCTGTGGAAGAACCGCGACAGCTACAAGGCTGAACGTCTACGTGCTGCCCAAGAAGCTGGACGAAGAAGTGGCGCGGCTGCATCTTGAGAAGATCGGCGTGAAGCTGACCAAGCTCAGCCAGAAGCAGGCCGACTACATCGGCGTGCCGGTGGAAGGGCCGTACAAGGCGGAGAACTACAGGTACTAGACGCAGTGAGTCAGTGGTCAGTGATCAGTGGTCCAGCTCATGCCGATGGTCGGCCAGCTGATGCAGCCACTTTAATGCACTGAAACACTAGCTACTCCACAACTTATGACATCGCCGCTCACATTTCTCGTTCGAGCTGTTTCCGCCGCGCACGCCGGAGGCGCAAGCCAAGCTGCCGGCCGTGATCGCCAGCTTGCCGGCGTTGCGGCCCGACTATTTCTCGGTCACCCACGGCGCCGGCGGTTCTAATCAGGAAGGCACCTACGAAACCCTGCTGACGGTGGTGAAGCACTACCGGCATTGAGGCCGCGCCGCACCTCACCTGCGTCGGCTCGACGCGCGCCCACGTTGCGGCACAGCTCGAGCGCTATCGCGAAGCGGGCGTCAAGCGCATCGTGGCGCTGCGCGGCGATCTGCCGGCCACGGCGCATGAGTCCGGCTGCGCCCGGGCGAATTCCACTACGCCAACGAGCTGGTCAGCTTTATCCGCCAGGAGCACGGCGACTGCGTTCAAGATCGAGGTGGCCGCGTATCCCGAGATGCATCCGCAGGCCGCGAGCCCCGGCGAGGACTTCGAGAACTTCCGCCGCAAGGTGGAGGCGGGCGCGGACGCGGCGCTGACCCAGCTCTTCTACAACGCCGACGCCTACTTCGACTTCATGGAGCGCTGCGCGAAGGCCGGCATCACAGATTCCCATCGTGCCCGGCATCATGCCCATCACCGGCTACGCCAACACCATGCGCTTCTGCGACGGCTGCGGCGCCGACCTGCCGCGCTGGGTGCGCCTGCGCCTGGAAGAGCTGCAGGACGACAAGCCCGCGCTGCTCGACTTCGGCCTCGAGCGTGGTGACGCGCCTGTGCGAAACGCTGCTGCGCGACGGCGCGCCGGGGCTGCACTTCTACACCATCAACCAGGCCGGCCCCACGCTGCGGCTGTGGAAGAATCTCGACCTGCCTGTGAGGGCCTGAGGCCAAGAATAGCCAATAACTCGTCGCTCATGGAAAGCAGATGCCGACCGAAAGCAGATGCTGGCCGCGGTGGTTCGCAGCGGCGGCGACATCGGCGGTATGATCAGGTGTGCCAAGGGTGCAGTGATTGCAGCGCCCGAAATGGTCCCTATCCCTGGCGGACAACTTTTCGCTCAAGGCGACCGGGCAAGAGGTCAGCGAGCACGCGAATACTGGAAATGTTCTGCGGTGAATGAGTGCCAGGACTCCGCACGGCATTCCTCGAGTTCGTGTTCGACGCCAGGGCCGGAATGGAGGCGACCCTCATGGACAAGGACGTGAATCTGGCGGCCCGCCCGGAGCGAAAACCACCTTTACTTGGATTCCTCAGGATTCTATTTGTGGTAGTTTTCTTTCTCCTTGTTCTGCTCCTCGGATTGAGCATGGTGCATCACCGTTTCTTTCAAGGTGAGCGGGTCCACCGAAACGGGTCGGTCGGGCAATAGCAGGTAACGAAGATGCGGGCCTCGCGTGCTTCCCGGGTCTCAAAGGCGAGACCACGGGGCATCCCTTTTCGTGGCGAGTTTGCTTCCTGAGAATCCCAGGCGCAAACTGTTACCCTTTGCGTGGGGGTCAGAAACGGGATGAATCGCCATTGGTTTTCGCTGATTGCGCAGTACAGCAGTGTTGTGGGATTTATGATCGGCCTGCCCATGATGGCGGGCGCCTACTATGAATCCTGGAGAGTGCGGCAGGAGGCGCGGCGCGAGCGCCAGGGAAGGCTGCACAGCCGCAACTGCCTGGAGTTCGTCGCCGGCGACGGAACCTGCATCAACCTGGTGCCACTTGAAACTTTGCACTCGTTGCCGCGCGAGGGCGACGTGCTGATGCTGCCCGGCAACGGCGTCCGAGAGGGCTCGAAGTTTCTTCCCGGCGCCTACCTGGTAGAGTCGATCGAGCACATCTACACGCCCGCAGAGTACAAAGGCGCGCGTTCCTGCGAGGCGCGGCTAACCAAGGCCGTGGCGCATGTGACCTCGCTGAACCCGGCGCTGACGGCGTGATGGGTGCGTCGCTTGCGGCTTCGGTGCGGCCCCGAGTGGGCGGCGTCATATGAACGCAACATCAACTTCAGAACCATGACTATCGAAGAGTGGTAAAATTGTTCCCGGCTTCAGGGAGGGAAAGATGTCCATGAATGCCGGAAGCGCACATTTGCAGAAACCTTAGTCTTGCTGTTCTGTTGCCCGCGTTTTTGGTTCTTTGCGGATGTAGCGGTCCGCAACCGACCACTTCGCAATTGACGAATTCGCCGAGCCCCATTGGATTTGTCTATGTGATGCACGAGGGTTACAGCGTCGGCAGTGCGCCTGCGCAATATTTGATTTCTCAGTATTCGATTGCCGCGAGCGGGCAGCTCTCGCCGCTGAGTCCACAGACTGTGAGCGCCGGATTTGAAGGCAACTGGATCACTTTGGACCCGGCAGGAAATTATGCCTATGTGCTGCAGGGGTACTGCATCTCGGGGTTATCCATAGGCACTGTCGCTCAATACAAAGTGAATACCGACGGAACGCTGACCCCCGGAACGGTCACTATACCCTCAAGTTGCAGTATTGCGTTCGATCCTTCCGGAAAGTACGTATATAGCGGTTCGCCAAGAGGAATCGGTGGAACGAGCCAGATCGCACAGTACACGACGCAGCCCGATGGCACACTATTGGGCGCAGGCGTGATTTCGGTGACGGGAGGTACGGCCCCCGTATTCAGCAGCAATGGAAGCGATGCCTATACTGCGGATGAAGCTGGCGGAACCGTTTCCCAGTTTTCGGTCGGTCCGACGGGTGCGCTGAGCGCACTGACTCCCAATTCGGTTCAAAGCGGAGTGGGACCATTGCAGCAGCCAGATGCGCTTGTTGTGCATCCATCGAACCGTTTTGTCTACTCTGCAAACTTGGGTGACGGCAGTATTTCCCAGTTCGCCGTGAATGCGGATGGGACATTGCAGCAGCTGAATCCGCCCAACGTGGCTACAGGGGGCGGGACGGATTCGATCGCAGTCGATCCGACGGGGAAGTTCCTTTATGCGGTGTCCGGCGTCAACGGTAAGATTGTTCAATTTTCCATCGGCACGGATGGAAAGTTGACGCCGCTCTTCCCGGCCGCTGTCTCGGCGGGAAACGGGGCGCACTATCTTGCGATTGATCCGTCGGGTAAGTATCTTTATGTGACGAATGCGACGGATGGCACGATTTCGCAATTCTCAATTGAAGCGACCGGCGTTTTGACTCCGCTCTCCCCGGCAACCGTCAGCGACAGCCCCGGTCCGACCGAGATTCTTACGGCCGCGTTCCATCAGTAGTCATCCCGCAGAGTCATTTGCGAAATAGTCGTCGCCAGGCGCGCCACGCCGCATTGTGCAGCAGCCGCGTTTGCTCGGCCTTGAGCGCGCTGATAGGAGCGCTCGACGTAGACATCGAACTCCGGCGGCCAGCCGATCATGGAACGCCGCTCGCTGTAATCGCCTTCGGCCCACTTATGCAACAAGGCCTTGTAGCCGACGACATGGGTCACAAAGTCGAGCAGGCACTGCGGCATCTGCTCCTCGACGATCAAGTGCGCGTTCTCAATGATGATCTTCTCGCGCACGTCGTTCAGGGGCATGAAGATGGTCTTCATCCACAGCACCCACTCCTTCAGGTCCTCGTCGCGAATGGGGTGGCACTGGGTTTTGCCCTGCTTGGCGAGCAGCGCCTTGTAGGCGATGTTGCCCGCCACGGTGGCCACGTAGAGCGGGCCGTAGAACTCATTCAGGCGCTGATTCACCAGGAGCAGCCGGTCGGCGCGCCGCGCCATCACGCGGTTGCTCCAGAACGTGACCAGGTAGCCGGCGAACGTCAGAACAATGGTTAAGACGACCGCATTTTGCAGAGAGCTTGGCAGGAAGATCGAGACGTCCATTGCAGGGCCAACCCTTCGCGGAGAAGTATACCTGCGCGGAACCGAGCCGGACTGTGATGGCGGGAATATAGTACTGGGGCAATTCCGATTTGCGAACGGTGTTTCAGAATTGGCAGCGAGCCCTGCGGGGGTCTGGAGACCCCCACTACAGCCGGCCGGGAGGCCGGCGCTACATTACTTGGCGTGATGGACGGGAACAACCTTGGCCCGCGCCGGAACCACCTTGATCTCAAACAGCTTGGGCCAAAGCTTGCCGGTGACAAAGAGCCGGTCGTGCACGGCGTCGTAGGCGATGCCGTTCAGTACCGCTTCCGGATCGGAGACCTCGCCGGGCGTAAGCAGGCCGGCGAGATCGATCCAGCCCAGCACGCGGCCCGTCTGCGGGCGAGATGCGCGCAATGCGGTCGGTGTGCCACACATTGGCGTAGATCTGCCCGTGAATGTATTCGAGTTCGTTCAGATTGGTCACGGGCTGCGCCGTGGTCCGCTGACGTAGATGTGCCGCACCTCGCGGAATGTTGCGGGGTCGAAGAAACGAAGCTCCGCGGTGCCGTCGCTGAGAATCAGGTTCTTGCCGTCCGCGGTGAGCCCCCAGCCGTCGCAGTCGTAGTGAAGGTGCGCAGCAGGCGAAAGCTGAAGCGGTCGTAGACGAAGGCAACGTGCGATTGCCAGGTGAGCTGAATCAGCGTGCTGCCCCACGCGGCAAGGCCTTCGGCAAAGTATTGTTGCGGCACCGTCGCCGATTGCAGCACGCGACCCGGTCGCGAGATCTTCCATGCGCAGCGAGGAGCGCCCGTTGAGGCCGGTGCTCTCGTACAAATGCCCGTCCACGTAGATCAGGCCCTGCGTGTAGGCGTGGGGGTCGTGGGGATAAGTGTGAACGATGCGATACGAATCGTCGGCGCGGACCGCGAATGCGCACGCAGCAAGCGCAAGGAAAACGAAAGTGCGGCGGAGGGAAGAAAGATTCATGGGCTGTTTCAAGATTATGGATGGACCTTAATCGCTGGGTCCGGCGTCGACGGCGACAGTCACTTGCACCGCCGGATTGCTGGTCAGTTGGTATCCATGAGCAGTACGGTGCGCACCTCGCCGCCGGTCAGAGTCATCGGAGTGAACGCGTACTCCGGCGTGGTGACGCCGGTGGGAGTAACGACCATGGTCACGGTCTGCGAGGTGAAGCTGATGTAGCCGGCGGATCGCGCCCACGGGCAGATCGGTCACGATGGGAATGCTGTTGGCCAGGGTGGTTCCCGCCGGCACCATGTACACGTCGACGGCGCCGGTCTTGGCCGCCTGGTTGAGAAAGCGGAAGGCCGAGAGGTCCCTGCGCGGCCGCAATCTGCTGATCCTCGAGGATCGTGACCACGTATGCCGTTGGGCGCGCGCTTTGTCGGTGAGAAAGACCGAGTGCTGATGGCCGGGCAGCAGGGTGCCGCTGGTGGTCACAATGGTGGCGCCGCCGGTGGCGGCAGTAATGTCGATGGGCGCAGCGATGTTGGCCGGCACGGTGCCGTAGGGAGTAATCGTTCCCTGGCCGAGGTTCGATGCCAGCAGTTCGCCTTCAACCAGCACGTTGATGGCGGGAGCGATGTAGGAAGCGTCAATCACGCGCACCAGGCTGGGCTGAGTGTAGGTGGCCACGTTCTCGCAGGCGGAGAAGACCAATGCTACGGCCAGCGAGGCTGCCGCCACAACCCACAGCCGGAACCGGGCCTGCGGCCGTGAGCCTTTCATCCATTTTTGTATTCGGCTTTCGATCTGGCCCATCAGGATGGTGGTCTTCATCTGCTTCGCTCGGGAACACTTTCCCATGGTACAGCCGAGGATCGAAATGAGTTTACGGCTTTTTCGTCTTGAGGAGCGGAGTTTCGCCACCCTTTCGGCAAACTACGCGGAAAGGATGGGGTAACCGGCAAACCTACTCTCCGCTGTGGAAACGCCCGAAGGCGCGGGCGCACATGAGAGACATGAGAAGAATTCCCGCGCCGAGCGCAACGACCTGCCCGACATCATGAAGGCTGAAGACGCCCACGTGCAATCACGAGCAGATAAGCCACCGCGAGGTTGAAGAACCCCCACAGAACATTCACCGTCGGCGAGGACAGTCCTTTTCCCGGAGGCTTCGCGAATGGGCTCTGGAAAGAGCGCCCCGAGATCCCGTTCATCAGATGGGGCAGGGCATTGGCCAGAAATGCTCCGCCGAAGAAATAAGACAGATAGTCGTACCAGTACATCGTGGCTCCGTTCAACGAGCAACATCGTAGCAGACTCTAATTCGCGCCGAGATAGATGAAGCGCGCCAGAAACAGCGCGGCCATCAGGTAAAGCAGCCAGTCCTGGCGCCGGGCTTTGCCGGCAAGCAGGTGCAGGACCGCCCAGGCGATGATGCCGAAGCCGAGCCCGTTGGCGATCGAGTAAGTAAACGGAATCAGCACCAGCGTGAGAAATGCGGGAACCGCGACCAGCGGTTCGTGCCATTGGATTTCAGTGATGGCGGCCAGCATCAGCGATCCGACCAGGATGAGCGCCGGCGCGGTGGCCGCCTCGGGCACGATGCCGATAAACGGCGCGGCCACCATGGCGCACAGAAACAAGCAGGCCGGTGACGATGGCGGTGACGCCGGAGCGCCCGCCCGCGGCCACGCCGGCGGTCGACTCCACATAGCTGGTGACGGTGGAGGTGCCGATGAGCGAGCCGAAGACCGTGGCCGTAGCGTCGGCAAAGAGGATGCGGTTGAGGCGGGGAATGGAGTGGTCGGGAGCGATGAGCCCGGCGCGCTTGGTGACGGCGACGAGAGTGCCGAGATTGTCGAAGAGATCGACGAAGAAGAAGACGAAGATGATCTCGAGCAGGCCCTTGCCGAACGCCCCTGCGATATTGAGGTGGAAGGCGGTTTGCGTGAGCGCGCTGGCGCCGCCCTGCGAGGGCGTCCAGTGGACCAGGTGCAGCGGCCAGGCGAGGGCGGTGACGGCGAGCACGCCGATGAGGATCGAGCCCTTCACCTTGCGGAATTCGAGGGCCACCATCAGAATGAGGCCGAACAGCGCGAGATAGGCAGTGGGATTGCGGATGTTGCCCATGCCGACCAGGGTGTTGGGGTCGCGCACCACCAGGCCCGCGTGCTGGAAGCCAATGAACGCGATGAACAGGCCGATGCCGCCCGCAACCGCCGCGTAAAGCTGGTGAGGAATGGCGCGCAGGATCACTTGCCGGATGCCGGCCGCGGTGACGGCGAGAAAGATGATGCCGGAAAGAAAGACCGCGCCCAGCGCCGTTTGCCACGGCACATGCATTTTGATGCAGACCGTGTAGGTGAAATAGGCGTTCAGTCCCATGCCCGGCGCCAGAGCAATGGGATAGCGGGCAATGATGCCCATCAGGATGGAGCCGAAGGCGGCCGAGAGGCAGGTGGCCGCGGTGACCGCGGGCAACGGCACACCGGCGTCGTCCAGCATTGCCGGATTCACCAGCACGATGTAGGCCATGGTCAGGAAGGTGGTGACGCCGGCCAGAATCTCGGTGCGCCAGTTGGTTCCGAGACGAGAGAATTCAAAGTAGGCTTCGAGTCGCTTGCGCATAGGCGGGTTCTAGTTAGAAAACCACACCCGGCCTGGGATGCAAAGCGATTTATGCGGGATACGGTGCTTGGAGTGAACAGGCGAGAGAGTGCGGCCGATCTTTGGGGGCCGTAGAAGCGGCTAGGGCGCCGCAGAAGCGGCTGTCGTTCCCCCTGGAGGCGCCAGGAGAGCCTTGCACGGACCGTAATCCCGGCTCATCTTTTCCACCGCGAAGTCCTGGTCGCCGGCGCTGTCTTTTTTGCCCTTTGATTTCGATCCGTGGACTTTGATTACGTCGCCCACCTTCACATTCACTGGCACGCCCGTGAGAGCGTAGACTTTGCTGTTCCCTTCGCTGTGCAAGGTCAGGCCGTCCGGTCCGGCGGTGACGCAACCTTTGAGGTTGTGATGGGACTTATTGACCTCGACCAGTACTACCGTGCCAACAACAATAACGGCAACGATGCCCACGGCGGCTCCTACCACTTCGCCCTTGCTGGGGCCGATTTGATCTTGACTCGTATTGCAGCCGCTGGGTGAGGTTGCTCCACACAGTAGCAACGAACTCAACGCGACAAACGCCACGATTCCCCTTCGAAACTGCATGCACAACCTCCCAAAATCAATCATTCAGAATAAGAGCGAAATTTCGAGAGATCGGGGAAAGTGTACGGAACGGAGAGGAATCCTGTAAGGCTTACACCGCCGTTCATCGGCGTCAAGAAAAATCAGAGGGCGTCCGTAGCGCCCCGCTCAGTGAATCAGGTAGGGCTGGATCTTGCCGTAAATCTCATCCGAGGAGTTCTTGACCTGGTTGACCAGATTCTTGATATAGGTGGCATCGGCCACGCGCATGGAACCATCGATGCGGTCTGACAGGTCGTCGTCTCCGTCGAAGCCGATCTTCACCTGATCGTATTCGTGATTGGCCTTAAGCAGGATGTAACGAAAATCCGCCGTAGCTGGCATCGTCGCCTTTGGGGTCACCGTGACAAAGATAACCAGGTCGCTGTCCTCGTCGGCGCCTATCGCCAGGATGACCTTGATGTCCTTCAGGTGATCCCCCGTGAAATGAATG
The DNA here is from genome assembly GCA_963826735.1 of uncultured Acidobacteriota bacterium. Taxonomy (GTDB): domain Bacteria; phylum Acidobacteriota; class Terriglobia; order Terriglobales; family Acidobacteriaceae; genus Telmatobacter. The sequence goes on from CAWGYN010000011.1 coordinate 168,830, forward strand.
GTGAAGACTGATGCGGAGGAGGTGGTGGTGTAGTTGAAGTTGTCCTCCTTCATTAGGCGGACCAGCTTTTCCGTCTTGTCGGTGACGGTCTGCGCGTGCAGCGGCGGAGCCGCGGAAAACAGCGCGCCCGAAAGCAGAGCCAGGCATGCTGCAAACGGTATGGGCCGGAACTTCATTGCGGTGACCTCTCGGAGAAATAGGTTAGTGATTGCAGGAAGTATATCCCGGAAAGACAAACGTTGGGAAAGATTCTGCCATCTTAGAGCAGTTTGGCAGCTTCCTTGGCGAAGTAAGTCACGATGAAGTCCGCGCCCGCGCGGCGGATGCCCACGAGCGACTCCAGCATGGCGCGGTTCTGATCGAGCCAGCCCCGTTGAAAAGCCGCGTGCAGCATGGAGTATTCGCCGGAGACCTGGTAGGCGCCGATGGGCACGTCGACACGCTCGCGTGCCGCGCGCACCACGTCGAGATAGGGCATGGCGGGCTTCATCAGAATCATGTCCGCGCCCTCCTCGATGTCGAGATCGATCTCGCGCATGGCTTCTCGAAGATTGGCGCCGTCCATCTGGTAGCTGCGCCGGTCGCCGAACTGCGGCGCGGAGTCGGCGGCCTCGCGGAAGGGCCCGTAAAAAGCCGAGGCAAATTTCGATGCGTAGCTGAGGATGGGCGTCTGCTTGAGGCCCGCAGCGTCGAGCGCTTTGCGGATCGCGCCCACGCGGCCGTCCATCATGTCGCTGGGAGCCACCACATCGGCGCCGGCCTGGGCCTGGCTCACCGCGGTGCGCGCCAGCAGCTCCAGAGTCGGATCGTTATCGACGTCGAAGTCGTCGCCGGATTTCGTCACCACGCCGCAATGTCCGTGGCTGGTGTACTCGCACAGGCACACATCGGCAATCAGCACCAGCTTTTTGGCGGCGGGCGACTGCTTGAGCGCGCGCAGCGCCTGCTGCACGATGCCGTCTTCTTCCCACGCGCCGGTGCCCTGCTCGTCCTTGGTTTCAGGCAGACCGAAAAGCAGCAATCCGCCGATGCCCAACTGCGCGGCTTCCTCGGCCTCGCGTACCGCTTCATCTACTGAAAGGTTGAAGACGCCGGGCATGGAGCCGATGGGATTGCGCACGCCTTTGCCGGGACAAATGAAGAGAGGATAGATGAGGTCGCCGGGCTCGAGACTGGTCTCGCGGACAAGGTCTCGTAGCGGTTGGTTGCGCCGCATCCGCCGCATCCGGTTAGCTGGGAAGCTCATGGTTCGATTGTAAGACAGGGATTCAGAGAGCAGGGTTTAGTGAAGATTCGTTGCGCCGTCCCTACGGGACTCCGAGGCCGATTGAATAGGTCCGCTTTCCCCACGCTGAAGCGCGGGGCTAACAATCTCCGCGCCTACGGCGCTTACCCCGGCACTTCTCACTTGGGAGTTCGCGACGGAAGTTGAAAGCTGAGAGCCGTTTTCACAGACTGTCGTACAGCGTCGAATTCCGGTAGCCGAGCAGGATCACCAGAGTGGCAATGCCGAGTGCGGTTCCGAACGGAATTTTGAGCATGCAGATGACCGCGGCGATGATGGCCATGATGCGCCCCCACTGCGTGCGTTCGAGCAGTCCCCAGCCGGCCACGGCGCACACCACCGCGCGGAGCACAATCATCGCCATTGCGAAGTGAATCAATGCGGACCCGAACCAGTCCGGGAACATGTGTTGGTTCTGCGCCCAGGGGCCAAAATCGCCGGACAAAAACGCGTGCAGGAAGTGGAGCCCCGCAAAGCCCATCAGGAGCGAGAGTCCCGCCCAGACCAGCCACAAGATGCCGAGCACGCGAATCTTGCCGGCATAACGCGCCAATTCAAACTCAAAGGCCGGCGCCGGAGCCACCGGCGGCGTGAGCGGCGCTGCCACCCGGCCACACTGCGGGCAGAATCCCTGGCCCGTTTCTAGCTCGCGTCCACATCCGCTGCAAAACATAGCGCCTCCTTGACGATCGATGGGGGATACGCAGGCGGAAGGCGGCAGGTTCCACGAAAGTGAAGCGAGTGAAAGGAGCGAAATGAGTGAAAGGAGTGAAAAGAGTGAAATGAGTGACGAAAGTGAACCGTGGGCCGTGTTCAGCCCGTGGCTTGTAGTCAGCCTACTTTCCCGCCGCGCCCGGCACCCTCACCCACCGCTCCTCGTGGCGGCTGTCGTGCAGCACGTATGCAATCACGCGCCCCTGCGCGTCGCGCTCGAAGGTCAGATGCACCGTGCGCGTGCCGGTCGAGTCGCCGGGGCGAAAAAACGAGTCGATCGCTTCCGCTTCCAGCCCGATCACTTCGCCACCCGGAGTCTTCTCGAAGAGTTGGTCGCCCGCGCGGTAAATAGTGGTCACACCGTGCGCGTTGGGCTCGCGATACTGCCCGGCCAGGCTGTCGAGTTGCGCCGCGCTGAGCTTGATGGTGGGCGGGTGCAGCGGAATCATGAGAAACTCCGCCAGGGTTTCGGGAGCCTCAGGCGTGTGCTGCGCCAGCAGCCAGCGCGGCAAGTCCGGCTCGTCGTAGGCGCGCGTCCAGCAATCGTGCAGCATACCCTGGTAGAGCCAAAAGCGGATATTGCCGCCAGCAGCCTTGAAGGCATCGAACATGAGTTCGCTCTGGCGCGGCAGGACGGTTGTATCCAGGCTGCCATGGAAGAGCCACACCGGCGTCCGGCCGATGGCGCGCGCGTATTCGGCGGGCAAAGTGGAAGCTTGCTGCCAGCGTTCCGGCTCGTAGCTCCAAAACACGCCGCCGGCGGCAATGGCGATGGCGGTCCAGCGATGTGGATGCGCTTTGGCAAGCTCCCACGCTCCGTATCCGCCCATGGAAAGACCAGTCAGGTAAGTGCGCACCGGGTCACCATGGAATTCTACCGACTCCTGATCAAGCGCGGCCATGGCCAGCTCCAGCATGGCGGGATCGGTCCAGTGCGCACTCAGCGGGCACTGCGGCATCACAATCACAAACGGCCAGCGGTCGGGATGATTGCGCACCGCCTCGGCAAGGCCGATCTGCGTCTGCCACATGCCTTCGGAGCCGCGCTCGCCGCGCCCGTGCAGAAATAGAATGATGGGCCACTTCTTTTGGTCGTCGCGCCGCCAATCTTCGGGCAGATACACCTGAAAGCGGTAGATGATGCCGTGCAACTCGATGCGGCGGTTCAGGAAACCCGTATCCTGCGGCGCCGGCTGCCTGGCTTCCGGCTTGGGTAGATGCGCCTTTTGCGGCACGGCGTGGACCACGGCTGGCCCCACCATGCACGCCATCGCCACAAAGGCAAAGGCGACTCTGGATAGGCTGGGCATCTCGCCATCCATCATACATAACGATGATTTGCGGCATCATCCCGGCATTCTGCGGCGGCCAGTCGCCTGTTTCCGATTTCGCGGCCGTTGCAGCCGATCTTTGCGAAATTCTTATGTTTTGCATGAAACACTCGAACTTGCGATGCTGACAGCAGTGATGACCCCGCCCGAAGTTGGAGAAACTCTCGATCACTACCGCCTGGAAGCGGAGGTAGCCCGCAGCGGCATGTCCACGCTCTACCGCGCCACAGACTTGCGCAGTGGCCGCACCGTCGCTGTGAAGGTGCCGCATCCGGAGATGGAAGCCGATCCCGTTCTGCTCGAGCGCTTCCGCCGCGAGGAAGAGATCGGCCAGGAGATCGACCACCCCGGCGTAGTGAAAACCTACGACGGCGAAGAGCGCAGCCGCCGCTACATGGTCATCGAGTGGGTCGAAGGCCGTCTGCTGCGCAACCTCCTCAATGACGAACGGAAGCTGCCCATCGATCGCGCCGTGGCGCTGACTAATTCGATTTGCGATGCTCTCGACAACTTGCACAAGCACGGCGTGGTTCATCGCGATCTGAAGCCGGAAAACATCATGGTATGCGAGGGCGACCGCATCAAGATCATCGACTTCGGAATTGCCCTGAAGGAAGACGCGCGCCGCATCACGCAGACTGCTCTCACGCCCGCTCTGGGCACGCCAGATTACATCTCACCTGAACAGGTGAAGGGCCAGCGCGGCGATCAGCGCAGTGATATATACGCTCTGGGCGCCATGCTGTATGAGATGCTTACTGGCCAGCCGCCCTTCACGGGGCCGAGTCCACTGGTAGTTCTGAACGAGCGCGTGCTCAGCGATCCCCAGCCGGCGCGCGAACTGAACCCTGACCTATCTCCCGAGTTGCAGGAGATCCTTTCGCGCGCTCTGGAGCGCGATCCGCGCCACCGCTACTCTACGGCCGCCGAGATGGCCTGGGAGCTGGAGCATCAGGAGCTGGTGGGCGTGGATGACGCTGAGCGCCGGCCTTCGTTGCGCAGCAGGATTTCGCTGAACGGCCCTAAGATTGCGCTCTACGCCGGGCTCGCCCTGATTCCGGCGGTGTTGTTCGTGGTGATGCTGCTGCTGGCGCGCAACTAGAGCCGCTTGACCGTGTTTTCATCTGGCAGGGATTGCGCCGCGGGCGTTATACTCGCGGCAATCCATCGCGTTCCCTCAGGCGGAAAGTCTTGTCCGCCGCGGCGTCAGAGGAAGCATTTCCATGAAGAAGATCGCTGTTTTGATTGCTGCTGCCGTGACCTTGGTTCCCGCCCTCGCGCAGAGTCCGTCCGCGGGTATCCCTGCAAAGGGCGTTCCTGTTCAACCGAGCGCGCCGCTGGTGTCCACGGCGCATAAGCCGCTGGTGTATTCCAACGGGCACACCCTGTCGCGCTCCGACCAGGCGCAGTTCATGACCTCAGCCCGGGCAGCCTTTACCGCGGAGGAGCGCGGGAGTTCGGCCGGACCGACGAGCTCGCCGGGGGCCATGACGAGCCGCTCCATGCCGGTAAGAGAAACCATCTCGATCTCAGACCCTACGGCGGCAAGCGGCTTTTCCCTGGTTGCAGAAGATCCCTACGTATGGGACCCGGTCCATAAAAAGCTCGTGATGAATGCCCTGGGCACAGCCCAGCAAAGCTATCTGGGCATCAATGTGAAAGTGGAGCCCAACACCATTTATGTGCTGACTTTTCAAGTCAATGCCGACAGCGCCAGCGAGTTCGTGATTGCCACTGCGCCGGCAAAAATGCCGGCTGGCGCTCACACTGTCGAAACGGTGAAAGTGCCGCAGGGCGACGGCGGCTTTGCCTACGCCTTTGACGCGACCGCATCCGGCAGTGTCTGGATATGGGTTTCTGCGAAGACCACGTGGTCGTTCCAAAGCGTGCAACTGATGCCGATGCCGATGTAAGGATTGCCAACACTAGGATTTTTTGTTTCGCGTAAGAAATCTTCCCACCGATAGCAAGTGGGCGTACTCTGGTGTCGATGGCCCGGCTCGCGCGGCGCAAGCCGCATAGGCACCTGGAGGGGCCGGCATGAGTGCTCTCAAAGTCACCGTTCTGGTACTGGTTCTGCTTCCCACCGCCGCTTTCGCGAAACATAAGACCAGGAAGTCCATTGTTCCAGCGATCTTCAAGAACGCCCAGTACGTCTACGTGGAAGCGATCGACGGCCAGGAGTTCGATCCCGGGCTGAATCCGGACGACCGGCTGGCGATTGCGGATGTGCAAGCCGCCCTGCAGAAATGGAACCGTTACTCACTGACCACCCGCCGCGAGGACGCCAACATCGTGATTGTGGTGCGCAAAGGGCGAGCCGTGGTGGCCAAGGCGGGCGTCATCATAGGCTCTAGCTCTGGTCCCGGCATCGGTCCCGGCCCGCAGGGAAATCCATCGCCAGGGCAGCCGCGCGCGCAGAATGGAACCGGAGTAGGCACAGTTGCAGGCGGCAAGGTGGGCACGCCCGACGATCTTTTCGAAATTTGCCAGCTCAACACCAACGGCATATTGAGCACTCCCTTATGGATGCGCACATTCCCCGATGGCCTTGACGGACCAGAGGTGATGCTCTTTCAGCAATTCAAGGATGCGGTCGAGCGCGCTTATCCGAGCCCGCCCGCAAATCCGCCTGCCAATCCACCTGCAAGTCAGCCTGCGAATCCGCCCGCGAGTCAGGCGCCGAAGCCATAGCTCCGGCGGCGATGCGGGATGAGACTTGGGCGTTCGCGTCCTACCGGTACGACTCGTCGCGGTGAATCACGAACTCGGGATAGGCGCCGCCGCCCAGTTCGTGCAGGTCCATGCCGATGCGCTCGCCGTCGGGATCGACGCGGAACTCGACCACGCGATTGAGCAGGGCAAAGAGCAGATAGACCAGCGGCAATACGAGACCAAGCAGCGCCGCGACGCCCACCAGTTGCGCAAGCAGTTGCCCGGTTTGCGGCGCAAAAAAGCCAGCGGCCACCAGTCCCCACAGCCCCGAGGCGCCGTGCACGGCGATCGCGCCCGAGGGATCGTCGATGGAGATCGCCAACTCCAGAACTTCCACCAGCAGCGGCGTAAAGAAGCCGGCCACGGCTCCGGCAAAGATGGCTTCAGCGGGCGTGGCCAGTGCCGCGCAGGCGGTGGATGTGACGAGACCGGCCAGCCAGCCGTTGGCGCAAAGACTTGCGTCGGGCTTGCCAAAGCGGAAGCGCGTGACCGCAAAGGTCGCCAATAACGCCGCCGCAGCCGAAAGGAGTGTATTGATGGCCGTGCCTGGCAGCGCCGCCAGCGGAGCGTGCAGCCAGATCACCGCGCCCGCGGCGTTCCAGGCCAGCCAGCCGACGAGCGCCAGCAGGCAGCCGAACAGGACATATACGGCATTGTGGCCGGGCATCGCGGTTGACAGGCCCTCGCGGGGAAACTTGCCACGGCGCGGTCCGGCAATCCACACCAGGGCCAACGCGGAGAGCCCGCCGAGAGCGTGCACGGTGGCTGCGCCGCCAGCATCCAAAAATCCCGCGCCCAATCCGAAGTTCGCGCCCAGTGCGGCCAGCCATCCGCCGCCCCAGATCCAGTGCGCAGCCAGAGGAAACACAATTCCGGCCAGCGCTGCCGCCGTCGCGCATCCGGCCGCAAGCCGCCAGCGATCCGCTCCCGAGCCCCACGGAATCAGCACGGCCATGGCCACTGCCATGAATTCGAAAAGTAGCGCGAGTTGTGCCTGCGGAGCGGCCGATCCCAGCCCGTGCATTAGAAACGTCCCGAGCCCCAGCACGCCCCACGTCTTTCCGGCTACGTGAAACGCTGCCTCCGAAGCTCCCAGCGTTCCGGCCAACGATGCGCCCACCAGCGCAAATACGATCACGGCAATTGCGCCGAGCGCCAGATTGCCCAACATCGCCTGCGCTGCGGAGCGCGACCGTCCCAGGCCGGCATTAATGAGCGCTATGCCGGCAATAGCCAGCGGCGCAAGCAGCAAAAGCGCAAGCGTCAGCGCGAAAACGGCTTCGCTCATCGCCGCCGCAGGCGCAGGTGTCATGGGAGCCATGGCGGTCGGGACCGATGAAATCATGGGCGGCTGGCTCCGCGGGCGGGCATATGGCCGCGCACCGCTACTACAAGACCCATCGCCTCCACTGCCAGGCCGCACATCACAAACGCCATGCGCCGCGTGGCATCGGGAAACAGAACCAGCGCAGTGAGCGTGAGTAGGAATCCGGCTGGCATCACCAGCAATCCGGCGTACTTCATGGGCTTCCTCTTCCTTGTTGGGCCTTACACGGGAGCTGTGCCAGCCGCGTTGGAGCCAAAAGCAGCCGCCGAGGCCGAAACGTGAGTCCCGCGCAGTGAGATATTGCTGAGAGCGATTGTTTCGTACGTATGAATTCTAAACGATCTTTCGCATCGGGCTGTCGCGGCACTTCGCGCCAAAGCGAATGGCGGGCTCTCACAGTGATTCACACTGTGGGAGCAGCGGCCAGGCCTTTATAAACTCCTTGTACGTGGCAGAAAATAATAGATTGTGCAAACTGCCTCTGACCGCTCCCGCAAGCTGATTCCTCTGGTTCTCGGCGTCTTGACTCTCGCCGCCGTCGCGATGCTCTTTGTCGAGGACGTTCGCCCGCTGCTGTTTCCCGCGCGGAGTCACGATGCTCTCGCCGCGTTTTCCCTGGCCATGATCGCTCTCGCCTACATGGTTTTTCAGTTGGCGCACCGTCGCCCACTAGCGGAACTGGTCAAGACCGTCCTACTGGCCGCGGCCTTTCTTTTCTGGGCCGCGAACCAGTTCTGGCCAAGCCTTCCCCGGGCATCGCTGTTCAACGACCTTGCCATCGGGCTATTCGTTCTGGATGTGTTCTTCGTGATCGCTGGCTGGCCGGCTGGGCCGAACGGCAGCATTTTGGACGGCTGCTGCAGAAGCGGCGCGTATCGGTGCAGTTGTGGCTGCGCCTGCTGCGATGGTTCGCCCCGTCTGCGCTAAAATTCCAGCAGTGCAACCGGAACAATTTACTTATCCGTCTTTGAGCGAACCGCTCGTGGAAGCCTATGGCGGCGCATTCGAATGCGTCTTTGTGGTTCTGCATCCTTTCGTGCGCGTTCCCGCGGAGCTGGCGTGGAGCGTCACGCATCGCTATCCCAGCGACGCCGAGATTGCCGCTCGCGGAGCGAAGGTCCCGTGGACCGAAGTCGCGGCGTCTACAAGCCTGAAGTCCTGTGCGCGCATCAACCAGGCGCTGCTCACATCCATCGGTTCGCTCGAAGATCACGTTGCCGACCCCGCCGGCCGCGGCGAATTGCAGCGCTTCCTCGAATCCCAGCCCATCTGGATGCCCACCGAAGGCCGCTTCGAGCCGCTTCTCCAGCCCGACTCTCTCCACATTTTTGCGGAGGCGGGAGCGCAAGAGCTCATCTTCGTCCCCGAATTCACGAACTCCGATCCCGTGGTGCGGCTGCCCATCGCTGGCCTGCGCAACGGGGAGACTCCTTTTCCCGCGCGCGGAACCCTTCTCGCCCCCGACCACTCCTTTCTCTTCACGGTCGATTGGGACAGTTTCTTCACGCTCTTCTACGGCGCGCGCTCCTTCGTGGCGCGCGTCGCTGCCGGGCTGAACCTCGAAGGCTTCTTCGCCACACCCAACACGGAGCACGCCTGGTACAACTACTCCTTCGGCTGCGCCACCGTCACGCTTTCGCCCGAGCATTGGCAGACGACGTAACGCATTTTGACCCTCCGATACAACACCCGTTGTCTCGCTTGGCGAATCCTGTGGCGTGACCGCGTTTCGGCATGATATTTTTCTTCATGAACATCCCAACTTCTGGTACGCAATTACCAGGAGCGCGGTGGTGGTTTTTCTCGAATCGCGCTTGTCACAAGCGGTTTTCTTTTCAGTTGATTGTCTTCCACATTCACGAATAAATATTTCATATTTTTTGCGCAACTTCTGTGCTGTGAGCGCCTCGCGTGCGCTATAGTGAAATTTCGGGCTTCCCTGCCCCTCCAGCAGAGCTTTATCGAAGAGCGGTTCTTGTACACCACTCATGTGACCGCCAGCACACGCGGCGCATGCCTAACGACAGTCAAACCGGGATTCGTTCATGGCGCAAATCTTCGACCGCAGCTCCAATGCACTGGCTCGCATGAGCCTTGTGCTGACGGGGTTGATCGTCATCGCTTTGGGGGTCACACTCGACCAGTTGCAGCGCTCGCCGTGGGTCACGCGGCAGGGGCAGCGGGCGGAGCAGCCGGTTCCCTTCAGCCACAAGCATCACGTCCAGGGACTCGGCCTGCAATGTCAGTACTGTCACACCACAGTGGAGAAGTCGAGCTACGCCGGCATTCCCCCCACGCGCACCTGCATGAATTGCCACGCGCAGATCTGGACCAATGCGCAATTACTCGAGCCGGTACGCCAGAGCTGGGCGACGGGCCAGTCCATCCCCTGGATCAAGATTCACGACCTGCCTGATTTCGTCTACTTCAGCCACGAGATCCACGTGAACAAGGGCATCGGCTGCGAAAGCTGCCACGGCCGCGTGGACGAGATGCCGCTGATGTACGCGCAGAATACGCTGCAGATGGAGTGGTGCCTGGATTGCCATCGCAATCCGGCTAAGAATCTGCGCCCCACCAGCGAGATTTACAACATGGCCTGGGAAGGTCCGAGGGAAGATCAGCCGGTGTGGTGCGCGGCCGCTGACGGCAAATCGGGCGTGCCCACCGCGCAAAGCGTGAGCTGCACGCAGAAAGATCCAGGCTCGGCCGGCTCCCAGATGGCCTCGCTGACGTTGCCTGGCGCAAAGGGGCTGGCGGGCGACGTAGGAGCTGCAATGCCTGCGGCGGCACCTTCTTATCAGAAGTTCACGAGCCAGGAGGACATGGGCAAATTCCTGGTGGTTCACTACAACATTCGCACCCCGAAGGACCTGACGAGCTGCGAGGTGTGCCACCGATGAGCAGCGAGATGAAGGGAAAAATGACGCTCAAGCAGGTGCGCGCCGAGTTGAAGGGCGCCAAGGGCAAAAAGTATTGGCGCTCGCTCGACGAGTTGGCCGATACGCCGGAATTTCAGGCCGCGGTCGAGCGCGAATTTCCCGCGGCCGCGCAGGAATGGATCGATCCCGTCTCGCGGCGCGGCTTCCTTAAGGTGATGGGAGCTTCTCTGGCGCTGGCCGGGCTGGCCGGTTGCACCAAGCAGCCCGACGAGCCCATTTATCCCTATGTCAAAGCGCCTGAAGACCTGATTCTCGGCAAGCCCATGTACTTTGCGACGGCACATCCATTCGCGACCGGCGCTGTGCCGCTGCTGGTCAAGAGCGACGAATTTCGCCCCATCAAGATCGACGGCAATCCCGAGCACGCTTACAACCACGGCGGCTCCGATCCTTATTCGCAAGGCTCGCTGCTCGATCTCTACGATCCCGACCGCTCGCAGCATGTCACCTATAAAGGCGAAGGCCGCGAGTGGGCTGAATTTGCCGAAGCTTTCCGCGACAAGGTGATTTCGACCAAGGACGGAACCGGGATTTACTTCCTAAGCGCCGCCATCACGTCGCCCACTTTGGCGCGGCAGTGGGGCGAGGTGCAGAAGGCATTCCCCAGCGCGAAGCTGGTGCAGTACGAGCCGGCAATTGCGGGAACGTTTCTTGAAAAAGGGCTGAATGTTCAGTACGACCTGAGCCAGGCCGACGTGATCGTTTCGCTCGACGCCGATTTCCTCTCGGGTGCGAGCTATCCGGGCTTCCATAAGCTGGTGCGCGACTACGCCGCGCGCCGCAAACAACCGGAAAACGGCATGAACCGGCTCTATGCGGTCGAGAGCACCACCACGACGACCGGCATGAAGGCCGAACATCGGCTCGGGCTGAGGGCCAGCGAAGTTCCCTATTTTGCGAAGGCGCTTTACGCAGAAGTTGGTCCGACCGACAATCCGGCGCCCGCTTATACATGGACGGCCGAGCAGCAGAAGTTTCTTGCCGCGCTTGTGAAGGACCTGAGAGCAAACGCCGGCAAGTGTGCGGTGCTTCCTGGCTTGTATCAGGACGGGTCGGTTGCGATGCTGGCGCTCGCCATCAATAACGCGCTCGGCAACGTGGGCAAGACCGTTTTCGTCAGCTCCGATCCCGCGATCCCGCTGCCCAGCGATCAGCTCGGTGATTTCAAGGCGCTGGTCGCCGATCTCAATGCAGGCAAGGTCGATTGGCTCGTCATTCTCAATGCCAACCCCATTTACGACGCGCCCGCCGATCTGAATTTTGCCGATGCCTTCAACAAGGCCAACGTGGTGGCGCATCTCGGCTCGCACTACGACGAGACCGGCCAGCTTTCGCACTGGCATATTCCCGCCGCACACTATCTCGAATCGTGGTCCGATGCGCGCGCTTATGACGGTACGGTTTCCGTTGTGCAGCCGATGATCGATCCGCTCTATGGCGGACACTCGTCGCATCATGTTTTCCAGGCGCTGCTCAACGAGCCGATGGTGAGCCCCTACGATGCAGTGCGCGAAACGTGGAAGACTGCGATCAACGGCGACTTCGAAACCGGCTGGCGCAAGGCGCTGCACGATGGCTGGATTGCGATCGAAATAAACGAGAACCGGCTCGTAGCGGCTCGTCCGGTAAAGGCGAATGTTGACGTCGCGTTTCACGGGACAGTGCCCACGCCCACGCCGAAAGATTCCATCGAAATCATCTTCCGCCCCGACCCGACCGTCTACGACGGCCGCTGGGCCAACGTGGGCTGGCTGCAGGAGCTGCCCAAGCCCGTGACCAGCCTGAGCTGGGACAACGCCGCCATCGTCTCCGGCGCCACGCTCACCAAGTGGAACCTCGAAGAAGACGACATCATCGAAATCACCGTGGGCAACGGCCGCGTCAAGGCCCCGGTGATCGTCGCACCCGGCCATCCTGACAACTCCGTCACCGTCTATCTCGGCTACGGGCGCGAGGTGGGCCGCGTGGCGGGCGGCGCGGGATTCAACGCTTACCTCATTCGCAACACCTGGGCGCCGTTCTACGCCACGGGCTCCGTGCGCAAGATTGAGGGCAAGTGGGGCACGGCCATCACCAAGAGCCATTACCAGGATCATCGCGGCGAAACTTTCGGTCAGCCTAAGGGCCAGAACAACAATTCGCTCGAGGCCGATGAGGCGATCGGCGAGCGTGGCATTATTCGTTACGCAACGCTCGAGGAGTTCAAAGCCAATCCGAACTTCGCGCACGAGGGCGAAGGCCGCGACACGCCGACTAACGACACGTCGATGTTCCCCAACTGGGAGTACAACGAGGCCAACGCCTGGGCCATGTCCATCGACATGAACAGTTGCACAGGCTGCAATGCCTGCATCGTGAGCTGTTATGCCGAGAACAACATTGCGGTCGTGGGCAAGCAGCAGGTGCGCATCGGCCGCAACATGCAGTGGCTGCGCATTGATTCTTATTTTGAGGGCGACCTGGCCGCGCCGCGCGCGCACTTCCAGCCCATGGCCTGCCAGCACTGCGAAAACGCGCCCTGCGAGCAAGTTTGCCCTGTCGGCGCCACGGTGCACACGCCGGAAGGCCTGAACACCATGGTCTACAACCGCTGCGTGGGCACGCGCTATTGCCAAAACAACTGCCCCTACAAGGTGCGCCGCTTCAACTTCCTGCTCTTCTCCGATTACGAGACCGAGAGCTTGAAATTGATGCGCAACCCCGACGTGAGCGTGCGCTCGCGCGGCGTGATGGAGAAGTGCAGCTACTGCATCCAGCGCATCTCCGCGGCCAAGATCGAGGCCGACAAGGAGAATCGCAATATTCGCGACGGTGAAATTGTGACCGCCTGCCAGCAGGCCTGCCCCGCGAGCGCGATCACCTTTGGCAACAAGAACGACAAGGACAGCAAGGTATCTAAGCTTCGCGCGCAGCAGCGCAGCTATCAGGTGATTGCGGATATCAATACGCGTCCGCGCACCACCTACGTGGCCGAAGTTTTGAACTTGAACCAGGAACTCGAAGAGACGCCGACGGAACACGCGCCGGCCAAGGGTTGAGCAGCCGATGGCGACTAAAGAAGTAAAACCCGCTGACCATTGGGTCGATCCCGCGACCGGCGAGTATCGCGTCATCGCGCAGGGCCAGACCTTCCGGTCGATCACCGAGAAGATCGTGCGGATCGTGCTCACTCCGCACACGCCCATGGGCTGGTTTGCGCTCTTCACGGTGGCTGGCGGCGGCGCGGTGATGCTGTTGACTGCAGTCACCTGGTTGTTCTTGAAAGGCGTCGGCATCTGGGCCATCGCGCAGCCAGTTTCCTGGGGATTCGCGATTATCAATTTCGTCTGGTGGATCGGTATCGGCCATGCCGGCACGCTGATTTCGGCCATCCTGCTGCTGTTCAAGCAGCAATGGCGCAATTCAATCAGCCGCTTTGCCGAGGCCATGACCATCTTTGCCGTGGTTTGCGCTGGCATGTTCCCGCTGATCCACGTAGGCCGCCCTTGGCTGGGTTACTGGATGTTGCCGTTGCCCTTCACCATGAACGTCTGGCCGCAGTTCCGCTCGCCGCTGGAGTGGGACGTGTTCGCGGTTTCGACCTACGCCACAATTTCGGTGGTGTTCTGGTACATCGGCATGGTGCCCGATCTCGCCACCTTCCGCGATCGCGCAGATTCCAAGCTCGCCAAGTACTTCTACGGGATTCTGTCCGTGGGCTGGCGCGGCTCGGTGCGCCACTGGATGCGTTACGAGACAGCATCGCTGCTGCTCGCCGGCCTGGCCACGCCGCTCGTGCTCTCCGTACACACCGTCATCAGCTTCGATTTCGCGGTTGCGGTCCTGCCTGGCTGGCACACAACGATCTTCCCGCCCTACTTTGTCGCCGGCGCAATTTATTCAGGATTTGCCATGGTGCTTACGCTGGCCATTCCGCTGCGCAAGTTCTATCACTTGGAATCGCTGGTTACCGAGCGGCATATCGACAACATGGGCAAGGTGATGCTGGTAACTGGGTTCATCGTCGGATATGGCTACGCCATGGAGGCCTTCATGGCTTGGTACTCGGCCGACCATTGGGAGGCATTCGCGTTCTGGAATCGCGCCTTCGGCCCCATGGGTTGGTCCTACTGGGTGCTGATCACCTGCAACCTGCTGATTCCGCTGACCACGCTCTGGTCGCGCAAGTTGAGGACCAACATTGCGTTCATGTTCTTCATTTCGATCGTCGTGAATACGGGCATGTGGTTTGAGCGCTTCGTCATCATCGTGACCAGCCTCTACCGCGACTTCCTGCCCTCGTCCTGGGGAACTTATCGCGCGACGAAATGGGACTACATGACGTTCGTGGGAACGTTGGGCTTGTTCACCACCCTGTTCCTGTTGTTTGTGCGCTTCCTGCCCATGATTCCAATGAACGAAATTCGCATGATTCTGCCTCAGGCCAAAATCAAGCCCAAGGCCACGGTGGAGGCAGGAGACTGATATGCCTGCTCGCGAAGGAGTGTACGGCCTGCTGGCCGAATTCGAGACCCCGGGCGACCTGGTGAGAGCCGCGAGGCAAGCGCGCCAGGATGGCTGGCGGCGCCTGGACTGCTATACGCCCTATCCCGTGGAAGAAGCGGCCGAGGCCATCGGCTTCCATCGCAACAAGGTGCCGCTGCTGACACTCATAGGCGGGCTGATGGGCGGAACGGCCATGTTCCTGCTGCAGGTCTGGGTCTCAGTGCTCGCGTACCCGCTCAACATCGCAGGCCGCCCCATGTATTCGTGGCCGGCCTTCATTGTGCCCACCTACGAGTGGACCATTCTCTGGGCCGGCCTTTCGGCGGCCTTCGGCATGCTGGCGCTGTGTGGCCTGCCGTCGTTGTATCATCCGCTGTTCAACGCGCCCAACTTCCGTGACGGCGCTACTACCGACAAATTCTTCCTCTGCCTTGAGGCGCTCGATCCCAAGTTCGATCGCACCGCAACCAAGGCCTATTTGGAAGCGTTCAAGCCAAGTTCGATTGTGGAGGTGGAGTACTGATGAAAGTCCATCTCGCAAAACGCGATGTCACCCTGAGCAAAGCGAACCCTTCATGCAGTGAAGGGAGAGCGAAGTCGAAGGACCTGCATTTGTTTTTCTGTAGACCTGTCGTCCTCGCCGGGCTCACGGCGCTTCTCCTTCTCGCCGGCTGCCGCCAGGACATGCAGGACCAGCCCAAGATGCAACCGCAGCGCGGCACCGATTTCTTCGCCGACCATCGCGGCGCGCGGCCGCAGGTGCTGGACACCGTGGCCCGCGGCCAGCTCCACGAAGACAGCTACTTCTACACCGGCGTGGTGCAGGGGCCGAATGGTTACAGGCAGGAACTCGACCAGATGCCGTCCGAGATTCCTGTCACCCTGGAAGTGCTTGAGCGCGGCCAGGAGCGCTTCAACATCTACTGCACGCCCTGCCACTCGCGCGTAGGCAACGGGCTGGGCGAGATTGTGCAGCGCGGCTTCAAGCCGGCCGGCAATCTGCACGACCAGGTGCGCATGTCGCAGCCCCTTTCGCACTACTTCTACGTGATGACGCACGGCTACGGCGCCATGCCCGACTACTCGTCGCAGCTACCGCCGGCCGATCGCTGGGCCGTGGCCGCCTACATTCGCGCCTTGCAACTCAGCCAGGTAGCCACGGCTAAGGATGTGCCCTCCGGCACCCGGATCAGGAGCCTGAAAGATGTAGCAACCAGCGAAGGGCATCCGGAGTATGCGCAGCCCTGGCCCATGCCGGCGACGGCAGTGCAGGCTTACCCGCCCATCGCCAGCCAGGGAACGCCGGGCATGGCGCCGGCTTATCCCGCGGATCCTGCGATATCGATTCCAAAGACGGCTCCGCCTGCGGCAGGGAAGAAGTGAAAAGACAGGGACTAACGGACTAGGGACTAAGAACACGGAGCAATGCAGCAAGGCAATAGGACGAACGCACATGGAGAGCAATCACAACCCGCACGCTAAAGCGCTTCCCGCCGAGCTCGGTGCGCCGGCTTTTGTCGACGCCTGGAAGACGCGCGCGCTCGTGATCGGAGCAATCTTCGCCGTCATCTCTGTGATCCTGGGATTTCTCGGCCAGGGAGAGGACGGTCTGGGCTGGGATCACTTCCTGCGCGCCTGGACCCTCGGCACCATGTGGACCTGGGGCCTTTGCGTCGGCGGTCTCGCGCTGCTGATGGTGCAGTACTGTTCCGGCGGCAAGTGGGGACTGCTGCTCCGCCGTCCGCTCGAAGCTCTCAGCCGCACCCTGCCCGTCATCTTTGTCTACTGGCTGGTCGTTGCCCTCTTCATGAAACGGCTTTACCTGTGGGCGCAATTTCCCACGGTGAGCGACGTCGCGACGGCGCTCAAGAATGGCATCCTCACTGAAATGCAGGCCCACTGCATCGACTTCAAGCGCCCCATGCTGAATTCCGACATGTTCTGGGCGGTCAGCCTGTTCTGCTTCGCCATCTGGGCCTACTACGATATCCGCCTCAACGCGCTTGCCCTCAAGCGCGACGCCGACACACCGGCGAACACGCCCTACTGGATCAAGAGATTTGAGAACATCAGCGGCCCCGGCATCCTCATCTACGCCATCACCATGACGGCGTGCGCCATCTACTGGGTGATGTCGATGGATCCCACCTGGTTCTCCTCGGTCTACGGCCTGCTGTTCCTGGTCGGCCAGGGCTACCTGGTGTTGGCCTTCTCGATCATCGTGACCATCTCGCTCTCCCGCGCCGAGCCCTTCAAGACCATCCTGCGCCAAACCGAGCAGTACGATCTGGGCAAGCTCGCCTTTGCCTTCGTCATGCTCAATATCTACCTGAACTTCGGCCAGTTCCTCATCATCTGGTCCGGCAACTTGCCCGGCGAGATCAACTGGTACTTGGATCGCATCCGCGGCAGCTGGGGCATCATAATCACCCTCGACTTCATCTTCCACTGGGTGATTCCCTTCAGCATGCTGCTTTCGCGCGACCTCAAGCGCAACAAGAAACGCCTCGTCCGCATCTGCCAGTGGATGGTTTTCGCCCGCGCCTTCGACATGTTCTGGCTCATCGAGCCCAACTTCAAGGACGCGGCGCGCAATCTCCACTTCAGCTGGGGAATTCTCGAGTACATTGCCGTGCCTGCCGCGATGTTCTGCTTCTGGCTGGCTTACTTCTGCACGCGCCTGAAGACGCGGCCGCTGGTGCAGGTGAACGATCCGCATCTGGCGGAGATTCTGGAGCCCGAACATGCCAACGCCTAACGAACATGGGCATGACGTATTTGAAAAGCCGGATCGAGGCAAAGACGCCCCGGAGAACGTTGACGCCTCGCTGGGCTATGAGCGCAGCGACGTCGGCGTAACGGGCATTGTGGTCTTTGTCGTCGCGCTGGCTATCTTTGTCGTGGTCGGCGGAGTGCTCTGCTACGGCATCGGCAAGGTCATCAACGCCCGCATGAACAAGGAAGACGGGCCCGACAGCAAGTGGACGAAGACCGTCGACATACGCCAGCTCGGCAACTTGCCATCGAGCCCCGAGATGCAGAACAAGATGGCCGAGATTACCCAGACCTTCCCCACGCCGCGGGTCCAGACCGACGACGGCAATCAGGATGTTGCCAACCTGCACGCGCGCGAAGATCTGCTGCTCTCGAACTACACCTGGGTCGACGAGTCGAAGGGCACGGTCAGGATTCCCATCGAGCGCGCCATGGAAATCATTGCGCAACGGGGATTGCCCGTGGTGCAGCCTGTGCAAACGCAACTGCCCATGACCGGCGACAGCACGCCAACAGTTCCTGTGCCGCTTACGAATGGCTTCGCGCGTACGGCGTATGAGCAAGGCGCAGGGACTAGGGACTAGGGAACAGGATTCCCCTTCGCGGAATGCGGAATCCAGGGTTTGTATCGGGGCACGGCTTCAGCCGCGCCGATGAGGTCGCAAATTAGGCAGGGGCGTCAGCCCCTGAGGAAATGGCGAAATGGAGTCAGGCAGCACAATTCGGAGAACGTTGCACGCAACGGCTATCGGCCTCGCGGGCGCGATTGTGCTTTGTCTCGCCGCTCCGCAACTTGCCGCGCAGGTCTCCAGCTACGGCGACAAGCAAGCCGGCCAGGCCAACGATCAGCCGGCGGTCCTCAAGGGCGTCGGCATCGCGCAGCATCTCAACACGCAATTGCCGCTCAACCTCACGTTTACCGACGACGCGGGCAAGCCGGTGGCGCTGGCCGGCTATTTCGGCAAAAAGCCGGCGATCCTGGCGCTGGTCTACTACCAGTGCCCAATGCTCTGCTCTGAAGAGCTGAACGGCCTGACCAGCGCTTTAGAGATGGTGCGATTCATTCCGGGCAAGGACTTCAACATCATCGTGGTCAGCATCGATCCCAGCGAAGGCACGGACCTGGCCGCGGCCAAGAAGCGCACTTATCTCAAGCGCTACGGCCGCCCCGAAACCGCCAACGGCTGGCACTTTCTCACCGGCACGCAGGCCAATATCGATGCCTTGACCAAGGCGGTCGGATTTGGCTACATAAGAATTCCCGGCCCCAACGGCAAGCTCACGCAGTTCGCGCATGCCAGCTCCATCCAGATCGTTACGCCCGAAGGAAAGCTGGCCCAATACTACATGGGAGTCGAGTACTCGCCCAAGGATCTGCTGCTCGGCCTCGACGAAGCTTCTTCCAATCGCATCGGATCGCCGGTGGTAAACATTCTTACCTACTGCTACCACTACGATCCCACGACCAACACGCACGACCTGATCGTTGGGCGGGTAATTCAGTTGGGAGGCCTCCTCACCATCGTGCTTTTGGGCGGATTCATGTTCCTCATGTTCCGCAAAGACTTCAAGCACGATCGCGAATGGACCAACACGCATCAGGGGACGGCAAAAAAGGTGAACGGATAACGTAATGGACCACATCAGCCCAGTTCTATGGCAGTTTCTCCAGAAGTGGTTAACGCACTTCCCGCTCTTTCCGCCGGAAGCGTCCACGGTCGCGTCCCAGTCCGACGCGCTCTTTTTCTTCATGGTTCTGGTAAGCCTGATCGGGCTGACGGTCGTGGTTTTGCTACTTGTGGGCTTCTCTATCCTGTACAGCAAGAAGCGGCATCCGAAGGCAGTTCAGATCGAGGGCTCCACGCTGCTCGAGGCCACCTGGACCATCATTCCCCTGGGCCTGTTCTTGATCATGTTCGTGTGGGGCGCATTGCTCTACTTCCGCATTTACACGCCGCCCGCCAACGCCATGAACATTTACGTGGTGGGCAAGCAGTGGATGTGGAAGGCCGAGCATTCCGGAGGTCAGCACGAGATCAACACCCTGCACATTCCCACGGGCCGTCCCATTCAGGTCACGCTCATTTCGCAGGATGTGTTCCACAGCTTCTCCATTCCCGCGTTCCGCGTCAAGCGGGAAGCCATTCCGGGCCGCTACAGCACGGTGTGGTTTGAGGCTACTACGCCCGGAACCTATCACCTCTTCTGCACCCAATACTGCGGCACCAACCATTCGCAGATGATCGGCGACGTGATCGTGATGACGCCCGACGACTTCAAGAAGTGGCTGGCGGGCTCCACCAGCGGTAACTCGCTGGCGCAGGATGGCGAGCGTCTCTTCGCCAGTCTCAGTTGTAACGCCTGCCACAACGCGCGGCCCGACGCACGGGGCCCCAGCCTGGCCAATGTCTACAACGCCAAGCTCACGCTTTCCACCGGGCAGGCCGTCACGGCCGACGACGCCTACCTCCGCCAGGCCATCCTAGATCCGTCGCAGCACATCACGCAGGGCTACGCGCCGATCATGCCCACTTACCAGGGACAGATCAGCGAAGAAGGCGTGATCGCGCTCGTCGAGTACATCAAGAACCTAGATTCCGATTATCGCGTTCAGCAAACAACCAACACCACCGACCTGCTTCCTGCATCTGAAGGCGGCAAACCGGCGGCCGGGGCCAAGGCGCCCGCGGCCGAGAAGGAGGTCAAGCCATGAGCGCTGCCACCATCGTCAGTCTTCCCGATCAATCTACGGCCAGGATCCCCAAGATGAACTTCCTGACCAAGGAGAACGGCCTGCTCAGCTGGCTGCTTACCGGCGACCACAAGCGGATCGCCACGCTCTACCTGATTTCGATTACGTTCTTCTTCTTCATTGGCGGGGCCCTGGCGGGACTCATCCGCCTGGAGCTGCTCACGCCTCAGACCTCGTTGATGGCCGCCGACACCTATAACAAGGTGTTTTCCATGCACGGCCTGATCATGGTGTTTTTCTTCCTGGTGCCTTCAGTGCCGGCCACTCTCGGCAACTTCCTCATCCCCATGATGGTCGGCGCCAGGGACCTGGCGCTGCCCAAGATCAACCTGCTCAGCTGGTACCTCTACATCATCGCCGGCATCATGATGATCTGCACTATGGCCGCGGGCGGCGTGGACACAGGCTGGACCTTTACCACTCCGCTGTCCACGCACTATCTCAACACCAACGTGGTCCCGGCGGCGCTGGCTGTTTTCGTGGCTGGATTCAGCTCCATCCTCACCGGCCTCAACTTCATTGTCACCATCCATAAGATGCGCTGCCCGGGCATGACCTGGTTCCGGCTCCCGCTCTTTGTCTGGTCCACTTACGCGGCCAGCATTCTCATGGTGCTGGGCACGCCGGTCCTGGCCATCACTCTGGTGCTGGTGGCTCTGGAACGCGTCTTCCACATCGGCGTCTTCGATCCCGCCTTCGGCGGCGACCCGCTGCTCTTCCAGCACTTGTTCTGGTTCTACTCGCATCCGGCTGTCTACATCATGATTCTGCCCGGCATGGCCGTCATCTCCGAGGTTGTCTCCACCTTTAGCCGCAAGCGCGTATTCGGTTACACGGCCGTCGCGTTCTCCTCGGTGGCCATTGCTGTCTTCGCTTTCTTCGTGTGGGCTCACCACATGTTCATCATGGGCATCTCTAACTACGCGGCGCTTATCTTCTCGCTGCTCACCATGCTGGTCGCGGTGCCCTCGGCCATCAAGATCTACAACTGGGCTTTCACGCTCTACAAAGGTTCCGTCACCTTTGAAACGCCCATGCTGTACGCCTTCGGCTTCATGGGCCTGTTCACCATTGGCGGACTGACCGGCGTCTTTCTGGGCTCGACCGGTACCGACATTCACCTGACAGAAACCTATTTCATCGTCGCCCACTTCCATTTCGTCATGGTCGGCGGCATGTTGATGGCCTTCCTCTCCGGCATTCATTTCTGGTGGCCCAAGTGGACCGGCCGCATGTATCCGGAGAAGATCTCACAGTTGGCCGCCATCGTCACTTTCATCGGCTTCAACTTCACCTTCTTCCCGCAATTCATTCTCGGCATGCTGGGCATGCCACGGCGCTACGCCGCTTACCCGCCGGAGTTCCAGGCCCTCAATGTCTTCTCCACCGCAGGCGCGAGCATTCTCGGCGTGGGCTACCTGCTGCCCATCCTTTACCTCACTTGGTCGCTCAAATACGGCGCCATTGCGGGCGACAACCCCTGGCAGGCCACGGGGCTGGAATGGCAGACGCAGTCGCCGCCCTTGACCGAAAACT
Source organism: uncultured Acidobacteriota bacterium (assembly GCA_963826735.1). Lineage (GTDB taxonomy): Bacteria > Acidobacteriota > Terriglobia > Terriglobales > Acidobacteriaceae > Telmatobacter. The sequence continues at coordinate 190,692 of CAWGYN010000011.1, forward strand.
TCCCTGAGATTCCCATCATGGATCACGAAGCCTACGACTACGAGTGGCTCGAGAAGATGCAGGAGAAAGAGGTGGCGAGTGTCTGATAGCACCGCAATCGCGAACGGCGGCCACGGGCTTTCTAACTCCGCTAGCTCCGCTAACACCGCTAACTCCGCTCATCACGAGCATCCACCCTATCAGCGCCATCACTTCGAAACCGTCGATCAGCAGTTCGACGCCACCAACTTCGCCATGTGGCTCTTTCTGCTCACTGAAGTCATGTTCTTCGGCGGCCTGTTCACCGCCTACCTGATCATGCGCAACTGGTACTATCAGGCCTTTGTCGTCGGTTCGCATCAGTTGAGCATCTTCTGGGGCACGGCCAACACGGCCGTCCTTATCGCCTCCAGTTTCACAATGGCCATGAGCGTCTGGTCGGCGGAAACGCGGCGCAGGAAATCGCTGCTGATTTATCTCTGCCTTACGCTGGTCTTCGGCCTCACCTTCCTGGGCATCAAGGGCATCGAGTGGCACGAGAAATGGGAGAAGCACCACATCCCCGGCGAGCATTTCAGTGTGCAGTCATTCGTCAACCCGCAATCGGACCCTGAAGTCTACAACGAGTATCACGACGCCCCGCTCGCGCCCGACATGGCGCAGAAGACCGAGGAGTATTTCTTCCTCTACTTCGCCATGACCGGCATGCACGCGCTGCACATGGTGATTGGCGTCGGCATCCTGATCTTCATGATCTTTCGCGCCAGGGCCGGGGCTTACACCACGGGCCACGTCACATTTGTCGAGAACTTCGGCCTCTACTGGCACTTTGTCGACATCATCTGGATCTATCTTTTCGCCTTGCTGTATTTGATCAGCAGGCATTGACGTTGCACCGCCGGTCTCCATGGGCTTCGAAAAAACTCGCGTGGCAAGGAGTCTTGTATCAGGGCGCGAGTTTACTCGCGCCGGCAATCGAGCAAAATGATTTCGGGGCTTTAGCCCCCGAGGGGCAAAACACCCGCAGGAGAAATGGCATGAGCGTAGAACACGAGCAGGAACAACACGAACACCACATCGTAAGCCCCGTGACGTACATGATCGTTTTCGTTTCGCTGCTGGTGGGCACCACGTTGACGGTGGTGGCTTCCTATTTCGATCTCGGCGAGTGGCACATCGCCCCCGGCCTAACGCTGTTCTGGAATCCGGTGGTCGCGCTGGCCATTGCCACCGCGAAGATGCTGCTGGTTGTGCTCTTCTTCATGCACGTCAAGTACAGCCCCAAGCTCACCAAGCTCACCGTGGCTTCGGGCCTCTTCATGTTTCTGGTGCTGGTGGGCATGACGCTGGCAGACTACTTCACGCGGGCGTGGGGACGGTGGTAAAAAGCAGGGAACGAGGGAGCGAGGGAACAAGTTGAGGGCCGCCCGCGGGCGGCCCTCACGTTTGACCGTGCAAATTGTTCGGTGCTTGATTGCCTCCGAAGGTCGTGATCCCTCAGGCTTGCTTTCTCGGTCCCTTGTTCCCTCGTTCCCTTGGTCCCTGCCTTTACAACGTCGGCTTCGGCGGCTTCACCACTGTCCACGCTTTCGCGCCCATCACCTTCACCGGCCGCCGGAACAACTTTCCATCCTGCGCGACGTACAGCCAGTTTTGATCGCCGTCGCCCGCAAAGGTCATCGCGGTCAGCGGCCCGCCGCCGGGAGTGGGCGGATTCAGAATCTCCACGACGCGGCCGTTTTGCATGGCGACTTGAATACCGATGGGCGTGGCGAAATACACCATCCCGTCTATATCTTCCGCCGCGCCGCCCGTGCTGCGCTGCGCGCCAGGCTTGGTGACCTCGGGCGTCTCGAGACGATAAAACGGCTCGCCATTCTCGAGCGAGCCATCCGCTGCAATCTGGAACGACCAACTGTAGCGCGAATCCGGACTGGTAACCACGAGCATGGATTGGTCGGGCGAGAGCGCGAGGCCCTGAGGCCGCGCCATCTCGTCGAACACCCCGGCGAGCTCGGCCCATGGCAGCGCTGCGCGCGCCTGGCCGGAGGAATCGATGAAGCCGATGGACGCATTGCCTCCATCGAGATAGTAGATGGTTCCTTTAGCGGTGACGACGAAGTCGACGAAGCCGGTGAGGTTTTTCACCACCGTCTTCTGATCGCTCGCGGCACAGGTGGCCGCACTCGTCGAAACGATTGCTCCCGTCGACCGCTGAAAGGAATAGAGTCGGTCGTGGGGGCCCATGCGCAGATTGGTCGCGTCGTTGGGTGGGTCGGTAAACTGACTGATTGTTCCGGCCGGGTCCATGCGCGCGATCGTGGGGAGGCCGGGACTGGTGAAATAGATTTCGCCCCTGGCGTCGGAGGTCAGGCTCGTAACCTGATCGTACTCGCCGCCGATCTGCTGCCATGGCTTGTCGAGGTAGATCGTCGAAAACACCCGATTCGCCGTGTCGTATCCGGTCTCGTGTGCTGCCGCCGGCTCGTGTACGACGATCGGCTCAGGATAGCCGCGCCACAACCAGCGCAGCGCGTCCGGCAAATCGGCGCCGCCCTGCTTCATGTTGTGCGCCTCGGTGCCCATCTCGAACTTCACGTCGTAGCCGGCGAATTCGAGCGCCTGGTACATCACCTGATTGTTGATCGGCCAGCTTCCGAAAGGCGACGTCCCGAACGGCTCCGGAGCCACAATATGGTCCTGCGTTCCGTCCTGCATTCAGATGCGGATCGGCTTGGGCTCCGTCTTCCGTACCAGCGCGGGCAGCGCGTCGGCGCCCTTCATCGACACGTAAGTTCCGATGAAACTCAGCACGCGGTGAAACTGGTCAGGCCGGTTCCACGCCGCCGCAAATGCGCCCACCGCGCCGGTACTCACGCCGCTCAGTCCGCGGTCGTCGGGATTCATTGACAGGTTGTAGCTTTTGGCCACCGCGGGAATCAGCTCGTCAATGAGAAACTCGGCAAAGCGCGGGGTCAGCGAGTCGTATTCATAGATACGGTTGTAGCGATTCTGGTTGGCATCAGAAACCACCGGCAGAATCCCCGGATCGACGAAGATCCCGATCATCGGCGGCAGGTCGTGCTTCGCGATCAGGTTGTCGAAGACCACCGGCACGCGCACGCCGTTACCCAGCGCCCCGCTGCCGTCGAGAAAAATCATGAACGGCGTGGGTTTGCTCGCGTCGTACTGTGCCGGCACGTAGACGGCACAGTTGTGCGGTGTGCCGGGGTAGGCTCTGCCCGGCGGCAGCGTAAATTTTGTCACGGTGCCTTTGGGCACGCCGACCTGCGGCTGCGAATCGGGGCCGAGCGAGTAGTTTTCGGCGGGCAGCGCCACGCACAAGGAGAGGAGCAGAGAAAACAGAATTGGTTTCATCGAAAACCCTGGCTGTGAAGTTTGACCTGATCGAATCGGGAAGAGAAACGTCCGCGTAGCCTGCAACGCAACCATCCTACATGGCCCAACACTCGTTGAGAATGGAATTCAGAGGCCGCACGTGATTCCCGCACCCGACCCCGCAAAGATCCACACGGAACTCGCCGCCCTCGCCAGCCAGCCTCGCGTCCTGGTGCGCCGCGCCGGAACTCTACGCAAGGACGGCGCATGCGTCGTCTACTGGATGCAACGCGCATTGCGCGGCCTGGACAATCCCGCGCTCGACATCGCGATCGAAGCCGCCAATTTTCTGGCGTTGCCGGTCGTCATCTACTTCGGCGTGATCCCCAACTACCCCAACGCCAACCTGCGCCACTACCACTTTCTGCAGCAGGGATTGCGCGACGTCGCCGCAGACGCCGCCGAGCGCGAGATTGCATTCATCGTCCGCCGCGCCCCCGATACGCTCGAAGCCTTCCTCGAAGAGGTCCGCGCAGCGCTCCTGATCGGCGACGAAAACCCTTGCCGCGAGCCCGAGCGCTGGCGCCGCGCACTCGCCCGCCGACTCAGAATTCCATATTGGACCGTCGACGCCGACGTTGTCGTTCCCTCGCGTGTCTTCAACCGCAGCTTCACGCTGCTGCACCACTTTCGCCCGCGCCTCCAGGCGGAATTGCCAAAGTATCTTGTCGCGCCGCCGGCCGAGGGCGGCCCGTACCCTAACTTCCGGCTGCACAAAAAGGTCGCGCGTTTTTCTCTTTCGGAGGACATCACTGCTGGATTCACGAAGCTCGACCGCTCCATCCAGCCCGTCGACACGTTTACCGGCGGCACGCACGCCGCCCTCAAGCGCTTGCGCGAGTTTGTCGCCCACGATCTCGCCGCCTACGACGTCAACCGCAACCACCCCGAAATCGCAGGCACTAGCCGCCTGTCGCCGTACCTTCATTTCGGCAACATCGGCGCGCTGACCATCGCGCTGGCCGTCGAAAAAGCGACCAGCGCCGGCAAGATCTCCACCGAAACCAGCAAAAAATTTCTCGAACAGTTGATCGGCTGGCGCGAGCTGGCGGTTTTATTCGTGCGCCACGAGCCCAGCTACGACACATGGGAGTGCGCCGCGCCCTGGGCCCGCAGAACTCTCGTCGAGCACGCTTCCGATCCGCGCCCTTACAAATACACATTCGCCCAACTGGAGCGCGCCCAGACCCACGACGACTTGTGGAACGCCGCCCAGCGCGAAATGACCGTCACCGGCTGGATGCACAACTATATGCGCATGTACTGGGCCAAGAAAATCCTGGAGTGGGCGCCCGATCCCGCCACCGCCTTCGACTGGGCCGTCATCCTTAACGATCGCTACCAACTCGACGGCCGCGATCCCAATGGCTACGCCGGCATTGCCTGGGCGATCGTCGGCAGGCTCGATCGTCCTTGGTTCAATCGTCCCGTCTATGGCCTCGTCCGTCCCATGACAGGTACTTCGATGACGAAGAAATTCGACTCGGCCGCATACATTCGTCAGCACGGCGACGAGCAGGAGTCATAGAAATCAGGATTCAGCGCGGCGCGATTTGGTTCCCAGATGCCACGACCAGGCAACCTTTCTGAACTTTCCGTGCATCCCACTCCTGTTGCGAGGGGCAGCCATACATGAGCAGCGCCGGACCGAATTCGCTACCCACAAAAGTTTTCTGGGGCGAAATTGCGCCGAACGATCATATCGCGCATTTTTACGACGACGATCAGTCTTTTCTGAGCACTCTGGCGGGATTCATCGCCGATGGACTCGCGAAGAGAGAAAGCGCTATCATTATTGCCACTCCCCAGCATCTTTCCGCACTCGCCCATCTGCTGAGCAGTAACGGCGTTGACCTGATGAGGCCCCTTGCTGAGGACCGCTATATCGCTCTGGACGCCTCAATTGCGCTGTCCGCCTTCATGGTCGATGGCCGACCGAAAGAGGAGATGTTCGCGAGCCTTGTGGGCTACCTTATCAAGCGCGCTTCAAGAAACGGACGGCGCATTCGGGCGTTTGGCGAGATGGTGGCGCTCCTCTGGGCGCAAGGAAATCACGCGGCGACCGTGCGCCTGGAACAACTTTGGAGCGAGTTCTGCCGGGATTATGGGTTTTGCCTGCTCTGCTCTTATCCGAAAGCAGGATTCACCGAGGACCCGGCGCGCTCAGTCGCTGAGATTTGCGCCCATCACACCAGATTCCTTGGACATGGCGACACAGGTTGGGCGGTGCCCGACGGCGAGGCAGCTTGAATCTGACAGGTTAGGCGCAAATCAAGAACCGATTTTATGCAAGACTTGAAGGCGCGATTCGCCGCCAAACGGCCTGTGTCCGGAGTCACACCTTCCTCTATCCAGCGCTGTCCTATAATGGGCCACCATTTCAAACCCGGAAGCTGCGTGTTTCGTTGAGCGTTATCTCATGGATTTCGCGCTCATCCCCATTGGAAGATCTTCAGACAAGGGGAAGTGCGAATCCGGTCCCAAAGACGGACTTAGATGCGCTCCACGGAGCCAATGCTCGATCCGATCGTCTATCGTCCTGTTCGTCCTCACGGGGCAGGGAATTCCGGCAGTCTTGCGCATGCGCAGGCACGCCGCGCCGCATGGGCGTGCGCCGCGCTGGCCGCAGGTCTTCTCGTCGATCTGGCTTTCGGCCCCGCGCCGGTTGCGCAAGAACCGCTCGCACAGCCGCGATCGATGTCCATCACACAATTGGCGCCGCCGCCGCAGCAACTTCCGCCGCGCGTGGTTGCCACGCGGCACTTTCTCGCGCAGCGCGGAGTCGTTCCCGGCCATCGCGCCGTGGCTCGCTCGCTCTCGCCTCACCGTCTTAACAGAACGCTTTCCGCCCGTCCCATGGCAGGCTCGACGCAAGGCGCCGCCAACAACGCCGCCAGCGCCACCTGGCAGCCGCTCGGCCCTACCGCCGTCCTCACCCCCGATTTCGGTCTCGTCACCGGCCGCATCTCCGCCATTGCGCTCGATCCCTCCGACGCGACAGGCAACCACCTCTACATCGGCACCACCGGCGGCGGCGTGTGGAGTTCGAGTAACGCCGGCACGTCCACTGTTTCCAATATCGTCTTGAACCCGCTGACCGACACTCTCACTGCTCTCGGCGGATCCGCTGACGCCTCCATCAGCATTGGCGCGCTTACCATGCAGCCAGGCGAGACCGGCGTCATTCTGGCCGGCACCGGCGATCCCAACGATGTTCTCGACTCCTACTACGGCGCCGGCATCCTGCGCTCCACCGACGGTGGCAACACCTGGAACCTGATCCACGCAACCTCTGACTCGGAGGAGAATCTCAGCACCCGCGACGTGGTCTTTGCCGGCGAGGGTTTTGCCGGGTTTGCCTGGAGTACCGTCAATCCCCAGGTGGTGGTGGCCGCGGTTACGCAATCCTACGAAGGCGATGTGGTCGACGCGAACCAGCCCACCATGAATTGCGAGGGCCTCTACTACTCCACAGATAGCGGCGCGACATGGCATCTGGCCACCATTACAGACGGGACCGGCGCGGTGGTGCAGTCGCCCGTCAATCCGCTGCTAGGGCCCAACGGCGACGCGGCCACCTCCGTGGTCTGGAATCCGGTGCGCCAGCTCTTTATCGCTGCGGTGCGATATCACGGCTATTACCAATCCCCCGACGGCATCACCTGGACGCGCCTTGCCGATCAGCCGGGCGCGGGACTCACCACCGTCCTTTGCTCCACCAACCCAAGCTATCCCGGCGATGTGGCCTGCCCCATCTACCGCGGCGCGCTTGCCGTCAATCCTCAATCCGGCGACACCTTTGCCTGGACCGTCGATGGCGATAATCAGGACCAGGGCCTTTGGCAGGACAAGTGCGCGATCAGTGGCGGCGTTTGCACTAACTCCACCATCACCTTTGCTCAACAATGGAATACCACCGCTCTTGAAACCAGCACCCTTCAGGGAGCGGCAACCATTGCCAATGGCAATTACAACCTCGCGCTGGCCGCGGTTCCCTCCGGCCAGGACACGCTCGTGCTGGCCGGCGCCAACGACTTGTGGAAGTGCAGCCTGGCCATGGGCTGCGTCTGGCGCAACACCACCAACTCCACCACCTGCATGAGTGCCCAGGTGGGCGAGTTCCAGCACGCATTGGCCTGGAACACCTCCAACCCGCAGCAGATCTTCCTCGGCAACGACAGCGGCCTCTGGCGTTCGACGGACGCCATCGGCGAAACCGGCTCGGCCTGTTCCTCCTCCGACTCCACGCACTTCCAAAACCTCAATGGCAGTCTCGGCTCTCTCGCTGAGGTGGAGACGCTTTCGCCCACCGTCAATTCTTCCTACACCCTCATGGCCGGCCTGGGCGTCAACGGCGTCGCTGGCGTCAAGGGCTCCGCCGTCACCACGGATTGGCCGCAGATTCTCTCCGGCTACGGCGGTCCCGTGGCCATCGATCCCACGAACACAAAAAACTGGTACGTCAACGACCAGCCGGGTGTCGCCATCTATCTGTGCTCGCAGACCGCTCCGTGCACACCCTCCGCCTTTGGCACAACTCCGGTCGTCGGCGATGCCGATGTCGCAGGTGATGGCGCCGCCATGCCTCTACCCGCACCATTCCTGGTCGACCCGCTTGACGACACGCAATTGCTCGTCGCTACCTGCCGCCTGTGGCGTGGCCCGGCCGGCCCCGGCTGGACCACGGCCAACGCCATCAGCCCCGTCCTCGACCACCAGTCGAGTCCGGGCCCGTGCAGCGGCGACGCGCTCATCCGCTCCATGGCCGCCATGCCTCTGGCCTCCGGCGGCGAAATCATCTATCTCGGCATGTACGGCTCTGCCACCAACGGTTCTCTTTTGCCCGGCCACGTCCTCAGCGCCGTCTACAATCCTGCCTCCGGTTCCGCTCCCAACTGGAACGATCTCACCCTGAATCCCGTCGTCGACAGCGCGCACGCTCTCAACTACTACGGCCTCGACATCTCCAGCGTCACCATCGACTCCCACGATGCCAGCGGCGACACGGTATATGTCACCGTGGCAGGCATGCCCAACCTGGCAGATGAAATTGAGACCGTGTACCGCACCACCAACGGGGGCTCTACCTGGACCAACATCTCGTCCAATCTGCCTTACGCTCCGGCCAGCAGCCTGGCCGTCGATCCGCAAAACGCGAACACGGTCTACGTGGCCACCGATGTGGGCGTTTATTTCACACCCGAGGTTGGCGGTTGCGGGACAATAACCTCCGATTGCTGGTCGGCCTTCGGCACCGGGCTTCCTGCCGCGCCCGCCGTGGCTCTCAGCGCCGTTCCTGCTTCCGCTTCCACGCACGTGCTGGTCGCGGCCACCTATGGGCGCGGCATCTGGCAAACGCCGCTCTGGACGGCAGCCACGGCCCTCAGCGCCGCATCCGTCACTCCGGCGTCCATCACCTTCGCCAACCAGAGCGCCAATTCCACCAGCAGCCGCGTCACCGTCACTCTTCTCAATACCGGCAGCATCGCCCTGACCCCCACACCATTTGCCATCACGGGCGACTTCGGCGAAACCGACAACTGCGTGAACGAGTCCATCGCTCCGGGTTCCAGCTGCACCATCTGGGTCACGTTCACGCCACTGACCACCGGCCCGCTTACGGGACAGATGATCATCTACGCCAACATCTACGGCGGCCAGCTCAGCGTAGATCTCAACGGCACCGGTACCACCTCCAGTCCGGTTACCCTCACCCCGCCCAGCGAAAGCTACGGCCAGATCGAAGAGGGAACTGTTTCCATGCCGCTCACCATCACAGTCGCCAACAGCAACCTTGTTCCCATTCCCATCAGCAACATTTCTGTCAGCGCGCCGTTTGTTCTCTCCGGCAATGGCTGCGGAACCACCAGTCTCGCGGCCAACGCCGATTGCCCGTTGCAAGTGGAGTTCGCGCCCACCTCGACGGGCGTCTTTACCGGTCAGCTCACCCTCACTGACGGCGCGGGAACGCAAACCGTCCAGCTCAACGGAACCGCCGCGGCTCCGCCAACTGACGTCCTCAATCCCCCTGCGCTCGCCTCACTCGCTTTTGCTGCGACGTCCGAGGGCCAGCTCTCCGCGGCGCAGTCCGTCACCATCACCAACAGCGGCGGCATGCCGCTCACCGGCATTGCCATCTCCATCGGCGGCCAGTTTCAGCAAACCAACAACTGCGGCACGCAGTTGGCGGCCGGCACCGTCTGCACCGTCAGCGTGGTTTTCGCTCCCACGCAGTTGGGCGCGCTCACGGGCACGCTCACCATCTCCGATGCCCTCAAAACCCAGACCGTATCCCTGGGCGGCACCGGGGTCGCGCCGCCAGTGTTCAGCGTCACTCCGTCCAGCCTCACCTTCACCAATCAGCAGCCCGGCGTGGCCAGCGCGCCGCAGCCCATCACCATCGGCAACGTCGGCGCTTCGCCCATGGCCAGCATCGGCTTTGCCTTCACCGGATCGGCAGCCTCCAGTTACTCCGTCTCTTCCATCAATTGCGGAGCGCTTCTGAACAACGGCAGCAGCTGCACCGCCCAAGTCGTCTTCACGCCTAACGCCATCGGCACCAGCGCGGCCACACTCGTGATCTCGTCCTCCACCACCGGAGTTGCGGCAGTCTCGGTTCCTCTCAACGGCTCCGGGCAGTTGTCCGGCGGCCTTACCAGCAATCCCACTTCGCTTGCGTTTGCTGTGATCGGCGTGGGACAAACCAGCACCGCGCAATCGGTCACCGTGACCAACTCCTCGAGTTACGCCATCGGCTCGGTGACGCTGGCCACCTCCGGACCCTTTAATGTTGCACAAAACGGCTGCACTCGCGGCCTGGCTGCGGGCGCTAATTGCACGGCGCAGATCGTCTTCGCGCCCACCGCTGCCGGCTCCGCCTCGGGGACCCTCACCGCAAGCTCCGCGTCCGTGGCCACACCGGCCACCATCGCGCTCTCCGGAACCGGCTTCGATTTCATCGTCGCCTTCTCCGGCCCCTCCAGCCAGACCGTGGCCCGCGGCCAGCAGGCCAACTACACGCTGGTTCTCACGCCAATCGGCTCCAGCGGCACGTTCACCTTTGCCTGCGGCACGCTTCCTACGGGTGCGCTCTGCCTCTTCAACCCCACCACACAAACGCTTAATGCAGGCGTGCAGGGCAACGTGCTGGTCGAAATCTCCACCACCGCCGCCCAGGCGCACCTCGAAAGACCGGAATTCGGCAGACCGGAACTGGGCAAGCCGGGCCCCACTCGTCCCGGCCTCCGGCACGCCCTGCCGCTCACTTGCGGCCTGCTGCTTCTGCCGCTCGCGATTCGCAAGCGCCGCAAAATCTTTCAGCTCGCAGTTCTTCTCGCGGTTCTCGCCAGTGGCATCTCCAGTTGCACCAGCTCCGGCGGAGGCACAAGCGGCGGCGGAGCTTCCGGCGGCTCGGGTGGCGGCTCCGGCACGCCCACCGGTACCTACACCATTCCCGTAACCGTCACCGCCAATGGCGTCTCGCACGCCGCAGACCTGGTCCTCACCGTCGACTGACCGCGGCCGCATTCACTTCTTCACTCCTTCGCTTCTTTCACTCCTTTCGCTCCCTTCACTCCTTTCACTTCCTCCACCGCGCCAGCCGCTATACTTGTTTTTCGGGAACTCGAAAGAAAACGCCCCAACCTGGACGGCGGAGACGCCGCTATGAGGAAGGCCAGCGCATGACTGCCAAAGTTACCGTCGCAGATGTCGAGCGCGTCGCCGAGCTCGCGCATCTTGAGCTGGCGCCGGAAGAAATCGAGCCCATGCTCCGCGACTTGAACGCCATCCTCGACTACGTCGCCGAGTTGAACCAGCTCGACACCTCGGGCATCGAGCCGCTGGCGCAGGTCGGCGAGCTTGAAAATGCCGCTATCCCCCAGCCGCGCCCCGACGTCGTTGCGCCATCGCTGGATCGCGCCGCCGTCATGGCCCAGGCGCCCGAAACCGACGGCGCATTTTTCAAAGTGCCGAAGGTGATTGAGAGGTAGTGCCAATTTGTAGCGCCGGTCTCCTGACCCGCGCAGCGTTAGACGCGTAGGCAACAGGCCGTGCAACCGGTTCAAAAACTAAGAGAGAATTCCATTGGCAAGCGACACAAAAACCACCGAGAGCTACGTCGAGAAGCCGAAGACGCTAGCCGCGTTGCGCGACGAGATTGCGACCGGCCGCACCAAGGCCGCCGATCTTGCCGCCAGCTACTACGCGCGCATCGAGGAAAAAAACCCGCATCTCAACATCTACCTGAGCCTGACCAAAGAACGCGCTCTCGCGCAGGCCGCCCACATCGACGATCTGGCGGCGAAAGGCGATCCACTGCCCGCTCTCGCCGGCATTCCCATGGGTATCAAGGACGTGATGGTCGTCCAGGGCGCACCGTCGACAGCAGGCTCGAAGATCCTCAAGGGCTATCAGCCTCCCTATGATTGCACCGCGGTGGCAAAGCTCGAAGCCGCGGGCGCGGTGCTCCTCGGCAAGCTCAACTGCGACGAGTTCGCCATGGGCTCGTCGAATGAGAATTCGGCTTACGGCCCGGTGCGCAATCCCGTCGACACCGAGCGCGTTCCGGGGGGATCGAGCGGTGGCTCGGCCGCGGCCGTTGCCTCCAATCTCGCCGTGGCCACGCTGGGCTCAGACACCGGCGGATCGATTCGCCAGCCCGCCAGTTTTTGCGGAGTGGTCGGCGTGCTGCCCACCTATGGCCGCGTTTCGCGCTACGGGCTGATTGCTTTTGCCTCGTCTCTGGACCGCATCGGCCCTTTCGCCGCCAATGTGCGCGACGCCGCCACCCTGCTCGGCGTCATCGCCGATCACGACCCCAAAGACGCCACCAGCTCTCCGGCTCCCGTCGAGGACTACGCCGCAGCCAGCGACCAGCCCGTCAAAGAACCGGGGAAGAGGGGTCTGCGCATCGGGGTCCCGGCGGAGTATTTCGCCGAAGGCCTCGACGCGCAAGTCCGCGCCGCCATCGAAAAGGGAATCGCCGCGCTCGAAGCCGCCGGATGCACCATCAAGCCGGTCTCATTGCCGCACACTAAGTACGCCGTTCCGACTTACTATCTCGTGGCCACCGCAGAAGCCAGCGCCAACCTCGCGCGCTTCGACGGCGTGCGCTACGGCTATCGCTCGCCGCGATCTGAGACTCTCTCCGCCATGTACTCGCACTCGCGCGACGAAGGCTTTGGCGCCGAGGTCAAGCGCCGCATCTTCCTCGGCACCTACGCGCTCTCGGCCGGCTACTACGACGCCTACTACCTCAAAGCGCAGCAGGTCCGCCGCATCCTCGCCGAGGAGTTCCTGCGCGCTTTCGCCGAGGTCGACGCCATCGTTACCCCCACCTCGCCCTTCCCCGCCTTCAAAATCGGCGAGAAGACCGGCGATCCGCTGGCCATGTACCTCGCCGACATCTATACCGTCACCGCCAGCCTTGCCGGCATCTGCGGCGTCACGGTGCCTTGCGGGACAACGAAAACCGGCCTTCCCGTTGGCATGCAGATCCTCGCCCGCCACTTCGGTGAAAGCACGGCCTTCCGCGTGGCGCGCGCGGTAGAAGCCGCAAATATCTAACTTTGCGCTAGAATCATCGCGCAGCACTTTTCCGCCTCGGCCCGTCGCCGGCGTGGAGTCGTCATTTTCCCAAGTGCGTGTTTCCAGCAATCCATGCGGAATAGTCCCTGACGAAGATCGGGTCGCGCAACGGATTTACGAATCATCAGGAGACTCGCCTTCATGCACGCTCGACGGAAATCTGTCCTTGTCGCCATCCTTCTCGCAATGCTCATCGCGATCATCTCACCAGCATCAGCCGCACCGCGCAAGCACAGCGTCGTTCTCGGCGCAGTCAGAAAAGTGCCGTATTCGAAAGCGGGCGACCCTTCCGGCGCGGCTGCCGGCGAGGACGCGCTCAAAATTCGCGCTCTACTCGTCGATGGCGTCCTCAAGGAATGGACCACTGGCGACATGCACGACGTCACCGATCGCAGCTTTGTGGTGCGCCGCGTCATCCGGCTTAATGACGCCCTGCCCTCGGACAAACCGCCAGAAAAGCCCGCCCCGAATTCCGCGTCAAATCCCGCGTCAAATTCAGCCAGCCACTGGGTATGGCAGCGCGGGCCGTGGCTGCTGGCGGATCGCACCACCGGCCACGTCACCGCACTGCACTTGCCCGACTACGATCCCGGCGTGAGCCAGGTAAGCTGGTTCCGCGATTACGCGGCCTACTGCGGCGTGACGGCAAGCGGTAAGAGCCTCTATGCGGTGGTGGCGCAGTTGGCCGTGCGCAAGCCGGTACTGGCAAAAAAGCTTGCTGCCTTTGATTCTGAGAGTGCGGACGGCCCTGCATGCGCCCCGCCCGATTGGCAGCGCGAGCCGCTGCGCATCAGCTTTCATCCCGCAGGCAAGGACGCCGTCAGCTACGACTTCGCTCCGGGCTCGGCGGTAATGGTGGAAGATGCGGGCGACGAAGATGAAACTCCGCCCCCTGCCCCGGCAAAATAGCGAAAGGTGGGAACAAGCCACCCCAGCGGTCAGAAATCGCTCGCTGGGGACCCCGGCAGGACACAAAGTAGCGGACGCCCTAGCGCCGCGGTTCCCTAAACCAGTTCCAAAGCACCCAGATCATGAACCACAACGCGATTCCGATAGGGATCAGCGCGAGCGCTTCGGCGTCAAATTCCACTTTCATGGCGACGGACCCTCATTCCGCCTTCACCGTGCTGGGAGCTCAAAAACGCCTCCCACGCCTCGGAAAGCTCGATGAATCCAGTGGGCGCCCATTTCTGTAAAGAGGGAGTAGGGGGATCATAAGGGACCTATAAAAACCACGCGTCCGGGCGGCCGTCCCATCCCTTGATCCCTGTTTTTTCCCGCCTTCCCGGTCCCTTGGCCGCTCGGTCCCGTGGTCCCTGTCCTTGACACCGAACCGGCCGCACATTTCTTATCGTTCTAGGCTTACTTTTTTTGAACCCCGGGCGGGACGACCCTGGCGGGAACCTTTTTGCTCGCTCTGGTGTTGAGAAGGGAAGCTGTGTCGAACAGGAAGCAGGCGGCAGTCGGGTTGTGCGGTGCGTGCAGGCATGAGCAACATGTCCTGCAGGTCGCGGCCAAACCCCTCCTTCCAGAGCCTGGGCCGTTTAGAGACTGAGGCCTCAAGAACCTTTCCCGGAGACAAATCTATTGTCAGGCGCCGGCAGCAATGGCCGGGTGCGCCTGTGCCCAAAGCTGGCAAGCGCCGGCTGCGGAGCGAGTAAAGGACGCAGGTACAGGATGAACTTTGTGGCAACTTTGCATATGTGGGCGGCTGCGCCCGCTCCGGGAGCGGGTGGCGGCCTGTCGATGCTGCTCCCCATTTTGCTGTTTATTCCGCTGCTCTATCTGCTCATGATCCGCCCGCAGCAGAAGCGGCAAAAGCAGTGGCAGCAGATGCTGGCAGGCATCAAGTCCGGCGACCGGGTGACCACGGCCGGCGGCATTCGCGGCATCATCCTCTCCATCAAGGACGATTCGATCATCATTCGCGTGGCGCCGGACAATCTGAAGCTGGAAGTGGCCAAGAGCGCGATTGCCTCGGTCACCACGCAGGATGAGCCTTCGGCCTCCTGACAAGAGAAATGAAACCATGAAGAAGAATCTCAAAAACAAAATTGCCCTGATCATCGCCGTTCTGCTGGTTTGCCTCTACGGCATCTTCGGGATTCCTCGGGATCAGCGGCAAGGCCTTGCTGGACGCCATGTCCAAGCGCATTCACCTGGGCCTCGATCTGCAGGGCGGCGCGCACCTGATTCTGCAGGTGCAGGTCTCTGAAGCGGTCAGCGCCGAAACCGACAACGTCGCGCCGCGATCCAGCAGGACTCTGAAGACGGCCAACCTGACGCTTTTCCCAGGTCTTCAAGCCCGATCCCGAACAAGCCCGAGCTCATCGAGGTCGAGGGACTCCCGCCGGCACAGGCCAGCGCCGTGCGCTCGCTGCTCGACCAGAAATACTCCAACGAGTACGACCTCACCGGCGGCAGCACCGACAACACCTGGACGCTGACCATGAAGCCGCTGGTCGAGAACGCTCTGGAACAGAGGACGGTTCACGCAGGCCATTGAGACCATCCGCGACCGCGTGACCTGGGCGTCAGCGAGCCGCTGATCCAGGCGTACGGCCTGGGCGCCAACCAGATCCTGGTGGAGCTGCCGGGCATCAGCGACCTGGACCAGGTGAAGAGCATCATCCAGTCCACGGCCCGGCTTGAGATTCACGCCTGTGGTCGGCGCGGTCCGTTTTCCCGACGAGCAGGCCGCGCTGGCCAGCGTCAACGGCGCTCTGCCGCCCGACGACGAGATACTGCACGGCTCCGGCAACATGGCACCGGCTCCGACGCCGACAGGTTCTTTATCGTCGAGCGCGCCCCGATTGTGGCCGGCAGCGACTTCCGCTCCGCCGAGCCCGGCACCAATCGAACACCGGCCAGCAGCAGGTGCAACTTCACGCTCACCAACGAAGCCGGCGACAGGTTCTACGACTACACCAGCGCCAACGTCGGCAAGTACATGGCCGTGGTGATGGGCGGCCGCGTCCGCGAAGTGGCCAGTCATCAAGAGCGCCATCCGCGATCAGGGCGAGATCGAAGGCGGCTTCACCCAGGACGAAGTCAGACAACCTCTCCAAGATGCTGCGCACCGGCGCGCTGCCGGCCTCGCTCAACTATCTTGAAGACCGCACCGTGGGCGCGTCGCTGGGCGCCGACTCCATCCGCGAAGGCGTCACGGCGGCCATCGTCGGCGTGCTCGTGGTCATGGCCTTCATGCTCATCTACTACCGGGGCTCGGGCATCAACGCCGATCTGGCGCTGATCTTCAACCTGGTCATTCTGCTGGGATTCATGGGCTTTCCGGCGCCACGCTCACCTTGCCGGGCATTGCCGGAGTCATTCTGACCATCGGTATGGGCGTGGACTCGAACGTGCTGATCTTCGAGCGCATCCGCGAAGAGATTCGCGCCGGCAAGGCGGCCTCGGCGGCCGTGGACCAGGGCTTTGCCCATGCCTGGGTGACCATCGTCGACACCCACGTCACCACCATCGTCTCGGCGGCCATCCTGTTCATGTTCGGCACCGGTCCGGTGAAGGGATTTGCCACCACGCTGACCTTCGGTCTTGCGGCCAACCTGTTCACCGCGGTCTTTGTCTCGCGCGTGATCTTTGAGGCGCATTTGAACAAGTTGAAGCCGGGCGAGATGGTTTCGATTTAGAAAGTAGCTCAGCTATTAGCAGTAGCTCGAGCCCTTTCGGAAGACTAATTGGTTCCGCACGAAAAGCTAACAGCTAAAAGCTAAAGCTAAAGCTAGGAGAGAAAAGAAGTGGAATTCTTTCGCAGCGTAAATGTGAACTGGCTGGGATAGAAGTGGTACTTCCTCGCCTTTTCCATGATCTTCAGCGTGGCCGGCATCGTCAAAGATGAGCTGGAACTGGTCGCACATCGGCAGCCCGGTGCCGCTGGGCGTGGATTTTCGCGGCGGCACGCAGGTGGAGGTGCAGTTTACCAACCCGCCCGACATCGACAGCCATTCGCCAGGCCATGGACGCGGCAGGCATCAAGGACGCGACGCATCCAGAACTTTCGGCGACCCGGCAATCAACGAGGTGCTCATCAGCCTGCCGGAGGCAGACCAACGAGGCCGCGCTCGACACCGGCCGCCAGCAGATCGAATCGACGCTCTGCAGGCCCACTACAACAATTCCGTTCAACGCCATACACGGCGTCAAGGTGGATGTCGTGGGCCCCACGGTGGGCCACCAGTTGGAGAAGCAGGCCACGCTGGCCACGCTCTACTCCATGCTCGGCATGCTGGTCTATCTCTGGTTCCGCTTCCAGTTGATTTACGGCGTGGCCGCGGTGGTGGCCTGCTTCCACGACACGCTGATCACCGTGGGCGCCTTCGCTCTCACCGGCCAGGAGATCAGCCTGACCGTGATCGCCGCCATTCTCACCCTGGTCGGCTACTCGATGAACGACACCATCGTCGTCTTCGACCGCATCCGCGAGAATCTGCGCCTCAGCCGCCGCGAGCCGCTGCCCGACCTGGTGAACCGCAGCATCAACCAGACCCTGAGCCGGACCGTGCTCACCTCGGGCCTGACTTTT
This sequence comes from uncultured Acidobacteriota bacterium, assembly GCA_963826735.1. GTDB lineage: Bacteria > Acidobacteriota > Terriglobia > Terriglobales > Acidobacteriaceae > Telmatobacter. The sequence continues at coordinate 208,201 of CAWGYN010000011.1, forward strand.
CTCACCGTGCTTTCGCTGTTTATCTTTGGCGGCCAGGTGCTGAACGGCTTTTCATTTGCGCTGGTGGTGGGCATTCTCATCGGAACCTATTCATCCATCGCCGTGGCCGCGCCGATGCTGGTGGCCTGGCAGGAATGGCGCGCGGGCAAAGGCAAGGCCGCCTCGCTGCCCGCAGCGAGACGAGCCAAGAGATGAGGCTTATCGGCATGCGCGATCGCATTTGTCCGCATCCATACGCAACGGGACGCGCTTCACGGCGTCTCATAGAGGATTCGCGGCGAGCGCCGGACAGGAACTGGCCTGACGGCGGGAGCAGTCGGGGCAGCGCGGAGTTGCACCAGTTTTGCAGCACTCTTTGCAGCGGGAGCTGCAGTTCTGATAAGGTTTACTCGCTCCTTTGCGTGGAATTTTCAAGTCGGGAACAATTCCCCTTCCCGCGGTGTCTAAAATAGGAGTAACCAAACCCGATTCGAGGCTGGCCATGTTTGAAGATTCCACATTCGAATCCGCGAAAAGGATCAAGACCAAGAGCGGCCGCTGGATGCTGGTCACCGGCGGCATCAACGGCGCGATTCTCGTTCTGCTGATCCTGATTCCGCTGATCTATCCCGAGGCGCTTCCCAACGCAGTGATGGCAACGATTTTGACCGCTGCCGCCGCCGCCGCCGCCTCCGCCGCCGCCGCCGCCGCCGCCTGAAGTGCACGTCGTGCACGTGCAGTCGGAGATGATGAACAATCAGCTCACGGCGCCCACCAAGATTCCGCACAACATTCAGATGGTCATCGAGAAGGAAGCGCCGCCATCGAGCTTTGGCGTGGCCGGCATGGAAGGCATGGGCGGCAGCGGCAACGGCGTCATGGGCAGCATGTTCGGCAGCGGCAACGGTCCGCAGGTAAAGGCCGCGCCGCCCAAGAAGGTGAACATCTCGGCCGGCGTGGCCGTGGGCATGCTGCTTCAGAAGACCAGCCCGATCTATCCGCCGATCGCCAAGGCGGCGCGCGTTCAGGGCACAGTGGTGTCTGCAGGCCACCATCTCCAAGCAGGGAACGATTGAAGATCTGCACGTCATCAGCGGACCGGCCATGTTGCAGCAGGCCGCCATGGATGCGGTGAGGCAATGGCGCTACCGGCCCTACCTGCTCAACAATGAGCCGGTCGAGGTGGAGACCACGGTCAATGTGATCTTCACCCTGGGTGGGTGATGCAATTTCCGGCTCCCTGCCGCGTCTTTGGCAGGGAGCATTGCTTTTGACCCGAATGCGCATTCTCGCAGGGCCGCATTCCTCGAACTCAGCCGCCCGCCGCGGCGGGTTCAATTCAGTCCAAAAGAATCTCCTTAGGAGGAACGATTCAGTGATTCTCGCTCAGCTCGCACATTTCGCTTCGCACACGGTCAACAGCCTGGCCTTCTTTCAGGATGAGGGCCAGACGGTCAGCTTCAGCCCCATGCAACTTTGGGATCACATGGCATGGATGGCTCGCACCGTGGCCATCGTCCTGTTCATTGAGTCGGTCTGGTCTCTGGCCGTGATGATCGACCGTTACCTGTACTTCTCTGCCGCCCGCAAGCAGTCGCGCGAGTTCGCGCCCAAGGTTGCCGGCGCGCTGAAGGACAGCAAGCTCGAAGAAGCCATCAAGATCGCCGACCGCAACAAGAAGTCGCATCTGGCCGAAGTTGTTACCGCCGGCCTGCAGGAGTTCCGCGCCTCGTCCGGTCAGGCCACCGATGAAACCATCGCCAGCGCCGGCCGCGCCCTGGAGCGGGCCGAGGCCATCGTGCACGCCAAGCTGAAGAGGGGCCTCTCGGTTCTGGCCACCATCGGCTCCACGGCTCCGTTCGTCGGCCTGTTCGGCACCGTCGTCGGCATTCTGCACGCATTCGACGCCATCGCCACCCAGAAGATCGCGGGCATCGGCGCAGTCGCCGGCGGTATCTCCGAGGCTCTGGTCACCACGGCGTTCGGCCTGCTCGTGGCCATCCCCGCCGTCATGGCCTTCAACTACTTCACCGGCCGTGTCGAGGCTTTCGACGTGGAGATGGACAACTCCTCCAGCGAGCTGGTCGACTACTTCATCAAGCAGAGCCACAAGCGCTAAGAGCGAAGCGGCTCTGGCTCGAGCGAGACATCTTCGCCGGGCGGAGGACGTGAAGCTCTTCCGCCCGGCGGTTTGATCCTCGCGCAGGCTGCTTGAGTTCAGGCAAGGCCGGAGTGCATCCGGCAAGAAAAATTCAGACGTACGGAGTCCCGATTATGGGAGTAGCAGTTCGCGACGAAGGCAAGAAGGTTAATTCCAACATCAACGTCACCCCCATGGTGGACGTGATGCTGGTGCTGCTCATCATCTTCATGGTCATCACCCCCATGCTGCAGAACAAGGTGGCCGATCGACATGGCCACAGGTGGAAAATCCCACCGCCATGCCCGACGCCGACAAGGAAGACGCCATTGTCGTCGCTGTCACGCGCGACGGCGCGGTGTTCCTGGGGCAGAACAAGGTCGATCCCTCGCAGCTTGGCAGCCTGGTGCGCGACAAGCTCGCCGACAAGACCGACAAGACGATCTATGTCCGCGCCGATGCGCGCGCGCAGTACAAGGCCGTTGAAGACGCCATCGACGATGTGCGCACGGCCGGCGTGGAAGAAGTCGGCTTGTTGACGCAAAGACGGGAAGGCAATCAGATCGGCGGCGAGTAACGCCGCAGCCGCGATTGTCTCGGTTGAACGATATTGAGGAAACGAGGAGTTTAAGCCATGGCAATGTCAACGGGTGGCGGCGGCGGCAGCATGTCCGAGATCAACGTCACGCCGATGATCGACATTCTGCTGGTGCTGTTGATCATCTTCATGGTCATCGTGCCGGTAACCCCCAAGGGTCTGGATGCGCTGGTGCCCCAGCCGCCCAAGAATCCGCAACAGCAGCAGCCGCAGAACGACCGCACCATCGTGGTTCAGGTTCTTTATCGCCCCGGCCAGGCCCCGGCGTACAAGATCAACGAAACCGACGTGAACCACGCCGATCTGCTGGCCAAGCTGACCGAGATCTATGCCAACCGCGCCGAGCGCGTGATGTTCGTCAAGGGCGACGACGATGTGAACTTTGCCTACATCGCCGACGTCATCGATATCGGCAGGGCGGCCAACGTGGATCACATCGGCTTGATGACGCCCAAGATCCAGGCAGGCCAGTAGGCTGGCTCGTGTCCGGAGACACTTGATCCGGACGCGGGGAAGAGTACAATTTTTTTGCCCTGGTTGCGGTACGCTCCCGCCGCAGCCAGTTGCTGAAAGTTTCCAGGCGCGGCCCGCAGGGCCCAAGCCTGAAGGAGAAGGATACGAACATGAATGGACCCGCACGTTTTTGGGCGCTCGCGGTGACTTTGACCGGCATGGTGCTTGCCATGAGCGGGTGCAACCAGCTCGTGGCCCGCGACCAGTTGAACAAGGGAGTGCGATGCCTACAAGAGCCGGTCACTACGATGAGGCGATCGAGCACTTCCAGAAGGCCACCGAACTCGATCCCAAGCTGCCCATGGCGAAGACCTATCTGGCCACAGCGCTGGCGCAGAATGTGGTGCCCGGAGTGACCACGCCCGACAACCTGAAGACTGCCAACCAGGCCATCGACATGTTCAAGGAGGTTCTGGCGCAGAATCCCAACGATGTCAACAGCATGAAGCAGATCGCGGGCATTTATTTCAGCATCAACGAGATGGACGATGCCGAAGCCTGGCAGAAGAAGGTTCTCGCATGTCGATCCCAAGGATCCCGAAGCAGCTTATACGATCGGCGTGATCGACTGGAACAAGGCGCACCAGAACAAGCTGAACGCGCTGCAGGCCGCCGGCCTCAACGACGACGGCAAAGGCAATGTGAAGGCGCCCAAGAAGGTGATGGAGCCGCTGGCCCAGGAGAACGCGCCGCTGGTCGACGAAGGCCTGAAGTACCTCACCATGGCCGTCGACAATCGCCCCAATTACGACGATGCCATGCAGTATCTGAACCTGATCTACCGCAACAAGGCCGACGTGGACTACGGCAATGCCGCCGCGGTGGCCGAGGACCTGGCGCAGGCCGAGGAATGGACCCACAAAGGCCATGGATACGCGCAAGGCCAACGAAGCGAAGAAGAATCAGGGCCCGGGCGGCATCACCATGGATAACAGCGGCCAGATGCACTAGATCGAACGCATGCTCTCGGCAACAACACCAGACGGCCTCCGCCTTGCGCGGGGGCCGTTTTTCTTGGTACCCACCGGCTTTCCATTCTCCGAGGTGTAGCGTTGATCAAGTCTGACCGCGCTGCCTGCATCGCCTGCGCTCTGCTGCCTGCTTCTCGCTTTGCTGCCGTTTCTCGCACGCCCAGCCCAGTCTCGCCAGCCGGAGACAGCGCCTCATCCCGCGGCGATGCAAGCCGCACCAGTCGCCCGGCGGCTTCTCGGCGCACAACGATCGCGAAACGCTTGAGGTCACGGTTTGCGGCGATTCGCTGATCCACGTCACGGCGCGGCCCTGCGGGTGCGCCGGCTGCCGCCGAAGTTCAACCCTGGATGCTCGCGCCAAGCTGAAGCCTGCCCCGGCGCGCCTTTCCAGTTCAGCCACTCCAACGGCGTCTGCCACCCTCACCACTTCCCGTCTGGTCGTCTCGTTGTCCGAGCGCGACGGCAACCTGACCTTCAAGACTGTCGCAAGGCGAGACACTGGTGCGCGAACGGACGAATCTGCCGCGCACCTATCTGCCCTCCGAGGCGCGGGGCTTTACCACATCGAGGACCGCTTCGGCCCCGACGCCACTGAGGCGTTCTACGGGCTCGGCCAGCACCAGAGCGGCATGTTCAACTATCGCGGCAGCACGTCGAACTCGGCCAGAACAACACCGACGTCGCCATCCCGCTGCTGGTCTCGAGCAAGGGATACGCCATCCTCTGGAACACCGCCTCCTTCAGCTACGTCGACAACCGCTTCCCGCTCGATCTGAACCTGGAGTCGATGGCCGCGCCGCAGATCGACTACTACGTCCTCTACGGCCCGCAGATGGACGCGATCCTCCATCAGTACCGCTCCATGACCGGCCACGTCCCGCTGTTTCCCCGAGTGGGCTTACGGCCTCTTCCAGTCCAAAGACCGTTACAAGACGCAGGCCGAAATTCTCTCCATCGCGGCCGAATACCGCTCCCGCCACATTCCCATGGACGCGATCGTGCAGGACTGGTTCTGGTGGAACGATGGCGGCAAGGGCGATCCGGTCTTCAACTCCGGCTACACCGATGTTCCCGCCGAGCTGAAGACCCTCCACGACGAGCACGTGCACGCCATGATCTCGGCCTGGGCCATGATGGACGCCACCGCCGAAAACTACAAGCAGATCGTCGCGAAGGGCTTCGAGATCCCCGGCGCGCAGGTCTACGACCCGACCAATCCCGCCGCCGCGGACTTTTTCTGGAACCAGTTTGTGGGCAAGCTCTTTGCCCAGGGCTGGGACGCTTTCTGGCTCGACAGCTCCGAGCCCGAAGAGGCATGGCCGCACGTCGGCGACGCCATTCTGCGCGATAAGCAGCTCCACATCGGCAGCGGCCTGGAATACACCAACGTCTTTCCCTTCCTGCACACCGGCGACGTCCAGGCAGCACTGGAAGCAGGCCGATCCGGAGAAGCGCGTCTTCCTGCTCACGCGCTCGGCCTTCATGGGCCAGCAGCGCAACGGCGCCGCGGTGTGGTCCGGCGACGTGTACAGCAGTTGGTGGGCGCTGCGCCGCCAGGTGCCCGCGGGCCTCAACTTCGCGCTCTCCGGCTATCCCTACTGGACCACGGACATCGGCGGCTACCATCCGCTGTTCAACTGGCCAGACCATCCCAGCCCGCCTATCAGGAGCTCTACGCCCGCTGGTTCGAGTACGGCGCCTTCTGCCCCGTCTTCCGCACCCACGGCCATCGCGATCACAACGAGCTATGGACCTATGACAAGGTCTTTCCCACGCTCTCGCCGTCGACCGCCTGCGTTACCGGCTGCTGCCCTACGTTTATTCACTGGCATGGAAGGTTACAAGCGAGGACTACACCATCCAGCGCCCGCTGGTGATGGACTTCCGCCAGGATCCAGCCACCTGGGAGATCGGCGACCAGTTCATGTTCGGGCCTGCGCTCCTGGTGAGCCCGGTGCTGACCGAGGGCGCCACCCAACGCACGCTTTACCTACCCGCCGGCACGCGCTGGTACGACTTCTGGACCGGAAAGCACGACGAAGGCGGGGCAACGGTTGACGTCGACGCGCCGCTCGACCGCATTCCCCTCGCTGTGCGCGCGGGCTCGATCCTGCCCCTCGGCCCGGCCATCGAATACGCCGGCCAGGCCACCGATCCCATCGAGCTGCGCGTTTATCCCGGAGCCGATGCCGACTTCACGCTCTATGAAGACGAGGGCGACAGCTACCGCTACGAGCGCGGCGCGCACTCGACCATCCCGATCCATTGGAACGATGCCACGCGCACCCTCACCATCGGCGCGCGCCAGGGCAGCTATCCCGGAATGGCTGCAGGTCACACTTTCAACGTGGTGATGGTTTCTGCCGGGCACGGCGTGGGAGGGACGCGACGGCGTCGCCGGACAAGACGATCCAGTACACCGGCGCGAGGATCGAGGCGAAGTTCTAGCGAGTCGGATGAAGCGGCGACTGCGCTCTACTGCGCCGCCCTGTTTCAGAATCTGCTCGGCGAGGTAGTTGCGCACCCTGGCGTCGTCCTGGAGCGTCTCCAGGTAAGCGGTCTGCAAAAGCTGCTTCTGGCTGTCGTGCAGCGCCTGATGAATGGCCTGCTGCACGCGAGGATCGTTCAGCTCGCGCTGGCCTGCTGGCTCGCGGGAGAGCAGCCGGTAGATCGCGAAAGCCAGCGACCTTGTGCGCTCGGGTCGTATTCGGGAATCACATCGGTGAACTGCCCGGGCTTGAGATTATTGATCGCAGCGTACACCGCGGGGATCGGCCTTAAGTTGCGACTCGGGTGCAAAGCCCATATCGCCGCCATTCGGCGCTGTGTTCGGAATCTTCTGAAACGCTCGCTGCCACGGCTCGCAAAATCCACTCCGCTCACGAGCTCGGTGTGTGCTGCGTCGATGCGCCGCTTGGCTTCGGCCTCGCCGCCCGGCTTCGCCGGCTGGTTGCCGTTGGGCGGCGCGGGCATGGTTGTCACCACGATCTGCGCCAGGTGATACTGCGGCTCGATCAGATCGAAGTCCGACTTGTGCGCCGCATAAAACGCCGCAATCTGTGCATCGGTGATATTGATCTTCGACTCGATCTCTTTGTTGATGAGCTTGGTCTCGGTCAACTGCCGCCGAATGTCGCGCTTCAGGTCGTCCAGCGACATGTTGCGCTGCTTGAGCAGGTTGTTGAACTGATCCTCAGTGTACGGAGCTTTGATCTCGGTGAGCTTCGCGTTCACGTCTTCATCGCTCGCGGTCAGGTTCAGCTTGGCGGCCTGCTGCTGCACAATCTCCGACAGGATCATCTTCTGCAGGACGTTGAGGCGCAGGATGTCCGCCTCCTGGTCCGACGGCTTCTGGGGGGTGTCTCCCAGTTGGATCTGGTAATTCCGCTCCAGTTCCGCGCGCGCAATCTCCTTGCCGTTCACCGTGGCTACCACGTCGGCGGAAGGCGAGCGATGGCATCCGGCAACGGCGAAAAAAAGCGCGCCGCTGAACAGCAGTACCGCAGCAACATGAGAACGCGCAGGAAAACCGAATGACACTTGCAAGCTGATCTCTCCTATGGGCTCCCGAAAAACCCCGGCAATCAAGGATAAATCCCGTCGCCGGGCGGGCGGTAGCCCTATTTGTGTCTATTGGGCGCCGCCTTGGCCTGCCGCGGTTGGCGGCGCGGCTGGCGAGGCCGGTGGTTCCTCGCCTACAGAGCGCAGGGCGCGGTCGATGACCATCCAAAGCTGGTCCACGGGCACGGCGCCGCCATTCACTTTTTCGCCGTTCACATAGAGCGCGGGCGTTCCATCGATTCCCAAACTGTCGGCCAGTTTCACTGAAACTCTGATCTGCGTCTCGTCCTGCTTGGCCATGCAGGCATCGAGCGTGGTCTCGTCGAGTTTGCTTACCGTGGCTTCCTGCCGTGCAATGCGGTCCAGCGCGGCAAAGCTCTTGTTCACATCGCGCTGGTCGCCGCTCACCTCGTCCCCGTGGGCGTGCAGGTAGTCCACGTAGGCCCAGTACACGGTGCTGTTCTCTGCGGCCAGGCAGTTGGCGTCCACGGCGGCGTGCATGGCCCAGGGATGCATATCCGCGAGCGGGTCGTCCTTGTAGACGAACCGCACCAGGTTCTTGTAGTGATCCATGGTCACCGGAAACAGCTCCTGTTGCATGCGCGCGCAATAAGGGCATTCCAGATCGTCGAAGTTGACCACCGTCACCTTGGCGGCCGGATTGCCCCGGATGGGACGTCCCGCAATGGGGATGGCGTCCGCGGGATCCTTGGTCAGGTCCATCGTGTCCATGTGGAGGAGCTTGGTGTTGTCGTCTGAAATCAGAAAGTCGAACTCCTGCGGCTTGCCGATGTGCGTGATGGTGATGGGCAGCGTCTCGTAGCCCGTAAACTGGCTGGGCTTGCGAGCGCCAATGCTCAGCGTAACGTCCGCCGGCAGGTCGAACTGCGAGCGAACCAAAACCTCGATGCGGCGGTTGAGCGCGGGATCGGGCGCGGAAGGCGCTGCGATTTGTGCTTTACAGCCAACGGTTAGGCCAAGAAGAAGCATTCCGCCTAAAAAACGAGCATTGAGCAAGTTGATTTCCCCTCAGGAAAGGATACTCCAGACGACCGCTTTACCGCCGCTTGCCGCGCCTCATTCCCGTGTTGATATGCGATGGACGCTTGGGGCGCTGAAAGGCAATCATCAAGCAGGGAATTGGCGAGTAGCCAGCAGGAAACAGAAAGCGGCCCACAGCGCAAGGTTTTTCTACTCTCCGTTCCCTGTACTCTATCCCCTTGGTCCCTTGTTCCCTGCCATTAATACGCCGGCGGCAGCGTGGGATCGCGGAACACGGAGTTGGAGCGGCGGATGTCGCCCACGGCTCCGAAGTTGGCCAGGGTGAAGCTGTAGAGCCACTGCGTCTCGTCGCGGCTCGTTGAGCCCACCGTGCCCAACTCGAAACGCCGGTAGCCGAGGGTCAGGCCGCAGCAGTTCCAGTTGTACACCGCCTGCACGCCGCGCGTACTGCACCTCGTGCTGCACAAAATCGTAGCCGCCGTTCACTGCCAGGTTGAGCCCGTTGCCGCTGGGCTTGCCGATCTCCAGAAAAGGCTGAATCTGCTGGCTCTTGAGATTGGAGAAAGTGGCGGGAGAAGTGGACGTGGCGCCGTTCTTCTCCTGGTCGTCCACGGCGTTCAGCAGCGCGTGCCCAATGCCCAGGGTGGTGCGGCCAAAACTATAGCCCGCGAAAATGTTGTCCGCGGCCAGTTCACCGTCGACGGTGTCGTATGCCAGATCCCACTGGATGCGCAGATTGTCGATGGCCTCAAAGCGGATGCGCGAGGTAATCGGCGCAATGTTGCGCGGCGAAGTAAGAAAGGTTGGCGCCATCAGGTCCAGCGTGGCATCGAAGACATTGCGCCGGCCGGGAATGAGCGCTCCGCCAAAGTTCGGATCGATAAAGTACTCCTGCGCGATCTCCCAGGTCGCCCACTCGCGCGGCGCGCTGGGGCAGACAATGGTTTCACCGGCATCGCCCACGGCATTGGAGCCGTCGCCGCCATCTTTGTCGCTTGCGCCGCATGGCTTTTCCCCTGTCGGCCGCAGATAAAACCGCTGCGTGAGCGAGAAGCCGGCCTCATTCACGTTGCTGGCGATATCTGCGGTATCGAACAGGAGCACGTTCTGGGCCTTGTCGCCGATTCCGCCCACATACCGGTAATTCAGTTCCGGCTCGATCACGTGGCGCAGCTCCCGATGCCAGAAGGGAAGCTCGTAATCCCGTTCCAACGCGGGCGGACGGATGTCGATCGACGCCTCCACGTCCTTCCGGTTGAGGGCGCTATGGCTGACCACTGGCGTGGCGAATTGCCCGGTGAGCCTGGGCGTCTGGCTGATGGTGTACGCGGTCTCACGCAGTGCAACTTCAGGCAGGAAGCTCCAGCCTGCGGCCGACAAGGGCATGGAAAGATGCGGATAGAAGTCCACTCGTCCCACGTTGCGCGAGTGGAAGAACGGCTCGGAGCGGTTCAGATAGCCGAGCGACGATCCCAGCCCCCAATACACCAGCCCACTCCCCAGGGGCCGGTCCAGCACGTCGTAGCGTATCAGAGGCAAACGCAGAATTTTCACTTCGTTGCCATTGTTGGTGCTGGCGAAGGATTCAAACGGTCCAGCCACACGGACGGCACCATTCCGCGGTGGTTATGGGTGAACACCACGTCGCTCGCCACCTGGGAGCTGATGGCCTGCGCGTAGTTGTCGTCGAAGACCAGCCGGTACACGTAGCTCGACAAGTACTCCATGGCGCCGGCAACACGCGTCTCGGGAGAAAAATCCTTGCGCCCCAGCACGTTCACATCGACGCCGCCCTGGTTGACCAGCTCGTAGCCGGTGGGATGAGCCGTCGATACTGTCACTGGCTCCTCGATGCCGCGATCGAGCAGCGCATTCCAGCGCGCGGTCAGGTGATCGAGCCCCGGTCCCTTGTAGCGGAAATCGCCATTGGGCGCCCAGCCGCGCTTGCTGAAGTACTCCGCGCCCACCACCATATCCATGCTGCGGTTGATCGCCCAGTACACCTGCTCGCCCAGCGTGTAGCCGCGAATCGACGATCCGTTGCTGATCACCGGCGTCAGCAGTCCGCTCACCCGGCCGGTATCGTTGGCCGGATGGTGCAGATACGGCAAATAAAAGATCGGCAAGCCGAGAAACTCGAAGAACGCATTCGAGGTCGATGCCTTTTCGTTGTCCAGATTGATGGAGTGCGCAATAATCCGCCAGTCGGGGTGGGGTAGCCGGCAATTGGTCATGGAGCCGTCGACGATGCGGTAGTGGCCCTCGCCCGTCTGGAGCAGCACTCGGCCTTGAAACAGCAGCGGGTTCGGGATCGAGTACACCACCGTGTGCCCCATGGTATGCACGCCCTGCGACCCGTTCACGTTGTAGAAGCGCGCGGTATGCATGTTGAGCCGCATGTCGCCGTGCGTGGCATTGATGAGTACATCGTTGGGCCCGCCGGTCACCTGCAGATGGCCGTCGGCTTCCAGCTCCGTAGTCGTCCGGTTGTAAGTCGCGTTGTCGGCGCGGATCACGTAATCGCGGTAGTGAATCACGACGTGGCCAGCGAGAGTATAGGTCTGGCTTTGCTCGTCCCAGTTCTGATTGTCGGCATCGATTTGTAACGGAACTCCGGTTGCGGGCGCCGGTTCCGGCACGGCCTGGGGCACCAGTTCCTGGCCGGGGTCGTCGGGCAGGTCCGCCGCTGCCGGCAAGCTGGAGGGCAAACCGGGGCTTTGCGCGCCATTCGTCTCACGTTGCGCTAGAGGTGCCGCCCCTGCGGGTGCCATATTGGTCAACACTTGAGGGGCCTGTGCGCCTAGTTGCAGGTGACAGGCGGCCAGCAGCGTGATACATACTAAATAACGAGGACGCATCCCTGACTCAGACCGGTGTAAGGCTCAGAATAGCAAAGCTGGCTGCATCGGATGGGACGCACTCCTCGTGCTCTGGTAACTGTACAAGTCGGGTTTACCGCACGATCACGAGCCCACACCCCTGGGCGCGCCCACTTCTGTCCGCGATCCTCTTTCCTTGGTTGTTCAGCAACGTCTGCGTTGACCCTGTTCCGGGTTGCGGCGCGGACCATATCATGCGAGCGAGCCGGGAACGCGGCCCGTTGTAGCAGAAGGGAACCAGGAGCGTTGAGTACATCACTTCAAACTGCTGTTCTTTTTCCCGAGTGGAAGCAGGAAGTCAATCGCCGCGTGGCGGCCCACTTGAAGCAGCAAGACGCCATCGGCAAGCGAAACCGCCGCGCCCGCTGAAATCCGGCACGCGCGTGGCAGCCGGGCTGCCCAGGCCGCCGCGCGGGTGGCCGCGCGTTATGCCAATGCCCCCAGCTACAGCGAGTTGCTCACCCGCGAGGCGCGTGCTGCGGTACATGCCGCCAAGGCCGCTTCCCAGGCCGCACAGCAGGCGCAGGCCGCCTTCCAGTACGTTCTCGATGGCCTTGAGGCCGCCACCTCTGCCGAGCCCGGCTGGCAGCCCGAGCCCGTCTCCGAGCGCCGCGCCTCGCCCGCAATTGTGCCGCCGCAGCAAAAGCCGCCGCAGCGCCCCCACGACCATCCGGAAACGGCAATGGCTCCAAGCTGGGAGTTGGAAACCGACGCGCAACAGGATGAGACCGCGTCCGCCGCGGCCCAGCCTCGCTACGATCGCCCATCCATTACGGAGGCCCAACTGGGCGAATCCGGCGAATCGGTTCAGCCCATTTACGCCAACCTGATCGAGTTTCCGCGCGAGATGATTGCCACCCGCAGGGTACGTCCGAGGCGCGCGGAAGGCCCCCTGGCCGAAGCGGGATCAGCGCCGCAGTTGAGCATTTTTGAGGTAGATCCGGCCGCCATCTCCGTCCAGCCCGCGCCCGTGACCATGGACTCGCCTGCGGCGCCGGCATGGATGGGCCCCGAATGGTCGGCCATGACCCTGGAGGCATTGCCTCCATCGACGAACTTCGAGTCTCTGCCTCCATTGATGAACTTCGAGGCTTTGCCCCTGAATCTTGATGCGCAGCCTTCATCGATGTCTGTTGCTGCGCAACTTCCAACCTTCGACCTCGGAGCGCAGCCGCGGCAGCAGCTTGTCGACGAGCTACTCGAGGAGCCCGCGCTTGAGGCCGCGCCCGCGATCGAGCCTGCGCCCATGAGCCGGCGCCTGCTTGCAACTTTCGTCGATTGCACCCTGATCGCCGCCGCCCTAGTAGCCGCCGCCACACTGGCTGCGTACAACGTCAGCGAACTGCCGGGCCTGCGCGCGGTCGAGTTCTGCGCCGCAGTCGCCTTTCTCGCCATCGGCGTTGTCTACCACACGTGCTTTATGACCCTGGGCCGGGGCACTCCCGGCATGAAGTATGCCGGCATCGAGCTCAACACCTTCGCGGGCTATACCACGACTCGCGTGCAACGGTGCGGGCGCCTGCTGGCACTGCTCCTGTCGCTTCTGCCTATGGGCTTGGGCGTGGTGTGGGCGCTCTTCGACGACGGCCATCTCACCTGGCACGATCGCCTGTCGAAGACTTATTTGCGCAAGCGCTGAGGAAGGATTTCAGGTTTCTAAAAGTTTTGAGGGGATTTGAAATTGATTTTGAAGCTCGGTCACGCGCTTCCCACGCCGCCCGATTGACTGAGAAATTCGAAAACGCATTCAGGGGGGAACGGCTTAGCCAGAATCGGAAAGTCGTGCCCGAGCTTCCTCGATTCGTCCAGCAATTCCGAAGTAGCAATATTTCCCGAGATGAGAAGTACCTTGCACGAGGGCAACGCTTGCGCTAGGTAGATGGCCAGGGCCACGCCGTTCATTTTCCCCATGACCACGTCGGCAATCACTGCCTCAGGTTTCCATGTCAGCGCAAGCTCGGCTGCATCTTCGCCGCTGTAGACGGCGCGCGAATCGAACCCCCGTCCCTTCAAAATCAGCGCGATTGAGTCGGCGATGATGCACTCGTCATCGACGACAAGAACTCGAACTGGCGCTTGTTCATCAGGCATGGGAAGGAATTACGGAAGAGAGAGCCGACTAATCTCGACTCTCGACCCATTAGATGCAAAGGAGAGCTGTCGCGCGAGCTTACTTTGGTAATCTGGCTGTTTGTCAAGAGGTAATGACGAGGTGGCGACCCATCCGGGGTCTGGAGCTCCACCCTGGAACTCCTCCCTAGTCCCCAGTCCCCTGTCCTACCACCCGCAACGCGCTCACGCCCGCGCCGATCAGCGCGGTTTCATCGTCCGGGGGCAGGATTTCCAGCGAGAAACTCTGCAGCGGGCTCATCCGGACCATGGTTTCCAGGTGGCTGCGCAGCAGCGGCAGCTCCAGAAAGCCCACATTGTTTCCGGTGAAGTAGAAGCGCCCCGGCCCGGCCAGGTGAATGAACGAAGCGGTGGCCGCGGCCAGCGCGCGGTGCCACAGGTCCACAAACTCGCGGCAGCGCATGTCGCCTTTTTTGGCGTTGGCAAAGACCTCTTCCGGCTCCAGGTCGAGAAAGCGCATGCGCATGGCGCGATAGCCCATGATGCCTTCGAGATGTCCGCTGCCGCCGCATCCGCAGTAGCGCTCTTTGGGGTCGAGCGTCACGGTGATGTGCCCGCCCTCCCACACGCCCTCGACGTACGGCCAGCGCCCATAGCCGATGCCGTTGCCGATGGTCCACACGCGGGTGAGCTTGTCGAGCCGGCCGCGCGTGGCGGCCACGCCCGCGGCGATGGCGTCGGCGTCATTGGCGATATGCACCGGGGCCGCGATGCCGCGCTCCGCGAGCGCCGCGTTCAGCTCTCGCGCCAGCCGCATGCCCTTCATCTGCGGCAGATTGGGCGATTCCTCGACCACTCCCGAGCGCACGATCCCGGGAACGGCCACGCCGATCGCGTCCACTGGTGCCAGCTTCGCCGCTCGCCAGGCTCGTCGATCTGCCCGGCGAGAATTTCGACCAGCTCGCTACGGGGAATCGCCGCCAGCGCGTCCAACGCAGTCCGGGTCGTCCGGGATAGCGCAGCACCTGGCCCGCCAGCCGCAGTTCCTCCAGCCTGCCGGCCACAATGTGGTCGGTGATCACGACGCCGATCGCGGTAGTCATAACACCCTCCTGGGGAAGAGCGAGAACCGTGAATCGTGAATCGCGGTTCAGTGAATCGTGAACCGTGTGCAACGCTGATTATTGAAGCGCGCTCTGAAATCCGACCTCTGACCATTGTTCGCTGACCACAGCTCACGAACGTCCTACTCCGTCTGGTACCGGTGCAGCCGGCCCAGCCCGTTGAACGCCGCCACCTTGTAGCACTCGGCGAGCGTGGGGTAGTTGAAGACCGTGTCGATGAAGTAGTCCACCGTGCCGTCCAGCGTCATCACCGCCTGGCCGATGTGCACCAGCTCGCTGGCGTCCTTCGCCGATGATGTGCACGCCCAGCACCTTGCGCGTGTCGCGATGGAAGATCAGCTTGAGCCGGCCCGTGGTGTCGCCGCGAATCTGCCCGCGCGCCACCTCGCGGTAGTAGGCCATGCCCACTTCGTAAGGAACGTCTTCGCCGCGTCAACTGCTCCTCGGTCTTGCCGATGAAGCTGATCTCCGGAATGGTATAAATGCCGTAGGGATAAAAGCTGGGATTGGAAGTCGCTGCATGGTCGTTGAACGCGCGCGCTGCGGCAATGCGTCCCTGCTCCATCGATACCGAGGCCAGCGACGGAAAGCCCACCACGTCGCCCGCCGCATAAATGTGCTCCACCTTGGTCTGGTAGTGCTCGTCCACGGCGATGCGGCCGCGGTTGTCGGCTTCCAGGCCGGCGGCGGCCAGGTTCAGGTCGTCCACATTGCCCTGGCGGCCCACCGCATAGAGCAGCGCGTCGCCTGAAACCTTCTTCTTGCTCTCCAGGTTGGCCACCACCGTGCCCGGAGTCGGTTCCTCCACGCTCTCCACTTCTTCGCCCAGGCGCATGGTCACGCGGCTGTCGCGCAGGTGGTAGCTGAGCGCCTCGATAATCTCCTGGTCGGCAAACTCCAGCAGCCGGTTGCGCTTTTCGATCAGCGTCACGCGCACGCCCAGCACGGCGAACATGCAGGCGTACTCCACGCCGATCACGCCGCCGCCCACCACGATCAGCGATTGGGCAGCGTCTCCAGGCCCAGAATCTGGTCGCTGTTGATGATGGTCTTGCCGTTGACCGGCACTTTGTCCGACACGGCCGGCTTGGTGCCCACGGCGATGATGATGCGGTCCGCCTCGAGCGTCGCGTCGGTCTGCGGGCCTTCCACGCGCACCTGGTGGGGATCGATGAAATGGGCGATGCCGTGCACCACGTCGATGCCGTTGCGCGAAAGCTGCGCTTCGGTCACATCCACTTCGGTCTTGATCACCGCCTGGACCCGGAAGGCCAGGTCGGCCATGGTGATCTTTTCCTTCACCCGGTAGTTCACGCCGTAGATCGAGCGGTAGTTGTAGCCGGAGAGATGCAGCACGGCTTCGCGCATGGTTTTGGAGGGGATGGTGCCGGTGTTGATGCACACGCCGCCGACCACCGACCGGGCCTCGACCACGGCCACGCGCTTGCCCATCTTGGCCGCGGCCACGGCGGCCCGCTGGCCCGCGGGCCCGGAACCGATGACGATCAGGTCGTACTTTACCGCGCTCATGCCTTTTTCTCTCCCGTTTTCATTCCCGTCTTTATTCCTGGATGGGATGCGGACCCTGGGGTCACGCGTGCCGCGCCATGCCTGCCGCAACTCCAGAATAACTGTACACGCGGACTGCGAAGGGGAATGCGTAAAGGAAATGAATAAAGAGCGAAGCGCTGGCGCGCGGCGGCGGCCATTTCGGCAGCAGGCTCCTAGCCTTCAGGATTGCGGGCGGGTAGCCCCGGCAAGGAATTTGGAGCTTACTCGCCGGGGCCGCAGATTTGGGTGCCCGCCCTACTTGATGCTTCATCGCAAGGCGCTCGCCTTACACCTGCGCGGTGCGAAGGTTCTGCGGTGCGGCTGGCCCGCGCTCCTCCCGAGAGTTTTCCGCCGCTCTGTGTCTCCCCCTCCAATTGAAACTGCCGGATCATTCCGTCCAATTCGGCGGCCAGGGAGGACAGGTTCTTCAGCGCTTCCACGGCCTCTTCGGCGCCATGCGTGTTTTCCAGCGCCAGCTGCGAGATCTGCCCCGCGGACTCCGAAATCTCTCCCGCTGCCGAGGTCTGTTCCGTGGCTGCCGTGGCGATCAGGTGAATCTGCTGTTCCACCTGTCTTGAACTCGTAATTGTGGCTTCCAGGCTCTTGCCGGGCCTTCGACGTTTCCGTCCATTCCGCTTTCCACCGCCGTGCGGCTTTCGGCCATCACCTGCAGGGTGTCCCGCGTCTCCTCCTGGATGCTGCGGATGGTGCCCGCGATCTCCTCGGTAGCGCTCTTGGTGCGCTCCGCCAGCCGCCGCACCTCGCCCGCCACCACGGCAAAGCCGCGTCCATGCTCTCCGGCGCGCGCCGCCTCGATGGCCGCATTCAGGGCCAGCAGATTGGTCTGCTCGCTGATCTCCTGAATCACGTTCACCACCTTGCCAATCTCCTCCGAGCGGTGCGCCAGCGAGGTCATCTTGTCTGAAACCGTTCGGGTGTCCGCTGCGATCTTTTCCATGGTGGCTGCCGCCGCCCGCATCACCGCTCCGCCCCGCTCCGCTGTCTCCGCCGACTCGCGGCTGAGCCTGCCGCGTTCTCCGCGTTGTGGCTGATCTCGCCGATGGTCGCCGTCATCTCCTGCGCCGCCGCCGCAATCTGGTTGATCTTGCTCGATTCCGTGCGCGCATTGCCCGCGCTCTGGACCGCTTGGGCACTGATCTCGGTGGTCGCCGCCGAAAGCGTTTCGGCGCCCTGCGCCACCGAACGCATCACTCCGCGAATCGATTCCGTCAGGGAGTTCAAGGTCGTGCCGCAGAGGCCGATCTCGTCCGTCCCTGTCACCATTGCATACGTCGTCAAATCCTTCGCAGCCACCTGTCGCAGCAGTTCGCTCAAGTGCACCATCCTGGGCGCCGTCACCCGCGTCAAAACCATGCCAGTTAGCGCGCATAACACCACGATCAACAGCGTCACTGCGATGTTGACCCACGCGGCGTTGCCGCTTGCCGCGGTCGCGCTGCCGGATTCCTCCGTCGCGATCTTGGCGTGCAGGCGCACCCCGTTTTCAGTCGCACTTACGGCGTCATTCATCCAGCCCATCATGGCGTCGGAGGAAAGCAGGTCCAGCGCTTGGCCAGCCTTGCCCGCGGTCAGTAGCGCAATGGCTCGGTCGCTGGCGTCCTGATACTGCGTGATCGAGGCAACAAATGTCTGGTAGTAGCTCCGCTCGGCGGACGAAACCAGGGGTTCCTCATCCTTCAGCGTTTCCCGGTAGTCGGCAATCGCTTTTTGCCGCCGCGCGGTGTGGTCCGCCTTACACTCCGGTGTCTGGCAGAGCATCAGCTCCAGATCCTCCCGCCGCTCTACGTTCACTCCGTTCCGGATATCGGCAATGTGGATCAGCGAAGGAAGATGATTCCCGCTGACCTCCGCACTCTTTTGAGCGATGCCGCGGAAGGTGAAAAAAGTGTAGATCCCCAGGACGAGGCACAGGGCGCACACCAAGCCAAATGCATAGGTGAATTTCTGAGAGAGGGGCAGGTTTCGAACCCAGGACATGGCACATCCTTTCCGAGTGAACTTACCCGTTCTATCGGCGGAACGCCCCACGTCTTGAATGCTCATCGTCTGCGAATGCGTCGATCTCTCGCCCCTGCCATAGTTACGCGCGCTCACGGCGAACCTGTACCGCCGGCCTCCGGACCGGCTGTAGCGGGGTCTCCAGACCCCCGCATAGTAACCGACAGTGAATATGGGCTATTTTCCGTTTGCCCTCCAAACGCCGGGCTTCGCAAAATCTGTCCGCCTCACAACCCGGCGCGCTGTTGTCCTGACCCTTTCTTGCTTGGACCCTGACGAAGTCGATATGCTTGGGGCCGTTCCCGGTTTCAGATTGGGAAGCTCAACGGAATGAGGATGCCAATGTCGATGCTGCGACCCACAAACCCCTGCAAAACTGCTGCCCTGGCCTTGGCCCTGGTTTTCTGCGCCGCGGCGTCCTGGCTGCCCGCGCAAACGGCTCCCGCGCCCACTCCGCCAACGCGCCCTGCGCCTACGCCCGAGCAACTCGCCATCCAGGCGGCCTCAGAAAAAGATCACCAGCGCACAATGGACCTGCTCGGTATCAAAGAGCTCCGCCCCGGTGCCAGCGCCAGCGGCAACGGCCCCAACCCCGTCAACTACGACGAGTCCAAAGCCAACATCTACCCCGACCTTCCCGATCCGCTGCTTTTGAACAACGGCAAGCGCGTCACCTCTGCCAAGATCTGGTGGAAGCAGCGCCGTCCGCAACTCGTCGAGCTCTTCGATCGCGAAATTCTCGGTCGCGTTCCCGCCCATCTGCCCGCTGTCACGTGGCAGGTCGTCAGCACCACGCAGGAGAAGAACGGCGACATTCCGGTCATCACGAAGACGCTCGTCGGTCATGTCGACAACGCGAGCGATCCCTCGATCGCCGTGGACATCGATTTGACCTTCACCACGCCTGCCAACGCCAAAGGCCCGGTTCCCGTCATTATCGAGCTCACCTTCAGCCGCCAGTTCCTTGCCTCCATCGCGCGCATGATTCCCGAGATGGCTCCCGGCGCCAATCAGAGCCCCACGTGGCAGCAGCAGGTTCTCGCGCGGGGCTGGGGCTACGCGGAGTACGTTCCCACCAGCGTTCAGCCCGACAACGGCGCCGGGCTCGCGCAAGGCATCATCGGTTTGGCGAATCACGGCCAGCCGCGCGCGCTCGACGACTGGGGCGCGTTGCGTGCCTGGGCGTGGGGCGCCAGCCGCGTCCTCGATTACTTTGAAACCGACCCTGCAGTCGATGCCCGCCAGGTGGGTATTACGGGCCACTCGCGCTACGGCAAGGCCGCTCTCGTCGCCATGGCCTACGACCCGCGCTTTGCCATCGCCTACATCAGCTCCTCCGGCGAGGCCGGCGCGAAACTCTACCGCCATCACTTCGGCGAAGAGATCGGCAACATCGCCGGCACCAGTGAGTATCACTGGATGGACGGCAACTTTCTCAAGTACGACGGTCCGCTCACGGTGGCCGATCTTCCCGTCGACGCGCACGAGCTGATCGCGCTCTGCGCGCCGCGCCCCGTCTTCATCGGCGGCGGCGCAACAAAAGGCGACGGCTGGGCCGACGCCGAAGGCTCATTCCTCGCCGCCGTTGCCGCCGGTCCGGTCTACACGTTACTTGGCAAGAAAGATCTGGGAGCCACGGAGTTCCCTCCCATCGAAACCACGCTCATCTCCGGCGACTTGGGTTTCCGCCAGCACACCGGCGGCCACACCCCCGCGCCCAACTGGCCAACATTTATCGATTTCGCCAGCCGTTATTTGCATGCGCCGCCGGCGAAAACGCCATAAGCAGCGGAGCCAGGGCCCGGAGGTCCAGCACTCCTATAGCCGCTTCGACATCACAATGCAATGGCATTCCACTCCCGGCCGCAGCGGCCGCGAGGGTTTGAATTCTTCGCTCCCGGTCTCCAGGTAGCCAAAGCGCCGATAGAGTGGCAGCAGCTCCGGCCGCAAACTCAGCACAGCGATATCCACCGCCTTGCATCCCTGCTGGCGTAAACGCTCCTCCGCTGCTTCCACCATGCGACGCCCCAGGCCTTTACCCTGTTGCGGGATTGACGGCCAGCATGCCCAGGTAGCCGCGCTTGCCGCGCCGTTCGATGTACACCGAGGCCAGCGGACGCCCTTCGCTATCCTCGGCCATCAGAATGCGGCCCTTGGCCATCATGGCGGCAAGCCGCCGCCGATCGGTGCGAGCGCCCTGGAGAAATGTCTCCACGGAGAAGGCCGCATTGATCAGCTGGATCAGGCGCAGCTGATCGATCGCCGCGGCCACGCGCACGCGCATCTCGCTTCCTGCCGCGTCACTTTCCTTTTTCGTCATCCTGCATCGATTGTTGCGGATGCGCCTGCGCCCACGTCTTGTACTCGTTCAGCACCGCAACGCCCGCCGCGTTGAACCACGAGTAGCCGTTGCGCCGCTCCAGGCTCAGGTCGTTTACATCGTCGTGGATGGTCTTGTCGCGATCGCCAAAAATCGGCTTATCCGTGCCGATCTGGTAGTAGCGCGCCCAGATAGGCCCTGCGCCCTCCACGGCCACCAGCTTGCGCCCGCCCGGGCTTTGCCGGTCAGCCATAAAGTTCCCGCTGCCGAAGCGGAACCCGAAAATTTCCACCTTCACGAACCACGCGCATGCGGCATGTACCGCCGCAACCTCCGCCGGCGTCGGATTCGGCAGGCTCATCAAGAACTCCACCACCGGGAAGCTCTCGTCGCTGGTCAGCGAAGCCATCTCGTAGTTGCGCGCCGAGGTCGGCTCCAGCGTCAGCGCATCGTACTGCTGCGCCCATGCCGTCTTCACGCCGTTTTCTACAATCTGCAATTTCAGCAGGCAATCGATGCCGCGCTGCGCGGCCGGTCCTGCGCGCTTCACCATCGCAGCCGACAAAAACTTGTAATCCGCCGCGCCCTCAGCCACGTCGTGCAGAATCTCCACGGCATGCGTCATGGCATCGTCGTTGATGGTGATGGCGTCGTGGTAAGTGCCTTCGAGCGGCCACACCTGCGGCCAGCCGCCGTTGGGATATTCGGAATCGAGCAGGTACTCCACGCCGCGCTGGACGGATGCGCAGATCGGCATCGCGTCGGCCTCGCGATGCGCAGCCACGAGCGCCGTGGCTACCCGCGCCAGGAACCGGATCTGCATCCACGTCGCATCGTTGTCGAGCGTGGCGATATAGTGCCAGCTTGGATCGACCGGCTTGTCGAAATCGGCCAGATCCGGGAAGCGATTCTCGTTGTTGGCATCGTAGAGATCGCCCGGCGCGCGCGGCTTCGTCACCATGTCGATGTTCTTGCTCCACCCGCCGTCCGCCACCTGCCACGTGATGATGTTGTGCGCATCCTTGAGAGCTTCGTCGCTCGTCCACCACTCCGCCGGATGGTCCCCGCGTAGCGCAAACATGCCGCGGCCGCCCGCGGCATGTTTGGGACTGGTATTGCCCGCGGCTTTCTGCTCGTCGGCCAGCGTTTGCTTGTCGATGGCCTTCTGCTTCTCCGACCGCTCCAGATACTCCAACCACGCCTTCTGCTGCTTCTTCGGCAAGGTCGCGATGCGCTCGCGATTCACAGGCTTGGCGATCACGTTCATGCCAATCACCTTGGCTGAGGAAGTGGCGGGCAGGCCCAGGGCGGCAACTAAAACCAGGGGCGGAAAGAGCAGGGAACAGCTTCGGGATCGCATCGTCTGCTTTCTATCCCAGCGCAACTGCTCTTGTCAATGAAAGGTCTGACCACTTGAGGGCCCTCCCGGCGTCGCAATACCTCAAGTGTTGCTGACTCCGCAGCTACCCTATCTCTGATCCCTGTTCCCCGACCCCTGTTCCCTGTTTTACCCTCATATCATGGAATTCAGAGTCCTTGACCTCGAGCGCGAACCCATCGAGTTCGACCTTAAGCTCCCTCCCGGAGCAGTCGATTTCGGCGACGAAGCCATGCAAATTGGCGATCTGGCCACTTCCGGCAGCGCCGAGGTGATCCACGAGCATCGCGGGCCCAAAGATATCGTCGCCGACATTCGCCTCCGGGGCCGTTTCGCGGGCAATTTCCAAGTTCCCTGCGCGCGCTGCATCGAACCCGTCGAAATCCCGCTCGCCGCCGACTTCGACCTCATTTTCCGGCCCCTGGGCGCCGATGCCGACGTTCCCGAGCGGTCCATTACGGCGTCGGAGACCGAAATCGGTTATTATCAAGGAGACAGTCTGTTGCTTGAAGATGTGCTGCGCGAGCAGGTGCTTTTGTCCCTGCCGGTCAGAACGCTGTGCAAGCCCGACTGCAAGGGACTTTGCCCGCGCTGCGGTGCGAATCGCAACCTTCAGCCCTGCTCCTGCGATGAAGGTCCGAGTGACCCGCGCTGGGAAGCGTTGACGGATTTGCGCAGCCGGATCAAGTCCTGAAGAATCTGTCGTGTACGTCGTGAACCGTGAGCGGGAATTTGTTGCACGGTCCACCGTTCACGGATCACGAAATAGAGGAAACATCATGCCGAATCCGAAAAGGCGCCACTCCACGCGCCGCACCGCCCTCCGCCGCGCCCACGACTTTCTTACCGCGGTCGGCCTCTCTGAGTGCCCCAACTGCCACGAAAAGAAGCTGCCCCATCGCGCCTGCCCCAAGTGCGGAGCGTACAAGGGCCGTGCCGTGCTGGACATAAAAGAAGCCAAGTAGCTCCCAATCCAGATGCTTACCGACATCGCGCTCGACGCAGTTGGTTCCGATAAAGCTCCCGAGCCGGAGATTCGCGGAGCCATCCTCGCCTGCCGCGCGCTGCCCGTCCGTGTCCACCTGATCGGACCCGAACCGGAGATCCGCGACCTGCTCGACGAGTACCTCGGAGACGAGGACCTGCCCATCATCATCCACCACGCCTCCGAGCGCATCGGGATGGACGAGAAAGCCGCCCATGCGGTGCGCGCCAAGCGCGACAGCTCGATACGCGTCGGCCTGAAGCTGGTGCGCGAGGGCAAGGCCGCAGGCTTCGTTACAGCCGGCAACACCGGCGCGGCGATGGCGACCGCAAAAATGGTGCTGGGCGCGCTGCCCGGCGTCGACCGTCCCGCCCTGGCCACACCCATGCCCACTTCAAAAGGCAACCCATGCGTGCTTCTCGACGTGGGCGCAAATGTCGATTGCAAAGCGCAGAACCTCGAACAATTCGCCGTGATGGGCGAGATGTACGCCCGCAGCGTTTTCAAGATCGCCAAGCCGCGCGTGGGCCTGCTCTCCATCGGCGAAGAGGAGTCCAAGGGCAACGAGCTCACCCGAGAGGCTTTCCCCCTGCTCAAGGCCCTGCCCATCCACTTCATCGGCAACGTGGAAGGCCGCGACATTTTCAATGGCAATGCCGACGTGATCGTCTGCGACGGATTCGTGGGCAACGTGGCGCTCAAGACCAGCGAAGGCATCGGCCGCTTCGTGCGCGACGTTCTGCGCGCCTCGCTCAATAAAACGGTGACGGCGCAAGTGGGTGCGCTGCTGTCGCGCCGCGCCTTCAACGACTTTCGCCGCCGCCTCGACTACACTGAATACGGTGGCGCGCCCCTGCTTGGCGTGCGCGGCGTCTGCATCATCGGCCACGGCTCCTCGAACGACGTTGCCATCTACAACGGCATTCGCGTGGCGCACGAGTTCTCAAGCTCCGGCGCCATCGAGCGCATGGCGCATGCATTCTCCGGGCGGCCCAGGATCCGCCCTGATCACGGCGACAGCCCCGACGCCATCATTCAATGAAGATCGCGCAGGCCGACCGAGCCAATCAGGCCGCCATGCCCACTCCGCAATCGGCCTTCGACGCGACCGCGCTCGCCCAGCTCGCCTGCCCGGCCTGCCACGGGGATCTACGCTTGGAGGACTTGCGCCTCGTCTGCAGCGCATGCAAACGCAGATACCCCATCGTCGACGGCATCCCGGCGCTCATCGTCGAGCGGGCAGAATCAGCCGCCCAAGTACCGCCGGTCTCCTGACCGGCTGTGCTGGCGGCGTCCTCGCCGCCAGCAATGTGCGAATCGACGTGCGAATTCATGTTTGCCCTCATAGAGACGATTGCGCTGCATCCTTGGGAACCGGCGACGGATTGCCCTGGGGTTCTGCACCCGCCCCCGCGATCGATCCATACCAGTCAATGCCGCGCGTAAAGTACATGGCAGCGGCAACGGCCAGGAAGCTCGCAATGGCTCCCACCAGAAGTGCGTTGTCTTCAAGCCGCAGCAGCATGTAAATCAAGCCGTAGAGCAATGCGAAAATCACCAGCGCCCGCACTCCCTGCGTGCGGCTCGCAAAAATCCAGCGCGCGTTGGCCGCGAGCAGAAGCACCGTCGCCGCGCCGCCAATCAGGAAGCCGAAATCGAATCCGATTCTCTCCGCAAGCGACAGCAGAAGCAGGTAAAAGATGATTTGCGCAATGCCCACCAGGATGTACTGTGCCGGGTGAACCCGCTTGCCGGTTGTTACCTCGAAGATGAAATAGGAAAGGAACAGAAGCCCCAGAAAAAGCGGCGCATATTTAAGCGATCGGTTGACGGATTGATACGGGTCCGCCAATTCGACGAACGAGACCCCCAGAGCCGTGGCATCGAGCGCGGTGATGGTGTCACTTTGCCCCTCGGCCCGCACCCCGCGCGCAATGAACGGTACCGACCAGTCCGCGGTAAAACCGCTGGGGCTGATGCTTCGGCTGATGGGCAGGAAACCGCCGTCGAAGCTCGGATTCGGCCAGTCGCCTTGCATCGTGAAATGTGTGGTTTTTCCGTACGCCAGCAAGGCCATGCGCTGGGCTCCGGAAAAGCGCAGCGTCGCCGTGGTATCGAAGCGAGCTCCCGGCTTGGCAATCTCTCCCGCGTCCGCGCCGAACAGAGTCAGGTTGAGAGCCGGGCTTTGGTCGCCGCCTAACGTGATGCGCTGCGAAACCTCGGCCGGAACCATCGTTGCAGTTTTTCCATCAAGCGAGAGGAGCGCATCTGCCATGGCTCCGCGCGCATCGCTTACGCCAACCACAATTTCTGCACGGCTCCAGTCCAGCACTGCCCCTTGCGGTGCGGCTGCGGGAACCCCAGTCAAATCGAATGTCGCATCAAGCTTCAGGTCCGCTTGAAATACGGGAACGCGAAACAGCGAACGGTGCCGCTCCTCGGTCGTGGTCTTTACCACGGCCGACGCTTGCGCGGGAAACACAATGTAAGTTCCGTGGTGGGATCGCTCCGCAGGCGACTGCGGCGGAATGTCGAATGGAATGGCAAGCGTGGGCCCAAGGAAGGTTTGCCGCCCTCCAACATAATTGCTGATATCTCGGACCACGTCAGCTTCCCGAATGGTTCTGTCTTCAGCCAGGGCGAAAACGAACAAGGCAGGGATCGTCATCAACAAGGCTAGAGCGCAGACAACGATCAACTTCAGTCCCATCGAGCGCGACCTGGACCTGGGTTGTAACGCGGGTGGCAACATTGAATAAAAACTCATGGCATTCTCTCCTTACTTTGCAATGCAAAGTTAGTTCACGTTAAAATCAAACCCTCGCCGGCAGTTGGCGGCATTCCTCAACCACCGCCGGCACGCCGCCAAACCTGCGCTCCCTGAGGCGGAACTCCTCGAGCGCCGCTTCCAAATCGGCCGCGTCAAAATCCGGCCACATGCGATTGCCAAAAACCAGTTCGGCATACGCGCACTCCCACAGCAGAAAATCCGAAAGCCGCTTTTCCCCGCCTGTGCGAATCAGCAAATCCACCTTACCGCTCTGCGCAGTCAATTCCCAATCAAGCCGCGATCCCAGCCAATCGAAATCACCTTTCTCGCCGGGGCCAAGCGCCGCAATCGCGCTCGCCGCCGCGCGCGAAATCGCCTCGCGAGATGAATAATCGACCGCCACGCGCAAATGCAATCGCTCGCCGCCAGCCGTGGCGCGTTCGGCCTTCTCGATTGCGTTGAGCGCCGCTTGCGGCAGGCGATCGCGGCGGCCGATGACCTCGAGCCGCACGCCGTTTTCCCTCAGCCGCGCCGTCTCAATGCGCAGAAAAATCCGCAGCAGCCGAAAGATCGCCTCCACTTCAGGCGCTGGGCGCCTCCAGTTGTCCGACGAAAACGCATAGAGCGTGAGGCAGCCGATGCCCGCATCGGGCGCGCGCTCCACCACACGGCGCATGGCGGCAATTCCCGCGCGGTGGCCGGCGGTGCGGGGCAGCCCGCGCCGCGCCGCCCATCGTCCGTTGCCGTCCATGATGATGGCCACGTGCAGGTGCTTGAGATTCGGTTCATGCATTGCAATTCGTCCTCGTCCGTATTCACTTTGCATCGTAAAGTTATCAGGTAAAAATTTTTCTAAGCCCGCGACGGCGTCAAGTTCCCGAGCAGGCCAGTCGCGGGCGCATCCTTGCTGCCTTTTTCCGCATCGCGCACCACCTGCTCCAGGGTGGCAAGGTATTCCAGGTACCGTTTGCGCCCCACGGGCGTGATGCGGCAAACGGTGAGCGGCCGATTCCGGTCCGTGCCCTTGGCGATCTCGACCATTTTCGCTTTCTCGATCACACGCAAATGCCGGCTCAGATTGCCGTCAGTGAGGGAACATAGCTGCTTGAGGTCGCCGAAGCTCACGCCCTTGGGATTGGTGATGAGAGACGTGAGAATGCTGAGCCGCGCGCGCTCATGAATCACGCGATCGAGGCCCTCATACGCAAACTTGCCGGCAAGTCTGCCTTGATGAACGCGCTCGGCTCCGCCCTGCGCTTTATTTTTCATCTTCCGCCTCCCGCGTGGTAAAGAACAGAATTCCCGCGACCAGGAACTGCCCCACTCCGTAAGGAACGGCCATGGCCCAGGGAGAAAGCGCGCGATTGCCTGCCAAAGCAATGCAGGCAAGGCCTGTCACGAGGTACCATGCGCCAGCTCCCAGCATCGGGCGCAGCAGAAATCGGCACGAGGAGAAGACGCCAAGACTGAAAATGAGCTGCCATAGTCCGGGCAGGATCCACACCGCACCGGGAACGTAGCGCGCAAGCACAAAGGTGAGCAGTGCGCCGGCGACAACCGATGGCAGAAATTGCTCGACCGCCATGAGGATCATCTCGTTGGCCAATCCGGAATGCACGCGGTGCGTGCGCGCTCGCATTTGTGTCCCGATCAACGCGGCGGAAACGATGGCGGTCGAAATCCAGAGGCCAAGATACGCCGGCACATGGCCGGCGGGATCGGGCAGCCAGAGCGCTTGCGCCACGCCGGCCGCCGCCGCAAAGAGACCCGTAGTGGCGAGCGTAGCCGGACCGTAGCCGCGAAACTCCGTGCTGCGCGCCACCTGCATGCGAATGTTGCTGATGTCCCCGATGGCTTTATTCAGGTCGTTCATGGCGCACTCACTTTACATTGCAAAGTAACCCAGGAGGCCAATCTTGTCAAGATGCCAAAAACGAATTCCAGTTAAGGCGCCTCAGGGACCGGCCTGAGGCGCTATTGACGGTATGCCACCCTGCGAGGAGACAATCAGTCGGTGAAATCTATGCAAGCACGTGAGAGTAGGATGCCGGAGGAGGCCGTTTGGGGCGATTCTTCGACGCTTCTCCCAAACTGGATGCTCTGTTTGGCGCGGAAACTGCAGTGTTCTAAGATTTTGAACGGTCGCGGAGGGGGAATTAGGCGTGGAATCCGAGGTTCTTTTTGAAGAGCGCTCGCGCCATGGAGCGCAATGGGCCGAGATCACGTTAAACCGGCCCGGCAAAGGCAATGCTCTCACCTTGCCAATGCTCGATGAGATCGAACGATTTGTCCGCATCGTCGCATCGTCGCGGCAAATCAGGGCACTCGTGCTGCGCGGCAGCGGGCGATTCTTCTGCCTGGGCGGCGACATTGAGGCATGGGGCAGTCTCACTCCCGACGAGATGGCGAACCGCTGGATTCTCCGCGGCATCGAGGTTTTCGAGTCGATCGCTAGGCTGCCCCAGCCCGTGATCGCCGCCATCCAGGGACACGCGTTGGGCGGTGGGCTCGAATTTGCGCTCATGGCCGACCTGCGCGTTGCGGTAGCAGAGGCCAAACTGGGAACACCGGAAGTGGGATTGGGCATGATTGCCGGCTGGAGCGGAATCCGGCGCATCGCGGAGATTGCAGGAGTGGTTCGCGCCCGCGAGCTGACCTTGCTCGGCGCGCCGATCTCCGCGGAAAAGGCGCTCGCCTGGGGCCTTGTAAACGCGGTTGCGGCCGACCGCGAGGCGATGGAGTTGCAAGTCGAAGCGTGGCTCGACAAACTGCTTTCGAATGCGCCCATTGCCATGGCCCTGACGAAGAAGCTGCTGGCGACCATGCACGCGGAGATGAGCCACGATCACGCGGAAGCCGTGGCCCAGGCCCGTCGAACAGAAGACTGCGACGAAGGCATTGCGGCTTTTCGCGAGAAGCGAACGCCGGTCTTTCGCAATCGCTAAGGAATCGGAATGAACCGGACAAAGTTTCTCAGCGCGGCAGAAGCCGCCCTGTTGATCAAGAGCGGCGACACCGTCGCGGTCAGCGGCAACGGCGCAGGCATGACATCGGCGGAAGCCATTCTGGCCGCCATTGAAACCCGTTTTCTCGAAACCGGAGAACCTCGCGATCTTACGCTGGTTCATTCTCTGGGATTGGGCGACCGCGACCGTCAGGGAACGAATCGCTTTGCGCATGAGGGAATGCTGCGCAAAGTCATCGCTTCGCACTTTACGTGGTCGGCGCGCATGCAGCAGCTGATTCGTGATGAGAAGATCGAAGCCTACTGCTTCCCTGGTGGCGTGGTACAACAATTGCTGCGCGAGATCGGCGCCGGCCGGCCCGGGCTGATCACCCACTCCGGGCTGGGAACCTTCGTCGATCCCAGGCAGGATGCGGGGCGCTGCAATCGAAGGAGCACGGACACGCTGGTCGAACTGATGCACCTCGATGGCCGCGAACTTCTCCGCTACAAGCCCTTCAAGGTCGACGTCGCTATCATCCGTGGCACCTACGCCGATGCGCGAGGTAACATCAGTCCTGAAGAAGAGGCCGTCGATCTCGATATTCATACGATGGCCCTGGCCGCGCACAATAGCCGCGGAATCGTGCTGGCCCAGGTTCGCCAGGTGCTCGAGCCTGGGAAATTGAAAGCCAGAAGCATACGCGTGCCAGGGATTATGGTGGACGCAGTGGTGGAGGATGGCCGGCAGGAGCTTTTTTATGGCGTGCCTTACGACCCGACCATCAGCGGATCGCAAAGGGCGCATCTCGACCGGCTCTCTACCGAGTTGCCTAAGAAGCTGGAACGCCGCATCATCGCGCGCCGCGCCGCCATGGAACTCACGCGCAATGCCTCTCTGAACTTCGGCTTCGGCATTCCCGGCGGCATCTTCGGCGTCATTGCCGAACAGGACATCGCCGACGATCTCTGGATGAGCGTCGAACAGGGCGTACACAATGGCCGCATGCTCGATGATCAGTTGTTCGGCGCCGCGCGGAATCCCGAGGTGATCGTTCCCTCCATCGAGCAATTAGATTACTACAGCGGCGGCGGCATCGATCAAACCTTTCTGGGCATGGGCCAGGCAGATGCCGAGGGAAATGTGAATGTTTCGCACCTTGCGGGAAATCTGGTAGGTCCCGGCGGCTTCATTGAGATTGCGCAAAACGCCAAGAAGGTGGTTTTCTGCGGTACATTCGACGCGCAGGGCAGCGAAGTGGCATTTGAAGACGGTCAATTGCGCATCGTAAAGCACGGAAAGATCCAGAAATTTGTGCAGGCTGTCGAGCGCATCACCTTTTCTGCCGACTATGCGAGGAAACACGGTCAGGAAGTGCTCTATGTAACCGAGCGTTGCGTATTCCAGCTTGATCCTGAGGGATTACGGCTGATCGAAATCGCGCCCGGCATCGAGATTGAACGAGACGTTCTTCCTTTTATGGCATTCCGCCCCATCATTCGCGACGTAATGCTGATGGACAGCGAGGTTTTTGCATGAGAACGCCAAGGGGAGAGGTATGTTGCCTACCGCCTCATGTAAAACGGCAGCACAATCAACAAGGCCAGGCCTATGGCCACGGCCAATGCCAGCGCAATCAAGCTGTAGAGAAGCGCAAGGTTCGGACCTGGCGAGGGATCGCCATCGTCCGCGTTCTTCGGGACGGCCCCGGGTCGATCTGGATCACTCATACTTGAGGGCATCCACCGGGTCCATCTGCGCCGCGCGCGTCGCGGGCACCGTGCCGAACACCACGCCCACCATGGTAGCCGCCGCCATCGCAATCAGCACAGAAAGCCACGAGATAGGAAATTCGTAGGCGGTGAACAAACGGACGGAAAGCGGCAAGGCGAGCCCGGCTATGCTGCCGACAACTCCGCCAGTGAGCGAAATGAGCACAGCTTCGGTGAGAAACTGCAATTTGATCTCGCGATACGTGGCCCCCATCGCTTTGCGAATGCCGATCTCGCGGATGCGCGCGCGCACGTTGGCCAGCATGATGTTCATAATGCCCACGCCGCCCACCGCCAGCGTCACCGCGGCCACCAGCACCAGCATTGCCGTCAGCGCGTCGGCAATCTTGGCCGCCGTCACCAGCAGGTCGGTGAGCGTCTGCGTCCTGTAAATCGAGTTCTTGCGATGGCGCTGGTTAATCACGCGCACTATCTCTTTTGAGGCATCGTTCACTTCATCCATGCTCTGCATGGAAAAGTAGATCTGGTTCACGCGATCGGTTCCGGTAAAGTAGCGCGCCACCGTATAGGGCACCAGGATGGTTTCATCGGTGATCTCCGACATGCCGAAGTCGGACACGCTCTCCCTGAAGACACCGATGATGGTGAAGGGAATGCCGAGAATCTGAAAGGTTTGGCCGATGGCCGCGTCCGAGCTGCCGTAGCGCTCCCGCGCAAAATACAGGCTCACCACGGCGCACTTGATGTGCATTGCGTCGTCCGTGTCGTCGAAGAAGCGGCCGTCGGTCACAACCAGGTTGCGAATGAACTGGTACTGAGAATTCACCCCCAGCACTGTCGTATCCTTTTGCACACCGCCGGGAAAGCTGACGCGGTTGTGCATCTCCAGAACTGGCGAGGAGTACATGATGCCGGGCACCTGCTGGTCCACGGCCTTCTCGTCGTCCTGCGTCAAATAATCCGTGTAACGCGCGCGCTCCGCCGGGGTTGCCCCGCCGCCCGCGTATTCCACCTCCACCTGGTTGGTGCCGATCTTCTGTAGTAAGTCGATCGTGTATTGCTTGCCCGTGAGCCCGATGGTCACGACCAGAATCACCGATGCCGTGCCGATCACCATGCCCAGAGCCGTAAGCGCAAACCGTGTCTTGCTGGCCCTGAAGCTGTCCGCGGCAATCTTGAGAATCTCGCTCAGCATCATGGTCTGGCGCGCGCTCAGCAGCGTCTCTTGGAACGCGGTAAGCCGGGCTTGCTCCCGGGTTTGTTCGCCGATCGGATTCATCGATTCCTCTCTGAGCAAGATGCGCGGGACAGCCTTTGGGCTTCGAGAATTCTGGCGAAATGCGGCTTAGCTCCGCCACTTCTGATAGCTTACGCCGAAGGCCACGAGCAGGAAACCCGCCGCGATCCGCCTACTCGGTCCCGCGCCCATGTCTCTCCACCCCGCGAACGAAGACCCGACCTCGCCCCAGCCAGCACAAATCGCTGGCCAGCGACGACGGCGTCCGCGGAGGTCCCGGCTCTACGGCTTCGGCGCCGGGCTTGCGCTGCACTTGAGCGAATCCACACGCGCCCAACTCGAAACTTCCAGCGGCTTGCCCTGCATGCATGTCGTCATCATGTCGCTCGGAACCCCCGTGAACTCGATGCCCATGCCGGCCGCAGGCTTCGTCCCCTTGAAGAAAAGGTTGTACTGAACGCCGGTCTTCACGTCCTTCACCACCAGGCAACTTGCCTCCACGCCGGCGGCCACGCAGCCTTGCCCCTTCACGGGCTTGGGCTCCTGCGCCGCGGCTGAAGCGGTCACCAAAATCCCGAGCAGCGCCATTGCAGCAAATATCGTACCTCTCATCGCATCCTCTCCGTCATTCGCTTAGACTTCATGATTTCGTAATCGCCGTCTCCCCGGTGCGGATCTCGAGACCGCCGCCACCTCCGAGCGCACGCCATAGCGCCGCCAGCGCCTCCACCGGCACCG
Organism: uncultured Acidobacteriota bacterium; assembly: GCA_963826735.1. Lineage (GTDB taxonomy): Bacteria > Acidobacteriota > Terriglobia > Terriglobales > Acidobacteriaceae > Telmatobacter. The sequence continues at coordinate 240,714 of CAWGYN010000011.1, forward strand.
CCTCGGCGCGAGCCTGGGCAGCAATGCCCACGCTCGCCAGCGCCGCCGCTGCATCTGCAGGTGCCACCCCTGCGGCGCGCAAATTATTGTTGAGCGTCTTGCGCTTTTGCGCGAAAGCCTGCCGAAGAAAGCGCAAAAACCCACTCTCGTCCACGCCCAGCTCGGCAAAGCGCGGCGCGAACCGCCAGCGAAACACGGAGGAATGTACATCGGGCGGCGGCGAAAATGCCGCTGGCGGCAGCGTGAACAGCTGTTCGGTTGGCCCGTACATCTGCACGGTCACCGAGAGCAGCCCATAGTCCCGCGAGCCCGGCGCAGCCGTCACGCGCTCCGCAACTTCGCGCTGCACCATCAGCACGGCCACATCCAGCGCCGCATGGCTGGCCGCGAGCTTCAGCAGAATCGGCGAAGTGATGTAATATGGCAGATTCCCCACCACGCGCAGCCGCTCTCCGGCCTAAGCTGCCGCCGCCGCAAAATCAAACTGCAACACATCCTGCTCGACGATGGTTACTCGTTCCGCACCAAACTGCCCGCGCAATCCCGCAGCAAAGTCACGGTCGAGCTCAATCGCCACCACGCGTCCGGCCCGCGCCGCCAGCGTTCCGGTCAGCGCGCCGCGGCCGGGACCAATCTCCACCACCGTGCGTCCGGAGAGATCGCCCAGCGCGCCCACGATGCGCTCGACGGCTGGCGCGTCGACGAGAAAATTTTGTCCGAGCTTGGGTTTCTTGGGCATCTGCTCCGATGGTAGACGAGCGGAGCCGCGCGCGGCGCGGTTTGCGCGTCGCCCGCGCACGGTGGAAAAGGATAGACGTCTTTCGGGGACTAAAGTCCCCTCATTTAGGGACCGTTCTTCGGCACGACTAAAGTCGTGCCCTTTCACGTTTCGTCCCGTTAAACTGGAACCAGATGCCGCGCATACTCCCCACGCCACACAAGAGGCCGGTTTGCTGATCGATTCCCACGCTCACCTTGACAGTCCCCGCTACGCAGACGATCGCGAAGCGATGCTGAGCCGCGCATGGGAAGCCGGCGTGGGTGCGGTGCTCTCCATCGGCATCGGCGAGGGGCCGGCGGAGATGCATCAGGCGCTCGATCTCTGCCGCCAGTTCAACGGGCGACGAGACAATGGGGCGAAACTGCCGCGCCTCTATGCCAGCGCGGGCATCTACCCGCACATCACCATCGCAGCCGATGAGAAAGCTCTCGCCAAGCTGGACGCACTTCTCGCCGAGCCTGAAGTCATCGCCTGCGGCGAAATCGGCCTCGACTACTATCACGAGGGCGCGCCGCGCGACGTGCAGCGCCAGGGCCTGATCCGCCAGCTTGAAATCGCCGCCGCGCGCAAGCGGCCCATCCTCATCCACTGCCGCGGGACCAACGAATCCACCGACGCCTGGGACGATCTTTTTCTGGTCTTGGAGGAGCATTGGGGCAGAACGGGATTAGGCGGCATCATGCACTGTTTCGGCGCTGGCTGGGAGCAGGCGCGCCGCTCGCTCGACCTGGGATTTCTGGTTTCGTTTGCCGGCAATCTCACCTATCCCAAGGCGCAGCCGCTGCGCGATGTGGCCGCGCGCATGCCGCTGGACGGGCATTCTGGTCGAAACCGACGCGCCCTGGCTCGCGCCCGCGCCCCATCGCGGCCAGCGCAACGAGCCCGCTTTGGTCGTCCAGACCGCCCGCACGCTGGCCGGGCTGCTCAACGTCTCCGAGGCCGAAATCGCCGCCGCGACCACGAAAAACTTCAATCGGCTGTTTCAGCTTCGCCCAGACGTGGGAAACTGATAAGGGCATCGCCGGCAACGGCGCTTTCCCGGGTTTGAGGATAGAAACCATGGCACAGGACAACTCATTCGACATCGTCAGCAAAGTGGACATTCAGGAGGCCCGCAACGCCATCGACCAGGCGATCAAGGAGATTCGCCAGCGCTTCGACCTCAAGGACACCCACTCCGAGGTCAACCTGGAAGGCAACGACACATCCAGCTCGCCTCGGCAACGAATACAAGCTGGAAGCGGTAAAGGACATTCTTGCGCAGAAGCTGGTCAAGCGCGGCGTCTCGCTCAAGAACCTGACCTACGGCAAAGTTGAGCCGGCCACAGGGCAGAGCGTGCGCCAGAAGATCAGCCTGCAGCAGGGCATTCCCGTGGAGAAGGCCAAGGAGATCGTGCGCCTGGTAAAAGATTCGAAAAAGAAGGCGCAGGCCAGCATCCAGGGCGACACGGTGCGAATCTCCAGCAAGGACCGCGACGAGTTGCAGGCGATCATCGCCATGTTGCGCGGCAAGGACCTGGGCCTGGAGTTGCAGTTCACCAACTACCGGACGAATTGATGAGAACGGCTTCCCGCCCTTTCGCGAAAGACGCGAAAGGATGGGGCACGGAATGCCGAATGCAGCGCGAGTCGCGCATCCTTCTTGAAATGCTCTAGAATCGGAGAACTTTGAGCACACTAACCATAGCCGACGGCGAGAGAGGTCTTCGAGCTGCTGCGCGAAGACCTCGTCGCGGTCGAGCAGGAGCTGGGCCGCGACGCCGCATCCAGCGTCAGCACCATCACGGAGATCGCCGAGTACCTGCGCGAGGGCGGCGGCAAGCGCATCCGGCCGTCGCTGCTGCTGCTGGCCGCGCATCAGCTCGGCTACTCGGGCCAGGGCGCCATCCGGCTGGGCGCGGTGGTGGAGATGGTGCACACGGCCACGCTGGTCCACGACGACATCATCGACGGCGCCGACAAGCGCCGCGGCCGTCCCTCCGCCAACACCACCTGGGGCAACGAGAAATGCGTGCTGGCCGGCGACTGGCTTTACATGCAGGCCTTCAAGGTGGCGCTCGAAGAGCGGAACCTGCGCGTTCTCGATCTGCTCATCGGCCTTACGCAGCAGATGGTCGAGGGCGAGCTGCTGCAGATTCAGAAACTCGGCAAATCCGTCTCCGAGGCCGAGTACTACGACCTCATCTTTCGCAAGACCGCCTGCCTGTTCTCGGTCTCGATGCGCCTGGGCGCGGTGCTGGCCGGCGCTACGGAGGCGGAGGAGACGAGCCTGGCCACCTTTGGCCGCGCCGTGGGCCTGGCCTTCCAGATCGTCGACGACGTGCTCGACCTGACGGCGACCGAAGAGGTGCTGGGCAAGCCCGTGGCCAGCGATCTGCGCGAAGGCAAGGCCACGCTGGCCGTGATTCACGCCGCCGACCACGGCACTGCCGCTGACCGCAAGGCCATTCGCCGCGTTCTCGACGACCGCAGCTTTGAAAACGTCAGCCGCCAGCAGATTCGCGAGATCCTGGTCCGCAACGGGTCTGTCGAATATGCCATGGCCGCCGCCGACCGCTACGCCGAGCAGTCGCGCCAGGCGCTGGCCCCGCTCCCCGAGTCCGAATTCAAGCGCGCCCTGCTCTGGGTGCCTGACTTCGTGGTGGCGCGGGAGAAGTGAAAGAGCAGGGAATAGGGAGTAGGGAATAGGGAATAGAAAAACGCAAACCGCAGAAACGCGAAGCTACTGGCTACAAGCTGCGGGCTACAGGCTAAACAAACCAATGAGAAAAAACTCCCCATCGCACTGGGCCGCAATCGATCGCTACTTCGGCGATCTGCTTCGCCGCCCACGACGGGCCCCTCGCCGCCGCGCTCAAGGCCAACCGCGCGGCCCGTCTTCCCGCCATCGACGTTTCCCCGCTCCAGGGCAAGTTTCTCCACGTGCTGGTCCAGATGACGCAGGCGAAACGCGTGCTCGAGATCGGTTTGCTCGGCGGCTACTCCACAATCTGGATGGCCCGCGCCTTGCCCAAAGGCGGCCGCATAGTTTCGCTGGAATTCAGTCCGAAGCATGCAGAAATCGCTCGCGCCAATCTGCGCCGCGCCGGCCTGCTGCGCCGTGTCGAGATCCGCGTCGGACCGGCGCTCGAAAGCCTGCCTCAACTGAAAGCCGAAGGCGCCGGCCCCTTCGACCTGATTTTTATCGACGCCGATAAGGAAAACAATCCGCACTATCTCGAATGGGCGCTCAAGTTCTCGCGGCGCGGCACCGTGATTGTGGTCGACAATGTAGCGCGCCACGGCACGGTGATTGAAGCCAGGAGCACCGAGCCCGACATTCGCGGCACGCGACGGTGCCTCGAGATGATGGCCGCGCATCCCCGCCTGAGCGCCGTCGCCCTGCAAACCGTCGGCGTTAAAGGCCTCGACGGCTTCGCCATGGCCGTTGTGCTGCGCTGAGCGGCGCAAATTCGCGTCCACGCCGGTAAATTCGGCGTAAAATTCTCTGCAACATGAATCAGCGGATTGAGAAGATACGCCAGCTCCTGAATGAGCTTGAAGCGGAACCCAACGCGCTGGCATCCGGCGGGCGCGACTTCTCCGCGCTGGAACTGTGCGCCATGATCCAGCAGATCGTCGACGATTTGCAGCCGCTTCTTACGCCCTACGATGCCGCGTTTTACTGGTTCCTCTTCCGCCATTCCATTGCCAAAGACGGCGACCCGCATCTACGCGTCAGCACGCGCAACTTGCGTACGGCGGTTGTGAAGTCTTCCTACTCTCAGGCGGAAGAGAATCCGGTTTCGCTGGGCAAGGTGCAGGACACGCTGCGCGCCCTCGAAGCGATCGGCGCCATTCGCAAAGAGGGCGAGCCCAATCGCGACGGCACGCTTTACCGGGTTCTCATTCCCGAAGAGATTGAAGCCTGCCGGAAATACCGCGCGGAGCGCATGGCCAGCGAGCAGCAGCTCAAGTTTCCATCCTCTGGAATTGAGATTGGCTAGGGCGAATTAGAAAATGGCGCGAGGCAAGCGCGTAAGCCCACCGCAAGCCTAACCTAAACCTTGTCATCCTGAGCGGAGTCCGCTGCGGCGGACGAAGTCGAAGGACCTGTGGTTGCTTTCTCTATTCGGTGGCCGCGATCAGGTTCGCATTGGTTCGGTTGCGCGTTTGAAGTCGGCTGGCTCCAGGTCGTACCAATCTTTGCTCAGATCGATCCAAGTGGGGTTCATTTTCTCAATCAAAGCAATCTTCTTCTCCCGCCGCCATCCCTTCAATTGCTTTTCGCGGGCAATTGCCGCCGTCACGTTTTGATGGCTTTCGAACCACACAAGGCGGTCGCAGTTGTATTTGGAACTGAAGCCGTCGATCTCCTTCCATTTGTGCTCGAAGATGCGCTTGAGGAGGTCTCCTGTGACGCCGATGTAGAGCGTATGGCTGCGACTGGCCACGATGTACGTGAAGTAGCTGCCCTCGTGCATGGGGGCATGGTAGCGCAAAGCGGCATTTGTGCGCTGTGACGGAAAAGCAACCACAGGTCCTTCGACTCCTCGCTGCGCTCGTCGCTCAGGATGACAATTTCAGGGGGATGCGAACGTCTGACGCGCTACCTGGTCGCTCAGGATGACAGCTGTATTGATGACAGGGCAATTTTGCTGCGGAGATTTGAGGTGATGCGTCAGACCTCTGACATCAGCTTGCGCAGGGCTTCGGCGTAATGCTCGGGCAGCGGTTTCCGCTGCAACTGGTCGTCGCAGACCACGTGCACGGTTTCGCCCTCGGCGAGGAGCGTCTTTTCGCCGCCGCTCGTGCCCCTTGCGCAGAATGCGATAGGCGAACTTCAGCACTGAGCCGCGCAGCATCGCGGGCCGCGTCTCAATCAGAATCTCATCGTCGTAGCGCGCCGGGGAGCGATAGCGGCAGCGCGCCTCGATCACCGGCAGAATGCACCGTGATCGGTTTCCAGCCGGCTGTAGGCAAGCCCAAGCGAGCGCAGCAGCTCCACGCGGCCAAGCTCAAACCAGACCAGGTAGTTGGCATAGTAGACGATGCCCATCTGATCGGTTTCGGCATAGCGCACGCGGACTTCGGTGGTGACGGGCATGAGGATCTTCGTGGACCGTGGACCGTGGACCGTGAACCGTGAGCCGTGGATCGTGAGCCGTGAGTCGTGGACCGTGAGTCGTGGTTCGTGGACGATACACGACGATCACTGTTCACGATGAGCACTGGCTTACGGCTTGATGTGCGTGAACAGTCCGCAGCTTGCTCACGTCGTTGAAGAGGACGAAGGCGAAGAAGGCCATCAGCACCACAAAGGCCGCTGTGTAGATGCGCTCCTTGATGACCAGGCTGATGTCGTGGCGCAGCACGCTCTCAATCAGCAGCAGCAGAATCATGCCGCCGTCGAGAATGGGGAAGGGCAAGCAGGTTGAGAATGCCCAGTTGCAGGCTGATCATCGCTGGCCAGTCCGAATTTCGGACATCCAGCCTTTCGTCTCGGCCGCTTCGCCGGCCACCTGGGCGATGCCCACCGGTCCCATCAGCTGCGAGACGGAGAGCCGGTGCGTAAACAGCCGGTCCAGCACCTCGCCCACCAGCAGGGAGTTGTTCTTGAAGAAGGCCAAGGACTTGCATCCATGCCTGAGCGAATGGCAGAGGCTCGTCGCGTGATGGGAGCGGAGTTGGGGCAGAAGCCCAGCATGAATCGCGTATCGTGCTTGGCCGGCGTGGCCGTAATCTCGACCGTGGCGCCGTTGCGCAGCACGGTCGAGCGTCATCGGCTTGCCCTGCTCCCACTGCATATAGGCGAGCAACGTATTGACGGAATGGAAGGCGTGGCCGTCGACGGCTGCGATCTGCGTCGCCGCCGCGCAGACCGGCCCGTTCCGCCGGGCATGCCCGGCTGCACCTGCGGCCACCTGGATGGGGCCCGGCAGGAACTGCGGCTGCATACCGGTATCGCCGATGTCGAAGTCTTCTGCTCTTGGCCGCCGAGGGCATGTGGAGCGACAGTGTGAGCGTTTTGCCGCCGCGGTCCACAGCCACGGGAACATACTGGTTGGCGTTCAGCTTGATCTGCTCGTAGACTTCGGCTCCCAGTCGGGTTGCTGATGTCGTCGAAGCCGCGGATCGATGTCGCCGGTCTCGATGCCTGCCTCAGCCGCTGCCGAGCCGGGAGTGACCCACTCCACGACTGTGTTCTTCACGGTGACCGATGGAACTTCGTTGATGAAGGCGTAAGTAGAACAACATCAGCACCAGGGCCAGAGAAAGTTGGCCACCGGTCCGGCAAGGCCGATGAGCATGCGCTGCCAGCGGGGATTCGCGGTGAAGGCCTCTGGATCGTCGACGGCAGATTTCGGTCGCGCCGGGACTTCCGTCGGTCAGGATTCTCGCCGGTCATCTTCACAAAGCCGCCCAGCGGGCAGCAGGCAGACTTTGTAGTCGGTGTCGCCGTATTTGAAGCCGAACAGGCGCGGTCCAAAGCCGAAGGAGAAGGCTTCGACGCGCACTCCGCAGAGCTTGGCCACGACAAAGTGGCCCAACTCGTGCACGATCACCATCACGCCGACCAGGACGATGAAGGCAGCGGCAGAAACCAGAAACTCATGCATAGATGTGACGGTAATTCCTTCGGCAAAGCGTCGGCCTACTGGCCGGCTTGCGCATTGCGGTTACGCGAGCTGACGCCCGGGCCCGTTCTCGCGCTTCCCGGTCGGCGGCAAGCACCTCCGCAATGGTGGCGGGATGCGCCTCCGGGGTGGCAGCGAGCACCTTTTCAATTGTACGCGGGATGCCCGTAAAGGGAATACGCCGTTCAAGGAACGCCTCGACGGCTACTTCGTCGGCGGCATTCAGGGCGATGCAGTGGGCTCCGCCCTTTTCCGCGGCCTCAAAGGCCAGGCGCAGGCAAGGGAAGCGCTCGAAATCGGGCTGCTCGAAGTCCAGATGCCGAGGGCGGCCAGGTCGAAGGTGAGCGTGGAGGCCGGCCGCTCGGGCTAGGCCAGCGCGTAGAGGATGGGCAGCCGCATGTCGGTGACGGAAATCTGCGCCAGGATCGAGCCGTCGACATACTCCACCAGCGAGTGAACGGTGGACTGCGGATGGACGGTGACGCGCACCTGGCCGGGCGCGACGTCGAAGAGCCGGCAGGCCTCGATGACCTCGAGGCCCTTGTTGAGCATGGTGGCCGAGTCGATGGTGATGCGGCGGCCCATGACCCAGGTGGGATGCTTGAGCGCCTGCTCGGGCGTGATGGCGGCGAACTGGTCGAGCGGAAGCTGGCGGAAAGGCCCTCCGGAGGCCGTGAGCCAGATGGTCTTGACTTCAGCGTGCGCGCCGACGCGCAGGCACTGGTGGACGGCGTTGTGCTCGCTGTCGATGGGCAGGATGGGGACGTTGCGCTCGCGCGCGGCGGCGGTGAGGATTTCGCCGGCGGCCACCATGCACTCCTTGTTGGCCAGGCCGACGGGCTTGCCGGCGAGGATGGCCGCGTGGGTGGCTTCAAGGCCGGCCACGCCGACGATGGCGGAGACCACAAAGTCGGCTTCGGGAAGCGTGGCGCAGGCGACGGTGCCTTCGGTGCCGTGGACGACTTCGATGCCGGTGACGCCGGCCTGGCTGCAGCCGCGCGGCCAGCTGGCGCGGCCAGCTCTTCGGTGGCGAGCGAGACGAGGCGCGGCCGCCAGCGGACGGCCTGCGCAAAGGCCTCGTCGACGTTGCGGCCGGCGGCGAGCGCGGCGACGGAGTAGCGCTCGGGGAACTGCTCGACGATGGAGAGGGTGCTTTGGCCGATGGAGCCGGTGGAACCGAGAATGGCGAGACGTTTCAAAACAGCCTCGAGCTTCTAGCTTCTAGCCTCCAGCCTGTGGTTCGTGCTGGAAACAGGGGTGAAATGAATGCGACGCTTAGGTTCAGTTTAGTTGATGGGGGTGTGGGCCATTTGCTTGAGTGGGAATTGGACGCGCCGATCTGTCAGGAGCTTCCTGCTTCATAGATTCCTGCATCTAACCCAGCGGGCCGGAGTGTGCGTCTATACTTGTGGGCGAGGAGGGAATGTGATGAAAAAATCTCCTCTTATGCTGGTCTGCATTTTGCTGGCGGCGGCGATGTTTGTCGCCGGGTGCGTTGCTGGGAATCCCGGGAATCGGGAGCTGGAATCTCTCAGCGTCAGTCCGGCAACAGTCAGCGCGAATGGCTCGGCGGTGCAATTTACGGCCACGGGCTATTGGAGCATGTCGCCGACCACGGTCATGCCGCAAAGCGCCACCTGGGGAGCGTGTACCGAGGTGGATTCCACTCCTACAAGCGACGTCACGGTTTCCACGACAGGCCAGGCGACCTGCGCCAGCGGAGCGGCGGGAACCTACATGGTTTTCGCATGGGATCCACAATTTGGCTACACGGGACCGGTGTGCAACGCGATTACCGCTTGCGGCGCGGGATGCGGCCGGGTTTCCGCAACGGCACAGCTGGCCTGCCCGTAGTTTCGGCGGCTCACGGCAGACGGCTGAGAGCGGACGGTGAACATGCCATCCCCGGTCCCCAAATGCAAGGGACCGGGGGCACCGAGCCAGGAGCTGGAAGCTAGAGGCTGGAAGCTGCTTTTCAAAACCTCTGATGGAGCACCTGGGCGTACCACAGGACTGGGGCGGCGAGGAGCAGAGCGTCGATGCGGTCGAGGACGCCGCCGTGGCCGGGCAGCAGGGTGCCGGAGTCTTTCACTCCCGCGGAACGTTTGAGCGCTGACTCGGCCAGATCGCCCACCTGTCCGGCCACATTCACCACTGCGGCCAGCACGAGCCAGTACCAGAGCTCTTCAGGATAAGTGAGAATGGCCGCCGGGCAGGCTCGCTCCAGCCAACTGAAGAGGACTGCGTCCGCGGGCTTCTGTTGCAGGGTTGCCAACCCTACCAGGGCCGCAGCGATCAGCATGCTTCCAGCCACTGAAGCCACCGCGCCTTCCCAGCTTTTGCCAGGGCTCAGCTTGGGCGCCAGCTTGTGGCGGCCCCAGGCGCGGCCCACGTAGTAGGCCGAAGTGTCGCCGGCCCACACCACGAAAAGCAGAAACAGCAGCACCGAGGAGGAACCGTTGGGCTGGCTCGCGCAGCGCGGGCAGGGCGATCAGCGTGAGGCCGGTATAGAGCAGGCAGAAGATGGAGGCGGAAGCGTCGGCAATGACCTCATCCACCGGTTTGAAGAAGGTGCAATAGACCAGCAGGCTGAGACCCAGGACGCCGAAGATGGACAAGAGATGATCGGAGTCGGGCCACTCGAAGTTGGAGGCAAACAGCGCCAGGAGTGCGACCAGCGTGGCGATGCGCGGCGGATTGGCTCCGCTGCGCTTGGTGAGGCCCAGATACTCCCACCCGGCCAGTGCTGCCACCGCGGCCACGGCGAGCGAAAACAGCCATTGCCACTGCGGCCCGAGGAAAATGAGAAGCAGAACGAGCGGAATCAGTATGAGTGCTGTGAGAACCCTTTTCATTCAGGGTTGAGGATACACCGCCGGGGCGGGGGAGACCGGCGAATGTAGCTTTGGAACTTGTACTTGGGAGGCGACTCGCTAGCTCACGGCAATCTTCATCTGCTCGGGATCTTCTTCCGACTTCGCCGCAGGATTCGCCGATGCCGCCGTAGCGGCGCTCGCGGCGCTGGAAATCGGCGATGGCTTCGAGCAGGTGAATGCCGCGGAAGTCGGGCCAGTAGCGCTCGGTGACAAAGATTTCGGTGTAGGCAATCTGCCAGAGCAGGAAGTTCGAGACGCGCAACTCGCCGGAGGTGCGGATGAGCAGATCGGGATCGGGCATGTGCGCCGTGTAGAGATGGCGGTGGATGTCCTCTTCGGTGATGTGTGCGGGGTTAAGGTGCTTGTGCTGGACTTCTTCTGCGAGTCGGCGGAAGGCGTCTACCATTTCCGAGCGCGCGCCGTAGTTCAGGGCCAGCGTGAGCGTGGTGCCGGTGTTGCGCGAGGTGGCCTCTTCCGCGGCGCGCATGCGGTCCTGCACGTCGTCGGGCAGATCGTGGGTGCGCCCGATGTAGCGCAGGCGGATGTTGTTCTTCACCATGCGTTCGACATTGTCGTCGAGGTAGGTTTTGAGCAGGCGCATGAGGAAGCTGACCTCGGCGCGCGGGCGGCGCAGACTGTTCTCGAGCGAGAAGGCGTAGAGCGTCAACCAGGGCAAGCCAATGCGGGCGGCCGTTTCTGTCACAAACTGAACGGTTTTGGCGCCCTGCTGGTGGCCCGAGGAAGCGCTTGAGCGAGCGGCGGCCGGCCCAGCGGCCGTTGCCGTCCATGATGATGGCGACGTGCTCGGGCAGGCGCTCCGGCTTCAGCGTCGCATACACGGCGCGTTCTTCGGGGGTCAGTTCGTCAATACGAGTCACGGGGCGGGTCATGGGGGCATTTGTCACACTCGATGGATACAAGGACTCGCCTCTGGGTTCTAGAGCGGGCGCCGAAGTGCGTCCCGAAGTGGCGCCGACGGAGTTCACGCCGGAAATGAAGATGCGGCCGGCCATCGCATGAACGAATCTCCGGCCGGAACGGTCACGTTCGGCCGGGTCCGAGGAGTCACAATCTTGACCGTAGCACAAGCGCCGAGTCGCTGCAATGAATGGAGGTCCAGGCCACGACGCGCGAAGGAGGAGGGCATCGCGGTGCTCCGCACCCAGTTCCGCAAAAGGCGCGGAAATGGATGGGGCACGGAAGTTTCCGCGGTCCCACCCGGTCGCGTCTACGCGGTGCGCCGGCGTCCCGTCGCGGCGTCGCGTAACGCGCCGAAGAAGAGCGTGCGGTGCAGCGAGTCCAGATGCGGCAGCAGCGGGGCAAGCTCGGCCAGGAAAGGGTCGCTCAGGATCGCCGCTACCTCTTCGTCGCGGCGGCTGCGGGCGTCGCGCACCAGGTGGCGCACTTCCACGCCCAGAGCGAGGGCGAGCCGCTCCAGCGAGCCCAGCGTCGGAATCGCCTTGCCGTTTTCGATTTTCGAAATGTAGGTGCGCGGCACCTGCATCCGTCCCGCCAGTTGGCGCTGGCTCAGGTGACGCGCGCGGCGCAAATCCCGCACCTGTGCGGCCACCTGCGATCCGGCGTCGCCGCTATTGGGCACAGGCTGGCTGGTCACCAGTTGTGGGGCTAATTGTGCGGGTTCCTCGAAATCGAGGGGTTTGTGGCACCTCCTGCAAAGGGAGTTGTTGGTTCGATACTGCATCAGCCTGCAGTATTCACACCGCACCACTTCGCGTGTTTCCACGCAGATTAGAGAAGTAGCCATTGGCCATGTGCGGAGCGCCAGAGCGAGCGTCCCGCGCAGTCCTGTTGCACTGCGATTGGTGCTACTTTCAACGAAGTGAACCATAATTGTCAAGTAGAAACTTAGGCACAAACCGAGGAAACCCCGGGTAGACCCAAGGAAACCCGACGATTGGCGAACCATAAGAGTAAACGGGGAGGGAGAAGACAGGGACTAAGGGACTGAGGGACTGAGGGAGCGCGGCCCGGCCGGCCCGGCTAGATTGGACTCCGCCGATCCAGAATCTTTACCGACGTGTTACTGAAGGGTGCGTGACCACACAACCGGAACTCGCGAAAGCACCGCGAAGACTCCTCAGGTGGTATGGGGCGCAAAGTGTAAATGGGAAGCAATAGATGAGCCGCTCGCCCTCAGGTGATGCGAACCTGTACCTTCTGGGTCAGTGGTTTCGCGGGACATACCCGTAGAATTCGCTTGGCATGATTTGTATGTATCTCCCAGGGTTATCTGGATCTGGCCGTCCGAACCAACCGGGGCCCCACTTCATCCCGTCGGTAAAATAGACTGCGACAATTCTCACTTTGCATTCCTTCATATCGCTCAGGCGCTTTCCTGCGATCTGAAATAAGCCCGTAAGGTACTCGAATTTCGGACCCAGCGGAATCTCAATAGTTTGCCCCGGTGCGACTGCGATTGGCGAATCTAAAGTGTCGGCTATTTTCCTGCCGTTACGGTCGTACATCCCAGGAGGACTCATGTGTCCCACGCTTAATTGAGTGCCCACATAAACCTGTCCGTTATAGCTCTCAGGGAAGAACAGCGAAATCCAGATGCCCATGACCGTTCTCTTGGAATTAGGAACGTCTCGAATGATGACTGAGGCCTTCTCTAGCCAGTCTTCGTTAGTCGCTTGAAACGAAACGCCGGGATCTGAAAGTCTGCCCTCGACCTTGAACCCTGGGGTGGGGGAAAGTATGGATCCACCTATCCTGAATCCGACGATCTGGACAGGGTCATTGGAATTAGTACTCTCTACTACAAAAGATCTTTCTTGCACTTGGTCCTGAGGAACCGCATTCCTTACCCCGAAGAGAACTACACCCATCAACATGGCACTCGCCAACAGCGCGTTTTGATAAGTGCGATGAGACCGTCTTTCATTGATCATTGAGGTCTTCCTCCTTGGAACGCATACTGGCACCGTTCCCGTTTGGCAACCACTCTGCCCCCTAGCGCGAACAGCTACCTCCCGTAGCCGGGGCTAATGGTCGTGTGCGGATCGCGCACCTTGGGAAGAGGCAGCGATGAGCCCGCCGGTTCGCGCTCATCAAGCACCGTTACATTGGCTGGGCCAACCGCCTAGCCACGGATTGACTGGCGTTCCAAAGGTCTGCGCACTTCCTGCCCTCCGAGCAGCGAGTTGACTTGCTTGCGGTATTGTTTGAATGCGGTCCTTCCTTCTGGAGTCAAGCGAACCAGCATCCAAGGTACCTTTCCGCGATATGTCTTTTCAATATGCACATAACTTGCCGCCTCCAACTTAGAGAGATGACTCGACAAATTCCCTTTTGTAAGGCCCGTCTCCCGCAAAAGAAACGTGAAATCCGCTTCCTTTATGGCCGACAGCAGCGCAACGATAATGAGACGCCCGGGTTCGTGAATGACGCGATCCACCTCAGGCATCCGGTCCCTCCTTGCCAATACCGTCTGTCCTTAGAAAAACATATAGCCGCAATCCTCCTGTGAAGACCCATGCTCCACCAGTGGCAATGACTAGCCAGAGGAGTCCGTCGATGAATCCTGCGTGAACATGGAACATCCATACGCCAACAGCCAAGTTGACTCCTACCCACAATATGCCGTCCGGGAATCTGTATCTGAACCAAGAATCCAGCGAAGTAAGGGCAAAGAGAAACGCTACCGCCGGACCCGCGATCAAAGTCCATCCGTGGACACTAGACTGACGAATCATAATCGGCACGACGGCAGCGAACACAATCCCAATCGCAATGATCGAGGCGTGGCGCATCCAACTGGGCGGCTGAAATGCTACATATCCACTTCTCGGAAACACAATCCGTCGCTTCAGCTTCATCAAGCCCCATCTTGAAGCAAGGCTCATAAGGCACCAGAACAATATCGCTGCAAATGGATAAAAGTGGTTTCTGGGCAACGAGAATCCGAGCAAGAAAACAAGGCCGACCAGCATGAAATTTAGGCCGAGCACAAGGCTTGGCAAGCCATCCTGAGCCCAATATGTAAACGGCGATTTGAGACTCGGTAGAGATCATCCATGGCATTCTTCCTCCAGACAAGTTTGCATCACAAACATGTCTGTGTCAATTCTCTTATACTCGAACAGGAGAATGCCCCTTTTCTCGGAATCCGACGAATCGGGAGCAGAGACCGCAACCTATCGGTTTGTCCTGAGTTGCCGCCTATCTGGAAATGACTGGTTGGTAAACATTCCTGCACGCCTTCAGCGCGCAGGATGATGCATTTGCTTTCGAACCGCCCATGGCAGGACTTTTGTGAAACAGAGGTCAGCAAAGCGAATATATTCGCTAGAGGATGGGGCTAAGTCGAGTGACGGAAATGAGCATGACCAGCAATTCGGTGTACGGACGCGAGCAGGCCTGGAGCCTGCTGACCGAGTGGACCCAGAGCGAAAGTCTGCGCAAGCACGCGCTGGCCGTGGAGGCCTGTGTGGCGGCATGCGGCGAGCAGGAAGCCGAGCGGCTGGGGCTCGCGGGCGACGATCGCGCCGCGCTCATCGAGCTCTACTCGACCACCGCCCTGCTGCACGATTTCGACTACGAGCGCCACCCCACGGCCGACGAACACCCCTTTGTCGGCGTGCGCGAACTGGAGCGGCTGGGCTGGCCGGAGGAGATGCGCACGGCGATTCTGGGCCACGCCCAGTACTCCGGTGTTCCGCGCACCTCGCATTTGGCCAAAGCGCTATTCGCCTGCGACGAGCTGGCCGGCTTTCTCACCGCCTGCGCCCTCGTCAAGCCCACCAAGGCCATCGCCGACGTGGAAACTCGCCAGCGTGAAAAAGAAGATGAAAGACAAGGCCTTCGCGCGCGGCGTGCATCGCGAGGACATCGTGCAGGGAGCCGCGGAGCTGGGCGTCGACCTCGACGCGCACATTGGCTTCTGCATTGAGGCGATGCAGAGGCGCGCGGGAGAACTGGGGCTCTGTAATTACGATCTGGGGATCAACTAGCTCGGAAGTTGTATGCCGGCCGCGGCTCTCTCGCGCGGACTCTAAGGCGATCAAAACAAACGGTTATTATTTTTCACGACATCTCGATTGCTCTTCCGGCACAAGAGCCGAAACCGTGCCAGGTAACATCGACCGTCCCGAGTAACTCGAATCCGTAATGGAATCTGCCTTGTAAAATGTCCAGTTCCTGTTGCAAAAAAAGACACATGGCGTGAACACTACATGCATCGTCAGTTGCAGGAGTAGAACTCTTAGCCATGCTTGAGAACACACAGTTTGCAGCCGAATGTTCGGGATACTCATCGATCCGAGTGTCAAAATGCTATGCCGCCGCCGAAACCGAGCAGGAGCAGGTTTCGCTTCTCCTTAAGGCCTTTCACCGGCGCCTGCGGTATGAACGGCAAGTCCGGAGTCTCAAGAGTTTGGCGAGCCTCTGGCCGGTCGCGCTAGGAGTGCTGCTGGGCTTTTATGCGCCTCTCTTGCGCGATCTCGCCGCCAGTTCTTCGCCGTGGGCATTGACCCTCCTCTTTCCGTTCTCCGCCATGGTGGGCGAGCGCGGGCTGGGTTTGAGCCGTGACACAGCGCAGGCGCTTGCCCAGTTCCTGCTCTGCGCGCAGTTTCCTCTGGAAGGTCTGCTGGTCCGTATCATCCTGAAGCATCGCCTGGGCGTGTTCAATGTCTTCGGTCAGGTCACCTGCCTGCATGTTGTCGCTGTGGTTTATCTCGCGCTGGTCTCGGGGGCGTTCAGACAGATCCTGGGGAGTTGAAGCGACTGCTGCCCCGCCGCGGCTTTGTGGCGCCGCCAGCAGCGCTGCGCGGGCGAGGACGCCCACGCTACAGCCGGTCTGGAGACCGGCGCTACAGCCGGCCGGGAGGCTGGCGCTACTCCAATGTCTACGGTTATGGCTCGCGGTTGTAGCGATAGATCCAGCACTCCTGAGTGCCGCCGCCACTCAACTCCACGGCCTGGCGTACACGGACGAATTCACTGGTTTCCGGATCGTCAGGATCGTAGCCTTCGTACTCGTCGATCTGGCCGAGGACGGCCGTATCCTCCGGCAATTCCAGAACTGTACCCCTGATCCTGTTCTTCGATTTGGGATTGGGTACGACACCGGGGTAGCCGTCGAGCTCATAGATCTCGCCATAGACGAATCCCTGGCTCACGGGCCGCAGCTTTGCCGCCACTTCCGCCACTTCCTCTGGCGCAAAGCCGGGCTGCAATGTTCCGTAAGCGAAAAGATACTCGGACATAGCGGGTGTGAGTGTGAAGTGCGAGTGTGAAGTGCGAGTGTGAAGTACGAGTGTGAGTGTGAAGTGTGAGTGTGAAGTACGAGTGTGAGTGTGAAGTGCGAGTGTGAAGTGCGAGTGTGAGTGTGAAGTGTGAGTGTGAAGTACGAGTGTGAGTGTGGAGTGCGAGTGTGAAGTCTCAGCAC
Source organism: uncultured Acidobacteriota bacterium (assembly GCA_963826735.1). Lineage (GTDB taxonomy): Bacteria > Acidobacteriota > Terriglobia > Terriglobales > Acidobacteriaceae > Telmatobacter. The sequence continues at coordinate 257,397 of CAWGYN010000011.1, forward strand.
ACTCACACTTCACACTCACACTATTCCCTTACTGCCTTTCGCAATTCCGCCACAATCTCCGCGGCCGCTACGCGCGCCTTGTCTTCCTGGTCGGGCGGGAAGCTGATGGCGCCCACGCGCGCATGGCCGCCGCCGCCATAGCGCTCGCAGATCTGCGCCAGGTTCACCATCTTTGCCGGGTCGGCCTTGGTCCAGGGATTCGAGCCCACGGCTACCTTGGTGCGGAAGCTCGATTTCGACAGCCCGATCGAGTAGGTGGCGTTGGGGATACAGGTAGTAGGGGATGAACTTGTTGAAGCCCTCGAGCGGATGGTCGGTGATGTCGAAGAAGATGGTGCCGTCGCGTTCTTCGGCGCGGCTGCGGATCAGTTCCAGGGCCTGCTGGTGGCGCTCGAGCAGCGGCGGCAGCAGCGGCGCAACGAAGGGCTGCTCGAGCACTTCGGCGAGCGGCATCTCGGTGAGCAGCGGAATCAGCCGCGGAATGAACTGCGGATCCTGCGTGGACTCGATGATGAGGGTGAGCTTCATGGCCGGCGCGGCCATCTCCACGGCTGACTCGGGGCTTTCGTACTTCGCGCCGTCCACGATGTCGGCCCAGTGGATCAGCTCGGCCACGGGCGCGGTGTCGAAGCCGAAGCGCGTGGAGGCGATGTGCGCCAGAAAGCTGGTGCAGGAGGTGTAGGTGGGGTCGAAGAACTTGTGCGCCGCGCAAACCGGGTCGCGCTGGCAGGCCAGGAAATTCTCGTGATCCTGCGGCGTAAGAAAGGCCGACAGGTGATGATCGAACCACCAGGTGATGCGCGGCGAGGCCGAGTATTTGAAGTCGACGATGGCGTTTTCGTCGCCGGTGAATTCGCTTTCATCGAAGAGCGCGCCGGCGCGATGCACCAGGCCGTGATATTCGTAGCTGGCATCCGGCGCGATGCACTCGCGATGAAAGCGCGTGAAGAGCGAGGCTGAGCAAGCTCCGTCAAAACATTTGTCGTGATAGAAGACGCGAACCCGCAAAGCCTGGGGCCCTCCTGGGCAGGAAGCTGAAAGAACCGGAACTGTTAAGCATCAAGGGGGCGGCTCGTTGTGTCAAGTGAGCAGGGAGCAAGGGAGCAAGGGAGCGAGGGAGCAAGGGAGCAAGGGAGCAAGGGAGCGAGGGAGCAAGGGAGCAAGGGAGCGAGGGAGCAAGGGAGCAAGGGAGCGAGGGAGCAAGGGAGCAAGGGAGCGAGGGAGCAAGGGAGCAAGGGAGCGAGGGAGCAAGGGAGCAAGGGAGCGAGGGAGCAAGGGAGCAAGGGAGCAAGGGAGCGAGGGAGCAAGGGAGCAAGAAAACCTCAACCCTCCAACTTGTTCATTAAGGCGATCAGCAGCCGGCTGACGTCGGCGCACAAATGTTCTGTGCGCTCATATGATGTCTCAGCGCCGAAGCCAAGTGACTTTGCTATGACGATTTGCGTCTGCAATTCGCATTTTGAGCCCCTCGCGTGACCGAGGAACTGCAGGTACTCGCCCCTCGTTCGCTTGCCATACCCTTCGGCAATGTTGCTCGCGATCGACACTGAGGCACGCCGCATCTGATTGACCAACCCGAATTGTTCAGATTTGGGATATGCAGCGGTCAGACGATAGATGTCCGTGCTCAACTCGACGGCTCGCTGCCAAACGACGAGATCCATGAATGAGTCTCCCATGCCTTATCCTTCCGTTTGATTGATTTGGGTGGCGACGCAAAGGATAGTCCAAATCTCATGCTGGCGGTGTGATCCGTAACACGCGAAACTTAAGCCGCTTCCTCCCTCGCGCCCTGTTTTCCGCCGTGGTCTTAATCACACGAGGTAAGGCGGCCCATCGTTTACCCTCTATTGAACCTTCTCGCATGACCACGGCCACCGCGCACGCCCGCTACCCGCTCACCCAGGGCGTCAACCCATGGCTGGTCACGGTCTCGGTCATGCTGCCCACCTTCATGGAGGTGCTCGACACCGCCATCGCCTCGGTGGCGCTGCCCTACATCGCCGGTTCGCTCTCGGCCTCGAACTCCGAGGCCACCTGGGTGCTCACCAGCTACCTGGTCGCCAACGCCGTCATCCTGCCCGCGTCGAACTGGTTCGCGCGGCGCTTCGGCCGCAAGCGCTTCCTGCTGACCTGCGTCATCCTCTTCACCATCGCCTCGTTCTTTTGCGGCGCGGCGCCGTCGCTGGCCGTGATTCTGCTGGCGCGCGTTATGCAGGGCGCGGGCGGCGGCGCATTGCAGCCGCTCTCGCAATCCATTCTGCTGGAGAGCTTTCCCATCGAGAAGCGCTCCATGTCCATGGCCGCCTACGGTCTGGGCATCGTGGTGGCGCCGGTGCTCGGCCCCACGCTCGGCGGCTGGCTCACCGATACATTGAGCTGGCGCTACGCCTTCTACATCAACATCCCCGTCGGCATCCTGGCCGTCATCATGATCAGCCGCTTCGTCCACGATCCGCCCTACATCAAGAACGCCAAGGTGGGCGCCTTCGACAACATCGGCTTCGGCCTGCTGGTGGTCTGGACCGGCTGCCTGCAGATCGTGCTCGACAAGGGCCAGGAGGACGACTGGTTCGGCGCTCTCTGGGTGCGCTGGGCCGTGGCGGCGCTGGTGGTCGCGCTCCTGTTGTGGATCTGGCACTCCTGGACCAATCCCAGAAGGCCTGGTCGATCTGCACATCCTCAAAGACCGCAACTTCCGCACCGGCTGTTTCATGATCGCCATGCTGGGCATGTGCATCTACATCACCATCGCCATTCTGCCGCTCTACTACCAGGAGATTCTCGGCTACACGGCATTCACCGCCGGCCTGGTGGTGGGCCCGCGCGGCATCGGCTCCTTCATCGGCTCGCCCATGGTCGGCTTTCTCGGCTCGCGCATCGACAACCGCAAGCTGCTCTGCGCCGGCTTTCTCGGCTTTGCCGTCTGCTCGTTCATCTTCGGCACGGTCAATCTTGCCATCGGCCCCTACACGCTGCTGATTCCCATCATGCTCACCGGTTTTGCGCTCAGCTTCGTTTTCGTCCCGCTGGCCACGATGAGCACGCGCCACCATTCCCAGCAAGGAGATGGGCAACGCCACCGGCCTCTTCAACATGCTGCGCAACATCGGCGGGTCAATTGGAATTGCGATGGCCACCACCGCCCTCATTCGCCGCGCCGATCTCCACCAGACCGATCTCAGCGCCCACCTGCCGCCTTCGAGCGCCGTGCTGCAGCAGAAGTCCGCCATTGATCGCCCAGTATCTCGGCCACCGCATGGGCCCGGCGAGCGCGCGCCCCGGCTCCTTCGGCCTCATTTACGGCCTCATGGAGCAGCAAGCCGCCCTGCTCGCCTACGTCGATGTCTTCCGCTGGACCGCGGTGCTGGCCGTCTGATCTGCGCATGCGCCACGTGGCTGTTCAAAAAGCCGACGAAGCACGTGACGCCGCCGCCGGGCGTGCACTGAGGCGTTAGACGATTTGCCGCCATTGCGCGCTTGCGTTCCGGCAGAACTTGCGTTCTACTTGCTGCCATCATGCAATCCAGCCATTTTTTAGTTTCTGACGGGACCATGCGGCGCGTTAGCGGTTGCCTCTGTGTTCTCGCGGCGCTTGGCATTTCAGCGTCGAGCCAGACTGCCCGCGATTCTGCTCACAAGCCGGTTGCCACGAAAATCTACAAGCAGGTTCGCATCTTTCCAGACTCCGTCATCGTGGAGCAGTGGCCGCACACGCTCAAGCTCGTGAATCCGCCGCAGAATCTTAAACTGCTGAACCCCGGCGAATGCATTCGGATTGGTGTCTTTGCCGTCGGCGACGACCGCGACCACCTGCTTGAGGAAACTCAGCTTTCCTTCCGCGTGGAATTCGCCGGCCAGACGCAGGACCACGCCCTCGCGCCGTTCGCCGGCATCAAGCAACTGAAACCAGAGGGTGGAGATTTCGTCTCGCAGGCCCTGGCGGCCGCGAATGTCGAGGCTCCGCCGCTCAGCATGGCTTCGATGGGGGCCTCAGCCGACAGGTGGTGTGTCCCCGATGATGCGCAGGACGGAATTGCGACAATCAACGCAGAGATCGAATCGCCCGCGGGCCATGAAAAGTTAGTGAAGGTCCCAATTCCGGTTGAGAGCTTGGAGACCGGCAGCAAGCATACATTCAAGAATGAAGAGGAAATGGAAGAATTCACAATGGGCTATCATTACCAGCCCAACCCTGCGCGTCTTTATCCCGAACTGCTTATTTTCTGCTCCGACCAAGAGATCTCTTCCGAGCAAAGCGAAGTCCTGATCCAGGCGTCTTTCCTTGGGGCGGCGCTCCAGGCCGATCCGGCGGCGGGAAAGGACTTTATGGCCAGGATTGCCGCGAGAAACGAGTGCCCGCGAGGGCTCGGCGTGATGGCGCTCCTCTTGGGCGGTTACAACGTCGAGCCGGTGCTGGACACAATGAGCGCAGAGGACCGGAAAATGTTCAAAGAGCATTCGGAACTCCCCGATCCCTACAACTTCAGTTCGCCTGCAGAGACTCCGACACATTTCGACATGCTGTGGGGCATTTTTACTGCGACCGGCCAGTTCGCGCCAATCCAGAAGATCGCCAGCGGACTGGTTTGGCGATCCGACTGGGAGGATTTCGACAAGGCTCGCAAGGCTCACGTGCATTTCAAAGAGTGGACGCCTGCGATCGGTCGCGCCATGGTTTATTCCGTCGCAGGCTGGTCGATCGGTTCATTCCAGCACACCGATCCGTTGGCCGCCGACTACGTTGACTTCCTCATCGCCTCGCCCGATACGCCCGATGCGATCAAGGCCGAATTAAAGGGGCTGCTGACCAATCCGGCGTTCAAACGGGAGGGCGACAAATAAAGATTGTCTTGGTGCGCGGAGAAAACCGATTCGAAAGCGGAGGAACTTGATCGGGCGCGAACGTGACTTCTGATACCGGCTAAAAATCATGTGTTTCAACCAGCCTCGCTCGCTGTATATTGGCGGCATGCCTGCACGAACTTCGGTCTTCCCCGATTTTGGGCTTTGCGTTTTTGTGTTTGCTGCCTGCTGCCTGAACTTTGCGGCACAGGCGCAAACTCCGGCTGCCGCGGGCGCGCATACGCTGGTCGTCGACGGCCTCGGCAAAGGTACGGCTGCGCTCGATGGCCCATGGCAGTTCCACCTGGGCGACGACCCCGCGTGGGCCGCGCCCGGATTCGACGACTCCCACTGGGAGCAGCTCACCGCTGACAAAACCTGGGGCGCCCAGGGCCATCCCAGCTATACCGGCTTTGCCTGGTATCGCAAGAACATCAAGATCACGCTCGCGCCGGGCGCCGATCCGAATGTTGCCCTGCTCATCCCCACCATTGACGATGCCTACGAACTCTACTGGAATGGCATCAAGGTGGGGCAACTGGGCACCTTGCCTCCGCACCCGGTTCTCTACGAGGGCGTTCCCAACCACACCTTCGGCCTGGGACCGATCCGCTCTGGCGTTCTGGCCGTGCGCGTGTGGAAGTTCGCGCTGGCCTCGAACGACCCGGACAATCTGGGCGGGTTTGAGCGAATGCCGCTTGTGGGCAGCCCAAGCGCCATCGCGGCGGAGAAAGGGAACCGAGACTTCAAGTGGCTTCAGAGCCGTCAGTTCACCTTCGGGCTCACTTCGCTTTATGTGCTCGTGGCGCTGCTCAGCTTTGTGGCGTGGCTGCGCGACCGCGATCAGTGGCTGCTCTTCTGGATGAGCCTCTACGCTCTCATGCTCACGATGGACGTGGTGCTGGTTGGTTTGCGCCTTCCCTATCCCGCCGCGATCGCTCTGTTCGTGACCCAGGTTGCCATCGCAGTTCGCGAAGCCTCGGGGTGGTTCCTGCTCATCTGGCTGCTGCAGCTTCATGAGCACCCGAGGCTGGTGTACTATACGCGGCTCGCCGCAATCGTCGGGATTACTTCCGCAACCATCGACGGAAGTTTAGCTTTTCTGTATCCGGATTTCATTTCGATGCCGAAAATGCAGATTGTCGATGCCATTACGACGATTCCTTCGGTGACGTTCGAGTGCATCCCGGTGGCCCTGGTTGCCTACGCCATCTTCAAACGGAGGCGCCTGGACTCAGCCCGCTGGCTGGTCGCAATCATTGCTTTCTTGAATGCCACGGTGTACGCGGTGGAAAACATTTCCGTGCAGGGCGTTCGCTACACCCACTGGACGCTGGGCGACAAGATTGAAGCGCCGCTGTTCACGGTTTTTGGCAACAACTTTAGCCTCCCCACGATTCTGCGCACGCTGCTGTTTCTCTCGATTGTGTATGCGGTCATTCGCTACACGATCGACAATCGCCGCCGCCAGCACGCGATGGAGCGCGAGTTCCAAAACGCGCGCGAACTGCAACAGGTTCTGGTACCGGAAACGCTGCCCGCACTGGCCGGCTTCACCTTGACCAGTGCCTACCGTCCGGCGCAGGAGGTGGGCGGCGATTTCTTCCAGATCATTCCGCTTGAGGAAAGCGCTACGCTGATTGTTCTGGGCGACGTGAGCGGCAAGGGCCTGAAAGCCGCCATGGCGGTTTCGATGATTGTGGGCGCGGTGCGCACATTGGTCGAGACGACGTCGCGGCCCGCGGAAATTCTCGCCGGCCTCAATCGCCGGCTTTTCGGCCGCTTGCAGGGAGGCTTTGCCACCGCGGTGGCGCTGCGCCTGGACGGCGACGGCACCTGCACCATCGCCTGTGCCGGCCATCCCGCGCCTTACGTGAACGACCAGGAGCTCATCTTCCCGGGCACGCTGCCGCTGGGCGTTTTGCCCAAGGCCGTGTTTGAAGAGAGCCGGATCCAACTGATCGAACGCGATCAGCTCGCGCTGTACACCGATGGGCTTCTTGAAGCGCGCAGCCAGAACGGCGATCTCTACAGCTTCGCCCGGCTCAAGACGCTGTTTGCTACGCGGCCCACCGCGGAGCAGGCTGCTGAAGCTGCCGTGAATTTTGGCCAGGACGACGACATCACGGTGCTTACGCTGACGCGCGTGACGGTGGGCGCTTAGAAGCATTGCAGCGCCGAAAGATTGCGGTGCGTTTTACGGCCGATCCCCGAACACCTGCCCGCCGGCCTTGCGCATCGCGTCGGCCAATTGCCGATCAAAGGTCGCCAATTTTCTGCGCGATCGCAGTGTAAGCTCCAGGTAGGTCGCGTCGTAGGCGGTCAATCCGTACGCGCGAGCGAGTGTCAAAGCAGTGGCCTGAACGGACGCCGACTGCGTCCGATCTTCCGTGATCGGCAGCGTATCTACCATGCCGAGAAAGCGCACAGACTGGGCGGCCGTGACTCCGCCTCTACGCTCCGCCATGAGGATTCCATTGGATACTTCAGGGAACCACAAAGAAGGAACGATAGCGTCCTCAGCTTGAATATGGCGCAGTACCTCGTTGGCCAAGCGGACCTCATCTGCATCGACGCGCTCGAGCAGCCAGGCCAGCGTCACGGACGCATCAAGAACAATTCCCATGCGCCGCTCTTACTTTCTTCCTTCGCGAATCCACTCCAGAACTGTATCCCCGGAGACTCCCTTGATCCGAGGAAAATTGATCAGTCCATCGACCGCCCTGGCCACCTCTTCCGCGGTCGGCCTCTGCTCGGCCGGTACCAGATTGGCCACAGCCTTGCCACGTTTTGTGATCGTAAACCGCTCTCCCTGTTCCACTTTACGCAGGATCTCAGAGAGCTTTGTCTTAGCGTCGAAGGCGCCAATTTCGGTGTAAACGCGTTCTTGGACCGCCATAATTGCACCTGCATGAATCAGAATCAACTAGTCTTTCAACTAGTTTATCTTAATTGCGCCTCGGTTGCAAGCGCCGCGTTCACCCTACTCCACCAGCGCCACAAACTTCTTCAGCTTCTCGTCGTACTCCTCGATCCGTCCCGTCAGGATGTCGTAGTACCAGCCGTGCACCGAGAGGCGGCCCTCGGCCTTGGCCTGCGCCACCGGCGGCTGCGCGTGCAGGTTCATTAGTTGCGCCACCACGTTGCCGCGGATCAGCGACGCCAGTTCCGCGCTTTCGCCGTCGGCGGGATTCAACGGCTGCCTGTAGGCGAAAGCCGCCTGCACGTGATCCAGCCAGCGCCGCGCCTTGGGCAGGTTGGCGAGGCTCCTGCGGTCGAGCGCCGCCTTCATGGCTCCGCAGTCCGAGTGGCCGCACACAATCGCGTGCCGCACCTTCAGCACTTCCACGGAATATTCAATGGTCGCCGTCACGCCATCTACGTCCTGGCTGGTGATGGGCACCACGTTCCCGATGCTGCGCGCGATAAATAGATCCCCCGGTTCGGTGCCGAGAATAAGATCCGGCACCACGCGCGAATCGGCGCAGGTGATGAACAGCCACGCAGGCGTCTGGCCCTCGGCCAGCAGGTGGAAATGGCTCTTCTTCGCCGGAAAATCCTCCGCGAGAAACCGCTTGTGGCCTTCGATCAGCTTTCGCATCTTCACCCAGCCTATCGCATGACCGCGGGGCGCATCGCGCTGCCTCGGCCTGCGCGGCTATTCTGTGGGAGAGGAAAATTGCACCTATGCCACGTCATCATTCGCACGCGGGTCTTGCGCTTCTCGCGTTGCTCGCGATCGCTGCCAGCCTCGCTCCCGCCCAGACCGTCGACACCATCGATCCCGCGCTGCGCAGCCAGGCGGATCGCATCGCCACGCAGGTACTCGAAGCTACGGGCGTGCCCTCGGCCTCGGTCGCCGTCGTCCAGCACGGCAAGCTCGTCTACACCCACGCTTACGGCAGTGCGCGCGTCGCAACGGCAACGTCTCCAGCCGTCCCGGCCACGCCTGAGATGCGCTATTCCATCGGATCGATCTCCAAGCAGTTCACGGCGACAGCCATCCTACTCCTTCAGGAACAAGGCAAGTTGAGCCTCGACGATCCTGTGGGCAAATACATTCCCGGTCTCACGCGTGGCAACGACGTGACCATCCGTGAAATCCTCTCACATACCTCCGGCTACCAGGACTACTGGCCCGAGGACTACGTGATGACGACGATGAAAGGCCCCGAAACCGCGCAACAGATCATCGACACCTGGGGTAAAAAGCCGCTCGACTTCGAGCCCGGCACCGAGTGGCAGTACTCGAACACAAATTTCGTCATCGCCGGCCGCATCGTGGAGGTGGTCTGCGGCGAAAACTACTGGGACTTTCTCAGTGAGCACATCTTTCGCCCGCTGGGCATGAAATCGGTGTGGAATTCCGATGCGATCAAGCTCACCGAGGTGGACGCTACGCCGTACGTGCGGAACGCGCTCGGCCCGCTGCGCGTCGCCCCCAAGGAGGGTATTGGCTGGATGTTTGCGGCAGGCGAGCTGGCGATGACCCCGCACGATCTGGCCCTTTGGGATCAGAGTCTCTTGTCGCAGTCGATTCTGAAGCCCGAGAGCTACAAGCAAATGTTTACCGAGGTGAAGCTGAAAGACGGCAAAGGCACGCACTATGGTCTTGGCGTCAAAGTGCGTGAGCGCAACGGCCATCGCTCTATCGAGCATTCAGGTGAGGTCTCCGGCTTCGTTTCGGACAACGAGGTGCTGATCGACGATGGCGCGGCCGTGGTTGTGCTCACCAATCAGATGGCAGTGAACGCCGCGGGCACTATTGCGCAACTCACCGCGCCGCTGGTGGCTGGTTATCCGCTAACCGCCCCCGAGCAGCAGGCCCTCGATATCTATCACGGCTTGCAGCAGGGCCGCATCGACCGCTCGCTGCTCGCGCCCAATTTGAGCGACTACTTCACTCCCGAAGCCGTCGCCGACTTTCAGTCGAGTCTCGCGTCGCTCGGCGAACCGCTCAGCCTTCGCCAGAGCAGCAGCGAACTCCGCGGCGGCATGACCTTTCGCGAGTACGAGATTGTTTACCCCGGTCGCCTGCTCCAGCTCACCACCTACACCTATCCCGACGGCAAACTCGAGCAATATCTCATCGCTCCCACCGAGTAACCAGAGAGGCGGAAAGGCTCATGCGCACCAGCGAAACGCCGAACGCCGGAAAGCGCTCGCGGGGCGATTCACCGGGCGATTCACCCAGTCGGGCGCACCGCGCCGCGTTTTCGTATGCGATCTCGTGCGTGAGCAGGTTCATGATTCTCCGTGACCGCGCGCTGGGCTGGACGAAACGCGGCCGCGTCCCAGCGGGAGTCCATGAGCGCGCTTCCCGCCATGCTGTTCCCAGTGCCGCTCATCTCCACTCTCACGTTCTTGACGCCGTTTTTGTCGAACCCGCGGCCGTTCCCGCCCGGGCCGCGGTTCTGCTTTGTCATGGCATTGGCGAAACTGTGGAGCAGTGGTTCGGGGTGCAGCAACTTCTCGCCGCCAACGGCGTCGCATCGCTGGTCTTTGACTATTCCGGTTATGGCAAAAGTACCGGCCGGCCACATTGGGAGCAGTTCGAACTCGATGCGGTCGCCGCCTTCGCCGCGCTCAAAGAACTCGCTCCTTCATTGCCCATCTCTGTTCTCGGCTTCTCGCTGGGCAGCGGCGTGGCCACGGCAACCATTGATCGCCTCGCCGCTCACCGCCTCATTCTCTGCGAGGCCTTTACCTCTTTTCGCCATGCTGCCGCGTCCGTCGGCATCCCTCGTCAGCTAGCCCGTCTCGTGCCGCCCATCTGGCATGCGCAGCAGCGGCTGGCGGAGTGCAAGCTTCCGGTGCTGATCGTGCACGGAGAGAAAGACCGGCTGTTTCCTATCGCGATGGCACACGAACTCGCCGGATGGTGCGAGCCGCGAGCGGAGGTCGTCCTGGTCCCCAACACCACCCACAACCAGCCTTTCCGCAAACCACAGCTTTCCTATTGGGGGCCGATCATCGATTGGGCGTGCAAGTAGTACCGCCGTTCTCCTAACCGGCTGTACTTAGGGCCTCCTGGCCCCCACATCACGAGCCGCCCCGCTCAGGTTCCGCCTCATCGCGGAGTTGACGATCGAGCCGGTCTTCCTGGTCTTTACGCTCTTCCTCTTCGCGGCGCTTTTTCTGCTCCTCGCGCTCCTCGCGTCCGTCCGCCATCATGCGCGCTCCTGGCCTTTAGTCTAACGACGGGGACTGATCTGGTGAAGCGATCCCGACCCACGGCAGGCGGTCCGATAAACTAAAAGCAGACCATGTTTGAGAATCTTTCCGACAAACTGCAGCGAGTCTTCAAGAGCCTTCGCGGCCAGGGCACGCTCACTGAAGAAAACATCGCCGAAGCACTGCGCGAAATCCGCGTGGCTTTGCTCGAGGCCGACGTCAACCTCAAGGTAGTCACCGACCTTATCGAGCACATCCGCGAGAAGGCCGTGGGCAGCGAAGTGCTTACCGCGCTCTCGCCCTCCGAGCAGGTGGTCAAAATTGTGCGCGACGAACTGGTGGCACTGCTGGGCAAAGACACCGCGCGGTTCAACTTCGCCTCCAAGCCGCCCACGGTGATTTTGATGGCCGGGCTGCAAGGCTCGGGCAAAACGACGACTTCGGGGAAATTGGCCGCGTGGCTCAAGAAGGGCGGGCATCGGCCCATGCTGGTTTCGGTCGACGTCTATCGGCCCGCTGCGCGCGAACAGCTCAAGGTCGTCGCCAAGTCTGTTGAGGCTCGGTTGTACGAGGGCGATCTGAAGGGCGAGACCGCGGGGTCGGCGCTGGTCGAGCGGCTGGCGAAAGAAGCGCGCCGCGAGGCTGTCATCATGGGCTGCGACACGCTGATTGTCGATACCGCCGGCCGCCTGCACGTCGATCAGGAACTCATGGCCGAGATGGAGAGTTTGAAAAAACTTCTCGCGCCGCAGGAGATTCTCTTCATCGCCGACGCCATGACCGGCCAGGACGCGGTCAACTCCGCGCAGGATTTTCACGCGCGGCTGGGACTGACGGGAGTGATTCTGACCAAGATGGATGGCGACGCGCGCGGCGGCGCGGCGCTGTCGATTCGCCACGTCACCGGCCAGCCCATCAAGTTCATCGGCGTAGGCGAAAAGCCGGACGCCTTCGAGCCGTTTCATCCGGATCGCATTGTTGGCCGCATTCTGGGCATGGGCGACATGCTCTCGCTCATCGAAAAGGCCGAGTCCACACTTGACCGCAAGAAATCCGAGGAGCTGGCCAAGAAGGCGTTGCTCGGCGATGGCTTTTCGCTCGAAGATTTCCGCGATCAGCTGCGGCAGATCAAGAAGCTCGGGTCGATGGAGAGCATTTTGAAGATGTTGCCGTCAGTTGGGCCGTTTGCCGGCATGCAGCAGGCCGCGGGCCAGGTTGACGAAAAACAATTCGTGCGGCTTGAGGCCATCATCAACTCCATGACGCCCCGCGAGCGCCGCAATCACGAGATTATTTCGGGCACGCGGCGCAAGCGCATCGCGGCCGGCTCGGGAACCAGCGTGCAGGAGGTGAACCAGCTCCTGCGCCAGTACGCGCAGATGGCCAAAATGTTCAAGCAAGTGGGCAGGATGGGCATGGCGAAGAGCATGATGCGCGGCGGGCTGGCGGGGATGGGCGGCAAGCAGCGGTTCGGGCGGTGAACTATGGGAAGCAAGGCACTGGGCTGGAAGATCGCGATCTCGGCGATGGCCGCGGTTCTTTTGGCCGGCCACCTGATTTGGCCTGCCGTTAAGCTTGACGGCCCCGCACTCTTCTTGATCGCCTTGTGTTTTCTCCCTTGGCTGGGCGCGATTTTCAAATCGATCGAATTCCCAGGTGGCGGAAAAGTCGAGTATCGGGAGCAACTGCTCAAGGCCGCCCAAAAGCTTGAGGATGTCGGTTTGTTGCAGGGCACTGCAACTTCAGATGCTGATCGCCTTTACCTGAGCCTGATGGGTAGGGATACCAATTTGGCGCTGGCAGGCCTCCGCATTGACATCGAAAAGAAGCTTAGAAGGCTGGCGCAATACTTGCAGCCGAGTGACCGGCCAAGACCGCTCAGAGACGTTGTTGAACTCATCGGAGATAACAAGCTATTCACACCATCGCAAACAGAAGTGATGCACAAGATTCTGAAGTCTCTCAACATTGCGGTCCATGGAGGCCGCGTTCCTGCTGACGATGCAGAGGAGGTTATGGGGAGGGGGCTTCGATTGCTGAGTGCACTCGATAAGAGGATAGACAAACAGAAGTCCGCGTCCGGAGCTGCTCAGTGACCGCGCTCCAGGACCAACTCGACGAGATTACGGCGAATACGCGCAAGTTGGTGCAGGCTGAGCGCATGGCGATCAACGAGCGCGCGGTCCGCGAACTCTTTGAGTCAGGCATTGAGGAAAAGATTCTGCCCGTCGGCGCCGCGGCGCCCGAATTCACGCTCAACGATGCCTCTGGCCGGCCGGTGCGCTCGGCTGACTTGCTGGCGCTGGGGCCGCTGGTTCTGAACTTCTTTCGCGGGCGCTGGTGCCCTTACTGCATCACGGAAATCGAGGCGTGGCGCGACCTTCATCCGCGGCTGCGCGAGGCGGGGGTGCTGCTGGCGGCCATTGGACCGCAAACGCAGCGGCAGAGCGACTTCATGGTGGGGCAGCACGGACTGCCGTTCCCCGTGCTCAGCGATCCGGGTTGCGCGGTCGCGGCGCAATTCGGCCTGGCGTACACGATCCCCGACTACCACCGCGATTATTACCGTTCGATTCTCGTCAATATTCCGTTTGTGAACGGCGACGATTCGTGGCGGCTGATCCTTCCGGCCACCTACGTTCTCAGCCCCGCGGGACGCGTCGTGCACGCGCGGGCGCACGCCGATTTTCGCGTGCGGCCGGAGCCGGAAGAAGTTCTGGCTGCGGCGCTGGATGCGGTGGGCCAATAATGTGGACTCCCGTCGGCCGCATAGCGGGCGGTAGAGGAACAAATGCAGGTCCTTCGACTCGCTACGGCGCATTTCATGCGCCGTAGCTCGCTCAGGATGACCAAGTGTTTTCTATGCGAACTTCACAGGGACTGGAATCACGGGCCGATATCCAGATCGATATGCTCGATGCGGCCGGTAAACGGAAACGGGCTTTGATAAGGACCAACCGGGGACGCGCTGTCCTCGCCGACATCGAAGGTTTCTTCAAACGAAAACGCGTTACGCACGGTTTCCGGCAGGCGCGCGCTGGCCGACGGCTTGTCATTGACCAGAAGAGTAATCGTTGCGCCCTTTCCGGCACCGTTGCCGTCATATAAAAACTGCAAAGTGATTTTGGCCGGGCCCGGGGACAAAGCTTCAGGCGATGCGATTGTAGTGATCTGCCGCTGGAAGTAGTTATAGGTGTAGGCCGGCTTGCCATCTTCGATGTAGAGGCTGAAGCCTCCGGCTGCGCCGCCATCGGCCATGAGAACTCCGTCGCCCCCATGGCTGGGAATGTTGACCCAAGCGGTGATGGTGTGCGAGTGATTCTCGTACGCCGGAGTGAGCGAATCAAAGAGATGTCCCGTGGGCGCGTAGTAGACGAAATGCTTTGCTTGCGGGCGAGGCTGCCGGCCGGCCCATCGCGGGTCGAGCGGGTAGACGTTGTTGCGTTTAGCTTCGCTCGAGAAAAGCTGTTGCAACGCGGAAAGCTCGTCAGGATTTCCGGCGGCGACATTGTCGGCCTCAGAGTAATCCACGCTGAGGTGATACAGCTCCCACGGTTGCTTGCTGAGGTCCGATGGAGGTTGATTGCTATAGATCCAGGGAAGCAGTCCGCTGCGTGAAGCAGCCATCCAGCCATCGTGATAGATGGCGCGGTTGCCCAGCATCTCGAAGTACTGCGTGGTGCGCAAGCCGGGTGAATCGGCAGATGCAAAGGTCGGTAGGAAACTCATGCCATCCATGCGCTGCTGTTTCACTCCGTTCACTTCCACGGGAATGGGAATGTGTGCGGCGTCGAGTATTGTCGGCGCAATGTCGGTCACGTCTTCAAACTGCTGGCGCAGGCCGCCCTGGTCGCGGATGCCATCGGGCCAGCACACAACCAGTGGATCGCGGGTCCCGCCAAGGTGAGAGCCAATGCGTTTGCCCCACTGGAAGGGAGTGTTTCCAGCCCAGGCCCAGCCCACCGGATAATGCGGCGTGGTGGTTGGTCCGCCGAGCTTGTCGAGGACTGGCAGCACGTCCGCGCTTGACTCGGGCACGCCGTTGATTTGCGCCATGGAGTTGGCGGTGCCGTAGAGCCCGCCTTCAAGGCTGGCGCCGTTGTCTCCGGCAATGAAGACGATCATCGTGTTGTCGAGTTGTCCGGTATCGCGAAGCGCTTCGACGATGCGTCCGATCTCGTGATCCGTCTGCGCCATGAAGCCCGCAAACACCTCCATCAGGCGAGCGGCGACCTTCTGCTGATCCGGGGTGAGCGAGTCCCAGGCAGGGATCTCGTTTGGGCGCGGCGTGAGTTTTGCGTCGGGAGGAATCACGCCTAGTTTTTTCTGTCGCTCAAAGACGATTTCGCGGTATCGATCCCACCCCATGTCGAACTGGCCCTTGAACTTGTCGATCCAGGCTGCCGGAGCCTGCAGTGGCGCATGAGTAGCTCCGGTGGCGTAATAAACGAAGAAGGGTTTGCCGGGAGCCAGAGATTTTTCCGCTTTGATCCATGCAATGGCGTGATCTGCGAGGTCCTCGTTTAACGTGTAATCCGCTTTGCGGCCTGGCGGCGCGGTCATCTCGACAGGCTCGGTACCCGACACCAGTTCCGGAAACCACTGGTTCGTTTCCCCGTCGAGGAATCCGTAGAAGTTGTCGAAGCCCTGGTGGGTTGGCCAGTGATCGAATGGGCCGGCGGGCGTGAGCTCGCTCTCGGGGATCAGATGCCATTTGCCGAAGGCGGCAGTAGCATAGCCGTTCATCTCCAGGACCTGAGGCAGCAACGCGGCGCTTTTTGGAATCGATCCGGTGTAGCCGGGGAAATCCGTAGCCAGGTTGGTGATGGTGCCCATGCCGACGGCATGATTGTTGCGCCCGGTGAGCAGCGCAGCCCGCGTGGGCGAGCAGAGCGCGGTGACGTGGAAGCGGTTATAGCGCAGGCCGCGCGTGGCCAGGGCATCCAGCGTGGGCGTGGGAATGAGACCGCCGAAGGTGCTGGTCTGCCCGAAACCGGCGTCGTCGATGAGGATGAGAAGAACGTTGGGCGCTCCCTGGGGAGCACGGAGGGGATTCGACATTCCCGGGATCGAGGTGCTGAAAGAGGGCGTGATCTGGCCGCGAAACGGTGCGGGCGGAATGGGGAGTATCGTTCTATCGACATCCTGCGCGCGTGCGAAAGGGGTCGCGCCGATCAGCATCGCCCCGCACAACGCGGCTGCACCAGATTTCGTGAACATCGGGGGCCTCCGGAATTTGCGTGGCCACAGGATTATAAGGTTCGACGGGGTTACGGCGTCGAGCTCGGGCTGCTACGTACGCTGGACGGGGTGGGGAGTAGTGGTCTCTTCCCACCTCAACCGGCGCTTTCGAGGTTGCATTATGGCTTGCTGTTCGCGGCGGGCACCATCGTTGAACCGCCTTCTTGCGTGTTGGCTGCTGCAGGCGTCTTGTACATGAGGTTCAGGAATGCGAGCTGGTAGCCGGCGCGGGCCGGATACTTAAGGTGGCTGGAGTCGGCGGGCAGCTTCTTTGGCGCCAGCAATCGCCACGCCTCGGGGGCCTGCCATGGGTCGTACCCGGCGTCAGCCATCAGGCCGAGCGAAATGCGCCCGCATTGCTCCTCGAAGCGCCTATTGACAACGCGTGTCGCCGCGCCGGCTGAGCCTTCAGCGCTGAAAAACACCCACGGAAGTGGGCCAGTTGCAAAATCTCCGGCCAATTCGACGCCCAGAATGGTGTAGTACTCCGCCACCAATCTTGCCGATTGCCACTCCAGGTTTGTTGCGATTCCGTCGGCGAGGATCGCTGCGAGTTGGTCATCGCTTTTGAGCCTGTTGACCACCTCCATGGGAACGAGAATGATCCCTGGCGAACAACCGAACTCGAATCGGAGTTGCGGCTCGTCGACCACGTAGAAGCGGAAAGGGATTTTGGCTCGCTCGTCGTCAGCCAGTTGCTTCTGAAAGGCAGGCACGAGTTTGGCTCCGATCTGCGCCACGCGATTCTGCAATGCCTGATCTGCAGGGACCCGGTGCCAGCCGCAAATGCCATACATCTGTTCGAGGCGGTACTTGGTATGAATGCTGTGGAATTGGCCGTCGGAATCGAGGAGGTTCTTGCCGGGAACGACGACCCCCTGCCGCGAAGGCCCGGGGTTCGATTTCTTGCCAGCTTTTCCCGGGTAGAACGCCAATTGCGTTGCGATTAGAGCGCCGTTCTTGTCGAACCTACCTTCATACTTCGCCCAGGAATTCGGTCCTACGTCCGCTAACGTGCTTAGTCCGCCAGAAAATGTCGTCCGCGTCGAAGCTTCAACGCGCACTTGGTAGCCGTCGAGACGATATACGGGCTCTGGTCCGGCTGCGATCACTTTGTCGATGAGCCCGAATCCGCTGATCGTTCTGTCGCGGCGTTCGCGCAGGCTCACCGTGTCCACCTCCACGCCGTGCGCGCCTTTCGTCCCCGTCACTTCCACCCACACGCCCGGGGTTAGGTCGCTGCTTGCGGCGGGCTGACTCGCTGCATCTTTGTTTTCGTTCCACTGATAAATGGTCGTGGCCTTCACGACGACCGGCTGCCCGTTGACATCGAAACCATCGGGGAAGTGGATGGCGCTCACGTAGCCGTCGAGGGTCACCTGCGGCTTTTCTCCGGCTGCTGCTTCCTGACCGGGAGATCCGGCGCCCCGAGCCTGTCCGGCGCTCAAAACAAGAATCATGAACGCAACCGTGCCTGTGAGCTTCAATATCCCTGGTTTCAAATCCCTGCTCCTTGTGGAACCTACGGCTTGCCGCTCGCGCTGCCCTCGGTCGCTGGGCTGGTCGCCGTGGCGTTGGTTGAGGCGGACTTTTTGTACATGAGGTTCAGGATCGAAAGCTGATAGCCGCTTCGCTCAGGGTACTTGAGCGTGATGGTATCGGCGGGCAATTTGCCGGGCGCTGCGAGCCGCCACGCTTCGGGAGCTTGCCAGGGATGGTAGCCGGCGTCGGCCATCAACTGAAGCGCCACGCGCCCGCGCTGCTCCTGCAATGTCCTGTCGGTCCCATGGTTACTCAAGCTCATCGCCGCGAGACCGGCGTAGGGGGAAATAATACTCATCGCGGCCAGGCCTGCGGCGTCCGCCAGAGTGGCTCGATTCAGCTCGATCACGGTCGGCGCTTGTTGCTGCAGATTGTAAGCGATGCCGTCAGCCAGCACGGCAGCAAGCTGGTCGTCGTTCTGGAATCTCGCCGCCAATTGCGCGGGCACGAGGATGAGGCCTTTCGAGTCTGGAGAAGTGTGCTCCTCGCGCGCCCCGCTATCGATGGCAATAAAGGAGAAATGAATCTTCGCTGGATCGTTCACCGGCAACTGCAACATCCAGGTGGGGACCAGGTTCAATCCGATTTGGCTCACGCGAGTTTGCAGCGCCTGGTCCTTTGAAATCTGGTAGGTATCGTTGCCGATCTGGACTTCCGAGCCACTGATCGTTATCTGATTCTCCGTCGGGCTGGCGGCAATGTTCGGCGGCTGCGGTGTCGCGGCCGGCTGACCGGAACTGCTGGATGCTTTTTCTGATTTTGCCTTGGCGTGATCAGTCGTCACGAACCGGGCTTTGCTGGCGACTAGCAGGCCATCCGGACCCAGCTTGCCTTCATAAAGCACCCACGTGCCGGCGTGCACGGCGGCCGCCGATTTCATATCTTTCGGGAGCTTGACCTCAGCCGCCGACGTCACGCGGATACGGTAGCCATCGGCGGCAAACACGAGCTCCGGAGCGGTTGAGATCACTTGATCAACCACTCCCAACCCGGAGAGCGTGCTGTCCCAATCATCGCGAATGAGCACCGTTTTGGCGGCGACGGTCTTGGCGTTCCGGTCACGCTCGCCGAAGACCTCGACCCAGGCGCCGATCTGGACGGCGTCGCGCATGGGGCCATTGGCCGCCTGGTTCTTTGCGCCTGTGGGCCCGAATTGAGTCTCCGCTGTCGTTGTGACGTGTTCGCCATTCACGTCGAACCCGTCGGGCGGATGAACGGCGGTGATGTACCCATGCACCGCGGGCGACTCGGCATGCAAGATTGCCGTTGGGAGGCGGACCAGACCCGCCGCGACCGCGGCAACGAATAAATGCCGGCAAACGAAGGCTGGCCGCCGGGTGGCAAGAATCTTTCTTGGCATGAGGATGAGTCCCGTAGATAAAAAGCGAGTCCAGTATAAGCCGGTTCTTGCCGGATGCAAGGCGAGGCGAATAGGGCGGAAAAAGCGTGAAAACCCGAATCCCTGATGAGGAAATCGGCATCATATTAGTTGACAGTAAGACACTCAATCTGAGATCCTGCCTTGTCAGGATCTTCTATAAAAAGGCAGGAATCACATGGCTAAAATCATCGGAATCGATCTCGGAACTACCAATTCGTGCGTTGCCGTCATGGAAGGCGGCGAGCCAAAAGTCATTCCAAATGAGGAGGGTGCGCGCACTACCCCCTCGATCGTTGCATTTACCAAGAGCGGGGAAAGGCTGGTGGGCCAGGTGGCCAAACGGCAGGCCATCACCAACCCGGAAAACACCATTTTTTCGATCAAGCGCTTCATGGGCCGTCGCTATAACGAAGTGTCGGACGAGATGAAGATGGTCCCCTTCAAGGTCGTCCAGCAGGGCGACCACGTAGGCGTTATCGCCCAGGGCAAGGAGTACACGCCGCCCGAAATCTCCGCCATGATCCTGCAGAAGCTGAAGAAGTCTGCCGAAACCTACCTGGGTGAGACGGTCACGGAAGCTGTGATCACGGTTCCGGCGTACTTTAACGACGCGCAGCGCCAGGCCACCAAGGACGCGGGCAAGATTGCCGGCCTAGATGTGAAGCGCATCGTCAACGAGCCCACGGCGGCCGCGCTGGCCTACGGGCTCGACAAGAAGAAGGACGAAACTATCGCCGTGTACGACTTTGGCGGCGGCACATTCGACATTTCGATTCTCGAAGTCGGCGAGGGCGTGATCGAAGTCAAATCGACCAATGGCGACACGCACCTGGGCGGCGACAATCTCGACCAGCGCATCGTGGACTGGCTTGTTGCCGAGTTCAAGCAGGAGCATGGCCTGGACCTGACCTCGAAGGGCAACGAAATGGCCCTGCAGCGCCTGAAGGACGCCGCGGAAAAGGCCAAGATCGAGCTCTCGACCACGGTCGAAACCGAGATCAATCTGCCGTTTATTACCGCTGATGCGACCGGCCCCAAGCACCTGGTGCGCAAACTGACGCGCGCCAAGCTGGAGCAGCTGGTTGAAGACCTGATCGATCGCTCGATCGAGCCCTGCAAGAAGGCGATTGCCGATGCCGGCGTTACCCTGGGCCAGATCAACGAAGTGGTTCTGGTGGGCGGACAGACGCGCATGCCCAAGATTCAGGAGCTGGTGAAGAAGCTTTTCGGCCGCGAGCCGAATCACAGCGTGAATCCCGATGAGGTGGTTGCCATAGGCGCGGCCGTGCAGGCGGGCGTGCTGTCGGGCGAAGTGAAGGATCTGTTGCTGCTCGACGTGACGCCGCTGACCTTGTCGATCGAGACGCTGGGCGGCGTGGCGACGACCATGATTCCGCGCAACACGACGATCCCGACCAAGAAGACGGAGACCTTCTCGACGGCGGCCGACAGTCAGACCGAAGTCGAAGTCCACGTGCTGCAGGGCGAGCGGCCGATGGCGGCGCAGAACCGCACATTGGGCAAGTTCAAGCTGGGCGGCATCATGCCGGCGCCGAGGGGCGTGCCGCAGATCGAGGTGACGTTCGATATCGATGCGAACGGCATCCTGAACGTGACGGCGAAGGACAACGCCACCGGCAAGGACACGCGCATCACGATTACGTCGAGCTCGGGCCTCTAGCAAGGAGGAAGTCGAGAAGATGGCCAAGGAAGCCGATGCCCACGCCACCGAGGATAAGGAGCAGCGCGAGCAGATCGAGGCGCGCAACTCTCTTGACTCGATGGTCTACAACATCGAAAAGATGCTGAAGGAGAGTGGCGAGAAAGTGGCTGGCTGCCGACAAGACCGATGTGGAGTCGGCGTTGGCTGATGCGAAGAAGACGCTGGAAGGGTCGCCGTCGACTTCGGATCTGAAATCCGCGAACGAGCGGCTGACGCAAGCCAGCCACAAGCTGGCCGAGGCGATGTACAAGGCAACCGCGGCGCAGGGGGCAGCCCCGGGCGGGCCTTCGGAGCCTGCGGCTGGCGGCCCTTCGGACGGAGGGAGTGCGGGAGCGGGCCAGAAGAAGGAAGGCGAAGTCATCGACGCCGAGTACGTGGACGTGGACGACAAGAAGTGAGCGGAGCTAGCGCGCGCTTCGCTCGGTTAGCGGATTTAGAAAGACAGCGGGGTGGGCGATGCGTAATCGCTCACCCCTTGCAGTTGAGCCTTTAACTTCCTTGAATGCCATTTGGTCAGGAGACCGGAAATGAACGTTGTGATGACTGGAACTCTTGTTGGCTACGATGCTGATTCTGGATTGACGCTTTTCACTGAAGTGAATCGGCCCATCAGATTAAGTGACAAGACCAGTTCGCTTCCTCTCGCGAGAGATCTTTACTACACAGGCGGAAATCAATACCGGGTCGTAGGTGTGCGTATCGGCAGCACAGAAACGCACTATGAGATCGATGTGCGAGAAGAAACAGCCAAAAGTTAGTGGACAATTTTCATGTAGCGCATGCACAACCGGCCTCATCCTGCGGCGAGATGGACAGTGACCACGGCAGGAAAGAAGCTGTGTATTTAGCGCACTACGCTCTCGCGCATTCTCAACGGCACGGGGATTTCAGCCGATGTGTCGTTGCGCATCTCGGCCCTGTTTGTTGGCCGGAATGGGAACATGTGCTACGCCGGACTATTTGGCTTCGACGATGTCGTATCGGGCTTCCTTGTCGCCGATCCGAACGTAAAGCCCGCCTTTGTCGGAGCGGACGCGCAGGTGAGCACCCGGAAGCAGTTTTGAGAGATCGTTATGCAAGTTCAAGAAGTTGTAGCCGTAGACAATAACAAACGTATTGCTGCCGAGTCGGACCGTGTATTCGCGAACGATTCTATTTCGGCAATTGGTCTCGCTAGAGGTGCTTCCTGTTGTGTCCCCGCTACTATCGGTACTAGCCTTGACGGTCCCGCTTGAAGTGCAGGAAGAGTCCGTCTTCACATCCCTGAAGCTGACGAGTACGGCGTCCTGATAATCCGCATCCTTGTGAGACTTTGCCCAAGTCTGAGAGCAGAGAAGGAAGCTGAGAGCTATTGCGGCAAC
The DNA here is from genome assembly GCA_963826735.1 of uncultured Acidobacteriota bacterium. GTDB lineage: Bacteria > Acidobacteriota > Terriglobia > Terriglobales > Acidobacteriaceae > Telmatobacter. Next base: position 279,664 of record CAWGYN010000011.1, read on the forward strand.
TTTCATGCCACAATTCTACGGCCCATCTCGCCGGCGCTCCACGGGTTTTTCGCTGGCCGGGAGCCCAGGTCTTGCCTTTGAGACATGGGCTCCCTTCCTCGCAGCATTTGCGATGACTAGTGCATTGCACTACAATGATTCTTGCAAGAAATGCGTCCCATTACGGTCGCCGAGATGGGCGAGTTCCTCGCCGCCACGGGCAAACTGATGGACGACGAGGAGCGGGCGGAGCTTGTTGAGTACCTTTCCTACCATCCGTCGGCAGGAGTCGTGATTCAAGGAACCGGCGGGGTTCGCAAGCTGCGATGGGGGTTGGAAGGTCGCGGTAAGCGTGGCGGAGCGCGCGTCATTTACTTCTTTCACGACATGGATATGCTGCTGTACATTTTGGAGGCGTACGCCAAGAACGAGCGCACGGACTTGTCCCAAGGTGAACGCAACGAACTGCGGCAGGTTACGAAATTGATTGTGGAATCTTACGGGCAACGGGGGGCGAAGCGATGAGCAGGAGAATTGCAGACGGCATTCTGCGCGGATTGAACCAAGCACTTGCCTTTGCCGAAGGCACCGCGAAGAAAGGCACGTACGTCGTCCACATTCCGCCGGAGATCGACGTGAAGGCGATCCGCGGCCGCCTGGGAATGACGCAGCAGGAGTTCGCGGTCAGTTTTGGGTTCAGCGTGAACACGGTGCGCCATTGGGAGCAGGGAAGGCGCGTACCCGAGGGACCGACTCGCGCCTATTTGCTCGTGATCGATCGCGAGCCGAAGGCCGTGCAGAAGGCTTTGCGCGTCGCCTGAACCGTTCCAGAATCCTGGCTTGAGACTCTGGCATCGGTCATGCATCAAACGAGGAGCGAATTCGTCAGCTGAATTGAGATAAGAAAACTTACATGGCCACTACGACCAACAAAGACTATTACGCTATGCTCGGCGTCAAGAAGACGGCCACGCCGGAGGAGATCCGCAAGGCTTTCAGGAAGGCTGCGCGCAAATACCACCCCGACGTGAACCCCGGCGACAAAAAGGCTGAGGAGAAGTTCAAGGAGATCTCCGAGGCCAACGACATTCTGAGCGACGAGAAGAAGCGCAAGATCTACGACCAGGTCGGCTTCTACTCCGACCAGATCGATCCGGCGACAGGCCGAAGCTTATGCGCGGCAGCAGCGGCGAGGGCGGTAGCAGGCCGCCGGTGGACTTCGGCGGCTTCGACTTCTCCGGCTTCTCGGGCGGCTTTCCAGATCAGCAGGGCGGCCAGGGCGAGGGTCGGCGGGGGCTTTGGCAGCTTCAAGGATATTTTCTCCGGCATCTTCTCGGGCGCGCAGCAGCCGCAGCAGCCGCGCGGTCCGCAGCCCGGCACCGATCTCGAATACCAGGCCACGGTCGACTTCTGGACGGCGATTCGCGGCGGCCAGGCGCGCATCCAGATCAATCGCCAGGAAGTCTGCCCCACCTGCCACGGCCAGGCGCACACCGGCGGGGCGAAGACGTGCCCGGAGTGCAACGGCACCGGCCAGGTGACGCAGATGGGCGGGCGCATGAAGTTCAACATCCCCTGCCCGAGCTGCAACGGAACGGGGAAAACTTCGAACGACTGCCCAACTTGCCACGGCGAGGGTATGGTCACGCGCTCGGAGACGGTGGAGTTCCGCATCAAGCCGGGTACGCGCGACGGCCAGCGCATCCGGCTGCAAGGGCAAGGGCAATGCCGGCATCAACGGCGGCCCGCCCGGCGACCTGTTTTTGATCGTGCGCACCGGAACGAATCCGGTCTTCACGCGCCAGGGCGACGACATTCAGCTTACTGTGCCGGTCACCGTGGCCGAGGCCTCGCTGGGCGCCAAGGTGGAGGTGCCGACGATCGACGGCCGTGCGCAGTTGAAGATTCCGCCCGGCACGCAGAGCGGGCAAAAGCTGCGCATGAGGGAGCGCGGCGTGGAGAGCGCGCAGCAGCCCGGCCAGCGCGGCGATGAGATCGTGACTGTCGACGTCGTGGTGCCGCACCTGAACGACGAGCGCAGCCGCGAGATCATGCGCGAACTCGGCAAGCTGAATCCCCAGGACCCGCGGGAGGAGCTGTTTGAAAAGCTATAAGGAGCGAGGGAGCAAGAAAGCAGCGGCGGAGAGGATGGGCCACACGTTAACCGCCTAAGCAGAATTAGGAAAGAACGATGGCGACAAAACGCAAGTCCAAAGGCGCGTACATGATCTCGGCGGTGGCCGAGATGTACGAGATTCATCCGCAGACCCTGCGCCTCTACGAGCGCGAAGGGTTGCTGAAGCCGTCGCGCACCGAGGGCAACACGCGCCTCTACACCGACGAGGACCTGGAGCGCCTGGAGTTCATCCTCAATCTGGCCCGCGACCTGGGCGTGAACATCGCCGGCATCGGCATCATCCTGCAGATGCGCGAGCGCATGGAAGAGATGAACCGCCAGATGCAGAGCTTCGTGGAGTATGTGCGCAGCGAAGATGCTGGCGCGCTTTCCAGCAGCCGCGCCGGGCTCGGCTGGGGCCATTGTGCCCATGCGCAAGACGCCGGTGATCAAGTCCGTCGCCGCTGCCGTAGTCCACGCCGAACTCGCAAGCCGTAACGTCAGCGCATCCGCGAACTCGCTGGCCTTGCCGGGTATCCTTAGAATCAGCATGCCCTACGTCACTCCTCGGTCTCGCCGTCTTCGGCCTCGTCACTTCCGCGGTCTTTGCCGGCATTGTGCTGTGGGCCGTTCCGGGCTATCTGCGCGAGCGCCGTCGCGCGCTGGCTCAACTTGCTGCGCGGCCCGGGTTCACGCCTCCGCTCACCCTGCTCAAGCCATTGCATGGAGCGGACCCGGGGCTTGAGTCCTATCTTGAGACCTTCTTTACGCAGGATTACCCCGCATACGAAATCCTCTTCTGCGCGCGCACCGGCGACGGACGCAGGGTCTCGAAACTGCGCGCCGCGTGGCCGCGCGGCATCCGCAGCATTCCGGTGCAATTTCTTTCCACCGGCGGCCAGCCCGACTACATCAATGCCAAAGTCGCCTCCATGGAACTGATGGAAGCCGCACGCCGCGCACGACATTCTCGTCATCAGCGACAGCGATGTGCGCGTCACGGCCGGACTATCTGCGCGCCGTGGCGCTGCCTTTTGCCGACGAACGCGTCGGGGGCATGTGCTGCCTCTATCGCGGCGTCGCTGCTGAAGGCGGCCTCTGGGCGCGGCTTGAAGCCGTCGGCATGTCGGTCGAAATGTCTTCCGGCGTGCTCGCCGCGCGCGCCATGGAAGGGATGCAGTTCACCCTCGGACCGACGATGGCCTTCCGGCGCGAGACCATTCGCCGCATGGGCGGCTTCAAGGTCACGGCCGACTACTGCGCCGACGATTTCATTCTCGGCAACGAGACCTACAAGCTGGGCCAGACCGTGGTTCTCAGCCATCACGCCATCGACCACATGGTTCTGCACTCGGGGCTCGTCGGCTCGCTCAAGCACCAGGTGCGCTGGATGAAGTCCACGCGTTTCTCGCGTCCCAAAGGCCACTTCGGCACCGCGCTCACCTTCAGCATGCCCTTTCGGCCTGCTGGCGCTGGCCGCGTGCGCTGGTCTCGGGGCGCCGATGTGGGGCCTCGCGCTGCTCGGCTTTGCCGTGGCCACGCGGCTTGCGCTTTCTGTCGCGGTGGGCCGCCTCGTGGTGCGCGACACGAGCTGGTTCGGCTTGCTGGTGCTCTACCCCATTCGCGACCTGATGGGCTTTTGCTTTTGGGCAGCGAGCTACGCGGGCCGGCCGCATTCTGTGGCGCGGCCGCGTCCTGGAGTTGCTGCCCGGCGGCAAAATGAGGGACGCGCAATGAATCGCTCGCCGTCGTCCCTCGCCAGTTAATTCCGTGAACCCGTAGCTTCCCATGTTCGTAGTATTTGCGCAGGCTCTCAGGCAAGGCATAATGAGCATTGGCCCATCTCTGCCGCGGAGACCTGCAACAATGATCAAAGGACGCCAGGACAGTCTGCTATTGCTGTCGCTCGGCAGTGTTTTCCTGGTATTGGTCGGTGCGGCGATCGCGCATTTCAATGCTCTGGGAATGATCGATTTCAAAGAGTTTTATTTATCCGGTAAATGTCTCATCGAGCATCGTGACCCCTACCAGGAAAGCCAGTTATGGGATCTGTACAAGAGAGAGGCGGGGGAGTTGCCGTCCGCTCTCGGCTCCGTACTTATTGCGACGCACGGCCATCGTAGCCCCAATTTCCCAACGACTTTCTTTCTCGTCGCTCCCCTTGCGCTTCTGCCCATGAAGTTTGCCAATGCGATTTGGTTCACTCTCAGCGCGGCAGCCTTTGTTCTCGCTGCTTTCGCAATGTGGAAAGCCGGTGCTGAATTTGCGCCGCTCATCGCCGCGGGACTGGTTTTCCTGTTTCTCGTAAACAGCGAAATGCTCCTGGCCCTGGGGAACACCGTGGGCCTTGTGGTGGGACTTTCTGTCATCGCGGTTTGGTGTTTTATTCAAAATCGCTTCACGCTTTTGGGCGCGATCTGTCTCGCGGTTGCTCTGGTTATGAAGCCGCATGACGTGGGCTTGATCTGGCTGTATTTTCTTCTCGCCGGCGGCGTTGCCCGCAAGCGGGCGCTTGAGACGCTCATACCGGTTGCTGCGTTGGTTGTGCCCGCAGTGCTATGGATCGCGCAGATTGCGCCGCACTGGCTCCAGGAAATGCAGGCGAACCAGGCAGCGCTCATGCAGCGCGGGGGATTGAATGATCCCGGACCCCACACCGGCGGCAGCTTCGGCGTCAATATGACCGTCTGCCTGCAAACCATTTTCAGTCGATTCTGGGACAATCCGCATTTCTATAACCCGGTTGTTTATCTCATATGCGGGGCGCTGCTGCTCATCTGGCTGCGCAAGACACTGCAGTCCGGATTCTCGCCCCAGCTAGCGTGGTTCGCGATTGCCGCGGTTGTACCTCTGACCATCCTGGTTGTCTATCACCGTAGTTACGATGCGCGCCTGCTGCTGCTCTCGGTTCCTGCCTGCGCCATGCTTTGGCAGAAAGGCGGGCGGCTGGGGTGGTGTGCACTCGCGCTCACGCTCGCCGCCATCATCCTCACCGGCGACATCTTCTGGATCGTGCTGTTTCAAATCACGCATTACTCGGGGCCGTCTCTCGCCTTCAGCGTGATTCCCGCTCCGCTCATCCTGCTGGCGCTCAGTGTCTTCTATTTATACGTGTATGTCCGGCAACCCGCGAAGGCAGGGACCTAGGGAACAAGGGACCGAGAGAACAAGAAAACAGGAACAGGACTATGAATTGAGAACTGTTCGTTGCCTTACGGCAGCGGCCGGTCGGTCCACAGCGTCTTGTCGGCGAGGGTTTGCACTGCGTACAGATGTCCGCTCCCGGCCAGCGCGCTGCTCCACTTTGTCGCGATCCGGGTCCTCGGCGAAGATCCACTTGCGCTCGCCGGCGCCCCAGATCGCCTGCGAGCGTGTGGTCGCTCAAATAAATGTCCGGCGCATCGGGGTAGCACGAGCCCCACAGCAGCGTCGATCCTTCGCTATGCTGCCCGCAACGCGGAACCACCAGCAATGCCGGCCGTCCGGTGAAGAAGTCATTCGTGTAAAAAATCAGCGACGACCCCGACGATTGCTCTCCGTAAATGATGAACGTGTCGCTGGGCGAGCCCTTGGCCATGATCGTGTCGGCCATCTGCTTCGAACTCAGCATGGGCTCAAAGCGCGCGAACGCGATGTGCGCGGCGACGAAGAAAACCGTCATAGTGAGCGCTATGCTGATGGTGGCCGCAAGATGTTTTCCCTTGATGCCGCAGCAGCCATCCCGCCAGCGGCCCAATCAGCAGCGTGATCGCCGCCAGTGCCGCAGGCAGACGCAGCGCGGCAAACGATTCGCCGGTCAAATCGAACAGGTGCGACATCGATAGCGTGTAATCGCCCACGGCGCGATGCGCCAGCAGGGTGCCAATGTCGGGAACATACGGCAGGTTGCGCGAAGTCCACAAGCCCCAGCACAGCACCGCGGCTGAGACCACGCCGATCACGGCAAACACCGCTTGCCCGCCCGTCAGCCATGCCGTGGATAGCAGCGGGTGCGCTATCGGCGCCGCGGCGCATCTTCGATATCTGCCATGACACCCGAGATCAGCATGACCAGCGGCGGCCACACCGGAAACGTGTAGTACTCCTGGTTCGTCGAGATGGAAAAGAACAGCAGCGTCCACGCCGTGAACAGGCTCAGCAGCCAGATGGTGCGCGTGCGGAACTTCACGCGCAGCACGTGCGTGGCTACGTCTTCGCGCATGGCGTTGTCCAGGTAGAAGTCCACCGTATCGCCCGCGTCATGGCGCAGATGCTTGAGCCAGGTGCGCCGCGTCTTCCATGCCACGGCCACCGCGGCGGGCAGAAACAGGCTCCAGGGGAAGATCCACACCAGGTGCGCGAGCCAGTACCACATGCCCGGCATTTTGTTGTAGTCGTGCGGATAGCGCAGGTTGAAGAAGCGCAGCACATGTTCGTTGATGAAGTATTGGTAGAAGAAACCGTGCACGTTTCCAATGGTGGGATGGTTGCCATCGGGGTGTCCGTGATCGTGATTGATGATGCCGCACGGCGATGTGCCACGGCGCCGCGATGGCAAGAGAAATAACAGCGATCCCGTCACCGGCTTCAGAGCCTTCCAGCGCCGCCATTGCCCGGTGAGCAGCAGATAGGGAATGGCCGCGCCTAGAAAGAACACCGGCGCAATCAGGCCCTTGGTCAGCAGCGCCAGCGCCACGCCCGCATACGCCCAGTAGATGAGCGCCGGCCGGTCGTCTTCCAGGCTGGCAATCAGGGCGTAGAGCGCCAGGAGCAGGAAAAACGCCAGGATGGCCTCAGGAATGATGAAGCGCGTAAAGAGAAAGCAGCCCACCGAGGTGAGCACGCCCAGCCCGGCATAGAAGCCCGCGCGATCGCCCCACGCCCGCCGCGCCCACAGCCATGCCAGCCAGGTGAGCCCCAGCATGGCCAGCGCGTTGGGCAGGTGCGTGGCAAAGGTGTTCTGGCCGAAGATCTTGTACATGCCGGCCACCAGCCAGTAGGGCAGCGGCGGCTTTTCAATGTAGCGGATGCCGTTGGTCTTGCGCCGTGATCAGGTCGCCGCTTTCGGCCATGTGCTGCGCCGCCTGGGCGTGCGCCGCGTCCACGTCGTCCAGCAGCGGCGGCGAAAACAGCGAAGCAAAATAAACCGTGACAAAAATGGCTGCAAAAAGCAGCCACACCGTGCGCACTGTAGGCGCCTGCCGCGGGCGATCAATTGTATTCATGTCTGCTTTCATCGCGATTTTGTTATCAAAACCAGAATATCAGCCGCGTTTCTCAAGCGTTTCACAGGGCAATGCGCGTGCTGGGTAAAATCAAGCGCGAAAGTCCATGTTCTCACCTGTTCGATGAAGCATTAAGATTCACCCAGGAGGAACTCTGTTGCCGTTCTGGAAGGTATTTCTCATCGCGTTCAGCGTGCTCCTGCCGATCATCAACCCTCTGGGGTCGGCCCTGGTCTTTCTCGGGCTGGTCGGGGATGCGCCCCCCAAGATCCTGCGCTCGATGGCGCGCCGCATCGCCATCAACAACATCATCTTCCTTGCGGTTTTCGAGGTACTGGGCGCGGCCATCCTCAAATTCTTCGGCATCTCTCTGCCCATCGTGCAACTCTCCGGAGGCATGGTGGTCGCGGCCATGGGATGGGCCGTCTTGAACGAGAGGAGCGCCGGCGCCGATTCTCGCAACAAGGAGGAAGAGACCGGCCGGAGCGGCGAACCCGACATAAGCCGTCTCGAAGAAGGCGTTTTCTACCCGTACACTTTTCCCATTACTTCGGGGCCTGGGACGCTGGTCGCGCTGCTGACGGTCACCGCGCACATCTCGAATAAAAATTTTAGCCATAACATTCTGGCGCACGTTGCGGTATTTCTTGCCATCGTGGTTCTCAGCGTGCTTTGCTATTTCTGCTACGCCTACGCCCCCAGGATCACCAAGGCCATCCCGCCCTCCACGTCCCACGGAATCCTGCGTGTGATCGCCTTCATTCTGCTTTGCATCGGTATCCAGATCGCGTGGAATGGCCTGTCGGCGCTGATTGCAACGATCATCAAGCCGTAACCGCGGGGAGTGTTGCGGCGGCAAGAACCAGTGAAATTCCGCGGGGAATCTGGAGGTTCATGATAGAGTGGGGGACGAGCCCGCAACGCGCAGAAAACCCTATTACTTGGAACCATTTGGAGATTGACAGGAAGAGGCTGTTTGCCCCGGTGAATGGGTCGTGATCCAGGTGCCTTTTTTCTTGCGTGCCGGCCACTCTGGAAAATGGGTACTAGGTCAGTTTGGTTAGAAGCGTCCCTCAGGGGCTAAAGCCCACCCTGATTTTGCTGCACTTACGGCACGACTGAAGTCGTGCCCTTTCACGGCGCTTCAACTGTCACGGCGCTTCAACTGTCACGGCGGCTTCGATTCGCGGCGGCTTCAACTTTGCAGTGGCTTCAAACTGACCCACGACCTGAAAATGAGAGACGGTCATGAGTACATCGCTCCCTATCCAACCCACCGCTTCCGGTTCGATGGAAATGACGGAACGGGAATGGGACAAGCTGGTCAACCTGATCCAGGAAGGTTGCGTGATTCCGGTGCTGGGGCCGGAACTGCTGGTGGTGCCGGAAAACGGCGAGGCGACGCGCCTTTACGATATGTGGGGCAGCGCTCTGGCGGCGCAGACCGGGATCGTTCGCCCCGAGGGCGCGCGGCGCTGGACGATCTACGACGTTTCCAATTTGCTGAGCCAGCGAGAGAACGCCGGCGAAGTGGCTTACGACATCGATGACGTGGTGCGCAGGCGCTCCTGGCCGATTCCCGCCTGCCTGCAGAGTCTCGCCAAGATCCAGGATTTCTCGCTCTACATTACGACCACCGTCGACCACCTGATGTTTCAGGCAATGAACGAGGCGCGCCCGGATGCCGAAGTGGAGCAGATTAAGTTCACTCCGCGAGGGGTGAAGAGCGCGGTCGATCTGCCCAACCACTATCATCATGACCGCACTCCCGGTGTGTATCACCTGTTCGGGGCAACCAGCCCCACCGATGGAACCTTCGCCAAAACTGAAGACGACCTGATCGAGTACAGTTGGTCGCTGCTTGACCAGCAATACGCGCCGGAAAACCTGTACGACTTTTTGCAGAAGAAGACGGTGCTTCTTCTCGGCTGCAACCTGCCCGACTGGCTGGGGCGATTCTTCATTCACGCCATCAACGGACGGCGCAACCAGGAAAACATCAATATGTATTACGTGAGCCTGACCTGCGAACCGGGGCTGGCTGAATATTTGAATCGGCGGCGGGCCAAGGTCGTAACCTCGATTTCTCCGGTTGATTTCGCCGAGCAGCTCTACACGCGGTGGCAGGCGCGCAGCCAGCGCAATGTCGCCGGCGCGGCTGCGAGTTCCACGGGTCCCACGGGCGAGTTCAAGCCGGGAGCAGTCTTCCTGAGCTACGCGAGCGAGGACCGCGCCAAAGTGCGCACCATCCGCGATCAACTGGAAGCCAACAACATCGACACGTGGTTGGACGAGCGGGAACTCCCCGCCGATCCCGGCAACGATTACCTGCTGACCATCCGCGAGAACATCCGCAAGGCGGCGTTTTTTGTGCCCATCATTTCACGAGCGCTGGATCGCTCGGGTCCGGGACCGCGTTTTGTGTGGAGAGAGTGGCGGATGGCCGAGGATGCGTCGATGGAGCGCCGCAAGGAAGATCGCTACCTGCAGCCGCTGGTGATTGACGACACGCCGTCGGGCGCGCAATTTGTGGAGTCTCCCTACCGCGACCTGCAGTGGGCGCGCCTCCGCGATGGCAAGGTTCCACCGGAACTTATGGAGACACTGAGCCGCGGAATCCGCAACTATCGGAGGCCACGATGAGCACGCCGAGTGCAACGAGTATGACCAGCACCGGGGCCCCTCCTCCGACTCAGGCACAGAATCCGTGGCCCGGACTGTTCTGGTACACCGAAGACCAGGCGCACCTCTTCTTCGGGCGCGAGGCCGAGACAGAGGAACTGCTGCGGCTTATCCGGCGCGAGACGCTGACGGTTCTGTTCGGGCGCTCGGGACTGGGTAAGACATCGCTGCTGCGGGCCGGCGTGTTTCCCCGCCTGCGGCAGGAGGGATTTTTTCCCGTGGTGCTGCGTCTCAACTACTCGGCGCAGGCCGAAAGTCCCATGAAACAGGTGAAGGCGCTCACCGAGGCGGCCGCGCGCGCCTGCGGAACCGATCTCGAGAGCACCCAGGAGGCTCCAGAACAGGAGACGCTATGGGAGTATTTCCACCGCGTGCATTTCTGGGGTCCGCGCAACGACCGGCTGACTCCCATACTGGTCTTCGACCAGTTTGAAGAGATCTTCACGTTGGGCAGCCGGCGGCTTGAAGATAAGGAGTTTCTGGAGCAGTTGGCGGACCTGGCGGAGAATCGTATTCCCGAGGCCGTGCGGCAAAGGGCGGAGGCATCCGGCGCAAGGCAGTCTGTGGAGGCGGGAACGCCCAACTACAAGATCGTGCTCTCGCTCCGCGAAGATTTTGTGTGGCGGCTGGATACGTTGCGGCCCATTCTTCCCGCCATCCTGCGCAACCGTTTCGCGCTGGGTCCGCTCGACGCCGCGCGCGGTCTTGAGATCATCCGCAGCGCAGGAAAAGAGTGGGTCACGGATGAAGTTGCGCGGGACATCGTCGCGGCCGTGATCAGCAGCCGGCAGGGCGAGGGTGCCGGCAGCGCCTCGGAAGAGGTCGAGCCGGCCTATCTCAACGTGATGTGCAACGAGCTGTTCGAGCGCATGGTGGCCACGGGGCAATCGCGTATCACGCGCGAACTTGTGGCCGCCGAAAAGGGTAGCATCCTGGAGTCGCTCTACGAGCGCAGCCTGAGCGGACTCGACGACTCGGTGCGGCAGTTCCTGGAACAGCATCTGGTAACGCCGGCGGGATTCCGCGCCACCTTGCCCGTGGAAGAAGCGCGGCGCGAACACATCTCCGATGACGATCTGCAGAAGCTGGTGGACCGGCGGCTGCTGCGCTTCGAAGACCGTCTGGGCACGCAACATGTGGAGCTGGCGCACGATCTGCTCACCGGGTTGGTGCAGAAGAGCCGGGAACGGCGCGAGCAGGCGCGGCTGCAGCGCAAGCTCCGGCAGGCGAAGCTCAGGGCGGCGATTTGGGCGGCCCTGGCGGTGTCGGCAATCGCCGCGCCCGTCCTCTACTGGTTTGCCTATGTGCATCCCTACGTTGCTTACTACGCGACGTTCATGCGGCGCAATGGAACGTATGAGGTGATTGGGCGCTTATCCGGGAGCGACATCGGTCACCGCTCAGAGTCGCTGAGAGTCACGCGCAAAGGTTTCCGCGGAGAAATGCAGTCCATTGAGGCGATCAACGGCTACGGGCATCTCATCATGGAATCGCAGCTCGATAGCTCGCTTTTCTTTCCCACCAACGTAATGGATGGACAATTCTGCCGGTTGGAATTCAGTTACGACGAAAAAGGAGAGGCTGTCCACGAGGTCGCGCTCGACATGCAGGGGCGCATGATCTACGCGCTCAACTACGCTCCCGCGCAGGCTGAAGCCTTGCGCAACGCCCGGCGCGGCTCGGTGGTCGCGGCCGACGGCACCACGGTCATCTCCAGCTTCGAGATTCAGTACGATGCGGATGGCTACGTCAGCGAAATTCAATTTACGTATCTGAATCAGCAATTTCTGCAGGACGAAAGCCTCTGGAACACGAAGACAAGCTGGAGTTCGATGAACTTTGGCGCCGCCATCATCGATCAGAAGAACACAAAACTGGGTACTGCCGGGCAACAGTTCCTGAACGCAGACAGAGACCCCATCCCCCAGGACGGAGGTTTTGTCGGCAAGAGCTACATCCGGGATGCGCGCGGCGAGTTGCTGCAGACGACATTCGAAGATGTCAGCGGCAATCCAGTGGCGCAACCTGACGGAACCACCCCGGTGGTTCGCTGGCAACTGGACCAGTGGGGGAATCAGACATCTGAAAGCTATTTTGATACCGCAAACCAGCCCACCGTCTGGAATGCAGGAGGTTTCCAGAAGGAAGAATTTATTTTGGACGATCATGGCTCTTTGAAGGAGGAACGCTTCTTCGGTGCGGATGGGAAGCCGGCCGCGCAGACCGGCACGGGCTGCTATTCCTATGTTCTTGAGCGCGATCAGAACGGCAACGGCACGATGAAAGGCTGCCTGGATGCGCAGGGCGCTCCCATGAATCAGGCCGACACCGGGTATCAAAAGATCACGTTTCAATACGATTCCTCGGGGCGCACCATCGGAAACCTGTATTACGATCGCGACGGCAATTCGGTCGTCGACAAGCGCACAGTGGGAACCGGGTTTCCCGTGGGCTGCAACGGCTGGCTCTGGGGATACGATCAGAACTTCAATCGCTCGGTTTCGGTCTGCCTCAACGCCAACGGTGTGGCATCCGACCCCAAGCAGTTGCAAAATCTCGCGGTGATTTCTCATGAAGTTGCTTTCGATTTCGCGCGGGCATTCCAACTCGATCAACAACTGGTCGCACTGGATCCGACACCGGCCCATCGCATGGACCTGGAAGAGGCAGCACTGACAGCGGATCAGTTCGATGTATGTATGGCGCAGGCCGCGTCGATCAAGGATTCCGACGTGAGCCAACCGGAGCTCATCGTACGCGATGCGCTGCTACTGGCGTGCCAGTACGGAGGGGGCAAGAAATCAGCGGCGCGCGCGACGGCTGCGTCGCTTACTGGCCGCGTGAATCAGATGCCGGCAAATCTTTGGGATTTTTCCGGGACGCGCCGCTATATTCAGACGTCCAGCCGTTTCCAGGCCGGAAGCGATGCCTGGGACAAGCTCCTCTTGAGCCTGCAAAAAGGTGAAGGAAAGGGCGCTGCCGACGCCTTGAGCCAACTGCAGCCGGAGCTGAAAGACTGACGCGCCGCCCTGACAGTTGCGCAAGGAGGCCAGCTACTTTCGCGAGGTCTTCGGCCGCGAGCTCTTGGTTACGCTCGAGTAAAGGCCGCGGGCCGTGCGCGGATCCATCAGCAACTGCAGCCGCGGCGGGTGATGGTTCATATCCACGCGGGCGATCGACGCCTTTCTCATGCGGATGGCGGCCCCGCCGTTGCCGGTGATGAGGCGGCCGAGAAACTGAAAGAGGCTGGGATTGTGCCCCACCACGAGAATGCCTTCGCGGTCGGCATATTTGGCCAAAAGCTCCTGGAAATCCGCGTAACTTCCGTTCAATCCAAGCGCCGGACTGACCTCAATCTTGGCTTCGTATCCCAGTTCCGTGCCCACCAGTTGCGCGGTCTGCAAGGCGCGCTTTAACGAGCTTGCGACGATCACGTCAATGGGCGCTTTGAGGGCGCCCAGCACGCGCGCCATCAGCATGCACTGCTCTTTGCCCTCCTTGATCAGGCCTCGCTTGCCGTCAAGGACGGGGTTTTCGCGAATGGTTCCGGCATTCGCATGGCGCATGAGATAGAGAATCATGGGATGGTTGCGGCGGGGACCTGGGGACTTGCCGTGCTCCTTGAAGACTGATTTTAGCAGATTTGTAACATTTGCTGCGCCGCAGCCTGCGCGCCTGGTTGGTGAGAGGGAACCCGGAATCCTGACCCTGGCCACTGCCGCAAAGAGAAGCTAAATGCTCTTTAACTATGCAAAGTCTTGCATATTGGGACAGTTCATCTGAGGATTTCCTGGAGCTAAGTAACTGGATCTAAATGGTCCGACATCAATGTGGCTTTGGTAGTCGAATTGCACAAGCAAAACCGCCAGCGATCACGTCTTTTGGCGGCGCATTACAGGTTCTTCTTCCCCGCCCAGTGATCATCGCTGTCTTCGTCCCCCCACGGGCCACGCGGTCACAGATCAGGAAAAATACCGGCTTTATCGGAAACTCGGCGCTCCCCTCGCTGGCTGGCGATTCCGTATCGCGGGCGGCAGTTGCGAGCTAGCGGATTTGGATCTGGAAGCAGACTGACGTCAATCTCCATGGAGGATGACCCTATGAATCGAATCAAGCATGTGTTGTTCCTGGGCGCGCTGGTCGCGCTGGCGGGGATCGGGGCGCAAAGAGCTGTTGCCGACACACCGTCGCTGCAGGATTTCACAATTGCCACCGACAGCGGAGTAAACTTCTATGACCCCGCCTCCCTCGCCCCCGGTGTGGACCTCAGCGGTTACAACGTTGCGACCGGCCTGGGGACGATCACCTTCACTGACACAAATGTAGGCTCAGACAACTTCGCCATCTGGTGGGACGAGGGAATCAGACTTCCGTACTTCAACGAGTATGGAACGGCGGTCAACACAAGCTCGCTGTTGTCGGGAGAAAGCTGGGAGATTGGCGATGCCAATACCTCGACGATTTATGGCGATGCCTCGTATGACGCCTTGCTCAATGAGAATCTGCTGCCGGGAACCACGAGCAATTATTTACCCGGCTGTTTAGGGGCAACCTGCAATGGCGATGCGTCCACGGCTCTTGGCTACGACTACACCGTGTCAAGTGGCGAACAGGAGGTCATCACTCTTTTGGTGTCGCAGACAGCTCCAGACGGCGGCTTTTACCTGCAGCAGACACACCCAAGTGATCCCAACGAAGACGTCACAAGCAACATTTATTTCAGCCTGAGCGCCGAGGAAGAGCCGGCAGGTTCTGGGCCGCCCCCCGGTGTAACTCCCGAGCCCAGTACATGGCTTCTGATGTTGTCGGGCATGTTGATCCTGGCATGGCGCATGCGCCGCCGCGTCGCGCTCAAGACGTGGGCGAGGTTTACGGCCCTGCTGGCCGTGGCCGCGGTGGCTCTAAGCGCTTCCGCCCGGGCGCAAACGGTGCTCACAGTGCCTTGGGATCCCACCAATCCGGCTGCGCCGCATACCGCGTACCCGGGGGCGAACATCGTCCTGGGAGCTACTTTTACCGGAGCCATCACTGGCCATTCCTACACCTATGTCTGGAACTATGGTGACGGAACGCCTGTCGGCAGCCCGGCCGCGATCACCAACTTCAACGATATCCACGGCTCGCACACCTATCCCGGCCCCTATCCGTCGCCGGTACCCGGAGTAACCAGCTGGACGGCCGTGGTCACCGTCAACGACACGACTGCTTCGCTTCAGTACACCGGCAACTACCTTGTGATCTGGGAAAACAATACCCTGCAATCGCGCGTGAACGCAGCCATCGATTGGGGCCTGTGGTACCTGCATCAGAGCATGTACCATCCCTCAGCGACGACGGGTAGTTGGTCAAGGGGCTGCGCGTCGGGATATTCCGGCTACACGTGCAACCTCAATTACGGTGGGTTGGACGCAAATAACGTGCAGGCCTTTGAAGTGAATGGCCACTTGGCTAGCGGGCCGGCCAGCGATCCTTACACGTCCGATGTTGCGGAAGGGATGGCCGATGCGCTTAGCTACCTGGAGCAAGAGTCGGTTGCGTCGAAGAGTTACACTTTCAACCCTGCAACAGCGAATTTTGGCTGCAGCGATGGCACTGCTCCTACAACCACTAACCATGGTTCTCCGTCGTTTTATTGCGATACCAGCGCCACGCCGGTCTATTACAACGCGAGCGCGAGTTCGTGCACCTCACCGCCTTGCGCTTTCACCTTCGACGGAAACAGCAACGGGTATTATATTGTTGTCTCCGGAGACGATGGCAGCTGGGGTTATACGGACGGAATGTACGCCGACATGCTGGTTGCCAGCGGCATGCCGTCACTTTCAGGGGCTTCGCTTCCCACCCCGTATACCTCCTATCACGGTACCGTCGGGTCTGAAAGCTTCCAGAATATAGTCCAGGACATCGTAGACGGTGCGAATTATAGCCAATATGGCGGCGACAACTACGACGTCGAAGTCGGCTATGCTCGTGGCAGCGAGCCTTACCAGGGAGGGGGCTGGTGGTACAACATCCAGGAGGGAGACGATAACTCCGTATCCCAATGGGCCTCAATCGGCCTGATCGTGGCGAATCGGGGATTCGGAATCAGCATCCCGCAGATTGTCCCGGATGCGAACAATATGTGGGTCACTGCCAGCCAGAACGTTACGTCGCCAAACTACCAGACCAACCCCACCTACGCTGGCGATATCATCGACAATCCGGGTGGTGATACCAGCTCAAGTTACGATTTTGGAGGCTTTGGGTACAACGGATCGCTGTACTACTCGGATATTTGGAGCCCCTGGGCGACAACACCTTCGGGCATGGTGCAGATGTCTCTGGATGGCATCGGCCGGACCACTAACACGAGTTTTGGCGATGTCTCGACCGCTGCCGACCAACGGTTTAACAACGTGGAAACCTATTACGCCGACAACTTCTGCGATCCGTTGACCGGACCTTACGCCAGCGCCACCTACACGCCAAGGCTTTACACCTATGGCATGTTCTCGTTCACCAAATCCATGCTGTTGCACAACCCTAACGGAACGCTGACGCCGATCCAGTATCTGCGCACGCAGACGCCGGGTGTGTTCACCACGAACTCCAGCATTCCCGCCAACACCATTGACTGGTACGCTGCGCTTTCGCCCGCCAACGGCGGTACCGATCCTTGCGATGGTGTGGCGCAAACGCTGCTTGACCGGCAGTATGCTACCGGTTACTGGTACGGCGCTAACTATTACAGTTATCAGTATCCGTTCGAGACGGCATGGGCGCTGATCATGCTGCAGAAGTCCGTTTTTGTGGCTTGCGTCAACAACCTTGGAGGCGCGGGCACGCCAAGCGGAACCGCTGCGGCGCGCATTGACCTGACGTGGACCGGAATACCCAGCGCGACCGGGTACGAGGTGCTGCGAGGAACCGCAAGCGGCGGGCCATACATGGAGGTTGGCACTACGGCAACCACTGCGTATTCCGATCGAACGGGACTGACGAACGGAGACACCTATTACTACGTTCTGCAGCCCTTGAATGCGTCCGGGACGTCGCTCTGCCAATCCAACGAGGCAACGATCAAGATTCCTGTCGGCCGCGTTCGCTAAAGCAGTCATCTGGTCGGGAGTGTGAGTTCGCATCAGCGGATTCAGACTCCCGGCCAGGAACAGAGTTAAGGGCGTACCCTCCGTTCATCGGCTTCCGCGTTGAGCGAGAGACGGTGAGCGGGTCGGTGTGCCGAGACCAATTCACGTTTTGAACCAGCAACCCAAGTGAACGTGTTGGGAGAATAATGAAACATATCTATAGTTTGAGTCTTGTACTGGCCTCTCTCATCGGAACTGCAATGGCGGCGCAAGCCCCATCGGCGCCGGCGGCGAATCAGGCCACGACTGCACAGCCCGTCTACTTCTATCTCTATTCCAAAGTCACAGATCACGTGAACATGGATATCACCGAAGCCCGCCTGCGCCGGCTGTTGCCCATGATCGAGCAATTCCGGAAAGAGAATCCTGAGGCACACGTGAGCGCCACCATCTTCTTCACCGGTGCGGTGAGCCAGGCGTTGGCCGATCAGAATAAGAAGACCCACATCAAAGACTTTGTCCTCAAATACAAGAAGATGGGGGTCATCGAGATCGGTTACGACGGCACCGATGAGCCCACCTATGATCATCGCCCGTTGATTGACGCGTCCATTGAGCAAAAACCCTTCCAGGAGCGTTGGCTTGAGCGGGCCAGCGAAGACGATAAATTCCTGACCGAGGCGCGGGACCCGCTTACGGGAGATCCACGGCCTGGAGTGGCTGGCGGACTAAAAGAGATGCAGGAAGTCTTTGGCCCGGCAGCCTGCATCTCAGGTGCCAGCGTCGGCGAAAAGTTGAATGGCCCGCTCATCAATGGGGAGCACCCCGACCGGACCGTGCCTTACCCGACGAAAGCCGAAGTGGGAGATTGGGAGCTTGTGCCCGTGCTGCGGCAATATAACACGGAGGCCATTCTTTTCGGACTCTCGGCTGCCAACCGGGATTACTTGCCCGGCTATGGCGGCGCGGTTGCTCAGGTCGGCCGCCTCGTGAGCCCCGAGCCGGATACGGCGCCGGAGCTTTTCTGGGTTGACAATGTTCTGCGCTTCTCCGAGGTGGGGGGCGGAGGTTCGCGCCTGGTTTACCTCAACGGGGGATTGGATGCCATCAAGAACGCAACCGCGAAACTGGATCGATCCAGGATCCATATCTTCCATATCGAATTGGACAATGAAAACGACTATCTGAGGAGCGACTTCACGAAGGGAAAGATATTTACCCCTGCGCTTGATTATGCTTATGCGCATCCCGATAAGCCCCAGGTTCCCGCAGATGCCCGGTTGAGCCCCGCCGATGTCGATGCCACCCATGCCAAGGAAGACGCGGCATTGAAATGGCTGATCACGGAGTACGTGCCCACAACGGCGGGAAATCAAGTTGTGTCAAACAGCGATTTGCGGCGGATGACTCCTGCGAGCTTCGGCTTCACTGTGACGACGGATGACTTATGCGCCGCGCTCAAGAAGACTCTCGCCGACCTGGGAAATGCCAACTATCTCCCACCTTATTTCCAGGTTGACAGCCGCTATTTATCAGTCGCCGAGACATTTCAGGTTTTGACCGACGCGCTCGCGGAGATGAACCGTACCGGCAAGCTGCCGCAGACGGTGCGCGTGGACCGTATCTATGGACCGCTCGGAATGCCCCTGGGACACGGCCCCAACATCGGAGATGTGAAGTTCGCCACGATCACCAGGATCTGCACGGAATTGGATGCTCGCCTGCATGACGATAGCGGTTACCCCATGCCCAAAAATACGATTCCACCGATGTACGCCGTCGATGGAATCAGGATCAACGCGGGGCAGTTCCTGCGTTTGATGGCGCAGGCCATGATCGACCCGTCTCCTGAATCGACTCTCCACGTGCGCATGGTTTATATGCTAACCGAAGCAGCGCAGGTTTTTCCCAAGGCGCGCAACCTGGAGGACGTAGGCGCAACCTGGACGGTTAAGCCGGCTCCGCTGAGCCAGGCGGAAGCGTCGAAATGAAATTGCAGAGGGTCCTGGCTCAAGCGCACTTTCGTTCCGAAGCGTTTTGAGAGCCGGGCATTTGATCGAGAAAGCGATTTGAGGGGCAGTGAGTAAGGTACCCAACTCATATGAGATTGAGAGCCAAGTGCGCCGCGATATTTCTATTCTCGCTCTACGCCGGGATTCTCGCGGCGCAGGTGACCTCGAGTTCCATTTCGGGCCACGTGTACGATCCCTCGGGCCGAGTTATTCGCCAGGCGCAGGTCACGCTTGATGACAGCCAACATTCTTTGCAGAGAATCGCGAATACAGATAAAGATGGGGCCTATTCGTTCATCGGTCTTCCTCCGGCGGTGTATACCATTCGGGCCGAGGCGCCTGGATTCGATGAACTCAAGCGTCTGGGCGTCGCCCTTGAGGTAGATTCGGCCCTCGACCTGGATTTTCGCCTTAAAGTGGGTGGTCCCAAGACGCAAATCGAGGTAAGCGCGCCTGTCAATGCTCTGCAGAGCGAGACGGCGAGCGTTGGCGCGGTCATCGATCAGGATTTCGTTGCGACGCTTCCACTGAACCAGCGCGACTTTTTGCAGCTCGCGTTTCTTGCGCCTGGAGTACTTCCGCCAGTGGAGGGATCGCAGTTGTCCTCTAACGGAGGGCATTCCATGGAAGTGAATGGAGGCCGCGAGGAATTTAACGACTTCCTGCTTGACGGCGTGGACAACAACGATCCGTATATCTCAGGCTATGTTGTCGAGCCTCCGGTGGACTCCGTGCAGGAGTTCAAGATGGTCACCAGCAGTTACGATGCGGAGTACGGCCGCAGCGGGGCCGGGCAGATCAATATCATCACGCGGCGCGGAACCAACGACTTCCATGCCACGGCATATGAATACCTGAGAAACAAAGTCCTCGATTCCCGCAATTACTTCGACGGCGCAGGTTTTATCAAGCCGCCTTATATTCGCAATCAATTTGGTGCGGGGGCAGGAGGTCCGCTGCGCAAGGACAAAACGTTCTTTTTTGCGAACACAGACTTTCTACGGCAGCGCGAAGGATTGAGCCAGCAAGCCGTGGTTCCCACCGACGCGGAACGCGGGGGAAACCTGAGCGCACTGGGAACAACAATTATTAATCCTTTGACGGGATTGCCGATGAACCCCGCGGCAATTCCCATCTCTCCAATTTCGAAGGACATTCTAAACCTATATCCGAAGCAAAATCTTACCGGCTCGGTGAACAACTATCTCGGCCAGCCGGTTGCGCCGACTAATCGCACAGAGAACACCTTTCGCGGCGACCATCAAATCTCGCCCAACGATGAACTGACGTTGCGGTACTCACAAGGGATCGTCAATCTCTTCCAGCCTTATCCGGAGGGTGTAACTACCACAGGAGCGGTGCCAGGTTTCGGCGATTCCGATTCCGACCACACGCATAATGCCATGATTCGCGAGCAGCACAGCTTCGGCGCCAATGCCATCAATTCGGCCGTTCTCGGGTTCAATCGTTTTTCACGCAATTTTCTGCCGCAAAACTCCACTACGAATGTAGGACAGTTGTGGGGTGTAAGCTGGCTCAACTTGCCTGCACGCGATGACGGATATCCCACCATTTCTGTCACGGGTTTCTCGCAGGTTGGAGATGATTTCGCTTTCCCCAACCTCCGGCATACCAACACTTATCAGGCTGCTGACAGCCTCACGATTCTCCACGGACGAAATACCTTCAAGTTCGGGGCGGACGTCCGCAAACTACAGTTGAACGGGCATCTGGATGAATTGGCGCGCGGCTCGATCACTTTCTCGGGAGCCATCACCGGATCACCGTTGGCCGATCTTTTGCTCGGATATCCAACCTTGGGAATCCAGGCACAGGTGAACAATTCCATTCGTCTGCGCTCGATGAGTTATGACACGTACATTCAGGATGAATGGAAGGTGCGCCAGAACGTGGTTGTCAGTCTTGGTGGGCGCTACGAATTCAACAGCCCGGCGACCGATCCATTCAACGGCATGTCGGAGCTGGACCTCAAGACAGGGCAGATCGTGCAGGTGGGAACGAACGGCGTGAGCGACTCCGGCATTTCTCCGGACTATAAGAACTTCGCTCCGCGGGTCGGAATTGCATGGAACGTGGTGCCTAGCTTAGTGCTTCGTGCCGGCTACGGCGACTTTTACGATGCGGGAATGTTTATTATCGGCTCCAGCGCATACTTCAACCCGCCGCAGTTTGTATTGAATGTATTCTTCCCCTCCGCCGCGGGCTTGCTCACGCTGAATAACCCGTTTCCTGCAAATGCAGGTTATACTCCTCCGGCCTCGCTTAGCGTTTTGAGTCCGAACATCATTACGCCCTACATGCAGCAATGGAATCTCTCGGCGGAGCAAGCGATCGGGAAGCGCGGTACGCTCTCGCTCAGCTATGTCGGGTCCACAGGGTCGCATTTGAATCGCGAGCGCGACCTGAATCAGCCATTGCTTTCGCCCACCGGAACCCAGGATAATTTGCAATCGCGCCGGCCGTATCCGCAGTACAGTGCGATATTCGATGCCGAAAGCGAGGGATCTTCGAACTTCAACGCCCTGGAGGTTCGCTATCGAGGGCAAATCGCGCCCGGAGTCTCGTTGTGGGGTGCATATACTTACTCGAATTCTCTTGACGGACAGTCGGCGTTTCTCGGGGATGTTGCCGATCCGAATTTCCCTCAGAATAGCCACGATATCGCTACAGAGCACGGGCCTTCCAGCTTCGACATGAGAAATCGATTCGTTGCGGCATACGTTGTGAGTTTGCCGCACAATAATCGCTGGACCAGGAATACGGATTTTCAGGGAATTGTGACCGCGGAGAGCGGCCAGCCGTTCACCCCGACACTCTCCCCTGGAGACGACAACAGCAATACCGGAAATTCGGGTCAGCAGGCCGGTTCGGATCGGCCCAATGTGATTGGCAATCCCAATGCGGCTGTGAACCCGGTCACGGGGGCACGCACGCGCACAACCGACCAGTGGTTCAATACCGCGGCATTTGCGGTCGCGCCGCCCAATACTTACGGCGACGCGGGGCGCAACTCCCTGATTGGCCCCGATTACAGTTCCTTTGATTTGTCCCTTTCACGCCGGTTTACACTGCACGATCGAACCACCGTAACCTTTGAGGCGCAGTCTTTCAATTTGTTGAATCATCCCAGTTATTCTCTCCCGAATGCTTATGCCGATCAGGCGAGTTTCGGCACAATCTCTTCGGCGACAGATCCGCGCCAGTTGCAGTTTGCGCTGCGCCTGGCATTCTGAAGTGAGGTTAGGGCAGTAGCGATGCGGGATGGAGGTTGATCGGACTGGAGGATAAACGCAATGATCCTGGCGGATAGAATCGGGGGCCCAGCAACCCGCCATCTCTCAGCGCATCTTCGCATCCGGCTTCGCCGGTTCCGCGCCGCACTCTGTATGGCCGGATGCCTGCTCATTGCGTCCACCTTATGGGCGAGCGTCGAGGGAAACGTCTCCGGAACCATCTTCGATCCAGCAGGGAGGGTCGTGCCCGGAGCAACCGTAACGGCGATCAACGCCGCGACCAACATCGAGCGGAGCATGACGACGGGCTCCGACGGCATCTATTCTTTTCAGGAATTGCCGGTGGGGACTTATGAGATTCGCGTAGACGCTAAGAATTTCAAGGTGTCCCGAACCGTAGGCGTCGTTCTCAACGCAAATAGCGCGCTGCTTCTCGATATCACGCTCACTATTGGTGGACGATCCGATACGGTAACCGTGGACGAATCGTCTACACATATTGATGTTGCCGATACGCAGACCGGAGAAGTGATCAGCGACAAGAAAATGACCGCGGTGCCGCTGAATGGCCGAAGCTTCACCGATCTGCTCTCGCTCCAGCCCGGAGTGGCGCCTGCCACATCCATTACGTCGCACGCGATCAACGCTGCGGGAGCAAGTTTGCTGAATCCCTCCGGAGACCTGAATCCGGGGACGATCTCCATCAACGGGCAGCGCGAATACGCCAATGGGTTCGAAGTGAACGATGCCGACACCGTAGAGAGGTTCACCATGGGGGCAGCGGTCATTCCGAACCTCGACTCTATTGCCGAATTTCGCATACTCACCGGTAACTTTGACGCGGAGTATGGGAATTACAGCGGCGGCCGCATCAGCGTGGTCACAAAGTCCGGCAGCAATGCTTTCCACGGCTCTGCCTTTGAGTTCCTGCGCAATACTTTGCTGGACGCGGATAGCTTCATTACCGGGGAGCGCGGGGTTTATCAGCAGAACCAGTATGGCGGCACAGTCGGAGGGCCGGTGCTGCGCAATAAGCTATTCTTCTTCGGCGATTATCAAGGCACAGGCGTGAAGGAGGGTGTTGACAGCGGACTTATCTCCGTCCCGTCCGCAGCAGATCAGGCAGGCAATTTCTCCGATGAGGCCGACATGTTTTCGGGCTCTACTGTGTCAGGCAGTTACTGGGCGCAGTTACTTACGGGCAAGTTAGGTTATCCGGTGTCGGACGGCGAGCCGTACTATTCTCCCGGCTGTGCCAGCGCCACGTGCGTATTTCCCAATGCCACCATCCCCAAGTCTGCGTGGTCGGGTCCGGCGAAGAATCTCATCCAGTACATCCCGTCTCCCAACCAGGGAGTTGATGAGTTTTCGACCACCGCGCAGGCCTTGACTCTGCACGACAAAAAAGCGGCCGTGCGGATCGACGGGAATTCGCGGGTTGGAACCTTGTCCGCATACTATTTTGCCGACAATTGGTCGATGGATAACCCGTATCCAATTCAGCAGGGAGGCGCAAACGTTCCCGGCTTTGACTCCTCGAATCTGGGATTGACGCAGATGTTTACGCTGGGTGATGTGAAGACCTTTGGCACAAGGGCGGCGAACGATCTGCGGCTTTCCTATGTACGCGACGTCAATACCCTGGGCACGCCGAAAGGAAATGCCGGCAAATCCCTGGCCTCGCAGGGCTTCGTTACACCAGGCGGTACACCGAGCATTTTGCCGCAGCGGCCCTCCATTGTCGGAATCGAAAACGTCATCTTCAACAGCTTTACTATCGGCAGCACGGTTACCGGCCTCAACCAGGTCGACAACAGCATCGAGGTTCGCGATGGCTTTTCGCGCGCCATCGGCGCACATACTCTGAAGGCCGGTGGAGAAGCCATCTACAGCCAGGTGAATGTGGCCGCTGACGTTCAGTCGAACGGTACATTTCTATTTACCGGGCAGGAGACGGGAATCGATTTTGCCGATTTTCTCCTGGGAATCCCGAGTCAGTACACGCAGGGCGACGCGCGACCCACCAGCAACCGCAATAAATATGGCGCGATTTTCATTCAGGATAGCTGGCGTCCGCGAGCGCGCCTGGAATTCAATTACGGCGTTCGCTGGGATGTGATCATGCCGTGGTACGAGAGGTCCAATCAGATTCAAACCCTCGTGCTTGGCGAACAATCCGTTGTCTATCCGGGCGCACCTGAAGGGATCGTGTTTCCCGGCGATCCGGGAGTTCCCCGGTCGCTGGCTCCAGCGCGCTGGAACAATCTTTCACCCCGTTTAGGGTTGGCGTGGGCACCGGCGCCACGCGAAGGTTTCATCGCAAAGCTCTTTGGTCAGGATCAAACCAGCATCCGGTTGGGGTTCGGACGCTTCTTTTCCGCGGTTGAGGGCGTGCAAATTGGCGTAATGGCCGGCGATCCTCCTTATGGCAGCACCTATACCAGCCCCACGCCGCCGCTGTTCGCCGATCCTTTCGTCAACGCCGCAGACGGAACGGATAACGGTCAACGTTTCCCACTGCAGCTTCCGAAGCTGGGCGCCTCGCCAAGCCATCCGGATGCGACTGTTAACTGGGCGCAATTTGAACCTATCTCCGGAATGCCGGCCTACGATCCGAGAGACCTCAGCCCCTACACAGAACAGTACAACCTGTCCATCGAGCGTCAGTTTGATCGCAACACATTGCTGACGCTTGGCTATGTCGGCAGTCAGGCGCATCGCTTGCTGGTGATGCTGCCTGCGAATCCCGGCATTGCTTCGCTCTGCCTCGCCATCGCCGAGTGCGGCCCATTCGATGAGGATCTCTACCAGACCCGCGGCCCGTTCAACACCAACTTTGGCGATGTTACGTGGATGAGTACGATCGGTAACTCCAACTACAATGCGCTCGAGGTTAACCTACGCCACGAGAGTGGAACATTGGAGCTGATGGCGGGATACACGTATAGTAAGTCGCTCGATAACGCGTCCAGTATCTCGGAGCAATTGGATCCCTTCGATCATCGCTGGAGTTATGCGCTTTCAGCATTCGACCTCAAGCATAATTTTGTGACGAGCTTCGATTACGCCCTTCCGGCCGGCCAGCTTTTCCGCAGTTCCAACGTGCTCACAAATGGCTGGAGCATTTCTGGAATCACGCATATCTCCGGAGGGTTTCCTGTCACCATGCACAACGATAGCGACCGGTCGCTAACGGGCCTGCAGCGCAACGGAGTGAACAACACCTGGGGTCTGGATACTCCGGATGTCCTTCCCGGATCGCTGCAGTTGAACGGTAACCCTCACAGCGGGTCCTATTTCAATACTTCGCAATTCAGTTTCCAGCCCTTGGGAGAGGTTGGCTCCGCAAAGCCTCGCTTCTTCTATGGGCCGGGCATGATTGACGCGGATTTAAGTGTCCAAAAGAGAATAGACCTCGCAGAAAACAAGACACTCGACTTCCGTATGGATGCGTTCAATGTCTTTAACCACCCTCAATACTTCGGACCGGATGCCGTCGATGGGGATATAAGTAGCGGGACATTTGGCCAAATCGTAAAAGCTCAGAATCCGAGGCTGATGCAGGCAGCATTGAAGTTTCGCTTTTGAATCGTTGAATCGTCGCTTCGATCGCGACCCCTCATTAGTTTCACAAATAACTCTATGTTATCCAGGATAACTATCGGTGCGAATCCAATCGCGCTGCAAGAAAATCCCGGGAATCAAGATAAGCCCGCGTAAAATCATGCCCATATTTCCGCGATGAGTAGCCCGCCCAGCCAACTGCGGCGCTCGCGGCGTGTGCATCCCGCGGCGCGCAGGGCGGCTGCATGATCGGGCAGATTGCGGACGGCGAGCCCGGTGAGCAGCCCGAAGGCGCGATAGAGCAGCCAGACCAAGGGCCGCGCTAGCCATCTGCCAAACACTCCTTCTGGAATCGCGAATTCCGACACCACCCACAGGCAAGAGGGGGATAATGCGCCCCGCAATCTGTCCGCGAGAGAGCGTACCTCGTCGTCGGTAAGGCAATCGAGAAAGAAATGTGTCGCAACCAGGTCGTAGGGCGGGTTCGCCGGCTGCCACGTGCGCGCGTCGGCACAATGAACGCGGACACGCGCGGCGTTCTGCCCGGCGCGGCGCAGGAGCGCGCGTAACATGGCGGCGCTGGCATCGACCGCATCGATTTCGATGATGGGATTCGCGCGGAGCAGTTGCGCCGTGAAGCGGCCGTCACCGTCACCCAGGATGGCGGCGCGCCGGCATCCGGCGAGATCGCCGAGAAATGCGTAACGGCAGCGCTCGAGCCATGGACCGAATGTAGCAAGCTCCATCCAGCGATAGATCCGCGCAAGGCTGTTGAAGTTCGGCGGCGCTCCGCGCTTTAGCTTTTTGGACGAGCGCAGCGGGCGAGAGGAGGCATTCATCGCAAGAGCCCGGCGACAGGAATTAGTGCGAGCGGCGTAAGCAGGACCAAATCCGCCGCGGCGCGCAACGCCAGCGGTGTAATGCGAGCACGGTTGCGGTCAAGCAGCGCCAGCAGCATGGCACTCGTGGCCCCGGCGGCGAGTAGCGTTGCAGGGCGCGGATGTGCCGACGCGGCGGCGAGGAGGCAGAGCACGAGGCCAATCGCTGCGAGGGCCAGTGCGATGGACTGCAGCGATCGCGATGAACGATCGTCGCAACATGCAGGTCCTTCAACTCCCACGCACCGCGCTCTGCGCAGTGCCGGTTCGCTCAGGATGACGGATTTGTTTCTTGATCCGGGCGGCTGGTTTGTTGACTCCCACCGCGCGATGCAACTGCAATTAAGCCACGCCAGAGCGGCGAAGAAGATGGCCGGAATCCAGAAGACCCAGACGGAGGAGCCCGGCGCGGCCGGAGCGTGCGGCCGACGCCACGCGGGCAGCACGCATCCCGCGGTAAACAGCACGCCCACCAGGAATTCCTTGCCGGGAAAGGCGCGCGGCCACTGGAGCGGGAATTGCCGTGCGTTGTGGCCCGAATGCACGCCGGAGAAATAAGCCAGAGCCGCGGCGGCTAATACCGAGTCTCGCGCACGGGCCATGGGCGGCATGAAGGCAAGAATGATTCCCACGGCGGCGCAAGCCGCGGCAATTGCCATGGGCACAAGCGCCCGTCTGCAACGCCAATGGAATCGATGGCGCTCGCGCAACGTGTGCCGCGCAGGCTCGCGCAGCCCGGCGCGAGCGTCCAGGAGGCGATCGGCGACGTACACCGACCACGTGACAAGCGCCAGGAGTAGGGGAACCCACAATGGCAGGCGCACGCCTCCCGCCCACGCAAAAGCCAGCGACCAGACGACGGCTACCGTGAGCGCATCGAGGCTGGCTAGATGCCAAAGGGCAAGCGCTCGCAGAAGACCGTCGATGCGGGGTCGCGTTCTCGATGCCGTCGGCAGCGCGGTGTTGCGCCGGAGATGAAGCGAAGGGAAGCGGCACTGCTTCAATTTTATGAGAAGGCGTGCCTGTGGAGAAAGCTCAGCTATCCCCGCGGGTTTACCTGCCGAACAATCCTTTCACCGACTTGACCGGATTCTTGGTCGCGGGGTTGTTCACGAGCCCTCCGGCCGCCTGTTTGAGCATCTTGCCCACCTGAGCGTGGATGGAGGGATTCGATGCGGTTCCGGTGATGGTGAGTGGAATGCCGCCGCTATTGGATTTCGACGCGGACTGGGAGCCTGTGCCGAACAATTCGCCGACGGCGTTGTTCACCACCCCGCCCACCGCGGATAAGGCGGCAATCTTCGCGTTCAGTTGAAAGTTCAGCTCCTCGGAGGGAGAAACGGTGCCTTCGCCGGTCGCAGTTCCTATCTTGGGAACCTCCGCGTCGATGTTGGTGAAGCGCGTGCCCTGTGGCGAATTATTAACGTCCGCGCTCAACTTCTGTATCTCGGTGCCGTTTGAGGTCCCGCCGATGGGATTGATGCCCTGAATCTTCGAGCCCAGGTCGAAACCCGTGAGCGCGCTGTTGTCGAGCTCGATGGGACCAGAGATGATGATGGCATTGACCGGGCCGGTAATGGCGAGACTGGCGGTGAGCGTGCCGCCTTCCAGTTTCGAGCCGCTGGGCAGCATCACACCTGCGGCAGGCAACAGCTGTTCCACCTGATCGACGGGAAGACTGGGCGCGGAAAGATGGAGGTTGAGAATGGCTTCGTCGCCGTCATGCCGAAAACTCCCTGCAATGTGGACCGCAACCGAGCCGGTTTGGATGGCGAGATCGTTCACCTGGCCGGTGCGCGATGAGAGGTTGTCGGAGAGGCTGAAGCTGACATCGACCGGCTTGGGAGCAGGCGTTCCGTTGCGCGCCAGTTTGAGCTGCGATGCCGTGGCTTTTCCCGTCGTGGTGAGATCGCCGCCATTGGAGGTGACCTGAGCATTGAAGTCGGCCACCATGGAAATACCGTCGTTGGGCTGCACTGCGCCGGCTGCCAGCGGATCGAAATGCTTGATCTCAACGGTCGCCTGGAAGGGAGTGAGGGACGTATCGTTTTGTGCGACGGGCCCCGCAGTGCCGCTCAGGCTAAGCGATCCACCGCCCGCAACTTTGAGCGATAGCTCGAAGGGGAACGACTGGGTGAACGATAGCTGCTTGACCTTCAGGTTCACGTCCGTGCATGTGAAGGGATTGCCGGCCGCAGGGACAGAAGAAAGAACGGCGCTGCCATTCTCGATCTTCAGTTCGTTCACGGTGAGAGAGGGCGGGGCGCTCGCGGGCTGGGATGCAGATTGCGAACCGGTGCTGCCCAGCGAAGAGAAGTTCCACGTGCCGTTAGCGGCGTGGATGAGATGAATCGATGGCGTATCGACGGTGAAGGTCGTGATCTGAAGCGAATGCTGAAAAATGAGCGCGCCGAGCCCGACACCGATGCGAAGCTCATTAGCCTCGAGAAAAGGCGTGGTGGAAAAGGCGGGATCGTCGGCGATGGAAATGTTCTCCGCCACCAGGCTGCCCGTGAAGAGCGAAAGGCTGATGTGGCCGAGCGTGACTTTGCGCCCCAGCGCACTGGAGAGCTCATCCTGAATCTTGGGGCGGAAAGTATCGGCGTTGACGAAGAACGGAACCAGGACGATGACGATGACGACGAGAGCCGCAACCGCGATGGCCGCTTTTACCCAGGGCTTCTTCATGATGAGAGGCGCAGCCTCTTTGACCGCTTGTACCCACTGTTGCTTCAGTATGTTCCTCCTCGCACACGAATTGGCTTGAATTGTAACGCTCCCCGCGCTTGCGTGGCATTAGGATAAATTCTCATTTCCTTCAAATTTCGTGATTCTTCCGGCGAGCAGGCGCGGAGACCCTTTGAAGCCGTAGAACAACCGGCGGCGATGCGCTAAACTGAGCGCGTCCGCGGCATTTTCCAGGATTCCTTCCCCACCGCTGCTGTGCGCACTGAGGAGGCAACGATGATGGCCACAAAACAATCGATTCAGGTCGGCGCGTTGCGCGCGGACGAGCTTGAGGAGGCGAGCCGCATCCTGCGCCTGGCATTCGGCACATTTCTTTCGCTCCCCAACCCGATGGACTTCATGGGCGACCGGGATTTTGTTACGCCACGCTGGCGCGCGCACAACACCAAACTGCTGGCCGCGCGCGAGAACGGGAAACTTGTCGGATCGAACATCGTGACGCGCTGGGGATCGTTTGCTTTCTTCGGACTGATCACCGTTTTGCCGGAGTATTGGAACCGCGGCGTCGCTCAGCAACTGCTGGCGGCTACCATGAAGATCTTCGACCGCTGGGGTGTGCGGCACAGCGCCTTGTTCACGTTTCCGAACAGCCCTCGGCACGTGTGTCTCTATCAGAAATTCGGCTATTGGCCCGGCTCGCTCACGGCGCTCATGAAACGCGCGCCGGCGCCGCCCACGTGGGCGCTCACCGGGGGCGCCAAAGTGCCGGTGCTCTTGTCGTCGCTCACGAAAAAAGAGCAGGAACGGGCCATCGAAACATGCGCAAAGCTGACTAACACCCTGGAGCGCGGGCTGGACCTGGGCGACGAGATGCGCGCCGTGATGGCGCAGCGCATCGGCGAGGTGATCCTGATTGAAGGCAGCCGCGCGCTGGACGCATTTGCCGTGTGCATGCACGGGGCGGGATCGGAAGGCGGCGAGAAGACGTGCTATGTAAAATTCGCCGCGGCGCGCAGCGGCGAGCGCTTCGAGCGCCTGCTGGACGCCATCGACGCGCTGGCCTTGGCGCAAGGCAGTGAAGTGGAGGCCGGCGTGAACCTGGCCTGCAAAGACGCGTTTGAGCGCATGTGTGCGCGCGGTTTTCGCACAGTGACCTTGGGCGTTGCCATGCAAAAGCCCCACGGAGACGGATTCAACCGCGCCGCCGCGCACGTATTGAACGACTGGCGCTAGGTTCCGCGGCCGTTGCCGCTTTTTGCTCAGATGGGGCGTCCGGTGCGGCGGCGGGCGCGGGAATCGCGTCCAGATCCGTCTTTCCTTCGGCCAGCTGCATGAGAAAATCCTGGCTGAAAAGGGCGGCGCGTCTTTGATCAACTTGCTGGCGCGGACGTAGCTGCCATCGGGCTGCTGGAGGCGGGCTTTGACGGTGTCGGCCAGGTAGGCGGGCAGAATTTCGTCGTGAATGCGCGCCATCGCCGCCGGATCGCGCACCGGGAAAGACCACCTCGCAGCGCTCGAAGAGGTTGCGCGGCATCCAGTCGGCCGAGCCGAGATAGATTTCGTCGTTGCCGCCGTTGGCAAAGTGGAAGATGCGCGAGTGCTCCAGGAAGCGGCCGACGATGGAGCGCACGCGGATGCGTTCCGACAGGCCTTTGACGCCGGGCCGCAGGATGGAGAGGCCGCGAATGATGAGGTCGATCTCGACGCCGGCCTGCGAGGCCTGGTAGAGCGCCTCGATGATCGAGGGCTCGAGCAGGGCGTTCATCTTGGCCACGATGTGCGCGGGGCGGCCGGCCTGCGCGTGCTCCTGCTCGCGGCGGATGAGGCGCAGAAAACTCTCCGCCATGGTCAGCGGCGCCACCAGCAGCGGGCGTGTAGTCGTCCACCTCGGCGTGCGCGGTGAGGTAGTTGAAGACCATGTGCACGCGCTCGGCAATCTGCGGATCGCTGGTAAGCAGGCTCAGGTCGGTGTAGAAGCGCGCGGTGTCCGGGTTGTAGTTGCCGGTGCCGAGATGGCAGTAGCGGCGGGTCACGCCGTCCTCGTCGTGGCGCACCAGCATGGCCAGCTTGCAATGCGTCTTCAGGCCCACCACGCCGTGAAAGACCTGCACGCCCGCGTCTTCCATGCTGCGCGCCCAGCGGATGTTCGAGGCCTCGTCGAAGCGCGCCATCAGCTCCACCACCACCGTGGCTTCCTTGGTGGCGCCGGCTTCGGTCAGCGCCTGGAACATCGGCGAGTCGTGGCTGGTGCGGTAGAGCGTCTGCTTCATGGTCACGACGGCCGGGTCCTGCGCGCCCTGCTGGATGAACTCGACCACCGGATCGTAGGAGTCGTAGGGGTGGTGGAGCAGAATGTCGCGGTGGCGCAGCTCGTCGAAGATGCCGGTGGACTTGCGGCTGAGCAGCAGCGGCTTGGGCGTGAAGGGCTGGAACTTGAGGTCGGGCCGCTGCACGTCGCCGTAGAAAAACATCAGGCGCGAGAGATTCACGGGGCCCTCGCCGCGGAAGACCTGGTCCTCGTCGAGCTCGAAGTTCACGCGCAGCCGCTCGACGATCTCAGGATCGGCGTCGGTTTCGATCTCCAGGCGCACCGCGTCGCCCTTGCGGCGGTTGTGCAGCTCCACGCGAATGGTTTCCAGCAGCGAGCGCGCTTCTTCCTCCTCGAAGTAGAGGTTGGAGTTGCGCGTCACGCGGAACGCCGCGGAGGCCAGCACTTCGTAGCCGCGATACATGCCGCGCGAGATGCTGCGCGATCAGGTCCTGCAGCAGCAGGTAGTCGTGGTGCCCGTGGTTCGAGGGCAGGCGGACAAAGCGCGGCAGGGCGCGCGGCACCGTAACCACGCCCAGCACCTGCGGGCCGGAGCTGCGCCGCTTGGCGCGGAGCAGCAGCGCCAGGCACAGCGCCTTGTTCAGCACGCGCGGAAAAGGATGCGCGGGGTCGATGGAGATGGGCGTCAGCAGCGGATCGACCTCGCGCTGAAAGTAGCCGCGGGCAAAGTCGCGGGCGTCCTCGCTCAGCTCGTCCCACTCCAGCAGCCGGATGCCCTGCTTGCGCAGCTCGGGCAGCAGCTGCTTGTTCCAGCAGTGGTATTGCGCGGCCACAAAGTTGTGAATCTCGGCGGTCAGGATGGCGAGCGACTCGTCGGGGCGCAGGCCGTCGTAGCCGGGCTCGCGGTAGCCGTCTTCAATGCGCTGCATCAGGCCGGCCTGGCGGATCTCGACGTATTCATCGAGATTGGAGCCGGTGATGGCCAGGAATTTGACGCGCTCCAGCAGCGGGTTGGCGGCGTCTTCGGCCTCTTCGAGCACACGGCGATTGAACTGCATCCAGGAGTAGTCCCGGCCGTTGAAAAGCTTGTTTTTTTGCGTACTTCTGGCCATACGCCCGTCTCATGCGCCGTGTTGGAAGTCTATCGCGTTTGCCGTGCCTTCTGGCACCTTCCGGCCGGAATCCTCGGCGGAAGGGGAAGCCGCCCACGAGATCCATGGTGACAGGCAGGGGGCTGGCAGCAGATGTGAAACTCGCAGGAAAAATCGTCGGATGCGCATCGATTCAATGACCGAATTTGATAGTCTTGCGACCGTGAGGAAACTATGAACCCCGTCAATCGCCGCGCCGTTTTGCGTTCCGCCGGAGCCGCCGCCGCTGCCGTCGCGCTTCGGCGCAGCATTTTTGCGTTTCCTGCTGGTCTCGCCGCGCAGCACAGCCCGTCCGGCGGAGCGAACGAAGCTCGCATCCGGTGGCCAAAACGCGCTACGGCACGATCAGCGGCACGCTCGAAGACGGCATCAATGTCTTCCGCAGCATTCCCTACGGCGCAGACACCGCGCCGGTGCGCTTCCAGGCCCCGCTGCCGCCCACTCCCTGGACCGGCGTAAAAGTCCTGCGACGCCTTCACCACGCGCGCGCCGCAACTCACGGTGCTGCGCGGCCGCAAGGCTCGATCCGCGCCCAGCCTCGGTCCGGCAGGCATGCCGCAGCCGGGAGCCGTCCGCGCGTGGCGCCGGAGGCCGGCGTCGAGAGCGAGGATTGCCTGCATCTCAACGTCTTCACGCCCGCGCTGCGCGACCATCGCAAGCGTCCGGTGCTGGTTTATTTTCACGGCGGCGCATACAACAACGGCTCGGTCAACAGCCCGCTCTACGACGGCAAGCGGCTCTGTCATCGCGGCGACGTGGTGGTGGTCACCGTCAATCACCGTCTCAACGCATTCGGGTTTCTGTATCTCGCCGGCATCGATCCCAAACAGTATCCCGATTCCGGCAACGTCGGCATGTTGGACCTGGTGCTGGCGCTCAAATGGGTGCGCGAGAACATCGCCGAGTTCGGCGGCGACGCTTCCCGGGTTTTGATCTTTGGACAATCGGGTGGGGGAGCGAAATGCGCGACGCTGATGGCCATGCCCGCGGGGCACGGTCTTTTCCATCGCGTGATGACCATGAGCGGGCAGCAGGTGAAAGGCGCTTCGATCGACATCGCATCCAAGCGAACCGAAGTCGATGCTGGGCAAACTCGGCATCACGCAAGCCAATCTCGCGGACCTGAAGACCATGCCGTGGCAGAAGAATTCAGGCCGCAGCCATCGCCACCAGCTCCGACTGGCTGCCGGTCGTCGACAACGTGGTCCTTTCGCGCG
This sequence comes from uncultured Acidobacteriota bacterium, assembly GCA_963826735.1. GTDB lineage: Bacteria > Acidobacteriota > Terriglobia > Terriglobales > Acidobacteriaceae > Telmatobacter. The sequence goes on from CAWGYN010000011.1 coordinate 313,748, forward strand.
ATCCCTTCACGCCCGATGCGCCGCCGCTTTCAGAAAACGTGCCCATGATTCTCGGCAACGTGCACGACGAAACCGCTGTGCCCGTGCGCGGAACGCTTACGTGGGACGATGCACCCGCGGCGCTCAAGAATGCCGTCGCCATCTATCTTGGCCCGTACACTCCCGAAGAAGTGGTCGCCAAGTACCGCACGATTTATCCCGACAAATCGCCCATTGAGATTGTGATTGCGGCGGCCACGGCCTTTCGCGCATGGCCGGGGCAGGTGATGGAAGCCGAGCGGCGCGCGAGCAATCCAAAGAGCCAGCCGCACACCTGGGTGTATCAAATGAACTGGCACCGCAACGCTCCCGGCGCACGCGCCATGCACACCATCGATATTCCTTTCATGTTCGACAATCTCTCGGCCGCGCCCGGCCAGATCGGGTCGACGCCCGAAGAACTGGCAGCAGCGCAACCTCTGGCCGACACCATGTCGGCTATGCTGATTCATTACGCGGCGACCGGCAATCCCAACCATCCGGGTCTGCCCGCGTGGCCTGCGTACGACCTGAAGGGACGCAACACGATGATGTGGGAGAGCACGCCGCACATTGAGAAGGATCCGCGTGGCGAAGAGCGCCGTTATGCCGCGGGCTCGCCGTACCGGCAGCCGGGCACGTATTGATTTCGCTCGCGATTCCGGTCCGAAGCGGCGGCATTGCGGTCTGCAAAGCCGGACGAAACATCAATTGGATACACTAGATTTAAGAACCGCGCCGCGACTGTGAAGCATCTATGTAAAGGAAACGTCATTTTCGGGCGACCGCGCCGTGTCCTTGAGTAAGGTTCAAATTGCCAAAGCATTCCATCCAAAGCAAAATCCGTCCCTGGGCCGTCGGCCTTTTGCTGAGTGTTGCGGTATCGGCGTCTTGTGGCCTGACTGCGCAGACTGCGACCATTCCAGCCTTCGCCCACTCCCGGACCGCCTTCGGCCGCGAGCTTTCAGGGCAGCGTTCCCAAGGGCAAGGCAACGGCGCAGCCCGTCGATCTTTCGCTCGATGACGCCATCCAGCGCGGGTTGCAGGCCAACCTGGGCATCATTTTGAGCGGCACGCAAACCGCCGGGCGCGCGCGCCCAGCGCTTGAGCCAGCTGCAAACCCTGCTGCCCTCGGTGGATTTCAACGCCAAGGAAGCGGAACTCGCAGACCGATCTGCCCGCCGAGGGGTTGCGCATTCCGGGCTTTCCCAAGATCATCGGGCCATTCGGCTATACCGATGTGCGCGCCAACATGACGCTGGTCGCTGGTGAATGTCAATTCGCTGCGCAATTATCTGGCCGCGCGCCACAACTTTGCCGCCGCGCAGTTGTCTGCCCAGGATGCGCGCGACCTGGTTGTGCTCACGGTGGGCAACGCCTATCTGCTGGTGCTGGCCGACGAGACCGAAGTGAGCAGCGTGGAGGCGCAGGTGGCCACGGCGAAAGTCTCGCTCGATCAGGCCGTTGCCAATCACCAGGCCGGCACTGCTCCGCTGCTCGATGAGCTGCGCGCCCGCGTCGACTACCAGTCGCTGGAGCAGCAGTTGATCGCGGCCCAGAACGCTCTCGAAAAGGACAAGCTGGCGCTGGCGCGCACCATCGGCCTGCCGCTCGCGCAGAGCTTCAAGTTGACGCGACAAAGCGCCCTACGCGCCCTTCGACCGGCTGGACGCGGATGCGCTGATCAAGCAGGCCAAAGAGAATCGCAAGGATCTGGCGGCGCTGGTGGAAGTGCAGCGGCCGCGGCCGAGCAGCGCAAAGCGGCAACGGCCGCACGGCTGCCCACGGTTGAAGCCGACGCCGACTACGGCGATATCGGCGCCACACTGGGCCACTCGCACGGCACCGTCGACGCCACCGGGACCTTGAGCGTGCCGGTCTTTAAGGAATTTGCGTTGCGCGGCCAGGCCGAGCAGGCGCAGGCGCAGCTCGATACCGCGCAGGCGCAGTTGAGCGACAAGCAGGCGCAGGTTGACGCCGACGTGCGCGACGCCCTGCTCGATATCGCCTCGGCGCAGAAACAAGTTGAGGTGGCGCAATCCAGCATGGAACTGGCCAACGAAGCTCTCAAAGAAGCGCAGCAGCGTTACGCCAACGGCGTAAGCGACAACCTGGCCGTGAGCCAGGCGCAGCAGTCCGTGGCCCAGGCCGACAATCAATATGTGGCCAGCCTTTACCGGCACAACGTGGCCAAGCTGAGCCTGGCGCGTGCGCTGGGCGCAGGGCAGGACTACAGGAAATACATAGGAGGGAAGTGAAGTGGCGGACCCAACCCCAAAACCGGCACCCAACGAATCGGCTGCAGAGACAGAGATTGAAGCGCCGCCGTCCCGCCGCAGGGGCATTCTCATCATCGCCGTCGTGGTGGCGGTGGTCATCGCGCTTGGCGTGTGGTGGCACTCCACCTACAGCGAGGATACCGACGACGCGCAGGTGAACGGCCATCTGATCCAGGTAAGTGCGCGCATCAGCGGCCAGGTGCTCAAGGTGGATGTGGAGGAGAACCAGTTCGTGAAGGCGGGCGACCCGATCGCCGAGCTGGACCCGAGCGATTACCAGGTTGCGGTGGAGAACGCTGAAGCTGCGCTGGCCAGCGCCCAGGCCAACGCCGCGGCGGCCAACGTGAACGTGCCGATTGTCACCATCAATACCGGCAGCAACCTGAACTCGGCAAACGCCGATGTAGCGGGCACGCACGCCGGGGTGGAGCAGGCGGAAAAGCAATTCGAGGCCGCGCAGGCACGCGTGGCCCAGGCTCAGGCCAACTTCACCAAAGCGCAGGCCGACCTGGAGCGCTACAAGCCGCTGGTTGAGAAAGACGTGATCAGCAAACAGCAGTTCGACGCGGCCGTGGACGCGGCCGATGCCACCAAAGCCGCGCTGGCCGACGCGCTGGCCAGCGAACAGGCTGCCGCTGACGCAGTGAACGTGGCCCGCGACAAGGAGCGACAGGCAGAGGCGACGCAGAAGTACGCCCAGACCGGTCCGCAACAGGTGGCAGCGCAGAGTGCCCGCGCCAAACAGGCCGAGGCGCAGGTGGAGCAGGCGCAGGCCCAGCTCGATCAGGCCAAGCTCAATCTGAGCTACTGCAAAATCGTGGCGCCGGCCGACGGCATCATCACGCGCAAGAGCGTGGAGATCGATCAGAACGTCTCGCCGGGGCAGAATCTTCTCACCCTGGTTTCGCTTCAGGATATTTGGGTGACGGCAAACTTCAAGGAAACCCAGCTCAAGCACATGCAGAAGGATCAGACCGTGGGGATTCACGTGGATGCGACAGGCAAGAACTACAACGGCAGCGTGACGCAGATCGGCGGCGCAACGGGTTCGGTGCTGTCGCTGTTCCCGCCGGAAAATGCCACAGGCAATTACGTGAAAGTGGTGCAGCGCATTCCGGTGCGCATCGACTTCACCGATCTCCAAAATGAAGACCCCCATCAACAACTGCGGCCGGGCCTTTCGGTCGAGCCCAAGGTGCGGGTGAAATAGCCTAGAGTGGATGCAGAACCGCCATGAAAGACTCCATCCATGTATCCAAGGAAAACTACCTGAAGGCCATCCTTGAGGCAGAGGCCGAGGGCCGGCAGGTGATTCCCGCCACGCTTGCGCATTGGCTTGAGGTGTCGGCGCCGGCCGTGACCATGGCGCTCAAGCGCCTCAAGCGCGACGGCTTCGTGGAGGTGGGCGCTGACGGCATCGTACGGCTCACCGCGGTGGGGCGCGAGACGGCCTATCACACGGCCCTGCGTCATCACCTCATCGAGCGCATGCTCAGCGAGGTCTTCGGCATGGAGTGGCACGAGATTCACGAGGAGGCGGAGCGCCTCGAGCACGCGGTCTCGCCGGCATTTGAAGCCAAGCTGAAGGAGAAACTGGGCGAGGGCGGCGCCTGTCCCCATGGAAATGCCGTGCTGCCTGTGAGTCCCGTGGAGCGCAAGCGCAAAGGGGAGATTCAGCTTTCGCAGGCCGCCGAGGGCAAACGCTATTCCGTCGTCAGCCTGCAGGAGCGCGACCCCAGGCTGCTCGAATTCCTCCACGCCGCCGGCATCGGCCCCGGCAAAACTTTGAAAGTCATCAGCCAGAACTACGATCAAACCGTTTTGATCGAGCTATCTACAGGAAACTCCATTCTTGGCCGGCCAGCCGCCGAGGCGGTCTGGCTTAAGGTGGAAAAACAGGGAACTGACCCCAGGGAATCAAAGGGCCAGAAGGACAGATAAAACGAAGATAAAGTTTAATAGTAAGTTAAAATAAAAAATAATATTAACTATGATTAACATCCTATGGCATACTGTTGTTGAGAGGCCGATTCGGTCTCACGCCCCAGGTGCATGTCCACTGAAGTCGTAACTCGAACCGTGCTTTCCGAGCCCTCGCTGCCCGAGGTGCACTCGAGCGTGCACATTTCCCGCTCGCCCATTTTCTGGCGGCGACTGATGGGCTTTGTCGGCCCCGGCTTCCTCATTTCTGTTGGTTATATGGATCCCGGCAACTGGGCCACCGACATCGCCGGCGGCTCGCAGTTCGGTTACACGCTTCTCTTCGTCATCATGCTGTCGAATCTGATGGCAATCCTGCTGCAGAGCCTTTCGCTCAAGCTGGGCGTGGCCACGGAACGGGACCTGGCGCAGCTTTGCCGCGAGAGCTACGGACCGAGGACGAGCTTCGTGCTTTGGGTAATGGCTGAGATCGCCATTGCCGCTTGCGATCTCGCTGAAGTTATTGGTTCGGCCATCGCGCTTGAACTTCTCTTCCACATTCCGCTGCTTTACGGCACCCTCATCACCGGCCTCGACGTGCTGCTGATCCTCCTGCTGCAGCGCTGGGGATTCCGTTACGTGGAAGCGCTGGTGATTGCGCTCATCGGCGCCATCATCGCGCTCTTCGGCGTGCAGATGTTTCTCTCGCATCCCGACTACTGGCCCGCTTTGCGCGATCTGTTCATACCTTCGTCGCAGATCGTCACCAATCCGGCCATGCTCTATATCGCCATCGGCATCCTGGGCGCCACGGTGATGCCGCACAACCTGTATCTGCATTCATCGATTGTTCAGAGCCGCCGCTACGAGCGCACGCCCGAAGGCAAGCGCGAGGCCATCCACATGGCCAATATCGATTCGGCGCTGGCGCTGATGATTGCGCTGTTTGTGAATGCAGCAATTCTTATCGTGGCTGCGGCGGTCTTTTATCGCAGAGGGCTTTTCAACGTCGCGGCCATCCAGGACGCGTTCAAGCTGCTGAGCCCCTTGCTCGGAGCGGGCGCGGCGAGCACTCTGTTCGCCATCGCGCTGTTGGCCAGCGGTCAGAACTCCTCGATAACCGGAACTCTCGCGGGTCAGGTGGTCATGGAGGGGTTCATTCATATTCGCCTTTCGCCGTGGCTGCGCCGTCTCGATAACCCGTTCGCTGGCCATCATCCCCACCATCCTCGTGGTGGCTTTGATGGGCGAGCGGGGAACCGAAAAGCTGCTCATCCTGAGCCAGGTGATACTTTCCTTCCAACTGAGTTTCGCCGTGGTGCCGCTGGTTATTTTCACCGGCGACCGCAAGCGCATGGGCGAATTCGTCAACGCCCGCTGGCTGCAGGCGCTGGCCTGGACTACGGCCGTAGTAATCGCCGGCCTCAACGTGTGGCTGCTGGCCGAGACGGCGCTCGGACGCTGATTCTTCTTCCCTTTCCCCAACCTTCACGGAGGGCGCGATGCGACAGAACAAAGCGATTCGGTATTTACTCATCCTTGTTCCGTTGTTAATCGCAGTTAACTCGCGGGGGCTTGGCGCGCAGAGCGGCACATCCAGCGCGATCTCGGGGACGGTGACCGATGCCAGCGGCGCGGTCATTACCAACGCTTCGGTGACGGCGACAGAAGTCGACACCAAAGCCACGCGCGTCGGGCAGACCGACGCCGGCGGGCATTATCTTTTTTCCCAGGTAAATCCCGGGACCTATCGGATCGTAGTGCGGCTTGCGGGCTTTGCTGATGCGGTGTCGGCGCCGACGCCAGTGGGCGTGGGACGCAACGTGGCGCTGAATATCACGCTGCAAGTGAATTCCACATCGCAGACCGTGGAGGTGACCGCGCAGCAGGGCTTGCTGGCTCTCGATAATCCCAACACCACCACCACCATCGAAGCCAAGACCATCGAAAACCTGCCCAATCCCGGGCAGGATCTCACGTATGTCACGCAATTCGCGCAGGGGGCATTGATGAACACCGCCGGCTCTTCGAGCGATGCCAAAGCCCCCGGCGGTTACGGCAACGTGGAGTTCAACGGCCTGCCGGCGACCTCGAACGGCTACATCCTCGATGGCTTCGACTCGAACGATCCCTGGCTGGGCCTGAACATCGGCCTCTCGACCAACCTCGTCATCGGGCTCGACGCGGTCGATCAGTCGACGGTGAACACCAACTCATTTTCCGTGGATCAGGGCCGCTACGCCGTGGCCCAGGTGAACTACTTCACCAAATCGGGAACCAACGCAGTTTCACGGCGACCTCTACGAAGTCTGGAACGGCTCGCTGTTCAATGCGGAGGATTATTTTCTCCATGCCAACGACTCGCCGGGCAACATCGCGAAAAAGCCGCGTTCCGTGGTGAATGAATTCGGCGTCAGCGTGGGAGGGCCGATTCGCAGGGACAAGCTGTTTTTCTTCGCCCACTATGAGGGCATTCGCATCGCTTTGCCAATCGTTACATCGACGACCTTGCCCACACCCGCCTATCAGCAATATGTGCTGGGACAGCTTGCCACGGGCGGAACTGATCCAGTCACAGGAACCAACCTTCCGGCGCAACCCGCGGAGATTCCCTTCTATAAAAACATGTTCTCGCTGCTGCCGCCTCCCGGCGGGTCGCCGGTGGCGATTACAGCCTGCCCGCTGGACGCATCCGGCAACCTGTTGCCCGCTCCGCCAGCCGGCACGCTGCTCAACGGCAGCGGCTGCGCATCCCAGCAGCAGCGGTCTCTGAACAACAGCGACAGCGAGAACCTGATCGTGGTCAAGATCGATCACACCATCAACGCCAAAGACAGCGTCTGGTACCGCTTCCAGCAGGACACGGGCCTGCAGGCGGAATGGACAGACCCGATCAACTCCATCTTCAACTCCTATTCGCCGCAGCCGCAGCGTACGCTGGTTGTGGGCTACACGCACATCTTCAGCCCGCGTCTGGTGAACCAGTTCAACCCCGGCGCAAGCTGGTACTCGAGCATCTTCGAGCCGAACAATTACTCTCAGGCACTCGAGACCTTTCCCATCGTGCTCGCTTCGGGCAGCGACAGCGTGCCTTTCACGACCATCGGTGGCCTGAACGATACGTTTCCGCAGGGGCGCAAGGTTACGCAATGGCAGATCAACGACAACCTGACCTGGACACGCGGCCGGCACACGTTGCATTTCGGCATCAATACTCGCCGCGTCGATACCAGCGACTACGACCTCGGCGAGGGCACTGTGCCGACCGTCGCCTACAACGACCTGGCGGAGTTCACGTATGGAGCCGCATTTACTGCGCAGCAGAACTTCCCGGTCTCTCTGAAGGAAAGAGTGGCCGTCGGCAATCTCGAATACTACGGGATGGACACCTGGAAGCCTTCGGCGAAAGCGACTCTGACCTACGGCATGCGCGCGACCTGGAATACCAACGTCACCAGCCCGCAAGCACTATTCTCCCGCATGGCCGGCTCCTTCCTGGATGCTTCGCATGAAACCAATGAGCCGCTGAATCAGGTCATCCTCGGCAATGTTCACAACCTGTTTCGCGGCAACGCCGCTGTTTGTCTACCAGCCACGCGTCTCGATTGCTTATCAGCTTCGTCCGCTCACCGCCGTTCATGCCGGATTCGGCGTCTTCAGCGACATCATCCCGCAGCAGATTGCGGATAGCGGCCTGATGAACGCTCCCAACGATCCCTCCTTTACGGGCGGCATCGGGGGACAGGTGGGCGGCCTGGGGATTGCTCCCGGCGTTCCGGCAAGCGCAGTCGACGCGGCAGCCAGCGCCAATAAGCTGTTTCAGACAACCTTCAGCTCCGGCGGCGCGCCCTGCGCGGGAATCCAGCCAGGCGCACCAACCTGTTCGCTGGCCGTCAGCTTGAACACCTTCCCCACGGGAACGCTCAAGACCCCGTATTACTACCAGTACAATCTCGGTGTTGAGCAGCAGATCGGCTCGCGCGGCGATCTGCGCGCCGACTTCGTGGGCACGCGCGGACTGCACGAACCCTACCAGGTGCAGCTCAACGGCTACCAGAACGTCTGCGATGGATGCTTTGCGCCGTTTCCCTATCAGCAGCCGCTCGATCAGCGATTTGGAAATGTCACCGAGTTCCAAACCGGGGCGAACAGTATCTACAGCGGATTGCAGACCGTCTACACGCAGCAATGGGGCGGCTTGACCCTGCGCGGCAACTACACCTTCAGTCACTGCCTGGACGAAGTATCGAATGGTGGCTTGCTGGCCTTCTCCACGCAGGGATTGGAATCACCGTTACCGGGAGAGTTAAGCCGGCAATATGCCAGCTGCGACTACGATGTGCGGCAGAACATCTCCGCGTTCGGCGTGTATCAGGTGCCGTTCCACTCCGGCAATCGGATGCTGCGTCAGGTCTTTGGAGGTTGGTCCTTTTCGGAGACGGGATTCCTCCACTCCGGGCTGCCCTTCAGCGTGCTGAGCCAGCAATATAGCGCCAACGGCAATGGCGTGCTGCAGGCGTCGAACCCCGCGCGAGACCATCCAATTCGCCGTGCCGAACTATGCCAACCGGGTCCCCGGCGTGCCGCTCTATCGCAAGACTCCCTATCCCGGCGTCACCATCAACGGAACCCGGCAGTGGCTCAACCCCGATGCGTTCGTCTCGGTGGTCGATCCAACGACCGGCGCATGTTATACCGGCGTTCTCGGCGCGCAAAACGATAACCCGGCGATCTGCCAGTTCGGCAACTCCGGCCGCAACGCGGTGCGCGGACCGCACTTTACTTATTCAGACATGTACATCACGAAGACCATTCCGATGCGGGAGGGGATCAAGCTGCGCATCGACGGCCAGTTGTTCAATGCGTTCAATCATCCTAACTTTGCGCTGCCTAGCACGGTCGAGGCCGGCGTGCCCGGTTCGGTTCCGGCAAGATTCGGAACCCTGCAAAGCTTGACCATGCCGCCGACCGGACTACTCGGTGTCGGCCTGGGTGGTGACAGCTCCCCACGCATGATCGCCTTTCAAGGGAGAATCGAGTTCTGACGGTCGAGACGGCGCTCGGGCGCAGCTAATCCCGGTCTGGGAAGCTAACTGAAATTGCACCTTTTTCCATCGCCTGTGCGCAACTTTTGTTGCGGCTCTGACGCTCTCGTGTTCCAATGGCAGTGATCTCCGCGCACGATCCCCCCAACCGAATGATCGGGTGCCAAGTCCTATGAATGATGCGGACCAACACGAGCCCAATCAAGATTCAGCCCCCGGTAGCCAGCCTGCAGGCTCCGGCGACGAGCCCCCCATCTCGAGATTTGAAGTCGTGCCCGTCTCGGAAATCAACACGGGAGACCTGTACTCATTCCGTGAAGCCATGGCGCCGCCGCCGGTGGAACTGGCTCCCAGGCAGAAGAACCCTCCAATTCCCGTCGCCAAATTCCTAATGCTGATGGCGTTGCTGGGGGGCGCCGTGCTCATTGTTCTTACCGTTCCCTCGTTGTTCCAGCCTAAGGCGCCTGTGCCTTACATCGATTTGGGAAGCCAGAGATACGATCCTGCAGGGCTCACTGGCCGCCTCGTCGCGCGCTGGGCGGGCAGCAGCTCTTACCAACTCTTCCTCGATCCCATTGATCCGAAGCAAGTGGAGAGCTTCGCGGCCGTAGCCCAGGATCCGTCGCGCCAGCTCTCGGTAACGCTTCGTATTCGCGATGCTGCCGGCCTTGCAGCCTGCCAGAAACAGATTCTCTTTCCCGCTTTTGTGGCCCACACCCCAGGCACGAAATTCGTCGCGCCGCGCGAGGCGCGGCAGACCGAAACCGATGACGTCGTGCAGAATATGACCGGCGAGGACGGTCTGATTGCTGAGATCGATTTGACGGGCCCGCTGCCCTGTCCGGCGAAAGCCTACGCAACGTTCAAGAGCTGGGAATTCTTCACCAATTTCCCAACCCTTGCCGAGCAGGACGAATGGCTGCGGCACGAGAGGGAGCTGAACCCGAAAGGCCACGCAGGCAATAATGCCCTCTCGGGGCAGATTCAGCGCCTGCCCACCGCGATTGAGGGCGACGATGTGATCGTTGGCGATAATCCCTCGCGCGGCACGGTAGAAACCAGCGGCGGACGGGTGTTTTTTCTGGGCACAGCGGGCATGCGCAACCGCATCGCCGATTGGCCGGTCTTTCCGGCCCCCATTCACTTCCACTGCGACAAAAATGGCTCCTGCGCCCTCACCAGCCCCAACTCTCACGTTGCGCTTCAGGCTCGGCTGCTCAAGTGACGAAGAGCAGTGTGAGTGTGCAGTGTGCAGTGTGACGGCGCCGGCCAGGTAAATTCACACTCTCACACTCTCACACTCGCACACTCGCACACTCACACTGACTACTGCGTTACCATAATTGCGATGCACGTTCTTTCCGCAGCCGAGATGGGGGCCTGCGACCGCGCCACTACGCAGCGCTTTGGCATTGCCTCGATCGATCTGATGCGCGCGGCCTCCTCGGCCGTGGCGGCCTTTGCCCGTAAGCAGTTTCCGCATGCGCATCGCGTCACCGTGCTCGCGGGAACCGGCAACAACGGCGGCGACGGCATGATGGCGGCTTGGCTGCTGGCCGAGGCTGGACTCGACGTGACCACCATCCTGCTGGGCGCTCCAGAAAAGCTCGCGGGCGACGCCGCCATCGCGTGGAGCGAACTCACCCAGCCGATGCGTGGCCAGGTTCACGTGGTAACCAGCGCGCAGGAACTGGCTTCGCACCGCGATGCGCTTGCGGCCGACCTTATTGTGGACGCGGTGCTGGGCACGGGATTCAAGCCGCCGATGAAAGGCATGGCGCTCATCGCGCTCGAGTGGCTGCGGAAGAGCCAGGCGCCGGTGCTTGCTGTCGATCTGCCGTCCGGCTGGCCCGCCGATGAAACCGGCGCAACGGCTTCAGGCGCGGTCTTTCCCGCCGACGCGGTGATCACCTTTACCGCGCCCAAGCCCGCTCACGTTTTCGGGGCCCTCACGCGCCGCTGGGATCAGCCCATTGTTGTTGCGCCCATCGGCTCGCCCGAGGCGGCAATCATCTCCAAGCTCGGTATCGACTGGGCTGGCTCGTCGCTGGCTCTCGCGCAAACGCCTCGCGCCGCCGCGGCCAACAAAGGCAATTTCGGCCACGTGCTGGTGGTGGGCGGAACATTTGGTTCAGCCGGAGGCAAGGCGGGGGCGCCGTCGATGACTGCCTTGGCTGCATTGCGCGCAGGGCCAGGCCTCGTCACCGCGGCCGTTCCCGAGCCCGCGCTGGCCGTGGTGTCGTCTTTCGCCGCGGAATTGATGACCTGGCCGCTGAAGGCAACACACGCCGGCCAAATCGCCGCGAAAAACCTCGAGGCAGATGAACTTTCTCAACTCACCGCAGGAAAAACTGTTCTCGCTATCGGCCCCGGCCTGGGCCAGAGCGCGGAAACGGTGAAATTCGCCACGGGATTGCTCTCCGCGACCAAAATGCCCGCCGTGATCGATGCCGACGCGCTTAACATCCTCGCTGCAAAGCCGGTGCTGCTGGCTAAACTCGCCAAAGGACGCACGCTGGTGCTCACGCCCCATCCCGGCGAGATGGCGCGCCTTATTGACCGCACCGTCGCCGAAGTTCAGGCCGACCGGCTGGAGACCGCGCGCAGTTTCGCCGAGCGCCTGGGCGTCATATTGGTGTTGAAAGGCGCGCGCACCCTCATCGCGCATCCCGACGGCCGCGTGGCCGTCAACACCAGCGGCAATCCCGGCATGGCCAAAGGTGGCAGCGGCGACCTGCTCACCGGGCTCATCGCTGGCCTGCTCGCGCAACATCCTAACGATCCCGCGCACGCGGTGGAGGCTGCGGTCTATTTGCACGGGCTGGCCGCGGATCTGGCGGTGCACGAGGCCGATGAGCACACTTTGCTGGCTACCGATTCGCTGGTGCAACTGCCGCGAGCCTACCAATCGCACCTGCATCGTTTTGAAGTGAGCGGCAAAAACGGGTATGTTTGGTTGCAGGGGCATTGCATGCAGCGGAGTAAAAGCGCCTGCAGCGGACTCAAGGCGCATGCAGCGGGCTGACCGATCTAGCGCTGCTGTGCCTTTGGATCAACTCTCAGGTTGTCGTCCTGAACGAAGTTTGCCGCATCCTTTACGGCCAACGGAGTCGAAGGCTCTGCATTTGATTTTCCCATCCAAGATGGGTACGCCATCAGCGGAATCGCGCTAAAGGCGCGCATAGTGATCTCTGACGAGGTTCAGCAATGAGCAACACCGCAGTGGCCGCGGAAGGCAGGATGTACGAATTCACCACGCAAAACGGCGCGGATACCATTGCGGTGGGCCGCAAGCTGGCCGAGTTGCTCAAGCCCCCGCAGTTGCTGCTGCTGCGCGGCGAACTGGGCACCGGCAAGACTACGTTAGTAAAAGGCATCGCCCAGGCCCTCGACGCCGCCGAGCCCGACGAAGTCACCAGCCCCACTTTCACCTTGATTCATGAATTCGACGGCGTGCGCAACGGCAAGCCGGTCAAGCTCTATCACCTCGACGTCTACCGCCTGGAGAGCGAGCGCCAGTTGGAGACGCTCGGCCTCGACGATCTGCTTACGCCGGATGCGCTGGTGGTGGTGGAGTGGGGCGACAAGTTCAAGAGCATCCGCAAGCGCGCCACCGGCGAAATCGTGATCGCCTCCGAGGGCGGCGACGCGCGCAAAATCACGGTGACGCTGAAGGAATAATAGCGGAGTTGGCGGAGTTAGCCGCGCTAGCGGAGCTAGCGCGAGCAGTACTCGCAGTGGCGCTAACACCGCTAACTCCGCTAGCGCCGCTAACTCCGCTTTTTTTGATAACGATGAACCGCATTCCCTTTGCCGAAGTTCAGACAACCCTTGCCGGCGTTCTGCGCCAGCTCGGGTTCGCGCCTGATCGCGCCCAGACCTGCGCGCGCCTTTTTGCGGAAACCACGCGCGACGGCGTGTATACGCACGGCATCAACCGCTTCGCGCGTTTTGTGGGCACGATTCGCAACGGTTGCGTCGATCCAGCGGGCGAGGCCGCGGCCACGGCGCAGTACGGCGCGCTGGAACGTTGGGACGGGCACAAAGGCCCCGGCAATTTGAATGCGCTGGCCGCAATGGAGTGCGCCATCGCGCTCGGCCGCGAACTTGGCGTGGGCTGCGTAACCATGGGCAACACCAATCACTGGATGCGCGGCGGCACCTACGGCTGGCAGGCGGCGGAGGCCGGCATGATCGGTATCTGCTGGACCAACACCATGCCCAATCAGCCACCCTGGGGCGGCGTCGAGCCGGTCATCGGCAATAATCCCCTGGTGATCGCCGTGCCCCGTTCCGGCGGCCCGGTGGTGCTCGATATGGCCATGTCGCAGTTCTCCTATGGTGCGCTTGAGAGCTATCGCAAGCGTGGCGAGATGCTGCCCGTCGACGGCGGCTTCGACACCGAAGGCAACCTGACGCGCGATCCCGGCGCCGTCGAGCGCTCGCGGCGGCTATTGCCGACCGGGTACTGGAAGGGATCTGGGCTGGCCGTGGTGTTGGACATGGTCGCCGCCATGATGGCAATGGGACGCGCAACCCATGAGATCGCTCCCGACCCGTTGCTCGAGGCCGGCGTCTCACAGATGTTTTTGACCCTGAATCCCGCCGCCTTTGGCCCCGCGTCACAAGCCGAGGAGATCGCCGACGCCGTCGTCGCCTCCCTGCACAACTCCCGGCCCGCCACGCCAAATCGCAAGGTCCGCTATCCCGGCGAGCAAACCCTGCGCATCCGCGAAGAAAACCTGCGCCTTGGGCTGCCCGTGGAGCCCGCGGTATGGGCCGAGATTCTGGCGATCCAACAGTAACCGGCACACCCGGAAAGTGTTATCCAGGGCTACAAAAGCAACGGTAGAATTGTTCTGTTCACCGGGCGAGCGACTCCCCCGTTTCGAAATCACCCGAAAGAGCAAGGCAGTTCCCTCGATCAAAGCGGGTTTTCGGCCGATATACATGAGGGACAAGATTTAACGGAGAGTTGTGCCGCGGTATGGACTACGGGACGTTCTTCTTTACGAACATCGCGTCGGTCACCGTGTTTACGGTGTGCATCGGCGTCCTCGCCTGGTATAACCGGCGCGCTACGGGAATGCTGTGGTTCGCCGGCGCGCAGGTTGTGGGCTTAATCAAGCTCATCCTGCAAGGTCTGGAAGGCAAGGCCCCGGCGATCTGGACCAGCATGACCCCCAATGAGCTGTATCTGGTTTCGATCGCCATGCAATGGATGGGCCTGTATTGGTTTGTGGTGCGCAAGCCGTTCCGGTATCGCCGGCTTTGGATTCCCATCGGCCTGGTTTTGGCGGCGTACACTTTCACCTTTCTGACCAGGATCCCCTATACCGGCAATGTGATTAATCTTCCGTTCGTGGCGTTATGCGGCCTTTCAGCATGGTCCTTGTGGAGGCACCGCGGCGGACCCTTTATCGCGGTGGCGCGTGTGAGCACGGCGATTCTTTGCGGACAGATGGGCGTGGCCGCGTACCGCGCCATTCTGACCAACATAAGCTACGCGCAGCCCTGGAAGACGGTTGACGCCCATAGCGACGCGCGCTGGCTCTATTCGCTGGCCGCGGCGGCATTTATGGCTGCCTGCGTGGCCATGTGCGAAATGTGGTTCCTGGTAACCGAATTGCAGGGAGAGCTTGCCCTGCGGGCGCGCACCGACCCCTTGACGGGTGCATTGAATCGACGATCGATGGAAGAAATCGCGCTGCGCGAGACCGCGCGCAGCTTGCGCTACGGCAACTCCCTGAGCATGATCATGGTCGACATCGACAATTTCAAGCACCTGAACGATACTCGTGGGCACGCCGCGGGCGATTGTGCGTTGCAGGCCCTGGTACGCCGCCTGAACTGTGTGCTTCGCCAGCAGGACTCGCTGGCGCGCATGGGCGGCGAGGAGTTCGCGATCCTGCTGCCCGACACCCCGGGCGCGGCGGCGCTCACCATCGCCGAGCGCGTGCGCCAGGCTGTCGCCGATCTCGAAGTGTCCTTCGAAACCGGTCCGGTCAGGATGACGGTCTGCGCCGGAGTCGCGCAACTCGGTCCCGCCTGCGGTTGGGAGGAAATGATGCGGCGCGCGGACGCCGCCATGTACGAGGCCAAGCGGCGCGGGCGCAACTGCGTCTCCGCGCACCCTGAGCTTGATGAAGATCCCGACAAAGATCAAGCCACCGCCGAATTGGAAAATCTCGGCTTCGTCCACTCCGCCTGACCGCGGGCACGTCGAGCGGGAACCATTCGCCACACTGCGGTGTCTAAATCACCAGAATGCGCAATTCAGTCACCGTGAATTCTCCGAAGGTCTTCGCGACCTGAGGAGGCGAGGAGGCATTTCCTATGACGGTCGAGAATGGTCATGCTCAGGGTCAACTGCTTGGCGAAGTCAACGTAACGCCGATTATCGACATTCTATTAGTGCTCTTGATCATCTTCATGGTTATTTCTCCGGCCCTGCCTCACGGCCTTGAGGCTGCGCTGCCGCAGCGATCTGTGAAACCGAACCCGGGCCCCGAGAATCCCATTGTGGTGCGAATCATCAATGCCCACAATGGACTCCCGAGCTACAGCATCAACCAGAGCGATGTGAGCATCGACGAACTGGGGGACCGCCTTAGTGCCATTTTCTCGGTGCGGGCGGAAAAGGTAATGTTCGTCAAGGCGGACGACAATCTTGACTTTGCGACGATTGCGAAAGTCATGGACATCGGAAAGGGCGCGGGCGCGGACCATATCGGATTGCTTACTTCCAAAGACCCGTTGTAGGCCAGCTTTCGAACTTCGCGTCGAATCTACTTGACTCAGGCCATAGCTCGAATTCGCGCCCTATTTCGAGGGCTCCCGATTCGCTACATCTTACAAGGAGTGCTTGAATGAGTCGGCGTTATCGAGGAGAGCTTTGTCGGTTAAACCCACCAATTTCGGAGATTTCGGGGTCAACTTTTCCTGCGAAATCCACGACTCCAGTTTGCCTGGGTCGGTAGCTTCGCCACGCTCACACGTTCTCCCTAGTACCCCATGATGTTGTAGCCGCAATCGACGTAGATGACTTCGCCGGTAACGGCGCTGGCCAGATCGCTGGCCAGATAAAGCGCCGTGCCGCCCACTTCGCTCTGGTCCACGTTGCGGTGCAGCGGTGCGCGCTCGGCATGCGACTTGAGCATGTCGCCCAGTGCGCCCACGCCGCGCGCGGCCAGGGTCTTGATAGGGCCGGCGGAAATGGCGTTGACGCGGATGTTCTTCGGGCCCAAGTTCATACGCCAGGTAGCGCACGGCAGACTCCAGCGAGGCTTTGGCCAGCGCCATCACGTTGTAGTGCGGCACCACTTTTTCGGCGGCGTAGTAGGTCAGCGTGATAATGCTGCCGCCCTCGGTCATCAACGGCACCGCGCCGCGGCTCACGGCAATCAGCGAGTAGACGCTCACGTCATGCGCGATGCGGAAGCCTTCGCGGCTGGTGTTGATGAACTCGCCCTTCAGGTCCTCGGCGGGCGCGTAGGCAACGGCGTGCACCAGGATGTCGATCTTCGCCGTACTTTTCTTTGAGCGCCGCGAACAGGGTTGCGATCTCCTGGTCGTTCGAGACGTCGCACTGGAAGCCGCTGCGCCGTTCCGAGCTCGTTGATCAGGTCCTCGGCCTCGGCCTTCATGCGCTCGTTCTGGTAACAGATGGCCAGGGTGGCGCCGGCCTCGTGAAGTTTTTGGGCGATGCCCCAGGCGATGGAGCGCTTGTTGGCCAGCCCGAAGACCACGGCTGTCTTGCCCGCCAAATTAATCATGCGTCGTTGGTTCCTCCAAGTATCTAGTCCAAAAGGGGAAACGGCGGAGTCGCGCCGCCAATTTCAGAATACCAGAGCGATTTTCGTAGGCTGCCGTATCTTTTCACGCGCCCCTCGGCAGTCTCAACCGCCGAGGTCGATCAATTCCACGTGCCCCACGGGCCGCCCCAGGAATCGCGAGCCGAGGCGCTCGAATTTTTCCACGGAATCGGTGGCGAAACAGCGCACCTCGGTCTCAGCAGCCGCGCTCGACAGCCGCCGGCAGCAAGGCGTCCGTTGAAGAAGCTCGACTGCGGCCTGCGCCGCCGCTTCGGCAGAATCGATCACCTTCACTCCCGGCCGCACCGCGCGCTCGATCAGCGGCCGCAGCAGCGGGTAGTGCGTGCAGCCCAGCACCAGCGTGTCGGGCTTCAATCCCTGCGCGGCAGCTTCGGCGCGCAACTCGTTCAGATAAATGTCAATGACCTCGGCGGTCACCGGATGGTCGGTCCATCCCTCCTCGACCAGCGGCACCAGCAGCGGGCAGGCTTTCTCAAGGGCGCGCAATCCCTGCGCGTGGCACGCCGCCGCGTAGGCGTGGCTGTGCACCGTGGCTTCCGTGGCGATCACCAGCACATCGCCGGTGGTCGACGCCTGGCGCGCGGCCATGGCGCCCGGCTCGATGACGCCCAGCACGGGCACCGGCACCGCATCCTGAATGGCGTCGAGCGCCAGGGCGCTGGCTGTGTTGCAGGCGATCACCAGGAACTCCGCGCCCTGCTCGCGCACCAGGAATTGCGCGCTCTGCGCCGCGTAACGCGCAATTGTGCGCCGCGACTTCGAGCCGTAAGGCAGCCGCGCCGTGTCGCCGAGAAACGCGAAGCGCGCGTGCGGCAGCCGCTCGATGAGCGCGCGCAGCACCGTCAATCCGCCAAAGCCGGAATCGAATACGCCGATGGTGGGACCGTTGGTGGAAGTTGACGCTGAGGTTGGAAGTGTGGTCACGGATGCGTTCCCTCGGTTGGAATCGTTTCGGCGGTGAGATACGTGCGTGTCAGGTCGGCGTGCCCGGCCAGTGTCGCGCGCGTCTGGCCGTCCACCAGAAATCGTACCTGGGTCACATTGGGGAGATTGGCGTGCAGCGTGGCGCAGATGGAAAGAATGGTCAGCGTCTCGGTCTGAAGTCCCGATGGATGCCCCGCGGCAAACGCGCTGGTCAGATTCACCACGGCAAGCTCGGGCGCTGCGGGCGAGGTCTTTCCGCTGCCATCCGCGATGGGCACGAGAAACACTTGTGCGATGGAGCCGGCGCCGCCGGGAACGGGATGCGCGGCATCGGGCGCGACGTAGAGATCGAGCAGTTTGCCGAGCACCGCTCGCGCGCGGGCCTCGGGATTCTGCGGCAGAGGCAAGGTCAGAATCCGCGGCTGCACCGAATTGTCTGCATCGTCGGCCACCATCAGCGTGGCTTGCTCGGCTGGAGCCACCTGCGGCGCCTGTGTAGGCGCTGCAACCTCTCCGCGGAGCAGGCGCTCGTGCGCGCGCCGCAATTGGTTCCACAACACCGCGCCCATGATGACCGAGGCCAGCAGCAGGATCACGAACAGCACGGTTTGGTGGCGAGGGATCACGGCCGCCGATCTCCGAACTGCCCTCCGGATTGTCCGCCATCCGCGCGCCACTCCACCAAGGCCGCGGCCAGCGCCTCGGCTACCTGCGCCTCGAGGCCGGCATCGTCCGCACTCGCCGCATCCTGTGCGACTGTTTGGCGTTGCGGCGCGATCTCAACCGCGACGGCAGGGCAGGCCATGCTGTCGAGCGCGGGCAGCGCCGCTTGACCGACAGTCACCGTGACGCCGGCATGGGTAAGCGCCGAATTCAACACGCCTGCCAGCTCGTTGCTGCGCTGTATCCATGCGGACTGCGCTGTCCGCCACGGCACGAAACGGGCGTCCGCTGCAGAGGGAAGGGAAGAAATGAACAGGTGCACGGCGGGTCCGCTTTTGGAGTTGACCAACGCCGCGTGCAGATTCAGGCAGGCCGCAGCATTGGCGCGATTGGCGATCTCGGCGCGACGATCCGCATCCACGTCCGCACCCGATTCGCGCGTCGTTACCACTGCCATGCCGCGCGCCATGAGCAGCGAGCGCAGTTTCACGCTGAGCGCCAGAGTGTAGTCCTTTTCCGACTGGTTGCCGAGCCGCGCGCCCAGGTCGTCGCCGCCGTGGGCCGCGTCCAGCACGACTACGAAACGGGCCGCGTTCGCAGCTGCCGGGGCCTGGGTAACCGCGAGAGGTTCGCAGGCTGCTGCCACGGCCGCCAGCAGCAAAAGCTTGCGGGCTACAGCAGCCACACACCACGCTCCTGGATTGCGGCGTGCATCGCATCGGGAGCGAGGTCCAATTCGCCGGGCCAGGTGACAGCACCCAAATCCAGTTTGACCTGCGCGAACAGAGAGGGGTCCGCGAGCGCCGCGAAAACCCCGGCTTTTGGCGACTGCACCATGCGCGACATGTCAACAGTTCCGGTGAGGCCGTCGGCAAAAGCAACGCGCAGCCGCAGACCAGGCAGCGCTTCGACTGCGGTGACACGCCAAGGTGAGCGCGGTACAGTCTCGCCACTCAAGGAAGCGGATGGATCTTGATCGGTTGTTGATTCTGTACGCATAGTTCCCAATCCTGCCTCAGCTCTTCGCGGTGTAGTTGAGCCCATTCCAGCACAATCGCCATTGCACGGCTAGGCAAACTGCCGCGAATGACCCCGAGCGTCTGAATATCGATAAGGGCTTCGAATTCAGCATAGAGGGCGTGGAAGTGCGGCGGAGCATGGTCGCCGAAGTACATCTGGATCAAGATTCCGTAGAACCTGCTGATCGTCGGCATCGCTCTCCCAGGCTTCTTGTGCCCTGAAAGTAGGTTACTTCCGTCTTGCGATCCTAGTCCAGCGCATAAATCGTCAAGCCGCTCAGCAGCTTGGGAAAGAAGTCGGTGGATTTCTGGGGCATCACCTCGCCCGCAAAGGCCACTTCGCGCAGTTGCTCCATGGTCACGGGGTTGGTCAGGAACGCCACGTCAGCTTCGCCCTTGCGCACCTGCTCCACGGCTTCGCCGGCGTCCCGCAGGTAGCGCAGATTCGTTTGCTCGCGCACTTTTTCGGCGTCCAGTCCCAGCAGCCGGTCGAGAACGATGGAATGCAATTGCGTCAGGTCGAGTTGCCGCTGCCGCTCGGGCACATCGGCGAGCGCTTTTGCCATCGCTTCTGGCTTGGCGCGCAGCAAAAAATCGCCACTGCGCGTCACGGCCACAAAAGCCGTGCCAGTTTGATTGGCCAGCGTCGCTGAGATAGCTTTGCGCATCGCCCGGCGGCAGCGTTTCCACGACAAAAAACTCTTCGGCTTTGGCGCGAAATGCCGCGGGATCAAAACCCTCGAGGCTGTGCACCACGCGATGCGTGGGCAGAATCACCAGGCCGTCCGAATCCATATTCACAAAGGTCATCATCACGGCAGCTTCCGGATACGGCGGCTGGGGCAGGCCGGTCGCGCTCGACTCCAGTTTGCGCCCCCGCGTGCCCGTGTTCTTTCGCGTAATTGAGCGCGGTTTCGTAGCGGTGGTGGCCGTCGGCGATGATCAGCTTCTTGTCGTCCATGGCGGTGGTCAGCAGCCGGATGGTAGCGGGATTGTTCACGCGCCACAGCCGGTGCAGCACGCCGTACTCGTCGGTTACCTCGGCGTCGGCCGCGCCATTGCCGTCGTAGAGATTCTTCTCCACGCTGCCCGAGGGGTCGGAATAGAGCATGAAAATCTGCCCGAAGTGCGCCTGCGTGGCCTTCAGCAGGTTCAACCGGTCGCTTTTGGGCTTGGAAAGCGTCTGCTCGTGCCGGAAGACCACCTTTTCCGAGTAATCGTGCAGCTTGCCCAGCGCGATAAACCCGCGCCGCTCCTTCATCGTGTCGGCGCCCGGAACCTGTGAAACGCTGCGCGTAGGCAAACACGCAGGGGTCGTGTTCCTGGATCAGCACGCCCTGCTCGCGCCAGGCGCGAAAATCCCGCGCCGCGCGGCTATAGACGTTTTCGCCCTTCTCGGCGTCAAACAGTTCAGGCAGTCCGAGAATGATCCGGACCAGGTTATAGGGGCTGCGCTGGTAATAGGCCTGTTGCATGGCCGGGGAAATCTTGTCGTAGGGTTGCGTGACTACGTCGTCCAAACGGACCGCGGAGGGGTTGTAGCGCCAGGCGCGAAAAGGATAGATGCGAGCCATGAGGAAGGTCGTGCTCCGCCATTGAAAAGATGGAATTTATACCCCGCCATGCGTTGCCGGTAGTGGGATCGCGGGGGCTCAGGTTTGATTGTATCCCAGCGCCACTCGCGGTCGCGTTTGCGGGGATCGAAAAGCAAGATATCGGAAGGCCATTCTGGTGACAGCAGAGGCGCGCCGATAGTGGTAATATCGCCTTCAATCACTCACGGTGCCGCATGAAGATGCTTCCCCAAGAGCGTGCTCACCGCAACGGGGACGGCAACCTCTCCCTGGTTTGCCGCCGCTTGGGTTTCTGCGTGCTGGCCGCGGTTTTGTGCCTCGCTCGGGCGTACGCCCAGGAAGATCCGCTCAACAAGGTCCACGTCGAGCCGCCAGCCAGCACTTCCGCGCCGGCAGCTGAGCCCAAGGGCGCTGAAGCAGGTCCCGAGTCCGGTCCTGCCGCGCTCCGCATTCATCCCGGATCGTTCATCCGCATGAACGTGGATATGGTGCTGGTTCCCATCACGGTCACCGATCCGTTGAATCGCCTGGTCACGGGCCTCGAAAAAGAGGACTTCCAGATCTACGAGAACAACGGCGAGCAGCACATCGCGAGCTTCGCCTCTGAGGACGCGCCGGTCTCCATCGGTATCATCTTCGACCTCTCGGGTTCCATGACCTCCAAGCTGATCCGCGCCCGCGAATCCATTCTGCAATTCATCAAAACCGCCAACCCGCAGGACGAGTTCTTCGTCATCGGTTTCAACGACCGGCCGGAGCTGATTGAGGACTTCACCAGTTCTGTCGAGGAGATTCAGGCGCGGCTGGCCACCGTGCACGCCGCCCATCGCACCGCGCTGCTCGACGCCATCTACTACGGCCTGGCCAAAATGAAGGACGCCCACCACGAGCGCAAGGCGCTGCTGGTGGTCTCCGACGGCGGCGACAACCGCTCGCGCTACACCGAAGGCGAGGTGCGGGCGCAGGTGCGCGAAGCCGATGTGGAGATCTACTCCATCGGCATCTTCGATCCCTATGCGCCCACCCCCGAGGAGCGCACCGGTCCGCAGCTGCTCGACGACATCAGCTCCGCCACCGGCGGGCGCATGTTCCGCGTCGACGATGTGGACGAGATGAGCGACATTGCCGAGAAGATCTCCACCGAGCTGCGCAACCAGTACGTGATCGGCTACAAGCCCAAGGATCTGACCCGCGACGGCAAGTGGCGTAAAGTGAAGGTAAAGGTGAATCCTCCACCGGGACTGCCTCCGCTCACCGTTTATGCTCGTACCGGGTACTATGCGCCATTGCAATAAGGCGGTTTTTGCCGCGATTTTCGTCGTATCGGGGCTTCTGCTCCCAGCCCAGCAGACTCATGCTCCCGCGCCGGCGTCCCCAGCCGCGCAGTCGCCCACGCTCACGCAGGATACAGATCCGGTACGCTCGCCCGACACTACGCCCCCGGTGCCGTCCACCGGAACCCTGGAAAAGAAAGGCGAGGGCTACCTGCTCCATGCCGACGTGGAAGAGGTGGTGCTCAATGCTACTGTGCTCAACGGCTCGCAACTCGTCGAGAACCTGACCAAGGACGATTTCACGGTCATGGAGGACGGGGTCAAGCAGAACATCATCAGCTTCCAGCACACCGATCTGCCCGTGTCCATGGGACTGGTGGTAGACAATTCCGGGTCGATGTATCTCAAGCGGCCCTCGGTGAATAAGAGCGCGCTCGATTTGATTGAGGCCTCGAACCCGCAGGACGAAGCCTTTGTCGTGAACTTCTCCGACGAGGCCTTCATCGACTGCGAATTCACCTCCGACATCAAGAAGCTGCGCGACGGGCTCTCGCACATCGATTCCCGCGGCGGCACTGCGCTCTACGACGCCGTGGCGGCTTCGGCCGACAAGCTGGCAGCCGATGCCAAGCGGCCCAAACAGGTGCTTATCCTCATCACCGACGGCGAAGACAATGCTTCAAGCCTTGACCTGGAGCAGACCATCCACCGCGTGCAGCAGCTCTCCGGCCCGGTGATTTATTCGATCGGCCTGCTCTTCGGTCCGGAGATGACCCGCGCCGAGGTACGCCACGCGCGCCGCGCCCTGGAGATGCTTTCGCAGGAAACCGGAGGCCTGGCGTTCTTCCCCAAGTCCATCGACCAGGTCGATCAGATTGCTGCTGAAGTGGCGCGCGACATTCGCAGCCAGTACACGATCGGCTACCACTCCACCAAGCCGATTTCGGTTCCGGGATTCCGCAAGGTGGATGTGACCGCCGAATCAAAGGGTGACGGCAAGCTCACGGTGCGCACCCGTACCGGCTACTTCCCCTCGCCACGGCCGGCCGGCAAATCTGCAGCAGCAGCAAAAGTAGAAGACCCATGGCCGATGAGTCGGAACGTGCTGCGCAATTGGATCAACTGAAGCACCTGAAAGCGATGGGCGAGAAGGCCTACGACGATATGTACGAGGCCCATTCCCCGAGCGGCGCGACCGCCTGCTACAGCGACGCCAAAGAGTGCTACTACGACGCCATCGGCCTGGCCCGGCGGCTGGGGCTCGCGGAAGAGACCGAGGCACTCGAAAAGCGGCTGGCGCACATCAAGGCGGTGTTTCGCAGTCAATTTACTTAGAGATAACCTTCACCGCCGCACTCCCCAACGACCGGTCATCCGGAGCCTCCCTAAAGCCGGTCATCCTGAGCGAGGTCGCCGCAGCGGCCGAGTCGAAGGACCTGCATTTGCTTTTGTGCGATCACGGCGCCATAATTTGCCCTTTCAGGATAACCAGCATGCACGAGCGCTATTACTACACATACATCGTAGCCAGCCGCAGCCTCACTCTTTACATTGGGATGACGGGCGATCTCGACAAACGAATCTTCGAACACAAGAACAAACTCTTTGAGGGTTTTTCGGCGGAGTACAACTGCAACCGTCTGGTTTGGTTTGAGCGTTATGTGCATGCCAGCAGCGCAATTGCGCGGGAAAAACAACTGAAAGGATGGACTCGGGCCAAAAAACTCGCACTGATCAAGAAGAGTAATCCTACGTGGATCGATCTCAGTGAAGCGTGGTACACGCCCGAGCAGTTGGTCGGCGCGGCGTGCTAAATGCAGGTCCTTCGGCTCGGCCGCTGCGGCGACCTCGCTCAGGATGACCGCATCAGAGGTGATTTATGGAACAGGGCTGGAAGTTGCGGCGACTTGCACGGGCGATTGGACTCTCTTTGCTATCGCTCGCCATTTCGCCGCATTCGAAAGCGCAGCTCGTGTTGATTACATTCGATCATCCGTTCCAGGCGCAAAAACTGGCGGGAGTTGCTGTCGATCCGTTGGGGGCAAGCGTTATGGGAGTTCTGATTGAGGATTGCGACCCGACATTCAAAAAAGTTCGGAGATCCGCATGGACCGATGAAAACGGCCGATTTAAGTTCCGCGAAGGTTTCATGTCTCTCAGAGGTCGTACCGGCACGACTCATTATCTGCGTGTGAGCAGGGACGGGTTCGATCCCATGCGGATGACTGTTCAGCTAAAACCTGGCGCGAGCGCCGAACTCACAATTCAGCTTAGGATCGCAACCTAACAGCCTTAACTGCATTTGACGCCCCGCAAATCGCCGCTGGCAGAAAACCGCTGGGCTGCTCCCATGTTCGCCACGATAAGCTAGAAGCTAGGAGCTAGCAGCTAGAAGCCAAGATCATGTCCCCATACAAGTACTCGACCCTTGCCGTCCACGCCGGGCAGCACCCTGACCCGCAGACGGGCGCGGTGAACGTGCCCGTTTACCTTTCCTCGACCTTTGAACTCACCGGCATCGGCAGCGACCGCGGCTGGGACTACTCGCGCGCCGGCAACCCCACGCGCGACCGGCTGGAGACGGCCCTGGCCGCGCTCGAAGGCGGGACCAGCGGTCATGCGTTTACCACCGGCATGGCGGCCATCTCCGCGCTGGTGGCCATGCTGCGCTCGGGCGACCACCTCGTCTGCTCGCAGGGACGTCTACGCCGGCACCGTCCGCCTCTTCGACCAGATCGTGTAGGGCTACGGCATCGAGATCGAGTACGTCGACACCAGCGACCTCGCCGCCGTGGAAGCGGCCATGAAGCCGAACACCAAGCTCGTGCACATCGAGACGCCGAGCAATCCGCTCATGGTGCTCACCGACATTGCCGGCGTCAGCAAGATCGCCCACGCGCACGGCGTTGAAGTCAGCGTCGACAACACGTTTCTGTCGCCCGCGCTGCAGAGCCCGCTCGCGCTGGGCGCAGACATCGTGATGCACTCGACCACGAAGTATCTGAACGGCCACTCCGACGGCCTGGGCGGCGCGCTCATCGGCTCCAAGCCCGAGCACAAGGAGCGTTTCCTGCTCGTTCAGAAGGCCGCCGGCGGCGTCATGTCGCCCTTCGAGTGCTTCCTGGTGCTGCGCGGCATCAAGACCCTGCCGCTGCGCATTCAGCAGCACGAGGAAAACGGCCGCGCAGTGGCGGAGTTCCTCTCGACGCACCCGAAGGTGAGCAAGCTCGCCTATCCCGGCCTCAAGAGCCATCCGCAATACGACTTGGCCGTGAAACAGCAGAAGGGCTTCGGCTCCATGATGAGCTTCGAGCTCAAGTCGCGCGAGGAAGCGGCGCGCTTCCTCACGGCGATCAAGATTTTCATCAATGCGGAGTCGCTGGGCGGCGTGGAATCGCTGGCGTCGCACTCGGCCACCACCACGCACGGCTCGGTGAGCGAAGAAGTGCGCCGCTCGATGGGCATTAACGAAGGCCGCATCCGCCTCTCCATCGGCATTGAGGACAAGGAAGACCTGATCGCCGACCTCGACCAGGCGCTGGCGGCCGTGTGATGAACGACTATGCCTGATTTTCCGCTCCTGCTCGCGATCGACACCTGCGGGCCTACCGGCTCGGTGGCGCTGGGGCGGATTCCCGGCCGCGATCTCGAGATTCTCGGGCAGACGGAGCTGGCCGGGCGCACCTACTCGGCTACGCTGGTCTCGGCGGTTGCAGACTTGCTGCACTCCGCCGGCCTCGAACTCCGCAATCTCGACGGCATCGTCGTGGTGAACGGCCCCGGAAGCTTTACCGGCGTGCGCGTGGGCGTGAGCGCCGCAAAGGGCCTCGCCCAGGGCGCTGAAATTCCTGTGGTGGCGATCTCGCGGCTCGAAGTTCTTTCGCGTAAATCCGGCGTGCCTTCCGCGGCCCTCGATGCGCATCGCGGCGAAGTGTATCTGCGCCTCGAACGCGGTCTTGATCGTACAGGCCGGGCGCCGATTGAGCTTTTGGCTGGCCCCAATGAACTCGCCGCCGTCCAACCCTCCCCCGCTCGCGTTGCCGTCTGCGACGAAGCTGCCGCAGCTCTGCTGGCCCGCGTCTGGCCGCAAACCCAACTCGTCACAACGCCTCCCGCCTCTCGCCTCTGACGCGCTTCGTCCCGGCGAGGCGCGCCTTGTTGCTGGCGCGGCAGTCGATCTGGCGCTGCTCGACGGCCACTACCTGCGCCGCTCCGATGCCGAGATTTTCGGCGCCGAAGTTGCCGCCCAGGCGAACGCGGCAGAATCGAAGGGCGCATGAAGCCCGAAACTGAGATCCGCCTCATGACCGCTGCCGACCTCGATCAGGTGCTGGCCATCGCCGAAATCTTCCAGAGGCGCCGCACTGGCCGCAGTCGGCCTGGTTGAACGCCATCAACCTGGAATCCACGCCGCGACGAATCGCCCTGGTCATTGGTGCGTCATGCGGAGGTCCCCAGTCCGGCTCCATCCTCGGCTTTGCCGTCGCCAGCCTCCTGCCTCCGCAGGCCGAGCTGGAATCGATCGCCGTCGCCCCGGAGAGCCAACGGCGGGGCCTCGGCCAAAGTCTTTTTCAGGCGCTGGCAGCCGAACTCAAGGCCGCAGACGTGGACGATCTCCTGCTTGAAGTGCGCGCCTCGAACCGTCCGGCGCTGGCTTTTTACCGGGCACTTGGCTTCGTCAAGACGGATATTCGGCCGGGCTATTATGCTGATCCGATTGAAGATGCGGTTCTTATGCACCTCCCGCTCGCTAAGAAACCCATCAGAAGCGCCCGTCGATCCGGACTAACCTCGCCAGCATCGCTATCACCGTTAGCGCAGCTATCCCACCTCCCGAAATCCACAGGCTTCCGTTACCTTCTGTTTTTTTACGCTTGCGGATTCCACCACTCCGGCGATATATGTAAATGTTCTAAGAAAATTGGCGGCCTCGGCAGATAGTCCAAACTGAGTCGCCACTGGGGGTGCTTGATGGACGAAATACAGGGTTCCACGCTGGGCGAAGAAATTGATCGTCTGCACGCCGAACATCGCCGCTACGCTCAGCGTTTGGAAGAATTGCTTCAAAAGCCCTACCTCACCGAAGACGAACAGCTCGAGGAAGTGCGACTCAAGAAACTCAAGCTGCACGCCAAGGATCTGATCTTCGCGCTCGAACGGCGTCAGCCGGCCGTGGCCTAGATCGCAAGGCAGCCCGCAGTCTAAAGGGCTTTTGACGGTCAATTGCCCATCGCAACGCCCCGGGGCGTTACCCTGTGCAGTGTGTGCCATTTAAACCCCTTGTCCTTCGAACCGTTGCCCGGAAGCACCGTATAATCGTTGGGGACAATGGTTCGTGACGGTTACATTTACGCGCTCAGCTTACTGGCCGTAGCCGCGGCGCTTACGTGGCTTACAGGCGCCTGGGCCTGGGGCATCGCTCCGGTCCTTCTGGCGGCGTTTTTCCTCTGGTTTTTCCGCGATCCTCATCGCGTCATCCCCACCGGCAAAGGTTTGATTGTTTCTCCGGGCGACGGCCTGGTCACCGAAACTGCATCCATCACCACCCCTGAAGGCGCTCATGCAGCGCATCAGCATTTTCTTGAGTGTTTTCGATGTGCACGTTAACCGCGCGCCCATCGGTGGCACGGTGAGCCGCGTCCACTATCAGAAAGGCCAGTATCTCAACGCCATGAATCCGGCCTCGGCCGAGCGCAACGAGCAAAACGCAGTCACGGTGCGCGGCCAGGGCGCGGACGCGGGGCTGGAGATCACTTTCAAGCAAATTGCGGGACTGCTCGCGCGGCGCATCGTCTGCCGCTGCGTCGAAGGCCAGACTGTTGAGCGTGGGCAGCGCGTGGGGCTCATCAAGTTTGGCTCCAGGGTGGATGTCTTGCTGCCGGCAAACGCCGAGCTGCGGGTCAAGGTGGGAGAGCGGGTGAAAGGCGGCGCGAGCGTGCTCGCCACGGCACCGCCCGGAGGGCGCGCATGAACCACTTCGATCTTGCGCAGATCAAATCCAAGCCGCATCCCCGCCTGCGCCGCGGCATGTTCCTGTTGCCGTCGCTGTTCACCGCGGGCAGTCTTGCTGCCGGCTACTTTTCCATCACCCAGACCATCGACGCCATCAGCAGCGACGCGATGCATCACCTGGACTGGGCTGCGATCGCGATCCTTTTCGCCATTCCCTTCGACGCGCTCGACGGGCGCATCGCGCGCATGACCAACACCACCAGCGATTTCGGCAGGGAACTGGACTCGCTGGCCGACGTCATCACCTTCGGCATGGCGCCCAGCCTGCTGGCCTTCATCTGGGGATTTCACTTTCTGCCCGACTCCTTGAATGCGCAGCTGCACATGCATCTGCTGCAAGCCGGAGCCTTCATCTGTTTTCTCTTTCTTCTCAGCGGAGCTTCGCGGCTGGCGCGCTTCAATATCAGCCACGACGCGCAGCCGCGCAACCCCGGCCGGCCCGATCGCAAGTACTTTGTGGGCATGCCCATTCCCGCAGCCGCCGGCCTGCTTGCCGCCAGCGTGCACCTTTGCTACGGAATTCCTAATGTCTACTGGTACATTGCCATTCCCTGGCTCATCCTGGTTGGGCTTTGCAGCTATCTCATGGTCAGCACGTGGCGCTTCTGGTCGGCCAAGGAGATTAATCTTTCCCTCACCCGCAGCCATCCCTTCCGTCTGCTCTTGCCGGTGGCCTTGGTTCTCTACATCGTGATCCGGTATTCGTGGGTCACCCTGTTCCTGGCCGCGCTGGTGTACATGTTCTCGGGGATTTGGGCGCGCGCGGCTTATGGGTGGCAACGCCGCCGTCGCGGCAGAAGGCCAATCGACACGCCAGCTCCCGCAGATCTGCCACTCAAGCCGAGTTTGCCGTGACTTCCCAGGACGCCATCAGTCCAGCTTGCCGACTCGCTAACTCAAAGGATACCTGTGTACAAGATTGCCATCGCCGGCGCATCGAGCCTGCTCAGCCGTGAGTTGAAGGACGTGCTCTCCGAGTCGCCGCTTGCCGCCTCCAACTTTGCCCTCCTCGACGAGGGAGAAACCCAGGGCCAGCTTGAGCAGGTGGGCGACGAGGTCACCTTCATCCAGGTCATCGGCGCCGAAGCCTTCGAACGCGCCGATTTCACCTTTTTCTGCGGCTCCGAGAACCTCACGCGCCGCTACTGGCAGCAGGCGCTTCGCTCCGGTTCCACGGTCCTCGATCTCTCCGGCGCACTCGATCAGGAAACCGGCGTTTTGATCCGCGCTCCCTGGCTGGAGACTGAAGCCGCGGCCGTCGACCTGTTCACTCCTGCGGTGGTGCCGGCGCATCCCGCCGTCATCGCCATCGCACTGCTGCTCGCAGCGGCTGCAGCAGGCCGCCCCCATCCGTTTTGCCGCGGCCACAGTCCTTGAGCCGGCCAGCGAGTTCGGGCGCGCCGCCATGGACGAGCTGCATCAGCAGACGGTCAACCTGCTCAACTTCCAGGCGGTACCACGCGGCATTTACGATGCGCAGATCGCGTTTAACCTGCTAGGCGGCATGGGCGAAGAGGCCACAGTCAGCCTGCCTCAAGTGGAAGCGCGCATTCGCCGTCACTACGAAGCGCTCACCGGCGGCCGCGGGCCGTCCCTGGCCGTGCAGGTCATTCACGCGCCGGTCTTCCACGGCCTGGCGTTTTCCATTGCCGTCGAGCTCGAGCGGGCAGTGGAAATTGTCGCCCTCGAAGAGGCGCTGACCGGCGAGCACATCGAGCTGGTGCTTGAGGACACAGATTCACCCTCGAATCTGGCGGCCACGGGACAGAACGAAGTCCTGGTGCGTTTGCGTCCGGAACTGCCGGGCCGCAACTCCAATCAGGCATCGCGGCTATGGCTTTGGGCCGCGGCCGATAATCTGCGCCTCAACGCACAGAATGCCGTGCAGTGCGCGCTCGACCTGCGCCGGTTACGGCCTCAGGGCACTGTCCAGTAAGACGTTGTGTCGAAAGTAAGCCTTAAAGTCGATAATCTTACTCATAAACCCGATCTTACTTTGAAGATTTATCTTACTTGTGCTAAGATGCAAGCCATGGAGCAGATTTACGTCACGGTTAGCACGAAGGGACAATTCGTCATTCCCGCTCGTATTCGCGAGGAGCTAGGCATTGAGCCAGGAACCCGTGTTGCGATTCGTCTGGAGGGGCCGGAGGTGGTTTTGAAGCCTGAGACATTGACGGCAAAGCTCGCGATGATCAAGAAATTGCGCGGAATCACGGCGGGAGGGCCCTCACTGTGCGATGAATTGCTTGAAAACCGTCGCCGGGAACGTGAGCGGGAGTTGAGAGAAGAGGGTTGGTAAGACGGCCCAATGATCACCTACGTTCTGGACTCTTCAGCAGCGCTGCGGTACTTCGACGACGGAGCAGGAGCGGACCGCGTCGAAGAGGTCTTGAGCGCGTGCGCAAGCTGGAGAGCGAACCTCACGGTGTCCGCGGTGCAATGGGGAGAGATTGCAGGCAAACTGCGCAAGCGTTTCGGGGAATCGGATGAAATGAGGCTTCTTGGTAGCCTGCTTCCCAGCCAAGCGACAATCATCTCCGCTTCCGCCGATCGAGCCGTTCACGCTGCCGCGCTCAAGGTCGACCGCAACATTGCTTACGCCGACGCCTTCGCTCTCGAACTCGCGATGGATTCCCCCGAACACATTCTCGTGACCGCCGATTACGAATTCAAGAATGTAGACGATCTGGCGCGGATCGAGTTCCTTCCTGCAAAATAGGCGAGCCAGGACTAAAATGCGACCGGCAGGAGGGAATGATGAAAATCGACATCAAAGCGCTTGCTCTGGCGTGCGGAATCCTGTGGGGAGCCGCCGTTTTCCTGGTGGCCATGGTCTACCTCATCTGCGGCTGCTACGGCCAGCATTTTCTGGAAATGTTGTCCTCCTGGTATCCCGGCTATCACGCAACCCGCAGCGCGGTTGAGGTCTTGGTCGTGACCGTCTACGCCTTCTTTGATGGGCTGATCGGCGGCGCGGCCTTGGGCTGGCTCTATAACCGCTTTGCCAAGCAACCCTCTTGAGGGATGCCAGCGCTGCAATCTTTCGGTTAGCCGCGGCTGCACCTACTCCACAACTGCACAATGTAGCTGTCGGTCATGCCGGCAATGTAGTCGGCCACGGTGCGCACCAAACCTTCCGTGGGAATTTGCGCCTGGTGGTCCTCCGGCATTAACTCTGGCTCCGTCATCAGAAAGGCGAAGAGTTCGACGACGACTTTCTCTGCCTGCGCGTGCTCATGCTCCTGGCCGGGGGAGTTGTAAAGGTTGGCGTAGAGAAAGTTCTTCATCACCACGCGCGCGGCCTCCATCTGCGGGCTGAGCGTGGCCAGCCGTTCGGGTGCGTGCCGGATCTCGTCGAGCGCGGTCGCGCCCAGCGCCACCACGCGCGCGCGCACTTCTCGAATCAAATCCGTGACCAGCACATTCAATACGCGCCGCAGGGCTTCATAAACCACGACCTTGGGCGTTGCATGGGGATAACTGGCCAGCGCGGCGTCGTGGAAGCTCCGGAAGAGAGGCACGGCTTCGCGCACCTGCTCGAGCGCGATGATCCCCGAGTCCAGTCCGTCGTCGAGATCCGCGGTCAGATACGCAATCTCGTCGGCCAGATCGATCAACTGCGCCTCAAGCGGCGGAAACTCATCGAGGAAATACTCCTTCAGCTCGAGATGTTCCGCAGCGGAGTAATCGCGTGAGTGTTTCACGATGCCTTCGCGGACCGCGAGCGTGAGATTCAGCCCGCGAAAGGCCGGATAACGCTCTTCAAACCAGGTGACGATGCGCAGCGCGTGCAGGTTGTGATCGAAGCTCAAGCCATGGCCGCGGAGCGCGCGGTCGAGCGCCTTCTCGCCCGCGTGGCCGAAAGGCGGATGCCCGATGTCGTGCACCAGGGCCAGGGCTTCGGCGAGTTCCGCATTCAGTCCCAGCGCCGCAGCCGCGGTGCGCGAAATCTGCGTCACTTCGAGGGTGTGCGTCAGGCGGCTGCGAAAGTGATCGGAAAGTCCCTCCGCGGGCAGGCGGGTAAACACCTGCGTCTTCCCGGCCAGGCGGCGAAAGGCGCGCGCGTGCAGAACGCGCGCAGCATCGCGCGCGAAGGGCGTGCGATAAGCGTGCGGCGGCTCCGCGTGGGCGCGGCGCACCAGTTCGCTGTCGGCCCGGCCGCTGGCGGCAACTCCCGCCGGCAGCGGGGCCGGAGATTCGTTCGTGAGCGCAGTCATCAACTCTCGTCTGGTTATACCGCAAAAGGGGACGCTGCCGTGCGCGAGGATGCGCCTCTGTGCCGTGTATCACGGGCCCAGGCGCGCCGCGGCTGTTACAAAGGCCTGTGCGCAGCAGGATGGACAATCGCAGGCTCACGGGAGTACCATCCAGCCGGATTTTTTGATGGGCTGGCGCGCGCGCTCAACCGTCCACGGCCGGCCGCGGCAAAGCTACTCGCGACGATTCAAGGTTCAGGGGTCCCGCTTCGGGGGGTCCCGCTCCAGTGGGAGGAAATTATGAAACCAATGAAGGGAATGGCGCTGGCACTCGCGGCGCTGGCAGCAGTATTGATCCCGGGGTGCGAAGCAAGACACTCGCTCAAAGAGGTGTTCTACCTGGTCGGCTCAAACATGTCATCCAATTACTGGCAGACGGCCGTCGCGGGATTCAAGAAGGCGGGGGCGCAATACCAGGTGACAGCCAAGGTGGCCGGGCCCGACAACTACGACCCGCAGGCCGAGCTTACGGAACTGAAGAACGCGGTTGCGGCCAAGCCGGCCGGCATTCTCATCTCGGTTTCCGACGCTTCCGTGCTTACGCCGGAAATCGATGCCGCGATCGATGCCGGCATTCCCGTCATCACCATCGACTCAGACGCCGCGGGCAGCCGCAGGCTCTACTTCATCGGCACCAACAATCTGGATGCCGGCCGCCTGGGCGGTCGCCGGATCGTCGAGAAGCTGGGCGGAAAAGGCAATGTGGTCTTCTATACCATCGCCGGCCAGCCCAACACTGAAGAGCGCCTGAAGGGCTTCAAGGACGTTTTTGCCTCCCGGCCCGGCATCAACATCGTTGACGTCGTCGACATCAAGGGTGACACCACCGTGGCTTTCGACCGCACCCAGCAGTTGCTGGCTCTGACCGGCGCAAAGAAGGTCGATGCCTTCATCTGCCTCGATTCCGCCACGGGCAAGCTGGTGGCCGATGCCGTGAAGCGCAGCGGCGACACCAGTCGCGTCGTGGTGGCGTGGGACGTCAATCCCGATACGCTGAACGGAATCAAGGACGGAGTGATCGACTCCACGGTCGTGCAAAAGCCCTTCACCATGGGATTTGTCGGGCTCAAGGCGCTGGACGAGATCTATCACGATCCGCCCGCGCAGTTCAGCAAGGACTATAGCGTCGATGCTTTCTCGCCCTATCCGGTCTTCATCGATACCGGCACGTCGCTGGTGGATAAGAGCAACGTGGATGTGTTCCTGGCCGATGCCACGGCGCACGCGCAATAGGCACGATCCGGCGTGGGGACGCAGAAACTAGACGTACTTCTTCGCGGTCCAATCGTTCATGGCCGCTTCGACGAGCCGCCCCAGGTCTTTGAGTAACTCTGGCTCCGGAGCGGCCTTGAAATTGAAGCAAGTCTTGCCTTGCATGCGTTTCTTTAGGCTGTCGGAAACAGTTCGCAGGAGCGGCGGATTCATATAGAGCGGCATCAGGTGGAAGCTGACGTAGGCCTTGCCCCGGCGTACAGAGGCAAACCACATCGGCTGTCCCTTGTGCTGGGGAAATGGCGAGGGCACAAGGGTGTTGAGGGAGTATTCAGTGGCCGTGTCCTTCTTGACCGCCAAGCGGGACAGATGCCCGGCGAAGACACGCTTCAGTTCCGAAAAGGCCACTTCGAATTCGCCAGCCATCGCCATGAGCCTACCCGAAGCTGAGATTCAATCGAATGAAAACTCGGACAGCCGGAACGGGTGCCCCGCCTACTCCGGCTTGGCCTGGTTCAGAGCGCCTTCCTCTTTGGCGAGCTTCTCCCGCGCGCTCTCCAGCTTCTTCTGCACCTTGGCCACGTCGCCCGGCTCAATGTCGGCCGGGCGACGACTTGGCAAACTCGTCCATCGACAGCTGCCACTGCGCTGCCGCCAACCGGATCCGTCCCGTCTTTTCGTACAGATCGCCCAGGTGCATGTGCACCGTGGGATCGGTCTGGTCGCGGTTCACCGCCTGGCGCAGATTATCCTCGGCCAGTTCGTATTCGCCCATCTTGAAGTAGACCCAGCCCAGCGAATCGAGATACGCGCCGTTCATCGGCTCAATGTCCACGGCCTTGCGAATCATCTTCAGCGCTTCAGGCAGCTTCTCACCCTTGTCGGCCCACATATACCCGAGATAGTTGAGCGTGTTGGCGTTCTCGGGATCGAGATTCAGCGCCTGGTTGAAATACTGCTCGGCCTGATCGTAATGTTTTTGCCGCTCCGCCAGCTCGCCGCGCAGGAAGAACAAATACGTGCGGTCTTCCTTCTTGGTTGCCAGCGGCTCGCTCTTGTCGAGCGCATCTTCGGCATCCTTCCAGCGGCGCAGGCGCACGTTCATCTGCCCGATCGCGAGCCAGACGCCGCGCTGCTCCTCGGGCGTGGCGCCGTCCAGCAGGCTTTTCGCCATCGCCAGTCCATCGTCGGGATGGCCCTGGTCGGCGATTTCTCCTGCCAGCATCAGTTTCAGGTCGCGATCCTTGGGATCGGCGGCCACGGCCTTCCTGGCAACGTCGAGCGATTTATCGAACTCATGCGCGCCGCGATACGCGTCAATTTCTCCCTGGTAGCCGCGCACCGCAATGCTGCCGCCCAGGTCGATCATCTTCTGGTACGCCGCAATTGCCTGGTCCACCTTGTTCTCTTCCAGGCACACCGTTCCCAGCCGTTCCAGGAAGATGCTGCGGTTGTTCTTCTCCTCTTCGGTGTACGCGCCGTTGGCGTGCGAAACCGACTGATCCGACATCGAAGGCAGATCGAGCATCTCTGTGTAGGTCTGGATGGCTTCGTCCAGCCGGTCCAGAATGTCGAGCAGCAGCCCTTCGTTGAATCCCGCTTCCAGCGAGTTGGGATCCATCTTGCGCGCCTTGCGGACGACGGCCAGCGCATCTTCATACTTGCCCTGCCTGCGCTCGATCTCGGCGATATGAATCAGGGGCTCGGCGTCGTCTGGATTGGCTTCGGCCAGTTCCTTGTATTGCTTCAGCGCGTCGTCGAGTTGATCGTTGTTAAGCAGCGCCTGGGCCAGCGCATCCACGGTCTGCAAATCGCCGGGCTCCATATCCTCCGCGCGCTTATAGGCCGCGATCGCGTCCTTGGGCTGCTTCATCTGGTCGTACAGCGCGCCCAGCGTGAATTCCATCTTCGGCGAGCGCCCGTCCACGGGAACCGCCTCAATCGCCTTCACCGCATGTTGCAGGTCGCCGCTCTCGGCGTAGAGCCGGGCCAGGTTCAACACCACGTCTTCTGATTCGGGCTCAATCGCCTGTGCGGTCTTGAACTCCGCTTCGGCTTTGTCGGGCTGGTGCTTCACGGTGTAAAGCTGCCCCAGCACCATGTGATCTTCCACGCTCTTCGGCTGCAGGGCCACAATCTTCTGGAACTCCGCAATCGCCTCGTCCAGCACCTGGTTCTGAGAATTGCCCTGAGAATTGCCCTGCGAGTTGCCCGGCGCCGTGGCTCCCGCGCTGGCCTGTTCGCCCTCGCCCAACTGGCGAAGGTAAATCCGGCCCAGCAGTTTGTGCGCGTCAATGTCGTCGGGCGAACTCTTCAGTAGCATCCGCGCCGTCACTTCGGCATCGTGCACGCGGCCCACGCGGAAATAGAGATCGGCGAGATCGTCGGCCAGCTCCGCCGAATTGGGATCGGCGTTCAGCGCCAGCTTGTACTCCTCGATGGCCTTGTTGACCTCGTCGGTGCGGCCGTCGGAGATGGCGTCATCCTCATACACACCGGCCAGCGCCAGGTGATAGTACGCCTGGGCGCGATTAGGCTCGGCAGTGGCCGTGGCCTGGCTCGGCGGCGTGGTGCCGGGTATCGGCCGCCGGCGTCTTTGCGGGAGCGGCCTGTGCCGCGTGCGGCAGCAGGCTGCGCCTGTGGCTGCGCCGTTGCGCCGGGCTCGCAGGCGCGCTTTGCGCGTAAACCGCCGCTGCCGGCAACAAGAGCAGAAGGGCGAGGGCAATCTTGCGCCCAAGGATCGAAAATACAGTCATTTTTGTCATCATGCAGGGAATTCCACAGCTAGCCGGCAAAGCGTGTCGAACGCTCGCGAAAGCCGAAACGCGGCGCAGGCAGCCAGATCTAGCCGGGCAATGCTGCCTACCGTTACAGACGATTTTACGCGCCAATAGTCGCGCATGCACGGCGGAATCCGCGATTTTCCCGCAAATTGCCGCCATTCATGCTCGTTGCGGCCAACCGCGGGCTCTCGGCGCCGGCCACTCCGCCAACTCCGCTGACCCCGCTAGCTCCGCTAACTCCGCTAACTCCGCGCAGTTTCCGCTCAGTGCCTGAAGTGCCGAATCCCCGTAAAGACCATGGCCAGGCCCAGCTTATCGGCCGCCGCAATCACTTCCTCATCCCGCACCGAGCCGCCCGGCTGGATCACCGCCGTGGCGCCAGCCGCTGCCACTGCCTCCAGTCCATCGGGGAAGGGAAAGAACGCATCCGACGCCGCCACGCAGCCCTTCAGCGGCAGCACGGCCTTCATCGCGCCGAATTTGGCCGCGTCCACCCGGCTCATCTGCCCCGCGCCCACGCCCAGCGTCTGCCCGTCGCGCGCGTACACAATGGCATTCGACTTCACGTGCTTGCACACCCGCCACGCGAAGAGCAGGCTGCGCAACTCCTCAGCCGTGGGCGGGCGCCACGTCACCACCTTCAGCTCCGACTCCGTCACCCGCCCGGTGTCGGCGTCCTGCAAGAGCAACCCGCCCGACACCTGCTTTACGACGGGACTGAGCCGGCGCTGCCTTCACTTCCACCAGCCGCAGATTCTTCTTCGTCGCAAAGCGCTCGCGCGCGTCCTGAGAAAACCCGGGCGCCGCAATGGCTTCGACAAAGAGCTTGGCAATCTCTTCCGCGGCCGCGCCATCCACCTCGCGATTGATGCCGATGACTCCGCCGAAGGCCGACACCGGATCGGCGGCAAGCGCCTTTTGATACGCCTCGAGAATGTTCGCGCCCGTCGCTGCGCCGCAGGGATTGGTGTGCTTCACAATGATGCAGGCGGGTTCTTCAAACTCCTGCACCAGCTCCCAGCAGGCATCCAGGTCGACGAGATTGTTGAAGCTCAGTTCCTTTCCCTGCAACTGATGCGCGCCGGCAATGCCCCGGCCCGAGCCGTCGGCATAGAGCGCCGCGCGCTGATGAGGATTTTCGCCGTAACGAAGCGCATGTGCTTTTGGCATATTGATGCGCAGCGTGGCTGGCAGCGACTGATCGTCGAACGCCGCGGGGGCCTCGGGCGCGGGCGCGTCGGCAATCTGGTCGAGCGTGCTCGCAATCGCGGCGTCGTATGCGGAGGTGAGCGCAAAAGCCTGTTTCGCCAGCCGCCAGCGCGTGGCGCGCGTCAGCGCTGCGCCGTGGGCGCTTTTCATCTCTTGGATTAGAGCGGGGTAATCCGCCACTCGCGTCACAATGGCCACGTCTTCAAAGTTCTTCGCTGCCGAGCGCACCATCGACGGCCCGCCAATGTCGATGTTCTCGATCAGGTGCCCGAACGCTACGCCCGGCTGCGCGGCGGTCTTCTCAAAGGCGTAGAGATTGACCACCACCATGTCGATGGGCTCAATGCCGTGCGCCTCAACCGCCGCTTCATGCTCGGCGTTGCCTCGGATATAGAGCAGACCGCCATGCACGCGCGGATGCAGCGTTTTCACGCGCCCGTCGAGCATCTCGGGAAAGCCCGTCAGGTCGCTGATGTCCTTGACCGTGAGGCCCGCCTCGCGCAGCGCGCGGGCAGTTCCGCCTGTTGAAATCAGCTCCACACCGAAGCCCGCCAGCGCCTGCGCAAACTCCACCAGTCCCGCTTTGTCGGTCACGCTGAGCAATGCGCGGCGAATCGTCTTCGCGCCCGCGTCGCTTCCTTTGTCGTCTAAGCTCACTCGTCTGCTCCCAGGTTTATGGATGGTCTGCCAAATGCCAGCTTACAAGGCGAGGCGAATCGCAGCGTAGCTGACCGGGATCGAGCTTGATGGCCGGTCACCCGCTCCGTCCCGCTCACGCCACGGCCGATGCCGGTTCGGGTGTAAAATTGCCCGCATTGAATCAAATAGTCTTCTTTCTCGCGGCCATATTGTCCGCAGCCAACCTCCACGACCGGGCCAGCCTGCGTCCTCGACTCTCCCGGCGCCCAACAGCGGCCAGGAACCGCAACACGGAGGAAATAATCGATGAAGCTTTCATTTGTTTCGATTTTGATTTTCAGCAGCGTCGTCTTCTCAAACGCCTCGGCCCAGACCGCCATACTCGTCCCGCCGACGCCCATACCGCCGGGATCCATTCCTTCGGCCATCGCTGCCGCGAAGACCGTGTTCATCTCAAATGAGACGTACGTCATTGAGAACATAAATAACCCCAGTGAGAACGGTGGGCCAACCCTGGCCTATGACCAGTTCTTCGCAGCCCTGAAAGCTACCGGCAGACTCCAAATCGTCGACGATCCGGCGAAGGCCGATATCGTACTTGTGCTTCAGATTCTTCCGGCAGACCGCATTCCCCTCGAAATCGAGGGCGCTCGCGTCCTGGTCTATGACGGTAAAACTCATTTCGTGCTTTGGACACTGGTTCGTCGACTCGATACATGCGCTACCATAAGCGGCTGCGTCAAAAGCCTTGATCGGGCAGTCCAGGGTCTGGCCAACGATCTCGCAACACTTTGCGGGAAAAGCCCCTCGGCGAAATAGCCGCTGACGTGGTACGTGGGTGCGCCGCCGGCTCGGAGTGCCCCTGTTTCGGCGGATACGCCGATGCTTTAGAGTGTTGATATGGGCAGTTTCCCCACCAACTCTCCGCCGGAGATTCTTCCTCCGCAGAGCCAATCGCCGCCGCCTCCGCGTCCTCGACCACGGCGCCGCTGGGCCTCCGCCCCAGCCACCTATCTGCTGGTGGGCATCAATTGCGCGGTGTTTCTGATGATGGTGCTGCGCGGGGTGAGCGCGATTAGTCCCACCGTGGATCAGCTCATGCACTATGGCGCTGATAACGCCGGCAACGTGCTCATCGCAGGCGAGTGGTGGCGCATCGTTTCCGCCATGTTTGTGCACGTGGGTATTCTTCACCTGGCCACCAACATGTGGTGCCTGTGGAACCTGGGGCTGCTGGCCGAGCCGCTGATGGGCTCGACAGGGCTGCTTGCGGTTTATATCCTCACCGGCGCTGCGGGAAATCTGCTTTCTACGTTCGCTAACTGGTCGTGGTCCTATTCGGATTGGATGAAATACCACGACATCGGAGTGTTCCCTGCCGGCGCCGGAGCCTCTGGCGCCGTCTTCGGCATCGCCGGCGCGCTCATCGTGCTGCTCAAGTCAAAGCGGCTGCCCATTCCGCAGTACGAGCTCAAGCGCCTGCGCAAATCCGTCATTTATTTCGCTGCGATCAACCTTGTCAT
The DNA here is from genome assembly GCA_963826735.1 of uncultured Acidobacteriota bacterium. Classification (GTDB taxonomy): domain Bacteria; phylum Acidobacteriota; class Terriglobia; order Terriglobales; family Acidobacteriaceae; genus Telmatobacter. Next base: position 353,936 of record CAWGYN010000011.1, read on the forward strand.
CGGCCTTTCCGTAAGCTTCGGTACTCATGTCATCGGTTCGGGCCTGCGCATCGATAACTATGCGCACATCGGCGGCTGCCTATGCGGATTACTATTTGCCGTGCCCCTGGTTCCGCGCATCGGCTCGCCGCGCCAAGTCTTTCAGACGCGCATGCGCCTTGCGATCGCGATGGTCGTCCTCCTTCTCGTGATGTTTGGCTTCTACCTCGCGCAACTGCCGCGGCCGTAATCGCCTCGCCGCCACGCGCGCGCCGTCTATGCGAAAATACCCGCGTACGCTGCTCGCCTCATCCCGCCCGCAGGAGGCCAATGATGGAACGCCGCGATTTCCTCAAGCAAGCCGCCATTACCGCCGCAGCCGTTGCCGCAACGCCGCGCATGCACGCGGCCGACGCGAAGACTCCCAGCCGGCCCATCGCTCGCCGCCCGTTGGGCAAAACCGGCGAGCATCTTTCGATCATCGGCTTCGGCGGCATCGTGGTTATGAATGAAGATCCCAATGCTGCCGACCACATCGTTGCCGAAGCGGTGGACCGAGGCATCAATTATTTCGATGTCGCGCCCAGCTACGGCAACGCGCAAGAGCGGCTTGGTGTGGCGCTAAAACCTTATCGCGACAAGAGCTTCCTGGCCTGCAAAACCGATGGCCGCTTGAAAGACGATTCGCGTGCCGATCTCGAAAACTCGCTGCGGTTGCTTCAAACCGACCACCTCGATCTCTATCAGTTTCACGCCCTCACCAAAATGACCGATCTCGATAAGGTGTTGGGCGCGGGCGGCGCCATGGAAACTTTTGAGGCGGCAAAAAAGGAAGGCAAGATCCGCTACATCGGCTTCTCCGTCCACTCCGTCGAAACCGCGCTCGCCGCTCTCGATCGCTACAACTTCGATACCGTGCTCTTTCCGCTGAATTGGTTGCTCGTCTCTCAGGCAAACTTCGGTTTGCAGATCCTGAAGCGCGCGCAGGAAAAGAACACGGGCATTCTGTGCCTGAAGAGCATGGCCAAGACTGTGTGGCCGGCCGATCAGAGGCGCAATCATCCTGAGCCGAAATGCTGGTATCAGCCGGCGAGCTTTCCCGATGAGGCTTCGCTGGGCTTGCGCTGGACGTTGGACCATCCCATCACCGCCGCGCTTCCGCCCGGTGACGAGCGCTATTTCCGCCTCGCCATGGACGTGGCGCAGAATTACCAGCCGCTGCAGCCGCACGAGGAGCAGGCCCTGCTAAGCGGCGGCAAGGGCGTGGAACCGTTTTTCCGTTTGGGCAACGATGTGTGAGGAATGTAGCGCCGGTCTCCCGACCGGCTGTACTGAGGGCCTCCAGGCCCTCAGGCCACGGCTTTGTGATGACGGAATCTTTAAGCTGGCGCCCGAAACCTGAAACCTATCTAACCGCCGTCGCGGCGAACTTCTTCACCATGGCCATTAGCAGTTTGCGGTCGCTCTCGTTCAAATTCGAGGAGTAGCGGCGGATTTGCGTGAGGAAACGCAACTCATCGTCAGACAGGTTCTGCGTATTCATCTGCATGGCCAGTGTGTCGCTGGCGAAGAACTGCGCGATGGGAAGGTCGAGGGCGTGAGCGATCTTGGCGAGTGTATCCAGCGAGGGCACGGTGTGGCCGTTCTCCACGCGCGACAAATAACAGCGCAGCAGGCCGGTTTTCTTTTCGATGTCTCCTTGTGAAAGCCCCTTCTGCAACCGGTAAGCGCGAATCGTCGTGCCGATCTTCATCCCTGTTCCATCCTGTCCGACGCCGCCCAAGGTTTACTCGGTTGGTAGCAATCAGAATAATATTGCCTTAATAGTTAACATGCACCCCCGCGGATTGCAAGCCCAAAATTTCGTGTGCGTATCCATGCGTATCAATTTGCGCAAACCTCCCGCGGCGCGGGACCGTCGGCACAGAGGACCGCGCCTGCGGTAAACCTTCGCGGTGCATGAATCGTCAGACTGAATACAGGCACGAGAGGCCGGACAGCGCAGACACAAATGAAAAAATTGCGTGCGGGAGTGGCGGGGATAGTTGTGGCCGGGTGTGTCGCGGTCTTGGCGCAGACGCCGGTCCCGGCGGCAGCCCCAGTCCCAGTGGCAGCTCCAGTTTCGACCAGCGCCCCCGCCGCTGCCCCGCAAGCCGCCGCCTCAGCTACCAGCCCGACCGTCGCCGGCGGCAGACTGCATGGCACGGTAAAAAGCGGCAACATTCCTCTGCCCGGCGTCACGGTCACCGCGCAAAACACTCTCACTGGCAAGCGCTATTCCACCACGACCGACATCACGGGCGCGTGGCAGATGAATATTCCTCAGAACGGCCGCTATGTGATCCGCACTCAGTTCGCGGCTTTCGCGCAAGGGTCGCAGGAGGCGGTTCTAAACGCCACGAGTCACGATCAGCTCGTGAACTTCCAGCTCATCCTGGCTTCGCGCCAAGCCGAAGCGGACCAGCAACAGGCGCGTGAAGCAGCTCGCCCCGGCGCCACCGGCCAGGGTGTGCGTCAAATGGCTGGCAATGCCCCGGAAAACGTGAGCCTCGAGAGCGCGCTGAGCGCCGATACCGACACCGGAGCCGGCACCGAAGGCCAAAGCGGCGCGGCGCTGCCCTCGATTGCCGCCAACTCCGACTTCAGCGACGAATCGGTGGCCATTACCGGCCAGTCCGGGCAGGTGAGCGCCTTTGCCGGGGCTGACATGGATCGCCTGCGCGATGCGGCGCAATCCATCCAGGCGCAGGGTGGTCTGAGCGGTCAAAATGGCCCCGGGCAAAGCCCTCAGGGCGGCGATGTCGCCGGCCAGGGCGGCCTATTTGGCGGATATGGCGGCGGCGGAGGATTCGGAGGAGCCTTCGGCGGTGGTGGATTTGGCGGGGGCGGCGGCTTCGGTGGTGGCGGCCGCGGCGGCGGAGGTTTTGGTGGAGGCGGCCGAGGTGGTGGCGGCGGCGGAAGAAATTTCCGCGGCTTCAATCCCGGCCAGCCTCACGGCGGCATTATGTGGAACAACACCACTTCCTACTTCAACGCACAGCCTTTTGCTCTGAGCCCGCAGCAGAAGGGGCAGCCGGTCAACGGATCGAATCGCTTCACGCTTACATTCATGAGCGCGCCGTACATTCCGCACCTCACCAAGCCCAGCGGCAAGGACACCGTTTTTCTGACGCTTTCCGGAACGCGTTCGTCCAATCCGGACGTTTTCAATGCCATCGTGCCTACTGCTGCGGAGCGGATGGGCAACTTCGCTGGATTAGCTCCTATCTACAATCCCGTCACGGGGACTCAGTTTCCTGGGAATCAAATACCGTCGCCTGCTCCCGGGCAGCCGTGCGCGGTTGGCCAGCAGATCTGTCCCCAGGCCGCGGCGCTGCTCGCGCTCTATCCGCAGCCGAACATCACTCCGGCCGGCGGCCTGCCCTACAACTTCAATCTGATCACCACGGGGCAATCGAACTCGACAAACGCGGGCATCCGCTACAACCGCAGCCTGGGCGCCAACGCCACGCAACCCGGCGGACGCGGCGGCTTTGGCGGCGGGCGTCGCGGAGGATCGCAAAATCAAGGCTTGCGCCAGAGCATTAACTTGAATTACAACGAGGGCCACTCGGCCTCCGACAGCGTCAACTTCGTTCCCAAGCTTGGGGGCAAAAGCGCTTCGAACATGTACTCCCTGCAGGCCGGATACACCGTCGGCTACCATCGCTTCACCAACATCTTCAACGCCAATTGGAACCGCTCCAATAGCCACGCCACCAACTTCTTTACCAACACCACCGACAATCCCGCCGCGGACGACGGCATCACGGTGCCGAATAATGTCCCGCTCAACTACGGCATCCCCTCCATTCAATTGAGTCAGTTGACGGGCCTTTCGCAGATGCAGCCAAGCTTTTCCATTTCGCAGACCATCGCGTTCTCCGAAATCCTGAGCTGGATTCACGGCAAGCACAACATGCGTTACGGCGCCGATTACCGCCGCGTGCATCGCGACTTCCTTGCCGGCTCAAATGGCACCGGGAGTTTCACTTTCACCGGCCTGTTTACCGAGGACCCGGCGCAGGATGCGACCACGGGCTCGCCGCTAGCCGACTTTCTGCTCGGGCTGCCGCAGACCACCACCCTCAACTCTTCGCTGGCCAAAAGCTACCTGCGCGACAAAGTCTATGACGCCTACGCCATGGATGACTGGCGCGTGCTGCCGTCGCTTACTCTCAACTACGGCGTACGCTACGAGTTCTTCGCGCCGTACACGGAAAAGTACAACCGGCTCGCCAATGTCGCCACCAATCCCGATGGAGGATTTTCGAGCGAGACCGAAGTCACTGCTGGCTCCAACGGCCTGCCCAACGCGCTCGTCTACCCATTCCGCACCGCCTTCCGGCCCAGCCTCGGCATTGCCTGGCGCGTGCCGAAGATCAAGAGCACCGTGCTCCGCGCCGGTTACGGCATGAATTACAGCGTCGGCCAATACGGCGGTTTTGCCAATTCCATGGCTCACCAGCCGCCCTTTACGAATTTGCAGACCAATCAGGAACAGGTGGGAAACATACCGTCTTCGGCTTGCGCGAAGACCGCGACGTGCTTCACGCTGGCCAACGGGTTTCCCTCGGCGAATGCGCTGGGTAGTTACGCGCTCGATCCGCGCTATCCCATGCCCTACGTGATGGCCTGGAACCTCGATTTGCAGAAGACGCTGCCCTGGCAGATCGTGCTGAACGTCGGCTACAACGGCTCGCGCGCCAATCATCAGGCCACGACGATCGCGCCGCGCGCGATTTCCAGCAGCCCGGGTACCAATCCCACAAACCTGAACTTCAGCTATTACGAAGCCCTGTCGTTCTCGAAGTTCAATGCCGGCACGGTGAGCGCGCAAAAGCGCCTGCAACACGGCGTTTCCATGGGCGCATATTACAAGTGGTCGCACATCATCGACGATGCCGGCGCGTTGAATTCCGGCGGCGGCTCGAGCGTGCAGGACTGGCAAAATGTACTCGCCGACCTGGGTAACTCGAGCATCGACATTCGCCAATCGGTCAGCGGCACGTATCTTTACGAATTGCCTTTTGGCGCGGACAAATTCTGGGCCACCACCGGCGTGGCCTCGCACATCCTCGAGGGCTTCTCCGTCTCCGGCGATTTCAAGTTCGCCACCGGCGGCTGGCTTAGCCCCAGCTATACGGCATCCGTCACCACCACTTCCTGCGGCACAGGCGGAGTTTTTCGCCCCAATCTCACGGGAATCTCGCCCACGGCCGGCGGCGGCTCGCTGCATGAGTGGTTCAATCCCGCAGCCTACGCGCTGCCGCCAAACGCCGGTAGTTCCACCTACCCGTATCCCTGCGGCGTCTTCGGCAACGCGCCGCGCAACTCCATCGAAGGGCCAGGCACTGTTACAAACGACATGGCGCTCTCCAAAACCATCGGCATGGGCGAAACCCGCACCATGGAAATCCGCGCGCAGATCTACAACGTTTTTAATACCGTGCAGTATTCAGGCGTAGGAACCACGGTCAACTCGCCTAACTTCGGCGAGGTCACCGGGGCCGGCAAGATGCGCAACTTTCAGTTCATGGCAAGGTTCAGGTTTTGAGAGACTGTAGCGCCGGTCTCCAGACCGGCTGTAGTGTGGGCCTCTAGGCCCACGCTGGAGTTCGGTGCTACACGTGAAGGAAATCGCATGACGGGCACGGCCCAAAAATTCGCGGCACTCTTTGCCTTGCTGGCCCTGGCCGCTGCCGGTATGCCCCCCCTGCCCGCGCAATCGCCCGGCCAGGTCACCAACACGCCGCAAAGCGGATTCATGCTCAAGGCCAACGCCGACCTGGTCCTTACCAACGTAGTGGCGCGCGACGCCAAAACCGGCGAGCTCGTGAAGGACCTCAAACAGTCCGACTTCAAGATTTTTGAAAATGGTAAAGAGCAGCAGATTTCGACTTTCGATTTCGAAAGCGTCGACATGGCCATGCCGCTCAAGGAAGCCACGGTCAGCGGCCTCGCCGCCGGCCCCACCGGCAGCAAGGCAGTTGTCGTGGCCAAGCCCGAGGAGCTGCGCAATCATCGCCTCATCGTCATGTTCTTCGACCTGACCTCGATGCAGCCTGAAGATCTGGAGCGCAGCGTGGAAGCGGCGCAGGACTTTCTCAAAACCAAGATGCAGCCCGCCGACCTCATCGCGCTGGTGTCTCTCGGCGACACGCTCACCGTCGACCAGGACTTTACCGCCGACAAGAACGCATTGATCAACGAAGTGGGCGCGTACAACGGCACCGAAGGCCAGGGCTTTGCCGAGGGCGCAACCGCGAACACCAACCAGGTGGAAGACACCACCGCCTATACGCCCGACGAAAGCGAGTACAACGACCTCAACACCGACCGCGAGCTCTTCGCCCTGCGTGCCATCTCGCAGTCGCTGGCCAAGATCAACGAGAAAAAGTCGCTGCTCTACTTTTCCGGCGGCATCTCCCGCAACGGCATCGAGAACGAAGCTTCGCTGCGCTCGGCCATCAATGCCGCGGTGCGCGCCGATCTCGCCATTTACAGCGTCGACACGCGCGGCCTGCAGGCCATCGGCCCGCTGGGCGACGCGTCGACCGGCAGTCTGCGCGGCACCTCGGGCTACAACGGCGCCGCGCTCGCCAACAACATGAACGCGAACTTCGCCTCGCAGGAAGTCATGTCCACGCTTTCTACCGACACCGGCGGCAAGGCTTTCTTCGACTCCAACGATTTTGCGCCCGCCTTCGCTCAAGTGCAGAAAGACAATTCCGCCTACTACGCCATCGGCTTCCATTCGTCGAACCCAGCGCGCGATGGCAAATATCGCAAGCTCACCATCAAGATCGTCAGGCCCGGCATCAAGCTCGAATACCGGCCCGGCTACTACGCGCCCGCCGACTTCAAACACTCCGGCAAGGAAGATCGCGAGCAGGAATTGCAAGACCAACTCGCGAGCGACCTGCCCGCCACCGACATCGCGGTCTATATGGATGCGATGTATTTCCGCCTCGACGCCAATCGCTATTACATGCCGGTGTCGCTGGTCGTGCCCGGATCGCAAATTCCGTTCGTGAAGGGCGGCGACAAGGATAAGGCCACGCTCGACATTATCGGCGCCGTCATCGACGAGACCAAGCGTCCGGTGGGCCGCGTGCGCGACACCGTCAAGCTCAATCTCGATGCCTCGCGGCAGGCGCGCCAGAAAAACATCCAGTACACCACCAGCTTCAATCTGCCGCCCGGCAAGTATCAGATCAAATTTGTGGTGCGCGAAAACGAAACCGGCCGCATGGGCTCGTTTATCGCCGAGGTCACGCTGCCCGATCTGAAAAAGGCCCCGCTCAAAATGAGTTCGATTTTGCTGGCTTCGCAACGCGAGCCGAGCAAGAAGCCCGGCAAGGAAATCGACCCGCTGGTGCGCAACGGCGAGGAGTACGTGCCCAACATCAGCCACGTCTTCCGCCAGGACCAGCATCTTTACCTGCTCTACGAGGTCTACGATCCTACGCGCGCGAGAAGCCGCCGCAGATGACGCGAAGGGATCGAAGCCGGGCATCGATTTGTTGAGCAGCCTGGAATTGATTCAGGGATCGACCAAGGTCTACGAGACGCCAATCGTCCAGGCGCGAGCCATCAACGTCGAAGGCCGCGACGCCGTCAGCTTTCGAGCTCGATGTGCCGCTCAGCGGACTCAAGCCCGGCCAGTATCTCTGCCAGTTGAATGTGATCGACGATGCCGCCGGCAGCTTCGCGTTTCCGCGCTTTGCGGTGCTGGTGCGGGAGCCGCCGGCCACTGCGCCGGCCACTGTGCCCGTCACTCCGGCGTCTCCAACACCTGGCGGCTCAGAGTGATCGACACTTGAGATATCGCGCCGCACCGCTATTCCGGCGGCTTTGACGCATTTACCTTGTCGGGCCCGTTCCCGTATGGGCAGTGCCGGCAGGCTGAGCCGCAGCAACTTCCGCGCTTCAGGTGGTACGCGGCGGTAAACACCATCAGCGGCCCTTCGAAGTAGTAGTCTTCGGGGTCGAGTTTTCTTGGCTCTGCGGCAGTCGGCTCTCGGTCCATGCTTCTATTCTCCTGTAAGCTCCGCGGCGGTGGATCGGCCGCCGCATGCAGCCGGTAAAATCGAATCATGGCACTCACTGCACAAGATCGCGCCCGCAAGATCAAGATCATTCTCTTCGACGTCGACGGCGTTTTGACCGACGGCACCATCTGGCTAGTCCCCGGTGCTGCGCACGGCAGCCTTTTGGAAGAGGTTCGTGGCAAGGAAACGATCGGCTTCGGCGTGAACTCGGCCACCATGACCGAGGCCAAGGGCTACAGCGCCCACGACGGCACGGCCATTTCGCTGGCGCGCATCGGCGGCATGAAGTGCGGCGTCATCACCAAGCGCATCAGCGAAACCGTGGCCACGCGCGCCCGCGACCTCAAGCTCGAATTCGTCTACCAGGGCTGCGCCTTCAAGATGCAGGCCATCCGCGAAATCATGCAGAAGGAAGGCGTCACGCTCGACGAGATTTGCTACGTGGGCGACGACGTCATCGACCTGCCTGCCATGCGCGAAGTGCGGCTTCGCCGTTGCCGTGGCCAATGCTCGCGAGCGCGTGAAGGCCGAGGCGCACTACATCACGCCGAACTCCGGCGGCTATGGCGCGGCGCGCGACGCGGTCGAGTTCATCCTCGAAGCCAAGGGCATGCTCGACCAGTGCATCGAAGCCTACATCGACGAGCGCAACCCCATTCCGCCGTCCATGGACATTGGCCGCGGCGGAGCCGATCTGAAGTAGCTTGATTCTGTTATGGAAACCATCCCTAAACGCGCCGTCGTCCTGTTGAGCGGCGGCCTCGACTCCGCCACCGTGCTCGCCATCGCGAAAGCCGAGGGCTACGAGCTTTACGCGCTCTCGTTTTCCTACGGCCAGCGCCACGCGTGGGAGCTTGAAGCGGCCAAGCGCGTGGCCGCGTCCATCGGCGTGGCCCAGCATCGCATCGCAACCATCGATCTCCGCGCCTTCGGCGGCTCCGCGCTCACCGCCGACATCGACGTTCCCAAAGGCCGCGCAACCGGAAGAGATGTCCCACGGCATTCCCATCACCTATGTGCCTGCGCGCAACACCATCTTTCTTTCCTTTGCGCTGGCCTGGGCTGAGGTGCTGGGCGCGAGCGACATTTTCCTCGGCGTCAACGCGCTCGACTACTCCGGTTATCCCGATTGCCGTCCCGAATTCATCGAGGCCTTTGAAAAGATGGCCAACCTCGCCACCAAAGCCGGCGTCGAAGGCCGCCAGCATCTCAAAATTCACACGCCGCTGATTGCGCTGACCAAGGCGCAGATCATCTCCAAGGGGATCGAACTGGGCGTGGACTACGGGCTCACCAGCAGTTGCTACGATCCCGGACCAACCGGCGCGCCCTGCGGCCAGTGCGACTCGTGCCTGCTGCGCCAGAAAGGTTTCCGCGAAAACGGGATCGAAGATCCGTTGAGAAAGAACGTGGCCCGCTGATTCGCTGATTCGTAACGCCACGCGACACACGGCCCACGACCCACGACGCCACGAATCACGCTGCAACTATGAATTACACCGTCAAAGAAATTTATCTACACCCTGCAGGGCGAGGGCGCGCAGACGGGACGCGCCGCGGTCTTCTGCCGCTTTGCGGGCTGCAATCTCTGGTCGGGGCGCGAAGCGGACCGCGCAACGGCAATCTGCCAGTTCTGCGACACGGATTTTGCCGACACCAACGGACCCGGCGGCGGAAAATTCGCATCCCCTGAGGAGTTGTCCGCAGCCGTTGAAGAAAAATGGCCGGGCGGCGACGTCCCCGGCACGCGATTTGTCGTCTGCACCGGCGGCGAGCCTCTGCTTCAACTCGACCCGCCGCTGATCGACGCTCTGCACGCGCACGGCTTTGAGATTGCCGTCGAAACCAACGGAACCATCGCGGCTCCGCCGGGTCTCGACTGGATCTGCGTCAGCCCCAAGGCTGGCGCCACGCTCACGCAGCGCACCGGCGACGAGCTGAAGCTGGTTTATCCGCAATCCGGCGCCGAACCAGCCGCGTTCGAGTCGCTCAGCCTTTCGCCACTTCTTCCTGCAGCCTATGGATGGCCCCCTCCGCGACGCCAACACGCAGGCCGCGCTCGAGTATTGCCTCGATCACCCGCGCTGGCGCCTGAGCCTGCAGACGCACAAGCTGCTTGGAATTCCGTGATCCGTGCACCGCGGACCGTGGGCACCGAAGACGGGATTCACGGTCCACGGTTCACGGTTCACGTCTCTTTTCCGCCTCCGCCAGCCATCCCCGCATCAGCTTCTCCGGCGGAACGCTGGAGAGATACGGCTTGATGTCCAGGACCGGCGTGCCGTCCAGCATGTCTACTCCACGAACGCGCAAGGAGGTGCCTTCGCGGCCCAGCAACTCCACCACCGTCAGCCCGATCGGGTTGGGCCGCCGCGGCGACCGCGTCGCGAATACCCCGTGCGGCCGGCGTTCGTCTGTTGGTGGATGCGCGACCAGATCGAATCCATCGGCGCGGTCGAACTCCCAGAGCACATAGAGATGCGAAAAGCCTTCGATATCAAGTAGTCCCGGCTCGTACTCGCGCAGCAACTCGATCGCGCCCTCGGCGTCATGCTTGGCGCCCAGGCCTTTGGGAATAGCGGAGGTTTCAAGGTAGGGGCTACGAATAAATCCGATGGGCTGGGCGGTAAACATGGGAACGCCTCCGCATTTCATCCTAAGCGTGCTGGCCGTGCGGTCGAAACACCCGTCGCCGAGCCCCGTTGACCCAGGGCGAACCAAACCGAAGCCGCGTGGAAAAGGGGCGCCAGGTTTACTGACCAAACCCACTGTTTTCGGTTTCAAGTAATCAATAAAACTTTCGCCAGATCAAAAGCCGCGCTCCTCGTGACCGGGAACACTTTCGGCCCCACCGGTGTCTAACTGAACAGATGCATGGGCCACTTGGCGCAACGCCAACGTTCCGGCATCAGAAGTAGCACCAATCTTCCGGCGCCAAACAGCGGCCGGAAGCGGCTCAAAAATGCCATTAGCTCACCTGCCTGGGTCACGCAAGCCTGGGCCTCGCAAGTATTGAGATGTGACGCCGGTAGGTGCAAGCGGTGGATGAAGTGCGATAACGTGGGAGGAAACTGACTTGCAGGCGGACCTCACCATGGGCAACATTGCCGGCGCACTCGCGCTCCAACCCGACGAAACGGCTCTGGTCGCAGAGCTGCGGTCGGGCTCGGAGGAGGCGTTTGCCTGGCTGATCGCACACTATCATCAGCCGATTTATTCGTTGCTCGCGCGCACTGTGCGCAACCAAGCAGATGCGGCCGACCTCGCCCAGGAAGTTTTCATCAAAGTTTACCGCGGCATTCACGGTTTTCATGGCGAGTCGTCGTTGCGCACCTGGATCTACCGCATCGCCTTGCGCGAGGCGTCGAATCAGCGGCGCTGGTGGATGCGGCATCAGCAGCAGGAAGTCCCCATCGAGCAGGAGATGGCGGAAGGGGAAAGCGGCCGGCCGGTATTGCTGAAGGACATGCTGATCGATCCGTCGGAGTCGCCGTTTGACGCGGCCCTGCACGAGGAGAACCGGGCGCACGTGGAGCAGGCGTTGCGGCAGGTGCCGGAGCCGTTCCGCGCCACGCTCATTCTGCGCGACATTGAGGGATTTTCCTACGAAGAAGTGGCGGCAATGCAAGGGGTCAATCTGGGAACGGTGAAGTCGCGGCTGGTTCGTGGGCGCGCCTTTTTGGGTGCGCTGCTGGTCGCGTTCAAGCCGGGCTCACGAACCAAAGCGCTGCCAGGGATGGAACTGTCCCTGCGAGAGGAGGCGCGATGAACGGCTGCAATCAAGTGCAGGCAGGGTTGACGGATTATCTCGATGACCGGTTGACGGGACGGGACATGCAGGAGTTGGACGCACACCTCCAGGCGTGCCAAGATTGCGCGCAGGAGTGGAAGTCGCTGCGCGGTGTGCAAACCGCATTGGCCGGGCTGGGCCCGGTGGAAGAGCCGGCGGATCTGCCGCTGCGCATTCGCGTCGCAGTGAGCCAGGAGCGAGCGCGCAGCCGCCGCAGCATCTTTACCATGTGGGAACTGGCCTGGAGAAATACTGTGGGGCCGTTTCTGCTGCAGGCCGGCGCGGGTTTTGCCAGTGCCGTACTGCTGTTGGGTACCATTGTTTTTCTGGTTTCGGTGCTGGCCAAGCCGGAGATGGCGCAGGCTACTCCCGACGAGCCGCTGGGCAATGCTACCGCACCGCGTTTGCTCTATTTCTCCAATGCGCCCGGCGGCAACGAGACCGGCGCCATCAACGGTCCGGTGGTGGTCGAGGTCTGCATCAACGATGCGGGCGAAGTGTACGACTACCGCATTGTCTCGGGACCAACGGACGCCACCACGCGGTCTCAAGTTGAGAATCTGTTGCTGTTTAGCCGCTTTGCGCCAGCCCGCTTCTTCGGCCAGCCGGTCCGCGGATTGGCTGTGCTCTCATTCTCCGGCGTCTCCGTCAGAGGGTAAAGAAACCTGTAGCGCCGGTCTCCTGACCGGCTGCAGCGGGGGTCTCCAGACCCCCGCAGAGCACCTCGCGGTTGACAGGGTGACTCAGTTCTCACCCTTCACCAAAACGGATGCCGTCCTGAGCGAGGACGGTGCTTGGCGTAGAGAAGCAGAGGGCGAGTCGAAGAAACTGCATTTTTGTTTTCGCTAAGGCCTCCGTTTCCAATAACTTATGTAGAATCAGCACAAATGTTGGTTTTGTTGCTGCCGAAAAGGGGCCAAAGGTTCGCTTGGAAGCTGCCGATTACCCTTTGAATGTTCGCGTGGCGTTTCGCGATTTATTGAGACAAATTAATGACAATTGCGCGCATTTCGGGTGCGTGTGAATAGAGAATTTCGTGAACAAGCGTGCGTGTGAATAGAGAATTTCCCATAAACACGTCAAAACGGGGTTAGGAGCGTGTTTTTGCGCTGTTTTTCGCGTGTTTTGCGTGTCAGAAAGCGTTTACTTGCGCGCTGTGCGGGGGGCAGGTGCCAGGTTTCAGGTGTCAGAAAGACAGGGACTGAGGGGCTGGGTTCGGGTGTGAGTGCGAGTGTGCGGTGTGCGTGGGCGGGTCGTAGCTTGTAGCCAGTAGCCGGTAGCCAGCAGCCGGGTAGCTTTCAGCTAGCTCCCTGACCCCTACACCTGAAACCTGCCCCCCTGCACTTCGACCCCTGCTTCCTGATCCCTGCCATTGCGGCGTGGGGGCTTGACGCATGTGCGGCAATGCCGCATAATCCTCAGGTGAGCACTTCCATGCTGACGGTCGTTGAAACCAGCGCTTTCGCCCGCAGGGCAGAGAAGCTGCTATCGGCCGAGGAGCACGAGGATCTGATTTTCTTTCTTGCTTTGCATCCGCAATCGGGAGATGAGATTCCGGACACCGGAGGAGTGCGAAAGGTTCGATTCGCAGTGCAAGGCAAGGGGAAACCCGGCGGAATGCGGGTGATTTACTACTTCTTCGACAAGGAGAACCCGCTCTACGCGATCTTTCTCTACGGCAAGAATGAACAGGCAGACCTTACGTCGAAACAAAAGCGAGAGGTTAAAGCGTTTGCTGCGACGCTGAAGGCGGCGGCAAAGGTGCGCAGAATCAAATCATGAAAAGGATCAAACCATGAAGCGGAAGAATGTTGCAGACGAGCTTGTCACGGCCATGCGCGAGGCGGCCGCGATCGCCAAGGGCGAGGCCGAGCCCGCCGCCGTTCACCAATTTCCCCTGCCGCTGGAAGTGGATGTGCGCGCGGTGCGGGCAGCCACCGGCCTCAGCCGCGCGGAGTTTGCGCGACGGTTCGCACTCGCCCCGCGCGCCTTGCAGGATTGGGAGCAGGGGCGGCGGCGGCCGGATCGCGCGGCGCGAGCTTATCTGACGGTGATTGCGCGGCATCCGGAGGCGGTGGTGGAGGCGCTGGCTAGCTGAGTCGGTAATCCCCGGTTTCAGAAACGAGACCTGAGGCACCCCCGGATCGCGCTGGGTGAGGTTCCAGGGATGCGGGCCAGCCGCCTTGGCCTACGACATGATGTGGAGTCAGGCAAGCCTCGGCGTATGATGTGGGTGATTTGGGGACACAGGACATGGCGCACTATATCGACCTTTTCTCGCCCGATACCTATCAGGCGTTCAGCAGCTCAGATCGATCAGTATCGGGGTTCCGGCCCCGTCATGAGGGCCTTGCGAAACGCATCCATCCCGGCGACACCCTTGTCTGCTACGTTACGAAGCTCTCACGTTGGGTTGGGTTGTTGACGGTTAACCGTGGACCGTACAAGGACGACTCGCCAATCTTCACAGCCGAGCACGACCCTTTCACTATTCGTTTTAGGGTGAGTCCCACCGTATGGCTCGACCTCGATAAAGCCGTCCCAATCCACGATGAGGAGATGTGGAAGGGACTTTCCTTTACCCGCGATTTGCCGAAGAACTCAATCGCATGGACTGGAAAGGTGCGTGGAAGCCTTGTGCAACTGGATGAAGATGACGGAGAGCTCATCGCCCGTGTGCTTCGACGGCAGGTTTCGACCCCTAAAACGTATCCGATCGACGAGCAGGAAAGAAAGAGAATCGCAACTCATACCGTGGTGCGCTCAGACAAAGTCGTAAGCGTTTCGGTGCCCGAAAATGCTACGCAAGTTGAAGAAGTAACGTCGGAGCCAGAGCCGGAAGCGCGTGAATCCATCCGTATGCAATCTCTGATTGCCCAGATCGGCCACCGTATGGGAATGTCGATCTGGATACCGCGTTCCGACCGCGAGCGGGTGTTGCGCGAATGGAAGGATCCCGATGCGAGTATTCTTGACCGCTTGCCGCTGAACTACGACGACACAACTCTGCGAACGATCGAACAGATCGACGTCCTCTGGCTTCGAAAACGTTCAATCGTTCGAGCGTTTGAGGTTGAACACACAACCTCGATCTATTCCGGAATTCTGCGCATGGCCGATTTGTTGGCGCTGCAACCGAACATGGACATCGACTTGCACATCGTCGCACCAATGACAAAGCGAGAAAAGGTGTTCCAGGAAATCAAGCGACCTGTGTTCTCACTACTCGATCGCGGCCCTTTGGCCGAAAGCTGCACGTACCTGTCCTACGACGCGTTGAGGGAGGTTGCTTCTTTGAAGCACCTTGAACTTCTATCAGACAAGGTTCTCGATGAGTATTCAGAGGAAGCGGAGTAGCTCGGATCCGGCCCTCTTGCCGTCAGACGAATTTGGCTGCTGCTGAGTGTATTCGCGATATCTGCTTGTTTATCAGGGCTACGGCGGCGGAGAAAGTGCGCCCCGACAAGATCAGCCTGTTTCAATCATGGATTCGAGGAAGCGCTTACCTCTGTTCGGATCGATTCGATCGGCCTCTGCCAGGGCCCACCTGCTCCAGGCGTCGAATTTCTCAGCGGGCGGGTTGCTCAATTCTGAAATGGCGTTGTGGACTGCTTCGACGTATTTTCTTATTACAGCAGCCTGCTCGAATGCGGCTGCTTGACCCAAGAGCCGGTCGATTCGAGCCTTTTCGAGCTTTTGAATTCGCTCGCGCTCTGCACGCTCAGCTGCTAATTTCTTTTGTCGCAGTTCTTCTTCGAGCCGAGCCTTTTCCTTTTTACGAAATTCATACCGCCGTTCGACCCCTTGTCGATATTTAACTTCGGCCAGGAGCACGATATGGATTGCGATATCGCCAATGCGCTGCTCGATTTTTCCGTTCTCGTCGTCCGACCAAGATTGAGATTCTTGCTCCGAATGATAGCTGTCAAGAATCGAAAGGGTCAGACGTCGTCCTGCGTCTACTGCGCCTTTTGATACAACTCTACCCTTCTCTTTCGAAGGTGCAAGTTTGAAGCCGATGTGCTGTTGGTAGAACGAGATTAAGCCTTTGCTCGCATCCCCGTCCGGCAAAGCCCGCCCTTGAAATTTACCAACCGCAACGAATAGGGCGTTCAAGAGCCGAAGCTTTCGCCGCTCGATTGCACTCTCAAATTTTGGCTGATCCAACAAAAAAGGGTACGCCGAGGTTCTTTGCTTCTCGCGGCGCTCTGCATCTTTCTTTAAGAGACTCGAAATCGCTGGATGCCACCAAGTGACGTTGTGTGCCACGGTCACCTTGCCAATTTCTTTGGTTATTCGTTCTCGAACGGATTCGATGGTAGTGTCGAACTGAGGTGGTGCTGGTAGAGGACCGAGCAGTTCCTCATTGGTCCAAGGCTGGTACCAGTATTCTTGTCTACCACCGATCAGAACCTCATCATCCATGGCTGGTGGCCGCCCGGGAAGTGGCACTACCCAGGTCTTTTTCCCTGCTGCTTTTCTTGCCCAATAGCCACGTTCAGGCGTTGGGACCATTGCCCGTTTGCATGCTTTCTTTAGCGCTACGTCCGAAATGCCGAAACGAGGACAGAGAGTCCTCAACGGTTCAGACCAAACAAGTTCGTACAGAGATTTTCGTGACAGCCATTCACCCATAGCCTCTTTTAATAAAAGAGCTGAGCTTCTTGCAAGCGATCGGCTCATTACCATTTGATTAACATTTATGTCAGACAGAGGGGGTGCACTTTCCGGAGCTCCTATCTCCCTACCTGGCTGCCGTTTGACCCCACCCGTGCGTCTAACTAGACTTGCAGGCAGGGCAACTCAATGACGTTTCGTTTCGCGCACTCTTTCGTCCTTACTTCTGCCGCAATTCTGGGCCCAATTCTGGGTGCGACGGCCGGGTTGGCCACGATCTCGGCTGCGCAGTCCTCCTCAAGCTCTTCCGGCGGCTCGAATGCGCAGGTGTATGCGCAGGAAAAGGCGCCTTCGCTGATCGATCCCGCGGGGCCTACGGTGTCGCTGATCCCCTCGGAGTCGGTGTTTGTGATGGCGGCCGCGCTGAATGCCTGCGGCTACGACGAGGGGCTCGATGACAGCGCGCCGGTGCGCCAGCGCGTGCGCGACGAGATGAACCAGGTCTTTGCCAAGAGCGAAGCGGCGCGGCAAAAGCGCGACGCGCTGTGTCTTTACATCGCGCAGCACCGCATGACCGGGACGGAGCAGGACATTGCGCAGTACATCTCGCTATCGCTCTACCTGACGCCGCCGCCGGAGCTTGAAATCACCGCCGATCTAACCGAGATGCCGCCCGACTCCACGCAGGTGGCGGAGATCGTGCCGATTCTGCGCGAATTCGCGGCCGCGGTGGACCTGCACGGCATCTGGCTGACCACGCATCATGCCTACGACGAAGAGGCGGACAAGGTACACGATCCGCTCTCGCAGATGATTGTGGATACCGACCTCTACCTGAAGATGCCGGCGGCCACTTACGATGGCCGCAGATTCATCGTGGTGATTGAGCCGCAGCTCTCGCCGGCGACGGTGAACGCGCGCATTTATGGCACGGATTACATCGTGGTGGTTTCTCCGGCCAACGGCAAGATTCCCATGGCGCCGGTGCGCCATACCTATCTGCACTATATGATCGATCCGCTGCTGTACGCGCGGACCAACGCCCTCGAACGCGATCAGCCGATTCTGAAGGAGATTCGCGACGCGCCGCTGGATTTCCGTTTCCGCTCCGATACCACGGCCCTGACCGTGGAGTGCCTGATCAAGGCCGTGGAAGCGCGCACCATGGATACGGGCGTTCCCGAGTACAAGATTCCTGCCGGCATCGACCGCTCGCAACTGCCGCGCTACCAGCACGAGCGCGAGCTTTATCAACAGAGAGTCGACGCGGTGAAGTGGGCCATGGTCGGGCACGATATGCGCCAGGGCTTCGTGCTGACGCAATACTTCTACGAGCAGTTGCTGCAATTTGAAAAACAACCCACCGGCCTGAAAGACACTATGGGCGAAATGGTCTACGGCATGGACGTGGACCAGCAGGTGCACCGCGCGCGGCAAATCGAATTCGACAAGGAGGCCGACGAGGACGTGCTGCAGCGCAGCAAGCCGCGCCAGCTCACCGGGCTGGACCTGGCTGAGGCGCGGCTGTCGACGGGCGATATAGCCGCGGCCAGCAGCATCGCGCAAAAGGTGCTGGCGCAAGAGACGGACACGGTTTCCAGCGTGGCCGATGCGGCGCGCGCCCACTTCATCCTGGCCCGCGCCGATCTGATGAGCGTGCATCCCGGCGAATCGGAAGACGATGCGGAGAGAACCATCGAAGCAGCGGTCGCGCAGTTTCGAAAGACGCTTGAAACCAGCAAGGACCAGCGCCTGCTGGCGTGGTCGCACATCTACCTGGGCCGCGTACTCGATCTGGAGTGCAAGCGCGACCAGGCTGTGACCGAGTACAAAGCGGCGCTGGAAGTGCGCGACGGCCGGCTGGATACGCGTCTTGCCGCCGACCGCGGCGTGAAGACGGCGTACGCTGTGAAGGGCCATGGCTGCGACGAGGACGCGGATGACGAAGCTCCGGACAACGCAGTCCCCAAGCCCGCCCCGCAAACGCCGCAGGGAGCGCCGAAGCCGCAATAGTAACCGGGCCTATAAACCGTGACACATATTCCCACCCTTTTCCCAAGAGACGTGCGGAAAAGGATGGGGCACCGCTGCAGCATTTTGTTGCCGAATCAATCATCATCCAGGTCTGCTGTGCTGCGGGGCACGCGTGGGTCGCGTCTCCATCTCGGCAAGTTTCAGGCTTGCCGTGGGACACAGTGGCTGCGATCTAGGTAAAAATGCGTAAGGAAGGATGGAACGTGAGCGAAGGGCGCATGGAATCCGCTCTGCATGAGCTTGAGTCGGCGCTCGGGCACAGGTTTTCGCGTCCTGAGCTGTTGGTGTGCGCGCTCACGCATCGTTCCCTGGCGCACGAGCTGGCGCAGATCGATGGCAGTATCCAGGCTGCAGGCGACGACACCGGGGCTGCGGGCAGCATCCCGGCTGGCCGAAGGGAAAACAACGAGCGCCTGGAATATCTTGGCGACGCAGTGCTGGGCCTGGTGGTGGCCGAGGCGCTCTATGCCGATCATCCGGAATGGCACGAGGGCGAGCTGACGCGCATCCGTTCCGGGTTGGTAAGCCGCCTGCACATGGCGCAGGTGGCGGAGACGATCGGCTTGGGCAAGCATCTGCGCCTGAGCCGCGGCGAAGATCGCAGCGGCCTGCGCCTGAAGAGCACGGTGCTCTCCAATACCATGGAAGCAGTGATGGGCGCGCTCTATCTCGATGGCGGTCTGGAGCCTGTGCGGGCCTTTGTGCGCAGCCAGGTGATGGGCGAGGCTGCCGAGCGCCTGACTCGCGAGTTGCGCTCCGGAGCCGCGCTGGGCAACTACAAGTCGGCCTTGCAGGAGCGGCTGCAGGCGGCGCACGCCGGCGCTCCTTATTACCGCGTCAAGAACGAGAGCGGCCCCGACCACCGCAAGGTTTTTATCGTGGAAGTGCGCGTGAAAGGCGGGGCCGGAGAGCGCGGAAAGCCGCTGGCTCGAGGCGTGGGGGGCACCATCAAGTTTGCCGAACAGGACGCCGCGCGGCGCGCATTGGAGCAACTGGAATTTGCGGACGCCCGTGCCGGCGGCGCGCTTTTGCCCCACGCCGAGCTTCATACCGATATCGACGCGGAAGTTGATACCGGTGACGAGGAGCCCACGGCTTGATGAGCGCTTCTTCCCCAGCGCCCCAACCGGGGACCACGCCAGCGCCGAATCCGGCGCCTATGGCTGCGAGCAAGAGCGGGCCCGTGCCGGCGCCCAGCCACTTCGCCCACTTCCGCGCGCACTTGCCCACCCTGCCGCAGACCCTGGCTTCGCTCATGCGGACCGTGGTGGTGGCGCTGTTTGTTCTCACCTTTATCGTGCAGCCTCTGCTGATTCCCTCCGAAAGCATGGAGCATACATTGCTGGTGGGCGATTTTCTGCTCTTCAATAAACAGACCTACGCGACTCCGGGGCTTATCGGCAGATGGCTCCTGCCTTATCGCGATCCGGCCCGCGGCGACATCGTGGTCTTCCGCCATCCCGATCCGCCCATGCTCATCAAGCGGGTGCTCGGCGTTCCCGGCGACCGGCTACGCATTGCCGATGGCCGGGTGTTCATCAACGGCGTCGCCCTCAATGAGCCTTACGCGACCTTCGAGCCGGGGTTGGCCGACTCAGGACGCGACAACTTTCCCGGCGAAATCCCTCCGAGGCTGGTCGATCCTGAGTGGCGGCGTCAGATATGGAGTCTCCCCAGCGACGGCGAGCTCACCGTGCCTCCGGGCGAGTATTTCGTCCTGGGTGACAATCGCAATCACAGCCGCGACTCGCGCTACTGGGGATTTGTGCCGCGCGATGCTTTCGTCGGCCGCCCGCTGGTCATTTATTTCTCGCTCGTCCGGACTTCGCCGACCGACGTCGAGCCGCCGCCGCAGCAGCCGGCGCCGCCCGCCGCGAATGATAAACTCGGACACGTGCGGGAACTCGCCGCCAAGATCGAGGCATTTGCGCGCTGGCAGCGCATCTTCCACGTGGTGCATTAGAAAGGCAGTGGTTGCTGATCACGAACCACGAATCACGCATTACGAACCACTGTTCACCGATAAGAGCGACGGAATGACGAAGAAAAAGACGCGAGCAGTCAGTGAAGATTCCGGCCAGCGCGCGGAAGCCGCTCCCGTTCCCGTTAAGCCCGATGAAACCCCGTTCGAGGCGGTGGCCAGCATCTGTTCGGTGCTGGTGGTGGGCCTCTACATTCTCACTTTTCTGGCGCAAAACTTCGTCATCCCCTCCGGCTCGATGGAGAAAACGTTGCTAGTGGGCGATCACCTGGTGGTGGATCGCATCTCGCTGGCCCCGCCCGCGAAATGGATGCCTCTGGAGCACTATCGCGAACCGCGGCACGACGACATCGTAGTCTTCATCAAGCCCGTGGCCGAGCCGCAGCCCGACGCCGATGGCAATCCCCAGTATTTTTTCCTGGTCAAGCGCCTCATCGGCGTGCCCGGCGACCACATCCATTTGCGCGACGGCATTATCTTCATCAACGGTGTTGCGCAGCCAGCGCCGAAGGATGGCGCCGACAATGAAGGGTCGAGCATCGATCAGCAGTATCTCGACGAATTTCCCGCCATTCCGCCGGCCCAGGCTCCCAGCGGCGCGGAAACCGCAAGCTGGGCCGACGACGCTCCCAATCACATCGTCGATGGCGATCTCGTCGTGCCTCCGGGCATGTACTTCATGATGGGCGACAATCGCCACAACAGTCTCGACTCGCGCTACTGGGGCTTTGTGCCGCGGCAAAACATCGTGGGCCGGCCGCTGTTCAACTACTGGTCGTTCAAATCCACTGAAGCGGTCTACGAGCAAACCGACACCAGCGCGCGCATCGCCTGGATGGTCCACGTGGTGACGCATTTCATCAGCGACACACGCTGGAGCCGGACGTTCCATCTGACGCGGTGAGCCAATCGGGCGATTGCCCCTGTTGGGATATCGCGTGCAAGAGCGCATTTAAATCGCAATGAAGAAAAAGCTTCAAACGGAACAACTCGTTTCAAATCCCGCGAAGGCCGAGGGGAAAGAAACCCCGTTTGAGGCAGTGGCCAGCATCTGTTCGGTGCTGGTGGTGGGCATCTACATCCTCTACTTTCTTGCGCAGAACTACGTCATCCCCTCGGGGTCGATGGAAAAGACGCTGCTGATTGGCGATCACCTGGTCGTGGACCGCATCTCGCTGGCCCCGCCCGCGAGTTGGATGCCTCTGGTGCACTATCGCGAGCCGCGGCGCGGCGACATCGTGGTCTTTTTCAAGCCGGTTCCCGAGCCCGAGCCCGATGCAGATGGCAATCCGCAGTACTTCATCCTGGTCAAGCGCCTCATCGGCGTTCCGGGCGACCACATTCAACTCCACGAGGGCATCGTCTACCTGAACGGAGTGGCGCAGCCACCGCCGAAGGATGGCTCCGCTGACCCGGGAGAGGGCGGCGATCCGGTCTTTCTCGACGAATTTCCGTCCGAGCCGCCCCCGGCTATTCCAGGGGTCCCCGACTCCTGGATCGTGGATTTTCCCAATCACGTGGTCGATGGCGAACTCGTGGTGCCGCCGGGCATGTACTTCATGATGGGCGACAACCGTCATAACAGCCTCGACTCGCGCTTCTGGGGCTTTGTGCCGCGCCAAAACATCGTAGGACGGCCGCTGTTCAACTACTGGTCGTTCAAGTCAGAGCAACCGGACTACGAGCTCACCGGCTTTGGTCCGCGCATCGCCTGGATGGTCCACGTGGTGACCCATTTCTTCTCCGACACGCGCTGGAGCCGGACGCTCCACCTGATGCGGTGAAAAGCAGCTACTAGCTTCTAGCTCCTAGCCTTTCCGCGGGGGAGCCGGTTTTCCGTCTGAAGAGAAGCGGCTGCGCGGAGTTTATGCCGCGCTGATTGAGGCGCCGGGCTTTCACCAGCCGGCAGGATTCTCACGGTCGATGGAAAGAGCCTGTAGTGGGAATACAGGTGAGTCACTTCTCGGGCTGGGTGCGCCCGGTTCTCCGGCTCTCGAACGCTCGCAGAAAAAAGTCGCAGCAGCGGCAACTGGCGATATACTGTCGCCGCCGGGCAACCAAAAGGTGGATTCCGGCTTCGGTTTGGGGAGTAGGCAAATATCACCATGTGCAGGCCGGCTCGAGCCGGCGCCACCAAAACCGGTAGTGACAATTGCGAACCAACGGCGCGAATTAACGGGCCCGGCTTCACGGCTTCCCAAAAATTGAAAAGTCAAAGAAGAAACGAGGAGGTTTACCATGCGTAGCATTCATCGAGGACGTTTGTTTGTGCTCAGCTTTGTGGTCTCTGCGCTGCTGGCCGCGGTGCCGGCCATGGCCGAGGTCAATGCATACATGACGGTGAAGGGAGAGAAACAAGGACTCATCAAGAGCGATTATGGAAAAGACAGGATCCAACTCATCAACGTCGTCCGCAACGCCCCAATGGGGAGCGGGATGCCCGCAAACAAATGGATGCACCCCACCATTACCGTCACAAAAAAGGTAGATATTTCATCGCCGAAGCTGGCCGCGGCGGCGAGTTCACATGAGACGTTGAGCGAAGTGGTGATTACCTTTGAGGGGCGCTCGGGGGACGCGAAGGCGGCGCAGAAGATCGTGCTCACCAACGCGACGATCTCGAATATTCACTGGTGGGGCGGCAATGAGGAGGTCACGTTCGAATACCAGAACATCGAGGTTACCTACGCCAACGGCGGCAAAACCGCGACGGACGACTGGAACGCTCCGAACTAGGTCTCTGGTCGTGCTCAAGCTGCCGCTAGTCGTTTATTCAGCATGACTCCTGCCAGGATTACGCTGAGGATGAGCGCGGCGAACAGCAGCAACCAGCCCCAATGTTGGGCGGGATGCAGCAAAATACGGAGAAAATGGCGTCCGTAGTGATCGGCGACGAGGGCCACAAGTGTGTAACGCGCGCAGCGGCAGATGGTCACCACGGCCAGAAATTTCGCGACGCTGTATTTCGAAGCGCCCGCCGCGGCGAACAACAAGCTGGTAGGGAAGGGAAACGGTATCGCCGTTGATGCGACCAGCGCACCGGTGCCCCATTTTTGGAAGAACTGGAGCATGGCATCCACTTTGCGATTTCCAAACTTGCCGTGCAGGTAAGCAGCTCCGGCCCTGCGGGCGATTCTGAACGTGAAGTAGGCTCCAATCACTGACCCTGCGGTTGCCACTGCCACAAACTCGTACCATGGATTGGTTCGCCGGGCGGCGAGAATTGCCGTCAAGATGTCAGGGCCGCCAAAAGTTGGCAGAGGAGAGCTATCGATGATGGCAATGAAAAAGAGCCCGAATGCTCCCAGGTGGCCAAGCATCGAGGTAATGCTTTGTCCCCGAGACGGGATGGCACTTTGAATGAAGGCGTTAAGCATGACGGCAATATATCAACTTTGTCGCGGGGCATGAGGGTGGACGGTGCGCCGGTTTGAAAAGACCGTTTCTCAGGGGCTGAGGCCCCGCTTTTTATGCGCCTTTTTCGGCACGACTGAAGTCGTGCCCTTTCACGGAGGCATTCATGCGACCAGTCGAGGGCGGGTCCGTCGCAGGTGGAAAGGCGGTTCTGCCACGGTGGATCTGAGCGCTCGCAGCGGATAGCTGCACCTCAGCGGCTAGAATGATCCGTGGACAGCAATGACAAACGGCGCTGAGCGCAAGAAAAAACTATACGGCCGGTTGCGCATAGCTCTGGCCGTCCTGGCGGTGCTGGTGCTGGCGCTGGTGGTGCCTCCGCTCATCAGCGTCAGCCATTTCAAGGGCCAGATCACGCACCTTATCGCGCAATCGTTGGGGCGGCCGGTGCGGCTTTCCTCGGTTGAAGTGCGCCTTTTGCCGTGGCCCGGCTTTGTGCTCACCGACCTGAGTGTTGCCGAAGATCCCGCCTATGGCGCCGAACCGGTGCTCCATGCCAGCAAGGTGACGGCTTCGCTGCGCCTGCTTGCGCTGTGGCGTGGGAAGCTCGAAATCGACAAGATCAGCGTGGACGAAGCCAGTCTCAATCTGGTGCGCGCCGGACCGGGGCAATGGAACCTCGATCCTATCTTCCGTACCGCGGCCGCGCAGACCGGCGTTCCCATTGGCGGAAGCTTATCCACAAACGCATCTGCCGACACAGGCCAACGCCGCGGCCAGCGGCTGCCTTCGCTGGAGGCCACGAACTCGCGCATCAACTTCAAGAACGGCGCGGAAAAACTGCCCTTCTCGCTACTCAACGCCGACATCTCGCTTTGGCAGGCGAGTCCCGGGGAGTGGCGCATTCGGCTGCGCGGCCAGCCCGCGCGTACCGACGTAAGTCTCTACCAGGAAGAGACCGGCGTGGTGCGCATGGAGGCCAGCGTCCGCTCCGCTCCCGCTCTGCGCGAGATGCCGATCAATCTCGACCTCAACTGGCGCGAGGCGCGCCTGGGCCAACTGGCGCGGCTCATCGCCGGTTCCGATCCGGGCTGGCGCGGCGACCTCACCGGCGATTTGCATATGGACGGCACCGCCGACGCCGCGCAAGTCTCCATGCGCTTGCGCGCTACAGGCGTGCACCGCGCCGAGTTTGCCCCCGCCGCGCCCATGGACTTCGACGCCAATTGCGGATTCGTATATCACCACACGCGCCGCATGTTGGAGAACCTCACCTGCGATTCACCCCTGGGCAACGGCCGCATCCACCTCAGCGGCCAAAATCTCGGTCTCTACACGCCGCCGCAGTTCACCGTGGAGATGGATCGCATTCCCGTTGCGGCCGGACTGGACGCGCTGCGTACTCTGCGCAGCGGCTTCGATCCCGACCTTGAGGCCAGCGGCACCGTCAGTGGAAAAATTGTCTACGCCGCCGGCACGGGCAGCGCCGCTCAGCCAGCGAAGCCTGCAAACAGGCCCGCAAAATTGCAACGCGGGCTCAATACCGATGCTGCGCCGACCGGCCCGTTTACCGGCAGCCTCACGGTCGCGGACCTGGTTCTTACGGGCGGCGGCCTCAGCCATTCTGTGCAGGCGCCCAAGATCACGCTTGAGCCTTCGGCAGCCCAGCATGCTTCGGACTCAGCGCTCACCGGAACTGTGGCAATTCCTGCGGGCGGCGAGACGCCCCTCGTCTTCACGCTGCGCTTCTCGCTCTCTGGCTATGAGGTGGGTGTGCGCGGCCAGGCGAGTTTCGCACGCGCGCGCGAGCTGGCCCACGCCGCCGGCATTCAGCAATCCCAGGCGCTTGTGGAGCTGGCCGGCGACCCCATCGCCGTGGACCTTGTTGCGGCAGGACCGTGGATACCGGAGGAAGAGATTCCTCTCGCCATCAACACGGGAAGCGCATCGGCTCCGGCGGTAGCACAGGAATTGCCTGCGCCTGCGCCCTCCACCAGCGCCGATGTCATTCCCTCCGCCGACTCGCTCACGGGAACGGTGACGCTGCATAATGCCAACTGGAAGGCTGATTTTCTGGCGAGCAATGTGCAGATTGCCGAGGCCACGCTGCATCTGGACGGCGCGAACCTGCGCTGGGACCCGGTCGACTTTTCTTACGGACCGGTGAAGGGAACCCTCAGCGTGAGCGTGCCCCTGGCCGCGACCGCGAATTGCCCTGCTGAGCTTGTCGAGCCGCCGCAGCCGTGCCCTGTCGAGTTCCAGTTGCAGTTCGGAGATGTCGATGCGGCCACGCTCGAATCCGCATTGCTGGGCGCGCATGAAAGAACCACGATGCTGTCCGATTTGATTAACAGCCTGCATCCCGCGGCATCTCCGCCGTGGCCCGCGCTTGAGGGCACAGTGCAGGCGGATTCGCTGACTCTCGGTCCCGTCACGCTCCAGGGGGTGTCGGCCCATCTGCGCGTGCTGCCCACGGGCGTGGAGATTACCAACGTTGACGCCGGCCTTTTGGGCGGCAGCATTCACGTTGCCGGATCGCTGGTGAAGCCCGCGACTGATCAGGCGAAGCCCGATTACAGCTTCGAAGGCGATTTCCAAAAGCTGGATGTTACTTCTATCGGCGCCCTGCTCGGCCTGCGCTGGGCCGGGACTCCGTTGAGCGGCAGCGGCAAGATCGAGCTTGCGGGCTACACCGGCGAGGATCTCGTAGCTTCGGCGCACGGCGCGCTGCACTTCGAGTGCCGGCGCGGAGCTATCGGCAATCAGCCTTCGGAGTCGGCGAAGGCGGGACCTGTTCCCGCTGCGCTGGGCCGCTTCGATCGCTGGACTGGCGACGTTGCTGTCGCCAACGGCGGGTTGACGCTCGATCAGAGCTTCGTCGTGGCGGGCGCGCGCAAACAATCCGTGCAGGCCACGGTTACCTTCGGCGATCCGCCGGTGGTCAGCTTCGGTGGGCCGAAGCAGGTTGCTGCCAAGCACTAGCTCAATCCAATTGGCCCGCAGCCCATAGCCGGAAGGTGCGGGCTGCGGGTTACAAGCTATAAGCTGCCCTACTCGTTGGATTCGATCCTGCGGCCGTGCGCGTCCTGGATAGGCCGCGTGTTCATTCTGTAGAGACTGGTAAAGGCGCGGAACTGGTCGCGGCTGATGCTGAGGTCTTCCGCGAAGATATACCAGCGCACTCCCTCGGCGCAGGGCGGCGTGACCTCGGAGCCGATGTAGGTCCAGTAGCTGCGGTCGACGGGAAGCAACCCGCCCGCGCTCACCAGGTCAGTTACCCTGGCGCTGGCGCCGGGCGTCCTGGGCAGATGCGACCACAGGGTCGACAGCAGGGCGTTGGGAAATCCCCGGTCCTGGTTCAGGCGCACGGCCACAATTGCCACCTTGCCGTCGTCGCTGCGGTGAATGAGATCGATCTCCATGTCGCTGAGCTTGCCCTTGATGGGGTGCTCGCTGGGGTGGTGGAAGTCGAGCTCGACCAGGTGGTAGCGGATACCGTTCGCCACCAGGTCGCTGCCGGGATCGACGCGCGCAATGATGCCGCGGCCGGTGTTCTCGAGCGTCATGGGTCCTGCGACGTAATGGAACTCCAGCGGCTGCAGGCTCTTGTCGAGATGGGTGCTGTGAATGTTGAGTGGCGACTGCTCATGGCCCTTCGCGCAGGCCTGGTACGCGGGATCGAGCCTGCCCCAGACGATAGGTCCAGTTTTCCCTTCGTAGCTCCAGTTGGCCCCGCTTTGCGCGGCCGAGAGGGTGGCGCAGCCAAACAATAGTGCGGCGATTGCAGTTAGACGCATCATGGGTTTCTCCGCTAATTAAGACGGTTCAACATCCGGGAGCATTCTACGGCATGGGAGTGCAAGACAGCGAGTCGGCGAGTCAGCGGGTCAGCAAGTCAGCGTGATTCCCGGGTCTCAAAAGCGAGCCCTTGGGGCACCCATGAGTGGTGAGTTTGCTCCAGAGCCCAGCCCCACTCGGCACGGTTTTCAACTTCGAAGCAACCTCTCCGCGCTCGAGCGAATCTTCTTAGAGACTGATCGTTGCAAGAAGATCGAAGCATCGGGCAGAAACTGAAATGCTCTCTCTGGCCCGATTAAAAATATGGTGATTTCAATCCCTCGGAGGTATCACTCATGCATTCTGCAAGGCGCGATTTCGTCCACATTTTCGGCGTGGCGGCGCTGACTTTCGCCTGCGCGCTGGCTTGGGGCAGCCCCTTTGTGAGCGCAGCCCCGCAAAATCAATCCGAACCCGGACAGACTAAGCCCGGCCAGAACCAACCCGGCCAGACTCCGAATCAGCCCGATCCGAACCAAAATCAGAATCAGCCTGGCCAGAACCCGAACCAACCGGGCCAGACTCCGAATCAGCCCGATCCGAACCAAAATCAGAATCAGCCTGGCCAGAACCCGAACCAACCGGGCCAGACTCCGAATCAGCCCGATCCGAACCAAAATCAGAATCAGCCTGGCCAGAACCCGAACCAACCGGGCCAGACTCAGGATCAACCCGGGCAGAATCCTGACCAGCCCGGCCAGAATCACCACAATCAGCCCGGCGAAACTCCGGACCAGCCCGGCCAAACTCCGAATCAACCTGGGCAGACTCCGAGTCCGAGTACCCCGCCACCTTCGCGGTAATCGCGAAGAACGGCGACACGAATGTTCTGCGCGACTGAAGCCGTTCGAGGGCGAAATTATAGTTAACGGTTAGCTCGACGAACAAAATCTCACGAACGGAAAACACCAAGGGCGGCTGCTAAGGCAGCCGCCCTTGGTGTTGGGGAGGGCAGAGTTACTTTGCGGCCGCGGCCACGCCGGCCTGCTCGGCCAGTTGGGCGGCCTTGTCGGTCGACTCCCAGGTGAACTCCGGCTCGCTGCGGCCAAAATGCCCGTATGCGGCGGTCTTCTGGAAGATGGGCCGGCGCAGATTCAGGCTTTCGATAATGGCCTTGGGCGTGAGCGAGAAGTTCTTGCGGACGAGCTCTGTGAGCTTGGCTTCGCTCAGCTTGCCGGTGCCGAAAGTTTCAACGAGAACCGAGACGGGCTCAGCCACGCCGATCGCGTAGGCCAACTGGACTTCAGCCTTTTCCGCCAGTCCCGCGGCCACGATGTTCTTCGCGATGTGGCGGGCCATGTACGCCGCCGAGCGGTCCACCTTGGTCGGATCTTTTCCTGAAAAAGCTCCACCGCCGTGCCGGCCCATGCCGCCGTAGGTGTCTACGATGATCTTGCGGCCGGTGAGGCCGGTGTCGCCCATGGGGCCGCCGATCACAAATCTTCCCGTCGGATTGATGTGGTATTTCGTGTGCTCGTCGAGCCATTTGGCGGGCAGCACGGCTTGAATCACGTACTTGAGGATGTCGGCGTGCAGATCTTCGTTGCTGACGGCCTCAGAGTGCTGGCTCGAAATCACCACAGCATCGACACGCGCGGGCTTGCCCTTCTCGTCGTACTCCACCGTCACCTGGCTCTTTCCGTCGGGGCGCAGGTAGGGCAGTTTGCCGCTCTTGCGCACCGCGGTCAACTGGCGGCAGAGTTTGTGGGCCAGCGAAATGGGCGCGGGCATCAGTTCCGGCGTCTCGTTGGAGGCGTAGCCGAACATCATGCCCTGGTCGCCGGCGCCACCGGTGTCAACGCCCTGGGCGATGTCGCCCGACTGCTTGTTGATCGATGAGATCACGGCGCAAGTGTTGGAGTCGAAGCCGTAGAGCGCGTTGTCGTAGCCGATCGAGGCCACCACGCCGCGCACCAGCGACTGGAAGTCCACATAAGCCTTGGTAGTGATTTCGCCCGCGATGACCACCAGGCCGGTGGCCGTCAGGGTTTCCGCGGCGACGCGGCTGTAGGGGTCCTGCTCCAGGCAGGCATCGAGAATGGCGTCGGAGACCTGGTCGGCAATTTTGTCGGGGTGGCCTTCGGTAACGGATTCAGAAGTAAACAAGAAACGGTCGCTCAACTTGGAAAAACTCCTTCCCACTTGGATGCGCCTGGCCCCCGGCAGATAGCGGGGTTGGGCACAGCCGGGCATCATTTCTATGGTAATTGCGGCGGGGTGGCGGGGGCAAAGGCGCTTGAGTGGACGGCAAGCATTGGTGGGTCAACGGCAGTTTTTGGGGGCGGATTGGGGGGCGGCCTCCCACCTTAGCCGGTCAACCGTTGCGGCTGGCCGCCGATGGGGCACCCGGCGGGTGGGCGGAGTTGGCGCTCCCGCCCATTTCCGCAAAAGGCGCGGAAAAGGATGGGCACGGATGCAGGATGCGCGATTACCGTCGCAGCCACGCAAGGAAGCGCGCATACAGATTCGAGATCGAGTGCCACGCGCCATCGAATGCAGCGGAAATTTGGTGCGTGGGCAGCAGGGTGGACCACCAGCCTTGGCGCAGACCGTAGTAGCGGAAGGCCAGGAAGCCGCCCGCCACCACCGCCAAAAGCATCAGAAGGGCGCCGAGCCAGCGCAGGCGCACCTCGACAGCTTCGCGATGCAAGATGCGCGCCTTGCCTACGTTCGAGGCAAAGGTGGTCCAGCCGCGTTCGTCATCGGACATCTGGCCTGAAGCGTCGCAGGCGCGAAGAAACCGCTCCGTCCAGTCCTCGGCATCGAGGCCGAGCGCGCCCGCATAGCCGCGCACAATGCCTTTGCTCAAGATTCCGCCGGGAAGCAGACGAAATCTCTCCTGCTCCAGCGCGATCAAGTGCCGTCGGCTGATCTTGGTGACCGCCGAGATGTCTTCCAGCGCAACGCCGCGTGTCAGGCGCTCCTTGCGCAGGTCTTCTCCAAAATTCCCCATCGGCGACCAATGAACGGGTCAAAGTCCAGGAACAAAATTAACTTCACAATAAACCGGGATATGGTTCAGGTCAAAGGATGAAAGCAAGGAATAGTGACCCGGGAGTACCCAATAGGGAACAGGGAACAGGGACGAGTGCCAGTGTGAGTGTCGAGTGCGAGTGTGCCAGACCCTCGCACTCGCACTTCACACTCACACTCACACTCACACTCGCACTCGCACTCGCACTAACCACTGTCTGTTACCCTGAAATCGGACTTTCAGGCGCTTTTTCTCGCCCTAAATCCGGCTCGAAGATGAACAAACTGATTTTTGCCAATCTGCTGCATCGCCCCCTGCGCTCCGTCATCAGCGTGCTGGCCGTGGCTATCGAAGTCATTATGATTCTGTCGATTGTGGGCATTTTCACGGGCATGCTGAATGACCAGAACCGGCGCACCAACGGCATCGGAGCCGACCTGATGCTGCTGCCCTCAAATGCCAGCCTGTTCAATGGTTTGGGAAGCCCGTCCATGCCCGTCGGGGACGCGGAAGTACTGCGGAAACTTCCCCACGTAACGATGGTTTCACCCGCCATCCAGAAGATCTCGACCAACGGAAACGTGGAAGTTCTCTTCGGCATCGATTACCCGACATTTAACGCCCTCAAGCCTTTCAAGTTTCTGACCGGCGGCCCATTTCAGGGGCCAAACGACGCGATCATCGACGACCTGCTTGCCGGCACACAAAATCTGGCAACGGGAAAGCACTATGCCGTTGGCGACACCATCGCGATCATGGGCCACCCTTTCCGCGTCTCAGGCATCGTGGAACGGGGCAAAGGCGGCCGCAAGCTGATTCCCTTAGACACTATGGCGCAAATGGTGGATGCGGAGGGGAAAGCGTCGATTTTCTATATCAAGTGCGACAGCCCAGCCAATGACGACCTGGTGATGCAGGAAATTCGCTCCATACACGGCTTCGAAAACAACACGCTCACCACGGTGGATAGCTGGCTCGACGAGATGACACCGAGCAAAATTCCCGCATTCAATCTGGCTCTCGGAGTGATTACGGGAATTGCCGTGATCATTGGGTTTCTGGTCATCTTCCAGTCCATGTATACGGCGGTGCTGGAACGCACACGGGAAATCGGCGTTTTGAAGTCGATGGGCGCGTCGAAAATGACCATCGTGGGCGTGGTGCTGCGCGAGTCTGCGGCGCTGTCGGCGGCAGGCGTGATCCTGGGCATTGCCGGCACCTATGGCGCGCGCGCCTTGATCGCGCACCTCTTTCCCACCATGAATTTCGAGATCACCGTCACGTGGCTGTTGCAATCCACGCTGATTGCCTTCGTGGGATCGATTTGCGGGGCGCTCTATCCGGCATGGATGGCCGCGCGCAAGGACCCCATCGACGCGCTGGCGTACGAATAAAGCCGTGTAGCGCCGGTCTCCGGACCGGCTGTAGTGCGGGTCTCCAGACCCGCACCGTACGGAGTGACTACGAAATCGCGAGTTAAAGCGCCACGGACGCAGGGAGCGGACCATGAATACCGAAACGGCTCAACTGGTATCGATCGACGAGATCCGCGCGGCGGCGGCGCGCATTGCGCCTATCGCCATGAAAACGCCGCTGGTGCGGGCCGCATTTCCCGGCGTCTCCGGCTATGGCACGGGCAGGGAGATCTGGCTGAAGGCGGAGAGCCTGCAGCCCATCGGCGCGTTCAAGATTCGCGGCGCGGCGAACAAGATTCTGCAACTGACACCCGACGAGATCAAGCGCGGCGTGA
The DNA here is from genome assembly GCA_963826735.1 of uncultured Acidobacteriota bacterium. GTDB lineage: Bacteria > Acidobacteriota > Terriglobia > Terriglobales > Acidobacteriaceae > Telmatobacter. The sequence continues at coordinate 386,345 of CAWGYN010000011.1, forward strand.
TCACCTATTCCAGCGGCAACCATGCGCAGGGCGTGGCCTATGCGGCGCGCGAGGTGGGCGCCAAGGCGGTGATCGTGATGCCATCGAATGCGCCGGCCATTAAGCGGGCCGCGACGCTGGCGCTGGGCGCGGAGATTGTGGATGTGGGCGTGGCCTCGAGCGAGCGGCTGGCCAAGGCTGAAGAGCTGGTCCGCGAGCACGGCTACATCGTGATTCCGCCTTACGATGACGAGCAGATCATTGCCGGGCAGGCTACCTGCGGGCTGGAGATTGTGGAAGCGCTGCCTGATGTGGACCTGGTGGTTTCGCCAGTCTCGGGCGGAGGCCTGCTGAGCGGCGTGGCCGCGGCGGTGAAGCAGTTGAGCCCGAAGACCAAAGTCTTTGGCGTTGAGCCGGAGCTGGCTGCCGATACCGCGGAGAGTTTTCGCACAGGAAAGATCGTGACCTGGGCGGCCGAAATGACAAGCCGGACCATCGCCGACGGGCTGCGCACGCAAAGCGTAGGCGTGCGCAACTTCGCGCACATTCAGGCATTTGTGGATGGCATCGTCACCGTGTCGGAAGCCGAGATTCGCGCCGCCATGCGCGCCATAGTGGCTGCTACGCGCCTGGTGCCCGAGCCCAGCGGCGCGGTGGCGACTGCGGCCTTGCTCTTCCACGCGCACCAGTTGCTGGCTTTCCGCAAAGCGGTGGCCGTGGTCAGCGGCGGAAACGTGGATCCGGCGATGCTGGCCGAAGTGCTCACCGAAAGCCCGTTGTAGCGTCGTTGGAATATGATTTTGCTTGTGATGAAGCGCCGCATCTTCACGATTCGTAGTCTCGCCCCCATTTTTTGTCTGGCCCTTGCATGCGCTGCATGGCCGGCAGCCGCCGACAAAAAACCGCAGCAGCAGGTAAAACCCATGGCCGGGCCCCGCGCGACAGCTCTGCGCGTGACCATGCTCTACATCACGCCCTCGACTAGCGCGCAAAAAGTGGACAAGTTGCAGATCGGCCGCGAGATCGTGGTGGCGGAAAAAAGCGGCACGTGGTTGCGCGTCTACATCAACACCGACATTGAAGAACAGCACAGCGACAAGGACGAGCCCTGGGTGGGGGGCGATGCAGCCACGCCGCCCATCTCCGGCTGGATTGAGGCGAAGGGCGTTGTCGAAGAGACCGCGGCCAACGGCGACCAGATTCTGATGGGCGCGGCCGCCAACGAGGAGGCGGAGGCATCGAATCCGCGCGGCGCGGCCAATGCAGCGCAAAGCGCGCGCCTGCTCTATCGGCGATTGGTAGAGATGTTTCCCAATTCGCCGCTGGTGCCCGATGCCATGTGGCGCGCGGCCGATATTCAGTGGCAAATCCAGCGTGCCGATTCACAAAGCCTGCCCTCGGCGCATGAGAAGGATCCCGATTTTCGCCAGGCCATGGATGAAGACGAATTGCGCAAAGTGATCAAGTACTATCCGAAAACCAAGTGGGCGGCGCTGGCGGCCTTTGACCTGATCGACAACAAGCTTTGCGGCGACTGGCAGGGATCGGAAAAATGCCCGGCGAAGGAGTCGGAGCTCTACATTAAATACGCCGACGAGTATCCCGACGGTCCGCGCACGGCGCGCGCGCTGTATGAGGCCGTTTACCGCCTGGCCGTGCTCACCAATATGTATGCCGCCGATGGTGACGATCGCAAGAGCAGCGACGCCCACAACCAGGCGCGGGCTTTGGCGGCGCAGTTGAAGGCGCATTTTTCCGATTCCGACTATAGCTACCGGGCCGGTGCGCTGGTGTACAAATTGGATGAGGGCGTTCCTGTTTACGGCATCGACCGGGACTGAGCCGTTCGCGGTTTGACCTTGTGATCTCGTGATTATCTACAGAGGAGCGCGGGTCAGGAGACCCGCACTACAGCCGGTCTGGAGACCGGCGCTACATCCGGTCTGAGACCGGCGCTACATCCGACGGAATCGCCGTCTGACTCGTATCGACAGCAGGATGGAGTTGGCTTGAACCCGTATTTTTTGTCTGTTCTATTGGGAATTGTGGAAGGTTTGACCGAGTTTTTGCCGGTCAGCTCAACGGCGCATTTGCGCATCGCCGAAGCCTTGATGAAGATTCCGCTGGACGACAAAGTGTGTGCAGCGGGAAGCGCGGTGTGTTTACAGGATGTTGCGTACTGGAAGATGTACACGATCGTCATCCAGGTGGGCGCTATTCTCGCGCTCTGCCTGCTGTTTCTGGAGCGGATCGTCAATTTCATGCGCACTTTTCCCAAGGGCGAAAACGGCGATCGCAACTGGCTCACGCATCCCATCTCGCTGACGCTGGTGGCCTTTGCCTGCACCTCGGTGCCCGCCCTGCTGCTGCGCAAGTGGAGCGAACGGAACCTGGGCAGCCTGACCGCCATAGCCATCGCACTGCTCGCGGGCGGCATCGTGATGTGGGTGATTGATGCCTGGAGCGATCGCGTCGATCCCAACACCACCCACGTGGAAGAGATCACTCTGGCGCAGGCGATCTGGATCGGCCTCTGCCAGACGCTCTCCGCGGTTTTTCCCGGCACGTCGCGCTCCATGTCGACCATCGCTGCCGGTCAGTTGGCCGGCCTCGATCGCCCCACGGCGCTCGAGTTCAGCTTTCTGCTCTCCATTCCCACCATGATCGCCGCCACGGGGTGGGATCTGCTGAAGGAGATTCACACCAGCAAAGCCGCCGGCGCCGCAGGCGTGGCGACTGCGCATGTGGTCATGAATCCGGAGCGCTGGATCGTGCTCCTGATCGGTATCGTGGTTTCGTTCATCGTGGCACTGGGCGTGGTGGAGTGGTTCTTGATGTGGGTGCGCAAGCACGGCTTCACAGTGTTCGCGATTTACCGCATCCTTCTCGGTATCGCGCTGTTGATTTGGGGCGCGAAGTACCTCGGCGCCTGAAGAGCCCGATCTTCCCGTAAACGAAAGAAACATAGCATGTTAGCTTTACATATTTCATTGTGTGATATTCTACACAAGTGGGAGGCGCGCCCATGGCAACGAATCTTGATATCGATGACAAACTGATCGACGAGGCACGCCGGGTAGGGAACTTCAGGACAAAGAAAGAAGCAGTCACTGCGGCGCTCGACGAATTTATCCGGCGGCGCAAGCAGTTGGAAATCCTGAATCACTTCGGAACCATCGACTTCGATCCGGAATACGATTACAGGAAAATGCGGCAGCTCGACCGGATAGAGATCGATGAATGATGAAAGTGATAGTCGACACCTGCGTGTGGTCGCTTTCGCTCCGGCGCCGGAGCGCGGCAAGCTTGAAAATCAGCGAGCAACAAATGGTGACGCAACTCAGAGGGACCATTCAGGACGGTAACGCTTTGATCGTCGGCCCTATCCGTCAGGAGATACTGTCCGGCATTCGAGATAAAGCGCATTTTGCCAGGACCCAAGGGCTGCTCGATCCGTTTCGCGACGAAGAAATCACGGCGAGCGATTATGTCGAGGCTGCGCGGCTCTTCAATTTATGCCAGGATCGCGGTGTCCAATGTGGCGCGGTCGACACTCTTCTCTGCGCGGTTGCGGTTCGCAATCGCTACGGCATTTTGACCTGCGACAGAGGCTTGGAGCGCTGCATCCAGATATTGCGTGCCGAGGGTCTTAGCCTGTGAAACCGGGGTTGGTCACGATGGTTCCCCCCTGCCCGGTTTTAGCCTGATCCGATCCCGCGAACGCCGATAATAAGAGCTGCTCTGGGACGTTTTGACTGCTCGGTCGGCCTGCCTTTTCCGCGTTTGCGGCAGCCGGGGAGCGGAACCGCCCTCATCATGAAGCCCATCCGCATTGTTCTCGCGCCCACGCGCAGCCGCCCCGTGAATATCTTTCTGGGGATGGTGCTCCTGCTGGTCTCGTTGCTTCTCTTCCTCGCGCTGGCCACGTATCACTCGAGCGACCCCTCGATGAATACGGCCGTCGGCACGGTTACGCCTCACAACTGGATCGGCCTGTTCGGCGCCTACCTGAGCGATCTGCTGATGCAGGCGCTTGGGATCACGGCATTTCTGCTGCCCCTGTGGCTGGGCGGCGTGGCCTGGACATGGATGCGCTCCCGGCCCGGCGGCACGCCCATCCTGCGCTGGATGGGCACGCTGCTCGCGCTCACCTTCCTGCCCGCGATCTTCGGCCTGCTGCCCTGGCATTGGCGCTGGCTGCACGTGGTTCCTATTGAAGGCGTCGTGGGACGCCTCATGTCCGGCCTGCTGGTGGCCTACCTGAACCTGCAAGGCGCGTGGGTGGTGGCTGCCGCAATGGCCGCAGCCGGCCTCTACTTTGCCTCGGACATCAGCTTCGGCGTGATTCGCGAAAGTCTTGCCGAGCGCTGGGCACGGTTTCAAGAATGGCGTGATCGTCGGCGCGACTTGCGGCGCGATCTACGCGAAGAAGAAGAGGAACTGGATGCGCGCCGCGGCGCTTTGCAGGACGAAGGCAACGGGGCCATCCCGTTCTCGCGATTTGATGCCGCGGCCAACTCTGAAGCCAATGCGGAAATTGGCGCAGAGATTCCCGCGCAGAAGACGAATCGCTTTCTCGCCTTCTTCACGCGCAAACGCGCGCCCAAACAGGATCCCATCGACGAGATTCCCGCTTACCAGCGGGCTGATCGGCGGCCGCAGCCTGATGAGCCGGCGCAGTATGAGCGCGCGGATGCCGCAAATCCATTAGTGATGCCGCGTAGGACGAGCATCTGGGAGAGCCGCGAAGCAGAAACCGGACGCGAAGCAGGAACCGGAATCGCGGCGGCAGCCCCGACTGCGGCATCGGAGACGGCTGCGGCGCAGGCAGCACCGGCGATGTTTGAACCCATGCGGCGGCAAGGTGCTGCCATAGCTCCCGTCGATCCATGGGCCAATGAACAGCGGCCCAGCGAGCGGCCCGTTCTGGCAGCCGCGCCGGCCGGGCACGACGGAGAAATCGCGATTCACAGCCGCGCCGATGCGGAAGCGCACGCCGTGACCGTGGCTCCCAAGCACGTGAGCGGCTTTAAGCTGCCGCCGAGCACGCTGCTGAGTGAGGGCGAGGGCCCGCAATCGGTGCGTGAGGACGAGTTGCGCGAAGAAGCCAGGGTGCTGGTTGAAAAATGCGCCGAGTTCGACGTGCGCGGACAGGTAGTGCAGATCAATCCCGGGCCGATGGTGACGACCTTCGAGTTCAAGCCCGAAGCGGGCGTGAAATACTCGCGCGTCACCGGCCTGGCCGACGATCTGTGCCTGGCCATGCGCGCAGAGAGCATTTTGATCGAGCGTATGCCCGGCAAAAGCACGGTGGGCATCCAGGTGCCGAACCATGAGAAAGAAACCATTCATCTGCGCGATGTGATCGAGAGTGAAACTTTTGCGCGTTCGCGTTCACGGCTCACCATCTCCATGGGCAAAGACATCAACGGCCGCATCGTAACGGCCGATCTGGCGTCGATGCCGCACGTGCTGATCGCCGGTTCCACAGGGTCGGGCAAATCCGTGGCCATCAACGCCATGATTATGAGCCTGCTCTATCGCACCACGCCGCAACAGGTGCGGCTCATCCTGGTCGATCCCAAGCGCGTTGAACTGGGGATGTACGAAGGCGTTCCCCATCTTTTCACGCCCATCATTACGGAGCCCAAGCTGGCCGCCAACGCGCTGCGCAACGCAGTTCGAGAAATGGAACGGCGGCTGAAGCTGCTGGCCAGCCGCAGCGTGCGCAACATCGATCAGTACAACAAGCTCTTCGAGGCTTCCACGCCTTCGCTCTTCGACAACGAGGAGCAACAGGAAGAGCCGCTGCCGTACATCATCATCATCATCGACGAGCTGGCCGACCTGATGATGCTCGACCGCGCCAACGTTGAAGAGTCGGTCACGCGCCTGGCGCAGATGGCCCGCGCCGTGGGCATTCATCTCATCCTGGCCACGCAGAGGCCCAGCGTCGATGTCATCACCGGCCTCATCAAAGCCAACATTCCCACGCGCATCAGCTTCCGCCTGGCCACCAAGGTGGACTCGCGCACCATTCTCGACACCAACGGGGCAGAGGCTCTTTTGGGCCGCGGCGACATGCTCTTCCTGGGCCCGGGCACCAGCCGCCTGATGCGCCTTCATGCGCCGTATGTGAGCGAGAAAGAGACGGCAGCCGTGGTGGAATTCTGGAAGAACCAGGGCACCGCCGAATACGTCGAAGACTTCCTCGAAGCGCCCAAGGACGAGCGCGCGGCGATGGAAGGCGGCAGTGGAGAGAGCGCGGACGACGATCCCATGTTCGACGATGCGGTGCGCCTGGTCTTCGAATTCGGCAAGGCCTCCACATCGCTGTTGCAGAGGAGGCTAAGAGTCGGCTACGGCCGCGCCGCGCATCTAATCGACATGATGGAGCGCGACGGCCTGGTGGGCGCTGCCGACGGCCCGCGCCCCCGCGAATTGCTCAAAGCTCCAGGCTGGCTGCACGAGGTAGCCGCGAACCAATAAGTTGAGCGCAAATACTTCGCCGCGCGTCAAACCAATCAAGGAGGCTCGCACGATGAGGAGATTCCTGCCTATTTGTTTGCTCGCGTGCCTCCCGCCCGCGTGCGTCTCGATCGCTGCGCAACAGGCTCCCATCCCCACGGCCACCGCGCTTTCCGGCAGCCCGTTCTTCGTCAAGAAATCCTGGCCCATCGGAGGCAGCGGGAATTGGGATTACCTGACCCTCGACCCCGGAGCCCGGCGCCTTTATATTGCGCACGGTCACGCGGTTCAGGTGGTGGATGTCGACTCCGGTTCTGTGGTGGGAGAGATACCAGGATTTCGCGACGCGCATGCCATCGCGCTTGATGATACCGGTCAATACGGATATGTCAGTGACGGGCCTGCCAACGCGGTGAGGATTTTCAACCGCAGTTCGCTGCAAATCGAGGTCACCATCTCCATCGGTTTCTCGCCACGCTTCGTTGTCTTTGAGCCGCGAAGCAAGCTTCTCTTCGCATTCTGCCCCTCGCTGTTGCCGCCGCCGCGTTCCGGCGAACGGCTCATCGAGCAAGACCACCTCTCGCACATTTTCGTTATCGACACGGAGAAGAACGCGGTAATTGCCGACATCATTCTTAACGGCGATTTCCGCATCGGGCATGCGGATGACGACGGCAGCATCTATGCGACCGTCGCGCAGCCCGCGTGGATCGCGAAGCTCGATGCTGTCGGTATCGCTGCCGAGGTCGAGCGGCAAAAGGAGGCCTTGTCAAAGCAGCTTCGGGATATCCCAATTGGCTTCGACTGGAGTTACAGCCGCGATTCCCTCGGCCTTCTTCACTACATCCCTCTGCACACTTCCTGTCTGGATCCGCAAGGACTCGCCGTCGACGGAAAAAACCAGCGCTTGTTCATCGCGTGTGAGAACCAGGGCGTACAAGTCCTCAACGCGAATACCGGGGATCTTATTGCCCCACTCACTACCGGTCCAGGCGACGACGTGATTGGCTACGATCCGGAGCGCGAGTTGATCTATTCGGCCAATGGCGGCGGCTACGGCAGCCTCACCATCATTCAGCAGGACGCGAACACTGACTCCTACGCCGTCATCCAGAACTTGCCCACGCTGGCGCGCGCACGCACGCTTGCGGTCGACCCATCAAGCGGCGCCGTCTACCTGGTTACCGACCTGCGCGGCGTTGACCTCACGAAAATGGGTGGCATCGGAACGCTTCACTTCGATCCCATTCCGGGCAGCTTTCAAGTTCTCGTGGTCGGGCATTAATATTTGGGCTGAATGAATTCATAATGATTCTCAAACCAGCGCGGGTCAGGAGACCAGCACTACAGCCGGTCTGGAGACCGGCGCTACAGGTCATCCGCGGAGAGCGCCATGTTACCCCGCAGCACGTCAACCAATCCTGTGTTCCTGTCGTACTACACGATGCGGCGGACGGTGGGTATCATTGCGCTCACTTTTCCTTTCGCTCTCGCCGTCGGTTCCATCCTCGCAGCTCTTCTTGGGCCCAGTCACCAGCTGTCGCATCCACTCCTGCAACGCTCCATCAGCGACTACTACTACACGCCCATGCGCAACTTTTACGTCGGCAGCCTCTGGTCCATTGCGGCATTTCTCGCCAGCACGCGCGGCTACGATCTGCGCGATGAGATCACCGGCTACCTGGCCGGAGTCTGCGCCCTGGGTGTGGCGGTTTGTCCCTCATTCAATCCACGCAGCAGCTCCTACACACCGCAGGAGTTCGCATTCGGCCTCATCCATACCGCATTCGCCGCGCTCATGTATCTCGTCCTTTCCTACATCTGCATCTTTCTCTTTCGCAAGTCCTCTCCGGAAAAGCCCTTGACTCGCCGCAAGCGGGACAGAAACCTCATCTACGGGGCCTGTGGCCTCATCATGGTTGCCTGCATGATCGCAATGGTCGGTCTCACCATCCGGTCGGTCGTCGAACGGCGGCATCCGAGCCCTTGGCTCTTCTGGTGCGAATCGTCGGCGCTCTGCGCTTTTGGTGTCGCGTGGCTCACCAAGGGCGAAGGGTTCATGCGCGACAAGCGGCACAACCACAATCATGCCGTTGGACACCACCGGGAAGTCGCATCATCCTGAAGCGGCGGCCGGTACGCAACGCGAGGTACCGCCGGTCTCCAGACCGGCTGTAGTGCGGGCGTCCACGCCCGCACCGATAAGGGTGCGATTACGAATTCATGCGGTCTGAGCACCAGCGCTTCTTCGCGCCGAAACCGCAACCATCCGATTTCGGCTCTACGTTAATCGCGCAAAGCGCCGCGAAACCTCCGGGAAATCGACGCCGCTGACAAACCAGCAAATTGCCGCGCAGGCGACGCCCAGAAGCATCGAACCCGCGCTGAGCGGAGCAAACCCATTCATTGCCGGGCTTGGGATGACGGTGAACACAGCTCCCAGCACAAACGTGAAGGCAGCGATCCACTGATACATGTGCAGGCGGCACCACACCGCTGTCTGCGGTTCGCCGCGATAAGCTTCTTCGGCAAAGCGGCCGGCGCCTGATAGCAGAAAATAAATTCCGCAGATCATGGTGCCCGGCGCGTGCATCGCCAGCAGGCGCAGGAGCGCCGTGCCGACAACAAAGTTCCACAGAATCGAGTACACGGGAGTGGCGTGAATCGGAACTCCGGCGAGTTGCGCGAGACGGCAGACGCGCGAACGCGGATGCGTGTACCGGATTCCCGGCACATCGACAACCGCGCGGCCGTGGCAGCAACCCTGCACCAGGCAACGAAGCCGTCCGGCTGCCTGGATCCATGGTCCGGCCACAGCGAACGCGGCCAGTGCAGTCCAAAAGTTGATGCCGAGAAACACCGCGGGAACGGTGCCGATCATGGCGCCGATTACTCCTCCGTAAAACCCCATCGGCCGCAGCAGCGAGGGCGAGCCTTCCACCCATTGCGCCCAGAGCACCGCGCCAATGATGGCGCCGAAAAAAATGCTGGCTGCCACGAGGGTCCCGTCGCGTCCCACGAGGGATTCGATGATCAGCACGCCGATGAGCGCTGCCGCGCCTGCGTAAGCGCCATGAATGATGATGCGTATCGGGCCGACGCGCCACTCCCGCCACGAATTCGCAAGGTACTCGGCAAATTTCAGGACGAGCGCCCAGATGCGGTCGATGCGCACAATCACAATGTAGGCGATTGCCCCGGCAATCACGTCGAACACGGAGTGCATGCCGGTGGTGATGCAACTCAAACTCACCAGCAGCGCCCAGGTCCACCACAGAGCTTTCTTCCATTTGCTGCCTTCGCCGAGCGCCGACGCCGCAATCAGCGCCCACACCACATGAAATGAGGGAAACGCGCCGCTTCCCGAGAACGGCGTTCTCTCCATTTGCAAGATGGTTCCGATGGGACCGGCCGGCTGAAACGGCCGAGGCGGCACAAAGAAGGGAAGCAGCAGATACAACGGGAAGATAACTGCCATTGACGTCAGGCCGCGCATGGCGAATCGCCGCAGCGCAAAGCCAGACGTTGCAAGCAGCGGGGCCAATAGCACGACAAGATAGGTGCTGGAATAGATGATTTCTGTCTGCTCAATCACCGGCCAACGCATTTCGAAAGGCAGATACGTGCTCACCGCGCCCAGCGGCCTTCCCAGCACGCCGAACAACTCGTAGATGGCCAGCCACGGCAGCAGGACCACGAGATAGACGCGGATGCGTTCCAGAATCGATGGCTTGCCGGCAGCGCCTTGTGGCAGCCAGCACGAACCGGCAGGAGCGCCGAAACGTTTGCGCAGGTCCGGCAGCTCGTAGCCGAGCACCAGCGCGGAACAGCCCAGCGTCGCGGCAGGCGTCACCAGCCATAACCCGCTCGCCGACCCGCAAAAGATGGCGACACCCGCACAGGCAATCACGAATCCCGCATAAATGGGATGTGGAACCACGCCATACATGTTGCGGTCGACGAATCGCGGAGGAGGGAAGGCGTTCATCGGCAGCCCGCCGCCATCACGCCAAAGCGAGACCATCGCAGCGAGTATCATCGCAACGCCTGTTGCCGTGAGGGTTGCGCCGAACCCCGTGGAGTGCAACACGGCAAGATGAACCGCGTCGCGCGATGCATGCGCCCACGCTGCAAGAGCCGCGGGCACAGCAACCACAAACGCAAATCCGTAAAATAGTTTTGCCAGACGAGAGCGCTTCAAATCTTTCAATCGGGGCTCCAATCGACCGTCTCGTGAATGACCCAGCCGCGGCTCTGATGATCGGGAGTCTCCAGGATTCCCCGGCTCCTCCACTTCTTTTCTTCAATGTTGAAAAGGGAATGGGGAAAGATTCTGCTCAATGCGGGCGCTGCCGGCAGTACCGTCGATCCCAGCCGCCCGGCGCGCAGCGCAAGAGGTTCTTCGATGCGCAGTTTTCCTCCGGCCCAGGAGACCTCGGTGGTTGAGATGGATGCGCCTTCGTGGCTTGCGCCGTTGTGAACCGCGAGGCTCAACGAGTACGAGCCCTTCCAGTCGATCCAAGTGAGTGCGTCGGAAGTTGGCGCGTCGGCGTCTGAGACAAAGCGGCCCCACTGCAAATGCCGCAAGGGCAGTTGCCAGGGAGGCAGCGTCAGCGTGAGGCATTCGGCGTATCCCGCGCCCGCCAACTTTTCCTCCCCGACGTTCAGAGAAACCGCGGCCGCAGGTTGCAGGCAATTCCAGATGACCGAGCCGGATTCGCAGGCATACACGGTGCGCTCAACCGGCGCAGCACGCGCTGTCCATTGTCCCTGAATTCCGAGTTGCGGCGATGCGACGAGGATCTGTTGTCCGTCACGGCGAATCTTCAAGCTATGCATCGAGGAAGCAGACTTGGCGGCCGCGCCATCCGTGCAGATCAGGTTGCTGTACGCGAGGCGGATGCTTCGCCAGCGTACGCGTGCGCTGTAAAGGATCGCAACCTCTCCTCGATCGCTTACGCAATCCATATACCACTTGACGAGAGAGAAGTGTGACGAGGCAGCCAAACTCAGCCTCCGTGCAGCGCAGGACATGAGAATTTTGGACGACTGATTATACAGCCGGGCTGACTCGGGGATTTCTTCGCGGCGGTTGCGCGTACGGCCTGATTGCGGATCGGTTACGAGGCGATGACCGGTAATGGATGACGCTCGGGTCTCGGGGGCTATGGTACACTTCGCTGAGTAAACGCTTTCTCAACCTTTGCCGCGCGGATTTTGCCGCCATTGCAGTCTCAGCGCGCGGACCCTTGCGAAAGCAGGATTTGGGCCCCGCGCGAGCGTGCTTTGCCGCTTGACAGGTGCTCGAGTAAAGCAATTTACTTAGTGCGGATGTCGAAAGCCTCCGCGGACGCATTCTCGTCCTTTTAGGTGACGCGCATGTTCGGTTTGCTCACTGGTTCCATCGCCGCCCGTTTCCCAGGCTCATCGCCGGCCATGATCCTGTTCAACACGGAGCCGCTGGCGCACCTGCGCTCGCTCGATCTGGTGGTGATCGCTCTCTACTTCGTCATGGTGATATGGATCGGGTTCTACCTGAAGGGCCGCTCCAACACCAGCGAAGAGTTCTTCATGGCCGGCCGCGAGATGACCGCCTGGATCGCCGGCCTGAGCTTTGTGAGCGCCAATCTCGGCTCGCTCGAGCTGATGGGCTGGGCTGGATCGGCTTACCAATACGGCATTCTGGCGGTTAACTGGTACTGGATCGGCGCCATCCCCGCGATGCTCTTCCTGGGCCTGGTGATGATGCCCTTCTACTACGTGTCGAAGACGCACTCGGTGCCCGGTTATCTCGGCCTGCGTTACGGAGCTGGCGCGAGCCGCGTTGCAGCCATCGCCTTCGCCGCGGAGATGATCCTGATGAGCGGCATCAACATGTTCGCCATGGCCGTGGTGATGAAGGTTGTGCTGGGTTGGGATCTGAACTTCTCCATCATCGTCTCGTCGCTCGCGGTTGCCGCGTACGTCGGACTGGGCGGTCTGCGGTCTGCGATTTTCAACGAGGTCTTGCAGTTTGTGCTGATCTGGGGTGGAGCGTTGCTGGTACCGATTCTTGGACTGATTCAGGCCGGCGGCCCAGCGGGCCTGAAAGCTCAAATCATCCACAATCTTGGTTCCGACAGCTACTTCCACATATGGCGCGACACCGGCAGCTTCTCCGCCAATCCCATGGGCGTGCACTGGACCGGAATCGTCTTTGGCCTTGGCTTTGTCATCAGCTTCGGCTATTGGACGACCGACTTTCTGGTGGTGCAGCGCGTGCTGGCCGCGCATAACCTGCGCGCAGCCCGCATGGCTCCGGTCATCGGATCGTTCTTCAAGATGGCCGTGCCGTTTATCGTGATTCTGCCCGGCCTGCTCGGTTTGGTTCTTTTGCAAAACGGTGACCAGACGCGCCGGGTTCTGGTCGGCGAAGACGTGGTTAATTCTTGTCATGTGACGGCTTCGACGGAACAGATCAACGCCTCGCCGGATGCGGTTGCCAACCAACTTTCAGATGACTGCAAGGCGGCAATCAAGAGCGGCCCCGCGCTTACACCTGAAGCGCGCAAGACTTTCCTGCTGGAAGCGTCGCAATCCGATCTGCATACCTACAACCAGGCGCTGCCCCTGATGATGGTGCGCTACATGGGACCCGGACTGCTGGGCCTTGGCATCACCGCGCTGATCGCCGGATTTATGAGCGGCATGGCCGGCAACGTGAGCGCGTTTTCAACGGTCTGGACCTACGACATCTATAAGCCGCTTTTCAAGAAGACAGGTGCTGACAGCCACTATGTGATGGTGGGACGACTTTCGATCCTCATCGGTGTGATTGTGTCCATCGGCGCCGCGTACCTGGTGCAGCAGTTCCACGGCATCATGGACTACGTTCAGGCGTTGTTCTCGATCTTTGTTGCGCCGCTGCTTGCCGCGATCCTGTTCGGCATGTTCTGGAAACGCGCCACACGCCTGGCCGGGTTCCTGGGCCTGCTGCTGGGCATCATCTTCTCGGCGAGCCTGTTCATGTGGGTCAAATTCAATCCCGCGGCGCTGTCCGTTGTCGCGCTTTCGCCCGACGCCAAGCCCATGGCCGAGAACGTGTTCCGTGCCCTGTGGGCGTTCATCTTTGCCGCGGTCGTGATTATCGTTGTCAGCCTGCTTACCAAGCCGCGGCCGGTGGCGGAGCTGGACGGTCTGGTCTACGGCGCAACCAAGCTGCCGGCAGAAGAGGTTGTACCGTTCTACAAGCGGACGTGGTTCTGGGCGAGCATCGTGATCGTGATTTTTGTCGCGCTCAACATAATTTTCTGGTAACAGGCGAGATTTCGCCGGGACGCGGAAGACGCGCGCGAACGCAGAGAGGGAAAGGGAAAAGATTATGCATGGTTCGGGAATTCCGATCTGGTTTTTCATTGGCGTGCTGCTCACCGTCTACGGCGCCATGATTTTTGGGTACGGCATCGTGGAGTGGACCACGGGAAACTATCCGTCGGGCGTGCAGCTGACCCAGTTGCATACGCCGGTTTGGTGGGGCGGCGTGCTTGCCGCGCTCGGCGTGTTGTACATCGTCAAGTTTCGTCCAGGCCGCGCGGGCAAGTAAGCGCTTCGCAGGGCATTGAGTTTTACGCAGTAACAACGATTCAAGGAGCAGGAACATGGCAGCGCAACGCAAGATGACATTCGGAATTATCGTAGGCAATCGCGGCTTTTTCCCGCATCACCTGGCCAAGACTGGCCGGGAAGAAATCATCGCAGCACTTGAAGCTGCGGGCGCGACGTCCATCGTGCTCAGCCCGGAAGAGTCAAACTACGGTGCAGTGGAAACCTACACCGAGGCCGAGCGCTGCGCCGAGCTTTTCAAAAAACATGCCGAAGAGATCGACGGCATCATCGTGACGCTGCCCAACTTCGGCGAGGAGCGAGGCATCGTGGACGCCATCCGCCTGTCGGGATTGAAAGTGCCGGTGCTGGTGCAGGCCACGCCCGACCGCGCCGACGCCATGACCATCGCCACGCGTCGCGATAGTTTTTGCGGAAAAATGAGCGCCTGCAACAACATGATGCAGTACGGCATTCCTTACTCGCTCACCACGCTGCACACAGAAACCGTCAGCTCGCCCGAATTCAAGACCGATCTCGAATGGTTTTCCCAAGTCTGCCGCATCGTGAAGGGCTTGAAGAATCTCCGCATCGGCGCCATCGGCGCGCGGCCCACAGCCTTCAACACTGTCCGTTACTCCGAGCGCATCTTTGAAACCAGCGGCATCACCATCGAGACCATTGACCTTTCAGAGATCTTCGGCCGCATCAACAAGATGAAGGACACCGACGATGCCGCGCAAGCCAAGCTCGCGGCCATCAAGAAATACGTGACCACTGCCGGGATTGCCGATGCCGCGCTGCTCAAGATGGCCAAGCTGGGAGCGGTGATCGACGGCTGGATGAAGCAAACCCACGTCACCATCAGCGCCGTGCAGTGCTGGACCTCGATGGAAGAGTTCTTCGGCGTGGTGCCGTGCACCATCATGAGCATGATGTCGAACGATCTGATTCCCTCGGCCTGCGAAGTCGACGTGCCCGGTACGCTCAGCATGTATATGATGGCGCTGGCCTCGGGTACGCCTTCGGCGCTGCTCGATTGGAACAATAATTACGGCACCGATCCCAACAAGTGCGTCTGCTTCCACTGCTCCAACCTGCCCAAGCATTTCTTCAAGGACGTGCGCATGGATTATCAGGAGATCATCGCGGGCACGGTGGGTAAGGAGAACACCTTCGGTACCTGCGTGGGTCGCGTGAAGGCTGGCGCGATGAGCTTTGCGCGTTTCTCCACCGACGACCGGCGCGGCGTGGTGCGCGGCTACACGGGCGCAGGCCGCTTCACCGACGATCCTCTTGAAACGTTTGGTGGCGCGGGCGTGGCGGAGATTCCCGAACTGCAGAAACTGCTCAAGTACATTTGCCGCGAGGGATTCGAGCACCACGTGGCCGCGAACTTCAGCGACGTATCGAAGGCCGTGCACGAATCCGCGCGCTACCTGGGCTGGGAGAGCCACTATCATCCCGCGCTGGAAGAGTAACCGCCTCTCGCACCGGCAATCTGTTCAACAGAAAAGGCCCCGTGAGGGGCCTTTTCGCTGACTTGCTGACTCGCTAACTCGCTTCTATTGGCTCGATCGTGAGCCGCGCTGCCAGCACCACAATGGCTGCCCAGAGAACATCGGCGCCGAGCAGGTGCAGGATCTGCAGCCAGACCGGCGCGAGAAACGCCACGTCGAGAATGCCCAGCACATATTGCAGGGCAAGCAGAATCAGCACCAGCGCCGAGAGCGCACGGTTGTCCCAGTGCGAGCGGCGCTGCGCGGCGCGCACCAGCAGCCAGATGAGGAAGACGCTGGCCAGAAACGCGACGGTGGGATGCGTCCAGCGCCAGCGCACCAGCCATTCGCTGGTTGCGGAAAAGTCCTGCGCGAATGCTGCGCCCAGCGAACTCGGCGGGAACAGGGTGTCGCCGAGCGCGGCCAGCGATCCGGTAACGCCGACCACGAGCACGATCACCAGCGACGCAATGCCCACAAACGGCGCCGTGATGCGAACCTTTTCGCGCAAATAACCGGCACGACGGCCGAGCAAGTGCGCGGTGAGCGTGAGCGCGGCCAGCAGGAGCAGCGTGTTGGTCAGATGCAGCGCAAGATAAGGCGCGCGCAACGGCGAGCTGCTTTGCGCGGTCAGCCCCAGCTTGACCAGGAAGGCCCCCAGCGCGGCTTCGATCACCGTGAAAGCGACAGCGGCCACGGCAGCCGCGCGCGCCAGATGGCCGCGCACGGTGGCGGCGAAGGTCCACGCCAGCAGCGCTACGACAGAGAAAAAAGAAATGCCGCTGGTGATGCGATGCGTGAACTCGATCATGGTGTCGATGCGCGGCGAGTGCTGCATGACGGTGCCGTTGCACAGCGGCCAGTGGTTGCCGCAGCCAGCGCCGGAGCCGGTGGCGCGCACCAGCCCGCCCCACAGAATGACGGCAATGAAATACACCAGCACGCCCCACGCAAAGCGCTGCAACGCGGGCGAGGGAAGGCGATGAGTGGGCACAGGAACGGCGGTTGCAGACATAAAAGATGACTCCGCAATGAACCCACCAGTGTAGAACATTCACGGTGGGCGCCGTTCCATGTCCCCAGCCTTCGCCGAACACCGTAGCGCCTCGAGGTATAAAGGAAACTTGTTCTCATGCCGATGCAGATGGTAAGGCGCCCATGAAATATAGCGCCACGATGAGCACGCGGGGCCGCGTTACTATCCCGATACAGCTTCGCCGGGAACTTGGATGGATGAAGCGCATGAAAGTCTTCATCCGCGATGTGAACGGGGCGATCTGGATCGAACCTGTGCGCAATATGAAGCGGCCCGGCGGCAAGCGACGCCGGTGAAGTTTAGACCCCCAGCAGCCGCACCACGTGGTTCACGATGATCAGGTCTTCGAGCGGCGGAATCACGCGCACCGTCACCGGCGAATTTTCCGCGGAGATGACGGCTGCGCCGCGCACGTTGTTGCGCTCGGCGTCGAGCACGATGCCCAGCGCGCCCAGTCCGGCGCAGATTTCGGCGCGCGAGGCGATGTCGTTCTCGCCGATGCCGCCGGTAAACACCAGCATGTCCAGGCCGCCCAACTCCGCCACATAACTGCCGATCCAGTTCGCGATAGTCCAGCAGAATTTGTCCACGGCGAGCCGCGCCTTGGCGTTGCCGGCCTTGATGGCGTCGCGCAGATCGCGCATGTCGTTCGAGAGCTCGCTCACGCCCAGCAGGCCCGACTTCTTGCTGACCACGGTTTCAAGCTGGTCCGCGGCGTCGTCGGTGTTGGGACGGTCTCGGCAATCTTGCTTGAGGATGAACAGCAGCACGCCGGGATCGATGTCGCCGGTGCGCGTGCCGCTGATGATGCCGCCGGTCGGCGTGAGGCCCATCGAAGTGTCGAGGCACTGGCCGTTGCGAATTGCGGAGATCGATGCGCCGTTGCCGAGGTGCGCGACGATCAGCTTCTCCGGCACGTTGGGCTGCAGCTGGTAGACGATCGATTCGTAGGAGATGCCGTGATAGCCGTAGCGCCGCACGCCCATGGCGACGTACTCCGTCGGGAATCGGCATGCGCGTGGCCACTTCGGGCATGGTGCGATGAAAGTAGGTGTCGAGGATGGCGAAGTTGGGAATGCCGGGAAACAGCCGCAGCGCCTCGCGCATGATGTAGACGGCGATGGGCGTGTGCAGCGGCGCAAGCGCCGCGTAGCTCTCGATTTCGTCGATCAGCTGCGGCGTGATGAGCTGGTTCTCCCGCACCGTCGGGCCGCCGCAAACCATGCGATGGCCGATGGCCGCCGGGGCAGGGAACTCGCCGGAGTGCAGCGCATCGGCCACCAGCTTGAATGCCACCGAGCGGCTGGGCAGGGCCGGCGTTTGATCCACCAGCTTTTTGCCGTCGGCGTCCTTGATCCAGAACTTGCCCAGGTCGGTGCCGATGCCGTCGACCGCGCCCTCAAAGAGCTTCGTCCGTTCGCCGTTGCCGGCTTCATAGATGGAAAACTTGATGGAAGAAGAACCGCTGTTCAGAACCAAAACCGGCAAAGAAGACATGATAATTGAAAGCCTTTCGTAATTGAGCTGAAGAAGTAGCGGAGTTAGCGAGTTAGCGAGTTAGCGGAGTTAGAGAACCTCCGACGCTCGCGACTAGCACCGCTAACTCCGCTAACGCCGCTAACTCCGCTAGCTCGCTATACTCCCGCCAGCGCCAGTCCTTGATTTCGGGCAGGTCGTCGCCGTTTTCGGCCACATACAGCTTGTGGCGCTGAATCTGCTCGGAGTACCACTGCTCGCGCCGCGTCGACCTTGCGGCGCCAGCCGCGGCACGCGGCGGATGGCGTCGAGCGCAAGCTGGAAGCGGTCGATGTTGTTGAGCACGCACATGTCGAAGGGAGTGGTGGTGGTGCCTTCCTCCTTGTATCCGCGCACGTGCAGGTTGTCGTGGTTGTGCCGCCGGTAGGTGAGCCGGTGGACGCACCACGGATAGCCGTGAAAAGCAAAGATCGTGGGCACGCCCGGCGGAAAGATCTGGTCGTACTCCTCGTCGGGCAGCCCGTGCGGATGCTCCGACTGCGGCTGCAGCGCCATCAGATCCACCACATTGACCACGCGGATGCGCAGATCGGGAATGCGTTCGCGCAAGCAGCATCACCGCGGCCAGAGTCTCCATGGTCGGCACGTCGCCGCAGCAGGCCATCACCACTTCGGGGTTGCCGTCGTCGTTCGACGCCCACTGCCACACGCCCAGGCCCGCGGTGCAGTGCGCGATGGCCTCGTCGATCGTGAGCCACTGCGGCGCGGGCTGCTTGCCGGCCACGATCAGGTTGATGTAATTGCGGCTGCGCAGGCAGTGGTCGGCCACCGAGAGCAGGGTGTTGGCGTCGGGCGGCAGATAGATGCGCACCACGTCGGCCTTCTTGTTCACCAGGTGATCGATGAAGCCCGGGTCCTGGTGCGAAAAGCCGTTGTGATCCTGCCGCCACACCAGCGAGCTGAGCAGGTAGTTGAGCGAAGCGATGGGCTTGCGCCAGGGAATCTCGCGCGTGGTCTTCAGCCACTTGGCGTGCTGGTTCACCATCGAGTCGATGATGTGGATGAAGGCCTCGTAGCAGGAGAAGAAGCCGTGCCGGCCGGTGAGCAGGTAGCCCTCAAGCCAGCCCTGGCACATGTGCTCGCTCAGCACTTCCATCACGCGGCCGGTCGGCGACAGATTCTCATCCACCGGCAGCGTCTCGGCCATCCATCTCTTGCCGGTTCCGGTGATCACGTCGCCGAGGCGGTTCGAGGCGGTTTCGTCGGGACCGAAGACGCGGAAGTTCTTCTGCTCCATGTTGGCTTGCATCACCGCGTGCAGCAGATGGCCCAAGGACGCGCGTCGATTCCACATCCTCCTGGCCGCGCCCCTCGATCTTCACCGCGAAGTCGCGGAAGTTGGGCACATCGAGCGGCTGCAGCAGCAGGCCGCCGTTGGCGTGCGCGTTCATGCCCATGCGCAGCCGGCCCTTGGGCGCAATCTCGGCCAGATCGGCGCGCAGCCGGCCCTTCTCGTCGAACAGCTCCTCGGGCTTGTAGCTGCGCATCCACTCTTCCAGCTGGCGCAGGTGCTCGGGCTTCTCGCGCAACTCGGCCAGCGGCACCTGGTGCGCGCGCCAGGTGTTTTCCACCGGCTTGCCGTCGACAAACTTCGGTCCGGTCCAGCCCTTGGGCGTGCGCATGATGAGCATGGGCCACGCCGGACGCTCCGTCGCCCCGTCTTCGCGCGCCGCCTTCTGGATGGCCGCGATGCGATCGAAGATCGTGTCGAAGACCGCCGCGGCCTGCTGGTGCATCACCGCCGGATCGTCGCCTTCGAGCGTGAACGGCTCATAGCCGTAGCCGCGCATCAGGTCTTCCAGCTCCGCATGCGGAATGCGCGCCAGCACCGTCGGGTTGGCGATCTTGTAGCCGTTCAGATGCAGGATGGGCAGCACCGCGCCGTCGGTGGCGGGATTGAGAAACTTGTTGGAGTGCCAGCTTGTGGCCAGCGGCCCGGTCTCCGCTTCGCCATCGCCCACCACGCAGGCCACAATCAGGTCGGGATTGTCGAAGGCCGCGCCGTAAGCGTGCACCAGCGAGTAGCCCAGCTCGCCGCCCTCGTGGATCGAGCCCGGCGTCTCCGGCGCCACGTGGCTGGGAATGCCGTAGGGCCAACTGAACTGCCGGAACAGGCGCTTGATGCCGTCCTTGTTCTGCCCGATGTAGGGATAGATCTCGGAGTACGAGCCTTCAAGATAGGTGTTCGCCACCAGGCCCGGGCCGCCGTGCCCCGGGCCGATGATGTAGATCATGTTCAGGCCGCGCTCGCGGATCAGCCGGTTCCAGTGCACGTAGAGAAAGTTCAGGCCCGGCGTGGTGCCCCAGTGGCCCAGCAGCCGCGGCTTCACGTCGTCGAGCGTCAGCGGCCGCTCCAGCAGAGGATTGTCTTTCAGATAGATCTGGCCGACGGAAAGATAATTGGCCGCGCGCCAGTAGGCGTCCATTTTGGCAAGCAATTCCGGGCTCAACGGCCCCAGATTCGCAGTCTCGCTGGTTACAGTCTCGATCATGATGAACCTCGCAAAAGGGGAGTAGGCGTGCTGCATCCAGCGTAGCAGTCACCGTGTGACCTGCCGGGTGATTCTAGTCACATACAGTGAAATGTTGACTGCTATTTCATAAAACGCGCACGCGGAACTGGTGATAGTTGAGGAACGGCCGCGCAACCTTGGCCGCCCTGTATCTTGACAGAGGGCTTGCATTCGGGGTTCAATCGGTTGCGGCGTTGATTTGAAATGGTTTGTAGCCCACAAATAAAGAGAAGATGACGGAGGGCAGGACAAATGAACGCGCTGATTTGGATCGGTCAGATCGTGCTTGCCGCTGTCTTTTTCGTTACCGGAATGGCCAAGCTGCTCGCGCATAAAACGCTGATCACGGCGATTGAGGAGCGGCACAAAACTGCTCCCATCAAACTGACCAGGGCGCAGAGCGCCGTGGTGGGTCTGCTGGAAATCGCCGGAGCCATTGGCGCCATTCTGCCGCCGATGTGGACTCCCGACGCGCTGGCCTCCGATTACCTGCTGGTCCGTGTGGCGGCAGGATGCCTTGCGCTTCTCATGGTCGCCGCGGCCATCTATCACATACGGCGCAAGGAATCGGCCGTGCCCGGGATTTCCGCATTTCTACTTGCGCTCTTCGTGATTGTGGGGCGCTGGCCCCACTAGGATCTACTCGCGTTACTTCGCTGGCGGCGCGGGCAGCGGCACGGCCACGGGGGGCAGTTTGGCCACCGCGGTCACCGGCAGCTCCACAGCGCCCACATGATCGCTGCCGATGTCGCGCATGCCGAGGCGCAAATAATAGTCACCCTTGGCGGGAACGCTGATCTGCTGCAAATATTTGATATTGCCGTTCTGGATGCTGGCGAATTGCGAATCGTTGATAGCTGCGCCGATGGCGTTGACCTGAACGTTGATGCGCGTTCCGTCGCCATCGTAGACAAAGGTCATGAATTCCAGCGTGCAGCGATGGGCGCCGTCAGGGGTCACCGTCCAGTTCAGTTGTTTGGGATTGGCGATAAACGTGACGGCGTAGCGGCGATAGGGTCCGGAGACTTTTTTGACGAGCTGATTGCCCGGCACCAGGTCCGCTTCAGGATCTGTTGAGGCCGCACGCACACTGGCTGCGAAGATCAGCTCGGTGGGTTCCGGTCCGCCGTGCAGCATGGCGGCGCGGAGAGCGCTGTACTGGTTGGGGTCGGGCTTGGCGTTTTGCGCCTGACTCTTTTGCGCGGGAGCATTGGGATCGTCGGCAAAATAGCCGCGGCGGTAGGCAAGGGACACTCCCGCATGGTCGAGCTTCACCTGGATCTTGCGGTAGTCGCCGTTCCACTTCCGGTTGGTGGGCGTATAGGCAATGGTGTAATAATTCGATCCCGATTCGATGGCCTTTTCCACGGCTTCTTTCAGGCCGTTGGTATTCACAAAGGCCTTTCCGCCGGTGGCTTGAGCCATCTGCTCCATGGTGCCGAGTTCTTCGCTGTTCTGCTGGAAGAATTTCGTGTTCGCGTTGGCAAAGCCATTGGGTTTTCTGTTCATTGTCGAGCCGCTCTGCGTCACGCTCAACGTCGGATTCACCATCAGGCCCCGCGCATCGATGGGATATACGGCCACCTGGCTGCGCGCCAGCAGATCCACGGTTTCCCTGAATTCGTCTTCCATCGAAGCCACCCCCGTAAACGGATCCACCGTAAAGGCGCCGGAGGATGCAGACTGCGAGGTAGACAAACTCAGGATATCGGGGTCGGGCAGAATGTTAACGGGAAACGAGCCGGAAAACCAGATCAGGTTCTTGCGGCCGGGAAGCCCGCTCATGTAGCGCGCCAGTTGATTGAGTGCGTCCAGCGTATAGCGGGCGCGGAGTTGCAACTGAAGCGATTGCTGCTCAGCCTCAAACTGCACCAGGTTGGCCAGGATGATCGCGGCGCTGGGATCGTTGCCCAGCATGTCCGCGTCCATGTCGTACATCGGGTCGTCGGCGCCCGGTTGATCGCCTTCCATCGCGTTATTCATCAACGGCGACGCGCCCTGATTGCCTTTTTTGCCTGCCACGAGCGCGCGCAGCAATTCGGGATTGGATGTGAATCCCTGCAGCAGCTTCAGTTCAGTAGTCAGCGAGAAAATGGCGATGCGCGTGCCCGGCGGCACACCCTTGAGATACTTCAGCACCTGGTCCCGCACCACGGATTGCGCGTCCATAGGTGTGTTCAACTTGTCGAGCAGCAGGATGTTGAGGGCGCCGTTGGCGGGGGCTACCGAGTAATTCGTAAAGATGCCAGGATCGAGTTTGGGCGCCGGCGGTAGCGGAGCGGAGGTTTGCGTCTGATGTTCCTCGAAGACCTTCACCGTTTGCGGCTTGCCATCTTCGAGCAGCGTGAAATCCGCGGCGGTGAGCTTGTGCACGGGGTTTTGCTGGGAGTCGCTCGCCACCACATCGACCACAACGAGATCGGAGCTGGTGCGAATGGTCGTCATCGGCGCGCCCGAGCTGGGTGCGGTTTGTCCGCTCCCACTTCCGTACATGGGAAGACAAAGCAACGCGCAGAAAAATGAGGACACACCAATTCGAGACATGACCGAGTCTCCTTCTTGAGAACAGATGAGGATAACGCAACCCCGCTTCCGGCGCTATTCCGGGCGCTATCCCGAGTCTTGCCCGGGGCTTACTTTGCCGCAACCGCCAGCGGAACCTCCAACGATCCGATGTGGCCGCTGTTCAAGTCGTAGACGGCGATGCGCAGGGAGAAAACTCCGGCAGGCAGATCGAGTTCCATGCGCACTGGGAAGCCCGAGGCGCGGACCCTGGCATAGTGCTCCGCATCCAGCCCGAGTGGCGCCGGGCGATCCACGTAATTCACGCGCTTGCCGTCGCTGTCGTAGGCCACGAGGACGAACTCGACGGTATCCTGCCGCGTGCCATCGGCCGCAGTCGTGAAGTCCAGGCCGCGCGGATCCACCAGCAAATCGACAACCGTGCGATGCAGCGGGCCTTTGAGCTGCGCCGCGTTTTGGCCTGCGGGTGTCGCGGAGAATTTCGTGCCGCGAAAATGCGGATCGGAGGCTGGCAGCACACGCGTGTTGAAGAGAATCTGCGTGGCAGGCGGCGCTCCGTGGAGCATGGCTGCCACGACCGGCGCAATCTGTGCCGCATCCTTGGCCTCGATTTTTCCTGGAGAGTCGGCGTAGTAGCCGTTGCGAGTGGAAATGTTCAAGCCGCCTCCATCCACGCGCACTTGCAGCTTGCGGAACTTGCCGTCGAAGTTCTTGTTCTCTGGCACGTAGGAAATCGTGTAGTAGCTGGAGCCGTTTCTTACCGCATCGGCCACGGCCTCCTGCAGACCATTGGTGTTGATGTAGGCCTTGCCGCCGGTCTCCTTGGCGATCACCTCCATCGAATTATCTTCCTCGGCTTGCGTTTGCATCGCTTGGTGCATATTGTTCGCGATGGCAAGCGCAACCCCGCCGCGGCGCGACGCGCTGTAGCCGGTTGTCGCCATGCTTCCGTAGGATGCATCAACGGTGTTGAGATTCATCAGCCCGCGCGCATCCACGGGATAGACTGAGACGCGCGCTTCCGTCATTGCCTCGCTGGTTTCGCGCACTTCATCCGCGTACATCCGCTCAGCGTCAAAGCCATTGCGCGCCGTGGCGTCGGGATCGAGTCCGATGGGGAACGAGCCGGAGAACCATATGATGTTCTTTCGACCGGGAATGCTGCTCAGGTAAAGCGCGAGCTGCCGAAATGCATCGAGCGTGATTTTCACCCTCTGGTCATCCTGGAATGCCGTGATGTCGGACTCCCATTGTGCCTCCATGCTCGACCAGTCGCCGCCGGTGTCAGTTCCTGACGGGTCGTCCCCGGTTGACGTGGCCATCGAAAGGCCGGAACCCGCCACATCCGAAGTGTGCGGCGTCGCCTTCGCGCTCTCGAGCGCTTTCGCCAGTTGCGACGCGTCGGTCGTGAAACCCTGAATCATCCTCAGCTGCGATGTCAGCGTGAATACGGCGAGCGTGGTGCCGGGCGCAATCTTGCCCATGAACTCGATCATCTGCTTGCGCACATCCGTCTGCTTGTCGACCGGCGTGTTCAGTCCGTCCAGCAGCAGTACGTTCACTGCAGTCGCCGGCGGATACTGCGGCGTGTTCGAATACGTGTGCGGCGGCAGCGCAACGGGCTTGTAGCCCTGCGCGGGAATCGGCGCCGGCTGATGCTCTTCGAACGAGGAAATGGTCTGCTCTTTTCCGTTCTCGAAAACGTGGAACCGGCTGCGATCGATGCCGTGGACGGCGGAGCCGCGGTCCGTGACCACTACATCCAGCAGAACCAGGTTGGCGTTGGCGTGAACCACGGTTTGCGGCGTCGCTTCCGGGGTGGAGTTTTGTGCGGGTGTAGCGGCAGCCGGAGCCGCCTGCGGAGTCGCTGCCTGGCCCGTCGCAAAAGCAGCTGCGACGAAGAGAGAAAAAATTGCGGCAATTATGCTCAAGTGAATCGGACGCATCGGAGGATCCCCATTTGCCAGCGCAGCCGGGCGGGCTGATTTGCAAGCCATCATTCTACTTCGCGCAAGGCCCGCAAGTAATGCTCCGTTGGTGGGCCAATCTGAGGTCGTCGTGAAAGGGCCCGACTTCAGTCGTGCCGCAAAAGCCCCAAAATATAGGTGGGCTTTAGCCCCTGAGGGATTCGCGCTCACCGGCCAAACCATTTTTGAGACTTGCTCTAATAAAGTCCGGTCATCCTGAGCGAGTCCCGGCGTGCCGGGACGAGTCGAAGGACCTGCATTTGCTCTTCAACGAGCTTCGGACTCACCGCGGTTGCCGCCGGTCTTAAAAATACTTCTTCAATTTGAGGATCTGCGATTCGAAGCCGTACCAGAGCGCCGCGGCCACCAGCGTGCTCACAAGCAAACGCATGGCCACGACGGCGAGATTGCCGGCTATGCCGTAGCCGTGACGGTCCATCGCCGCGTCGAAGGAGCCGATGAAGATGAAGACCGAGATGTGCATCATATAGAGGCCGTAGCTGATGCGTCCGTAGAAGGCCAGCGGCCCGGAGCGCAGCACCGCGTTGATGGGATTGCGCGCGCCAGTGGACGCGATGAGCGCCAACACCATTCCGGCAAAGCCGACGCTCAGCGCGGAATCGAGATACGCGGTGCCGCCGGCGATGGTGGCCGCCGCCAGAAATCCCAGCACGAAGCCGCCCAGGCCCATCGCGAGCCACGCGCGCCGGCCGAGCGGCAGGGTGTGCAACGCGATGGCCAGAAGGCTGCCCCAGGCAATACCGTCCAGATGAATGAGGGTGTTGGTCGACGTCATCCAATGCAGATTGGCGTGACGCGCGAGGGGCGATGCGACGAGCGCGGCGGCCAGTGCGACGGCGAGCGTCCACGGCCGGCGCAGCACGCGCACCAGCGGAGCCCACACAAAGTAGTACTGCTCCTCAATGGCCAGCGCCCAGGTGGGAGCGATGGCGGCCGGCAGCGTGAGATGAAACAGGTTCTGCACGCAAAAAATGTAAGCCAGCCACGGCGCGGTTTTGATCGCCTCACCTATGCTGGGACCGATGAACCACGGCGCGTTGAGATAAACCACGACCAGCAGCAGGAGATAGACGGGCCAGATCCTCAGCGCACGGCGCGCATGAAAGTTGTGAAAGTAGCGCGGCTGGTCGCGCGTGGTGAGCAGGATGGATGTGATGAGGAAGCCGCTGAGAGTGAAAAAAAGTATGACACCGGCCCAGCCCCACAGCGAGGCGCCGTAGATCCACGTGCCCTGGAGGCGCGGATAACAGTGATAGAGAACGACCGCGAGAATCGCCAGGCCGCGCAGCCCGTCAAGTTCGGGTAGGTATTTGGGAAGCCAGGTTGGGCGTTGGATTGGCAAGGAAATCAGTTTACCTTCAACTCCGATATCGGAGTTGTTGGCTCGCAACGTTCCTTATCCACATATTCCCAGACGTCGTCTTCCCTCACTTTGAATGCGTTGGCAACGTGGCGAACAAGCGTGGCGATGAGCGTTCCATACTCCTGGTAGCCCATCTCGCCGGGGTAGAGATGGGTCTGTAACTGTCCATCATTTTCGAAAACGATAATCAGGGGCGAATTGATCTCCAAATCCATGGTTTTTTCCGCCCTTTCCGAGACTATCCGGCCGCCAGTTGTCGCGCGCGCTCCGTCGCCCGCATCACGGCTTTGATGAGCGTCACGCGTAGCCCGCCTTCTTCGAGTTCCAGAATGCCGTCGATGGTGCATCCCGCGGGCGTGGTCACGGCATCTTTGAGCAGCGCCGGATGGTAGCCGGTCTCGAGCACCATCTTCGCCGCGCCGTAAGCGGTTTGCGCGGCCAGTTGCGTGGCGATGTCCCGCGGCAGACCCACCTTCACGCCGGCCTCGGCCAGTGCCTCAATAATGATGTAGAGATACGCCGGTCCCGAGCCGGAAAGCCCGGTCACTGCGTCCATGTGCTTTTCGTCGACGAGCACGGTGCGGCCCACGGTCGCGAACAAGCGCTCGGCCAGCGCCATCTGATCGTCCTTCACAAAGCGCCCGCGGCACAGAGCAGCCACTCCAGCGCCCAGCGCGGAAGGCGTGTTGGGCATGGCGCGCACCACGGCAATCTCCATGCCTGCCGCCTCTTCGATGGCGCTCGTTTTCACCGATGCGGCAAACGACACCAGCAGCTTGGCTGGCGTGAGCGCGGGCTTGATCTCCGCAATCAGATCCGGAACCTGAAAGGGTTTTACGCCGATCAGAATCAGGTCGGCCTGGCGCGCGGCCTCCACGTTGTTGGTGCTCACGTCCACGCCCCACTGCGTGCTCAGCGCCAGCGCGCGCTCGGCGTGGCCCACGGTGGCGTGAATTTTGTCTGCGGCAAACAGGTTCTCTTTCAGAAATGCCTGCAACAGAATGCCGCCCATCTTGCCGGCGCCCAGCACGGCTATGCGCACTTTCGGCAACTGCGCCGGAGTCTCCGGCGCCTCCACGGCGATCTCAGCCATTTTTTCTCTTTTCCCCTACATAAGTTCTAAACATGAATTGCGGTGCAGATTCAAGGATACGCGCCCACCGGCCTCTTGGCGCAGGCTTCTTGCGGTTGGCCGCAGGCAGAAAGGCGCCGGCCGTTGCAGGACCAGCGCCTCTTAGAGAACCGTCGTTGCGCAGTGCCTAGTGGCTCAGCAGTGCCTCGTTGCCCAGGAAATCCTTCAGCGCCGCTTCCATGTTGTCGTCGCGCTGTGCTGCCGGCCAGGCGCTATTCCAGAACAGGTACCCGCCGGGCAGCGTGAGGTATTTCTGGCCGCCGACGATGGCCGCGATCGAAGTAACCACCCACGCATCGTTCTCGTTAATGAGGAATGGGGCGTCTGCGCTGTCAGGCTTCGGGCTGCGCAGATCCGCGACGTGCTGGCCGACGTGGAACAGCGCTATCACCATCGATGGCCCCTGCAAGCGATCCCGGTTGAAGACGCAGTTGTAGAGCACGCCGTCAGGAGAATCCTTGGCGCCCGGGCCTTCCGGCGTGACCTCGTTGCCCTCTCCGAAAACCACGTTGACGCCGTTCTGCTCCTTCGACTTGGGAAATACCCCGGCTGCCTTCTGAGCCATGTCGCCCATTTGGCCTGCTGCGACATGCGAAGCCAGCCGCACCGCCGCGGCAAAGGGATCGTCGAATCCGCCGCCGCCCGACCCCGGAGGCGGGGTCAGCGAACCCTCGCCCTTGGTGATTTCGTCGGTCTTGGAATAGTCGACCTCTTTCGGAGCCACGTCCGACACCGACTGCAACACCAGCCGCGCGGGATAGGCGTTCATGTTGCCGAATCCGCCAAAGCCCGTAATTTTACCGGAGGCATCGCGCTTGATCGACGCGTCCGCCACGGTATCGAGGCGCCCTGTGAACGTTGCCGTCACCGCGTAGCGCGCGCACCCCAGGCACATGTCCAGGCCCTTCTGGTGCGGCTGCGACAGCAGCGAGTCGAACTGCTTGAACTCCTTGCTCTTGTCGAGCGTTACCGGCGTGCGCGTGGGAGCCTTGAAAGTGCCGGCAAAATTGTGCGCTGGCTGCGCGGTCACAATCGCCACCGGACCCGACTTGGCCTTCGATCCCTGCGGATACGAGAGCCAGATTCCGTTCACCTGGAATCCGCAGTTGGGATCGGTCGCATCCTTGATGATGAACTCGTCGAACCCCGCCACCACCGTGCCTTTGATGCGAACCATCTTGCCATCGAACGACGCCGGGGACTTCACCACGTCGCACACGTTCACGTCAATAGTGCCCGCAGCGGGCGCCGCGGCCTGCGCATGCAACCCGCATCCAAACCCAAAAAGCAGGCTAATCAAAACCACCAAACGCTTCATAAAACCCTCTCCAGCCGTTGCTTGAACCGCATCGGCAACTATAGATAGGCGGCAAACCGCCCTGAATAGGAACCGGAAAGAATATCACGCGGGGAGAGGTCCTTTCTCCGCAAGCTGCTGGGCTTAAACCCTCTCCAGGACCTTTTCAGGACTAGGGCAGATTGTGCGCAAAGTGATGGCGCGGACGGGGTCGCCCTTGGAAGGAAGCTGGGCTATGAGGCGATGGATGAAGTCGGGGGCCCGCATCGGCATCAGGTTGCTACGTTGGGGTCAAAGGGAGGCCGCGGTTCTGGGGTTACGTGGTTGCTGGTGTCTCGCTGCCAAAGCCGCGTCCTACTGTTTCTTTTCGAGTCTGTCTAAGCTTCGCTGGAGGTGCATTCGTGCAACCGGATCGTTCTCCCGCGCGATGGCTGCTCGGAGCAAGTCAGCAGACGATTGTAGGTCGATTTGGGCGAGGGCATCGCTCGCTTGCATCCGCACAGTCGGATCGCTGTCGCCAAGCATGTTCTGGAGCTGACCTGCTATTTGTTGCGCCTGGGGCGGCCGGGTCCATTGGTACATCTCAGTAAGCGCCCCCAGCAGCCTTGTCCGTGAATCCGAATCACTGTGCGAATCGAGGTAGTGGAGGATCAGGCTGGCGCACGGCGCGGAAGACTGTCTAATCGCTCTAAGGCTCCCCACCACCTCCGCGATCACATTGATGTCCAGCGAGGCGTCAGAGCACATCGACTGGAGGTGCGCTAGGCCCTTGGGATCATTCAGCACGAAGAGCGCCTGTGCGATTCCGACCTGCGCCTCGGGGTCTCTCTCATCGGATAAAGCGCTCTCGATAAGTGGTATCGCGGCTGAATCATGCTGGTTGGCGAGCTCGTTAGCTGCGGTGGACCGAATTGCCGGGTCGTTGTTGCGCAAGGCCGCAATGAGGTCCGTCTCCGAAGTCCCAACGCCCTTGGCATGGAGCCAATCGGCGGGAGTCGGTAGCTGGCCGCTAAAGTGGGCATCCGAATTCTGAGCCGTCGCGGCGCGCCAAGCAAGCGGGCAGAGTAATAATCCAGCGAGCAGATTAACTCCAATGGTCCTCATGTCGTTCTCCTTTGGACTAATACTTGGACACAATCACCTTTGTAATTGCGCTGCTTCCAACCGAGCCTGGCTGGAGGTCGTACGTGACGGTAAAGCTCCCGAGGGGGTTTCCTCCGCATGAATACGTCTGGGTGCACACAATCGTGCAAGAATTTACCCCGGACCATGAAAGAAGATTATAAGGATTATCCAAGAAATGGCCGTCGTAGAACGTGTTGTTCAAGGCAGGGAGGGGGCTCCCAAACTGAAATCCGTAATCTCCGGGTTGGCCGGGAAGCCCAACTGCAAAGGTGGGGGTCTTACCCGTGCATGGCGTTGGCCAGGGCCAGCCCTTGCTCGTTGGGCAGCTATTGCTAAGCGTGCTCAACGACTCGCTGAGCAGCGTCCCGTTGAAGGTTCCCGACGCAGGTCCCACCGTCATTGTCGCAACTGCCCCGATGCCGGTTGAAAGGGTGGGAACGTCCTGAGGGTAGGAAGACAAGTTATAGGGCGTCACGGAACTGATTGCGACCGACGATGGGCAGCTCGGTATGGCTCCGATCGTCGCATAGCCTGGCGAACCTGAGCCAGAGGGGCCGTTTCCGGGCGCCGGAGAGAATCCGCTGCCGTTATAGCCGTTCGAGGTGACGGTGATCGTCGCGGTCCCATTGGGGGCGCTCGAATCGACAGTAACACTCATTTGAATTTGAGCGTCAGTCGGTAAACCTACGATTCCGTAACTGGTGATGCCTTGACCGGAAATTTGAACCGAGGGGCTAGTTCCGAAGCCAGAGCCGGAAATTGTAAAGCCCGTCGTCTGACCAGCTGGCCAGACGTCGGGGATAATGCCGTTGATCGCGGGTGTTTCGTCGCCCACCGTGAACGTGACGGAGCCGGACCCCCAGGTGTTGGACATCGTCAGGTTCTGCGCTCCGGTTGTGACGCCGCTCGCCGGGATCGTGAAATCGACAGTGGCGTTGGCCGTTGTTTCGCCATTCTCAATAGACGTCTGGACGCCGCCGCCTATGCTGACGGCTGAGTATTGGAAGTCGTCGATCAGGTACGACCCGGTGACTTGCGTTGAGCCGCTCGTCCCGACCGCGCCGGAGTTGACGCTGATCTGAGAGATTGAGGGGACGTTCGCCGTTGTTTGAAATCCGATCTCTCCGAGATCTACGTCGCCCTCGACGTAGCCCTCGCCGCCGTCTTCATATGAGCCGTCTTCGTAATCCGCGTAAACATCGGCGATAAACGTGTAGGCGTCACCGCGGTTGATTGGCCCTTCGATCTCGGCCTCGGCTTCGTAACCTTCATCGTCGCCCGCCGAACTCACCATGTTATTGCCGTCGTACGCAGCGATTACTACGCCCACATCGTCGATGAAAGCCCAGCAGTCGCCGCAGGAATAGTAATCGACATCGGCATACCAGTCGAACTCCATGCCGTCGGTGTCGATCTCGACGTAGACCTCCACTTCGTCGTCGTAGTCCGCGTAGTACGAGACGCTGGATCCAGACACTCCATCGTAGTGCCAATACGATTGGCTGTGTGCGGCAGGCAGGGCAAGGCATTGGGCCAAGAGGACGAGAAGCAGAATACCGAATCCGCAGTGCATGCGAAGCGCCTGGAAGATCTTCATGGCTGAGTCCTCCCTTGCGGCGTTGGCTGCTCGAACCACGATCGGGCTTTTCCAGGGTTGGCCGGGACGATTTTCACCGACTGCGCGAACTGCGTGCTGAGAAACTTTGGAGAGACGCCGCATTTGCGGGAGACAGCGCCTGATTGAGGGTTGCGATCTCGGCGTCGATGTCGGCGTTCCGTTCCGCGTCGAGCGCCTTCAGCTTTTCCAGGCCGGGCGGGGGCGAGCCCGGCGGGATAAGTCCCTGTTTCCTGGCTTGCTGGTCAGCGGCGACGATTGCTCTTGCCCTTGCATTCAGATCGGCGATTTTGGCTGACAGCCTCTCGGAAGATGCGCGCACCGGTGCGAATTCGCCGTCGGTAAAGCCAAGTCGCTTTTGCAGGCCGGTACGCAGCCAATCGCCATTCTCTCCTTGTTTTTCGCGTTGCGCGGCGGCTTCGTCGAGGTGGCGCTGATAAAGAAGAAAGTGGGGATACAGATGCGGTAGAGGAATGGGTCGCGGCGGCTGGGACTGATTCTGTTGCGGCGTGGCCGCTGGCTGCTGTGCGAGTGCGATTGACAGCAACAGAAGGCCGGATACGGTCAAAAGGGCGAGGCGACGCATAGATCCTCCCTTTTTCTCTCAGCGTGCTACGAGAAAAATCACGGAACACTGAAAATGCAGGATGATTTTCGCGAAAAATTCTTACCCCCCCCCGCAGGAGCTTGTCAACGTTACGAGCGGACGATGGTCATTCGTAACCGACGGGGTTAACTTTCTCGTCATCCGAGCGAATTTGTGCGCACGAAAGGCAATGATGTCCTGATGTCGAGGAGTGAATCGAAAGCGCTCGAGAGTACTTACGTCACAAGCACGTCAAATTTACATAGCGGCGCGCGGCGCGGACGCGGTTAAAATCATGTCCACCATGAGTGCGACCTTCCTTGACGCCATTTCCGTCGATCGCGTCATTGACGGCAGATTCCCGCTTCTCCAAAAGCTAGGCGGGACGCAGTGGAGTTCTGCCTATTTAACCGAGCTTGACGATGGCCGGGCGCAAAGAGCCGCCATTAAGATCTTCCCGTTCGCATCTGTGGATGAACGCGCCACCTTCGCTCGTTGGGACGTAGCCAGGACCCTCTCCCATCCCCACCTGATGCCGCTTTTTCATGCCGGACGCTGTGCAATCGAGGGTGAAGATCTGCTCTATGTCGTGACCGAGTATGCCGATGAAACCCTCTCGCAAATCCTTCCCGATCGTCCCCTCTCGCCCAGGGAAGCTCGGGAAATGCTCGGCCCGGTATTAGGCGCTCTCTCCTATCTTCACAACCGCTGTCTCACGCACGGTCATCTCCGGCCAACCAACATCATGGTGGTCGATGACCAGGTGAAACTCTCGCCAGACTTCGGCTGGCGCTCTCGCACACGCAGCATCTACGATGCGCCCGAGACCGGCGCCATATATGTGGCGCCCGCGGCCGATATCTGGTCGCTCGGCATCCTTCTGGTAGAAGCCCTGACGCAGCAGCCACCAGCATGGGACAGATCGCATGGCGGTAAACCGGAAATCCCGGCCACCATTCCCGAGCCCTTCTTCACCATCTGCCGGGAAT
Organism: uncultured Acidobacteriota bacterium; assembly: GCA_963826735.1. GTDB lineage: Bacteria > Acidobacteriota > Terriglobia > Terriglobales > Acidobacteriaceae > Telmatobacter. Next base: position 419,575 of record CAWGYN010000011.1, read on the forward strand.
GCCTGCGCATCGATCCAGCACGCCGCTGCACCCTTGGCGGCATTAGGGCGCACCTCAATTCTTCCACTCAGGATGCGGAACCTGCCGCCCCGCCTGCCGAAGCCATCGTTGAGCGCGCCGCCAAGCCGTCTTATAAATTCCGCGCCAAGATTGTCGCCGGCGGGGTCCTCGTCCTGTTGCTCACGCTGGGCGCTTTCACATTCGGCTGGAACTTGACCCCATCAACTCCGGCGTCCGCGCCTCAACCTCGGAACACGGAGCTCACCGCGGCGCCGGCGCCTCAACCGCGGGTCCAGGAGTTCACCGCCGCGCCCGCTCCGCAACCTCGGGCCACGGAGCCCGCCGCGGCGCCAGCGCAACCTGCGGCAGCTATTCCCGCACCATCTGAAGCGCCAACTGCGGAGCCGGCGTCAGCGCCAGCCCCGGCGCCAGTTCCAGCCCCGGCGGCCGAACCCTCCATAGGCGGTGTCGTCAAAGGGTTGGTTGCGCGCCAGGCCCTGCCCGACATACCAGCAAGAATCATTGCCGCCGTTCACGGCCACTTCAAAGTACAAATTCGTGTCGAGGTCGATCCGGAAGGCAATGTCTCCCAGGCATCCATCGACTCGCCGGGTCCAAGCCACTACTTCGCCAACCAGGCCCTGACCGCAGCGCAGAACTGGAAGTTCACGCCCGCAAAGGTTGACGGCCGTGCCGTCGCCAGCGCGTGGCTCTTGCTGTTTCAGTTCGGCCAGGCGCAGAGCGACGTCACTCCATCTGAAGAAACCCCGTAGGCCCGAGGGACAAGGGCTGATTGCATAAATGCCGCCGTTGTCCAGCCGGGCACCTGCTTTACGTGAAAGGGCACGACTTCATTCGTGCCGCAAGAGCCGCGTAAAACCTGGGGCTTTATGCCCCTGAGGGAAGTCCTTCAACCCGCCCCGGAAATTTATGCAACCGGTTCTACGGGGCAGCGGGACTCACACCGCACACTCGCACTCACACTCACACTCGCACTCACGCACTCGCGCACTCGCACACTCGCACACTCGCACACTCGCACTCGCACACTCGCACTCGCAAACTCGCACACTCGCACTCGCACTCACACACTCGCACACTCGCACTCGCACTCACACACTCGCACACTCGCACTCGCACTCGCATTTTCTCCCCCAGACGGCTCCTGAATTCTGCTAAAGTGGAGGCGTGAATTTAGCTGTTTCGGGGAGGCGATATGGTCCGTAACCTAATTCCACGGCTGGGCGCGCTGGCCCTGGCATCCTTCTTGCTTTCCGCGCCGGACGCGGCTGCGGCGCCGCCATCGGGCCCACCGGCCCCGCAACCATCGCAGGCGCAACCGATCCAGGCGCAGTCTTCCCAGGCCCTGGTGGGCACCTGGTCTGCGAGGGTGAATTGGAATCTGCCGGGCGGGATCATCATCACTACAAGCTTCACGGCCAACGGTCGCGTCCAGTCGACCACCAATAATGGCGAAATGAGCTTCATGCTCACGGGCGTCTACCAGTTCAACGCCGCCCAGGGCACGCTGAGCTACACGTGGCAGGATTACTCGCCGAAGCAGATCTGCGTTGGGGGCAACTGCACACCCGCCCCGGCGCCGGCGCCGATGGGCGTCGCCACCACCAACAGTATCCGGTTCCTGAACGCTAACCAGTTCGTCGCCACCTCGAACGGCGCCGCGACGACCTACGTCCGCACCAACGCGGCGGGTTTCCCGACGCCCTGATTACGCTTGCGGACTTCTGCCAAGCCGCGTTCGCCCCGTGCAGCTTTCACCCGACGAGCGAAGCGGGTCTTCGGCGGAAGTTCATAGGGATTAACGCCTTCTCGCTGCTCCATCCGTTGGCAAGTCTGGCGGTCGCGTGCGCGTGCAGATTTCCCTTGCAAATGTCCCAATATTGGCGTTAACGTACCAGCAACATTGCATCGGATTCCGGGCTCCCCCAGGATGTTCCCGTGCGCTGCGTTGAGAGGGTTTCGTGGCTGGCGATCTTGGGTCCCCAAAGGCGCCACGATGGTGAAAGAACGTGCTGCTCGCGAGAGGACACAAGAAAACCAGCCGCAAACCTTTGCTACCGCACACTTGGTCGCCCTGATCGAGAGCACACAGGACCTCGTCTGGTCAGTCGATCTGAATTTCCGCCTTGTTACCTTCAATAAGGTTCTCAGCGACGCTTTCGCGCGCGACTATGGAGCGAAGATTGCCGCCGGAATGACTCCGCGCGACCTGCTTCCGCCCGAGAAGGCAGCATTTTTTCCTCCGCTCTACGAGAAAGCGCTTAGCGAAGGGCCGTGCGCAGCCGAGTATCGCCTCGCGGACGGACGCTACCTTGGTTTGACCTTCAACCCGATCGTTCAGGATGGCCGGAAGGTCGGTGTCTCCGTCATTGGCAAGGACGTGACGAAGCAGAAATCCGTTCAAGAGGCGTTGCGCAGAACGGCGGAGCAGTATCGCCAATTCTTCGAGTTCGCGCCGGAGGCCATCTATCGCATCACAAGAGAGGGCAAGACAGTTGTCGTGAACCCGGCTGGGGCAAGGCTGCTCGGGTACGACTCGCCGGGGGAGGCAATTTCCGTCCTCAAGGATTGGGGTCTTCAGGTATGGTTCGACCTTGCAGAGCGAGCCGCCTTCATTGAAGTTGTGGAACGACAGGGAGAAGCGTGCAGCGGTCCTTGTCAATTCCGGCGCAAGGACGGAACGTCCCTTTGGGGCATCGTGACGGAGCGCAAAATCAGCGGGCCGGACGGAAAGACCCTTTACTTTCAGGGATTCCTTGAAGACATCACCGAGCGCAAGGCCGCGCAAGAGGCCCACCAGAAAGCGGAGCAAGAATATCGCGAGATCTTTGAGTACGCGCCCGAGGGGATCTTCCGCAGCGCGCCTGATGGAAAGTTGCTCACGATTAACCCGGCTGGGGCAAAGATCTTAGGGCTCGAGTCGACGGAAGAAGCTTACCAATTGGGAAATTGGGCGGCGACGTTGCTGGTCGATCCGCACGACGCAGAAGTCGCCGTGGAAATGGTTGAGAAGATGGGGGAAATCGACCGCTACCCGTTGAGGATGAGACGCCCCGACGGAGCACCGGTATGGATCGCAGTCAGCATGAGGAAGATCCCCGGACCCGATGGCAAGACGCTCTATTACCAGGGATTCATGGAGGACATCACCGAGCAGAAGGCGCTGGAACTGGATTTGAGCGCAAAGGTCCGGGAGCTGCGCGTGCTGAGCGAGATGAACAATGCGCTGCTGCACGCGAAGACCGAAGAGGAGCTGCTGACCGAGTACTGCAGGATTGTGGTCGAGGTGGGTGGCTACAGAATGGCATGGGTTGGCTTTGCAGAAGAGGGACCAGAGAAGCGCGTTATTCCGGTCGCGCATTACGGGCATGAGGACGGGTACCTGAAGCTGCTCAATCTCACGTGGGCGAACACGAAACGCGGCCAGGGGCCAACCGGCCGCTGCATCCGCACAGGAGAGATTTCCGCGAGTCGCGATGTGGCGAAAGACCCCATGATGAAGCCCTGGCGTGAAGAAGCGTTGAAACGCGGGTATATGTCTGCAATTGCCATTCCTTTCCGGCAATTCGAAGGCGAAAGGGCCTGCCTGATGGCGTATGGAGTCAGGGTGAGCCGCTGGTCCGATGCGGAACGCAGGCTGATGAATCAGGTCGCGTCGGCACTGGGGTTCGGCATTACCACGCTGCGCACTGCGTTGGCCAAGGCGCGGTATCAGGAAAGCTTGAGTGTGAGCCTGGAACAGACCATCGAGGTGATCGCGGAAACCGTGGACCAGCGCGATCCCTACACCGCGGGCCACCAGCGCAGAGTGGCCGATCTTTGCGTGGCCATCGCGCGCAAGCTTGGCCTTTCGAGCAAAGAGACCCAGGGCCTTCGCCTGGCGGCCGGTATTCACGACCTGGGCAAGATTGGCATTCCCGCCGAGATTCTGGCCAACCCCGGCCGCTTGACTGAGAACCAGTACAACCTTCTCAAGGAGCACGTGCAGCTTGGCTATGAGATTGTGAAGAACGTCCAATTCCCGTGGCCGATCGCGCAGATGATTCTCCAGCATCACGAGAGGCTGGATGGCTCAGGATATCCGCAGGGATTAAAGGCGGATGAGATCCTTCTCGAATCCCGCATCCTGGCGGTTGCGGATGTGGTTGAGGCCATGAGTTCGCATCGGCCTTACCGTGCCTCAAGGGGCATTGACGAGGCGCTGGACGAAGTGGAGTCGCAGAGTGGCACGCTGTACGACCCTGAGACCGTGGATGCCTGCGTCAACCTCTTTCGCCGGGAAGGCTACAGATTTCCCCCCCTACAATGAGCGGCGGGCGCGGGTTCGGAGCTGCCGGGTGGCCTTGGTCTCGACGCCCCAAAAACCACCCCGAGGGTGCCCCCGGTCCCTCGCTCTTGGGGACCGGGGAGACTCCGGATCTCAGCTGGCAGGAAGAAGCCCACCGTCTAGCCGGACCGGTCCCCAAAACCGCCTCAGGGCTCCGGCGTGTGATCGCGCTCAGCCGATCCGGCGATGCTGCTCTCAGTCCCAGTTTTCCGCCGCCAGTAAACGCTTTCTTGCATCAAAAACACGCGTAAAACCGCCTAATAACACGCTCCGGAGCCCATCTTGATGCATTTATGGGAAATTCTCTACCAACCGCGGCTCTTATTCGGGAAATTCTTTGGTTACGCTCGCCCTTGAAATGCCCAATTCTCGTTAATTTGTCTCAAAGAATCGCAACCTCCCGAGCGAACATTTTGGGGGCAGCCGGTCGCGCTTAAGCGAACATTTGGCAGGTTTTCGGCACCCGAAAAACGAACATTTATATTGATTTCATAGGACTTGCCTGTGGCGCTCCCGGCGCGGCGTCACAATTGCAATTCGTCGATCGATTCCAGCGACGATGGCGGTTCCGTCAAGCCGCGAATCTTTGCCAGCAGGTCCGCCGGCTGCACAGGTTTGACCAGAAGCTCGAAATCATGTCCCTTCGCACGGGCGGCCTCAAGCAAATGGGCCGTGGCGGCTTGCCCTGAAAACAGCAGCACTTTGCAGTTCGGGCAAAGCTCCTCAACCTGAATCGCCAGATCGATCCCCGAGAGCAGCGGCATCATGACATCGGTAAGCAGAAGGTCCGGCGCTTCATGTCGAACCGCTTCCAAAGCCTCGAGTGGCTTGGTGAAGGATTTGGCGTGGAACCCGCCATTCAAGCGCAAAATCGTCGCCAGGGTAGTCGCGATGACAGGCTCGTCATCCACAACAAAAACAGAGGGTTGCCGCTGCAATTCGGGCATGATCGTTCCTCTTTCTAAAGATCCCGAGGCAACGGGCCCCTCGTCAAGGTTGTTCGTATCCCCTTACTCAACCGGTGCGAGAAAGAGGGGCAAAGTGCTCCTTCGCGGCTCTTGTCCTCGCTTCAAAGCCGGTGCTCGGTCGTGGCGGCTTTCTCATTTGCGCCACATCCGCTTCGCGTTCGCCGAGAGGGTTCGCCGTCCGTGCCGTGCGGTTCTTAGCGTTGATGAGCACTTCCTGTATGCCCCAGAGCAGCGCGCTCGGACTGCTGCCCACCGTCACACCGGCAACAACGTCATCTGAAAAGAGTTGTCCCGAAACCGAGACCACGGGAGTCCCTGGGCTGGTGGCTCGAATCCACCAGGTCAGTCCGTCTCTCTCTCTTGCGGGGATGGTTTGGCAAAGAAGCACCAGATCGAAATCGCCGACCTGAAATTGGCCAACCGCTTCTTTGATTGAGTGCGCCGAGACAACGACATACCCGGCAGATCGCAAAACGAGATTACGCGCTCTCAATAAGCCCGGATCAAGGCCCACGGAGAGAACGACAGTGAGCTTCATACGACCTCCTTCGATGTAGGCAAAACCGCGGCCTTCGGGCGGTTTGCTTTCCCGCCAGTTCATTAGGGGAAGGCGGGAACGAAAGACACAGCGATAACAGCGAAGTCTAACCAGAACAATCAAAGGTTCAACAGCAATATGCCAGGCGTTTCAGCCGCCTGCTTTAGCCGCTTTGGCAATCTTGACTAACAACCACAACTACCAGCGGGGAAAGGCTGGGGCGGCAGTGGAACTGGCAGTTGTGGCTGAAGTCTCCTCAACACTCACACCGGCCAACGGCAGATCTGGGGTGCCTTAGTGTAACCGGCAGTTGCGAGTGAGTTCTTCTACCATGCCTACGGCTTTAAGCGCAGAATAATACCACTTTTTAGGATATGTCTGTCGCTTATCGAACAAATAATTGCCGATTCGGGCCCGGCATGTCGCTTGTCGAACATTACATTGCTCGTCGAGAGGAGTATGATCGCCGCACATCTTAATACGCACGTCGCCCTCCTTGGATCGAAAACAGGGTCTTGGGCCGGTTCTCTTGCGCGTTCAGGTGCAAGCCTTTTGGCTTCACGGCGCAAAGGAGAACCATGCCATCGATCCCCGCCCCGCAGACTTACAAGAACCGGGTGCTGGCATCGTTGCCGGCATCTGAAATAAAGCGTCTTGCGCCCCATCTCTCCCCGTTGACTTTGAAAATCAATCGCAGTCTGCACGATCCCGGACAGACGATTGATACCGTGTATTTTCTGGAAGAGGGAGTCTGTTCCGTGGTTGTCACCATGGAAAACGGCAACAGCGTCGAGGTCGGCATCATTGGACGAGACGGCTTTGTGGGACTGCCCGGCGTGCTGGGCACCGAGCACTCTCCGAACCGCGCTTTCATGCAGATTCCGGGGCACGGCTTCAGCGTGAAGGCCAAGGTTTTGCAGGAACAGTTCGAAGAGTCGAACGAACTTCGTCTGCGCTTACAACGATTCGTACAAGCCATGCTTGTGCAAACTGCGCAGACGGCTGCGTGCAATCGAGTGCATGAACTCGAAGAGCGCCTCGCCCGGTGGCTTCTGATGTGCCAGGATAGAGTGCAAAACGATCACATACCCATAACCCACGAATTTCTGGCCATGATGCTGGGCACGCGCCGCACCACGGTCACCGTGGCAGCCGGTATGTTGCACAAGGCTGGACTTATTGCATATTCGCGGGGAAATGTGACGATCGAGAATCGCGAGGGCCTGGAACAAGCCGCGTGCGAGTGTCATCAGATCATCCACGAGGAATACGCGCGCCTCGGCCTTCTATAGATTTGTCCTCACCGTGCTGACCCTGAGCCGCTCCCACGGCAATGGAGGCCTGTTAGGCCAGCGAGCGGCGGCAGCGACGGCGTAATTCGCGGTTTTCCCTGCTCCCAATGCTCAAAAAAGGCGAGCCGATGGGTTGGCATAGTTTGCCAACCGTCCTATACTGCTGTTTGAGGAGGCTGCCGTGCCGACGAGAAATGTGAATCTGACAAAAGAGCTCGATCGCTTTATCGCCAGAAGCGTGAAGCGGGGCCGCTATGCGAATGCCAGCGAGGTGATGCGATCGGCTTTGCGTCTTCTGGAGCGCGAGGAGCGGGAAGACGAAGAGAAACTGAAGGCCCTGCGCAAGGCGATCCAGGAAGGGCTCGACAGCGGGGTGGCTGAGCCCGGAGTTTTCGATCGCATTCGAAAGAAGCACGGCCTGTCGAAGAAAGCAGCGTAGGAATGCCTGTCGTTCGTGTTTCGACCCAGGCTGAGGCCGATATCGACTCGATCGCCGAGTACACAAAAGATACCTGGGGAGAGATACAGGCTGACTCGTATCTGATGAAGCTGGAGGATGGTTTCGAACTTCTGGCTCGAAATCCTTCGATCGGACGGTCTTGCGACCAAATACGACGAGGACTGCGCCGGTATGAGATCGAAAAGCATGTAGCGTTTTACGTTCCTCTCCGAAACGGGGTGCTGATCGTCCGCGTCCTGCACCAACGGATGCTTCCCGTGAAATCGCGATTTGAAGCTTAGGGCAAAGGCAAGGCCGATTCCGGTCCCCGATGTCCACAATTCGCACAGGAGATGCGCGATTCTGCACCAGTTCTGCGCCTTGTGAGAGGCACTGCGAAGGACTACGCTAAAACTAAGGTAACGGGCTTGCGCGGGGCCCGAATTTTGCCTCTATCTGAGTGCAAAACAAACCGCGTGACACCGCGTCAGACAAGGCTGTTTGCGACTTTCCACAGGCAAATGGCGGGGTTTAGAGAGCAGGTGCGTGAAATACCAACAAAATACAAGATGTTGTGGTTTGTTGTTGACACGTACCACGGACAGCGGTATTTTTCCATTTGCGGCTGTTAACGGACTGTAAAGAAAACCTGGCGTTGAAGGATGCCGGGAAGCCGCGACGATCCTGAAGCTCACGGCCTTACTTATTCCCGTTTTTCCCGTTTGTTTCTAAGGTTTTGTAGGCTGTTGCATGCTCCGGCGCTCGCGCTGGACCGAGGGTTTTTCACCGAAATTTTGCCCCATGGAGAGATCAAGATGAACGAGGCTCAACTACAGACTTCGACGGCTGCCTTTCTATCCACCGCCAGGACCCAGCAGGGACTGACCTTTACGCGCCGTTTTTCGACCGAAGGCGTCTCGCCCTACGACGAGCTGCAATGGGAGCGCCGGACGGCGGCGATTACCGATACCAAGGGCAACACGATCTTCGAGCAGAAGGACGTGGAGGTTCCGGCGGACTGGTCGATGACGGCCACCAATATTGTGGCTTCGAAGTACCTGCACGGGCAGATGGACACGCCGGAACGCGAGACGGGCGTCCGCCAACTGGTGGGGCGCGTGGCGGAGACGGTTCGCGACTGGGGCATCGCCGGCGGCTACTTTGCCACGCCCGCGAATGCGGCCATCTTCCACGATGAACTGGCGCACCTGTTGCTGACGCAGAAGGCGGCGTTCAACTCGCCGGTGTGGTTCAACGTGGGCTGCGACCGGCTGGAGCCGGATGCGGACGGACAGAACTGGCACTGGGACCCGGTGACGGGCGGAGTGCAGTACTCGGCGACGGGCTACAAGAACCCGCAATGCTCGGCCTGCTTCATCAACGCGGTGGAAGACTCACTGGACTCGATCCTGACCCTGGCCAAGACCGAAGGCATGCTCTTCAAGTGGGGATCGGGAACGGGGACGAATCTGTCGTCGCTGCGCGGCTCGAATGGAGTTGCTGTCGGGCGGAGGGTCGGCCAGCGGGCCCTTGAGCTTCATGAGGGGCTTCGACGCCTTTGCCGGTGTCATCAAGAGCGGCGGCAAGACGCGCCGCGCCGCCAAGATGGTGATCCTGAATGTGGACCATCCGGATATCGTGGAGTTTATCGAGTGCAAGGCAAAAGAAGAAGCCAAGGCCCACTCTCTGATCAAGGCAGGGTACGACGGATCGGGGCCGGACTCCGAAGCGTTTTCATCGATATTCTTTCAGAACGCCAACAATTCCGTTCGGGTCAGTGACGAATTTATGCGCGCCTACGAGGCCGATGGGGACTTCACCACCTATACGGTGAAGGGCCACCAGCCGGTAGAGACCCGCAAGGCGCGCGACATCATGCAAAAGATCGCCGAGTCTACGTGGCTCTGCGGCGATCCGGGCATGCAGTTCGACGACACCATCAACAAGTGGCACACCAGCAAGAACACAGCGCGCATCAACGCGTCGAATCCCTGCAGCGAGTACATGTTCCTGGACAACTCGGCCTGCAACCTGGCGAGCCTGAACCTGATGCGCTTCGTGACTCCGGCAGGGACGTTCGACATCGCAGCTTACCGGCACGCGATTTCGGTGATGACCACGGCAATGGAGATCCTGGTGGACAACTCGGGATATCCGACCGAGGCCATCTCGCGCAACTCGCACGACTACCGGCCGCTGGGCCTGGGCTACGCCAACCTGGGCGCACTGCTCATGTCGTTCGGCCTGCCGTACGATTCCGAAGCCGGGCGCGACCTGGCCGCGGCGATGACGGCGATCATGTGCGGACAGTCGTACCTGCAGTCGGCAATCATCGCCGCGCAGTGCCCGCCGGTGGCTTCGGCCACGCCGCTGACCGCGTCAGTGGAGCACCAGGGCGGAGCTTGCCCGGGCTTCTACGTCAACCGCGAGCCGTTCCTCGACGTGATCCGCATGCACCGCGCCGAAGTGAACAACATCGGCAAGTCGGGCGGCTCGGGCGAGCCCTTCATGGTGCCGCAGCTCGAGGCACTGCTCGACAGCCAGCCGCGAGTGCTGGGATATGGCTTTGCTTTACGGCGAGCGCTACGGCTACCGCAACTCGCAGGTGACGGTGCTGGCGCCCACGGGCACCATCGGCTTCATGATGGATTGCGACACCACGGGCATCGAGCCGGACCTGGCGCTGGTGAAGTACAAGAAGCTGGTCGGCGGCGGCATGATCAAGATCGTCAACAACACCGTGCCGGCGGCGCTGTTCAAGCTCGGATATTCACAACGACGATGTGAATGCGATCGTCAGCTACATCGACGCTACGGGCACCATCGAGGGCGCGCCGGGCATCAAGCCGGAGCACCTGGCGGTCTTCGATTGCAGCTTCAAGCCGTCCAAGGGCACGCGTTCCATTCATTACATGGGGCACATCAAAATGATGGCGGCGGCGCAGCCGTTCCTTTCGGGCGCGATCTCGAAGACGGTGAACCTGCCGCACGAAGCCACCGTGGAAGAGGTGGCCGAGGCGTATGCGGAAAGCTGGCGGCAGGGCATCAAGGCAGTGGCCATCTACCGCGATGGATCGAAGGGAACGCAGCCGCTGAACACCAGCATGGACGCGAAGAAGGAACCTTCGGCGCTCGACGCCGTGGGCAGCCGCGTGCTCAGCCATCTGTCGGCGTCGCAACCGGCCGCTGAAGCCGACTTGAAGACGCTCGAGGCACACGGCGCCGACAAAATGGAAGTGAGCGCGAAGCAGTTGCTCGCCGCTTCGCAGGCCTTCCAGAAGGCGCATGGAAGAGATTGCTGCGGCTGCCGCGGTGCCGGTGCTTGACGGCCGACGCCTTCGGTCGATGTCGAGACGGCGCCGACGAGTCGGCAAGAAGAGCAGGACCTCAATGCTCCGCCGCGCGCCATCCGTCACCGTCTGCAGGAGGAGCGCGCGTCGCTCACGCACAAGTTCTCCATCGCCGGGCACGAAGGCTACATCACGGTCGGGCTCTATCCCAACGGCCAGCCGGGCGAAATTTTCATCCGCATGGCCAAGGAAGGTTCGACGGTCAGCGGACTGATGGACGCATTTGCTACCTCGGTTTCTCTCGCGTTGCAGCATGGCGTGCCGCTCAAGGTGCTGTGCGAGAAGTTCGCGCACACGCGCTTCGAGCCTTCGGGCTGGACGGGCAACGAGCAGATTGGCTACGCCAAGAGCCTGATGGATTACATGTTCCGCTGGCTCAACCTGCGCTTCCTTTCGGGCGAGCAGTTAACGCTGTTCGCGGGTCTGGCTCCCAAGGCGCCGGCACTGCCCGCATCGCCCAGCCTGCTCGAGGAGAGCGATGTCGAAGAGGAGCTGAGCGGCGACGTCGCAGCGATCACCTGGCGCAGCTGGCCGAGGAAGTGGCCAAGCGGCTGAATCAGGTGAGCGGGCATGGCGGCGGCGTGACTGCGGGCGGAGGCGGAGGCATTGCCCCCGAGGTGCAGTCGCGGCCAGACGGCGGCGGCAAGCTCCGCGCACGTGCCCAGCCTGCAGGACCGCGGTTTGTACCACGCGGCCGACGCCATGCGCGGCATGTACGACATGGGCGACGCGCCGAGCTGCAACGTCTGCGGCGCGATCATGGTGCGCAACGGCAGCTGCTACCGCTGCATGAGCTGCGGCTCGACCTCCGGTTGTTCTTAGGCGCCGGGGGCGGCTCGAGTACACATCTGCAGATTCTGAGTATTCTGCGCCGGTCTGGACGAACGATATGGAGAGCGAAAGCTCGTTTTGGAACCGGCGAGATTTTTTGAAGGTGGGCGGCACATCCGCGGCGGCTCTGGGCGTGGCGGGACCAGCGGCTGTCCCGATAGAGGCAGCGCAGGCGCCTGCAGCGCAAGCGGGTACGCCACCAGATACGCCCTATCCCAAGCTCTCCATCATCACGCCATACTCGCCGCAGAAGCTCGCCTTTGCCGCGCAGGCCGGTTACGAAGGCGTGGTGGTCACGCCGGGCCCGGACTTCAACCCGAACCTGAGCGACAGTGCGATCGATCAGATTCTGGCCACGGCGCGCAACGCAGGCATTCGCATTGTCAGCATTGAGTACTTCGGACCCAATCACACGGATCCCGATGCGGGCAAGCGCGCGGCCGCGCAGGCCGATTTTATTCGCGCGCTGGAATTCTGCCATCGACTGGGCTGCAAGTTTGTCGGTACCTTCAGCGGCGGGCAACCGGGCGCCAGCATGGAGGATCAGGCCGCGGCCTTCGCCGATGTCTTCAATGAAAAATACCTGCCCGTTTGCGAGAAGCTCGACGTCGGGATGGGATGGGAGAATTATCCTACCGGCGTCAATTTCGCGAGCACTCCGGCAGCGATGCAGGCCGTTTTCGACCGTGTCCCGAGCAAGCGGCTGGGGCTGGAATTCGACCCCTCGCATTTCGTGCGGCTCTACATTGACCCAGTCAGTGCGGCGTGGCAGTTCAAAGACCGTATCCTTGCGGTGCATGCCAAGGATACGGAGATCACTCAGCCTGTCCTGCAGCAGGTGGGCATTGCCGGGCAGGGATGGTGGCGTTACGGATCCCCGGGCAGGGGATTGTGAACTGGGCGGCGTTCCTTACGGTCCTGCTGCAGATCCACTTCAACGGCGGCATCGCGGTGGAGCACGAAGACGAATTCTGGGACGCGCCGCACACCGGAAACCTTCCCGATTTTCCGCAGCAGCGCAAAGACGGATTCATCCTGGCGCGGCGTTTTCTGGGACAGTATCTGCCCGGACGCCAGGCATAACCGCGGCGCGACTGCGGATGCCAAACTGGTGCCGCACAGCACCGGTCCTCTTTCGATCGGAAGATTCGCCAGCGTTTACACCGCTGTGCCTCGAACCACCCCCGGGCGATATAATTTGTTGCGCATGAGAAATCAGTCGAAGGAATCACCCCTGTTGAATTCTCAGGAATTCGTTTCGTCCTCCCGTGTCCAACCGCCGCGATTTTATAAAGACTACTTCTCTGGCCGCCGGTGCGTTCGCGTTTGGCGTGCCCGACGCTTTTGCGCGGCCAGAATCTGAACAGCAAATTGAACATCGCCTCCATCGGCGCAATGGGTGGCAAAGGCCGGAGCGACACCGATGCCTGTGCCACGCCGGTGAAAACATCGTCGCGCTGTGCGACGTGGATTCGGGTTCAGCAGGCTTACGCGAGACAGACGGAAAAATATCCGAAGCGCGAAGTTTTACAAAGATTTCCGCCAGATGCTGGATCAAATGGGCAACGAGATTGATGCGCGTGACGGTTTCCACGCCGGATCACTTGCACGCCATTGCGGCTTCGGCGGCGATGCAGATGCACAAGGCCGTTTATTGCCAGAAACCATTGACGCAGACGATTTATGAGGCGCGCTACTCTGCGAAAGATGGCGAAAGAGAAGAAGGTCGTCACGCAGATGGGCAATCAGGGCAGCGCTGCGGACGGCTTGCGCCGCGCGGTCGAGACGATTCAGGACGGACTCATCGGGCAGGTGCATCAGGTTCACGTCTGGACCAACCGTCCGGTCTGGCCGCAGGGAATGGATCGTCCGCAGGGAGAAGACCCGATTCCCGCCACACTGGATTGGGACAAGTGGATTGGCCCGGCTCCGATGCGGCCGTATAAGGACCGTCGTGATCCCAATGATCAGGTATGGAATTTACATTCCATTTAATTGGCGCGGCTGGCAGGATTTCGGCACCGGCGCGCTGGGCGACATGGCGTGCCACACGGTCAATCATGCCGTTCCGCGCCTTGAACCTGGGCTACCCGACGGAGATTGAAGCGACACCTCTCGGCAAGATGAACAAGGAAGCTTATCCGGTCGGCTCCAAAATTCGCTTTGAATTTCCCGCACGCAAAGACTTCCATATCCGTCGCTCAACCGCGTCTCTTCCACCATCACAGAGCGATCGAGCAGGATGCGGTGACCCTCTGGTGGTATGACGGCGGCCAGCCCGACCCGACAGCTCCTGACGGCCATGACTTCAGCAACAAGCCGCCGATTGAAATCACTGCCGACATCGTCGCGCTGCGCGGTGAAGTTCCCAACAGCGGTTGCCTGCTGATTGGCGACGGAGGCTCGGTGTTTTCACCGGACGACTACGGAACCAGTTTCTTCGTGAAGCTAAAGGACGACCAGAAATACATCCATTACACCAAGCATCCCGCGCTGGCACAATTTGCCGAACGCATCCCGCGCAATCCATCATGGAAAAGACAACGATCTCAGCCATACGCAGGAATGGCTCACTGCCATCAGGGAAAACAAGCCGGAACTCTGCTACTCGCGTTTTGAGATCGCCTCGCGACTGACCGAAATCATGCTGCTCGGCTGCGTGGCTTTGCGTGCGGGCCGAAAGATCGAGTGGGACGGGCCGAAGATGGTCGCAAAGAATTGTCCCGAAGCCGCGCCCTTCATCAAACGTGAAAACCGCTCCGGCTGGGTTCTTTCCTGATTCAACAGTCTTGCGGCGGGAGTGCGCGCTTTCCCATGGGTTTGACGACTCCGCCTGTCTCAAGAAAAAACAGCCACGAGTGATCCTGCGCAAGCAAATCGTCAAGTTCCGGCTCGCTTAAAACCATGCACGCCGTTGAGAGCGCATCCGATTCAGCCGCGGTATCGGCCAGGGCCCAGGCGCGGTTTTGCCGCAAGGCCGGCAGGCCGGTGCGCGGATCAAGAATGTGGTTCCCCTTCACCGCCAACCCCGATCCGCTCAACGAAGTGCGCGCCAGAAAGAATCTCTGCGGTGCGTCGTCATCGCCCAGGCCGCAGGACCAGCCGGCAGTTCCCTCCGGCGGCTCGCCTGCCAGAATGCTGCTGCCGCCAGCAACCAGCAGGAACGCCGGACAGTCCCACTGGCGCAGCAGCTCCGCCATGCGGTCGAGCGCAAACCCCTTGCCGATGGCGCCCAGATCGAATTGCAGTCGCCCACTTTCGCACCGAATGGAAAGCTCCTCGGGGAGCAAATTCCACTGCGGTAAAGAGGATTGCGTCTGCAGAGCAGCGGCCGTGACAGAAAATGCGCCGCATGTGGCCAATTCCATCTTCCTTGCGATTTGCAGGCAGGCAAACGCCGGCTCGCTCAGCCGCATCGTCTCGCCTGGCGCCAACTCCGCAATCTGCGCCATGTCGCTGTGCGCGCGAAAACGGCTCAGGCGCGATTCCAGCTTATCCAGCAGATCGAGCGCGGCCTGCGCGGCCTGCGCGGCATAGGTTCTTTCTTCATCGGCGATGCGCACCTCGAAGTATGTCGCCATGGCGCGATGGTTGAATTGGTGAATGTCAGCCATACGATCTCATTACGGCGCGGGCGACCACAAAAGGATCAGCACGCCTGGCCGCTCGCCGAAGAAATCCGCATGGAAATTCTTCAGTTGATCGGCATACTGGTTCGCTGCGTCGGTTGAGGTGATGTAAAAATCCGCCTGGCCTACCGGCTGCCCGGGCTGCCAGAATCCCACCTGCGCATACTGCCGCAGGTACCACGGCAGCGGCCACGGATCGGCGGCAATCACAGCGATGCGCGGCGACGCGAGGCCCTCCTGGCGCGCCATCTCTGCAATCTCCGCGGGCAGCCCGAGCAGATCTTCAGAGGTGTGCGCGTAGGCATAAGGATTGTCCTCGCCGGCAGGATCGAGAAAGACGCGCTGCCGCGTGTCGTGCGCGATGAGAACCGCGGCCGCAGCGGCCGCCACAAGGCAAGCGGCGCGCAGCGTAACACGCACTGCCGGATGCTTGACCGGCACGCGCCACAGCGACTCGACCGCCAGCCCCGCGAACAGCGCAATGGGCAGCCAGAAATTCAGCGCCAGCCACGGTGTCTTGTAGGGAATCGCGCTGTAGAGGACGAAAACAAAAACCGCATAGTACGCCAGATAAGGCAAACGGCGAAGCCTCGCGCTTTGCGCACTGCCAGCAGCAAGCCCGATGCACGCGACGGCGCAGATCAGCGCGCCAGACCGGCCGCCGGTGAGAAGTGACGCGTAATACCAGAAGGGTTGCGCGTGGCCTTCGCCACCCGCGCGCGCCGCAAAGTTTGGGACCGCGTGGCCCAGCGCGGACAGCGCTCTCCAGTTCGTGCCAAACCAGGTGAACAGAGCCACGCTCAGCAGAAGGAAAACGACAACAGCAGTCAGACACTGTCCAGGGCCTCCACGCAACCGGAAGGTCTCTTTCTGCGCAGATTCCAGAGCCAGTAGAGGAGCGCCGCGAGCGCCAGCGCGCAAAGTGAAGAACTGCGGTCTCCTTGCAGGCCAGCATCAGCGCGGCGCATGCGGCAGCCAACGCCGCCAACTTCGCGGAGGGCCTCTTGCACGCGCACCAGCCGCACAGAATCAACCCGAAGGTGGCCGCGACAAAAAGCGATTCGTGAATGAAATATCGGTCGTAGTAGACAGGTCAGCGGCGCGCAGGCAAACAGCAGCGCGGCGATCAGGCAGGGCACGAAGCCGAACATTTCGACCGCCGCGCCAAATAGCAGAATCGTGACCGTTCCGGCCACGACCGGCGTGCAGGCGCAGCTCCGATTCCGTCAGGTCGGCAAATGTTTTTGCGCCTTGCAAGCTGAGCCAGCGGCAGCGCCAGCGCGGCGAGCGCCGGACCATGGCGGTCCTGCGGATCGTAGGTGAACGTTCTGCCCGGCCAGCAATTGTCCAACGATGTATGCGTTAACGGCTTCATCGGTGTGCATGGGCCGCGCGCCCAGTTGCGGCAGGCGCATGGCCAAACCGAGAAGCGCGACCGCGGCGAACGCCGCCCAGCGAATCCACCGCGCGGACGGGCTCAGGCGGGCTTGCCCCACACTTCAACCTCGATGTAGTGGTTCAGTTTGTTGGTCGTGTTCCCGTTGCTGTAGAGGCGAACATACCGCCCGCTCACGCCCTTGGCGTCGATCAGCTTGCCCTGATAGGTCTCGATGTAATTCAAGTCGTTGCCCGCGCCCAGGCCCAAGGTCGTTGTGAAAGTCGTTGTTGAAGATCGTCGTCACGCCCGACTGGAAACGTGGGATCGTCGGAAACCTGCACCACAACATCGCGATACACGCGCGCCTGCGAGTGGAAGTGCCACACGAGCACCGCATAGATGTTCGCGCTATTCGCCAGGTCGATCTGCGACCCACTGTTTGCCCGGGCCCGAGTTCGACCCACGAGCCTTCGTTGCCGTCCTTGTCTCCATCGACGATCATATCCAGCGTTCCGACATCGGGATTGTTGTCGCTCGATGTGACTTTCTTGTTCTAGCGCCAGGTTCATGGTGCCCGCGGGAACATAAAAATCCGGGCGCTTGCCGCTGCATGGGCGGCTCAAGATTGGGCACGTTGAGCGGCACCGGCGTTCCCACAAACAGCGGCGCAGGCAGATTGTGTCTTCAAAACCACCTTGTTCTGCGCGAACGCAGCGGCGGCAACAAGCAGTGCAGCCAGAACGGAGAAATTCTGTAAAGGAGTTTTCATCATCATCTCAGGCTTTCACTTCCTCCGGCGGTGATGACAAGCCTGCGTCTGGGCGGCGACGGCTTCATTGGCTTTATGGATCACGTATTCACTGGTGAATGCTTCGTCGGCCGGGCAATTCAGCTTCGCCGTGCCGCGAATGGCGTTGAAGAAGTTCTCCAGGTGCGGCTGGTGCGGCGGTTTGTTGAAGAACACCGGGATCTCGTACTCCGCCAGTTGCGCGGTCTCGCGCACGTCCACTTTGGCCGCGTCATCGCCGGTGATCGGCCTTGGCGCGGACATAGCCCTTCGGCACCAGGTCGTCCCATGATCACCTCGGTGGCGCGCGCTTCGCGCTAGATCGCGCAGATCGACGGATCTTCCGACATCTTGATGGTGCCGTCGTCGCCCATGAACATCTCAAAGTAGCCGCCGCCGGCGCTGGTGGTCGTCTGCACCTGGTAGAACGCGCGCGCCACGCCCTGGGCCAACGGGTACTCGTAGATGACCATCGCGTTGTCATACCAGTCGTGGTTCTTGTAGTAGTCCAGCCCGCCGCTGGCCATCACCGACTTCGGGCGTGCCCAGCCACCAGTTGAAGATGTCGATCTGGTGCGCGCCCAGGTCGGAGAGCGGTCCGCCGCCCAGTCCCTTGTACCAGCGCCAGTTGCGGAACTGGTGCATGTCTTTGTAGCCGTATTTGGCGAGCATGCTCGGCGGGCATCTCGTATTTCTTGGGCCAGCCGAAGTCTTCCTTCACCGCGCGGTTCCATTGCGCCTGCGCCGCCGTCAGACGGCCGCAGAACTGCGCCTCGTGCAGCAGGCGGTTCAGCGTGAAAAGATAACGCGGGTTGCTGCGCCGCTGATGGCCGATCTGCAACAGCTTTCCGGTTTCGCGCATGGTCGCCACCATGGAGCGCGCGCCGTCGATGGTGTTGCTCATCATCTTTTCGCAGTAGACATGCAGCCCGGCCTTCAGGCAGGTGTTGGTCATCGGCGCATGCCAGAAATCCGGCGTCGCGATCACCACTGCCTGCAGATCCTTTTCCTTGGCCAGCAGGTCTTCGTAGTTTTCGTAGGCGCGCACTTGGTTGCCGAGCTTCTCGCAGATAGCGCGCGCCCTCGTTGCGGTGGTAATCCCAGATATCACATAGCGCCACCACCCGCACGCCCTCGATATTCAGCAGCGGACTCCAGCAGGACCTTGCCCTCTTCGCCATAGCCGATGAGCGCGATATTGATGGTATTCAGCGAAGATTTCTTTTGCGCCGCCTTCTCCTCGCCCGGAATCGGATTTGCAGCCTTCCAACAGCATGCCGGCGCCGGCGACCGCGGTGGCGCCGATGAAGTCGCGGCGATTCAGAAGTGGGTTCACCATTTTTTCAGCACCGCAAATCGGTTGTGTTCGACGAGCAGAAATGCTGCCGCCACCAGGCCAATATGAATGCCCAGGTAGGCCACGCCGTCGTCCTGATTGATGAGCACCAGGCCGACCGTCAGCGCGATGAACAGCAGCCCCTGCGCCGCGAGCGACAGCCGCGTGCCCAGCCCGATCAGCAGCATGATTCCGGTGAGAATGAATGCCGGGCCCAAGCATGCGGTCAAAAGCCACCAACGCGAATTTCGGAAACATGCGGCTCGTGCGCGAACTTGTCTTGCCAGCGATTCGGGAATACCCGCGTAGTTGGCCAGCGCATAGGACTTCACGTTCACGTTCACCATCACGCCGCTCGCGTCCGGCTGGCCGGTTGACGGGTCGATCAGCGGCATGGCTACCGATTTATAGGCGCCGAATTTCTCAATGCCCACGAACAGGGCGCGCACGCCCAGCCACAGGCGCAGAGCCAGAAAGGCGAAGGTAAAATCCCAATTGACCTTCCCATAAGTTCCCAGTTTCAAGTCAGTTGAATCAGACATGGTTCCTCGGACAATAAAAATGCACTAAATCGTAAGGTTCTTCAGGTAATCCGCGTCCACCTTCAGTGACTCGAACCAGGGGATATCGAAGGCCTCTTGTTCGACAAAGGCGTGCGTAATCTTCTGGTTTTTTGCCGCCTGGGCAAAGATGGGCCTGTAGTCGATCGATCCGCGGCCTAACTCCGTCACCTTTGCCTCCTCGTGCGTTGCGTACGAGATGTTTGGCGGAAGATGGAAATCCTTGATGTGGAGCATGGAGAAGCGGTGCGGGTACCTCTTCATCAGGGCGATGGGGTCCTGGCCTGCGACCTTCACCCAGCCGCAGTCCATCTCGAAGGTCATCTTGCCCGGCTCGCAGAGCCTGAGCAGTTCTTCGTAGGGGATCTTGCCGTCGACAGGCACAAATTCGGACCAATGGTTGTGATAGCCGAAGGTGATGCCTGCCTTCTTCAGCTTCTCGCCCGTTTTGTTGAACTCCTCGGCGTTGTACTTCCAGTCGTCGATGGTCAGCGGTCCCGGCTTTGAGCCTGGATCAGGAGAGTTCCTGCGTCCCGGCCCCGGACAAATGATGTAGCTCACTCCGATGACCTTTTCAAATTCCGTGGTAGCGTCAAGGTCTCTGGTGACGTCGACGAACGAGCGGTGCGCACTGACGCATTTGAGCCCCGCCTTGTCAAGCGCCACGCGGATCTCCGCCGCCGGCTTCTTCGGCAGTGAGGCAGATTCCACCTCGAGGAATCCGGCCTCGCGCACGGCCGCCAGTGCGCCTTCAAAATCCCCTGCCATCTGCTGCCGCACACTGTAAAGCTGGATACCCGGCGTCAGCCCCATCGGCATTCCAAACGAGATTTTCGATGAAGAGATTGCAGCAACCGCTGCTGCCCCCCCAATAAAACTCCTGCGCGTTACGGACTTCATAGTGCCTCAGATTGAAATGGTTATGCTTCCTCGGTCAGCAGGCTGAAGTGCGGAGCTTATAAGTTCTTCCGTGATCCAGTGTAGTCGATTGAATGACGAGGATCGGCTGCGGCCCCCCTGCGCGCTTAGCTCATCTTCCAAGGCGCCCGGTACTCGCGGGTCAGCAGTTTGCTGGCTTCAGGATCGCCGATGATTTTCTCTGTCTTCACGTCCCAGCGGATCTTGCGCCCGGTAAGCATCGCGATCAGGCAAAGATGGCCGGGAATGGCCGAGTGATGCCCCACCTGCACTGGCGTGATGGTGGGCTGGCGCGTCTTGATGCAGTCCAGAAAGTTCTGCTGGTGACTATCAGAAGTATAAAGCTTCACCTTGCGAAGTTCTCTGGGCAGGGTCTTGCTTTCTTTCCACGCGGGGTTCGAGGCGTCGAACTTGCCGCGGTCCACATACACCCAGCCTTCGCTGCCGATCCACTTTGTACCGCTCTTGATGTCCGGGTGCCCGCCGGCGATGGTCATCGTAATGCCCTGCGGATACTTGAGCTCAAAGCGGTATTTCGGCGCCGCATTCCACACCGCGCCGCGCGGCGGGAGTTCGCCGCTGCCTTCCACCTCAGACGGGCCGGAGTTGTCGAAGTCCAGACCCCAATGGGCAATGTCGCAATGATGGCCGATCCAGTCCATCAACTGTCCGCCGCCGGTGTTGTAGTTCCACCGCCACGATTTATGCGACTGCGCGCGGATGTAAGGCCCCATCTTCGAGGGGCCGACCCACGTGTTGTAGTCAAGGTCAGCCGGAGGATCGCTCACCAGAAGGTCCCAAGCCTTCGACCCTTCCACGACCTCGGCCAGGCTTTTCGCCATCACGCCTGCGGCTGCTAGTTTGGCGATCGCCATCTTCTCTACGTTTTCGTAATCCGAGTCGCCGGCGGGCAGGCCGACTTCGACGCGCGTCACTGTGCCGATGAGGCCGTTGCGCACAATCTCCGCAGCTTTGTGGAAGTTCGGCACCGAGCGCTGCCACGAGCCCATCTGCCAGATAATGTTGTTCTCCTCCACCGCGCGCACAATCGACTGCTGTTCGGCGACGGTATGTGCCAGCGGCTTCTCGGAGTAGATATCCTTCTTGTGCCGCGCAGCTTCAGTGGCCAAGACCTCGTGCCAGTGGTCGGGCACGGCGATCATCACGGCATCGATGTCTTCGCGGGCCAGCAACTCGCGGTAGTCGTGATAACCTTTGCAATCCTCGGTCCCATAGTTGTCGTTGATCATCTTCACTGCGGCATCCAGATGATCCTTGTCGATGTCGCACGCCGCCACCACCTGGCAGTCGTCTGAAGCCAGAAAGGCTTTGGTGTTGCCCGGGC
The DNA here is from genome assembly GCA_963826735.1 of uncultured Acidobacteriota bacterium. Lineage (GTDB taxonomy): Bacteria > Acidobacteriota > Terriglobia > Terriglobales > Acidobacteriaceae > Telmatobacter. Next base: position 441,294 of record CAWGYN010000011.1, read on the forward strand.
CCTGCCAGCCCATGCCGATGACGCCAAGATTGATGCGGTTGTTGGCTGGGGTCTTCGGTTCCGAGCTCTGTGCAGCGCGAGCTTGACGAACTGAAGATAAAATTGCGGCCGATCCGGCAGCCATCAGAAAGTGGCGGCGATTGAACGGGCCAAGGCCAGACGTGCCTTTCGAACCAGACTTGTCAGTCATAATCAACCTTAATATCCCTTTCGCGGGTGGGGTCAGTCTGCATCCTCACGGCCACGAAGCGGGACTGACAAGTGAATTTACGGTAAGGCGTACAGCAAATGGCTCTTGGCCTGGCACCGTTTGTACCAATTGCAGCGCGAAGAACTGGAATAAATGAAGTCATGCTTCGCGCTTGGCAAGTACACGGCATCGCGGTTGGGGGTCATATTGAGCTTAGCATCCGAATCCGAACCGAACCACTGGTCTTTTTGTTTGTGCGTTGCGGCGAGGTGTAGGAAGAGGGCATCACATCCAAGCTGAAACGTGTGCGGCACACACGGGCCTATGCCGCTTGCGCTTTACTCCCAGACGAGCTGGCGGATTCCGACATCGAGAATTACGGTCACTAGTTTCTTTTCCGCGTCCCAAGTGAAATCGAGCTGCTCGCGCAGATAATGTCCTTGATGAGGATCGTTCTCCCAGCCCACGGTCATGCGATCGAATGCTGGATCATCGAGTTTTGGCGTCTCCGTTGCGGATCGCAGGGCGATGATGCGCTTTGGCTTTTCATTCACCCGGAAGCTGACTGCAACCTGGAGCGGGAGCGGCTGCTCCTCGCCTTCATTAACCTTAGGGCTGAACATAATGAGTCCCTTGTCCATGGGGCTGAGCGGAAAGCTAAAGCTGGCGCGATGGTCAACAAGGCTCACGGCGCCGGTCACTGCGCTGTCGAAGAACGGCTCCCATGGCTTGCTGAGCAGTTCGACCTTGATCAGTTCCTCATTCCCGAGCCCCAGGATGAAGCCGTGATGGAGCGCGTAGCTCGAGAGCGATCCTCGATCGAGACGCGCCACGGCGAAACTTCCGTCCGTGGAGAGTGAGGGATCGTCATTACCGCCGGAAGTGACCAGCAGAGTCGTGTCCGTCCCGGTGAGCCGGGTTCCTTTGGCGCCCATGGGCGACACCGCAAACGGGGAGACTTTTTCATACGGGACCAAGACATTCAGAAAATCCGTCGACGCAGCATTTTTCTTGAGCACGAGCAGCGTGAAATTGTCCTCTCGATTTTTAGGAGACCAACCGCCGGGAACTTCTGAGGGGCGCAGTCCGAAGTAATACGGAGGCAGCCTGGGGTCGCCTTTGAGAACAGTCTCGACGGTCTCATCGCCGGGCAGGATCGGAACCACGTCGAGGCGGGCCACGTCGTCACCGAAGGTGAGCACCTTGTCATGAGCAAGCAGATTCCCAGCGGGATTGAGGTACCACTCGTAGGGTTGCTCGCGATCGCTTTCCATCTGGTCGTTGACCACAGCTACTCCGAGGTCGCGGAACCAGACCACGCTGCGCTGCTGCGTTACATGATCGTAGGTTTTGAGCTTTGCCGAAATGATGCCGATTTCGCCGACATCTCCAAAGGCTCTCAGCTCCGCATCGGCGCGGCCAATATTGTTTTGCGAGGTCTCGTAGAGAAACTCCTTGCCATGCTGCTTGACATGTTCGGCATAGAGCCCGTCGAGCCGGTCGTAGCCCCATGGGTTGCCGATGCCGACGGTGTTGTGCGCGACGGTAGCCTTGGAGTAGCCACCATAGGTGTCCCAGTCCTGATAACGGCCCACACGGCCACGGTCCACCGTGATAGGGATTCCCTTGTAGCAGAGTTCCAGCTCCAGTGCGTCGGCATGAGCATGGCCGGAGATGACGAGCCCTGTTTCATTCTCGCGCCGTCCGATGAAGGTGGTGCCGTATTTCAGAAGGAAGTAATTATCCTGCGCGCCCCAACCGGAGCGGAAGATTCCGTAGCCGGAGAAGGAGTGGTTGGCAGATAGATCGGTGGGAGCGGATGCCATGGCCGACCAATCATAGTGAAAAAGCTCGTAGGGATCGCCGGGGATCATTCTCGGCCGCCCACGCTCGATGATGGTCCGGCCCGCCCACACAAATATTGGTTCGTTCAGAAGTTTTCCGCCCTCAATCAATTCCTCCGCGCCCACGGCAAAGACACGGCCGTCCGGCTCGGTGAGATTCATCCTCCACATGAGCGTGCGGCGCATCGCATCCGTCATCGCGGTATCGGCGAAGTAATCGTGCGCCCCGAGGTTGCGGCTGGCCACCATAAATTGCAGTAGAGCGTGAGTCGACAGGCTCCAGTAGTGAAGCGAGCCCTCTCCATAGCCGCCGTCGAGCCCGAACTCCGTGAATAGCAACTTGGGAAGCTCCGATTGCGCTGCGCGCAGCCACTCGGGAGACTCGGGAAGGTCGGGATAAAGCATGGCGATCGTCCCCATCATCGAGGTGGCGAAGATGTGGAAATTGAGGCAGTACACGCTGCGGTAGTACCAGGTATATCCCTGCGAAAATCGCTCGTCGGGCCACCAACTGTCGAGCATCCAGCCCTGAAGAAAATGGGCACAGCGCCGCAGTTCTTCCTTGACCACTTGCTTGTCTTCCGCGGTCATTAGGCCGGCGCCGGAAGCAAGATCGTAGGCCTCGAGAAATTGCATCGAGGCCTCGCCTTCATGAATGCCGTCGTTGAACCAATAGTTATTGATCTGGCGCACGCCGATGGCGGCCAGCAGTTTCTCGCGCAGCACCCATCCGAGCAGCGGTGTGGGATGGAGCGCGTAGGCCGTGGCAATGGTTCTGAAGTCAGGCGAAGGATTGTCGCGTTTACCGATGGCGACGAGTTCCGCAGTGGAGCGCGGAGCGGGGATGGCAGGATATTTCTTGAGCCAGGCGTCTACGTTCCTGTCGGTCTTTGACTCGAGGTCTGCGTAAGCGGCAGCCAGTGCGGGGATCCCGGCTTGTTGTCGCAGCCGCGTCACATCGGCGTTGGAGAGGTAAAGACGAGGATTCAATACCGGGGTATTGGTTTGCGCCGTGATTTGCGCCATCAAGGGAGGAACGGAACATCCAAGAACTGCGAGAAAAAAGGCACTCTTCGGCATCCGCATCAACAGACAATCCTCCAGGCACAGTTTTGGACCAGTTTGCATCCTCACGGCCATGAAGTGGAGCTGACAAGTGAATTTACGGTAAGGCGCACAGTAAATGACTCAAGGACCAAACTTTCTCCGCCTTTGACGTGAGGGTTGGAAACCCATAAGTTGGAAGTCGAGGCATCCATGCATCGGAGAGAGTTTTGCAGGCTGGTTGCGGCGGCGGCCGCGGCAGAGGCTCTGCCCATCGGCGCTCAGGAGAAAGTTGCGGCGCCTGCGCCCGCCCTGAACGGAGCCGGCTTGAACGGATTCGACGAGCTCAGCCAGGACTATGCCGCGTTTTGTGCCATGGCCGCCGATCGGAGAACGTTTTACGAACTGCACAATGGACAATTCATCAGAGAACATCTTGACGAGGCGACCTGGCAAGTAAGCCCCAATTCTGAATCCGGCCCGAAGATGCCACCGAGCTTGCCAGTTCCCGGCGGATCGTGGAACGGCGTGCCCATGATCTCTCCCATTCCCGGGCTGGAGGGAGATGGGCCCTATCAGGCCACCTGGGATTCCTTGCTGCAATACGAGGTCCCGGAGTGGTATTGCGATGCAAAGTTCGGGATCTGGGCCCACTGGAGCCCGCAGTGTGTTCCGGAGGCGGGAGACTGGTACGCACGCAACATGTACGTGCAGGGCTCCGAGCAGTACAGGTATCACCTGGAGCATTACGGCCATCCTTCCCGATTCGGCTTCAAAGATTTGTGCCCGCAGTGGACGCTGCTCAATTGGGAGCCGGAGGCGTTGATTGCGCGGTACAAAAAAGCCGGCGCTCGATTCTTTCTTGCGCTGGCCAATCATCACGACAACTTCGATGCCTGGAACTCGAGACACAACCCATGGAACGCGATCAACGTTGGCCCGCACAGAGACGTCGTCGGCGACTGGGCGGCGGCGGCTCGCAAACAGGGGCTGAGGGTGGGCGTTACCGTACATCAGCCACGTAACTGGTGGTGGTTCCAGACCGCCCACGACGCCGATCGATCCGGTCCCTTGGCGGGCGTTCCCTATGACGGCTGTTTGACTGCGGCCGACGGCAAGGGGCAATGGTGGCAGGGACTCGATCCGCAGCAACTCTACGCTCCCAAGCACCCGCCGATGGCGCTGCCTGACGCTTCTTATGTGAAGAATTTCTACGATCGCACGCGCGATCTGATCGATCAGCACGATCCCGATCTTCTCTACCTCGACAATTCTCTGCTTCCGCTGGGCTGGGGAGGCATGAACGCCACGGCCTATTTCTATAACCACATCCTCAAGACGCGCGGAAGGAGGGAGGGCGTGGTTACCACGAAGCAGATGCCCGAACGACTGGCCAAGGCTGTCGTGGCCGACATTGAACGCGGCGTGACCAGCGGCATTTCCACGTACCCCTGGCAATCGGAGACTTGTATAGGAGGCTGGCATTACGATCGCAAGCTTTTCAATCGGGCGGGAGAGTACGGCGGTTACCAAAATCCGCGCGACATCATTCACTGGCTGATCGACACAGTGAGCAAGAATGGCACTTTCATCCTGAATATTCCCGGACGGCCGGACGGCACCATCGACAGCAAAGAGATCGCGGTGCTCGACAAGATCACGGAATGGATCGAAGTGAATGGCGAAGCTATTTTCGAGACGCGGCCGTGGAAGGTATTTGGCGAAGGACCGGAGATTTCTCCTTCGTCCTCTTCGAGCGTGAATCAACTCGGCCCACAGGACGTTCGATTCACGCGCAATAAGACCGGGACAATTGTTTATGCGATGGTCCTCGGATGGCCAGAAAAGGAAGTCATCATCCGGGCACTGGGCACATCCAGCCCGCAGTCGCCGGCCAGGGTAGCGAGAGTTGAATGGTTAGGCTGTCAGGATAGGGTCCAGTTCCGGCAGCTGGCCGCCGGATTGCACGTACAGCTTCCGGCAAAGAAACTGCCCGAGGCCGCCATCTCTCTAAAGATCAGCTTTGCCTGACCCGGCTCTATTCCGCCGTCACCCGTTGCCAAACACTGAAATCGACGCGCCGTAGATCACGCAGGCATCGTCGCTCGCGAGTAGGACTTGGCTGCCACATTCACGATGGCGGCAGGACCTTCGGCCGCCGTGATAGGATGGCTGCGCCCATGTGGACCGCGTGCTTCCGCTGCGCGTAACAGCCCATTCGGCGATCAGCGAATTTGGAGGTTATATGCAACGAGTCTCAAGATGGATCGGTACAGGCTTGCTTTTTGTGGCCGCGTCTGTGCCGGTTCTTGCCGCGTCGACAGAAGTGTTGAGAAACGAGAAGGTCATTGTGACCGAGGAGGCGCTGGCGCCGGGCGAGCAGGAAACAGTGGCCGGCGAGCACGCCAGCGTGGTGGTATTCCTGAGCGGCGATGCGGTTCAAGGCAAGTATGTCGATGGCAGGCAAAGGCAAGATGCCGTGCAGCGCGGCGAGGTGTTGAACGAAGCGGCGGGAAGGCGCATGGTGACCAACATCGGACACACGCCGCTGCGCCTGGTGCGCGTCGAGTTCCTCACCGCCGGCGGCGATGATACCGGGGGCATGACGGGCCTGCCGCCCAACTACAAGGTGCTCTTCGAGGACCAACACAGCCGCACTTACGAAATCAGAATCGCCGCGCACGCCTGGGAGCCGCAGCATACGCATCACGCGCGCGTGGTGGTCTGTCTCAGCGGCGCGCAACTTGAGCACGTACTGCCCGACGGAAGCGTCCAAGCCTCCACGCTGAAGACCGATGAAGTTGCGTGGCGGCTCGGCCAGACGCACAAAGGCCACAACTTGGGCGACACCGATCTGTGGGTTATTGCCATCGAGCCCAAGTGAGCGCACCCATCCGTCAAGAACTCCAATGAACATGAGGCTGCGGTGCCTGGTTTCGGCCGCGCTGATTGCGGTTCTCGTCCCCGTTTGTGCGGACGCACCAGGCCGTTCGGAATGAGCCGGACGCTCTGGCATGCGTGATACGATTTGCGGAGACTGCGAGGAGACGATGGCTGAGGCAGTTCCGCATCGCGCCGGAATGTCCCGCAAGGAATGGGTCGTCGTCGGCCTCCTCGTCTTTTCTGTTCTGGTCAATTACGTCGATCGCGGCAACCTCTCGCTGGCCATGCCGCTTCTTGAGCGGGAGTTCGCGTTTTCGTCGCTGCGCGCGGCCGAGCTGCTCTCAGCATTTTTCTGGACCTACGCAATGGTTCAGCTCCTCGGTATCGCTGGTTGGTTGACAGATCGATATTCGGCGGGCTGGGTGCTGATGGGCGGATACTTGCTGTGGTCGCTGGCCATGGCATGTCTCGGCCTCGCGCCCAGCTATAGCGCGCTCTTCGCGCTGCAATTGGTGCTGGGGATGGGCGAGTCGGTGGCGTATCCCTGCTACTCGCAGATATTTGCCGCCATGCCGCAGGAGCATCGCGGACGGGCCAATGCGTTCATCGACGCAGGAACAAAGGTTGGCCCCGCTGCGGGTGCGTTCCTGGGCGGGATGGTGCTGGTGCATTACGGCTGGAGAATGCTCTTTCTGGCATTTGGCATTGGCGCGCTGGTCTGGCTCGTGCCGTGGTACTTCGCTATGCCGCGCGGCGAAGCAGCAGAGAGCCAAAGTGCCGTTGAACGGGGGCAGCAAACGTCGAGCGACGGCTCGGGGCCATCGATTCTCAAGATGGTGCGGTTGCGTTGCGCATGGGGCGCGCTCATCGGCCATTTTTGCGGCAACTATTTTTACTATCTGCTGCTGGGTTGGCTGCCCACTTATCTCGTCCAGGAAGAGCACCTATCGATTCGCGCCATGTCACGGCTGACGGCGGTGGTTTTTCTGTTGATTGCCTGTTCCACGGTGTTGGCGGGCTGGATCTCCGACCGCCTGATCGCGCGCGGCAAATCGCCCACGGCGGTGCGGCTCACTTTGGTCACGGGTGGCCAGGCGATGGCCTCCATTCTGCTTCTGCTCACAGTAGTTCATGGGCATCCCTTGATAGCTCTGAGCCTACTCGCCATCGCATGCATCGGCCACGGTGGCTACGCGTCAAACCATTGGGCGATTGCGCAAACCCTTGCCGGGCCTAAGATGGCAGGCCGGTGGTCGAGCTTGCAGAACGGCTTTGCCAATTTCTCCGGCATCATCGGACTGTGGCTCACGGGGTTCATAGTGCAGACGCACCGCAGTGCGCGCCTGGGCTTCGCTATCACGGGCGCTGTGGCGCTGGTGGGCGCGTTCTCGTGGGGGTTCCTGGTGCGGCGCGTCGAGCCGGTAAAGTGGGAGTCTCTGCCGGCAGGGTGGCGGCGCGCATAGAAAACCCGAGAGCCCTTATCGTGCCACGGCGCGTGCTTCCAGCTTGCGGAGGGACTTGATCATTTCCGCGAGCGGGGCTTTGCCGATTTCGCTCTCGAATTCTTTTTGCATGCGGTCGAGCGCGGCGATTACGCGCACGGCGCAGCGCTTGCCCAGCGGCTTGAGCGCCAGGAGGTAAGCGCGGGCGTCGTTGGGGTCGATCCTGCGCAGCAGCAATCCCTTGGCCTCAAGCGATGAGATGCAGTGGCTGAGATTGCCCCGCGTGGTGGCGAAGGTTTCCGCCAGTTGCGACGGCTTGACCTGGCGCGGCGCTTCGAAAAACAGCGCGGCCAGCACCAGAGCCTCGAGAAATCCCAGGTGGTCGGCGGCGAGCACCCGCGAGGCGAGCGACTCAAAACGGCGCGCCGCGCGGTTCACGGCGAACATGGGGCTTTCCCGGAGAAAGGCATCGATACGCATAGCGTGCAGAAAGTAGTTGAATAGCTCAACTATTCAAAATGATACCAAATCATGGTTGAAGACGCCCTGCGCGGCGGCGATGATCAAATGGATGCGTCGATTGCGATTGATCCCGAACGCCCAGATCTTGCTGCTGGCTGTCGCATCGCACGTGGCCTGTGCGCAGGATGCCGCGACCCCGCCGAAAATGGCCGTGAAAGCGCCCGCGGAGACCATGGTGGTGCTGGGTTCGGCCACGCCAGTGCCCCTGGCCGAGTCGCAGCGCTCCGTCGACGTTCTGCCGGTGCAAGGGCAGTCGCTGGCCGCCGAGTCGCCGCAGGATTTTCTGCGCGAGGATTCTTCGATCTTTCTTGAGGAGCGCGGCGCCGGCGGCGGTCAGGCGGACATCGTAATGCGCGGCGGCAGTTTCGAGCAGACGCTGGTGCTGCTCAACGGCTTTCGCATCAACGATGCGCAGACCTCGCACCACAATCTCGATTTGCCGGTGCCTCTCGATGCTATCGATTCCATCCAGTCGCTCGAAGGCGCAGGATCGACACTCCATGGGGTCGACGCGCTGAGCGGAGTGGTGGATTTTTTGACGGCAGCGCCCGATCATGACTCGCTGCTTGTACGCGCGGGTGAGGGAAGTTTTCAGTCGAACGAAGAAACGCTGGTGGGCGGGGCCACGCGTGGCTCCTGGAGCGGACGCGTCGCCGCGGAGCGCAATTTTTCCACCGGATTCGCAGCCGATCCGGGATATATCGCTGGCTGTACTTCGCAACAGCTATACCGCGATTGTCAGGACGACCGCGATTACCGCAACATGGACACGTCGGCCGAAAGCTGGAGCGCGACGCGGCTTGGCATTACCGATCTGCTCTTTGCCTCAAGCGATCGTTCCTTCGGCGCCAACCAGTTTTATGGTCCCTATAACTCGTGGGAGCGGACCAAGGGATGGTTTGCCGGAGCGCGGCAGGAACTCGGCAGTCACACCGTGACGGCCTTCGGCTATCGACGCCACACCGACGATTTCGCGCTCTTACGCAACGATCCCGCGGCCTATGAGAACAACCATATTGATGGTTCGTGGCAGGGATCGCTGCGGGAGACGCTCACAGTGCATAAGGATTCCGTTCTTCTGGTCGGACTGGAGGCAGACGGCGACAGCATCAACAGCTTCAACTTTTCAGGCGGCGTGCGCACGTTCGCGCTCGGCATTCATGCGCGCAATCGCGGTGCGGGTTACGTGGATCTGGATCTGCGGCCGGCGAAGCAGCGCTGGAGCCTTTCAGTGGGCGCGCGCGAAGAGATTTTTTCGGGCGGCGCGCGAGCCGTGTTTTCGCCGGAACTGGCGGGCAGCCTGCGCGTGACGAAGCATCTGAAGCTGCGCGCCAGCGGCGGCTACGGGTTTCGCATTCCCACTTACACCGATCTCTACTATTCCGATCCCTCGACGCAGGGCAATCCGAACCTGAAGCCGGAGTCGACGTGGTCGAGCGATGGAGGCGCGGATTGGGCGCCGTCGGCTAAGCTCACACTCTCCGCAACTGGATTCTTCTCGAAGCAACACGACACCATCGATTACGTGAAGAGCGCGACCGTTCCTAATCCCTATCTCCCCGCCGGCTGCCCGGCCAACATCTGGTGCGCGGACAATCTAAACGGATTTGGTTTTTCCGGCGTCGAAACCAGGCTCACGTGGATTCCGAAGAAATCGCAAACCGTGCGCATTGCGTGGACCGGATTACACGGCGGGCAGAACGCGCTGCACGGCCTCGAATCGGAGTACGTATTCAATTACCCAGTGCAGAATATTCACGCTTCATGGAACTCGGCGCTGGGCCACGATGTTGTGTTGACCAATGCTGTTGAGATTGCCGAGCGCTATCAGCAGACCGTGTATCCAGTGTGGAACGCCACTCTCACCCACGACACAGGCAAACTGCGGCCATATCTGCGCCTCACGAACCTGAGCAATACGGGCTACCAGGAGATCACGGGCGTCAATATGCCGCCGCGCACCATCATGGGCGGGGTTGCGCTACAACTGGGGCGCTGAACGCATGTCTCGATCCGGCGCTGTACGTTTTCTTCAATTCACTCGCGGCGGTAGCTGGAGCGGCTTGCGCGGTCCGAGCTCTTGGCGAACCAACGTCAATCCCAGAAGCCAGCGCTCAAACTTGTCGGAAAGGCGCGCGAAAAGCGGCGCCTCCTTCTCGTACTCGAAGAGATTGAACTGGCTGACGATGAAGTAGCTTTCTTTGCCCGCGCGGATGAGTTCGGCAAGGCTCGGAGAATGATGGCAATGACGGTGCCTGGATCCAGCGGCCTCAGGGTACATGCCGGCCACGAATAGCGCGTAGTCGCCGATGTGTTTGCGCAGCGCGCGCTCGGCATCGAAGGACGGTGCGGCGCCGTTCACCGGGTCGGCGGCGCGCTCCATCTCTTCCAGCATTTCGATGGGGCGGCCCGATCCGTCGCGCATGCGGTAAAGATTGGCGGCATCGGAGAAATCGCAGAGCAAATGCGCAACGTAGCTGGTCACGTCGGGATCATGAAGGCCCAGCTTGCCCTCGTAGCTGTTGCGGACCGCCTGCTGAAAGAAAGGTTCGAGCGGATGAGTCTGCGGCTGCATACACACCTCCCGTGCGCGGAATCGACGAGATTTTCCGTGTCCTGGTACTGCGGCTGAGCGCGACCAACCGGTTTCCGTTTGGGCCCCAGCCGTTCCTGGACGTGCTGCGCGGGGAAGTTGCCGGCCGCGGCCCGATTCACATGGTTGTAACACTGAGCTTATCGGAAGAGTTGCGTTGGTCAAGAGGGGAGGGCCAACTTTGTTAGCAGACGCGTCACTCGATTGCAAACGGCGGCGCGAGTGACGACGCGGCAGATCGCAAGCGCCGAACACAAAAAGGCAGCCGCGCGGGCTGCCCATTTGTGTGACGAATGAAACGATCGGCGCGGCCAACTTACACTGCCGCAGGCGCGCGCGATTCGAGCTCAGCCAACCGTTTGGCCAAAAGCGTTTCCAGCTTGACCAGCGCGGCGGAGAAGCCTTCAATACCTTCCTTCAATTTGTCGTTGGCCATGCGATCGGTAGCGTGCATGCGGTCGAAGGTCGCCTTGTCCATGGTGATTCTTTCTATCTGCATGGTCTTCGCGGCTTCGGGCGAGAGCTTGCGCGGCAGCTCGCCTTGGGTGGATTCGAGTTCGCCCAGCAACTGCGGCGAAATGGTAAGCAGATCGCAACCGGCCAGTTCGGTAATCTCGCCGATGTTGCGAAAACTCGCGCCCATCACCACGGTTTTGTAGCCGAATTTCTTCAGGTAGTTGTAAACGCGCGTCACCGACTGCACACCGGGATCGTCGGCGCCGTGGTAATCCTTGCCCGTGTCCTTTTTGTACCAGTCGAGGATGCGGCCCACGAAGGGCGACATGAGCGTAGCGCCCGCATCGGCGACGGCGATGGCCTGGTGCAGCCCGAAGAGCAGAGTCAGGTTGCAGTGGATGCCTTCCTTTTCGAGCACTTCGGCGGCGCGAATGCCCTCCCAGGTGGACGCGATCTTGATGAGCACGCGATCCTTGCCGATGCCTTGATTGGCATACATGCCGATAATGTCGCGCGCCATGTCGATGGTCTTGGCGGTGTCATAGGAGAGGCGCGCATCGACTTCGGTGGAAACCCGGCCGGGGATGATGGCCAGAATTTTCTTGCCGAAGGCCACGGCCAGCCGCTTGAACGCGAGATTGGCCACGTCCTTGTCGCTCGCGCTGTCGCCCAGTTCCTTGTGTGCGTCCGTGAGCACGCCGTCCACAATGGGCTGATACTGGGGCATCTGCGCCGCGGCCGTGATCAGCGAGGGGTTGGTGGTCGCGTCCTGGGGATGGAATTTTTCCATCGCCTCCATGTCGCCGGTATCGGCGACCACGACGGTGTATTGGCGTAACTGGTCAAGCAGATTCTGCGGCATAACTCCTCCTGCGGGGACGGGGCGAATGAGCGGGGCGCCCCACGGCACCAGTGTACCTCTAATCTAGGATGCAGCGCGTGAACGGCCGGTTTCGCCTAGGCCGTTTCGGCTTCCACTGTGTTTGTCAGCACCCCAATGCCGGCAATTGAAACTTCGACGCGATCGCCGGGCTTGAGCGGTCCCACGCCGGAAGGGGTTCCGGTCAGCACCAGGTCGCCCGGTTCCAGCGTAAAGGCCGCGGAGATGTGGCCCAGCAGAAACGGCACAGAAAAGATGAGGTCGTTCGTGGAAGCCTGCTGGCGCAGCTCGCCGTTGACGCGGGTCGAGAGGTTGACCCCGGCATCGAGATCCAATTCATCGCTCACCACGGGGCCGACCGGACAAAACGTATCGAAGCCCTTGGCGCGCGCCCATTGCACGTCTTTCTTTTGCAGATCGCGAGCGGAGATGTCGTTGGCCAGCGTGAAGCCGCGCAGCACCTCACGCCAATCGTCTCCGGGCTTCAGGTTGCGTGTGCGCCGGCCAATCACGAGCGCGAATTCGCCTTCGAAATCCACTCGTTCCGAAAGCGCAGGCAACACCACCGCGCCGCCCGGCCGCTGGAGCGACGAGGGCGGCTTGAAGAAGAGCAGCGGCTCGGCGGGTATCTCATTGCCCAGCTCCGCCACGTGCTCGCGATAGTTGCGGCCCACGCAAATGATCTTTGACGGCGTGACCGGCGGAAGAAGATTCGCTGTGCTCAGGGGAATCGCTTCGAAATTGGAGCTGAGGGGAGATGCGCTTCCATGCTCGGTGCGGTAGCGCAGGTCTTCCTCGGGCGCATCGATCAGGTTTACGATCTGCGGCCTTCCGCCACGCTCTTCGACAGCGCCGTATTGGACTTGACCTTCGTGGACGAATCGGCAGTATTTCATTTTTCTCCTTGTCTCGGAGCAGATTTATGGTCCCGGGACCGTTTCCTGGGTCTCAGCCGAGCGCGCGCTTTCATGACCTTGCTGATCGACGCCGCTCACTGCATACATATAGGTGCGGCCGGGTTGCACGTTCGCATCGTGATAATCGGGCGCAGCCACCGGGCGCGCGGGGGAAATACGCTGCCACTTGCTTTCCGGCTGTCTTGCTTCTCGCCGGTAAACGATGTAACCCGCCAGATCGGCCTCGGTGCCGGGCTGCCAGTTCAGGTCGATCGCAGGTCCCGCGCCCTCTGCGCCGGCAGTTGCCACAGCCGCCAAACCGCGCGGCGCGGCCGGCGGAAACACGTTGACGGCTGCTATGCGCACCGGGGAGGAGAATGGCCCGGCGAGCTCCAGGGTCTCTCCGTTGACTGTCACGCGCGCCACGCGTTGCGCACGATACTCGTAGGTCTCGCCAAACTGTATGCTGCTATCGAGAGCCTGGTCAATGTAGGTGCCGGGCGCGACGAGGAGAGTGCGCTCCAGCGGTTCGGGACGCAGAGAGAGCGGACCCTGTCTGGACTTTGCGGGCGCAGACGCGGGCGAAGGCGGCGAAACCAGCTCACGCACCAGCCGTACTGCCACGGGTGCTGCCGCAGGCGGCGCGGGCATCCATTGCAGCAGAACTCCGTCGCGTCGCATCTCGGCGGCCAGGCCGTCGACTGCGGAAGGCGCCTCGCCGGCGAGAACTTGCGCGCCGTTTGACAAACCTGCGGTCCGGCCCTTGCGGTTGTCCAGCTCGACGAAATAGGTGAGCACACGCGGCGCGCCTTCGGCCAGCGTTGGCGGCAGCGTGTCAGTGAAGGCGCCATGGGCGTCGGGGGCGACCTGCAATGTTGCGGCTGCGGAACAATCGGCAGCGACGCTCTCATTGCGGCAGATGCGCACCATCACGTCGCCCTTCAGCGGCACCTTGTCGGTGTCTCTCTTCGGCATGCTCCAGGTGAGCGCTACCTGGTTGCCGGAGCGCACGGCGGAGAGATCGCCGACGCGTTCGGGAAGATGCAGTGAGGGCGGCTGCGGCGCGCCGGGCATGCCGCATCCAGCCAGAGCCAAGCCACTGAACAGCGAAACAAATGCAAGCGCCGCGCGGGGCGCCCGGCGGGACATCTGCAGCAATCTCATTTGCCTCCAATTCTATCGGACGCGACGCTCGATCCTCGCCGCAGCCATTCGCGCCTTGCCGCGACCCTCTGCGTTGTTGTATTTTTGAACGCGCTCCCTGAAAGGACTGAGATTCGTGCTCATTTTTTGCGCCGTCCTCGCTATTTTTGTCTACGGAATGATCGCCGCAATGCTGGGCACGATTCTCCCCGATCTGTCGGACCGTTTCCGCCTGACCCCGGCCCAGAACGGCGCTATCGCCTTCTCGCAAGCGCTGGGTTTAATGATCGCATCGCTTGCCGTGGGGCCGCTGCTCGATAGCGAGGGCGACAAGATCGGCCTTATTCTGGGCCTGGCCTGCATCGCACTGGCGCTTTTTCTGCTGCCGCGGGCCGGCAGCTTCGGCGGCATCGTGGCCCTGCTGTTTCTACTTGGCGTAGGAGGCGGCATTGTTGTCACCGGAGCCAACGCGCTGGTGAGCGGCGTGAGCGAGATCCATCGCGCCTCCGCACTCAACCTGGTGAATCTCTTCTTTGGCCTCGGCGGCCTGCTTACGCCCTTTGTCTCGGCCAATCTCTTCCAGCGCAAATGGGACCGTCTCTGTTACTCGGTCGCCGCGCTGACCGTTGCGACGCTGGCTGTGCAGTGTTTTACGCAGATGCCGGCCCCGGCGGCCGCCTCAGGGTTCGTTTTCTCTCAGGTCGGGCCCATCCTCGGCCGCCCGCTGCTTTTAATGCTGGGACTTTTCCTCTTCCTCTACGTTTCCTGCGAAGTGGGCGTATGGAATTGGCTACCACGCCATCTCATCGCGCGCGGCATCCCTGAGGCGCGGGCGCTCAACATCCTCTCCCTCGGATTTGCGCTGGGCCTGCTCATTGGGCGCGTTGGCGTGTCACCCATCCTCATTCATGTGCCGGCCATCGAGGTCACACTGGCCGCCTCCATTGCCATGGCTCTGACAACATTTCTCATGCTGCGGACCGACAAACCGACCGTCGCCGCGGCGCTCGTCTTTGTTGCCGGAATGTCGATGGCTCCGGTCTTTCCCACCGTGCTTGCCATTACTGGAACAGCGTTTCCGCAAATGACAGGCACCGCCATCGGCTTTGTCATCACTTGCGGCTGGGCCGGCCTCGCCGTAAGCAGCCGATTGATCGGCGCCATTGCCGGCGGCGATCCATTGCGCCTCAAAAAAGCGTTGCTGCTTATCCCTGCGTTCGCGGTGATGATGGTGATTTTGAATCTGGGAATCTGGTCATCGATGAGATAGGCGGAACGGCTGAGCGCGTGAGGCTAAATCTTTTTCAGATTGGCGAATTTTTCCATCAGCTTCTTCATGCCGTGGCGCGGCCGAACATTACGGTCAGCTTGGCGTCTTCTCCGTCGCCTTCGCGCATGAGTACGGTGCCTTCGCCATACTTGGCATGCATCACGCGCTGGTTCTTTTTCAATCCCAATGCGCCGTGGGCTGGGGGAATGTCCATGGCCGGCCGCGCGAACGTGCCAGGGCGGGCGCCGCTGGATTTGCTGCCGAAGAAGCGGGCAATATTGTCGAGGCTGCGCTCCGGCGGCGCTTGCGCGCTTTTACTCTTTGGAAGAGTTCCGTGGCCTGACGAGAGATTTGGCGCAAAGCTACGCGGAATCTCCTGGCTTTCATCTTCGTAGTTGAAGTGCGTGCCCTCCGCGTCGTTGCCGTGCCGGTGCCTGCGGCCCGCACCGTACGCGGGAGTGGCCCACGCCGGGCTGCGGCCACCAAGATTTTCGACGAGCTGCGAGGGAACCTCTTCCAGGAAGCGCGAAGGAATGCTCATCTCCGGCATGTCGTTGCCGTAGCGGCGGCGATAGTGGGCGCGCGTCAGAATGAGGGTGTTCATGGCCCGCGTCATGCCCACGTAGCAAAGACGGCGCTCCTCTTCGAGCTCATCGGGGCTGGAGAGCGTGCGCGAATGCGGGAACAAGCCCTCCTCGAGGCCGGCGAGAAACACCAGAGGAAACTCCAGCCCCTTGGCTGCGTGCAGCGTCATCAGCGTGACGCGGGCATTGGGATCGAACTGATCCGTGTCGGAGGCCAATGCAGCGTGGTCGAGGAACTCGGCCAGAGTTTCACCGCGCTCCTCGGCGTCGTGCGCAGCGTTGGCCAATTCCTTCAGGTTCTCTATGCGGCTGAAGGCCTCTGGCGAGCCCTCGGTTTCAAGCGCCTTGATGTAGCCGGTGCGGTCGATGAGGAAGCGGATCAGCTCGGGCAGCGTGGCCGAGTCTCCTGGCGCGCGGAACGCGCTCCGCGCTTCTGGGTTTTGGTCAGGCTCGGTGCCAGCGACAAAGGCCGCAGCGTCCGGAGCCGGCATTTTAAGGAATGGTTTCTGCGGCGCATGAGCGCCGGGCGAGAAGTGCGACGAATCCAACAGCGGGATTTGGTTTTCATCGCCGCCGAAGTGCGCCTCGGCGCTTTCGAGCTCAGGAACTGCCTCGCCCGCCGGCTCCGCGCCAAAACCGAAGCTGGTATCGGCATCATCGGCCGCGGCCTCGGCCACATCCGCCGCGAGCTTGCCCGCAAAATCGGGATCCATCATGGCTTGCGCGTCGAGGATGAGCTGGCGGAAGTTGTCGAGCGCCATCGCAGCGCGCGTGGGGATGGGGCGATTGGCGATGGCGGCGGCGATGGCGTCCCATGTGGAGACGTTGGTTTCGAGAGCCAGCCGTTCCACAGTTCTCGAGGGTAGTTTTGCCGATGCCGCGTGCCGGCGTATTGATCACGCGCTGCAGGGCCATGGAGTCGTGGGGATTGCGCACCAGCCGCAGATAGGCGAGCAGGTCCTTGATCTCGGCACGTTCGTAAAAGCTGAATCCGCCCACCATGGTGTAGCCGATGTTGTACCGGCGCAGCGCTTCCTCCACCAGCCGCGATTGGGCGTTGGTGCGATACAGCACCGCGGCCCCTCCGGGGTCTTGCGTTTCGGACGAGTTTTGCTGCTGGCGCAGGAACGCCTGAATCTTGTCCGCGATGAAGAGTGCTTCGTTTTCGCCGTCGGGCGCTTCGTAGTAGCCGATGAGCGAGCCGCCTTGTCGCTCGGTCCAGAGCTTTTTACCCTTGCGGCGCAGGTTGTTGGCCACTACCGCGCCGGCGGCCTCCAAAATAATCTGTGTCGACCGGTAGTTTTGCTCCAGGCGAATGATCCGTGCGTTGGGAAAATCCTTTTCGAATTCCAAAATGTTGCGAATGTCGGCGCCGCGCCAGGAGTAGATGCTCTGATCCTCGTCGCCCACCGCGCACACGTTCTTGTGTTCGTCGGCCAGCAGCTTCATCAACTCGTATTGCGGGCGGTTGGTGTCCTGGTACTCGTCGACCAATAGATACTTGTAGCGGCGCTGGTAGCGCTCGCGCACCTCACCCGACGCCTTCAGCACGCGCACGGCATCGAGCAGCAGATCGTCGAAATCCATGGCGTTGTTCTTCAGCAGCTCATCCTGGTAGGCCTTGAAGATGTGCGCTATTCGTTCACTGTTCGGATCTTTGGAGCCGAGAAAATATTCCTGCGGATCGACCATGTGGTTCTTGGCCCACGAAACGCGGCCCAGCACGGTGCGCGGCGTGAGCTGCTTGGTATCGAGCCCCATGCGCTTCATGATCTGCTTCATCAGGCTCTGCTGATCGTTTTCATCAAAAATCGTGAAGGATCGCGTCAGGCCCTTGTCGCCGGTCTTCAGCACCTCGACGTCGCGGCGCAGGATGCGCACGCAGAGCGAGTGAAAGGTGGAGATCAAAGGCTTGGCGAGAGACGAGTGGCCCAGCAACTGATTCACACGCTCGGCCATTTCGCCGGCGGCCTTGTTGGTAAACGTGACGGCCAGGATCGCGTCGGGCGCGAAGTTTTTCTCCTGGATCAGCCACGCAATGCGGTGCGTGATCACGCGGGTCTTGCCCGATCCGGCACCCGCCAGGATGAGAAGAGGGCCGTCGGCGGCCTCGACCGCGGCGCGTTGTTCGGGATTGAGATGGGCGAGGAGCGGGTGCAAGGCGTCGATTCCGGCGGGAAGGTTCCTGGGTCTAGTTTACCGTTTGAGGACGTGTGCGAGCTTTCGGGGCATTTTAGGGTGCAGCTGGGACGCGGCGATGCGCGGGGATGCTCTGATTTTGCTATACTTGATGTATCCCGAGAGGGGTGGGAACTTATCCCGGAAGGGGTGAGTACCTCCCGGGAGTTTGGCTACCTCGCGAGAAGTAGCCCCAGGACTAGGATGACGAGTGCTGTGATGAACCGCCAGTCGATGGCGATCATCACGGCAACCCGCATCCAGGACGATTTCTCATCCAATCGCCCTCACCTCCTTTGCGTTGGCACGGCCCGCAGGTCGTTCTCAGCGGCCTGCGGACCGACGATCCGATCTTCCGCATCGATCTTTCGCCACCGCTTCCCACGCACGCAAAAGAAGCGCGATCAGTTTATAGACAGGATTTGATTGGGAGCGTGCGAGCCGTCACACGCGAAAAGTGGGGTCCGGTTGGCGTGGTCGCAACCCTATTTGCAATCCCGGGACCATTTCGCTATCATTACTGGATACACACAGGGAAACCCCTGCGTAGTCAATTGCACCACGGCTTTTGGTCCTGGCCGGACGGGCAACGTTTTGGACGAGTGCTCGAACAGGTCGACGGATTCCGCTATGGCGGGCTGGCAAAGCGGTGGGAGACGAGGGAAGCATGGCAACTGGCAAGAATATTGCGAAGGCGCGCGCCGCTGTCACCAAGCCGGCGTATCCGCTGCCTGAAGCAGTCAGTCTCCTGAAGCAAGTGAAGTACGCCAAGTTCGACGAGACCGTCGATCTGACGATGCGTCTGGGTGTGGACACGCGGCACGCCGACCAGATGGTGCGCGGCACGGTAGTTCTGCCGCACGGACTGGGCAAGACCAAGACCGTGGCCGTGATCGCCACCGGCGACCGCCAGAAGGAAGCGACCGCGGCCGGCGCCGACTTTGTGGGCGGCGAGGAGATGGTGGAGAAGATCCAGAAGGAAAACTGGACCGCCTTCGACGCGCTGATCGCAACGCCCGACATGATGAAGGTAGTGGGCCGGCTGGGCAAGGTGCTGGGGCCGAAGGGCCTGATGCCGAATCCCAAGACCGGAACCGTGACCATGGATGTGGCCGCGGCGGTGAAAGAGATCAAGGCCGGCAAGGTGGAGTTCCGCGCCGACAAGACCAGCCTGGTGCACGTGCCGGTGGGCAAGCTGAGTTTCGAGCCGCAAAAGCTGATCGACAACGCGACCACGGTGATCTCGTCGATTGTGCGCGCCAAGCCTTCGGCAGCCAAGGGCAAGTACATCAAGAGCGTCACGCTGAGCTCGACCATGGGCCCCGGCGTTCCGCTGGATTCGGCAGTAGCCGACGCGGCGGGCAAGCACTAAGAACAGGGACTTGGGGCTAAGGGACCAGGGACTAGTTGGTCCGATGGTTCTGCGGGCGATGTAATAGTCCCGAGAGTTTTGTGGCAAAGATTTTTTGAGATGAGCGCCAGTTGGCGCGTGGCAGAGCGAGGTAGAGACAAGAGAATAGGCGTGACCGGGGGTCTTAGTCCCTAGTCCCTTAGTCCCTAGTCCCTGCCTTAGCGGAGCGAAGACAATGGCGATTTCAAGAGCGAAAAAGGCGGAGAAGGTTAAGGTGCTGGCAGCGGAGCTGCAGTCCTCGACGACCGCGATTATCGGCACCTTTAGCAAGCTGACGGTGGCCAAGGACTACGAACTGCGCAAGGTGATCCGCGAGGCGGGCGGCAAGTATCGCGTGGTGAAGAACAAGCTGGCCGCGATTTCCGGCACGGGCACGCAGGTTGAGGCGGCGCTGAAGGGCTTGAAGGGCGTGAACTCGGTGGCGTTCACTGCGGGCGATCCGGTGGCATTGGCCAAGGTCTTTGCCAAGTGGGCCGGCGAGAACGCGGCGGAGTTCCATTTCAAGCTGGGCATTGTCGACGGCAAGCTGCTGACCGTGGACGAAGTGAAGGCGCTGGCCACGATGCCGGGCAAGGAAGAGATCTTCTCGAAGCTGCTCTTCCTGATCAACGCTCCGGCGCAGCGGCTGGCCACGGTGATCAACGCCACGGGGCGCGATTTGGCGGTGGTGCTGGACCAGGGCGTGGAGAAGGAAAAGTTCGCGGCGGCGTAGCCACGCAAGCTTTTAGCTCTTAGCTATTAGCTTTTAGCTGCGTTGGCGGTGGGACGGGCTCATTGGCCAGCCACGAAAAAAGCTAAGAGCTAAAGGCTAAAAGCTAATAGCTGTTTTTAAGGTTTTGGCTGTACCTCAATCTGAAAGGGCGCAGGTCTGGCGCATCGGAAACTTTCTGATTGATCGGAGCGGCCGGGGATATACGAATTCAAACGATTTTTTGATTGGAGACGAAACATGGCGGATATTGCGCAGTTGGAAGAGCAAATTGTAAGCCTGAGCCTGCTGGAAGCGGCGGCTCTGGTGAAGAAGCTGGAAGAGCGGCTTGGCGTTTCGGCGGCGGCAGCGGCCCCGGTGGCCGTGGCTGCGGCTGGCGGCGGTGCAGCGGCTCCGGCGGTTGAGGAAAAGACCGAATTTCAGGTCATTCTGAAGGATGCCGGCGCCAATAAGATCAACACCATCAAGGCGGTACGCGAAGTGACCTCGCTCGGCCTGAAGGAAGCCAAGGACCTGGTGGACGGTGCTCCGAAGGCGCTGAAGGAAAACGCGACCAAGGACGAGGCCGAGGCCATCCGGAAGAAGTTCGAGGGCGTGGCGACCGTCGAAATCAAGTAACGGGTCAAGTAAACGGCACGAGACTTGCAAGGGACGCCGGGACGCGCTAACATGTAAGTTGCGCGTCTCTGCGGCTCCGTCCGGGTTCTTACCGGGGAGTCTCGGGATGGCGGTACAGTGTGGCGAAGTTTCCACACTAGCGTTCGCAGCCGGGTGGTCGTTCCACAATCGCCAGGCGCGGTAACTTGATTTCGCTAAGTTCTTTTGGTCAACGGTTTACTCTGAGGTCAGACAGGGCGGTCGTTGAACTTGGTCGGGTAGCTGGCAATTCGCGGCGGAAGCGGATTTTGCGATCGGCGAGGGCAATGGTAGAAAATTCGAATGGGAGCACAGGCGTTGAGCTGCGCTCGTGAGGCATTGCGTCCTTACGGGCTTTTCGTGTCTTCCTGCTGTCCTGCACGGAGAATTATGGTTTCTCCGGCAGGTTGAAGCGCACAACTTCCCTTTACGGTTCGACCCTGATTCTGGAGTCTGCCGTTGTGTTCGCTTCTCCCATTTGTGCGCAGTCTAGCGCACCTGCCCGCTGCACGCAACATCAACCGCCAACTTTTGTCCGAGCATTCACCGGAACCCACCTGACTCGGGTTCATTTCGGAACGCCCCAAAGGCGAATTTCGACGCGAGTTCGCATCGAGCTTCGAAACATGCTTCCTGGGCGTGCCACCAACGTAAGCGCGAAACTGCAATCTCGAGTTTCGCTCATCAGAAACTTCGATTCATTTCGGTATCTTGCTGGCGCCACCGAGACTCGGGTGCCAGCCCGGCGCGGCCACTCAAAATGCAGGGCGGACGCCGCAACGACGAGGCTCAGGAGTGATCATGCCTAACGAGAAGCGCGCGATTCGCAGCCGACTCGATTTTTCAAAGATTCCCACTGCAACCCAGATTCCCAACCTGATTGAAGTGCAGCGCCGCTCCTACGAGCGGTTCCTGCAGATGGACAAGCTGCCCAACGAGCGCGACGACTCGGGGCTGCAGTCGGTGTTTGTGTCGGTGTTTCCGATTACCGACTTCCGCGGTATCTCGCAGCTGGACTTCGTGGACTATGCGATCGGCAACTGGGAGTGCAAGTGCGGCCACCTGAAGGGACTGCACCACCTGCGCACGGCCTGCGTCCATTGCGGGGCCATGGTGATTACCAATCCCTTCCTGCCCGGCGACGTGCTCTGCCAGAAGTGCGGCACCTACAACAAGAACACGCCTGACTTCTGCAACAAGTGCGGCGACCCCGTGAGCCTGCAGCTGAAGTACGACCAGCAGGAGTGCGAGGAGCGCGGCATGACCTTCTCCGCGCCGCTCAAGGTCACCGTCCGGCTCACCATCTACGACAAGGACGCCGAGACCGGCAACAAGACCATCCGCGACATCAAGGAGCAGGAAGTCTTCTTCGGCGACATTCCGCTGATGACGCCTAACGGTACCTTCATCGTGAATGGGACCGAGCGCGTGATCGTGTCGCAGTTGCACCGCTCGCCCGGCGTGTTCTTTGAGACCGCGAACAACCGCACCTATTTCCTGGGCAAGATCATTCCCTATCGCGGCTCGTGGGTGGAGTTCGAGTACGACCAGAAGAACACGCTCTACGTGCGCATCGACCGCAAGCGCAAGTTCCTGGGAACCATCTTCCTGCGCGCTCTGGGTCTGCGCTCCGACGAGGAGATCCTCAAGACCTTCTATACCGTGGACCGCCTGCACATCGCCGAAGGCAAGCTGCAGTGGGAAGTGCCGCAGGATGCCACCAAGGGCACGCACCTTGTGGGCGCAAAGCCGGCGCACGCCGTTCTGCACGGCAAGGAAGAGATCGCGCACTCCGGCCGCAAGATCACGGCCAATTCTCTCAAGGCTCTGCGCGCCGCCGGCATCGGGAAGGTGGAAGTTGAAACCGCTGAGCTCGATGGCGCACTCACCGCGTCCGACGTGGTCGATACCACGACGGGCGAAGTGATTGTCGAATCCAATCTGGAGCTGACGGCCGACCGACTGCACAAGATTATGTCCTCCGGCGCCACCAGTTTCGAGGTCTTCTTCCCCGACCGCGACGACGTGGGCAATATCATTTCGAACACCTTGAAGCGCGACTCCGTGCACAAGCCAGAAGAAGCTCTGATCGAGATCTACCGCAAGCTGCGTCCGGGCGATCCGCCCACGCTTGACACCGCGACCGCACTCTTTGAGGGCATGTTCTTCGATCCGCGCAAGTACGACTTCTCTCGCGTCGGCCGTCTGAAGTTCAACATCAAGCTTTACGAAAATCAGGACGCCACGCAGCTCGATCACCGTACCCTGACGCCCGATGACTTCTACTCGACCATCCGCTACCTGCTCAAGCTGCGCAAGAACATCGGCGCGGTCGACGATATCGATCACCTCGGCAACCGCCGCGTCCGCGCCGTGGGCGAGTTGATGGAAAACCAGTTCCGCATCGGCCTGGTGCGCATGGAACGTGCGATTAAAGAAAAGATGAGCGTGTATCAGGAACTGAACACGGCCATGCCGCACGACCTCATCAACGCCAAGCCGGTGATGGCTGCGATCCGCGAGTTCTTTGGCTCCTCGCAGCTCTCGCAGTTCATGGACCAGACCAATCCGCTGTCGGAAATCACGCACAAGCGCAGGCTTTCGGCCCTTGGGCCGGGCGGCCTGTCGCGCGAGCGCGCCGGATTCGAAGTCCGCGACGTGCACCCCACGCACTACGGCCGCATCTGCCCGATTGAGACGCCAGAAGGGCCGAACATCGGCCTGATCAGTTCTTTAAGTTGTTTTGCGCGCATCAACGAGTACGGATTTATCGAGTCGCCTTACCGCAAGGTGAAGGACTCGAAGATTCTCGACTTCGTTGAGGTCGTGAACGCCGGCGAAAGCGGTCTGCGCGTTGGCGATCACATCGAAAAGGACGAGGCGCTGCGCCTGAACGCGCAACTGAAGAAGGCGGGCAAGCGTGCCATCGACTGGATTCCCTACAGCTTCTACCTCTCGGCATGGGAGGAAGACCGGCACACCATTGCGCAGGCCAACATCGACTTCAACGACAAGGGCGAGATCACCGAGGACCTGGTGAATGCGCGGCGCATGGGCAACTTTGTGCTGGTCAACCGGACCGAGGTCGACTACATCGATGTCAGCCCCAAGCAATTGGTGTCGGTGGCGGCTTCGCTGGTGCCGTTCCTCGAGCACGACGACGCCAACCGCGCATTGATGGGCGCCAACATGCAGCGCCAGTCGGTTCCGCTGCTTGTCGCTGAGGCGCCGCTGGTAGGCACGGGCATGGAGGGCGTCACCGCGCGCGACTCCGGCGCCGTGATCCTGGCCAAGCGCAACGGCATCGTGGATTCGGTTGACTCCGAGCGCATTATCGTGCGCGTCGAAGGCGAGCACCATCCCACGCAGCTTTCGCGTGAGGTGGGCAGCGACATCTACCAGCTCATCAAGTTCAAGCGGTCAAATCAAAATACCTGCATCAATCAGAAGCCGGTGGTGATCGAGGGCGACCGCGTCATCAAGGGCCAGGTGATTGCCGACGGCCCCTGCACCGAGCAGGGCGAACTGGCGCTGGGCCGCAACGTCCTGGTGGCCTTCATGCCATGGCGCGGCTACAACTTTGAGGACGCGATTCTGATCAGCGAGCAGCTGGTGCGCGAGGACTACTACACCTCGGTGCACATTGAGGAGTTCGAGATCGAGGCCCGCGACACCAAACTGGGCCCCGAGGAGATCACCCGTGATATTCCCAACGTAAGCGAGCACGCGCTGCGCGACCTGGATGAAAGCGGCATCGTCCGCATCGGCGCCCAGATCGGCCATGGCGACATTCTGGTGGGCAAGGTAACGCCCAAGGGCGAAACCCAGCTCACGCCGGAAGAAAAACTGCTGCGCGCCATTTTCGGCGAAAAGGCCGGCGATGTGCGCGATGCTTCGCTCACCTGTCCTCCAGGTATCGAGGGCACAGTGGTCGATGTGCGCATCTTCAGCCGCAAGGGCCAGGAGAAGGACGAGAGAGCCAAGCAGATCGAGGCAGAGTACGTTTCGAAACTGGAAAAAAACCTCGGCGACGAGATTCGCATTCTCACCGACGAGCGTTTGAAGCGCCTGGAAGGGATTCTGGGTGGCAAGGAAGTGCTGGCCGACCTGCATGACGAGCGCACCAACAAGCGCCTGCTCACTAAGGGAGCCATTCTCGACCGCGACACCATCGAACGTATCTCGACCAAGAATCTGAAGCGCATCCGTTATAACGACAAGGACCCGCGGGTGAACGAGCAGATCGACGAGATCGAAGAGATGACCTCACGTCAGATCGAAGTGCTGCGCAAGATCACGAATGAAAAGGTGGCCAAGCTGCAAAAGGGCGATGAGCTGCCTCCGGGCGTGATCAAGCTGGTCAAGGTCTACGTGGCCATGAAGCGCAAGCTGAGCGTGGGCGACAAGATGGCCGGCCGCCACGGCAACAAGGGTGTGATCTCGCGCATTCTTCCCGAGGAAGATATGCCGTATCTGCCCGACGGAACGCCGGTCGAGATCGTCTTGAACCCGCTCGGCGTGCCCTCCCGTATGAACGTGGGACAGATTCTTGAGACGCACCTGGGCTGGGCCGCGCACAAGTTGGGCAAGAAGGTTGCCGAACTGGTGCAAGCCAACAGCGACGTGGCCTACACGCGCGAACTCATGCGCAAGGAGTTCGCGGGCACCGCTGCTCTGCGCCAGTTGGAAGAGCTCGACGATGAGATGCTGTTGCGCGTTGCGCGGGGCATGAAAAAGGGCATCTGGTTCGGTACCGCGGTATTCGACGGTGCGCGCGAAGAAGAGATCAAGGCGCTGTTGTCCTCGGCCGACCTGCCTTCCTCCGGCAAGACGCCGCTCTTCGACGGTATGACGGGCGAACAGTTCGAGCAGCCGGTAACGGTGGGCTACATCTACATGCTCAAGCTGTCGCACCTGGTCGACGACAAGATTCACGCGCGTTCCATCGGTCCGTATTCGCTTATCACGCAGCAGCCGTTGGGTGGCAAGGCGCAGTTCGGCGGGCAGCGTTTCGGCGAAATGGAAGTGTGGGCTCTCGAAGCCTATGGCGCCGCCTACATTCTGCAGGAACTGCTCACCGCCAAGTCCGACGACGTTTACGGCCGCACCAAGATTTACGAGGCCATCGTCAAGGGCGAAGCGGCCATCGAACCGGGCGTGCCGGAGTCGTTCAATGTGTTGATTCGCGAATTGCAGTCACTGTGCCTCGACGTGGAGTTGATTAAGCGCGCCGACCTGATCAAGAAAACGCCTGCAACCGAAGTGGCGGCAGTGGCGGATTAAAGGCAGCTTCTAGCTTTTAGCTGTTAGCCCTTAGCTCGATGGTGCCGCGGTTTGCTGATGCGGCTTCAACGAGCAGGAAAAGCTAAAAGCTAAAGGCTAATAGCTGAAAGCTGGTTTTTCGGGTCCTTCTTGAAAGCGGCAAACACCGCTACCCGGGAAGGAAGGACCCTAAAGAAATCCCGGGAAACACCGCGGCAGGCAACAGAGAGCTTGCCAAGGAGGCTCACCTTGTTCCGTTCCAATCCGTTTGAGCTCACCAGCCCGATTACCGACTTCGACGCCATCCGCATCATGCTGGCTTCGCCGGAAAAGATCCGCAGTTGGTCGCATGGCGAGGTTACCAAGCCCGAGACCATCAACTACCGCACGTTCAAGCCGGAGCGTGACGGCCTGTTCTGCGCGCGTATCTTCGGCCCGGTCACCGATTGGGAATGCTTGTGTGGCAAGTACAAGCGCATGAAGCACCGCGGCGTCATTTGCGACAAATGCGGCGTGGAAGTGACGGTCTCGAAGGTACGCCGCGAGCGCATGGGCCACATCGAGCTGGCTTCGCCCTGCTCGCACGTGTGGTTCTTCAAGGGCCTGCCTTCGCGCATCGGCCACCTGCTCGACATTTCGCTGCGCGACCTCGAGAGCATTCTCTACTTTGAATCCTATGTTGTAGTCGATCCCGGCGACGCGCCGGTGCGCGAGCGCGAGATCATCAAGGACGAAACGCGTTTCCGCGAGTTGGACCAGCAGTTCCGGCCCTCCGGCTTCAAGGCCATGATGGGCGCCGAGGCCATCAAGGAATTGCTCAAGCGCGTGAGCATCGAAGAGCTGGCGATGGAATTGCGCGAGCGCATGAAGACCGAGACCTCCGCGCAGAAGAAGCTCAAGTATGCCAAGCGGCTCAAGGTCGTTGAGGCCTTCCGCAAATCGTCCAACAAGCCGCAGTGGATGATTCTCGACGTGCTGCCGGTCATTCCCCCAGAGTTGCGCCCCCTGGTGCCGCTGGATGGCGGCCGCTTTGCCACGTCCGATCTGAACGATCTCTATCGCCGCGTCATCAACCGCAACAACCGGTTGAAGAAGCTGATGGATCTGCACGCTCCCGAAGTGATCGTGCGCAACGAGAAGCGCATGTTGCAGGAGGCCGTCGACGCGCTGTTCGATAACGGCCGCCGTGGCCGCGTGCTGCGTGGCGCCAACAATCGCCCGCTCAAATCTCTCAGCGACACGCTCAAGGGCAAGCAGGGCCGCTTCCGCCAGAACCTGCTCGGCAAGCGCGTCGACTACTCGGGCCGTTCGGTGATCGTAGTCGGTCCCGATCTCAAGCTGCACCAGTGCGGTCTTCCCAAGAAGATGGCGCTCGAGTTGTTCAAGCCGTTCATCTATCACCGCCTGGAGCAGACCGGCCAGTGCACTACCATCAAACAGGCCAAGGAAATGGTGGAGATGCAGGAGCCGGTGGTGTGGGACATCCTCGAGGAAGTCATCAAGGACCACCCCGTGCTGCTGAACCGCGCCCCGACCCTTCACCGCCTGGGCATTCAGGCCTTTGAGCCGGTGCTGGTCGAGGGCAAGGCCATCAAAATTCACCCGCTGGTTTGCACCGCGTTCAACGCGGACTTCGACGGCGATCAGATGGCCGTGCACATTCCACTGTCGCCTGAGGCGCAGATCGAAGCCAGCGTGCTGATGCTGGCCTCGCACAACATTCTGTCGCCCGCCTCGGGCCAGCCAATCACTGTGCCCACGCAGGACATGGTGCTGGGCCTCTACTATCTGACCAAGGCCAAGAAGGGTGGCAAGGGCGAAGGACGCGTGTTCTCGAACACCGAAGAAATCCTGATGGCGCTCGAAGCCGGCGAAGTGGAGACGCTTACGCCCATCCGGCTGCGCTACTCCGGCAAGGTGCTCGACATGACCACCGCCTACGACGATCAGGACATCACGCATACCGACCCGGTGGATTTCGGCAAGGAGTATCTCTCCACCACCGTCGGCCGCGTGATCCTTAACGACGCGCTTCCTCCCGGGCATGCCGTTCATCAACGGCCTGCTCAAGAAGAAGGGCATCGGCCAACTCGTGAACTACTGCAACCAGAACCTCGGCCTCGAAGTCACGGTGGGCATGCTGGACCGCATCAAGTCGCTGGGCTTTAACTACGCTACGCGCTCCGGCCTTTCCGTGGGCCTTGACGACATGGTCATTCCCGCCAGCAAGTACACCGTCGTCGACGAAGCGGATAAGAAGGTGATCGAAGTCCAGAAGCAGTACATGGACGGCGCCATCACCAACGGCGAGCGTTCCAACAAGGTCATCCAGATGTGGTCGTTGGTGACGGACCAGGTGGCCGACGAGATGTTCTCGAACATGAAGCGGGCGGACGACGAAGGCGCCATGAACCCGATCTACATCATGGCCGACTCCGGCGCTCGTGGTTCGAAGCAGCAGATTCGTCAGTTGAGCGGCATGCGCGGACTGATGGCCAAGCCTTCGGGCGAAGTCATCGAGACGCCCATCACTTCGAACTTCCGCGAAGGGCTGACCGTGCTCGAGTACTTTATTTCGACGCACGGCGCGCGCAAGGGTCTGGCCGACACTGCACTGAAAACCGCCGACTCCGGCTACCTGACGCGGCGTCTTGTGGACGTGGCGCAGGACGTGATCGTCACCGAGAACGATTGCGGCACGCTCGAAGGCATCTACGTCGGATCAATCGTTGAATCCGGCGAGATCATCGAGCCGCTGCGCGACCGCATCATCGGCCGCGTGTCGCTCGAGCGCATCAAGGACTACGACGGCAACGTGGTCGTCGAAGTCAACCAGGCCATCGACGAAGACATCGCGTCGGCGATTCAGGGCGCGGGTGTGGAGAAGGTGAAGATCCGCTCCGTGCTCACCTGCGAGTCGCGCCGCGGCGTGTGCGCATTGTGCTACGGGCGCAACCTCGGCTCCGGCCGCATGGTCGAGCTCGGCGAAACTTGCGGCGTCATCGCCGCACAGTCCATCGGCGAGCCCGGCACGCAG
Organism: uncultured Acidobacteriota bacterium; assembly: GCA_963826735.1. Classification (GTDB taxonomy): domain Bacteria; phylum Acidobacteriota; class Terriglobia; order Terriglobales; family Acidobacteriaceae; genus Telmatobacter. The sequence continues at coordinate 470,274 of CAWGYN010000011.1, forward strand.
CTCACCATGCGTACCTTCCACGTGGGCGGCACGGCCAGCCGCGTGCAGGACCGGTCGCGCCTCGACGCCAAGAACAACGGCTACGTGCGCTTCATCAACCTGAACACGGTCGAAAGCAAGGAAGGCGAGCTGGTGGCCATGAATCGCTCCGGTTCGGTGGCCATCGTGGACGAGCGTGGCCGTGAAAAGGAGCGCTACCAGGTGGTCTACGGCGCGCGCCTCCGCGTCAAGGATGGCTCCGCCGTCAAGCTGGGCGAAGTGCTCGCCGAGTGGGATCCTTACACCTACGCCATCCTCACCGAGATCGGCGGCGCGGTGCAGTTCAAGGACCTGCAGGAAGGCATCACGCTCAACGAGGAAGTGGACGAAGTCACCGGCCTTTCGCGCTGGGTGGTTGCCGACTCGCCTGATGAAAAGCGGCAGCCGGCCCTCGCCAGTCAAGAACGCCAAGGGACACAAGCGCTATCTGCTGCCCCGCGGCGCTCACCTCATGGTGCAGGACGGCGACGAAGTAGGTCCGGGCGATGTGCTCGCGAAGATTCCCAAGGAGTCGACGCGCACCAAGGACATCACCGGCGGTCTGCCTCGCGTGGTCGAGCTGTTCGAAGCGCGCAAGCCGCGCGAAACCGCGATCATCTCTGAGATCGACGGTGTCGTTCGCTTCGGCGAAGTCACGAAGGGCCAGCGCAAGATCTACATCACGGCCGACAACGGCGACGAGAAGGAGTACTCGGTGCCGCGCGGCATTCACGTCAACGTGCAGGAAGGCGAACGCCTGCGCGCCGGCGATCCTCTGATGGACGGCCCTCTGAACCCGCACGACATTCTTGCCGTGCTGGGCGAAAAGGAACTGCAGGCTTACCTGGTGAACGAAATCCAGGAAGTTTACCGCCTGCAGGGCGTGGCCATCAGCGACAAGCACATCGAAGTCATCGTGCGCCAGATGCTGCGCTGGGTGCGCATCGACGAAGTGGGCGATACGGCCTTCCTGCTCGAGCAGCAGGTCGATCGTTTCCGCTTCCGCGAAGAGAACGAGAAGGTGCTGCAGAACGGAGGCCGTCCGGCCATCGGGCGTCCGCTGCTCCTCGGCATCACCAAGGCTTCGCTCTCTACCGACAGCTTCATCTCCGCGGCCAGCTTCCAGGAGACGACGCGCGTGCTCACTGAAGCCAGCATCAACGGCGCCATCGACAACCTGCGCGGCCTCAAGGAGAACGTGATCGTCGGACGCTTGATCCCGGCGGGCACGGGCCTCGAGTACTACCGCAACGTTCAGCTCTCACCGGAGCTTGAGGAAGCGGCGGCGCGCGTGCAGCAGGAAGTGACGGCCGAGATCGAGGCCGCCGAACGCGAGCTGGAGCTGATGCGGCAGGAAGGCGAAGCCGAAGAGATGGCCGCCGAATAAAAACAGTTGTCAGTTGTCAGTGATCAGAAGTGGCCCGGCCAAAAACCGGGCCATTTCTTGTCTTCTCTGTGCATATTTCCAGGTGCGTGCAACGCTCCCTGGCCATGGCGTGCACATTTAGCGAACCGAACTGGCCGCGCCCGGGGTCAAATGATTAATAGGAAGCGAAAAAGGACACGATCTTTTTGCGGGCCGCAAGGCGCAAACCAAGGAAGGCACAGGATGATACAACAAATCGGCGATCGAAGGAATTTTGCAAGAGCGGGAGCAGTGCTTCTGGTCCTCGTTCTAGGACTGGCCGCCGGCTGCCGTCTGCATGCGGTTGGGCGCAGCGACCAGCAGATCGCAAACGACATCCAGGCGAAAGTTGCTGGCGAGCAGGCGATTGCCGGCCAGAACATCCAGGTGAATGTTGATAGGGGTGTGGTCACTTTGACTGGAACCGTCGCCGACCCAGCTTCACGCGCGCTGGCCGACTACGACACCGGATCTATCGCGGGCGTCAAGACCGTGATCAATAATCTTGCGGTGCAGCCCGCGCAGCCAGCGCCCGTCCCGGCGGTGCAGGCCACAAAATCTGCGCCGGCTCCTGCCGCGACGCAGCGGTCCGCCAAGGAGACCACTCCGGCGCGCGTCGACACGCGCGAGGAGATGGCTCAAGCGGCTCCGCCGCCAACCGTTTCACAGGCAGTGGTCCAGCCTGAACCACCATCGCCTAAACCACCGCCTCCGCCTCAGCCAGTGGTCAAAACGGTGACGCTCCCCGCCGGAACCATTATTCCGGTCAGAATTACCGAAGAGTTGAGCAGCAAGTCTGCCCAGCCGAACGACGCGTTTCATGGTTCCGTTGCCGGCAATGTCGAATTCTTGGGAGTGGTTGCCATTCCAGAAGGATCATCCGTGATCGGGCGCGTGGTGGATGCCAAGGACGCGGCCCATTTCAAAGGCAGTGCGCTGTTGAGTCTCGAGCTCATGGAAGTCAGGGTGCGCGGTGAAAAGATGACGCTGGTTACCGACAGCTATACCAAGGAGGGCGAGGGACGAGGCAAGAACACCTTGGCGAAATCCGGCGGCGGAGCAGCGTTCGGGTCGATCATCGGGGCCATTGCCGGCGGAGGCAAAGGAGCGGTTGTGGGCGGGCTGGCAGGCGGCGCCGCGGGTACCGGCGTGAACGCTGTTACACGCGGGCAGCAAGTCGTCATCCCTTCGGAAACGCTGATCGAGTTCCGCCTGGAGACGGACATGACTTTCAAGGTGACGATTTCCCCGAAGGCGAGCGCACCAGCCGATGAAACCAGGGAGCCGGAACTTCAGCATCGTTGAGGACCATCGCCCGCAATGAGAATGTGTCCGTGATGCGCTGCCGGGCAGGACTACCCAGGAGACAACGCGGACTATCCGCAGAGGCCCGGCCATAAGCCGGGCCCGATTTCGCTATTCGCGATCCCTGTGGGCGACTTCATTTTCGTTAAGAACTTCACCTTCCCGGCTCTTGCCCGCCCGCGTGTACTTGGCGACGTACATCGAGGCGTCGGCGGCGCTCAGCAGGGTTTCCACCGTTTCGGCATCCTCCGGGTACAGGGCGATGCCCACGCTGGCCGAGCCGTGGATGACGCATTCGTCTCTTACAAAAGGATCGTGGAAGCAGAATTCCAGCCGCGCTGCGATCTCTTCCACTTCGTCGCGGGAGTGGACTACTGGAACCAGCACCGCGAACTCGTCTCCGCCCAGCCGCGCCAACGTGTCGCCGGGGCGCAGTTGCCGTTTCATGCGCTGCGCCACTTCCTGAAGGTAAAAATCGCCCACCAGGTGCCCGTGCACGTCGTTTACGCGCTTGAATTGGTTCAAGTCGATATAGATCAAGCCAAAGACGCCGGCCGATTGGCGCGCTGCCTGAATCATCGCCGTCAGCTTTTTCTCCATGACGAAGCGGTTCTGCACGTCGGTCAGCAAATCGAACTCCGAGCGGTGCACCAGATCGGTGTAGAGGCGCGAAGTTTCGATCGCCAGGGTAGCCAGTGCCGCCGCCATGGCCAGGGCCTCCCGCTCCGCGACAGAAGGTTTGGTGCGCGCGTCTAGTGCGGCGAACAACGAGCCCAGTGGCTGCCCCGAGCGAGAAGGAATGGGATGTTCGACGGTGCGAAACGACTCAGTGGAAAGCCGCGACGGACGATTGCCGAGCGTGGCACCTTCGGCAACGTGGCACCAGCACGCAGTGCCATTCAGCCGCACTGAAACCAGCTCGGTGATTCGCTCCAAAGTCCCCGCCAGCGGCCGGGAATAATTGATGTCTTCGAGAATGCGCGCGCGGCGTTGCTCCATGTACGCCAGAGAAACCACCTTGCGCCGGTTCTTGTGCTCCAGGTGCCATCCGCGCATGCCCGCCACAAGCGCCAACAGCAGCAATCCCCCAAAGAACAGCGCCACATTGTGCGCGTTCAGGACGCCGGGCGGGGTAAGAACTTCGATATCGTCCGGGGAACGGAGCAGAATATTGAAGTGTGCATCGTGGCTGAAGGGATTCGAGTTCAAAGGCGCGCAAATACCCGTGACGCGAATGCGCGAACCCACAGGGATGGCTTTCATCGGAGGCAGTGACGATGGTTCGGCGCCAACCGGATGCCGATAAATAGCCGAGAACTCGTAGCCGTCCGAGACCAGTACGTACTCATCCTGCGCGGCCTCTCTTGCCGAGACCGCAACCTGGCCTTCGATCGAGACCAGGTCAAAGATGTGCTGGCTCGAGGCCAGTTGCTGCCACGTGGCGGGCAGCGGCGCAACCGGAGCAGCGACGCCGCTGTCCCTGATCTCGCTCGCCGTCAACTGCAGAAGTCCTTCGCTCGCTGCGGGAAAGCCCGTGGCGTCGGCCTGGTCGCCGACGCGCAGCGGCGAGAAGCTGCGCGTGGTGATCCACAAGCTGCGTGCGCCGTTTTGCAGCACCACCGTGGAGCCAGGCTCGTAGTACGTGACCACACCGCTCACGCGCACGCGCAGGGAATGATCATCTACGCGATAGCCGCCCTGAATCTCATCCATGGACGTAATGGGGAGCGACCATGGGTCGACTGAGGCGGGTTTCACGATAGCGATATCATCCAGGGTGGAAACATGGAGCAGAATTCCGGTCTTCTGGTTCTTTCCGTCGAACCTGCCCCCGGCTACGCCGGTCACCGCCACTTCGGCATCCAGCAAGTTTTCCAGCTCACTCGCGGTGACTTTGTCCACTTCCACATCCACGGACCCGCCGTCGGTGAACATTTTGAGGGTTGCGCCCGTCATGTTGTTGGCTGACGGCGCGTCCATATTCGCGGCCCGCACCAGGCCACGCACGGTCACCAGCGTTGAATCGTCGCGCGGCCCGATCAGATCCTCGTAGCCTGCAGGGATCGGCTTGGGAAGGGCGCCGTGCCCGAGCAGCGTGAGGTCGCTGCTGACCACGCAGGGAAGAAATCCCTCACGCGTCACGCCTTTGATCAGGACACGATCCCCGGGGACCAGCTTGACGGCGGTGGTGGCCTTCACAAAGAGGCCGGTCGCGCCGTCCTGCACAAACATGTTCCTTCGATAAGAGCGGAAGTATGTCACCGTGGCTTGAACGGCGACGGGGAGTCCCTGGGCCGCCTCAGCATTGCTCAGGCGCCGGACACTGTCCAGTGTGGTCAATGGAGCCGGCTGCGCTGCCCCCGCAGCCGCAACGCACACGAGGACCATGGCGACCGCGGCCACAAATCGCTTTGTCGACTCGAACTGGGCTCCCCTTACTGTGATTTCGCCGCTCCTGCGATATGAATTCACCGTTCTCCACCGCCCCCACAATCTTTCGTGCCGGATGAGCGGTAGCGGAATGCGAGGGGGAACAATACGGGGGAATTGCCTTTGAATCATGTTAACCGCGCCAAACTTTTTGGAAATAGCACTTTTGGTTCGTTGACTTATGGTCTTTTAAGGTGATTCTCTTTCCCGGTTATCGTCTTTGATCGCAACAATATCCGGGACAAAAACAGGCACCGCGCCCAACCCCGCCGGAAGTGCCCCAGCGGGCCCGGAAAGCATCTCCCGTTAGACCCAGGGAAAAGGGCGTCTGCGGGTGGTTCTACACTAAGACTAAGCCGCGTGGATTGGGAACCGGCGATCGAACAGAAAATGGCAAAAAAACTTCGTGTGGGCATTCTTTTTGGCGGGCGCAGCGGCGAGCATGAGGTCTCGCTGCTGTCGGCCGCATCGGTTCTGCAGGCGATCGATCGCGACAAGTTCGACGTAGCCCCCATCGGCATCACCAGGGAGGGCCGCTGGCTGGCCGCGGCAGATGCCAACCATCTGCTCAATGGCGACATGAGCGCGGGTCGCGCGGCGGCTGCGCGCCGGCGATCCCGAAGCTACGCCGGGCGCGAAACTCCTCCACGAAGGCATTCCCACGCTGCTGGCGCCGGAACCGCGTCTTCCACCGGTCTCAACCAAAGCCAAGGCCCAGGTGGCCAGCCGCTCGATGTCGTCTTTCCAGTGCTGCACGGCACCTTCGGCGAGGACGGCACCATTCAGGGGCTCTTCGAGCTGGCCGGTATCGCTTATGTCGGCTCCGGCGTGCTGGGCTCGGCCGCGGGCATGGACAAGGACGTGATGAAACGGCTCTTCGTCGAAGCCGGGCTGCCCATCGTCAAACACGTCACGCTGCTCCGCGCCGATTGGGAAAAGAACCCGCGCAAGGCGATTGCACAGGTCGAGAAGTCGCTCAGATATCCGGTCTTTGTGAAGCCGGCGAACCTCGGATCGTCGGTCGGCATCAGCAAGGCGCATGACCGCAAGGAACTCGGTCCCGCGCTGACGCTGGCCGCCAAGTACGATCGCAAGCTCGTCGTGGAGCAGGGCGTGGGCGGCAAGAAGACTCGCGCCCGCGAGTTCGAAGTCGCGGTGCTGGGCAACGACGATCCCAAGGCCAGCGTGGTGGGCGAGATCGTTCCCGGCAAGGAGTTCTACGACTACGAGGCCAAGTATCTTTCCGAAGGCTCCGTGCCTGTGATTCCCGCCAAATTAAGCAAGTCCGAGACCAAGAAAATTCGCGAGATGGCCGTCGCCGCATTCCGCGCCTGCGACCTTTCGGGCCTGGCGCGCGTGGACTTCCTGATGGAGCCCGACGGCAAGCACCGCATCTTTGTGAACGAGGTGAACACCATGCCCGGCTTCACGCAGATCAGCATGTACCCCAAGCTGTGGCAGGCATCGGGGCTCAGCTACACCGGGCTGATCACGCGGCTGATCGAGCTGGCGCTGGAGCGCCAGGCGGAAAAGAACAAGACGACGTACAGCCGCGAAGAGTGAGGAAAAGGTTGCAAGTGAATGAGTGAATAAGTGAAAGGAGTGAAGCAGGGAACATGACCAACCGCTCTGGTGTCCAAGTTCATCAGCGCCGCCACGAAGGTGCCCGTCATTCACTGCCTTCACTCCTATTCACTGTTGCACTGTGGTTCACCGACCACTGTATTCTTGATACCGAGGAAAGATTGCCATGACTTGCTCGATGCTCCTCAGTACGACCCCGCGCGCTCGCGGCGCAATCTGCTGATCGTGCAGTGCAGCGCGGGCGCTATCGTGTTGCTGTTTGTCAGTTGGTGGCTGGTGGCCGGCCGTCCAGTGGACTGGCCCTGGTACTGGAACCGCTATCTGTTCGGGCGCCAGCGGCGAACAATTTCCTGACCGCGGTGGAAGCGGACGATTTGACCAAGGCATACGGCGACTGGATCAACGACAAGAACTGGCAACAGCATCCTGAGCAGCACAGCGTCTATCCTTACGCGCGCTTTCAGGGCGATTGGAGCCCCACCAGCCCCGACAACGAATACGGCGCCATCAAGAGCCACCAGATCGCGGAGGCGGCGCACTACGGCAACGGCGTCTTGATTGCGGTGCTCATCAACGGCCGCAAGACCGATGCGCTGAATCTTGCGTACGACACCAAGACCGGCCAGCTCAGCTTCGCGCCGCCCGGCGTGAGCTTGTACCTGGGACCGTAAAAGGCAGGGACCAAGGGACTACGGGAGCCGTCCGCCCGCGGAGGAGCCGATCGCTCGACTCCCCCACCACGACAATCTAACTGCCGCTACATTCACAGATACAAGGTAAATGCGCCGACGAAGCTGGAAGCTAAAAGGTGACAGCTGTCTTCCTTCAAACAAACTTGAGCCTCCGCCGCGGCGGAGGCTCACTCGTCCAACTCGCGCCTCGGCTTACTTCGCTGCAGTGGCCTTCGCCGCGTCGCTCTTCGCGTACTTCCGCCGGAACCGCTCCACGCGTCCCGCCGTATCCACCAGCCTCTGTTTGCCTGTAAAGAACGGATGGCAAGCCGAGCAAATTTCCACGTGAATGTCGCCCTTGTGGGTCGACCGTGTCTCAAAATTGTTTCCGCAGGCGCACATCACGCGCACTACGGCGTAGTTGGGATGAATCTTTTCCTTCGGCATCGACAGACAGACCTTTCCTCTAATTCTTCGCTATCAATATTGTAGGGGGATTCGCCGGCTTACGCAATTGCCGGGAAGGGAAGTCGACGAGGCAGTTGCTAGCCGCTCGCTTCTAATTCCCAGCCATCCGTGTCGCTCCAACCGCTTTATTTACAATAAGTTCCATCCCGGAACGAAGGGGCTAGCAGCTAGAAGCTGTTCTCTTCCCCGCCAGCTCCGCCCGTGCCGCCAGCCCGATCGCCATGGCCATTACTCGGTCGTCGTGCGTGCCCGATTGCGCGCCCGAGCTCCCATTCGGCTGCCGTACAAAGCTTCGGCACTCGCCCAGCAGCCGCCGGCTCTGGAACTGCTCTGGCTCTTCCACCAGCGCCGCCTCCAGGCGCGCGATCACCGCGGGTCGGCTCACGCTGGTCGTCAGCCAACCCGGCTGCACGCCCTGCCGCGCGCCCTGCTGATAGATGCGCTGGTACTTGCACGCCGTCTCCGCCAGCGCCAGCACTCCGCTGCCATGGTTGTTCCGCTCCACCACCAGCCACGCTCCGTTGTACTCTGCGGCCAGCCCGGTTACAAATCGCGCCAGCTCCAATCCGCCCATGTGCCCGGCAAACTCCGCACACTGCAAGCCCGTCTCCATCTCCAGTACCTGCGCGGCGGAGTAGTCGCCATCGCTCCCACCCCCCGCCGGATCCACTGCCACCACGTATTCCTTGCCCTTCACCGGTGGCAGCCAGATCTCCAACTCTCCGTTCTTCCGCCGCTCCACCGGCTCCGGCGCCGTCTTAAGCCGCGCCTCGACTGCCGCCAGCTCAAACACGCTCTCGCCACTTGCCAAAAAGCAACTCTCTTCGTCTTCTGCATATTCCTGCGCCGTCAGCCCGCGAAAGTCCGCCCGGATGCGACGCCGGTATGCGATCTGCGAGAGCTTCAGTCCGTGCTGCTCCGTCAGCACGCGTTCTTCGTCCGTCAAGCTCGCCGCATCAACCGCCTGCGATTGGTAACGCGGCTCCATCCACCACGGAAAGAAGTGCCGCACCATTGCCGTTTCACCGGCCTTGCGCCACTCCTCGTAAAAGCACCCGGCCACTCCCTGCGGCGTCGATTCCAGAATCAGCTCTCCCCTCGGCGCCATCGCTGCGCGTAAGCCCGCCAGGATATCCGCCGCGTCGCCCGGCCACCGCGCCAGCTCACTGCAGTGCAGGTTCTGCACCGTCAATCCACGCCCCGCATTCCGGTCCGCCGCGCTCACCACGCGGTACTCCGCGTCTATCTCCGGAAACACAATCTGTCGCACATTCGCCCGCCCCGTCTTCAGCGCGCCGTCGCGCAGCCCATCCGGTAGCCAATCCAGAAACCGGTGCACGATGCGGAAGATCTCCTCCGCCGCCTCCTGCGTGTGCGCCACTTCCAGCGTCAGCGTCCCCGGCAGCGTAATCGTCTTCAGAAAGAACCGCGCCGCTACCCACGTTGTCAGCCCCATCTGCCGCGCCTTCAGCACAATGTTCCGTTGCCCGCGCTTATGTTCGAAGGCGCGCTGCACGCGATTCGCTTTCAACTTGCTCGGCCGCCCCTCGCGACTTCTCACCACCAGCAGTTTCTCTGCCAGCACCGTGCCCACGGTGGGTCCGCGCAGGCTATTGGGATTGTGGTCCAGAGCCTTCCCCAGCCACTCCAGGTCGCTCCGTTCCATTTCGTCGACACGCAACTCCTCCAGCCGCGCTCCCCACGCCTCGACCTTCGACCCGCAATCTCCTCTCGCTCCCACTGATCCCCTCGCTAACTCAGCAAACTAACTCCGCTAACCCCGCAAGCTCCGCCGCCTTTCTTTAGTTCCCGCCGCACCAATACTTCACCGTGTACGCGGTCGAAGCCGTCAGCGCCGTATTCGCCGTGATCGTGATAGCGGTCGTGCTCTCCGTCCACGTATTGGACGTGATCACCGCGCTCGCGCTCTCCGTCGTTACCATGCAGTTGGCGTAGTTGGTATGGGTATTGGGGAACGAGATCGTTGCCAGAGTTCCAGTTGCCGGGCTGGTTCCCGTCGTCAGCGTCACCGTGCCGCTCACGCCGTCGCAAAGGTGGTTTGTCGTGCAGGCAATTGACGGGCTCGTTCCCGCCGCTGCACCCGTCGCCAGCGTCATCGTGCCGCTGCCCATAAAGAACTTGCCCGACACAAATCCCGTCGCCGTCGTATTGCCGCTGCCCGTCACGGTCAACACCGTCGACGGAGTCGATGCGCCATTCTGCACCAGCATTCCGCTCGTGCCGCTGTTCGCCGCGCAGTTTAGGCACACCGAATACGCGCCATTGCCGGCATTGATATTTGTATTGCCGCCGCCCTGGTAAATCGTGATGCGGTCGAGATTACTGTGGGCGGCGTCTTGAATGTGGTACGTGTAGCTCGTATCTACCGTGTTATCCCACTCCGCCGTCCCGCTGTAGTTTTGCCACTGCAGCTCTTCGGTCTGCGCCGCGCTGCTTCCCGCCTGGATCTCCACAACATTTGTCGCCGCCAAGGCGTTGTTGAAGAGGTTCGCGCTGCCTTTCAGGGTCGATGAAGCTGTGGTGGTTATGCTGGTTGCGCTGGCTACTCCCAGAGCCGGCGTCGTCAGTGTGGGACTGGTTGCCAGCACCACGCTGCCGCTGCCTGTCGTTGCGCACGCCACAATCTGGTTGCTCGAATTCGTGCAATTCGCCGAAGATGATGTTGGCACGCTGCCGCCGTTGATCTTGCTCACCGTCGTCGCGCTTTGCGTGCCCGTCACGTCCCCGCTCAAACTGCCCGTGAAACTTGCCGCGCTGGTCGCGTTCGCCACCGCCGTCGATCCGATCGCGCTCACAATCTGCGCCCCCGTTGCAGCGGCCGGCGCCGACCCTGTCGAAAAATAGCCCAGACCAGCGAAGGGCGCCGAACAACTCACCGCCGTCCCGCTTCCGGCGTAGTACGCCACCGCATAAGCCGAAGCACAGTTGTTCACCGTACCCGATCCGCTCGGCATTTGGAACACGAAACTGCTCGTACTGCTGTTGTAGTAGAGGTAGCCCGTGACCAGTGTCGGAACCGGCACACCGCCGATCCCGTTGGCGCTTGGCGCTGGCAATCCAGTCGACGCCTGGCCCCACGCGATTGCTGGCGCTGCCGCTAAAATCCAAACCCGCATCCAACCCTTCATCTTTCCTCTCCTCAACTTTCCTCTGCTCGCCCCGTGGTCCTTCGCTGTCTGTGCACACCACTGCGGCCGGCGGCGCAGCCAGCGCCATGCACGCCTGCTGCGTTCCCGCTCCGACCTTCGCTACGTTGTTCTCTGGATCCCTTGGTCCTGTAGTAACCTAATCCAAAAGTATCTAAGTGTATAAATCCCCTAGGTCCCTAAGTCTTCTGGCTCCTGTCTTCTCGGTCTCTTGTTCCCTTGTTCCCTCGGTCCCTGCTCTCCTCATTGCGGCACATTGGTCGAGCCGGCATCTCCATGCCAGTCGCTCAGTCCGGAGATATAAGTTCCTGTCTGCTCGGAACAAGTGCTCGCTGCCGTTCCTACGGTCACCCCGCCCTTCCAGCTCGCAGGCCACGTCCACGTGTAGGGGCCCCCGCTCGCCGGTTGGCAAATGAAGATCGTCACCTTCCCGCCGCCGGTGCCAGCGCCGATCGACGCCGTCGCGTTTCCGCTCAGCACGTAAGTCGCCTCCGCGCGATCTGCCGATGGCAGTGTGATCGAGCCGCTCGCCGACGCGTTGTACGTCTCGCTGGGAGCATTCAGCGCCACGCCGTTCACCTTGTAACCATTCGCGGACACGGTCTCTCCCGTAGCCGCCGTACCCGCGCTCATGCCCGGAGGAACGAAACCGTGGTACTGATCCCGCCGCGCCTCCTCAATCTGATCGGCGCTCAGGTTGCAGGTTCCCGCTGCCGTACAGGCGGGATTGTTCGGGCCGGGGATGAACGCCCATCCCGGCGCTGCCCACTGACTCCCCCCTGACGGACCCGAAGTGCCCAGATAAAAGTAATTGCTGTGCGGCGTTGAGCTGCCCGTCACGATTGTGGCAACAGCTACCTGTGGCGACCAGCCATTGTTCGCCAACCCCGTTCCAAAGGCTGCCGGAAATGCATATGCTGGATTACAACTCACCGATCCGCAGTTCGTGGCGGCAAAAGTATCACCACCGCCGGCAAAAAGATTGAAAGAATTGTTGTTGCCAGTATTGTAGCCACTCGTAAAGGTCTGCCCCGCAGCGGGCCTGACCCAAGACCAGTAGATGTAGTGATCTCCTGCGTAGGTTGCGCGGCCACTATCTGTGGCGATCAGACCGCCGCCTTGTCCAAGAATTTGCAGCGCAGGCATCTGACCGCTTGGGCCATCTGGTCCTGGGATGGTAGTAACCGTGCAGTAGCCTCCACAGGCTGTTTGCAACGCGGATTGAGTGAAACCCGTCACAGGCAGCGAACCAAATGGAAGAAGTTGCGGCCCGAATCCAGAGCCTATATTCGGAAGTTCAGTGGTGGTTGTATTTCCTTGATTGTAAGTTCCGCTGGGTGCTGTCTCGTTCGGAGGTACTGCGAATGTGGCTTCTTGCGTCAGGTTATCGATCAGGGTGCCGTTAAAGTAGCCATTCGTGAGGGGATTTCCAAACAGATCGCCGTTGTCGATTTGCGTGCAGCCAGTAGGAAACACGTTCCCATCCGTGTAGCCCAAAAGGGAGCGCGGAAACCCTGAGATATTATCCTGGTCGAACGGGTCTTTGACGGAGAGGCAGTCGGGACTCTGTATAGCTGCGCGGTTGTCGATGGTGATGTCGTTGCCCCACGCCTCCTCAAAAGTTGGACTGGAAATATGCGGCAAACCTGTGATTGACCGGCTCGGAATGCCGCTGCCGTCGATCTTGATACCGCCACTGATGAAGGTGCTGGCTTGGTCAATGTCCACGTCACGGCACCCGGCCCCGGTGGAGTTGTAATAGAACCCTGTCACATCGGAATCGCAACGCAGGGCATAGGGATAACTGGGCTGTGCGCAACCTCCAGAGGGGCAAACAGGAATATTCTGACCAAACTGGGTCGTCTCAAAAGACACATCGTGAAATTGATCGTTGTAACACGCGGAGCACTCTGCCGGACCGGAGGTTATATAGTTTCCGGCGCTTGCGGCTACGTGGTCGAGCACAAGGTTAGTGCTTCCTTCTGCCCAAAAGCACATACCGGCACAGTTCCCGAAATCTACGTCTTTCCAGGTTTGGGGTATGCTGGCTGTATTGAAGGCAGGTCTGGCCACAACCTCGCCCCACTGGTCGCTGGCTGAGTGCGTGTGACTCGTCAGAATTGTGATTTGGCCTGCGCCGCACGCGCTGTAAGCCGAGCTATTGAATGTTCCGCTCGCGCCGAAGTCGAATCCATTAAAAGTCCCGCCCGTACCGTTCGAGCAGACCACAAGGGCCGATTCATACGCATCCTCATTGAACCCTGTAACTTGGCATCCCGTCACTCCGCTTGCCGGTGTGCTGTTGGTCTGAAAAACCTTGATGGTCCGATTCGTGTAATCTGAGGCGCTGACTGCGATGTTCGCCACATCGAACGAAGAGTCCGAGCAGCTTGTCACGCTTACGATTTCGCCCGGAGGAACACGCAGTGCAGAGGACAGTGTGTAGGTTGTCAGGCCGTATGAGCCGCTGGTAATGCGTGCGGCTGTGGCCGCGACAGTAGCATTGGCCGCAATCGTGATGGACGAATTTATTGGCAGGTTCGCAATGCTGCACGCTGTCCCGTTCACCGTTCCCGTAAAGGTCGGAGTGATAACGTCTGCTACGCCCGCAGTAGTAATACCTGTGCCGAGAGTTCCAAAGCACAAGGGGCCATAGATGACCGCTGGCGTCACTCCAGTCTGAAATTGACCCGGCCCTGCGCCTCCGTCTCCGTACCAACTTCCCCACGATGGAAGGGCAAGAGTCGAGCCTAATTGCAAGCTACCCTGAAGAACGATTTTTACATTCCTTGAACTGGTGAGGATAGAGGGGTTTTGCAGAAAGCATCCAGCACCTCCGCCAGCACCCACGCAGGGAAGAAGCACGGTTCCTGTGCCGCCCGAAATGGTGGTCGCGTCATTGATCGCCGCCTGAAAAGCGGTATCAATCGGGGTTGATCCGTCGATATGTGCCCCATATGCGCGAATGTCCGCCGCTGGTGTCACTGAGGAAACGGTGTCATAGGCGGCTTGGCTGCTTGAGATTGCGGCAGGGTTATCGATAGGCACGATTGTTATATTGCCGTTGCCGCCGCAGCTTCCCGGAGTCCACTTGCCGGTCGTCGCGTTCCACACCGCGCAGAGACCGTTCGCAACCCCGCTGTCTGTCCAATCGGCAAGATTTGCCGTGCCGAAGGCCGAGCCTCCTACCTTGTAGTCAGACGCACTCACACTGCCCGTCACGGTAATCCCGTTGTTCCCATCCGACGCTACTCCTGGCAGCAGGTTGGCCACGGCTCCGCTGGCGCTCGTGGCTCCGGTTCCGCCCGACGTCAGTGGAACGGCGTTCATGCCGCCGATCGTCGTGCCGCTGGCGGTGTAGTACGCAATCTGCCCCGAGTTACCGGAGTTAATGGTGCCGTTCGTTCCTCCCGATCCAGATCCACACGCCGCGCCCGTGTTGGTGAGATATCCAGACGAATCCACCTGCAGGCAGAAGTGTCCTGAGGACGCGGCCAGCCCGGGGAACTTGATGCTCGTCGGCCCCAGAAACGCCGCCACGAGGTTCGCGCTCGATCCCGAGTAGATATCCGTCTCCGCGCCCGATCCGCTTTCGTAATTCAGCCGGATGTGTCCCGTCGTGTTGCTGGCATCGATATAAGTGTCGCCGCTGTTCGTGCTCTGGTATGCTTTGAAGCTGTCCAGCCCGCCTATCGCCGAGTTAAGCGCCCAGTTATTGCTCGCGTCCTTCACCATGTACCACTGGCTGTTACCGTTCCAGTCCTTGTAAGTGTACGAACCTTTCTGGCTCGCCGTAAGTCCCGGCCACAAGTAGTAGTCCACTTCCGCGTCGGCATTGTTGCGCACCGTCATGAGTTCCCGTCGATTGCGTACGTTCCGCCCACCTGCAAGGTTCCGTTGAACTGGCGCTCTCCGGCGTTGTCCACCGTCGCCACAGTCGCCGGCGCCGCCCCGCCGCTTGAGAAGCTCACGCCGCCCGTTCCGGAATTGGTCGAGCAGTTGAAGCACACATTCCCCGTGCCCGCCGCGTTCAGAGCCGTCTGGTTGTTGGTGCTGCTCTGTCCGGGATTCCATTGCTGGATCTGCAACCGATACACGTTATTCAGCAGGTCCTGAATCTGGTAAAGCTGCTGCCCGCTCGTGCCGTCGCTGAAGCCGTAGATCCACCGGTACCCGTAATCCGTCTGGATCTCGTTCAGCAGTCCGCGCTCGTTCCCCGTACCGATTCCCAGCCGGAAATGATTGGTCAGCGTCGCGTCCTGCTGGCTTCCATACCAGTCACCATTCAATGCGTTGAAACTCCGGTGAAATGTATCGAGGAAGCTGTTGCGCGTGCCGTTGTCGGTAAGTTTTCCCGTGAACATCGTGCCGCCGGTCATCCAGTTGTTGTACTGCGCTGCCCGCGTCCGCCACGATTTGGTTCGTCGAGTTCTCGTTGCGCAGTCCCACCATCGTGTTGTTCTGCGCATTCGCTCCCAAGTGCAATGCTGTCGCGCATCCCTCTACATCTCCACCTGTAAATGTGTTGCCATCGCCTTGCTGCAAGTTGATCCCATACGTACCGCTGATCGGATTCCCACCGCTCGTCGGGCAATCGATGTGCAGCCGCACAAATGTGCTCGCATTCATCCAGTCCGTCGTCGCCGGATTTGTCACCTGGTGTCCAATCGCATTCACCGCAGTTCCGAATCCGCTAAACTGGTCGTCCAAAAATGTTCCGCCCGTGTAATTCCTGGTTCCATCCAGCGTCATGCCCGTCTGGTTCGCGTTGCCTAGGAAGTACAGGCTCTCGAGATCCATCTCCTGCGTCCGGTAGGCCACCAATCCCTGCGCCGTCGCGCTGCGTTGCCGCGGTGGTATTGATCGCCACGTCGTCCATGTGGAAGCCCGGCGTATCCACGGCATACGTCGGATCGCCCACCATCCACCATCGCACCCGTCGCCGGAGTAGGCAAACACCGTTCCGCCCCGGCTCCCGCTCGCCTGCGTTCCGCCGCGCAGTGCGCATCCCCGCAGCGACAGGTTACGCGTCCCCGCAGTCACCACAATCTGGTTCGCCGTCGCAATCGTTGCGCAAGGCAGCAGCACCGCGGTGTTCGGCGTGGCAATTGTAAGGTTCGATGCCATCGATAAGTTACCCGCAAAATTCCGCGCGTCGCACGTTCCGCCATAACTTGCATTCAACGCGTTCACGCACGCCTGGATTTTCGCCCCAATGTCTGTACCGGGAAACTGATCTACCTGAAAAGCTGATCCAACTTGACCGCTTCCGGCCAATGCGGCATAAGTCCCGCCGCCGGGCAGGGCTCCGCCTCCGCCATCTACTTGCGTCCCGTAGCTCGCCGAGCTTCCTGCGTTCCACACCGTGTATCCGCCGCTGCCCTTCAGCAGATTTCCGGCAAAGAACGTCATGTCCTGCCCGCCGATCAGGTTCACCGCCGCCGCCGTATCCCACGTTCCCGGCTCGTTGATGCCCGCCACCGTTGTCGATGAGCAGCCCACTCCGCCCTGCGTCACCGTTACTCCGGCAATCGATCCGTTCGCATTCACCGCTGCTGTCGCCCGTGCAGTGCAACTTCCGTTGAACGCGACCGGAACGCTCGTCCCATACGGATCCCATCCCACACCGTGTTCGCTGCCTAATGCCACCGCGGTCACCGCACCGCCCACGGCCGTCACCGCCAGCGCCGGCTGTACCGCGTTCCACGTTGGTATCACCACCGCGTTGCGCACCGTCCATCCTTGCGCATTGCCGTTCAGGTCCAACACCAGTCCTGTCGGCGGTTCGCCCGTCGCCGCGGAATTCCCCGCCAGTCCCACTACGTTATCCAGCACGTCGTTCGATCCCGCCGCTGCCGTGAAGGCGTGCGTCGCCTGAATTGTCACGTTCTGCCAGCGATTCGAGTCGGCATTCAATCCCGCGGGCGCTGTCACCGGCAGCGCCGGAATCGCCACTCCGGTATTCACGCCGCGCATGTCGATGTTCCGGAAATCGCTCCACTGCGGCCATTGAGCCAGGTACAGTCCGCAGGTATGCGTCGAATGCGCTCCGGGATACTGCGCCGCCATCGGGTCTATGCCCGTCGTCGCAATTTCCACGTTTTCCATCTCCGCCACGCGCAGCCCGTTTCCTCCCGCGCCCGTTGTCGCCTGCATCGCAATGGCGCAGTTGCCCACCCACCAGCCGGCGCCCGAGCCTGCTGTTCCCGTCAGACCATTGCCGCCCGGGGAAAAAATCGAATTGCTTTCTATCGCCCGGCTCAGTTGGCAGTTACCTGCCGCCGCGCGGCCCTCCGCTGGCGAACACGACTCGTCCACGCTCTGATCCACGTAAATCGTCAAGTCATGTAGCCGCGTGTAACTCAAAATGTTCGGCGCGTCCGGTCCGCTCACCAGCACATCCTGGCCCGGAAATCCGACCAGGGCCGAAACCTGTTTTCCCAGTCCTCCAATTGACTCCCCGTGCCAGCTCAGCGTCCGCGTCTTGCACGTGCCTTCGGGAAGCACCAGCGCTACGCCGTGCGCGTTTGCATAATTCAGCGCGGCCTGCAGCGCGCTCGTATCATCCGTCACGCCGTCGCACACCGCGCCGAACTCCTTCACGCTGCGCTCCATCTGCTGCGACCCGTTCGTCCGCCAATCGACCACCTTGACGCCGTTAGCGTTCGTAAACGTATTCGACCCCGCGTAATTCGGAGGAATCTCCATCGCTCCGTTCGTTCCCGCCGCATTCATCGCCGTCTGCAGTGTCGTTTGCCCGCTTGCCGCCGTGGGCGCTTCCACGCCGTTCACCGCCGGCGTCGTCAGTGTGCCCGTCATGTTGCCGCCCGCCAGCGGCACCGCCGTCGCCACCTGCGAGTCCACGTAATGCTTGGTCGCCGCCTGCAGCGGTTGCGTCGGGTCGGCGTCCAGGTAGAGCGGCCCGCTCAGCGTTCCGCCCGACGCCGTCAGCAGGCTCTGCGTCATCTCCGCAATCGCCTCGTCCACGTACGCCTTGCTCACCGCCTGTATCGCCTGCGCCGCTGGCATTACCTGCGCCTGCACCTGCGCCAGCGTTGCATTTGCCGCCGCCGGAATCACCCAGTACTGCGTGTTCACCGTCCCGTCGCTCATGTAATAAACAGCCGTGTAGTACTCTCCTGCGGGTGTCGCGCCCAGGTTCGGCGCGAGGTTCACGCTCACAAAGCCGTCCGGCGCGATCGTCACCGTCATCGAGTCTGCGGCCACCGCCTGGCCCGCCGCGGTTGTGAAGCTCGGCCAACTGATCACCAAGGTTCCCGCGCCCGGTTGCCCGTTCGCCAGATACACCGTACCCTGCACCGTTGTCGTGTTCACGCCCTGCGCCCACGCCATCGCGGCCAGCAACGCGGCCAGCAGTCCCAATGCGACTCGTCGCCCCGTCCACACCGGCGACCGCTGACTCATCCAAATCAGCGATCCGTGCCCCATCCATTTCGCGCCTTTTGCGAAAAGGGTGGGAACATGGCTAAAGTACTGACCCGCGGACTTGCCGTATCGCCGGCTCGACGTCCGCAACCCTTCGTTCTTCATGAGCTTCATTCCCATCGCATCCTTCTTCCTGCCGCATCTCCCCGCACCGCGCGAGGCTTACAAACTCCTGGTCCCTCAGTCCCTCTAACAACACTCGCAATCTCGCTAACTCGCCAACTAACTCACTTGCCAGTCGGATAACTCCGCGAACGTCACTAACTCAACGCGCTTCTTCCGCGGAAAAGAAAAAGGGGCAACTCTCTCCAAGTTGCCCCTGCGGATTCTGTTTCCATCCTTACGCTGTTGCCCCATCCGGAGCGCGGTTTCGCGTTCAGGATGGGGCCCATCTCGTGGCCGCGGACTCAGAAAGATCGGGAAAGCCCATTCTGCTCTACCGCCCGTAAGTTTCATTTCGGTATGAATACCCTTAGCTTACCAACTTGATAAGAATGATCTGCAAATGATTTTGTCTTTGCATCAATCTAGCTTTTCAGCAACTTACGCCACATTCCGCCCTCGCCAACCTTTGACAAATTGCACGCCGCAACCCGCATGTCGCTAGTTTCCGGGATGCGTCAGCCGCAGCAACACCACGCCATGCCCTGGCACCGTCCACGTCGACTCATCCTTCAGCTCGCCGGCATCCTCGTGACGCCACAAATCCCGCGCCGCCGCTCGTCCCTGCCATCCTGCGTCCTTCAGCCGCAGTGTCATGCGGACCGCGCCCGTCGTCCTGTTGAATAACGCGACCGCCATCGCACCACCCTCAAGGGGCTTGGCCCACACCTCCAGTGGGCCCTCCGCATATGCACGATCTCCCTCGCGGCCCAGCGCATCCTGGTCTACCGCAATCACCTCCCGATTCACCAGAATGCTCTTCGTCTCCTCCGTCATCGCCGCTAGGTCGTTGCCCGCAATCAGAGGCGCGGCCAGCATTGCCCATAAGCTGAAGTGCGTCTTCTGTTCGTCCGCCGTCATGCCGCTATTGCCCACCTCCAGAAAATCTGGATCGTTCCAGTGTCCCGGCCCGGCATACTTCGCCAATCCCGCTTCGCCAAATCCGTTCAGCGCCATGCGGTCGTAGCTATCGTTGATGTCTCCGCTGGTCCGCCACATGCTTGCGCCCACCTCCGGACCCCATGTCCACACCGCTTCCCATCCGTACTGACACAGGCTGAACAGGATCGGCCGCCCCGTCGCTAGTGTAGTGCGTCATAAATGATAACGATTATCTGTCGGGCGCGTCCATACTGATAGAGGACGATACGATGCGCACGGCAGCTCTGGTTGAATTGAGTCTCGAACAACGAACGGCGCTGGAGCGCCTGGTCCGGCAACGGTCCAAGCCGGCCCGGCTGATAGAGCGGGCGCGGATCGTGCTTCTGGCCGCCGATGGTTTGGAGAACAAGCAGATCGCCAAGCGGATGAGGATGACGCCGGAGAAGGCGGCGCGCTGGCGGAGCCGTTTTCTTGAGGGCGGTGTCGCCGCTCTGGAGAAGGACGCTCCGCGGCCGGGCAGAACGCGCATCATCACCGACCGGCAGGTGAAAACCGTGGTGAAGATGACGCTGGAGGAAACGCCGGCCAACGCTACCCACTGGTCGACGCGCACGATGGCAGGGGCCGCAGGCATCAGCGAGGCCAGCGTGCGCCGCATCTGGCGTGCTCACGGACTGAAGCCGCATCAGGTGCGGACTTTCAAGCTTAGCCGCGATCCTGCGTTCACCGAAAAGCTGGAGGACATCGTCGGCCTGTATCTGAATCCGCCCGAGCACGCCATGGTGCTGTGCGCCGACGAGAAGAGCCAGATTCAGGCTCTGGACCGCACCCAGCCCGGCTTGCCGATGAAGAAGGGCCGCTGCGGAACCATGACCCACGACTACAAGCGCAACGGCACCGCCACGCTGTTTGCGGCGCTGGATGCGCTCGAAGGCCAGGTGATCTCGATGTGCGACGACCGGCATCGCCATCAGGAATGGCTGAAGTTTCTGCGCGGCATCGATTATGTGGTCCCCGAAGACAAGCAGATCCATATGATCGTGGACAACTACGCCACCCACAAACATCCCAAGGTCGAGCGATGGCTGCAACGCCACCCCCGTTTTCACATGCACTTCACGCCTACCGGCTGCTCCTGGCTGAATATGGTGGAGCGGTTCTTCCGCGATCTGACCGAGAACCGCCTGCGCCGCGGGGTCTTTCGCAGCGTCGAGGAACTGATCGCAGCTATCGACGAATATATCGACCGTCACAACGAGAACCCCAAGCCCTTCATATGGACCGCCAAAGCCGCCGACATCCTGGAAAAGGTCAAACGTGCTCACGCGACTCTTCATAATCGGCATTCTGCATGACGCACTACACTAGGAGGTTCACATCTCTTCCGCAAGGCTGTAATCTCAATCACCCGCGCAGATTGCATAGAAAACGCCTGCCCGGCGAGGATCTCGCCAGCAGACATTTCGTTTTCAGAGGTGCTGGATGTGTGCTGAGAAAGCATGGTCTTGTGGTTTACTCGATGAGGAGTTATTTCAGAGCATTGCTGCACGCGTTGTTGTCCGCCGAACGCTGATCGAGCCAGGCTTCCATCGCGCATGTGCCGCTGGATTCATCAAAGCGGGAACCATAAATGCGAATACTAGTTTGCACATTCTTATGCCAGAGAATCTTCGAGAGGGTTAGGAAATCTTTGGGATGCTCTTTAAGCCACTTATAGGCAACGGAATTACGAACTGGCATGGCCTCCCGGAGAGCGTCCTACTCGACCACAGTGGACAGACTCAGCGGTGCAAACATTGAAGGCGCTCGGTTATGAAGGCCATCAATATATGGTCGTCGCACACGACGACAAGAAGCACTTCCACATTCACATCATGGTGAACAAAGTCCATCCTCAAACACTCAGAGCTCCTACACGATATAACAATTGGCTCGCTCTCGATGCCGCCGTACGTTGCCTCGAAGCGAAGTATGGCTGGGCACATACACCGGGAATGACTCGATGGGATGAGGAATCGAAACAGGCTGTACGCGTGTCAAAATCCGAACGGATTGCACTTCGATCTGCCCGACAACAGCCGACCGGAGCCGCCGCACAATTTGAACATTATCAGGATGCAGAGTCTCTTCAAACTTACGTACGGCGGGAAATGGCCCCCAGCATCCGGACACTTCTGACGCGACCGAATGCCAGGTGGGAGGACCACCATCGCCTTCTCTCGAAGGCTCATTTCAGGCTTGAGAAGAGTGAATCGGGCGGATACACAGTCCTTACCGTCGACCGCAATATCGGAGTCAAGGCGTCCGACGTATTTCGCAACAATTTCGCTGGAAAGATCAACCGTCAGGCCACGGAGACCGCTCTTGGGCCCTGGACACCCGCCTCAGCATCTGGCTATGAGGCCGATCAATATGGTGCACAACACGCAGCACAACACGGCGGCCGTAATGCCACACAGAGAGAGGATCGCAAGGCGCAACGACGGACTGACCGATCCGCTCTGATGGATGAATATAACCGGTATCGCAATCGCCAACGGGAAGTGTGCAAAGCCTTCACAACAGACGGCAGGGAAGGCCGACGATATATTCTTGACGTCTTGCGCGAACAAAAGCGGGAGATTCGCGCGTCCGCTCTACCGTGGCCGGATAAGAAGGTCCTGCTCTCTCAGGCTGTGGCACAGTCCGTCCTCGAAG
Source organism: uncultured Acidobacteriota bacterium (assembly GCA_963826735.1). Taxonomy (GTDB): domain Bacteria; phylum Acidobacteriota; class Terriglobia; order Terriglobales; family Acidobacteriaceae; genus Telmatobacter. The sequence goes on from CAWGYN010000011.1 coordinate 492,509, forward strand.
TACGATCGCTAAAGCTGTCTATTCAAAAGAGGCGCCGGGAAGCATTTCCGAAGGATCTCCGCTCTTGGGTCGCGGACAGGGCCGCCGAAGGAGACGCGCGGGCGGCCGCACAACTTCGCGGATGGCGTTATGCCCACCAACGCAATCAACGGCGGCTCAACGCAAGACTGGAACCAGACGCGCTGCATATCGGTCCATCACCCGACAACGACAGCACCACCGATTGGTCCGACCTCGCGCAACAACGGATTATAGCCCAACAGAAACAGCAGGTCCTTGCAAACCAGATCGCCACGACACGCATCTGGACGATCAACCGCAAGACGGGCGACGTGTCATACATGCTGAATGACAGGGTCTCCGTCATCGACCGCGGACGCCTTGTGACCGTACTCAACGAAGACGAGGCCGCAATCGTCTTTGGACTGGAGATGGCCGTACAAAAATACGGATCGCGAATCGCCTGCACCGGAAGCGACGAGTGGAAGTGGATGGTCACCATGTATGCGGTCAAACATGGCATCTTCGCGCAATTCACGGACCCGGAGATGCAAGGCGCCTTCTACCAGGAACAACTCCTGGCGAATCCTCTCCAACTCCGAACTGCACGGCTGCACTCCATCGAAACCAGGCTCAGAACTGAGGAAACCGGGGGTTTGATCTTCACCGACGAAACGGATGCGCGCCTGCTTCCATCATGTCTCCAGTCCGCCGCCCAGTCCCGACAACTTCTTGAAATCATGAAAGCATCGCAACAGCCGGAGCCGAATGCGAATGTAGGAAATGACTTGACAATCGCTCTTGTCAGGTGTGCTACGGGCCAACACGCCTTCAAAGTATCGATTCACGAGGGGAAGCGGCAAGAAATCATCGATCTGGTTGTGCAGGCCCGCCAGACTGCACAGCGGCTGATGCGCAGTAATCTCAGAACGCATAGCAATGAAAGGGAGGGCAGGTAGGCGATGATCGAACATCACCATTATCTTTCACCACGGAAGACTAAACCCCGCGCGGTGGTCGGTTGGCAGCAGACTCTTCATGATCATCCCGGTGCGCTCGCCTGCTGCTTGGCACTGATCTGAAAGGCTAGGCCACTGCGGCCTGTTTTGGACTCTTGAGCTTATGGACGAAGGCAAAATAGGCCACCATCACGCGAAATGCCTTGGACCGATTGACTCCGCAGAGAATCTCTCCTCCAATCCTCTCCAGTTCATCGGCAATCTCGTACGTCAAAGGAAACACGAATGCGGTGTCGATGGTCTGGAACGGAATGTTTAGCCACTGGTTGTTGTAGAAAGCAAGAAGTTGCGACTGAGCGGCCTTGCTCTTGAAATTCATGATGATGTGTTCAGCCAGCGCGTTTTTCTTCCGGATTTTGAGCACGGCAAAGAGTTGATTGAAATGGCTCTTGGTGAATCTGGAATCGACGGTAAGCCTGAGTTGAGTGCGCTTCTCTGCAGGAGAAACGACTCTGCGCTCCGCTCTGGTTCTGGTCTTCATCTTAGGAGCCATATCGTTGTCTCGTCGTGATGTAGTATACATCATAACTATATGTTGCAATAAGAAATGCGCTAACCGGCGGAAATCAAAAGAGGTTTAGCGAAAGAAAAGGCAAGAGTGCACTGGATTCCTTGCATGGAGAAGGGGCGGAGTGAATTCCGATAAATCTAACCGTGGGCGCAGCGAGAAAAGAAAACTGGCCATAAAACTCTTGGGGCATCACGCTATACCCTCGTCACGGACACCGTCCCGATGTTTGACGCCCGGCTTTCATAGTTGTCGGCTATCCCCGACCCTCTGCTCCCAAAGCAGATTCAGTTGATCCTTGTGGTTTCTGGGCGAGAGTTACAAAATTGACTAGACCTGTCTAAGCTTTGGGGTTCAGTCCATCTGTCACAATTGTGGAGTCCGGTCCAGGCCACCAGGACCCAGTTGAGAAGAGGTTAATGGTCGTCATTTCCGCGAGGCTAAGCCTGATCGAACGCCTATTCCGGTTCAAAAACGGTGATTTGGATCACTTCTCGATGATTTGCGACTGTGCATTACTGATCAGTGACTCCAAAAAGGAGAACAATAGGTGGATAGTTTCTGGCGCATCGTTCGCGTACTCGCAAACTGCGAAAAGAAAGTCGCAGATCATTTGACGTCGCGATCTATCGAGAATTACCTTCCGCTGATTGTGGAAATGTCGCAATGGACTGATCGCAGGGTGATGGTGGGCCGCCCTCTGTTTTCCGGCTACGTTTTCGTTCGCTTTACTCCCATGCAAAGGGTATTGGTGCTTTCAACCCCAGGCATTATCAGGAATGGGTTAGGTGAAGCGATCCCCGACCTTGAACTGGAGCGGATTCGCGCGGCAATCAAGGAAGGATACAGGCTTGCGCCACATCTCGGCATCGCAGAAGGAGCTCGCGTTCGCTTCCGAAATGGCATCTTTTCCGGAGCTGATGGAATCGCTTCAAAACTCGGAGACGACCGCTTCAGGGTTGTCTTGGCTTTATCCGGCATTCAGCAAAGTTTTTCAGTCGAAACCGAGGCGGGAGCGGTGGACGTTGTTGATCAGCATGCCTCGTGAACGAATCCGGCAACTGAAAACGACCAGCAATGTCGTATTGGGGCGATTGATGGGTTCCGCGTGGCCTCTTGTATGTCACTGGAGTAGGTATGCAGCGCGAATAAACCAAAGTAAGGAACGCGCGCTGCAAGTGATGCAGGTCCTATAAATCTCCTCAGAAAGACATTGATTTCACATACGCTTTACAATAGCCCCACATTTGTATTTGCAAATCGATTCTCGCCATGCTATAGTCCACTCACTTCTGCAAGCAAGCGACTTCGCGTGAAGAACATCTCACCGGAGTCATCATGCTCTATGAATCTGTTCTTACAAAGAAGATCGAGCAAAGAGGGTGGTGTGCTTGCGCGTCGGTCCTGATCAATTGGGACCGAGGGGGCGAAGGTATACCCCGAACCCTGCTCTAGAAGTAATCCTTTCATCGTAGTGAATCAATTACAACCTCTATTCATTGGCGCATGAGACTTCCGTGGCCGTTCTGATCCAGCGCATACGCACGCTTGGTGTCCGCCTCAGTGAGGACGAATACTCTTCTCTGGAGAGGTTCTGCGTCGAAAGCGGTGCGCGCAGTATCTCGGATCTTGCTCGCAGCGCAATATGCAGCTTCATGAGTCACAGGAATCAGGAAAGCGCGCTGGCCGCAACCGTGAACCAGAATGTTGCGCAAGTGAAGGAACTGCAGCAAAGGATAGAAACACTCACTGCAGAGATTGCGTTATTCAAGGCAACCCTTACGGAGAGAGAAGACGATAAGGGCAGGAAACGAAAGGTAATGTCAGCTCGTCAGAGTCCCAATCGTCGCCTGATTAGGTGACACCCAATCCTGTTCTCTAGTACCGGCGAGAAGCCAGTCGTTAAACGGCTGCATTTGAAGTTTGCGGGCCGACCACCGGTCGAGGTTCGCACCATGTTTGGCGCTTTTGCACCTGGCGATACCGGCACCATTTGAGCGGCGGCGGAGCGCGATCAACCTGGAAAGCTACGGGGAAATAAACAGAAGCTTGCGCTCTCGCCGCGCTCGGCGGACAACCAATGGGAGAAGGCAGTGTCCAGTGTGGAAATCGTGGCAAAGCGATCGTTCGGACCCGCTTGGCCATTCGCGGGTGGCGAGAAGAGCAGAAAGACAACTCTGCAACCCTCCCCACCGTCTAGCCGAACCACCTCTTGTTTGAATTCAAGCGTGTAACGACCCGCGTTGCCTTCGTCATCTTCGCTACCCTTTGGCATTAGAACAGCTTGCTAAGGGATACGTTTTGCGCGGACAAGGCCGGCACTGTAGCGAAGAGGCGCTCTGCCGCCCGCTAATGAATGACGTCCAGCGCCGCGGCACCCAGGGCAAACTGCGAGAACATCTGCGACCAGTTAACGAAGCCCTGCATCGCGGACGGCTTCAAAATCTTTTCCGGAACCACGATCGTGTCGCCGGGGTAAACATGCAAATCGTTGAATTCGTTTCCCCAAGGACCCTTGATCGCGTTGCGGCTCACTACCTCACCGTCAGCCCGGATCACGAATTCGCGGCTTTTGTCCGCATCCCGGTTGGGGCCTCCCGCCTGATGCAGGTAGGTTCCTGCCCGCGAGCTGGCTGTGAAAAGGAAGGAATTCTGATCGTACACCGCGCCCACCACATTTACAGTGGCGGGAATATGCGGGACGATGAAACGGTCGCCATCTTCGAGCGCGATATCGGGAATTCCGGCTCCGCCACTGCTGTCGGGAGGAAACGCCAGCACGATTCGCCCTGTGGCGTGAATCTGGCGCAGACTGGCCAGGAGGTTTTGTTCGTTTCCCTGCGCAGCCCCACCGGCCAGGCCTTGCGCGGAGGTCACCGAAGAAGAGGCGAGCGAGACGGCATTGCGTTGAACCGCCAGCGACAGATTCTGCACGTACTCGTCAATGCGGGCCTGCTGTATGACACGCGTGGATTCGCGCGTGAATTGTGAACCGTAGAGATAGGCGTTGGGCGTAAGACCGCCGGCGCGCTCGACCAGATGGCGCAGCGTCTCACCCGGCTGCACCGAATAAATGCCGGCGTGGGCGAACTCGCCGTCCAGCCGGACCAGCTTGGTCTCCTCGGCGATGGGAACGCGGATGTCGGCTTGAGAAAAGATGGAAACAATGTCGCCGGGCTGGAGTTCCAGATCCTGCGCAGCGTCGTGCGCGAGAACCAGCTTGCCCAAATCAAAGGGAAGCAGCTCGGTCTTCAATGTTTCGGAATTCAGACGCTCGATGACGGCGTAATCCCAATCGATTTCGGGAGCGGGAAGACGCACGTCGGTATGCGGTCCTTGCGGCTGGGACTGGCTCGGAGCGGCAGTTTGCGTGCCCGCCAGCGCATTGCTGCCGGCGCGTTGCTGCGCGCTCAAGGGCTGGTTCTGTGCCAAGCTGTTCTGGCCCTGCGCGGAGCCGTTCCCGTTCTGCCACGCGGATTGATTCTGCGAATTATCCGCGCTCTGCGATCCGTACTGATCCTGCCAATTATCCGCGCTCTGCGATCCATACTGATCCTGCCCCGCGTCGGCTTGGCCCGGTTCGTGGCCAGGCTGCATCCCATTGCCTGCACCTTGTCCCTGCGCGCGTTGCGGGAGGGTGATGGGGTGATTGTCCGCAGGCTGGCGCAGATTGGCGAAACCCGGAACGGGCTCGAACTCTGGAGCCGGCAGCCCCATTTGCGCGCGCCGCCACCAGTAGTCGCGGGTGAGCAGCGACTCCTTGTCGGGAATCAACTCGCTGAGGTGCATGCCCTGATGCCATGCGAAGCGGCCGGAATTGGCGATGTTGCCGCGCAGGGTCACCGTCTTCTGATACATTGGCACGATCGAGTACACGCGAATCATGTCGCCGTCGCCGAGGAACGCCGCCATGCCCGATGCGTCGTAACGCACCTCCATAGCATGCCGGTCGCGGTGCTCGTCGATGCGCTCGATCGAGACGCGCGCTTCGGCGGCGACAGTGGAAACGCCGCCGGCATCGGTGAGAGCGGCGCCCAGGGATTCCTGCGGAAGCAGTTCGTAGATCCCCGGATTACGCACGCTGCCGAAGACCGCGGCCTCGGGACCCACGGGAGGAATATAGATGACGTCTCCAGGCAGCAGCCGGGCGTCCTTCGTCTTGTCGCCCCGGATCAGCAGATCGTAGAGATCGAAGCGAGTGACCACCGCGCCATTGCGACGCAGCTCGATGGAGCGCAAAGATCCCTCGACCGAAGGACCGCCGCTTGCAAAGAGCGCGTCGACCAAAGTGCTTAACGAGCTGACGGTGTATACGCCGGGCCGGCGCGCCTGGCCCGACACATAGATCTGGATGGCGCGAATCTGTCCGAGGTCGGCGGTCAGATCGAAGTTACGATACACACGGCCTACGGCTTCACGCAGATGCGCGTCCAACGCCGAGAATGCCAACCCTGCAACGTGCACCTGGCCGACCTGAGGCAGATAAATCTCGCCCGAGCGGTCCACACGCACATTGGCCTGTAAGTTCACCTGTCCCCAGATGCGGATGCGCAACTCGTCGCCGGGTCCCACGACATAGTCGGACGGCACAGGCGCCATGTCGAGCGGCGCAAAAGTGGAGGGAATGCGGCGGAACAGGTCGGCCGCGTAGACGGGCAGAATCAACCCCGTGGTTGAGGCTACAAATTTCTGATACTCCGTCAGAGGCTCGGGCGGAGCCGGCGCCCGCTGCCCGGCCGCCATGCGGCTCCATTGTTCTAAGTCGGAGTAATTACCGAGTCGATTCCCAGGATAGTTTGGACTTCCAGTGTACGTTGAAGTTCCTGGCAGATTCGCTTGTGGATTCGCCGATGGAGCACCGTACGCGCCCGGAGTTCCTGGCTGCAATTGCGTGTTGTCCTGCGTGGAGTTGGAACACTCCGCGGTACCGGCGAGCAATGGATCCGAGCAGTCCTGCCCGCCCACGCTCTGCGCAAGAAGCGCGCTGGCAAAGAATGAGAGAAAAACCAGTAAACTAAAATGCCGGACGACGCAGACGCGTCCTCCGAACCGTGAGCAAATCAAAATCCCTCCGCAGCGCTCGCGTTTCCTTTCGCATTGTGGAGATTGCATACTACGAGTCTATAGCATTCTTCGGAAGGACTGTCATACGGCTCGAGACTGGGGGCCCGGCACAGCGGGCAGGGCATAGATCCTGGGCTGAAACCTGCGCCGGCGTACCGGAACATGTTGCTGGCGGAGCCAGGGAACCACGCTGGTAACCGCCCTGGACACGGCGAACCAACTGCGGCACAATTTATCCCGAGGATTGGTACAAGGTGAAAATGAGGCGAGAGTTACGCGCAAGCAGGGGGCGAGGAAGCAGATAACTGACTAATAACTTCTTGCGTTACCTTCGTCACAATTCCCCGCTTCGACGCTTTTTGGGGGGAAGAGGAGAGAAAGTTAACTACGCGATTGTTCCCATTTCGGTATATAGTTGGTTGCAGTTTCCGACGTGATTTACAACACAGCAATTAGTGTGGAAGAGAATTGACTCTTTTATGCAATACAGCCGAACTTGTTGTTGGGTGGTTTTCTTTTTCGCGAGATCGCCGCTGTTTTCATCCGCGGATGATGTGTCGGTGTGCCGCGGTCGTCTAAGTTGATGAAGGGTTCGTCGCCACATGTACCCTCAAACTGCTGTTTGTAATCTTTTTGATCTGCTCCACAGTTGATGCTCTTAATAAAACCCGAGGGGCAGCTTGCTTACCGAGGGTTTAGGCCAGGAAACTATTATGGATTCATCAGTCTTTCTTCCGTATTTCACTCGTGAATCGGCAGATTCGTCCAAGGAAGAGGCACATCCACACCCTGCCGGCGGCGAATTGTGCGTTGCACCGCAGAGGACGGATTCAGTAGCGCTGGGTCTCCGGCTTTTCATGCTCAGTGGCGGTTGCCGCGCATTCACGCCCTATTGGAGAGGACTCAGCCCGTGGACGCGGTCGACGTCCAAGCGGGTCTTCGATTGCCTGTGCGTGCTGCTGGCGTTGCCCGTGGTGGTTCCGGTCTTGCTGGCCATCGGCGCAGCCGTGCGCCTGACGTCCCGCGGCCCGGTTCTATTCCTGCAAGAGCGCGCGGGCATGAACGGCCGGATCTTTACTATCTTCAAGTTCCGCACTATGGCACACGTCTCCGGCAAAGCGCATCATCCCGTCACCACGCTGCACAATCAGCCCTTTACTCCGATCGGCCCATTCCTGCGCCGCTGGAAGCTCGATGAACTGCCGCAACTTGCCAATGTGCTGCTGGGGCACATGAGCCTGGTGGGCCCGCGTCCCAAGATGTTGGGACACGTGCTGTGCGACCTGCCCTGCCGCCCCGGCGTGACGGGAGGGGCGACGATCGCATTTGCGCAGGAGGCGGACATCCTTGCGCACGTACCCCGGGAACGGCTGGACGTCTACTATCGCGAAGTAGTGCTACCTGCGAAGCGGGAATTGGACGCCGAATATCTGGCGCAAGCCACGCTTCTCTCGGATCTGGGACTTCTCATCAAAACTGCATTTCGCCGTTGGAATCCCGCTGCTGCAGAAGCCTTCATTGCCGCCGCTGCGTTTGAACTCGCAAGCCGCAATTCCCGGTCGAGGACACCAGAGCCGCCTTCCGCCGGGGCGCGGATGCCAATGCCGATTCCTGCCAGAGTGAGCCATGTGACTGCGGTTGAACAGGCCGCGGCCGGGTAAACGTGCACGTCGCAAGGTAATCGGGCCGTTAGAGCGCATGCCGCACGGAAAAACCAAGGGCGAAACTGCGTATCAATCTGCGCCGGACTTCCTGCGTACATCGCGGTCCGGAGCGCCGTGGCGCGCCTTCAGTTTTCGATGGCTTACTGCGCGCGGCGAAAACTGCGCAGATACCGCCAGACCACTCCGGCCATCGCGGCAGCGCCGCAACAATCCAGCAACGTGTCCCAGCGTGAACCGGTACGGTTAAGAAGGAAGGTCTGGTGCCGTTCGTCTGAGCTGGCTAACAGCGTTGCTCCAGGCAGGGCCAGTCCTGTCTGGGAGAGGAATCGTGGCTCTGGCAAGGTCATGCGCCAGGCGCACAGCCATACCAATCCCAGTGCTCCGTAGCCGCGAAAGTGACCTGATTTGCGAATCAGATGATGGACAAGATCCCAGGTTGCGTCATTCAGCTGGCCGAAGAGGCGTTGCACAAGCCAGCGGAGGGTAGGCGAGGTGCGTTCGGCGCCGAATGCCGGAGTCGATGGAGTGAATGAAACCGAAACCGGACTTATGAACCCTGGCCCACGCAGGTCTCCAATGCTGCTTTGCCGCGAATAATCGCTTGCAGGGGGCTTTTAACGCATTCGGCTCGATCTCTGTGTAGACCTGATTGTCTTTCTTCAGCGAACCAAAGACGGTGGATTTGCCGCCAGCGCATATTTGGTGGGAGATCAATGGGTAGTTCGCGTTGACAGGAGCAGGAAGAATCTCCGAGACTGAAACCATCGCAACGAATTACAAAAAGAGGAGCGTGAATGAAATTGACGCGACCCCAGCGGCACGTCAGAGCATGTGTCAGACTTACTCTTATTCTAGTTGTTGCGCTGATTTGGAGCGAAGTCGGTTCACGCGCCCTAGCACAGATTCCGCATGCGCGGCAACCCCTCCCAAGTTACGATCCAGATGCTGCGGCAGACAATAGCGGATCGCAAGGTTCGACCTATATACCGATCGATAGCTGGATTTATTCAGCTATGGACCGGCTGCACGCGTTGGGCTATGTGGACACCGCGTTCCTGGGCCTGCGGCCCTGGACCCGGCTGAGCATCGCACATATGCTGATGCGCAGCGCCGATCATTTGGAGACCGACACAGGCAACGATGAGGCGCGTTCGATCTATCTTGCCGCGCTGCGCGAGATCCAGTCCGATCGCAATCATACGGCTGGTCTGGCTCATCCCCGAGTCGAGCTGGAAAGCGTGTATACGATCCTTCGCGGTATCAGTGGTACATCTCTGCGCGACAGCTTCCATCTTGGTTCGACCATCGTTAACGACTATGGCCGCCCGTATGAGAGCGGCTTCAACAGCTACTCCGGTTTCAGCGCACGGGCTGAAGCGGGAAGGTTCTCGCTCTACTTCCGTGGTGAAACGCAGTACGCGCCTTCGGCGGCAGGTTACTCAAGCACGTTGGCCCAGACGCTCTCCGCCATCGACCAGATTACCTTTCTCAATCCCGCCACCGGCCTTCCCTATAACCAGCCGACGATTCCGCTCGGTCCTATCGGCACAGTTACCCAGGTGCATGTGCTCGAGGCGTACGTTGCCGCCCATGCTTTGGGCCAGGAATTCTCGTTCGGCAAGGAAGATGAATGGCTCGGTCCCGGACAGGGGAGCGCTATGGCCTACTCCAACAATGCCGACGGCGTCTACGCCCTTCATATCGATCGCACCGAACCGTTTCGCATTCCGCTGCTCTCTCGGCTGACAGGTCCGTGGCGCTACGCGTTTCTGGTCGGACCCCTTCAAGGTCACACGTATGTTCCCGGTCCTCCCAATTCATTGCCGACCCCCGGTGATCCTTGGGTACACGCAGAAAAGTTCAGCTTCAAGCCTATACGGGACCTCGAGTTTGGGTTCGAACGTACGGTGATCTGGGGTGGAAAAGGTCACGAGCCCATCACGCTTCGTACCTTTCTAAGGAGTTTCTTCAGTACCAACTCCACTGATCCTACTGTAAAAGACACTGCCCAGGACCCTGGCGCGCGTTTCAGCGCTTTTGACTTCACCTATCGTTTGCCTCATCTGCACAACTGGCTCACGTTGTATAGCGATATGGAGGCGCACGACGCGCCCAGTCCCATTGCGAAGCCCCCCCACGGTGCCTTTCGACCGGGCCTTTATCTGTCCCATTTCCCTGGCGTCTCGAAGCTGGATTTGCGCGTCGAGGGTGTCGATACGGATTCGTCCGTCACAAATCCAGGCTATATAGGCAGCATCGGCGGCCTATACCAGTACTGGGAACAAATTCAGAAACAGGGGTATACAAATCAGGGCCAGTTGTTCGGCGACTGGGCTGGCCGCGAGGCCAAGGGCGGACAGGGTTGGATTACTTACCACCTTAGCGCCGATGAATGGATTCAGCTTGGAGTACGCAATCAGAAAGTCTCAAAAGATTTCATTCCGGGCGGGACCACCTTAAATGACATCGACTTAAAAGCGGTGAAGCGTATCGGCAATGATCTCGAAATCAAAGGCAATTTCACCTACGAGAAGTGGAAAGCCCCAATCTACTTGCCGGGCCAGCAGGACGTGACCAATACCACAATCCAGCTCACATGGTTTCCCCGCAACTCGAAGTAGAAGCTATCCGCCGTGTTCTGGGCGAACTGCCGCGGCTGGAGGATATGGCCGCCCAGGTCCCCACGCCGCTCTTCACCTCGCGGCGCGTTCCGGATGCTCCATCCGCGCAAACCTCTGAAGGTCTGACATAGGAATCAGCTTCCGATGCGGATTTTCCTGGACGGCAGTTGCCTGCTTGCCAACAAACGCCCGATGGAGCTGGGATTCGAAGCAACGCCCTCCGCCACTTCTTTCCGACTTGTCGGTTTAGGAAATTTTATTACGCGTCAAAACGGATTCTTAGTCGGGCAGTTCTCCCGGACAATGTCTTGAATGATCTTCTTGTCCAGACTGAGTTCGGCCACCAATCTCTTCAGCTTGCCGTTCTCCCGCGCCAATTCTTTCAGCCGTTTGGCCTGGTCGACCTTCAGCCCGCCGTATTCCGCGCGTTAGCGGTGAAGGGTCTGCTTTGTGATCCCGGCCTCCCGGCATGTCACCGGGCGCGTCTTTCCGTTTGCAATCCCTGCTTCAATGTGCCAAAGCAGATTCACGATCGCTGCTCTGCACGATACTTTTTCGCTCTGCCCATTCCTTGCTCCTTCCATACCAGTTTGTCTCACCACCCTGGTACAGAATTTGCCAGGCTGGCCACACTACCCATAACTGAGAGCTGCACCGGTTGCAACTGGAGTAACTTGGCAGGTGAGGTCCTCTGAGGAAATATTGCAAGAGGGTCCAATATTTACGCGCATTTTTTGCGATGTTGGAGCGGGGAAGTTCCGCCTGGCTGTATTTTGTGCTTTGCCTTTTATTCGGATTCTGCAACCAGGATCTCCTCCACCTGCTTGGCCACATGATCCCAGGAAAATTGCCGGCTGATGCCGCTGCCTCGGCTGATGTATTCATTCCTTAATGCGCAATTTCCATATAAAGCCAGCATGGCTGCTGCGATCGAGCGCTCGTCAATTGGATTCACCACGCATACTGCATCTTTGATGTGCGCAAAGAGACCGACCTGCGGGGAAGTAATCACCGGAACGCCGCAGGCCATAGCCTCCAGAATGGGCAGTCCGAAGCCTTCGTGCAAAGAAGGATAAACCAGCGCGATCGCTCCTCCGTAAAGCGTCGGCAGCTCGCTGTCGGGAACATCGTAAAGGATTTTGAAATCGCCATCCGCTGGTTCTAGCATGTTGTCTGCGGCAGACCTCAGCCTGCTGCGCGTCACAATTACAAGGCTGGCGCCTGGCATCCTGTCTCTGCAGACATTCCACGCGGCAATCACGCGCTTGGTGTTCTTTCTTGGCGAATTAGCTCCCAGGCAGAGGAAATAACTTCCGGCATGGATTCCATAGGCGTATAAATTATCCTCTATGATATTCCTCCTGAGTGGGACAAAGCTCTCGGAGACTCCTTCGTTTACCACCACAACCTTCTCTCCGGCAATGCCGTATACCGAGCAAATTTCATCCTTTGTCTTTTGCGATACTGCTATGATCCTGCATACTCGGCGCAGAAGTATGGGCAGGATGAACTTATACCAGGCGGCAAACCTGTTGTTATACCATTCGGGATGGGTGATATGAGCCAGATCATGGATGGTAACCACTTGCCTGGCATGCATAACCGGGCCTATTCCCACCGGCGACCAAAGCAGATCGGTTCTACCGAGGACACGGGGAAGCTGTATCTGCTCCCAAAAATGACCGCCCGGCGTCATGCCGTGTGCTGGAGTAATCTCGGCGGCAAGCCCGGCATATTCAGGACGCGGCAAAGCCGGAGTCAGGGCGCGCCGGTTCGATAATCTGCGTGTGATCTCATAACTATAACGCTGGACACCGGTCAGCGCCTGGGTGCAGAATCTCGCATTTACATTGATTCTCATCTTCATTCTTCATTCGCAAAAACAGACGGCAGGCTTGATAAAATGACTGTTTCTAAACAGATCCGATCTTCCCGCCCGTGGTTGAAAGTTTCCGGCGGAGGTTGGGTTCCATGTTACTACGCCACTGCCTGTTGAGTGGCGATCTGCGATTCGCTCAGAATCGCCCCCAGCGGCCAGAGTTCGCGATAGCCCACGATCCCGCGAAAGTTCTTCTCTGTTCTCGAGAACGGCGTACACTGTCCTCAAGCTACCTCGTCAGGAGAACCCTCTTCTGGGGTCTCTGCTAGCCTTTGGGGGCCTCTGCCAGCCTTTGAGGTCTCTGCCCAGCCGTAGAAGAGTTACGTCGCTCGGATTGAGAATTGGGAGTCAGAATGAGAATCGTGAACAGGATAAAAGGACGGTTGCGCCGCAACAATATGGTGCGCCGTGTGCTTTCCCGAAGGCTCATATCGAGATTTGAAGCCGTAAAAGCGCCCAAGCGGCTGATTTTCGAACCTATTTCTGCTTGTAACTACAGATGTCCCAAGTGTGTCTATCCGGAGATGAAGCGGGAGAGGAAACAGGCCGATCTTGCGAAGTTTCGTGAATTCTTGACTGCATGGAAGGCTGTCTACGGTTCCTTTGAATCGGTGGAGTTCACCGGCGCAGGCGAAGTGCTGCTCTCACCTGGATTTCCGAATTTGGTGAAGTCAATGTCGGAGATCATGCCCAGCACGCGCATGGTGACCACCTCCAACATTTCTCTCTTCAATCCTGAAGTTGCGCGGGATTTAGTTCAATCTGGCCTGAGGTACTGGCAGATTTCACTGGACTCTATCGACCCCGAAGAATACGCAAGAATGATGGGGGTTAAATCTCTGGACGTAAATAAGATCCTGGATAACATACGCGGTCTCTGGAAAATCCTCTGCGAAGACCCGTCCCCGAGAAACGGGCTTGCTATTCTGGCTCATCGCCCCTACAACAGCCAGTACGATGAAAAATGCGATGAAATAGAAAGGGCCGTAACTGGGATCTGCTCGGAGTTTTCCAGGGCCCCGTATCAGAGCCTCAACGGAAGAAAGACCGGTGCGGATTTCGTTCTAGCAGAGCAATTGCTCTATCGCTCGGACGTCTTCCCACTGCCCTGCGGATACTTGTGGAACGATCTTGTCGTTGTGAACGATGGGACAGTCCGAATTTGTTGCAGCGATATGTTCGACTCACCCGTGAATTTCGGCAATATCTTCGAGGATTCTCCAGAGGAGATTGTGAACAACCCAACGCGCATCCAATATCAGAACGGACACCGGCAATCCGACATTGGCGCGTTGCACCTTTGCAATCAGTGTCATGCTCCTAAGGCCTAACCGATATTTCCGCGATTGGACATTTTCGTATGTGTCCGTCTCGGACGCATCTCGATTATGTAAGGAATGGATTAGACTTTCTGCCTCTTCCATCCGCCGCAACCATCAGCGGCTGCGACAATTCACGGTACACCCTATGGCGCGATCCTTTCCGCACTCCATGCGCGCGGCAAGGTCGACGTAGTGCAAACCCAATCGGCAATGCCCAGCGCGGCGGAGCTTGGTTTCGTTGTGATCGGCGCGACGATGCGTAAGCGTCCCGAGTTCCCCTCTTGACGTGGCTGAGGACTGATCGTCGAAGTGCCCACTACCTTTTTGGTGGGCACCTGATGAGTGTGTCTAGGCGGCTTGGGAGGATTGGATCTGGAGCAACGGTGCAAGGTTCCAGGGTAAGAGTTCCTCGATGCGGCTGATGGGATGGTCGGCGATCTGGGACAGGACGGTGCGGAGATAGAACTCGGGGTCGAGGCCGTTGAGTTTGGCCGATCCAATCAGGCTGTACATTGCTGCGGCTCGGTCGCCACCGCAGTCAGAACCTGCGAATAAATAGTTCTTGCGTCCAAGGGCCACAGCCCGCAGTGCCCGTTCGGCCGCGCTGTTATCTATCTCCAATAGCCCATCGTCGGTGTAACGCGTAAGGGCACGCCATCGCGAAAGCGCATAGCGAATCGCGCCCGCAGTTTCACTCTTCGCTGAAAGCGAACGCAGTGCCTTCTCCATCCATTTGCGCATTTCCTCAAGGAGTGGCCCGGCTCGCGCCTGTCGGACACTCAGCCTCAGATCGGCGGGCTTACCGCGTACCTCGTCTTCGATTGCGTAGAGGGCTCCGATTCTGGCCAACGCTTCTGTCGTCGTCGGCGAGGCGTGGATGACATGGATTTCGTGAAACTTGCGTCGCGCATGTGCCCAGCAGGCCACTTCATAAATCGCGCCATCGCCGTATAGATGATGGAACCCTGCATAGGCGTCTGCTTGCAAGCCACCCTTGAACGCCTTCAGATGCTGCCGTGGATGCTCACCCTTGCGATCCTCCGAGTACGCGAACCAGACAGCCGGCGCGGTATCTTCACCCGCAGGCCTGTCATCGCGCACATAGGTCCAAAGTCTGCCCGTTTTGGTCTTGCCACTGCCAGGCGCAAGCACCGGCATCGGTGTATCGTCGGCATGAAGCTTGGCTCCTGCCAGCACATGCTTCTGAATCGCATCGATCAACGGAGCCAGTAGCTCACTTGCCCCACCTACCCACCCGGCCAGCGTGGAGCGCTCAATCTCAACTCCCTGGCGGGCGTAGATCTCCGACTGGCGATAGAGCGGCAAGTGATCTGCGAACTTCGAGACCAGCACATGGGCCAGCAGCCCCGGTCCGGCAAGGCCACGCTGGATCGGACGGGATGGCGCAGGCGCCTCAACCACCCGCTCACAACCGCTGCAGGCGAACTTCGGCCGCACGTGGCGGATTACCTTGAAGCTATCCGGGATGTACTCCAGTTGCTCAGAGACATCTTCGCCGAACTTGCGCAACTGGCCGCCGCAGTCGGGGCACGAGTCACCGTGAAAAGCGTGGCTGACAACTTCGCGTGGCAGATGCTCCGGCAGCGGCTTGCGTCGAGACCTCGTCTTAGGCTCCTCGGCAGGTCTCACCCGCTCAACAGCGGCTTCCATCTCGGCCTGCGCGGACTCCAGCTCTTCCAGATGGAGTTCAAGCTGTTCAAGCTGAATGACGATCTTCTCGCTCTTGACGCCGAACACCCTGCGCCGCAGCTTCTCGATGACCAGCTTCAGATGCTCGATCTGCTCGCTGCTTGAGCGCAGTTGCTCATCTTGTTGGGAGAGTGTCTGGCGATGGGACTCGAGTTCAGTCTCGAGCGATCGAAGCTCGTCTTCATGTGAAGCGGCAAGAGATCGAAGTTCCTCTTGATGCGCAACGAGCAATGCCTTCAGCGCCTCACGATCGAGCCCGTCAAGATCCGGCAACTGAGCGGCATCCATGGACACAGTATGCCATCAATGAAATCAGAATGCATCAATAAAAGGTGCATGAATAAAGGGGAATCACACGTGTCACTCAAACCGCGATCTGCGGAGTCCAGGTCCTCTGCGGCCGGCGCCAATCGATGCCTTCGAGTAACATCGAAAGCTGCGCACGCGTCAGACAAACGGTTCCTTCCGTGGCCTGCGGCCAGATGAATCGTCCTCGCTCAAGGCGCTTGGCAAACAAACATAACCCGTCACCATCGAACCAGAGAACCTTCACGATGTCACCACGGCGTCCTCTGAAAACGAAGACGTGACCCGAGAACGGCTGCTCGTTGAGCACCGTCTGCACCTGCGCACTCAGACCGTCGAACCCGCGACGCATGTCGGTCACGCCGGCGGCAAGCCATATCTTCGTTCCGGTGCGCAGTTCGATCACTTGCGCAAACTCTCAAGAATCGAACGCAGCAGTATAGGATCAGCTCCGCTCTCCACACTGATCATGGCCCGGCCAGGAAGCTCAATGTGAATCGAGCCGCCTGCTGCTGGCGGTTCCTTCGCATCAACCTGGCCTGGAGCATCGGCCGCAACGCTGGGAGCAGACAATATGACTGGAAGAAGCGCCGTAGATCCCGCCGCCGCCTCGTTCAGTTCGCCACGCTTCAGCGCACGACGCCACTTGAACACCTGGTTCGCGTTCACACCGTGAGCGCGAGCCACCAGCGCAACACTCGCGCCGGGCTCGAAGGTCAGCTCCGCAATCCGACGCTTCTCTGACACCGTTCGCCACCGACGAGGCCGACGCCCGGTTCCCACTTCCCCCTCATCACCCATGACGGCATCGTCGTCCTCAAACCAGATGTCATGCCAGAGGGGAGCTCGGGACGCTTACGACGATGCTTACCCTCGGTGCGTTGCAGATTTCGGGAGGGGCATGGCACCACGATTCCAGCGACTTCCTGTGAGCCGGTACAAATCAGAGAAATGCACAGACATTCATGAGGGGATGACATAAATATGAATCGGAGAGAGTTCTTGTTGACATCATCCGCGTCTCTCGGATTTAGAACCTTGATGACTGTCGCCGCAGTAAATGTTCTAGGCTGCGGTATTAGGCCGAACGTCAGCGACTCAGCATCGACAATCGGCGGTAGTACCAGACTGTTCCTCGATGATCACAATATCGCGGAAATGGCAGGTCTCTCCCGGTTATTTCATGCCCCGGACAAGTCACCAACACCAGTACTGGCGGCGGACAAACCCTGGGAGGTTTATGATCCAGCGGTTGGACTGGGAATCGTTAATCTCTATGGCTCAGTCTTTTACGACCCCGACTTGAGCGAGTTCGTGATGTACTACCAGATCTACCCCAACCTGGGCGCCAACGCCGCGGTATGCTTTGCGACGTCCGCCGACTTGGTAAATTGGAACAAACCGCTATTAAATACCCTAAACAATCCGCAGAGCGCCATTCCTACCGCAGGGACAAACATCGTAATTGCAAACTCTGGAGAACCATCGGCGCGCCAAGCATTGAGCCCAACGGTAATAAAGTGGGACGGAAACTATGCATGCATGTACTATGACAGCTCGGCGCAGGGCGGATATAGCTCCCCCTCATACTTTGCCGGAGGGTGTGTTTCTTTTTCACCGGACGGCGTGACGTGGACGCCCGCGACGAGCAACCCGGTCCTGCTTTCCGCAGATGTAATTGATGTTTTCTACGACGAAGCACAGCATCGATTTCTTGCGTACTTCAAGATGTGGCAGCTTCAGGCATTCTCCGCCAATGGCTCCAGTATCGAAACGGATTATGAATATGTACGGTCGTTTGACACACCTATACAGCTAGATGCAACAACTTACCAAATTACGGGAGATTGGTTCGATCTCAAGGGTCAACGTTCGACGATCGATACAGTAACTGTTCGCAACTGTTCGCAATTGGTAACGCGCAGAGTCGTTTTCATGGCGTCCAGCGCGGATTTTCTTCATTGGTCGAACTACCAGGCAATCCTTATCCCTGATGCCCTGGATGTAGCTGGAACCGAGTTCTATGGCATGAGTGTCTTCAAAGTCGGATCCCTATATATTGGATTGCTTCGCGTTATGACTCATGATGGGGCAATCTATTTGGAATTGGTCTTTGGCGAAGATGGGGTGAACTGGACGAGAAGCAGATTCACTTTTATTGCGCCAGGTCCGGCATCGTGGGATTCAGGGATGATTTTTTCGGCAAATGCGCCTGTCGTTAAAGACGGCCAAGTACACTTTTTTTATGGTGGCTATAACGAGACGCACGAGAATGTAAGCACGTTCTCCGCAAAGATTGGAGATGCCGTTCTGAGGAAGAATGGATATTGTTCACTTTCTTCCGGAAGCGGCGCAGGTAGCTTTACAACCATTCCGCTTCAGGTCAATTCAGAGGATTTGTTTCTAAATGTCAGCGCACCCCTCGGATTGGTCAAGGTTGGTTTGCTTCATTCAGACGGGTCTCCTGTGCAGGGATTCACGCAACAAGAGTGCGACGAAATATCGGGCATTGACAATACTGAATATCGCGTGACCTGGAACGGGCGGAGTATCGCAGCCTTTGTGGGTACATCGATAGCTATAGCTTTTACGATTGAAAACGGAGAGTTGTATTCGCTTCGTGCATGACTATCTGGCCAATCAGCGCAGCACAGAAGAAAACGAGTGCGGATGTTCACTACTCAACATGACCGTCCCTTCATCTCATCTTGCGTTGGAAAAGAGTACAAGTGGGCAAACCCTTGCTGTCGCTGCTATGGTGAATATGACGTATCCTAAGAACGATCCTCAAGGGGGTTTCTTACCTGCTGTGCTGATCTCTCAGTGCGATGACGACAGTTTGGAAGTCGAGCCATGCCAGGACTCAGCTGACCTCACCAGTAGACCTTTGCGCTTTGGGGCAAAGGGAACCTTTGAAGTTTGAATGAGTCATCGCCTCGAAGTGTACGGGCTTCGGCTTATATGCAAGTTACACCGCATCAATACGGCTTTAGCGCTCAGGGGAAACCAGGAGCCGCCGATTCGGAGGTTCCAAAGAGCCTGCAAACAGAATCCATAGCTCATGCCCCTTGGCCACACTCAGGGAGCCGGCCAATGACCGTCTTTCTGATCGTAACCCGGCTTTGCATCGGTGGACCCACATTCGCCCTTGTCCAACTTGCACGCGATTTACGCAAACAGGGCTGCCAGGTGCTTTTGGTTAGCGGCGTCTGCGAGGCCGATGAAGACAGTTTGGATTCTATTCTTGGTCCAGAAGATGCTATCTGTTATATCCCGGAGCTTTCCCGCTCGATCTCACCCATCAGAAATTATCGCGCTTTCTTTCATCTCTATCGTCTCATTCGCTCCCACCACCCCGCTATTGTTCATACGCATACTGCCCTTGCCGGGGCTACTGGCCGCGCTGCCGCCGTTCTCGCTCGTACACCGGTCATCGTCCACACTTTTCACGGAAATAGCCTGCAGAGATATTTCTCTCCGGTTAAGAGTTTTGTCTTCCGCTGCATCGAGCGGGTACTGGGCCATTTCACTGATGCCATATGCGTGCTATCGCCGCAGCAGCGCGGGGAGTTATGCGATGCGCTTCGCACGATCGATCCGGCGAAGTTCCACATCATGCCACTCGCCCTCGATCTCAGCAAATTTCAGGAACTGCCAGAGCCGAATGATGATAGCGGGCCGTTGTGCATCGGATGGTTTGGACGGTTCGTACCGATTAAGGACATTCCGTTGCTGGCGCAGGTCATCGAGACGTCCCTAGGACGGGGAATCAATCTGGAATTCCATCTCGTAGGCGCGGGCTCTGAAGCGCACGCGATTGACGGTGTCATGCGGGAGTTTCCAGGCCAGGTGCACTGGCATGGCTGGCAGAAGAATGTAATCCCCTTCCTGGAGAAATGCCATCTAGTGATTATGACCTCACGCAGCGAGGGAACTCCGCTAGCGTTAATTCAGGGCATGGCAGCTGGGCGTCCTTTTCTCTCAACTCCGGTCGGTGGCGTTATCGATCTTGTCTCGGGTAATCCAATCCGCGAAGAGCATGGCGCGCGCTGGTTCGCAAACGCCATTCTGGCCGACGCCGATCCGCAGGTATTCGCCACGGTTCTTGAAGAGATATCGCACGATCGTGCCAAGATCCGTGCAATGGGACGTATAGCCAGAGAGTTTGCGAAACGATTTGACCAGAATGAAAACGATGCCGACGATACTATTCGGCTCTACCGACAGCTTCTTGAACGAAAGCTGAACTGAACCAGAAAATCTACAGCAAGATCGACGCGTGGCCCACATGGCTGCTTGAGCGAGTTTCCGTAAGTGTTTCTGGACGGCATCGGGCTCAAAAACAATAATATTCACTCGGATTGCTTTGCCGATGTCTCTAGAGGCGCGGTTGATTTCCGCTCCACAGGGTGTCATAATGGTACAAATCCGAAGATGGGAATATTGGGCTTTGTGCGATGCTCTCCCGAGCTGAGGACGGTGCCAGTAAAAGTCGCGGTTTCTATGGGTTCGGCCCTGAAGAATGATTTCTGGGTACGCCATCGTGGCCCGGATATTTTGCGGGCATAGTTGAGAAAGCGCGAACTTACATGATCGAGCCGAATCAGTAAGCTGCAGGGAAGACTTGCCTGATTGGCGAGTTGGGACGGCTTTGGCTGCTAGTATCCAATCTGCAGATTTCCATTTTGAGGTATGTTATGGCGGCAACTGAGGGGCAGGCGTCGCATGGCGATTCAAAACCCGCTCCAGGCAGCAGTTTCCTGCTCTTTTTTCTTTGTTTGTTGGGCAGACGAAAGAAGTGGATTGCGCTGGCAGTGCTAATTGCCGGAATTCTCTCGGCGGCGTGGTCGTTCATTACACCGAGTATTTACGAGGCGAACACCAAAATTTTATTGCCGCAAGAGGTCCCTTCGATCACTACAATGCTGTCCGGATCGTCGCTGGCGGGTCTGGCAGGCGCCAATAATCAGAGTTTGATATCGGCCCTTCGCGACCCAACCGAAATCTATATCTCCATGCTGCAAAGCCGGACGGTGATCGATGCCATTATCACCCGCTTCAAATTAATGGAAGTTTATAAATGCAAGCTGTGGATGGTATGCCGGGAAAGACTGCAAGCGAAAACCATTATCACGACGCAAAAAGGGAACATCATTTCCATCTCTGTCGAAGACAAGGATCCTCAGCGGGCAGCCGATCTGGCCAATGGATATGTGGAAGAGCTGTCAATGCTGAACCAGCAGTATTCGGTGGAGCAAACGGCCAAGCGCAGAGCGTTTTTTGAGGCGCAGCTGGAGAAGGAAAGCGAAGCTCTGGTGCAGAGCGAAGACGAGATGGTGAGCGCGCAGAAAAGTTCCAAGCTGGTCAGCCCCGAAGGGCAAACCGCGCTGGCTCTTGAGAGCATCGGCCAGTTGGAGCAGCAGATCGCCACGCAGGAAGTGCTTTTGCGCAGAAGCAAAACCTATATGAACGACCAGAATCCGGAGCTGATCCAACTGCAGGCTACAATTGCAGGTCTGAATGAGCAATTGCACCGGGTGGAAGCGCAGGGAGTTAGCAAAGATACGATCATTCCTGCCGCCGGGCTCCCGGGCGCGGGATTGGATTACCTGCGGCACGCCCGGGCGATCAAGTTCCACGAATCTATCATGGAGGTTTTGCTGCGGCAGTTCGAAGCGGCAAAACTGGACGAAGCTCGGGCAGGAGTGAACATTCAGGTGCTGGATAAGGCGCTGGCACCGGAGCGCCGTTCCTGGCCGCAGCGCAGGCTGATTGTCATTATTGCCTGTGCTACGGTGCTTTTTCTCTCCGTTCTGTTTTGCCTGATTCAGGAAGTTCTGCGCCAAACGCTGGCGCGGCCGGAAATGAGGCGGCAGATGGATTTGCTCAGGCAGGCCTGGGGGGGAGAACTTTCCGCCGCGAGGAAGGCGCCGGGATGCAAGCCGAATAGGAACACTCTGAGGGGAGACATGCTCAACGGAAAGTCGATATTAATCACAGGTGGAACTGGTTCCTTTGGCCGTCTTTATGTGAAGACGATTCTGAAGCGCTACAAGCCTCGGCGCGTAGTGGTGTTTTCGCGCGACGAGTTCAAGCAGTTTGAGATGTGCCAGCAGCCGGAGTATCAGGTGCCGGAGATGCGCTTTTTCGTGGGCGACGTGCGCGACTATGGACGGCTGCGGCAGGCGCTGCGCGGCATTGATTACGTGATCCACGCAGCGGCACTCAAGCAGGTTCCGACGGCCGAATACAATCCCATGGAGTGCATCAAGACCAATGTGGATGGCGCCGCTAACGTGATCAACGCCGCGATTGACTGCGAGGTGGAGGAGGTGATCGCGTTGTCAACCGACAAGGCCGCCAATCCCATCAATCTCTATGGGGCTACCAAATTGTGCTCCGACAAGTTGTTTGTCGCGGCCAACAACATGGCCGGAGGGCACCGGACTAGATTCGCCGTCGCCCGCTATGGCAATGTAGTGGGTTCGCGGGGCTCGGTGGTGCCGTTTTTTAAGAAGATGCTGGCCGAGGGAGCGCTGGAGCTTCCGGTGACGCATCCGGAAATGACGCGATTCTGGATCACGCTCCAGGAAGGCGTGGATTTTGTGTTGCGCAACTTCCAGCGCATGAGGGGCGGCGAAATCTTCGTGCCCAAGATTCCTTCCATGCGGATTCTGGATCTGTGCGAATCGCTGGCGCCGGGCATGCCCACCAAGATTATCGGCATCCGGCCAGGCGAGAAAGTACACGAGGTGATGTGTCCCAGGGACGATTCTCACCTGACGTTGGAATTCGCCGATCATTATGTGATTCAGCCGAGCATCAATTTCGTTGAAGAGGTGGACTACCGCGAAAATCGTCTAGGCGAGCGAGGAACGCCGGTGAGTTCGGGGTTTGAGTATAACTCGGGGCAGAATCCCCATTTTCTTTCAGTCGAGGAGCTGCGTCTTCTCAACGAGCGGGTGCTGGGCAGCAAGACCGCTCTGGCGATCGCGGAGACTCTCTGATGATTGCCGCTGGCAAATCGATCCCTTATGGGCGTCAGGAGATTTCGACGGCGGATATTGAGGCCGTCTGCGAGATTTTGCGCTCGGACTGGTTGACGCAAGGTCCGGCGATACCGCGATTTGAGCAGGCGGTGGCGGAGTATTGCGGGGCCTCGCATGCGGCGGCAATTGCGAATGCGACCGCGGCCCTGCACCTCGCCTGTCGGGCATTAGAGCTGGGCCCAGGCGACTGCTTGTGGACGACGCCCAACACTTTTGTCGCCTCGGCGAACTGCGGCCTCTATTGCGGGGCTGCAGTGGATTTCGTGGATATCGATCCGCTCACCTACAACATGTCGGTGGAGGCGTTGCGGCAGAAGCTGGAGGCCGCGCAGCGGAGCGGAACCCTGCCCAAGGTGGTGGTTCCTGTTGATTTTTCCGGTCAATCGGCGGAGATGGCGGAAATTGCCGCGCTGGGCCGGAAGTATGGTTTCCGCATCGTGGAGGATGCCAGCCATGCTATCGGCGGCTCCTTCCAGGGGCGCAAGATCGGCAGCTGCGCCCATGCCGACATCACCATCTTCAGCTTCCATGCAGTCAAGATCATCACCACGGGCGAAGGCGGGATGGCGCTGACCAACGATCTGGAGCTCTACCACAGACTGCAGTTGCTGCGCGCCCACGGGATCACCCGGGATGCAGCGAGAATGAGCAATGGCGCTGAAGAGGGCGGCTGGTACTACGAGCAGATCGACCTGGGATACAACTACCGGATCACCGACATTCAGGCGGCCCTGGGGTCCAGTCAACTGACGCGACTCGATGAGTTTGTGGCTCGCAGGCGGTATCTGGCCAGCCGCTATGACGAATTGCTGGCCGGTATGCCGGTGAAGACGCCCTGGCAGCGCGAGACCGACGGCTCGGCCTGGCATCTCTACGTCGTGCAGGTAGATGGCGAGCGGAGCGGCAAAAGACGGCGCGAGGTTTTCGAAGCGATGCGCCAGGCGGGGATTCTGGTCAATGTGCACTATATTCCCGTGCATCTTCAACCCTACTACCGCGCGAGGGGCTTCCAGCCGGGAGATTTTCCCTGCGCTGAGGCCTATTACCGGAACGCGATCACTCTGCCGCTTTTCTTTGGTTTGAGCGAAGATGATCAGGACTACGTGGTGGCCCAACTGGCAAAGGCGCTGGCATGAAGATCGCGCTCGGAGGAGTGCAGTTCGGCTGCGATTACGGGATTTCCAATAACGAAGGGATCTGCTCGCAGCCCACGATGAAGGAAATCCTGGATTATGCCTGGAAGCATGGGGTGCGTCTGATCGATACCGCGCCCGCATATGGAATCAGCGAGCAGGCAATCGGCGAGGTGCTCGAGGGCGGCGAAAAGTTTCAGATCGTAACCAAGGTGCCGCCGAAGGTTGGATCCGTAGAAAAGATGGAGATGGTCTTTGAGGATTCGCTGCGCAAGTTGCGGGGGCCTGCGGTCTATGGTCTGCTGATGCATCGCTGCAGGGACCTGTTGAGCCCGGGCGGCACGGAAATCTATCGGTGCCTGCTCCGGCTGCGCCAGCAGGGGTTGGTGAAAAAGATCGGTGTTTCTGTTTACGGGGCGGATGAAATCGATGCGGTTCTCGATGCTTTCGCGATCGATCTGGTGCAACTGCCCGTCAATATTCTGGACCAACGCCTGATTCTGAGCGGGCATCTCAAGCGCCTCAAGGAGCGCGGCATTGAGGTTCACGCGCGCTCGGTTTTTCTGCAGGGGATACTACTGATGGATCCCCGGGGATTTCCCGCGCATCTGCGCCCGCTGGCGCAGTGCGTGGAGAAGCTCACACAGGACGCCCGGGCACTGGGTACCAGTGTTCTGCACCTGGCGCTGCAGTTTGTTGTGCAGTTGGAATCGGTTGACCGCTTGATCTGCGGCGTGAACAACCTGGCGCAGCTCAAGGAGATTGTCGCGGCGGCCAGCACGCCGCTGGAGATTGCCCGGACCGGAGTGTTCGCGGTCGGCGATACCCAACTTCTGAATCCGGCTTCCTGGGGTCTAAGCTAGCCGGAATGATTAGTCTGGCGCTGGCGCAAGGCGGCAATGCCCGAACCATCTTGCCGTGGTTGGGCTGACGGTAAACAGGGCCGGGGCCCGGACCCCTGCGATCAAAATCCGCGGCAAAGGGATTTCTTAGATGGTCTCTGCATTTCTCCAGGCGCGCGTCACTTCTACCCGCTTGCCGGGGAAGGTTTTGCGGCCCGTGCTGGGCGTGCCCATGTTGGGGCGGCAGATTGAGCGCCTCCGCCGTTCGCGGCGGATTGACCAGATGGTGGTAGTAACCAGCGTGAATGGAAGCGACGACAAGTTGGCGCGATTCTGCCAGTCGATCGCTGTGGAATGTTTCCGCGGCTCGCTCGAGGATGTGCTGGACCGCTACTACCAGGCGGCGCTGCGCTACCGGCCGGAGCATATCGTGCGCCTGACCGGAGATTGCCCACTGACTGATCCCGAGCTGATCGACACGGTGATCCGCTTCCACCTGGAGGGGGGATACGACTACTCCAGCAACACCATCGAACCGACCTTTCCCGATGGCCTCGACGTGGAGGTTTTCCGCTTTGCGGCATTGGAGAGAGCCTGGAAAGAGGCGGTTTTGCCCTCGCACCGGGAGCATGTTACAGCTTTTCTTTACAATCAACCAAAGCTGTTCCGGCTGGGCAGCTACCTCGGGAAGAACGATTTTCACGAGTTACGCTGGACGGTGGACGACCCCCAGGATCTCCGGAGGGTCCGGACCATCTACCGGCGGCTGTATCCAAAGAATCCGAACTTCGGGAGCGGCGAAGTCTATGCCCTCTTCAGTGAGCACCCCGAGCTCTTCGGGGGCGATAATATCTCCGTCCGTAACGAAGGACTTATCAAATCCCTTTTACAGGACGAAGCTTTTTTGAAAGAACGAAAGGTGGGCAATGTCAGAACGATACCGTAACTCTGAAGCGCTGCTCCAACGGGCGTTGCAGGTGATCCCAATGGGAACGCAGACCTTCAGCAAGAGCCGCACCCAGTATCCCCACGGGGTTTCGCCCTACTACGCCGTGCGCGCCCAGGGCAGCCAGTTGTGGGATGCGGACGGGAACCAGTATTTGGATTTCGTTAACGGCCTTTGCGCCGTCACGCTGGGTTACAACGATCCTGACGTGACCCGTTCGGTCCGGGATCAGCTCGAAGCTGGAGTGATCTTTTCGCTACCGCACATGGTTGAGATCGAGGTGGCGGAGAAACTGATTGAAATGGTTCCCTGCGCCGAGGCGGTCCGCTTTGGGAAAAACGGTTCCGACGCCACGGCGGGGGCGATCCGCATCGCCCGCGCCTTTACCGGCCGGGAGCATGTGGCCGCTTGCGGCTACCATGGATGGCAAGACTGGTACATCGGCGCGACCACGCGCAATCTAGGCATTCCGCAGTCAACATGCCAGCTGACCCACCTGTTCAGATACAACGATCCCGACTCACTGCTCAAGATCTTCAGAGAATATCCCCAGCAGGTGGCGGCCGTGATTCTGGAGCCGATGAACGTCGTGGCACCGAAGGATGGATTTCTGGAAGCGGTCCAGGAGATGGCCCGCCAGCACGGCGCGGTGCTGATCTTTGACGAAACGATCACCGGTTTTCGCTATGCCAACGGAGGCGCACAGGAGCTGTTCGGGGTGACGCCGGATCTGGCCACCTTTGGTAAAGGACTGGCCAACGGCTATCCCGTGTCGGCCGTCGCCGGACGTGCCGATATCATGCGCTTCATGGAGGAGGTCTTCTTCTCCTTCACCTTTGGCGGAGAAGCCTTGTCACTGGCCGCCTCGCTGGCAACCATGCGCAAGCTGCAGCGGGAACCGGTCATTCCTACCATGATCGCCACCGGCGAGCGGATTCTCAGCGGCGTGCGGAAGATGATCGATCGCTTAGGGCTGCAGAGTTTCCTAGATGTATCGGGACACCCAACTTGGTCGTTCCTGCTTATCAAGGATAGCGGCCCGTATGCGCAGTATGTCATCAAATCCCTGTTTTTACAGGAGATGCTGTTCCGCGGTGTGCTGACACTGGGGACCCATAACGTCAGCTATGCGCATACGCAGGAGGATATCGGGAAGCTTCTGGGCGTCTACGAGGAGGTTTTGCCCATCCTCGGTGATGCGGTTTTCAATCAGAGGATGGAGAGCCTTCTCCTCTGCAAACCGCTGGAACCACTCTTCAAGGTCCGCTGAGCCATGCAGATTGTCATACGCGCGGATGCATCGCAACAGATCGGTTCCGGGCATTTGGCCCGCTGCCTCGCGCTGGCCGAGGAATTACGCGCCGAGGGAACAGAGGTGCATTTTTTCTCCCGTGCGCTGGAGGGGCATCTTCTGGATGTGATCTGTGCGGGTGGCTTTAAGCTGAGCCGGCTGGGGGCAGTTTCCCCGGCAAACGGCAGTGAGGAGAACTTCTGGTTTGGCGGCAAGAGTTGGGAAGAGGATGCAGCCGAATGCATCGCTCAGCTGGGCGAGTTGCCCGGCCGGGCCGATTGGCTCTTGGTGGATCACTATGGGATCGATGAACGTTGGGAGGCGCGGCTGCGCCCGCATGTGGGGCGGATCGCGGTAATCGACGACCTAGCCAACCGGCGCCACGATTGCGATCTTCTGATTGATCAGAATCTGCGACCGGAGGGCGAAAGCCGCTACGCGGACAAAGTCCCGGCGCATTGCGAGCTTCTGGAGGGTGCCCGCTATGCCCTTCTGCGCCGCGAGTTCGGCCGGGCGCGGGCAATGCTGGCGCCGCGGGATGGCAAAGTGCGCCGCATCCTGGTCTTTTTTGGAGGGATGGACCATCTCAATCAGACCGCCATGGCCCTGCAGGCGCTGGACGAGGAGGCCGGGAGACAACTCTGGATCGATGTCGTGATTGGCGCCACCAATCCGCACCATGAGGAGATTCGCCGATGGTGCGCCGGGCGCGGCAATATTCACCTGCATTGCCAGACCTCGAATATAGCTGACCTGATGGCAGCCGCCGATCTATCTGTAGGCGCCGGAGGGGTGACCATGCTGGAACGCTGCGCGCTGGGTCTGCCCTCGGTGCTGATTACCGTCGCGGCCAATCAGACTTCCGGATCGGAACAGCTCAGCCAACAGGGCGGGGCGATTTATCTGGGAATGCACGATGAGGTCTCACCGCAATCGCTGCGCCGCGTGCTAGCCGGGGTCATGGAGATGCCGGGGCTGCTGCGCACCATCGGCAACCGCTGCCGGCAACTGGTTGACGCGGCGGGCGCCGAGCGCGTGGCCCGCCACCTGCTGCTGCTGCCGCAGTTGTCGCTGCGGCCGGCCGGCCCCGAGGATTGCCATCTGATCTTCGAGTGGAGAAACGATGCGCAGACGCGGCGCTTCTCTCGCAACCAGGAAGAGATTTCGTTTGCCGATCACCAAAGCTGGTTTACCCGCTCGCTGGCCAATCCCCGGCTGCTGCTGATGATGGCAGAGGCCGGAGGAAGCCCGGCCGGGGTGCTGCGTTACAATTTGCAGGAGACGGTCGCGCTGGTATCGATCAACCTGGCTCCGCAATGGCGGGGGTACGGCCTGGGAGCGGCGATTCTGCGCCTGGGCAGCGACTGGCTCCGTTCGCGTCTTCCCGATATCCAGGAGATCCGCGCCGAGATCCTGGCCGGCAACGAGGCCTCTGCCAGAGCCTTTGCCGATGCCGGCTACCAGCCGTATTTTTCCACCTACCGGCAGGTTCTTTGAAAGAGGCAAACATGGAAACGCCTATTTCAATCGGGAAGCGTAGCGTCGGCGCGGGCCATCCCCCGTACATCATCGCCGAGATGAGCGGTAATCATAATCAATCGCTGGAGCGGGCGCTGGCGCTGGTCGAGGCTGCGGCAAAGGCGGGCGCGCATGCCCTAAAGTTGCAGACCTATACCGCCGATACAATGACGCTGGATCTGGATGAGGGCGAATTCCATATCTCCGATCCGCACAGCCCCTGGCATGGCTACTCGCTTTACCAACTCTATCAGCAGGCCCATACCCCCTGGGAGTGGCACAAACCGATTATGGAGCTGGGAGGGCGGCTGGGCCTGGATGTTTTCAGCACCCCGTTTGATGCCACCGCTGTAGAGTTTCTGGAGTCGCTGGAGGTGCCCTGTTACAAGATCGCTTCCTTCGAGAACACCGATCTGCCCCTAATCCGGCGCGTTGCGGCCACCGGCAAGCCGATGATTGTATCCACTGGCATGGCCACGCAGGAGGAGTTGCAGGAGGCGGTCAGCGCTGCGCACCAAGCCGGTTGCAAGGATCTAGTGCTCTTGAAGTGCACCAGCGCCTATCCCGCCTTGCCGCAGAGCTACAACCTGGCGACTCTCGCGGACCTGCGCAGCCGATTCGATTGCCAGGCCGGAATATCGGATCACTCCCTGGGGCTGGCGGTGCCGCTGGCCGCGGTGGCACTGGGAGCGACCGTGATTGAAAAGCACTTTACGCTGAGCCGCGCCGATGGCGGCGTGGATGCGGCCTTTTCCCTCGAGCCGGCCGAGTTGGAGGAACTGGTCCGGGCCACGGAATCGTCCTGGCAGGCGCTGGGCGAAGTGCGCTATGGGCCGGGAACCGAGGAGTTGGGGTCTTTGCAATTCCGCCGTTCGCTGTACATCGTCAGAGACGTCGCCGCCGGCCAGAAGCTGGGTCCCGAACACCTGCGCGCGATCCGGCCCGGCATGGGCCTGTCGCCCAAATTCTACGATGTATTGATCGGCCGGACCGCGGCACGCGACCTGAAGCGGGGAATGGCGGTGCAGTGGAACTTTTTCGAGCGTGGCGAAGCATGAAGGAGAATGCCGAAACCAAATTCCGGGTCGTCTTTTCCGCAATCTTTGAACTCACTGAGAGCTATTTTCAGGTCAGCCGGCGGATGAGTGACGCGATCGAGGCCTACTTCATCACCTCCACGCAGGCAACCTACGGCCACCTTCTAGCACGCGGGGTGCCGGCGGAGCGAATTTTGCATGTGGGGGAGACGAGGGCGCGAGTGCGGGCCATGGGAGAGCCGGGCCCGGAGTTGCGCCAGCGCATCGACGCATGGGAAAAATTCGGTTTCAGCTTTTCTTCCATCATCCTGATGAGCCGCTTCTACAACGGTGAGGATGCGCCGTCGCTGATGTACTATATGGCGGTTACGGCCGCGCGGATGGAGGAGTTTTTCCTTCGTCACCGTATTCAGTGCGTGGTCGCAGAGCCGACCAGCGCAGTTGAGCTGCTGACCGGCCCGGTGGCCCGCAAAAACGGAATTCTGTTTTGCAGTATCGGCTTTGCCCGTCTGCCGCACAACCGTCTTTTGATGTTTTCCGACGAGGAGGAGCGGGAGTTCTACCCGCTGGCTCAGGCTGATGACGCCGCCCTGGCCCGCGCCCGGCAGGAGGCGGAGCTCTGGCTGCAGCGCTACCGCCAGAGCCCGGTGCGTCCGGCTTACTATGTGGCGCAAACCAGCCGGCGCTCCCCGGCCGGTCTGCTGCGGGCCGGCATTCGACAACTGAAGCTACTGCTCGATGGCCTGCGCAGCCGCGATGAACTCAACACCTTTCGCTTCTTCGACCTGGTGGCATTGCATGGCCGCCCGTATTTGGACTGGTTTAAGCGCCGCATCATCGGCACGCAGCCGGAGACGGGCCGGAATCAGAACCGGCCGTACGCTGTCCTTTATCTTCACGTCTGCCCGGAAAGATCGGTCGACGTGGTCGCCTCCTGGTTCAGCAATCAGCTGGAGGTGATCCGTAATATCCGCCGAGCGCTGCCTTCGCGATTCGATCTGCTGGTCAAGGAGCATCCCAGCGCCACCGGGGGGCAGACGCTTTCGTTTTACACGGAGCTGAAGCGGATCCCCAACCTAAGGCTGGTCGACGCCCATTTCGACTCGCGCCAATTGATGCGCGGGTCTGCCGTAGTATTCACTATCAGCGGCACGCCGGCCTACGAAGCGGCACTGCTCAACGTTCCGGCCATCATCTTCAGCCAGGTCTACTTCCGCCGTCTTCCGCTCGTCTTTCCTTGCAGTGCGCCTCGCCTGCTGCCGGAGCTGATCCGCGAGGCCCTAGCCGCGCCGCGCCAAAGCGATGACCGCGCGGAGGTTGATTTTCTGGCCGACATTCTGCTCCACAGCGTGGAGTCGGGCTGGAACGGCGCCGCCGGAACGCTGCCCGACGAGGTGATTGATTCCTTCGCCAAGCTGCTTCACAGCACCTTGATTCATACCTTAATCCAAACGGCGCATGGCGCCCCACTCCAGCAGCTTCACGGGTAACTCGCGTATGCTCTCCGCACTCAAGCAGTACCTCGGGAAAACCGGCCTTCGCAACACAGCGGTTTGGAAGACCGCGAAGATTCTGTATCGTGACCGGGAAAAGCGGCGTGATCTGCGCCGGATGGCTCGCGAAAATAGGGGGGAGGGTGCGCAATTACGCGTTCTGGTCATCAATCATTTCTTCGATGGCGAAATCGAAGCCCTCCACCGCTGCTTAGAAGGTCGCGACGATATCAGCATTCTCTCAATCCGGCCCGAGCCCTTCTTCACCCGCGCCATGACTTGGTTTCCCGAAAGCGTGCACTGGGCCAGGCTGGAATACGACGCGCCAGAGTTGGAGCCGGTGCGCAAGCGCTACCGGGACTATTGCCGCCAGTTGCTGCGGGAGCTCTCGACGCAGTTCCCCTTTGACTGCCTACTGACCCCTTCCGACAGCTTCTACTGGCTGCGCGAGTTCATCCACACCTGCCAGGAGAGCAATATCTCGGTGATTGTGGCCGACAAGGAAGGCACCATCTCGCCGCGCAGTTTTGCCGTCGAGCCCCTACGCATCCGCAGGATGTTTCCTCCGATCGCCGACTATTTCTTTGTCTGGAGCGAGCGACAGCAAAGTTTTTGGCTCAAGGCTGGCGTCGATTCGTCGCGCATCTGTGTCGTGGGATCGATGCGCACCGATATCTTTGTCCAGCAGCCCCGCCAGCATCCCTCCTCCATCCTCTTTTTCGATTTCGATACCGACGCCTACATCAACAACATGGACTGGGAAGCGCTGCAGTGGAAGGGAGAGCGGAATTGGGACTATCTGCGCGATGCGATTCATCGCGTCCTGCTGCACACGGCGCTTCAGAATCCGCACTTGACTGTTACCATCAAATGCCATCCTCAGCAGCTGGACACCCACTTCCCCGCCGCTCTGCTGGCGCAGCCCAACGTGAAGATCATCAAGGGCGCGCCCAGCGGCCTACCTGCCCTGATTGCCGACGCCATTGCCGTGGTGGGCTTTCAGACCACCGCGCTGCTGGAGGCCGCACTGGAGAGAAAACCCGTCTTCTATACCGCCTGGGGAGATCTATTTGCGCTTGTGCTTCCCGAGGTTCTTCCCTGGTCCGAGCCGGGTTTTGGCCTCACTTGGATCCGTTCCGAAGCGCAGCTGGAAGAGGCGCTAGGAGAGATCCTGCGGCAGCACCCAGAACCAGTCCAATACAGCGCCGACTACTCCCGCATCGGTGAATACTTCCATCAGCCGGACGGCAAGGTCACCGAGCGCTTGCTGTGCGAACTGAACCGCATCGCTGGAAGGAAGGGCGATGGAATTCTGGCTTGATATCGCCGCGATTGCCGCCTTGGTCCTGCTGATTGTATGCATGACCAGGAAGAATCCGGTTGCTTTCTTCCCCATCGGCAGCGTTCTGCTGGTCCTGGTCTGGGGGGGCATTTCGGTGGCCTATCTGGAGACAGGCACCTATGCTCCCGAATTAATGCTGGAAACCCACCGCACGGGCGCCACCTTCCGCTTTGTGCTGGCCATCGCCCTGTTTGTTCTCGCCTACTGGGCCGTCTTCCGCGCCCTGTTAAACCGCAAGTGGATGAGCCGCCTCGATGGCGAAAGCGCGCGCCTACGTTCGGCCGCCCGGCTGGCGCTGCCGATGATCCTGACCGCACTGGCCGCCACGCTGCTGCTGGCGATTTTCGTGCCCCGCGAGACGATTGATTCGCGCTCTCAGTATCTGCTCAACAATCCCAACTTCTTACGCGACAAGCTGCTTGCTTACCTTCCCTTGGTGACGCTCATTCTGGGCATGGGATGCGGCCTGGCCCGAACCGTCAGAACTCGCTCCCTGGGATATGCTACGGCGCTGCTGATACTGGTTGTCCTCTATCTGTTCGGCAACAAATTCAGCGAAATTACGGAAGCCTTCTTTCTTTTCTGCATCCCCCTGGTGGCTATGATTCACGCCTATCCAATGGACCGAAGCGTCTTCGGTCTGAATCAGCGCCGCCAGATCCTCGTCGCCGGATGCGCCCTGCTGGTGCTGGTGAGCATGGGCATCCTGCGTCAGAGCAATCATCTGCAATCGACCTACGCCGATTCCAATGGAATGCAGTACTTGTTCCAACGAATTTTCATTGCTCAGGGCGGCATTTACTGGTACACCGACAATGAAATAATTCATGAACCCTCCCAGCCCCGCCTGACTGAATTTATTCAATTCGTCCGCGATGAAAAGTACTTTAAGAACTCCTCGTTAATGTATCTGATGAGCCAGGCCATCGGTTACGATCCAACCCGCAAGATTTTCACGATCGACAACAGTCTGTTTACCGGCGCTTTCCCCTCTATCTTCTTCATAGTAGGAGGCCGCTATGGTCCCTTCTTTCTGTGTCCCTTGACGGGTGCCATAGTGGCCGCTGTAACTGCTTACTCCCTGCGCAAAATGCTCCAGGGACAATTGCTGTTGGCCATCCTCGCCTTCAGCGTGTTTGTACCCGTGCAGAGCTTCGCTTCCGGTGCCGAGTTCACAGGGTTCTTCACCCTGGGAATGGCGGCCAAGTTGTTCCTGCTGCTGACTGCGGAAACTTACCTGCTCTCTCGCTCCATGCTTGGTGGCGATCAGCCGGAGGAGGTCCTATAATGAGACTCAACCCGCAATTCTTCAAACGCCTGCGGGAAAGAGGTGTGCGCGGTAAGGATTTTTATTCCCTGTGGCGCATCCTGGTCTTGAAGACCCGCTTTGGAAAGCGCCTGCAGCTCAGCTCGATCGCCGTGGGCCTGGAAGCCACAAGCAAAATCCTGCTCGATCGCCACGCAAGCATCCGCTTTGGGCAGTTCGTAACCGTGCGCAAACGCACCGATATCGAAGTCTACGATGCGGGCGTGGTGGAGATCGGTAACTGCGTCTTCATCAACAAGGACTGCATGATCGTTTGCCGCCAGAGCATCCATATCGGAAGCGACTGCATGTTAAGCACCGGCGTGGCGGTTTACGATCACAACTTTTACCACCAGCCTGGCCCGGTCCCTTTCAAGGACCAGGGATTCGATTGTAAGCCGGTGTGGATAGGAAACAATGTTTGGATCGGCGCCAGATGCTTTATCCGTGCCGGCGTCACCATCGGTAATAACGTGGTGATCGGAGCGGGCACAGTAGTTACGAGGGATATCCCATCCAATTCCCTCGCCTTCGCCCGCACAAGCCTTGAAATCAGACCACTGGATCAAGCGCATGAAGAATGGCAGGGCGATGCCAAGGCAGTTTGATAATTTCCGCGGCCTTTCCATCCGCGGTCTTTCCAATCGAGTGCACGGCGGCTTTTTTGAAGAAGAGCCAGCTGAGAGCAACGGTTTTCACCCGCAATAGTTGTCGAACCGCCAAAGTATGCCAGAGATGGGAATAGCGCAGACGGTCGGCAGAGAGAACGGAATCCGCCTGTTCGGTCGCGCACAACAGGCGGCCATTCGACATGCCCGGAGTTTGCGATGAAAGAAGCTTCACAGCCAGAACCGGCGGCAGAGACTGAAAAAAGCAGGGGCCGGCAATCTGTCCCGCGCGTGGCCGGGCGCCATCAGCCGCTGCGCTTCTCGACCGGTTCCAAGGCTCTGTTTGTCCAGTCCTTCGAGGATATTCCCGCCGCGGAGTGGGACGAACTGGTCAATCAATCACCGGAGGGATGGCTTTACCAGAGCTCTGCCTGGATCGAGTATGCGCAACAGGCGGGTTCCCAATCGGTATCGTTCGCGCTGCGCACCCAGCAGGGAAAATTAGCCGCCGTCTTTCCCCTCTATCGTCAGGATCTGAGCCGACTTGGATGGCGGCGCCTGCGCCGTTTGTATACCGGCCTCTCCGGTCCGGTCATCGCTGCGGGGCTGCAGGAGAGCTTCCGTCAGACAGTCTGGAAGCAGCTCTTCCTGGAAGTAGACCGGATTGCCGCCGAGCAGCAGATTGACATTTTGCAGGTGCGGCTTACGAATATAGCTCCTGTCTACCAACCCGGGCGGCGGGACGATGTCAACCCGCTCTTCTCGGTCGGCTTGTTGAGCCCTCTTAGCTTGGACCCCCTTTTCATCTGTCAGCCGCTGAGCCGCGTGCTCGATCTGAATAAATTGCCGGAACAGCTGCTGAAGGAAATGGATGGCGATTGCCGCGCCGCCATCCGCCAGGCCAAGCGCAACGGCATCACCGTCGAGCTGTCCGCGGAGCGCCGGGACCTGCTCGACTTTGCGGCTCTGCATCAGGCCAACTGGAATCGCACCGGACTGAATGCGCATGAGCTGGACTACTTTTACTCCATGTGGGACCGCTTCCATGCGTGCGGTGCGATGAAGGTGCTCTTTGCCCGCTACCAGGACAAACGGATCGCCGCCGTCATCGTTCATGCCTTCAAGGACGCCGCCTTTTACTGGGCCGGCTGCAGCGATGCCGCCTTTCTCAAACTGCGTCCCAACAACCTCCTGCTGTGGGAAGCCATCCAGCACGTCAGGAGCTGCGGCGCGCGCTGGTTTGAGGTCGGTTACTACTATCCATCTCACGGGCCTTCCCGCAAGGAATTTAACATAGGACAATATAAAAGCCAGTTCGGCTGCGACAAAATCCTTCCCTGGGAAGGGCAAAAAGCATACAGGCCAGCGCGTCTTTTACTCTACGGGCTGCTCCGCCATGGCAAACACACTGTTAAACAATGGCTGAAACGAGAGGATTCGTAGCGTTCAATGTTCAAGAGACTCGCGCGCAATACTCTCTCTAATGGTGTTTCAGCTGCTATCCGCACGGTGGTCAACTTCCTGTTGACACCCATTCTGGTCCTGCATCTAGGCAAGGAACTCTACGGCGTCTGGATTCTGATCCTCTCCTTCAGCGTCTCCGGAACCCTCTCCTTGCTCTCGCTTGGCATGCAGGCTGCCCTCGTTAAACATGTCGCCGAGTATCATTCCCTGCGCAAATGGCGGGAGATGAACCAGGTCATTAGCATCACTCTCTACCTGTACTCCGCCATGGGTGTGCTGGGAGCGGCCGGTCTGCTGCTGTTTTCACACCACTGGCTCACCCGCCTTTTTGTGATCTCCAGCGAACATCGGGGTGTCGCGGTCCTAATGCTGGATATCATGGCCCTGCAGGTGCTGGTTGAGCTCCCCGGCCTGTGCTTTGATGGCGTCCTGGGAGGGTTGCAGCGTTACGATATTCTCGCCGTCCTGGAAACACTCAAGTCTGTCCTGCTCGCCAGCCTGCTGGCTTGGACGCTGCTCACCTGGCATTCGGTTGTCCTGCTCTCCTGGATCACCTTCTTGGTCAATTGCCTCTACTCCCTCTCCCTACTCTATTTCGCCAAGCGCAATCTGAAAGAGTGGAAGCTGACCAGAAGATTTTCACGCGAGCAATTTCTCAGTGTTGTCGATATGACCAAGGACCTGCTTATCCTCCGGCTCAATGGCATTGTTTATAACAGCATGGATAAGTTCATCATCGCCTCTGTACTTAGTGCCGCACTGGTAACCGACTACGATATTGGCAACCGCATCCATCTGCTGGCCCTAACCGTCATGGGGCTGGCGGGGACGGTCGTCATCCCCGCCGCTTCCGCCGCGCATGCAAAAAGCGAGCACGATAAAATACGGAAACTTTTTGTCTCCGGAACAAAATATGCACTGGCGCTGACTCTGCCCGTCGTCTGTGCACTTTTCATCCTGGCTCCCGAGCTTATTCGCTTCTGGGTTTCCAATACCTATGCGAATTCGTCCATCTATGCGCGCCTCTTCCTGTCTTATCTGTTCTTCTGGAGCCTGACACCGGTGGGTTGGAATATGCTCATCGGCGTCAAGCAGACAAAAGCCATCGTTAAAATTCAGTTGGTATCGGTCGGCGCCAATCTGGGCCTCTCGCTTCTGCTCGTTCACTTCTTCGGCGTGGCCGGTGTGATTTACGGCACCATCATCGGCAATCTCATAGCCTTCTTCCCTTACATGCGCCTGATGATGCGCTGCTTCGGCGTTTCGCTGCGCAGTTTTTTCGTCGATATCATATTCTCCGCATATCCCCAAGCGGCATTGATGAGTGTAATTCTTCTGTCTCTATCCTATTTCCGGCCATTGCGCACTTTCTACGGCGTCGTTTTTTATTTTGTTTTCTCAATTCTGCTGTATGGAGCGTTCTTTTACTTCACGGGATTGTCGAAGGAGGAACGGCAGCAACTGCTTTCCCTGTTTGCGCGGGGCGAAAAAGCACCCGTTTCCCTGTAGGTATTCACACTGAATCTGACTCTCGGTAAGGATTCGTGTTGAGATGTCGTGAGCGCTGTCTGAAACCCATCTTCTGTGGTGAGTAAGCGTGATGTTCTGGCCGCCTGCCGTCTGGATGATGGGGCCGTTCTTGTGAGTGATTGGACCTTATGAATGCGAGTCTGCTTTGCGACATGATTGATCGTGGTGGCATGCCTCCGTCACCCTATAGGCCTGCCACGCTTTATCGCAGCGGAGAAATCGAGCGACTTTCCGTCACCGATCCACTTGTCAATCCCGAACAACCTTCCTGTTCGATAAGGGCGAGCTTGACATTCAACCTACAGTCCAACCCACAGTTGCTACTCTGTTACACGACTTCCGCGTACTTAGGCAGCCCTCGCGGGTCTGTAAGTCGTTGAAAAAACTAACCGTTATGCCCTGTCAGGGCAGAGGTTGCGCTGAGAATGACCTCTGGCGGACGGAGAGTTGTAGGCGGGGAATCCAACGACGAAGAGGCCGCGAAGACGCGCTCCATTTGCGCTCTGTTTATCGGCTTTAGGCTGCTTTGCATGGTCTAAGATGTCATCCGCCGCCGCCGACCTGGATGTTGTTGAAAATGCGTTTGAGTGTTGATTCGAGTTTTACAGCCTATATGTATGAACCCGGACCGGCATCCGTCAAACGAATGTAAGGTCATAATTTGTGATTCCTGTGTGCTCTGACGCTCCGAGGCCGAATCCCAACTATTCTATGAAAATGTATGCGTTGCGATACAACGGCTCCTCTTGATGCTCACGGTCTATTTCGGGTCTGCAAATGTAAATTCGCTCGATTTACCACACTGGCGGAAAGGGCTTTGTCTTATCGTTCAAACCCGCGAGAGCGTTCTCTTGCCACTCGTCGAGTGAAATCCCTTGGGGCTTTTCCAACGGCTTGTTCGTAGGCGTCTTCCTTGATATGACCGATTCGGTAGTCTCGCTCAAGGATTTCGGCGAGTTTGCGTTTAATGTCTTCATAGGTTCCCTCCGATTCGAGTATTGGAAGATGGTGCCAGCCGTGCAATAAAACTGCATCCAGTGTACCTCTTCTGTCAATGATGTGGAGTTTTACTGCATTGCCAAAGCATTCATGAACGGCACGCAAAGCATCGGGAAGTCCGCCCTGGATGCTCGCCATAGCTTCGATGCTCGCCCCGCGTCCTTGGACATGAAAGCGATGAATTGTATTGTGAAGCGCCTGTTCCGATGAGATGTGAACGATGGTAATTTCCGCAGCTAAACCCGCCTCAATTGCCTGGTTGATTTTGGATATAGCTTGGCCCGCGTTGGAGAGCTGCCCTTCATACAAGACGCGGAGGTTGTTCGGGAAGGGGCTGTTTGCACGAAGCACATAGGAGGACTTACCTGCGCCTGGAACTCCCGATAGGAAGAGCGCACTATCGCGGTATGGTTCGGAGTTGTCGGAAACGGCGCGGCGAAATTGCTCGGAGGCTAGCACGGCTGCTGCGTTGTGCACAGGAGCGTTATATCGTCCGCGTGAATCCTTGGACGCATTATATTCGGTGAAGGTCTCTTTGAAGAGATCGGAATTGACATAGCGTCCTCCCATCGAACGCGGGTCTTTGCAGTACAGAGCAAAGTGCAACTCGGGATTGCGCTCAACCTGTCGAGCGACGGACTCTTGTACGAAGGCGCGATCCGCTTGGGGAAAATACCGACGAACGATTTGTTCCAGGGTCACAGACATGAGTTTGACTATATATTACATCTTTTATGTATTGTTACTCGGTTACTGAAATGCGCGTGATGAAGGACAGCGTGGCCTCTCCTTCGTCCGATCGGTTCGCCGAAGAAGGATGTTGTATGACTTGCCAGAGCGGGCCTGTTTGGCGGCTTCAGGCCAGGGTGCATCTCTTCCATGTCGAGCAGTAGTAGCGTTCATTTGGCGGCAGCCTTCTTTTGGGCCGCCCAGCGCCGCTTGGCGGCCTCAGCGATGCAGGCACGCCCCTCGGGCGAGAGAACCCACTTCCTCTTCCGTGGTGGCGCTTTTGTGGGCGCGAATTGCAATTGAGCTCCAAATACTGAGGTGGACGCGGCGGCAGACAACTAGGGTCCAACTTGGGTCCAATAAGCGCCGAAAACCATGCATTTAGGTCCAACTAGACGCACTACCAGCCTAAACGAATGAACAAGTTAGCACATCGTTTGCTGGTTCGGGACCAGGGGGTCGGAGGTTCAAATCCTCTCTCCCCGACCATCTTTCTCACCTAGATTGAACGAGTTAAGCCGCCTTTGCGGCGTCTTTTATGCTCTCCTTTCTCGGTACATTCGGTACCTTCGGGACAATTAAAAGACCGAACCCTGGAAGCTCAAATCCGATCCCGCATTTCTCAGCCCATTCAAGCCGGAAATGCAGGTCTTCTTTGACCTTGTCGTACAGGTCGGTCATGGTTTCGCCGGCATGCCCCAGCCAGAACTTCTGCAAACCATCTGGGCAGGGCGTGTAATTCCTCAGGAATGTATTCCTGAAACGCCGGAACGCGTGATTACCGGCTTTGTAGTTGCCGGTATGAGGGTTGACGAAGTTCAGTGCCTTCAGCGCAGGATGCAAGTGACGCCGAACGATATTGGACGAACTAATCGGTTTTCCCTGCTTCGATGCAAACAGGAAGCCCGACTTCCGGTTCCCAGCGAATTCCTTGAGTAAGTCGGCAACGGACGGGTGCAAGTCGACCTGTCGCGCTGCGTTGTCGTTCTTCAAACGATTCTCCACGACACAATGGCGCACCTTTTGGGCGATCGTCAAAGTGCGGAAGTCTTCCGAGAAGTGCTTGCCAATCTCCAGACCAAGTGCCTCGCCGATGCGCAAGCCGGCGGCGCCACAGAGGATAAACAACATCCTCTCGCGCGGATACTTCCACTGCGCAAGCCCGCTCATAATCTCCCGCGAGAAGCTGGGAGTGTTCTGAGCGGCCTTTTTCACGATCGGCATGTCGACGAACTCGTGGTTCCACTTGCGCGGAAACACCTGCTCGCCTTCATCATTGACTGCTGACGCAACAACCGACTTCACGGCCTGGGTGTATGTGTTGATCGTCTTAGGTGACAATCCTCCTTTCATCATTGCTGCAATCACCTTTTTCAGTGCAGCGTTGTTCACTTGTTCGAGGGTTAACTCGCCGATCAGTGGGGCCAGCCATTTATCGATGCAACCCCTCCACAAAGAAATCGTGGATGAAGCAACGGGCTTTCTATTTCGCTCTTGCATCTGACGGAGCCACTTTTCGGCTTGTTCTTCGAACTTAACCTGCGTGACGCCTTTGACCACCCGGTTGAAGTGATCTTCGGTGTCCGCACCGCTGGCAGTAATCACCTCGTGAGCGCGGCGTTTGCGGGCCGATGGTGACAAGGCTTCGGAACCGTCAATCGGGCAGATCTTCGCCCTCATGTGGATCCTCTTCTCTTGCCCTTCCACGTCCATCCACCATCTCACGACCCACCACTTACCACTTTTCTCGATGTGACCAGATTGACCGGTCCTGCGGGACATGCTCTTGCCTCTCCGCTTTACCGGTGTCGCTGTTGTCAAGCTAGTGTAGTGCGTCATAAATGATAACGATTATCTGTCGGGCGCGTCCATACTGATAGAGGACGATACGATGCGCACGGCAGCTCTGGTTGAATTGAGTCTCGAACAACGAACGGCGCTGGAGCGCCTGGTCCGGCAACGGTCCAAGCCGGCCCGGCTGATAGAGCGGGCGCGGATCGTGCTTCTGGCCGCCGATGGTTTGGAGAACAAGCAGATCGCCAAGCGGATGAGGATGACGCCGGAGAAGGCGGCGCGCTGGCGGAGCCGTTTTCTTGAGGGCGGTGTCGCCGCTCTGGAGAAGGACGCTCCGCGGCCGGGCAGAACGCGCATCATCACCGACCGGCAGGTGAAAACCGTGGTGAAGATGACGCTGGAGGAAACGCCGGCCAACGCTACCCACTGGTCGACGCGCACGATGGCAGGGGCCGCAGGCATCAGCGAGGCCAGCGTGCGCCGCATCTGGCGTGCTCACGGACTGAAGCCGCATCAGGTGCGGACTTTCAAGCTTAGCCGCGATCCTGCGTTCACCGAAAAGCTGGAGGACATCGTCGGCCTGTATCTGAATCCGCCCGAGCACGCCATGGTGCTGTGCGCCGACGAGAAGAGCCAGATTCAGGCTCTGGACCGCACCCAGCCCGGCTTGCCGATGAAGAAGGGCCGCTGCGGAACCATGACCCACGACTACAAGCGCAACGGCACCGCCACGCTGTTTGCGGCGCTGGATGCGCTCGAAGGCCAGGTGATCTCGATGTGCGACGACCGGCATCGCCATCAGGAATGGCTGAAGTTTCTGCGCGGCATCGATTATGTGGTCCCCGAAGACAAGCAGATCCATATGATCGTGGACAACTACGCCACCCACAAACATCCCAAGGTCGAGCGATGGCTGCAACGCCACCCCCGTTTTCACATGCACTTCACGCCTACCGGCTGCTCCTGGCTGAATATGGTGGAGCGGTTCTTCCGCGATCTGACCGAGAACCGCCTGCGCCGCGGGGTCTTTCGCAGCGTCGAGGAACTGATCGCAGCTATCGACGAATATATCGACCGTCAC
The DNA here is from genome assembly GCA_963826735.1 of uncultured Acidobacteriota bacterium. GTDB lineage: Bacteria > Acidobacteriota > Terriglobia > Terriglobales > Acidobacteriaceae > Telmatobacter. Next base: position 534,764 of record CAWGYN010000011.1, read on the forward strand.
AACGAGAACCCCAAGCCCTTCATATGGACCGCCAAAGCCGCCGACATCCTGGAAAAGGTCAAACGTGCTCACGCGACTCTTCATAATCGGCATTCTGCATGACGCACTACACTAGCAGGTCCCGGTGCATCTTCTGATAGGCGGCCTGCATCAGCGCATTCGACTTCTCCACGTCGCCGCCTGACTCCTGCTTCATGATGTCGCGAAACGTGCACAAGTCGTACTTCAGAAAGTCCACGCCCCACGAGGCAAACATCTGCGCATCCTGAGCCTCGTAGCCGTAGCTTGCCACCGCACCCCCACATGTCTTGGGTCCCGGCCCGGTGTACAACCCGAATTTCAACCCCTTTGCATGGATGTAATCGCCCAGCGCTTTCATGTCGGGGAAATTGCTATTGGCATGCAGCACGCCCGCGGCATCGCGTTTTCCCTCCCAGCCGCCGTCGATATTCACGTACACATATCCCGCATCGCGCATGCCGCTCGATACCAGCGCATCCGCTTGTGCGCGCACTAGCGCATCGGAAATGTCGTGGTGAAAGTGGTTCCATGTACTCCAGCCCATGGGCGGAGTCGCCGCCATCGTCTGCGCCCGCACGCTCACGCACATCGCGCCCAGAACCGCAAACTCCGCCATCGTCCGAGCCCATCCCCGTCTGTTCATCTCGTTCCCTCACATCTCCGGCTGAACCGCGGTCCGGCTGGCCACGCCGTCTTCAAAGATACTCACAAACTCCTGATAGCGATCGGCAATCTCTCGCACCGCGGTCTCGCGGGAAGCTTTGTGATCGCGCCAGTCCACAAGTGGCTGCCAAAAGTCGGTACGCCCGACTGCAAATCCAATGAACCCCGGTACGCTGGCGGCCACCGTCAACCACTCTCTCACTTTCTGGTCGTCCTCTCCGCGGCCCAGGATGATGCATCCCACTTTGTCCCGCCCATTGCGTCGCGCCGTGGCCACCATGGTCTCGCAATCTTCGCGACGATCGAGCCCTTCGATCTTCCAGATATCCGGTTCGACCTGGGTATCCTGCAATTCGCGGATGGTTTCGATCATTAATCGCGGGCGGATTTCGAGGTCGTACGCCCGCTTGTCGCCCTTCACCTTGTCGAGCTGAGCCTGCTCCGCGGGTACCAGCAACTCAAACATGAACCGGCTGCGATTCGCACTTTGCAGATAGTCGGATAAGCGCCGCAAGCGCGCAGACTGCCGGAGGTTTAATGCCTGGTCGCCTTCGGGGTTGTAGCGCACCAACACTTTGCAAAAAGTTGGACGCATCGCTTCGATGTGCGCTTCGAAGTCCTCTCCGTATTCGAATTCGAATTCGTCCTGTCCACTTTTTTCGGCAGGGCAGGCGGTGTTGTAACCCTGAGCCAGCGCATCCCGTAGGATTGCCGCTCCAAATTGTTCGTCCACGAGGATGGCGGCTTTGCGCTGATCTACTCCGGCCGCGAGCGCAGACTTGAATCCGTCGTAGATCACTTGCTTCGCCGCCGCGATCTCTGCAGTTTGTTCCTGGGTGAGATCGCCATGCCATCCAAACATTCCCGTTTCAAACGATCCGCGATGATCGAATGGAAGGACATAGAGGGGAAGGTCGTATCCACGAGGCGTCATATTCTCTCCTGAGTTTTGGCACCGTCAAAGCGTCTGGAAGCCCTAGCGCGCATGCGGCCGATTACAACGGTTCTTCACATAAACGATTGTCACTCTATTTGCATTTTGCACTCCAATATTTTTTGCAATTTCATTGATTTCGGATGAATCCCCCAGCCGCGTCTCGGGCACAAGCGCGCCCCGCCAACTCCGCCAGCACCGCTGACTTGCTGACTCGCTGACTTGCTGCCTCTCTGCTGTTAGCATTTTTTCTATGCCGTTCCCGTATCGCAGCCTCCGCTGCACCGTTCTGACGCTCGTTCTCTGCGCAATCTCCCTCCTGCCCGTTTGCGCCCAGATCTCCACACCAATGCCCGCCTCCGCCAGCCCTGGCCCAACGCCTTCCAGCCAGCGGCGCGCCATCACCGTCGGCCAGATCACGGTTTCGCCCGACGGCAAGCGCCTCGCCTGGGTTGATGGTGGAGTCATTCTCTTCAGCTCCTTCGCCAACCTGGGCCAAACCCAGCGCATCACCGCCGCTCCTTCGCTCGACAGCTCCTGCACTGAATCCGACCTCGCATGGTCGCCCGACTCGTCCGCCCTCGCCTTTCTCTCCGATTGCGCCGATCTTGGCGGCCAATCCGACCTCTATCTCTCGCATCTCGACGGCAAACCGCCCCGGCGCCTCTCCGATCTCCATGGCGATGTCGACGCGCCCGCCTTCTCGCCCGATGGCAAGCGCATCGCCTTCCTCTATGTCGAAGGCGCCACCCGTCCGGCCGGGGCTCTCGCCGCCATGGACGCACCCTCCGGCGTCATCGGCGAAGACGGCATCAAGGTCCAGCGCGTCGCCGCCGTTGCGGTCTCAGTCCCTATCGCCGCGTCCCAGCCGGCCGCGCCTGTCTTCCTCACTCCTGCCAACCTTCACGTCTATGAATTCGACTGGTCTCCCGACTCCACGACCCTCGCCTACGTCGCTGCCGATCCGCCCGGTGAGAACAACTGGTGGGTCGCGAAACTCTACACCCAAGCCACCGCAGAAGACTCCAAACCCACCGTAGTCCTCGCCCCGTCCGATGTCTCCGGCACCCTCCACGGCCTGCAAATCGCCCTTCCGCGCTGGTCGCCCGACGGCAAGGCCATCGCCTTTATCGGTGGCCTGATGAGCGATCAGGGCGTCACAGGCGGTGACGTCTGGATCATTGACGCAAAAGGTGAAGCAAAGGGGGACGCGAAGGGAGACGCTACCGGCAGCCAACCCCGCAATCTCACCCCCAACCGCCCCGCTTCATCGCAGTGGATCGCCTGGGGCGATGACGAGCACATCTTTACGCTTGAGATCGCAGACGGCGTCAATCGTCTCGTGCGCTTCGGCTTGCAGGGCCACCGCACCGGCGCAAGCGTCGCCACCAGCTTTGACGCGCCAGTCTTCTCCTACCCTGGTACGGTCGGCACCGACAACTTTGATCACAACCTTTCCGTCAATGCCGATCGCTCCCTCTTCGTCTTTCAGGCCAGCACATTCAACCAGCCACCGGAGATCTACGCCGCCGGCCCCGCCGCGGCCGCGCTTGCCCCCGCATCCTCCACCAGCCCCTCCGGCCTCACTCAGCTCTCCCGCCTCAACGACGGCCTCATGCCCGCCTGGGGAGATTCCGCCTCGCTCACCTGGACCAACGACAATTTCCACATTCAGGGCTGGCTCCTCCTGCCCGCGCACTACGATCCGAGCAAAAAATACCCACTCATCGTCGAAGTCCACGGCGGTCCCGCTGCCGATGTCCAATCCCGCTGGAATGGCGGTGGTGGCGGCTTCAGCGCCACCGGGTATTCCACCCTCGACTACTTTGTCCTCATCCCCAACCCGCGTGGCAGCTTCGGCCAGGGCGAGGCTTTTACCCAGGCCAATCGCAAGGACTTCGGCTACGGCGACCTCCGCGACATCCTGGCCGGGGTCGATACGGTTCTGGCTAAATATCCCGTCGACCCCAACCGCGTGGGCATCACCGGGTGGAGCTACGGCGGTTTCATGACCATGTTCGCCGTCACCCAGACCCATCGCTTCAAGGCCGCCGTCGCCGGGGCTGGCATTTCCGACTGGCTTTCGTACTACGGCGAAAACTCCATCGACCAGTGGATGATTCCCTACTTCGGCGCCTCGGTATACGACGACCCGGAGGTCTACGCCAAGAGCTCAGCTATCACCTACATTAAGAACGTCACCACTCCCACGCTCGCCGTCGTCGGCGACCGCGACGGCGAGTGTCCGGCGCCCCAGTCCTTTGAATTCTGGCACGCTCTGCGCGACCTTCACGTCGCTGCGCAGTTGGTCGTTTACCCCAACGAGGGCCACGGTTTTTCCGATCCCGCCCACCGCCGCGATGTGCAGCAACGCGCCAGTCGAGTGGTTTGCCCGGTACATGCCTTAGAAGCAGGGACCAAGGGACCAAAGGAACGAGAAGGCGATTCTGCGGGTCTGCTTTTCTCTTGCTCCCTCGCTCCCTTGTTTTCTTGGTCCCTTGTTCCCCCGGTCCCTTGGTCCCTGTCTTTCTGCTCCCCATCCGGCCCCGCGCCAGTCTATTGATCAGATGATCGGAACCGCAGGACAATCTGGTTCAATGCCAGAGGTAGGCCCGTCCTGATACACTTTTTTCTTGGAGTATTCAGTGTGCGTCTCGCCTCTTCGGCCGCGTGCGGCAGTGTGCCGCCGGGGATCCCGAGCTTGGGTGCGATCCGCCTGTTGCCGGCCGACCCGAAGCTCGAATTGGGAAGGCAATAACTCATTTTTCTTTACGTGTTCTTAGCGACCGTTCCGCGGTTCGACGGCGCGGAGCGGGGAGGATTCATGCGGCGGTTCTTGACGCTTGTTTGTTTGCTTGGCCTGGCCCTTCCGGCTGGAATTTCCATCTCCGGTTGCATACGCAACCCGGCAGGAAACTACTGCAACGGCCTCGGTTACGGCCCGAAGGACACTGACGTCGCTTCCATCATCCTGCAACCGCAGATCGCCGGCATCTCGCTGGCCTACGGGCAGACCACCCAGATACAGTCTCCCTCTGCCTTTACCTGCAAGGGCGATGCGGCCTCGATTAGCACCGGGGTGACTAACTACGGCACCACTAACAATCAGCTCGCCGACATCTCTCCCTCCGGCCAGCTCTGTGCCGGCACGTGGAACCGCAATACTGGCGGCGGCATCGCCGACTACACCTACTGCTACTACCCCAATCCAGCGCCTAAAACGGGCGGCTTGCCATATGCCGTCGCTTATATCACCGCCACGGCTTATTCCGTCACGTCCAATCCCGTTGCGGTATACATCCATGCGCCGGTCACCAACATCAATCTGGTCACCTCCTCGCTTTCCAGCGCCGGACAGCAATGCTATTCGCAGAACCAGACGGTCAACCTCGACGCCCAGGCCTGCTATGTCGCTACCGATAGCAGCGGAGTCACCCATCAGTACGAATTCTGCGCTCCGTCTTCCGTGACGAATTATCAATGTACGGGTGGTCTGGCTCCAGGCGTTACCTCCGTCCCCAATTGCAGTAACGCCATCGGCACTCTCAATTACTCGGTCAGCAACTCCAATGTCGCCAGCATCGCCCCAGTAACCCTCACCAATCCGGAATCCACCATCACCGCGCTCCAACCCGGCACCACTTCCATCACCGCCACCATCGCGCAATCGGCATCTTCGGCCGGCTACTTCTCCACCTGCCCGCCCGCCTCCATCAAGGTCGTGCTCGCCGGGGGAGGCACCAAGGGCGTCGTCACCCAGGGCGTCTCGCAGAATCTCACTACTACCGTCCTCGACACGCTGGGCAATCCCATCAATGGTTTGAACCTCTCTTACGAGTCCACCAATCCCGTTGACATCTCGGTCTCGGGCGGAGGCGCCATCACTCCCGCTTTCCCCGGTGTCGCGTCGATCTATGCGGTGTGCGAGCCCTCCAGTTGCAATCCGGCCCCCATCAATGAGTTCGGCCTCAATGGCACCGGCCTGTCCCTCTCTTCCAATCCCGTCAGCATTACCGTCCCCGGCACCACCAGCGACTACCTTTGGTACGGGGCGCCAGGCCAGTCGCAGTATTTCGCTTCCATGGAACTGCTCACCGGCAACCCCGGTTCCACCGTGCGCCTGCCCTACGTGCCCAACTCCATGGTCATGGACCAGAGCGGCAACAACCTCTATTTCGGTTCGTCCCGCGAGCTGATGATCTACTCCACGGCAAGCAACTCTCTTACCAAGCAGAACACGTCGTCGCCCGGCGTCGTGCTCGCCGTCTCGCCCAACAACAGTGAGCTGGTCATCAACGATCAGATCCGCGGGCTGTTTTATCTCTACAACACCTCATCCGGCCCCACGTCTTCCTTTGGCGGAATGGGAGTCGCTGCCGCCTGGACGCCCGATTCCAATACCCTCTACATCGTCGATAACGCACAGACGAACTCGCCGGCCTCGTGCTCCAACCGCTCATTACGGGCCACACCGATACGCTCTACGTCTACAACGTGAATGTGGGCTGGTCCACTTATCCGCTGCCGCCCAATCCACTTCCTCCCGCTGCATTGCCGACCTGCGCCACGCAGCCCGATGCGCCCATCTCGACCGATGTGCAAACCCTGGCCGTTACCGTCCCCGGCATCGGCGCGTATCTCGCCGGCAATCCAACCGTCGCCCACACCTGGTGCCCCTCCGGAACGGTCGGCAACAACGCCAGCATTCAGTTCTATCCCCAGAGCGATTCCGTCAACCTGCTCACCAACGTGCTGGGAGCGACCTCCGATGGCGCGCACATTCTCGGCGCTTCGCTCAACGGCAGCAGCATTACGCTCGATGACATCGGACTGAGCATTCCGCCGAATTCGACTTTCCCGTCGGCCATGTGCCCAGAAACCACCACCGGCACGCCGCCCAATCAGGTGGAGATCATGAAGCCTCTCTCCACCAACCCCACGATCGATGGCACGGTGAATCTCGCCAACGTCACCAATGCCACCGCCGTCAATCAGGTCGTCACTGGCACGGCGCCCACCACGGCGTCCACTTCCACGGCCGCGCCCATCGCCTTCATTACCTATGCGACGCCCAGCTCATCCACCACGGCCGTCCAGCTCCCCTACTACCTGCCCCAGCCCAGCGGCATCGGCTCCGTGGGCTACGTGAAATTTGCCGACAATTCCTCGGCCACGCCCCCCACGGCTCCGCTCACAGGCGTGTTTTCACCTGATAACTCCATCTTCTTCGTCTCCACTGCGGGCGACAACGAAATCCACTTCATCAGCATTCCTACCAACGTCAGCACCGCTGTGCCGCCCACCGATTCGCAGCAGTACGGTCCGAATCTGCCCGCCTGCACGCCGGTTTCCGAGGGCGGAAACGATGCTGGCTGTCTCTATCCGACGACCTTGCCGGCGCCAACTCCTACCACCGTGGTTCCCACAACCGTCATCACCGTCAAGCCGCGCTCCGTCACGTAGACCGCTGTCTCTAAAGTTCGCAGCATAAACATCGCTGTCATCCTGACCGAACTTTGGCGTGCAATCAGTACGATTGCACGCCAAACGAGTCGAAGGACCTGCGGTTGCATTTTCATTTGCCTTTCGCGATCTCCCAACCGCGATCTGGTTTGCCCCAGGTCTTGACTCTGGCCTGGGATCGCACGAACCCAACATTCGCGCTTCCTCCTGGTACATACTGCGCCCATATGCACTCAACCGGGCCCACGGTTCTTTGTCGCTCAGTCCCTAAGTCCCTGGTCCATGCCTTCCCGCCTCCGCAAGCTAAAATCAACTCATGATCAAGGGCATCTCGTTTCTGCGTCCGGCTGGCAGCGCGGCGGCTTACGAACGGCTGAGCGGCTTTTTCAGGGCGCTGGGCTTTGCCCCCGGCAAAGGATGGCAGGAAGAGGGTTCGCGCGGCGCTTCGTTCCTGGCCCCGCTCGGCAATCTGGAGTTCGTCGATGGCCGCTTTCCCATCACACAGCCGATCTGCTCATCGAAGTCACCTCGCTCGACTCCATCCATCAGGTGGCCGAGGCGTGGCTGCGCGCCAGCAGTCAGAAGTCCGGCGACGCCGCGGTCAGCCGCCTCTCGCCCATCTCTGAAACGCACTGGAAATCGCGCATCTTCACCGTCGAGCCCGAACCCGGCTTCCGCTTCAGCTTCTGGGCGTGGACCGACCCGGTGAAAGGCAAGCCCGTCGCGCTCGAAGGCGATCTTTCTGCCGCGGGAATGAAGTTCGCCATCGTCGTCTCGCGCTGGAACGCCGTCGTCACCGATCGGCTGCTGGAGGGCGCGCTCGACGCGCTCATGCGCAGCGGCGCCGACCGCAGCGACATTGAGGTCGTTCGCGTTCCCGGCGCGTGGGAGATTCCCGCCGCGGCCCGCGCCAGTGCCAACACCGGCCGAGTAGACGCCATCGTCACGCTGGGCTGCCTGCTGCGCGGCGAAACCGCCCATTACGAGGCCATCTACAACGAAGTGGCCCGCGGCATCGGCCAGTCGCAGCAGGAGACCGGCATTCCCCACAGCTTTGGCGTGCTCACCTGCGAAACCCTGGAGCAGGCGCTGAACCGCGCCGGCATCAAGGCCGGCAACAAGGGCTTTGAGGCCGCCGCGGCCGCCATTGAGATGGTGAGCCTGCGCCGCAAGGTCGCAGCAAGGCGGTCCCGCTTGACCAGCCGCCATCGCCGCAAGTCCCGCGAACTTGCCATGCAGATGCTCTTTCAGGCCGACGTGGGCCACCAGACCCGCGACCAGGTGCGCGCCACGTTCTGGAAGGCCGGCGATCCCGTCGAACCCGAGGTCCGCGGATTCGCCGAGGACCTATTCCGCGTTGCCCAGGAGCGCCAGGAGGAGATCGACGCGCTCATCGCCAGCCACTCCACGCACTGGCGCCTGGATCGCATGCCCGCCGTTGACCGCAACCTGCTGCGCATGGCCGTCGCCGAACTGGTCGGCTTCAAGTCCACGCCCTTTCCGGTCGTCATCAACGAGGCGCTCGAGATCGGCCGCCGCTATTGCGCGCCCGAGTCCATCAACTTCCTCAACGGCGTGCTCGACTCGATCGCCCGCAGCCTGATCGGGAAGTAGCGCCGGTCTCCAGACCGGCTGTGGTGTGGGCGTCCACGCCCACACCGATGAGATGGCAATTACGAATCCACGGCCGGTGCCCCACATCTCGATTTGGAGATGTGGGAAAGCAGAAACCTACGCCAGCATCGCGCCCATGCTGCCGCGCGCGTTTGAGCGTCCGCTCGCTCAATGTGTAATCCGGCTTTCCCGCCGTCAGCCCGATCCACAACTTGCCCACCGGTTTCGCGCCCATCATTGCCGCCGCTAATCGCAGCGCACGCGGCGCTCCCGTCGCCAATGGAATCAGAAATCCCGGCATCCCCGCCGCAGCCAGCAGCACCGCTTTGCGCGGCTGCGCTTTGCTGCGCAGCGCCGGCCCGTTTTGTCCCCACGGCCAATAGGTAAACCCCAGCAGCCGTTCCAGAAACCGGCGGAAGATCGCCGTCACGTTGTAGTAATTCACCGGCGAGGCCAGCACCACGGCATCCGCCGCTTCAATCTCTCTCAGCATCGGTTCCAGATCGTCTTCCTGTCGCGCATCTCACCCGCTCCGTGCCCGGCGCCTGCGTGCAGGCGCGGCAGTTCCTGCAGAACTCAATGTGCTGATCCCGTAGATGGAAGATTCGTGTCTCTGCGCCCTTCGCCCGCGCACCTTCCAGAACCGCTTCCACGGCGCTCTCCGTTGCTCCGCCCGTGCGGTAACTGCCCACCACGGCCACAACGTGCTTGCCCATATCGTCCTCCATTCCACTTCGCCCGCAGACTAATCGTTTCTCCATGTCCCGCGCCGTGATGCGCCTCACGCCGTCCCACATCGGCTCGCTCCTTGCTGCCTTGCTCCCTGACTTCCTGCTATTCTTGATCTTGTGATTCCTCGCCGCTTCCTCAAAAAAATCTTCGTGATGACCGCGCTACTGGCCTTTGTGCTGGCTGCCTGCCACAGGGAAGAGCAGGCTGTCAAAATCGTGGCCCACAAAGCAGAATCGGTCGAGAAGAAGGTTCAGGCGAACGAAACTGAGCTCGACCAGGAGCGCGCGGAACTGGAGCAGATTCCTCTGCCCACCAAAAGCCTTTACATCGATATTCACGACCCGGCCGCGTGGGACAATCCGTTTCTTTCGGTCGGCCCCGACACCATCTCGCTCCGCATCCTGCTGCCCGACGCGAATCCCAGCCCGGCGGGACAGGGAGATATGCTTCGCCCCAAGGCTGCTCGCCGCCAGCAACTCGAACTGCGGCCCTCCGATCTCGATAAGGCGATCGCCGCCATCCCGGCCGGCGCCTGGCCCTACGGCCGCGTGATCGCGGTTGCAGAATCGCCTTCCGCCGCGCCCAAAGACCGCCCCAAGGTCCGCCGCAACGTTGAAGCCGCCATCAAGCAACTCAACGATCTCGGCGTGGTTGTTGAAGAGTGGCCTTCGCGCTGACGCGCAACCTATCGCTCCACAACGCGTTAATATTCCAGCGTGAGCACTTCTTCATTTTCCATCCTCTCTAATCCCGCCCCGCTCGACCATGAGCGTTTCTCGGCGCATCGCGAGCTGGAAAGCCTCCTGAAAAAATCTCTGCGCGGCCCGGATGCTTCCGATCTTTTCCGCTTCGATCTCGGCTCCCGCGCGCTCTACGCCGCCGACTCCTCGAACTACCGCCAGTTGCCGATCGGCGTAGTTTTTCCGCGCGATGCCGCCGACGTGGAGGCCGCGCTGGCAGCGTGCCGCGCCACGGGCGCTGCCGTTCTGCCGCGCGGCGCCGGCACCAGCCTCGCCGGCCAATGCGTCAACGTGGCCGTGGTCTTTGACTATTCGCGCTACATGAACGCGCTTGACTCGCATCGATCCGGAGGCAAAACTAGCGCGCGTCCAGCCCGGCATCGTGCTCGACCGCCTGCGCGACGCCGCCGAAGTTCATCACCTCACCTACGCGCCCGACCCCGCCACGCATTCGCGCTGCACCCTGGGCGGCATGATCGGCAACAACAGTTGCGGCGTGCACGGCCTGCTCGGCGGCAAAGCTGTCGACAACGTCGAATCGCTCGACATCGTTCTCTACGACGGCACCCGCATGACTGTTGGCGCCACGCCGCCTGCCGACCTTGACGCGCTGATCCGCGCCGGCGGCCGCGTGGGTCAAATCTACTCCGGCCTCGCGCAAATTCGCGACCGCTACGCCGCTCTGGTGCGCGAAAAGTTTCCGCGCATTCCCCGCCGCGTCTCCGGCTATAACCTCGACGAGTTGCTGCCGGAAAACAACTTCAACGTCGCGCGCGCGCTGGTGGGTTCTGAAGGCACCTGCGCCAACATCGTCTCCGCCACGCTGAACCTCACCGCCAGTCCGCCATTCCGCGTGCTCACAGTGCTCGGCTTCAGCGATGCGTTCATCGCCGCCGACGCCGTTCCGCTCGCGCTCGAACACAAGCCCATCGGCCTCGAGGGCTTCGATTTTCTGCTCGTCGATTTCATGCGCCGCAAAGGTCTCGCTCTACGCGATCTCGACCGGCTGCCGGCCGGAGTCGGCTTTCTGCTTGTCGAGATGGGCGCGTGGTCCGCAGAGGAAGCTCAGGCCAAGGCCGAATCCGTCGCCCGCGCCTCGCAATCCTGGCCCTCCCCGCCGGTCGCGCACATCTGCACGCCCGACGAGGCCGCTTCCGTCTGGCACGTGCGCGAGTCCGCCCTCGGCGCCATGGTTTTCGTGCCCGGCGAGCCCGATCGCTGGGAGGGCTGGGAAGACGCCGCGGTTCCGCCCGCGCAGCTCGGCAACTATCTGCGCGCCATCACGAAACTGATGGCCGAATACGGCTTCCGCAGCCCGCTCTACGGCCATTACGGCCAGGGCTGCGTGCACACTCGCATCAATTTCGACTTCTCCACTCCAAAGGGAATACGAATATTCCGCGAGTTCATCGATCGCGCTGCCGATGTCGTGCTTTCCTTCGGCGGTTCGCTCTCCGGCGAACACGGCGACGGCCAGTCGCGCGCGGCATTGCTGCCGAAGATGTTCGGTCCCGAGCTCATGGAGGCCTTCCGCGAATTCAAAAAGCTCTGGGATCCGGACAACCGCATGAATCCCGGCAAGCTCTCTGACGCAGTGCGCGTCTACGATCCCACGGAAAATCTCCGCCACGCTTCAGATTCGGGTGCCCCCGGCCTCTCGTACTTGGGGACCGGGGAAACCCACTTCGCGTTCGCAAAAGACAACGGCTCTCTCGCCCGCGCCACCGAGCGCTGCGTCGGCGTCGGCTCCTGCCGCAACACCGTCGGCGGCGTCATGTGCCCCAGCTACCGCGCCACCGGCGAGGAGCAGCACTCCACCCGCGGCCGCGCGCACCTGCTGTGGGAGATGCTCTCCGGCGCCCTGCGCGACGAAGGCTTCCAGAGCCGCGCCGTCCACGAGGCTCTCGATCTCTGCCTCAGTTGCAAGGCCTGCAAATCCGAGTGCCCGGTGCAGGTGGACATGGCCGCCTACAAGTCCGAGTTTCTCGCCCAGCGCTACAAGGGCCGCCTGCACCCGCTCCACCACTACATCTTTGGCTTTGCCGACCGCCTCGCCCGCTACGGTTCGCTCGCGCCGGCGCTTACCAACGCCATCCTCACCGGCCCTTTGACCAGCCCGCTCATCAAGCGCATCGCCGGAGTCGCCCGCGAGCGCCAATTGCCGCGCCTCGCGCCGAAGAGCTTCCAGAAAGCGCGAAATTCGACCGCAAATCTCGTCCAAAAGGCTGCCCCACCGCAGGTGGCGGGTGCCCCCGGTCCCACGCACTTGGGGACCGGGGAAAGCGAGGACTGACGGCGTACCGCAATCGGTTCTCCTGTGGCCCGACACCTGGAACAACTACTACCACCCGCAATCTCTTCAGGCCGCCGAAACCGTCCTCACTCTTGCCGGCTTCCGGGTCGAAACGCCCCGCGGCCACATCTGCTGCGGCCGTCCGCTCTACGATTTCGGTCTGCTTTCGGCCGCCCGCTCCTATCTCGCGCAAGTTCTCCGGCGCATGGCTCCGCAGATCGATGCCGGCCTGCCCTTCATCTTTCTCGAGCCCAGTTGCGCCAGCGTCTTCAAGGATGAGCTGCTCGAACTTTTCCCCAGCGATCCCCGCGCCAAGCGTCTGAGCGAGCAAGTCTGGCTGCTCGCCGACTTGCTCGCCGCGCGCGCCCCCGGCTTTGTCTCCGGCCGCTTGGAGGCGCGCAAATTCTGGTCCACGGCCACTGCCATCACAAAGCGGTCTTTGGCGGCCCGGCCAGCGAAATCGCGCTTCTCCGCCAGGCTGGCGCCACGGTTGAACCCATCCAGGCCGGCTGCTGCGGAATGGCCGGCCCCTTCGGCTTCGAGGCCGACAAATTCGAAGTGTCGAAGACCATCGCCAACCAGGGCCTGCTCCCGGCCGTCCAATCCGCTGGCGCCAACCACGATCATCGTCGCCGACGGCTTCAGTTGCCGCGAGCAGATCGACCAGCTGGCTCACGCCAAGGCGCTCCACTTTGCTGAGGTTCTGGCGCACTCCTGCCACTGCGAAGAGTGATTGCGTCGCTCCGGTCTTCGTGGGGAAGTCTGCCTCGCATCCCCCAACCCCACACCCCGTCCGCGCATCCTATGTCAAGAAGCCGCGCACGGTCGCATTCTGCACGGGTCCGCGACAGCTAGTCGGCATTGCACCGGTGACTTGCGGTAAACTTGGACTGTTTGGTACCCTCAGGCATCCTTTGTACGGCGGTTCTCCAATTTCTTAGGAGTCGCCAAGGGGCCTGCAAGTGACGTTTTCCTTTTTGTTGACGAAAACGACGCTCAGGGGGCAGCGGTTCTGCTCTGCAATAATTGGAGAACGGCTTTAAAGCAGCGAAAGGAGAAATTTCGTCATGTCAGAGGAAAACAAATCTTACGGATTAGCGTGGTTCCTGGCTGGATTGGGCGTTGGCGCTCTGGTGGGCATTCTTTACGCTCCCAAGAGCGGCCGTGAAACCCGCGAGGACATCGCGCAAGGCGCACGCGAGGGCACAGAGTATCTGCGCGCGCGCACTCGCGAGGCTGCGGAGAATGTCACCGCATTGGTCGACAAGGGCAGGGACAGTGAGCGCCTTTGTCGACAAGGCAAGGAGCAGGTGGGCGAATACGTCGATCGCGGCCGTGACGCCATCGATCGCGGACGCGCCCAGTGGGAAGAGTTTGTGGAGCGAGGCAAGAACCTCGTCGCCGACCAGACCACCCGGGTAAGCGCCGCCGTTGATGCGGGCCGCCAGGCGTACAGGAGGCATCCAGCAACGAGCCCGAAAGCCACGAGGTCTGAGACCGAGCGGGTCCAGGTCCTTCCGGGCCTCATGCGGTTGCATCGTCCCTTCCGGCGCCGCGCGCGAGAGCAAATTTGACAAGCTCCCGCTCCGGCTCCGGGCAAAGCATTTTTCCTTCGGATGTATGTGAAATTCGGATGTGCGCCAGAGCCTCGAGCTTCAAGTTGCGACTTCCTCAAGAAATCTTGAAGCTTGTACTTCATTCGGGAAGGCTATGATCGAAGGAGAAATGCCGTAGAGCCGCTTCTTCCCTGGAAGCGTGCTCCACCGGTATTGACTTGAAGCCCGCAGAATTCCTGCGCGAGGGCAACGCCATGCCAAATCTCGATAACCAGACCATTCAGCTCGCTCTGGTCGCCGTGGTGGCGCTGGCCATGTTGATTCAGGCCATCGTTCTCATTAGCCGCACTCGTCGCCCTGCGCAAACTGGCCAAATCTATCCTCAAAGAAATTGAAGAGATGCGTTCCTCGGTAATGCCGGTGATCGAAAACACGCGCGACCTCCTCACGCGCCTCACGCCGAAGATTGAACAAACCACCGCCGACCTCGCCGTCCTCACACACGCCCTGCGCGATCAGACCGCCGACGTGCAAGCGGCGGCCGATGAAATCATTGCGCGCGCGCAGCTTCAGGCCCGCCGCCTCGACTCCATGCTGTCCAACGTGCTCGACACCGTGGACCGCGCCGGCTCATTTATGGCCGACACCGTGACCAAGCCCATGCGTCAGCTCTCCGCGTTCCTCGCTTCCGCAAAGGCTGTCATCGAGTCGCTGCGCAGACGGAAGGCGCGTCGCGCGCGCGAGGCAAATCGCGCATCCGGCGATAACGATATGTTCGTGTAGCTCGGCAGCCGGCGCCAGACCGGCACTCGACAGAGATTCAGCATGCGCACCCTCGATCCCGCCCAAATCGCGCCCAACGACATCTACAAGCTCATGATCGGCATGATCGTGCCGCGGCCCATCGCCTTCGTCTCCAGCATCGACTTGGCCGGCATCCGGAATCTGGCGCCCTTCAGCTACTTCACCGCGTGCAGCTCCAACCCTCCGGTGGTCTGCTTCTGCACCTCCGTCCGCACCGGCCCGCGCCCTTACAAGGACACGTTGCTGAACATCGAAGCCACAGGCGAATTCGTCGTCAACATCGTTTCTGAGGAGTTTGCCGCGCAGATGAACCTGAGCTCTGCCGACGTCCCGCCCGAAGTCGACGAATTCGAGCTTTCAGGGCTGACGCCGGTGGCGAGCGACCTGGTGAAACCGCCGCGTGTGGCCGAGAGCAAGGTGCAGATGGAGTGCCGTCTGCATCAGATCGTCCGCGTCAGCGACCGGCCCGGCGGCGGCATCCTGGTGCTGGGCGAGGTCCTGCGCTTCCACGTGCTGGAGTCGCTTCTCGATGATGAAAAAGGCGGCTACAAGATCGATCCCGACAAACTGAACGCCATCGGCCGCATGGGCGGCCCGGAGTACGTCCGCACGCGCGACCGTTTCGAGATGCAGCGGCCGAAGTAAGAAATGTTCCTGGAGCAGCTCCTCAATTGCTATACCCATCGCATCCGTGCCCCATCCTTTTCGCGCATTTTACGAAAAAGGCGGGAGAGCAAAAAGCCTGAGTACATCGATCCTGGAACCGGCTTAAACTGGATCGCGTGCCGCCGAGGAGCCGGCAGATCATGACCAACCTTCTATGCCGAAACCGCGTGTCGGACTTTTCCAAATGGAATGCGGTCTTTGCTTCTCACGCCCAGGCTCACCGGGATGCGGGCCTTCAGCTTCGCGCCCTCTGGAGAGCCGCGGGAGACCCGGACAACATATTTTTCCTCTTTGAAGTTACGGATGAAGGCCTGGCGCGCGCTTTTATCTCGAACCCCGCCGCTGCCGAGGCTGCCGCCGCCTCTGGGGTGATTGAAGGCGAATATCACTTTCTCGAGAGCGTCGCGGCCTACACAATCCAGCCGCCGCCCACCACCTCGTCGCCGTCATAGAACACCGCAGACTGTCCCGGCGTGACGGCGCGCTGCGGCTCGTCGAAGGTGGCCACAGCCTCATCCGGCCCTGCAGGCTCCAGCGTGGCCCACGCCGGCTCGTGCCGGTGCCGGATCTTGGCCCTCACGCGCATCGGTCCCGTCAGCTCGGCAATGCTGATCCAGTTCAGCTGCCGCGCGCGCAACGTCCGCGTCGCCAGTTCGGCGTCCGCGCCCACCGTCACGCGATGGCTCGCCGGATCGATGTTCAGCACGTAGAGCGGCGAAGGCGACGCCACGCCCAATCCCTTGCGCTGGCCCACGGTGAAGTTCGAGATGCCCTCGTGCCGCCCGATCACCTCGCCGTTTGCAGCCACCAGCTCGCCCGCCGTCTCCGGCATTCGCTCGCCCTGCTCCTCGAGATACGCCGTCAAGAACTGCTTGTAATCGCCGCCGGGAATGAAGCAGATCTCCTGCGAGTCGGGCTTCTCGGCCAGCCGCAGTCCATGCTGCCGCGCCGCCTCGCGCACCTCCGGCTTGGTCATGTGCCCCAGCGGAAACAGCGTGCGCGCCAACTGCTCCTGCGTCAGCCCGAAGAGAAAATACGTCTGATCCTTGGCCAGGTCCGCCGGCCGCTTCAAAATCCAGCGCCCGCGCTCTCTCGTCGAACTCGTTCACCGCGTAGTGGCCGGTCGCGATGCGCTCCGCGCCAATGCTGCGCGCCGTCTTCAGCAGCTGATCGAACTTGAGATGGTTGTTGCAGAGAGAGCAGGGAATCGGCGTGCGTCCGGCAAGATACTCGTCCACAAACGGCCGCACCACGTCGCGCTCGAACCGCTCCTCCTGGTTCACCACGTAATACGGAATCCCCAGGTGCTCGGCCACGCGCCGCGCATCGTACACATCGTCGATCGAACAGCAGCGCCCCGCCTTCGGCGCATCGGGAATGCCGTGCTTGCCCGCCAGCCGCGTCTGATCCCAAAGCTGCAGCGTGAGCCCGACGACTGCGTTGCGCGACGCCCGAGCCACCCTCGCGGCGAGGATCGCCGCCGCCGTCGAGGAGTCAACCCCTCCGGACATGGCCACCGCGATGGTCGTGTTCTGTTCATCTGTTCGAAAGCTGTTCCTATCCCAGCTGTTCCCTGCAACTTCCGGCGCCAAGCGCCCGCAAATGCTCCACCGCCTCCGGAACCACGCGCAACACATGGTCCACATCCTCTTCCGTCGCCGTCTTCAGCAAACTGAAGCGCAAGCTCGCCCGCGCCGCGTTCTTGTCCAGTCCCATCGCCATCAGCACGTGGCTGGGCTCGGTCGAGCCCGAGTGGCACGCCGACCCTCCGCTCACGGCCACGCCCTTCAGATCGAGCGCGATCACCAGCGCCTCGCCCTCCACCTGCTCAAAGCGGATGTTCGTCGTATTCGCCACGCGCGGCGCACCTGCGCCGTTCACGCCCGTGCCCGCAATCCGCAGAACTCCCGCTTCCAGCCGGTCGCGCAGCTGCTGCAACGCGCTCCATCGTTCCATCCTCCAGGCTCTCCATCGCCAGTTCCGCGGCCTTGCCCAGTCCCACGATGCCCGGCACATTCTCCGTGCCCGCGCGCTGCCGGCGCTCGTGGCTCCCGCCCACAATCAGCGGCTCCAGCGGCGTCCCGCGCCGCACATACATCGCGCCCACGCCCTTCGGTCCGTGCATCTTGTGCGCGCTGATCGAGCACAAATGGCAGCCGAATCGCCGCACGTCGAACGCGACCTTCCCCGCGCCCTGCACCGCATCGATATGGAAGAACGCACCTGCCTCCGCGGCGATCTTGCCGATCTCTTCCACCGGCTGCAGCACGCCCGTCTCGTTATTCGCCAGCATCACGCTGATCGAGCCGCGTCTGCGGCCGCAACGCCCGCCGAATCTCTTCGGGATCGATCAGTCCATTCGCGCGGGGCGCAACAAACGTCACCTCCGCGCCGCGCTCCGCCACCCGCTCAGCCGCGCGCAGCACCGCCGAGTGCTCAATCGCCGTCGTAATCAAGTGGTCGCCCGCGCGCAGCAGCCCGAAGATCGCCGTGTTGTCCCCCTCCGTGCCGCCGGAGTTGAACACCACCTCCGCTTCGCGGCAATGGAAAAACGCGGCCAGCGTCTCGCGCGCTCCGTCCACGGCCTTCCGCGCCTGCTGCCCCTGCAGATGGATCGACGACGCGTTCCCAAAATCCTCCATCCAATACGGGCGCATCGCCTCCATCACCTCTGGCAGCAGAGGCGTGGTGGCATTGGCATCGCAATAGACACGGCGCATCGGGGAAGACTCCATCATATAAATTGTACGGGGAATCGCGATTCGCGAAGCGAACCGTGCCTCATCCGCGGCAGCCAATTAGAATGCCAGAAGCACACTTCCACGTCCTTCGGAGCTCGCCCGCATGAGCGAATCACCAAGCCGACCGGTCCGCCAATCCCCGCATCCTCATCGTCGGCAACGCCGGCCAGCTCGGCCGCGAGCTCGAAAAAATCTTTGCCGGCTGTCGGCCCCATCGTCGCTGTCGATCGCGAATCCGTCGATCTCGCCGATGCCGAGCAAACCCGCGAGCTGGTTCGCCGCGCCGCGCCCGACATCATTCTCAACGCCGCCGCCTACACCGCCGTCGACCGCGCCGAGACGCGAGCGCGATCTGGCCTACGCCATCAACGCGCAGGCCCCGCGCGTTCTCGCCGAAGAAGCCCTCCGGCGCAACGCCCTCTTCGTCCACTACTCCACCGACTACGTTTTCGACGGTGGCAAATCCTCGCCGTGGGTCGAGACGGACACGCCCAATCCGCTCAATGTCTACGGCGCCAGCAAGCTGGCAGGCGAGCAGGCTGTCGAAGGCGTCGGCGGCAAATTACCTCATCTTCCGCACCAGCTGGGTCTACGGCCCGCACGGCAACAATTTTCTGCTCACCATGCTTCGCCTGGCGCGCGAGCGCGACCGTCTCTCGATCGTCGACGACCAAATCGGCGCGCCCACGACTTCTATTGAGCTTGCCCGCGCTACGCACCCATCGTCACCGGCATCCTTGCCGGCAGTTTCGGCGCGCCGCAGGATTGGGCCGGCCTTTACCACATGACTTGCGGCGGCTCCGTCTCCTGGTTCGGCTTTGCCCAGGCCATCTTCGCCCGCGCCGCCGAGCTCCTCGCCGTGAAGCCGCCCGCGCTCACCCCCATCGCCACCAAGGACTACCCCACCCCCGCCGCGCGCCCCCGCAATTCCGTTCTCTCCAACGCCAAACTGCACGCCCGCTTCGCCGAAAAGCTTTCGCCGTGGGAAGCGGCCCTCGAAGAAACCCTCCAAGCTCTCAGCAACGCCCGATGAGCCGCCGGCAAACGGTCTTTGGCTAGCCACAAATCACTGATCGCTGCATTGTGACGCCCGTCCTTTGCACCCGCACGGCGCGCTTTCTACACTGACAGCGCTCTTTAGAGTCGAGGTGTCTCCATGTCTTCCAGGACCTCCCGCCGCGATTTCCTCGCCGCCGGTGTTTCCGCCGGCCTGCTCGCTCCGCTTGCCAGTGCAACCCCCACCGTCGGCCTATTCAATCCGCAATCCGGCGTTGCGTCTTCAGGCTCCGCCGTCAAGCTCAGCTACAAGACGCTCGGCCGCACCGGCCTCCGCGTCACTTCCGTCGGCTTTGGTTGCATGATCACCTCCGATCCCAGCGTGATTGAGCGCGCCGCTGACCTCGGCATCAGCTACTTCGACACCGCGCGCAGCTACCAGCGCGGCAACAACGAGCGCATGGTCGGCTCGGCGCTCGGCGCCAAGCGCAAGCAGATCGTTCTTTCCACCAAAACCGATGCGCCCGACAAAGCCGGTATGATGCAGCATCTCGATCAGAGCCTGCGCGAGCTCAATACCGACTACATCGACATCTGGTACCTGCACGGCCGCAGCGATCCCGGCTGACATTCACGACGATCACATCGAGGCCCAGCAACTTGCCAAACAGCAGGGCAAAGTCCGCTTCATCGGCGTCAGCACCCACAGCGGCCAGCCGCAGCTCGTTCCCTGGATGATTCAGAAAAAAGTTTTTGATGTGGTTCTTGCGGCCTACAACTTCACCATGGACCAGGCCATGGACGAGGCCGTCGAAACCGCAGCCGGGGCCGGTCTCGGCGTCGTCGCCATGAAGGTCATGGCCGGCGGAGCGCGCAGCCATCGACCCGGCGACCCCATCTCCGGCAGGCTTGCGCAACCCGGCGCCATGCTCTCCGCGCTCAAATGGGTAGTCAAGAATCCCAACGTCGCCACCACCGTCCCCAGCATCACCGACATGGACCAGCTCGACGAAAATCTCAAGGCCATGGATCGCGCCTATTCATCCACCGACGCCAGCATTCTCTCCGCGCACTTGGAGCGGATTCGCCCGCTCTATTGCCGCATGTGCGGCGGGTGCGAGGGCGCGTGCCGCCAAGGGCTGCCGGTGGCCGACGTGCTGCGCTGCCTCACTTATGCTGAGGGCTACGGCCAGTTCGCGCTGGGCCGCGAGCGTTATCTCGAACTCGCCCTATCATCCAACCGCTGCGCCGATTGTGATTCCTGCACGGTAAATTGCCCGCACGGCGTGCATGTCACCGACCGTATGCGACGCGCACAGGAGCTTTTTGCATGAAGGTTCCCGCGTTGCTGCTCTCGGTTATGCTAGCCTCCGGTTCCGTCGCCGCGCAAAGCATTCTGGATTGCCACATCGCCCCCGGCTGGGAGCAGTCCGGAGTCATCCGCCAGTACGACTCGGCCAACCTCTTCGAGTACAAGGACGGCGGCGCAGAGGGCTACCTCATCTTCGGCTTCGTGCGCATGAGCACCGTCGACTGCAAATCCGGCGCCAATACTCTCACCATCGATCTCTCTGAAATGACCGATGCCGACGCGGCCTATGGACTCCTCGCCGCCAACCTCGATCCCACGTCGCCCGTCTTGCAGATCGGGATGGGCGGCCAGGTCGAGGCGCAAAGCGCAACCTTCGCCAAGGGCAACTTCTATATTGAGATCGTCGAAGTTGCGGCCGATGCCAAAGCCGACGACTCCTCCACGTTGCGCAGTATGGCTTCCACGCTCGAAGTGCGTCTTCCCGGCCGCGTAACGCCGCCCGCGCAACTGCGCTGGTTCCCTCCCGACAATGTTGCGCCTGTCCGCATGGTTCCGGAGAGCGTCCTCGGCCTGCGCGAGCTCAAACGCGGGTACGTGGCCAAATACCAGGCCGGCCAGGCCTTCATCATCCTCGCGTCCACGCCCGATTCAGCATCCCTCGTTCTCAAGGCTCTTCACGAACACTTTCCAGGCGCGGTTCCGGCGCTCGTGGGCGACGAGGCATGGATGTCCAGCACGCAATACCTCGGCGGCATCTGCATCTTCCGCAAGGGCCGCGTGTTGGCCGGTTACAGCAATCTGCCCACACCGCAGCAGGCCGCGACGCTGGCCGCGGTGCTCGCTGGCCGCATTCCGTAATTGATTTTTCGGATTCAATCAGACAGTACATGCGACGGGTGCCCCCCATCTCGATTGGGAGATGTGAGAAAGCGCAAACCTTAAACACAACTCTTAAGACTCCAGTTTCACGAGCCTCGCGTATACCCATCCAGAAGCATCCGCGCCGCGCGAAACGACGTAGTGCGGCCCTCCGCCACGTCGCGCTCCAGTGCCGCCACGCGGCTCCGCACCGCGGCATGCGCGTCGAACTGCTGCCGCAGCGACTGATCGATCATCTCGTGCATCCATCGCCGCTGCTGCTCGCGCCGCGCACTGCTGAACCAGCCATTCGCCCGCGTCAGTGCCGCATACTCCAGCACGCACTCCCACAGCTCGCGAATCCCCGCGCCCGTCACTGCCGAGCACGTCACCGCGCGCGGCGTCCATCCCGATCCTGCCGCGGGGAAAAAGTGCAGCGCGTTTTGCGCCTCCGCCCGCGCCCGCTCCGCCGCGGCCACATTCGCGCCATCGGCCTTGTTCACGGCCACCAGGTCGGCCAGCTCCATCACGCCGCGCTTGATCCCCTGCAACTCATCGCCCGCTCCGGCCAGCGTGATCAGCAGAAAGAAGTCCACCATCTCGTGCACTGCGGTCTCCGACTGCCCCACGCCGATGGTTTCCACCAGAATGTTCCGGTATCCCGCCGCCTCGCACAGCAGCATCGCCTCGCGCGTCCGCTGCGCCACGCCGCCCGCCATGCCGCGCGAGGGCGACGGCCGCATGAACGCCATCTCGCTCGC
Organism: uncultured Acidobacteriota bacterium; assembly: GCA_963826735.1. GTDB lineage: Bacteria > Acidobacteriota > Terriglobia > Terriglobales > Acidobacteriaceae > Telmatobacter. The sequence continues at coordinate 556,918 of CAWGYN010000011.1, forward strand.
GGCCAGCGTCGTCATGCGCGTCTTGTCGCCCAGAATGCTTCCGCCGGAGATCTGGCTGCTGGGATCGATCGCCAGCACCGCCACCTTCTGCTTCTGCTCCGCGATCAAGTACCTGCCCAGCGCTTCAATCAAGCTGCTTTTGCCCGCGCCCGGCACGCCGGTAATGCCCACGCGGATCGAGTTGCCGCTGTGCGGCAGGCAATCTTCCACAATCTGCTCGGCCAGCTCGCGGTCCGTCTCGCGCGCGCTCTCAACCAGTGTGACCGCGCGCGCCAGCACCGTCGCGGTCGCCGCGCAAAATGCCCGCAACGTACTCCTCGCGCGAGAGCGGGCTGCGCCTTTGCGTGACGCGCGGAGCCTGCGGCGTCTCGCACCCGGCAATTTCACGCATCGCGCTCTTCATGGCATTCGCCGATCCGTCTCGCTAAATCGTCACGCTGGCGCTCAGCATCTCCACAATCTTTTGCGCCGCCACGGGAATCACCGTTCCCGGCCCGTAAATCCCCGCCACGCCGGCTTTGTACAGAAACTCGTAATCCTGCGGCGGAATCACGCCGCCCACCACCACCAGAATGTCTTCGCGGCCCATCGCGCGCAGTTCCGCAATGAGTTGCGGCACCAGCGTCTTGTGTCCCGCAGCCAGGCTCGACACGCCCACCACGTGCACGTCGCTATCCAGAGCGAAGCGCGCCACTTCGCGCGGCGTCTGGAAAAGCGGCCCGATGTCCACGTCAAATCCGATGTCGGCGAATGCCGTCGCAATCACCTTGGCGCCGCGGTCGTGCCCGTCCTGGCCCATCTTCGCCACCAGAATCCGCGGCCGCCGCCCCTCCTCGCGCTCAAACTCCTCCACCATCCGCCGCGCCTTGCTGAACTCCTCGCCGCCCGCGCTCGCCGCCGAGTACACGCCGGCGATGGTTCGCGTCGTGGCTTCGTACCGCCCCCACACGTTTTCGAGCGCCTGCGAAATCTCGCCCAGCGTGGCGCGCTTCCGCGCGGCTTCCACCGCGCACTCCAGCAGATTCCCGTCGCCCGTCGCCGCGCACCTCTCCAGTTTTGCAAGCGCCTCGCGTACCGCGCCGGCATCGCGTTCGCGCTTCAGCTTCTCCAGCCGCTTCACCTGCGCCTCGCCGCACCGCGTCGTTATCGATATCGAGCACGGGAATCTCCGGCTCTTCGGGCGCGGGGTAGGCATTCACGCCCACAATCACGTCGCTCCCCGAATCGATCCCCGCCTGCCTGCGCGCCGCCGCCTCTTCAATCCGCATCTTGGGCAAGCCGGTCTCGATCGCCTTCGCCATGCCGCCCAGCCTCTCAATCTCCTCGATCAGTTTCCACGCCGCGTGCATCAATTCGTGCGTCAGCCGCTCCACGTAATACGATCCCGCCCACGGATCGACCACGTGCGTGATGCCCGTCTCCTCCTGCAGGTAAATCTGCGTATTGCGCGCGATGCGCGCCGAAAAATCCGTGGGCAGCGCCAGCGCTTCATCCAGCGCATTGGTGTGCAGCGACTGCGTACCGCCGAAAGCCGCGGCCAGCGCCTCCACGCATGTGCGCACCACATTGTTGTACGGGTCCTGCGCCGTCAGGCTCCATCCTGAAGTCTGCGAGTGCGCGCGCAGCGCCAGCGATTTGGGATTCTTCGCGCCGAAGCTTTTCACGATCTTCGCCCACAACATGCGCGCCGCACGCATCTTGGCAATCTCCATAAAATGGTTCATGCCCACGCCCCAGAAGAACGAAATCCGCGGCGCAAACTCGTCCACGTCGAGGCCCGCCTTCACGCCCGTGCGCAGATACTCAAGGCCGTCGGCCAGCGTGTAAGCCAATTCCAGATCCGCCGTCGCGCCCGCCTCCTGCATGTGGTATCCGCTCACGCTGATGCAGTTGAACTTCGGCATCTTCGCCGCGCAGTAGCGAAAAATGTCGCCGATGATGCGCATCGATCCCGCGGGCGGATAGATGTACGTGTTGCGGACCATGAACTCTTTCAGAATGTCGTTCTGGATGGTCCCGCTCAACTGCTCCGGCGGCACGCCCTGCTCCTCGGCGGCCACAATATAAAACGCCATGATCGGCAGCACCGCGCCGTTCATCGTCATCGACACCGACATCTGCTCCAGCGGAATTCGGTGGAACAGAATCTTCATGTCGAGAATCGAATCGATCGCCACGCCCGCCTTGCCCACGTCGCCCGTCACGCGCTCGTGGTCGGAGTCGTAGCCGCGGTGCGTCGCCAGATCGAACGCCACCGAAAGCCCGCGCTGCCCCGCCGCCAGGTTGCGCCGGTAAAACGCATTCGACTCCTCCGCCGTCGAAAACCCCGCATACTGCCGGATCGTCCACGGCCGCATGGCATACATCGTGCGTGTACGGCCCGCGCAGATAACGGCGGAATTCCCGCCGCGTACTCCAGGTGTTCGAGCCCCGCCAGATCCTCGCGCGTATAAGAACTCTTCAGCGCGATGTGCTCGGGCGAAAGCCATTCATCGGCTGTCGCGCGCATTCGCTCTCTGTCGCTGCAGGTTTCCAATCGATCTTTGTAAAATCCGGCCGCATCGATTCAGCTCTTGATCCCCAGCCGTTCCTGCCACTTCGTCAAAAACTTCCACCGGATTGACTGCGCACGTGCACAAAATCCGCAATCCCCATCGCGCGTAACTCCTCCGCGTTCTCGGGATTTCCCGCCACAATCACCGGCGTCTCGCGGCCCAGCGCTTTCAACTTCGGCATCAACTCCGCCGGCAAGCGCCGCATACTCCGCATCCGCGCTGCACAGCACAATCAAGTCCGCATCCGCCGCGGCAATCTCCTCGGCTTTCTTGAAGCGCCTGCGTTGCATCTCGAATCCCGCGCAGGCAAAGAAAGTTCGCCGCAAAGTTCGACCGCGCCGCGCGCATCTTCACGTCGCCAATCTCCGCCAGCAGCACGCGCGGCGTCTTGCCTCCAGCAGCCGCATGCCGCTCGGTGCGCAGCCGCAACTCCTCGTACATGCGCGCTCCGCGCATGTCGGCATTCATTCGCTGCGTCGTCAATCGCGATCCAGCGCCCGCTCTGCTGGATTCGCAAATTGATTCGTTCCCACGAACACGCGCCTCCGCGACGCAACCGCCTTCTCGCGCGCCGCCAGACTCCGCTCCAGCGTCTGCGCAATCACTCCTTCGGCTTGCGCCTTGCGGAATCCGCCGCGCGCCTCGATCTCCTGAAAGAGCTTCCAGCCTTCGCGCGCCAGAAAATCGGTGATCGTCTCGAGGGAATACGATCCGCCGCCCGCATCGGCCACGCGTCCCAGCCACGCCTCGTGCTTCAGCAGCAGTTGCGTATTCCGCGCCAGCCGCCGGCTCGCCTCATCCGGCGCTTTGTAGCACGCATCGAACGGCGCCACCGTTACTGAATCCGCTCCGCCCAGCACCGCGGCCATGGCCTCGGTGGTCGCGCGCAAAATGTTCACATGCGGATCGTAGACAGTTTTATTCCATCGCGAAGTGCGCGCCGCAATGCGCGCTCGCGCCGCCTCGTGCGTGCCGCCAAAGCTCTCCACCGCGCGCGCCCACAGCATGCGGAACGCGCGCAACTTGGCGATCTGGAAGAAGTAATTGCAGCCAATGGCGAAGCTGAATTCGAGCGCAGCCGCCGCGCGGTCTACATCCACTCCGCGCTCCGCGATCGCCGCCAAGAAAATCCACCCCGGCGGCCAAGCGTGAAGCCAGCTTCTTCAACCGCCGTCGCGCCCGCTTCGTCAAACGCTTCGCCGTGAATGGTGAACGGCACAAGTCCGGCGGGCGCAGCCCGAATCGTCTCCGCCGCAAACTCCACGCTGGCCAGTGCATCGCATCCAGTCGAAATCTCGCGCAGCGCGCGGCGATTCGTTCAGCCGTTCGATCAGCAGCCTAATCAACGGCTCGTCGGCACGCTCAAAATGTACTGGAATCTCGTCGAGATTTGCGAGCAACGCTTCAAGTCGCGCCTGTACTCTCGACCAGAAATCCGCTGAATGCAATTCTCTCGGCGCCCGCCGCCACCGCCGCGCATTGCCGCGCGATTGGCCTCTTCCGCGTCCGCCGCGTCAATCTCTTCGCGAATCCGCCAGTCGCCGGTAGTGCGCGCGCCGCGCCGGTACGGAAAATCTCCCGGCGTGGCATCCACGCACGCCAGCTCCGCCAAATCCTCGGCGCGATAATAAGGCTTGACCGCCAGCCCTTCTTCCGTCCGCCAGACAAGTCTCTTCTCGTAATCGGCGCCCTTCAGGTCCCGCGCAATCGCCGCCTCCCACTGCCGCGGTGCTGACCGGCGGAAACTCTTCAAGCAGATGTTCAGTGACTGTGGTTTCTCATTTGTCCGCCGGGTCTTCGACCATCTCGATCAGAAATCCGAATGCGCTCTCGGTCTTCGACTTGGGATGCACAAAAAACACCGTCGTTCCCCGCGAGCCCTTGCGCGGAGCCTTGTCGATCAGTTGAAATCCGTCGGCGCGCATCGCGTCGAACGCGTGCTGCGCATTCTCCACGCGAAACGCCACATGCGCCAATCCGCCGCGCCCGCCGTTCTTGTCGATCAGCTTTTGCACCGGCGAGTCCGCTGCCAGCGGCTCCAGCAGTTGGATCAGGTTCGGCCCCTCGCCGATCTGCAACAGCGCCTCGCGCACCTGGTCCGTTCCCATGCACTTCTTCGCGATGAATCTCCCTGAATCCCAAGGCCTCGTACGCCTTCACCTGGCCCTCAAGCTCGCCCTGCTTGACCGCGATCGCCACGTGATCCACAAAACTTGATCCCGGGAACATTCTTCAGCTCTTCCTGCACGTGCGTTTCCTCTTCAATCACTCAGGCGCCATCTCCAGACCTGCTTACTCAAACTCCACCAGCAATTGGTTCACTTTCACTGGATCGCCCGGCTTCACATGCACGCTCTTCACTGTTCCCGCGCGCGGCGCCGTCACATTGGTTTCCATCTTCATCGCTTCCAGAACGACCATCAGTGCGCCTGCCTCTACAGCCTGTCCCGGCTGCGACGTTCACCTTGATCACCAGCCCCATCACCGGGCTGCGGCACACCTTTCCGTCCGCATCCCACACGCCGCCCGTGATTCTGTGCGTGCCCGCTCGGCGTGCTGCGTGCGCCGCGCGTAGCGGCGACGTAGCTCGGCGTCTGCTGGCTCTCGTCGTCCTCCAGAACCTCTACGTCAACCTCGTAAGCCTTGCCGTCAATCGTGATCTGAAGCTTCAACGTGCTGCTTCCTTTCTCGCAAAATCTCTGCTGGCGCTCATCCTCTTTGCCGCGGGTTGTGCGAGGTCTGCACAATCATCCGTCCCTGCTGCGCCCACGCGCCCGCGCTGTCCTGCTGCCGCCGGCAGCAGCTGCGCCGACCGCACGCGCGCTTTCTTGCCCAGGAATGCCGTTGCCGCCGCAGTCAGCGCGGCCACAATCTCCGGCTTGGTCCGTGCCTGCTTCCGCGAGACCCGCGGTTTCCGCCGGCGCTCGCAATCACGGCCACCTCAGTCTCCTGCACGCGCGATCGCCTGCAGCCTGCTCAGTTCCGCCACGCGCGCCTGCAAAGCCTTCACCGTCGTCGCCATGGCATTCAACTCCCGGCTCCATGTCGCGCTCTCGTTCGCGCACTGCACGCCGCAGGACGCGCTCCAGCCCGGCATAGATCGCCACGCAACCCGCGCCGGCAATCAGCTGTCATCACCGCCCAATCCGTCCCATGCAGCTTCATGCGCTTCCTTTCATCTCGCGGCGCAATCCCTGCCGCCGGGCCTGCATCTTAAAGCGGAATCAATCCATGCTTCTTCTGCGGCCGCAGTTCGCGCTTGCCGTGCAGCGATTCCAGCGCCCGCGCCAGTACCGCCGCGTCTCCGCCGGCTCAATAATGTCGTCCACCAGCCTTCGTCCTGCCGCCACATACGGATTCGAGAACGTCTCGCGGTACTCGTCCACCAGTTCCTTGCGCCGCGCCGCCTGGTCCTCGGCCGCGTCAATCTCTCTGCGGAATACGATCTCCGCCGCGCCCTCGGCGCCCATCACCGCAATCTCCGCCGTGGGCCACGCCAGCACGCGATCCGCGCCCAGCCCGCGCGAGCACATGGCGATGTACGCGCCGCCGTAGGCCTTGCGCAGCACCACCGTGATCTTCGGCACCGTGGCCGCCGAATACGCAAACAGCAGCTTCGCTCCATGGCGAATGATTCCGCCGCGCTCCTGTTCCACGCCGGGCAAGAAATCCCGGCACATCCACAAACGTGAGCAGGGGAATATTGAAGGCATTGCAGAAGCGCACAAACCGCGCCGACTTGTCCGAGGCATCGATGTCCAGCGCGCCGGCCAGTACGCATGGCTGGTTGGCCACAATTCCCACCGGCCGCCCTTGCAACCGTCCAAAGCCGATCACGATATTCGCGGCAAACCCCGGCTGAATCTCCAGAAAATCCTCGTTGTCCACCACGCGCACAATCACGTCGCGCACGTCGTAGGCCACCTTCGGATCCACGGGAACAGTCTCGTTCATCTCCGCGTCGGCCTTCAGCCGTCCGCTGAACGGCAGCCGCGGCGGATCTTCCAGATTGTTCGACGGCAGAAAACTCAGCAGCCGCCGGCAAAGCTCGATCGCCTCCTCGTCGTCGCGCGCAATCAGGTGCACCACGCCGGAGTAGTGCATCTGCGACTGCGGTCCGCCCAGCTCCTCGGCGCTCACCTCTTCGCCCGTCACCTGCTTGATCACCTGCGGCCCGGTGATGAACATGCGCGCCTGCTCGGTCTGGATCACGAAGTCCGTCAGCGCCGGGCTGTAGGCCGCGCCGCCCGCGCACGGCCCGCAAATCAGCGAGATCTGCGGCACCGTTCCTGAAAGCATCACGTTGTTGTAGAACACCCGCGCGTATCCGGCCAGGCTGTCGATCCCCTCCTGCACGCGCGCTCCGCCCGAGTCGTTGATAAAGACGAACGGGCTGCCCGTCTTCAGGCTCATGGCCATCATCTCGGCCACTTTGTTGCAGTGCGTCTCGCCCGCCGCGCCGCCTGCCACCGTAAAATCCTGGCTCGCCAGGTGCACCAGCCGTCCGTCGATCGGTCGCGCATCCCGTCACCACGCCGTCGGCGGGCAGTTCCTTCTCGGCCATGCCGAAGTACGTGGCGCGGTGCCGCGCAAAACAGCCCGATCTCCTCAAAGCTGCCCTTGTCCACCAGCCGGTCCACGCGCTCGCGCGCCGTAAGCTTGCCTGATGCGTGCTGCCGGTCGATGCGCTCCTTGCCGCCGCCCAGCTCCAGCTCCGCGCGCTTCGCCTCCAGCTCCGCAATCTTGTCGTCCATGCTTTTCTTTTGCGTGATTTCTTCCTGAGTCAGCATCTCTGCACCTGGGGAAAATTGCGCAAACTCCCACTTTCTGCGCGCAAGGCGCACCTCAGCTCTTTTCGACCGCCGTAATTCTATGCTCCGGGATGAGGGCTGGGATGTGACCGAGTTCACCCTCGACAAACACAAGGAAGCAGATGGGTTACCGGCCAACGCAAGCCTTCCCGGCAGGCCTTTCCGGCAGCCGGAAAGGCCCCGCCGGTCAGCGCGAGCAGCCGTCTGGAAGTGGCCGCGACTGCGCCTGGAATTCTTACAGAACCGCCACTTTTTCAGTTGCATACAGAAAGGGCGCGACGCGGCTCGTGAAAGCCGATCGCGCCCGAACATCGCAAGACTTTTCACCTGGCGCGGCACTAGACGCAGCTTAAGAAAACCGCGTCCTTCTCCACAGCAACGTTCCGCACAACCCCAGCGGAATCATCGTGCCCACAATCAGCACCATCATCCACGGGAAGTTCACGCTGATGTGCTGCGCTCGCGTGCCCACTGCCAGCCACACAAAAATCCCCGTGGCGACGAGCATGATCAGCACTCTCCCACCAGCGCCGCGGGTGCTTGTCGTCGGCCAGTGGATCGTCGCCGCCCACCACCGCGGCCACATTCTCCCTGTCCAGTCCATAGCGGTCGCACTCGCGATGCATCGCCGCGTGCCAGTTCTCCATCTCCGAGGGCGGCGGCTCAGCCATGCTGATCGACAGCGCGCCCGCGATCATGATGGTCGACCCGGTGAGAATCAGCAGCCGTGCCGCCCGTGGCCAGTCCCACGAACTCGCCAAACACCAGCGCGCCCCACGCCAATCCCCAAAGCTGGTTGGTGTTGGAGAGCGGAATGCCGCGCCCGATGCCGATGTACTTGGCCGCGTACTGCTGGAACAGGTCGCCGATGACCCAGCAGAAGCCGCCCACAAACGGCCAGAACAGCATGGGCCGCGCCTGATGCAGTTCGGCCAGCACCGGCGCCACGCCGCCGTAGTTGATGGCCGTCAGCACGAATGACGGTTCCCAGTTCGCCGAACGTGAAAATCGTCACGAACGAAAGCGGATTCATGCCGCTGATGTAGGCCTTGCGGTAGGGAATGTACATGGTGCCAAACATGCACGCCCGCGCCCAGCGCAGCGATGATCCCGGTCGCGGCCTTGCCCGGCGTGCCCGCATTTTGCTGCGCCGTGGCCACGGCCAGCACCGCCGCGCCAAACACAATCGCCACCGCACCGCCCACCACCTTCGCCCAGTCCTTCGCCCGCGAGCCGCGCAGTTCCTTGAACAGCAGGCAGCCCCACGAAGAGGCCCACCAGGCTGTTCGTGTTCCACAAGCGGAAACGCGATGGCCAGGCCCACGTTGCGCACGCGCGAAGATGGTCAGCGTGTTGCCTACCGCCCACAGCATTCCGGCCAGCAGCGCCCACACAATCAGGTGCGGCTTTTCGCGCAGGTCGTTGAACAGGAATCCCGTGCCCTTCAGCAGCGTGGGAACCGTCCAGCGCGCCACAAACGCGCCCATCACCATGCCCATCGAGATGATGAAGGGCGAGAATCCCGCGTTCACCAGCTTGGTCGGCGCTTCCGCGCTGCCCAGCCAAACCGCCGCCGACAGCCCGCAAAACACGCCCAGTTTGTGCAGCGAAATCGTCGACCGCGCGCCGCGGTGCGTCGCTCTGGCTCATCCTTTCACCTCAGCGTCATCAGCAGTGCGGTTCCCAGAATCAGCACGACCACCGGCACCCACAGATGCACGTCGGTCAGGATGGCCAACCAGCATCGATCGCTTCAAGCTTCCACCTCCGCGAGTTTCACCGGCCGGTGCTCGTCGTACGACTTGCGCGCCGCCAGCGCCATCACCACAGGGACGCGGCCGTCGATGCCGGTCACCGGCGTCGGGCTTGCCTTCAAGCACGGCTTCGGTAAACGCCTCCAGCTCCAGCGCAAAACTTTCCGTGTAACGATCCATGAAGAAGTTCAGCGGCAGATCATTGTAAACAGATTTTCCCGTGCTGACCACCGCCTCGTTGGATAGCGGTTCTCGGTCGCGATCTTGCCCTCGCTGCCCAGAATCTCCACGCGCTGGTCGTATCCGTAAGGCCGCCTTGCGGCTGTTGTCGATGGTGCCGATCACGCCATTTTTGAAGCGCATCACCACCAGGGCCGTATCCAGATCGCCGGCCTCGCCGATCGCGGGATCGACCATGACGCCCGCCGAGGTGTAGATCTCTTCCACCTCATCGCCGATGAGAAAGCGCGCCATGTCGAAGTCGTGAATCGTCATGTCCAGGAAAATGCCGCCCGACGCTGCGCACGTATTCGATCGGCGGTGGCGCGGGATCGCGGCTGATGATGTGCATCAGGCAGCGGCGTTGCCGATCTCGCCACTCGCCACGGCCTTGCGCACGCGTGCAAAGTTCGAGTCGAAGCGCCGGTTGAATCCGATCTGCAATTGCACGCCGGCCTGCTTCACTGCCGCCAGTGCCGTGTCGATCTTCTTGAGGCTGAACGCGATCGGCTTCTCGCAAAAAATATGCTTCCCCGCCTGCGCCGCCTGCACGATCAGGTCCGCATGCGTGCCTGTCGGCGAGCAGATCAGCACGGCATCGACGGTCTTGTCGCCAATGATCTCATCGGCTGAAGCCGCCACTTTGGGAATGTTGCACCGCGCCGCTAACGCTGCCGCCGCCTCGCCATTCACATCGGCAATCGCGACGATCTCCGCCTCCGGCAGCCGGAAAGCCAGCGTCTCCGCATGAACCTTCCCGATCCGCCCCGCCCCAATAATTCCGAAATGAAGTTTCTTCCCGCTCATGATCTCTCCCCCAAAGACAGCTTTCAGCTCTCAGCCGTCAGCTTTCAGATCCTCCAGCTAAACACGCGTCTCTAATTTCCGCACGAAAAAAGCTAATAGCTGACAGCTGAAAGCTGATAGCTGTTTTTCGTGAAATTCGCCGCAATCGACCGCAATATACTCCCGGTTGCGCGCTCGCGCTCTCCTTCGGCGTGCCCATCCCCGGCAGAATATCCTGCTCCACCAGCAGTATCCTTTGTAATCGCGAGCCGCAAGCCAGCGCAGCAGGGCAGGGAAGTCCACGCATCCTTTGCCCAGTTCGCGGATACAGGCCATTCCGCATCGCCGTAAAGTAATCCCACTCTTCCTCGCGGGTGCGGCGCGCCACGTTAGGCTCCAGATCCTTCAGGTGGATGTACCAGATGCGCTCCTTGAAGCGGTTGAGCGCGGCCACCAGATCGATCTCCTCTCGGCCCGTCCCATGAACATAGTGGCCGGCATCGAACACCAGTCCCAGCCGCTCCGGGTTGGTCATATCGAGCAACGTCGCGATCTCGTCCGGCGTCTCCACGTAACCCGCGCAGTGGTGATGAAACACCGTGCGCAGCCCCGTCTCGTCGAACACCGCATGCGCAATCCGGTCTGCGCCGCCGGCAAAGGTCTTCCACTCGTCCTTGTTCAATCCCGCGCTTGCCGGTACGCGTCCCGCCAGCTTGGTGCGTCGCGGATCGGTCCCGTTGTCGTCGGCCAGCACCAGGAACGGCGCTTGCGTGGTGGCCACCGCCGCAATCAGCCGCGCCGTCTTCACAGCCCTTGCCGTGCCCTCTGCGTGCGCCAGCGGATTCTTCAGCTCCACCGGCACAAACGCGCCCAGCATCACCACGTGATTCCGCTTCGCCAGTTCCTCGCTCAGCCGCACCGGGTCGGTGGGCATGTAGCCCCAGTCGCCCAATTCCGTTCCGGTGTAGCCCGTCTCCACCAACTCGTCGAGCATTTGGGTCGATGGAATTCGCCTGGCTCTGGTCCTGGTGCTCCAGCGTGCCCCACGAACACGGTGCATTGCCAACCAACAGCTCTTTCATACGTTCTCCTTGCTTCCCGCAGGTTTTCGTTCTCGGTTCTTGCTTTCAATATTGACGTTTTACACGTGTGCATTACTCTGAAAAAAGTTAGCAGCTAGAAGCTAGTGGCTAGTAGCTGCTTTTCAGAACTTCCGGCTCCACTCCTTCGGCCACCGCTCCACAACCACCTTGGTCTGCGTAAAGAACTCCACCGCGTGGTGCGCCTGCGCGTGCAGATCGCCGAAAAAGCTCTCGCCCCATCCGCTGAACGGGAAGGTCGACATCGGCGCGGCCACGCCCACGTTGATGCCCACGTTGCCCGCCTGCACCTCGTAGCGGAAACGCCGTGGCATTCGCGCCGTCGGTGGTAAAAATGCAGGCCATGTTGCCGTAGCTGCGTCCGTTCACCAGCGCAATCGCCTCTTCAATGGTCTGCGCGTGGATCAGGCTCAGCACCGGCCCAAAGATCTCCGTCCGCGCCGTCTCGGAATCCGGCGGCACATCGTCCAGCACCGTGGGCAGCACAAAATACCCATCCTCGTAGCCGTCCACCTTTTTGCCGCGCCCATCCACCACCACGCGCGCTCCGGCCTGCTCGCCCTTCGCGATCAGCCCTTCGATCCGCGCCTTGCTCTCGGCGGAAATCACCGGGCCCATCTCCACATCCGGCAGCGCGCCGTAACCCGTCTTGCGGTTCTCGGCCGCAGCCGCAATCTGATCTGTAAATCGACCGCGCGTCGCCCACGGTAATTGCCACCGATGCCGCCAGGCACCGCTGCCCCGCGCAGCCAAACGCGGAATCGGCAAGAATCCGCGTCGTCATCTCCATGTCCGCGTCCGGCATCACCACTACCGGATTCTTCGCGCCGCCCTGGCACTGCGCGCGCTTGCCATTCGCCGCCGCCCGGCTGTAAATGTACTTCGCCGTCGGCGTCGATCCCACAAAACTCACCGCCTTGATGCCCGGATGATCCAGAATCGCGTTCACCGTGTCGCGCCCGCCGTTCACCAGTTGCATCACGCCCGGCGGGAATCCCGCTGCCTGAATCAGCTCGAACAGTTTCTGCGAAGTGATGGGCACGCGCTCCGACGGCTTGAGCAAAAAGCAATTGCCCGCCGCTACCGCGTAGGGAAAGAACCAGAACGCAATCATGCCCGGAAAATTGAACGGCACAATCGCCGCCACCACGCCCAGCGGCTGCCGGATCATGTGCTCGTCGATGCCCGCGCGCAATGTCTTCGCAATTCGTCCCCTGCATCATCATCGGCATGGCGCACGCCGTTTCCACGTTTTCCACGGCGCGCAGAATCTCCGCCTGGCTCTCCGCCAGCGTCTTGCCGCACTCATTCGTGATAGACAGCGCCAGCTCGTCGCGATGCTGCTCCAGCAGCGTCTTCAGCCGGAACAGCGGCTGAATGCGGTCCACCACCGGCGTCCGCCGCCACTCGATAAACGCCCGCTCCGCCACTTCCACCGCGGCGTTCACGTCCGTCGCCGGCGAAAGCGGAACCTCCGCCAGCACCTTGGCCGACGCGGGATTGATCACATTCAGCGCATCGCTCGCGCTCGACGCGCGCCACCCTCCGTCAATAAAATTCTGCAACCGCTCCATAGTTTCTTCTCCTCACAGATGATGGCGTTCGCGCTTGCGCGCTTCTTCATAGCGTGCTCGGGCCTCGCGCACGCTCTCCAGCTCCGAAACTTCGGCCACCGCAACATCCCACCAGGAATCGTATCCCGGCACGCCCACTGATAGGATCCGTCTCCACCACGATCACCGTGGTGCGGTCCAGCGTCTTCGCTTCCTTCGAGGGCCTGTTTCAATTCGTCGAGTGTACCAGCCTTCAGCGCATGTGCGCCCAGGCTGCGCGCGTTAGCCGCAAAATCCACCGTCAGCACCTCGCCGTCCAGCTGTCCGGTGGCTTCGTTGCGCGCGCGATACCGCGTTCCAAACCCGCCCTGCCCCAGCGACCGGCTCAAGCTGCCGATGCTGGCGAACCCGTGATTATCCACCAGCACGATGATGATCTTGATGCCTTCCTGCACCGACGTCACGATCTCCGTGGGCGCCATCAGGTAGGTGCCGTCGCCCAGGAAGACATACACCTCGCGGCTGGGGTCGGCCAGCTTCGCGCCCATCGCCCCGGGAATCTCATAGCCCATGCACGAGTAGCCGTATTCCATGTGATATCCGTTGGGCGTGCGCGTGCGCCACAGCTTGTGCAGGTCGCCGGGATGGCTGCCCGCCGCCGACAGCAGCACGTCGCGCTCGCCCGCTGCCTCCCACATCGCGCCAATCACTTCGCTCTGCGCGGCTTGCCGGCATTGCTTCAAATGGAACAGCCGGTCAACTTCCGCGTCCCACTTCGCCTTCAGCTCCGCAATCTCCGCCGCATACTTCGCGCTCACCTTGCATGGCCCGTCGAGCGCCGCGCCCAGTTGCTCCAGCGCCACGCGCGCATCGGCAACCACGGGAATCGCGCCCACCTTGTACGCGTCGAACTCCGCGGTGTTGATGTTCACAAACTTCACCGTCGGGATTCTGAAACGCCGTCATCGATGCCGAAGTGAAATCGGAGTAGCGCGTGCCGATGCCAATCACCAGATCGGCCGCATTCGCCAACCGATTCGCCGCCAGCGTGCCCGTCGCTCCGATCGCGCCCACCACCTGCGCATGATCCCACGCGAGCGACGCCCTTGCCCGCCTGCGTCTCCGCCACAGGAATTCCGGTCTTCGTCACGAAATCGCTCAGCGCCGCCGACGCCTCGCTCATCAGCACGCCGCCGCCGGCACACAATCAGCGGCCGCTCCGCGCTGCGAATCGCCTGCAACCGCGCGCTCCAGCGAATCGCGGTCCGGCTCGCCCGCGCCGGATCAGCCACACACGTCTTGCGAAACAGTTCTTCGGGATAGTCGTACGCTTCGGTCTGCACATCCTGCGGCAGCGCCAGCGTCACCGCGCCGCAATCGGACGGCGAAGTCAGCACGCGCATCGCCTCGGGCAGCGCAGTGATCAGTTGTTCCGGCCGGTAAATGCGGTCCCAGTAGCGCGACACCGGCTTGAAGCAGTCGTTCACGCCAGTGTCCTGCGTCGTCGGCGATTCAATCTGCTGCAGCACCGGCGCCACGTTGCGCCGCGCAAAAATATCGCCCGGCAGCAGCAGCACCGGCAGCCGGTTGATGGTCGCCAGCGCCGCGCCGGTAATCATGTTCGTCGCGCCCGGCCCAATCGACGACGTGCACGCAAACGTGCGCAGCCGGTTGCTCGCCTTGGCAAATCCCGCGGCCATGTGCACGCCCGCCTGCTCGTTGCGCACCAGGATGTAAGGAAAATCGGGATTCTGCTGCAACGCCTGGCCGATCCCGGCCACGTTGCCGTGTCCAAAGATCCCCAGCATGCCCGCGAAGAATGCATGCTCGCGCCCGTCCCGCTCCACATACTGCTGCTTCAGGAACTGGATGAGCGCCTGAGCCATCGTCATGCGCCGCGTCTTCATGCTCCCTGCGCCTCGACGCTTTCGCTAGCTCCCTCAGTCCCTCAGTCCGCTGCTAGGTCCCTATCTTTTAACCATCGGCAACCTCGGGTCCTTTTCCTTCCAGCCGCTCTTCACCCACGCGTAATTCGGATCGTCCGAGCACGGCCAGCGAGCGCGCCGAACCCGCCAGCGCGTTCAGATAATACACGTTGTATCCGTGCGCGGCCACCACCGGATGATAACCCTCCGGCACCAGCACCAGTTCGCCGTCGCGCACCGTCATGGTTTCGTCGATGCGCCGGTCCGCGGTGTACACCTTCTGCACCGCGAATCCCTCCGGCCGCTCGATCCGGTAGTAGTAAATCTCTTCGAGATCCACTTCGCCCGGCGGGTTGTGCACGTCGTGCTTGTGCGGCGGAAAGCTCGACCAGTTGCCCGCCGGCGTAAATACCTCCACCACCATCAGCCGCTGCGCCAGAAACGTCCGGCGGCAGCATGGAGTTGATCTGCCGCGTCGCATTTCCGCCGCCGCGAATCTCAATGCCCACATGCGCCGGCGTCACCAGCCGCGCCGGGTATTCCTCTTCAGCCTTGCAGTAGCAAAACGCCAAGTCGCAGCGCCGCATCGGCGCTCACTGTGAAACGGCGTGCGCGATCGGCAGATAAAGCGTGTAAGGCAGTCCGTCGAAAACCGTGGCGCGCTGTCCGATCCCCAGCCACTCGCCCCGCGAACTGGTCACCGAGCAAACGCCGCCCAGCACCACAATGGCCAGTTCGCGGTTCGGCCGTCTCGCCGCTATATTTCTGGCCGGCTTCCAGCTTCCGCGTTTCAAACGACAAAAATTCGTATCCGAAATCTTCAATCCGGTTCCGGAACTTCTCCGGCCGGACCAGCAAATCACTCATCATCTCTCCAGGGGAGCTTATTCAAAGCCCCGGCACAGTAACTTCGGGCCCGTGCCGGGGTCAATTTGAAGCAAAAGTTACACACGGCAAAACAAGATTGCACACGTGTGCACTCAATTATCATCTACACAAGCTGCCCGCCTGTCAACCCAATCAAATACCGGTCTCTCGATGCGCTTGAGGTTGTGCCGGCAAAGGACGCGCTGGCGAACAATCTGGTCACTATGCGACACAGGGTTTTGCGCTCCCGATCCAGCCCAGCACAATCGTCCCGTGCCCCATCCTTTCGCGTATCTTGCGAAAGGGTGGGACCGCAAAACTCTTAACTCCGTTTCTCCACTGCACACCAAAGATCTCAAATGATTCTATCCCCGGATCACAAACGGCGAGCGTCCATCTTGACCTGCGCCTTTCGCCGGTGCTACGTTTTCCTTTGCACACGTTTGCACTCGCCGGAGGATTCATGGCTCCCGTTGCTTCCACGCTCCAGTACAAAAGCCCGCTCCACAAAATGACGCAGACCACCCCCACCTGCCTCTGGAACGACTCGGCCTCCGTCGAAGAGCTCACGTACTCCATCGCGCACGGCGCAGTCGGCGCCACCTGCAATCCCTCCATCGCCGTCGCTGTGCTCAAGAAGGAACTCGCCGTCTGGAAGCCGCGCATCCTCGAACTCGCCGCCGCCGAGCCCGAACCTCACCGAAGACGATCTCGCCTGGCGCATCGTCGAAGAGATCTCCGCCAACGCCGCGCGCCTGCTCCTGCCCATCTTCGAGCGCGAAAAAGGCCGCAACGGCCGCCTCTCCATCCAGACCGATCCGCGCAACTACCGCAACACCGAGGCCATGCTCGCGCAGGCCGTCCGCTTCAGCCGGCTCGCGCCCAACATGATCGTCAAAATCGCCGCCACGCGCGCCGGTCATCGCCGCCATGGAAGAGGCCACGTACCGCGGCATCAGCATCAACGCCACCGTCAGCTTCACGCTCCCGCAGGCCATCGCCGTCGCCGAAGCCGTGGAGCGCGGCCTCAAGCGCCGCGAAGCTGAGGGCCTCGACATCTCCACCATGGGCCCCGTCTGCACGCTCATGGTCGGCCGCCTCGACGACTGGCTCAAGGTCCTCCACGACAAGCACAATCTCTCCGTCGATCCTGGCTATCTCGAGTGGGCCGGCGTCGCCGTTTTCAAGAAGGCCTACAAGATTTACCGCGAGCGCGGCTATCGCCTGCGCCTGCTCTCAGCGGCCTTCCGCAATCACATGCACTGGAGCGAATTCATCGGCGGCGACGTCGTCATCTCTCCGCCCTGCGCCTGGCAAAAACGCTACAACGAGAGCGACATCGAAGTCATTCAATCGCATCGACACGCCCGTCGATCCGTCGCATCGTCGAAACCCTCCTCGACAAATTCCCCGACTTCGCGCGCGCCTACGACGAGAACGGCCTCACGCCCGCCGAGTTCGACACCTTCGGCACCACGCGCCGCACCCTGCGCCAGTTCATCGCCGCCGTCGCCGAGATGAACGCCATCGTCCGCGACATGATCCTGCCGAATCCCGACACGGAATAAAAAGGTCGGGTCATCCTGAGCGAGGACGACGCTGAGCGTAGGGAAGCGGGGGACGAGTCGAAGGACCTGCATTCGTCCCGGCTTTGTATCAGGGCTTGGCTTTAGCCAAGCCGCAAACCGCTCGCCCAGTTCCGAAAAACAAAGTACGCGGCGAAGCCGCGGTGAAAACGGTGCTCCTAACGCCTCCACGCTGTTATCATCATCCGTGCCAACCACCATGACCGAACCCACGATCATCGTCCCTGCGGGAAAGATTCGCTGCTACGTCCACCCAGATAAGTTCAGGGACGACACGCCTGAGGAACACGTCCGCCAACGTGTCGCCCGCAGCCTTGTCGAGGAGTACGGCTACGACAAGTCCGACCTCCACCTCGAGTTTCCGGTCCAGATGGGCTCAGGGAAGCCCAAGCGCGCGGACATCGCAATCTTCCCTCCGGGGCAGACCCATAAACAGGAAAACACCTTCATCATTGTCGAGGCCAAGCGCGAGGACATCAAGCCCACGGATCGCAACAACGGCGTCGAGCAGCTGAAGTCCTATATGGCAGCCTGTCTCACATCTCGGTGGGGGCTCTGGGTTGGATCAGAGATGATCGCGCTGGAGAAAGAGGTCGACCCAAAAAGGGCGAAGCAGGAACCGTTCCCATACGCTACTGACATTCCCTTAAAGGGCACCGACGAACCGAAACGACTAGAGTTCTCGGAACTGGTCCCCGCAACCGAGGGGCTTCGGTCCGTTTTCAAGCGATGCCATAACTACCTACACACGAACGGCAACCTCGGCAAGGAAAAGGCCTTTTTTGAGCTCCTAAAACTCATCTTCTGCAAGATTCATGACGAGCGCGAATCAGCAGGCACTCTGGAATTCTGCGTAACCTCAGAAGAGCGCCGAAGCGAGCTCGGGCAGCGCAAGCTAAAGGCGCGGATAAGCAAGCTGTTTGACACCGTCAAGGAGGATTACCCCTACATCTTCCCCTCAGCCAGCGAAATCATCGAACTGGATAACCGGTCCCTAGCCTACTCGGTCGCAGAGCTCCAAAAGTTTTCTCTCCTCCAGACGGCCAGCGACATCAAGGGCGAGGCATACGAGGAGATTGTCGGCGTGACCAGCCGCCGCGACCACGGAGCATTCTTTACGCCCCGCAACGTGTGCGATATGGCAGCACAAATCGTTCTCTCCACGTACCGGCCGGAGCAGTTACTCAAACTAAAGATCCTCGACCCGGCATGCGGCACGGGAGGCTTCCTGCGCGCCGCCCTTCTGGCAATCAAGGAGATCATCGCGGAGCAGGAGTACAAAAAATGGGGCAAGAGCGGCGATAAGGCCCAGGCCGCAATCACGAACCGCCTGCGCTCGACCTGCGACTCCAACATATTCGGAATTGACAAGCTTCCTGAACTCGTCCGCGCAGCGCAAATGAACCTGGCAATGCATGGCGACGGGTCAACCAACGTCTTCCACGTGAACAGCCTCCAGCCCTTCGGAAGCTGGCCGGACGAAGCGCGAAAAAGGCTTAAGCCCGGCTCCTTCGACGTGGTGTTCACGAATCCACCGTTCGGTTCCAAACTGCCCATCGATGACCCGCAAACCCTCGACCAGTTCGACCTCTCGCGCTTCGAGGCGAAGTCACCTCGCTCATCGATGCCCCCAGAACAGGTGTTTGTCGAGCGGTGCTTGGAGTTCTTGAAACCGGGAGGGAGGATGGCAATTGTTCTCCCAGACAGCATCCTTTCAAATCCGGGTCTCGCTTGGCTGCGCCGATGGGTCCTACGCAACGCCTGGATCATCGCGAGCGTGGACCTACCCAGGGAAATGTTCTCTAAGTCCGAGACGCACACGATGACATCGCTCCTCGTCCTCCAAAAGTTCTCATCCGAAGAGCGACGAATAGTAGACCAAGTCGGCCGGCTTCCGGACTACGAAATCTTCATGGCGATAGCAGACAAGGTGGGCTGGGACCTGCGAGGCCAGCCGGTCTTCGTTCGCACCCCGGAAGGAGAGGAGGTCCTGCGCAAGACCGTCCGGACAGTAACGGGACGGAACGCCAAGGGAGAAGTGATCGAAACAAAGCGGGAAGTCGAGGAGCCAATTATCGACGACCATCTGCCTGCCATTTCAGACCTCTTTGTTCAGTGGCTGAAGGGGAGAGCGCCCGGGAGATGGATGAATGGCTAAGAGCGCCCTCGCGGCCCCAAGCCTCCCCGCGTCGTCGGTGAAGCATTTCTCCGTCAGCTCCCGCTGGGTCTACGAGGACGACAGCAGACTCGACGCGACAACCTACTCAGCAGGCGCCTTCTTGGCCCTTGACGCTATAGAAGCCTGTCGCTATGAAAAACGGAACATCGGCTCTCTCTGTGGCACCATCTGGCACCCGGTTCAAAACCAAGCCCGCAGCAATTTCAAACGCATATACACAGCAGAGGCCTACGGCGTGCCATTCGTGAGCACGCGCGAAATGCTCTTCTATCCGCTCCAACCTGAGCGATTCCTGTCGCGCCGCATGCAAAAGCTCCCCGACCTCATGGTGCCGGAAGGTTGGCTGGTCGTTAGCCGCTCCGGGACGGTTGGCAACGTCCTCTACGTCGGCAGTACACTGGCCAAATGCGCAGTCTCAGACCACACAATCCGAATCGAGCCCAAAGGTGCCCCGGCGGGATACCTGTACGCCTTCCTATCATCAGCCTAGGGCCAGCCGCTAATCGCAAAGGGCATCTACGGCGCAGCTGTGGACGAGATCGAACCCAAGCACCTAGCCGTCATACCCGTCCCGATTGCCCCAGAGAGAATCAAGCAGGCCATCCACGACAAGATAATGCGAGCCTATGCCATACGAGATGCCGGCAACGAACTCTTCGCGCAAGCAACATCCGAGCTATACAGCTTGCTCAACCTGGAGAAATTCAAGGACGAAGACGTTAACTATCTGGGATCGAACGCCCCGAGAGCATTCTCTGTAAACTCAGAAGAGCTCGGAGACCGACTCGATGCAAGCCACCACGTTCCCCTCGCCCCGAGCGTCGTGGCAAAACTGAGAACCGGCGCATTCCCGCTCGCCCAACTAGAGGAGCGGGTCGAGGACGTCTATGTCGCCCCCCGATTCGCCCGTGTCTACGTTGAGCCGGACTACGGCACCCCGCTCATGCAAGGGAGCCACGTTCCATCGATGCACCCTCGAGACCAAAAGTACATCTCGAATCGCATGACCGTGAAAATGGACCGCTGGATCATCCGCAAAGGGATGGTACTCGTCACCTGCTCTGGAACAATCGGCCGCACCGCTGTGGTCTCCTCAAGACAAGACGGCTGGGCCGCGTCACAGCACATTCTGCGCATCACCCCAAGGGCGGGCGTATCTCACCCCGGATTCCTTTCCCTTTTCCTCGCGACGGCATACGGTCAGCACCAATTGAATGCAAAGATCTATGGCGGCGTCGTCGATGAGCTAACCGCCGAGGACACGGAAACCATTTGGATACCTGACGTCCCGTTCAAGCTCCAGCAATCAATCGGCGAAAAGATCGTGCAGGCCTACGAGATGCGTGACCAGGCAAACAGCATCGAAGACGAAGCCATCGCGGAAATCGAAGCTGTCGTGCGACAAAAAAAGTGACCGAGACACGGCACACCCAACCCGCGCCAAAGATTTTCTCCTGCCACTTTGCAGATAATTTCCCCCTCCCGGCGCATACTTCTCCCATAACCCTTCAATGAGGCGGGGAGCGCGGTTCGACGGACCCTGATCCCTGAAACCTGACGCCTGCCTCTAACTCGTTTGTTGTCATATCTCTGCAAGCAACTGTATGCTTCCTCAGATACTTACGCGGCAACGCATCGTGTAAGGCAATGAAAACAGAGCACTTGCTTACAGAAATAATGGGGGGAGAGGGGGGTGGGAGTCACTGAAAGATAAACACCTGCCAGTCCCTAGCCCCTAGTCCCTGAGACCCTTAGTCCCCGAGCCCCTGAGTCTCTTAGTCCCTGCCTTACTTGATCCACATCTCCGGGTGGCTGGTCGACACGGCGCTCAATCCCTGCGCGAGCAGCGACTCAACTTCCTTCATGTTCGAAATCAGTCCGCCGCCGACCACTGGCAGGTCCGCGGAGATGGCGCGCACCCGCTCCAGCATTTTGGGCGCGACCAGCGCGGGAAGAATCTCGAGCGCGTGCACCGGCGTGTTGCGCAACTGATTCGAGATGGTATCCATAGCGCCCGAATCGAGCAGAAAGGTGCGCTGGATGCCGTATAACCCGATGGCCAGCGCATGGCGCAGCGGGTCGAGGTGCGTGGAGATGATGCCGCCCGCGCCCACGCGCTTGAGGTAATTGACCGCGTACCGATCGCGCGAGAAGCCGTTCAGCAGGTCGAGATTCACGATCGGCACCTTGCCCGCGGCGGTGATCTTCTGAATCATCTGCTCCACATTTTCGGGATCGCCGGTGAGCAGATAAATCAGGTGGCTGCGCGAAGCGATGGCAAGCTCCACAAGCTCCGGTTTGCGAATGGCGGGGATGATTGGCGTCTCCGCGCAGAAGACGCGCAGCGGCGTCAAAGGCGGAGGAGTTCCGTTTCTCACGCCCGCTTCAAATTTGGCGTCGCTGCGCTCAGGTTTTGGGTCGCTGCGCTCAGGCATGGTTCCCCTCACGCTTCTGCGCTTTTCCCGTGGATCCGCGCACGATCAGTTCCGCCGTCACTTTGATCTGGACCACGGAGTCGTGATCCGAGACCGGGCCCGAGGCCTGGCTCGACATCAGCTTGAACAGGTTCTCCATCGCCATCTGTCCCATGCGCCGCATGGGCTGCCGCACCGTGGTGAGCGTCGGCGTGAGGTACGCGGCAAAGAACAAGTCGTCGAATCCCGTCACCGACACATCCTCAGGCACGCGGAGCCCGCGCGCGCGGATGGCCCGCATCGCGCCCAGGGCCGTCATGTCGTTGTAGCAGCACACGGCCGTGGGCGCGTGGTGCAATCGCAGCAGCGCGTCCATGGCCTCGATCGCCGCCTCGGGCCGGCCGTCGCCCTCCGCCGCCAGCTCCGGCGCAAAATCGATCTCTGCTGCCGCGAGCGCGTCTTTGTAGCCCCCGAGCCGCTCCGCATCCGACTGGTATCCGCCGCGGTCGCCGAGATACGCAATGCGCCGGTGGCCGAGCTCGATGAGGTGATCGGTTGCCGCGCGCGTGCCTTCGCGGTTCGCGATCATGACCGAGTGCACAAACTCGCCGGGGTACTGATCGTTGACCAGCACAATGGGGACCTCAAGCTCCTTGAGCAGCGGCAAGTACAACGCGCCTACGCGCGACGACGTGACAATGATGCCATCGACGCGGCGCTCGGCTAGCTCCTGCACTACGCGGCGCTCGCGCTCGGGATCGGCGTGCGAATTGGCCAGAATCACGGCGTAGCGGTGATCGTTGGCGATCTCTTCAATGCCGCATGTCACCTCGCTGGCAAAGGGATCGTCGACCGTGGTGACGACCAGGCCGATGGTGCGCGTGTGCCGCGTGACCAGGCCGCGCGCCACCGCGCTGGCGCGATAGCCGGCGTCTTCGGCGATCTTGCGGATCTTGGCCGCCGTTTCCGCATTCACCAGGGGACTGTTCTGCAGAGCGCGCGAAACCGTGGGGTGCGACACGCGCGCCAGACGCGCAATGTCCTTAATCGACGGCTGCCGCGCGGGCTGACGCCTGGCTTGCCCCGGCATGTGCTTCGTGCTGCCGTGCAGAACTCCTGCTGTCTTGCCCCCGTCCTTGTCGGCCATGCCCCGAAACTCCCACTGCACACGTGTACGATTGCCCTCAGTCTCTTCGAATGCGGGCTCTCTCGTCAATACATATCAATGGGCGTTTCGCTGCGCCCTAGTAATCTGGATACCGGCTGCTTCATGCTCCCATCCGCCTCGACTTCCGCCGATCACCTCACCGGGCAGGCGCCGGGCACTGGCGATTCCGGCGCGGGCGATTCTGGCGCGCTGCAGCGCCGCATCGGTCTGCGCTCCGCCGTGCTCTTCAACATGCTGGAGATGATTGGCGTCGGTCCTTTCATAACGCTGCCGCTGGTGATTGCCGCGGCGGGGTTTCGGCTGTCGGTGTGGGCGTGGGTGCTGGGCGCGGCCATCGCTATCGCCGACGGCCTGGTGTGGGCCGAGCTGGGCGCAGCTTTTCCGCGGGCGGGTGGGTCGTATGCATTTCTCCGCGAGATCTATGGGCCGGAGGGCGCGGGGAACTGGCTGAGCTTTCTCTATGTCTGGCAGGTTGGCTTTACCGCGCCGCTGTCAATCGCTTCAGGATGCATCGGTCTCTCGGGATTTCTCGCGGTCTTCTGGCCGGGTCTCGACGGGGTGCCTGTGGCCGCGCTGCCTGCAGTCCACTACAGCTAATTTCGCCGCTGCCGCCGCGTGCCTGCTGGTTACCGTGCTGCTCTATCGCAACATCAGCTCCGTGGCGCGCATGGCGTGGGTGCTGTTTGCGGGCGTCCTCGCCGCGCTCAGCGGCGTCATCGTCTCAGGATTCGCGCATGCCGCGGCAACCGGGGGCTGGCATATGCCTGCGGCGCCCGCGCTCTCCGCGCTCGGGCAAACTGGCGCTTTGGACGGCCTCGCGCAGGCCACGCTTCTGGCCACTTACTGCTACTGGGGCTACTACAACATTTGCTTTCTTGCCGGCGAAGTTCGCAAGCCCGAGCGCACCATCCCCCGCGCCATTTTGCTTTCGGTTCTTTTTGTCTCCGGGTTTTGTATTTTGATGAATCTGGCCGCGTTGCCATCGCTGGGCGACGCTGCATCGCACGCAGGGCAGTCCGCTGTGCTGCGCTTCCAACTCGTCGCCGACATCGCTCGCTCCGCATTCGGTCCCTGGGCCGGTTACACCATCGCTGCGCTCATCGTGTGGACCGCGTTCGCCAGCGTCTTCTCGCTGCAGCTCGGCTACTCGCGCGTGCCCTACGCCGCGGCCCGCGACGGCAGCTACTTCCGTTCTCTTGCCGCGGTGCACCCGAAGCACGGCATTCCCCACCGGTCGCTTGTGGCGCTCGGCGTCGTCGGAGCCTTCTTCTGTTTCTTCTCGCTTACTCAGGTCATCACGCTGCTGGTCATCACGCGCATCCTGCTGCAATTCTTCCTGCAACAAATCGGCGTCATTTATTTGCGTGTGCGCAAACCCGATCTCCCGCGCCCCTTCCGCATGCCGCTCTATCCGCTGCCGCCGCTCTTCGCCATGGCCGGCTTTGGATTTCTCCTCGTCTACCGCGTACATGCAGTCGCAGAACTGGCGGTCGCCGCGGGAATCGCCGTCTCCGGAACGGCGCTTTATCTAATCCGCGCGCATCGCCTGCGGCAGTGGCCATTTGCCGGCGTAACGCAGAAATCCGGCATGGCAGACTAGAACGTCTTCCCACAGCTCTGGCAGGTCCACACCACGTTGCCGCTTCCAACATATCCGGCATACCACTTCCAGCCCCTTTTTCCTGCTTGCACTTGAGTGGAGTGGCAGAACGGACACTGCGTGGCCGGGCCTTGAGGGGCCGCGCCATATACCGGCTGAGGACTCTGGGGTTGAGGATTCTGTGGTTGCACCCAGGGAGCCGGCGGGGCTGGATTCTGCAGCGGTTGCCCGCAAGCGCCGCAAAAGCTGGACGGGAGGTTCACCGCTGCCCCGCAGTGGGGGCAAAAAGCAGTCGAAGGTTGATTCACGACGCCCTCCTCAGTGCAAGACTAATGCCAAAACGGTGCGATTTTTCCCCGCCGTGCCCGAATTATATCCCCGCGCCGGGCGTTTTGCTCGGATCCAAATCCTCCTCATCGCGCGTACTCGAGATATGCGGCCCAGGATACCCGGGCAAGAATTTGTGACCCAACGCCCCTGCGCAGTGTCTAATAGCTAAATCAGGCCTTTCCCAACGCGAGGTCGCCCATGCTGATCGGTAAACCGCCCGATATTCCTTCATCGGAAATCACTTCCCGCGAGGACTATTTCCGCTATCTCTCGCGCCGCCGCTTCCTGAAAGGCGCGGCTGCAACAGCAGGCGCCGCAGCTCTCGGCGCCAATCAATTGTTCGCGCCGCGCAGCGCTCGCGCGGAGACCAAGCTGCAGACCGTGCAAAGCCCGCTGACCACCACCGGCGAGCAGCTCACCAGCTTCGACGACATCACCCACTACAACAACTTTTACGAGTTCGGCGTCGACAAGGGCGACCCCGCCAAGAACGCCGGCGGCCTGCCCACCCGCCCCTGGACAGTAAAAGTGGAGGGCAAAGTCGCCAAGCCGCTCACCTTCGACATCGACGATCTGCTCAAGCTGCGCCCGCTCGAAGACCGCGTCTACCGCCATCGCTGCGTCGAGGCCTGGAGCATGGTGATTCCCTGGGTCGGCTACTCGCTCTCTGAATTCATCAAGCAGTGCAACCCGCTGCCCAGCGCCAAGTACGTGCAGTTCCTCTCCTACTACAACACCAAAGTGGAGAAATGGGCCTACGAAGACGCCACCATCAACTGGCCCTACTCTGAAGGCCTGCGCATGGACGAGGCCATGAATCCGCTCACCCTGCTCACTTTCGGCCTCTACGGCGAAACCCTGCCTAACCAGGACGGCGCTCCGGTGCGCGTCGTGCTGCCGTGGAAGTACGGCTTCAAGTCCGCCAAGTCCATCGTGACCGTGCGCTTCGTCGACAAGCAGCCGCCCACCACCTGGAACGATCAGGCGCCGAACGAGTACGGTTTCTACTCCAATGTGAATCCCAACGTCGACCATCCGCGCTGGAGCCAGAAAACCGAGCGCCGCATCGGCCTGCCCTTTTACGCGCAGCGCCGCACCACGCTCATGTTCAACGGCTATGGCGACCAGGTGGCTTCGTTGTATAACGGAATGGACCTGCGGAAGAATTTTTGAGGCGGGGTCAGCGGGGTTAGCGGAGCTAGTGGTACCGCCATACCCGGCGCGCATTTTTTTGGAAACGGGATTCGGCGTCGTTCTAACTCCGCTAGCGCCGCTAACGCCGCTCATAGGACGTTTATGAAACGCACGACACTCATCATCCTCAAAACGCTCACCTGGATCGCGTGCCTTTCGATCGCGGGCCGGCTCGTGTGGGGCATGGTCACCAACGACCTCGGCCCCGATCCCTCGGCCGCCATCGCCTTCGCCACGGGCAAAACGACGATCTGGCTGCTCGCCATCACGCTCGCCATCACGCCGCTGCGCCGGTTGTCGCCGCGCCTGAACTGGCTCATCAAGTTCCGCCGCCTCTTCGGCCTCTTTGCGTTTTTCTACGCCACGCTGCACATGCTCACGTACGTGGCGCTCTATTCCGGCTTCACGTGGCCGCCATGGAATCCGACATCGCCAAGCGCCGCTTCATCACCATGGGCGTCGCTGCCTATCTGCTGCTTGTGCCGCTTGCGCTCACCTCTACCACGTGGGCCATTCGCAAGCTCGGCGGCAAAAACTGGAATCGCCTGCACAAGCTCGTCTACGTCGCGGCCATTTGCGGAGTGATTCACTACTGGTGGCAGGTGAAGACCGGCGTCATCACGCCGCTCACCATCACCGTTGTGCTCGCTGTGCTTTTTCTGGCGCGGCCTGTAACCAGTTGGCTGCAGCGCCGCAAGTCCCGCGCCGCTGTGACGGCTTGAGCGACGCTCATCGGCACGAGCCCACATTGCGGTCGTCCCTTGCATCTTCCGCTCGCCCCATGCTCGGTCTTTTTCACCTCGATCTCCGCCTTATGGCGTTCATTAATCAGGTCGTTCGCCCACCTACATCCTTTGTGGAAGTTCAAATCCAAGCCGGACGTGGCACACTCAAGCTCGGGCCCTTAGTCAAAAAGACGCAGCCGTGGAGGGCATGACGATGCCAACATTGGAAGGCGAACAGTTGGAGGCATTCCGGGATCGGGTGGAAGAGGATTTCCGGCGGGCGGAAGAAGATTTCCGGCGGGCGGAAGAAAACTACCGGCTCGATGTCGCAGCCATCGAACATCTCCAGCGCCGGTTCTTTGGCGCCGTCAGCAGCATTCCCACCAGAGATTATTCTGAGTCCACCAAGGGGTCGAACGATGAGTCGGTCACGTCTCCACGGCCCGCCCCGGCAGGGATACAGAATGACGGCCTGGACGGCTCGCTGCGGGCGATCTTCCATACGAGCCTCAAGTAGGGCGGCTAGAGAGCTTAAAACAGCAATCTCTGCGCCACCGGGCTGAAGCTCTTGCGGTGCAATGGCGTTGGCCCCAGCCGCCGCAGCGCTTCCAGGTGCTCCGCCACACAGTAGCCCTTGTGCCGCGCCAGCCCGTAGCCGGGATACACGGCATCCAATTCCACCAGCAACTTGTCGCGGTGCACCTTGGCCAGCACGCTTGCTGCCGCAATCGAAACGCTGCGCCCGTCGCCCTCGACCACCGCCTGTTGCGGGCACGGCCACTCGATGGTGTCGCAGCCATCGATCAGCAGGTAATCCGGCACGATCGTCAGTTGCTCCACGGCCATGCGCATGGCCAGCAGCGACGCGCGGCGAATATTGATACGGTCGATCGTCTCCACATCCACGGCCGCAACGGCCCACGCCAATGCTTTGCGCCGGATGGCCTCAGCAAATCGCATGCGGTCTTCTGCGCAGAGCTGTTTTGAATCCGTCAGGCCGCGCAGGCGCCAGCCATCAGGAAGAATTACCGCCGCCGCGACCACCGGCCCGAACATCGGCCCGCGTCCCACCTCGTCCAGTCCGGCGATGCGCAGTGCGCCGCATCGCCGCGCGGCGTTTTCCAGCCGCCATCCGCAAATCGGAGCCGTGGCCATGCTGAAATTATAAGAAGCAGCGATAAACCATCGCGTGGAAAAGCCGTCCGCAATCGCTCAATCGCGCGCGAATGTGTAATCACGCTCCACGCGACAGACGCGCACCTTGAATCCCTCGTACCAGGTGTCGCGTCCGCGCTGCTGCGCCACCAGATGCGTGGCGTTCGCCTTCCACGCTGCAATCGCTTCCAGGCTCTCCCAATAGGAAACCGTAATCCCCAGCCCGTCGCGTGCAGACTCGATGCCGAGGAACCCCGGCTGCGTCGCCGCCAGTTTCTCCATCGCCGCAGCCATCTTTCCGTAGCCGCGATCGCCCGCGGTGCGCAGGGAAGTGAAGATTACGGCGTAGTAGGGCGGGGAAGGGGTTGCTGCAATTGCCATGCGTACAGTATAGGGATAACAAGGACAGCCAAAGAAGATGCTGGCTGACTATCAACACGGGAGGTCATTGACTATGCCAAAGTTCGTAATCGAGAGAGAGATTCCCGGCGCCGGAAAGCTGACTCCGGATCAACTGCACGCTATCGCCCAGAAATCCTGCGCGGTGGTGCAATCCATTGGGCCCCGCATTCAGTGGGTCCAGAGCTTTGTCACCGACGACAAGATTTACTGCATCTACATCGCCCCGGATGAGGATACAATTCGCCAGCACGCTGAGCAGGGCGGATTCCCGGCGAATTCCATTGCGCGCATCCGCTCCGTCTTCGATCCCACAACCAGCGAGTAGGAGGGGAAGGTTCCCGTCCGCGCTACTCCCACTCGCTCGGCGTTGGCGGCAGCGGGCCGTGGATTTCAATTCCGAATCGCGCCGCGGTTTCAACCAGCTTCTGCATGTCGGGCGGGGAGGGCGGAGCCGACGCGGGCTGACTTAGTGCCAGCACAAAATTCTCGAAGCCCGGCGGCGAGTTCAAAATCAGCATCCGCGCCGGGCTGTTGCCGATGATCTTGAACCCATGGGCAATCTCACGCGGCCCGAACACAAACGCGCCCGCCGCACCTTTCAGCCACTTCCCGGCACAGACAAAAGCCACTTCGCCTTCGAGCACGTAAAACGACTCGTCCTCGCGGTGATGCGTGTGATACGGAGTCTCCCATCCCGGGGGCATATCCCAATGCTCGATCAAGCCAAGACCGCCATTGGTGGTTTCACCGGTTGACCGTATCAGTGTCGGCAATCCGAGGAAGCGGGAGGCTTGGTCGTTGCGCGTATTCAGATAGGGTTCTGCCGCAGTTGTGCTCATGGACTCTCCTTTTGGGTTGGGAAGCGTTCAATTTTGGGGGAAGGTGTTGGCTTTCGTTCAACACAAGTGTAACCGGCCGCGCCAGTGTTCGCCGGGGAAACGCGGGTGAATTGGCGGCCTCAGTGCGAAGCCGCCTGTGTGCCCGGCTTCCAATCGTTGCCCGGCCGCGCCACTGCATACATCTCCGCAGCGATCACGTTGAGCAGGCCTCCGGCGTCTTCCTTGCCGTTGACCTTGGTGGTGTAGAGATCGAAGTGCGTGCGATCGGGAATAAAGGTGAAGCGCGCGTCGGCATGGAGCCCCTGCAACACCGCGTCCATCTTGTGCGCGGCTCCGTCCAGATAAAACGTGTCCGCGGTGCCGACAATGACGTGAATCTTGCCGCGCAGTTGCGGTCCGCGCTGCGCCCACGTTGTGGCCACAATATGCGCCAGGTCGTAATGGTCGCGCCAGTAAGCCACGACCTTCGGATCGACATCGCCTGTGGCACGATTGAACATCGGCAAGGGCCGCCCGTCGCTGCCGCGCGGCGAAAACACCCAGTCAAACGACGTGAACTGCCCGCCGTACGCGCCTAGCACAACTTCATCTCGCGCAAAGTCTTCTGTGTTGCTCAATGCTTTGTCGTGGTCGCGGACCAGCGGATACGGCGTGCCGTCGCTGCGGCGATACATGTTGGCGTTGGGCGCATACAGGTCGATCCCCGTGAAGTCGTGAAAGTCGCTGGGGTCGGGCGAAGTGGACCAGGTACCGCCGAAGATCTCCGGGTAATTGATCTGCAACTGCAGCGTCGCCCATCCGCCCGAGGAGTGCCCCTGCAGAAATCTTCCGCCGGGTCGCGCGTCCATGCGGTATTTCTTTTCGAGCTCGGGAATGAACTCAGCGGTCAGCGCCCTGCCCCACGGGCCATCGTTCGCTGAGTCGGCAAATTCGTGCGTACCGGTGGCCCACGACTCGTCCAGCATCACCCAGATCATGGGCGGCATCAGGCCCCGCACCATCCTTTGGTAGATGGAGTCGCCGAAGGACTCTGCGTATTCAAGGTTGGCGCCGAATCCGTGCGTCCAGTACACCGTGGGATAGAGAGCCGGGGCTTCCTCGTCGTAATGGGGCGGCAGCACCACCCACGCGCGAACGTGCACGGGCCGTGCGAAAAATGCCGTGAGCGCGGGGCTGGTCAAATCCTCAAGATGCGCGTGGGACGCAAACCCGGGCGCGAGCTTCGGCGCCGGACGCTCGGGCACCGTGGCGTTCAACACCAGCGCAGGCTCGGGACCGGCGCCGGGATGGAACGCCGCCAGCGGCACAACATCGCTGATCAGGTCGCCGGGTTCGCGGCCCCCATAAGCGTAGGTGTGGCCGACATCGAGCACGGCCTGCGCCTGGTAGTCACCGGGCTTGAGCGAGGAGAATCCTTGGGGAAAGGCGATGTCGTCAGTGTCCACGTCGACGGACGCGCCGGGCGCCAGATACGGCACCTCTTTCGCTGCGATATAGACGGCTTCTGGATGGAAGGGATTGCCGTCGACCTCTTTGGCCCCGCTGCCGGCCGTGAGGAAGATGATCATGCGGCCCGAAGCCGGCGCTGTGAACTGCTGCCCGAGCGTCACTCGGAAGAAAAGATGCTGCGGCGCCTGCGCCACGCAGGTAGCCGCGCACAAGACCACCGCAAGAAAGGTGAGAAGCGGTCGGGAAATTCGCATGGTGAGAGTGTATAAGGAGCGGCGGCGGGACGGAACTGCGGATTACGGGGCTTCGGGATGACGAGACTGCGGAATCTCGGGACTACCGGCCCGGGGTACAATAAACCCCGGCCGAAGCCGGGGTTGTTGTCTTCATCAAAGCTCTTCGATCCGGAGATGCCACTGACAACCGGAAACTGACAATTGTCCTACGCCCGCACTTTGCCGGTTGCGCGATCCACTTCCCGCAGGCGGGCGGCCTTGCCGCGCAATCCGCGCAGGTAAAACAACTTGGCGCGGCGCACTTTGTAGCTGCGCACCAGGTCCACCTTGTCGACGACCCTGGAGTTGAAGGGGAAGATGCGTTCCACCCCCTGCCCAAAGCTCATCTTGCGCACGGTGAACGTTCCCTGGGCGCCCTTGTTGACGGCGATCACCAGGCCCTCAAAGGCCTGCAACCTCTCCTTATCGCCTTCCTTGATCTTTACTTGCACGCGAATCTGGTCGCCGGGCACAAACGCCGGCAAATCGGTGCGCTTCAGCTTGTCAGCCAGGCGCTGCATTACGGGATGGATGGACATGGGTTCTTCCTGCGATGGACTTTCTAGAGTGATTCCTGCGCAGAAACGCAGAATATTCAGTTTATCAAAGATTCCCGGTTGAGACGAATCCTGGTAGTGGGTCAGTTTGAAATTGGGTGTAATCGCCGTTCGGCGGCTTCAGATTTTGTGCTCGACCAGGGCGGTCGCTAGGGTCACGATGTATGTAAGCGCCAGAATTATCCAAAAGCCATATTTTCCCAACTGCACGGATTGCCACAGGTCTACTTTGAATCCGCCCTTTACGGTTATATCTCCTGCCCGGCCGCGCACTCCGCCGTACCGCCAAATAACGAAAGCTAAACATGGCGGACCGAGGATGATAAGCCAGACTATAGGGCGCATATTAATCTCCCCCACGATCATATAACGAAATTTGCGGCAGTAGCCCACGCCTTGATCCGACACCCGGCATCCACCTGCGCTATATTTCCCTCATGGACGAAAAACGCGACCTGCTCCGTCACACTCTGGCCACGCTGGCTTACCGCACCACGCGGGCCATCGGGAACGCCCCTGAGTCCTTCGCCAACTTCGACGGCGCCGGCCGCAGCCCCATTGAGATCCTGGCGCACATGAGCGATCTGCTGCAGTGGTCGCTGCATATGGCGCAGGGAGCGAACCGCTGGGAGACCCACCTGCCTTTTCCGTGGCGCGCGGAGCAGAATCACTTCTACGGGCTGCTCGCGGCGTTCGATCAGTACCTGGCCTCCGATGCACCGATCCAGGCGCCCGTCGAGCGCCTCTTCCAGGGGCCCATCGCCGACGCCCTCAGCCATGCCGGCCAGCTCGCCATGCTGCGCCGCCTGGCTGGTGCGCCCATCCACGGCGAAAACTACTACGCTGCCGCCATTGCTGCAGGCCAGGTAGACGCCGCGCAACCGGCTCCGGTTCAACCCTTCAAATAGCCCATCCCGCTGCGCCGTTGCGCCCGTCGACTGCCAGATTTTCATACCCAATCTAGTGGGTCGCGGTCCCGCGCGTGCCTTTCTTTGGCGTCAAGCTCCCTGGAATTTCACTGTTTTTCAAGAATGGCTGATGGCCTAGAATTAAGTCTTTATTCATCAGTGAATTATATTTTTGTATTGACAATCGTATATTTTGTGGATAATAATAATGACGGTGACTATCGTCGCCATGGAGGTTTCATATGCGCCGTATACTAGCAGCCAGTCTTCTGCTCCCCTCACTGTTCCTACCCGCAGTGGCAAAAGCCAGCACGCCCGTGGACGACGCTACTGCCCCCACCCCGGTGCGCGTCAGCACCGGTGTAACCGCTCCGGTTCTCCTTGGATCCCCCGTACTGTCTTTCCCGGTGGGTCTCTCGTTCGACCTCATCCCCGCAGACGCCAAGGTCATGCTCTCCCTCACAGTCGACGAGAAGGGCCAGCCCCAGAACATTCACGTCGTCAAGTCGTTCAGCCCGTTCATTGACTCACGCGTCATCGATACCGTAAGCCAGTTCCACTTCCGTCCCGGCACCATCGACAACCAGCCTGTGGCCGTCGATCTGAACCTCACCGTCAACGTAGCCCGTTAACCCGCTCGTTCACCTTCCCGGAACCCGGGGATGCTGTGCTCCATCATTCGGCAACCAAATACTGCATCCGTGCCCATCCTTTTCCGCTTTTTGCGGAAAGGGGTGGGTATAAACCCGCAATCGCTCCCTCCAGATCGTTAGGAGGACACAAAATGCTCTGTCCCGTCGCTTACGGTTTACCCGCCCCCTTCGCAGAACCAGCGGCCGCCTTGGCGGGTCCAGATGCGGCCTTCGCAGGTCCAGACACTGCTTTCACCGGCGCCGCCGTCATGTGCTTCAGTTCAGCCAGCGCCGCTGCGTACTCCACGTAGTCCTTGATGCAGTTCTCCTGCACGGCGCGGAAGCGCGTCAGAGCCGTGGTGCGCTTTTGTTGCCTCAGCTCTTCCTCGCCGGTATAGAAATTCACCTCGCAGGCCCGGCCCACGTGAGTTTCCGGATCAGGATCGGCGGCAGCCTCCACCAGATCGTCCCCTGTCGCCTGGCCCAGATAAAACTTCAGCACCGGCCCCGGCCAGCTCGTCAGGGTCGCCTTCTGCGCTACCTCTTCCAGCTCTTCGTTGCCTTCCGTGTGCATCCGCGCCTTGCTCATGTGCAGCCACAATGCCGCGTAAACCGCGGAGGAAGTAGAGGGATCGACGCCAATGGCGAGTTCAAAGTCGGCCGCTGCCTGGCTGGTCTGCCCTGCCAGATAATGCGAGGCTCCCCGCTCAAAGAAGGCATATTGCCGGTTCGGCTGCAGCTCAAGAGCCTTGTCGAAATCCGCGACGGCCAGCGGGTACTGGCCCTTCTCGTAGTACTCAAGGCCACGCACCGAAAATCCGTCCGGATCCTTCGGCTGCATTTCGATGTACTTGCCCATGGTGGCGATTGCGGTGTCGTATTGCCCCTGGAGACCGGCGGTGAGGCCGAGATAGTAATACGCCAGCGAATAATCCGCTTTCACTTGCAGGGCGTGGTTGTAATCGGCAACCGCTTCATCGAACTGGCTCTGGTGCCGGTAGGCGTTGCCGCGGCTTTCATAGCCATCCGGATCGTTGGGTGCGACCGCGATGTAGCGCGTGAACCAGGTCACCGCCTGCGAGTACTCCTTCTTGTCGCTCGACGTCACGCCGGTGTTGTAGATCGCCAGTGCATGATTGGGATTGAGTCGCAGCGCCGCCTGGAAATCCTCGAGGGCGCGGTCGTAGTCGCCCTTCGCCATGTAGGCGTGGCCGCGGTTGTTAAAGCCATCGGGATCGGTGGACGCCTTCTGCACGTACACGTCGTAATCGGCAATGGCCTTGTCCCACTGTTTCTGGTCGCCCCAGTCGTTGCCGCGGTTATAGTAGGCCAGCGCGTAGTTGGGATCGAGGCGGATGGCATCGTTGTAGTCGGCCATGGCGCGGTCTTTCTCGCCCTTGTCGCTGTAGACATTCCCCCGCGTGTTCAGCGCGCCGGCAAAGTCCGGCTTCAATTTCAGCGCCTGATCCAGGTCCTGCAAGGCCAGGTCGTATTCCTTTTTGTCACGGTATGCAATGCCGCGGTCAAAATAGGCGCTGGCCTGATCGGCGGTCGATTCCTGGCCGGATTGGATCAGCGCCGTGCAACCGGCAATGCTGGTATCGGGATCGTCGGCCTTGCACTTATTCCAGTTCTCATCGCGGGTTTGCCCAGCAGCGGCCACCGCGGCGCCGAGTAAAACACATGCAAAGAAACCACTCCTGCGGATCATGTTTGCCGCCTCTCCGGATTGCGAAAATTGAAGGCGGAATCATAATACACCCGGTTGGAATTCCTGAGGATGACCCTTCCGTTCAGGATGACCCTTCCGTTCGGTCCTGCAAGGATGACCCTTTCGTTCGATCCTGCAATCGGTTTCCCGGTGCAACCGTTTTCCAATACCTATTCTCTATTCCCGGTCCCTGTTCTCGCAGCGCATCCAGCATCCGCCGGTCTTCGGCGGTCAACGCCGCGCGCTCCAGTAGCTCCGGCCGGTTCTTGAGCGTCTTCTTCAGTTGCTGTTCGCGCCGCCAGCGCCGGATCTGGGCGTGATCCCCATTCATCAGGACTTGCGGAGTCTCAAGTCCGCCAAACTCCGCGGGCCGCGTGTAATGCGGATAGTCCAGCAACCCGCCCGCGCCATGCTGCGACCGCGGAACGCCCTCGACGTCCACATCGATCTCGGTATCCGCCGCGCCGAAGCTCTCAAACTCGCCCGAAGCCTCGTTGCCCAGCACGCCCGGAATCAGCCGCATGATCGCGTCCACTACGACAGCCGCCGCCGGCTCGCCACCACTCAACACGTAGTCGCCAATCGAAAGCTCCATGTCGCAGTAAAGTTCGTTGACGCGCTCATCTACGCCCTCGTAGCGCCCGCAGATGAGCACCACGCGCTCCAGCCGGGCCAACTCCCGCGCCACCGCTTGCGTGAAGACCTGCCCCTGCGCCGAAAGCAGGATCACGCGCGTTCCTGCTGACTGGCTGACTGGCTGACTGGCTGACTTGCTGCTTTCCCGCTCCGCTCGCGGCCGAACTCCCAACGCCTCCAGCGCCTCCGCCAGCGGCTCCGGTTTCAGCACCATCCCTTCGCCGCCGCCGAACGGACGGTCGTCCACCGTGCGGTGCCGGTCGTGCGTAAAATCGCGCAGATCGTGCAGCCGGATCTCGATCAATTTCTCGGTCTGCGCGCGGCGCACGATCCCCTGCGCAAACACGCTATCAAAGAATCCGGGAAAGATGGTGACGATATCGAAGCGCATACTTACTGATGATAGAGGCCCCATCGCCCCAAAAGGAACGCAGGCCGTATCAAGGCGGCAAGGGAGGATTTGGTCTATCCGATGTTTTGATTGCCCGTTGGCCCTGGGCGCTCATTCTCGATTGCCCTCAGCACGGTCTTCATAGCCCCCGCCCACACCGGGCCGAAATAGGCCACGCGATAATCGTGCCACCACGAAACCGGTTTCGGCACCTCGATCACTGGGAGCATCCCCGTGGCAACGGCCGGGGGATTGCCCGCGTTTGTAAGAACGATGATTTTGCCATCACCGAGAGCGGCCCTAAATGTCGCCAACTCCCACTCCACGTGCGGCGTATTCTCAGGCACGGAGATCACCGCCGCATCCACCACGGGAGCAAGGTTTTGGATCACGTCGCGCCACAGATCGGAATCCACCGGGCAGTTCAACACCACGCCGCTTAATCCTGCTGCCACAATCGAGCGGGATTTTCTCAAGCGGTCCAGCCTCTTCGTCCAGTCGGCGGCCTTCAATCCAACCTTCCCCTGGCGAAACCAATTCCAGAGTAAGAAACCGGCGAAACCAAGACCCGTGTAAAAAATCATGGGATTAAGAAGCCCCGTCGCCGCAGCCACACCTTCAGCGCCGACCAGTATGGCTACGAGCCAAATGGCGCTGCGCGAACCAGAGGCAGAATGAATGTTGGAATCAGCCAGGGTAATCAGCTTCCCCCAGGGATTTACCGCGCCTTCGAGAAACTGCTGCTCCATACGCGATTGCTCTCCGCGATGGAAGCGGCGCACCCAAATCACCACCGACCGTCTGCGCTTGAGCGAGATCAGCGCGGGGATGCAGCCAACGAAGATTACCAGGAAAAGGAAGATTAATATGTACTCCTTCGCATCATCGTCGGCGAGCGCCAAAGCTATGAACAGAACCAGCATCACTGATGAAAGCACCATGGAGTAGCGGCGCAGCCTGATGGAGCTTGCTAACCGTTTCTGAAAGCGCTCTTCGGAGGTTGCCGTCGGCATGCGAACAGAATACCCGCCTTTCACGATAGTTTGACGGGATTACTTGCCCTTGAGACCCACGCTGCGGCCGATATGACGGCTAGTAGCTGTAAGCTGCCTTTCGCCTCCACAGCCGCGCCGTCACTACTCCAAACAAAAACCCGCCCACGTGAGCCAGATACGCTACGCCGCCCGATTGCACATTCGCTACCGCGCCCGCATTCCACAATTGGATCAGGAACCACACCCCGATCAACCACACCGCGGGAATGTAGGTGACGCGAATAAAAATAAAGATCCAGATAAACGACCGGATGCGGTCGCGCGGGAACATTACGATAAACGCGCCCATCACCGCCGCAATGGCGCCGCTCGCGCCCAGGCAGGGAACAGTCGAGCTGGGACTTCCCGCCACCTGCGCCAGCATCGCCACTACGCCGCCGATCAGGTAGAACACCAGGTAGCGCGCGCGCCCCATGGCGTCTTCAATCCTGGGCCCAAACGCCCACAGGAATATCATGTTGCCAGCAATGTGCAGCCATCCCGCGTGCAAGAATGTGCCGGTCACGAGTGTGACCAGGTTGCGGCCCTGCATAATATGAGCCGGAATCAGCGCCCAGCGCGCAACAAACGCGTCGCCCTCAACCAACTCGCGCAGAAAAACGTACGCGTTGGTCAGGATAATCAGCAGCGTGATCACGGCAAAGCGGCGCGGCTGTCGCGACGCGTCTCCGAGCGGGATCAAAGTTGCCACGGTTACGTTCCTCGAGAATTCCAGAGCACCGGAGC
This sequence comes from uncultured Acidobacteriota bacterium, assembly GCA_963826735.1. Lineage (GTDB taxonomy): Bacteria > Acidobacteriota > Terriglobia > Terriglobales > Acidobacteriaceae > Telmatobacter. Next base: position 594,420 of record CAWGYN010000011.1, read on the forward strand.
ACAAACCACCACCGGCGCCGGCGGCCTCTGCTTACTGCGCCGGCGCCTCATGCTGCGCTTGCCCACGCCGCTAAATCTTCAGGCCAGTTGGGGGAAAGCGCGCCGCGCGGCCGCCAGCACACCGAGACGCGACACTCCACTGAAGACCATGCTGACTCCAACCAATGTGCCGATGACCCACGCGCTACTCGACGGCCAGGTCCTCCAAATCACGATGGAAAAAATCAGCGTCACCACGCCATCGAAAAACAGCCACCCCGATCCCCCGATCGGCCGCAGCTTCCACGCCAGTGCAAATTCCAAAATCGCTTCCGCAAAGAGGTATGCTCCCAGCGCGAGCGTAAGCACGGCCAACCCGGCCACGGGATGAAACAGTATGTAGATCCCCGCGAACAGATAGGCAAGCCCGAGAAGAATTCCCCACACCAATCCACCCATTTTGCGGGTATACCAGCCGAACGCAAAGTGCGCCGCACCGGCGAACACCAGCAACCAGCCGATCAGAATTGTTGCCGCGATTCCCGCTGCCGGGGGCACCACGATGGCTATAATTCCCGCCACGATGATCAGAACGCTCATTGCCTTCGACCAGGCTATCGAATGTTTCTCCATGGTCACGATGGAATTGTCACTCATATTCGATCTCCTTTTCTGGATTGCCGCATCGGGTCTTGCGACGTTGCCCCTGCCGCAGGTTGCGGCGTCGATCGCACTCCGTTGGAGAACGGAATCAGGGAACCCGAATCGGCGTACCGGTAGTCTACTCGTTCGCGGCGCAGATCAACCACTATATTGTTCGTCGCTCACGTGTTCCAGCCAGTCGACCGTCTTGCCGTCGAGCTTTTCCTGGATGGCGATGTGCGTCATGGCCGTCGAGGGCGCGGCCCCGTGCCAGTGTTTTTCCTGGGGTGCGAACCACACCACGTCGCCCGGCCGAATCTCTTCCACCGGGCCGCCCCAGCGCTGCGCCCGGCCGCATCCGGCCGTCACAATCAGCGTCTGCCCCAGTGGATGCGTATGCCACGCCGTGCGCGCGCCCGGCTCGAAGGTCACGCTCGCGCCCTGCACCCGCGCCGGCTCCGGCGCTGCCAACAGCGGATCGATGCGCACCGTGCCGGTGAACCATTCCGCCGGCCCCTTGCCCGAAGGCTGCGTACCCGCTCGTTTGATCTCCATGATGTTTTCCTTTCCTGTGTGCCTCAGAAACCGCCGGTACCGCCGGTCTCCTGACCGGCTGTAGTGCGGGTCTCCCGACCCGCACCTGTCCGGCATCACCACAAAACCACGCGCTCAGAGAACCGATCCGCGTCGCTCCTCCACTATTCCGCTTTCAGCGACGCCATATCGATCGAGAAGCGATACTTCACGTCCGACCTCAGCAGCCGCTCGTAGGCTTCGTTCACTTTCTGAATCGGAATCACCTCGACGTCGGCAACAATATTGTGCTCGGAGCAGAAGTCGAGCATCTCTTGGGTTTCCGCGATGCTGCCGATGCACGAACCGGAGAAGCTGCGCCGGCGCATGATGAGCCCGAAGACGCCGACGGGCAGCGGCTTGTCAGGCGCGCCCACCATGGTGATGTTGCCATCGCGGGCTAGCATGTTGATGTAGGCGTTGATGTCGTGCTGCGCAGCCACGGCGTCCAGAATGAAGTCGAAGCTGCCGGCGTGCTTCGCCATCTCGTTCGCGTCTTTTGAGAGCACCACTTCATCGGCGCCCAGGCGCAGCGCGTCTTCTTTTTTGCCGGGCGAGGTAGTGAAGACCACCACATGCGCGCCCAGCGCGTGTGCAAATTTCACGCCCATGTGGCCCAGTCCGCCCAGCCCCACCACGCCCACCTTCTGGCCCTTGGTCACGCCCCAGCGGCGCAACGGCGAGTAGGTGGTAATGCCCGCGCACAGCAATGGCGCGGTGCCGGCCAGGTCCAGGTTCGCGGGAACGCGCAGCACAAAATGTTCCTTGACCACGATGCTGTCGGAGTAGCCGCCGTAGGTCACGCCGCCCAGGTGCTTGTCAGGGAAATTGTAGGTAAGCGTGAAATTCGGACAGAACTGCTCGAGCCCCGCCTTACACTCGGGGCAGGTGCCGTCGGAGTCGACCATGCAGCCCACCGCGGCCAGGTCGCCCACCTTGAATTTCTTCACCGCCGGGCCGACTTTCGTTACGCGGCCCACAATCTCATGGCCGGGAACGCAGGGATAAACGGTGGGCATTACGTCGTTCCACTCGTTGCGCACCTGGTGAAGATCGGAGTGGCAGATTCCGCAGAAGAGAATCTCGATTTGGACGTCGTCTGCCGTGGGATCGCGCCGCGCGATCGTGGAGGAGGCAAGCGGCGATGTGGCGCCGGCTGCGGCATACGCTTTGGCGTTGGGCATGAAATGAATCAGCCTTTCTAGTTGATGTGTTTAGAGCGTATTTCATAAATGGCCTGGCCGGTGAGCGCGAATCCCTCAGGGGTTAAAACCCCTGAGCTTTCCTGCCGTTTTCGGCACGACTAAAGTCGTGCCCTTTCACGAAGTCATTTATGAAACAAGCTCTAAGATGCAGGATACCCGGCGGAAGTATCGAGTTTTTCCTCACCTTATCGCCGACCAAAAGCTAAAAGCTGCTTTTCGTCGCCTTGCTCCTCCGCTCCCTCCGGCCTATTATGGTGCGCAACCGCCATGCACGAAATCGAATCGCTGCTGAAACACTGGCAATCGGCCGGCGTCCTCGATGCGGACACCGCCTCCCGCATCCGCGCGTACGAAATTGAACGCCCCGCGCAGCCTGGCGCCCCTTCTGTTGCCGCGACCTCCGCCAGTCCTGCGGGACTCAAGTGGCTCGTGGTCACCGGCCTCATTCTCGGCGCCATTCTGCTGGCCTGCGGCGTGGTGCTCTTTGTCTCCGCGCATTGGGACCAGCTCGGCTCCGGCGAGCGCTACCTGCTCGTCATCGCCATGGTCGCGGTCTTCCACATCGCCGGCGGACTCACGCGGTCGAGCTTCGAAGGCTTCTCTACCGCGCTTCACGCTGTGGGAACCATCTCCACCGGCGCGGCCATCGCGCTGGTCGGCCAGATCTTCAACATTCAGGAACACTGGCCGGCCGCAGTGCTGCTGTGGGCGCTGGCTGCCTTCGCCGGCTGGGCGCTGTTGCGCGATCAGGCGCAGCAAACGCTGGCGCTCCTGCTGCTTCCCGCGTGGATCTTCTGCGAGCTCGGCTTCCGCATCGGCGGACACATCGGCGATTCCATCTATATGGGCCGGCTCTACTTCGTCTGGGCCATCCTCTATCTCACTTTTTTTGCCGGCTCACGGCGCAAAGCGGTGCAGGGAATTCTCTTCGCAGTGAGCGCCATTGCCGCCGTCACCGGGATCGTCTTCATGCTGGCCGCTTGGAGTTCTTACTCCTCCGACCAGAGCTTCATTCCCTTTGGCACGCGCGTTTGGGCATGGATCGCCATCGCCGCCGTGCCGCTCCTCATCGCCGCATTCCACGGCCATAAGGGCCTGGTTCCCATCGCTGCGGCCATTGGGTTTGTGATTGCGCTGCCGTGGTGTCAGCATACATCGACCGGGATTTATCATCACGGCGACGGAATCCAGACCGCTTATGTGTACACCAGTCCCAACCTGCTCGCCCACGCATTGGTGGCGGCCTTCGCCGTCTTTCTCTGCTGGTGGGGCGTGCGGCTGCTTTCGCGCGCGCTGGTCAACCTGGGCATTGTGGGATTCGCCGCCGCCGTCCTCTGGTTCTACTTCAGTGACATCTATAACGATCACGAGCGCGCCCTGGGACTTATCGGCCTCGGCGTTCTCTTCCTGGCCGGCGGATGGGCGCTCGAGAAAATGCGACGGCGGATTCTGGCGCGCATGGCCCAGGCCCCGCAACCTGCAACTGCGATTGATGGAGGCGCGCAATGAAGATCGGCCGTTTCACCCTCTCCGCCACTTCGCTCGCGCTGCTCGTCATGCAATTGCTGCTAGTCTCGACCATCGCGGCCAAGTATTTGTACCAACGCTGGACTTGCCCGCGCGTCTGGACCCGTGCCGCCGCCATCGATCCCCAATTGCCCATGCGCGGCCGCTACCTGGCTCTGCAACTCACCGTCGATGGCTGCCAAAGCACGCTGCCTTCGGCCAAGAATGCCAACTTCCCGCGCGACGTGAATGGCGCCGTCAAACCCGGCCCGTACGTTCTGCGCCCGAATGCCGTCGACTTCTTCGCTAATCTGAAGGTCGTCAACAACATCCTCGTCGCTGTTCGTCTTGAGGGCACGGAAGACTCGACAGCAGGAGAAGAAGTGGTTGGCACTCCCGGCTCGCCCTGCGATCAGATGCAGCTCGCATCGACTACCGACTTCTTCATCTCCGAGACGGCGCAACGCCCGTTGCCGCTCCAGCCCGGCCAGGAACTCTGGATCGAAGTTACCGTTCCGCCGAAAGGCCCGCCGCGCCCCATGCAACTGGCCCTCAAAGACAATGGCGCGTGGAAGCCGCTGGATTTAAGATAGCCGCGTCCGGCGAGGTTCGGTCTCTTGCAGCTTGTCCTTCACCAACTCCATGAAGGCAGCCATGGCTGGGGAAATCCATTTGTCCTTGTGCCAGAGAATCTGGGTGACAATGTCGAGAGACGGACCGGCCCAGCGCAGGGCTTTGATATGGTTCTGGCGCAGTTCGCGGGCGACCACAATTTCCGGCAGCAATCCGACTCCCATGCCGAGGGCGATGCACTGCTTGAGTGCCTCAACGCTCGAGAACTCCGTTACGTGGGTGGGGCGAATGTTTGCCAGCGCCAGCGCCCGGTCGAGTTTTTCCCGGTAACTGCATCCCGCTTCAGTGAGTAGCAGATTCTGTGTCGCGAGATCGGCAGGCTTTACCGCAGGCTGGCTGGCAAGCGGGTGGCCGGCGTCGGCCAGCAGGAGAACTTGCTCCCTGCGCAGGCGGATGGACTTGATGCTCGAGGAGGACTGCAAGGCGTCGCCGTGAATCACCATGTCGAACTTTCCCGCCTCAAGCTCTAGCGCAATCGTCGCATTCGAGTAAGGACGGAAGATAAGTTCGACGTGCGGAAAATGGCGGCGGAAAGCGCGCAATACCTCCGGCAACCGATAGGTGAGCAGACTCTCTGCGGCGCCGATGCGTAGCGGCCCGCTCGGCTCAGCGCCGGTTTGGACAGCGCGTTGACCGTGGTCCATGGCCGCGAGCGCCTGCAAGGCGAAAGGCAGAAAGTTGCGGCCCGCGTCTGTGAGGGTCACGCGGCGGCCGAGGCGGTCAAAAAGCGGCATACCGAGTTCTTCTTCAAGCGCCTTGATCTGCGCGGTCACGTTGGACTGCACCGTGTGCACTTTTTCCGCTGTGCGCGTGAAGCTCAACTCTTCAGAGAGCGTGCGAAAGATTTGTAGCTGCCGGACTTCCATCGATAAATCTCCAATACAGATGCAATTTATCACATCAATCTATTGGACAGATATACAAACCTGCGCCAAACTCTCGGTATCGGATGCGCTCGAACTGAACAGCGAGCCGGACAACGCAATCCCCAAAGGAGGTTTCTATGAACCGCATTGCCGCCCCGCACAGGATTTTTTCACATTGTGACCAAGCGCATACTTCCTGTGACCAACGGCATCGGAGGCCATTTGTATGCGCGTCTCAGCAGGACGAACAGTACCTGTAAACCACTGAATCCAAAAACGTTCTTGAATCCATGCAGTCTACACTGCATCTGTTGGGCAAGTTCGTAAATGCGTAATTCCCCTTGAACCCACAACCGCATTGGAGAAAAAATCATGAAGCCGATACGCCGCATTCCCCGCAGGCAAACTGTCCTCTCACTCGCAGCATTCTCGCTGCTTCTTCTCACAGCGTCGAGCGTGCTCGCCAACCCGGCTACCGATCCCGACGTGCCGGCAACTCCAGCAGGATTTGAGCCACACACGATTCAAGAGCAGATCCAGCTCGCCGCAAACTACCTTGGCGGACACGGTGTGCCGCAGGATTCGAAGCGCGCGGCATTCTGGTATGAAAAGGCCGCTGGAGCCGGCGATCCTCGCGCGCAGCTCCAGATCGGCTACTTGTATGAGGCAGGCATCGGCGTTCCCAAAGATCCGGTACGCGCCTTTCACTGGTATCAGCTTGCCGCCGCCGGCGGCTCGGTCACAGCAAAGGTGGAGGTGGGCATTGCCTATCTTTGGGGCGAGGGTGCTGAGAAGAACCAGCAATTCGCCTTCAAGCTCTTTCATGAAGCCGCTCAAGAAGGTAGCGGGCTTGCGGCTTGCTTTTTAGGAGACGTTTATCAATTCGGGCTTGGAGTGGCGCAAAATGACGCCGAAGCTGAACGCTGGTACGCAAAAGGCGCAAAGCTGCACAATCCTCAGGCGGAGTACGTGATGGGATCGCTTGATTTCGCTGACAGCAATCACGAGCGTAATCTGGGCGCGGCCGCAATGCTGCTGCGCGAATCCGCGCAGGCGGGTTATGTTCCGGCGATGTATCAGTTCGGCCTGCTGATCGAGAGAAAACCCGATCTCGCGAAGCATCCTGGAGAGGCTCTTACTTATCTCAACACTGCGGCCAACAGCGGCTCGTGGTATGCATCGATGCTTCTCGGCGTGCTTGCGCGCGACGGCAAAGACGTGCCCCGCGATTTATCCTCGGCCTACTTCCAATTCCGTGTTGCGGTGTTGCAAGGCGGAGACGAGGCGCAAAGGTTCCTGCAAAACGATCTCAAGGTGCTCGCCACCGAATTGAGCGCTGGCCAATTGGCTGCGATAGACGCACAAGCAAAGGATTGGCATGAGCGCCACCATGCGGTTCTTGAATTCGTCTATAAACCGGGAGAAAATGAAACAGGCTTCCCCGCCTATGCTTTGGCGGCTCCCACAGATGGCACGCACGCGACGATGTTCGTTCCTGTCGAGACGGAATAATCGGAGCGCAGGCGTAAACTCCACTCAGAAATCTATCGGCATCGCTCGAGAGCATTGTCGTGAGTTCCAGAACGGAGTCTCGTGTCCGACCAGGAAAATCCCAACCTTGAATCCGAACCACGCGCGGGTGCGCCGGGATCGACCGAGCGGACGATTCTGATGCACCCCGCATTTTTCATCACCGCTTCCACGATGGTGGGCCTGCTGTTCGCCCTGCAGGAGTGGGGGCACGTGAGCATGGAGGGCTACCAAATCAGTCCCGGGATCGTGTTTGGATCATGGGGCTTGCAATATTTTCTATGGGGCGTCATCGGCTGGGTTCTTTGGCGACTTTTCCGGCGGTTCATTCAAAGCGCCAGCATTGCACAGATGTTTATGATCGTCCTTCCCGTCAGCCTGGCAACCTACTTGATCGAGACCATGATCTGGGTCGCCCTGGTCCCGCATTACCCCATGGATCATTCAAATTTAGACTATTGGCATCGCGTTAAAGTCAACTACAGGGGAGACCTGGTGGAAAGCCTGGCAATATTCTGGTGCGCTTTTTTCTTCTTCCGCGGCATCGGATATTACCAGCAGTTCCGGGAGAAAGAAACCGCGGCTATGCAACTGGAAGCGCAACTGGCGAATGCAAAAATGGCCGCATTACGAATGCAGCTGAACCCTCACTTTCTTTTCAATACCATGAACAGCATTTCCAGCCTGATGCGCAGCGATGTGGATGCCGCCGACGCCATGCTGGAACATTTGAGCAGCCTGCTGCGTATGACTCTGGAATGCGGCAATGTCCAGCTCATTCCGCTGCACGACGAGATCGAATTCACGGAGACCTATCTTGCCATGCAGGATCGCAGATACGCGGGACGCGTCACGCGGACGGTTTCAGTCGACCCCGAACTTCACGACGCACTGGTGCCGGCCATGATCCTGCAGCCGATTGTTGAGAATGCTTATGCCCACGGCTTGTCGAAGTTGGATCGCGGCGGACAGCTTTACATCGACGTGCGCAGGAATGGGCAACAGTTAAAAGCCCTCATCACGAACAATGGCGTTGGCTTGAGACCCGCCGTGGATCAAAAAGCTAACGGCTACGGCGGGGGCGGCTACGGCGTAGGTTTGACTAATGTGAAAGATCGCCTCCGCCTGCACTACGGTGACGCGGGAGCGTTCACCATGCGCGAGCTGGACTTGAATCGCGTGCAAGTTTCCATCTCAATCCCTTTGCAATTTTCGGCAAACCCTGCCGAAAACCTGACAAGGTATGGTGCCTGATGATTCACGCAGTGGTAGCAGACGATGAAGTCCTGGCAAGGCAGAAGTTGCGCCAATTGCTTCGCGACGACCGTGACATTGAAATCGTGGGCGAGTCGGCAACCGCCCTTGAGACCATCGAACTTGTGAAAGCCACCAACCCGGAATTGCTGTTCCTGGACATTCGCATGCCGGGCATGGACGGATTCGATGTACTCGATGCGTTGGCCAACCATGAGGATGTTTCTCTTCCGCGCATCATTTTCACCACAGCGTACGACCAGTACGCACTGCGCGCGTTCGAAGTCAATGCCGTGGACTATTTGTTGAAGCCGTTCACGCTCGAGAGACTTCACACCGCTATCGAACGGGTTCGCGAGCAATCCCAGGCGAAGCCGCAGGGAGCCGGCGCCGCGAGCGGGAACAGCAAGGGCGTCAATTTTTACACCAACCGCATCGTCTTCAAGTCGCGCGGCCGCATTTTGTTTCTGCCCGTCTCAGATATTCGCTGGATCGGCGCCGAGGGCAATTATGTGCGGCTTTCAACCGCAACGGAAACCCACCTGCTGCGGGAAACCATGGCTCACCTTGCGGAGCGGCTCGATCCGCGGGGATTCCTGCGCGTACATCGCTCGTTCATTGTGAACCTGAAGTACGTGAAGGAAGTGCGCCGGGAAACCGATGGCGACTCCGTCGTAATCATGGATAGCGGACATAAGGTTGCATTGGGCCGCAGCTACCGCGCGTCTCTTAACCAGCAGCTCAATCGCGCCTGAGAATCACGATTCTTGCCCGATTGTTTCCCGATTTTTGAAGGATGCGCGGAATTGGCTCGGAGTTTTCTTTGTTACAAAATGCCGCTCGCATCTGAATTGCCGCCGTTCATCACTGATTCACGCGTTCGGTCCCATAATCCAGAGATTTGGAGATAAAAACTGAGACTTTCCCAATCGCGTAGAAAGTTTGAGGCTGGCTAACCGAACGGCTTCTTTCGCAAGTGTTGTTGCTCCCGCCGAAGCGGCAGCTCGTCCCTGCAACTCACGTTTCCGTCACTCTTCCGCGCGCGGCAAACCGATTGGACTGCCGCATGCATCGTACTTTCCGGAGGCTCTTCCCCATGATCGAAATGCCGACGTATTCCCCGCAGCCGGCGCTGCCGCAGTCAGGCGTGTCCCTCGCTCCATTCCCGCGATCTCGCTCGGCCATTTTCAAGGCCGTGAGCGTGAATGCCGACGCACACCGTATCTCCCGTGCGCTCACGGTGCCTGAGTATCTTGAAGCATGGATTTCGATTCCCGGCGCAGCGCCTGGTTCCTTCACTCTTGCCTCATCTGAGGACAACGGTTTCCGTCTGGACCATTTTTCCGCCCATCGTTCCGACATCACCATTACGGGGTCTTATGTTTTTTGTCATCTGCGCAAAATTCGCTTCTTCTGGCGCAAGACCTCGAACGCCTCGTGCGCGGATAGCGTTGTCGACTTCCGCCTTAGAGGCAACTTCGGCAGCAGTGTCGTCGAGCTTCGCCACATCGCATTGGCTACCGCAGACGAGCACGCCTGGCACGAAGCATTCTGGGGATGCTCTCTTCAGAAGCTTGCGCTTCTTTTCGGCCCCTGATCAACCCATATTGCAGCAGAATGCGATGCGTGCGCCCCGCATCCTCACGCTCCGGTCGCGTTCAAATCCACGAGCCCCTCGGGCAGCGCCATTTCCACGCGCTTGCCTTCAAGGTCGATGCGTCGCAGATAGCTTTTCGCAAGCGGGATCAGCACCTCGCCGTGTGCGCTACGCACCACCAGCAGCGGTGCAGCCCCGCCCGAGCGATCCACGTTCTCAATCTCGCCCACGGTCACCGCTTCCGCGCCGGCCACGTCCACCAGCATGCACCCGATCAGGTCGCCGATATAGGTTTCATCGGCTGCCAGCGGCGCCCGTTCCGTTTGCGGAACGGCCACCACCAATCCCTTCAGCTCTTCTGCCGCGGAGATCGAGTCCACGCCCGCGAAGTGCAGCACGATGCCGCCCTTGTGCAGCCAGTGGTTGGTGAGTTCAATCTCGCGCGGAGCCGCCAATGCGGCGCTGTCGGCCTTGAGCAGCCATAACTGCTGCCGTTCAGCAAACTTTTCAGGGAAATCGGTGAGAATCTCGGCGAGGACCTCGCCTTTGCGGCCCTGTGGGCGGCGAATCCGCGCCAGCCAAACCCAGTTTTCCGGCGCTGCTGGCACGGCGACCTCCGCACCGAAAGAATTTTACCGGCGCTGGCGGGGACGCCCGCGCTACAGCAGGTCAGGAGACCGGCGTTGCACAAACCCCGCAACCGGCGCGACCTCGAACGACGCTAGATCTCGTCGTCCTCTTCCAGAATGTCGAGCGTATAGCGGTGATGCAGCTTCATGCTGACCGCGCCCAGGATGGTGCGCACCGAGCGCGCGGTGCGCCCCTGTTTGCCGATGACCTTGCCCACATCCTGCGCCGCCACGCGGAGCCGGAGCACCGTATTCTCTTCCCGGTTCACGGACTCCACTTCAACGGCTTGCGGTTCATCCACCAGGGCCCGCGCGATTTCGCGAACCAATTCGTCGACTTGCACCATTTCAGCTTGGGTCATGATCTTGCCCCTGACCATCTACGTTCGGAGATTAGCACTCTGAAACTGTGCGCGAAGAATAACACGCATACCCCTTTGGAGCAAAGACTTATGTGCTGCCCAGGCCTTCCCGGCCCCGGGATGGAGCACAGGCTTGAAGACTCAGGCTGCGGCCGGGTCGGAAACTGCCGGCGCGGGCGTCGGGTCTGAATCCACCGGCGCGGGTGCGTCCGGAACCGCGGGGTTCTTGGCCACCAGCTTTTGCATGATGGGCGAAAGCGTGGCGCCCACGCTGCGCCAGTAGGCGATCCGGTCGTGCTTCAGGTTGACCGTGGCCGGGCTGGTGCGAGGATTGTAGGTGCCGACCACCTCAATCGAACGGCCGTTGCGCGCGCGGTCCTTCTCGATCACGACGATGCGGTAATAGGGCTGCTTGGGGGCGCCAACACGCGCCAAACGAATCATAACCACGGGTATACATTTCCTTTCCGGTTTCAAGAGCTTTCGGTGCGTTTCTCGGGGAATTCCCCGCCGTATCATCACCCACTCGGCCAGGCAAACGGCGGCAGGTCCCCGGCACAACAAGGGCCGGACACATGCGCCCGGCCGCACACATCACAACACCTAAGTATCGCCGAAACCGGGCCTTTGAAGCAAATGCTCTTCCGCCTCCCGGAGGGAAGAATGGATAATAGCCCAGGTGGAGTCGCCGCAGCCACGGAATCCCGGGAACGCGCCGAGAGCTTGAAGCGGAACCTTCCCGTGCCCCAAACCACTAACCACTAACCGCTGACCACTAACCGCTGACCACTAACCACGAGGCATCGCCATGAGCCAGATCAACCCATACGAGAAGTTTCTCGGCGGCCAGCCGCCCGAGGCCATCTTGCCCGCAACGCCAAAAGCTATCGCCACATATCTTGAGGTGATTGGCGCCGAACGGGCGATCGTGCCGCCGGCTCTCGGCAAATGGAGCGCGGCCGAAATCGTCAGCCATCTCGCCGATTGCGAAATCGTCTTCGCCTTCCGCCTGCGCCAGACGCTCGCTGAAGATAACCCGACCATCCAGCCCTTCGATCAGGACAAATGGGCGGCGCAATATTCCGGCATTCCGGCTGCCCTGGCGCTTGAAGCCTTCAGCGCCGTGCGCAATTGGAACCTGCGGCTGATCGAATCCGCGTTGCCCGCCGCCGCCGGCAGAGCGATGACTCATCCCGAGCGAGGCACAATGACCTTCCAGACCGTAGTTGAAACCATGGCCGGCCACGACCTGAACCACCTCGCGCAGTTGCGCCACATCGCCGAGCTAACCGCCTGACTCATCACGATCCCGGGCGCCCCACCTTCGCGACGTTTTTGTCGCCAAGGTGGGAAAGCACGAACCTGGACCCGTGCGGTCACGTCGTCTCGCGCGAATAACATTCTTCAAAATCGCAACCCCTCCGGGAACCTTTTCGGCATTCACGCGGTCAAAGAGAATAGCGCCTGCTTCCACGCCCATGCCATAGATTCTTCGTGCAAGAATCGCAGGCACTCCCGTTCCACGGTCGAGGGCTGCCGTCCAGGCTCCCTTCAGGAGGAGTTATGCGCCGTTTCCTTCCCGCTGTTCTGCTATCGGTTCTCCCGCTCACGCTACGCGCCCAAACCCCCAAAGCTCCGGCCCCTAAAGCGCCGTCCTCAGCTGCTCCCACCGCGCAGTCCGGCGCCCGCGACACCATCGATTTGCCCGTCCGGAAAGTCGTGCTCTACAAAAATGGCGTGGGCTACTTCGAGCACGCCCGCGCGGTGAACGGTAACCAGCGCGTGACCGTCGACTTCACCTCCGCGCAGTTGAACGATGTGCTGCAATCGCTCACCGCGCTCGACAGCAAAGGCGGCATGATTGGCGCCGTCGGCTATAACTCCACCATGCCCATCGCGCAGCAGTTAACGACGCTGGCGCTCGGCCTCAAGGATTATCCCGCGACGCTCGATGTTTACCAGGCTCTCCGCGGGCAGCGCGTGGAGGTGACGGGCGGCGGGCGCTCCGCTTACAGGCCGTCTCGTCAACGTCGAATTTCGCAAGGAGACCGACAAGAACGGCGCCACTTCAGAGGATCATTACTTCCTGATTGTCGAATCCGACACGGGCGCGCTGCGCACTGCCGAACTCACCGACGCTGTCTCCGTGCGCATGATCGATCCCTCCCTGCAAAAGCAATTCGCCTCCTATCTTGAAATCGTCGCCTCGGCGCAGGACCAGCAGTTGCGCCATCTCACGCTTGAAGATCGCGGCCAGGGCGAGCGCCAGTTACAGGTGAGCTACATCAGCGAAGTGCCGGTGTGGAAGTCCACTTATCGCATCGTCTTCCCGCGCGATCCCAACGGCAATGCCACCGTGCAGGGATGGGCCGTGGTCGATAACACCGTGGGCGTGGACTGGAACAATGTGCAGTTGTCGCTTGTGGCCGGCGCGCCGCAAAGCTTTATTCAGCCGCTCTCGCAGCCGCTCTACACGCATCGGCCGACGATTCCCATTGCCACCGCCGCGCAAAATGCGCCTGTTACGCATGAGGCGGCGGAAACAGTCACGGTGCAGTCGGAGATGATGAACAATCAGCTCTTGGCGCCCGACCAGAATCCCAGCGCAATAGTCAGATGGCGACGCCCGCAGGCGGCTCCGCCAGCCAGCTTTGGAGTGGCGGGAATGGTAGGCATGGGCAGCGGCTCCGGCGGCGGAATGGGCTCCGGCTACGGATCGAATTCTGGCGGCGGCGTCTACCGCGCGTCCGACGCTATACAGGCGGGCGACGTCTCCACCAACGCCTTCGACGACTTCTTCGAATACGCGCTCACCCAGCCGGTCACGATTCACAAGAACGAGTCGGCCATGGTGCCCATCCTGCAGCAGGAGCTGCCCGCAACCCACGTCACTGTGTGGAGCGATAGCCACCCCACGCCGCTGCGCGCTATCTGGCTCGAAAACACGTCCAAGCTCACGCTCGATTCCGGCAGCTTCTCGATTTTCGAGAGCGGTGAGTTTGCCGGCGAGGGTCTGCTCGATCCCATCCATCCCGGAGAAAAGCGCCTGCTCTCCTACGCCGTCGATCAGGCGGTGAAGGTGCGTCGCGGCGACTTTTCCCAGACGCGAACGCTGCATCACGTGGCGATGCACGAGGGCGTGCTTGTTGAGACGACAAGCTCGGTTACGGATACCACCTATACCGTGACCAACGCCGGCGATGAAACGCGGTCGGTGATGGTGGAGCATACGCGCCAGCCGCGCGCCGAACTCGTTTCCGATGAGAAGCCAGCCGAGACCACAGCGACTGCATATCGTTTCCGCATGGCCGTTGAGCCGCACAAGACCGCCGATCTGCACGTGCGCGAACGCGCTGACATTTCAGAAAAGATACAAATTGCAGAGCAATCCGACAACGGCGACGTCCTGATCACCACGGGCAACTATTCACCGGCGCTTGCCCAGATGTTGAAGCCGGCCATCGATGCGCAGACGGCGCTCGCCGATCTGAATCGCAAGATCGATGAAATCACAGAAAAGCAGAAGACGCTGGCCGACGACGAGAACCGCTATCGCGAAAACCTGAAAGCGTTGAAAGACAGCGCCACGGCCAAGCGTTTTGTCGACGAGTTGAACCAGGCAGAGGACGCGATCGAGGCAGCGCGCAAGGAGCAGGCCGATCTCGAAAAGCAGCGCGATGCAGGCCCAGGCGCATCTCGACATCATCATCGCTAAGCTCTCCTTCGACACCGATCTCGATGTGGTGCTGTCAAAGACGCCGTGATGCGGGGAGCGGCGGGAGTGTGAGTGCGAGTGTGAGTGCGCCGGATAGACACACTCACACTCGCACGCTGGAGCCAGTTCAGCTCCGCTTATTTCACCCTACGCCAACTCAACCTTCAGCGTGATGCCGATGTCGGAGAGTTTCTCCGCGGGCATCTGGACTTTCAAAGCGGCATCGTCCTGCTTCCAATCGAGCGTCGCCCTTGTATCCGAGCAGTTCCACTTTGAGGATCTTGCCGGGCTGCTGCGGGCTCGCAAGGCCCAGCGCCTCGACCACGGCTTCCTTTTCTGGCCAGCCCATGACAAACGCGTAAAGCGTGCTGCCCTTGGTGGTGAAGCGGACATCTTCGGCCGTCAGATCGTTCTGCTTGTCTTCGTTGAAGTTTCCAGCTCTCGATTTTGACTTTTGTGGAGGGCCTTCGCCGTAGATCTTCCAGGGGCGCGTCGCGTAGATGCCTTCGCTGTTGACCTGCATCCACGCGGTGATGCCTTCCAGCACTTCCATCTCCTCGAAGTCCAGCTCGCCGGAGTTGGGCAGCGGGAAGTTCAGCAGCAGGTTGCCGTTCTTGCTCACGATATCGGTGAGCAGATCGATCACCTTCTTGGCGCGTCTTGTACTTCTCGCCGCGCTTGTAGTGCCACTGGCCGATGCAGGTGTCGGTCTGCCAGGGATTCTGCGCGATGCCATCGGAAACGCCGCGCTCGTGATCGAGCAGGCAGGTGCCGACCGCGCAGTCCGATTCCTGCTTGCTGGTGTAAACCGCCTCCGTCGCCCCGCCGTGCAACTGCGCGCTCACGTTGTAGAGATGCGACGACCATCTTCAGGCCGTATTCCTCGAAGGGAAGATGGCCGTCGGTGTAGAGCAGGTCGGGCTGATACTTGTCGATCAGGTCGGTCATGCGGTCGAGATAGTGCTGCTTCCACGAATCGGGAATGCCGTCGTCGTTCCAGTCGAGCTTGTCGACGAAGTGCGCGCAGCCGGCGTCGTGATAGAGGTCGGCGTATTGCGGATCGACGCCGTCGTAGGAGACGCCGGCCAGCGGTCCGGTGCTTGTCGGCGCCATGGCTCACGGAAAACCACTTGTAACTGATCCAAAAGTGCTCGCTGACTCCAAAGCGCAGTCCGTGCTTCTGCGCCGCCTTTTGCCACATGCCGACAACATCTTTTTTCGGCCCCATGTTCACGGCGTTCCAGCGCGTGTACTTCGAATTCCAAAGGTCGAAGTTATCGTGGTGGACGCCCATGCTGAGAAGAAGTACTTCGCGCCCGCCTTCTTGTAGAGGCTCATCAGATGGTCCGGGTCCCACTTCGCGGCCTTCCAGTCATTCACCAGGTCCTTGTAACCAACCTTGGAGGGATGGCCGTAGGTTTCGCAGTGATAGAGATATTGCGGCGAGCCCTGGATGTACATGTTGCGCGCGTACCAGTCGCCGTATTCGATCGCCGACTGCGGTCCCCAGTGCGACCAGATGCCGAACTTCGCATCGCGAAACCAGTCGGGAATCTGGTATGCCTGCAGCGACTCCCTGGTTGGCAGCAACGCAGCTCTTGCGCCTGGGCGCGCTTGCAAATCTTGAAAGAGCCAGAGCGGAGCACGCGCCGCCCACCGTTTTCAGCAAATTTCGCCGGTTCATTTTCATCGCAAGCGTTTCCTTTCGTTGCCGTATCCGGCCTTCTCGCGTCGTGCAAGCAATTGCCTGGCGGCTGCGCCGCCGACAGCCGTCGAGCCCGCGTACTAGTAGCCAATCTGGCTTCTACTTTGCGCCCGAAGCAGCCATCGCCTTGCGCAGCCGCTCTTCCGCTTCGGCGTTCCAGTACCCGCAGTCGAGTTCGAAGAAGACAGAGGTGTAAGGAATCGTCAGTTCCGTCTTGATGATCAGACGCGGAAAACCTGCGCGGATCTGGTCGAGTTTGGCGATGATCTGCTCGTGCGGCATGCGGAATCTCGTTCGCAGCCCGCCAGCAGCATCGTCGAGTTGCTGGCGGTAGCGCGTGACGCCCGGCGCATCGCTTCGCGCGACAAATCGCAGTTCCTGGTCGAGATAAACATTGGCGCGGACGTGCCGGCTGGCATCGATGGCGTCGAGCACTTTCCGCGCCACTTCGATTTGGCCGCGCCGGAGACGATGGTCTCGATGCCGGGCTTGGATTGCGCCGGATAAGCCGAGTCCGCAACCACGATCCAGTTGCGATGCCCGAACAGCGGCAGCAAGGCGTGCAGTTCGCGTTCCCAGTCCGGTTTCGTCAGTCTCGGCGCATCGGCCATGTTCCTCGCTTCTGTGCGTCGCACACTCGCCGTCGGAGATCGGCTCTATTTCAGTTCTTCATCCGCGCACACGGCCACCTTGCCGCATTTGCCTGAAGCCATCAGCGCATAGGCTTCGCCGGCGCGCTCCAGCGGAAACCGGTGCGTGATGATGTCGGCCGGATGCAGGTTCCAGCGAACCAGCCGCTCCACCAGTTCTTCCATCAGCCAGGTGGACGTGACCCACGAGCCGTACAGCGTCTTCTGATCGTGAATCATGTCGGGCGAGGGATTGATCTCGACGCGTCCGCCTTCGCCGAGGAAAACAATCCTGCCCCACTTGCGCGTGGCGCGAATGGCCGTGGCCCGCGCGGCGTCGTTCGCCGAGCAGTCCACGGCGCGCTCCACGCCCATGCCGCCGGTGAGCTCGCTTCACCTGCGGCAACGTTGTCCGGGCCGGAGGCGAGCACCGCATCGCAGAGGCCGAGATCCATCGCAATCTTCATGCGCTCGGGAACGACGTCGATGCCGATGATTTTGTTGCGCGCCGAGCTTGCGGCAGAGCGCGCCCGTGGCCAGACCCACCGGGCCCAGGCCCGTGATCAGCACCGCATGGTTGCCGTTGATGCCGATCTTTTCCAGGCCCTCGTAGACGGTGCCGAATCCGCAAGCCACCTGCGCGCCATCGGCGTAGGAAAGCTCATCGGGCAGCGCGATCAGGTCCTTCTCTTCGGCGATCATGTACTCGGCCATGCCGCCGTCGCGCTGCCATCCGTAGGCGCGGCGATACTTTTCGCTGGTGCAGGAGATCATGTAGCCGCGCCGGCAGTCGTTGCACACGCCGCAGCCGGAGATGTGATAGACAATCACGCGATCGCCCACCTTGAAGCGGCGGCAGCCCTCGCCCGCGGTCAACAATCTGGCCGCATGGCTCGTGGCCGGCAATCACGCCCTGGTAGCCTTCGGGCCCTTTGCCAAGATGCTCGTGATAGATGCAGCGAATATCGGAACCGCAGATGGTCGAAGCCTTCACCCGCAGCAGAACTTCCCCATGGCCCGGCTGCGGGCACAGGCACGGTGCGCATCTCGACGGTGGTGTTGCCGGGCAGAAACGCTGCGGTCATTGTGGTTGTCATTTCCGTATTCCTCTTTCGATGTGCGTGTCTGGAGACCCGCACGACAGCCGGACTGGAGTCCGGCGCTACATACTACGGCGGCGTGATCTCTCCGTTCAGGTCCCAGAGATCTTCCCAGGTCTGGCCGTCCTTCCACAGGAAGACCTGGCCCTTGATCAAGCGGCAATTGCGGTCGATGGCGGCAATCGCGCGCATCTCTTCGTCGGTCAGCGGATCTGCCAGCAACGCCGCGAGATTGGCGCGATAGTGATTCACCGAAAACGGAATCGGCGTTTGCCCGCGCTGCACGGCCCACTTGATGCAGACCACGGCGGGATGAATTCCGTGCCGCGCGCGCGATCTCGCAGAATCACCGGATCTTCGGTGGGCGCGGTGTCTTCCGGTGTGCGGTCGCGCTCCGGGCGCCCCGGCGAGCCAATGGGGCAGTAGCCGACGGGCTGAATGCCGTTTTCGACGACGAATTGGAACAATTCCGGCTGCTGAAAATGCGGATGCAGCTCCATCTCATTCACCGCGGGCTTGATGCGCGCGTCGCGCAGCACCAGTTTCAGCTTCGGGATGGTCATGTTCGAGGTGCCGATGTGCCGCACCAGGCCCAGGTCCACCAGCTCTTCCATCTTGCGCCAGGTCTTCATGTAGTTTTCGTGGATGTAGGGCTTGGCGTCGGGCGACTGCGCGAGCTCACGTCGCAGCCCGGCGGATGGAAGTTGGGAAACGGCCAGTGCACCAGGTAGAGATCGAGATAATTCAAGGCGCAGATCGGCGAGCGACTTGCGGCAGGAGGCAATCACATCGTCTTCGCCGTGCTTGTCATTCCACAGCTTCGAGGTGATCCAGAGTTCCTCGCGCTTGATTCCGCCGCGCAGAATCTCCTCGAATGCGGCGCCGATTTCGGCCTCGTTGCCGTAGACCGAAGCGCAATCGAAATGCCGGTAGCCGACGGCCGCGGCGCCCTCGACGGCAGTCGGCAATCTCACTGGCAGAAACGTGGTCGGAGCCGAACGTGCCCAGCCCGATGGCCGGCATGGTGGCGCCGGTAGAAGAGTTTGCGTTTTGGAATCGCCGCAGGATCGACGGGAGCGGACGGGGGTGCGGTGGGGGCCGGATATGGCATGCCTGATTTACCTTGCACGAATCAGAGTTAACGCTAACTTCAAGGAGAATACCTCTCCCCATGGCAAGTGTCAACTTCGATCTTCCAATTCCTCAAGAAAAGGTACTCGGTGACCGCGGCAGCAGCTTTTCCCCTCAAGCCGCGCGCCTGCAATTTCATTTGCAAAACCGCCTCCGCGAACGATAATCACAGCCATTCTAGTAAACTGACCAATGAGCACAGCCAGCAATCCAGCGCTCAACCTCGAAGCTCCGCGCGCCGCGAGCATCGACTGGCGGCCCTACGGTGAACCCGTGGATGGTCGCGCTTAGCGTAATGCTGTCCACCTTCATGGTGGTGCTCGACTCTTCCATCGCCAACGTCGCCCTGCCGCATATCGCCGGCAGCCTGTCCGCGTCCACCGACGAATCCACCTGGGTGCTGACCAGCTACCTGGTCTCGAACGCCATCATGCTGCCCGCCTCGGGCTGGATCGCGCGGCGCATCGGCCGCAAGCGGCTGCTGATGCTCTCGATCCTGGCCTTCACCGGCGCGTCCATGCTGTGCGGCATGGCGCTCAATATGCCCATGCTGATCGTGGCGCGGATTCTGCAGGGCGCGGGCGGCGGCGGCATGCAGCCGCTGGCGCAATCCATTCTGCTCGAAAGCTTTCCGCCGGAAAAACACGGCAAGGCCATGGCCGCATACGGAGTCGGCATCGTGGTGGCGCCGGTCATCGGTCCCACGCTGGGCGGATGGATCACCGACAGCTATTCCTGGCGCTGGATCTTCTACATCAATCTTCCCGTCGGCCTGCTGGCGCTGTTCATGGCCAACCTGTACATTGAAGACCCGCCCTATCTTCGCCACGCGCGTGCGCGCGGCCATCGATGGCATGGGCTTCGCGCTGATGGCGGTGTGGCTCGGCTCGCTGCAACTGGTGCTCGACAAAGGCCAGGAAGCGGACTGGTTCGAGGCCACCTGGATCCGCTGGCTGACCGCGCTTTCCGTGGCGGCGTTTCTCGGCTTCATCGCCCGCGAGCTGCTCTGCCGCGATCCCATCGTGCAGTTGCACGTCCTCCTGGACCGCAACTTTCGCACGGGAACGCTTATCACCGGTCTCTTCGGCGTCCTGCTCTACGGCGTCACCGCATTTCTGCCTCTGTTTTTGCAAACCCTGCTGGGGTATTCGGCCATGGACAGCGGACTGGCGGTTAGCCCGCGCGGGCTGGGCTCCATGGTGGCCATGCTGGTGGTGGGCGTGCTGGTCAACCGCTTCGACAGCCGCGTTCTGCTGGCCGTGGGGCTGGCCATCTTCGGTGTCTCCACGCTCATGTTGAGCCGCATCAACCTGGGCATCTCGATGGGCGCGGTGATTTGGCCGAATTTTTGGAATGGCTTTGGAGGCGGTTTTGTCTTTGTGCCTCTCACCACGCTGGCCATGGGCCGTCTGCGCAAGCAGGAGATGGGCAATGCCGCCGGCATCTACAACCTGGTGCGCAATATCGGCGGCAGCATCGGCATTGCCGCGCTCACCGCCAACCAGGTGCGCGGCGCGCAATTCCACCAGAACTACATGGGCGCCAACCTCACCGCGGGCAACCCGGTTGCGATGAATGCCGTTCAGGGGCTTGCGGCCCGCTTCCAGACGGGAGGCGCGGATGCGGTTCTGGCTCACCAAAAGGCGCTGGGCGCGCTCTACGGCAACCTGCAGCAGCAAGCCTCGGTCCTGGCCTATGCGGACAACTTCCGCCTGCTCGGCTATCTCGCGCTGGCCTGCATTCCGCTGGCGTTCCTGCTCAAGCGCCCCAGCCACGCGGCGCAAGGCGCTCACGAAGTGGCGGGGGAGTAGCAGCGCCGGATTGCCAGGTGCCCCGGTGTTTGGTAGGGTGGGCCGCCCGCCTGATTACCCATCAGTGCCTCAGTTCATTTAGGCAAAATCCCGGACTTGAACCATGACGGGGGCGAATCCGAAAAGTTGAACGATCCGGAGGCAGAGTTCGGTACCGAGGAAGTCGCCACTGAGGAAGAGTCTTGATCGATTATTCGGTATCTCGCCTCTCCTCCGAGGAAGACCGCGGCCGCGGTTCTCCTCTGGTACTCTGCATTTTGCAAAAGCTCCGCGGACAGTCTTTCAATCTGCGTCCAGAGGTCCTGGAGCGCGCTGCACACTCGGGAGAAATCATCTCGCAACTGCTTTTCGACAGGCACGAAATCTGAGAGATCGCGGCCGTACATGACTTTTGTCCAGAGGCTGTATTTCTCTAGCTTGTCTCTCCTGGGAATAAGGCGAGTGTCGTGCTCATCCTTGAACGTTGCTGGGATGGGGTCGTGCAGTCGGTTCCGGTAGATCTTAACGCTTGCTTCAGCGCCGTCGAGCCGTTGGGTGTTAAACCTGATGTCCTTTCTGGTGCACTCGCCGTAGACTTTGGAAAAGGCGTCAGCGGCTTTCCTTGCCACTTCAACTGCGCGCTGTAGATTCGCCCAAATCTCCTCGGCAAACTTCAGATCGTCGGCATTGCTATCGATCTTGTCTAGAGCGCGGGCCATGTTTATATAAGCTGTGTAGTTGTTCATGGCAAATGTTTCCAGGTCCGCGTCGATTCCAGATCGCATGTAGATGGAGTCTCTGTCCCTAAGCGGAACGACATGCATCCGCCAAACTACCTCGTATTTCGACAGGTACGGCTCGAGCTTCGTCCACGTTTCTTGTTCCAACTGGTCGCCTTGACTAAGAAGCGAAACTCCCTGATTTTTGCCCATACGCTTCCTCCAAATGAGTGGGTTTACTTCCCTAAGATTCGGTCCACCCGCCGCCCGCCAGATCAAGAAGGCTTCTCGACGTATTCTTCAATATCAGCCTTCAACTTCTTGATGTCTTTACCTGAAACTTTCCAGGTTCTTCCAGCGCCGTCCCAAATGTGCAATCCCTTAAGATTTCCGTTCACAATCTCCTGATTGAGTAACGCGATCTCATCGAGCGCCTCCTGCTCCTCAAGAATCTTGGGTAGGTTCTGTGTACTAACGACGAAGGTGTCTCTGCCGTTTACAGGAATCCTGTAGGTTCCTCCTAGGCCCTTCCAGTTGATTCGACGACGGCCGATATTTATGACCGATACGACGATAAAGAGCTGATCCCCAGCCCCCTCAATATTCATGCTCGGATGGGCCACGAACAGTGCACCATCGCCCCCTCGCTTTCCCATGATCCGCAGGCGCGCCGTGAGCTTGATCTTTGCTTTGTCGCGCAAGTCCTTATAGAGAGTCCAACCAAATGTGATGCTCGAGAGGATTGCACCCCAAACAGCAAGAAAGGCGGTCATGTTGAACCCCTTGCTCCATTGTCAGATGGGAACTACCGTCTCGCCCTCAACATTTCGAAATCGTTGCGAGCACTCTTCAAGGATAGCTCCAAAGTTCTCGTCGAATGGCGGGTACCCCATCCTAGCTTGCCACGCTGAGAGGCCGAGCGCGCCGTCTTAAGCGCGTCCAATGGGGCGCCGGCGAGCGATTTTTGCTCCGTGGGGTTTTGCTCGCTGGGGTAGGGTTAGGTATTCGTCCGTGCGGCGGCTAGGCGTTTAGGGCGGGAAAGCGCAGACCTCAATACGCCATCTTCAACGACTCCACTCTACGCCTCAGCCCGCACCAGGAGGCAAGTAATGTTGTCGTGCCCGCCGGCATCGTTGGCGGCCTCGACTAGCAGTGCGCAAAGTTCCGGAAGGGGTAAATCGAGCTTCAGAATGGACTCGATGAGTGAATCGGAGAGCTCGCGCGTGAGGCCGTCGGAACACAGCATAAAAAGATCGCCGGGCTCGTTTTCGAGCTCAAAAATATCAGGAGTGACCGAGCTTTGCGTGCCCAGGGCGCGCGTGATCACGTTCTTGAAGGGCGAGCGTAGCGCTTCCGCCGGGTCCATGCGGCCCATGCGCACCTGCTCCTCCACCAGCGAGTGATCGAGAGTGATCTGCTCAAGAAGGGAGTTGCGCATGCGGTAACCGCGACTGTCACCCACGTTGATCAACCAGCCGCGCTGGTCTTCCGCCAGCAGCGTCACCAGCGTGCAGCCCATGCCGTTCAAGTTCTGGCTGTTTTGCGAGCGCGAAAAAATAGCTGCATTGGCGCTGGCGACAGCCTTTTCGGCGTCGTCCAGCAGGGGGTGGGTGCCTTCACGGCTGGTGAGCAGCCGCATCATTTCGTCCACGGCCAGCGAGCTGGCAATTTCGCCCGCAGCCGCCCCGCCCATTCCGTCGCACACCACATAGACCCCGTGCTCGACGGAAAAGCCGAATGCATCTTCGTTGGATTCGCGCTTGCGGCCACGATCGGTGACCGCCGCGGCCGCATAATGAGCAACAGCCGTGGCCAAGAGATAACCCCCGTCGCTCAGTGTACATAAAAACAGGGACCAAGGGATCAAGGGAACAAGAGAACAAGAAAACAGGGACCAGAAAAAGCAGGGACCGGAGGGAATGAAAAGGCAGGGACTGAGGAACTAAGGGACTCAGGACTACGAACTGCGGCTGCGAACTAAGAACTGTGAACTACGGCCTGACGCCCGGCAGCGCCGGCGGCGGAGGCAAATCAAAGACTTGGAGGTCGCCGGCGTTTAACAGGGCCACGCGCCGGCCCGATGGCGAGAGGGCTACGTTGCCGCCAGCATCGAGAATGGGGCTGAGCGGTGAGACGAACGCGACGTCGCCCGTGGCCGCATCGAAGACCGTAACCGACTGCTCCTTCACGTCTCCGCTGTCCATGGGCGCAAACATGCTCACCGCATGGCTGGCGTCCAGGGTGATCCAGGCCAGGCGCGAGCCATTGGGCGCCACGGTCAGGTGCGGCCAGACCTGGGTCGACGGCGCCTGTGCGATCCACAGAGTTTTTCCCTCCGTCGTCTTGGCCACCAGCTTGCTCGCCCCGTCCGAGCTGCACCCGGTAATCAAAATCTCATCCTCGGAAAGAAATTCGTCGTCCGGGTCGCACGCCGTGTCCACGCTGCCCAGCATTCTGGTGCCGCCGGTGAAGTAGCTCAGGTTCAGCATCCACCCCGAGCCCTGTCCGCGCAGGTTTTCGAGATACCCCGTGCTGTTGATAGGCAGATGCACGGCGCTGCGGACACGGCTCACCAGCATCACTTCGCCGGTTGCGCGCCGCAGAATGCGCACCACCAGTTCGGGACGCCCTTCCTCGGCCGGCGCATCCTCGTCGTCCGTGGTGACTGTGGCCGAGGCTGTCGCCGGGCTCGATACCTGATTCGTTACCTGGCCCGTCACTGGACCGGATTGCGAACCCGCAGCCGAAGACCCGCCTGCGGCCGGGGCCTCTGGTTTCGCAGCCGCGGCAATGGGCTCGCGCGAATTCGTAACTAGAAACTGCTGCGCGGGGTCTGATTCAATCCAGAGCAGGGAACCGGGGAAGTCGAGGAACGGCTTTAACGTAAGTGTGGCATCGCCCTGGAGGAGACTGTTGCGGTCGCGCAGCAGAAAATGGCCGTTTTTGAGTGGCCACAGGTAGCGTATGCGGTCGTGCACCGTCCACAACGCTTCGGCCTCAACCGTGCCCTGCGGCAGCTTCAGCACCACGGCGCGAATCTCGCGCTCGCTGCTTTCTTCACCGGTCTTCAGGTCGCGGTGGATGAGCCCGGGCACGCGAAATGTGAACAGCAGCCGGTCTTCATCCAGGAAATCGAGAGACACGAAGGTGTTGCGCGTACCCAGATAGTTGCTGCTCGGCGCCGTGAAGCCGAGCGGCGCCAGGGGAATGCTCACAGTGGGCGCGAGCGACGGCTGGTCGGGAAAATGATTGGTGAGGAATCGCGGTTTCACCGGCGGCGCAGAAGACTTGGAAGTGCCTCCGTGTTGCGCTGCGACGACGGCCGTTGCCAGACCCAGCGCAGCCGCCACGGCCCAAGCCATTCCCCGCGCCGCACCCGCTTGCCTCATTCCGCGCCGTTTCGCCATCGAAGAGTATTCTCGCCGATTGAGCCTCGACACCGAAAGCGCTGCCCCGCATCGGGGAACCGGTACACACCTGCCTATGCGACAGTAAAGAAGGCATGGCAGAGCAGCTTTCGGCAGACGGGCGCATCAGATTTCTCGGTTACGGCGCATGCGCCCTGGCCGGAACCCTGTGGGGCGCAGGTTTCTACTTCGGGCGGCTCGCGCTCGACGAGATGGACGTGGAGCACATGGTGCTCTATCGTTTTCTGTTTGCCTGCCTGGGAATGGCGCCCGTGATGCTGCGCCACCGCGAGCGCCTGACCGCCGGCGAGTGGCGAACCATGCTGGTGGCCGCCGCCTTCGGCGTTCCCATTTCATTCCTTCTGCAGTTTCACGGCCTCACACTGACCACGGTGAGCCACGCCTCGCTCATGGTAGGTGTCATGCCCGTGTTACTGGCTGCCGCGGCGGCGGTTTTCGCCGGCGAGCGGCTCGACTGGATCGGCTGGCTGGCTCTGTTCGCGTCTACCATCGGCGCAGCTTTGGTGGTTCTGGGCGGCGACCGCTCGACCACCGGCCGCGAAACGCCCACGCTGTTGGGCGATCTGCTGGTGCTTGCCGCGCTCCTGGTGGCCTTGGCCTGGATTCTGCTGAGCAAAAAATTGATGCAATCGCACAGTCCGCCGGTGGTCACCGCATACTTCATCTATACGGGCACGCTGATGCTCATCGCCTGGATCCTCGGCTCTCGGCTGCTGGCGCCGCTCACGCACGAGAAGATCGAGCCCATGCCGTTTGCCCACATCAGCCTGACAGCCTGGATCGCACTGGCCATCAGCGGCCTGCTGTGTACCGCCACCACCACGCTCCTGTGGAACTGGGGCATTCATCATGTTCCGGCTTCGCGCGCCGGAGTCTTTCTGAACCTCGAACCGGTGATTGGCTCAGTGCTTGGCGTCGCATTGCTGGACGAACGGCTCGGCCCCTACGCGTGGCTCGGCGGAGCGCTCATCCTGGCCGCCGCCGTCACTCTCACCACCCGCGGTCACGAACCCGAGCCGGCCGTGATTCTGGAGTAGCGTTGGTTGCCTGCGCTAGCATCGGAGGCATGGAACTGCCCGCAGCTTCGCCGCACGCGCCAGACCAGCTTGTTGCCCAGCCGGTCTCCGGCCGCAGCAAGCGCCGCGACGCGATCGAGATCGCTGTGGCCTACGCGCTGATCATGATGGTGGAATGGACGCCGCGGCCGCTGCAACGCGTGCTGTGGCTGGTTGCTGCATTGGGTCTCGTCGTCATTGTGTGGAGATCGTTCGACGGCTGGCAAGCTATGGGCTTTCGCGCGGCTAACTTCTTGCGCTCACTCTGGATCGTCGCAGCCGCGCTGGCGCTGGCTGCGGTCGACATTGCGGTCTCTGTCAGGATGCACACGCTCCACTTACCTGACGGCGTGATCGCCTTTTTTGTCACGTATTGCGCCTATGCCGTCTGGAGCGGCGTGCAGCAGTTCCTGTTGCAAGGTGTCTTCCTGTTGCGCTTTCTGCGCCTGATTCCCCGGCCATCGGCAGCGGCGCTGGCGGCGTCCGTGCTCTTCGCGACGGCCCACCTGCCCAATCCCGTGCTCACGCCCATCACGTTCATCTGGGGTCTCGCGGCTTGCCTGCTCTTTTTGCGCTACCGCAATATTTATCCCCTGATGATCGTCCACGCCATCCTGGGCATCACTGTCGCCATGACGGTTCCCGGCCCGGTAGACCATAACATGCGCGTCGGCCTGGGCTATCTCAGGTACGATCAGCACCGGCAAGTGCATCGCACGTATCACCTAGCGCAGCCATAGCGACCAGATCGCGTCCACCGTGGCATGCGTAACGGCCGACGCGCCCACGCGCCGCTCGACGCGCCACGCGCGCCCGTAAAAGATCCCGGCGAAAGCAGCCATCAACACGTATTGCCAATTGAAGTGCGCAGCCCGCTTGTTGAAATGCGCCAATCCGAACAGACACGCCGTCAAGAACAGCGCCCCGTACCGGCCCAGACGTTTCTCCAGCAGATTCTGCAGCCAGCCACGGAAAAACAGCTCTTCGGGGACTGCAATAAAGAAGAACGTGAAAACCCACGCGCCGGCTATTGGCCCGATCCCCGGCCAACCGCCGCGCCAATGCAGAAAGCCCAGGCTCAAGCCCAGCGCCAGCGCCAGCGGCGTGTAGAACGCCGTCTCGCGCAACCCGATGCCCAAATCCTTCAACCGCAGGCGCAGGTTGAAGCCGGTGCCTCCGAGTTGCCGGATCAGCACGAAGCCGTAGATCCCGGCGTCGAGCAGCAGGATTTTATTGAAGACAGCCAGATGCGCCGGCCACGCACCCTCAAGCCAGCGCAGATCGACGGCCAGACCCAGCACCGCCAGCACCAGAAAATCGCGCCAGTTTCCGCGCTGCGCGGCATCAACGTCAGCCGCCTGGCCGAGCAGCAAGGCGATGGCGACGGGCACGAGTGCATACAGCGCGAACCAACCCCAGCGAAACACGCCCGCCCCACAGGCCACCAGCACATACGGGATCGACAGTGCCGCTGGGCAAGCGAGCCGCACCCAAATGGGCAATGCGCGCGCGCGTGCCGCCGCCGCTTCCGGAAAGAGCGCCACAGCCAAATACGGAACCAGCGCGAGCAGCGCCGCAACGACGTTGGCAGGAGTGATCAGGGCCACTTTTCCATTGTGCGCCATTCTGCGGCTACGGCACCGGGCAAACCTTAGTCACCCCTCGGCGCGGTTTGCAGGTATCGAATCCGTACGGCTGACCGATAGACTCCTCAGTCATTTGTGGAGGCTCATGTGACACTTCTTACCTGGAACCACGCCTGCAACGTGGGCGTGCGGGCCATGGACGATCAGCACGGCATCCTAATGGATGCCATCAACGCCTTGCGCCTGGCGCTGGTGCGCGGCGCCGGGCGCGAAAAGATCAGCGAGCTGCTGGACGAGTACATCGAATTTACCCGCATGCACTTCTGGAGCGAGGAGCAGCTCATGGAGAAGGCCGGCTTCGCAGGCCTTGAGGAGCACCGTGCCGAGCACCACCGCATGCTGGCCGACATCCTGCAATCCGCGCATCGCCTGCAATACGGAGAAGGCGTTCAACTGCGTCCTTTGCTCTGCGGATTGCACCACGGATTTATCAATCACATCGAAACCATGGATCAGAAGTATGCACCGTGGCTTCATGAGCACGGCATGAACTGAAGCGCGGCGCGCGCTCCTCAAGTTTGCCGCGTTCCATCCGATAGTCCTTTGATGTGGCGCCAGTCTCCAGACCGACTGTCGTGTGGACGTCCACGCCCGCACTCCGCCTTAACTGAACAGCATTGAAGAGGGCGCAGCCTCGATTCATGGGCCGGCCAGTTCGAAGCTTCTACCGCGTCAGCTCTCGAACGACAACTGCGCCGAGGCCCACGCAGGCGCGGTAGCCTTGGGTTCCGAAGCCAGTTCGTAGACCAGCCGCTCCAGCACCAGCCGCTTATCAGGCGGCGAGGAGCGCAGTTCCAGGTCGGCGCGGGCCACGAGGCGCAGCGCCCGCGTGAGTTCGCGGCGGCTCTTGTAGCGGCGCGCCTGGCGGATCAGGTCGTCGGCGGCAAACGGCGGCATGCGGAAACCCTGCCACAGCGCCTGCCAGATAGCGCGCGAATCGCGCACGTTTTTCTCAAGAATCACCAGCATCTGCCGAAAGGTTTTTGCCAGCATGTAAAGGTGGCCGATGGCGGCGTCTTCCCCGGCATCGGAGCTATTCAGCAATCCTTGCAGCAGGGCCAGCGCGCGCACGCGATCGCGAGCGCTGATGGCGTCGGTAAGTTCGTACAGCGTGCGCTGCTTGGCGCTCAGCACCATGGTTTCCACGTCGCCCAGCGTGATGCGTCCACGCCCGGTGGCGTAGAGCAAAAGTTTTTCAAGCTCCGACGAAACCAGCATCATGTCGGCGCCCAGCGCATCCACCAGCTCGCGTGCCGCATCGGGCTCCAGGCGCGTGCCGGCTTCCTGCGCCGTCGCAACCGCCCAGCGCATGGCGTCTTCCTCGTTCGCGCGCGCCAGTTCTACCATGCCGCAGTGTTCGCCCAGCGTTTCAGTCAGCCGCTCGTATCGGTTCTTGTCGTCGAGTTCCATGCGGCGCGCATCCGAGGGGATGCGCAGAAAATCCGCAACGAACAAAAGCAGAGCCTGGGGATTTGGCGACTGGAAATAGCGGTCCGATCGCGGCAAACTCGTCCTTCTTGGCGCCGCGCGTATAAAGCTGCCGCACGTTGCGCACAAAAATCACCTGGAACGGAGCCATCAGCGACGGCGTCTGCGCGCGATCCAATACCTCAAAAATCGAAGTCGAGCCGAGATCGAATTCCGAAAGGCAAAAATCCCGAAGATCGGCGGGAACGAAGGCCTTGAGCACGGCGGCGCGGCAGCGGTCGAGAAGAAAGATCTCGTCGCCGGCCAGCACATAACCGGCCCGCAGTTTCCCCGTACCTGCCTGCGCGGCCTCGATCTCCGCGACAAAGCGGGCGGCCGCGGCAAATCCCGCGCCCCAGCGCGCGCCGCTCACAGGAGCGGGCTCCCGACCGTGTGCTGCATGAGCTTCGATATCATGCGGCTCCAGAATACCGCCCGGCGAGCCAACGCACCAGCGCGGAAAACCGGGCAGGAATCAAGAATTGAGCCGCCCTTCGCCTTGTTATCGCTTCATTGCGGACGCGGATACGTGATCTCAAACTGGCTCACCACCACGCTGTTGCCGAACGGGACCGATCCCGTCCACGCAATGCCTGCGCCGCCGTAGTTGTTGGGCGTGATGGTCGCTTTCAGCGATAAAGTCTCCCCGTCCGTGGTGTTCGAGCCGGTTACGCTAAATCGGTTGCCGTCGACCGAAAAAACCAGGATCGTGTTCGGCTTGAAGACTCCCGTCAGCTGCTGGTCGCTCACCGGATGCCCAACGCCGTCGACAATCTGGTAGAGCTGGAACATGCACTTATCCGCAGCCTGGATGGTGCGCCAAAAGCGCAGCGAGTAGCCGTTGCGCGTGCGCGGGTCGTACTTGATGAATATGTCGGCCTTCTGGTTGCGCGGCCCCGCGTTGTCGTCAGGCGAGCCTGCGATGCCGAATCCCTGGCCCGCGGTCTTTTCCGGCGTCAGCACGACCTTCAACCGCATGTCGCCCGTCGGCTTGTCGTCTTGATACAGAAGCTGCGCACCTATCGAAGCCACGCGCAGTCCGTAGCCGTTGACGAGGTTCTCGCCCACCGACGAAGTCCAAGTTCCCAGCACCGTCCACATCCCGCTCACGGTTTCAGTGTTCGGCGTCTCCACAAAATTGCGGAAGTTGGGATTGATGACGCGCCCGTTGATTTCGCCGGCTTTCACCGGCTTCACCGAGATGGCGACCGTCTCCGGCCCCGGATCGCTGATGTTGTGCTTGGGCCGGATGCCGGCTTCGACGTACTTATCAGCAAATCCAGGCAGCAAGGTAAGTTGCCGCAGCGGCACATTGCCGCGGCTCACCGCGACCTCGCGCCGTGTGGCGCACTCGGCATCGTCGCACACATACCAGTCGATGATCGACTGGTCCTCGCGTCCGCCCAGGTTCAACGCATAGGTCACGGCGACCTTTCCATCGGCTGGAACGCCAATTGCCGGCTTGCGCGCAAAGGTGGGCGGATCGATGTAGGCGGGCTCGACGTAAACATGCGAAGTGACGTAGAAGCCGTTCGCGGCCTCGGCCTTCACGCTCACATATTCAGCGTGGTTGGTGGCGTTTTGGCCCGTGACAGTAATGGATTTGCCGGCATCGGCGCTGAGCGTGACGAGTTTTGAATCGGTAGACCAGTGGATCGCGCTGTCAGCCGCACGCTGCGGAAGGACGGTTGCGGTCAGCGTGACTCCCGGCCCACCGGTGCGAATGGACGCGTTTCCCGGCGGCTCCGTGTTGGCGAAAGGATCAGCGATTGAGCCGGCGGGACGCGCCGCAGCGTCGGGAACTGCGGCCGCTAGCGACATGCGGAACACATCGCTGCCGTCGTTTGCATATTTCTCGCGCACGCCGGCCGGATCCCAGTCGTCGACTTTCCCATCCGGAGTTGCCCGCAGCATGTTCCAGGGATTGAAGGCGCGTGCCTGTTCCGCGGTGATCTCGCGCGAAAGCGTAAACGCGTGCGGACCCACAATGCTGTCGTAAATCACCGCAGGTTTCCCGCTGGCATCTTTGGTCTGGTAGGTGAGCGCGTAGACATTCT
The DNA here is from genome assembly GCA_963826735.1 of uncultured Acidobacteriota bacterium. Classification (GTDB taxonomy): domain Bacteria; phylum Acidobacteriota; class Terriglobia; order Terriglobales; family Acidobacteriaceae; genus Telmatobacter. The sequence goes on from CAWGYN010000011.1 coordinate 625,638, forward strand.
GACGCACCGGCGCCTTCCACACCATCCACGCCACCGGCGAATTGGGAGTATTCACCGGCATGGTGCAGTGGATGAGCGCGACCGGATTGCGAAAGCCCTTGTAGAACTCAAGGCCGCGCGAGGCCTTGAAGACGGTGTTGATGAACGCCATGCCGTAAGAGGACATGACGCCGTTGCCGGTGGGAAAATAAACTTCTGAATCTTCCCACACGCCCACCTGGCCGCCGCCGATGAAGTCGTCGGTGCCTTCAATGTAAACGTGCGTGAAGTAGGAGCGCGTGGTGCGGATGAAGGTCGTGTCGAGGCGGCTGAGCAGTGCGACGTGGGAATAGACGTGCTTGTCGCCGTCAGCCTGGAGCGCGACGGCCTGCGTGATGACCGGCGAGCGTGCCTTGAGGTTTTTTGAGGGATCGCCGGGATACTCGTAATCCAGATTGCAGTAGTTCACGAGCGTCAGGTTCATCATCGTGAATCCGGTGGCGTTCACCATCAGGATGTAGCCGTTGTTCGACGCGCCTTCCTTGTTGCCGCGATTGTCGGCGAGCACCACCTTGCGCCGGTCGTCGGTGAGGCCGAGCAGGGTAATGTAGTTTTTGGTGATGGTCATGCTGGCTTGGGTATCGCTGCCGCGCAGAAAGTAGACGTCGGGCTTGATGCCGATGACGGTGGGGTGGTCGGGCGTTCCGGCGGGCGCAGCCGCGTAGGCAGCCTGCAGCGTTTTGAATTGTTTCTGCGCAGGATCGTCCTGAGGCAGACTGCTATCGACCAGGTAGTCGTAAGCATAGTGCGTGGTGTCGAAGGGTTGGCCCGTGTAGCCGTTGTAAGGCGCGCCGCGCATGTTGTCCTGGGCAAAGGCAGCGGTTCCGGCTGTGATCCCCATCAAAAAAACCGCAAGCAAGACTCCCGCACCACCGCAGCGCATCCTCATCAGCCATCTCCAATTGTGTGGTCAGACCACCAGCGGGAACGATAGAAGGGCAGCAGTGCGAGTGTCAATGCAAAATTGGAGCAAAATTGCGAGGGATGCGGCTGGAGTTTAGAGCCCTTCGAGGATATCGGCCACCAACTGCCGCGCAAACTCGCGCGAGAGCCGCTGAATGGCTGCAGGGTCTTCCTGAATGAATGTGGGCAGGTCGGTGGAGGATTGGTACTGCTCGCGGTAAACGTAATTCTTGTTCTCGTAAAGCACGCGGCCGTCGCGCGTAGTGAGCGTGACGGAAGCCACGATGGTAATGACGAAGCTGGACGACTGCTGCGTGGCCGCGTTATAGGTGAGCGGCATAACCGCCTGCTTGAGTATGGTGCCGTGCAGCACCGCGTCCGCATCGGCGCCTGAATTCGTCTCCACGCGGAAGCGCGTGCGTGTGATGAACTCGCGGACCACGGCCTCAGTCAATGCCGTTTCAGTACCGTTGGAATCGGTGCGCGTGGCGAACACCGGCACCGCAAGCGTGTTCACGCCGGGAGGCAGATGCGTGGCCGCTCCCAGCGTGTGATAGCCGCAGCCGCTTAGGCCCAGTGAGATGAGCGCGGCCAGAGCGGCGATGATCAAACATGCGGACGAACGCATGAGGCCATTCTATCTCGCGGGATGCGCCTGGCCGTTGCACTCACGAGATCATTGCGCCGTCACGCGCGTATACGTTTCTGACCCATGCTCGTCGGTCATCGTCATCGAATTCGGCCCGTTGAACACATACGTATCCGTGCCTCCGGGCGGCTTTGGCTCCGTCCACTCCTGCCATTGATGGCAACTGTCCCTTTGCGGATTGGTTGGATTTGTAACGCCCGGCACACCGCACGTTGGATTTGGAACAAAGTTCCACCTGGTCTTGGGCGACCAGTCCGTGACCGTAAGGACGACGGTGTTGGGCGCGATGAGCTGGTAGGGACCACCTTGCGCGGACTGCGTGCCTCCGTTCGGCGGCTGCATCAATATCATGTATTGATAGCTCGCCTGAAACGTAACGGTCACGGTACTGCCCTGAACGACCGCACGCCATTGGCCAACCAGGCCGCTTTGTGAAGCCGGAGCCGCTTGCGGTCCAGGTCCTGCTTGTGGCCCAGGTGTCGCTTGTGGTCCCGGTGTCCCTTGTGGCGATGGAGCCGCTTGTGGCCCGCAACCTGTCGCCATGCTGCCTGCGAGAAGCGCCGGAAAAATCCATCGGGTCAGGCGCAGAACCGCGTCGCTGGTCCCCGTGGAAGCGAGGGAATTTTTCATAGAGACCTCCAGGGCTCTGGGGGGAATGCAGGGATGATAGCACGGGGTTTTTGCGCCGGAATAGGGTTCTTCTTGTGAGACGGAATTTGTGCCGGGGGACGAGCGCGGACGCGTATGCTGATTGCCATGAATTGGATATCGAGCTGGGCCACGAGTTGGATTTTCTGGGCATTGTTTTCTGCTCTGTTTGCCGCCGCCACGGCGCTATTGGCCAAGGTGGGGGTGGAGCACGTTGACTCAAACCTGGCCACGGCCCTGCGCACCAGCGTAGTGGTGATCTTTGCCTGGGGCATCGCGCTCGCACTGGGCAAGCACGGCGAGATGCGTTCGCTCGACCGCCGCACCATGCTTTTTCTCGCGCTTTCGGGCATCGCCACCGGACTGTCGTGGCTGTGCTACTTCCGCGCCTTGCAGTTGGGGCCGGCCTCGCGCGTGGCGCCGCTCGACAAGCTCAGCGTCCCTCTGGTGATGATCTTCGCATGGCTGTTGCTGGGCGAAAAGCTGAACGCCGCTGCCGTCGTAGGCGGCGTGCTGATTACCGCCGGAGCCGTGGTGATGGTGCTTGGGTAACGGAGACGACTCACACTTGCACTCCCACTTACCACTACGAACTACGAACTGTGAACTGCTCCTATACTGGAACGAATGACGGCGAGACCAGCGAGCGCGACTTCAGCGGACGGACAAGGAGCGGGCGTGCGCACGCAGCGTATTGTGCTCACCGGTTTCATGGGCTCAGGCAAGAGCACCGTGGGTCCGCTGCTGGCGCGGCAACTGGGCTGGAAGTTCGTGGATGCGGACGACGTGATCGCAGCCGAAGCCGGCGCGTCCATCCCGGAAATTTTCGCGCGCGAGGGTGAAGCCGCGTTCCGCGAGCGCGAGCGCTCGACCATCGCGCGGCTAGCCGGCGAAGACGCGCTGGTGTTGGCGCTGGGCGGCGGAGCCATTGAGAATGACGCAACGCGTTTGCTCCTCAGCGCTGCCCCGGAAACGCTGCTGGTGCATCTTGAGGTGGAGCTGGCCACCACACTCGCGCGTTGCCGCGGCACCGAGCATTTGCGGCCCATTCTTGCCGACCAGGCTAATTTAGCCAGCCGCTATCAACGGCGCTTGCCGCTTTACCGAATGGCCCACGCGTCCGTCGCCGTGGATGCGTTGACGCCGGAGCAGGTGGTGGAGGCAATTGTTCGCGCCATGCGCCGCGCGTAAACAATCTGCATCTCACGGCATAGCCGCAACGCGTGTTTTTCTAATGCGCTTGCGCAACCCGCGGGCGGGATTATGCATCGAACGACTTGTTAGTCCTCCCCCTTTTGTCTGTCCCCACCATCAATCGACATGGAAAGTGAGAAAATCATGGCCAAAACGAAGCCAGCCAGCGCCACCTCGAAGCAACGCGCGAAGTCCATCAAAAGCCAGATTAATGAGCTTGTGAATGCGCTCAACGAGGATTTGGCCCGGGAATATCAAGCCGTCATCGCCTACACGGTTTATAGCAATGTGCTCACCGGAGCTCAGTGGATGAAGATTGCGGCTGAGTTAAGGCTGCATGCCTCCGAAGAACTGGAGCATGCCATGATCATCGCGGATCAGATCGACTATCTGGGTGGCAAGCCAACGGCCACGCCTAAGCCTGTAAAGCTCTCGGATAAAGCCGAAGAAATGATCCGCTTTGACCTGGACAACGAAACCGAGACCATCAGGAATTATCGTCGGCGGATTAAACAGGCCGAGGCCATTGGCCACTACGCGCTCGCTGAGCAGCTCCGCAAAATCCTCGCGCAGGAGCAGGATCATCAGCACGACCTCGCCACCGCGCTCGGCGTCGATGTTCCAAAAGTCTTCGAAGATGGAGCCTGACCCCAACGCGGGAAGCTCCATGACGCCCGGACGGCTTTCGTCGTCCGCAGAGCCCGCGCATTCCCAAAGGAAGTTCTGATTGTGACAAGGCCCCCGAGGCGACCCGCAGTGGCTTCGTTTTAGGCGAATTCTGCGTCGATCCGCGGAAATGCGGCGGGTATCTCCCGGTATGATATCGCCCATGATGTGATATCACTGGCGATATGATATCATTTCTTTGATTGAGACTCGTGCTCGATACCGACGTGGTGATTGCCGCGATGCGGAGTCCGACCGGTGGCTCGGCCGAGCTCTTGCGAAGGATCGACGAAGGCAAAGCGACAATGCTCTTGACCGTCGCGCTCGCCCTGGAGTACGAAGCGATTTGTAAGCTCGCCGATCACCGCTTCGCCTCTGGGCTGGACCTGTTGCAGGTGGACCTTTATGTCGATACTTTGATTGAAATGGCTGAACCCGTCGAGCTCTACTTCCGTTGGCGGCCGCAACTTCGCGATCCGGGCGACGAACTGGTTCTGGAGGCAGCGGTGAACGGCCGCGCTTCAGCGATTGTCACGTTCAACGAGAAGCATCTGCGCGAGGCGCGAACGAGTTTCGATATCGAGGTCTTGTGCCCCGGCGAAGTATTGAGGAGGTTAAGAACATGACTACACGCGTCGCCACCTTTCCGCTGCGCCTGCCCGTTTCGTTGAAAGCTGCTCTCGAAAAAATCGCTGAGCGCGACGGAACCAGTTTGAACCAGTTCTTGGTCATCGCGGCGGCGGAAAAGATTTCCGCCATGGAGACGGAAAGGTTTTTTGCCGAGCGTAGAGCGCGGGCGGATCGCGAAGCCTTCCGGCGCATCTTGAACCGCAAGGGCGGCGAACCGCCCCGCCCTGAGGACACGCTCGAATAGCGAGCCTTTTGAACCTTGACGACTCCGCTTGCTCTCAGGAAAAATGCTCCCAGCCGTGCGGCGCGAGCGGCCGCGTGCCGTTCACAGTCACAATGGCGACCGCCGGTATGCCTTTACGCGGGCGCAGGATGCGGCCGATGCGCGTGACGGGAACGCCGGCGATGCGGCGCGGCACCCGTGCCTCCGGCGAAGCGGTGAACAGCAGTTCGTAGTCCTCGCCGCCATGGAGAGCCAGTTCGAGAGTTGCGCCCAAATGAACAGGTAGCGCCGCCGCGTCGACCTCAGCAGCGACAGCCGACTCCTCGCACAGGTGGGCAAGATCGGTAGAAAGCCCGTCGCTCAAATCGAGAGCCGCGCTGGCAAGGCCGCGTCGAGCCAGCCACAATCCTTGCGCGATGCGCGGCTGCGGATAGAGATGCGGCGCGAGCAGCGCTTGCAGCTTGCCGGAAATGCGCAGCGGGGCAATTCTCTTAGAGCCAGGCCGCGCCGCGTGCGTCGCGGCCAGCTCCGCCAGTCGGGCAAGGCCCGCTGCGGCGCCGCCCAGCGCGCCGGTCACGTAAAGCAGATCGCCGGGCCGGGCGCCGGAGCGGAGCAATGCTTTGCCGCGCCGCACCGCGCCAACCAGAACGATGTCGGCGACAGCCAGCGGCGATTCCGCCAGGTCGCCACCTGCCAGGGGCGTTTGAAAAGCGCTGGCCAGCGCGAAAAATCCATCGAAAAACCGCCCGATCCAAGTGTTTTCGACCCATGTTTTTTTGCCAAGCCAGATCTTCTTGCTGGCCCGTGGCTCAAGCCCTTTTGCGTTTTGGACCAGTTCTTTAGGGACGCCAAGCGACAGAAATGCGGCAACCGGCCGCGCGCCCATGGCCGCCAGGTCGCTCAAGCCGCGCGCCAGGGTACGGTGCCCAATCGACTCGGGAACTTGCCATTCCAGTCGAAAGTGACGGCCGGAGATGGAAAGATCGGTGGTCACGGCAAGCTCCTCGCCGGCGCCAATTCGAAGCAACGCGCAGTCGTCGCCGATGCCGAGACGCAACCCGCCGGGGGCGATGCCGTGGGAGAGCCGCGCTGCTCGTGCGCGGATCTGCTTCAGCAGGGCCAACTCGCCCGGATCGCCGGCTCGGGGCTGCTTCGGACCGGATTGCATGCTCTTCAGCATAGGATATTGGGGCCCGGACCGGTCCGTCGGGCGGGGCGGGCGTGTTTACTGGGAATCTTTCCCAAGCGCGAGCCGCTGATGCGAAAGGAGTTACGATGAAGGCGACCGGCTGGCGAGGGCAGATTGCAATTCGGTACTTAAGGCAGTAAATGTCGACGCTTTTGATTGACCCTGCGCGCAAGCGTCTGTTAGCCTTAACGGAAGTTCTCGCATTTGCCCTGTGGGGCTGTACGGTTTTGCTGTGGGCGTAAACGCCCGTACGCGTTACTTTTTCCCCCGTGTTTGGAGTTTATTGCGGCCCGAGGGTCGCCGGGGATCGCAGGCACAATGTTACGTAAGCGCTATTACATAGTTTTTGTCGCCAGGGATGAGGACGGCCACCTACGGAAGATTCCGCTTCCGCTGAAGTATGCCTATGGATTCCTGGTGGCAGCGATCATCGGCGCCTTTACCATTGTGGGCCTGGCCGGGTCCTACACCCGCATGTTGCTCAAGACCGAGAGTTACAACCAGGTTCGCGCGGAACGCGAAACCCTGCGCCTGAATTATCAGCGCATGGAAGAGATCGCGCACAATCGCAGCGTACAAGTCGCGTCATTGGGCGCTCTGGCCAACGAGGTGACGGCGCTCTACGGGTTGCGCGAGAACCGGCTCGATAACCGGCCTAACGCGGCTAAGCCCGCGGCTCCGGCCAGCGCCAAGTCTCCGGCTCCAGCCAGCATGTCGCAATCCGACGATATGAGCCAACAGCAGGTTGCCAACTCCATCGACACGTTTTACAGCGCTGCGCAATGAGGCTCTTTCCGGGCAGATTTCGCGCGCCCTGGAGAGCGGGCTGATCATCGAACTTTACCGGCGACTGGACGGAACTAGCTGATGCGCCATCGATGTGGCCGGTGGAAGGCCGCGTGGCGTCGAGCTTCGGCGAGCGTGAGGATCCGATCAACGGCGAAGGCGCGTTCCACTCCGGCGTGGACATTGACGCGCCCTATGGAACGCCCGTGCGCGCGGCCGGCGATGGCGAAGTGACCGGCGCCGAAATGGGTGCGGGATACGGACGTGCGGTAGAGTTGAACCACGGCCACGACGTGCTGACGCTGTATGGGCATCTCTCTGCGATTGCGGTGGTTCCCGGACAGCATGTAACGCGCGGCCAGGTCATAGGTTATGTGGGCCAGTCGGGCCGGGCCACCGGGCCCCACCTGCATTACGAGGTGCGCGTGCATAACGTGCCCGTGAATCCGTACAAGTACCTGCGCATGACGTACGAACAGGCCTCGAACCTGGAACCCTTGGCGCTCCCCGGCCAATAACGATTTGACTGCATCAAGAAAGCTCCCGGTGCCGGGAGCGCGCCCTGCGCAACCGCACCACTCAGCTGGTATTGGTTGCGAAGAACCTGACCTCTAATTTCTTCTCGCCTACTAGTCAATCCACAGGCCCCGGTGCTAGTGTTCCTGTGTGCAGAATCCTGGCGTGGTCGGGCTCGTTCCCCGCGTCTCCTTCCCCGGCCCCAAAGCACCACGCCCGGCAGCACAGGAGGTTCTCTACATGGCCACTCTGTCGATTGACCCACGTCTCAGCAGTCGTACCGCCGACTTTGTGAGCAGCGATCACAGGATGCTCATTGACGGCCGCTTCGTCGCCGCGGCGTCCGCGAAAGACATTTCCCGTTTACAATCCCGCAACTGGCGAAGTCATCACGCACGTTCCGGAAGCCGAAGCCGAGGACGTTAACCGCGCGGTAACGGCAGCGCGCCGCGCCTTTGACGAAGGTCCGTGGCCGCGCATGTCGCCTTCGGAACGAGGTCGCGTGCTTTGGAAGATCGCCGATCTTATCGAAGAACATCTGGAGGAATTCGCCGAGCTGGAATCGCTCGATAACGGCAAGCCCTGTCTCGGTCGCGCGCGTGGCCGACGTGCCGCTGACAGTGGACATGTTCCGCTACATGAGCGGTTGGGCGACCAAGATCTCGGGCAAGACGTTGCCGCTCTCGGCCGGATACGACTTCCATTCCTACACGCTGCGCGAGCCCATCGGCGTGGTCGCGCAAATCATTCCGTGGAACTTCCCGCTGCTGATGGCGGCGTGGAAACTGGCGCCCGCGCTGGCTTGCGGCTGCACGATTGTGCTGAAGCTGGCCGAGCAGACGCCGCTTTCCGGGCTGCGGCTGGCGCAGATTCTGGATGAAGCCGGTCTGCCGGCCGGCGTGGTCAACGTGATTACCGGCTACGGCGAAGGAGCCGGCGCGCCGCTGGCCGCTCACGAGATGGTCGATAAGGTGGCCTTTACCGGATCAACCGAAGTGGGCAAGCTCATCGTGAAAGCTGCGGCGGGAAACCTGAAGAAGGTGACGCTGGAACTGGGTGGAAAATCGCCCGTCGTGGTCTTCCCGGATGCGCAAATCGATAGCGCCATTCAGGGCACAGCCAGCGCCATCTTTTTCAACCACGGGCAGTGCTGCTGCGCCGGTTCCCGCCTCTACATCCACGAGAAGGTCTTCGACGAAGTTGTGGAAGGCGTGAGCCAGGTGGCGAACGAGATCAAGCTCGCGCCGGGAATGGATCCCTCATGCCAGATGGGCCCGCTGGTCTCGGACGAGCAGTATCGCCGCGTCGTCGGCTACATCGAATCGGGAATTGACGAGGGCGCGAAGGTCGCAGCCGGAGGTCCCGTCTCCGGTGTGGATCGCGGCTGGTTTGTGCGTCCCACCGTGCTCACCAACACCAACCCGCGCATGAAGGTCGTGCAGGAAGAGATCTTCGGGCCCGTGGTGTGCGCGGTTCCGTTTTCCGACAGGGACGTCGACGCGATCGTCAAGCGCGCCAACGACACCGTCTATGGCCTGGCCGCCAGCGTGTGGACCGCAGAACCTGAGCCTCGCCCACAAGGTGGCTCGCGGCCTCCGTGCAGGCACCGTATGGGTCAACTGCCACAACGTCTTCGACGCCTCTCTGCCTTTCGGCGGATACAAGCAATCGGGCTGGGGCCGCGAGATGGGCGAAGAAGTGCTCAACAATTACCTGCAGACCAAGGCGGTAACCGTCGCTCTCTGATCGATCTCAGAACGGGTGGCATAAATCCGCTTTTGAAAATGCACGGCTTTTGAGCTTGCCCTGAGCGAGCTCGAAAGGGGCCATGAAATGCGCGCGAAAGGACGTTGTCTTGGCCTGGTGGGCGGGCTCGGAGTTGGAGCCACGACCCACTACTATCGCAGCCTGGCCAAAGCGCACGCGGCGCGGGGCATGGCGCTCGATCTTGTGATCGCCCATGCCGAAACGGAAGTTGTGTTCGAATTTGTACGGGTTGGCGATCGCGTCGGACTGGCCGGATATCTGGCGGCCTTCGCCGACCGATTGAAAGCCGCAGGTGCGGAAATTATTGCCCTCCCAGCGATTACGCCGCACTTCTGTGAAAGAGAGCTTACCGGCTTGTCGCCGCTGCCCATCCTGAGTATCTTCGCGCCGCTTCAGAAGGAGATCGCGTCGCGGAAAATCGCACGCGTGGCTGTATTCGGCACGCGCTTCGCCATCGAATCCCAACTCTTCGGCCGCGTCAGCGATGTGGAGTTCTGCCATCCCTTGCCCGACGAGGTTGAGTTTATCCACCAAACTTATACTGAGTTGGCGCAGCACGGAAAAGGCACCGAAGAGCAGTGGCTCGGCTTGACTCGCCTTGCGCGTACATTGCGGCGAAGAAATCGAGTGGATGCCATCCTGATGGCCGGAACCGACCTTACGCTATTATTCAACGAAACCAATACGAATTTCCCGCATATCGATTGCGCCGCGTTGCATATCCAGCAGATTCTGGATGCCATGATCGGCTGAATAGCCGCTCGACACGCTGGTCGCCATAAGTGGTCTCATAACTTAGTTCTAAAAGAGCACTACTAACCACCATTCATGCAGCCGGCTCACCTGGATCAGGCGTTAGGCTTATGCCCGCATAGCCAGCCAGCGCGGCGCAATCCGGAACCAGCAATACCGTTCCGCGTTGCGCCACGAGTCCCCGGCGCTTGAACTCATTCATACAGCGGGAAATTGTTTCGCGAGATGTGCCGATAAGCTCCCCAATTTCGCCATGAGTGAACGCGCACTGGATTTGCGTGCCGCGTAATGTCCGCGAACTCTCCGCACACCAGTCCAGCAATAACCTGGCGAGTTTTGCCGGCGCGGACAACGTGAGCGCGAGCGTACGCAATTGCCCTAAAGTACGCCTGTAATCGAGACTCATCTGACGCGTCACATTCTGGCACGCAACTGGAGAGCGCAACAGGAAGTCGAGAAAACTCTGTCGCGGCAGAGATGAAACCATGCACGGGAATTGCGCTTCTGCAGTGATTTCGTAGGGATGACCTGAAACTACATCGGTAAGTCCAAGGATCTCGCCGGGCGAGGCAAATCCGATGATCAGGCGCCGCCCGTCGATTGAGTTGAGAGAAAGTTTTGCTCTCCCCTCAAGCAACAACAGAACGTTGGCCGGTTTCTGCCCCTCTTCCAATATGAGGACTGCACCCGGACACAAGAAGCACTCCGAAATTGAAACCAAGTCGAACAGTGCGTCGTCCGACATGTCTCTGCAGAATTCCCCTTTTCGATAAAGCAGGCGGACGCCCTCCCATCCATTCCCCGGCCACCCGTTCTCTGACGCGAACCGCGAAGGGAATTCGTGGAGGCTGCCGCATTTCACACTTCCGGCGTCGTACTCCGGTGAGCCTCTGTCGCTGCGCCCGAGCTGGAATCTCCTTGTTGCCGAGCCTTGAATCAGCGAGAAATTCCTCATTCTTTTCCTTTCGCAACGGTAGAGCGGCCCAGTTGAGCCAGGGCTTGAAAGCAGCGCGTCATTTAACTGGCTGATGCGCTGCTCGCCACCGACCCTCCTCTCGATGGCTTCAAATCATTTTCGGAGCGGGGCGATTTTCGCTTGAGAACAGAAAGGACGCGTACTGGTTCTCCCAGGTCGCTCCATCCGAGGCCCGAGCAGCGCAACACAGCCAGGCCATCCGCACACGCGGAAAGTACCACATCCGAAAAACCACAGGAAGGTATGCCGGCGTATAGGTTTGACAACGCTTCTCGTTCGGCCGGTGTCGAGAAGGAACTGCCGATCGATCTGAAGGCTTCGAAGAGTTCGGGTTGAGTGCGCCGAATCAGGTTTAGGAAGCTGCCCACGCGACCCACCATGACAAAACTGTTCCAAAGGCACCCGCTGCACATCAAGTCGCGTGCCAGGGCCCCGGAAGGCTTCTCCCAGAAGCGCTTCACATGCGAGGTGGAGTTGGTGAAGGGGTTTACAAAGCGAGTTCCCGGCTGAATCCATCCGTAGGAAGTCTCCGGCGTCTCCGGCTCAATTCCCAATAGAATGACCGTCTCCGGATTGGATTCAGTCAGCGAGAACGCCAAACTGATTTGGTTCGCAAAGGCTTCATCGTCCAGGAAATGATGATCGGATGGGAAGAAGGCGACCCGCGCCTTCGCGTCCAATGTGCAGATTCGGATCAGGCTGAAGAGAATGGCAGCAGCCGTGCCCCGGTTCTGCGGCTGAATCAGCAGGCATGGCCCAGGCACGCCCGCAACCTGATCTTGATAGAACTCTTTGTGAACTTCGGTCATTACCAGAAGAGTTCGTTCGGGGTCGATGGTTCTTTCGACCCTGCGGCGCGTTTGTTCCAAAAGAGTTTCCTCTCCGACAATCGCGCAAAACTGTTTAGGCCGGTCATCGCCGGTCAGCGCTCGCGTCAGGGGCAGCAATCGCCGGCCGTCTCCCCCAGCGAGGATGACGCCCCATTGGCGTCCTTGGGCATTGGAGTTTTTTGACAGAGTCTGCATTCTCTAACTCGACCTCGCTGCGGGGAGTTGGGTCCAAAATCAAGAGAATTGGAAAGTGCCTGGAGTGAGAAGAGGGAAGAACCAGGGAGGTCTTCTCACAAAGACTCGACTGCGTGATCGAACTATGCCATCTTCGCGCTGCCGTTTCTGTGCGATATTGCTCACTTTCGACTATTTGCGCTTAAATTCTTCGGCGATCAATAGCCCGTTTCATCTGAAAATTCGCTTTGGATACACCCTCGACCAGCGCGATCCGCATCTATTTTTGTTGGAGTGAAAAACCAAGGGGGTGCGAAATGCCTCTGATCCAAATCTTGCTGACTCTACTCGTAGTTGGGGTTCTTTTGTGGTTGGTCAATCTGATCCCCATGCAAGGGACGATTAAATCCATATTGAATAGCATTGTGGTGATCTTCGTGGTCATCTGGCTGCTGAACGTGTTCGGCCTGATGCCGTATATTCATCAGATACGCGTCGGCAATACGCACCTTTGACCGCTGGATTCCGGTGGCATTGGCGTGCGCCGGGTTTGCGAAATCGTCGCTTGCCGCTTGGATGTCCGCGACTCGCAGTAAGCCTGTGAAAACCGCCGCGCGCGGGAATGCGTCTTGACACACGCCGTGGAAAAGGTGGATACACTGACGAATCCGTCACCGAGCAATCATGCGCATTGGTTCGATTATTTCCGCCTGGCTGTGGCCGCGATTTTGCTCCTGCCGGCCATCTGGTTCAGTTGGAAGACTGTCGATGGCCTGGCCACGCGCCGTCTCATGCGCACCGATTTGGCTGAGATCGAGAACGCGCAATACGGAATCCTGAGCGCCGACAAATGGCGCGCCATCATCGGCCCCATACTCAACGCGCAAATCGACAAGCTCGATCTCAAGGGGCAGAGCAAGAATCTCCGGCCCATGGTGGAACGGGCGCTGAACGCGCTGCTGGACAAAATCGGATGCGGACAAACCCAGCGGGATCCAGGGCATGATCGTGGGCAAGATGATCGCATCGCTGCGTCCGCAGGTGCCTGAATACACCGACGTGGTGATGGCGGCAACTGGTCAATTCAGGAACGCAAAAGAGCTTCAAGGATTCCATTCGCGGCGTGCTGGCCAATGCGGTCGCGAACACGTTCGGCAACACGGACATGACCACCTACAACGCCATCCTGCAAGCACTATGGGTGCTCCAGCGGCGCGGTTTGCGAGCAGACCCTCGGCCAGAAGATCGCGGCAGCGGACACGAAGCTGAATCGCTACTATCTCACGGTGCTCGCCTCGGCGGCGCTGGGATTCATCCTGCTGATGGCCGGCAAGCGGATGCTCTCGCGTGGCGCCGTTCGTGGTGCTGATGTCGTTCTGCCTGGCCATGCTGGTCGGCGGCGTGCTCAGCCCCATGCTCGAGGTGGAAGTTCGCGTCACCAAGATTGACGCAACCCTGCTCGGCACGCCCATCGAGTTTCAGAGACCAGTCGCTCTACTACCGCAGCAAGACCGTGCTCGAGGTGTTTCAGACACTGATCCACATGGGCCGGCCGGAGATGACGCTGGTTGGCGTGCTGGTGATCCTGTTCAGCGTGGTCTTCCCGACGCTGAAGATGCTGGCGCTCGGCGGCGAGTCTCTTCCGGCCTGCGCTGTTGCGCACCAACCGCTTCGTCAAGCTGCTGGCTTTCGAGCTATCCAAGTGGTCCATGGCCGACGTCATGGTCCTCGCGATCTTCATGTCCTTTGTCGCCTTCAACGGCGTCATCGGCAGCGCGCTCGGACGGCTTGCGCAACCTGCCCGAACGTCCAACAGGTGCTGATCCCGACGAATGCTTCCAAGATCCTGCCTGGCTATTACTTGTTCATTGGTTTCTGCGTCGCGAGCATCATCCTGTCGAGAAAGCTGGAGCGCGGGATCGCTTCCAGTTCCGCTTCCGAATCAAGCTAGCGCGGCCATCGATGCTGCGGGCTCGCCGTGTTGACTTGCCGATCCTCTTCTTCTTCAGTCATCGGCCCTGTGACCACGAGCCGCTTCCTAAGGCCTTCACAGTCTCACAGTTTCACAGTTTCTGTGAAGCGGCGCGGGCCTTCGCGTAAGTCGTTCATTTGGATTGGGTTAGGAGGCTCCACAGTTTCACAGTTTCTGTGGGGTTGGGCAGATTTGGTTGTAAGTGGCTGATTTTGAGCTTGTTGCAGGTCGCACAGTTCCACAGCCCGTTTTTTGAGGGTGGGTAGGGGGGTGGGGGTGAGGGAGGGGGTAGGGGGGAGGGGGTAGGGTATAAACCGGGCGGATGTCCAACATTTTGAACCTGGGACATACCTGACACTGGACTGGAGATGGTTCTGGCTGCACATAACTAGATTGTGCGCCGAAGCAGGGTAATTATATGCAAAAGGCCGGGGCATTTCGGTTCGGGCGCGTCGCGCCGCTTGAGCGAAGACTTGGCCCGGTGAACGCGCCGGAAAAGTGAGTACAGTCTACTCTCGCCGTCTCCGCCCGAAACCTGGGAAAAAAGCGGAAGTATGTACTTTACGCAAGAGCTGAATAAACAGCCCTTTCGTAACCGAAAATATACCTCTATATGGTACGCATTGCGGAAGTATTGTTCGAATCGGGCATAATAAACAGTAGCCAATGGTCCAAACTGCCGATAGAATTGTCAGACTCGGAACCCGCGAGCCTGTTCAGGCGTCTAAGCTTCTGAGGCTTGGATAAGGTAGGTTGTCGCGTTTGGCGACAAGATTGCTTTATAGATCACAGCCGCACGAACTTTGGCCTTGCAGTGTTTGTACCTGCGCTTAGTTCGTCAACGGCTTGAGCCCAGTAGTTCTGAAGGAGCGACTGTGAAGATTGTATCGACAACACGCAGAGTAATATCGGTTCAGCAAGTGGAAGAGGCGCTCGATGCGCTCGCGAGGGAGTACAACCTCCGGGGACATTGCTACGACGAATTGGCCGGGCAGGTCATGTCTGAATTTGATGCCTTGAAGTGGGTGACACTCTGCTCTCAGCGCATCGCTCTGCGGCAACGCGAGATTGAAGCAATGTCCAGCGATGCGTGGTGCGTGTCGGTCCCTTCGCGCTTCCTCGGCATTTACGAGGAGAAGCATCCCGCCGAACTTGAAAACGTCGAGGATACTTTGCGCGAACTTGCGGCGTGATAACTGCCAATTTGAAGAATACAAAGCCTGGTTCGAGCGGGAATGCTTCGGCATTAACGTCGAATCAGGCGTTTCTCCTGTTGGTCCATTCTTCGATCCCTTAGGTGACCCAGACTCATCACCTTGGAGTCTGGATTTTGCCATCATTTACCCCAAAGGGATGTACATTCGGATTTATGAATACTATCGCCAATTGCCCAAGCGGGCAGGTGGTGGCGGCTCCCTTAAGTGGCTGTCATACCACTATGGCCCGCATAACGGGAAATTCGACAAAGACGGCTTCCCTGAATTCGTAGCCGAATGTGAACTGAGGATCGACATTGATCGATGGCATCAGCGACACGCCCACTATCAACGACAAGAACACATCCCCGATTCCAGACTTCCCGGCTTGGATTTTGGGCTCATCGACCCGTTCAAGTTCATCCAAGCCATAGAGGAGCACAGAAGAACCTTGAGGCCCTTGCATGAGATTCTAGGATTCAGAGTGGAGCCCTAAGAGTATGAGCATATTCCAATATCCGACGGAATACTTCCTGGAAGAAGGCAAGGGAAATCTCACGCGGTGCCTTCACGCGACGTTTGAAGCCGTCGCCGCTCACAACATAAGAAAGGTGATCATTTTTACCTCTGCTGGGCAGGGAGTAGTGATGGCACTTCAAGATTATTGCTCCCAGGAACGGTTCGCCGACATTGAACTGATTGCCGTCACTTTTCCCAGTCAGACTCAATTTTCCGTGGGTGATCCTTCGGAGCACGCCATTCCGAAGAATATCTGCGACATTTGTGCCGCGAAGAATATTCCCATTGTTCGCGCCCACCTGCCATTCGACCCGATTCGCACCCACTATGCAGGGCAGGGCGTCTTAGGGCAAGACTTTGGGTTGATTGGCAATGCGCTGAGGATTTTTGGCGGGAGCATGAGTCTCTGTGTTCAGGCCGTCCTAATGGCTTCAGACGCCGGGCAGGTAGAGCTTGGCGAGCATGTGATTGCGATGGCGTCCGACACTTCGATTCTTGTGCGGGCAGCTGCCACGTCACGGTTTTTGACGGACCTCATCGTTCGTGAGGTGATCTGTAAGCCGATATTGTTGACTATCGGGAAATCGGAAAAAGCCGATAGCTTACTGCGGATTCCAGAGGAATCGAGTCACCTAGAGCTTCCCTCACCGAATAAATAGCGGGAATACAAACTCTTTGCGTAAAGTACATCCTTCCGGAAAACATGCGTCGCAATCCCGCTCCCACAGCCCCCGCTCCAAAAAAACGGCCCCCGTCGAAACGGGGGCCAAGTTGCCTTGGTTCTCTCGCGTTGCGAGAGCTTTTTTGGCGGCCAGACGGCGGGGTAGCCGTTGGCGCTTGAGCAAAGCCTCGGGGGAGGGTAAGCCGTTTTTACGGCTGCTGCTGCCCAGAGCCACCTGAGGCAGGTGCGCTTTGGGGGGACGCATCTGCCCGGGCCGCCAAACTGTTTTCCATCAACATGACATGCACACTGCTGGTCCTTACCCGCTCCGGCTTCTGGGTTGTGTCGCCGGTGGCAGGCGTCTGGGCGTTGCCCAGAGCTACGTAGTGCATGCGGTAGACGGGGATCTGATGTTCTGCGACAAGGTAGCGCTCAACCGATTCAGCCAGGCGCTGCGAGGACTGGATGCCGGCTCCGCCCGCTGCGGGCGAGTGCGCTTCCATCTCCAGGATGTAGCCTTCGCGGCCGGTGAGGTTGGCTGCCAGTTGATCCAGTTGGGTTTTCGCGTCGGCGGAGAGCACCGGGCTGCCGCCGCGGAACTTGATCTGCAAGTCCGAAGCCTGCCGGTATTGATCGAGACCGTTGACCGTTTGATGGACATGGTCCACATGACCGGAGGCCTGCTGCGCGGTGTTGTTGGCGTTCAGTGCCTGCTGGTTGGCTGAGTTCGCAGTCTGATTCGCGGCGTCGGCCTGAGCCTGTGCCTTCCGGATTCCGGCCTGGGCTCTCGCGTCCACATCCTTGATGTCGCGCGCGTTCCGGGCATTCACATCATCCAGTTCTGTCAGCCGGTCGTTGATGGGATCGGTTTGCCGCCTCACCCACTTCTTGCTGGCGAAGGGGTTGACGCGACCCCAGAACCCCTCCCTCGGCTGGGCTAGAGGATGATCCATCGTTGGGGAGGGCTGCTGTGCGTCCGACGAAGTCATGCTCTGGGAATCCGCAGCACTCGGCTGGGATTGCTGCGAAGCGGATGGCTGGGTTTGCTGCGCCCAGACCGGAAATGCCACGGCCGAGGCCAGCACAACAACTGCGAAGTGACGCGGAAATGAAAATCGATTGGGAGTTTGCATTTTGGTATGCCCCTCTTTGGATTCCCGGCGCCTGAAAGCTGCCGTGGATTAAGCGCACTCGCGTGCTCGCCCATACAGATTGCAAGGGGGCTGCCAAAGGAGTCGGGGTGGGGAGAAAAATCGTATGTTATTGAAGATAAATGGCAAATATGCAAGGGACGGCGCGCCGAACACGCCCGCGCGGCGCGGAAAACACCGCGCCTCCGCGTAAATTTTGCACGCTTCGGTAGTTTCTACCGTGTAAGGAAGGGGAAGACTTACCTGGTATGGACGCGTTTACTTGCTTTCGACGTGGATGATGCGGATATCGGGGAAGGCGCCGTCCCATTGGTCGGCGACGGTATCGAAGACCAGGCGGAAGTCGTCGGTATCGCCGGGCTTGAGCGGAGCCGCGGAGAGCGGCTCGACGTCGACATATGGATCGCGCGTGCGGATGATGCGCAGCGCCTGTGTCTCGTTCTGCGCGACTTCGTGCGCCGCGTCGCGGAAGAGAACCTGGACGGTGATTCCAGTCACAGTGCGGCTACCTTTGTTGGCGATGTGGCCGTCGAGGTAGGTCACCTTGCCTCCCGACAGGTTCGACGATTCACTCAACGCCAGGTTGTCGATGGTCAGGTTGGGTGCGTAGGGATCGACGGCTGCGGAGATTGGCGTTACCGTTGGCCCGCCCTTGCCGTGCTCGTAGTAGAAGAACAGCGCGCCCACAACGGCGATCACGATTGCCGAAGCCACGGCGACAGGAAGCCAATTGCGCTCGGCTGTGGCCGGCGGGCGAACGAGTTGAGGACCTGAGCTCACGAGCGAAATTGTACACCTGTTCGCGAACGATTTTGAGAGTTATGACGCGATGCTCTCGCAATGAAGCCGGCGCTGCCGGCCTTGAACCAGTTCACTGGTACGCGGGCAGGTCCCTTTCATCAAATTGCCATCTTCTTCAGGCATCCTGAGAGTATGCGCTGCGTCTAAAGATGCAAGAGATCGACAGATTCGGAACGGGACCATCGAGAGTCCAGCATTTGGCAAGTGGAACCGGGACGTCGCCGGCTCCGTAACTTTAACCGCAAGGTTTTGAAAGGCAGGCCTACCATGTGCACCTCCCCTCAGGTACGATCCGACATGCCGCCCGCAGCCACGCCTGTTCCGCGGCCGAGCTTGGGGGCCGAACGGATTTATCAGGGCCTGACGATTGCCGCCATGCTTTGGATTTTAGGAAGCCTGTGGCTGTTCCGGTAAGGCGATCGATGGGGCGCAACCAATGACAGGCCGTCAAATGACAGGCCGTCCAGCGGCGCGGTGCGCGGAGAGGTTGGGGCGTTTCAACCGAAGCGTGCGCGCTTAACTGTCTGCCGGAAGTCGTCGCCTTTCATTTCCACGCGCACACACATCTCCGAGAGCCGCGATCTCATGCGGTCGCCAATGCGGTCGCCGAGAGTATCGTCATATTTCGCGGGCTTGATTCCGTCTTTGTCGATGGCAAGACCTGCACCGGCGATGCGATCGGGGTAATTGGTGGTGATGATCGTAGATTGATTATCGTTGTAGCGCGTGTTGAGAATGAGCGCGACCGTGTCCCAGACCCACTCGTTGGGTTTTTGCGCGCCCAGATCGTCGATCACGAGCACTTCAGCCGCGAAGATAGGCTGCAACAGCTCAAGCTCGGTGGTTTTAACTTCTGGGTTGTAGCTGTTCTGAATACTTTTGAGCAGCTCGCGGTAGTCGCAGAAATAGCCTCGCACTCCGCGCTCGCGAATCAGCCGCCGCAGAATTCCGACCGCCAGATGGGTCTTGCCTAGCCCTGCGGCGCCCACAAAAAGCAGGCCGCGCCCAGCCGTGTCTACGGGATAGGCTTCCGCGAATTGGCGCGCCTTCTGCAACGCCCGGCCCAGTGTGGCGTCGGACCCCGGATACGAAGGATCGAAGGTATCGAGCGTGCAGTCGCGGTAGCGCGCGGGAATCTGCGCCGCGGCCAGCCGCAGCCGCTCGCGCTCCGTCACCTGGCACTCGCACGCGCGGCTCACCCAGTTTCCCGCAGTGTCCCGCACGCGCACCAGCCCCGCGCCATCGCATATCGTGCACACACCCATTCCGATTTCCAGCCTACCGCACCGGCCCTCTCGCCGCTCCGGTGCACACCACGTGACGGAATGTGGAAAAGCGTACCCATCGATTCACTTGGGCAGCTCGAGGAAAACCGCACTCCGATGACTTAGGATGGCTTTATTGAATTTTCGACATTTTCCGAACGCCCGCGGAGCAAATTTCAGGTGCACGTTTCGCGGGGTCGCAGGCCTGGGGTGAAGATGCACGGCAGCACGCGCCAAGTAAATGGTTCGCAATTCTCAACGGCCGGGATTCATGCGGGCTACGTCTGCGGCATGGCGCTGGTTGCCGCCATGGGCGGACTGCTCTTCGGCTACGACTGGGTCGTCATCGGCGGCGCCAAGCCGTTCTACGAGGTCTACTTTCATCTCGACTCCGAATATCTCATCGCTTCAGCCAACAGTTGCGCGCTTATCGGCTGTCTCATCGGCGCGCTGATTGCAGGCGAAGCGGGCAGCCGCCTGGGCCGCAAAAAAGTGTTGCTGCTTGCGGCGCTGCTATTCGCGCTTTCCTCCATCCTCACGGGCTGGGCTCCGGTCTTTTCGATGTTCATCGTATGGCGCATCGCCGGCGGAATGGCCATCGGCCTTGCCTCCAACATTTCCCCGCTCTACATCGCCGAAATCAGCCCCGCGGCGTGGCGCGGCCGGCTCGTCAGCCTCAATCAACTGGCCATTGTCTGCGGCATTCTCGCGGCGCAAATCGTCAACTGGCGCATCGCGGAAAAGGTTCCCGATGGAGCCGCCGTTCTCGTGCAATCGTGGAACGCGCAGTTCGGTTGGCGCTGGATGTTTACGGCGGTTGCGGTTCCTGCGATCCTGTTTTTCCTGTTTGCGCTGTTCATTCCCGAGAGTCCGCGTTGGCTTGCCGGCGTGCATCGCACGGATGAGGCGCGGCGCGTGCTGGCGCGCATCGGCGGCGAGGAGTACGCGGCTCGGGAACTCGCGGCCATCGAGGAAACGCTGCGCGCATCGGCCGCAACGCGGGTCCGCTGGAAGGATCTCTTCGGCAAAGGTACGCGCAACCTGGTCTGGATCGGCATGGCTTTGGCCGTGCTGCAGCAGTGGAGCGGGATCAACATCCTGTTCAACTACGCCGAGGAGATTTATCGCAGCGCAGGCTTCGGCGTCAGCGGCATCATGTTCAACATCGTCATCACCGGCACCATCAATCTGATCTTTACCCTGGTTGCCATGACATTTGTCGATCGCCTGGGCCGCAGAAAGCTGATGCTGCTGGGCTGCGCAGGAGTAGGTCTCTGCCATCTTGGCGCCAGCCTCGCGTATCGGATGGGAATGCATGGCAGCGCCGTGCTGGTGCTCACGCTCGCCGCCATCGCATGTTATTCCATGTCGCTGGCGCCGGTCACGTGGGTGCTCATCTCCGAAATCTATCCCAATCGCCTGCGCAGCCTTGGCGTCTCCGCGGCCGTCGCCGCATTGTGGACGGCCTCGTTCGTGCTCACTTACACATTCCCCTTCATCAATCGCGCCTTCACGACCGCCGGCGCATTTCTCGTCTACGCGGCGGTGTGTTTTCTCGGCTTCATCTTCGTGTCCGCATGGGTTCCGGAGACGCGCGGCAAGACACTCGAAGAAATTGAAATGGCTTCAGGAGCCGATGCGGTTTGACCGCTGCTAGACCGCGCGTCCCGCCGCTGCGCCCGACGCCCAGGCCCACTGGAAGTTGAATCCACCCAGTTGACCGGTCACGTCCACCACCTCTCCAATAAAGTAGAGCCCGCGCACGCTGCGGCATTCCATGGTCTGCGCCGAGAGCGCGCTGGTGCTCACTCCACCTGCGGTCACTTCCGCCTTCTCATAACCCTCCGTGCCGCTGGGTGCGATGGTCCAGGCATGCAACCGCTGCTCCAGCTCATCGAGCGCGTGATTGGTCCAGCTCTGCGGTGATGCGGCCTCAAGTAGCCGATCCGCAAGCCGCGTCGGCAGTTGCGCGCGCAGTGCCGCTTTGGCCGCGGCCAGATCACGCCGCGCATGGGCTGCCCGGAGGGGCGCAAGCAGGCGCCGCGCAGGCGACCAGTCGATGTGAATCGCTTCAGGCTGCTTCCAGTACGACGAGATTTGCAAGATGGCCGGTCCGCTCAGGCCGCGATGCGTGAAGAGCATCTTTTCCCGAAAGCTGCGCTTGCCGCAGCTCGCAATCACCGGCGCGGAGACTCCGGTCAGATCGGCGAAATTGGCATGCTCCACACCCGCGAGCGTGAGCGGGACCAACGCGGGACGGCAGGTTTCAATGGGAACGCCGAATTGGCGGGCAATGTCGTAGCCAAACCCCGTGGCGCCGATTTTCGGAATCGACAACCCGCCGGTGGCTACGATGAGCGCAGGCGCCGTGTAAGCGTCCTTGCCCGCATCCACCGTGAATGCGCCGGAAGAATCGTTGCGACGCACTTCGCGTACCGCTTTCGACAGAATCACGTGCACACCGGCATCCGCGCATTCGCTCATCAGCATGTCGACAATCTGCTGCGCAGATCCGTCGCAGAAAAGTTGTCCCAGCGTTTTTTCGTGATACGCGATGCCGTGCCGCTCCACCAGCCGGATAAAATCCGCAGGCGTGTAACGCGCCAGCGCCGATTTCGCGAAGTGAGGATTGGCCGAGAGGAAGTTGTCGGGCCGCGTGTGCAGGTTAGTAAAGTTCGCGCGGCCGCCTCCCGAGATCAGGATCTTTTTGCCCGGCCGCTCCGCACGCTCGAGCACAGCGACGCGGCGTCCGCGGCGGCCGGCTTCGATTGCGGCCATCAGGCCTGCCGCGCCCGCTCCGAGGATGAGGACATCGAAACTGTGCTGATTCACGGCGCCAACTTCCCCAACATTCGATATTGATTAGAGCATCCGTGCCCGCAGACTTCCGCGCATACAATTGAAGATGTTGGCATAACGATGTGCGGAGAGATGCGTTCTCTGTTTGAGCGGCTGCGGTCTTTCGGAGCCGGGAGTGCTCATCAGACTCAACATCGGGCTCAACATCGGGCCTGTAGCTCAACGGTTAGAGCAGGGGACTCATAATCCCTTGGTTGGGGGTTCAAATCCCTCCGGGCCCACCAAATTACTATAATCTAATAAAAACAAACTAAACATGTTATTGAACTAAATCAAAATCTAGGGCGAGGTTCCCTTGGTAATCTTGCGCTCGATTATGGGCTTCGGGTACAGTTCTGGGTACAGTACTGGAGCGCGAGCACTGAGCTGGGAGCACCATGGCGACAATCATCAAAAGGTCTTCGGGAACTTGGAAGGCGATTATCCGCAAGGCTGGTTGGCCCCTCAAAGCAAAGACATTCAGGGTCAAGCGGGACGCTGAAGACTGGGCGCGACGCACCGAAGATGAGATGGTGCGTGGCGTCTATATCAAACGCGCCACCGCGGACCGCATGACCGTGGAAAGCGCGGTGGACCGTTACATCAAGGAGGTCACGCCGACCAAAAGGCCATCCTCCCAAGATGCCGAGCAGCGTCGCGCAGAGATTCTCAAAAAGCATCTTGGCAAGTATTCCTTGGCAGCGCTAACGCCGGAGATCATCGCCAAGTTCCGCGATGAGCGGCTTGCGGGAACCGACCGGAAAAATGACAAGGGCGAGCCCATTCCCCGCGCCAACAACACGGTCCGCCTGGAGTTGGCGTTACTCGGACATCTGTTCACCATCGCTATAAAGGAGTGGCGCATCGGCCTGCCGTGGAATCCAGTATTGAACATCCGCCGGCCGGCTCCAGGTCCGGGTCGCAATCGCCGGTTGACTGAGGAGGAGGAGAAACGACTCTTGACCGCCGTGGACCAGCACTCAAACCCGATGCTGCGATGGATCGTGCGCGTTGCGCTCACAACCGGAATGCGCGCATCAGAGATCCTGACGCTGCGCAGGCCGCAAGTGGACCTCCAGCGCCGCGTCGTTCGTCTTCTCGAAACCAAAAACACGTCGCCGCGCACTGTGCCGTTGAGTGCGGCGGCCACGGCGATATTCAGCGAGGCCTTGAATCATCCGGTGCGCCCCATCGACACAGACCTGATCTTCTTTGGCGAACCAGGGCGGGACGGCAGAGCGCCGTCCTTACCAGTTCAACCCCGTTTGGCTGAATATCAAACGCGACCTGAAGCTGGCAGACGTACACTTCCACGATCTTCGTCACGAAGCCGTCAGCCGCTTCGTTGAAGCTGGCTTCTCCGACCAGGAAGTCTCCGCTATCAGCGGGCACAAGTCGATGCAGATGCTCAAACGCTATACGCACCTCCGCGCTGAAGACCTGGTTGAAAAGCTCGATCACCTTTCGAGCAACAAAGGCCGATGAAGTAAAAGGCGATAAGAAAGGGATTTCAATGGGAAATCGTAAAGGTGAAGAAAAACTCGCGATTCCGGCATGGTTTAGATTGGGAGCCTATGACGGCCTACGGAATTTCAATGCGCCTCTTGACTGGCTAAAGCAGCTTGCTTTTCGTATTGACCTGAAACGTTTTTGGCAAGAAATCGCGGATGGACACGTAGCGCGCTCTTCAGAAAGGCGCGTTTTATTTGAAGGCGATCTCAGCTTCGACCAGATCATTAGGCAAATCCAGCAAGACCCAATTCTTGCAGTTGACGAACTCGTAAAGAAGTATAGTCGGTGCATTGACTTTGCGACGGTAGACCTAGTTAAAAGAGGGCGTGATCCAGTTCGACCAATGACAGTCACAGACGTTCTCTCAATATATGCCTTGATGGATTCCGAAAAAAGAGAATTCATGGACTATGCTCTTGGCCGCATCAAACAGGATGCCCCATATCCGGTCAACGCGATAATGCTTGCGAGAATCGAAGATGCGGAAGGATACAAATCCAAATCGAAACCTCCCCGTATCTCGTACGAGCACCGAGCGATTGCAAGATATTTGGGAAAACTCAAAGGACTTTTATCGCTCTTGAGGGCAAGGAATTCTAAAATCTGGGTGCTGAATTCTGTGCTCGGCGACGATGCGGTAGAAGCCAACAGAGACTTCATGAGCGATCCAATTGGAAATCACATTCCAGAAGGATTTGCTTCATTCTTCACAATGGATGCCAGCGTTCCTTATTCGGAAGCAGAGCGTTATTTCAAGAAGTGTTACAGGATGTGCCAGGAAAACACGAACGGCGTAAGGATCGAGCCGGGCCTCTTTGCTTTGTGGCGGACAAATGGAGTTCTCCCATATATCGACCTACAACTTCATCTAGGCATCAAAGCTGCCGTCGACCGTAATCCGAAAATGAAGATCAAGGATGACGAAATGGCGCGGGCCATTTATCCGGAGGGAAGAATGAGAGATGATCCAGACCGAGTCTCACGCACAACAAAACCCGAAGCGGATAAGCTGATGAACCCGGCGAGCGTTCGTTTTCGTCAATTGCTTTCTGCGGCGCACTACGGCCAGATGAGTGTCGGCTCTATCGATACATAAATGACAGATATTATATATTAAGTAGCGGCAAGAACGGAGACATCATTTGCCTAAATTCTCTGACCATAAATTTGCCCTGTAATTAATTCCACACGAGCGTTACCGTATCTCCTAGATTCCGAAACCGAGGGGGCACATTACGGTGTCTAGCGCAAAAGAGGAGTTCTTCAAGTCGTCGGGGCCACTGCTGACTATTGGGCAGCTTGCCAAGATTCTGAGCCGCTCCGAAGAAGGGCTGCGCATCAGCCTTCGATCCGATACAGAGTTCTCGCGCCAAATCAATGCAGCGCGGAAGCGCTTTGGCCGCCGAGTTTACTTCTCGACTGAGAAAATTGCCGAAATCATCGGACTCTCCTAGGTGCTGAGCGATTTCCTGTCCAATGGCCGTTTATCGCGACTGATTCAGGGAATAGGCCAACCGCCCCATTGGCGTCTGGCCGGTCATTTAATGTAAGGGGGTTTACCAATAACCGACCGCGCCGAGAACGTACCTGCTAAAACTTGAAAGATTGCCCGCCCCTTGCAATTCCGTCTTATGCGGCAGCCTGCTTTTCGCAGGTGTCTGGAATCATGGCGCATTTGAGGCTCGCTTCGATTTGGACGTGTGTGCAGGGAAGTGGGGCATTTGCCTGCGTCCTAGACTCAAGCTCATAGACCTGGATTGTGACGTGGATCACGGATAGGGTACGAGAACTCGCCCATACTCACATTCGAGGCTATGAAACGGGCTACTCAAATCGTCGTTTGGGCCGCTGCGGTACTCCTCACGGTCCAGCCTGCGTTCGCGGGATCCTCATGCAGTCAACAGCTTCGCTCAGGTGATCGGGCAGCCGATGCTTGCTGCATTCATGCAGCTAACACTGCTATGCATGCGGCGGATGCCGACTGCAATACTGCGATGCTGTCCATGGTCGCACCATTTGGGTGCAACCACGGTGAATGCTGCCTTGCTTCCTTTCGGCCAATTCCAGAGATTGCTGCGGCTTCCAAATCCAAAGCGAACGGAACCGCATCCTTAATCCCGATTGCACGGCTCTCCGGCACCCCAAACTCTGGAACAGTCGTAAAGTTATTCCGCATCCCGGTGTCTCCGGGACCCGCCAGGTACTTGCTCATCCAAGTCTTCCGAATCTAGGACTCTCCTTGCGTTTGCGCAAATGAACCAGCCACTGGGCCTGAATCGGCCTTGTGGCCCGCATTGCCTCAAACCCAGGAAATCGACAAGGAGACTTCCATGAAGCGCACAATTACCATTCTTTCTCTCGTACTTGCCCTCACCGTCGCCGCCTTTGCACAGGCAGCGCCATCGCAACAAGTCACGCCGGAACATCTCAGCAAGCAACAGCTCAACACCCTGATCGCTACAGCCCAAACGCCGGCGGATCATCGGCGCATCGCCCAGTATTTCCAGGCGAAGGCACAGGACTATCTGGCCCAAGCGCAGGAACACGAACAGATGGTTGAGGCGTACAAGGCGAACCCCAGTATGGCCGCCAAATCCAGGGCAGGCACCATCGAACATTGCGAATACTTCGTTCAGCATTTCAAGGAACTTGCCGTCAAGTCGCAGGAGCTTGCACAATTGCACGAACAGATGGCCAAGGATGCTGAGCAGAAGTAAGACCTGGCCTGAACCTGTGTCTGCTAGTATTTCTCGCGATGGCAGCACTTTCTGGGCCGGAAGTACATCAAACTTCTGGCCCAGCTTCATTTTCCTTGCGGCCTCTCCATGAGCAGAAGGGAGCGGATCGAAATGACCGAACAGGATAGGAGTGTCGTGATGCAACTGCCTGACGAGCACGATCCCATATGCGGGATGAACGTCGATCCCTTCAAAGCTGCGGCGAAGATTCAATATCAGGGCGCCACTTTCTACTTCTGCAGTGAGGGCTGCGCTGCAAAGTTCCGCACTGCACCGGAGAAATACATGCAGGCCAAACAGAACGTAGCTCTCTCACACTCGCCGGTGAAGACCGTGCGGAGCGCGACCGTTTCCGCGCCAGCCAAGCGCATCGAGTACACGTGCCCGATGCACCCGCAGATCGTGCGCTATGCGCCAGGCACGTGCCCAATCTGCGGCATGACGCTCGAACCAAGGGAGGTCACAGCCGACGACACCAATCCAGAGCTGGCCGACATGACGAGGCGATTTTGGACTAGCGTCGCGCTCTCCGTGCCGATGCTCGCACTGATGGTGTCCGGGTTTCTCCCCTCCATGCCACTGCAACACCTGCTCCCGGCAAAAGCCTGGAACTGGATCGAGTTCGCGCTCGCGACTCCGGTGGTCCTGTGGTGCGGATGGCCCTTCTTCGTCAGGGGCTGGCAATCGGTGGTGCATCGCAGCCTGAACATGTTCACCCTGATTGCCCTCGGAACCGGCTCGGCCTATCTCTACAGTGTCTTCGCTACCGTCGTCCCCAAGATATTCCCTGCTTCAGCTCGTGGGGACGGTGGACAGGTCGATGTATATTTCGAGTCGGCAACGGTCATCGTGGCTCTAGTTCTTCTAGGCCAGGTGATGGAGTTGCGTGCCCGCAGCCAAACCAGCAGTTCAATTCGTGCACTGCTTGGCCTGGCTCCGAAAACGGCGAAGCGGCTTGACGACCAGGGCGGCGAAGCAGACGTGCCACTTGATCAGGTGCAGGTTGGCGACAGGCTCCGTGTGCGCCCCGGCGAGAATGTGCCCGTCGATGGAATCGTGCTGGAAGGGCACAGTTTCGTCGATGAATCGATGATCAGCGGAGAGCCCATACCGGTTGAGAAAGTCACGGGCGCGAAAGTCACAGCGGGGACAGTGAATGGAACCGGCGGATTCGTGATGCGGGCGGAGCGCGTCGGTGCCGAGACGTTGTTGTCGCAAATCGTAAAGATGGTCAGCGAGGCACAGCGGTCGCGAGCGCCGATTCAGGGCCTGGCAGATCGAGTGTCTTCGTACTTTGTTCCCGCTGTGATCATTGCAGCCGTTGTCACTTTTGTCGTCTGGTACTTTGTTGGCCCGCAGCCGCGCTTCGCTCACGCGGTCATCAATGCCGTGGCTGTCCTGATCGTGGCTTGTCCGTGTGCTCTCGGGCTCGCCACTCCCATGGCGATTATGGTGGGCATCGGTCGGGGGGCACGCGCAGGCATCCTCGTCCGCAATGCGGAGGCGCTGGAAACACTCGAAAAGGTTGACACACTTATCATCGACAAGACGGGAACCCTTACGGAGGGCAAGCCGACGCTGAGCGCCGTTATTCCTCAGCCCGGCATCGACGAAAACGAACTGCTGCAACTCGTCGCCAGCCTTGAGCGTTCGAGCGAACATCCCTTGGCGGCAGCCATCGTGAAGGGCGCGGAAGCGGCGAAGCTTTCCCTGGGTGATGTCGTTGGATTCAACTCCGTAACCGGCCACGGCGTGACGGGAACTGTCTCGGGCAAGCAGATCGCGGTCGGGAATGCGGAGTTGCTCCGGGAATTGTCCGTTGATCCGGCCCCGTTGCTCGATCGGGCTAAAGTTCTGCGCAAGGAGGGCCATACAGTGATGCTTGTTGCCGTGGACGGCGAAGCGGCGGGCATCGTGGGCGTCGCCGATCCAATCAAAGATTCCACACCCGATGCGATCCGCGAACTGCGTGCAGCCGGTCTGAAAATCATCATGGTCACAGGAGACAATGCGACAACCGCCAAGGCAGTAGCGGACAAGCTCGGCATCGAGTTTGAGGCCGACGTATTGCCGCAAAAGAAGGCGGAGGTCGTCAAAGGGCGGCAACAAAATGGCTCCGTGGTAGCCATGGCGGGAGATGGAGTCAATGATGCGCCCGCTCTCGCGCAAGCTGACGTTGGCATTGCCATGGGGACGGGCACCGACGTGGCGATGGAAGCTGGAGGCATCACGCTTATTGAAAGGCGATTGCGCGGAA
This sequence comes from uncultured Acidobacteriota bacterium, assembly GCA_963826735.1. Lineage (GTDB taxonomy): Bacteria > Acidobacteriota > Terriglobia > Terriglobales > Acidobacteriaceae > Telmatobacter. The sequence continues at coordinate 654,491 of CAWGYN010000011.1, forward strand.
TTCTCCGCGCCCGTCATCTCAGCCAGGCGACGATGCGCAATATCCGGGAGAACCTGTTCTTCGCTTTCATCTACAACGCCATCGGGGTACCGGTTGCGGCAGGAGTGCTCTACCCCGCTTTCGGATTGCTTCTCAACCCGATGATCGCCGCGGCCGCCATGAGCTTCAGTTCAGTCTCGGTGATTCTGAATGCATTGAGGCTGCGCACAACGGAGCTATGAACCTCTCTAGGAAGGCCAAAAATGCGGACATGGACAGCTCGAATTGTTTGAATTGGACCAAATCGCTCGATGCAATGTGTTGCTGAGTTTAATCGGCAAATCTGCTACTCTTTGAGAGCAGGCTTCCAGTTGGCCGCCTGGGCCGCACGTGCATTTCGCCTTTACGGAGCTCAACCAACCGGCACATTAGTGTGATCTAAATCACCGACCTAAGAAGCCCGGCGGTGAATGCTAACAATAGAGACTTGGAATTTTGACACCATGAATTGGAGCAGACAAGGCGCGTTGACGATGTTGGCGGTTGTGACCCTATGGGCCGCGATGCCGGCGTCCGCCTGTCTGCTCACAGTGCGCTCAATGGGAATGCCCGCGTGTTGCCGCGGGATGGCGCAGGACTGCCCGATGCGCGGCACGGACATGAACAGCTCGTGCTGCCAGATGCGCAGCGAGAATGTTGCCGCGGTTCCAGAAATTCTGTTTTCTCCTGAGCATGGGCAAAAACCGGCGTTTGCTCCGGACCAAGCCAGTTTCGAGTTGCCGACTGTTTTGGGCTTCGTGAGCCGGTTTGCTCGTGAGGCACCGCCACCTGATACCTCGCCTGGCGCAATCTCCATTCTCCGTATCTAAAACTCCTTCCTTCACAGGCTGAACCTGTGCCTTCGTGCGTCCTCGCGTGCCTTTGCGCGATGCGGACCAGCGATCAGGCCGCGAGTTGTGCACCCGTTGGAGGGAGTAATGAAATCCATTGTATGTTTCCTTAGCGCCCTGGCGGTCGTTGCGCCCGGAGTCCTTTTCGCGCAATCGTCAGGCAAGACCGATGGCTTGGCAATTGTTGCGGCTCTGTTCGAAGAGCATCACGAGCCAGAGGCCTCAGGACCAGCCCTGACGCTTGAAGAAGTCGAGCGGATCGCCCTGGCCGCGAATCCGGAGATTGCGGTTGCTGCCCGGCGAGTCGCCATCGCTCAGGCGCATGTTCCCACCGCCGGCGCGCTCGACGATCCCATGGCGATGTATCGCGGATGGGGAGTTCCGCTGCAATCAGCCGTGGAACTACAACCAGGCGCAAAACATGTTCAGCATCAGCCAGACGTTTCCCGGGGGCGGGCAAGCGGGCGCTACGCACCAGCGTTGCGGAGTCCGACGTGGACGTGGCGAAGGCTGAGCTTGAGCAGGTTCGCCTGGAGGTTCGGGTGCGCGTGCATAAAGCGTTCGATGATTTGTTGCTCGCGCAAGACGAAATGCAGGATTCACGATCAGCATGTGGAAATTGCGCGCCAGGCCATTGAAGCGGCGCGCATCAAGTACACCACCGGGAAAGTGCCGCAACAGGACATTCTGAAAGCGCAGGTTGCGCTTACGGCGCTGGCGGAGCATATGATTCGCTTCGACCAGGACGCCGATCTTGGCGCGGGCCCGTCTGAACACGCTGTTGGGCCGAAATCCCAACACGCCGCTCAACGTGCGTGGGGAGTACGCGGTCCTGGTCCCGCTGCCCCAGGCACAGAGCCTCGAAGACTTGGCTCTTCGAATCGCGGCCCGATCTGCTCGCGGCCCAGGCAAGCCGCCGAACGCAGCCACAAAGAGCAGGCGCTGGCAAAGAAGGCTTACGTGCCGGACTTCACGGTTTCGGCGGGTTACATGATCATGCCGTCCGGCCAAAACATGCGCAACGCCTACATGGTGGAGGGCTCGATGAACCTTCCCTGGCTGAATCACCGCAAGCACGATGCGGAGATTGCGGAGGCCACGGTGCAGGCCACCGAGCAGGATGCTGAGCTGACGGCGCTGCGCAATGCGGCATTCGGGCAGATTCAGGAAGCGCTCGTGGAGGCAGAGGCCGCGCAAAAGCTGGCGCACATGTATCACGACCAACTCCGTCCCCAGGCCGAAGCCACGCTCCAGTCCAGCGTGATTGCATATGAGAACGACAAGACGGACTTTCTCGATCTGCTCGACAGCCAGATGACGGTCATCAATATCGATCTTGCCTGGCTTCAGGCAGTCGCCGATTTCGACACGCGCCTGGCGGACCTCGAACTCGCCACAGGCACTCCTCTCAATCAGTCCGATCGCCCGCGACGGAGGTAAAACCGTGAAGACACGCAGTTATCAATTTGCATTGGCGGCGGCTGTTGGCCGTTTGCATTTTGCTCGCGTCCGCTCTTGCGTATGTGCTCCTGCCCCGGCTATCGCACCGCTACGCAGGCGGCTTCGCAGGATCCGGTTGTGGCGCGCGGGCCGGAGATGACTTCGCAGCCTGCGCCGCCGCCGGGCGCTTCACCAAATTCCGATCCCGGCCTGGCGCCGTTGCAGTTGTCGCCTCAGCGAATGCAGGAAATCGGCGTTACGACGGCGCTGGTTGAACTGAAGAATGTAAGTGACGATCTGAATGTTCCTGGCAATGTGGACATCGACGAAGAGCGGCTCTCCTATGTGCAGACCCGCTTTCCCGGCTGGATTCAGGATGTCTCAGCGAATGCAACCTACCAGTACGTGCGCAAAGGCCAGCGGCTCTTCACCGTGTATAGCCCGGACCTTGTGAGCAGCGAGCAGGAGTATCTGCTGGCACGCCAGAACAAGAGCGCATTCTCGCAGGATGCGCATGGCATGGGCGCGCAGGAAGAGCGGCTGGCTGCTGAAGGCTGCTGAAGAGCGCTTGCAGCAATTCGGTGTTCCGGCGCAGACGATCACCGATCTGGAGCAGAGCGGCAAGGTGCAGCGCAACATCGCCGTCGAATCGCCGGCCTCGGGTACATCATCGAGCGCAATGCATTGCCGAACGCTTACGTGCAGCCGGATACGAAGCTCTATACAATCGCCGATCTTTCCACGGTGTGGGTGTACGCCAACGTGTTTCAAAACGACGTGGGCCGGCTGAGGCCGGGCGACGCAGGCGCAGGTCACGGTGGATGCCTATCCCGGACGCCACTTCAACGGCCGCATCGATCAGATTCTGCCGCAGGTGGATATGACAACGCGAACAGTGCGCGTGCGCCTTGTCTTCAGCAATCCCGGCGTGATTCTCAAGCCGGGCATGTATGTGAACGTTGCAATCTCGGTTCGGCTGGGCCGGCAAATGGTGATTCCGGCATCGGCGGTTCTGCAGACGGGCACGCGGGCCATCGCGTTTGTCGATCATGGGAACGGCAATCTGGAACCGCGCACCATTGAGACCGGGCCACAGCTCGACGATTCCGTCGTCGTCCTCAATGGGCTGAAGCCCGGCGAGAAAGTCGTTAGCTCGGCCAATTTTCTTGTGGACTCCGAGGCTCAGCTACAGGCGGCTTCGGAGCGCATTTGCACCTGCCGCGCCGCAACCGGCTGCAGCGCAGCACCGCCGCGCCGCGCAAATACACATCGATCTCAGCACAGAGCCATCTCCGCCGCGCAAAGGTGCAAACACGGTGCGCGTCAAGCTGACCGGCTCTGACGGAAAGCCGGTGACGGGCGCGCAGGTGACTGCAACATTCTTCATGCCGGCAATGCCCGCGATGGGAATGGCGGCCGAGCACGCCACAGCCGCACTCGCCGACAAAGGCAACGGGCTTTATGAAGGCCCACTGCAACTGCCTTCCGGTGGCACATGGCAGGTGACGGTGACCGTTCAGCGCGGCGGCCAGACGGTGGCCACAAAACAACTGAGCGTCAGCGCCACGGGAGGCATGTGATGATTTCACGAATCATCGCGTGGTGCGCACGCAATCCCTTCCTGGTATTCACCGGGGCCATTCTTCTGGTTGTCGCGGGCATCTGGTGCCTTCAGCGCGTGCCGCTGGACGCACTGCCCGACATCAGCGACGTGCAGGTGATTATTCACACGCAGTGGGCGGGCGAGCCTCCGAACGTGATTGAAGACCAGGTCATCCTCGCCGAAGAATCTCTTCTCGCCGAACAATGCCTCTCGAACCTGGAAGAGCGTGTCGTGGAGAGAGACGTTCAGATCATCCGCCATGATCAAAAGGTTCGGCATCGTAGGCAGAAATTTGGGATAGCAATTTTCGGATGAAATACACGCATGCACGGCCTGCCAGTTTCCGACTGCCCCACCCTTCCAAACGTCGTACTTCAAAAGCTTGGCCAATCCAGCATCTTTTTGTGCCTGTGTCAGCTCGCTTTCCCACCCCCGGCTCTTGATCTCGACGAATACATCTGGTTCGTCGGGTGAAGTCAGCATGAACTCACCAGTCATGCCATTGGCGCCGGGAGGGTCCCAAGCACTGATACCGAAGCCAAGGCTCCTGAATAGGTATGCGAGGCGCAGCTCGTTCAAAGCTTTATCCCGCTGCCGATCCTTGTTCTCGATGTTTGGCTCGAAGCGCTCGAAATATCCATTCTGCTTCGCAAAGTGGAGCAGCGCATCCAGCTCTCTCGAATATTCAGGGTGGGCTGGATATTCCCCTCTCCACCGATCAGGGTTGATCAGCTTCCTCGCCACTGGACCCAAGCGTAGAGCCCCGCCGCTCTTCACCATATCTGTCACCTGTGCATCTCAGCCGAGTCGTGGCGTTATACTTCCTGCATCCGACATCGGCCAAGTAACAGGAGTCTGCGCAATGAGAAGGAAGCGTACCAATCTCGCGCCGGAACCGGCGCTTCATCCCTTCATCGAGAAAATGATCGAACGTCAGAATTTGGCTGAGATCGAAGCTTCCAAATACGCCAATCTCGCTGATCCTATCGAACTTATGATACTCGTTCTTTGGGTGATTAAATCCAGAGACCTTTGGGCATTGGCCGCAGACGCACTTCCAAAACAATTTGGATGGCAAGGTGCTGGGATATCGGGACACTGATATGAATAATTCCGTTGTCAGCAACGCAATTGGGGGACTCGACAAGATCCTTTCGGTTGGACGCGATGCCCTCTGGGAAATATCGCGGGATATGTTCGTAGGGGGCGGGGATGACAATGAGCCAGTCGGAGGCTTTGCCGACCCGGAAGCGGCACTCGGAGGAAGTCTGGAAGAACTTTATGACATCCTTCTCGTTGTTCTGGAAGCAGCGGAACTGCCCGCCACTAAAACAGCTTTGGTGAAGAAATGGCCGGAATTCGGGAAGGCCACCAAAGGGCTGCGTCATACCTATACGGACCATGAATTTGAATATTGCCGAAGCGACGCTTTCGACTATCTCGACCGCTTGGTGAAAGCTCTGCGGATGACCGTCGTGTCAGACCTCACAAGTGAGGAAGCGTGGACCCTCCGCCGGTTAGAGGCAATGCTCAACGACACGGACAACCTCTTGCATAGGAAGAAATTTGCGCCTGCCAACGAAATCCAGCTACAGAACTTCATGCACGACTATCTCAGAGCCTGTTTTCCGGATTTCCGCCACAATCCAAAAATCGGCGGGTCAATCAAGAACTTCATCCCCGATTGCGGCATAGCAAGCGTGAACGCAGCAATTGAATTCAAAATCGCCCATACCGAGCAACAGGCCATCGCTGCATTTACAGGTGTAGTTGAAGATGTTGGGGGCTACAAAGGATCGAAAGAGTGGACTCGATTTTATGCGGTGATGTACCAGGCGAAGCCATTCATTTCGAAAAGCCAACTTGACAGCGATATGAAGAGGATAAAAGCCGCAACATGGAAAGCCATCCTTTTGCACGGGCAAACCGCACCAAAGGTGCGCAGAAAATTCATGGCTCCCGCTTCAACTCGCCGCAAGAAAGCCTGACACGCTTTCGAGGATATTCCTTTTGAAACCTGCTCGTTCGTAATGCGCACAGTACGCATTCCGTATTGGCGCAGCAACCACCTATCCCGGCAGTGTGGCATCTCAATGGCAGCCTCCCTGATCGCCGTTCCAGGAAACTAGCCGGATTAGGAACGGGAAGTCGCCAGGGTCCGCCAAGTCATCACTTGCCGAAGCGTTCTCGCACAGCATCGCAGCGCTCATGTATCTGGGCGGCCAGTGCTTCGGCGACGGGGTGTTCGATCCCAGTTTTGTCCAGATTCAAGAGAACCGCTTCGGCCAATTCCGGCACACGACTACGCACAAGCGGCTTGGCAAGTCCGGCGTCTTCCGCCAGTTGCTCGAAGTTTGTCTTCGACACTCTGTCGGAGGAATACTCGCCGCCGATCTTCATCGCCATCTCGCGGGTTAGCTCAGGGTAGTAGTAGGTGCTGACGACATCGTAGAGAGGCGCAAGCCGAATCTCCTGATTTGCTTCGCCCGCGCCGCTATAGAGCAGCGAGAAGTTCTTGCCGTGCGCGTCATTGTTGCCGATGAGGAAGTTGAAAACCACTGCGTCCAGCAGATGTGCCAAATCAAGGACCGGCGCGCTGGAGATCTCTCGCAGCAGAGCGAAACATTGCTTGAGCGATGGTCCGCCTTCCTTTTGATATTTGTGTTCCGAGGCGATGCCTAATGCCTGACAAAAATCCTCTTGATGCAGCCGTTCGAGCAGCGTCACGCCCTCTGGACTCTGGTGGTGTGTCCTGTCGTAGCGCTCGACCAGTAGGTAATCAACGTCTTCCACGCGCCTGATCTCAGCCTTGGCTGCGGGCAGGCCCGTCGCCGCGGCGAGTCTCATGCAGAAAGCTTCATTGAAGACGACTCCGGCGAATCGCTCCACCGCCGGTTTCAAGATGTGTGTACTCGGCGCACCACCCAGGGGGAGAGAGATTGCATCGCCCTCCACACGAACGGCGATCTTATCCTGTGCGCCGGCAAGCGAGAGACGGATTCCGGTCTCGCCAGCCAGAAGAGGGCGGCGCGGCAGTTCTTTGAGAATCGCCGCGAGTTCGTGGGAGGTAAGCGCCCGGTAGTGGTCATCGCGGGCAGGCAGGTTTTCTCCAGCAGGAATGAACGTAACGGCGCCCGCGCATTCCCCGCCGATCCGCTCCAGCATGGCGTAATCGTTGCGCTCACTGATGCCAAGGTTGCGGGCAATAATCTCGCGCTTGCTTTCCTCGGGAAGAATACCGGCAAAATAGCCGCGGCACTCTTTGCTCTTGAATCGGTCCCGCTGCAAGGGCAGTGAATGGGACAAGGGCGTAGCGTCGGGCTTTTGCAGCCAGCTTTCCGCGTAGTCAAAGACCATCTGGCCGCCGTCATCCTGAATCAGGTGGCCGACCAGTTCGCGGTGCAAGTAGACATCCAGGGTTCTTGCCATGCGCTACTCCTTGCTCTCGGAGACCGCCGGAGGGGTCAGCGCGATCCGGATTCCCAGCGTATTCAGGACGGTCAGAACCTTGCCGATCTGGCAGGTTTCCTTGCCCTTTTCGAGGTCGATAACAAAGCGCAACCCCGTGCCAGAGGTCAGCGCCAAATCTCGTTGCGTGACGCCCAACCGCCTTCGGCTCGCCCGGACGATTTGGCCAATCTCTTGCGCTGTGTATCTCATCGGCCCACCACGATTATTCCCGTACGGGAATAATCGCGCTTTTTCGGGGTAAAGTCAACTGAAAATTACCGGTCGGGAATAAATCACGCTATCAGCACAGCTTTACGCGAGAGATTCCCGCTCGGGAACTTCTAAGGGCAGTCTTTGTGATGAATATTGAGTTTTTTCAGAATTTAGCGACAGAACCGACCTAACCCGCTAAAAACAAAAGTGAAGCAAGACAATCCATATTCGCACCTTTTGGTATCCTTCCTCTGTTAATCCGAGGAGCCGTGAATGGATGCCAAACCAATTTCTGTGGGTGAAGTCCTGCGCGAAAACAAGCGTTTTGTTGTGCCGATCTACCAGCGCACGTACGAATGGACCCAAAGAGAACAACTTGAACCGCTCTTCGACCAGATTGAAGCCAAAGCCCAAGAGCTTTTGAAGAATGGGAAGGTCGACTTCCCCCATTACATGGGCTCGTTGCTGGTAATACCAGAGGGGGAAGCGGTCTTTGGTCGCATCCAGGCATTCGACATAGTGGACGGACAACAGCGTCTCACAACGTTTCATCTCTGCTTTGCCGCATTTCGTGACGTTGCCCGCTCTCGCGGCTTCAATGACCTCAGGAAGAGCCTTGAAATTCTTTTACTGCATGGGGATGATGTACCCATGGAGGACAAAGAAAACGAACGGTACAAGCTCCAGCCTGCGACATTCGACCGAGCACTGTTCCGAGATCTTATTGATTTGAACCGTGATCAAATCAGGCTCACCTATCCGAGTTCCTTTTACAAGAATGGAAACATCATCAAACGCGGAACGCCCGCACCACTCGCCGCATATTGGTTTTTCCTGGATCGTGTAGAAGTGTTCCTTTCTGACGACGAGGCTGAAGCCCGCAACCGCTTTCTCGCACTCACGGATGCTCTGTTCCAGAATTTCCGCTTTATTGTCATCACACTTTCCAAAGACGATGACCCACAGGTGATTTTTGAGACTCTCAATAGCGGCGGGAAGCCACTTGCAGCAATGGACCTTGTCAGGAACGACGTGTTTCTTCGTGCGGCCAGGAACAAGGAAGACGAAAACATCCTGATGAACAAATACTGGTCGGTGTTCGAAGACATTTTTTGGAAACAAGAGCGCACGCAGGGCAGAATGAAAAAGCCGTTAATGGACTTCTTCCTCGCACACGCCCTCGCGGCTGAAAGTGGCGAACTTATATCACTCACGGAAGTTTATGCAGAATATAAGAAGTTTGCGAAACAACATCCGGGCCAGACGGTCACTGAAGAACTCGCAACCATTACAAGGTATGCACCTGTCTACCGGGATCTAATCGACCCCGAGGCGGAAAGTTCATTGTCAAAGCTTTCGCATCGGCTCGATGTTTTCGATGTGTCGACGGCTTACCCTCTCATCCTTCGCGTCGCGATCTCTAGCGCCCCAACCGAAACTAAAATACTCCTTTACGACCTCATCGGTAGCTTCATTATTCGTCGAGCGCTGTGCGGGCTTACTGCAAAGAACTACAACGTCGCATTCATCGATTTCACGGCTTTAATGCGCTTAGACGGCGTTTCCGTCGAGAGCTTTTCTGCCGTAGCTCAACTGCGTAAGAATAGCGAAGCCTCGAAATTTCCGACGGATTCAGATGTCCGGGAAGCCATAATCAATCGTAACCAATACCAGTTTCTGCCTAGTCACAGGCTTCGGCTTATTATTGAGGAACTTGAAATTGCCTCGCGGGACAAATTCAGCGCGTCTGGGGACTTGCGACAGGGCCTTTCAGTTGAACATATCATGCCTCAACAATGGCGAGCCGAGTGGCCCCTTCCGTCTGGTAAAGTTGCTCCTGCTCTCGGCGTCTTGGTCACCGACGAGAGTATGGCGGCTGAAATTGCGAGCCGAGAGCGCCTAATCCACACGCTCGCAAATCTGACTCTTTTGACAAACCCCGGGAATTCTTCTGCAGGACGTTCCAATTTCGAAACGAAGAAGGTTCGTCTCAGGGATTCTTTGCTCCGAATGAATATAGAGATTGCGAAAAAGCCTCAATGGAATGAAGCGGAGATTCTTCAAAGGGGCGAGGCGCTAGCAGACTCGGCAATTGGTTTGTGGCCTGCGCCGCCCGGAGTCTAATGAGTAATGAATTTGATGAGGTGTAGAGCCGTTTGTGGCGCTCTTCGAATACTTGTGCGCGGGTACACTAGCGGTACACCCGTCAGCTTTGCCCAAACCCAGAAAATTGAGTTAAATTACGGTCATTCAATTATTTAGGGCTTTTCTGGATTACGCTCATATTCTATTTATTATCAACACTTTACAGAGTTGCGGCTCGACTCATAATCCCTTGGTTGGGGGTTCAAATCCCTCCGGGCCCACCATATAAATCATATAAAACAAATTGGTTATATGCCATATAAGACGAGTCTCTCAGATGGCAGTTTTCTTGCGGTGCATGTTCTGGTGCATGTTGATAGAATCAGTAAGCATCGCGGAGGGGAGATGAAGAAAGCAGGAATCACCTCAAAAGCGAGAGGCTTATTCGAGCGTCCAGCCGGGTCGGGCTGTTGGTGGATCAACTACTACGTCGATGGAAAGCAGCATAGAGAAAAAGTAGGACGCCGGGGGGATGCACTTGCCTTGTATCAGAAACGGAAAGCTGATGCACGACGCAAGCTGAAACTCCCGGAGTTAGTTCCGGGGAGGGTTGTCACGTTCGGTCATCTGTCAGAAATGGCAGTGAAACACGCTGAAACTCATCTGAAGACGCTTGAGCACTACAAAACTAAGGACTCGATACTGCGAGAGCCATTCGGAGAACGCCCGGCAGCCGAGATCACGCCGCAGGAGATTAACGACTGGCTTACCAAACACTGCAAGACGCCAGCCACAGCGAACCGCTATCGAGCGTTCTTGTCACTCGCGTACCGGCTTGGCATGGAGAACGGGAAGGTGGAGAGCAATCCCGCTCGTCTCGTGAGGCTGCGAACGGAGAACAATGCGCGGCTCCGCTTTCTCAGCCGTGATGAGTACGCGAAGCTGTTAGGCATCGTCCGGCGTGACCATCCCGAGCAAGTTCCGGCGTTCGTCGTGAGCGTGTACACCGGTATGAGATGGGGCGAGCAATTTTCTCTGGAATGGGGGCAATTGGACTTCAAGCGGAAAGTGATCCGGCTGACGGAAACCAAGAACGGTTCCGCGCGGAACGTGCCACTAAATAGCATCGCCTTTGACGCTCTCACGCAACAACGGGAGGCCGTGCTGCATGATGCGGGTGACCCTGTGTTCCCGCGTCCAGGCCCCCGGTCAGATTGTCGTTGGTGGTTTATCCCGGCTCTGATCGAAGCCAAAATCACAGACTACACTTGGCACAACAACCGGCACACGTTTTGCTCATGGCTGGCAATGGCCGGTGTAAGCACGAAGGAAATTCAGGTATTGGCCGGGCACAAGACAATCACGATGGCCGCCCGCTACGCGCACCTATCGCCCGAGGTAGCGGCGTCAGCGTCAGAACGGCTCGTGAAAGCGAAGTGACTCCCGGATGCATACCGCGCATGTGAGGTGTGCGTCACCAAAACCTTGCACCCGACGCGTCGGATGACGCATCGCTGAGAGCTGCGGTGGATCGACCTGCAAAACACTGAGGCCGGGAGCGATCCCGGCCTCATGTGGTTAAGCGGCCTTCGAGATTTGCTCGAAGTGATCAGCTCTCGAGAATCTGACCAGTTCGCTATGGGGGATCAAGATTCGTCCTCCAATTTTTCTCGTTGCCAGCAGTTTGTTAGCGATCAGGTAGTCTAACGACCGGACGCTTATACCAAGCAGCGAAGCCGATTCCTTCCTCGGATGGAGGAGCCGATGCACCTCCGGTTGTGGGAGGAGCCTGGGCCCCTCGTTCTGTTTATGTTGCAATTGCAATCCTTAAGAAGCAGAATTGCCGTCACGGTCGTCGTTTACGCTAGTTTTCGCTAGAAGTACGGCTAGACTCAGCGATCGCGGAGAGGGCAAAGCTCCGTAGATGTAATGTTGCATGCCGCATTGACCGTGTGGGGAATAATAAAACAAACTGACAGAACTGTCTGTAATGGGCGATAAAGGGAACGCTTGGTCCACCGGCCGGACATGTTTCAAGCAACGTGGTCACTGATACGCCCGATCAGTCAATGATTTGCTCAATCAATGGCAATTCTCCCAGAACACAAGGCGGATTCGTCTCTCGCCGCCGTTATCAGGTGTCAGAGGCGTGCCCGACCCGAACGGTTTTAGGTAATTCTGTCGCGCGGCGGCAGGACGGGCGGCAACCTTCCCAATCGCGTTCCGCAGAGTTTCCCTCGACTTTGTCCGCACACTCTTTGCACATCGGCAGGCGCACGACATCGTGAAACTCGCGATCACGCGGCGCAGGGCTGACTGATGCCGGATCAGTCGCCCTACGGCGGCACTGCGCCAGGCTTCCGGTAGTTGAGGTTGGATTGCAGGATTCCGGACCCTGGGGCGTTTCTCGGGATTGATCCGCAGATCGCTGCCTAACCTAAGTTCAATGAACGCATTGCCCTGAAGTCGTCAGTCGAGGACACTTGGCCACGCTGCTCGTATCCGGAGTTGACAATGCACTCCGGTTCTCAGCTAACTTGTTCGGAGCTTTGTCCGCAAAATAAGTCATCTCAATGGGCCATTAGGCGGCCCATTCATCGAATCGGCGCATGATCTCCATGAGCTTGCATCCCAACAGGATGACAGAGCCCCACAATATGAAGGGAACGCCGTAGAGTATGAGATGCTTGCGCGAACGGGCCAACTCAAACACTCGTACCTTCACAATCGCGTACACGTTCGCTGCGAGATAAGCAGTCACCAAACAGCTCACTACCAGGTTGTGCATGTTCATACTCCTCCTTTTACCGGCCTGCATCTCCGCGCCGATACTCATCGGTCAGCTCATCAAGCGAGGTCCACACCTTAGAGTTGAGACCATCCTCCGTCTACCGGAAGCTCTGCTCCCGTCGTGTAGGTTGCGTCAATCGCCAGGAATGCCACGGCTTTGGCAATTTCCTCGGGCTGGCCGATACGCTTCATCGGAACGCTTTCCTTCATCTGAAGGTAGGCCTGATCGGCCGCCTCCTTCGGCATTCCTGTCTTCAGGAGTATGGGCGATTCAATTGGACCCGGGCTCACCGCATTAACACGTATTCCACGGGGCAACAACTCAGCGGCAAGGCTCCGAGTAAGTCCACGAAGCGCTGCTTTGGCGGCGCCATAGGCGCTCATGTTTGGCATCCCCTTCACGTTGGCAATCGAAGTGGTAAAGACCACCGAACTTCCTTCCGGCATGAGCGGCGCCAGTTTCTGGACGATGAAATACGGTCCCCTGGCGTTCAGGTTGAGCATCTCGTCGTAAAGTTCTTCAGTCACCGCCTCAAATGGGGCAAATCGAACATATCCCGCGTTGACGAACAGCAAATCGAGCTTGCCGAACGTCTCCTTGACCTTCTCCGCTAAGGCATCCATATCGGGAAGCGATGTCGCGTCGCTGTGGACTACGATGGCGTTATCGCCAAGCTCAACCTGAGCCTCCTTGATCCTTGCAGAGGTGCGCCCAGTCACGATCACGCGGGCACCTTCGTTGATGAATAATTTGGCAGTCGCCAAGCCGATGCCGGTGGTTCCGCCTGTGATAAGTGCTGTTTTCCCTTTGAACCGATCCATGTTGTCTCCTGTGTTTATCTGTCTTGAAGTATTACAAACGCAAGGGTACGATAATCACAGCGGCAATGCAAGTAATTTCGTACGCAATGGTAACTAATATTGAAAAGCGCGCCTGAGGACGTCCACAAAGGCTTTATCCACGACGAAGCACTCGACGGCGACTGGCGCTCCTTCAGGACCTCGCGTTCAAGGATGCGGGTTAAGACAAATCCACGCCGGAGACCTTGACGACGGCCTGCCACGCGGCTTCCTGGCTGGCGCGATCGTGGAGGTGTGGGTGGCGCTGCGCCCCAATTGGGCCTGAGAACTTCCCTTGAGCCGAGGCGAAGAATTGCCCTGAGACGTCGGTTCCGAACTCCGACGCCTGGAGGTACCGACGGGCCGCGGTCTCCGGCGTCTGATTCATGCCGGGAATAAGGTTCACGATTGGGATAAACAGATACTTCAACAACGGGCCAGCGTTTCGCACCACCTTGGTGTCGGTCGCCCCACCGGGCGATACGGCGTACACGGCCATGCCGGAGGGCAGCCGGCGGGCCAGCGCCGCGGTCCACCAAGCGATGATGAGCTTCGCGTCAGCATACGCATTGTTGGGCACGTACTTCACGTTCGGCCCGTTGCGCAGCAGGGCCTCAACAGCCGCGGTTTGGTCGCCCCGGTAGTATTTGGCCGCGAAGGCTGGCACGTCGGTGTACTTGAACATGGGTACGCCCCCGCGGGCAGGCTCCGCGCCGGCGATAACAATCCGCGCGTTGGGGCTAAGAAGGTTGGCGCGAAGCAACCCGACAGTCAGTTGATGATGGCCGATCAGCGGGGCCTGAGAAGCCTCAACGCCCGCCGCAGTGATCACGCGCTTCTTGGTTGGGACCAATCCGGCATTGAGCAGTAGGAAATCGATCGGCCGCTCTCGCTTGACCAGCGAGGCGAGGGCGGCCTGAACGCTGGCTGGCGCGTTCAGATCCAACTCCAGCGGCGTGAAGATCTTCGTTTTGGTCTCCGCCGCGAGCTGAGCGACTGTTTCCTGGATCCGGGCCAGGCTGCGCCCGGTGACGATGACCTCGCGGTAGCCCTTGGCGGCGAGTAAGCGGGCCGCCGCATAACCGAGCCCGGAGGTGGCGCCGGTGACGAGTGCGATCGAATGTTCCATGGGCGTCTCCGTGGTGAAGGGTGAAGGTCGTGCTGTTTTTCCTTTGAATCTATCCATGTTGTCTCTTGTGTTTGTCCGTCTTGAAGTATTACAAACGCAAGAGTACGATAATCACAGCGGAAATGCAAGGAGTTTCGTACGCTATGGTAACTAATATTTCGAAGCGCCCCCGAGGACGTCCAAAAGGCTTTATCCCCGACGAAGCACTCGACCGTGCCGTGGAGATGTTTTGGGAACATGGGTATGAAGGAGTCGACGTGGATCGGATCGCGCGCGCCGTGAACGTCACCAAACCCGCGCTATACCGGGCCTTCGGAGACAAGTCCACCCTGCTGCTCAAGGCGGTCGAGCGCTATGCAATAACGTATGGAGCTCCCAGAATGGCAGCATTTCAAGCGGAGCCGGACATCCACAAGGCAGTAACCGCGTTTTGCGAGGCTACCATCGACTCCTGTACTGGCGAGGCTCGCAGCGGCTGCATGATGGCCGCTGCGGTGCTCGGACAGTCGGAGCGAGTAACGGAGATCCGTTCGCGTGCCGCGAAGGCCTTCACCGCATCCGCTGATATTTTCGCGAAACGTTTCGAAAAGGAGATGAAGGCGGGGCACCTGACTCGCACACCCTCAGCCAAGGTGCGAGGCCGTTTGCTCGTTGACTTGTTGCAGGGTTTGCAGCTTCGCGCCAAGGCCGGTATTGCGCGCGAGCAATTGCTGCAAGACGCTCGAAGCTATGTGCCCCTGATTCTTGGCAAGCAAATCTAACGCACTTCTCGGCGGGGATGCGTCTGGACGAGTGTCAAATCAACAATGCGCACAGCGAGCAAACCTTGGCTTCGAAACGCGCATTGACCTGCAATCATCAAGCGAGCACACATCGTGAGGATGCTGGTTAGATGGAATGGTGCAAGTTGATGTGGAACGTCCATTCAATCGCCACCAACAGCAGGGTGACAGCGGCAATGGCTATCTGGATTGACTCAGCGCGCCTCTTCTCGGCACTCACCGGCGCAATTCTCCATTGAGAAGAAGGTCGGGCGCGTAGCGACCTTACGTGCCATATCGTAAAGAGGTTTACCACCGACCCGACAATTGCCAAAATCTCCATAGGGATACGAATCGCCTCCCCATGGATGGAGTCGAGCAAGCGCAGAGCGGTTGTCGCGGCGGCTAGCGACCCGATTCCAATAAGGAGTCGAAGCCCGTTGATCGCCATGAAGGCTGTGCATGCGCTCTGGAGCAAGATAAAGAACAGGCTGGTAAGTCCAATGATCCAGGAACTGCTCTTCGCGTTGTTCCGTGGGCGAGTATTGACGGGCGCATCCTGTTCGAGCAAGGGATTTCTCCATCAGCGATGCTAACTCTTTTTGACCAGCTTTGGGCTCGTTTCTCAAGTCAAACAAGCCCATGCGGCCTTCATGAGGGATATCAAAACGCTACGGCGCGGATTCGAACGATCGCAGCCGAACATCCTGATGCTGCACGGTTCAAGAGAGCGCGGGATAGCTCGTGTAGCCAGCAGCGCCTCCGCCGTAGAAAGTCGTTGGGTCCGGTTCATTCAGAGCGGCTCCGAGTTGCAGCCGCCGTGGTAGATCCGGGTTGGCCAGAAAGTTGCGACCGTATGCGACAGCGTCGGCATGCCCGGTTCGTAATGCTTCCTCTCCCCTGGGCCCGTCATATCCGCCATTCACGACGTAGAGACCTTTCCAAAGTGTTCTCAGGTGAGCCGACATGGCGAGATCCACCTCGCTGCTTCCTTTGCTGTTCTGGGCAGTCTCAACAATGTGGAGGTACCCGAGTCCATAGCCAATGAGTCTTTCAACCGCGACGGAGAAAGTTTCGAGCGGGTTTATTGCTGGTTCAAGTAAAGGGAGACTGACGGGGGTTCAGCGCTCGCTGCTTCCCCAGAGGCCCGCTGGTTGGTCCACAGTCGGGCAGACAACCGGTACCCACTACGCAATAGAAGGGCAAACACTGATAGAACTCGTTGCTGCAAATCACAATTCCGAAGCCTCAATGTGAGGACTTGCGACGCTATTTCCCCGACAGCTTTTTGAGGGCCTGCTTCAGGGCGTCGGTTCTTACCGCGGTGTCTTCGAAAGCGAAGACGGACCATTGGTCGAGCCACTTAGTGTACTCAGTTAGCAACTCGAGATTGCGATCCATCGGATCAAGAGTCTTTTCGAGCGGTGTTTTCGGCTTACAGCGCTGGATCAGTTCCGTAAGAGGAAGAGCAGCATGGTTGGGAAGCGCAGGACGGCTACGTTGCCATGCCATGGCAAGCTTTTCATCTAGCACATCCTTAACAATCCGCACGCGGTCCGGCCCGCCAAGGGGTTCTTTAAGAATCCAGTTGCAGATGAAGTCGGCTCCTTCGTCTGCGGATTTCAGACGTGGGGCTTCAACAACCTTAGGTGGCGGTTCCGCGGGGCGCTTCTTGGAAGCCTTTCCCCGGCTCGCTAGTTCTCTTGTGGAGATCTGGTTGCGTCGTGCAAGGTCTTGGTCCTCTTCTGATGCCTCAAGGCATAAGAAGAGGTGGCGTAATCGCGGTCCCGTTTTTCGGCAACGGTCAACGCTTTGAGAGATAGACTCTGTGATAATCCCGAAAAGCCAACAAGGCTTTGAGTTCGTAGCGGACAGGCCCACCTTGCCCATATTGGGTATAGTCCGGGCCCTGATTACGTTGCCGCCACTTCTTCAGCAGGTCGGGGGAAACACCGACAACAAAGGCCGCTCCCCGTTCGTTTAATACCGGATTGTCGTCGTATGCCGACAGCGGCTTTACCTCAATCGATATGTACGTCGCAGGAATCATCTTCCGCTGCGCGGTGCGGAGCTGAGCGGTCTGGGAAATCTTGGCGGGGACTGCCGGACGGGGAGCAGGAGCTGCTTTTGCAGGCTCAGCTCGAGCTCACCGCCTCGTCCTGGTCCGACAACTTACCGCGGCGCCGTAGGTTTTCTTTTTGTTGCCAGGAAAGATTTGGCATATGGCTCCGCTGGTCAATCGAATTTGAGGAGTATGCGCAAGCGCATCAGCGGCCTCTCAAAAGAGGACGTCCACTCTTGATCATTCCTCGCTTCCGACCGTATCTGCCGAAGCTTGTGCCCGACTGTGACGACGATTACGCAACTACTCAGGATGGAAGGCCATGAATTATCCGAGGCAGGTGCAGGAATTTAGTCCCCCGGTCCCTCAAGCTCGTGGCCTCCGCCGCTGTGCGTGATCTGGGCGCTAACTGGTGGCGCTGATGATAGTCGTCACATGGGATTAGTTTCGCGAGGCAGTTACCCGGCGATAACTGTCTTCTAGAAGCGCGGAGAGTAGAGAGAACAGGTGCTAGTGTGGAAGGCATAGCCGATGCGGTGATGCTGCGGAACGTGCTGGAGAGCTTGCGCAATGGATCCAATTCCGCGCACGAACCAGGACATGAATCGCTGCCGGAGTGACCGGCATGGCCGCGGTTCTCAGGTCTGCGTCCCATTTCTGAGCAACAAAGAGTCCGTAGCCCATTCTATTGTGGTCTGTTTTGTGGGACACACAGCCTAGTGTGGTGAGTCGGATCGCGGCCAAGCTAGGAATCAGCCCCGGGTTGCTCCATTCGCGGGAAACGCCGGACATTGGGGTATATTGGGGTACCTGGGAGACAGGTGAATTCATTCTGATGACATTCCGGGTGATTTTCAGAAATGGCCTATACTGAGTCGGGCCGAAGCGTGTCGGGATATGGGATTCACTCCAAAAGCCTCAAGACTAGGTAGGGGAAACACGTTCCCCCGCCTTTTAACTACAGATTTGCCTAGCCGAACTCGAGATCTTGATTCGTGGGATAGAGCGGAAACAGACTGGGCGGTTTCGGGGCCGTCGCGCCCCCGGCGCAGAGGCCGTTTTTGGGTTCAGGGGGCGGCGGAAAAGAGAGGCGGCGGGCGGGTCAGAGAACGATGCAATCAACCATGAACTAGAGCATCAACCTCTCGATAAGGCAAAAGAGAAAAGAAGATGAGCAGATCATATATAGAGAGGCAGAGTGCTTCACGCACTCTCATCCTGCCCGGCGCAACAACAACTCCACAAGCGACAACCATCATCAACAACCAGATCATCCTCATCAGGCAGAGCTCCTGCTCGACACAGAGATCAGGCCAGGCACCGATATCAGAAAACTGGCTCCGGCTCTGCCGCGCCCTGCGCGAGGGAATTTTCGTGTGCTGCAGGACAGAGTGCGCACCGGAGCTTACCGGCCTTCGAGAGAACGAGAGAGCCGGCAGGAGGGCCGGGGCTGGGCCTGAGTACGGGACCTGAGTGCTGGGCCTGATCCTGAATGGAGCTTGGGCCTGGCGCGCGTGCGCGAGGGTTTTTGTTGCAGGCAGGACGGTGATACCTGGTGTACTCCCGTGAGTACGGAGCCACATCAGACAGAATGCGCAACTTGTGGATATCCGGATAGTCTTCGGGGTTGGTTCCTTTTAGCTCAGGGTGAAGCGCCTCGTAGCCGGCACCAGGCAGGCGGGCGTAGCCGTCGTCGATCTGGACGAAGGGATCACCGACCTTGAAGTTGGTCATGTAGTCGTCGCCCGGCAGCCAGGACGGCATGGTGTTTGGGATCTCGTTGGTCTGAGGAGTTCCTGGCCACGCTGAATGAAACGACGAAGTGGTTCTGAATAGCCGAAGTGTTCCTTGAGAGAAGGAGATGGTCCTAGACCTGCACCCAGTTCCCGTTCGTAATAGCGACGGGAGACGTTGGTCATTTGTCTGGAGCTTTGGTCCTGAACCTCACTGAGTACATACTCATCGCGTAGTTCAAATTAACACGTGGACCGGCTTGACAGGTCGGCCATTCAGGAGCAATGTGTATATGAGCACGCAAGCAAGATGGCCGCATTCCTTCCTTCTTCCTATCCATCCGAACAACACCACACGGTCCAGAGCCGTCCGTTCGGCCGTTTTATCTGCGAGACCCGCAAGAGCGCCGGCCTGTCCCTCGAAGAAGCCGCCCGCTTATCCGGCATGCAGGGCTCGGAATGGCTGGCCGTCGAGGAGGGCTATGCCCCTGAGGATGTAAATCGGCTGCGTGCCATGGCCGACACCATGGAGATCAGTTTCGACTGGATCGCCATGGTGGCCCTGCTCTGCCGGGAGGCAAGGGATCTCTGAGGCCGCGCGCCGCTGGCGCACGTTACTCAAAACCATATAAGCTCATCTCCGAGAGAAAGGAGGTGAGTCCGATCAAGACAAAGGAAACATCAGGAGTCAAGCGAGTGAATATCAATATCTCAACAGGGCTTCATAACTCGTTCAAAGCCGCGGCCGCAGCGCAGGGTCTGGAGATGACGGAAGTGTTGATGGCCTACATCGAAAGCTATGTTGCCAAGTACGGATACACTGCCCCCAAGAAGAAGGGACAGCGCAAATGAAACGTGCCGCCTTGTACCTGAGGGTCAGCACCCTCGATCAGCATCCGGAGACCCAGCTTTACGACTTGCGCCAGATGGCCGCCCAGCGCGGCCTGGAGATCGTGCAGGAATACACGGACCGGATCTCCGGCGCGAAAGCCAGGCGGCCGGGTCTCGGCCAGATGATGGCCGACGCCCGCCGCGGACGTTTCGATGTGGTCCTGGTCTGGGCCTCGGACAGGATCGCCCGCTCTGTCAAGCACTACCTGGAAGTGCTGGATGAACTCAACCATCTGAATATCGAGTTCGTCAGTTTCCGGGAAAACATCGACACCGCCGGTCCGTTGGGCAGGGCCATCGTCGTCATCATCGGTGCGATCGCTGAGCTGGAACGCAACTTGATCATCGAAAGAGTGCGCGCCGGCATGCGGCGCGCCCGGCTCGAAGGCACACACATCGGTCGCAATCCTTTAGTCCTGGACCATGAAGCTATCCGGCGTGAACGCTGCCAGGGACAGAGCCTGCGGCAGATCGCCAAAGGCCATCGCATCTCAACGGCCACGGTACAACGTGCGTTGCGGAAGCACCCGGCCCCAGTTCCCGTCGAGGAGCTCAAAAAAACAGCCTGAACCTGACCGACTCGGCCTGTGACAAAAGGGCTCTGAAAACCCACCCCGTAAACCCCTCAAAACACACGACCGGATCTCACCGATCCGGCCGTGTCAAAAGGTGTAGGTTACGTCACAACCTCTAAGGAATCTTCAAAGTCGGATGCTCGCGTCAAGGCTGAGATTGCATTTGGCTATTTTGCTTCGCTGAGACGCTTGTCGATTTCAGCGAACACTTGATTGCAGGAAGGAAGATCTTCCGCAACATAGTCGGCGCCTGCCGTTCGCAAAACGCTTTCGGCATCCCTCAGCCGGTCCTTTTGTGTTGCCTCCGGCAGTTGCTCCCATTGTTCGAGATTGAGGCCAACGAGATTGCCGGTCCTGGTGAGCCCAATGGTCCACATCCCTGCGTTCTTTCCTTCCTCAATGTCGATGACCGTGTCTCCGATTTTTACGCAAACGGACGGAGGGTACACATCGAGGAGTTGCGCATTCTTCATAAGCATCCACGGGGCCGGTCGTCCCGCGGATACTTCGTCCGGACACACTGAAGCATCGGGCTTGTAACCCTGTTCGGCAGCCTGGGCCAGCACCGGGGCCAACATCGAACGGGTGTATCCGGTGGTGCTGCCGATGCGCAGGCCGTGGCTCTGCCAGTCTCTAACCGTCTCGGCGACGCCTGGGATCAATTGCGAATGTTGCACTATGATTTCCATTTGCAGCGGGCCGAACTCCGCAAAGAGCGTGTGGACTTCAGCCTCTCCGGGTTCCTGGCCGGCGATGGCGCTCCACTCGGCGCGAACGTCGGGGAGAGCGAGGATAGCGCGAATGTGATCCCGTTTGAGCAGGCCCATATCGCGGCGGGCGTCTTTGGTAGACAGCGTGATCCCATGCTTCGCGAACAGGGTCTGGAGCGCGATGATCGGCGCTATCGAGCCGTGATCGACCGTCGTACCGGCCCAGTCCATGAAGACGGCTCGAATGCGAAGAGGGTTTGTCGTGCTTGATTTGTCCATATGTAAGGTCATGAACGCAGTCTACGTTGGAAAGAGTGCAGATCAAGCCACTAAACGGTTAATTGCGGATGCTGATCGGTTTGGAGATGGGCTCCGAAGGCGCATACGGCGCCGGCAACTAGGGCAACACAGACAAAAAGATCGAACAGCTTTGTCCATCCAAAGCGCAGGACGAAGATGGTGACAAGGAAGGGCGAAAGAGTTTGGCCGATTGATCCGACGCCGTTGACGAAGCCGGCAGCGCGTCCGTATAACCCGCTAGGGACGGCGTCGAGAACCGCCATAGCGGACATGAGCACATCGGCACCATAGATCAGGATTCCCATGAGTGAAATGGAAACGGCCGTACCAACCGGCCCGCTTCCTGCGAGGACCGGATGCAGAAGGCAAACGAAGGCCAGCGCGAAGAGCATGCCCGAACCCAGGACCATGTGCCGTGCTCCGAGCCAGCGCTGCTCGGCATAGGCGGCAGCGAGAGGACCGAGAAACCCGAGGAGTTCGAAGTAGGATGCGAAATGTTCCGCGGAGTTCTGCGTGTAACCCAGGCTCGATGTGAGGTAGAGAGGTAACCAGAATAGCAGCGTGTATCGGGTCATCTTGAGAAAGAAGTAGACCAGCGAAACGAGTTGAATCTTGCGGTTTGTGAGGATCCGGGTCCACGCAGCGGCTTGCGTTCGCCTGGCTCGGGATTCGGAGAGCGCCGAAATGAGCGGCTGAGAACCTTGCGGAACCGGTCGCGCCAGATTCGAGGTTCCCCAATAAAAGAAAAGTGCTGCGCCGAGCAAGACACCGGAGGAAACCAGGTAAGCGGGATAAAAGCCGGAAAGAGCGGCCACGCGCGTGTGAACGGTTAACCATGCTGTGAGGGAGGTGGCAAGGACTCCGCCAAGAATGTAGCTCGTGCTCCACCATCCCAGCACCCGATCCCGTTCGGAACGGCGGAACCACTCGCCTAAGAGACGAAGAATGGATGGCCAGCCAAGGCCCTGGCCGAGGCCGTTTCCCACCACCAGAAATAGCTCCAGACTTGACACGGAATGGAAGGCGAGGAGGCTGGTGCAGAGAATCGAAATTCCGGCGCCTGTCAAAGCTGTCTTGCGCGCTCCAAAACCATCTGCGAGCATACCGCCAAGAAACTGACTGATGGCATAGGCAGCCCCGAAGCTGATCAGACTAAGGGCCAGGGGCGATATTCCGGATTCGGAGCCT
This sequence comes from uncultured Acidobacteriota bacterium, assembly GCA_963826735.1. Taxonomy (GTDB): domain Bacteria; phylum Acidobacteriota; class Terriglobia; order Terriglobales; family Acidobacteriaceae; genus Telmatobacter. The sequence goes on from CAWGYN010000011.1 coordinate 677,130, forward strand.
GGGCCAATGTCCTTGCGGCAGGTATAGTAGCCGGCGTAGAGAACCCACGCGGAAAGAAAGACCTGGAAGCGCGATGCCGCGAGAGGTTTCCTCTCCGCACTCACAAGGATCCATTCATGGCGGTATGCGTCATGGGCAATGATTCACGAAAGACCACGGCCGGAGCGCGGGGCTCCATCGGGAACACAATCTGCGTGACCATGCCCTGTTGAAAGCTGTCAATGAGCTCGGCAGGAAAGGCGTCGGGTTCGCAGATTGCTTTAATGAGCGAATTGATGGCGGATGCGTCGGTGCCATCGATCTGAATTGAGCGCCGCGGTCCGTTTGCAATGGTGAGCAAGGCTGCATGGCTAAAGGAATTGAGGCGGGGATTGGCCGCGCCGCGATCGACAATCCTGCGGCCCGAAGGCGAGGCATCGATGACCAGCCGGACATGACTCGGCGGGGAAATCGTCCTGCGATGCGGCTGGAGCGGAGGCGACGTGGCGGGAAGATGCCGGAACGGCGCCAATGAAAATCAGAATATCGTTTGCCCCGCAGGCAGATCGGGGGTACGGGTGAGGGCAATTCCTGAATGGAACTGGCCGGCCAGATTGAAGAGCGGGGCGGAATCTTCAAGAGTGTCAGCCGGCAAACCTCCTGCTGTCCACCCAAACTTTCATTGGGCACGTAAAGCAATGCGTGATGGTCTTGAAATACGGCGTTCCAGAAACTCACGAAGGGCTGTTCGCGTGTGAGCTGCCAGCGAATGCAAATCACGCATAGAAAGAGAGCCACCAGGGTTGGCAGTGCCAGCAGTTGCAGAGAAAGATACGGTGCCTCGGGCAACATCGCCTGGCCATGATGCGGCTCCGCAACAACAGAAACCTCCGCGTCGGATTCGGTGCCATGAGAATCCCGCAGCATGTAGAAGCGAGGCACATATGAGCCCGCAGGGAGGTCGAGAGTAAATTCCAATTCGCTGGAGTTTGCCGCGTAATAAGCCGCCAGCCGCTTGCGGACATCGTTGGCGCGTACGCGTACACCCGCGTCGGAACCGGTATCGTAGGAGGTTTGGCGGCCCAGCAACACGATGCCGATGAGCCGCTCCTTGAGCTCATCTACCTTGCCGTCAAGCGTATGTTGAACAATATAGCGAAGAAACTGGCAACTCTTGGCACTGGTGCGGAAGGTTGGGCCCTTGCAAATAGCATCCACGGCTGCCTTCAGTTCGAAGGCATAGCGACAAAGTTCACCCGGCTGGATCTCGTCATTCCGCATCGGCGTTCCGGGAATCAACAGGCAGAAAAGCCAGTGTAGCGGAGAGACATTACAAATCGATGACATAGGTTCCGGCCTGCGGCTAAACCGTTCAATTAACAGATAAGTGCCTGCCGCTTAACCCGCTGAACGTTTCCGCAATCGCAAGACGCTGAAATGGTAGTGGGGATGCGATTCCGCAGTCATCGTAAATTCAGCGTTCGGCGCGTTTGCAGCAGGCGGGATCAACTGCGCTTGCCGCTAATTTTCTGCGCTGCCTTGAAAGACGCGTCGCAGTCGCCGATGCCGGCTTTCACAATTTGCCCGCGGCAGAGCTGCCACAACTTGATTGCGCAGAGACTTCCATGAGCGTTTCTGCTAGTCAGCGCCGGATCTTCGGGATCACCTGGCTCACCTACGCCGGCTTCTATCTGTGCCGGAAAAATCTGAGCGTAGTGCTGCCTTTGCTTAAAAACGTCTCGGGGCTTCACAGTTTCGATCTGGCGAACATTGTCTTCGGCTACAGCCTGCTCTATGCTGTTGGCCAATTTGGCTGCGGACCATTATCCGACCGCATAGGAGCAAAGCGCGTGGTTGGCGCAGGCCTTCTGCTGGTGGTTGCGAGCAACATCCTGATGGGTGTCCACGCCTCATTGATTTGGTTGCTGGTTTTCGCATGCCTGAATGGCGCGGGACAATCAACGGGCTGGTCTGGCCTGGTGAAGACGATGGCCATCTGGTTCCGCGGGGGAGATCGCGGCATTGTCATGGCCTGGTGGAGCACGAATTACGTTCTCGGCGGCTTTCTGGCAACTGCCTTTGCAACCTGGGCGGTAGTGCAGCCATGGCTGCTGCCGCAACTTGGATGGCGACGGGGATTCCTGTTGCCGGCGATGCTGCTGTTGGCGATAACGGGAGTATTTCTGCTCGGCGCGAAGGAATCTCCTGAGCTGTCGGATCTGCACCGCGCGACGCGGCGCGACCCAGCCGTCCTGAATACGGTGCGGTCCAACTGGAGTGTCATGGCCGCATTGCTGCGCAAGCCATCTTTGTGGATGCTCAGCATTTCGTATTTTTTCCTGGAACTCTGCCGCTACGCGCTCATGTTCTGGCTGCCGCTTTACATGGTGAATCGCCTGAAGTACAGCGTGCAGGCAGGCGGCTATCTATCGTCGCTGTACGAACTGATAGGGATCATCGGCGCAGTGGCGGCAGGTTATATCTCCGATCGTTTCAGCCAGTCGCGGCGCGCGCCCGTATCTGCGATCATGCTGTGCGGATTCGGCATCGTCATGATGCTCGAGCCGGCTCTGACGAAATTTGGATTGATCGGCACCGCCCTGGCCATCTCCGTGGCAGGCATCTTCTCCTTCGGCCCGGACACGCTGCTTTCCGGCGCAGGCGCCCAGGACATTGGCGAGCCCAAGGCAGCGGCAACCGCGTCCGGCCTGGTGGATGGTATCGGCCACCTGGGCACCATCTTCTCGCCCTACGTCGTCGTCTTTGTCAGCGAACGTTATGGATGGGACAGCCTCTTTTTCTGTCTAGCCGGCGCTGCCTTCCTCGCCGGCGCGGCCCTGATCCCGATTTGGAATCTCAAGCCCTCCAATGCCATCGCCTCTGCGATCGAAGAAGACGCCCTGGAACCGGCCGCCTGCCTCGCCGTGGACTAAGCGATTTCAAAAGGCTTCGAGCCTCAGGGACTCGCATCAATGCGAATGGCTCATTGCGTCTCAGACAATGCAGATCGATGCGGCAGATTCACGCCAGCCCTCTCAGTGCCCGCCTCGCAATGCGCATGCAAACGCACATCTTAATCCCTCCGAGGAGCGCCATGAGACTTGCGGCGTCGCGATTCACTGCTCGGAGTAAACCTACGTTCATTACTGTTAAGCGCCTCAGCATTCACTGCGCCTTAATACTCCATGAGTTCTTGCTGGCTACTATCGCATCAAGTCCAAACGGCAAACAGAGCGAATCTCAGCGGCGCTTCCTAAGCTGCCGTGTTGAAGACCCAATCTAACCAACCTCGAACGGAGCCGCCATGCGATACGCAAACCGCCTTCTCTTCCTTCTCCCCGCAATGATCCTCAGCGTCCCACTCTTCGCGCAGAATGCCCACGTCAGCGGCGAAGTGGTCGATCCTCAGCATGCCAGCGTCAAAGGTGCGATTGTGACGCTCACGCGCAACAGCACCCAAGTCAAAGAGGAGACCGCAACCGACGCCAACGGCGATTTCATCCTGCCGCCCGTTGATCCGGGAACCTACGAGATTAAAGCGCAGTCCCCGGGCTTTGAAATCACGGTGGTAACCGGAATCACGCTCGAAGTGGGCGAATCTAAGGTGTTCACCCTGGCGCTGCGGGTGGGAGCGGTGCAGCAGACGGTTCAGGTGAGCGACGTGCCCCCGGAGTTGACGACCGATCGCGCCGACCGCAGCCTCACGATCGAGCCGGCATTCGTCGAAAGCATTCCGCTCAATATTCGAAACCCCTTGCAGATCATCAACGACACAGTGGGCGTAACCAAAGGCGACGATGGATTATCGGGTCAGAATTATTCGAGCGAAAGCCGCTCCAACACCTTCCGCATCAACGGCGCCAAAGGCTCGACGACCGATGTAATGCTCGACGGCGCAGCCAATATCACCGCCTACTATAACCAGGACGCCGGGATTCCGGGAACCGATTCCGTCGAGGAGACGCGCGTTTATACCGATGCCTATGCCCCGGAGTTTGGCCGCACCAGTGGAGGCATTGTAGCTTTCGCGCTGCGCTCGGGCACCAATGCGCTGCACGGTTCGGGCTTTGAGTACTATCGCAACCAGGACATGGATGGCAACGGCTATAACGCCAACCACACCACTCCTATCACGCCCAGAGGTTCATTCAGCAGGAATCAGTTTGGCTTCAGGATTGGCGGGCCCGTTGTGATTCCTAAAGTGATGAACGGCCGCAACAAGACATTTTTCTTCTTCTCCTACGATGGGCTACGCGACACGACCGCGGGATCCTTCCTGGAAACCGTTCCCACCGCCCTGGAACGGACGGGTGACTTCTCAAAAACCTTCGATGCCACCGGAAACCTGATCGCCATTTACGACCCGGCGAGCACCACCGTGCAGCCGGTGGGCAGCACGGTTTGCACTTCGACAGCTGTAAAAACCGCAAATTCGACATATTGCCGCACTCGCTACCTGGACGAGCCCGCGTATGGGACCAACAAAGTGCCGAACCCCAGCGCGCTGGGCCTTGCATTGCTCGCTCTTTATCCGTCTCCCAACACTCCTGGAACAGGATTAAGCAACGAGAACAATTTCTTCGCCAATACGCCGAACACCGACGACAACAACAGCTACGATACGCGCATCGACCATCAATTCAACGCCGAGCACAGTATCTTCGGACACTATACCGACTTCAGCAATCACATTCGGAATGCCGACTTTTTCAACAACGGATTGTCGCCGCAGATGGCCAATGACCGCATCCCGGGCAAGAGCATCATCGTGAACCACACCTGGGTCATGAAGTCGAACCTGATCTTCGAACATCACTTTTCCTGGGCGCATAGCGAATCCAATCGCGATGAGCAGGTGCATCGCACTCCCGGAAGCCTCGGCTTCAACGCCGCCAACGTCGCCCCTGGCGTCACCGCAACCTTGAGCCCCTCGCTTAGCGTCAGCGGCGCTCCGGCCCTGGGCGGCGTAACTTCTCTGGGAAACTCGTATCCCCTGGAAAGGAACTTTTCGTCGGTTTGGCAATATGCGGCCGACGCCAGTTGGGAGAAGGGCAAGCATACGCTCAAATTCGGCGTCGATATCAGGCGCTACCCAGTGCAGCTATGGGATCCCGATCAAATGGCCATCAGCGCAGGCGACAAGTTTACCAGTGGTCCGTGGACGACTACGCCGTCGAACGATTCCGGCTCGGGCATGGCCGACCTGCTGCTGGGCCTGGCAACCGTGAACTCGGGATACGAGCCTGTGACCCGGTCGCACCACTACTATTACGGCACTTACGTTCAGGACATCTGGAAGTTCACTCCCAAGCTGACCGTCACCTATGGCTTGCGCTACGACCTCGAGCTGGGTGACATTGAGAACGAAAACCAACTCAACTACATCGACACAACCTCCACTTCGCCGATTAACGGCAAAGTTGCCTCTCTTCCCGGCGAACCAACGCTTCCAACTCTTGTGGGCGGCGTAGGTATTCCGGGCCTTAACGGCACAAGCAGAGAGTTGCAACTTCCTGAGAAGCTGCACTTCTCGCCACGTTTCGGTCTGGCCTATCAACTCAACCAAAAAACCATCGTTCACACCGGCCTCGGCATCTTCTTCCATCCTGCGGCGGCGTGGCAGCAGTTCCCCAATGCCGACGGAGAAATCAGAAGCTCAACTTCCATCGACGCGCAGTCCGTCTCCGCGTATCCCCTCGCCGGATATAACCTCGCCAGCCCATTTCCGTCGGGCCTTCCCACTCCCTATGGGAACGCCGCCGGCCTGGGCATCGATCTTGGACAGAGCATCGCCGGCCCAGGGCGCCATCAGAATATTGCCTATCAGCTCAACTACTCGCTCGACATTCAGCGTTTGCTGCCCGCCAGTTTTGTGGTCACCGCGGCCTACGCCGGCAACGAAGGCGTGCACCTGATGCAGCCCCTCTACTTCAACCAGATTCCCGACGCCGATCTGGCTCAGGGTTCGGCGCTGATCGCCAACGTGACCAACCCCTTCGCCGGAGTCATCACCGATCCCACCTCTACGCTCAGCTTGTCTACGGTCGCCGACGAACAACTGCTTCGTCCATTCCCGCAGTTCAGCACCGTGGAGCAGCTTAACTCGGGCGTGGGCCACTCCACCTACAATGCCGGGCAATTGACGGTCGAACATCGCGCCAAGTCGGGGCTCTCCGAGCTTTTTGGTTACACCTTCAGCAAAGCCCTCGATAACGTCGGGGAGATGACCAGCGTGGCGGGAACCTACACGGGCTTTCAGGATTACTATTGCCCGCGCTGCGACAAGTCCCGTTCCGACCAGGACGAGACCCACAACGTGCGCTGGAGCACGCGCTACGAATTGCCCTTCGGCTACCAGAAGCCGCTACTCAATCACGGTATCGGCGCAATGGTTGCGGGCGGCTGGGCGGTCAGTGGAATCTACTCCTTCGATTCCGGCCGGCCGTTGACGGTGAGCGCCACCAACAACTCCCATTCCTACAACGGAGGAAGCTACCGGCCCAATACAGTGCCCGGAATCTCTCCCTTGGTGCCCGGAGGCTCGCAGATCAAGCTCGGCGGCGAATATTTCAACCCAGCCGCCTTTGTGCAGCCGGCCAGCTACACCTTCGGCAACGCGAGCCGCCATCTCGCGAACATCAACAGTCCCTATTCGTGGAACCTCGACGCCATGGTGGAGAAGGAAACGCGCATTTCAGAGCGCTATGTCGCAACCTTCCGCGCGGAGGCCTTCAATGCTCTCAACTACGTAAACTTCTCTGGCCCGACCACCAGCATCTCCTCCGCGACCTTCGGAACCATCGCCACTATGAGCCAGGCCAACACACCGCGCAACATTCAGATCAGCGCCCGTTTCACGTTCTAATCCACTGCAGGATTCTCCGGCCACGCCGGAGAATCCTGCCCACCGAAAAATGGAGATACAGATGAGCAAACGATTCTGTTTAATCGTTGCGTTGATGGCGAGCGTCGCCTGCTTCGCAAACCTTGCGCACGCCACCCAAACAATTTTCATCAACGCCAAAGTCATCACTGTCGATGCGGCGCACCCCTCCGCGCAGGCCTTCGCCATCGACAACGGCCGATTCACCGCGGTGGGAACCAACGCGGAGATCCTCAAGCTCAAGACGCCTTCGACGACGGTGATTGACCTAAAGGGCAGGACCGTCACCCCGGGATTCAATGACGCGCACCTGCATCCGCAGGCCATCTTCGACGAGAACTCCCCCTACTACAGGGTTTGGCTGGGCAGCGACAAGGTCAAGACCATGGACGATCTGATCGCGGCCCTCAAGCGCAAGGCCGCCATCACTCCCGCAGGCAAGGCCATCAACGGCTATGGATACAATGACGTGACGCTGGGCCGCCATCCCAACCGCCATGATCTGGATAAGGTCTCCACGACGCAGCCGGTGTCGATCACGCACGGATCTGGTCACATCACGGTGGTGAACAGCTTCATGCTCGAGGCCGCCGGTGTCACCAAAGAGACGCCCGATCCTCCGGGCGGCGCGCTGGATCGCGATCCCGATGGAACGCCCAACGGTGTGCTGCGCGAATCGGGGCGCGGCGTGCTCGGCAGGGGCCGGCGCGAACAGCTAGCCACTGCCTCCGCCGACAAAACCGCAACCGCTAATCAGTTGGAAGCCCAGTCGGCGGCCGGCCGCGGCCACCGTGGCGAAAGCCGGGAACCATCGGCCCCTGGCGCAGACCGGGGCGGCGCTTACTCCAGCGATCGCATGGGTATTCCGCACGAAGATGAAATTCAAGGCTACCTCAACTGCTTCAGGCAATACTCCGCGAAGGGCATCACTAGCGTGGGCATTGCCGGCGGCAACCCGTCCTCGTTCAAATTGATGCAGGAAGTGCGCGACCGCGGCAATCCGGTGCGCGTGGCCTTTATGTTCGGTGTGGGGAGTTTTGACGAGCTCCAGGCTGCCGGAATGCAACGCGGCTTCGGCGACGAGCGGCTTCGGATTTCTTCGCTCAAAAACTTTCAGGGCAACTCTTTCAGCGGACGGACGGCATGGCTCAGCCAGGCATACTCCGACCGGCCGGGCTACTTCGGCATCCCGCCCGCACGCACGCAGGAGCAGTTGGACGCAGATGTTCAGAAGTGGTGGGACGCGGGCTGGCAGGTGGCCACGCATTCCAACGGCGACCGCGAAATCGACATGATGCTCACGGCGATCGAACGCGCCGAGGCCAAAAATCCTCGCGTCGATGCGCGCTGGAGGATCGAGCATGCCAGCGTCATGAATCAGGCCATGCTGGATCGCGCCAGGAAGGACGGCGTGATCCTCGTCTTCCACTCCTATATGTGGGAGTACGGAAACATTCTCGACGCTTACGGCCCGGAGCGTCTCGCGATGGTGCATGCCTATCGCACTGCGATCGACATGGGCATTCACGTGGCCGGCCACTCCGATTCTCCCATCTCCGCGGCCTACCCGTTGCTGAGAATTCAGGATATGGTTACCCGCAAGGGTTCCGACGGTATCGTGCGCGGCGGCAATCAACGGGTCAGCGTCGACGAAGCCATCAAGGTGTGGACCCTCGATGGCGCCTACGCCACATTCGAGGAGAACATCAAGGGATCGATTACTCCTGGCAAGCTGGCCGATTTCGTAATTCTTGAGAAGGATCCGCGCCAGGTACCTCCCGATACCATCAAGGACATCGTTCTGGAAGCAACTTACCTCGGTGGCGATAAGGTCTACACGGCGCCCCCCAAGCCGGTAGCCATGATTCCACAGCCCCCGCTCAATTACGGCGATGCCAACTACGGCGACGGCGACGAAGAGGAAAATGACAACGCAAACTGGTAACCCATCGAAGTTGCTCTTTGCTCCCGGCCCCCTGACCACAAGCGATACGGTGAAGGGGGCCATGCTCCGCGATCTTGGCTCGCTGGACAGTGACTTTCTGGCCATTGTCCGCGACATTCGCACACGCCTGCTTGCTCTGGGGCCCTATCCGGATGAGGACTACGAATGCATCCTCATGCAAGGCAGCGGGACATTTGTTGTTGAGTCGGTGATTTCAACTGCGATTCCCTACGACGGCAAGTTGCTGGTGCTCGTCAACGGCGCTTATGGCCGGCGTATCGGACAAATGGCGCGAGTTCATGGCATCGATCTCGAAGTCTTTGAGGTCGCCGAGAACAAGAAGTTTACTGGCCGGCTGGTCGCGGAGTATCTGGCCCTCCACTCCGGTTTCACGCACGTCGCGGTAGTGCACTGCGAAACCACGAGCGGGATGTTGAATGAGGTGGAAGAAATCGGCCCTGTGGTGCGCGCCTCAGGCGCCTCGTATATCGTGGACGCCATGAGCAGCTTCGGCGCGATTCCCATCGATATGGTGGCCTCGCATATCGACTTCCTCATCTCCTCCGCGAACAAGTGCATCGAGGGCGTTCCTGGCTTCGGTTTCATTATTGCCAACCGCGGCGCTCTCCAAGCATCCAAGGGCCATGCCCGCACGCTAAGCCTCGACCTCTATGACCAGTGGGCCGGTATGGAAGCCGATGGACACTTCCGCTTCACGCCGCCAATCCAAACCATTCTGGCCTTTGAACAGGCGCTGAACGAACTGGATGAAGAGGGCGGCGTGCGGGCGCGCGGCGAGCGCTATCGGCAGAATCATGTTGCGCTGTGCCGCGGCATGGAAGCGCTAGGCTTTGAGATATATCTCGCAGATCAGGATCAGAGCTTCATTATCACGTCGTTCCGTTACCCAACCCACCCGGCCTTCCAATTCGCCGAGTTCTATGAGAGGCTTTGGACGCTTGGCTTCGCAATCTATCCGGGCAAGTTGTCAAAAGACTCGTGTTTTCGAATCGGAACCATTGGCCGAATCACCACCGCCGACATCGACGCGCTGCTGTCTGCAATTCGCCACGTACTTCATGAAATGGGGATTTCCCGGATCGAGGAAGAGGCGCAAGAACCGGAGGAGCAGTTGAAGGATTAATTGATTCTTCCCTCCCTGTTTCAGAACCCACACCTTTTGACACGGCCGGATCGGTGAGATCCGGCCGTGTGTTTTGAGGGGTTTACGGGGTGGGTTTTCAGAGCCCTTTTGTCACAGGCCGAGTCGGTCAGGTTCAGGCTGTTTTTTTGAGCTCCTCGACGGGAACTGGGGCCGGGTGCTTCCGCAACGCACGTTGTACCGTGGCCGTTGAGATGCGATGGCCTTTGGCGATCTGCCGCAGGCTCTGTCCCTGGCAGCGTTCACGCCGGATAGCTTCATGGTCCAGGACTAAAGGATTGCGACCGATGTGTGTGCCTTCGAGCCGGGCGCGCCGCATGCCGGCGCGCACTCTTTCGATGATCAAGTTGCGTTCCAGCTCAGCGATGGCGCCGATGATGACGACGATGGCCCTGCCCAACGGACCGGCGGTGTCGATGTTCTCCCGGAAACTGACGAACTCGATATTGAGATGGTTGAGCTCATCCAGCACTTCCAGGTAGTGCTTCACGGAGCGGGCGATCCTGTCCGAGGCCCAGACCAGGACCACATCGAAACGTCCGCGGCGGGCGTCGGCCATCATCTGGCCGAGACCCGGCCGCCTGGCTTTCGCGCCGGAGATCCGGTCCGTGTATTCCTGCACGATCTCCAGGCCGCGCTGGGCGGCCATCTGGCGCAAGTCGTAAAGCTGGGTCTCCGGATGCTGATCGACAGTGGAGACCCTCATATATAGGACGGCGCGTTTCATCTGCGCTGTCCCTTCTTCTTGGGGGCAGTGTATCCGTACTTGGCAACATAGCTTTCGATGTAGGCCATCAACACTTCCGTCATCTCCAGACCCTGCGCTGCGGCCGCGGCTTTGAACGAGTTATGAAGCCCTGTTGAGATATTGATATTCACTCGCTTGACTCCTGATGTTTCCTTTGTCTTGATCGGACTCACCTCCTTTCTCTCGGAGATGAGCTTATATGGTTTTGAGTAACGTGCGCCAGCGGCGCGCGGCCTCAGAGATCCCTTGCCTCCCGGCAGAGCAGGGCCACCATGGCGATCCAGTCGAAACTGATCTCCATGGTGTCGGCCATGGCACGCAGCCGATTTACATCCTCAGGGGCATAGCCCTCCTCGACGGCCAGCCATTCCGAGCCCTGCATGCCGGATAAGCGGGCGGCTTCTTCGAGGGACAGGCCGGCGCTCTTGCGGGTCTCGCAGATAAAACGGCCGAACGGACGGCTCTGGACCGTGTGGTGTTGTTCGGATGGATAGGGAGAAGGAAGGAATGCGGCCATCTTGCTTGCGTGCTCATATACACATTGCTCCTGAATGGCCGACCTGTCAAGCCGGTCCACGTGTTAATTTGAACTACGCGATGAGTATGTACTCAGTGAGGTTCAGGACCAAAGCTCCAGACAAATGACCAACGTCTCCCGTCGCTATTACGAACGGGAACTGGGTGCAGGTCTAGGACCATCTCCTTCTCTCAAGGAACACTTCGGCTATTCAGAACCACTTCGTCGTTTCATTCAGCGTGGCCAGGAACTCCCCAGGCCAACGAGATCCCAAACACCATGCCGTCCTGGCTGCCGGGCGACGACTACATGACCAACTTCAAGGTCGGTGATCCCTTCGTTCAGATCGACGATGGTTACGCCCGCCTGATACCAGCTATGAAGCGCTTCACCCCGAGCTGAAGGGAACCAACCCCGAGGACTATCCGGATATCCATAAACTGCGCATCCTCTCCGATGTGGCTCCGTACTCACGGGAGTACACCAGGTCTCACCGTCCTGCCTGCAACAAAAATCCTCGCGCACGCGCGCCAGGCCCAAGCTTCGTTCAGGATCGGGCCCAGAACTCAGACCCCGTACTCAAACTCAGCCCGGGCCTCCTGCCGTCTCTCTCGTTTTCTCGAAGGCATGTAAGCTCGAGTGAGCACTCCGTCCTGCCGCTCACAAAAACTCCCTCGCGCAGGGCGCACCAGAGCCGGAGCCAGTTTTCTGATATCGGTGCCTGGCCTGATCTCTGTGTCGAGCAGGAGCTCTGCCTGATGAGGATGATCTGGTTGTTGATGATGGTTGTCGCTTGTGGAGTTGTTGTTGCGCCGGGCAGGATGAGAGTGCGTGAAGCACTCTGCCTCTCTATATATGATCTGCTCATCTTCTTTTCTCTTTTGCCTTATCGAGAGGTTGATGCTCTAGTTCATGGTTGATTGCATCGTTCTCTGACCCGCCCGCCGTCTCCCTTTTCCGCCGCCCCCGGAACCCATCAACAGCCACTGCGCCGGGGCGCGACGGCCCCGACATGTCCCCGTTGTACCCTGCCAATCAAGGTCCCAAGTGCGGGTGCAGGAATCTGTAGCTAAAGGTAGGGGGAATGCATTTCCCCTACCTTCTCTTGATACTTTTGGAGTGAAATTGGGTGTTTGAGGGTGTCCGATCCCCGGCATAGTATAGGCCAACACGGACAAATCGCGTTTTTCCCCGGGTGGTGATCCTTAATCGGCCCTCTTCGCTCTCCCTCTCGCCCGCCGCGCCGATCCTGAGGCCTGCCGCGTTCAAAACGCGGCTCCTTCATCCCTCAATTCAACTGAATACAGATTGCGCAACGGCCTACATCCAGCAACCGGCCCGCCCGCATACAACAGGGCACACGGAATCAGAAACGCAAACTGCAGCCGCGAGAACTGTCGATCGTTGAGAGGAATCGCCCGCTCGATCGCTGAGATCGCCACTGGCAAGGTCTGCCGGTCGAAATAGCTGATGGCAATTGCAGCCGTCACCAACGCGACAAAATTCCACCGTGCTCAAATTGAGCCGGCCCGGATCGTGCCTGGTGCCCCCATCTGAACTTCTTCTCTCAACAGCACCGCCAGCCAATCACCATTTTATTATCATTAGCGATGTAGCCTGCCGTGGAAGACCTGTTCCGATCGTCACTTTGCCATAGCTCACATCAAGCCACTGCGGGGAACTGAGCAACTGCAACTGTCCCGCTTCTTTCAGCCGCGCGTACTGCTCAGGCGTCGGTGTCTGCGGAGAACCCATGGCCTTCCACACACTGTACGAATTGCTGTGTGTGTCGTCAATGCGGTAATGCTCCAGCAGAACTTTCTTTATTTCCGACGGAATCCCTGCAATTGTAACTTGCACCTTCGCGCCGGGCGCGGGCAAGTCGTCGTCATCGTAGTTCCACAGCATCACCGCGGCTTCGCGATCCGCTTTGGTCGCGATGGCGTCCACATCCGGCGTCTGGGCTACGCCCTTGCTCAGGATGTCGTCAAGCGAAACCTGCCCGGTACTGCTCGTCAATACGCGCTCTCCTGACATCAGGGCGGCCATCCGGAATACATTCAGCACCGGCTTGTCCACGCCATTCGTCGCCAGAGTGCGAAACCCTTCAAAGTACTCCTTGCCCTCAAATTCGAACGACCACGATAACATCGCGAGCAGGTTCACCCCTGAGCGGTCTTGTAATTCGAACAATGCCTTGATCGCGGCTGCAGTGTATGTTGCGTAGAGAGGTCCGTTCCGGTACGCATTCGCCGGATTGACCTTCATCGAGCAGGCTGCGCATCCCTCTGGATCAGCCTCGCTCAGAATAATCGGAAGATGGATGTATTGCGGATACTTCGCGACAATCTCGAATCCGGCTTCGGCGGCCTTCAGTTCATTCATGAGCCCCATCCGCACATGCCCGTTCACTACCGTCGGGTGACCCTTGGGATGGAACGAGATGAAATCGAGCGGAACCGGCTTTCCATCCGCAGCGCTCTTGTCGTTCAGGCAATGCTTTAGAAAGTTATTGAGAAACGCTCCGGCTCGTTCCGAATTTGGGCCAGTGCTTGCGGGTCCGCCTACCATTGCATTGGGCAGCGCCGCTCGAAGCCCGGCCGCGGCATAATCGTAAAGCCTCAAATACTCCGCGGGCGTCCCATGCCAGTACGAGATGTCCGGTTCGTTCCACACCTCGAAGTACCACGTGCTTACCTCCTGCTTCCCGTAGCGCTCGACAAGGTGTTCGGTGTACTTTCGCACCAGTTCGCCCCATAACGCATAGTCCTTTGGCGGATTATTGGAAGCGCCTGACGTGGTGTTGGCCGGATAATGAACCTGGTATGCATTCACTCCCGGCACCGTTGCGGCCAGATCTCTGGGCATGAACCCAAGCTCCACCATGGGCCGGACGCCAGCGTTCCTGAATTCATCAAAGATCTGGTCGGTAATCGTGAAGTCATATACCGTCTTGCCGTTCGGATCCAGACTGAATACATTCGATGAGCTCCACTTGAGATCGGGTACTCCGTCGCCCGAGGTCAGAAGGTGATGCGCCCGGATGTAGACCGGCACGGGGCTCAGATCGTGCAACTCCTGGAGAAGTTGCTTGCCGTACTTCATCGTCGTGTAATTTGATTCGTCATAGCCGAACCAGCTAAAGATTGGTGTGTAGGTGCCCACCCTCTTGGTGAGATCTACGTGGATGTCCACGGATCCCTCTGCCGGTGGGGCGGGGCTGGAGCGCGCGGTCTCCTGACTGACCGCTGATTGAGCCCAGAGCGACCTTCGCCCGGGAACAGACAACATTGTCACAGCCAGCGATACAGTTAAAAGCACCAGCCGGACGCTCATTGCGATTCTCATGAAACAGTTCTCTCCACGGGACGTCTTGTCCTGCCACGATTAATGAATGGGCCCGAAGTGGACGTTCTCCGGAGCCGAAGGTTCATCGAGAAACTGAAGGGTTGTGAGTGGGCCGAGATTGGCGGGCGGAGTCCAGGATGCGAGCGCCCACACCACTTCCTTCGAAGGCGTCAGCTCGAGCGCCTGCAGGGTGCCCGTGCGCTCTTCTGGCTTTGTGCTCCACTCGTTGACCCAGTTGTTGACGACGGTATTGCCGTTCGGCAACCGCCAGGCTTGCTGGAAGGTCGAGAACTTGTAGTCGGGGACATCGGACTGAGCGAATGTCCACACGGCATCGCCACGGCGAGTTATTTCGCGCACGCCGAGCCTGTCGGTGATCAAGAAGTTGCCGTTCGCAAGGGGTGTGACGCCCCAGGGCGTATCGCATGGGAACGACCACAATTCGTTACCGTCGAAGTCGTACTCCACCACTTTGTTTAGTTGCATATAGGCGATCACCATGGTTCCATTCGGGGTCAGCCGGAGGTGACGGAACTGCCCATGCACGCTGACGGGATGCCTGGTGGGAAGAACGATCTCCCGGTCCGTTACACCGGTGACGATGTTCACCACGCGTGCCACGGCAGGGTCGCCGTTGATGACGAATAGCACATGGTCGCTTCCAATCGGCACCGCGGTATGAATCTCTTTGCCTGCTGGCGCGTCGTAGTTCCAGACAATTTTCTTGTCCGGAGTGATGATTCCGACGCCGAATTGATGCGCGAATAGGATATTGCCGTTTGACAGCATGACCGCGTCGCTGATTTCGCCTTTCTCCGCAGGGTCGTCATACGTCCATACAATCTCACCGTGGCGCACGATGAAGATGCGGCGGTCGTGCGATTCTCCGGTGTACATGAAGTCGTGCTGGGCAAGTCCCTTGCCGGGAAGATGCGCGGGAAGTGGAGGCGCGGAGTTCGGCGGGGTCTGGGCAAGACCGCAAATGGCCAGCGCAAGAGACGCAAAAACGAAAGCCGATCGGGTCATTTTCATCTCCTCAAATTTCGTCCTTAACAGCGAACTGCAAATGCGGTAGAGTCGGCCACGCATCGAACGCTGATTACCTTGATCCGTGATCAGATGAATGTCCGGCAATCTTAACGATCTTGCTGTCAGGTTCGCTCCAAGCCGCGGCGCCGTCGTGCGTGAGCATCTGCTTCGCGTCGTCCCAATGGAGCCGAGTAATGGAGCCAGCGCCCTTCTCGTAGTCATAGGTCGTGCCGTCGTCGGAGAAGAGCGTGAAGCTGGCGTCGGCTCCCGGATAGACTCTGACCTGCTCAATCGCCTGCGCTTGATGGGTGCTTTCGACCATAGTCCCCAAAGGAATAATCGAGCCGGCACGCACGAATAGCGGAATGGTGTCGATCGGCGCAGCGACTGTGATCGTCTGGCCGCCCTTCACGCGCTCGTTCGTCCAGAAGTTATACCAATCGGTTCCCGCGGGCAGGTACACCTCGCGGCTGGTCGCACCCTGGTCGGTGACGGGCGCAACCAGAAAGGCAGGCCCGAACATGTACTCGTCGCGCATGTCGACGACCTTGGGATCATCGGGAAAGTCCAGCGGCAGGGCGCGCATAAAGGGAGCGCCCGACAGCCAGGTCTGGTAGCCCAGCGAGTAGATGTAAGGCATCAGTTGGTAGCGCAGGCGCAGGTATTTTTCCAGAATCGGCTCGGCCTGTTTGCCATACGACCACACTTCGTTCGCCAGGCGGCTGCCGTGGGTGCGGAAGATCGGCAGGAAAGTGGCGTACTGGAACCAGCGGGTGTAGAGCTCTGGATAGTCGTCGTATCCGCCGACGTTATCGCGGGCATCGGAGGGATCGAGCAATGGCGGGTGGTCTGGATGGTGCTCTGCGGGAAGATATTGCCAGCCGCCGGTGTCGTTGGACCAGTACGGGATCCCCGAAGCTGCTACGTCGAGGCCGGTGGGAATCTGGCGCTTGAGCGTGTCCCAGGTGGGATAGATGTCGGAGGACCACACAATGGTGCCATTGCGCTGCACGCCGGTGAACGCGTCGCGAGAAAGAATCAGCGCGCGCCGATCGGGCTCGTCCTGGCGGAAGCCGTCGTAGAGCGCCGCAGTGTGAAAGAGCGGATAGACGTTGAAGAATTCCGTACCGGGACCGATGTGGAAGTAGGCGCCGTTGGGGGGCAGATCGGGTTCGGTTTCATCGGCCCAGAGCGAGTCAAATCCCTTGCTGAGAATGTTGTCGCGGATGGTCTCCCAGTACCAACGGGCGGCGTCTGGGTTGGTGGTATCGATGTCGGACCCGGCGCGATCGTAGGGCAACCCGTCGATCGGCGTGCCGTCGGCGAGGTGGATGAACCAGCCATTCTCGCGCAACTGTGCATAGAATCGGTCATCGGGCACAAAGCGCGGCCAGACACTGATCATGGTTTCAAAGCCCATCTCGTGGAGCTGCTTGTTCATTGCCGACGGGTCAGGCCAGAACCGGGGATCGAAGTCCATTTGGCCCATCTTCGTGTAGTAGAACCAATCCACAACCAGCACGTCAGCCGGCAGATGGCGGTCGCGATAGCCTTGAGCAACTGAAAGCAGTTCCTGCTGGCTGGCGTAGCGTTGCTTGCACTGGATGTAGCCGTAAGCCGCTTTAGGCAGCATGTGCGCTGGGCCCGTCAGCAGCCTGTAGCCAGAGTAAATCTCGTCCGCGGTGGCGCCGGCGATGACAAAGAAGGAGACGCGGTTGCCGGCTTCGGAAATCCAGCGCGTCCGCTCGTTGAAGCCGGGCTCGATGGTGGTCTTGGAAGCGTTATCCCACAAGAGCCCATAGCCCTTGTTAGTGACCAGGAACGGCACGCAGAAAGCTGGGCCCAGCGGGAGCCGTGTAATCGGCCCAGCAACGGACCGGATGTCCGCGATGGTCCAGAAATCCCTCTTGATTCTGCCCCAGCCCGTAATAGTGCTCGTCTGCGGGCGAGGCAAACGTCGCGCTGACGGTGTAGAACTGTGGATCGGAGGGACGGCGATCGTGTTCGAGTGCCGCCGTGCCTGATTTGTGATTGAGTTCATCCTGCGCCCAGCCGGTAAGCTCAAGCAGCTTTGTGCCGTCGGAGGTGCGAAAGGTGATATGAGCGCCAGGAGTGGAACCGTTGAAGTATTTGCCTATGTCCGCCATGGTGTGAAGCGGCGGCGGGCCGGCAGGCCGTTCGCGGTCCACGCTGACGACCATGCGCGGCGAATTATATACGTCGGCCTGCGCGGTCTGGTTTGCACTCCAGCCGGCGGTGTTGGGCGCCGCTACAATACCGTATCCGGGCGCGGCCAGCGCGGATTCCCTCTGCAAGCTGACGGTGACGCGCAGAATGTTGGGCGCGTAGGGCTCAAGGACAAAGGTGCTGTTGCCGCGCGTGAGAATAAGCGGGCTCTGCTGCGCGACCGCTGTCCCGCATTCGGGCAAAAAAGCCAGCGCACAAAACAGGATAATGCTGGGACGAATTGAAAATATCATTACTTGGACTTTCTCCTGAAGGATGCCGAGGCCAGTACCCGCGCCGGCAGTCAGCCTGCGTCTCATTTACAGTGCGCTGAAAAGAACGACAACTCCGGCGCATACTCATTCCCTCGTGACGTTCAGATCTTAGAGCCCTCCCGATGCGATGATGTCCCGCAGCGCCTGTTTCTGCAGGCATAGCTCCGACACCAGCCGCTTCAGATTCGCGTTCTCCTGCTCCAGTTCCCTGAGCCGCTTTGCTTGGCCGTCCCCCGGTTCGCCGCGCTCAATGCGCCATCTAAGGTACATCGACTTAGAGACCTTAGCTTCCATACAGCTCTCCGCAATCGTCTTTCCGTTCGCGATACTTTCCTCTATCTGCCGCAGAAGCTCCATTGCCTGTTCAGGACTATGCCTCTTCCGCCGTGCCATGCTTCGCTCCTTCGATGGAACTGTCTCCCTGCAAAATGCTGCAAAAACTTTCGGGGTGATCCAGGAATCATACTCATCGCTTCACAGCCGCATGATCGATTGGTATCCGTGGGAGCGGGTTATCAATGCTGAGGACTACGGCTTTACGCATCGTCATCAGTTTGTTGATACGTGCTGTTGAGGCAAACGTGCCCCGTTTCAAAGCTCGAAACGGGGCACGCTGATTGTGAGAGTTAGAAGATGAACTTGACGCTCCCTGGAATACCCTGGGGCTGGGTCGCCCGAGACCTGGCCAAAGGTTGACGACGTGATGCTGGTTGAACTGCAGCAGCTGAAGTTGGGGTGGTTCAGAAAATTGAAGCCTTCAAGCCGAGTGTCCAGAGTCAAGCCTTCGTGCAGTTGCCAGAAACGGCTGATCTGGCCATCAAATTGACGTAGGGCAGGCCGACGAATTGCGTTACGGCTGGTTTTCCATAACCACTGGTGTTGTATCCGTAGCTGTATCCCAGGGTCGGCAGAGTAGTACGTGGTTGGTATTTGTTGGGGCGCTACGAAAGCTGCCGGGTTGAGATATTCGCGGTTGACGCGGCCGCCGCCGCTGCGGAACTGGACCTTTTGATAGATCGGAACGCCTGGGACGATGATGGCGCGATCGTTGCTCGGACCCGGTCAGGGAGTTATCCGCGCCAGACGTAACATTAAAAGCTGACCGGTATGGATGCTCGACATCCCGCCGAACTCCCAGTTGTTCAGGAGATAGGCTCTCCAGGCGGTTGCTGAAGTGGAAGTTGCTCGTGGCAACAAGCGACAAATTTGACGTATTCCGGATAATCGAAGCCGCACGAACCGTAGTCCGCGCGCGGATTAAAGGGATTCTGGCCGGAGACGCCGGATACGTCGCCCTGGTTGTCCAGTACGTCCAGGCACTTCGACCAGGTGTAATTGGCCAGCAAGCTGAAGGTGTAGGAGAGGCGATGGTTGACCGAGCAACCCAGCCTTCGTAGGTGGAGATAGGCATGGTCGTCGATATAAACCGAGCCAGTTCCGCCACTGACTAAATTTGACTGCCGCCAATCAAGTTCCCTGGGCGGGGTTTATCAGGGTCAGCAAATCGCGCTGCGATCTCGTTGCTGGTAGTCGAACAGGGTTTCCGGCGGCGGGCACCGCGGCGCTCCGGCACCACGCGAAGTGCAGTAATTTGTGCCGTTAGATGGGTCACGGTACGTTGGCGGGCGGCCGCAGTACCACTCGACATTCCGGAATGAATACCGGTGGATCGAGGGCAGGTCCCACTCCTCATGCGTGCCCTTGCTGCCAATGTACTGGAGCTCGCCATCCAGCCGTGAGGAAAATCATGCTGAATGCTGGCGGTCCACTGCGCATACACGGCCGGATGGAACTGCGCAGCAGGCACGATGTATTGGCCGCTGTTAGGGAAGATCGCGGCGCTGCGCTGGGAATGCCCAGCGAACGACGCGCCGTTGGAGAAAGGGTTGGAGACCGATAGAACTGGAGTTGGCGGGAGTGGCTGCGCCTGGGCCGAGAGGTGAGCATTCGTTGGGTGTGCTCCATGGGTTGGAGAACGGGACAAACGAGTTGAGCGACTGGCTGATCGCCGTCGCGAAGGGCGGATTCTGCTGGTTTCGCTGCATCGTAAAGTTGTTGGGCGTGTCGTAGATGTACTCCGCGCCCGCGCGCAGCACGGTCTTGCCGTCGCCGAACGGATCGAAGGTGAACCCGAAGTTCGGGTCCCACTGGTTTGGCGAGCTCTGTGAGAAGCTCCGGGGAACGCCCGGGTCGCCATAGAAGAGCATACCGGCGGGGGCAGTGGGAGAGGGACGGTGCTGTACACGCTGCGACTGTTCGCACATAAAGTCGGCTAAGTTGAAGTTTTCGCCGCGATTGAAGACATCGTACGGCATGTAGAACGGATCCCAGCGAATGCCGAAAACAAGAGTCAGTCGCTTCGTCACGTGGAAGGTGTCCTGGACGTAAAGGCTGGGAACGGTCCCTCGCAATGCATTTTGCTGTTGCTTGCACTGCGACGAAGCCGGCTCATGGTTCCCTGCGAGGAAGTCCAGCTGTCCGTCGCCGTATGCGTCGGCTGGCTGGACAGCTAGCGCAGTAGTTCCCATTGTACGCAGACTGCCTTTCTGGCTCCCGTACGGTCCCATAGTCGCTGTAGTTGGTGTTGAAACCGAATTGGCCGTTGCTAGATAGGCGTTGGAGATATTGAGCTGGTTGCGGACAAACTCTCCGCCGATGACGAACTGGTGCTTGCCGAGGAGCCAGGTGAGATCGTCGTCGATAGCGCCAGGGTATTGTCGTTGAAATGGGCCAGAGAGTTGGTGCCGCCGCCAAGTGCTGGAATGGCGCCTGGCTGCCGTTGCTCACTATAAGATGCCGCTGGACACGGCGCAGGTAATGTTGACGCCTAAGGTGCATGCATTGATGTCGCTGGGGTTGTACCCGCGGTTTGTAGCCGGCGCAGCACCGCGATGTGAGCCGAGTTCACCAGGTTGCGAGGAAAATATGGTCCTCGCCGATGGTTCCGGTCTGCACACTCTGCTCCGGGTTTCCCGTGAAGGTCGTACCGCGATATTGGTCGGGTAAAAGAAGGCGGGAAGCTGATAACTATCCAGCATATATCGTCCATACAGGTGGTCTTTGGACCGATAGTGTAATCGGCTCCGAGTGATGAACTGCTTGTCGAAGTTCTGGTTGGGGATTGAGTATTGGACTGCGCCGCAAACATCCGATCCATCGGCGAGAGGCACAATCTGGGGCAAGTAGTTTCAGCAGCGCCAGCGATTGCGCATTCCAGGTCGGCGCCGTGTGCGTAGACGTTGCCCGGCACGCGGAGTTTCAACGGTCATAGGATCGAGCAGTTGGGTGAGCTTAGTGCTGCAGAGGGAGTTCGGGCGCTGGTGCTGCAGAGCGGGTCCGGTCCCGGAACGTCGTTAGGTCGGGACTCCGGCCTCAACTCTGAAGTCGCCGTTCAGGTTGGCCGCGGTGGGCACATCGGCGAAGTGGTGGTTGACGCCTGCTTGGACTCGCGTGTATTGGAATCCGGCAAAGAAAAAGAGCCTGTCCTTGCCGTTATAGAGCTTCGGGTATCCGGACCGGACCGCCGATCGTGCCTCCGTATTGGTTCTGGTGGAGCGTGTCCTTGCCGCAACTCGGGGTACAGCACCATTAACGCAGGCAACTCGTAGAAGCCGTTGCGTCGATGAAGTTGTTGCGGATGAACTCAAACGCGTCGCCATGGAACTGATTTGTCCCGGACTTCGTGACCACGTTGACCATGCCGCCCGCGTGCATGCCATCCTGCGCGCCCAGAGTCGGAGACTTCCACGCTGAACTGGGCGACCGCATCGGGAAATGGGTACGGAAGGATGGCGCCGGCCATGTAGTCGCCGTTGTCGGCGCCGTCCAGAGCGCCACAGAGTGGAGTTGCCCATGCCGCCGGCGATTGAGAATGTCCGATCGTTCGTCACATAAGAGTATTTGCTGCCGGTAGCATCATTGCCCGATGCCGGGGTGATCGCCGCCCGAGAGTATACAGCATGGCTGGCATCTGGCGCCCGTTGAGGGGCATCTCGGCGATCTCGTTCGAGTCGACGGTCTGCTTGTAAGTTGGGTCCTCGGTTTGCAGCGCCTGAACTTCCGCCGCATTAACCTCGACCGTCACGTCGGCGCTGCCGACGGCCAGCACGGGGTTCACGCTGATGTTGCTGCCGACCTCAAGCACAATGCCTTTCTGCTCGTAGGTCTTGAAGCCCTGCGACGACACGCTGAGGTCGTAGGTGCCGGCCGGAATATTCGGAAAAACATAAATGCCGCTGCCGTCGCTTCGAGTTGTCGCGCTTACCTGCGTCGACTCGTTGGTGAGGGTTACGCCGGCGTTGGCAGACGACGGCGCCCGTTGAATCCGTCACGGTTCCCTGGAGATTGGCGGTACCTGCAATCTGGGCTCGTGTTGCGCACGGCGCCAGAAGCAGGGCGATTAGAGTGACAACCAGACGAGAGGTATCATACCACCTCGCCGCATGTGCAGCATGGCTGCACAACTGATTTCGTAGTTGGTGCTTGCATTGTGTGCCTCCTAAAGGTTTTGATCGCTTTCTCGGCACGCAAAGCCCGTCGTTCGGTCCCTCAAACCTTGGCTCCGGCAAGGGTGCTCGACTGCAGAACCTTGCTGGAACTCAAATGAATTGAGGGCGAAGCATACCTCGGTTGCGGCATCGGTATGCAACCATCTGCTCCCGTGGAAGGGTTTTTCAAGTAGGACACTGTGTATTACAGTGTGGTGGCAGAAGAGGTGTTGCATTGTCGGTAAACGATTTCTCATCGGATTGTGCAAGATAGAGGCCAAACAGGAGTGAGTTGAAGGGATGGCCCGTTTGGCTGCCGTTACCCGTTCGCTAACGACGTAAGCGTTAACCGCTCAACTGTACCTGGAAGTTAGGATGATCAATAGACTGCGGCTCATTCAATCGCAGCTGCTTTCAAACGGAGGCTGGTGAGTGCCATGGGTTCGATAACAAAGGAGATTGGACGCGAAGGAGTCGATGGCGATCCCCGCACTTTCAATGAAGTTGAAAGAGCCCGAGTCCTGCATGAACTGGACGCGATCCTGAACAGTCCCGTTTTTCAACCAAGCAAGCGATGCCAGCAGTTTCTTTCTTACGTAGTCCAACACCGCCTGGAGGGGAACCAGGAACGACTCAAGGAACGAACGATAGGGGTGGACCTTTTTCAGCGCCCCACAGGATACGCAACCGGAGATGACCCTGTAGTTCGCGTGCAGGCGGGAGAAGTTCGCAGAAGACTGGACCAGTATTACCAGACGACCCCCAACAACTCGCCAGTCCGCATCGAGCTTCACGTGGGCACATACACTCCGGAGTTCAAGTGGGCAGACCCTGCACCGCAGCCAGGAGATTCCTCAGCCTTTCAGTCTGGATCGGAAGTTCAAGAGACACCCCAACGAATGGGAAACGTCCAGGAATCCGCCGAAGTCGCATCGCCACCGTTGCCGGAAACAAAGCGTTCAACCGCGAAGCACAAGCGGCTTTTGTGGGTTTGGTCGGCAGTGGGCATCGTCGCTGCTGGCCGGTTTCGCGCTGATCGGGTCAACAATCTATCGCGCCAGAACGCACCAATCGGCGTTGCAGAGGTTCTGGGCTCCCGCGCTTTCCTCGCCAGAACCTATTCTGATCTGCCTCGCCAAGCCCTCGGTCTACTTGCCATCCGTCAAGCTTTACCAACGGCATTCCAAGACTCCGGACAAGTTCCTGGACCAGTTCGAGAGGCTCAGTCAAAAGCCTGATCTGCAGCCTGACGACAAGCTCGTGTGGAGCGATATGGTCGAGTTACCCGACTATGGAGTCGCAGTCGGGGATGTCTACACGGCGGTTCGGCTCTCTTCTCTTTTCGGCCAGATCGGAAAAAAGAATCAAGTCAGAATTGGAGGCAACTACTCATTCGAAGACCTGCGTAACTCTCCCGCCGTCATCATTGGGGCGTTCAACAATCGCTGGACGATGCAAATGACGTCCAATCTTCACTTCAGTTTCGCCAATGAGGGCGACCAACCGTTTATACGGGAAGAAGGCCCGAAGGGACGGCGATGGTACTCGAAAACTCGATTCGAACGGCAGAGCCATGGAGGACTACGCGATTGTCACCAGGCTTCTGAATTCGAGAACCGGTCAATTCGTTGTCATTGTGGCCGGAATCAAGTCTTATAGCACGCAGGCTGCGGGTGAGTTCGTTTCCAGTCCCGAGTACCTTCAGGCCGGCCTCCAGTCGGTCTCGCCTGACTGGGAAAAGAGGAACATGCAGATCATTCTGCAGACGCCGGTCACTGACGGATTACCCGGTCCTCCTCAGGTCGTTGCGAGCTACGTTTGGTAACAAACAATTGCTTCTGATGTGATCGGCTTCCCTTCGCACCAGGAAGTTTTGTTCAATGGGGCCGGAATCCCGGGTACGAAGGTTCCCTGCAATTCTGGCGGGGCGCTGGCTTACCAGAATGCTATCGCTTCCACCTTGGGTTTGCCTTGCATTCCGTTGACTACTTGCGAGCTAAGGACGACTTCGAAATTCGCTTTACTCCAGTCCACGTCGGCGCCATCTGTCAACTGTTTCAGGCTTGCTTCATCGGTCAGGAATTCACCGGCAGCTCTGGTTCCGCTGCCCGCAATTCCTGCCGCAACCAGAACGACCTCGCCGGTGCTCTCGTCAGTGAAACGGGCGGCTATTGCATAGTCTTTGACAAGATTGTTCCTCGGAGCCATTGCGCTGACTTGCCACGCGCGTGACTCGGGGTGCTGTGTGTCCACGACCCAGTAGACGCGATTTGGGCCCTCAGGCCCTTGCAGATGAAACCTGAGTGAGGACGTTCTGTTCAGCGTCCAGTCATTGTTCAGCGCTCCAATGAGAACTACCGGCCCTTCCCGAAGCTGAGAGGAAACTGTAGCCCGGGAATTCTGAACCTTGAAAGCATGTCCGTGAGCTCCGGCCAGAGAGACGAACCTGCTAAGGACCTGCACATCAGAAAAAGGAACAAAGTCGTTCTTGTCCGCGGACGCCTGAATGGCCGAGTCTTCATCGGCCCCGTTCTGGAGCTGAGTCAGCGGAGAATCAGGAAGGGTAGAAAAAACCGATTCGCCCACACAAAACAAGATTGGCTTGTTGCTGGTGAGCAAGGGAGACCAGACTTCTTCGAGAGCGGACTTTGCTTTGTCTAAGTGCCTCCAGGATCGAGCGCCCAGGATCCATATCGCGGCGATGATCGCGCCGCAAACTATCAACCCCACCAGCCAATAAATTTTCCTCATGCTCCTGGGCTGGCTAACCTGCTCCG
The DNA here is from genome assembly GCA_963826735.1 of uncultured Acidobacteriota bacterium. Lineage (GTDB taxonomy): Bacteria > Acidobacteriota > Terriglobia > Terriglobales > Acidobacteriaceae > Telmatobacter. The sequence goes on from CAWGYN010000011.1 coordinate 702,506, forward strand.
CTTGAGAGGAACCCTCCGCCAAAAGCCCCGCGTGGGCCAGCGCATCATGGTCGGGCAGCAAGAAAACGGGAATATAGGATCCCGGATGCAATTCAATTCTTAGCTCGCCCGCGTGCGCCGGTGACTGGTAATACTGGGCCAGCCGCTTCCTCACCTCCGCGGCGCAGAGACGCACGACAGGATCGAGATTCGTATCGTAATCCGGCGTCCGATGAAATACCTCTACCCCGAGGGTGCGCTCTTTCAAGTTGTCTTCGTTTTCCGCAAGAGTCTGTTCCACGATGTACCGGAGCATGTCCGGATAGCGTTTACTGGCGGCGAATCTGCCGTCGCACACAATCCTTTCGAGTTGCGAGTGCACAAGCTGTCTTTCGCTCTCTGTTTTGGGGTGCCAGACACCCGCCACTAGCCCAGTAGACGCCATGGTCTCGCTCCGCAGACCGCAAATTCGGCCGAGTTCAACGTAACACCGCCTTGATACGCCTCGCAACTTGTTTAGAGAATCTCTAATGTTCGCAGTGATTTGCGGTTCGTAGCAAGGGGTGTCGAAGGTTCGAGCTACCGTAGCAATCTTGACTGTCTTGGTCTTAACAATATGAATGGGACCCGGATCGGGGAAGCCATCTTCTCACGCCGCCGAGAATTGGACGGCCAACTCAGAGGCTTCCCTTGAACAATTCAATCGCCCATGGAACCGCATTTTGGAGCGGAAATGTTAGGGAGACGCATGAGGATTCATGGTTCAACATTTTTCCCATTGATGATTTCGATGGGGATCGCGCAGCCTGCCGGTCGAGGCCCCCAAGGGGTTCCCCGGCTCATAGATTGCAAACAACGGAATGACAACTTTTCAGGAGGCACTAAGATGCGACTTATTCAATCAATCCTATGCCTTACGGTCCTGTTCACGATGGCCGGCAGCATGTTTGGCCAAACCATTTACACCGGAACGATCACCGGCTCGGTTAAAGACACAACCGGGGCTGTGCTGCCCAATATCACAGTGACCGTAACCAATGTCGACACAGGAGTGAAGTCTCCAGTCCAGACCACCTCGGTCGGCGACTACACCGTGCCCAACCTGATCCCAGGCCACTACAAAGTCGTTGCCGAGGCTCCCGGCTTTGCCCCGGAGCAGGTAACGGGGATCACCCTGGTTGTCGCTCAAGAGGCACGCGTCAACCTCGCCCTCAAACCCGGCGCCACGAGCGCTACGGTTACGGTCGTTGCGGACGCGGTCGCACTCGATACCGATACCGCCGCGATTTCGCAGCTTGTCAGCGCGCAGCAGATCACCGATTTGCCGCTCAATGGGCGCCTGTTCACCGATCTGCTCGTTCTCGGGGCAGGCTATTCCCAAATCGGCGGCGAACAGAGCCGCCCCGGCTCAAACAACGCCATCAGCATCAACGGCTCGCGGCCGGAGTCCAACAACTTCCTGCTCGACGGCATCGAGAACACCGATCAGACGGTCAACACCGCGTCTATCAGAACTCTCTGTCGACGCCATCGAGCAATTCAAGGTGCTGAGCGAGACCTACTCGGCGCAGTACGGCATGGGCGCCAACCAGATCAGCGTCATCAGCAAGAGCGGCACCAACAGTTATCATGGATCGGTCTTCGAATTCGACCGCAACAACATATTCAACGCCAAGAATTTTTTCCAGACTAGCGCCAACACGGAGCTGCGCCAGAATCAATTCGGGTTCGTTTTTGACGGCCCGGTCAGGATTCCAGGGCTTTACAACGGCAAAGACAAGACCTTCTTCATGGCCAACTACGAGGGGCTGCGCCAGGTTAATAAGGCTGCCACCGGCTACTCGGGGGTCTTGACCCCCGACCAATTATTGGGATGTATGACTTCCGTGGTAGACGACCCGGCAAATGGGTTCACGCCATTTCCGGCCGGCACAGACTCCAACGGCGTGCACTGTGCCTCCCTCATTCCGAAAGGGAGATTCGCGACTTTGTCGGCGGTGACCATCGCTCAGGGGTACATCCCGGCGCCCAACTGTCCAAGCGGAGGCTGCCTGGGCAATCCCCTGCTCAATATAAGCCTCCCTTCCTCCAGCACCACCAACTCTGACCAGCAGACGTATCGCATCGATGAGGATATGGGCAAAAGGGGCAGAATCTTTGCCCGGGGTTCGTACTCGACATATAACGGGTTTGGATATGGCGGGATCGGAGGACCGATTTCCGGCACCGGGGTGAACGAAATCGACACCAATTGGGCTGTAGGTCACACCATCAACATCGGATCCAACAAGGTCAACCAGTTCACCTTTGGAAGAATGGACTCGTACCTGCTCGATTACGGATCCAATACAACCAATGCGATTCAAGCGTCGCTCGGCTTGCTGAACGTGTTCACCAATCTCCCCACAGTGGCGCGTACATATCCCGACTTCGAATGGAACAATGAGCATGGCGAGAATCTGGGCGGCTTCGGCGGCGCCAACAACGCCTACACCTACAGCGACAACCCGATGTGGCAGTTCAGCGAGGCCTTGGCTTACATTCACGGCGCGCATACTATGACCGTGGGCGCGGATTACAAGCGGTGGACCCTCTACCGGGGCAACGCCGACAACTTTCTCGGCGAATACGTTTACGGCGACGATTCAGGCACGGGCAACGAAGCGGCAAACTTCCTCCTCGGCTACTTTGAAAGCGCGAACGGCTTCATGCCCGCCCCTCAGACCCCTCCAAGCTCGGGCAACCCCAGCAACCTGCATGATTACAATTTCGTCTACGGCGCGGCTTTCTTCCAGGACGACTGGAAGGCGAGCGACAAGCTGACGCTCAATCTTGGCCTGCGCTGGGATATTCGCCCTATTCCCACCTCGGCCGGCAACCGCTATCTCTGGATCGATCCCAACAATCCACTGGGCGGCCTCTGCTACGCCGATCCGGCGCTCGGCACCGACGGCGTTGCACCGGCGGGCAACGGATACTACGAGTATTGCGGATCCAACCACCCAGGCAAGACCGAAGGGGACAACTTTGGCCCGCGCTTCGGCGGCGCCTATCGCCTGGATCCCAAGACCGTGGTCCGCGCCGGCGGCGGCATCTTCTGGGATGGCATGGAAGGCCGGGAGATGGACGACTCCGGCGATCTCTACCCGTATATCACTCGCCAATCCGTGAACCAGGGCAGCGGCGCGAGTCTCCAAACCACCAATCAGCTCTGGGGCAACTACTGGGCTCCTCTCCCCGCTGTCGGCGCCGACAACACCTTCATCGCGGTGATCATCTCCGATCGTCCCAAGAATCCGTACGTCACCCAGTGGTCGGCCTCGGTGGAACGGGAATTGGCCAGGAACACCACGTTCGAGGTGGATTACATTGGCAACAAAGGCAGCAATTTGCTGGCCCGCCAGAACATCAACCAGTCCCTGCCACTGCCCGACCCGGTGTTCTGCTACGCAAATCAAACGAACGCGGGAAAGTTCGGTTGCAGTCCCTCGTCCCGCTATCCCTATCAAAACTTCTATACCGCGATCGCCAGTTCCTGGATCGGGTACTCCAATTACAACGCAATGAACTTGAAGTTTGAGCATCGCACCGGCGGGCTCGCCGTCACCAGCAACTACACCTGGTCCAAGAGCATGGACGACAAGTCCACCGCCGCCGCCGCCGGCTCCGATGGACAGGGATGGCAGGGCTTCCTCAACAACGAAGACCCCAGCCTGGACTACGGGCGCTCCGACTTCAACGCCGGCCAGCGCTGGGTCACCAGCGCGGTCTACTCGTTGCCGGTAGGCCGCGGCAAGCAATTTGCCAACCAGGTCAACCACGCCGTAGACGCCGTCATCGGGGGTTGGGAGCTCTCTGGAATCACTCTCTTCCAGCAGGGCTTTCCCATGTCCATTAATTCCTACGATTACGACTTTGCCACGGGGGTGGGCGGACTTATGGATATAGCGACCGGCTTTGGCTCCAACCGCGCCAATATAGCCGGCAGCGCCAAGAACTTCAAGTTCACCTTCCCATGGAGCCCCAACGCTGCCGCTGTCTACGCCCATAATGCGGCTCTCTTCCCGGACCCCCTGAATGGAACGTATGGGACCTCGAAGCGCGGCTCTGTCACCCAGCCAGGCCAGGATAACTTCACCCTCGGCCTCTACAAGAACACCAGCATCACCGAGCGCCTCAAGCTCCAGCTTCGCATGGAGGCCTTCAACGCCTTCAACCATCCGCAGTTCTACGATGCGTTTGGGGGGGGTAATGTGTCGGTAAACAATACTCCCGACTCCGGGCAAGCGGGACTGATCTCAGAAAGCGGCCCTGCACGTATTGTCCAATTCAGCGGCAAGTTCATCTTCTAGCCGCTGCCGTCCACCCTCAACAAGGTCCGCCGCGGTGGTTTCAAGCCGTCGCGGACCTTCTTATCTACCCTGTATGCTGGCGGCCATGCGCTTACTCACGAATCTGTTCTCTCTTTTCATCCTCGCTGCCGCCGCCGCTCCTCTGCGCGCTCAAACCAATAGCGCTGCGCAATCCCGCGAAGAGTTGCTGGCCCAGCAGGCCCAGCAGGCGATGGCCGCAGGCCGTTTCGGCCAGGCGGAAGCAGCGTATCTCGAACTCGCAAAGCTCGATCCCAACGTGGCCGAAATCTACGCTAATCTCGGTGCAGTCTACTTTCAGGAAGGCAAACTCGACGACGCCATCAACACCCTCCACCACGCTTTGCGCCTCAAGCCATCGCTCACCAAGGTAAAAAGTCTGTTGGCCATCTGCCTCACTGAATCTGGCCGCTCCGCCGAGGCCATCCCCGGCCTCGAAGACTGCTTTCGCTCCGCAGCCGAGCCCCAACTCAAGCGCCAGTGCGGCCTCGAACTCCTCCGCGCCTACTCCGCGCTCCACCGCGACGCCGACGCCGTCGAAACCTCGCTCGCTCTCAACAAGGCCTGGCCCGACGACCCGGAGATCCTCTACCAGACCGGCAAAATCTACGGCAACTTCACCTACCTCACCATGGAGAAGCTGCGCGACAAGGCTCCCAACTCCGTCTGGATGCTCGAAGCCAAAGCCGAAGCCCAAGAGAGCGAAAAGCAATATGACCTGGCATTAGCCAGTTTTGAGGGCGTCCTGCGTCTTGAGCCGCAGCGGCCGGGAGTCCATTACCGCATGGGCCGCGTCTACCTCGCCCGCTTCGAGCAGGCGCGCGACCCCAAAGACCGCGACCAGGCTGCTGACCAGTTCCGCGCCGAGCTCGCCCTCGATCCCTTGAACAGCAATGCCGCCTATGAGCTGGCGCAGATTGACTACGATCTGGGCAACCTCGACCAAGCCCGCCTGCAATTCGAGTCGCTGATCGAACGCCGCCCTGAATTCGAGCAGGCACGGGTAGGTCTGGCCGGCATCCTCCTCGAAACCCTGAAGCCCGGCGAAGCCGCAACCCAACTCAAACGCGCCATTGAACTCGACCCCAACGACGAAGTCGCATGGTATCGCCTGGCCAGCGCCCTGCGGCAGACCGGCGACAAGGAAGGACAGAAAAAGGCGCTGGCCGAGTTCCAGCGCCTCCACGCCCTCAATAGCAGCCGCCTGGCCCGCATGGGAATTCTCATGGAAGCCGGTGAAGTCACGCCCCAGAAAATCGGAGATACAACACAGCCATGAATCACCAGCCGACGATCGGACCCAGCGAATTGAGGAAATCTGCGCCCGGCCCGCTGCGTCCGAATTATCAAACCGGCATTCCGATGAAGAGACGGCGTACGCCATGGTCTGCTGTGCTCTCGATGGCAGTCTTGCTGGGGGGAAGCGGCGAGTTCGCGTCCGCGCGGGTGCAGAGCCCACCGCTGAATCCCGACCTGGTGGCGGCGAAGTGGCCGGCGAGCTGGATTGCCAGCCCGTTGGCGCCGGCGAAGGCTCCGGGAGTGTTTTATTTTCACAAAGAGATCGTGCTCGCGACTGTGCCCGAGCACTACTGGGTGCATGTGAGCGCGGACAACCGGTTCGTGTTGCACGTGAACGGGCAGTATGCGGCGGAGGGGCCAGCGCGCGGTGATCTGTTTCACTGGCGGTTTGAGACGGTGGACCTGGCTCCGCTGCTGCGCGCCGGGAACAATGCGATTGCGGCCGTTGTGTGGAACTTTGGCGAGGCGGCGCCAACGGCGCAGATGAGCAACCGTACCGGCTTTCTGATGCAGGGAGACACCGAGGCGGAAGCGGCTGTGAATACGGGCCCGGAATGGCGCGTCCGCGAGGAGGCGGGCCGTGCGCCTCTGGGCGCTAACACAAGGCCTGCATATTTCGCCGCGGGACCGGCGGAAGAGATCGACGGGCGCGTGCTCGACTGGAGCTGGGATCAGCCGGGCGATGGAGATTCCGGCTGGGAGGCTCCGAATCTGATTGGCTCCGCCGCGACGCGCGGGGCGCAAGACGTGAATACCAACTGGGATCTGGTGCAGGATGTGCTGCCGCCGATGGAACATCGGCTGACCGACGCGGGCGAGCCGGTGCGCGCGGAAGGACTGCCGGTGCTGCCGGCATTACCCGCTCAACCGCTGGAGATTCCGGCGAACACCCACGTGACGCTGCTGCTCGATCATCGCGTGCTGCAGACGGCATATCCCGAGCTGACGGTGAGCGGCGGACGAGAGGCGGCAATTCGGCTGACCTATTCGGAGGCTCTTTACGACGCGCAGCGGCAGAAAGGAAATCGCAACGAGATCGCGGGGCGGCACATCGAGGGGCTCACGGATGAGTTCTTCGCGGACGGCGGCACGGCGCGCCGCTTCGAACCGCTTTGGTGGCGCACGTGGCGTTACATGCAGATCGAAGTGACGACGAAAACCGAGCCGCTGCGCCTGGATGGGCTGCGGGCGTGGTTCACAGCGTATCCCTTCGACGCGAAGGCGGTGATTAAGGGCGACATTCCGGAGCTGGACGGACTGTGGACGAAGGGCTGGCGGACCGCGCGCCTGTGCGCGCACGAAACCTACATGGATGCGCCGTACTGGGAACAACTGCAGTACGTGGGCGACACGCGCATCCAGGCGCTGATCTCGTACGTCATGACGGGCGACAGCCGGCTGGCACGGCAGGCGATCGTGAACCTGGACGACTCGCGCGTGCCGGAGGGGATCACGCAGAGCCGGTATCCTTCCGCGGCGCCGCAATTCATCCCACCGTTTTCGCTGTTGTGGGTTGGCATGCTGCACGACTACTGGATGTACGTGGACGATGAGCCGCTGGTGAAGGAGACGCTGCCGCATACGCGCACGGTGCTGGACTGGTTTGCGACGCAGCAGCGGCCGGACGGGCTGCTGGGCCGGATGCCGTGGTGGGAATTTGGGGACTGGACGGCCGATTATCCCTACGGCGTGCCGCCGCAGGAAGCCGAAGGCGGATCGGCCTTTCTGACGCTGCAGTTTATCGAGGGGCTGCGCGACGCCGAAGAAATGGAGTTGGCGTACGGAAGCCCGGAGCGCGCGCACCAATACGCGGCGCGGATTCAGAGGGCCACGGCGGCCTTGAACGCGCAAACCTGGGACGCGCGGTACGGCCTCTACGCGGACACACCGGCGAAGAAGTCCTGGAGTATCGAGGCCAATGTACTGGCGGTTTGGCTGGACGTTGCCTCGCGCGCGGAGCAGGCGGCGATTTTGCGCCGGGTGCTGGCATCGAAGCCGGACGCCCAGGTGACGGTGGCGGGCAGGGCGGTTCCGGCGATGTCCACGCCAACGTATTATTTCCGGTTTTATCTGAGCCGAGCGCTGGAGCACGCGGGAATGGCGGATTTGTATTTGGAACAGTTGCAACCATGGTACGAGATGCTGCGTCTCGGGTTGAGCACGTGGGCGGAGCAACCTGAGCCGACGCGTTCGGACTGCCATGCATGGAGCGCCACTCCGAATTACGACCTGCTCACGCTGGTGGCGGGCATCCGGCCAGACGAGCCGGGATTTAGAAAAGTGCGGATTGCGCCGCATCTGCACGGGCTACATCATCTGGATGCGTCGATGCCGCATGTCGGTGGGGAGATCTACACGGTGTATCAACTGGAAGGCGCGGGCTGGAAGGCAACGGTGACGCTGCCGGCGGGATTGAGCGGGAGGCTGGTGTGGGGAACGCACGAATATCCACTGCACGCAGCGACGCAGGTGCTGCGGCTCGCGGCCGAGGAGAAATGAGCTTGGTGGTGGTGCGTAACCAATGGAAATCTTCGACTGAATTCCAGCGGGAATTAGTTCGTCGAATAACAAGCCGATTGGAGGACTGAAGATGCAGTATGGCAACTCGACAGCTATGAAGCGCCGACAACGCGGGAGACATCGCGAGGAACCGCCGATTGAAACTGTCGGAGGCGAACTGAGGGTTTGGAGAGATCGGGGCACGAACAAAATCGTCATTGAACCGCCAGTCCTCGCACCGGAAAAGAAGCTTATTTCTCTCTCAGCGAGGCACGCGCGTCACTTGGCAAGTTCGCTCCTCTTGTTCGCTGCCGAAACAGAATCGAGTCCGGCCTTCACCGCAGCGATGTCGCAAATGCAAGTCCGCTCAGATGCGACGAAGTTTAAAGCTAACCGATCACGCACAACAATTTAAACCGAATTAGAGGCCAGGAGAAAGCGAAAGCGAATGACCCCTATCTCGAGACGTGACGTTCTAGCTGGATTGGCCGCTGCAGGTGCTGCCTCCATGGTGACTGCTCGCAGCGAACAGCGCCAAAGCTCCATCGCCAGCAACGCGGTGTTCCTCCCCGGCGAAGCGCGCAGTCGACATGCAGATACATTGCTGCACCACTTTGCGGAGAGTGCGCCGCAGCTACTGCGGGCTCCCGATGGAATCCTAAAGCATCCCAGCATTGCGCAGAGTGTTCCCGGCAAAGCCTATTCAACTCAACTCTGGGATTGGGACACGCTTTGGACTAGCCAGGGACTTTTTCGGCTGGCCGCGCTGCAACAGGATGAGCTCGCTCAAGCAGGAACTGTGCGAGCACGTGTCCGGAAGTCTCTTGAACTTTCTCGAGCACGCCTCACCGGGTGGGCAGATTCCAATCATGATGACTGCCGACAATCCGGACGCCTTCCGAATCGTAGCCAAGAACGAGACCTCGAGAAACCAGGCCAAGCCTGTTTTCGGTCAACTCGGGCTGCTCGCCTGCGATCAGCGCGGAGATGCGAGTTGGTTGGCGCCACATTTCGATTCGATTCTGCGTTTCTATGATTCATGGGTGAAGCACAACTCCTCCCCGATCGGCCTGCTGGTGTGGGGCGACGATATTGCAATCGGCGACGACAATGACCCAAGCACATTTGGCCGGCCGTTCTTTTCATCGGCGAATCTGCTCCTCAATTGCCTGTTCTATCAGGATCTCTTAGCGTCGGCGGAATTGGCGCGGCGGCTTGGACGCTCGGTGGATCATGATCGGCTCTCAAGCCAGGCGGAAGAATTGGCGCAAAGGATCCAGACCTTCTGCTGGGATCCCAGAGACAGTTACTACTACACGGTTGACGTTCAATGTGTCGATCGGCGAGCTGCGCTCATTCCAACCGTGCCGCGAGGGATGGACATGTCGTGGAGATGCCTCCCGATGAGGATTCAGATGTTTACTGGCTTCCTGCCGCTTTGGTGCGGCATTGCGCCTCAACAGAATGCGCAGAAACTCATTAGCAGAAACTATCTCGCGGACGACCGCCTCTGCGCGCAATGGGGCGCGAGGTCGCTTTCGTCCCACGAAACCATGTACTCCATGGAGTTTAGCTCCAACCCGAGCAACTGGCTTGGACCGGTCTGGATCATTGTGAACTACTTCGTATGGAAAGCTTTGCTGCGATATGGATACAAGAAAGAAGCAGATGCGCTGGCCGACAAGACGATCCTTCTGCTGTCAAGGGATCTTGAGGCAAACGGCTCACTCAATGAGTACTACCATCCCGATACCGGTGCAGCACTGAGCCACAAGGGATTCATAGACTGGAATCTTCTTGTCCTGGAGATGATCTGAAAGGGAAAGCGCGCGCAAGATCGAGGTCGCCTGACCTCCGTATCCCGACAACTGAGTCTAGCAAGCGAGTAAGGGACAGTCTGGACTGCTGTCAAAGGACCCAAGCGCACATCGGGAGCCCTCGGCTCCCGAATGACTCCCGAAAAACTCCCAAGCGTCCAAGCATCGGTGGAGACAGAAATGCGGCGACTGATCCGGCATCAGCAGCCTCGAAAGGCTGTTTGGGGACCAATCCAAATTAGGTTCAAGCATTTGCCTGGTTGTCGTCGGGCACGGTGGGCCGCGAAATGTGCCGTGCGTTTAACGCGTTGCGAATGATTTCCCCTTCCGGGTGCTGGTAGACCATGGCGCTTCTTACGTCACCGTGGCCCATTGCGTTCATAACAGCTTTCAGATTTCCGGTCTTCGCCAACACGAAGCTGCCGAAGTCGTGGCGCGCACAGTAGAGGACGAGTTCGCGCGGCAGCCCCGCGGCTTGCCTCGCCCGCGCCCATTGCCGGTACACCATCCCTTCCCCAATGTGCTTTCCCTTATAACGCGACATCCACACCCAGCCCTCGCTCCGTCCCCCACAGCGCGCCTCGAGAATCTGCTTCACGCGGCTGCTCATAGGGATGAACCGGCGGCCGGACTCCGTCTTGCTGTCCGGCGTGAAGATCGTCCCGGCATCGAAGTCCACGTTCTCCACCCGCATGCAGTAGAGTTCGCGGGCGTTGCGCATTCCGGTGTCGCGCATCACCACGATGATGTCCTTCAGCGGCTGGTCGGCCACCGCTGACAGCCTCCTTTCCGCTTCGTCGTTGAGGCGGAGCGACCGCCCGTGTTCCTTGAAGAGCGCAAAGTCGGGAACCTCAAAGATCAGCTTGTCCTCCTTGGCTTTCGAATACATCCTCCGCAAAGTCCGCAGCGCGTTATTGCCGTTCGAGGCCGAGCCGGGAAACTGCAGCTTTTCGACCTCGTCTTTGGTGATCTGGTCCATGCGCATTCCCGCGATCTTCGTCTGCTCCAATAGTCGCCAGCCGTTTCTGTAATAGCGGCGGCTGTCGGCCTCGAGCCGTCCCGTTTCCACCCATTGAAGGAAATCCTTCGAGTATTCACGAAGCGTGGGCGGCTTCCTGTCGAGCGGGTCGCTGCCCTTAATAGCGGCAGCGAGTTTGAGAGCGGCAGCCTTTTGCGCTCTCGTTTCGTTGGTCTCCTTGGTGGACCCGCGGTAGCGCTCGCCGCGCACCGTGAAGTCATACCAGTAATACTTCGACTTGTTCTTTCTGAACAGTTCCACGAGATCACCTCCAAGCAGCCCGCACGGAAGCAACTCGTGTGTTCCGCCGAACGGATCTGAGCGGAACAACAACATCGTACATCAGCTTGACTTCGATCCAATCCAGTCAGGGAGCACAACTACGCAATGCCAACGCGCGACTGCTGCGGCTGTCGTGTTGCCGGTCGCGTCATCAATAACGGCGCCATTTTTGGTGGCGTGAATTGGTTTTTGAGCGTAGCTTTAGTTCGAGCCCGATCAGCCACAGCTAATGACGGTGCGAGGTCCCAGGTGTCGTTGCTCGACGCAGACGATATGGCCCGCTATCGCCAACAACGCCGGGTCACGATCAACAGACCTTTTCAGGCGGCATACCTTGACGCTGAGATTCCCAGGCGATCATTGATGGCTTCCTTGAGATTCTGCTTGCATCCGGTGCACCGTTCTGTTGTTTTCTGCGAAGCAAGGCCGAGGAGAAGCTGGACTTTTCGAATTCACCGCCACAACTGTGGCAGACCCACGTACGCTTCTGCTTTGGAACATCAGATGGGGCTCCTTAGCCGCTTCAGAAATCTCACGCTGGCATAACGCTAAGCGCAAATCGGAGCGTCAGATTGTTGATGCAAATCCCTAATCATTCGCTATTCAAAGAAGCGGGAAAGCTCAGCAGGTCTTGCCAACGACATTCCGGAACCCTCCCGGTGTGTCAAGACCACAAACTCTGCCATTCATTCCGTTGGGTCCCCGTTTTGATTGGGGGGTTCCCCGTTGTCCTTTCGGCAGGCGCGTTAGCGAACCGCGAAGAGTGGCGCGATTGAGACCACTCCAAGGCCGGTGACAAAGAGTACAAACATCAACACCAGGAGCCGGTTCACGCGCGCCCCGCCACCCGCGAACTCTCCCCACACCAGGACACCCCAGAGCGCCCCAACCATGGTGGAACCCTGGCCAATGGCGTAGCTGATCGCCGGCCCCACCTGCAACTCCCGTGAGGCGCTGGCGGCCACGAAGTTCGACAGCGAGCCGGCGATCCAAACCACGCCGCCGATGATGCCGAGAAAATGCACCCACCAATTGCCTCTCAGATAATCTGAGAATCTCAGCCGCGGACCATCGATCGGGAATCTCATGAAGTAGAGGTTGTACACAAAAACCGAGGCCAGCACGCCCAGGCCAAAAACGAAACCGACCGCGTAGGGGCCAAGCCCTTTCTCACCCGACTTGCCGATCTCAACCAGCGGATAAAACGTTCCCATCAGAACGCCGCCAGCGATGCTCAGCCTGATGCCTTTCCAGGTGGCAGCTCGTTTCGCGGCGGCATCCGCGATGTCCCCGGGCGTGCACTTGTTGAGGGCATAGGCGCGGTAGGCGATAGCGTCCATGACTATGGCGCACACAATCAAGGCGACACCCGCACACAACAGGTAGGGATTCCCCTGGGGATTGACAAAGTAGTTCCAGACTGCGCCCACGATCAGCGCCAAACCCACGCCAATGGGGAAAGCTACCCCCATTCCGGCCACGGAAATGGCTCCCACAACGAGGATATTGGAGAGGTTATAAACCACCCCGCCAGTGAAACCGTAGAGCATTTTGATGCGGCCTGCGTGGGTCAGATCGGCCGCGAAGCCGAGGCCGTCCGATCCCCAGGTGCCAAAGGTGAGCGCAGCCAGCGTTGCGCCCAGCGCTACCCCAATTGAATAGTCATAATAGAGAAGTTCAAAGCGCCAGCCTTTGGCGATCTTGAGCACGTTGGCCCACGAGCCCCAGCAAAGCATGGTCAGAATCGTGAGCACCAAGGCAGCACCGTAGGTGTGCGTCAGAGTCATGCGATCTCCCTTCGTCACCTTGACGTCGATGACTGCGGTTTCAGGGCCTCATGCCGGTGAGGGCCGTCTTGGTGCCATGATGATCGGGACTGGACTTCAGGACAAGTAAGAATTGACTGCCCAATCAAAAAGCACTTACTTCCGCTCAATTCAAACGGACTTCTATAAACTGTAGAACCCTCCGCAAGTCTTCGATGGCCTGGCGATGATCACAGGATACGAGTTGTCGTATCAGACCGTCTTTGAGACACAGAGATCATTCCAGATTTGGCCGGGACGCGATGGTGCACGTTGCCAGCCTGAGCGAGGTTAATCAAATTGTCAGCGGTGTACCCCTCGTCCCCGAATATCAACAAATGTTGAAAGGCAACGGGGCCGATTGTTCTCTGGCATAGCTGCGTGCAGCCCGACTCATTTTTGAGGCGTGTTCCGAATCATGTCAGTTTGTGGGTGTTCGGGAAGGACCATCGGCGGCAGTGGCTTCTGATTGAAGTCGAAGTCATTGAGCAGGTCTCCCAACAGGGGAGAATTCTCCCGCACAGTCGGGCGCGGGTCGGGGCGTCCATCGGTCTTCGGATCCAACCGGGAACTGTCCAAAAAATCATCTTCGATGAATTTCAGATAGGCATCGAAGCTGAGAATCTGGTGGTCGATGGTATGGGGTTTAACATAGGGCGAAATGATTAACGCCGGTACGCGCAAGCCATAGCCGTTTGCATCCACGACCGGGGGTGGTTCGTGATCGTAGAAGCCTCCCCAGTCATCCCAGGCCAGAAAGATTGCCGTGTCATTCCAATTTGGCCCCTGCATCACAGCGTTGATCAGACTGGTTACGTAGCTTTGCCCAACGCTTACCAACGCAGGTGGGTGCTCGCTGACATCCTGGGACGGAGAGATCCAACACACCGAAGGCAATGTGCCCGCACGAGCCTCCTTGTAAAAATCCTCCATCGGCTTAATGTTTGAAAGTTCCCCGTCCTCTTTTACCGTGTCAAAGAAAGGCAGAGGGTTCCACCACCCTTCAGTGCGATCTCCCATCTCTTCATGCGTGCATGGTTGGATCCCATCGTCGCAATCTGGATTCGATCCCTTAAATACGTAATAGCTCCAAGTGACATTGTGAGCATGCAACAGATAGGTGATGTCCGTCCACGCGTAAATCGGCTTTGTTCCGGGGGGACCATTTCGCCGACCGCCAAATTGTTGTGTGGATGCGTCAAAAACATGATTTGGCGCGCCAAAAGCTGGTCGGAAGTCGGGCGGCATACCGGGCGCATTGAGTTCGTTGATGCAACTCATCGGATCGTCATGCTTGGTACAGTATGCGGACCAGGCAGAGATTTCAAACAGATGAGAAGTGAGGCTCCATGATGCGGCTGGCTCGAACATGTGGTCCTGAAGCACGAAATTCTGCGCGTATGCCCAGTAATTGGGAATGTCCCGCCCGTCATGGAATCCCATAACATCCGGTTCGGTCGAGTTCGAACACACGGGATCGTTCGGGTTACCACATCCTTTATCTCCGTGCTCGGCTTGAGCCACAAATCCATCCATCCTGCCGTTGTCGATGTCTGCGAGACTGCTGCCGGCCACATGGGGGCCACCGCCATTTTCGTCGTTCGTATCATGGTATGGACTCATGCATCGCCCGCTACGTGGGTCCGGATTGCAGACTGTGAAGGCGCCGTTCATTGCCGGCAGCCCATCGGCTCCGGGGAACGTGCCGAAATAACTGTCAAACGAACGATTCTCCTGCATGATGATCACGATGTGGTGTATCTTATGGATGCCTACGGGCGGGGCGCCAGACTCGCCAACAGTCACAGGTGACTGCGCAAATGCAAATTCGAGTAGAGCGGTCATCAATGAGGCAAATGCGCAGCCCCGGAAACCTATTAGGCTCAACGTCAAGAGTGATTTAAGGCAAGATTCCATGGCAAGTCCACGAACTCATGGGTAGAGGCCCGAGTTGAAGATTCTCTCAGGCTTTGAAGTCTCAGCGGGGCCAGCGCTTAATGAGCGGCGGAAGTTTTGGGAAAGGCGCGTGCGGCTCCTTCTGATACCAAAATGCTGTAGATGCAATGTCGTCGCCGCCAGGCTGGTACGTTAGATCTGGGTA
Source organism: uncultured Acidobacteriota bacterium (assembly GCA_963826735.1). Taxonomy (GTDB): domain Bacteria; phylum Acidobacteriota; class Terriglobia; order Terriglobales; family Acidobacteriaceae; genus Telmatobacter. Next base: position 717,676 of record CAWGYN010000011.1, read on the forward strand.
CCACCCGAGATCCTGAATTGTGACTTTCAAGTTCTTGTGAAACTCGATCGGATCCATAATGTGCCATCGGTACAAACTGTGTTGCGGTGGCCCACCATCCGGATTTTCACTTTTCGGATCCAACACATTTCCAACATAGGCAGTGGAATACAGGTAAGCGTCCCGAGCTCCCCTCTGGCATGACATCTGGTTTGAGGACGACGATGCCGTCATGGGTGATGAGGGGGAAGTGGGAACCGGGCGTCGGCCTCGTCGGTGGCGAACGGTGTCAGAGAAGCGTCGGATTGCGGAGCTGACCTTCGAGCCCGGCGCGAGTGTTGCGCTGGTGGCTCGCGCTCACGGTGTGAACGCGAACCAGGTGTTCAAGTGGCGTCGTGCGCTGAAGCGTGGCGAACTGAACGAGGCGGCGGCGGGATCTACGGCGCTTCTTCCAGTCATATTGTCTGCTCCCAGCGTTGCGGCCGATGCTCCAGGCCAGGTTGATGCGAAGGAACCGCCAGCAGCAGGCGGCTCGATTCACATTGAGCTTCCTGGCCGGGCCATGATCAGTGTGGAGAGCGGAGCTGATCCTATACTGCTGCGTTCGATTCTTGAGAGTTTGCGCAAGTGATCGAACTGCGCACCGGAACGAAGATATGGCTTGCCGCCGGCGTGACCGACATGCGTCGCGGGTTCGACGGTCTGAGTGCGCAGGTGCAGACGGTGCTCAACGAGCAGCCGTTCTCGGGTCACGTCTTCGTTTTCAGAGGACGCCGTGGTGACATCGTGAAGGTTCTCTGGTTCGATGGTGACGGGTTATGTTTGTTTGCCAAGCGCCTTGAGCGAGGACGATTCATCTGGCCGCAGGCCACGGAAGGAACCGTTTGTCTGACGCGTGCGCAGCTTTCGATGTTACTCGAAGGCATCGATTGGCGCCGGCCGCAGAGGACCTGGACTCCGCAGATCGCGGTTTGAGTGACACGTGTGATTCCCCTTTATTCATGCACCTTTTATTGATGCATTCTGATTTCATTGATGGCATACTGTGTCCATGGATGCCGCTCAGTTGCCGGATCTTGACGGGCTCGATCGTGAGGCGCTGAAGGCATTGCTCGTTGCGCATCAAGAGGAACTTCGATCTCTTGCCGCTTCACATGAAGACGAGCTTCGATCGCTCGAGACTGAACTCGAGTCCCATCGCCAGACACTCTCCCAACAAGATGAGCAACTGCGCTCAAGCAGCGAGCAGATCGAGCATCTGAAGCTGGTCATCGAGAAGCTGCGGCGCAGGGTGTTCGGCGTCAAGAGCGAGAAGATCGTCATTCAGCTTGAACAGCTTGAACTCCATCTGGAAGAGCTGGAGTCCGCGCAGGCCGAGATGGAAGCCGCTGTTGAGCGGGTGAGACCTGCCGAGGAGCCTAAGACGAGGTCTCGACGCAAGCCGCTGCCGGAGCATCTGCCACGCGAAGTTGTCAGCCACGCTTTTCACGGTGACTCGTGCCCCGACTGCGGCGGCCAGTTGCGCAAGTTCGGCGAAGATGTCTCTGAGCAACTGGAGTACATCCCGGATAGCTTCAAGGTAATCCGCCACGTGCGGCCGAAGTTCGCCTGCAGCGGTTGTGAGCGGGTGGTTGAGGCGCCTGCGCCATCCCGTCCGATCCAGCGTGGCCTTGCCGGACCGGGGCTGCTGGCCCATGTGCTGGTCTCGAAGTTCGCAGATCACTTGCCGCTCTATCGCCAGTCGGAGATCTACGCCCGCCAGGGAGTTGAGATTGAGCGCTCCACGCTGGCCGGGTGGGTAGGTGGGGCAAGTGAGCTACTGGCTCCGTTGATCGATGCGATTCAGAAGCATGTGCTGGCAGGAGCCAAGCTTCATGCCGACGATACACCGATGCCGGTGCTTGCGCCTGGCAGTGGCAAGACCAAAACGGGCAGACTTTGGACCTATGTGCGCGATGACAGGCCTGCGGGTGAAGATACCGCGCCGGCTGTCTGGTTCGCGTACTCGGAGGATCGCAAGGGTGAGCATCCACGGCAGCATCTGAAGGCGTTCAAGGGTGGCTTGCAAGCAGACGCCTATGCAGGGTTCCATCATCTATACGGCGATGGCGCGATTTATGAAGTGGCCTGCTGGGCACATGCGCGACGCAAGTTTCACGAAATCCATGTCATCCACGCCTCGCCGACGACGACAGAAGCGTTGGCCAGAATCGGAGCCCTCTACGCAATCGAAGACGAGGTACGCGGTAAGCCCGCCGATCTGAGGCTGAGTGTCCGACAGGCGCGAGCCGGGCCACTCCTTGAGGAAATGCGCAAATGGATGGAGAAGGCACTGCGTTCGCTTTCAGCGAAGAGTGAAACTGCGGGCGCGATTCGCTATGCGCTTTCGCGATGGCGTGCCCTTACGCGTTACACCGACGATGGGCTATTGGAGATAGATAACAGCGCGGCCGAACGGGCACTGCGGGCTGTGGCCCTTGGACGCAAGAACTATTTATTCGCAGGTTCTGACTGCGGTGGCGACCGAGCCGCAGCAATGTACAGCCTGATTGGATCGGCCAAACTCAACGGCCTCGACCCCGAGTTCTATCTCCGCACCGTCCTGTCCCAGATCGCCGACCATCCCATCAGCCGCATCGAGGAACTCTTACCCTGGAACCTTGCACCGTTGCTCCAGATCCAATCCTCCCAAGCCGCCTAGACACACTCATCAGGTGCCCACCAAAAAGGTAGTGGGCACTTCGACGATCAGTCCTCAGCCACGTCAAGAGGGGAACTCGGGACGCTTACGCCTTTGCCCGATAGAATTCCGTTAATCAACAGTTTGGCTCAGGCACACCTCTGGCGCACATTTCGCTGGCAGAAGGCTAATCTGTGCGGAGTTCTGGAAGTTCGGCTATCCGAGAACTCAACGTTTCAGCCTGGAGTGTTGTAGCGGCGCGAGATCGAGAAATACTCTTCCTCGTCGAGTCGCAGTATCGCAACCGGGTGGTGAGTCCCTCTTCACCAGGTTGTATTAACGAGTGGGCGCTGAAATGTTTGCGCTGTGCTGTCGGCGGAATGACGCCCATTTGTGTTCAAAAAGGCCCGAGTACCCTTTACGATGAAATGAAGTACCTACGACTCGAAGCGAGAGCAACCGCTCCTTAACGGGCGGTCCGAGCCGCAAATGCTCCCTCGATCCCGAGTTCCAGATCAAGCGTGTCTCTCGAATACGCCATAGCGGGGAAAAGTCACACCTCAGCGAAAAAATGTGGCAGAATTGCGCTGAGATGAACACAGTGCTATCAATCGAACTCCGTCTCGGGTCCGATTCTGCTCGACCGTGGAATTCACACCTCCGAGCGAATGTCGAATTGCGCCATTCTCAGGGCAACGCTGGTGATACTTATGGGGATACTTTGTACCAGACTTTCCTGCTATTTCCTGCAACGTGTGCAAAAGCATGGCATCCCATAATGCATTGATGATACACGAGTTATTCATGACATTGCGGGGCTATGCAGCGCCCTGCAAGAGCTGTTAAATAGGACTTAAAATCCGCCGTGCCTGACCTGGCCGAGTGGTGTGTTGGGGTGTAGTTTTCTTGGTGCCTGTTTTGGTGCATGTTGCGTTTGGAATTCAGTGCCTTCCATTGCCACACAATGCAACAATCATTGTTGATTTAAATGAAGAAATATATAGAGTTAAGCTACGCTGTGCGACACAATGCGATTCCCTGCAAAAGCGCTAAAAAGGGACTAATAATCCCTTGGTTGGGGGTTCAAATCCCTCCGGGCCCACCAAATAAACCCATCAAAATGAAAGATTTATATGTCATCCGAGGCGAAAAGCCTAGATGACATTTTAATTGCGGTGCAGAGTAACTGACCCGCGCCACCGTTCACAAGATCGTCCACTCGGAAATGGCATCTGAACAAGGCGTTCAAGAAGGGTGTCAAAAAACGGCGGCCTAAACCAACTAAATCAATGGCCGGATCAATGCGATCCGGCCGTTCACAAACGTACCTTCGGAAACTCCGGTCCGGGTCGTGAGGACTGCAGCAGGCGGGGACAATTCAGCTCCCGAATCGTGAATTGCTTCAGTTCTATCCCAAGAACTCGCACCGCGGCTTAATCCACTTTCGCTGAGCCCTCAGTTGCATCGCCCGTGAAGTTCACGATTCTCTGACCGCTTTGGGAGGAATTCCCCGTGAGCATGATCCCCGATGAATCCGCCCCATTGACTTGCGCGAACACCTGGGCGCCTGGGGGGCAACGCATTCCAGTCAGGAATGCCCGGCGTGAGTTCCTCAGGTCGAACAGCGGCGCCCCGCCAACAGGTGCGGATAACTCCAGACTGTCGAGAATCACATCGTCCGCATCGTCGCAGACGATCGCGGGCCGGGCGTCCGGCTGATCTGTCACGCATTCGATATTGCGCAGGCGCACACGATCCGCATGGCGGACGTAGAAACCATACGAAGGGAGGCGGCCCATCATGCGCGCCTCCGGGTACTTATCGGCCACTTCAGGAATGTCCCGATGCACCCAGTCGGCTTGCCCTTGCTCCACGGTGCGAATGCGGCAATTACTTACCGTGATGTCGGATGGTCGAAGTCCAGGCACGCCTGTAATGGAACTGGAGACAATCGCGCCCGCTGCATCGACGCCTTCGATCAGAACGTTGCGCAGGAACGTGCCTTCCTTCTTGTTCCGCTCACCAAGTCTGACAAAAATCGGCGCTCGCACATTTTGCATGCGAATATTCGACACGACTACGCCATCGATGCTGCCTCCGTCCACCATTTCTATGCAGATGCCGCCGCTGGAACGCGTATACAGGGGGCTATCCGCGTCGGCGTAAAGCACCGAGTTGCTGAACACGATGTTTTCAAAGGCGCCGTGGGACGCGGTGCCCAGTTTGAAGGAGTTGCAAGAGGTGGTGATGACGCAATTCGTAATGGTGATGTTCTTGGTTGGCAGCAGATCGCCGTAGGGATTCTCGCTCTTCAGGCAGATCGCGTCGTCACCAGTTTGGATGTCGCAATTACTGACGAAGACATTGCGCGACGCTGTGATATCCAAGCCGTCGGTGTTCACTCCGTAGTTTGGATTGCGAATGCGGACACCGTCGATTACGACGGTTTCACAGGCGATGGGACGCAGGGTCCAGCCGGAGGAATTTTTCAGCGTCACGCCGTTGATGCGGACGTTACGGCATTGCGCGAACTCGATCATTGGCGAGGGCCGGTTATTGTGGTCTTTGAGCTGATAGTGGCCCGTCGCCCCTTCCTTCCAGGCATCTTCAGGCGGCGTGGGCGGACGATTGGTCCTCGGCTCCCAATAAGCCTCGCCCTGGCCGTCGATGGTGCCAGGGCCGCACAGAGTCACGTCCTCGGCATTCTGCGCGAAGATCACGTGATGACCATTGGCGTCGGCATCCCGCGACGGGCCCGGATGGTAGACGTAGTCATCGATCGACTTACTGCCAAGCAGCACGCAGCCTGCCTCGAGGTAGAGGGTCACTCGGCTCTTGAGTTCGATCCCTCCGATGAGAAAGGTTCCAGGCGGCGCGTAGACCATCCCTCCGCCCGCCTGGAATACATCATCGATCGCGCGCTGAATGGCCTTGGTGTTCATGGTTACGCCATCCGGTTTTGCGCCGTAGTCTAAAATGCTCTTCGCCGATAAAAGTGGCGCGGCTGATCCCACGCCTGTCGCAGACACAGCCATCGCCATGGATGAAGCAGATAGAAAGTCTCTTCTCAGCATGAAGTGTTCCTATTCTTTCCGAGTCTTCCGGTTTTCCGGGATTTGATGCGTTTGCGGTTCGTTGAAAGTCGCGATGGTCCCTCAAAAAAACTCCGGAAGCGTGCCGCGATGAAATCCTGGGGCACGTTTCCGGAGTTGTGGACAATCTAGTAGCTGAGCCGCAGCGAGAGTTGAATCACGCGCGGGCCTTGGCCTCCGCCATTGAGGCTCAATGCGTTGTAGGGGGATGTCAACTGCTCTACGCCGTCGGTGGTGCTGGCAGGATTTAGATAGCCTTGATCGTTGAGCACATTGAACACGTCCCAGTTGAATCGCAGATTCACCCGCTCTGTAATCGGAAAGACTTTGAAGAGAGAAGCAGCCGCAATATAGTTGAACGGGCCGTTGATTACCGTCTTGGCAAAAGGATTTGTACTGGGTCCGGGGTTGTATGCGACCGAAACCGTCTTTCCACCGTTCTGGTTGACAGTCACGTTATTGCCGTTGCTGCCGTAGTTCGCCGTGCCGGGCGTATTGTCAATCGGGGTCTGGTAGGGTACGTAGTTGCTGGGGAGCCCGCTGACGCATTTCGTTGTGCAGTTAGGGCCGGCGATGGACGTTGGGGCAATATAACCGTTGAACCAGAGGAACGCCGGGAGGCAGGTGCCGCTGCGGCAGTCCGTGATCGGCGCGGAGTGTTTATAGATGTGAATCGGGTTGGTCGGTCCCCAGTTGCCGCTTCCGACGGCAAAGTCCTGCGAGATAACCGATCCGCTGCCGGCAACCTGGAAGCCTCCGATGATCTCGTTCTCCCAACGATTGGCGCTACCCAGGAACCGTTTTCCGCTCCCAAAGGGCAGATCGTAAATGCCGTTGAACTGGATGTGGTGCTTCGGGATCCCGGTGTCGACCATGTAGTTCTCGTAGCGATTCAGTGCTCGAGTCATCGCGTAGGGAGCTATGTTCGCGGGTTGACCCGGTCCGGCTCCCGGAGCAAAGTTGGCGTAGGGATAGAGCTTGCCATCCCGGGACCAGTTGCCTCCGATGCGGAACGGCTTGGACCACACATAGTTGATCTCGTAGGCGAACCCGCCGTGAAACAGCCGCTGATAGGAGGCTTGGAGCGCGTTGTCGTTCGACCAGCCACTGGTTTGATCGAGAGCCTGGCTCCCACCGTAGAGCGTCTGGTCGTACGGCCCTGTGGCTGTCGCGGAATACGTGCCTCCGGGTGGTGTGGTGCCGGTGACCGTGTCCCAAACATAGTTCGAGGGATGGTTGTTGTAGTAGTAGTACTGGTCCAGGTTGGTCGCGTGCGTCCACACCCAGCTCACCCTGAGCGCGGAGTTGCCCTTGAACGCCTGCTCCAGCGTGGCGTTCACTTCGGTTACGAAGTTCGGAGCATAGTCCGGGTTGAGGGTCACCTCGTTCACGCCCGGAGTAATGGAATTGACCGTGCCGGTGCTCACAGCGTTACTGCTGTTTACGCCCGCGATCACCGGATTGTTGGTGCGGATCAAGTAGTTATTCAGACCATCGGGCGATTGCGCGGCATTGTAATTCGTCAGGTATTTGGTTTGAAACGGCGCATTTTCAGACGGAAGCTTAAGCGAATTGCGCACGGGAACCGGGGTAATGTAGCGTCCATATGCTCCGCGCAGTACGGTGCCGTATCTTCCGCCGAAGAGCGCATAGGCTGCGCCGATTCGCGGCCCAAATGTGAAATCGAAGTTCCTGAGCATGGTGCTGGGAATCCCGGCCGTTGTCGGAGTCTCAAAGACCATGCCAAGGTTCGTAAGATTGTTCACAATGGTCTGCGTCGTGTATCCCTGAGAAACATACCAGGAGAGAGGTTGCGCCAGGACCATGGCCTTGTTCTTCAGGTCGAAGGCTTCCATCAGGGAATTGCTGACGTACGCTGCAGGATGGGCCTCGTAGCGCAGGCCGATGTTCAAGGTCAGGTTTTTGCTCACATGGTAGTTGTCCTGGACGTATGCATCGAACTCCATGTCGCGGTAGTGCTGGTATGCCGGATTGAGCTGGACATCGTACTCGTTCGCCGTGCCCAGGAAAAAGTCGCCTTCTCCGTAGCCCGTATTCGTGACTCCAGTCCAGCCCGTTCCGGATTTCGGATCATAGAGACTGGTTGCCATGTTGGGGCTGCTGGTCGAGCTGTTGAAATCGATTGCGTCCGAGTTTCTGTCGGGAAGGTAGCCGAAGCGTTCATGCCGGTAGCGTCCGCCGAAGTGAAGCTCGTGCCGGCCCATGGTCTTGGTCAGATTTTCGTCGATATCCGAGATGACCTGCACGCCCTTGTAATTCCACTGCGTGCCGGTCAAAGCCAGAATGTTCCCGTTAATTTGCGGAAATCCCGTCTCGCCGAAGTTGTTGGGAGTACCAAAGATCGACTCGTAGTTGATGTTCGCGTTGCCGGTGGCTACATCGTACTGGCCGTACCACTCCTGGCTGAGGACCGTCTCTGAGAAAAAGCTCGGAGAGAAGACATGGGTGAAACCGAGCGCCGCGCTGAAGGTGTCAACCTGCCATTGCGTGCCGCCGCTGGCGCCGGCGGGAATCCCGGCTGCCGTATCCGCCACGGTCAACGGCGCAGTCGGGATATTGCGCAGCGCTACCCAGTCCATGAGATCGTCGCCATAGCGCAAATACGCGTGGTTCTTCTCGTTGAAGTTCTGATCCAGGCGGATGGCCACGGAGGGCACAGTGAAGTTGTTGATGTTGTGCAACTGGAAGTTCGATTGCACGAGCGGGTCCGGGTTGCCGGGCACGTTTGCCTGGGGAAGGATCTGGTAGATGATTTTGGAGAAAGGAGACAGGCGGGCGGGATTGATGGTGTTGGGAACGCCGTTGTAAGCGAACTGGGTACGGCAGTATGCATTGGGAACCCCATTGGGGTTTGCGGTACTGACATCGGTTCCTGGGCAGTTCGCGGTGCCTGAGTTGTACGTCGTCAGAGGATCGTAGAGTTGCTGCAACTGGCCATTACTGTTGGTCAGCTGGCTGAAATCGCCGCCTCTCATTGCCTGTGTGGGAACAGACACCAGCAAAGGAGCCCAGCTTCTGAGGGAATACCGCTCGTACGATCCGAACCAGAAGGTCTTGTCTTTGCCGTGATAAATGTGGGGCAGAACGAGCGGTCCACCGGCGGAAAAACCAAATTCATTGCGCACCAGCGGCGGATCGGCGTCGGCCGTTGGCGTGGTCACAAATCCTCTCCCCTTGGCCAGGCCGAAACCGGCGTTTCGCGCGGTTTCGAACATGGGTGCCGTGGATGCTATTCGTCCCCGACTTGGTGGTGATAATGCCGGTGGCCGGGCCGGATAACTTCGCGGAGCTGTTCGACATGTCCATCTTCATTTCCTGCACCGAGTCCGGATCCGGCAACTGGCCCTGCGGCGAATTACGCTCGCCGCCAAAGTTGCGGTTGGTCAGG
>CAWGYN010000012.1:0-34082 GCA_963826735.1 uncultured Acidobacteriota bacterium
CGAGGCTCGCCGGTTCGCTCGGTAATCCGGCCCGCGGCGTGCTCCACTAGCTTCGCCTTACACACGTCAATGAACAGCGCGACGCCTGGATCAGCACCCACACAGGGGAAGAGGGCGATCTCTCCGTCCTTGGTCTGTGCAAGGATCACAAAGTTCTCGATGTCACCCACCCGAGCCAGGAACTCGCTGGCGACCCGCTGTTGGTCAGTCTGCGGCCGCCGTTCGAAAGACAAGAGATGCGGCTTGAGGTGCACCTGCGTTCTCTTGTTCATGCTTCCACCTCCCCTGAAGTTCTGAACGCCAACCGCCGTCGGCTGCGTTCCCGATTGTTGTTGCACCTATGGCCTTGTGCGTCGTCGCCGTCGATTGATCGGCGCCTGTATCGTGGTCACGGAGATACTGCGCTAGTCGTCCGGGCCGACTTCGGATCGCCCTGCTCCCGGAGGCACCCTGCAGTCATAGCGTTCAAACTCGGCCATGCTGAATCTCTTTCCATGCTCCACGAAGGGGAGCAACGGACGTGCGGTTGCCGGGTACTCTCGAATCAAGGTCGATTGTCATTTTGATAACTCTCCCTTCACGCCGCCCTCACAAGCTGTGCTATCGCCGGCACTGTCTGATGTGACCGGAGCCAGGCTGCCGTCGTCTTCGGGTCGAGCCTCAGCATCGGTCCGATGCGGTAGGCCGGCAGAGACCCTTGCTTGATCTGTGCATACAGAAACTTCGCCGAGACCTCAAGCAGTTCGGCCAATGCTTCCACTGTCCATGCTTTGCCCCTTGATTCCACAAGACGCGCCAGATCGCCGTCAGCGCTCGCTGGCGTGATCGCGTGAATACCCTGATGCTTCATATCCTCTTCTGCTCTCTTTAGGGATTGCACCGGGCTTCTAACGGCGCTAGCCACGCGGCCTGCTGGCCGTCGTATTCAGGATCGGGCGACTCTGAGTTCCCCACAGTCAGTGAATCAGGCTGGGGAACCGTAGCCTACAAATTGATCGTAGCTCAAGATTGACCAGCTCCAAAGCGATAGCGGGACTGTTCGTGTTTCCCGTGTTCCATATCGGGAGTCCTGGTCACAATTGAGACCCATGTTCATACGCAGCGGCTATGTTCATACAAAACGAGGGTAGACGGGGGAATTGCTGGGTACGGCAGGGCATCGGAGGACACAAGGGTAAACAGCTGCAAGCTATTACAAATAGACAATTTATAGGATGAATTGTGCTGGATTCAAGGGATTACAAGGATGGTCTGGCGGAGAGAGTGGGATTCGAACCCACGTTAGAGTTTCCCCTAAACACGCTTTCCAAGCGTGCGCCTTCAGCCACTCGGCCATCTCTCCGCGATAGAAATTGCGGGAATGCTTCGGTTCCTCATTAGTATACCTGCGGCACGGAGAATCAAGCATGTGATTGGAAGCGTTTACTCGGCGCCGCGGACTGATTTATAGTCCGAGGTTGTCCGCGCTTAGGCGTTCGGGCCTGCTCCAAACCAGCGTTCAGGTCAGATCGGGCGCGCCGCCGGCAATCCTTCTTCGAAAGAGGTATTTCATGTCACGCATCTCCCGCCGCGATCTGCTTTGTTCGGGATTGGCGCTTTCCACCTCAAGCCTGATGGCGCGCTCCGCGTGGGCGCGCACGGCGGCGATGTTTTCCCCTGCGCTGGGAACCGCTGACCCGCAAGCCGCCGGGCAAGACTCCGCGAGTGGCGCCGCGCCGGCCGCGATCGCTCCGCGCGAGCAATTGCTCTTCGACTTTGGCTGGAAGTTCATGTTTCGGCAACGGCACTGACCCCGCCAGCGATCTCGGATTCGGCAACAGCCAGGAAGACTTTGCCAAAACCGGCGATTTCAAGTTTGCCAAGGTGGGATTCGACGACTCGAAGTGGCGCGCGCTGAACCTGCCGCACGACTGGGCGGTGGAGTTGCCGTTTGTGCGCGACGAGGCGCTGCAGTCGCACGGATACAAGCCGCTGGGCCGGCGCTATCCGGAGACCAGCGTGGGCTGGTACCGGCAGCGAGTTCGAGATTCCGGCCGAGCGATGCGGGCCGCCGCATCGATGTCGAGTTCGACGGCGCATTTCGCGACGTGCTGGTCTTCGTGAACGGCTGCTTCATCGGCCGCAACGACAACGGCTACGCGCCCTTCCGCTTCGACATCACGGATTTTCTCGCCGTCGGCCAAAAGAACTGCATCGTGGCGCGCGTGGATGCGAGCTTTGGCGACGGCTGGTTCTACGAGGGCGCGGGAATTTACCGGCACGTGTGGCTCACCAAGACCGATGCGCTGCACCTGGCGCCGTGGGAGAGCTGGGTGCGCCCGGACGCCACCGATGGCAAGGCGGTGAATCTGCAACTGGCCACGGTAGTGGTGAACGAGGGCAAGAACTTCGAAACGGCTGCGGTGAGCTGGCAGATCCTGGATGCGGCCGGAAAGACCGTGGCCACGGCCGACGCGCCCTGCGCAGACAGTTACCGTGGATGGGCAGGCAAGGTTTGAAGCTGTTGGCGCAACTGAGCGATCCGGCGCTCTGGTCGGTGGATGAACCCAATCTCTATTCGGCCATCGTGACCGTCGAAACCAACGGCAAGCCGCGCGATGCGGAGCGCGTCAGCTTTGGCGTGCGGTTCCGTTCGTTTCGACGCCGATCACGGGTTCTTCCTGAACGAGAAGCCGCTGAAGATTCAGGGAACCTGCAACCATCAGGATCATGCCGGCGTTGGCGCGGCGGTGCCGGACCGTCTGCAGGCCTTCCGCATCGGCGTGCTGCAGCAGATGGGCTGCAACGCCGTGCGCACCTCGCACAACATGCCGACGCCGGAGTTGGTTGAGGCGTGCGACCGCATGGGCATGATGATGATGTGCGAGACGCGGCAGATGAGCTCGAGCCCCGAAGGCTTGGCGCAGCTCGAAACCATGATCAAGCGCTATCGCAACTCGCCGTCGATCATTCTGTGGTCGATCGGCAACGAGGAGTGGCATCTGCAGAACGACATGGCCGAGCAGGGCGCGAAGATCGCCGCGACCATGGTGCGGCGCTGCCACGAGCTCGACCCCACGCGCGTGGTCTCCGCAGCCGTGAACGGCGACAACGCGAAAGGCGTCTCCGATGCGCTCGACATTATCGGCTTCAACTACAATCTGAAGTTTCCCGACGACTTTCACAAGAAGCATCCTACGAAGCCCGTCTACGGATCGGAGACGGCGAGCACGATTTCCACGCGCGGCGTGTATCAGACCGACCCGCTGCGCAATACTCTGAGCGCCTACGATGTGAACCACACCGACTGGAGCGAGCTCGCCGAGGAATGGTGGAAGTTTTACGGCACGCGCGAGTGGGTGGCTGGCGGATTTGCGTGGACCGGCTTCGATTATCGCGGCGAGCCTACGCCCTACGGATGGCCGTCGATCAACTCGAACTTCGGCATCGTCGACATGTGCGGATTTCCCAAGGACAACTTCTTCTACTACAAGGCGTGGTGGACGAAGCAGCCGGTGCTGCACCTGTTCCCGCACTGGAATTGGGAGGGCAGGGAAGGCGACGAGATTCCGGTGTGGGTGCACTCGAACCTCGACGAAGTCGAACTGTTGCTGAACGGCAAGAGCCAGGGACGGCAAAAGGTTCCGCAGCTTGGCCACGTGGAGTGGAAGGTGCGCTATGAGCCGGGCTCCATCACGGCGCACGGATGGAAGGACGGAAAGCTGGCGCTGACGGAAGAGCGCACGACCACAGGCCCCGCAGTGGCTTTGAAGCTCGCAGCAGAGCGCGCGGAGATCGATGCCGACGGCGAAGACGTTGGCGTTCTAACTGTCGTCGCGCTGGACAGCGCAGGGCCGCGCCGTGCCGACGGCCGACATGCTGGTCGACTTCAAGGTTACGGGCGAAGGCGCGCTGATCGGCGTGGGCAACGGCGATCCGAATTGCCAGGAGAGCGACAAGGAGCCGCGGCGATCGCTCTTCAGCGGTCTGGCGCAGGCGATCGTGCAATCGACGAAGACGGCGGGGACGATCGAGATTGTGGCCGAAGTGAACGTGCGGCACGTAAGTATGGAGCCCGCGAAGATCGTGATTACGACGAAGCAGGCGCCGCTGCGGCCGACGGCTTGAGAAGCAGGAAGCGGACGGTCCGCCGCATTGCGCCGAGACTCGAAATGCAACGGCTACTCGGAGTCAGGATCGAATCTGAAGTTGGTTCCGGGTTTGGGCTTTACCTCGCTGCCGATGAAGCCGAGATCGTAGCTGGCGCGCGTCTGGTTCTCGGATACACCTGTGCGGACCGATAACGGCATGCCTCTGCATGCTTGTCCTCCCAGCTTCATCTTTGGATCGTCCGGACTCGGGATGACCGAAATCCAGAAGCCAAAGTTGAGATTCACACGGTGCGCCGGATTGGGGTCAAAATCTGCGGGAAGATCTGAGCCATATTGGACGTTGCTGGCATAATGTCCAGCGGGAAGAGGCGGCTCTGCTGGATCCCTGGAGCACGTGCTCGAGCCGGATTCGATCTCGATTTCCATGATGGCCGGCAAATGGAGTGCAGCTTCGCAATCGAGCACTTCGCCGGAGAAAAAGCGCCTTTCTGATTTGTGCCAGTGACAGTAAGTGTCGTTGAGGAGTTGGAATCGATCGGCTTTTGTGTCGACGCGGTGCGGAGCACCCAGCCTGTAAACGGAGAAGGCGAGTTCAACGGAAGCCTTTGCGTGCAATTTGACCATCTGGTTTGCCTTGTCCCCCGGCATGTTAAAGGTGAGAGTGCCGTTGGGGCTGCTCTTGCTGAATTCCACGGAGCGGTTCTGCCAGAGCGATTGCCAGTGCCAACCATTCTCCGCGGCGAGGGTAACGCGCAAGCCATCGACTTTGACCAAGGTGTCGGAATCAGCGAGCGCGGTCGAGATGGGAATGGAGATCTGCACGTGGTCGCCTAAGTAGGATCGCGTGTAGGTCCGATTGGGATTATCGCTGTTCTCGGCGATGGAAAGCCGCAGTGGAGGCGAACCCTTCGATGGCGGATAAGTAATGGAGCGAATGAGGGGCGCGGAGGAGAGAAGCACGATGAGAGGAATCACCAATAGGATACCGGCAAAAACCAGCCGCGGAGGCCAAACCCTGCGGCGTGCGTATTGCCAGAGCAAGATGAAGGCTAACGCGGGCGCGATGATAGCCATGCCCAGGGTGCTGCAGAGATTCTCGCCCCCCTCAAGGCCGTCGGGGAGTTTGTTCCACGGGATCCACGAGAGCATGAGCGAATAAACGAGCCCTCCTGCGAGGGTGAGACCCCATTGCACCAGCGACTGCGTGATGGACGCGAGCGCGGCGACGGGGAAGGTGATAAAGAAGGCAAACATGAGCCCGAGAAAGAGGAGCCCGGGAAGCAGCGACCACGAGAGCGGAATCTGTGCTGAATAGAGCAGGACGAGCTGCGCGATGAAGAGCGGCGTGTTGAGGCAAAGGATGAAAAAGAGCACTTTGGCTGCCATCAATTGCGGCCAGCGATAGGGCCGCGTCATCCAGAATTCGCGATCGCCGACCAGACACTCGCCCTGCACGGCGCGGATCACAACGAAGAACCATAATCCGAAGAGAAGCACAGGCGTAAACTCGCGCTGGCGAAACCAGTCCCATTCCAAGGGATGGGTGGTTTGCCAAACCCATGCAGCACACACCAGGACGAACAGAGAAAGCTCGATCCACTGGCGGCGGAGATCTTTCGCGAGGATGCGCAGGATGATCTTCATTGCGATACCTCGCTGGGGATCAGCGGATGATTGGTTCGCGCCAGGGCGAGGAAAACTTCGCGGAGCGTCATGGGCTGCGCCGAGATCTCGCCTGGGCCGAAATACTCGCGCGCCTGGGCCGCACTGCGCTCGGCGTCGTAGCCGGTCTCGATCCAGCTCGAAGCGGAGGCCCGCGATTCGAATTGCAACCAAACTGGCGGTGGAGCTACGGGATTGGCCAGCGGCGCATGATTTATGACAGAAACTCTGCGGAAGCGGTCCCGGACGTCCGCCATCGACTCCGAGAGCAGCAGTCGACCATCATCCATAAACCCAACGTGCGTGCAAAAACTCTCGATTTCGGCAAGGTCGTGTGAAGAGAGCATAATCGTTGCTTCGGACGCGAGCTCGCGCAGGCTTTCCATCAGATCGTCGCGGACCAACGGATCGAGGCCGCTGAGGGGCTCGTCAAGCACAATCAAACGAGGGCGAAATGCGAGCGCACTGGTGAGAGCAGCCTTCATTTTCATGCCGCGCGAGAGATGTTTAAGGCGGCGCTTGAGCGGAAGGCCAAAACGTTTGACGAGGCGCTGCTCCAACGAGCGATCCCACGCGGGATAGAACGGGCGGCAATAGGCGAGAAAGCGGCCAACAGTCATCCAGTCGGGCAGTTTCTGGTTTTCTGAGACATAACCGACAGTTTCGAGACCTTTTCCCTGGAGGCGGTATCCGGGGGCGCCGAGCATCAAGACGCGGCCTGTAGTGGGGCTTATCAGATTCATCAGCAGCTTGATAAGCGTAGTTTTGCCGGCGCCGTTCGGGCCCATCAGCCCATACACCGAGCCCTCCTCGATCGTCAGGGTCACGTCTCGCACCGCACGAACCCGCCGGAAATGCTTGTTCAATGCGATGGTCTCGATGGCGTGCATACTCAGCGCGTCCTTTTCTCGCAGTTGACGCAACTTGACCGGAGTGGAGGTTGGAAACTTAATCAAGCTGATCGAAATTGTCCGAGCCAGCTTATCACAGAGCGGCTGGAGGGAAGCGCGGAAACGGAATTGCTGCTGCCCCACGCTTTAGGTCGCCGCTGCAACCGAAAGCGTGGGGCAACGAGTATCTTGCCTGGCTTACTGCTCCATGACAACAACCACGGAACGGGCAGGGATGCTGAGCGATCGTGCCGATGCAGGTTTTGCCTCGGGCTCCTCAGGAGTTGCCGCGACCAGCGAGCCTGCGTTGGGCAATTCAAGTTTCGCCGTGATGGCCTTGTCCTGCTCGAGGTTGGCGATCATCACCGAGCGTTTCCCATCGGCTTTGCGATAGACGGTGTAGCGCACGGAGCCGTCGGCGGTCACGCCGGCGCCCAGAGTGTCGCGGAATTCGGCATCCCAGATCCACGCTTTGTATTTGCGGCGCAGCGCATCCATCTTCTTGCCATATTCCAGCGTGAGCGGGAAGGCCATGATGCTGCCTTTGAAGTTGTAGGGCTCGTACTCGAGGATGTAGCGATAGAGCGCGGCGCAGTTGATCTCGTCGCGCGCATCCCAGCCACGCACGGCAGCCATGAGCGGCGCCTGAGGATCGATGTAGCGCAGGGCGTGGCGCGTGCCCCAGCCGATGCGATAGTAGCCCAGCACGTAATACGGCATCATCCAGTCGCCCGGACCCTCGCCGGAAAAGAGGAAGTCGGGATTCACCTTGTCGGCCGCGGCGCGGAACTGCTTCACCAGCGGAATATCGGCGTTGAAGAGATAACCCGGCGCCTGGTAGCCGTGATCGTTGCTGAAGTTGTAGCTGACACCGTTGTGCTGCATTACTTCGTCAAATAGCCAGCCCTCGGCGCCGAGAGCCAGCGTCTTCTCGAACTCGTGCGTGGCAATGTCGCGATACTCCTGGCAGCAGACGTCCATAATGGCGCGGCGCCGGTTGTTGATGCCAGCCAGTTGCGTGGGCGTTTCGTAGCTGTAGCCGCCTGACTCGTACTTGTTGCCCCATGGATCGGTGCTCTCGTATTTATAGAGCACTTCCTTGTACCAGTCGGTGGACATGTCGGCAAAAATGGGCTTGCCGAACAGAATCATCTTCACGCCCTTGGCCTGGATCTGCGCGATGGCGTCGTGCAACTCCTGCCATGTGCCCAGGCCGGGATCGGTGGACATGCACGGATCGCCGCCATCCTGCCCTCCATGGTGCCAGCCGACGAGTTGAATGGCGCTGACGCCGTTCTCGGCACATTCAGTGCCGTACTTGATGAGTTCGCGATAGGGAATCGACCAGTCCTGCTCGGCGCCGTCGATCTGCAGCTGCTGCCAGGAGTTCACGTCCTTTACCCATTCGGGAATGTGCGGGTTGCCGAACCAGGTGGCGCGCCACTCCTTATATATGTCCAGGCCCACATGCCAATCGCCCGCGTAGGGACGCATGACAACGGGTGTCAGAGTTCACTGAGGAATGCGGCATGCGCAAAGACGAAGTGACAGGTACGGAAATCGAGATGCACGGGCAGGCCGGAGATCTCGTCTGTCCGCGGAACCGCGTTGCCGTTCCAGTCGATGGTTCCGGGATGCTGCTCGAAGGTGAACTGCAGCAGGTAGCGGATCGCCGGGTCCTGTTGCGCTACGTAAATGCCTTGCTCGGGAGACTGGATGAAGCAGAACTGGCTTTGATTGGAGTTGAAGGTCTTGGTGGGATACCGGACTCCCCAGTAACCGAGATTGTTGCTGAAGTGCGGGTAGATTTCCTCGTCGGAGAGCGCGCCGACAAACATGTGCTCGGCCACCATGCGCGTGTCGGGGGTGGGCGGATTCAGATCGCCGAAGTAGGGATAGTCGATAGACTCGACAGGAAGGGAAGACTGGTTGTCGAGGATGCCGTCAAAAGTGAGTGCGCCGTTTTTGAGCGTGACGGTGGCCGTGAACGTGATGGGCAGAACGCCGCCGTGCTGGCTCTCCAAATTTGCCCACTGGATTTGGACCTGGTTGTCGGTAGATTTTTTCCACGCTCTTGGCGCGCTGCTTCTGGCCGAAGATGAAGTTGGTGCGCTGCGTGGGCAGAGGCGCATGCATGCGGAAAGAAACGCCCAGTGCGGGGCGGCGTTCGATCACCCACTTGGTGGGCTTGTGCTCCATGCGGGTGAGCGCGCCGGAAGCGGGGTCGAAGGCGACGAGGAGGTCTTTGTCCTGCAGAACTACATCTCCGGTGATGGCGGCGGCCTGTTCGGCGCTCAATTCCATGTTTTCAGTGAGTGCGGCCAGCGCGGTGAGTCCGGCCAGCTTGTTGAACGTTCTCCTATCCATTAGGCTCCTCGATTCTTCGGCTCATTCTAGTGCGTAAAAGAACTGCCGGGCCATAGCCACGGCAAAACCAGGGTGATTCACATGCAATGCATTCGGTATGCGGTGTTTCATGTTTCCGGCGCGAGACCGTTCGCCGCTCCGACTCTGAGAGACCGGTCTCGCAAACGGATGCTACCGGGTGCGGGGCGTGGGTGTCAATGAGGAACCAGGAAATTGGGCTTGGGCAGACGCCCGGGGGCGCAGTTAGAGTGAAGAGGTGGAACAGGAACGGGCCAATTTGAGCGGGGAACTGCGCGCCATGGTGACGCTGGCCGTGCCGGTGGTGCTGAGCGAACTGGGCTGGATGGCCATGGGCGTCGTGGACACCATCATGGTGGGACGTCTGGGTCCGGCGGCGATCGGCGCCGTGGCTCTGGGCAACGCCATCTGCTATACGCCTTCGCATGTTTGGCATGGGGCTCATGCTGGGGCTGGATACGCTGGTGGCGCAGGCCTACGGGCGCAACGATCACGACGAGTGCCATCGCTGGCTGGCGCAGGGCGTGTATCTGGCATGCATTGCCGCCGTGCCCATCATGCTGGGGATTTGGCTGGCGAGCATTGCATTCGGTCACGTTCGGCATTGCGGCGGAAGTGGCCGGGCCGGCGAGCGGATATCTGCGCGCTGCTGAACTGGGGCACGCTGCCGCTGCTGCTCTACGGCGCTACGCGACGCTATTTGCAGGGCGTGGGCCAGGTGCGCGTCATTACCGTGACCTATGTGCTGGCGAACCTGGTCAACTGGTTCGGGAACTGGGTGCTGATCTACGGCAAGCTGGGATTTCCGGCGCTGGGCGTGAATGGGTCGGCGATTTCGACTGCGTTTGCGCGCGTGACGATGGCCGCGGCGCTGCTGGGCTTTGCGTGGCGCTACGAGCGCGGGCGCGGGCATCCGCTGTTCCAGCATTGGGCCGCGCCGCAGGCCGCGCGGCTCAAGCGGCTGCTGCAACTGGGCGCGCCGGCGGCAGGGCAGATTCTGCTCGAGGTGGGCGCGTGGAACCTGGCCACGCTTTCGGCCGGGTATCTGACGCCGGTGGCGCTGGCCACGCACCAGATTGTGCTGAACTACGCGAGCGTCACGTACATGGTGCCGCTGGGGATTTCTGCCGCGGCCGCGGTAAGCGTGGGCCACGCGGTGGGCGCGGGCGATGCCGCACGCGCGCGGCGCGCCGGATGGATGGCGCTGGGGCTGGGAACGAGTTTCATGCTGCTGGCGGCGCTGGCGTTTCTGCTGTGGCCGCGGCCGCTCATCGAATTATTATACTCGCGATCCGCGCGTGCTGGCCGTGGGCCCAGGGCTGTTGGGGATTGTCGCGGCCTTCGAGATCTTCGACGGCATCCAGACCGTATCCACGGGCGCGCTGCGCGGGCTGGGCGAGACGCAGCGCGCCGATGTGGGCCAACCTGGTGGGCTACTGGGTGCTGGGATTGCCGCTCGGTTTTTTTCTTTGCTTCGGATTGAAGTGGGGAATTTACGGACTTTGGATCGGGCTCACGCTGGCGCTGGTCGTGATTGCCCTGGCGCTTGATCGTGCGCTGGCGGCGCGATGCAAGGAGACAGCTTTTCGCCGAGCAGCTAAAATTGCGGTGAATATGTATCGTGTCCCCCGACTCCCCCAAGCTGGAGATGACCGATGCGGGGCGCGGCACTACAAGTTTTGACGGTGCGGTGGTGGCCATTCCTTTCGACAATATCTTCGCTCGCCTGCCCGAGTGGTTCCGTACCGACCCCAAAACCGAAGGCGAGAAACTGACCCCTCAACAGGAAGACAATCGAAAGCGTGCGGTGGCTGCGCGCACTTCGGAGTACGATCTTCATCCTTTCGCTACCGAGTGGCGCTACACGATTTCGCCTCCCGATGGATTTCAGGTGCGCGCGCTGCCTGAAAACAAGACCACCCCGATCGGCCCCGCCGTGCTCACGCAGCACTATGAGACCGGGCCTCAAGGGCAAGTCGTGGCCACCCTGCGTTTCGAAACTGTGAAGCCCCAATACACCACCGATGAAGTCCTCGCGCTCCGCGACGCCGTTCTTGCCACGTACAAGCAGGACGCCATTTCGATTTGGTTCGATCAGTCAGGATCCAAATTGATTGCTGCGGGCAAGATTCGCGACGCACTAGCCATTGATCGATCCCTGATTGCGATGCATCCCACCCAGAGCATCCAGCATGTTCATCTCGCCTACGCCTTTCTCAAGGCGGGCTTGGGCGATCGCGCACGCAGCGAAGCCCAGGAAGCTACCCGTCTCGATCCGAAATCCGCGGCCGCCTTCTACATGCTCGGCTGGGTCTGCGAATTCAACGAGATCGGCGTCCGATTGGGATACGGCTACGACTGGAATTGTGCCGAAAACGGCCTCAAAAAGTCGCTCGCACTTGACCCCGACGACAACGGAACTGCTGAAGACTTGGCAATTCTCGATGAATACGACTCCGATGGCGAGCGCTACACCCCAGCCGCACATCTGGAGGACGCCATCGCCGTCCTACGCACATTGAAGGAGAAGGACAAATCGGCGGACGAGAAATACGAGGACAACCTTCTCTACGACCTCTACTACAGCGGCCATTATCAGGAACTCCTCGACGAGCTTGACAAAGTGCAATCGAGCGCTTCGCGGCGCGCTCTGGGAGTTGCGGGCACGGTTGCGCTTGCGGGCGGTGCCAAAGGCATTGCCACTGGTGTTGAGCGGACCGATCGGCTAGCGGGAAACGGCGAGGAGCGGTCTACCGCGCTCGCCAATGCCGGCAATCTTCTCATGCACAAACGGCTTTATCCCGAGGCCGCCGGCATCCTATCCGCCGCAGTCGAAAGTCAGCAGAATTCGGCCGGCACCGCGCAGCAAATCGCCTTGTTCCGCAATTTGGATCTCTGGAAGAACGAGTTCCTGCCCGCCAACGATCCGCGCAGTGTCGTGCAGCGCTTGATTCTTGCCGAAGGCTACGGCACCTTTACAGATGCGACTGCCGATGCCACGCTGACGCGCCATGCCTTCGCTTCCGATGACGCGTGGCGCCGCTACCTGAGGGCCGTCGAGGAAGAACGCGGTGTGGGGCACCTGATTGCCGAAAGATCCAACGTGCCCGAGGCGGTGCTGATTGACGTCATGGCCGGCAACCTTAAACTCAAAGCGGAAGGCGACGACGATACCGGCTACCGTATAACTTCCGTGGCCCTGGGCGCGAAGCCCAGTCAGTATTTCGTCACCCGCCAGGACGGCGAATATCGCGTAGTCGCGAACGGTAATCGTCCCTCCCAGGCTGGCAACTACGTACTCTACCTGCTCAAAACTGGCCGCGAGAAAGAGGCTAGCGCTCTGCTCGACTGGGTGCGGGACCAGGAGCACAAAGGCGGCGGCGACGACCCCCTCTCGGGACCGCTCTTACCCCGATTCTGGACGGTAGGCGATGCGCCTGACCGGGATGCGATGCGATGGGCAGCCGCTTCCCTGGCTGTCAACACTACCGCGATCCGCGATCTTTTGCCCGAACTGCGTGCAGCCTGGGAGAAGGCGCCCGCAAGTGACACGCGGCTGAACTTTGCACTGCTCCTTGCCAACGGTTATCGCACCGCTGAAGATGGAGCTCATTTGAAAGAAGTGGCTGCGGAAATCCTCAAGAGTTTTCCCGATTCCTACACCGCCGTTGGTCTTGCTGCAAACGCCGATCTATTGCTGAAAGACTGGGACGACTGGAAGCAGATGCTTGGTACGCGCCTCGCCAAACATCCCGATGACGAAGTGCTGCTGCGGATGAAGGCCCGGTATGCTGCAGCCCATGGTGACTGGACGGGCGATCGCGCCACTCTGCAGTCGCTTTTCGACAACGGAAAAGCGGCATCGAATGACTACAACATGTACGCGTGGTCGGCGCTCTTTGACAACAGTGTCAACGATGACGCAATCAAGGCCGCGCGTCAGGCCAATTTGCTCACAAACAATGCCGACTTTAACGTAATGCACACCCTCGCCTGCCTTTATGCCGCGGCAGGAAGAACCTCCGAAGCGCGCGATCTGCTACTGAAAGGCATGTCCGCAGCTAACCTTTCCGCGCCGAATTCGGCCGTCTGGTACGCCCTTGGCCTGATGTACGAGCAATACGGTGTCGACGACGCGGCTATCGCGGCCTATGAGAAGGTTGAAAAGCCTGAAGGCCCGATCGACCCCACCGATACATATGTGCTAGCCCAGGCGCGGCTGAAAGCACTGAAAGCTGTCCATCCCTAAGGCGCCGGCAGCGTAAAGATCGCGCCATAGGCTTTAAAAATCGGCGGCAACCGCTTGAAAAAAGGTTGGTTGATCACCGTAGATTTCAATCTGGGGTGGTCTGACTCGCGTCGGGAATATAGGGGTTACTCTTGGTGCGCAGCCTGAGACAGTTGTGCCGATAAGTGACTATAATCACATATTGGAGCGGGCTGCTCCGGCATCCTCAAGAGGGTGGTCCGGCGCTGTTGAGGCGCTTCATATCGCTTAAGAATTTTCGGAAGGGAATCCCGCCACATGGCGACTGGAAACCTGGCCCTCGGTCAAGAGCAGGGCGAAAGTAGTGCGCGTCCGCGCATCGTCAACGACTTCACCATCAACGTAGCCACGGTGAACGGCTCGGGCTCGCAGTCCGCCAACAGCGTGCTGCTGAAGAGCATCTTCGGGATGGGCGTTCCAGTGAGTGGGAAGAACCTGTTCCCATCGAACATTGCCGGATTGCCCACGTGGTTCACCATCCGCGCCAGCAAAGACGGCTATGTGGCGCGCAAGCGCGAGTCCGAGGTGCTGGTGGCATTGAACCCCGGAACAGCGCGCGAGGACGTTCTGGCACTGCCCGCAGGCGGAGTGGCCATCTACGAAGAATATTTGGACCTGAAGCAATACCGCGACGACGTGGTCTTCTATCCGGTTCCGTTCGACAAGCTCACCGCGGCCCTGTGTCCCGAGGCCAAACTGCGCAAATTGGTCAAGAACATGGTGTACGTGGGCGTCGTGGCGCAACTGCTGCGCATGGACCTGGCCGTGGTGGAAAAGTGCGTGCAAAAGCAGTTTGCAAAAAAGCAGAAGGTCTTCGAGCTGAACTTCGGCGCGGTTGAAACGGGTTTCGAATATGCCCGGACCAACTTTACCAAGCAGGACCCGTACTGCATCGAGGCGATGAACCAGACGCAGGGCAAGATCATCATCGATGGCAACGCGGCCTGCGGCATGGGCGCGGTGTTCGCGGGCGTAACGGTGGTCGCTTGGTATCCGATCACGCCGTCGACCTCGCTGATTGAGGCTACGACCGATCTGCTCAAGAAATTCCGCGTAACGCCGGAAGGCAAAGCCACATTCGCCGTAGTGCAGGCCGAGGACGAACTGGCAGCCATCGGCATGGTGCTGGGCGCAGGCTGGGCCGGCGCGCGCTCCATGACCTCGACTTCGGGACCGGGCATCTCGCTGATGGCGGAGTTTTCCGGACTCGGTTACTACGCGGAGATTCCCGGCGTGATCTTCGATGTGCAGCGCACCGGGCCTTCGACTGGCATGCCAACGCGCACCCAGCAGTCCGATCTGCTTGTCGACTGCATTTCTTTCGCACGGCGACACCAAACATCCCGTTCTGCTGCCGGGCAGCGTGAAGGAGTGCTTCGAGTTTGGCTACGCGGCCTTCGATCTGGCGGAGCGCATGCAGACGCCGGTGTTCGTGCTCACCGATCTCGACCTGGGCATGAACAACTGGATGTCGGAGCAGTTTGCGTATCCCGAGAAGCCGCTCGATCGCGGCAAGGTTCTCACGGCCGAGGAACTCAACAAGCTGGGCAGCTTCGCGCGCTACCGCGACGTAGACGGCGACGCCATCGGCTGGCGCACGCTTCCCGGCACCATGCATCCCAAAGCGGCGTATTTCACGCGCGGCTCTGGACACAATGACGAGGCGGCCTACACCGAGCGGCCCGAGGAATACCAGGCCGTGATGGAGCGGCTGGCGCGCAAGTTTGAGAACGTGCGCACCAATGGTTCCTGCGCCGGTGGCGTACCGCAACGGCAAGTCGAAGATCGGCTTCCTGGCCTATGGTTCCACCGACTTCGCGCTGCGCGAGAGCCTCGATCAGATCGAGAAGGAGCACGGCCTCAGCGTGGACTATATGCGCATTCGTGCTTATCCGTTTGCGCACGAGATTCACGACTTTGTGGCCAGCCATGAGCGCGTGTACGTGGTGGAACAGAACCGCGATGCGCAGATGGCGAGCCTGCTGAAGCTGGATCTTCCCGCCGAGCAGGTGGTGAAGCTGCGCAGCATTCTGCACTACAACGGGTTGCCCATCGACGCGCGCATCGATTACCGATGAATTTGCAACCAAGGAGGGCTTGTAATGGCCACCGCAACTGCGAATGGGGCCACGGGCCCGAAACTGAATCATATTGGGTTGCCGGTTGTGGAGTATCGCGGCGGCAAGTCGACGCTCTGCGCCGGATGCGGGCACAACGCGATCTCGGAGCGCATCATCGACGCCATGTTTGAGATGGGCGTCGAGCCGGAGCGGGTGATGAAGATGAGCGGCATCGGCTGCTCGTCGAAGAGCCCCGCCTACTTCATGAGCCGCTCGTTCAGCTTTAACAGCGTGCACGGGCGCATGCCGAGCGTGACCACCGGCGCCGTGCTGGCCAACCGCACCATGATGGCGCTGGGCGTCTCCGGTGACGGCGACACAGCGTCGATCGGCATGGGGCAGTTTGTGCACCTGATGCGGCGCAACCTGCCGATGATTTACATCATTGAGGACAACGGCGTCTACGGATTGACCAAGGGCCAGTTCTCGGCCACGGCCGACATCGGATCCAAGCTGAAGACCGGCGTGATCAACGATCTTCAGCCGCATCGATACCTGCGCTCTCGCCATTCAACTGGGCGCGACCTTCGTGGGGCGCTCGTTCTCCGGCGACAAGAAGCAGTTGCTTTCGATGCTGAAGGCGGCTATTGCGCACCAGGGAACTGTGATGCTCGATGTGATCAGCCCCTGTGTCACGTTTAACGATCACGAGGGCTCGACCAAAAGCTACAAGTTCCTGCAGGATCACGACGAGCCGATCAACGAGATCGGATTTGTGGCCAGCTTCGACGACATCGAGGTGGATTACGATTCCGGCGAGGTCTACGACGTGGAAATGCACGACGGCTCGCAGCTCCGCCTGCGCAAGCTGCTCGAGGACTACGACCCCACCGACAAGGCCAACGCGGTGCGTACGCTGATGGAGGCGCAGGAGAAGGACGAGGTTCTCACCGGCGTCTTCTACATCGATACGCAGAAGCCGACGTTCATCGATCAGTTGAATATGGTGGACGAGCCGCTGGCCACGCTGCCAGAGTCGCTGACGCGGCCGCCCAAGTCGGCGCTCGAAGCCTGATGGCGAATTTGCAATAGGGAGTTTGTTGAATCTGAAAAAAAGAGCGCTTGCCCATCGCGGGCAGGCGCTCTTTTTGTGAGATCTGCGTTTCTCGCCCCATTAACTGCCAGCGCGGTGTCCGGCTCTCCAAAGACGCGAGTTCGTTTTGCCGTAACAGGCACGATTCCGCATCGCCGTGCGGGCTATCGAAGCACCCGCTGGGCAGGCCGGGATCAAGCCTTTTCTAGGACGCCTTGCCGCGTAGCAACTTTCCGGCATTGCTGCGCAGTAACTGCTCGGCCCGGAACCAGTCTTCCTCGTGGTGCCCATGCTCGCGTCCGCGCTCGTTCCAGAAGCGATGCGCAAGTTCGGCCACCTGTTCGTGGGTAATAAAGACAGAAGCATCCATTTGCAGAACTTCCGCCTTGGCAGGCTTTTCCATTTGCAGAACATTCGTCTTTTTGGCTGCGGGTTTGCGGGGTTTTGCGGCAGCCTTGGGAGCTGCATCTGTCTT
The DNA here is from genome assembly GCA_963826735.1 of uncultured Acidobacteriota bacterium. GTDB lineage: Bacteria > Acidobacteriota > Terriglobia > Terriglobales > Acidobacteriaceae > Telmatobacter. The sequence continues at coordinate 16,924 of CAWGYN010000012.1, forward strand.
CTTCGGTAACTTCGCCATGCAAAAATCCTCCTGAGGGATGAAGGAATTAGATCGAACAACTCTATATGTAGAGGATACCGGAGAATGAGGTGCTTCTCAAGTGAAGTAACCGTGAAGAACCATCGATATAAACCTGAGCGAATCCGGACGGGCGAGGCTTAAATTCAGGCTGCGCGATTTTTGTGAAGCCGCTGCGGCAACGTGTATCGTGATTGCATGCTCGGAAAGGCCATGACCACCCCTGCCATCGATACCACTGCGCTCACCCGCCGCTTCGGCGACTTCACCGCCGTCGACAATGTGAACCTGCGCGTCGACGCCGGGCAATTCTTCGGATTTCTCGGCCCCAACGGAGCGGGCAAATCAACCACCATCAAGATGTTGACGGGCTTGCTGGCGCCCACTTCAGGCAGCATTCGCATCCTTGGTGAGGACCTGCAATCCAACTCCGCGGAGATCAAGCGGCAGATCGGCGTGGTGCCGGAAGGCATGGCGCTCTTCGGCCGCCTGACTGCCGACGAATACCTGCGGTTTGTGGGGCGCATGTATGGCCTGGACCGCGCCACTACGCTCAATCGCACGCGGGAGCTGCTGGAGTTTATGCAGCTGGCCGGCGAGCAGAAAAAGCTGATCGCCGACTTCTCGCACGGCATGCAGAAGAAGCTGGCGCTGGCAGCGGCGGTCATTCATGGGCCGAAGGTGCTGTTTCTCGACGAGCCTTTTGAGGGCGTGGACGCGGTGGCCGCAGGCACACTGAAGGCCATGCTGCTGAGGATGATTGCGCGCGGCGCGACCATCTTCCTCACTTCGCACGTACTGGAGATTGTGGAACGGCTGTGCACGCACGTCGCCATCATTCATCGCGGGCGACTGGTGGCGCAGGGTTCGCTTGATGAGCTGCGCGCCGGAGCCTGGCGCATCGGACAGGCCGGAATTCAGGAAGGCGTCCTGTCTCCAGGCGAGGCGAAGCGCAGCCTGGAAGCAGATCTTCCTTGAGATTGTCGGCACGGATCGCGAAGGAAATCCCGCCGCAACTGCGCCCGAGCAGGAGCTCTCATGGCTGAGCTGACGGGCCGGGAGAGCGTGCCTGGTTCTTCATGCCGCCCATTCCCGCGAGCGCGCAGTTGCTGGCCGTCGCGTGGCTGCGCTGGCGCATCTTTGTCAACGGCATGTTTCGCAGGCGGCCCAAGGGCAAGCGCGGCAGATTGTCGGCTTGGTGTTTGCCATTCTCTTGCGCCTCATCGTCTGGCCCATGCTCGCGCTGATGGTGGTTGGTCCGGTCGCGGGCAGCGGATTCTGTTGCGTGGGTGGCGATCTCCCAGGGCCATCCCCAAAGACCTCGCGTCGCTGCTGCTGGGCATCACGTTGCTCTGGCAGTTCGTCAGCATCAACGGCCTCAGCATCGCCGCCACCATCCCCAGCTTCGATCCCGCGTCGCTGGTGCGCTTTCCTCTGCGCTTCGGCCGCTATTTTGTGTTGCGTTCGCTCCTCGGCCTGTATGACGCCCAGCACCATCGTGGGTTGTCTGGCTTTGCTGGCCGCCGCGGTGGGAATCGGCGTGGCCAATGCGTCGCTGGCGCTGCCCGCGCTGGTGGTGATGGCGGTCTACGCATTGATGAACATTTATCTCACGCGCATGATCGGCGCATGGATGGAGCGCTGGCTGGCGAACCGCCGCTTCCGCGAGATTTTCAGCATGTTGATGGCGCTGTTTGCCGTCGGCATTCAGTTCCTGAATTTGCAGCGCGGCCCCATGCGCGCGCCCGGCACTCGCAGCAGTTGGCTGCTCGCCGTTCTGCATAGCTCTGGATCGTATCTCTACTGGCTGCCGTCAGGTTTTGCGGCGCAGGCGATTCTGCTCGGCGAAGCATCCCCTGGCGGCGCTTGCCCAATTTGCAGGATTGCTGGCCAGCACCGCGCTGTTCGCGGCGGTATTTGCGGTCCGGCTGCACAAACAGTTTCTCGGCGAGTACCTGAGCGAGGGCGTGAGCCGGCGCGCATCGGTGACACCGGCGCCGCGCGAAAAGAGTTGCGGACGCTGCAGCCCGTCGCTCTGTCTGCGCCTGCATCGTCCAGCGCCTTTGTTTCGCCCATCGTGGCCGCATGCCTGCGCAAAGAGTGGCTCGTACTGCGCGGCAATGGAACGCAGCTGATCGGATTACTCACGCCGCTGATGTTCGTGGTCATATTCAGCATGAACCGGGCATTTTCTGCATTCTCCTCAAAGTATTTTCTTCCTGCGGCGATTGCCTACGTTCTCATCGCCACTCTCAGTTCGCTCTACAACATCTTTGGTGCGGACGGCCGCGGCGTGCAGGTGTATCTGCTTGCGCCCATTCGTATGCTCGACGTGGTGTTGGCCAAGAATCTGATGAGCCTGGCGCTGATCGTCACGCAGGTCGGGCTTGCCTGGACCATCATTTGCGTTGCTGGCGCGAGCGCCCGTGCCAGCGTCGATGCAAATCTCCACGGCATTGTGGACGATCTTCGTCGTGGCCATGAATCTGGCCATTGGAACCCTGCGATCGATCCAGGCGCCGCGCCAATTTGTTCCGGGGCAGGCGAAGGCAACTGCGCGCCACTCCCACCAATCGCACCAGCGCGCTGCTGGTTCTGGTGTTGCTGTTCGGAAGCATGTTGTTGCAGATTCCCGTAGCCATTGCATCGGGCTACTTCGGATTGCCATGGCTGGCAGCGTGGATCTTCGGCCCGCTTGCCGTCGCGGCGGTCTCTGCATATGCGCTCATGTTGCGCAGCGCCGAGCGGCTCATTCTTGCGCATCGCGATGTGTTCGCGGAAGAACTCTGCAAGGCGTGAGACCCGGCTACAACTCCCACCAATCGAACAGCGCCATGCGCGGATAGTACAAGCCGCCACGTACCGTCGCATCTGCGCCGTGCAAGTTGCGCAGAATTGTTGCATAGGCCTCAATCTGCGGCGCGAATTCGCTGCGCAATTCGGGCAGCGCGGCTTTCGGGATCGAGACCGTCCTCGTGCGCGGTCTTGTAGTCGATGATCCACCAGATGGAGTTGTCGTCGACGGATTGTGGCGTGGGCCCGGCGCGGAAAACGCGATCGACCTGCACGGTGCGCACACTACCCGCGACGACTCCCGTCCATCGAGCCTCGTTCCCGGCATCGGCGTGCGCCAGCGAGAATCCATTGCGCTTGCGGGTCTCGGGCGGCGCGGAGAACCATCTCGAGCGCCTGCGCGGCGATGCGATTGGCTTGGCTGGCGTCGATGCCAAAGGCGCGGATGTTTGCGGCGATGCGTGGCTGCATGACGGGCGAGTGACTCACGCAGCGTCCGCACCGTTTTCGGCGGCGAGAAGCTGCGCGAAATGTTGAAACAACTCGTGGACTGCTTTACCGAGTGCGCGCGATTGCAGGCCGCCCTCATGGCGCTCATAAAGCCGGCCCGCGCCGGCCAGTGGTTCATCGGCCGCCGTTGAGACATTCGGCAGATGCGGGTTGATAGCTCGGCGGCAGGCGGCGAAGCGGTGTTCGCGTGGGCTCGGATGCATCGGGTGGAGCAGGCATCGCGAGCACTTTCTCTGCCGACGCCGCCAGAGACTCGATGACGAGCGACCCCTCAGTTTGTGCGGCCTGAGCAGATTGATCGGCGCACCATTCCTCGAAGCTGCGTTCGACTTCTTCCCGCAAGCCGGGCCAGGCAGTCGCAAGCAAACTACCCGCCGGTGGAACCAATGCGAGGGACTGGTCGTCCGCTGTTTTAAACTCCGGGCGGGCGAAAAGGTGCAGTTCTTCGCGAGCGCGCGTGGCGGCCACGTAAAGCAGCCGGCGCGTCTCCTGCGACTCGCGTTCGCGACGGACCTTGTCGACCAGGAATTTTGCCGAACCGCTTTCTGCGCCCTTCGGCTGGAGCGGCGCCACAAGAAACTCAGTGATAGCGCAGGCGCTTTCCTGATCGACGGCGTCAGCATCCGGCGCGAGGCCGCGTTCCAGCCAGGAGAGCAGTCTCCGGCTGCCCCGGCCCGCACCTGCCTGCAGATCGGGCACGATCACGACCTCGAATTCAAGTCCCTTGGACTTGTGAATGGTCATGAGCTGCACGCCGCAGTCGCTACTGGCGGAGGGATCGGGCTGCGCGTTGAGTTTTGTGAGGGCCGCATCGAGTGCGGGGCCGAGGAGGTCGGGCTCTCCTCGCGGCAGGCCATCGAGACACTTCCAGAGCAGATCGAGATTGGCGCGCGCCGCAGCGTCCACACACTGCGCCCCGCCAAGGCTTAGCCAAACCTGTTCGAGCCAGGTGCCGAGTGTCGCGGAGGGCCGCGTGGAACGCAGACGCTCGGCGAATTCCACGGCGCGCAGCAGGCGCTCCACGGGTGCACGGCCGTCGTTAGACAGCAGTGTCAAGCGCTCGGCGAGTAGTTCTCGCACGGGGCGTGACTTTAGCTGCTCGTCGTCGGCGCTCGTGACCGTATGCAGATCGGCGAGCGAGAGGCCGCACCAGGGCGCGCGTAAAACGCCCAGCCAGGCCACACGGTCTTCGCGATTGAAAAGCGCGCGGGCCAGTGCCAGGGCGTCGATGATTTCAGGGCGATCCTGCAGGGTCTCGAGCTCGATGGCGCGGAAGGGAATTTTCGCTTCACGCAGCGCGTGCGCCACGGACACAAGTGCCTTCCGGGTGCGACCAAGCACGGCGATACGAAATTTCTCATTAGTTCCTACGTGCGATTCGTTCCATGCTCTGGCTTCTTCAATCTGACTTTCGTGGTCCTTAATGAGATCGACGATGTCTTGTATCTGTCGTCGGCCCGCCGTATCCCGCTCCGCCTTAATCTCCGCTTTCCGCTCCCGTGTGTAGCCGCGCGAGTTTGTGCGCAGATTCTGCGGAATGAATTCGAGATGCAACGACATGCCCGGCGGCGGGTTCCCCATAAGATACGGGCCGAGTTGTACGGAATCTTCGCGAGCCGGCAATGCTTGCGCAAATTCGATGCTGCTGCCGTCGTCGACAGCGAAGATCTTGGCGAACACGCGATTCAGACGCTGAACGAGCGGCGGAGCAGTGCGAAAGTTGGCTTTGAGATGCACGGAATCGAAGCGCAACGCCGGTTCATTGGGAACATCAAGACCGATATTCTCGACGCGCGGAAACAGTTCGGCGTCGGCATCCCGAAAGAAGTAGATGGACTGCATAGGGTCGCCAACCACGAAGCAAGTGCGGCCTTCCGGCTGGGGCCACGCGGCGATGAGGCGGCCGAGTAATTCGTGCTGGCGGCGGCTGGTGTCCTGGAACTCGTCAACTAGCAGGTGGCGGATGCGGTCAGCAACGGCGAGAGCGGCTTCCGTTGGCTGGTCATCTTCGTCTTTGAGTACGCTGAGAGCAATCTGCGCGACCTCGATAAAGTCGACCACGCCTGCTTCGGCAAAGGCGATGCGGAGATAAGCAGCGGCTTGGCGAAGCAGCGTGAAGCAGGCGCGCACGATCTCCCATTCCTCTTCGGTATAACTGCACTCGGATGCGTCCGGCGCCGCACGCGTGAGTGACATTTCAAGGCTTTCGCGTAACTCATCCCAGTTCTGGCTGCCCGACAAAACAAAGGCATGCATCCAGCGGTCGCGTTCGCCGAGCATGTTCACCAGCAACTCCTCCATCTCCTTCCAGTTGTTGTCGCGCCACAAGAGGAGCGTTTCAACCGCCGCGCTCACGGGCGAACCGGCAACTCCGATTTCCTCAAGTGTGCGGCGAGCCGCACGGCAGTAAAGCTCGCTAGGCTGCTCCGCGATTTCCAGGCTGCCTCCGAGGCCTGAAATGAGCGGCTGCTGCAACGCGAGATCGCGGCAGAAGGAGTCGATGGTGCAGATCCGCAATTGCGTGGGAAGATCGAGGAGACCCCAGCCGAGGCGCTGCGATTGCTCGAGAGCGCGCCGCGCCAGCGGGCTTGGGTCGTCCTTACGCAACTCGTCGTGGATGCGATTGCGCATCTCGGCGGCAGCGGCATTCGTAAAGGTGATCGCCACCACCTGGCCCGGCTCGTCTACCTCGGCAAGCAAGCGAAGAAATCGTGCGGCGAGCAGGGTGGTTTTACCTGAGCCGGCAGGGGCCCTCACGAGAATGGATCGTGTCGGATCGAGCGCTTGGTCGCGCTGCGCCTGATCGGGTGGTGGAGATTGTGCCTGGCTCTTACTCACCGGCAGCCTCCTCACCCTCAGCGTCATCGCCTGCTCCTGCGCCGCCCAGGATCTCTTGAATGCGGCACAGCGCCCGGAGCCCGCAGTTCTTGCATGTCTCGGGATATTCGCGGGGGTTCACTTCTGCGTGCCCGTCGAGGAATGCCGTCGCAAGCATGTTGATCTCGTCGCGCCATGCAGTCATGTCTTGCTGCGTAAGAGGCTTGCGCACCAGGTTGGAATTGCCGCTCAGGCCAGCTTTCAGCGTTTGCTTCGCCGCCTTTACACGGCCCTCGAAACAGCTCTCTCCCGCACGCAGTTTGGCGAAGACCAGGCCGCCCACCTCACCCTCCTCATGTTCGAGCGCGAAACCGGCGTAGAGCGGCAGTTGCACATCGTCGGGGCGCGGCAGGTCCCATGATTTTGCCTTCGCGTCACCCGTCTTGTAGTCAATGACGAGTAGAGAGCCGTCGTTCAAGCGGTCCACGCGATCGAGACGCAAATTGAGCGGCAGGCCTGCGATGGAGACATTGGTTTTCTTTTCAGTTTCAAGCACGGTGAACGACTGGCGCGTCCGCTCGAACCGCAGCCACTCCGTGATTAGCACGGTAAGACGCTGGCCTTCGAGTTCGATATACCTTGGCGGCATGCACTCGCGCGCACGCGCAGGCATCTTGTCCTCGAGCACGCGGCGCACGTAGTCTTCGACAAATGCGGCAAGATCGGTGACAGCCACAAGTTCCGCGTGCGTGCGGATGCCGTTGGGAGGGCCGGCCCAGATGGAGTGCAGCACTTCATGCAGCAGAAGGCCGCGCTCCGAAGCGGTGAGTCCCGCTTCAGCCGCGTCCCACTCCTTTGCATCGAGGCGCGCCGTTGCGAAAGCTTTAAAGGGGCATTGCGATTGCGTGGTGAGGACGTTGGCCCCGCCGGAGGCATTGCGAAGAGGGTAGGGAAGTTGCGTCGCATCGTCGAACGCAACGGTGAGTGGTTCGGGAATCGCAGCGGCAATGAGATCCGCAGGAAGCGGTTGGGCCAAACCGGCGACTTGGACTACGAGCCGCGAAGGACGCGCTTCTACGCCTTCGCTCTGCCGCGCGTAGCTGAAGTGAACTTCGGGCGCAGAGGCGAGCACGCGGCGCGTCATGGCATTGGCAAGATCCCAATCCAGTTTCGGCGATGCATGCGGCATTCCGGCGTCGCGCTGCACGGCGATGGGAATCAGCGGATGCGTAGCGCCCGCCGCGGGCCATGCATCTTCGCTCGCGCCGAGAAACCAGATGGCGTCGGCGCTCAGGCCCGCGGACTCCGCAGGGCCCGCAATCAGGATGGGCGCGTCCTGCGACTCTGGCGCGAACAGCGTTTCATCCACGGCGCGATCGAGCGCGGCGAGAAAATCGCTCCACGCGATGCGCCGGCCATCGAAGCCGAGCGACGCACAGGCCTCCACCGTCTGCTGCCACCGGCGGAGGGCCTGAAATTCGGCGCTGGTGAGCGGGCGAGCGCCGGGCCAGCCTGCTATCTCGAGCAGTCGCGGCAGAAACTCGGCGCAGTCGACCGGAGTTCGCGTCTGGCGCGCGAATTCCTGCATGCGCCGACGGGCTTGCGTCATGCGCGCAAGCCACTCGACGGGCAACTCGGCGCGCACGCGCTGGCGCAGGAATTCTTCGAGCGTCCAGCGCGGCCGTTGCAGGCCGCGACGGCGCTGGTCGCGCATGAACGCCGTGAGCGCACGCGACTCGTCGTGCGAAGCAGCGATCTGGTCTGTCGCGAGCAGCCAGTCGAGTTCGTTCTCGGCGATGGTGTTGCTGAGCCAGCGCAAAAGCAACTGTGCGCCCCGCGCCAGCGCGACTTGGCTGAGCGGTACGCCGAGCGAAAACTCTATCCGGCTTGCTGTGCCCGGTGAGTTTTCGTTCGCGCCCAGAAACCGGTGAAACCCGCGCTCGATCTGACCGCGACGTTTACGCGCGTCCTGCGTAATCACGAGCAGGCGGGCGTGGGGATCGGATGCGAGCCGGGACTTCGACCAAAGCGCACAGGCGGTGAGTTCCGAGGCAGGATCGTCTGCGAGATGAAATTCGACTTGCGCCGCCGTCCCGCCCAGCGGAGCTTCGCGCACACCATCGTCACCGCCCCATGCAATGAACAAGGCATGCTGCGTGGGCAGGATACGGTCGAAGCCGGCAAGTAGGAGCGGCGGGCGCTCCCCAGTGTCGGCCTGGAGTTCGGCGGTAACTTCGAGCGGAAGGCGCGCGGCGCTTATCAACATGCCATTCCGGCATAGTTCGTTAAATGTAGTGAGCCAGCCGCTGAACGCTCCGGCGTCCTGATCCCAGCCGATGCGCGCGTTGTCTTTGATAAGCTGCGGGGCGTAGTCGCAGAGCAGATGGTACGCCTCCATGGCGAGCGTGGCCAGGCGATCGCCCGCGCCGGCGAGTTGCACGGCTTCGGGCGCGGCATTCGTCACGATGCGCGCCCAGAGCGATTGCTCCTGGAGGGGGCTCAGCACCACGCGGCCGTCGATTACAAGCTCATCCCACGCCGCGCGAGCGAAACTTTGCCAATCCTGAACGTTCGGAGTGGGCCATGCGGTCAGCCCTTCGGCGCGGCGGGCGCGATGAAAGGCAGCGGCAAGGGATCGTGCGGCGCGCTCGCTGGCGGTGACCACGATTCCGCCGCTGCGCAGCCACGCATCGATGGAGGTCAGTTCAGTGCTCACGGTTCACAGTTCGTAGTTCACAGTTCACGGTCGGCAATCCTATGCCCAAGGATACCGCTGCGGGGGCTGGCCGCCAGGCGAGGCTGCAATTGACTCACGGCACACGAATAATTGGGTGCTGCGAATTAGGAACTACGAACTGTTTTAGTGGTCAGTCCACCGGTTGTACACTAATAACGATGCGAATTTTCCTCGCCAGCGCCCTGCTTGCCGTTGCCTTTGTCGCCGGATGCCATTCCAGTCCCAAGCCCGAATCGGAGGGCTCCGCAGCGTCGTCCTTCAAGGTGTACAAACTGCGCGGCAAGGTGGTCTCGACGAATCCCGCAACGGGCGAAGTCACCGTGAATCATGAAGCCATTCCCGGCTTCATGGATGCAATGACCATGCCCTACAAGCTCAAGGATCCGAGCATCCTGAGCGAGCTGCATCCTGGTGACACCATCACCGCCGACGTGCTGGTTTCGCAAAATCCCGATGCGGACATTTTGCTCGATCACATCGTGGTCATCGCGCAGGGCAAGCCGGATTACAAGCCCGCGGTGTTCTATCACGTGCCGACACCCGGCGACGCGGTTCCCGATTTCAAGCTGCACAACCAGGATGGGCGCAATATCCAACTCGCCCAGTTCCGCGGCAAGACGCTGCTCGTCACCTTCATTTACACACGTTGCCCGTTGCCGAATTTTTGCCCGCTGGTGACGCACAACTTTGCGGTCATAGACCGGCAGCTGGCGGCGAACCCGGCGCTCTACGCCAAAACGCATTTGCTCTGCGTGAGTTTCGATCCGGAGCACGATACGCCCGCGTAGGCATCGGCCTGCAGCGTGCCCGTGAAGGGACGCAAGTGACCTTGGGGATGCTCTCCCTTGCGATCCGGTGAGTAGGCGAACCATACCGCCGGCGGGGTGAGGTCTCCTGCCGGCCGATCGTCACGAACATACGTTCACAGCCGTCCCGTTTTGGTCTTTCCCAAGCCGGGTTCCAGAACCGGCACCGGGGTGTCGTCGGCGTGCAGTTTTCGGGCCCTCATCACGTGACGTCGAAGCACCTCCACCAAGGGCGCCAGTAACTGGCTGGCCCCACCCACCCAGTCCGCGAGCGTGGCACGCTCCAACTCTACCCCTTCCCGGGCGTAAATCTCCTCCTGCCGGTACAAAGGGAGGTGGTCGCAGTATTTCGATACCAGCACATGCGCCAGCAACCCTGGTCCAGCCAGACCCCGGGCAATCGGACGGCTCGGCGCTTCCGCCTGCACAATCTTGTCACACCGCGAGCAGGCGAGTTTGGGCCGTACCTGCTGGATCACCTGGAAGTGGGCCGGAACGTACTCCAGCATCTCCGCGACATCTTCGCCCAGAGCCTTCAAGTCGCCCCCGCAATCCGGACAGGCCGTTTCTTTCGGAAGGATCCGCCGCACCTGGCGCGGCAGATGAGCCGGCAGCGGCCGCCGCACCGGTTTCCCCACCTCGGTCGCGGTTGCGGCCACTTCGGACGTCGGGAGAAACCATGGTCTTCTCCGCTTGGACGGTGGCCAGTTCATCCAGCTGCAACTCCAACTGCTCGATTTGCCGCTCCAGCTTCTCCGACCTCGGCCCGAACTGCATCCGCCGCAGTTTGGCAATGAGCAGCTTCAAGCGCTCGATCTCGGCCTGGCGCCAGGTCAGTTGCTGGTCCTTGGCGTGCAGAGCTTCCGCTTGTTCGGCAAGCGTCTGGTGTTGGGCGCGGATGAGAGCCTTTAAGGCTTCCGGGCGGAGCGTGCCGAGATTCGGCAGGGTGGGCTGCGCAGCCATCACGACCGCAGTATGCCAGATCTTCGGTGATATGCAAGAAGAAAACACACAGACATATAATATCCGCGATACAATTATGCAGCCAGAGCGGATCCCTGATTTATACCGCCATCTGCGGCACCGCACTGCGCACCGGACGCCGCCAATCGATCCCCTCCAGCAACATGGACAGCTGCGCCGGGGTCAGGGAGACCGTGCCCCCGGCCGCCTGCGGCCAGATAAATCGGCCGCGTTCGAGCCGCTTGGCAAACAAACACAGCCCGTCGCCATCCCACCAGAGCATTTTGATCAGGTCACCACGCCGCCCACGAAACACAAACACCTGGCCTGAAAACGGATTCTCCTCCAGGGCGGTCTGTACCATGCCGCTGAGTCCGACAAATCCCCGCCGCATGTCCGTTACTCCCGCCACGATCCAAATTCGGGTCCCCGCCGCAAGGCCGATCATGCCAGCAACTCTTTCAGGACCACGCGCAGGGTCTCGGTATCCACCGCGCCGGTGACTCGCAGCTTTCCTTTGGAAGCTCGATCAGAATCGTGCCCGAGGGGGTTCGACGTGCAGGAATCCCGTTGGCCGGTTCCCGCGCTGGGATCATGCGTACCGCCAGCAACCCGGGCATTCCCCCTTTCCCGGCTTCCAACAGCCCCTGGTGATACTGCCGCCGCCACCCGAACACCTGGTTGGCGTTCACCCCATGCACCCGGGCCACGCGGGCCACGGATGCACCCGGGGCCAGGGTTTCTTCCACGATTTGGCGCTTCAGCTCTGGGCTGCGATGTTGTCTTTTTCGTTCGGGCAGTGCCTTGCGAGAGGTGACGGGATCGATCGTTGCGGGTCGCGATGTATCCATCCATTTCTCCAAGTGAACACCTTCAAAATGTCCATTTGGAGAATGCTGACTTATCTCAAATTCGTCGAGACGGCCCAGACCGTACGCTTACGGACTTTCTGAGAGTGGGTCTATTCGATCCGCTTGTTGGAGTGCCCATGCCACCCATTTGCCAAGCGCAGTGTCAGGTCCGAGTTTGGGGTTGTCCCCTGGGGTGAGACAAACAGTTAAGGCACTCCTAACCGTTCGCTGGAATTGCATTGTACCTCGAAAGCCCTTTCTTGCAAGCTGGGCGCCGGCTGGTGAAGCGGCGGCAGGCTCTGCGGGAGCGGTCGCCGCGGCGACCCAAGGAATAGCCAGCCGGAAACTCATCGTTGCGATGAGTGAGGGCGTGGTCCTGAGGGATCGCGCCCTCATCGAAATGATAGATTTCCCCATGCCTGAGAAAACTCATAAGGGAAGCGGCCGCGCCGCGGCCTCCTTTTTGGTTTGGGCGTACCAATCGCGCTCGAATTCCGCCGGGGGCAAGTAACCGAGCGCCGAGTGCAGGCGCTTTTGGTTGTAGACCTTCTCCAGGAACACCCCCACGCCCCCTTGGGCCTCGGCCAGATCGCGATATTCCGTGCGGTAGACCTCTTCGTACTTCAGGGTTTTCATAAATGATTCGCACGCGGCATTGTCCCAGGGATTGGCTTTCCGCGACATACTGATGCGGATGCCGTGGTCCTTGAGCAATTGCGTGTAATCGGCACTGGCGTATTGCACGCCGCGATCGGAGTGATGCACCAGCCCCGCACTCCGGGATCGCCGCTTGGCCAACGCCCTGTGCAAGGCCTGAAGCGTCAGTGCCGCTTCCAGGGTACGGTCCAGCGCCCAGCCGATCACGCGTCGTGAAAACGCGTCCAGGATCACTGCCAGGTAGACAAACTCCATCTCCAGCCGGATGTAAGTGATATCGGCCACCCAAAGCTGATCGAGACCGGTCAACGTCAGGGTGCGAGCCAAGTTGGGATACACCGGCAGGCCGTGCCCGGAGTCGGTCGTCACCACGAACTTCCGCCGCCGCAGGCACAGCAGATTGTCCTGGCGCATCAGACGGTAGACCCGTTTGTGATTCGCCGCCCAGCCGCGACGCCTCAGCTCCGCCGTCATCCGCGGCCAGCCGTAGCTGGGAAACTCCAGTGCGATCCGTTGCAGGGCGTCACGGAGCTTCAGGTTCCGATCCGGCCCTGCCGAGTCGGGGGGAAAACGATAAAATCCCGACCGGCTTACCCCCGCCAGGGTGCACATCCGTTCCACCGTCAAGGCTGTGCTCCCCGCCCTTGGGCTTTGGATCTGCTGGTAGACAGCGTCTTTCCAGTCAGTGCCTGCAGTTTCCGCTGCTCGTCGATGCGCTGCAAGCACCCCTTCAAAAAATCAATCTCCAGCGCCTGCTGGCCAATCTTACGCTCCAGTTGCGCGACCTGGCCCTCCTCCCATCGCCGCTTCCCCAGGCCCGGAAACACATTGCCAGGCCCTTGGCGAAACTCCCGCCGCCAGCGATGCAGCACGTTGGGGTTCACTTCAAATGCTCGTGCCACCTCCGCCAGCCGCGCTCCACTCTCCAACCGCTGGATCGCTGCCAACTTGAACTCCTTGGTAAACTGCCGTCGAGACAAACCCATGACTCAATCCTCCCTGGAATGGCCTTTTTATACCATTCGTTGAATTTTGAGTCTTAACTGTTTGTCTCAAAAATGGGGACAAGTCCAAACACTTGTCTTATTCTTTCCGAAATGCCGAACAAAACTCTCTCTCCGAATATCGTTGCTGAAGTTTCATGCTCGGGCTTGCCGTAAGGCCGATCACCTAGTGAAACCCTTATCCTCGACCCATGTTCTTTGAGGATTGCGATTAACGACGCCATGATGCCTAGCGCGCGACCCAGACTCGATTTTGAAACGCGGATATCTGGACATGGCTCATTCCAAGGAGGCCGAAGGATCCCTCTGTAATCGGAGTTGCTCTTGAGGTGGTTCCGAGCGGCTGTCACCAGGGGGTGCTGTAGTGCGTTACGTGGATGCTTTACCTCAAACGCGCCAGCGGAAAGCATTTCGGAGATTCGATCGATTCCAACCTTATCCTCCTCTTCGATGGGAAATGTTGGTTTAGGAGGCTGAGCCGGGCTCGCGCTAGGGGAAACTCGTTGGTGTCGAAGAATTCGAGGGAATTCGAGCCGTTTCGGCAGCGGCTTTTGTTGGACTTTATGACCGTGTGCTTTTTTGGCCCAATAGCCGCGCCCAGGTACCGGAATTTGCAGCTTTTTGCAGGTTTTGCCAATGGCGACCGCTGATACACCATACTTGGATATCAGTGCGGTAAGCGGCTGGGTCCAAACGTCCTTGTAGAGCTCATCCCAATTCCAGAATTGGGGGGCTGGGTAAGTGAAATTCATTGGGCGTTTACTCCTTTGGCGGGCGATCTATATTATTGGAGGCCAGGTTGTAATCGTATCGAAGCGGTTCGGCTTCCGCGTCAAAAGTTATCAAAACTCAGCAAGAGGGGTTGGAGCGGAGGAGTCTCGTCAAAGGTCACCGGCGTATGAGCCGGGACTGACCATGGCAGTGGGCAGGGGTATCGTGCCTCGTTAGCATGGGGAGAAGAGACAAATGACAAACTTGCGCTTCACGACCATACAAGTTCATTTCCTGAACCAGGCGATTGGAATTGCTCGCAGTGAAGGGATTCATGCTGCGCGGCTCTGCAAATGCGACTAATACGCCTCTGCTTTGCAGATGCTTTGCTCCCGAACATCTACCACAATCGATCTGCCCTGGCTGCGAAAGACAGTACATGGGTCTCCCCGGCGACGAAGGGAAGCCGCATTTTGTGAGGGAAATCTCAAACTGGGCCCCTCCCTGCATTGTGAAATGTACAATTCCGGGAAAAGGTGTTGACAATCCCCTGGACTGCACCAAAAATAGGGCGGTTAGGGCGACTTTATCCAAAATCCAATTGCATATTATATTGAATTTATCCAAATGCCCTTACCCCCTTCTGGAGCCGCAGAGCCGCGAAAAAGTCTGACAACATGCAGATGTCGAAGGCAATGAGTTATTCCCTTCGAATCTAAATGTGCGGGACAGTAAATATCGCTGCGGAATCGAAGGTAATCGAGGTGGTCATGAACAGCCGGGGTTTCGTTGCTCTGTCCATTCCACTCCTTGTCCTAGCGTGCCTTGCTCAGGACGCTCCCCCGCCATCGAAGCCGGCGGTCATCGGCCCCAGTCTGGATGCGACGACGAAGTCCATCCAAGAGGATGCCTCCGAAAGCAACCTGAGCCAAACCACGTTGGTAGCCGACTCGTCGCTTCCCGGGGTGCATCGGAACGCGGGCAAGAGGACGATTGGCCGGGCGTTCCTCGGCGGCAGCTTGATGTGGGCGCAACAGAATGTCCCTCCCAACGATCCACCCCCGGGCCCCGATCCCGCCTTGGTGGAAACCTTGAAGGCTCTTGACCAACTCGCGGCCTCTGGCGGCCACGTCGATTATGAAAAGAAGGGGAAAAAGAAGCCGGAGTCAGTCCACAAAGACTTTCCCACCCAATCCGACCCCCAACGGTGCGACGTGAACCCCCAAGGCTCGGGGAGCAGCGCCCCGACTCTGTTTCTCGAATCTGTTCGCAGCGTGGAAACACTTGGCTTGGAAGCCACGCAAAAAGTTTTGGGGAGCGATAAGAATCCGGCGACGGGTTCGGTTTACGGAGTGGCTTTTGATGGGACAAGTTACGCCTCGTTCTTGTTTCCTACCGAAGCGGACGCGACCAAAGCCGCAGACCTTCTCCGCCGGGCGGCGGGGATTTGTCGAGCGATTCCGCCATCCCTGAATACAAATGTCGGCCCCCCCAATCTGGCGGACACGCTCAGTTTTGTTGTTGACAGACTAACCAGCCAGGGTGCGGTGACGTCCAATTATTTAGGGCCCGGCCCCTATTCCCATTCATATACAGAGGTACATTCGCTTTCGCAAATCACCCCCGACCCCGCCACCTGCCAGCTTCGGTACGACCAAATCGAGATGGATACAACTTTACCCTATGGAACTTCACGTCTAATCAAGACCCAATCTCTTTCGCACGTTACCATTTCCCTGCGCCGTCTTAAAGACGTGGAAATTAAAACACAAGAAGAGTGGGCCGAAGGTTGGGGGGAGACAGTAGGGTATACATCGCGGAGCTCAAGGCCCGAAAGGGCCCCATCGCGAGCATGTACTTTGCTGACCAGGGCACCGCTCAGACCGTCGTGAACGCATTGTCCCACGCCGCGGAGATTTGTGGCGCAGCCGGGCCTCAAGTTAGTTTTTAGCTCAATCGAATAAACGCTTTTTGCCGTTTTCAAAAACCTGCTTTGGGTCCGTGGTAGCGATAGCCAAAACGATAGCCGGTGACGGCATCGAAGAAGAGGTGTCGAGTTGACTGCACACAAGAAAGGAGACTTGCATATGAGAAGCAAGCACTTTATTTCCCGATCGCTGCCGATGGCATTGGCCGGGTTGACCATCCTGGCGGCGCAGGCGTTTACGGGCGCTCCCCAGAACGTCGCGCCGCCTCCCAAGCCGCCGGACAGCGGCCCGAGCTTGGAGGTAACGCTGAAGTTTATTACTGACAAAATTGGTGACGAAGGCAGGCTGACTTACTCCGCCAATGTCACGGACACCGCCAATCCCGGCTCGGCATGGAACAATAAGTTCGAGGTTGAACTCAGTAACCCAACCTATGACGTCAAGGGGTGCCGTATTTCCTATCACTGGCGCGCACAACAGAACGGTAAGGCGAGCGATGACAAAGACTATACCTTGAACCTTCGGGAAGTTAAGGACCTGGCAGTCCTCTCACAGCAGGAAAACCAGAAGAACGTAGACTCACAAAACGGCCAGGGAACGTGGGATTCGCAAATCACGCCTCCCTTATTTGCGCTTGTGGTGCATCGTCCCAAGAAGGTGGACAACGCCTTCCTCTTTTCTGATGAGCAGATGGCTAACCGTGTGGCAAAGGCAATGGTTCATGCCGTGGAGTTGTGCGGTGGCGGAAATACGGAGCCCTTTTAAATGCGATACCTGAAGCCCATCAGCAGAAACCCGTGGCTGGCTCTCCTGGTGGGAGCGTCATGGCTGCCGGTGTCTCCGCGCCCAGAATCAGACCCCCGCGAATGCACCTCCGCCTTCGGCCGGCGCACTTTTTGACGACTCAATTTACAAGCATCTGGCAGCGGAGGATCGTCAGCAAGGCCGCATTGACGACGCGCGCAAGGAACTGGAAAAGGCCGCGGCCGCCAGGCCGGACGACCTGGAGGTTATTTACCAGCTTGCCACACTGGAAGAAGCAGCCGGCAACTCCGACAAGGCCATTCAGATTTTGCAAATGATGGTGTGGCAGTTGGAGAAGCCCGCCGGTCAATATAATGCGCAGGAAGCCAACAATCGGGCAATTATTCTTGAACGCCTCGGCTCGATCTACAGCGAGCAGGGAAAGTTTTCCCAGGCTATCGACACCTTCAAGCCAATCCAAGCACTGGGAAAAGACCACGCCCCACACGCGGAGTTTCTGGTCGCTGAAACTTTGCTTCAGGAGCATCAATCTGATCAAGCCCAGGCCGAACTCGCCGCAGCTCTTCAGCTCTATCCGAAGGACCACGAACTGAATTTCG
>CAWGYN010000013.1:0-24473 GCA_963826735.1 uncultured Acidobacteriota bacterium
GCCATGCGCGTCCAGCATCAAATCTCCGGTTCGCGTGATTACGTTGTCTACGTATTGCTGCAACCCGGTGGTCGCGACGGAAACGCCTTGCGGGCTTTGGCCGAGGCCCCTGGCGTCTGAATGCTGCCAGCTCAGCGTCTGGAAAGGGCACATTTTCTCGCCGGATCGAGAGATTTGTTTGCCGCCGGTGCTCACGGCGACGAGCGTCGAGTCGAGCTGGTAAGTCAAATAGCTGGGATCGAAAATGCCCCTGTCCGATCCACCACCTTGGTCGCATAAGCCGTCAATCCCGCGGCGCGCAGCATAGCCAGATAGAGCATGGCGATGTCCTCGCTCGACCCGCTTTTCTGCGCCCAGGTATCTTGCGCATGCTTGGCTTCCTTGATCTTCAGCTCCTTCATCTCCGACGCGCTTTTCTTGCGCGAGTAGTCGGTGTTGTCGAGAGCCTGCACTGCGTCGTAGAGCTTCTTTGCCTTGTCCAGGTCGCTGTCGTTTGGGGCAATCAGCCCGTTCACCGCATCGTGGATGGCCTTTGAAGGCTCGGCAAATTTGTCCACGTCCTTTGACCAATACTTGGCCTCGCCCGCCCAGAAATCCTGTGCTTTGAGGCCTTGTAGTAGAAGCGCACCTTGTAAAGCAGGCTCTCGATGGGCGGCATCCAGTCCTCTCCGGAATGGGTGGAATGTCGGTCACGTCCAGACTGTAACTGCCGTTGACGCTGGTCTTGACCGTGGCGCCCGGGGGCAGATGTCCACCAGATCGGGTATTCGCAGGATCGCCCGGCTGTCCTTCAGGTGCATGCTGGTCTGTTCCGCGAGCCCTCGGCATAAAGGCCTTGAAAGGCGTGAACTGATAATGCGCCTTGTGCACAAAATAGGGCCGCTGGATGTCCCAGGTTGGAGACGAGAACATCGTCGTCGTAGTGAATCTCGTAGCTGATACTCCAGGATGCTGCCGACTTCGACGCTGGGCAGGGTGAAGACCTTTTTCCGATCTGCCTGTCGCCGGTCTTTGCAACCATCAGGTCTTCCGGCTTGACGGTGAGCGGAATCACGGTTCCATCGGGATGAATGGTGCGGCCCTTGATGTCTGTGATCTTCCAGTTTCCCTTCAGATAAGGGAGCTCCGTCGTCGCCAGTTCCTTGCCTTTCTCCGTGAGCACCTTGATCCGCGCATAGAAGCTCTGGTAGTGAATCGGATCGTTGGCGATTTCCTCGATGTCGAGGTAGACAGCGTCCGCGCCCGGAGCTTTGGGATCGGAGGTCATTTTGAGCTCTTCGTCGGTGGGCTGCTGGAACTGCGTCGCAAACGACTGGCGACAAGGCGGCGAGAGCAAAGCTGCGCCGCGCAGGAAAAACGAATTTATCGTGAGTTTGACCCCGGTTTTAAGTGCGACCATTCTAGCGCGGAATCTGGGAGAGACTGAGGGACAATGCCAAATGGCCTGCCGTATAGGATTCAGAACCGTTTTGGCGCTGGCCGTGGACCGTGGTAGTGCACAAGCTGCCCCTGAGCGGCGGCCGAAACCTTCTGGCAGAAAACCCGCGTAAGTTCGCGCTGATATCCGGAAGCGAAGGGCCCGACCACATCAAAATAGGGGGCCGCCACTATAGTTCTTCACGCTTACCACTCACCCGCCCTTCTGCGGCTCGAGCAGCGAGCAAACCAGCGCCAGCGGCAAGCCCATCACGTTGAAGTAGCAGCCTTCGATGCGCGGAATCCAGCGCGCCGCACGGCCCTGGATGGCGTAGGCTCCGGCCTTGTCCATGGGCTCGCCGCCGGCTACGTAGTCGGCAATCTCCGCGTCGGAGAGAGTGAAAAAACTGACCGCCGTGACTTCCGCGGCCACCTCGGCGCCTCTCGGCGGTGACCACGGCCACACCCGTGATGACGCGATGCGTGCGGCCCGAAAGCAGGCGCAACATGCGCGCGGCGTCGGCTGCATCTTCCGGCTTGCCCAGAATGGTGTTGTCGAGAGTGACCGTCGTGTCGGCGCCCAGCACCACCAGGTTTTTTTCTGATTTTGGACCGGCGTTGGTAAGTTCGCGAAAAACGGCCTCGGCCTTTTCTCGCGCCAGCCGCGTGACGTAGGCGATCGGATCCTCGCCCGGCAGCGGATCCTCGGTGATGTGCGCCGGATGCACTCGGAACCGGTAGCCCGCCTGCGTGAGCAGTTCACTGCGGCGCGGCGAGGCAGAAGCGAGAACCAGCATGATGGAATTATGGCAGGCAGGCCCGCCCGGTTAGACTTAAAGAGGGTCGTGCACGAAACAGAAGCAGGCCCGGACAAGGTCCCAATGCACTTCAATTTCGATTTTTCGGCGGCCCAGGTTCTTTGGACGCTTACTTTTGCGGCGTTGCTGGTTTTGCTCGTGGTGCTGCTGGGGCGCGACAGAGTGCGGCGTTTTCCCTTTTTTACAGCCAGCATGGCGTTGATGGCCCTGCGCATGGTGGCCAGCCGCTTCTCTATGGCAGGATGTCGCCCATCGTTTCCAGCGAAATCCTCTTATGGCCGCTGTGGCTGCTATTGTCGCTCTGCTGGTGGTGGTGGAAATGGCGCGGCGCGCCTTCTCGAGGCCGGCCGCGTGGCTGGATTGTCGGCACGCTGGCTATGCTGGCCGTGGGCGGGGCCGTGCTGGCGCTGTGGGGCCCGTGGCCGCCGTGAAGACGTCTTGCCGCTCGACGTCGGCGTCTGCGGCTCCGAGTTGATCGGGAAAGGGCCGACCTCGCCGGCATGCTCGTTATCCAGCTCGGCGTCCTTGTGGTCCTTTTCGGCCGCCGCTTCCATGCCGGCTGGCGCAGCCACGCGCAGCAGATCACGATCGGGCTCTCCACAGCGGCGATCGCGCAGTTCGGGCGTGCGCGCAATCTGGAGGCGATTGCGCTGCACAGACACATTCACAGCCGACCTGACTATGAGCGCGTGATGGGTCTGCAGGAGAAGTTCTTCAACGCCAACAGCGTGGTCTTCCTAGCTGCGCTGGTGTGGTGGATCGTGTGCCTCTGGATCGACGAGCCAGGTCAAAACCTCCGCTGAAACCGCGCCCGTTGATGCCGAGCAAATCCCGCCGCCGCAAACGGCGAGTCAGCGAGTTAGCGAGCAGCAGAAAGTCGAGAGTCCTGCAATCCCCGGTTCCAAAGACGAGGGAACTCCACCCCCTTGATACCTTGTTCCCTGTCTTTCAGATATGGCAGCTCGCCAGCCCGCGCTTTTCCAGATACCTCTGGTGATAATCCTCGGCGCGCCAGAAGGTCTGCGCCGGTTCCACCTTGGTCACAATCGCGCTTGGCTTGTAGCGGCCCTCGGCGGTCAGCTGCTCGATTTTTGCGCGCGCCTGTGCCTCCTGCTCCGGCGAGTGAAAGAAGATCGCGGAGCGGTACTGCGTGCCCCAGTCCGGCCCCTGCCGGTTGAGCGTCGTGGGATCGTGCAGCGCAAAGAACGCGTCCAGCAGTTGCTCGTAGCTCACTTTTTCAGGGTCGAAGTCGACCTCGACCACTTCCGCGTGGCCGGTCTTGTCCGTGCACACGTCCTTGTAGGTCGGCCGGTCGAGCGATCCGCCCTCATAGCCCACGGCCGTCGCCGTCACGCCGGGGATGGCCGCAAACGCAGCCTCCACGCCCCAGAAACATCCTGCTCCAAATGTCGCTTTCTCTGTGCCCATAGCTGTATTATGATGGTTCCGCTGGGCCAAAGGTAAAGGACATTTTCGCCGATATTGGGGCAAATCTGAATCCTTCAGAAGGTTGGCCATAGGCCGGACAGAAATCATTGAAAAGTTTCGCGTGGGGCGAGGCTTTCCCCTACTTTGGCGGGTCAATTAGGGCCAGAGAGCAAATCCGTGTTTAACTTTGTGTATTCGCCCTTGGTCTTGGTTGGTCTTGACGACGTTTTCAAGGCAGAGTTCAAGTTACGTCCTTCGGACGGCTTCGACATTGGCCGGGCTACCGGGAGACTGCTGGCTAGGAAATCGCCGTCGTAGAAGCTCGCCAGCGCTTCACGATCAGCTAAAAACCAAGCTTCCATCGCCTGAACCATCAGAAAAATTTTGTGCCGATCGAGTGGCAGGGAAGGCCCAACCGATCGGGGTTTGGAGTTGTTCAACGGACCGCGGAGGTAACTATTCTCGGAGTCGACCGCTCCTTCAGAGTCGACCAACAAGAACGCAAACGTCACTGGCCTGGGTGATTTCGGCCGGCCGCCTCAAACCGATCAAATGTCCGCTCGCGCCCGCCGCAGGCCACGATTTCGCGGGGATGCTTTGCAGGGGCCAGTTTCTGGCAGTAGCTCCCAAACCCTTCGCTGCACCGCTTGAGCGTGTCCTTATTCTGTCCCCCCCCGCCCTCGACATACACTTTCACGCTCACCAGCGGTTCCCCCCGATCTCGCCGCTCATCCAAAGATTCCCAAGCGAATAATCCTTGAGCCAGACCTTCAAATGTTCTTTGTCCAGCCGCCGTATTACCGTAGAACCCTCGACTTTTTCGAGACGCAAACCACCTCCGGCGTGTCCGTGAATGCGTCAAGTAAAGCGTCGGAGTGGGTCGTAACGATGAGCTCCGTTCGCGTCGAGGCCTCCACCAATAAGTCGGCAAGTATGTGAATCGCATCCGGATGAAGACCGAGTTCGGGCTCGTCGATACAAGTGAACGGGGCCGGCGTCGGATCAAGAAGAATTATGAGCAGCGCAAGCCAGCGGAGAGTTCCATCGAAAGGCGAGTGGCCGGTGTACGCGAACTCAGGCCTTCCTCTTTGTCATGATCCGTAGATGCGTGCCAACAAGCTCTACATGAACGTCTCGTATGGGCTCATAAAACCGTCGAAGAAGTTCGCGCAGCCGCTCGAAGATATTTCCCTTGCCCTCTATCTCGAATTGCCTTAAGGACCTGAGTAACCCCTCCCGTGTCCTCGTCAAGCTCATTGCTATTCAATCCGACCGGCTGGGGGTCGCGTGGTTCTGCGTCTACTCCAAAAACCCAGTCGCGGTAAAGCGCAAAGTGGGAAATCCTCTGTTCGAAGACAGAGACTCCGGGTAGTTGAAAACGTCGACCAAGGGGGAAAGCAGCGATAGGCGCACATCCAGGCTCTTTAGCCTTGGAGGTTGTGAATTGCGATGTACTGGAGCGAACAAATGCAATAATCGGGCGAATCGGGAGCCCTATTCACAGAGACGGCTCCCCTATGACGTGTTCCTGGTGTTCATCTTGGCGAGAGTTTCGGAGGAGATATGCAGAGAGTAAGTGGGGCTTGTGTCTTTACTAGACGAATTTGGAAAAATAATTCAGAGGGTGACCGGCCTCAAGAGGAACGAAGGTAACGGCAATTGACGGATTTGGAAAGGCAGCGGCGATGGCAAAACGCCAGTTAATCCGTCAATTGCCGTTACCTTCGTTCCTCTTGAGGCCGGTCACCCTCTGAATTACTTACCAAATTCGTCTAGTCAAGCACGAGCCCACTTACTCTCTGCATATCTCCTCCGAAACTCTCGGCCAGATCGACGCCGGGACGCACCAAAGGACAGCCTTCTATGTGAATAGGGCTCCCGATTCGCCCGATTCTGCATTTGTTCGCTCCAGTACATCGCAATTCACAACCTCCAAGGCTAAAGAGCTGGATGTGCGCCTATCGCTGCTTTCCCAACTGGTCGACGTTTTCAACTACCCGGGCTCTATTACTTCCAGCAGAGGATTTCCCACTTTGCGCTTTACCGCGACTGGGTTTTTGGAGTAGACGCAGAACCACGCGACCCCCAGCCGGTCGGATTGAATAGCAATGAGCTTGACGAGGACACAAGAAACCTTGCTCAGGTCCTTAAGGCGATTCGGGATCGAGGCAAGGGAAATATCTTCGAGCGGCTGCGCGAACTTCTTCGACGGTTTTATGAGCCCATACGAGACGTTGATGTAGAGCTTGTTGGCACGCATCTACGGATCATGATCAAAGAGGAAGGCCTGAGTTCGCGTACACCGGCCACTCGCCTTTCCGATGGAACTCTCCGCTGGCTTGCTCTGCTAATCATACTTCTCGACCCGACGCCGCCACCTTTAATTTGCATCGAAGAGCCTGACTCGGTCTTCATCCGGATGCGATTCACATCCTTGCCGACTTATTGGTCGAGGCGTCGACGCGAACTCAGCTCATCGTTACGACCCACTCCGATGCTTTGCTTGATGCGTTCACAGAGACGCCGGAGGTGGTTTGCGTTTGCGAAAAAGTTGAGGGCTCTAAGGTAATCCGGCGGCTGGACAAAGAGCAACTGAAGGTCTGGCTCAAGGATTATTCGCTTGGGCATCTCTGGATGAGCGGCGAGATTGGGGGAAACCGCTGGTGAGCGTGAAAGTGTACGTCGAGGGCGGAGGAGACAATAAAGACACGCTCAAACGGTGCAGCGAGGGGTTCGCGAGCTACTGCCAGAAGCTGGCCCCTGCGAATCGTCAACCGAAGATCGTAGCCTGCGGCGGACGCCAGCAAGCTTTCAACCGGTTCAGCACAGCGTTGGAATCCAGCCAGGCTAGCGACGTGTGCGTCTTTTGGTCGACGCAGAAGGACCGGTAACTCAGCGCCGCTACGCCGTTGAACACCTTCATGACCGCGATCGTTGGGCCTTCCCCACAATCAACCACCACAAAGTCTTTCTGATGGTTCAAGCGATGGAAGCGTGGTTTCTAGCTGATCGGGAAGCGCTGGCCAACTTCTATGACGGCGGTTTCCTGGCCAACAGCCTTCCCGGCAGCCCAACAAATGTCGAAGCTGTCCTCAAAGACGACCTTGAGCCCTAAATTGAAGCATGCGTCCAAACCAACCAAGACCAAGGGCGAATACCACAAGGTCAAGCACGGCTTTGCTCTACTGACTCTCATTGACCCGGCCAAGGTAGGGAACGCCTCGCCTCACGCGAAACTTTTCAACCAGTTTCTGTCTGGCCTGTGACCAGCCATCTGCAAGGATTCCGACCTGCCCGCAATGTCGGCGGAAATGTCCTTTACCAAAGGCACGCAAACGCATCAAATCACCTATGGGCATCGAAAAAGCGACATTCGGAGCAGGCTGTTTCTGGGGCGTGGAGGCGGCGTTTGCGGCCATCCCCGGCGTGACGGCGACGGCCGTGGGCTATGAGGGCGGACAACTGGAGCGGCCCACCTACAAGGACGTGTGCACGGACCAGACCGGCCACGCGGAAGTGGTGGAACTCGACTTTGACCCGGCGAAGGTGAGCTTACGAGCAGTTGCTCGACGCGTTTTTCGAGCTCCACGACCCCACGACGCTCAACCGCCAGGGGCCGGACTGGGGCACGCAGTACCGCTCGGCCATCTTCTTCCACTCGCCCGAGCAGCAGGCGCAGGCACGCGCCAAGATCGAGCAACTGACCGCCGACGGCCGCTTCAAGCCCAAGCGCGATTGTGACCAAGGTGGAACCGGCGCAGACCTTCTGGCGCGCCGAGGAGTATCACCAGCGGTATCTGGAAAAGCGCGGGCTGGCAAGATGCCATATTTGAAAAACAGGGAACAAGGGAACAAGTGGGGTGGAGATCCCTCGTCTTTGGGGACCGGGGATAGCAGGACTCTCGACTGTTCTGCTGACTCGCTAACTCGCTGACTCGCCGTTTGCGGCGGTTGGGAGTTGCTCGGCATCAACGGGCGCGGTTTCAGCGGGAGCGCTCCGATGCCTGGCTCGTCGATCCAGAGGCACGCAATCCACCACACCAGCGCGGCTAGGAAGACGACGCTGTCGGCGTTGAAGAGCTTCTCCTGCAAACCCATCACGCGCTCATAGTCAGGTCGGCTGTGAATGGTCGTGTGCAGGGCGATCACCTGCCAGATGGCGCGCACGCCCAACTGCGCGATCGCCGCGGTGGAGAGCCCGATCGCAATCTGCTGCGCGTGGCTGCGCCAGCCGGCATTGAAGCGGCGGCCGAAAAGCACCACAAGGACGCCGAGTTGGATAATGAGCAGGTCGGCGAGCAGTCTCGGCCCTTTGCGCGATCAACTGCACCAGCCGCAGGACACCGAGGGTCGAGCCGGCGAAGAGCGTTTTCCCGGCAGGCCACGGGCCCCACAGGGCCAGCACCACCCCGCCCACGGCCACGCAGAACCAGCGTTGCGGCAATCCACGCCACGCGGCTGGCACTCGAGAAGGCGCGCCGCGCCATTTCCACCACCACCAGCAGAGCGACAATGGCAGCCACCGCGGCCAGTGCAAGGAGGATTTCGCTGGAAACGATGGGCGCCATGCTGCCATAGAGAAGGCGGCTGGCCAGCAGGCGCAGGGCCATCAACGCCATGCTGGCTGTAAAAAAGGGAAAACGCCGCGCTCTGTCGCGCCCGAGCAGCACCACCAGCAGCACCAGCAACGCCGCAAAAGTAAGCGTCCAAAGAACCTGGACCGCCGAAAAACCGAAATTCAAGTGCATTAGGACCTTGTCCGGGCCTGCTTCTGTTTCGTGCGCCGACCCTCTTTCAGTCTAATTCGGCGGGCCTGCCTGCCATAATTTCATCATGCTGGTTCTCGCATCTGCCTCGCCGCGCCGCCGCGAACTGCTCACGCAGGCGGGTTACCGGTTTCAAGTGCATCCCGCGCACATCCCCGAGGATCCGCTGCCGGGCGAGAAGCCCATCGCCTACGTCACGCGGCTGGCGCGCGAAAAGGCCGAGGCCGTGTTTCGCGAACTGACCGCAACGCCGGTCCAAAATCCAGAAACAAACCTGGTGGTGCTGGGCGCCGACACCACGGTCGCTCTCGACAACACCATCCTGGGCAAGCCGGAAGATGCAGCCGACGCCGCGCGCATGTTGCGCCTGCTTTCGGGCCGCACGCATCGCGTCATCACGGGCGTGGCCGTGGCGACTGAGAGAGGCGCGGAAGTGGCCGCCGAAGCCACGGCGGTTCGTTTCTTGACCCTCTCGGACGAAGAAATTGACGAGTACGTAGCCACCGGCGAACCCATGGACAAGGCCGGAGCCTACGCCATCCAGGGCCGTGCGGCGCGCTGGATTCCGCGCATCGAGGGCTGCTACTTCAACGTGATGGGACTGCCCCTGGCGCTGGTTTGCTCGCTGCTGGAGCCGCAGAAGGGCGTGAAGTGATTGGCCCAAAAGCGTGCAAGTACTAGAGTTGCAGGTCACTATTTTGAGGGAGCCGGAGGCTTCAGCTCCCGGAATGAGCGCGAATTTACGGGATCTTCAGGCCCGGGCTGTGCCGCTTTCATGGGCCGGGAGGCAATTACCACTTTAGTACCAGGCCTGTCGACCTGATCGTTCCTAAATTATGAAGAAATTGGCACGGGCCAGCCCCGTTCCGCGCTAGAATGGACGCACTTTCGAACCAAGGTAAAACTTCATGCGGAATTCAATGTTCCTGCGCGGCGCAGCGCTGTTCATCGCCGCAGTGTCGCCGGCGTTCGTTTGCGCGCAGTTCCAGCAACCCACCGACGAAGAGCTCAAAATGACCGCCGATCCCAAGGCTCCGGGAGCGGATGCGGTGTACCTCAACATCGAGGAGATCGCCAACGATCCCATTCACTACCAGAGCTACTACGCGCGGATCAAAGTGCTCACCGAGAAGGGTAAGGAACTGGCCACGCAGGAGCTTCCTTATCAGAAGGGCAACTACAAGGTCACCGACATCAAAGGCCGCACCATCCATCCGGACGGAACGGTGATTCCTCTTACCGTCAAGCCCGAAGACCTCTTGGTTGCAAAGAGCGGCGACACGCAGATCGGTCGCAAGGTGTTTACGCTGCCCAGCGTGGAAGTTGGCAGCATTCTGGAGTATCGCTACGAGCTGCACTATGGCGACAATATGTATTCCTCGCCAACCTGGGAGGTTCAGCAGCCCTACTTCGTTCACAAGGCGCACTACGAATTCACGCCTTTCGAGGCTTTTTTGCCCGGCTCGCGGAACCAGACCTCAATGTATCTGGTGGACGAGCACGGAAATCCAGCCAATAACTTGCTCTGGTGGGCAAATCTGCCGGCAGGGATAAAGGTGGAGCAGGCTCCTGCGACAGGAAAATTCAGTGTGGACGTGACGGATGTTCCGGCGGCTCCCGACGAGGAGTGGATGCCGCCCATCGGGAGCCTGCTCTACAAAGTGCGCTTCTACTATAAGGCGGCCGCAAACCCTCAGGCTTTCTGGATCGGCGAGGGCAAGTACTGGTCAAAGGAAGTGGACCACTTTGCGGAGCCGTCCAGGGCCATAAAGGAAGCCGTGGACAGCCTGATTGCCCCCGGCGACAGCGATCTGGACAAGGCGAAGAAACTGTACGCGGCGGTGCAGGTGCTGGACAACACCGATTACTCGCGCAAGAAGAGCGAGTCGGAGCTGAAGCAGCTTAAGTTAAAGGTGGCCAAGCACGCCGAGGACACCTGGGCGCAGAAGAGCGGCTCGAGCGAAGACATTGCCATGCTTTACCTGGCCATGCTGCGCGCCGCGAAACTGACGGCTTATCCGGCCAAGGTGGTGGACCGTGACAAGGGCGTTTTCGATCCCAGTTATATGAGTCCGGAACAGTTCGATACGACGCTGGTGGCTCTCGAGGCCGGCGGCAAGGAGATCGTCACCGATCCCGGTGAGAAGATGTGTCCCTTTGGGACCTTGAACTGGCGGCACTCGAACGCCCGGGGCATCGGCCAGGGCGCGCAGGGGATTTCCGTCTCGACAACGGCGCCGCAGCGATACGTAGACAACGTAATCACGCGAACCGGAGATTTGATGCTGGACGCGCATGGCCGAATGGCAGGGAATATCTCGATTGTGATGACAGGACAGGAGGCGCTGCGCTGGCGGCAGGCGGCGCTGCGCAACGATGAAGCCGAGGTCAAGAAGCAATTCGAC
Source organism: uncultured Acidobacteriota bacterium (assembly GCA_963826735.1). GTDB lineage: Bacteria > Acidobacteriota > Terriglobia > Terriglobales > Acidobacteriaceae > Telmatobacter. The sequence continues at coordinate 10,834 of CAWGYN010000013.1, forward strand.
CACGATCTGGAGGAACGGGTGCCTGACGGCGTGGAGGCGCACGTCGATCACTTTCTGGGGATGGACCAGCCCGAGTCGAACCTGATGGCCGTGGTGAAAGTGAGCGGATCGCTGGGTCGAGCGACGGCCAAGCGTCTTATGCTGCCCGGTCTTTTCTTTGAGACCCGCGGCCGCGTGCCATTTGTAAACGAGGAAAAGCGGCTGGAGCCGGTCGATATGCACTATGCCGAACGCGTGACCGATGAGATCACCTATCACCTGCCTGCGGGAATGACCGTTGAAGGCGCACCGCCGGACGCGAATATTTCCTGGCCAAGCCACGCGCTTTTCATCGTCAAGAGCAAGACTTCTCCGGGGCAGATCGTTATTGCCAACCTGCTGGCAGTCGGGTTCACCCTGGCAAAGCCCGAAGAGTACCAGGACTTGCGCGCGTTTTATCAGAAGGTGGCCGCCACCGACCAGGAAGAACTGGTCCTGACGGCGGCTCCGGCCACGCCAGCGGCAACTCCGGCTGCGCAAACTGCTCCGGCCGCCCCTGCCGCTCCGGTTACGCCGGCAGCGCCGGCGGGGAAAGGCAACTGATGAAGCGCGTGTTTTCGCTCAAGTCCACGGCGGCGTGCGCGGCCGCTGCGCTTTTCGTTCTCGCCTGCAAGCCCGTCACCGCCGGACTGTTCGGCAAGTCGCAGCCGGTGCCGCAATGGGGCCTGGATGCGGCAAATACACCCACGCCGGCTTACGCCAAGGATTCCGGTTCGGTGATTCTCTACGATGAATACGTCGAAGCCGTGGATGGGCAGGGGCGCGCGGTGGAACGCGAACAGGAGGCTATCCGGATTCTGCAGCCTCAAGGACGCCACACTGCTTGCAGAGTCAGCTACGACGTGGACGAGAAGATCAACTACTTCCGCGAGTGGACCATCACCGCGGACGGCAAGCAGTTCCAGGCCAAGGATACGGATTTTGCGGAAGAGGGCGCGGAGGAAATGGGAATTGTGAAGGATATTCCCATCCTGCTTGACACAGAGAAAACACGCATTGTCCATCCTCCCGCCGCCGACATTGGCGCGACCATCATTTGCGACTCGGAGGAGCTGCTTGCGCCGTGGGATCAGGAAAAAGTCTGGCAAATTCAGAGCGGCGTCCCGATTCTCTTTGAGTCTCTTGAGGTCGATCTTCCCGCGGGCCGAGCTTACGCCGATGCATGGCACAGGTACGCGCCTGTCAAGCCCGTCGAAGTAGCCCCCAATCATTGGCGCTGGGAGATCAAGGATATGCAGAAGCTCGATCTTCGCGATGTGAAGGCAAGCCCCGATTGGGAGGCACTGGCCGCGCGCATGTCAGTCCAGTGGGGCGACGCTGCGGTGGAAGGTAAGGACAATCAGTGGCACGCGTTGGGCGTTTGGGTCGCCGGTCTTGAGGCGAATCGCCCCGATCCTACTCCGGAAATCACCGCCGAAGCGCAATCGCTCGTTGCCGGAGCGCCGGACTTTTACACAAAAATCAAAAACATCACCGAATACATCCAAAAAAACATTCGCTACTTCATCGTCCTGCGGGGAATCGGGGGAATGCAGGCCCACCCTGCAGGCGATATCTTTCGCAATCGTTATGGAGACTGCAAAGACAAAACCACGCTTTTGATTTCGATGCTGCAGGCGGTCGGAATCCACGCTTTCTATGTTCCGGTTGACCACCGGCGCGGCGTTGTCGATCCCGATGCGCCATCTCTGTTCGGCGATCACATGATCACGGCCATCGAGATTCCGGCAGATGTCAACGATTCGCGCCTTCTGGCTGTCGTCAAAGCAAAGGACGGCAAGCGGTACCTGATCTTCGACCCCACCGACGAACGCACCCCGGTGGGCAATCTGCCTTCAAATGAGCAAGGCAGCTATGGGATGCTCGCCGCCGGGCCCGTAAGCCAGGTGATTGCGCTGCCGGTGCTACCACCCATTACCAATGGGAAGGAGCGGAGAGGGAACTTTACGCTTTCGACCGATGGCGCGCTGACCGGGACCGTGGATACTTCGAGCACTGGACCCCTCGGCGCCGACCTGCGCCTGGAGCTGAAGTACACTGACGAGAAAGAACAGCGGGAGACGGTAGAAAAATCTGTGGCGTACGACTTGCCCGGGGCAGTGCTGAATTCCTACAAATTTGTGCAGCCCTCCGATCTGGAGAAGCCGTTGGAGCTTCACTACGCGGTGACGGTACCGCAATACGCACACACGGCCGGCCCGCTGCTGCTGGTGCGCCCTCGCGTGGTCGGCGACGACGCTATTCCCTTCGACGACAAACCGCGCGCGCTGCCGATCGAACTGGAAGCGACGGGCCGCTGGCGCGACAGCTTCGACATCGCGCTGCCTGCCGGGTACGTGGTGGACGAGACGCCCGATCCGGTGGACGTGGACATGGACTTCGCCAGCTATCATGCGGCCGTGACAGCCAAAGGCAATGTGCTGCACTACGAGCGCGAATACGTGGTGCGCCAGGTGGAGATTCCGGCGGACAAAGCGGCGGACTTTCGCAAACTCGAAGGCGCGATTCTGTTCGACGAAAAGGGCACAGCCGTGCTCAAGAGACAGTAGAAGGACGCTAATCTTTGCGGCTTGCCCCCTGTTTCGTATTTCGCCTGGTTTTTCCTCTGCACAGTGAGGTTCCGGGCGCGATTTCGCTTCACTCATCGCGCACGATGTGCCCTATACTGCGTGTAGAGCGAGGGATTCTCCCCGATCGATGCGGTTTCCTCGCCGACTTCTATGACTACACAACTTAACCGCAAACGCGCGTACGAGCCGCCTGCGATCCCCGATCGCCTCTACTTCAAGATTGGAGATGTAGCGCGCTTGTGCGGCGTGGAAACGTATGTTCTGCGATTTTGGGAGTCGCAGTTTCCGCAACTGAAGCCCAACAAGAGCGGCACCGGCCAGCGGCTCTACCGCCGGCGCGACGTGGAGATGGCGCTGGAGATCAAGCGCCTGGTTCATGCCGAGGGGTACACATTGTCGGGCGCGCGCACGGTTCTCGAGCAAGGGCAGCGCAGGCAGAGTCCACGCCAGGATTCAGGCCTTGATTCGCGACCCGATCTGCGTGACGGTCCGCGGGCTGATTTGCCGCCCACGCCCGGGCAGAACAAGCGGTTGGATGCGGCAGCCGCGGCCATCGGCCAGGCGCGCGTGCCGAGTTGCGCGAGATTGCTGCGCTGCTGGGGGCTCCTGCGCAGCAGCCGGCGCGCCGCCGCAGCCGCCTCGCCTCGATCGCGGCCGCTTCCGGCTCGCTGTTTCCGTCGTAGAGAATCGATCTGACCTGTGATTAATTGTCGAAGACTGCCAGCACAAACTGGAATGACCGCGCTGCCCCTCGGTTTGCCCGAGGGGTGCATCCCTACAGGGCAAAGTTACTCGGCGGCAGAGTTCTTCCGCGGCCGGCTCGGCAGGGCAGATTCTGCGGCTGCGGGCTCCGCAGCCTTGGCTTCCTCTTCCGCTTCGGCCTGAACCTTCACCGTGACGCGCGCGGTGACTTCGCGGTGCAGGCGGATGGCCACCTTGAAGTCGCCCACGCTCTTGAGCGGCTCGCCCAACTGAATCTTGCGGCGATCGATCTCGAAGCCCTGCGCCGCCAGCTCCGCGGCAATGTCGGCCGAGGTGACTGAGCCAAAGAGATGGCCTGCCTCGCCGGACTTGCGGGTAAAGCTGAGCACGAGCGGCTCGAGTTTGGTGACCAGTTCCTCGGCCTGCGCCTTCTCTGTGGCGGAGCGGCGCGCGGCGGAGGACTTCATCTGCTCGATGACGGCTTTGTTGGCCGCGGTGGCCTGCATGGCCAGCTTGCGGGGCAGCAGAAAGTTGCGGCCGTAGCCGTCGGCGACTTTCACCACTTCTCCGCGAAGGCCAAGGTTGGCTACATCTTCTTTCAGAATTACTTCCATGACGAAACTCTCCAAATGTTGCGCGGTTGCCGGCGCCGGGGCGCTCCTTATCGAACTGACAAGAGGGCCGGCACGCCAGAACCGCGCGATCTCATCTGTCGGCTCCGAAATCGATCCAAGGATCGCCCGCGAAGAGCCGCGTCTAGTGCCGCGTGGCAAACGGCAGCAGGGCGATGTTCCGGGCCTGCTTGATGGCGCGGGTCAGGCGGCGCTGGTGCGTGGTGCAAACGCCGGTGAGCCGCCGCGGCACGATCTTGCCGCGCTCGGCCACAAACCCCTGCAGCAGCCGGACGTCGCGGTAAGGAATCGCGTCGATCTTCTCGGTGCAGAACTTGCACACCTTCTTGCGGCGGAAAAACTTGCCGCGGCCGCCGGGACCGCCGGCAGGACCGGCCTGCGCCGCGCGGGCCGGAGCCCGGTCCGGATGAGGCCCGTGGGCTGGATGGTGCTGCGTCCGCCGAGTCGGACGCCCTTGCTTGAGTTTCTTCAGCCATCTTGTTTCCTCTTTACTCTCGTTGTTCCGGCCCAGCCGGAGAATGCGTTGCAGGGACCAGGTTTCAGGGATCGGAAGGTAGACTTCGGCGCTCAACGACTCGAGCCCTCAATTCCCTGTTCCCTGCTTCCTACGCGCCCGCCTTTACGCGCTGGCCTGGGCAGGCTCGGCTGCTTCGGCCGGCGCGGGCGGTGCGGCGTCCGGGCGCGGCAGCGGGCGGGGCCGCGGGTTCCGCGCTCGACCTTGCGGCGCACGCCGCGCAGCGGCCTTCACCTTGGCCAGGCGCTTCTCTTCCTCGTCCATGCGCACGGTGATGAACTTGATCACCGGCTCGGTGACGCGCAGGCGGCGCTCCAGCTCCAGAACCACCGCGCCGTTGGCCTCGATGGTCAGCAGAACGTAGTTGCCGTCGTTGAACTTGCGCACCATGTAGGCCAGCTTGCGGCGGCCCATCTTCTCGACCGATCTTGACCACGCCGCCGCCGGCGGTGACGGTGGAGCTGAAGCCGGCGATCAGCTTGTCGGCTTCCTCTTCGTCCACATCGGGCCGAACAATAAACATCACTTCATACACACGCGACATCGGTATTCCTTTTCCGCCGGCAGCGCTCAGTCGGCTCAGCAGCTAACAGTTCGCAGCTCGCAGATCAGTTCCTGGCTCTGATCCTGATCCCTGCTTCCACATTCTCCGCCGCGTCGTTCTCGTCGCGGCGGTTGAACTCGTTCATCGCGGCTGCCGGACCATCGTTCGAGAATGCGCCGCGTGGCCGTTGCCACCCGGTCCAGCACCTCGTCCAGCACCGTCAGATCCGCCTTGCGCATCGGCGAGAGCAGGTAATCCCTGCCCGGCCGCTTTCCGCCACCGGCTGCAATCGCCTCCGGCGGCAAGATCGAGGCCCCACGCCGATGCGCAAGCGCAACCACTCTTGCGTGCCCAGGGCGCCGGTTACGCTGCGGGCTCCGTTGTGCCCGGCGGGCGAACCGCGCTCCCTGATCTTGAAGGTTCCCAGCGCCAGATCCAGCTCGTCGTAAATCACGAGCAGGTCCTGCGCCGGGTCCGCTTCAAACTCTCGAACCAGAGCGGCCACTGCAGCGCCGCTCAGGTTCATAAACGTCTCCGGCTTGGCCAGGACCACCTGGCGGCCCGCAATGCGGCAGGTTGCGGTAGTGGCCCGGCAGCGCCGGTTCTGGACCACAACGCCCTCTTGCTGGGCGATGCGGTCGATGGCCATGAATCCCGCGTTATGCGGGGTCCACAGATACTCAAGGCCGGGATTGCCGAGGCCCACAATCAGGAAAGGGCCGCGCCCGGCAACCGGACTCACTTGCACTTCCGCCAAGGCTTACTTCTTCGCTCCGCCCTCGGGCTTCTTGCTCGGCCGCGGCTTCGGCCTCGGCCTTGCCCTTCTTGGCCACTTCAGGCTCGGCTGGAGCAGCGCCCTCACCCGGCGCCGCCGCTGCCGCAGCTGCCGCACGCTTCCACCGGCTCCGGCGCAGCAACCACTTCTTCGCGGATCGAGACCACGTGGGCCACGGTCGCATCTTCCGCGGTCAGATACTTGATCTTGTCGGAGTGGGGCAGGCCGCTGACGCGCACCACCTGGTGCATCTCCAGCTCGCTCACATCCACATCGATGTGGCTGGGAATGTCCGCCGGCAGGCACTCGATCTCGACCTCGCGCAGCACCTGGTCCAGAATGCCGCCTTCGGTCTTGACGCCCACCGGAATGCCCAGCAGCTTGACGCGCACCCTGACGCGCAGAACCTTGTCCAGCGCGATGCGCTTCAGGTCGATGTGGATCAGCTGGTCCTTGATCGGCTCGCGCTGCCAGTCGACGATCATGGCCTTGGCCGCGGGCTGGCCCGCGACTTCGACATCGAAAATGGTGTTGTGGCCGGTCTCGGAAAAGAGGATCCGCGAAATCTGCTTGGGGTCCACTTCGACGGCCACCGGATCGTGCCCGGAACCATACAGCACGGCGGGAATCTTGCCCGCGACGCGCACGCGGCGCGCGGCGTTCTTGTTGAACTTGCCCTCGCGGGGCTTGGCTACGACTACTTCTGGCATTTCGGTCTCTCGTTTCCTTAGATCGGGCACGGTGCAGCTTCCAGCTTCTAGCCTTAGCTGCTTTGCTGCTGCGAACTGAATTGAGCCGCTCCCTTTGTGATGCCAGGTGTCAGGTGTTCAGGTGTCAGTGGATCAGTAAAGACCGCTCTGATGCCACCGCATCTGCGCCTGGTGACTGGCGAATCCTCTGTCGTGGGTCACTGATCCCTGAAACCTGATCGCTGACCACTGTTAGCTAAACAGCGTACTCACGCTGGTCTCCATGTGGATGCTCTCGATGGCCGCGCCCAGCAGGCCGGCGATGGAGAGCACTTTGATCTTGGGTAATTCTGCGCCGAATCGTTGCCGGCAGGGTTAACTTCTGCGCCGCTTCGCGCAGCGGAATGGTGTCGGTGACCACCAACTGTTCCAGGCGCGAATTGGCAATGCGGTCGATGGCCGGGCCCGAAAGCACGGCGTGGCTGGCGCAGGCATAAACCGCGGCCGCGCCGATGGCGTAAAGCGCGTCCACGGTCTTCACCAGCGTGCCCGCGGTGTCGATGATGTCGTCGATGATGAGGCAGGTCTTGCCTTCCACGTCGCCGACCACGTGCATCACTTCGGCAACATTCATGTCGGTGCGGCGCTTGTCCACAATGGCCAGCGGCGCGCCCATCTTCTGCGCGAAGAAGCGCGCCCGCTCCACGCCGCCCGCATCCGGCGAAACCACCGTCAGGTTGGGCAGGTTCAGCTCGCGGAAGTAGCTCACCAGCACCGGGCTGGCAAAGAGGTGATCGACGGGAATGTTGAAGAAGCCCTGAATCTGGGCGGCGTGCAGGTCGACAAACAGCGCGCGATTGGCGCCTGCGGTGGTCAGCAGGTCGGCGATGAGCTTGGCGCTGATGGCTACGCGCGGGCGGTCTTTGCGATCCTGGCGGGCGTAGCCGTAGTAGGGCACCACCACCGTGATCCTGGCCGCCGAGGCCCGCTTGAGCGCATCGATCATCACCAAAAGCTCCACCAGGTGCTGGTCCACCGGATAGCAGGTGGGCTGCACCACAAAAACATCCACGCCGCGCACGTTCTCGAGCAGTTGGAAGTAGACTTCGCCGTCGGCAAAGCGCTGCAACTTGGCCTCGCCCACCTTGACGCCGATGTGCTCGCCGATGGCCTCGGCCAGCTTGGGGTTGGCCGTGCCGCTGAAGAGCTTGAAGCGCTTGTCCTCGCTCAGGCGTGCGGCCTTCTTGCGCTCCGGCGCCGGGGCCTGTCTTGCGTCCCTGGCCTTGCCGGTTTCCTGCGCCGCGGGCTCTTTTTGCGAGCCATCGCGTGCTGCTGCGGGCTGGTTTTCCTGGCTGCTTGCTTTCAACCAACGTTCCCGTTTCCATCTTGAGAGCACCTCCATGCTGGTTGGCTTTGGCTGCGTTTCTTTACAAGCTTTTAGCATTAGCTTCTAGCTCTAGCTTCTTCGTGCCGGAAGCGACGAATCTCGCTCGTTCCCGGAAAAGCTTGAAGCTAGTAGCTAGAGGCCAGTAGCTGTTTTTCTGGCTGGGCGACCAGGATTCGAACCTGGATAAATGCCTCCAAAGGGCATTGTCCTACCATTGAACGATCGCCCAGCAAAACCGGCAGCCGTTGGTGAGTCTCGCTTGCCCAACAGGCGACTGTCAACGGCTAAACAGCTGCTGCTAGCTTCTAGCTCTGTCATGCCTTGGTGAAGGATACGGGCTCCAGCAAAACGAAGCTAGAGGCCAGGAGCTAGAAGCTGTCTTTCAACATCTGGTCCCAATACGCCGCGCGGGGCAGGGTGCGAGTACACCGTATTCCGCACTTTCAGCCCTTGAGACTCTCGTTCGATCCGGTCTTGTGCCGCTTCTGCATCTCCGCGGGTCAGGTACAACCCGAAGAGCGCCGAACCGGACCCCGACAGCGAGGCATAGAGGGCTGCCTCCGGCGTGCCGGTGCCCGCAAGAAGACGCTTGATCTCTGCAAGGGAGGGATGCTGGGGAAAGACAACGCGTTCGAAGTCGTTCTCGATCCAGCTCGTGATCCCGGTGCGGACAAGCGCGGACTCTTTGCGGTCCGGCCAGGTCTTCTCCTGCGGAGAAGACACCGGAGGAGCCTGCTTCGACCCGCCTTCGGGAATCTCTCCCCGAAAGGCGCTGGCATAGGCGCGGCTCAACTCTTTAGTCTATCGGCACTGGCCTCCGCGGTCAAACCCTCGGCGGCGCAGAGCGCGTCCCAGTCGCGAAAGGCCTGCGGCGTGGAGACGCCGATCTCGGGCATGGCGACCACGCACCAGACCGGCTCAATGTCCGGGAGTGGATACACTCCTGACCGCGATCGAGGCCCAGAACTGTTCCGCCAACCAGAAACAGCGGCACATCGGAGCCGACTTTTTTGGCTAACTCCAATTGCCTGACCGGCCAGTTACCAGTGTTTTTGAGTATGGGGTCGGACTCGGGGACGCCAAGCCGCTCAGCCATCCTCTCCGGGGATAGCAGTCCAGCCTGACATCCGCCGACATCGCAAGTAAGCAGGTTACCTGCCACCAACTCTCTTTCCAGCCCCACCAGCGCAGCTACAGCGTTGGCTGACCCCGCGCCCAGGCCGCCCTGGACGGGGAGGCGCTTGTCGATGTGGATGTCCACTGCGGCGGTGTACGGAAGTCATCGAGCGCCAGTTCAACCATCTTCCACGCTGTGTTGCGCTCGTCGGTAGGCACACGGGCATCATTCGAGCTCAGGCGGAGTGTGGTCTGTTCCGAGTGCACAGCCGTAACCGTAACAATGTCATGAATTTCCAGCGTCTGGTAAACGGTGACGAGCGAGTGAAACCCGTCGGGCCGCGACGGACCCAGAAAAAGGCCCAGGTTGATCTTCGCGTGCGATCGAACGGATGTCGGCATACCGATTCATTGTAGAAGGACGGCGAGTGGAAGACCGGCAAACACGCCACACAGGCGATCGGAGAGGCACGGCCACGACGGATTTGGAAATACTTCGCGCTGCCGAGCGGCCCTAGGATTCTTTGTACAGCCAGGCTCCGACAATCGTGCCGACGACGACTTCTACAAGCCCTCCCAGCGTTGTGTATAGCGTGAGGTGCCTTGTGAAAAGGTGCGCAACGTACATGAAGCTGGTATTCGGCACGAGCGTTCCGACAAGCCACACGGCCACTCCGGCATAGATGGCTGTCTTCATTCCGGGACCGAAGCGCGGCCGGATCGCAGCGTAGACCCAGATGGCGACGAGTCCGACGACAATTCCGAGCAGATCGAATCCGATCCACATATTCGCCGAAAATGAGTCATGTCCGAGCAAACTCATTTCCACGGCCCATTTCTCTCCCAGCCACACGCTATCTACCAGGTAACCCAGGATGTCTGCCACGATACCGGCAACGATGCCACCGAGGATCAAACGGCCTATGTTGATCTTTCCCATGACTCCTCCTTGAGAGATTGCGGGAGTATACCCGTGCCGGATTAAGGCGTGCAATAGGAAATTCCGCCACGGGGTGCACGAGCGGCTTCTGCTACCGTGGATGGCATTCAGAGTTTTTCTTCGTCATGCCAATCTTCTCCCGATCGCCGCTTGCTGCCCGCTCGCCTGAGCGCGGGTGGGGCTTGCGCGACTGGGTTGCGGCAGTGGCGCTTTTTGCGGCCACGGCAGGCGTGGTGCTTTGGCAGAACGCGCACGTTGCGGTGCTGTTCGATCTCAGCTACATCCTCAACACCGCGACGCGCATCGCCCAGGGCCAGATGCCGTACCGCGACTTTCCCCTGCCCACGCGCCGCTCACCTTCCTCATCCAGGCAGCGATCATTCGCCTGACGGGCCGCGTCTTCTTTCATCATGTGCTGTATGTCGCAGTGGTGGGCGGGCTGGGGACCGTGCTCGCGTGGCGCATCGCGCTTGAAGTCGCTGCGCGGGCGCGTGGCAGCCGCATGGACGGTGGCGCTGGTCGTCGCCGCGCCGCTCGCCTTCGTCGGGATTTACTGCATCGTGCCCAATCCTGAGTACGACTGCGACTGCGCGTTCTGGATTCTGGTTGCGCTTTGGCTGTTGCAGAATTTCGATCGAAAGACGAGCATGGCCTGGGGATTCGCCGGCGGCATTGCCATTTGCGTGCCGCTGTTTTTCAAGCAGAATATGGGGCTGCCGTTTCTCGCGGCGGCCATCGGCGCGGTTTTGCTGGTGCTCGCGCTGAAGTGGCATCGGCGCGGGCAAGCTCCGGCCGCGTTGCCCGAGCGAACGCACGCTGCTTTCCGTTCTCGCCGGCGCGGGCGCCGCGCTTCTCGCGGCGGTGCTCGCGCTGCATTGGACCGCGGGCATCGGCAATTACCTCCACTGGACGATCCAGTACGCGGCGCAACGGCGCTTGCCGGGATCGAGCGACATGCTCGGCGTCTATCGCGATCCATCGCTCCTGTGGACGCTGCCGTGCGTCGCTGGTCTGCTTTGCTGCTTATCTTGCGCACCGCAGCTCCGGCGAAAACGCTGGGCGCAGATCGCGGCCTTTGCACTGCTGGCCGCGCCGTTTCTCTTCACGCTCGCCTCTCTGCTGATTTACGACGATGCCGACTAGCGCGGCGACAGCCTGCTGGCGCTTTGGCCGCTGCTGCTCTTGCTTGCAGCCGCGCTGGCGATCGTGAATCTGGTTCGGCTTGCGGCGAGAGCCCTCCTTGCGCGCACTCTTGCCGCTCTTCTGCTCGCCGCGATCTACGGCACATTCATGTCGCAGCAGCTTTGGGGCTCGACGTACGCCATCTGGCCGTTGCTCGCGCTGCTCATGGCGGAGCTGCTTGCGTTTCTCGATCGTTTCGCGCGCGCGGGCCGCATCGCGATGGTTCGTGCCCGCGCTGGCCGCGCTCATCTCCGTCACGCTGCTCGTCTGCGGAGGGTTCTACACGGCCAGCGAAGAGCGGCTCTCCTACGCGAATCTGCCTGACGGCCCTCCGAGCATTCGGCGTTTCCCGAGCTTGCCGGCCTGGCCACGCCGGGGCCATACTTGCCGGAATTCGACGAACTGCTGCGCTACGCCGCAGGCCAAATTCCCTTCGATGACGGATCTGATTCTGATTCCCGGCGAGGAGCCGTTCTACTTTGTCACCGGCCGCGTGCCGCGTTTTCCGGTGCCGTTCTTCGATCCGACGACCGATCCCTATTCGCCCGCCGAGATCGCTGCGCTGGTGCGGTCGCACAACATTCGCTGGCTGATTGTGAAGCGCGATCTGCAGATCAAGGAGGACCCGACGCCCGATCGCGCGGCGACGATGCAAGCGCTGATGGGCGAATTCACGCTGGCCGCGCATCTGCGCGGATACGACGTGTACCGGCGGTCGCATGAGCAGTCGCGATCTTCGCTGCGAGCGCTACGCTTTCTTCTTCGCTTCCTTGCCCGACCGCTTCAGCTCCTCCCAGTCTTTTTCCGTCTGGTCGGCGTAGGCGATGCCAAATTGCGCGATCGCTTCGGCGAATGCGTCGCCGGTGCCGATGTAGCCGGCGATGATTTGCGCGTCGCCCGAGCGCGCGTGGCCGCGGGCCAGCAGCTCGCCGCAGACCTCGGCGTATGCCTTGAGATTGGCGCCGGCCAGGTCTTCGATCTCGATGGATCCCTTGTGGTCGTTGAGCTGGCGAACAAGATATTGCCGGCTGCCGATGTGCGTCCAGCCGAGAAACGGATCGGTCTGGATCTGCATGGAGCGCTGCCCCTCGGCCGCGCGCTGGCCGTTATGCGGGGCGGGGTGTGCGTCGGGCAGATACGGCGCATAGGCTGACGCAACCTCTTCCTTAATCTGCAGAAAAAGCGGATCGCCGGGCCGTTGCCTTCCATATAGATGCAGTAGTCGCGCAGGCCCACCGAGCCGGTGCCGACCACTTTGAATGCCACATCGATGGGCCGGTAGAAGGAGAGCAGGTGTTGCCGCTGCGGCTCCAGCATCTCGCGATACGGCCCCAGCGAGGCCAGAACGGCTGCGGCGCGTGCGCCGGTGACGCGCGTGAGCATCGGCTTCAATTCCTTGAAGCGGCGCGGCGCTGCCCTCGGCAAAGCGCGCCGGCTCGGCTGGCGGGCTCGTGAGCTGCTCAAGCGTGTGCTGCGGCGTGGCGCGTTCGGCCTTCGAGAGCGCGTCGTGCACCGGCTTGGCCAGGTCGATGCGGTGCACCTGAAAGCGGTTCACTTCAAGTTGCGGCATGCGGGCAAATGCGCGCATCTGCTGCGGCGTAGCGCTCGATGCAGGCCGCGGCGGCTTTGCGCGCGGAGCTGTCTTTGTGTCCCGCGGCGCGTCCGGCCAGCACCAGCGAAGCCGCCATGCGCTTCAGGTCCCACTCGAAGGGGCCGCGAATGGTTTCGTCGAAGTCGTTGATGTCGAAGACCAGGCGGCCGTCGGGCGCGGCGAATGCGCCCAGGTTGCGCACATGCGCGTCGCCGCAAAGCTGGCTCACGATGCCGGTCGAGGGAAGCTGCGCCAGGTCCGCGGCCATCACCGGCGCAGCGCCGCGAAAGTAGCCGAAGGGCGACTCGGCCATGAGCTGATACTTGAGGGAATCAGCGCCGGCACGCGGCCGCGCATCGATCGCGCTACGAGTTCCAGAGCCGAGGCTGGCCGCGCCTTGGGATGCAGCGCTTCGTGCTGGTGGCGGCCCACCTGCTTGCGCCGCGCCTGGCCAAGTGCGCGCCGTTCTTCAGGAGTTGCCCAATGCATACAGCGCAACATACACCGTCTACCTTAACGGCGCAATAAGCCGCGGCTGTGGATTACACTTTTTTGGTAGCCCCGCCTTTTCCATCGCCGCCTGAAAATAAAAGTCCTTCCGGCCCGGCTTGAGAATTCCCACCACAGGAGGAATTCGTATTGACGCGGGCAACCGTCTTTTTAGTTCTATTGTTGCCGCTTTGCCCTTTGTTGGCTTTTCCGCTGTCGCGCAGGCGCCCGCGAAGCCCCCAGGAAGCCTCTGACCGTGGCAGCGATCTATGCGCACGGGCCGCTCATCGGCGAACCCGCCCGATCAGCTCACGTGGTCGCCCGACGGAAAGCACCTTACGTATCTGGATGGCGGACAACTGATGGATGGGGATGCCGCAACTGGCAAGGTGCACGTGCTCGTGAGCGACGCCAAGTTGGCTCCGCTGAACGGCAGCAACGGCACTGACCGGGACCGCGACCATCGCATG